>CAVRVT010000005.1:0-123419 GCA_963724725.1 uncultured Acidobacteriota bacterium | reverse complement strand
TTGAACAAGAAGCGGCCGCGCGTAATTCAGCCTGCGATCGAGCGGCCATGGTTGCGGCACATGTGCTCGAACGGACTGCTAGACTACGGTCATGGCCGACCTCGACGTTCGATTGACGTGTCCATCGTGCGGGCATGTGGCGGTCGACACGATGCCCGAAGACCGCTGCGTCATTGCATACACCTGCGCCGGCTGCGGCACGGTGCAGCGGCCCAAGCCGGGCGACTGCTGCGTCTATTGCTCCTACGGCGACGTACGCTGCCCGTCCGTGCAGGACGCGCGCCCCTGTCCAGCCACCTAGCCATGGATCGCAAAGCCCACTGGAATCGCATCTACGCCACGAAGGCGTCAGACGAGGTGAGCTGGTATCAGCCTGAACCCATGGTATCGCTTGGTCTGCTGGAGCGATCCGGGCTGACGGCGGCGACGTGAGTGGTCGACATTGGAGGCGGGGATTCCCGCCTCGTGGATCATCTCGTCGGGCGTGGTCTGCGCTGCATCACGGTGCTGGATGTGTCACCCGCGGCGCTCGCGCGAGCACGGGCGCGCCTGGGAACACAAGCCGATCGCGTCCAGTGGATCGAGGCGGATGTCACGGCGGCATGGACGATGTCCCCGATGAATATCTGGCACGACCGCGCGGTGTTTCACTTCCTGACGGAAGCCGAGGACCGCGCCCGGTATGTCGCTCACGTGCGGGACGTGGTGGCCGTCGGCGGCACGGTGATCATTGCCACGTTCGCGCCAGACGGTCCTGAACGCTGTAGCGGTCTGCCGGTGCGCCGTTACGATGCGGCCGGAATTGGCGCCGAACTTGGTGAAGACTTTACGCTCGTCGAGGCCTTGGCGGACGCACACCGGACGCCCACGGGTGCCGTGCAATCGTTCGTCTACGGTCGCTTCGTTCGCGGCGGCGTGTAGCCGGACACACGGCCATCACAAGACCGTCGACGTCAGCGCAAACCAATAGACACCGCGAAGAGAGACTGGGGAGCAACCGCCAGCAGACCGGAGTTCAACGTCGCTGGTCACCACGCCCAGGCGTACGCTTCGACGCGCGGATCTGCGCCCGCGCTCAGCACGCCGTTGGCGCCGTCGACGACGATCGCGCCGTTCGAGCCCTGCGTCCACGGGCCGGTGACGCGCAGCTTGTGCCCGCGCGCGATCAGCGCCTGACGCGTTGCCTCCGGAATTCTGGCCTCCACCGCCATCTCGCCCGGATACATCGTGTGGGGGAACGGCGACGCGGGGAAGCTGCGCGTCGTCCAACGCGGCGCTTCGATCGCCTGCTGCACGTTCATGCCGAAGTCGACGATATTCATCAGCGTCTGAATCGTGCGCATGACCTGATCGTCGCCGCCCGGACTGCCGGTGACCATGAACGGCTGATCGTCCTTCATCACCAGCGTGCTCTGCAACGTGCTGCGCGGCCTCTTCCCTGGTTCGAGCGCATTCGGATCTCCCGGCGTCAGCGAGTAATAGTCTCCGCGGCAATTGAAGATGATGCCGGTCTGCCCCATCACGACGCCGGTGCCGAACCCGCTGTGCAGGCTCGGCTCGAAGCTGACCATGTTGCGATCCTTGTCGACGACGGCGAGATAGCTCGTGTCTCCTTCGTGGTCGGCGTCACCGTCGAGGTTGACGCGGACCGGACGATCCGCCTGATCGCTCGTCTTCTGGATCGGCGATCCCGGCCGCAGCTCCATCGACGCCTGTTTCGGATCAATCAGCTTTCGCCGCTCGCGCGCGTAGTCTTTCGACAGTAACGCGTCGTAGGGAATCTTGATGAAATCCATGTCGCCAAGGTACTTTTCGCGGTCGCCCATCGCGAGCTTGATCGCTTCGATGCTGGTGTGGATGTAGTCGGGGCTGTTCAGGCCCATCGCCTTCACGTCGTAGCCTTCGAGAAGGTTGAGCGCGATCAGCTCCGCCGGTCCCTGGCTCGCGGACGGGTTCTTGTAAACCTGATAGCCACGGTAGTCGGTCGACACCGGCGTCTCGATCTTGGCCGTGTATTCCGCGAAGTCGTTGTAGCGGAACAGACCACCGTTCTCTTCCGAGAACGTCGCCAATTCGCGCGCGATGTCGCCTTTATAGAAACGGTCGCGCGCCGCCTTCAACGCCTCGTGCCGCCCCTTGCCAACTGCCGCTTTTTCGGACTCGACCAGCTTCTTCAGCGTTCCCGCCAGGTCCACATTCTTGAAAATGTCACCAGGTTTCGGCGTCTGCCCCGATGGCATGTAGACGCGCATCGTCGACGGGTATTGCCGAATCTTGCGTGAGGTCGCAATGCCGTGCGCGAGCTTCTCGCTCAGCGGAAATCCGTCCTCGGCCAGCCGGATCGCCGGCTCGAGAACCTGCGCGAATGACATCGTGCCCCAATTGTCGAGCAGCAGGTACCACGCATCGACCACACCGGGAATGCCGCCCGACAGAAGGCCGTCGCTAGACGGCAGCTTGCCGCCGTTGTTCTTCTGGTACCACTCGATCGTCGCGAGCTTCGGCGCACGCGGCTCGGCGTTGATCGAGACGACGCGCCTGGTTTTCGCGTCGTACAGGAGGATCACCGCATCGCTGCCGACGCCGTTCAACGCGAAATCGGTCACCGCGAGCGCCGCCTGTCCCGCGACGACAGCGTCGAACGCGTTGCCGCCGGCCTGCAGGATTCGGCGCGCCGCCTCGGTTGCTTCGGGCTTCATCGACGTCACCGCCGCCTGCCGGCCGCGGAGGACCGGCCTCATCGTCGCCGACGGCGTCGTGTCGTCGTCCTGCGCGTGGACTGGTGTGCTGACGAGAACCAGCGTGGCAGCGATCAGGACATATCGCATAGAACCCCCTGAATGTCGTGGATGATACCGCAAGCCCCCGGGGATTTCAGACTAACCGTGCGCGAGGCAGGAGAGCGAGCTGCGTTCGCTGAATAGGAACGGGGTGAGTCTCGTGCTGAATTCTTCCGCGAACGAAGGATGGCGGGCGGGCGTCCCAGGCGCGGCTGTGCGAGCAAGGGCGGCCGGCCGTCGCCAGCCGCCCAGATTGTCAGCGACCGGCGGAGGTGGTACCGCGCGTCTGATTGATGCTGACTGTGAACGCGGTGAACTGCATCTCTTCCCACGTCTGGTCGCCCCAGTAGACGTCCTTCGCCGGATCTGGATTTGATTTGTTGGCGCTGGAATTGTCATACCACGCCGACGTCTTCAGCTTCGTGCCTTTCGGCAGCGCGAGGGGCGACTTGAAGATGTAATCAGTCTGCCAGTTGAAGTCGTACTTCGGCACGTTGAGGATCGTCTCGGTCCGGCCGTCGGGATAGATTGCCGCGACCTCCCAGCGCTTGCCGCGCACGTGGGTATGCGGCAGCGCGCTCCACAGCGTGACATCCGTGTTCAGCGTCATCTCGGCGTCGACGCGCGTGTCGGCCGAGCCTGCCTTCAGCTCGAAATTGGCGTTCTGCAATGGCACGACGAGGAGTTCCGTCTTGGGCGGCTCGCTCGCGAACTTCAGGCCGATGCTCGTGCGATCGGTCGTTGGCGTGCCGTTCGGCGTGTAGTGCATCTGAACCGTCATGATCGCGCCCTTGGGGATCTTGATCGCGGTACCTGGCGCGTAGACACGAAGCGAATGGCCCGGCGCGTAGCCGGCGAGCCATGCCCCTGGGTTGCGCGTCGCCGGGCGATCGTTTTCGATCGGAGCACGATCCGGCTTCGGAGCGTCGGCGGGCCGTCGCATGCCTTCGCCGAACGCGAACGGCGGTGTGGGACGTGTGCCGCCGGACTGTGCGGCCGCCGGACGCGCGTCAGACGGGCCGGCGTCGCCCGGCCGCACGTAGACGATGACGTGGTGGACGATGGCTCGCGCACCCGGCCGTACTTCGAACGCCTGGAGCCATTTGTCCTCCGTCAGGTTCGTCGGGATCTCGAAGAACTTGTAGTCGACCGTGCCGCTGGCCGGAATCGGATAGTCCTCCTGCATCGTGAACACCGCGTCCGGCTTGCCCATCCGCCAGCCCTCAACGAACTGCGGCGGCGGCGGCAAATCCTTCGGATTGCCTTCCGGCGCTCCGCCGGCCGCCCACGTGACCAGCACGTCCTTGTCCGCTGCTGACAAACTGCGATCGTTCGCGAACTTGCTGTGGGTTGGATCCTCGGCGTGCCATGGCGGCATCGTGCCGTTCTGCACGCGCGTGGCAATCGCCCTCGCGTAGGGCCGCGCATCCTTGAACGAAAGCAGCGGCATGGGCCCAATCTCTCCCGCGCGGTGGCAGTTCGAGCAGTTCTGGTAAAGGATCGGCGCGACGTCTTTGCTGAAGGTCGGCGTCGACTGTGCGCTCATCGACACCGCTCGTCCGACGCAACCCGCCAGGGCCAGAGCAACGAGCGTGCGTTTCATAGACTCCTCTGTCGAAAAAGAAGGTCCCCGGTGTTACGTGAACCGTAGCACGTTTGACGTCGGTTCGCCCGACGAGGTTCCGTCCTTGGCTATCCTTCGGCGCCCGAATCCCACATGGAAATCAGGCGGATAGCCAGGCGGCGGTGAATCGAAAGGATTGCTCACGGCGAACTCGAAGGCGATGTCGTTGCCGAGGACATGTGCAACTTCCATTTCCTGCTGCGCACATGCCGTGGTTCACAAAGCTGATTCCGGCAAGTGATTGAGAATTAAACGGACCTGCAGGACCCGATCGTGTGGCGTCGTGTCCTTCCTGAGCGAGAGGTAACAGCGAATTCCGAGCGGATGGGTGACACTCTGCCTCCTCCTGGAGGGGGCATGCCTTGGAAGGAGTGTCACGTCATGGACGAGCGACTCCGGTTTGTCGCCCGCCTGCTCGAGGGCGAGAAGATGGCGCCGCTGTGCGCCGAGTTCGGGATTTCGCGCAAGACCGGCTACAAGATTTACGACCGCTACAAGGACTGCGGGGTCCAGGCCTTCAGCGATCGGAGCCACCGCGCGCACCGGCAGGCGAATCGGTTGCCGGCGCCCATTGAGGCCACGATCGTGCGCTTGAAGCGGGAGTATCCGGGCTGGGGCGCGCCCAAGATCCGGGAGAAACTCCGGCAGCGGTTCACCGGCCCGCACCTGCCGGCGATCAGCACGGTCCACGCGGTGCTCGATCGCCACAGCCTGGTGCGCCATCGGCGCCGGCGGCGGTCACGCGCGACGGGGACCGCACTCTCACGCCCGACTCAACCGAATGCACTCTGGTGTGCCGACTACAAGGGGGAATTTCTCCTCGGCAATCGCAGGTACTGCTATCCGCTGACGATCACCGACTTCGCGAGTCGGTACCTGCTGACCTGCGAGGCGCTGTCGACCACGCAGGAGAAATTCGCCTTCACGGTCTTCGAGCGCACCTTTAAGGAATTTGGGCTCCCGCTTGTGATTCGGACCGATAACGGCGTCCCGTTCGCGTCCGCGCATGCGCTCTACGGCCTGAGCAAGCTGGCCGTCTGGTGGTTGCGTCTGAGTATTGCGATCGAACGGATCAAACCGGGTCATCCTGAACAGAACGGCCGCCACGAGCGGATGCATCTGACGTTGAAGAAGGAAGCCACCAAGCCGGCCGCGGGGAACGTCCTGCAACAGCAGGCCCGCTTCGATACGTTCATCGAGCAGTACAACGAAGAGCGGCCCCATCAGGCCTTGGGGATGAAAGTGCCCGCCGACCTGTACGCGCGATCACCGCGTGTGTATCGTGGGCTTGAGGAGCTGACGTACCCCTTCCACGATCACACGATCGCCGTCACCCGCTGCGGCCGGATTTGTTTCAAGGGACGGAAGGTGAATCTCAGCCACGTGCTGGCCGGCCAGAATGTCGGCGTCACGCAGGTCGGCGAGCGCATCTGGCTCGTCACCTTCATGCAGGACCGATTTAGGCTATTTCGACGATGAGACGTGTCGGCTAGAGCCGATTGAGAATCCGTTCGGCGCGAAACTGTTACCCCTCCGCTCGGAATAAACTGCCACCTATCCGACCAGAAAGGACCTCGCGCGAAACGCGGGCCCTGCAGGACTCGAACCTGCGACCTCCTGGTTCGTAGCTCAACATGGGTTGTTGATCTTGTTGGTTCTTCGTGGGTTTAGCTCGGATCAGAACCCGCTGTTATTCGGTGTTTGGGAGCAGGTTGTTCACAGATTGTTCACTCGCGACACATTCAGGTTGCGCGGCATGGTGCTGCCCTTCCGCGTCGTGCCTCACGGCACCAAGCGAGCCATCTGGAGAGTCGCCCTTTCGTTACCGCGCATTCGCGATCGTATCGGCGAGTCTCAACTTGATGAATGCCTGGCGGCTGACGCCGATTCGCTTCGCCTCGCGGTCGATCGCCTGAAGCAGATCGACAGGGAAGTCGACGTTGACGCGCTGGATTTCACGGCCCGGACGGGTTGCTTTTGCCAGATCCAGATGCGCGCTGAGGTCCTCGCCCGCCTCGTGCATCGCATCGAGACGCGCAGCGCTCAATGCCCTACTCTGCGAAGTAGCGCGCCTCTTCATCTGCACGCGCGCGGCGGACCGAGATGATGCGGATTTTGTCATGGCGATACGTGATGAATGCTGACCATGTTCTGTCGCGTGTACGGCCGATCACCTGATGTCGTGGTTCGTCGAGGCTTCGCGCCGGAATCTCCAGTCTTTCAGGGTCGGTCCAAATCTCTTGCGCTTCGATGAAGTCGATTCCGTGCTTGGCCTTGTTCGCAGCCGATTTCGCTGAATCGAACTCGAACGCGAAGGGCATCAGGTATAGAAATTATACCACTTCGGAGTGGTTCGCTGCCAGAGACGACGTGACGCCAACGACAACCGCCAGCAGCACCGCCGCGATTACCGCCCCCCATCTGAAAGGTCCATGCATTGCCTTGCCTCCTAGTTAGGGACAGTGTGGCAGGCAATTGTGGAGGGATTATGAATTAGGCAACCCGCTGAAGAGCCGCACCGCGCGCGGCCGGAACGTTGGCGTGTACCCGCGACCGCGATGACACGTGACCGCGAGTCGCGCTGTCGCGATGCTGCACTCATTGAATAGATCGGATCGCAGGCGCGCTGCTGTAACGTGGCCACACGTCGAGAAATCGCAGCGCTCCGCTGATCGGCTTTTCGCCACACCACGCGGATCGTTTGTCAGGATCCGCATGTTCGGTGTTTCTGGATCGTTCCGGTCCTCGACACTCGCCATGACACTGTGCCTGTTCGCGCTCAGACGCGAGTAGGCTGGAATGGGCGCGCGTCGTAATGGATGAACCGCGGAAGCCACACTCCGCACGCGAGCACGCCGGCGACGCAGAGAACACCACCGGAGACCACGGAAGCCGTCACGCCGAACGCCGCCGCGACGGCACCAGCTTCGAGATGCCCGAGCAGCGGACCGCTCATGTAGCTGACCATCTCGATGCTTGCCAGCCGGCCGCGCAGCGCGTCGGGAATCGTCTCGTTCCACATCGTCATCCTGAAGATGCCGCTGATGCCGTCGGCGCCGCCCGCGATCGCGAGATACACGAGCGCCGGCCACAGCGTCTGGCAGAAGCCGAAGCCGACGATGGCAAGTCCCCACACGGTAGCCGACAGCATGACCGCGAGGCCATGACGATGGACGCGCGGAGTCCAGCGGCTGGTGAGACTGGCGCCGAGCGCGCCGACCGCCGGCGCGGCGTAGAGCAGGCCGAGGACTGACGGTCCGCCGAGCCGATCGGAGATCGCCGGGAAGAGCGCGAGCGGCATGCCGAAGACCATCGCGACGAAGTCAACCACGTAGGTGCCAATCAGCTCCTGGCGGCTGCTCGCGTATCTGAATCCCTCGATCACAGCGGCGATGCTCGGCCGCTCGGCGCTCTCGGCCGGCGGCACCGCACAGATCATCCCAAGACACGCCAACGACGCCGCGTACGACGCAACATCGACGAGATAGGTGACGGTCAGCCCGGTAGACGAGATCAGCAGTCCGCCGACCGCGGGACCGGCGATCATGCCGACGCTGCCGCGCACGACAGCGAGCGATGCGGCCGCGGGCAACTCGTGCTTGTCGATGAGGCGCGGAACCAGCGACTCGATCGCGGGCCGCTGCAGTCCGCTGACGGCGGACATCCACGCCGCAACCAGATACAGCACCGACGGCGCCGCGCCCCTGGTTGCGACGATGGCAAGTGTCGCGCTGCCGGCGGCGAGCGCTACATCGGTGACAATCGCAATTCGTCGGCGATCCACGGCGTCGGCCATCGCGCCGCCGATGAACGCGGTGGTGAGAAGAGGAACGAGTTCGACGAGGCCGAGGAGACCCACCGAAAACGACGATCCGGTAAGTCGATACATCTGGTACGGCAGCGCGACATAGGTGACCATCGTGCCGATGAGCGACACGAACTGCGCAGCGTACAGAAAACGATAGTCGCGGTTGCGGAACGGAGTCAGGTCCACGTCGCTGCCGGCATGATTTGGAAAGTGCCGTCCACATATTCTATTGCTGAGCGATTCGCCATATCGCGTTGACGTCGCGAGCCAAACGACTCACACCTCGTTGGCGCTTCGGCGATCTTGTCGCGCCCGATCTGTTCGTCGCCGTGGGGTGTTTGAACACGGCGATTGCTCGGGGCATGCGACATTCGCGAAACGGCTGAGCTTGTGTCCCGTCGAGCGAAACTATAATGGCGACTTCCAGATCAGCGATGTTTGGAGAGGATAGTCGCGAGCCGAACGCTGCCGCGTCGCGCGACGATGAGCTCCACCAACAGGTAGCGTTCAACCGCGTCACTGCGGCGTGGCAGGAGGCCACTGCCGCGCTGGCCGACAGCGAGTTGCGATACCGCGAGCTCGTTGAGAACAGCCTTGGTCTCATCTGCACTCACGATTTGACGGGCACGATTCTCACGATCAATCCGGCCGCCGCCCAGTCGCTCGGCTACCGACGCGAGGACGGCGTTGGACGGAACCTTGCCGACTTCGTCGAAGCGGACAAACGTCACCTCTTCCCGCTGTACCTGAAGCGCATACAGGAGCTTGGACACGACGCTGGTCTCATGAGCGTTGTCGCTCGCGATGGCTCCGTCCGTGTGTGGATGTACCGGAACGTGGTCTCCCGGGCGCGCGGTGAGGCTCCATACGTTCTTGGACATGCGATTGACGTGACGGAACGAGTCGCGGTCGAACGAACGCTTCGAGACAGCGAGCGGGAATTGAAACGGGCCCGTGCCGACCTCGAAGCTCGTGTCAAGGAACGGACCGTGGAACTGGAAGAGACGAATCGGCGGCTTCGGGTTGAGATTGCCGAGCACGAAGAAGCGGTTCTCGCGAGGCAGCGGGCGCTGATGCAGGCCGATGAAGCCAACCGGCTGAAAGACGAGTTCCTGAGCACCCTGTCACACGAGCTGAGGACCCCGTTGAACGCGATTTACGGGTGGGCACGGATTCTCAGGTCGCGGAACCTCGACCCGAGCACCGCGCATGCCGTCGAGGTAATCGAACGAAACGCGAGCGCCCAGCTGCGGCTGATTAACGACGTACTAGATGTGTCACGAATCATCACCGGGAAAATGCGACTCGCGCTCGAACCGGTGGACGTCCCATCGGTGCTCCGCGCAACGATCGACACCATCCGGCCATCCATCGAGCTGAAAGGGGTCCGCCTTGAAGCGCATATCCCGGATGACGTTCCACCCGTTCTCGCCGATCGGCAGCGCCTCGAGCAGGTGTTCTGGAACCTGCTGTCGAACGCACTGAAATTCACAAGGCCTCACGATGCGATCACCGCCTCGCTCCGCGTGGCCGGAGGAGAGATTGAGCTCGAGATTGCCGATACCGGCATCGGCATTCCGCAAGACGTGCTTCCCGTCGTGTTCGATCGATTTCGTCAGGCCGACTCGTCAACAACGCGGACACATGGCGGTCTCGGGCTCGGTTTGGCCATCGTCAAGGAGATCACACAACTGCACGGAGGCAGCGTCCACGTCAAGAGCGCCGGTGAAGGACACGGCGCCACGTTTACGATCCGGCTGCTCACCATTGCAGCCACCGTGGAGCGGCCGACCGTTTCGGCGCCGGTCGACAAGGTTTCCGGAGACCGGCTTCGCGGTCGTCTGATTCTGGTTGTCGAGGATCACGACGACGCCCGTGAACTCATCCTCGCGGTGTTGAACGCCGCCGGAGCCGACGTCGTCGGCGTGTCGAGCGCGGAAGAAGGCATCGAGCGCGCGACCGTGACGCGCCCCGACCTCGTCGTCGCCGACATCGGTCTTCCAGGCCTCGATGGGTACGGACTCCTGGCCCGGCTCCGCGCCCTTTATCCGGAGATCCGCGCGATCGCGCTCTCAGCGTACGCTCGCGCCGCCGATCGCGATCGCGCTCTCGCCGGAGGATTCCAAGACTACGGGATCAAGCCGATGGATCCCTCCGCCCTCGTTGAGCTCGTCGAAGCCGCGCTCAGACGGTGACGGTCACCGGCAGAAACGTCGTCGGAATCGATGTCCTCTTTGACGTCACTCTTGCAGTTCGTCCGATTTGCCCAGTTGGCACACGGTGCCAACTTCGTCGTCGCTCCGGAAGGGCCGCGAGAATTTGGGCCTAGTTTTTCACCCGATCGCTACACTTCGAATGACACAGACACGAACATCCGAGAAAACCGAAGAGAGGCTAGCGTTGGCTGCCGCTGCTCATTTCACTTCGATGTGATCCACGACGCGAGTCACGCCGTCGGTTTCGCGAGCCAGCTGCACCGCGCGGTCACGCTCTGCACTCGACGTCGTCCGCCCAGAGAGCGTGACGGTCGAGCCTTGCGTTGTCACGCCAATTCTCACCGCGCGAACTGAATCGTCGAGCGCCATCTTGGCCTTGATCTTCGACGAGATCGCGGCCTCAGTCACGGTTTCTTCGACGCCGGAGACCATCTCGGCCGCCTTCCCGGCTATTGCCGCGCCGCGCTCTCGCGCCTTTTCGACATCAACCGCGCCGGACGTTCCGACTGGAGCATTGGCCGCCGGTGCCGTGGTTGTGAGGGGAGCCAACGCGCCCGACCGCCACATCATGCCAAGGATGACCACGATCACGAGGATCAGGGCTGCGCGTGTCATCTCGAACCTCCGCCGTGGATGTGGATCAAACGGATTGCCACACTCAAGTACGCCAGGTCAGAAACAGCTAAGTTCGCCGTGAGACCCAACGTGGCTACAGCACAAACAATGCCGGGGCAAGCTCGGGTGTGATGCCAGCGACGTCGCCTGTTGCTCGGCTTGTCGCCTTTGACCATGTCCCCGTGATGGTGCGAGTCTCCCGGTGCGGCCGCTTGAGAAACTCTTCGAGGACAGCCAGTTCATGCAGGATTTCGAGCGTGGACGGATGGATCGTAGAACCTTCGCGCTTTCGGCTCCGACGATGTCGAGCAGGGCCGACGCGATGGGCCGCGCAATCGTGCATTCTGAAATTCACGATGAAGGGTCGATTGGAAGTGCTGAAGGATCGGCACTACTTGATCATCGTGCCGAGCGCCTTGTTGAGTTCTTCCTTCGACTTGTTTTGCACGGCCCGGTTGCCAGGCTCGCAACGTCGATCCGCACCGAGGGCGACTGTGCGGATCCGGTGATTGTCGCCGGCAGCGTGACGCGGCCCTGCTGCTGTGTATAGCGAACAAGATCGCGTCCCGCCTGCTGCGTCAACGCTTCAGACAACTGGACGTCTCCCTTCAGATCGATGGCGCTTCCATCCAGGCGCAGAGCCCGGCGGCACGAAGCAGAATGTCCGGTGACTGAAACTGTAGATTGTCAGTGTGCACGCTGCCATTGGGAGAATACGCTTCTCCACTTTGAGCGGCTGCAGCTGAACACGAGCCTCAAGTTGTCCTTCCGTGTGCGCCCACAGACAGAAGGCATTGAGCGCTTTGATGTAGGTGTTGCACGAGACAGGCTTCACACCTCGCTCTCGAAGCGAGACGACAAATTGCTGCAACGCGGATTTGGTCAGCTCCGGCGATTGCGTGTGCTGCGCTCGCTGTAGCGCCTTCCACGCCGTCTCATACCATCGAGTGTGGCGGGCGTACGTTCTTCAAGAAGCATCGTTCGTTCAGGAACTGCTCGAACAAGTCCGCAGACTTCGGATCCCTGAGTAAAACAGCAATTGACGTAGACAGAGGGTCCATGAGGCTCCTTCCCCTCTGTCCGATTTGATGTTGTGTCGTTGAAATCGTTGGTCTTCAACGATTTCGCGGGCCCTGCAGGACTCGAACCTGCGACCTCCTGGTTCGTAGCCAGACGCTCTATCCAACTGAGCTAAGGGCCCCCACGGGAGGAAACCAAGATCCTAACATTGTTCCAGCCGCTCGTGGAAGAGCCGCTCGTCGCGCAGCAGCGCGCGAAGCCGCCCCGCCAGCTCCTTCGCATCGGGCGAGTCCGACGGATCGAGGCGCGATGCCTTCGTGCCGCGGCCCGCGAGCCACGAAAACACGAGGGGCGAGAGCTGCGGCACATCATTGCGGAATGCGGACTGCGGACTGCGGATTGCCGAGGGCGTCGCAGGCGTCCGGAAAAACGTCACGAGGCGCGCCGCGTGGACCGCGACGTCGGCGCCGTTGCGACGCGTGCGTTGAATCATGCACGGTCCTTCCCGGCGCGCGGCGATGAGCTCGGCGGAATCGTCCTCGATCGACGGCACGACGACGATGACGTCGCGGACGATCGCACGAGGCACGTCGCGCGTCGACAATTCGGGGGCGCCGATCTGCACGTTGACGATAGGTTGCAGTCCCTCGATCAACATCGCCTCTCGCACGAGCGCCTCGAGCTCGGACCCCACCGCGATCCATTCGACGTCGATGACGTGCGACAGTTCGGGCGGCATGCTCCGCCAGCGGCGCGGCGTGAAGTGCGCACGCAGGCGCCGACGCAGGTTGACCGCCTTCCCGACATACAGCGCACGCCCCCCCGCGTCCTTGAAGATGTACACCGCGGGAACGGCCGGCGCATCACGGCAAATACGGTCGCCGGTACGCTGCCAGACGGTCTGACGATCTTCGATGACGAGCGCTTGTGCGACGAGGCGCCGCGCGAGAGACGGCGGAGCGCCCCGGATGCCGAGGACGTCGGCCGCGAGCTGCTGATGATCGACCGCATCACCCATTTCGGCGATGCGTGCGAGCAGACGATCGCGAAGCACGGTCAGTTACCGCGCCGCGCGGTCCAGCCCGTGGCCGACTGGAAAGAGTCCCGGCAGCGCAATCGGCAGGCGGCCGGAGATCTTCGTTTCGCCCGCGATGGCGCGCACCGCTGACGTCTCTGCGAGATCGTAGAAGTCGTACGTCAGCAGAACGGCCGGCAGCTCGGGTGCCGCGGCCGCGACATACGGATTGCCAAAAAAGACCGTCACGAACGGTGTGCTGGTGCGCGCCGTCGACCTCGCCAGATCCCGCAGCAGCCTGACGCATTCCGGGGAGAGATCGATCCGGCCGCTTCCGGAATTCGCCCGCACGAAGACCGACGCCACGATCGCCGCGTAGCGTGGCGCGACAGCGCGCACGAAGTCGAGCTCGGCGAGCGGCGTTCGATCCGACACTTCAACTGATGTCACCTGTGGCCACCGCTTCTTCAACTCCGGGATGAACGTGCGGCTCGGTGCCGAGATCTGCCATCCGGACGGATAGTCGAGCACTGACAGGTGCAGGATCTGCGCGTCGCGGGGAATCGTCAGCGGAATCTGGTTTCGCTGGTCCCTGACGAGCGTCATGGATCGCTCGGACG
Source organism: uncultured Acidobacteriota bacterium (assembly GCA_963724725.1). Taxonomy (GTDB): domain Bacteria; phylum Acidobacteriota; class Vicinamibacteria; order Vicinamibacterales; family CAVVIG01; genus DATKHR01. The sequence continues at coordinate 109,721 of CAVRVT010000005.1, read as the reverse complement.
CTTCCTGCGCGATGGCCAGATGCTGCCGCCCGCCGACCATCGTCGGCACCGCGTCGAGATCGATCGACCGCTTCGCGTGCAGACCACGTGACGCTTTGGCGCGGAGAATACGCGTCACGGACGCCTCGAGCTGCGCGGGACTGAGGCGTCCATTCTGAGCGGCCGCTCGCAACGCTCTGAACGCCGCGATCGGGTCTGGCGAATGCAGAACCTGATCGGCGCCGGCAGCTACTGCGCGTACCGCCCCTTCTCCAGGCGAATCGAGTTTCGTGATCGCGTCCATCGACATCGAATCGGTGTACACGAGACCACCGAATCCGAGATCCCCGCGCAGCAGATCGCTCAGGATCGGTTTGCTGAACGTCGCCGGCGTCGATCCGCTGTCGAGCGCCGGCAGGACGATGTGTGCCGCCATCACCGCTTCCGCGCGACGATCCAGGCCCTTCCTGAACGGCGCCAGCTCCAGCGACTCGAGCCGCGCGCGATCGAACGTGATGACCGGCAAACCCAGATGGCTGTCGACGTCGGTATCGCCGTGTCCGGGAAAATGCTTCAGCGTTGCGATGATGCCACCTTCGCGCGCGCCGTCGACGTACGCGGCGACGAGCGCGCCGACGCGCGTGGGATCCTCGCCGTACGATCGCGTGTTGATCACCGGATTGCGCGGGTTGTTGTTGACGTCGGCGACCGGCGCGAAATTCACGTGCACGCCCAGCGCGCGTGCTTCGACGCCGGTAATGCGCGCCTCTTCGCGCACGAGACGCTCGTCGTTGGCCGCGCCCATCGCCATTTGACGCGGAAAGGACGTGCCTCCAACGATCCTGAAACCGACACCTGTCTCGAAGTCGGCCGTATTGAGCAGCGGCACGTTGGACAGGCCCTGCAGGCGATTGATAAGGAAGGCGGCGGACAGTGGTTGCCCCAGGATGACGCTGCCATACGAGGTGTTCAAGAGAACCGACGGCGCGGGCTGGGTTGCACCGAAGACGTGAAAGCCGCCGACATGGAATTCCTTGACCAGCCGCGAGAGCTCGTCGAAGGCGTCGCTGTCCGTGCTCATGTAGCCGGACTCGAACGACGGAACGACCAGCTGGCCGATCTTCTCGTCGAGTGTCAGCTTCCGGATCGTGTCGTCGACCCAGCGCGTCGCGTCCCGATCGAGCTTGAACGGATCAGACGGCGCGGCCGACAGCATCGCGACCGCGGCACAGGCGATCGCGGCAGAAACGCACCGTCCCCTCGCCGACATGGCGGGATGGTACCACCTCAGAAGGGATGAGGGCGAAGGGTGAAGGGCAAAGGTAAAATGACGCGAATGCCGGCCGACACCGAACACAAAGCGCAGGCCCCGCGATCGGTCCAGTGCTTCATCCTCACCGTCAGCGACACGAGAACGGAGGCGACCGACACGAGCGGACGCGCCATCGCGGCTCTGCTCGTCGCCGCCGGCCATCGCGTCGAAGGCCACACGATCGTCAAGGACGATGCGGATCTGGTGCGGGACGCCCTCGTGCGCCAGCTGGCCAATCCGGACGTCCAGGCCGTCATCACGACGGGCGGCACGGGCATCACGTCGCGCGACAGCACGTACGAAGCCGTCAGCGCGATGCTGCAGAAACGCCTGGACGGTTTCGGCGAGCTGTTCAGGATGCTGAGTTACGAACAGATTGGATCCGCAGCAATGATGAGCCGGGCGTGCGCAGGCCTGTCGTCCGGCCGCATCGTCATCGCCTTGCCCGGATCGGAGGCCGCCGTCCGGCTGGCGATGGAGCGCCTCGTCGTCCCCGAGCTGGCGCACATGGTTCAGCAGGCCCGGAAGTGACGTTGCAGTGAGGCCGTTTTCCTCGACCATCTCGCTCGACGAAGCGCGACGACGGCTGCAGGCCGGAGTGCGCCCGATCGACAGAGTTCAACGTGTCCCGCTCGAGCAAGCCGCCGGACGCGTGGCTGCGGTTGACGTCATCTCTGCCATCGACGTGCCACCGTTCACGCGCGCGGCCATGGATGGCTACGCGGTCGTCGCGGCCGACACCGCGAACGCGAGCGCGCAGGCGCCCGCCGAGCTCGAACTCGTCGATCGTGTGTTCACCGGCGAGATCAGCCGGCAATCCGCAGGCAACGGACGCTGCGTGGAGATTGCGACCGGCGCCCCTCTCCCGACCGGTGCGGATGCGGTCGTGATGGTGGAGGAAACTGAACGATCGAGAGCCACGATCCGGATTCTGAGCGCCGTCGCCGTCGGGCAGAATGTCGGACGCCGGGGGGCTGACATCAAGTCCGGCGACCGAGTCGTAACCGCAGGCGACGTGCTCGTTCCCAGCCGCATTGGCGCACTGGCGGCGACGGGATGCGCGCACGTCGAGGTCTACGCGCGGCCGCGCGTCGCGATTCTCTCGACGGGCAACGAGGTGATCGAACCCGGCCTTCCACTCCCGCCGGGACACATCTTCGACGTCAACCGCTTCACGCTCGGCGCGGTCGTGTCACGCCACGGTTGCGATCCGGACCTTCATCGTCCAGTACCGGATGCACTCGACGTGCTCGTCGATGCGCTCGATCGATGTTCGGCAGCCGATGTGATGGTGTTTTCGGGCGGCAGTTCGGTCGGCGACCGCGATCTGATTCTCGACGCCGTGCAGGCGCGCGGGGTGATGATCTTTCATGGCATCGCCGTACGTCCTGGAAAGCCGACGGCATTCGCCATCGTCAACGGCACACCGTTCTTCGGCATGCCTGGTAATCCGACGTCGTGCCTGTCGAACGCATACGTGCTGCTCATTCCGTTTCTGCGAGCGACCGCGCGGCTTCCGCCGCACCGCCCGATGATCGTACGCGCGCCGCTCGGCCGACGCATCGCATCAGCGGCCGGTCGTCATCAGTTCTACACGGTTCGCATTCGTGACGGCGTGGCGATGCCCGCGTTCAAAGGATCGGGCGACATCACCAGCCTGTCGCAAGCCGATGGCTACATCGAGATTCCGGCGAGCCAGAGCGTCGTTGAAGAGGGGGCCGTTGTCGAGATCACGCTCTTCTGAACAGGTGAATTTAGGAATCTGGTAATTTGGTAATTTGGTAATTGATCGGGGATTGAGCGAGGACGACAGGGGCGCTCGAATCGCGGTTGCACGGAATCATCGGCGACTGGCCGCCGGGAGGCGCGGCTTGGCATCGCGTGTGCTGCCGGCGGGAACATGGGCCAGCGCTCCGAGCTCCTCAAACGTCGGACGATGCAGTTCGCGGTCGATGTTTGCGGGCTAGTTCGGACGCTGCCTCGAGACGAACCTGGTGCCACGGTGCAACGCCAGTTGACGCGCGCGGCAACATCGGTTGCGTTCAACTATCGCGCAACGTGCCGCGCGAGATCCCACGCTGAATTCACTTCAAAGCTCGGCACGGTGGTGGAAGAGTCCGACGAAGCTCAGGGTTGGTTGGAGTTCATCCAGGCAGCAGGGCTTCTTCGATCAGCTGACGTGACCCGATTGATTGCTGAGGCCGAAGAGATCACGGCAATCATGTCTGCCTCGTACGGCACTGCGCGCCACAACCAGCGCGCCTCTCGTAACGAGACCTGATCGGGCAAGAAGTCCTAGAACCTCTGTGCCAATCGCCAATCGCCAATCGCACTCAATCGTCAATCGTCAATCGTCAATCCCCAATCTTCAATCAATTACCAAATTACCAAATTACCCGATTACCAAATTCACCATCTCACCGTCGTCCTATTTTCCTCTCGTACTCCATCTCGAGGACGTCCGCCGTATGCAGATCGAACGCGGGCGCCTTGCGCGCGTATGCGCCGCGAAATTCCGAGTGACAGCGGTAGCAGACCGTGACGTCCTTCAAGCGTCCGTAGACGACAAGATCGATGAGCGCGGCTGACGCGAGGATCCCGTAGGCGATGAGGTCGCGGCCGAACCAGTAGAACACGCCGCTGATCAAGGCACCGATGATGACGACGGTCAGGCCGACCTTGGGATCGAAATCCTTGCGGATGTAGAAATCGGTACCCGAGCAGACCGGACAACGATCGACGGCTGCATCGGCCTTGACATCCGTAGACATCGAGAGCGGGATTTCGCGACCGCATCGGCCGCACTTGATCACGTCAGGGCCATCGGCAGTCACGGGCAGCGCCGCATCGCACTTCGGGCACTTCGCGACGATCTCCATCATCTGCCGAAAGCATTCGACGGAACGGGCCGTCGCCGCATCAATCCGTCAATCCAGCCATTCAACAATCAATGACCAGATTACCAAATTACCAAATCACCCGATTCAGCCATCCCGATTATTCCTCCCGCAGCGCAACCGTCGGCTCGAGACGCGACGCGCGCCAGGCCGGCACGTAACTCGCGAGAATCGCGACAATCGTCAACGCCAGGATGCCGGTGCCGAGGGTCAGCGGATCGCCGGGTCGCAATCCGAACAGGAGCGCGCTCGCCCAGCGCGACGCGCCGACGGCCGCCAGCCCTCCGATAGCGAGCCCGGCGACGAGCAGGGTCGCGGCCTCGCGCATGATCATCGCGATGACCGTGTTTCGATCCGCGCCGAGCGCGATGCGAATGCCGATCTCGTTGCGCCGCCGCTCAACCATGTACGACATCACGCCGTAGAGACCGATCGTCGCGAGGAGGCCGGCCAGGAGCCCGAAAAAGCCCGACAGCATCGCCATCAACCGCTCTCGCAGCAGCGAATCGCGGATCAGCACGGTCAGCGTCTGGAACTCAAGAATCGCGCCCGGCTGCGCCGCCGACACGGCCGTCGTGACCGCTGACGTGAGCGTCTCGAGCGCCGCGCCCGAGCGGAGCACGACTTGAAGGTACGGATCGATCTTCGCTCGTTGCGTGGCGGCCACGAACGCAATCGGCGTGAATTCTTCACGCAAATCGGTGTATTTGGCGTCCTTCACGAGCCCGACGATCTCGTACACCGGCCGATCGACGCCCGCGCCCTCCTCGATCTGAAACGTGCGGCCGATCGGCGACTGACCATCGAAGAACTTCCGGGCGAACTGCTCCGTCACAATCACGACTCTCTGCGAGTTCTGCACGTCACGGCCGTCGAAGTCGCGTCCCGCGAGAATGGGCGTCGCCATCGTTCGGAAATACGTCGGTCCGACCGCGTTGAAGTTGACGTTGTCCGGCCGCGGTGTGCCGTCGATGACCACGCGATCGTTCCAGCCCGCACCGCTGACCGGGATGATGAGGGCCTCGGCTGCGGCGTCCACACCGGGGAGCGCGCGCAGCCGTGCCGTCATGTCGTTGAACGCGTCGCGGCGGGCCGTTTCGAGGACGGTCGTGCCGCGATAATCGAGGTCCACGATCAGAATCCCGTCCTGCCGGAATCCCGCGTCGAGGATCATGAGGTTCCGCAGGCTGCGGACGAAGAGCAGCGCCCCGACGACGAGCACGAGCGACATCGCCACCTGGACGACGACCAGGCCGCGACGGAAGCCGAATCGCTCGCGCGAATCGGTCGACCCGCGACTGCCGGCTTTCATGGCTGCGCCGGGCTCCGTCGACGTGGCGCGAATCGCGGGAACGAGGCCGAAGACCACACAGGTCGCCAGCGCCAGCGCGCCGGTGAATGTGAAGATCCGCCAGTCGGTGGCGAGGTCCACGAACATGCGGTTCGATTCGGTCGTCAACAGGGCGACCAGGAATCGGCTCGACCACTTGGCGACGATGAATCCGCCGAGGCCTCCGAGCAGGGCGAGGAGCAGGCTTTCCGCGAACAGCTGTCGCACCACGCGGCCGCGCGACGCGCCGAGCGCGAGCCGGACGGCGATTTCGCGTTCGCGTGCGGTCGCCCGCGCCAGCATCAGGTTCGCGAGATTGGCGCACGCGATCAGGAGGACGAGACCGGTCGTCGCCAGCAGCATCCAGAGCGGTGTTTCGTAGTCGCGGCGCAGCGATGACACGCCGGTGCCCGCCGGAAACGCGCCGAGCTTGAACGCCAGGTAATTCCGGATATCGTCGGGCCGGTACTTCTGCGGCAGCGTCGTCTGAAAGATGCCTGGCGAAACCGCCGCGAGCTGCGCGGACGCACGTTGGGTCGTCCAGCCGGATTTCAGGCGACCGAAGATCGCGAGAAACCAGACGTCGGGCTTGTCGAGCCCGCTCTCGACCTGGGACAGCGGCTCGGCGCAAAGGGGCACCGCGACGTCGAACGTCCGGCCCACTTCGAGGCCGAAGAACTGCGGCGGCGTCACGCCGATGATTTCGTAGGCGTGCCGATCGAGCGTCAGCGACCGGCCAATGGCGGAGGGATCGCCGCCGAACTCGCGCTGCCAGAATCCGTAACTGAGCACGGCGCCGGGCGCTGCACACCCGCGTCGATCATCGGCGCGGCCGATCAGCCGCCCGACGAGCGGCGTCACGCCAAGGGTCGAGAAGAAATCGCCGTTCACCCAGAGTCCGCTCGCGTATCGCGCTTCGCCTTGGCTCGCCATGTTGAAGCTGTTGGTGCCCCACGCCGCGACGCCGCTGAACGCCTGCTGATGTTCCTGCACCTGCTCGAGCAGCGGGTTGGTCATCGTCGGACGACGGCCCGAGAACTGTCCGGTCCGTCCGCCCTTGGCGTCCACGCGAATCTCGACGAGCTCGGATGGATTGCGGACCGGCAGCGTGCGCAGACGAACGGCATCGAGCAGCTGGAAGATTGAGGTGTTCGCGCCAACGCCGAGGGCGAGCGAGAGGACGGCGACCGCCGCGAAGCCGGGATTCATCCGCAGCAGACGAACACCGTGCGTGATGTCGCGCCATGCACTGTCGAGCAACGTGATCGTGTTCATCTGGTAGATCTCCTCACGGACACGCGTGGCATTTCCGAGCTTTCGGCGTGCGGCGAGACGCGCGTCACGTTCGGTCATGCCGCGCGCCAGGTTCTCGTCGGTCTCGATCGCCAGATACGCGTCGAGTTCCCTCGCGCGTTCGTCGTCCCATCGTGCGCGTCGGAAGAATCGCGAGGGGCCCATCACCCTGTTGTCCTACGCGGGCCTCAGGATCCGGTTCACCGCGCGGACGATCGAGTCCCAGCGGTTGGTCTGCTCGGTCAACTGGCGGCGGCCCGCGGGCGTCAGGCGGTAGTACCGGGCACGGCGGTTGTTCTCCGACGTACCCCAGAAGGACGCGATCCAGCCGCGATCTTCCAGTCGATGGAGGGCGGGATAGAGCGATCCGTGCTCCACCTGCAGCACGTCGTCGGAGCGATGCTCGATGGCGTAGGCGATCGTGTGGCCGTGCGCCGGGCCGAGCGCCAGCGTTTTCAGGATCAACAGGTCGAGCGTTCCCTGGAGCAATTCGCCGTTTATCGGCGCATTTCCGCGTTTCGGCATGGTCAGCGGTAATCCTACCACTAGATCATCTACCGGAGAGATTAGACGGCGCCGCCGACGGGACGGTTGCCAGAGAATTGCTGGACGCTAGCGGCCGGAGAAAAACGACGGGAGTGCCAGGTCGCGCATGGTGTGCAGGCCGGGCGGCGCCTGCAGCACCTTCGGAATCGAATTGACGGCGATCGACGCGGTTGCGACGTCGCCGTGAATGCCGCCGGCGACCTTCATGGAGAGACTCGGCGAGCCTTCGATCTCGACCGAGTCGTACGTCTCGGGCGATCCGAGGTACGCCTCCATGTGCAGCTTGATGACGGGCTCGCCCTTCCGGTATCCGATCCCGTTCTGGATGATCCCGCACACGTAGCCGGGATCGACGGCGAGAAACTCGCTGGAGACGGTGACGGTCGCGAGCTTCGGTTGAATCTCGTCGGAGATCTTGCTCAGGCTCCACCCGAGCGCGTCCGCAATCATCGCGATCGATTCTGTCAGGCCGACATGGCGGACGCTGCCGTCGTCCACTTTCTTCTGAAACTGCTCGGTCGTCAGCCCGGCACCGATCTTCTGCTGGAACGGCAGGCGGCGGATCCGCGCGTCCTGAATGCGATTCACGGTCACGCGCTCGACACGCTCGCACACGGCCGTCAGCGCGATCGGAAACGCGTCCATCGCGAACCCGGGATTCACGCCCGTGCCGAGCACGCCGACCTTCGCCTTCTTCGCCCACGCATCGATTTGCCGGGCGTAGCGCACGTTCGTGTGGAAGGGGTACGACAATTCCTCGGTCGTCGACACGATGGCGGTCTTCGATTTCAGGATCGTTTCGATCTGCGGCATCACGCGTTTGACGGACGACGAGGTGCAGAGCATCACGACGTCGGGTCTGGCGGCCTTCAACGCCTTCGCGGCATCGCCCGACACCTTGACGCCGAGGCGCTTCGGCAGCCCGACGACGTCGCCGAGGTCACGTCCGACTTTCGCGGGATCGATGTCGATGCCACCGACGATCTTGAAACCCGGACGCGTGGCCATCTGCTTCACGATGGCCGCGCCGATGGGACCGAGCCCGAAGTGCATCACGCGAATGTTCGGCATAAGCTTGGAATTATATGGCAACCGACCATCCCGGCGGGCTTACGCGCGACCATGTCGTGTGGGCGTATCGCCTGCTGCTCGATCGCGATCCGGAAAATGAGGACGTGATCGGGCCGAAGCTGGCAGGATCCCGGGACACGCGCGAGCTTCGTCATCACCTGATGACGTCCGCCGAGTTTCAGGACAAGAACCGCGACTACGCGCACACCAACGATCGGACCGTGGTCATCAAGGAGCTCGATGGGCCCGGGAGCGCGCGGCTGTTCGTCGATCTGTCGGACCACGTGATCGGTCTCAGCATTCTTCGAGGGCACTACGAAGCAGCCGAGATCGCGTTCGTGCGGCGTCAGCTGCACCCGGGCGACGTGGCCGTCGACGTCGGCGCGCACATCGGCTTCTTCACGATGCAGATGGCTGCGGCGGTCGGACCATCGGGCTCGGTTTACGCCTTCGAGCCGTTCGCGCCGAACGCCGATCTCCTCGAACGATCGCTCGCCGAAAACCGGTTCACGGATCGAGCGGTCTTCGCGCGAGCCGCCGTGGGGGCGCGCGGCGGTACAGCAACGCTCACGTTTCCGCAGGAGACGCTGAACTCCGGCGGCGCATACCTGCTTTGCGACGGCGCCGCCCCGCTCGGTGGAAACCTCACCTCGGCCGTGCCCGTCGTCGCGCTCGACGAGGTGGTGACGAAACGGCCCGTGCGGTTCATCAAGATCGACGTCGAAGGCGCCGAGCCGCAGGTGCTGCGCGGCGCGCGCCGTCTGCTTCGTGAAGACCAGCCGACGATCCTCTCCGAACTGCATCCGACGCAGCTCGAGCGCGCGTCCGGCATGACGGTCGACACGTTCCTGCAGGAAGTCGGCCAGCTCGGATACCGCGCGCACTATTTCGAGAACGGCGGGCCGGGCGCGGTCATCGAACGGGCGCCGCAGGAGGTGCTGATTTCGATTGTGCTGATGCCGCTCAGCTGAAGCCTCGCGCTCCTGCGTCGCACCGCTATATCAGCTAGAATTCCGACTCATGCGGGCAGCCATCGTCGTCTCCGTCCTCGCCCTGACCACAAGTGTCGCGGTCACGCGCGCGCAGTCGGGCGCGATCGCCATCGTCGGCGCGACGGTGATCGACGGAAACGGCGGCGCGCCCCTTCACGACGGTGTGATCATCGTCGCCGGCAACCGGATCAGCGCGGTCGGCCCGCGGGGATCGACACCCGTACCGTCAGGCGCGCAGATCGTGGACGGCAACGGCAAGTTCGTCGTTCCGGGTTTCACCGACACCAACGTCCACCTCTCGTTGTATGGCGGGATGAACGATCGGTACGAGACGCTCGTGCGTTATCACGATCGTCAGCCGGACATCGTGCTCGAGGCGGCGCAGATTCAGCTGCGCTATGGCATCACCACCGTGCGCGACAGTTATGGCATGCTGCGACCGTTGACGGCCGTCCGCGACCGCATCGCCGCGGGCAATGCGATCGGCCCGCGTATTCTCGCGGCCGGCAACATCCTCGGCTGGAGCGGACCGTACTCGATCAGCTTCAGCCTGACGCGGGCGACGGGGCTGACATTGTTCCAGGAACAGATGAACGACGAAATCGCGCAGGGCGGCGGTGAAGAGCTCATGGGCATGACGCCGGCCGAACTCGGACGAGCGATCGATCGGTACATCGACAGGGGCCCGGATTTTCTCAAGTACGGCGGCACGAGTCACTTCGCCGAGCCGACATTCATCGGATTTTCCGCAGAGGCGCAGAAGACCATCGTCGAGCGCGCGCACGCGCGCGCGCGGATGGTCGAAACCCACGCGACCAGCCCCGAAGGGCTGCGTCTCGCGATCGAAGCCGGCATCGACGGCATCCAGCATCCTGAAATCGTCGACGGCAAGGAACTCGACGCGGATCTCGTGAAGCGCATCAAGGACAGGCAGCTCGTCTGCTCGATGCTCGTCAACACCATCACCGGCGAGATCTGGAGCAAGCACGTGAAGGACCGCGCCGAAACCGAGAAGAAGCAGTCGGAAGCCGACAAGAAGGCGGATGCGCGCCCGCGGACGTCCTTCGAGGATCGCAAGCGCGCGAGCGACCTCGGCCTCGACCTCGAAGTGCGCCGCAGAAACGCGCAGGCCCTCATTCGCGCCGGCGCCCTCGTCACGGTCGGCACCGACAACTACTGGGCTGCGGCGAGCGAGCTCTCCCGCACGTCGAAACCGGAAAACCAGGATCACGGCATCGGGACCATCATCGGCATCGAAGGCCTCGTGGAGCTCGGGATGACGCCGGCGCAGGCGCTCGTCGCAGCGACCAGGAACGGCGCGATCGCCTCGAGGATCCTGCCCGAGTCCGGCACCATCGAAGCCGGAAAACGCGCGGACATCCTCGTCCTCGATGCGGATCCGCTCACCGACATCCACAACATCCGCAAGATCGGTGTGCTGATGAAGGACGGGCGCATCATCGATCGCGCCACGCTGCCGCAGAAGCGGGTGCTGTCGGCGCCCGCATCCGAGTCGCGCCACTGAGGTGACGGGCGTCATGTTCGCCACGCGGCGGGCGGCCATCATGCTCGCGGCATCCGGCTGGATAGCCGTGACGCTGGCACCGGTATCCGCCGCGCAGCCGGTGCCGGGCACGATCAATCCGCCGCTCTCTCCAAGGAACGCGAATTACACGATCTCCGCGCGCCTCGATCCGGCCAGCCGCACAATCACCGGCGAGGAGCGCATCGTCTGGCGCAACATCACGACGAAGACCGCGACCGAGCTGCAGTTCCATCTGTACTGGAACGCCTGGAAGAACATGAAGACCACGTGGATGCGCGAACGCGTCCTGGCCGGGGTCACCGCCGACGCAGGCCGGCCGGACGCCGACTGGTCGAGGATCGAGGTGACGTCGGCCCGATTGATCGCGCCGTTGACCTCGGACCTCACGGCATCGCAGCACTTCATTACGCCAGACGACGACAACGCGGACGATCAGACGGTGATGGCGCTGCCGTTGCCTGTGCCGGTCGGACCGGGCGGCGAGCTGACGCTCGAGCTGAAATGGACCGCGCACGTCCCGCGGACGTTCGCCCGAACCGGCGCGATCGGCAACTTCTTCTTCATCGTCCAGTGGTTTCCGAAGCTCGGGGTGCTGCAGGAGGATGGGTGGAACTGTCATCAGTTCCACGCGGGCACCGAGTTCTTCTCCGATTACGGCGTCTACGACGTGACGTTGACCATTCCCGGGCAATGGACCGTCGGCGCAACCGGTCGGCAGCGAGAGCGGCGCGACAACGCCGATGGCACGGCGTCGCATCGTTACTACCAGGAGGACGTGCACGACTTCGCCTGGACGACGAGCCCGGACTTCGTCGAGCGCAGAGCTCGGTTCGAACATCCGACCCTCCCGCCGGTCGACATGCGGCTGCTCCTGCAGCCGGAGCACGCCGATCAGGCCGATCGTCATTTCGATGCAACGCGCACGACGCTCAAGTACTACGGCGAGTGGTTCGGCGCGTATCCCTACGGCCACATCACGATCGTCGACCCTGCGTTCCAGAGTGGTGCCGGTGGCATGGAGTATCCGACACTGTTTACGGCCGGCACGCGCTGGCTCGCGCCCGACCACGTCACCTCGCCGGAGGGGGTCACCGTGCACGAAGCCGGTCACCAGTTCTGGTACGGCGTCGTCGGCAACAACGAGTTCGAAGACGCGTGGATGGACGAAGGCTTCAACACGTTCTCGACGGCGAGGGCGATCGCGCAGGTGTACGATCCGAACTACCTCGCGCTCCGCTACTTCGGCGGGTTCGTTCCCTGGGTGTTCACGGACGTCGTCATGCCGCGTGAAACCGAAGGGAACGGTCTTGCCGGCTATCGCCGCGCGGCAAAGAGCGACGTCCAGGCCACACCGACCTTCCGCTACTTCCCGTCCACGGGCGGGAACATCACGTACAACAAGACCGCACTGTGGCTGAACACGATGGAACGCTGGCTGGGCTGGCCGACGGTGCAGCGAATCATGTCGGCGCATTTCAACCGGTGGAAGTTCAGGCATCCGAAACCCGCCGACTTCTTCGCAATCGCGAACGACGCGAGCGGACGCGATTTGACCTGGTTCTTCGACCGCGTGTATCGCAGCGCGGACGTGTTCGACTACGGCGTCGACGGCCTGAGCGCGTCGCCGGATGGTTCAGCCTTCCGTTCGACAGTCGTCGTGCGCCGGTTTGGCGAAGCGACGTTCCCGATTGACGTGCGCGTCACCTTCGACGACGGCGAGCGCGTGACGGAGCAGTGGGACGGGCGCGATCGCTGGAAGCTCTACTCGTACGTCCGTTCGGCGTCGGTCGTCTCCGCTGAAGTCGATCCGGAGCACGTGCTGCTGCTGGACGTGAACTACACGAACAATTCGAAAACCCTTCACGCCTCGACGGACCGCGCCTCGACGAAGTGGTCGCTGAAGTGGATGGTCTGGCTGCAGGACTGCCTGCTGTCGTGGGCGGCGCTCGTATGAGCATCCTCGCCGCGTGGTGCGACGGCGCGCGCCGCGTGAACCGGGCCTTCGTCGTCCTCGCGGGCGTCTGGCTGATGACGCTGTTCGTCAGCGTGCCCATGACGCTGGTGCTGCGCGGCATGATCGCACAGCACCTGGGTGACAGCCTCGCAGCCGACGCGGCGGCCGCCGGCGTGAACTACGAATGGATGCAGGAGTTCGCCGACCAGGCGAGCGGCGTCGGCGTCACGTTCAAGCCGACGATCATCGGCTTCGGCGCCGTCCTCGACAACCTCAGCGCGTTCCTCGACGCCACGAGGCGGCCGCTCGTCGTGATGGCCGTCGCCGCCGCCTATATCAGCTTGTGGTTGTTCGTCGCCGGCGGGATCATCGACCGCCTGGCACGCGATCGCGCGCTCGGGGCGCACGGATTCTTCGCCGCGTCCGGCGTCTACTTCTGGCGGTTTCTCCGCCTCGGCGTCGTCCAGCTGGCCGTCTACGGTCTGCTGTTCGGTGCGGTTCACGACCTTCTCTTCGACCGCGCGTATCGGTGGACGATCCACGACATGAACGTCGAACGCAACGCCTTCGCGGTCCGACTGATTCTGTATGTGACGTTTGCCGCGCTCGTCGGCGCGGCCAACCTGCTCTTCGACTACGCGAAGGTCCGTGCCGTCGTCGAGGACCGGCACAGCATGCTCGGCGCGCTTGGCGCAGCGCTGCGTTTCGTTCGCCGCACTGGCGCCCCGTTCCGCCTGTATCTGTTGAACGTCGCGGTCTTCCTGGTGTGTGTCGCGATCTATGGCGTCGTCGCGCCGGGCGCATCGGGAAGCGGCGCCGCGGCCTGGCTCGGATTCGCAATGGGTCAGGCGTACGTGATCGTCCGTCTGTGGATCAAGCTGGTGTTCTGGGCGTCGGAGACCGCGCTGTTCCAGTCGCGCCTCGCGCACGCGGGCTACGTTGCGGCGCCTCTGCCGACGTGGCCGGACTCGCCCGCCGCCGAAGCCATTGCTCAGACGTCCGCGAGCTTGTAGCCGACACCCCAGACGGTGAGCAGCAGCCGCGGCTCGGCCGGATCCGTTTCAATCCTGCGCCGCAACCGCTTCACGAGCGTGTCCACGCTGCGCACGGTGACGAACGTATCGCCGCGCCAGATTTTCGCCAGGAGCGCCTCGCGACTGAACACAATCCCTGCGTGCGTGACGAGCAGATAGAGGAGACGAAACTCCTGATCGGTGAGATCGACGTCCCGGCTGTCGACGCGAACGCGGCGCCTGGACGGATCGATCTCGATTCCGTGCACCGAAACTGGGCCGCCGAGCTCGCCGTCCGCAGCCGGCGCCGCCGCACCAGGCGCGCCGCCGGCTGCCTGCCGCGGGCGTCGGAGCAGCGCACGCGCGCGCGCGACCAGCTCGCGGACACCGAACGGCTTGGTGAGATAGTCGTCGGCGCCGCTCTCGAGCCCGAGCACCTTGTCGGATTCGTCGCGGCGGGCCGTGATCACAAGAATCGGCACGTCGAAGTTCGTGCGGCCGTTGCGCACCGCGCGCGTCAGCGACACGCCGTCGAGCCCGGGGATCATCAAATCGAGGACCAGCAGATCGAACCGCTCGGCTTCAGCCCGCTTCAACGCGTCCTGGCCATCGCCCACGCCTTCGCAGGTGTAGCCCTCGAGGCCGAGATGCAGGCAGACGAGCTCGCGGATGTGTGGCTCGTCCTCGACCACGAGCACCCGGGGAGTCATTGTTTTGTCACCGTTTGTCCACGCAGCGGTCACGACGTTACGGTCCAATCAGATACAAGGAGAAACCGCATGAGCAAGAGACTCGGACATCTCACCCTGGGCCTGGTCGGCGCAACCGCGCTCGCGGCAGTCGTCGCGGTCGGGCACGCCAGCGCTCAAGATCAGAATACGAATCAGCCCCCGCCTCCGTTTATGGGGCGCGGTCCCGGCCGGGGCGGACCCATGGGCCAGGGCGGGCCGATGGGCATGCTGCCGATGCTGCCCCGGGAGATTCAGCTGACCGACGCGCAGCGGGACCAGGTGCGAAGCATCGCCGACACGCACCGCGACGAGTGGAAAGCGCTGGCCGATCGCGCGCGATCGGCGCACGACGCGCTCAACAACGCCGTCACGGCGGAGACGGTGGACGAAACGACGATTCGCGCGAAGAGCGCAGACGTCGCGGCTGTCGAGGGGGACATGGCGGTGGCGCGTGCCCACGCGCACGCGGAGGTCTGGCAGATTCTGACGGCGGATCAGAAAGCGAAGCTCAAGGAGCTGAAAGCGCAATTCAGCTCGCGGCGACCATCACCTCGCGGACAGCTGTGACGACGTGGCTGGCGGAGATGCCGTATTTCTCCAGCAGTTCATCCGGCTTGCCGCTCCTCGGAATCTCGCGGACGGCCAGGCGATGAACCGTGAACCCGGCGCCGGCAACGGCCTCGGCCACGGCATCGCCGACGCCGCCTGCGGGATAGTGATCTTCGACCGTAATCAGCCGTCCCCCGGTCGCGCGCGCAGCAGCGATGAGGCCGGCCGCGTCAACGGGGGCGAGTGAATAGAGATCGACGACGCGAATCGACGTCCCCTCGGCCTTCAGCCTGTCGTACGCTTTCAGCGCTTCGAACACCGTCACGCCCGCACCGATCACCGTCGCGACGTCCTGCGCGCTCTGCCGCAGCACCTTCAGCCCGCCGATCTCGAACGTCTCGTCGTTCGAATAGATGACGGGTGTCTTGGGCCGGCTCGTCCGGATGTACGCAGGTCCGGGACGATACGTCGCCAGCGTCACGAGACGCTCGGTGCTGACGGCGTCGCATGGATAGAGCACGGTGTAGTTTGGTTCGGCGCGGCACATCGCGAGATCTTCGAGCGCCATCTGCGACGGGCCGTCTTCACCGATCGACACCCCCGCGTGCGAACCCGCGAGCTTGATGTTGACGTTGCTGATCGCCGCCATCCGGATGAAATCAGCGGCGCGCGTCAGGAAGCACGCGAACGTGGACGCGTGCGGAATCGCTCCCCGCGCCGCCAGCCCCATCGCGGCGCCAACCATCACCTGCTCCGCGATGAAGTTCTCGTAGAACCGGTCCGGGAACACTTTCTCGAACCTGTCGCTGAACGTCGAATTCTTGACGTCGGCGTCGAGCGCGACGATGCGCGCGTCAACTTCGCCCAGCTTGGCCAGCACGGCTCCGTACGCCTCGCGGGTCGCGACCTCGTCGCCCTGCCTGTACGCCGGTGGCGCGACGGCCTTTGTCGCCAGCGAAGCCGTCGTTACGGGGGCTCCCTGCGGCACCGACGGCTTGGGAATCTGCCCGGCCAGGTCAACGTCCGCATCGACGGCGGTCATTTGGCGTTCGAGCTCGGCGATCGCGCGGTCCATCTCGTCGCCCTTCTTGAAGGGCTTGCCGTGCCATCCGTCCTTGCCTTCAACCGCCGCGACACCCTTCCCCTTGATCGTTCGCGCCAGGATCATGGTCGGCTGGCCCTTGGTCCGCCTCGCTTCGGCCAGCGCGTCGAGAATGGCGTTCATGTCGTGGCCGTCGATGACGATGGCGTGCCAGCCGAACGCCTGCCATCGCCGTTCGAACTGCGTCATGTCGTGCTGCCACATCGTCGGGCGGCTCTGGCCGAGCGCGTTGACGTCGGTGATGCCGCACAGGTTGTCGAGGCGATCCATCGATGCGACGTTCGCGGCTTCCCACACCGATCCTTCGGCGGTCTCGCCGTCACCGAGCAGCACGTACGTGCGGTAGTCGGACCTGATGCGGCGCGCGTTCAGCGCCGTCCCGACCGCCGCGCAGATCCCCTGACCGAGCGAGCCCGTCGCGACGTCCACGAACGGAAGCCGCGGCGTCGGATGGCCTTCGAGGTCGGATCCGATCTGGCGCAGCTTGAGCAGCTCGCTCGGATCGAATGCGCCGGCCTCGGCCCACGCGGCGTACAGGATTGGCGCGGCGTGGCCCTTCGACAGCACGAAACGATCCGCGCTCGGGTTGTGCGGATTCTTCGGATCGAATCTCATTTCTGCGAAGAAGAGCGCCGCGGCGATGTCGGCCATCGACATGCAGCTGGTCGGATGCCCGCTGCCGGCTTCCGATGTGGAGCGAATCGAATCGATCCGCAGACGCGTGGCGATGTTCTTCAGTGCAGGGATCAGTTGAGCGCGGTCAGTCATTGGTGTGCGGATGCGAGGATTCTAGTTCAAGAAGCGCGACACCGTAAATCGCGCCGGCCGCGCCGAGGCGCTCCGCCTCAGCGGATTGACGCTCGAGAATCGTCTCCGCCTCACGCCAGTAGTCGGATTGCGGCGCCACGATCGCGGCGCGACGGTAGTCCTCGTCGCCGTGGAGCACAGCCAGGCGGCACAACACTCGAGCCGCCTGACAGGACATCGCGAAATTGGATTCCTTTTCCATAAGAGGTCTCGCCGCAGCGACGAGTTCCTCGGCGAGCATCGGGTACGGCAGCCGACTCGACAACTGGTACGCCGAAAGCAACGCCGCCGCCATCTGGATCTGATCCGCGCACGTCCCAATCACCGTTCCCGGGCGATATGCCGCCCTGACGATGCGCTCGAGCTGGTCGATGGCTGCGGCCGCGAGCGTCTGATGTTCGTCGAGGCTCGCGGCGCGCAGACAGGCATCGAGGGCGGCCCCGGCGTCGGCGACTGGTCCGACCGTCCAGTCGGCCTGCAGACTGGCCGTCAGATCGGCGACGGCCCCGGCCACTCGCGGATCGTCTGCGAGCGCGCGTGCGTCGACGAACATCTCGAGCCACGCGGATCGGTCGCGAACAGAAGACGCGATGTCGTAGTCGCGCAGTGCGGCTGCAAGCGCCAGACCTGCGCGCTCCATGAGCTCGTCGCGCCCCGTGACGGCGTACAACCGGATCAGAAACTGGACGGTTCGCGGATCGACCGGGCTGTCGAGCGACAGCGCATCCATGACGCGATCTTCGACGCGGATCAGTTCGGACGACGCCGGTGTGTGCAACGGGTCCTCGCTCGGCTGAAGCCTCGCGCTCCCACAGCTGAAGCCTCGCGCTCCGGCCGTCCTACACGCGTGCTGCAATTATAATGAGCGACAAACCGAGTCGCCGGACATTGACACACACCATCACGCTGATTCCCGGTGACGGGATCGGCCCAGAAGTCACCGAGGCCGTCGTTCGCATCCTGGCGGCCACAGGTGTCTCGATCGAGTGGGAACGACACGAGGCCGGTGTGCTGGCGTTCGAACGGACCGGGCAGTCGCTGCCGGTCGAGCTCGTGGAATCCATCCGCCGCAACCGGGTCGCCCTCAAGGGTCCGGTGACGACGCCGGTCGGCACGGGGTTCACGAGCGTCAACGTCGGACTTCGCAAGTCACTCGATCTCTACGCCAACCTCAGGCCGGTGTGGAACCTTCCCGGCGTCGACGCGCGCTTCCAGGGCGTCGATCTCGTCATCGTCCGCGAGAACACCGAGGACTTGTATGCGGGCCTCGAACACACCGTCGTCCCCGGCGTGGTCGAGAGCCTGAAGATCATCACCGAGAAAGCGTCCACGCGGATCGCGCAGTTCGCGTTCGCGCACGCGGAACGACACGGTCGGAAGCGGGTGACGGCGATTCACAAAGCCAACATCATGAAGCAGAGCGACGGCCTCTTCCTCGAGAGCGCCCGTCGCGTCGCGCGCGAGCATCCGACGATCACCTACGACGAACGGATCGTGGATGCGGCGTGCATGCACCTGGTGATGAACCCGTCGCAGTTCGACGTGCTGCTGCTGCCGAATCTGTACGGCGACATCGTGTCGGATCTCTGTGCGGGCCTCGTCGGCGGACTTGGCGTCGTCGGTGCGGCCAACCTGGGCTACAACGTCGGCGTGTTCGAGGCCGTGCACGGCAGCGCACCCGACATCGCGGGAAAGAATGTCGCCAACCCGACCGCCCTGCTGCTCTCCGCCGTGATGATGTTGCGGCACCTCGACGAAGCGCCGGCGGCCGATCGCGTCATGCGCGCCCTGGCCGACGTGCTGACGACGAGCCGAGTGCGCACACGCGACCTTGGAGGCAGCGCGTCGACGCTGGCGTTCGCCGAAGCCGTGTGCAGTCACATCGAAGGCCGGCCACAAAAAGGGCCATAATTCGCGGGTCTTGGCGCAGAAGGCCCTCCGGTGAGGCGTGTTACACTCCAAACGGTTCAGATGCTGGACGACATCTCCCGAGCGGTGCTCGCGCGCGAAGACGTGTTGAAATACCCGCGCGAGCGGGTCTACGAATATCTCGACGAGCTCAGAACCACACAGCGCCACGGCCTCTACCGCGCGCTCCAGCATCCGCTGTATCCCATCCTCCGGAAGATCGAACGCAAGACCGAGAACCTTCATCACGTCACCGCCGCCGTCCGATCGCACCGAATCGTGTACGCCTCGAACCACAAGAGTCATACCGATTACCTCGTCGAGCCGCTGGCGCTCGACGACAACGGCGTCCGCCCTCCGCTCATCGCCGCGGGCATCAATCTGTTCGGCGGGCCGCTCGGTCTGATTCACCGCCACGTGACGGGCGCGATTCCGATCCGCCGCAACATGAGAGATCCGGCGTATCTCGTCACGTTGAAGGCGTACGTCACGGAGATTCTGCGGAAGCACGATCTGTTCTTCTACCCGGAAGGCGGCCGCAGCTACAGCGGTGAGCTGAAACCGGCCAAGACCGGTCTGCTGCACGCGGCGCTTCAGTCCGAGCGGACCGATCTGGTGATCGTACCGGTCGCGATCGCGTACGACCTCGTGCTCGAGGATCACATCCTCGCGCACCAGCAGACCAAGAAACGGCAGCGCCCGTTCGCGCGCGAGCTCGCCGAGATGGTGCGCTACGCCGTCGGCTACCGGTCGCGCGCGTTCACGACGTTCGGGCCGCCGATTTCAGTCGCGGGCGTGGACGTGCACTCACGGACGGACGTCCTCGAGCTCGCCCGGCACATCCGCTCGGCGATCGGCGCGCTGTACAAGGTGCTGCCGACGGCCGTATTCGCCGCCGCCATGCGCCCGTCGATCACCCGGCGGGATCTCGAGCAACGCATCGACTCGATCCTCGAAGAGCTCGCCGCACGGCATGCGAACCTCGGCGTCACGAGCGGCAGGCAGGCGGTCGAGGCTGCCGCCGAACCGCTCGAAACCCGCGGCATCGTCGTCGCCGAACGCGGACGGTTCCGCGTGAGGGAGCGCACGGTCCTGCGCTACTACGCGCGCACGATCGAACACCTGCTGGTGCCCCCGGGTCGGACGCACTGATGCTGGATAGCGCATCCAAAGCCTTTTTCCACCTGCTCGCCCAAAGCAAGACCCTCAAGACGCTCGGCTCCCGATACGGCATGCGGCGCAAGGAGAGCTTCGCGCGCAGATTCATCGCCGGCGAGGACATCCACGAAGCCATCGAAGCGGCACGCGTCGTCGAGGCACGCGGCATGACGCAGACGCTCGACCTCCTCGGCGAAAGCGTGACGACGCTCGACGAGGCATATGCGGCGACGCGCCAGTACCTCGACGTCATCGAGGCGATCGCGAAGTCCGGCATCGGCCGGGGCATTTCGCTGAAGCTCACGCAGCTCGGGCTCGACGTGGACAAAGCGACGGCCGTGGACAACCTGAGGAAGATCCTCGAGCACGCGGAACCGGCGGATTTCTTCGTCCGCGTCGACATGGAGAACTCGGCGTACACCGACGTCACGCTCGAGATTTTCGAGACGCTCTGGGGACACGGCCATCGACGCATCGGCGTGGTGCTGCAGTCGGCGCTCTATCGCAGCGAGCAGGATCTCGCGCGGATGAACGCGCTCGGCACGAGCGTGCGCCTGGTCAAGGGCGCGTACAAGGAGCCGAAGACCGTCGCGCATCAGCGGAAGGCCGACGTCGACGCCGCCTATTTCCGGATGGCGAAGACGCTGCTCGCCGAGGGACATCAGCCGGCGATCGCCACACACGACCCGGCGATGATCGAGGCCATCATCGCGTGGGCGCGCGAGCACGACATCGCGGCCGGGCGCTTCGAGTTTCAAATGCTGTACGGCATCCGGCGCGATCTTCAGAGCCGGCTCGTCAGGGACGGCTATCACCTGCGCGTCTACATCCCCTTCGGGCGTGAATGGTTTCCTTACTTCATGCGCCGGTTGGGCGAACGTCCCGCCAATGTCATGTTCGTCATCCGCGGAATCATCGGAGAGGGCGACTAAAGTTTCTGCGGCACGTCTCTTGAAAGCCTGAAACGGCATGGTGACGCGCGGCATCCAACAGGATGGCCCGCCGTCGGGCTGGAAGGAGCAACGAGCCATGGAGACTCACACTGGGGACCTGAGTGGACGCATGATGGATCGCGTCCGGCAGATGCTGTGCGGGCTGCACGGACACGACTCGTTGCTGCAGTTTCAGCAGGATCGGATGTTCCTGCGCTGCGCCTCGTGCGGGCACGAGACGCCGGGCTGGGAAGTGTCCGAGCCGAAGCCAGTGGCGGCCCGCAGGCACGCGACACCGATACTGCAACCACAGCTCATCCGTGAGCGCCGCGTGGCATAGTGATTCGCGACACGGATTGCCCGCACTGTCGTCAAGACGCGCTGCAACCACTTCATCGGTGCCTGGCACCAGACGAGAATCGCGTGCCAACGGAGCGGCAATGACGCTCAGCAGAACCGGAACGCCAATTCGGCCAACGCATTTCGGCAGGTGAGTACATCGTCGAGAATCACGTACTCATCTATTGAATGCAGACCCGCGCCACCTGGTCCGAAGAGGACGGATGGAATGCCAGCGCCCCCGAGAATGGCCGCGTCCGTCCAGAACGTAGCACCAGACAGCACCGATCGCCCGCCCAAGGCCTCGACCGCCGCCGCCAGGGTTCCGGGAAGTTCGTGATTTCGCCGAACTTCGTACGCGGGTCGGCTGAACAGCTGATTGGCCTGGATACGGAGAGATGGATCTTCCGACTTCAAGGCCGCGCAGATTTCGTTGACTTCTGTCAGACCTGCTGACGCTGGCTCGCCGGGCAGCGTCCGCCGCTCCAGGCGCAGCGTCGCACGATCCGGATAGCTGCTCCATTCGTGACCGCCCGTGATTGTGGACGCGTGCAACGACGCCGTTCCGACGAGCGCGTGCGGGGCGCGGTGCTGCAGATCACGATCGAGCGATTCGAGGCGCGCGAGCACGCGGCCCAGGCGAAGGATCGCGTCCTCACCTTCCGCAGGCCGGCTCCCGTGAGCCGCGGTCCCCGCAACGTCCACCTGAATCCACTCAAAACCCTTGTGGCCGATGGCAATCGCGAGATCCGTCGGCTCGGTCACGACCGCCGCATCCGCCGTCCAGCTTCTGACGAGGGCGTCCGCCCCGATGCTCGAATGCTCTTCGTCGACGACGGCCGCGACGACGACGCGGCCTTTCGCGAGACCGCGTCGCGCGGCGAGACCCGCCGCGCCTATCATCGCGGCGACACCGCCCTTCATGTCCTGCGACCCGCGGCCGTAGAGGCGTCCGTCACGAACGACAGGCGTGAACGGGTGGTCCATGCCTGACACGCCCACGGTGTCCGTATGGCCGCAGAACATCAACGTGCGGCCCGGCGCGCGGCCTTCGAGGACGCCGACGACGTTCGGCCGGCCGGGCGCCACTACGTCAACCGAGACATCGAGACCGAGATGACGAAGCTCGTCGGCGATCATCGTCGCGATCGCGACCTCGCCAGCCGCACCCTCGACGAGCGTCGGGTTGACGGAATCAATTGCGACCAGATCGTGCAGCAGGCGAATCGTCGCATCCACGACCGTAGCTTAGTCGATCGATGGAACCACGGGCCCGAGTGATCGGCGCGCGCCGGCGATGGCGTAAGCTGGGGCGATGCGAGTGATCGCGATTACCGGCGCGTCGGCTGGCATCGGCAGGGCAACGGCCGTGCGGCTCGCGCACGAAGGCGACGCGCTCCTCATCTGTGCGCGGCGATCGGACAGGCTCGACGCCGCGGCCGCTGAGATCCGTGCTGCCGGCGGTCAGGCGGTTCCGGTCGTCGCAGACGTCACGCGACTCGACGACATGGAGCGGCTCGTCGCGCTCGCCGTCGAACGGTTCGGCCGACTCGACGTGATGATCTGTAACGCCGGGTACGGCGTCGCCGGCGCGATCGACGACATTTCGCCGGGCCAGATGCGCGAACTGATGGACGTCAACTATATGGGTACGTTCCATGCCGCGCGCGCGGCGCTGTCGGTGTTCCGCCGCCAGGGGTCGGGCCACATCGTGATCGTGTCCTCGATCGTCGGCAAGCGTGGCGTCCCGTTCATGGGCGCGTATTCGGCGACGAAGTTCGCGCAGGCGGGCATGGCCGAGTGTCTGCGATCCGAAGTCGCCGGCTCGAAGATTCATGTCACCGTCGTCTATCCCGTCTCGACGGACACCGAGTTCTTCGACGTGATGACGCGCGAGACCGGCACGAACGTCACGCGGGCACACGGTCCGCGGCAGGACGTGAGCGTGACCGCCAATGCCATCGCGCGGGCGATCGACCGCCCGGTGCCGGAAGTGTTTCCGCACGTTCCGTCGCGGATGCTCGTCTGGGTGAACGCGCTCCTCCCGGGTTTCACCGACCGCGTGGTGCAGCGCTTCGGACGCAAACCGATCAAACCTTGAACCCCTTGAACCCTCTTCCCGCCCTCTCGCTTGATCTCGCCCGCGACATCGCGCGCGCCGCCCGCGACGCCGGCGGCCGGGCGCTGATTGTCGGCGGCTGGACACGCGACCACCTGATGGGTCGTGAATCGAAGGACATTGACGTCGAGATTTTCGGCGTTCCGGAAGTCGCGCTGCCCCCGATGCTCGAAACCCTGGGCCGCGTCGACAGCGTCGGCGAGAGCTTTCGGGTCTACAAGATCGGCGGCATCGACGTCTCGCTGCCGCGCCGCGAGTCGAAGTCCGGCCGCGGCCATCGCGGTTTCGCCGTGACGGGCGATCCGCTGATGAGCGTCGCCGACGCGGCACGCCGCCGCGACTTCACGATCAACAGCATCTCCTGGGATCCGCTGACCGACGAGTACCTGGATCCGTTCGACGGCCGCGCCGACATCCAGCGCCGGCTGATTCGCGCGGTCGATCCGGCGACATTCGGCGACGACAGCCTGCGCGTGCTTCGCGCGGTCCAGTTCGCGGCGCGCTTCGCGTTCACGCTCGACGATCCCACGCGCGATCTCTGCCGCGCCATTCCACTCGACGATCTGCCGGCCGAACGCATCTGGGGTGAGTTCGAGAAACTCCTGCGCGCACCGCGGCCATCAATCGGCTTCGGCGTGATGCTCGACCTTGGCGTCGTCGGTCGATTGTTTCCAGAACTCCAGGCGCTCGTCGGATGCGAGCAGGAGCCCGAGTGGCATCCTGAAGGTGATGTCTGGCTCCACACGCTCCAGGTGATCGATCAGGCCCGCACGCGCGTCGACGATCTGCCCGAGCCCGAGATGCTCGCCGTGATGCTCGGTGCCGTCTGTCACGATCTCGGCAAGCCGGCGACCACCGCCTTCCTCGACGGCCGCATCCGCTCGATCGATCACGAGGAGCAGGGAGTCGGCCCGGCGACCACGCTGCTCGATCGGCTCAACGTGCACACGATCGACGGCTACGACGTGCGCCGGCAGGTGCTCGGCATGACCGCGCAGCACCTGAAGCCGGGCATGTGGTTCAAGGTGCGGGACGAAGTCGGCGACGGGGCCTTTCGTCGTCTGGCGCAGAAGCTCGACCTCGAACTGCTCGCGCGTCTCGCCAAGTCTGATTGTCTCGGCCGCGAACCCGGGGTCTTCGACTGCACCGCGATGGACTGGTTCCTGGAACGCGCGCGAGCGATCGGCGCACATGTCGGACCGCCCAAACCGTTCTTGCTCGGCCGTCACGTACTCGAGATGGGCGTAAAGCCAGGGCCGCGCGTCGGTGAGATTCTGATGGCCGTTTACGAAGAACAGCTCGATGGCCATGTCACCACCCTCGAGGGCGCTCTCGCCCGCGCGCGGCAGTTGCTCGCGTAAGATTGCGGCATGGCTCGATATACGCTCGTCTACGGCGTCCGTCTGATTCCCGAAGGCACCCTCAAGGGCGTGGACGAAGCGACGCTCAAGCTCGCGGATGGCTCGTCCGCCGGCCTGACGCTGCATACATTCGACGGCACGATCCCGCAGCTCCGCCGCGCGCTCGACCGCAGCCTGGACGCGTTCTTCGATCTCCTCCCCGGCGCGGATGATGAGGATTCTGAAGAAATTCGGCGACTGACGCTGGACGCGTCGGCCGGCTGAAGTTATCGTGTGTCGCATGCGCGCCGTCATCGCCGCAACCGCAGCCGTCTTGGCATTCGCGCCGGTGTGCTCCGTGCTCGTGCTGGATGCAACCGCGTCCTCGCAACGAGCCGGCGCCGCCGACTGCGTCTCCATCGGCAAGCCCAAACCGTCCGCGACCTACGTCTACGAGCATTCGGAGTCTGGCCGCGCGGTCACTCGGGTCACCAACACGTGGGAGAGCGTGACCGAAACGGGCAGTCGATTACGAGCGGACGGACCGAATGGCATCTTCGTGCAGGTCAACGCACATCACCTGGAAGGCGATGTGGCCGTTCTCGACAAGTCGTCGAAGCTCGGTCCCGGCGGCGCGCCGGTCGACGCGACCACGTTTCGTCCTGGCCTCGTCAGCGATCCGGCGTTTCGCGCGTGCGCGGGCCAGTCGTGGCAGATTCCGTCGGTGACGGCGACCTATCAGTCCGGCCAGGCGAATGGCACCGCGCCGACGCCGGCCGGAACGCTCCGAATCATCTCGATCCACGAACGAATCGCGGTGCCAGCGGGAACCTTCGACACCGTCCACTATGTCCGCACATCGCAATCGAACGACGAGTACTGGAAGTCGATCGAACACGGCGTGGTCGTCAAGCACATCGCGACACTGAAGGTTGGAACGGTGACCGAAGTGTTGGCGGAGATCCGCTAGCGGCGTGCAAGAACTAACGGCGTGCCAAAAAGGAACGCGAGGCTTTAGCCGAGCGCCTCAGTTCCGCGATCCGCGCCACTCGTCGAGCAGGCGTGCCGCGTTCCCCGCAACCGAGTGCAGCGTCGGCGTCCACCCGATCGCGCGGGCCCGCGGACTGCGAACGACCTGGTCGAGCGCGAGGGCCTCGGCGTACGTCCCCATCTTGTGCCGCGCTTCCTCGAGCGGCACATGACGCACATCCGGCCGGACCGGCAGGTGCGGCTTGATCGCGTCCACGATGTCGTTGACGCGCTCGTCGCCCTCGTCGTTCGCGTGGTACACACCCGCTGCGTCGCCACGTCCGACCAAGCGGGCGTACAGATCGGCGAGATCGCGGTCGTAGACGAGCGGCCAGTGGTTGTTGCCGTCGCCCACGACGCGCACGAGACCGTTGCTCGCGGACCTGAACAGGTCGGCCACCAGACCCGTGCCGCCTCCGTACACGACGCCCGGCCGCACGACGATGGCGCGAAGACGATCGCCGTTGGCGTCGAGCACGAGCTGTTCGTGGTCCGGGCGCCAGGACACGTGGTCCACGGGATTGGTCGGCGCATCTTCGGTGGCTGGTTCCGGCGACCGGCCGAGGACCCACACACCGGACGTGTAGATGATGAATCGCTTCGCCGGCGTCAGCGTGCCGCTCGTCCGAGGACGCCTCGCGGCGGTCAGCAGCGTGTCGAGGACGAGGCGATCGATCGTGGGTCCACGTCCCGAACGCGCGTCGTACGCCGCGTGAATGTATCCGTCCTGGCCGTCGGCGCCGGCCCGATAGGAATCCGGCTCCGCGAGATCACCGACGATCGGATGCGCGCCGCGCTTGGCGACACGCCGGGCTTTCTCGCTGTTGCGGACGAGCGCGGTGACGTCGTGACCGCCGCGAACGAGCGCGACGAGAACAGCGGCGCCGATGTAGCCTGTCGCGCCCGTCAGAAAGATCCGCATCGCGGCCGTATATCATAGTTCAGTCGTGCCCCGCGCCACGCTCATTGACTTTTTCGCCGATCTGTCGCGAACGCCCGGGGATTTTCTGGTCTTTGACGACGGCTTTCGAAGCCGTGCCCATTCGTACGCGGACGTGGGACGGGCCGCGCGTGGTTTCGCCGAACGCGTCCAGCATCTCGGTCTCCGCAAAGGCGATGCGGTGGTTGTCTGGAGCGAGAACCGCCCGGAATGGAT
Organism: uncultured Acidobacteriota bacterium; assembly: GCA_963724725.1. GTDB lineage: Bacteria > Acidobacteriota > Vicinamibacteria > Vicinamibacterales > CAVVIG01 > DATKHR01. The sequence goes on along the minus strand of CAVRVT010000005.1, from coordinate 82,618 downwards.
CGTGGCGTTCTGGGGTTGCCTGCTCCTCGGCGTCGTCGTCGTTCCAGTGGACTATCGCGCGTCGCCCGACTTTCTCGCAAAGGTCGCGCGCATCGTGCGCGCGAAACTGGTGCTCATCGGGCAGGACGTGTCGCTGCCCGAACGCGCGGCCCCCGCGCCCGCCGTCACGATTGAAGCGCCGGTCTGGAGGCTCCACGACCTCGAGTGGCGGGACGGACAGCCGGCCGCCGCCGACATCACGCGTGACGACGTCGCTGAGATCATTTTCACCTCTGGAGCAACGGCGGAGCCGAAGGGCGTCGTCATCACCCATCGCAACGTGCTGGCGAACATCGTTCCGGTCGAACGCGAGATTCTGAAGTACCGGAAGTACGCGAAACCGTTCGCCCCCCTGCGTTTTCTGAACCTGCTTCCGCTCAGCCACATGTTCGGCCAGGCGATGGCGACGTTTATTCCGCCGATGGTCGCCGGTCAAGTGCTGTTCATCCGCGGCCACAACCCCGTCGAGATCATCGATCAGATCAGGAAGCGCCGGATCTCGGTGCTGGTCTCGGTTCCCAAGCTGCTCGACCTGCTCCGCGAGCACATCGTCGCATCCGCAAGAGCCAGCAAGGACGCGTTCGAGCCGCGTGGCGGCCATTTCGCGCTCAGGTGGTGGCGCTATCGGCGCATCCATCGACGTTTCGGCCTCAAGTTCTGGGCGTTCGTCGTGGGCGCCGCGCCGCTCGACGGAGAGCTCGAACAATTCTGGACCGAGCTCGGCTTCGCGGTGATCCAGGGCTACGGCCTGACGGAGACTGCACCGATCGTCAGCCTCAACCATCCGTTCGCGATGCGAAAGGGCTCGGTCGGGAAGGCGATCGCCGGCGTCGAAATCAAGATCGCGCCCGACGGCGAGATTCTCGTGCGCGGCGAAAACGTGACGAGGGGCTACTTCAACGCGCAGGCAGAAACCGCGCAGGCGTTCACGGACGGCTGGTTCCACACCGGTGACGTCGGCGAGATTGCCGCCGACGGTCAGTTGTACATCCGCGGACGAAAGAAGGAGATGATCGTCACGCCGGAAGGGCTCAACGTTTTTCCGGAAGACGTCGAACAGACGCTGAACCGCATGCCGGGCGTCAGGGACTCGGCGGTCGTGGGGGCCCGCATCGGATCCGAAGAGCGCGTGCACGCCGTGCTCGTCCTCGACGCCGGGATCGATCCAGAAGCGGTCGTTCGACAGGCCAACCCGCTGCTCCAGGATCACCAGAAGATCCGCCGGGCGCTCGTGTGGCCCGAGTCCGAGCTTCCGCGAACGGAAGGCACGAGGAAACTCAAGCGGGGCGTCATTCGCGACTGGGTGGCGACGGGCGCCGTCCCTAGCCTCGTCCGGCAGGGCACCGATCAGCTGACCGCACTCCTCGCGAAGTACGCGGGTCGAACCGACATCGCCGCGAACACGACGCTCGAAGAGCTTGGACTGAGCTCCCTCGACCGCGTCGAGCTGATGGTGGCGATCGAGGACGCGTTTCAGACGCGAATCGACGAAGGCGCGTTCTCGGGCGCGCGCGATCTGGGTCAGCTTCGCGCACTCGTCGAGCATCCGTCCGCGGGGGAATCGGCGCCACCCGAGCCGGTGGTGTTTCCCGCCTGGAACCGATCCTGGTTCGCACGTGCAATGCGGCGCGCGAGCCTGCCGACGTGGATCCTGCCCCTCGCGCGCGCGTTCGCGTGGCTTCGGGTCGAGGGGCGCGAGCACCTCGAGCAGCTGGAGGGTCCGGTCATCTTCGCGGCGAATCATCAGAGCCACATGGATACGCCGGCAATTCTCGCGGCGCTGCCGTCGAAGCTGCGGTACCGCCTCGCGCCGGCGATGGCGAAGGAGTTCTTCAAAGCTCATTTCTATCCGGACCAGTACGGACGCGCCGCCTGGATCACGAGCAGCCTGAATTACTATCTCGCCGCGCTGTTCTTCAACGCATTTCCCCTTCCGCAGCGCGAAGCGGGCGCGCGCCAGACGCTGCGCTACATCGGCGAAGTACTCGGCGACGGATTCTCCGTTCTGATCTTTCCCGAGGGGAAGCGGACGACGGATGGAACCATCGATCGCTTTCGCCCCGGCATCGGGATGATTGCGTCGCGACTGGAGGTTCCCGTTGTGCCGGTGCGGCTCGAAGGCCTCGATCGGGTGCTCCATCACACGGCGTACATGGCGACGCCTGGCCGCGCGAGGGTCGCCTTCGGCGCGCCGCTCAAGCTCGAGGGTGACGACTACGAAGCGCTCGCGAAGCGCGTCGAGGAGGCGGTCAGGGCGTTGTAGGGGCGTGAACACTCAACCTGACCCAGCACCCTGAACCCAGGCAGGCTCCCACCTCCTTTGTGGCATAATGTTTGTTTGAAGAAAGGAACGCTAGCAGTTGAGCAAGGATGATCTGATCGATATGCAGGGCACGGTCGTGGCCGTGCACAGCGGCGGGCTTTACCGCGTGCAATGTGACGCCGGACACGAAGTGCTCGCCCAGCTCAGCGGCCGCATGCGCCGCTTCCGCATCAAAGTGGTTCCAGGGGATCGAGTCACCGTCGGCGTCTCGCCGTACGATCCTGTCCGGGGCATCATCACGTTCCGCGCGCGCTAGCCAGACACCAGTTTGAATTCCAATACAACCGGTCGAAGCCGCGGCCCGCATGGTTCCAGGGGTCGTCCCCGCCGAGGTCCGCGCCGCGGCGGGCAGGGGCCGGCCCAGCATCAGCCGGTTCGCCCGACGGCATCCGTCGCGCCGTCGCTCGCACCAACGCCGTGTGACGACACGCCGGTTCCCTACTCATCGCTGGCGCTCGATCCCCGGCTCCAGGAAGGCATTCGCGACCTGGGATTCGTCGAGACGCGGCCGGTGCAGAGCGCGGTGATTCCGCTCGCGCTCGGCGGCGCCGATCTGATTGCCTGCGCACAGACCGGCACGGGCAAGACGGCCGCGTTCGTGGTCCCGACCCTGCAGAAGCTTCTGACCTCGGCGACGCCTGTCGACGGCAGCGTCGGGAAATCACACGTCCTCGTGCTCGCGCCGACGCGCGAACTGGCCGTCCAGATCGAAGACGAAATTCACGGTCTCGCGTACCACACGGGTGTGACGAGCGCGGCGGTGTACGGCGGCGTCGAAATGGGGCCGCAGGAACGCGCGCTCAAAGCCGGTGTCGACATCATCGTTGCGACACCAGGCCGGCTCATCGACCACATGCGTCAGGAGAACGCGGATCTCAGCGGCATCGAACTGCTGGTGCTCGACGAGGCCGACCGCATGATGGACATGGGCTTCTGGCCCGACGTGCGCCGCATCATCGCGTCGCTGCCGGCGTCGGCATCCGGCCGGCAGACGCTGCTCTTCTCGGCGACGATGCCGAATGAGGTGGTGAAGGACGCCCTCGAGATCACGCGCGACGCGAAGTACGTGCAAATCGGCCAGCGAAGCTCGCCGGCCACGAGGATCACGCATCGTGTCCAGCAGATGCCGTCAGGTGAGAAGCTGAACTGGCTCATCGAACACCTTCGGCGTCCCGAAGGACCGGTGCTGGTGTTCAGCCGCACGAAAATCGGCGCCGACCGGCTTGCACGGCGTCTGCAGGCGGCCGGGATCAAGTGCACGGCGCTCCACGCCGATCGCAGTCAGGATCAGCGTCGCGTGGCGGTCGAGGGATTCAAGAGCGGACGCTACAAGGTGCTCGTCGCAACCGACATCGCTGCACGCGGACTCGACATCGACGCGATCCACACGGTCATCAACTACGAAGTCCCCGACTCGTCGGACACGTACGTCCATCGGGTTGGGCGAACCGGTCGGGCTGACGCGGTGGGACAGGCGATTACGCTCGTCGCGCCGGAGGAACGCCGCGCGCTGGCGCAGGTGGCGAACGCCCTCGGCCTTCGTCTAGAATGAGGCTCGATGTCTGACTCGCTGACCGTACCCGCCCTGCCTGGCGGATCCGCGCCCAACGAGCCGTCGGCAACACCCGACGCTGGCAATACGGCCGAGCTCTCACCCGCGGTGGCGAAGTTCAAGTCCTGCCGCTGGCGCCGGCCGCCGGAAGACGGGCCGGAATGCTGCGGTCACCGCGATGTGCTGCCGATCGCCGGGACGAGCTTCAAGCCCGAAGCGTGGTGCCCGGATTGCACGCTCTTCAAGCTTCGCCGCACGCCGAAGAAGCGCTCGCCCGACGAATACCGCTACTGACCGACTCCCGCAGCTGATCTACTCCGAAAACTCTTTTGCGAGCTCGACCCACTCGCCCTGCGGCGCGAGCTGGCGGTACGCGCGCCAGTGCGGACGCGCGTCCTGTGACAGCCCCATCTTCTCGAACGTCACCGCCAGGTAGAAGTGCGCGTCGGCATAGAACGGATTGAGCTTCAGCGCCTCGCGGTAGCAGCCTTGCGCCTCGGCGAAGCGGCCCAGGTCGTGGTAGATGTTCCCGAGGTTGAAATGCGCCTCGAAGAAATCCGACTCGAGGCCGATTGCGCGTTCGTACAGCGCCTGCGCCTCGACGAGCTCGTCGCGGCTGTAATGGATGTTGGCCAGGTTGATCAGCGCGGGCACGAGGTAAGGATCGAGTTCGAGCGACTTCCGATACGCTGACGCCGCATCCTCCATCCGCGAATCATCGCCATCGTCGAGGGCCGATGCCGCGCGGAAGTATTCCTCGGCCCGCTCGGTGTCCTGCACGCGGACCGCTGGCGCGTCCACGGGCGGCCTGGCGGCTTCTTTCGGGCGCTGGCGCCGAAGGGTGATGATCTTCGCGGGCGCCGCGTCGATCCGGAAGTCGAGCTCGAGCTGACCCTGACGCGCGGCCATCAGCGTCCGGACGACACCCCGGAAGGCGACGCCCTGTTCGAGTCCTTCGTTCGCCTGCTTGATCGCGGGCAGGTCGGGAAACGCGAAGAACGTGTCCGCGTTCGTGCGGAGCACCGGACGGATGACACCGCACTTCATCAGGTAGCGCAGGTGATCCTCGCGAAGCGCGCGATACCGCGCCAGCAAGTCGCGCATCGCGTGGTACTGGCGTTTCAGCGCGTCGGGCGTCGGCACTCCGGCCAGGCGACAGAACGCGTCCTCGTCGAGAATCGTGATCTGTCCGGGATGCAGCGCGTTCAGTTCCTCGGCGCGTTTCAGTTTGTTGCTCTTGTCGCTGCCCGTCGCCGGAAAGCCCTCCGCCCCGATCACCAGCATCGTCGTCCGGGCGTTGACGTCGTCGCCGGTGGCGCCAGCGAGGCGCGTGACGAGCGCGTGCGCGTCCTTGCGGCCGAGCGAGCTCAGTTTTCCGGTGAAGACGACGACGTGTCCCGCGAGCGGCTTCTGCACGGCCGGATCGTACCCCGACGGATCGGACGAGGAGGAGGCCAATCGGCCCTGAAGATGAAGGAGAATGATCCTGAAGTCAATGACGAAGTTGCTGCTGGCCGGGGATGTCGGCGGGACCAAAACTCTGCTCGGACTCTTCGCGCGCGCGCAACCGCGTCCCGTGCGCATTCGAGCGCGCCCGTACGGGACGCTCGACTACCGCGCCCTTCCCGACATGGTCGACGCGTTTCTCCGAGAGAGCGGTACGGCGCCGGCCGAGATCGGAACGGCGTGCTTCGGCGCCGCCGGACCCGTCATCGACCAGGCGGCGACGCTGACCAACGTGCCCTGGCGCGTGGACGCGCGGGAAGTCTCGCGCGCATTCCCGTTCGAATCGGTGCATCTGCTCAACGATCTGCAGGCCATGGCGTATTCGGTCTGGGTGCTGAACGATTCCGAGCTGCTGGTGCTCCAGGAGGGCCACGCGCAGCCCGACGGCAACATCGCGATCATCGCGGCCGGCACGGGGCTGGGCGAAGCGCTGCTGCACAGCATCGGCGGACGACGGATTCCGTCGCCCTCTGAAGGCGGTCACGCCGATTTCGCGGCACGGACCGAGCGTGAGATTGGGCTGACGCGGGATCTGACACGGCGTTACGGCCGTGCGGATGTCGAGCACGTGATTTCGGGACGCGGCCTCGTCAACCTTCACCGCCTGTGCCACCCGGACGGATGCGCAGCTGGCGTGGACCTCGAGAATCCCGCGGCGCCGGCGACCATCAGTACGGCCGCATTGGCGCGAAGCTGTCCGGGATGCATCGATACGCTCGACATGTTCGTCGAGGCGTACGGCGCGGAGGCCGGCAATCTTGCGTTGCGAAGCGTCTCGACCGGCGGCGTCTTCGTCGGCGGCGGCATCGCGCCCAAGATCGTGCCGGCCATGACCAATGGATCGTTCATGCACGCCTTCCGCGACAAGGCTCCGCTCGACGCGATGCTTCGCGCGATGCCCGTCAAGATCGTGATGAACGAAGAGGCCGGCCTTCTCGGGGCCGCTGTGTACGCGAACTCTATCTGACACGAGCGACACGAAACGAACACGGCCGCCGGCGAGAATCAGTGGGAAAGCGGCGGGAGCGTTTGATGTATTCTCGTCGTGGATGATCTGGTTTTTCGACAGAGCGGGTGAACGGCTCAGGTACGAAATTCAGCGCGAACGAAACGGCCGCTATCGCGTCGTCATCACACGTCCGGACGGAACGGAATCGATCGAGGAAGTCGAGGAGCCGACCGAGCTCATCGAGCGATCGGTGAAGCTGATGAATTCGTTGCGCGGCGACGGCTGGAAAGTCGCCTAGCGCCCCCGCAGCGCAATCATTTCCATCGAGGCCAGAAGCGCCATCGCGCCGCCGCGATCGTCAGCGCCGGTGATTGCCGCGCGATCGAGGTAGGTACCGTTTCGTCGGCCCCGCGCCGGTACCGGTGCACACGTCGACGACAGTCCCATCGTCTTTGACGTGCGCCAGCAGTCCGAGCCACGCGCGATCGATGTTGTGATCGTAGTCGTGTCCGATCCAACCCAGCCTGATCCCGCGCGCCATTGCGGTCAGGAGCATCGCGGTCGCGGTCTCCTCTCGATACGCGCCTGGCTCGTCGAGGACTTCGCGCCACATCCCGTCAGGCGACTGCAGAAGGCGCACCGCGGCCATGTGGCGGCGATAGATGTCGAGCAGATTCGCGCGCGACGGATGATTCTCCGGTAACAGCGCCAGAAGCTCGACGAGGCCGAGCGCGGCAAAGCCGTTGCCTCGCCCCCACGCGAATGGTCCGTCGGAGGCGTGAATGAAGACTCCATCGGGGCGCTGAAGCCGAGCGGCGTAACTCACGAGCCGGCTCGCCGCGACGTCGAATTCTCCCATCCGGGCGAGGATGGCGGCGGACATGAACATGTCGTCCGTCCAGCCCTGCCCGTACTCGGCGAGTCCTGAGTCTTTCGTCGCAGCCGCGAGCTTTGCGCCTTCGACGGCCAGTCGCTGCGCGTCCCTGCCGAGGTCGGCAAACACCATCGTGCCTGCCACGGACGTCAAAAGAATTCGATCAGGGAAAAGCGGCTGCGCTCCTGATGTCCAGGGCTCGGTCTGCTGCCGGACCTTCGCGGTCAGCGACTCGTCGTCTGTCAGCTGCGCGAGCTTCAGCGTGTTCGTCCAGGCGACCGACGGGATGTAGCTGATCGTCGGCGTGCCGGGGTAGCGGCGGGCCAGCAGCTGCGCGACGTCGATGGGTCGCCGCGAGGTCCTCGCAATGATCGACGCATGGAGCATCGACGACCCGGAGGTTGCCGAGGCCAGGACCTTCTCGAGCGCGGTGGAACCTTCGCTGGCCGTGATGACAATTGACTGGATCGACGCGAAACCCAGCGACTTCCCGTCGTTGCGCACCTCGACGAGGACGTCGGGCGCCTGAAACGTGATCCAGCGCTCGAGCGATTGGTGATCAGCTGGCGCGAACGCCGGCCGTGGAAGCGCGCTCAACGCCCAGTCGCGACGCAGCCGCGCAGGCGCCGTCCGCTTGAACCAGCGCGCCAGATTGACGACTGCGTCTTCACCACCGGGACCTCCGACGATCACAAGCCGCCGGATCCCGGAAGCGAAATCGAACGCCGATTCATTTTCCAGCGTGAGGACGGGCTCATCGTTCGCCGAGAGGCCCGCGGCGCCGACCGCGCTCGGCTCCCCATCGATCGCTGCGACGGCACGAATGTCCTCATCGACAGGCGACGCGGCCGGTGACGCCGCGACGAGATACGCGATCAACGCCAGAGCGATGTTCCTCATGACGAGCCTCAGATGTGATCGGCCGGAGCAGGACCAGCAGGTGGTCCAGCCACAGGTTGGACAGTTTTTCCTGAACGGTGTTCTGACGCAGACGCCCTGACAGATTCTGGAAGTCGACGCGATCCAGCTCCTGATCCTGGTTGAAGCAGGAGAAGATGATCGACTCCTTGCCGGTCACCGGATCGACGTGACGCTGCAGGCACTGGGCGCACACTTCCTTCATCATGCACTGCATCGGCGAGTTGATGCTTCCGATGGCGACATGCGTCGCTTTCAGATGCGGTGCGAGCACGCCGCGTCGCGCGGCTTTCACGGCCGCCATCATGCGATCGGATCCGATGGCGATGAGGCGATCGACCGTGGAGAGCGGGACGATCTGGTGGCCAAGGAGGCCGGCTTCGTACGCCAGCATGGCCTGGACGATGTTCCCCCTGAAGTGGAAATCCTGGGGGCGACGGGGCGCAATGGTATCGCCGGTGTCGGTGCTCCACACCACCTGGTCAGTGGCGTTCTCGATGTCCTCCCGCTTGAAGAGATCCTCGCCCTTCCGGTAGCCGGCGAAGTAGATGACGCGGTTGCCGTTCTCCCGCATCGCCTTCGCGATGGAGAACAGCACGGCGTTCCCGAGGCCGCCACCGAGCAGCAACACGTTCTGCGCGTGCGGAATCTCGGTCGGTGCGCCAGTCGGGCCCATCACCACCACCCGTTCTCCCTTCCGCAGGTACGCCACCAGCCGGCTGGAGACGCCGAGCTCCAGCGCGATCAGGGAGAGCAGCCCGCGGTCCTTGTCGACCCACGCGCCTGTGAGGGCGATGCCCTCCATGATCATCGGAACCCCGCCAACCCGGCGCGCCGACGTCTCGAAATTCTGCAGGCGATAGAACTGACCCGGATGAAAGTGCCGCGCGGCCGCCGGAGCCCGCACGATGACCTCGACGATCGTCGGCGTGAGCCGCACGACGTCTTCGACAACGGCGACGAGCTCCTCGTCGAGCCGCGCGACGAGCCGCGACCAGTCGGCGTCACGCGCCGCCTGCGTCGCCGGATCCAGAGCGTTCAGCTCGTCGGCGAATAGCTCCACGATTTTGGGGAAACCGTCTTTGGCCGACGCCATCGCCTTGACGACGTTGCCGGCGTACCGCGGGTGGTTGTCGCCGTAATACGTGACGAAGCGGCCGCCGGCTTCGTACGACGTGAAGAAGCCCATGGGATCGGGCGTGAGGTCGAAACGCTCACCGTCGCGAACCACGCGGTGCGGCTGGAAGAACTTCGCTTTCGCGTCGAGTTGAAACGTGCCGGATCGTTCCTTTTCGCACGTGATGTTCGGCGACGTCCCGGCCGCCACGAGAACGGTCCGCGCAGGCAGGACTTCCAGCGGGTCCGACGCGTCGTGGCCCTCACGTTTGAAGACGAGCGATATCACGGCGCCGTACTCGTCGGGAACGGCCTCGACCGGATTCAGATTCTCGGCGAACGCGATGCCTTCTTCGAGCGCCTTGATCACCTCTTCGTGGTTCAGCCGGTACGCTGGCGAATCCACCATCCGTTTGCGATAGGCGATAGTGACACCGCCCCACGACCGCACGAGGCCGATGAAGTCCGGGGCTTCGCCTGATGCTGACGCCCGCGCGCGCTCGGCGCGGACCGCGCGACCATGGATCAGAAACTCGTCGAGCACCGTCTGTTCTTCAGCATCGTACCGATCGCGGACGTGCGGCTCACCACATTCCCGGACGAGCTGCTCGTAGTGCTCGAGCGCTTTTTCAACCTGAAGCGGGTAATACGCCATCAGCTCGGTCGCCGTATCGATGGCGGTCAGACCGCCACCGACGATGATAGCCGGCAGACGCATCTGAAGATTCGGGAGCGCACCGCGCTTGAACGCGCCAGTCAGCTGCAGCGCCATCAGAAAGTCACTGGCCTTCCTGATTCCACGAATCAGATTGTTCTTCAGGTCGATGATCGTCGGCCGGCCCGCGCCGGTCGCGACCGCCACGTGATCGAAGCCGCAGGTCCAGGCGTCCTCGATGGGCACGGTCCCACCGAAGCGGACGCCGCCGTACATCTTCAGGCCGCGCCGCCGTGCCAGCGTCAGATGCAGCAGTGTCAGGAAGTTCTTGTCCCAGCGGACCGTGATGCCGTACTCCGAAACTCCGCCGAAGCCTTCGAGGATCCGATCGTCGAGCTGACGGTACATCTCGCTCCACTCGCGAATCGGCCGCGGGACGGTACGTCCCCCGCCGGTCCATTCTTCAGGCAGCGGTTCGACCTTCAGGCCGTCGACGCCGACGACGCCGAAGCCCTCGTTGACCAGATAGTGCGCGAGCGTGTACCCCGCCGGACCCAGCCCAACGACGAGCACGTTCTTGCCGTTGTACGGCAGCGCGTACGGCCGTCGAACATTCAACGGATTCCAGCGGGTCAGCAGTCCGTAGATCTCGACTCCCCAGGGCATCGCCAGGACGTCGGTCAGCACGCCGGTCTCGATCTGCGGGATGTTGACGGGTTCCTGCTTCTGGTAGATGCACGACTTCATGCAGTCGTTGCAGATGCGGTGACCCGTGCCGGGACACATCGGGTTGTCGAGCGTGACGAGCGCCAGTGCGCCGATCGCGTCGCCGACCTTGCGGAGCGCGTGCATCTCGGAGATCTTCTCGCCGAGCGGACAGCCGTCGAGCGGGATGCCCAGCGGGTTGACGGCGATGGCGCCCTTCGCGTCGCGCAGCCCTTTCGAGCACGAGTCCTTGTCGCGCTCATGACAGAGGACGCAGTAGTGAATCTCGCTCAGGACTTCTCGCGATTCCATCCGCGGGTCCGTGAGCTTGAATCCGTCCCGGCGTCTCAGGCGCGCGTCCGGCCCGTGCAGCCGTGGTCCCTCGGTCGTCGTCTGCACGAGGTGCCAGTAGTCCAGCGTTTCCGGAAATCGGAAAATCACCCAGTGCCGGTACGCCGGATCGTGAACGCGCGCAGCACACCATCGTCTCAGTGCGGCGTCGTGGTTCGGGATTTGGGATTCGGGATTTGGTAGGTTCGCAGGGTTCGCGGGGTTCGCGGGGTTCGCAGGATTCTCGCGTTCGGCGTCGAGCAGCGCGCAGCCGGCGCGCGCGAGCGCGAGCTCGCGATCCGATCGTGCTTCCGTCATGTGCCCGGCGATCAATCGTTCGACAAGCACCTCGTCTTCCGGCGACCGTTCGACGCGACCGCCCTTCGCCAGCGGCAGCGCGCGACGTCGCACGAAATCGATCTTGAACCTGAACAGATCGTCCTGCGCGCGCGTCGTTTCAGCGACCGACGAGGCGTCGCGATCGACGTCGAAGAGCCGCTGAAGGAAGCGGCTCAGATGTGGAGCCATGCCGACGAGGAGATTTGAGAGCGAAAGCGGCGAGCGCGGCGCATCCGGATCGCGACGGTATGAATCCCATTCGCTCCAGAACGTTGGATCCGCGGCTCGCACTTCTTCACAAAACCGTTCGTACAGCGACGCCAGGCGAGACGGCTCGTGCAAGTCCGCAAACGTGTAACCGGCTACGCCAAGCTTCGTCGTCGGCGCGGCGGACGACTCTGATTCACTCGATGACATAGGAAGGCAGGGAACCTGAAAGGTACGATGATCTTCCGAAACGAGTCAAACCACCAGCAGTGTACGGCGTTCCGATTGCTGTTCGACGCGCGGGGGTTCTGAGTGTGGCATTTTCCGTCGTCGTCATGTACGGCGGCCGTGAACGCTACACGGCTGGAGGTGTCATGAGAATCGGGCCCCGTCTCGCGTTCGTGGTCTTCACCCTCGCACTCCTCGCAGCCTGCTCCAGTCGGCAGGCTGCAACACCAGCAGCACCATCGAATACGCCGATCGCATCGCCCGCCCCGGCAGCAACCGGAAGCGCGACGATCGCCGGCACCGTGGTCGGGATGTCGACGGCCTCAGGCTGGTCCGTCCGAGGGGCGAACATGACGGTGTCGGTCGTCGGATCGACATCGAGCGCGGGCGTCGACGGCAACGGACACTTCACGCTCGTCAACGTCCCGGCCGGGCGCGCCGATCTGCATTTCATGGGCAACGGCGCCGACGCGCACCTGATGCTGGAGGGGATCGCCAGCAATCAGACGCTGACGATTTCCGTCAGAGTCAGCGGTTCGTCCGCAACGATCGAGGACGATCACCATGGGCCGAATCCCGGTCCCAATCCCGAAGTGCAACTCGAGGGCCTCGTCACCGTGCTTGGCGCGAGCAGCCTGACCGTGTCCGGACGCATCGTGAACATCACGGCTGCGACGGTCATCGTTCATGGCGAAACGACGATTCCGTTCTCGTCGATCCACGTCGGCGATCGCGTGCACGTCAAGGGGACGCCGGCATCCGCGACAGCGCCGGACGGTCCCATCAACGCCACGAAGATCGAAGTGCAGAATCCGGCCGGCACGAATCCCGACGACAACGACGATGACGAAAAGAATGAGGTGGAATTGAAAGGCACGATCGCGCCGGGCAGCCTTGGGGGATCGTGCGCGACCAACTCACTGACGTTCAAGGTGGGATCGACGGCCGTCATATCGAACGCGGCCACCCAGTTCAAGGACACGTCGTGCGCGGCGTTGACGGCTGGCGACTCGGTCGAGGTCAAAGGCACTCGCCAGGCGAACGCCAGCGTGCTGGCGTCACGAATCGAAAAGAAACACTGAGGTCAAACGGCCTCGACGAGCGTGAGCGCAAACGTGCTGCGCTCGTCGAGCCATTGCTCCACCTGCCTGAAGCCGGCCCGTTCGAGCATGTTCTGAATCTGAGCGGGCCGGTATTTGTACGAGCTTTCCGTCCAGATGGTCTCGCCGGCTTCGAAGGTGATGTCGAGACGCGCGTCAGGGATACGCACGCGCTGCCGCCGCGTGCTGCGAAGATGCATCTCGACGCGCGACGATTCAGCGTTCCAGACCGCCTGATGCGCGAAGCTTTCGAGATCGAAGTCCGCATCGAGCTCGCGGTTGGCGCGGACGAGCAGATTCTGATTGAACGCCGCCGTCACGCCGAGCGGGTCGTCGTACGCCTCGAGCAGCGTCTCCGCAGCCTTCACGAGATCGGCGCCGACGAGCAGCGCATCGCCGCGTGAGAGCGCCCCGCGGATGCTTCGCAGAAACGCGTCCGCCCCGGGCGGATCGAAGTTGCCGATGTTCGAACCGAGAAACAACACCAGCGTCCGCCCGAAGGAGCCGCGCGATTCTCGGGCGGTCGTCGCCTCCGTCAGTCCCGCTTCGTATTCAGCCTGGTGCGTGACGATGGTGATGTTGCCGCGATCGTCGAGGGCGCGACTGGCCGCTTCGAGCGCCGACGACGAGACGTCCACCAGGTGGACGGTCAGGGCCGCCTCGTCGGCGGCCGCGTCGAGCACGTCGGCCAGCTTCGCGCCGTTGCCCGGGCCGAGCTCGACGATGGTCGCCAGCGGCTCGAGCTGACGCAGGATCTGTCGTGCATGGGATCGCAGCAGATCGCGCTCGGTCCGTGTAATTTCGTACCACGGCAGGCAGCAGATCGCGTCGAACAGCGCCGAGCCGAGCTCGTCGTAGAGATACCGCGACGGCAGTTGCCGCGGGGACAGCGAGAGGTAGGTACTCGACGTCCTCGGCGAACTGCTTACGTTCGGCTCCCGCCGTTTCTGGCGCAACGAAATGTCGCATAGACATAGGGATATCGGGATCGGAACCAGTTGCGGAACGTCGGACGCACGAGCTCGCGACCGGTCGCCGGCGACCCACCTTTCATGACGAAGTGTTCGCCGTCGAAGAAATCGGTCGAGTACTCCGGGTACGACGCCATCGCGCGAAAGCCGGGGAACGGTGCGAAAGGCGTGCCGGTCCATTCCCAGCCGTTTCCAACCAGATCCTCCGCGCCCCAGGCGCTGACTCCCATTGGATGCGTGCCCGCCGGCTCTGGATCCCAGCTCGAGAAATCCACGACCGCACGTTGGTGAGTCACCTCGGCCGATCCCCACGGGTGCTGGCGCTCTCCGTCGGACGACCCGTACGCGGCGCGCTGGAACTCCGCTTCGGTCATCAAGCGCGCGCGGCACCAGCGCGCGAACGCCGATGCCTCTGCCTGGCTGACGTAGACCGGCCACGACAGCGGAAGCGGCACGCGCTCGAACATCCCGCGCCAGTGCCAGACATCGTCAATCCGTTCCCAGAAGATCGGATGTTCGATGCGCTCGCTCTGGAGCCACGCCCAATCCTGCGGTGCCCACCATCGCTCGTCCCGGTACCCGCCGGCGTCGACGAACTCGAGATAGCGCGCGTTGGTGACGTCGTGTCGTTCGATGGCGAACGGTTCAACAAACACCGCGTGCGCAGGGAATTCGTTGTCCCAGCCAAAGCCGATCGCTCCGGGGTTGACGCCGAGCGTCGCGCGTCCGCCGGGCACTTCGATCCATTCCTGACGCGGCGGCGTGCCGGCCTGTTTCGGACGGTAGCCGGCCGGCGCGCGCTTCTGCGCCAGCGGCAGCCTGTGCCACATGTACAGCAGCGTTTCCTGGTGCATCGCCTCGTGCTCGAGGATCGTGAACACGGCCTCGGCGCCGTCGAGGAGCGGATGCCCGGGCCGATCGAGGTCGGCGTTCTCGAGCGCGTCCAGAACCTGACGGTCGCCTTCCTCCGCGAACGCGCGCACGACGTCGCGCGAAGGCCAGAGCGCCTCCGCCGGCCGGCCGGCATGCGCCGCGCTCTCGTGCGGATCGATTCCGCGTGCGAAGAGCGTCTCGAGCCTCTCGTCGATGCTCGGCCGCCCCAGCGCCCGTTTCACGAGCGTGTTGAAGCTGAAGGCCGGCAGATGGCCTTCATAGAAGACGATGGGATGGCGAAGCGCGATTGGCTGGCTGTAGTACGCCTCGTCGGCGAGCAGGTCGAAGATTTCGCGCGACCGCTGCCGGTTGCGCTGGTAACGGTCGACCACGTCGGCCAGGTCGGTTCGTTGCAGGACCATCCCCGCATCTTTATCCCAAAGCCGTGCCGCTGTCGATGCGCTAAAATCTGAGTGGAATCTTGACAATCACGCTCAACGGAGAGCGATTCGAGTTGTCGGCGCCGTTGACCGTGGCAGAGCTGCTGGCCGAGCTGGAGATCGATGTACGGCGCGTGGCCGTCGAGCACAACCTCGTCGTCATCAAACGCGACGCCTTTGAACGCACCGTGGTCCGCGAAGGGGATGAGGTAGAAATCGTCAACTTCGTCGGCGGAGGATGGGTGGACAGCTTCACGATCGCCGGCAGGACGTTCACGTCGCGGCTGATTGTCGGGACCGGTAAGTACTCGTCGCCGGCCGTGATGGTCCAGGCGCACGAGGCGTCCGGCGCGGAGATGGTCACCGTGGCGGTCCGGCGGATCACGCTGCCCGGGTCCGGTTCATCCGGCTCGCGCGAGACGTCGCTCCTCGACTACATCGATCAGTCGAAGTATGTGCTGCTGCCGAACACCGCTGGCTGTTACACGGCGGCCGAAGCCATTCGAACCGCGCATCTGGCGCGCGAGGTCGGGTTATCGAACTGGGTGAAGCTCGAGGTGATTGGCGACGAGCGGACGCTGTTTCCCGACAACGAGGCGCTCCTCGAGGCGACGCGTGTCCTGGTCGGGGACGGCTTCGTCGTCCTGCCCTACACGACCGACGATCCGGTCGTATGCCGGAAGCTCGAAGACGCGGGGGCGGCTGCGGTCATGCCGCTGGGCGCGCCGATCGGATCCGGGCTCGGCATTCAGAACCCGAACAACATCCGCATCATCCGGGAATCGGCTCGCGTGCCGCTCATCGTCGATGCAGGCGTGGGGACGGCGTCTGACGCGTCGCTGGCCATGGAGCTCGGGGCGGACGCCGTGCTGATGAACACCGCCATTGCGGGCGCACAGAATCCGGTCGCGATGGCCGAAGCGATGAAGCTGGCGGTGCGCGCGGGACGCCTAGCCTACGGGGCGGGACGGATTCCGCGCAAGATGTACGCGAACGCGAGCAGCCCGGTCGAAGGCATGGTCGGCCGATAGCCGATGCCCCACCCAGACGACCTGGCGGCGCTCAAGGCGGAACGTGATGCCGCCGATCGTGCTTACAACGACGCGCTCACCCGGCTCGACCGCGCCATCCAGCAACTGCCGGTCGAATTTCCGCAACCGCCGCCCGGGCCCGACGAACACCAGATCACGGCGCTGAACGAGCTGTGGAAGATCGCCGACGTCGCGCCGGCACGCGGTGTGGCCGGACGGATCGGCGCCGCGATCCGCCGGGCCGTCTCGCCGCTCTTCGCCCAGCAGCAGCGATTCAACGCGGCAGTCGTCGATCATCTGAACCGGAACGTGCCGGTGGCGCGCGAGACACGCGCGTCCGTCGCGAGCACGCTCACCGTCCTGCGCGACACGATCGCCGAGCTCGTGCGCTTTCAGAGCGTGCTCATCGTGTACCTGCAGCAGATCACGCCCTACGTCGACACCCGCGATCGTGACGTCGCCGGTGTCGTCCGGGGCCTGTCGGCGGCGATCAACGCCGTCGCCGATGAAGTCCTGAAGGGCGCCGACGCCGGGCTCGCCCGCGACCGTCGGCAGGGCGTGCGACTCGACGAGATCGACGCGCGGCTCTCCGCGCTTCGGCTGCAGATCGACGACCTCGCGCACGCGCTCCAACCGCGAGGCCCCGCCGCGACGTGAACGACGTGTGTCTGTGGCGAGCGGCGTCCCGGTGACCGACGCGGCGGTCGTGTGGAAGTCGCGGGCGCTGCGCCTGGCACTGGCCGCGTTTCCGATCTGGTGCACCGTCTCCCTGCTGCTGTTCAACGCGCCGTGGCGATTCCGGCTGCTCGTCACGGGGCTGTTCGGGCTGACGGTCTTCGCACCCCACGTGGGTCTGATGGCGATTGCAGCGTTCGTGCCTCTCGGGCGCCTGATGCAGATCGGTCTCGGCCTGCAGCCCTTCCGCCTCACCGAGGCCATGGTGCTGGCATTCTTCGCCGGCTGGCTCGCGAGACCGCGGTCGGACCATGACGGCCCTCGGGTCCCTGCCACCCCCGCGTGGCTGCTGGCCCTGATTCTCTGCGCGTCGGTCGTTGCCCAGATGTGGAGCGTCGCATCGATACCTGGCGAGCTGCCGGACAACCTGCGGACGCTTTACCAGGCCTACTTCCTGGTCCCGGATCGGATCGGCTTCGGCGCCGCCGCGCTCGCGCTCGAAGGCCTGGGCCTCATGGCCGCAACGGCGACGGTGTTTCGCGCGCGGCCGCGGCTGGCCAACGCCCTGCCGATCGCGATGGTGTCGTCGGCCGTCCTCGCGGCCGCCGCGAGCGCGCTCCTCTATCGCGGCATCGGGTTCGCGCCGGTTCTCGAGGAGCACGCGTTGATCGTCGGCCGGACGAGCGCGCATGTCGGCGACCCCAATGCGGCGGCCAGCTACTTCGGGATGATGCTCTTCGTTGCGGCCGGTATGGCCGCCAGGAGGACGACGCGCCTTCGGGCGCTCTGGGTCACGGGTGCCGCCATGCAGGTCGTCGGGCTCTGGCTGGCGGCGTCACGCACGGGAACCGCGGTCGTGGTGCTCGGCGTCGCTGCCGCGGTTGTGTGCGCGCTGACTGCGGCCTGGCGGCCCAGAATGCGCGGCGCCGCTATCGCCGCGATGCTCGTGCTCGTCGTCGCCGGCGGCGTGACACGGGCGTGGACGCTACGCGCCGACCCCGGCGCTTCATTCCGTCAGCAGTTTTTCGCCACCAGTTTCAGGATGATTGCTGACCGCCCGGTGCTCGGGCTCGGTGTCGGCCGATACTACGAGGAATCGGCCCTCTTCCTGTCACCGGAAATGGCGTGGACGTACGCCTTCCAGAACGCACACAACTACTTTCTGCAGGTGGCAGCCGAAACAGGACTCGTCGGGGTGTCGCTCCTCCTGGCCGTCCTCGGTCTCGTCGTTCTGAGAGCGATGCGGGCAATCTCGCGCAGTCCGGGCGACCTGCGCCTGCTCGGATGCGCGGTCGGTGTCGGCGTGATGCTGACCACGTGGCTGACCGGGCATCCGCTGCTCCTCCCCGAAGTGGCGTTCCCCTTCTGGATCCTCCTGGGTCTGCTCATCGGGTTGAGCGGTTCGGTGCTGATTGCCACAGGCGAGCTCCCCAGGAAACCCGCGGCCGGTGTCGGCACCGTGCAGGTCGCGCTCGTCCTGCTCGTCGCGCTCGTGGCTCTCTGGGAGATCGGCTTCGGCCGCCGTCCGCTCCAGCCTTCGACGTCCGCATCGGTGAGCGGCCTCGAACCCTGGGAGTCGGACGCCGGCGGCACGCGGTTCCGATGGACGCACGAGTACGCGAGCCTGTTCGTTCCGGCCAACGCGACGCGCGTGTACATCCCGGTCCGCCTGCCGGTCGACGTGCCACGACTCCTTCCGATGCCGGTCGACGTGGAAGTGGGCGCGGTCTACCGGGGTCGCACGCTCGTCGGGAACGACTGGGCCATCCTGAACCTCGAGCTGCCGCCGGGCCGCCAGCTCCAGCGATTCAAGCGAATCGATCTGAGAATCCAGCGGACCTGGCAGCCCGCGGTCTACATCCAGGGCAGCAGCGATCTTCGCAAGGTCGGCGTGCAGGTCGGTGAGATCAAGGAGTTCTACGAATACTGACGGACGTGCTCAGAGCCGGAAGATCGTTGCCGCTTTCGCGCCTCGCAAGGCGTTTCTCGTGTCGACGATGAGCGTGCCGCTCTTGACGAGCGCGTCGTAATCGAACGCGGTGTGGTCGGTGCAGATGACGGCGCAGTCCGGTTGCTGCTGGATCGCGGCGGACAATTCCTGCGAGCGCATCACGGCGCCGCCGTGCCTGAGATCCGGCACCCACGGATCGGCGTAGCTCACCTGCGCGCCACGGCGTGACAGCAGTTCCAGGATGTCGAGCGCGGGCGACTCGCGCATGTCGTTGACGTCCTTCTTGTACGCCACGCCGACGAGCAGAATTTTCGAGCCGTTGATCGGTTTGCGGGCCGTGTTCAGGGCTTCGGCCACGCGCTCGACCACGTAATCGGGCATCGAGGAGTTGACGTGACCCGCCAGCTCGATGAACCGGCATTCGAACCCGCTCTGCCGCGCCTTCCACGACAGGTAGAAGGGATCGATGGGGATGCAATGGCCGCCGAGACCTGGACCGGGATAGAACGGCATGAACCCGAACGGCTTCGTCTTGGCGGCGTCGATCACTTCCCACACGTCGATGTCCATCTTGTGCGACATCAACGCGATCTCGTTGACGAGGCCGATGTTCACGGCGCGGAAGGTGTTCTCGAGCAGCTTCACCATCTCGGCGACGCGGGTGGAGCTGACGGGTACGACCGTATCGACGGCCGACGAGTACAGCGCCGCAGCCACTTGAGTGCTGGCCGGGCCGACGCCCCCGACGATCTTCGGAATGTTGCGCGTGTTGAACTGCTGGTTGCCGGGATCCACACGCTCGGGCGAGAACGCGAGGAAGAAGTCGACGTCGGCCTTCAGCCCACGGCTCTCGAGCATCGGCTGAACGACCTCGTCGGTCGTACCGGGGTACGTGGTCGACTCGAGGACGATCAGCTGGCCGGGGCGCAGCGTGGCGGCGCACGCCTCCACTGCCTGCACGATGTACGACAGGTCGGGATCCTTCGTCTTCCGGAGCGGCGTTGGCACCGCGATGTCGATCACGTCCATCGCCGCCAGCCGGGACATATCGGAGGTCGCGCGCAGCCTGCCGGCTGTCACAGCCGATGCCAGATCGGATTCCACGACGTCCGGGATGTAGCTTTTGCCGTCGTTGATCGCGCGCGCCTTGCTCTCGTCGACGTCGAACCCCGTCACCCGAAAACCGTGGCGCGCAAACTCCACGGCGAGGGGCAGGCCGACGTACCCCAGACCGATGACGCCGACCGTCGCCTCTTTGCTGCGGATTCGATCGAGGAGCGTCGAATGATGCGAACCCGCGGGTGCCGACGCCTTCGTCATCGCGACCAGACCTTTTCGACCCTCTTGCGGGGCGCGGACGCAAGCCGATCGAGGTCGGCGTCCACCATCATCTCGACGAGCTCTCTGAAGCTCACCTCCGGCTTCCAGTTCAGCTCCCGCTGCGCTTTCGACGCGTCGCCGAGCAGGTGCTCGACTTCGGCGGGTCGCAGGAGCGCCGGATCGATGCGGACGTGGTCTTCCCAGCGCAGGCCGGCGCGCGAGAAGGCGATCTCAATCAGCTGACGGACCGAGTGGCTGACGCCGGTGGCGATCACGAAGTCGTCGGGCTTGTCCTGCTGCAGCATCAGCCACATCGCCCGCACGTAGTCGCCCGCGAACCCCCAGTCCCGCTGCGCATCGAGGTTGCCGATCGGCAACGTGTCCGCGAGTCCAAGCTTGATCCGGGCCACGCCGTCGGTCACTTTCCGCGTGACGAACTCGAGGCCGCGGCGTGGCGACTCGTGATTGAAGAGCATGCCGGACACGGCGAACAGGTCGTAACTCTCGCGGTAATTGACCGTGATGTAGTGCGCGAAGACCTTCGAGACGCCGTACGGGCTGCGCGGGTAGAAGGGCGTCGTCTCCTTCTGCGGCATCTCCCGCACCTTGCCGAACATCTCGCTCGACGACGCCTGATAGAAGCGGATGCCGGGATCGACCTGACGGATCGCATCGAGCAGGCGCGTGACGCCTTGCGAGTTGTACTCGCCGGTCAGCATCGGCTGATCCCAGGAGGCCGGCACGAACGACATCGCGGCCAGATTGTAGAGTTCCTGCGGACGGACCTCGTCGATCAATCGGATCATCGACAATTGATCCAGCAGGTCGGCGGGCTTGAGCGTGATCCGGTCGAGCAGATGCTCGATGCGCCAGAGGTTGGGCGCGCTCGAACGGCGGACCATGCCGTAGACGTCGTAGCCCTTCTCGAGCAGGAGCTCGGCGAGATAGGAGCCGTCCTGGCCCGTGATTCCGGTGATAATGGCTCGCTTGGACATGAAACGCGGAATTTTATCATGACGACCACCAGCGAGGTGGACCGATTCGCCCGCGAGCGGCAGGACGCGGATCGCCGCTACAACGATGCGTTGACGGCGCTCGATCGCGCGATCGTTCACGTCGCGGCGATGCCAGCGCTCGATCGTGCCGAACTCGAGAAGCTCACGACTGCGCTCATCGTGTTCCTGCAGCAGATCACGCTCTTCGTCGAGAGCAAGGATCGCGAGATCGTGGCCAACCTGTCGGCTCGTCTCGACGGCGTGGACCGATCGCTCGAACTCGTGACCGAGCTGCGCACGCAGATGAGCGTCGTCCAGCGCGCGATCCAGACCCTGACACGCGCCTCCAATTCAGGCTCCGCGTCCATCGCTCGCCCCGTCGCCGAACCTCGCGCGTCCGGCGTCGCACTGCCCGCCACAACGAGCCTCGACTTCAAGTACGTGGCGTTCGAAGACCAGTTCCGGGGATCCGACACCGCCGTCGCCGAGCGCCTTCGTGCCTACGTCCCGATTTTCGCGGGCGCTGACGACGTGCTCGATCTCGGCTGCGGTCGCGGCGAACTGCTGACCACCTTGCGCGACGCGGGCGTGACGGCGAGAGGTGTGGACGCCAGCGCCGACATGGCCGCGATCGCCAGGGAGCGCGGACTCGACGCCGTACAGGGCGACGCCCTGGCCTTTCTTTCCGCCCAACCGGACGATTCGCTCGGCGGGGTCATCGCCACGCAGGTCATCGAGCACCTCGAGCCGGCGTACCTGATGCAACTCGTCGAAACCGCCTCGCACAAGCTTCGACGGGGAGCCCCGCTCGTGCTCGAAACCATCAACGCCGCCTGCTGGCTGGCGTTCTTTGGCAGCTATCTCCGCGATTTCACGCACGTGCGGCCCGTCCACCCGGACACGCTGCAGTACCTGCTCCGCGCGAACGGGTTCGAGCGGGTCGAGATTCGCTACAGCGCGCCGGTCCCGGATCACATGAAGATGCGCACGTTCGACTTGCCGGCGGCACTCGCGAGCGCCACGGATCCGGTCGCCACCGCACTCGCCGCCCTCGTGCATACGGTCAACGTGAATGCCGTCATCCTCAACAACCTGATGTTCACGCACCTGGACTACGCGGCCATCGGCCGCCGTGCCTGACGAGCGCGCCGCCTTCGCGCCGGAGGTGCGTCGGCGCGCCACGCTGAAGCTCGCGGTCATCTGGGGCGAGCGGAGGCGGGAAGGTTTCAGCCGAGCGTTATGGAACACATCGACGTTATCGTGATCGGTGCGGGAGTCACCGGGCTGGCGTCCGCGCGAGCGCTGGCGCTGCAGGGACGCTCGGTCTGCGTGCTCGAACGGCATCCCCGCCCGGGGCAGGACACGAGCACGCACAACAGCGGCGTCATTCACGCCGGCATCTACTACCCGGCCGGAACGCTCAAGGCGAGGCTGTGCGTCGAAGGGCGCCGCTTGCTGTACGACTTCTCCTCACGGCACGGCGTCGCGCACGCGCGCTGCGGAAAGCTGATTGTCGCGCACGATGATACGGAGATGCAGGAGCTTCAATCGTTGCACGCCAGGGGTGTCGCCAACGGCGTCGAGGACCTGCGCATCGTCGATCGTGACTTCATGGTCGCGCGCGAACCCGCCATCTCCGGCACGGCGGCCATCTGGTCCCCCGTGACCGGCACCGTGAATGCGGAAGAACTCGTGAAGGCGCTCCTCGGGACGGGCGCGGATGCAGGCGTCGCGTTCCTGCCGGGCACTCGACTCCTCGGCGCTGACCCCAAGGCGGATGGCATCGTCGTCCGCACCGAACGTGAATCGATCCACGCGCGGACGGTGGTGAACGCCGCCGGACTGTATGCCGACGAAGTGTCGCGGATGCTGGGAGGCGAGGCGTTCACGATCTACCCGTGTCGCGGCGAGTACGTGGAGATCGTGCCGGCAAAGCGAACGCTCGTGAACGGCCTGGTCTACCCGCTTCCCCACGCGTCAGGCCACGGGCTCGGCGTTCACATCGTCAAGACGACGGGCGGACAGGTCTGGCTGGGGCCGACGATCAGATATCAGGATGAAAAAGACGACTACGAAAGGGAGCGCCTGTCGGTCGAGAGCTTCGTCGAGCCGGCGCGCCGGCTGCTGAGCGGCCTCACCCTCGAGGACCTGCGGCTCGGCGGCAGCGGCATCCGCGCGAAGCTGCACCCGCCGAGTGAATCCTTCGCTGATTTCATGATCAGGCGCGATCGATCGAACCCGTTCGTGATCCAGGCTGCCGGCATGGATTCACCGGGACTGACCTCCTGCCTCGCCGTCGGCAACCTGATCGCCGAAATCGCTCGGGAATCCTAGTCGGACGTAGCGCGCGAGCGCATCCTGCCAGGTCGGCATCTCGATGCCGGCCTGCCGCAGTTTTTCGTTCGACAGCGCGCAGGACCGTGGCCGACGGGCCTTCAGCGTGACGTCCGCAACCTTCACCGGTGTCAACCCCGGTTCGAGGCCCAGCAACCGTGCGAGTTCGACACCGAACTCGAGCCACGTGCAAAACCCGGAACTGACGCAGTGATACAGACCGGTCGGGGCGGACGATTCGAGGAGACGTCGGGTCGCGCGTGCGGCATCGATGATGTACGTGGGCGAGACGGTACGGTCCTCGAAAACTCTGGGCGCCGAACCGGCCTGCAGGCCCTTCAGGATTCCGGCGACGCTGCCCTTCGACAGTCCGCCGCCCGGCGCGCGGCCGAACAGGCTCTCGACCCGGAGGACGTACGAGCGCGGCGCGTCGAGCGCGAACCACTCGCCCAGCATCTTCGAGGCGCCGTACGAGCTCAGCGGACTCGGTGTCGCATCCTCCGTGTAGGGCCGAGTGGCCTTGCCGTCGAACACGAAATCGCTTCCGTAGTGAACGAATATCGCACCGGCCCGCTCGGCCGCCGCCGCGAGCGTGCGGACGGCGAACGCGTTGAGGTTGAGCGCATCGATTGGATGATCTTCAGCCGCGTCGACTTCGTTGTACGCCGCGCAGTTGATGACGACGTCCGGCCGCGCGTCCCGTATCGCCCGGTCGACCGCCGGGTCGTCGTTGATGTCGAGCGCCTGGCGGCTGAACGGGACGACGTCGTATGCGGGAGACGCGGTGGTGAATTCGTGCACGATGGCGGCGCCGAGCTGCCCTCGCGCGCCGGCGACGGCAACGCGCACGTCAGGCCACCCTGGCCTGACGATCGACCGCGAAATCGCGCATCTGCTGGTCGTCGAGGACGCCTTCCCACCGGGCCACGACGGCCGTGGCGATGCAGTTGCCCATGACGTTCACCGCCGTCCGGCCCATGTCCATGATCTGATCGATGCCGAGCAGGATCGCGGCACCCTCGAGCGGCAGGCCGAACTGCGAGAGCGTCGCCGCGAGCACGACGAGCGACGCGCGTGGGACTCCCGCAACTCCTTTGCTCGTGAGCATGAGCGTCAGCATCATCACGAGCTGCTGGCCGAGGGTCATCGACACGCCGGCGATCTGCGCGACGAACACGCTCGCAAGCGACAGATACAACGTGCTGCCGTCGAGATTGAAGCTGTAGCCGGTCGGCAGCACGAACGCGACGATGTTCTTGGGAACACCGAAACGCTCCATGACCTCCATGGCTTTGGGCAGCGCGGCCTCGGAGCTGGCCGTCGTGAACGCGATCAGGAAGGGCTCGCGGATCACGCGGACGAAGGCGAGAAACGGCACGCGAATGATCGCCGACACGGCGCCGAGCACGATGAGCGCGAAGATGAGGAGGCCGACGTACATCAGGCCGACCAGCTTGCCGAGCGTGAACAGGACGCCGAGGCCCTTCGCGCCGACGGTGGACGCCATCGCCGCAAAGACGCCCACTGGCGCGAACATCATGACGTAGTTGGTGAAGCGGAACATGACCTGCGCGGTGCTCTCGAGCACATCCAGCACCGGCTGGCCCTTGGGGCCCATCGCCGCCACCGCAACACCGAAGAAGGTCGAGAATACGACCACCTGCAGGATGTCGCCGCGCGCCATGGCGTCGACGACGGAGGTCGGGAACAGGTGCAGGAAGATGTCCCACCCGTGCTGCTGGCTCTGCACGAGGCCGGCGGCGGCCGTCGTGTCCGCGCCAACCGGCAGCGTCATGCCCGCGCCGGGCTGGAAGACGTTGACGAGGACGAGGCCGAGGAACAGGGCGATCGTCGTCGCGACTTCGAAGTAGATAATCGCTTTCAGTCCGATGCGGCCCATCGCTTTCAAATCGCCGGTCCCGGCGATGCCGACGACCAGCGTGGAGAACACGAGCGGCGCGATGATCATCTTGATCATGCGCAGGAACGCGTCGGCCAGCGGCTTCACCCCGACGCCGAACGCTGGCCAGAGATAGCCGACGGCAATCCCGAGTATCAGCCCGGCGACGATTTGCGTGGTGACGTTGCGGCTCTTCGGCGCCGTCCGGGAGGTCTCGAGATCGCCGCGTCTCACACCGCGGCTCCGGACGTCCGGCGAACGAATTCGCCGATGGTGTCGACGACGTGCTGCTGCTGCCCAGCGTTGAGCTCGCCGTACACGGGGATCGCCAGGGTTTCGTCGGCGGCGCGTTCGGCGTGCGGGAAGTCGCCGCGGGTGTGGCCGAGATACGCAAAGCAGGGCTGCAGGTGGAACGGCACCGGGTAGTAGATCTCGTTGCCGATGCCCGATGCGTCCAGGTGCCGCTTCAGCGCGTCGCGCAGCGGCGTGCGAATGACGAACTGGTTGTAAATGTGCCGGCGGTTCGCCGGCTCGACCGGCAGGCCGATCTCGCCGTCGAGGCCGGCGTCCTGGAACATCCGCCGGTACCGGGCGGCGTTGGCGCGGCGGCCCTCGGTCCAGGCTGCGAGATGCGGGGCCTTGACGCGAAGAATCGCGGCCTGCAGCGCGTCCATGCGGAAATTCGCACCGACGAGGTGATGGTAGTACTTGGGTTCCATGCCGTGCGTGCGCAGCAGGCGTGCGCGCTTGGCCAGCTTCGCGTCGTTGGTCGTCAGCAGGCCGGCATCCCCAAAGGCGCCGAGGTTCTTACTGGGAAAGAACGAAAAACAGCCGAGCGCGCCGATGCCGCCGATCGCCCGCGACTTGTACTGCGATCCGATCGCCTGCGCGGCGTCTTCGATGATCGGCACGCCGGCGCGGTTGGCGAGGTCGAGGATCGGATCGAGGTCCGCGCTCAGCCCGAAGAGATGCACCGGCATGATCGCGCGCGTGCGCGGCGTCATGGCCCGCGCGACCGCCGCCGGATCGATGTTGAAGGTGACCGGATCGATGTCGACCAGGACCGGACGCGCGCCGAGCCGCGCGACCGCGCCAGCGGTTGCGAAGAACGAATAGGTCGGCGTGATGACCTCATCGCCGGTCTTGATGTCGAGCGTCATCAGCGCGAGGAGCAGCGCATCGGTACCCGATGACACGGAGACGGCGTGTTCGAGGCCCAGGAGCGCGCGGAGCTCGCTCTCCAGCGCTTCGATTTCCGGGCCCATGATGAAGCGCTGGCTGTCGGCGACGCGCGTCATGGCCGCCAGGATCTCTTCACGCAACGGACGGTATTGCGCCTGCAGATCGAGCAACGGGATCTTCATAGCTGCGGAGATATTTTACCTGCGCGCCTTGACCGCCGCGCGGGTTTCGCGGTCGACTTCGCGCCGCTTGATGGTTTCGCGCTTGTCGTACTCTTTCTTGCCCTTCGCCAGGCTGACCGCGACCTTTACTCGGCCGTTCTTGTAATAGAGCCTGACCGGCACGAGCGTCATGCCCTTCTCGACGGTCTTGCCAATCAGCTTGCGGATCTCCTCCCGGTGCAGCAGGAGCTTACGACGCCGCAGCGGTTCGTGATCCGCATATCCACGGTGGCTGTACGAACTGATGTTCACGTTGTACAGGAACACTTCGCCGTCCTCGAGGCGCGCGAAGCTGTCACGCAGGTTGACGCGGCCCTCGCGAATCGCCTTGATCTCGGTGCCGAGCAGCACGATGCCCGCCTCGAAGGTTTCCAGGACGTGGTAGTCGTGGAAAGCCTTGCGATTCTCGGTGATATTGGTTTGCGCTTTCTCGCGCTCGGTCTTGTCGGCCATTGGTCGCTCGGCTGAAGCCTCGCGCTCCTGCGTTCTAACGCGATCCCGCGAGCCTGGCGGCCAGGAGCACCGCGGCGATCATGCTCTCGGGATCGGCAATGCCTTTGCCCGCGATGTCGAACGCCGTGCCGTGATCCACCGACGTCCGGATGATCGGCAGGCCGAGCGTCACGTTCACCGCCTGCCCGAACGCCAGCAGCTTCACCGGAATCAATCCCTGATCGTGATAGCAGGCGACGACGACGTCAAATTCGCCGCGTCGGGCGCGAACGAACACGGTGTCACCCGGATGTGGACCGCTGACGTCGATGCCGCGCGCGCGGCACGACGCAATCGCCGGCGCGATCGCCGTCTCTTCCTCGCGCCCGAACAGGCCGTGTTCGCCCGCGTGCGGATTGAGGCCCGCAACGCCGATGCGCGGCCGCTCGTACCCGAAGCGCGGCAGTTCCCTCGCCGTCAATGCAATCGTCGCGTCCATCGTCGCCTGCGTCAGCACGCGGGAGACGTCGGCCAGCGGAACATGAACCGTCGCGAGCACGACGCGCAGCGGCTCGGAGTAGAACATCATCGCCACCTGCCGGGCCCCGGTCAGGTGGCCGAGCAGATCGGTGTGGCCCGCCCACGGAAGGCCCGCGAGCTTGAAGGCTTCCTTGTTGACGGGCGCCGTCGCCATCGCGTCGACGGCGCCGGTGGTCGCGGCGTCAACTGCGCGGACGATCGTGTCGTACGCGGCCCGTCCGGCCTCCGCGCTCAGCTGTCCCGAGGGGAAGCTCTTGCCGGCGTCGGGTCCGAAGACGATGGGGTCGCACGCTTCCGTGACGCGCGGATCCGCGGCCGCACGTGCGGCGATTTCAGGACCGATGCCGGCAGGATCTCCGGCGGTGATGGCTACGCGTGGGCGCCGCATGAATCGCAGCCGCCGCTCCCGCACGATCCGCAGCCGCCGGCGCCGCAGCCGCTCGGGTTGTCGCAGCCACCCTCGCTTCCGCATCCGCCGTGCTGCACGCCCTGGGCGTTGGGCAGCTCGTAGCGGAGGCAGCACTTCAGTCGCCCGCAGAGGCCCGACAGCTTCGACGGATTCAGGCTGAGATCCTGCTGCTTCGCCATCTTGATCGAGACCGGTTCGAAGGACTGCAGAAACGTCGTGCAACAGAGCGGGCGGCCGCAGGTGCCGTAGCCCCCAATCAACTTCGCTTCGTCGCGGACGCCGATCTGCCGCATCTCGATGCGCGTCCGGAATTCGGAGGCCAGCTCGCGCACCAGCTCGCGAAAATCGACGCGGCCGTCGGCCGTGAAATAGAAAATCAGCTTGGTCCCGTCGAACGCCTGCTCCACCCGCGCGAGCTTCATGGCCAGCCCGTGCTCGCGAATCTTCAGGAGCGCGATGCGAGACGCGTCCTGCTCGCGGTGCTGGTGCTTGAGGCGTGCCACTACATCGTCTCGCGTCGCGACGCGCACGACGCGCTGGGGCGAATCGGCCGACGGCGCACGCCGTTCATCGAGTTGCGGGATCCGGCGCACCACCGTGCCGACCGCGGGTCCTCCGTCGGTCTGGACGACGACCTGCTCGCCTGCCGCCACGGGCACGTCGACGGCCGGCAGGAACGTCTGCGCGCGGCCGACGGGGCTGAGCTTCACGGCGACGAGCGGTTGCACGGCGGCGGTGCTCATAACTGCAGCACCAGCCAGTCCGCTACGACCTTGATGCCGCTGTTCCGCTCGATCGCCGTAAGCGCACGATCGATCGCTCCGAACGCCTCGACGCCGCGTCGTCCCTGGTACGCGGGCACGAGGCGTTCGATGTCCGTTTTCATGTCCGCGTTGACGAGATGCGTATCCGCGTGCGTGGCGATGGCCTCGATGTCGCGCAGCAGCGAAGCCATCGCGCGCAGGTGCGTGGACACCTGAACGCGATCGACGGCGGCGCTGCCGCCGGTTCCGGTCAGCAGTTCCTTTGCGCCTTCGAGCCGGGACACGTCCGAACCCGACGCCGACTGCGCCAGGACGCGCCTCGCGACGTCGAGGGCGTCGGCGTCCATCTCGACCGGCGCTCCCCCGGCGAACGCCAACCGGACGCACCGGGAGCGGACCGTCGCCAGGAGGACGTCGGGACGCGATGTCACGAGGATGAAGACCGACGAAGGCGGCGGTTCCTCCAGCGTCTTCAGGAGCGCGTTCTGCGCCGCCGCCACCATCGCGTCCGCCTCGTCGACGATGAGGACGCGCCGGCGGCCCTCGAAGGGACGGAACGCCGACCGATCGATCACGTCACGAATCTGATCGATCTTGATCGTACCGGTGTCGCCGGGCTCGACCACGAGCACGTCGGGGTGGACGCCACGGCCGATCTTCATGCACGCCTGACACTCGCCGCATGCGTCCGTGAAGTCGCCCGTCGTCGTAGCTGCACCGGTGTTCGCGCCGGAGCTGACGCGCAGGCAATTGAGCAGCTGCGCGAGGGCGGTTGCGGTCGAACGCTTTCCCGACCCCGATTGACCCGAAAAGATCAGGCTTGGCGGGAGGGCGCTGTGCGAGACGGATCGAGCGAGCAGCTCGATGATCCGTCGATGTCCGTGGCGATGAACGATGTCCCGAAGCGGCACGCCGGGACGGATCGTATCACCTCTCGCCGCCCGGCTTTTTGGGCGGATCGTCGTGCTTGCGGTCGTCGTTGCCGCCGATGCCGAGCAGCTTCGACCAGAAGCCGCGCTTCTTTTTCGGCGGGTCCGGCGCGTGGTCCATGACGGGCGTGGCCTGGGTCGTGACCACCGGCGGCGGCTCGGCCGGCAGCGCGGCACGATCGATCGTCGTCGGCGCTGGCTTGATCGGTCCGGTGCCGAAGAACCCGGCAATCTTCGTCATGAGCCCGCGTGTCGGATGCAAGTCGCAGTAATCGGCCGGTGTCGTGCCGCGAGCGAAATACTCGGTGTAGACCATCGATCGCCGCTCGAGCTGACCGTGGTCGCTGACGACGTCGACGTCCTGGCAGCCGATCGTCGCAAGCTTGCCCGACAGGCGGCAGACCGACGCCGTCGTGATACCGCTCGGCGGATCGGGCCACCCCCCCTGGTCGCCGCTCGTCGCGGCCTTCATGAAGCGCGTCCACATCGGCACAGCGAGATCGGCGGCGAAGCCGTTCGGCAGAATCGTGTGCGGCTGATCGAAACCGACCCACACGCCGGCGACCAGGCTCGGCGTGTAGCCGACAAACCACGCATCGTTGAAATCGTTGGTGGTTCCGGTCTTGCCCGCAGCCGGCAGGGTGAACCCCATCTGCCGCGCGCGACTTCCCGTGCCCGCATTGACGACGTCCGCGAGCATCGTCGTCATCAGGAAGGCGGTGGTGTCGCTGACGGCACGGGTCGCTTCGTCGTGATCCTCGAACAGCACCACGCCGTTGCGGTCCTCGACGCGCCGGATGAGCAGCGGCCTGGGCACGAGGCCATGGTTCGCGAAGGCCGCGTACGCCCCGGTCATTGACTGCAGCGTCACTTCGCCGGATCCGAGCGCGAGCGACGGAACCGCCGGAACGTCGCCGATGCCCATCTGCTTCGCGCGCTCCACGGCGCTGGGAATACCGACTTCCTGAAGCAGCCGGACCGCCGCGCGGTTGCTCGAGGTGCGAAGGCCGGTGCGCAGACTCATCGACGCGGCGGTGGAATGCTCGTCCTCGGGCGTCCAGTCACCCTGGAGCGTCGCAATCGGATCGTCGAGACGATCGATCATCGTCGCCGGCGAAAAGCCGGCCTCGAGCGCGGTGGCGTACACGAATGGCTTGAATGCGGAGCCGGGCTGACGGCGGGCCTGAACGGCCCGATTGAAGGAGCTTTCGTTGAAATCGCGGCCGCCGACCATCGCCGACACGTGGCCGGTGATCGGATCCATGGCGATGAGAGCGGCCTGAAGCACATCGAGATCGGCGAGCGCCGGTGCTGGCTGCTTTTTCGCCGACGCCCGTCTCGCCGCAAGACTCAGTCGTCGCTCGTCGATGGATTTCAGTGATTCGGCGACCGCGGCTTCTGCGGCGGCCTGCATCTTCACATCGATCGTCGAGTACACGCGCAGTCCGCCCTGGTACACGCGCTCCCACCCGAATTTGTCGACGAGCTCGCGGCGCACCTGCTCTTTGAAGTACTGGCCGTGCGCTTCTTCCGACCGCAGGCCGTCGTGCAGCGCGATCCGCGACGCCTTCGCCGTTCGCCACTCGGCCTCGGAGATGACCCCGTTGTCGTGCATCGCCTGGAGCACGACGTTCCGGCGCGCCTGCGCGCGGTCCACGTTCACCGTGGGCGCATAGCTCGACGGCGATTTCACGAGACCCGCAAGCGTCGCCGCCTCCTGCAGGCTGACGTCCGAGGCATGCTTGCCGAAGAACCCCCGCGACGCCGCTTCGACGCCGTAAAGCCCGTCGCCGAGATAGACCTTGTTCAGGTACAGCTCGAGAATCCGATCCTTCGGATACCGGCGCTCGATTCGGTTCGCAAGAATGAGCTCCTGTACCTTGCGACGAATGGTTTTGTCGGGCGTGAGAAAGCTCTGTCGGGCGAGCTGCTGGGTGATCGTGGACGCGCCCTGGGCCACTCGACGATGGCGGACGTTGGCCAGCGCCGCGGCCGCGATGCGTCGGACGTCGAAGCCGTGGTGGTCGTAAAAGCGCTGATCTTCGGTTGACAGGACGGCTTTGACGAGCAGCGGCGACACATGGGCCAGCGGAACGTCGATGCGCTGTTCCTTGAAGATCGTGAAGGCGGGTTGATCCGACGCATCGAGGACCGCTGTCGCCTGATTCATCTCGCCGATGCGCGAGAGCGTCGCCTCGTCCGGCAGGCCCGCGGGCAAGCGCATGATGAACGCCGCGGTGCCCGCAAGCGTCAGCACTGCAGCGAGCGCGAACGCCCCGACGACGCCGTACGCAACGGCCGGATGGTGGCGCCGGGCGGCGTGCCAGTCGGCGAGAAGACTTGTCTTCAAGGTCCTATGCCCCACCTTGCAAATGCGATTCCGAGCAGTTCGTGGCAACTTGTCGCGCCAGTTCAGCTGTTTTGCTCGAAAAACCGGACGACCGATGGCTGCACCCTTGCCGTCGCCAATCTCGCGCGCATTATTTACACAACGGTATGTCCCGCTCTACCGACAGGCGCTCGGCGCTTACGAGCCTTCAGCCTATCGCTTAACGCCGCCTCGGACTCGGCATATTATTGCCGACCATGCGAGCAGCTCTGCTGTGTGTCTGCGTCGTGACGGCAACCGTCTCCGCGCAAACGGGAAAATCGTTCAGGACGCGGCTCGCGCCGGTCCCGATCGATATCGCGATGCAGGCCACGATCGCGGGGTCTGGAACGGTGACCGCAACGCTCGCCGGTCCCAAGTTGACCGTGAGCGGCACGTTCGAGGGGCTGAAGTCTCCGGCGACGATCGCCAAGCTTCGCAGGAGCCCGGTGCGAGGCGTTCGCGGACCGGAAATCTTCGACCTGACGGTGACCCAGGCGACCGCAGGGTCCATCAGCGGCGCCTTTGACCTTTCTGCGCAGCAGATGTCTGATTTGCAGGGCGGACGGCTGTACGTCCAGGTGAACAGCGAACGCGCCCCCGAGGGAAACCTGTGGGGCTGGCTGATGGAAAAACGATGAGACCTTCGATGCGACGAAGCCGCGTTCCCGTCGTCACCCTCGCCGCGCTCACGACCGGCGGCGCGGTGCTGATGTCCGGTCAGCAGGCGACAGCGGTCTTCACGGCGGAACAGGCCGCGACGGGACGTCAGGTGTACGCCGCGAGCTGCGCGGGCTGTCATCTCGCGGATCTTGGCGGCAGGAACGAGGCGCCGCAGCTCGCCGGCAACAACTTCATGAACACCTGGCGATCGCGATCCGCGGAAGATTTGTTCGAGTACATCCAGAGCACGATGCCGCCGACGGGCGCAAGCCTCGGCGAATCGCAGTACCTCGCGGTCACGACCTACATTCTGCAGGCGAACGGCGCGCAGGCGGGGTCCCAGGCGTTCAACGGCTCGTCTTCGGCGTCGATCGGATCGATCGCCACGGGCCCGGCGCCGGCGGCCGCGCCCGCAGCTGCCGGTGCAGGCCAGCGGCAGGCGGGACAACCTCCAGGCGGGCAGGGTTCACCGGGCACCGGCGGACGCGGCGGCGCGCCTGGCGGTCCGCTCGGCATCACCGTCGCGGGCGAGGTGAAGAACTACGTCCCGGTCACCGACGAGATGCTGCGCAGCCAGGATCCGGGCGACTGGCTGATGGCGCGGCGCAACTATCTCGGCTGGAGCCACAGTCCGCTGACGCAGATCACGCGCGACAACGTCAAGGAGCTGCAGCTCGTCTGGGTCTCGCCGATGAACGAAGGCCAGGGCAACGAGCCCAGCCCGCTCGTCCACAACGGCGTCATGTATCTCAACAACACGATGAACATCGTCCAGGCGCTCGACGCGCGCACGGGCGACATCATCTGGGAGAACCACGTCGGCCCGAACGCACAGATCGGCATCGCCGCCATGCGCAACATGGCCATCTATCAGGACAAGGTGTTCGTCGCGACGACCGACGCGCGGCTCGTCGCGCTCGACGCGCGAACCGGGAAGACGATCTGGGACACGCCCATTGCCGATCGCGCGAAAGGCTACGCCAACACCGCCGGCCCGATGGTGATGAAGGGCGTCGTCGTCAACGGCCTCGTCGGCTGCGATCGATTTGGCAACGACGGGTGCTGGATCAGCGGGTACGACCCCGCGGCCGGGAAGCAGCTGTGGAAGTTCAACACCATCGCGCGAACCGGGCAGCCCGGCGCGGAAACGTGGGGAAAGCTGGCCGACAACCTGCGCGTGGGCGGCGAGACGTGGATTGCCGGCAGCTACGATCCGGATCTCGATCTCGCCTACTGGGGCACGGCGCAGGCCAAACCGTGGATGCGTGCCAGCCGCGGCACCACCGCGTTCGACAACGTGCTCTACACGAGTTCGACGCTGGCGCTTCGCCCGAAGGACGGGACGCTCGCGTGGCATTATCAGCACGCGCCCGGTGAGTCGCTCGACCTCGACGAAGTCTTCGAACGCGTGCTCGTCGACATCGGCGACCAGAAGGTGGTGTTCACCATCGGCAAGCCCGGGATTCTCTGGAAGCTCGATCGGCGCGACGGCAAGTTCCTGGGCTACAGGGAAACCGTTTTCCAGAACGTGTTCGAATCGATCGATCCGAAGAATGGCACGCCGACCTACAGGGCCGACATCATCGAGCAGGAAACCAATAAGTGGGTGCAGTCCTGCCCGAGCACCGAGGGCGGACACAACTGGCAGGCCATGAGCTATCACGCGCCGGGCGGCGTGCTCATCATCCCGCTCAGCCAGTCGTGCATGGAGATGTCAGGCCGGAAGATCGAGTTCACGAACGGGTCGGGCGGTACCGGCGCCGACCGCCGGTTCTTCGAGATGCCCGGCAGCGACGGCAACGTCGGCAAGCTCGCGGCGTACGACGTCAAGACGATGAAAGAAGTGTGGAGCCGCGAGCAGCGCGCGCCGTATCTGACCGGCGTCATCACCACTGCGAGCGGCGTCGGATTCGTCGGCGATCTCGATCGCACGTTCCGCGCATTCGACGTGCGTACCGGCGAGACGCTCTGGCAGACGCGGCTGGCGACGACGGTGCAGGGCTATCCGGTCACGTTCAGCGTCGGCGGCCGGCAGTACGTCGCGGTCACGACGGGTGCGTCGAGCGGCGGCAGCCCGCGCGTCGTGCCGCGGACGATCATTCCGGAGATGCGCCAGCCGCAGACGGGGAACGCCGTTTATGTCTTCGCGCTGCCGGAGCACAAATAGCCACAGGAGAGGCCGCTGATATGAAAACGGATGGCCACATCGACAACGCCACGGGCTCGGCCAACTTTTTTTCCACGGGCGCTGGGGCCCCACCGGCAGCGCGTTCTTACGCTGATGCTTCGCGCCGGCTTCGCAGGCCGGCGGTCAGCATGGCCGTGGGCGCTCTGCTCCTGATCCAGCTCTCAGGCTTTCAGAACCGGCCCGTCCTCGCTCAAACCAACAACCAAGTACCCAACAACCAACCACCAACAACCAACGACCAGATCACCAAATGGATGTCGCAACTCTCCAACTGGGGCCGCTGGGGCAAGGACGATCATCTCGGGACCTTCAACCTGATCACGGCGGCGAAACGTAAAGCCGCGCTCGCCCTGGCGCGCGAAGGGCTCGCGGTGTCGCTCGCGCATACGCTGGACAAGGAACAGTTCCCCGACAACCCGCGGCCGCTCGGACAGCAGATGGTCCTCGACAACGCGGGCCACGCGATGGACCTCTACTCGATCTGGTACCACGGCTCGACGATCACGCACATCGACGCGCTGTGCCACTACTCGTACCAGGGAAAAATCTTCAACGGCTTCGATCGTTCGAAAATCGCGCAGGGCCCTGGCTGTCCGGACAACGGCGTCGAGTATCAGAAGGCCGGCATCATGACGCGCGGCATCATCGTGGATCTGCCGCGGTTGAAGAACGTCCAGTGGCTCGAGCCCGGCACGCCCGTGTACCCGTCGGACCTCGAGGCGTGGGAAAGATTCGCCGGGATCACGATCGCCAGCGGTGACGCCGTGTTCCTCCGCACGGGACGATGGGTGCAGCGCGCGCAGAAGGGACCGTGGAACGTTGCGGCCAACGCCGCGGGCTGGCACGCGTCGGTGATGCCGTGGCTGAAGCAGCGCGACGTCGCGCTCCTCGGCAACGACGCTGTCAACGATGTGCAGCCGTCAGGCGTGGAGGGCAACGCACGACCGATTCATCAGCTCGCGATCGTCGCGATGGGCCTGCCGCTCGTCGACGTGATGGATCTGGAAGCGGCGGCCGAACAGGCCGCGCGCCTGCGCCGCTGGGAATTCCTGCTGACCGCTGCACCCGTTCCCGTGCCGGGAGGAACGGGATTCCCGCTGAACCCCATTGCGACGTTCTAGCACTGGCGCGCCTGCGGCCATGCGAAACGAGGGCTACGGTAATTCGCCCGAGTGAAGCATCAGCGTCAGAACGCGCTGGGGGTGGGGCCCCAGCGCAAGTGGAAGAAAGTAGATCGAGC
Organism: uncultured Acidobacteriota bacterium; assembly: GCA_963724725.1. GTDB lineage: Bacteria > Acidobacteriota > Vicinamibacteria > Vicinamibacterales > CAVVIG01 > DATKHR01. The sequence goes on along the minus strand of CAVRVT010000005.1, from coordinate 46,351 downwards.
CCGCCAAGATTGGCACTCAGGGCTATTTGCTCTGCAACTCCTTCGCGATCTTTTCTACCTCGCTCCACACACGCAGCAGGTTCCCGCTCCACATCTTGCCGATCTGCTCTTCGGTGTAGCCGCGGCGCACGAGCTCCAGCGTCACGTTGAACGCTTCGGCCGCGCTGTTCCACCCGTCGATGCCGCCGCCGCCGTCGAAGTCCGACGAGATGCCGACGTGATCGATGCCGATCAGTTTGACCGCGTAGTCGATCTCGTCCACGAAGTCCTTGACGTTCGCGCGGCCGGCGGCCGGCCATTTGCGATCGATCTCCGCCATGCGGCGGTCGTACTCGGCGCGACGATCGGCGGACAACGATTCAAGGCCCGCCTGACCGCGTCCGCCGCGCCCGCCTCCCGGCTGCGCGTTGGCTGCTGTGGTCGACCCCGGCGTTTCAATCGGACACTTCGCCGTTGCGGGGGGCTCGGGCGCAGCTCCTCGACCTGCGCCTGCACCGCGTCCGCCGCCCAGGCCGAATTCCTGGCGGAGCGTCGTGATCGCCGGCGCGCGTTCAGGCGGATCGACTTTGACGAATCCTGACAGCCCGACGATCTGGATGACGCCCCCGTTGGTCTTCATCGCCACCAGCTGCTCGTCGTCCATGTTGCGGCTGGTGTTGGCGAGCTTGCGGATGCCGGAATGCGAGGCGATGACCGGCGCTTTCGACAACCCGATCGCCTGCATCATGGCGCCCTTCGACGGATGCGAGACGTCGACCATGATGCCCCACTTGTTCATCTCCTGAATGACCTGCCGGCCAAGCGGTGAGAGGCCGCCCCATTGCCATTCGTTGGTCGCCTCGCCTGTGTGCGAATCCGCCAGCTGACTGTGACCGTTGTGCGCGAGCGACATGTAGCGGCCGCCACGCTGCCAGAATTCCTTCACGCGGTTGATATCGGTCCCGAGCGGATAGCCGTTCTCGATGCCGATGACGGCGACCTTCTTGCCGCTCTTGTTGATCCGCACGACGTCGGCGGCGGTGAGGGCGAGCTCGATGTCCCTGGGTGCGATCTGTTCGGTCAGCCGGTGCACGGCGTCGAACTTCGCAATCGCGGCCTTGTACGCGCGGTCGTACCCCGATGGCTGGAACGCATCGGCGACCTGCGGCGGATTCTCCTGGCCGACGTAGACAATCATGAACGAGACGTCCATGCCGCCTTCCTTCATCTTCGGCAGGTTCACCTGCGTTGTCAGTCGCATGGTGTAGTTGCAGTCGGCGGTGAAGAGGGCCGGATCGATGTCGTTGTGGGTATCCAGCGTGATCACGCGCTGATGGATCGCGCCCGCCCGAGCCACGAGGTCCTGCTGCGCGTGCAGCGCAGCCGCGGCGAGCCAGGCGGCCACAGCGGCGCTGGCGACTGCAATCGTCGTTCTTGTCGTCATAGAAGCTCTCTTTTCAGTCCGCAATCCGTCATTTGCAATTTGCAATTTGCAATTTGCCCTGTGAAATACGCAAGTATAATTGCCCCGTTCTCATAGCGGGAGGCACGCATGATCCGCACCCTGTTCCGCGTGACGCTGCTCCTCGTCGCCGCCGCCAGCGTCCCCATTCTGGCGCAATCCAGCGCCTCACAACTGGCCACGCTCCGGCATGCCTCGGGACAAGGTGTCGCGCCCGTGTACGAGGGCTTCGACGTCAACCCCGACGGCTCGTTCAACCTGTGGTTCGGCTACATGAACCGCAACTACGAAGAAGCCGTGGAGATTCCGGTTGGCGCGGACAACCGGTTCGAGCCCGGCAACGATCGCGGGCAGCCGACGTCCTTCGTGCCGCGACGGCACAAGGACGTGTTCAGCGTCACGGTGCCGAAGGACTTCGGTGAACAGAAACTCGTGTGGACGCTGACGGCGCACGGCCAGACGGCTTCCGTCGTCGCCACCCTCAGCCGGGTCTGGCAGATCGATCGACGCAGAACGACGCGCGGCGGGAACAGCGAAAACATCAGCTCGAACCTCCCGCCGGTCGTCAACGCGACGCTCGTGTCGCAGAACGGCGCGACCGCGACGCTCCGCATCGACGCGACCGACGATGGCCTGCCGAAGCGGCGCGGCGAACCCGTCGGCCTGACCGTGATGTGGGCGAAGTATCGCGGCCCCGGCGACGTCAGTTTCGCCGACGCGCAGTCGAAGATCGCCAGCGGACAGGCGCGCACGACGGTGACATTCTCTGAACCCGGCGAGTACATGCTGCAGGCCGTCGTCGACGACGGTTCGGGTGAATCGGCCGGGAACTTCGGCTATCACTGCTGCTGGACGAACACGCAGATCAGAGTGACGGTAGCGGGCCAGGCCGCTCAACTCACCAATCCACAATCCGCAATCCGCAATCCGCAATCGACCGTGACGTTTGCGAAGGATGTGGCGCCGATCTTCCAGCAGAAATGTCAGACGTGCCACCACCAGGGCACCTCGGCGCCGATGTCGCTCGTCACCTACGAAGAAGTCCGTCCGTGGGCGCGGTCGATCCGCCAGCGCGTCGCCAGCCGCGACATGCCACCGTGGCATCTCGACAAGACCGTCGGCATCAAGCACTACAAGAACGATCGCTCGCTGAGCGACACCGAAATCGCAACGATCACTCGATGGGCCGATTCCGGCGCGCCGCTCGGCAACCCGTCCGACATTCCGGCGCCGCTCGCGTTCCGCTCGGAAGCCGAGTGGTTCATCGGCGAACCGGATCTGAAGGTGACGACGCCGAAGGATTTCGTGATGTACGCCAAGGGTCCTGACTGGTGGATCGATCAGTTCTCGGACGTCATCGAATTGACCGAGGACCGCTGGATCAAGTCGATGGAGATCAAGCCGACCAACCCCAAGGTGGTGCACCACGTCGTGGTCTACGCGCTCGAACCCGACGCGCCGGAAGGCACGCCCGAGACCGGCATCCAGCTCCACGAGTACGCAGTCGGCAAATATGGCGACATCTTCGGCGACAACACCGGGCGCCTGCTGAAGAAAGGCACGCGCCTCCGCTTCGACATGCATTACTTCGCGATTGGATCCGAACAGCACAACACGACGACGATCGCGTTCAAGTTCTATCCTCGGGGAGTGGTCCCGAAGTATCAGGTTCGGTCGTACGCGATCCGCAACATCCCGAACGACGAGCTCGAAGTGCCGCCGAACACGGTGGTCCGCACGGACGGCTACTTCCGCCTCCCGCGGAACGCACGCATTGACTCGTTCCAGCCGCACATGCACATGCGCGGACGCGGGATGACGGTCGAGGCAATCGATCCGACGAACAACCGGACGCAGATCCTCAGCTCGGTCGATCATTTCGACTTCAACTGGCACATCAACTACGTCTACGCGGACGACGAGGCGCCGCTCCTGCCCGCCGGCACGATGCTGCACATGATCGGCATCCACGACAACACCTCCGCGAACCGCCGCAATCCGGACCCGAACATGTGGGTTGGCTTCGGCGAGCGGAGCGTGGACGACATGCTGCAGGTCTGGCTCGACATCGTCTATCTGGACGATGCTGAGTTCCAGCGGCTCGTGGCCGAGCGGAAGGCCAAACCCGCGTCCACGAGCTTCGGGCAGAACCGGTAAGGCGTTTGGATCGCGTCGAGCAGGCCGGCGGCATTGCCGTGCGGCGTCAGGGCAACCAGTGGGTGGTGCTGCTCGTCCGATCGAAGAAGGATCCGAGCGTCTGGATTTTTCCGAAAGGCCACATCGAGCCGGGAGAATCGGCGATTGACGCGGCGCTGCGCGAAACGCTCGAGGAGGCCGGCGTCGAAGGAGATTTGATCGGACCGGTTGGCGGGCCGCAGGAATTTCAGTCGGGTCGCGAGCCCGTACGTGTTCGGTACTTCCTCATCCGCGCGACGACTGAAAGCGATTCACCGGAAGGCCGGCGGAAGGCCTGGTATCAGCTCGACGAGGCCGCGGTGCAGCTGCCCTTCGAAGGCGCGCGCCAGCTGCTCGATGAGGCGCGCGAACTCCTGACGTCACTCGCGTAGCTGGGATTGTTGGGAGAAGCCCGGAAGGACGATCAGACCGCGATGCGCGCCTGCGCCGTCTCGACCTCGCGCGATCGGTGGAGCTCGATGAAGCAGTCGACGACGCTCGCCGGGCACCAGCCGCCGCGCGCTTTGTCGTGCAGCATCTTGTACGCCGTGGCGATGGGCAGCGCCCTGCGGTAGAGCCGGTCGGTCGTGAGCGCGTCGAACACATCCACGACGCTCACGATCTGCGCGAGGAGCGGGATGGCGTCGCCGCGCAGGCCGTCGGGGTAGCCCTGCCCGTCGATGCGCTCGTGATGGTGACGGACGATCGGCCTGACGCGATCCAGCGAGCGAACCATGGCGAGGAGCGAGTCGCCGATTTCGGCATGACGCTTCATCGACTCGAACTCTTTCTTCGTCAGGCGCCCTTTCTTCAACAGGACTCGATCGGGGATCGCGATCTTGCCGATGTCGTGCAGAAACGCGCCCCGATAGAGGGCGTCGATGTCCGCCTGCTGCAGCTCGAGCCGGCGGCCGAGCGCAGTGGCGTAGTCGGCGAGGCGTTCGCAGTGGCCCTCGGTGTACGGATCACGTGCTTCGATGATCCGGCCGAGCGTCAGGAACAGCGTCTGGGCTGAATCCAGATCGTCGGTGAGCCGCTTCAACCGCATCAGCGAGCGCACGCGGGTGTGCAGTTCCTCCGCGTCGATGGGTTTGACGAGGAAATCGTCAGCGCCGGCCTCGAGCCCGGCGAGGATGGTGTCGCGTTCGTGCGCGCCGCTGATCAGGACGACCGGCGTCAGACAGGTTTCGTCGGACCGTTTCAGCTCCCGGCAGACCTCGACGCCGGACATGCCCGGCATCAGGACGTCCAGGAGCACGAGGTCCGGCCGTTCACGTCTGGCGAGCTCCAGCGCCTCGCGTCCGTTGGTCGCCGATGTGACCGAATACTCGGCGCTGCGAAGCAGCTGGCCGAGACCGCGCAGGTTCGCTTCGTAGTCGTCTACGACCAGAATCTTTCCTGCCTTCGGCATGCACGACACCTCGACTGGGCCTGAGAACGAGGTCCCGGCTGCAAGGGTCGCGCCCGCTGAGTCGTGACTGTAGGTAACTGAAACGGAAGGCCTGCGGATGCGTGGGCTTTTACAAGAAGCGACGTCACCGCACAGACTTGTAACGACGTGAGCGACCCTTGCGCAAACAGGCAAGGGTCGCTCGCGTGAGTGCTTATTTCTTCGGACTGACGGCTATCGACGATGCGATGTTGTCCTGCCCCTGCTTCGTGTAGTGCACGGTCACGTCCGCACCGGCCATCGTCGCCAGCCCCGAGACGCCTTCCGAGGCGCCGGTGACTTTGGTCTGGTCGGTGTACCGGAACTGCATCTCCGCTCCTGCGGCCGTCTTGATCTCGATCGTGTTGGATCGGGTGTCGACGCGGACGAGCTGTCCCTGCGCCACCGCGGGTTCCTGCGCAAGCGCAGGCAGCGCGCCGGCGATGAGGACGATGGCGGCGAGCACGATCATCATTCGTCTGGTTGTGAGCATTCCGAGACCTCCTTCACGCCGCACGAGGAGTCCAAGGAATGTGCCACGCTGTGCAACGCCATGACGAGCGTCTCTGCGTGCAAAACGAGGCGTCTCCGTTTCGCGCCGGGAATTCTTCCTGGAAGATTGTGCTCGGCCTGCAGCGATCGTGAACTCAGCGCTTAATTTTCCCGCCCGGGATCAGCCGCGTCATGCTATTCTTCAGGTAGCGGCTCATCCCGCTAACCCCGACCACTCCAAGCGTTGTTGTTGAGCTCGAAACGGCCTCCGGCTGAGGTGCGTTTTGCGGGTGTCGTGTGCCTCGTCCGCGAGGCCACAAGGTTGATCGATCGATGCGCACGCGTTCGACTGCTCTCATCGTCGGAATAACGGCACTGTCGCTCTTCGGCAAGGTGCCTGATTTGTCCGCAGCGGCCGACTCCCCGAGCGAGACGGTGGCGCGCGAGAGGCGCCTGCAGGATGTCGTTGACCAACTGAAATCTCGCCTCGCGATTTCCGATTCCGTCGCCGTCTCGATCGTGCCCGTCAACACGCTCGTCGTCTCAGTGGAACGTGCGAAGAACGGATCGCCCGGCTTCACGCTGTCGGTCGAGGACGGTTTCATCCAACGCCTCAGCGATGACGAAGTCGGCGCCGTCATGGCGCACGAGCTCGGTCACGTCTGGATCTACACCCATCATCCGTTCCTGCAGACCGAGGAGCTCGCCAACGAAATCGCGATGCGTGTCGTCAGCCGCGATCTGCTGGAGCGCCTCTATCAGAAGGTGTGGGAGCGGACGGGCAGCAAAGGAAAACTCACTTACCTGCCTGGTCAGTGAGAAATCGCAGATAGTGCCAGCACCGCCGCGACGGCGGTCACGCAACACCAGGCAAACCAGTCACCCGTCTTCGCATACGGCGTCGGCACGCGGCCAATCGGAATCTGCGCGGTCATCGTCCCGTCGCTCTTGGCGAAGTAGTCGCTGATACCGAGCACTCGTCCGTACGGGTCGAACGCCGCCGAAAGCCCGGATGCCGCCGCACGCACGAGCGGCAGCCCGTTCTCGATCGATCGGAACGCCGCCATGTGGAAGTGGATGTCCTTCACGGCAAGCCAGTCGTTGACGGGCAGGAGAAGGACGTCGGCGTCACCCTGCGCGGCCTGTCGGACGAAGTCGGGAAAGTCCGCGTCGAAGCACACCATACCCGCCATCCGGCCGGCGTCCGTGGATACGACGGGCACGCGGCCATCGCCGCGCCGCATGATGCCGGCCTCCCAGCCCGGCACGGGATGGCTCTTCAGGTAGGACATTCGAGTCGTGCCCGCCGGATCGATCAGGACAAGCTTGTTCTCGAACGGCAGCGCCTCGCCGGGATGAATCGTTCCCATCCCCATCGCGAGATAGATGTGCTCGGACTCTGCGAGTTGGCGTGCGCGCTCCAGAAACATCGCTTCGTCGTCCTTGAAGACCAGCAGGTTGCCCTCGGGCCAGACGACCACGCGGGCCCCGGCACGCGCCTCTCGTCTCGAGCCGTCGAGAAACCAGTCGTGCAACGTCCGCAGCTTCGTTGCGAACGGCTCACGTTCGGCCGGCGAGAAGCTCGCTTCAGTGATGCGGCTCATCTCGCCGGGGATGAACAAGTCACGCGGGCGATTCAGCGTCGCGACGCGCACGGACGCCCGATCGGTCGGCGCCATCGCCAGCCGCACGGCGCCGCCGACGATCAACACGATGAAGACCGCGGCGTAGGAGACGACGGGACCACGCACGGCATTCCACTCGAATCCGCGCGTCCAGGCATAGTCGAACGTCGACGCAAACCAGGCGACGAGAAAGCTGATCCCCCAGATGCCGACGACCGCAGACACCTGCATCAACGGCAGATACCCGAACTGCGTGTACGCGATCGACCCCCACGTCGCGGCGGGCGTCCAGCGAGACTGGAGGAATTCGACGGCAACCCATGCGGCCGGGAACACAAGCGTCGCCGTGACGCCCGAAAGCCTGGTCGACGCGAGCCTGTCGACTCCGAAAATGATGGTGAGCGCCGTGGCAATGAGGGCGACGGTGACGAAGTACACGGGTCCGCCCGCCGGGAGAATGCCCCACTGACCGACCGAGATCGCCACGAAGAGAGCTACCCACAGCGACGGAAACACCATCGACGGCGGCAGCAGTCGCGTCGCATGAACAAGAAGCGTCAGCGCCACCCAGGTGGCTGGCGGCAGCGATTCGCGCATGCAGACGGGCAGCAGCGCCGCGCCCGCCACGAGCGAAATCAGGGCTCCGGTCTGAACCATGACATCTCCTCCCACGGATTCCGAGCGCGATGGCACAATGATGCCGAGAACGGCAGGTTCAGCCGATGGCAGGACGCGCCAATTCGTTGACCGAAGACGCCACGTCGTCGAGCAGGACGGCGGCACCTCCGTGGACGATCTCCGCGCTGGACGTGCGGGTCCTCGTGAACGGACTGGCGCAGCTTGGATATGACGTCCCCTCGCTCTTGTCCGCCGCGGGGCTGACCGAGGCCGATCTCGCGAGCCCCGACGCGCGGCTGTCGTGCGAGGTGCACGGTACGATCCTCTCGCAGGCGATGCGCACCCGGTACGTGCCCAACATCTCCCTGAAACTTGCGCAGGTCACGCCGCCCGGCGCCTATGCGCTGCTCGACTACCTCGTGCTGACATCCGACACGGTGGGGGCCGGGCTGCGACAGCTGGCGCAATACTTTCGTCTGACCGGCAGCCCAGTCAGCATCTCCGTGAAGGAGGCCCCCCGGTCGGTTCGCGTGGAACTGACCAGCGTGCCGGACGCCACGGGTGCCGTCGAATACACGGCTTCCCTGATCATCCTGCACATGCTCAGAGAGACCGGCGGGCGGTTTGGCGCATCGGAAGTCAGCTTTCGGCATTCACCGGACGATCCTGCCGAATTCGAACGGGTACTCCAGTGCCCGGTTCGGACCAGGGCATCGTGGAGCGGTGTCACCGTGAGCTCCGATGTCTTCCGATGTCCGCTCAGCCGCCGCGACTCGGTCCTCCGCCAGCTGCTCGAAGCGCGAGCGAACGAGATCCTCGCGAGGCTCCCGGTGCGAGACGGCCTTGCCGCCCAGATTCAACGAGTGCTGGCCACACGCGTGGCAGGCGGTGACGTGCGCATGGAAGCGATCGCACGTCAGCTGGCGACGTCGGCTCGAACACTCCAACGACGGCTTGCGGCCGCGGGCGCGTCGTACCAGGAACTGCTCGACGAAGCCCGCAAGGAAGCTGCGGGGCGGTATCTTGCCGAATCGATCTTTGCGATTGGTGAGGTTGCGTATCTGGTCGGTTACTCGGAGCCTGCGCCATTCTATCGGGCGTTCAAGCGATGGTACGGCGTGACACCCGAAGCGTTCCGCCAGGCCCAGCGAAGCGCGTGACGACTACGCTATCCTAGGCGGCGGAATCAACGCCTGCTTCCATCCATCGGAGGACGCCGTGAAGCACAGCACACTGCGCAGGGTTCTCGGGGCTGCCGCCATCGCCGCGCTCGGCGTCGTCGTGTCGACGCGCGCCCAGACGCCTGCAACGGCCAGGTCCAGCGCGAGGGCGCCTGTCGGTGCGGCCGCGGCCGCCAGGGATCTCGCATGGCCCGCCTCCGCGGTGCCCGACGCGACCACGCTCGGCTTCACAAAGACCGGCCTTGAAGCCCTCGACGCACGGATGAAGCAGTCGATCGCCGATGGGGACACAGCCGGGATGACGATCATCCTGATTCGCCACGGCCAGGTCGCCGACTTCAAGACGTTCGGCCAGGCCACTCCCGACAAGCCGATGGCGCTCGATTCCCTCTTCCGCATCTACTCGATGTCGAAGCCGATCACCGGTGTCGCGATGATGCAGCTTTTCGAGCAGGGAAAATGGCGGCTCGACGATCCGATCTCGAAGTTCGCTCCCGAGCTGGCGGGACTGAAGGAATTGACCAGGGACGCTGACGGCAAGGTCGTGATCTCCGCCGACGGTCAGCCGGTCCTGGCCGCGCCGAAGAGACCGGCGACGATGCGCGAGCTGATGAGCCACACGGCAGGGTTCGGGTACGGCTTGTCAGGCAACGATCCGGTCAACAAGGCGTTCCGGGACCAAGGCGTGCTGTCGTCGCGAGATCTCGACGACATGATGAAGAAGGTTGAGAGCATCCCGCTCTTGTACGAACCGGGGTCGAAATGGTCGTATTCCGTGGCCGTCGACGTCCAGGGCTACCTGGTGCAGAAGCTTTCAGGACAGAAGTTCGGTGACTATCTGAAAACGCACGTCACTGGCCCGATCGGGATGGCCGACACGTCGTTCTTCGTGACGCCCGATCGCAGGTCGCGCTTCACCCAGGTCTATCACTGGGATCGCGAGCAGAAGAAGCTGGTCATGAACGAAGAGCGGACGGATCGCGGTGGCTTCGAGGATCCGGAGCGCCTCGAATCGGGTGGTGGCGGCCTCGTCGCGACTACGCACGACTACGCGCGGTTCTGTCAGATGTTCCTCAACGGCGGCGAGATCGCCGGCAGACGGATTCTCAAGGCCGAGACCGTCAGGCTGATGACGCAGAACCACATCGGCGATCTGACCGTCAACGTGGATGGAACAACGTCGCAAGGCGGGGCCGATACCGTGCGGTTCGGTCTCGACTTCGCCGTCTACGTCAACCCCAAAGCCGGCGACTTGCCATTCGGCAAAGGCACGTACTACTGGGGCGGCGCCGCGGGCACATGGTTCTGGATCGATCCCGTCAACGACCTCGCGTTCATCGGCATGATTCAGAATCGAGGCGGGAATCGTCCGGGCGGGCTCAATTTCCGCGCGGACTCGGCCAAGCTCGTTTACGCTGCGCTGGCGCCTTCGGGAATGAAGTCGTCGGAACGCTGAATCCCAATCGCGCGCGACCCGGTCGCGGGCGAGGTGTCTGTAAATAGTAAACTCCCGGCTACAGCCCGGTAACTCGCCTGCCGAAACGGTAGGCAGGAGGCCAGCAATCCATCGCTGGACGGGCTATGAAGTACTTCGTGCCGGTTGTCTTTCTCGCTGCCCTCACGCTCGGCGGTCCCGATGCCGGGGCCGGGCAGCGCCTCTCGATTCGTGTTTCCCCCGTCGTTGCGCTCGCGCCCGCGTTCCTCACGGTTCGGACCACGATTGAACCAAGCGACGACAACCGCCTGCTCAACATCGAGATCGACTCACCCGCCTACCGCCGCAGCAGCGAAATCAGCCTGGACGGCAAGAACGCGCAGCGCGTGAGCCTTCTCGAAGTGAAGGGCGTGCCGAGCGGGCTGTACGAAGTCCGCGCCACACTGGTCGGACCTTCAGGACCCATTGCCGCCACGATGCAGATCGTGAAGGTCGAACCGGCCGCGGGCGCTCGCTGACCGACGCGACTACAGGCGGACGGTGACCGCCGCGCTCAGCGTGAACTGAAGACGGGTCTCCGCCTCGAGCTTCAGATGCTCAGTGCCCTGACTGGCGACAATGGCGCCGGTCGCGGCTCCCGCCGCCGCGCCAATGGCGGCGCCGGTCCCGCCTCCCGCAATGCCCCCGACGATCGCGCCCAGGCCGGCGCCGCCGGCGACTTTCCGAGTGGTCTTCTTCCCCTCACCCGAGCCCTTCGATTCGACCTGGGTGGTGACGATGTCGTACTTTCGTCCAGCAAACGAAATCGAGTTGGCCTTCAGGACGATCTGATCGGCGCCCTTCATCTTGCCGGCCTGCTCGACCTTCGCCGCCTGCAGAACGACAGCCGCATTCCGGGGAATGACAATCTTGCCGCCCATCATCACCGGATCGTCGAGCACCGCTTTGAACGTCATGCCGGCCTGAGCCGCATCCACGTCGATCGCCTCAGTCAGCCGGACGCTGAGCTGCGTGCCGCTCGGCACCGTTACGGGGGGAGGCGCCGCGGAGGGATCCGGGGGTGGCTGCGGCGGAGCCTTGCGTGGTGAGAATTCGAGCGCGCTGATATCGTCGACGCGAAACTCCGCGATTCTGCCGTTGTCGAGCAGGATGCGAACAGTTTTGACGTCGGCGCTCATGAACGAGCCATTGACCACTTGACCGGACCGGAGCTTCACCCGATCGGCCGACAGGTGCGCGACACCGACGGTGACAACCGCAACGAAAGCCGAGAACAGCAGAATCGATCTGCGCATGGCAGTCTTCCTCTGATCGGAATTCACTGGACGATGGGGAGCGAAGCGGCGATCTGCAGGTCGAGCAGCAGCAGGATCTGGTTTTCGACTTGGAGGAATTTGGCGGCAGTCTTTGCCGACAGAGCTGCCTTGAACCGGTCGTAGTAGGTCACCTTGAGCGTGTGGCGCCGGGCTTCGAGATCGAGCGCGCCGCGCGCCAGGCGGTCGGCGATCGCGTCGGTCATCGTCCCGTAGTTGGCCGCGTACTCCTTGATGAGCGCGAGCCGGTCGTCGTTGATCTTCGCGAGCGCCGTTTCGTACTCGCGATAGACCGGCCAGAATTTCGCGTCCTCGGCTTCAGTGAACTCCATCACCTCGGTGATGATCGCGACCTTCTGCGCCCGGAGATCCGATCGCAGCAGTTCGGCATACGCGCGCAGATTCACGTCGCGTGTATCGTCCGCCGCGGGGGGCTTCGCCGGCTGCTGAGCCAGGGCGGGCGCCGGACTCGCACACAGAGCCAGCGCCAGCACGGCGCCGATCTGGAACAGTTTGTATCGAGTCATGATGTGCTCCGCGTCTCCCACTTCGGATCGCACGTCGCGATGTTTCAAGAGTGCGTTACGGCACCCGGTGCCAGGACGCACCGGGGTTGTATGTCGCGATGCCGGCGACCGCGGACTCGGTTCGAGGTCCGAGGTCCTTCTGGTAGACGACGCCGTTCTGGTTGACGACGAAGGTCATCACCCCCGTGGCGTCGTACGTCGCGGGCCAGGCCACGAGCGCAAACCCGCCGGACATCTCCCCGTTGACGAGATAGGATTTGGCGCCGCCGGTTGCGGCAGCGCCCTGGGCGGTCAGGATTCTGAAGTAGTAACCGTAGAACGGCTGCGGCCGTTCGCCGGCTCCGAGCGCCCGTCCTTCCAGTGACGCCTGTGCCACCAGGTCGCCGAGCGGGCTGCCGGGCTGGTGCCGCGCGGCCGGCCAATACAATCCGTTCTGCTTCTCCGGATCGCTGCGAAAGGTCGTGGCGAAGAGGCCCGCCGGCTTTCCATCGTGTCCCTGTCGCGCGTAGCGCCGCTGTGCGGCGACATACGTGCGGCACGTTCCTATCGCCGCCAGTTCGTTGCGTCCGATGCGGCGCGCGAGCACTTCCTCTTTACCCGCGGCGGCGTCAAATCGCCAGCCCTTGGCGCTCTTCACGAGCGGTACAGGGAACGGCCATTCCTCGTTGCCGACGATCAACGTTTTTTGGTTGGGACCCTGATCGATCAAATGCCACCCTTCGCCGGCGGCAACGGTGAAGACGTCGCGGTTGCGTTGAGCGGTGGCGACATCCGACGAGGCCGCCAACTCCTGTCCGCCCTGACCAAAGATGGCCAGCAGCCCGTCCAGCCTCCCCGCCTTCGTCGCTTCGATCAGCGCCAGGACGGCGTCGTCCGGGGTCGCGAACGTTCGCTGCGCAGGCGTCTGAGCGGTCGCGACGAAGGACTGTGCCGTCAGCGCCAGACAGATCGAGGAGGCAGCGATCAGCTTGAGCGTCATCGGCGCCGTCCGCCACCACTCCGGCTGCGCGAACTGCTCTGCCGGCTGCTCTGTCCGCGCGAACTGGCGGCGCGTTCCGATTTTCCGCTCGAGTAGCCGGAGAATGCGTCAGAGCGCGTGCCACTCCGATCCTGCGTCGCCGCTCGGCTCTGGCCTTGCGACTGCCCGCGCGACTCGTAGCTGCCCGATCCTCGCGTACCGGTGGACGTGGCCGCGGTTTGTGCACCGGTACGGCCCTGCGACGTCGCGTCGGACCGGCTCTGCTGACGCTCGGTGCGCTGCTGCTGCGACTCGGGACGATTTTCCTGGCGGTTCTCCGATCGTTCGGTGCGCTGTTCCTGCGCGTTGCCCGCGCGGTCCCCGCGTTCGTCAGCAATGTCCTCCCGGTGATCCATCCAGTCTTCGCGCGCATCCTCACGGTGGTCGGCATAGTCGTCCCAGGCGTCGTTGTACATGTAGGCGCCGCCGTGCCACCCGTACGGACCGTAGTAGTAGTTGTTGTTGACGGCTGCGCCGATGGCGATGCCGGCAGTGAATCCAATCACGCCCGCGACGGCCGCGTCGGCACTGCTGCTCGATTGCTGGACGACTACTGTTGTCGATGCAGGCTGCACGTAAACCGTTTGCGAGTTGTACTGCGGGACGTAAATGACCTGCGGATTGGCCGGCTCGATGACAATGACCTGATCACCGGTTGACGTGGTTTGCGTCTCGACCGCCTGCTGTGGCGTGGTCTTCAAGTTCCCGGCGTCTTTGGCCTGCTTTCGCAGGCGCTGGATGCTCGCAAACACGGCGGTCTTGTCCGCGGCAAACGCCTGACCGAGCCGGGTGGTCCGATCCAACTGCCCCGCCATCATCGTCACCGTCTGCGGGAACAGCGCCAGCGCGACAAAGCTTGGTTCGAAATTGTCCTTGAGGACGGCATCCTGCAAGTCGGTGCCCTTGAGCTTCGGGTGAGCCTTCAGGAACTGGTCGAGGGCCGTGACGCCGGCCGGCTCCATGGCGCACAGCAGAATCTGCGCGAGGAGCTGATCCGGATAGAGGGCAACAGGCGCCAGCAGGCGATCGAGCTCCTCGGGTGCCACCACCGCGGTCGCTGTCGAGGCCGTTTGCGATGCGGACCACGCCTGCACGGGCAACCCCGTCCCGCATGCACTCGGGCCCGCCGCGATGACTATCGCGCTCACAAGGACGAGGACGGGCCTTTTGAAGGCAGCGTTCGGCATATCGACGGCGGTCCGGCCCGCCCCGGTGTGAGGAGCACGAAATGTACCCCCGTGGCTCAGACGGTGCAAGTCACAAATGTCCCTGATTCGAGGAGTTCGCGGGCACAGATCCGGCCGGCTCGTGCGTGGACTCCACTAGGCCGGAGTTCCTCCGAACCTCTCGGAGGTGGGTGGCGCTCAGTGTGCGGCCGCCGGCAGCGGCACACCATGGACCTCCGGATCATTCGCAAACTGATACGACGTCAGCTCGCAGCCAAATCCATACGGCGAGGGCCGGGTGGTGAGGGTCAACCGCCGAACGATGGCGCCACGTCGCGGACTGCAATGAAACTCAGCGACCGTTTCGGTCGCACGATTCCTAGCGGGGTCGAAGAGGCGAATGACGGTGCACGGCTCCCCTCTGGCCATTCGCTCATCATCGTGAGCGATCATGACTGGACCAACGACGAAGGTCGCACCGACAAGCGTGGGCTCTGTGAAATACGCCACGGCGGATCGCCGGGCCGGTGACGCCGACATCTCCGTTTCAGGCGTCGCAGCGCCGATGACGACGACGATCGTGAAGAGCGCCCCGCAAAGAAGCCTTCGACGCATCACAACCTCCTGCGATGACCGGAACGGAGCCGGGAGCCGATCAACCTCGTCGCGCTGGCGATCGTCAATCCTCACGACGACCGCCAGCCGTTCCAGTGCCGCTAGCGGATGGGGGCGTGGCTCACGCCGCACCCGTCCGGGTCGTCCTCGGTGGCTCGCTGCCATCGCGGCGTTCCGTCTTCGTCCCGCAGCACGAGAACGTTCTTTCCGTCCTTCGTGACCGTCCGCGCCCAGATCTCGCCGGTCGGACCAGCCTTCGCGCCGACGATGGACACCTCTTCGTCCATGAAGAAGTAGAAGTTGTTGCTGGCGATGAACAGCGCCGGCGCCAGCGCGACGCGCACCAGGCCCGATGGTGTTCTGACGTCGAGATGAACGCCGACGACGCCATCCTGACTCGTGCCGGCAATCACGTATCGGATCGGGCCGCTGACCGTGGTTTCCTTGGATTTGTCATACCGAACGTCCTGGCCGACCGCCAGACCAGTGACCCCGACGACGAACGCAAACGCTATCAGTCCGTTTCTCATGACCCACCCCCGAATCGCGGGATGCCCGCGCGGGTTACAGATGCAAGATAACCATTGGCAAACGGGGTGCCGCCAAGGATTGCGGTTTTCCGGCGTGTTTTGAAGCATCCCAACCTGGCCGGCCATTGCGCCGCGGAATTTTCCGCGGTCGTCGGGGAACAAGCCGCAGACGCCGTCATTCCACTCCCGTGACGGAAAGGTCATGCCTTCGCGGCTCTCGTATCAGCGTCGTTCGGGGCGTTCCCCGGCGCGGTATCCCCTGAGCAAGTTCTCCAGCGAGTAGTTGCCTTCGTGACACGCGTATTCGAAGATGCGGCCAGTCGACCGCGTCATGGTCAGTTCACCCTTCCATGGCTGGGTAAACGCGGTCGGGTTGTCGATCTCGAACTGGTAGAGCAGCGTGTCGGCGTCGAACAGGCTGAACCGCTCGACCAGGTGCAGATGCCGGTCCCAGCCGAAGTTGCCGCCGGCGTCCCCGTAGAAGCCGCCGCCGTCGTTGAAATTCGTGGTGTCGACGACGAGCGTGTTGCCTTCCCAGTGGCCGACCGAATCACCCATCCACCGCCTGATGCTCGGTGGAAGGTGCGGGCGGCCGTCCAGAGGGATGATTCGCGCGTCGTGGATCATCTCCACGTGGACGACGAACGCGTCCTTCGTCTGAACGATCTGGTAGTTGCTGTTGTAGGAATACGGAAGCATCGGCGGCCCGGCCGTGGCAAACGCCAGACACTGATCCTGCAGTCCCGTTTCTTCAGCACTCGCCGGGTTCTTCAGCCCCTCGACGCGACGGTGTTTGATTTCGGCCGCCGCAGGCGTCAGCGCGGGAATTCGGCCGTCGGGAGGGTCGGTGACGATCGAGGTCCGGAGGGTCTTGACGGTGCTGGTGCCGAACTCGCGGAAGAACGTGTTGTAGGTGCCTGTGCCGGCGTTCTTCGCGCCGGCTTGAGGCGGACGCTCCTCATTGCTCTGCGCGACCTGACGATCCCACTCGGCGGCTTCGTCGGGAGTAAAGAACGGTTTGTCCTTGAACTGCCGTGGACGTTCGAGCGGCGTCGTGGTGGCCGAGTTCCAGATGCCGTCGAAGCCGGCGTGCGTGTCGCGACGGACGCCCTGGCCCGCAAGTATCGCCGGCACGAGGCTCGCCGCCGCGAGAGTCCGCAAGAAAAACAGAGTTCGTCGAGACACGGTCTGCGCGCGATTGTACCCGCAGCCACATGAGGCGTGGGCAAGGGAACCTTACTCAGAGCGTTCGCGACGCGCGCCGGAACCCGTATGACGCGTAGATGGCAAGCCCAATCCCGAGCCAGATGAGGAGCCGGATCCAGGTCGCCGCCGGCAGTCCGATCATTTGAGCCAGACAGATGAGCGCGCCGGCGATCGGAATCCACGGCACTCCGGGTGTGCGAAACGGACGCGGGACGTCGGGCGAGAGGCGGCGCAGGATGATGACGCCGATGCTGACGAGCACGAACGCGAACAGCGTGCCGATGCTCACGAGCTGGCTGAGCACCGTGATTGGCGTCAGCCCCGCGACAAGCGCAATGACGACGCCGGTCAGGATCGTGCTCACGTGTGGCGTCCGGAAGCGGGAATGGACCGCGGCAAACAACGGCGGCAGCAGGCCATCGCGGCTCATGGAATAGAAGATTCGCGTCTGCGCCAGCAGCTGCACGAGCATCGTGCTGAACAAGCCAAAGAGTGCGGCAATCTTCACGAATGGCGCCAGCCATTTCAAACCGGTCGCGTCGATGCCGACGGCCAGCGGATCGGCGACGTCGAGCTGCTCGTACGGGACGACACCGAGCAGGACGATGGCCACGGCGATGTACAACACCGTGCAGATCGCGAGCGACGACAGGATGCCAATCGGCATGTCGCGTGTCGGATTCCTGGCTTCCTGCGCGGCGGTCGAGACGGCGTCGAACCCGATGTACGCGAAGAACATCACGCCTGCGCCCCGCAGAACACCGCTCCAGCCGAACCGCCCGAACTCGCCGGTGTTCGGCGGAACGATCGGCGTCAGGTTCGCGCGGTTGACATACGCCGCGCCGGCCCCGATGAACACCAGCAGCACGAGAACCTTCACCAGGACGAGCGCCGTGTTCACATCAGCGGATTCCTTGATCCCGATCACGAGCAGGGCCGCCACGATCAACACGATGACGGCGGCAGGCAGGTTGAACGGTCCCGGAGGACCGGCAAGTGATGCGGGGACTTGCAGACCGACGTCGCGCGCAAGCGACACGAAGTAACCCGACCATCCCACCGCCACCGTGGAGACACTGAGCGCGTACTCGAGGATCAGATCCCACCCGATGATCCACGCGACGAGCTCTCCAATCGTCGCGAACGCGTACGTGTAGGCGCTCCCGGCAACGGGAACCATCGCGGCAAACTCCGCGTAGCACAACCCCGAGAACGCGCAGCCGACGGCCGAGATGATCATCGAGAAGACGAGCCCCGGGCCCGCGTTTTGCGAAGCCGCCGTTCCCGTGAGGACAAAGATGCCGGTGCCGATGATCGAGCCGATGCCGAGCGCGGTCAGATGCAGCGGTCCAAGCGACCTCCGAAGGCCGCCGTGTTCGGCCTCCTGGCGCAACGCTTCGAGAGACTTTCTGGAGAAGGCGCCCATTGCGTCTCTGGACAGAGTGTCCAGAATCCAGGCGTTCGCGTCTTGGATCGGGCGAGCGGATTGGGACGGGCTTAGCGGAGGCTCGCGCGAAACGCGCCAGGGGTCAGGCCCGTGTGCTCCTTGAAGCAGCGCGAGAAATGACTTTGATCGCAAAACCCGGCCGCGCACGCGATGTCGCCGAGCGGCGCCGGACCGGCGAGCTGCCGGATCGCGAAGTCGATGCGCAGTTGACGGACGTACAGACGCGAACGACGTCTGATGCACGTTGCGGAACGTGCGCGCCAGGTGGACAGGGTGCACGCCGACCTGATGGGCGACCGACGCAAGCGACAGCCGATCGGCGAAGTGCAGCTCGATGAACTCGAACGCCGCCTGCAGCCACAGCGGCGCGGGACGATGGACCTGCCGCGCCCGCCGCGACGCCTGTGCGACGAGACCGAGCGTCAGGCTTTCAATCACAAGGCGCGACACATCGTCGCGCAGCCGGAACTCGCCGTACAGCCGCTGGGCCAGGTGCAGCAGCAGCCCCCGCCTGAACGCCGCACTGCGCGAGGGAACCGGGGCCTGCGCCTCGGCACGCGCAATCCACGACGGATCCATGTCGATCTCGAGACAGACCGCGCCGCGCGCCGACACACTGTAGGCGTGCGATTGATTCGCGCACTGGAACAGCAGCGTGGATGGACCGTGCGCCACTCCGTCGTCGGCCCCGCTTTCGGTCAGCGAGCCTTTGAGCACCAGGACAAATCGCGCATGGGTATGCCTGGCGCGAATCCGCTGACCGGGCTCATACGCCACCTCGGCGAGCACGAGGCCGCCGACGCTGCGCCAGCGGATCACGTCGCCTTGGAAGACGAGCTGCGCTGGCGGCCTCTGCATCGTCGCGAATTATAGTTGCGTCCTGCCTGGAACGGGCCGTCTCCCTATTTCTGAGGCGTTTCCTCGAGCGGATGCATCGTCAGGGCAACCGTCTCGCACACTGAACCCTTCGCGCGGTAGACGATGAGCATCGCCGCCTCGAATTCGGTGTGCTTTCCTTTCTCGTCGTACCCATACGCTGCGTGCCGTACTCGTATGCCATGTCGCCCGACGGAGAGGGAATGATGCGGTGGTCGTCACGCCACGAACGCGTGATGTTCGTGCGTCCGGAAAAACTCTCAGCGTTGGCCTGCTGGACGTCGCCCTTGCCGACGCGGGGTTTGCCGTACGGGGGCATGTAGGAAAACATGTCCTCTGACGCGGGGGTCTTCCCCTGTTTGATGACGTTCTCGGTACAGGGACCGCTCTGCGCGCGGGCTGGCACAGCGGCCAGCAGCAGGGACAGCAAGGCCAAACAGACGCGTGTCATAGTTCCTCCTTGAGATCACGAGAGGAATCCCCCGTCTGGGGGGAGCTTACGCCCGTCCGACGGATTTCGGTATTCCTGAGCCACAGAGAAGAGGCGGTTCGATGGGCGATGGCGGATGAATGGTCAGGCGTATTGCAAATCGCAGATTGCAGACGGCAGCCCATCACCACTTCGCCCTTTATCGGAGCCGCGGGCTTCGCCGGCGTCTGGGACATGGCCAAGGAAGCCAACCAATCGCTGCAAGGCGGCCTTGAAAGTCCCACAAATCGGCCCGTCTACACCGGACGGGGTCGGAGTTGGCCCGAACGCCACAACGGGCTGTGAGCGTCACCGCCTGTTGTCAAAATCTTGCTCTGACGCGGTCAGCTGGCTTCAGCGCGTCATTCGGGAACAGCAGACGATGGAACTGCGTATCATCGGAAAACTGCGCCTGCCATATGTCGGTGCCGACGGCTGCCCTGCCGATATCCAATCGCCTGATTTTTGACGGAGACTCCGTGTGTATCGGAGTCGTGAGGTGCCCGCCAACCGCGCCGGACTTCGACGACGAATGCCGTTCGAAATGCTACTGTCTGGCCTTTTCGAGGTCCGCAGTCACGATTCGGCCGGCGGGTCGCCGATCCTTTGTCGAAGATTCAACGGTCGTCAGTTTCTACAATCAGAACCAGCACTACTTGCGCAGACTGCTCGCTCCAGAAGGAGATCGTTGTGAGTGGTTCGGCATCGCCCCAAGCCTTGTGCGTGACGCGATCAGCTCGTACGACCCGGCCGCCGCGGACGCTGACCACGAGCTCTTCCGTTTCGCGGTCGCCAAGGTTCCAGCCTCTCTCTACTTCAAGCAACGGACCCTCTTCCACGCCGTTCGACGCGAGCGACGGATCGATCCCATCCTGATTGAGGAGACGGCAGTTGAAATCCTGGGCTTCGCCGTCGGTGCGGCCTACGCCGGCACCGGCCGAGTTGAGACGATGACGGAGCGTTGCGGAAGAGACCTGGCGGAGGCCACGAAGCAGGTGCTCGCGAAGCGATATCTCCACCCGATCAGCCTGCGATCACTTGCCGCCGAGGTCGGTTCGTCCGTGTTTCACCTCTGTCGAACCTTTCGGAAGTTCCATGGCACGACCGTTCACCGATACCTCGTCGAAATGCGACTGCGCCGCGCGCTCGAAGGGCTCGCTCGAGAGCGGACGGATCTCGGTGACCTTGCGGAGGGACTCAGATTCAGCCATCACAGCCACTTCTCGGCAGCCTTTCGAAGCGAATTCGGCGTTCCACCGTCCGTGGCGCGTTCGTTACTGCGTGGGACGATTGACGGGACTCCGCCGAGGACTGTCAAGCCACGTCGAGAGCGGTGAGACAGCTACTTTTCTGAGAGGAACCTGGCCTCGTCGTACGCTCGCTGGACCGCGCCGGGCTGAAAGAATGTGTCGAAAATCCGGCGCTGGAACGGATCCTCTCCGGCGAGTTCCTTCCGCTGCGAGGCGACGTCCATGCGCTTCCGTGTCTCGTCGAGACTGAGGTCGTCCGCGACAGCGCTCTTCACCTGCGCGTTCACTGCCTCGATGAGGTCGACGACACGGCGCGCGAAAGCCCAGTCATGCATGAGCGGCCCGTGGCCAGGGAGAATCGTATCCGCGTCGAGGGCCATCAGTTTCCTCATCGTCGCGGGCCACTCGAACATGAACGGGGCGGTTGCGTACGGGACCGGCGCAACCAGGAGATCGCCAGTGGCGACGACTCTCGCGTCAGGCACGTACACGACCGCGTCCCCTGCCGTGTTGCCCCGACCGAGAAACAGGATTCGGACCGCTCGCTTCCCCAGGTCGACAGTCAATTCACCATCGAACGTCAGCGTCGGCGCCGCGTAAGTCATCTCGCGAACGGCTGGCGCTGCTGACTCGAAATCGTGAATCTCAGCTTCGAAGAACTCGCGGTCGTCCGCGGACAGCGGACTGCCGTCCTTCTTCCTGCCATCCTGCAACAGCTGACGAATCGCGGCGAGGCCGGCCGTGACCTGAGTCGTCATTTGCGCCGGATAGCCGGGCACTTGCGCTTCGATGTGCGACCGGGTCGAGGCGGTGCTGATGATCGAGACGCCAGGAAACGCCGATGCATATTCACCGTTTCCGACGATGTGATCGAAGTGCCAATGCGTGTTGACGACATACGCAACCGGCACATTCGTCAGCCGCTTGATCTCGGCGATCATTCGACGCGTGACGGCGGGAACATGCCCGGTGTCGACAACCAGCGCACGATCGTGCCCGATCGCGACGAGCGAGTTGCCGCTGACAAACGGCGTCTTCGAATCCGGCGGCAGGAATGCGTAGACCCCGTCGGCGATCTTCGTCGTCTCGTAGGCCTGCAGGACAGAGCCATACTTCGCTCGGACTTGGGCGCTCGCGGAAGCGCCGGCGAGCGCGATACACACGACGACGACCTTCATTCCTCGGGTGGTGGTGAATTCCATCTCAGCGAAAATATACCCGAGGTCATCGCATGAGCATTGTCACGAACTTGCTCATCGGACAGGTCAATCAATCCGCAGGCATTGCAGCGGGTCGATTTTGGTCGCATGTCGCGCAGGCAGATAGCTCGCGAGCAGCGCGACTGCGGTCAGAATGGCGAGGACGGTGGCGAAGGTCGCGGGGTCGGTTGCTTCAACTCGGTACAGGATGCCCCGCATGAGGGAGCCAAGTCCGAGGCCGCCAAGCACGCCGAGGATCGCACCGACGCCAAGCAGTCGGGCGTTCTGGGCGGCGATCATGCCCAGGACATCGCCCGCCGTGGCGCCGAGCGCCATCCGAATGCCGATTTCCTGCGTGCGCTGGCTGACGGCGTAGGCCGTGACCCCGTAGAGTCCGGCGCCCGACATCAACAGCGCCACCAGCGCAAAGGCCACGAACATGCCCAGCAGGACTCGATCTTCACGGAACGTGTCGAACAATAGCGTCGTGAGCGGCTGAATTCGTGAAACAGCGAGGTCGGCGTCGGCCGAGCGAATCGCCGCGCGCACCGGCGGGCCGAGCAGCGAGGGATCGCCGTCCGTGCGCACGGCGAAGACGACTGCTCGTTCGGGACGCTGCGCAAGGGGACGATAGATGCGCGGCGGCATCGGCTCGGTCAGCTCCGACGTCTTGACGTCATCCGCGACGCCGACGATTTCCATCATCGCGCGCTCGTCGTGGTCGCCAACCATCTCGATTCGCGACCCGACTGGCTGAGCGCCTCCCCAGTACCGGCGCGCCGCCTCACGGTTGATGACCGCGACGTCGGGCGCCGCACCCGTGTCGCGCGCCGAGAATGCGCGGCCCGCCGAGAGGCGGATGTTGAACACATTGAAATAGTCGCCGCCGACAGCGACGGCGTGCGCCCACGGAGTGTCCTTCGCCGTGCCGACCGGCTGGCCCTGCACGTGGAATCGCTGCGCCGGCTCCGAGTCGATGAGCGGGAGGCGGCTGGTGACCGCAGCTGCGCGGACGCCAGGCAGCGCACGCAGACGCTCGACGAACTGCTCGGCGAAGAAGCCGGCGCGTGACGCGTCGCCGTACTTGGGCGGGTCGAGCTGAACCTGCAGCGTCAGCACGTGCGACGGATCGATACCGGTCGGCACGTGCTCGACCGCTGCAATCGTCTTCGTGATGAGACCTGTGACCACCAGCAGCATCAGCGCGAGCGCCAGCTGGGAGACGACCAGCACCGCGCGGCTGCGGCGGCCGCGGCGGCCGCCCGAGGCGCGGCGCCCGCCCTCCTTCAGCGCGTCGTTGAGATCGGCGCGTGACGCCTGCAGCGCGGGCAGGATGCTGAACACGAGCGGCGCAATCAGTGAGAGCGCGACAGCGAACTCGAGCACATGCCCGTTGATGACGAGCATCTTGAAGAATGGCTCGTTCGAGGCGGCCTGAATCGCTTTGAGGCCGCCACGGGCGACGCCGAGCCCCAGCGCGCCGCCCACGACGCCGAGCAGGAGGCTCTCGCTCACGAGAAGACCCACCAGCCGCAGCCGGCTCGCCCCGAGCGCAAGGCGCACGGCCATCTCCCTCGACCGCGCCGTCGCGCGAGCGAGCATCATGTTGGCGACGTTTGCACAGGCGATGATCAGCACGAACGCCACGACGATGATCAACAGGACCAGGATGATCCACGCATTGGGCCCGGCAATCGACTCGCGGAGAGTCAATGCGCTCGCCGACCAACCGGCATTGGTCGCCGGAAAGTCCCGCTCGAGGCGCTGGGCGACCGTGCGCAGCTCCGCAGCCGCCTGATCGCGAGTCGCGCCGTGCTTCAGTCGCGCCGACACGGAGAGCATGCGGGCGTCGCGCGCAGCGCCGGCGACGTCCACCGGGAGCGCCGTCCACAGATCAATCGCGATCATGCTGCCGATCTCGATTTCATCCGTGAGGATACCGACCACGGTGTACGCCTCGCCGTTGAGCATGAGGGATCGTCCGACGACGCTCGGGTCGGAAGAGAAATGTTCCTTCCAGAACCGGTGACTGAGCACGGCGACCTTCGGTGCGCCCGTGGCGTCCTCGCCCGGTAGAAGCGTGCGGCCCGCCACCGTCTTGAGCTGCCACATCGCCGGCATGTTCGCGGTGGCCCGGAGCGCGGTGACCTGTAACGGATCTCCCGAGCCGGTCAACGTGAAGCTGGCCTGGTCGTACGCCGCCATTTCCTCGAATGCCGTCGTTCCGGCGCGCCAGTCGAGGAAGTCCGGCAGCGAGGTCCGGGCGCGCTGAATACTGCGCTGCGTGTCCACGCTGTAGAGCCTGACGATCCGCGCCGGATCACCCAGAGGGAGCGGACGCAACAGGAACAGATCCGCGAAGCTGAAGATGATCGTGTTGGCGCCGATGGCCAGTGCAAGAGTCAGTGTGACGACGGCCGCGTAGCCCGGGCTCTTGAACAGAAGCCGGCCGCCTGCGCGAACGTCTCGAAGAATCTCGATCACATCCACCTCCACGAACACGTTATTGATAACCGCTGGCGCTGCACGGTGGCCAGAATAGCCCGACACTCGAAAGGAGGTGGGGCTGTGATTCGCAGCTTTGCAGTCGCCACAATGGTCTGCCTGGGGTTGGTGCAGGTTTCCCAGGCCCAGGACGGTCGCGGCGCGACGGCATTCGGGCAGCTCAAGTCGCTTGCTGGCGACTGGGAAGGCACGTATGAGTGGACGGGAACTGGAGCCGGAGGTTCAATGACCGCCACGTACTCCCTGTCGGGCAATGGCTCGGCGGTCGTCGAAACCCTGACGATGGGTGGCGTGCCCGGCATGACGAGCGTTTACCACCTCGATGGCGCGGATCTCCGGATGACGCACTTCTGCGCGGCGCAGAACCAGCCGCGGCTCAAGGCCCACCGAATACCAACCTTCGCTCGGCCGATGCCGCACACGTGCACGCCCTGGAGATGCGCCTCGTCGATTCGGGCCACATCACGCTCACGTTCCTCGTTCAGAGCGGCGGTCAGGAGAGTCGCGAACGGATCGTGCTCAAGCGAAACGCCGGCTCCGGCGAACGTCGGAGCGCGAAGGCTTCAGCCGAGCGCACTTGACGTCAAGAGCATCGAGCAGGACGCGCACGGCTGATCACCTGTGAACACTTCCGATCGTCACGGTGTCAGTCGGCGACGGAGTATAGTGCGCGGATGCGCTGCCTCTGTCGGTTCGCCATCAACGCTGTCGCTCTCGCGTTCGTCGCACTGGCCGCCGGCTGCGGCACGCCGCCCGCGTCCGCGCCCATCGCGGCCACGAGCACGCGCTACGAGGACCTGACGACGATCTTCGGCGAATGGCGCAGCTTCCGGGAGCCGAAGCGGGTGGACGGCGCGCCCGACTATTCCGCCGCCGCGATGGCCGCGCAGGAGCGCGACCTCACCGGATTCGCCAACCGCCTGGCCGCGATTGACCCGACGCGTTGGCCGATCCCGCAGCAGGTCGACTACTACGTCGTCCGCGCCGAAATGCACGGCCTCGATTTCGATCATCGCGTGCTCAAGCCGTGGACGAACAACCCGGCGTTTTACGTCACGGTATTCGGCGACGAAAGCGACCAGCCGGCGCGCGAAGGCCCGCTCGCGGCTGGTGGCGTGGAACTGTGGAAATACACGTTCCCGCTGTCGGCCAATGATGCGGCGGCGATCGGCGCCGGACTGCAACCGATTCCGAAGCTGCTGGAACGGGCGAAGACGAACCTGACGGGCAACCAGAAGGATCTCTGGACCTACGGAGCGAAGGCCGTCAAGGCCCAGAGCGCTGACCTCACGGCGTTCGCCGCGAAGCTCGGCGACACGCAGCCGGATCTCAAAGCGACGGTTGAGAGAGCCAGGACTGCCACCGATGCGCTGGCTGCCTGGCTCGAGAGCCAGGCTCCAAGCAAGACGGGGCCGTCGGGTATCGGCGTCGACAACTACAACTGGTATCTCAAGAACGTCCAGCTCGTCCCGTACACGTGGCAGGACGAGGTCACGCTCATGGAGCGCGAACTCGGGCGCTCGTCAGCCGCATTGGCGCTCGAGGAGCAGAAGCACGCGAAACTGCCGCCGCAGGTGCCGATCGCGAGCGCCGCCGAGCACGACCAGCGCTTCGGCGCCGCGGTCACCGAATACATGGAGTTTCTCAAGGATCACGACATCCTGACGATCCGGCCCGACATGGAGCCCGGGCTGCGCGCGCATCTCGGCACCTTCTCGCCCCGCCCGCGCGAGTTCTTCGGCGAGGTCGACGCGCGCGACCCGGAAGTGATGCGCACGCACGGCTATCACTGGTTCGACAAGGGCTGGATGGCGAATGTCGGCCATCCGAGTCCGGTGCGCAAAGTGGCGCTGCTCTACAACATCTTCAACACGCGCACCGAGGGCTTCGCGACGGCGTTCGAGGAGCTGATGCTTCAGGCCGGCATGTTCGAGGCGCGGCCGCGCTCGCGCGAACTCGTCTACATCCTGGTCGCCGAACGCGCCGCACGAGCGCTGGGCGACCTCCGCATGCACAGCCACGAGTTCACGCTCGAACAGGCCTCACAGTTTGCGTCCGACCACACGCCGCGCGGCTGGCTCAGTATGAGCGGCAACCTCGTCCGCGGCGAGCAGCATCTCTACCTGCAGCAGCCGGCCTACGGCACGAGCTATCTGATTGGCAAGATCGAGACCGACAAGCTCATCACGGAGCGTCGGCGCCAGCTCGGCGACGCGTTCACGATGAAGCGCTTCATGGACGAGTTCAACGCGGTGGGTCTTGTGCCGATCTCGCTCGTCCGCTGGGAACTGACCGGCCAGATGTCTGACGACACGAAGCGGATGCTGGGGCGGTAACGCGCGAAATGGTGCGCGCCATTGAGTGACTGGAACACCGCCCTGCCGGCGGCGAAGGCCAGCCTAATAGAGTGGTCGACTGGGTGCGAGTTGCACCCAGTCGACTGGTCCGTACTGTTTACTGCTTGTCGTAGACCGCGACGCTATCGATGTTCTGCCCCTTGGCATCCTTGCCGGTGGTGGTGATGGTGAGGGTCTTCCCATCCGCGGAGTCGACCAAAGTCACGGTGGACACCATTTGTCCATCCCTCTTATTGACCAACTTCGTCGTCGTGGTATTCACCCGCGTGCGAGCGGCCGTATCGCCGTTCGGGCTGCCGACGACAGCCACATCCTTCCCGTCATAGTCCGCCGAATAGACGTAGTGGATCGCGGGGCCGTCAGCCGGCTCCTGGTCCACCGTCACCTTGATGCCTGCACCCGCCGGCTCATATACGAGAGTGGCGCTCTTGGGCGCCTGACCTTGGTTGTACTTCGATTTCTCGAGGTTGAGTTTCCAGGTGCCAGCCGACTGAGCGAGCGCCGTGCCTCCGATGACAACGACAGTCAACGCGACCGCGACCGACGAGACGAGACGCATCCGTCGCATGCTTACCTGCATCGTTTTCTGATCTTTCTTTACGCCGCAGAGTGACGGGCTGTGTTCGGAACAGGACTGGCGTCAATCTGAACGTGGAAGGCGGGAGTTCCGTTTTGGAATCCCGCAGTTGGGCACACCGAGAGCCCAGCCTCGCGACTCTGGCACATTCACACCACGGGCGCGGTTCAATACAGCACAGCCCCGCATCGTGTTCCTGGAGTGTTTCGCCGCTGAAGCGCGCGGCCGCGGAAGGACCCGCGAGCTGATGTCTGAATGATCGCACGGGGTTTGTCGGGGAGCGGTTCGGGATTCAGTCCTTGGAGACGCAGTTCGCTGATCGACTATCTCCAATGTGGTGTGCTCTAGGTGGCGGGGTCGACGGGACTCGTGCCAAGCCGCGCGGCGACGCCTGAGGACGTCGCGCCGCCACCGACTGAATGTGAATGAAGGAGTTGGCGGGGTCGACGGGACTCGAACCCGCGGCCTCTGCCGTGACAGGGCAGCGTTCTAGCCAACTGAACTACGACCCCACTGAACGACGAATTGCACAGGGCAAATTGCAAACGGCAAACTGCGACGTCAAATTACGAATCGCGAGTTTATCGAACGAGCTGTCCCTCGTTCACGCGATCGAGCCCCGTTCAATTCAACTGCAAACCAACTTTGCAACTTGCAATCTAGCCATTGCAATTCAGTTGGTGGATTTGGGCGGTACAGGATTCGAACCTGTGACAGCCGGCGTGTAAAGCCGGTGCTCTACCACTGAGCTAACCGCCCCACGTCGTCCACTGTCTACGACTACGGCCCGGCTGCCCGCCAAAACACGCCATTATACGTCGCTTTCAAGACGAGCATCAACATCGCACCGACGAGCCCCGCCAGCGCGCGATATTCCTTGTTGGCCATCACCTGCGCGAGACTGAAGCGCCGCGGCTCCACTGCGCTCGGCTCAAGCCTTCGCGCTCCAAACGTGACGCGGTCGGAACGATACCGATCGTACGCATCGCCGAACGTGCGGCGAAGAAATGCCTCCTCGTTGAGAATCGCCGCGCGCAGTGTCACGACGAGATACAGCGCGATGAGCCCGGCCGCGATCGGGCTGGCCGACGCAATCGCCAGCCCTGCGCCCATGACGGACGACCCCACGTAGAGCGGGTGACTGAAGAAGCGATACGGCCCGGACGAAGTCACTTCGCGCGCCTTGTTGAGGTGCCCGGCGGCCCAGACGCGAATGCCTTCGCCGATGAGGCCAACGATCGTGCCGACCAGAATCGATTCACTCGTCGGATTGGCGAGCACCAGCACGAGCGGGGCGAACACCCACCCGAGCGCGACGCGGAAGCGGGCCAGCAGCTCCATCGGGGAAACCGACGGATCACCCACGACCGCGTCCGGACGCGAGTCGCCGTTCCACCGCGGACACCACCTCCGCGACGTCGATATCGAGCAGGCACATCCGATCCAGCTTACACCGTCGGAGGTGATGACACTGGCAGACGGCGTCGCGCGACACCCATAGATCATCGGGCGCCATCGGGCCGTTGCGAACGGGCCGCGTCGGTCCATAGATCCCGACGAGGGGCGCGCCAACCGCCGACGCGATGTGCGTCGGCCCGGTATCGCCCGACACCATCACGGCGGCGCCGCGTGCGAGCGCGACGATATCCGCAATCGTCGTGGGCGCGGTCATGACCGCGGCACCTGACGAAGCGCCAACGACGTCGCGTGCGAGCGCCTCTTCGCCCGGCCCCCACAGCACGACCGACATCAGGCCATGCCGCTCACGCAGACTGGCGGCCACTGCGCCGAATCGATCCGCGGGCCATCGCTTGTTCGGCCATGCGGCGCCCGGGTTGAGCAGCGCGTAGCGGCCGCCGGCCGCGTCCGCCGCCTGGCGTGCCGCGACCGATTCGACGCGATCGATCGGAAACTCCGGCGATCCCGAAGTGATTCCCAGCAGTCCCAGGACACCGAGGTTGATTTCGACTACGTGTCGCGTTTCACGTGGATCGAAGAGTCCGCCGCGCCCCGCGTCGTAGGCGCGGGTGTAGAAAAAACGCGCCAGTGGTTCGCGTGCGTACGCCGACGAAAAGCCAATCACGCGCGCCGCGCCGGAGCTGCGCGCGAGCACAGCGGACTTGATCAGTCCCTGGAGATCGATGGCGACATCGTACCGCTGCCGTCGCAGCTCTCTGATCGCGGCCCACAGCGTCGTGCCTCCTGACGCGTCGCCGCGATCGTTGATCACGAGCCGGCGATCGATGACCGGCACGAGATCGAGGATGTCCCGGTGCTTTGCGCTGACCAACCAGTCGATGCGCGCCGACGGGAAGGCGCGTCGAAGTGCGGCGGCCACGGGAATCGCGTGGACGATGTCACCGAGTGCGCCAAGACGGACGATGAGAATCCGCTGCACTCGTTACGCGCCGGGGCCGGCGGGCTGACCACCGCTGCGGTCACGCGGCCCCTCGGCGCGAATGCGCCCGATCAGGTCCCGAGTCGCGTGCGTCTTGGGATCCCCGACGATCGCGGTCCGTCCCCCGTACGCGCGGACGACGTCGCGTTCGGGCACCGTGTCAGGCGTGTAGTCCGTGCCTTTGCAATGAACGTCCGGCTTGATCAGCGTCAGCAGCCGCTCCACGGTCTCATCGTCGAAGACGACGACGTAGGTGACGCCACGGATGGCAGCAACGAGCTCGGCGCGGTCGGCCGCCGGAAGGATCGGCTGGCCCGGCCCCTTGAGCCTGCACACCGATCGGTCGCTGTTGACGGCGACGACGAGCTCGTCGGCTTCGCGACTGGCGCCCTGCAGATAGCGGACGTGGCCGACGTGCAGCAGATCGAAGCACCCGTTCGCGAACGCCATCGTCCGTCCGGCGGCGCGGTCCCGGGTGACCGCTTCGAGTAGCGCGTTTTCGGTGACGATCACGGGCCCTCGCTCGGTATGGCCGCAGGCGCTTCCACTCACACGCGCCGGCCCTGCGGCGGTCCCTCCTGGGACCAGTTTTCCGTCGCCGTATCGTGATCGGTGACGATCGCGTCGCCAAGTTCCCGGGCCGACACCGTCGCCGTGCCGCGCTTCATGACGACGAGTCCGCCGGCGTAATTGGCGAGTCGCGCGGCCTCATAGAACGAGGCGCCGGCCGACAAGGCCAGCCCGAACGTCGCAATGACGGTGTCGCCGGCGCCGGTCACGTCGGCCACTTCGTCGGAGCCGAAGATCGGAATGTGCGTCGTCGCCTGCCGCGCTTCGAACAGCGCCATGCCGCGGCTCCCGCGCGTGACGAGCACCGCTTTCATGCCGGTGCGCTTCAACAGCGCTCGGCCGGCGCGCTCGAGTACCGCGGGATCGTCGCCGATGGTGACGCCGAGCACCAGCTCGACCTCTGATTCGTTCGGTGTGCACGCGGTCAAACCGCGGTAGTCGAGCAGCCGGTAGCGTGAATCGACGAGAACGGGCACGGGGCGGCGGCGCGAGCGCCGCTGCAGCGTGGCGCGGATCGTCTTCGCGAGCGCGGCCCCGGCGAGTCCGGATCCGTAGTCCGAGAGGATCACGGCGTCGCAGTCATCGAGCGCCGGGCGGATTCTCTCCGCCACCGACTGCACCAGCGACTGTGCGAGCGGCCATCCCGGTTCGCGATCGATCCGTACGACCTGTTGCTTGGCCGAATGCACACCACCCGCGAGGATCCGGGTCTTCACGGGCGTACGGTATTGCGGTGCGCGGACGACGTACGATCGCTCGACGCGCGCCTGAAAGCTGGCGAGAAGTCGTCGTGCCTCCGGATCCCCTCCGACGAGACCCGCCAGCCGCGCGCGGCCGCCCAGCGTGGCGACGTTGTTAGCCGCGTTGCCCGCGCCGCCGGCCACGATCTCGGTCGTGTCGTATTTCAGGATCAGGACCGGCGCCTCGCGCGATACGCGCGCCACCTGGCCATAGATGAACTCGTCGGCGATCAGGTCGCCAACGATCAGGATTCGTCGTCCGGAAAACGCGTCGACGAGGCCGAGCAGGCGTTCCTTACGCTCGGCTTCACCGGGCAGCGGGTGGACGGAGCGGGCAATCAGCATTCTTGAAATTCAGAATGAGGAATTACGAATTAGGAATTCAGGAATTCGATTCGGAATTCCTAACGCCGATCCAACAATATCCAACTTGCGGCCGATGCCAGATTGTCCACGATGGCGTCGGCGATCACGCCCGGCGCCGGATGTTTTTCTTCACCGGCCCCGTACCCCGTCCGGACGAGCAGGGCCCGGGCTCCCACCGTGCGCGCCAGCGCGACGTCAATCCACTTGTCGCCGACCACGTACGACCGCGTGACGTCGAGATCGAGATCGACCACGGCGCGCTCGACCATGCCAGTGGCCGGCTTGCGACAGCCGCAGACTTTCGCGAACGCCGCCACCGTGCCGTCCGGATGGTGCGGACAATAGTAATACGCCACGACCCGTGCGCCGCCGCCGGTGATCAGATCGTCGATTCGAGCGTGGACATCTGCGAGTCGAGCCTCGGTGAGCAGCCCGCGCGCAATGCCGGACTGATTCGTGACGACGACGACCGCGAGCCCCGCGCGATTCAGCGCACGGATCGAATCGACCATCCAGGGATAAGGGGCGATGTCCTCGACCCGGCTCAGATAACCCACGTCCTCGATCATCGTGCCGTCACGATCGAGAAACACCGCCGGCCGGCTCATAAGCTTCGCCTCGCCGCTGCCAGCACCTCCGGCGGCGTGACGGCCCGCATGCACTGGTGATCCAGCGGGCAGTCGCGGAGCATGCAGGGCCGGCACCATGCGTCCGAGACGACGATCGAATGGCGCGTGCCGATGGGCCTGGTCTCGTGCTCGTTGGTCGGGCCGAACACCGCGGTGACTGGAATGCCCACGGCGGCCGCCATATGCATGGCGCCCGAGTCGTTGGTCACGAGCGTGCGGCACTCCGACAGCACAGCGGCGAGGATCGACAGATCGGTGTCCCCGACCAGATCGATCGGCGACAACGCGTCACGACTCGAAGGGCGGACGCCCGCCAGCACGGCATCCGCGCTCGAGCGATCTGCGGCGGCGCCGACCACGACCGCCTGAACGCGATCCTCGGCCAGCGCACCGACCAGCGACGCGAAAGACTCCGGCGGCCACCGCTTCGCCCCGCCGAACGCAGCGCCTGGTGCCACCGCCACGAGCGGAGCGCCGGCGTGCCTGCCACGTGCCGCGAGAAGCGCACGGGCCGCGTCACGCGCTGATGAAGAAACGGCGACGCATGGCGCGTCGGATCCGTTTTCGAATCCCAGGAGGTTCACGAGCCGCTGATAGTACGCGACCTGATGGAGGCCTCGCTCTCGAGGCACCGGGCGCGTGAGCAGCGCAGCCCTGAGATCGCCGCTGTATCCCCAGCGCTCGGCAATCGCCGCTCGCTTCGCCACGATGGCCGCACGCAGCGAATTCGGGAGAAGAAGAACAGCGTCGAAGCCGCCCTTCTCCAGCGCAGCCGCAGCATCTCGCCAGTTCGACGGCATCGTCAGGACTTCATCGACCCCGCTGACGAGGTCGAACAGCGGCGAGACGG
Source organism: uncultured Acidobacteriota bacterium (assembly GCA_963724725.1). Classification (GTDB taxonomy): domain Bacteria; phylum Acidobacteriota; class Vicinamibacteria; order Vicinamibacterales; family CAVVIG01; genus DATKHR01. The sequence goes on along the minus strand of CAVRVT010000005.1, from coordinate 13,347 downwards.
GCGCGCGCGCCGCGACGGCGATCGTGCTCTCCGGCAGGCCTCGTCGCACGTCGGCAATCGCCGGAAGCGCCATCACGGCATCGCCGAGCCAGTTCGGCGCGAGGATGACCAGTCGTCGCGTCGTGTGGTACGTTTTCACGCCTCGATGCGCCTCGTCGACCCGCGGCTCTCGGTCGTCATGCCGGTGTACAACGAGCGTACCACGATTGACGAGATCATCCGTCGCGTGCTCGCGGTGCCGCTGCGAATCGAGCTCGTGGTCGTCGACGATGGATCGAGCGACGGGACGGGAGAACGTCTCGAGGAGCTGCAGCGCGAACTCCGGTTCACGCTGATCCGCCAGCCGAACGGCGGCAAGGGCGCCGCCCTGCGTCGAGGGTTTCGGGAAGTCACCGGAGACGTGGTCGTCATTCAGGACGCCGACCTCGAATACTCGCCGGAGGAATTTCCGCAGCTCATCGAACTCATCTGCCAGGGCAAGGCCGACGTGGTCTACGGCTCGCGCTTCCTCGGCCGGCATCGCGCGTTCATGTTCGCGCACTATGCCGGCAACAAATTCGTCACGCTCGTCACCAACGTCCTCTACAACACGATGCTGACCGACATGGAGACGTGCTACAAGGCGATGCGCGTCGACGTCCTGCGTTCGATGACGCTCAAGTCGAACGGCTTCGGGATCGAACCGGAAATCACCGCCAAGATCTTCAAGCGGGGCTACAGAGTGTACGAAGTGCCGATCACCTACGATGGCCGCGGCTACGAGCAGGGCAAGAAGATCACGTGGCGCGCAGGTTTCAACGCCGTTTGGGTCCTGCTGAAGTATCGTTTTAGTGAATGAAGATCGCGCTGCTCCAGATCAACCCGACCGTCGGCGATCTGGCCGGCAATGCCCGCTTGATCCTGGACGCGCTCGGCGAAGCCAGAAATCGCGGCGCGGCGCTCGCGGTGACGCCCGAGCTCGGGCTCGTCGGCTATCTTCCACGCGATCTCCTGCTGAGCGGCAGCTTCGTCAGGCGCAGCTGGGAAGCGGTCCATGCCCTGGCGTCCGATGCGGCGTCGCTTCCCCCGGTGCTCGTGGGGTTGCCGGAGCCGAACCCCTCTGACGAAGGACGGCCGCTCTTCAACAGCGCGGTCCTCCTCGAGAACGGCGCGGTCGGCGCGCGCTTTCGAAAGGCGCTCCTGCCGACCTACGACGTGTTCGACGAGGACCGCTACTTCGAGCCGTTTCACGGACCGCAGACGCTCGAGCTCGGCGGCCGCCGTCTGGGCATCACGATCTGCGAGGACGTCTGGAACGACCGCGATTTCTGGAAGCGCCGCCGCTACCATCACGATCCGATCGAAGAACTGGTGCGCGCGGGTGCCGACGCGATCATCAACCTGTCGGCGTCGCCGTTCACCGCGCTCAAGCACGCGCTGCGGGAAGAAATGCTGGGCGCGCTCGCGCGTCACCATCGCGTCCCGGTGGCTTACGTCAATCAGTACGGCGGGAATGACGACCTGGTCTTCGACGGACGCAGCTGCGCGTTCGACGCCTCCGGCGCGCCGACGGCCCGTGGCCGGTCGTTCGACAGCGACGTCGTCATCTGCGATCTGGACAGCCCGAAGCCGATGGCGGCGCCCGACGACGTGGACGTCGAATCCGAGATCTGGCGGGCACTGGCGCTCGGCACGCGGGACTACGTGAGGAAGTGCGGTTTCCGCGACGTCGTGCTCGGTCTGTCCGGCGGCATCGACTCGGCGCTGACCGCCGCGATCGCCGTCGAGGCGCTTGGACCCGCGTCCGTCCTCGGCGCGCTGATGCCGTCGCCCTACTCCAGTCGCGGCAGCCTCGACGATGCGCGCCAGCTGGCCTCGAACCTCGGCATCCAGACGATGACGCTGCCGATCGAAGGCGTCATGCGCGCGTACGACGAAGCGCTTGCCGACGCGTTCAGTAATCAGGACGCGAGTGTCGCGAAGGAAAATCTGCAGGCGCGAATCCGCGGCGCTCTGCTGATGGCGCTGTCGAACAGCCGCGGCTCGATGCTGCTGACGACGGGTAATAAATCCGAAATCTCGGTCGGCTACTGCACGCTGTACGGCGACATGTCCGGCGGCCTCGCCGTGATTGCCGACGTGCCGAAGACGATGGTCTATCGGATCGCCCGATGGCGGAACACGACGTCGGGCCGGGCGATCATCCCCGAGTCGAGCCTGACGAAGGCGCCGTCCGCGGAGCTGCGTCCCAACCAGACCGATCAGGATTCGCTGCCGCCATACGAAACCCTCGACGACATCCTGCGGCGTTACATCGAGCTGCATCAGCCCGCGGATGAATTGATCGCCGCCGGCTTCGACGCGGACATCGTGCGACGCGTCCTGCGCATGGTCCGCCTCGCGGAGTTCAAGCGAAAACAGGCAGCGCCCGGACTGAAGGTCACGGATCGCGCGTTCGGCACCGGTTGGCGGATGCCCATCGCTGCGAGGTTCGACATAAGGAGCGCGAAGGCGTCAGCCGAGCGACTGAAGGCTTCAGCCGAGCGGCTATTCAGCGTCGAGCGCGGCCGTGCCGTCCGCCGGGGTGGTGGCATCGTCGGACAGCTCGCGCCAGCGGCGGTGCATCCACAACCACTGATCCGGATTGCGCCGCACGTACATTTCCAGAACGTCGGTGCAGCGCTGCGTGAAATCGTGGACGGCGTTGGGCGCGTCCGCCGGCGGCGGCTCGACCGGGTGCTCGTAAATCAACTTGTAGCGCCCTCGCGGCAGCGGCAGGGCGAAGACCGGAATGACCGGCGCGCCGGTCCGGAGCGCGAGCGCCGCCACGAGCGATGTGGTCGCCGCCGGGCGTGAAAAGAAATCCACGTAAATCGCGTCGCGGCTCATGATGTGCTGATCGATGAGAATGGCCACGCCGTGGCCGGCGTCGAGCGTCCGCATCACACGCCGGACGGTTTCGCGGCGATAGATGACGAAATTGCCGGTGCGTTCGCGAATCCGTTCCAGCAGCGCGTTGAGCAGCGGGTTGTCGAGCGCGCGTGCGAGCACCCCGATGCCTTCGAACTCGATACCGTGGGCGAGCGAATGCAGTTCCCACGATCCGAAGTGGCCGGTGATGAAAAGCACGCCCTTGCCCTGGGCGTAGGCGGATCGCGTGCGGTCTGCGCCTTCGAACTCCACGCGTTTGAGAATCTGCGCGTTCGTCAGCGTACTGAACTTGAGCAGCTCGAACAGCAGCCGACCGAAATGCCGGAAGGCGCCGCGGGCAGTCGCCCGCCGTTCGGCGGCGGTGCGTGTTGGGAACGCAATCGCGAGATTCTGACGTGCGATCCGCCGGTGCGGGACATCGACCGCGTAGACGAGCAGGCCCAGCGTCGATCCGATCGATCGCACCATCCAGTGCGGCAGTACACGGACGAAGGCAATCGCTGCGCGCGCGAGCCCGTACTCGAGGCGATGCTTCATGCCGAGCGCCGTCGGCCTGACGATCGCAGACGTTCCAACAGCCACGCCTGGAAGCGGTCCTCGGGCTCGAGGCCGACCACGAGCGGGAGGGCCGCGATCGGCGTGCCCTTGAGATCCAGCGACGCCAGCCGCACCGCGTCCTTTTCCGTCGTCAGCACGATCGACGATCGAGCGCTCGTCGCCGCCGAAACGATCCGGTCCAGATCGCCCGCGGTGAAATGATGATGGTCGCGATACGTCATCGTCCCCGAAATGTCCCAGCCGGCGGCCGCTACGTCGGCAATGAAGCGATCGGGCCGCGCGATGCCGCACACGACGAACACACGCGAGGCGGGCGGGACGACGATCGAGTCGTACGGCGCGACGATGGATCGGGGCGGCGCAATCGCGCGCGTCACGCGGAACACCGTGGACAGCTGGAGGGCGCGGCCCACGCGCTCCGCGGCCGTGTCGTAGCCCGCCGTGACGAGCGCGGCGTCCGCCGCCGTCGCGGCACCGAGCGTTTCGCGAAGCCGGCCCGCCGGAATCGGGTGGTCGTCGAGATCCTCTTCGGACACGAGCAGCAGATCGATGTCGCGCTCGAGCTGCAGATGCTGAAACCCATCGTCGAGAATGTGAACCGTCGCGCCCAGGCGGCGTTCGGCCAGTATTCCTGAGAGATAACGATCGGCGCCCACCAGAACGGAGACGCCTGGCAGCGCGCGCGCGAGCATGAGCGGTTCGTCGCCAGCGATGTCCAGGGACGCCAGGACGCGCTCACCGTCCGAGACCACGGTCACGCCGTCCTGCGCGGTCCGACGCGCGTACCCGCGCGTCAGGATTGCCGGCCGCTCACCGATTGACAGCAGCCAGCGGGCCAGGTGTTGGACGACCGGCGTCTTGCCGCTGCCGCCGATGCCCAGATTGCCGACGCTGATGACGGGCCGGTTCAGGCGGCGCCGACTCGAGGGGTCGCGAGCGTAGCGTGCGCGCCGCCACCCGACGACGGCGCCGTAGAAGGAGCCCAGGGCGCGAATCAACGCACCGGACGGAATGGCCGCACGACGGCGCGGCCGTGCCCACCGCCCGGGGGGAGGAGGAACGAGATGACGTCGAGCGTCTTGGCTTTGGCGCCCCGGTTGGCTTCGACGAGCGCGCGCGCGGCCGCACCCAGCCCCGCGCGGCGCGCCGGATCGGTGGCGAGCGTCAGCAGCGCGTCGTCGAGCTCACGCTCCGACTGGACCTGCACGGCCGCGCGACTCGCGAGAAACGCATCGGCGATTTCCTTGAAGTTCTGCATGTGTGGCCCGAAGATGACCGGCTTGCCGTAGATCGCCGGCTCGAGGATGTTGTGGCCGCCGTGATCCACGAGGCTGCCGCCGACGAACACCACGGTCGCTATCTGATAGAGCTGCGCCAGTTCGCCAATCGAGTCGAGCACCACGACGTCCGAGCGGGGCTCGGCGTCAATCGGCAGCGCCGAGCGTCGAATTGTCGAAAATCCGGCGTCACGGGAGAGCCGGTCCACCTCCCCGAACCGCTCGGGCGCGCGTGGTGCGACGACGAGCAGCGCATTCGGCATTGTCGCCTTGATACGCCCGAACGCGTGCAGGATCGCGGACTCTTCACCCTTGGTCGTGCTGCCCGCGACAACGACGATGCGATGGGGCGAGAGCCGAAAGAACCGGAGCACACGCTCGCGGGGCTTGCCGTGCGCCGGCGTCTGCGGCAGCTCGAGCGAATCGAACTTCAGGCTGCCCGTCACCGTCACGCGTGCCGGCTCGGCGCCGAGATCGATCAGCCGTCGGGCCGATTCATCGCTTTGCATGCAGAAGCGGTCGACGTCGGCCAGCACGCGGCGGAAGAACGGTCGGACGAGGCGATAGCGCGGATAGGATCGCGACGAAATCCGCCCGTTGACGACAACCGTCCTGATGCCGCGTTTCCGGCACTGGCGCAGCAGGTTCGGCCAGATTTCCGTCTCCATCATGATGAAGATGCGGGGACGGACGAGCGAGAGCGTCCGTTTGACGATGAACGTCCAGTCGAACGGAAAGTAGAAGACCGCGTCGGCACCGGGGAGCGTACGGCGAGCAATTTGCTGTCCGGCAATCGTTGTGGTCGACACGAACAGGCGCAACCGCGGATACCGGCTCTTGAGGTCCCCCGCCAGCGCGCGCGCCGTCAGCGCTTCGCCCACCGACACGGCGTGGATCCAGATGGATTCTTCGCCGTCGATGTTGAACGTAATCGGCAGGAACCCGAGCCTCTGGCGCAGGCTGCCGATGTACTTCTTGTAGCGGATCGCCTGGTAGACGAAGTACGGCGACACGACGACAAAAGTCGCGAGCGACAGCAGGCTGTAGACCGTGTACACCGAGCGGTATTGTAGAATGAAACGTTTGTCTGGAGGAGAGCGATGGCAGTACGCGTAGGGATCAACGGGTTCGGTCGAATCGGGCGCAACATCATGCGCGCGGCGCTCGGCGACAAGAGCATCGATTTCGTCGCCGTCAACGATCTGACCAGCGCGCACACGCTCGCGCACCTGCTGAAATACGACTCGGTGCTGGGCAACCTGCACGCGAAGGTCGAGGCCAAAGACGACACGATTGCCGTCGACGGCGACGCCTTCAAGGTCCTGTCGCTGCGCGACCCGGCGCAACTGCCCTGGAAGGACCTCGGTGTGGACGTGGTGTTCGAGTCCACCGGCCTCTTCACGAATCGCGACGCAGCCGCCAAGCACACGGCCGCGGGCGCGAAGAAAGTCGTGATCACCGCGCCCGCGAAGGGCCCCGACATCACCGTCGTCCTCGGCGTCAACGACGACAAGTACGATCCGGCCAAGCACCAGATCATCTCGAACGCCTCCTGCACCACCAACTGCCTCGCGCCGCTGGCCAAGGTGCTCCACCAGTCATTCGGGATCAAGAACGGCTGGATGACGACGATTCACTCGTACACGAACGATCAGCAGTTGCTCGATCTGCCGCACAAGGATCTGCGGCGTGCGCGCGCCGCCGCACTCTCGATGATCCCCACGACCACCGGCGCGGCGTCGGCTGTCGGTGAAGTCCTGCCGGAGCTGAAGGGCAAGCTCGACGGCTTCTCGATGCGCGTGCCGACGCCCAACGTCTCGGTGGTCGATCTCGTCGCGATGCTGAACAAGAACACGACGGCGGAAGAAGTGAACGCGGCGCTCAAGGCCGCGGCCGACGGACCGCTGAAAGGCATCCTGGCCTACTGCACCGACGAGCTCGTCTCCATCGACTTCAAGGGCAATCCGAACTCATCAATCGTCGACGCGCCGTGTACCAAAGTGATGGACGGGAACTTCGTCAAAGTCCTGTCGTGGTACGACAACGAGTGGGGTTACTCGAACCGGTGCGTGGATCTGCTTCGGCTGCTCGTCAAGAGAGGGCTGTAGCGCAGCGCGAGGCGTCAGCCGAAGAAGGAGCGCGAGGCTTCAGCCGAGCGACTATGCCAAAGCTCTCGATTCTCGACCTCGACGTCGTCCGCAAGCGCGTGTTCATCCGCGTCGACTTCAACGTGCCGTTGAAGGACGGCGTGATCAGGGACGACACGCGCATCCGCGCGTCGCTGCCGACAATCGAGTACGCGCTGGCCCACGGCGCGACCGCGATCGTCGCGAGCCACCTCGGACGACCGAAAGGAAAACCGAATCCCGAGATGAGCCTGAAGCCCGTGGCCGCCGCGCTGTCCGCGCTGCTTCAGCGGCAGGTCGTCTTCGCGGATGATTGTGTCGGCGACGCGGTCAAGAAGCTCGTCGACCAGGTGCACGGGTCGGGCGGCGGTGTGGTGCTGCTCGAAAACCTCCGGTTCCATCCCGAGGAAGAGAAGAACGACCCCCAATTCTCAGCGCAGCTCGCATCGCTTGCTGATCTGTACGTTGACGATGCGTTCGGGGCGGCGCATCGGGCGCACGCATCGGTGGAAGGCATCACGCACCATCTGCCGCAGGCTGCTGCGGGCATGCTGATGGAGGACGAGCTTCGCTATCTCGGTCACGTCCTCGACGCGCCGGAGAAACCGTTTGTCACCATCATCGGCGGTGCGAAGGTGTCGGACAAGATCGACGTCATCAGCAACATGCTGAGTCGCGTCGATCGGCTGATCATCGGCGGCGCGATGGCGTATACGTTCTTCAAGTCGCGCGGCGTCCCAATCGGACGATCGCTCGTCGAGGACGACAAGCTCGGCGAAGCGCGCGCGATCGAGGCCGACGCACAGGCGCGAGACGTTCAACTGCTGCTTCCGGTCGATCACGTCGTCGCAGCGAAGATCGACGCGTCCGCATCGACCGAAATTCTTCCGATCGACTCCCCAGCAATTGGCGACCGCATGGGCCTGGACATCGGTCCGCGAACCATCGAGGCGTACAGCGCAGCGATTCGCGACGCGAAGACTGTCGTCTGGAATGGTCCGATGGGCGTGTTCGAGATGGACGCGTTCGCGGCTGGCACCAACGCCATCGCGCGTGCCGTTGCGGCTGTCCATGGCACAACCATCATCGGCGGCGGAGATTCGATTGCGGCCGTAAAGAAAGCGGGCGTCGCGGACACAATCACACACATCTCGACGGGCGGCGGCGCGTCGCTCGAATTCCTCGGCGGCCGCACCCTGCCGGGTGTGGCGGCGCTGACGGATAAATGAATGAGCGCCTGCGGCCATGCCGAGTGAGGACCTGTGAAGTCCGAACGAGGTATCAGCGTAAGAACGCGCCGGGGGTGGGGCCCCGGCGCAACTGGAAAAAAGTAGACAGGCACGCATGAGAATTCCTTTCATCGCCGGCAACTGGAAGATGTTCAAGACCGTCCAGGAAGCGGTGCTCTTCGTCAAGGAACTGAAGAGCGCCGTCAAGGACGTGACCGGCGTGGAAATCGTCGTCGCCCCGACGTTCACCGCGTTGCACGCCGTAGCGGAAGCCGCGCGCAACTCGAACGTCGGCGTCGCCGCGCAGGATCTGTACTGGGAGAAGGACGGCGCATTCACCGGCGAGGTTTCGCCGGCGATGGTGAAGGAAGCCGGCGCCGAGTTCGCCATCGTCGGGCACTCCGAGCGAAGGCGGCTCTTCGGCGAAACCGACGTCATCGTCAATCGCAAGGTCGCGGCCGCGATCGCGGCGGAGTTGACGCCGATCGTCTGCATCGGCGAGACGCTCGAAGAGCGAGAGGCCGGACAGACCTTCGACGTGCTCGATCGGCAGGTCAAGGATGGCCTCGATCGGCTGACCGCGGAACAGGTCGCCGAGCTCGTCATCGCGTACGAGCCTGTCTGGGCGATCGGCACCGGCCGAACCGCCACTGCCGCGCAGGCCGGGGAAGCGCACGCGCACATCCGCAAGCGGCTGCGCCAGTGGTTCGGAGCGGACGCCGCGGATCGGTGTCATGTGATTTACGGCGGAAGCGTCAAACCCGACAATATTCGCGAACTCTCGGCCGAGCCCGATGTCGATGGCGCGCTCGTGGGCGGCGCCAGCCTCGAGGTCAGGAGTTTCGCCGCAATCGTGACGGGTAGTCGCCCCGCTGGGCTATAATTAGGGTTTCCAGGACACGAATGGTTCTTTACTATTTGCTCTCGACGGTTTACGTCCTCGTCTGTTTCCTGCTGCTGATGGTCATCCTGTTGCAGCAGGGGAAGGGGGACATGGCGGCGGCGTTCGGCGGCGGCGGCAGTCAGTCGGCGTTCGGCGCCCGGGGCGGTGCGACGCTGCTCTCGAAGGCCACGGCGGTCCTGGCAGGGCTCTTCATGCTGGGCGCGCTGACGCTGGCGATCGTCGGACAGCGCGGCAGCTCGGGGTCGATCATGGGCGGAACTCCGGCGCCTCCGCCATCGGCGCCCGCTCCGGCTCCAGGCGTGCCGGCACCGGCCGGCGGCACGACGTCGACTCCAGCAGCGCCAGCGGGATCGGCGACGCCGACACCGGCGACGCCGCAGCCCTCGTCATCGACACCGGCGCAGCCGCAACCGAAGTAAGTTTCCTCCCTCGTTATCGCGGAAGTGGCGGAACTGGCAGACGCACCAGCTTGAGGGGCTGGCGGTAGCAATACCGTGGGGGTTCGAATCCCCTCTTCCGCACCAGAAGCAAAAGAGGCCCGAGAAGTCGGGCCCTTTGCCTTCTCCCCCGCCGCGTGTGACAACGAAGGTCCAAGCTCCCGACTACGCAGGATCATCGCGACCTTGCCGCGAACGGTATCATCGAGGAATGTCTGCCACCACCGCGCTCACCATTACGACGATCATCGGTAGCACTCGTCGAAACCGGTTCAGCGAACGACCCGCGCGGTGGATCTCCGATCGATCGGCGGCCAGAGACGGAGTGCGCGCCGAGCTGCTCGATTTGCGCGACTACCCGCTGCCGTTCTTCGACGAGCCGATCTCTCCGGCGAGATTTCACGGCATCTATCCGAATCCCATAGCGGCGGCGTGGGCGAAGAAGATAGACGAGGCGGACGGTTACATCATCGTCTCGCCCGAGTACAACCACGGGTATTCGGCGGTCTTGAAGAACGCTTTGGACTGGACCTTCCACGAGTGGAACAACAAGCCGGTCGCGTTTGTCAGCTATGGAGGCGTGGGCGGTGCCCGTGGCGTGGAGCAGTTGCGCCTGGTCGCAATCGAGCTGGAGATGGCGCCGATCCGGCACGCTGTGCACATCCCGGGCGACGTCTACCGAGCGGTCATGAGCGAAGAGACGCCGGTCGATCCCGAACGGTTCAAGCCGTCAGAGCCGGCCGCCGATCGGATGCTCGACCAGTTGATCTGGTGGGCAAAGGCGTTGAAGACGGCCCGCATGGCCGCGATGACAACGTGAGGACTTGCTGCGCTACTGCTTCTCGCAGATCACGACCTGGGAAGTGATCTGACCCTGGTTGGTTAGGCTTCTTCGGCAGCGCGTACAAGAGCGTGCGATCTGAGGATTACTGATCTACCGCGGTGGAGAGTTGCGGGGGCTGCTGGAGACGAGCGCTGGTGAGATCGTCGTCACCGATCGCGCGGCACTTGGGATCGGCTCCGAGGATGCGACGGGCCCAAAGCCGATCCGGGTTGACGTCGTGGCTCTCCGCTGACGATGTCGCGAGGGAGATGAACGCAGATAGGCGGCGCGTGATGGTCAACGATGGCTCCGGAGCATCGTGAGACGCTCGAGGATCGTTTCAATCTCACGTGTGAGGGTCTGGAACCATTCTCGCATTTCGTCACTATCAGATTTCTGGGCGAGATACTCCGCGAGGGCCAGTAACTTCGACAGTCGCGCGAGCAGGAATTCCGTTTCAGTCAGAGACCTCGAGACTGGCGTCAAGCGTTCAGGGGAACGCAAAGCCCCGGTGTCGAAATTCTCAAGCACGTCCGCGCTGCGGTATTCGGCTTCCTTCCACTCTTGGGCGCTCACAACGCGGCCCTTGCGCGATCGGACTCGCCACGGGCGATCGGTGCCCGCGACGGCCGGGCCCGGAACGTGTGGAGTGGCAGATGGCAGTCGAAGTTGCGAAGAGAGCTCACGAACCGCTTGTAGTCTTCACGCGGCATGTTGAACAAGCAAACGAGTAACTTGTAGTTCCCTCGCGTCTGCTCGAGCCCCCGCGCAACCACGGCACGCTCGTGACACCGCGGCAAATGATCACTCAGTCGCAAATAGAGATCCCCGGAAAATTGCGCTTCGTCCACCAGAGGCCCGGGCGGCGCATGGGAAGTCAACACCACAGCCGCGCACCGAGCAAGGCAAATGCCAAGCGCGTCAACCGCCCTGGTATGGCTGGTCTGATACGTTGATGAATCGAAAAAGTGTTCTTCCGAGGGAAGGACACCTGGCTATGCGTCCGCAAACTAGACAAGCGCGTCGTAAATCGCGACAGATGACTCGTGGGCGCAGCTTCAAACGTCCTTCGCCCGCCACCGACGATGGATACCAATAGGTGGTAAGCCATCAGCCCTGTCACCACGCCTCGTCAGCCTCTGACGTGTCTGGGCGCGTTCTTGCAGCCACATCCTCCGACACGCCCAGGGCTCGCCTCACGTCCCCTTGCCGGCTCCACTTGTCAGAGGAGACTCCGATGAATCAGCACATCAAAAGCTGATGTATACCGTTCGCCTCGATGCGGCCTGCTCATCCATGAGCCCTCGCCCCGTCGACGGATGAATGCTGATAACCTTCGCCGCTCGGGTGTCGAGCGGCGGATCCGCGAGGTGCTGTGACGACGCTGTCCAGGATCATGCGCAGTGACTTCGCGGTCAGGAGAAGCCTTCAGGGTTCGAAGATGCCGTTAGAACCGTTCAGCGACGCGGAATCTCGCCTGAGCGCAATCGTGGCGTCATCGGACGACGCGATCATCAGCACTGACCTCGACGGAACGATCACGTCCTGGAATCAGGCGGCTGAGCGGATCTTTGGATTCACGGAGCAGGAAGCACTCGCCCAGTCGATTCATCTAGTCGTCTCGCCGGCCCTCCACGCCAAGGAGCAGGACGTCCTGCGGCGGATCCGTGCTGGCCAAGAAGTCGACCACGACGAAACCACCCGTTGTCACAAGGACGGTCGGCGCATCGATGTGTCTCTGACCATCTCGCCCATCAGGAACGCGGCCGGCGTGATCGTCGGTGCGTCGACCATTGCGCGCGATGTCACCCTGACGAAACGACTCGAACGTCACGCGCGGCACCTCGCAGCCATCGTCGAGTCCAGCGACGACGCGATCGTCAGCAAGGATCTGGATGGGACCGTCGTATCCTGGAATCGTGCGGCCGAGCGGCTGTTTGGCTACGCGGCTCCTGAGATGATTGGTCGTTCGATTCGGGTTATCGTGCCACCCGATCGCCAGACCGAAGAAGACCACGTGCTCGCGACTGTGGGGCGAGGCGAAGTGGTCGACCATTTCGAAACCGTGCGCCTGAGAAAGGACGGTTCGCTCGTACCGATCTCCCTGACCGTATCGCCGATCAAGAACGCTGCAGGCGGAGTGATCGGCGCCTCAAAGATCGCGCGCGATCTGACTCGCATCCAGCGAAGCCAGCGCGACGCCATTCGGCTCGCCGCGATCGTCCAATCGAGCGACGACGCCATCATCAGCAAGGATCTGAACAGCATCGTCACGTCCTGGAATGGCGCCGCCGAGCGGATGTTTGGGTACGCCGCTTCCGAGATGGTCGGCAAATCGATCCGGTTGATCATCCCCGACGACCGCCAGTATGAAGAAGATGACGTGTTGTTCAAGATTCGTCGCGGTGAACCCGTGGAGCACTACGAAACAGTTCGCCGCCGGAAGGACGGCAGCCTCATCCCCATCTCGCTCACCGTCTCACCCATTCTGGACAACGACGGAGTGGTAGTCGGCGCGTCGAAAATCGCGCGCGACATCAGCGACCGGACACGAGCGGAGGAAGAACGCCAGCGCCTGCTCGTTATCGCACGGGACGCCAGCCGTATGAAGGATGAATTCCTGGCCACGCTGTCGCATGAGCTGCGAACGCCGCTCAATGCGATCGTCGGGTACCTCCGCTTGTTGCAGGCAGGACTGATCGGCGGTGAGAAACAGCGCCGCGCCATCGACACAATCGCGCGCAACGCGGCCTCGCTGACTCAGATCGTCGAGGACATGCTGGATGTATCGCGAATCATATCGGGCAAGGTCCGGTTGAACGTTCAGTCGGTCGAATTGTCCATCCTCATCCTCGAAACCGTCGAGACTACTCGACCGGCGTCCGATGCCAGGGGAGTGCGCGTTGAGACAATCGTGGACCCGGACGTCGGTCCGGTCTCTGGCGATCCGGAACGTCTTCGTCAAATCCTCTGGAATCTCATGTCCAACGCGGTCAAGTTCACCGACCGCGGCGGCCACGTTCAGGTGCGTCTCGCGCGGGTGGACTCGCACATCGAACTGACGGTGACTGATACGGGCATTG
>CAVRVT010000004.1:0-4227830 GCA_963724725.1 uncultured Acidobacteriota bacterium | reverse complement strand
TCGTGACGGCAGCCCCGGCGGCTGCGGCAGCGATCGCGATATATCGGGTCCGCTGCGTTTCGACCGAACGGATCATCGCCCAGAGCTGGAGCAGCGCGCACAGCAGTAACCACCACGATGGCAGGCCCGCAAAGTAGTTGGGAAAGCTCCACACCGTGGCAACCCAGGTCGCCAGGGCCGCGCCAAGCGGCGACAGTTGGCGCCGCGTCACTGCGTACGTCAGCCAGATCGCGCCGGCGGCTGCCACCACGAGCAGCCATCGAACGTTGATCAAGTCGACGCCGGCGATGCGAAACAGCGCCGCGTACACGTAGGTGAGCCCGCCTGTATACGGCTCTTCGTAATCGACATGCGGCCGTGCTCCGTGCGCCACCCGATCGGCTGACTGGCCGAGCATACCTTCGTCATGAGGGACCCATCCTCGCGCGACGAACGGGATCAGATAGGCGATCGCGGCCACGACGACCAGTGTGCCCAGAATGCGGCCGCGGGTGGAGGAGGAAATGGTCAACGCGGTCCATAGGGTACTCGCCTTCGCGAGCGTCCTCTCCCGCTACCTGAACGATACAGGCAACGTCGCTACCTCAGCCAGAACCTTGAATGGAAAAGCGCCGTTGTGCGGCCGCGGTTCGTCGGCCCTGGAGGTGATCGCTGGAGCCTTGCGAGCCTGACGAAGCTGACTGAGAGTGGCAGCGTGTTTCACGACGTAATCGAAAATCGACTACGAATGTGGAGTGTTATCATGGTTCATCATGCGCGATCCAGTCGTGCGCGAGTTCCTGCTCGCCTTCTGGAAGATCCACATCCTCCACCACGCGGACGAACGGGGCGTCTACGGTCAATGGATGCTTGAGGAGTTACATCACCACGGCTATCGCCTGAGCCCGGGTACGCTGTACCCGATGCTCGCGCGCATGGCGAAACGCGGATGGCTCCGTGCGGCCGAACCCAAGCGGTCGAAGGCCGCGCGCGTCTATCGTCTGACGCCCAGGGGCCACGAAGTGCTCTTGCAGATCCTCGATTCCCTGGATGAACTGTACCGAGAAGTCGGGAAACATCGGCCGTCGTCCGGACGGCGCACGCCTCGCCGGTCCTCACATTAGCGAGTGTCTGACGATGGCGAAGTTGACAGATCTGACGGCGTTGAACCATATTACGAATTTCGTAGACGGTTTGCGTAAAGATCTCATGAGGCGGGTCGGCATGTTCGTCGTCGTGTCCGCCGGCTGGCTGGCGGCGTCGGCCGGACTCCGGGCGCAGGAGCCGACGACGAGCGCAGCCGGGCCGCAGGTGTTCACGCTCGAGCAGGCCATGCGGTACGCCGCCGATCACTATCCGACAGTCCGCGCCGCGCTCGAGCAGATCACCGCCTCGACCTCCGGCGTCTCGGTGGCGAAAGCCGCGTACCTGCCACGACTCGATTCGCTCTGGCAATCGAACCGCGGGACCGTCAACAACATCTTCGGTCAGTTGCTGCCTCAGGCCGTAATTCCGGCGATGTCGGGTCCGGTTCTGGATTCGACATCGAGTGGCAGCGTGTGGGGGAGTGCGACCGGAGCGCTGTTCTCCTGGGAGCCGTTCGATTTCGGCCTTCGCAGCGCCGCGGTCAGTGGCGCCGAAGCGGCGGTCGCCCGCTCGCGCGCCGGTGAAGCGCTCACGCGTCTCGACGTCCAGACTGCCGTCAGCATGGCCTTTCTGAACATCGTCGGCGCCGAGCGCGCCGTCGGCGCACTTCAAGCCGACGTGGACCGGCGCGAGCTGCTGTCCCGCACCGTCCACACGCTCGTGGACAATCAACTGCGGCCCGGCGCCGAGGCATCGCGGAGCGACGCGGAACGCGCCGCCGCGCAAACCCGCTTGATCCAGGCCCGGCAGGTGCTGATCCTCGGCCGGATTTCGCTCGCGCGCGTCCTGGGCGTGACGTCAGGTCCTGTGGCGATCGATGCGACGGCACTCCTCGAGCGGCTTCCAGCTGATTCGGCAGCCGCGACGGCCGTGACGGCCGCGACGATGCACCCGCTGGCGCAGGTCCGGCAGGCGGACGTCGACGTCGCTCGCGCGCAGCAGGAGATGCTGGCGCGGACCGATCTCCCCCGTGTGTATCTCCAGTCCAGCGTGTTTGCTCGAGGAAGCGGAGCGCACCCTGATGGACAGCTCGATGGCGGCGCCTCGGGCCTCGGTCTCGAGCGCGCCAACTGGACGGCGGGTGTGCAGGTCGTGTTTCCGAACCTGTTCGACTTCACCAGCCTTCACGCGCGCAAGGCTGCCGCGGCGGCCTCCGCTCGCGCGGAGACGGCGTTGTTCGACGAAGCGCTGCTGACCGTCACGAGCCAGCAGCAGGCCGCCGCCGCCATGCTGCAGTCGGCACGTGCGGTCGCCACGAACATGCCGGTGCAGCTTGCGGCGGCGCAGCAGAGCGAATCACAGGCGCGGGCTCGCTATCAGGCGGGCCTCGCGAGCATTGTCGAAGTGGCCGACGCCCAGAGCCTGCTCGCGCAGGCAGAGGTTCAGGATCAGATCGCGCGTCTCGACGTGTGGCGCGCGCTGTTGGCGCAGGCCGCGGCGTCTGGGACCCTCGCGCCATTCACGTCCATGGTCACCGGAGTCCGCTGACCGATGTGGCTGATCCGCGCCGCCCTCCGTCGTCCCGTCACCGTCCTGGTCGCGGTCGTAGCCGTCTCCTTGACCGCGCTCTTCGCGGTGGCCCGGATGCGCGCGGACATCTTTCCCGATCTCGATCTGCCAGTGCTGTACGTCGCGCAGCCGTACGGCGGCATGAGTCCGGCGCAGATGGAGGGATACATCACCTATTACTACGAGTACCACTTCCTCTACGTGAACGGGATTGAGAGCGTCGAATCGAAGTCGATTCCGAACACCAGCCTGCTGAAGCTGACGTTTCACGCGGGTACCGACATGGCCGAGGCGCTCGCGCAGACGATCGGCTATGTCAATCGTGCGCGAGCGTTCATGCCGCCCGGGACGGTCGGTCCGTTCATCATGCGCTTCGACGCCGGCACCGTCCCCGTCGGGTATCTCGTGTTTTCGAGCGAGAGCCGGAGCCTCGGCGAAATTCAGGACCTGGCGCTCAATCGGGTCCGCCCCCAGTTCGCGACGTTGCCGGGGCTCACCTCGCCGCCCCCGTTTGGCGGGAGTCAGCGGACGATCGTGATTCGCGTGGATCCGGATCGGCTCCGCTCGTACGCGATGTCACCGGAGGAGGTGATTCGCGCCGTTTCGTCCGGCAACGTCATCATGCCGTCTGGAAGCGTGAACATCGGCGACGAGACGCGCATCTCTCCGATGAACTCCGTCGTTTCCAGCCTCAACGATCTTCTGGACGTGCCGATTCGGACGGGCGCGGGTCCACCGGTCTCGATTCGTGATGTCGGCACCGTCAGCGACAGTACCGACATCCCGACCGCGTACGCGCTGGTGAACGGCCGTCGCGCCGTGTACATCCCGGTGACGAAGCGGCCGAATGCCTCGACGCTGAGCGTCGTCAATGAAGTGAAAGCCAACCTCGGGCGCTTCCAGGCGCTCGTGCCGGATGACATCAAGGTGAGCTACGAGCTCGATGAGTCACGCAGTGTCTCGGCCGCACTTCAGTCGGTACTCCGCGAAGCCGCGATCGGCGCGATCTTGATCGGCTTGATGGTCCTTGTGTTCCTTCGTGACTGGCGGAGTGCCGGGATCGTTGTGGTGACCATTCCCTTCGCCCTGCTTGCCGCGGTGATCGCGTTGTGGGGCGCGGGTCAGACGATCAATGTCATGACGCTCGGCGGCCTGGCCCTGGCGGTAGGCATCCTGGTCGACGAAGCGACCGTCGTGATCGAGAACATCCATACGCACCTGGCGCGGGGAGTGCCGGTCGCCCGAGGCGTGCTGGATGCGAGCGGGGAAGTCGTCGTGCCCCGGCTGCTGGCGATGCTCGCCGTCGTCGCTGTGTTCGTTCCATCGTTCTTCATGACGGGCGTGTCGCGCTCGCTGTTCGTGCCGCTGTCGCTCGCGGTCGGCTTCTCGATGGTCGCGTCGTTTGTCCTCTCGAGTGTGCTCGTGCCTGTGCTGTCGGTGTGGCTTCTCGGCGGACGCCGCGCCGATCCGCGCGCGCATGGGGCCGATTGGGTCGAGCAGCTGCGGAATCGTCTTGGACACCTGCTTCAGGCGCTTGTGCCCTGGCGTTGGCTTCTCGTGACGACGTACGTGGTTGCGACGAGTGTGATCGTGATTACCGTCGGTTCCACGCTCGGACGGGAGATCTTTCCCGCCGGTGGCGTGAGTCAGTTCCAGCTGCGCTTCCGTGCTCCTGCGGGAACCAAGTTCGAATCGACCGAGCGGCTCGCCGCGGCAGTGCTCGACGAGATCAACCGGACCGCCGGACCGGACAACGTCGAGATCACGCTCGGTTATGTCGGAGTGCAGCCCTCGTCGTACCCGATCAACACGATCTTTCTGTGGACGGGCGGTTCCCACGAAGGCGTGCTACAGGTGGCGCTCAGGCCCGCCGCGGGGATTCGACTGACCGACTTCGAGGAGACGCTGCGCCAGCGGTTCAGCCGCCGTTTTCCGACCGCGCAGTTTTCGTTCGAGCCGGGGGACATCATCAATCGGATTATGAACTTCGGGACGTCGACGCCGGTCGAGGTCGCGGTCAGCGGGCCTGACTTCGCCGCGACGCGGACGTTTGCGGCGAAAGTACGGGAGGAGCTGGCGCACATCGGCGCGCTCCGCGACCTTCAATACGGCCAGGCGCTCGACTATCCGGCGATTCAAGTCGACGTGAACCGTCAGATGGCCGGCCAACTGGGCCTGACCGTCGATCAGGTCGGACGGTCGTTCGCTGCGGCGACGTCATCGAGCCGCTTCGTCGCACCGAACTACTGGGCCGATCCCCAGACGGGGATTGCGTTTCAGGTCCAGGTTGAAGTTCCGCAGTCGAGGATGACAAGCCTCGACGACATGCGCGTCATCCCGGTGAGCGGCGACCACGGGTCGCGCGCGCTGCTCGGCGACATAGCGACAATCGGCAATGCGACGATCGTCGGCGAATACGACCGGATCAACGGGCAGCGGATGGTGACGCTGACGGCGAACCTGGCGGGACAGGACCTCGGGCGCACCATCGGCCAGGTGGACGAGGCGATTGCGCGAGCCGGCACGCCGCCGCGCGGCGCCGCCGTGGATCTGCGCGGTCAGATCGGCGCGATGCGGGAAGCGTTCACGAACATCACGGCCGGGCTCCTGGTGTCCGTTGTCGTCATCTTTCTGCTGCTTGCCGCCAACTTTCAGTCGTTGCGGCTTGCGTTTGTCGTCGTCTCGACGGTGCCCGCTGTGCTCGCGGGCGTAGTGGTGATGCTGGCGGCGACGCGCACGACGTTGAGCGTGCAGTCGTTCATGGGCGCGATCATGGCCATCGGCGTGGCGGTCGCGAATGCCATCCTGCTCGTGACGTTCGCGGAGCAGCAGCGCGCCACCGGAATCCCATCGTTGCAGACGGCGATCGACGCCGCTCGATCCCGCATGCGACCGGTATTGATGACCAGCGCGGCAATGATCGCCGGGATGATTCCCATGGCCGTCGCACTGGGTGAAGGCGCCGAGTCGACGGCGCCGCTGGGGCGCGCGGTCATCGGCGGACTCGCCGCGGCGACGATGGCGACCCTGGTTGTCCTGCCATCGGTCTACTCACTGGTGCAGCGGTCTGCACACGTCGGATCCTCGTCGATGGATCCTGATGATCCGGAGAGCGCCTATCGCGTGCAGGGAGCGTCATGAGCATCCGGGCACATCTCGCTTGGGCACGTGCGCCGTTCGGCGTGGCGGTGGCGCTGACGATGGCCGCGTGCCGTGGGCACGCGCCCGTGCAGTCCACAGAAAAGTCGACGCCGGCGGGACCGCCGACGATTGAAGTGGTCAAGGTCGTCGAACAGCCGCTCGACGTGATGTTGTCGCTCCCGGGGGAGCTGGCGCCCTACCAAACGGTCGCGCTCTATTCGCGCGTCACCGGCTTCGTGAAGACGATTGCGGTCGATCGCGGATCGCGCGTCCGAGCGGGCGAGCAGCTCGCCGTGCTCGAGGCGCCCGAGTTGGTCGCGCAGAAGGCCGAAGCGCAGTCGAAGCTGCAGAGCGCGGAATCGCAGCTCGCGGCCATCCGTTCGAAGACCGAGGCTGACGTGAGCACGTACGAACATCTGAAGGCCGCCTCCGCCACGCCGGGCGTGGTCGCGGGCAACGATGTGGTCGTGGCGCAGAAAGCGGTGGAGGCCGATCAGGCCCAGCTCGGTGCGGCCCAGCAGAACATCGAAGCGGCCCGCCAGGCGCTCGAGTCGCTCAGCGACATGGAGGGTTACCTCCGGATCACCGCACCCTTCAGCGGCATCGTGACCGAACGGAATGTACATCCGGGTGCACTCGTCGGTCCGACCGGGGGATCGGGCGCCGCGACGCCCATCGTTCGAATCGTGGAGAGCAATCGGCTGCGGCTGGTTGTGCCCGTGCCGGAGGCGTACACAGCGGGTGTGACGAATGGTGCGACGTTGACGTTTGCGGTTGCCGCGTACCCGGGACAAACGTTCTCAGGCACCGTCGCCAGAATCTCGCAGTCCGTGGACGTCAGCACTCGAACGATGGCGGTGGAGCTGGACGTGAACAACGCTGACGGCCGCCTCACGCCAGGGACATTCTGTCAGGTGCGGTGGCCGGTGCATCGGGTAGCGCCGTCATTACTGGTGCCGGGTGGCAGCGTGGCAAGCACCACGGGCCGCACGTTCGTCATCCGAGTGAGAGGCGGTCGAACCGAATGGGTGGACGTGAAGACGGGGCTGACGTCAGGGCCGCTCGTCGAAGTCTACGGCGACCTGAAAGCCGGCGACGCGATCGCCGCTCGCGGGACCGACGAAGTTCAGGCTGGTGTAGAGGTGCAGGCCAAGTAGGCTGACATCAGCGGCCAGGTCGCGGCTGCGGCCGGTCAGTCACCGACCGACCGCTGGGCGAGCTCCCGATAGCGACGTGGCGTGATCCCCAGCAGCCGGACGAACGCGCGCCTCATCAGGTCGATGCTGCCGAATCCGGCCGCCGCGGCCACGTATTTGAGGCCTCGATCGGTTCGTTCGAGCTGACGCCGTGCCGCCTCCACGCGCATCTGCAATACGTACTGGGACGGCGTCGTGCCGACCTCGCGGGTGAAGACGCGCTCGAAGTTTCGCACGCTCATCGACATCCGATCCGCGAGGTCCTCCACCGACAATCTCGTCTCGAGATGCTCGGCAATCCAGATCTGCAGCTCGCGGATCGACGTCATCTCGGACGCTTGTGAGGCGAGCGAGACGCTCAGTTGCGGCTGCCCGCCCGGCCGTCGCAGAAACAGCACCAGCTCGCGGGCGGCTTCATGGGCGAGACCCGCACCGCAATCTTCCTCCACCCACGCGAGCGCAAGGTCGATGCTCGCCGAAATGCCCGCCGACGTGTAGATGTTTCCATCCTTGACCCACAGCGGATCGTGCTCGACCCGGACGTCCGGATATCGCGCCGCCAGTTCGCGCCCGAACTTCCAGTGCGCGGTCGCGCGGCGTCCGTTCAACAGCCCGGCCTCGGCGAGCAGAAACGCGGCGACACACACCGCACCGAGGCGTCGCACCTCGACCGCTTTCGTCGTCAGCCAGGCCGACAGCGCCGCGTCACGGACAGATCGACTGCCCAGTCCGCAGACAAGGAGGACAGAATCGCTTTTCCCTTCTACTTCGTTGAAGTGGTGCCGCGCGACGAACGTCAGGACGCCGCCTTCGCCGTCGACCGTCAGCTGCTTCGCGCTGGTGACGACCTCAATCGAGTAGATCGTCCGGCCCGCGAGACGATTGACCGAGTTGAACACCTGCAGCGGTCCGACGAGATCCAGCTCGTCGACCGGCGGGACGACGACGACGATGATCCGGCGCGATGTGTGTTTGGCGGCGAGGCGCATGGAGCGCATTCACTATGGCGCCGCGTCGAAACGTTCGCAAGCGAAAGACGTGTCGATGTCGGATTTCGACGGATCTGTGTCGCAAATCGACGTCGGTTCATTCGTTACGATGCGTGTCATGAAACAACGCCTGCTCTGGATTCTCGGCACCGTGGCGGTTGGCGTGTTTCCCGCACGCGAAGCGAACGGTCCCTTCGCACGCATCGCGATCATGCGTGCGCTTGATGGCCATTCGGTCGACCTGGAGGCCGGGTACATCCGCCACCTCGAGTGGCACCGGCAGGCCCATGACACGTTCGGCTGGTACAGCTATTCGGTCTGGGCATCGACTGAACGGCAGCGGTGGATCATCTACGCGACGTTCGGACATACGACGGCCGAACTGAGCAACCCCGTGTCGCCGGTCGAAGACGAGCGGGACAACATCGTCAACGTCCTGCCACACGCCCAGTTTCTGGGAAACTGGATCTACGAGTTCCTGCCGCCGCTCTCGCGCGGCAATGGTGTGCCGACTCCGACTCTCCGAGCAGAATTCGCAACGGTGGAGCTGACTCAAGGGTCGGGCAAAGCGTTCGAGGCGGCGCTCGCCGCGGAGAAATCAAAGCTGCAGGGCGAGACGCTCTGGTATCGCATGGTCGTGGGCGGCGAAACGCCGCGTTACGTTCGCCTTCGTCCGCGCGCCACCCTGGCCGGCATTCTCGATGAGCGCGCTGATCAAACGGTTCCTGACAAAGTGAACGGCCTGATCTCGAAGGTGACGGTCGAGACTCTCAATTTGCGGCCGAATATGCTGGTGAACGTCACGCCCGAGCCCACACGCTGAGGCCGAAATGAACGAAACACCGCAACAGTACACGCATCGCATTCTTGGCTATACGGATGGCAAGCAGGCTCTGGCCGTGCAGGCGGCGACGGCAGGGAAGCTCGAGATCCTCATCGACGGCGTGTCCGTGGACCGACTGCGCAGGCGTCCCGCGCCGGATCAATGGTCGGTGAGCGAGATACTCGCGCATCTTGCGGACGGCGAAATCGTCGGCGGCTATCGCCTGCGGGTGATTCTCGGCTCGCCCGGCGCTCCCATCGCGGCGTTCGATCAGGACAACTGGGTCACGAGCGGGCACTACGACAAGCGCGATCCGCTGAAATCGCTCGAGCAGTTCCGCGTGCTGCGCGAAGGGAATCTGGCGCTGCTCGAATCGCTCGAGCCCGTGCAGTGGCGGCACTACGGCGTGCATTCCGAACGCGGTGAGGAATCGATCGAACACCTCGTGCACATGTTCGCCGGACACGACATCAACCATCTGCAACAAATAGCGCGGATCCTCGCGCAGACGTGAACAGCATTCGCTACAGCCTGCGCGCGCTTCGCAAGACGCCCGCATTCACACTCGGCGCAATCGTCACGGTCGCGCTGACAGTTGGCACGACGTCGGCGATCTTCAGCGTCGTGTATGGTGTCCTGCTCCGGCAGCTGCCCTACCGGGATGTCGAGCAGGTGTTCTGGATCTGGTCCGACCAGCCCGGCCGCGATCGCACGCCGTTCAACGTCCCGGACTTCATCGACTATCGCGATTCCACGCGGACGCTCGCGGGCCTGGGCGGGTTCTTCGCGTACAGCGCAAACCTGAGCGACGAAGCCGTCGCCGAGCGCGTCCAGGGACTGCGCGCCACCGGCAATCTGTTCGACGTTCTCGGCGCACGGGCCGTGACCGGCCGCTTGATGCAGGCTGGGGACGAACGGCCAGGGTCCGAGCACGTCGTCGTCCTGACCGAATTGTTCTGGATGCGCCGTTTCGGCGGCGATCGGGCTATGGTCGGCCGCACGATTCGGCTCAACAGCGAGGAGTACACGGTCGTGGGGGTGCTCGCGGCCGGCTTCGCCATGCCCGTGCGCGACGTCGAGTTCGTGCTGCCATTCGCGCCGGATCAGGATCCGCGGCGCGGCGCCCGCAATTCGCTGAACTTCATCATCGGCGTCGGTCGCCTCGCCGCGCAGGCGACGCCGCCACAGGCGGCGACCGAGCTGACCGCGATCGCGCGGCGGCTGCAGGAACGGTTTCCGGTCGAGAACGCGAGAAAGCGCGGCGTCCGTTTCGTCAGCGTCATCGACGGCATCGCCGGTTCATTCCGCACCGCCCTGATGACGGTGTTTGCCGCGGTTGGCGCCGTCCTGGTGATCGCCTGCGCCAACCTCGCGAACCTGATGCTGACGCGCGCGACGAGCCGGCGGAAGGACCTTGCCGTGCGGATGGCCCTCGGATCGTCGCGTCTGAGCGTCATCCGCCAGGTGCTCGTTGAAGCGCTGGTGGTGGCGATTGCCGGCGGAATGATCGGCGTGCTCGTTGCCCAATGGGGCGTGGTGGCCCTCGTGGCGATGGCGCCGACAGAGCTGCCCCGCGCCGACCAGATCCGCGTCGATCTGGCGGTGTTGATCTTCTCTCTTGCGGTGTCGTCCCTCACCGGAGTGCTGTTCGGTGTGATTCCCGCGATCAGCTCCGCGAGCGTGGACGTGCGGGACGCGCTGCAAGGCAGCAGTCGTGGCGCGACTGGCGGCGGCCAGCGCCTGCGCGGGCTGCTCGTCAGTGCCGAGGTCGCGCTCGCCGTCGCACTGCTCACGGGCATGGCCCTGCTGGCGAAGAGTTTCGCGAACGTTCAGGCGGTTGCGCCGGGGTTCGATTCGACGCCAGTCCTGTCGGCGCGTCTCACGCTTCCCGCGAAGCGATTCAACAGTCGGGACGCGATCGTCACGTTTCAGCGATCGCTCGCGCAGCAACTGTCCTCCTTGCCCGGCGTCACGAGCACGAGCGCGATCTCGCTGCTGCCGTTGAGCGGACTGCTGTCGCGTGTTCCGTTCACCGTCGAAGGCAGATCGATCGAACGGGAGCGCGTGCCCCTGGCGCAGTTCCGGACGGTGTCGGCGGGATACTTCGAAACAGCGGGCATCCCGCTCAGACGTGGTCGCACGTTTTCCGAACGTGACACGGAACGAACGCAGGCGGTGGCGGTCGTGAACGAGGAACTCGCCAGCCAGTGGTTGCGCGGGCTCGAACCGGTCGGTGCCCGCCTGCGCGTGGATGACAACGACGGCCCCCCGCGCCCGATCGAGATCATCGGCGTCGTCGGGAACGTGCAGCAGGTGGCCCTCGATGGTGGATCGACCTGGGATCTCTATCTCACCTACCCGCAGATTCACTCCGACAACGTCGGCGCCGCGGCGGCGAACATGTTCTGGATCGTGCGGACCACGGATAATCCGATGAACCTGGCGGCCGGCCTCGCCCGGGAAGTGCGACGGATTGATCCCGAAGTCGTGGCGTCCCAGATCAGACCGATGGATCACTATCTGTCCGATGCGATGGCTCCTCGCCGATTCAGCCTCTCGCTGATGGCCGCGTTTGCGCTTGCGGCGCTTGCGCTCGCCGTCACGGGGATCTACGCGGTCGTCACGTACTCCGTCAGCCAGCGGGCGCGTGAGATTGGCATCCGGGTGGCCCTCGGCGCGACCCGCTCGCACATCGTGCGGCTGGTGATGGGCCACGGCGTCCGCTTCATCTTCGCCGGCCTTGTGGTGGGCATCGCGATGGCGGTGGGCGTGACGCGCCTGATGTCCTCAATGTTGTTCGGCTTGGCGGCGACGGATGCGATGACAATCGGCCAAGCCGCCGCGGTCGTCGCAGCTGTTGCAGTCCTCGCTTGCGCTGTGCCGACGGCGCGCGTCGGGAGACTGGGTGTGATCGTTCTCAGAGCAGAATAGCAGCACAATCGGTCCTCGATGCCGGCCGAGTATGCTAGAAGACCTGTTTTCTGAGAGGAGGATTTCGTGTCACCAGATGCTCCCCAACTGTATGGCTTTCCCATCGCGGTCGAGGCTGCGAAGAAGGCAGCTGCGGCAGCCCTTGGCGAGGCCCGTCGGAACAACTGGGCGATGGCCGTCGCTGTTGTGGATACCGCAGGCGACCTGGTCTATTTCGAGAGGATGGACGGAACGCAGGCGGGCAGCATCATGGTGGCTATCGACAAGGCACGTTCGGCGGCACAGTTCAAACGCCCGACGAAAGCGTTTCAGGACACGCTGGCGGCCGGGGGCGACGGGTTGCGCGTCCTCGGCCTCAGGGGTGCGGTGCCCGTGGAAGGCGGCATCCCGATCGTCATCGACGGCAAGATCGTTGGCGCGGTCGGCGTCTCAGGCGGCACGAGCGCGCAAGACGGCCAGTGCGCAATGATCGGAACTGCGGTCGGGTAGCGATCGCAACCCCCAGCCGGCTCGAAGCGAAACGCTGCTCAGGCTGAACGATTCTTTCCAAGACGCTCGTCCACCAGTGTGACGATTTCGTCCAGGGTGTCGGATTGGAGTCCTCGTTGGCGGGCAATCCGCCGAACCAGACAGTCGACGCGCTCGATGTGCTTGGCTCCACCAAAAAGAGCGCGTGCCGCGGACGAGGCGTTGCGAAGACCCTCAGCGGCCTTGGCGTACTTTTCAAACGGAACCATGTCGTCGTCGGCGGCGCCCAGGGAGGCACAGAGCTTCCAGACCCAGTCGTAGACCTCGCGGGACTTGTCGACGTTCGCGTGGACCGCGTCTTTGATCGGGATCATGTCGTCGCGCCGTATGCAGCGGTAGTTGCCGGCCATCAGCATCGGCCATTTGGCCAACGGGACAAAAATGGAATCGTGAACCTTGAGCTTCACCGGGATTTCGATGGCGCCGTCGCCTGGGTCGAATCGTGCGGCTTCGATGTCCGCCTCGAGAGTCCGAAGAAGCGCCGTCGGCCTCCGCGCCGTCGAAGCGCGCCGCTTTGAAGTTGGTCGGCAATCCCACCTGGAGAACGTTCTTCGGTTGATCCGGCGGGCGGAATGCCTGAGGATCCGGACTCGCCAGCGTCGTCAACGCCGGATCGAAGTCCTTCCAGACGCCAGGATCCGCATAGCAGGCCTCGAGCGTGTCCGTCGAGAGTCCTGGAATGCGTTTGAGGTATGGCAACGGCGGCATGTTCATGATGGCCAGGCAGGGCTTGCGTGATCGGGCGATGCGGTCCATCAACTCCCGAACCCCGGCAGAACCGTACTGAGCCTCCTGCATGCCGAGCACGATCAGGTCGAACTGACTCGGATCGACATCATCTGGTGTGACGGCGGACAGCGTCCCCGGACAACTTCGTCGATGCGATATCGAGCAGCGCCTCCCGCCCCTTGATCGGCATCCGCACGACCGTGCCCTCACGGTTGATCAGGTCTGCAGTCGGCTTGGTGCACACCAGCGACACGCGGTGCCCGGCCATCAGCAACTTGGTCCCGAACAGCGAGCCGTAGGAGGCGCCGAGAATGAGCACGTCGTTAGACATTCAGATCGCACCTTGCTGGCGCGCGGCCTGGATTTCTTCATCCTTGAGGCCGAGCAGGTTGCGGAGCACTTCCTCGGTGTGCTCTCCGAGGAGCGGCGAGCGCCGAACGTCCGCCGGTGAATCCGACAGTTTGATCGGATTGCCGACGGTCAGATACTTCCCGCGCTCTGGATGGTCCACCTCGACCACCGTTCCGGTCTGACGAAGGGCGGGCTCCTCGGCCAGTTCTTTCATCGAGAGAATCGGGCCGCACGGAACGTTCAACGGATTGAGCGTCTCCATCACCTCCATCTTGGTCATG
The DNA here is from genome assembly GCA_963724725.1 of uncultured Acidobacteriota bacterium. Taxonomy (GTDB): domain Bacteria; phylum Acidobacteriota; class Vicinamibacteria; order Vicinamibacterales; family CAVVIG01; genus DATKHR01. The sequence continues at coordinate 4,214,227 of CAVRVT010000004.1, read as the reverse complement.
GTCATGGTCCACTTCTCGATTTCCGCAAACACGTGGGCCAGCCTCGGCAGCCGCGCTTCAGGCGTGTTGAAGTTCGGATCCTCGAGCCAATCGGCATGGCCGATGACTTTCGCCAGTGTCGGAAACGCCTGCACTTGTGCGATCACGTAGATGTAGGCATCCGGGTCGGTCTCCCACCCTTGGCATTTGACGACCCAGCCCGGGTGGCCGCCGCCGGAGGCGTTGCCGGCACGCGGGACGGCAGCGCCGAATGTCCCGTTGGGGAATTGGGGATATTCCTTGAGCGGACCGTGGGCCAGTCGCTGCTGATCACGTAATTTCACGCGGCAGAGGTTCAACACGGCATCCTGCATCGCGCACGTGACGCGCTGACCCCGCCCGCTCTTTTCACGATGAAGGAGTGCGGCCAGAATTCCGGCGACGAGGTGGATACCGGTGCCGGAGTCGCCGATCTGCGCGCCGGTCACCATCGGGACGCGATCGATCTCTCCGGTTGTTGAGGCCGAGCCACCCGTGCACTGCGCGACGTTTTCGTAGACCTTGCAGTCCTCGTAAGGACCGGGCCCGAATCCCTTCACCGAGGCGTAGACCATTCGCGGATTGATCTGCTGGATCTTCTCCCATGGAAAGCCCATGCGATCGATCGCGCCGGGCGCGTAGTTTTCGACCATCACGTCACATTTTTCGATCAACTGTGAAAAGATCTTCTTACCGGCTTCGGTCTTCGGATTCAACGTGACACCACGCTTGTTACTGTTCAGCATCGTGAAATAGAGGCTGTCGACTCCCGGAATGTCGCGCAGCTGACCGCGCGTGGGATCACCCTCACCAGGTTTTTCAATCTTGATGACGTCGGCTCCGAACCAGGCCAGTATCTGGGTGCAGGTCGGTCCCGACTGTACGTGCGTCATGTCGAGGACCCGAACACCCTCCAGGGCTTTGCCCATGATCTCCTCTCTCTCGAAGTGTTGAAGCGAATCGTATGGAACCGAGAATTCTATCCTTAGAAGGTGCGTTTTGAGAACATCGCGCGCCGTTTGGCTCTGATCTTAGGTACCGAGGGACGCTAGAATGAGCCGTCCCGAAGACGCTGCCGAAGACTTCCAACAACGCCGCCCCTGCAAGGGCCGACGACGGTCCGCAATGTCGTGGAGGAAGCGCGATGAGAGAGTCGTGCATTGAGGCGCAGCCCCAACGGTTTGATGCCGAGCTCCGGCGCCGCGATTTTCTTCGCGCTGTCAGTGCTGCCGGCCTGGGCGCACTGGTCGCATCGCATGCGGCCGTCGCCTCCGCGCACCAACCGCCGCAGACTGGCGAAGGTGTGTTCTCACTCGGAGACTTCAGGTTGAAGTCCGGGACGATCCTTCCCAACACGAAGATCGCGTACAAGACCCACGGCCAGCTTAATACCGACAAGAACAACGCGATTCTCTACCCCACGCAGATTGCCGCGCAGCACGGGGACATCGAATTGATGATTGGGCCTGGCAGAGCCCTTGATCCAGACCGATATTTCATCATCGTGCTCGACCAGCTCGGGAATGGCGTGTCCTCATCGCCAAGCAACACCCCGTCCCTGGAGCGAGCGCTAGGCGCGATTAGAGCCAAGACCACAGTGATGGCCTCGCGGACGGACCTCTATTTCACACCGGACGACGTCGAGGCTGAAGCTGTGCGCATTCCGGGCGCGCAGTTCCGGACTATTCCTTCCCTTTGGGGCCACATGGCCGGTGCGGGCCTCAATCCCGCGGACAACCAGCTCATAGAGGCCGAGATCAAAGCACTACTCGCTTCGTAACCAAGGTGCCGATCGGGAGTAGGATTCGTGGGCCATGAAGCGCGTCGTCTCTGTTGCGGCGCTGGCGCTTGCCTGGGGCGTCTCCTGCGGGCGCGACGGCTTCAGCGGACTGGAGCGCGGCCGCTTCAGCGGACTGGAGCGCGACGGCTTCAGCCGAGTGGTCCGCGCGAGCTCGAGCGGCGCCGCGCAGGGAAGCCCGTCAGCCAGACGACGCCTCGGGTATTCGGCCGCCGCCTCCGATCGCCAGCAATCGCTGGAGCAACGATTCCGCGAATCGGTTTCGATCGATCGCCTCTCCGCGTTCCACGCGGCGCTGACCAGACAGCCGCACCTGTCGGGCACGCCCGGCACGATCGTCGTCACCGACTACCTGAAGAAGGCTCTGACCGACGCCGGCCTCGACGTCGACGTGTTCGAGTACCGCGCGTATCCTCTCGTTCCCCAAGTCCATAGCCGTCGATCTCGTTGCCCCGGTGGCGCAGAGCCTGCGAGTCACCGAGCCGCCGACCGATGTCGATCAGGACACGAAGCATCCCGACCTCCTGCCCGGGTTCATCGCGTATTCGGCATCGGGCGACATCACCGCACCGATCGTGTACGTGAACTACGGCCTTCCGGCCGATTACGCTCAACTGGCGGCGCGCGGCGTCGACGTGCGCGGGCGACTGGTCATCGCGCGGTATGGCAGAAGCCACCGCGCGGTCAAGGTTCATACCGCGGAGCGCGCCGGCGCGGCGGGTGTCCTGCTTTACAGCGATCCGGCAGACGATGGCTTCGCGCGAGGCGAAACGTGGCCGCGCGGTTACTGGAGGACGGAAAACCTGCTTCAGCGGGGCAACGCGAAGTACAGCTGGTTCTGGCACGGTGATCCGCTGACGCCAGGAACAGCGGCCCGCTCTGAAGGACGCGACTCCCCCCGACTCGATCCATCGATGGCGCCGACCTTGCCGCGGATTCCGGTCGCGGTCCTCTCGTGGAGCGAGGCGCGAAGAGTCCTCGAACGATTCGCGGGGGACGCGGCGCCGTCCGGATTTCAGGGCGGGCTGCCGTTCACGTACCGCATCGGGCCCGGCGATGTACGCGTTCGATTGCGCGTGCAGATGAACGACGGGCTCCGATCGATTCGGGACGTCGTGGCACGGGTGCCGGGCGCGCGTCGGGCGGATCGCGGTGTCCTGCTCGGCACCCATCACGATGCCTGGACGTTCGGCGGCGTCGATCCCGGCACGGGCACGGCGGCGCTCCTCGAGCTCGGCCGAAGTCTCGGCGCCCTCCGCCGGAGCGGCTGGCAGCCGCAGCGAACGATCTCACTCGCATTCTGGGACGCGGAAGAGTTCGGCCTGATTGGATCGACCGAATACGCGGAGCAATGGCGGCAGCAGCTGCGCGCCGGCACCATGTGCTACATCAACACCGATCTGTACACGAACGGCCGGCTCGACGCCGGCGGCGTTCCATCGCTCCGGGATCTGCTCGTCGATGTGACCAGAGACGTTCCCGACGGCGCGTCGAGTGTCTACGACGCGTGGCGCGCTGACGAGTGGGCGCGACAGACCGCGGAGCGGCGGCGGCGCGGTCCGAACGGCTTCGAGGTCGAATTGAAATCGCTCGGAAGCGGCGCCGATTTCGTCGCGTTTCAGGATCACCTCGGGTTGCCGACGCTGTCGATCGAATTCAACGCGACAGGCGGATACACCTACGGGGCCTATCATTCCAACTACGACACCCGATGGTTCGCCGAGCACGTCGCCGACCCGGGATTCCGTCGCGGCGCGCAGCTGGTGCGCGTGCTCGGCAGCGTCGCGCTCCGCCTCGGCGAGTCGGAGGTGCTGCCGATCCGATTCTCACATTACGCGCAGCGCCTGGCTGAGTTCGTCGACAGCGTTTCGACGTGGACGTTCGACGACGACGGACGCCGGACGGTTGCGTTGGATCTGAGGCCTCTCGAATCGGCCGTCAGCCGCATCGCGGCGGCGGCGTCTGCGCTCGAACGTCAGATCGACGAAGGGCTGGCGTCTGGCCGCTTGCCGTCGCCGGCGACGCCGGATCTGAACGATGTGCTGGCCCGGCTCGAGCAGCGGTTGCTCGACGAGAGCGAGCCATTTGATCGACAGTGGTACCGGCACGTGATTTACGGCTGGGATATCTATTCGCTGTACGACGGGCAGCCGTTCCCGCGGCTTGCGGAAGCCGTTCGTGCGCGCGACGCCGCGCGCGCCGGCGGGGAAGTCGAGCGCATCGGTGCGGCACTCGGGCGCCTCGACCAGGGACTTCGTGAAGCGATTGTACTGGCTGGCCGTTAGCTGCGGAGCACGACCGCGAGAATTGCGCGGAGATCATAAGAAAGGCGTTATGAGAACTCGCGCCGACAGAAGTCGTGATGTCGTCTTTACCCGCCGTGCATCTCGCGGTGATGCGCGTTCGTTAGCCTCCAGATTGAGGGAGGCGACGCATGAACGCACGACGGAGAAAACAGATCGCGACGTATGCGGTCGCGGCGATGCTCGGTGGACAGCTGATGTCACCGCGCGCGTTCGCGGCGAATGAGAACGACAAGCGGCAGGACGAATCGCGCCATCACCGGGAGTATCGCACCGCGACACCCATCAAGCACGTGATCGTGCTCATTGGAGAGAATCGAACGTTCGACAACGTCTACGGGACGTACGTCCCGAAACACGGGCAGCATGTCGCGAACCTATTGTCGTCTGGGATCGTCAAGGCCGACGGCTCGCCCGGTCCCAACCGCGCGCTCGCGAAGCAATTTCAGCTGTCCACGATCAATCCGGTGTCCTACTTCATCAGCACCGACAAGCTGATTGCGCCCAACAAGACGGCGTACGCGCCGTTCCTGCCGACGCCTGAAGCCGGCAGCGCGCCTGCCGTGGCCGTCACGCTGGCTCAGTTCCAGAAAGATCCTGCGGTCGCAGCGCCCCCGTTCGACGCGCACACATTCTCCGCGGCCTTGCTTCACACGTTGTCGCCGGTCATCGTCCCCGGTGACCTGCCGCTGCTGACCAGCGGAGCCACCGGGCTCGCCAACTGCACCACGGATCCGACTGAACCGCCGTCGCCGTGTGCCGCGCCCGACACACGTGTCGCGAACTACAACGCGCTGCCGAATACGGTGTTCCCCATCGAAGGGACGAAGCTCCCGTACGACAGCTATACCGGTGACATGGTGCACCGCTTCTACCACATGTGGCAGCAGTCTGACTGCGATGTGGCCCACGCCACCCCGAACAATCCGTCGGGCTGCCTCAACGATCTGTATCCGTTCGTCGGCGTCGCGCGCGGAGACGATTCAGGCTCGAACGCGATGGGGTTCTACAACGTGCAGAAGGGCGACGCGCAGGTGTTCAAGCGTCTCGCCGACGAGTACACGATGAGCGACAACTACCATCAGCCTGTGATGGGCGGCACAGCCGTCCAGCATACGATGCTGATGACCGGCGACCAGATCTTCTGGGAGCCGTCCGGCAGCATTCCAGCCCAGCCCCCGGTCTCCTCGATTGTCGACCCGACGCCGAAGAGCGCGACGAACGTGGCGTTCACTCGCGATCAACGCTGGACGAAGTGCGGCGATCCATTGCAGCCCGGGGTGTTGCCGATCATGCAGTATCTCCAGTCCCTTCCGTGGCGGCCGGATCTCTCGGCGTCGAACTGCGAGCCGGGCAGGTACTACATGATCAACAACACGCGTCCGGGGTTTCTGTCGAACGGAAATCTCAATATGGCCGCCATCAACGCGGGCACGGCCGTACCGCCATCGTCGCTCCGGACGATTGGGGACGCGCTCAACGAGCGAAACATCAGCTGGGCCTACTACGGAGGCGGCTACGACGCAGCGAAGCGGTTCGACAACGGGTCAACCGATCCCGTCGACGTACTCATCGGCACAGGCGGTGACTGGTATTGCGATATCTGCAATTCCTTCCAGTATGCATCCTCAATCATGGGAGATCCCGTTCAGCGGCAGACGCACATCAAGGACGCCGTCGATTTCTTCGAAGAGCTCGAACATGGTCATCTGCCGGCGGTCTCATACCTGAAGCCCGACAGCTTCGACGACGGTCATCCGGCGAGCTCGAAGCTGGACCTGCTCGAGTCGATGATCACCAGGGTCGTCGATGGGCTCGAGGCGCACCCGAAGCTCTTCGAGGAGACCGTGTTTTTTGTAACGTTCGACGAAGGCGGTGGCTACTGGGACTCGGGCTTCTTCCAGCCGATCGACTTCTTCGGCGACGGCCCGCGCGTTCCCATGATCGCGGTGTCGAGGTACTCGCGCGGCGGAAAGATCGTGCACAGCTACAGCGACCACGCGTCCGTTCTGAAGTTCATCGAGCGGAACTGGTTCCTGAAACCGGTGACGGAGCGGAGCCGCGACAATCTGCCGAATCCCGTCTCGACTCACGCCAACCCGTACGTCCCTCAGAACATGCCGGCGATTAGCGATCTGTTCGACATGTTCGGCTTCGATGACAGGGACAATCGATAGTCGATTGCGGATTGCGGATTGCGGATTGCGGGATTTGAATGACGGTTGTCAGACAGCGTCGCGCGCGGTCGCCGTTCGCGGCCGCGCGCGCCTGGTCTTCGCGGCCGTCAGGCGCCACGACACGGACAGCAGATCGCGCAGCGCACCTCGATCGAGCCGCGCCAGACGCGCCAGCACGACTGGATACTTCCGATAATAGTCGGTGACGTAGTAGGTGTCCGGCGCGTCCTCGAGTAGCCACTCACGATCCTCGTAGGTCGATCTGACTACGAGTGTATCGGGTTCGGCCGAACGGTGCCTGGCCATGCCGGCCATGAAGCAGCCGCGCAGCTTCAACACCGGCGATCCGTCGTATCTGGTGACGCCCTCGACTTCGCGTAGTGCGAGCCCGACCTTTCTGACGCGCGCGAACGAATCCTGCGTCGTCACTGTCCTAGGTCGAGCGCGCTGCATTTGATCACTTCGTCGCCGGGAGAGTCCTGGCGATCGACGTGGCATCCGCCGAACACGCCGGGTGCCCCCAGCCGCTTGCGCTCGTTCCCGGCATCTGACCGGCCTGCGGCGTGATGTCATAGACGATGTTGTCCTTGCGCGCAGGGTCGCCGCTGACTCCGCCGGGCACGTAGTCCAGGTTCAGCGTGTTGCGCGTCCGCCACGCGATGTTGTGGTCCGCGCACGACGAATCGCCGCTGACGCCGATCGCGCCCACGAGCTTGCCCGAGGAGTTGTAGAGCGCCAGGCCGCCGCCGAACACATTCACACCGCCAATGCGGCCACCGACCATCGGATCGTTGCTCTGGCCGTTGTTCGCTGGATTTCCGCCGTACGCGACGTCGGTGTTGACCGGGTTGCTGGCCTGCAGGCCGAATAGGCTGCCACCCGGTTGCACCGCCGTGTAGAGATTGGCCGTCGAGAGTGACAGCCCCGGCAGGCTGAACGCGTTCGCCGTGTTGGCCTTCTGCGCCGAGATGACCCGGCTGCCCGGCCACTGGTCGCCGCGGTTGTTGCCGGTGAACGCCACAGCGCACACGACGCCGTCGCGGTTCACGACCGTCGCCCACATCTGGAGACCGAAGCCGCCGTTCGCTTGTCCCTGCGCCGCGTCGAGCGCGTTGCGAAGGGCGGCATGCGAGGGCAGGTCCTTGCAATCGCTCCGGTGCTCATCGTCCGCGCGGGAGGTGCCCGCGCTGATACCGAGAAAACCGATGAGGGCGATGGACGTGACAAATGCTGCGTGTCGTTTCATCACAAATCTCCGTTTCACTGCGTGCGAGACGCGCGGACAGCGCTCGACAGTGTCTTATACTCCTTCCATGAAAACCACATTTCTGTTGCTCGCCAGCTTTCTTGCTGTCGCGCCAGCTCAGGCGCAGGACAACCTCAAGACGACGAATATCCAGCGCTACTACACGCCGGTGCGTCTGTTTCTCCAGGGCGCCGCGATCGCGATGCCGGAGGAGAAGTACGGCTTCAAGCTCGCGCCGGAGCAAATGGACTTCGGCCAGTGGATCAACCATTCGACCGAGCGCAACTACCTGGATTGTTCGACGCTGCGCGGCGAGCCGAATCCGATGCCGAAGGCCAAGACCGACCTGCTCAAGACCAAGGCCGACATCGTGAAGAATTTGAAAGAATCCTTCGACTACTGCGACGCGACCTTCGCGATGATCGACGACCAGAAGATCCTGTCGACGCCGCAGCTGACGTTCTCGTTCCTGCACACGTCCGTGCACAACAACGAGATCTACGGGAACGTCGTCGGCTACCTGCGCGCCAACCACATCACGCCGCCGTCGACCGAGATGATTCAGGAGATGATCAAGGCGAAGAAGACGCCCGAGCAGATGATGAAAGAAATGATGGAGAAGTACAACAAAAAACCTTGAGTACACTGGCCGTGTGGACGCGAGCCAGCTGAAGTTCTGCCGGCAGCTCGGACTCGAGCTGCCGATCATTCAGGCGCCGATGGCCGGCGTCCAGGGCGGCGCGCTGACGGTTGCGGTGTCTGCCGCCGGCGCGCTGGGGTCGCTGCCGTGCGCGCTCATTTCACACGCGGCCATTCGCGACGAGCTGTCGGCGATCGCGGCGGCGACGACGAGGCCCTACAACGTCAATTTCTTCTGTCACACACCGCCCCCCGCTGACCGACGCCGGGAGACCGCGTGGCTGCAACGGCTGGCTCCGTACTATCAGGAGCTCGGTGTCGATCCCGCAACGGGAGCCGCGGGGCCTGGGCGATCGCCGTTCGATGACGAGGCCGGCGATCTGCTGAGCGAGTTCAAGCCGCCTGTCCTCAGTTTTCATTTCGGATTACCGTCGCCGGCACTGCTGGCGCGCGTCAAAGCCTGGCGTCCGATCATTCTTTCGTCCGCGACGACCCTTGATGAGGCGCGCTGGCTGGAAGCGCACGGCGTCGACGCGATCATTGCCCAGGGCCTCGAGGCGGGCGGGCACCGAGGCATGTTCCTGTCCGACGATGTGAACACGCAGATGGGGACGTTTGCGCTGCTGCCGCAAATCGTGCACGCGGTGCGCGTGCCCGTCATCGCCGCCGGCGGCATCGCCGACGCGGCCGGCGTCGCCGCGGCGCTCCGGCTCGGCGCCGCCGCCGTGCAGATCGGAACGTCGTACATGCTCTGCCCGGAGGCGACGACGTCCGCAATTCATCGTGCCGCGCTCGTCTCGGACGCGGCGCAGCGCACGGCGATCACGAATGTCTTCACCGGACGTCCTGCCCGTGGCATCGTCAATCGCGCGGTCGCGGAGCTCGGTCCGATCGCCGATGACGTACCCGCGTTTCCGCTCGCGGCCTCGGCCATGTCGCCGCTTCGGGCGAAGGCGGAACGCCTGGGGTCCGCGGATTTCTCTCCCCTGTGGTCCGGTCAGAACGCCACGGGATGCCGGAGAATCCCCGCTGCCGATCTGACACGCGATCTGGCTGCGAACATCTGACGCGCGATCCCGGTGCGCTAGAAGAAGACGCTCGGAATCAGAAGAGCGCGACGACGTCGATCATCACCCGCGTCTGGGGCGAGTAGACGACGACGGCACCGTCAATGTAGCCGCGCCGATAGCCGGGAGGCAGAACGACGAGCTGGCGCTCGACCGCGACAGGAAGTGGCTCGATCTTCTTTTCCCAGCCGGGCGGCAGGTGACCGGTCCGGTAGTACTTTTTCGCGAGACCCGGCGGCAGCGATCGATAGCGCGGCTCGTAATACTCGCGGACCATTCGCACGTCCTCGTGCCGGAAATAGCAGGATCCTTCGTCGTGCTTCTTCCCGTGCTTCTCGTCGTCGTGCCAGTGTTTCGGATCGGCCGTCGCCGTTGCCACCGGAATCACGCTCACCAGCACGAGACCGAGGATGAATCGCAGTCTCATCGTCGCCTCCAGTCCGACGGAGGTGAGGGCAAGTCGCATACCAGGATCCGAGGTGCCACAATGCCGCAAATGCTGGCATTTTCACGCGTGCATCCCAGGAGCGTCCTCGCTGGAAGGCAGTAGACGCTCGCAAGAGTGAACGACGTCCCGGGACGTGTGCAAATCCGTCAGCGCACTGACAACTTCAGTCGGTGTCACCAGATGACCTTCACGCCGAGCTGCACCTGGCGCGCGTCGAAGGTCGACGTGATCGTGCCGAACGTATTGTTGCTGCGGTTTGCTGCCGGCGGCGTGAAGTTCACGCGGTTGAAGAGATTGAACGCCTCGATTCGGAACTGGACTTTCGCGTTGCCGGGAATCGGCACGGCCTTGACGGCCGCGAAGTCGAATGTCCAGTAGTTCGGCCCGCGCACGTTGTTGCGCGGCGCGTTGCCAAACGGCTGGCTGGGATCGGTCGGGAGCGTCACGCACGCGGTATTGAACCAGTTCGTGATCGACTGCTGGCCGGCAGACGCGTACGGATCGCAGATGACGTTCGGGCGGTAGTTGTTGGCGCCTGAGAAGTCGTTCGTAATCGCTGAGACCTGGAAGGCGGTGCTTGGCGAGTACGTCAGCGTCACCATTTCTCCCGGCGTGATCGTGTTGACGCCGGAGACCTGCCAGTCGCCGATCAGCGCGTCGATCGCGGGCGACACATTCGAGCCCCAGCGCTTGCCCTTGCCGAACGGCAACGCCCACACGAAGCTCGTCGTGTTGTTGTACGGCTGGTCGTAGGCCGAGACGCCGTAGTCCGCCTCGAGGTTGCGGAGGTCCTGCGGCGCGGGAAAGTTGCCGTTCTGATTCTCGAGCGCGCCGGCGGCGTTGTCACGAGCCTTCGACAGCGTCAGCGAGTTCAGAAGGGTCACGTCCGATCCCAGGCGCCACTCGTATTTCACTTGCAGCGCCTTGTAGTCCGACTTTCCGCCGTTGAACACATAGGTGATGTCGCCGAAGCGTCGGAATCGGACGGCGCGCGGCGAGCGGAATGGTGCCCGCCGAGTTGTTTGGCACCGCCTGGTTGTAGTTGGCCACGATCAGCAGGTCCGACGCCTTGTTGCCGACGTACGCCACGTCGAGCAGCATTTTCGGTCCGAACTCGCGCTGCGCCGACAGGTACCAGCTCTGGGCGGGACTCGAATGGAAATCCCTGGGGATGTAGCTGACGAGCGCGGTCAACGGATCAAACTTCGACGAGTCGGTGAGCCCGGCGGGATACCCCTGCTCGGTCGGCCGGAAGCTCGCGGCGGTCGGATCGCCCTGGACGACCGCGGCACGAACGACCTGCGGACCGTTGATGCCGAGCAGGTTGGCCGATCCGATCCGGTTGACGTGGACGTAGCTCGTACCCCAGCCCCCGCGCACGACGGTCCTCGATGCCACGGTGTAAGCGAACCCGAGCCTCGGACCGAAATTGTTGCGATCCGGATCGACGAGTGCCCGATCGTACGATGGATCCGTCTTTCGCACTGATCATGGTATTGGTGTTCGGATCGAAGTTGGTCAGGACGTTGTTGGCTTCCCACATCGGCGTCGCGTACTCGTAGCGGAGACCGGCGTTGAGAGTCAGCCTGTCGTTGACTCGGAAGTCATCCTGCACGTACAGGAAGTGCAGGTCCTGGCGCATCTCGGCGATGAGGAACGTGCTCAGCTGGTACTGCGAGCGCAGGCCCAGCATGAAGTCCCCGAGGTTGTACAGGTTGTTGTTCGCCGGCGTTCCAACCGGACGCGAGAACTGACCTGTATAGCTGTCGAGGCCGTAGAGCGGATTCACGTCCTGCACTTCGACCGCGATGTGCTGGTACTCGTAGCCTGCCTTGAGTGACTGCTTGCCCTGCAGCCACGAGTAGTTCACCTTCGGATTCCACACGGTCGGATACTGCCACTGCGGGTTCGTCGACTGACGCCCGAACGCGCTGTACCCGTTGATGGCCTGCGACGGGAGACCGCCGGCGATACGCGGGTCGGTCGGCAGACCCGAGATGCCGAAGCTGTCGGAGTCGCCGAGCGCCGGCGGGTTCTTGCCGCCCTGGGTGGTGGACCACCCGAAACGGACTTCGAGGAGCGATCGATCGCTCGCGACGTAGGTCGATCCGAGCACCAGCTGCTTGTTGCGTGTGTAGATGTTGCCGTTGCCGCCACCGCCGGACGGCAGCGGGATCGGCGGCTGGTCGTTCGTGTTCAGATCGCGCCAGCCGTAGCGACCGAACGCCGTCAGCGTCGGGCTTAGCTGGAGGTCGACCTTGCCGCCGGCCTTATTCGTGTCGTTCGTGAAGTCCTGCAGAACCGAGTAGTTGTTTGCCGCACCAGGGAGGTTCGGCGCCGGAAGCTGGCCGAGCACCTTGCGCGCGAACGATGTCATCGGGATCGGTGTGCCTGCCGGATACACGACACCGGTGCGAGGGTCGCGGATGTCCACACTGAGGACGCCGGAGTTCTGCAGCGCGGTTGGCAGGGTCGAGAACGCCGTGGCTTTCTTGTCCTGATGGAAGCCTTCGAAGTCGCCGAAGAAAAATGCCTTGTTCTTCACGATCGGCCCGCCGAGCACGCCACCGAACTGGTTGCGTCGCATCGGCGGCTTCTGTCCATCCGGCGGTTTGAAGTACGACGTCGCGTTGAGCGCGGTGTCGCGGAAGAATTCCCAGGCGTCGCCGTGGATCTGGTTCGCGCCGCTCCGGTAGGCGACGTTCACAGTGGCGCCGGCAGCGCGTCCATATTCCGCGCTCTGGTTGTTCGTCACGACGCGGAATTCGCCGACCGCGTCGGGCGGCGGCTGCATCACCTGATTCGAGAACCCCTGGTTGCTCGTGCCGTAGGCGTTGTTGTCCACGCCGTCGATCAGGAAGTTGTTGAACGTGCTGCGAAGGCCGTTGACGTTGAACGCGCCCTCGCGCGGCGTGCCGTTGGTGCTCTTGTTCAGCGCAGACTGACGGACGCCGGTGGCCAGGAGCGCAAGCGATGAGTATTCGCGGCCGTTCAACGGCAGCTCGTGCGTCTGGTCGCCCGTGATGACCTGGCCGCGCTGGCTCGAGTCGGTTTCGATGAGCGGCGATGCGGCGCTGACCTGGATCTGTTCACTGATCTGACCAACCGCAAGCTGCAGGTCCACGCGCATGCGTGCGCCAACCTGGACTTGGACGTTTTCTGTGAGCGCCATGGAGAAACCCGGCATCTCTGCCGTGACGACATAGACGCCCGCCTTGACCGTCACGAATTCGTAGTTGCCGTCAGCCGACGTCGCCCTTGTCAGCGACACGCCCGTCGCGGTGTTGGTGAGCGTGACTCTGGCGCCGGGCATTGGAGCGCCCGACTGATCGCGGACGGTGCCGACGACTGAAGCCGTCTCGAATTGCGCGCGCGCCGTCGCGGCGCCGAAGAGGTCGCCGAGCAGAATCAACGAGCAGAGCAGTACACGGAACGGAGCTGGCCGCATTGAAACCTCCACATCAGACGTGAAAATCGTAGCTGCCGGCCGTGACGCGAAAGGCAACAGGACGTAAACGGCGGATGACGTGCGAATTCGACCTGGGTTACTCCAGGCGGAGCGATTCGCGGACGGCGGCGCCCGCGGTTGCCAGCGGCCCCAATTGGGTTATGGTTAGCCGCGATGGCTCGACTATGTGGTCCGACGGCGTTCGCGATGACGATTGCACTCGTGGCCTCGCCGCGCGCGGAGCCGCCGGCGCCATTGGCCGCCTTTCAGATGCTGATTGGCGAATGGACAGCGCTCGACGATCCCTCGGGAGCGACCGGCGGCTTCACGTTTGCGTTCGGCGTTCAGGATCGGCTCATCGTCCGCACGAACTACTCCGATTCCCCGGCGGCAGATGGCAAGCCGGCCTCGCGACACGACGATCTGATGGTGATTTACGTCGAAGGCGGCGTCGTCCGCGCCGACTACTTCGACAACGAAGGCCACGTGATCCGGTACCTCGCCGAAGCGCGATCCAACGAGATCGTTTTCCTCAGCGAAGTCAAGGTGTCGGAGCCGCGTTATCGGCTTTCGTATCGCCCCGGATCGGACGGCATCCTGAATGGCCGATTCGACGTTGCTCCGCCCGGAAAGCCGGATACGTTCTCGTCTTACCTATCCTGGTCTGCCAGGAAGCGCCCCTGACAAGCCGTCTACAGACGCCACGCCTACTGAAGCGTGACGAGCAGCTGATTCGAGTCGAAGCGCCACCGATCGACAATCGACCGCACGTTGTGGTTGTAGACGATGAACAGATCGCCGACCGGTCTGAATGTCCAGCGCAGGCGCGTGTTGGTTCCGACTGAATGGCTGTCGGTGTCGTACTGGCCCTCGGGCAGCTGTCCGACGTTCCGCTCGCCGGAAGATTCCAGTGTCAGGATCGGCCGTGGGTTTCACGCGCCCATCCACTGGTCGACAACGATCTGTGTGCTCAGCGTTGCGGCACGAAGCGATGGTGGCGCTTCCGGGCCGACATCGTCGCCGTGGGCGCCGTCAGAATCATGACGAGCGCGGGGCCCGCCAACGTCCGACGCCCACGGCGCTCGGCCGAATCATCGAGACGAGGCGCCGCCGTGTCTTCCCAGCTCGCTGACCGCCGCTTTGAATCCCGTCGCGAGTGTTTCGGCAGGTCCGGTGCCCCAATAGTGGAGAAAGATAATCGTCGGCCGTGCACCCGTCATGTGGTGATGGATGGCGACGACGTCGAGACCGTTCTTCCGAAGCGCCTTGAGCACCGGTGTGACTTCGCTTTCCAGCATCGCGACGTCACCTGCGATCGCGGCCTTGTCCATGCTGCCGGTGAACGCCGCCCACGTGTTGAGGCCCATCCGCGCGTTGATGGCCGCGCCCATCTCGACGACATTCAGATCGCTCCGGCCGAGCGTGAACTTGTAAACGGCGCCCGTCTGCTCGCCCTGGGCGCCAACGATTTCTGCCAGCCTCGCCGTGTTCAACGCGTTCGGCGGCGCGCCGGCCGGGGCTGCCGTCGGTTGCGCGGCCGCGCCCGCCCTGCCGATCAAATCTACGGCCGGTTTCAGCTTCAGCGCGAGGTCCGCAGCTGTGCCATGCCCGTGCACATGCATGTAGAACATCCGCGGCTCGTCCCAGAAGAAGTGGTTGTGAAGCGCGGTCACGTCGAACCCGTTGTCGAGCAGCGCGGACATGACGGGATTCACTTCGTCCTGAAGGAGGACGAGGTCCCCCATCAGCACTTCGTGGCCGCCATCGCCTTTCGTCATCGCCACCCAGCCACCAAAACCGAACGGTGTTGGCGTCACAATTCCCGCGACAGTGACCTTGAGATCGTTACGCGGGATGTTGACCTTCAGCACGTTGTCCTTGAAGTCGCCCTGTCTGGTGAGCCTCGTCAGCACCTGCTGGTATTCGGCCGGCATCTCCTGGGCAGTGACAGCGAGGGGAACTCCCGTCAGCAGGAGCGTGAAGACGCATGTACGAAAGCGCAACTGGCTCAGCATGATCGATCTCCGTCGGAAGGCACGAACTCCGTCCGATCATTCTGTTCCAGCCGGCCCGGAATTGGGGTTCCTGACAGAAAAATCAGGATCGCCTCTTGCGGCGCCTGGTCGAGGCAGTTCCACGGCGGCGCCCGGGCCGCTTGACCGACTCCGGTTTCGACGCGCTGCCGGCGGCCACCGACTGATAGAGCGCCTCGAACATCTCGATGCCCGATCGCAGCAGCGCATCGTCCTCGGGTTGGGCCCGTCGAAGGCCATCGACCAGTCGACCAATCGTTTCCGTTTCGGCCTCCGCGTGCGTCCGCTCCTTCAGGTCCAGATCGTGGACGATCCGGCCGATGTGCCGCACGGCGCGGTCGGTGATGCCAAACCGCTCGCAGAACGTCTCGAACGTGCAGTGCGTCCCGTGGTGGCCGAATTCCGCGTCGAACGTATCGAACGGAATCGCGCTCGCTGTCTTCGCGACGTCGGTGAAGACGAATCGTGCGTTTGGATCGATGAAGCGCTGGATCAGCCAGGCCGACGACATCCGGTCGACACCGGGCCTCGGCCGCGTCAGCCAGACCTTGTCACGAAAGTCGATGGCATCCACGAATGTTGCAGGCGATGACTTCATGGCTCTCTTCCTCCCGGTGTGTTCGTTCAGCTGCGCAAGCAGCGCGGCGACGGTCTCGCGTTCAGGGGTCTCGAAGAAATCGAGGCGAACGGTCTCGTCGAACCGTTCCCGCAGCCGTCGCACGCCTTGCGTCACTGACCGGGCGTCAGCTGCGCTCTTGCCCGACGTCTTCTTGAGGAGCGTTGACGCCGCCGCCGCGAGGACCTTGAAGTCCTGACGACGCGCCGCGCGAAACGTCTTGACGATGTCGTCGTGGACGGATTCTTCCGGCGCCCGTACGACGAGCACCATCGCCTCGCCGCCGGCCGCGACAATCTCGTTCCTGATCCACTCGAAGTCCTCGCGCGATTCCGCTGAATGCGGCAGGGCGTACGCGGAATTCTTCAGCGACACGGCGCCGATCCGCTGGAGGCGTCGCCAGGCCTGCACGCGCGCGTGCGCCTGTTTTGCGGGAAGGAACGAGAGGAGCAGCAGCCACTCAGTTGTTATGGACATATCTTGTTGACGTAATAGTAATAACACAGTTAAGCTCTGGACGTGCATTCCATTACTTATTGGCGACGTCACCAGCTCCTGGCGGCCACGATCGTCGCCACCGTGTCGCTCGGCATCGGCGCGGCCACGGCGGTGTACTCGGTGGTCGAGGCCGTCATCGTGCGGGCGCTGCCCGTCCGCGAACCGGAGCGGCTCGTCTGGATGTGGAACGCCCGTGTCGAGCGGGACCGCGCGCCGTTTTCAGCGCTCGACCTCGCCGACTACCGCGAGCAGAACGCCGTGCTCGAGGGCCTTGCGCCTTTCACCAACTGGACGGCGAACCTCACCGGGATCGGCGATGCCGAACGTCTCGAGGGCATCCGTGTCGATCCCGCGTTCTTCGACGTGCTCGGCGTCACGCCCACGCTGGGACGTCCGTTGAACGACCGCGATGTCCAGTCGCAGGTTGCGGTGCTGACCGATCGGTTGTGGCGGCGGCGCTTCGGCGCTGACGCCGGCGTCGTGGGACAGCACGTGTCTCTGAACGGAACCGCCCACACGATCGTCGGCGTCCTCCCGCCGGGCTTCGCCTTTCCGTTTCGCGACGCCGAGATCGCGGTGCCGTTGTCCATCCAGACCGATCCACGCCGACCCGATCGCGGCGCGGGCTTCCTCCGCGTCGTCGCACGACTCAAACACGGTGTGTCGCTGCCCGCGGCGAAGGCCGACCTCGATGCGATCGGCGCACGGCTTCGCCGTGATTACCCGGATGTCAACGCCAAGAAGCTCGGCGTCAACCTCTATCCGCTCGATCGCGAGATTGTCGGCGACGCTCGCGCGCTGCTCTTGACGCTGCTCGGTGCCGTCGTCGTCTTGCTCTTCGTCCTGTGCGCGAACATCGCCAATCTCCTCCTCGTGTCTCTCGCGTCGCGTCGCCGGGAGTTGAGTGTGCGCGCGGCGCTCGGCGCCACTCCGTGGCGGATCACGGCACAGCTCCTTGGCGAGGTTGCCGTCCTCGTCGCCGCCGGCGGCGTGGGAGGGCTTTTCGTCGGCCGGGAGCTTGCTCGTGTGCTCGTCTGGTGGGGCGGGTTCGCGCTGCCGAGGCTCGACGACATCGGGCTGACGTCCGGTGTTACCGCATTCGCATCTGCCGCGACGGCCGTCGCCGCGCTCCTGTGCGGGGTCATGCCGGCGTGGCTGTTCTCAGAAGCACCGATCGTTGGACTCGCCGAAGAGGGGCGGTCGAGTTCCGGTTCCGTCGTGCAGGGCCGATTCCGGCGCGGCTTCGTGGCGATGCAGGTCGCGGCCGCTTTGACGCTGCTGGTGGCGATGCTCCTGACCGTGAAAAGCTTCCGCCGGCTCGAGGCCGTCAATCCCGGCTTCGACGGCCGGGACGTTCTGTCGGTTCAGCTCGCGCTGCCGCCGGCGCGCTATGCCGCGCCGACAGCGATCGTCACCCTTGCCGAGAAACTTCATCGGGACCTGACCGAGGTCTCCGGCGTTCGCGACGCTGCGGCGATCTCCCTGCTTCCGCTGAGCGGCCTCCTGTCGACGCAGGACTACCGGGTCGTCGGTCGGGCCGAGCCGGCACCCGACGAGATTCCGCAGGCGCACTACCGCATCGTCACGTCCGGCTACTTCCACATCATGGGCGTCGGGCTCCACGGTCGGGAGTTCAATGACGACGACCGCGAGGCGACGAGGCGAGTGGCCGTGATCAGCCGGACATTTGCCGATCGACACTGGCCGGGCGCGTGGCCGATCGGCGAGCACATCATCGTCGGCGCCGACACGCTCGAGGTGATTGGCGTCTGCGACGACGTGAAGCAGTTCGGGCTCGACGCGGGCCGGACGGCGGATCTGTACGTGCCGCTGCGGCAGATGCCCGCCAACCAGGCGCAGTTCGTCGCGGCCCGCATGTACTGGGTCGTGCGGACGTCCGGGGATCCGATGCAGGCCGCCGACGCCATCCGCGCGGCGGTCCGTCGACTCGACAAGGACGTGGCCACGTCGAGCACGCGATCCATGTCACAAATTCTGGCGGCGTCGGTCGGGTCACGACGGTTCAACACCGATCTCGTCGAAATTGCCGGTATGGCCAGCCTGCTCCTGGCGATCGTCGGCGTGTACTCGGTCACCGCGTTCTCGATGGCCAGGCGCACGCGCGAAATCGGCATCCGCCTCGCGTTCGGTGCACGGCCGTCGCAGATTCTCCGCCCGGTGCTGGCGACCGAATGGCGGGCGATTGCACTTGGACTGGCTGTCGGCTGCGCGGGCGCGGCAATCACCTCACGCGTGTTGTCCACGGTGCTCTTCGCCACCGGCGGACTCGAACCATCGGTCATTGCCGGCGCGGCGGGCACCCTCGGACTCGCAGCGCTCGTCGCGACATTCGTGCCCGTGCGTCGGGCGATTCGAACGGATCCAGTGGAGGCGCTGCGCGCTGAGTGATGGCAGGTTCCTGACAAAGACTTCAGGCACTCGTCAGATACGGAGGGCTTTGGAGTTCCTACGATGCGAGTCATGGAGGAAGCACGATGACTGCCCGTGAGTTTCTGAACAATGCATCAATCATCCTGTCGGTGATGGCGATCGGCGCCCTGCTCGAAACAGCAGTACCGATGTTCGTCGCCAAGCCATGGAGACACGGCCGGCGTGGTGCTAACCTCGGCCTGACGGCGCTGTCGCTACTCTCGAACTGGTTGCTGGCGTGGATTGCGGCGATGGCGGCGCTGACGATGCGTCCCGCGGGCCTCATGGCGCAGTCTGGACTGCCCGCCTGGATCGAGATCGCCGCCGGCATTCTCGTCCTGGATTTCTCCGTCGGCTACCTCTCGCATCGCACGATGCACATGTGGGCGCCCATGTGGCGCTTTCATCAGATTCACCACAGCGATCCTTTTGTCGACGTGACCACGACATACCGGACGCACCCGGTCGAAACCGTGTGGCGATTCGCCTTCGCCGTCGTGCCGATCTGGATTCTCGGCATCCCCGCCACAGCCGTCATCATCCAGCGGTTGCTGCAGGCGACCAACGGTGTTCTCGAACATGCGAACGTGCGGCTGTGGGCGCCGCTCGATCGCGTGCTGTCAACCGTCTTCGTGACGCCGAACATTCACAAGATTCACCACTCGCGAGCGATCACGGAAGCCAATTCGAACTATGCCAATCTCGTGACCATCTACGATCGTCTGCTCGGGACCTTCACACCTGCCGACCGCGCGCCACGGGTCGTGTACGGCCTCGACGACGTGGACACAGTCAGCGCCGCGTCGTTTGCCGGGCTGCTCTCGATGCCGTTTCAGTCCCCGGAATCCTCGCCAGTCCCTGACAGAAAAGTCAGGATCGACGCGACTACCGGCCGCTAACATTCGGCGTGGTGCGTGTTCTCGTTGTCGAAGACGAACGCAAGCTGGCCGAGGTGCTGGCATCGGCCTTAGAGGCCGAGCGGTACGACGTGGTCGTGGCCGCGACCGGCGAGGAGGGATTCTACAGGGCGAGCGCGGAACTGTTCGACCTGGTTCTGCTCGATTTGATGCTGCCGAAACGGAGCGGTCTCGAAATCCTGCAGACGCTTCGCCAACGGCGCATCGAGACGCCCGTGCTGGTTCTCACGGCCCGGGACGGTGTCGACGATCGCGTCCAGGGTCTGGACCTTGGCGCCGACGACTACCTGGTGAAGCCCTTTGCGTTGCCCGAATTGCTGGCGCGCGTCCGCGCCTTGCTGCGGCGCGGCCGCCCGTCGGACGTCTTTCGCCTGAAGGCCGCCGACCTGGAGCTGGATGTCGTCGCGCGGCGAGTGATCCGAGGCGATCGGTTCGTGGAACTGACCGGTCGTGAGTTCGAACTGTTGGAGTATCTTCTGAGGCACCAGGGGCATCTTGTCTCGCGGGAAATGCTCGCGCGAGACGTCTGGAAGGAGCCGAGGCGCGCGACACCGCTCGACAACGTCATCGACGTGCAGATGGCGCGGCTCAGACGGAAGATCGATCTCGACGGCGCGCCAAGACTGATTCACACCGTCCGCGGCGTGGGCTTCGTGTTGCGAGAAGGCGAGCCGTGAGCTTGTGGTCAGGCGCATCGATTCGCGTGCGGTTGACGGCGTGGTACACCGCGGTGCTCTCGCTGATGCTCGTCGTCTATGCGTCGGCCACGTTCGTCGCCGTGCGCCACGAGTTTCGCGAGCAACTCGAAGAACAGCAGAACGCCGACGCCCTCCACAGCGAACCCGGCGCCGATTCTGAAGAGCGGATGGAGGAGCAGCTGCGAGAAATCCTCGTGGTGCTCGTCCTGGGCCTGCCCTTGATCGTGGTCCTTGCCGGCGGCGGAGGATATCTGCTGGCGCGGCGGGCGCTCGCGCCGATCGATCAGCTCGGCGCGGAGGCGCGCCGCATCACAGCCGACCGGTTGCACGAGCGCCTGTCGGTTCCGAATCAGAACGACGAGATCGGACGACTGGCGACCGTGATCAATGGCACGCTGGCGCGGCTCGAGTCGTCATTCGATCAGCTCCGGCGCTTCACCGCGGATGCCTCGCACGAACTGCGCACGCCGCTGTCGGTGATTCGAGGCATCGGCGAGATGGGCATGCGCGAGACCGGGTCGCCGGCCGAGGTACAAGGACGCGATCGGCAGCATGCTGGAAGAAGTCGATCGTATGACCCGGCTCGTCGATACACTGCTGCAGCTGTCGCGTGGAGACGCGGGAACACTGCGGCTCTCTCGGGAAGTCGTCGATGTCGGCGAGCTCGCTCGCGACGTCGCGTCGTCGCTCGGCATTCTTGCGGACGAGCGGCGGCAACGGCTTCTGATCGCGGTCGAAGGCGATGCCGTGCTGAGTGGCGATCGCCTGGTGCTGCGTGAGGCGATCACGAATGTTGTCGACAACGCCATCAGGTACGGGCCGCCAGACTCGACGATTCGTGTCAGCGTCGGCGGGGATGCCAGTCGCGTGACGCTGACGGTCACTGACGAAGGCCCTGGTATTCCTCAGGAGCACCACCAGCGGATCTTCGACCGCTTCTATCGCACCGACGAGAGTCGATCCCGCGAGATGGGCGGAAGCGGGCTGGGTCTGGCCATCGCCAAGTGGGCCGTCCAGGCGCACAGCGGTGACATTTCCGTGGAGCAGGCGGGCGCCGGGTCCGTCTTCCGAATCGTCGTCCCGCGGATATCGGCATGAACGTCCTGGCCACCTTCCGGGTTGCGCTGAAAGCGCTGCGCCAGAACGCGCTTCGAACGGCGCTGACGATGCTGGGTATTGTCATCGGCGTGAGCGCCGTGATCTGCGTCGTGGCGATAGGCGAAGGCGCGTCGGCCAGCGTCGAGCGCGCCATCACCAACATCGGCGCGAACATGATCTGGGTCGAGGCCGGCGGTGTGAACCGGAACGGCGTTCGCACCGGAACGTTCGGTACCAAGACGCTCACGCTCGGCGATTACGAAGCCATCAAGGAGCACATCCCGCTCGTCACGAACGTCACGCCGCAGGCCGATACGCGCGTCCAGGTCGTCTATGGGAATCAGAACTGGTCGACCCCGGTGCGCGGCGTGGGGCCAGAGTACGTCCTTCTCAAGAACTGGAACGTTGTCCGTGGCGGCATGTACAACGACGTGGACGTCGAGCGGGCTAGTAACGTGTGCGTGCTGGGCCAGACTGTTGTCGATCAGCTCTTCGGCGAACAGAATCCGCTCGGCGAGAGCATCCGCGTCAACAACGAACCCTGTGTCGTCGTCGGCGTCCTCGACGTGAAGGGTCAATCGGCCACCGGGCAGGATCAGGACGACCAGTTCCTGATGCCGTACACGACCGTCATGAAGAAGATCAAGGGCCAGCCCTGGCTCGACGATGTTCTCATGTCGGGAACGTCGGCGGCGGTCGTCGACGATGCCGAGCAGCAGATCACGGCGTTGCTGCGGGAACGTCATCACCTGCGGCCAGGCGCCGACAACGACTTCAATCTGCGACATCCGACCGAGATTGCCGAGGCCGTGAAGCAATCGACCCGCACGATGGAAGCGCTGCTGGCCGCGATCGCGTCGGTCTCGCTCCTCGTCGGTGGCATCGGCATCATGAACATCATGCTCGTGTCGGTCACCGAACGCACGCGGGAGATCGGGCTGCGCCAGGCCGTCGGCGCCCGTGGTCGGGATGTGCTGAGGCAGTTTCTCGTCGAGGCGGTCATTCTCAGCCTGATCGGTGGGGGCATCGGCATCGCATTAGGGATGATCGGCGCCCGGACGATCGCGGACGCGTTCCAGTGGCCCACCCGGGTGTCGAGCAACGCCATCGCGCTCGCGTTCGGTTGTTCCGCGGCGGTTGGCGTGTTCTTCGGGTACTACCCGGCGCGCCTGGCTGCGCGGCTCGATCCAATCGAGGCCCTGCGTTTCGAGTGAGGACACCATGCGAATGCTGATGCTTGCGCTGATGATCGCTTTTCAATCGTCGCCCAGAGAGCCTGCTGTCGTGTTCGTCTGCGAACATGGCGCGGCGAAGAGCGTCATCGCGACCGCCTACTTCAACAAACTCGCCGCCGAACGTGGTTTGCCGTTTCGAGCGACATTCCGCGGGACGGCACCGCAGGACGCTCTATCGGTCCGCGTCGTTGCCGGACTCGAGGCCGAGGGCGTGCCTATTCCGACTGGCAAGCCCGCCTCGATCAGCGACGATGACGTCGCGGCCGCGACGCATATCTTTGCAATCGGGTGCACGCTGCCCGACAAGGCTCAGCGATCCGGCAAGGCGTCAGACTGGTCCGACGTGCCAGACGATCAGGGCTATGCGCCGATGAGGGAGGCAATCCTGCGGCATGTGAAGCAGCTCCTGGATGAGTTGCAACGGTAGCAGCACTCTCGAAGTCCGCTAGAATCCACGGTCAAGAGGACAGCAACGTGAGTACCGTGCTCGTGACGGGCGGGTCCGGCTTCGTTGGCAGCCACTGCATCCTCCAACTTCTTGCGGCCGGCCATCAGGTGCGGACGACCGTTCGCAGTGTGAAACGAGAAGGCGACGTTCGTGCGCTTCTGAAAGAAGGCGGCGCCGACACCCGCTCGGCTGAAGCCCTCGCGCTCCAGGTGTTCGTTGCCGACCTCGAGGCTGATGCCGGCTGGCGCGATGCCGTCAGCGGCTGTGAGTACGTGCTGCACGTGGCGTCGCCGTTTCCGCCGAGCGTTCCGAAGAGCGAAGACGAGCTCGTCGTGCCCGCGCGCGAAGGCGCCCTCCGCGTGCTGCGCGCCGCACGCGACGCCGGCGTCAGGCGCGTGGTGTTGACGTCCTCCTTCGCGGCCATCGGCTACGGTCACCCGCAGCAGGCCGCGCCGTTCGACGAAACAAGCTGGACGAACCCGGACGCCGGCGATGTCCAGCCGTACGTCAAATCGAAGACGCTGGCAGAACGCGCCGCGTGGAAGTTCATCGCGGCCGAAGGCGGCAGCCTCGAGCTCTCCGTCGTCAACCCGGTTGGTGTATTCGGTCCGGTCCTCGGGCCGGATTATTCGACGTCGATCATCATCGTCCAGCGCCTGATGGACGGTGCCATGCCCGGCTGTCCACGAATGTACTTCGGCGCCGTCGACGTGCGCGACGTCGCGGACCTGCACCTCCGCGCGATGACGAATCCTGTCGCGAAAGGCGAGCGCTTCCTCGCCGTTGCGGGCGACTTCATGTCCATCGCGGAGATCGCGGCGGCCCTGAGGGCCCGCATGGGATCGGCGGCGCGACGTGTGCCGACGCGGGAGCTGCCCGACTGGCTCCTGCGTCTCGCGGCGCTGTGGGATCCGGCTGTGACGCAGATCCTGCCCGAGCTCGGAAAGCGGAAGAACGCCACCAGCGAAAAAGCGAGGCGTATGCTTGGCTGGGCGCCCCGATCGCGAGAAGATGCCGTCGTCGCCACCGCTGAAAGTCTGGTCCGCCTCGGGCTGATCAAAGGAGGAACGTCATGAGGAAGCTGATCCTGGTCGCGCTGTCGGTGCTGATCCCGCTTGCGGTGTGGCAGGCCGTGCTGAAAGCCCAGAACGGCGCCGCGCCGACGATCGCCTTCGACATCACGAAGGCCGAAATCGACTACGTCCTGAAGAACGCCCCTCCCAGCCCGCCCGACCGCCAGCTGCGCGTCGTGGACATGGGCAAGTACAACATGGGGATCGGCATCATCCACCGCGGGCCCACGAACGACAAGCCGGGCGACCCCATTCCCGTCATCTATCACGATTTCACGCCCGAGACCTACATCATCACGTCCGGATCAGGAGTGCTGACGACCGGAGGCGTGATCGAGAACAAGCGACCCAGTCCCGGCGTGGCCAATGTCATGAACGGTCCAAGCGGCGGCGGCACGGCGGGCGCGGGTGCGTACAGCCGCGTCGTGCACGAGGGCGACATCATCATCATTCCGACGATGGTCGCGCATGGCTGGAGTCAGATCACCGATCACGTGACGTATCTGAGCGTCCGCCCGGATCCCGAACGTGTCCTGCCCGCCGGCTACGTCTACCCGCTGCTGCTGAAGAACCTGCCAATGCCGGCTCCGACCGCGCCGGCGAAACGTCCGCAGGATTAGGTTGGGTCGGTCGTGGCCAGCGGAGGCACCGGCGTGTCCGGTCGAATCGGCGGCCTTTTCGTGTGAAAGTCGGTCGCCTGTTCGAACGCATGCGCGAGGGCGAGCACTTTGCCTTCCGAGAAGCGCGGCCCCGCGATCATCAGACCGACTGGCAGCCCTTTGGAGGTGAAGCCGCAGGGGACTGAGATGGCCGGGATGCCGTACAAGTTGAACGCGCCCGTGTTCTCGAGCTCCGGATTGCGCGGCACGTCGGTTTCTTCGCGCTTGATCGACGCGTCCACAGTCCGCGGCGTCCGCCTCCGGGTGGGCAGCACGACGAGATCGACGTCCTTGAACGCATCGTCGATCGTTCGTCGCAACAGCTCGAGGCGCCAGCGTCCGCGGACGTACTCCGCTGCCTTCGCGTTCGAGCCGTTCTGCAGGGCGCGTCGCGTCGGAATCATGTAGCGTCCAGGCGCGCGCGCGAACATGTCTTCGTGGTACGCGTACGTCTCCGCGTTCACGGTGATGTCGCGGGTCGGCGGCAGCATCGTGTCCTTCATGCTCCTGGTCAGCTTGGTCACGACCCGCAGACCATCGTCAACGACCTTCGCGACGTCGTCGTCCATGAGATCGAAGAAGGGCGCGCGGGCGATGCCCACACGGAAGCTCGAGACCGGCTGCCTGACCGCCCCGACGTAGTCTTCGGCCGGGTGTTCGACGCTCGCGATGTCCAGCCGATCGTAGCCAGCGAGCGCGTTCAGCACGATGGCGGCGTCCATCGCGCTTCGGGTGATCGGCCCGCAGTGGTCCAGTGACAGCGTCAGCGGAATGATGCCGCGGATGGACACCAGGCCGTAGGTCGGCTTGAGTCCGACCACGCTGCAGTACGACGACGGTGTGCGGATGGAACCGCCGGTGTCGGTGCCAAGCGCGGCATAACACATGCTGGTCGAGACCGCGGCCGCCGAGCCGCCCGAGGATCCTCCCGGATTGCGCTCGAGCGCCCACGGATTGCGCACCGGTCCGTAGTAGCTCGTTGCGGATGTGCCACCGAACGCGAATTCGTGGAGGTTGGCCTTGCCGATGAGGATCGCGCCGGCCGCCGTCAAGCGCCGCGCGACTTCGGCATCCTCGGTCGGCACGCGATCGTCGAAGACGGCGCTTGCTGCCGTCGTGCGGATACCGGCCGTATCGATGTTGTCCTTGAGCGCGATCGGGATGCCGTGGAGCGGACCGCGGATCCGCCCCGCGCGCCGCTCCGCATCGAGCGTCTTCGCCTGCGCGATCGCCTGCTCGCGCAGGACCGTGATGAAGGCGTTGACCTTCGGGTTGTACACGTCGACGCGCGCAAGGCACGCAGTCACCAGATCCACCGATGTCGCCCGTCCGGCCGCGAGACGCGCCGACGCGTCGGCAAGCGTCAGGTCGGCGAGGCCGTCGGACACCCCCTGCGACTGAAGCGTGGTTGGCACCGGCCCGCGAACTGATACTGAAGCCATCGCCATGCTTCGAGTCGTGGCGCCCGCGGCTCCAAGCACGGTGACGTTGAATGCTCGTCGGGAAATGCGTGTCATAGGGCGTAACGATAGTCAATCTGACGTACAGTGACCAGCGCGGATTCGAAGACAGCGTCATGACAATTCGCCGTGTCGGCGCCATCTTGTCGCTGCTCGCGGTCGCCGCCGCGGTACCCGATGCGACCGAACGGTTGCCGCAGGACCGGGGTGCGGCCGGGACCTGGCAGAAGCTGCTGAAGCTGCAGACGATCGCCAGCGCGATGCATACGACCGCGCATCCAGACGACGAGCAGGGCGGCGTGCTCGCGTGGCTCAGTCGCGGTACGGGCGCTCGCGTCGCGCTGACAACGCTGACACGCGGCGAGTCGGGCGACAACGCGATCGGCCCGGAGCTCTTCGACGCGGTCGGGTTGATTCGCACCGAGGAACTGCGGCGTGCAGGCGAGTACTACGGCCTCGACGAGCAGTACTTCACGACGGTCGTTGACTACGGGTTCTCGAAGCGTCTGGACGAAGCCCTGGAGAAGTGGGGAAAAGATACGGTCCTGCGCGACATGGTCGCGATCATCCGAATGGACCGTCCGTTCGTGCTGATCTCACGTTTCCAGGGCAACGAGCGTGACGGCCACGGCAATCATCAAGCGGCCGGATTGATCACGCAGGACGCGTTCAGGGCGGCCGGGGATCCGAACATGTTTCCCGAACAGATTGCGCAGGGCCTCCGGCCATGGCGGCCGTTGAAACTGTACATGGGCGGCGTGCGGGAAGAGGAGGACTGGACGTTGCGCGTCGATGCGGGCCAATACAGTCCGTGGCTCGGCGACTCGTACAGCAACTTCGCGCGTACCGGGCTCGCGTTTCAGCGTTCGCAGAACGGTGGACGGCTGACGCGGACGCCCGGGCCCGCCTACAACTATTACAAACGCCTCGCGAGCGTCATCGTGGCTCCCGAGAAGGAGACGACTTTCTTCGACGGCATGGACGCCAGCGTGGCCGGCATCTTTCGGGCGCTGGGTCGCCCCGAGCCTTCGTTCGCCGCGCCGCTCGTCGCCACGATCTCGCAGGAAGTCGAGGCCGCGAGGCGGGCGTTCAGCGAGTCCGATCCGGCTGCGTGTGCACCTGCGCTCGCGCGAGGCTTGAGGGCCACGCGCACGGCGATCGAGCGACTCGCGTCCGAGCCGGATGCGGTCTTCGTGCTGAAGATCAAAGAGCGCCAGTTCCAGGACGCGATCAATGCCGCGCTGGGCGTCGAGCTCGTGGCAGTGGCCGAGCCCGCGGGATCGGTCGACCCCACCGGTGCGGCCCTGGCGTTTGCGCCGCCGCCGGCGTTGGGTCCCGCAGTGCCCGGCCAGTCGTTCGACGTGCGGGCGACGTTCACGAATCGCGGATCGGTTTCGATATCCGGCGTCGATCTCTCGATCTCTTCGACGTCGAACTGGCGCGTGCGGCCGGCGGGAACGTCCGCGACGACGTCGTCCGCGCTGACACAGAACCAGCCGCTCGTCCGTCGCTTCCGCGTCACCGTTCCGGACGACGTCAGGACGTCGCGGCCATTCTTCACACGCCCCGATCTTTCTCAGAGCCGCTACACGGTCACCGACCTCGCGCAGCTGTACCGGCCTGCCGCTCGGCCGCTCCTGGCGGTGGCGGCCCGGTATTCCCTTGACGGCGTGGGGATCGAAGCACGCGAGGCGGTGACACGTCTCGAGCCGAACCTGCCGTACGGTGACGACATCCGCGAGCTGATGGTCCTGCCAGCGCTTGCGGTGAACGTGTCGCCACAGCGCACGATCGTTCCACTGGCGGCTCGGAGCAAGACTGCAAGCGTGCGCGTCGAGCTCGTCAACAACAGGGACGGCGCCCTCAGCGGCGGGCTGAAGCTCGACGCACCGCCGGGATGGACCGTCACGCCGTCACAGGTGCCGTTCGCGTTCGCGCGCGCCGGCGAACGCTCGACGTATCGATTTTCGATCGCGATCCCGACGCTCGACCACAAGGAGTATTCGATACGCGCGGTGGCCACCGCGGACGGGAAGTCGTACGTCGAAGGCTACGACGTCATTCAGCATCGCGATCTCGAGACGCGCTATCTGTTCAGGGACGCGACGAGCCGGATCCGCGGCATCGACGTGAACGTCGCGCCGAATCTGTCGGTCGGCTACGTGATGGGCGTCGGCGACGAAGTGCCCGCCGCCATCGCGCAGCTGGGCGCCAGGGTGCAGCTGCTGTCCGAGAGCGATCTCGCGAATGGCACCCTGCAGTCGTTCGATGCGATCATGACGGGAACGCGCGCGTACGCCGTGCGTGACGACCTGCGAACCTACAACCCGCGGCTGCTGGACTACGTGAAGGACGGCGGCAACCTGATCGTGCTCTACAACACGCAGGAGTACGTGCCGGCGAAGTACGCGCCGTACCCGGGCCAACTGACCGCGCGCGCGGAAGAAGTGTCGGAGGAAGACGCCCCCGTCCAGATCCTGCAGGCGACGCATCCGGTGTTCAACACACCGAACAGGATCAGCCGGGCGGACTTCGATGGATGGGTCGAGCAGCGCGGGTCGAAGTTCTGGAGCGAGTGGGACTCCGCGTACGCGCCGATGATCGAGACGCACGATCGCGGGCAGGATCCGCAGCGCGGCGGCTGGTTGTGGGCCCGTTACGGAAAGGGGCACTTCACGTATTTCGCCTATGCGTTCCACCGCCAGCTGCCGTACGCCGTGCCCGGCGCCTACCGCCTGCTCGCGAACGTGCTGTCGCTCGGGAAGACCATGCCCGGCGGTCAGGTGCCATTGGCCAGGTAGCGATACTCCTCAGACTTACGCTGTTCCGAAATGTGACAGAACGAAGCCCAAGATTGTTCGTGAAAGGCATGTACATGGGTCTCGTGTCCAATAAAGTCGTTGCCAATCTGTGAAATTGTCTCGAAGCGGGCCAATAGATCGTAAAACACAGCGAGCACCTGAGCATTCTGATCTAGAGCTAAGCCATTGATTGATAGTCGTTAATCGTCACCAACAACCTCAGCGGTACGGCGGTTGCCTGCTCACACTCCGCTATGTCCCGACTACACGTCGGCGTCACCGTAATGTTGCTCGCGGCCGCATCTTGTTCGCCGCGCACTCCCGACCCGTCGTCAAAACTCGATCGCGCGCTGCGCGAGTGGATTCAGCATCCGACGACGGTTGCCGTTCGCACCTTAATTCAGACGCGTGAAGGCAGCGGCCCGGCTGTCGCTTCCCGATTGGAGCGATTGGTTCCGAAATCGCTCGGGTTAACGATTGAGACGGACCTGCTTGTTGCAGATTTATCGCCGACGGCGCTGCGTGCAGCGGCCAACGACGCAGACGTGGTTCACGTTTCCCTAGACGCGATCGTGCGAAGCTCGGATAACGAAGTACCTGTCGCGCAACGCGTTGCTCGGCACAGAAGGACTGCTCTCCCTGCGCTCCGACGGCAAGTCCGGGCGCGCGGTCCCGTACACGGGAAAGGATATCGTCGTTGCGCTAATCGACTCAGGTCTGGCGCCAAACGGCGACCTGCACGACACCACGTTCTACGATTTCACGCAGGGGGGAATCAAGGCTCACGCCTACGACGACTACGGCCACGGAACGCACGTGTCTGGCCTGATTGGCAGCCACGGCGACATGTCGAACAGTCAGTATGCCGGCTTCGCGCCGGACTGCAAGTATCTGGCCTTGAAGGTCCTCGACGAGAACGGGAACGGCTACACGAGCGACGTGATCGCCGCGATCGATTTCGCTGTCGCAAATCGGAGCCGGCTGCACATTGACGTGATCAATTTGTCGCTCGGTCATCCGATCTACGAACCAGCAGAGCGCGACCCGCTCGTGCAGGCGGTCGAGCGCGCAGTCAGCGCGGGTATCGTCGTCGTCGTGTCGGCGGGCAACTTCGGCGGCGACGTCACGACCCACGAGCCGGAATACGCTGGCATCACATCACCCGGAAATTCGCCAGATGCCATTACAGTGGGTGCCGTCGAGACTCGGCAGACAACCAATCGAAGCGACGATCAGATCCCGTGGTACAGCTCCCGAGGGCCGACTTGGTACGACGCCTTTCAAAAGCCGGACATCGTCGCACCGGGCTCGCACTTGGTATCTGACGCCAGCGTGAAGAGCACCCTGTACGCGAATTATCCAGGCGGTCTGTTGTGGGTTGGCGACAAGCCCTTCATGCAGCTGAGCGGGACGAGCATGTCGGCCGGCGTGGTCACAGGGATCGTGGCCCTGATGCTCGACGCGAATCGGGTGAGTGACCATAGCGCGCCGCTCACGCCGAACGCGGTCAAAGCGATTCTTCAGTACACCGCGATTCCCATGCCGGACTATGACGTGCTCACGCAGGGTGCCGGGGCGGTGAATGCTGCGGGCGCGATTGCTCTGGCGGCGGCAATCGACTCAAGTGCTCCCGTTGGCTCGTCGTGGCTGACGACGTCTGTAAACCCGTGGACCACAATCGCGGGACAGACGCTGATGTGGGGCCAGCGCGTGGTGTGGGGCGACCGCGTCATCTGGGGCAATCAGATCTTCAACAACGACCCGGCTTGGGGGTTGCGCGTCGTCTGGGGCGATCGCGTGGTCTGGGGCGACCGCGTGGTCTGGGGCAACAGCACGGTTTGGGACGACGGCAATCCGGCAATCTGGGGTTCGCGAGTTGTCTGGGGCGACAGCCTGATCGGCGAGACCCACGGCCACCGCGTAGTGTGGGGCAATCTGACGCCCAACGTGACCGCCGATCGCGTGGTGTGGGGCAATTTGCAAGGTCTCAACATCGCGCCGACATCGATGTCCTGGGGCAATCTCGAGCGTGCGAACGGCGACCTCGTCACGAAATGACGCGAGGGAACGAGGCGCCGCGTGGCACTCCGTAAGTCGATCGCCGAACCTTCCAACGTGGCTCCCGCTGGCACCGATTGGCGCGGGGGTCTGCCCCGCCTTCGCGGCCGCAGCGTGTCAGTGCGTGAGCTCCGCATCGATGATGCGCCGTCATTGGTCGCGCACTTGAATGACGCGCGCGTGTGCTCCTACATCGCACCATGTCCATCGACCGCCGCCGGGTTTGCTCGATTCATTCGATGGACACACGCTGAGCGCCGCCGCGGCAAGCTGGCCTGCTTCGGCATTGTGCCCGCCGGAGGGACTTGCGCCGTCGGCGTGGTTCAGGTCTGGCCGATCGAGCGCGACTTCTCGACTGCGGAATGGGGATTCGCGCTCGGCGAATCCTTTTGGGGCAGCGGCCTGTTCGTCAGCGTCGCCGGTTTGGTGCTTGATGTGGTGTTTTCTCAGCTCGGTGTCTACCGGCTCGAAGCGCGTGTCGTCGACATCAACGAACGCGGCAACCGGATTTTCGCAAAATTAGGGGCGACGCGAGACGGTGTGCTGCGTGGCGGGTTCCGCGACGGTTTCGTGGTGCGCGACCACGTGATGTGGTCCATCCTCGCGCCCGAGTGGCAGGCGCAAAGACTCCGCACGAACCCTATGACGGGCTCTTGAGATGGGACTCCCGCTAATCGCTTTCATCGTCGCGGTGGTGGCCTCGGGCGCCGCGGTGATAGTCCACAGCGCGACTCTCGTCCATGTCACTTCTCTCAGCGTGTACGCGATCCTGCTCGCGGTGCTGACGATGGCGAGCGGACGATTCGCGATCAAAGTGCCCGGTCGGCCGGCGACCGTGTCCGTGTCAGAGGTGTTCGTCTTTGCGTCGATCCTTCTCTTTGGGCCGGCAGTGCCGGTGCTGACGGTTGCTGTCGACGGTCTGTGGATCTCGGTCACCCAGCGTCACCGGCGGCTCTATCGGGCGTTGTTCAACATCGCGGAGCCGGCGATTTCCACGTGGGCGGCCGCGAATGTCTTCTTTGCAATCACCCAGACCACGGCCGGATCATCCCTGTCGACGACCACGCCGATCGTGGTTCCGGCGACGATTGCCATGGCGGCCGTGTTCTTTGTGCTCAACAGCGGACTCAGCGCCGTTGCGGTGGCGCTCGAAAGTGGCACCTCGGCATACGATTTCTGGCGCGGTCACGCGTGGTACCTCGGAGTCAACTACTACGCCGCGGCGTCTCTCGCCGCATTGGCCGTCAGCAGCGGATCTCGTATCAACTTTGGCGTCGCCTGTCTCGCGGCCCCGCTCTTGCTCCTGTCCTACGTCGCGTATCGTGAGGCTTCGAGTCGCGTCGACGAGGCGCACCGGCACGTCGAGGGCGTCGAGCGCCTGTACCGCGCCTCGGTTGAGATGCTCGCGATCGCGGTCGACGCGAAAGATCAGGTCACGCACGGCCACATCCGCCGCGTGCAGCGCCACACGCTGTGCGTCGCCGCAGGACTCGGCGTGACGGACTCACTCCAGCTGAAAGCCATCGAAGCGGGTGCCTTGCTCCACGACATCGGCAAGCTGGCCGTCCCCGACTACGTGCTCAACAAACCGAGCGCCCTGACGAGCGCGGAATTCGAGACCATGAAGAAACACGCGAGCATGGGCGCCCGGATTCTCACGGCCGTCGATTTCCCCTATCCGATCGTGCCGATCGTGCGCCACCATCACGAGCGCTGGGATGGCCGCGGCTATCCCGACGGACTCGTCGGCGCCGAGATTCCGCTCGGCGCACGGATCCTCGCGGTCGTCGACTGCTTCGATGCCCTGACGTCGGATCGTCCGTATCGGCCGAGGATGACCGATGAGCACGCCGCCGAGATCCTCAGATCGCGTCAAGCGACGTTCTACGATCCCGTCGTCGTCGGGAAATTCATCGAGCTGATTCCTGAATTGCGGCGAGGTGATGCTCTCGTACGCCGAGACCACCGATACCCACGCATCGGTCGTGGCCGGCCTGGCACAAACCACGACGCGAAGCAGCCGCGATGAAGCATCGCGCGCGTTGCCGCTTTCCTCCGTTGCGCAGGACCTCATCGACGAGCAGGTCGCGCGCATGGACGGCGCCGACGCGTGCCTGTTCCAGTTCAGTGCGACTCAAGACGCACTGATCGTGGCGCACGCGACACCGCGGATCCGGCGCGCGGTCGCGCAGTTGCACATACCGGTCGGGTCCGGCGTATCGGGCTGGGTGGCCGCGAACCGCAGCACGATTCGACGCGCCGAGCCAGGGCTGGACGTCGGCGAACTCGCAAACGCCTACGCGCTGAAGATGTGTGCGGCGGTACCTGTATTCGTGCGCGCCGACTTGTTCGGCGTCCTCACTGTGTATTTCACAAAGGCGGCGGTGGCGGATGAGGCGGTCGAGGTCGTGGGACTCCTGGCCCAGGAGGTCGGGTTGTCGATCGCAAGGGGCGCCGTGCCTGTCAGCTACTCTCACCTTCGGCCGACGGCCCGTCTGTCCGTCGCTGCGGTTTCTTGAACATGTCGGGTCTTGCACGAAGATCGCGGACGTGGGCGTGGGTGATTGGCATCGCCACCGTGGCGCTGACGGCCGCGGTGCCGGCCGCGCGATATGTCCGGTCCGGTGGGTTCGTCCGCGCCGACTCTCCCTCCTCGGACACGCTCGTGGCGTCCATTCGCGCCGAGCCCCGCTCGTTCAATCGCTACACGGCGCGCGACCTCACGACGACTGTCCTGACATTCCTGATGCATGGAACGTTGGTCCGCGTCAATCGCGTCACCAACGAGCTCGAACCCGAACTCGCTGAACGCTGGGAGCGCCTTCCCGACCAGCGAACCTATCGCCTGTGGCTTCGACCGAACGTGCGATTCTCTGACGGCGCGCCGTTCTCCGCGGACGATGTCGTCTTTTCGTTCCGGGCGATCTACGACCGTGCCGTTGCCAGCATCCTCGCAGACACGCTACAGGTACACGGTCAGCCCCTCACGGTCACGGCCGAAGACGCCGCGACCGTGCTGATTCGATTTCCATCGCCCTTCGGCCCCGGACTGCGCATGCTCGACGGAGTCCCCATATACCCACGCCATCGACTCGAGCCCGCGCTCATGGCCGGTTCATTTCGATCTGCCTGGGGTCCGTCGACGCCGCCTTCAGAGATGGCGGGGCTGGGACCGTTCGTGCTGCGGCGTTACGAGCCGGGACAACGGCTGATGTTCGATCGCAACC
The DNA here is from genome assembly GCA_963724725.1 of uncultured Acidobacteriota bacterium. GTDB lineage: Bacteria > Acidobacteriota > Vicinamibacteria > Vicinamibacterales > CAVVIG01 > DATKHR01. Next base: position 4,179,832 of record CAVRVT010000004.1, on the reverse strand, counting down.
CGCACTACTGGCAGCGCGACCGCCAACTGCCAAGAGTCGCACACGTCGCGCTGGTCGTGGTGCCCGACCAGGACGCGGAGCTCCTCCAGCTCGAAACCGGCAGCATCGATGTGACGCAAAGCGAGCTGAGGCCGTCCGATGTTCCCGCGTTGAAGCGAGCCGCCGCTCCGCGCCGAGTGGCGATCATGGACGCGGGCATCGGCCTCGACGGCGATCTGTTCTGGCTGAATCTGACCTCGGCGAAGGCAAAAGATCTGCGCAGCCGTTGGTTTCAGCATCCCGATTTTCGGCGAGCAATTGCCCACGCCATCGACCGCCGCGCGTTCGCGAATACCGTCTATCTCGGAGAGGCGGTACCCGCGGACAGCGTCATCTCGCCAGGAAACCGGGAATGGCACGCGAAGGCGCCGGCTCCGGAGTACGACGTCGCAAGCGCAAGCCGCCTGCTGGCCTCCTTGGGGCTGTCGGATCGGAACGGCGACGCGACGCTTGAAGATTCTAATGGTCATGCCGTCCGGTTCACCTTGCTGACACAAAAGGGCAACACGTCGCTCGAGCGTGGAGCGTCGGTCATTCGCGACGGCCTCGCGCAGGTCGGGATGCACGTCGACGTGGTCGCACTCGAGGTCGGCGCCCTGATTGATCGCGTGATGCGCGGCGACTACGACGCCGCGTACTTCAGACTTCTGACCACCGACACGGATCCCGCGCTCAATCTGGATTTCTGGATGAGTTCCGGTAGTGCACATGTGTGGAACCCGGAGCAGCGTACGCCAATTACGGCGTGGGAAGCCGAAATCGACGCCCTGATGGAACAGGTCTCGACCACAGTGGACATCGACCGGCGTCGACAGCTGTTCGGTGACGTCCAGCGGATCATGGCGCGCGAAGTACCAGTGCTGTGCTTCGCGTTTCCACGTCTGCCGATCGCGGTCAACTCGCGTGTAATAGATGGGATGCCCGCACCTTTCCGTCCACCCCTCCTCTGGGACCCGGCGGTCATCGGAGTTCGGCGAGCGCAATAGGGAACGAATACTGCGCTGCAGTCCTGGCGAACTCCAAATACTGTTTGGTTGTGGGTCCCGCAACCAAACTGAGCCAGAAACGCGCGTAGCTCTTTCTCCGGCGTCAATCGCCAAATCGCCTCCTTTCCAGGTAATCGCGGCAGCCATACCTGTTCACGTTACTTCGCCGACAACGATCGGGTTTCGGAGGTTTTGTTACACGCTCCTCGGGTGACGAAATGGTTGTGAATCGATCCGCTCCCGGGGCGACGGTGGTGCCGATCCTCGTCTACGAAGATGTGGGGAGAGCGATCGACTGGCTTTGCAGCGTGTTCGGCTTCTCGGAATGCCTGCGCGCGGCAGGCCCCGGCCCGCCGCGTCCCAACGAAGTCAACCAGTACGTCGTGGTGCACGTTGAGGACGTGGATCGGCACTACGAGCGTGCGCAAGGGCGCGGCGCGCGGATCTTGAGGCCGCCGACCGATTTACCCTTCGGCGAGCGGCAGTACACGGCTGAGTCGGAAACCCCTTATACTTGCTGAATCCTTTGTGCCCGGGACCGGTGCCGGCACGTTGAGGTGAGATGAAGACTTCGCTTGGTGCCGCCGCCCTGGTGGGGCTGTGTTCGCTGGGCCTGCTCGCCCAGTCCCCACAGCCGCGGCCGGACGCTCCGGCGACATCCCGCACGGCATCGCCTTCAGGGCAGGCTGCGACCACGGCGTCGGTCGAAGGCGCCACGCAGACCGTCAAGCAGTATTGCGTCAGCTGTCATAGCGAGCGTGGCAAAGCCGGCGGCCTGTCGCTCGCCGATTTCGACCTCGCGCGCGCGACCGGACATCCTGCCACCTCGGAAAAGATCATCCGGAAGCTTCGCGCCGGCATGATGCCGCCCGCCGGCGCCCGTCGTCCCGACGGTCCGGCGCTCGAGGATCTTCGTCATGCGCTCGAAACGCGGATGGACACGTGGGCGGCCGCGAATCCGAATCCCGGCTGGCGTCCGTTCCAGCGTCTGACGCGCGCCGAGTACGCGCAGTCGGTCAAGGACCTCCTCGACGTCGACGTCGACGTGACGGCGTACCTCCCGCCGGACACGATGAGCCAGGGCTTCGACAACATCGCCGACGCACAGAGTTTTTCGCCGGCGCTCCCGCAGGGGTATCTGCGCGCGGCCAGCCAGATCAGCCGTCTCGCGGTCGGCGATCGCGGCGCGTCGCCGACGACGGCGACGTATCGTGTGCTCGCGACGGAAAACCAGATGCAGTACGTCGAAGGTACGCCGTTCGGATCGCGCGGCGGCGCGGCGTTCGTCCACACGTTCCCGGCCGACGGGCTCTACAAGTTCCATGCAACGCTCGTGCGGACGGTCAGCGGCGAGCTGTTCGGCAACACCGCCGTACACATGGCCGGCAAAAACGAGCTGCTCGAGATTTCCGTGAACGGCGATCGCGTCGCGGTCCTCGAGGTCGAGAAGGGGATGAACGACGCGGGCGAGAAGGGCCTGACGCTTGAAACGCCGCCAATCGCCATCAAGGCGGGTCCGCAGCGCATTGCGGCGGCGTTCGTCCCGCGCTCCGTCGGGCCCGTGGACGACCTGCTCGCGCCGATCGATCAGACGCTCATCGATACGCGCATCGGGACCGGCTACGGCGTGACGATGGCGCCGCACCTGCAGGAGCTGGCCGTCGCCGGACCGATGAAGGTGACAGGCGTCTCGGACACGCCGAGCCGACACAAGATCTTCACCTGTCATCCGACATCGCCGGCGCAGGAGCGTCCGTGCGCGACGGACATCCTTCGTCGCCTGGCCACGCAGGCGTACCGCGGCCCCGTGCGCGACGATCTGAACGACGTTCTCAACTTCTATACCCAGGCCCGTAGCGACGGCGGCGGCTTCGAAGACGGTATCCGCTTCGGCATCCAGGGCATTCTCGCGAACCCGCGCTTCATGTTCCGCGTCGAGCAGGCGCCCACGACGTCGAATGACACGTATCGCATCACGGACGTCGACCTGGCGTCACGTCTGTCGTATTTCCTGTGGGGCACTTTGCCCGATCAGGAGCTGCTGAAGGCCGCCAGTGACGGCACGCTCAGAAATCCTGCCGTCCTGGATCGGCAGGTCGCGCGCATGGCCGCGGATCCACGCTCGCGTGCGCTGTCCACGCGCTTTGCCGCGCAGTGGCTGCGGCTGCAGGACGTGGACAAAGTCCGTCCGGATGGGCTGCTGTTTCCCAACTGGGACGGTTCGCTGTCCGACGCGTTCGTGCGCGAAACCGAGCTCTTCTTCGACAGCCTCGTTCGCGAAAATCGCAGCGTCCTCGATCTGCTCACGGCGGACTATACGTTCGTCAACGAACGGCTCGCGCGTCATTACGGGATCCCCAACGTCACGGGTCCGGAGTTCCGCCGCGTGGCGCTGCCGGATTCGCGACGCGGCCTGCTGACGCAGGGAAGCATCCTGCTGCTGACGTCGGTCGCCGATCGCACGTCGCCGGTGCAGCGAGGCAAGTGGGTGCTGCAGGTGCTGCTCGGGTCGCCGCCGCCGCCGCCGCCGCCGAACGTTCCTGCGCTCGAGGATACGAAGGGATCCGCAGACGGACGCTTCCTCTCGGTCCGCGAGCGCATGGAGCAGCATCGGTCGAATCCGGCGTGCGTTTCGTGCCACCGGATGATCGATCCGATCGGCCTCGCGCTCGAGAACTTCGACGTCGTCGGGCGCTACCGTATCAAGGACAACGGCGTGCCCGTCGATTCGACCGGAACGCTCTATGACGGCACGGCGATGGAGGGCGCGGCGGGACTGCGGAACGCGCTGCTCGGGCACCGCGACGCCTTCGTGATGACGTTCGCCGAGAATCTCATGACCTACGCGCTCGGCCGCCGGGTCGAGGCGCCGGATATGCCCGCGCTGCGCGCCATCGCGCGCGACGCCGCCGCCAAGAACAATCAGATCGGGGCGTTCATCGCCGGCATCACGCGAAGCACGGCGTTTCAGATGAGCCGCCGCGCGCCCGCGGAGACGACGACTGGACTGGCACGACCGCACTGACGGGAGACCGGGATGATCATTTCGAAACGCCATCTTTCTCGCCGCGCCGTGCTGAAAGGCATGGGTGTGACCGTCGCGCTGCCGTTTCTGGACGCGATGGCGCCGGCGGCGACGGCGCTCGCCGACACGGCCGCGAAAGGCAAACTGAAGTTCGTCGCCGTCGAAATGGTGCACGGCGCCGCCGGCAGCACCACGTTCGGCGCCGAGAGGAACCTGTGGTCGCCCGCCGCGGCCGGCCCTAGCTTCGACCTCTCGCCGACGTCGATGGCGGCGCTCGAGCCACTTCGTGACTACCTCACCATCGTCAGCAACACGGACTGCCGGATGGCCGAGGCGTTCACGACGCCGGAGATTGGCGGCGATCATTTCCGGGCGAGCTCCGTCTTTCTGACGCAGGCGCACCCCAAGCAGACGATGGGATCGGACCTGTTCGTCGGGACATCGTTCGACCAGATCTACGCGCGGAAATTCGGCCAGGATACGGCGATTCCGTCGATGCAGCTGTGCATCGAGTCGGTCGATCATTCAGGCGGCTGCGAATACAACTACTCCTGCGCTTACACGGACGCCATCAGCTGGGCGTCGCCGAGCGAGCCGCTGCCGATGCTGCGCGATCCTCGCGCGGTATTCGACACCATGTTCGGTGCGGGGGCCACGCCGGAGGAACGCGCGCGCCGGCGGCGCGAGGACAAGAGCGTCCTCGACACGATCGTTCAGTCGATCGATCGGCTCAAGCGACAGCTCGGCGCGGCCGACAGCGCGAGGCTCAGCGATTATCTCGAGGACGTCCGCGAGATCGAGCGCCGCATCCAGAACATCGAGGCCGCGAACCGCAGCGGCGAAACGCGGGCGCTGCCGGATGCGCCGATGGGCGTGCCCGACTCCTACGACGAACACGTGAAGCTGATGTTCGATCTTCAGGCGGTCGCGCTCGCGTCGGACATCACGCGCGTCTTCGCGTTCAAGCTCTCGCGCGATGTGTCCGGCCGTGTGTTCCCTCAGACGGGCGTCACGACCGGTTTCCACAACGCCTCGCACCACAACGAGCGGCCAGAGCGGATTCAGGACTTCGCGAAGATCAACAAGTACCACGTGAGCCTCGTGCCGTACTTCCTCGAGCGCCTGAAGCGCACGCCGGACGGCGACCGCTCGCTGCTCGACAACACGCTGATGGTCTACGGGTCGCCGATGGGCAATCCGAACGTGCACAATCACAAGCGGTGCCCGCTGTTCCTGGCGGGAAAGGCGGGCGGCCAGTTGAAGGGCGGGCTGCACATCAAGGCTGCGGACGGCACGCCGATGGCCAACGTGTTCCTCTCGATGGCGCACATGCTCGGGATGAGCGACCTGGCGTCGTTCGGCGACAGCACCGGGGAGTTCGACCTCAACAAGGTCGGGTAGGGCAGGTGGGTCAGGTGAGATTGCGGAATGCGGCCACGCGGAGGAGCGGCCCGAGACAGAGCGCCTGCGGCCATACCGAGCGAGGGCCTGTGAAGCCCGAGCGAGGTATCAGCGTTAATACGCGGCGGGGGTGGGGCCCCGCCGCAATTGGAAGAATGTTGACTATGCCTCGATCAAGCTCGTTGCTGATGATGTTTATCGCGAGCGTTGTCGTCGTTCACGGCGATGCGGGTCCGCTCTCCATCGCCGATGCCGCCATGCGCGGCGATCGCCAGGACGTCCAGGCGCTGATCAAGCAGGGCGCGGACGTCAACGCGCCGCAGGGTGACGGCGTCACCGCGCTGCACTGGGCGGCGCGGCATGGCGACGTCGAACTGGCGACGATGCTGGTTGCGGCGCATGCGAACGCGAAGGCCGAGACGCGCTTTGGCGCGTATACGCCGCTGCACCTGGCTGCCGAACGCGGCTCCGCGCCGATTGTCAGCGCGCTGATTGCGGCCGGTGCCGTCGTCGATGCAAAGACGAGCACGGGAGCGACCGCGCTGATGTTCGCCGCGGGCGCCGGCGACACGCAATCCACCGCCGCGCTTCTCGACGCCGGGGCCAGCGTCAACGCACAGGAGAACGATCGCTGGCAGACGCCGTTGATCTTTGCCGCTGCGAACGACCGACTCGACGTCGTCAAACTGATCATCGCGCGCGGTGGCGACATCAACGCCGCGACGAAGCTCACGGACCTTTCGGCGCTCAGCCGCAACGGCGAGAATCCCGACGGCCGCAATCTGGCGGTCAAGCCCGAAGCGAGGCGCGCGGCTCCGGCGCGGGTCCTCGTCCCCGGCGTCGAGCGTCAGCACATGTTCAACGAACAGGTGGCGTGGCAGGGCGGCATGACGCCGCTCCTGTACGCGGCGCGTCAGGGTTATATCGACGTCGCCAGGACGCTCCTTGACGCGGGCGTGGCGGTCAACCAGCGAAAGGGCGGCGACGCGGCGACCGCGCTCCTCGTCGCCACGGTGAACGGACAGTTCGATCTCGCGAGCATGCTGCTCGATCGCGGTGCGAATCCCAACCTCCTCGCTGAAAACGGCGTCGCACCCTTGTATGCAACGATCAACCTGATGTGGGCGCCGCGTGCCGGCTATCCGCAGCCGCGCGCGCAGGCCAACCAGCGGGTCGACTATCTCGACTTCATGAGGCGGCTGCTCGACGCTGGCGCCGATCCCAATCAGCGCGTCAGCAAGAAGGTGTGGTACACCGGCTACAACTTCGATCAGTCGGGCGTGGACGAAGTCGGCGCGACCGCCTTCTGGCGCGCCGCGTACGGCGCCGACGTCGACGCGATGAAGCTCCTGGTGTCGTACGGTGCCGATCCGAACATCCCCACGATCAAACCCGCGCAGCGCCCCGAGACAGGCGATGCCGGCCGCCGCGAGTCGCGCGACATCTCGGGCCGGCCGCCTGTGCCGATTGGCGGACCGGGTGTGCCGCCACTGCTGGCGGCCGCCGGCGTCGGCTTCGGCGAAGGCTTCGCGGGCAATTCGTATCGACATGCGCCGATCGGGATGCTGGCTGCCGTCAAGTATCTCGTCGACGAGCTTGGCGCGGACGTCAACGCCCGCGATCACGAAGGCAACACCGCGGTCCATCACGCCGCATCGCGCGGCGACACGGAGATGATCCGGTATCTCGCCAGCAAGGGCGCGGACGTCAAGGTCGTGAACCGCGAGGGCCAGACGACGGTGGATATGGCCAACGGCCCCGTGCAGCGCGTGCAGCCGTGGCCCGACACGATCGCGTACCTGGAGAGCCTCGGCGCGAAGAACAACCACAAGTGCCTGAGTTGCTGAGTTCAGCCGAGCGCCGACTGCTCCTGTTGCGCGAACGCGAAGTAGGCAGCAACGCCCACGCCGACGAAGGCGGCCGCAAACAGCTGTCCGCTCCACGGCGCTGACACGAAGACGTAGACCCACATCGCGAGCGCGACGACGGCGGGCGCCGGATAGAGCCACATCACGAATGGCTGGGGGATGTCCGCGCGATAGCGACGGAGCAGGACGACGGCCGCGCACTGCCAGATGAATTGCGACACGATCTGCACGAGAATCAGCCAGTTGACGATCTGACCGAGCGAGAAGAAGCAGAACGGAATCGTCAGCGCACCGATCGTCACCAGCGCCACATGCGGGAAATGTTTCGTGGGATGGACTCGCGCGAAGACCGAAAAGAACTGGCCTTCGCGCGCCGCCGCGAACGGAACTCGCGAGAATCCCAGGATCAATCCGTAGAGCGACGACGCCGTCACGAACAGGATCAGCGCCGTCATGACGACGGCGGCCTCGCGGCCCTGCTCCGGCCTCGCGAACGTTCGCTCGATGAAGGTTGACGCGATCGTCGGCAGGTTCTGCGCTTCCGTCCACGGGATCACGCCGATGATCACCGTGCTCATCACGACGTACAGCGCGACGACGAGGAGAATCGACATCACGATGGCTCGCGGAAGCGTCCGGCCCGGGTCTCGAACTTCCTCGGCGATGTTGCAGACGTTGTTGTAGCCGCCGTAGTTGTACATCGCCAGCAACGCGACCGCGCCGACCCGCATGACAAGCGCGCGGTCGAGCGTGAACGCCTCGGGCGGAAACGCAAACGCGCGTGCGGGCGAAAACTGCCAGAGCCCGACGCCGACGACCCAGGCGACCGTGAAGCCGACGACGGCCAGCATCACCACGGACAGGCGACCGACGTCTCGAATGTTGCGGTAGAGCAGCGCCGTCATCCCGATGGGCACGAGCGCGGCAATGGCATGGTGGGTCGCCGCGGTCATGCCGGTCCAGTAGAACCCGAGATAGTTGGCAAAACCGATTCCGCCGCTCGCAAGCGTCAGCGGCGCGACGAGCATCGTCTGGAAGATGAAAAGAAACGCGAGGACGCCGCCGAGACCGAACGGTCGGTACGCTTCGCGGAGGTAGTGATACGGTCCGCCGCTGCCGGGCAGTGCAGCGCCGAGCTGCGCGTATACGAGGCCGTCGCAGAGCGCGAGCACCGCGCCGGCCAGCCAGGCGTACAGGATGTGCGGCCCGCCCATGGCCGAAAGCATGAACGGAATCGTCAGGAACGGACCGACACCGATCATCACGAGGATGTTCGTCGCCGTGGCCTGGCCGAGGCCAAGCCCCCTGTCGAGGTCTGGTGTCTTCGTGCCGGTGGCGCTCACGATGGACCGAGCGCCGTCACCAGGCGCGCCGCGTGCGTGGCATCGCGGACGAGCGGATTTGCGGCCAGGGCGCGCTCGGCGTCCGCGGCGGATGCGCTCCAGGCAGCCGCAACGGTCATCCGCTCGAACAACTTCACGCGCTCGAGCAGCTCTCGCACGCTCGGCGGTACCGGCGCGCAGGCAAGTGGACTCGCGCCCTCGCGGTTCACCACGCACGGGACCTCGACCACATCCTCGTCCTCGAGCTCTTTGAGGGTGCCGCGGTTCTGCACGTTCAACGGGATGACGGTGCCCGCGTCGAAATGGATGGCGCGCACGACGTTGAGCGCAATTTTGTCGTAGCCGGTCAGCGCGGCCCACGGCGACGGTGTGATCGGCCGGCCGGCGCCGGACTCGATCTGCATGTAGCCGGCATTCCGCGCCGCCAGATAGTCTTCGTAAACGCGCCGCCGATTCACGCCCGCGATCGCGAGATCGGCGAACAAGTGATCGTTCAACGCGTAGATCGTTTGCCCGCGCGTGGTTCCCGCTTTCCTGACATTGGCGAGCGCCCGTTCCGGAAAGTAGTAGTAGAAGAGGTAGTCGGTTGGAAGCAGGCGCAGGCGCTGGAGGAACTCGGCGTCGAACAGCGGCGCCCGATAGATGCGCTGCAGCAGATCGGCACGGTTCCAGACGCGCTGCAGTTGCGGCTCGCCGTCGACGTACACCTCGCGCAGCCAGCCCAGGTGATTCAACCCGAAGTAGTCGAAGGAGCATCGCGAGGACTCGACGCCGAGCACGTGCGCGACGTCCTCGAAGAGCTCCGTCGGCGTGTCGCAGATGCCGATGATGCGAGCGCGAGTCGCCGAGGTCATCGCCTGGGTGACGATGCCGACCGGATTGGTGAAGCTGATCACCCAGGCCGCGGGGGCTTCGCGCTCCACGAGCCGCGCGTACTCGACCGCGTGGGGAATGGTACGCGTGGCCATCGCGAACCCGCCGGGGCCGACGGTTTCCTGCCCCGCGACGCCGTGGGCCACCGCGATCGCTTCATCGCGCGCGCGCGCCGCCGTGCCGCCGACACGAATGCTGAGCAGAACGAAATCGGCGCCCGATACGCACGCACCCACATCTCCGTAGGTTCGCACCGCCGGTCCGAATTCCGCAGCCAGCGATCCGATGACCGCGAGACGCGCCGCATCGATGTCGAAGAGCCCAATCTCGTCGATTGGAAGATCCGAGCGGGTCAGGCCGTTGACGAGGAGCGGCGTGCGCACGCCGGCGCCGCCGATGATCGCGATTTTCACAGGCGCCCGCTCGGCCGCGGAAGTCCGGCGATGCCCCCCGGACGTCGTGTCGAAAGCGCACCTACCCGGTTCCCGAGCGCCAGCGACTGGCGAAGCGAACGCCCGCGAAGAAGAGCCGCCAGCACGCCGCCGTTGAATGCATCGCCCGCGCCGGTCGAATCCACAACTCGACGCACCAGCGCCGCCGGCGCGCGGACGTCCATCCCGCCGCCAACCACGCGGCAACCCGCCGCGCCCAGCTTCACGACGATGAGATTCGGCGCGTCAGTCCATCGGGCCAGGGCGGAGGAGAGTGTGCTGCGGCGCGCGTAGAGTCGCGCTTCGTCGGCGTTGAGGAACAGCAGATCGACGGCGGTGGCCAGCGACCAGAGCGCCGGATCCTTCGCCAATCGGTCGTCCCACCCGAAATCCCAGGAGGTCGTGATTCCACGCCGCCTCAGGCGGGCGACGGTGGCCGGCCATGGCGCGCATGGCCGGGGAACGAACGCGAAATGTAAATGCCTTGCGCGCACGCGGGGAAGAACCACACGGATACGTCGCGGAAGCCGTCGGTTGACGCCGTCGAAGGTGACGAAGCGCCGATCCCGCGCCGTCGACAGCGCGACCGTGAGCGCCGTCGGCTCGCCTTGGGCACGGAGGTTCGTGACCGACACCCGTTCCGCGCGCAGCACTCGTTGACAATCCGCGCTCAGCGCGCTGACGACGGAACAACGGATTCCGAGGCGTGCGGCCGCCACCGCGGTGATGACGGCGCCGCCGCCGGGGGATCGGAAGAACGACGTTGTTTTCAGCTCACGGCCGGGCTTCGGGACCCGTTTCAGGCCGTAGAAGACGAAGTCGTCGAACGACTCGCCGACGGTCACGAGGTCGGTCACGGCCGGTATCTTATGTGGTCGAGCCGGAAACGAGGTATGATTAGAGTTCGCTTCGGACGTAAGCCAGCCTGCGCTCATCCACCGCCGACCAGGCTCTACGAGGCCTTGGGCGACCAGTCCCCTCGATCGCCAAAGCGCGTTTTCAATGTCAGAGATGGATTCAGGAGATTGCTATGGCGACCATGAACGGCACGATCAAACGCCTCGTCAGCGACAAAGGGTTCGGTTTCATCATGGCAAGTGACGGTACCGAGTACTTCTTCCACAGCTCCGCCTGCAACGGCATTCGTTTCGACGATCTCCGCGAAGGACAGGCGGTCACGATGGAGCGCGGACAGGGCCCGAAAGGTCCGCGAGCCGAGAACGTCAGGGTCGCCTAGGTGGACCCTGGGGACCCTGGACACACTGTCCCGGGCACGACGGACGCGTTGAAGCAGCTACACGGCACGCTGGAACGCTACGCCGGCTGGCTCGACCGGGAGCGCCCGTCGATGCTGGTCAAGGCGGACGTGAGAGCGCTGGGCGCGGCCATCGACGCGTGCGTCGATCCCTCACAGGTATTGCACACCCTCGAGACCAACATCGCGCGCCTGCCAGGGGGCGAGATGCGGAAGATGCTGCGCGTGGCCGCGGGCGAGATGCGCCGGGCGCTCGCCCAGGCCCACGCTCGGTAACGACGCTCTAACCTCCACGCGCTCGTCCCCTGCCGTCGGTCCGGTCAGACACCAGGCTTCGCCCCACTCAATTCCCGGTCGTGGCGCGCGGGCGTCAGCATGAACTGGATCGCCGGCGTGACGATGAGCGACAGCAGCATCGACACGAGAATGCCGCCGATCACGGCGATGGCCAGCGGCTGAAGCATCTGCGAACCCGCCCCGAGCGCCAGCGCCAGGGGCAGCATACCCGCAACCGCCGCGAGCGCCGTCATGACGATGGGCCGAAGACGGCGCCGCCCGGCCTGGATGATGGCGTCGATCGGCGCCAGGCCGGTGGACAGGAAGTGCTCGTTGGCGTCGAGCAGCAGGATGCCGTTCTTCGCGACGATGCCGACGACCATGATGAGACCCATGAACGACGACACGTTGAACGTCGTTCGCGTGACGAGCAGCGAGAAGAACACACCAGACGTCGAGAGCAGGGCGGACGAGAGAATGGCGACCGGCGGGGTGAACGAACGGAATTCGAACAGCAGGACCAGGAAAATCAGAACGACCGCGAGCACCAGCACCGTCGTCAGATCGCGGAACGATTTGCGTTGTTCCTTGTAGGTTCCCCCATATTCCACACGGATGGCCGAGGGCAGCTTGAGATCGGCGACGGCGTTCTGGACGGCCGCAATGCCCGTGCCCATGTCGACGCCCTCCAGACGGGCCGTCACTTCGACGAGCCGCTGAAGATTTTCACGCCGGACTTCGATCTGGCCGGGCAGCTCGTCGATCGTCGTCAAAGAACCGAGTGACGCCGCTCCTCCCGACGAGCTCACGATCATCGTCGTGCTCATGGAGTCGAGTGACGCGCGCGCCGGCGCCGGAAAGCGGACGCGAAGGGGATACGGACGATCGTTGACGAGCACCGGCGCGAGCGCCGGTTCGCCCTCGACCATGGCGACGCCAACGGTCCCGAGCTCCTCGACGGTGAACCCGGCGCGATCGGCTGCGGCCGGATCCACGGTAAACTGCACGGCCGGACCGCTCGTCGTTTTCTCGATGCCGTCCGCGATGTCGACCACCGGCGTCTTGCCCTGAATGGTCAGCTTGCCGAGCGTTTCGGCGACCTGCGGCGCCCAGGTTCTGAGCAGATCCGCATCCGGTGAGAACAGTTTGACGACGACCGGCTCGGGCGCGCCGGTGAGGTCGCCAATCATGTCCTGCAGGACCTGGATGAATTCGACGTCGAGGCCGGGTTGCGAACCGGTGATCTTGGCGCGCACGTCGGCAATCACGTCGTCGACCCCGCGGCTCCGCTGCTCTTTCAACTTGACGGCGACGTCTCCGGTGTTCGGCTCGGTGACGGCGGCCAGCCCGAGCTCGAGTCCGGTCCGCCGGGACGTGCTCTCCACTTCGGGAGTGGCGCGCAGGATCTCTTCGACGCTGCGGATCACGCGGTTGGTTTCCTGGAGCGCGCTGCCCGCCGGCATCACGTAGTCGATCACGAAGCCGCCCTCGTCGAACGCCGGCAGGAGATCGCTGCCAAGGGCGCGGTAGCAGCCGTACGACGCAACGATCAGAGCCAGACACAGACCTCCGAGTGCGGCCGGATGGGCGAGCGCGCGGCGCATCATCCGCTCGTACAGGAGCAGGACGCGTCCGAACACGCCGGCGTCGGGCGCGTGTGCTTCCGTGTGGCCCCGCCGGATCAGATGCGCGCCGAGGTTGCTCGTCCAGACCAGCGCGAGGACGAGTGAGGTCAGGAGCGACACCGACATCGCGATTGCCAGCGCACTGAAGAACGTGCCCGTGACACCCGTGATTGTGATGAGCGGCAGAAACACCACGATTGGCGTCAGCGTCGATCCGATCAGAGGAGTCGTCAGCTCTGCGAGCGCGCTCGCCGTCGCCTCGAGCGGACCCTGGCCGGCGTCGCGATGCAGGACGATGTTCTCGACGACGACGATCTTGTCGTCGATGACGAGGCCGACGGCCGCTGCCAGGCCGCCGAGTGTCATCAGGTTGAAACTCTGCCCCAGGATCTTCATCGCGATGAACGTGACGACCATCGTGACCGGGACGACGAGCCCGGTCATCACGGCGGTGCCCCAGTCACGGAGGAAGAGCCAGATGATCAGCCCCGCGAGAAACAGGCCGATGACGATGGCATCGCGAACGCTGGCAATGGATTCCTCCACGATGCGCGACTGATCGTAGAAAGGCCGCACGTCGACGCCGGCGGGCAGCGTCGGCCGAATCGCCGCCATCTCCTGTCGGACCTCGTCCGCGACCTGTACGGTGTTGCTGTTCGGCTGACGGTTGACGCTCAAGAGCAGTGCGGGCTTGCCGTTCGCGCTCACGGCCGTGTACACGGGCTCGACCGACGGCTCGACGGCGCCCACGTCCTGCACACGCACCGGCGCGTTGTTCACGTGCTTGACGACGATCCGGCCGATGTCTTCCGCGCTGTGCACCTGGCCGGTCACGAGTCCGAGGAACAGCTGATGATTTCGACTCAGCAGACCCGGCGAATCGATGATGTTCGTGCGGTTGATGGCGTTCAGAAGGTCGGCGATCGACGTCTTCGCCCGCAGCATCTTCGCGGGATCGACGACGACGTGAAACTCGGGCCGCTGCCCGCCCTGCACGAGCACGCTGGCAACGCCCGGGAGGCTGTTGAGCCGTGGCTTGATGTCGTAGGTCGCCAGCTCCCAGAGATCCTTCTGCGGGACGGCATCCGACGTGAGGCTGTACCCGATGATGGGAAAGCTCGAGAAATCGAGCCGATGCGTCCGAATCTGCACCGTGGACGGCAATGTGCTCTGTACGCGAGCGACCGCCGCGTCGACGAGCTGCAGCGTCTCGAGCATGTCGACGTTCCAGTCGAACGAGAGGTCGATCTCGGCTGAGCCGCGACCGGTGATCGAGCGCACGGTTTCCAGTCCCGGCACGGTCCGGACGGCCTCCTCGATCGGACGGGTGATGGTCACCTGCATCTGCTCGATCGGCATCACGCCGTTTTCCACGCCGACAATCATCCGCGGGAAATTTGTCGTCGGAAAGACCGCCACAGGCAGCGTCGTGGCCGCGTACAGGCCAACGACCGTGAGAATCCCGATCAGGAAAATGATGGACTTCGAATGGCGGGCGAACCAGTACCGTGCCGGATCCTCTCGAGTGGTCGATGACAACTACGTTTCCTCCGGCTCTTCCTCTTCCTTGGCCGGCGCGATCTTCACGCGTGTCTTCGAGAGGACCTCGGGCTCCAGTTTGAACAGCTCGAACGCACCCGTGGTCGCCACGCGCTGACCGCTTTCGAGGCCGTCGGTGATCTGCGCCGAGCCCCGATCGCGGATGCCGACGGCAATCTTGCGCAGGTGCGGCTTGTTCTCGCCGTCGATGACGATGGCGAATGTGCTGCCGGACGCGCTCGTCAGGACGGCCTTCTGCGGAATCACGAGCACGTTCGACAACGCCTTCGCGATGACCTCCACTCGAATGCTGGCGCCGGGCCTCAGCTGGCCGTTCTGGTTGTCAGCGTCGACCCAGACCTCGACCGTCGTGTTCGAAGCGTCGATCGCGGCGCTGACGTGGGTCACCTTTCCAGGAACCGGCGAGCCACCGGGGCCGATCAGGTTCGCGTCCTTGCCGATGCTCAGCTCGGCGGCATCCGCCTGCGAGACATGAATGCGTGCGATCACTCTCGACACATCCATCACGGTCACGATGGGTGCGCCGGTTGCCGCCATCTCGCCCGGGTAGAGCGGCAGGTCGGTGACGACGCCGTCGATGGGGCTGGTGATCCGCGAGTAGGCGAGCTGCGCCTGCGCCGAGTCGTTTCTGCCGCCGGCGGCCTCGCGCTGCGCCGCTGCGGCTTTGAGCTCCTGGTCGCGCGCGAAACGTTGCAGATCCTCGAGGCGTCTTCGCGCGGTTTCGTACTGAGTGCGCGCCTGGCTGAGCGCGACCTGCGCCTCATTGGCGTCCTTCTGCGCAATCGCGCCCTCCTTGAAGAGCCGTTGCCGGCTTTCGTAAATGGACTGCTGCGCGTCGAGCGCGTCCTGTGCCGCGCGGGCGTCGAGCTCCGCCTTCTGCAGCTCCTGCGGCACGGTTGCTTTGGATGTGGTCTCGAAGGTTGCCTCGGCGAGGTCGAAGCTCGCCCGGCTTTCCCTCGCAGCGCCCGCGAGGTCCTGATTTTCGAGCTCCACCAGGAGCTGTCCGGCGCGCACGCGCGCGCCGCGCTGCACGTGCAGCCTCTTCACGGGCGCCGAGATTTTTGGAACGATCGCGGCCTGTTGCCGCGGATAGAGCACGCCGTCCGCGCGAATCGTGCGCTGGATGCCAGAGAGCAATACCGGCGCAACGTCAACCGTGACGACCGGTGCCGACTCCTGCTCGGATCGCTTTCCGCACGACACCGTGAGTAGCGTTGCGAGCAAGATGCCGAGAGGGCGCGTGGCCACCATTCAGAAACGTCCAGTCAACATCTGTAGCTGGGCAAGGGCTACGCGATATCTGGCCGCAGCTTCATCAGCAGCGTTGCGCGTCTGCACCAGCGTGTTCTGTGCGTCGACCACTTCGAGCGTGGTCGATTCACCAGCCTGATACCGCAGCACCATCAGACGCAGGCTCTCGGTCGCCAATTCGGCGACGAGCTGAAGGCTGTCAACGGCCGCTCGTGACGCGAGCGCCTCGTTATACGTCGAGTACAGACTACTCACAAGTTGCCGCTGTGTCTGGGTGAGCGCGACGTGCGCCTGGCGCTCCCGCGTTTCGCCCTGGTGGAGCTTGCTCCGCAACCCGCCCCAATCCCAAACGGGCACGGAGAGATTGACGGTCACGAAATACCCCAGATTCGGGAGGATGCCGAGCTCCGGCTGTGCGGCGATCGCGCTGTGCAGCGCGAACTCGTTCGCTTCGATGCCGTAGACGGCATCGACGACGAGCGTGGGGAAGAATGCGAAGCGTGCCAGACGGACGTCTTCACCCGCGGCCGTGAGCGCGGCGTCAGCTGCACGCAGCTCCGGGTTCCCTCGTTCCGCCATCGTACGGACGTCGGCGAAGGGCGGAAGCGCCGGCGCCGCCTGCAGGTCGTCGACGACCGTGAAATTCTCATTGAAGGCAGGAAAGAGCAGGACCGCCAGCGCGAGGCGTGCATTGTCCATCGCGAGCGCGGCGTCGGAGAAGCTCTGGGCCTGCTGCCGGCTTTGAATCTCGGCTTTGATGACATCGCTGCGCGCGACCTGGCCGAGCCGCTCCTGCTGACGTGCGAACTCCAGGAATCGCGCGGCCTGTTGCGCCGCGGTCTGCGCGGTGGCGTACCGGCGCTGGGTGATGGCGAGCGCGTAGTAGTTGCGCGTCACGGTAACCGCCAGCCCGCGTTCGGCCACTTCGCGTCTGGCCTGCGCCGCGGCTTCGAGAGCCCTGGCTTTGTGCAGTGGCGTCGCGGCGAGCGTCGAGGGCGACAGATCCTGACGCATGACCGCCCACGCGCGATACATGTTGACCCCGTCGAGCGACACGAACCGCCCGTTCGGATTCACACCATTCGCCTGGTTGCCCAGGTACTGTGTTGTGGCGCTGAATGCGGGGAAGAGCCCGGCCTTCGCCTGGACACGATCCTCTCGCGCCAGATCAACATCCGCGGACGCCGACTGGAACTGGGCGTCGTTCTGCTTCGCGCGGTCGAGGGCGTCCTGCAGCGTCAGCGTCAGCGGCGGGCCGGATGCGGGGTCGGGACGAACGAGCGCGAGCGGCTGGACGGCCGCCGGCGGAGTCTGAGCGCCGGATCGCGCGGCCATCAGCAGGCCGATGGCCGTCGCCAGTCCCGCGCGTTTCACTTGCCGACCACCAGCACCTTGAATGTGTCCGGAAGAAACGGCGCGCGGCCGCCGGCTGCCGGCGCGGCGCCTGCCTTCGCCGTCGGCAGGTACACCTTGTGCGTCTTCTCATCGACCGCGATCGTGCGAGCGCCGCGCTCGGTCGCGATGTTCTCGAGCACGTCCCACTTCCCGCCGGTCTGTTGCACGATCGTCAGCGTGCCGTCGCCGTTCGAGCTGAACGCGTAGCCGAGCGCCGGATCGAACGCTGCGCCGTCGGAGCCGGCGCCGATGGCCGGCGTCGCGACCACTTTGCCGCTGTCCGGATCGGACACCACCATCAAGCGATTGCCGCACACGGAGAACAGCCGACGATTTTTGGCGTCGATGGCGAGCCCGGATGGTTCTTCGCACGGGGCCAGCGAGTACTTCTTCGTGACGGTGGCCGTTCCTGCATCGATCTCGACCATCTCACCCGTATTTTCGATGTTCACGTAGACCTTTCCCTTGCCGTCGGCCACGGAGAACTCGGGTTTGCCGGGCAGCGGAATCGTCGCGGCGACTGTCGACGCCTTCGCATCGATCACGGTTGCGTTTCTCGATCGTCCGTTGAACGCGAAGACGCGATGCGACACCGGGTCGTAGCGAATCGCATCGGGGTTGTCGCCGGCGGGCACCGTCCCGCTGGCCTTCAGCGTCTTGAGATCGAAGACCGTGACGGTGTTGCCCCGGCCGTTGCTGATGAATCCGCGGTTGAGGTCCGCTGCAATCGCGATCCCGTGGACGCCTGGCGTGTCGGGGATGTCGCCCACGATCGTTCCGGCATCGAGGTCGATCACGACGACGTGCGTGCCGTGGGAGACGTAGAGCCGGCGGGCTGCACTGTCTGTGGTGAGGTAATCCCATCCGCCCTCGCCGCCGATGGCAATCTCACCGAGCACGTGATACCCGGTTGCGGCCGCGACGACCGGGAGCGGTACGAGGGCCCCGAGAGCCAGAGCGGCCCAGGCGGCAACAACAAGTAGCTTTCGCATGTACGACCTCCAGCCCGGGATCGGGCCTGACTGCGCTCGTGGAGTGTAGCCGTCCGATCATGAAACGAGGATGAACACGCTTCGTGGCGCAATGGCGGGAGTGCCGCTATCATTCGGCGAGGGCCTCAAGATCGTGCGCATCTTGCTCGTCGAGGACGAACCGGCCGCCGCACAGGTGCTCGCCAAAGGGCTTCGGGAGCATGCGTACGCCGTCGATCTGGCCGGGGATGGTCAGGCGGCGCTCTTCCAGGCGTCGATCACCGACTACGACGCAGTCATCCTCGACATCATGTTGCCCAGGCAGAATGGGCTGTCGGTCTGCCGCGCGCTGCGCGAGTCGGGCTCCGCGGTGCCAGTCATCATGCTGACGGCGCGAGACGCCGTGGATGCCCGCATCCAGGGCCTCGACGTCGGCGCGGACGACTACCTGACCAAGCCGTACAACTTCCGTGAGCTGCTGGCGAGGCTGCGCGCGCTCATCCGGCGAGGCCGTCGGCCTTTGCTTCCCGAACGACTGGCCGTCGGTTCGATCGTGCTGGATACACGCAGCCGGACAGCGTGGGTGCGCGGAGGTGAAGTGACACTCACCGGCAAGGAGTACGCGCTCCTGGAGTTTCTGCTCCATCACGCGGGCGCCGTCGTCAGCCGCGCTGATATCGCCGAGCACGTGTGGGACGAGCACTACGATCCGCTTTCGAACGTCGTTGACGTCTACATCCAGCGACTGCGGAAGAAGCTGGACGAGCCAGGCGGCCTGTCGGTCATCAGGACCCGGCGCGGCGAGGGGTATCAACTCGCGATGGAGGCCGAAGCACGGCGATGAGGATGTCAACGCTGTCGCTGCGTGCGCGCCTGACCGTCTGGTACACGGTGATCCTTGTCATCGTCCTGCTTGCCGCTGGCGCCGGGACCTGGTGGATGCAGAGCCGAATCGGCGTCAGTCGCGTCGACGCCGAACTGGCGGACGTCAACGGAACCGTCGTCAGGATCATCTCCAACGAGCTGCAGGAAGGTGAGCCCGTCCGCGCGGCCGCGACCGAGGCGTCGGAGACCGTCGCCGACCGGAATCTTGCGGTGGCCATTTTCGATCCGTCCGGCGCCCTGCTCGCTGCACGCTCGACCGGCATCGATCTCGTGGATCTGGGGAGTGATCACCCACTGAGCGGCGTCTCGACGAAGATGACTTCGTCTGGTCGCTGGCGCATCCGATCGCACACCGAACGCATCGGGACGACAAGCGTTCTGGTGATGCTGGCGCGCGGTTTGTCGGATCTCGATCGGCAGAACCGCGAGCTGTTAAAGGCGATGGCGGTCGGGATCCCGCTCGTCCTTCTGCTGGCTGCCGCAGGGGGATGGTGGCTGGCGTCGATAGGCCTGGCTCCGATCACGGCGATGGCGCGGCGCGCCGCGCGGCTGCCGTCGACGGGCTCGGAGGACCTGGGTGATCCGGCGCGCGGAGATGAACTCGGTCAACTTACGATCGCGTTCAACGGTCTTGTCGCCCGGCTGCGCGCCGCGCTCCAGACGCAGCGACAGTTCATGGCCGACGCGTCGCACGAGCTCAGGACGCCGGTGTCGATCATCCGCTCCGCGTCGGACGTCACGTTGAGCCGCGCGCGCCGCGACGAGGACGAGTACCGGGAGACGCTGGCCATCGTGAGCGATCAGGCGTCCCGGCTCGGTCAGCTGGTGGCCGACATGCTGGTGCTGGCGCGCGCGGACAGCGGCGGCTATCCGATCCGGGCCACCGACCTCGATCTGAGCGAAGTCGTGGATGATTGCCGCCGGGCGGTTAGAGTCCTGGCCTCGGAGCGTGGTGTTCAGATTCAGTCGGCTGACCTGAACGAGACGCCGGTGCACGGAGACGAGGATCTGCTTCGACGGCTCGTGATCAACCTGCTGAACAACGCGATCGAGTACTCGCCGACGGGCGGATCGGTGTCGATTGGCGTTCAACCCGATCAGTCGGCCGTCAGGATACGCGTCGCCGACAGCGGTCCAGGCATCCCCGAAGCCGACCGCGCGCGGATCTTCGATCGATTCGTGCGGCTCGACGAAGCCCGGAGTCGCAGAGGCGCCGGTCTCGGTCTGCCGATCGCCAGATGGATTGCCGAAGTTCACGGCGGAACGCTCGTCCTGGAGAGCAGCGGGCCGAGCGGAAGCACGTTCTGTGCGACGCTTTCGCGCTCGTGAATCCGATGACGAGCTGCGACGCGGATCCGCCTTATTGCCGCGCCCAGACGTACGTGCCGCTGTCAGCCATCAGATTCAGATAGAGACGGCCGTCGCGCAGGACATAGGAGCGGATGTACTGGGCGTCCCCGGCAATTCTTTCGTCGAGAGAGGGCGGCGGGCACAGCGCTCTCGTCACGGCCAGCGGACCAAGGCTGAAGCTCCCGCTGTCCGCACTGCTCGCGTGCGATGACCAGGGGCCGGTGCCCCGATTGCAGTTGAGACGCATGGCGGCGCGTCCATCAGCCCCGAGCGCGAGCGTGTACTTGGCCGGATCGTCAGGTTTCACGATACCGATCTTGTCGTCACTCGACTGGAATTCCACGAGCCGCCAGTTCGAGCCGACGAGCTCGCTGCCGGCGACGGTGCAGTTCAGTTTCGCGCTGCCCCGCTCGAACAGGACGTCGTTGCCCTTGTTCCACACCGACACGCCGTCAGCGGCGAAGCGCGCACCGCTTCCCGTCCGCACCTGCGGAAGGGTCCAGGCTGCCGCGCCCCACATCACGTGCGCCTGATTCGTGCTGCCACTCGAGATGAACTGGATCGTCAGCGTGCTCTTGTCGTCGCAGACGAACGTGGCCGTTCTGGTTGGACTCGCGGCGTCGGGTTGCGCCGCGCGCAGTTCCGGCGAGCCGATCGCCGGCGTCAGAGTTGACGCGATGACGAGAGGGAGCGCGACGATGGATGTCACATGGGGAGGAACGTTCATGGCCAAACGAAGATAGTTCATGATATAATTACTAACGGCGTTTCGTCGCACATTATGAAAATTCGTTCCAGAGTAACCACCTGACGGAAAACACATGCCTCTCGATACGACATCCGTCGATTACGCTGACGGCGAGGTCAGACTGACAGGTTGGCTCGCGCACGATCCGGATCGATCCGATCGCCGCCCCGGTATCGTCGTCTTTCACGGTGGAGCTGGCCTCGACGAACATGCGCGCGACCGAACACGGCGACTCGCGAAGCTCGGCTACGTGGCTGTCGCCGCCGATTTGTACGGCGACGAGGTGCGCGGCAGGCGCGACCGGATCCTCCGGACGATCAACGAGTTCGTCGACGACCCGCTGCAGTTGCGGCGGCGCGCCGCCGCCGCAGTGGACTGTCTGTTGTCGCATCCGCTCGTGGACGGGCGGTCGGCGGCGGTCGGTTACTGCCTCGGCGGTATGGCCGCACTGGAGCTCGCGAGAAGCGGAGCCGAGCTCGCTGCCGCCGCCAGCATTCACGGGACCCTGCACACGAAAAGGCCGGCCGCCCCGCAATCAATCAAGGCGAAGATTCTCGTTTGCCACGGGGCCCTGGACCCGCACGTTCCTACGGCTCAGGTGACAGCGTTCGCGGACGAAATGACCGCCGCGGGGGCCGACTGGCAATTGAACGTATACGGCGGTGCCCTGCACGGCTTCACGCACGAGCCGGCTGGGCCTCCGCAACCGGGCGTGGCGTACCACGCTGTCGCCGATGCACGATCGTCTGCGGCTCTCCGGTTGTGGCTCGACGAGGCATTCCGATGACAGCGGTTCGCCCGTGATCCGCGGGAGCTTGCGATGATCGTCCGTAGCGCCCCGAGCGGCGTGCAACTCATCACGCAGCCCGATCACGCGCACCTGGCGCGCGGGATCATGGAACACGCGGTCGCGCTCGCCAGGCATCCGCGCCGCGAATCGATTCTTCACGCAGTGTCGGAACACGACAACGGCTGGGCGGAAGAGGACGCCGAGCCCACTGTGAATCCCGCGACGGGTCGGATTGCGGACTTCATCGGTGTGCCCGTTGCCGTGCGTCATCGAGTGTGGCCGCGAGGCATCGGACGCCTGGCCGACCCATGGGCCGCGGCGCTCGTCGCGCATCACGCGATCACGGTGTACGACCGCTTTCGATCCGATGACGCATGGGGGACGTTCTTCGCGGACCTGCAAGCGACGCGCGACCGCGAGGTGCGGGCCAGCGGCTTGTCGTTCGCCGATCTCGCCGCCGATTATCCGTATCTGCGACTCGGCGACCTGATCTCGCTCGCGTTCTGCACGGGTTCGGCCGACGAGCAGCGCTTCGGTGGCTGGAGCGTGAAGCTCGAACGCTCGCGCGTCGTCGTGACGCCGGACGCGTTCGGCGGCGAGATGATCCCCATCGCGATTGGAGCGCGCGAGATCCCCCGGTCGTCGTTCGCGTCCGATGCCGAATTGCGTGAGGCTTTGCGCCGGGCCGGAACGAGCATCCTTCGCGGGCAGGTGGCAGTGGCTCCGAACTCGTTCGCAGGACCCGCGTGGTAGGCTGCAGTCCATGGCCATTTCCGAGTCCGTGTTGAAAGCCATCGGTGGAACCCCCGTCGTGCGGCTGCGGCGGGTCGTCACGGCCGCCGACGCCGATGTCCTCGTCAAGCTGGAATTCTTCAACCCAACCGGTTCGTACAAGGACCGGATGGCGCTCGCGATGATTGAAGGCGCCGAAGCCGGCGGTCGCCTCCGCCCAGGCATGCGCGTCGTGGAATTCACGGGAGGCAGCACAGGCTCGTCTCTCGGGATGGTGTGCGCGGCGAAGGGCTACCGGTTCGTCGTGCTGTCCTCCGACGCCTTCTCGCGCGAAAAGCTGCTCACGATGCAGGCGTTCGGTGCGGAGCTGCGACTCGTGCCGAGCGACGGTGGAAAGGTGACGCCAGCGCTCTTCGAGCGATTCAAGAAGGAGATCGCCGTCCTCGCGAGCGAGCCCGACACGTTCTGGACCGATCAGTTTCACAACGAGGACGCGATTCGCGGCTACACGAGCATCGGCCAGGAGCTGATCGAACAGACCGGTGGAAGGATTGACGCGTTCTGCGGGGCCGTGGGCACCGGAGGAATGCTGCGCGGCGTTGCCCTCGCACTCCGTGCGGCCGGCAGCCGGGCACGCGTCGATCGCGGTCGAGCCGTTGTCGTCGCCAGCCCTGACCGAGGGCCGTGGGGGCGCGCATCGGGTCGAGGGCATCGGCACGGGAAGTGTTCCGCCCCACATGACTGACCGACCGTACGACGAAGCGCGTGCGGTGGACGAAGCAGACGGTCGCGCGATGGCGAAGCGGCTTGCGCGCGAAGAAGGACTCCTCGTCGGCACTTCGAGCGGACTGAACGTCGCCGCCGCCCTCCAGCTCGCGCGTGAACTTGGACCGGGAAAAACCGTCACGACCGTCGCGGTCGACACGGGCCTGAAATATCTCGCCGGCGACCTGTTCGAAGACTGAGCGCCGACGGGATCAGGGTAATCGTTCGGAGGGGATGCCCAGCGCAACTGCCAGCTGCCGCAGCGATGACTGGATCGTTCGCACATTCTTCGGTCCCATGCGAAGCAGCTGCTTCTGTGCGGCCGTCAGCCCTTCGAGCCTCGGGTCCGCGTATCGGTATCCGATCCCCTTCGGATCGATGCGCACCGGAGCGTCAACCGCCGGCGTCTGGAGCAGCAGAACGATGGCGCGTTCGAGCGTTCGGTCGAACGACGGGGGCTGCACGCCGAGTTCGGCGTACGCATCTTCAATGCGTGGCTTCAACGTCGCGTAGAGGCGCGACGTTCCCGCCGGATCGAGTGACGCGGCCGCCGCAGCGATCCCGTCGTACCGCTCGTAGCTCTTCGAGTCGATGAATAACTGGCCGTTGCGCTCGATCACCTGGAATGCCGCCGTCGGTTTGATACGCGCAGATGCCGCGCGGGCGTCACCCCCTCGACGATGTTCGCGACGACGACCGTGAAGTTGCGGATGAGGCCGTTCGTCGCGAGCCAGGCGAGCGCGGCCGGGTGCGATGTCACCTTCCGCACCAGTTCCCGGACGATCGGATCCGTGTCGTTCAGCGGCGGCAGCGCGATCTGATCCGCATCGCTGCCGAGCGGCCGAATGGCCTGCTCGGTTGCCTGGGCCGGCTTGACGGCGGTCGCCGCACCCGGCGAGGACTTGCGGCCGTATACCATGTAAATCACGGCGGCGCCCGCAACGACGAGCAGCGCCGCGGCGATCCAGATCCCGGTCTTCGCGCCGGAAGGCTCGGGCCCCTCAGGCTCTCCCGGACTGCTCGGTCGCAACAAGTCGTAGTCGCGGATGTCAGGCATTACACCTCACCTCATCGTCACTCGGGTTTCATGCCCGGTCAACCTCGACTTCACGTAGGATCGCACCGCAGCGAAATGGCGATCGCTATCGGAGATGTCCACGGGAACATCGAGGCCCTCAACGATCTGCTGAGTCAGCTGAAACCCGAAGTATCCGCGGACGATGTCGTTGTCTTCCTGGGCGACTACATCGACCGGGCGCCCACAGTAAAGCATGCGTGGATGCGGTTCACATTGACCCGCGCGCCGCGCACCTTCGACGGTCGAAGAACACTCGCGGCATCCGCTTCTCCGGGGTGTTCGTGGTCTTCCCGAACGATACGCGGGAACTGACACGGGCGTGTGTCTCAGAGCGCGCGATTTGAGGCAGGCACCGATCCCGCACGCACCAGCTTTCCAGCTGAGCTGTGAGGCGGCGGCACGCTGCATGCTTGAGCTGTCTTGTGATCAGGTTCTCGAAAAGGAGGACGACATGCGTGTCGGACAACTGCTGCTCGCGTTTGGTCTGGCGATTGCCGTCGCAGGATGCAGCGCACCGCCGAGTGCGGACGTCGACGCAGCCAAAGCGTCAGTCGAGAAAGCGGCGGGCGGCGGCGCGGGTCAGTACGCTCCGGATTCCCTGAAGGCCGCCCAGGACGCTCAGGCTGCGCTCGAGGCGGAGCTCAAGGCGCAGGACGAAAAGTGGGTCAAGTCGTACGACAAGACGAAGGAGCTTGCTGCGGCGACGAAAGCGGCCGGCGACAAAGCCGCGACGGAAGCGGCTGCCGCGAAGGAGAAAGCCGATGCCGCGGCGCTCGTCGTCAAGAACCGCGAGGCGGCCAGGGCGGCGGCGAAGGCCAGCGCGGTTCGTGTGGGCGGCAAGATCAAGCCGCCCGTGAAGATCAAGGACGTACAGCCGCTCTATCCGGCGATCGCCAAGAACGCCAAGGTCAGCGGCGTCGTCGTCATCGAAGCCACGATCGGCGCCGACGGCAAAGTGGCGGACACGAAGGTTCTCCGCTCGGTTCCGCTGCTCGATCAGGCGGCGCTCGATGCCGTGCAGCAGTGGGAATACCAGCCGTCGACGCAGGACGGTAAGCCGGTACCGGTTGTCATGACTGTGACCGTCAATTTCACGAAGCCGTAGCCAAGATCGCGACGAGCCCGGGACCGCCAACCGGGCTCCAAAACACTGCATTCGCTTCGCGGTGTGTATCGCCTTGACTGACGGATCGCGCGCCTCATAGGGTAAGCACCGGCAGCTCGGGGCGTAGCCGGGAGGTGACGATGCCGACAGTCATGACAGTCCTGACCGGGGTGTGCGCGGCAACCGTCGTTGCTTGCGCCAGCCAGACTCCCTCGAATCAGACCACCACCAGCACAACCGCACCGCAGAAGTCCGCGGTGCTCTTCGAAGGCGCTCGATTGATCGTCGGCGACACGAGTCTTTCGATCGAGAACTCGGCCTTCATCGTCGAGGACGGAAAGATCGGCCGTGTCGGACGCAAGGGCGAGATTCCTCTCCCAGCCGGCGGCACTCGAATGGATCTCACCGGAAAGACGGTCATGCCCGCGCTGGTCAGCACGCATGTGCACGTGGGGTTGCTGAGCGGCATGAGCTTCGGTCCTGAGATCTACACACACGACAACATCGTCGATCACCTACAGCGATACGCGTACTACGGTCTGGCCGCCGTATTGAGTCCGGGTACTGACGTGGGGCCACTGGCGTTTCAGGTGCGGAGCGAGCAGCCGTCAGGCGCGGCGCGCCTCCTGACCGCGGGCCGCGGCATGGCCGCGCCCGACGGGGGACCGGGCATCCCGTCGATCGCCAACGTATCGTTTCCGATCACGAGCGCCGAGGACGGGCGGAAGCGAGTGCAGGAACTGGCGGAGCAGCGCGCCAACGCCGTGAAGATCTGGGTGGACGACCGCAACGGCCGCGTGAAGAAGCTGACGCCCGACATCTATGGGCCGATCATCGACGAAGCGCACAAGCACGGCATGATGGCCCTCGCGCACGTCTACTATCTGAAGGACGCGCACCAGCTCGTCGACGCGGGCATCGACGGCTTCATGCATCTCGTCCGCGACGAGGTGATGGACGATCAGCTGATCGCGAAGATGAAGCAGCGGAACATCTTCACGGCCGCGAACATTGGTGGTACGCACCGGGCCGCGCTATCGGAGGCGCCAGCCTCAGCGCTCGGATTGCTGTCAGAGTCCGTTCCGCCTGGCGTCGTTGATGAATACCGGGCGGCGTTTGCGAAGGTCGACCCGAAGGCCGTCGCCGCGATGCGGGACACGTACGCCAAGATGGAGCGCAGCCTCGCGAAGCTGAACGCCGCCGGCGTCACGATCACGCTCGGCGGCGACACCGGCATTCCCGGCGCGTGGCACGGCTGGGCCGAGCAGTACGAGCTCGAGCGGATGGTCGCCGCGGGAATGACCCCCGCGCAGGTCATCGTCGCGTCGACGAGCGCGGGCGCGCGAATTCTGAAGCTGGACGACCTGGGAACCGTTGCGACTGGCAAGAGCGCCGACTTCCTCGTCCTCGATGCCAACCCGCTCGAGGACATCACCAATACGCGGAAGATCTCCGCGGTCTATCTCAAGGGTCAGGCGCTCGATCGAGCCGCGCTCCGCGCGCGGTGGACGACCGGCGCTGCCGGCGCCAGCGGCACGAGCGGGACGACCGGCACGACGCAGGCGGCCGTTCGAACGCCGCAGTTTGCGGTGGATCCGTACTGGCCGAAGCAGTTTCCGACGTTCAAGGGATCCGACGGTCACTTGCACCGATGGGCCACCGGTGAAATCGGCGGCACCTGCATCGACTCGCACGATCACATCTTCACGCTGAATCGCGGCTGGCAGAACAGCCAACTCGGCAAACTCCATCTTTTCGAAGGCATGTCGAGTGTCCCCGCGCCTCCGGTTGTTGCGTACGACCCTGATGGGAATGTCGTGGCAAGCTGGGGTGACCCCTCGGTGCTCGCGCCAAACGGCGGCACCAAAGTCATGCCGGAGAGCCTGCACGGATGCTTTGCCGACAACGAGGACAACATCTGGGTCGGCGGAAACTCCGACGGCGTCGTCCAGAAGTACAGCCATGACGGCAGGCTGCTGATGCAGATTGGAACCAAGGGCGTCTGCGACGGAAAGGCGGCGAGCCCAGTCAATCCGGCCGTGTTCTTTCCGACCTGCGTCAGCCCCGGGCTGAACAACAGCAGGACGCTCTTGAATGATCCGGCTGACGTCGCGGTCGATCCCAATCCCGACCCCGTGACGAACGAACGAGGCAGCGTCTACATCGCCGATGGCTACGGCAATCACCGCATCGTCGTGTTCAGCGGAAAGGGCGCGTACCTTCGCCAGTGGGGATCACCCGGAACCGGCGATGGCCAGTTCGCGCTCGAGGGCGGTGGACACCCGCACTGCGTGACGATCGGGAACGACGGCCTCGTGTACACCTGCGATCGCGGCAATGCACGGGTCGAGGTGTTCGACAGAGTTGGCGCTCTCAAACGCATCATTCCGATCGCCCCCGAGGGCTTCTCCTATCAGCCGCTGCGCACCAATGACATCGCCTTTTCGAAGGATCCCAATCAGGCGTTCTTCTACACGTCGGACGTCGGCAGCGGAACGGTGTGGATCCTCGATCGCGTGAAGGGGGCGATCGTCGGCGGCATCGGCGGGATGGGTCAGCGGGCGGGTCAGTTCATCGGTGTCCACACGATGGCTGTGGATTCCAAAGGCAACCTGTACGTGTCGGAGGGCGGTGGAGGGCGCCGCACCCAGAAGTTCGTCAAGCAGTAGCGCCGCGTCAGTTAACCGCGCCGCGTCGGGCGCCGCCGGTCACACAGGCGTCACGCTGACGTCGCACGATGTTCACGCGCGGCCGGTATCGTCTCTCCTGTCTGGCCGTGGGAGCTGCCGCGCGGCCTGCGATAGATATCTCTCGAACCGAACTCCAGCCTCCAGGCGCGCGCTGCGTCAAGGCGCGCTTGTGGGTTGCGATCTGCCATACGTTACCGCACGGATCTTCGACCATGCCGCGGCGGTCGCCGTAGGGCATGTCCATCGGTTCTTCCACTGACTTGGCGCCCGCCCGGATGGCGCGTTCGTACGTCGCGTCCGCATCGTCAATGTTCCTGCCTCTCGGTGACGATTCTGAGTCATGCTTGCCAGGAAGGATTGTAAGAATGTGACCAATGCCTGCCACGTACGATCCTGATTTCTATGACCTCACGACGCCAGCCTCTTTTCGAGGTGACGCTGAGTGGTATGTTCGCAAGGCCCGGGAATCAGGCGGGCCGGTTCTCGAGCTGGGGGCCGGAACCGGGCGCCTCACCCTGCCGATCGCGCGACAGGGGACTGCGATCCACGCGCTCGATTCGCACAACGGCATGCTCGGACGGCTTCGACACAAGCGTTCTCAGCTGCTGCAGGCCGAACGCGATCGGATCGTCGTTGTCGAGGCCGACATGCGTCGCTTCGAGCTGAAGCAGGACTTCGCGCTCGTGATGATTCCATTCCGCGCATTCCTGCACAACCTGACGTTCGATGATCAGCTCGCGTGCCTCCGCTGCGTGAAGGACCACCTGCGGTCAGGTGGATTGGTTGCTTTCAACGTGTTCCATCCGTCGCTCGAGTACATGGCGTTACACGCCGGGCCGCTCGCAGGTGTGTGGCGCTGGGCATCGACGCACACGACGTCGGATGGACGGATCGTCGTGCGGTCGGAGGCCAGCCGGTACGAGACCGTTCGTCAGCGCGTCCACTCGCAGCATCGGTTCGAGGAGTTTTCTCCTGATGGGGCGCTGGCGCGGACGCATCTGCACCAACTCGAGCTCGCATACCTGTACGCCGGTGACGTCCATCGGCTGCTCGAGCGAGCAGGGTTCGTGGACATCCGGATCGCCGGCGGTTTCAACAACGAACCGTTCGAGCGTGACTCCGACGAGATGGTTGTGGAGGCCGCGCGGGGCGCGTGAGGACTCCTCACCGGTGTTCGCGGAGCGTGGCGCTGAAGAGTTCGTACTGGTCCACCGCGATGAAATCGACGCCGGCCCGGATGGCCGCTCGCCAGCGTTCGCGCGCTGCAGCTTCTGATCCGAAGTTGTAGCCGGCGGACCAGCCGCCCGACTCGTCGAGCGGATCGTGGCCGTTGAGCGTATAGAACCGGATCCAGATCCCCGCGCCATGTGCGGCCTGCACAAGACGGCGAAGCCGGCTCTCGTCGTCCGCCGTCCACGCGCCCGCATTCCTCTGTCCACCGAGCTCGACGACGGACCAGGGGTTGTTCCACCAGCGGTGATAGTTCGTACGCGTGCCCGGATGAATGTCCGGCAACTCCTCCGCGGCGTGCCCGCGAGTTTCCGTGGGAGAACCGGACCGACCGATACGCGGCCGCGCGGCGCCGAACACGAGGAGCGACTCGCCGACCGGCACCGCGTCATGAAAGACGGCACGCTGGGCGTCGGACTCGCCGGTCAGGACCATGATCGGTCCGACCGCCAGCGGTTGAACCTCGGAGATGGCCGCCCGGCGCACGGCGGTCGTCAGCCACGGTTTGTAATCCAGCAGGAGTTTCCAGACCGCCTGCAGGTGCTCGAGTTCTTCCGTTTTGAAATCGAGATTCAGAGTGATGATCGGCCAGTCGTCGCGGTGATTTTCGCGAAACGCCTTCTCGACGATTGGCCGCACGCGCTCGAAGAAGTACATCTTCATCGTCGGCTCATCACCGGTGAGGCCGAGATCTGGTTTGTCGGCCTCGTCGTGCGCGACGAGTGAGCGGCCCACACCGGTTTTCGGATCGCGGAACCAGATGAGGTCTTGCTCGACGGCTAGCGGTGTCCCCGTTGCGAGCGCGCGGTCCAGACGGTCGGCCCACCGGCCGTGGTACGGATAGCAGTTGTGCGCGTCGAGCAGCACGCGCGAGCCCGGCGCGAACGCCGCTTCGACCGGCACCAACAGCCAGAGCAGCAGCGCGCAGACCACGAGCTGCGCGCCATATGAGTGCCTGAGACGGTCCAGCCCCATTCCCGGACATTGTCTCCCAGAGATGTAGAATCAGCGCAGTCGTTGATGCCCCAGCCGCCTCCGAAGCCCAGGAGCACCCGCCGTCCATGACGCGCGTGTCCGCAGACATCAGCACCTTCCAGCTCGACGACGTCCGCCGCCGCTTGAAAGCGATCTTCGTGGGCTCGATCGGCAATCTCGTCGAGTGGTACGATTTCTACGCCTACGCGGCGTTCGCTCTCTACTTCGCTGCCGCCTTCTTTCCCGGACACGATCCGGTCGTCCAGCAGCTCAATGCGGCGATCCTGTTTGCGATCGGTTTCATCGTGCGGCCGATTGGCGGCTGGCTGTTCGGACATCTCGCGGATCAGTACGGACGTCGAAATTCGCTGATGCTGTCCGTGCTGCTGATGTGTTTCGGGTCGCTGATGATCGCCGTGACGCCGACTTATGCTTCTATCGGCGTCGCGGCGCCGGCGCTGCTCGGCCTCGCGCGGATGGTCCAGGGCCTGAGCCTCGGCGGCGAGTACGGCACGAGCGCCACGTATTTGAGTGAGGTGGCTGATGCCGCACATCGCGGTTTCTATTCGAGCTTCCAGTACGTCACGCTCATCGGCGGACAGCTTTGCGCGATCCTCGTGCTGTTGCTCCTCCAGCAGGTCTTTCTGACGCCCGATCAGCTCAGAGCGTGGGGATGGCGCATCCCGTTCTTCGTGGGCGCCCTGCTTGCGATCACCGCGCTGATGATGCGGCGCAATCTCCACGAGACCGACGACTTCGTCGCCGCACGCGGCGTCGTGCGCAAGGAAAGCTCTCTCAAGGCGCTGCTGAACTATCCGCGCGAAGTCCTGATCGTCGTCGGCCTGACGATGGGAGGCACGACGGCGTTCTACACGTACACGACCTACATGCAGAAGTTTCTCAGGCTCTCAGTCGGCCTGACCGACAACCAGACGACGCTGGTGACCGGCGGATCGCTGGTGTTCGCGTTGTGTCTGCAGCCCCTGTACGGGGCGCTCTCCGATCGGATCGGACGAAAGCCGCTACTCATCTGGTTCGGCGTGACCGGTACGCTCGGGACGATTCCGCTCCTGTACCCGCCTGCAGGCGGCGCGAAGCGCGTTCATCGCGTTCCTCCTGATTGCCACCGCCTGGCTCATTGTCGCCGGCTACACATCGATCAACGCCGTCGTCAAGGCGGAGCTGTTTCCAACGAAGGTCCGCGCCACCGGAGTCGGCCTGCCGTACGCCGTGACGGTGTCGATCTTCGGCGGGACGGCAGAACCGATCGCGCTGTGGTTCAAGTCGATCGGGCACGAAACGTGGTTCTATTACTACCTCACAGCCGTGATTGCGACGTCGCTGCTCGTGTACGTCGGGATGCGCGACACGAAGCACGCCTCGGCGATCGGCCGGCACGAATAGACGCGAGCCCGCGCGGTCGCGTCACTTGGTGCCGGCGTTGGTCGACATCGGCGGGGCCGAGGCTGCTGCCTTTGTCTGACGCCGACGATTCATTCCGAGGGAGATGCCGAGCACGAGGCCGGTGACTGCACCGATGGCGGCCCCGATCGCCTGACCGCGGATGAGACTGGTCGTCGCGTATCGAATGACTTCCGGAATCTGAACGACGGCCTGCACCTGCGCGCCCTGCGGAAGACCGCCTGGCGACGTATACCACCCCAGCCAGGGCGGGACCACGAACGACGCGAGCACGGCGCCGATGAAGGCGCCGGTGAACATCAGGATGAGAATGGTCTTCATCGAGGCGGATGCTATCACCGGGCCGGTTCCGTGCGATCATGCCGCGACGCCGGCTGCTGCCGGCGCTCACATGGCTGTTCTGTCATCGCCCAGGAGGGACGTATGCGGGCCGCGCATTGTTTTGCTGTTTCGAGCATCATCCTGCTGACATCGATGTCCATCACCGCTCAACAACGAGGCGCCGCCCCGCCGGCAGGACCTGCGATGACGATGTCGATCGCGGGATTCCCGGATGGCGGCCAGATTCCGGTGAAGTTCAGCCAGGCGGCGGAGGGCGCCGCGCCGGGCGAGGGAACGTCCCCGGCGATCACATGGGCCAACGCGCCCGCCGGGACGCAGTCCTTCTTCCTCCACATGCACGACATGGACGTCGCGCGAAACAAGACGACGGACGACCAGGCGCATTGGGTGGTGTGGAACATTCCCGCGACGGCGACCGGTCTGCCCGAAGGCCAGCCGAAAGGCGCGCAACTGCCGAACGGTGCGTACCAGTTCAGTGCGACGGGCCAGGTCTATCGCGGCCCCGGCGCCGCGGCGACTGGACCGCTCCATCACTACGTGTTCGAGCTCTACGCGCTCGACACGAAGCTCGACGTGCAACCCGCCACCGACGCCTTCGAGTCGCGCGTGAACGTCATGAAGGCGATTCAGGGACACATCCTCGCGAAGGCCGTCTACGGAGGATTGTTCAAGCGACCGCAGTAGCGGCGATGTTCGTCATCGAACTGATCTACAAAGCGGATCTGTCCGAGATCGACAGGCACATGACCGCGCACGTGAAGTTCCTGAGGAAGCACTACGCCTCGGGGCATTTCCTCGTCTCGGGGCGGAAGATCCCTCGCGAGGGGGGCATCATTATCGCTCTCGGAAAAGATCGCGGCGAGGTCGAAGCCATCATCAGCGCGGATCCATTCTGCAGGCACGGTCTCGCTGATTTCCGGATCGTCGAGTTCCGCGCCAGCCAGCTCGCGGACGACATGCCGAAGCGGATTCAGGCGAGTGACTGACGTCGGCTGTCAAGGAAGTCGCGTTCGGCCGCGTTCTCGCACAGGCTGATCGCCGCTTCGTACGCCAAGGCAGCTTCCGACGGCCGTCCCGAGCGCCGGAGCAGGTCGGCGCGGATTGCGTGAAAGAGATAGTAGCGATCGAAGTCCAGTCCGTCGACGACGGTGAGCGCGGCGTGCGGACCAGCGACTTCCGCGACTGCGACAGCGCGGTTGAGCGCGACCATCGGACTCGGCGCGATGCTTTGCAGCTGGTCGTACAGCTGCAGGATTTGCCGCCAGTCAGTCCTCGCCGCCGCCGACGCGTCGCTGTGAACTGCGTTGATGGCGGCTTGGATCTGGTACGGACCTGGCCGGTTCCACTCGAGGCAGGTCCGGACGAGACGCTGACCTTCGTCGATGAGCGCGCGATTCCATCGTGCCCGATCCTGATCGACGAGCCGCACGAGCTCGCCGCGCGGGCCGACGCGGGCCGGGCGCCGTGATTCGCTGAGCAGCATCAGCGCCAGCAAGCCGATCGCTTCCGGTTGATCCGGCATGAGCTCCGCCAGCAGGCGTCCCAGGCGGATCGCTTCGGCACACAAGTCCTCGCGTATGAGACGTTCACCGCCGCTTGCGGTGTAGCCCTCGTTGAAAAGCAGATAGATGACGGCCAGGACCGCCGTGACGCGCTCGACCAGGTCGCTCGCCTCTGGAATTCTGTAAGGAATTCGCGCATCGCGAATCTTGCCTTTCGCCCGAACGATTCGCTGCGCCATCGTCGCGTCCGGGATCAGGAATGCGCGCGCGATCTCCGCTGTCGTCAGTCCGGCGAGGAGCCGGAGCGTCAGCGCGACCTGCGCGCTCCGGTTCAGCGCCGGGTGGCAGCAGGTGAAGATGAGGCGCAGGCGATCGTCGGGGAAGGGGTCGGCGTCGATGTCTACCGGCATGACGACATCGCTCGAGAACAGCCGTGCCGCTTCTGCATGCCGATCGTCACGCGCCGACTCGTGGCGAAACCGATCGATCGCGCGGTTCCGGGCCGTCGTGATGATCCAGCCTGCCGGACTCGGCGGGAGGCCCGAAGCCGGCCAGCGTTCCATGGCTGACGTGAACGCGTCCTGGACCGCTTCCTCAGCGAGGTCGATATCGCCGAAGACGCGGACCAGCACGGCCACGGCGCGACCGTACTCCTGACGGAAGACACGTTCGATCTCCGATGTCGGCAGCGTCGGCGCCGTGAGCGTCAATGCGCGCGATCCTCCTGGATCGGACGGACTTCGATGGGCAGCGTCGTCGCTCGCGCGAGCTTGCGGCCCCAATCGAGCGCGGCGTCGAGGTCCGCCGCCCTGATGATGCTGAAGCCGCCGAGGTGTTCCTTGCCTTCGGCGAAGGGACCGTCCGTCAGCAGCGTCTCGTCGTCTTTGATCCGGACGACCGTCGCGGTGCTCGCGGGGTGCAGGCCTGCAGCGAAAACCCACGCGCCTGCCGCTTTCATTTCTTCACGAAGGGCGTACACGTCGCGCATGACTTTTTCCAGAGCCTGCGGCGTGGGAGGCTGCCCGTCGGGTTGATACACGCCAAGCAAGTACTGTTTCATGGAGGGTCCTGTGATGAACGCCGGCACCATGCCGGCGCTTCATCATCTATACGAGCGGAGGGTGAACGGATCGACATTCGAATTGTGGATTGCGGATTGGGGTCGGAATCACTTGCTCCACGGCGGAACAATGTGATTCATCCGCGCGTACGCGATCATCTGGCCGAGATGCTCGTGCAGATCGCCGGCAATGCGTATGGCGATCGTGGTCACTGGCCAGTCCTGTCCCATCACCTTGCGCTTCCCGGTGAGCGTGGCCGCGTCAACGGAGGCGAGCTGCTGCTTCGCGTGCGCAAAGCCCTTCTTGAGATGCTCGATGACCTGCGCCTTGTCCGACAGCGTCCGGAGCTTGCCCATCTCCTCGCGGCTTCCAAGATCGGCGGGCTTGGCGCCGAACGAGTTCGGGATGAACGCGTAGCCCTCGAACGCGGCGAGCATCAGCACTTCGGAGACTGATCGCACACCGTCCATCGGACGCCAGGTGTACTTATCCTGCGGGAACGCTTCGGCGAGCGCGACGAACTTCGTTTGGAGCTCGTCGAGGTCCGCGCTGAAGGCCTCCTTGACGGCCGCCGCCGTTTCCTTCGACGTCGCTTCCTGCGCGCAGACCGGACGCGAGGTTGCGAAGCCGATGACCGAGATCAGCGAGAGCGTGGCGATGAGTTGTCGAAACTTCATGGTGACTCCTGTGCGGATAAGGATACCGGCTCAGGACTCTCCATGCACGCCCTGGCCGTCACCGGTCGATCGCCGCGATCAACGCGCCGACGCCGGCGCCGATGCCGGCGCCGAGGGCGCCCATCGTCAGGCCACCGAGCATGCGCGCGTTGCCCGGGAACGTGTAGTCGGAACAGGACGAGCCCTCCGCCGTCGGATACCTGCAGGTGACCACGCCGATCGGTATCCCAACCCCGAGTCCAATGAGCGCGCCAGTCAGCACTTGGTGCTGGGCGACCCAGCTGCGCGTCGGCGCTGGTGCCGATTGTGGCTCTGGAGTCTGAGTCCTCGCGAGTGTCGTCGCCTGCCGCTCGACGGCGTCGTGAAGCGGTGCGCTCCTGGTCTGCGCGAAGACTGATACCGGAAACCAGAGGACGAAGACGAATACGATCCCACGCCGCATCATTCTTTCACCTCACTCCATCATGCGCAGTCGCCACCGAATGGGGCTCACTGCATCTTCTCGATTGTGCCGCCTTTCGAAAGGCTTTTGGATGCTCTGTCCTTAACCAGTTGGAGGGTGTGAGGTGTTGTCTTTCGCGGTTCTTGTCTACGCGATGTTCGGCGCGGTCGTGATGTCCTCAACCGGCGCGCCCCAGGCACCTCCGCGCAATGCGTTCATCGTGACTATCGGCGCCTCGTTCGATCGCTCGGTGTCGTCCGGCATCACCAAGTCCTTTGCCAGACAGGAAGCGTCGGATATCTGGCACGACTACGGCGTCGAGCTCGAGTGGGACGACCGGGCGGTCGACCCTGCGTTGCACCTCGATGTGATCGTCGCCAGCGCGAAGACCGAGCACATTCCGGCAAATTCGTTTTCGATTCTGGGGCGCACGGAACTGGATCGTACCGGAACGGTGATCGGTCCGATTCGCATCAACTACGAGGCGATCGAAGAACTGCTCCAGTACCGACCGACGAATGGCGCGGTTGTGCTTCGTGAGCGGGAACTGGGCCGGGCGCTGGGGCGCGTGCTGGCACACGAGATTGGCCACGTGCTGCTTGGCCTCCCGTCGTACCACGATGCCAAAGGACTGATGCGGGCGGCCCTTCCGGTCGACGATCTCGTCCAGCTCGAACGCCGGGGTGTGCAGCTGGCAGAGGCGAGCGTCAACCGTCTGGGCGAGCGTCTGGGTCAGGCGAAGATTTCGGAATCCGGATTTCGGAGTGCGGATTCTCCCATGACTCCGAAATCCGCAATGGGCGATCCGCAATGAAGAAGCGCCCGCGTGCAAGTCGTCCCTTACTGATGTCCGACGCGCGAGATAATTCTGACACCTGACTTGACAGTCATGGTTCGGAAGCCTATTTTTACAATGTAGCGTGGCGAAATTGAGGAGGTTCGCATGACGGAACCACCGGGCCCGCGGCGCGCGTCGATCAGGAGTACGTGCTAGTCGATGCGCGAGCACAATCGAAACTGAAGACAGTCATTTATCCTGGCTCCTGCCGGGACGCGTGTGACACACGCACTGAATCGCCCGGGTCCCGGACTACGGTCCGGGCCGGGCGGATTCGAGCGTAGAATCTAGGCGTGCGTGCCCTCCTGACCGCGTTCCTTCCGTTCGCCGTCATTGCCGTCGTCGACGCCGGACAACCGCCAGGCAAAGTCGATTTTCAACGCGACGTCCAGCCGATCTTCAACGCCCACTGCATCAGCTGTCACGGTCCCGAGCTCCAGATGAACGGCTTGCGGCTGGATCGCCGCGCCGACGCGCTTCGTGGCGGTACACAGACCGACATCGGACCTGGCAACGCCGACGGAAGTCGCCTCTACCATCGCCTGATCGGCACGAATTTCGGCCAGCAGATG
Organism: uncultured Acidobacteriota bacterium; assembly: GCA_963724725.1. Classification (GTDB taxonomy): domain Bacteria; phylum Acidobacteriota; class Vicinamibacteria; order Vicinamibacterales; family CAVVIG01; genus DATKHR01. The sequence continues at coordinate 4,142,329 of CAVRVT010000004.1, read as the reverse complement.
CCGCCCGGCCGACCGCTTGGCGAAGCGGAGGTGGAAATCATCAAGCGCTGGATTGATGAGGGCGCCGAATGGCCCGATGAACTTTCCGGCGAGGCGCCCGCGTTTCCCGTTGACTCCGACGCGACGCAACTGATCTCCTTCATCCGCGACGGGCAGGCTCCTCGAATCGACGAATTGCTGCGCAGGAATCCCGGCGCGGCGACACGACGTGGTCCGCACGGCTCGACGCCGCTGATGGCCGCCGCGCTGTATAACGACGCCTCGCTCGTGAAGCGATTGCTTGGGGCGGGCGCCGATCCGAACGCGCGAAACAGCGCCGGAGCGACAGCCCTCATGTGGTCCGTGCCCGACACGCCGAAGATGCAGGTGCTCCTCGATGCCGGGGCGGACGTCAATGCGCGATCGGAAGAACGGCGTTCGGCGCTTGCGATCGCCAGCGGCACCGTCGGGGCGGCGCCGGCGTTGAGGCTGCTGCTCGACTACGGCGCCCAGCCGTGGACGCTGCAGCAGGATGATGTCTCGCCCCTTCGCGAAGCCGCCCGCGTCGGCGACGCCGACATGTTCCACACGTTGCTGGAGTACGGCGTCAGCGCGACGGGACCATCCGGTGCGTTCGCCACGTTTGTTCGAACGAACTGCTTCCGGTGCGCTGAACTCGTGGGGCTCGCCGGATCGGGCCCGTTGCCCAAGCGTCCGCCGCCGCCGGGTGCCGGGGCCACCTCGCCCGTCTACGATCCCGGTCGCTCCGCCAGGCCCACGCCGGTTGGTGTGACATCGGCCACGCCCAGCACCATTCGAGCGGCGGTCGAACGAAGCCTTCCGTTGCTCCAGGACATCGACGTGGCGTTCATCCAGCGGACGGGCTGCGTTTCCTGCCATCACAACAGCGTCGTGGCGATGGCCGTCTCCACGGCGCGCGCCCACGGATACGCGGTCAACGAGACGATCGCGAGGAAGCAGCCGGGCGTCGTGACTGCCTACCTCGAGACGTGGCGGGAGCGGACGGTGCAGAACCTCGGGATCGCCGGCGGGCCCGACACCATCAGCTATCTCCTCTTCGGGCTCGCGGCGGAGAAGGCGCCATCGGACATGGCGACCGACGCGCAGGCGATATGGCTCCTCCGGCGGCAGTCGCTCGATGGACACTGGTCGATGCAGACATTGCGACCGCCGATTGAATCCAACGACATCGAAGTCACCGCGATTGCGACGCGGGCGCTTCAGGCATACGCGCCGCCGGGCAGGAAAGCCGAGTTCGCAGCTGCCGTCGATCGCGCACGCAAGTGGCTGACGTCGGCGTCAGGCGATGACACCGAAGAGCGCGCCTTTCGCCTGCTCGGCCTCGATTGGACGAACGCATCGCCCGAGGTCGTTCACCAGGCCGCGAAGGAACTGCTCGCGGGCCAGCACGACGACGGCGGGTGGGCGCAGACGCCAGGGATGACGAGCGACGCCTACGCCACCGGGCAGGCGCTCGTCGCGCTCGGGGAGAGCGGGGCCGCGACGCTTGCCGATCGCGCCTATAAGAAAGGTGTCGAGTACCTGCTGCGCACGCAGGCCGACGATGGCACGTGGTTCGTCGAATCGCGTGCGGTTCCGATTCAGGCCTACTTCGAGAGCGGCTTCCCGTACGGCATCCACCAGTGGGTGTCTGCCGCGGCCACGGGTTGGGCGACCACCGCGCTCGCCATGGCGAAGTAGACCGTTTCAGCTCGCGTCATTTGCCACCAGCGCCTGGTAGACACGATCGGTAAGCTCGCGCAGTCGCGCGAGCTTATGGCTGCTGATGTCCTTGTTCTGCGATGCGAGGCCCTCGGGATCGATGCCTCGGCTCGAAATGATGGCGGCGGCGATCGTCGCCTTCGCCAGGATCTGCGCGTCGTTCATGCGGCCTCCAATGCGTCAGGGAGCCAATCTGGCTTTCCCGCATTTCCAGCACACGTCGAACTGCCCTTCGACGAGTTCGTTGCAAGTCACACATCGCCACGACCGGACCGAGCGTGGGTCGGCCAGGGGCTCACCGCTCGCGTACTTCGCGACGATGGCCCGCGCCCGCTTCAGCTGCGCCGCGTCGAGCACGTAAACCGATCGGAGCACTCTCGATCCGGCTTGCGGTGGCGCGATGACGGTGTCGATGCCCTCTGCTTTCAAGAGGTTGTCCACGAGCGCCGCATCCGTCGAGTCGCGACCGACGTAGACCTCGTGCTCGTACGGGAATGGATGCATGCGGGGGCGCAGCAGCATCTTACATCCGTGCGTACATCGCGAACCTCTTGAACCCCTTGAACCCCGCGAACCCAGTGTGACTTGTGAAGTATCATCCGGCGCCATGACGACCAGCTCCCGCCGACTCGAAACACCACGTGCGTTGATGTTGTTGTTGTTCGTGTCCGCCTGCATCGGATGTGGCGGGCCCAGGTACGACCTGGTGATTCGCCATGGTGACGTTGTGGACGGCACCGGCGCGGCGGCGCGCCGCGCGGACGTCGCGATCACGGGCGACAAGATCGTGACGATCGGCGACGTGACGGGCAGCGGACGAACGGAGATCGATGCGACTGGTCGTGTGGTGGCGCCGGGTTTCATCGACGTGCAGGGCCAATCGGGCGTGACGTTGCTCGCCGACGGGAACGGCGAGAGCCACATCCGTCAGGGAATTACGACCGAGATCATCGGTGAGGGCAGCACACCTGGTCTGTGGACGAAGGAGACCGCCGACGACGTGTCGATCAAGCGGTACGGTCTGACCTTCGACTGGACGGGCTTGGACGGATATCTGCGCGCGCTCGAGCGGAAGGGCACATCGATCAACCTCGGCTCGTTCGTGCCTGTGGCGATGCTCCGGGAGCAAGCCCTGGGGATGGCCGATCGCGCGCCGAGCGTGGAAGAACTCCAGAAGGAGGAAGAGATTCTCGACCGCGCGATGCGGCAGGGCGCCTTCGGGTTCGCGACCGCGCTCATCTACCCGCCCGCGTCGTACACGAAAACTGACGAGCTCGTATCGCTCGCGAAGATTGCGTCGAAGTACGGCGGCGTCTACATCTCGCACGTGCGCGGCGAGAGCTTTCACGTGAAGGAGGCGATCGGTGAAGCCATCCAGATCGGCGCACAGGCGCAGCTGCCCGTCGTCATCTATCACCTCAAGATTGCCGCGAAGGCGAACTGGGGTCAGATGGCGGAGCTCCGTCAGTTGATCGAGGAGGCCCGGGCGAAAGGCTTGAACGTGACGGCATGTCAGTACCCGTACACCGCGGGCGGAACCGGTCTGCCGGCGACGCTGCCCGGCTGGGCGCAGGAAGGCGGACGCGAGAAGATGCTCGAGCGCCTGCGCGATCCGACACTGCGCGCCAAGATGAAGCACGACATCGAGGCCAACACCGAGGTCGAGAACCTGCTCGCGGGATCGACGTTCGACGGCGTCCAGATCGCGTCCGTGCCGCCCGAGAAGGATCAGTCGATCGTCGGGAAGCGTCTCTCACAGATTGCCAAAGAGCGCGGCGCCGACAACTGGGAGACGCTGTTCACCGTGCTCCTCGACAATGACGGCCGCGTCGGCGCGCTGTACCACATGATGTCGGAAGACGACGTGAAGACGGCGATGCGGTTTCCGTGGGTGAGCGTCGGGACCGATTCTGCCGCGATCAAACCCGAAGGCGAGCTCGGCCGCGGCCAGCCGCACCCGCGTTCCTACGGGACGTTCCCGAGGATTCTCGGACACTACGTCCGAGACGAGAAAGTGCTGCCGCTGGCCGAAGCGATCAGGAAGATGACGAGCCTTGCGGCTTCGCAGATGAATATCGCCGATCGCGGATCGCTGAAGGAAGGTTACTTCGCCGACATCGTGGTCTTCGACCCGTCGACGGTCGCCGATCGCGCGACTTACGAGCAGCCGCATCAGTATTCCGTCGGCATCGACACGGTTATCGTCAATGGCGTCGTGACGGTTCGAGACGGACAACACACGGGCGCCCATGCAGGGCGCCCGTTGTTTGGGCCGGGGTACAAGCCGGCGACGTAGGACGCGGAACGCTCGGCTAACGCCTCGTGCTCCGGACGGCTCGATCAGTTCAGCCGAGCGCCGTGGCGCTTACTTGAAATACCAGTGCGCGGCGACGGAGACGCCGAATCCGCCGAAATCCATTCCGGTGAACGATGTCGGCACCCAGTGATAGCTCGCCTGGGCGCTGACGGCGAGTTGCTCGAGGTTCGGGAACGTAAACTCCGAACCCCCGAAGACCTGACCGCCCATTTTCGTTTCCGACGTCGACGCGCCGACGCCCGTCGGGCTGCTCATCGTCTGTTGTCCGATGTTGATGCCGGATCCCACGTACGGCCGCAGCCACACGTAGTCCGTCACCGTGTCGCGCAGGGAGAACAGCACGCTCGGTTCGAACTGGAGCGACGTGACGTGCTGGGTTGCCAGCGCGTCGTTCATCGCGTAGTGCGAGACGTCGATCTGCGCGCCGATACGCTTGCGCGACCAGGCGCGCGCCGATGCGCCGAAGCCCATCGTGGCGCCGCCCATCGTGGCGCCCAGGCCGACGATGTGCATGGCAGGCGTTACGTAGACAGGGCGCGTCAACGCCGCCCGATTCGTGGTCGTCGTCGGTTCGGTGCGAGCGGGCGCGGTCGCGACAGGCGCCGGGGCCGGCGCCGGTGCCGCGGCCCCAACGCGCGCAACGTCAGCCGGCTTGCGCGGTCCGACCGTACCCTTGCTGACGTGCACGTAGCCGGCGCCGTCGGGAGCGCCCGGCCAGGTCACCTTCACCCAACTGCCGAGCTCGCGGGAGACGTCGAGCACCATTCCGCCCAACGCGTGGCCCACGATCGGACTGGCAGTGGTCGGCGCCTTATACACGTCGGCCGAGCCCGCGCCGACGGTCATGACGATGTCCTGTGCGAACGCCTGCGATCCGCTGATACACAGCGCGGCGGCGAGTGCGACGAGATGACGAGTCATTCTGACGTCCTCCTGCGCGATTGGGACGGGCAGTCGGGTACGAAACCTGATACCAAACTAACGGTTCTGGCACCAGATTCCGGGCCAGATCGTTCAAATCGGCCCGATCGCGCTTCGAGGACTGATCAGAGCAAACGACGTGCTCCCCGGGGCGTTTCACGCTCCCGACGAGTGGATGCGGTCCGCCGGGAACCGATGCGGTGCAGGTTGGGCCATTGTGACGAGATCCGTGAACGCCACCGGCAACCAGACGAGGCCCACGATGGCACGAGTTGCCGTGAAGGTGAGATGCGCAACCAGGCTGAACGCGAGCAGCTGCGGCGCGCTCGCGTACTGACCGAAGAAGAACAGCCACGCAGCCTGCGTCGTTCCAAGATGCGCGACGGTCACCGGAAGAGCGGCCACCATGAAGATCACCGGCAGAAACGTGAGCAGCTGGCCGAACGGAATCCTGATGCCGAACGCGTGCGCCGCGTAGTAATGCGCCACCAGTGACACGACGAACATCGGCGAGCGAAGAACGACGATGCGGGCGTACGCTCCGAGGCCGGCGCGCCGGAACGTCCGAAGGATCCGCCAGTCGCGCGGGGCGAGCAGCCACCGCCACAAACCGCCGGGCGTGATGTCCAACCGTGTGTAGGCGAAGAACGCCAGCCACAGCAACGCCACGCCGCCGGCGATCGGCAACAGTCCGGACGTAATCTCCGATCGAAAGGCGAAGACGCCGAGCATGGCCCAGATGACGAGCTGGATGTACTCGGTGATCACCAGGAAGATCACCGTGCCGCCCAGCTCGAGAAACGACACATCGAGGCGGCGCCAGAGGTACGCGGCCAGCGCCCCGCGTCCAACGTTGGTATTGAAGAATCCGACCACGTACGACGCCGCCCGAACGGGAAGGAGATCCCGATACGGGACCACTCCGTGGAACCATGCGATCGCCCGTTGCAGGACGAGCGTGTCCCAGCAGAAGTAGAAGATCGTGTTCGGCACCATGAGCGCCAGGAATCGCAGGTAGTCGGCGTTCCGGAGTGCGGTTGCAATCCGATCGAGTGGGATCCTCCAGGCGATCGCCGCCAGCATCGCGAGGGTGACCGCGCCCGCGACGATCCGTCGATTCCCTGCCGCCGGGGTCATCGGAACATGTCCATCGCGGCCGGACGCCGCAGCGCCGAGCCGAGGCCGTCGCCCATCCATTCGCCCGCGCCGCGGACGACCGCTGCGGGCAGTCCGCTGGTTTTCCCGGTCACGAGCTCCGCCGCGCTCGCAATCTCGTCGGCCACGGCCACAATCGTCGAGTGCAGTGCGCGTCCGTGACGGTCGGTCCTGCCGCGCAGATCGTCGAGCGGGCGCAGGCCTGCGACGCCCAGCGCGACGTTGACGACGCCCTCGCGCCAGGGCCGGCCGAAGGTGTCCGCCACGATCGTGGCCACTCGACGCGCGAAGCGCGTCTGGATGATGTCGCGCGCCCGCCGCGCCGAGGCGTCGGGGTCGCGTGGAAGGACCGTCACGCGGCCCGGCTCCACGTTCGACGAGTCGACACCGGCGTTCGCGCAGATGAACCCGTGATGCGTTTCGGCGATGATCACGCCGCGCTCCATCCGGACGATTCGTCGCGATTCGCGCAGCACCACCTCGGTCACCGCCGCGTCCTTGCCGTGCGCGCCGGCCCACTCGAGCGCCCGTGCCGACGGCTGAACGTCGTCCAGCACGACGATCGCCCCTTCCGCCTTCGACACCAGTTTCTGCGCGATCACGAGGACGTCGTCGTCAGCGAGCGTCAGTCCTGCGCGCTCGATCGCATCGGCGACGAGCGCGCCTGGCTCGTCGCCTGCGGTCGCTTCGCGAATCCCGGGCACGGCGAAGATGCGAAGCTCTGTCGTCACTACTAGGTCGAATGAACTTTTTCCGGCTCGATGGTGAAGAGCACGCGAACTTCGGTGGGAGTGCGAAACGGATAGGCGTCCTTGCCCATGTATTTCTTGGCCATCTTGTCGATGTGGGCGTCCGCGCCGCTGGTCGTCACGTTGGTGACGCGCCCTTGAACGGCCAGATAGCGGTACGGATTGTCGGGATCCATGATCGAAATCGCGACGTTCGGATTCTTTCGGAGGTTGCGGTCCTTGACCCGGCCCTGCGCCGTATTCACGAGCAGGTTCTTTCCGTCCCAGTCGATCCAGACGGGCGTCACCTGCGGAGTGCCGTCCGCGTTCAGCGTCGCGAGGCTGGCGAAGGCGGCTTTGTTGAAGAGGTCGGCGTGGGTGCTGGGGATCATTGCGGCCATGACGTTTGTCTCCTGTAGTCGTGTGTGTCGTGCAGAGATGCTAGAGCCCGACGACCTGAAATCGGGCCGCGGGAACCTTGTAGCGCCGGTTGATGCCGATCGCCAGGAACGCGAGGTGCTCGATGGAGCGCCCGTTCGACAGCGGACCCACATCGACGGCCCGCAGTCCCTTGACGTGTTGAACGAGCGCCGCGACCTCGTCGCGTGATTCGGCTGAGTCGCCGGCGATGAATTCGTCGCAGTCGAGCGGCTGGTCGATGTTGCCCAGGAGGCGCGCCGGCAGCGTTTTGAACGCAACGCCCACACGCACCTCCGGCGCAAGGCGCGCCTTGACGTATTCAGCCGCGGATCCGTCCGGAATCGCCGCCAGCCGGACAGGTCCGCCCGTGAATACGAGCGGCACCGTGACGTCCACCACCAGCGACTTCGAATTGAACGCATCGCGATTGTCGGTCAGCAGCTCGCCCAGCGCGTCGAACGGGACGGCGAGAAAGACGACGCTGGCGCGGGCGATGGCGTCACGGTAGCCGGCCGTGGAGATCGAGGGCAGCTGGCCAGGCCATGTGGCCACGGCGTCGGCGGCCCGCTGTGGATCGCGCGATCCGATGACGACCGTGAAGCCCGCGTGCGCGAATCGCAGCGCAATGCCTCGCCCCTGACGACCGGTACCGCCAAGGACAGCAAGAGTTGCGGGCGCCATCCCGCCATTCTAGTCCGCCAGGACGAGCGGCACCTCAGCTGGGCGCGCGGGATCAGAGGCCGACGATGCGGATGCTGACTGGAGCGGTGGGCGTGGTCGGGGAGGAATATTCGTCTGCGCCGATGTCCGCCGACATGCCGATCGGTCTCGCCTGGCCGTCCCAGTCGGTCGACGCGTTGGTGCGGACCATCACTTTGTCGATCGCCACGGTCGCCGTCGGCGCGAGGTGAAGGTCGCCGCCCGCCGCGTTCACGAACAGGGCGGGCGAGGCCTGCGTGCAGTTGCCGACCGCCATCGCCGCCGCGCCGTCGCGAGCCTGAATGGTGGAATCGAGCAGGTTGTTGGCGATCAGCACCGATGCCGATCCGACGAAGCGGTACTCAACCGCGTTCGGATAGCCGCCGCCCGCCATGAGCACCGTGTTGTGCAGAACCTGGGCCCCGGGCGAGTCGAACACGCCGATGGCCACGTCTCCTGCCACGGCGGAACGCCGATAGATGAAGTTGTTGCGAACGATCCCACCCGTGTGGTCGTGCGGTGATTGGCGGTCGATCAGGCCGAGCGCGATCTCGCGCTGGCAGTCGATGAACGTGTTCGCTTCGACGATGGAGTTCGACGACCCGTTCCACATCAGAACGGCGGGACCGGCCAGCTGGCCTTGTGGCGCGCGAATGTTTCGAAACAGCGAGTGACGGATGATCCAGTTCTGTCCCGTATGCACGTCGACGCCGTTGGTGTAGTCGTCGCGGCTGGTCGAGTCATACTCGATCACCGCGTATTCGACGAGCCCGTTGTTCACGCCGCCGCCTGCGCCATCCGGATTCGATTTGATGAACTGCTGTCCGGCGTTGACGAGCCGTACGTTGTAGACGCGAGGCGACTGCGTGCCTCCGTTGAAGATGATGGGGTGGTAGTAGAGATCCCTGATCGTCAGGTTGGCGATGAGGACGTTCTGCACATTGCCACCCGTCCAGATGCCGAACGGTACATTCCCGTACGACGCGTTGGTCATCCCCGGCCCTCGCAGCACGACATCGTCTGCGTTGCCCGACGAGCCCCGGATGGCGATGTTCGAAAAGGTGCCGTTGATGTAGAGCGTGCTGGTCAGCGTGTAGGAGCCAGGCGCGATCAGGATCGTCGTGTTCGACTGCAGCTGGGCGACGGCGGCGAGCAGTTGCGGTTCGCTCGAAACGGTGACGATGGTACCGCTCGGGGCCGAAAGCCCGGGCGCTGGGCGCGCCGGCGCGGATTCGACGGGCGCGGCGAGAAGCGCCAGCACGAGCGCGGCGAATGCGCGCCGCGCTGATGATGCCGCTCGGCTGAAGCCTCGCGCTCCTCGGCTGAGGCCTCGCGCTCCTCGGCTGAGGCCTCCCGCTCTCGGGCTGAATCCCCGCGCTCCTGGTGTGATCACGAAATCGTATCTCCCCGGGTCCTTCATGAAACTGCAAATGGACTGCCACGACATGACTGGGACGCATTTCTGCTGACGACGCGAGTAACAGAACGGTGCAGGGTGTCTCGAGCTTGAACATCGAAAAACGCCCAATACGCTCAGGCAGTTTACCCTGCGGTCGTAAATCCTTGCACCGACTGGTGGAAGAAAAGCCCCTGCGGAAGAATGCTCCTGGCGGGGGCTTTGCTACGGTAGCACGCGATCCCCTCATGAACGTCCTGGCTTTCGAATCGGACGCCACGCAGGCCGAAGCGATCCGCCACGTTGTCTGTAACCTTGTTGGTGCACGGCTTACAGTCGCGACGTCGATCGAACAGGCCCTGCATGCGCTGCGCACGTCTACACCCGATCTCGTGCTTTTGCCCGCGCTGGTGTCGCCAGGCCAGGAGAATGCCCTCCTCGAGGCCTTGCGATCGCTGCCGCACGCCTCGCATGTCGAATCACTGATCACTCCGGTGCTGCCATCGCGAGACGAACGGTTGATCGTCACACCGCAAGGGTGGCGTCGGTGGACCTCGCGGCGCGCCGCGGCGACCCAGGCGACGTCGGCGGAGTCGAGCGCATTCGCCGAGCGAGTCCACTGGGCCCTCGAACGGGCGCGCGAGCGAAAAGCGCACAACGTTCCGGCAAACGATCGCCATGAGGCTGCCGTTCACGAGCATGTCGCGCCGGCAATGGACGCCGCGACCGATGTGCAGACGGTATCCGTCGCTGTGCTCGATATGAGTCTCGATGAGACTCCGGATTCTGCGGAGGCGAGACTGATCGAACCGGTCACGATGTCGTTCGACGCCAGCGCCGGACGCGTCGAGGCGTCTCCGTCGCTCCTGCACCTTCTGGAAGGCCTCAACGATCAACCCGTGCCGGATGCGCAAGACCTCGAGCTCGCGGACGCGACGAGCCGGCTGCTGAAGAAGTTGAGCCAGACGTCCGCCAGCGATCGGCGTCAGTACCGCCGTTTTGCCGCCAGCGAGCTTCCGGGCCTGCGATCCGCGCGAATCAAGTTCGGTCCGAACGTCGCGCTCCTCGACGTGTCGGCGGGCGGTGCGCTCCTCGAAACGGACGCCCGCCTGCAGCCCGACTCTGAAGCGCTGCTCGAACTCGTCAGCAGCGCCGGCGAGGCCGTCGTCCCATTTCGAGTCGTCCGGTGCCAGATTACGGCCCTGAACGGGTCGCCGCGATACCTCGGTGCCTGCGCATTCAAGGAACCGCTCGATCTCGACGATCTCGCGTGGGCAGCCGAGGGGCCGCCTGCGCTCGAAGCCAGAGCTCCTGCCCTGACGCTCGTGCCCCCCCGGGTCGCGGTCCGCAACGCCTGGTAGGCGTTTTTCGGTCCTTTCACAGTTTTCTCGTCGCGGTCTTGTCTCGCCCCGTGAGCGGCTCTACATTCCGGTCTCATGACTACACGCGGACCTCGTTCCGGTGCAGCCCTCGGTGCCGCCCTCGGGGTCGCGACACTGCTGGCTACGATCAATCCGACGACGACCCCGGCACAGGCCCCCGGTCCGATGGGCCGCGCCTCCGTCGAGCTGTTTCGCGGGCGGCCCGTTGTGGCCGGCGAGGTGCTGGTGGCACTGCGCCCGAACGCGGACCCTGCGCGTCTGCGCGCCGCGGTCGACGCAGAGAGCGACTCGCTCGTCGGCGCGGGACGTCTGTGGCACGCGCGGTCCCGTAGCCGCAACGTGGCGGCGCTGATCTCCCTGCTGTCGGGGCGCAGCGACGTCCAGTACGCCGAACCCAACTACATTCTTTATGCAGTGCGCGAGCCGAACGATCCACGGTTCCCCGAGCTGTGGGGACTTCGAAACCTCGGGCAAATCGTCAAGGGCATCGCCGGCATTCCAGGCGCCGACATCCACGCGGTGCCGGCCTGGGACAAAGCGATCGGTTCGCGCAACGCGGTCGTCGGAATCGTGGATACGGGTATCGACTACTCACACCCGGATCTCGCCGCGAACGCCTGGTCGGCGCCTGCGAGCTTCACGGTGACGATCGCCGGACGGGCGATCACATGTGCGGCGGGCACGCACGGATTCAATGCGATCTCGAAGACCTGCGATCCGTTCGACGATCACTTCCACGGAACGCACGTCAGCGGCACGATCGGCGCGAGCGCCGACAACGGCATCGGCGTCACCGGCATCAACTGGTACGCGAGCCTCATGGGCCTCAAGTTCCTGAGCGCGAGCGGAACCGGTTCGCTGACCGATGCGATCAACGCGATCGAGTTCGCGGTTCAGGCGAAGGCGGCGTTCCCGGGCGGCGGCGCAAATGTACGCGTGCTCTCGAACAGCTGGGCGGGCGGGGGGTTCTCGCAGGCGCTGCTGGACGAAATCACACGCGTCAACCAGAGCGACATTCTCTTCGTGGCCGCCGCCGGCAACAGCGCGTCGGATAACGACGCCACGCCGACCTATCCCGCGAGCTACGCGGTTCCCAACATCGTCGCGGTGGCCGCGACCGACAATCAGGACGCGCTCGCGAGCTTCTCGAACTGGGGCGCGACGTCCGTGCACCTCGGCGCACCGGGTGTCGGCATCCTGTCGACCGTCACCGGCGGGACGTACGACTCGTTCAGCGGCACGTCGATGGCGACGCCGCACGTGTCTGGCGTGGCCGCGCTGCTCCTCTCGCGCTGCACGCTCAACACGCCCGCGCTGAAGAACCTGATCCTGACGAGCGTCGATCCGGATCCCGCGCTCGCCGGCAAAACGATCACGGGCGGCCGCCTCAACGTCGCGCGGGCCATCGACGGGTGCGGACGCTCGGGCAATCTCGCGCCGTCCGTGAGTCTCACGAACCCGTCTGGTGAAGTTACCACGACGTCCGAGTCGCCCATCGTCGTCGGCGCGTTGGCCGCTGACGCGGACGGCAGCATCGCGAGCGTATCGTTCTACGCGGGCACCGCCCTGATTGGGATCGACAGCGTCGCGCCGTACGAGTTGACCTGGACCAACGCGCCGGTCGGGAACTACGCAATCACGGCGGTGGCCACGGACAACGAAGGCGCCACGGCGACATCGACGTCAGTGGCGGCGCACGTCCTGCCCGGCGCCGGCTCGGTGCCGTTCGGCGGATCCCCGTTCAACGTTCCCGGCGTCATTCAAGCCGAGAATTTCAACGACGGCGGAGAAGGCGTGGGCTACCACGACATGACGCCGGGCAACGCCGGCGGACAGTATCGCCAGACCGACGTGGACATCCAGGCGACCTCTGACAGCGGCGGGGGATACTCGCTCGGTTACGTCCAACCGGGCGAATGGCTCGCGTACACGATCTCGGTGTTCGCTACTGCGCAGTACAACGTGGACGCGCGCGTGTCGTCGCTCGGAGCGGGCGGCACGTTCCACATCGAGGTGGACGGCGTCGACGTCACGGGCGCGGTCGCGATCCCGGACACGACCGCGTGGTCGGTCTGGCAGACGATCACCGTCCCGAACGTCTCGCTGATGGCCGGCGGGCACATGATGCGCGTGGTCATGGACTCGAAGGGGCCGTCCGGCTGGGTCGGCAACTTCAATTACTTCGCGTTCGGCGCGCCTGGCGTCAACTCGCCGCCGTCGGTGCAGCTGACGTCGCCCGCAAACGGTGCGAACTACACCGCGCCCGCGACGATTGCCGTCGCCGCGTCAGCGAGCGACCCCGACGGCACCGTCGCGCAGGTCGCGTTCTATTCGGGCCAGACGCTGATCGGCAGCGACACGACGGCGCCGTTCTCCGTCTCGTGGACCAATGTCGCGCCGGGCAGCTACACGCTGACGGCAGTCGCGACCGACAACCTCGGCGCGACGAAAACTTCGGTCCCGATCGTCGTTCAAGTCGTTGCACCGCCAGCGTCCACGCCGTTTGGCGGACAGCCGGCGGCGATTCCCGGCCTCATCGAATTCGAGAACTTCGACGATGGCGGCGAGGGCATCGCCTATCACGATCTGACATCGGGGAACACCGGTGGGCAGTATCGGCAGACGAACGTCGATATCGAGACGACATCGGACGTCGGCGGCGGGTATCGCTCGGGTGGAATTCAGCGGGCGAGTGGCTGAAGTACACCGTGTCGGTCGGGGCGACGGGCAGCTACAAGATGGAGGCTCGCGTTGCGACCACCGGCACTGGCGGCATCTTCCACATCGAGGTTGACGGTGCCGACGCCACGGGGGCGCTGATTGTGCCGGGGAGCGGCGGCTGGCAGACGTGGCGGTCGCTCGCGCTGGATGGCATCCCGCTGACCGCCGGCCTTCACGTGTTGAAAGTGGTTTTCGACTCGAACGGCACGACCGGCTGGATGGGCAACTTCAACTCGATGCGCTGGACCGCGTCGGTTGCCGGCAATGTTCCGCCGACCGTTCAACTCGTCTCGCCTGGTGATGGCGCGAGCTTCACGCCGCCGGCAACGTTGAACTTCACCGCCGCCGCCAGCGATCCGGACGGCACGATCACGCAGGTGGCGTTCTACGCCGGGAGCACGCTCCTCGGGATCGACACCACCGCGCCGTACACGCTGACATGGAGCCTCGTGCCGGTCGGCGACTACGTGATCACGGTGCGCGCGATCGACAACGGCGGCGCAAGCGTCGTCGCGGCGCCGATTACCGTTCACGTGGCGGCGGCCACGAATCCCGACGCCGTTTGGCGGCGTGCCCGCCGTCATCCCCGGCCAGATCGAAGCCGAGAATTTCGACGACGGTGGCGAAGGCGTCGCCTACCACGACTCGAAGCCAGGCAACCAGGGAGGGCAATACCGGCAAACCGACGTGGACATCGAGAACACGCAGGATGTCGGTGGCGGCTACTCGATCGGGTACTCGACGCCCGGGGAGTGGCTGGTGTACTCGGTGGCCGTCAACGCGACGGGAACGTACACGCTGCAGGTGCGCGCCGCGTCGCTGACCGGTGACGGAACGTTCCACGTCGAAGTAGATGGCGTCAACGTGACCGGCACGCTGGCCATGCCCAACACCGGCGGCTGGCAGATCTGGCAGACCGTCACGAGAAGCGGCATTTCGCTGACGGCTGGAGCTCATCGGTTGCGGATCGTGTTCGACACGGCCGGAGCGATCGGGTACGTTGGCAACGTCAACTACCTGAAGTGGACGCCCGAGTGATCCGAGCGATCAGCATCCGGTGCCGATGACATCGAACGCGTGGTACGAGCGGCAATATCCGAAGGCGCTCCGCGATGCTGAGCGCGAGCTCATCAGGCAACGCCGCCTCGCGGCCGACGTGGACGACACGCAGCCGGTCGTCGGGGTGGCGTTCTCGGGCGGCGGAATCCGCAGCGCGACGTTCGTTCTCGGTTTCTGCCAGAGCCTTGCGCAGTTGATCGGCGACCACAAGAAGCCGGGCCTGCTCCGCCGCGTCGACGTCATGTCGACGGTGTCGGGCGGCGGATACTTCGGCGCATTCCTCGGTGCGCTGTTCACGCGGCAAAAGGCGCGAGGAGAAGCCGAAGCCCGGCTGAACGATTCGTTCTCCCGGCCAGTCCAGTGGCTGCGCGAAAACGGTCGCTACCTTGCGCCCAACGGGAGCGGCGATTCGCTGCTCGCCGCCTCGGTCGTCCTCCGCAACTGGACGGCCGTCACCGTCGTCATGAGCACCGCCGTCCTGACGATGCTGACGACCGCCCATCTCAGTCGTATCGGCGCGCGAAGTCTGCTCGAGCGGTACGCAGAAGGCACACCCGTAGGGCGGTTGGTGGCGGAGGCCGTGTCAGTCGCTGCGCCTCGCTTTGCCATCTACTGGAGCGCATACATCTTCCCGGCGGCCATCGTGTTCACCTTCGTTGTCGTGCCATTGGGGTGGGCGTACTGGCTGGGCCGGTGGTCGAAGAACCTGGAACACCAGTGGGTGTGGGCTACGACGACGGTGGTCGCCGGGGCTGCAATTGCCGACGCGGTGTTCGGCGGCGCGTCGGTCTATCGCTCGGCGATCGGCCTGCTCGCGGTCGTCGCCAGCGAAACGCTCATCGTCGCGGTCGCGTTGAGCATGGTGGTTCGATCGAGCGAGGACGATCCGTCTGGTGATCGCGGCTACCGAAACCGGCTTTCACGGTGGATGACGGCCAGCCTCGTCGTCTCGGTCGCGATTGCGCTGCTTGCGGTGATCGACACGCTCGGCCAGTCGGTGTACGTGCTCGCGTGGGGCGGCGCATTTCAGCAGAAGACCGTCGGCACTGTCCTGACGGCGATCGTCTCGCTCGTCGGTGGCGCCCAGGCGCTGCCGAAGTTTCTCGACACGGGACGGCGGAGCCGGCGGGTCCGGCTTCCCGTCAGCATCGTTGCCGGAGTGGCCGCGGTTGTGGCCTTGCTCGTGCTCTTCACGTCGCTCTCGGCAGTCAGTCACGGCGTCGCCAGGCACTGGCTGCGGCCGATCGAGGACCAGGCGTGCCAGCCTGTTCTTCAGTCGCTGCAGGCCGATGGGTCGTCGGGGGCGGACGTCTCGATTTCCTGCAGACCGCCGGCCCTCCCGCGCTTCGACGGCGCTGCGACGGTGGCTGCGACGATCGTCCTTTTCGTCGTGTCGTTCTTCTTCGGGCTCTCGCTGCCGTTCGTCAATCTGTCATCTCTCAGTCAGTTCTATTCGGCGCGGCTGTCGCGCACCTATATCGGCGCCTCGAACCGCGAACGGCAGAAGGGAGCGGGAGTCAACCTCACCGAGGAAGTTCCAGGCGACGACCTCGCCATCGACAAGTACCGGCCGCATGAACAGGGCGGCCCGCTGCATCTCATCAACGTCACGCTGAACGAGACGGTGGGCGGTCAGTCGCAGATCGAAGATCGCGATCGCAAGGGACTGGCGCTGGCCGTCGGACCGTCAGGCGTGAGCGTCGGCGTCACGCAACACGCGATGTGGAAACACGAAGGTGAGACGTCGCGGCTCGAAGAGATCGAGCCCTCGGCCGCGCTACGGGCATCGGAACAGACGTTCCGCGTCTGGAAGGGCGATCCGGCATTTCCCAGGCGCCTCTCGCTTTCGCAGTGGACATCCATCTCGGGCGCGGCCGTCGCCCCCGGCATGGGTGCTCAAACGAGCCTGGCGCTCAGCCTGCTCCTCGGCCTCGCGAACGTTCGGCTCGGCTACTGGTGGGACAGCGGTGTGCACCCCGCCAAGCAAGGCGGCACGCAGCCCAAGCTGAGCGCACGGGTTCAGCGCTACATTGCCAGGATCTTTCCTGTCCAGAGTGCGTTGCTCCACGAGTTCATCGGCCAGTTTCCCGGCCCGCACCAGCGGCTGTGGTTTCTGAGCGATGGCGGGCACTTCGAGAACACCGCGTGCTACGAATTGTTGCGGCGCCGCGTGCCAATCATCGTCATCTGCGATGACGGCGCGGATCCCGCGTACCAGTTCGAGGACCTGGCCAACCTCGTTCGCAAAGCGCGGCTCGACTTCGGCGCCGAGATTCGACTACTGGATCCGCCGCTCCCACTCTTCGGCGCGGGAGACGATCTGCGTCCAAAGCGATCCGAGCACGATGGACCCGCGTTCAGCCGCCACCACGTGACGGCCGCGCATGTCATTTATCCGGACGATGGACACCTGGCGATCCGCGAGGGACCGGGGCGCGCCCACTCGCTGCTCATCGTCGTGAAACCGACGCTGACGGGCGACGAGCCGCTGGACGTCCTTCAGTACGCGGCGTCGCATCCGACATTTCCGCAGGAGACGACGAGCGATCAGTTCTTCGACGAAGCGCAGTGGGAGAGCTATCGCAAGCTGGGGGAGCACATCGGCACGCAGGTGAACGCGCTCGACGTCGAGGCGCTCTTCAACGAGTTGCCGGCGCCGGAAGCGTAACGCTCAGCGCCCCGCGCACGGTCCGGACCGTGTCGTTGTTGCTCACGATCCATTCCGTGAGGCTGGACAGCAGGTTGACCTGCGCCTTCGTCAGCTCGATGACGTGCGGCTTGTTCTGCTCGAAGGTGCTGAACCACGGGAAGCCCTCGAAATTCTTGCCGTCGTCGGTCTGGTCGCGCCCCGTCACGAGCGCCCGGACCTGATCGTTGAGCCGCGACTCCCACTCGGGCGCTGGCGCGTTGTAGAACCAGCAGACGTTCAGACCACTGTAGGCGCGCACGTTGAAATGCGCGTTCGCCCGCACGTTGCGATTCTGATCGCAGTAGACGAGAGGCTTGCCCTCCCGTTTCTGCATCTGGAGGCCCTTCAGCAGCCGGTCGTAGTCGCCGGGCTCGAACGCTTCGTTGTGCGTCTTGTCGCCGCTGCCGTCGGGCGGGCCCACGGGGAAGAACAGCGCCTTCACGTCGTCGTTGGCTTCGAAGTCGTGCGTGCTGGTGTTGACGAACACGAGGATGTTGTGGACCTGCCGCGCGAGCAGGGGCAGCACCCCGAGGTTGTCGCCGAAGCCGCCGTCCCCGTGCGCCAGTTCCTGCGTCAGCAGCACTGGCGCGCCACTCCTGACCGCGAAGTGCGTGAAGTAGGGAAAATACTCCGCGAAGCTCTGGACGAGGCTCTTGACCGCCGCGGGGAACCCTTCGCCGATCATCAGCAGCAGCTGAGGCGCGGCGCCGGTGCTCGCGATCACGTCCGCCAGTGTGAATGTCCGATCCGTATCGCGGCGCACGCGAAGCAGATCGTTCGTGACGTCGCCGACTTCGCGCGTGTCGTACGCCCACGACCACACGTACGACCCCCCGAAGCGGCCACCGAACGCCTGCCGCACGCCGGTGTAGAGCGGCGTGTACTCCACGGGCATGAGCAGCGGATAGCCGTAGTCGCGGCGCGCGGAGATCATCGTGCCGCTGACGATCAAGTACGGCCGATCCTGGGCGGACGTCACGATGTCGCCCGGCAGCTGGCCGGCGTTCAGCGAGTTCATCTCCGCGACGGTGTCCGCGTCCCAGGAAAAGAGTCGTGTGCTCGCACTCGTGCCGCCCGCCTCCACGAGAGGATCGATGAACAGGCTGCCGAGCAGGCGCGCGTAGGTCTTGCTGACCCGCTGCGGCTCGCGCCGCGCGTGGCCCGCAATCTGGAGGACGTGGGCCACCAGGTCCTCGACGTGCTTCGAGTTGGATTGCTTCGCCAGGATGCCGGCGGCTTCCTGGATGCTTCCGGCCGCGAGCGACGACGACGCGATCGCCGACGCCATCGCCCCGTTGGCGGTACTGATGACCGTCTGGCGATCGAGCGTCGCCGGCTCCGTGGGCGTGCCCAGCAGCGCGTCGTCCAGCAGCTTTGAATAGGTATAGGGCACGGCCGCCCAACCGCCGCCGGAGACGGCGGAGATGTAGCGGACCGGCTGCTTCAACCACCCGTTCCGCTGCAGGCCACGAAGCTGACCAAGCGACGCTGACGCGGATCGGGTGCCGCCGCCCGAGAATGCCACGCCCAGATCGCCGCGCGACTGAACTTTGGCGCTTTCCGGAAAAACCGGCGGACCTGATTGTTTGTAGTCGTCCGCGGGGACGGTCCAGTACCTGGCCTGCAGACACGAACCGCATCTGTTCGTGGCACGCGGCACGACGACGAGGGCCGCCACAGCCACGACCGTCAGCGGCACGATGATCGATCGCGCTCGCGACACGGTCATCAACGGAATCCCACGAACGCCTGGCGGAGGTCGAACAGCAGCCCGACGTAGGTCTGCACGGCATCCGGTCCCTGATGCAGATTGCGATCGATGGAGATTTCCACGAAGAAGCGCGTGGATCCGCCCAGGCGTTTCCAGAACTCGAGCCGATCCCTCAGGCTCGGCATCAGATCAAAGGCGAGCAGCCCGTTGACCTTGAGCCGGTTCCAGCTCGGATCGCTCCCGAACTGCTCGCTGAGCCCCCATGCGACCTGCGCGAGGCTGTTGCGGAAGACACCCTTCGGCGCGAGGATGCCGACGCCAAGCGCGTTGCTGTTGTAGACCTGCGGCGCCTCACTGAGATCGAGGAAGCCAAAGCGCGCGGCGGCGAACACTTTGATCGGCAGTTCGGAATCCTTCTGCAGCGTCGCAAACTCGAAGCGCGCATCGATGTGGGCTTCGAGCGTCGATGCGTGCTCGACGACGTACAGGAATTTGTCGCTCGTCGTCGCGGTCTTGCTGCAGACCGGCGGTGGAGTCTGCACACTGCAGTCGACGTCGCTGGTCCGCACGCCGTGCAGCGTGTAGCTGACGAGCCAGAGCTGGTACGTGTCGCCTGGCTTGCCGAACAGCCGGTATTGCGCGGCGACGCCGGCTGTCCACCGCGACTTGACGACGGTTGCCTCGGCGGTGGCGACCGGGTCCTTGTAACCGCCGGACACATTCGGGGCGAAGTTGTCGAACACGCTGCCCAGAAATCCTGACGCTTCGAAGACCGATCGCTCGTCGTCTTTGGCCTTGGCTTTCCCGCAGGACTCGATCGGCTCGACACCAGGCGGCAGCCCGTGGACCTCGGCGTCGTATTGAACGGCGGCCGTTGCGGCCGTGACGTTGTCCCGCTCGCGCACCGGCTCGGCCAGCTCCACGGTGAACGGCGCGTTCTTCTCGAGAACGACCCGGGTGGCCGGCTGGCCGTTGATCAGCAGACGAAATGCGCTCACATCGGTGTTGGCGGGCCAGTCCACGGTCACCTTGCAGTCGCCGTCGTGCAGCAATCTGATGCCGACGTTCTGCGCGGCCGCGGCCGACGGCACCGAGAGTGAGATCGCCGAGGCCAGAGCGAGCGCAAGCGAGATTCGACGCATTGGCGGGTTATCCGTTGCCGCGGACGGCGCGCGCGGCGCTGATGATCGCCAGCCTGACAGCGGCAAACGTGAAGCCACCCCAGAAGAGCAGCGCGAGCAGCCCAAGCACGATCAGCCGTCCCGGGCTTTCGAAAACCGATCCCAGCGCGGCAACACGGGTCATGGGTTCCTGAAGAGCAGCGACACGCTCCATCGGTTCCTTCAGCGCGGCAAGCGTGGTCATCGCGGACTTGAGATCGGCGACCGACGCCAGCTGCCGGTCGAGCGACGCGACCTGGATGAGCGACGGCTGAAGCGCGGCGACCGCGTCGAGGCTCGACCGCATTGCGGCCACTTGCGTCATCGGACTCGACAGTGCGGCGGCCGCGTCCAGGCTGGGACCGATGGCGCCGAGTTTCGTCAGCGGCTGTTCCAGCCCGCCGACTGCTTGAAGGCTCCCGCCAAGCGCGGCGACGCGGGCCATCGGGCCGCTGAGGTCCGCGACGCTTTTGAGCGTCGGGTCCAGTGCGGCCACCGACCGCATCGGGCCCTCCAGGGCGGTGACGCCCTGAAGCGCCGGAATGAGCGTGCCGGTCGCGCTCGTCGAGTCCGCCACGGCTTTCGTGTTGGTCGCGATCGTCGAGGTGCTCCCCTCGATGGCCTTGGTGTTCTGCCCGATGGACGTGGCAAGCGAGCACGACGCGCATGTCACTCCCGCGAACACGAGCGTTCCCAGCCGCCGAAGATGTGTAGTCATGTCGTTTTCGTCGGTTACAGAGTCGATCTCTGGCGCTCGAACGCTTCGGTTTCGACCGGCGCGCCGGGCACGAGCGTCCGGCACGGTTCGTCCGGAAGCGCCTGATGGAGCGCCACCGTGTAATGAAGGGTATCGGCCGGTCCGAGGTCGCGCCACGTCAGCTTGCTCAAATCACTGAAGAAATTCGGCCGGATCCGATCCAACGGGTGGCATGCATCGTCGCTGATGTGAAGCTCGTTGATTGGCAGGCCGGAGAGGATCGCCTTGCGGTACATCCACCGAAGGGTGATGTTGTTCAAACCGGCGTTCTCGTTGCCTCCGCCGATGTCTGAGTGCACGCCGCGGAACCAGACCGCATACGCGCCATCCACGCGCGTGACGACGAACGAGGGGCGGCGCTCGTCGAGAGCGATCGCGTGGAAGCAGTGTTCGACGTTCTTTGGCAAATCCAGATGATGCCCGACGTTCAGCTCCGCGAAGGCGAATCCGAGGTTGGCGACGCCGAACGCCGCGACCACGTCGAACAGACCGAGGAAGCGTATCTTCGGATTCGGCTCGATGACCGTGTCGCCTTTGCGGATGCCGCGCTTGGCAACCTTGTTGGCGAAGTCGAGCGCGGTCGCGGCGCCGCGGCTGAACCCGATGATATCGATGGTGCGATCGCCATTCGCGTACGCGTCGCACAAGACGTCGTAGGTGTCGTTGACCCTGTCGAGCCAGCCGACTCCGAAGGCCCCGCCGGCGACGGCGCCAATGACGCCCAGCCGGGTCCCGACGCCAGGCACGTAGACGTTCTTGACGGTTCCGCTGGCGCCGCCGGTCGCCCCGTCGTAGGCGGAGAAGAACTTCCAGATGTTGGTCGACTTCGCGACGCCGGCGGCGTCGGTTCCCTCGTCACGGTCGTCGTCGCGGGTGCCGTCGAATGCGTACAGGGCCACGCTAACCTCCAGGAACTGTTGGTGCGCGAGCGTCAGAGCGTCTTCAGGAACTCGAGAAGCGCGCGCTTGCTCTGTGCGGACAGGCTGACACCGTAGGTGTGGCCCGCGTTGCCGTTGCCGGGACGCGACGTGTCGTAGCCCGTGCCGATCCTTTCGGCGTCAGGTCCGTCGCTGACGAAACCAACCCGCACCGGGTCGAAGACGTCGTAGCCCCGCCAGAATCTCGTCGGGCGTTGATCGACCGGATCCAGCAGTGCCGCGAGCGTCGGAACCGAACCGTTGTGCAAGTACGGCCCGCGGAGCCAGATGCCGTCGAGAGGCACCGAGACGTAGCCATTGGTCGACTTGAAATGCGAGAATTTCCACTCGTAGCCTTCGCCGTACGCGTTGTAGGCGGCTGCTGATGCCGGCGTCCACATTTCGAGGCGATGGCGATCGGTGCCGACCTCGGCAGCCGGAATGATGGTGCCGGTTCGATTGCCGCCAAACGCGTGGCACGACGCGCACTGCGCCGCGTAGACCGGCGAGCCTTCGGCCGCGAGGCCCGCATCGATCGAGAAGGGGTACTTCGGCGGCGCCACGCTTTCGATGTAGTTCTGGATGCGCCGCAGGCTCGACATCTGCCTCGGATCGGTGGCGTTCCAGCGGCGGTTGTCGCGTTCCACCCACTTGACCGTCGCGCCGTCGCCGATCGCCGACGACAGCACGACTTCCTTCAGCGTGTCGTTCAGCCCGTCCCAGTGATACGCGAACCCCTGGTGGGCCTTGAGGTTCCAGAGCGGCACCATGTCGGAGTTGCCGATGGTGGTATCGACCGGTTGCTTGAGCGTCGTGAATTTCACGGGGTTGAACGGATCGATGCGCCCGCGACCCCAGTCCGGATTCCGGGTCATCCAGGCGTCGCGATCTTTCAGCTGCAGGATCGCACGCCTCGTCTGCGGGATGATCACGAACCGGTAGAGCAGCGAATCGATCGTCGACAGCTGCACGTTGCGCGCAATCTCCGCCATCAGCGTGCCGGCCGTGAAACGCGGATCCGACGCGCAATCGATCAGGAATCGGAGGTATTCCTGTTCCCCGGTCTGATGGGACGGTCCGGCCGGGTAGAGCTTCGGCGGATCCGTCGCGCGCGCCCGGACGCTGGCCGTGTGGCACATCGCGCAGTTGATGCCGACGCGCGGAAATCCGACGGTCACCTTCGAGAGCCCAATCGGCATCTCGTGACCGTCGCCCCCGACGAGCCCGAGCGTGGCGTAGCCTCCCGGCCGAGGCAGATGGTCGGGGAACACGCGCGGCAGCACCAGCCAGATCCAGTACGGCACACCCTGCTCGGCCTCGGTGCCGATCGAGCCGTAGAGGAAATGCTCCTCGTCCGACGCGAAGTACGGCGGCGCTTCCTCGCGGAAGAAATGGTTGTACGCGAAGAGGCCTCCGATGGCGGCCAGAACCGCGATCGCACCGAAGATGACGAGCAGGCGCTTCTTCATTGCCATGGGCCTTTCGTATCGAGCGCCACGCTCGCGGTCCGTGTGGCGACGACGAGCAGGATGGTCTCGGGCACGAAGAACGCGAGATCGAAGTATCCGAGCGTGTGATACATCGGCGCCTGGAAGCCGACAAAGAAGACGACGCCGGCCAGGCGCGCGCCGATCGCGAGCCAGGCGACGACCCGGTAGCGATCGAGATCGATGCCGGCCGGCATGTAGAACACGCTCAGCAGCACCAGCAGCAGGCCCGCGAATTGGGGCCACACGAGCGGCGTGGCCATCGGCAGCGAGGAAAATTCCAGCATCCGTGCCGGCGCGAAAATGGTCGGCACGGCCAGCCCGACGTTGCTGAGGATGCCCAACCACAGCACGCGCTTGAACCAGCGGCCCGCCTGGATCGAATTGATGTTGCTCATAAGTCGAATCAGAATGTCTTCATGTACTCGACGAGCGCGCGCTTGTCGACGTCGGACAGCGTCGTCCCGTACAGATGTCCACCGTTGCCGTTGCCCGGAACCGTCGTGTCGAATCTGAAGAACGCCTGACCGTTCGCCGACGGCACGGTCGAGACGAAGCCGACGCGTTCCTGATCGAACAGGTCGTAGCCGCGATAGAAGACCGGCGGCCGGTTGGCCGGCGTTTCCAGCAGGTCGCGCAGCGTCGGGACCGATCCGTTGTGCAGGTACGGTCCGCGCAACCAGATGCCGTCGAGCGGCTGGTTGGCGTATCCGTTGGTCTTCCTGAAGTGCGTGAACCGGTACGCCGACTCGGGGTAGAGCGCGTACTGGTTGGTCGCGAACTCGGCGGTGTACGAATCGACACGATGACGGTCCGTGGCAATCCGATCGATGTCGTCGACGAGGCCGACGCGGGTGCCGCTCTTGACGCCATCACGGAAACGATGGTCGGCGTGGCAATCGAGGCAGTGCTGCGCGTAGACGGTGGCGCCGTGCGCGGCTGCCGCTTCGTCGATGGAATACGGGTACTTGGGCGGCGGCAGCTTCCAGATCCAGTCGCGGACGCGTTTGAGCGACGCATGATCGACGGTCACCGGCGTGACGCCTGCGCCGAGCGACGCGCTCAGGTTTCGCTCGTCCACCGAGTCGTTGTCGCCGTCCCAGTGCAGGTGCATGCCTTCGCGCGGCGCCTGGTTCCACAACGACGGAAAGTCCGCGGCGCCGATGCGTTCGTCGGCCGACAGCTGATCGAGCGGCCAGTTGAACTGGATG
Organism: uncultured Acidobacteriota bacterium; assembly: GCA_963724725.1. Lineage (GTDB taxonomy): Bacteria > Acidobacteriota > Vicinamibacteria > Vicinamibacterales > CAVVIG01 > DATKHR01. The sequence continues at coordinate 4,117,877 of CAVRVT010000004.1, read as the reverse complement.
GCTTTGTACGGATTGAACGTGTCCACGCGCCCGCGGCCCCAGCGAGGGACACGATCCGGGAGAATCGGTGCGATGCGGTTGCGCAGCTGCAGCGTCTGGATCTTGAGGCGATCGATCAGCCCGAACCGCAGCAGGACGCGCTCGAACCGCGACGGGCCGCCCGATTTCGGCAGCCGCCCGCGGATCGCGTCTGCCGTCATGCGGTTGTCGAGCGTGCAGTCGAGCACGAACTCGACGAACGACTGCAGGTCCAGTTGCTGCGACGGCATGCCGAGCACGATGCGCGGCGCGGCGTCAGCGCGGTCGCGCACCGTCCCTGTGTGGCACACCGCGCAGTTCAAACCAACCTGATCAATCCCGAGCCGTCGTCGCCTCGAGACGCCGATCGGCAGATCACGGCCGGGTTCGACGACGAAGCCCAGCGAGGCGTAGCCTCCGGGGAGCTTCTCAGGGCAGATGGCTGGCAGGTTCTTCAGCACCCAGTACGGCGGCAGCGCGCCGCCGATCGGATCGAGGAGCGAGCCGCCCGGCTCACTGCCGATCGATCCGTACTTGAAGTGCATGGCGATGTCCTCGTACGTCTCGGGCCGATCCGCGCGCAGCGACATCACCAGCCACACGACGAGCACGACGGCGGCAAACCCGACCGCCACGAGCGCAAAGAGCATCAGCCGGAGCAGCTTCGGAATCATTGAAATGCCGGCGGGTGGAAGACCGTCATCGCTTCACGAATCATGTCGTCGTACGACGCGAACCGGCTCTGCTCGTAGCAGGCGATGGGATGTTCGACCACGTGCGACAGGCACTTGTTGCAATAGGTGCAGGGTGTGTTGGCGCGGTCCTTGCCGGCCGCGAACTGGTTGACCAGATCGTTGTTGGCGACCAGCGGGCGCGCGATGCTGACCGCATCGCAATCGCCGCGGCCGATGGCCTGGCGGATGATCGACGCCGTTTGGAAGCCGCCAGTGCAGATCACCGGAACGTTAACCGCCTGCTTGACGGCTCGGGCATCCGGAAGCGTCAGCCCTTCGATCTGATCCGCCGGCACGCCGGCCTTCAGCCACGCGTCGTGAAAAACCTGACCGGTAATCTTCCCTTGGAAGAAGAGGAAGTTCCGGAGGGTGTGCTCGCCGCTCGACGCCAGCTGCTCGTAGGTCTGCTTGAGCACGTCGACGGGGATGTCGCTGCCGGCGGGGTTGCGCGGATGCGGGAACGTGCTGCCGGTCGAGACATGAATGCTGTCCACGCCGGCGTCAATGAGCCACTTGCAGACCTTGATCGACTCGTCGATCGTGTTGCCCTCGCCCTCGAGCTTCAGAAACAGCAGCGCGTTGTTGTGATCGACCGCGCTGATCTTCATCTGCAGATGGAAATCGGATCCGACGCGGGCGCGAATCGCCTTGACGATGTCGATCACGAACCGTGCGCGGTTTTCGATCGTCCCGCCGTACTCGTCGGTGCGGTCGTTGATGGCCGAGCTCAGGAACTGCGTGATCAGATATCCGTTCGCGCCGTGCAGCTCGACGCCGTCGAGGCCCGCTTCGCGCGCGCGCCTCGCGCCTTCGGCAAACGCCTTGACGGTGTCCTTGATGTCCGCCGTCGTCATCCGCTGACACTCGAAGCCGTGGAGCGGATCGGACTTGTCTGTCGAGCTCAGGCCGATCGGGTACTCGATGCCGGGCACGTCGCGCTGCCGTCCGCCGTGGCTGAGCTGCAGGATGTACTTGCAGTCGAACTGATGCACCGCCTCGCCGACCTTGCGCCAGAAGGGAATCCGCTCGTCGGTGTCGATCGTCGCGTAGTTGGGCATGATCCGTCCGCGGATCTGCACGGGCACGAACGACGACATGATGCCACCGACACCACCCCTGGCAAACTTGACCTCCCAGTTGATGCGCGCCTGATTGCCGGAACCGTCGTAATTGTCGAGCCGTCCGGAAATATTCGACCGGAAGATTCGATTCTTCACCGTGAGGTTCTTGAAGGTCAGCGGCTGGAAAATCGCATCGGGCATGGCTGTCCTCACTTGGGGAGCGTTTTATTCGACCGCACTCTCGCATCGCGAGGCGGCGCCGGGTGGCATTACGAGGGAGTGGCGCGATCTAAGCACGACGACGCGTTCAAGGACAAGTGGCTTTCGCCGATCGACGAGCTCATCCATTGAATGCTGCATAAAGAAAGTCCCCGAGCCGTCGAAACGATCGGACGACGGGGATCACCAGCTAAAGACGATTTCGTCGTTCGCACACGAAGTGGTGATGGAGACCAGGCAATCGTTACAGGGGCGGCGGGCGGGATCAGTTGCGATAAGCTTCGTCCCACACCCCACACCTGCGGAGCGCCTCTATGAGCACATCCGATTCCTCCGCCGACTATCTGTTGACACAGATCGCGGCCAAGCGAGCCCAGGTCGAACGGTTCATCGAGTCGGCGGCGCCGCGCAAACGTCGTCTCGTCAACACGGCGATCGTCGCCGGCACGTGCGCGGCGGCATTGACGACCGGTCCGGCGCTCGGCGGCGCGACTTTCACCGCGTGGCTCACGAAGTCGTTTGGTCTCACGTCCCCCGCCTGGCAGGTGCTGTGCGGGGCCGCCGCCCTCTGTTCGGTGTCCGCGACCGTGGCGACGCAACTCCTCAAGTCCCAGAACGTCGAGGAGCACGTGGCGCGCGCGCAGAGCTGCCGCGCGAAACTCGACGTGCTGGACGTCGGGCTTCGCACCGGCCAGGTCGATGGTCCCAGGGCGACGAGCGAGTACATGCGCTGCCTCGAGGAGGCCGCTCCACTGAATCTGTGAACTCAAGAGAGAGGAGTCTCCCGTGAAGCGTTCCAGTCCCTCACTGTGGCTCGCGGCCGCGGCCATCGTCGTCGCGGTCGGGTGCGATCAGGACAAGGGACATCCCGGCCGCGTGCTCGACGAAGCCATGCGGGCGAATCGACCGGCCGATTCGTTCAAGGCGGCAGGCGAGGACTACTTCAAGGACATGGACGGCGGCATACGCCTCACGCCCGAGCAGGTGAAGGGCCGCAACATGTGGATCGTCTGGACCGGCGGCAACGATCGGTTCTGGGACGCCATCGGCACGGAAGCGCTCGGCAGCCTCGATTTCCTGAAAACGCTCTCATCGCATCCTACGCTTCCGTACAGCCGCGATACGCGTTGGAACTATCTGGGACTCGTCAACGAGCCGTGCTTCAAGAAAGCGACCGGACCCGACCCGAACCGCTACGGTTTGTGGCTCGACGAGCGCGATCCGAACTGCGAGCCCGATCCCTTTGCCAACGACAAGGACTATCCCGGCGTCAAGGTTGGTGCACGCGGAAAGACGGTTCCGGTCGGTTCGTACTACGGTGAGCCGAGCGGGATCGTCGGGCTGAGGCTGTTCCCGAACCCGGACTTCGACGAGAACGCGCGAAAGAAGTGGGACTCGGAGCGGTTCTACCGCGATGCGAACTACTACTTTTCGAAAGACCTCGTGCGGCCATACCGCGTCGGGATGTCGTGCGCGTTCTGCCACCTCGGGCCGAATCCGATCAAGCCGCCTGCCGATCCGGAGAACCCGAAGTGGGAGAACCTGAGCTCGAACGTCGGGGCCCAGTACTACTGGGTGGATCGGATCTTCAACTGGCGGGGCGACACGGCCAAGAACAGTTTTTTCTTTCAGTTACTGCACACGTCGCGTCCGGGTTCACTCGACACCTCGCTGGTGTCGAGCGACAACATCAACAACCCGCGCACGATGAACGCCGTGTACTACCTTGGTCCCCGGATGGGTGTGGCCAAACAATGGGGCAAGGAACTGCTCCAGGGCGGCGGGTTGAACAACAAGCAGTTCAACGGATTTGTCGGCGAGAGCGATCCGCTGTCCGGTTTCTTCCGCAAGCCCGACCTCGTGTGGACCCCGCGCGTGCTCAAGGACGGATCCGATTCGGTCGGCGCGCTCGGCGCGCTCAACCGCGTCTACATCAACATCGGTCTGTTCAGCGAAGAGTGGATGCTGCATTTCCGCCCGATCATCGGCGGCAAGACGATCAGCCCGATCGAAATCGCCGTGGCGGAAAAGAACTCGTCGTACTGGAAGGCCACCGAAGCCCAGACCATGGACATGGCCAGGTTCTTTCTGGCCAGCACGGGTCCGCACCATTTGAAGGATGCACCGGGCGGCTCGGGGTTTCTGACCGAGGATCGTGCCACGGTAGAGCGCGGGAAGGTCGTCTTCGCTGAAACCTGCGCCCGTTGCCATTCGAGCAAGCAGCCGCCGCTGCCGGCGGGGCTCGATCTGGAGAACTGCAACGGACGCAACTATCTGGATTGCTGGTCGCGTTACTGGGCGTGGTCCAAGACGCCGGAGTTCAAGGAACGGATGCGGTCGATCGTCCTGGCCGACGACTTCCTCACCGACAACTACCTGTCCAACGAGCTTCGCATCCCTTCGACGCTGATGCAGACGAACATCTGCAGCCCGATTGCGACCAACGCCATCGCCGGCAACATCTGGGACAACTTCTCCTCGGCGTCGTACAAGGCGCTGCCGTCGGTCGGTACGATGAAGGTGCGGAACCCGCTCACCGGCGAGGAGCGGGATTTCACCCTGCCCGGCGGCGGCCGCGGGTTCACCCGGCCGGCCTCGCTCGTGAGCGCCTGGTCCACGGCGCCGTTCCTGCAGAACAACACCGTCGGGCCGTTCGATCCGAGCCCCTCGGTTGAAGCCCGGATGCGCGTGTTCCAGGCGTCGATCGAGCAGATGCTGTGGCCCGAACGCCGGCGAAAGGATCCGATCTTCGCCAACGACAACGGTCCGGGCGTGGGCTGGATTGATCGCACGAACTCGGAAAGCAACATCTGGATTCCGCCGGGATACATCCCTGACGCCCTGCGGAATCTGCTCGGCGTCGGCGAGCGATGGTTTCCGTTCCTCGTCCGCGATGGCTCGGTGGAGCTGGGCCCGATTCCGGAAGGGACGCCGATCGGCCTGCTCGCCAACCTCGATCTGCTCGACCTCGACGACCCGCCGGACGTGCGCAAGGAGCACTTGAAGAAGCTGGCCGATTTTCTCGAGATGGTCAAAAAAGAGCTCAAACGGGGCAACAATATCTTCGCCAGTCCTGAGATACTCAAGAGCATGCTGACGCTCAGCAAGTGTCCCGATTTCGTGGTCAACAAGGGCCACTACTTCGGGACATCTCTTCTGGCTGAAGAGCCGGCGCTCTCCGACGCGGACAAGCGCGCGCTGATCGCGCTGATCAAAACATTCTGAGATGCGGCTGAGGCGTCGCGACCTCCTCAGGTCCTGGCTGGTGCTGGGCGCCGCGATGCCGTGGCGCCGGCCCACGCCGGACCGAGCGTCGACCGCTGCGCGTCCCACGACCGATGGCGCCCTTCCGGTCGGGCGACTCAGTCGCTCGCGCCGGCAGCCGCCGACCGCGGCGGATCGCGACGAAGCCGACTACGTCGTCGTCGGATCCGGCGCCGGCGGCGGTACCGTCGCCGCCCGGCTGGCTGAGGCCGGGTACAGCGTCGTGCTGCTCGAGGCCGGCGGCGATCCGCGCGACGTCGCGCGCGCCGACTACGACGTCCCGGCCTTCAATGCCCGCGCGACCGAGAATCCAGAGCTCCGCTGGGACTTCTTCGTCCGCCACTACGACAACGACGAGCAGCAGCGGCGCGACTGCAAGTACCGTGAAATGCACGACGGCAAGCGAGTCGATGGCGTGCTCTACCCGCGCGCCGCGACGCTCGGCGGCTGTACTGCCCACAACGCGCTCATTTTTGTTTACCCGCACGATTCGGACTGGAACGAGCTGGCGGATGCGACAGGCGACAGTTCGTGGCGCGCCGAGCACATGCGCACGTACTTCGAGCGCCTGGAAAACTGCGGTCATCGCGGCTGGGAACGCTTTCTCAGCAAGTTCGGGATCAACCCGAGCAGGCACGGGTGGTCCGGGTGGTTGTCGACGCAGCACGCCATCCCCGACGCGGCCGTCAAGGATCGCGATCTGCGGAACGTGATCCTGAAGTCCATCCGTGCGGCGTTCGGCGAAGTCGGCAGCCCCTTCGGGAGCGAGGCGCGGCTCGACAGCCTGGCCGATCCCAACGACGCGCGGAGCGTGGCCGAGAGCGCCGTCGGATTGCGATACCTCCCGGTGACGACGAAGAACCATCAGCGCGTCGGATCGCGCGAACGCGTGCTGGACGTGGCCGCGCGACTTCCGGGGCGGCTGACCGTCCACATGCACGCGCTGGCGACGCGCGTGATCCTCGACGATCAGAAACGCGCGACCGGCGTGGAATATCTGTCCGGTCAGCACGTGTACGGCGCCGATCCGAACGCGACGCGAGGCATCTCCGACAAGCGCGTCGCCGTCGCGCGGCGCGAAGTCATTCTCGCAGGCGGCGCCTTCAACACACCGCAGTTGCTGATGCTCTCAGGCATCGGTGCCCCTGCGGCGCTCGACCAACACGGAATCACGACGCTGGTCGATCTGCCGGGTGTCGGACAGAACCTGCAGGATCGCTACGAAGTCGCCGTCGTCAACCGGATGGCGTCCTCCTGGCGCGCGCTCGAGGGTGCGAAGCTCGATCCGTCAGACCCGCAATACAAGGAATGGGAGTCGGAGCGAAAGGGTGTCTACATCACCAACGGCGCCGTGCTGTCCGTGGCGCTGCGTTCGAGCTTGGCCGCCCCCGTCCCGGACCTGTTGTGCTACGCGCTTCTCGGCCAGTTTTCCGGCTACTACCCCGGTTACTCGAAGGACGTGATCTCCGGCAGCAACAACGCGCTGACGTGGGTCGTGCTCAAGGCCCACACCAACAATACGGCCGGCGAGGTGACGTTGCGGTCATCGAACCCGCTCGACCCGCCGCACATCAACTTCCGGTACTTTCAGGAGAGCAACGATCACGTTCGGGATCTCGACGCCGTCGCCTCGGGCGTCGAGTTCGTCCGCCGTCTCACGAAGGATCTCAGAGCGGATGCCGTGATCACGAAAGAAGAGTCGCCCGGTGACGACGTCAGCGGCCCTGAACAACTTCGCGAATTCGTCCGCGACAACGCCTGGGGACACCATGCGTCGTGCTCGTGTCGAATCGGCCGTCGAGAAGACGGCGGTGTGCTGACACCCGATTTCAAGGTCCACGGCACCCAGGGACTGCGCGTGGTGGACGCGTCGGTCTTTCCGCGCATTCCCGGGTTCTTCATCGCGTGCGCGGTCTACATGATCGGCGAGAAAGCTGCGGACGTGATCATCGCCGACGCGAAGCAGCGCTGAACGCCCCGTTACTTCACGTCGACGGTCTTGATGCGCTCGAGCGCCGCGAGCGACGCGCGTTCGGCGCCTTCGGCTCTTCCGAGCGTGACCATGTTGCCGCGGTACTGGGACTCCGCGCGCATCCGCCAGCTCTCGTCCGATTCGCGCTCGGTCTTGCTGACCTTGCGCACCGTCACCGCATTCGTCTTGCGAAGCCCTTCGGCGCGCAGCCGCCAGCTCTGCGTCCGCAGCTGCAGATACTCTTCCGCGTCGGCGACGAACTGCTGATGCTCGGGCGGCACGCGCACGAGCGCCTTGATGCGCGCGTCCGCCGTCTGCAGCTCGGGCATGATGTTGCGATCGATCGTCTGCGCCAGGCCGTCCGCCGTCAGGCGGCCCTTCCGGAACTGTTCGATCGCCGCCTGGTAGGTCTTCGACGTCCGCCCCTCGACGTCGATGATGTTGGACATCTCGGGCCGGATGTCGGCGATCCCGCGCAGCGGCACCGCCGTGGCGATGGCAATCACGGCCGTCACGGCCATCGTCGCCGCGACGCGCGGCATCGGTGACTCGGCTTCGCTCGTACCTTTCGCCAGCACGGTCCCGGCGACGAATCCCACGAGCAGCCCGGCGAACTCTGCGCCGGCGCCGATCGATTCGTTGAACAGGTTATAGAGCAGAAAGAGCAGCGCGGCAGGCGCGAGCCGCTTGACGATCATCAGGGGAATCGTCAGCAGCGGTTCACAGACCTCGTCAACGATCTCGGCGTCGCTTTCCGGCTTGGGGCGCCGATGAATGAAGCCCCAGAGGAGCACAGCGGCAAGAAGGCCGTAAAGCCCGAAGATGGCGGCTGACGGTCCGAAGCTCACGTTCACGGGGTACGACGACAGGCTGAGCAGCCCGCCGAAGACGCCCGCGGCGAAGTACACACCGGCGAGCGCCGCGCGTCCAACGAGCCGCTCGAGAATCAGACCGATTTGGGCCAGCGAGATCATGTTGATGGCCAGCTGGAACACACCGGTGTTGATGAACATCGAAAAGACGAGCCGCCACCATTCGCCGTTGGTCGTGCGGGGTCCGAAGCTGCCGCCCCACGACATGAGCGTTTCGGCGTCGGTCAGCGCGCCCGTGCCGCGCAGCATCGAGACGTACATGAAGACGTTCATCGCGATGAGCGCCGGCGTCACCATGGCCCACGCCGAACGCGCCTTGAGGGCCTCGCGGAACGGCTGGCTCTCGAGCCGCTTCTTGGCGGCGATTCTCCGCAGGTCCTTCAGCGTGACGACGGTGTTTTCGAGCAGTCGCGTTCGATCTTCTGGCGTCGTGCAGCGATACCCCAGGCCGCCGACGACCAGCAGAAGGATCAGCATGGTCATGCCCCGGGTAGGTCAAGACGTGTGCCAGAATCGGTCAGAATTCTGGCCGCAATTCGCCTCCGGGCACGTGGCGGCCCTGATGCGATTGCAAGACTTGGAGCGGGTCGACGAGTTCGTCATTCGCGGAAACGCCGGATGTGGTCTGAATCCATGACTCGAGAGGCCAACGACATGTCTGATCCCACGGAGCACACGACTGCAGGGTTTGATCGGGTCCACGTGATATTCGAGACGGCGGTGATCTACGTCGTGCAGGTCCTCCTCATGATCACAATCGCCATCACGGTCGTCATGCTGTTCTGGCTGTTGGTGTCACAGGGTTTTGCCCGCGTGCGAAGTGTCGAGACCGTCCCGGAACTGCAGCCGCTCGTGCTGCACACCCTGGGCGGAGCATTGCTGGTTCTCCTCGGTCTCGAGCTCCTCGAGTCGCTGCGGACCTTTTTCGTCGAACATCACATGCGCGTCGAAGTGATCCTCTTTGTTGCGCCGATTGCCGTCGGCCGCCACATCATCCTGCTGGACTTCGAGCACGCGAGCGGGCTGTCGCTCCTCGGCGTCGCGAGTGTGGCCCTCGCGCTGACGGCGGGGTACTGTCTCGTCAGGCGATCGCAGAAGCACACGCCTAGAGGCTCGCTGCGTATTACTGACAATTCGTTCCAGCATCGTACGTTCGCACCGCGAATCCGCTTTGCAACCGCGCGACGTTGATCGCGTGGCCCACGGTGTAGTCCGCCGGCTGATGGCAGTCGAGAACCCGATCGCCTTGCGGGACGCTGAACCTGTTGTCCCGAATCGATCCACCGTTCAGCCCGTCAACGGCGAGGTTGACGACCGCGCCGCTCGAGACGTTCCGGTACACCGACACACCCGACGCGTACCCTCCGCCGCATTGTGACCATGGATGGCAACCGACGATGATGCCGAACCCGAGCAGGTTGTAGCCGGACGACACGAGATTGTCGCTGAATTCCCCGCCCGATCGTGACGGGTCGCCGATGACGAGCCCGGCGAATGCGTACTTCCAGGAATGCGTGATGGTGTTCCGGTAAACGGCACACCCCGAGCCGCCATTGACGCCCAGATCGACGTCCGTGTTGTCCCAGAAGGTGTTGTCCCGAATCGTGGCGTTCGTGCAGCCGAACACATTCAATCCGTCGGACCACAATCCTGAAACGCCGTTCGCGTCCTCCGGCTGACGGCCGTTGTCGTAGAACAGACTGCGATAGATCTCGAACCGCGAGCTCCCGCCCACGGTCATCGCCGACCCGCAGACCGCGCCGGTCGACTCGATGTAGCGCACGTGGTACCCGGTGCCGGTGAGCTCGACGTTCCGGTAATCGTGAATCGTCGTGCAGGGTTTGTCGCGGACCACGCGATTGTCGCGATTTCCATCGAAGCGCACGAACGAAATCTCGTAGTCGTCGGCGCCGCTCGCGCGCAGGATGAGCGATGCCAGTCCGGGGGCGGCGCGAATCGTCGCGACGTGCGGATTGTCGGCCGTCGTCAGCAGCGTGCCGCTGCGTTGCAGCTTCAACGTCTTCGAGATCAGGTAGCCGACGTACCCGCTCAGGCCCGGCTCCGGATCGGGTTGCAGGAGGACGCCGTCGGAGCTGTCGAGACACGCCTGCAGCGCAACGTCGTCGGGTTCGTTGTCGTAGGGATTAGCGGCGTCGCACGACGTCAGATTGCGCGCGGGCCCCGCCGCGGCGGCCGCGATGCCGGCAGCCAGAAGGAGTTGTACTCCCGCGAACCGCACTGCGAGAAGCCTCGAGATCTATTCTGACGCAGGAGACCGGCGGGTGCCGCTCTTCGTGACCAGATCCTCGACCCAGCGAAGTTCACAAACGGGACACGCCATGAACAGGCGCTCGCTGACGCGGAGCGACACCAGGACGTGGGCGCCGCAGCAGGGACAGGCCACACGCGGCTCCGGCGGCGAGACAAGACGCGAAGGATCGGCGAAATGGTCTGGAGCGCCGGTCACGCCGCGACAAACGCAAGATCGGCGGCAGCGGCAGCGTTGCCTAACGCCTTGCGTTCCCGCGACTTTCCTCTGACCTCATCCGGCGCTGTGTCGGGTTTGCATCCGCGGCACCTACACGGTTCATCAGAACCCGACCGCCTGCGGTGGGCGCCCTACGCGCCGGTCAATCCCGACAGGCCTGACGGCGCTGACAGGCCTGACAGGCGTGACAGGCGTGACAGGGAAGCCGGAAGGACCGCCGACACCGATCGCGTTGCGATCCGGCAGCGACCGAAACGCCTGGAAGCGCACGTGGCAACGGTGCGACGTGAGAAACGTCAGGAATCTCTTGTAGTCGGATTGCGGCATGTTGAACAGCGAGACGAGGCCGCGGTAGTTCCCGCCGGAGCGTTCGAGTCCTCTCGAGATGACTTCCGTCAGGTTCGCCCGTGTGATGTCGCGGTCCATGAACGGACCGTGAACCACCGACCAGAACGACTCGCGTCCTTCGAGCATGCGCGACAGCAGCTCGGTCACCACCGGCCGATCACGTTCGGCGGTTGATCCGCCGGCGACGGGAGCGTGGCGAGGCAGTTCGAGATCGCGTGGCAGATCATGAATCTGGATGACGGCCCCGGACGACTTCACGACGATGCGCTCGACAACGTTCTTCAGCTGGCGCACGTTGCCGGGCCAGTCGTGGTCGGACAAACGCGCCAGCACGTCGCTGGCAAACGTCCGGGGACCGGTCCCGTGACGCAGGCTGAATTCGTGGAGAAAATGCTGAAGCAGTTCCTGGATGTCCTCCCGATGCTCGCGCAGTGGCGCCACGTGAATGTGCAGGACGTTGAGCCGGTAGAACAGGTCCTCGCGGAAGCGCCCGGCCTGTATCTCAGCCGTCAGGTCGCGGTTGGTCGCGGCGATGACGCGGACGTTCACCCGCGCGTGCACCCGATCGGCGCCGACGCGCTGCAGCTCGCCGGTCTCGAGAAAGCGGAGCAGAACGGCCTGCATGCGCGCGCTCATCTCGCCGACTTCGTCCAGGAAGACCGTGCCGTTCGCCGCAGATTCGAAGATGCCGGCCTTGTCCCGGACCGCATCCGTGAAGCTGCCGCGAACATGCCCGAAGAGTTCGGACTCGAGGAGTGTTTCGGGAAGGCCCGCGCAGTTGATGGTCGCCATTGGCGCGAGCCGCCGCCGGCTCGAGTGATGGATCAGCCGCGCGACGAGATCTTTGCCGACGCCCGTTTCGCCGGTGACGAGCACCTTCGCGTCTGCTCGCGCGGCGAATTGAATCTCGCCACGGAGAGCGTCCGCGACCGCGCTGCCGCCGACGAGTGTCATGTCGGAGTGGGGGACCGCCATGTCAGCGGGCTCCCCGTGCGGTCACGGAAATCGTGTTCAGGCGGTAGAAAAGACCTTCGAGGAAGCGTCCGTCGCACACCATGCCCATCAGGCGCTTGTGCGTGAGCGACACGACCTGCACGGTGCCCTTTTGCTGGTGCAGCCAGTCGAAGAGCGCGACCTGCTGGGCAATCGTCAGCGCGGCGACATCGTGAAGGATGAGCGTGCCGGAAGCGCTCTGCGGCAGATTCAGGGCGCCAGGCAGCTGGCAGTCGAAGAAGGGACCCACACACAGCTCCTGGAGCTGCCCGCGCACGCTTTCGGCCCCGCCGTCGACGCAATCAATCAGAAGATTGGGCCGGCGTTCGCAAGAGGTCAGCGCCCGCAGTAACTCCATGTCCGAAAACGAGACAAAGTCTGGCGAAGTCACAACAGTCATTTCCCCAACTCCTGGATACTTACGAATCAACGCGCACACGAGACTGGTGTCGGGTCGGGCCGCTTCGTTTCATTCGAACCGAACACCCTTTAAACGCGTCAGATCGCCTCCGATCGGCGCACGAAGCTCTGCCGGCTTGTAACGTTCGAACCGGAAATCGCACTAAGACAATGTGAAACGGCGGATGAGGAGGAGCGGGTGAGTGGTTGCGACGGTCGCAGAGAGCAGTCTACGATACGAGACCTTGCCTCACCTGCCGCGCTACGAGTTCGATGGCGCCTATGTCCAGCGGCTGATTGCGGAAGACCCGGAGACCGAACGCCACTTCAGCCGCTACTTCGGCGATCTGCTCACGCTGAAGCTGCGATCGCGACTCAGGTCGCCGGCGCAGGCGGAAGATGCGAAGCAGGAAACCTTTGCGCGGGTGCTGACGTCGCTCAAGCGCAAAAACGGCCTCTCGACGCCGGCCTCACTGGGCGCCTTCGTGAATTCGGTCTGCAACAACGTGCTCTTCGAGCTGTACCGGGCCGGAACACGCACGCTGCCGCTCGAGGACGACATCGATCCGCCCGACGAACGCCGGCCCGACGTCGTGACGTCGATTGCGGCGGGGGAAGAGCGAATGAGGGTCCGGCGCGCCCTCGAGTCGCTGCCCGAGAAGGAACGCGAGCTCTTGCGCTGGCTGTTTTTTGAGGAACGTGACAAGGACATGATTTGCAGAGAGTTGAAGATCGACCGCAACTACCTTCGCGTGCTCGTTCACCGCGCCAAGGCGCGATTCCGTGAACAGTTCGATATGGATGAGAAGGATTAGAGGCATGGAGCACCAGGAAGCCATCGACACGCTCGCCTCCGAACGCTACATCCTCGGCGAAATGTCCGAGGCGGAGCGCGATTCGTTCGAGGATCATTTCTTCTCGTGCGAGATGTGCGCGGACGAAGTGCTCGTCGCGGACCGGATGCGCGCGGGTGTTCGCGATGGTCTGCTGAAGACCGCGAGGGTCACGCCGGCGGCGATCCCGCAGCGAAGCCGTGGGCTGACCATCGCGATTCCCTGGGCGGCGGCGGCGATGATGACGCTCGTCGCCGGTTACGAGTCCTTTCATGCCGTCGGGCCCGACGGCGCCGGCGCTCTGAACAGCCCGATTGCGCTCGCACCGATGACCTTGCGTGCCGCCACGCGCGGCGAAGAACTGACGATCAACGCGAAGCCGAGCAGTGCCGTAACGCTCGCCGTCGATCTCGGCGGGGCGCGGTTCGAGCGCGGACTCAGATACGAGATTCGCAATGAACGCGGCGAGCTCAGGGCATCGGGCGACGCCGACACCCCGACATCCGGCGCGCCGCTTCTTCTGCTGGTTCCGTCGTCGGTGTTCGGAACGTCCGGACGGTACGTGCTGACACTTCGCGATTCAGCCGGAGCCGAGCCCCGGGAGTATCGCTTCACCGTGCAGGCGGGCTGAGTCAGCACGCCTCGGTTCGTTCCAGTCTGCGCCCATAAATCTGCCCTCAGCAATCTGCTCTCTGCAATACGCGAATCCGAAGCTGTCATTTTGTACAGGCGTGATCCACGCCCCACGGCCCAGCTCGACTGGCACGCTTGACGCTGATAAGGTTCGCGCCGTAGCTTGTACGTCCCTTGCAACACACGACAGGACTCGATCGCATGGACAACAAACGACGGTTCATCTTTCGCGCGAACGCCGCGGCATTCGGCGGTCACCTCATCCGTCCCAAAGACATCGTCTTCGAAGCGCCAAGCGCGAGCTCGTTGACGGTCAGTGGTGGACGATCCGTCGGAAGAATTCCTGCCACGCGATTCGACGAATATCTCTCCGTCGAATCCGCCACGACGTTCGCGGAAGGTTTGTTCGAGGATCGGAAACAGTTTCAGGAATTCACCTATCACCACGTTGAAGAGGACACCCTAGCGGCCGTCACGCACGTCAGCGCGGAGGTCAATGGGTTTGTTGTCGGCAAGAAACCGCGTCTGACCATCAAGCGCATGAAGTCCGATTTACGGGCGCGCAGCCCGCTCGGCAGCGGGCAGGCTGCGATTCGTGTCGGCGACGTGGCCCTTGAGGGCATCGACATCGACGGGTATCGGCTGATTGTGGAGCTCGATACCGCGCCGTTTCAGCGCTTCGACACGCACGCGAAGCTGCTTGTCGCGGCCGACGATCCGGCATTCGTCAAGGCATCCGGCGACTCGCTGTTCATGAGGACGCCGCGTAACGGCGAATCGAATCCGCCGCCCGCCGGCCGGCTCATCGAGTCGTGCGGCACGATCTACGCCACGATCGTGAAATCGATCCGCTGGGATGGCCCGGCATTTCCCGGCTCGACCATCGAGTACAACAAGGTGGTGCTCCCCGAATTCGGGCGCGCCTACTTCGGCGAGCTGCTCGTGTCCCAACAGTCGCGCCGCCTGATGATGGTTCGTCTGGCCCTCGGGTCTGACGGAGGCGGAAGTGCAAGCGGATCGGACGCGCAGGACAACGGCAGCTGGGGTTGGAGCCCATAGCCGGCTTCATCCCGCCCGGATTCGTGAAGCGCGTGGCCCTCGGCACGCTGATGCTCGTCATCGCGCTGATGGCCGCGTGCGCGCGCCGGATCGAGGATCGGGCACCGGCACTCCTGGACTCCGCCACCGCCGCGCTCCGACGCGGCGACCTCGCCGCCGCCGAGACTCTTGTCACCGACGGCGAGACGCTGACACGCAATCAGCCGGACGGCGAATGGGCCTGGAGATTCCGTTTCCTTCGAGCAGACATCCTGCTGAGTGCGCGTGACCTCGCCGGGGCCGCCCGGACTTCAGAGGCTCCGCTGCCGACCACTCCGGCCACGCTTCCAGAGCTTCGCGCGCGCCAACAGTACTTGCGGGCGCGAATCGAATACTCGCAGGGTCGCCTGCCCAAGGCGCTCGACATCGCGAACGCCGCGATGCGGGATGCTCCGGACGGAAGCGAGCTCAGATTGGAGATCGATGGCTTCGCGGGTCAGCTCGGACTGCAGCTCGGTCGTTGGGTCGAATCCGAGTCGCGGCTCGACGCCGTGGCCGCCGCGGCCGCCGCCTCGCACCATCAATATGTCGAGGGCATGGCGCTCGTCAGCCAGGGGATGGGCAAGTTCGTCCGAAACAGGTGCGACGAGGCGCTGCCGTCGTTCGAACACGTCGTCGCGCTTCGCGGTCTGGATGGCACCACCATTCATGCGAAAGCCTTGCACAACTCCGGCATGTGCTACGCGCGACTGGGGCAATTCGACCGCGCGATCGAGACGCAGCGGCGCGCCGTCAGCGTCCTCGAAGCTCACCCGAAGAGCGGCGACTACGAACAGGCACTGGGGCAGCTGGGGACGACGTATCTGCACCAGGGAAATGCTCGTGAAGGCCTGGACTACATTCGACGGGCCTTCAAGGTGGCCACCGACGCCAGCATCGACGCCGACGCGTCGTTGTGGGCGGGGAATCTCGCCAAGGCGTACATCGACCTCGAGCAGTGGGACGAAGCCGAACGCTTCAACGAGGAGGCGAAGCGCCTCGCCCCAGCAAGAAACGCGGCCCGGACGTCATACACGATCGAGAACAACGCCTCGATCGCGGCCGGACGCGGCAGGTACGACGAAGCCGGGCGGATGTATCGCGAAGTGCTCGCGTTCGAGGACGCGCCGCCGTCGGTGCTGTGGCACGCGCATCACGGCCTGGCGCTGATTGCGGTCGCGCAGAGTCAGCCCGCGCGCGCCGCGCAGGAATTCGAAGCCGCGCTCGACGTCATCGAGAAGACGCGTTCGGGTCTGCTTCGGGACGATTACAAGCTTTCCTACCTGACCGAACTCATCGATTTCTATCGCGTGTACGTGCGTGCACTCGTCGATGAAGGCAAGATCGAGCGTGCGCTCGAGATCGCAGACTCGAGCCGCGGGCGCGTTCTTGCCGAACGCCAGCGTGCCGCGGCGCCGCGGCGCGCGTCAGTGGCGGACATCCGCCGTCTTGCCGCCCCGGCGAATGTGGCGTTCCTTTCGTACTGGTTGACGCCGTCCTCGTCGTTGCTCTGGGTCGTGACCGCTGACGGCCTGCACCAGTTCACGCTCCCGCCGGCGACAGAAATCGATGCGCTCGTGCGCGACCATCAGACCGCCATCGGAAACGCCCTCGTCGATCCGCTGGCGAGCCGCGAGTCGGCGGGCGACAGGCTCTACCGGATCCTGATCGCGCCCGCCGCGCCGTCAATTCGCGCGGGGTCGCGGCTGATCATCGTTCCTGACGGAAGCCTCCACGGGATCAACTTCGAGACGTTGCCCGTCGACGGTCCGCGTCGGCACTACCTCATCGAAGACGTCGAGATCCAGATCGCGCCGTCGCTGGCGAGCCTGATACCTGCGCCCGGCCGCAGGAGCGATCCGGGCAGAGGCTCGATGTCTGCCCTGATCATCGGCAACGCGACGCCGCGGCTGCCCGACTTTCCGGCGCTCAAGTACGCGCGCGCCGAGATGTCCGGTGTCGCCGGCCGGTTTGCCTCCGATCGCGTGGCGAGCTTCGAGGCCGAGCAGGCGACTCCGGCGGCGTACCGCGACGCGAGGCCCGAACGGTTCAGCTACGTGCACTTCGCCGCGCACGCCACGGCGAACCGCGACAGCCCGCTCGATTCGGCGGTCATTCTCTCCGGATCCGACGCGACCTATAAGTTGTATGCGCGGGATGTCGCGGCGCTCCCGCTGTCGGCCGAGCTCGTGACGGTGTCGGCGTGCCGCAGCGCGGGTGAGCGCGCGTACTCGGGCGAGGGTCTCGTGGGCTTCGCCTGGGCCTTTCTCCGCGCAGGTGCTCGGCGCGTCGTCGCCGGACTCTGGGACGTAGACGATCGGTCAACCGCTGATCTGATGGAGCGGCTCTATGCCGGGGTGGCGAAGGGTGAGCGGCCGGCAGCGGCGCTGCGCGGCGCGAAGCTCGATCTGATTCGTCAGGGCGGCAGCATCGCCCGACCCTTTGCGTGGGGAGCCTTCCAGCTGTTCACGGTTGTTTCGTGACCTCGCGCCGCTCAGCTAACTTGCTGAAAGCACTCGGTGTCTCGCGCACAAGACATTCATAGACATCCACGCACATTTGTTCACCACAAAGTGCAGAAAACAAGGCAGTTGGCGCGCGTAAAGGCCCTATAATCTTCTCAGTAGTTTCTCGGGATCGGGAGGCGTGCCGGAATGAAGCGGTTTGTGATCGCGGCCTGTGGTGTCGCTGCGCTCGGCGCAGCTGTCGGCGCGCAGGGGACGAAGACGACTGCGCCTCCGCGCGCTCAGTCACCCACGACGTCCAAACCGGCGGCGGCAGTCGCCCACAAGCCCGACGCGCCCGCCCCGGCGCCGACGCTCGACATCGTCAAGCAGGTACTGCGCCGGTTGTCACAGCGAAAAAGGCAAGGCCGGCGGCCTGTCGCTCGTCGGTTTCGACGCGACGAAGGCCGATCAGGACGCGGAAGTCGCCGAACGGATGATCCGCAAGTTGCGCGCGGGCATGATGCCGCCGCCCGGTGCGCGGCGTCCTGAGGGCGATGTCCTGAAGAATCTTGCGGCGACGCTCGAAAACCGCATCGATGCCGTTGCGGCGCTCCATCCCAACCCAGGCCATCGTGTGTTCCAGCGGCTGAGCCGCGCTGAATACGCGCATTCGGTGAGTGACCTGCTCGACGTGGACGTGGACGTGAATGCGTTCCTGCCGCCCGACACGATCAGCGCCGGGTTTGACAACATCGCCGACGCACAGGCGATGTCGCCGACGCTCATGGAAGGCTACCTGCGCGCGGCGAGCAAGGTCTCGGCCATCGCCATCGGCGACAAGACGGCTGCGCCGACCGAAGTAACTGTCAAAGTTCCGCGGACGCAGTCGCAGATGCACCGCATCGAAGGTACGCCGTGGGGCACTCGAGGCGGCGTGTCGATGATGCACACCTTCCCGGCGGACGGTGACTACACGTTCCGCGTCATGTTGCATTCGATCCCGACAGGCGAGCTGTACGGCAGTGTGTCGAGTCGCAACGAGCAGATTGAAATCGCGATCAACGGCGAGCGTGTGGCGCTGCTCGACATCAACTACAAGATGGACGAGAAGGATGCGGCCGGCATGAACATCACCTCGCCGCGCGTCCACATCAAGGCCGGACCCCAGCACGTGACGGCCGCGTTTCTCCAGCGGTTCGAAGGGCCGGTCGACGACCTCGTCGCCCCGATCGACTACACGCTGGCGGACACCGAGATCGGCGACTCGCCGGGCATTACGACGCTGCCGCATCTGCGTGACTTCAGCATCACCGGGCCGTTCGCGGTCTCGGGCGTCTCGGACACGCCGAGCCGTCGCAAGATCTTCGTGTGCAGACCGCTGTCGCCCGGCGAGGAGATTCCGTGCGCGCGCAAGATCGTGACCGAGCTTGCGGGCCAGGCCTACCGGCGGACGCCCTCGGGCGAAGACGTCGAATCGCTGATGACGTTTTTCGCCCAGGGGATAGGGGTCTCGGGTGGAGACACAAACACACGGAAGTCCGGGGACTTTGAGGCTGGCATCCGCGCCGTCGTGCAGGCGCTGCTCGCGAGCCCGCACTTCCTCTTCCGGCTTGAGGAGATGCCGGCCTCCACGCGTCCCGGCCAGAATTATCGAGTCGCCGACCTCGATCTCGCTTCCCGGCTGTCGTACTTCCTGTGGGCGACCGGGCCCGATGCGGAGCTGCTGAAAGCGGCCACCGCGGGCACGCTCCATCTGCCCGCGACGCTCGAGAAGCAGGTACGGCGGATGCTGAACGATCCGCGCGCCGAAGCGCTGTCGACGCGCTTCGCGTCGCAGTGGCTGCGGCTGCAGGACGTCGACAAAATCAAGCCGGACGCGCTGCTGTACCCGTCGTTCGACAACGAGCTCGCCGAATCCTACAAGCGCGAGACCGAGCTCTTCTTCGACAGCATCGTTCGCGAAGACCGGAACGTCCTCGAGCTGCTGAGCGCCGATTACGCGTTCGTCAACGAGCGGACCGCCAAGGTCTACCGCATCCCGAACATCACGGGTGCTGAGTTCCGGCGCGTGAAGGTCCTGGACGAGAATCGCCGAGGGCTGCTCGGGCAGGGCAGCGTGCTGATGCAGACGTCGATCGCCGATCGGACTTCGCCGGTCCAGCGCGGCAAGTGGATCATGGAGGTGCTGCTCGGCTCGCCCCCGCCCGCGCCGCCGCCGAACGTGCCGCCGCTCGAGGACACCAAGTCGGCGACCGACACGGGAAAGAATCTGTCGGTCCGCGAACGGATGGAAGAGCACCGCAAGAACCCGGCTTGCGCGTCGTGCCATCGCGTCATCGATCCGCTCGGGCTCTCGCTCGACAACTTCGACGTCGTCGGCGCGTGGCGGATCAAGGACAACGGCGTCAACGTCGATACGACCGGCAAGCTGTACGACGGCACCGAGTTGACCGGCCCGACGAGCCTGCGGCAGGCCCTTCTCGCTCATTCGGACGTGATCATCCGCAATTTCACGGACAACCTGATGGCGTATGCGCTCGGACGCCGCGTCGAGTACTACGACCAGCCGACCGTGCGCGCGATTGTGAAGAAAGCGGCGCAGAGCGAGTACCGGCTTTCGGCGTTCGTCATGGGCGTCGTCAACAGCCCGGCGTTTCAGATGAGCAGGAGCGATGGCGTGACCACCACCGCCGGAGCTGCGGCTCCGGACTCGAAGCAGTCAGCGAGGTAGAGCGACATGTCGTACATCTCGAAGAAGCATCTGTCCCGTCGCGCCGTGCTGAAAGGCATGGGCGTGACCGTTGCGCTGCCGGTTCTCGACGCGATGATCCCGGCGTCCACCGCGTTCGCCAACACGGCGGCTGCCGCCTCCTCGTCGAAGACCCGGCTCATCTGCATGGAGATGGTGCACGGTTCCGCCGGCGCCACGCCCATCGGGTTGAAGAAGAATCTCTGGTCACCGGAAAAGGTCGGGACCGAGTTCGACCTCGCGTCGAGCAGCCTGAGCCCGCTCGAGCCCTTCCGTGACTACCTCACCATCGTCAGCAACACCGACTTACGGAATGCCGAAGCGTTCACGCTGCCGGAAATAGGCGGCGACCACTTCCGCGCGAGCGCCGTGTTCCTGACGCAATCGCACCCGAAGCAGACGCAGGGCTCGGACGTCTTCGCCGGCACGTCGCTCGATCAGCTCTACGCGCAGAAGTTCGGACAGGACACGCCGATTCCGTCGATGCAGCTGTCGATCGAGAACGTCGATCAGGCGGGTGGCTGCGTCTACGGGTATTCGTGCGTCTACACCGACACGATCAGCTGGTCGTCACCGAAGACGCCGATGCCGATGGTGCGCGACCCACGCGTCGTGTTCGATCAGCTGTTCGGCGTTGGTGCCACGCCGGAAGAGCGGGCGGCCAACCGCCGGGCGGACAAGAGCATCCTCGACTGGATTACGGCCCAGGTCACGGGACTCCGCATGGAACTCGGGGCGTCCGATCGTGCGCGGCTGCAGGACTACCTCGAGAACATCCGCGAGATCGAGCGTCGTATTCAGCAGGTCGAAGCGCGTAACTCGAGCGGCGAGTCGCGCGAGCTGCCCGACGCGCCCATCGGCGTCCCGGATTCGTTCAGCGAGCACGTGAAGATCATGATGGACCTGCAGGTTCTTGCGTTCGCGTCCGACGTGACGCGCGTGTTCTCGTTCAAGCTGGGACGCGACGGGTCGAGCCGCTCGTATCCGGAGAGCGGCGTCACGACCGGTTTCCATCCGGCGTCGCACCACGGCGAGCGCGAGGAGCGGATCATGGAGTACTCCAAGATCAACCGCTACCACGTGAGCATGGTGCCGTATCTGCTCGAGAAGCTGAAGAACACGCCCGACGGCGACGGCAACCTGCTCGATAACAGCCTCGTCATCTACGGATCGCCGATGGGCGATTCGAACGTGCACAACCACAAACGCTGCCCGCTGTTCCTGGCGGGCCACATGGGCGGCCGTCTGAAGGGTGGGCGCCATCTGAAGGCCGCCGATGGAACGCCGATGGCGAACGTGATGCTGACGTTGCTGCACAATCTCGGCCGCGATGACGTGCCCACGTTCGGCGACAGCTCGGCGGAGTTTGATCTCAATGCGACGGCCGTTTCGGATACCGTCGCCTGATGTGACCTTGTCGGCAGATGGCTGAGGAGCGGCCTGAGATGCCGCGACAAACATCGTCGTAAGCGCGCGATGGGGGTGGCCGCATCGCAACTGGCAAGCGCCTGCGGCCATGCTGAGGAGCGGCCTGAGATGCCGCGACGACGCATCATCGTCAGTGCGCGGTGGGGGTGGGGCCCCACCGCAAGTGGAAAAAAGTTGATCCATATGCTGCGAAGAATCTTGGTCGCCGTCTGAGCCTGGGCACGTTGGGGTTTGCCTACGTCCACGCTGCCGGGCCGTCGTCGGTCGTGGACGCGGCGATGGCGGGAAATCGTGATGCCGTTCGCGCACTCCTGCAGGGCGGAGCGGATGTCAATACGGCGCTCGGCGACGGGATGACCGCGCTTCACTACGCGGCGCTCAAGAACGACGCCGAGCTGGCGCGGATGCTGCTCGTCGCCGGCGCGAACGTCAAATCCACCACGCGGCTCGGCGGTTATACGCCGCTGCTGCTCGCCGCGCGCACAGGAAACGCGGCGGTCATGGATCCGCTGATCGTCGCCGGCGCGGATCCGAACGGCGTGACCGTGAATGGCACGACGGCGCTGATGCTGGCGTCGGCCGCGGGCAAGGGCGATGCGGTCAAGCTGCTTCTCGACAAGGGCGCGAACGTCAACGCGAAGGAAAGCGCGCGCAACGAGACGGCGCTGATGTTCGCGGCCGCGAACGGCCGCGCGGATGTCATGCGGCTGCTGACGGCGAAGGGCGCGGACTTGAAGCTGACCACGAAGGTCATCGACATGACGATCTTCGCGAAAGAAGAGCAGGAAAAGTTTGCTCAGTTCCGCCAGCAGCAGGCGGCAGCCGCCGCGAAGAATGGTCAGCCGCCCCCGCCGCAGCGCGGAGGCCGTGGACGCGGCGAAGGCACGGCCGGCATCGATCGCCAGTACGCGTTTCCCGAGCTCATTGGATATCAGGGTGGCCTGGCTGCGATTCACATGGCCGCGCGCCAGGGCTCACTGGATTCCGTGCAGACGCTGATCGACGCCGGCGGCGACGTCAACCAGCGTAGCGCGGGCGATCACATCACGCCGATCATCATCGCGACCCTGAACGGTCACTTCGATCTCGCGAAGGCCCTGCTCGACAAAGGCGCCGATCCGAACCTCGCTGAGGACAACGGCGTCACGGCGCTATACGCCGCGATCAACTGCGTCTGGGCGCCGAAGGCCCTGTATCCGCAACCGCGAGCCTACGAGCAGCAGAAGGTGACGTATCTCGATCTGATGGGCGCGCTCATCGAGAAGGGCGCCGACCCGGACGCGCGGCTCCGGATGAAGGTCTGGTACTCGGGCTACGACTTCGATCTGTCGGGTGTCGACGAAATCGGCGCGACCGCCTTCTGGCGCGCCGCGTACGCCAGCGATATCGACGCGATGAAACTGCTCGTCGCCAAGGGCGCCGACCCCTCGATTCCGTCGATGAAAGGTGCCGGCCGTCCGCGCACGGGCGACGAACTGCGCGACGTGCAGGACGTCTCCAAGCTCCCCCCGATCCCGATTGGCGGCCCCGGTGTGCCGCCGGTCGTCGCGGCCGCCGGCAGCGGATACGGCGAGGGCTTCGCCGCCAACTCGCATCGCTACGCCTCGTCCGGCATGCTGGCCGCCGTCAAATATCTGGTCGAGGACCTTCACGCGGACGTGAACGCGCGAGACAACGAAGGTAATACGGCGCTCCACAACGCCGCGGCTCGCGGCGACGTGGAGATGATCAAGTATCTCGTGTCGAAAGGCGCGGACGTGAAAGCCGTCAACCGCGAGGGAAAGACCACAGCCGACATGGCCAACGGGCCAGTGCAGCGCATCCAGCCCTGGCCGGACGCGCTGGCGTTGCTCGAATCGCTCGGCGCGAAGAACAACCACAAGTGCGTGTCGTGCTGAAGGCGTCGCGCGATCTAGTGATCCCAGTTCGTTCGTAGTACGTCCCAGAAGCCAGGAAGGGCGTCGACGAGGTCGTGCACGTCCGGCACTGTGTGGTACGCCACCCACACGATCAGGATCGCGAAGCCCACCCACAGCAGGCCGTCCCACGCCGCCACCATCCCATGCTGGTACCCGCCGACCGCGTAGTACGACGCCCGTCGCGCCGCGTGCAGCGGCCACGACACCACGTTGTACGCGAAGAAGAGCGCCAGCAGCCCCAGCCACAACGGCAGCTCGAGGGGAAGCGGCTGTCCGAAGGCTTCCCGTGACATCACCAGCGACGCGACCGCATACGTGAACGCCAGGAAGGCGACGACGCTCACGAAGCTGAACACGGGAATCATCACCCCCGCACCGATGCGCGCCGCGTAGCTGAATTGCGGCATCGGCGGGGCTGGAGGCGGACTCCACCATCCGGCACGCCACGCCGCTCTCTGTTGTCGCCGCCAGGCCCGCTGCTGCCGCCGCCACGTGCCACGCCAGTTCCCCGACCACGTCGGTCCGCCCATGTCGGCGTAACTCTTCTTCGCGCGATCGATGAGTTCCTGCGCGTTGAAGGGCTCGCCGTGCGCGGCCGCACGCTCTTCGGCGGTGTTCGCCGACGGGATGACGAACATGAGCACGCCGTAGGCCAGCGCCCAGAAGCCTTTCGTGAGCACGACGAGCACCAGGAAGACGATGCGGATGATCGTCACGTCGACACCGACGAAGGCGGCGACACCGGTGCAGACGCCGGCGATCATGGCGCCTTCCTTGACGAGATACAGACGGCGTGGCGTGCCGCCGGCGCGAGTCCGATCGCCGTCCGATCCGCCGTCGCCCGCCGGCTGGTCGTGCGGCCGCTCCACGGGGCCCATCTCGGCGATGATTTGATCCACCTCAGCGGCCGCCACGACGTTCTTCTGCGCGTTCAGGAACCGGAGGCACTTTTCGGCGATCGCCTGCTCGAGGTCGGCGAGGATTTCGGGCCGGTCTGGATTGCCGGCGAGCTTCTGCTCGGCCTGCTCGAGGTAGGCGACGAGGGCCGCGTAGCCGCGCTCTTCGATCTGATAGGCGTTTCCGTTCAGGTTGATCGTGATGACTTTCTGCATGGCTAGCGTCCCAGCTGGTTCACCGTCGTGTTGATGTCCTTCCAGTACGCGTTGAGCTCCGCCAGCTGTGTTTTGCCTTTGGCGGTCAGCTCGTAGTACTTCCGCGGGGGCCCGGCGTCGGATTCCTGCCACTCGTAGTCGACCAGGCCTTCGCGCCGCATCTTGCTGAGGAGCGGGTAGAGCGTGCCTTCCTGCGTCGCGAACTCGGTGCGCCCGAGCCGCTGGAGCATGTCCGCGACGTAGACCTTGTCGCTCGCGACGATCTTCAGGATCAGGAACTCGAGCAGGCCTTTTCTGATGGCGCTGAATTTCTCCTGAACGCTCATGCCTCGAAAAGCTACCTTTCTATAACAAGGTAGCAGGGCTGATAATTGATGTCAAGCACGCGCCGGCGGGATCGCGAAGGCTTCAGCCGCGCGCCGGGAGAGGCGTCATCGATAGTTTCCGAACTGGAGGGCGACGCCGAAGTCGTGCTCGCGCAGCAGACGCATGGCTTCCTGCAGGTCGTCCTTCGACGGTGAGGTGACGCGCACCTGGTCCGCCTGGATCGACGCCTGGACTTTCTTCAGTTTCCGGTCTTTGATGAATTTCACGATCTCGCGCGCGGCTTCGATCGGGATCCCCTGCTGGATGGTGACGACCCGGCGGACCTTGCCCCCGGCGGCGGGCTCGCTCTCGGCGGCCTTGAAGTTCTTGATCGCCACGCCCCGACGGACGAGGCGCGTCTGCACGATCTCCCACATCGCGTTCATCTTCATTTCGTCGTCTGTCGTCAGCGTGAGCGTCTTGTCCGCCGTGCTCAAGTCGATGGTTGTCGTCGCGCCTTTGAAGTCGTAGCGCTGCCCGACTTCCTTCCGCGCCTGGTTGAGCGCGTTGTCAACTTCCTGAAAATCGATTGTGGACGTAATATCGAACGACGCAGCGGCTGGCATGGCCACATTCTACCGTCCTCGAGTCGGAATCTCGGCGTGTCTGCTCGGCGAGGCCGTTCGCTGGGATGCCGGGCACAAGCGCGACGCGTACCTCGTCGACGTTTTCGGCTCGCACGTGGAATGGGTGCCCGTATGTCCCGAGGTCGAAGCAGGCTTCGGCACGCCGCGCGAAACGATGCAGCTCGTCCGCCTGAAGAATGGACCCGTGAGACTGATGACGACGAGGACGGCGCAGGACGTGACGAGCCGGATGGCGCGATACGCGCGGATGCGTGTGGAGGCGCTCGCCGGCGAAAAGCTGAGCGGCTACGTTCTGAAGAAGGATTCCCCGAGTTGCGGCATGGAGCGCGTGCGCGTCTACACGCGAGCCGCCGGACGACCGGAGCGCGAGGCTTCAGCCGAGCGTCCACCGGAACGCAGCGGCCGAGGACTCTTTGCTGATGCACTCCTGACGCGATTTCCGAACCTCCCCGTCGAAGAGGAAGGTCGCCTCTGCGATCCACGCCTGCGCGAGAACTTCATCGAGCGGGTGTTCGCCTATCAGCGTGTGCGGACGCTTCTCGAGGCGCGGTGGACACTCGGCGATCTCGTGCGATTTCACACCGCACACAAACTCACGCTGATGGCGCATTCGCCGGCGGTGTACCGTTCCCTCGGTCAGCTCGTGGCCGCGGCCAGATCGAAGAATCGGGCGGAGCTGGCGAGACAGTACGAGTCGGATTTCATGCGCGCGCTCACGACGATCGCGACGCCGAAGCGCCACGCGAACGTCCTCGAGCACATGCTGGGGTACTTCAAGAAGGCCCTGGACAGGGATTCCCGGGCCGAAATCGCTACCCTGATCGAAAGCCACCGGAAGGGGCTTGTTCCGCTCGTCGTGCCGATGACGCTCATCAAGCACCATGTGCGTCGGGAACGCATGGAGTACCTCGCGGCCCAGGTGTACCTCGATCCGCACCCGCGCGAGCTCAGCCTTCGGAATCACGTCTGATGACCGCCGCCAAGCAACAGATCGACGTCATCCGCATTCTGGGTTCTCGTCGAACCGCTGACGTCGATTGTGCGGCGGTCGAGGAGCCCCTGGAGGTCCGGCTGCACGGACGCGCCTTCGCCGTCATCATGCGAACCCCTGGCGCGGACCGCGAGCTCGCCGCCGGCTTCCTGCTCGCCGAGCGAGTGATCAGGGCGGCCGACGACCTGGGCACGATTGCCCACTGTACGGATCAGCCCCCGGATCAGCCGACGCAGTTCGCCAACGTCGTCAATGTCACGCTGACCGACCCCGCGCACGCCGAACGCGCGTGGGCGGAACGTCGGCAGACGACGACGAACTCGTCGTGCGGGCTGTGCGGACGACGAACGATTGAGTCGCTGGCTGCCGATGCGGCACCGGTCATTTCCCGAGCGACGGTGGATGCCGCCACATTGGCCGCCCTGCCGGACCGGCTCCGCGGCCTCCAGGCGGTGTTCGATGACACGGGCGGACTTCACGCCGCCGGATTGTTCCATCTCAGCGGCCGGCTCATGGACTCAGCGGAAGATGTCGGCAGGCACAACGCCGTGGACAAGGTCGTCGGCCGCAGATTGCTGGCCGACGAGCTCCCCCTTGGCGAATCGGTCCTGATCGTCAGCGGGCGAACGTCATTCGAGATCGTGCAGAAAGCCCTCTTCGCGGGCATTCCGATCGTCGCGTCGGTGTCCGCGCCGTCGAGCCTGGCCATCGACCTGGCTGCGGATGCGGGCATCACGCTGGCCGGCTTCGTGCGAGGCGGCGGCTTCAACATCTACGCGCACGCGGAGCGCATCCGCTCGTAGGGCAACCCAGATGTTTGGTCTCGGGCGGCAGAAGCCGCATCACTATCGGGAAATGGTGCGCGTGGCATGGGAGAACCGCGCGGAGCTGCCCTTTGCCTGGCGCATCCTGAGAGACGGGGTCTGCGACGGCTGCGCGCTCGGGACGTCGGGTCTCAAGGACTGGACGATTCCGGGTACGCATCTCTGCATGGTGCGCCTCGAGCTCCTGCGTCTCAACACGGCGCCGCCGCTCGACGTTCGCGTCCTCGAGGACGTCGCGCCGCTCGCCCGCCGCACGTCGAGCGACCTGCGCGCGCTTGGTCGTCTGCCGGAGCCTCTGATTCGCCGGCGGGGCGAGCGCGGATTCCGGGTCGTCGGGTGGGACGAGGCACTCGATCGCATCGCGAACGGTCTGCGCGCGGTCGACCCGCAGCGCGCAGCGTTCTACCTGACGTCGCGCGGGATCACCAACGAGGTGTACTACGCGGCCCAGAAGGCCGCACGCTTTCTCGGGACCAACCACGTGGATAACTCCGCGCGGCTCTGTCACGCGGCGTCGACCGCCGCGATGAAGCAGACGCTTGGCTTTGGCGCGTCCACGTGCAGCTATATCGACTGGCTGAACGCGGACCTCATCGTGTTCTTCGGGTCGAACGTCGCGAACAACCAGCCGGTCACGACCAAATATCTGCATCACGCCAAGCAGAACGGCGCGCAGGTCGCCGTGGTCAACACGTATCGCGAACCCGGACTCGAGCGGGTACTGGGTGCCGTCGATTCCGTCGAGCGCTCTCCTGGGGACTGCGATCACCGATCGATGGTTTCACGTCCATACGGGCGGCGATCTGGCGTTTCTCATCGGCGTCTTTCGCGCGCTCGTCGAAACCGGCGGCGTCGATCTGGACTTCGTGCGCGATCGGACCGCCGGCTTCGAGGAGGCTCGCGCTCGTGCCATCGCGACGAGCTGGGAGGATCTCGAGCGCGAAAGCGGCGCACGACAGAGCGACATCGAGGCGTTCGCCCGGCTGCTCGTCGAACGACCGAACGCGATTCTCGTCTGGTCGATGGGCCTGACGCAGCATGCCCACGGTGTGGAGACCATCAAGGCGCTGGTGAACGTCGGGCTCGCACGCGGTCTGCCCGGCCGCCCGAATCGCGGGCTCGTGCCGATTCGCGGCCACTCCGGCGTACAGGGTGGCGCCGAAGTCGGCTGCGTGCCGGGTATCGATGCCTCGACCCGATCGCGATGGGCCGAGGTCTGGGGATTCGAACCACCAACCCATGGCGGCTGGACGACGGCCGAGATGATCGCGCATGCAGCGGAGGGCGACCTCGACGCTTTTTGGATCGTCGGCGGAAATTTTCTGGAAACTCTCGGCGACGAAGAGCGATCAAGGCGCGCGCTCGCGCGACCCGGCCTCCGTATCCATCAGGACATCGTGCTGTCGTCATCGATGCTTGTCGATGGCGACGGTGACGTCGTGCTGCTGCCGGCCGTCACGCGTTACGAGTCGGCGGGCGGTGGAACCGAGACGTCCACGGAGCGGCGAATCATCTTCTCGCCGGAGATTCCGGGCAGGCGCATCGGATCGGCGCGCCCCGAGTGGCAGGTGTTCGGCGAGGTCATGGCCCGTGTCCGGCCGGCGGAGGCGCACTTGATCCGCTTCGAGAGCGCTGAAGCCATTCGCCTGGAAGATCTCGCGGGCGGCCCCGCTGTACCGCGGCATCGAGCAGCTGCACGCAAAAGGTGACGAGGTTCAGTGGGGCGGGCGGCTCCTGTACGAAGACGGCCGGTTCGGAACTCCGGACGGCAAGGCCCGCTTCTCGGTCGTGGCCCCGACGGCTCGCCATCTCGATTCGGTCCGCTCCGCTGGCCAAGCCACGGGCGGACCGGTCTTCTTCGTGTCCACGCGTCGAGGAAAGCAGTTCAACTCGATGGTGCAGCGGGATCGCGATCCGCTGACGGGCGCGTCACGGGACGAGGTCTTCATCAGCCCGGAGGATCTCGACTCGATTGCACCTTCGGGACGGTGCCGCCGTCGAGTTGACCTCGGCGGATGGCGCGTTTCGCGGGCGCTTGAGATCTGCGGCCATGACGCCGGGCAATCTCGAGGTCCATTGGCCCGAGGGCAACGCGCTCCTGTGCGGACGCGCCATCGATCCCGAATCGCTCGAACCCGATTACAACGCGGTCGTCAGGCTGACGGCACGATGAAGGCGCGCTGCCTGGTCATCGTTTTCTCTCTGGCGACGCTGGTCGGACTCCGCGCCGAGCCCGAGCGCCGCGCGCCGGCGCCGTCGGTCGACGCGGCGTTCCAGAAGTACTGGGACTCGCGCACTCCCGGCGACGCGGCCAAGGCCGCGCAGGACGTCATTCGGTCCGGCATCGGCTTCGCGGATGCACTCGCGCGACTGAAACGAGGCCGCGCCTACGCGTCACCGCCCAAGCCTGGCGTCGTGCACTTGCTTCGTCGCGCATCGCTCGGCGACTTTCCCTACGATGTGTATCTCCCCGACACGTACGACCCGAGTCGTTCCTATCAGTTGCGTGTGCAGCTTCACGGCGGCGTCATGATGCGGGACCAGCCGACGTCGGACTCGCCGGCGGCGCCGAACGGGCGCGGGGGACGACGAACATCGTCGCCCCTCCCCGGCGACGAACAGATCTATCTGATGCCCACGGGCTGGCGCGACGCCCCCTGGTGGAGCGCCGCGCAGCTCGAGAACCTCGAGTATGAGATCGACAGCCTCAAGCGAACCTACAACATCGACGAGAACCGGGTCGTCCTGTCGGGCGTTTCCGACGGCGCCACGGGTGCTTACTACGTGGCGATGCGCAACTCGACACCGTTCGCGAGCTTTCTGCCGCTGAACGGATCGCTCATGGTGCTCGCCAACGATCGCATCGACGTCGGTGGCGAACTCTTTCCGACCAACCTGCTCAACAAACCGTTCTTCGTCGTCAACGGCGGCAACGACCCGCTGTACCCCGCGCGTGGCGTTGGACCGTATGTCGAGCACCTGAACCGCAGCGGCGTCACGCTCGAGTACCACCCGCAGCAGGACGCCGGACACAACACGGCGTGGTGGCCGGAGGTTCGCGAAACATTCGAGCGATTCGTCCGCGAGCATCCGCGAGATCCGTTGCCGACGAGAATCACGTGGGAAGTGACGGACAAGCAGCTGCCCGGACGGGCCCATTGGCTTGTGATCGATCGTGT
Source organism: uncultured Acidobacteriota bacterium (assembly GCA_963724725.1). GTDB lineage: Bacteria > Acidobacteriota > Vicinamibacteria > Vicinamibacterales > CAVVIG01 > DATKHR01. The sequence continues at coordinate 4,087,364 of CAVRVT010000004.1, read as the reverse complement.
GCGGCCGTCCGCCGATGTCCCTCCACTCGAACCGGACCTGAACGTGTTTTCCGGCGAGGGAGCGAACCACGGCCGCGTGCTGTTCGCCAGACAGCGGGCGTCAGGACGCGTGGATCTGGAGCGGACCGGGAACACCGTCAAAGTCCGGTCTCGCGGCGTGTCGGACTTGACGCTCCTCCTGTCGCCGGACGCATTCGATTTCGGCGCGCCTGTTGTCGTGGTCGTCAACGGACAGACGGCCGTGGAAACGCGCGTCGAGCCGTCCGTCACGACCCTGTTCAAGTGGGCCGCGCGCGACAACGATCGAACGATGCTCTTCGGCGCCGAGCTTCACATCGCGGCGACCCCGTGACGGCATGATTTCGTTGACCCGCATCAGCAAGCAGTACGGCCGCCAGGTCCTCTTCGTCGACGCGTCGTTCCAGCTGAATCCCGGCGAGAAAGTCGGACTGGTCGGACCCAACGGATCCGGCAAGACGACGCTGTTTCGCTTCATTGCGGGCGAGGAAGTGCCGGACGAAGGCGATGTATCCGATTCCGAAGAAGCTGACCGTCGGCTATTTTCGCCAGGATGTGGAGGAGATGTCGGGCCGCTCCGTGCTCGACGAGGCCATCCTCGGCAGCGGTCGCGTCGGCGACCTGCATCACGAGCTGGAAGCCTTGAATCACGCGATGGCCGATCCCGGGCAGGCCGACGACATGGATCGGATCCTCGCGCGTTTCGGCGAAGTGCAGGAGGAATACGAGCATCTTGGCGGTTACGCGCTCGAAGCGCAGGCGCGCGAAGTCCTGCATGGACTGGGATTCGCGGACGACCAGATCGACGGCGACGCCGGCGCGCTGTCGGGCGGCTGGAAGATGCGCGTCGCGATGGCGCGGGTGCTGCTCGGACAGCCGGACGTCCTGCTGATGGACGAGCCGACCAACCATCTCGACATCGAATCCATCATCTGGCTCGAGCAGTTCCTCAAGACACGATCCGGCGCACTGCTGATGACCTCCCACGACCGTGAATTCATGAATCGCGTGGTCGGGAAGATCGCCGAAATCGACGACGGGGAGATCACGATGTACTCAGGCAACTACGACTTCTACGAGCGCGAGCGCGCCGTGCAGCGAGGCGAACCGCGAAGCCGCCTACGCCCGTCAGCAGGCGATGCTGGCCAAGGAGCAGCGCTTCATCGATCGCTTCGCGGCGCACGCCGCCAAGGCCGCGCAGGTGCAGAGCCGCGTCAAGGCGCTGGAGAAGATCGAGAAGATCGAGCCGCCGAAGAAGCGGCGCGTCGTGAAGTTCGACTTCCGACAGCCGCCGCGATCGGGCGATCAGGTCGCAGTCGCTCGAGGACGTCACGAAGGCGTATGGCGCGAGGATCGTCCACGACGGTATGAACATGACGATTCGGCGCGGCGAGCGCTGGTGCGTCATGGGCAAGAACGGCGCGGGGAAGTCCACGCTGCTGAAGATGGTGGCGGGCCAGCTCCGCCCGGACGCGGGCAGCGTCGACTCGGCGCGAGCCTGAAGATGGGCTATTTCGCGCAGCAGTCGCTGGACGTGCTCGACCCCGATCTCACGATCGAGGAACAGCTGCGGCAAGGATTTTCCCGCGGAATCCATCGGCGCGCTTGCGCAGCCTGGCCGGCGCCTTTCAGTTCTCCGGCGACGAGATCGACAAGAAAATCCGCGCGCTGTCAGGCGGCGAGAAGACGCGGCTCGTGCTCGCCCGCATGCTGCTGTATCCGCCGAACTTCCTCGTGCTCGACGAACCGACCAACCACCTCGATCTGGCGACGAAGGACATGCTGCTCGACGCGCTGAAGGATTTCGACGGCACGATGCTCTTCGTCTCGCACGATCGGGCGTTCCTCAAGGCTCTGAGCAATCGCGTCCTCGAGCTCGGCGGTGAGAGCGGCACCGACGCCGAGCCGCACCTCTATCCCGGGTCCTACGTCGAGTACGTCGAGCGCACGGGCCACGAGGCCCCCGGCGTCCATACGCTAGCGGAAGCAGTCTCGATGAGGCCTTCGACGCCTGTCGGCGGCCGAAGGTGCGACCGACGGCGCGGTACGGGAACGTCGACTCCAATGTCCTCCGGTCAGGCACTCGATCCGCCGGAGCTGGACTATCCGCAAGGCGACGAATCGTGCATCGCATAGGCCGGCAGCGACTCCGACGTCGCAGCCACAGCGACTCGCGTCGTACCCGCGCGGCAGGCCGCCGGCGACTTCTGGCAGGCGGCCGATAGGTGCGACGAACGCGCGTGCACTGGCCCTCTGAGAACCGATCCAGGAACTGCCCGCTCCGAACGGCGACGTTGCTCGGCAAGCATGTCGAAGCGCGGCACTGTTGATCTCGCTTCGGCGTGCGCGTCCGCGCGTCGACAGGTCCAGCCGCTGCCGTTCGTTGTCGAACTCGAGCGACCGAGCCCGCTGCGCGCGCGGCGTCGCCGTCGCAGCCGACGCGGCCGGTCAGAGCCTGTGTAGTCGATGAATGTCACGGCGTCAACGTTGACAGTGACGTGTCACGCCGCGAGCCGCCATTGCACGCGGCGACGACGAGCGAAACCCGCGCCCGCTCGTCGACTCGCAAGTACCGAATCGGCAACGGCCCGTCGGCCCGTCATCGAGGACGTCGTCGAGCACCACGGTCCGTCGCGGCTGATAGTGCCATGTCGACGCGTTCACGTCGACCCGAAGACGCAGTCCTGGCCGCGACGCCGGCCAGAACGCGCGGCGACTTCGGCACTCCGTCAACGGCCTCGTTCGCGGCGTTGACAGGTCGCGCGCGTTCGACGATTGAGTGTCTCGCTGCACGCGTCGAGAAGTGCGCGTGACCGCAGGGCCGCGAGAGCGACCGATCGACGGATCGCGGGTGCCAGGCCGGCTCCATCGGCCGGCGCATTCTCAACGCGGGTCCGGGCTGGCTGGCACGCGGACACCAGTAGGTCGAGACGCGCGTCGAGCCCTGCCGCACGTGCGAGCGAATGGGTGCACCGCAGCGGCGGCACGGCTTGCCGCCTCGGCCGTATACCCATAGCTTCTCGCGCGGATCGAGACTGCGCGTCGTCCGCCGGCCGCAACGCGGGACTGAGCGTCTGCGAGCGGCTCGATCACATTGGCGCGCGAGTTGCTCGCGCGCGACGCCACCAGCCGTTCCAATTCGGCGTCGGTGAGCGACGACCTACCGGCGCGAACGGGTGGATGCCGGGCGACGAAAAGGATCTCCGACTTGAAGACGTTGCCGATGCCGGCGACGGCGCGCTGATTCGAGTAGCACATCGCCGATCGCATCGCCGCCCCGCCCGCGGAGTCGCCGATCACTTCGAGCGTCGAATGGCTGCTCCTCGTCGGACCGACGCGCAGGGCGAGCAGATCGGGCCCGAGCGCTCGCAACTGGTCGGTGCTGCGCCAGTTCGCGCCGGGCTGATCAGCAACTCGGCAACCGGCACGTTGAAGCGCGACCGCGACGGCGTCGCGCGTGCCGACGAGCACGCGCATGTCGTGCGCCGGCCTCTGCCAGCGGGCGCCGGCCGGTAGATGTGCCAGCTGCCGTTCATCCGCATGTGGGTGCGAAGAATCAGTTCGCCGGAGAACGCGATCAGCAGATGCTTGCCGCGCGACCGACACCGACTCGATCGTGCGGCCGACGATGCGGCGATCGTCGTGCGACACGTGTGACGGCGGGAAACACCGATTCGAACCGCGTGACGTCTTTGCCGGCCAGCACGCGGTGCAGCGTTCGCGGCGGCGCGGAAGATCGTGTCGCCCTCAGGCAACGTTGTCGTCGTCGTCGTCTAGTCGTTCACGGTCTTCGACTCAGTCACTCGAGTCGCAGTCGGTCGTCAGTCGGCAGTCGCGTCGAAGTCGTCAGTCCTCAGGCTTAAGTCCGAATTTTCGAGTATCGTCGAGCGAAGGGACTGGCGACGGACGACTCGACTGACGATGTCGACTCCTGACTGATGACCGGCGACTTGCGACTGAGACCGCTGACCGGCGACTGTGACTTGGCCGCGGAGCGTGGCCTGCATCCCCATGCGCGCCGCCGACGAAACCAGCTTCGACGAGCGCTTGACGCGATCGGATGCGTCGCGCCGGCGGGAGGCCGTCGATCTCCTCGATCAGCATGCCGCGTGGCGCTCGCCGCCCGCTGCGGGCGCGATCGATCAGCACCCGCGCGACAGCGCGGGCGGTCTTCGATCGATCGGGCTCCGCGTCGGGCAGATACGTGTCGAGCTGGCGATCGCCGCGCGCGAGGTACGCCGCCAGGGAACCGTTGACGAGCATGACCGTGGCGCCGACCGACGCGTCGGTCCACGCGGCTGGCGCCGCGGCCTGCCTCGCCGACCTGTCCGCCGAGCTGGCGGAGGTCGAAGCGCCGCCAGGCCGGACTCCCAGAGCGTCGCGCCGTAGGGATTGGCCGGATCGGTCGCCGCGAGCACCACGACGTCTTGATCGGTGGTGCTTCGTCCGCAGGTCCTCCGTCGCGCAGCGATCGCAGCAGATCGACGGCGCCGGGCAGCGCGAACTGCGTCGCGCCCAGGCCGGCGACGAAATAGCCGCGCCGGATGCGGCCGTTCTCCTCGAGACTCTTGAGGACCGGATACACACTGACCGAACCCCCGGGGACCGCTTCGGTGTTCACGATTCGCGCGTCAGCGACGCCGTGGCGCGCCAGCAGTTGCTGCGTCGATGGCCGCGGCCCATTCTGTTCCTTCACGGCAGCGCGACGCTCGTGGCCAGCGTGCGCTCGCCGCCGCCTTCGCGCGTCCGCATCGCGTCGTGACACCAGCGTCCATCGACCTTCGGCCGACGGCGGGCGAGTCGGCGCGAACGGAAGGCCGGAGCAGCCGGTCGCCGGCGGAGCCTCGCTTTCGGCGACACGTGCGCGCGCGTGAAGGCGCGCAACGGTGGAACGTGTCGTTGGTGACCAGGCCGCGCCACACCAGATTCCACAGCGCGTCGACCGTTTCGCGCGGGATACCCCCGCCATCGGCCTCATGAAGCGGCCCGAAGAACGACGCGCCATGACTCCGCAGGTAGTCGAGGATCGCGATCTCTCGTCGACGCGCGGCTCCGGCGGGTACGGCTCCTGTCCTCGACGCCGGCCGGCGAAGGCGGAAGCGGACTTCGCATGTCGGGGGCCAACAGGCGAGGCAGATGATCGGCGAGGTATAGCGCGATGCGTCCGTCGCGCTCGCCCAGCGCCTCGACGCCGACCCAGATGACTTCGCCGGCGGCCGTCACCGCGTCGAGGTCCGCCGGATCGTAGACGTCGAGCGCGCGCCGGCAGGATTTCCGTTTCGAGGATCGACGCGGGCAGCGGCGCTCCCTGCAGCTGCTCGATCGCGTCGAGCAGGGCGTCGGCGCCGTGCCGGCGCTTGCACGATCCCCTGCCAGGTGGTGGCGAACCGGCCGAGGACCGGTTGATCGACCGGCTCGACTTCGTGCCGCAGCCTGGCGAGCGAACGACGCCGCAGCATCCGGAGCACGCCGGCGTCGGTCCACTCGCGCCGCGTGCCGCCGGGCCGGAATTCGCCCTCGATCAGGCGCCCCTCGCCAGTCGAGCCGCAGCAGTACCGCCCTCGGCGGCGGCGCGCGCGAGCCCGTATCGGCCGGCGAATTCCGCCGGCGGCAAACGGCGCGTGCGTCCGCGCGTAGCGCAGCGCGAGATCGCCGACCGGATCGCGCACCGGCTGCAGCAGCGACTCGGGAACACCGACCGGCAGCGGGACGCCCAGTCGCGTCGCGGAAGCGGGCGGCGTCCTCGACGGCGATGAAGCGCGGTTCGCCCGCGATGCGGATCGCCAGGACGCGCCGCGCCGCGACCAGTTCGCGACGCTCGCCGCCGACGTCCGCCGATGGCCGATCGTTCGCAGCAATCTCCGCCTCGCGTGAGATCGCCGAGCGACAGCAGCATATCGTGCAATGCCGTCCGCGCTCCTGACGCGTGTACTTCGGTTCGAGCCGCTGCAGCTGGCGCTCGACGGCCTCGATCGAGTCCGCGTCGAGCAGTTCGCGGAGCTCGGCATCCCCGAGCAGTTCGCGCAGCTGCGACTGATCGACGGCCAGCGCCTGCGCGCGGCGTTCGGCGAGCGGCGCGTCGCCGTCGTAGATGAAGCTCGCGACATACGTGAACAGCAGCGATGCCGCGAACGGCGACGGCGTCTCCGAGTCGACGGTGGCGATGCGGATCTTTCCGGCTGCGGACGTCGCCCAGCGTCGCGACGAGCGCCGGCATGTCGAAGAAATCCCGGAGGCACTCGCGATAGGTTTCGAGCAGCACCGGGAACGATCCGTAACGCGACGCGACCGCCAGCAGATCCGCGGCGCGTTTCCGCTGCTGCCAGAGCGGCGCGCGCTGTGCCGGGACGACGATTCGGCAGCAGCAGCGAGCGGGCGGCGTTCTCGCGGAACTTGGCGGCGAAGAGCGCCGTGCCCCAAGCTGGCGGACGACGAGCGCCTGCACTTCCTCGGGATCGGGAAACATCAGCCGGACGTCGGGCGGCTGCGTCCACGTCCGGAAACCTGACGACGAACCCGTCGTCTCCCCAGAGCGTCTCGACGTCGATCCCCGGTCTCTTCGCGGATCTTCGCCGCCGACCGCCATCGCCCATGGCGCGTGAATCCGGCCGCCGCGCGGCGAAAGCACGCACACCCGCCAGTCGCCGAGCTCGTCGCGCACGCGTTCGACGACGATCGTCGCCCGCGTCGGGAACGGCCCGCGCCGCCGCTCATCTGATCGCGCAGATACTGCAGCAGGTTCTCGGCGGCGCGCGCATCGAGATCGTGATCGCGCGTCAGCCGTTCGATGCGCGGCCGGCGCCGGCAGGCGCAGCATCTCGCGCGTGAGACGGCCGATCGCCAGGCCGAGTTCCAGCGGACGGCCCGGCGCGATCGCCTTTCCAGAACGGCATCTTGCCCGGCTCGCCGGGAGCCGGCGAGACGAGCACCCGATCGTGAGTGATCTCCTCGATGCGCCACGACGACGCGCCGAGCACGAACGTCTCGCCGACGCGGCTCTCGAACACCATCTCCTCATCGAGCTCGCCGACGCGCGCGGCGCCCGGGTCCGGCGCCCAGCGAGGAACACGCCGTAGAGACCCCGGTCGGGAATCGTGCCGCCGTTCGCGATCGCCACCCGCTTCGCGCCTTCGCGTGCGCGACGATGGTGCCCGCCACGCGATCCCACGTGATCGCGTGGGCCGGAGCTCGGCGAATTCGTCCGACGGGTAGCGTCCCGACAGCATGTCGAGCACGCCTTCGAACACCGTGCGACTCAGCTCCGCGAACGGCGCGGCGCTGCGGATCGTCGCGAACAGGTCGTCGACTTTCCAGGTGTCCACTGCCGCCATCGCGACGATCTGCTGCGCGACGATGTCGAGCGGGTTGCGCGGATAGCGCGTGGATTCGACGACGCCGTCGTGCATCGCCTTGGCGACGGCGGCGCACGCGACGAGATCGCCGCGGAATTTCGGGAAGATGACGCCTTCGCTGACCGCGTTCGCCTGATGGCCGCCGCGGCCGATTCGCTGCAGTCCGCTGGCGACCGACGGCGGCGCTTCGATCTGGACGACGAGATCGATCGCGCCCATGTCGATGCCGAGCTCCAGCGATGAGGTGGCGACGAGCGCCCGGAGCGCGCCCGACCTTGAGCAGATCCTCCACCTCCATCCGCTGCGGCCGCGCGATCGAACCGTGATGCGAGCGCACGAGCGTTTCGCCGGCCAGCTCGTTCAGCGCGCCGGCCAGCCGCTCGGCCAGACGGCGGCTGTTGACGAAGATGAGCGTCGATCGGTGCGCGCGGATCAGCTCGACGAGCCGCGGGTGGATCGCCGACCAGATCGACGCGCTGGCGGGATTCGCCGACCGATGTCAAACGGCTTCTCGGGATCGAGCGTGTGGGCCGCCCCTCCCGCCGAGGCGATCGCCGTCGTCCGAGCGCCGGCCATCTCCTCGACCGGCACTTCGATCGTCAGCTTCGAGCGCCTTCTTTGTGCCCGGCATCGACAATCGTCACGGGCCGGTACCGGACGGTCCGCGCCGGCGCGGAGAATTCGTCGGCGATGTCCCGCTCCGTCTCGGCGTGGGCCTCTCGCGGCTCGGTCGGCGCGCGGTGGCGGCGACCCGCGCGCGGACCGTTCGGCACCGCCAAGAAACCGCGCGACTTCGTCCAGCGGGCGCTGCGTCGCCGACAGCCCGATCCGCTGCGGACGGGTCGCGCACAGCGCTTCGAGCCGCTCGAGCGACAGCGCCAAGTGCGCGCCCCGCTTGGTCGGGACCAGGGCATGGATCTCGTCGATGATGACGGTATCGACCGTCGTCAACATGCGTCGCGCGCGTTCGACGTCAGCAGCAAATAGAGCGACTCGGGCGTCGTGATCAGGATGTCGGCCGCCTCCCGCAGGAAGCGCGCGCGATCCGACTGCGGCGTATCGCCCGTTCGGATCGCGACGGTGGGCACGCGATAGACGTCGTTGCGGGCGGCGGCGATCTGGGCGATGCCGGCGAGCGGTGCGCGAAGATTACGCTCGACGTCGACCGCGAGGGCCTTGAGTGGTGAAACGTACAGCACGCGGCATCCGGGACGGGCCGGCGGCGCGGTTCGAACATCAGCCGATCGAGGCACCAGAGAAATGCCGCGAGCGTCTTGCCGCTGCCGGTTGGCGCCAGAATCAGCGTCGATTCGCCGCGCGCGATCGCCGGCCAGCCGAGCGCCTGAGGCGCAGTCGGCGCGTCGAACGATGCCGTGAACCACGCGCGCACGGCGTCGTGAAATGGAGCAAGCGGGTCGTTAGCGGCGCGGACAGCCACGTGGTCATCTTATAATGTGGAGACGTTCATACTCGGCCGGGGGGACTGATGGGTGATGCGGGAGAGGGACTGATCGACGCCGATGCGCGCATTCAGGAGCGCATGGAGGAGTTGGAGCGGGAACGCAAGCAGCAGTTCGCAAAAGCGGTTAAGAATCCAGAGCAGGTCCAGGCGCTCGAGTCGCTGCGGCTGGCGAAGACGGAGCTCGAGCGGCAGCTCGAATCCACGGCGAACGAACGGCGTCGCACGCAGATTGGTGAAGCCATCCAGGAAATCGCGCGGCGGATGACCACGCTGACTGACGCACTGAACGCGTGACGGGAGCCGGGATGGGAGACATCCCCTCATCCCGGATCGCGTCCGTTCACGCCTATCACGACGGCACCAAGCATCATTTCCACGCGTTCGCGCGGTCGCTGGGCTATCTCGATTGGGCGTCCCAGCCGAATCCGTTTCGATCGTTCTCGGGCGCACCGACATCCGTGCTGGCGCCAGCTCCCGGCGGTCGGGAGGAAGGACCGCCGATCGGTCGCATCCTGCGCGCCGCGCTCGGACTGACGGCCTGGAAAGAGTTCGGTCGCTCACGCTGGTCGCTGCGCGCAAATCCGTCGAGTGGCAATCTCCATCCCGACCGAAGCCTACGTCGTCTGCGGACCTTCCGCGCCCGGCGCGGGACGCGCGACCGTCTCTCATTACGCGGCGGACCGTCATGCGCTCGAGCAGCGGTGCGGTTCGAGGCCGAATGGCCACGCGATGTCGCTCTGATCGCGTTGACGTCGATCCACTGGCGCGAATCGTGGAAATACGGCGAGCGCGCGTTTCGATACTGCCAGCATGATCTCGGCCACGCGATTGCCGCGATTGTCATCGCCGCGTCACTCGAGGGCTGGCGGACCGACGTCCTCGCCGACTGGTCGGGCGAGGACATCGCGAGGCTGACTGGCATCAATCGCGATGCCGACTACATCGACGTCGAGCGCGAAGAGCCCGCGTGCGTGCTCGCCCTCACACCAGGGTGTGATGCCCTCGTCGGCCGCACCATGCTTCTCGCCGCATCCGACAGGGGTGTCTGGAGCGGACGCGCCAGCCAGCTGAGTGCGGACCACGTCCAGTGGACCTTCATCGATCAGATTGCCGAGACGACGCGGATTGCGCCCGTCGAGCGCGCCACGCACGGCGGGTCGCCCACCGTTCAATCGCGATACTCGCGAGCGCTGGTCCTGCAGCGTCGCAGTGCGGTTGCGTTCGACGGACACTCGACGCTGGCGCCCGGTCGTCTGTTCGACATGCTTCGACAGACCCTGCCGGATCAGTCGCCGCTCTGGCGCTCCATGTGGTGGACGCCACGCATTCATCTCGCGCTGTTCGTGCACCGCGTCGACGATCTCGAGCCGGGGCTGTACCTGTTCGTACGCGACCCCTCGTCCGGCGAGCGCCTGCGACGCGCGATCGGACGTCCGTTCGAATTCACACCCGTTGTCGACGCATTGCCGCTCTTCGGGCTGGCGCAAGGTGACTGCCGCCGCGTCTCCGCGCGCGTCAGCTGCGATCAGGAAATCGCCGCCGACGGGTTTTTCAGTCTCGGCATGATTGCCGAGTTCGACGCGAGCCTCGAGGAGTTCGGGCCGTCGTTCTATCGACATCTGTTCTGGGAAGCCGGCTTCGTCGGCCAGGTGCTGTATCTGGAAGCGGAACGCGCAGGCGCTCGCGCCACGGGCATCGGATGCTTCTACGATGATCCGGTCCACGACATCCTCGGGTTGACGGGCCACGCGTTCCAGAGCCTGTATCACTTCACGGTGGGCATGCCCGTCGAGGATTCCCGGCTCACGACGTCCGCCGGGTACGACTGGGAACAGAACCGAGAACACTTTTAACCTCCCACCGGGATTCCGTGTCTAAGCAGAGTGGAGGAGAGACCCACATGTGTTCCACACGCGTTGCCGGTTTCGTCATCGGGTGTGCAGTTCTGAGCGTCGGGGCGCAGGCGGCGGCCGCTACTCGACAGGGCCACAGCGTCAACGCGCGCGAACAGCGTCAGGCGCAGCGGATTCACCAGGGTGTGAAGAGCGGGGAAATCACGCCGGCGGAAAAAGACAGGCTGAAGGCCGACGAAGCGGCCGTGCGCGCCGAAGAGCGAGTGTACCGTCAGTCCGGTGACGGCTTGAACACACGCGAGCGGCGCGATCTCGAGAAGGATCTGAACAAGACCAGCCGAGAAATCTACCGCGCGAAACACAACGACAAGGACACGAAGTAACTCACTCCAGCACGTCCACGCCGACGCCGAAGTGCCGGACCATTTCTCTGGCGGCCCCCGAGTAGTCCGCGAGGAAGTGGCCCGGCAGATCCGTTCGCGTCGGCGGCGGCGCGGCGGCGGCCAGCGGCAGAAGCCGGAGGTAATCGTCCGCCATCGCCTCGAGCGTATGCGAGGCCCGCCAGTACGCGTGGCCTTCTTCCGCCAAGATCGCGCGCCACGCTCCATCGGCGGCGAGCCTGCGCATCGCGTACAGGAGTGACGACTGTTCGTTGGTCGGATCGACGCGCGCCGCAACCTGCGCCGGGATGTCCACGAGGTGTGCGAGATCGGAAATCACGGTAGGGCGCCCGGCGGCGAGGCAGCGCAACCACGACGCGGACGTTTCCAGTGCGGTCGGCCACCGCAGGCAGAGGCAGACATCGGCTGCGACGAGATGCTCGCCGACGGATTCGTCGGCGACGTGGCCGGTAACGCGAACGCGGTCGCTCAGATCGCGCGCCGCGATTTCCCGGGCGAGCGTCGGGTAGCCCTCGGCATCTCCAACCAGCATCGCAAACACAGGCCGGCCTTCGCGGACCAGCGTGTCGAGTGCCATCAGGATCGGCGACACTCGTTTCTCGGCGGTGATTCGTCCAAATGCGGCGAACACGAGGGCCTCGTCCGGCAGATTGAGCTGTCGGCGGATGGCCGCTCTTGCCTCGTGTGTGACGGGAAGCGGGGGCACGCCCATGCGGATGGTTTCGACGTGCGCCAGCGGATGCGTCTCGCGCAACTGAGCGGCCAGCCAGGGATTGTGGACCGCGACGGCACGCGCCGTATCCATCACGGCCTTCACCATAGGCCACAGGTAATAGATCGGGCCGCCGAGTCCTTCGACAGCGTACTGCGTCACCGCAGGATCAACGCTGGGGTGGTCGTACCGGAATTCGTCGCGGTACTCGTCGATCCGCTCGCGGTCGAGCAGGCACCGCGCGCGTGCGTGGTGCAGCCGGGCGTCGTGCAGGACGACGAGCCCCGGGTAGCGCGCGAGATAGGCCCACATGTAATCGTGGCAGGCGGCGTTGCCCAGGTGATAGACGACGAGGTCGTACGGCGTCCGGCGCGCCCGCCACACGTAGTCGTGGGCCACGCGTTCGGGATACGTATCGATGTGGAATCGGCCCGCCAGCTGAGCCAGCAGCTCGGCGCTGTAGGCCGCGATGCCGGAGTGTTCGGGCGGCAGAGGCGAAAACCAGGCGATGCGCATGGTCTTTGGTTGTTAGTTGTTGGTTGTTGGTTGTCGGTGTTGACTCAGTCGATGAATGGTAACAACCCCTCAACCAACAAGCGCCCATCCACCAACAACCATTGACGAATAACCAACAACCCATAACTACCTACTATCATGTGCTAGCATTTGGAAGTCGCTTGTGAGCCTGTTCACAAGCTGCCGACCTCCTCAACGATGCAGGGCTGGCTCTCCATCCTGATCATGATTGCGCTCGGGGCCGGATTCGCTCTGGTCTCGATCCTCCTCTCGAGCGTACTCGGTCCGCGAAAGCCGACGCCGGAAAAGTCGGCCCCGTACGAGTGCGGCATGCCGCCCGTCGGGGACGCCCGGGAGCGGCAGTCGGTCAAGTTCTATCTCGTGGCGATGATTTTCCTGCTCTTCGACATCGAGGTCGCGTTCCTCTACCCCTGGGCGATGGCGCTTCGCGACCTCGGCTGGGCGGGTTTCGCGCAGGTCGTGGTGTTCCTGGCCCTTCTCCTGTCCGGTTACGTGTACGTCTGGCGCAAGGGCGCACTCGACTGGAGCGCCGAGGCCGGCAAGGCGCAACGTTGAGGATCATCTGAGGGCTCGTCGTCTATGGGTTTAGAAGCGGAAATTCCCGTCCTGACCACGACCGTCGAAAAGATGGTGCAGTGGGCGCGCCGCTCGTCGATCTGGCCGGTGACCTTCGGTCTGGCGTGCTGCGCGATCGAAATGATGGCGATGAGCTGTTCGCGCTACGACATCGCGCGCTTCGGCGCGGAAGTGTTTCGCGGCAGCCCCCGCCAGTCGGATCTAATGATCGTGGCGGGACGGCTGTCGCGGAAGATGGCACCGGCCCTCCGTCGAATTTACGACCAGATGCCCGAACCGAAGTGGGTCATCTCGATGGGCGCGTGCGCGTCGATCGGCGGCGTGTTCGACAACTACGCGCTCGTTCAGGGCGTCGATCAGATCGTGCCCGTTGACGTGTACGTCCCGGGCTGTCCGCCTCGTCCCGAGTCGCTCATCTACGGCATCGTCCAGCTGCAGCGCAAGATCGATCAGCAGAAGCTTGCGTGATGGAATCGACCGCTCTCGTTGCGCTGCTGCGGGAACTGGTGCCGTCCGCCGTCGTCGAGGTCGTGCCGACGGTCGATCGCCACACGACGATCTATGCCGGCGCCGACCAGCTGCCCGCGCTGGCGCAGGCACTTCGCGATCACGCCGACCTTGATTTCAGGTTGCTCGCCGAGCTCACGGCCGCCGATTACTGGCCGCGCGAACCACGCTTCGAGCTGGTGTACGTGCTGGTGTCGATTTCGCAGCGGTTGCGCGTCCGGCTGAAGATCCGCCTGCACGGAGGCGACGCCCACGTCGCGACCGTCTGCGACATCTGGCCTGCGGCCAACTGGCTCGAGCGCGAGGTCTGGGATCTCTTCGGGATTGCGTTCGACGGCCATCCGGACCCGCGCCGGCTGCTGATGCCCGAGGACTGGGAAGGGTACCCGCTGCGGAAGGACTACCCGGTGCAGATTCGCAAGACCCCGAATGCTGCGGAGCCGCTGCAAGTGACGGCGGAGGAATTCCGCGCCAACGTCGCTCGAGATCGACTGACGCGGGAGCGCTGATCGTCGATGCCTGATGTCCGCACGGAAACGATGACGGTCAATATGGGGCCGCAGCACCCGAGCACCCATGGCGTCCTCCGTCTCGTCCTGGAGCTCGACGGCGAGACCGTGCTGTCGGCCGCGCCCACGATCGGCTTCCTGCATACGGGCATCGAGAAGACCACGGAACAGAAGAAATGGCAGCAGGCGATTCCGCTCGTGGAGCGGATGGACTACCTGAGCGCGCAGTCGAACTCGATGGCGTTCTGCCTGTCGGTCGAAACCCTGCTCGGTCTCGAGCTGCCGGAACGCGTTCGGAACATCCGCGTGCTCCTCGCGGAACTGCAGCGCATCAACAGCCATCTGGTCTGGCTCGGAACGCACGGCATGGAAGTCGGCGCCGTCTCGGTGATGCTGTACTGCTTTCGCGAGCGCGAGCTGCTGCTCAACATCAACGAGTTGCTTGCGGGTTTCCGTCTTTTTCCCAGCTACATGCGGGTCGGCGGGCTTCGCGAGGACCTCCCGCGCGGCTTTCACGATGCCGTCCGCGCGTTTCTCGACCGGATGCCGCAGAAGCTCGACGAGTACGAAGATCTCCTGACTCGGAACGAGATCTACATCGAGCGCACCCGGAACGTCGGGAGGATTTCCAAAGCCGACGCCGTGGCCTACGGACTGGTGGGACCGATCGCGCGCGCCGCCGGTGTCGACTACGACGTGCGCAGGTACTTTCCGTACCTCGGATACGAGACGTACCGATTTCTCGGTCCCGACCCGGACCGAGGGCGACGTGTACGCGCGCTACCTCGTGCGCGTGGCCGAGATGCGCGAGAGCCTGAAAATCTGCCGGCAGGCGCTCGATCGCATCTCGCCGACGGGCCCGTATGCGGTCAACGATCCACGCGTCACGCCTCCGCCCAAGGACAAGGTCTACACGGAGATGGAGGCGCTGATTCAGCACTTCCTCATCTACTCGCAGGGCTTCACGGTGCCCGCCGGCGAGGCGTACGTGCCCGTCGAAGGCCCGCGTGGCGAGCAGGGCTTCTACGTCGTGTCGGACGGGACGAACCGGCCGTGGCGGGTGAAGTCGCGACCGCCGTCGCTGCTGGCGTGCCAGGCGCTGTCGAGGATGATCGTGGGCGGACTGATCGCCGACGTGATCGCCGTGATCGGATCCATCGACGTCGTGATGGGAGACGTGGATCGGTGAGCTTTCATCCGAAGATGGCGTACGACGCCACCTTCCACAAATCGGCGCGTCGTCTCGAGGACGAAGGACCGGTCTTCGCGTACACGGCGGAGAATCGTGCGCGCTTCGACGAGATCGTCACGCGGTACCCGTCCGATCGTCGCCGCTCGGCCGTGCTGCCCGCGCTGTACCTCGTTCAGGCGCAGCAGGGTTACGTGACCGCCAACGGCATCCGTCACGTCGCCGAGCTGCTCGGGATCACGCGGGCCGATGTCGAGGACGTCGTGTCCTACTACACGATGTTCTACACGCGGCCGATGGGGAAATTCGTCCTCAGCGTGTGCCGGACCCTGTCATGCGCGCTCAACGGCGCGGAGCGCGTGACCGAAGCGATCTGCGATCAGCTGAAGATTGTGCCAGGGCAGACGGATCCGTCCGGCACCTTCACGTTGATCGAAGTCGAATGCCTCGGCGCGTGCGACCGCGCGCCCGTGATCATGGTCAACGACGCGTGGCAGGAGAACCAGGATGCCGGTTCGGTCGCGAAGCTGCTCGACGATTTGAGAACGCGAGGCGAATCTGCGCTGACCGGCTGCTATCACGTGGTCGAGAGCAAGTGACGTGCACAATGCAGGAATGCCCAAATGCGGAATGCAAAGAGGCGCTGATGCACGACGTGCGCGCCGTCCGGTTTGGATTCGTGCATTCCCGCATTCCTGCCTTAACAGCGTAGCCATCTAGGCATGGACCCCATCCTCATCAAACACGTCCGCGAGGTGAACTCCTTCTCGCTGGACGTCTACCTCCAGCACGACGGATACGCCGCGCTCAGGAAAGCGCTGACCCAGACGCCGGACTCGATCATCGAGCAGGTGAAGGCGTCCGGTCTGCGTGGCCGCGGTGGCGCGGGTTTTCCGACGGGCATGAAATGGCAGTTCGTCGACAAGAAGATCGAACCGCGCTACATCGCCTGCAACGCGGACGAGAGCGAACCGGGCACGTTCAAGGACCATCTGCTGATGGAGCGCAATCCCCACCTGCTGATCGAGGGATGCGCGATTGGCTGCTACGCTATCGGCGCGAAGGTCGCCTACATCTACATACGAGGCGAATTCTTCCACGTGCAGCGCGTCCTGGAGGCCGCCATCGAGGAGGCCTACAAGACCGGATTCCTCGGGAAGAACATTCTCGGCTCGGGGTTCGATTGCGACGTCTACGTCCACCGCGGCGCCGGCGCCTACGAGGCCGGCGAGGAAACCGCGCTGCTCGAGTCGCTCGAAGGAAAGCGCGCCCAGCCACGCAATAAACCGCCGTTTCCTGCGGTCGTGGGCCTCTACGGCAAACCCACCGCCGTGAACAACGTCGAGACGCTCTGCAACATCCCGCTCATCGTGAGCCGCGGCGCCGAGTGGTACGCCGCACTCGGACCCGAGAAGAACGGCGGACCGAAGCTGTACTGCGTCAGCGGACACGTGAGGCGCCCGGGCGTGTATGAAGCGTCGATGAACATCACGCTCCGGGAGCTGATCGAAGGCTTTGCGGGTGGCGTCCGCGAGGGGCGAACCCTGAAGGCCGTCATCCCCGGGGGATCTTCTGTGCCGATCCTGATGCCCGATCAGCTCGACACGCAGGCCAGTTTCGACGCCATCCAGAAGGCCGGCTCGCTCCTCGGCTCGGCCGCCATCGTCGTGCTCGACGACACGACGTGCATGGTCTGGCTTGCCGAAAACCTGCTGCATTTCTACCGTCACGAATCCTGCGGAAAATGCACCCCTTGTCGCGAAGGCACGGACTGGCTGTACAAGATTCTGCGCAAGATCGAGCGCGGCGAAGGCCAGATGCGCGATCTCGATCTGTTGTCGAGTATCTCGACGAACATCGGCGGCAAGACGCTCTGCGCTTTCGGTGACGCCGCCGTCACACCCGTGCTGACGACGCTGAAGCATTTCAGGCAGGAGTACGAAGCGCACATCAGGGACGGGCGGTGCACGCTTCACGCGCCGTGGCGGGCCACCCACCCGGTGGGAGCACACGCATGACACGGCTCCTCGCCGCCCAGATCGGCCTGACGCTCGCCGTGTTCGTCGCGCTGCTCAGTTCCGCGGCCGGCATGGTCTACATGGAGCGGAAGGTTGCGGCGCTGCTCCAGCAGCGGCTCGGTCCGTATCTCGTCGGGCCGAAAGGCCTCCTCCAGCCCCTCGCCGACGTCGTCAAGCTGATGTTCAAGGAGGAACTGAGGCCGCGGGCGGCGGATGCGTTGCTCTTCGCGCTGGCGCCGATCATTTCCGCGACGTGCGCGTTCGCGGCGTTTGCGGTGGTGCCCTTTGGCGGCGACACGACGCTGTTCGGTCTGCTCCCGGAGGGAATTCGCCTTCAGGTCGCGGACGTCAACGTGGCGATTCTCGTCGTCTTCGCCATCGCGTCGATGAGCGTGTACGGGATCGTGCTCGCCGGCTGGAGCTCCAACAGCAAGTATTCGCTGCTCGGCGGTCTGCGCTCGTCGGCGCAGATGATCAGTTACGAGTTGTCCTACGGCATGGCGCTCGCGGCGATTCTGGTCATGGGCAACTCGTTGTCACTTACCGATATCGTCAACCGGCAGGCGGGGACGTGGCTGGGGTTCATTCCGCGCTGGTTCATCTTCATCCAGCCGATCGGGTTCTTCATCTATCTGACCGCGGGCATCGCCGAAACCAATCGCGCTCCGTTCGACTTTCCGGAGGCGGAGCAGGAGCTCGTTGCGGGTTACCACACCGAGTACAGCAGCATGAGCTTCGCCATGTTTTTCCTGGCGGAGTACGTGAACATGGTGACCGTTTCGGCGGTGGCGACCGACCTGTTTCTCGGCGGCTGGCACGGACCGTTCCTGCCGGCATCGCTCGGCTGGGTGTGGTTCCTGATCAAGGTCTTCGCGCTGTTGTTCTTCTACGTCTGGATGCGGTGGACGCTGCCTCGCTATCGCTACGACCAGCTGATGCGGTTCGGCTGGAAGGTGCTGCTGCCGCTGTCGGTCGTCAACCTGGTCGTGACGGCTGCGGGAGTCTTGTATTTTGGCCTCTGAAGCACTGCTGTTCTACGCGTTCGGCGCGATTGCCATCACGACGTCGCTGCTCGTGATCGGTCAGCGCAATCCCATCTACAGCGTGCTGCTCTTGATTGCCTCGTTCGGCGCGCTGTCCGGCCTGTACGTCCTGCTCGACGCGCCATTCGCCGCGGTGATTCAGATCATCGTCTACGCCGGGGCCATCATGGTGCTCTTTCTCTTCGTGGTCATGCTGCTCAACGCGCCGCACGAGGAGACCGACTACGACGAGCGCGTCCATCCGCTGCTGCGCCCGGGCCCGATGCGATTCGGTGCGGGGCTCGCCGTCCTGCTTCTCGTCGAGCTGGTCTGGGCCGTGATGAAGAACGGCGGGGAAGCCGGTCAGTTCCCGGGCGGCGCGGTCAGCTCGGTCGCGGCGATTGGACGGCTGCTGTTCACCGAGTACGGCTTTCCGTTCGAGGTCACGTCGGTGCTGATTCTGGTTGCGATGGTCGGCGCCGTTGTCCTCGCGCGCCGGGACCGTGACGTCGACGGGCCGTCGGAGCCGCACGCATGGTGACACTCAACGACTACCTCGCGCTGTCGGCGATCCTCTTCGCTATCGGCACGGCGGGTGTGTTCGTCCGGCGAAATCTCATCACCATTCTGCTGTCGATCGAGATCATGTTGAACGCGGTCAACCTGACATTCGTCGCGTTCGGTCGGGCGCTGGGCGCCGCCGACGGACAGATCATCGTCTTCTTCGTGATGACGGTGGCTGCGGCGGAGGCGGCCGTCGGCCTGGCGATCGTGATCAGTCTGTTCAGACATCGCGAGTCGCTCAACCCGGACAGCTTCACGGCGTTGAAATGGTAGGGGGCGTCAGTTGCTGCTGCTGATTCCGCTTCTGCCGTTTCTCGGGTTCCTCGTCAACGCCAGCTACGGGCGCCGGCTGAGCAAGGGTTTCTCCGGCGCGATCGCGTGCTCGACGATCGCGGGGTCGTTCCTCATCTCGGTTGTCGAGTTCGCGCGGCTCGTCGCCTTCGCGCCGGAGGAGCGGTCGATCGTACAGCAGGCGTTCACGTGGATCACCTCCGGCGATTTTTCGGTCGGCCTGACCTTCAGGCTGGATCCGCTGTCGGCCGTCATGATTCTCGTCGTGACGGGTATCGGAACGCTCATCCACATCTACTCGACGGCATACATGCACGACGAGCGCGATTCGGAGTTCGCGCGCTATTTCTCGTATCTGAACCTGTTCGCGGCCTTCATGCTCGTCCTCGTCCTGGGGTCGAACTTCCTCGTCATGTTCGTCGGCTGGGAGGGCGTCGGCCTCTGCTCGTATCTCCTGATCGGTTTCTGGTACGAAAAAACGTCGGCTGCCGACGCCGGGAAGAAGGCCTTCATCGTCAACCGGATCGGTGACTGGGGATTCGTCCTCGGGGTTCTGCTCGTGTTCGTCCGCTTCGGCAGTCTCGACTTTCAGGACGTGGCGCGAGCGGTCGCCGGGCTGAATCCCGAAGAAACGTTCGGCACGATCTCGCTGATGACGCTCCTGCTGTTCATCGGCGCGACCGGCAAGTCCGCGCAGATCCCGCTCTACGTCTGGCTTCCGGACGCGATGGAAGGTCCGACGCCGGTGTCCGCCCTCATCCACGCGGCGACGATGGTGACGGCAGGTGTCTACATGATCGGGCGGAATGCGGCGCTCTTCAGCCATGCGCCCGAGACGCTGATGATCGTGGCCGTCGTCGGGACGGCGACGGCGCTGATGGCGGGGACGATCGGGCTCGTGCAGAACGACATCAAGCGCGTGCTCGCGTACTCCACGGTCTCGCAGCTCGGCTACATGTTCCTCGCCATGGGCGTCGGCGCGTTCGCCGGCGGCATCTTCCATCTCTACACGCACGCGTTCTTCAAGGCGCTGCTGTTCCTCGGGTCAGGTGCCGTGATTCACGCGCTCGCCGGCGAACAGGACCTCCGCCACATGGGCGGTCTGAAAGACGAGCTGCCGGTGACGTACTGGACATTCCTGATTGGCGCGGTTGCAATTGCCGGCGTGCCGGGTCTTGCCGGTTTCTTCAGCAAGGACGAGATTCTGTTCCGCGCCTTCAGCGGCGGACACACAATCCTCTGGCTCGTGGGGCTCGTGACGTCGCTGTTGACCGCCGTCTACATGTTCCGCCTCGTGTTCATGGCATTCTTCGGGGCTCGCCATCCACGCGACGGCGGGGGCCACGGCCAGCATGAACACGTGCACGACGCGCCGCCGCCGATGGCGTTGGCGCTCGTCGTCCTCGCGGCGGGCTCGGTCGTCGCGGGGTACGTGGGCTTGCCGGAAGTGCTGGGCGGCGGCGACTGGTTCGCCCGATTCCTCGAGCCGAGTTTTCACGTCGAGCGTCACGAAGCGGCGACTCAGGCTGGCCTGGAGCTGACGCTGATGGCGGTGTCGAGCGGCGTGGCGATTGCGGGCATCGGCATCGCCGTGTATTTCTTCCTGCGAAGCCGCTCGGCGGCTGACGCGCTCGCGGCACGCTTTGCCGGTGCCCATCGCCTGCTCTCGAACAAGTCCTACGTCGATGAAGTCTACGATGCGACCCTCGTGCAGCCGATTCGGATTGCGTCCGAAGACGGGCTCTGGAAGATCGTGGACGTCAAAGTGATCGACGGCGCGGTCAACGGTGTCGCGCGCCTGGTCGGCGCGCTCGGCGACGGCATGCGGCTGGTGCAGACCGGATCGGTTCGTGCCTACGCCGCGTCCCTGTTCTTCGGTGCGGTCGCGATTCTCGGCTACTACCTCTGGCGCTGATGCATTTTCCGATTCTCACTTCGCTCGTCGCGTTGCCCCTCGTGGGAGTGGTCGTGCTCCTTTTCATGCGGGACGACGAGCGGCAGGTGCGCAAAGTGGCACTGGTGATGTCGGGACTGGTGTTCGCCGAGACGCTGTTGCTGTGGTCGCAGTTCGCGCCTGGTTCAGCGGATTTTCAGTTCGTCGAGCGACACGAATGGATTCCGGCGTTCGGCATTCACTACGCCGTCGGCGTCGACGGCATCAGCCTGATGCTGCTGGTGCTCACTGGATTCCTCACGCCTCTTGCGCTCCTCGGATCCTGGGAATCGGTGCACAAGAGGACGCGGGCGTTCTGCATCTCGGTGCTGCTCCTCGAAAGCGCGATGATGGGCGTGTTCGTGTCCCTCGACCTGTTTCTCTTCTACGTGTTCTGGGACGCGATGCTGATTCCGATGTATTTCCTCATCGGCATCTGGGGCTACGACCGCCGCGTCTACGCGGCGGTCAAGTTCATCCTGTACACGATGGCGGGCAGCGTGCTGATGCTGCTCGCGATTCTCGGCCTGGCGTATCTGCACAGCACGGCCGCCGGCAACTACAGCTTCGACCTGCTCGACCTGTACACGTTGAAGGTGCCGCCGCACCTTCAGTTCTGGTTCTTCCTCGCGTTCGCGCTCGCGTTCGCGATCAAAGTCCCGCTCTTCCCGTTCCACACCTGGCTGCCTGACGCGCACGTCGAAGCCCCGACCGCCGGCTCGGTGATCCTGGCGGGCGTGCTGTTGAAGATGGGCACGTACAGGCCTGGTGCGGTTTGCATTTCCGCTGTTTCCCGACGCGGCGATGTTCTTCGCACCCTATCTTGGCGCGCTCGCCGTGATCGGCATCGTGTACGGGGCCCTCGTCGCGATGGTGCAGCCGGACATGAAGAAGCTGGTGGCGTATTCGAGCGTCAGCCACCTCGGATTCGTGGTGCTCGGCATCGCGGCGATGAACACGCAGGGTGTCGAGGGCGCGGTCTATCAGATGCTGAACCACGGCATCAGCACCGGCGGACTCTTCCTGATCGTCGGCATGCTGTCCGATCGCCGGCACACGCGGTTGATTACCGAGTACGGCGGTCTCAAGAAAGTGATGCCGCGTCTGGTGGCGGCGTTCCTGATGGTCACGCTCTCGTCGATTGGCCTCCCCGGCCTCAACGGGTTCGTCGGCGAATTCCTGATCCTCCTCGGCGCGTTCCGTGTGGACGCGCGACTCGCCTCGATCGCCGCCACCGGGGTCATCCTGTCGGCGACCTACATGCTCTGGATGTTCCAGCGGGTGAACTACGGGCCGGTGACGAACGAGAAGAACGCGCAACTGCCGGACCTGCGCCCGCGTGAATGGGTCGTGATCGCGCCCATCATTGCGGCAACGGTCATCATGGGCGTGTTCCCGAATCTGTTCCTCCGGCCGATCGAACCGGCGGTCGAACGCCTGCTGACACAGATCCATCGCGGATCCGCGGCGGTGCAGGTGCAGCTGGCGCCGCCGTCCGCCACGGGTCGCCTCCAATGAGATCGTCGATCAACGCGATCGTGCCGATGGCCTGTGTCACGGCGGCAGGCATTGCCGCGATGGTGGCCGAGGCGTTCCGCGAGCGCGGCGAGCGGATGCCGATTGGAGGGCTCGGGGTCGTCGGTCTGGTCGGCGCGGCGGTCTCGTCGTGGCTGTTGTGGGGCCGCAACGAGACGAGCTTCGGCGTCGTGGCGGCCGACAAGTTCGGGCTCTTCGTGACTGTCATCCTCGTCATCGTCGGCCTCCTGAGCATCGCGTTCGCGGGGCCGACCATCGAACGCGAACGGTTGCCCGGCGGCGAATATTACGCGCTCATGCTCTTCGGGCTCGCGGGCATGATACTGATGGCCACGGCGACCGATCTGCTGGTCATCTTCCTCGCGCTCGAAGTCCTGTCACTCGCGGTGTACGTGCTGACCGGCATTCGTCGTGACTCGCCGACGTCCTCCGAGGCGGCTCTCAAGTACTTCCTGCTCGGCGCGTTCTCGAGCGCATTCTTTCTGTACGGCATCGCGCTGACCTACGGCCTCACGGGCAGCACCCGCCTCGCCCGCGTCGGCGGGCTCCTCGCCGCAAACGCGTCGAACCCGACGCCACTCGAGCTCGCCGCGATCGCCTTTCTCTTCGTCGGGTTCGCGTTCAAGGTGGCGGCCGTGCCGTTCCACATGTGGACGCCCGACGCGTACGAAGGCGCGCCGCCCGCGGTCACGGGCTTCATGTCCACGGGCGTCAAGGCCGCGGCGTTTGCCGCGTTCGTGCGCGTATTCCTCTCGATGCTCGAGCCATTCCGCGCGGACTGGAGCAGCATCCTGTGGATCGTCACCGCGGCGACGATGGTCGTCGGGACATTCGTCGGGGTGAAGCAGACCAACGTCAAGCGCATGCTCGCGTACTCGAGCATCGCGCACGGCGGCTATCTGCTGCTGGCGCTCCTGTCGGCGAACGACGTGGGCCAGGGCGCCTTGCTGTTCTACCTGCTCACGTACGCGGTGACCAACCTCGGCGCATTTGGTGTCATCGGCGTGCTCGAGACGACGAATCGCGCCAACGATCAGGTCGATGATTTTGCGGGGCTGTGGTACGAGCGCCCGTGGCTGGCGGGCTTGATGACGGTCTTCCTGCTCTCGCTCGGCGGCTTCCCGCCGTTCGCCGGCTTCATCGCCAAGTGGTACGTGTTCAGCGCCGCGATCAAGGCCGGCTACGATCGCCTGGCTATCATCGGCGTCCTCACCAGCGTCGTCTCCGTGTTCTTCTACCTGCGTATCGTCGTGAAGATGTACATGACGACCAGAGAGTCGCCGGCGCGATTGCTGCCGACGCCAAAGGCAGCCGGCTTCGCGTTGGTGGTGTCGGCGATTCTCATCTTCTATCTGGGCATCCTGCCAACGCGCGTGCTCGACTGGGCCGCGGCGTCGATTTCGACGATCTTCTGATCGACCAATCGACCGTTCGAGCCGATCACTCCGGTCATCAGAAGCCACGAAGACACGAAGAAAATTCCTCTGCTACGAGTCCGGCAGCGCGAAGACGAACAGGGCGTGGCCGCCGGCGACGGCAACGTGCTGCTTGCCGTTCAGGGCAAATGACATCGGTCCGGATCGAATGGGCCCGCCGGTCTGAAACTGCCACAGCGGTTTCCCCGTCCTGGCGTCGAGTGCGTAGAAGTTGCCTTCGTTTGAGCCGCTGAACACGAGACCTCCCGCCGTCGACATCACGCCGGCCCACGTCGGCGTCGGCAGCGGGAAGTCCCACACTTGTTTGCCGCTCTTCACGTCGAGCGCGCGGACCGCACCCCAGGACTCTTCGTCGAGGCGTTTTTCGGATCCCCCCGTGTAGTACGTCCCGGGCCGATACTCCACGGCGGTCTTGTAGTAAACCGATCCCATCTCGCGAACCGGCACATAGAGGAGCCCGGTCGCGGGGCTGTAGGACGGGCTCGCCCAGTTCGTGGCGCCCTGCAGGCTTGGATACACCAGGGTCCCTGTTTCCGACGGATCCATCCCGGGCATGAGAATCGGCCGGCCGTGATCGTCCAGGCCTTTCGCCCACGTCTGCTTGGCATACGGCGCGCCGAATAGAAATTCACCGGTCTTGCGATCGAGCGCGTAGTAGAACGCGTTGCGATTCGCCATCACGAGAAGCGAACGCGGTCGCCCTCCCACCTCCGCGTCAACGAGCACCGGAATCTGGTTCGCGTCCCAGTCGTGGACGTCATGGGGCGTGAACTGAAACGACCACCGACGCTTGCCGGTCTCGACGTCCAGTGCCACGACCGATGACGTGCCGAAGTTGTCGCCCAGACGCGAGTCGCCGTTCCAGTCCGGACCTGGATTCCCGGTGCCCCAGTAGAGGAGCTTCAGCTGCGGATCGTAGGAACCCGTCAACCACGTGGCGCCACCGCCATGAACCCAGCTGTCGGCCGGCCAGGTGTCGCTCCCGGGTTCGCCGGGCGACGGAATCGTCCAGTAGCGCCAGAGCTGCTTGCCGGTCTTCGCGTCGTACGCGTCGAGGAACCCGCGAATGCCGGCTTCCCCTCCGCTGATCCCGACGATGACCTTGTTGTCGACGACCAGGGGAGCGGCGGTGACCGAATGGCCGACCGGGTTTTCGCCGACGTGCACCGTCCAGCGTTCCACGCCGGACCGCGCATCGAGCGCGACCAGATAGCCGTCGAGCGTCCCGACGAAGAGCGTGTTGTCGAGCATCGCCACGCCGCGATTGACCCGCGGAAAGCCCAGATTGAGCACGCTCGTCGCGATCGGCCGCGTCCATTCCCACAGCGCCTTGCCGCTTCGCACGTCAACCGCCGAAACCGCCGTCGGTCCAGCCGTCACGTACACGATGCCGTCTGCGAAGAGCGGCGTCGACTCGAGCGCTCCCGTGCCCGGCGGCTGGTAGACCCATATCGGTCGCAGCTTCGCGACGTTCTCGGTCGAGATCTGGCGGAGCGGAGAGAAACGGTGTGACGAGTACGACCCCGAGTACATCAGCCACTGGCCGTCGGTCGTCGGCGACTCTGCGAGCTTCAGCTGCGCGACGAGCGGCGCGGATGCCAGCACGAACAGAGCGGCGGCAAGCCCCCTTCTCATTTGGTACCTCGCAGACTGGACAGGTAGGCGACGAGATCGTCGAGCTGCGCACCCGAGAGGCGTTGCGCGTACGACGGCATGAGCGTCGCCGTCAGCTCGCGCTCCACGCGCTGCAGCTTCGATTTGTCGAGGGCGTGCACGGTCCCCGCCGCGTCGCGTACGTGAATCCAGAACACGTCTTCGGTCACGCGGATTCCACGCACATTCTGACCATCTGCCGTCGTCGCTGTCACGACGAGATAGCCGGGTGGATGGGTGGCTTCGGGCTTGACCATCGCGTCGCGCAGATAAGTTGGTCCGCGACGTGCGCCGATTGCGGTCAATTCCGGTCCGAGGATTCCGCCGATCCCGTTGACCACGTGGCAGCTGCCGCAGCTGTTCGAATCGTACAGCGACGCGCCGCGTTGCGCGTCCCCGGCGGAGGTGCGCGCCGCCGTGCGCGACAGCGAGCGCACGTACGTGGCGGTCTGGCGGATGCTGCGCTCGGTCAGCGGTGATCGAAACGCCGGCATTTCAGTACCGGGGATTCCGCTCGTGATGATCTCGGCGATGGATTTGAGATCGGTTGCGTGGGTGAGCTTGCCCTGCAGGTTGGGACCGGTCCCGCCGGTTCCGTCCGTGCCGTGACACCACGCGCATTGTGCGTCGAAGACCTTCCGACCGGCCGCCAGATCGCTGCCGCCGGCCGGCGCGGCCGAACGGGTCTGCGCGCTGACAGAGGCTGCGGTATGAACGAACAGTCCGAAAACGAGGAGTGCGATCCGGCACCGAGCCATGCGTCCTCCTGTCGGTGGCTGCGCGATTATACGCGCGCCACGCGACAGGAAGCCGCCAGCTGGATGGCTTACTTGATCTTGAACGGCGTGACGAGCGCGCCGAGCGCTGGATCGTCAACCGCTTCGACCACGCCGACTGATTGCTCCGTATAGAGGACCGGCTCGCAGGTGGTCGGCGACGTGGCCACGATGTTCGCCGAGAACCGTTCCTGTCCACGCAGGGTCACGCTGATGTTCGACAGCGTCGGGTCGACAGCCTTCGTGTAGAACAACGTCCCGCTGTGCATCTGACCAGGAAAGGCGAGACCCTGCGTCGGCGCGTTCAGGAACAGGCGAGCATCGTCGCAGTGCGGGCTCTGGTGGTAGAAGATGATTTCCTGCTCCGGGAATCCGCTCGGCGGCGCGAAGAGCCACACCCAGTCGTTGCCGGCCTTGCGGAGCACGAACGCGTTGACGGAATCGACGAGGATGCCGACCGGTTGATCGTTGTGATCGACGAGCATCGGCACGCCACCGCCATCCGGTCCCGGTGCACCTTGCGGTCCCTGCGCGCCCTGGGGACCTTGTAGACCCGTCGGACCCTGCGATCCCTGCACGCCCGGAATGCCCTGCGGCCCCGGCGCTCCCGGCTGACCGTTGACGCCGGGGTTCCCCTGCGGTCCTGCGGGACCCTGAAGTCCCATTGATCCTTGCGGTCCCATGGGACCCACAGCGCCCATCGGTCCCGTTGCACCCATCGGTCCTGCGTCACCGACCGGTCCTGCCGGTCCAACCACGCCCATGGGCCCTGCCGCGCCTACTGGTCCTGCCGCACCAACCGGACCCGCTGCACCGACTGGTCCCGCCGCGCCAACTGGGCCTGCCGGCCCAGCGGCGCCCGTCGGTCCTGACGGTCCCGCTGGTCCTGCGGCTCCTGTCGGTCCCGCTGGTCCAGCCGCGCCTGTCGACCCTGTGGGCCCGGGCGCACCGGTCGGGCCTATGGCTCCTGTTGCCCCTGCGGGTCCTGCCGGACCTGATGGTCCTGCGGGTCCCGCCGGTCCCGCGGGACCCTGCGGACCCGGGGTCCCATTGCCGCCGCCCAACACGACAACCACATGCTCGCGATCGCGCGGGCACGTGTCGCCGGGGAACAGCAGCCGCATGAAACCTGATTGTACGTTCACGCATGCGAGGAGCTGTGCGGGGGCCGTTGGCGGCTGAGACCTCTTCTCATCACTCGCCAAGGCCGGCGCCGACACCAGCATGCAAGCCAAAACCACGAATAAGCGGGCGCGCATATCAAGCCTCCAGGGGGTGGCCTCTTCGACAGTTGCCCATACCTCTGCAATACTCGGTGCCGGACAAAATCGCGTGTTTTGCTGGGAGAAACGCAGATCTTCGCCGTGGCTCCGTCTGTCAAAACGGAACACGGAGATACGAAGCCGCAATCGCTTCAGAGCGTGGAGAGCAAGTGCAGAAGTGTGTCGTCCTGATCGGGACCGACGGTCCGCAGATCGAAGTGCACGCGATCATCCTGAATCCGCGCGACGACAGGCGTTGCCAGCTCACGCAATCGTTGTTCGAGTGCGTTCGCTGACAGTCCGCTCTTGGACGCGGCGACCGTCCAGGTTCGAAGTCCGAATCCAGGCGCGCTCCCTCCGCCGATCGTGGATGTGCCTTCGACGATCTCGACGCGCCAGTCCTTCAGCCGCTCGAGAGCTTGCGCCAGCCGACGGGCCCGTTCCAAAATCGCGTCGGGCGTCGCGGTGAGCATTCGCTGAACCGGAACGCTCGCCGACGCGCGTCCCGCGGCGTACTCGACCAGCGTCGCTTCGAGTGCGGCGTACGTGAGTTTGTCGACTCGAAGCGCGCGCATCAACGGGTGTTGGCGAATCCTCGCCACGATCGCCGAGCGTCCGACGATGATGCCGGCCTGCGGGCCACCCAGGAGCTTGTCCCCGCTGAAGCAGCAGACGTCCACGCCCGCGCCGATCGTCGCAACGGCGGACGGCTCGTCGCGCAGGGCGTCGGCCGATACCGGGTCGGGCGGTCGGTCCGTTCCGAGAAGTCCGCTTCCGAGATCCTCGGCCACTGGAACGCCCAGTCGTCGGCCGACCGACACGATCTCCGCGAGCGCCGGCCGTTCGGTGAAGCCTTCGATCCGGAAATTGGACGGGTGAACGCGCAGGATGAGCGCTGTCCGATCAGAGACCGCGGCGGCATAGTCGCTCGCCCGCGTCTTGTTGGTCGTCCCGACTTCCCGCAGGATCGCGCCGGATTCAGCCATGACATCAGGCACGCGGAATCCACCGCCGATTTCAACCAGCTCGCCGCGCGACACGATGACTTCGCGTCCCTTGGCCAGCGCCGCGAGGACCACGAGCGTCGCGGCGGCGTTGTTGTTCACCACGACCGCGGCCTCGGCGCCGGTGAGCCGGCAGAGCAGCGTCTCCGCGTGCGTATCGCGCTGGCCGCGCACGCCGCGCGGAATGTCGTACTCGAGCGAGCAGTAGCCTCTCGCGACCCGTGCCATCTGCTCGATGGCCGCCTCGGCGAGCGGTGCCCGTCCCAGGTTCGTGTGGATGATCACGCCGGTGGCGTTGATGATCGGTTCGAGTGACGGGCGAAACGTCCGGTCGAGGTACTCGACGGCCGCAGCCTCGATTCTTGCGGCCGTCGACGCGGTCGGCTCGTCCGGGGTGGCGTCTACGGCCTGACGGAGGCGGCTGGCCGCGACGCGAAGCGCGTCGACCGTGGCACGCGCGCCGAAGCGCGCCTCGAGCGCAACGGCCGTTGGTCGGCGCCGGAGTTCGTCGATGGATGGGATGGTCCGCTGATCGCCCATGACCGCCGGTCCAGGATGATGCAATACTATGGCAATCACCGCGCGATGAGTGCCGACGAAACACGGGTGCGACCGCTGGAGCGCTTCTGGCCGTACGCAAACTTGCCCGAGCAGCCGACCGACGACGAGCTTGCGGCGCTCGACCCCGACCTCTACGAAGCGCTTTTCGGTTCACGTCCGCGCCCGTTTTCCATCACGGTCGTGTTCTCGGAGCTGGACGATCCCGAGTTTCCGCACGCGCTGGAGATGGCGCGGCGATCCGCCGAGTTTCGCGAGACCGGAAAGGGCCCCGCGCGTCGCTATCGCGCGCGGTTCTGGTCGAGCGAGGCCGCGAAGCTTCGCGATCTCTTTCAAATCGTCGGGCGATCGGACGCCACCGAGGTCCTGATCGACGATCGACCTGTTCCCTATGCGCGCGAACTCTGGCTCCCGCTCGTGTGGTTCCTGATCCCCAGGTAACGCCGTGGCCAAGAGCAGCTTCGACCAGGAACTGAGCCGTCTCGAGGCCGAGCTGAAGCAGCTCGAAGCCGAATACAACATGTTCTTCGCCGGCCGGCTGCCCAAGCCACCGTGGGAAACGCGCGCCCGCGTCGAAGCGCTGGTCAAACAGTACGACCGCGCGTACATCCAGAACACCGGCGACCGGTTCCGGTTCAGCACGCTGCAGTCGCGGTTTGCGAAGTTCATCGACCTGTGGGACCGCGGGATGCGCGCGCGCGAGGAAGGCCGTTCGGGTCCGTTCGCGCAGACGTCTCGGAAGGAACCGGAGAAGAAGAAAGGCGAGGACAAGGTCGTCCACACTGCGTCGTTCAGGGATCCGGTGCGCGAGCTGGACAAACTGACCGAGCTCTACGAATCGCTGTCGGAAGCGCGGCGCGAAGCCGGCGAAGACCAGGTGCCGTTCCACAAGTTCGCCGAGGTCGTCAAAGGACAGGTGAAGAAGCTGCGGGATTCCGGAAGCTCAGAGGTCGCGTTCCGAGTCGCTGTGAAGAATGGAAAGGTCGCCTTTACCGCGAGGGCGCTGAAGGGCGAGACCGAATGAAATTGCGGATTGCGGAGTGAGGAGTGCGGAGTGAGGAGTGGAGCCGAGGGCGAAGGCCCGGGGCCGAAAGCCTCAGGCGATGCCCGGCTTCCGGCCCCAGACCCTGGTCAAAGTTCAGATCTTGGTGACGTTCCCGGCTTGCGGGCCTTTGGGGCCGTCAACGATTTCGAACTCCACCGCCTGACCTTCCTCGAGCGAACGGAAGCCGTCGCCCTGAATGGCCGAGTAGTGGACGAAGACATCGCTGCCTCCATCGCGCTCGATGAAGCCGTAACCCTTGGCGTTGTTGAACCACTTGACCTTGCCTGTAATGCGCATCGTTCTTCTTCCTGCTTGCTGTGACGCGGTGTGAACCGCGTCAGGGACTAAAAAAAAAGGCCGCGTCATGCGGCCTTTTCCTTACGGCGCCAGGCCCGCCCGGCGTCGAAGTGATAATACTGGACTTTTACGCGTATGCCAAGAGCTCTGCTCAGTGTGTCGGACAAGACAGAAATTGTCAGTCTCGCCCGCGGCCTGGCCGACCGCGGCTTCGAACTCATCTCCACCGGCGGAACCGCCCGGACCTTGATGGACGCCGGGCTCCGTGTGGTGAGCGTCTCCGACCTCACCGGATTTCCGGAAATGCTGGACGGACGGGTCAAAACCCTGCATCCGAAGATTCACGGTGGCATCCTGGCCCGCCGTTCGCACGTTGACGATCTCGACGCGCTCGAGCGGCACGGCATCGGCCTCATCGACGTCGTGGTCGTGAACCTGTATCCCTTCGAAGCGACAGCGAAGAAGGCCGGGGTGACCTTCGACGAGCTGGTCGAGAACATCGACATCGGTGGCCCGAGCATGGTTCGAGCGGCGGCGAAGAATTTTCGGGACGTCCTCGTCGTCGTGGACCCGGCGGACTACCCGCGAGTGCTCGCGGCGCTCGACGGAGGCCCCGACCTGTCGTTCCGCTACGACCTGATGCGCAAAGCGATGGCCCACACCGGCGCCTACGATACGGTGATCAGCGCCACCCTCGCCACGATCTCGCCCGACGGCCCGGCGGATGTCGGTCGAGCGGAACCAGGCGCTCGCGTGTCGCTGACGCTCGATCGAGTGCGCGTGCTCCGCTACGGCGAGAACTCGCATCAACACGCGGCCTGGTATCGGCCCGTCCCGGCCTCTGGCGCGAAGGGCGTCGGGTTCGGTGACGCCGACATCCTGCAGGGCAAGGAGCTCTCCTACACGAACCTGCTCGATCTCGACGCCGCGGCCAGGATCGCGCTCGAGTTCGACGAGCCCGCCGCAGTCGTGATCAAACACACGAATCCGTGCGGCGTGGCGACCGGGACGTCGCTGGCCGACGCCTATGGTCGCGCCCGCGACGCCGACAGCCTCGCCGCGTACGGCGGCATCGTGGGTCTGAACCGTCCCGTCGACGTGGCTGTCGCGGAGGCTATCGTCTCGACGTTCATCGAGGCGGTCGTCGCACCCTCGGTCAAGCCGGACGCGAAAGGCGTGCTGGGGCGCAAGGCGAACATGCGTGTTGTTGTGGCCGACTTTTCGTCGCTGGCGGGCGGCCCCGCTTCGGGAACCGATGTCGAATTCCGTTCGATCCTGGGCGCGGTGCTCTCCCAGGCACGAGATCGGGTTGTCGAAGCGCGCGCCGCGTGGACGTCCGGTTCGTTGCCGGAGGGGCTGCGCGTCGTGACTCGTCGGCAGCCGACCGATTCGGAGTGGCGGGCGCTCAGATTCGCCTGGCGCGTCTGCGCCCACGTCAAATCGAACACGGTGATCTTCACTGATGAATCTCGCACGCGCGCGATCGGCGCCGGACAGATGAGCCGCGTGGACGCCGTTCACGTCGCGGTCGCGAAAGCTGAAGGCTCGAGCGTCTCACTCGCGGGATCAGTGGCGGCGTCAGACGCGTTCTTTCCGTTCCGTGACGGTCTTGACGCGGTCGCGAAGGCGGGCGCGAGCGCCGTCGTCCAGCCCGGCGGATCGGTTCGCGACGCGGAGGTCATCGCGGCCGCCGACGAGCACGGCATCGCGATGGTGTTCACGGGGCGGCGGCATTTCCGCCATTAAGGGCGGCCGCTCGGCTGAAGCCTCGCGCTCCGGCGAACAGTCCCGGCCGCTCGGCTGAAGCTTCGCGCCCGGATCTAGCCGAACGTGTGAGCGAGCTCGTCGGGCGTGATCGTCGCCGGCCCGAACTTCGACACCACGACACCCGCGGCGTGATTGGCGAGCTGTGCGGCCTCGAACATTGTCGCGCCCGCGGCGAGTGCCAGCGCCAGCGTGGCGACGACCGTGTCGCCGGCCCCGGTCACGTCCGAGACCTCGCGGGCGATCGAGGGAATCGAGATGTCGGTTTCCGGCGCCGACAGCCACATGCCCTGTTCGCCGCGCGTGATCAGGACCGATTCACATCGCGCACGCTGACGAAAATCCCGCCCCGCCAGCGCCGCGTCGCGATCGTCTCGAATCCTCCGCGTCGTCGCCGCTTCCGCTTCGTGATGATTGGGCGTGACGATGGTCGCGCCTGCGTAATATGCAAGATGCGGAATCTTGGGGTCGACGATGAGCGGAACCGTTGTGGCCGCCTTCGCTGCGAGCAGCGTCTCGACGATCGGCCGAGTGACCGCGCCTTTCAGATAGTCCGAGACGAGCAGGGCCTTCGCCCCTCGCGCGGCGCGCGTGACCGCCTCGAGGACCGCGCGCTCGACGTCACCCGAGATGTCCGCGTCGCTCTCGTAGTCGATCCGCGCCACCTGCTGGTTTCGCTCCGTCACGACCCGCATCTTCTCGGTCGTCACACGGCTCGGATCCCGGACGAGGCCGACAGCATCGAGTCCCGAGGTCGCCAGCTGTCGCGCGAGCCGATCGCCGGCGGGGTCGTTCCCCACGACCCCGATGAGCCTCGCCTGGCCACCGATCGCGTTGATGTTGTGCGCCACGTTCGCGGCGCCGCCCAGTCGCAGGTGCTCGGACTCGAACCTGACCACTGGCACGGGCGCCTCGGGCGAGATTCGTGTCACCCGGCCGACAATGAATCGATCGAGCATCACATCCCCGACGACCAGGACCGGCTGGCCGGCGCACGCACGAATCAGCTGCCGGGCGCGGTCGGCGTCCAGTCCGACGTGTGACGGACGCGTCATGCGTGGTGTGACGTGTCGGCAGGCAGCGCGCGAACGGCGGCGGCCGGAACTGTGATCACGATGAGGAACAGCATCAGGACTTCGGAGTCGCCGAAGTTGTATTCGAAGAGCCCCGCGGTCAGGAGCGCGGTGACAGAAGCGATCGCCGCCGCCGCCAGGAAGGTGTTCTCGCCGCGCCGGAAACGGGCCCAGAGATCGCGGATGACGGCGACGACGAACCACACCCAGATGGCGAGGGCGGGCAGTCCGCGCTCGGCCGCGATCTGGAGTGGCACGTTGTGCAGATGCGGGTTGATCTTCTCGACGGCGTCCGGCCCGCGGTAATCCGCGTACCTCCGCTGGACCATGTTCGGTCCGACCCCAACCAGCGGATGCGCACGGATCATGCGCTCGCCTTCGTGGAGCATGGCGACGCGGTCGCGGTTGGTCGGGTCCTTGAGATCGAACATCGACACGAACCGCTGCGCAATCTGGCCGGGCGCAAGCGCGACGAACACGGCCGCGACGATCGGGATCACGGCGAACAGGCGGAAGTCCTTCAGCGAGAACAGCACCGCCGCTGCCACGAACACCCCGACCCAGGCGCTGCGGGTGAACGTCAGCGCCACGGCGACCGCCAGCGCGGGGATGACGAGCGCCGCCCAGGTCCGCTCGCCCCGGCCGAAGAGCACCCTCGCGAGGGCGATGGCGATGACGAGCATCAGCAGACCTGAATAGGTCATGTAGTGCCCGAGCGTCCCCTGCGGGCGCTGGCCGAGATGATCGTAGTGAAGGATTTCGTATTGAAAGATGCCGTACGCCGCGCTGATGGCCGCGCACGTGACGACGACGGTCATCAGCGTCAGGCCGCGCGTGCCGCTGACGAAGCGGTACGTTAGAGGAACGAGCAGGAACAGCACCAGTTGTTTGCTGCCGATGAGGCTGGCACGAGGATCGTACGAAAAGGCCGACGAGACGAGCGTAATGGCTGCGTACGCGGCGAGCGGCCAGAAGAAGGACGGCGCCTCGGCCCGCTCGCGGGCCACGACGAGCAGGCCAATCCAGCACACGATGGCGATCGCGAGGAAGAACTGCGCGACCGCGATCGAGAACTGCAACGCGCCCGCGACACCGAACAGCGCCAGCAGACCGAACAGCTCGAACTTCGTATCGCCGACCGTGTGTGGCGCGTCGAGCGCGATGGAGCTATCCACGCATCAATCTTAGCGCGGCCTCGACTACGCGTTCCGGCGGAATCCGCGACAGGCAACGGAAGTCACCCGGCGCGCAGACCCGCTGGTCGCAAGGTCGGCACGGCAGGACTCCGGCGTCGATGGCGGCCATCGGCAGCTGCCCGCTGCGCCAGGGTGCCGACCGTTCCGGAATCGTCGGCCCGAACAATCCGACGATGGGCACTTTCGTCGTCGCCGCGATGTGGAGGGGCCCGCTGTCGCCGCCGATAAAAAGGGAGGCATGATCGAAGAGCGCGCGAAGCTCCGCGAGCGTGAACTCGCCGCAGTCCAGCACGGCGGCGCCGGCCTCCGATCCGAGCGCCGCCCGGGCGCGGGTGAGAATCTCGCCGGCGGCAGCGCGCTCCGATGGCCCCGAGCTCAGGACGATGCGGAATCCCGGATTGGCGGCGAGGCTGGTCGTCAGCGTGACGAAATGATCGAGCGGCCAGCGCCGGAAGGGATTGCCCGCGCTGACGTGAATCACGATCACGCGCGCGCCATCAGCGACATGTGCCTCGGCGAGGCGGGAACGAACGCGATCAGCCGCCGACGCATCGGCGGTCATTTCGACGGCGTCGCGCTCGCGATCCGGCGGATCGATGTCCAGCGCGCGCAGGAGGTCCCACTGGTTCTCGACGGAGTGCCGTGCGCGCAACGCCCGAGGTCGCGCGACGCGGCGCGTGTACATCCAGCTCCGGCCGACCATCTCGTAGCCGACTCGTTCGCGCGCACCGCTCAGCCAGGTCAGCAGCGACGCACGCGGGCCGCCGTGAAAATCGATGGCCAGATCGAATCGCTGAGCGTTCAGTTGTTGCCCCAGCCGGATGTCCGCGAGCGCCCCCGCGAGGCCACGGATGCGGGGCGCGACGATCAGTCGGTCGATATGCGGATTGTGCTCGACGACGGCGGCAGCGTGCGGTTCGACGATGTAGCTGATGTGCGATGAGGGAAAGTGGCGGCGAAGCGCGCGAATGGCTGGTGTCGTGAAGACGACATCGCCGATTTCTCGGAGGCGTACCAGAAGGATGCGGTTCAACTCACTTTTCGATCGTGGCCTCGTCGATCAGCATGACCGGGATGTCGTCCTTGATGGGATACACACGATTGCACACCGCGCACTTGAGCGCCGTGCCGTTCTTGACGAGTGTCACCGGTGTTTTGCAGTTCGGACAGGCCAGGATCTCGAGCAGCTCGGGGTCGACCGGCATAGCGAGGACTATATGACACCTCCTCTCTTTTGTGGAACAATTCAAGACGTATGAGAGTCGCCGTCCTCATGGCGTTGTTGAGCGTCGCGACACCGCGCGTCGCCGCGGCACAGCAGAAGCCCGACCGCGTCGCGGAAGCCTACTCGCAGTTCCTGCTCGGCCATCACCTCGACGAGAACGACGACGAGGCCGGTGCGATCGCGGCGTACAAGAAAGCCATGGAGCTCGACCCGACGGCCGCCGAAATTCCTGGCGAACTCTCGGCCCTGTACCTCCGTGAGAACAAGGTCCAGGACGCGATGACGACCGCCGAGCAGGCGCTGAAGATTTCGCCCTCGAACCGTGAAGCCAACCGCGTGCTCGGCGTCATCAACGCCGCGCTCTCCGAGAACGCCAAGGGCGGCGACACCGCGGCGCAGGCCATCAAGTATCTCGAGACCTCGATCGCCGGTCTTGGCACCGAAGCGGATCCCAACGTGCGGGCGACGCTCGCGCGTCTCTACATCGGCGCGCAGCAGAACGACAAGGCCATCGCCATACTCACCGTCCTCGTGGACGAGCAACCGGGATGGCAGGACGGTCCGCTGCTCCTCGCGCAGGCCTACTCAGCCGCGGGTCGCACCAATGACGCGATTAACTGGCTGCAGGATCGCGCGCAGGATGATTCACGTCTGCTGCCCACGCTCGGCGAGTTCTACGAGCGCGAGCGCCGCTGGAAGGATGCGGCGGAAGCGTACGGGCGCGCGGTGGAGCAGGCGCCCCGGAACAATGAACTGCGCGCCCGCTACGCCTCGGCGCTGGTCAATGCCGGCGGCAAGGAGAACCTCACGAAAGCGCGCGACCTGCTTTCGACGCTGACGTCGTCGCGCCCGGGCGAGCAGTCGCGGATCCTATATCTCCTTTCGCAGACCCAGCGTCGCTTGGGCGATTTCAAGGCCGCCGAGGAAACTGCGCGCCGCGTCATCGCGCAGAGCTCGAAGAGCCCATGGGGGTACTACGCGCTCGCCGAAGCACTCGAGGGCCGACGCGATTTTCAGGGTGTCGTGACGGAGCTGGCGCCGATCGTGACGCAGTACAGCGGCAAAGCGACAGAGCCGGCGTTCGACGTCGGCCTGCTGCTGCCGCATCTCGGCTTCGCCTACCAGGAGCTGGGACAGTACGACAAGGCCGTGGCGACCTTCGAGGAGGCCCGGCGACTCGCGCCGAGCGACGCGAACGTCGCCGTCTATCTTGCCGACGCCAACATCGCCGCCAAGAAGTACCAGGCAGCGATTGATGCGGCAAAGGCGGGTCTTGTCGACAGTCCGGACGACCTTCGTCTCGTCCGTCTCCAGGCGCAGGCGCTGCGTCACACCGGCAAAGCCGATCAGGGCGCCGCCATCCTGGAGGAGTCCGTTCGCACGCATGCGGACGACCCGATGTCCTATCTGGCGCTGGCCCAGTTCTACGGCGACATCGATCGCGGCGCGCAGGCGATTCGTGTGCTCCAGGACGCGCAGACGAAATTTCCGGGTGACGACACGATTGGATTCGAACTGGGCGCGACCTTCGATCGGCAGAAGCGTTTCGCAGATGCCGAAGCCACCTTCAAGCGGCTCATCGCCCGCGATCCGCAGAACGCGCCCGCGCTCAACTACCTGGGATACATGCTCGCCGAACGCGGCGAGCGACTCGACGAGTCGGTCGGGTACGTGAAGAAGGCGCTCGAGATCGAGCCGGATAACGGGTCGTACCTCGATTCACTCGGCTGGGCGTATTTCAAGGCCGACAAACTCGACCTCGCGGAAGGCAACCTGAGGCGGGCCGCCGATCAGCTCACCACCAACTCCGTCGTCCAGGATCATTACGGCGACGTGCTCCTGAAGCTTGGTCGGTACGACGACGCCATCGCGGCGTTCAACCGCGCGCTCACCGGCGACGGCGATTCAATCGATCGCACCGACATCGACAAGAAGATCCGATCCGCCCGCCAGAAGCTGAAGAAGTAACGCTTGCTGCGAATTCGCGAGGGATTCTTCCGAACCTGGTTCGTCGCAGCGTGCTGGTGCGCTTCGGCGTGCGCACCGTCGCTGATGAAGCTCCCGACCGGCCCTGGCGCATCCGCGTCCGATGCGCGCCAGGTCTTCACCGAGGCGACGTCCGCGTGTCGCGGCGTCCACACATTCAGCGCAGAAGTGGGCACCAGCGGATCGGTCGGCGGCCAGAGTCTGCGCGGCCGGCTTCTGGTCGGCCTGAGCGCACCCGCGTCAGCTCGCATCGAAGCCGTCGCGCCCTTCGGACAGCCGGTCTTCATTTTCGTCGCCCGCGACGCCGACGCCACGCTGTTGCTCCCGCGTGACGATCGCGTGCTCGAGCACGGCAAACCTGACGCCGTGCTCGAAAGCCTCGCCGGCGTTCCGCTTGATGCCGCGGGCCTCCGCGCCGCCTTGACCGGTTGTGCGTCGGTGACATCGCCCGAGGCCGGTCGCTCGATCGCCGACGACTGGCGTGTCGTCCCGGACGGCTCGGACGAGATCTACTTCAAGCGAGAGCGATCGTCGTCGGCGTGGCAGCTGGTCGCAGTTGTCCATGGCGACGGAACCGATCGAAACGGCGTCGCGTGGCGAGCCGAGTATCGTGAGTTTCAGAGCGGGCTCCCGCGGAGTATCCGACTTGTCAGCCGCGATCCCTCGCGCTTCGATCTGCGGTTCGCGCTGACTCAGGTGGAAGTGAATGCGACGCTCG
Source organism: uncultured Acidobacteriota bacterium (assembly GCA_963724725.1). Classification (GTDB taxonomy): domain Bacteria; phylum Acidobacteriota; class Vicinamibacteria; order Vicinamibacterales; family CAVVIG01; genus DATKHR01. Next base: position 4,048,891 of record CAVRVT010000004.1, on the reverse strand, counting down.
GCGCGGAAGTCTTCCGCGTCGAGGTGCCCCGGACCGCCCGCCCGATTACGCTTCAGGAGCTGCGCGATGCGCGCCCTGGCCTTCGCCAAGATTAATCTCTCGCTACGCGTCGTCGGCCGGCGGCCGGACGGCTACCACGAGCTGCGGACGGTCTTTCAGTCGATCGCCCTGCACGACGAGCTGACAGTCCGCCGAACGAACGGGCGGTTCGAGTTGACATGTGACGACGTGGCGTCCCCATCGGGTCGCGCGAACCTCGTGTGGCGCGCAGCCGAGGCCGTGTGGAAGGCGGCCGGACGATCGGGCGCGCCGCGAGGTGTCGCGCTCCACCTGGTCAAACGGATTCCGATGCAGGCCGGCCTCGGCGGTGGCAGCAGCGACGCGGCGGCGGCCGTGAGAGCGCTGGGCAGACTCTGGGGCGTCTCCAGAGCCCGGCAGCGGCTCATCGCGATCGCGCTTGGCGCCGACGTTCCGTTCTTCCTCGAAGGCGGGACCGCCCTTGGTGTCGATCGCGGTGACCTCCTGTTTCCGCTCCCCGATCTGCCGCGATCGTGGGTCGTCGTTGCGCTGCCGCCATTCGGCGTCAGGACGAAAGACGCTTTTGGATGGTTCGATGCCAGCGCCATGGATCGCCGGCGGAGGGGAGTTGCGTCGGCCGAAGGTCTGGATTGGCGGAATGACCTTCAAGATGTCGTGGCCCATTGGCACCCGGAGCTCGCCGGCCTCGTTCGAGCATTGAAGGGCGCCGGAGCGTCGCGCGCGTTGATGTCGGGCAGCGGCTCGGCGATTTTCGGGCTGTTCGGGTGGCGGCCTGCAGCAGTTGCGGCGGTGGCGCGCGTCGAAGCCCGGTTTCCGGGAACGCGCGCCGTTCTGAGCCGGACCCTCGATCGCTCGGCCTATCGCAGGCTTGCCGGCGCCTGAGCCCATCGGCTAAACTTGCTGTTTGCGCCGCGTGGTTCGGGCCGCATCTGAGGTCAACCTCTTCTCATTCAGCCGGAACATGTTGGGGCGTGGCCAAGCGGTAAGGCGCGGGACTTTGGATCCCGTATTCGAAGGTTCGAATCCTTCCGCCCCAGCCACATCGTGCGAGGCTCGTGTCGTTAATGGGTGATCCGTTCATGGCCACCGGGTTCGGCGAACTGAAGGTCTTTTCGGGCAGCGCGCACACGGAGTTGAGCCGTGAAATCGCGTCGTTCCTGGGAGTCCCTGTCGGCCAGTCGCGCCTGCGCCGGTTCCCCGACACCGAAGTGTCGTTTCAGATCGACGAGAACATCCGTGGCACCGACGTCTTCATCGTCCAGCCGACGTGCGCGTCGCACTATGTTGGCGAGGATGGTCGCGAGCGCGTGCGATCGGTCGATCAGCACCTCCTCGAGCTGTTGATCATGATCGACGCGTTCCGCCGTTCATCGGCCGCGCGCATCACCGCCGTCCTCCCGTACTACGGCTATGCGCGCCAGGATCGCAAGGACAAGCCCCGCGTGCCGATATCGGCGAAGCTCGTCGCCAACATCCTGAGCGCCGCCGGCACCAACCGCGTGCTGACGATGGATCTCCACAAGGCTCAGATTCAGGGCTTCTTCGACATCCCGGTCGACCATTTGTTCGCGGCACCGGTCATCATCGACTATCTCGCCCGCCTCGACCATCCGAAGCTGACGCTGGTGTCGCCGGACGCGGGCGGCGCGGAACGCGCGCGCGCGTACGCCAAGCGCCTCGGCGCCGAACTGGCCATCATCGACAAGCGCCGCAGCGACGATGGCACGGCGGAAGTGATGAACGTGATCGGCGACGTCGAAGGCCGGACCTGTATTCTGCAGGACGACATCATCGACACGGCCGGGACGATCACGAAGGGCGCGACAGCGCTCAAGGCGAACGGTGCCGAGCGTGTGCTGGCCTGCGCCGTCCACGGCGTGCTGTCCGGTCCGGCGGTCGAGCGCATCCAGAAATCGCCGATCGATCAGCTGATCGTCACCAACACGATTCCGCTGTCGCCGGTGGGCGAGGCCTGCAGCAAGATCAAGGTGCTGTCGGTTGCACGGCTGCTCGGCCAGGCCATCAAGAGCATTCATGAAGAGACATCGGTCTCATCGTTGTTCGTCTGAAATTGCGGATGTCGGAGTGCGGGATTACCGATTGAAGAGAGCATAGAACAATGGAAGCGACACTCGAAGCCCTGACAAGGAACGATTTTGGCAAGAACGAAGCGCGGCGCACCCGGCGTGGCGGCCGTGTGCCGGGCGTACTGTACGGAGAAGGCAAGGACGCGACGCCGATTTCAGTCGAGCCGCGGGCGCTGCTGAAGATTCTGCATTCCGAGTCGGGCGCCAACACGCTCATCTCGCTCAAGCTGAGTGGTACCGGCGCCGCGCGCGTGCTGGTCAAGGAATTTCAGCTCGATCCGGTCACACATCAGCTCCTGCACGCGGACTTCTATCGCGTCGCGATGGACAAGGCGCTCCAGGTCACGGTGCCGGTCACGGTGAAGGGTGAAGCGAAGGGCGTCAAGCAGCAGAGCGGCCTCCTGGAATTCATCCGCCGTGAAATCGTCTTGTCATGCCTGCCGTCCGACATCCCGGAACACATCGAAGTGGACGTCAGCGAACTGATGCTGCACCAGGGCATTCGCGTCCGCGACATCGCCACGAACCCGAAGTGGAAGCCGATCACCGAAGGCGAGGCGATGCTCGTCCACGTGATCATGCCGAAGGCTGAGGAAGTTGCGGCGCCGGCCGAAGGAACCGCCGTGGTTGCGACGGCTGCTGTTGCGACACCGGCGGAGCCGGAAGTCATCAAGAAGGGGAAGAAGGAAGACGAGGGCGACGCGAAGGAAGAGAAGAAGAAGTAGGGGCGGACCTCAGCGTGAAGGCGATCGTCGGGCTCGGGAATCCCGGACCGCGCTACAGGGGAACCCGGCACAACGTCGGCTTCGATGTTGTCGACGAGCTGGCCGCCCGCGCGTCGCTGTCGCTCGAGGCCGCGCCGGCCGATGCGCTCGTTGCGCGATGGCGGGCAAAGGATGTGCTTCTCGTCAAGCCGCTGACATTCATGAACCTCAGCGGTCAGGCGGTGGGCGAGCTGGTTCGGTATTTCAAGATCGATGTCGCTGACGTGCTGATCGTGCTCGACGAGGTGCAGCTGCCGCTCGGAAAGCTGCGGGCGCGGGCACGCGGATCGGCGGGTGGGCACAACGGATTGAAGTCCGTCATCGAGCATCTGGGCGCGGACGTGTCTCGGTTGCGGATCGGCGTCGGGCGTGGCGACGACCGTCGCGACCTGGCCGATCACGTGCTCGCGACATTCGACAAGGATGAACGCGCCGAGGCCGTGCGCATGACAAAGCGCGCGGCGGACGCGGCGGAAACGTTCGTCACCGACGGGATCGCCGCGGTGATGAATCAGTACAACGGCGGCGATCCGGCAACAACCGAATAGCGCGCACAGCGCGCACCCTTGCCACCTGTGGGTGGCCCTCTCCAATTGGGGATTTCGGATTGCGGAATGCGGATTGGCAGCACGTGGCAATCCGCGACCCGCCATCTTCCATCCGCAATGTGGAGGGGTCCTGAAGGAGCAGTGAAATGGCAACAGCCGCGGCAGAACGTCAGTACGAGCTCGTCTACATCGTCCCACCGGAGACCACCGAACAGCAGGTCACCGAGCTGCACGAGCAGCTCGAGGCTATCGTCTCGCGCCTGCACGGAACCATCGAACGGACCGAGAACTGGGGCCGCAAGAGGCTGGCCTACGATATCGGCCATCACAAGGAGGGCGTGTACGTCCTCGAAGTCATCAACGGATCCGGCGAGTTGATGAAGGAGATGGACCGCCGTCTGCGCGTGATCGACATCGTCGTCCGGCACATGATCGTGCGCGCGGACGAAGAACGGAAAGTCGTCGAGCGCACTCGTACCAAGCGGCAGACCGAATCGGAGCGTCGCCGCGTCAAGCGCGGCCTTCCGCCGCAGCGGCAGCCTGGCGAGGGCCGCTCGTCGGAGCGCGACGATCTCGATGACGATCGCTTTGACGGGATGGAGGGTTAGACCATGCCTTTTGGACAAAAACGATCGGGTGGACGCGGCAAGAGCGACAAGAAGAGCGGCGACAAGGCCCAGGGGCAGCGCCGCACGTTGTTCCGCCGCCGCAAGGTCTGCAAGTTCTGCGCGGACAAGATCGACGACATCAACTACAAGGACGTCAAGCTGATTGGCCCCTTCGTTCCGGAGCGCGGCAAGATTCTGCCGCGACGGATTTCGGGGACCTGCGCGATGCACCAGCGCAAGCTGCAGACCGCGATTAAGCGCGCGAGGCAAATCGCATTGGTGCCTTACGTTACGGATTGAGCGCATCGCCAAGGGCAAATTGCAAATGGCAAGTTCCAATTTGCGAATGCAATTTGCCTCTGCAATGTGCCCTTCGCAATTCTGAGAGGCTGAAATGGAAGTCATTCTTCGAGAACACGTGGACAACCTCGGTCGTCGCGGCGAAGTCGTCAAGGTCGCCGACGGCTACGCGCGCAATTACCTGCTGCCGCGCAAGCTGGCGCTCGTCGCCACCGACGGCAACAAACAGCGCATCGAACGCGAGCGCGCCAAGTTCGACGCGGTGGAGGCCGAGGAACGGAAGATCGCCGAAGCCATGGCCGCGCGGATAGCCAACGTCGAGGTCGAGATCGCCCGCAAGGTGGGTGAGACCGATGCCCTTTACGGTTCGGTCACGACGAGCGACATCGCCGATGCCCTGCGCGCCAAGGGCTTCGATATCGATCGCCGGAAGGTGCAGCTGCGCGAACCGATCAAGAAGCTCAGCGAACTCGACGTCCCGATCCGCCTTCAGCGAGACGTGACGGCGACCATCAAGGTCAAGGTTGTCGCCGAGGGCGGGGCGGAGACCAAGGCGAAGTCGTAAAACGAAATTCGGAATTCAGAATTCAGGGATTCGCCCCGTGCCTGACGCCGTCGCCGACCGCACGCTGCCGCACAACCTCGAAGCGGAGCGGTCTGTGCTCGGGGCGATTCTGCTCCACAACGACGCCTTCAACCTCGCGGCGGAGGTCATCGACTCCGGTGATTTCTTCCGTGATGCTCACCGCCGCATTTTCGACAAGATGGTCGCGCTCTCCGAGCGCGGCCAGGCGATCGATCTCGTCACCCTCAAGGAAGAACTGGGACGATCCGGCGATCTCGACGACGTCGGCGGCCCCGCCTACATCACGGCGCTCGTGGACGGCGTGCCGCGTTCCACCAACGTCGAGCACTACGCCCGCATCATCAAAGAGAAGGCGACGCTCCGCAGCCTGATCTTCGCCGCCAACAAGATCGTCGCGACGGCGTACGAGGCCGAGGAAGAGGCCGACCTCATCCTCGACCGGGCCGAGCACGCGATCTTCGCCATCGCCGACGACAAGGTCCGGGACGGCTTCGTGTCGCTGCGGGATCTGGCGCAGGGCAGCTTCGACGCCATCGAGAAGCTGCACGCGCGCAAGGAGCTCATCACCGGAGTCCCGACCGGCTTCACCGATCTCGACGAGATGACGTCCGGGCTTCAACGCTCGGACCTGGTGATCGTGGCCGCTCGGCCATCGATGGGGAAGACCAGCCTCGTGCTGAACATCGCGCAGCACGTCGGGACGAAAACCGACATGACCGTGGGCGTGTTCAGCCTCGAGATGTCGAAGGAGCAGTTGTTCCTGCGCATGCTCACCGGCGAAGCGCGCATTGATGCGCACCGATTGCGCGGCGGGTTTCTGGGCGAGCGCGACTGGGGCAAGCTCTCGCACGCCATCGGCACGCTGAGCGAGTCCAAGATCTTCATCGATGACACGCCCTCGATCGGCGTGCTCGAGATGCGCGCGAAGTGCCGCCGGCTCGCCGCGGAGCACGGCCTGCACCTGGTGATTATCGACTACATCCAGCTCATGCAGGGACGCGGCCGCTTCGAGAACCGCACGCTCGAGCTTGCATCGATTTCCCGTTCGCTCAAGGGGCTGGCCAAGGAACTCGGCGTGCCGATCGTCGTCCTCTCCCAGCTCAGTCGTGCGCCTGAATCGCGCTCAGACCATCGGCCACAGCTCTCCGACCTGCGCGAATCCGGCGCGCTCGAACAGGACGCCGACGTCGTCGTGTTCATCTACCGGGAGGACATGTACGCCGACAAGAGCCAGCCGCCGACCGACGCGCAAGGCGTCGCGGAGCTGCTCATCGCAAAGCAGCGCAACGGACCCACGGGCATCGTCCGGCTTGCGTTCATCAGGGAATTCACGCGCTTCGAGAATCTCTCGGCCGGCACGATCGGCAACGCGTAGCGCCGCCCGCCGGACCGACCCGGCCCACTCGGCTATCATTGATCCTCGTTCATGATTCGTCCGACCGTTGCGCGTGTGAACCTCAACGCGCTGCAGGCCAACTATCGGGCGCTGCGCGAGTACATCTCGCGCGAGACCGAGGCGGCGCGGACGCCCGACCATTCCAGACCGCCGGGCATCATCGCCGTCGTCAAGGCCAATGCCTACGGCCACGGGGCCGGACAGATTGCGCGGGCGCTGGAAAACGCCGGCGCGGATCTCCTGGCCTGCGCCGACATCGAGGAAGGCGCCGCCCTGCGCTCGGCGGGGGTGCGCGCCGAGATTCTGGTGTTCGGCGCCTTGAGCGTGAGCGACCTCGACGGGCTGTTCGACTGCCGCCTGACGCCCACGATCTCAACGCCGGGCGCGGCTCGGGCTGTTCAGATCGCGGCGGCGACACATGGTCAGCGGCTGCGGTATCACTTAAAGATCGACACCGGGATGAATCGCCTCGGGTTCCGGTTCGACAACCTACGGCGGACGCTTCCCGAGCTGCTGGCAAGCCCGAATCTGGAACTGGACGCGGTCTATACACATTTCGCGACCGCTGACGATCCGGAGTCGGCCCTGTTCGGCGACCAGCGCCAGCGTTTCGATCGCGCGCTCGTCGACATTGCGTCGCTGCGCGGCGTCGCCCCAGGCCCGACCGCAGAATCGCGACGCGACGCCGCCGGATTGCCACTCGATGGGCCGTGGCTGCACGCGGCGAACAGTGCAGCCATGCTCCGTGACTCACGCGTCTGGTACGATCGCGTGCGTCCCGGCCTTCTGCTGTACGGCCTCGTGCCGCCTCCACTCGCGTCCACGGTCAACGTCGCGCCCGTGATGACGCTCGTCAGCCGCGTCGTCGCGGTCAAGGGCGTGCGTGACGGCGAAACCGTCGGCTATGGCGGGCGATTCCGGGCGGAAGGACCGCGTCAGGCCGCGATCGTTCCCGCCGGCTACGCGGATGGCCTCGACTTGCGACTCGCCGGCCGGGGATCGGTTCTGATACGTGGACGGCGCGCGCCGGTCGTGGGCTCGGTATGTATGGATATGCTCACGGCCGACGTTACCGGCATGGACGTCTCGCCGGGCGATGAGGTCGTGATCATCGGCAGACAGGACGCCGAGTGCATCGACGTGCGTGAGATGGCCGCCGAGATCGGCACGATCCCGTACGAGATCCTGTGCAGGATCGGCAGCCGAATCCAACGAACCTACAGCTGAATCTGGTAATTTGGTAATCGGGTAACCTGGTAGTTTCAATCTCGCGTAGTCTGGGTTGTTCCAATCTCGCAATCAATTACCAAATTACCAAATTACCAAATTACCAAATTCTATTGATGCACTGATGCCGAAGCCCCCCAAGACCGTTTTCGTCTGCCAGGAGTGCGGAGCGCAGTCGCCGAAGTGGCTCGGACGCTGCGGTGACTGCGGCGCCTGGAACTCGCTCGTGGAGGAACGTCCGCAAGCGGAATCGCTGGCGCCGGCCGGGCATCGTTATGCCGTGGCGGGGATAGGTTCCGCCCGCCTCTACTCGGAGATCGCGCTCGAGCAGCATCCGCGCATCTCGACCGGCATCGACGAATTCGATCGAGTGCTCGGGGGCGGGGTCGTTCCAGGGTCGCTCGTGCTGCTCGGCGGTGAACCGGGCATCGGCAAGTCGACGCTGCTGCTCCAGGCGGCCGCGAACCTCGCGCGATCGATCGGTCCCGTCCTGTACAGCTCGGGCGAGGAATCCGAGCATCAGATCAAATCCCGCGGCGAACGGCTCGCGGTCGGGGAAGCGCCGCTCTATCTCCTCGCGGAGACGTGTCTCGAGCGAATCCTCGAGGAGATCGCGCGCATCAAGCCGGCCCTCGTCATCGTTGATTCTGTGCAGACGGTCTTCTCGTTGAAGTTCCAATCGGCCCCGGGAAGCATCGGGCAGGTTCGGGAGGCGGCGACGCAGCTGCTGTTCGCGGCCAAGGGGCAGAACGTCCCGACGTTCCTCGTCGGCCACGTGACGAAGGACGGCAGCCTGGCCGGTCCCAAGGCCCTCGAACACGTCGTCGACACCGTGCTGTACTTCGAAGGCGAACGCCATCATTCGCATCGTGTCGTGCGCGCCGTCAAGAATCGGTTCGGCGCCGTCAGCGAGCTCGGGGTGTTCGAGATGACGTCGACAGGTCTGCGCGCCGTGCCCAATCCGTCCAAGCTGTTCCTCGCCGAACGGCCATCGAATGCACCAGGTTCCGCGGTCCTGTGTTCGGTCGAAGGATCGAGGCCGATTCTCGTCGAGGTGCAGGCGCTCGTCAGCTCGAGCAGCTACGGCAATGCCCGGCGGATGGCGAGCGGCATCGACCAGCAGCGCCTGTCGTTGCTGCTCGCGGTGCTCGAAAAACGTGCCGGACTGAATCTCGCAGGTGACGACGTGTTCGTGAACGTGGCGGGCGGGATGACGATCGACGAGCCGGCGTCCGATCTCGGCGTGCTCGCCGCGATCGCCTCGAGCGTCAGAAACAAAGTGATCCCCGCGACGACGGCGATGTTCGGCGAGGTCGGCCTTGCGGGTGAAATCCGGGGCATCACGCAAGCCTCGCTTCGCGTGCGGGAAGCATCGCAAATGGGATTCCGCCGCTGCATCATGCCCGAGGCCAACATTGATCCGACGGTCCGGCCTCCGGTGACGCGCAGCGAGGGCCATGGCGCCGACAGTGCGGACTGCGAGCTCATCGGTGTGCGCACGATCGGTGAAGCGCTCGACGCTGCTCTCAGCCCTTAGCCCTCCCCTCCCCTTCGCTTAGCCCTTAGCCCTCAGCCCTTCGCCTTAGTGCCGTGCCTCAGCTCTAACCAGTTGCCACCCGTGGTAGTCTGTGCTGCCCTTACATTTGATTACATCTTCATTTTGACAGTGAGGGCGTTCATAACCGTTCATCTCGGGGTTATCCGATGGCTTGGTTCGTTTTGGCTCGTGCGCTCTTCGTCGCCGCGGTGGCCTATGCGGCCGCCGTGCTCCATCCTCTTCCGGTTGCTCTGCCAGCCAACGTTGCCTTTGCGCTCCTCCTGGCGGGACTCGTCGTCTTGTTCGAGAGTCGGCTGCGTGAGACCGCGGTCACTCGGGTGCTCGGCGCCCTGATTGGCTGTGCGATTGGCCTCGGCATCGCCCGCACGATTGGGGCCGGTTTATTCTGGGCGGACAACGGCGATCGCAGAGTCGAGTTCCTCCACAGCTTCGTGCTCCTGGTGCTGCCGTATCTTGGCCTGGTCCTCGGGGCGAAGCACGGCGAATGGCTCGAGCCTGCGCGTCTCATCAGCCTCTTCCGCGCCGCCGGACCGCAGCGCCGCTACAAGATTCTCGACACCAGCGTCATCATCGACGGACGGATCGCCGACGTGTGCGAAACAGGCTTCATCGACGGCACGCTGGTCATCCCGCAGTTCGTGCTCAAGGAGCTGCAGCTGGTGGCCGACTCGGCCGATTCGCTCAAGCGGAATCGTGGCCGGCGCGGTCTGGACATCCTCCAGCGGATTCAGAAGATGGCCGACGTCGAGGTGACCATCTCGGATATGGATTTCCCCGACATTCGTGAAGTCGATCTGAAGCTGATTGAGCTCGGTCGCACGCTCCAGGGGAAGATTGTCACCAACGATTTCAACCTGAACAAGGTCGCGCAGCTTCGCGGCGTGCAAGTGCTGAACGTCAACGAGCTCGCCAACTCGCTCAAACCGGTCGTTCTGCCGGGCGAAATCATGAAAGTGTTCATCCTCAAGGAAGGCAAGGAATACAACCAGGGCGTCGCGTATCTCGACGATGGCACGATGGTCGTCGTGGACAATGCGCGCCGCATGATCAGCAAGACGATCGACATCGTCGTGACGAGCGTGCTGCAGACGACGGCAGGCAAGATGATCTTCGGCCGGCACATCGAGCAGGGCGTGCCCGCGCAGTCGGTAGCCCAGAGCGTTGATCGCGACAAAGCGAACGGGCAGGAACCCGCCCGCGCTCGCGCGCAGGCGGTCGTTCCGACACAACCACAGCAGACGTAGTTGCGCATCTCCTCCGTACCACTGGTGGCGGACGGTCTTCTTTCTGATCCCCGCCATCGCGGTCTACACCATCGTGCTCGGCGCGGCGTCCCTCGTGTCCAGCCTGTTCGACCGGCGCGGCTACTTCGCGCATGGATGTGCGCGCACGTGGTCCTGGTTGATTCTGACGACCACGGGTGTCCGCGTCCGGGTCGAAGGCCTCGAGCGGATCAAGCCGGGTGCGACGTACGTATTCGTCTCGAATCACCAGAGCATCTACGACACGCCGGTCGTCTTCGCGTCGCTGCCGTATCAGCTGCGAATCATCGCCAAGGAATCGCTCGCGGCGTTTCCGGTGCTGGGGTGGCATCTGCGACGAGGCGGGCACCTGTTCGTGGACCGGCGGCGCCCGGACCGCGCCGGCATCCTGAAACGGTGGCGCGCGCTGGTGTCCGAGGGCCTCTCGCTGATTATCTACGCGGAAGGTACCCGCAGTCCTGATGGCCACACCGCGCGATTCAAGGCGGGCAGCTTCCTGCTGGCCATACAGGCCGGCCTGCCGATTGTCCCGCTGGCTGTGATCGGCACCCGCCGTGTCATGCCCAAGGGGCGCTTGCGCACCGAACCCGCAGACGTTCAACTCGTCGTCCACGATCCCATTCAGCCGCCGGATATCGAGCATCCCACCGCCCGTGACGCCAAGGCGCTCGCCGATCGGGTGCACGCCGTCGTGGCCGCGGAGGTCGAGGCACGCCAGTTCGCCACGCTATAATCTGCGATTGGCCGCAGGGCCGAATCCCGACATGTTCGTGACCGCTATCATCGCTGCCGGCGGACGCGGCGCTCGTCTCGGTGGCGAGACGCCGAAACAGCTGCGTACGATTGGGGGGCGCTCGCTCCTTGCGCGTACGGTGGACGCGTTTCTCGCGCACCGTGGCGTGAGCGAGATCGTCGTCGCGCTGCCGACCGACCTCGTCGAGCATCCGCCGGCCGATCTTCCACGCGATCCTTCGAAGCCGGTGCACATCGTCGCCGGCGGGGCGCGGCGCCAGGATTCCGTGGCGAACGCGTTTGACCGCGTATCCCGCGAGTGCGAGGTGGTCCTCGTCCATGATGCGGCGCGGCCGTTCGTGTCAGCCGACCTCATTACGCGCGCCATCGCCGCGGCGGCCACTCATGGTGCTGCGCTCGTCGCGCTGTCCGCGCGCGATACCGTGAAGCGAACGGAGCGGGCTTCGCGCTCGGGTGATCGAGTCGTCGCCGAGACGCTGGCCCGGGACACGATCATTCTGGCGCAGACGCCGCAGGCATTCCGGCGTGACGTCCTGACCGACGCGCTCGCCAGAAGCGAGCGTGACGGAATCGCGGTGACCGACGAAGCGTCGCTCGCCGAGCGTGCGGGTCACCCGGTGCACGTGGTCGAGGGCGATCCCTTGAACATCAAGATCACAACCGCAGATGACCTCGCGCTGGCCGAAGCCATCGCCGACCAATTCACGAATCCCCGATCCGCAATCCGCAATCCGCAATCCGCCATGACCGTCGGGACCGGATACGACCTCCACCGCCTGGTGGCGGGGCGTCCGCTGATTCTCGGCGGTGTCACGATTCCAGCGGAGCGGGGCGCGCTCGGCCATTCGGATGCCGACGTCGTCTGTCACGCCGTGACCGACGCGATCCTCGGGGCCGCACGCCTCGGCGACATCGGACGACATTTTCCCGACACAGATCCGGCCTGGAAGGGCGCATCGAGTCTGGACATGCTCTCCCGGGCGACCACCATGGTCGCCAGGGCCGGCTTCGAGGTCGGAAACGTCGATGTCACGGTGATTCTGGAGACGCCGAAAATCAAACCCTACATCGAGGCGATGCAGACCGCCGTGGCCGGCGCGATTGGCATCGATCCGGATCGCGTGAGCGTCAAGGGCAAGACCAATGAGGGTGTCGACGCCGTCGGTCGCGGCGAGGCGATTGCCGCGCAGGCGATTGCGCTGCTGAGGCGCGCATGAGGGTCCGCTTCGCACCCAGCCCGACCGGCCACCTGCACGTGGGCAACGCACGGACGGCGCTTTTCAACTGGCTGCTGGCGCGCGGTTCCGGCGCGACGTTCATCCTCCGCATCGAGGACACGGACGCCGAGCGTTCGACACGCGACTCGGAGAGCGCCATCATCCGGGACCTGCGCTGGCTCGGCCTGGAGTGGGACGAGGGCCCGGACATCGGCGGCTCGCGGGGACCGTACCGCCAGTCCGAGCGTCTACATCTGTATCAGTCGTACGCGAGCGAGCTGCTCGCCGGCGGTCACGCGTACCACTGCTTCTGCAGCAGCGAACAGCTCGAGGCCGACCGCCAGCAGGCGCTCGTGGACGGACGCCCCACCCAATACGCCGGAACGTGCCGGCAGCTGACCACCGAGCAGGCGCAGGCACGCGTGGAGGCCGGGGAGCGCCCGGCCATCCGCTTTCGCGTGCCCGCCGATCAGGAAGTCGTGTTCACGGACCTCGTGCGCGGCGAGGTGCGCTTTCACACCGAGATCATCGGCGACCCCGTCATCGTGCGCGGCGACGGACATCCCGCGTACAACTTCGCGGTCGTCGTGGACGATGCGCTCATGGAAGTGACGCATGTGATCCGGGGAGAGGATCACATTTCGAACACGCCGCGCCAGATTCTGCTGTACGAGGCGCTCGGGTTCACGGCGCCGGCCTTCGCGCACCTCGCGCTGGTACTCGGATCGGATCACAGCCCGCTGTCGAAGCGCCACGGCGCCACGTCGGTGGCCGAGTTCAGGGACAAGGGCTATCTCCCGGAGGCGCTCGTCAACTACCTGGCGCTCATCGGCTGGTCGCCCAGGTCCGGCGACAACGACGAAGAGCTGATGCCCGCGACCGAGCTGGCGCGACGCTTTTCGCTCGATCGCGTGGGCCACAGCGCGGGCGTGTTCGACGAAGAGAAGCTCGCGTGGGTGAATCGTCACTACCTGAAATCGATCGATCCGGTTCGCCTCGCCGAGCTGAGCGTCCCGTACTTCACGCAGGCGGGCGTGCGCATGACGCCGGATGATCAGGGCATCGAGTTCCTCGCGTCGGCGATGGCGATGGCGAGCTCGTCGGTGGATCGTCTGAATCAGCTGCCCGCGCGTCTCGCGTTCCTCTTCGACTTCGATGTGGACCGCACGCTGGCGGACGCGTCCGCGCAGTCCGAGGTCGGGACCGCTGAAGGACGTGCGGTGCTGAAATCGCTGGCGGAAGAACTTGCGACGAGCCCGCGCTTGACGCGCGAATCGTTCCGCGAGGTGGCCGGTAAGGTCCGCGCGAAGACGGGTCAAAAAGGCCGCGCGCTCTTTCATCCGATTCGCATCGCGCTCACGGGCCGCAACGATGGACCGGAGCTCGACCTGGCCCTTCCCGCCATCGACCGCGGCGCCGACCTGCCGCGATCGGCGGGACTTCCAAGCGTGGTCGGCAACCGGGAGCGTGCCGCGGCTTTCGCCGCCGCGCTGGGTCTGTAGCCGGACTCTGATGTGAGGATCTACGGCATCAACCCCGTGCTCGAGGCCCTCCGCGCAGGCCGTGTGACCGCGCTCCGCGTGTCGGCGCGAAGCGACGAGCGCCACGCGGAGATCGCTCGACTGGCTGCGAGCCAGGGCATTCCGGTACGGCGGGCGAATGCCGGCGAGCTCGATCGCTTCGCCCAGCGAGGCTCGCATCAAGGTGTTGTCGCCGACGTCCGCGACGGTCAGGAGTTCAGTGTGGCGGACCTCGTTCGGTCCGCCACAGGCGCTCCGCTCATCGTCGTCCTCGACGGGATCGAGGACCCGCACAACGTCGGGGCGATTCTGAGAACCGTTGACGCCGCGGGCGCCGACGGCATCGTCCGGCAATCGCGTCATGCGGCGCCGCTCGACGGCGCGGCGGCCAAAGCCTCCGCCGGCGCGGTTTCCCACGTCCGCGTTGCGGACGTCGTGAATATCGCCCGCGCGCTCGAGTTGTTGAAGGAAGCCGGCGTCTGGACAGTCGGGTTGGCGGGGGATTCCGCGACGACCTATGACGGCGTGGACCTGACGCTGCCGACGGCCCTGGTCGTTGGCGCGGAGGGCACCGGGCTGCGCCGCCTGGTCAGGGAGCGGTGCGACTGGCTGGTGTCCATCCCGATGGCGGGGCACGTCCAGAGCCTGAATGTGTCTGTCGCGACAGGGATTGCGCTGTTCGAGGCGATGCGTCAGCGGCGAGCCAGGGGGGCGAGGGCAACGACTTGAACGACTCGCGTCGAGGCCTTGTGCCAGGCCCGTGCGTCGAAGGTAGTATAGAAGATTGCCGGAACACGAGGCGGCTCGACAGTAGAGGCTATGTATAAGCGCCGCCAACTGGTTGCACGGGTGGCACAGGACGTGCTAAAGTTCATCTTTTGTTCTGGCTGGCGTAGCTCAGTCGGTAGAGCAGCTGATTTGTAATCAGCAGGTCGGGGGTTCAAATCCCTTCGCCAGCTCCATTCGACACTCGTGAGCGCGCGGCCGGAAACTAGCGGCACGAGCATCAAACAAACATCGGCAACATCGCGTTTCCAACAACACAGACAGCTGGCGAGGTAGCGAAGCGGTCAAACGCAGCAGACTGTAAATCTGTCGCCCTAGCGGCTTCGAAGGTTCGAGTCCTTCCCTCGCCACCAATGGGTGACCGTGGAATTGCGGAGTGCGGATCGGGGATTGCGGATTGAATTTGCGGATTCCAATCATCGATCGATCCGCATTCCGCAATCCGCGGTCCGCAATGAGATGCGGGAGTAACTCAGTGGTAGAGTCACAGCCTTCCAAGCTGTTGGTCGCGGGTTCGATCCCCGTCTCCCGCTCCATGAACGTTGTTGGTGGGTGGTCTCTGGCGCCATCAGCGAACAACCAAGGATTGCCGATGTAGCTCAGTTGGCAGAGCGCGTCCTTGGTAAGGACGAGGTCACCAGTTCAATCCTGGTCATCGGCTCCAGAGCAGCATACAAACGTAAACGACGAGGATCGTTGACATGGCCAAAGAAAAATTCGACCGCAGCAAACCACACGTGAACGTCGGGACGATCGGACATATCGACCACGGCAAGACGACCCTGACTGCCGCGCTCACCAAGGTCGCGGCCGACAAGGGCTGGGCGAAGTTCATTCCGTACGACGAGGTCGCCAAGGCGTCCGAGTCGCAGGGCCGTCGCGACGAAACGAAGATTCTGACGATCGCGACCAGCCACGTGGAGTACGGCACTGCGAACCGCCACTACGCCCACGTCGACTGCCCGGGTCACGCCGACTACATCAAGAACATGATCACGGGCGCTGCGCAGATGGACGGCGCGATCCTCGTCGTCAGCGCCGTCGACGGCCCGATGCCCCAGACGCGCGAGCATGTGCTGCTCGCCAGCCAGGTCAACGTGCAGTACCTCGTCGTCGCCCTGAACAAGGTTGACGCGATTGACGACCCGGAACTCCTGGACCTCGTCGAGCTCGAAGTGCGCGAGCTGCTCAAGCACTACAAGTTCCCGGGCGACGACGTTCCGGTCGTGCGGCTGTCGGCGCTCAAGGCGCTGCAGGGCGATCCCCTCCGGTGTCGAGGGTGTCGTGAAGCTGATGGAAGCGCTCGACAGCTACGTGCCGCTTCCGCAGCGTGAAGTCGACAAGCCGTTCCTGATGCCGATCGAGGACGTGTTCTCGATCTCGGGGCGCGGCACTGTCGTAACCGGCCGCGTGGATCGCGGCAAGGTCAAGGTCGGCGAGGAAGTCGAGATCGTCGGGTTCAAGCCGACCGAGAAGAAGGTCGTCACGGGCGTCGAGATGTTCCGGAAGCTGCTCGACGAAGGCATCGCCGGCGACAACATCGGCGTGTTGCTCCGCGGCGTGGAAAAAGAGGACGTCGAGCGCGGTCAGGTGCTCGCCAAGCCAGGCTCGATCAAGCCGCACACCAAGTTCAAGGGTGAGGTCTACATTCTCTCGAAGGAAGAGGGCGGCCGTCACACGCCGTTCTTCAACGGCTACCGGCCGCAGTTCTACATCCGGACGACGGACGTCACCGGCACGCTGAATCTGCCGGAGGGCGTCGAGATGGTGATGCCGGGCGACAACACGACGATTTCGGCAGAGCTCCTGACACCGGTCGCCCTCGAGAAGGGCGCGCGGTTCGCCATCCGCGAGGGCGGACGCACGGTCGGCGCAGGGACCATTACGGAGATCGTCGAGTAGAGCTGAGGGATCGGGGCTGAGGGATTAGAAGGGGTCGATCATGCGTGACATCGTGACGCTCGCGTGTCAGGAGTGCAAGCGTCGCAACTACAGCACGACGAAGAACAAGAAGAAGACAACGGAGCGGCTGGAATTCGCGAAGTACTGCCGCTTTTGTCGCAAGCACACGGCCCACAAGGAATCCAAGTAGGGCTGAGGGCTGAGGGATTAGCGAGGGGCTGAGAGCTACTCCCTCAGCCCTACAGGTTTTTACAGCAAAGGCCAGTAGCTCAATTGGCAGAGCACCGGTCTCCAAAACCGGGGGTTGGGGGTTCGATTCCCTCCTGGCCTGCCAGGATCTGAAAAGGCGCAAGCGATACCGGTAGTAGGAATGGCAGACACAAACACAACGGCGTTCGACAACGTCAAGAGCGCGGCGGGCGGGCGGATCGAGCGGGCCAGACTGTTCCTGAGTGAGGTGCGGAACGAGCTGAAGCGGGTGACGTGGCCCTCGCAGCGTGAGGTGTACGCCACCACCGTGGTCGTCATCCTGACCTCCGCCTTCTTCGGGCTGTATCTGTTCGTGCTCGATCAGATTCTCCTGAATACGTTCCAGTGGATTCTGCGCAAGTTTGGTGCGGCATGACCGACGTTGCGACGAAGAGCTGGTACATCGTTCACACCTACTCGGGCTTCGAGAAGAAGGTCGCCGAGTCGCTGCAGGAGCGCGTCAAGGCCTACGGACTGCAGAACGACATCGGTGAAGTCCTGATTCCGACCGAGGACGTCGTGGAGATGCGCGGCGGCAAGAAGGTCGTCACCGCGAAGCGGTTTTTCCCGGGCTACATCCTGGTCGAGATGAACATGTCCGACCACGCGTGGCACGTGGTGAAGAATACGCCGAAGGTCACCGGCTTTGTCGGCGCCGGCGCGAAACCCACGCCGCTCAGCAAGGACGAAGTCGAGCAGATCCTGACCCAGGTCAAGACGGCGATGGAGAAGCCCAAGCCGAAGTACATGTTCGAGAAGGGCGAGCAGGTACGGATCAACGAGGGCCCGTTCACCAGCTTCAACGGTGTCGTGGACGACGTGAATCTCGACAAGAACACGCTGAAGGTGATGGTGACGATCTTCGGAAGGTCAACTCCCGTCGAGTTGGACTTTCTGCAGGTGGAGAAGATTTAGCGCGCTGGGGGTGGGACCCCAGCGCAAGTGAACAGAAGTTGGACGGCGACAGCAATCATGGCGAAAAAAGTACAGGCAATGGTGAAGCTCCAGATTGCCGCCGGCAAGGCGACGCCGGCGCCGCCCGTCGGGACCGCGCTCGGACCGCAGGGCGTGAACATCATGGACTTCTGCAAGAACTTCAACGCGAAGACCGCGAAGGACGAGGGTCTGATCATTCCGGTCGTCGTGACGGTCTACGCGGATCGGTCCTACAGCTTCATCACGAAAACGCCGCCGGCCTCGGTGCTCCTGAAGCGCGCGGCGAACATCGCGAAGGGATCCGCGGAACCGAACAAGAACAAGGTCGGCACCGTGACCAAGAAGCAGGTCGAGGACATCGCGAAGCTGAAGATGCCCGATTTGAACGCCGAGTCGCTCGATGCCGCCGTGAAGACCGTGGCCGGCACCGCGCGCTCGATGGGACTGGACGTCGTCGGCTGAGAATACTGGGTCAGTCTCAAGTCGCAAGTGGCAAGTCTCAGGATCATGCTGAGACTTGAGCCTTGAGACTTGTAAGAGTGGGAGGGTCCGAGCGACCCGCTTGCACCACGGAGGGCAGTCAGAGATGAGAAAGCGCGGCAAGAAGTTCACCGCTGCGCGCGCCGGGATTCCTCCCGATCGGACCTACACGATCGAAGAGGCGATCCCGCTCGTGCAGAAGGCCAAGTTCGCGAAATTCGACGAGACCGTCGACCTGTCGCTCAGGCTCGGCGTCGACCCGAAACACGCTGACCAGATGGTCCGTGGGACGGTTGTGCTCCCGCACGGCCTCGGCAAGAGCAAGCGCGTTGCCGCGATTGCGGGTGGCGAGAAGCAGAAGGAAGCCCACGAGGCCGGCGCGGACGTCGTCGGTGGCGACGATCTCGTGGACAAGATCCAGGGCGGATTCATGGACTTCGACGCCGTCGTCGCGACGCCCGACATGATGCGCGCGGTGGGCAAGCTCGGCAAGGTCCTCGGTCCTCGCGGCCTGATGCCGAATCCGAAGACTGGCACGGTGACCACCGACATCGCGAAAGCGATCCGGGAAATCAAGGCCGGCAAGGTCGAGTTCCGCGTGGACAAGACCGGCATCATCCACGCGCCCGTCGGCAAGATGTCGTTTGCGGGCGACGCGCTCATCGCGAACGCCCACGCGCTCGTCGACAGCATCGTCAAGGCGAAGCCTGCGGCGGCGAAGGGCAAATACCTCAGGAGCGTCACGCTCTCCTCGACGATGGGACCCGGCGTCAGGATCGATACGACGCACATCGACGTCGTGGTGAAACACTAATGGCCGTGACCAAGGCGGAAAAAGCCGTCGAGCTCGAACAGATGGAGACGGCGTTCAAGGGATCGGAAAGCGCGATCCTGCTCGATTACAAGGGTCTGACGGTTCCGCAGGTCACGGACCTGCGCCGCCAGATTCGCGTCGCGAAAGGACGCTACAAGGTCGTCAAGAACTCGCTCGCGAAGCGCGCCTTGAAGGGCACCTCGTTCGAGGCGCTCGAGAAGCATTTCATCGGCATGACGGCGGTGGCGTATACGAACGCCGACCCGGTCGCGCTCGCGAAGACACTGACGACGTTCATCAAGACGACGCCGACGCTGACGATCAGGGCGGCGGTCGTCCAGGGCAGTGCCATCGCCCCGGCGGCGGTGAACGAGCTGGCCAACATGCCGGGCAAGCCGGAGCTCTATGCGCGTCTCCTCGGGACGATGCAGGCGCCGATGGTGAACCTGGTTCGTGTGCTCACTGCGGTCCCGCGCGATCTGATGAACGTGCTCGCGCAGGCGGAGAAGAAGCGGCAGGCGTAATTCAGGATTCTTAGATTTCAGGAGTGCGAAAATGGCTGACGTTACACAGCAGCAGGTCGTGGAATACATCAAAGGCATCAGCGTTCTGGAGCTCTCGCAGCTCGTGAAGACGCTCGAATCCGAGCTCGGTGTGTCGGCGGCGGCGGCGATGCCGGTGTTCGCCGGTGCGATGCCGGGCGCAGGCGGCGGCGCGGCGGCACCTGCCGAAGAGAAGACCGAATTCACCGTCACGCTCACCGAAGTGGGCGGCAACAAGATCAACGTCATCAAGGTGGTCCGCGAGATCACCAGCCTCGGTCTGAAGGAAGCCAAGGATCTGGTCGAGGGAGCGCCCAAAGCGATCAAGGAAGCCATTCCGAAGGACGAGGCCGAAGCGATCAAGAAGAAGTTCGAGGAAGTCGGCGCGAAGGTCGAAATCAAGTAATTGCGGATTTCGGACTGCGGGTTTCGGATTCCGGACGGCGGATTGGCGCGGTTGATCGCCAATCAATCCGCGCTCCGCAATCCGCAATCCGCAATGGCAGCGCTCCGATTTCACTCGAGGTCAAAGAATGTATAGCCTTCCCAAGAACGTTTACCGCGAGCGCATCGATTTTTCGAAAATCAAGACGACCGTTCCGATTCCGAACCTGATCGAGATCCAGAAGAAGTCCTACGAACGCTTCCTGCAGATGAACCGTCTGCCGAGCGAACGCGAGGACGCGGGTCTGCAGTCGGTGTTCAAGTCGGTGTTTCCCATCAGCGACTTCCGCGAGAACTCGTCGCTCGAGTTCATCGAGTACTCGATCGGCAACTGGGAATGCAAGTGCGGCAAGCTCCAGGGCCTGCACCACCTGCGCAAGCCGTGCAGCAACTGCGGCACGACGCTCATCGCCGATCCCTACGGCGACCGTGAAGTCCTCTGCCCGCGCTGCGGCAAGGCCAATCAGGCCCGCGGCGACGTGTGCGACATCTGCGGCAACACCGTCGGCCTCAAGCTGAAGTACGACGTCGACGAGTGCCAGGAGCGCGGCATGACCTTCGCCGTGCCGCTGAAGGTCACGATCCGGCTCGTGGTCTGGAACAAGGACCCCGAAACCGGCGTCAAGACCATCCGCGACATCAAGGAGCAGGAGGTCTACTTCGGCGACATTCCGCTGATGACCGAAAACGGGACGTTCATCATCAACGGCACCGAACGCGTCATCGTCTCGCAGCTGCACCGTTCGCCGGGCGCGTTCTTCCACTCGGAAGACAAGACCCTGTACGTCGCGCAGATCATTCCGTATCGCGGCTCGTGGGTGGAGTTCGAGTACGACACCAAGAACCTGCTCTACGTCCGTATCGATCGCAAGCGCAAGTTCCTGGCGTCGGTGTTCCTGCGCGCGCTCGGTCTGCGCGGCGCCGACGAGATCATCCGCGCGTTCTACAACGTCGACAAGCTCCACATCAAGGACGGCAAGATCTACTGGGGCGTCCAGGACAGCCTGGTCGGCCTTCGCGCGGCCACCGAAATCCACGTCCCCGGCGGCGAGTTCACGATTCAGTCGGGCAAGAAGATCACGAAGAACGCCATCGAGGCGCTGAAGCGGGCGAACGTCGAGGCCGTCGAGATTTCGGACGCCGAGCTCGAGGGCGCCTACGCGGCCGCGGACGTCATCGACCCGGCGACCGGCGAGGTCATTCTCGAAGCGAACGAGGAACTGACACCGCGCGTCATCTCGATGGCGCAGGAGAAGAACGTCGATCGCATCGACATCTTCTTCCCCGAACGCGATGAAGTCGGATCCATCATCAGCCAGACACTGAAGAAGGATCCGATCCACACCCACGAAGAGGCGCTCATCGAGATCTACCGTCGCCTGCGTCCCGGCGATCCGCCGACGCTCGACAGCTCGCGATCGCTCTTCGAGAACATGTTCTTCAACCCGCAGAAGTACGACTTCTCGCGTGTCGGCCGGCTCAAGCTGAACACGAAGCTCGGGCTGAACACCCCGCTCGACGAGAAGATCCTGCATCCCCAGGACTTCTACGAGGTCATCAAGTACCTGCTCAAGCTCCGCCGCAACCCGGCCAACGTCGACGACATCGATCACCTCGGCAACCGCCGGGTCCGATCGGTCGGCGAGCTCCTCGAGAACCAGTTCCGGATCGGCCTTGTCCGGATGGAGCGGGCGATCAAGGAAAAGATGTCGGTCTACCAGGAAATGGCGACCGCCATGCCGCACGACCTGATCAACGCGAAGCCGGTCATGGCCGCGATTCGCGAGTTCTTCGGGTCGTCGCAGCTGTCGCAGTTCATGGACCAGACCAACCCGCTCTCGGAGATCACGCACAAGCGGCGGCTCTCCGCGCTCGGTCCGGGCGGTCTGTCGCGCGAGCGCGCCGGCTTCGAGGTCCGGGACGTCCATCCGACGCATTACGGCCGCATCTGCCCGATTGAGACGCCGGAAGGTCCGAACATCGGCCTCATCTCGTCGCTGTCGTGCTACGCGCGCATCAACGAGTTCGGGTTCATCGAGTCGCCGTACCGCAAGGTCAAAGACGGCCGCGTCACTGACTACGTCGTCGTGACCAATGCCGCGGGCACCAAGTACAAGGCCGGCGACATCGTCGAAGCCGAAGAGATGGTGAACGAAGAGGGCCGCTCGAAGAAGAAGGGCGTCGAGGTCGAGCCGCACTCCTTCTACCTCTCGGCGTGGGAGGAAGATCAGTACATCATCGCGCAGGCCAACTCGGCGGTCGACGACCGCGGTCGGCTGACGCAGGAGCGCGTCAACGCACGACAGGCGGGCAACTTCCTCCTCGCGCCGCGCGAGAGCATCCAGTTCATCGACGTCTCGCCGAAGCAGCTCGTCTCGGTGGCGGCCTCGCTCATTCCGTTCCTCGAGAACGACGACGCGAATCGCGCGCTGATGGGATCGAACATGCAGCGGCAAGCGGTGCCGCTCCTGCGTGCGCGCGCGCCGTTTGTCGGGACCGGCATGGAGTACATCACCGCGCGCGATTCCGGTGCGGTTATCGTGGCGCGCCGCTCGGGCACC
Organism: uncultured Acidobacteriota bacterium; assembly: GCA_963724725.1. Classification (GTDB taxonomy): domain Bacteria; phylum Acidobacteriota; class Vicinamibacteria; order Vicinamibacterales; family CAVVIG01; genus DATKHR01. Next base: position 4,026,312 of record CAVRVT010000004.1, on the reverse strand, counting down.
ATCGACTACGTCGATTCGCAGCGCATCGTCGTCCGGGTCGAGAGCGAGAGCGAAGACCCGAACACCAACAAGGAGATGGGCGCCGACATCTACCCGATGACGAAGTTCAAGCGGTCCAACCAGAACACCTGCATCACCCAGAAACCGATCGTCCGGGTCGGCCAGAAGGTGCACAAGGGCCAGGTGCTGGGCGACGGACCGTGCACCGAGCTGGGCGAGCTCGCACTCGGGCGGAACGTGCTCGTCGCGTTCATGCCGTGGCGCGGGTACAACTTCGAAGACGCGATTCTCGTGTCCGAACGTATGGTGAAGGACGACTACTACACGTCGATTCACATCGAGGAGTTCGAGATCGAGTCGCGCGATACGAAGCTCGGACCGGAAGAGATCACGCGGGACATCCCGAACGTGTCGGAAGGATTCCTGCGGGATCTCGATGAGAGCGGCATCATCCGCATCGGCGCCAACGTCAAGCCGGGCGACATCCTCGTCGGCAAGGTGACGCCGAAGGGTGAAACCCAGCTGACGCCGGAGGAGAAGCTGCTCCGCGCGATCTTCGGCGAAAAGGCCGGCGACGTGCGCGACGCGTCGCTCATCTGTCCGCCTGGCATCGAAGGCATCATCGTCGGCGTCAAGATCTTCTCCCGCAAAGGCATCGAGAAAGACGATCGAGCCAAGGCGATCGAGCAGGAAGAGCTCGACATGATGGAGAAGAACCTCCAGGACGAGATCCGCATCCTTCACGACGAAGTGAAGAAGCGCGTGATCATGATGATCCAGGGCCAGGAACTCCGGTCGGATCTCTTCGACGAATACGGCCGCGAACGACTGATGAAGAAGGGCACGGTCCTCACCCAGGACGTCCTGCAGGAGATGCCGGTACTCGACGATGGTTCGTCTGAAGATCGCGACCGACGACGCGCGGCTCGAGGACGAGCTGCGCGAGCTCGAGGAGCGGACCGAACGCCAGGTGGAAGTCATCCGGAATCTCTTCGAGGAGAAGAAGGAGAAGATCCGCCGGGGCGACGAGCTGCCTCCGGGCGTCATCAAGCTGGTCAAGGTCTACGTCGCCATGAAGCGCAAGCTGTCGGTCGGCGACAAGATGGCCGGCCGGCACGGCAACAAGGGCGTCATCGCGCGCATCCTTCCCGAAGAAGACATGCCGCATCTGCCGGACGGCACACCGGTCGAGATCGTGCTCAACCCGCTCGGCGTTCCGTCGCGCATGAACGTCGGTCAGATTCTGGAGACGCACCTCGGGTGGGCGGCTCACGCGCTCGGCCTGTACTTCGCGACGCCGGTCTTCGACGGCGCCACCGAGCAGGAGATCAAGAACTGGCTGGACCGCGCCGGGCTGCCCAAGGGCGGAAAGACGCGGCTCTTCGACGGCATGACCGGCGACGCGTTCGAGCAGGACGTCACCGTCGGCTTCATCTACATGCTGAAGCTGTCGCACCTGGTCGACGACAAGATCCACGCGCGATCGATCGGGCCGTACTCGCTCATCACGCAGCAGCCGCTCGGCGGCAAGGCGCAGTTCGGAGGACAGCGGTTCGGGGAAATGGAGGTCTGGGCGCTCGAAGCGTACGGATCGGCCCACATTCTCCAGGAGCTCCTCACGGCGAAATCGGACGATGTCACGGGCCGCGCCAAGATCTACGAAGCGATCGTCAAGGGCGACGCGTCGTTCACGGCCGGCCTGCCGGAATCGTTCAACGTGCTCATCCGCGAGCTGCAGTCGCTGTGTCTCGACGTCGAGCTGATGAAGACCAAGAAGAAACCACTGGAAGCGACTCCTCAACCCGTTTTGGAGGAGGTGTAAATACATGCGACCCTCATTTCACGAACGCGGCGCGCTGACGAGCGATTTCGACGCGATTCGTATCAGCCTCGCCTCGCCCGACAAGATCCTGTCGTGGTCGCACGGCGAGGTCACCAAGCCGGAAACGATCAACTACCGGACGTTCAAACCGGAACGCGACGGGTTGTTCTGCGCGAAGATCTTCGGGCCGATCACCGACTGGGAGTGCTTGTGCGGCAAGTACAAGCGCATGAAGCACCGCGGCGTCATCTGCGACAAGTGCGGTGTCGAAGTCACGCAGGCGAAGGTTCGGCGCGAGCGGCTCGGCCACATCGCACTCGCCACGCCGGTCAGCCACGTCTGGTTCTTCAAGGGGCTGCCGAGCCGTATCGGCCACCTGCTCGACATCTCACTGCGGGATCTCGAGCGTGTGCTGTACTTCGAAGCCTATGTGGTCGTCGATCCCGGCGACAGCGATCTGAAGCAGAACGGCTTACTGAACGAAGAGCAGTACCGCAAGGCGCGCGAGGAATGGCAGCATCGCTTCAAGGCCCAGATGGGCGCCGAAGCGATCAAGGAGCTGCTGAAGCGCGTCAACGTCGATCGGCTCGCGATCGAGCTGCGCGACAAGATGAAGGGCGAGTCGTCGGCGCAGAAGAAGCTGAAGTTCGCGAAGCGGCTCAAGGTCGTCGATTCGTTCCGCAAGTCGAGCAATCGTCCGGAGTGGATGATTCTCGACGTGATCCCGGTCATCCCGCCGGAGCTGCGTCCGCTGGTCCCGCTCGACGGCGGCCGGTTCGCGACGTCGGACCTGAACGATCTCTATCGCCGCGTCATCAACCGCAACAACCGGTTGAAGAAGCTGATCGAGCTCAAGGCGCCTGACGTCATCATCCGCAACGAGAAGCGCATGCTCCAGGAAGCCGTGGACGCGCTCTTCGACAATGGACGCCGCGGACGTGTGTTGCGCGGTGCGAACAACCGCCCGCTGAAGTCCCTGTCGGACACGCTGAAGGGCAAGCAGGGACGCTTCCGCCAGAACCTGCTCGGCAAGCGCGTCGATTACTCGGGCCGTTCCGTCATCGTCGTCGGGCCGGAGCTGAAGCTCCACCAGTGCGGCCTGCCGAAGAAGATGGCGCTCGAGCTCTTCAAGCCGTTCATCTACAACAAGCTCGAAGAGCGGGGCCTCGTCCAGACGATCAAGCAGGCGAAGGAGATGGTCGAGCTCCAGCGTCCCGAAGTCTGGGACGTGCTCGAGGAAGTCATCCGCGAGCATCCGGTTCTGCTGAACCGCGCGCCGACACTGCATCGTCTGGGCATTCAGGCGTTCGAGCCGGTGCTGGTCGAGGGTAAGGCGATCCGCATCCATCCGCTCGTCTGCACGGCGTTCAACGCGGACTTCGACGGCGACCAGATGGCCGTCCACATCCCGCTCTCGCCGGAAGCGCAGATCGAGGCGTCCGTACTGATGCTCTCGAGCAACAACATCCTGTCGCCGGCGCACGGCGCGCCCATCGCGATTCCGTCGCAGGACATCGTCCTCGGCTGTTACTACTTGACGAAGGCGAAGTCCGGCGCGAAGGGCGAAGGCCGCGCGTTCGGCAACCCGGACGACGTGATGCTGGCGCTCGAAGCGGGCGAGCTCGAAACGCTGTCGCCGATCCGGCTGCGATACACCGGGCAGCTCCAGGACTTGACGGCCGCGCGTGACGATCAGGATGTGCTGCACACCGAAATTCAGGACGTGCAGAACAAGATCATCAACACGACGGTCGGGCGCGTCATCCTCAATCAGTCCATTCCGCACGAAATGCCGTTCATCAACGGCTTGCTCAAGAAGAAGGGGCTGCAGCAGCTCGTGCAGAGCTGCTACCTGAAGTTCGGCCTCGAGAAGACGGTCGAGATGCTCGACGCCCTCAAGCACCTGGGCTTCACGTATGCAACGCGTTCGGGGCTGTCGATCGGCATCGACGACCTGATCATCCCGAAGGAGAAGGCCGCACTCGTCACCAAGGCGCGCGAGGAGGTCATCCGCGTCGAATCGCAGTACCTCGAAGGCGCGATTACCAACGGCGAGCGCTACAACAAGGTGATCGCGATCTGGTCGGAGGCGACCGAGGAAATCGCCAACGCGATGTTCGGCGAGATGGAAGCCATCGACAAGGAAGGCCGCACGTTCAACCCGGTCTACGTGATGGCCGACTCCGGCGCTCGAGGATCGAAGCAGCAGATCCGCCAGCTGGCGGGCATGCGCGGCCTGATGGCCAAGCCGTCAGGTGAAATCATCGAGACGCCGATCACCGCGAACTTCCGCGAAGGGCTCGAGGTGCAGCACTACTTCATCTCGACGCACGGCGCGCGCAAGGGTCTGGCCGACACCGCGCTCAAGACCGCGGACTCGGGCTACCTGACGCGTCGTCTCGTGGACGTCGCGCAGGACGTGATCATCTCGGAGATCGACTGCGGCACGCTCGACGGCATCGAGGCCCGCGCCATCGTCGAGTCGGGTGAAATCATCGAGCCGCTGCGCGACCGCATCATCGGCCGCGTCACGCTGGAAAAGATTACCGACCCGTTCAGCGGCGCGACCATCGTGGACGTCAACGACGAGATCGACGAGGATCTCGCGTCGGACATCCAGGACGCCGGCATCGAGAAGGTCAAGATCCGCTCGGTGCTGACGTGCACGTCCCGCCGTGGTGTCTGCGCGAAGTGCTACGGGCGCGACCTCGCCACCGGCAAGACGGTGGAGCTCGGTCAGGCCGTCGGTGTCATCGCCGCGCAGTCCATCGGCGAGCCGGGCACGCAGCTGACGATGAGAACGTTCCACATCGGCGGAACGGCGTCGCGCGTCAGCGAGCAGTCCACGCTCGAAGCGCGCCACGACGGCACCGTCCGTTTCCAGGGCATGCAGGTCGTCGAGGCCAAGGACGGCGCCCTCGTCGTCATGAACCGCAACGGCTCGCTGGTCATTCAGGACGCCAAGGGCCGCGACCGCGAGCGGTACCCGATCGTCTACGGCGCGCGGCTGAAGGTGAAGGAAGGCCAGGCCATTACGCAGGGGCAGACGCTGGTCGAGTGGGATCCGTACACCTTCTCCATCCTCACCGAGGAAGCGGGACAGATCCGCTTCAAGGACATCCTCGAGGGCATCACCGTGCACGAGGAAGTCGACGAGGTCACGGGCCTGTCGCGCCTCATCATCGTCGACTCGCCGGACGAGAAGAAGCAGCCGGCGATCGAAATCCGCGGCAAGAATCCGAACGCGCGGAAATACCACATGCCGGTGCACGCGCACCTGATGGTGCAGGACGGCGAGAACGTCTCGGCCGGCGATGTGCTGGCGAAGATTCCGCGCGAAACGACGAAGACCAAGGACATCACCGGCGGTCTGCCGCGCGTCGTCGAGCTGTTCGAAGCGCGCAAGCCGCGCGAGACGGCCGTCATCACGGAAATCGACGGTATCGTCAAGCACGGCGGCATCGTCAAGGGACAGCGGAAGATCATCATCGTCCCCGACGAGCCGGGTGCCGAACCGCGCGAGTACGCATTGCCGCGCGGCGTCCACGTCAACGTGCAGGAGGGCGAGCGCGTCCGGGCGGGCGAGCCGCTGATGGATGGTCCGTCCAACCCGCACGACATCCTGAACGTGCTCGGTGAGAAGGCGCTGCAATCGTACCTCGTGAACGAAATCCAGGAGGTCTACCGGCTGCAGGGCGTGAACATCAACGACAAGCACATCGAGACGATCGCGCGTCAGATGATGCGGTGGGTCAAGATCGAGGACGTCGGCGACACGGAGTTCCTCGTCGACGAGCAGGTGGACAAGTTCCGCTTCCTCGAGGAGAACGAGCGCGTGATTTCCGACGGCGGACGTCCGGCGCAGGGCCGGCCGCTCTTGCTCGGCATCACGAAGGCGTCGCTTTCCACCGACTCGTTCATCTCGGCGGCGTCGTTCCAGGAAACAACGCGCGTGCTCACCGAGGCGTCCATCTCCGGCAAGGTCGATCACCTGCGCGGCCTGAAGGAAAACGTCACGATGGGCCGGCTGATTCCGGCCGGGACCGGGTTCGAGTACTACCGGAACGTCCGGATCCCGCCGGACGAACCACCACCGCCGCCGCCGCCGATTCAGCCGACCGACGACGAGCTCGAACTGGAGCGCGACATGGAGTACTTCGTCGAACCGGACGAGGCGCTCGTGCCGAAGACGCCCGAGATCATCGAGTAGCCCGGACGGGGAGCGCGAGGCTTTCGCCGAGCGATTTGAGGGCGACGATCGAGAGATCGTCGCCCTTTTTTCTTTGGCCGAAGACACGAAGGAGCGAATCGCTGATCTGTCCCTGGCCGATTTTTTCCGGGTCGAAGCGGCTCCCGGCGTCATCGTCCTTTTTACTTGCCCGCAAACAGATCGTGACCTTCGGCCTGCGGCAGCGAGACGCCCGCGAGTCTGGCCAGCGTGGGCGCGATGTCCCGCATGTCGATGCGGTCCAGCGTGCGGCCGCGTGGAAGGCCGCGACCCGTGATGAAGAACGCGGAATCCATCTCATGCAGCTCACGGAGCAGGCCGTGCGTTCCGCCTGGCGAGTGAGGCTCCACGAGCGCGCCGGTGACCCGGCCCGAGATGGCGAACCCTGGCTTCACTCCGACGACGAACGCGGCCCCAGGAAATCCGCCTTCCTTTCGGGCTTCCGCGTTGTCGAAGTACCGGAACACTCCGCTGGACGAGTCGGCGGCCAGCGCATCGAGGGCCGCGCGCGCGGCGGCGAGCGCGTCCCCATCGTCGCGGTTCTTGAGCATGACGGCGTTCCCCCATGCCATCGCGCGCCAGTCGCGCACGCGCCCGTCTGGATCCAGGTCGATCAGGCCCGCGCGCTGCAGCGCGACGTTCACCGAAACCGTTCGATCGTAAGGCGCGAATCCGTGGTCTGACACCACACACAGGACCGCGCCGGGGTCGACGCTCATTGCGGCCTTCCAGACGCGGTCGATCATGCCGTCGATGGCCTCGATCGTTGCGAAGACCTCGGGTGTCGCCGGACCGTGCTCGTGTTGGACTTCGTCGAGCACGCTGAAGTAGGACGTGTGTATCCGCGGTCGCTTCGCGGCAATCAGCCATGCGGCAAATTCCGATCGCCGGGTGTCGGACTCGATCGTGTAGAGGTAACCGGCAGGGTACCGGCCGACGGCCTTCTCGCCATCGTCGAGCAACCCTGGCGTCGAAAGCGCCCGCAGCAGCTTGTGGTCGTCGTCGGTCGTCGCGCGCCAGTATTGCGCGATGTTGTAGGTGATCGGCGCGCCGACCGTCACTGGCCAGTCGACGCTCGACGAGACGAACCCCGCGCGGTTCGCGGCGTCCCACAAGGTCGGCGTCTTGACGTCCTCCGCGTACCACATCCAGCCGTCCTGATTGCGATGCAGCGGATCGAACGGCGAGTTGTAGAGGATGCCGTGAGTGGCCGGCGCGACGCCCGTCACCATCGTCGTGTGGCTGGGATACGTGACGGTGGGCAGCACGCCGGTCACCGCCCTTGCGTATGTGCCCTCGGCCATCAAGCGGCGCAGCGCCGGAATTTTCAGACCGTGCCGATCGGCGTCGGTGACGTACTCCGGCTTCAGGCCGTCTATCGAGATCAGGACGACGGGCGTACCGGATGGCGGTGGAGCGCACGCGGCCGTCCAGAGAAAGATCGCGACTATGAGGTATCGTCGCACCGCCGTTCATTATCGCCGGGTCGGGCGAGCGGCAGCACGGAGGTTTGATGGCCGTGGCACCGAAACCGAGCGTAGTAACCGGCGATCGTGCGGTCATCGCGAAGGCGATTCAGCATTCCCTGTCAGGGGAAGGTGCTCACGCCGCCACCTATGACGTATTTTCCGGATTGGACTGGAAACGCGCCGGCGTCCGACCCGAGAACGCCCCACATTCGGTCTATCAACTCCTGAACCACATGCAGTACTGGCAGGAATGGGTCTTGAAGTGGCTCGATGGAAGCAGGCCTCCGATTCCGAAACATGCCTCGAGCAGCTGGCCAGGCGACGCCGCTCCGGCAAGTCGGAAGGCGTGGGACGGTGCAGTCCGACGGTTTCGAACGGGCATCGAGGCCCTGAGCCGGCGATCCCGCGAGGCGGATCTGGTCTCGAGAGACGGTGCCAAGAGCCGCCTGGAGATGCTTCAAACGATCGCGTCGCATAACAGCTATCACGCCGGCCAGGTCGTGCTGCTGAGGCAGGTGCTAGGCGCATGGCCGCCTCCGTCGGGAGGGCTCACGTGGTAAAACGAATCGCGGAGCGCGAGGATTTCCGCGTCGCGAGCCCAGCCAGCGTGCATCATTCCCCTAGCTACCGTCCCGCATCACGCGACACGATTCAATGTCGAAGGTGACCGCGCCCAGCACCAGCTTCGTCTGATCGCGGAATCCCCGAGCGAACCGCAGGAAGCGATCCACGTCGTCGAAATTGCTCGCGAGACCGAGCGACACGCGAATCGCGCCCGCGCTTCGGCCGCCGCGATGTTCGATCACCTGCAGGAATCGTGGCAGGGTCAGATCGGCTTCGCCCTCGAGCGCTGCGATCACGTCGGCTTCGGTGACTCCCTCAGCCGCCTCGCCGCAGCCAGGGTTGCAGAAGCAGCCGGTGCGAAGCGAAATCCGCTCGGCGCCGGCCAGCTCTTCGACGCGGCGATAGTCGATCAAGTGGCCGTTGGGATCATAGAAGTTCATCGTTACCGTGCCGCCGCGGGAGACCGTCGTCGCCGGTCCGTACAATCGGACCAGCGGCCGGCCGTTGCCGTGGCGGAGCGCCAGCAGTCCGTCGATCAGCCATGCGGTGAGCGCGCTCACCCGCAGCTGGATCTCGTCCAGTCTGATGCGCCGGAGCTGCTGGAGGCCGATCGACACCGCGGGGATGCTCAGGTAGTTCAGCGTGCCGTCCTCGAATCCCGCTTCCTTCTTCGCGAGGACGTGCACGCGCGCCTGCACGCTGACGAAGTTCACCGTCCCACCGGCGAACCACGGACGCGCGAGCTTCGAAAGCATCGTATTGCGCGCGAGAAGACAGCCGACGCCGGTGGGATAGCCGAACATCTTGTAAAAGGACATCGCGACCAGGTCCGGCTTGACGACGCTGAGGTCAAGCTTGTTGTACGGCACGAACGCAGCCGCATCGAGCAGAACGTCCCAGCCGTTCGCGTGGGCGCTTTCGACGAACTCCAGTGGGTGCTTGACGCCAGAGAAGTTCGACTGAGCCGGGAACGCGAACAGACCGGCGCTGCCGGACCGGCCCTGCGCGAGCAGGTGATCCAGGCGCGGCCGATCGAGAGCGAGCTCGGGGACCGTGAGCGGCGCGTAATCGACCGCCGCCCCTTTCGCGCGGGCAAATTCGCGGATGCCATTGACCGAGTTGTGATTGTCGGTCGAAAGCAGGAGCCGCGCGTCCGGTCCGAACGGATACGACTCGCCGACCAGTTTCAGTGCACCCGATGCATTCAACGTGAAGATCGCCGTGTACTCGCCGGCGGCATTGAAGAAGTCGAGCACGTCGCGGCGCGTCTGTTCGACGAGGGCGGTCATCGCGGAGGAAGAGGGGCTGCCCGAGTGCGGGTTGCCCAAGATGTGCTCGTTCAGGAGATCCGTGTGCGCGCGCACCTGCGATGCGCCGTAGAGCGAGCCGCCCGTGTAATCGAGGTAGGCGTGTCCCTGCGCGTCGAGCCGGCCATAGTCGGTTGCGCGAAGTTCGTCGATGGCGCGGGTAGAGGCGTAGCCCGGGTAGCGCGCAAGAAACGTCTCAAAGGCAGTCACCATCGGGACTACTTCCTGATGAAGACGTGCTTCTCGAGCATCATCCGGCGGACGACTGCGCCATAGACATTCCCGTCACGATCGACGCCCACCCCTTCGGCGCCGCTATGGTCCTCCGTAGTGGACTCGATATCCTCAATGAAGTACTTCACCGAGCCATCCCTCGCGCTGCCGATGCGGATGCCCTTCTTCCAGCCGGGTTCGTCCGGTCCCCACGACTCGGAATCGGCGACGTATATCGTGTCGTCCTTCGTGATGGCAATTCCGCTGGGACGGCCGAACTGGGTCCACTCGTCGAGGAATCGGCCATCCTGATCGAAGATCTGAATTCGGTTGTTGGCCCGATCACCCACAAACAGCCGGCCGCGTGAGTCGATCGCAATCGTGTGGGGCACGTTGAATTCACCCGGGCCTCCGCCCGTCTTTCCCCACGCTTTGATGAACTTGCCGTCCCTCGTCCATTTGCTGACGCGATTGACGCCGCCGCCGATGGTGTGACCTTCCGTGATGAAGATGTCGCCGTTTGGTGCCGTCACCACATCGGTCGGCTGCCGAAGCCGGCTCTCGGCGCCATCTCCTTCGACGCCGGCCGTTCCGATGGTCAGGAGCAGCTTGCCCTTCGAATCGTATTTGAAGACCTGATGGCCCTTGCCGTCTCTTCCCTGCGCGTCGCTCACCCACACGTTCCCCTGTGGGTCGACGTACAGGCCGTGCGGGAAGATGAAGGTTCCGACGCCCCAGGTCTTCAGCACGTTGCCGCGCGGATCGAATTTGAGAATCGGCGGTTCCAGGCGCCCGGCGCATGAATTTTCGAAGCAGCGGTGCACGACGTAGATGCTGCCGTCTGGGCCAGGCTCGGCGCCGATCACGGCGCCCCATTTCAACCCGGCCGGCAGTTGCGCCCAGCTCGCGTCACGACGATACGGTCCCGGCAGATCGTTAGTGGGCGCCGTGCGCGTCCATTTGGGTTCCTGCGCGCTCGACTGAACGGTGGCCAGTGCGAGCAGAAGGAGGATGCCCGCGGCCGGCCCACGTGTTAATCTCGGCGCCCATGATTCGCGCATACGCCCTGATTATCACCGCGATCGGCCTCACGCTCGCAGCCTGCGGCCGTGAACAGGCGCCGCCCTACGATCTCGTGGTCGCCAACGGACGCGTCATGGATCCCGAGTCAAGCGTGGACGCCGTACGGCACGTCGGAATCAGGGGCAGGAAGATCGAAGCCGTGTCCGAGTCGCCGCTGACGGGGCTTCGCGTCATCGAGGCGTCGAACCTCGTCGTGTCGCCCGGTTTCATCGACCTCCACGAGCACGGCCAGCAGGAGGAGTCGTACCGCATGATGGTGCGCGACGGCGTGACATCGGCGTTCGAGCTCGAGGTGGGCACGGGCGACGTCGCCGCCTGGTATGCCGCTCGCGACGCCGGCCAGATCGTGAACTACGGTGTGTCGGCGGGGCACATCCCTGCACGGATGAAAGTGCTCGGCGATCCCGGAACGGGTCTGCTGCCGGCAGGAATCGGCGGCAGCGGGGCGGCCACCGACGCACAGGTGGCAGCCATGGAAGCGATTCTGCGCGAGGGACTGGCGCAAGGCGCGGTCGCCGTGGGGTTGGGCAGCGCATATACCCCGGGCGCGCCCATGTCAGAAATCCAGAGGATCTTCAAAGTGGCGGGCGAGGGCGGCGCCTCGGCCCACATCCACATCCGCGGCGGGCTCAAGGGACTGCAGGAGACCATTGCCGCCGCCGCCGCCGCGCCAACCGCCCTGCACATCGTCCACGTCAACTCGTCCGCCGACTCCGAGCTCGACGCGTTCCTGGCCGCAATCAAGGCCGCGCGCGATGCGGGACAGGATGTGACGACGGAGGCGTACCCGTACGGCGCAGGCATGACGGAGATCCAGTCGGCGCTGTTCGACGACTGGCAGTCCTGGCCGGATGCGCGTTTCGGATTGCACCAGCTCGTTTCCACCGGCGAGCGCCTCACACGCGCCACGTTCGGCAAGGCGCGCGCGGCCGGTGGAACGGTCATCATCCACGGGCGATCAGAAGAACAGACACGCGCCGCGATTGCGAGCCCCCTCGCCATGATCGCCAGCGACGGATTCATCGAGAACGGGCGCGGGCACCCGCGCACGTCGGGCACGTTTGCGAAAGTGCTGGGCAAGTACGTCCGCGAGGACAAGGTGGTGCCGTTGATGGATGCCCTGCGCCGGATGACGCTGGATCCGGCACGTCGCCTCGAGCGGCGAACACCGGCGATGGTGAACAAGGGCCGTCTCAAGGCCGGCGCCGACGCCGACCTCACGATTTTTGATCCCGCGACGGTGATCGATCGGTCGACCTATGAGGACGCCACGATTCCGTCGGCGGGCATCCCGTACGTGATCGTGGGCGGTAAGCCCGTGGTCGATCGCGGTGAAGTGACCGCTGTCCGGCCCGGCCGAGCGATTCGCGCGCCAATCGCCGCAGGACGGCGCTGACGAGTGTCGTGACGCTCAAGTGGGGAATGAGGCCGTGGGCTTTCGTCTCGTGGCTCGCGAGTGCGGCGATGACCGGTCTCACGATCTGGCATGTGCTGCATGGCACCGCCGCGCTGCGCGAATGGCGCCGCTGGCGGACAGCCGACCCATCGCTCGCTGATTTCTACTGGACTGAGTTGGAAGTCGAGCTCGTCTTCGCAATTGGGTTTCTTGTCGTTGCTCTCCTGTTCGCGGCGGCCGCGAAGCGGCTGCAGAAGAGGCCAGACGTTTTATGAGATCGGCGCCGGCGTGCGAGGTATCGTCGTCTTCTGCCAGGCTCGACGAGACCATCCTTCAGGCCTGGCGCACGAACAACGCTGTGAACGTCCATCTCGTCGAACAGATCCCGTCCGATCTGTGGGCCGCTGCGATCCCAGGCCTGCCGCAACGCACCGTCCGCATGATTGCGGCGCACCTGCACAACTCGCGATGCAGCTGGATCAAAACGCTGGGCACGGAACATGGCATTGCTGCGCCCGCGCACGTCAATCGTCGGACGGTCTCGCGCCGCGCGCTGTTGTCAGCCCTGAAGCGGAGCAGTCGTGGTATCGAAGCACTGCTGCAATTGGGGCTTGCGAATGACGGCGTCGTCCCTCCATCACGCCGCTACGTCTGGCGGAACCTGCCGCTCGACGTCGGTCACGTGCTCGCCTATTTCGTCGCCCACGAAGCGCATCATCGCGGGCAGCTGGTGATGGCGGCGCGGCAGATCGACCGGCGACTTCCTCGCGATGTGACCAACGGTCTATGGCAATGGACGCGACTGGCCAACACGCGCTGAAATCAATGTGGCGCTGGTCGTTCTGGCTCATGGCGCTGAGAATTCGGCGTCGATCATGCGGGGTCTCACGAGATTCAATAGCATCCGCGCTGTCGCCACGTATTCCAACTTCCGTCGATTTGAGACCTCGGGACGCCTCATCACGTCCAAGTGAAGCGGACGCTTGAGGCGCCGTGCTACCATCGACGCCTTTCCGGCGAGGATGAGCATGAGCGAGCCGAAGACGAGAGCGACACGCGCGTCGGCGAGCAAGTTTCTGAAAGCAATCAAAGACGACAGGATTCGAGCCGACTGCCGGACGATCGCCGCGATCATGAGGCGGGCGACGAAAGCCAGCCCGAAGGTGTGGGGGACGAACATCGTCGGTTTCGGTACACGCCGGATCAAGTACGCGGGCGGTCGCGAAGCCGACTGGATGCGCGTCGCTTTCGCGCCGCGCAAGGGAAAGGTCACGCTCTACATCAGCAGCGGGTTCGAGGGGTATCGCGAGCTGCGCGCCAAACTCGGCAAGACCACGGGCGGCAAAGGCTGTATCCATATCAGGAGGCTGTCGGACATCGATCTGCCGACGCTGCGGAAGCTCGTCGGCGACTCCGTGAGGAATCTCGACAAGCGCTAGCGAGGCCCACCGATGCCATCCCTGCTGACCCGTCGCCAGATGCTGAAGCGCGCGAGCGCAGCCGTGCTCGCTCCCGCCGCGATCGCGCAATCAACGCGGGCGTCAGCGACGGCAACCGTCCCGTTGTCACGCGTTCAAGCCGCCGGGTTGACGCCTCTTGATCAAGGCGTTCTTCCGAGCGGCATCCGCGCGCGATTCGTCGACGGCGTGAACGGGATCCGGATGCACGTGCTCGAGGCCGGCTTCGAGGGCGACCGCAAGCCCGGCGTGCTGATGGTCCACGGATTCCCCGAACTGGCGTACAGCTGGCGCAAGGTGATGCTGCCGATCGCCGCGGCGGGGTATCACGTCATCGCACCGGACCTGCGCGGCTACGGGCGTTCGGGTGGTACCGACGTGCGCTTCGACGATGACCTCAGTCCGTGGTCGACGCTGAACGAAGTCACGGACATGGTCGCACTCGTCTCCGCGTTCGGCTATCGCTCGGTTGCAGCAGTCGTCGGGCACGACTTCGGTTCACCGGTAGCCGCGTGGTGCGCCGTTGTCAGGCCCGATGTCTTCCGATCCGTCGTGATGATGAGTGCGCCGTTCGGAGGCACGCCGTCGCTGCCGTTCGACACGACGAAGACCCCCAGCGGCCCGGTGCGACCAGCCGCAGATACCATCTACGACGATCTCGCGAAGCTCACGCCGCCGCGCAAGCACTATCAGCGGTACTATTCGACGCGCGAAGCCGCCGACAACATGCGAAACGCGCCGCACGGGCTGCAGGCGTTCATGCGCGCCTACTACCACATGAAGAGCGCCGACTGGAAAGTCAACCAGCCGCACGAGCTCGCATCGCGGACTGCCGCCGAATGGGCAAAGCTCCCGAAGTACTACGTGATGGATCTCGACAAGGGCATGGCGGAAACCGTCGCGCCCGAGATGCCGTCGGCGGCCGATATCGCGAAATGCACGTGGCTGCCCGACGACGAACTGCGCGTGTATGCTGGCGAGTACGGCCGGACGGGCTTTCAGGGTGGATTGCAGTCCTACCGGGTGGGATCGGCTCCACGCGTGAACGCGAACCTCCAGGTGTTTTCTGGACGAACGATCGATCAGCCGTCCATGTTCATGGCCGGCAGAAGCGACTGGGGCGCGTATCAGAATCCCGGCGCGCTCGATCGGATGCAAAAGACGGCCTGCACCCACATGACCGGCGTCCACTTCGTCGACGGCGCGGGTCATTGGGTGCAGCAGGAGCAGCCGGAACGGGTCGCGGCGCTGCTGCTCGATTTCCTGCGTGGGGGCGGATAATGCGTGCCTTCGTCGTCGTTGTCGCGATCGTCGTGGCCGCCGGCTTTCACGCCGTCAGCGCCGCCGACGACGTCGCGGCGCTCATCGCGCAGATAGAGGCCGCGCAGCCCGGCGGCACGGGCGAGCTCGCGCCGCTGACGATCACGCAGGCGATGGAGAAGGCGCACGTTCCTGGCGTCAGCGTGGCTGTCATCAGGGACTTTCAGATTCACTGGGCCAGGGCGTACGGCGTGGCCGACGTCGTCACCGGGGCGAAGGTGGACACCGATACACTGTTTCAGGCGGCGTCGATCAGCAAGCCGGTTGCGGCGATGGCCGTCTTGCGCGCCGTCCAGGATGGGCGTTTCGGCCTGGACGACGACGTCAACGGCATCCTGCGATCCTGGAAGCTGCCGACCGGCGAGTTCACGAAGTCGCAGCCGGTGACGCCGCGATCGCTGCTGAGCCACACGTCCGGGTTGGACGACGGCTTCGGTTTTCCCGGCTATCATCCCAGCGCGCCGCTCCCGACGCTCGTGCAGATCCTCGACGGTCAAAAGCCTTCGAACGTCGGTCCGGTGCGGCTTGGCCGGCCGCCCATGACAGCGATGAAATATTCCGGAGGCGGCGTGACGCTGATGCAGCTCGCCCTGACCGATGTCCTCGGCCGACCGTTCCCGGAGATCATGCAGCAGACCGTTCTCGCGCCGATCGGCATGACGCGCAGCGCGTACGATCAACCGCTGTCATCCGAGCGCGATCGCAACGCGGCTCGTGCGCACGGGCTGGACGGCCAGGCCATGGACGCCAAGTGGCACGTGTATCCGGAGCTCGAGGCCGCCGGCTTGTGGACGACGCCGTCTGACCTTGCGAGATTTCTGATCGAGGTTCAGCAGTCCATCCGCGGGCGGTCGAATCGCGTGCTGTCACGGGCGATGGCACAGGAGATGGTCAATCCGGTCGGCGTCGGTGATTATGGCGTCGGGCTGGGTACCTCGAAGATTGGTGAAGGCTGGTACGTCGGCCATGGCGGAAGCAACTGGGGATTTCGGTGTGACATGAAGGCGCACAAGATCAAGGGGTACGGCGTGGCCATCATGACCAACGGCGACCGCGGTGGCCGGATGGCCGAGGAGCTCGAACGTCGGATCGAGTCCGCCTATCATTGGGACAGCCTCGACAAACCCCTGCGCCGGTGACTGGTTCACTTCACGCCATGCCGCGCTCACGCCGGCTCCTGTGCGCCGGATACGCCGCCGCCGCGACGCTGGCGCTGGCCGGCACGTGGCGACAGAACGTCGCGTACATCCATCAGGACGAGAATCCGATCGCGGGTTTTGCGCTGGCGACCGTGCGGTTCTGGCAGGACACATTTGCGAATCCCGCCAGCCGCTCGATCACCATCGACCTCGGGATGCTGCTCGTGCCGCTCTTCGCGCTGATGATCATGGAAGCGCGGCGGCTGTCGATCCGGTTCGTGTGGCTGTACATCGTGTTTGGATTGCTCGTCGCGATCAGCGCAGCGTTTCCGCTCTTCCTGATTGCCCGCGAGCGCACGCTGGCGTCGCGCGGAGAATCATCGAGCGAGCTGGGATTTCACCCCGACGATACGCTGGCGTACCTCGTTCTCGTCGGCGTGATGGTGTGCCTCACGCTCTGGACGATCTTTACCTGAGCATGGAAGGTCGTGGCGGCGAGTCGGGGAGAGTTCCCGACTGATTGGGGTATCATGCCCGCACACGTCTGGAGACGAACGATGAGAATGTTCTGTGGATTCCTGACCGCGTTCGCGTGCGCAGCCATCATGGCCCCGGCAACGGTTGACGGCCACTTCAGGCTCGTAGAGCCCGCCTCGTGGATCGTCGAGAACGAGCGCGGCGACCCGCAGAAGTCCGGACCCTGCGGCGGCTCGAACACCGACTGGGGCAAGCCGAGCTACGCGGTGACGAAAGCCGCCGGCGGCTCGACGATTCACATCAAGGTCCAGGAGACGATCTATCACCCCGGGCACTACAGGGTGGCGCTCGCGGTGAATTCCCCGAACGAGCTGCCCCTCGACCCGGAAACGGCGACGAAGGAAGGCGAACGCGGTCCCGTGTCCGTATCGGCGAAGATCCAGAACCCGCCGCAGATGCCGGTTCTCGCCGACGGACTCTTTGTCCACGCAGAACGTCCGACGGGTCAGATGCCGCCGTTTGAAACCGACGTGCAGCTGCCCAACATCAACTGCAAGCGGTGCACCCTTCAGATCGTCCAGTTCATGGCCGAACACGGCTTCAACAATCCGGGCGGTTACTCGTACCACCACTGCGCGACGCTGCAGATTACCGCCGACGCCAAGAAGCCGATCGATCAGGGATGGCCGACCGAACGCGTCTCGACCGACGATCGCAGATGAGGGCCAGCGCCGGGGTTCGCCGACTGGTGGGGCTCGCATTCCTGTCCGCGCTGGCGGCGATGCCGGCGGCGCCAGCCGCGGCGGACGACGCTGCGAAGCTCGTCGGAGCGTGGCGACTCGTCTCTTGGGAGGTGCGGCTCGCTGACGGCACCATGCGCCGCAATCCGATGAACACGGGGTCGCTCATCTACTCCGACAGCGGGCGGATGTGCGCGGTGATCATGAATCCTGACCGCACGAAGTGGACGGGCCGGCCCGACGATGCCACGGTCCGCGCCGCGTGGGACGGTGTCGCCGCGTACTGCGGGAGCTACGACGTTCACGGCGCAGAGGGCTTCGTGCTCCATCACGTCGATCTCGAGAAGACACCGTCGATCGTCGGCACCACGCGCAAGCGCTGGTTCACGTTCGACGCGGCCGGCCGGCTGACGCTTCGCATCGACCCCGCCGAGAACGGTCCGAACGTGGTCGAAAGCCGGCTCGTGTGGGAGCGGGTCTCGCGCTGAGCCCCAGCTGAAACCGTATGGCGCTCCCCGAGGGCGTCCGGCTGGCCGACCTGACGCCGGAGCCGTCTGATCTCATCGAGGGCGCCGCGAGTCTTCTTCGCGACGCCTTTCGCACCTGGAACGGCGCCTGGTCCAATCTCGCGTCCGCGCGCGAAACGGTGCGGGAGTCGATCGCGGCGGACAGGATCAGTCGCGTCGCCGTTCATCCGGCCGACGGTGTCGTCGGATGGGTGGCCGCGATGCCCTCCTACGATGGCGTCGTCTGGGAGCTGCACCCTCTGGCGGTCGCCGAGTCCCATCGCCGCCGCGGGCTGGGCAGGGCGCTCGTCGAAGATCTCGAGCGGCTGGCCAGGCTGCGTGGCGGGCTCACACTGTGGCTTGGCAGCGACGATGAGCTCGGCGAGACGACCGTCGGCGGCGTGGATGTGTACGCCGACGTTCCTGGAGCGATCCGCAATTTTCGAAAGCTCCGAGGCAATCACCCGAGTGAGTTCTATTTTCGCCTGGGGTTCCGGATCGTCGGCCTGATGCCTGACGCCAACGGCCCGGGGAAACCTGATATCTTCTTTGCGAAACACCTCGCATGATCCTCCGCAACGCGATCACCGCTTTCACGCTGCTGGCTGCCGTCGCGGGCGCGTGCTCACACGACGGAGCGACGCTGCGCCCGCTCGTCGTGCAGGGAGCCATGCAGATCGAGGTCGAGACACTGGCGACCCGCCTCGAACAGGCGACGGTCGATCGCGTCGGTGAATGGACGTTCTGGCGCGGCACGGTTGACGGCTATCCGGTGATCGTGTCGAAGACGCTCAAAGGCATGTCGAACGCCGCGGCCGCAACCGTCATTGCGGTGCAGAAGTATCAGCCGGCGAGCATCATCAATCAGGGCACCGCAGGTGGCCACGATCCCGAGCTGCATCTCTACGACATCGTGATCGGCTCGCGATCGGTCAACCTCGGCGCGTTCAAGAGCCCGTTCAAGGCGGCGGGCGCCGGCAGCCATCCTCTTGAATGGAAGCCGCTCAATCTGACGGCCGCCGATGGCAGCGCTGCGAACGATCGCGGCGGCGGACTGGCCGGCTTTGACGGCGACCCGGCACTCATGGCGACCGCGCGGGCGCAAAGGGCGTCCTATTCGAGAGGGCGCGTCGTCGAGGGCGTGATCGGGTCGAGCGATCTCTGGAATGACGAGGTCGATCGCGTTCTCGCGCTGCATCGCACCTACGGGACGACGGTCGAGGAAATGGAAACCGCGTCGGCCGCGCAGGTCGCTGCGCAGATGGGCACGCCGTTTCTCGGTATCCGCGTCGTCTCCGACAACATCACGAACGGTGCGGCGTGGGATCCCAAGACGAGCGAAGCGTGCGAAGACTTCGTGTACCAGGTCGTCAAAGCGCACGTCGCGACGCTCAAGCGCTGAGCGCCTGAGCCGTTCCGGACCCTTGCCAACCTCGGCCTCTGAATACTGGGAGGCGCTGTTCGACGAGCCGGCCCGATGGCGGACCTGGGACGGATGGTAGGATGTCCGGCAGGAGGGATTCCGTGAAACGCACTGCTACGACACTTTTTCTCGCGTCGCTCGCCGTCATTTCGCTGGCCGCGCAATCGCCGAAGGGCTGGATGGTCCGCGCGGACCAGAGCACCAGCGCCTCTGATCCCGATGGCGCCGGGACGATCAAGTTCGTCACGATGGGTTCGGGCTTCCACGCGACCAATCCGCAGGCCGCCGTTTACTGGAACCCCGCGAACACCGCGACGGGCGCCTACACCGTGAAGGGCACGTTCGCGCTTCAAAAGCCGAGCGGCCACACGAACTACTACGGTCTCGTCTTCGGCGGAAGCGATCTCGACAACGCCAAGCAGAGCTACACCTATTTCCTCGTCGCGCAGGACGGGACGTGGCTGATCAAGAAGCGCAACGGCGACGCCGACACGCAGAACGTCGTGGCCAAGACCGCGAACGGCGCGGTGAAGAAGCCCGACGCGACCGGCAAGTCCACGAACGCGCTCGAGGTCCGCGTCGGCGCCGACAAGATCGACTACGTCGTCAACGGCACCGTCGTCCATTCGATGCCGAAAGCGGGCACGAAGACTGACGGCATCTACGGCCTCCGCGTGAACCATCTGCTCGAGGTTCACGTCGAGGGATTCGGCAAGTCGTAGCGCGCGGTTCGCGTCTGGAGAGGTCGATGATTCGATGCCCGGCAAGGATGTCGTTGCGTCGATCTCTTCTCGCCCTGCTGGTCGTCACGCTCTCGCCCAGCGTCGGACGCGCCGACGAGATCAGAGTCCTCTGTTCGAACGGGATGAAGGCGGTGATTGCGGAAGCGATCCCGCCGTTTGAGCGGGCCTCGAACCACAAGGTGCTGGTCACGTATGGTGTGTCGGCGTCGCTCGCCCGGCAGGTTGAAGCCGGCGCCCCCTTCGACGTCGCGATCCTGACAGCTGATCCGATCGATGCCGCGATTCGCAGCGGGAGGATCCGCGGTGATTCCCGATCGGTGCTTGCGCGATCGGCGATGGCGCTGGCCGTGCGCGCAGGCTCATCAAAGCCTCGTGCCGAGACTGTCGAGGCCCTCGTCCGCACGCTCCGGCAGGCCACAACGATCGCATACGCCCGCGAAGGTGCGAGCGCGCCGTTCTTCAAGAACGTGCTGCGCCAGCTATCCCTCACCGAGGAGATCGCACCGAAGATCCGTCTCACCGAGACGGGCGCGGAAGTGGGCGCGCTCATCGCGCGCGGCGAGGCCGATCTCGGCGTCCTGCCGGTGAGCGAGATTCTGCCGATCCCGGGCGTCGAAGTGCTCGGACCCTTCCCGGGCCACACGCAGGGCCATCTGATCATGGTCGGGGGACTGAGCGTCAATGCCCGGCGCGCGGCCGCTGACGCGTTCATCACGTTCATGACGTCGCCTTCGATGGCGCCGTTGCTCAAATCGAAGGGGATGGAAGGCCCGCCAGCGACTCGCCCGGACGGCGGGCGGGCGGCGCTCGTCGTGCTGGGGGCGCAGCACGTGGACGACACGCGCGTGACGTTCATGCCACCGGGCATCGACTGGGAGCGCGCGGCGCCCCAGGATCTTCGTAGCCTGCAATCCGCGCCACCTGACCCAGAGACGAGTGCGCGCCTTCGCGATCATCTGGATGACTTCGGTCACGCGGCGTTGACCTACGACGTCGCGGTGCCCGCCGACATCCGGTCCCGGCCGTACGTGCTCCTCGACGCGACAGGCGCCACGCCGCTCAGGGTCGAGGGGCTGCGCGGCACGGCGCGGGTAGGCATGACCGATCCGGTCCGCCGGGACGTCGTCTTCTTCGGTGACGCGCTAGCCCGTCCCGTCTCGGCGCCGAGACGCGTCGGCGGCGGATTCGTGCTCGCAGGCATTTCGGACAAGGACATCACCATCACCGAAAGCCGGCGGAAGGCGATCGATCTTCTGGATGCGAAGGCGCTGGCGGTTGCCAGATCCACGCGGTTCTGGAATATCGTCAAGCAGTACCAGTTACGGATCGCCGGCGACCCCGCGACGTACGTCTTCGTCCAGTGGGCGCCAGACGATGAAGTCCGCGAGGCCGGGTGCCAGTTTCGCTTCACGCTCTTCAAGCTTGCGCCGGAACCTGTTATCGTGGCGTCGAGTGACTACGGCTGCGACGTGTGAGACAGTCAAAATGCCCTCGCTGGTGGCCCGTGTCCACCGGGTCGGAAACCGACTGAAAACCGCGTTTCGTGGCTGATCAGTTTTTGTTATCGATCCAGTCGAGATACTCGAGGTCGACCTGCGCATTCGCCTGACGGTGATCGTCGTGTTCGTGTCAACCATGGCGTTGGCCTCGCCGCTTCTGCGAGGTCGATCTGCAGACGCCGCGCGTTTCACTGTCCACGAATGGGGAACGTTCACGTCAATTGCCGGCGCTGACGGCCGAGCCGTGTCGTGGCAGCCGTTGAACGGTCCGTCCGATCTGCCGTCGTTCGTCGCCCAATGCGGCGGAAGTCTCAAAGGCTCGATGGCCGGGACGATGCGGATGGAAACGCCCGTCATTTACTTCTATTCGCAGGAAGAAATGACCGCCTCAGTGGCCGTCGATTTCCGCGACGGCGTGATCACCGACTGGTTCCCGGCACCAACCACGAGGCCCAACGTCATTGCCGGGCCCAACAGCCAGTTGGTTGGGAGTCGTATCTCATGGAAGAACGTGCGCGTGTCGCCGGGCCTCTCCCCGGATCTTCCGACCGAAGCAGGTGAGAGCCACTACTACGCCGCGCGCGACACGGACGCCTCGCCGCTCCAGGTCGACACGGACCGCGAGCGGTTCTTGTTCTATCGCGGGGTCGGTCGCTTCGCATCGCCGCTGAACGCCCGGGTTGAGGACGACGGCTCGGTCGTGCTCGGCAGCGCAGGACCGTCGCCGTTGGGAACGGTCGTGTCATTCGAAAATCGAGGCGGCCGTGTGGCGCACAGAACCTATCGGGACATCGGCTGGGAACAGACAATCGGTCCGCTCACACTGGATGACGAGTCTGACGGCCCCGCTCCTGAACTCGTCGACATTCTGACAGCGAGCGGGTTGTACCGCAGGGAAGCAGAGGCGATGGTGCAAACGTGGCGCGACTCGTGGTTCGAAGAGGGCGCTCGCTTGTTTTATGTCGCACCGCGTTCCGTTGTGGACGACATTCTGCCGCTCTCCGTGACACCGCCCCCGGCCGACATTGCCCGCGTGTTCGTTGGCCGCGTGGAGCTGGTGACGCCAGCGACCAGACGCGACGTATCGGACGCGCTCCTCGGCGGCAACCGAACGATGCTCCGTGCCTATGGCCGATTCCTCGAGGCGATCGCCGGACGCATCATGGCAGGCAGCGACGACATCGACCGCGCGCGTGTGGCACGGGCGCTCGAGATGGCGACGTCGCTGGCGCACGCGCAGCCCGCTTCATGTCGATGAGGCACTAATCCTTCAGGAGGAAACATGATGCTTCGCCGCCGCGGGGCCCTTGCCGCGGTCTGCGCTGGACTGGCCTCAACAATCATTCTGTCGGCTCAGCAGCGCGCCGCGGACGGTGTGGCGCTCAACGCCGACGGCCAGCCGCAGTACTCGACGTTTTCGTTGTGCGCCATCGACCCGGCGACCGGACAGTCGGGCGCAGCGGTGACGACGCGCGTGCCCTTCGTCGGTCGAGCGGTCCCGCACGTGCGGGCCGGAGTCGGCGCGGTGTGCACGCAGGCGTCGACCGTCGTCGAGTACGGACCGCGCGGCCTCGACCTGCTGGCGAAGGGCGTGGATCCGCAGAGCGTCCTGAAGCAGCTGCTCGCCAACGACGAGGCGCGCGAAACGCGGCAGGTCGGCGTCATCGACATGAAAGGTCGCGCGGCCGCGCATACGGGCAAGCAGAACGGCAACTGGGCGGGAAGCCGTCAGGGCCTGAACTACACCGTACAAGCCAACATCATGGTCGGGCCCGACGTCGTCGACGCGGTCGCGAAACAGTTCGAGTCAACCGAGGGCAGCGGGTTGCCCCTCGCCGAGCGGATGATTCTGGCGCTCGAAGCAGGACAGGCGAAGGGCGGCGACCGGCGATGGGGCAATCTCCAGTCTGCGGCCATCAAGATCGCCGATCCCAACGACCCGGGCCGCGGCGGCGACTACATCGCGCTCGCGGTCGAGGTCGGTGAGAATCCCGAGCCTGTCGCGGAGCTCAAGCGGATCTACTATGCGACCGGCCGGCGTCTCGGGTATCGGACCTTCTCGCGCGTGGAAGGCGCTGACGTGATCGAGCTCAAGCGGATGCTGCATGCGCTGGGCTACTGGCGCCCGAGTCTCGCGGCGTTTCCGCCGGCGCCCGCACCGACCAACACGCCGAAGATGCTGGAGCTCCAGAAGACCAACCGCGGGGAGTACGACGGGTTGATGGATCAGGCGCGGGCCGCGACGCTCGCCTACGACCGCGACTACGCGCAGTACGATGAAGAAACCATCAACGCGGTCGACAAGTTCCGCGCGGACCACGGCTTGAATTACCAGGGCAATCCACCCGGCCTGGTGGATGGGCGGATGGCCGACGCGCTGCGAGCGGCGTACATCGAGAAGAAGCGGAGTGCGGTGAAGTAGCGGGGCCTCTATAATCCACCCTCACGGAGGAGACCTCTTGCGCCGCACGTGCCTTTTCGTGGTCTTGTCGTATGCCCTGGTCGCAGCCGCTGCGAGGGCTCAGCAGAACCGCATCGACACGATCACACCGATGGCGCCCGAGCTGGCCGCGTACGGGTCGTACGACATCGGCGTTCGCACGCTGCAGGTCACGGATCGAAACCGTCCCGACATCCTGAACACCAAGGAGGAAGGGCCGGCGCCGAAATACGATCGCACGCTGACGGTCGAAGTCTGGTACCCGGCCGCGCTCGCTTCGGGCCAGAAGCCCGGTGGCGACTACCGCGTCGTCACGCGCGATCCGGCCGTCATGGCCACGCTGCATGGCAGGGCTGTCCGCGACGCTGCGCCGGCCTCGAACGAGGTTCCGTTCCCGCTGATCATCATCTCGCACGGCTATCCTGGAAACCGGTTCCTGATGAGCCACCTCGGCGAGAACCTCGCGAGCAAGGGTTTCGTGGCGGTCTCGATCGATCACAAGGACAGCACGTACGACGATCAGAAGGCGTTCGCGAGCACGCTGTACAACCGGCCGTTCGATCAGCTCTTCGTGCTCAACGAGGTCGCCCGTCTCGCGAAGCGGGACTCGGGCGCCTTCCTCGGCGGCCTGGTCGACGCCACACGCACTGGAATTGTCGGTTACTCGATGGGCGGCTACGGCGTCGTCAACGTGATCGGCGGCGGCTACAGCAAGGCCAGCGAAACGTTCCAGGCGTCGCCGCCCAATCGGATGCTCTCGGAGCGGAGCGCCGCCAACCCGGACTATCAGCGCGCGCGCGATCCGCGTATCAAAGCCGCAATCGCGATCGCCCCCTGGGGCATGCAGGCTGGCTTCTGGGATGCGGATGGGCTCAAGGGCATTCACACGCCCGTCCTGTTCGTCGCGGGGAGCGTCGACGATGTGGCCGGGTATGAAAAAGGGACGAAGGCCATCTACCTCGCTTCGGTGAATGCCGACCGCTATCTGCTGACGTTCAACGACGCCAATCACAATGCCGCGGCGCCGATTCCCGCGCCCGCCGAAACCTACGCGTATTCGGAGGAGTTGAAATCGTTTCCGTTCACGCACTACGCCGACGCCGTCTGGGACACCACACGGATGAACAACATCCTCGACCACTTCGCCACCGCGTACTTCGATCTGTACGTGAAGGGCGAGTCGGACAAGAAAACCTACTTCGACACGAGCGGCTCGTTGAAGGGATTCAAGCCGAGAACGGCGGTCGGCCTGACTCTCGAACATCTCGAGCCTGGCAGGTAACGCATGGAAGCCGATATCCCAATCCGCGAACACGTGAAGCTGCTGCTCGAATGGGGTGACGCGCACGTCACGTTCGAAGCCGCCGTCGCCGACATCCCACGCCAGCTTCGCGGCAAACAGCCTCCGGGTCTGCCGTACTCGCCCTGGCAGCTGGTCGAGCACATCCGCCGGGCGCAGTGGGACATCCTCGATTTCTGCCGGAACGTGAACTACACGGAGCTCAAGTGGCCCGACGACTACTGGCCGCCCACCATCGCGCCGGCTTCACCCGAAGCCTGGGATGAAAGCATCGACCAGTTCAAGGCCGATCGGAAGGAACTGCAGGATCTGGCGTTGACGCCGCGTATCGATCTGACCGCGCGCATTCCGCACGGGCAGGGCCAGACGTATCTGCGCGAGTTCGTGCTCGTCGCCGACCACACGGCCTATCACATTGGACAGCTGGTAGCTGTGCGCCGACTGCTCGGGATCTGGAAGCCGAAGTAGTGCCGTCAGTGCGCTACGTCGCGTTCCTGCGCGCCATCAACGTCGGCGGCCACGTCGTGAAGATGGACCGCCTGCGCAGTATTTTCGAGTCGATGCGCTTCCACAACGTCGAGACGTTCATCGCCAGCGGCAACGTGATCTTCGAGGCCGCGGGTGACGCGGACGTGCTCGAACGGCGAATCGAAAAGGGTCTCGCCGTGGCGCTGGGCTACGAGGTCGAGGTGTTCCTGCGATCGGTCGATGAACTGTCGGCCATCGCGCGTCACGAACCGTTCGAGGGGTCGCTTGACGACTGCACGGTGTTCGTCGTGTTCCTGAAACAGGCGCCGACGCCTTCGGCGCGAAAACAATTCGGCGCGCTGCGCCTGGACAACGACGGTCTGCACATCGACAAGCGCGAGGTCTACTGGCTCTGTCGCGCCGGGCGGATGAGCGACTCGCCCGTCGCCGTGCCCCTCGGAAAAGTCGTGGGCAATGGCGGCACGATGCGGAACGTCACGACCGTCCGGAAGCTCGCGGCGAAATACGCCGTCGCTCGTTCCCGTCAGGTGTGACGATGGGTCTCGGGCATGCCGAGGCGCTGAACGGTGTCGCCCTCGAAGTCGAACTCGATGAGCACCACCGGTTCCTTTCCGACCACCCAGCCGTCGTGCCCGGGCTCGATCGCGACAATCTGCGGCGCCTTGTGTTCGACGATGCAGCCGTCCGCGTATTCGATGTGGATCTCACCGCGCGCGAGAAAGCCGACGTGCGCGTGCATGCAGAGATCCGTGCCGACGGCCGGCCGCATGTCCACCGACCAGCGGAATCCTGGCGGGTAAATCATCCGCTTGACGCGTGCGGCGCCAGCCCGGCCGACCTCGAGGCGGACGTGCCCGATCTCGCGGCGTTCGGCGCCTCGAACCGCAGCCAGGAGCGGATCGGAGCTTGACGCGGAGCGGCGCGCGACCCGCCGCGGGGCTGCTCGACGCGGCTTCGACTTGACTGTCGCCGTCTTTGATTGCCTGGCGGGTTTTCGGCGTCGGGTCTTTTTGGCCATGAACCGATCTCCACTGAGCGCGTAACGAGCCACGCCACTCTATCACTCTGCCGTCCGCGCGGCCGCAACTTGTCGGATAATTCCAAGGCGCCAGAGCGAATGTGTCGGCACCAGCCCCCATGCCCTCTGACTACGACATCACCGATCTCGACGAGTTCGCCAGGCAGTTCGTCATGAAAGACATTCCCACGCGTCTGTGGACGCATGCTGCGCACCTTGCCGTGGGTTTGTGGCACGTCGAGCGCTACGGCGCGGATGAAGCGCTGCGGCGCCTGAGGGACGGCATCTGGAACCTGAACGAGCACTACGGCAACGTGAATTCCGAGTCAGCGGGATACCACGAGACAATCACACGCGCGCAGGTCGAGCTGCTCGCGGATTTCCTGAAGCGATCGGATTCCGCCGTTCCGCTCATCGAGCGTTATGTGCAGCTCATGGCCAGTCCGCTCGCTGAGAGGAGCGTGCTGCTGCGGTTTTACTCGCGAGAGTATCTGATGTCGAACCACGCGCGCGCCGTCTGGGTCGAGCCTGACCTCGCGCCGCTCAGCGCCGAGGGCCTCACGACCACAGCGGTGACTGTGACAGATTAGGTGGGGGACAAGACATGAGCGCCAGAGCGCGATCGCTGACGTGGACGGTGGTGGCCGCGTCGGCCGTGGCCGCCATCATGACGGCTCGTCCGAACATCGGTGCGCAGTCGTCGAGTTCACCCAACATCGTGATCATCCTCGCCGACGATATGGGTTGGGGAGACCTCGGGTCGTTCGGCAACCCGAACATCAGGACGCCGAGGCTCGATCAGATGGCCGCGGAAGGGCAGAAGTGGACCAACTTCTACGTCCAGCCGGTCTGCTCGCCGAGTCGCGCGGCGCTCCTGACTGGACGTCTGCCGATTCGCAGCGGTACGTACAGCGCCGCGATGGGACCGGCGCCGGGGGTGTTTCGCGAGAATGCGGCGCAGGGGCTGCCTCCGGACGAGATCACCATCGCCGAAGCGCTCAAGGCGCGCGGATACGCGACCGAGATTGTCGGCAAGTGGCATCTTGGCCATCTGCCGGCGTTTCTCCCGATGCGACAGGGTTTCGACACGTGGTTCGGCCTGCCGTTTTCCCACGACATGCGGATGACCGCGCCGCGCGAGAACGGTCTGCAGTCGCACGCCTACTACGAACCGAAGCCCGAGTACCGGGACGTGCCGCTGATGCGGAACGGCGAGACCGTCGAACGACCGGCGGATCATCGAACGCTGACCACGCGGTACACCGAAGAGGCGATTCGATTCATCGACACGAACCGGGCTCGCCCGTTCTTCCTGTACCTCGCGCACAACCTCCCGCACATTCCGCTCGCGCGCTCGCCGGAATTCGTCGGCCACAGCGCCGCCGGGATTTATGGCGACGTCGTCGAGGAGATCGATTGGAGCACGGGCCGGGTCCTCGATGCGCTGAAGGCGGCGGGGCTGGATCGGCGTACGCTGGTCGTGTTCACGAGCGACAACGGACCGTGGCTGCCGTTCGGGACACACGGTGGATCCGCAGGCCCGTTCCGGGACGGTAAGGGGACGACGTGGGAGGGCGGCGTGCGTACGCCGGCGATCTTCTGGTGGCCGGGCACGATTCGGCCCGCCGTCGTCACGGACATCGGCTCGGCGATGGACCTCTTCACGACGTCAATCAAGCTCGCCGGAGGCGACGTGCCCGGCGACCGGCCGATCGACGGCCTGGATCTTCGTGCGATTC
Source organism: uncultured Acidobacteriota bacterium (assembly GCA_963724725.1). Classification (GTDB taxonomy): domain Bacteria; phylum Acidobacteriota; class Vicinamibacteria; order Vicinamibacterales; family CAVVIG01; genus DATKHR01. The sequence goes on along the minus strand of CAVRVT010000004.1, from coordinate 3,997,940 downwards.
TCACCAACGGCGCCCCGAGCCCGCGCCGGATGATCTTCTACTACTGGAACAGCGAGCTTCGAGCGATTCGGAAGGGCAACTACAAGGCACACTTCATCACGAGCGGCGCTTACGGAGAGGGCGAGCCGCGGCGCGAGCACAACCCGCCGTTGCTCATCAACCTCGCCGACGACCCAGGTGAACGCCACGACATCGCTGCATCACATCCCGATGTCGTCGCCGATCTCGTGCGCGAAGCCGACGCGCATCGTCGCAGCGTCAAGGCCGGCCCGCCACTGTTCGACGAGCTGCTGCCGTCCACGCAGGCACCACGCGTCCATTGACATGCGCTCGGATATCCTGGACCTCGTGGCATCCCGAACCGGCCACTTCCGTCTGGAGTCCGGCCACCACGCCGAACGCTGGCTCGATCTCGAGCGCCTGTGCATGGACGTCAAGGTCGTCGAACGGCTCGCCGCCGAGCTGGCCGGACTCCTCGAGACGCACGGGTTCGATATCGTCTGCGGCCCTCTGGTGGAAGGTGCGTTCGTCGCCCTGATGGTGGCCTCGACGCTCTCGAAGCCCTTCGTCTACACCGAGCGGATTGCCGGCGATCCAACCTCCATGTTCAGCGTGCGCTATCAGGTTCCGACATCGTTGCGGCCAGAGCTCCGTGGCAAGCGCGCCGCGATCGTCAACGATTTCACGAGTGCGGGCTCAGCGGTTCGTGGAACGGTGAGCGACGTTCGCGCTTGCGGAGGATCGGTCAGTGCGATCGGATCGCTGGTGGTCCTCGGTGCCGAGGCGGCGGGATTCTGCAAGCGAGAGCAGCTTCCGCTCGAAACTCTGGTGACGATCCCGTTCGCAATCTGGGCCCCCTCCGCGTGCCCACTGTGTGCCGCAGGCGAGCCCCTTCTGGATCCGTTGAGCGACCCGATCTGGCCTGCGATCGTGACTCATCGGGGAGGTGGATGATGCTGGGCGCGATTGCCGGCGACGTGATCGGGTCGGTCCACGAGTCCACCGCCACCAAGTCCACCGACTTCGAGCTGTTTGCAGAGAGCAGCCGGTTCACGGACGACTCGGTGCTGACCGTCGCCGTCGCCGACTGCTTGCTCCACGGCCTCGACTATGTTGATGCGTTTCATGACTACTTTCGCGCGTATCCCAATGCGGGTTACGGTCTGAGGTTTTTTCATTGGGCGCGTGCGGGCAACCGCTCACCGTACAACAGCTGGGGGAATGGTTCGGCGATGCGGGTGTCGCCCGTGGCGTACGCCTTCGCGTCTCTGGACGACGTGCTGGAGCAGGCAGCCAGCAGCGCGCGAGTGACGCATGATCATCCGGAGGGTGTGAAAGGCGCGCAGGCGACCGCGGCGGCGATCTACCTGGCGAGATGCGGTGAATCGAAACAAAGCATTCGAAGCGCACTCGAGGGAGAGGTTCGGGTTACGACCTCGGGCAGCGGCTCGACGTCCTCCGGCGGACGTATGAGTTCGACGAGTCCTGTATGGGGACGGTTCCTCCAGCGATCATCGCGTTCCTGGAATCCTGCGATTTCGAGGACGCTGTTCGAAAGGCGATTTCGCTCGGAGGAGACGCGGACACGCTGGCGTGCATCACCGGGTCGATCGCGGAGGCGCACTACGGCGGGGTCCCCGGACCGACCCTGTCGCAGACCGTGGCGTGGCTGGACGATCGTCTCCGCGGGATCGTCTCGAAGTTTTCCGATCGGTACGTCTCGATCCCAGGTTCGGCCGGCTGAGTCGGCTCGGGCCCGGGAGAAGCATCACGGGGATAAAAGAGAGGGAGGTTGACATGGCGAAGTTCATGGTGACGGCGTCGTACACGGCCGAGGGTTCTCGAGGCCTGGCCAAAGAGGGTGGCAGCGGCCGCAGAGCCGCGGTGAAGAAGCTGGTCGAGGGGCTTGGCGGGAAGGTCGAGGCGTTCTACTTTGCGTACGGTGAGCACGACGTTATCGTGGTCGTGGACCTTCCAGATTCCACGGCAGGGCTCGCGCTGAGCCTGGCCGTCAACGGTTCCGGCGCGGTCCGATCGTCCACCACGCCGCTCATCACGCCCGAAGAAATGGACGCGGCGTGCAAGAAGGCGGTCTCGTACAAAGCGCCCGGCGCGTAGAAGGAAGGTCGTGATCTGCGCGGCGCGACCGTGATGGTGAGTGCGCTCGTTCGCCTCGGCTACCGCTGTGCGTACTGGTGTGCGAGGTGCTGGTGGTTCGTGCGGCGGCCGACCACGCACGGCGCGGCCGTTGCGCTCTGGTGCCAGGGACGAGTGCTGCTCGTGAAGACCAGCTACCGGGACCGTTACTCGCTGCCTGGTGGCTTCGTCGGACGGCGCGAACACGCGCGGGACGCCGCCTGCCGTGAAGTTCGCGAAGAAGTCGGTGTCGTCGTCTCCGCGGATGGACTGACCCTGGCCTACGAGGGCACGCTGTTCGTCGAGCACCACCACGACGTGCTGTCCATCTTCGAGATCGAGGTGGCGTCCGAGCCGGCGGTACGGGCCAACGGACGAGAACTGGTCTGGATCGGGTGGAAGACGACAGAAGAGGCAGCAACGCTGCCTCTTCTGTCGCATGTGCGGACTTACCTCGCCGCGCGAGCGGCCACTCCTACTTGATTCGTTCGTAGACGGCCGTCGTCGTCGTCGTGAGCTCGCCTTTGTCGTTGTAGTTCTTGTAGGTGTTGTTGATCGTGTTGCCGTCGGCGCTGAGGACGTTCGTCACGACCTGAAAGACCTTGCCGCCGCGCTTGTTCGAGATTTCGTTCGTCCGCGCGTCGATCTTCCGGACGGCTGTGAACTCCGTGCGGGTATCGCCGCTGACCGGCTCGTCCTTGCCGTCGAACATCGTGTTGTACGTCCACTTCGTCTTGCGGCCATCGGCGCTGGTGGCCTCGACCGTGATCTTCATCCCGCCGTTGCCATGCGGTTCGTAGGTCATGATGTTGAGCGCGGGCGGATCCTGCTTCATCTTCCACTGGCCGAAGCGCGGATTCTTGTCCTGCGCCGAGGCGAATCCGCCAAGGGCGACGATCACGGCCAAAGCCGAGATAATAGAGCGGGCGAATCGGGTACGCATGTCGAGCCTCCTTCGAGTGCGCACTACTCTTACCGAAGCTGCGCCGCTTGGCAAGCGACACGAAAGGAGACGGCGTTGACACGACGGCTGATTAGTTCGGGCTCAAAGTTCGAGGCCGAGATCGGATTCTCGCGGGCGCTCGTTGACGGCGACTGGATCTTCGTGTCAGGCACGACAGGGTTCAACTACGAAACGATGACGATTCCTGAAGGAGTCGCCGAGCAGACCGAACAGTGCCTGCGCAACATTTCCGCAGCATTGACGGAAGCCGGCGCGACGTTTGCCGACGTCGTGCGCGTGCGATACATCCTGCCCCGGGCGGACGATTTTCCGCTCTGCTACCCGGCGCTTCGCCGCTACTTCGGCGACGTCCGGCCCGCAGCGACGATGATTGAGGCTGGCCTCATCGATCGCCGCGTCCTGATTGAAATCGAAGTGACCGCCAGGCGGCGGGCGACAGTTTGATGCCCGCCATGCGTCGAGCCGGCTGGCTTCTGGTGAGCGCGCTGTGCTTCGCCCCGGCGTCCGCGTCCGCGACGTGGTCGGTCATCGCGATCGATCGTGCGACGAGTCGCGTGGTCATCGCGTCGGCCACATGTGTCGACCGCGACGACCAGTTTCTGATGGGCGTGCAGGCCGTGGTGGTGCCCGGCAAAGGCGTCGCGGCCTGCCAGGCCGCCGTGGACGGCACCCACCAGAACCAGATGCTCGTCTATCAGGAACTGCAGAAGGGCACGGATCCGAAGGCGATCATCGAGATGCTCAGCAAGGATCCGGCGTTTCAGACGCGCCAATTCGGGATTCTCGATCTGCAGGGCCGCCGTGCCGGTCACTCCGGGCTGGGCAACGGCTACGTGTCGCAGGATATCCAGGGGCAGGTCCCGAACACCGACATCTTCTATTCCATTCAGGGCAACATTCTGCGTCCCGGGCAGGTCGTGCCGAACGCCGTCCAGGCGTTCCTCAAGACGAGTGGCGCCATCACGGACCGCGTGATGGCCGCGATGGAGGCCGCTGACGGCTCCGGTGGCGACAGCCGCTGCACGTGCCCGCCGTGGCCCGACGATGGATCGAAGCCGGTGATTGCGTGCGATGGAAAGACGGCGCACGTCGCGTACATCCTGATGGCGGAGAAAAGCGACACGAGCGGCGACTCGCACAACAACGGGAAGTATTCGATGTACATCACGGTTTCACAGCCCGGGCCGGATCACGGCCCGAACGTCATTCACGCCGGTGAGAATCTGAATCCGGTCAGGGCGCTTCGCATGCGCTACGACGAGTGGCGGAAGAAGCAGCCGGCGTCGTTCAGGTAGGGACATGCATACGATCCGGCTCGCATCTCTCGCGGCCCTCGTCCTGACGACGACGCTCGTGGCTCGGCAGCCTCCTGGCGGGGGACGCGGGCGCGGCAGCACCCAGGTGATGACGCTGACGTCGAGCGCCTGGCCAGACGGCGGCGTCATTCCCGATAAGTACACGCAGGCCGGCGAGGACATGTCGCCTCCGCTGTCGTGGAGCAACATCCCCGCTGGAACGGCCAGCTTCACGTTGATCGTACACGACGCTGACGCCGCGGCTGGCTCCGGCACAGATGACACCCTGCACTGGCTGCTGTGGAATCTTCCGGCCACTGTGACGGCGCTTCATGAACGTGCGCCTTCGATGGCGCAGCTGCCGGACGGCACCAGACAGATCAGCGCGACCGGGCCGTATTATCGTGGACCCGGTGCGCCGGCCGCTGGTCCGGCCCATCACTACGTGTTCGAGCTGTACGCACTCGACGCGATGCTCGACGTGCCTGCCGTCGGCGCGTCGCCGGCGCAGACGCGCGCGGCCGTCCTGTCTGGCATGGCCGGTCACGTCCGCGGCAAGGCGGCATACGTCGGACTCTTCAAGCGGCACGAGTGAGGCGCGACATGGTGATCGGTTCGCACATCCTCATCTACAGTTCGGATCCCGGGAAGGACCGCGCGTTCCTGACGAACGTGCTCCAGTTGAACAGCGTCGACGCGGGTCACGGCTGGCTGATCTTCAAGCTCCCGCCTGCCGAACTGGCCGTCCATCCCGTCGACGAGGATTCGGACGAGGCGAACGCGCACTCGATGCTCGACGCCCACGTGTATCTGATGTGCGACGACCTCGAACGCACGATGAAGGACCTCGCGGCGAAAGGCGTGCAGTGTGGCGAGATTGGCAGGGAACGCTGGGGCACGCGAACGACGATTCGGCTGCCGAGCGGCGGGTCGCTCGGCCTGTATCAGCCCTCTCATCCAACCGCGCTCGGCTTATGACATGAGGAAGCCGCCAATGAAAACATCGAGAACAGTCCTGGTCCTCTGCGCCCTGACACTGGCGATCGGCGCGATCCGGCCCTCCGCGCAGGTCGCCACCAGCCCGTCCCCGGGCTTTGCCGCGGATCGGCTCGCCCGAGTCGACCGCGTGTTCCAACAGTTCGTCGACGAGAATCGCCTGGGCGGCGCCGTCGCAATCGTCATGCGTGACGGCAAGGTCGCGTACGAGCACGCGTTCGGCTGGCGCGACAAGGAAGCCGGGCGCAGGATGACGCCCGATACGATCTTCCGCATCGCGTCGCAGACCAAGGCGCTCACGAGCGTCGTGATTCTGTCGCTGCTCGAAGAGGGGAAGCTCGCGCTGAACGATCCCGCCGGCCGCTACATCCCGGGGTTTTCGAAGACGACCGTCGCGGTCGCCGGCGATTCCGGGGTGAAGATGGAGCCGGCGCGCCGCGCCATCACGATTCGCGATCTGCTGACCCACACTGCGGGCATTTGGTACGGGACCAACCCGTCGGTCGCGGCGGCCTACGAAGCCAAGGGCCTCGGCCCCGCCGCAGGCTACGGCTGGTACACTGCCGACAAGGACGAACCCATCTGCTCGACGATGGAACGGCTGGCAACGCTGCCGTTCGTGGCGCAGCCAGGCGAGGCGTGGGTGTACGGATATAACACCGACATCCTCGGCTGTATCGCCGAACGCGCGTCGGGCACGCCGCTCGACGAGCTGATCCACACGCGGATTACCGGACCGCTCGGGATGAAGGATACGCAGTTCTTCCTGCCGCCGGCCGAGCGCGATCGGCTCGCGGCCGTGTACTCGAGCGGCAGCGACGGACGGATCACCCGCGCGCCCGACGGCCCGAAAGGCCAGGGCAACTACGTGGACGGACCACGACGCAGTTTTGCGGGCGGCGCAGGTCTGCTCTCGACGGCGCGCGACTACGCACGATTCCTCGAGATGATTCGCAACGGCGGCACGCTCGACGGCGTGCGGATCCTGTCGCCGCGCAGCGTGGAGCTGATGTCGACGAACCAGGTCGGCCCGCTGCATTCGACGACCGGGCTCGGGTTCGGCCTCGGGTTCGAAGTGACGGAACGCTACGGCGCCAACGGGATGGATTCGGTAGGATCGTTCGGCTGGGGTGGCGCGTATGGTTCGACCTACCGCGTCGATCCGAAGACGAAAATGATCCTCGTCATGATGATTCAGCTGCTGCCGAACACCACGGGCATCGCCGAACGATTCAACGCACTCGTGTATCAGTCACTGGCAGATGGAGGGGTGAAGTGAGCGGAGTCGTCACCCATCTGAGCGCCGAAGAACTCGAAGCTGGCCTCGACACCATCCGCTCCGCACCGCGGGGTGTCGGCACGCTCGATATGATCGTCAGACGGCCGTCGCTCGGCGTCCGCGAGGAACTGGAGCAGGGCGATCTGGATGTCGACGCGGGACTGGTCGGCGACACGTGGAACATGCGCTCGAGCCGGCGAACGGCAGACGGATCGCCCCATCCCGACATGCAGCTGAACATCATGAGCTCCAGGGTCGTCGCGCTCGTGGCACAGGACAGGACGCGGTGGGCGCTCGCCGGCGATCAGCTGTTCGTGGATCTCGATTTGAGCGAAGCCAACCTGCCGGCCGGCACCCGCCTCGCCATCGGCGCCGCCATCGTCGAGGTGACGGACCAGCCGCACACGGGTTGCGGCAAGTTCGTCGAGCGGTTCGGGCTGGAGGCGATGAAATTCGTGAACTCGCCAGTCGGACAGGAGCTGCACCTGCGCGGGATCAACGCCCGCGTCGTCCAACCCGGAGCGATCCGGGTTGGCGACACGGTGCGAAAGCTGCAGAGGCTTTAGCCGAGCGTCTCGCCGGAACGCCGGCTACTTCCGCTTCGCGCCGAACGCTTTGGCCTGCTGTCCGACGATCTCGACCAGGTTTCCCATCGCCAGGTTCACATCGATCAGGTGCAGGCCCCAGTTGGCGAGCGGCTGGGCGGCAGGTCCGATGTCGCCGGTGATGTCGTCCACGCGCGGATCGTTCGGATCGCCGTGAACGGTGATCTCGAGAAACGTCGCGTTGTCGTTCTTCGTGCACGTCGCCGTCAGCAGTCCGGGCACGGTGACCCACGGTGTATCGACCTTTGCGCCGGTTGACACCCACGGCTTCACTGGCACGGTGCCGGTGATGGTCCTGCCAGTCGCGTCCAGATACGCGTGAAGTTCGCCGCTTCCGCCACCGAGCGCGGCCGGGTTCACGCAGGCCGCTTCCTGATTCGGATCGGGCACCTTGCCGAAGAGCGTGTTGGCTGGAGGCGCGACGTTGGAGCGGAACGATGAGTAGTTGATGACACAGCCAGTCTGCGTGGCCGAGTGGCACAGCGGGATGGTCTTGAAGACGCCGCCGGTGTCCTTGCCTTTGGCGACGGGCAGCGTGGCGCCGAGCAGAAGCGCCGACACCATCCGCGCCTGTTCGGGCTTGCCTTCAATCTCCTGCCGCACGAGCGCCATCAGCACGAACGAACCTTGGGAGTGGCCGACGAGTACGTACGGACGTCCCTTGTTGTCGTGTTCGAGGTAGTAATTCCACGCGTCGCGTACGTCGTTGTAACCGAGGCCGGTCTCGAGCGCCGATCCACCGCCGCCACCGGCCAACACTTTGCGAAGGCCCGCGAGCGTCACCTGACGGTACATCGGCGCGTACAAACGGCAGACCGAGCCGAAGCGCGCGAACTGCTGGCGGACGACGTTGATTTCCGCCGGGTCGGCGTTCATGTCGCTGTTGTCGGTGGTGTCGGTCGACACCGTCGGGTAAACGTAGAAGCAGTCGATCGGCGCGCTCGGATTGGCCTTCCAGATTTCTCTGGTCAGCGTGCCGCTCGCGGCCACGACCGTGGCGCTTTCGTCGACGTCGCAGGCGTTGGTCTCGCTCGCCGGTTTTCCAGGGCGGCACAGCCAGGACTTCGTGCTGCCGTAGTCGTTCGGCCCGGCGGCCTCCGCCGGCTGGGCCGCCGGTGCGGCCGTCTGCGCCGAAGCGGCACCTGTGACGAACACACCGACCCCGAACATGACACCGATCAGAATGCGTGTGACGGTTTTGATCACCGGGCCCTCCCGCTCAGTTGGCGGATGCTAGCATAGACTCGCTCGGCTGAAGCCTCGCGCTCCGTATTCGCTCGGCTGAAGCCTCGCGCTCCATGCGCCGCCGTCAGCGCCGCAAGAGCGCCTTGGGAACCTTCGCGACCACGGTGAACGCCGGGTCCACGACGTTCGCGACTTCGTATTCGGCAGCCTGGCCCATGAACGTCTGCGCGCCCCGCTCGCTGAAGCCGTAGTCGGCCATCAGCCACCGCTGCAGCTCGGACGTTGCGTGCTGGAGCGCTTCGAGCAGAGGCCGCGCGCTGCCAAGCACGATGATGTGCGTCGCCGTTTCCATCCGCGGCCACCCGATCGATTTCTGCTTGATCAGATCCACCGTGAATTCGACGTCCATCGATGTTTCGAGTCCGGTGCCGGCCACCTCGCCCTCACCCTGACGCGCGTGTCCATCGCCGATGAAGAGCAGCGCACCCGGTTCGTTCACGGAAAGCATCACCTTCGCCCCGGCGTTCAGCCATGCGTAGTCCATGTTGCCGCCGAAGGGCCCGGGCGTTGCCGTCGAGATTGCTTCCTTGCGTGCGGGCGCGACGCCGACGCAGCCGAGCATCGGTCGCAGCGGAAGCTCGATGCCGCCCGTCTGAATGTCCGTCTGATCGAGCCGGGCCACGTTTCGCGTACGGTCGATCGTCCACGTCAGGCGCTTCGCGTCACGGTCGACGCGCGCGGCAATCGCCGTCGGGTCGACGGCGTACGGCGCCAGCAGACTCGCCGAGTACGCCATCGGCCGGTTCGTCTCGATCTTGGTGAACGTGACGACGAGCACGTCGCCGGGCTCGGCGCCCTCGACGAAGAACGGCCCTGTCTGGGGATTGGGGCCCTGGGCGACGGACTTGCCGTTCCAGTCGACGCCGGCCGCGTCGATGGTCTTCGTCACGACCGTGTCTCCGGGCTTCACGCGAAGCGCCGGCGGATGAGCCGCGGAGTACGTGCCGTAGAAGCGCTCGGGCACGAACCGGTGGGTCTCGGCTGCGGCCAACCGCGTGGCGAAAATGGCGATGAACAACACGAGGGACGACACGGTACTTCGCTTCATGCGCGGATTATATCGAGGACACACTGTCATCTAATGGTCCCGACACGCGAGCGTGAGCGAACCGTAAGTAGTTCAGCAGAGAACGATCGTCCTGGTACGTGCCTTGCCCTGACCGTGCGAAATGAAGAAGAGGCTTGGATCCTTGACGCGCCGGGAGGCGCTCGGAACCCTGGGCGCCGCCGTTGGCGGGCTGCTGGCCGCGTGCGGTGGGTCGCCGACGAGCGCCACGAGCACGTCCACCACGACGACGACCACGACCACTGGATCATCCGCCGCATGTGCGGTGACGGCGACCGAAACCGCCGGTCCTTATCCGGACATTCTCGGGATGCTCAGCAATCCGGCGTTCAATCGCCGCGACGTCACGGAAGGGAAGGCCGGGACGCCGCTGACGCTCGCGCTGACGATCGTCAACGCGAACAACTCCTGTTCACCCGTGTCGGGCGCGGTCGTCGAAATCTGGCAGTGTGACGCGGCAGGCAACTACTCCGAGTATTCGCAGCCCGGATTCAATGGCGTGGGCCAGACGTTTCTGCGCGGCGTTCAGACGACGGACGGCAATGGTCTGGTGACGTTCACGACGATCTACCCAGGCTGGTACGGTGGACGCGCCACCCACATCCACGTGGAGGTCTACCTCAACGGCCGCAGCGTGAAGGTCACGCAGGTCGCGTTTCCCGAGAGCATTTCGTCGTCGGTCTACGCGAGTGGCGTGTATGCGGCGAAGGGGCAGAACACGACGAGCAACGCCTCAGACAACGTGTTCTCTGACGGCACGAGCACCGAGATGGCCACGGTGGCCGGCAGCATCGCGTCCGGCTTCACCGCCACGCTTCGCATCGTCGTGTCAGCCTGAGCGGTTCAATCCACAATCCACAATCCACAATCCGCAATCAAGAAGGATCTCCCCACCGCTTGGACATCCCCTCCATCGGCTTGCCCGTCTCGAGCAGCGTCTTCAGGCTCGACATGACGATTGGCCAGCCGAACGACACGCTTTCCTCCATCTCGGAGCCGGGCTCCAGATCGGCGTGCGTGACCGTCAGCTTGACGAGCGGGCCGAGCGTGTCGACTTCGTAGGTGACGCGCGACGTCCTGGCGGGATTGCCTTCGTGCGCCGGCTGGACCCATGTCACGACGAGCCGCTTCGGCGGATCGTTCTCGACGACCCTGCCGACGATGTCGACCTTCGAGCTGTCGACGTAGTCGCGATGCTCCCACCGCGATCCCACCTTCCAGTCGGAAGCGTTGTGGTGGCGACCCCAGTAGTTCCTCGTCATCTCGGGATCGGTCAGCGCTTTGAACACGGTGTCGACGGTTGACGCGATGTAGGTGACGTAGACGAATTGCGGTTTAGTCATCTCGTTCTCCCTCGAGTCGCTTCTTCAGCTCGTGCAGTGCGCGGACGCGAGTCCGGTCGAATTTGCCGATCCACCGATCGGCGATCTCGTGAATCGGCATCGGGTTCAGGTAGTGCAGCTTCTCGCGCCCGCGCCAGATCGTGGCGACCAGCGTGGCGTCCTCGAGGACGCGCAGGTGCTTGGTGACGGCCTGACGTGTCATATCCAGCCCGGTGCAGAGATCAGACAGCGTCTGGCCGTTGTTTTCGTGGAGACGATCGAGCAGCTTTCGCCGGCTGGCGTCAGCCAGCGCGCGAAATACCGCGTCCCGTGTGTCCAACGGGTTTGTCCATCGCCGCCGATAATATGCAACCACAAGGTTGCATGTCAAGGCTACAGCCTGAGAAGGCCGAGACGCCCGTCGAAGTCGATGCTGGTGCCGAATGGTTTCGACAGGGCCGCGACACGCGAAACGATGCGCTCGGCCGTGTCACCGGTCGCGAAGAGAGGCGTGCCGCGGGAGTGGCGCGGCTGGTTCATGTCGGAGGCGACCGGGTGCAGCCGCATCTGCTGCAGCCCGTCGTCGCTGAAGGTCATCATCGGCACGACGGATTCCCACAGCGTGCGGTCCTTCGGAAGCGGGATGGCGTCGCTCGCACGCGAATGGTCGAGCGTCTGTGCGTCGAGTCCGTACGCTTCGTACGTGTCCGCCGCGTACCCGCGCACGGTTTCGTACTGAAAGAAGAAATCGCCGAGGCTGTAACAGATCGGCCGCTTCTTGTACAGCTCGATGCCCCACGTCACGTGCGGTCCGGCGCCGAGGAACGCGTCGGCGCCTGCGTCGATGCACGCATGCGCGAACGGTTGCAGAAATTTGTCGGGCCTATCGAGGTTGCCATCGGTTTCGTGCGCGTGAATGCTGACGAGCACGATTCGCGCGTTGCGCCGCGCGACGGCGATGGCATCGGTCACGCGCGTGACGTCCTGAGCGGCGGCGTCGCTCAGCACATCCGACGAGGGACCCTGCACGAACGTGTTGCCGAGCCACTTCAACGGTCCGTTGCCCGCTGGCGCCACCGGGACGACGCGCGACAGGGAGCGCGCTGCAGTGCCCAGCGCCGCGTAGGCCGCGGCGTCGAGCTGATAGCGGCGTTCCAGGCGGATCGCGTTCAGCCCGGGCACGCCCTTGAAGTCGCCACGCGCGGCAACGGCTGGAGACCATGGCGGGAACGTGGACGCGCAATTGATGAGCGCCACTCGGCCGGCCGGCGTGTCGGCATAGGCGGGCGCCGCAGCCTGCTGGAGATTCAATCCCGTGCCGGCGTGCGCGATCCCCACGCGGTCGAAGCTCGCGCGCGTCGTCCGGATACCCTCGACGCCGTAGTCCGTCGAATGATTGTTCGCGGCGCCCATGATGTCGAATCCGAGCCACGCGAACTCGTCGGCCATCTTCGGGCTGGTGACGACGCTGAGGCTGCCGCCCGCGGCGGTGGGAAACCCCGGTTCCTCGTCGGCCATCACCAGCTCGCAGTTGCCGTAGGTGCAGTCGGCGTCACGAAGGAGCCGCACCATCTCGACGAAGGCCGGATCCGTGATCTGCGCGACGCGCCGAGTGAGGATGCAGTCACCGGTCGCCGCGATCGTGATGGGTCCCGCTCCCTGCAGGTTCACCGGCCATGCGGCATAGGCAGTAGCGGCCCCGGCCAGTCGCACGAAATCCCGTCGATGCATGGCGCAGAGCATACAATGCGGACATGTTCATCGGACACTTCGCGGTGGGTTTCGCGGCGAAACGCGCGGCGCCTGGTGTGCCGCTCGTCGCGCTGTTCGCCGCAGCGCAGCTGGCCGATCTGCTGTGGCCGTTTTTTCTGATGGCCGGCATCGAGCAGGTGCGTATCGTGCCGGGTGACACGGCGTTCACGCCACTCGACTTCGTCAACTACCCGTACTCCCACTCGCTCCTGCTGCTCGTTTTCTGGGGTGTGGTGTTCGGCTACATCTATATGGCGGCAGCCAGAGCGTCGTTCAGCGCGTTCGCGGTCCTTGCGGCGCTCGTCGTGAGCCACTGGGTCCTCGACGTCGTGACCCATCGTCCCGACATGCCGGTGTATCCGGGCGGACCGAAAGTCGGGCTCGGACTCTGGAATTCGGTTGCGGCGACGATCGCGATCGAAGTCGCAATGTTCGTGATTGGTTTCACCGTGTACATGCGGACCACGCGTCCGCGCGACCGGGTCGGACGATGGGCGATTCCGGGGCTCGCGGGCTTCTTATGCGCCGGCTACCTCGCAAACATCGGCGGCGCGCCGCCGCCGTCGGTCACTGTGCTCGCAATCGTTGCGGTGGTTGGCGCGGCGGTGATCATGCTCGTCACGTGGTGGGCCGATCGTCACCGCGAACCGGTCCGCTGAAGTTTCGCTCAATCCGCCTATCGGGAATCAACCACATCAGTGCGACGCCGACGTACAGCGCATCAGCAATAATCTGATGCACGAACGCAAGCGGAATCGCCAACGCATACATCGCGAGGGACAGGTTGCCTTTGGAGTCGGCGCCGACGGCCGCACGCAGCTTCGATTGGGGGCCGTCGTGCCTGATGATGGCGGCCTGCAGCGATTTGTACGCCAGGCCCGCCATCAGCAGCACCACGCCGTACGTCGCCGTCGGCACGGCGGCGAAATGGTTCTCGCCCATCCAGGCGGTCGCGAACGGGATGATCGAGAGCCAGAAGAGCAAATAGAGATTCGGCCAGAGCGCCGCGCCCGTGATGTGATCGGCGGCGGCCAGCATATGGTGATGGTTGTTCCAGTAAATGCCGAGGTTGACGAAGCTCAGCACGTAAACGAGAAAGGTCGGCGCGAGGGGCTCGAGCGCCGAAAAATCCGCGCTGTGCGGGACTTTGAACTCCAGGACCATGATCGTGATCAGAATGGCGATCACGCCGTCGCTGAACGCTTCGAGCCGGTTCTTGGACATGTGAGGTCGCACGAGTGTAGCCGCATCCCGCCGCGCCGGCCTCCACCCGATCGGGTGGCCGACCGGTGACCACGTTCCTGTCTCGGCCAGCTTCGTCCCGCATCCGCACATACCTGCCCCTGGCGATTGCGGCGAGCGGCGCGATCCTCCTCGTCGTCCAATGGAGCTGGGGCCGCATGCTCTGGCTCGACGAAGAAATGATCGCGATCAACATCCGCGATCGTTCGTTCCGGGAGCTGGCGGGTCCGTTGTCGCTCGGCCAGGCGGCACCGTACGGATGGCTGGCGATCGAGCGGGCGTTGCTGCTCGTGGTGGGCGCAGGCGAACGCGCGTTGCGACTTGTTCCGATGATGTTCGGCGTGGCCACGCTCGCGAGCGCTCTGTGGATCGGGCGGCGATGGATGTCCACAGCCGGCGCGACGTCGCTGGTGTTCCTCTGTGCGATGGGGCAGTGGGTCGCGTTCCACGCTCTCGAGCTGAAACACTATTCCGCAGACACCTGTTTCGGTTTGCTGCTGCCCGCGCTTGCGGTCTGGTCCACCGAATCCGGCGTGGATCCGAATCGCCTCGAGACTCGGCGAATCGCGCTGTGGTGGCTCACGGCCGCCCTCGCACAGTGGGTGTCGAACGGTGCGCTGTTCGTCGCGCCCGCCTGTGCGGTCGTGCTCGTGCTGACGTCGGCTTCGAAATTCGGATGGCGCGGAGCGATGCGCGCCGCGGCGCCGGGATTGCTGTGGTTCCTGTCGTTCGCCGGGAACTACGCCGTGACGCTCGGCCCGGCGCTCGGCAGCGAGTTTCTGCGAGGCTACTGGTCCAGCTCGCTGCCGCCGGCTGGCTTTGGTTTCGCCGAAACCCTCCGGTGGTGTGTGGCGCAGCTCGCGCCAATTGCGGACAAACCAGGCGGAAGCGGATTCGGCGTCGTGTTCTGGGGCGTCGCAGCGGTTGGCCTGATCGTGACGCCAGGGTATCCGGCCGCTTTTCGCGTTGCGTATCTGCTCGTCCCGCTCTCCGCGTTCTTGCTCGCGGCTATTCGGCTCGTGCCGATGTCCGAGCGGCTCGGCCTGTGGTTCGTTCCCGCGCTGTATGTCGGTGTCGCCATGTCGGCGCAGGCTGCCGGCGGTCTCCTCACACCGCCCTGGAAGGGCACGCGCGTGCTTCGGGTGGCCATCGGCGTCGGCGCTATCGCGCTGCTCGGCGCGATCGCCCGCGATGTATTTGCCCGCGGCACGATTTACGTCAGCCTCCGGCCGTACGAATCCAATCACGACTTGGATGATCGCGCCGCCGTGAACTGGCTCGCTCGTCAGCGTCGTCCCGGCGATGTGTGGGTGGCGCCGTATCTCACGCTCCCTGCGGTCTGGTGGTACGCCGGCGCCGACGATTCGTCGCCGTCCGTCGAGGCGTCGCTCGACTACGATCGATCCGCGTGCGGTACACGCGACATCGCCGTCTGGAGCCGGAGCGGCCAGCCGCGTCGCGCGCTCGTCTACCTGGGTTTTGGCGCGGACGTTCCGAAGGAGTTCGTGGAGACGGTGGTCTCGCGCCTGACGACCGTCGGGAGCGTCGCCGCGTACCGCGCGTTTCAGACCGGCCACGCGTTCGTCATCGACCTGCAGGTACCGCAGACGAGCCCGCTGACGATTCAGACGCTGATGAATCCAACAGTGCCCGGCTCGCGTCCGCACGAGACCGGCTGCATCATGATCACGCCCGCGCGTCGCTGGTAGAATGACCAGCTCATGCGAAAACTCGTCATCGCCGCGTGCCTCGCAGCGGCCGCCGCGATCTCGCTTGCCGCGCAGGAGCAGCCCGATCCCAGAACGCTGATTGCCCCGGCGACACTGAACGCGATTGCCGAGCGCATCTCGGGGGCGCAGGCTCGCAACCACGTGCTCGAGATGTGCCCGTACGAACGCAACCGGCCGGCCGACGAATATCAGGGCACGTACCGCGAGGCGGCGTACGCGGAGGCGCGCGCAAAGGAATACGGATTCAGCGACGTGCACATCGAGCGCTTTCCGCTCGCCGGGAAACAGTGGGACGGGGAGATGGCAGAACTGTGGGTGACCGAGCCAGGTCCACCGCAGCTCGTCACCCGCTATCGCGACATGCCGGCGACGCTCGCCACGGGCAGCCGGACCGCGGACGTCACCGCAGATCTCGTCTATGTCGGACGCGGCGACACCGCGGCAGACTACGAAGGCAAAGACGTGAGCGGCAAGATCGTGCTGGCGTCAGGGCCGATCGGTCCCGCACACAACCTGGCGGTTCGGCGGTTCGGCGCTGAAGGGGTCGTGAGCTTCTTCAACGCCACCGGCAAGCCGATCGATCGTCCGGATCAGATGGGCTGGAGCGGCATCAATGCCGGCGCGCCCGGCGCGGACGCCTCGCAGCGCACCACATGGGGCTTCATCCTCTCGTTGCGTATGGGTCTGGATCTGTTGTCCAGACTGGAGCGCCATCAGCACGTCAAGGTCCACGCCGTCGTGAAGGCCGCCGAATACGACGCACCCATGAACGTCGTCGTCGCGGCGATTCCCGGCGACGGGAGCACCAACGAGGAGTTCCACTTCACCGCGCACCTTTTCGAAGGCATCGCGAAGCAAGGCGCCAACGACAATTGCGGTGGTCCGGCCACGCAGCTCGAGGCCGGGCGCGCGTGGATCGATCTCATCAGGACCGGCGAGTTGCCGAAACCGAAGCGGACCGTGCGATTCCTGTGGGTGCCCGAGATTTCGGGCACCCGCGCGTACCTGCAGAATCATCCCGATCTCGGTCAGCATGTCGTCGCGTCGATTTCGACGGATATGGTCGGCGCCAATCAGACCATCAACCACAACTCGCTGCACCTGAACCAGACGATGTACTCGATCCCGAACGTCATCAACGACGTGTCGCGGCAGTTCTTCGAGTACGTCGGCGAGACGAACCGCGAGAAGCTCCACAACCGCCGTATCGCCTACGCATTCCAGAATCCGATCATCGATCCGTCGGGCACGCGCGATCCGTTCTGGTACAACATCGAGAAGTTTTATGGCGCCAGCGATCACCAGGTGCACCTCGACTGGGATCCGCGAATTCCCGCGGTCCAGTTCGGCAACTGGCCCGACGCCGTGTATCACTCGAGCGACGACACGCCGGCGAATCAGGACCCCACGCAGATGAAGCGTGCCGCGTTCCTCATGGTCACCGTTGGCAGCGTGTTTGCGAACGCGGGCGCCGCGGAGGCGGTTGCCGTCGCTCAAGTCGCGTTGACGTACGCGCAGCAGCGCATTGCGGCCGACCTTCGCGACGGCCTCGCGACCCTTGCATCCAGCACGGCGAACAACCTGAACGACAACTTCAAGGAAGCGCTGAACCTGGTGCGTCAGGCCTACATCCGCGAGCGGGCTGACGTGAAGTCGGCGACGGCACTTTCACTCGGCGACAAGGCCGCCGCCGCCGACATCACGGCGCTGGAGCAGACGCTGAACGCCACCGAGCCGATCGACGTCAATCGCGTGAAGATCGCCTACCACTCGGCTGCGGCCCGGCTGAAGGTCGCGCCGGTTGATCCGCCGCCGCCCACCGACGCCGAACGCGCGGCATCGCGCCTGTATCCATCCCGCAAGCCGGGGATCCCCGCGCAGCCTCAAGGCCCGCCGGGCCAGGCCGCGAGCGGCCAGCCGCCGCCGGCGCTCGTCAATTACTACGCGATGGAAGCCCGGAATTTTGCGGACGGGCGCCATTCAATTTTCGATATTCGCAACGCACTGGCGGCAGAATTCGGTCCGGTTGCGCTGGACGACGTGGCGCGATTCTTCCGCGATCTCGAATCGGCGGGCAGCTACGTGATCGCGGAGAGACGATGATGGGCCGGTCGTGCGGATGGCGTGGCGGCGTTGCGGTGCTGGTTGGGTGCGTGGCAGTCGGTGTCATCACCTCCGCCCAGAAGCTGACCGACGCCGATCGCGCGGCCGCGCTGGTCGTGCGATGGCAGAAAATCGTCTATCCCCGATTCGAAGAGGCGCGTGCGTACATCGACGAAGAGAACAGCGATTCGGTCAACGCGATCCTCTCGCAGGGTGCCGTACGCGCCGTCCAGGATCGCGTCGACCGACCGGGGCTGCAGAAGATCGACGCCGCAGTCGACCGCCTCGCCGATGCCATCGTCAACGCGGGGAAGCGTCAGCCCGGCGGCAGCCTGATCCTGGATGCTGAGGCCTGCGAGAAAGGGCTCGATGCCGTCTGCCCGGTGTACCCGTTCTGCGCGCGGTGAACGTCAGTTGACTTGGCGTGACGATTCTGGTCTCCTAGAGAGGTCGATGTCGTCCGCTGTGCCGGCTTCCCGCGTGTCGCTGCTCGTCAGCCTCGTCCTTATCAGCGTCGGCATTCGTGTGCCGACGCGCAGCGGGTGATGTAGCCGAAACGTCAACAGCGAGCAGGAAATCCAAGGCCATCACCCAACCAGGGTGATGGCCTTTTTGCTTTTTGGAGGAACGCATGGAACCCGCACCACAGGACAACCCACGTCAGGCGCGCGCGACCGTCGTGCCGATGCCAGCCCGGACGCCGCCGCCTCGAACGTCGCCCTCGTCGCCGCCCGGCCCTGCGCCGGTGGACCCCGGCGAACCGTCCGAGGAGCCGGGCTATGGACACGGGGTGTGACGGAGACGGAGTCGGGTGCTGGGTTCAGGGTGCTCGGTGCTGGGTTCGTGCCGGGTTCAGGGTGCTGGGTTCAGGGTCCCGGGTGCTGAGTGCGTGGGTTCACGGTGCTGAGTTCCCGGTTCCCTAGAACCCCGAACCTCGAACCCAGAACCCCGAACTCAGCACGAACCCAGCACCCGGCACCCTGCGCCCCGAACCCGATCGTTTCTTCGCACCCTCCGTGCTAGCATCCGGCTACTTTCCAAGGAGCGTCGGCATGACGAGAACAAGAATGGCGATGGTGTTCGCGGCTGGAGTGCTGGTCGGTGGCGTGACGACGCAGATGGCGGTCATGAGGGCGCAGGGGAGCCAGCGCGTGTTCGAACTCCGCACCTACACCGCGCCCGAAGGCAAGCTGAGCGCGCTCGAAACGCGGTTCCGCGATCACACGCGCAGGATTTTCGACAAGCACGGCATGACGAGCATCGGCTACTGGGTGCCACAGGACGCGCCCGCGTCACAGAACACGCTCATCTACATCCTCGCGCACCCGAGCCGCGATGCGGCCAAGAAGAACTGGGCTGATTTTGCCGCCGATCCCGAGTGGCAGAAGGTGTCCGCGGAATCCCAGAAGGATGGCCGCATCGTCTCCAAGGTGGATTCCGTGTTCATGGATCCGATGGACTTCTCCGGGATCAAGTGAGGTTCTGCAATGAAGCGGATTGCCCTCGTTCTGACGTGTGCGGTTGTGCTGGCCGTTTCGTCCCGCTGGACGCGCGCGCAGCAGCCAGCCGACGATCCGCGCTTCACCGGACGCTCCGATACCCTTGACGCCAAGGATCTGGGCATCGGTCGCCGAAGCTTCGAGGCCGGCGCTCGCTCCGCCTGGCACACCCACGACAAGGGCCAGCTGCTGTTTGTCGAACAGGGCCGCGGCCGTGTGCAGCGGAAGGGCGAGGCGGTGAAGGAGCTGAAGGTCGGCGACAGTGACTACACGGCACCGAACGTCGTCCACTGGCACGGCGCCGTCCCGAACGAACGCTACGTCCAGATCGCCGTCAGCTTCGGCGGGGACATCAAGTGGATGCAGAAGGTGACCGACGCGGAGTACAACGCGAAGAAGTAGCCGGGCGCCTCACGAGCCCTCGTTGACGTACGAATCGAAGATCAACGGATCGTGAGGCAGCTCGACGCCGAACAATTCGCGGGCCCGCCGGCGTAAGTCCGATCTCTCGAGCGGCGACTCCTCGAGCACGCCGTTCACATATCGACTCACGATGCCGCTTCGCAGAATCGTGCGATCGTTGCCGCGCACGCCCTGAATCGTCAGGCTGCGGCGGAAGATCGAATCCGGATAGGTCGACGTGTAGTGGTTGGCGACCTCGACGTCCGCTTCGGTCTGCGGATCGTCGGAGAATTCATAGAGGTCCTGTTCGCCGCTGGCGTCCCGCATCGAGAGGATCCACAGCCCGGCCGCGCGCCGGAGCCTGTAGCTCAGCCCGCGCTGACTGCTCGTGACACCGTCGGCCAGCTCGATCGGCTCGACGAGGCCGACGGCGCCGAAGCCGACGTCGGCGAGCCAGAATCGCCGTTCGGCTGAACCGACGTCGTCTCCAGCGGCAACACGAAGCACCATGTGCGTGCGGGCCCATGTCTGCGGGGGGCCGCGCCGGACGCGCCCGAGCAGCGTCATGGTTTCGAAACCGCACTCTCGCAGGACCGCGGCAAAAAGCGTGTTGTGCTCGAAACAATAGCCGCCGCGCCCATGGTCGATGAATTTTCTCTCGATGTCTCCAAGCGTCACGCTGACACGGCCGCCGGACTGAATCGACAGATTCTCGAAGAGAAACGTTTCGCGGTGGGCGGCGTGCAGCCGCCGGACCGTGCCGATGCCCGCGTCGAGCGGTCCCGTGTCGCCGATCCGACGAAGGTAGTCGTGCAGCCTCACGGTTTCTTGTCCATAATAGCCGCCTTATGACGTTGCGGATTCCTGCAGCTTTCATCGTGAGCGCAGCCTTCAGCACGCTGCTCGTTGCGCAGACCGCGGGTCAGCCCGACTGGAAAGCCGTCGAGGAAGAAACGATGCGCCACTACCAGTCGCTGATTCGCTTCGACACCACCTCGAAGGAACGCCCCGCCGCTGAGTACCTGAAGAGAGTGCTCGAGGAGAACGGCATTCCGGCGCAGGTGCTGGCCCTCGAGCCCGACCGCCCGAACGTCCTTGCGCGGCTGAAGGGCAACGGGAAGAAGCGGCCGCTCCTGGTTCTGGGTCACACCGACACCGTCAGCGTCGATGCGGCGAAATGGAAGTTCCCGCCGTTCAGTGCGACCCGCGACGGAGGCTACGTGTACGGCCGCGGCACGATTGACGACAAGGACAACGCCACCGCCGCGCTGATGACGATGCTCCTGCTGAAGCGGCGCGCCGTGGCGCTCGATCGCGACGTCATCTTCCTCGCGGAATCGGGCGAGGAAGGCAATTCGAGCGTTGGCATCGGCTACATGGTCAAACAGCACTTCCCGGAGATCGATGCCGAGTACTGCCTCGCCGAAGGCGGCAGCATCACGCGGATTGGCGGCGAGGTGAAGTACGCGAGAGTGCAGACGCTCGAAAAAGTTCCGCGCGGCATCGAACTCGTCTCGCATGGCATATCGGGCCACGGATTGATCCCCCTGAAGTCCAACGCGATCGTCCATCTCGCGAGCGCGGTCGCGAAGGTCGGCGAATGGCGGCCGGACATCCGGCTGAACGAAACAACCGGCACGTATTTCCGGCGCCTGGCGTCGGTCTCGCCGCCGGACGTCGCGAAGTACTACCGCGATGTTCTGTCAACGGATCCGAAAGTCCGCGCGGCCGCTGACGACTGGCTGTTCGAAAACGAGCCGTCGCATTCCTCGATGCTGCGCACCTCCGTGTCACCGAACATCTTTCAAGGCGGATACCGATCGAACGTGATCCCGTCGGAAGCGAAGGCGACGCTCGACGTCCGCATGCTGCCCGACGAGGACGCCGTCGCGTTCCTCGAGCAGGTCAAGCGCGTCGTCAACGACCCGGCCGTCGAGGTCCGCTTCAGCTCGCAGGAAGTCCGGCCGTCGGGGACGACCGCGCGTCTCGACGCCGAGGCGTACAAGGCGGTCGAAGCCGGCATCACGCGCGTGTACAACACGATCACGCTGCCGACGATGAGCACGGGCGCGACGGACATGGCGCAGCTGCGCGCGAAGGGCGTGCAGTGCTTCGGCATCGGCCCGGCCGCGGACATGGAGGACGGTCCGAAAGGATTCGGCGCCCACAGCGACCAGGAGCGCCTGCTCGAAAGCGAGCTGCATCGATTCGTGCGTTTCAACTGGGAGGTCGTCACCGACCTCGCTCGAGCGAGGTAGCTCAGGAGCGCCTGCCGCCACTGGAAAGAGTAGTGTCGATGACCATGCACACGTTGAGACGCGCGTTCGCGATTGCCACGCTTGGTGGCGTCGCGGTCACCGCGCAGCAGTCGTCTTCGCAACCCGACTGGAAAGCCGTCGAAGAGGAGACGATACGTCACTTTCAGGCGGTCGTCCGCGTCGACACGACGGCCAAAGAGCGTCCGGCTGCCGAGTACGTCAAGCAGGTGCTCGACCAGGCCGGCATTCCGGCGAAGATTCTGTCCCTCGAGGCCGATCGCCCGAACGTCGTCGCGCGACTGAAAGGCAACGGCAAGAAGCGGCCGCTGCTCGTCATGGGTCACCTGGACACCGTCACGGTCGATCTTGCGAAGTGGCACTTCCCGCCGTTCAGCGCGACGCGCGACGGCGGCTACGTCTACGGCCGCGGCACGATCGACGACAAGGACAACCTCACTGCGGGGCTGATGACGATGCTGCTGCTGAAGCGGCAGAATGTGCCGCTCGATCGCGATGTGATCTTCCTGGCGGAATCGGGTGAAGAGGGCAACTCGCGCGTCGGCATCGGCTACATGGTCGCGCAGCAGTTCCCCGAGATCGATGCCGAATACTGCATCGCCGAGGGCGGCGACGTCGTTCGCGAGCAGGGCGCGGTGAAGTACGCGGAGGTCGAAACGACAGAGAAGATTCCGCGCGGCATCGAACTCGTGTCGCATGGCATCTCGGGTCACGGTTCCGTTCCGCTCAAGTCGAACGCGATCGTGCATCTGGCGGCGGCGGTCGGTCGCATCGGCGAGTGGCGGCCCGACATCAGGTTGAGCGAAACGACGGCGACCTACTTCCGGCGGCTGGCCACGCTGGCTCCGCCCGAGCAGGCCAAGTACTACCGGGACGTGCTATCGCCGGATCCGAAGGTTGCGCGCGCGGCGGACGACTGGCTGTTCGAGAACGAACCCCGTCACTCGTCGATGCTGAGGACGTCGGTGTCGCCGAACATCTTCCAGGGCGGGTATCGATCGAATGTGATTCCGTCGGAGGCCAAGGCCACACTCGACGTGCGCATGGTGCCCGACGAGGATCGGGACGCGTTCCTCGAGCAGGTCAAGAAGATTGTGAACGACCCGGCGGTTGACGTCGCACTTCACCAACACCGGCGGCCGGCCGAATGTGGAGGTCGCGAAGCTCGACTCCGAGCTGTTCAAGACGGTCGAAGCCAACGTCACCAAGGTGTACGGCGTCGTGACCCTGCCATCGATGAGCACGGGCGCCACCGACATGGCACAGATGCGGGCGAAGGGGACGCAGTGCGTCGGCATCGGCGCCGGCATCGACGTCGAGGACCAGATCAAGGGCTTCGGCATGCACAGCGACCAGGAGCGGCTGCTCGAGAGCGAGCTGCACAAGTTCGTGCGGTTCAACTGGGAGGTCGTCACGGACCTCGCGCGAGCACGTTAGTTGGGTGGGGCAGGGTGGATGGGTCGGGTGGGCGGAGTGGGTCGGGTGGCGCGAGCGGGAAATGAGTAACGTCGCCCGCGTACCAACTCCGAGGCTGGTGCGTTATGATTTGGTGAGCGCCTGCTGGCGGAGAGCCATGCTGCCGGCCCGTACACTTTCAGCCTGTTTCGTTGCGTTCGTTGCGGCCATCCTGACCGTTTCGGCCCAGTCGCAGCAGCCGCCGACCTTCTCGACGGCCAATCGCACGGTCGCGGTCTACGCGACGGTGACCGAGCCGTCCGGCCGTCTCGTGACCGATCTCGAGAAAGACAAGTTCGAGGTCGCAGACAACGGGAAGCACCAGGACCTGACGATCTTCGCCAACGACATCCAACCGATCACGATCGTTATCCTGCTCGACCGCAGCGGCAGCATGCGGTCGAACTTCCAGCGCGTGGAAGCTGCCGCCGAAGAGTTCGTCCGCGACATGCTGCCCGAGGACAAGGCACGCATCGGCAGCTTTTCGAATCGCATTCAGGTCGATCCTCAGGAATTCACGTCGAGTCATGAGGAGCTCATCGGCATCCTGCAGAACGATTTACAGGAGGAAGGACCGACGCCGCTCTGGAACGCCGTCAACGTCGGCATCACGGCGCTGCTGCATCAGCAGGGGCGTCGCGTCGTTCTGGTGTTCACCGACGGCGTGGACCGCCCGATGAACTTCAGCAACAACAACAGCTCGCTGAAGTCCGTGATGAAGCGCGCGGAGGAAGAGAACGTGATGGTGTACGCCATCGGCTTCTCCGGCGAGAACGGACCACCCGGCGGGGGCGCGCGATCGCCGATGGGCGGCGGCCACGGAGGCGGATTCGGACGTCCGGGCGGATTCCCCATGCCGGGCGGTGGAGGCGGATTCGGCGGGGCGCAGTACCGCGGCAGCGCGGTCGAAGGCCCGGATCCGGGGTTGAAGGACATCTCGGCCGCCACCGGCGGCGGCTACTTCGAGCTGACGTCCACGGCCAACATCGCGACGACGTTCAAACGCGTCGCGACCGAACTGCACCATCAGTACGCGCTCGGCTTCACACCCACGGTCCTCGACGGCAAGATGCACTCGCTGATCGTGAAAGTCGCCGGTGCGGGGATGACCGTTCGCGCCCGTCGCAGTTACCTGGCCGAGAAACAGCGAACCTAGAGTCGACCCCGAGGGCGATTCGGTATCCCTCAATGGAGCCACGAAGAGACAAGAACACGAAGGCGATTGCTTGACTCGCCGATGCAATGATGCTCTGGATAGTGCAGCATTCACATGCTCGGTTGTCCACGGATTCCGGTTCCTGACCCACGGCTTCGGGATCATTCAGCCGTCGCCTTGTTCAGTGCGCAGTCTGTAGGCTCGACGTGAGCGTGTCGACGGCTGAGACCGCGCCGCTGATTCGATCTGTTGTGCGAGGGGAAGGCCTCACGCTCGGCTATCGTCACCACACGATCGTTCGGGATCTGTCCTTCGAAATCCGCGCTCGAGAGATTCTCGGCATCGTCGGGCCCAATGGCTGCGGTAAGACGACCTTGCTTCGCGCCATCCTGGGCCTGCTGAAGCCAATCCATGGGCGCGTCGACTGGGAGCCCGCACTGCTCGTGAGCTACGTTCCGCAACGCGACCGGCTCGACACGATGCTCCCGATCACCGCCTTCGAAGTCGTCCTGATGGGACGCGCGGCCCGATCCGGTGCGCTCCAGCGTCCGAGCGGTACGGATCGCAACGCGACGAGACAGGCGCTGGCCCGAGTGGGCGTGGAATCTCTCGGTCCGCACCTCTTTCGCACATTGTCCGGCGGTCAGCAGCAGCGGGTGCTTCTTGCCAGAGCGCTCGCGGCGGAACCCGACGTGCTCGTCCTGGACGAACCGACCGCTGGCATGGATGTCGCTGGCGAGGCGGCCGTCATCGAGTTCCTGCGCGACCTCAATCGAACTCACGGCATGACGATTCTGATCGTCACGCATCTGCTCGCGCTCGTCCTCAATTTCGCCACGTCGATCATGCTGATGGGTAACGGCACGATCCTCCACGGAGCCGTGGATGATGTGCTCCAGGAGGATCGGCTGACCGAGCTGTACGGCGTCCCGATTCGTCTGGGCCGTGTGGGCGGTCAGCGAACGCTCGTCGTGGCCAGCACCGGACCTCTCGATGTTTGAGAGCTCGTTCATGCGCGTGGCGCTCCTCGCGTCCATTGCGACGAGCGCGCCGCTGGGCGCGATTGGCGTCTACCTGATCATTCGTCGCGTCGTTTTTCTGGGACTGGTGCTGGCCAACGCGGCCACCGTCGGGGCCGCAATCGCGCAGTCCGTCGGATGGCCCCCGGAGATCGCCTCGGTCACGGCAGCGGTCGCGGCCGCACTCGGGTTGGGCGTCATGCCCACCCCGCGCCGGGCGTCGTCCGAAGCCGTGATCGGATGGGCGTACGCGGCGGCGTCTTCCGCCACCGTCCTGATCCTGGCAGGAACAGCCGGGGCCGACGCGGACACGCTCCACTTGCTGTACGGCAATGTGCTTGCGGTCAGTCCAAGCCACGCTGCGGGACTTGTCATCATCGCGCTGGGCGTCGGCGTCGTGCACGCGCTGTTCGGACGACGGTTCGTGCTGGTGACCTTCGATGCTGAAGCCGCGCAGGTGGCCGGTGTGCGCACGCGCCTCTGGTCGCTCGGCCTCAATCTCTCGATCGGCGTAGCCGCCGCCGCCGCTGTCCATGAAATCGGCGCCCTGCTCACGTTTGCGCTCCTGACGCTGGCGCCGACGGCCGCGCTTCTGATTGCGCGACGTATCGCCACGACGTTTGCGTTGTCGGCCGCGATCGGCGTGACGGCGGTGTGCGTCGGGCTCGTGGCGGCCTTCCGGCTGGACCTGCCGCCGGGACCCGTTTCGGTTGCCACGCTCGTCCTCACGGTGCCGGCCGCGGCGCTCTTCAGCAACCGGCAGGGCTGAGTCAGTCACTTCATTCCGGAGCACCTCCATGACACGACGCCTCATCACGCTGCTCGCCGTTGCGCTCATCGTTCGGCCGACTGCGGCTCCCGGCGCGCCGCACGTGCTTGCAATCCGCTGCGGAACGCTCATCGCCGATGCCAGCCGGCCGCTGCTGCGCGATGCGACGGTTATCATCACTGACGGAACCGTCACTGACGTCGGGACGGGCCTCACGATTCCCGCGGGCGCCGAGCAGCTGGACCTCCGGGCGTACACGGTCATGCCGGGCCTGGTAGACGCGCACGCGCACCTGTGGACCGGGCCGCTCACCAGCCAGACCGTATCGGATCCGCTGGCCACGCTCCGCGCGTCGAAGGCAGTTGCCTTCGCCCTCGACTCCGGTGTCGTCGGGATGCGCACGGTGGGCGGCCAGGGGTTCGTTGACGTGGCGATCGCGGCGGCGATCGACGAAGGCACGATTCGAGGTCCGCACCTCGTCCCCGCCGCCCACGCGATCTCGACGCCCGGCGGTCACGGCGATTTCATCCCGATGCCGCCGAGCCTGCCGCTCGCCGACTACTACACGCCGATGAACGGCTTCATCAACTCGCCGGACGATGCCGAGAAGGCAGTGCACCTGCAGATCAAGTACGGGGCGCGCGTCATCAAGATCCTCGCGTCGGGCGGCGTCGCGTCGCCACTCGACTCACCGACCGCAGAGCAGGTGTCCCCCGCGGAGATGAAGGTCATTGTCGAGCAGGCGCACATGGCCGGGGTCAAAGTGGCCGCGCACGCCGAGAACCTGAAGACGATCCTCGATGCGTTGCACGCCGGTGTCGATTCGATCGAACACGGATCGGAGTTGAACCAGGATGCGATCGATTTCATGAAGGCGCATCACATCTATCTCGTGCCGACCGTCAACGTCGTGAACAGCATCGTCGAGATGACTGACGCCCGTTTCCCCGAGCACATGATTCGCAAGGGCAAGGCGCTGGCGGCCAAACATTTCGCCAGCTTCAAGCTGGCGCTCGCCTCAGGCGTGACGATGGCGGCCGGTGCGGATGACTTCTATCAGCCGGATCGGCCCGCCGGGTTGCCGAGCGAGCTCGTCACCGACGTGAAGTACGGCATGGAGGCGCAGCTCGCGCTCGTCAGCGCGACGACCAACAGCGCGGCGCTTCTCGGCCTCGACGCGCTCGGCGCGATCGCGGTTGGCAAAGAAGGGACGCTCATCGCGCTCGAGGGGAATCCCCTGACCGACATCACCGCGGTTCAACGCGTCCGGGCTGTCGTCAAGGCTGGCGGGGTGGTCAAGCGCCCTTGACTGGACGTGCGTCACTACCCTAGAGTTCTAGGGTAATGCTGCGCCGTCACCGAAAGCCCGACGCCCTCCAGGGGACGCTCGATCTGCTCGTCCTGAAGACGCTCGGCCGTGGTCCGCATCACGGCTACGGCATCGCCGCAGACATCCAGTCGATTTCGGACGACATTCTGCGTGTCGAGGAGGGATCGCTCTACCCTGCGCTCCATCGAATGGAACATCTGGGTTGGATTACGGCCGAATGGCAAACGACCACGAACAACCGCCGCGCGCGCTTCTACAGGCTGACCCGCGCCGGACAGAGGCGTCTCGACGAGGAGCAGGTCAAGTGGGACCGGTTGACGAAGGCCGTCGCGAAGGTTCTGCGCTTCGCCTAGGAGTAGGGGAGCCATGGGATGGGTTCGGCGTCTGCGCGGCACATTCTCGAGCTCGGAGGGCGACTTCGATGAGGAGCGTCGATTTCACATCGACGAGCGCGTCGACGAGTACGTCAGAGGCGGCATGAGCATCGACGAGGCTCGCCGCGTGGCCCTCAGGCGCTTTGGCAATGCCACCGTGGCGAAGGAGCGGACGCAAGACGCGGACGTGTTCCGTTGGATTCACGATCTTCGGCGCGACGCCAGCTACGCGCTCCGCATGCTGCGGCGCAGCCCCGGTTTTTCCTCTCTGGCGATTCTCTGTCTGACGCTCGGCATCGGTGCGAACGCGGCTGTATTCAGCTGGATCGAAGGCATCCTCCTGCGTCCCTATCCGCTCGTTGTCGATCAAGACAGGCTGTTCGCGGTCACCGGAACCAATCGCGGTGCTCCCGGCAACACGGACGTCTCGTGGCCCGACTGGGTCGATCTGCAGCGCAACAGCACGTTGGTCGAGGCGTTCATCGGCGAGAAGATCACCGGAACGACGCTCAGCGTCGGCGACCGCGCCGAGCGCGCGTCCGGCAGCATGGTCTCGGCGAACTACTTCGATGCGATCGGCGTGCGTCCGGTGCTCGGCCGTGGCTTCGAACCGGGCGAGGACGCCGGGCGCAACGCTCATCCGGTCACGGTGATCAGCTATCAGATGTGGCAGAACCGCTTTCGAGGCGATCCCACCATCATCGGCAAGACGCAGGTGCTCGCCGGTCTGCCGCATACGATCGTCGGCGTCACGCCCAAGGGCTTTTACGGAACGTTCGTCGGCTACGCGTTTCAATTCTGGGTGCCGGCGTCGATGCAGTCTCAATTCGACGCCGGCGTCTACAAGCTGGAGGATCGCGGCGCGCGGTGGATTGAAGGGTACGTCCGGCTCAAGCCGGGCGTGACGATCGAACAGGCACAGACGGAGCTGTCGGCGATTTCCGCGCGCCTCGAGGCCGATTATCCGGAGACGAACCGCGGTTACGGCGTCAGGCTGTTCCCGCTGTGGCAGACGCCGTTCAACAATGCCGGTGCGCTTCTTCCCACGCTCGGCATCGCGCTTGTCGTCGTGCTCTCAGTCCTCCTCGTCGCCTGCGCGAACGTCGGCAATCTGCTGCTCGTCCGGGCCGTGGGGCGGCAGCAGGAGATGACGATTCGACTCTCGGTCGGCGCCGGCCGTGCGCGGCTGATCAGGCAGCTGATGACCGAGGGATTGATCCTCGCGGCGATCGCCGCCGTGGGCGGACTCCTCGTCGCGAACTGGCTCCGCGACGCGCTCGCGCTGCTGACGCCACCGCGCGGCGGCGTCCTGCTGCGTCTGCCTGGTGAGCTCGACTGGCGCGTACTCGCGCTGAGCGGCGGCACGTGTCTGGTCTCCACCCTGTTGTTCGGGCTGGTACCCGCCATGCTGACGAGCAATATCGATCTCGCCGCCGCCCTTCGATCCCAATCCGGCGGTGTGGTTGGCGTACGCAGCAGGGCCTGGGTGCGATCGACGCTGGTGCTGGTGCAGATCTCGTTGAGCTTCGTGCTGCTGATCGGCGCGGGTTTGCTGATCCAGAGCCTGCAGGCCGTCCGAAATGCGAGTCCCGGATTCTCGACGCAGGGGGTGTTGACGACGGGAGTCGATCTGTTCACGGCCGGCTACGACCCGCAGCGCGCGAAGAATTTTCAGGACGCGCTCATCGACCGTCTGCAGGCGCTGGGTGGTGTGGAGTCGGCGGCGTTCTCGCGAATGACGCCGTTCAGTTACCGCAGCTATTCGACGGCGGCGATCGCCGTGGATGGGTACGACGCGCCGCCCGACCAGCAGCCCACCGCGGACTACAACGAAATCGGTCCCGGGTTCCTCACGACGATGGGCATTCCGCTGGTGTCCGGGCGCGAGTTCACCCGGGCGGACGACGAAAACGCCCCGCTCGCCGCCGTAGTGGATGAAACGATGGCCGCGCAGTACTGGCGCGGTGTGGATCCGGTCGGCCGGCGCG
Source organism: uncultured Acidobacteriota bacterium (assembly GCA_963724725.1). GTDB lineage: Bacteria > Acidobacteriota > Vicinamibacteria > Vicinamibacterales > CAVVIG01 > DATKHR01. The sequence goes on along the minus strand of CAVRVT010000004.1, from coordinate 3,967,937 downwards.
TCCAGGTGCGGGGACGCTGGATGCAGATCGTGGGAGTCGCCCGCAACGCCCGGTACCGGAATCTGCTCGAGGCGCCCAAACCGTTCTTCTACGTCGCGCTGCGACAGAATTTCTCGGCAGCCGCCGCATTGCACATCAGAACAGCGCAGAGGCCGGCGACGTTTGCGCCGGCGCTGGTCAGAGAGATTCACGCGCTCGATGCGAACGTCGCGCCGTCCGAGCTCATCACGATGCGCGAGCAGGTGGATCGCACGACAGCCGCGCAGCGGATCTCGGTCACGATTCTTGTCTGTGTGGGCGGGCTGGCACTCGTGCTGGCTGCGATCGGGCTCTACGGGGTGATGGCGTCCACGGTGTCGCAGAACTCGCGCGAGCTGGCGTTGCGGATGGCCCTCGGCGCGGATGCCTCTCAGCTGTTGAGTCTGGTGCTGGTGAAAGGCCTCACGCTGACCGCGGGCGGCGTCGTCCTGGGCCTGATCGTCGCGCTGCCGGGTACTCGTCTGCTGGGTTACCTGTTATATGACGTAAGCCCGCGCGATCCGCTCGCGTTCGGGTCGGCGTTCATCGTGATCGCGGTCGCGTCATTCGTCGCGTGCATTGTCCCTGCCTGGCGGGTGATGCGGACCGATCCGCTTCGTGCGCTACGCGGCTGACGCCGCCTCCGCCTCGCGGGCCCCTCGCGGTCGTCAGTCGCAGGGGCGAGCGCGAGAGGGTAGGCCGCGTTGTGACTCACCCTCTCGCGCGATTGTTACCGCAGGTCGAGCTTCCAGGCGCCGCGGCCGTGCGTCGCGGCGTAGAGGACTCTGGCGTTCGAGTCGATGGTCAGCCCGTAGACCGCCACCGGAGGCAGGCTGCCCGCGGCCGGCACCCACTCCGTGTCGGCCGGTCGCAGGATGTTGACGCCAAAGTCAGTCGACACGAACAGATCGCCCGAATTCCAATCGAAGGCCACATCTGTGATGGGCTGGTCGCCGAGGTTGTAGTCGAGATTCTTCCAGGTCGCCGTGTGGCTGGTTGGGTTGTAGGTCACCTCGAACACATGCCCCGTCGCGGTACTCGAGGCGGTCGCGTACGCGTTGTAGCCCGAGAACGAGATGTAGGCGTGGTTCGGGTTCCCGGGATCGACCGCGATGCCGCTCACGAAGCGCGTCGGCGTCGACGACGAGTCGATGCGGTAGAACGTGACTGAAGACGCCGTCGAGGTGTCCGCGTTGGAGCTGACGAAGACCCGTCCGCGTCTCAGACCTGCCCAGAGGGTGCCGGCGTCGCTCGGCGCCCGCTCGACGGCGACCACGTAGCCAGTGGCGCCCGGGTTCTTGTCGGACCCGAACGCGGTGCTGGTGAGGTCCTGCCCGATCGCAACCCAGTTGCCGCACTGCACGGTGAAGTCGCCGAAGAACTCGTTGCAGTGCAGGTCCATGAACGCCTGACCGCCATGGTTGTCCTGAGTGCGCCAGACATGCTGGAGTCCGACGAACCAGCTCCCGCTCGAGTGTGGATCGGCGATCAGTGGGATATAGAAGGACGCACCCTCGCCGCTTATGATGAGCGGGTCGGCATTCCAATCCCATCCGAGCGGATCGGCGCCGTTGAAGTTGGTGTCGCTCTGGGGTCCGAAGAAGGTGTGCGTTCGGACATCCGGGTTGCCGACGTCGATGCCGGACTGTCCTCCGTCGCCGAAGATGGTGACGAACCAGCTCGTATTGCCCTGGCCGTTACCCTTGCTCTTGCTGGTGAAGGCATGCGTGCCGTTGTCCTGGGTGCCGCCCATGATGTCGTTGAGCGCATCCTGCACGTTGACCGATAGGCTCTGGTATTGGAGCGTTCCGAGTCCCCGGTTCAGGGCCGAGATCGTCGTCGGCACTTTGGAGAGCCAGTTCGTGCAGTCGGTGAGGTTGGCGCCGGAGAGACCGCGGGACGAACACTGGCTCGATACATCTGTGAACGATCCGTTCAACCGCCACATGCCGCCGTCGTTCGCGATGAAGACGACGTTCGGGTTCAACGGCGTCGCCGCAATCGCGTGCTGGTCCGGGTGCAGGCTCGCGCCCTCCGTGTCGATGGTCATGTCCGTGAAGTTCACGCCCGCGTCCTCGGAGCGCTGCACCGCACGGCCGTTCGAGCGGCCGCCGATCTCGCTGTACTGCATCGCACCGCCGATGTAGACGACGTTTGGCGCGCCCGGCGGAGAGTAGACCGGCATGTCGTAGGTGCACTGCCCGCTGCAGTAGTTGTAGGAGCCGAAGCCCGGCGTGCCGTTGGCGGAGTTGGACAGCTGCGTCCAGCCGCCGTTGGTGCCTCCGGTGAAGAGCGACGCCGCCGTCACATTCGCATTGTCGACGCGGTAGAACCTCGCGCGGAATCCGGCCTGGTCCGCCCCGCCGTCGCCGACGTAGACGCGCAGGCTGGAGCCGTTCGGCGCGAGCGAAAACTCCGTGCGGAAGATCGACGAAAGGCCCGCACTGCCCGCTCCCTGTGACCCGAAGATCTGGTGGAAAGCGGAGTCGCCGTCTCGGGTCTGAGAACGGCGGAAGACCCCGTAGTCGAAGAAGGACGCGTACACCTCGGTTTCGCCCGATGCCCGATAGAGCTCGACGTGTGACGCGCCGCCGCGGAAGAAGTCGGCACCAGTCGGATTCGCCGGGACGACGGGGTCCTGCGTGAGGGTCATGGCGGGCGAGAATGTCGCGCCGCCGTCCGTGGACTCGTAGAGGCCGACTCTCGCGGCTCCTGGCGGCGTGAAGCGGCCGCCGTTCACTGAAGACGACCCGTGCCGGGCGACGGCGGTTCCAATGAAGATGTGGTTGGGATTGGCCGGATCGATCGCGATGGCGCCAATCGAGAGACCGGTGGCCACGGGGCATGTTCCGACGCCCGACGCGCACGGCGCGGTCGATGCCGTGCTCCCCGCAACCAGCGTCCACGATTTTCCGAAGTCCGTTGACTTGTACAGACCCACGCCAGCTTCGGAGTCGCTCGATCCGTTCGGCTCGCCAGTCCCTACGTAGAGTGTCTTCCCGCTCGCGTCAGTCGGGTCGAAGATGAGCGAGCCGATAGCATTCGACGGAATGCCGCTTCCCGAGGGATGCCAGTTGGGTTGCGGGGCAAGCGCGTTGTCAGCTTCCCAGACGCCGCCGCCCGCTGCCCCGACGAAGATCTTGCAATCGTTCGCGTGGCAGTCGGGTGAGATCGCAATTGCAGTCGCCCGTCCCGAGTACGTGGCCCCGGCCGTGGCACCCGTCGACTCGGATGCGACCAGCGCGGACGCCGGAACGCCGCTCGGACCGAGCTCCTGCCAGTTCGTCTGCTTGCCTCCCGGCCGCCTGCTGATGGCGTCGTGGGCGAATGCCGCGCCGAGTTGTTGCGCCGCCGCGATGGACGTCGCTGGATAGGCGCGGTTGTCGTACGCCTCCTGGGTTGCGCCGTCCACCGACTCCGGTTCACCGCCCCCGGGCACCTTGCCGAGCGCTGTCCGGAACCTGTCGCGATCGACGGTTCTGAAGTGCGGAACGCGCAAACCCTGCCGGGGTGTCGTCTTCCTCGACATGCTGACGCCGAGCCCGACGCACGCCGCAACTCCCGCCACGCCGAGGATCCCGAAGGCCAGCCACGTCGTCGTTTTTCTCGTCAGGCGCATGTCAGCTCCGTTTCTTGTTCCGCACGAATGTTGCCCGAGATTCCTTCAGTCGTAAGGAAACCAAGCGGCCTTCCGGAACGAGGCACGAGGAGTTGTAGCGGAGTGCGATGCGGGTGTCAACGTCCAGAGCAGTTGTTCTACCCAGCTGAGCTGAATCGCGCGCGGCCGCAGTGATGGCACCACCGCACCCGCGAGAAGGGCAAGAGACCAGCCACGCGAACACGCACGGAAGGAGAGCCGCAGTTGACGCTGGACGTCATGGCGACCGAGGATGTGCGGCGGCAGAATCATCAGGATCAGGATCATGATGACGAACACAAGTCGCACGCGGTGTTCGGCGCACCTGGATGTCCGGGCCTCTGCGAGGCGCGCCTTGGCGCGGCACGCGGAATCCGTAGCGGGAACCATAGCGCTCTGGCTCGCCTGCTGCTCGTTGGGATTGGCGCAGGACACCTGGGCCGTCATGGTTCTTGGGCCCGAGAACGATTCGCGTGTCGTCGCGGTGCAGGAGGCCATCGAGTACTGGAACGAGCAGCTCGCCGGGTTGAACGTCAAGCTCCGACTGGGTCCGGTGAGCATCGCGACCTTGACCGTCCCTGACGACGTGCTCCGGCGTATCAGCGACAACACGCTCGCGCCGGGCCGCCGAATCGAGCTGCCAGCGCCGCTGGTCCACGGCGCCGGCCACATCAACATCGCCCTTTCAGGCACCGATCTCGTTTCGGTCGGCTATCCGCCGAGCAACAGCCGCACAGGGTTCGTGATCCTGAGGCAGGGCGACATCCCGCCGCTGTCGCTGCCGAACGTCGCGCGCAACGTGGTCGCGCACGAGCTCGGCCACGTCCTCGGATTGCCGCACAACCGCGATCCGACGCTGCTGATGTGCGGTCGACCGGCGGAGTGTCGACCGGCGGCATTTCAATCGCCAGTCAAACGGTTCTTTCCTCTGACTGATGAGGAAAAACGTGCGCTCGTGAAGCGATTCAAGTGATCTGGTCCCAAGTTATCGCGCGATCGTGAATGCTGAATTCCTAATTCTGGATTTCAGCCGTCGACGGTGCCGCCCCACGTCGCCGGATCCACGTCCGCAATCGACTGCGTGAACGTCCAGGCGTGACCGGCACAATCCTGAACGGTGTACTGTCGCTCGCCGTACGGATAGTCGGCCGGCGGACGCTGAATCCGCGCGCCGCCCTGCGTCGCGCGTTGGTGATGCGCGACGACATCGTCGACACGCACCATCACGGAGTGCCACGCGTCGGCTGGCTGTCCAGCAGCCGCTCGGCTGAAGCCTTCGGCCTTCTCGTTCACGGGCGCTTCGACCACGACGATGGCGCCATCTCCCACGTTGAGCTGCACACGATGATTCGCGATCCGCAGTCGCACGGAAAACCCGAACACGTCGCAGAGCCAGCGCGCGGCCGCCGAAACGTCCGGATACGCGAGCTCCGGGATCACCGTGGACGGTGGAATAGAACGGTTCGGAATCACGCTACAGCCCTTCGACCGCGGCCAGTACTTCCTCGGCGTGGCCGTCCACCTTCACGTTGTCCCATCGTTTCGCCACCTTGCCGTCGGCGCCGATGAGGTACGTCGTGCGTGCGATGCCCATGAACGATCGCCCGTAAAGCGACTTCTTCTGCCACACCCCGTACTTGTCCGCGACTTCGTGGTCGGCGTCGGCGAGGAGGGGGAAGTTGACGTCGAACTTCGTCGCGAACTTCGCCTTGCTCTGCTCGTCCAGGATGCTGACGCCGAACACGGCCGCCTTGCTGGCCTTGAATTTCGGCAGGTTGTCGCGGAACGCGCACGTCTCCTTGGTGCATCCCGGCGTATCGTCCTTCGGATAGAAGTACAGCACGACCGGACGCCCGGCGTAATCCGCGAGTTTGTGCGGCTTGCTGTCCTGGTCTTTCAGACTGAATGCGGGAGCTTTCCTGCCGACATCGATGAGCGCCATGACCGGAAATGCTAGCATGTGCGGCCATGCGCACAGCCGTTCTCGTCCTCGTCGCGCTGGCGGTGGTTGGCGCTGATGCCCGACAACCGGCCGGTGCTCCCTCGCCCGAGTTCACGGATCCCGCACGGAAGACAAAACTGGCGACGGCGTTCAGCGACATCGATCGCATCTTCGCGGACTTCGCCACGCGTACGCACCTGCCCGGCGCCGCCTGGGGCATCGTCGTCGACGGCGGGCTGGCGCACTCGGGCTCGTCCGGATACCGAGACATCGCGGCGAAGGCGCCAGTGGACGCCGACACGGTTTTCCGCATCGCGTCGATGACGAAGAGCTTCACGGCGATGTCGATCCTGAAGCTTCGTGACGAAGGCAAGCTGTCGCTGGACGATCCGGCCGACCGTTACGTGCCCGAGCTCAAGGGCCTGACATATCCGACGACGGATTCGCCGCGCGTCACGATCCGTCATCTGCTCTCGCATTCGGAAGGCTTCCCGGAAGACAATCCCTGGGGCGATCGGCAGCTCGCGGACACCGATGCGCAGATGTCGGAGATGATGCGGCGCGGGATCCCGTTTTCGAACGCGCCCGGCATTGCGTACGAATACTCCAACTACGGCTTCGCGATTCTCGGCCGCATCGTCTCCAACGTGTCCGGACGTCCGTATGCCGCGTACGTCTCCGACAATATTCTCCGCCCGCTTGGGATGAGCGCGACGACTCTGTCGCAGTCGGACGTGCCGGCGATGAAGCTGGCACACGGCTACCGATGGGAAGACGAGAAGTGGAAGGACGAAGAGTTGCTCGCCCACGGTGCGTTCGGCTCGATGGGCGGCATGCTGACGTCGGTCCGGGATCTCAGCAAATACGTCGGTGCGTTCCTCGCTGCATGGCCGCCGCGTGACGGCCCCGAAACGCTGCCTGTTCGCCGCGCATCGCTGCGCGAAATGCAGCAGGCCTGGCGTCCGTCGTTCACGCGCGTCTCACGCGACCGCTCGAGTGGCGCCATCCAGCTGACGACGAGCAGCTACGCGTTTGGCCTCCGCGTGACGCAGACGTGTGATTTCCGGCTGATGGTGGCGCACAGCGGCGGGCTGCCCGGCTTTGGATCGCAGATGCGCTGGCTGCCCGACTACGGCGTCGGGATTATCGCGTTCGGCAACCTCACGTACACCGGCTGGGAAGGCGCTGTCAGCGAAGCCGTCGATCGCCTCGCAAAGACCGGCGGCCTGCAACCTCGCGTGGTTCAGCCGTCGAAGGCGCTCGTCGACGCCCGCGACGCCGTCTCGCGGCTGATCATCAAGTGGGACGATCAGCTCGCCGATCGCATTGCCGCCGAGAACTTGTTCCTCGATGAATCGAAGGAACGGCGGAAGGCCCACCTTGAGGGCCTGCGCGCCAAAGTGGGGACCTGCACGATGCCGGACCGGTTCGACGCCGTCGAAAACGCGCTTCGCGGCACGTGGACGATGAGCTGCGCGAGTGGCAAACTCGGGGCGGCGCTCACACTCGCGCCGACGATGCCGCCGACCGTCCAGTTCATCAGTGTGGATCCGGCGCCGCCGACACCTCCGCGCGGCGATACATGTCAGACGATGCCTTAGAGGAGATTCAGCCGTGGGCAGGAAGGCGCAGCCGATTCTGACGCAGCGGACCGACGAGACGCGGAACAAGCGCATCTCGACCTCCATCGCCTGGATCGCGGCAGGCAAGCGGCGGAACTGGAAGTACGAGAGAGTATGACCCGGTCCGGCCCACACGTCGTGCGACTGGCTGGTGCGGCTGCCGCCACACTGACGGTGATCCTGTCCGCACAGACACCGGCGTACGACATCGTCCTGCGACACGGCACGATCATCGACGGGTCCGGGCTGCCCCGGTACCGGGCCGATGTGGCGATCGCCGAGGGATCCATCGCGCGCATCGGCGATCTGTCCGGTGGCCGCGGGGCGATGGAGCTGGAGGCCGACGGGCTCGTGGTCGCCCCCGGGTTCGTCAACATCCACAGCCACGCCACGCCCGAAGGCCTGCCGCGCGCCGAGAACATGCTCACGCAGGGTGTGACGACCGAGATTCTGAACGCCGACGGATCGGGACCGTTGGACCTGCGCGAGCAACTTAATGGAGCGGCCGCGCGCGGCCTCGCCGTCAACGTGGGTGCAGACATCGGCTTCAACACGGTTTGGGCGTCGGTCGTGGGACCGGCCGATCGGCGCGCGACCGCCGACGAAATCGCGCGTATGCGGACGCTGCTGGTCGACGGGCTCGTCCACGGAGCGTGGGGTGTGTCTGCGGGGCTGGACTACAAACCGGCGTACTACGCGCAGGCCGAGGAAGTGATCAAAGTCGTCGAGGCGGCAAGACCGTGGCGGACCAATTTCATCAACCACGATCGCGTGACGCCGGAATCCGGGTACAGCTCGCGCGCGGGTATGGTCGAGACGATCGCGATCGGCGAGCGCGCGGGCCTCGCGCCCGTCATCACGCACATGAAGGTGCAGGGGCACGAGCAGGGGAGCGCCGATCAAATCCTGAAGGACATGGGCGACGCAACCACCCGCGGCAACTACACCGCCGCCGACGCGTATCCGTACCTCGCCGGTCAGACTGGCCTCGTCTCGCTGATCGTCCCGGGCTGGGCGCAGGACGGCGGACGTGACGCGATGCTCACGCGCTTCGCCGATCCGGCGCTTCGCGCGCGCATCGTCAAGGAAGCCGAGGAGGCGATGAACGCGCGTTTCGGGGGCGCCGGCGGCGTCTACCTGCCGGCGACCCGCCAGGAGCTGACGGCCGTCATGCGCGACATGAACGTGTCCGCCGGCGAGGCCGTCGTGCGCCTGCTCGAGCAGGGCAATCCCGGCATCATCGCGCGCTTCGGCATCGAGGCCGACCTCGTGAAGATCCTTCAGCATCCGACGACGTCGATTGCGTGTGATTGCGGCGCGGTCGCCGGCGACGCGCAGCATCCGCGTTACTACGGAACGTTCCCGCGCGTACTGGGACGCTACGTCCGGGAGCAGAGCGCGCTGACGCTCGAAGACGCCGTCCGCAAGATGACCGGTCTGCCGGCGTCGACGATCGGCCTCGTGGATCGCGGCCTGCTCGCCGTCGGGATGCGGGCCGACGTGACGGCGTTCGATCCGGCCGTCGTCATCGATCGCGCGACGTTCGAGGATCCGACGCGGCCGTCGGACGGCATCCGGTTCGTCGTCGTGAACGGTCGCGTCGCCCTCCGCGACGGAAGAGTGACCGGTCAGCAGGCAGGCCGCGCCCTCCTTCGCACCGAACGGATGCCTACGCGTCCGATGCACGACGGCCGCCGAGCGTTGAAACGACGCGGGCGGGTCGAGGGGGTTGAGGTCACGTTCGATCTGCTGCAGGAAGCGAAAGCTCGCCGTGCCTCGGGCGTGTTCCGGCTGACCGATCCGCGGTCGAAAGTCGCCATCGACATGAAGGAGTTCGGATCGCTCCAGACGATGGGCGGCTGGGCGAGCTTCACGGGTGGTGTGCGGCTGCGGTCGTCCGAGGCCGAGCGCTCCGTCACGGTCATCCTGGACGACGACGAGCTCGTCGTCAGCGCGGGCGATTATCAGCTCGACGGATCGTTTCGCCAGTTCGCCGTTCGCTCGCCGGCTGCGCGGGGCCGTGAAGTTCTGAAAGCCTTCTGATCCGCGTCACTGTCTCGCGAGGGTGAGAGTGATGCTGCGCTTCGTCGCATCGTACATTCGAATCGTTCCGCCAGCGTCTTCGAAGACGAACTCGCCACCGACCGCGCTCTTCACGGTCCCCCACGCCTTTGGTACAGCATGGTCCTCGAGACCTTTTGCATGTAGTGGGCTACCGCTGAACCAGCCTTCTCCATGATTAGCCGGGGACATTCTCAGTTCCCGGTTTCGCTATTCGTATCGTAGCGCCCTCATCGGCTCCACGCGAGACGCGCGAAGCGCCGGCAGGAAACCGGCTCCGAGCGCGACGATCGTGAGCACAACCGCCGACCCGGTGAGGACGATCGGGTCCCAGCCCTTCAGCTCAAAGAGGAGCGACTGCGCGAGCTGGCCGAGCGACACGGCTGCCGCCAGGCCCACGATGCCACCAACAACGGTCATGATCGCGACCTGTCGCAGCACCATTCCGCGAACACGTCCCGGCGCCGCGCCGAGCGCCATCCGCAGACCGATCTCGCGCGTCCGCTGCGACACCGTATACGCGAGCACTCCGTAAAGGCCGATGGCCGCGAGCAGCGTGGCGAGGCCGGCGAACGCCGTCGACAGCACGCTGATGAAGCGATCGAGGAACACGTTGTCCCGGACCTGCTGCGGCAGCGTTCTCATGTTTTCGATCGGAAGATTCGGATCGACCTGCGCCATCGCTTTGGTGATGTTCCCCATGAACGGTTCGGGATCGCCGGCGGTCCTGACGTAGAAGTTGATCGACCCGATCGTCTCGTCCTGACGATAGGGACGGAAGAACTGGGGCGGAATCTCGCGCTTGACGTCGCTGTACTTCGCGTCCTGCACGAGGCCGACGATCTCCATGTTCAACGCGCCGCCGACGCCCTGGTCACTGACGTGCTTGCCGACCGCCTCTCGACCGAGGTTGAACTTCTTCGCGAACGTCTGGTTGACGACGATGACTTTCGGCGCGCCGAGCGCGTCGGCGGGCGTGAACTCGCGGCCCGCGAGCACGGGAATGCCCAGCGTCTGAAAGTACACGGGCCCGATGACGTTGAAACGCGAGTTGATGTCGGTGTCCGGTCCGGCCTGGAATCCTTCCACCGCGACGCCATTACCCCAGTTGCTGCCCGACAGCAGCGGCACCGATCCGCTGGTCACGCCGCTCACGCCCGGCAGTGCGCGAAGCGCGTCCTCGACGCGCTCGAAGAGCTGCTTGGTTCGGACCGGCGCGTAGCCGTTCAGTTCGGGTGAGATAGCGAACATGACGATGTTGTCTGCTTTCAGCCCCAGCTGCACGCGGCTGACGTTCGTCAGGCTCTTCGCGAAGAGTCCCGCCGAGACGAGGAGCGCCATCGAGAGCGCGATCTGTGCCGTCGCGAGCGTCGTCCGGAATCGCGAGGCAGAGCGCGCGCCCGACGGCTGACCGGCCGTCCCCTTGAGCGCTGTGACGAGATCAGGACGAGTGCTGTGCAGCGCAGGAAAAAGGCCGAAGAGGAGACCGGTGCCGAGCGTGAGCGCGGCCGCGAACAGAATGGCGATCGAGTCGAGCCGCGGCGTGATCGTGTCGACGGCTTCCTTCGGCAGGATCGCAATCATCAGATTGAGCGTCCACTGGCCCACGAAGAGCCCGCCGATGCCACCGAGGACGGCGAGCAGACAGGATTCACCGAGCAGCTGTCGCACCAGCTGACCGCGGCCGGCGCCGATCGACAGGCGCACGGCCATCTCGCCCGCCCTGGATGCCGCTCTGGCCAGCAGCAGGTTCGCGATGTTGGCGCAGGCGATGAGCAGGACGAAGGCCGTCACGCCGAGCAGGAGCGAGAGTGGTGCGCGCGCGGTGTTCGACACGTCACTCTGGCCACGCGCGCCGGGTTCCATCAGCAGCGTCTTGGCCTTGAACCTCGCCATCGTCTGGTCGCTCATCCCGCGCTGCAGCGGCGCTTCCACCTCGCGGAGGATGTTGCGGTACGGCGCAGCCAGAGCGGCGCGCGCCTGATCGATCGTCATTCCGGCCTTCAGCCGCGCGAACGCGTACGCCCAGTACGAGCGGCGGTTGTCGAACCCCTTGAACGGCTGAGAGAACCCACGCATTGTAATAGGCGCGAAAATCGCCGGCTTCAGGCCGAGGGACGTGCTGTCGAAACCGCGCTCGGTCACTCCGACGACAGTCATCGGCTGGCCATTGACCGTGATCGATTGCCCGAGGATCGATGGATCCAGGCCGAACCGGCGCTGCCAGTAGCCCCAGCTGAGCACGGCGACGTGCGATTCGCCCGGCGCGCGATCGTCCTCCGGTGTCAGCAGCCGTCCGATTGCCGGCCTGATGCCGACGACGGGGAAGTAATTGCCCGAGACGAGCAATCCGTCAACGCTCTCCGTCTGGCCGCGGGCCGCCAGGTTGGCGCCAAACGAGACGTGAGCGGCGAGCCCCGTGAACGACGTCTGGACCTTTTCCAGATCGCGGAACAGGGGATAGCTGAACACCCACTGGTTGTCGCCCTGCTGTCCGCTGGAATTCGATCCAGGTTTGGGACCCGGCGCGCCTATGTTGACGAGGCGGTCCGGCTCGGGCACCGGCAAAGGCCGCAGCAGGATCTGGTTGAACAGCGAGAAGATCGCCGCGTTGGCACCAATGCCGAGCGCCAGCGAGGCGATGGCGACCGTCGTCACGAAGGGGGTCTTGAAAAGGGTGCGGATCGCGAACTTCAGGTTCAGCATATGCTTTCGTGATAGACGAGCAAACGATGGAAACGGTTGTCCTCGCCAACCATATCAAACGAACGGTGACCGGGCCGATGTGGCACGGGCCGGCGCTCGACGACCTGTTGAAGGACGTCACGCCCGAGCTGGCGGCTGCGCGGCCGATTGCCGGCGCGCACAGCATCTGGGAGCTCGTGCTGCACGTGACGGCCTGGGCCGAGATCGCGTCTGCGCGCCTCCGCGGCGAGAATGTCGGCGATCCGAAACCCGACGAAGACTGGCCGCCGGTTGGCGCGACTGATCAGGCTGCGTGGGATGAGGCGCTGCAACGCCTGCGCGACTCGCATCGGTCGCTCGCACACGCTGTCCGTCATCTGGACGATGGCGTGCTGCACGAGAAAATCGCGGGCCTGGAGTACTCGCGCTCGAACCTGCTGCACGGCGTCATCGAACACGGCACGTACCACGGCGGCCAGATCGCGCTTCTCAAGAGGAGCGCGGAGGCTTCAGCAGGCATAGCGGAGCGCGAGGCCCTGGCCTGGACACGAGGAGCGCGAGGCTTCAGCCGAGCGACAACCCGATGCCAAAGCCACGCTTCTTTAAAACGCCCGCCGACTTCCGCGCGTGGCTTTCGAAGAATCACCTGCGCGTCGACGAACTGCTCGTCGGCTTCTACAAGAAGTCGTCCGGCAAGCCGAGCATCACCTGGCCGGAATCCGTCGACGAAGCGCTGTGCGCCGGCTGGATCGACGGCATCCGGCGGCGTATCGACGAGGAGAGCTACTCGATCCGCTTCACGCCGCGGCGAAACGGGAGCATCTGGAGCCTGGTCAACACGAAACGGGTCGCCCTGCTGACCGCGGAAGGCCGGATGCTCGAGAATGGACTGAAAGCGTTCGCGGCGCGCGACGAAAAGAAGACCGGCGTGTATTCGTTCGAGCGCAAGGCCGCAGAGTTCCCGCCGGCGTACCTCAAGCCCTTCCGCGCAAACGCGAAAGCGTGGGCGTTCTTCACTGCACAGGGCGACTACTATAAACGTCTGGCGACGTACTGGGTGACGAGCGCCAAGCAGGAGGAAACGCGGCTGCGACGGCTGGCCACGCTCATCGAGAAATCCGCGAACGGCCAGAAGCCTGGCTCGTTTCAGACTGAGAAGAAGTGATCGCGAAATCAGGAATTCAGCATTAGGAATTCTGAATTCTCTTGAGACTTCACACGTGAGAGTTGAGAGTTGCGATGAGCGAGACGAGAGCCGTGAAGGTTGTTTCAGCGAGCGATCGTGATGTGCCGCTGATTCTGCAGATGATCCGCGACCTGGCCGAGTACGAGCGGATGTCGGACCAGGTCGTCGCGACGGAGGACGGCCTGCGCGAGGTGTTGTTCGGTCCGCAGCCGCAGGCCGAGGTCCTCATTGCCTACGCGGACGATCGGCCGGCCGGGTTCGCGCTGTTCTTCCACAACTTCTCGACCTTCGTGGGACGACGCGGTCTCTATCTGGAGGATCTGTTCGTCAAGCCAGAGTTCCGAGGCCTTGGTCTCGGTCGGCGGCTGTTGACCGAGCTCGCTCGAATCGCGATTGATCGCAACTGCGGCCGGTTCGAGTGGTCCGTCCTCGACTGGAACGAGCCCGCGATTGGTTTCTATGAAAAGCTCGGCGCGGAGATGATGAAGGAGTGGCGGATCTTCAGGCTGACGGGGGACGCGTTGAATCGCCTCGCGCATTGACGGAGCCGCATCGCTCGGCTGAAGCCTCGCGCTCCTCGGCCCAGCGCCCGGCTGAAGCCTCGCGCTCCGGGGATTTCGTTCTTCGTGTCTTCGTGGCTAGAATCGGCCCATGAAACTGATCACCGCTCTCGCCGTGGCCTCCGTGTTGGGCGCTGCGTCGATATTGGCCGCCCAGTCATCGACCGGCCCCGGAAACACCGCCCAGTTCTCCGCGCACGAGATCGGCACCGGCCTTCGCGGCGGCTATCAGGTGGTCGTGGCGGATCTGAACAAGGACGGGAAGCCCGACATCATCGCGCTCGCGTCGGGTATGCCCGAGCTCGTCTGGTATCAGAATCCGGGCTGGGAGCGCCACGTCATCGCCGGCGGTCTGACGGGGATGATCAACCTGGCCGCGTACGACATCGACGGCGACGGCATCCCGGAACTTGCACTCGCGCAGGGATTCAGCACGAACCCCAAGAACAGCGCCGGCATCATCTCGATCCTCACGCACGGCGCGGACGTCACAGCGCCGTGGACGATCAGGGAGATCGACCGGCTCACGACGTCGCACCGTCTGCGCTGGGTGGACGCCGACGGGTCGGGAAAGAAGTGGCTCGTCAATGCGCCGCTCATCGGGGCGGATTCGGTGGCGCCCGACTACAAGGCCCCCGTGTCCATCGCGTACTACCGACCACCGGACTTCAAGCGCGAAGTCGTGACCGACGCATTCACCGGGCTCATCCACGGGCTCGAGCCCGTGCAGTGGCCAGGCGTCAGGGGCCAGGCGTTTCTGAGCGCCGGCTTCATGGGCATTCATCTTCATCGCTTCGCCGACGGCAAGTGGACCACGACCAACGTGACGAAGGGCGATTCGCAGGAATGGCCGAAGAGCGGGACGAGCGATACCGCGCTCGCCAGGCTCGGTTCGCAGCGGATCATCGGGACCATCGAACCCTGGCACGGCAACGAAATCGTCGTCTACAAGGAGTCCGGCACGACGTGGTCGCGCCAGCAGATCGATGACGGCATCACCGATGGACACACGATCGTGGCCGTCGACATCGACAACGACGGGCGTGACGAGTTCGTCGTCGGGCAGCGCGGCGGCGCCAAGAGCCTGATGCTCTATCAGGCGTCGAAAGATGGCGCGACGTGGACGAAGCGCGCCATCGACGAAGGCGGGATGGCTGGCGCCGGCTGCGCGGCGGCTGACTTCAACGGCGACAAGCGCATGGATCTCGTGTGCATCGGCACCTCGACCGCGAACGTCAAGGTGTACGAGAATCTGGGAGTGAAATGATGCGGCACGGGAGTGGATGGAGCGCGAGGCTTCAGCCGAGCGTGATCGCGTTGGCTCTCATCGGCTTCGTCGCAGGCGCATTTGCGTACGCGATGGCGCAGCCGCCGAATCGGACGGGCGTAACGTGGACGCCGCTCGCGGACGTCGACCTGGGACCTGAACTGGGGTTCCAGGGTCGCGGCTTGCGGTCGCGCCTCGTCACGCTGCCGCCCGGCGGGATCATTCCGGTGCACAATCATAACGATCGACCCTCGGTGATGTACGTGGTCGAGGGCGTCGCGACGGAGCATCGGGGCGATCAGGTCATCGAACGTCATCAGGGCGAGTCGTTCCAGATCGGCAAGGACACGCCGCACTCGATCGAAAACAAGAGCTCGGCGCGTGCCGCGTACGTCGAGACCGACGTCTACAAGAAATGAAGGCGCGCGTTCCTCGCGCGCTCACGCGGTTTCTGAAGCCGTACGACCCGTCGGTTCGAACGCTCGCGCTCGCGCTGCGTGAAATCGTCCTCGACGAGCTGGCGCCATGTCACGAGAACATCTACGACGCGTACAGCGCCGTCGCGATCGGCTATGGCACGAGCGATCGGCTGAAGGACGGCATCGTTCACATCGCGGTCTACTCGCGGCACGTCAATCTGGGGTTCAACGAAGGCGTCGTGCTGCCGGATCCTGACGGGCTGCTGCTCGGGACCGGTAACCAGATCCGTCATCTGACCGTCCGCTCGACCGATGACCTGGGGCGCCCCGAAATCCGTGCATTTCTGCGCGCTGCCAGGAAGGAAGCCGGCAAGCCGGCGCCGCCGAAAAGCGGCCCGCGGCCCGTCGTCTCGACAGTCAAAAGGATTTACGCGCGCAAGCGCCGCCCGCGCTAAAATGCTGCAACTTGGGAGTTGAAGGAGGAGTCATGAGTGTTTCCCGCCGGAGATTCATGGGCGGCGTGGCCGCCGCGGTCGGGTATCTCGGAGTCGGACCGGAAGTGGACCTGTTCGGCCAGCAGGCCGCGCCGAGCGCCGCCAACCGCGCGCGCCAGATGGCCAGCACGGACGACTGGGATTCGTTCGCGCATCTGTCGAGCAACGAGAACTGCTGGGGTCCGCCTGAATCGGTGATGAACGCGATGAACAAGGCCTGGAAGTACTCGAACCGGTACGGGTACCCGGACGGCAACCTCGTCGGCGAGATCGCGAAGCACCACGGCGTGAAGCCGGAAAATGTCCTGCTCGGCGCGGGCTCCGGCGAAATCCTCGACGTCGTCGGGACGACGTACCTGCTTGGCGGCAAGAAAGTCCTCGGCGTCGAGCCGTCGTACAGCTCGGTCTATCAGCACGCGACCAGCATCAAGACTTCGGCCATCCTGCTGCAGCTCACGAAGGATCACCGGCAGGATATGAGCGCGTTCATCAAGACCGCGAACGCGCGCGCCAAGGAAATCGGACTGGTATATCTGTGCAACCCCAACAATCCGACGGGCGTCATCGTCACCAAGGACGAGGTCAAGGAATTGCTCGACGGCCTGCCGCAGGGCATGCCCGTGCTCATCGACGAGGCGTATCACCACTTCGTGGACGACTCGAAGTACGCCACCTCAGTTCCGTACGTCATCGAAGGCCGTCCGGTAGTCATTGCCCGGACGTTCTCGAAGATCGCCGCGCTCGCCGGGATGCGCCTCGGCTATGCCGTCGCGCCGGCGAAGATGATCGCCGAGATGCGGCCGTACAGCATGCAGAGCATCAACGCGCTCGTGAAGTGGGGCGGCGTGGCATCGCTCAAGGACACGGCGTCGCAGGCCGAGGTGAAGGCCAAGGTCATCGCGCTCCGCAAGAAGACGGCGAGCGAGCTCGAGGCCTACGGTTACCAGACGATTCCGTCCGAGACCAACTTCTTCATGGTGTCGATCGGCCGCGAGATCCAGCCCGTCATCGAGGAGTTCAGGACCAAGAAGGTGATGGTGGGCCGTCCGTTCCCGCCGATGACGACGCATATGCGCGTGTCGATCGGCACGGCGGACGAAATGGACCGGTTCATGAAGGCGTTCAAGGAGATCTTCCCGCAGAAAATGAGAAGCACGGCCGCGGGAGTGTAGTGATCGCGAAATTAGGAATTAGGAATTAGGAATTAGGAATGAGGAACTGAAAACGGAGGTAGGAAGGCCGAAAATCGTCCTTCCTGCCTCTTCCTCTAATCCGCAATCCGCAATCCGCAATACAAGGCCCTCTGACTCACGCCCCGTCCTTTCCGCTCTCCGATTTGGCGTTGGCGCGCCGCCTCGAGCGCACCGAGGGCACCGCTAACAAGCTGTTCGTCGACGCACGTGCGCGGCTTTCGCCTGACTCCGGCGCGTGCTGGATGGAGGCGGCTGGCGCGTACGCGATGTTCGACGGCGTCCAGTCGCCGCTGACGCAATCGTTCGGCCTGGGGTTGTTCGACACGCCGTCGGCTGAACACATGGAGGCGCTCGAGACGTTCTTCAACGATCGCGGGGCCCCGGTCCAGCACGAAACGTCGCCCGTCGCCGGCCACGAGCTCGTGAGGCTGCTCGTGGATCGCGGCTATCATCCCATCGAGTACACAAGCGTCCTGTATCAGCCGATTTCGGTTGAAGCGGTTCCCGAGGCGCGGACTCCATCGATTCAGGTCCAGCCCATCGAGTCGGTGGAGCATGGGGTCTGGACTCGAACCTTCGTTGACGGCTGGAGCGACGCGGCAAACCTGGGCGACTTCCTGCACGAGGCTGGACGCGTGCAGGCCCACGTTGCCGGCGCGCATCGCTTCCTCGCCAGGGACGAAGGACGTCCGGTCGCGGCGGGCGGGCTCTTCATCCACGGCCACGTCGCGCTTCTGGCCGGCGCCAGTACCGATTCCATCCGCTCGACGAAAGGGAGCCCAGCTGGCCCTCTTGAATGCGCGGCTGCGATTCGCGGCGGCGGCCGGCTGCGACCTCGCCATGATGGGCGCGCTGCCAGGTAGCGGGTCGCAGCGAAACGCCGAACGCCACGGATTTCGAATCGCGTACACCCGGGTCAAGTGGTTGATGAAATAGAGGTTCAAGGGGCTCACGAGGTGGGGTGCGAGGGTGCACATGGAGTACGACGGAGCGCGAGGCTTTAGCCGAGCGGTGAAGTTCACGGGAGCGCGAGGTTTCGGTCGAGCGGGCGCGTGCGCGATCGGGCTGGCGCTGATTCCCATCTTGACGGCCGGCCAGGTGGCGACGGTCGATCGCGCTGGCCGCGTGGACGCGGTCTTCGCCAAATACAACCCGGCGACACCTGGCTGCGCCGTCGGCGTAGCCGAGCACGGCAAGCCGGCGCTGACGAAGGGCTACGGATCGGCGGACCTCGAACACGACGTGCGCATCACGCAGGACACGATCTTCGAGGCCGGCTCCGTGTCGAAGCAGTTCACCGCGGCGTCAATCCTTCTCCTCGCGCGTGACGGCAGGCTGTCGATCGACGATCCTGCTCGCAAGTACATTCCCGAGTTGCCCGACTATGGGAAGCTCCTCACGATCCGCCACATGCTGAACCACACCAGCGGTCTGCGCGATTGGGGCAGCGTCGCCGCGATCGGCGGCTGGCCACGCGGGACCCGCGTGCACACGCACGCGAACGTGCTGGAGATCGTCAGCCGCCAGGAGTCGCTGAATTTCCCGCCCGGCACGCGATGGTCGTACACCAACACCGGCTTCAACCTCGCGGCGATCATCGTCGAGCGCGTCAGCGGGAAGTCATTTCAGGATTTCACTCACGAGCGTCTGTTCGCGCCGCTGGGGATGACTCAGACGTCCTGGCGAGACGACTACACCCGGATCGTCAAGGGACGTGCGATCGCATACGACAAGCAGGGCGACGAATTCCGAACCGACATGCCGTTCGAAAACGTCTACGGCAACGGCGGGCTGCTGACCACTGTCGGCGATCTGCTGAAGTGGAACGAGAACTTCACGAAGCCCGTGGTCGGCGACGCTGCGTTTGTTGCGCTCCAGCAGCAGCCGGGACGGTTCAACGACGGCCGGGCGCATGGCTACGCGTTCGGGCTCATGATCGAGCGTCATGACGGTGCGCGCGAGGTCGCACACAGCGGATCGACGGCCGGCTACAGCGCGTTCCTGACGCGGTTTCCGGATCAGGAGCTGTCGGTGGCGGTCCTCTGCAACGTGGCGACGAACGCGACGAAGCTGGCGCACGACGTCGCGGATGTCTATCTCCCCGCATCGCCGAAGGTCGAGACGAAGCCCGCGTATTCCGCGACTCTGGACGAGCGGCGCAGCGTGACGGGCGTGTACCGGCATGTGGACGTGGGACTCGTGCGGACGATCACGCTGGACGACGCTCAGGGCCTTCGCATCGACAACGGTCCCGCCCTGACAGCGGTGTCAGCGCGGACGTACAGCATCGGAGGCGCGGATCGCTGGGCCTTCGACGCCACCGGCAGGTTGACGGTCACCGACGAGTACGGCACCGTCGATCATTTCGAGCGCGTCGCCGTCGTCACGCCGCCGACGACCGAATTGCAGGCGTACGCGGGCACCTACGCGAGCCACGACGCGGAGGTCGAGCTGACGGCCAGAGTCGATGGCGAGCGCCTGGTGCTCTGGCGACGTCCGGGTACGACGATTGCGCTGTCGCCGCTCTATGCCGACGCGTTCCGCGCGCCATCACTCGGAACGGTGATTTTCAGACGTGACGCCGGCAGCCGTGTCGTCGAGTTCAGCGTCGTGCAGGACCGGGTCTGGAACATGCCGTTCCGCAGGATTGTGCCGGCCTCATCGAATCAACGTGAATGAAGCGGCTCGACCTTGGCACAAGCGGTGCCAGATACGATTGGCGCCGTGTCGCCGTGCAGGCACGTCAACACGGCGCAACTCGGGCTGAGGCGACGATCGTGCGGGAGGGACAGCACGTCTTGACGAGCCGCATCTGCCAGCGGGATGAGGAACGTGCCGACATGCGACAGTCGGGAAACCGACACGAAGGGCCAGAAATCCGCGCAGCTCACGGAGCTGCGCATGTCCCCGACAGATCCTGAAGTGGAGGTTTCCCGCGGGCGTGCCGGAGGGGGATGTCAGAGTCGCTCGGGCGGACAGACGTCGCCGAGCACGCCCGAGCCGCCGCAGTACTTCACGTCCTGCAGCTGCACGAGCAGGCCGTCGGGATCGGTGAAGTAGAGTTCCGGCGTTCCCTCGGGCGCGCCGCCACGGTTCGGCATGCGCATGCTGACGTAGTGGCGCATCGGACCCACGGGCCCGGGCGTCTGGGTCTCGCGCGGCTTGATCCCTACGCTTTCGAGCGCCTTCTGAATCTGCTCGACGTTGAAGCGCTCGAGGTTCAGGCAGAAGTGATTGATGCTCGCGGGACGCGGTGGCGCGCCGGCGTTTCCACCGCCGCCGCCCGTGTACATCAGGAACTCGACGCCGCCGCCGGCGGCCAGCGTCGGAGCCGTCGGTCCCTGGTACGAGCGGATGCCCATGCCGAAGAGATCCTGGTAGAAGGCGTTCGACTTCTTCGCATCGGGCACGAACACCGTCAGGTGACTCCAACCCGCGAGGGGGATGAGTCCCTTCTTCGGGGCCGCCTCGATCGACGAGCAGACGTTGCCGAGCGCACCTGCGCCGCCGCAGTACCGGGGATCCTGCAACTGGACGACGAGGCCGTCGGCGTCGGTCACGTAGACTTCCGGCGTTCCACCCGGCGCGCCGCCCGCTTCGGGACCGCGCACGCGGACCAGGACTTTCATCGGTGCGCGTTCGTTCGCCTTCGTGATGCCGTGGTCCGCGAGCACTTTCAGCACGCGATCGACGTCGAAGGTCTCGACGCCGACGCAGTAGTGATCGATTGTCGCGGGCGCCCCGGCCGCTGCGGCCGAAATGCCCAGAGCCTGCGGGCCGGAACCGATCTGCAGCGAAATCGTCGTGGTGCCCTGTTTCGCGGCGATCGGCGCTCCGAAGAGCGTCTGATAGAAATCCACCGATCGTTTGAGATCCGGCACGCGGATCGTGACGTGATTGATGCCGCGGATCTTGAGCGGCGCCGTCCCGGGTTGGGCGAGGAGGTGCGGGCCGATCGCAAGCGCGGGCAGTGACGCGAGAAATTGACGACGGTTCAAGGGGTTCAAAAGGTTCAAGGGGTGCGCGAAACCTGAAGGAGTGAGGGAAGTAAGGAATTGCGGTCCTTACTTCCGCACGTCCTGCCGTGTGCTTACTTGAGGTGTTTGCCCACCAGCTTGGTCATCTCGAACATGTTGACCTGTCCCTTGCCGCCGAAGATTACCTTGAGCGTGTCGTCAGACTTGATCATCCGTCTGTTCTTGGCGTCCTGCAGCTTGTTCTTCTTGATGTACGCCCAGAGCTTCTTGGTGACCTCGGTCCGCGGCAGCGGCTTCGAGCCCACGACCTCTGCCAGCGCGGCGCTCGGCTGCACCGGTTTCATGAAGGCCGCATTCGGCTTCCGCTTGGTCTTCGCTGCTTTCTTTGCCATGTCGTCTCCCTGTCAATGTGAGTGAAGGACGCTCGGCTGCGAGCGCCTTAGCCAAATCGGCTGTCATATTATGAACGCATTTTCCCCTCTGTACCAGGAAGGTTTTCGAAAACGATCGCGTAGCAGAGCACGTCGCACGGGACGCCCGGCTCGAGATTGGGGAACTCGGCATAGCGGCGCAGCGTGCCCTCCAGCGTGAATCCGCCTTTTTCGAGGACGCGCGCCGACGCGCGGTGGAGGTGGTGGCAGAGGGCATAAAGGCGCACGACCCCGCATTCGGCGGCCACCCGGACCATGGCGCCGAGCGCTTCGGTCGCATAGCCCTTGCCCCACGCGCTCGTCGCGAAGACGTACCCCGTCGCCGCGCGCTGTGGCGTTTCGAAGCCCAGGCCCGTGCTGCCGATGAGCGCCCCCGAATCGCGCAGGACCGCCACGTACGGGCCGGCCGGCCACTTCCGCCACTCGGCGTCCGAGTATTCGAGAAAGGCGCGGGTCTCGTCCCGGCGCGCATGCCTCGGCCATCCGACCCAGCGCGTGACGTCGGGATCGGATGCGTAGGTCTCGAAGATCGCCACGACGTCGCGGGCGGTGGGCCTGCGAAGGATGAGGCGCTCGGTCTCGATCCGCTCAGGCGCGTGCGTACGCGGCATGGTCCGTGGTCTTGCCGTGTGCGCCAGACTCGAGTGCCGTGCGGATGTCCGGTGGCATCTCGAGCTTGGTGAGCGTTCGGCCGTCCATCAGCACGTAGACGGTTTCGACGGTCGCGAGTACGCGCTCGTCACCTGCGACGCGGAATGCGGCCTGGATTGTGAACGACGTGCGCCCGAGCTTCGTCACGGTGAACGACAACTCCAGCACCTGGTCGTAACGCGCGGGGCTCTTCCACTCGACGGTCTGCTTGACCAGTTGAAAATCCAGATGGCCCGCGACGAACTGGTCGAGCACGCCGGCGGCGCGGAGGAACTCGTTGACGCCGACGTCCACGTACTCGCCGTATCGCGAATTGAACACGACCTTCTGCGCGTCGCACTCGATGTAGCGGACGCGCAGGTAGTACCTGAACGGCGTCACCGCGTACCGTTCACCCAGTCCGCCAGGACCTTCCACTCCGCGTCATTCTGGGTCTGCCAGTGCTTGCCACCCGGATGGAACGCGACGCCACCGGCTTCCTCGGCCAACGGCATGGTGAGCAGGCGGCTTTTCATCGGAACGCCCGGCAGCACGAACCGTTTGATCGCCTCGAAGTTCTTCTGCGACTGCTCCTCGCTCCACGCCGTGGCGCCAGGGGAGAGCGCTTGCAGACGAAACGCCGTGCCGGTCGAGTGGCACACGTAGCAGCGCGCGTGGCCCGGCCGCTTTTCGAGCAGGAGCGGCTCCACTCTGGTCTTGAACACGTCGAAATCCAGTGTCGCCCCCGCGGCGGCCTGGAACACGAAAAAGAGGATCAGCCACATGGCCCCGTAGCTTAAAGTATCCGGGTATGCGCACCAAGCCTTTCGTCCTCCTGTCGATGGTGACGGCGGTGTCGGCCATCGTTGCCGCCGGTGCCGCGCTGCAGGCCGCGACCGTCCGCATCGTCCAGACCAACGCCGCCGGCGACAGCGTGATGCTGATCGATCCGGTGACCAACACGGTCGTCGGTGAGATCAAGGACATCGAAGTGAACCACGGTGCCGCGGTCGCACCCGACGGCAGCCGCTTCTACATTACCAATGAGGCAGAATCCACGGTCGACGTCGCGGACGCGAAGACTTTGAAGGTCATCAAGAAGATCCCGCTCACGAATCATCCGAACAACATCGCGATGGGAAAAGATGGCCGGCACGTCTACGCCGCGATCGTTGCGGGGGCGGGCGCTGTCGACGTCATCGATACCGCCACATTGACGCGCGTGAAGAGCATCCGCACCGAGGGTGGCATCCACAACACCTATGTAACGCCCGATGGAAAGTACGTCGTGGCAGGTTCGATCATCGGCAAGAAGATCAACGTGATCGACGCAGCGACCGAGGACATCGTGTGGACGATTCCAATGGAGGCCGGCGTGCGGCCGATCTGCTTCGAGACCAACGCGGACGGATCAACGAAACGGATGTTCGTCCAGCTGTCTGACTTTCACGGCTTCGTCACCGTTGACTGGAAGACACGGCAGCTCGTCGATCGCGTGAAGCTGCCCGAGATACCAGCGAACGAGCGCCACACCGAAGGGCTCCAGGGCTCGCCGTCCCACGGCATCGGCATCACCCCGGACGGCAAGACGCTGTGGGTCAACAGCAAGGTGAACAGCCACGTCTACGTGTACTCGATGCCGGATCTGAAGTTCATCGCGGGCGTCAAGGTCGGCGATCACCCGGACTGGCTCACCTTCACTCCCGACAGCAAGCGCATCTACGTGGCGAACGCCGGTTCGAATTCCGTGTCGGCCGTGGACATTGGAACCCACAAGGAAATCGCGCGCATCCCCGTCGGGCAGGTCCCGAAGCGCAACATCACTGCGGTGCTGCCATGACCGAAATGCCGAAATGCAAGAATGCAAGAATGCACAAATGCAATGCATGAATGCTTAGGGCACGTTTTCTAGCATTCCTGCATTCCTGCATTTCTGCATTCTTGCATTCCTGCATTACTCTTACCCCCTGAGCCCTTATCTAAGCCCTTATCCCTAATCCCTCAGCCCTTCTTTATGAGCTCGCGTCGGTATCTTCCTGCGATTTTTTTGCTCTTCATCGGCAGCGGTTGCGCCGCGCTCGTGTACGAGATCGTGTGGTTCCAGCTGCTGCAGATGGTCATCGGATCGTCGGCGGTCTCGCTCGGCATCCTGCTCGGCACGTTCATGGGCGGCATGTGCCTCGGCAGCCTGCTGCTGCCGCGGGTCGTTTCACCGCGTCAGCACCCGATGCGGGTGTACGCGTTGCTGGAGCTCGGGATCGGCGTGCTCGGTCTGGTGATTCTCGTCGGCATGCCGCTCGTCCGGGGCGTGTACACCGCGTGGGCCGGTACTGGCAGCATCGGCATCATCCTTCGTGCGTTTGCCGCCGGCATCTGCCTCCTGCCGCCGACGATGCTGATGGGCGCGACGCTGCCGGCAATCTCGCGCTGGGTGAAGGCGACGCCGGAGGGCATTTCCTGGCTCGGCTTCTTCTACGGCGGCAACATCGCGGGCGGCGTCGTCGGCAGTCTGCTCGCGGGCTTCTATCTGCTGCGCGTCTACGACGTGCTCGTCGCGACGCTCGTCGCTGTCGCGCTGAACGTCATGGTTGCGCTCGTCGCGCTTCTCCTGGCCGGACGAACCAGTCACGTCGTCGACGACGCGTGGATCAGTACGCGCCGCGGCCGCGGCCATTCGACGGTGTACGTCGCCATTGCATTGTCCGGTCTGACCGCGCTCGGATCCGAGGTCATCTGGACACGCATTCTGTCGCTGCATTTCGGCGCGACGGTCTACACCTTCTCCCTGATTCTCGCGGTGTTTCTCGTCGGCCTCGGGATCGGGAGCACGGCGGGCGCGACGATGGCGCGCAAGCCTGAGGCCTCGCGCCAGGCGCTCGGCTGGTGTCAGCTGCTCCTGTGCGGGGCGATCGCGTGGGCGGCGTACATGAACACCGAGTCGCTCCCGTACTGGCCGATCAACCCGTCGATCTCGAGCTCGCCGTGGTACACGCTTCAGCTCGATCTCGTGCGCTGCTTCTGGGTCGTGCTGCCCGGCGCGATTCTCTGGGGCGCGAGCTTTCCCATCGCGCTCGCGGCCGTCGCGTCCACGGATCAGGATGCGGCTCGACTGGCGGGCGGTGTCTACGCGGCGAACACCGTCGGCGCCATCGCGGGGTCGCTCGCGACCAGCTTCGTGCTGGTACCCTGGATTGGGAGTTCGCACTCGGAACAGGTGCTGATCGTGGTGTCGGCGATCTCGGCGCTGATGCTGCTCGAGCCGACCTACGCAGCCGCACCAGCTGGCGCGGGGGACCCCAAGGGCTGGAACCTCGCCGGCACGGCACTGCTCGCCGGGGCCATGGTCGTCGCCGGACTTCTCGCGCGAAGCGTCCACGAGCTTCCCGGGATCCTTGTGGCCTACGGTCGGTATGCCGCGACCCGGTTGAATCAGGCCGACATCATCTACAAAGGCGAAGGGTTGAACGCGTCCGTGGCGGTGTCGCAGCTGTCAAACGGCGTGCTGAACTATCACAACGCCGGCAAGGTGCAGGCGTCGAGCGAGCCCCAGGACATGCGCCTTCAACGCATGCTCGGACATCTGACGACGCTTATTCCGCCCAACCCGACGAACGTCGTCGTCATCGGCTGCGGCGCGGGCGTGACCGCGGGCGCCGTCTCGATCGATCCGGCCGTCGAGCACGAGACGATTGCCGAAATCGAGCCGCTCGTGCCGCGGGTAGTCTCCACGTATTTTGCCGCCCACAACTTCGACGTGGTTCGCAACCCCAAGGTGCGCGTTCACATCGACGACGCCAGGAACTTTCTGCAGACGACGAACGAGAAGTTCGATGCGGTGACGTCGGATCCGCTGGACCCCTGGGTGAAGGGCGCGGCGATGCTCTACACGAAGGAGTTCTTCGAAGAGGTCAAGCGCCATCTGAATCCCGGTGGCGCCGTCACGCTGTTCGTCCAGCTGTACGAGAGCAACACGGCTGCGGTGAAGAGCGAAATCGCCACTTTCCTCGACGTGTTTCCGAACGGCGTCGTGTGGGGCAACACAAATGAGGGTCGCGGTTACGACCTGGTCCTGCTGGGGACGGTCGACCCGATCACGATCGACGTGGATGCCGTGCAGGCCAAGCTGCAGCGGCCGGAGTACGCACGGATGGCCCAGTCGCTCCGCGAGATCGGCATGAATTCCGCGGTCGATTTGTTCTCGACCTATGCGGGCCGCAAACCGGACCTCGAGCCGTGGCTGCGCGACGCGAGCATCAATCGCGATCGAAATCTGCGGCTGCAGTATCTGGCCGGGCTGGGTCTCAATCTCTACCAGGCGGACACGATCTACGCCGACATGCTGCGCAACGTGTCGAAGATGCCGGACGACCTGTTCGTCGCCACGCCACAGACCCGCGAGGCGTTGTACGCCGGCATCAACCGGCAGCAAGGCCGGTAGCGCCTGCTGCCATGCCACAGCATTGGCCACCCTCGACTCTCGCACGCTGAATCGCACGCTCCTGGCGCGGCAGTTTCTGCTGAAACGCCGGCGTGCGTCGGTGCTCGACACGCTCGAACACCTGGTCGGCATGCAGGCGCAGGTGCCGACCTCGCCGTACGTCGGGCTGTGGTCGCGCCTGACGGCATTCCGTCACGCGCAGCTTGCCGATCTGATCACGGACAAGCAGGCGGTGCGCATCGCGCTGATGCGCAACACACTGCACCTCGTGACCGCGGACGACTGTCTGGCCATTCGCCCCGTCGTCCAGCGACTGCTCGCCCGGGCGTACAAGAAGGTGGATCAGGCGAAGCTCAACAGGATGATCGCGGCCGGGCGCGCGATTGTCGAAGCCGAACCGCGCACCAACGTCGAGATCGGCCGGCTGCTGAGGAAACAGTTCCCACGGCACGATCCGATGCGGCTCGGCTACGCGATACGCGACCACGTCGCGCTCGTCCAGATTCCGCCGCGCGGCCTCTGGGGAGCGAGCTGTCCTCCGATTTTGACGAGTGCTGAATCCTGGCTGGGCCGTCCGTTGTCGAATTCCTCAACGCCCGACGACGTCATCGTCCGCTACCTGCGAGCGTTCGGACCGGCCAGCGTCGCCGACGTGCAGGCGTGGTCGGGCCTGGCGGGACTGAAAGGCGACATCGAGCGCATGCGTCCGCAACTCCACGTGTACCGCGACGGGCGTGGCCGGGAACTGTTCGATATCCCGGGCGGCTCCATCTCGGGTGCTCCCATATCGACGCCGGTCCGCTTTCTGCCCGAGTACGACAACGTGCTCGTGGCGTATGCGGACCGATCGCGCATCATCCCGCCCGCACATCGCGATCGCGTGATGAAGCAGCTGGGGCGACCGCCGGTCCTCGTTGACGGCTTCGTCGGCGCATTCTGGCGCGTCGCAAGGAAAGGAAAGGACGCGACGCTCGAAATCGAGCTGTTCGACCGGGTCGCGGCACGATTCCGGGACGAGCTCGAAGCCGAGGGCTTGCGGCTCTTGCGCTTCATTGCCGGCGAAACCTCCACGCACCGCGTGAAATTCACCGCCGCGTGACGGCGCGGCCGCGCCGTGTCAGACTTCTGATCGTGACCCACGCCGTCGCGCTCCCGCCAGGACCGAAGCTTTCCCCGCTCGGTCAGCTCATTTACCGCCCCGGCGCGGATCCGATCGCGTTCTTCACCAGCCTGGCGCGTACCTACGGCGACCTCGCGTCCTACCGGATGGCGGGCGAGCAGGTGTTCTTCGTCAACGACCCGGCGACGATCAAGGACATCCTCGTCACGCACAACCGCAGCTTCATGAAGGGCCGCGGACTCGATCGGGCGAAGCGGCTGCTCGGCAACGGCCTCCTGACGAGCGAAGGCGCCGATCACCTGCGCCAGCGGCGGCTGATGCAGCCCGCGTTTCACCGCGAGCGCATCGCCGGCTACGGCCGGACGATGGTGGCCTACGCGGATCGGATGGCCCGCGAATGGCGCGACGGCGCCACGCTGGACGTCGCGCAGGAGATGATGCGGCTCACGCTGACAATCGCCGGCAAGACGCTGTTCGATCTCGACGTCGAATCGCAGGCCGCGGACGTCGGCCGCGCGCTCACCGACGTCATGGAATCGTTCTGGACGGCGATGCTGCCGTTCATCGACGTGCTCGAGCGTATGCCGATTCCGCAGCTCCGGCGCGCGCGGAAGGCGCGCGCCCGGCTCGACGAGATCATGTACCGGATGATTGCCGAACGCCGAGCCGAGGGCGCGGCCATCGCCGATCGCGGCGATCTGCTGTCCATGCTGCTGCTGGCGCAGGACGAAGAGGACCAGCACCGGGGGATGACCGACCAGCAGGTCCGCGACGAGGCGATGACGATCTTCCTCGCCGGCCACGAAACCACGGCCAATGCGCTGACGTGGACGTGGTACCTCCTCAGCCAGTCACCGGACGTCGAGCGTCGTCTGCACGATGAAGTCGATCGAGTGCTCGGCGGCCGGCTTCCGACCGTCGAGGACATCCCCGCGCTCGGTTTCGTCGAGCGCATCGTCACCGAATCGATGCGGCTCTACCCGCCGGCGTGGATTATCGGCCGGCGTGCGCTCGAGGACTATCCGATCGGCGGGTTCGTCGCCCCGGCGCGCTCCATCTTCGTGATGAGTCAATACGTGGTCCAGCGAGATCCGCGCCATTACCGGGAACCCGATCGGTTCGATCCCGATCGCTGGACGCCGGAGTTTCGCGCGGCGCTGCCGAAATTCGCGTACTTTCCGTTCGGCGGCGGGCCGCGGCAGTGTATCGGCGAATCGTTCGCGTGGATGGAGCTCGTCCTGGTCGTCGCGACGTTCGCGCAGCGCTGGTCGCTCGCGCACCTTCCGAGTCACCGCGTCGCGCTGCAGCCGGTGATCACCCTGCGCGCAAAGTACGGAATGGAGATGACACTGCATGCCCGCGGAAGTGCCCACGGCTCGCGTTCGACGCATTCTTGAAACCGGGATCGACTGCGACGACCTCCCGGCGACGGCGGCTTTCTACACGACGCTGCTCGGCGTGACGCCGATGCTCGACACCGAACGGCTCGTCGTGCTCGACGTGGGTGACGGCACGCTGCTGCTGCTGTTTCAACGCGGCAACGCGGAAGCACTCGAAACGCCAGGCGGGCTGATTCCAGGTCACACGTCCGGAGGACCTGGACACTTCGCATTTGCGATCGACGCAGGCGAGCTCAGTCGGTGGGAATCACGGCTCGCCGCGCTCGGGGTGTCGATCGAAAGCCGCGTCGCGTGGGAGCGAGGCGGCACGAGTCTCTACTTTCGCGATCCGGACAACCGGTCCGTGGAACTGGCGACGCCAGGTGTCTGGCCGACCTATTAGCCGCGTCGTGTTAGCATCGGCGTCCTGTGAACGACAGCATGACGCTTCGTCCGGTCGCCTTCGTGCGCAGTCAGCGGTCGATCGTGAAGGACGACGGCTGGGACGGCGTGGCGGCGTCGATCGAGCTCGCCGACCACATTCCCGCTGAAGCGCTCGACGGCCTCGCGGATTTCTCCCACGCTGAGATTCTGTTCGTGCTGGATCGAGTGGGAGACGCGGACGTCGTGATGGGCGCGCGTCATCCGCGTGGGAACACGAGCTGGCCCCGCGTCGGCATCTTCGCGCAGCGCGGGCGGAACCGCCCCAATCGTCTCGGCGCGACGATCGTGCGCATCCTCGGCGTTCGGAACCGCACTGTTCGCGTGGCCGGGCTCGACGCGGTGGATGGCACGCCGGTCGTGGACATCAAGCCGGTCATCATCGAATTCCTCCCTCGCGGCGATGTCCGGCAGCCGGCGTGGGCGACCGAGTTGATGCGGTCGTACTGGTAGCGACGCGTCGATGATCGAGATTCACGACTACGATCCGGGCTGGGCCGGGGAATTCGAGAACGAGCGCGCCAGACTCGCGCACGCGCTCGGCTCTCTTGCGCTCCGCATCGATCACCACGGATCCACCGCAGTGCCCGGGCTCGCGGCCAAACCGATCATCGACATCCAGATTTCCGTCGCGTCGCTGAAGCCAATCGAGGCCTACGGCCGCCCCCTCGCGCTTTGCGGCTACGTTCATCGGCCTCACGAAGACGATGCGTTCGCCCCCTTCTTTCATCGCCCGGCCAGCTGGCCGCACAGCCACCACGTCCACGTGGTGCAGGCCGAATCGGATGAGGCGCGCCGGCCGCTCGCGTTCCGCGACTACCTGCGCGCGCATCCGGAGTCGGCGCGCGAATACGAAGCGTTCAAGCGCGATCTGGCCGTACGATTCGTCGGTGACGACGCCGAGTCGCGCGAGGCGTATGCGTCGGCCAAAAGCGACTTCGTCACGGCGATC
Organism: uncultured Acidobacteriota bacterium; assembly: GCA_963724725.1. Lineage (GTDB taxonomy): Bacteria > Acidobacteriota > Vicinamibacteria > Vicinamibacterales > CAVVIG01 > DATKHR01. Next base: position 3,937,485 of record CAVRVT010000004.1, on the reverse strand, counting down.
GTCGATCGTGCGCTCGCCGAACAGGACAGCGCCTCGGTCAGCCGCTACTACGATCGGTTCCAGGAGGAGTCGCGGCTCGCGGCCGGCCCCGGGGAACTCGAGTTCGAGCGGACGAAAGAGATTCTGTTGCGCCACCTGCCGGCTCCGCCGGCGCGAATCGTCGATGTCGGCGGCGCGGCGGGCGTCTATTCGCTGTGGCTCGCCGACACGGGCTATGACGTTCACCTTGTGGACACGTCGGAGAGGCTCGTGCACGAAGCGCGGCAACGAAGCGCGAAAGCCGCGCGGCCGGTGACCAAATTTTCCGTGTCGGATGCGCGTGAGCTGCCGGACGAAGACGAGTCGGCGGATGCGGTGCTCGTCATGGGCCCGCTGTACCATCTGACTCGCCGGGCCGATCGCGTGGCGGCCCTTTCGGAGGCGCGGCGTGTACTTCGAGAGGACGGCCTCGTCGCCGTCGCGGCGATTTCCCGCTGCGCTTCGACACTCGACGGCCTCGCGCGCGAGCTGACGCTCGACCCACGGTTCGTGGCCATCCGTGACCGCGATCTTCTGGACGGACAGCATCGCAATGACGGCGACAACACGACGTATTTCACGACCGCCTACTTCCACCGGCCGGACGACCTGCGTGACGAGCTGGTCGACGCGGCGTTCGACGATCCCCGCGTGCTGGGGGTCGAGGGCCCGGGCTGGTTGATGTCGGACTTCGGCGAGCGCTGGGCCGACCCGCTCCGCCGCGCGGAAGTGCTCAGGGCCGCACGCGTCCTCGAGCGCGAGCCATCGATCGTCGGTGTGTCGGCGCACATGGTCGGCCTCGGCTGGAAGCGGAAGCCCTGAGGAGCACGGAGCCTGGAGATGCAGCGATGATCGATCTCGTCATACGCGGGCGGCTTGCGGTGCTCGAGATCAGGCACGGGAAGGCGAACGCCATCGACGTCGAGTTCTGTGAGGCGCTCGGTCGTCGACTCGAGGAGGCGCGCGACCCGGCCGTTGCGGGACTGGTCATCGTCGGTGAGGGCCGGATGTTCTCGGCGGGCGTGGACCTGTTGCGGGTCGTTGACGGCGGAGCCGCGTATGTCCGCACGTTTCTGCCGGCGTTCCGCCGCGTCTTCGAGACGCTCTTCGACTACCCGAAGCCCGTCGTGGCGGCCGTCAACGGGCATGCGATTGCCGGCGGATGCGTCCTCGCATGCGCGGCTGACCATCGCGTCATGGCCGCCGGGACCGCACGGATTGGCGTGCCGGAGCTGCTCGTCGGCGTGGCATTTCCCACGGTGGCGTTCGAAACGGTGCAGAGTGCCTGCGCAGGCCGTCTTCGGGATCTGATCTTCACGGGCAGAACGCTGTTGCCTGAAGAAGCGCTCGCGGCAGGACTGGTCGATGCCGTCGTTGGTCCCGACGCGATGCTCGCCGAAGCCGTGAAGGCCGCGGAGGCGCTGGCCGCCCGCCCGCTGAGTGCGTTCGTGCTGACCAAGCGCCAGTTCCGCGCGTCCGCGATGGCGCGTATCGCGGCCAATCGGGAGACGGTCGATCGCGAGGTCGAGGATCTCTGGTGCGCGCACGCAACCCTGCAGACGATGAAAGCCTACGTGGAACGAACATTGAAAAAGTAGAGAAGTAGAAAAGTAGAGAAGACGAGGCCGCCGACATGACCGCTACCGATACGAAGCACCCGACCCCCGAGCATATTCTTCAAACGGGGCTGGCATTCTGGCCGGCGAAGGTGCTTTTGAGTGCCGTCGAAATGGAAACGTTCACGCTGCTCGCCCAGCATCCCGGCACGCTCGACGACCTGCAGGGACGGCTGGGACTCCATCCGCGATCGGCGCGGGACTTTCTGGACACCCTCGTGGCGCTCGGATTCCTGCAGCGTATCGACGGCAAATACGTCAATACGCCGGCATCCGACCTGTTTCTCGACAAGCGCAAGCCGTCGTACGTCGGCGGTATCCTGGAGATGGCGAATCTCCGTCTGTATCCGTTCTGGGGTCACCTGACGGAGGCGTTGCGCACGGGACAACCGCAGAACGAAGTCAAGACCGGCGGGCCGTCGATGTTCGCCGCCCTGTACGCGGACCCGGCGCGGCTGCGCGGCTTTCTCCAGGCGATGACCGGCATCAGCCGCGGCGCGAACCTGGCCATCGCCGCCAAGTTTCCGTGGCAGACATATCGCACGTACGTGGACGTCGGCACAGCGCAGGGCGACCTCGCCGTACAAGTGGCACTGGCGCATCCGCATCTGACCGGAACCGGGTTCGATCTGCCCGAGGTCGGACCGATTTTCGAGGACTACGTGGAACACAATCGCCTGCCCGGACGACTCACGTTCAAGGCCGGCAGCTTCTTCACCGATCCGATTCCTTCGGCCGACGTCGTGATGATGGGCCACATCCTTCACGACTGGGATCTGAAGGAGAAGATGATGCTCGTACAGAAGGCGTTCGATGCGCTTCCCGCCGGCGGCGCCTTCATCGTCTACGAATCGATCATCGACGATGAACGGAAGCAGAATGCGTTCGGGCTCATGATGAGCCTCAACATGCTGATTGAGACGCCCGGCGGATTCGACTACACGGGCGCGGACTGCATGGGCTGGATGAAGCGCGCCGGCTTTTCGAGCGCGCGCGTCGAGCATCTCGTCGGTCCGGATTCGATGGTCGTCGGCATAAAATAGCCGATGCCCGTTCTCGGTCTGCACCACGTCACCGCGACCGTCGACGACGCACAGGACGACCTCGACTTCTCGCGCGGCGGGCTCGGCCTGCGGCTCGTCAAGAAGACCGTCAATTTCGACAATCATTTCGTCTACCACTTCTATTACGGCGACGAGCGCGGGACGCCAGGCACCATCTGGACGACGTTCCCTTACAAAGGGCATGGCGTCCCGATCGGATCGAAAGGCGCGGGGCAGGTGACCGTCACGTCACTGTCGGTGCCGAACGGCGCATTGCAGTTCTGGCGCGCGCACCTCTCGGCGCGAGGCATGGCGGTCACGGACGTCGAACCGAGATTCGGGGAGCCGGCCGTCCGTTTTTCCGATCGGTCCGGCCTCGTGTTCGAGCTCGTCGCCACCGACCGGGACACGCGCATGCCGTGGGTTCCAGACCGTTTCGACGAGGAGACGGCCGTGAGAGGGTTGCACAGCGTGACGCTCCTCGTGCGCGAGCCGAAGCCGACGGTCGACCTGATGACGGATCTCCTCGGCTGTCGTGTGCTCGGCGAGAGCGGACGCCGGATCCGCGTGGGCATCGGTGGCGACACCCCCGGGCACGTCATCGACGTGGCACACGATGCGAGCGCGCCGGCGATGGTGAACGGCCTCGGCACCGTCCATCACGTCGCGATGGCCGTCGAATCGGACGCCGAGCAGCTGCGCCTGCGCGACGCCCTCATCGCGCGTGGGCTCAAGGTGACGGAAGTCCGTGACCGCTGCTATTTCAAGTCCATCTATTTTCGCGAGCCAGGCGGCGTGCTGTTCGAGCTGGCCACCTTGCAGCCAGGGTTTTCGGTCGACGAGCCCCTCGCCGATCTCGGCCGGGCATTGAAGCTGCCGCCATGGGAGGAGCCGCATCGCCGCGACATCGAGGCTCGCCTGGCGCCCATCGGGTACTGAACAATGCGGATTGCGGATTGCGGATTGCGGAGTGTGGAGTGTGGAGTGCGGGGTGAAGTCAGATTTATACAAGCCAGGGCATAGCGGATCTGCCACCATGTCGGCATGACAATTTCCAAAGATTCCTATCCGGCCGCGACGCCTTACCTCGTCGTCCCCGACGCCAACGCCCTGATCGCGTTCATGACCGCTGCGTTTGGCGCGACGGAGCAAATGTGTCAACGAAATCCCGATGGCTCCGTCGGGCATGCCGAAATGAAGATCGGCGATTCGCTGATCATGCTGGGACAGGCCGGGGGAGCCTGGCAGCCGCGTACGTCCGCACTCTATCTGTGGGTGGACGATGTGGACGGGACGTATCGGCGGGCGCTGGCGGCAGGCGGCACGTCGGAATCCGTGCCGGAAGACAAGCCGTACGGCCATCGCGTCGCGGGCGTCGACCTGGGCGGCGTGACGTGGTGGATCGGAGCGCCGGTCAAAAGCGCGAAGTGAGACCGCGAGGCTTCAGCCGAGCGTCCCTCATCGCCCGGCCGTCCATCGCACGGCGGCGGCCATTTGATTCTGGAAGCGCGGATCCCGCCAGGTCGTGTCGAAGTGGCCGAGCGCGTTGTAGTAGCTCCGTCCGCGGCCGATCGTCTGCGTCCAGGACAGCGGAAAGTCTCCCTGCGCACCGACGGAGGCCGCGTTCAGAGATCCCCGTCTACGCGCGACGGATACGCTCGGCTGAAGCCTCGCGCTCCTTCCGTGGAGCTTCGCTCGGCTGAACCCTCGCGCCCCTAGGTCATCGGGATCGGGCCGATCGCGTCGCTGAGCGGACCGTCGAGCTCCTCGAACACGCGGTGCAGATACCAGTCCACGAGCTGCTGCTTGAACGCCGCATTCCGGTCGGGATCATCGCCGGTGATCTGCACCATCAAATCGTGGAGCGACGGCATGATCGCCTCCTTCGCCTGATCCGCGGTCAGCCCCCGGCCCTTGGCAGCTTTGCCTTCTCTCAGGAGGACGCGAAAGACGTCCATCGTTGCGTGCAGGAGCTGCTTGTCGTGAAACGCCGGACCGTGACCGGTGACGATGGTTGTCGCGTCCAGCGCGTCCACGCGCTCGAGCACCTTCAGCCATTCGGTCGGGTAGCCGCTCAACGCGAACGTGATCGGGTTGACGATGAGGTCGCCAAGCAGCAGGACCTTCTCCCGCGGCAGGTAGACGAGCGTGTCGCCTGGCGTGACGCCTCGACCGAAGTTGAGCACCTCGATGTGCCGGTCACCCATGTCGAGCGTCAGCCGATCGCTGAACGTCACGTTCGGGAACGCGAACCGGACGTTCTTCTTCTGGTCGAGGAAAAACCGGTCCGCTTCGAGCAGTGACTCCAGCTTCGGATCAGACGCCGCGCGCTTCTCGAGGTTCTGAATGTAGCCGGGCAGCTGCGATTCGAGGCCCGGCCGGTTGAATTCAATGGCGGGCCCGATCATCATCGCGCGGTTCTTCTCGTGGGTGACGATCCGGACGTCGGGAAAGGCCTTCACGTACGTTTCGGTCCCGTACCAATGATCCCAGTGCCAGTGTGAGTTGACGACGTAGCGGACCGGCCTGTCGGTCAGCTTGCGGATGTCGGCGAGAACCGCGGCGGATGCCGCAGGCGTCCCGTTGGAATCGAATACCAGGACGCCGTCGTTCGACAGAACCGCAATCGAGTTGCCGTCGAGGCCGACGTCGCCGTAGGGCGCCGTCTGAAAGAGATGAATGCCCGGCGCGATCTCGGTGCGTGTCGGCGCCGTTCGATTCTGGGCGGTGACCGTCAGCGAACAGGCGAGAGAGGCCAGTACAAGCAAAACCGCGCGCCGAATCGTCATCTTGGCTTTGACGACCGGCGCGCGCTTTGAGTTCACGTTTACCACTTCATGTCAACACCGAGGCGAATGAGCCTGCCCTGGAGGATGACGCTCGGCTGACCGTACGTTTTCGCGGCGTACTGCGTGCTCGCAACTGCCGTGTAGTCGTCGGAGTTCAGCAGGTTGAAGACGTCGATCTTCGGCATGAGGCTGACGCGATCGAACTTGAACGTCTTCGACGCGCCCAGATCGACCTGGTTCAGTCTCGGCGTGAATTCCGTGCCCGGCGCAGCGATCGGCAGATTGACCGATGCGACGTTCAAACCAGGAACGACCACTGCGCCGGGTTTGCAGGCACCCTGGCAGTTGGCGGCGTACGTTGTCGTCGGAGTCAGGAAGTAGTACGTGCTGACTCCGTTGGGTGTCGTGAACCCCGTCCCCGCCGTGAACACGCCGTACTGCAGGGGCGCGGTGCCGAGCACCTGACCGGCCAGGCCTTGATACGCGGCGTTGACGGAGATGCCGTACCACGGCAGCGGATACGTGCCCGCCAGCTTGACGTTGGTCACCCAGGGGATGTTGTTCTTGCCGCCGTCGCAGTAGAGCAACAGATTGGGATCGGTGCTCGCTGCGCTGCAGCTGTTCGTGATGATCTTCTCCGTCGACGTGCCGCCGAAGATACGTGCCCCACCAGGAAGCCTGGCGCTCAGGTTGATCTCGACCCCGTTGTACCAACGCTGCAGATTCGGGTCATTGCTGTCCACATTCTGCACGGCGTTCTTCTTCGCCGTGCTGATGTTGTAGTACGGAACCGACGATCCGTCGATCGGGCTCGCCACGTTAACAACGTGTAGTCGGCCGCGGTCCGCAATACGTTGTTGCGCTCGATGAGGTTCTTGAAATCGCTGTGGAACCACTCGACGGTCAGTGACGTCCCTCGTAGCAGTTCGTGCTGGACGCCGAGGTTGTACGAGAGCTGATAGGGCCGTGCCAGATTCGGATCGAACGTGGACAGCGCTCGAACACCGAAGTTCGCTGGAAGCGTCGTGAAGTCGATTTCGCAGTTCGTCGTCTTGTATACGCAGCCCCGTGCGCCTTCAGCGATGTCGTTGCTGTTCAAGTCCGTCCACGCCAGGTTCAACGTCGTCAGCGCCGTCGGGTTGTAAATCTGTGCGAAACCCGTCGTCGCGCCGGTCATGTACTTGTTGAAGCCGAAGCGAACGGCCGTCTTTCCGTTGCCGCGAACGTCGTACACCACGGCGACGCGAGGCGACCAGCTGTTCCAGTCCGGCAGGTAGATGTCGTCGTACGCCACTGAATTCTCGAAGCGCCCGGTTTGCGCCGGCTCGCCGATGACGTGCTGCCGGAGGTAGTCGTACCGCACGCCGTAATTGATCGTGAACTTGTTCAGGCGCCAGGCATCCTGCGCGTAGACGCCCATGTTCGCGTCGAGGTACTCACCAGTCTGCAGCGGCGTGTTCAATACCGTCACCGTGACAGGCGATGAATTCTGATAATTCTGATAGAGGTCTGCGTTGGCAGAGTTCCATCGCAGATATGGTCCCCACGAATCGAGGAAACCGACTTTGATGCTGTGCGATCCGGTGACGTACGAGACGGCACCCATCACGTTGTACTTGTCGGGGTAGTTGCCGAGCTGAGCGGACGAGGCGTTGTAAAGCTGACCGGTGCTGTTGTCGAACTTGCGCGCGCCGGCGAACCAGGCCGCGCTGTTGTAGTCCTTGGCGATGCCAGGCTGATAGACGTTGTCGTACCGCTCACGGTTGAACGAGAGACCAGCTTCCACGAGGACCTTGGACGTCAGCGGCGACGTCCACTTCGCCGCGCCGGTCGCGAAGGTCGGCGTGTGCCAGACCACGGACGCCGTATCGGGATCGGTCAGGCTGGCCATCGCATGCCCGCGCAGCCGCATCGCGCGGTCCATGTACACGGAGAGCTTGTTCTTCGGCGACGCCTGCCAGGTGAATCGCGCGACCGGGTTCGTCATCTTCTCGTCCGAGACACCCTGATCGCAGCTGACCGCACCAGTGGAACACTGCTGGAATCCGACCGGAAACGGAACGTTCTTCGGCACGACGTACGTGTTGGCAATGGGCTTGTCGTAGTGCGCGTTGCGCAGGGCGGCGAAGAACCACACCCTGTCCTTGACGATGGGACCGCCCTGTTCGACGTTGAACTCGTAGAAGTTCGAGATCTTGTCCACGGCGGTGACGCCAAGCGCCTGCAGCCGCGGCGTCAGGTTGTCACCCTGCCAGCTGGCCGGCGGCTTCGCGTACCTCAACGCGCCCATGAACCGGTTGCCCCCGTCCTTCGGTACCAGGTTCATCGTCAGTCCGCCGACGAGTGTTTCGGCGGTGCCGCCCGCGGTGAGGTACACCGCTTCCTGGATCATCGCTTCGTTGTGATAGGCCTGCACGGCGCCGTCGCCCATGGTGCCGTTGGTCAGCATGCCGTCGACCGTGACATTCGCACCGGCGGCGCCGACGCCGTGGACGACGAAGTAGGTCTGTTGCATGGCGCGCGAGCCGCCGACGTCCGGCGACGAGAGCGTGACCCCGACGACGAGCTGACCGAGGCTCTGAATCGTCTTCGCGCTCAAGACGGCGTCGAGGACGTCGCGCGAAAGCACTTGTGTTTTCACGTTGCTCTGGACGTCGACGACAGGTGACGCGCCTGTGACGGTGAGCGCCTCTTCGAGTGCGCCGACCTTCAGCTCGCTGTTGATCGTCATCGTGAAGTTCGAGGGAAGTTCGAGACCTTCGCGCTTCACGGTGCTGAAGCCTTCGAGCGTGAACGTGAGCGTGTAGGTGCCAGGCCGGAGGTCGACGATCTTGTAGTTGCCTTCCGCGTCGGTGACGACGGTTTTGGATTTCTCGATCAGTGCGGGGCTCGCGGCTTCCACCGTGACCCCGGCATGACGGCGCCGGTCGTATCCTTGACGGTGCCGCCGATCGCGCTTTGGGCACGCGCGACGGTCGGCAGCAGCATCAAGAATGCGGTTGCAGCCAGCGCGGACACCACGACTCTCAATCGATTCATAGGAGTCTGTTCCTCCCTTGTAAGCGCTTGATAAGCGGCCGTTATTCTTAGAAAAAGCGGTGTGAACAGTTGTCACATCTCACGTTACAAGATGAAGACAACTGCGCTCGCCTGAAGGCATTGCGCTCCAGATCCAGCAATCGAATCTACGGAAGTTTGAATGCGAGCAGTTCGCCCGCGTAGCTTCCGCCGCTGACGGCGACAACAACGTATTGCTTGCCGTTCAGCGAATACGTCATGGGCGAGCCGGTCTGCGGGGCCGGCATGTAGACGGCACCAATGTCCGCACCCGTTGCCTTGTCGTACGCGCGCAGTAGGGCGCCACGCTGTCCGTTTGCTTGCGTGGCGAAACCGCCCTCGCCGGCGATCAGCAGCGTCTTGGTCACCAGCACGCCGATGCGGCCCTGCCGCCCGGTGCGCGGAATCGTCAGACCCTTCAGCGCGGGATTGTTCTTGATGTTGTCGGGCGTGTCGCCATGCGCGATCTGCCAGGCCAGGGTGCCCTTGTTCATATCGAGCGCCGTGATCCGACCGTACGGCGGTTTGACGAGAGGCAAGCCCTGCACGGAGAGATTGGGACCGCCTTCGCCGCCGCCTCCGCGGCCGCCCTGTGCCGGCGCAGCGCCCGCTGGTACGGGAGAGCCGGCCTCCGTTAACGCCGGAGCCGTCGACGCTCCGCGACCGCTCGCGTTCGTCGCGCCTGCCGGCGGCGCGCCGCGGCCCGCGCTCGTGCTGGGCGCTGCGTTGGGATCGCGCGCCGTGCCTTGCACCCAGTCGAAATCCGACTTTGACGTTTCCGGTTTCGTCAGGCCGAGCGGCGTGATGGCTGTGTTGGTGAAGATGTAGAACATCTTCGTCTCAGGATCGAACGCCCCGCCCTCCCAGTTGGCGCCGCCGGTTGCCGCCGGCAGCATCAGCGTCGCGAGCGGACCGGGCCACTGGCTGACGACCGGCGGCGTGAAGATGGGACCGAGCTTGTAGCGGGACGCGATCTTCGCGCCCTCGGCTTTCAGCTCGGGTGTGAAGTCGATCAAATCGTCGAGCGACACGCCTTGACGATCGTAGGCCGGCGGCTTGGTGACGAACGGCTGCGTGGGCGCGTACCACTCGCTCGGCACGGTGCCCTTCTCGACCGGCCGCTCTTCGATCGGCCACACCGGCTTTCCCGTAGTCCGATCGAACGTATAGATCCATCCTTGTTTGGTCGGCTGTCCGATCGCCTTGATTGCACGACCATCGACAGTGAGATCCATCAGGATCGGCGCGCAGGGAATGTCCATGTCCCAGATCCCGTGGTGGACCAGCTGATAGTGCCACTTGCGCTTGCCGGTTTTGAGATCGAGCGCGACAAGGCTTTCACCGAACAACCCGTTGCCCGGGCGGTGACCGCCGTAATAGTCACCGGTCGGCAGCTCCACCGGCAGAAAGAGCGTATCCGTCTCTTCGTCGACGGTCATCTGTGCCCACACGCCGGCGTTCCCCGTGTACGACCACGAGTCCTTCTCCCACGTGTCGTTGCCGAATTCGCCGGCGAGCGGGATCGTGTGGAAGATCCACAGGCGCTTGCCCGTGCGGGCGTCATATCCGCGAATGAATCCTTTTTCGTGGATGCGGCTCTTGGGCGCGCCGCCCGGCAGGTGCGCCGCGCCGACGACGATGACGTCCTTGGCAATGACAGGTGTCGCGTGCAATCCGATCTCGCCCGTGACCGGATCCATCGGCTGGTCGTCGTCCTTTTTCAGATCGACGAGCCCCTTGATGCCGAAGCCCTGGACCGGTATGCCGGTCTTCGCATCGAGCGCAACCATCTGGTAACCCGGCGTGACGTAGACGATGCGCGACTCGCGCCCATCGGTCCAGTACGCGAGGCCGCGCCCGGAAAGCTGGCGCGGCGCCGAATCGCCACGCTGGCCTTCGTTCTCACTGTGCATCCAGATCAGCTCGCCGGTCGCGCCATCGAGCGCGACGACGGCGCGCCGCGTGCCGGCGGTGGCGTAGACGATGCCGTCCACCATGAGTGGCGTCGTCTGAAGATTGAATTCCGGACGTGGCCCGAGCGCATCGGTCTTGAAGCGCCAGGCGATCTCGAGCTTGCTGAAGTTGTCCCTGTTGATCTGATCGAGGGGAGAATAGCGAGTGCTCGCCAGGTCGCCGCCGTAGGTCGTCCACTCGCCCGGCTTGTTGTGGGCCCTGTCCTGTCCGAGGAGACTGACACGCCAGCCCGCGAGACACACGACTGCGATCAGAATAATTCGCCTCATGATGCGCGCCATCATATCAAGATACGCACCAGCGCCCACCGGGTATCTCCATCTGGGACATGTCCTGAACGCGATCTACGTGTGGGGTGTGACGGATCTCCTCGCACGGGCTTCGTCGAACAGGAGCGCGACGGCCTCAACTCAGAGGAGCGCGAAGGCTTCAGCCGAGCGGGAATCGCGCGTGCTCTTGCGCATCGAGGATCACGATGCCCAACGGAGCCGAAGGATCTACGAACACGCGATCCACGAAGACCTGGCGTGGCTGGGTTTCGTCACTGACGGACCGGCGGTGCGGCAGAGCGAGCGAGGGGTCGTGTATGAGCGCGCACTCGACAGACTCCGCGCGCAGGGGCTCGTGTATGTGTGCTCATGTTCGAGACGAGAGGTTCAAGAGGCGCAAGAGGTGCATGGATCGCGAGGCTTCAGCCGAGCGGCATCCGAACGTCGCTATCCGGGCACCTGTCGCGATCGCGATCTCGCCGACGGCCCGGGGATGAGCCTGCGCGTCCGACTGGATCCGACCGTCGAACGCTTCGTGGATCTCCGTCACGGTCCGCAGGAGCAGCGTCCGTCAGAGCAGTGCGGCGACCTCATGATTCGCGATCGCGACGGTAACTGGACGTATCAGTTCGCCGTGGCGGTCGACGATTTCGATCAGGGCGTCACGCTCGTCGTCCGCGGCGACGACCTGCTCGAATCCACAGGCCGCCAGATCGCGCTCGCGCGGATGCTGGGGCGCGGTGACCCGGCGCGTTTCCTGCACCATCCGCTGCTGATGAAATCGGCCACCCAGAAAATTAGCAAGTCCGACGGCGACACGGGCGTCCGCGAATTACGGGCGAGGGGCTGGACGCCGGAAAACGTAATCGGGCTGGCCGCGGCCCAGGGCGGGCTGATTCCGTCACACCGCGCCATCCGGGCCGGCGAGGTCTCGTCTATCATGTCCATCGAGGAGAGACCAGCATGAAGCGACGTATCGTCGTCGGGACAGCGGTCGCGGTGATCTTCGTCGGCGCTGCTGCGCCGCTCGGCAGTCTGGCTGCGGCAGATCGCGCGTCTGCAGAAGGAATGAACGCCCAGGCAGCCGGCCACGCGGAATGCTCTCATTTGATGATGCTGAAGCTGCCCGACGTCAAGGTGACGGAAGCGGTCAGCGTCCCGGCCGCAACGACTGGCGCCATCCAGGCTGCGCACTGCCGCGTCAACGGCGTCATCGGGACGGAGATCAAGTTCTCGCTCCTCCTGCCGGATCAGTGGAACGGGAAGTTCTTCATGGGCGGCGGCGGAGGTTTTGTCGGCAGCGTGCAGAATTCCTCGGCCGCGACGGTCAACGCCGGCTACGCGACAGTCGGCACCGACACCGGACATCAGGGCGGTCTGACCGACGCGAGCTGGGCGCTCAACAACCTCGAGCGCAAGGTCAACTTCGGCTATCTGGCGATTCATCGCACGGCGGCGACCGCGAAGGCGATCATCGCGGGCTACTACGGATCTTCCGCGACGAAGAACTACTTCGCCGGGTGCTCTCGCGGAGGCGGCCAGGCGTTCATGGAGGCACAGCGCTTCCCCGAGGATTTCGACGGCATCGTCGCCGGCGCGCCCGCGTTCAACTGGACGGCGATTGCGGCGCAGATGGTGCGCAACATGCAGGCCGCGTTTCCTGATCCAGCCGCGCTGACGCCCATGTTCACGACGGACGAGCTGAAAATGGTCGAAGGCAAGATCGTCGAGGCCTGTGATGCAGCCGACGGCGTCAAGGATGGCGTGATGGAGGACCCGCGCCGCTGCAAGTTCAACGTCGACAGTCTGCAGCTGACACCGAAGCAGCTCAATGCGCTCAAATCGATCTACGGTCCGATCACAATCGGCGAAGAGCAGATCTATCCCGGTCAACCGTACGGCGGAGAGGGGCAAAACGCGGGATGGCCACTGTGGATCACAGGTGGCTCGACGCCGGCTGGCATGGGCGGCCCAAGCCTTCGATTTGCGTTCGGCACCGGCATCTTCCGGTATCTGGTCTTCAACGATCCCACATGGGATTACAGTAAGTACGACCTCAAGCACTGGAAGCAGGACACGGTGCTCGCGGCGAGCTATCTGAACGCGACCGATCCGAATCTGGACGCATTCAAGTCCAGGGGCGGGAAGTTGATTCTCTGGCACGGCTGGGCGGATGCTGCGCTGACGCCGCTGGCGAGCATCCAGTACCACGAACAGGTGTACGCCCGTGATTCTCACGCGAGCGACTACTTCCGCACGTTCCTGCTGCCCGGCGTGCTGCACTGCGGTGGCGGTGCCGGACCCGATAACGCCGACTGGCCGACGGCGATCGCCGACTGGGTCGAGAACGGCAAAACGCCGCAGCGTATCGTCGCGCGCAAGATGACGAACGGCGCCGCCACGCGCAGCCGTCCGCTCTGTGCGTATCCGCAGAAAGCCGAATACAAGGGATCCGGCGGTACGGATGAAGAGGCGAACTTCGTGTGCAAGTAGAACGCGTCGAGACACGGAGAACAGAGCCACGAAGACTCAAATGATCAGGGCCACGAAGGCACGAAGAAGAAGGTTTTGTACGCTTCGAGTCTTCGTGTCTTCGTGGCTTGCCATGACGGTTCTGGCCGCCGCCGGTCCCTCCCTCGACTCCTCGAACGACGCGTGGCAGCGTGGCGACTATGTCACCGCGCTGAACGGCTACATCCAGCTCCTGAACGGTCCGGGCGGCGATGCGTTCACCGAGCGCATCGCGCAGGTGACGGGCGAGCTGTACCGGACCGTCGAACTCACGCCCGACGGTCGTCGCGGACGCTTCAGTCCCGACGGTCGGTACATCGTCTACGAAACCGGTCTGGAGACGTCGCGCCGGACGCGGATCGTGACCAACGACGATCGACGCGCCCTCGTCGCGGACCTCGGCGGAGTGTCGGCGACCTTCACGCGCGACAGCTCGAAGGTCGCGTATCTCCGGATCAACGACACCGAAGCCGTTCGCAACGCCTCCGAGGCGATCGCCACGGCGACGCTGACCGATCGCAAGCGAAGCGCCAAGGTTCAAATGCTCACGTGGCTGATCGCGCGCGATTCGGTCATCGTGTCGCGCGATCTGGCGAGCGGTCACGAGATCGAGCTTCCGACACCCGTGATGCTGAAAACCGCCCTCACCTACGGCGGGGACGATCGGACGCTCTTGTTCCTCGGGACGCGCGAAGGCAACGACACGCGGACCGACATCTACTCGATTTCCGAAACCTCCGATGGTCCGGCGCTGGCGGTGGACGCAGGAGGTCTGAAGTCCGCCCCGCTCGTCGATTCGAGCGGAGCTGCGCTCGTCTATGTGATCCCGGGCCAGAGTCCGCTGCGCCGTCCCGTCATGGAAGATGATGACGACGCGCCAGTACCCCTTCCCGCGGTACCACGAACGTCTCGCGCGCCGTCAACGTTCGCGATCGTCGACCTGCGATCGAAGCGGGTCTCGGTCGTCTCCGGGACCGCACCCGCGCTCTCGGCTGATGGCCGGACGCTCGCGTTCGTGGCGCGAGACGGGGCGGAGTACAGCTTGATGGTGGGCCCGACAACGGGCATGCAGGTGCCCGTGAAGCGCACGACGTCGCGGATCGACGCGCCGGCGTTATCGTCCGACGGCGGTCGCGTCGCCTGGCAGATGATGCCGCGCGACGATTGGGAAATTTTCGTCGCCGATGTTGCCGGGTCGGCGTTGACGCGCGAGCGTCGAGTGACTCGCGAGATCCAGCACGACGTCCTGCCGCAGTTCATCGACGGCACGCACCTCATCGGCATGGTCGGCGAACCACGTCATCGACGTTCGTACCTCTATGATCTGAGCGGGGAATCGACGGTGAAGGATCCGGGCCGCTCGCCTGAAGGCTCGCGCTCCTACACGATCAGCGCCACGAATGTGGCCGACCCGTCCAGCCTGCCGGATCAGTCCGAGGGCACGCCGGTGCGGACGCGTCTGTTTCACAACAACACCGTTCGCACGATCGCGCCGGAGTATCAGTGGGCCGCCAGTCCCGAAGGCACGCGGATGCTCGTCGGCGCCGAGCGCGACGGCGACACGGTTTCGCCCGAGCGCGGCGTGTATCTGATCGATCTCATGCGCAAGGTCACGAAGCCCGACGTGCTCGCGCGGCTCCGCGCCGAACTGAAAAGCGAGACGGCGCTGCGGGCGGCGGGGACGCAGGCGTTCAAGGCGATCGGCGCGGACGTCCGCCAGGTGCTCTCGCGTGTGACTGTCGAGCGCATCTTCGGATACGAGAAGGCCCTGTTCGACTTCGATTCAAAGAACATCTCGAAGCCGGGCAACCGCGCCGCCTCGCAGTTCCTCTACGACACCTACAAGTCATTCGGCTACGAGCCCGCGTATCAATGGTTCGAGCCCCAGAACGCACTTGGCGGGCGCACCGCGAACGTCGTCGCCACGCTGCGGGGGACCGTCAATCCGGATCTCGTCTATGTGATCAGCAGCCACTACGATTCGGTCGAATCGGGGCCTGGTGCGGACGACGACACGTCGGGAACGGCTGCGCTGCTCGAGGCCGCGCGTGTGCTCGCCGGCCATCCGTTGCCGGCGACCGTCGTGTTTGCGTCGATGACCGGAGAAGAAGCCGGACTTCTGGGCAGCCGCGAGTTCGTTCGCCGCGCGGTGGAGAACCACGTGCACGTTGCGGGCGTGCTGAACAACGACATGATCGGCTGGGCGAATGACGCCCGGCTGGACAACACGATCCGATACTCCAATCCCGGCATCCGCGACATCCAGCACGCCGCGGCGATCATGTTCACAAAGTTGATTACCTACGACGCGCTCTACTGGAAGGGCACGGACGCGATGTCGTTCTTCGAGGTGTACGGCGACATCATCGGCGGCATCGGTTCATATCCCGTGCTCGGGAGCCCGTACTATCACCAGGCCTCGGACCTGCTCGAAAACGAGAACCACCAGCTCATCGCCGAGACGAGCAAGGCGACGATCGCCAGCATCATGCTGATGGCATCAAGCCCTTCGCGGCTGACGAACCTCAAGGCGACGCCGAGCGGCACCGGCGTCTCGCTCACGTGGACGCCCAGTCCCGAAAAAGGCGTCGCGTCGTACATCGTTGCCTACGGTCCGCCCGGATCGCCTCTCGAGCATCGTCTCGTCACGACGACCGCGGAGGCGGTGGTGCCGGGTCCGCTGGCGCCCGGCACCGTTGTCTCGGTCAAGGCGGTGAACGCGCGGGGCCTGGAAGGCTGGGACTGGGCGCGCACGGATCTTCGTGCCGCGAAACCGCGTCGTACGGAATGACGATGGACGCACAGAATCGCTATCAGGTCACGAGAACGGCTCACGTCAATGCGCCGCCGTCACGCATCTACGACATCCTCTCCGACTACCACCATGGGCACCCGCGAATCCTTCCACCCCAGTTCCGCAACCTGGTCGTCGAGCAGGGCGGACGCGGCGCCGGCACACAGATCTCCTTTCAGATGAAGGCGTTCGGCCGAACGCTGAGCTTTCGCCACGAGGTGCTCGAGCCTGAACCGGGACGTGTGCTGATCGAGAAGGATCGCGACAACGACTCGAAGACGACGTTCACCATCGATCCGGCGCAAGGCGGATCGCGCGTGACGATCACGAGCGATCTCGTCAGCCGGCCGGGTCTCGCCGGAAAGATCGAACGATTCCTGTCGAAGCGCTTCCTACAGGGCGTCTACGACGAGGAGATCAAGAAGCTGGACGCCCTCGCGCGGTCCTAAAACGGAGCGCGAAGGCTTCAGCCGAGCGTTCCTCCTCCCTATTCGAGCGGGTTCTTCGACGCGGAAAGGTGCTACATTCCGGGCCCATGATGCAGACGAACCCGCCGCCAACATCGTGTATTCGGCGCCGCGCATGGGTGGCTGCCGGTCTTGCCGCGGCAATCGCCGGCGGATGCACGCCGCCGCCTCCGGAGCGTCAGATCGTCGAGGACGCGGCCACGGCGCTAGGCGGCCGCGACCGGATTCTCGCGGTGAAGACGATCGTCGTCGAAGGCGAGGGGACCAACGGGAATCTGGGTCAGGACATGACGATGGAATCGTCGGGACAGCATTTCGTGCTGAGCGGCTACAAGCGCGCGATCGATGTCGCCAATTCACGTGCCCGCACCGAACAGACGCGAACGCCCGATTTCGCGTTCTTTCAGGGTCAGCAGCCGCAGAAACAGGTCCTTGGCGTGGACGGCGAGGTGGCGTACAACGTTGCGCCGGACGGACGCGCGACGCGGGTGTCCAACGCCGTTGCGCGCGATCGCCGTGCCGAGATCTTCCATCACCCCGTCACGATCGTGCGCGCGGCACTCGACCCCGCGACGCAGTTGACCAACCCGAGGACGGCCGGCAACGAACGCGTCGTCGATGTGGCCACGTCGAGCGGGCTCAAGTTCACGCTGGCGGCGGATGCCACGACGCATCTGCCGACGCGCGTCGTGTCGATGACCGACAACACGAACCTTGGAGACGTGGCGATCGAAACCGCGTTCGCCGACTACGAAGACGTCGGTGGATTGAAGCTCCCGAAGCGCCTGACGACGAAGACAGACAAGTACGCCACGGCAGAAATCCGCGTCGGCAAGCAGTCCGTTGACGCCGACGCCGGGGATCTCACCGCGCCGGCCGCGGCGGCATCAGCCGCGGCCATTACGGGACCGGCGCCCGCGAACGTCACGTCGGAAGAGATCGCCAAAGGCGTCTGGTTCCTGGCCGGCCAGTCGCACAACAGCGTGGTCGTCGAGTTCGCCGATCATCTCACGCTGATCGAAGCGCCGCAGAACGACACGCGCTCGCTCGCCGTCATCGCGAAAGCGCGGTCGCTGCGTCCGGACAAGCCGCTGACCGAAGTGGTCAACACGCATCACCACTTCGATCACTCCGGCGGCATTCGAGCCGCGATTTCCGAGGGACTGACCGTCATCACGCACAAGGCCAACGCGGCGTTCTTCCAGGATGCCGCGGTCCGAGCGCATACGATCGCTCCGGACGCGCTGGCCAGGAACCCGAAGCCGGTGAAGATCGTACCGGTCGACGAGGAACTCGTGCTGAAGGACGCGGCGACGCGCGTCGAGCTGTACCACATTGCCGGCAGCCCGCACGGGGACACGCTCCTGATGGCGTATCTGCCCAAGGAGCGCCTGCTCGTCGAAGTGGATGCGTACAGTCCGGGGGCATCGGTGCAGCCGTACGCCGCCAACCTTCGCGACAACATCAGCCAGCGCAAGCTGCGCGTGGACCGGGTGGTCTCGCTGCACGGCGCGATCGTCCCGTTCGCCGAACTGGCCAAAGCGCAATAGCACATGGTGCTGCTCGTCACCGGTGGCGGGCGCGGCATCGGCGCCGCAACCGCCCGCTTGGCGGCTGCGCGCGGCTATGACGTCTGCGTCAACTACCGTGCGAACCGCGCCGCGGCGGACGCCGTTGTCTCGGACATTCACGGCCAGGGCAGGCGAGCGATCGCCGTCCAGGCCGACGTCGCCGTCGAAGCGGACGTCGTCCGCGTGTTTGCCGCCGTCGACCAGCAACTCGGCCGGCTGACCGCGCTCGTCAACAACGCGGGCATTCTCGAACGTCAGGGGCGCGTGGATCAGGTCGACGCGGCACGCCTCTCCAGGATTTTCGCGACCAACGTCACCGGTGCGTTCATCTGCGCGCGTGAAGCCGTGAAGCGGATGTCCACGAAGTACGGCGGGGCGGGCGGCGCGATCGTGAACGTCTCATCGCGCGCGGCGGTACTCGGCGCGCCGGGGGAGTACGTGGACTACGCGGCGTCCAAGGGCGCGCTTGATACGTTGACCGTGGGCCTCGCGAAAGAAGTGGCGGGTGAAGGTATCCGTGTGAACGCCGTGCGTGCCGGAATCATCTATACCGACATTCACGTGAGCGGCGGGGAGCCCGGGCGCGTGGATCGCCTCGGTCCGACCCTGCCGATGGCGCGCGGAGGAAACGTCGACGAAGTCGCCCGCGCGATCCTCTGGCTTCTGTCGGACGAAGCGTCCTACACCACGGGCAGCTTCATCGACGTGTCGGGCGGGCGTTAACGGCTCGGACTTGGGCAACTCTCAAGTCTCAGCGCTCGAGAGAATGCACAAACGCTAACCCAGGACGAACGATTCACCGAAATCCGGCGCGCGAAAGACGGCGGATGCGACGCCGTTGGCCTGTCGGGCCGCGTCGAGCGCCATCAGCGGATCCTCGATCCCCTCGAGCGTCAGCTGAAACGTGCCGAAGTGCATGCCGACGCTTTGCTGCGCGTCGAGGTCGAGATGGGCCTGGACCGCCTCTGCCGGGTTCATGTGAATGTCGCGCATGAACCAGCGCGGTTCGTAGGCGCCGATGGGGAGGAGCGCGAGATCGACCCGGCCGAGCCGCGTGCGCACGTCCTTGAAGTGCGGCGCGTAGCCGCTGTCGCCGGCAAAGAAGATCTGACGGCCGTCGCTCTTCACGACGAAGCCGCCCCACAGTGCGCGATTGCGGTCGAACGGCGTGCGCGCGGAGAAATGCTGCGCGGGTGTCAGTGTGATCGGAACGGGTGACTCCGCCGCGTCATGCCACCAGTCGAGTTCTTCAATCCGGCGTATCCGCAGCGACCTGAGCAGCCGGGCGTTTCCAATGGGCGTGACCACGAGTGGACGCCAGCGCGATTCGATCGCGCGGAGCGTGCGGACGTCGCAGTGGTCGTAATGATTGTGGCTGAGCAGGACGACCGCAATCGGCGGCAGATCGTCGAATTCCACGGCCGGCTCGCGCACCCGCCGCGGTCCGGCGAACGAGACGGGGCTCGCACGCTCCGAGTACACCGGATCGGTCAGGATGTTGCCGAACGGCGTCTGGATCAGGAACGTCGAGTGGCCGATGAACGTGACGACGGCGCTCGCACCGTCGAGCGATGGAGGCCGTCGGGCGTCCACCGGCACGCGCGCCGGCCACCGCGCGCGCGACTGCGCGAGCATCCGGGGGACGGCACTGACCGGCTGTCCGTTGGCGCGAGTCGGATTGAAGAAGCGCTCGCCATCGAAGTGGCCCTGCGTCACCATCCGCGCTAATCGTCCCGATGCACCGTGGCGGGCGAAAACGCGGGCAGACAGACCGCGATGTATTCAGCGCCCTCGGGTCCGGGCGTGCTGTAGCGCACCCACTCCCCTGGCGCGGTCACGACCGCCTGCCCGGCGTGGACGTCGAGCACGCCGCCGGTGTACTCGACGCGGACCATCCCGCGCAGCACGACCGTGATCTCCTCGAACTCCGGCCGCTGGCCCGGCTCCTGCCAGCCCGACGGCGACTGCATGCGCGCCACGCTGACACCGGTGTGACCCGAGTTCACGCGGCCGGCGAATTCTTCGATGTGCTTGGGTGTGGTCCCCGCGGCCTTGACGACCGTGGGCGCGTCAATGAGTCGAGGCACAGGTCAGTATAAACTCCTCGTGTGAAGAACGTTCGCGCCAACATCCTCGAAGCCATCGGCAACACGCCGATGGTGCGCATCAATCGCATCACGCACGGCATCGTGAAGGGCACCGTGCTGGCCAAGGTCGAGACCTTCAATCCCGGCAATTCGATCAAGGACCGGATGGCCGTCAAGATGATCGAGGACGCGGAGCGTGCGGGCCTTCTGAAGCCGGGCGGCACGATCATCGAAGGGACGTCGGGCAACACCGGCATGGGCCTCGCCATTGCCGCGGTCGTGAAAGGCTACAAGTGCATTTTCACGACGACGGACAAGCAATCGAAGGAGAAAGTGGACGCGCTCAAGGCGTTCGGCGCAGAGGTGATCGTCTGCCCGACCAACGTGGACCCCGAAGATCCTCGCTCGTATTACTCGGTGTCGTCCCGTCTGGAGCGCGAGGTTCCGAATTCCTGGAAGGCCAATCAGTACCGACAATCTGTCCAACGCGCGCGCGCACTACGAGCAGACGGCACCGGAAATCTGGGAGCAGACCGGCGGCAAGGTCACTCATCTCGTCGTCGGCGTCGGGACCGGCGGCACGATTTCCGGTGTCGGCCGCTACCTCAAGGAGCGGAACAAGGCGATCAAGGTCTGGGGCATCGACACCTACGGGTCGGTGTTCAAGAAGTACAAGGAAACCGGTGTCTTCGACAAGAACGAGATCTATCCATACATCACCGAGGGCATCGGCGAGGATTTTCTCCCGAAGAACGTGGACTTCGACGTCGTCGATCATTTCGAGAAGGTGACCGATAAGGACGCCGCGCTGATGACGCGGCGCATCGCCCGCGAGGAAGGCATCTTCGCCGGCAACTCGGCCGGTTCCGCGATGGCGGGGCTGCTCCAGCTGAAGGACCACTTCAAAGACGATGACGTCATCGTCGTGATCTTCCACGACCACGGGTCGCGCTACCTCGGAAAGATGTTCAACGACGACTGGATGCGCGAGAAGGGCTTCCTCGAGAGGACCGGGATGACGGCGCGCGACCTCGTCGCCGCGCGGTTGTCAGGCGAACTGCAGTCGATCGAAGCGAACGAGCCGGTCGAGCATGCGCTGACGCTCATGAGCGAGCACGACTTCTCGCAGATCTCCATTACCCGGGACCGCCGCCTGGTCGGCTCCCTGAACGAAATGCACCTCTACGACGAGCTCGTCAAGAATCCGAAGGTCAAGACCCAACCGGTCGAATCGATCATGCAGCCGGCGTTTCCATTCGTGGACGTCTCGACACCCGTCGAGCTCCTCTCGACGATGGTCACGCCGGAGAGTCCGGCGGTCCTCATTCGTGACTTCAAGACCGAGAAGACCTTCATCATCACGCGCTCGGATCTGATTCGCGTGCTCTGACGGTTGAATTTAGTAATTTGGTAATTTGGTAATCTGGTAATTGATTGGGTGATTGCAATTCAACATCAGTTACCAAATCACCAGATTACTAAATTACCAAATTCGCGCTGCTCATCTTCTTGATGCAGACAATGCGCTGGGTGCATGGCGGCCGGGTTCGTATGCTGGAGTCACGAGGGTTCCAATGCTCGAACGACTCATGTTCGACCTGCGTCAGGCCGTGCGCGGGCTCAGACGCCGTCCTGCCTACACGCTCGCGGGCATCAGCACGCTGGCGCTGGTCATCGGCGTCAACGCGACGCTCTTCGCCGCGATCAGCGCGACGCTGTTCCGTCCGATCGGACTCAAGAGCGGTGAGCGGACGGTCACCATCTACACCATGCCGCCCGGCTTGTCGGATCCCAAATATCGGAATCCGCTTCACGCGATCGATCTCGTGCGCTTTCGCGAGCGCAGCCGTACGCTCACGCACATTTCCGGCCTGACGCAACAGGACCGGGTTCTCGGCACCGGTGACGATCCGCTCGTGGTGCGGACCGCGGCGGTCAGCGCCGAGCTGCTGCACCTGGCGACAGCGCCGGCGGCGTTCGGCCGGGCCTTCGACGAAGCCGAGGACACGCGGAAGGACCGCGTCGTGGTGCTGAGCCATGCTTTCTGGCGCCGCCAGTTCGGCAGCGATCCGACCGTCGTTGGCCGCGTCGTTTCACTGGACGCCGAGCCGTACACGATTCTCGGCGTCATGCCGAGATCGTTTCCTCCGCAGTTCGTGGAAGCGGATCTCTGGACACCGCTCGGCATCACGACCTCCGCCGTTGACGACAGTCGAACCTACATCGTGCCGGTCGCGGAACTCGCCGGCGGCGCGACGATCGCCCAGGCCGACGCGGAAATCGGTCGCATCATCGGCGATCTCGCAAAGGAGCTTCCGCGGACGCACCAGGGGTTCTCGGGCGGCGTGATCGGCTTTCGCGAGTGGCAATACGGAAATTTCAAGGCGCCTCTGGCCATCCTGTTCCTGGCCGTCACGGCACTCATGCTGATGGCCTCGTCCAACATGGCCAGCCTGACGCTGGCGAATGTGACGTCGCGTCAGGGAGAGATCGCGCTGAGGCGGGCGATGGGCGCCACGCGCTGGGACGTTGCACGCCTGGTGCTCGTCGAACTCGCCGTCATCAACTTCGCCGGCGCCGGTTGCGCGATCGTGCTTGGAACCTGGATGCTTCCGACGCTCCTCAGGATTGCGCCCGCAACGACCGCCGTGCTTGGCGATGTGGGAATGGACTGGCGCGTGGCATTGTATGCATTCGGATGCGCGGGGCTGGCATCGGCTGTGGCGGGCGTCGTCCCGGCGATGTACGCGGCGGAGTCATCCGCAGCCTCGAGCGCTGCTTCAGCGCGCGCCACGGGCACCAGACAGCGGCAGCGCTGGCGAACGGGATTGCTGGCGGTTCAGATTGCGCTGTCGGTCGCGCTGCTCGTGTCCGGCGGGCTGCTCGTGCGGGCGCTCGTGCGGACGTCGGCCACGGCGCCAGGCTTCGACGCCACGCGGATGCTGACGGCACAACTTCGGTTGCCGCCCTCGCGTTACACCAATGCTCCCGATCGCGTCGCGGTCGTCGCGCGGATTCTCGACGATGTCGCCCGCATTCCGGGCGTGCTGGCTGCCGCCTCGACACAGAACCAGTTCAACCCCGGCTTCACGTATCAAACGATGGTCGAAATCGAGAACCGGCCGACGCCGACCGGCGCGCCGCACACCGTGGAGTGGCGGCGCGTGAGCCCGGGCTACTTCCGGGCGATGCGCATCCGCGAAGTCGAGGGCCGCACGTTCACCCGAGCGGACGACGTGGACGCACTGCCCGTCGCCGTCGTGAGTGAGTCGTTTGCGCGCCGCTATTGGGGCAGCGTCGATCCGATTGGCCGCAGGATGCGCCGCGGCACCAAGTGGCTGACCGTCGTCGGAGTCGTTGGCGACGTGAGCGACGTGGACCTGCTTCAGCCGCCGGAGCCCACGTTGTACGCGCCGTGGGCGCAGACGAGCAATACGAATTTCCCGATCGCGCTCGTCATCAGGACGGCCGGCAACTCGCTCGATGTGGCTTCGGCCGTGCGCAGCGTAGTGGCGTCGGCTGATTCGACACTGGCGCTCGATCGCATTCAGCCGCTCGAAACGTTTCTCGCTGATTCGCTCGCGCCGCAGCGCTTCCGCACCACGCTCATGCTTGGCCTGGCGTCTGTCGGCCTGGTTCTTGGCGCGCTCGGAGTCGCGGGCGTGACGGCGCGATCGATCGCCGAGCGGATGCCGGAGTTCGGCATCCGGCTGGCGCTTGGATGCGAGAGCGCCGCGTTGTGGAGAGACGCCGTGGCCGAGCAGCTCCGCGTCGTCGCGGTCGGCGCGGCAGCGGGTATTGCGCTGGCGCTCGCGGCCGGCCGTCTGCTCGGCGCGCTGCTGCCGGAAACCGACGGCATCGATCCGACGGTCATTGCCGCGGCGCTCGGATGCCTCGGAACGACCGCGCTGGCCGCCGCGGCAATCCCCGCCGCGCGCGTACTCCGCGTCGATCCGGTCGCCGTCCTGCGTGCTGAACGGTGAATCTGGTAATTTGGTAATTTGGTAGTCTGGTAATTGATTTGGTAACTGCAATTTCCAATCAATTACCAGATTACCAAATTACCAAATCACCACATTTAAGGCGTCGCCGTCGGCGGAACGCGCTTCTTCGTCGCCTGCTCGAACGCGTACGCGAGCTCGACGAGCTTCGGCTCGCTGCACTGCGCGCCGGTGAAGCCCACGCCGAACGGCGCGGGTTTCGCGTCGAAGCCCGCTGGAAACGCCGGCGTCGGCGCGTTGGCGACCATTGCGAACGGCACGACGATGATCGGGTAGCCGGCGCGGGCGGCGAGCCCGGCGCCGGATCCGCCGGGCGTCAGGATCGCGTCTAATTTCACAGCGCTCGATTGACTCGCGCCGCTCGATTGACCCGCGCCGTTCGATTGACTCGCGCCGCCGCGCAGAACGCCGTCAATGCCAGCATCGCGGCTGAGCGCGTTGTCCTTTCTCACGTCGGCTTCGTTCCTGGCACGGTCGGTCTCGAGATCCATTTCATCCGAGATGTCCAGCCGCGACTGTCCGAAGCGGATGGCCCCCGCTTTCTGGTGCGTCAGATTCCATTGACGCAGCTCCGTCAGGGTCTTCACTGGCGCTGAAGGCCCGAGCGTCTTGAGCCAGAGATTGAAGTCGCGCTTCATGCCGTACTTGAAGTTGATCGAGCAGTTGGCGTCCATACCTTTGGCGTGTTCGGCGCCGGAGCAGAAATCCCAGAGCGGAAAATTCTTCTGTGGATCCTTGTCCACGAAGCTGGGGACATCCGCCGGGTCGATGACGATGGCGCCCTGCTGTTTGAGCACGGCGATCGCGTCCGCCATCGCCTTCGCCTGGTCGGCGCTGATGCCGCCGCGCGGCTGGCTCTCGCCCGGCAGCGTCACGCGGTCGTAATAGAACGCGCGCGGGATGCCGATGCGTGCGCCTCGGAGTCCGTCGGCGCGCAGGAATTTCGTGTAGTCGCGACCTGGCGGCGGCGTGCACGTCCGCGTCGCGGGATCGTTGGGATCGGGCGACGGGCTTTCGAGAGCACCCATCATGATGGCAGCGTCTGCGACCGTTCTCGCCATTGGTCCCGCCGTATCGTGATCCGCGGTGATTGGAATCACGCCGTAGCGGCTGATGCGCCCGATCGTCGGCCGAATTCCGACGAGCATGTTGGCGTTCGATGGACTGATGACCGATCCGCCCGTGTCGGTCCCGACGCTGGCCGCCCAGAAGTTCGCGGCCGTCCCGATCCCTGAACTCGACCCGCCGGTCTGCAGCGCGGGCCGTCCGTCGAGCGTCCCCTCGCGCGGATCCGGCCGCGGGTCGTAGGGGTTGTAGCCGAAGCCGCCGACGGCGTTGTAGTTGCCCGGCATCGGGTTGGGGTTGCCGGCGACCCAGTTCGCGAGCTCCGTCAGACCGGTCTTCGCGACGATGATCGCGCCGGCGTCGCGAAGATTTTTCGTCAGCGTGGCTTCGTAGGGCGGCGTGTACCCGGCAAACGCCAGCGCGCCGCCGGTCGTCGGCATGTTCGTGGTGTGGATGTTGTCTTTGAGGGCGACCGGAATGCCGTGAAGCGGACCGCGCATGCGTCCCTGCGCGCGCTCGCGATCGAGCTGGTCCGCGTCGTCGAGCGCGTGCGGGTTCACGGCGATGGCCGCGTGCACCTTGTGCTCGTACGTGGCCAAGCGCACCAGGTACAAGGCGACGAGCTCGCGCGACGTGAGCCGCTTCTCCTCCATCGCCTTCCGCATGTCGCCGATCGTGGCCTCGACGATGTTGAACGGCGGCGCGGCTTGACGTTGACCGTGAACCCGCATGGCGAGGACGGAGCCGGCGAGCGCGGAAGCGATGACTGCGGAACGGATCATGCGCGTCATGCGCCGTATGTTATTGCAATATGATCGGCCCGTGACCTCGGATCGCCTGGCCAGGCAGATCGCCTTCCTCGTCGAGGCGGACAAGCTGAAGTCCATCGATCGGCGAACGCGCCTCACTGACGGCTCGCGCCCCGAGAACTCCGCGGAGCACTCGTGGCACCTCGGGCTCGCGGCGCTGACGCTCAGCGAATACGCGGGCGCGGTGAACGTGCCGCGTGTGCTGGAACTGCTCGCCGTGCACGATCTGGTGGAGATCGACGCCGGCGACACGTTCGCGTACGATGCGGCGGCAAACGTCACGAAGGCCGAGCGCGAGCGGACGGCGGCAAAGAGAATCTTCGGTCTGCTGCCGTCGGATCAGGCGGCGCATCTTCACGCCGCGTGGGCGGAGTTCGAGGCGTCGGAGACGTCCGAAGCGCGGTTCGCCAACGCCCTGGACCGGCTGCAGGCGCTCCTGCAGAACATGCAGGCGGGCGGTGGCAGCTGGACCGAGCATAGAATCACCCGAAGCCAGGTGCTGCGCCGCATGGCGCCGGTCGAATCGGCACTGCCAGACATCTGGCGTTTCGTCGTGGACGTGATCGAACGGTATTGCCAGATGGGAGCGATTGGAAGGGACTGAGGAAGTAGAAATTGAGAATTAGGAATTAGGAATTGGGAATTGGGAGACGTGCGATGAGAGCTACAAGCGTTGCCGCGGTCATGATCCTCGTGCTGAGCGCGTCCGTCCGTGGACAGCAGCCGCCGGATTTCAGTCAGGTCCAGATCAAGACGACGAAGATCGGCGGCAACTTCTATACGCTCGAGGGACAGGGCGGCACGATTGGTGTGCTGGCCGGACCAGACGGTGTGCTGATGGTCGACGCGCAGTTCGCGCCGCTCAGTGAGAAGATCGTCGCGGCCATCAAACAGATTTCGGATGGCCGCATCCGCTTCCTCGTCAACACGCACGTGCATCCTGATCACACCGGCGGCAACGAGAACATCGCGAAGCTCGGCGCCACGATCCTCGCGCGCGAGAACCTTCGCGCTCGACTCGCGAAGCCGGCGCCTCAGGCCAACGGGCAACCCGGCGTGCCCGCGCCGCCGATGGCCCTGCCGATGCTCACCTACGACTCGCAGATTACGATCCGGATGAACGGCGAGGAGGTGCAGCTCGTGCCCGTTCCCGTGGCGCATACCGACGGCGATACCATGGTGTATTTCCCGACCGCCAACGTCATCATGACCGGTGACTTTTACCGCTCGACGGGCTACCCGAACATCGATCGCGCGAATGGCGGCACGATGAACGGCATGCTGTCGGGGTTCGATGCCATCGTCAGGCTCGGCCGGTCGGACACGAAGATCATCCCCGGCCACGGCGCGATCGTGGACAAGGGCGCGGTGATGGCGCACAAAGAGATGATGATGGCCGTGCGCGACAGAGTGCAAGCGCTGGTGCGACAGAACAAGACGCAGGACGAGGTCATCGCGGCCAAGCCGACCTCGGAGTTTGATTCGAAGGTCGCCGGCGCGACGGCGGCAACGGCCGATCGCTTCGTCGGCCAGCTCTATCAGGAGCTCAAGTCACCGAGGTAGACCTCGAAATTGCGGATTGCGGATTGCCAAAACCGCGGACATTGCTGAAGTCAGAACGGAGCTTACCCATGGGATTGATGGATTTCATCAAGAGTCAGTTAATCGAGATCATCGAGTGGACCGATGATTCGCGTGACACGCTTTCGTACCGTTTTCCCGACGACGACAAGGAGATCAAGCGGGGCGCGCAGCTGATCGTCCGCGAATCGCAGGTCGTCCAGTTCGTCTACCTCGGGCAGTTCGGCGACAAGTTCGGTCCCGGCAAGTACACCTTGACGACCGACAACATCCCCGTCCTGACGCGGCTCAAGGGCTGGAAGTACGGCTTCGAGTCGCCGTTCAAGGCCGACGTCTACTACGTCATCACGCGTATCTTCACCGGGAACAAGTGGGGCACCTCCAACCCGGTCATGATGCGGGATGCCGACTTCGGCATCGTGCGTCTGCGCGCCTTCGGCACCTTCGACTTCCGCATCGTCGATCCGCCGAAGTTTTTGAAGGAAGTCGCGGGCACCGATCAGCATTTCAGGCTCGACGAGTTCTCGGACGCGATGCGCTCGCGTCTCGTCAGCGTCTTCAGCGACGCGCTTGCGAGCAGCAAGGTGGCCGCGCTCGACGTCGCCACCCGCTACACGGAGCTCGGCGAGGCGCTGCTGCCGCTCATCAATCCCGTGCTGAACGACAAGTACGGGATCGAGATGTCCAGCTTCATCCTCGAGAACGTGTCGGTGCCGCCGGAGGTCGAAGCGGCGATCGACAAGCGGTCGAGCATGGCGGCCGTCGGCAACCTGACCGACTACGTCAAGTTCCAGATGGCGCAGGGACTCGAGAAGGGCGGCGCTGGCGTCGGCGGCCTCGGCGCCGAACTCGCCGTCGGTGCGTCGATCGCGCAGCAGATGCTGAACCAGCCGGGCGGCATCATGAGCCAGGCGACGGCGCCGGCCGCGCCGCCGGCCACCGCGGCGTCGGCGGCGATGCCCGAACTCGTCGGTCCGGGGGAAGCCGCGCAGGCGCTCGGTGTGTCGGAAGCCGACGTGATCGCCAGCCTGGAGGCCGGCGATCTGAAAGGCAAGAAGATCGGCACGCAGTGGCGCATCACGCGCGCGGCGCTCCGGGACTTCATTGGATAGTCAGCCGGAGCGCGACGACTTCAGCCGAGCGACACACCAGGAGCGCGAGGCTTCAGCCGAGCGAACGCCGGAGGACGCGTCAGCCGAACCGTCCACGACGGCACGTCAGAAGTTCGCCTGCCCGGCGTGCGGCGCCGAAGCCCACTGGAATCCGGCGAAAAAAGCGCTCGTGTGTCCGTTCTGCGGCACCGAGTCGCCCGCGACGCTCCAGACCCGCGGCGCCGACACCGTCATCGTCGAGCACGACCTGACGACGGCGC
Source organism: uncultured Acidobacteriota bacterium (assembly GCA_963724725.1). GTDB lineage: Bacteria > Acidobacteriota > Vicinamibacteria > Vicinamibacterales > CAVVIG01 > DATKHR01. Next base: position 3,908,461 of record CAVRVT010000004.1, on the reverse strand, counting down.
TGCGCGGCATTCCCGATTCGAAACGCGGGTGGCAGGCGACCAAGACATCGGTGCAGTGCCGGAGCTGTCACGCGATCTCCGTCTTCAACCCCGACCGCGTGGGCCAGCGGTGCGAGTTCTGCGGGTCGTCGGAACTCGTGCCCTACGAACAGATCAAGGATCCGTTCTCGCCGGAGTCGCTCCTGCCGTTCACGGTCAGCGAATCGCGCGCCCGCGACCTCATCCGGGCGTGGTACGGGCGTCAGTGGCTCGCGCCCAACAAACTCCGTCTGCGCGCGCTGACCGACACGGTGCGCGGCCTGTACATTCCGTACTGGACGTTCGACGCCAAGGCACACGCCAGCTGGTTCGCGGAATCCGGCCGCTATTACTACGTGTCGGTGAATGGCAAACAGGAACGCCGGGTCGAGTGGTCGCCGGCATCGGGGGAGCTCGATCACACATTCGACGACGACCTGGTTGCGGCGTCAACCGGGGTCACCCCGTCACTCCTGCGCGGCATCGAGCCGTTTCCGACGGCGGGGCTGATTCCGTACGATCCGGGTTATCTCGCCGGCTGGACCGTTGAGCGCTACCAAATCGATCTGCTGGCCGCGGCCCAACGATCCCGCGAGCAGATGGAACAGCAGCTTCGAGCGCTGTGCGGAGCCGCGGTGCCCGGCGACACGTATCGCAATCTGCGCGTGCAGTCGATGTATCGGGATCAGACGTTCAAGCACATCCTCGTCCCGGTGTGGCTGCTGACGTACACGTTTGGTTCGCGTATGTTTCAGGTCGCGGCGAACGGAGTGACCGGACGGATGGCGGGGCAGCGCCCGTGGAGCTGGATCAAGATTGCCCTGCTCGTCATCGTCGTGCTGTTCGTGCTCTACCTGATCAACTCAAAGTCATAGCCACGAAGGCTCGAAGGGAATCAATCGCTCAACTCGAAATGAGCCAGCGGCCGAGCAGCCGCAGGCCTGCCTCGACGAGCCCGTTCGAAGACTGCTGATCGAGCTCGCGATCGGCCTTCAGTGCGCGGACGACCGCGTCAATCTCCCCAGGGTCGGCGGCGGGCTTGGGGCGGGCGGCTTCCTTCAGCTGCGCCGCCATCTCCGAGACCTGCTTCACATCGAGCATCGACACCGGCGTTCCGCAATGCGAGCACTCCGAGGTGTGCGCGATGTCAATCGGCGCGCCGCAGTTGGAGCAGTTGATCATCTGCAGGTTCTTCCGCAGGTCTGCCAGCTGCTGGGGCGACAGCGGCCGGATGAAGTCCTTCTCGCGAAGGAAATCGAAGAAGGAGATCAGGCGCCCATGCTCGCGGGCACAGCGCCAGTACTTGAACGGCGTATTGCGCTGTCGATCGCTCGTCAACAGCAGGCGCAGTTCGCATCGCGGACAGTTGAGGGGCTCGTGCGGCGCTTTCGGTGCCGTTCGGTTGCGGTCACTGATCATCCGGAAGAGTTCAAGCGTGGCGCCCGGCGAGAGCCGCAGGCTTTCGAGATGGTCGAACCAGAACATCTGACACTCGCCACAGAAATCGATCTGCACCTCGGTGCCCAGATGCCCCTCGAGCGTCTGCGCCGTCATGCCCGCGCCGCACGATGGGCAGTTCATGGATTCCAACGCTCGGCTGAAGCCTCGCGCTCCTCGTGACAACGCTCGGCTGAAGCCTCGCGCTCCACCTGATCGACTTGCCGGTCGAGTGGCGCATCGGCCGCCACGAAGCGGACCATGGGTTCCAGATCATCCGGCACGGGCGACGTCACTCGCAACCGTTCCTGTGAGTACGGATGGGCGATGTCGAGGCGCCACGCGTGCAACGCCTGCCGTGGCGCGGATTGAATGCTCCCGACGACTGCCGCCACCGCGCGGTCCATCGATGGATCGCCGTAGACCGCATCCCCGACGATCGGCCAGCCGCGCGCCGCCAGGTGCACCCTGATCTGATGCCGGCGGCCGGTCCGGAGTCGGCATCGCAGCAACGACAGAGTGCGGTGGCCGATCGTCCGGGTGGCAATTGGTGCGAACGAGGTGAGGCTCGACGCGCCGACCGCCGCCGAAGCGACGACGCGACGCCGATCCTCATCGTTCACACGCAGCTTGAGGTCGATCTCTCCGCAGTCGACGACGGCTCCATGCACGATGACCAGGTAGTCCTTGTGGCAGTGGGGGCCCGCCATCGTGCGCTGGAGCGCCGCGTGCACAACGCTGTTGCGCGCGACGACGACGATGCCGGACGTGAGCCGATCAAGCCGGCCGACGATGGACGGCGGCTCCGCCATCTCCTGGCGCAGTGTGTCGAGCAGCGTGCCACTGGCGTTCCTGTACGTGGGATGGACGACGAGGCCGGCTGGCTTGTCGACGACGACCAGGTAGTCGTCAGCGTAGAGCACCGGCACGCCGTCCCGCGAGGGCGCGATGCCGGTCACACGTCCGCTCCGAGCCGGCGGTCGATCACGCGTTTCGCTTTGCCGGCCGATCGCTCGATGGATCCAGGATCGCAGACAACGACCGCGGCGGTCACGCCGATATGCGACTTGATGTCATGCTGGAGCCGGCGGCCGGCGTCGTGGCATGCGTCCCGATTCGCCATCGCGGCGGGGTTGGATTCGACCCGGACCGTCAGCCGATCGAGCGATCCGGCACGGGCCAGTTCCAGCACGTAGTGCGGCGTCAGCTGCGAGTGCTGGAGAATCAGTTCTTCGATCTGGCTCGGAAACACGTTCACGCCCCTGACGATCAGCATGTCGTCCGTGCGCCCCGTCACCTTCGCCATCCGGCGCATCGATCGTGAGGTGGGCGGCAGGAGTGTCGTCAGATCGCGCGTGCGGTAGCGGATGACGGGCAGGGCTTCCTTCGTCAGCGACGTGAACACCAGTTCGCCGCGCTCGCCGTCGGGAAGCCCGGCGCCGGTTTCAGGATCGATGATCTCCGGATAAAAATGATCCTCCCAGATGACCGGGCCGTCCTTGCTCTCGACGCATTCGCAGGCGACGCCGGGGCCGATGACTTCCGAGAGCCCGTAGAGATCCACCGCGTCGATGTCCAGGCGCGCCTCGATCTCCGCCCGCATGGCGTCGGTCCAAGGTTCCGCGCCGAAGATGCCGATCTTCAGCGAGCACGTCTTCGGATCGATCTGCTGGCGCGCGAACTCCTCGGCGATGTTCAGCATGTAGGACGGCGTGACCATGATCACGTCGGGCTGGAAATCAACGATCAACTGGACCTGTCGTTCCGTCTGCCCGCCCGACATCGGGATGACGGTACATCCGAGCCGTTCCGCACCGTAGTGTGCCCCGAGCCCGCCGGTGAAGAGCCCGTAGCCGTACGCGACGTGCACGATGTCCCCGGGCCGACCGCCGGCGGCGCGAATGGACCGCGCCATCAACGTGGACCACGTGTCGATGTCCCTCGCGGTGTAGCCGACGACCGTCGGCTTGCCGGTCGTGCCGCTCGTTGCGTGCACACGGACGACGTGCTCGCGCGGCACGGCGAACAGATCGAACGGATATCCGTCCCGGAGGTCCTGCTTGCCGGTGAACGGAAACATCGCGAGGTCGGACAGTGTCCTCAACGCATCCGGATGCGCGCCCGCGTCGTCGCATTTGCGCCGGTAGCCCGCGACGTTCTCGTAGGCGTGGCGGACCGACCATTGAAGCCGCCGCAGCTGCAGGTCCTGCAGCTCGTCGCGGCTCGCGCGTTCGATGGCCTCGCAGTCCGCGGGAGCGTGACGGCGCTTCGGCATGGGACGTCCGGCTAGCGTGTCTGTTTCGCCTGCCGATGCTCCGCCATGATCGCGAGATGCTCCGGCGACGTGATCGACTGGCGCTGGTATTCGAAGTACCGCTCTGCAAACTCGGCAAATGAAGTCTCGAATGCCGTGTTCGTGAGCTTCTTCGTCAGGCGCGTTGACGTCGGCGCCGTGGACAGGAGGCGATGGACGACCTCCGTGACTTTGGCATCGAGCGCGTCGGGCGGAACAACCCAGTCCACGAGCCCCCAGGCGAGCGCCGTCGGCGCGTCGATGACGTCGGCCGCGAGTGCGAGCCGCTTCGTGCGCCCCATGCCGGCGTGCCGCGCGACGCGCCACATCCCCATGCCGGGGATGATGCCTTCACGCACCGCCGTGATGCCGAACCTCGCATCGTCGGTCGCAATCCGCAGGTCGCAGGCGAGGGCAACCTGGAGTCCGCCGCCGATGCAATGCGATTGGACCGCGGCGACGACGACGGGATCCATCGACTCGAACTTGCGGAGTGCGGTCTCCCAGTTGCGGAAGAACGTCATCGCGATCTCGCCCCGGGACAGCGCGGTGATGTCGATACCCGAGCAGAACGCCCGACCCGCGCCGCGCAGCACGACGACGCGCAGGCCGTCGGCGGCCGCGAGGTGGTCCGCGAGCGTATTCAGATCGCGAGCCCATTGCTCGTTGGCGCAATTGAGCACGTCGGGCCGGTTCAGGACGAGCGTCGCCACCTGACCTTCGCGCGTGCAGAACATCGTTTCAAGGTGCACCGATGCCTCCGTTGGCGCAAGAGTGTGTCATGATTCAGATATATCCTTGAACCTGATTTCGGATCCCGCAGAACATCGATCTTCCCCCGCGGACACGTCGGCGCAGTCTGACCTCGAGCGCGAGGTCATGCGGCGGCGCACGTTCGCGATCATCTCGCACCCCGACGCCGGCAAGACGACGCTGACGGAGAAGCTGCTGCTCTACGCCGGCGCCATCGAGCTGGCGGGAGCGGTGCGCACGCGCGGCAATCGGCGGCATGCGACGTCGGACTGGATGGAGCTGGAGCAGCAGCGCGGGATTTCGATTACCGCAGCCGCCCTCGAGTTCGAGCTCGACGGTCGTCGTATGTCGCTGCTCGACACACCCGGCCACAAGGACTTCAGCGAGGACACCTACCGCGCGCTCATCGCCGCCGACAGCGTCGTCATGGTCATCGACGCGGCCAACGGCGTCGAGGAACAGACGCGCAAGCTCTTCGAGGTCTGCCGTCGTCACCGACTGCCGATCCTCACGTTCGTCAACAAGTTCGATCGCCCTGCACGCGATCCGCTCGAGCTCGTGGACGATGTGGAGCGGACTCTGGGCATTTCGGCGGCGCCCGTGAACTGGCCGATCGGCAACGCGGAAAGATTCCGCGGGGTCTACGACATCGCCAGCCGCAAGCTGTTGCGCTACGAGCGCGAGGCACAAGGGCAGTATCGGGTCCCGGTGGACGTGGCGTCGCTGGACGATCCACATGCCCGCGCGCTCATCGGCGACGATCTCTACGATCACTTCATCGAGTCGCTCGACGTCATCCGGACAGCGGGCACGACGTACGACGAGGCGGAGTACCGCGCGGGAAGGCAGACGCCGATGTTCTTCGGCAGCGCCCTGACCAATTTCGGCCTCGAACCCTTTCTTCGTGCCCTCGTCGAGCTTGCCCCGTCGCCCCAACCGCACATGAGCGACACGGGACTCGTCGGTCCGACGGACGAACGATTCACCGGGTTCGTGTTCAAGATGCAGGCGAACATGGATCCGCGTCATCGGGATCGGGTCGCGTTCGTTCGCGTGTGTTCCGGCCGGTTCGCCAAAGACATGCAGATCATGAACAGCCGGGTCGGCAAGCCGCTGCGCGCGTCGCGCGCGTACCGCTTCTTCGGGCGCGAGCGTGAAACGATCGAGGTCGCGTATGCCGGCGACATCATCGGCCTCGTGAATCCTGGCCAGTTCTCGATCGGCGACACGCTGCACACGGGCGCGCCCCTCCGTTACTCAGGCGTGCCGCGGTTTCCCGCTGAGCACTTCGGCCGCGTCCGCCCGCAGGACACGCGCTACAAGCAGTTCGACGGAGGACTTCGGCAGCTGGAAGAAGAAGGGCTGATGCAGGTGTTCTACAGCGGCGGCGATCGTCGCGCGCCGATCGTCGGCGTCGTCGGCGCGCTGCAGTTCGACGTCATCACGAGCCGGCTGCGGACGGAGTACGGCGTCGCCGCGGACGTCGAGCCGGCGTCGTACTCGGTTGCGCGGTGGGTCGGCGAACCGGATCGGCCGATTCCACTCTTGACCGGACAGATTACGCTCGTCGCCGATCGCGACGATCATCGCGTCCTGCTCTTCAGCTCCGACTGGGAGCTGCAGTACTTTCAGCGACAGAATCCGGCGTTTCCGCTATTGGCGGAGTCGCCCGTGTAGGGCTGAGAGCTGAGCGCTCAGCGAAGGACTCAGGGCAAGAAGGGCTTTGCGCCACAGCCACGTCACCGGCACGCACCCGAGCCGCTCACCGACTTCCCAGCCCTGAGCCCTGAGCCCTCAGCCCTTCTCTTATCCCTAATCCCTCATCCCTTAGCCCTACTAGCTACATTGGGCAGAAACCAGGCGAGCACGCCGATCGCGGGAAGAAACGCGCACAGGCGATAGACCGATTCGATGCCGATCCGATCGGCGAGTCCACCAAGGACCGCGGCGCCGAGCCCGCCCATGCCGAACGCGAATCCGAAGAAAATCCCCGAGATGAGCCCGACGCGACCCGGGACGAGCTCCTGCGCATAGACGACGATGGCGGAGAAGGCGGACGCGAGGATGAGGCCGATGATGACCGTGAGGATCGGCGTCCAGAACAGACTCGCGTAGGGGAGCGCGAGCGTGAACGGCAGCACGCCGAGGATCGATCCCCAAATCACGTACTTCGCGCCGAATCGATCGCCGACGGGCCCGCCGAGAATCGTGCCGCCGGCGACGGCGGCCAGAAAAATGAACAGGTTGATCTGCGCCGTCTGAACCGGGACGTGGAACTTCGTCATCAGATAAAACGTGTAGTACGTCGTCAGCCCGGCCAGGTAGAAGTATTTCGAGAAGATCAGCGCGCCGAGAATCGCGATCGACCAGCCGACCTGGCGGGAACTGAGTCCGCCCGCGCGTTCAGGCGATGCAGCTTTCGGCGCCGCCCCAGAGACGGCGGTGCGTGCACGCGACCACCCGCCGATCCGCCAGAGCACGACCATCGCGACGCACGCCAGGAGCGAGCACCAGGCGACGCTGCGCTGCCCGCGCGGAGCGACGAGGAATGCGCCAAGCAGCGGGCCGAACGACGATCCGAGGTTCCCGCCGACCTGGAACACCGACTGCGCGAGTCCGTGACGTCCGCCCGACGCCATACGGGCGACGCGCGACGATTCGGGGTGGAACACTGACGAACCGATGCCCATCATGCCGGCCGCAACCAGCAGCGCCGGGAACGTCGGCGCCACGGCGAGAAGCAGCAGCCCGACAAGCGAGAAGCCCATGCCGATGACGAGCGAGTACGGCGTCGGTCGCCGATCCGTGTACAACCCGACGATCGGCTGCAGCAGCGACGCGGTCAGCTGCAGCGTAAGCGTCATCAAGCCGACCTGTGCAAAGCTCAGCGCGAAGGCCGACTTGAGCAGCGGGTAGATTGCGGGCACGAGCGACTGGATGGTGTCGTTGAGCAGGTGCGAGACGCTGATGGCGGCCAGCACCGCGAACGCGGGGCCGTGCCGCTGGTCGCGGGGACGCGGCAGCGCCGACACGGTCGCAGTGGTCACACGACATTCTAGCCGGAGGAACTCGCTCGGCTGAAGCGACGTGGTCCCCACGCTCGGCTAAAGCCTCGCACTCCCGTCATCAAAAAGCCTCGCGCTCCCGCCTCCAGAAGCTCTGCGGTCCTATTGACAGGCAACAGGTACACCTATAGGCTGCCAATATGAAACGACGCGGCGGCGCGCCCGACCGGACCGACGCCCGCACCGACCTGCTGCACGGCACGCTCGGCCTGATGATCCTGAAGACGCTCGAGGCGCTGGGCCCGCTGCACGGCTACGGCATCGCGCGACGGCTCGAGCAGACGAGCGGTCATCAGTTGATGCTCAACCACGGAACGGTCTATCCCGCCCTGCTTCGACTCGAACAGCTGGGATGGATCCGCTCGCGGTGGAGCGTGTCGGACAATAATCGCCGCGCCCGCTTCTATGCGATTACTCCCGCCGGGCGGAGGCAGCTTGATGCGGAAACCGCTCAGTGGTCCCGTACGTCAGGCATCGTCGCGCAGGTGCTGAAGCTCACGGGCGGCAAGGCGTGACGCCGCTCCGGGTGACGGCCGCACGGCTCCTCGGCTTGTTCCGGGCATCGCGGTTGGCTCGCGACCTCGACGACGAGATGCGCGATCACCTCGAGCGGGCGACGACGGACTACCTGGCGAGCGGCATGTCGCCGGACGAGGCCCGGGCCCGAGCGCAGTCGCAGTTCGGCAGTCTCTCGCACGTCAGGGACGCCCATCGTGAGATCGGCGTACTGACCTCGATCGACAACCTCGTCCGCGACATCCGATTCGCCGTGCGTGCGTTGCTTCATGCGCCGCTCTTTACGGGCGTGGTCGTCGTCACTGTCGCCGTCGGGATCGGCGCGACATCCGCAATCTTCGCCATCGTCAACGCCGTCCTGCTTCGGCCGCTGCCGTATCCGGAGGGCGACCGGCTGATTCAGGTGTCGCAGGTTCGGCGTGCGTCGGGACAGACGACGGGCGTGTCGCCGCCGAACTTCTTCGACGTCCGAGAGCGATCGCGGACGGTGCCCGGGCTTGCGGCGTACTGGAGCCCGAGCATGAAGCTGTCGTCCGATGGGGGCCCTCCCGAACGCGTGCTCGGCACCCTCTGCACCGCGAACTTTCTGCAGGTAGTCGGCGTCGCGCCATTTCTCGGTCGAACGCTCACGGACGCCGACGATGCCGTCGATGCCGAGCGTGTTGCGCTCGTGAGCCATGGCCTCTGGCGGCGTCAGTTCGGAGGCGACCCCTCAATCGTCGGTCGCAAGGTCATGATCGACGAAGCGCCCGTCGTCATCGTCGGCATCATGCCGGATGGCTTCGCGTTCCCCGCGCGTACGGACGTATGGGTCCCGATCCGCCTCTCACGAACGCAGCCGCCCAATCGCGCGATTCCGCCGGAGAAGTACCGGCAGTACCGGATTCTGTCGACGGTGGGCCGCCTCGCGCCCGGGGTGAACATCGCGCAGACTCGCGCGGAACTGACGGCGATCTTCGCGGAGCTCGAGCGCGAGTACCCCGACACCAACCGGCAGATGACAGCCACTGCGGGGCCGCTGCGCGATGCGATCGTGGGGGAAGTTCGCCCCGCGCTGTTGCTCTTGTTCGCTGCCGCCGGGTGTCTGCTGCTCATTGCGTCGGTCAACGTCGCGACGCTCCTGGCCGTGCGGACCGCCGCGCGCGAGCGCGACTTGACGCTGCGGCTGGCGCTCGGAGCCGGCCGCGGCAGGCTGGTGCAACAGCTCCTCGTCGAGAGTGTGATGCTGGGGATTGCAGGCGGTGGCGCGGGACTTCTGGTGGCGTACGCCCTGTTGGGGTTGCTCCTGCGGTTTGCGCCGGCCGGTGTCCCGAGGCTTTCCGCGGCGCACATCGATGCGGCGGTCGTCGCCTTTACTGCAGCTCTCGCGTGCGTGGGAGGTGTCTTGTTCGGGATGGCGCCGGCGCTTCAGGCCGGGCGCCATCAACTTGTCGAGACGCTCAAGTCGGGCGCGCGTTCGACTTCGACGCCGGCGCAGCAACGCCTCCGCCGCGCACTCGTGGTCATCGAAATCGCGTTGTCGATGGTCCTCCTGGTGAATGCGGGTCTGCTCGCGCAGACCGCGGTCCGGCTCGGGCGCGTCGAACTCGGGTTTCGTTTGGCCAACGCATATGCGTTCGATCGTTTCGAGATGAGCCGCGGCGCGACCCCCGGTGCATCCTCAGCGTTCTTCGGTCAGCTGCTGGCGACGGTCCGGAGCATCCCGGGCATCGATGAGGCGGGTCTGACGATCGGCGTTCCGCTGGATTCGAAGGGTCGTTTCCTCATCGACGATTCGGCGTTCACCATCGAGAATCAGGCGCCGGTTCCGCCGGGCGATCGACCGACCGCACGAATGCAGGTTGTGAGCGACGGTTACTTCAGCGCGATTGGCGTGCCTCTCGTGGCCGGTCGCGCGTTTCAGGATCGGGATCGCGCGGAATCGCCGGGCGTCGTCGTCGTGAACAAGACGTTCGCGGATCGATACTTCCCGCAGGGTGACGCCGTCGACCATTTTCTGAGTCACGAGCTCGCGATCGTTCCCGGACAACAGACGCGCCGCCAGATCGTCGGCGTCGTCGGCGACGTCCGGCAGTTCCGGCTGGACGAACCCTACGAGCCACAGATATTCCTGCCGCATTCGCAGATGCCATGGCCCGCCATGGTGCTCGTCGTGAAGACCCGGCTTGGTGTGGACGCGATCGCGTCTGCCGTACGCAACAGGGTCCGCACTCTCAGCTCGACGATCGCAACGCCGGCGCCGCGTGAGTTGGATCAGGTCCTGGGCGACGCGCTGGGGCCGTCCAGGCTTCGCGCCTGGCTGATCGCCGTGTTCGCCACCACAGCACTCTTGCTGGCGGCCATCGGGCTGTACGGCACGATAGCGTTCGCCGTGCAGCAGCGGCAGAGCGAGCTTGCGATCAGGGTCGTGCTGGGAGCGACGCCCGGCCAGACGAGCCGGCTCGTCGTCCGAGACGGGCTGGCGCTGTCATTGGCGGGCACGATGCTTGGGGGCGCTGCCGCGTGGCCCGCGACGCGGTTCCTGTCAACGCTGCTGTTTGGAGTCGGTGCGTTCGATCCCGCGACGATGGCGATCGTCGCGGGACTCTTGCTGGCGGTTTCGTCGGCCGCGGCGTACATCCCGGCACGGCGCGTGCTCCGCATCGACGCGGTGCGTGTCGTGCGGAGCGTGTAAGGCGAGGCGCTCGGCTAAAGCCTCGCGCTCCTACGTGTGCAATTCACGAAGCGACCATGATCTTCCGCGGCGCCTGCGAGTTGTGTTCGAGGAACGACTTCTTGTTCTCGAGATCCTTCTCGGTCGGCTGCACATGGCCGGCCGCGTCGGTGACGCGCGACACGATCGTGTGTTCGCCAGGCGTCGTCCCCGTCCACGTGTAGTTGAAGAACTTCCACGCGAACTTGTCCTTGGTCGTCGCCGGATCGATCGTCGCCATCTGCCAGGGACCGTCGTCCACTTTGACCTCGACGGACTTGATCGAGGAGCCGTCGTTCAGGATGACGCCGAGCGCCTTGAACGTGCTGCCGTCCTTGCTGACGCGCGCGACGAACGACTTCAGGTTCATGTGCGTCACGGCGGATTCGACCCACTTCATCTCGCCGTCGATCATCTCGCCGCGCAGCGTGCGGTACCAGCGGGCCTGATACTTGCCGAGGTACGCGTCCTGCTGAATGTGGATCTCCGACAGCCATTTCACGTTGGCGACGCCGTACCATCCGGGCACGATCAGGCGCAACGGCGAACCCTGATGCAGTGTCAGCGGATCACCGTTCAACGCCCAGGCGAGGAACGGCTCCGATGACATCGCCTTCTCGCGATTCAGGCTGCGGCCGAACTGCTGATCGAGCTTGAACTTCTGCGTACGCCACTCGATTTCTTCCTCGCCGTGGTCGGCGCCGAAGAAGACGAACTCCCGCGCCTCGGGCTTCACGCCGGCGGAGTCGAGCACGGCCTTCAGCGGCACGCCCGTCCAGCGGCCGTTGCCGCACAGACCCTGGAGCGGCCCACGATTGCCGGAGCATTCGAAGCCGGCGACGAGTTCCTTCGCGCCCATCTTCTTGAGGTCGTCGAGCGACAGCGCCTTCGACTGATTGACGAGGCCCGAGACCTTCAGCTTGAACGTCGCCGGATCGACGACCGGATGTCCGTAGTGCTGCGTCGTCGCGTACTTGTCCTTCGGCGTGAAGAAGCCATCAATCGTTCGCACGTCGAGCAGCCGGCGATCGGGCGGCGTCTCCCATCGCACGTTCTCGGGAATGTCGGTGAACGGAACGACCGTCTCGCCGGCGGCGAGCACAGGCATCGCCCACTCCGGAAGGCTCAGCATGCCCAGCCCGGCCACCATCAGTCCGCCCTTGAGCACGTCACGTCGGGAAGCAGAATTCATCATGCTCGGATGGTAGCACTGCCGTGGCTGGCGTCAACGCGTGTCTTGTCCGGACGTGTTTGCGGGGCCTCTGCAGGGAAGCTCGCCGGCGCCTGGAGACAATTTGTGACGCCGATTTTCGGGCTTCGTACCGTGTACGGAGGGCGAAGCGTTCAGGCGAGCCTGTCGCTCGGCTGAAGCCTTGCGCTCCTCCCGGCGAAACGTCGTGAAATGCCTTAATTTCAACGCCTTCTGATGCTAGAATTCGCGCCTGCTTTCACAATTACTCATAGGTCTATTCGGGCTAAAATGGCGTGAGGGGGAACTCATGATTGGTCGCAGTCTAGCGACGCTCGGCGCGGTGTTGGCACTCGCGGTGCCCAGCATGGCGGCCGATACGCCCGCGAAACCGGTGACGTTCTCGAAGGACGTCGCACCGATTTTCCAGATGAAGTGTCAGGAGTGTCATCAGCCGAATTCGATCGCGCCGATGTCGCTCATTACGTTCCAGGAAGCGCGTCCCTGGGCGCGTTCGATCAAAGAACGCGTTGCGACGCGCCAGATGCCACCGTGGCACATCGACCCGAGCGTCGGCGTCCAGAAATTCAAGAACGACATGTCACTCACCGACCAGCAGGTGGACACGATCGTCCGCTGGGTCGACGGCGGCGCGCTGCAGGGCGACCCGAAGGACCTGCCGGCGCCCAAACCGCTCGTCACCGATAACGAATGGAAAGCGGTGCGAGACGGCTTCGGCAAGCCCGATCTCGTCGTGAAGTCGTCGGAATACACGATGCCGGCGCAGCACCAGGACGTCTGGTACCGCCCGATGTCGGACATTCCGCTGACCGAGTCGCGCTGGGTCAAGCTCGTGGAAATCCGGCCAACCAACCTCCAGTCGCGCAAGATCATTCATCACTCGATCGCATACCTCGTCCTCAACAACGATCCGGAAGCCGTGAACACCGGTACGGCCAACGGTCCGGGCCGCTTCGCCGACGACGACCTGGTAAACCGTCGTCCGCAGCTGATGGAGTGGGCAATCGGTAAGGGCTACGATCTCTATCGTCCGGGCACCGGCAAGCTCCTCGTGCCGGGCGAAAAGATCTCCTGGGATCAGCACATCCACGCGGTCGGTGAAGAAGTGACGGGCGGATCGGAAATCGGCATCTGGTTCTACAAGAAGGGCGAAGAGCCGAAGAAGCGCAGCTATCTCATCGGCTTCACGGGCATCGATCGCACCAAGATGCTCGACATCCCGCCGAACTCGATGGCGATGACCGAAGGCTTCACCGTTCTCAAGGAGAACGCGCTCATCCAGAACTTCCAGCCGCATTTCCACCTGCGCGGCAAGTCGATGCAGGTCGAGGCGATTCTGCCGGACGGCGCGAAGCAGGTCATCAGCTACGTCGGGAACTTCAACTTCAACTGGATGACCAACTACATCTACGACGACGACGCGGCGCCGCTGCTGCCCAAAGGCACGGTCATCCATGTGACCGCGTGGTACGACAACACGAAGGCAAACAAGAACAATCCGGATCCCGATCAGTGGGTCGGATACGGCGACCGGACCGTGGACGAAATGGCGCACGCCTGGATGAACGTCGTGTACTTCAACGACGAGGAATACAAGGCGCTGCAGGCCGAACGCAAGGCCAAGATGCCGAAGACCACTACCGAGAACGAGAAGCAGCAGTGAAACAGTTCGGGTTCCTCTGTGCCGCCGGCGCGCTCGCCGGCGGCATTGTCTTGTCTGCGCAGATTTCCCAGCTTCCTGAACCACGCCGAGGCTTCGGCGACAGCGTCACGCCGGCCTACGAGGGATGGTTCTACAACCCCGACGGCAGCCGATCGTTCCTCGTCGGCTACTACAATCGCAATTCGCGACAGGAGATCGACATCCCTATCGGTCCCAATAACCGGATCGAGCCTGGCGGGCCGGATCTCGGACAGCCGACCCACTTCCAGACCGGTCGGCAGTGGGGCATGTTCGTGCTCCAGGCGCCGAAGGAGTTCAAGCCGAGCGACAGCTTGACCTGGACGCTCGTCACCAATGGCGAGACGATCAGCATCCCGTTCCGTCTGAAAGACGACTACGTGATGAGCCCGTTCAAGGAGATTGCGGTCGGCAACACGCCGCCGGCGATCAAGTTCGATCCGAACGGGAAGACGACGCAGGGTCCGCTCGCGTCCATCGCGGGCGCGCCCGATCGGACGGCCTCGGTCGGCACGCCGATGGAGCTCACCATCTGGGCGGCCGACGACATGAAGTACACGAGCGGGACCAACGCGCCGCTCAGCTCGAAGCGGCCGCCCGTCACGATGCAGGTCTCGAAATACCGCGGGCCCGGCAAAGTGACGATCGACAAGCCGCGCCCCAGCGTGGATGCCCAGCCCGACGCGTCCGAGGGCGCCTTCAAGGGCAAGGCGGTCACCAAGGTGACGTTCGACCAGGCCGGTGATTACGTGCTCCACGTCATCGCCAACGATCTCTCCGGCGACGGCGGCCTGGGCTTCGGCTGCTGCTGGACGACGGCCGTCGTCAAAGTCGCGGTCAAGTAACAACACCAGACACGCTCGGCTGAAGCCTCGCGCTCCATCACCCGGAGGGCGAGCCTTCAGGCGAGCCGGGTCACGCCCGCGTTTCACATCCCGACGAAACCCGTATCAGCCCTCTCAAATCTGTCATCGTCAGCTGACGATCCTGCGCTGCGGCCCGTTCACTCGACAGGTACGCGGCTTGCCAACCACAGCGGTCATGACGAAGCGGGGGACAGTGATCACGGCGAGTCTGGCGGTGCTGTGCTGGATCGGTGTGAGTGCGCAGTCGTCCGTGTCGGAGCTGAACGAGGCGGGGTGGAGAGCGCTTCGCGCCGGGAATGTGAATCGCGCGGCCTCGAGTTTCAGGGACGCGCTCGACCTCGCGCCCGACGATCCCGTGATCCTGTTCGGCGCCGGATCGGTCGCGCATGCGCAAGGAAAGCAGCCGGAGGCCATGGCGCGTCTCGAGCGCGCGATCGAGCTCAGGCCGTCGTTGACGGCGGCGGCCATTCTGCTCGGCAGGATCGCCTACGACGAAGGTGACGCGGAGCTGGCGATTCGAACCTACGAGAAGGCGCTCGCATATGCGCCTGGCGACGCGACGTTGACCAGGCAGCTGAACCTCTGGCGGCGCGACTCCTCCGCGCACGGCACGTTCTCCGATCGACGCTACGAGCGCTTCAGGGTCATGTTCGAAGGACGCGCCAACGAGGCGCTGGCCTCCACCGCCAGCCGAACGTTGAGCTCCGCGTTTTTTCGCATCGGCAGCAAGCTCGGCGAGTATCCGCCCGACACGATTGTTGCGGTGCTCTACACCGAGCGGCAGTTTCGCGATGTCACCCACGCACCGGTGTGGTCGGGCGGACAGTACGACGGCCGGATCCGGATTCCTGTCGCCGGGGCCGAACAGGACGAGCAGCGATTCGAGCAGGTGCTCGTCCACGAGCTCTCGCACGCCGTCGTCGCCGGCATCGCTCCGCGCGGCGTGCCGCATTGGCTCAACGAAGGGCTGGCGCAGTACTTCGACGGAACCAGCGCTGACGGCGCGCGGCGCCGCATGAAGGCGCTGGGTCAGTCGATTCCGCTCAAGATGCTCGAGGGCGGTTTCGGTGGGATGAACTCGGGGACGGCGCGTGTCGCCTACGACGAAAGCCTGCTGGCAGTCGGCGTGATGGCGGAGCGGCCCGGCTTCGGATGGATCCGGCTGCTCCACCGACTCGGCGACGGCGAGCCCTTCGAGCGCGCGATCGTCAACTTCGGGCTTTCGTACGCCGATCTCGAAGTGGGGTTTCGCTGAGCGCTGACACGTTGAAATAGCAGCCACGAAGACACGAAGGCCCGAAACTTCTCGATGGCTGGCTGATGAAGAATCTCTTTGAAGACGATACACGGTATTCCTCGGGCTACAGCGACGGGGCATTTCGGGCGATCACGCCCGGCCTAGCCGAGCGCGATGTCCTGTCGGCGCTCGGACCTCCTCTTGGTGAGACCTGGATTTGCGAAAGATCGGAACAAGATCCGGATGTAGTGATGTTCGACGCGAACGGACGCGTCTGGTACGTTAACCGAAGTGAACGGCTGCAGGCTGTGGCGCTCACGGGGACGTCGAAAGAGAACGTCCGGACGAGGCTGGGAGAGCCAACCTCGCGAGCATTCAACTACACGCGAGACGGTCACGGCGGCAGCTATCGGGTTCGATCCATACAATTGAAAGGCCAAACAGGTCTCGAGCGAAACTGTGGCCCTTCACGCTCCGGATGTGAAACAGTTGGCGTTGTGGTACCGCTCAGATCAGGCGAATCCGTCTGGAGGCGGCCGACACAGATCCAAGACCGCGCGAGAAGGCTCGCGGGATCCGCGAGGTCACGGACCTCGCGTCACGCCTCGCGGGTGCCATCGCAGCGCGGTCCGGCAGCCGGAAACGGATTCGCCAGACATCAGCGGTACCACAGCGCTGTTCAACGGTAACGCTCGGCTGAAGCCTCGCGCTCCTTCATCCAACGCTGACGCTCGGTCTGAAGCCGCGCGCTCCATTGCGCGCGGCGGCGATCAGAACGACGCGAGTTTTCGAATCGGCTCGAGCCAGCCGAAGAACGAATCGCCGATCTCGGGGAACAGCGATCCGATGACGGCGAGCAGCGGCACCACGCCGTAGATGCCCACGCGCTTGACGAAATCCCAGTTGAAGTCCACCCGGCCTGGTGTCGTGACGCGGAGGTGGCTGATGCACCGTGTCGCGCTCCATGCCGACGACGATCCGGATCGCGGCGACGGCGGTCACGCAGACGGCCAGGAGGTCGACCATCAAGAGCGACGAGCGTCCCTGGAACAGGTAGAAGAGATGCGCCGCCGTCATCAGCGTCAGGCACAGCATCGCGGCGAACAGTGCGGACATGATTCGCGCGAGCACGTCCCGGAGCAGAAACGCATACTGAAGCGCGACGAATTCTTCGCAATCCGTGAACCACTTGTCGATCGTGAGTTGGGCGGCGTCGGCCGGTTTCCGGCCGGCCGGCTCCGGCGCCGCCTGGCCCTCGGCCGTCGGCGTCCCGTCGCACGGCAGGCCGCCGCACCGTTTCCAGTAGACGCCCTCCAGAACGCCGACCAGCCGATCCCGAATCGCCCAGAGCCTGAACCACGTCCTGCTCTGAAGAAGAGGCGCGGCCGTGTGATTGAGGATTTCTGTGCGCAGGTCGGCGTCGACGTGGGGCTGCGCGTCCAGGCGGCTCGTCAGGCCCATCAGATCGTTCGGCCGGATGCCGAGGCTGGCCTCGCTACCAGCTTGAGCAGCGCCGGGTCCTGCGGCGCCCGACGATCGGGCACACCGTGGGCGAATTTCTTGTGCAGGTGCGCGTTTGCGATGCTCAACATGCCGCTGCGCAGACGCTCCGCCCGCGTCGCCATTGGCATCAGCTCGTTCAGGCGGGGCGGAACGATCGAGAGCTCCCAACGGATGACGTGGCCGACGCTTCCCAGAGCGCGGTCCAGCCGCGTCCGGACGAGCCGCGCCAGTTTCGGTTTGAGCTCGCCCCAGTCGCGACCGACCTGGGAGACGAGCAGCAATGCCATGACGAGCACAGCAAAGGGACGCCCCGGTCACGAAACGCGAGAATGCAGCGCCGTCGACGGTTGACGACCCGGCCGGCGCCGTAGATGACAAGACCGACCGCCGCGATAATTCCTACGAGATATTGCCGGGGCAGGTTCTGTACCGGCATGTCCACGAGCGCCGTCAATCGGCGGAGGTCGCGGCTCTCGTTATTCCCGGCAGCCCGGATTCGTGCTGAGGCCCGTGCCCGCACATTCGTTCGGCGCACCGGCGAAGAGGCGGAACGCCGGCGATTCGCTCGCGCGAGCGCCGTGTACCCCTGGCCAACCATCGACAGCCGGCGAAGCCCGGCCAGCATGCCCGCAAGCAACGCGGCGAACAGGCAGATCGTGATCGGCGCGGGTGACACGATTCCACCCGCCACGAAGCGCTCGATCTTGAACGCGATATCCGCGGCATCGCCGGCCCGAATCGTGTCGTGGACGAAACCCATGAAGCAAGCGATGACGGCCGCCATGAGGATGAGCGGGCCGGCCATCAGCGCACTGTTCGAGCGCCACAGGGCCAGCCGCGGTCCGTCGCGCTCGAGCAGGGTGGTCGAATCCGCTCCGAACGATTTCCACGCCAATGCAGCGCCGGGAGCCATCACGAGCGCGAACACGATCCAGACGATGGCTTCGACCAGCAGGCGCGCGCGCGAGTCGAGCGGCGTCAGCTGCACAGCCTGCTGGAGCACCAAGATGGCGGTGAACCACGCGCTCACGCACGCCAGCATGAAGCTGCAAAGGAGAAGCGCCAGGGCGTGCAGCCACCCGACGATCGGGAACGTGACCGGCGGCGCCAGCATTCCGATGATCTGATCCGCTGTAATGGCGATGACCCTGCCGAAGCGCTCTGCACACGTGCGCGGCTGCCCACGAAGCCCGACACGATCAGCGCAAGCGCAATCGCCATCAGTCCGGCGGTGATCGGATCGGAACCTGAGTGGCGCTGCGGGGGCGTCGCGTGAACGACGGCACGAACCTGCCGTGCGGGCTTGTTCGCGCGTCAGCGGCCAGTAGCCATCGTCGCCGATGACCGCTGACCCACACGGGCGGAGTGCACGAAGCTGAGGTTGTTCCGGTATTCCGCTGGCCGGCCGCAATCAGATTGACGCCGGGATCGCAGTAGTCGACGAGCTTGTGCTCTTCACCCAGCTGGATCAGCGTGGCGTTGAAGACTCCCGCGCCGATGATGCTCGGAAACGGCTGCCGCGTCATGCAGGCGACCTCGTCGAGTCACCGTTGATCCGCCGTCGGCTGCCGCGCTGAGTTCGCCAGCGGATACGGCGACGCGACGACGGCACCTCGGGTGTAGGGGATGTATTGGGGATGCAGATAGAGCAGATAGCTGCCGGCGAAAAACAACTGAACGTCCGGAGCGCCCTTCTTGACCTCGCGCGCGAGGAACAGCACGTCTCGGCTGTCCGTGGCGACGATGCCCACAGCCGACACGTCTCTCGTGTCTGATGTTGTCGAGAATGCTATCGATTGTCGCTTCGGCAACCGGCGACGTCAGCTGCGGCCGCAGGGCGGGAATCTGATCCGACGCGGCGTCGTCTCGCGAAAGTTGAGCGGGACGATCGGCGCGGGCAGCAGCGAGACCTGTGACGCCGGCTGTCGCCTGCGCGTCGTCTCCCAGTTGCGAGACGTGGAGCGGGAACGTGTAGACGAACTCGCTGGTGAAGGGATGTTTGGTGAAGACAGGCTGGCACTCGGCGACCATGCTGTGACTCGCCTGTACGACAGGATTGGCGCTGGCGCCAAACGACGTGTTGCCCTCGACGAGCAGCGCCACGTGCTTGCCAGCACCCCATTCAGGATTCATGCGCTCGAGCGATTGCTGCGAGCGCGTTCATCACGACCGACGTCGGCTGAATGGCGGCTTGGTACTCGACACCGGGGGCGAACGCTTCGACGATACACGGGTTCGCGTCAGCCATTGCCGAGCCCGACACAAGGTTGATGTTCCTGGGGACGCCTTCCCAATTTCTCAGCTCCATGGCCAGGGACGGCATCAGAACCCGAGAAGACAGGTGCGACGACCTTCAGCTCCGGTTCATGTGGTCCTGCCGCGTCGTGCGGTGACGTGAGCGTCTGCCATTGTCCACGAAGTGGATGGCGTTTCTCAGCGCCGCACGATGAACGCCGCCCGTCGGCGTTTCGAGCACCAGGAGAACGACCTTGAAGTCCACGGCCGTGGCCTCGGCCCGATCCGCCGGAAGATGAGGGCGCCCGGCTGACGTTCATGGAGCCGACTGTCGTTGATGACACCGTCCAGGTGTGCCGCGTCCGCACGCGACCAGTCGATCAACCTGAATCGATCGAGCAGGAAATCAGCCTTGCCCATCGCAGCTTGGATCGCGCCGAGGACTTCATCCGCTACCCAGCCGCTGTTCGAGTCCACGTAGTCCGGAACGGTCGCGACGAGGAAGCTGATGTCGAGCCTCGGGGCTTCGTTCCCAACACTCGCGGTCAGCTTCCGGAGTGCTTCGGCATCGCTGAAATCGTCGAAAAGGCGGTCTGCCACCTTCGACTGCAGTTTGTGCAGTCGGGCGACGGGATCGATCTCGGTGCGGAGGTAGGCGTCGAGGAGTTGGGCGGGATCCTCTGCCAACGCCCCGGACGAGGTGGCGCCTCGTCGGGCCAGGAAAGTCTCGAGCCGGCGAAGGGCGCTTCGAAGTTCCTCGGCGCTGCCGCCAATGCGATCGACATCGACCCTGAGGGCCCTCACGGCTCGCACCGATTCGTCCGGTTCGATGGAAACGCCCAGTGACTGGCCCAGTAGCTCCATCACGGGCCGCAACTCGGACAGGCGTGGTGCACGCGGCGTTGGTTCCTGGTCATTCGCTTGCGTGGCCGCGCTGGTGCGGGGGCCAGGCCTGGGCGGCTCGGGCGGCGCGCTCGTCTTGAACACCGCCCCGGAGAAGACTCCGGCCGCGAGGGCCACGGGAATCAGGCCTGCACCGATTGAATCGACCTTTGCCACGGGTACTAAGTGACGCGGGGATTCGCCGCGTTTCGGCTCAGTCCGGTGGCCTGTCGATACTGACGGGGGCCGCGCTGGGAAAAGGCGCAGCGATGCGGTACTCTGGCTGAATGGTGCTCTCTTCCGTCCTTCTTACAATTGTGCTGGCGGCGCTCCCCGCGGAGAAAGCCGCGGCCACCGTTCAGACCACCGACTCGCCCGTGCGCCTGGACCGCGCCATGGTGCTGAGCGGGGCCGAAGGGCCGCCCGTCCTGCTCTATTCAGCCACCAACCTGACCGACGATGCGCTCGATCAGTTCACGGTGATCGCGTTCATCTTCAATGCGGACGGTACGTTGAAGGCCCGGCAGACCGCACCGGGCCGGCGCACGCTGGATCCGCACGGCACGAAGTACTCGACGCTCGTGCTCGATGGGTCGGCAATTGACCCAACCGATCAGATCGTCGTCGGCGTGAACCAGGCGCAGCGCGTCAACTCCGACGCGTGGTGGCGTGGGGACGTGCAGCCGGCCGCTGAGGCGGCGGTCAAGAAGAAGAAGCCGTGACGCTCGGGCTGAAGCCTCGCGCTCCGCTGCGTTAGCGCTGGTCCTTCGACTTCTTCGCTTCGTCCTTTTCCTTCAGGCGCGCGCCGCGGAGAATGTTGCCCATGGCGTAGTTGCCTTCGTGGCACGCGTATTCGTAGAGGCGGTCGGGCGTCGCCGGCCACGCGTACTCAGCGGTCCACGCGCGATCCCACGTCGTCGGATCGTCGATCGTGAACTGATACCGCAGCGTCTTCGCGTCCACGCGGGTGAAGCGCTCGACGACGTGCAGGCTTTCCGATGATCCCCTGAACCGGGTCTTGTCCGTGAAGTTCGTCGTGTCCACCACCAGCGTGTCGCCTTCCCACCGTCCGATGGAGTCGCCCAGCCACTTGCGGATGGTCGACGGCAGGTGCTTGTCGTTCATGCGGATGATCCGCGCGTCGTGCACCATTTCCGTCAGGATCATGATCTGCGTCGGCGTCTGCACGATCTGGTGGAGGTTGTTGTAGAAGTACGTCGGGAGGATCGGAGGTCCTGACGTCGAGCTGAAGCCGATGAGGCATCGCTCGCCGAGCGGACGCTGCTCGGGATCGTTATAAGCTTCGGGACCTTCGAATCCGGGATCGTCTTCGTTCACGCGTTGATCGGATGTGTACGCGTCGCGGCGGGCCGCGTTGCGGGCCCTCGCGTCCGCCCGCATCGCCGGCACGCGACCCTCCGGCGGATCGATGACGAGCGACGCGCGCGCCTGCCCGTCGATGACCGTGTAGCGCGAGCCGGGGTCGAGCCAGAAATTGTTGTAGCCGCCGACGTTGCCGTATGGTCCTGGCGATCCGTCGCCGCCTTTCGGCGGCGCCTGGCGATCGGCGGCGACCGGCGCGTAGCCCTGCGCGTTCCGCGCAGCGAGGGCTTGCTCGCCCTTCCGCGCCTGTTCTTCCGTCAGTGTGAGCGGTGTCCCCGGCGCCCGTTCGAGCGGCGTGATGGTGCCGAGATCGTAGGTGCCCTGGAGATCGGGCCGGCCATCGGGCGTGCGCGGAATGCCGCCAACGGCGGCTGACCTCTTGTCCGGCGCCGCGGGCCCCGCCTGTCCCGTGACGAGAACCACGGAGACCAGCACAGCAACCGCGGTCGCCGGCACGACGACGCGGGACGGAAATCCATCGCGCATGATCGACCTCAGCACTCGGCTTCTAGAAGGCTTCCTGGATGCCGAGATAGAACCCGCTTGAGCCGCTCTTGCCCCACCCGAAGTCGCGTCGCCAGGTTGGTTCGCGACCGCTTGTTCAGCAGCACGCGGAACCCGAAGCCGCCGGCCGGCGCCCACGATTCGAAACAGGCGCGTCCCGCTCTTCGGTGCTTCCGATGGTCGTCGTGTTCGCGAACACGACCATGCCCGAGGAGCCCGCTCGACGTCAGCGCCCCGCGATATTCCACTTCGCCATAGACCAGCCGCTCGCCCCGGTAGCGGCCGTCGCCGTAGCCGCGCGCCGAGCGTCCGTCGCTGCCCGTCGCAGGAAGATCGAAGTACGGCGCCGCATCCGCCGACGACGAGATCGCTCATCGTCCAGAAGGCCAGACGATGGCGTCCGTCAGCGGTGAGCTTGCGGTACGTGCGCACGTCGAGGAACAGCTGCTGCCAGGTACGAGTCGCCACCGAGGAAACCATCGAAGTAGGTCCGGACCGCCACGTTCGCGTACCAGCCGCGCTGCGCGTTGATCGCATTGTCGCGCGTGTCGTAGAACAAGTCCGACGTTCGCGCCGCTTGACGTTTGACCGTTCGGTCGAGAATCCGTGCGCCTGGCGTGTACTTCACATAGTCGGACTGATCCCAGTCCGACCTGCGCACCCTCGCCGGGACGGATGTCGTTGTGGACGTTCACGATCAGACCGCCGCCGACAAACAAACCGCGATGGATGCTCCGGTAGGTGGTTTCGGCGACGCGGAAGAAGTTGTATTTCACGTTCTCCGCACCGGCCGCAGCGGTGTCGGCTCCCGAGGCCGTACGTGTTCTGCGACGTCCACGGAAACGGTTGTCGCCCTGAACGAACCACTGGTCGTCGGCGTGAACACCGAGTAGCGCACGCCGGAGAGGACCTGCTGCTTCTGCGATACACGGAAGCCACCAGACAGCGTCGAGATGTGCGTCGACGCCTGGTCGCCCGCGAAGAATGCCATGTTGCTGTTGAAGCCGGCGGTCAGCCCCGTAGTCGGCTTCGATCCTATCGGTCGGCGCGATGACGATGAACTCGGCGGCCCTTCGCCTGTTCGTCGTGCGCCGAGTTCCGGTGACGGACCCATCGCCAGACGTCACCGATGTCGGTCGTGGCGTACGGTGTCGCCGGATCCGCAGATGACGCGGCCACGACCCTGTCGGCGGCGTCGTCGCTCTCGCCCTGGGCCAGGAGAGGCGCCGACACCAGCACCGTCAGGGCCAAGCTCAGGCAGACAAATCGCAGCATTCCAGAGTTCTTCGACTTCCCAAGGTATCACATCGCCTTGATTCTGACGTTCGTAGGCGGGCTGGGCGGCTGCGGGGTCGACCCTGAGGAAACGATAAAGAGCGTGACGCTCTGGGGCGGAACCGTCGCGGTGATCGTCGCCCCGGCCAGGACGACATCGGGCAGTTGTGTGATGGTGTTCGCCGACGTGAGTTGCCACACTCGTGCGGCGCCCGCCGCTTGGAAGTTGGCGAGCGTGACCGCGGCGGGCGTCGTTCCGGACAACGACTTATTTATGACCATCACTGTCAGCGCGCCGTCGGACGAGCGCCTCGCGGCGAACGCCGACAGGGCGTCGGGATTCGGTACCGTGGCGGCCACGCTCGTGTCCCCGAACGACGATTTCTGACCGTCGTAGTTGCGATACATCTTGATCGCTTTGTAGGTCGGTGTGCTGTTCGCGGGCGTCGTCCATCGTGCTGCGAGATCCAGGCCCTCTCGTCCGAAGATGCCCAGCACATCGGCCTGCGTCGTTGCGCCGTTGATGTGGCCTTCCGCGCCCCAGTTGTACTCGGTGATCCCGGTCGCGGTGCCTGGATAGTTCGCATTCACCCAGGCGCGAAGGCGCGGAATCAGCTGGACGCGGTCGTTGATCCACGTTTCGTCGACATACGCCGGATCCCACAACGAGCGAGTCGAACGGTTGCGCCGCTGCTGCATCGCGGTCGAGACGTCGTCACCGAATTCGCCGCCCTGCGGGTAGTAGTGCACGGTGAAGATGTCGAGCAGCCGCGTGCCCGTCGCGGTGTGGTTCTGCTTGAGCGCGCCGAGAAGCCAGGGCAGGTAATCGGCACCTCCGTGATTGTTCCGATCCGGCAGCACGCCCCAGCCGTGCAGGCTTCCGTACTGCTGGTCGTAGCCGCTGTAGAAGTACCCGCTCCAGCCCCATTCCTCAGGCCCGGCGACGATGGCCGTCGGATCGACGGCTTTGATCTTTCCGGCGAAGTCGATCACCTTGTCCCTGATCTCGTCCATCGTCGGTGCAGTTGGACGCACGTCTCGGTGTGTGCTGTGCCAGATGCTCGGCTCGTTGTCGAGGATGTAATAGCGCACGCCGCCACTGGCGTTCGTGCCCCATCGGCCGACGAGGTGCTGCACCCATCCCTGCTGGAGTGCGGAGTTCGATGGCACGTTCGCGTCGTTCGGATCGTTGCCGGTCACGAACTGACCGCTGGTCCGGACGCCATTGCCCGCATCGGGGAACCACTGCGAGTCATTGCCCGACTGCGCGCCGTACTTGGCAATCGAGAAGCCCGCCAGCTTGGCGCGACCCGCGCCGACGCGCGCTATCCACTCAATCGTCGGGATCGTCACCATGGCCTGGGCGCCGGCACTGCGCGCGGTCGAGAAGAACGCATCGCCGCGTTCGCCTGCCGTGGCGCTGCTATCGGCGATGCTCTCGAAGTACCAGTCGTTGCCGCGATTGTCGGCATTGGCCTGCCAGTTGTAGCGGCTCGCGTTGTTGCCGCCGTAGCGGTTGAGCGGGACGTTCAGGTCGCCGAGATCGGCCGCGCTCGCATACGCGAGGCCGTAGACGTTGGGGTTGATGACATGCTGGTTCGCCGCCGCGTCCACGCTGATAGTGATCGTTGCGGTCTGGGCCTGGGTCGAAATGGTCCAGGCCCCGGCGACAAGCGCGATTGCGGGGAGAAACGTGGAGCGGCGGAACATATGGGTGGACGGCCCTGGTCCTCGCACAATCGGTGCCGCGCGGAATCCGGGCAATTTCGACCTGGCCCGACGCATTCGGTGACGCATTTGTGGTCGCAATGACGACTCGACGCGGCGTGGTAGTGTGATCGGCCAGGCTCATGTCCAATTCTGTTTCGCTGTCTGCGGTTCTGATGTTGGTCCCGTCGCTCGTCGCGACCAGTTGCGCTCGCGAGGCGAACGCGCCGGCGGCTCGACCCGCCTCGTCGTTCGGCGTGCTCGTAGACGACTACCTCGACCAGTTCGCACGCCGGCACCCTTCGATTGCCGCCGGCAACGGGCTCCACGCACACGATGGGCTGCTCGAAGATTTTTCCGCCGGGGCCGTCGCGACGGAAATCGACTGGCTCCGTTCGGAGCGGAGCAGGCTGGACGCCCTCGACCCGGACCCGCTGACGCCGGACGAGCGCGTCGACCGCCGGATCCTGCGCGGCGTCGTCGACGGATGGCTGCTCGATCTCGACACGCTCCGGACATGGACACGAAATCCCATGATCTACGCGTCGGCGATTTCCGACGGCGTCCACAACCTGATGACGATGGAGTCGTCACCGGCGGCTGCGAGGATGCAGCAGGTGGCCAGCAAGTTGAGGGAGGTGCCGCGCCTGTTGCAGTCGGCGCGCGACAACATCCACGAGCCGCCGCGCATATTCGTCGAGCGCTCGATTGTGATGTTTCGCGGCGCGTCGAATCTCATCGCACACGATCTTCCACTGGCGTTTGCGGACGCCAACGATCCGGCGCTGACGTCGGCCGCCGACGCGGCTCGAAAGGCCATCGAGGACTATGCGACCGAGCTCGAGACGAAGGTGCTGCCTGCGGCGACCGGCAATTTCGCCACCGGCACGGCGGCGGTCGAGGCGCGGTACAAAGCCGAGGAGCTCATCGACATGCCGTCAGCCGCACTGCTCGTCATCGGCGAGCGCGAGCTCGCGAAGATGCGCGCGGAGTTCGACGCAGCGGCCGCTCGGGTGAGACCCATGTCGCCGAGACGTACGCCGCTCGACGTCTGGGCGGCGGTGCTGAAGGATCATCCGCGTCGAGGCGAGCTGGCCACGGCTGCACAGCGAGCGGTGGACGATCTGTTCGCGTTCGTTCGCGAACGGCGTCTCGTCGACCTGCCGGACGGCGAACGCGTCGTCGTCGCCGCGGCACCGCCGTTCGATCTCGGGCTGGCGTCGATGCACTCGTCGCCGCCGCTCGAGGTCCATCCGGTCAAGAGCTATTACTACGTGACGGACGCCCAGGCGGACTGGCCGCTTGAACGCCAGGATGCGTGGCTCCAGAAGTTCAACTACGCCACGCTGGCCGACATCACGGCCCACGAAGTAGCGCCCGGGCACTACGTCCACAGTCTGTTCATGCGCCGGACACCCGGAAAGATCCGACGCATCTGGATCGGCTTGAATCCGTTTCCGCAGCCGTCATCAGGACAGGACGGGTGGGCGCACTATGCCGAGCAGCTCGTGAGCGATGAGGGTTTCAAGCGCGAGGATCCGCGATACCGGCTGGCGCAGACGAGCGAAGCGCTGACACGGATCTGCCGCATGATCGTCGGCCTCCGGTTGCACAGCGGCGAGTGGACGATCGATCAGGCGGCCGAGTTCTTCGAGCTCGAAGCCCATCTGCCGGGGCCCGCCGCGCGGCAGGAAGCCGTCCGCGGCACGTACGATCCGACGTACGGCGGCTACTTCCTCGGCAAGCTGGCGGCACTGAAGCTGCGTCACGACTATGCGGCCGCACAGGGCGATCGTTTCAACCTGCGCGAGTTCCACGAGCGCGTGATGACCAACGGCATCGCGCCGTGGTGGGCGCATCGTCAGCTGCTGCTGCCGGGTGACACCCAGGCAGTCGTCGAGTGATCTGAGCAGCCACGAAGACACGAAGAATCAAAACGCCACGAACCGAAATCACGAAAGGACAAGCAGGTACGGTTCGGGCTTCGTGTCTTCGCGGCGATTTCTGGTCAACGTTCCCGGCCCGCGAGGCGATCGCCTGCCACGTTTACCGACGCGGTCGTGAGCAGGATGAAGATTCCGGGCGCGAGCGCGAGCCACGGCTCAGTCGCGAGTGTCGCCTGCGACTGATAGAGCATGTTGCCCCAGCTCGCCTGCGGCGGACGGACGCCGACGCCGAAAAAGCTGAGGGCAGATTCCAGCAGAATGCCGCGCGCGACGGCGAGCGTGACCGACACAATGGCCGCCTGCGCGGCGTTGGGGAGCAGGTGGCGAACGATCAGCCTCGCGTGGCCGGCACCAAGCGCGCGGGCGCCTTCGACGAACCCGCGCGACCGGAGCGTCTGGAATTCGGCGCGGACGACGCGTGCCGTTTCCATCCAGCCGGCCAGGCCGATGAGCACGACGAGGAGCATCACCGACGGCTGCAGGAACGCGGAGGCAATCATCAGGAGCGGCAGGCGCGGGACGGCGAGCATCGCGTCGGTCGCGCGCATGAGGACGGTATCGACGGCGCCGGCCGAATAGCCTGCGGCTCCGCCGATCGCTATCCCGGACACACCCGCCACGAGCGCGGAGAGCAGTCCGACCGCCAGGGACACGCGCGCGCCGTACAGCACACGCGCCAGGACGTCGCGGCCCAGTTCGTCCGTGCCGAACCAATGCGTGGTGGACGGCGGCTGGCGCAGATGCGCGAGGTCGATGCGGTCCGGTGCGTACGGCGAGACGATCGGCGCCGCCAGGGCGGCTGCCACCAGGCACGCGAGGATGAACACGGGGGCGCGCATCAGGTCAGTGCCACGCGCGGATCGACGAGCGCATGCAGGAGATCCGCGAAGAGATTCAGGACAACGATTGCCGTGGACGTCAGCATCAGCAGCGCCATCAGTACCTGTGTAGTCTCGTCGCGCCAGCGCCTCGGTGAACAGGCTGCCGATGCCCGGCCACGCGAACACGCTCTCGGTAACGACCGCGCCCGACACGAGGAGCGCGGCATCCACCATGACGACTGCCAGCACCGGGCCGATCGCGTTCCGGAGCACGTGGCGCAGGAGAACCTGCCGTTGCGGAATGCCCCGCGCCCGCGCGGCCGCCACGAATGGTTCGGCCAGCGTGTCGATGACCGAACCGCGCAGGTAACGCGACCACGCCGCTGCCTGCACGACGATGAGCACCGATGACGGCAGCAGGAGGTGCTGAACGTGATCCAAGAAGTCCCCGTCGCCCGGCGTCGATCGTCCGGATGATGGCAACCACCCGAGTCCCGTTGCGAACGCAATCTGGAGGAACAGCCCGAACCAGAACGCCGGCAACGATACGCCGACCGTCGCCAGCGCGCTCGTCGCGCGATCGGGCCACTGGCCGCGCCGGATACCGGACGCGAAGCCGGCCGGCAGGGTCACGATCAGTGCGCCGGCGAGAGAGACGGCGGAGAGTTCGAGCGTCGCCGGCAGCCGTTCCGCCACTCGCGTCAGGACCGGACGGCCGTCGCTGAAGCTGTAGCCCCAATCTCCGCGAACGAACGCCGCGAGCCAGGACCAGGTCCTGAATCCAGAGCGGGCGGTCGAGACCGAGCGCCCGGCGCAGGCGCTCGATGTCTTCCGCGCGGACGTTCGGGTTCGCGAGGTACATCGCCAGCGGACCGCCGGGCGCCGCGTGAATCAGGAGGAACACGAGAACGGAGATGACGAGGAGCAGCGGCAGCGCCTGCAGACACCGGCGCGCCAGGAACCGCGCTATCTGATTTCCCACTCGTGGACGTTCCAGAAGATGCCGGTGTTCGTCGGATTCCCCTTGAAATGCTGCAGCGACGCCGGCACGGCGTCGAGCCGCGTGATGCTATAGAGAGGAATCTCCGGAACGTCATCCGCCAGGATCGCCTGCGCCCGTTGCAGCAGGCGTGTGCGTTCTCCGCGGTCCACGGTGCGGTCCGACGCGTAGAGCAGCGCGGTCAGCTCGTCGTTGCGGTAGTAATTGATGTTGCGGCCCGCGGGCGGCGTCCGATCGGCCGCGAAGAACGTCGTCAGTTCCGGGTCCGACGGCATCTGCCACCAGTGCAGCATCGCGTCGAACTTGCCCTCGAACCAGAGAGCGCTGATCGCGGTGCCGTCATGGAGCTCGACCTTCACGTCGATTCCGACGTCGCGCAGCTGTCGTTCGATCGCCTGTGCGATGTTTTCGCGAATCGCGAACCCGGCCTGCGTGATCAGCGTGAACGCGAGCCGTTTGCCGTCGCGTTGCCGGATGCCGTCAGCTCCCGGCGTCCACCCCGCGGCATCCAGCAGTCCACGCGCCGCCTCCGGATCGTACGAGTACTTCGTCACCCGATCGGTGTAGGCCCATGACACCGGCTGCACCGGCCCGTGTGCCACGGGCGCCAGGCCATCGAGGATGGTCTTGACGTACAACTCCCGGTCGATGGCCTGGACGAGCGCGCGCCTCACCCGGACGTCCGCGAACGGCGGAAACTGCCGCTCGTTCAGCGTCACGTGCTCGTACGCGTTGCCCGGCGTCTTGTGGACGACCATCGACGTCATCGCCGAGATCTCGCGGTACTTGTCCCACGGCACCAGCGCGACGACGTGGACTTCGCCGCTCTTCAACTGATTGATGCGCGTGTTCGTGTTGGCGACGAACCGGAACAGCAGCCGTCGGATTCTGGGAAACTCGTCCCCCCGCCAGTAGTGGGGCACGCGCTCGAGCAGGATGTGTTCACCGGCCTTCCACTCGGCCACGCGATACGGCCCGGTCCCGAGCGGGCTGCGGTTGTAATCCTGCGCGCGGTCGATATCGCGGCCTTCGAGGACGTGTTTCGGCAGCATCCCCCGGATGAATTGAATGTCGTACGGCGCGTAGATCTCCTTGTAGTGCACGATAGCGGTGAGCGCATCAGGGGTGTCCACCGACGTGATGCGATCGAACCCGTCGGTGCTCTCGGGGTTGTAGTTCGGGCTGTTGATCGCGTCCACTGTGAACTTCACGTCGGCGGACGTCAACGGTTGGCCGTCATGCCAGGTGATCCCCGGGCGCAGCCGCCAGACGACATCCATACCGCCGTCGGCGCGGAGCCGCACGCCATGATTGTCCACCGTCGGCACTTCCGGCGCGAGAAGCGGCACCACCCGCATCGCTTCGTCGGTCGTCGTCAGGCCCTCGA
Source organism: uncultured Acidobacteriota bacterium (assembly GCA_963724725.1). Taxonomy (GTDB): domain Bacteria; phylum Acidobacteriota; class Vicinamibacteria; order Vicinamibacterales; family CAVVIG01; genus DATKHR01. The sequence continues at coordinate 3,878,050 of CAVRVT010000004.1, read as the reverse complement.
CGACGCAGGTCTGAATGTCCTCGAGGATGTGCGTGCTGAAGCGGTTGAGCGTATCGGGTTCGCGGTCGTATCCGATGATCAGCAGGTCGTTCGACGGCAAAACGGCCGCCGAGCGGCGGCTGCAGCCCGACAGCATGGTGGCCAGCGCCGCTGCGAACACAAGTGGTGTGTGACTGCTCATCGCTCCTGGCGCTCGGCTGAAGCCTTCGCGCTCCGGTCCTGCCCCGAATCCCAGACCCGCGAGATCAACGAAACTGGAATCGATCCGAACGAGAGCAGCCGATCGTGAAACGCTCGAAGCGACTCGCATCCGTGCGCGCAGTCGCGACGAAGGCGGTGGATGGCTCCGGTGCCGAGCCAGTACATGATCGCCGTCCCGGGGAACATCGAATTCTTGCAGACCTCGCCGCGCGCTGCTTCGTGCGGAATGCCGACGCGATCTCGATAGACGGCTACGGCCCCGTCGAATGTCAGCGTCCCGTCGTGCAGGCCCATGTCGACGACCGCACGCGCGAGCAGTCGCGCGCGCGTGTGCTGCTGCGCCAACGATGTTTCGGCGGTGAGGAAGCCGCACTCGTCCATCAGATCGGTCGCGTAGCAGGCCCAGCCTTCGGCCATCGAGCCGCCGAGAAACATGCCGATTCGGCTTGCGCAATCGACGGCCGCAACGCGTCCAATCTCTGACGCCCCGTGGTAGGCGTAGTAGTTCTGAACGTGATGGCCGATGGACCCGTGGTGCACGACGTGGTTCAGCGCGATCACGCTGTTGTTCGTCGCCCGGAGACGGCGATCCTGTTCATCACCCGCCAGCGTGGCTTCAATCGGCGTCACGACGTAGTCGTGGATCGGCAGGCGATCGAACGGCGCAGGCGATCGATAAAAGAGGTAGTAGAGAAGCGGTGACGCGTCGCGCGTCTGAACGGGAATCGGGACGTAGCGAATCGGATAGTCCGGCCACGTCACCAGCCGGCGATCGTCCGCGAGACGCCGACAGGCGTCCCATACGCGCTGATACGCCGGCAGATACTCGTCGACGGTTGGATGATCGTCGGCGAGCCGCTGCTGGATCTCCGGCCAGCCGCCAGGCGCCGTTGTTCGGGCCCGTGTGTCGAGTTCACTCAGGGCCCGGTCCAGTGCTTCGCCGGCTTCACGCGCCAGCTCGCGACGATCGCGCGTGGACCAGTGGCCGCGCGTCAGGCACTGGTCGAAAAACTCGGCGCCCGCTGCCAGGCGGGACGCCGGCGCCGAAGGCGCCTTCGTCAGCCGTGCGCGAAAGGCCGCGAAACCGTCTCTCGCCGCCGCGCTTGCGCGGGTCAGCTGGCCCGCAAGGTCCGACGGGATGCGTTCGGCGACAATCCATCGATCGATGCCGGTGGTCAGCAGGATGTCGGCGCCGTCGCACTCACGGAGCGTCTTCGTCCGCCATTCGTCCGGAACGCCGCCGGTGATCGAATCGATCGCACCGTCAAGGAAACGCGGAATCGCGTGCAGACGCGCGACAGCTGCTTGCGCGCGGGTGTCGACGGCGGCGAACGGCCTCGTCATCAGCGAGATGACGCCGAATGTCGCTTCCCCGGCCGCGAGGGACGGGTTGCCACGCTGGAAGTGTGGCCCCTCGTGTTCCGTAATCTGAAGGTCGAGAAACGAAATCGCGAGCTCACGGTCGCGCGCGATCACGTCGTTCAGGCCGGCGCCGGTCCGCGCCGAGACGAGCGTCGCACGAATGGCCCGCATCTCCGAGACCGCCGCGTCGAGGCCGGCGGGTGACCAGTCTGGGAGTCGATCGTCGTAATCATGGATCCCGGTGAACGTGGCGTTCACCGGACGCAGCCGGTAGTAGCTGTCGAAGAATTCGCGAAGGGCGCTCATCTCAGGGCGCGAGCGGCAACGATACCCAGCGGCGTTCGCGAAACGACAGCTCCACGGCGTTGATCACTTCCTGCACCCACGCGCCGTCGCCGAAATCACCTTCGTTCGCGTCGTCGTCGCTCAGGATCTCGCCGATGAAGCTGTTGATCAAATTCGCATAAAACAGCGTCCGCCACGATTCGCGGACGTGACCGCCGTGCGGATAGAAGCGCTCGGGGACCTCGAGCGGACGGAACTCGACGACGTCCGCGGTCGCCGCGCGCAAGGTCTCGCAGACGCCGTTCTCCTCGACGAGGCGGCAGATGAGCGCACCCTTGCTGCCGTAGATGCGCGCCTCGATCCCGGGATAGTTGCCGACGGTGACGAAGCTCGTCTGGATCGAGCACAGCGCGCCGTTCGCGAATTCGCCCATGAAGATGTCGCCGTCGTCGATGTTCATCCGCATCATGCGGCCCGTGGCCCGGACCATCCGTTCGGGGACGAAGTTGCGCATCGTGCCCACGACCTGCGTGAGGTCGCTGCCGGCGAAGAGGTGCGCGAGGTCGATGATCGGAGCGCCGTAGCCCTCGAGCGACGAGACCTGCACGACGGACTGGTCGGCTTCGTGGTCCACCTGACGCAGCGGGTTCATGGGATCGAGCCACTGCGAGTTCTGTTCGTAGCCGTTGAAAATAAAGGGTGTCCCGATGAAGCCCGTGGCAGCCAGTTCGCGCATGTAGCGCATCGCGGGGCTATAACGGAACGTCAGGCCGACCTTGGTCTTGAGCCCCTTGCTGCGCGCGAGATCTCGCGCCCTCCGCGTATCGTGGAAGTCGTACGCGACCGGCTTCTCACAAAGGACGTGCTTGCCGGCTTCGAGAGCGGCCCACGCGAGCTCGAAATGTGTGTGGCTCGGCGTGCAGACGTCGATGAGATCAACGTCGCTGCGCTCGATGAGTTGTCGCGCGTCGCTGCTGACGAAAGGGATCTCGAACTCTTTGGCCGCGGACTCCGCACGATCCTGTTCAACGTCGGCGATGCCGACGAGACGGCATCTTGGATCTCGGCGGTAACCAGGAAGATGAGCGCCGCGGGCCCAGGCGCCCGCACCCAACACACCAACTCGAACGACACGATCGACGGACATCGAGACGGTAGGATACTTGAAGACGTGCCTGGCACGCCGACGCGTGCCAGGCACGAAGAGCGGGGACTGCTACGGCCGCGCGATCGTGATGTTCGGTGACGACCATTTCTCCAGGTGTGCCGGGTTCGTCGGGTTGCCGAGGGCCTTCAGAATCGTCAGATCGATCCGGTACGTGCCATTTGGCACGTCTTTGACCCTGCCGTTCGGTCGCCTGAAGGTCGTCCCGTCCCACGCGAACGCAAAGAACGACGTCGCCGCGCTGTTGCGGCCGACGAATTTTTCATCGTTGGCGAAGTTGAACGATCTTCCCGTCGCGACGTCGAAGACTTCCATCTTGAGCACCTGCACCTGGTGATTGAGGTGCAGCAGGATGAACGGAAGATCGTCGCCGGCGAGCGTGAATGTGGCGCCACCGGGCTGCGGCAGGAAGCCGGACGACGTGAGCTTCGCGAGGAGCGGGAAGCCGGCCAGCGTCATGACCGGAATCGCCTGGTAGTCGCCGTTGTAGCCCGCGTAAGGAACACGCAGGACGGCCCCGCCATCGTCCGGAGTCAACGTGATGTAGCCGCCGAAGAGGCGCGCGGCGGATGCCGCGCCGGGAGGCGTAATCGTCACGCCCACAAACGCGACGTCATCATGACGATGATGGCCCCCGCCGACCGTCACGGTCGGCTGGTTGAAAGCGACCGTTGCGGCCGTGGCAAAGAGCTGCGGTGTGAACGTGTTCGCACCGGTCGCGATCGCCGGCTGATGACCCAACGTGTAGGTGACCGGGCCGTCGTCGTCATCGTCATCGTCGTGGTGATGATGATCGCGGCGGCCGTGCCGGCACCACCGATGCCCGTGGTCGTCGTCCGCGTCGTCGAGCCGGACCTTGAGGTATCTGGTGACGCTGCCGCTCTCGATCTCGCCGAGGGCCAGGCTGCTCGGCGTGACGACGACGTCGGACAGCACCGCCTCGTCAATCTGCAGCATGCCCGCGCCCTGACGATGGACGGCATCGATGAATCCTGACGTGAGGCTGCCGAACGGATGGGGCCGCGCCAGGTTCTGCAGCCGCGCCTGCACCTCGTCCGGACGCGTGTGCGGCCGTGCCTGCAGGAGGAGGGCGACCGCGCCCGCGACGTGCGGCGACGACATCGACGTGCCGCTCAGGTTTCCGTAGCCGCCCTGTTCAAGTGGCAGCGTCGACCGAATCGATCCGCCCGGCGCGCCCATGTCAGGCTTGAAGCTCAAATCCGGGGGCAGCCCCCACGACGAGAACGAAGAAATCAGGTTGGCGGTCGGATTGGGCTCGCTGGCAACCTGGTCCGTCCACGTCATCGTCACCGGTCCACCGGCCAGCCTCGTGTCGATCATCGCGCCGTTGGCGGCCGTGATGGCGACCACCGGAATTGTGACGGCCGGCGTGCCAGCCACGGTCGGATTCAGGAATCCCGCGGCGTTGTTATAGAGGATGACGCCGACGGCGCCCGCGTTCTGCGCGTTGATCGACTTCTGGTAGAAGGAACACGTGCCTCGTCGGATCAGCGCGACCTTCCCGCTCAGGCTTCCCGCCGCCAGCGGGTCGCAGGCGTCATTGGCTGTCGTCACCGTGCCCGTGCGTGCAAGCGGCGACGACCCGCTCGTCGGCGGCGGCGGGCTGTCTGAGTTGTTGTAGCCAATCTTCTTGTTGTCCGGTGAGATCGTGAACGCCACCAGGTTCGCGAAGGTATTGTCGAATGAAGCGACGCCGATCACATCCTTCCCCACGCCCGGCGCAGCCGCACCGTAGAGGCCCAGCGCCGCGTCGTTTCCAATCGATGCCACGACGACGACGCCTCGCTTCACGAGACGGTTTGAGGCCTGCGCCGTCGGGTACTGCGGCCACTGCAGCGCGGACCCGATGCTCATGTTCAACACGTCCGCGCGGTCGTGCAGGACCATTTCCATCGCCTCGAGCATGATGTCCGACGTGGTCGATCCCTCGCATCCGAACACGCGGTAGGCGTGGAACTTCACTTCAGGTGCGACGCCCGTGATCCCTCCCCGCGCGCCGACGATGCCGGCGACGTGGGTCCCGTGGCCGGCGCAGTCGTCCGGGTCCGGATCCGGCTTGATGATCGGCACCTCATCCTCCGCGTTGAACGCATCGCCGACGAGATCGAATCCCTTTTCGACGCGGCAGCCAGGTCCGAAGCACCCGCCGAGATCCGGGTGGTTGTAGTCGATACCCGTATCGATGATCGCGACGCGGACGCCGCGGCCGGTCAGCCCGAGCTCGTTCTGAGCGATGTCCACACCGGTCATCTTGATGGCGGTGATCAGGTCGATGACGTTCCCCGGCTGGCTGTCGTCCTGCGCGATCGTGACCTTCGTGACGGGGTAGACCGACGCGACGCCGGGCAGACCGCGAATCTTGTCAGCGTTGCGCCCGTCCGCTCGCACGGTCAGTCCGTTCCACAGCTCGCGAAAATGCTTTCGCTCGGTGTACTGGACGCGTGCGCTGGCGGCGGCTGCGTGAAAGTCAGACTCCTCGCGTTCGAGCGCGGCCAGCGCTGTTCCTTCAGACGTTGGAGGATTCGAGAGTTCGACGAACCAGACCGACGACGATTCGGCGTCGGTGAGAGGAATGGTCTCCTGCGACTGCGCGTACGGCAGAACGGTCGCCGCCAGGACAGCGGCGACAGTAGCGCTGAGAATTCGTTTCATCGAACCTCCGGATTTGGCTCCAGCGTGCGTGACGCGCGCATCCTATCCCGGAAGCACGGGGCTCGCGTGGCCCCTGTCGCAAATTATTTCTGAGTCTGTCTAAATCTGTAATCAGGCGTAGGCGGCGCCGACCATGATTTTCTTGATCCGGATGTAGGGCGAGCCATGCGAGATGCTGTTGGTCTGTGTCGGCTGCCCCTTCGCGTCTCCGCCGGTCCCGAACATCCGCCACGAGCTCTGATCGCCGATGGCGTCGAGATTCGCCCAGAAATCCGTCGTAATCGCGTTGTAGGTGACGTCGGTGACCATCCGCGTCACTTTGCCGTTCTTGATTTCCCAGAAGCAGTTGCCGCCGAATTGACCGTTGTAGCGCTGCTGATCGATCGAGTAACTGCCCCGGCCGTCGATGAGGACGCCGTCTTTGGTGTCCGCGATGATTTGTTCTGCCGTAGGGGAGCCTTTTGGTCCCGGTTCGAGGTGAACATTCGGCATCCGGAGAAATGGGTAGTCGCGCCACGAGGACGCTGACGTGCACCCCTTGCTGGCCTTCTCGCCGATGAGCGGCGCCGTCTCGCGGTTCGTCTGGAGGCCGACCAGGATGCCGTCGCGGACGATCGGGAACTGCATGGCCTTGACACCGTCGTCGTCGAATCCGATCGTGGCCAGACCGCCGGCCATCGTGCGATCCGCGGTGATGTTCATGAGCGTCGAGCCGTACTTCAGCTTGCCGACGTCAGCGAGCTTCACGAAACTGGTGCCGGCGTAGTTGGCTTCATAGCCGAGCACGCGGTCGAGCTCGGTCGCGTGGGCCACGATCTCGTGAATCGTCAGCATCGCGTGTGATGGCGTGAGGACGAGGTCCTTGAGGCCCATGCCGACCGCCTTGGCGGTCGTCATTTCGATCGCTTCGTTCGCGATGCGGTCGGCACTCTCGAGCATCGCGCTCTCTTCAGCGACTTCCCAGCCTCCGGTTCTCGGGACGGCGACGAAGCTGCGCGTCTTCGTCACGTCCCCGACCTTCGCGGAGACGTTGAACGAGGGCGATGTCTCCCAGGTCTCCTGCTCGATGTAGGATCCTTCGCTCGACGCAAAATATTTCCACTCGTTCGTGATCTGCACGCTGGCCGTGACGCTGCTGACGCCTTTGACCTTCAGCGCGGCATCCACGACCTTCTGGACGAACGCCTGCTTGTCGTCCTGCGATACCGAGGGGTGCTCCTTCCGGATTGGCGTGGCCCAGTACCTCCTGGTACGCCGGAACAGGCGCAAGCGTGACGTCGGCTTTCTTTGCGATGGCGCTTGCTTTGGCGACCTCCGTGGCCATGCGCGCGATCCGGCGAATCTCATCCTCGGTCACGATCGGGCTGCTGGCGAAGCCCCAGACGCCGCCATGGATCACGCGCACGCCAAAGCCGGCGGCGCCGCGGCCGCCCGCACGCCGGCTGCCGCCGCCACCGCCGCGTCCGAAGCCGCCGCCGCGACCGCCGCCGAAGCCGCCGGCTGCGGCGTCGCGGTCCGGTCCGCCGCTCGCGTTGACGCTGCTGTTCACGCTTCGGGTGAACCGGATGTCGGCGTAGCTGCATCCGGCGTTCTTCGCTTCGCCGAGCGCGATGTCTGCGAAGCCTTTGAACGACGAGGTCATCGGGTTGCCCTTCGGCGACTGGGCGAGCAGCTCGCCGACGAGGTCGCTCGAAGCAATCACGAGGGCGGAACCGGCGGTGTATTTCAGGAAGTCACGGCGTGATGGAGTCATGAAGCCTCGCGCTCCTGTCTCTCGTCGTTATACAGCAGGTGAAACCGATGTCATGTAGAAGTCTTCAATCCGAATCGGTGGAATGAGCGCGGTGCCCGGACCGTCATACGCTTCGCCCGTATGAATGGGCACCGGCCTGCCGATCGCCGAAATGTTCGCGAAGCCGACGAGCGGTGACATGTTCCAGCGAAAGTTCTGAACCGGGCCGGCGATCTCGCCGTTCTCGATGAGGAACAGCCCATCGCGCGTCATGCCCGTGTTGAGGAGCGTGAGTGTGTCCACCGGGCGGATGTACCAGAAGAACGTCACGAGCAGCCCCCGCCGCGTGGACCTGATCATGTCCTCGAGGGACAGGCTCGAGCCTTCGATCACCAGGCTCATGCCTGGATTCGCGGGTGACGGATCGACCTTCTGCCTGCGGGCCGTGGCCGGGTCGTAATAGATGTTCTTGAGGACACCTTTTTCGATCCAGGTCACGGCTCTGGCGGCCGCGCCGTCGTTCATCAGCGGTGTCTGACGGAGGATCGGGTTGCCGATGTCGCTCTTGACCGTGAAGCTGTCGCTGAACAGCTTCTGTCCGATCTTGGGCGAGCCGTCGGCGTTGACGAACGGGCGGCCGATGCCGCCGAAGTTGAATCCGCCGCCGCCACCGAACCCGCCGCCACCGACGCCGGCGTTGAAGGCGCCCATCATCGTGGATATGAAACGCGCCGCGGGGCGTGGCTCGAGGATGGTCGTGTAGCGTCCCGGTTCGATCGCGCGCGGCTTCTGGCTCTTGAGCGCCTTGTTCGCCGCCACTTCACTTAACTCGGCGACGTTGATCTGCGACAGATCTTTCGCGCCGGTGATGCCGGACCACCCGGATCCCGAGCCCGCTGGCATCCGGCAGGTGAGGATGAAACCCGCCTCCGCGTACTGGTAGTAGCCGAACAGACCTTCAGAATTTGCGAACGCCGTCGTCTGGTACGCCTTGGGGATGTACCCGGCGCCAAGCACGCCCTTCTTCTCGCAGATATCGACCGACTGTTTCACCCAGGCCGCGCGCTCCCCGGGGCCGAACTCGATTGTCTTCGGCGCCGCGGCGTTGACCGCCACGTAGTCCTGCGAGCCCTTGACGAGTGGCGGCAGGTTCGGGTTTTCGCGCGCCTTCTTCGCGGCCTCGAGTGCTTCGTCAATCGCCGACTTGAGGGACTCGTCGTCGAACTCGCGCGTCGTCGCGTTGCCGGATTTCTGTCCCTGTCGCACGGTGATCGACAGCTGCTGGTCGAACTGCACGAGGTTGGTGGTGATCGTCGAGTTCGCCCACCGCGTCCCCGATTGCTCGCCGCCATCGAATCGCAGCTCGGTGCCTTCGGACTTCGCGGCTGACGCCAGTGTAAGCGTTCTGTCGGTCAGTGCCTTGATTTCTTCACGTGAATACATGGTGTTGGACAAGGCTACATCAGGAAGATCGAGCGCTCAAGATTGTCGCCGGTTGTCAGGCACGCGCGCTCACCATGGCGCCGGTCGTGGCCCGCTCACGTAAAGGAGTTGCGGAGACCGTCGGCTTCTAAGCGCGGTGCTATGCTGTTCGTGTGGGCAGCCGCCGCCTCACATCGGCCTTGACGCTCGCCATCGTGCTCGCCGCGTTGACGGCGTTCGCCCAGCGCGGGTTCGGTCGATTCGTGCCGTATCAGATCCAGCCCAACACGCCGTATGACGGACGATTTGCGTTCGTCCGCGTCAAGTACCAGACGGCCCCGGGCGGCTACTGGTGGCGCGGCCAGCCGTCGTGGGCCCATGGCTATCCGACGGCCGAAGCCAACCTGATCAAGATCATGAACGAGGTCACGGTCCTCAACGCGCACGAGGAAATCGATACCGTGACGCTCGACGATCCGGAGCTCTTCAAGTACCCGATCGCGTACATCATCGAGGTCAGCTGGTGGACGTTGAACGACCGTGAAGCCGCGGGACTCCGGTCGTACATGCAGAAGGGCGGCTTCGTCATCGTCGATGACTTCAAGGTGTACGGCGATTTCGGGAGCCCCGGGTGGGATGTGTTCGAGGCGAACATGAAGCGTGTGCTGCCCGAAGTCCGTTTCTACGAGATGTCGCCGACGCACCCGATCTTTCACGGCTTTTTCGAGATCGACGACCTCGGCATCGTGCCACAGGCCTACAATTCCGGCCGTCCCATCTTTCGCGGCGTGTACGAAGACAACGACCCGACCAAACGTCTGCAGATGATCATCAACTACAACACCGACGTCTCGCAGTTCTGGGAGTGGTCCGGGACCGGGCTGCGGCCGATCGACCAGACGAACGAAGCGTACAAGCTTGGTGTGAATTACCTGGTCTACGGACTGACACACTAAGCCATTGGTTGTTGGTTGTTCGTAGTTGGTGTTGGTTGTTGGTTGGAATAACCGATCAACACCAATAACCAAACCCATAACCGATAACCAACCCCAATAGCCAACCCCAGTAACCAACCCCGACTAACCAACCCCGACTAACCAACAACCAACCCCAATAACCAACAACCAATAACCAATAACCAACAACCATTAACCAAGCGGTCCGCTATCATGTGCGCCATGACGCGGTCCATTGCGTTGACGCGCGAGGTCAGCTCCTCGCTCGCGTCGTGCCAGCTGACGCACCTCGCGCGAGTCGCGATCGATGTCGACCGGGCGCGGCGGCAGCACGTCGCATACGAAATGGCGATCGCCGACGCGGGCTATCGCGTCATTCGCCTGCCGGGCGGCACCGAGATGCCCGACTGCGTCTTCATCGAGGACACGGCCGTCGTGCTCGACGAGGTGGCGATCGTCGCCAGGCCGGGGGCGGTGTCCCGGCGTGAGGAGACCGCGGCGGTTGCCGATGAACTGTCCCGCCATCGCGCGCTTCGGTTCGTGGAGGCGCCGGCCACGGTGGATGGCGGCGACGTGCTGGTCGTCGGTCGCAACGTCTTCATTGGACGATCGTCGAGAACCAACGCCGTTGGGATCGAGCAGGTGCGGCGGTTCGCGTCGGCTGCGGGCTACAGGGTCCACGAGGCCGAGGTGACAGGCTGCCTGCATCTGAAATCTGCCGTGACCGCCCTCGACGCGCAGACGCTGCTGGTCAATCCCAGCTGGATCGATCAGGCGTTCTTCGATGATTTCGAGATCGTCACGATCGATCCGCGCGAGACTTTCGCGGCGAATGTGCTGTGTTTGCGCGATCGCGTCATCGTCCCCGCAGCGTTCCCCCGCACCGCCGAACGGATCGGCCGTCAGGGCCGTCGCGTCGTGACGGTCGATGCCAGCGAGCTCGCGAAGGCCGAAGGCGCGGTGACGTGCTGCAGCCTGATCGTCGAGAGCCAGGATTAACTTCGTTCTACACTTGCCTGCTCAGGGGAGTGGTATGGATGACAAACGGATGATGTTGAGACATGCGGTGGCGACGGTCGCGTACCGCGGCGGCAAGGCGGTTCGCGGCGCGCCGGCGACGTTTGCGACCTGCAGTCCCGACGGATCGCCGCGAACGGCCGTCAAGATCCTTTCGCACATCGGTGACCTCTACGACTGGGCTTTGACGCAGGCCAAGGGCGCCGAAGCCTGGCACGACTCGACGCCGCTCGACTGGGACCGGGAGGTCGCGCGATTCTTCCTGACGCTCGCGCGATTCGACGCATACCTCGCGTCGGACGCACCGCTGGCGACGACGACGGAGAAGCTCTTTCAGGGAGCCGTCGCCGATTCGCTGGCACACATCGGACAGCTCGCGATGTTGCGTCGGCTGGGGGGAGTGAGGATGAAGAGCGAGAACTACTCTCGCGCAGACATCGTGGCGGGTCGCGTCGGGGCGGATCAGACCCCGCCCAAGCGGGAATTCGATTGACGTTCGGCTGACCAGACGCTCACGAAATCGTAATCCGGAAGCGAAAAACGACAGTCGCCGCCGGCCCGGATCGCCGAATTTCGCGAGTATGACCGCGCCGGAAGTGGAAACAGTTTTGCCACACGACGCCGGATATGAGCGGGCGGGAAGCCTTCGGACCCAACCTCCGCCGCGTCCGAATCCAGCGCGGCGTGTCGCTACAGCAGATCGCCACGGAGACCAACGTCAGCGACGTGCTCTGGGCGGCCATGGAGAAGAACGATTTCTCGCGGTGGCCGAACGGCATCTTCGCGCGCGCGTACATCCGCGATTACGCCAAGATCATCGGCGTCGACCCCGACACCACCGTCGACGAGTTCTGCCGCTGGTTTCCGCAGGGCGATCGGCGGGATCGTCAGATCCGCGAGCAGGCCGAGATGCTCGACCACAAACTCAACGTCAAGAACGAAGTCCCCGAGAAAGTCGGCGAGGATCGCCGCTGGTCGGAAGAGAAAGCCGTAGCCGATCGTGGGTCGGTTGCACCGCCCGCGCCGCAGGCCGGCGTGTTCGGCCGCTTGCGGCGGGCGCTCAGTCGGGCCTGACGACAGTCCGCCTCAGGATCTCGATCCCGTAACCATCGGCGTTGGCCGGATCCTTCCCGATCACATCCGCTGTCCGATAGTTCCTTCGCACCCACGGCAGGATCTCTCCGCCGTACTCCGGCGTCGAGCCGAACGATGCGTAGCCGTACTCGCTGGTGTTCTTGTGCACCAGCAGCAGGAAGTCCGGCGACCGCTCATCGAGCGATCGCGCCATGACGTGCTCGCCGAACGCCACAGCTTCCGGCGGCATGAAGTTGATGAAGCGCGTCGGGTTCTCACGGCGCGCAAGATAATTGATCATCACGCCCTCGGGGAGTGCGATCATCGTGGCGCCGGGTGGCGCGTTGCGCCCGAGCCATTCGAGCGCGGACTCGAGCGACGGGCCCTGCCACATCCCGGGTTCGGCCGAGGCGTAAAAGCGATCGCCGCCCTGGCCGACGGCGACGGTCTTCGCCCGATACCAGGTATTGCTCAGGACGAGCGCAGGCACGATCGCCATCGCGATGCTGCCGGCAAAAAGCGCGCGCGCGCGTCGCCACGCGGCGCGATCCGCCGCGAACGCCGCAGGCACCAGCCCGAGCAGCAGCACCACGGTCACGCTGAGCGCCGGCATCGCGAGGAAGAACCCGTAATGGTAGATCCGCGCATTCAGGGCGATCTTGGGAAGAAGCGCGAGGGCAAACACCGACCACATCATCAGCGGAACTCGCGTGGTCAGCGTCCCGGTGCGCCGCGCCTTCACAACTCGAACGATCGTCCAGACGCAAGCCGTGGCCGCGATGAGCGGCAGCGCCCATCCCAGGCGCCCGCTCGGGATCGCGAGTGTGGCCGCAAGGAGCAGCGCAATCTGCGCGGCGGCGTGCAGCGCGCGGGCGATCGGGTCCCGCGGTCTCGTCGCCGCCAGCCGCAGCCCGACGAAGGTGAAGCCTCCACAAACGGCGAACGACCACAACATGCGCGCAGTGTTGCCGGCGATGTCGTCCAGCCCGCTGCCGCGGAGGTAGAACTCGTTCTGCGCGATCTCGGCGCGCGAGGCGGTGACCCAGCCGGCCGCGAGCACGCTGGCGGCCGCCCGCCACGACAGGCCGCCCCCCTGATGAAAGTAGGCCAGAAACGCAACCGGAACCATCGCCGCCCCGACCAGGAACGACAGGGCTCCCAGGGCTCCTTTCGAGAATCCTCGATCGGGAGCGCCCATCCACATGGTCCAGACACCCGCGGCGAGCGCCGCGCCGGCCGCGATCGCTACTTCCGGCTTGGTCAGGATCAGCGCGCCGAAGCACAATCCGGAGAGCAGGAACCATTCCTGACGCCGGCGTGAGAATCCTTCGTGGATCGCAGCGAACGCGGCAACGCTCAGCGCGACGCCATGCGTCGCCTCGTGCGCGTAAGGCGTGATGAAGTTGTAGTTGCCGACGTCGATGTACTGCGAGAACGCGCAGACGAGCAGGATCGTGGTCGTCGCAACGGACGCCGCGATCCGGTCGGTCGAAACCGCGAGGAGCCGGTGGATGCCGGCCGTCATCGCCATCAGGATGGCGACGTTGCAGACGACGAGCGTCGTCAGCGACACGCCGAAAAGCGAAAACCAGAGCGCGTTGAGATACGGGGACAGCGGTCCGAAGAGCGACGCGAGATCGCGGTATAGCATCTTGCCCCGGGTGATCTGCCACGGCACGTACAGCTCGCGACCGAAATCGACGAGCGGGTCCGGCCACTTGCGCCAGCTCCACCAGAGCAGGACGCCGGCGAGGATGGCGTGCAGGGCCACAATCGCGACCGTGCCGGATCGAGAAGAGCGCGTCCCCGCCGGGACGTCGAGCGTCACCGCGCCATGATAAGACCGCTGCGGTGATTTTCGATACGATGGGCCGATGCGCCTGTCGGAGGTTGTCGAGACGTCAGCTGCTGTCGCGCGGACTACCGGCCGGCTCGAAAAGGTCGCGCAGCTCGCCGCGCTTCTGACGAAGACGCCACCCGACGAACTGGCGATCGTCGTCACCTTTCTGAGCGGCGAGATTCGCCAGGGCCGCGTCGGAATCGGCGGCGCGATGTTGTCGGCGATGCGCGACGTCCCTCCCGCCCGCGACCCGGAGCTCGACCTGCGCGAGGTCGACGCGATCTTCGATCGCCTTGCTGCGGCGACCGGTCAGGGGTCGTCTGAGATCCGGGCGCAGATGCTCCGCCAGCTGTTTGCACGGGCGACGCCGGACGAACAGGACTTTCTCGTCCGGCTGCTGTTTGGAGAGCTGCGACAGGGCGCGCTGGAGGGCGTGCTCGTCGATGCCGTGGGCCGCGCCGCCGGCATCCCCGCCGCCCGGATCCGTCGCGCCGCCATGCTCGCCGGCGATCTCTCCATGGTCGCGCAACCGGCGATGTTCGGGGGCGACCAAGGCTTGTCGGCGTTCACACTACAGCTCTTCAAGCCTGTTCAACCGATGCTCGCGGATTCCGCCGCCGATGTGTCGGATGCCCTCGCCAACCTCGGGGAAGCGTCGCTCGAATACAAGCTCGACGGCGCCCGCGTCCAGGTGCACAAGGGCGGTGACGCGGTGCGGGTCTACTCGAGGAATCTTCGTGACGTGACGGCGGCCGTGCCGGAGGTGCTCGCGCTCGTGCGCGCATTGCCGGCCCGGGAGCTCGTGCTCGACGGCGAAGTCATCGCCATGCGCCCGGACGGATCGCCCGAACCGTTTCAGGTCACCATGCGCCGGTTCGGCCGGAAGCTCGACGTCAATCGGCTCCGCGAGTCCCTTCCGATCACGCCGTATTTCTTCGATGTCCTCTACCGCGACGGCGACGCAGTCATCGACGAGCCGCTGACCAGACGCATCGCGGCGTTGAACGACATCGCAGGCCCGGCGAACCTCGTTCCTCGAATCGTGACGGCGAGTCCCTCGGATGCGGCGGAATTCGTCCGGCGTGCACTGGCCACCGGTCATGAAGGCGTCATGGCCAAGGCCCTCGACGCACCGTATGCGGCCGGCCGACGGGGATCGGCGTGGCTGAAAATCAAGCGGGCGCGCACGCTGGATCTCGTCATCCTTGCCGCCGAATGGGGCAGTGGGCGCCGGAAGGGCACGCTGAGCAACCTGCACCTGGGCGCCCGTGACCCGGAACGAGGCGGCTTCGTGATGCTTGGAAAGACGTTCAAAGGAATGACCGACGACATGCTGGCATGGCAGACGCGGCGCTTCCTCGACATCGAGATCGCGCGCGACCGCTACGCGGTTCATATCCGCCCCGAAGTCGTCGCCGAGATTGCCTTCAACGACGTACAGGCCAGCTCGCAATATCCCGGCGGTCTGACGCTTCGTTTTGCACGCGTCAAGCGGTATCGATCGGACAAGGCCGCCGCGGAGGCTGATACGTTCGCGATGGTCCAGACGATCTATCAGCAGACGACGGGCCTTCCAGCGCCGGTTCGGTGATAGCATCCGCCGACTCCGCGACGTGACGACCCCCCTCTTCCGTTCGATCGGCCTCACGCAAGCGACCGCAATGGTGGTCGGCACGATCGTCGGCGCATCGATCTTCGTGCAGCCGTCTGAGGTCAGTCGCGCGGTGCCCAGCTTCGCGGGCATGCTGCTCGTGTGGGTCGTCGCGGGCGCGCTCACGTGGTTCGGCGCGAGTATCTGCGCCGAGCTGACGTCGGCCTATCCGCGGACGGGCGGCGTGTACGTCTTTCTGCGGGAGATGTTCTCGCCCGCCGCCGGTTTCCTCTGGGGCTGGGCGATGTTTTGGAGCATGCACTCCGGAATCATCGCCGCGATCGCGATGGTCTTCGGCCGCTACGCCTCCACGATCGTGCCGATGGGCGACCTCGGCGTCCGGTTGACCGCGGTCGGCGGCATTCTGGTGCTGTCGGCTGTGAATTACTTCGGCGTTCGCCCAGGCAGCGCGCTGCAGACGGGTCTGACGATCGCGAAAGTGGCCGCGATCGTGGTGCTGCTCGTCCTGCTGATCGTCTCCGGCACGCCGCGCCTGCCCGCGAGCAGGGCCGCGGTTCAGACCGGCGGCTTCCTGCGAGCGCTCGTCGCGGGCCTGTTCGCCTTCGGCGGCTGGCACATGGTCACCTACGCGGCGGATGAAACCTGCGACCCGGAGCGCACGATTCCGCGCGCGCTGATGCTCGGCACCGCGGTCGTCGTCGTCATCTACCTGCTGCTCAACGCCACGTACCTGCTCGTCCTTCCGCTCGAGAAGGTCCTGACATCAACCCACATCGCCTACGATGCGACGATGGCGACGGCGGGCGCCGGCGCAGCATCGGCCATTTCACTGCTGGTGATCGTGTCGTCGTTCGGCGGGATGAGCGGCATCATCCTCGCCGGTCCACGCGTGTATCTCGCCATGGCGAACGACGGGCTGCTGTTCAAGTGGATGGGCCACGTCCATCCTCGCTACAAAACGCCGTCCGTCTCGATTGCGGCGCAGGCGATCTGGTCGTCGGTGCTCGTGCTGACGGGGACGTACGGTGTCATCGTCTCTCGCGTGGTGTATACGGAGTGGATCTTCTTCGGGGCACTGGCGCTTGGCACGATGCAATACAGGCGCATGGCCACGTATCAGCCGTCGTTCCGCGCCGCCGGCTTTCCGGTCGTCCCCGTGCTGTTTGCGGTCATGTGTCTGGCGATTGTGGTCAACCAACTGGTCGGCGACCCCGGCAACAGCCTGTTTGGTCTCGCGATCGTGATTGCGGGGCTTCCCGTGTACCTTGTCTGGAGACGTGTTCATGCGAGTCGTCGACTTTCATAATCATTACTACCCACCGAAATACATGCAGGCCCTGCAGTCCGGGCAGAGCAGCGTCCGCGTCACGATCGACGCCGACGGAAACCCCAACATTCACTATCCGGGGGACTACAACATCGCGGTCCGGGGCCATCGCGACATTGCGTACCGTCAGGATGTTCTCGACGAGCTCGGCGTCACGATGCAGGTCCTGACACTGACGACGCCCGGAACGCATGTCGAGACACCGACGACCGCCGTGAAGCTCGCGGCGCTGGTCAACGACGAATTCAAAGAAGCGCTGGACACTCGCGGCCGACACTTCACGGCGCTCGCCACGCTGCCGCTCAACGATCCGACGGCGTCGGCAAAGGAACTCGAGCGCGCCGTTCGTCAGCTGGGGATGCGAGGCGCGATGCTCTTCAGCAACGTCAACGGCGTGGCGTTGAGCGACAGGCGATTCTGGCCGGTCTACGAGGTCGCAAACGATCTCGATGCCGTGCTGTATATCCACCCCGAACATCCGATCGGCGTCGAAGCGATGCTGGATTACTGGCTGATGCCGCTGTGCGGCTTCCTGTTCGACACGACGCTGGCGGCTGCCTCGCTTGTCTTCAGCGGGGTCGTCGAGCGCTATCCGCGCATCAACTGGGCGCTGTGCCATCTGGGCGGCACGATTCCGTACCTCGCCGAACGACTCGACCGCGGGTTCAAGGCGTTCAAGGACTGCCGGGCGAACATCGACCGGGAGCCGAGCACGTATCTGAGGACGTTCTACTACGACACGGTCAACTTCAATCAGGGTGCCCTGAAGCTCGCCATCGACTTCGCGGGTGCAGACCACATCCTCGCCGGAAGCGACTACCCGCACCAGATCGGCAGCATCCCGTCGATGCTCGACGCGATCGCCAAGTTGCCGGTGACTGAACAGGAGCGCACCGGCATCGCCGGCGGGAACGCCGCAAGACTTCTCCGCCTGAACGCAGGCTGATCCCCAACGACGAGGTTTTCATGATGTTCAGAGCTCTGGTCCTGCTCGCCATTCTGATGCAGTCGGCCGCAAAGCCCGAGATGACCCGTGTTCCGCAGTTCGAGAACGAGCGGGCAGTGTCGTGGAAGAGCGTGATCCCGCCACACACCGAATCCACGATGCACAGGCACGACCGCTACCGGACGGTCATCGGCGTGGTCGGTGGAACGTTGAAAACCGTGAGTCCAAGCGGCAAGACGATGGCGACGGCCTACGAGACGGGAAAGGCGTACTGGCAGGCGCCGATGCCACCCGGCGCCATGCACAAGGACGTCAATGACACGGACAGGACGATCGAGCTGATCGTCGTCGAGATGAAGTGATCGGGAGAAGCATGGTTGTTAGTTGTTGGTTGTTGGCTGATAGTTGTTAGTGGTTGGCTGGGAACCAACCAATAACCAACCACCAACAATTACTTGGGCTGTCGTTGATACAGCCCGACCAGTTCGGCTGTGCCAAGCACATGCCCCTGCATGGCCTTGTCGACGTCAGCCTTTGTTGCGCCTGCCTGCAGTCCAAGCGACTCGGTGTCCAGTGCTGACAGCGTGAAGTGATAGTGATGAATGCCAGACGGCGGACACGGACCGCCGTACCCGGCGCGTCGAAATCCGCTGTTGCCCGAGACGCCGACTGAGCCCGCCTGAAACGCCTCCGGCAGCTGACTTGTCGATGCCGGAATGTCGAACAGGACCCAGTGCGTGAAGCCGCCGGGCATCGGCGCGTCCGGGTCGTGCATGATGAGCGCGAACGACTTCGTTCCGGTCGGCGCGTCTTTCCACGTCAATGCCGGCGAAGGATTCTGCATCCCGGCATCGCACGTGAACTTCACGGGAATATTGCCGTCGTTCGTGAACGCCGGACTGGAAATGCTGAACGCGGCGGCTGCCAGAACTACTCCAAGCATGGACGCTCCGATTGGTTGTTGGTTGTTGGTTGTAGGTTGTCAGTGTTCCTTGTTACTCAATCCGCCGAGAGCGCCCGAGTCGGATCCACTGCCGCGGCCCGCCGCGCGGGCACGACCATCGCCACGAACGCCACGAGGATGAGTGTCGCCGCGACGACGGCGATCGTCAAGGGGTCGCCGGGCTTGACGGCGAAGAGCTGGCCGGCGAGGACGCGGCTCGCCGCCAGCGCGGCGGCAACGCCGATGACCGTTCCCGCCGCAACGGGTTTCATCGCCTGCGTCAGCACCAGCGTCACGACCTGACGCGGAGTCGCGCCGAGCGCCATGCGGACGCCGATCTCCTGAGTGCGTTGACTCACGAGGTACGCGACGATTCCATAAATGCCGGTCGCGGCGAGCATCAGGCCGACGCAGCCGAGCAGCGTTAGAAGGAGGGTGTTGAACCGCGACGTCGCCAGCGACAGCTGCAGGCGTTGATCCATGAGGCGGACGTCGAAGAGCGGCACGTCCGGATCGACCTTCGCGACGATCGCCTTGAGCGGCTGCACGAGCGCCGCGGCGTCGCCGTCGGTTCGTACGACGATGTACATCGTCCGCTGTACCCAGGTCCACGCTTCCGGAGGCACCTGCGGAATCGGGAGGTAGAACTCCGGCCGCGGTGCCCGGGCGAGATCGCGCGAGTGCACGTCGCCCGCCACGCCGACGACAACCTTCAGCACGGGCGCGTCGTTCGGTCCGCGCTCGCAGCAGTTGATGCGCTTTCCGATGGGATCCTGACCCGGAAACGCGCGCGCCGCCAGCGCCTCGCTGATGATCATGACCTTCTGGCCGCCTCCGCGATCGTTCTCGTCGAACGCTCGTCCCTTCACGATCGGAATGCGCATCGTTTCGAAGAAGTCGGGGGAGATCATGCGCAGCTGACTCTGAATCAGGGCTTTGAGGTCAAATGGCTGGCCCTCCGGCAGCAGTCCGTTCGATCCGATGCCCGGTCCCATCGCCGCGTACGAACTGACCGCCGCGTGCGTGACACCCGGCATGCGCTGGGTCTCTTCCGTCAAGCGGCGGAAGGTCTCGATGATTCGAGCGGGCCCGGGGTAGGACGACGCCGGAAGCGCGATTCGGGCGCTCAGGACGCCGGTCGGATCGAATCCTGGATTGACGTTGTGCAGCGCGATACCGGTCCGAATCAACAGCCCGGCGCCCACGAGGAGAACGAGCGACAGGGCGACTTCCGCGACGATCAATCCGGCGCGGAGCCGATCGCGCACACCGCCGCTCGTTGCGCCGCGACGGCCGTCGTGCAGACCACGCTGGGGCTCGTCGCGTGAGAGCCGGAGGGCCGGCGCGAGCCCGCAGAGCACGCTGCTGCCGATGGCGAGGACGACGGCGAAGGCCAGCGTCACGGGATCGACGCGCGTCTGCTCGAGACGCGGCACGCCGGCCGGACTCCCGGCAATGACGGCGCGCACAGTCCAGTGCGCGAGCGCGATGCCGGCGGCGGCGGCAAGCAGGCCGAGCACGACGCTCTCCGTCAGCAGTTGCCGGACGATCCGCCAGCGCCCCGCGCCGATGGCGGTTCTGATCGCGATCTCCCGGGCGCGCGCGGCGCCGCGCGCCAGCAGAAGGTTGGCCACGTTGCTGCACGCAATCAGCAGGACCACGGACACGGCGGCGAGCAGCACGAGCAGCCTCGTCTTGTAATCGCCGACGAACTGTTCGAGGAACGGCCGCGTCGCGTAGCGCAGCTCGCCGCTGTCTTTCGGAAAATCGTGGCGGAGCCGCGTGGCCACGGTTTCGAGCTCCCCTCGCGCGCGATCAAGGGTGACGCCGGGCTTCAGGCGACCATACACGTCGAGGTAGTGCTCGTCATGCATCGCTTTCTGCTCGGGCGTGAACGCGATCGGCGTCCACAAATCTTCGCTGTCAGTCGTCAGATCGAACGACGGCGGCATGATGCCGACGACGGTGTAGGGTTCGCCATTCAGGCGAACGTCCCGCCCGACGACGACGGCGCCCCCGAAGCGTTGCCGCCAGAGTCGATGGCTCAGCACGACGACGTGTGGCGCACCGGGCGTGTCTTCATCTGCCGTGAACGTCCGGCCCATCGCCGGGCGAGAGCCCATCACGCCGAAGAAGTTGGCGGTGACACGCGCCCCCACCACGCGCTCGGTCTGTCCGCCTTCTGCGAGATTGAAGCTGAAGTACTGTTGCGCGGCGAGACCCTCGAAGGCTGTCGTCCCGGCGACGGCGTCCGTGTAGTTGCCGACGGACATGTTGGATGGCGCGCCCTGAAACATCTCGCCCACGACGTAGAGTCGATCGGGCCGTTCGATTGGCAGCGGCCGCAGGACGACCGCGTAGACGGCGCTGAAGATCGCGGTCGTGCCGCCGATGCCCAGCGCGAGCGTCAGGACGGCGATGGCGGCGAAGACCGGATTCTTGAGCAGCTGCCGGACCGCAAACGTCACATCCTGACCGAGTTCGCTCACGTATTGCGCGCGCTTCATGTGTCCGTCCCTTCGCGCGCCCATGTCGCGAAGCGACGCGCGCATGCGATCCAGATCTCCGATCCGCCGCTCTGCCTCGCGGCGCGCCTCACCTGGCGACAGGCCGCGGGCGACCAGCTCTCGCGTTCGCATGTCCAGGTGGAACGCGAGCTCCTCGTCGACTTCGTCCTCGACGCGAGCCTTCCACGGCCAACGGTAAAAGCGACTAGGAACTGGCAAGCAGGACCTTCGAGATCGCGCCGGCGAAACGCGCCCATTCGGCCGTCTGCGACACCAGCTGCCGGCGCCCGCGTGCCGTGATGCGATAGAACTTCGCGCGGCGGCCGAGTTCGGAGACCCCCCATTCCGCCTCGACCAGCTCCCGGCGCTCCATCCGATACAGGGCGGGGTACAGCGAGCCCTCCTCGACATCGACGATTCCGTCAGTGGCGTCCTCGATGGCGCGGGCGATGCCGTATCCGTGGCGACGGCCGCCCGTCAGCGTTTTGAGAATGAGCGTGTCAAGCGTGCCGTGCAGCAGTTCTGAGGGGGTTTCGGCCATGCCTCTGATACCTAGATAATCAAGGTAATGACTTAGACGGCGGGTTGCGAAAAAAGGTTTACACGACCGGGCTGCGGCGCTAACCTTTCGCTGAGTTGTCGCGATCGGGAGACCGGACGACCGGATGCTGAGGAGGCCTGCATGGAGATAGATCGACGAGCGTTCCTGGCGACCCTGGGGTCGACTGCGGTCATCAACCGCATGCCCGACGAGGAGAAGGCGGAAGCGCTCGAGCACTACATGACCGACATGCTCGACCAGCAGGCCACAGGCAACGAGCTCCTAGTGCGTCGCGGGTCCGGCGACCTCTTCGGCTCGCAGCCCAACGGACCGCAGGGGCCGTCGGGCGCCCCGCGCAGCCTCAAGGTGCTCGAACGGATGCCGGACAAGCCGACGCTCCTGGACTTCTTCAAGTACCGCTTCGCGCCGGCGACGCACGTCCTCCAGAGCGCCACAGACGCCATGAAGAAGGGCGAGAAGGAAGAGACCATCCTCGCGTGCCTGATGCATGACGTCGTGCTCAATCTGATCAAGGTCGACCACGGCTGGTGGGGCGCGCAGATGATCGAGCCCTACGTCTCCGAGAAGGTGTCGTGGGCCATCCGTCATCATCAGGCGCTGCGGTTCTATGCCGATCCGGCGGCCGGCTACGAGTATCCCGAACAGTACGTGCGGATCTTCGGCAAGGACTACGTGCCCGAGCCGTACATCAAGAAGACCTACGAGTACGCCCGCAACCACAAGTGGTACATGGAAGCGCGCATGATTACGGTGCACGACCTCTATGCCTTCCAGCCGGACATGAAGACATCGCTCGATCCGTTCGTGGACATCATCGGGCGGCACTTCAAGCAACCCAAGGAAGGCCTGGGCTTCGACGGAAGCCCGGTCGCCCACATGTGGCGGACGATGATGTTCCCGGATCATCCGCTCTAGTTGTTGGTGGTTGGTTGTTAGTCTTGGTTGTTGGTTAGTCCTCCGTTGTTTGGTTAGTCTTCGTTGTCGGTGGTTGATTCCTCGACGGAATCAACCACCGACCGTCGCGCGTCACCACGCCGCTGCTCCAGATACTGGATCCATCGAGTCAACCCTTTCCCGATCCGCTCGTAGTGCTTTCTGAGCTGGTCCTTTTCTTGGCTCGTGATGTGGTCCCGGCCGCTGGCAACCGCCAGGTGGACGCACATCTCGTTGCAGGAGCCGCGGGCAATCGACAGATAGTGTGCGCAATGCCGCCCGCTCCGCTGACCGTATCCCTCGGCAATCTGGGTCGGGATCCGTGCCGAGCAGTTCGCGAGCTGACGACGCAATTCCCAATCGTGCTCGAGTCCCGGGCGCTTGATGATCGCCGAAATTTCATCGGCAAGTCGTTGGGCTAGTTGAAGAATCTGCAAATCCTCCAGGCTCGTGATACGCATGCGGATGTCGCGAGCACGATGCATTCCAGGGACTTGGGGGACTCCGAACGACGAACGACGATCCACCAATCAAACCAACAACCAATCGCAACAACCAATCGCAACAACCAATCGCAACAACCAACAAAACAACCAATCCCAACAACCAACAACTAACAACCAACAACCATTCGTCCGATAACCCCACATAGTGCTCCTCGCCGCTGGCGTCACCGACAAAGGCCCCGTCCGGCCGGCCAACGAAGATTGTTTTGCAATTGATGAGACGCTTGGCCTCTGCGTCGTCGCCGACGGCATGGGCGGCCACAACGCCGGTGAGGTGGCGGCCCGCATGGTGGTGGACGGCGTCGTGGACCACCTGAAACGCGCGGATCGAACCGGCAACTCCTTCGGCTCGCATCGGCCCTCGCTCCATCCCTTCGGGCAGGATCCGTCAGGGTCGACGGTGGGCAATCTGCTGCGCAACGCGGTGCTGCTGGCCGGCGTGCAGATTCTGGAAACGGCCGTCACGACCGAGGACTACGCGGGCATGGGGACCACAGTGGTTGCCGCGCAGGTGGTCGGTGACCGGCTGACCGTCGCGCACGTCGGTGACAGCCGGCTGTACCGGCTCGCGGGCGGCCGGCTTCGCCTGCTCACAGCCGATGATTCCTGGATGTCGACCGTCCTGGCGCGCGACCCGGCCGCGAACCCGCAGGCCTACCGTCACCATCCGATGCGCCACGCGCTCACCAACGTCGTGGGTGGACGCGCGCGGACTGACGTGCACATCCTCGAAGAGGCGCTCGAGGACGGGGATCGGCTGCTGATGACGACCGATGGCGTGCACGGCGTCCTGGAGGATGACCTATTGCAACGGCTGCTGGTCGAGGAGCAGGAGCCTGCGGCGATCGCAGGTCGAATCGTCCGGACCGCGCTGGCGCGCGGAGCCAGGGACAACTGTACGGCGGTTGTCGCTCAGTACCGCCGCTGATCAGTCATCCGACGAACTTATACCCCGCGCCGTGAACCGTGAGGATGTGTTCCGGTTCGTGCGGCGCCTTCTCAATCTTCTGACGCAGCTTGGCGACGAAGTTGTCGATTGTCCGCGTCGTCGGCGACTCTTCGTACCCCCACACCTGATTGAGAATCTGCTCGCGCGTCACGACCTGGCCCGTGTGCGCGACGAGGTAGCGAAGCAGATCGAACTCGCGCGCGGTGAAGTCGATCCGCTGCCCGGCGCGATGGGCCTGGTGCGTCCGGAAATCGATCTCGATGTCGCCGATGCGGCACGTCTCGAGGCCTGACGGCCGTCCGCCGGCGCGTCGCAGCACCGCACGGACCCGGGCCAGGAGCTCGGTGATGCTGAACGGCTTGGTCACGTAGTCGTCGGCACCGAGCTCGAGGCCGAGGACCTTCTCGGTTTCCTGCGACCTCGCCGTCAGCATGACGACGGGCGTCGGGTTGGCGCGCGCGCGCAGCTCGCGGCACACCTCGAAGCCGTTCTTGCGGGGCAGCGTGATGTCCAGAACCACGAGATCGGGCGCGGTGGAAATCGCCTTGGCCAGCCCGTCTTCGCCATCGGCTGCCGTCACAACCTCGTAGCCTTCGAGCTCGAGGTTGTCACGCAGTCCGAGCAACATCTGTGGTTCGTCCTCGATCACCAGTATTCGCTTCGTCACGTCCACTCTCTCCTGCATACAGTGGGAAGTGCAGCGAGAATGTGCTGCCTCTCCCGGGCTCGCTCACGACGCGGACTGATCCGCCGTGGCCCCGCATGATGTGGTCCACGATCGCGAGGCCGAGGCCGGTGCCCTGCGGGCCCGATCCGGCGTCGGTCTGAATCCGATAGAACTTCCTGAAGATCCGGCGATGGAACTTCTCCGGGATGCCGACGCCGCGGTCCGTCACCCGAACCACGCCGTCCTGGCCTTCCTTGAGCACCTCCACGAGGATCTCGCGGCTCTCTGGAGAATACTTCATCGCGTTCGACAACAGGTTTTCCAGGGCCTGTTCCGCCGCTTCCGGATCGATCAGGACGGGCACGGGCGTCCCCAGTCGCGCGGTCACCGTGAACTGGTTGTGGCGGAACTGGCTCTGCAGCGACTCGAGCACGTGCTCGGTGACTCCCGTCAGGTCGCTCGGCTTGCGGCGATAGAGCCGCAGACCCGCCTCGATCTTCGAAAAGTCGAGCAGGTTGTTGATCAGTCGCGTGAGCTTGCGGGCCTCGCTGTTGATGATGCGGTAGTACTCGGTCGCCCGGTCGGTGTTCTTGAGACGCCCGAGCTCCAGCGTCTCCGCAAACAGCTGGATGAGCGCCAGCGGCGTCTTGAGGTCGTGCGAGACGCTCGAGACGAAGTTCGATTTCAATTCGGCCAGCCGGACCTCGCGTGCGAGCGCGCGCGCCACGAGAAACACGCCGAGCGCCATGACGATCGCGAGGATCGCCATCATCGCCCGCTGCGGACGCTCACGAGCCGCGACGATGGCCGGGATGGATTGGTCGCCGAAACCGGTGCGCACACGCCAGGTCTCGATCTTGCCGCTTTCTGGCGCGGCAAACTGCGTCAGATCCGGCTCGTAGAACACGAGCGGAAACGTCCGCTCGTCGACGAACCCTTTGGGGGCCGGCGCCCCGGCGGGATAGACGACCCGATTGTCGCCGTCGAGGACCGTCACGTCCAACGGTGGAAAGCCGGTCGGTCCTTCGATGTTGGCGAGCTTGCTCGCGACGAGCTGCGGGATGAACTCGCGCCGCAGCCGCTCGGCGTCCACGCGCAAGGCGACGAAGCTCGTCATCCGATCGCGTGACGGGAAGGTGAACCGCAGCTGCGCCAGGAAGTAGGTCCGCCGCCCGTTGAGCGGCATCTCGAAGACCGAGATGGCGCGCTTCTCGGGGGCGAGCGCTTTGAACTGCCGGACCATGATCGCCGCTTCGGGCGGATTGACGACGAACGTGTGCGTCAGCCGATCGAACGACAGGACATCGTCGTGATGTTCCGTCGTGACGTCGGACCAGGCGTAGAAACCGTCCACGAACGGATCGACGACGAGACCCTGTTCGAACGTGTTTTCGATGAACGCGAGATCGAGCGGCTCGGTCTGACGCTGGCCGATCTTCAGGAGCACGTCGGTGCGCGGCGCGCGCAGCGCGTCCTGAAGCGTCTTCGTCATGCCGTCGGCGGTTTCCTGACTGAGCTGTCGCAGGACGACCGTCGAAGACTTGCCGAGGTCCGACAGCGATCGGAACTGGAAATAGAAGAGGATCGCGACCGGAATCGCCACGCCGACGGCGAGGCCCACCGACAGGCGGAGACTGCGATCACGAACGATCTGTTGTATGTCCACCCGGGTCCATCCCCTGCAGGGGCCGGGCGCGTCAGCCGAACCGGACGCGGCGCGCGCCGATCCGGCTGGACGCTCGACCTTCGCGTTACGGCTGTGCCGTGGTCTTGCCCTGGTTCGCCAGGAATCCCTGGATCTGCTTCACGGCGTAATCGATCTTGATGTCGAACGCCATCTTGCCGAGCGCGGCGCTCGATTTGCGCGCGTCGCCGGTGATGCCGTTGTTCTTCCGCGGAGGCGCGTTGGGATCGTCGCTGCGGCCACGGCCGCGCTGCCCGGGCGGCGGTGCCGGGTCGCCCAGGGCCGTGGCGATCAAATCCTTCCGCACCCAGCCCTTGTCGCCGCCGAGATAGAGCATCGTGGACGTGTCGGGGATGCCGGCGTGCGAGCTGCTCGGATATCCGTGGTCGACGAGCCACTTGTCGAAGTCGCCCTGAGCCTTCGCATAGACCTCGTCGCAGAAGAAGACGTGTTTGCCTTCGGGCGCATACTTGG
Organism: uncultured Acidobacteriota bacterium; assembly: GCA_963724725.1. Lineage (GTDB taxonomy): Bacteria > Acidobacteriota > Vicinamibacteria > Vicinamibacterales > CAVVIG01 > DATKHR01. Next base: position 3,851,213 of record CAVRVT010000004.1, on the reverse strand, counting down.
CCTCGAGCTTCTTGGCGACGTCGACGTAGGTCTGCGGCTGTCCGCCGCCGTGGTCGCCCATGATCACGACGTTCTTGAAGCCGGTCGCGATCGCCTGCTCGGACACGCGCTCGAGGATCGCGCCGAGCAGTTCGGGCGTGAGGCCGATGGTGCCCGGCAGGTCCGCGCTGGCGTTGTTCGGCGTGTAGGGAAGCACCGGCATCGCGATCGCGTTGCCGAGGCGCAGCGCGATCGTGCGCACGATTTCGCGGCCCATCAGCGTATGGCCGCCGTTGACGTTCTGCGGTCCGCGCTGTTCGGTGCCGCCGGTGTAGAAGAGCGCCGTTGTCTTGCCATCGGCGATCGCCTTCTTCACTTCCGGCCAGGTCATCATCTCGAACTCGACGAGCGGCTGCTTCTTTGCTCCCTGGGTTGCCTGGGCGGCCGGCGCCTTGGCCGGCGTCGGCGTGGGCGCCGGGCTCTGCGCAAACGCGGTTGCGGCCGAGAGCAGGGCGATGGCCGGAATCGTCGACATCACACGACGCATATCAGACTCCTTTGAGCTGCTGCAGTTGCTGCTTGGCTTGAGCGTTGTTGGGGTCGAGTTCAACGGCCTTCTCGAGATCCTTAATCGCCGCGGCCTTGTCGTTCTTGCGCTGGTGCGCCTGCGCCATGGCGACGTAGGTTCTCGCCGACTTCGGGTAGAACTCCAGATTGATATTCAGCCACGCGATCGCGTTGTCGGCTTTGTCGGCGTTCGTTGCCACCTGCGCCATGTTGATGAGCCCGTTTTCGCTGAAGTCGTACGCCATGCCGCCGAAGTACGTGGTGCGCAGCTCACGGTACTGCGCGACGGCGGCGTCGAGCCCTTTCGTGTTGACGGAATCGCTCAGCACCTGCACGAGCGGCTTGGGGATAGCGACGCCGCGGTGACACGTCATGCAGCCGACTCTCGTCGTCGACTCGGCGGACTTGCCGACGACGGCCGGCAGCTTCTCGTTGAGTTCTCGGGCCAGCAGCAGCATCTGGCGCGCGGTCTTCTTCGGCGCCTTCTCGTCGGACGCCATGTCGTTGCGCCCGCCACGACCTTCGAAGACGTGACAGTAGTTGCATTGAACGCCCAGCGCCTGCGAGAACGCCTGCATCGTCTGGATCAACTGCTCGCGCGGCATGTCCTTCGGCAGGATCTGAAGGTTGGTTATGGGCGGTGGTGCCGCGCCACGAACCTGGCCGGTCACGGGTGCCTGCGTCCTGGCGGTCGTTGTCAGGAGAAGGGCGACGCCGAATGCGGACAGGGCGTCACGTCGTCGAATCATCGGAATCACCCCAGGAAGCATCGCTCGGCTGAAGCCTCGTGCTCCAGTCACCGACAACCAACCACCAACAACCAACCACCAACAACTAAGTCACCGTTTGTATCTGCTTCGCGAACGCCAGCCATCGCCGGTATGCCGGCCGCTGGCCGCGCACGACCGCATTGAATGTCTCCTGAATACGACGTGTCACCGGTCCCGGTTTACCTCCGCTGATCACGTGCCCATCGACTTCGCGAATCGGCGTCACTTCCACCGCCGTGCCCGTGAAGAACAACTCGTCGGCGCGATACGCGTCCTCGACGGAAATCACGGCGACCGACGTCGGAATGCCGAGATCGTTCGCGAGTTCCAGGATCGACGCGCGAGTCACACCCATCAGGATGCTCGCGTCGCGATCGTTGGTGACGATGCCGCCGTCGCGCACGAGGAAGAGGTTCTCGCCCGAACCCTCTGAGACTTCGCCGCGGGAATTGAGCAGAAGCGCTTCATCGAATCCCCTGCGCTGCGCTTCCTGAACGGCGCGGACCGAGTTGATGTACTGACCGCAGGCCTTGCCCCACGCGGGAATCGCCGAGTTGTCGAACTTGCGGATGGACGAGACCGTCACCCGCACGCCCTTGTCGGCATCCGCCAGGTATTTCCCGGTGGGGAATCCCGCGATGGCGACGGTGACCGGACACTCCTTCGTCCACACGCTCAGGGTCGCGGCATCGAAGAACGCGATGGGGCGGAGATAGGCGGCATCGAGCCGGTTGGCGCGAATCAGTTCAAGCGTCGCCTCGGCGAGCGCGTCCTTGCTGTACGGGATCGTCATCTCGTAGAGCTCGGCGGACTGGTAGAAGCGGTCGAGGTGAGCGTCCAGCCGGAACACCGCCGGACCATCGTCGGTGGCGTAGCAGCGCATGCCTTCGAACACGCCGGTGCCGTAGTGGAGGCCGTGCGCCAGGACGTGCACGTTTGCGTCGTCCCAGTTGACCAGCCTGCCGTTGAACCAGATTTTGTCGGTTTTTGTAAAGCCCATAGTCGCATCAATATATCAAGTCGCCCTGCTTCCGGACCGATACGTTCACGAATGTCTCAATTTCGGGTCGAGAAGCGCCGGGTGGAGGCCGAACTCACGCTGTCCAGCGGGGAGCGCCTGGTCGGGTGCTTTTTCCTGGCGGGATCGAGCGCCACGCACCCTGGGCCCGAACGGGTCGGCGACCTGTTGAACTCCGAATCGGGGTTCTTCCCTTTCCAGGCGCCGCCCTCGGCAGAGACCGTGCTCGTCAACCGCCGGCATCTGGTGGTCGCTCGCCTCGTCGGCGCGTCGGACGAGGCGCGTCTGGCGCCCGGATATGACGTCGCCACCGTACGTCAGGTCTCGATGAAGCTCTCGAATCGGGTCGAGCTCCGCGGAACCGTGCGCGTGTACCTGCCTGAGGGTCGCGATCGCTTGAGCGACTACGCCCGATTCCCGGAACATTTCCGCTATCTGGAAAACCCTGAGGGCACCTTCGTGGTCAACAGCGATCACATTGTTCAGCTGTCGGATTTGCCGGAGGCGCACGCGTGACCGCCATCGACACACTGTTTCGGGCCATGTGCGACGCGAAGGCCTCAGACCTGCACCTCTCGTCGGGCATGCCGCCGCTCGTGCGCAAGGACGGCACGATGCAGCCGCTCGACGCGTCCGCCGGAGCGCTGGATGCGGACGCGATTGTGGGCCTCGTGCATCCGATCATGCCCGAGAAGAATCGCGCCGAGTTTCGCGACCGCCACGACACAGACTTCGCGTACGAGATTCCGGGGCTGGCGCGCTTCCGAGCCAACATCTTCATGGATCGGAAGGGCTGTGGCGCGGTGTTCCGCGTCATCCCGAGCAATATTCTGACGGCCGAGCAGCTCGCGCTCTCATCGCACATCCTTCAGTTGTGCCGCCTGAACAAGGGCCTCGTGCTCGTCACCGGTCCGACGGGGTCGGGCAAGTCCACGACGCTCTGCGCGATGGTGGACTACATGAACCGGAATCGACAGGACCACATCATCACGATTGAGGATCCGATTGAGTTCGTGCACGACAACAAGTCGTGCCTCATCAACCAGCGCGAGGTCCATACGCACACCGACGGGTTCAAGTCGGCGCTCCGCGCGGCGCTGCGTGAAGACCCGGACATCATCCTGGTCGGCGAAATGCGCGATCTCGAGACCGTCGCGATTGCGATCGAGACCGCGGAGACCGGTCACCTGGTGTTTGGCACGCTGCACACGACCACGGCGGCGTCGACGGTGGACCGGATCATCGACCAGTTTCCGGCCGACCGTCAGGCGCAGATCCGCGTGATGCTGTCCGAATCCCTGCGAGGAGTCATCTCGCAGACGCTGTGCAAGAAGATCGGCGGAGGACGGGCGGCGGCCCTGGAGGTCCTGATCGTGACGCCGGCGATTGGCAACCTCATCCGTGACGCCAAGACCTTCCAAATCCCGTCGATGATGCAGGTGGGCAAGGCGAACGGCATGGTGACCTTGAACGAGGCACTCCTCGATCTCGTCACCAAGAAGCTCGTGGCGCCTGAAGAGGCCTACTTGAAGGCCGTGGACAAGACGAGTTTCGAAGCCGCTTTGAAGCGAATCGGCCTGGCCGTCAAGGTGCCGGCGGCCGCGGGCCCGACCGCGTAATCGTCTGGTTGCGTGCTTCGGCGCACGCGTGCTATATTCGTCAGGTTCTGTTGGAGCTAGGACACCCTATCTAGCTTCGCCGCAAAGGAATACCGGTCCCGGCCCGAACGACGTGGTCACCGGGAACGACCCATTCTCGCGATTAATTTAGGGTTTTCAGGCGCCAAGCCGATGGGCTTTCAGGCCTGAAACACATAACCAATGCGGATTTCGCATTGCGGACTGCGGATTGTCGTTTCAATCCGTATCAATCCGCAATCCCGATCCGCAGTCCGAAATTGAGATATGCCGACTATCAGTCAGCTCGTTCGCGCCGGGCGCAAGAAGATCGTCAGCAAGACCAAGAGTCCTGCGCTGCAGAACAGTCCGCAGAAACGCGGCGTGTGCGTCCGCGTGTTCACGCAGACTCCAAAGAAGCCGAACTCGGCGCTCCGGAAGGTGGCCCGCGTGCGGTTGACCAACGGCATCGAGGTGACGACCTACATCCCGGGTGTCGGGCACAACCTGCAGGAGCACTCGCTCGTGCTGATTCGTGGCGGCCGTGTGAAGGACCTGCCGGGCGTGCGCTATCACGTCGTGCGCGGCACGCTCGACGCGGTCGGTGTGCAGGGTCGTATGCAGGGTCGTTCGAAGTACGGCGCGAAGAGACCCAAAAAAGCGTAGGGCTGAGAGCGAAGGGCTGAGGGCAAAGAACCATGCCGCGTAGACGTGAAGTTCCCAAGCGTGACATTCCGGCGGACCCGCTTTATCAGAGCCCGCTCGTGAGCAAGTTCATCAACTGCGTCATGAGCGACGGCAAACGAAGCACGGCCGAACGGATCATCTACAAGAGCTTCGACATCATCAAAGAGAAGACCGGCGACGATCCCGTCAAGGTGTTCAAGAAGGCGATCGACAACGTCAAGCCGAGTCTCGAGGTGAAGTCGCGGCGCGTCGGCGGCTCGAACTATCAGGTCCCCGTCGAAGTCAACCCGAATCGGCGGCTGTCGCTCAGCATTCGCTGGCTGGTCGGCTACGCGCGCGAGCGCGGTGACGGCAAGACCATGCAGGAGAAGCTGGCGAACGAGTTCATGGACGCGTCGAACCTGCGCGGCGGCGCGGTCAAGAAGCGCGAAGACACGCACCGGATGGCCGAGGCCAACAAGGCGTTCGCGCACTATCGCTGGTAAGAGCAATCCGACATCCGACATCCGAATTCCGAAATGGCCAGACAGTCAACGTTAGCGAAAACGCGCAACATCGGCATCATGGCGCACATCGATGCCGGCAAGACCACTACGACCGAGCGGATCCTCTTCTACACCGGCATCACCTACAAGATTGGTGAGGTCCACGAAGGGACCGCCGTCATGGACTGGATGGAGCAGGAACAGGAGCGCGGCATCACCATTACCTCCGCGGCGACGACCTGCTTCTGGCGCGATCATCGCATCAACATCATCGATACGCCCGGCCACGTGGACTTCACCGCCGAAGTGGAACGCTCGCTTCGCGTGCTCGACGGCGCGGTCGCAGTGTTCGACTCGGTGGCCGGCGTAGAGCCGCAATCCGAGACCGTCTGGCGCCAGGCCGACAAGTACCGCGTCCCACGCATCTGCTTCGTCAACAAGATGGACCGCGTCGGCGCGGACTTCAAGCGCACCTTCTCGCAGATCATCAGCAAACTCGAAGCCAATCCCGTCGCGATTCAGTTGCCCATTGGCTCGGAAGACAAGTTCCTCGGCGTCGTCGACCTCATCAAGATGAAGTCGATCACCTACAAGGACGAAACGATGGGCGCCGACTACATCGTCGGCGACATTCCGGCCGACATGGTCGATGAAGCCAAGCACTACCGCGAGCAGCTCATCGAAAAAGTGAGCGAGGCCGACGACAAGATCCTCGAGAAGTACCTGCACGGCGAAGAAATCACCGAAGACGAAATCAAGGCCGCGCTCCGCAAACGCGTGAACTCCTCGGTGCGAAACAAGAGCGAGGGCGCCTTCGTGCCCGTCATCTGCGGGTCGGCGTTCAAGAACAAGGGCGTGCAGCCGCTGCTCGACGCGGTCGTGGATTTTCTGCCCTCGCCGCTCGACGTGCCGTCGATCCAGGGCCTGGATCCGACCAAGTCGGACGAGACGATCATCGAGCGTCCGGCGACCGACGATGCGCCGTTCTCGGCGCTGGCGTTCAAGATCATGACCGACCCGTTTGTCGGTCAGCTGACATTCTTCCGCGTGTACTCGGGCGTCCTCGCCGCCGGTTCGAGCGTTTACAACGCGACCAAGCAGCGCACCGAACGCATTGGCCGGCTGTTGAAGATGCACGCCAACAAGCGCGAGGAGATCAAGGAAGTCTACGCGGGCGACATCGCCGCCGCCGTCGGCCTCAGGAGCGTCTCCACCGGCGACACGCTCTGCGACGAGAAGCACCCCATCGTGCTCGAATCGATGGACTTCCCCGAACCGGTCATCTCGCTCGCCATCGAGCCGAAGACCAAGGCCGACCAGGAGAAGCTGGGCACGGGGCTTGGGAAGCTGATGGCCGAGGATCCGACGTTTCGGGTCAACACCGACCCGCAGACCAATCAGACCATCATCCGCGGCATGGGCGAGCTTCACCTCGAGATCATCGTCGACCGGTTGAAGCGCGAATTCAACGTCGAGGCCACCGTCGGCAAGCCGCAGGTGGCCTACAAGGAGACGCTGACGCGGCCGGCGGACGGCGAGATGAAATACGCCAAGCAGACGGGCGGTCGTGGTCAGTACGGTCACGTCAAGATTCATCTCTACCCGGGCGCGCCGGGTACCGGCTACGTCTTCGAGAACGAAATCGTCGGCGGGTCGATTCCCCGGGAATTCATCAAGCCGGTCGACGAAGGCATCAAGGAAGCGCTCACGCGCGGCGTCCTCGCCGGTTATCCAATCGACGACGTGCGCATCGAGCTGTACGACGGCTCGTATCACGACGTGGACAGCTCGGAAATGGCGTTCAAGATCGCGGGATCGATGGCGTTTCAGGACGCGGCCAAGAAAGCCAAGCCGGTCCTGCTCGAACCGGTCATGCGTGTCGAGGTCGTCGTGCCCAAGGAACACATGGGCGACGTGATGGGCAATCTGTCGAGCCGGCGCGGTCAGATTCAGTCGCAGGAAGATCGCGGCGGCACGCAGATCATCCAGGCGCGTGTTCCGCTGTCGGAGATGTTCGGCTACGCGACGGACCTCCGCTCGCGCACGCAGGGCCGCGCGACCTATTCGATGCATTTCGATCGATACGAGCAGGCGCCGGGCAATGTCAGCGAGGAAGTCGTCGCTCGCATGCAGGGGAAGTAGTTGGAATTGTGAAGGGCTGAGTGCAGCCCCTAGAGAGATTCAGACAATGGCGACAGCATCATTGAGCGACAAGATCAGAATCCGCCTGAAGGCGTACGACTACCGCGTGCTCGACCAGTCGACGACCGAGATCGTTGACACGGCGAAGCGCACGGGCGCGCGTCTGGCGGGCCCGATTCCACTGCCGACGGCGAAGAACAAGTGGACGGTGCTGCGTTCGCCGCACGTGGACAAGAAGTCACGCGAGCAGTTCGAAATCCGCACGCACAAGCGGCTGATCGACATCTTCGAGCCGACGCCGCAGACGGTGGACGCGCTGATGAAGCTCGATCTGCCGGCCGGCGTGGACGTCGAGATCAAGGCGTTCGGGAAAGAGCACAAGTAGTATCGCGTGGGGGTGGAGCCCCACGCGCACTGAAAAAAGATACCGACATGGTGAACGGAATCATCGGCAGAAAAGTCGGCATGACCCAGGTCTTCGACGCGGATGGCACCGTCCATCCGGCGACCGTTATCAAGGCCGGTCCGTGCGTCGTTGTTCAGGCGAAAACCGCGCGGACCGACGGCTACGAGGCGGTCCAGCTCGGATTGGTCGAGGAGACGCCCGCGAAGACCAACAAGCCGACGACGGGACATTTCAAGAAGGCGAATGTACCGGCGACCCGCGTGCGTCGCGAGGTGCGACTGGCGGCTGGCGCTGAGGGACCGAAGGTCGGCGACCAGGTGCTGGCGTCGATCTTCGCGGACGGCGAACGCGTGGACATCATCGGCACGGGCCGCGGCAAGGGCTTTCAGGGCGTCGTCAAGCGTCACCACTTCGCCGGCGGCGCCGCGACGCACGGGTCGATGTTCCACCGCGCGCCCGGTTCGATCGGCGCATCGTCGTTCCCGTCGCGCGTGGTGAAGGGGATGCGCGCAGCCGGCCGCATGGGCGGTGGCCGTGTGACGATTCGCAATCTGAAGGTGCTGCGCGTGGACGTGCCGAACAACCTGATCGTCGTCGAGGGCGGCATTCCAGGGGCGCCGACGAGCTACGTCATCATCCGGAAAGCGGCTGCGGCGAAGAAGATCAAGATCGCACAGGTCGAGAAGCCGAAGAAGGCGAAGAAATAGCCATGGAACTCGATGTCGTCAACAACGAGAACAAGAAGGTCGGCAGCGTCGACATTCGCGACGATGTATTCGGCGGGTGGATCAACGCGAGCCTGATGTGGGAGTCGGTCGTTCACGCCAACGCGGCGAAACGGCGAGGCACGCACATGACCAAGAACCGCGCGCTCGTCAGCGGCAGCGGCAAGAAGCCCTGGCGCCAGAAGGGCACGGGCCGCGCCCGCGTTGGCGAAATCCGCAATCCGCTGTGGCGGAAGGGCGGCACGGTGTTCGGACCTCAGCCGAGGAGCTACGATTTCCGGCTGCCCAAGAAAGTTGAGCGCGGGGCGCTGCGCTCGGCGCTGGCCGAAAAAGTCCGCGACCACGCGCTCATCGTCGTGGACGCGCTGGCGGCGGACGAGATCAAGACCAAGTCGGCCGTCGAACTGTTGAAGCGTCTCGGATGCGACGGCAAGGCAGTGCTCGTCGACGTCGTCGCGGACGAGAAGTTGTCGCGGTCCGTGCGCAACATTCCGGGCGTGTCGCTCGTCACCAGCGGGAAGCTGACCGCCCGCGAAGTGCTCGACGCGGCGAAAGTGGTCGCGACCCCAAGCGCGCTCGCGCGCCTGCAGGAAGCGCTGCAGTAAGGACGTTTGCCATGAAGCTGACCGATGTCATTCGCCGACCGTTGATCACCGAGAAGACGTCCATTCTCCGCGAAGACGGCCGGACGATCGTGTTTCACGTGGCGACACACGCGAACAAGACCGAGATCAAGCGCGCCATCGAGACGCTGCTCGGGTCGAAGGTCGAGAGCGTGCGCACGAACATCGCGCACGGCAAGGTGAAGCGGCAGGGCCGGTTCGCCGGCCGGCGCTCGGACTGGAAGAAGGCCTACGTCCGGTTGGCCGAGGGCGCCAAGATGCCGGAGTTCCTCGAGGGAGCGTAACTCTCACGTCTCAGGTCTCACGTCTCAGGATCCTGAGCCTTGCGACTTGAACGTTGAGACTTGTTCGAAGGTCTCTTATGCCGATACGCAAATTCAATCCCACGACGCCCGGTCAGCGGTTCCAGACCGTGCAGGTGTTCGACGAGATCACCACGCAGGAGCCCTACAAGCCCCTCGTCGAGCCGTTGCACCAGAGCGGCGGCCGCAACAATCGCGGCGAGCTGACGTCCTGGTGGCGTGGCGGCGGCCACAAGCGGATGTACCGCATCATCGACTTCAAGCGCGACAAACGCGACATCCCCGCGAAGGTGTCCACGGTCGAGTACGACCCGAACCGGTCGGCGCGCATCGCGCTCGTTACCTACGCCGACGGCGAGAAGCGCTACATCCTCCAGCCCACCGGCATGAAGGTCGGCGATGCGATCGTCGCGAGCGAGACGGCGGACATCCTGCCGGGCAACGCGCTGCCGCTGAAGAACATTCCGCTCGGCACGCTGCTGCACAACGTCGAGCTGAAGCCCGGCAAAGGCGGGCAGATCGCGCGAAGCGCCGGTTCGTTCGTGCAGCTGGTCGCGAAGGAAGGCGATTACGCGTCGGTGAAGATGCCATCGGGCGAGATCCGCAAGATCAACATGGAGTGCTATGCGACGGTGGGCCAGGTCGGCAACCTGGACCACGAGAACGTCTCAATCGGCAAAGCCGGGCGCAGCCGCTGGATGGGCATTCGTCCGCACGTTCGCGGCGTGGCGATGAACCCGGTGGACCATCCGCTCGGCGGCGGCGAAGGCAAGACCTCGGGGGGACGCCATCCGGTGTCGCCGTGGGGCCTCCCGACCAAGGGCTATAAGACGCGCAATCGCAAGGCCACGGACAAGTTCATCGTCCAACGGAGACAGAAATAGTCATGGGACGTTCACTCAAGAAGGGGCCCTTCGTCGATACGCCGCTCCTCGAGAAAGTCGAGGCGATGAACCGAGCCGGCAACGACAAGAAGGTCATCAAGACGTGGTCGCGGCGCTCGACCGTGATTCCCGAGATGGTCGGCCATACGCTCGCCGTGCACAACGGGAAGAAGTTCATCCCGGTGTACATCACCGAGAACATGGTCGGCCACAAAGTCGGCGAGTTCGCGCCGACCAAGATCTTTAAAGGTCACACGACGAAGGTTGCCGAGAAGGCCGCTGCACTGGCGGCTGCGCCTGGTGCCCCGGGTGCGCCGGCAGCCGCGGCGGCGCCCGCCGCCGGTGCCAAGCCGGCTGGAGGCGGGAGTTAGTCATGGCCACCGTGATTGCGGCGAGCGCGACGGCTCGCTACGTGCGGACATCGGCCCAGAAAGCCGGGCTCGTCCTCGATCTCATCCGCGGCAAAGATGTGAACCGTGCGCTCGCGACGCTGAAGTACACGCGCAAGGGCATCGCCGACGACATCGCCAAGGTCCTGCGGTCGGCGATCGCCAACGCGCAGAACAGAGAAGGCTTCAGCGGAGACGTCGACCGGTTGTACGTGTCGGCATGTTTCGCGAATCAGGGACCATCAGCCAAGCGGGTGCGTCCGGCACCGATGGGTCGCGCGTTCCGTGTGCTGAAGCGGACGGCGCATCTGACCGTGCACGTGTCGGAACGGCCGGAAAAAGTCGTCGCGGTCGCCGTCGACGCGACACCGGCCGCTGAAGACAACCGTCCGAAGCGGCCGCAGCGGCAGAAGGGTCAGCAGCGGGCGGACGTCAGAGGTCAGAAGCCGGCGGCAACGAAATCGAAAAAGGTGAAGGAGTAACCGTGGGCCAGAAGGTTCACCCGTACGGATTCCGTCTGGGCTTCAACAAGACCTGGCGGTCGCGCTGGTACTCGAACAAAGACTACGCGAAGCTGCTGCACGAGGATCTCGCACTGCGCCAGAGTCTGAAGAAGCGCTTCGCGCACGCGGGCGTCGCGAAGATTGAGACCGAGCGCGCGGTCAACCGCCTGAAAATCGACATCTACACGTCGCGACCGGGCATCATCATCGGTCGCAAGGGTACGGAAGTCGACAAGCTCAAACAGGAAATCCAGAAACGAACCAGCCGCGAAGTCTTCATCAACATCCAGGAAATCCAGAAGCCCGAGCTCGACGCACAGCTCATCTCCGAGTCGGTGGCGATGCAGCTCGAGAAACGCGTCGCGTTCCGCCGCGCGATGCGCAAGGCGGTCGAGTCGGCGCTCCGGTTCGGCGCGCGCGGCATCAAGGTGCGTGTGTCGGGTCGCTTGAACGGCGCGGAAATCGCGCGCTCCGAGTGGTATCTCCACGGGCAGTTGCCGCTCCAGACACTGCGCGCGGATATCGACTACGGCTTCGCGGAAGCGAACACGACGTACGGGCAGATCGGCATCAAGGTGTGGCTCTACAAGGGCGAACGCCTGGTGCCGCAGCGCGGACGTGAAGAGGAATACAGAGAGCGCGCGCCGAGGAGACCTCAGGCGAGAGCCTAAGAATGTGGTAATCGGGTCGTTTGGTAATCGGGTAAGTGAATTGACGAATTTCGTTTACTAAATCACCAGATTCCCAGATTACCCGATGCGAGATTGCATTTATGTTGATGCCGAAGAAAGTGAAATACCGCAAGCAGCAGCGCGGCCGCATGCGCGGCAAGGCGTGGCGCGGCGGTGAGGTAGCGTTCGGCGACTACGGGTTGAAGGCGCTGGAGCCGTGCTGGCTCACGGACCGGCAGATCGAAGCCGCTCGCGTGGCGATGACCCGGTTCGTCGCGCGTGGTGGCAAAGTCTGGGTGCGCGTGTTTCCCGACAAGCCCATCACCAAGAAACCGCAGGAAACCCGTATGGGGAAGGGGAAGGGCGCGCCGGAGCAGTGGGTGGCGGTCATCCGTCCGGGACGCGTCCTGTTCGAGATGGAAGGCGTCAGCGAAAAGGATGCGCGCGAAGCGATGAAACTCGCCGCGGCCAAGCTGCCGATCCTGACCAAGTTCGCCGCACGGTTTGCGCAGGAGAGGATGCTATGAAAGCCGGAGAACTGCGCGACCTCGGTGTGGACGAACTCGGCGCAAAGGAGCGGGAACTGATCGATCAGCTGTTCCGCATGCGGATTCAGAAATCGATGGGACAGCTCGATGCGCCAGACAAAGTCCGGACGGTGCGCCGGGATCTCGCTCGCGTCAAAACAGTGCTTCGCCAAAAACGCGCGCAATAACTATTTCACAGACATTCATATGGCAGCCAAGTCAGAAAAAACCGGCGTCGTCGTCAGCAACAAGATGCAGAAGAGCATTACCGTCGCCGTCGAGTGGCAGGTGCGCGACGGCCTGTACGGCAAAACGACACGGCGGACGTCGCAGTTCATGGTGCACGACGAGAAGAACGAAGCCAAACCCGGCGACATCGTCGAGATCGTCGAGACGCGGCCGCTCAGCCGCCGCAAGCGCTGGGCGCTGAAGCGCATCGTCCGCCAAGCGGTGGAAGTGTAGGAGACCGCCATGATTCAGATGCGTTCGATCCTGGACGTCGCCGACAATTCCGGCGCGCGCAAGATCGCCGTGATCAACCCGATCGGCGGATCGACCGGCCGCTATGCGCGGCTGGGCGACATCATCACCGCGTCGGTCAAGGAAGCGACCCCCGAGAGCAACGTCAAGAAGGGGCAGGTCGTGAAGGCCGTCATCGTGCGAACGGTGAAGGAGCAGCGCCGGCGCGACGGCAGCTACATCCGCTTCGACCGGAACGCGGCGGTGCTCATCAACGACCAGAACGAACCCATCGGCACGCGCGTCTTCGGGCCCGTCGCCCGCGAGCTGCGCGAGCGCCGGTTCATGAAGATCATTTCGCTCGCGCCCGAGGTGCTGTGAAGGGCTGGTTATGTCTCGCTTAGCGACCCCCATCCGCAAGAACGACAACGTCCTCGTCATCACGGGCAAGGACCGCGGCAAGCGCGGTCGCGTGCTGAAAGTCCTGCCCGGCGTGGACGGCAAGAACCGCCTGATCGTCGAGGGCGTGAACATCATCAAGCGTCACACGAAGCCGAACCCCGGCAAGCAGGTCAAGGGCGGCATCGTCGAACGCGAAGCGTCGTTGCACGCCACCAACGTGCAGCTGGTCTGTCCGGAGTGCGGCGCGCAGACCCGCATCGGGCACAAAGTGCTCGGCGACGGCCGCAAGGTCCGCATCTGTCGCAAGTGCGAAGGAGTCGTCGACAAATGAGCGCCCGGCTGAAGGACAAGTACGCGAACGAAGTGGTCCCGGCCCTCACCAAGGAGTTCGGCTACAAGAACATCATGGCCGTGCCCAAGATTCAGAAGGTCGTGGTCAATATGGGCCTGGGCGAAGCGACGTCGAACGCGAAGATCGTGGATACCGGCGCGGACGAGCTCGCGCGGATCACCGGTCAGAAGCCGGTCACCCGCCGCTCCAAGAAATCGATCGCGGCGTTCAAGGTCCGCAAGGGCATGCCGATCGGCACGATGGTCACGCTGCGTGGCGAGCGCATGTGGGAATTCCTCGATCGGTTGATGAACATCGCGCTGCCGCGCGTGCGCGACTTCAAGGGCGTGTCGCCGAAGGGTTTCGACGGCCGCGGCAACTACACACTCGGCCTGCGCGACCAGCTGCTGTTCCCCGAGATCGACTACATGAAGGTCGACAAGGCTCGTGGGATGAACGTATCAGTCGTCACCACGGCGAAAACCGACGAAGAAGCGCGCAAGCTCCTTCAGTTCATCGGCATGCCGTTCAGGGCGTCAGGGGCTCAGTAGGGGTGAGGGGTGAAGGGCTAAGGGCTTATGGCAACAACAGCGAAAATCGCAAAAGAACAGAAGACGCCCAAGTTCAAAGTGCGGCTGCGTAACCGCTGCCACCTGTGCGGGCGCCCGCGCGCGTACATGCGGAAGTTCGGGCTGTGCCGCCTCTGCTTCCGGAAGCTCGCGCTCGAAGGCGATGTGACCGGCGTGACCAAGAGCAGCTGGTGAACGCGACGTAACCTAGATAGAGAAGAGAGATATGACAGACCCTATCGCAGACATGCTGACACGGATTCGGAACGCCGTGAGCGCCAAGCATACCCGCGTCGACATGCCGTCCTCCCGACTGAAGACGGAGATCGCGCGCATCCTGCAGGACGAGGGGTACATTCAGGGCTTCAAGCTGCTGGACGATGCGGCCCAGGCCGCAGCGACGACGAAGACGCTGCGGCTGTTCCTGAAGTACGGACCGCGCGGCGAGCGGCTGATTACAGGCGTCGAGCGAATCAGCCGACCGGGTCGCCGCGTCTATTTCGGTAAGGAGGATGTGCCCGAGGTCCTCGGCGGACTGGGCACCAGCATCCTGACGACGTCCAGGGGCGTCATGACCGGGCGCGCGGCCGCGAAAGCGGGCGTTGGCGGGGAAGTCCTCTGTAACGTGTGGTAGTCAGAAACGCTCACGTTTCAAGGCTCAAGTCTCAGGAATCGGCGAGACGTGAGCGTTGAGATTTGAGATTTGAGACTTGAAAGTTACGAGATTCAGCATATGTCGCGAATCGGCAAGAAACCCATCACGATTCCCAAGGGCGTCACCGTCAAGGTCGTCGACGGTGCGGTTGAAGTGCAGGGCCCGAAGGGCAAGCTGCGGCAGGCGCATCCGGCCGGCATCGACTTCGCGCTGGCCGACGGTCACCTGGTCGCGAAGCGCGGGGACAATCCCGAACTCAGCAAGTTCCACGGCCTCGCGCGCAGCCTGGTCGCCAATGCCGTCCTCGGCGTGACCGAAGGCTTCAAGAAGGAGCTCGACATCGTCGGTGTCGGCTACCGCGCGGAACTGAAGGGCAAGCAGGTCGTGTTCGCGCTCGGCTATTCGCACGCGGTCGTGTTCGATATCCCGCAGGGGATTGACGTCGCAATCGACAAGCAGACGCACATCACGGTGACCGGTGTCGATCGTCAGCTGGTTGGACAGGTTGCGGCGAACATCAGACGCCTGCGCAAGCCGGATCCCTACAAGCAGAAGGGCGTTCGGTACACGGGCGAAGTGCTGAAGAAGAAGGCAGGCAAGACGGGAGCGAAGTAGGGCTGAGGCTAACGGCAAGCGCCTGCGGCCATGCCGAACGAAGGCCTGAGAAGCCTGAGTGAGGCATCAGCGTAAGAACGCGCTGGGGGTGCGGCCCCAGCGCCAGTGAAAAAGAAGCTATGAAGATCAAAACGAAAGACGATCGACGCCATCGCATTCAGCTGCGCCAACGCAAGCGGATCTCCGGCACGACGGAGCGGCCGCGGCTGAGCGTGTTTCGAAGCGTCACGCACATCTACGCGCAGGTGATCGACGACCTGTCTGGCAAGACCCTCGTCTCCGCATCGAGTGTGGATGCATCCCTGAAGGGGTCGTTCGCCAAAGGCGTGCGCGGCGGCAACCTGAAAGGTGCCGAAGCGATTGGGAAGGCTATTGCCGAGCGGTCGATCGAGAAGGGCATCAAACGCGTCGTGTTCGATCGCAGCGGATTTCTGTATCACGGGCGCATTCGCGCCGTGGCCGATGCCGCACGGAAAGCAGGCCTGGAGTTCTAGGCCGGAGTAAACAATGCGTACACGTGAACGAATCGACCCGTCGCAGCTCGACATCAAGGACAACGTCGTCTCGATCAACCGCGTGACGAAGGTCGTCAAAGGCGGCAAGAACCTGAGTTTCAGCGCTCTCGTCGTCGTCGGGGATGGACACGGTGTCGTCGGGTTCGGCATCGGCAAGGCGAAGGAAGTGCCGTCGGCGATCAAGAAGGGCATCGAGGCCGCGAAGAAGAACCTGATCCGCGTGCCGTTGCAGGGCACGACGATTCCGCATCCGGTGGTCGGAAACTTCGGAGCGGGCAGCGTGCTCCTCAAGCCGGCGCCGGACGGCACCGGCATCATCGCGGGCGGTGCGGTCCGCGCCGTCGTCGAGGCGGCGGGAATCACGAACATCCTGACGAAATCGCTCGGATCGGCCAACCCGCACAATGTCGTGCGGGCAACCGTCGTCGGCCTGGATTCGTTGAAGGATCCGATGGTGATCGCTCGGCTCCGCGGCAAGGACGTCGAAGAACTGGCCAGCGCCCGATGATTCATGTCGACCGCGAGGCTTTAGCCGAGCGTGGGAACGAAGCCCGCGAAGCTTTCGCTGAGCGTGGCGACGAACCCGCGAGCCTGTAGAGGAGCGTCAGAAGAAGAATGGCCAACGAACGCACGGATACAAAGGGCGCGACCGTCAAAGTGACGCTCGTGAAGAGTCCGATCGGTTTCAAGAACAATCAGGCGGCCGTCGTGAGGGGCCTCGGTCTTCGCCGGATCCGGCACACGGTCGAACTCAAGGACACGCCCGCGACGCGAGGGATGATTCACAAGGTGCGACACCTCGTCGAGGTCGGATAGGCAGGCCCAAAGTTATGGCACTGAATAATCTGCGTCCCCCCAAGGGGATGAAACACACGAAGAAGCGCATCGGCCGCGGCCAGGGGTCCGGCAACGGAAAAACGGCGGGCCGGGGACACAAGGGCGCGAAATCGCGTTCGGGCTTCAAGTTCAAGCGCGGCTTCGAGGGCGGCCAGATGCCGCTGCACCGCCGCGTTCCGAAGCGCGGCTTCCACAACCCGTTCCGTGTCGAGTACGAGGTCGTCAACCTCGACGCGCTCGGGCTCCGCTTCGACGCGGGGACCGTGGTCACGCCCGACATGCTGCGTGACGCTGGCCTCGTGGCCCGCGGCGGGCGGCGGATCAAGGTGCTCGCGCGCGGCGAGGTCGGCAAGGCGCTGACCGTGCACGCGCACAAGTTCAGTGGGAAGGCGGCCGAAAAAATCGCCGCAGCGGGCGGCGCGACGGAGCAACTTCCGTGAACGAGAGCCTGAAGAACATCTTCACCGTTTCGGACCTGCGTAAGCGCGTGTTCTTCACGCTCGGACTGCTGGCCGTGTATCGGGTCGGGCATCACATCACGATTCCCGGCGTCGACAACAACGCGGTGTTGCAGTTCGCCGAGTCGTTGAGGAACACGATGTTCGGCCTGTACGACATGTTCTCCGGCGGGAGCCTGTCGAAGATGACGATCTTCGCGCTCGGCATCATGCCGTACATCAGCGCGTCGATCATTCTGCAGTTGCTGACGGTGGTCTGGCCCTACCTGGAGAAGCTTTCGAAAGAGGGCGAGCTCGGCCGCCGGAAGATCACGCAGTACACGCGCTACGGCACGATCGTGCTGAGCGTCGTGCAGGCCATCGGTATCGCGATCTTCCTCGAGAAGAACACGGCACCGGGCGGCTACCACCTGGTGATCAACCCGGGCTGGAGCTTCCGCCTGATGACCGTGCTGACGTTGACGACCGGCACGTGTTTCGTGATGTGGCTCGGCGAGCAGATCACGGAGCGCGGCATCGGCAACGGCATGTCGCTCATCATCTTTGCGGGCATCGTCGTGAATTTCCCGCGCGCCGTCATCCAGATGTTCGACCAAATGCGCACCGGCCAGATTGGCCTCATCCGCATCCTGGTGCTGATCGTGTTGATGGTGGCCGTGGTTGCGGCGATCATCTTCGTCGAGCGCGGGCACCGACGCGTCACCGTGCAGTACGCCAAGCGCGTGGTCGGCCGGCGGATGTACGGCGGGTCGAGCACGCACATCCCGCTGAAGGTCAACACGGCCGGCGTCATCCCGGTCATCTTCGCTTCGTCCATCCTCGCGTTTCCCGCGACGATTGCCCAGGCGTTCCCGGGCCGCTTCAGCGAAGCGCTCACGACGCAGCTCAATTTCGGGATGCCGCTCTACAACCTGCTCTACGTGGCGGGCATCATCTTCTTCACGTATTTCTACACGGCCATCGTCTTCAATCCGGACGACGTCGCGGAGAACATGCGGAAGTATGGCGGCTTCGTGCCCGGCATCCGGCCTGGCAAGCGGACGGCCGAATACATCGATTCGATTCTGGCGAAGATCACGCTGGCCGGGGCGGTCTACCTCGCGCTCATCGCGCTCCTGCCGAACTTCCTGATCAGCGGCTTCCGTGTGGCGCCGCTCCCGTTCATCGGCGACTGGCTCGACGCGGCGCTGCCGAAGTTCATCACCGAAGGCATGAACGTGCCGTTCTACTTCGGCGGCACGTCGCTGCTCATCGTGGTTGGCGTGGCGATGGATACCGTGCAACAGGTCGAGTCGCAGCTGATCATGCGGCACTACGACGGGTTCATGAAGAAGGCTCGCATCCGCGGACGCAGGGCCTAGTTGGCGCTGAATCTGCTCATGCTCGGTCCCCCCGGTGCGGGGAAGGGGACGCAGGCCCAGCGTTTCGCGCGAGACCGGGGGATCCCGAAGATCTCGACCGGCGACATGCTGCGAGCCGCGGTGCATGACGGAACGGAAGTCGGATTGCGGGCGAAGGGGATCATGGATCGCGGCGAGCTCGTGAGCGACGACGTGATGATTGACATCGTGCGCGACCGCCTGGACCGCAACGACGCGCGCGGCGGATTCATTCTCGACGGGTTTCCGCGGACGGTTGCGCAGGCGGCGGCGCTCGATGAGATCATGAAGGGACGCGATCCGCTGATCATCGTGGACATCGTGGTGCCGGAAGCGGAGCTGGCGCGGCGTCTGAGCACGCGGCTGATCTGCAAGGAGTGCGGTCACAACGCCGAGCTCGGTCATGTGGACGTGAAGGAGCAGTGCGCGATTTGCGGCGGTGAACTGATGCAGCGTACGGACGATTCGAGCGCGGTGGTGCTCGAGCGCCTGAAGGTCTACCGTACGGCGACCAAGCCGCTGGTCGATTTCTATCGCGTGCGGCCGACGTTTCGATCGGTGAACGGCGCTCAGTCTCCGGATCGTGTGGCCGCGGATCTGGCCGCGGCGATTGTCGAGGCGGGCATCAAATGACGCGCGAGGACGTCCGGTGATCGTCTGCCGTTCGACCGCCGAGCTCGAGCGCATGCGCGAGGCCGGCCGGCTCGTCGGCGAAGTGCTCTCGGAGCTGGCGACGCTCGTGGCGCCTGGGGTGACCACGGCGGATCTGGATGACGTGGCGGAGAAGCGGATTCGTCTGGCTGGTGCGACGCCTGCGTTCAAGGGGTATCACGGTTATCCGGCGACGATTTGCGCGTCCGTGAACGAGGAGGTCATTCACGGAATTCCGTCGGGTCGACGGTTGCTGAACGAGGGCGACATCATCTCGATCGACGTCGGCGCCTCGCTCGACGGGTACTACGGCGACAGCGCGATTACGCTGCCGGTCGGCCAGGTATCGGAGGAGGCCGCGGCGCTGCTCCGCGTCACCGAGGAATCGCTGTACAAGGCGATCGAGCACGCGAAAGTCGGCGGTCGCGTGTCGGACATCGGCCACGCCGTGCAGCAGCACGTCGAGGCGTACGGGTTCAGCGTCGTCCGCGAATTCGTGGGTCACGGTATCGGCCAGCGGATGCACGAGGAGCCGCAGGTGCCGAACTACGGCGAGGCGGGACGCGGGCCGCGGCTGAGCGAGGGGATGGTCCTCGCCATCGAGCCGATGGTCAACGCGGGCAAGGCGGCCGTGAAAGTGCTGGCGGACGGATGGACGGCGGTGACTCGCGACGGGCGCCTGTCGGCGCACTTCGAGCACACCGTGGCGGTCACGTCCAACGGACCGTGGGTGCTGACGGCGAGGGAAGTGCCGGTCGGCGCCCGCAAGTAAAGACGCCTGCCGTGGACGCCGTCGAAGGTGTGGTGACCGAGCAGCTGCCGAGCGGCTTGTATCGGGTGCGAATCGACGGAGGCGGGGCGGTCGTCGCGCACATCGCGGATCGGATGGATCGAAATTTCGTCCGCGTGCTGGTCGGCGATCACGTGAAGCTGGAGCGATCGACGGTCGATCCGGCCCGCGGGCGGATCGTGGAAAAGGTTTCGGCAGGTTAGGAATCCGAGGGTCCAGACATGAAAGTTCGAGCATCGGTGAAACGGATTTGCGACAAATGCAAGATTGTGCGGCGCCGTGGCGTCGTCCGCGTCATTTGTCCCAATCAGAAACACAAACAGCGGCAGGGATGAAACAAGGCTTAGGGCTTAGGGCTCAAGACTCAGGAAGGATACTGAGACTTGATCCCTGAGAATTGAGAGTTAACGAGGATCAGTTCTTATGGCACGCATCGCAGGTGTTGATCTTCCGCGGACCAAGCGCGTCGAGATCGGGCTCACGTACATCTTCGGCATCGGCCGCGTCCGGTCGAACGGCATCTTGAAGGACGCGGGCGTCAGCCCGGACGTGCGCGTCAAGGATCTGTCGGAGGAAGATGTCCGGAAGATCTCACGCGTCATCGAGGAGCAGGGCGGCGTCGAGGGCGACCTGCGCAAGGAAATCTCGATGAACATCAAGCGACTGATGGAAATCGGCTGCTACCGCGGCGCGCGCCATCGTCGCGGGCTTCCTGTTCGCGGCCAGCGGACGCGCACCAACGCGCGAACCCGGAAGGGCCCACGCAAGGGCGCCATCGCGAAGAAAAAGGTCATCTAGTGGCACGGGCGGCCAACGTAGGGCTGCGGGCTTAAGGCTAAGGGCTTATGGCAAAAACTGAAGCGGCGGCACCTGAAGGCGCAACACCGGAGAAAAAAGAAGGCGCAGGGAAGCGGAAGAAGACGTTCAAGAAGCGCGGCGAGAAGCGCATCGTCCATCACGGCCTTGCGCACATTCAGGCTTCGTTCAACAACACCGTCGTCACGATCACCGACACGGAAGGGAACGTCGTGGCGTGGTCGAGCGCCGGCGGGATCGGTTTCAAGGGATCCCGAAAGGGCACGCCGTTCGCCGCCACGCAGGCGGCGTTGAATGCGGGCAACGCCGCGAAGACGGTCGGGATGCGATCGCTCGACGTCCGCGTCAAGGGACCCGGATCAGGCCGCGAGTCGGCCATCCGCGCGCTGCAGACCGTCGGCCTGGAAGTGAAATCGATCCGCGACGTGACGCCGATTCCGCACAACGGATGCCGTCCGCCGAAGCGAAGACGAGTATAGGAATTGGGTAATTTGGTAGTTTGGTAATTTGAATTGGAAAATCGAAGTACCGAATCAAATCTCCAATCAAATTACCAAATTACCAGACCACCAAATTACCAAATGACTAGATTGAGAAAGGTTAGTTGATGGCTCGATACATCGGACCGGTTTGTCGTCTGTGCCGCCGCGAAGCGATGAAACTCTTCCTCAAGGGAGAGCGATGCTATACGGAGAAATGCGCGATTGAAAAGCGCAACTTCCCGCCTGGCCAGCACGGCAAGACGCGAAAGGCGAAGCTGGCGGGATACGGCCTTCAGCTGCGCGAGAAACAGAAGGTCAAGCGAATCTACGGCGTGCTCGAGGATCAGTTCCGACGCTATTTCGAAGCGGCCGAGCGGACGCGCGGCATCACCGGCGTGACGCTGCTGCAGCTGCTCGAGCGCCGGCTGGACAACGTCGTCTACCGGCTCGGCCTCTCGACGTCGCGTCCGCAGGCCCGGCAGCTCGTCCGCCACGGCCACTTCCTGGTCAACGGCAAGAAAGTGGATATCCCGTCGTACTCGGTGAAGGAAGGCGATGTCATCACCGTGCTCGGACGCACGCAGAAGAACCCGACCGTCGAGCACGCGATGGAGGAAGTGAAGGGTCGCGGCATCCCGGAGTGGCTGTCGTTCGATCCGAATGCGATCAGCGGGCGCATCGTGTCGATGCCCACGCGCGAGCAGATCAACCTGCCCGTGCAGGAGCAGCTCATCGTCGAGTTGTACTCGAAGTAAACAGCTCTTCGTAACCCGTCGGCCCGCAGCCTTATACAGACCTGCGGCGGGAGGCCGGCGGTCACTTGCAGGTCTGGAGGCCCGTCTGCGGGCCCGTACACGAGTCCGGGGGAGGGCCCCGGAAAGGAAAGGACGACGACCATGCTCTGGAAAGGCTTTCAGCGACCCAAGCGCCTCGAGTTCGAGCGCGAGACGCTCACAGATCGATTCGGACGATTCTACGCGCAGCCCTTCGAGCGCGGCTTTGGGACGACCATCGGCAACGCGCTGCGCCGAGTCCTGTTGTCGTCGATTGAAGGCGCGGCAATCACCGCGGTGAAGATCGACGGCGTGCTCCACGAGTTTTCACCGATCCCCGGCGTCGTCGAGGACGCGACCGACATCATCCTCAACCTGAAGCAGATTCCGTTGAAGCTGCACTCCGATCAGACCAAGACGCTGACGCTGCGCGTCGACAAGGCCGGCGAGGTGCGCGCCCGGGACATTCAGGCTGACGGCGACGTCGAGATCCTCGAGCCGGACGCGCACATCGCGACCGTCGCGGACCACGGCAAGCTGCACATGGAGATGCGGATGAAGCGCGGCCGCGGCTACGTGTCGGCCGACAAGAACTTCGATGAAGACCTGGGCATCGGGTGGATTCCGATTGATTCCGTGCACTCCCCGATCAAGAAGGTCAACTATCTCGTCGAGGCCGCGCGGCTCGGGCAGACCACCGATTACGACAAGTTGACGGTGGACGTCTGGACGAACGGTTCGATCAACCCGCGCGACGCCGTGTCGCTCGCCGCGAAGCTGATTCGTGACCACCTGAACATCTTCATCAATCTCGAAGAAGGTGTCGAGCAGATGGCTGAAGCGTCGGCGGATTCGCCCCGCACCGGCGCGAGCAACGAAAACCTCGACAAGAGCGTCGAGGAGCTCGAGTTGTCCGTCCGATCGTACAACTGCCTCAAGAACGCGAACATCCGCACGATTCGCGAGCTGGTCCAGAAGACCGAGGCGGAGATGCTCAAGACCAAGAATTTCGGTCGCAAGAGCCTGAACGAGATCAAGGAAATCCTGACGACCATGGGCCTGGGTCTCGGCATGCGGGTCGACCAGCCCACCGCGGCGCAGGACTAACAGGATTCAGCCATGAGACACCGAGTAGCACACCGGAAGCTTGGCCGGGTCACCGAGCATCGGATTGCGATGCTGCGGAACCAGGCCACGGCGCTCCTCAAGTACGAGCACCTGACGACGACGGTTCCACGTGCCAAGGAGCTCCGGCCGTTCGTCGAACGCCTCATCACCGTGGCCAAGCGCGGCGTGGGGAGCGGCGCCAACGGTCACGCGCTGACGGCGCGTCGCCTGGTCATGCAGGATCTCCAGGATCGCGACGTGGTGACGAAACTGTTCGACACCATTGCGCCGCGCTTTGCATCGCGTCCTGGCGGGTATACGCGACTGCTGCGGCTCGGCTACCGCAAGGGCGACAGCGCGGAGATCGCGCAGGTCGAGCTCATCGGTAGCGAGTTCAATCCGCGCGCGAAGGCTGAAGGCGAAGCGACGTCGCCCGAGGCCAAGGCGAAGGGCGTCGGCGGGAGACTCCGCGCCGCCGCCGAACGGCTTCGCGGCAAGAAGGAAGCCGAGTCCAGTGAGGCCGAGGGCACGAAGGGTGCTCGAAAGAAAGCGACGACGAAGAAGAAGAAGGCCGAGGACGAGTAACGCTCAAGTCTCACGTCTGTAGCCTCAACTTTCAGGCGCTCGACAATCAAAGCCCCGCCGGCCAGTGGCCGCGGGGCTTTTTTCTTGAGCCGTGAGAAGTGAGCCCTGAGAGTTGTTTAGACCTCTTCCACTTCGACGCCTGCGCGCTCGGCCTTGTAGGCGGCGATGATCTTCGTCTGCAGGTGCGACGGCACCTCGTCGTAGTGCGAGTACTCCATGTGATACGATCCGCGGCCGCCGGTCGCGGACGTCAGGTGCTGTTCATACGTCAGCATCTCGGACATGGGAACCTGCGCCTTGATGATGGTCATCGCCCCGCGTGTGTCCATCCCGCCGATCCGGCCGCGGCGGCCGTTGAGGTCGCCCATCAGATCGCCCGCGAAGTCAGACGGCGCGTACACCTCCACATTCATGATCGGTTCGAGGATCGTCGGCCGCGCCCGCGTCATCGCGTCCTTGAACGCCAGTGAGCCTGCGAGCTTGAACGAGAGCTCGTTCGAGTCCACGTCGTGGTACGAGCCGTCGAATACCGTCACGCGGAAATCCACCATCGGATAACCGGCGAGGTACCCGCGCGTGCGCGCGTCCTGGATGCCTTTCTCGACCGCCGGAATGAATTGTCTCGGAATCGATCCACCGAAGATGTCGTCCACGAACTCGAAGTCGGCGCCTCGCGCGAGCGGCTCGACTTTGATCTTGCAGTCGCCGAACTGACCATGGCCGCCCGTCTGCTTCTTGTGCCGGCCATGGGCTTCGGTCGAGGCCTTGATCGTTTCGCGGTACGGAATGCGCGGCGGCTTCAGGTTCACGTCCACGCCGAAGCGGCGCTTCAGCTTCGCGACGGTCACTTCGATGTGCAGCTGCCCCTGTCCCGACAGCAGCAGTTCCTTCGTCTGCGAATCGCGGCTGTAGCGAATCGACGGATCCTCTTCCTCGAGTCTGTGCATCGATGTGCTGATCTTGTCCTCGTCACCGCGGCTCTTGGGCTCGATGGCGTACGAGAGCACTGGCTCGGGGAACTTGACGCCAGGGAACGTGACGGCGTCGGCGCGATCGCCGAGCGTGTCGTTGGTGAGGGTGTCCTTCAGCTTGGCGACGGCGCCGAGATCTCCCGCCTTGATCTCCGGGACGCTCGTCTGGGTCTTGCCCTGCAGCAGCAACAGGTGCCCGAAACGCTCGGCGGTGTCGCGGGTCTTGTTGTGAAAATTGGAATCCGCCTTCAGCGCGCCCGACACCACTCGAAACATCGTGATGCGGCCCGCAAACGGATCCGCGACGGTCTTCCAGACGAACGCTGCTGCCGGCAACTTGTCGTCGGCCGCGCGAGTCGTCTCCGCCCCATCCTTGCCCAGCGCGCCGAACGGCCGATCGATGGGAGAGGGCAGGTACGCGAGGATGGCATCGAGCAGCTGCGGCACGCCGATATTGACGAGCGCCGACGTGCAGACGAGCGGAAAGAGCTTGCCGCCGATCGTTGCCGAACGCAGGCCCTCGACGAGTTCTGCGTCCGTCAGCGTCCCGGCCTCGAAGAACTTCTCCATCAGTGTTTCGTCGTTCTCGGCGACCATTTCGATGAGGGCCTCGCGCGCCGCATCGACGTCGGCCTGCATCCCCGCGGGCACCGCGCCCTCGGCGAATTTGCCGCTTTCGTCGGTCTGGAACGTGAACGCCTTCTTCGTGACCAGATCGACGATACCCTTGAAGTTCTTCTCTTCTCCGATCGGCAACTGAATCGGGATGACCGTCCGGTTGCACGCTTCGCGCAGCGACGCCAGTGATCGCTCGAGGCTCGCGCGCTCGCGATCCAGACGGTTCAGCACGACGATGCGCGGGAGATTCAGCTCGTCTGCGATCGCCCAGACCTTTTCCGTCTGCACCATGACGCCCGCGACAGCGTCCACGGCGACGAGCGCCCCATCCGCGACCTGCAGGGCGGCGCGCGCGTCGCTGAGGAAGTTGCCGATGCCTGGCGTGTCAATGATGTTGATCTTCTGTTTGTTCCATTCGGCGTAGGCGAGCGACGCCGACAGCGTATGCTTGCGCGCGATTTCCTCGTCGTCGTAGTCGGTGATGGTCGTGCCTTCGTCGACCTTGCCGAACCGGTTGACCATGCTGGAAACGGTGAGGATGGCTGAGGTGAGCTGCGTCTTGCCCGAACCGCTGTGACCGACCACAGCGACATTTCTGATGCTGGCGGCGTCGTAGACCTTCATATCGGGGCGTCTCCCAACCGGGTCACGGGTTACGTAGTCTGCAGGTAATCCGAAAGCGCATCATATTTCCGCGCCCCGGGGGCCGCAAGGGACTCTATAATCCGCGGCGGAGGCTGGCATGCACGCGATTCGCGCGAGTCGAAGCCCCGTCCTTTTCGTTGCCGCTCTGGCGGCTTGCGTGGCTGCGGCTGAGGCGCCCCACGCGCAGTCGGGTGCCGCCCAGGTCACGTTCGCCAGGGACGTCGCCCCCATCCTTCAGCGCTCCTGCCAGAACTGTCATCGTCCCGGGTCGATCGCGCCCATGTCGCTGATGACCTACGAAGACACGCGGCCGTGGGCGCGCTCCATCAAGACCCGGGTCGAGGCGCGACAGATGCCGCCCTGGCACGTGGACCGGACCGTGGGCATTCGTAAGTTCAAGGACGATCCGTCACTGAGCGATGGCGAGATCGCCACGATCGCGTCCTGGATCGACGGCGGTGCCGCACGCGGGAACCCCGCCGACATGCCTCCGCCGCGGCAGTTCGACGATGCCGACCGCTGGCACATCGGCAAGCCCGATCTCATCGTGCCGATGCCGAAGGTGTTCACCGTGAAGCCCGAGGCGGCTGACTGGTGGGGAATCTTTACGGCCGACTCCGGCCTGACCGAGGACCGCTACATCAAGGCCGTTGAGGCGAAACCGTCACCAGGCGCGCGGCGCGTCGTGCATCATTCGGTCGAGTCGCTCGTGTACGACGACGGCACGAGCGGCGGCGGCACGCTCGTGGAATACGCGGTCGGAAAGAACGGCGACGTCTTCCCTGAGGGGTCCGGAAAGTTGATGAAGGCGGGCGCCAAGGTTCGCTTCAACCAGCATTACCACGCAGTCGGAGAGCCGGTGACGGACCGCACGGAGGTCGGCATCGTCTTCTATCCGAAGGGTGTGACGCCCAAGCACGTCATCACGACGATCCTGTCGCCCAACCAGGACGACCTCGACATCCCGGCTGGCGCAGACAACGTCCGGAGCGACGCATACTTCAAGATGGACAAACCGTCACACCTCGTGGGCTTCATGCCGCACATGCACAACCGCGGCAAGCGCCAATGCCTCGAGGCAATCTATCCCGACATGCGCGTCGAACAGTTGAACTGTGTGAACTACGACTTCAACTGGCAGATCGTCTACAACTACGCCGACGACGTGGCGCCACTGCTGCCGGCGGGCACGATCATGCACGTGATCAGCTGGCACGACAATTCAACGGCTAACAAGTACAACCCTGATCCGCGCAACTGGGTCGGCTTCGGCAATCGCACCACGGACGACATGTCGCGTCACTGGCTCACGTTCTACACGATGACCGAGGACGAGTTCAAAGCCGAAGTCGCCGAGCGGAACGCCAAGAAGAATCGTGCGACGGCGAATCAGTAGCGGACTGCTGCCCGCTGCGCTGGGCACGTTCATCGCGCTTCCGGTCACCGGTGCCGCTCAGATCCGCTACGCCACGGGTCAGAACGTCGTGCCCGTTTTCGAAGGCTGGGAACGCAACGCCGACGGCAGCTTCAACTTCGTCTTCGGCTACATGAACCGCAACTACGAGGAAGACGTCGACATCCCCGTCGGTCCGGAGAACTCGATCGAGCCCTCCGGATCCAGCGGTGTCGATCAGGGTCAGCCCACACACTTCTATCCTCGTCGCCAGCAGTACGTGTTCAAGGTTCGCGTGCCGAAGGACTGGGGCAAGCGCGACCTGATCTGGACGCTGACGTCCCGCGGGAAGACTGAGAAGGCGTTCGCGTCCCTGATGCCCACGTGGGAGATTGACGTCGGCACCTATCAGCAGAACCGCGGAGGTCCCGGCGAGCTCGGCGAAGAGGACGATCCGCCGTCGATTCGCGTGGAGGGCAGCGCCCAGCGGACGGTGCCCGTCGGCGTGTCGCTCGCGGTCGACGCCTTCGTCGTCGACGACGGACGTCCGACCGCGCGGCCCAGCCAGAGCGGATCCAACCCACGCGTCGAAGGACCGCTCACGCAGGCGGTCGTGAGGCTCGACCGAGGTGTTCGTCTCGGCGTGATCTGGGTCGTCTACCGCGGCGACGCGAAGGCCGTCACCTTCGAGCCGCGCAAGATTCCCGTCGTCGACGGGAAGGCGTCGAGCAGAGTGACGATCAGCGCGCCAGGCACCTACGTCCTGCGCGCGTACGCCGACGATGGGATCTTCGTCTCGGCGGCCGACGTCACGGTGACGGTGAAATAACTCAAATGCATGAAGGCAAGAATGCAGCAATGCATCAGTCTGCATTCGTGCATTCCTGCTCTCTCTGTCTCATTTCGGCGTTTCAAGATCAGGCAGATTGCCGTCCCTGTCTTCCGCGTCTCGCGCTTCGGCCCGGCCCTCCACGACGATTTCTACGGCCTTGCGCTTGTCGTCGTTGAGAAATCCGTAGACGGCGCCCACGGCTGCGGACCCGACGCCGCCGGCTCTTCTGGCACGGCTCCGCTTCCTTGTGACCGCCAGCACGAGGAGCACGATGGCGACGACCCAGACAGCCGCCGCCGACAGGCCTTCACCGGTCATCCCGACACCTGCAACTATTCGTACCGCAAGGCCTCGATTGGATCCAGCCGCGATGCTTTGAACGCCGGCCACATTCCGAAGAAGATGCCCACCGACGCCGAGAACCCGAGACCGATTGCGAACGACCACCACGGCAGCGAGATGGGGAAGCCGGACAGCAGATGCACGGTCCAGCCGATGCCGCTGCCAAGCCCGATGCCGAGCAGCCCGCCGAGCGACGTCAGGAACGCCGCCTCCATCAGGAACTGAAACAGGATTTCGACCCGCCGCGCGCCCAGCGCCTTGCGGACACCGATCTCGCGCGTCCGCTCGGTGACCGAGATAGACATGATCGCCATGACGCCGATGCCACCGACCATCAGCGCGATCGACGAGATGACCAGCAGCGCGAAGAACGTTCCGCGGCTGATCTGATCCCAGAGCTTGAGGAATGACTCCTGCGTGCTGACGTCGAAATCGTTCGGTTCGTCGAGCTTCAGTCCGTGGCGGATACGCATGATTCGCTCGACGTCGGCGATGGCGTCGGCGACCGGCACATCCTCGCGCGGCAGCACTGAAATCATGACGTTGGTGATCGAGCCACCGCGCGGACCAAATCGCCCCACGCGAAGTCCGAAGACGCGCTGGTATGTGGTGAAGGGCACGACGACGAAGTCGTCCTGGTTCAGGTTGAAGCCGCCGGGCGCCGGCCGCTTGTCGAACACGCCGACGACTTCGAAGCGTTCGCTGCCCACGCGGACGGTCTTGCCAATCGGATCGGTGCCGCTCGGCTCGAACAGCAGCTTGTAGGCTGTGTTGCCGAGGACGACGACGTTGCGGCGGTACTGGATGTCGGTGCCGTTGAAGAAGCGGCCGGCGAGAAACGGGATGCGCGTCCCTTCCGCGAAGAACTCGCCCGTGCCGAAAACGACGAGGTTCTTGGTCTTCTGCTCGTGGTAGAAGACGCGGCGCTGCGTGACGGGACCGGGCCCCGCACCGAGCTCGAGGTCGACGTAGCGCAGCGTCGTGTTCTGCGCCTCGAGGACGCGCGCGTCCGTCGACGTCAGATCGGGCCGCTTCAGGAGATCGCGCAGCTCGGCGCCGTTCGCGAAGCTGCTGACGCCGAAGCGCTGCAGGTAAATGATGTTCGATCCGCTCTGCGCGATGAGATCCCGCAGCGACTGATCGAAGCCGCGGATGAGTGCGGTCATGCCGACGATCGACGTGATGCCGATGACGACCCCGAGCACGGTCAATCCGGAGCGCATCTTGTTGCTGCGCAAAGTGTCGAACGCCATGACGATGACCTCTTTGACGAGGCCGAGACGGATCGTCATTCGCGCCTCAGGGCCTCGATCGGCTCGAGGCGTGCCGCACGGATGGCCGGATACAGACCGAAGAAGAGGCCGACGAACACGGTGATGCCGATGCCGAGCACGACCGACCACCACTCGATGGACGCTGGAATCGGCGTAAACGCCGCGATCGTCATGGCGATAGCGGCGCCGAGCCCCGTGCCGATGACGCCGCCGAACATCGAGAGCACCACGGATTCGGTCAGGATCTGGGACGTGATGTCGGATCGGCGCGCGCCGAGTGCCTTCCGCAGACCGATCTCGCGGGTGCGCTCCGTCACCACCATCAGCATGATGTTCATGATGACGATGCCGCCGACCACGAGCGACAGGCCGACCACGCCGACCAGCACGGCGAAGATGCCGTTGGTCGCGGAGTGGTAGATGTCGAGAATCGTGTCGGACGTGAAGATGCCGAAGTTGTCGTTTTGCTTCGGTTTGAGTCGCCGCGAGATGCGCAGCGCGATGGTGGCTTCGTCGATGGCCTCGCTCATCAGGGCAACGTCGCGCGGCTTCACGGTCAGCGACAGCGGCCGGCGGGATCCGAACAGCATCTGGAACTGCCCGAGCGGAATCACCGCGAATTCATCCTGCGACTGGCCGAGCAGCGACCCTCGCTTCGCGCTGACGCCGACGATACGGAAGTGCACGCCGTCGATCTGAATAATCTTGTCGATCGGATCCACCGATTCGCCGAAGAGGCGGTCGGCGGTGCGCCAGCCGAGGATCGTCACCGGCCGTTCGCTGTCCACCTCGGTCGGGCTCATCATGCGGCCGCGCTCGGCGTCGAAGCTCGAGAAGTTGATGTAGTCGCCCGTGACGCCTTGAATGCGGGTGCTGTCGATGGACTTGTCTCGATACGTGATGCGGCCATTCCCGCTCGAGTCCATCATGACGGCAGTCGCCAGCTCGCTGTACCGCTTGATCGCGCGCGCATCAGCTCCGGTGATGCGCGGGTTGCTGCGCACTTTGTCGAATTCCTCGTCGCTGCGCGTAATGGGGAACTGCTGGATGTTGAACGAGTCGGCGCCCGCCTGGTTCAGGATCGCCTGCTTCACCGAAGCGTTGAGACCTTGAATGAGCGACACGACGGCGATGATCGACGTGACCGCGACGATGTTGCCGAGCACGGTCATGAACGATCGGAGTTTCGCCGACCAGATGGCGTCGAGCGCGATCGACGCTGATTCCAAGAACTTGTTCACGTTCTTCCAATGGCGCCGGGGCCCCACCCCCAGCGCGTGCTTACGCTGATGCTTCGTCGCGGCTTCGCAGGCCGCGCCTCCGACCTACCTGGTCTTCTTGTTGTTATCGATCTTGACCGTATTGCCGTCGGCCATCCCGCGGACCGAGTTGTACGGCCCGGTGATGACGGCATCGCCGACGTTCAGCGAGCCCAGGACCTCGAAGTACTTGTCGCCGGCGATCCCCATCTTGATCGGGAGAAACTCGGCCTTGCCGTCGCGCACGACGAACACGCCCTCGACTTCCTTCCTCGTCTGGCCGGGCTTCAGTTCCTGCGCCGATGCCACGGTCTCGACGCTGGACGAGCGGCGCCGCTTGTCGGTCTTCGGCTCTCTGACGATCTGACCGTTCGCGTCATAAATCAACTCACGAACCGCGACCGCCGGAATCGGAACGGAAACGACGTTCTTGCGCGTGGCGGTGGTGATGTCGGCCGTGCACGTGAATCCGGGGCGAACCTCCGGCACCTTCTCGTCCAGGACGACCACCACCTTGAAGTTCGTCGCCTGCGTTCCGGCCGCGACCTGCGTCGTGGTCGTCGTCTGGATCGGGCTGTTGCCAATCTCGGTCACGTGACCTTTGAACGACTTGTCGGGGATTGCGTCGATGGTGATCTTGGCGAGCTGGCCGATCTGCACGCTCGGCACGTTCGTCTCGTCCACTTCGACCTCGGCCTGGATGACGCCCATGTCGGCAAGCGTCAAGAGCACCGTGCCCGCGTTGTTCATCGTACCGACGACGGCCGTCTCGCCCTCCTGGATGTTGCGGCGGGTGACGATGCCGTCGATCGGCGACTCGATGCGTACCTTGCTCAGGTCGTAGCGCGCGCTTTCGAGCGTCGCGCGCTCCTGCGCGATGCGGCTCATCTGCGGCTTGATCTGTTTCTCGCGCTCCTGCACGGCCGACTCCGCCCCCCTCACGTCGTTGACGGCTCTGTCGAGCGCTTCGCGCGTCGTGAGCTGCTGTTTCCACAGATCCTGTTGACGGGCCAGATTCTGCTGCGCCTGCTGAAGCTGGACCTTGGACGTCTCAATCGCCTGCCGCATCGTCTCGAGCGACTGCTCGGCGGCGTCGAGCGACGCCGAGCCGCTGTCGACGCGCGTGCGGAGTGATTTGGGATCGATCTGGAGAAGGAACTGTCCGATCTTCACGCGGTCGCCTTCGTTGACCGCCAGGTTCACGACGCGCCCGGGCGTGTCGGCGCTGATGTTCACCAGACGTTTCGGCTGAATCTTGCCGGAGGCGGACACGATCGCCTCGAGGTCGCGCGTCTTGATGGCCTCGGTCGTGACCGGCAGGCCCTTCTCGCGCTTGAAATAGAAGTTCGCCGCGACCACCGCCGCGCCCACGAGCACGACGGCTACCGCGATGAGAATGTTCTTCCGCGACATCTACGCTCCTAAGAGACCGCGCTCTTGACTGCGGCGATGACGACCCCAATCGCAACGTAGATGACGATCAGGGTGGTCGCAATCGGGCCGGTACGCTTCCGGTACAGTACGCCCAGCCCGATGGCGAGACTGACGATCCACCAGATGAAGACCAGATCCACCGCGCCCAGCAGGCGCGCCGGGAACGAGTTCTCGTCGAGAAACGGCGCGAAGATAGCCAGGTTCGTCGCGCCCGACAGCGACTCCCGCAGGTACGCGAGCGGCAGCCCCAGCGTCTGCAACAGCGTCAGCACGACACCGGAATGCACGACGACGGCAAAGACGTGCTTGAAAGAGGCGTCCCCGCCCATGAAGGCGTTGAACACGGCGAACGCCAGGCCCGCGACGACGACGGCGGCGAGCGGAAGAACAGTGACCTGAAAGCCGACACCGAAGTACTTGCCGTATGGTGCCATTTGCTCCATCTGCGCGTACTGCGCGTCGGTCACCGGGCGCCCGAATGCTTCCATCTGCCGAACCTGCTGATCGATCATCGCGCTCTGGCCGATCTGCGTCGAGAGGAGCGCGTACACGCCGACCGATCCGCACACCAGCACGAAGGCTAGAGCGCCGAACCAGCGCGGGCGCGCCGCCACATCGGCGTAAGTCGCGCGCGGCGAGAACACCACGCCTGCGAGACGGGCCGCGAGACCCCTGGACATAGACACCGGTCGCGCAGTTTCAGGTGCAGTTGGGGCACTCATGGGATTGCGGGTTATTCAGATACATACGCGCGACGCTTTCCCGTTGTTCGATGACTTCTTCGTGACATCGAGCCATTGGCCGGCGGCCTGCCCGTGAAGACCTGCCGGAGCACGCCGAGGCCGCCGTGCAGCCTGCGCCGGGCGGCGGGGTCGAGATGCGCGAGCACGTCCGCCAGATGCGCCTCGGCGGCCTTGGCCACGCGTTCGAGGGCGCTTCGGCCCGCCGTCGTGACCTCGATGATGACGACGCGCCGGTCGGTCCCCGGCGGCGGTCCGGCGCACCCAGCCCCGGTCCACCATGGCGCTGATCGAGTTGGACATCGTCGGGAGGCTGACGCCCTGAATGGACGCGAGCTCCGTCAACATCCGGGGCTGCTCGCTGAGGATCGAGAGCAGGCCGAAGTGCGCAGGCGCCGGCAGTTCGCCGGCGGCGCGGAGCTCCGCCGCGACGGTCCTCATCACCAGCGGAACGATTTGAAGGATGTCGCGCGCGGTTTCGCGCGCCTGCACACGGGTCATGGCAATTGCGGGCACGTCCGTAAAATTACTTAGGGGAGATAATAGTTATGACTGCTAAGTTATCAGAGGGGGACAAGAGGTTGCAAGGGTTCAAGAGGTGCTAGGGGGACCTCCACCTCCCCGAACCACTCGAATCCCCGAACCTTGCGAACCCCCTGAACCTGTTCTACCATTCACTGCCCTCGACAAGGAGAGACGCGTGGTCGGATTCGTTCCGAAGGAGATGTTCTTCACGAAGGGTGTCGGCAAGCATCGCGAAAAGCTGACGTCTTTCGAGCTCGCCCTCCGCTCGGCCGGGATTGCCGCCTGCAATCTGGTCCGCGTGTCGAGCATTTTTCCGCCCAAATGCCGCATCCTGTCGCGGGCACAGGGCATGAAGCGGCTCGAGCCGGGCCAGGTCACCTTCGTCGTGATGTCCGAGGCCGCCACTCGCGAGCCGCACCGGTTGATTGCGGCGACGGTCGGTGTGGCGATTCCCCGCGATCGCGAGCTGTACGGGTATTTGTCGGAGCACCACAGCTTCGGCGAGAGTGAAGACATTGCCGGCGACTACGCCGAGGAGCTGGCGGCTGAAATGCTGGCGACGACGCTGGGCCTCGAGTTCGACCCCGATAAGAGCTGGGACGAAAAGAAGGAAGTCTATCGGCTCTCCAACGAGATCGTCAGGACCCAGAACGTAACGCAGACCGCCGTCGGTGATAAGAAGGGCCTCTGGACGACGGTCGTCGCGGCCGCCGTCCTCGTCGGCTGACGCCGGGCCTTCTGACGCTCGGCTAAAGCCCTCGCGTTCCGCTCGGCGGCTAAAAACCCTCGCGCTCCGCTCGGTCCGGCCACCCTCCCGGCGCGCGCTTCAGTAGCTCAAGAATGTAACAATGCACGGATGCGTGCATCCGTGCGTTCGTTCGGCCCTGCATTCCTGCATTTCTGCATTCTTGCATTAGCTCTGTTCTTCACCCCTGACCCCGCCCAGGCCCAGCCGGTTGATTCCGTCGGCGTGCGCGCGCAAGGCATGGGCGGCGCTTTCACCGCGGTGGCCGACGACGCGACGGCGACCTGGTGGAATCCGGCGGGCCTGGCGAGCGGGGCGATGCTCAACGTGTCGCTCGAATATGGTCGGCTCGAGCAACCTGACAACGGCCGCGGCGGATTTGCCCTGACGTTTCCGGCGCTTGGTCTCAGCTATTACCACATGCCAGTCAGTGAAATACAGCCAACCAGCTCTACAGCCGATTCGGGTGCAGGCCGACAAGATCCGGGGACGCCGACCGTGCGGACCGTCGAACTTTCGCAATATGGGGCGACGGTCGGCCAGTCGACTTGGCGGTCACCTCGTGCTCGCGTCGACATTCAAGATCATTCACATCGAAGACGGGACGGACGTGGCAGTCGACATTGGTGCGCTGGCGATGGTGGG
This sequence comes from uncultured Acidobacteriota bacterium, assembly GCA_963724725.1. GTDB lineage: Bacteria > Acidobacteriota > Vicinamibacteria > Vicinamibacterales > CAVVIG01 > DATKHR01. The sequence continues at coordinate 3,816,072 of CAVRVT010000004.1, read as the reverse complement.
ACACTTCAGAGTGGGCGTGTCGGCGCGCAATCTTCGGGAGCCGACGCTCGGCGAGGGGACGAACGCGCTGACGCTGAAGCGCCAGGTTCGCGCGGGCGCTGCGGTGAGTACGTCCGTCGGTCCGAAATTGGCCGCTACTCTCGCGTTCGACGCCGATGTGCTCGAAGTCCCGAGCGCGACAGGAAACGAGCGCCGGATGGCGGGCGGCGGCGAGCTCTGGGTCTGGAATCACATGGTCGGTGTGCGCGGCGGGTTCAGTGGGAGCACGCTCGGTGACGCGCGAACGTCAACGAGCTTCGGTGGAAGCGTCATGGTGCATCGCGGCCTGTTCATCGAAGGCGAACTGACTCGAGGGTCAGATATGACGCGTCGTGGATGGGGAGCGGCGTTCAGAGTGACGTTTTAAGTCAGTTTTGACATTAATTGTCAATTCAGGTTAACCTCTATCTTTCATGCCCGTCCGTATTGGCGAACTCCTGCTCAAGGAGAAGCGGATCAGTGCCGAGCAGCTCCAGCAGGCGCTGAATCAGCAGAAATCGAACGGGGGCAAACTCGGGCACAACCTCGTCCAGATGGGCTTTGTGAAGGATGAGGAAATCACGGCCCTCCTGAGCAAGCAGTACGGCGTTCCCTCAATCAACCTCACGCAATTTGACATCGACCCGGCGGTCATCAAACTGATTCCGGCCGAGACGGCCAACAAGTATCAGATCGTCCCCCTGAGCCGCGCCGGCGCTACGCTGACGATCGCGATGACGGATCCCACCAACGTCTTCGCGATGGACGACATCAAGTTCATGACCGGCTACAACGTCGAGCCGGTCGTGGCGTCAGAGACGGCGGTCAGCGACGCGATTCAGAAGTACTACCCCGCCGGGCCGACGATGAAGAGTCCGGTCAGGAAGGAGAAGAAGGAACCGACGCCGCAGATCATGCCGAGCGGGCCGAGCGCGCTCGAGATGGCAAGCAAGGGCCTCGAGGAGCTGCAGGCCACGCTCGACAGCGACGCGGATGTCGAGGTTCTAGAGGAGCTGCAGGAAATCAGCGCCGAGGCGTTGGCGCGCCAGGGTGAAGACGCGCCCGTCGTGCGCCTCGTGAACGTCGTGCTGATGTCCGCGATTCAGAAGGGCGCGAGCGACATCCACATCGAACCGTACGAGAAGGAGCTGCGCGTCCGGTACCGCATCGACGGCATCCTCTACAACATCATGGCGCCGCCGATGAAGTTTCGCGACGCGATCGTCTCGCGCGTGAAGATCATGTCGAAACTCGACATTGCCGAGAAGCGCCTGCCGCAGGACGGCCGCATCAAGATCCGTTTCAACGAAAGCGGCACTCCCAAGGAAATCGACTTCCGCGTGTCCGTGCTGCCGACGCTCTTCGGCGAGAAGATCGTCATGCGTCTGCTCGACAAGGACAAGCTGATGCTCGACATGACGCGGCTTGGCTTCGAATCCGAGTCGCTCGAAAAGTTCGAGCGCGCGATTCTGCGTCCGTGGGGCATGGTGCTGGTGACGGGCCCGACCGGCAGCGGCAAGACCAACACGCTCTACTCGTCGATTTCGAAGATCAACACCTCCGAGACCAACATCATGACCGCGGAAGATCCCGTCGAGTTCAACCTCGTGGGCATCAACCAGGTCCAGGTCCGGGAGAGTATCGGTCTGAACTTTGCGGCGGCGCTGCGGTCGTTCCTGCGGCAGGACCCCAACATCATCCTCGTCGGCGAAATTCGAGATTTCGAGACCGCCGAAATCGCGGTCAAGGCGGCGCTGACCGGTCACCTCGTGCTCTCGACGCTGCATACCAACGACGCGCCCAGCACCATTAATCGTCTGATGAACATGGGCATCGAGCCCTTCCTCGTCGCGAGCTCGGTGCACCTCATCTGCGCGCAGCGACTCGTGCGCCGCGTCTGCTCGAACTGCAAGGAAGCGCACGCGATGCCGGCGCCGGGGCTCGTCCAGGCGGGGTTCACGCAAGACGAAGCCGGCACCGTCACGCCGATGCGGGGCAAGGGCTGCGATCGGTGCAACAACACCGGATACAAGGGCCGAGTCGGCCTGTACGAAGTGATGGAAGTGACCGAGGAGCTGCGCGAGCTGATTCTCGTCGGCGCGTCCGGACTCGAGCTTCGACGCAAGGCCATCGACGAAGGCATGATCACGCTCCGCCGGAGCGGACTGCGCAAGGTGATGGAAGGTGTGACGACCGTGGAAGAAGTGGTCAGAGAAACGGTGAAGTAGTTGTTGGTTGTTGGTTAGGTCTGGCTTCGTGGCTTCGTGTTTTCGTGGCTGCTCGTTTCGTGGCCGGTTGTTGATGAGAAACCCATATGGCGACACTGCCTGAGCTCTTGAAGCTGCTCGTCGATCGGGACGGATCCGATCTGCACATCACGACGAACACGGCGCCGCAGATCCGGGTCCACGGGCACCTGCAGCGGCTCCAGATGCCCGAAATGCAGCCAGCCGAGACCAAGCAGCTGGTTTACAGCGTGCTGACCGATTCGCAGAAGAAGCGCTTCGAGGAAACGCAGGAGCTCGACTTCTCCTTCGGCATCAAAGGCCTCGCGCGATTCCGGTGCAACGTCTTCAACCAGCGCGGCGCCGTCGCCGCGGTGTACCGGCTCATCCCGGAGAAGATACGGACCTTCGGCGAGCTCGGGCTTCCGGCGGTCCTCGCGACCCTCGCCGAGCGGCCGCGCGGGCTGGTCCTCATCACCGGCCCGACCGGCAGCGGCAAGTCGACGACGCTTGCGGCCATGCTCGACAAGATCAACTCGGAGCGCTACGACCACATCCTCACGATCGAAGATCCGATCGAGTACATCCATCCGCACAAGAACTGTCTCGTGAACCAGCGCGAAGTCCACAGCGACACCAGCAGCTTCACCAACGCGCTGCGCGCCGCGCTTCGTGAAGACCCCGATATCGTGCTCATCGGTGAAATGCGGGATCTCGAGACGGTCGAGTCCGCGCTCAAGATCGCCGAAACGGGCCACTTGACGTTCGCCACGCTGCACACGAACTCGGCCGCGCAGACGATCAACCGCATCATCGACATCTTTCCGGCCAACCAGCAGGCACAGATCCGCACTCAGCTCTCGCTCGTGCTCGAGGGCATCGTCTGTCAGGCGCTCCTGCCGAAGGCGGACGGCAAAGGCCGGGTCTGCTCGCTCGAAATCCTCGTGCCGACGCCGGCGATCCGTAACCTGATTCGTGACGACAAGGTGCACCAGATCTACGGCGCGATGCAGGCCGGACAGGAAAAGCTCGGCATGCAGACCGCCAACCAGTCGCTCGCGAGTCTCTATCAGAAGCGCCTCATCAGCCTCGAGGTGGCCATGAGCGCTTCGTCGAACCGCGACGAGCTGCAGGACATGATCAACCGCGGCGTCGGCGTCGTGGCCGGTGCGGGAATGGGCCGGACGACGGGAACGGTTGCGCCCAGGCGATAGCAGAGTGAAGTTGGACGTCGGAAGGTAGACGTCAGCAGTCAGCAGCTACAGAGGAACGCGAAGGACGAACGATATGCCAACATTTGCCTACGCCGGACGGACACGCGGTGGAGAGACGGTCTCTGGAGAGCGCGTGGCGGACACGATGGACGCCGCGGTCGCCGCGCTCCGCCGTGATCAGATTCTCGTCACGCGCATCAACCCGGCCAAAGCCAAGGAAGAGGCGGCCAAGAAGAAGACCGGGTCGAAGGGCAAGAAGGTCTCGCCAAAGAACCTGGCCGTCTTCACGCGGCAGTTTTCGGTGATGATCGACGCGGGTCTGCCGCTCGTCCAGTGCCTCGACATCCTGGGTTCGCAGGAGGAGGACAAGAACTTCGCGGCCGTCATCCTGCAGACGCGGAGCGACGTCGAGTCCGGCGCGTCGCTCGCCGACGCGATGCGCAAGCATCCCGAAGACCTTCGATCCGCTGTTCACCAACATGATTGCCGCCGGTGAGGCCGGCGGTATTCTCGACACGATTCTCAAACGGCTCGCCACCTACATCGAGAAAGCCGTCAAGCTGGCCGGCCAGGTCAAGTCCGCGATGGTCTATCCGGTGGCGGTCATCGTCATTGCGGGCGTGGTGGTCGGCGTCATTCTCTGGAAGGTCATTCCGACGTTTGCCTCGTTGTTTGCGGGCCTGGGCGCCGAGCTGCCGCTGCCCACGCGCGTCGTGATCGCACTCAGCGACAACCTCGTCAGGTTCTTTCCGTTCGTGGTCGTGATCGCGGGCGCAGCCGCCTACGCCTTCAAGCAGGTCCTACTCGACCCAGAAAGGCCGGCGCGTCGTGGACGCGACGATGCTCAAGATGCCAGTGCTCGGGCCGATCATGCGCAAGATCGCCGTCGCGCGATTCTGCCGCACGCTGGCGACGCTCATCAGCTCCGGCGTGCCGATTCTCGACGGCCTCGAAATCACCGCCAAGACAGCGGGGAACGCGATTGTCGAAGACGCGGTGATGCTCACGCGCAAGAGCATCGAGCGCGGCGAGACCGTCGCGGCGCCGCTCAAGGACACCGGCGTGTTCCCGTCGATGGTCACGCAGATGATCGGCGTCGGCGAGGCGACGGGCGCACTGGATACGATGCTCGCCAAGATTGCGGACTTCTATGAAGACGAAGTCGACACAGCCGTCGCGGGCCTCCTGACGCTGCTCGAGCCGATCATGATCGCGGTCCTCGGCGGCGTCGTCGGCGGCATCGTGATCGCGATGTACATGCCGATCTTCGATCTGATCAGCAAGCTGACCGTAGATGGTCGAGGTCACGAGTCCGGGATTGCGGCGCAAGGTTGCGTGGCTCATCTCCGTGAGGGTCGTGATCAGCACGATCCTCATGGGATCGGCTGTCGTGGTGCAGCTCGCGGCGCCTGGATCGTTTCCCGTCAGCCCGTTCTTCGTGCTCATCGGTACGACGTACGGTTTGACGATTGCGTACGCGGCGACGCTCCGCCATGTCGAGGTGCGGCGGTGGCTCATCGACGTGCAGCTCGCCGGCGACGCGCTCGTCGTGTCGGCGTTCATCTACTTCACGGGCGGCATCACCAGCTACTTCGCGACCCTGTACGTGCTGCCCATCGTCGCCGGCAGCACGGTGAACTTCCGGCGCGGGGGGCTGCTCGTCGCCACGCTCGGCACCGTGCTCTACGTCGGGCTCGTCTGCGCGCAGTACCTCGCCGCGTCAGGCTGGCTGCCCTACACCTGGCTGAACGACTACGCCACGACGCTGCCGTTGCCGTCGGTCGCGCGGTACATGGTTGCGCTGAATGTGTTCGGATTTTTCGCGGTCGCGCTGTTGAGCGGCTCGCTCGCCGACAGCCTGCGGTCCGCCGGCGCGCGACTGCAGCAGGCGTCCACGGAAATCGCCGATCTGCAGGCGCTCAATCAACACGTCATCGACAGCATGCCGAGCGGCCTGGCGACGACCGATCAGGCGTTCCGAATCCTGACGTTCAACCGCGCCGCCGAGGCCATCACCGGCGTGACGTTCCGGGCGGCCGCGGGACGGCCAATCAGCGACGTGCTGCAGATGCCCGCCGAGATGGTGAGCACCATCGCCACGGATCTCCGGCGCGGTGGCGCCCGGCGGCTCGAGCTGCGGTATCGCGCGAACGATGGGCGAGGCGACCTCGATTTCGGGTTGACCGCGACCCATATGGAAACACCGGGCGGTGGCTTCGGGCTGCTCGTCACGTTTCAGGACGTCACGAAAATCAAGAAGCTGGAACACAACGCCGCCATTCAGCAACGCCTCGCCGCCGTCGGCGAGATGGCGGCCGGCATCGCGCACGAGATCCGGAACCCTCTCGCGTCGATGTCGGGATCGATTCAAATCCTGCGGCAGGAGTTGCCGCTCAGCGCCGAACAGGAACAGCTGATGGACATCGTCCTGCGGGAGTCCGAGCGGCTCAACACGACGATCCGCTCGTTCCTCGCGTACGCGCGGCCGCAGCGGTTCCAAATCACGAAGTTCGACCTGCGCCGCGCGCTGAACGACGCGGCACTTCTGCTGCGCAACAGCTCGGAGCTCGGCGAGGGGCACGAGATTCTGGTCGACGTGCCGCCGACCGAGCTCTGGTACGAAGCGGACGAAGGTCAGATCAAACAGATCGTGTGGAACCTGGCGACGAACGGACTGCGCGCCATGCCCGGCGGCGGCGCGCTTCGACTCGTGGGCGAACGCGACGCGATGGGTGGTGGCGTGATCATCACGGTGCGTGACGAAGGCGTCGGCATCCCCGCGGAAGACGTCGATCAGCTGTTCCAGCCGTTCCACGGCAGCTTCGCCAAGGGCAGCGGCCTGGGGCTGGCGATCGTCCACCGCATCGTCACGGACTACAACGGAGACATTCAGGTGAGTTCGCAAGTCGGCAAGGGCACGAGCGTCACGGTCAGACTGCCGGTCGGCGCGGAGGTGACGGCATGAGCACCGCAGCACAGCCCGCTATGCCCGCCACCGATCGCCGGCCCCCGCGCATCCTCGTGGTGGACGACGAGCGATCCATGCGTGAACTGCTGGCGATCGTCCTTCGCCGCGAAGGATACGAGGTCCTGCTCGCCGAAAACGGCCGCTCGGCGGTGGCCGCGCTCGAGCGCGAGCCGGTCGACCTGCTCATTTCCGACATCAAGATGCCGGACATGAGCGGCGTCGAGGTCCTGCGCGCCGCGAAGAAGATCGACCAGGACATCCTCGGCATCATGATCACGGCGTTTGCGTCGACGGAAACCGCCGTCGAGGCGATGCGGCTCGGCGCATGCGACTACCTGAGCAAGCCCTTCGACGTGGATCTACTGAAGATGAAGGTTCGCGAGAAGATCGAGAACCGCCAGCTGCGACAGGAAAACGTCCTGCTGAAGCGGACGCTGGGGCTCTCGCACCAGTTCGCCAACATCATCGGCCGCAGCGAGGCGATGCTCGACGTCTTCAAGATGATCGAGACCGTCTCCCGGACCAACAGCACGATCCTGCTCACGGGCGAGTCCGGCACCGGAAAGGGCCTGGTCGCGCAGGCTATTCACTTCCATTCGCTGCGCCGCGACAAGCCCATGGTCTCGCTCAACTGCGGAGCCATGCCCGAGACCCTGCTCGAATCCGAACTCTTCGGCCACATGCGCGGGGCGTTTACGGGCGCAGACCAGAACAAGAAAGGCCTCCTCGAGGTGGCTGAGCGGGGCACGGTCTTCCTCGACGAAATCGGGGAGATGTCCGCCGTCATGCAGGTGAAGCTGCTGCGCGTGCTCCAGGAGCGCAGGTTCCGGCGCGTCGGCGGGCTCGAAGAGCAGCTGGCCGACATTCGCGTGATCGCGGCGACCAATCAGGACCTGACGAAGGCCGTGGCTGAAGGCCGGTTCCGAGAGGACCTCTACTACCGGATCAACGTCATCCCGATCGTCCTTCCACCGCTGCGTGAGCGACGGGAGGACATTCCGCTCATCGCGGAGCACTTCCTGGCGAAATACAGCGAACAGATGGGAAAGCCGATTACGGGGATTTCCCATGACGCTCTCGAGCTGCTCGTGAACCACGATTGGCCGGGGAACATCCGGGAGCTCGAAAACGTTCTCGAGCGCGCCGTCGCACTCGAGGCGACCCCGACGGTTCTACCAGACAGCCTGCCAGCCGCCATGCGAGGCGATTCGGGTCGTGTGTCTTCGGTTGCGGCCGCCCCGGATGCGCTTCCTGCGTCGGGCTTTGACCTCGAAGCCCACGTCAAGGAAATCGAGATGGGTTACATCGCTGAAGCGCTGAAGCGGGCCGGAGGCGTTCAGGTGAAGGCCGCCGAGCTTCTGGGCATGAGCTTCCGATCGTTCCGCTATTACGTGAAGAAGTACAATTTGCGGTGACACTCTCTGTCTCGGCATACCGACACTATTTGTCACTTCCGCCGGCTGAAGCCGATACCGATTTTAGTTATCAGTCATAAACCATTTATTTATCAATAATTTGTGGTCTCATATCCAGACCGTATGTCTTGGCATCTCGGTTGCTCAATAGGCGACTGCGCACGCCCGAATGTCTGGGCACGTAGCCAAGAGTTCTTAACTTTAGAGGAGCATCGAGCAATGAAGATTCGGAACAGCGCCAAGGGTTTCACACTCATCGAGCTGCTGATCGTCGTGGCGATCATCGGCATCATCGCCGCGATTGCCGTCCCCGGACTGCTGCGCGCGCGCATGTCAGGTAACGAAGCGTCGGCGATCGGCTCGCTGCGCGCCATCAACAGCGGCCAGGCCGCGTTCTCGTCCAGCTGCGGCAACGGGTTCTATGCTGACACGCTGCCGCACCTCGTGACGGCGCCGGCGGGCGGCACGGGCTTCATCAGCCCGGACCTCGGCGCGGCGACGTCCACCAAGAGCGGCTACCAGGTGACCCTGGCGGCGGCGGCGACGACGACGGCGAGCACGACGGATGCGTGCAGCGGTGCGTGGAAGCCCACGGGCGCCTACTACGCCAAGGCTCAGCCGGTGACGTTCAACGGCACGGGCACGCGGTCGTTCGCGACCGACGTCCGCGGCACGATCTTCCAGGCGGCGGCGGCCACCGCGGCGGCGCCCATCGCCGACCCGATCGCGTCGACGGCGACCCCGATTCAGTAACGTCTCTTTGAAGCGAGCACGAGGCGGGATGCCCTTCGGGTATCCCGCCTTTTTTTGTACGCCGGTTGCTGTCCCGGCGGTACCAGTCAGGCTGTGCGTCCGACGTACGCGTCAAACTGATTGAACCCGATTGGGCCCTTACCGTTTCAAGTGACAATCCGTGATCGAGTCGGCAGCCATTAATTGTCAGTTTGCTGAGGATCGACCGGGTTTCAGTTCTCGTCCAGATGTGAAGTTCCTCTATAACAAGTGTTTACGGCGCCCATGTCGTCCATCGGTCTCTGGCATCCTGGTTGCTCATAGGTTCGGTGCGACGCCCGAACGACCGGGCAACGTAACCAACGCATTTTCTTAACCGAAGGAGCATTGTGCAATGACTCGGAACAACGCCAAGGGTTTCACACTCATCGAGCTGCTGATCGTCGTGGCGATCATCGGCATCATCGCCGCGATTGCCGTCCCCGGACTGCTGCGCGCGCGCATGTCAGGTAACGAAGCGTCGGCGATCGGCTCGCTGCGCGCCATCAACAGCGGCCAGGCCGCGTTCTCGTCCAGCTGCGGCAACGGGTTCTATGCTGACACGCTGCCGCACCTCGTGACGGCGCCGGCGGGCGGCACGGGCTTCATCAGCCCGGACCTCGGCGCGGCGACGTCCACCAAGAGCGGCTACCAGGTGACCCTGGCGGCGGCGGCGACGACGACGGCGAGCACGACGGATGCGTGCAGCGGTGCGTGGAAGCCCACGGGCGCCTACTACGCCAAGGCTGAGCCGGTGACGTTCAACGGCACGGGCACGCGGTCGTTCGCGACCGACGTCCGCGGCACGATCTTCCAGGCGGCGGCGGCCACCGCGGCGGCGCCGATCAACGACCCGATCGCGTCGACGGCGACCCCGATTCAGTAGTATCGCCTTCGGTTGACACAGGCGGGATGCCCTGCGGCATCCCGCTCTTTTTTTGTACCCGCTCGCCGGGAAAGCCCGGGCGCCGCAGGCTTCCGACTTGACGTCCTCAGGCGGCTCGGTTACAACTCGGTACGAGTCCATGACCCGACGTGCGGCGCTCTTCGCGCTGATCTGCGCGCTCGTTGGCCTGGCGGCGTCGACGGCCGCCGCGGTTACGCACTACCACCTGCTGTACGACCCGACGTACCGGAGCTTCTGCGATGTGTCGGAGCGCATCAGTTGCACTCAGGTCTATTCCAGCCGCTTCAGCATGGCGTTTGGCATTCCCGTGGCGATCTTCGGCGCCATCTGGTTCGCGGTGGCGACACTCCTGTCGATCGGCGGTTTGACGGCTCGCGAGAGCGTCCGCGAAAGCGTGCCCGGCTATCTCTTCGTGGTCTCGACTCTTGCACTCTCCGTGATTCTGTACCTGGGCTACATCTCGCTCTTCGTGATCAAAGGCGTCTGCCTCCTCTGTCTGACCACCTACGCCGCGGTGATCGGCCTGTTCCTCGTGTCCGGAGCGGCCACGTCCATTCCTATGAACACTCTGCCGAAACGCGCGACCCGCGATCTCCGTGTCCTGGCAGCCAGCCCGCTGGCCATCGCCCTGGTCGTGCTGTTCTTCGCCGGCGCGGCGACCACCGTGGCGTTCTTCCCGCGAGAAGGCACATCGGCGTCGGGCGAACCGATCGCGCCGACGCCCAGTCAGGATCAACGGTCGGAGTTCGAGCGGTGTACTCGTCCCAGCCCCGCGTTCCGCTCATCTTGTCGGCCGAAGGGGCGAAGGTGCTGATCGTCAAGTTCAACGATTTCCAGTGCCCGGCGTGCGGCCAGTCCTATCTTTCCTACAAACCAGTGCTGGCGAAGTACGAAGCGGATCGCCCAGGCGCCGTGAAGGTGATCCTGAAAGACTATCCTCTCAATCGCGACTGCAACGACGGCCTGCCGCAGACGATTCACCCGGCGGCGTGCGACGCCGCGGTGGCGGTACGGCTCGCGGCAGCACGCAACAAGACCGAGGCGATGGAGGAGTGGCTCTACACGCATCAGCCGAGCATGACGTCGCCGAGCGTCCGCCAGGCCGCCAAGGACGTCGCGCAGATCAGCGATTTCGACTCGAAGTACGCCGCGACGCTGTCGATGGTCAAAAGCGACGTCGTGCTCGGGCGGCAACTCGGCGTCAAGTCGACGCCGACCTTCTTCATCAACGGGGTCAAGATCGAGGGAGCGCTGCCGCCGCAGTATTTCGAGGAAGCGATCAAGTTCGAGCTGAAGCGCGCCAAAGACTGACGTGACGCTTGCGCTCGCCACCGACGAGCTGACCAAGGATTACGCGATCGGGTTCTGGCGAAAGCGCCCGTATCGCGCGCTGGACCGCCTCACCCTGGGCGTTCAGGCCGGCGAAGTCTTCGGATTTCTGGGTCCCAATGGCGCGGGGAAGACCACCACGCTGAAGCTGCTCATGCAGCTGGTCTTCCCGACGAGCGGACGCGCCGAGATTCTCGGTCGCCCGGTGGGTGACCTGGGCGTCAAGCGCCGAATCGGCTACCTGCCGGAGAATCCGTACTTCTACGACCATCTCACCGCCGAAGAGCTCCTGATCTATTTCGCGGGGCTCTTCGGCTACACGGGCGGCGACCGTCACCTTCGCGCGAGCCGGCTGCTCGACCAGGTCGGCATCGGGGCGGAGCGTCGGCTCCAGCTGCGGAAGTTCTCCAAGGGCATGCTTCAACGCGTCGGCATCGCCCAGGCACTCGTCAACGATCCCCAGCTCGTGATTTTCGATGAGCCGATGTCGGGTCTCGATCCGCTCGGCCGCCGCGACGTGCGCACGATGATTCTCGAGTTGCGCGATCGGGGTTGCACCGTCTTCTTCAGCTCGCACGTCCTGAGCGACGCGGAGGCCCTGTGCGACCGCGTGGCGATTCTCGCGAAAGGCCGCCTGGTGGCGGAGGGTCGCCTGACCGACATGCTGGCGTTTCGTGCGCGGGGCTGGGATCTGGTTGTGGCCGGCGCATCCGACGTCGCCATCGAGAGCGTCCGGCCTGGCGCACGGCGCATCGTCCGGATAGGCGAGGGGCGCTATTCCGTGGAGCTACCGCTCGAGCCGCCGCCCGAGGCACTGCTCGCCCGGCTGACGGCCGCAGGCGCACATCTGGTCTCGCTCAACCCGCTGCGCGAGACGCTGGAGGACTTCTTCGTGGAGCACGTGAGTGCACCGGCCGTGGTCGCCACCGATCGCTTCGGCGCTCGGCTGAAGCCTTCGCGCTCCCGGTCTGATTCGCCGCCGCCGCCGAGGGCGACGTGAAAGCCGTCGGACAGATCGCCATCAACGTCTTTCGAGAATCGGTGCGCGACAAGGTGCTGTACAACCTCGTGCTGTTCGCCATCCTGATGATGGGCGCATCGTATCTGATTGGTCAGCTCACGGCCGGGCAGGACGTCAAGATCATCAAGGATCTCGGGCTGGCCGCCACGTCGGTCTTCGGGCTCTTCATCGCCGTGTTCATCGGCATCGGGCTCGTCTCGAAGGAAGTCGAGCGGCGGAGCATCTACAGCCTGCTGGCGAAACCGATCCACCGGCATCACGTGATTGTGGGCAAGTACCTCGGGCTCGCGCTGACGCTGCTCGTCAACGTCGCGATCATGACGTTCGCGCTCTACGTCGTGCTGCTGTACATGAAGTGGGGGGTCGATCCCGTCGCGCAGCGAGGATGGGACGCGCCCGCACTGGATCCGCGCCTGCTGGAGGCGGCGGCGCTCATCTTCGTCGAGCTGCTCGTCGTGACGGGGATCGCGCTGTTCTTCTCGACGTTTTCGACGCCGCTTCTCTCGGCCGCGTTGACATTCGGCCTCGTCGTCGTCGGTCATTTCAGCAGCGACCTCCGCAACTTTCAGGACGTCGTGGAATCGTCGTTCGCGCAGTGGATCGCGCGGGCGGTGTACTGGGTCCTGCCGAACCTCGCCCAGTTCGACGTCAAGGCGCAGGTCGTGCACGGGCAGACCGTGCCGGCGCTCTACCTGGCGATGGCCACGGGCTACGCGCTGTTGTACGTCTCGATGTTGCTCGTGATCGCAGCCTTCGTGTTTTCGCGTCGTGATTTCAAGTGACGAAGACACGCCGGTCGCTTCCGGTGATCGTCGTCGTTCTGGTCGCCTTGCTGCTGCTGACCGCAGCCGACCTGCTGCAGATGGCGCGCGAGCGCGCCTTCCCGCCGGCTGACGACGATGACGAGACGCTGTATCTCACATCGGGACCTGCACTCCGCCGCTTGACGGTTTCGATGAACGCGCTGGCGGCCGACGTCTACTGGATCCGGACCCTTCAGTATTACGGCGGCGCCAAGCGCAGGCTGGCCGCGCTGGCGGGTGTGCCCGAACCGCCACCGCTGCTGGCCGCCTCGTCGGATTATGACCAGCTGTATCCGCTGCTCGACATCACGACCTCGCTCGATCCGCGGTTCACCGTGGCTTACCGGTTTGGCGCGGTATTTCTTGCCGAGGCGTATCCCGCCGGTCAGGGACGGCCCGATCTCGCCGTCAGGCTGCTCGCGAAGGGAATTCGTGAACAGCCCGATAAATGGGAGTACATGGAAGACGCCGGGTTCGTGCACTACTGGTACGAGCACAACTTTCCCGAAGCGGCCCGCTGGTTCCAGCGCGCGAGCGAGGCGCCGGGTGCACCCGTCTGGCTGAAACCGCTCGCCGCGACGACGCTCGCGCAAGGCGGCGACCGGGAGTCTTCGCGGCTGATGTGGGCGGCGATTCTGCAGTCGGCGGAGCAGGACTGGTTGCGGCGGAATGCCGAGCACCGGCTGCAGCAGCTGCGGGCGCTCGACGACCTCGATGCGCTGCAACGTGCCGTTGACGGGTTCGTCAAAGAGAGCAGCGCCACGGACGTGGACTGGCCCACGCTCATCCGGGCGCGGAGGCTCCGCGGTGTGCCGGTCGACCCGACGGGTGCGCCTTACGAGCTGACGCCGGATGCGCGCGTCCGATTGTCGCCCCAATCGCCGCTCCTGCCGCTGCCGAATGAGCCGGTGAAAGCCGTCGGAACGGCCCCGTGACGGAGCTGCCCTTGGTCGTCGAAGTGGCGGCCGCCGGCATCGTCGGCGCCGTCGTCGGCAGTTTTCTGAATGTCTGCATCTTCCGGATGCCACTCGGCAGGTCGGTCGTATGGCCCGGTTCCGTCTGCGCGAAGTGCTCGCGGCCGCTGGCGTGGTACGAGAACATTCCGGTCCTCAGCTTTCTCGTGCTGCGCGCGCGCTGCCGCACGTGTGGCGCGCCGATTTCGTGGCAGTACCCGATCGTCGAAGCCGTCACCGCGGCGATGTTCGCCTTCCTGTACTGGTCGCTCGGACCGACGCTGCTCTTTCTCTCGCGCGCGGTGTTCGGGTCCGCCCTCGTCACGCTGTTTGCGATCGACCTCGAACACCACCTGCTGCCCAACGCCATCACGCTGCCGGGGATCGTCATCGGATTCGTCTTCAGCGTGTTCACCGAGCCGGGCTGGCTGGCGTCGCTCATCGGTATCCTCGCGGGAGGAGGCGTTCTCTGGGGCATCGCAGAGGCGTACTTCAGGATCCGTCACGAGGAAGGCCTCGGGATGGGTGACGTCAAGATGCTCGGGATGATCGGCGCGTTTCTCGGGTGGAAGCTGATGTTGCTCACGCTCGTGCTGGCGTCGGTGGCCGGCTCCGTGATTGGCGTCGCGCTCATCGTCTCGAAGCGAGGCGACATGAAGTACGCGCTGCCGTTCGGGACGTTTCTCGCGCTTGGCGCGGCCGCCGCGATGACGGCCGGCCCGAAGATTCTCAGCTGGTATCTGGGGCAGTGGTAGTCCGTCCGCTCGTCCGGCGACTTGTCGTCGCGGGGCGGCTCCTGAACTTCGCCTTCTTCCTTCTTACTGCCACCTTCTGCCTTCTCGCGTCCAGCCCCTTCGCCAACGAGCAGTTTCTGAAGCCGCACATCAGCACCTGGTTGACGAATTTCGTCGCGTTTCATACCGATTTCTACTGGCTGGCGTTGTCGTTGACCGCGTTGACGCTGGCGCCGTTCCTCGATCGCTCGCCGGCAAAGATCATCGGATGGGCATACCTGATTGCGTCGGCCGCCGCGGGTCTCTGGCTGGCGACACACAACGTGATGCCGGATGTCGACGCACCTCGGCACGCACTCGCGCTTGCCGTCGTGGCGTTTCTCCCTCCGGCGTTGCTCGCAGTCTTCGACCACGCCGTCGAACCCTTTCCCGGCGTCCGATCGATTCGTGCCGACGGCCGCCTTCTCGCCAGTTGCGCAATAGCGGGCGCAATCAGCTGGCTGACGTTTTCGGCGCCGGTGCCCGTGCGGTTGTCGAGCGGAGGGCTGGCGATCGGCGTGCGCGATTGGGCAGCCGGTGCGGCGCTGGCGGCACTCGCTCAGGCGGCCGCCTTCTCAGGCGTCTTCGTCGTGTTCGTGCTGGTGTCGTCTGCCTCGACGGCCGCAGGCATCGCGCCCGTCGGCGAATTCGTTCTCCTTGGTGCGGTCGAGGTCCTGGCCGGCGCCGGGCTCATCACGAGGCTGATCCTGGCTCCCATCGCGATCGTCGGCGCCGGTGCGTGGCTCCTCGCCGCCGTGGCCTCCTTGACCGTCGTGCTCGTCTGGTCGGGCATTGCCCGGCATCTGTGGTCGGGCCAGGACCATGACCGAAACGTCGTGCACCTCTGGTGCACGCCTCTCGCGGTTCGACCACCGGCGCTGGCCGTTGTCCTGCTGCTCCTGCTGCCGGTCGCCGCGTTCGTGGCCGTCGGCCGCGTGTCGATGTTCGACTGGGACTTCATGTTCCAGAAGTTGATCGCGATCGCGGTGGGCGCCTCGGCGTTCGCGTTCATCCACACGCTGCGACGTCAGGACCGGGGAAGCTCGCGCCGTCCGGCTCCAGGGGTCGTCGCGGCGATCGTGGGTGTGGTGCTCTGCGCCGGAACCACAATCGGTGCCGCCACATCGTTGCGCGCGTCCGACGCCAGCTCGCAGATCGGGACGTATATCGCGGCGGATCCGTCGCTTCGCCTGGCGCGCGACCTGCTGGTCCGGCGCGATGAGTCGTCTGTGGGGTTTTATGCGTTCCTTCGAGCCAATACGGGAATCGCCGCGCCGATCGGGCCCGTGGACATCGATCTCGTCCACCAGATCGCGCCTTCTCCGGCGCCGCACATCTTCCTGTTCATCATCGACAGTCTGCGCCCGGACTATCTGTCGACGTACAACGCTGCCGTAACGTTCACGCCCGCGTTCGACGCGTTTTCGCGCGACAGCGTCGTGTTCGATCACGCCTTCTCACGCTACGGGGGCACCGGGCTCTCGGTGCCGTCGATCTGGGCCGCCGGCATGATTCCGCACAAGGAGTACGTGACGCCGTTCACGCCGATGAACGCCCTCGCCAAACTTCTGCGTGCGTACGACTATCGGCGATTCATCACGGCCGACCACATCACGGACGCGTTGTTCCCCCGAACCGCCGACACGGTGGATCTCGATCGTGCCGTTCCGGAAATGCGTCACACGCTGTGCGGGACTCTCGACGAACTCGAGTCGAGGCTGACAGAAACGCCCGAACGCGGCCGGCCAATCTTCGGGCACACGCGGCCGCTCGATTTGCACATCGGGAACGTGTGGTCTGCGCGTCCCGATCCGGGCGAGTCGTACCCCGGGTTTCACGCCACGTACGCCTCACGCGTGCACCGGATGGACGCGTGCTTCGGCCGCTTCATCGACTTCCTCCGCCGCGACGGCCTGTATGACGACAGCGTGATCATCGTCACGGCCGATCACGGCGATTCACTGGGGGAGGGACTGCGGTGGGGCCATGGATTCACCGTCTTCCCCGAAGTGCTGCGGATCCCGCTCATCGTTCATCTTCCGCGGCGGCTCTCTGGCCACTTTGCCGCCGACGTTCATCGGGTCAGCTTCACGGTCGACGTGACGCCGACGCTCTACGTGTTGCTCGGTCAGCGGCCGATCACCCGCGAGCCCATGGAGGGGTCTCCGCTCTTTGTCCGCTCGCCCGACGACCTGACGGACCGCCGCGCCATGTCGTTTCTGGTCGCGTCCAGCTATGGTCCGTCGTACGGCGTCCTGAGCGACAACGGCACGCGGCTGTACATCGCGGATGGCATCAACGGCCGCGAATATGCCTTCGACCTGGGCGCGTCGGTCGCCGGTCGCCCGCTGGGGCTCACCGACGAGCAGCGCGCCGCCTCGCGTCACGTGGTCCAGGAGCAGATCGACGCGATCGCGAGAGCGTATCGGTACGGAGAGAAAACCACCGCAGCAGGCCGGTGACCCTGGTGACAATGACACCAAATGCCTATGCGCTCGTCGGACTGACCGCGATCGTCGCCAGCATGATTGGCGTCCTGACCTTCGCGGTGCTGCGGTTCGGCGCCGCGGCTCGCGACGCACGGCAGAACGCGCGCGGCGGGGGCATGGAAATGGCGCTGATGTCCGCGGCGCTGCAGGAGGCCGTCGCCAAGCTGAAAGCGCAGGAGCGGGCCACGGCCGCCAGAGCCGAGGCGTCCGAGCGGCTCAGCGAGGAAATTATCGCCAGCCTGACCGCGGGTCTCCTCGTGACCGGTCTGGGCGGAGAGATTCGCATTTTGAACCCCGCCGGCCGCCGGATGATCGGTGTTGGCGACGCGGCGACGAATGACGAAGTGCGGCGCGCGCTCGACGAGCTCTCGCTGTCCGAGCTGGTTCGTGAATGCCTGAGTACGGGCAACGCCATCGTGCGCCGGACGATCTGGCTGCCGGAGCCGCGGCACGGCGTGTCGCACCTCGGCGTGACGGTCTCGCCGCTCTCGGATGCTCAGCACGCCGTCCACGGGGCGATCTGTCTGTTCACCGATCTGACCGCCGTGAAGGATCTCGAAGAGCAGCTGCGGCTGAAGGACAGCCTGGCGACCGTCGGCGAACTGACGGCCGGTATCGCGCACGAGTTTCGCAATGGGCTCGCGACGATCCACGGTTACAGCAAGCTGTTCGACCTCGGATCGCTGCCCGAGTCCTATCGACCGTATGTGCAGGGCATCCGGGCAGAGACGGAGTCATTGAGTCAGGTCGTCACGAATTTCCTGTCATTCGCACGCCCGGCGGAACTGGCGCTGTCACGCGTGGATCTGCGCAGCGTCTGCGAACGGGCGGCGGATGAGGTCCGCGCAGACGCGCGGCTTCTCGGCGGCGACGTCGTCGTCCGCGGCGAGTTCGGGTTCGTGGAGGGCGATGAAGTCCTCCTCCGCCAGGCGTTCAGCAACCTGCTGCGCAACGCGCTCGACGCGTGTATCACGGCCACCGTCGCACCGGCGATCGTCATCCAATCCGAGATCGATGCGCCGCAGAAGACGCTGCGGATTGCGTTCAACGACAACGGCGGCGGGATACCGGCCGAACTCCGCGAGCGGGTCTTCCGTCCGTTTTTCACTACAAAGCGAAGCGGCACGGGTCTGGGCCTGGCGCTCGTGCAGAAGATCATCGTCTTTCACAATGGCCGGATCATCGCCGGGAGCTCGCCCTCCGGCGGCGCCAGTATGCAGATTTCGCTTCCGATCGGGGACTGAACGTCGCAATTTCTTCCTCACATTCCGCCCTCGTGCTCGCCTGATGCGCTGCGAAACGGACTCGATTGAACTCGAGCAGTCGGATGTATCCCGGATCGCAGCTTGCTCTGATCGCTGGGCATGGAGAAGGGATTCTCTCTCGTCGAAGTCCTCGTCGCGATTGCGATCCTGATCGGGGCGATCGTAACGCTCGCGATGATCATGGCGCGATCGGCATCCACCAACGCTTCAGCCCGGCGCGCGACCTACGCCACTCTTCTCGCGGCCGACAAGCTCGAGCACCTTCGCGCGCTGCCGTTTGGTGACGCGGAGTTGACCACTTCAACGACAGACACGCTGGCGGCGGATTGCGACGGATTTTTCGACGAGCCTGCGGCGGGCTACCGGCGCCGCTGGTCCATCGTGCCCCTGGCGGCCTCGACGGAGGTGGTCGTGGTGACCGTGTCAGTTTCGTGGGGCAATTCTCCGCCCCAGGCGCTTCTCACCACGCTCAAAGTCCGGCGGGCGGCATGAATCGCGCGCCCGCCGGCTTCACGACCCTCGAGCTCCTCATCGCTTTGGCTCTCTCCGTTCTCGTCGTCGGTGCTGCGCTCGCGGTGGCGTCGTCCGATGCCTTCCCTGTGCAATCCGAAGTGTCGGACATGCATCAACGGCTTCGAGTCGCGGTGGAGAGCCTGGTTCGGGATCTCTCGAGTGCTGCCGCAATCCGTCCCTACAGGGCGTCAGGGGCGTCAGCGGATCCGCCAGGCACATTCAGGGTCGATACGATCACGGCGCTGACACCGATGACGTCGATAACCTACTGGCTCAAAACAGACGATCGCGCCGGTGCGTATCAACTCATGTCTTCGTCGGGCGCGAGCAGCATCGACGTTCCCGTCGTCGACAACGTTGTCGGGCTCCAGTTCGACTATTTCGGCGATCCGCGGCCGCCGACGATGGTCGCGACGCTTGACGATCCGGTCGGTCCATGGACGACTTACGGGCCCAGGCCGGCAGACGTCGCCGTCCCGCCCTATCCGTCGCGCGAAAACTGTGTGTTCGTCGACAACGGCACGACACAACCGAGTCCGCGCTTGCCGCCGCTCGCGGCTGAAGGCGTGCATCTCATCGCCCTCGCCGCCCCGCAGTTTTCCGACGGCCCCTGGTGTCCGGACGATTGGGCAGTGGACAGGTGGGACGCGGACCTGCTGCGGATCAGGGCGGTTCTCGTCACGGTTCGCGTCCAGGCGGCCGGATCGGCGCTGCGGGGTCCGGCCGGCGTACTGTTCGCACACGGCGGAACCGCGCGTGTCAGCCAGCGTTGGGCGCCGGACCTCGAGGTTCGGCTTCGGGTGGCGCCACGGAACATGAACCATGCGACGTAAGTCTCCGGCCGGAATGCTCAGGACCGAATCCGGCGTGGCGCTCTTGTTGACCGTCATGTCGATGCTGCTCTTGTCCGCGCTCGCGGCTGCAGTCGTGCTGCTGACGTCCACCGAAGCGCTCATAGCGTCGAGCTTCCGCGGCGGCCGGGAAGCGTTCTACGCCGCGGATGCGGTTGGCGACTGGTCCGTAGGGGCGCTCGCGTCCATGGTCGACGAGTGGACCTCCGTGGCCAGCGGACTGAGAACGTCCTCGTTTGTCGACGGCCCGCCCTCCGGCGCGCGCACGCTGTCGGGTGAGACGGTCGCTGATTTGACGGCGATAGCCGCCAGAAACCCGGGCTGGCATCTGTTCGCCTACGGACCCTTCGGCGATCTCGTTCGGTCCTCCCGCGTTGCACAGTTCTACATCGTCAGCCTGGTGGCCCAGGACGCCTCTGGCCTCGACAACCTCAGGGTGCGGGCGATGGCCTTCGGTCCCCGCGGCGCCAGGAGAGGTGTGGAGCTGGGGGTCGTCCGGAGCCCGCGGGGAGTGCACGTGGTTTCATGGGCCGAGCTTCCGTGAGTGTTCGTTGACCGCGCCCCAGCCCTCACGTACGATCGAGTTCGGGCCGATAAGCAACGAGATAGATATGCGCGTGACACCGACACTCGTTTTCGTCAGTGGCTGCCTTCTTGTCTCGGCGACCGCCTCGTTTGCCCAGTCCCTCGCGGACGTCGCCCGTAAGGAAGAGGAGCGCCGCAAGACGCAGCCTACCGCCACCAAGGTCTACACGAACAAGGACCTGGGCGACGTGCCGCCCGCAACGATGCCGACACCGGCGCCCGCGACCGGCGGATCGACGACCACGCCGACCGCCGCGGGTTCAAGCGGGTCGACGGCGGCGAAAGACGAATCAGAAAGACACCAAAGACGACAAGTCAGGCGCGCGCGGGCAGACGTACTGGTCCGGGCGGATGAAGTCGGCGCAGGAAGTCCTCGATCGCGACTCGACCTTTGCTGACGCGCTGCAGTCGCGCATCGCCGCGCTCACGACCGACTTTGTGAACCGCGACGATCCCGCACAGCGGAGCACGATCGACCGCGACCGTCAGAAGGCGATCGCCGAGCTCGAGCGCCTCAAGAAGAAAGTGATCGAAGACAAGAAAGCCATTTCCGACCTCGAAGAAGAAGCACGCCGCGCGGGCGTCCCGCCCGGCTGGTTGCGTTGAGTCCGTCGGGATTGAGCTCGCGGACATCGCGCGCGTCGGCCGATCGTCCAATCCTGCTGGTCGAGGACAAGGACTCGCTCCGGGCCATGCTGCGCCACGCCCTCGAGGCGCAGGGCCACACCGTTATCGAAGCTCGAGACAAGGCTGAGGCCGAACAGGCGCTTCGCGCGACGCCACCGGATGTCGTGCTGTCCGACCTCCGTCTGCCCGACGGAGACGGCTTCGGCGTGCTGCGCGCGTCGAAGGAGCTCGATCCCGAGCTGCCGGTCATCGTCATGACGGCGTTTGGCAGCATCCAGGACGCCGTTGCCGCGATGAAGGAAGGCGCGCTCGATTTTCTCGCCAAGCCCGTCGATCCCGAGCACCTGCTGCTGCTCGTCGAACGCGCGCTCGTCCAGCGGCGGCTCGCGACGGAGAACATTCTCCTCAAGGAGGAGCTGGCGCAGCGACGAGGCGCGCCGCAGATTGTCGGCGACGATGCGAAGCTGAAGCAGGTGTCGATTGCGCTGCATCGCGCGGCCGCCACCGACACCACGGTCCTGCTCGAGGGCGAGAGCGGCACGGGCAAGGAGCTGTTCGCGCGCGCGCTCCATGCGCTCAGTCCTCGCGCCGACGGGCCGTTTGTCGCGATCAACTGCGCCGCGATCCCTGAAACGTTGCTCGAGACCGAGCTCTTCGGCCACGAGAAAGGGGCCTTCACGGGCGCCGCCGCGCGCAAGCCGGGCAAGTTCGAGCTGGCGCACCGCGGCACGCTCTTCCTCGACGAGATCGGCGATTTGCCGTTGTCTCTGCAGGCGAAGATCCTGCGTGCGCTCGAGGAAAAGCGGTTCGAGCGGGTTGGCGGGACTGCGCCGATCCAGGTGGACGTCCGGGTCGTCGCCGCGACGAACCGGAATCTCAAGGCGGCGGTTGCGGCGCGTCAGTATCGCGAAGATCTCTATTTCCGGCTGTCCGTGTTTCCGATCACGATTCCGCCGCTGCGCGAGCGCACCGACGACATCACGACGCTGGCGCGCTATTTCATCGAGCGATTCTGCCGGGACCTGAACAAGAAACCGCTCGTGCTTTCACCAGCCGCCGAGCACGAGCTCCTCGGGTACGCGTGGCCCGGCAACGTTCGTGAACTTCAAAACTGCATCGAACGCGCGGTGATTCTGACCGAGGGCGACACGATACACCCCCACCATCTGCAGCTCTCGTTCCGGAGCGGACGGCCGGCGCCGGTGGCGGTCGAGTCCGACTCCAGTCCGTGGGCGCAGATCGACTTGAGTGGAAGCCTGCCCGACGCGACGCGACGCGTGGTGTCGGAAGTCGAGCGTCGCAAGATCGCGCAGGCGCTTCGCGAGGCCGGTGGTAACCCGGGACTCGCCGCGGAGAGACTGCAAATCAGCTACAAGGCGCTGCTCGGAAAAATCAAAGAGCACCGTCTCGAAGGGTGACCGTCCCCGAGGGGCGGGGCAGAGACGCCCCTAGCCGCCGACGCCAACGCGTTTCAGCGCGGCTCGCAGCTCCTTTTCCGTCACATCGTCCACGATTGTCGTCGCGCCCACCGCGGTAGGCAGGACGTAGTGCAGCTTCCCGCCAACCACCTTCTTGTCGTGCTGCATCGCTTCGATCATCGACCCCGTTGAGATGTCGCTGATCGGCGGGAGTGGACCGAGGCTGGCGATCACGTCCGCCAGCGCGTGACCGTCACGTTCGGCGAGCGCGCCCCGCGACTTGGCGATCTCCGAGGCGACCAGCATGCCGTAGGCCACCGCTTCGCCATGTCGAA
Source organism: uncultured Acidobacteriota bacterium (assembly GCA_963724725.1). Lineage (GTDB taxonomy): Bacteria > Acidobacteriota > Vicinamibacteria > Vicinamibacterales > CAVVIG01 > DATKHR01. Next base: position 3,793,592 of record CAVRVT010000004.1, on the reverse strand, counting down.
ACCTCCGGTACCTGGTCACGGCTTCGAACGCATGCCCGGCGGTGTGCCCGAAGTTCAGAATCCGCCGCGGGCCCGATTCCTTTTCGTCCACGGACACGACGCTCGCCTTGATGCGGCACGATTCTGCGATCACGGGGAGGAGCGCTTCGGGCGTGCGCGCGAAGATCGCCTTGCGCTCGCGCCCGACCCGATCGAAGAGCGAAGCGCTCGACGTCATGCCGTACTTGATCACCTCGTACAGACCGGCGCGGAACTCGCGCCGCGGCAGCGTCCCGAGCACGGTGGGATCGACGACGACGGCGTTCGGCTGATAGAAGGCGCCGATGAGATTCTTGCCCTGCGGGTGGTTGACACCGACCTTGCCGCCGATCGCGCTGTCGACCTGCGCCAAGAGCGTCGTCGGCAGGTGGACCAGCGCGACGCCGCGCAGAGTATGTCGCCGCTGCGAACCCGGCCATATCGCCGACGACGCCACCGCCGAACGTGATCACCGTCGTCGCACGATCGGCGTTGAGACGCAGGAGTGCGTCGTAGATTCGTGTGACCGTCGACAGGAGCTTGAAGCGCTCGCCGTCGGGGACGAGAATGGGCTCGGGAACACCGATGGCGCGCGCGAGTAGCGGTCCGTGCAGCCGCCACACGAGCGGACTGGACACGACGAAGCGCCGCTCGGGCACGCGGAGTTCGTCGAGCGTCCCGCGAAGCCCATCGATGGCGCCTTCACCGATCGTCACGCCGTACGCATCGCGATGGTGTGGTGACGTCGATGCGGATGGCGTCGGCCGGGGTCATCGAGGTGCGGATGGTAGGATAGCATTCGCGTGCAGGCGACCGATTTTCTCGTCGTTGGCGGCGGCATCGCCGGACTCCGCGCCGCGATCGAGCTCGCCGGTTACGGCCGCGTGCTCGTCCTCACGAAAGCTGAACCGACCGAGAGCAACACCGGCTACGCGCAGGGTGGCATCGCCGCCGCGGTCGGCGACGATGACAGCCCGGCGTTGCACGGCGAGGACACGATTCGCGCGGGCGATGGCTTGTGCGATGAAGACGCGGTCCGCGTGCTCGTGGAAAACGGGCCGGCAGGTGTCCGGGAGCTGATGGCATGGGGCGCCGCCTTCGAGCGCGACGCCAACGGCCGCCCCGTGCTCGGGCGGGAAGCGGCGCACTCGGTGCGTCGCGTGTTGCATGCGGGCGATGCCACCGGGCGCGAGATTGGTCGCGTGCTCTGGCAGAGAGTCAGCACCGAGTCGTCGGTCCAGACCATCGATCACGCGCTCGTGACCGAGATCGTCATCGACGCCGCCGGCGATGGCCGCCGCGCGGCGGGTGTGGTGTTCTACGACGCGCAGGCGCGGACGGCAGGAATTTCGTGCACGCGCGACGCTGTTGGCGACTGGCGGCGCCGGGCAGGTCTTCAGCGAGACGACCAACCCCGCGGTCGCAACCGGTGACGGCATCGCACTGGCGTATCACGCGGGCGCACGCGTGGCGGATCTCGAATTCGTGCAGTTCCACCCGACGGCGCTGAACCTGAAAGGAGCGCCGCGGTTTCTGATTTCGGAGGCGCTCCGCGGCGAAGGTGCGCGTCTGGTCAACTGCCACCATCAGCCGTTCATGGCGACGATTCATCCGCAGGGCGATCTCGCACCGCGCGACGTCGTCGCACGCGGCATCGCGCGCGAAGTCGATCGCACCGGCGGACCGGTCTTCCTGACGCTGGCGCACCTCGATCCGGCGTTCGTTGCGAGGCGTTTTCCGACGATTTCCGCGATGTGCCGTCAGGTGGGCCTCGATCTCGCGCGCGATCCGATTCCGGTCGGACCCGCAGCGCATTACATCATGGGCGGCGTCGACAGCGATGTCTGGGGGCGGACGTCGGTTGCCGGGCTTGTATGCCGCCGGCGAGGTCGCGTGCACCGGTCTCCACGGCGCCAACCGTCTGGCGAGCAACTCGTTGCTCGAAGGGCTCGTGTTCGGTGCGCGCGCAGCGCGTGCGATGCTGGAGCCGCCGCAGGCAGCGCCGCTCAAAGCCAATCGTCAGCCTGCAGCGCCGGCGTCCGGCGCCGGCCTGGCGATCGGTGACGCCGACATCCCAGCCACGATTCCGGCCATCCAGACGATGATGTGGCGATCGGTTGGTCTCTTTCGCGAGCGCGACGGTTTGGAGCGGGCGGTCGCATGTCTCGACGCAGCCACCGCGCTCCCCGTGTCACCCACCGTCGATGGACGGCGGCGGCGAAACCTCGGCACGGTCGCGGGACTCATCGCTCGTGCGGCGCTCAGGCGCGAAGAAAGCCGCGGCGGACATTTCCGCGAAGACTTCCCCGAACGTGACGATCTACACTGGAAGGTCCACCTCGTCGACGAACAACATGGCTAAACAAGAAAAGAACAAAGGCGGCAAAGACTCCTTCGTGACGGAGATCACGCCCCGCTCGCAGGATTTCTCGCAGTGGTATCTGGACGTCGTGCGTCGCGCCGAGCTCGCCGACTATTCGCCCGTCAAGGGCTGCATGGTCATCCGCCCGTACGGCTACGCGATCTGGGAGCTGATCCAGCAGGCCTTCGACCGCGAGTTCAAGCGGACCGGCCACGTCAATGCGTACTTCCCGCTGTTCATCCCCGAGAGCTTCCTGAACAAGGAAGCCGAGCACGTCGAGGGCTTCGCGCCGCAGGTCGCTTACGTCACCCACGCCGGTGGCGAGGAGCTCGAGGAGAGGCTTGTCGTGCGACCGACGTCGGAGGCGATCATCGGCTCCATGTACGCGAAGTGGGTGCAGTCGTGGCGCGATCTGCCGATTCTCATCAACCAGTGGGCCAATGTCGTTCGCTGGGAGAAGGTCACGCGGCCGTTCCTGCGCACGACGGAGTTTCTCTGGCAGGAAGGCCACACCGCGCACGAGACTCATGACGAGGCCCAGGCCGAGACGCTGAGCATTCTCGACATCTACGCGCGCGTCGCCGAGGACGTCCTCGGCATGCCCGTCGTCAAGGGGCAGAAGAGCGAGAGCGAGAAGTTCGCGGGCGCCCTGCGGACCTACTCGATCGAGGCGCTGATGGGCGACGGCCGGGCGCTGCAGGCCGGGACGTCACACAACCTGGGTCAGAACTTCGCGAAGGCGTTCGACATCACGTTCCAGGGCCGCGACAAGACGGTTCAGCACGTCTGGGGAACGTCCTGGGGCGTGTCCACACGCCTCGTCGGCGGCGTGATCATGACGCACGGGGACGACAGCGGGCTCGTGCTGCCGCCCCGCGTCGCACCCTACCAGGTCGTGGTCGTGCCGATCGGCCGGGACGACTGGCGCGAAACCGTGCTGCCGAAAGCGAGCCGAGCTGCGGCAGCTGCTCGCGGACGCCGGGATCCGTGTCACGCTCGACGAGCGCGACGAGCGGCCCGGCTGGAAATTCTCGGAGTGGGAGCTCCGCGGCGTGCCGCTGCGCATCGAAATCGGACCCGAAGGACATCGAGAAGGGCACGGTGCGTGTGGCGCGGAGAGACACGGGCGACAAACAGGATCTGCCGATGGACGGACTGCCGGCGCGCGTCGGCCAGCTGCTCGACGACGTGCAGAAGAATCTGTTCGAACGCGCGTGTGCGTATCGCGACGAGCACACGAAACGCGTGGATACTTACGACGAGTTCAAGGCGGAAATGGAAGGTCGGCCGGGCTTCCTGATCGCGCCCTGGTGCGGAGCGGCGGACTGCGAGGCGCAGATCAAGGCCGACACCCAGGCGACGATTCGCAACATGCCGCTCGGCGGCGTGAAGCCGTCAGGCCATTGCATCAGGTGCGATAACCCTGCCCAGGCCGAGGCATGGTTCGCGAAGGCGTACTAACGCCTGGCCTTCGGATTCCGGCGCGTGCGCCCCGTGTCCGGCCAGAGCTCGTCCAGGGCCCGCCTCTGTTTCCGCTCGATGCGCTTGATGACGGGATCGCGGCGTGACACGCCCTCGCGTTTGAGGATCGCCCGGAACAGATCGGCGAGCCGGGACTTCGACCACTCGTCCGGCGGCGCGGCGTAGCGGCTGGCGATCGCCTCGAGGCACGAGGCGTCGCCGACGAGCGACAAGGCGGCGAACGCATCCACCGGCAGGGGCGCTCGCGCCGTCTCGAGCCACTCCCGCAGGTCGTAGACAGCCCAATTCGGCTGCGCCGTCTCGCCAGCGCCAGATGCCCGGCGGCTCTCGCCGTCGTCCATTTCCCCTGTCGCGTCGCTGATTCGCCGGCTTCTTTCTCGCGCACCCGCTCGACAATCCGGAGCAGCGCGGCCAGCGTCGTCGTTCGCGTGGCTGAGGTCAGCGCTTCGCGGAGTAGGTCGGGATTGTCCGGGAGGCCCTCGTCTGCCGCGCGAACCAGAAGCGCGTCCGTTTCCGCTGTCCGGGGCGCCTGGGCGCCGCCGGACCACGATGGGAGAGCGTCGGCCGAGGGACGGGTTGCTTCCGCGCGAATGGCCGGTTTCGAGTCGTCGGCGAGCGCCTCGAGGAGCGGCGCGACGGTCGAAGCGTCGAGGTCTTTGAGGGCCGTGATGGCGGCGAGGCGAACCGGGTCCGCCCCGTGAGCGTCGAGGGCGAGCTTCGTCAGTTGATCGACGACGGTGGTGCCCCTGTCCTGGCGAATGAACGTCCTCGCGAGACCGACCGCTGCTGCGGCTACGCGCGGATCAGCCTCGCTCGAGGCGGCCTCGAGCGCAGGTTCAAGACTCCGTGGATCGTGGATGCCTTCGAGCGCGCGGAACGCCGACACGCGCGCGACCGGTTCGGCGGATGACCGAGTGACGAGGAGGAGCCGCTCGACTGCGCGAGGGCCGATGACGGTCAGTCGAGCGATGGCCGCCTCGCGCGCGACCGGGTGCGGGCCCGTCAGGTCCGCGATGAGCGCGTCGATTTCTTTGGCCGCCGAGGCTCTGATCGCCACGATTCAGATCAGAGCACAAATTGGTTCAGGAAGTTCAATTGGTGCAAGAGGTTCAAGAGGTGCTTGAAGTTCTATTGAACCCTGACGACCAACGCCGCGCGGCGGTTCAGGCGGCGCGTCTCCTCTCGCGCGTTGTCGAACTTGGGCCGCTCCTCGCCGTAGCTGCGCGTCTCCATCCGGCTCGCGGCGATGCCTCGCGAGAGGAGATAGTCGCGCACGCTGCCGGCGCGTCGGCTGCCGAGCGCCAGGTTGTATTCGGCGGTGCCTATGCTGCACGTGTGGCCCTCGATCACGATGTTCTTGTCCGGATTCGCCTGCAGCCTGGCGATGGCGTCGTCGAGCAGCCGGAGTGCTTCGGGCCGCAACGTGGACCGATCGAAGTCGAAGTACACGTCTTCGAAGGTGAGCTCGACGACCGGCTGCCGCGTTCTCAGCACCTGAATCGTCACGTTGTCGGACGCCGTGCCTCCGTGGCCGTCGCTCACCGTGACAGTGATTGGAACGGCCCCTTCCTGCTGGGGCGCGGTCCACAACGTCTGGCGATTCGCGGCGTTCTGAAACGAGCCCGCCGGCGCCGACCACCGATACGTGAGCACATCGCCGTCGGGATCCTGCGCGTCCGCCGTCACCGTCACGCTCCTGCCGGCTTCCACCGTGCACGGTTCACACCGCGCGCGCACGGTCGGTGGGTGATTCTGCGACGTCGGCAGTTCGGGGGGCGGTTGTTGTGGCGGCACCGGCGCCACATGGACCCGCACGCCTGGGTGATATCCGATGCGGAACTGCCAATCCACATAATCGCCGGTCACATCGCCTTCCGGACTGAACGCGCTCGTCCGCGCGAGGGTGGGGAAGTTCCAACTGGCGCCGGCGCCCGCAAAGAATCCATTCTTCGCCTGGAAGGTCAAGCCGAGCGTGGCGCGTGTGAGTGTCTGGACGTCGGACACGAGCGGAACCGCCCCGCAGTCCACGCAGAGAATCGAGGCGCCCTGAAACGTGAGCGTACTCTTGCTTGGAACTTCGCCGTTCACCTCCCCGGTGACGCGCAGCATCCGCCGCGACGGAAAACCGACGCCCGCACCCCACCTGAACGCGCCGCTCGGCGCGTCGTAGCCGTCGGGCTGACCGCGGAACTCCCAGCCGCCGTACGCCGAGACGTCCACGAGCTTCGACGCTTCCTTGCTGACGATTCCGTCGACGGCGAGATCGAACTTGCCGGTTCCGGCACCGTTGTCGACGCTGCCGGTCGGCAATTTCGCGACGGCGCGCACGGCCACGGCAGCCGGATTCAGGCGCTCCTCGGACCAGATGTTGAACTTGGCGCCGATGTAGAAATCTCCGAGGTTGTCCCCGGACCAGCCCTTGCTCACGCCCGGATACCGATCGAGCACGCCGCCGAATTTCCCTGCGCCTGAAACGCTGTTGCTCAGAAACAGCGGACGGACGTCGCGATCGACACGGGTGTCGACGAGAAACGCTCCGAAGATTTCGGCCCGGCCACGCAGTCCGTACGCAAACGTGCCAGCGAAATCGGCAACGTTGGTATAGCCCTGAATCCAGTTCGTGCCTCGACGATACGCACTGGCGGACCATTTCCCGTCCGGCAGCACTTCGGCGCCCGGCACGAACCAGAGGCCTGTGTCGCCGGCAAAAGTTGTTGTGGCCGGACGGACCTCAGCGGCTGACTCGGCGGCGGGTGGCGGCGAGGCTGAACCTGGCGTCTGCGCGCCTGACTGCGCGCTGACCGGGGTGGCCCACAGCGCGACGGCGAGAACCGGCGCTGCGGTCCGTAAGGAAGTCGTCATGAGCAAAGCTCAGCCTTATCGTACGGCTGCGCTGTACTCGAAGTCAATCAATGGCTTGCGGTCGAACGAAAGACTGTGAAGAAGCCGGCTATTCTTCGCTCTCCTCAACCCGTGCGGCACGCTTCGGGCCAACGACCCAGGCGATGACGATGCTGAGCAGATACAGGCCCACCATGGGGGCGGCGAAGATCGCCTGGGTCATCATGTCGCCCGTCGGCGTGATGACGGCGGCGGCGATGAAGATGATGAGGAACGCGTACTTGAAATGCCGCGCCAGGAAATGCGCGGACACGAGCTTCAGCTTGGCCAGGAAGAAGACGACCGTCGGCATCTGGAACACGACACCCATACCGAGCAGCATCTTCGTGTACAGCCCGAAGGTATCTTCCAGCCGCGGCATGAATGCGAGTTCCACGCCGTTGAAGCTGGCGAAGAACGCCATCATGAACGGAAACGCAATGTAGTGGTTGAACGCCGCGCCGAGGAGAAATCCGGCCGTCGTGAAGAACACGAAGGGCAGCGCCATCCGTTTCTCGTTCGAGTACAGCCCGGGCGCGATGAACATCCAGACCTGAAACATGATGAACGGTGCCGCAACGGCAGCGCCCGCGATCAACGCGACGGTGACGTACAACGAGAACGCTTCGCCCGGCTGCGTGTAGATCATCTTCACGCCCGGCGGCAGGGCTCTGCGCGTCGGAGCCAGGATGAAGTTGAAAATCTTGTCGATGAAGGCGAACGTCGACGACGACGCCGACGCCAATCGCAATGGCCGAATTGACGATACGTTTCCGAAGCTCGTCGAGATGCTCCAGAAACGACATCTTCCCGGCCAGGGAATCGTCGTCGTCGTCGGGCGGCAGCGCCTTGTAGGCGCCGCCCTGCGTGCCCGGAAATGGGACGAGGGCCATGCTCTCAGGCGCTGTGATCGTGCCGGACCGCTTCCTCAGTCGTGCGCCGTGACCGCTGGCGCGGGAGCCGGGCTGTTTGGCTACCGTCTCGCTTTTGCTCCTCGATCCGAATTTCCTCTTCGAGGGTGCTTCGGAGCTCGTTCGAGGCTTTCTTGAACTCGGCGAGGCTCTTGCCGAGCGAACGGCCCAGTTCGGGGAGCTTCCGGGGCCCAAAGATGATCAGAGCGATCACGAAAATGATGATCAGCTCCGGCATACCGATGGAACCAAACATAGTGTCCTGCTTTCCTCAGACCTGTCGTAAAACCGTAGGCGGGCGACTGTCGTCATTATAGGAACCGGCCGCCGATCCGGTCAAGGAATCCGCCTCTGCCGGATGCTCAGAAGTCGTTGTTTGTAAGGAAGTTATCTGCTAGGATGCGAGATCATGCGACGCTTCCGTCCGGTCCCTGCCGTCGTCTTCGCGATCGCTGTGTCCGCGCTGGTCGGCGGGCTGTTCGGCCGGAACGCGCTCGCCACCGACGACAAGATTCCCGATCACTACCGGGCGTTCTCGGCGGCCCTGAACGCCATCGAATCGAGCTACGTCGATAAGGTCGATTCCGAAGCGCTCGTCACGAGTTCGATCCGCGGCATGCTCGCCACGCTCGATCCGCATTCGAGTTACTTCACGCCGCGCGAGTACGCGCAGATGCGCGAGCGCCAGGAGGGCCGCTACTACGGCATCGGCATGACCATCCAGGTGTTCGACGGCGACGTCACGGCGATGAACGTCTTCGAAGGATCGCCGGCGTACAAGAAGGGCATCCGGCGCGGGGACGTCATCGCGCACGATCGACGAGCGAGGACGCCAAGGGCTGGACCATCGATCAGGCGCATGCGCAAGCTGCGCGGGCCGAAGGGCACGCTCGTCCATGTCGAGATCAAGCGGCGCGGCTACGAGCAGTTGATCCCGTTCGAACTGACCCGCGACGAAGTCTACATTCCGACCGTTCCCGCGTACTTCATGATCGACGCGACGACCGGCTACATCCGGCATGCAGGATTTCGGCGAGAACACCGACCGCGACGTGAAGCACGCCCTGCACGACCTGTCGTCGAAGGGCATGCGGCGGCTGCTGTTCGACATGCGAGGCAATCCCGGCGGGCCGCTCGACCAGGCCATCAAGGTCGCGAACGAATTCCTGCCGCAAGGGCAGGATGATCGTCTACACGCGCGGACGCGTGCGCGAATTCCGACCAGGACTATCGCGCGACCGAAGAGAGCGAGTTCACGGAGATGCCCGTCGTCCTGCTGGCGAACCGGAACAGCGCCAGCGCCGCGGAAATCGTCACCGGCGCGCTCCAGGATCACGACCGCGCGTACGTCGTCGGCGAGACGACGTTCGGCAAGGCGCTCGTGCAGTCGGTCTACCGGATCAGCGGGGGCGCAGGCCTGGCGCTGACGACGGCGCACTATTACACGCCGAGCGGCCGCCTGATCCAGCGCCCGTGGGACGCGAGCTTCGACGAATATCTGAGCTACTCGCTGCGCGACCAGGACGCCAACAAGCCGCACAATCCGAGCGATTTGAAGCACACCGACGCAGGGCGTCCGGTGTACAGTGGCGGCGGCATCGAGCCGGACAAGCGCATTGCGGGTCCGATCGAAGGCTTCAATCCAGGCCGGTTCGGCCGTAGCCTGTACGCGCGCGGGGCGTTTTCGAACTACGCCCAGAAGTACGCCGCGGAGGGCGACACGCGCGTGGCGCAGCAGTCCACGGGCCGCAAGCTCGTGAAGGAGAATTTCGTCGTCGACGATGCCATGGTGGCGGATTTTCGCGAGCAGCTGAAGTCGGATCACATGCGGATGGACGAGGACGCGTTTACGAAGGACATGGATTTCATCAAAGCGATGATCCGGTTCGAGATCGACAACGCGCTGTTTGGTATCGCCGACGCGCGTCGCCATCTGGTGCAGGTTGATCCGCAGGCCGTTGCGGCGATGAGCGTCTTCGGTGAAGCGCTCAAGCTGACGGAGCTGAGCAAAGGGACACGCACCAAGGCGAACTGAAGCACCGAAGGGCTCGGCGCTGAGGGCTTCGCGCTAAGTTAGGGCTGAGACCCAAGATAGTGGGCACGAGTTTGCGCTTGCCGCTATAGCTGGCGCTTGTTACACTGACGACCGTTTTCCGCCCCTGGGGCCGCCTTCCGAGCGGATCGGCAGGCGAAAGGGGCACAATCGGTCGAGTCTAGTTGCCTCCCAGCCAACTCATTTCGGATTGTGGATTGCGGATTGCGGATTGACATCCGGATTGATTGAATTGCTCAATCAATCCGCAGTCCGCAACCCGCAATCCGCAATGGACATGTGATGCGTCTGCAGCGTCTCGAGATCAACGGGTTTAAGTCATTTTCCGATCGCTCCGAACTGGCCTTCGACCAGGGCGTGACGGCGATCGTTGGGCCGAACGGCTGCGGCAAGAGCAACGTCGCCGACGCCATCACGTGGGTGATGGGCGAGCAGAGCGCGAAGAGTCTTCGCGGCGAACGGATGGAGGACGTGCTCTTCAGCGGCAGCGACGCGCGCAAGCCGACGGCGTCGGCTGAAGTGCGTCTTCGTTTCAGCGGCTTTCTGAAAGCAGCCTCTGGGGCCGACGCTGATGACTCCTCCACGCAGGCGGCGCCGGGCCACGCGCATCCGGCCTCGGGCAACGGCCACGTCCACGAGCCCGCCAACGGGAATGGCCACGGAAACGGAAACGGCCATGCGAACGGCAACGGTCACGGCCACCACGCCGGGCTCGTCCAGGAGATTATTGAGTCGGTTGCGCGCGAGATCGAGGTCACGCGGCGGCTCTATCGTTCCGGCGAGAGCGAATACCTGATCGACGGGCGCATCTGCCGGCTGAAGGACATCCACGATCTGCTGATGGATACGGGGCTTGGCGCGAAGGCCTACGCGATCATCGAGCAGGGCAAGATCGGCATGATCCTGAGCAGCCGGCCGACCGATCGTCGTCAACTGATCGAGGAAGCCGCCGGCGTCACGAAGTACAAGGCCCGCCGTCGCGCGGCCGAACTGAAGCTCCAGGCCGCGCAGCAGAACCTGACTCGCATCGATGACATCGTGTTCGAAGTGGACAAGCAGCGTGGGACGCTGAAGCGTCAGGCCGCCAAGGCCCGGCGGTACCAGCGCCTGCGCGACGAGCTGCGGCGCTGGGAAAAAGTCCTCTTCGCGCGGAAGTACCGGCAGCTGTCCGAGACCATCGCGTCGACGCGCGCGCGCCTGCAGGACAGCCGCGAGCGCGAGGCGGTCGCCCACGCCCGGGTTGCCGAAATCGAGGCGAACCTTGGCCGCCTGCGCATCGAACTGGTCGAGTCCGACGAGCGGGCGACATCCACGCGCGAGGCGGCCCATGGGCGCGAACTGTCGATCAACCGGCACGAGCAGCAGATCGCATTCAACCGCGAGCAGATCGACAGCCTGGAACAGCGCGCGACGATGATGGCGCGCGAGCGCGACGTGCTCGACGCCCGGCGGGAGCCGGCGTACGCGGCGCTCCGATCCCGCCGCGTCGCCGCCGCCGACGCCAATGCGGAACGCGACCGCGCCGCCGCCGCTCTCGCGGCCGAATCCGAGTCCTACGACGGCGCTCATCGCGAGATCGAAGGCCTTGAAGCCGACGTCGAGGCGGCGCGCAGCGAGGTCTTTTCCGCGATCAACGCGGCGACCGCGTTGCGCCACGCGCTCGAGCACGCGTCGACCGCACGCGAGAAGGTCTCTGAAACGCTGGCGAAGCTCGACGTCGAGCGCGCCGACGTGCGCGTCGAATCCGATCGCGCGGCGGCGGATCGCGCCGCGGCCGCCGATGCGCTGCGCCGATCGCACGACGCCATCGAAGCGACGAGGATTGCCCGTGCCGCGCGCGAATCGGAACTTGCCAGCGCCAGAATCGAGCACGAGTGGCGCGCGCGCGCCGTCCGGTCGCGCGAACACGAGCTGGCCGGAAGCGAGGCGCGACTCAAATCGCTCGAGGAGCTCGAGGCCGCGCGCGCTGGGTACAGCGACGCGGCGCGCGCCGTGCTCGTGCAGGCCAACGGCCGCGTGAACCAGCAGGGTGCGGTCGCCGACTACCTGGAGGTCGAGCAGGGCTACGAGCGAGCGGTCGAGGCCGCGCTCGGCGACTTGCTCCAGCACGTCGTCGTCGAGCGCGCGGAGCACGCCGAAGCGGGTTTCAGGCTGGTGCGCGACGCTTCGGCGGGTCGCTGCGGGTTCCTGATTTCGGACGCCGTCGTGGCGCCTCGCTCGGCTGAAGCCTCGCGCTCGTCGTTGTCGGCTGATGGCTCCCCGGCTGGAGCTGAGTCTGTCGGTGCCATGCCTGCCGGAATGCGCACGCTTGAATCCGTAGTGCGCGTCCATGGGCCGTTTGCCACGGCTATCCGAAGCGCCATCGGCACCGGGTGGATTGCGCCGACCTACGCGGGAGCGGCCGAATCCAGCTCGCTGACGACGTGTCCCGTAGCGACGCCGGACGGCGACGTCTTCCGCGGCGCCCACCTCGTGTCCGGCGGTCGCCACGCGGAGGCGCGTGGCATCCTCGAGTCCAAGCGCGAGATCAAGGAGCTGCGCGATCGCGTCGCGGCCGATCGCGAATCGCTCGCCCGCCTGGCCCACGAGACGTCCGAGCTGGACGCGACGATCGCCCACGCGGTGAACGCTATTGCGGCGCTGAATGCCGAACACCACAAACAGGAGAAGGCCGTCGTCGGCTACGAGGCGCAGCTGCAGCACGCGACCGACGAGCAGGCCCGGCTCGGTCAGAAGAGCGAACAGCTCGCCCGCGAGCGGCATCAGGCCGAAGAGGAGCGAAACGGCCTGGATCGTCGTCAGGAGGAGGCGCGTGCGTCAATTGCCCAGCTCGATCAGGCGCAACGCGCGTCGGACGAGCGCCTGACCAGCGCCCAGCGCCGTCTGTTCGAGGCGCGCGAAGCGGTCGAAGACCTGCAACGGCGGGCGGCCGACGCCGGCGCGGCGCACGCGGCGCTGGTCGAACGCGCGAGCGCGCTCGCGTCGGAGATCGAACGACTTGAGGAGGCGGCGGCAGAAATCGAAGTGCGAGTGCAGGCGCTGACCACCGAGATCGAGGAATCGCACAGCCGGGCGGAAGAGTTGAAGGCGGCGATTACCGTCGGCGTCGCGGCGCTCGACGGCGACATCCAGGCGCTCACTGAGCTGCGAAGCGACGTCGCCGCTGCAGATGAGGCCGTCGATACGCTGCGCACGAAAGCGGACGCCTTCGAGACCGCGATTAAGGAAGCCCGTACCGCCCACGACGCGGTCCGCGACGTCGTGTCAGAGCTCGATGTCGCGCGGGCGACCGCCGAAGCGGATCTCTCGCACCTCGCGCACACGTGCGAGGACGCGGTGAACGCCACCATCGAGCAGGTCGTAGTCGAAGTGGAGCAGCTCGAGGCCGAAGGGAAGGCCGTTCCGGACGCGAATGCGATTTGCGCGGAAGAGCCCGAGGACGCCGACGAAGCCGGCGCCGAGAGGGCGCAGCCCGACGCCGTGGTCGCGGCGGAGCAGCGGACGCTCAGCGCCGAAGAGGCCATCACGCAGCTTCGCGGCAAGATCGAGCGACTCGGCCCGGTGAACATGATGGCCATCGAGCAGTTCGACGCGCTCGAGACGCGCCACACCTTCCTGACGGCCGAGCGGAAGGATCTGGTCGAGTCCATCCAGCTGACGAGTGAAGCCATCAAGCGCATCGACGAAACGACGCGTCAGCGATTCAGCGACGCTTTCGCCGCCATCAACCAGAACTTCCAGCTGATGTTCAGCACGCTCTTCGGTGGCGGCCGCGCCGGCCTGACGCTGCTCGACGAGAACGATCCGCTCGAGAGCGGCATCGAGATCATCGCGCAGCCGCCGGGCAAACGGCTCCAGAGCGTTCAGCTCCTGTCGGGCGGCGAGAAGGCGCTGACCGCTATCGCGCTGATGTTCGGCATGTTCAAGTACAAACCGAGCCCGTTCTGCCTGCTCGACGAGATTGATGCGCCGCTCGACGATGCGAACATCGGGCGGTTCGTCGAGATGCTCCGGGGCATGCAGGATCACACCCAGTTCATCGTCATCACTCACAACCGGAAGACCATGGAAATCGCCGATCGGCTCTACGGAGTGACCATGGAGGAGCCGGGGGTGTCGAAGCTGATTTCGGTTCAATTGAACTGAGGTATCCTCGCCGGCGTATGTACTGCCGAGGAGGATTTTCGTGATGCCGCGACTTTCGGCCTTCCTGGCTCTGCCGCTCGCGCTTCTGCTCGGCGGGTGCGACATGTCCCTCGGCAACTTGACCGGCCGGGCGACCGACGAGTGGACCCGCAGCTATCCCCTGACGGCCGGCGGCGAGCTCCGGATCGGCAACGGCAATGGCTCGATCGAAGTCGAGGCCGTCGAGGGATCCACGGTCGAAGTGCGGGCCGAGCGCATCGCGAAGGCGGCCACCGACACGGGCGCCCAGGAGCTCCTTCCCCGGATCACCATCAAGGAAGACATCAAGCCCGATCGCGTGTCGATTGAGACCGAGCGCATGGGCGGCATCATGGTCGGCGCGAACTTCGAGGTGCGCTACCATGTGCGCGCGCCGAAGAACGCATCCATCGATCTCACCAACGCCAACGGCGCCGTTCTCGTCTCGGGATCAGCGGGACGCGTGGCCGCGAAGACGACCAACGGCAGCGTCACGACGAAGAATCTCACGGGGGCCGTGGAGGCGAAGACGACCAACGGCAGCGTCAACGTGGACGTCGCGTCCGTCGGCTCGGGGAAGATCGCGCTGCGAACGACCAACGGCAGCGTGACGCTCCGTCTGCCGGAAGATGCGAAAGCCGACGTCCTCGCCACCTGGACCAACGGCGGTATCAACGTGTCCAACGTGAAGATTGACGTCACCGAACGCTCGCGCCGCAGGTTCGAAGGGCGGATGAACGGCGGCGGTCCCCTCATCGAACTCCAGACGACGAACGGCGGCATCCGGATCCGGCCGCGCGGCGACGCCGCCGACACGGCGTCGGACAAGATCAGCTCGGACGGTGAACGAAGATAAGGCCGCCCGATATCACCGGCTCCATCGTCGCGCGACCGTCGCGTCGGTCCTTTGGAGCGTCGTGCTGCTCTCGGGACTGGTCCTGTCCGGATGGCACCTGCGCCTGCGAGATGCGGCGGAGTTCCTGCTGCCCCGTGGGCCTGTTCCTGCCTATGTCGCGCTGCTCCTGATCCTTCATGAGACGGTGAGTGCCCCGCTGGCGGCCTACAGCGGAGTAGTGCTCGAGCGGCGGTACGGCCTCTCGAACGAGCCTCTCGGCGTCTGGGCCAAGGATCAAATCAAGTCCATGGGCATCGCGCTGGTGCTTGGCGCCAGCGCGGCGAGTCTGGTCTACGCCATGATTCGTCGATGGCCCGAACACTGGTGGCTGCCCGCGGGCGCAGCCTTTGCGCTGCTCATCGTGTTCCTCACCAATCTCGCGCCCGTGGTCGTGCTGCCGCTCTTCTATTCCGTGAAGCCGCTCGAGCGCGAAAGCCTGCGCGCGCGGCTCCTGGCCCTCGCCGACCGTGCCGGCGCGCGCGTGCTCGGCGCGTACGAATGGGGCCTCGCGGCCAAAACGCGCAAGGCGAACGCGGCGCTCGCGGGGCTCGGTGGCACGCGTCGAATCCTGGTGTCCGACACGATGCTGGCGGACTATTCCGAAGACGAAATCGAAGTCGTGCTGGCGCACGAACTGGCGCACCACGTGCACGGCGACATCTGGAAGGGGGTCGCATTCGAGAGCGTCCTCGTCGTCGCGGGCTTCTACCTCGCGGCGCACGCCTTGAGCAGCGTCGTGAACGTGGCCGGCCTGCGCGGTGTCGCCGACGTTGCCGGTCTGCCGGTCCTGTTGCTGACGGCCGGCCTGGTGTCGCTGCTGATGACGCCAGCGGCGAACGCCATGTCACGTGCGTTCGAGCGGAATGCCGATCGGTTCGCGCTGACGCTCACGCGAAATCCGTCGGCGTTCATTTCGGCGATGCGCCGGCTGGCGCAGCAGAATCTCGCCGAAGAGCAGCCGTCACGCATCGTGCAGGTGCTCTTCTACAGCCATCCGCCGACACGCGAGCGCATCGCGGTCGCTGAGGCGTTCGAACCGTAGCCCGACGGATACGCCTCGCCCCGCCGAGTTCGCCGCGACCCGCGATTATTTCCCGACGAGGCGGAAGAGTTGCGCCTCCGCATCTTCGACGACCATCTCGGTTGGCAGGCTGCTGACGTACGCGCGCAGCGATTCGCTCGCGGAACGATGGACGACGAAGTATCGACAGGGTGACGCTGCGGCCTGCGTATCGAGGGCGATCGCGTCGGACCCCACCGCGTGTCCTGATGACAACGCGAGCAGTACGCTCGTAACGGGCGTGCGTTCGTAACGAAGCTGCGCGTCGGCGGGCATGCGTGCGATGTAGCCGCCGACGAGGGGATGCTGGTGAATCGTCGCAAAGTACAACGCGCGGCGATCCTGGGAGCCGGCGCCGGTGCTCAGACCGTCGCCCAGGCCGAACGGAACTTCGCAGACGCCGCCGGGCGGTTCGACAGCGAGCGCTTCGTAGACCCGTGGACGATCGAGGAAGGTGAGCGGGATCGGCGCGTCCCAGTATTCGAAGACAACCAACGCGAGGATCATCCACTGGAAGGCAGGGCGACCGACCCGGCCGCGGGCCGCGGACAGCCGCAGCGCCAGCATCATCGCGAGCGCCAGAAACACTCCGACCATTGCCCGGCCGGGGATGCGCGCGTTAGCGACGAACGGGATATACCGGAGCAGAATGACCGGGAGACGGAGTCCGGTGTCGGTGCCTGCCACCATCAGGATCGGGCCGACGGCGAGCAGTCCGAAGACGAGCGCAACGGTCCGCCAGAGCCGAAGCTGCGGCCGCGACTCGCCTGACCGCCTGTCAGCGACCGCCAGGAAGACGAGGAGCAGCGGAGGACCGACGCCCATCCAGCCCACTGCTTCCACGACGTCGAGTCCCAGCCGCTCGTACAACGACCGGCTGACGGCTCCCGAGAGTGGATGTCGCGGGTGGCCAAGAAACGGCGAGACGAGGTCCACACCCAACGGCACGCTTCGCCAGACGTACGTCTGCGTCACGTACTCGCCATGCGCGACGAGCCATGCGGCGCGCCAGATGAGCGGCGCCGCACCGATGACGAAGATCACGCCGACGATGCCGACCGCCGCAAGGACGCGCGCTTGCGGCCCTGGCTCCACGCGGCGGCGCTCGAACCGGGGCATCCACGCGACCACGGCCGCAATGAGTCCCGAGAGCCACATGAACGCAAGTGTGTTCTGCGGCCGCAGCATGGAGATGGTCAGGGAACCGAAGCGGAGGACCGTTCCACCCGTCACGATGATGGCGGCCGACGCCGAGGCCATCAGAATCGCGACGAACGCGAAGCCGCGTGCGATTCCGGCTCGTCGCCCTCCTGCCCGTTCGGGTTCGACTGTTGCGACCGAGACGGGATGCAGCCACACCATTGCGTAGACGGCCGCCAGCAGCGCGATGTAGAACACGTAGTAGTAGGCCGTGTACGCGGTGGCCACGGTGGCGAGGCCCGCGCCAGCCGCCGAGGCCCGAATCCGTTCCCGAGCGCCCGTCCGAACAGGAGCGCGAAGAGTGGCAGCGCCCATGCCGCCAAGAGGTCCAGGTGACCGAGGAGATGGCTGGCCAGGTACGGCGAGCACCCGTAAACGACGCCCGCCAGAATCGAAGGCCGTAAGCGGCGCGTCAGATCGAACGCGAGGGCGTACGCGCAGGCCATGTTCGCGAACACGAAAACCAGGACCACGATGTTGTGTGCGGCAACGAGCGGAACCGGACGAAGCAGCGTCGCGCCAATCAGCGCCGGCAGCGCTGCGTGGGTGTGATCGACGAGCGTCGTGCCGAAGGGATGAAACAGGTAGCTCGTTCGAAAGAACTCGAGCGCTGGATCGTCGATGGAGCGGCGCATCCACCAGAAATTCCAGAGGAAGCTGAAATTGTCACCGCCAGGGCCCGGCAGGGCGGTCTGCAGATGCAGGACGAGCGGCCACGTCCAGGCGACCGCCAGAGCCGCGAACAGCGCGAGCGTCGTCGCATGACGCGAGACGCGCGCGCCGTCGGCCCGCGCCATAATCCTAAGACTGTGGCTTGGCCGCCGCTTCTTCCTGGAGGAGTGCCTTTCGGCTGAGTCGAATCTTGCCGGTCGGATCGATGTTGATGACCTTGACCATCAACTGCTCGCCTTCCTTCAGCTCGTCGCGGACGTCCTTGACGCGATGGTTCGCGATCTCCGAGACGTGCAGGAGGCCGTCGGTGCCCGGCATGATCTCCACGAACGCACCGAAGTCGGTGATGCGCTGAACCTTTCCAAGATAGGTCTTGTTCAGTTCGGGCGTCGCGGTCAGCTCCTGGATGATCGAAATCGCCTTCTGGGCCGACGTCTCGTCCGCTGACGCCACGTTCACGCGGCCATCGTCCTCGACGTCGATCTTGACGCCCGTGCGCTCGATGATGCTGCGGATCATCTTCCCGCCGGGTCCGATGACGTCGCGGATCTTGTCGACCGGAATGCGGATGGTGACGATACGCGGCGCGTGTTCGGAGATGCTCTGGCGTGGCGCGGCGAGCGATTCCTTCATCGCGCCGAGGATGTGGAGGCGTCCCTGACGCGCCTGTTCGAGCGCCTTCCGCATCACGTCGGTCGTGATGCCGGTCACCTTGATGTCCATCTGCAGCGCAGTGATGCCGTCGACCGTGCCGGCGACCTTGAAGTCCATGTCGCCGTAGTGGTCCTCGGCGCCCGCGATGTCCGACAGCACGGCGTACTTGCCGCTCTTTTCGTCCATCACGAGGCCCATGGCGATGCCGGCCACAGGCGCCGCGAGGGGCACACCCGCATCCATCATCGCCAGCGAACCGCCGCAGACCGACGCCATCGACGAAGACCCGTTCGATTCGAGGATGTCCGACACGACGCGAATGGTGTAGGGGAACTTCTCCTCGCTGGGAAGCATCGGGGTCAGCGCGCGCTCGGCGAGCGCGCCGTGGCCCACTTCGCGGCGGCCGGGTCCGCGCAGAAACGCCACTTCCCCGACCGAGAAAGGCGGGAAGTTGTAGTGGAGCATGAAGCTCTTCCACTGCTCGCCCTCGAAGCTCTCGATCTTCTGCGCGTCTTCGGCGGTGCCGAGCGTGCAGGTCACGAGCGCCTGCGTCTCGCCGCGCGTGAAGACGGCCGAACCGTGCGTCCGCGGCAGCACCGATGTCTCGATCCAGATTGGACGGACTTCGTCGAACTTACGGCCGTCCAGGCGGAGCCCGTGCTCGAGCACCTCGTCGCGGAGCACTTTCTCCTTGAGGTTCTTGAAGATCTGCTTGGCCTCGACTTTCCGCTGCACTTCGCCCTCGGGAATCGACGCCACGAGGTCGCCGAGCACCTGGTCGACGCGATCGTAGTTTTCCAGCTTGCCGCGGATGCGCATGGCTTCGGTCAGCGGGACGAGGACCTTTTCTTCCACCTCGCGGTAGAAGTCGTGGCCGATCTCCTTCTTCTGAACGGCGACCTTGTTCTTGCCGGCTTCGCGCGCCAGCTCGTCGATGGACGCCACAATCTGCTTGATTGCGTTATGCGCGGTCTCGAGCGCCTCGACGACCTGCGCTTCGGTCACTTCCTTCGCGCCGGCCTCGACCATCACGATTCCGTCCTTGGTCCCGGCGACGACGAGGTCGAGCTTGCTCTGCTTGCGCTGCTCGAACGTCGGGTTCACCAGGAACTGGCCGTCCAGCAGGCCGATGCGCACGCCGGCGAGTGTCTTCTCGAACGGGATGTCCGACAGCGCCAGCGCAGCCGATGCGCCGGTGATCGCCAGCACGTCGGTGTCGTTCTCCTGATCGGCGGAGAGCACGAGCGCGATGATCTGCGATTCGTAGCGCCACCCCGGCGGAAAGAGCGGCCGGATAGGCCGATCGATGACCCGGCTCGTGAGGACTTCCTTCTCTGCGGGCTTGCCCTCGCGCTTGAAGAAGCCGCCGGGGATTCGGCCCGACGCGTAGGTGTACTCCCGGTAATCGACGGTCAGCGGCAGGAAATCGATGCCCTCGCGCGCCGATGCGGATCGGCAGGCCGTGACGAGCACGACCGAGTCGCCGTAGCGGACGATGACGGACCCGCCGGCCTGCTTGGCCAGCTTGCCGGTTTCCAGACGGAGAGTGTTCTGACCAACTCGTACTTCGCGTGTCTGCATGTGCCCTTATTTCCGGATGTTGAGGCGCCGAATGAGGTCGGAATAGCGCTGAGCGTCCTTGACCTTGAGGTAGTCGAGCAGACGACGCCGCTTGCCGACCAGCATCAGCAGGCCCCGGCGGGAGTGGTGGTCCTTCGCGTGCGACTTGAAGTGCTCGGTCAGGTAGTTGATGCGTTCGCTCAGAATGGCGACCTGAACTTCGGGGGAACCCGTATCGCCGTCGTGCGTGCGGTAGCTGCCAATCAGCTCGGTCTTGCGGTCTTTGGTCAAAGCCACGTGGGTCTGTCCTCCACGAACGTCCCAGACACGGTTGACTGCACCGGGACGCCGTATAGCCGTGAAATTTCTTAGTCGAGCAAGATCAACATGTTACACCAAGACAACAAGGGGATGCAAAAGCCCGGTTGTGCGCGCCGGGACGCCGATGCCAACCAACTGACCGCTCGGATCGAGCAGCCGAACATATCTCACTGGGCCCACCCGACCCATCTGACCGTCCCGACCAACCTGACCCATCTGACCCGTGATTTCCGCCGGTCCCAATTCGCGTCCGTTGGCCGCGCGGCGGACTCCTTCGGCCGTCAACGTGAATGGAGGGAACCGGGGAAGCCCGTCCGACATCGGCAAGACGGCTCCTGCGGCCCGCCCTGGCTCGCGCTCCGCATCGTCCAGGGCCAGCGCCCGATCGAGCCCGAAATCACCGCTGCGGGTCCGGCGCAACGACTTCAGGTGACCGCCGGTTTCGAGCCGCTCTCCCAGGTCCTGGGCAAGCGACCTGACGTAGAAGCCGGCCGAGCACTCGACGCGCAGTGAAACATCGCCGCCGTCGATGGTCAGAACCTCAATGTGGTGTCCCGTGACCTGAACGGGGTTGGGGAGGGCCTCCTCCGCGATCGCTGTTCCCGCCCGCCTCGCCGAACGCGCGATTCGGTGACTGCGCGTCCCCCCGACGTGCTTCGCAGAGAAGGCCGGGGGCTGCTGGAGAAACGTTCCCCGGAAGCCGCTCAACGCGCGCTCGACGTCGTCGCGGTCCGGCATCGGCCCCTGATGACGCGCACCCACTGGCGTTCCGTCCCCGTCGCCGCTGTCGGTCCGCTGCCCGAGGCTCACGACCGCGTCGTAGGTCTTGTCGCTGCCGCTCACGAACTGTGCGAGGCGCGTCGCGCGTCCGACGAGCAGCACGAGCACGCCGGTGGCGCCGGGATCGAGCGTGCCGGCGTGGCCGACGCGGCGTTCGCCGAGCACGCGCCGCATCCGGTTGACCACGTCGTGCGAGGTTGGTCCGACCGGCTTATCGATGACTAATAGACCGTCCATCGATGGCCGCTTCAACCTTCCCGACCAACATGCTCCGAAGTTCATCGATCGGCCCGCCCACCGTGCAGCCGGCCGCGTTCTTGTGTCCGCCGCCGCCGTATTCCTTTGCCACGGCGCCGATGTCCACGTCGCCCTTCGACCGCATGCTGACGCGGTATTCGTTGCCCTCGATCTGCTTGAAGAACACGACGGCGACGATTTCCTTCACCGTCAGCGGCTCGTTGATGAGCCCGTCCGTGTCCTCGTACGTGCCGCCCGACGCCTGCATGATCGCGTGATCGAGGTAAATGATCGCAATGCGTCCGCTCGGGTCGATCTGCATCCCGTTCAACACCGCGCCGAACAGACGCAGCCGGCCCATGTTGTTGCTGTCGTACACCTGTCGTGCGACGCCTTGCGGGTCGACGCCGGCTTCGAGCGCCGCCTTGCAAATCGCGAACGTCTTGGGCGAGATGCCGGAGTAGTGGAACGAGCCCGTGTCGGTGAGAATCGCGAGATAAATGTGGGTCGCGATCTCACGCGTCAGCGGCGCGCCGAGCGTTTGCGCCAGATCGAACACCATTTCCGCGCAGGCGGCGGCCTTCGGTTCGAACCAGCACAACTGGCCGTATCCCGTATTGCCGGGGTGGTGGTCGATGTTGATGACGAAGAGCCGATCCAGTCCGGACACGCCGGTCCGTCCGAGATCGCCGCATTCCATGATGATCGCCGCGTCGAACGCTTCGCCGGCCTCGGGTGCGACGATGATGTCGGCGACGCCGGGAAACGGCGCGAACGGCGCCGGCGCCGGATCCGCGTGAATGACGCAGGCGTCTTTCCCGATCGCGCGCAAGGCCAGCGCCATCGCGACCGAAGATCCGATCGAATCGCCGTCGGGTCGCACGTGCGATGAAATGACAAAGCGCTGCCGCGCGCGGATCGCTTCGACGATGCGTGTGAGTTCAGGACGGGTCGTCATCGTTGCCTGCCGGCGCCTCGCCCGGCGCCGGGGATTCGGCGTGGAGATCCCGGAGGAGCTGCTCGATGCGATCCTGACCGGCGATCGACTCGTCGTACAGGAATTTCAACTCCGGCACGCGTTTCAGACGGAGCCGCGCGCCGATCTGGCGGCGGAGGAACGGGATGGCTCGACCGAGCGCCCGCTCGGAATTTCGCCGCGCATGTTCATCGCCGAGCGCGGTGAAGAAGACCCGGGCCTGCTGGATGTCGGGGCTGACCTGGACTCTGGTGATCGTCACGAAACCGATTCCCGGATCGTGGACCTCGCGCGCGAGCAGATGGCCCAGCTCGCCTCGAATCTGATCCGCGACACGGTCTGGACGTGAGCCTTGAGCCACTTGAATGAAGATCTCAGCTGTGTGAAGAAGATCTCAATTACGTCAGGAATTCGACTTCGGTGCGCGTGATGAGGCCCGGCTCGACACGCTCGATTTCGTCGGCCGCCGCAGCCAGTTCGCGGTCGGCGTGATCCTGATCCGTGCTGACGGTCACCACGGCCAGTGCCGCGCGCTGCCACAGATCCTGATGCTCGACCTCGGACACCGCGACGTTGAACTTCTTGAGCCGGTCCTTGATGCGGCGGAGCACCATGCGCTTGTCTTTCAGCGATCGCGATCCGGGCACGTGGAGTTCAACGGAGAGCAGCGCAATGATCACTTGTTTCCACTGGCGGCGGGGCCCCACCCCCGCCGTGTACTGACGCTGATGCCTCACTCAGGCTTCGCAGGCTTTCCTGCGCTGTTCACGCAGTAATCGCAACCCGCTCCATCGTGAACACTTCGATCGCGTCGCCGACCTTGATGTCGTTGAACTTCTCGAAGCCAATGCCGCACTCGAACCCGGCCTTGACCTCGCCCACGTCGTCCTTGAAGCGGCGCAGCGAACCGATGCGCCCTTCGTAGACGACGACGTTGTCGCGCAGCAGACGGGCCTGCGTCTCGCCCGCACGCGTGATGCGTCCTTCCGTGACCATGCAGCCCGCAATCGTTCCGAACTTCGGAACCTTGAAGATCTCGCGGACGGCGGCGACGCCGATGCGCACTTCCTTGAACGTCGGCTCGAGGAGTCCGGCCATGGCCTTCTTCATCTCGTCCGTGACGTTGTAGATGACCGAATGCTGCCGGATGTCGACGTGTTCCCGCGCCGCGATCTCTTCGGCATTGCGGTCCGGCCGCACGTTGAAGGCGATGATCACCGCGTTCGACGCCGACGCGAGCAGCACGTCCGATTCGTTCACCGCGCCGACCCCGGCGTGGATGATCCGCATCTTGACCTTCTCGTCGGACAGCTTCGTGATGGTGTCGGCCAGCACTTCGGCAGAGCCCTGCACGTCGGCCTTGATGATGATCGGCAGCTCCTTCATGCCGCCTTCGGAGATCTGCGCCTGCAGCGATTCGAGCGTCAGGCGGCCGCCTTTCGTACCGAGCGCACGCGTCTTGGCCTGTTCCTCGCGGAACGTCGCGATCTGGCGCGCCTTCGCGGCGTCGGCGACCTGGAACACGTCGCCAGGCTGCGGGAGGCCGCCGAGGCCGAGGACTTCGACCGGTGTCGACGGCCCGGCCGCTTTCGTCGGACGTCCGCGGTCGTCGATCAGCGCCCGCACGCGGCCCACGATCGGGCCGGCGATGAACGTGTCGCCGACCGACAGCGTGCCGTCCTGGACGAGCACGGTCGCAACGGCGCCGCGGCCTTTGTCCAGTTTGGCTTCGAGAACCGTTCCTGTTGCGCTGCGCTTCGGGTTCGACTTCAGCTCGAGGATTTCCGACACGAGCAGAATCATTTCGAGCAGCAGATCGAGGTTCGTCTTCTTCTTCGCCGACACCTCGACGGTGACGGTCTTGCCGCCCCATTCTTCGGGCATCAGGTCGAGCTCGGTCAGCTCGCGCTTGACGCGCTCGGGGCTGGCGTTCGGCTTGTCGATCTTGTTGATCGCCACGATGATCGGCACGTTCGCCGCCTTCGCGTGGTCGATCGCTTCCCGTGTCTGCGGCATCACGCCATCGTCTGCCGCGACGACGAGCACGACGATGTCGGTGACCTTGGCGCCACGGGCGCGCATCAGGGTGAACGCTTCGTGGCCCGGCGTGTCGAGGAACACGATGTCGCGGTTGTTGATCGTGACGTGGTATGCGCCGATGTGCTGCGTGATGCCCCCCGCCTCGCGTTCGGCGACGCGTGCTTCGCGAATGGCGTCGAGCAGGCTGGTCTTGCCGTGGTCGACGTGACCCATGACGGTCACGACGGGCGCGCGCGTGACGACGTCTTCCGGACGTGCTTCGTCGCTGTCCACCTGCAGCAGCTCTTCCTCGAAGCTGCGCATCTGGACGTCGGCGCCGAATTCCCGGGCAATCATCGTCGCCGTTTCGGTGTCGAGCGTGCTGTTGATGGTGAGCATGATGCGCTTCATCAGCAGCTTCGCCAGCACGTCTTTCACACGCGTGTCGAGCTTGTCCGCGAGGTCCTTCACCGTCATGCCTTCGGCCAGCGTGATGGTCCGGCTGACCGGCGGCGGCGCGGACGGTAGCGATGGCGCGACAGGCCGTGGTGTTTGTTCGCGTCGTGCGCCCGCGGCCGGACGCGGACCCTGGTGTCCGCCAGGGCGCTGGCCTCCGTACGGGGGTCGCGGTGGCGGCATCCCCGGTCGCGACGGGTATGGCTGACCGGGGCGCGGCGAGGTACCAGGCTGCTGGGCCCGCACTGGTTGCGACGGCAACGGTCGTGGTCCCCCGACTGGTCCCTGGGGACGGGGTGAGTACGGCGGTCGAACTTGACCAGCTGGAGCGCCTGTTCGCGCCGCGGCGGGCGCTCCCGGTCGCACCGCTGGAGGCGGGGCTGTCGCGGGCCGTGCCGAGGGTGCGGCGGCCTTTGGCGCCTGCCGAGGTACGACTCGCGGCGCAGGCGTCGTTGGCAGCGGAGGCGTTGGCGTCGTCGGCCGCTGTTCCTCGATGCGAAGGCGCAGCGTCGGCGGTACCACGCGACCTGGCTTCGACACGTGTTCCGGTGGCGCAGCTGGTGCGGCGGCGACCGCTGGCGGCTCGGCGGCTGGCGCCGCGACATGCGCCGTCGGCGGCGCTTCGGCCACGACTTCGTGAACAACCGGCGGCGGTTCGACCGGCGCCGCCGCGGGCTCCGGCGGCGCGACGGTTGCCGTCGGACTCGTCGCAGGCTCGACCTCCGCCTCGACGTGCTGGGCCGGCTCGGGTTCGTGCGTCGCGACGGGCGCGGCGGCGGGCTTCGCCGTCTTGACGAGGCGCGGCGGTGGCAGCACGGGCGCCGCAGGCTTCGGCGGCTCAGGCGCTTTCTTGGCCGCGGCCGAAGGCTTCTTGCCCTTGACGACCGGAGTCTCAGCGAAGATGTCGCCCGTCGGCAGCTGGATGTTGCGCTGCTTGGCCAGACGATCGACGAACTGACGGGCGACGACCTCTTCGATCGTGCTCGAGGCGCTCTTCACCTCGATGCCGTGATCGCGCTTGAGGAGCGCCGTCACTTCCTGGCTCGTCGTTCCGAGCAGCTCCGCGACCCTATAAATCCGGACTGTTGACAAGCTATATCCTCACTCAGTTGTTTCCGCGGCCGGCGTTTCGCCGCGTGTGGCGGCCAGGATCTTCTCGGCGGTCTTGCCGCCGATTCCCGGAATTTCAGAGAGCTGTTCAGCCGTCGCGCCGGCCAGCGCTTCGGGCGTGGCGAAGCCGGCCTCGAACAGCTTGCGGACGGTCTTCTCGCCGACACCGGGCAACGAGTAGGGTACGGGTGCCTCGACGGCGTCCGTCTCATCCGCCGCGCCGGTCTCGGCCGTGTCGACTTCGACTGCGGCTGGTGACTCCGGCGTCCCGGCCTCGAGTTCCCCGAACTGCGCTTCGACTTCACGCCGCTTTTCTTCCTCGCTCTTGATGTCGATGCGCCAGCCCGTCAGCTTTGCGGCCAGGCGTACGTTCTGGCCTTTCTTCCCGATGGCCAGCGACAGCTGCTTGTCCTCGACGATGACTTCCATCACGCGCTCTTTGTCATCGACGATCGACACGCGTTGAACCTTGGCCGGCGACAGCGCGTTGGTGACAAACGCGATGGGATCTTCCGAGAACTCGACGATGTCGATCTTCTCGCCGCGCAGTTCGCGGATGATCGACTGCACGCGCGTGCCCTTCATGCCGACGCACGCGCCAACCGGATCCACATCCCGCTCGCGCGAGAACACGGCGACTTTCGCGCGGTCACCCGCCTCGCGAACCGCGCCACGGATCGAGACCGTCCCGTCGTAGATTTCCGGAACCTCCTGCTCGAACAGCTTGATGAGGAGCGCCGGATCGGTGCGCGACAGCATGATCTGCGGGCCCTTGGCGCCGCGATTCACGCCCTTGATGACGGCTCGCACCCGGTCGCCCGGGTTGTAACTCTCGGCGCGGGACTGTTCCTTGCGAGGAATGACCGCCTCGTTGCGTCCGATCTCGACGATGATGTCGCCGTTTTCGAAGCGCTTGATGCTGGCGCTCTGTACTTCACCCACGCGAAGGCTGAATTCGGCGTAGACGTTCTCGCGCTCGGCCTCGCGGACCTTCTGGAAGATGACCTGCTTGGCGGTCTGTGCGGCGATGCGGCCCAGCACTTCGGTCGGCTTCGGGAACTCCATCTCGTCCCCGAGTTCGATGCTGTTCGCCACGTCGTCTCCGTAGAGCGGGCGGTACATCTCACGCGCTTCGTCGAGCGAGATCTCGGTGGCGGGGTTCGTCACGGACTCGACAACGGTCTTGAGGGCGAAGAGGTCGACCTGGCCCGTCTCGGTGTTGAAGCGCGTCTTGAGGTTTTCGCCGGTCTTGTAGTACTTGCGCGACGCGGTCGCGACCGCTTCTTCGATCGCGCTGATCACGACATCGGGTTCGATGCCCTTCTCCTTCGCGAGCGCTTCAATCGTCTGCTGCAACGGATTAGCCATTTTTCACTCCGGGGCCCCAACCCCCCGGTCCTTTCGCTCGCGGGGCCCCAAGCGCCCCGCTCCGCTTCGCGTCTAGAAATCCACTTCCAGGTTCGCCCTGGTCACCGCGCCGAGCGGCACCCGATGCCGCTTGTGGTCGTCGCCATCGAGCAGGATCGCGTCGCCGTCGATGCCGGCCAGGCGACCGAGAAAGAACGTCTGGCCGTCCACCTTCTCGCGCGTCACCAGCCTGGCCCGGCGTCCGGCGAACCGCGTGTAGTCGTCCACGCGGCGCAACGGCCTGTCCAGACCCGGCGACGACACCTCCAACGTATAGGCCGTCGGCACCACATCCTCGACGTCGAGGATGGCGCTCAGCTCGCGACTGACGCTCGCACAGTCGTCGACGCTCACGCTTTCGTCCGCCGCCGCCGCCGGCCCGGGCCGATCGATCTGGACCCGGAGCACCATGCCGGGCGCCTCGCGCCGGAACTGCACGTCGAAGATGTCGAGCCCGTAACCCGCGGCCACGCGCTCCGCGATCGTCCGAATCCGATCGACGACGTCGGTCATGGCGTTCATGCCCGGGGGCATTTTCGGGCCCTTAAACGAAAAAAGTGGGCACACGCCCACTCGGTCCTACACCCAGGCTCCGAATCCGAAATTATAGCATGGGCCGCGCAATCAAATCGTAGTCGCGGGCGTCCACGACTTCGACGTCCACGAAATCCCCGGGCCGAAAGCTCGTCGGGTCGCACTCGGTCAGATACACGGCCGCGTCGATGTCCGGGGCCTGCGTCATCAGCCGGCCTTTGACGACCAGGTCATGGTCGCCCGCGGGGCCATCCACGAGGATCCGCGTGCGTTGCCCGACCCGGCCGCGCTGACGGGCGCTCACCAGCGTCTTCTGAAGTCCCATCACGCGGTTCCGGCGCGCCGCCTTCGTGCGGGCCGGGACGTTGTCCGTCAGCCCATAGGCCGAGGTGCCTTCCTCGTGCGAATAGGTGAAGACGCCGACGTGATCAAATCCGTGATCGGACACGAACTCGCAGAGCTCGTCGACGTCGGCGTTCGTTTCGCCCGGGAAGCCGACGATGAACGTCGTGCGAAGGGCGACGTCGGGGACGCGGGTGCGAATCCGGTTCAACAGCGTGTCGTAGCCGCTGCGAGTGCCTGGACGCTTCATCCGCTTCAACACCGGATTGGACGCATGTTGAAGGGGTAAGTCGATGTAGTTGCAGACCTTGTCGCACTCCGCCATGGCCGCGAGCGTCCCGTCATCGATCGTCGTGGGATAGAGATAGAGGAGACGGATCCATTCGAGGCCGTCGATCGCGTTCAACTGACGAAGCAATCTGGCCAGCGCGCCCCGTTCGTGACGATCGATGCCGTAGAAGGTCGTATCCTGCGAGATCAGCAGCAGCTCGCGGACGCCGCGTGCGGCCAGCATCTGCGCCTCGCGCACGATGGACTCCGCAGGCCGGCTCCGGTACGCGCCCCGCAGGGTCGGGATGATGCAGAACGCGCACTTGTAGTCGCAGCCTTCGGCGATCTTCACGTACGCATAGTGCTTCGGCGTCGCCATCAGGCGCGGCGTGTCTGCATCGTAGATGTAGGTCGGTCGGGTTCTCGCGGCTGCGCTGATGGTGCTCACGGCTGCGCTGACGGTGCTGGCGGCTTCGCTGACCGTGCTGCGGAAGAAGTGCAGCGGAGCAGCCGGGGACGACGGAGCGCGAGGCATCAGCCGAGCGTCACCGTCACCAAGCGCAGCGACGATCTCCGGAACCTCACCCGTGCCCAGCACCGCGTCGATTTCCGGAATCTCCTTCCGCAGCTCGTCTCGATAACGTTCCGCCATGCAGCCCGTGACGATGAGGCGCCGGCAGGAACCGTCCTTCTTGTGCTGCGCCATCTCGAGAATCGTGTCGATCGATTCCTGCTTCGCGGAATCGATGAACGCGCACGTGTTGACGACGAGCACGTCGGCGCCCCGGGCATCCCGAGTGATCTCGTGGCCCGCGGCTTCGGCCAGGCCGAGCATCACCTCGGCATCGACGAGATTTTTCGGACAACCCAGGGAGACCAGACCAATCTTCATTGCGGATTGTGGATTGCGGATTGCGGATTGCGCTTGGATTGCCGATTCAACATTTGAGATTTGAGACTTGAGAGTTGAGAGTTGTTCACGGATACAACCGGTAGAGCATACGTGGATAGGGAATCGTCTCCCGAACGTGTTCGAGTTTGCAAATCCACGCGACGACCCGCTCGATGCCCATGCCGAAGCCGCCGTGTGGAACGGTCCCATAGCGCCGCAGATCGAGATACCACTCGAACGCTTCCTGCGGCAGGTTATGCTCCTTGATTCGTTTCAGCAACAAATCCAGATCGGCCAGGCGCTCGCCGCCGCCGATGATTTCGCCGTACCCCTCGGGCGCCAGGACGTCGACGCCCAGCGCGACGTCGGGTCGATCCGGATCCGGCTTCATGTAGAACGCTTTCACGGCGGCTGGATAGCGGTGGACCATCACTGGCCGATCGGATTGCTCCGACAGCACGGTCTCGTCAGGACCGCCGAAGTCGCCACCCCACTCGATCGGATGGCCCTTCTCCTTGAGCGTCTTGACCGCAGCGTCGTACGACATACGCGGGAACGGTTTCTTGACCGCCTCGAGCTTCGCGATGTCACGTTCGAGGATCGTCAACTCACGGCGTCGCCGCTCGAGCACGCGGCCGACGACGTCGACGATGAGGTCCTCGGCGAGGCTCATGACGTCGTCGAGATCGGCGTAGGCCATCTCGGGTTCGACCATCCAGAATTCGGTCAGGTGTCGCCGCGTCTTCGATTTCTCGGCCCTGAATGTCGGGCCGAAGCAGTACACGCGGCCGAGCGCCATCGCGTTGGCCTCGTTGTACAGCTGGCCGCTCTGGGTCAGATACGCCGTCGTTTCCTCGAAGTACTGCGCCGGAAAGAGCGTCGTCGTTCCTTCGCAGGCGGCCGGGGTGAAGATGGGCGTATCGGCCAGGATGAACCCGCGACCGTTGAAGAAGTCCCTGACGGCGTTGATGATCTCGTGACGAATGCGCAGGATGGATTGCTGACGCTCGCTGCGGATCCAGAGGTGCCGACGGTCGAGCAGATAGTCGATGCCATGCTCCTTCGGCGTGATGGGGTAGTCGTGCGACTCGCCGATGATCTCCAGCGACTTGACGTCGATCTCGTAGCCGCTCGGGGCACGCTTGTCGGCGCGCGCCGTGCCGGTCACGATAATCGAGGTTTCCTGCGACAGGTGATCGGTCGCCTTGAACACCTCGTCGCCGACCGCGGCTTTGGACATCACGGCCTGGATGAAGCCGGTGCCGTCGCGGACGATGAGAAAGTGAATCTTGCCGCTCGATCGGCGGTTGTGCAGCCAGCCCTTGAGGGTGACTTCTTCGCCCTCGTGCTTTCCGATATCTTCTATATAGACGTGAGCCATCGTTCCATCCGCTCCCGCGCGGCCCTGGCGCGCGCGAGCATTTCCCTGGTCGATCCGGCCGCGGCGACATCCACGACGAGCGGACCATCGTAGCCGACTTTCTGCACCGTGGTCATCGCCGCCGACCAGTCGATCGTGCTCTCGGCGGGCACGCGCGCGGCCACGAGATGTTCCGAAGCCATCTCGATGGCGTCGATCAGGGCGGCGGCACGCGCCGAGCTGGCGAAGTCGAGCGCGATGCCCAGTCGGGTGTCGGCCCGTTCGACGAAGTGCACGAGCGATCCGACTGGCGTCATCGACGGGGACCGCGAGTCCACCGCGATCGTGACCCCGAGCGGCACCGCCTGCGGCGCCAGCCGCTCGACCGTCTTCGCCGCGTCACGCAACGGCCCGACAGGCAACACGAGCACCGGCAACGGAATCCGCCGCGCGATGAACAGGGCGTGCTCGACCGGCGCCAGCGAACCCGCCGTCCACGGCGTCGGGCCGTCGGGCGCCGGCGCCGCGACCGCATGCAGAACCAGTCCGGCTTCGGCCAGCCACTGCTGCAGGTCCCCGACCGCCCGCTCGTTCGCCGGGTCGAAATGACCGGAGGCCGCCACGATTTCGACGCATTCGAAGCCGTGGGCCGCGATCTCGAGGAGATGGCCCCGGGTCAGGCGCTGCGACTGATAC
This sequence comes from uncultured Acidobacteriota bacterium, assembly GCA_963724725.1. Taxonomy (GTDB): domain Bacteria; phylum Acidobacteriota; class Vicinamibacteria; order Vicinamibacterales; family CAVVIG01; genus DATKHR01. Next base: position 3,762,281 of record CAVRVT010000004.1, on the reverse strand, counting down.
AGGCGTGTCGAGACCCCGAACGGGCGCTTGGCCACAGGTCGAACTATTCATTGTACCTGCAGTTGCTCGGCGCGAGCCTTCAGGCGAGCGTTCAGCTCATTTCAATTCGTCGATGTGCGCGGCCAGAACGTCACGCAGCCGCGCGAACCGCGGATAGCGTTCGAGGTTCGTGCGCACATAGCGGAGCGTCCGCGGCATGTATTGAATGTAGACGGGGTTCCGCCGAGTCGTCGTCTGATAGCCGAACGTGCCGAGCGCCTTCAGGTTTCGCTGCAGCGCCATCAGGTCGAAGCGGCGGCGAAATTCCTCCGCATCGGTCTCGCCGGGCGTGCCGGCTTTCAGCGCCAGAAAGTACGCGATGAGCTCGTCGACTTCGCGATCGCCGATGTCGACGTACGAGTCGCGCAGCAGCGACACGAGGTCATAGGTGTCGGGCCCCATGCGTGCGTCCTGGAAGTCGATGATGTAGAGGCTGGCGTCCCGCATCATCAGGTTGCGGCTGTGATAGTCGCGGTGGCAGAGCACACGCGGCTCGGCCGCGAGCTCCTTGACGATCGATCCCCATTCTTCGTCGAGTGCCGCCCGATCGCCGGCTGAGGGATGCGCACCGCGGTAGCCTTCGACGAAATGCTTCGTGAAGAAGGCCATCTCCCACGTCAGCTTCTCGACGTCGAAGGCGATGGAGTAGGGCAGATACCTGTCCGACGCGAGCTCCGCGCCGCGCCGCTGGAGGATCTCGATGAGCTGCACGGCCTGGCGATAGAGCGCGGCGTGCTGGGCAGGCGTCGCCGCCCCGAGATGTGCCTGCAGCGTGAGGTCGCCCAGATCCTGAAGCGCGAGGATGCCCAGCGGATCCGAGTGTCCAAGGATGAGCGGCACGGGCAGCGGAATCTGCTGCATCAGCTCCGCGACGTTCGCAAACGGCAGGCTGGCGAACTGAATCGGCCCCGCGTGAAGGGCGAGAACGATCGATGCGCCGTCGGAAGGAATGATCCGGAAGTACCTGCGATCCGACGCATCACCCGTCAGCGGAACGACGCGAGGTCGCCCGGCGACCAGCCGGCTCTCGGTGAGAAAGCGATCGATGGCCTCGCGCAGCTGTCCGTCCGTGGTGGGTGGGCCGGCCATGTTCAGGCCTCGAAGTTCGTGACCCGAAGGGCGCCTTCGTCCGGCATCAGAATCGCGGCCGTGTATTCGGCGCCCGCCGGGACCCGCACCCCGTCCGTCACGATGCAACGAGTCAGCGACACGCCCGCACCAATCTCCACATCGTCCCACAGAATCGATTCTTTGAGGCGCGCCGATGGGTCGATCGTCGCGCGTGCACCGATGCCCAGCCCGCCCGATGAAAACGCGACCGACATGCGGACGTAGTCGGCTGGCGTGCCGATGTCCCAGAACGGCACGTCGCAGCAGAAGGCGTTCACGGAGCCAGCGTGGCGGCGAATCAGCTCGTCGTACACCTGGCCGACGGTGTTGGCTGGCGAATCGTCGCCGAGTGAGGCGAACACCGATCCGCGCACGATCTGCACGCCGACGAAGTGCCAGGTGTCCTTCGACGCGTGCCCCCGGCCGGAAAAACCCGTGACGTGTTGCTGGTCGTCCACGTGGACGCCGCCGTAGCGGAGATATTCGCGGTTCGGCACGAGCGCCATCGTGACGAGCGCGCCCGATCTCACGTGCGCCTCGGCCATCTTCGCGAGATCGACTTCTGCGATCGTGTCGCCGTTGACGAGAAAGAACACGTCGGCGTCGAGAAGGGGAAGCGCCTTGCGAGGGCCGCCCGCGCTCCCGAGCGCGCGTGGCTGTTCCCACGAATAGCACACCCGTGCGCCGAGGTCGCTGCCATCGCCAAGGACGGCTGTCAGGCTTTCGGGGCGATGGTGGAGGTTGACGACGAGGTCGGCGACGCCGTTTGCCGTGAGCCAGCGAACGATACGGCGAATCAGCGGTTCGCCCCCGACGGGCATCGCGGGTTTGGCGCGTTCGTCCGTCAGCGGACGCAGTCGCGTCCCGAGCCCCGCGCAGAGAATGAGGGCCTGTGTCGGCGTCACGTCGCCCGAACCTTGAACGAACATCCCTTCAGCGCCGGCACGCCGACATTCTGACCGAGGATGAGAACTTTTTGCGTGCTGCCCAGGCCGCCCGGCATCACGAGAGTCTTGAGATTGCGGATTGCGGATTGGGGATTGCGGATTGATGGCAGCAGCCCCAGCAGAAAGTAGGTCTGATCCAGGAACGCGATGGTGGTGAGGCCGGCCGTCTCGGCCGCCATGCGGACGCTCGTGAAGTCCACGTGGGCGGTGATGTCCTGGTCTCCGGGATTGGCCAGCCATGCCGGCACGGCCGACTCCGGTCCCGCGCTCCGGTGCCCCGAGAACGTCGTCAGCGTGCCGGAGCTGTGCGTCAGCGAATAGAGCTCGCGCGCTTCGTGACCGTAGTCGATCAGAATCATGAAGCCACGGCGGAGGCGTCGAGCGGCTTCGCGAATCCAGTCCACGGCGGCCAGATGGATCTCTGCGCGCCAGCCCGGTTCGAGCTCGACGCCGAGGCGCTCGAGGTAGTCGGCGATTCTCGGAGAGGAAAGCGGTCCTTCCGTGAGGCGAAGACCCTGGCCGTCCGCGTCGACGTAGATCTCGTGGAGCTCGTGCTCACGCTGGACCACGTAATGAACGGGCATCGCGTCGAGCAACTCGTTGGCGACGATTACGCCGTCGACTGAATCGGGCAGCGACGCGCTTGACGACGCGATGCGCGGCGAATAGTCACCGAGGACCGTGTCGTGCTGTGCGCGCGCGGCGGCGCTGGTCTCCACAAGGTGCAGCCGGACCGATTCGAAGAGGGCCGGATCGCGCTCGCGCATCGCCACGAGGATGTCCGCACCGAGCCGTCCGTTGCCGGCGCCCGCCTCGACGAGATCGAATGGAGCTGAACTCGTGGAACCCGCCACGAGAAGCGCCGCCATCTCGGCGATCTGGATTTCCAGCAGCCCACCGAACAGAGGACCGACGTCGACGCTGGTAAAAAAATCGCCCGCGCGGCCCGAACGTTGGGCGGCGCGGGCGTAGTAGCCGACCTCGGGATCGTAGAGCGCAAGATCCATGAACGCGGCCACCGTTATCGGGCCGCATTCATGAATTCGAGCGGAAATTCGAATTCCGAAATCCGACGTCCGAATTTCTCGTCCCGTCAGTCTTTCTTCACCGATACGAATGTTTCGCTGCCACCGCGGAAGACGATCAGCTGCGCGAGATGTCCTGACTGCACTTTCTGGAGCTCGCGCTGCGCGTCGACTGCTGCCGACACCGGCTTCCGGTTGACCGACAGAATCACGTCGCCCTGCCGCAGGACACCGGCTGCCGGTCCGTCCGGATCCACGTCGGTGATGACGGCGCCCGTCTGGCCGGACGGCATCTGGAGCCGGCGGGCCATCGATGGCGTGACGTTCTCGAGCGTCAGCCCGAAGCCGCTCGCCCCGTGCTCCTCGGGTGGATCGTTCTCGCGCGTCGGCGGCCGGCGCGCGCCGTTCTGTTCGGCGTCGAGATCCAGTTCTTCAACCGTCACGTTCAGCGTCTTCTCCTGCCGATTGCGGAGGACCTTCACGGGAACGCTCGTGCCCGGTTTCGTGGCGACGACCATCTTCACGAGCTCGTCGTTGTTCTGCACCGGACGGCCGTTGTACTGGACGATCACGTCGCCGGGCTCCATGCCCGCCTTGGCCGCCGCCGCGTTCGGCAGCACCGTCGCGACGATCGCGCCCGAGCGCGACTTCAACCCGAAGTCCTCGTACCCTTCGCGCGGCACCTGCGTGACCTGCACGCCGATGCGGCCGCGGATCACCTTCCCCTGGCGGAGCTGTGGCAGCAGATCGCGGACCGTGTTGATCGGCACCGCGAACCCGATCCCGATGTTGCCTTCGCTGCGTGCGTTGGTGATGATCGCCGTGTTGATGCCGATCACTTCGCCGCGCGCGTTCAGCAGCGGGCCGCCCGAGTTGCCCGGATTGATGGCCGCGTCGGTCTGCATCACGTCGTTGGTGCGTCCGTCGGTCACCGGGAATGCGCGCTTCGCGGCGCTGATGACGCCGACCGTGACAGTGTGCGCGTAGTTGAACGGGTTGCCGATGGCGACGACCCAGTCGCCTGCGGCCATCTGCGACGAGTCGCCGAACTTGGCTTCGGGCAGCGGTGTCTTCGGCATCTCCGTGAGCTGGATGAGCGCGCTGTCGGTGAGCGGATCGGCGCCGATGACCTTCGCCTGGTACGTCACGTCCGGCTCGTCGCCGTACAACCCGACTTCGATCTTCGTCGCATCGTCGACCACGTGGTTGTTCGTGAGGATGAACCCGTCTTTGCTGATGATGAAGCCGGTCCCCGACGCCTGCGACTTCGGCTGCCGCTGCTGACGACGCCCGCGGCCGCCGCCCTGCTGCTGCCGGTCATCGTCTTGCTGGTTGGGATTGCCGAAGAACCGGTGAAACAAGTCGTCCGGCGTGCCGCCTCCGAAGAACTCGGTGAGGTCCTGGCCCTTCGCCGTCATCGTCGTGCGGATGTTGACGACGGTGGGCGATGCCGCCTTCGCGATGTTGCGGAAGGTGTCGACGCCCAGCGCGCCCGTGACCGGCGCACTGTTCATCGCCGGCACGGCGATCGTCTGCGCCGCCGACGAAGGCGCCAGGTCGAGCCGCGACGCGATGATCATCCCGACGAACAGGGATGCCGTCATGGCGAGCAGCACATAGAAGATCGTGGTCTTGCGCGTGGACATCGTAGCGACCTCCGGCCGGATCTTCCGGCCTGACTTACGGTGCGGGTCCAAACGGCCCGCTCACAGCCGGGCCTCAATGGCCCGCGGTTAAAGCAGTGTCACGAAATCCGACTGAAGGGGCCCCGTCACCACCGCGTCGTCGGCGGTGACAATCATGTTGATCTCGGTGCGAACGCCGAAGTCATCGAAGTAGACCCCGGGCTCGATCGTAAAACCGGTACCTGGCAGCAGCCGTCGGTCATCGTGCGTCTCGTAGTCGTCCATGTTGACGCCGTTGCCGTGGACCGATTCGCCGAGGTTGTGACCGGTCCGGTGAAGGATCTGGTCCGCGTACCCGGACTCGCGCAGAACGGTCGACGCGGCGCGATCGACTTCCCACCCGCGCAGTTCGCGGCCGGACCGAGCGGCTGTCTGAACGAGCGTGACCGCCGCATCGCGCGCACCGCGCACGGCGGCGAACGCCTTCAAAAAGCGCTCGGGCACTCGCGGACCGGTGTACCCCATCCACGTGATATCAGCGTAGACCGCGCCGGGCGTCGGCAGCTTGCCCCACAGATCGAGGAGGACAATGTCGTCGGACCGAATCGCGCGGTGATTCGTCGCGGTCGCCTGGTAGTGCGGGTCGCCGGCGTTGGCTGCAACCGACACGTTCGGGTCCGCGTCCGCGACGAGGCCCTCTTCCCGAAACCACCCCACCATCAGCTGCTGGATGTCGTATTCGGTCGTGGCCACGCCGTCACGCAGACGGCGGGACACCGCGTCGAACGCGCGGTCTTTGACACGATACAGCTTATCGGACGCCGCGCGGTGCGTCGCCACGGCCTCGGCGTCCCAGATCGTCGAAAAGCGCTGGACCAGGTCTCCCGACGACACGACGTCGGGCCCCAGCTTTCGCACAAGCTCGATCGTGCCACCATCCACGCGCGACACGTACGGGATTGCGCAGTCGGGAGAGTATTCCATCGCGAGCCGGCGGATGCCGCTCACGAGGCCGCGCAGCCCAGCTTCGAGCTGATCCCGACCGGCGTACCGCGTCATCGACCCGGGGAGGTGCGCCAGGGAGTGTCGCTCGATCGCATGGACGAGCCCGCGGGGTTCGCCAGTCGCGGGGATGAGGTAATACCAGCGCCGGGTGGCCAGGTGCCCGCCCTGCCGGGCTACAGCTGTGATCTCCGCAGCGATGGCGTTCGACCCCCGGAAGTCGTAGAGCAGCCAGCCGTCGAGGCCGTCGGCCTTCAGGGCGCCCTGAACGTCCTTGATGAACGCGGTCCAGTCGGGGGCCTGCGCCTGAACGGCCGGAGCCGAGGGAGCGTGCGACACGGCCATCCGTCAAGTATAGCCGGGACGATATAATCGCTACGAGAGTGACCCATGAAAAAAGTCGTACAACTGACGGCGTTCGTGGTGTTTGTGATCGCCGCGGTCGCCCTCAGCGCCGGGCAGGCGCCCCCGCCACCGTCGCCGCAGACGCAGCAACCGACCTTCAGACTTCGCGTCGACTATGTCGAGGTCGACGCCGTGGTCACCGACCAGCAGGGAAACCTCGTCAAGGACTTGAAGAAGGAAGACTTTCAGGTCCTGGAGGACGGCAAGGCGCAAACCGTCAGCGCGTTCACGCAGGTCGACATCCCGATCGAGCGCGCGGACCGGTCGCTCGTGGATCCGCGACCCCTCGAGCCCGACGTCCGGACCAACGAAACGCCTTTCGACGGGCGCGTGTACGTCATGGTGATCGATGATCTCCATACGAACCCCGGACGGACGATTCGGACCAAGACCGTCGCGCGTCAGTTCATCGAACGACGGTTCGGCGCCAACGATCTGATGGCCATCGTGCACACGGCCGGGTCGACCGATGCGTCGCAGGAATTCACCAACAACAAGCGTCTGCTCCTCGCCGCGATCGACAAGACGATGGGCCAGAAGCTCGGGTCGGCGACGATCAACAAGTCACGGGAGTACTACAACAGCCAGGGACTCCGCCAGCAGGGCGATCCCCTGAACGATCCGGACGATGCCGAGCGCGCGTTCAATGCGCGGAACTCGCTCATCACGCTGAAGAATGTGGCCGACTGGTTTGCCGCGGTTCGCGGACGCCGCAAGGCGATTCTGTTCTTCAGCGAAGGCATCGACTACGACATCAACGATCTGATTCCCGGGGCCGGGTCGAACCACGGTAGCGCCACGATGATCCTCGACGAGACGCGCGACACGATCGCGTCGGCGACGCGATCGAACGTCGCGATTTACGGCATCGACCCGCGCGGGCTGACGGACCTCGGCGACGAGACCATCGAGCTCGGCGCGTTCCCGGACGACACGTCGCTCGGCATCGGCCAGAGCTCGATCTACAACGAAATCCGGCTGGCGCAGGACAGTCTGCGGACGCTGTCGGAAGAAACCGGCGGCTTCGCCGTCGTGAACCGGAACGACTTCACGACGTCCTTCGATCGCATCGTCCGGGACAACAGTACCTACTACGTCCTCGCGTACTATCCGCCGGACGCGAAGCCGGGCCGCGTCCACAAGATCGATGTGCGCGTCACGCGCCCTGGCGTCACGGTTCGCGCGCGCAAGGGGTACGTGACGCCGAAGAAGGCGGATCCGCCGAAGACCAACGCCAAGGACATTCGGACGCCCGAGATTCGAGAGGCGGTAGACAGTCCTCTGCCCGTCAGCGGGCTGACGATGCACGTGTTCGCCGCGCCGTTCAAGGGCGCCGCGCCGAACGCATCGGTGCTGCTCGGCATCGAGATGCGCGGCAAGGATCTGAAGCTGGCGCCGAACGACGTCATTCAGCTGTCGTACCTCGCGATCGACCGAAACGGCAAGATCAAGGGCGGTAACACGGACACGGTCTCGCTCGGGAATCTGAAGCAGCCGACCCGGGAGCGGATCGAGAGCACCGGCCTGCGCGTCCTGAATCGGATCGATTTACCGCCCGGACGTTACTCGCTCCGCGTCGCGGCACACGACTCGGCCGGCGGCAACGTCGGATCGGTGCTCTACGATCTCGAGGTCCCTGACTACGCCAAGGCACCGTTCGGCATCAGCGGCCTCGTGATGACGTCGCCGATGGCGGCGGCGATGCCGACCGCGAAAGCTGACGACCAGCTGAAACCTGTGCTGCCCGGTCCACCGGTCGCCGCGCGTGCGTTCCCCCAGAACGACGAAGTCGCACTCTTCGCCGAGGTGTACGACACGGCCGGCAACACGCCGCACAAAGTGGACATCACGACGACGATCGCGACCGACGAAGGACGCGTGCTCTTCAAGAACGACGAGACCCGCGACTCGACGGACCTGGGTGGCAAGACCGGCGGTTACGGCTTCACGTCGAAGGTGCCGCTCAAGGACATCGCACCGGGCAACTACGTGCTGACGGTGTCCGCCAAGTCGAGGGTTGGATCGGCCCCCGCGTCAGAGCGACAGATCCGGCTCGTCGTGACGCCGCCGCTCGTGCCGTCACGGTAAGCCGGTCGCATGGGGACAGCCAATGCCGCAGTTCGATGGGTTCGTGCCGGAGCGTTCCTGCTCTCGGCATCGACCGTTGCTCCGTCGATGCCTGCCGGTGCCCGGGTGCAGGCGATGAGCCAGGCGGCGACTCCTGCGACGCCGCCATTTCGCACGGTCGAGAGAGGGTCGCAGAGCAACATCGACTCGGCCCGGCAGGTCGTCGTCCGCTCGTCCGAGGAGTGGACGGCTTTCTGGAAAACGCACACCTTCGACAAGCCCGCGCCGCGCGTCGATTTCGACAAAGAGATGGTGCTCGGTGTGTTCATGGGCAATCGTCCGACGGGCGGCTACAGCGTGACGATCGGATCCGTCGCAGAGCGCGACGGGTCGCTCGTCGTCACGTACAGCGAAACGTCACCGCGTCCGGGCGCGATGACCGCGCAGGTCCTGACGTTTCCGTATCACATCGTCGCCGTTGCGAAGCGCGGCGGTGACGTCAGGTTCGAGAAAGGCCAGTAGGACCGGCGTCTTGCAGATGGAAGACTGCAGAAGGCAGATTGATTGACGGAAGGAGAATTGAAGGAAGGGATGGAGTCGCGCTTCCTTCAATTCCTCATTCTCACTTCTTCTTCGAAGCTGGCTTCGCCGCGGGCGCTGGCGTGGCCTTTTCGGCCGCGGGGTCGAACGACTTGACGGCCTTCGCCTTGATCGTTCCGTTCGCGTGGCTGAACGCCAGCTGGCTGGTGGACATGCTCAGGTTGACCGGCGTGCGAATCTCCAGGGCCTGCACTTCGTTCGGTTGCAGCAGACCGTTGATGACCGCCTCGCCGCCTGGAATCGTCCCGCCCGATTTGTCGTACCACGTTTCCACGACACGCACGCGCGCGATGGGAGCGGCGGACACGTTCTTCACCTGAATCTTGGTGACGAGGGTTGTGCCCTCGCGCTTGGTCGGCGCCTTCACGATGTCGATCTCGGCCTGACCGCGGATGGGCGGGGTGATTTTCTTGCCGGCCAGAATCGGGGTCATCGGCGGCGCCGCCGGTGGGGGGAGCCTGGCCCGTCTGGGCCGACACGCTCGCCGTCACGAGGCTCGCGCCGACCAGCGCCACGGCCGCGGCGATATGGACTTTCATAGAATCGTTCCTCCCGGGAATAGCGAACTGCGGTGAATCAAAACGGCGCAGAGTATACCACCGGCGTCGGGGGTTACATTTCGCCGTTCCAGTCCTCGGGTTCCGGATTCACCGACCGGAAAATTTCCATGTGCCACTTCCCGCCGCCCCAGGGCTCGATGACTTCGGCGGCGACCACGTCCACCAGGATCTCGGAGAACAGCCGCCCCTCGGGATCGCCTTCGAGGTGGTAGGCCGGGTCGTCCCACACGAAGTTGGGATACAACATCAGCGTCAAGAAGAGATCGTAGCCATCGTCAACGACGATCAGCTGTCCGCACGGCCGCTTGAGCGTGGAGTGGTAGATCAGATACTTCTCCGCGCTGTGGGCGCGGATGTAACGCTTCAGCGCGAATTCGCGCGCGACGATTTCCTCAACCGCGATCTTCTTGTCCCAGCAGTCACGGCAGTACTTCTCCTCGCCGCGAGGCTCCGAAACCTCCTTGGCGCCGCACAACGCGCACCGCGACTTGACGACCGACTTCCGTGACATATGATGAAGTCTAGCACTATGGAATGGCCGTCGCACGCGGCGCTGCGCAACCTTCAGACTTGAGACTTGCTCGTGCGCCTCTCGAGGGCCGGGACGTACATCCGCTCCACGTATTCCTTCACCATTCGCCGCGCTGAAAACTGCGGCGCGACCGTGCGGATGGCCTCTTTCACGATCGCCATCCAGCGGTGTGGAACGTTCGCGGCATCGCGATCGTAAAAGGCGGGCACGACCTGCTCCTCGAGCAGTCGATAGAGCGCGTCCGAATCTGCGGCATCCATGGCCTCGTCGTTGTCGGCCTGGCCGCCGTCGATCGTCCATCCGTTCGAGCCAGCGAAGCCCTCGGCCCACCAGCCGTCCGCGATGCTCAGATGGGGCACGCCGTTGATCGCGGCCTTCATCCCGCTGGTCCCGCTGGCTTCCATCGGCTTGCGCGGATTGTTCAGCCAGACATCACAGCCCTGCGCGAGGTAGTGGGCCACGTGCAGATCGTAGTCGTCGACGAACGCCACACGTCCCCCGAAGAGCGGATCGAGCGCGCGTTTGTACACCCGCTGCAGGTTGTGTTTGCCGATGTCGTCGGCGGGATGCGCTTTGCCCGCGAAGATGATCTGGACGGGCCGTCCGCGTGCGTTGAGAATTCGTGCCAGCCGCTCGGCGTCTCGGAAGACGAGTTCGGCGCGTTTGTATCCGGTGAAGCGCCGGGCAAACCCGAGCGTCAGCGCGTCTGGGTCGAGGAGGGTCCCTGCCGCGACGACGCGCGGTATGCCGACGTGTTCCTCGATCCAGCGCTGACGGGCACGCTCGCGCACGAAAGAAAACAGGAACCGCCGAAGCGACTGCCGCACCGCCCAGAGGTGCGCGTCGGGGATGTCGAGCACGGCGTTCCACATCGCCGGGTCGTCGTGGCGATCGATCCAGTCCCCACCGAGATACGTCGTGAACAGATCGGCAAGGTCGGGAGCGATCCAGGTCGGGACGTGGACACCGTTGGTCACCGAGCGGACGGGCCGGTCCGCTTCAGCGATGTCGGGCCACATGGACGCGAACATCCGTCGCGTCACCTGACCGTGCATCCGGCTGACGCCGTTGGTGGCGCCGGCCGATCGAATCGCGAGCGCCGTCATGTTGAACTGCAAGCCGCTCCCGTTGTCGTAGGCACCGAGGGCGAGAAAGCGATCGCGGTGCGCGCCGAGCGTGCCCCACGCGCTCGCGAGGTGCTTCTCGACGAGGTGGAATGGAAAGGCATCGTGGCCCGCCGCGACCGGCGTGTGCGTCGTGAAGATCGTGGTGGCGCGAATGTCCTCGAGTGCATCCTCGAACGACACGCCGCTCTCGAGCAGATCGCGGATGCGCTGGAGGACGACGAAGCCGGCATGACCTTCGTTCAGATGAAAGACACCGGGCTCCATGCCGAGCGCCTTGAGTGCCCGCACGCCGCCAATGCCCAGGATGATCTCCTGCTGGATGCGCGTCTCGCGATCTCCACCGTACAGCCGCGCTGACAGGTCCCGATCCCACGGCGCGTTTTCCTCGAGATCCGTGTCGAGCATGAAGAGCGTCACGCGGCCCACCTGCACGCGCCAGACCGCCACGAGCACGGACCGGTCGCCGAGCGGCACGGCGGTAACGCACGGCTTGCCGTCGGGCGTCGTGGCCGCCTCGATGGCGGCATCCGCCCAGTTCAGGCGCTCGTAGCTTTCCTCCTGCCAGCCTTCCGCCGAGATGTGCTGATGAAAATAACCTTGCGGATACATGAACCCGACGCCCACGAGCGGAACGCCGAGATCCGCGGCTTCCTTGCAGTGGTCGCCCGCGAGGACCCCGAGTCCGCCGGCGTAAATCGGCAGCGACTGGTGCAGCGCGAACTCGGCCGAGAAGTATGCGATCGTCTGTCCGCCGAGCTGTGGAAACTGGCGGGTCCACCAGGTATTACGCGCGTCGCGGTTGTCGTGGAGCGCGGCGATCGCGCGATCGTAAATCGCCAGGAAGTCCGGGTCCGCGGCCGCGGCGTCGAGCCGCTCCGGGCTCACGAGCCAGAGCATGCGGACCGGGTTGTGGGCGGTCGCCCGCCAGACGGTCAGATCGAGCTTGCGGAACACGAGGCGTCCGTCACGATGCCAGCTCCACCAGAGGTCAACGGCGAGCTCTTCGAGGCCGTTGATGCGTTCGGGGAGCGGGGGGCGGCCGGTGTAACGAGTCATCAGCTACGCGCACGCGCCGACGAGCGACGCGAATGTCGTCAGGTCGATGTTGCCGCCCGACACGACCGCGACGACCTTGCCCGTGCCCGCCCGGCCGCTCAGCGCAGCGGCAATGGCGCAGCCCGCCGCGCCTTCGGCGATCACGTGCGTCCGCTCCGCGACGAGTTTCATGCCGCGGGCCACGTCATCCAGCGAGACGACGATCGACCCGGCCAGGGGGGCGAGCAGCGGCCACATGCTCGTGAGCACGGACTTGCCGCCGGCGCCGTCCACGAACGACGCGCGCCAGCCCTCGAAGTACGTCGGCCGGTTCGCGGCGAGCGACGTCGCCAGCGGCGCCGCGGTCTCCGGCTCCGCGGCGTACACGCGGGTCGACGGCTTCAGCTCGCGCGCCACGGCGGCAATGCCCGCGAGCAAGCCGCCGCCGCCGAGCGGCGCGACGATCGCCTCCACGTCGGGCAGGTCCTCGAAGATTTCGAGGGCGGCTGTCCCGTTGCCGGCAATGAATCGATCGTCGTCGAACGGATGGACGAAGTGCCCGCTCATCCGATCGGAAGCGTGCGTTTCGACCGTCCGCCAGCACTCGTCGTACGTGGCGCGCACGATGGACACACCGAGACGCTCGATGGCGCGGATTTTTGTGTCGGGCGCCGTGTCCATCACCATGACGGAACATCGCGCGCCGACTTCGCGCGCCGCAAAACCGACGCCCTGCGCGGCGTTGCCGGCGCTGACGGTCCAGACGCCGTCCTTGAGTTCGTCGCTGGTCAGCTGACGGACGGTGTTGTAGGCGCCTCGAATCTTGAACGAACCGATCGGCTGGAGGACTTCGAGCTTCAGATACAGTTCGGGCGCCGGCGGCTCGAGGTAGACGCGCACGAGCGGTGTCCGGACAGCCGCGCGATAGATCGTGCGCGCCGCATCGCGGACGGCGGCGAGCGGAATCTGTCGGGACACGGTCATCGACACGGCACCGCGGATCGTAGTCGGCCGAGTCGGTGAAGGTCAATGCCGCGGCCGCCCCGGCCGTCGGTCACTTCTTCAGCAGATCGCGCACGCGATCGATCGGAATCGCCTCGGCCGTGCCGATCGCCGAGCGTACGGTCGTCGCCTGGAACAGCGAGTTGTAGACGGCCTCTTCAGTCGCTTCGAGGACCGCCTCGAAAAACGGAGACGTGGCGTCCGGTGGAAGAATTTGACGCGCGCGCACGGAGCCATCGTTGAAACGCGCGCGCATGTCGGGCGACGTGGAGAACGCGATGGCGAAATCGCCGCTGCCGTTGCTGAACGCAGAGCCGGTGCGGCCGAGCCCGAAGACGGCCCGCGCCGCGAGTCGTCGCAAATCACGCGCGTCGAACGGTGCGTCAGTCGCCACGACGAGCATGCACGAACCGTCGTGACTTGCTCCGGGAGCCGTATCCTCCCGGACTCGCTCCGCGGGGACCCCGACGCCCCGCTGTGCGTCGACAGAGGCCGCGTCTCTCCCGAGCCGCTCAGGCACAGCCGCGCGACGATCAGGAGGCTGCAGGAACTTGAAAACCGGCACGCCCGCAATCGTGAGGTTGCCGCCGAAATTGGTTTGCGCGAGCACACCGAGAGTGAACGTCCGCGTCGACCCGGTCTGGGCCGGCACCCGCCTCGACGACGTCCCGATGCCGCCCTTCCAGCCGTAACAAATCGTTCCTGTGCCCGCGCCGACCGCGCCTTCGGCGACTGGCCCGGTGGTGGCCCGGCGGATGGCGTCGAGCACGTGATCGGTCGTGACGTGCAGTCCGCGGATGTCATTCAGCCCGCCGTCATTTGTCTCCCCGATGATCGCGTTCACGGACCGCACTTGTTCGTTCCCAGGCTGATTAATCGTGTAGCGCACGACGGCGTCCATGGCCGTGCCGACGCTCAGCGTGTTGGTCAGCACGATCGGCGTTTCGATCGTTCCCAGTTCGTTGACCTGGGTCGATCCGGCGAGCTTGCCGAACGCGTTGCCAACGAAGACCGCGCCCGCGACCTTGTCCTGAAACACGTTTCCCGCATGGGGAATGACTGCAGTGACGCCTGTGCGCACACGATCGCCGACGTTGAGGGTCGTGTGGCCGACGCGGACGCCGTCCACATCGGTGATCGCGTTGAGCGGCCCGGGGCTGTACACGCCCGGCGCAATGCCGAGGTCGCGGCTTCGCGGTCGTCCCTGCGCGGCCAGCACTGAGCTCAGCACGAAAAGTGTCAGCACGAGTCTGTGTAGCGATTTCATGAAATTGTCCGGTTCTGGAATAGAAGTTGAAATGTATGCGACCCTTTGATACGTTATCGCCACTAACTCGACAATTTAAAGAGTCCCTTAATGGTCCACAGGATCGTGCTCCTGGCTACGATCCGCAGACTGACCCTCGGGTGCGCTGCGCTTTTTGTCATCGGTACTTTGTTCATGTTGGGCCGTCGCGCGGGCGCAGACGCTGTCGCAAACCGCCACCGTGCTCCCGGGCGCACAAGCCGACGGGACGTTGCTGCTCCCGAACGGTTGGAAGCTGTCGCCGACCGGGCGTCATCTGTTCACCGGCCCGATGCCGCTCAACGTCGTCACGACTCCCGACGGCAAGTACGCGATCGTCACCAGCGACGGAATCGCCAAACCGTCGTTCACGATCGTCGATCTCGCCAAGTGGACCGTCAAGAACACCGTCGCCCTCGACAGCGCATGGCTCGGCCTGGCGTGGCATCCCGACGGCAGCAAGCTCTATTCGGCCGGCGCCGGCCAGAACAACGTTCAGGAATTCACGTACGTTGACGGATCGCTGACCAAAGCGCGCACGTTCAGCCTGCCCGCGGTCACAGGCGAGACGTTCGCCGGTGGACTGGCCATCAGCCCGAGCGGCCGCACGCTCTACGCGACGCGCGTCTTTGCGATGACGCTCTCGGCGATCGACGTCGCCACCGGTCAGGTGACGCAGACGGTGAAGTTGCCGGCCGAGCCGTACGCCTGCGCGGTTTCGCCAGATGGCCGGACGGTCTTCGTGTCGCTGTGGGGCGGGCGCCAGGTCCGGTCGTACACCAGTGATTCGCTGATGGATGTGCTGGCGTTCGACACGGGCGAGCATCCGAGCGCGATGGCGGTGTCGCCCGACGGCAAGCGGCTCTTCGTCGCCAGCGCGAACAGCGGCGTCGTCAACGTCTTCAGCACCTTCTCGGGCGAATCGCTCGAGGAAATCTCGACCGCGCTGTTCCCCGACGCGCCCCGGACGACGACGCCGAACGCCCTGACGTTGTCGCCGGACGGCAATACCTTGAACGTCGCGGTTGCGGACATGAATGCGGTCGCAGTCGTCAACGTCAGCAACATCGCGCACAGCTTCGTCGAGGGCTTCTTTCCGACCGGTTGGTATCCGACCGGCGTGACCTACTCCCGCGACGGCCGGCAGTTGCTCGTGCTGAGCGGGAAGGGGATGTCGCCGGCGGCAAACCCGCTCACCGGCGGGATGGAGAGGCGGCTGGCCGGCATGATCTCCATCGTCTCGCCGCCCGATCGCGTCTCGCTGGCCGATCTCACGCGCCGGACGTACAGCCTCATTCCGTACAAGGACACGATCCGGCTGACGCCGCCGAACATTCCGATCGGCTCGCCGATTCCGCGAGTCGTCGGCGCGAGCTCTCCGATCAAACACGTGTTCTACATCATTCGCGAGAACCGCACGTACGATCAGATCCTGGGCGACGTCGCTGAAGGCAACGGCGATCCCAAACTGGCGTTGTTCGGCAAGGACTCCACGCCAAACGCCCACGCGCTCGCACAGAATTTCGTCCTGTTCGACAACTTCTACGTCGACGCCGACGTCAGTTACGACGGGCACGCGTATTCGACGGCAGCCTATGCGACCGACGTCGTGCAGAAACTCTGGCAGACGATGTACGCCAACCGCGGCGGTTTGTACCTCGGCGAGGGCGGCGGGTCGATGCGCAATCCGTTCGGCAACCTGTCATCGCCCGAGCGCGGTTACATCTGGGACTACGCGCTTCGCGCCAACGTCAGTGTGCGCAGCTACGGCGAGTTCGTCGACAACGTGTCGAAAACGTCGTCCGGCGATGTCGTCGCGGTGGGGAACGTTCCCGGGCTCAAGGGCCTCGCGGCTCCGACGTACGCGGGCTTCGATCTGGACATCTCCGACGCCAAGCGAGTGGACAACTGGCTCGCCGAGTTCCGTGATTTCGAACGCAACGGGAATCTGCCGCAGCTGTCGGTCATCCATCTGCCGAACGACCACACGAAGGGCACGGTCCCCGGCGCGCCCACGCCCCGGGTGATGGTCGCCGACAACGACCTCGGCCTCGGCCGCATCGTCGAAGCCGTGTCGAACAGCGCGTACTGGAAGGACTCGGCCATTTTCGTGGTGGAAGACGATGCGCAGAGCGGCCCAGACCACGTGGATTCGCACCGATCGGTGCTGCTCGTGGCCAGTCCGTTCGCAAAACGGTCGTTCGTCGATCACACGTTCTACACGACGTCGGGCGTGCTTCGTACGATCGAGCTCATCCTGGGTATCGAGCCGATGAGCCAGTACGACGCGGCCGCGACGCCCCTCTTCAATGCATTCACCGGTACGCCGAGCCTCAATGTCTACCAGCGTTTGACGCCTCGCGTCCCGATGGACGAGAAGAACCTCGCGTCGGCATTCGGGGCGATCGCGTCGCTCGAGATGAATTTCGTCGAGGAGGACCGGACGCCCGAAGTCCTGTTGAACGAGATCATCTGGCGTTCGGTGAAGGGGGCGAACTCGCCGATGCCGCCGCCGCGCCGCAGCGCGTTCGTCAAGCCGCTCTCGAAGGAGGACGGGGCACACTGAATTTGGTAATTTGGTAATTTAGTAGTTTGGTAATTTGGTAGTTTGGTAATTTGGTAATCTGGTGGCCGATTGGTCGATTGAGCCGCTCGATTACCTCATCCGAAAGCCGCCTCGCGAGAATCCTCGTCGCGGTCACGCTGCTCGCTGGCGCGAGCGCCGCTCTATCCTGCCGTAAGATTCCTCCTCCGCCGTACCCACTGGCGTTCGAACTCCAGGGTTCCCCGCCGCGCGTCCTCGAGACCAGGCGCGAAGTCGCCATCCCGGTCACGATCATCAATACCGGCGAGCGTGATTGGGATCCGGCGCGCATTCATTTTTCCTATCACTGGCTGTGGCTGGTGCCACGCGAGACGCCGACACGATCCCGATGGGACGTGCCCTATCACAACGGCATCAGAACCGATCTTCCGGAGCGCACGGTCCCCGGGGCGCACGTCGTCGTCCAGGGCCGCCTGCTGCCGCCATCATGGCCCGGTCTCTACTGGTTGCAATGGGACATGGTGGAGGAGGACGTGACGTGGTTCGCACAAGGCGCGCCCAGACAGCCACGAACGCTCGCCCTGGTGCTTCCACCCCTCGCGTGGATCGCGGCGCCGATTTCGCTGCTGGTCGGTACTGCTGGGGCTGCGCGCTGCGCGCCGCCCTGACAGTCGCTTCGGCGCGACCGCGGACGTCGCGTGGTGTCTGACCGCACTTCTCTGCAAGCCTCTGCTGGTGGTGCACGAGGCGTTGCTCGAACCCACGCCCATCGGCTACTGGCTGTTGATCATGGCGGCGGCGCTGCCGCCGACGCTCGCGTTCGTGCTGCTGCCGCGGCGCGTCCGCGCCTGGACGCTCGCGGTCGTCGGCATCGTGGGATCGCTGCTCGTCCTGAGCGACATCGTGTACTACCGGTTCTTCGGCGACGTGCTGTCGGCTCCCGCGCTCCTGGCGATCGGGCAGACGGGCCGGGTCTGGTCCTCGATCCGTAGTCTCTTGTCGCCCGCGCTCCTGTGGATCGTCATCGACTGTCCGTTTGCGATCTGGCTCGCGATGCGCGTCGCCAGATCGACGTCGCACACGCCGGGTTTCCTCTATCGCGCTGCCCGAAGCCTGGGTGTTGCCGGCCTCCTTGGCCTGACGGCAGTCGCAATGGGACTGCCGCGAACCACCACGTCGAGCACGCTCGACCAGATGTTTCGGGACCGCTTGGTCGTCGAGCAGCTGGGCCTGTTCGGATTTCACGCGTACGACGGCTGGAACTACGTTCGCTCCACCTGGCTTCGTCGCGAGGCCACTGACGGCGAGGTGCGCGACGCGCTGGATTGGTTCGTCGCGCGGGCGCCCATGCGCTCCGGCCCCGCCTCGCCGGCGTTCGGCGTGGCGCGCGGCCGCAACCTGATCGTGGTGCAGGTCGAGTCGCTGCAGGACTTCGTCGTCGATTTTCGCGTTGGTACGCAGGAGGTGATGCCGCACCTGAAACGGTGGGTCGACGAGAGCCTGCGGTTCACGGACGTCACTGACGAGACGAACGAGGGCCGGACATCCGACGCCGAGTTCACGACGATGACGTCGCTTTTGCCGCTCGACCACGGCGCGGTCGCGTTCCGATATCCCGGACACCATTACACCGCCCTGCCGCGCATCCTCGTCGAGCAGCACTACAGCACGCTGTCGGCTGTGCCGTTCGAACCCGGATTCTGGAACCGGCGCGTGATGCACCCGGCGTACGGGTTCGAGCAGAGTCTCTTTGAACCAGATTTCGCGCTCACGGATCAGATCGGCTGGGGGCTGAACGACCGCGATTTCCTGAAGCAGATGCTGCCGAGGCTCGAGCAGCAGCGGCAGCCGTTTGCCGCCTGGCTGATCACCCTGTCGCTGCATCATCCGTTCGACGATTTCCCCGCGCGTCACAAGATTCTCGACCTGGCAGCATTCGAAGGCACATCGTTCGGAAACTACCTGCATTCGATGCACTTCTTCGACGATGCCCTCGATGCGTTCATGCGGGGACTGGCCGCGGACGGGTTGCTCGACACGAGCGTGGTCGTCATCTTCGGTGACCACGACGCAGGTTTTGCGCGAGACGCGTCATTGGCACACGCGATGGGACTCCGTGACGGCGAAGCCGCGTGGGCGGCCAACGACCGCGTGCCTCTCTTCGTGCGCGTTCCGAAAGCCTCCACCGGCGCTCTCCGCGCGGGCGATCTGGTGGGCGTGCGCGACGTACCGGCGGACAAACCGACCTGGCGCCGACGCTGCTCGCGCTTCTCGGGATCGACGCAGCCGGCCTGCCGTACGTGGGTCGCAATCTTCTCGCCCCGACGGCGGCCGGCCCTGTCGTTCGGCCGTTCGGAGAGTGGATCGATCGCAGCAAGTTTTATTTCGCGCGCGGCCCCGGTCATTCGTGCTTCGACGCCGGCGGGCGTGCGATCGCCGACAGCGTGTGCGCGGCGTCCGATCGTGAGGCGCGCCGGACCCGTGAAATCTCACGTCTCGTGGTGATCGCCGATCTGCAGGCGCGGCTTCGCGCACGTCTCGGCCCCAACGGAAGGGAGCGTGAATGACGAGTACAATGTGCCGACGCGCATGCGCCTCGTCCGGCTGAAGTGTTCCCGCCCACTTGCCATCCTTTTCATCGTTTCTGCCGGTGCCGTTCAGGCGCGCGCACAGGAGCCGCCGCCGCGGATTCCGCTCGTCGCGTTCGACGTGCACGTGACGCTGCCCCGGTTTCCGAGCGATCAGGCGCTCGCCGACAGCCGCGACATGACGCTCGCTGAACTGCCGGGCCGTGGCCTCGGGCTTCACTCCGCGGTCACTTTCTATCCCGTGAAATGGCGCGCCATCACCTTTGGCATCGGCGGAGAAGTGACGGCGAACCGTGCCAGCGAGACCCCGGCGGAAGGGACCGTCGGTGTGCGCGCCTCCCAGGAGAAATTCTTGTCGGCCGCGCCGCAGATTTCGTTCAACTTCGGATCTGGACGCGGCTGGAGCTATCTGAGTGGCGGGCTCGGCGTGTCGCAGTGGTCGCTCATTCCTGACGGGCGCGACGAACCGTTTCCGTCCGACACCGAGGGTCTGAAGACGTTGAACTACGGAGGCGGCGCGCGCTGGTTCGTGAAGCCGCATCTCGCATTCAGTTTTGATTTTCGCTTTTACGTCATCAGCCCTGGAACGCCGTATCTCGGGCATCCCGGAAGCCCACGGACGACGCTCATCATCATCGGCGCCGGCATGTCAGTGAAATGATGAGTGAGTAGCCGACGTTCCGTTTCTGGGTAGTTCGCGTAATACCTCATCCACGTCCCGCGTCCGCTCGCCCCATCCGCAAGACCGTCACAAACGCTAACCCCTTACGTCGCATCACGTTCACCGTGGCACCACGCTTGCTCGAATCGACCCATCAGCCGGCTCGACATCGGCCGGACGAATGAAGGAGCACGTTCATGAAACGCGGAAGCTTCTGTGTTTCGTTCATAGCCGCTGCCATCGCGACGGCGTGTGGAGACAGCAAATCCAGCAATCCGACAGCGCCCACGACGCCTCCAGCGACCGTTCGCGCGATCGTGGTGACGAGTTCGACCGCGTCCGCCAGCGCTGTTCAGATGACGGCCAGAGCCGAGCTGAGCGACGGAGCCTCGCAGGACGTGACGGCGACATCACGGTGGGACGTGTCGGATCCGAATCTCGCGACGATTTCGTCGACCGGCATGCTGACCGTCCTTCGTTCGGGCCACGTCGACGTCCGCGCGACCTATCAGGAGATGACTGGCACGCTCGGCCTGACGCTGTCGGCTCCGCAGCCCGGTACGCTCGTGCTGATCGGCTCCGCGACGGAAACGCCGCCGACGCCGCGTCCGCT
Source organism: uncultured Acidobacteriota bacterium (assembly GCA_963724725.1). Lineage (GTDB taxonomy): Bacteria > Acidobacteriota > Vicinamibacteria > Vicinamibacterales > CAVVIG01 > DATKHR01. The sequence continues at coordinate 3,741,513 of CAVRVT010000004.1, read as the reverse complement.
GGACGGTGTGACGATTACCCTCGTGCAGGGGCCTGACACGGGCAAGTCCACGATGTCGGACAGCTTCGGCATGTTCCGGCTGTCGGATCTGCATCCGGGGTTGATCGGCGCTGAAGCGACGAAGGACGGCTACCTGCTCTGGCGGCTGACGAATCTCACGCTCGATCACGATCAAAGCGTCAGCGTGCTGCTGTTTCCGACGCCGCCCAAGGATGCCAGCGGCGCAAGCGCCACCGCGCGTTGCAACGACGCGTCGTGGAGTTGGGCGCCGACTCGAGCGGAGGCCTGCACCGCGAACGGCGGGATCGCGTACGCGGTGTGCCCCGGACCGATGTGTCAGACGACGGTCACGAAGTAGCGCGTTCGCAACAGGCAGGAGGCGAGCATCAGGAGGCAGGACGTGCGATCATTCGCCGTGCGCATCCTGCTCGCCTTCGCGCTCGTGTCATCGGTCGTTTCGGCTGCGCAACCGCCCTCGACGATCGAGCACGGGATCCTTCGACTCCACTATGTGCAGAAGCCGATCGGAATCGAGCGCTACACGCTCGATCGTGACGGCGAGTTCCTGCAGCTGACATCCGACTTCGATTTCACCGACCGTGGCGGCCGCGTGCAACTGGCGGCGACGCTTCGCACGAAACCCGATCTGACGCCCGTGCACTTCAGCGCGAAAGGCAGGACGTACCGCTTCGTCAACGTCGACTCGGACATCGCAATCGACGGCGCTCGGGCGAGGGTTCGTGCTGACGGTCACGAGGCGGCCGTCACCCTGCCGAAGACTTTCTATACTGTTGACGGCTACGCGCCGTTTTCGGCGCAGATGCTGTTGCTTCGCTACTGGCAGACGCATGGCAAGCCGCGAGTACTCGCGACCGTACCGGCGCTCTCAGGCGACCAGTTCAACGAGGTGATCATCGAGGCGCGTGGGCGGGAGACCATCAAGGTCGGCGCGAAGTCGTACGCGCTGAATCGCTTTTCCGTAGACGGGGTCGTCTGGGGCCGCGAGACGCTGTGGCTCGACGATGACGGCTCGATCGCCGCGGGCATCACCCGCGCCGGCGGTCTCAGCTTCGAGGCCGTGCGTGACGATCTCGAGCCGGCGCTTCTGGACTTCGTGACGAGCGGTACGCGCGACCGCCTCAGCGATCTCGAGGCCCTGACGCGGAGAGCGCCGCCTGTTCAGAGCGGCGCATTCGCGCTCGTCGGCGGGACCATCGTCGACGCCACCGGTCGTGCGCCCAGTCCCGGCGCCACCGTCATCGTCCGCGACGGCCGCATCGCCGAAGTCGGATCGCAGCAGGACGTCGCGATCCCGTCGGATGTCCCGGTCGTCCGGGTGGACGGAAAAACGATCGTCCCCGGCTTGTGGGACATGCACACCCATGTGACGCAGATTGAGTGGGCGCCGGTCTACCTCGCGGCTGGCGTGACCACCGTTCGTGACATGGGCAACGAGTTCGAGTTCATCACGGCGCTGCAGCAGAGCGTCGAGTCGAAACGCTCGCTCGGCCCGCGCCTTCTGCTCGCAGGGTTGATCGACGGCGGCGGGCCGAACGCGTTCGGTGTCTATGACGGCGGAAGCGTCGAGCAGGCGACACGTCTCGTGCGCAAGTACCACGACGCCGGATTCCAGCAGATCAAGGTCTACAGCCTGGTCACCGCCCCCGTTGTCGAAGCCATCTGCGCCGAGGCGCATCGTCTTGGCATGACGGTGACGGGTCACGTGCCGAACGGTATGACGATCGAGCAGGGTGTGGCCGCCGGCATGGATCACATCGCACATCTGCCGATTGGTGGCGAGGCCGGAACACCCGAGGTCGATCGCACGGTCGCGTTCCTGAAGGAACATCACACCGTCGTCGATCCCACACAATCCTGGGGAGAATTGCTCGGGCATGCCGCCGGGACGCCCATCTCGAGCTTTCAGCCTGCTGTGAGCCGTATCCCGCCGCCCCTCAACCGGCTGTTTTCGAACGCCGGCACAGCGGGAATTGACGCCGCCGGCGCGCGCGCGCGTGTTGAGCGCACGCTGCGGATCGTTCGTGCGCTGCACGAGGCCGGCGTGCCGATCGTGGTGGGCACCGATGAGGGAATTCCGGGGCACAGCGTGCACCGGGAGATCGAACTGTATGTGGAAGCCGGGTTCACGCCGATGGCAGCCTTGCAGGCGGCCACCAGCGTTCCCGCGCGCGCCATGAGGCTCGACGCCGAGCTCGGCACGATCGAACGCGGTAAGCGAGCGGACCTCGTCGTTCTCGACGCCAATCCGCTCGATCGCATTCAGAACATCCGGACCGTTCGATGGACCGTCTCGGACGGCCGCGTCTATGACGCCGCGGCGCTGTGGAAGAGCGTCAGGTTCGAGCGCCCGTGAGATCTCGTTGATCTTCGTGGTAGAACGTGCCCGTGGGTGATCGGCCCGATCGGGCGTTTAACGCGTTCGCCGAGCGCGAGCCGTACTTTGCGGTGCTCACGGCGGATCAATATCTCCGCGCGAATCTCACACCCGAGCGGGAAGACGAGTTCTTCGCCAGCGGTGCCGAGCTCGTCGACTGGATCTTCCACATCATCGAGAACAGAATCTCGCCGCACTTCTCGCCGATGTCGACGCTGGAGTACGGCTGCGGGCCGGGGCGGCTGGCGGTTGCGCTGGCGGCTCGGCCCGGATCGATCATGGCGATCGATCGATCGCCCGCGATGCTTGGCGTCGCGACACGTGAGGCCGAACGGCGCGGCGGGGGACACATAGAGTTTCAGTCGGCCGCCGAGCTGTTTGCGTCCCAGCGTAAGTTCGACCTGATCTGCTGCGTCCACGTGCTGCAACGGCTGTCACCCGCCGAGGGACTTGCGCTGATAGGCCGGCTGCTCGAACGGCTTGCGACCGGGGGCGTCGCGGTGTTTCACGTCCCGTTCGCGACCGGCGCGGCGCCCGCGGTCCGGGCCGCCCGCTGGCTGCGCGAGCATGCGCCGCCCGCCAACGGGGCAATCAACCTCGCGCGCGGCAAACGCTGGAGCGATCCGCTGATTCCCACGCACATCTACAACATGGACGCGGTGTTGAGGAAGGTCGACGAGTCAGGCGCGCCGGCGGCGCACGTGGTGTTCCAGCACCAAGAGGACTTGTCGAACGCGTTCGTGTTTGCCGAGGTCCCGCTGCCATCGATTACCGGCGTCGACGAACGAGGCCGTCCGCTTCCCGGAACCACGCTCCGCGTCAGGCCTCGTGCAGAGGACCGGCCGATCGACGTGAAGACATTGGTCGACGAGACGTCACTCGAGGTGCTGAACCGCGCGGCCGAGGAATACTTCGCCTCGCTCCGCAATTGGGACGACCACCTCGCCAAGCCGTTTGGCGCCATCGTCGAAACGCCGCGTCTGCTGGTGAATCTGTCGACGGTGTTGCACGGTCTGCGGCTGCGACCTGGTGATGCCGTGCTCGACTTTGGCGGCGGCACCGGCTGGCTCTCGCGCGCGCTGACACAGCTGGGCTGCCGCGTCGTGCTCCTCGACGTGTCGGCGACGGCGCTGAATATTGCCACCGAGCTGTACCGCAGGCTGCCCGTCGTCGGCGACCGGCCGGCGCCCGAGTTCGTGCAATTCGACGGTCGGTCGATTCCGCTTCCGGACGGCAGCGTCGATCGCATCGTCAGCTTCGACGCGCTCCATCACGCGCCGAACCCCTCCGGCATGATCCGCGAGTTCGCGCGCGTCTTGAAGCCTGGCGGCATCGCGGCATTCTCCGAGCCAGGCGCGCGGCACTCTCGGTCGCCGATGTCGCAGTTCGAGATGCGCACCTACCGCGTGGTCGAAAACGATATCGACGTGCACGCGCTGTGGCGGACCGCCCAGGAACACGGCTTCAGCGACATGAAGCTGGCCGTGTTCAATGGACCGCCGTTCTACGTCTCGCTGGCTGAGTTCGAGGATTTCCTGGCGGAAGGGCAGACGAGCCTGCGGTGGCTCACGGCCACGCGCGTCCATCAGCGCGATGTGCGGAGCTTCTTTCTATACAAGGCCGGCGCCGAGCCCCCCGACAGCCGGTCGAGCGACGGCCTGGCCGCCGAGATTTCGGTCGCGACGGGTGATGGCCTGGGCCCAGTCGACGGCCGTGCCGGCAGTCCCATCGGGATCGACGTCACGCTGACGAATGCCGGTGCGGCGCGCTGGCTTCCGTCAGATGCGCCGCACGGCGGCGTTGGGCTGGGCGTACACGTGCAGGACGCGGGCGGCCTGGCCGTGCGGCTGAAGAACGACGTGTTTCCGCTGAGCGCGGCGCCGCAGGGTGTCGCGCCGGGAGAGCGGATTCACTGCCGTGTGGAGTTGCCGCCGCTCGAAGCTGGAACCTATCGTGTCGAGTTCGACGCTGTCGCCATCGGCGTGGCGTGGTTCTCGCAACTGGGGTCCAAAACCAAGGTCATCACCTTGGCGGTAATGAAGTAGAGGTTCGCCGGAATCAGCTGAGCGAGAACGGCGGATACTCGTCCACCAGCAGGAGCATGTACGCCTCCACGCGGATGAGCCACCGGAAGACGCCGAGGGCGAAGTCGTAGAGTCCGCGCGGATACTCGCCGGTGAACAGGATCATCAGCCACGCGACGATCGAAATGATCCACCACGCGATGCACAGGAACACGAGCAGGATGAAATGCGGGATGGCGAGGAGGAGCCGGAACCCGACTGACAATCGATCGCGCGGCCCCGCCGGATCGACGACCGAGACGCCCGCGGGATACGCAAGATCGCCGAACGGTGGATATTGATCCTCGAGCAGCATCATGTAGGCGAGCGCGCGGACCTTCCATCGCAGATAGAACAGCGTGAACTGGCGGATGCCGATGATGTGCTGCCCGCTGAAGAGGATCGTGAACCAGCTGACGATCGCCAGAAACCACGCGACGGCGCCGAGCAACCCGGTCTCGCCGCCCAGGCTGGTGTTGCCCGCACCCGCATTCCGGCCGGCGCTGAAGCCGACTCCGCCGACGAGGATGATGTGCGGGATCGCCAGAATCAATCGGAAAGCCGTCGTCAGCCGGTTGCGGCCGGTGATGGTCGGCTCCACCGTGAGCGTGACCGGGTACGACATGGCGGTTCTCCTTCGTCAGTCGCGCCGAGCGGAGCGCGAAGGCTTCAGCCGAGCGGGATCGATCGCGTGAAACTCGGTACCGCGTGTCTCGGGCCCGAGCCAGATCAGCGCGATCAGCAGTGTTCCCGAAATAGCAATGCACGCCGACATCGCCGTCGGCAGCGCGAGGCCGCGGTCCTGAAGCACGCCGACCAGCGTCGGCGTGAACGATCCCACGCCGGCGCCCAGATGATAGGCGAAACCGGCGCCCGCGCCGCGGACGATCGTCGGAAACCGCTCGGTCAGATATCCGGGGACGATGCCGAAGTTGCCGGCGCCGAAGAAGCCCATCGCGAGCGCGCCGGTACCGAGCAGCAGGTCGTTCGTCGTCCAGAGGAAGAGCGGAATCACGAGGATCCCGATGAGCGTCGCGAGCGCGGCCGATCCGCGGCGGCCGAGCCTGCCCTCGGAGAGGCGGCCGAAGAACAGCGCGCCGGTGATGGCGCCGACGTTCAGCGATGCGAGGTACGGCAATGTCGGCTTGTGCATCTGGCCGATGAACGTCGGATACCAATACGTGATGGAGTGGTACATGAACAGAAAGGCGCTCATCACGATCGACGTATGCAGAGTGATCGGCAGCACGTCACGCCAGAACAGGCGTCCGATGGACAGCGGATCCCGCTCCTGCCGCTCCTTCAGGTGACGTTGCCTCTCCAGCCACACCGGGCTCTCGGGCACGCCGCGAATCATGAAGAGCACGAGGAACGCCGGCAGCACGCCGAGCCACAGCATCATCCGCCAGCCGAAGTCGGGCCGGTTGACGAGCGGATAGACGAACTGGAACACGATCGACGAGAGGAGAAAACCCATCGAGTAGCCGCTCTGCATCAGGCCAGATGCCGTGCCGCGCAGATGGGCCGGCCAGTTTTCGAGCGCGAGCGGCATCCCGGCGGCCCAGACGCCGCCCATGCCGATTCCAAAGAGCGCGCGTAGCGCGAAGAGGATGCGATACGAAGTCGAGAACCCGCTCAGGAAGGCAAAGAGCGAGTACCAGACGATGGAGAAGAGGAGTGGGGGCTTGCGGCCCCAGCGGTCGGCCGCGGTGCCCGACAGCATGCCGCCCGCGACGCGGCACACGAGTGTGACGCTGCCGAGCGCGCCCGCCAGCGCCTTGCTGACTGTGAAACTGTGCTGGATGTCGACGAGCAGGAACGTGAGGATGGTGAAGTCGAAGGCGTCGAGCACCCATCCGAGATACGCTGCCGTGAACGCGCGCCACTGCGCCGGGCTCACTTCGCGATACCATGGACCCCGCACGCGGGTTTCCGGAGCTGCGCTGATCATGCCGCCGGCATCATATCCTCAGATGCTGATGAAGATCTGACGTCGCCGCATTTCCGCCAGCAGGACGGCCCAGAGCGCGACGTACACGATCGCATAGGCGAGCGACGCTGCGTTCTCGCCGCAGCACGGCCGAAGCCACGACGAGAAGCCGGCGCGAAACACAACGTTCTTGATTGTCGCCCCGGCCACCGCGGCCCGCGTCAGCACGCTGTCCAGCCCCACCGAAAGGAAGTACGCCACGAGCGCGTTGCGGCCGAACGCCGACAACGGACGGCCGGGCGTTCGCCATCGCCTGACGTCGATCAGCCAGTGGAACAAGGCCAGGACCTGAGCCGCAATGCCCGCGGTGAACACTGCGAACGAGCTGGTCCACAGGTTCTTGTTGATGGGAAAGAAACGGCTCCACACGAGGCCTGCGATCGTGAGCGCGGCGCCTCCCGCCCACAAGCGGAGCGTCCGCGCGCGTTCGTCCGACCGCTGCAGCGATCGGCCGGCGAAGACGCCCAGCATCGCGGTCGCGAACGCGGGAATGGTGCTCAGGAACCCTTCGGGATCGAATGCGGGCATCAGCATGTGACGTCCGAAGATGCGACGGTCCATGAACGACGCCAGGTTTCCGCCTGGCGTCAGCACGCCCGCACCGACACCGGGAACCGGCATCCACATCATCGCGGCCCAGTAGCCGGCGAGCACGCAGGTGACGAGCGTCGCCTGCCCGCGATCGCTCAGTGTCTCGGTCGTGAGCGCGACCATCGCGTACACGATCGCGATCCGCTGCAACACGCCGGGAATGCGGAAGGTCGCGAGGGCGAGCGGTTTGGTGCTCTCGATCGCGTTCAGGAGCAGTCCCAGGCAGAAGAGCAGCACCGTCCGCCGCAGGACGTGCGATGGCACCTGCTTGAGGGCATGCTTGCGCCGCTCCAGGGCCAGCGGAACGGCGGCGCCCATGGCAAACAGCAGAAATGGGAACACGAGATCGGTCGGCGTCCAGCCGTTCCACGCCGCGTGATCGAGCGGCGGATACACCGCCGCCCACGAACCCGGCGTGCTGACGAGGATCATGCCGGCCACGGCAAGGCCGCGGAACGCATCGAGCGACTCGATTCGCGTCGAGCTGTCGTTCACGAGTCGTTATCCGCCGCAGATATTTCGCCGCATCGGCAGGACGACCTTCGACGGCGCCGGCCGGGAGAAGACTTCATTCGAACGTGCGAAGCCGTCGAGGAACCAGCGCATCACGTGCACTTGTGTCTGATACCGGCGCAGGGCGGCGCGCTTGGTACGTTGCTCCGTCCGCGTCAGCCGCACGATCATCCACCCCGACGCGCCGCCGCGCAGTCCCGGCGGGGGCGTCAGCTCGCGGCTCTCGTCCTCGAACGGCCACGAATACCAGTGGACGATGTAGTTCACGACACTCGGCGAGTAGTCAGGGTTGACGCGCTTGACGTCCTCGAGCGCGTCCATCAGGAAAAACCATGACGCGCAGTGGTCCGCGTGCTGATCCTCTTTGCGCGGCACCAGCACCAGCGTCGGCTGGTACTCGCCGATCGTCTTCGCCAGCTCCTGCGTCAGATCTTCACCCCGATATTCCGTGTCGGCGACGATGACGTCGGACTTGGGCGGACGGTCCATGCGCGTGTACGGCGAGCGGAAGGCCGCGCGCTTCTCGGACCAATACCGCTTCATCAGCCGCGACAGGCCGCCGTCGGGAAAGCTGAGGAATGCCGCCGTGCCGCGCGGGAAGCCCAGTTCGGTGAGCGCCGCACGCGCTTCCAGCTTTCGCTCGCGCCCGTAGCCGCGATAGTCACGCGCCGTCGGCGACTCAACGTGATCTTCGTACCGCACGCCCTCGGGGTAGCCGTCACCGTCCGTCAAGTAGATGACCTTCACCTGACCGCCTGCCTCGCGGGTTTGCTGCATCAACCCGCCGGAGCTCAGCGTTTCGTCGTCAGGATGGGGGGCAATGACGAGCAGCTTCGTGTCGGCGTCAACCGTCAGGGTCGGGGTTTCCACAGCCTGACGCGCGTGGCCGCCGCGAGCGGCGTGGCGAGCGCGTGCGGAAGAGTCCGCCGGCGTCACCAAAGTCGCGACGAGAACTGCGAATGACCAAAGGGCCGGGCGCATGGGGATGGGCGTGCTCTTGATCCGAGCGTACAGTCTTATCGGTCGGTTGTCAGCCGTGCTACCCTTCGGGCAGGGAGGGCGAATGAAACATGCACTGGGGTTGCTGTCCGGGCTCGTCGCGCTCGGCCTGGCAGCCGGACCGCTGAACGCTCAGACTCCGTCCGCCACTCAGGGTGCGGAGCTTAAAGTCGGTGACGCCGCGCCGGATTTCACCCTGCAGGCCACCGACGGCAAAACCTACAGTCTCAGCAAAGACTTGCGGGGGCGATGGGTTGTCCTCGCCTGGTTTCCCAAGGCGTTCACCGCCGGTTGAACGGCCGAATGCAACTCGCTCCGTGAGAGCGGGGGACTGATTCGCAAATACGACACTGCCTACTTCATGATCAGTGTCGACACACTCGAAGAAAACAAGGCGTTCGCGGTCAAGGAACAGGCTGACTTTCCGATGCTTGCGAACCCGGACAAGAAGGTCGCGTTCGCGTACGGCGTCATCTCACCCGAGACGCCTCCCGACCGTCAGTTCGCCCGCCGCTGGACCTTCTATATCGATCCTGCAGGAAAGATTGCGATGATTGACAAGCAGGTGCGGCCGGCATCGTCCGGTCAGGACATCGTGACGCACCTTGGAGAATTGAAGGTTCCAGAGCGGCGCTGACGAATCTCTACTGTTCCCAGCGCTTCGATCGCTCGACGGCCGCGGTCCATCGATCGCGCAGTGCGTTGGCTTTCGCGGGTGGCATCTGCGCGTCGAACCGTCGCTCGACCTGCCACTGGCCCGTGAGTTCATCGGCCGACTTCCAGTAGCCGACGGCCAGACCGGCGAGATACGCGGCGCCGAGCGCCGTGGTCTCCGTGACCTTGGGTCGCAGGACGGGCGCGCCCAGCAGATCCGCTTGAAACTGCATCAGGGCGTTGTTTGCGGCCGCGCCGCCGTCGGCACGCAGCTCGCTCAATGGGATGCCGGCATCTGCGCGCATGGCATCCAGCAGATCGGCCACCTGGTACGCGATGCTTTCGAGCGCGGCTCTCGCGATGTGCCCCGCCGTCGTGCCGCGCGTGATGCCGATGATCGCGCCGCGCGCGTAAGGGTCCCAGTGCGGCGCACCCAGTCCGGCGAACGCCGGCACGAAGTACACCCCGCCGTTGTCGGGGACGCTCGCCGCGAGCGCCTCGATCTCGGGCGCGGTCCGGACCAGCCCGAGGCCGTCGCGGATCCATTGCACGACCGCGCCGCCGATGAAGACGCTTCCCTCGAGTGCGTATTCGGTGCAATCGCCGATCTGCCACGCAACCGTCGTCACCAGCTGATTGCGTGACGTCGTCGGCTGCGTGCCGATGTTCTGCAACAGGAAACAGCCGGTTCCGTACGTGTTCTTCGACATCCCCGGCTTGCGGCACATCTGCCCGAAGAGTGCGGCTTGTTGATCCCCGGCAATTCCGGCGATCGGCACACGCTCGATTCCGAGCGCCGGCGCCACGTGTCCGTAGATCTCGCTCGACGAACGCACCGCAGGCAGCAGGCCCGCGGGGATCTGAAAGAGGCGCAGCAAGTCCTCGTCCCACTGCATGGTGTGGATATTGAAGAGCATCGTCCGTGAGGCGTTGCTCACGTCGGTGACGTGCGACGCGTGGCCGGTCAGCTTCCACAAGAGCCAGGTGTCAACGGTGCCGAACGCCAGTTTGCCCGCGTCCGCTTTCGCGCGAGCCCCGGGAACGTGGTCGAGCAGCCACCGAATTTTGCTGGCGGAAAAGTACGCGTCGATGAGGAGTCCGGTCTTCGCCTGAATCGTGGACGAGGCGCCCTCGCGTTTCAGAGCTTCGCAGAAATCCGCCGTCCGCCGGTCCTGCCAGACGATCGCGTTGGCGATCGGTACGCCCGTCTCCCGGTCCCAGACGATCGTGGTTTCACGCTGATTCGTGATACCGATGGCCGCCACGTCGCGCGGCCGGATCTGCGCACGGCCCAGCGCCTCGACCGCGACGCCGATCTGCGACGCCCAGATTTCGAGAGGATCGTGCTCGACCCAGCCCGGCTGCGGGAACAGCTGCGTGAATTCCTTCTGTGCGACCGAGCGGACCGATCCGTCGTGGTCGAAGACGATCGCGCGGGAACTGGTCGTGCCCTGATCGAGAGCAAGAATGTAGGGCATTGGTTGTTGGCTTGACGAGTTTACAATACCGGCCATGTCACGAGCCTTGATGCGCGAGCTGTTGGCCGAGTTCCTCGGAACCTTTGTTCTGATCGTGTTTGGCGTCGGCGTGGTCGCGCAGGTGCTCCTCAGTCACAACACCGCCGGCACTTACCTGTCGATCAACATCGCCTGGGGACTCGCCGTGACGATGGGCTGTTACGTGGCGGCGGGCGTGACGGGCGCGCACTTGAATCCCGCCGTGACGGTTGCGCTCGCGACGCATCGCAGGTTTCCGTGGAACAAAGTGCTGCCGTACTCGGCCGCACAGATCGCCGGCGCCTTCGTGGCATCGGCCGTCGTGTTCCTCACGTATCACGAAGCGCTGAGGGCGTTCGACGGCGGCGTTCGGCAGGTGGTTGGCCCCCAGGGGACCGCGGGCATCTGGGCGACGTACCCGCAGCCGTTCCTGAGCACCATCCCCGGCGGTTTCATCGACCAGGTCGTCGGTACGGCGCTCCTTATCGCCGTCATCTTCGGGATCACCGACACGCGCAACTCGCCGGCGCCGGCCGGCCTCGCGCCCGTCGTGGTTGGAATGCTCGTCCTCCTGATTGGCGCGACATTCGGATTCAACTCGGGATACGCGATCAACCCGGCACGCGACTTCGGACCGCGGCTCTTCACGGCGGTGGCAGGCTGGGGCACCGAGGTGTTTCGCGCGGGGCACGCGTGGTGGTGGGTGCCGATTGTCGCGCCGCTCGTCGGCGGCGTCATCGGAGGGTGGGTGTACGACGCGTGCGTGGGAAGCTGGTTCGAGGAGAAGTGAGCAACAACGCCACGAAATCACGAAGCCGAGAGTCACGAAGCCCGAAAACGCAGATCATGAATTCCAATCCGCAATCCGCAATCCGCAATCCGCAATGATGTCGTCTATTCAACAGAGCCGTCGCGCATCCGCACGACGCGCGTAGCGAACTCCCGCGTGAAATCCTCGTCGTGCGTCGCGAGGAGCAGCGTATGGCCCTGGCGGGTCAGGCTGCGCAGCAGGGCCCCGAGCTCTCCGCGCCGTTCGGGATCCAGCGATGCGGTCGGTTCGTCCATCAGTAGGACTGGGGGTCCGACTGCGAGCGCGCGCGCGATTGCGACGCGTTGCGCTTCGCCACCCGAGAGTTCGCGCGGCAGGGCCTCTGCGCGATGCTCGACCCCAAAAGCCGCGAGCAGTTCGCGCGCGCGGATGCGGGCCTGATCCGGCCCGACCTTCAGCGCGTGGACGGGGGCCAGACAGATGTTCTGTGTGACGGTCAGATGGTCGAACAGGCAGTGGAACTGAAAGACCATGCCGACCTTGCGCCGCAGCCGCGCCAGCGTGGAACGTGTCCCGACCGTTCCGCCAACCAGTTCCACGTCGTCCACGACGATTCGGCCCGCCTGAAAGCCTTCGAGCCCGGCCAGTGCACGGAGGATCGTCGTCTTTCCCGATCCCGATGGCCCCATCAACGCGACCAGCTCGCCGGCGGCTATCTGCAGATTCACACCGCTAAGAATCCGTCGCGCGCCTCGGTCGAGCACGAGACGCTCGATTGACACGAGCGCTGGTAGACTGGTGGCGCTCACGCGGTCGGCCGTCGCCATTGCGCCTCCATTCTCCGGGCGAGCGCCGCGAGCGGCAGCGACATCGCGAGATAGAGCGCGGCGCACAGGATACCGGGAACAACCCAGCTGCCGAGGTTCGTGGCGAAGATCTGGGTCTGCTTGGTGAGCTCGAGAACCGTGAGGACTGACACGAGCGACGAATCTTTGAGCAGCGCGACGAAATCATTGGTCATCGGCGCCAGCGCGAGGCGGAACGCCTGCGGCCCGCGGATGAGCGTCAGCACCTGGCGCTCCGAGAGCCCGAGCGTCCGGGCGGCTTCCAGCTGACCGACCGAAATGGCTTCGAGCGCGGACCGGTAGATCTCGCTTTCGTACGCCGCGTAGTTGAGCGCGAGCCCGAGCAGCGCGGCCACGAACGCCGGCAGCCGCACCGCGGCGGCCAGTCCGTAATACAGGACGAACAGCTGGAGCAGGATCGGCGTGCCGCGAATCAACTCGACGTAACTGGCGAGCGCGACCCGCACCGCGGGTCCGCCGTACACGCGCCCGGTCGCAATGCCGACCCCGATCGCGACAGCGAGCGCCATCGACAAACACGAGAGCAGGAGGGTCACCACCGAGGCCCGCAGCAGGGAGGGCAGGTAGATCCGTGCCGCCTGCCATCCCGTCATCGTGGCCACCGACGCGGTCGTGTCGAGCCCCACGACCGCAGGCACCTGCTCGCCGGCCACTACTCGCGCGAACAACCGAGGCTGGTCGTCGTTCCAGACGGACCATTTCCGGAGGATCCGTTCGAGCGTGCCGTCGCGCATCGCATTCAACAGGATGACGTTGATCGAATCGCGCAGCGCGGCGTTGCGCTGCGACAGCACGCCGACGTAGTGGCCGACCGCGATCGTCTGCGGCACGATCGTGAAGCCGGCCATGGCACGCTGGCGTCGCTCCGCGAGCACGTTGTCGAGGAGGACCGCGTCCAGGCGCCCGACAACGAGATCGGTGAACGGATGCACATCGTCCTCGTACGAGACGGCGTGGAGCCCGACGTCCCGCTCGGCCTTCACGAGGATTTCGTACGCGATTGTCCCGCTCAGCGTCCCGACGGACTTGCCGCGAAGGTCGGCAAGCGAGCGGACGCGGTCGGCGTCGGCGCTCCTGACGCTCAGGACCTCGCGAAATTCGTAGTAGGGCACAGTGACCGACAGGCTCGCGCGCCGCGCCGGCGTATCTTCGATACCGCTGAGGCCGATCTCGGCGTCGCCCCGATCGATCGACTGGTCGATGGACGTGAACTGGATGTTGATGAATTGCGGCGAACGGCCGAGCGCGCGCGCCAGGAGGTCCGCGATCTCGACATCGAGGCCCACGAGCACGTCCGGTCGCGACGGATCGGCCTCCACGAACGGCGCGCCGCCTTCGGGGTCGCCGGCCCAGCGAAAGGGTATCGGAGCGTCGGCGGCGCCGGAGGTCGGCAGAAGACCGAACGTGATCAGAATAACGAACAGCAGGAGCGCGAAGGCTTTAGCCGAGCGCATCGCCGGGGTAGATTGTAGCTGGAGGCTGGTGATGGCGAAGGTAGCGTTCCTGGGCACGGGACTGCTGGGCGGAGCGATGGCTGAGGGCATGATCAAACGCGGCGACTCGGTGACGGTCTGGAATCGGACGTTATCGAAAGCGCACGCGCTCGAGCGGATCGGCGCGACGGTCGCCGGAACACCCGGTGATGCGGTCGCCGCCGCCGACCGCGTCCATATGACGTTCTCCGACGACGCCGTCGTCGATGCGGTGCTGGCGGAGGCGCTGCCGCGCCTGGCGGCAGGCGCGGTCGTGGTCGATCACACCACGACCGCGCCGCGCCAAACCGTCGCCCGCTACGCCCGTTTGCAGGACCAGGGTGTCAAATTCGTCCATGCTCCGGTCTTCATGTCGCCGCAGATGGCTCGCGACGGCGTGGGCATCCTGATGACATCGTGTCCCAAACCGCTCTTCGACGACGTGCGCGACCCGTTGCAGCGGATGACTGGCGAAGCCTGGTACCTTGGCGACGATCCGCAGCGCGCGGCAGCGTACAAGATCTTCGGCAACTCCCTGCTGTTCGTCATTACCGCAGGCGTCGCCGACGTCTTCGCGATGGCGAAGGACCTTGGCATCCCCACCAACGAGGCGCTGACGGTGTTTTCCAAGTTCCAGCCCTGCGGCGTCATCAAGGCGCGCGGCGACAAGATGGCTCGCCGCGATTTCAGCGCGAGCTTCGAATTGACGATGGCGCGGAAGGATATGCGGCTGATGCTCGAAGCCGCCGGCCGCCAGCCGCTGACGGTGCTGCCGGCGATCGCGAAAAAAATGGACGAGTCCATCGCCAAGGGCCACGGTGCCGACGATTTGGCAGCGATTGCGGCGGAGGTCGTGTCATGAGACTTTCGATTCGGCTGAGGAGCGCCTGCGGCCATGCTGAGCGAGGGCCTTCGAAGCCCGAGAGAAGCATCGGCGAAAGATCGCGCCGGGGGTGGGGCCCCGGCGCCAGTGGAAGAAGGTTAGCTCGGGCAGGCGCGGCAGCGCTCGTCGCGCATATGGTGGCGCTGGGCTTCAGCCCTGCGGCAGCGCAAGCACCGAACCCGAACGCTCGCGCGAGTTTCGTGAAAATCGATGCGCCGGTCGTCGTGCTCGGTCACGTGCGCGTCATTGATGGCACCGGCGCGCCGGCGCGCGAAAACCAGACGCTCGTCATCCGCGACGGGAACATCGCGGCCGTTGGCGACGCGGCGACGGTGACCGTCCCCGCGGGCGCGACCACGATTGATCTGACCGGGCGAACGGTGATCCCGGGCCTCGTGATGATGCACGAGCACCTCTACTACACCACCGGCCCGGGCGTGTACGGCCAGCTGGGTGTCAGCTTCTCGCGACTCTACCTGGCCGGCGGCGTGACGACGATGAGAACGGCGGGGAACACGAACGGCGTCATGGACATCAATCTCGCCGCGCGGATCAAATCCGGAGAGCTCGCCGGACCTGCGATTGACGTCACCGCGCCGTATCTGAATGGACCGAACACGTTCCTGCAGATGCACACCGTGAAGACACCAGAGGAGGCGCGGAAGCATATCGCGTACTGGGCAGACCAGGGCGCGACCTCGGTCAAAGCCTACATGCAGGTGTCGCGCGAGGCGCTGAAAGCCGGCATCGACGAAGCACATCGACGTCGGATGAAGGTGACCGGACACCTGTGCTCGGTCACGTACGGCGAAGCCGCCGATCTCGGCATCGACAATCTGGAGCACGGTTTCTTCGCGTCAACCGACTTCGTCGGCGACAAGCAGCCCGACGTCTGTCCGGGCCAGGGGCGCGGACAGCAGACCGTCAACGACGTCGACCAGAACGGAGCGGCGTTCAAGGAGCTGGTGAGGAAGCTGGTCGACAAGCACGTGGCGCTGACGTCGACGCTGACGGTCTTCGAGACGCTGACACGCGCTCGCCCGACGCCGCCGGGTCTCGAGGTGCTGACGCCCCAGCTGCGCGAGTCGTATATGCGCGCCTACGATCGCGTACAGCAAAACCAGCAGTCTGTGTTCACGACGCTCTTCACCAAGGGGATGGCGCTGGAGCGGGCGTTCGCGAAGGCGGGGGGATTACTGATCGCCGGTACCGACCCGACCGCGGCTGGAGGCGTCGTCCCCGGATTCGCCGACCAGCGTCAGCTCGAGTTGCTCGTCGAGGCGGGCTTTTCGCCGGTCGAAGCGATTGCCATCTGCACGCTGAACGGCGCGAAATACCTCGGCAGCGACGCGCGCATCGGATCGATCGCGACCGGGAAGCAGGCGGATCTCGTCGTCGTGCTCGGCGATCCCGGAAGAACGATTGGCGACCTCCGACGCGTGGAAACCGTGTTCAAGCAAGGCGTTGGCTACGACCCCCAGAAGCTGGTCGAATCCGTGAAGGGGCAGGTGGGGATTTGGTAGCGCCTGCGGCCATGCCGAGCGAAGGCCTGAGAGCCAGGGTAGGTCTGGCAGCTATCTGACTTACACTCACATGCATGGGAAATCTGCTGGGCGACCTTCGGTACGCGTTGCGGTCCCTCGCGAGGCAGCCGACCTACACGGCGGTGGCGCTGCTGACGCTCGTCCTCGGGATCGGGACCAACACCGCGATCTTCAGCGTCATCAAGGCCGTCCTGCTCAATCCGCTGCCGTACGACGACCCCTCGCGACTGGTCGTCCTGTCCGAACGAAATCCTGACGGCAACGCCGACCTCGTCGCGCCGCTGACGTTTGTCGACTGGAAGGAGCAATCGCACAGCGTGGCCGGCATGGCGGCGTTCCGTCAGCTGCGGTACGCCTTTGCCGGGACGGGCGAACCGCTCGACGTCCCCAGCGTCCGCGCCACGCCCAATCTCTTTACGGTGCTGCGGTCCAGGGCCATGCTCGGCCGAACGTTCGTGCCCGAGGAAGGTGTCACGGGCGGCGACCACGTGGCCATTCTCAGCCGATCGTTCTGGGAGCGTCACTTCGGTGGTGCGCCGAGCGTCATTGGACGCACGATTCAGCTCGACGCGCTGCCGTACACGGTGGTGGGCGTCATGGATACCAGCTTCGACTTTCCGCCGAGCGGCGACGTCGACATCTGGACGCCTCTGGCCTTCGATCCCGCCGATCAGCACGGACGCTCCCGCAAGGCCCGTTCACTGAGCGTCGTCGGGCGGCTCGCCGACGGCGGGAGCGTGGACGGTGCGCAACACGAGATGACGCTCATCGCCGAACGACTGGCCACGACCTATCCCGACAGCAACGCCGGGTGGGGCGCTCGCGTCGTTGCGGCGCAGGAGGAGCTCGTGACGACCGTCCGGCCCGCGCTGCTCCTGATATCGGCGGCCGTCGGCTTTCTGCTGCTGATTGTCTGCGCGAACGTTGCCAACCTGCTGCTCGCGCGGCTGTCGAGCCGCCGGACGGAAATTGCGATGCGTGCGGCGCTTGGCGCCGGGCGCTGGCCGCTGGTACGACAGGTGCTCGCCGAGAGCGCGATCCTTTCGGTGGGCGGCGGCGCCGTTGGTCTGTTCGTCGCGTGGGCAGGCGTCCGGTTCGTGCACTCGCTACCCGAAGGCAGCCTGCCGCGCATCCAGGACGTGCGTCTCGACACCGGCGTTCTGCTCTTCGCTCTGCTGATGTCGGTCATCGTCTCGCTCGTGTTCGGTCTGGTGCCGGCGCTTCAGGCGTCACGCGCGGGCCTGAGCGACACGGTCCACGCGTTTTCCGGGACGACCGGGAAGTCCGGCTCGCGTCTCCTGAATACACTGGTCGTCGTCGAGGTGGCGCTGGCGCTCGTCCTGCTGGTGGGTGCCGGCTTGATGACCCGCAGCTTCGCCCAGCTGATGAGGGTCTCGCCAGGATTCGAGCCGAAGAATCTACTGGCCGTTCAGATCTACCTGCCGCAGGCCAAATACAAGACAGGAGGCGATCGTTCGCGCTTCTACATGGACGCGATCAGTCGCATTGCCGCGACGCCGGGCGTCAATTCGGTGGCGGGCGTCAGTGCGCTGCCGATGTACCCCGTCGGGATCGACTTCGCGCTGCCGTTCACCATCGAAGGGCAGGCTGCGCCGACCAACGGAGAAGAGCCGCGGGCGGACATCCGCATGGCGACGCCAGGCTATTTCGAGACGATGAAGATGCGTCTGGTGAACGGCCGGTTCATTGACGATCGCGACCGCATGGGCACGCCGGGCGTCATGGTCATCAACGAAACGATGGCGCGGCGCTATTTTGCTGGTGGCGATCCGATCGGACGGACGGTCGTCAACCCGCACGGCAAGGCCCAGGTTGTCGGCATCGTCGGCGACGTCAAGCACTACGGACTGGACCGCGCGCCGCGGGCGGAATTGTTCATGCCGGCGTGGCAGCAGCCGATGAACGGCATGGCACTCGTCATCCGGACGGCCTCGGATCCGAAGGCGTTCATCGAGCTGGTGCGGCGTCAGGTGCTGGCGGCCGATGCCGAGCAGCCGATCTTCGACGCGAGCGTCATGGTCGACGTCGTCGGGCGGTCGGTGTTCCTGCCCAGAATCAGCATGCTGCTCCTGATTTCGTTTGCGGCGACGGCGCTCCTTTTGGCCGCGGTCGGCATCTACGGCGTGGTGTCCTACTCGGTGACCCAGCGGACCCGCGAGCTTGGCGTGCGTATGGCGCTCGGTGCGGATGCCGGGCACACGCTTCGGATCGTGCTCGGCGGGAGCATGTTGCTCGTCGGCATCGGAACGATCTGCGGACTCGGCGTGTCGGTCGCGGTGACGCGGATGATTGGCAGCCTGTTGTTCGAGGTGAGCCCGCTCGATACGTTCGTCCTCGCGGGTGTGTCGGCGCTCATCCTTGCGAGCGGATTGGCGGCCAGCTACGTGCCGGCGCGCCGCGCGACGAGGGTGGATCCCATCGTCGCGCTGCGGTTTGAATGACGCTCGGCTGAACCCTCGCGCTCCTGGCGCAACGGCGACGGCTCAATGGAGCGCGAGGCTTTAGCCGAGCGTATCGCCCGATGCTATTTCGGGCGCAGCGTCAGCTTCTGCACGCGCCAGTTGGTCAGCTCGCCGACCAGCAGTTCGTTCTCGCTTCTGCAGTCGATCGAGTTGACCATGCCGAATTCCTTCGGCAGCTTGCCCGCGCGTCCGAATTTGCCGACGATCCGGCCGTCGAGCTCCAGCTTGTAGATCTCGCCGTTGTCCAACGTCTCCGGATCGTTGGAATTGGAGCTGTAGAGGTACTGATGCGCGCCGGGGGTGATGCACAGTGCCGACGGAACACCGACGTTCGTGATCTGCGCCTTCACGTTGCCGTCGCCGTCGAATACCTGGATGCGCTGATTTCCAGCATCCGCGACGTACAAATTGCCCTGCGCGTCGATGACGATGCCGCGGATGCCGTTGAACTGACCCGGCTCGCTGCCGCGGGATCCCCAGGACTTGATGAAATGTCCGTCCTTGTCGAACTTGGCGATGCGCGCGTTGCCGACCGTCCGGCTCGCGCCGTCGGCGACGTAGATGTTGCCCGCGCGGTCCCACGTGACGTCAGCGGTCCGGTTGAAGCTGTCGCCGGGAATGCCCGAGCCGGGAGGTCCGGGAGGACCCAGGCGTCCGCCACCCAGAGGCGGCGCAGCGGGCGCACCGCGTCCTTCGGGCGGAGGAGGCGGTGCTGGAGGTGCTGGGGCCCCTGGTCCCCGGCCGCCAGGCGCGAGCGGTCGAACGCTGATCGCTTCGGGTTTGCGGCTCAGCACGAGCTGGAGGCGTCCCTCGGCGTCGAACTTCATGACATTGCTCGATCCCTGATCGACCAGCCAGACGTTGTCCTGCGCGTCCACACGGGCGGCCTGTGCGAAGTTCAGGCCGTAGAGATCCTTGCCGATTTCGCGGATGTACTTACCGGTCTGATCGAACTCGAACAGCTTCGATCCGGACTTGTAGAAGGTCCGCGACGTTCCGACGGTCGCGTTGGGCGCGCCGGTGCGCGTGTAAACGAAGATGTGCCCCTTCGAGTTGGTTGCCACACCCGCCACCTCGCCGAGGTGCAGGTTGTCGGGCAGCTTGAGCAGATCGCCGTTGGCGTCGAAAGCAATTTCCGGAACGGATTGAGCGGCGAGCGGCCCGCCGAGTGCGAGCACGGCTGCCGTTGCGACGCCGCCCAGTACACGCACGATTCCCGACTTCGCAGAGTGTCTTCTCGTCATCACCGTGCGCTCCTATTGTCCGTTGGATGGTTTGGCGGCCTGCGGACGAAGCAGGATCTTCTGCACGCGCCAGGCGGTGATTTCTGACACGAAGAGTTCGCTCGGATTCCGGCAATCGATTTCGTGGACCGTGCTGAATTCCTTCAGCGCCTTGCCGGCCCGACCGAACTTCCCGATGATGGTGCCGTCGAGCTCCATCTTGTAGATCTCGCCGGTTTGCGCCGCGGCGCGCGAATCGCCGTTGTCGGGCACGGAGTTCGACACGAACAGGTACTGGTGCGGTCCAGGCGACACGCACACCGCCCACGGGTTGCCGACCTGGTCGTAAATCGCCTTCGGATTCAGGTCGTTGTCCCACACCTGGACACGGGCGTTGCTCCGGTCGCCGATGTAGACGTTGCCCTGCGCGTCCATCGCCATCGTGTGCGGCAGGCGCAGCTGGCCCGGGCCGTTGCCTGCCGTTCCGGCTGACTTGATGAAACGCCCGTTCTTGTCGTACTTCACGACGCGGTTGTCGCCGTAGCCGTCGGTGACGAAGATGTTGCCCTGCGCGTCCCAGCCGACATCGGTCGGCCGGTTGAACGAGTACGGCTTGTTCGAATTCGGCGCGGACCCTTGACCGCTGAAGTTCGTCAGCTCGTCCACCGCTTCAGGGCGACGACCGAGCGTCATGACGACGCGCCCGGCGGGGTTGAACTTGAGGACCATATTCGACCCTTCGTCCACCACCCAGACGTTGTCGTCCTTGTCGACGCGGACCGCGTGCGCGAAGACCAGCCCGTACAGGCCCTGACCCAGTTCACGTACGAAGTTGCCGTTCTGGTCGAATTCGAAGAGGCGGGTCTCGCCGGTCCGCGTGTAGACGAACACGTGGCCCTTCGAGTTGGTCGCGACGCCGATGCCTTCGCCGAAGTAGATGTTCGGCGGCATCTTGAAGAAATTCGGGACCGAGTCGTAGGGGATTTCGGGGACGTTCTGGGCTTTGGCCTTGCTCTGGCCGAATGATGGCGACGAGGCGCACAACAGCGCCGCGGCGATGAAAACGAACCGGTACCGGCTCATGGAACCTCCCGACTGCTTGCGGTGAATCTATCGTGAGCGGCTGGAGGACGCAACCGTTGGAAGCAACGTGTAAAGTTTTCCCTGTTGTTACGTGACGGACAGCGCGGTTGCCCGTCCGCATGAAATCAGGCCGATTTTCGAGACTTCCAGCCCAGCCGGCTGCGCACACATCTTGCGTGAGACGTGGCATGGCTCAGGTGATGATCGGCCTGGGGATGTGGTTCGTCTCTGCACTGGTCGTGGGCGTCGCCCTCGGAAAGATGATCGCCGCGCGGGACCGCGCGGCCGGCATCGGTTCGCGGGCTGCTGAAAATCCCAGCGTCCACCGCGCAGCCTGATCGTCCTATTGCAGCGGGAGCTCAGCCGTTAGCGACTGTCCCGGGCGAGCTGCTCGCGATACGTCTTCTCGAGTTCCTGCACCGACTTCAGAAAACCGGCGGGATCCACGAAGCGGTCGGGGCTGTACGCACTCCCGGGCGTGTACTTCTCGTGCAAGTGGAACTGGCTGGCATGTGACGCGAGCCAAACGTCGATCTGCATGTCCTTCTGCGCGCGGAAGGTCGCGGCGTAGGCCTGCGCGATGTCCGGGAATCCCGGCATCCCGGTCATTTTGACCCCGGGGTTGATCGAACCCATGTTGGCGATGACGACGCGGTAAGTCTTACCGCCATCCTGAACGTTCGTCGTGAAGCTCGTCGCGCCCTTCGTGTGGCCCGCGTGGATATGCGCTGTCAGCACGGTCCCACCGAGCGCTATCGTGTCGTTGTCCTTGAACGTCCGATCGACTTTCACCGGCTCGAATTGGGCGAACGCGTCATTGCCGAATCGGAAGTCGGCCTTGCCTCCCGTCTCCAGCAGTTCGCGATCGCCTTCCGAGACCATCACGGTTGCGCCGGTCATCCGCTTCAGCGCAGCCAGACCCGCCGCGTGATCGTAGTGGCCGTGCGTGGCGGTGAGGATTTTCGTGTCGGACAGCTTGAAGCCCAGGGTTTCAACGCTCTTCTTGATTTCCTGCGCCGTGTCGCCGACGCCGGTGTTGATGAGGATGTTGCCCTGCGGCGTCGTGATCAGGTAGGTGGACAGGTCGTAGCTGCCGACCCAGTAGACGTTCCCGACGATCTTGAATGGCGGAAACGGCCGCGTCCACTCGGCGTTCTGCTGGGCCACGAGTGAAACACCGAGGGCCAAGAACCACACCAGCTTGGTCAACATACCGAGAGTGTATGCCCGATCAGCGTGGGCTTGCGACCGGCGCCCGCCCGGATTGCCATCGCCGCAGGAGACGCGCGGAGCATAATGACCGTCACAATGGGCGGCTGTTTGGACGCTCAAAGCCAAAAGAAGTGGAACCACGGATTGGCGCTGGTTTTGTGCGTCTTCAGTTGCGCCGTGTACCTGGTCATGCCTCAGCCTGCGAATCCGAACGCGGGAGACAATTTCTGGTATGTCCCCACCGCCATGAGCCTGGTCCATGAGGGGGACCTCGATATCTCAGAGTTTGCGGACAACGTGCGGGCGATGGACCCGGCAGATATCTGGATCAATTGCATCTACAAGGATCCACGCCTCATCCAAGTTGCAGGTCGCGGATCCGATGATCGACGTTTGAATCGCTTTCCGATCGGAACGTCGCTCTTTGCTGTGCCGTTCGTCGTAGTCAGCGACTGGGTTCTCGGCTTACCGCCGGCACCCCTGGAACGTGCGGCGAAGGTTGCGGCCGTGGCCGCCGCGACGAGTGCGGCCCTCGCGGTGCTGTTGATGTTCTATCTCGTTTCGAGACTCACCTCGAAGCGGTGGCTCGTGTGGAGCGTCGCGCTGTTTTACGCGTTTGGCTCACCGCATTTTTCCACTCACCACTCCGCGCTGTGGTCACACAACGTGCTGCAATTATTTGTCCTGATGCCGTTGCTTCTGCTCGTTGTGGCAGGCGGCCGAATGGCGTGGCTGAGTGCGTTGCCGCTGACGGCTGCCTATGTGACACGGCCGGAGTCCGTGATTTTCGTCGCTGCCTATGCGGCTCTCATGGTGACTCGGCCCAAGCAAAGACTCGCATTTTTTGGAGTCCTGGGCTTCGCATTGATTGGATTGCTCCTCTGGTCACATGCTCTCTATGGCACCTACACACCGCCCTACTACTACCAGACAGCAAGTTTGCAGTTTTCGGTGACTCGTGCGCGTCTCCTGGGGACGCTCGTCAGCCCCAACCGAGGGGTCTTTGTGTTCGCACCGGTACTCGTGCTCGCTATTCCTGGAGCACTGCTCGCCGTCTTCAGGCACGAGCGATTTCCTGCCATCTATCGTTTAGCCGCGGCAGTCGTCACTGCTCACTGGATCTTGCTGGCCGGCTTACCGTGGTGGTGGGGAGGTTTCTCGGTGGGTCCGCGTTATTTCCTCACGGTTCTGCCACTCCTCGTCGTGCTGGTCGTGCCTGGTCTCGAGTGGGCGGTGCAGCTCCGCGGCTGGGCGAAGCCATTTGCTCGCGGACTGATCGTGGCAGCCGCTGTCTGGAGTCTGTTCGTGCAAATCCGGATCAGTTCCTCGTCTGGCCCGCACGACTGGAACTACGAGCCCAACGTCGATTTACACCCAGAGCAAGTATGGAATTGGTCCGACCTCCAGATTTTGCGGCGGCCTCGACCGACGCCATACATCCTTCCACGGATAACAGATTGCCCATGAGCGGGTAATGGCCTCGTCACTGCCGTCTCACCTTGTCGAGAAGCCGCCGGTTCGTGTAGCGTCACTGTTCTGATGACCATGACGGACTCTGATCCATTTGCCGGATTCAAGGCGGCGCAGCGGCAAGGCTGGGCGCATTTCGCGCCGCTCGAGAACCAGACGACGCCTCCTGCGGCGCGGCTCGCGAATCACGCCGGCATCCGCGCGGGTCAGCGCGTGCTCGACGTCGCCTGCGGAACGGGCGTCGTCGCGATCACGGCCGCACGACGGGGCGCGACGGTGACGGCGCTCGATTTGACGCCCGAACTGCTGGCGCGTGCGCGGGAAAACGCACGCATTGCCGGCGTGTCCATCGACTTCCACGAGGGCGACGTCGAGCAGCTGCCATTCGAGGCGTCGGCGTTCGACGTCGTGGTCAGCCAGTACGGTCATATCTTCGCGCCGCGACCCGAGGTCGCGATCGCCGAGATGCTGCGCGTCTTGAAGCCTGGAGGGACGATTGCGTTTTCGACGTGGCCGCCGGAGCTGTGCCTCGGTCGTATCTTCGCGCTCACCGCTCGCTTTGCGCCGCCGCCTCCGCCCGGCGTGCCGCCGCCCGTGATGTGGGGCGACCCCAACATTGTCCGCGGGCGCCTTGGTTCAAGCGTGAAGGACGTGGTGTTCGATCGCGGAACGATGATCGTGTCGGCGCTCAGCCCTGCCCATCACAGGGATGCGGCCGAGCGGACAGCGGGTCCGCTTCTGAAGCTCGTCGAGGTGCTGAGTGCGACCGATCCGGCGCGGCTCGCCGACTTTCGACGTGAATACGACGCGATCATCAGCGAGTATCTGAGCGACAACGTGGTCCGTCAGGACTACCTGATGACGCGCGCCACGAAGGTCTGAAGACGCCAGTCGTCCGCGCGGCCGTTTCCGAGGAGAGTCCGCTAGACTGATGCCGGCTCGCTCACCTCTGCGACAGAGGCTGAAGGACGGGGACAAATGGCCGGTACCGGAGTTGCGTTTTCACCACTCGACTGGGGCATCGTCGCCCTCTACTTCGTGGTCAACACCGGTATCTGCATTTGGGCCGCGATGCTCAAGGAGAAGGACACTAGCGACTACTTCCTGGCCAGCCGCAATGCAACCTGGTGGCTCATCGGCTCATCCATCTTTGCCTCCAATATCGGCGCGGAGCACTTGATCGGGCTCGCCAGCGCGGGCGCGAAAACCGGCATGGCGTTCGCGCATTGGGAATTCCACTCCTATATCGTGTTGATTCTGGGCTGGGTGTTCGCGCCGTTCTACTTGCGGGCCAAAATCTTCACTACTCCGGAGTTCCTGGAGAAGCGCTACACGCCCGCGACTCGGATGATCCTCTCCCTCATCTTCCTCGTCAGCTACGTCCTGACCAAAGCGTCGGTGACGATCTTCGCCGGCGCGTTCGCGATACAGACCATCCTGGGATGGGAGACGCTGCCCGGCACGAGCATCAACTTCTTCTGGTTCTCGGCGCTCACTCTGGTCATCGTCACCGGCGTGTTTACGATCGTCGGCGGCATGAAGTCTGTCCTCTGGACCGAGGCCATGCACGTGCCGGTACTGTTGGGCGGTTCGCTCGTGCTTCTGGTGGTCGGTCTCGTCCAGGTCGGTGGCCTGGGCCCGCTGCTGTCGGCCAACGAAAACACCCGTCACCTCTGGGCGCCTTTGCAGGATGCGCATGGCGCCACGTGGCTGCCGCGGGATCTGTCGTTTCTGTTCGACAACCAGGAGGCGCACCTGCCCTGGCTCGGCGTGCTGCTCGCCTCACCGATCATCGGGCTGTGGTACTGGTGCACCGATCAATACATCGCCCAACGCGTGCTGACCGGCAAAGACCTGCGAGAATCGCGCCGCGGGACGATATTCGCGGCCTACCTGAAGCTCGCGCCCGTGTTCATTTTCCTGTTGCCGGGCATGATTGCGGTGGCGCTGCAGAGACAGCATTTCCCCGGCTTTGAGCAGATAGAGGCGAACCCGCAAGGGGCATTTCCGATGCTGGTGTCGAGCCTGTTGCCGATCGGCTTGCGGGGGCTCGTGCTGGCCGGGATGCTCTCGGCGCTCATGAGCGCGCTCGCGTCCCTGTTCAATTCCACCGCGACGTTGTTCACGGTCGATTTCTACAAGCGCCTGCGTCCGCAATCGACCGAAAAGCACCTCGTGTTCGTGGGCCGGTGCGCGACGCTCGCGGTGGTCGGCATCGGCATGCTTTGGATTCCTTTCCTCGAAGGCCTTGGCAGAGGCTCGCTGTACGGCTATCTCCAACTCGTGCAGTCGCTGCTCGCGCCGGCCATCGCGGCGGTGTTCATGCTGGGCATCTTCTCGAAGGGTGTGACGCCACAATCCGGCCTGGTCGCCCTGATCGTCGGTTTCCTCGTCGGCGTGAGCCGTCTCATTCTTCAGGGGACGCACGAAACCATGCACATCGACTACGGACTTGTCCAACCCCTGGTCGACATGAACTGGCTGTATTTCAGCTTCGGCCTCTTCGTGTTCACCTGCGTGCTGATCCTTCTGGTCAGCCAGGTGACGCCGAACGCGCCGGCGGAGCAGATCGCCGGCCTCACCTATTCGTCGATCACGCCCCAACAAAAGGCCGAGGAAAAGGCCAGCTACGGCCTATCGGAAATCGTCCACACGTGCGTCGTGCTGGCAATCATCGCCGGGGTGTACGTCTACTTCTGGTGACGAACGCGTTTCCTGAGTCGGGCAGGGCTCCTCGATCGAACCCACCAGCCGATAAGATCAAATGTCAGCTCGATGCTAGTCGCGGACTAACCAGTGAGTGGGATTCATGATGATTTCGTCAGTGGCTTCGTCTTTCTCACGTACTGTTCGCGGGGCGGTTTGTTTCCTGTTGCTCCTGGTTGGCGGAGGCTGCAACCTGCTGCAAGACGCGCTCTCACCAACGTCCCCGTCGTCGAACACCGAGACGTTTTCGGGCGCAGTGCCCCAACAGGGCAGCGTGGTCGCCGGCACGTTCACCGTCTCGCAAACAGGCACCGTCAGCGTGACGCTGGTCGCTCTCAGCCCGACGGCGACGGCGGCGATGGGGCTTGGGGTCGGCACGCCAAGTGGAACGACCGGATGCACGCTCGCGACCTCCACGTCGAACGCGATTGCCGGGTCGGCGGCTCAAATCAGCGTCACTGAGAATCCCGGCAACTTCTGCGTTTCGGTCTACGACGTCGGGAACCTGACGAGCGCGGCCGCGTACACGGTCACTGTGACCCACTCCTGACGAGAGGCCGTCAAGGATCTCGTCTTCGATCGCGGCACGATGCTCGTGCCGACACTGAGCCCCGCGCATTACCGTGACACGACCGAACGGACGGCGGGTCCGATTCTGAAGCTCGTCGAGGTTCTGAGCGCGACTTATCTGAGCGACAACGTGGTCCGTCAGGACTACCTGATGACGCGCGCGACCAAGGTCAGAGAGTCGCTCGCGCGCCTTTGCGCACGCCGCGGGTCAGAAGAAATTGAGCGCGATGCCGGCCCGCACGCCCCAGGTATGCGGCGATGTCCTGATGTCGTCGTGCGTCGCGAGAAAAGAGAAGCCGTCCAATCGTATCCCGACACGCCTACGGGCCCAGTACGTCAAGCCGCCCCCTACGCTGACACCCGATGCGTCGTAGTTGAGATCAGTCATGGCGGTGAAGCCCACGGACGCGAACGGATCGAGGTTATGCATCGGCCGACGGGCGAGCGGGTGGTACGACGCGGCGACCGACACGAGGAAGACGTTGCCAACGCCCAGCTCGACTCCAAAGCCAACCGGTCCGCTCTTGATCAGCCAGTCCGCGCCGCCGTCGAGCTGTGTGGCTCCGAGGCCCACGGACACGTACGTCTGGCTCCTTCCCTGGGCCTGAGCCACGCCGGGAATCGCCAGGCTCAGACCGATCGCCAGAAGGCACCTCGTCCAGCGAGCCGCTGAAGGGAACGAGGTCAGCGGCACCACGGTTGCTAGCACTCCATTAGTGATGTTTGCCACTAGTGATGTTTGCCACGAAGACAGCCCATGAGCAACTCGACGCATTCCGATCCGGCTGAGCGCAGACTAATTCTCCGACTGTTCTACCGTGACTGGCGGCCGACGCGCCTCGGGCGCTGGGCCAACCGGTTCGCGAGTTGGTGGTCGACCGTCGGGCCGTCTTCGAGGGAGATGGGCGTCCTCGAAGTCCGTGGTCGCGTGTCCGGCCAGCCACGCTCGATCCCGGTGGTGATCGCCACCGTCGATGGTCAACGGTACCTGGTGTCCATGCTCGGCCCGGCGTCTGACTGGGTGAAGAACGTCGAGGCGGCCCAGGGTGACGCCGTTCTCCGACAGGGAGGTCGGCAGCCCGTCCACCTCGTGGCTGTGCCACCGGCCGAGCGAGCTCCTGTTCTCAGCGAGTACGTGCGCGTCGCGACGAGTGGCCGCCACCATTTCCCTGTGGCAGTCGGTGCGCCTCTCGAGGAGTTCAAGGCGATTGCCCAGCGCTATCCGGTGTACCGGGTCGAATCCTTCGTAACGTGCGAGTCCTGCTTCTCACCTCACCGCTCTTCACACACCCCAATCGTGAGAAGTTGGTCGACGATCCGCACGTTCCTACCCACGAACTCATTCACATTGATGCCGGTCACGCATACGTCGCGCCGGCCGCAAGACGATGAAGAGTCCTGCTGCCATCGCGCCATGCGAGAACCAACCCTTCATAGAGGCTCCAGGTTGAAACCGTCGGTCCTATCCGTGCGCAGTGACGGAGAAGACTCGTTCGCAGCGGGTCGCGCGGTGCGCCGCTGGCCGAGCCAGGCGGCGCCGAGCGCGCCGACAAACTGCGCCAGATCTCCCGGCGGCACGTTGACCGCCGATCCGAGCCTCTCCACCAGAAGCCGGCCCATGGACTCGAACCGCAGGATCCCGCCGACCAGCGTGTATTCGGGCTCGAGCTGCACGCGCCGCATCAGCTGAACCGATCGATCGACGAGCGACTGAATGGCGCCCTGCATGATGTCGCTCGGCGACGTGCCCTGCGAGAGGTGGTTGATCACTTCCGACTCGGCGAACACCGCGCAAACACCGGAAATGGCCGCAGGTGACCTCGACATGGCTGCGAGCGGTCCGATTTCTTCGGTCGAATAGCCGAGGTATCGAGCGGTCTTTTCGAGGAACGCGCCGGTGCCCGCCGCACATTTGTCGTTCAGACGGAACGAGCGAACCTTCGCCCGGTCGTCAATTCGCGTGGCCTTCATCGTCTGCCCGCCGACGTCGAGGATCGTTCGCGTGAAAGGAAAGAGCAGCCGGGCGCCGCGCGCCGCCGCCGTCAGATCGGTGACGTGCGCGTCTGCAAACGTCACCTGGAAGCGGCCGTAGCCGGTCGCGATCGTGTAGCCGATGTCCACGTCCGTCACGCCGGCCGCTTCGAGCGCGGCGTCGTAGACGCGGCGTGCCGCTTCGGCCAGCCTGAAGCCGGTCTTCATCATCGAGCGGCCGACGGGTTGGCCGTGGCCATCGAGGATCACAGCTTTCGTGTACGTAGACCCGACGTCGATGCCGGCGGTGTAGTTCACCGAGCGCCCTCCGTTGACGTGTGGCTCGCCTGTGGCGGCCCCGCCGGTGCTGTGCGGCTGCCCAGGATTCGGTCGCGGGCAAATAGCGCCGCGCCAATCGCGCCGATAAAGTGCGCCTGGTCGCTGACGTTGACGTCGAAGCCGAGCGCCTGATTCAGCTCGTGCACGATGCCGACGTTCCTGGTGACTCCGCCAGTGAACGTCACCTCGCGTTCGATTCCGACGCGGCGCATGAGTCCAACCGATCGCGACACCATCGAACGGTGGATGCCGAGCAGGATGTCCTCGACCTTCTTTCCGCGCCCGAGCCACGACAGCACCTCGGACTCGGCGAACACCGTGCAGGTCGTGCTGATCTTGACCGGCTTGTCCGACACGAGCGCGATGACCCCGAGTTCGGGGAGGGGAATGTCCAGCGCCGCTGCGACGGCGCCAAGAAACCGCCCGGTGCCGGCCGCGCACTTGTCGTTCATACAGAAGTCGAGGATGTCGCCGGTCGGCCCGATGTGGATGGCTTTGGTGTCCTGCCCGCCCATGTCGACCACGGTCCGCGTGCCCGGAAACAGATGCACCGCGCCTCTCGCGTGGCAGCTGATCTCGGTGACCTGCGCGTTGCCGAACGTCACGCGATAGCGCCCGTACCCGGTGCCGACGACATAGCCGACCTGGCGTTCCTCGACGTCCGCGTCGGCCAGTGCCTGCCTGTACGCGCGCTCGGCGGCGACGACGACGTTAGCGCCGGTGTCGATAAGCGCGCGCCCAGCGACCCCTCCGGCCTCGTCGATGACGATGGCCTTGGTCTGCGTCGATCCGACGTCAACGCCGGCGGCGTATGCCATTGCGCTCAACGCTCGGCTGAAGCCTCGCGCTCCGTTGGCTGTGAAGCGCTCGGCTGAAGCCTCGCGCTCCGTGGTTTCCCGTTCATAACACTCCTGCCGACTGCCGGCGACTCGCGAGCCCCTCGAAGAACGCGTCGATGCGGTTCTTGAGCTGCGCCTCCGACACGACCCGCTTATCCATCATGTCGGACTCGATGAATAGACTCGGCACATCCGCGCGCGCCATCAATGCGCGCCGGCTGTCGGCCAGGCCGGTCGACACGGTCCGGCAGCTCTTGATTGGATGGAAGACCACGCCGTCGAGGTGAAACGGCTCGAGAATCCCGGCGATGGCGCGGTCCTGATGGAACATGCCGTCCATCGCGTGGCGCACCGAGATGAGCACCCCTTCGGCGAGACTCTCGATTGGGCGCGCGAGGTCGTACTCGAACCCGAGGTCGGCGCCGCCCGACGCGAACCAGAGGTACGTGGAATTGACGAAGACGCCGCCCCACTCGGTGAACATGTCGTTGAACCGCCGGAAGATCGGGTAGCAGGGCACGCCGACGAACGCGAGGCGATAGCGTTCCTCGTCGATGGTGCCAAGGCCGTGGACGGCCTTGTACTCCATCTCGTCGAGGAGGTCTGCGAAGTACACGCGCCCCTCGCGCGTTCCGCGAAAGCCGTTCGCGACCCCGAGATACACCGTTCCCTCGGTCAGTGCGCTGAACACCGCCGGCCTATGCTGATTGAGGGCAATCACGCGCCGCCACGCTGCCGTCATCGCGTTGGTGTGGCCCATCGTCTCCCGGAGCCGATCGATGTCGAACCGTCTTCGGGTCACGTGCTCGCAGAGAGCGATCAGTTCAGCGATCTGTGCGGCCACGTAGCGGCGGTCCTCCTCGAAGTCTGGATCCCCCGGCCACGTCTGCCCGTCGGCACGCCGCGTGCCCGGCACGTCGAGGGTGAAGACGGGGACGTGGTAGAAGCGCTCCCAGATCTCCGCCCACTTGATGTAGGTGTTGCAGGCGTTGGTCGCGACCGCGAGCGCCGGCGGTGGCAGCGTCCCCATCGGATGGGCGCCTTTGCGCAGCTGCACGGCCACGTCCGCCTTGACGTAGCCGCAGATGTCAGGTGAGTAGCCGTAGTCCTCGGCCTGATTGAGGTACTCGTGCGCCACGTGACGGATTGCCGTCTGCAGCGAGTTGATTTCTGGAAAGCTGAGCTCGAAGTCGAACACGCGCAGGATTTCTGCCAGGCTGCCCATCACAAAGACGTAGGCCGTCGGGCTGCCGTCGGCAGCCGCGGCAGTCAGCCTGTCGAACCAGGACCGGAAGAGCGTCGCCCCTTCCTTCATCCCGCGACCCACGAGTCCGTCGTTCGAATCCGCGCGAGCCATCGGTGGCCTCAACTCCCTTTCAATCGAACAGCACGTTTTCGACGAACGTCTCCAGCTGAATCTGCAGGTGCTCGAAGCTGGTCATCCCCTCTTCGAACTCGCTGACGAAGTACGGTATCCCTTCGGCGTCGAGCGCCCTCGTGTACGCCACCTGCTCGTCGAGCCCCGGCTCGCACATCTTTGCCGCGGTGATGATGGCGGCGTTGGCAGCCGACGACTGAATCCGCTCGAGGAGCATCCGCTCCTTGGGCTTCCGCAAGTCGTGCTGCACCGGGCTGTACGAGGACTGCTCGAGGTACGCGGTCGCGAGGTCCAGGAGCGGATCAACGCCTGTCGACACGTCCGACGTGATCCACCGCAACCCGATCAACAGGTCGTCGTCGACGACGTAGCACGATCGGCCGATCGTGCGCAGCAGATCGAGGGGAGGTTGCTCACAGAAGCCGCCCTCGAACACGACTCGCAGGCGATCCTGCGGGCGTGCCGGCCGCCGAGCGATTTGCGGCAGCAGCGCTCGAAGCAGCGCGCTGTGCTCTTCCCGCGGGATGATGCCCCCGACGGCCGTCAGCGCATAGGCCTCGTCCACCGCCAGGAGCCAGGGCGTGTCGCGCTTGATCGCGTAGAGGTCCCGCAGCAGCTGGCGGTTCTCATTGAATACGGCGATCGATCGCCGAAGGTCGTCGTCCTCGATCGCCCGGCCAGCCACGTCCTGAATCACGCGCCGCAGCCGATCGTATTCGTGCCTCAGATAGTGCGCGGACAATCGTGAGTTGGCGTTTTGCGGCAGATACAGGATCTCGCATGGGTAGCTGACGTTGCGTCCCCACACGGCGGCGAGGTTGCGCGCCGCATCACAAATCGGATGGGTGACGAAGAGATCGAGCGGGAGCCGTCCGTCGAGCGCCAGCTCCAGCGACGTCTTGACGATCGAGCACAGATACGATCCGAACCGCGCTTCCGACTGCCGCGCCTCGACCGCGGCGCCGTGCACCTTGACGGGCAGGAGCCCAGCCGCGTGCGCAATCTCCTCGGGAAAATAGACCTGGAAGTGCCCGACGACCTTGCCGCCGTCTTCGCGCCACCGGTGGATGGTCGGACAAGTCGGGTCTTCGAGCAGCTCACGCACATCCGCGAGGACCGCGTCGAGAGATTTGCCGGCCCAGGACTGGAGGATCGTCATGCGTGGACCCAGTGCGGCGGGCGTTTCTCGAGAAACGCCTCAACCCCTTCGCCGGCGTCGCGGGTGCGCATCAACGTGTCGAGATAGAGCCGCTCGAGACGGGGCAGGGTGGCCTCGACTTGCTGTGCAAGCGAGAGTCGACACGCCAGCGCAGCGCAGCGCAGCGCGGCCGCCGACCGCGCGGCGAGATTGGTCTGGAACCAGTGGTCCACGACGGCTTGGAGTTCCTGTGGCGGCGCGACAAGCTCGATTAGACCGGCGGGAACCCAGTCCTCCACCCGCGCCGTTCGCCCGGTGAGCACCGCGGCGGCTGCCCGAGAGGCTCCGATGCGCGGAGGCAGAAGCGCCGCAGCCGCCGGCGGGAACACGCCGAGGGTAATCTCCGGTGCGCCCAGGACCGCCGTCGTGGCCGCGAAGATCAGATCGCAGGCGAGCGCGACCTCGAAGCCGCCTCCGAGACATCGACCACGGACGATCGCCGCGGTCGGCGCCGGACAGACAAGGAGGTCGCCGACCAGGCCGTGCAGCTCGCCGAGCGCTGCCGCGATCGTGTCAGCCCGGTGCTCCTCGATGCTCGCGCCGTAGCTGAAGTGATCGCCCGCGCCTTCGATGGTGACCAGCCTGACACGTGGCGAATTGTGAACCTCCGCGATCGCTCCTCGCAGTTCGCGCATCAGGGGGATTGAGAGAATGTTGGCCTTCGGCTGATCGAGTACCAGTCGCAGATGCCCGCCGTCGTGACGCGTTTCAGTGCGGACCATGAGCGCACTCCGTTACCGCGTGCTGGCTGCCGCGGCCGCCGCCTTCGGTTGGATGGCTTCTGTGAGCTCGGCGTCCCAGCGATCGCCCCGCGCCAGGCGACGACGCAGCTCGGCGAAATCTACTTCGCGATGGCCGGGCGGCCCCTCGTTGAACGCTCGGAATCCCGCCCGGGCTTCCGTCATCATGTTCAACGCCAGCCAGCTCCGGTTGGTTTCGCAGTTGCGCTGCCAGTGCTCCAGCTTCTTCTTGCGCATGCTCTCGATCGTCTTGTTCAGACAATCAGGGAACGTGTTCAGCAGCTTGGCTGACCATCTCGCGACCGCTTGATCGAGACCGCTGAGGTCGGTCGTCGACTCCGCGAGGATCGCCTTGGCCGCCGCGGCGCGATCCGCCGGTACCGGCTCGCCGTACGCGATCATCCCGTTCTCGTCCACCCAGCGATCCGTCACGACGAGCGGGTTCGGGATGAAGCGGCCCGCGTGCACCAGGACGGGCGTGACCTGATTCAACAGCCCCAGGCGAAGCGCCTTGTACGCGGACCACGGCTCGCAGATCGTACAGCTTTCGATCGCATGGGCGAACCCGACGTACAAATGCAGGAAGTCGGTCGAGCCGCCGTCCGGCGCTGACCCGTGTCGCGGCCCGGCCTGGGCGAATCGCGCCAGGTCCGACGAAATCGAGAAATCGCATGCCATCCCGATTTCCTGCCCGCCGCCGACCCGCAGACCGTTCACGCGGTTGATCACCGGTTTGTCGCACGTCAGGATGCCGGTGACGGTATCGTTGAACAGCCGCATGTACTGCTTGTACTCTCCTGGGTTTCCCGCGTAGTACTCCGCGTATCCTTCGTGTTGCCACCCGAGCAGAACGCGCGGTCCCCCGTAGCCGTCAGCACGACGCTGACTGCGGCGCGGTCGGTCGATGCCTCTCGAAAAGCGAGAATCAGCTCTCGCAGCGCGTCCGTCGTGTAGCTGTTCATCTGCGAGGGGTTGTCGAGCCAGATCCAGACGTCGTGAAGATCGGGCACGACGCGGCCGTCGAGATCGCGTGCCGGACGACGCTCGTACCGGATGCGCTCGAACCGTGGATCGGCGACGAGACGATGATCTTTGAGCCTGCCGGCCATGGCAATGTTCACAGAGCCTCCGTTGGTGGAACGAGAATGACGCGCCGGCCCGATCCATCGTGCGAATCTGCCATCTGTTCGAAAATCGCGGGCCCTTCCTCGATCGGCCGGCGCTCGATGAACGGCCGGAGCGTCACGCGTCCGGACAAGACAAGGTCTAACGCGGCGGGATACAACGACGGACTGCAGCCCCAGCTGCCGAACGCGCGGGCGTCGAGGGCCATCAGGTTCGACAGGCGGATCTGCGGTTTGTCCATCGTGAAGCCGATGATGCCCAGCGTCGCCGCCGGCACGAGCAGACTCCAGGCGAGCTCCTGGCCGGTGAGCGTGCCGCTCATTTCAAAGATCTTCCATTGCGTTCCGCGATCGGCCCGCAGACGTTTCTTGATGGCGCCGCTGTCCATCTCGCGTGCGTTGAACAGCCAGTCCACGCCGAAGGGCGCCAGGCGCTCCAGCTTGCGCTGATCGATGTCGATCGCAGCGACCACCGCGCCGCGCGACTTCGCAATCTGCACGGCATAGGTCCCGATCCCGCCGGCGCCGATGACGATGACGAGCTCGCCCGGTTTCACGTCGGCGCGCTCGAGCGCCTGATACGGCGTTGTCACCGCGTCGGCGACGATGGACAGATCGGCGAGCGCGTAGCCGCCGCGATCGGGCCCCAGGGGGACGAGGTGGCGCGCTGGGACGACGATCTCGGCGGAGAAGCCGCCGTGAACGTGATTCCCCGGCATGATCTGGTTCAGGCACGCATTGTCGTGGCCGGCGCGGCACAACTCGCAGGCATCACACGGAATGACCGCCGGCACGATGACGTCGCGGCCGATCAGATGCGCGTGCGGTTCGGCCGCGTCGACGACGGTGCCGGCGATCTCGTGACCGAGGACGAGCGGGAGAGGATGGCGCGTCCTGACCTGGCCGGTGTAGAAACTGAAGTCCGTGTGGCAGACGCCGCAGCCAGCCACCTGCACACGCGCGTCGCCGGGCCCGAGGGCAGCCGGTGTGAACGGCTGCAGCGACAGTTCTTGGGGTGCGGACAGAACGAGGGCCGTTGCCGGCATGTGCGTGAGATCGGGGCAATGCGCGTGCCGCGTGCGGTCGAAATGTGATTGAACGTTCGTTCAAATTCAGCAATGAACCCGATAGACGGGGCGGCTCAGGTCGTCATCGCCGCCGATGCCTCGGCACACGCTGCCGGATTCCCGTCAGTCGTCGACGAGCGGCCCGACGCCGATGGCCGCACGTGCGTTCCCAGTCGACCCGCGCCGCCTTCAGTTTGCGATAATCGAACGCATGACCCGCAATGCGGTGGCCATCGGCCTCGCGTCCGTCTTGCTCCTCTCGTCGACGCGCGCGTCGGCTCAATCCGGTCGCGGTCAAGGTGGTGGTTCGGATCTCATCAGGCAGGGCGTTCAGCTCGATCTCAGTGGTCAGTATGTCGAGGCGCGCCGACTGTTCACGCAGGCGATCGACGCCGGCGCGACACCCCAGGCGAAAGCGCCTGGCATCCGCGCGATGGCAATGTCGTACACGTTCGAGCGCAACTGCGCGGCCGCGACGCCGTACTCGAAGCAGCTCTACGACCTGTATCTCGCCGACCAGGATTTCTACAATGCGGGAGAGATGGCGAACGAGCTCGCACGCGTCTGCATCGAAGCTGGCGCTTTCGACGTTGCGGAGAAGTGGTACCGGACGGGACGCGAGGCCGGCCTGCAGGAGACGAACATTTCCGAGGCGCGGCGCGACCTTTGGGAGTTCCGGACCGAGCATGCCCTCGCACGTCTGGCGATCCGGCGGGGAAACGCGCCCGAGGCGCGGAAACATGTCGACGCAGCGAAGGCCATTCTCGACAAAGGAACCAACCCGGATCAGACGATCTTCTTTCCGTATCTGACAGGCTACGTTGCGTTTTACGGCGGCAATTACACGTCGGCCATCAGCGAGCTGCAGCGTGCGAACCAGCGCGACCCGTTCATTCTGTGCCTCATGGGTCAGGCGTACAAAAACTGGGAGATACGGCCAGCGCGAAAGACATGTACGCCAGAGCGCTGGCGGCGTCGAACGCCCACAACCCCCCGGCCGCATATGCGCGGCCGTTTGCGAAGATGCGGCTCGCCGATCTCAAGTAGCGACCGCCGCGTCGGTCGCGCAACCCGCCCAGAGGGCTACGGCTTGACCGTTTGACGACGTGACAGCAGGAACGCAGTCAGATCTGCCGCATCGCCAGGCTCGAGTCGCGGCCACGCCAGCCCATGCCTGCGGAGCTCTTGTTCCATCGCAAACGAATGGTTCCACATCGCCGACATGATCGCGAGCGGATCATTGAGGCCAGGCGCCGTCTGCAGATCGGGGCCGACCTGTCGCCCGCCACCGATGCTGTGGCAGGGCGAGCACTTGTCGACGAACAGGACGCCGCCGCGCTCGGGTCGGGCACGCACGCTGGCGTAGTTGACGAAGTAGAGATAGGCGATGATATCGGCCATCTCCCCGCCCGAGAACGTGACTCGAGGCACGCCGCGCCGGACGAACTCGTCCGCCATGGCCTGGCTGTGATTCCACATCAGCGCCGCAACCGACGTGACTGAACCGATCAGTTCCTGGCGTCGCATCCCCAGGTCGGGTCCGCTCTTGCCGCCGACTCCGGCGATCGCGTGGCAGCCGATGCAGCGCTTGCTCGTAAAGAGATCGCGTCCGCGGCGCGGACTTCCCGGCTCGAAGTAGACGCGATCGCGGCTGCCGCCGGTGTTGCCATTCTGCAGGTAGGCAAGCAAGTCGGCCATCTCCTTGCCAGTCAGACGCGGCCACGGCACGCCGCGGCCGCGCATCACGCTGGCCATCTCGGGGCTGTGGTTCCACATCACCTGTGCAAGAAGGATCGCGGAGTACTGACCGTGATAACGGTCCAGCCGCGGGCCCGGCTTATCGAAGGTCGTGGCGCCGCTCGTCACGTGGCAGGTCGGACAACCTTTGGCGTCGAAGACCGTGCGACCCGCCACGGGGTTACCGGACTGACCGATCTCGGTCAGGTAGTAGCGATAGGCTGTGAGAAACGCGACCAGATCGGCCATCTCCCTGGCGTCGAGATGCGGCGCGACGATCTTGAGTTCAGCCATCCTCTCGCGCATCACCGGCGCGTGGTTCCAGAACACACCGGCCAGGTCGAGCACAGTGCCCCGGAAATGCATGCGGCCGAGGTCGGGCCCGACGCGCGCTTCCTCACCACCAAAAGCATGGCAGCGGACGCAGTTCTTGGTGACGAAGACGCGTGCGCCCGCTGTCGGGTTGTCGGGCAGCTCGATCGACAGCGGGACCGTGATGTCCGCAGACGCGGCGAGCGCGGTGACGAACGCGGCCGCGGCCGACACGACCAGGAGGGCGCGTCGCGCGCCGTGAGTGACGTGGGTCATTGGGCCTCCACCGGGTGGAGTGCGTGCGAGCGGCCCGGCTCGTGTTCCTGCGGGAGGGGCTCCAGCTCCCAGATCGAGACGATCGGAAAGAGCTTGGTGAATCCCATATAGAGCAGCGCGAAGGCCGCGAAACACCCGGCCATCAGCGACCACTCGACCCAGCTCGGCCAATAGCCAAACGTCATGACCGCCGCGCGCGGATTGGACAGCGAGGGCACGACGATGGTGAATCGCTCGAGCCACATCCCGATGTTCACGAAGATCGAGGCCACGAGCGTGCCCCTGATCGTCCGCGTGTGTGGATTGGCCAGAATCGTGAACGGCACGATGAAGCAACAGACAAACATCATCCAGAAGAATGGCGCAAATGGCCCCGACACTTTCGAGTTGAACACCGCCAGTTCGCGCGGCTCGTGTGCGTACCACGTCGTCAGGTACTCCGCGAACGTGAAGTACAGCCAGAGGCACGCCATCACGAGAAGCAGGAGGCCCAGGTTGTTGAAATGTTCCTGAGTCAGGTAACGCTCGAGACCGTAGACTTTCCGCACGATCACCATCGCGGTGATGATCGCGGCAATGCCCGAAAAGATCGCCCCGACCACGAAGTACGGACCGAAGATCGTCGAGTGCCACATCGGCTGGATCGTCATGGCGAAGACCCACGACACCACGGTGTGTACCGACACGGCGATCGGGATGACGAGGATCGCCATGATGCCGATCGCACGCTCGAGCCGGTGCCACTGCTTCGGCGTGCCCGTCCACCCGAGCGCGAGCCGTTTGTACAACCGGTGCCGCCACCCCGTCGTGAGATCGCGCATGCGCGCGATGTCGGGGATGAGCGGGATAAACAGGTAGACGGAGGACGCGGTCAGGTAAACCGTGATGCTCGACACGTCCCACAAGAGCGGCGACCGCAGATGCGGATGGCGGATCACGTTCAACGCGCGGTCGGGTCGGCCCAGGTCGAGCAGCACGTTGCCGACACCGAAGAACAGGACCAGTACGGTGATGACCTCAGCCATCCGCGTAATCGGCCGGCGCCATTCGGCCTGCACGATGCGCAAGATGGCCGAGATCAAAGTCCCGGCGTGCGAGACGCCGATGAAGAAGACGAAGTTCGTGATGTACAAGCCCCAGTAGATCGGTCGGCCGAGATGCGTCGCGCCCAGGCCGTACCAGAGCTGCCAGCACCACGCGACAATCGCCCAGACGACGACCGCGCCCAGCGCCGCCGCCCATCGGCGGAACGCCGGGCCGACGGTCAGGATCGCGCGGATGACAGGGTCATGCGAATCGTCCACGTCATTCTCCTTCGCGGAGGTAGGTCACCTTAGGCTGCGTGCCCAGCTCTTCCATCCACCGGAATGCCCGTGGGCCTGACGCCAGCGCGGCCACGTCGCTGTGTGGATCGCTGAGATCCCCGAACACCATGGCGTCCGCCGGACAGGTCTGCACGCACGCCGGCACGTAGTCCTCCGGCGCCAGCTCTCGGCCTGCGGCGCGCGCGCGCTCGCGCGCGTCGTTCAGGCGGTGGTGGCAGAACGTGCACTTCTCGACAATCCCTTTGGGCCGCAGCGACACATCGGGGTTGTGCATGGGACCCATCGCGTCGGGCCAGGCGGGTTCGGTCCAGTTGAATACCTTCACCGAGTAGGGACAGGCGTTCGTGCAGTACCGGCAGCCGATGCATCGCGGATAGATTTGCGCGACGATGCCCTCGGGGTTGAGGTACGTCGCGCTCGTGGGACAGACGTCCGTACACGGCGGGCGGTCGCACTGCTGGCACATCAATGGAAGCGCCGACGGCATGGGACGTCCGGGAAGATCCGCGTCCACGAGCTGGATCCACGTCATCATTCGTCCGGCGTCGGCAGTCTCCGGCGTCGAGAACGGCAGGTTGTTCTCGTGCTTGCAGGCGGCGACGCAGGCCTGGCAGCCGGTGCACCGATCCAGATCGATCACGAGACCCCACCGCGCCATGGTCATGCCTCCCTTACGTCCGCACGATCTCGACGGCACACGGGTTCGACGGCGTGTCGTTGCCCCACAGCCGCCGCGGATCCTTCCCGATCAGCCGCGCCCATCGCCCCTGGGTCTGCCCGCCGGGAACGAAGGACACTGCTGCCATGTCGGCCGGCATGCCCTGCACGCGCACGGCCAGCGCCTCGACCACGTCGTGGGCGGACCGAATCCGCACGCGCGCCCGTTCGGTGATGCCCAGCCGATCCGAGAGCTCCGTTCCGATTTCCACCCAGATCGTCCACGGCAGGCTGTCGGGCTGGCCCAGCAGCTCGAAGAGCACGGGCAGATTGGGGTTGCCGGACAGGTTCGCCACGGACGGATGAAACGCCACGAGCTTCACCGGGAACCGCGAATCCGTTGGCTTCTCCTCGCCCGAGCTGTTCGCTGTTCGCGCGACCGTTTGCGCGGCGGCGGGCAAGGCCACCGGTAGCGGAAATGCCAGCCCGCGCCCGTTTCGCATCGCGTCGGTCAGCTGCGTCGCGTCGACGAACGGATCGAGCCACCCGCCCGCGGCAAGCACGCGCTCGGCAAAGTCCTCCTCAGAGTCTGCGGCTCGTGCCCACCAGCCGCCGGACTCGAGCTGACGCATCCAGTCGGTCTCGTACGTCGTCACGAACGGCGTGCCGCGCCGGAGTCGCGCGAGGCGCTTCAGTTCGGTCCGCACCAGGTCCTCTGACGTTGCCCACGTGCAGGCATCGTTGACCGCACCGCCCATGGCGGCTGCGATCGATTTGAGCAGCGTTCCCAGGTCCTGCGTGTCGAGTCGCCGCCTCACAGCCGGCCGTGACACGGCCACCACGTCGACCGGCAGCGCGGTGGGCGGGACGGTGGCATGCCAGCCTTCCATCGCGGTATCAGTTGGCAGGATGAGGTCGGCGATCATCGCCGCCTCGTCGACGTAGGGCGACAGGTTGATGATGAACGGCACACGATCCACGAGAGACTCTGGATGATTCGGGCCGCCGAGCGCGCGCAGCGCAGAGCTGTCGGAGAACACGAGCACGCTCGGGCGAATCCGACCTTCATCGATCGCGCGCAAGGTCGCGATCGCGTCTTCGCGCGCGGGCGCAGGGTCGTCCGCCTTCGCGAAGAGACCGCCCGGTCGATCGACCGCGCCAATCAGTACGTTCAGCGAGAACACGGCATCCACGAGCGCTGCACTGGCGGCTGCGTCCACAATGACGAGCGGCTGCGGTGTCGATGCGAGCTCGCGCGCCAGGCGCAAGATGGTGACAACGGGGACGCCGGTCTCACTCGAAACGTTGTCGGGGGTGTAGTAGGTGACGGCTTGATGTTCGAAGTTCGCGAGGTTACCGGCGATGGATTCCAATCGGTCGCGATCGATCCGGTTCTCCCGGAAGAGCACCGACGCGATACCGTAGGCCAGCGCCGCCTGGCGGTCTGGCGGGACCGCGAGCCACTCGTCGGCTTTGCGGGCGGTCGGCGACCGCCGTCCCTCGATCTGCACGAGCCGACCGCGACTGGCGCCGGGCCGGCGACGGAAGCGACCGAAGCTCCGTTGCGTCCAGACGCCCGAGAGCCAGTCGTCGGCAAACGGTGCGCCGAAGGAGAGCACGTAGCTGGCGTGCTCGACGTCGAACACCGGGTCACCATCCGCGCCGGTCAACCGCCCCAGAGCGGATCGCAGCCGTGCGGCCGTCGGCAGGGCCGTCCAGGTTACACGCGCGCCGGCGGCGCGCCAGACAGTCGTCCACGCGTCGGCGATGGGTCCACGATCTTCGGCGGCGATGACGACGATGCCGTCTGGAGTGACGGCGGCGCGACGAAGCCTGTCGGCGGCGAGCGCCACGGCGTCCGTCCATGGCAGCGGCTCCCAGCGGGCGGCTCCGCCGCGCGCCACACGATGCGCCGGGCCGACGAACCGATCGGGATCGAAGTACGATTCAACAGCGGCCTGTCCCCGTGCACAGAGCCGGCCCCGCGCGATGGGGCACAGCGGGTTGCCATCGATCTTCACCGGCACCGCGTCGACGAGCCGGACGCTGACGCCGCAGCCTGCGGGGCATTCACGACAGACAGTCACCGCCGATGTCTCTACACCTCGTGAGCGCCACGCGTCTGCACGGGCGTCGGCGCGGGCGAGCCAACGACGTCCGGTTTCGCCGAGCGTCACGCCGGCGATCGCAGCGCCGCTGTAGGCGAGGAAATCGCGCCTCGAGGCCACGTCGTTCATCGGTGGCACCCCGCGCAATCTTCACTCGCACGCTCGCGCTTGTGGCACGAGAGACACGTGTCCATCACGAGGCGGACGGCAGCCCGGTCGGGCGGCGTCGTGCGCGTTTGCACATCACCGTGGCACGAGACGCAGGCGAGCTGCGCCGCGTCCGTATGACGGCGGTGCGAGAAGCGGACATGATCGGGGACTTGCGTGATCTGTCGCCACGCGATGCGGCGTCCCGCCGCAACGTCGGTCCAGACAGCGGCCGGGACGCCCCGCGCCGGCGCCGTGGCGTGGCATCGAAGGCAGAGATCGCCCTGCGGAATGCCCGCCCGGGCGCCACTGGTGACGCCTTCGTGGCAGACGACGCACGCGACCGCCCCATGTTTGGCGTGGTTGAACGCGACGGGCTGCGCCACCGGAGCCTCAGGCAGCACGAGGATCCAGCCGATCGCGATGACGAGCGTGACGATGGCCGGCAGGACGTAACGGCGCACGTCGGTCTCCTGTGGATTTTGGTGGCGGGTTAGTCGCCTTTACCGCCGCCCTCTTTCATCTTCTTGTCGTACAGCGCCTTCTTGCGGGTCTTCGAGTCGTACACGAGGAACTCGAAGATTTGTTTGCCGTCGGCCGGGGAAATGATCGAGCCGGCCTTGTTCATCATCCGCTTGATGTAGCGCTCCCATTCGTCCTCGAGCGCGAACTCGCAGTTGATTGGGCGCGCGATTGTGTGACACTTGCTGCACTTGTCCGCGAAGACCTTGTACTTCGCCTTCATGTCGGGCGGGTACTTGGAGACGTCGATCTTGGTCGGCCCCTTGTCGTACGCAAGGATGCGCGGATCGACCGGCTCTTCTTTTTGCTGCGCGCTCACCACCCGGATGAAGCCTGCGAGCGCGAGGGTGGCCAGCACCGTCGCGGCAATCGTCCGTTTCATGGTCGTATCTCCTCGTTGATGCGGCTGGCCGTCACGGGTCACCGCCACCTGTCCTCAGACGCTTTCTTCGGGTACAAGCTCACGAGATATTTCGCGAGATCGGTCGCTTCCGCTCGCGTCATGCGATCGCGCCAGCCCGGCATCCGGTACGGGGGCACCGGCCCGTTCGCGTCGGCCTTGCCGATCCGCGGCGCACCGTCGAGGATCTTCTGGACGAGCTCGCGCTCGAGGTACCCTTCCTTCACCATCACCAGGCCCGGCACCTTGCCTTCGCTTTCGGCGTTCGGATTCGCGAATCCGCCCTTGCCCTCAGAGCCATGACACATCGCGCAGCCGTACGCCAGATAGAGTTGACGGCCCCGCGCTGCCGCGTCCGCTGCCGGTGGCTCTGCGGGCTGGCGAATCGTCGTGGGCGCGGCGCCACGGGTCTGCAGGTGCACGCCCACCGCGACGAGGATGACGACGATCACACCGAAGATTCGCTTCATAGGCGTCAGAAGCTCAGCACGTACGACGCGCCGATCGCGTTGACGTTGTAGTTGAAGGGCTGCTCCAGGGTCGGCAGCACACTGTTGAGCGATCCCAGCTGCATCCCTTCGTACGCCCAGTCGGTGGATGTCATGTGCATGAACGTGTACAGGAAATGCACCGACTGGTGCGTGTCGATCCGATACGTGGCGTTGACGTACACCTCGGCGGTGTCGGTGCTGACGGTCGGCAGCGCCGTGGCCGGAATGAAGAAGGCGGCGATGGTTGTCGGCGGACCGCCGGGACCGTTCACCGGATTGTTCGCCCAGTTGCCGCCGGTGACGTTGTTGTCCGACCGCGCGTGCGTCACGATCGCGTTGCCGCTGACGTCGAGCGGCTTGTCG
Source organism: uncultured Acidobacteriota bacterium (assembly GCA_963724725.1). Classification (GTDB taxonomy): domain Bacteria; phylum Acidobacteriota; class Vicinamibacteria; order Vicinamibacterales; family CAVVIG01; genus DATKHR01. Next base: position 3,697,537 of record CAVRVT010000004.1, on the reverse strand, counting down.
GCGACTTCCTTCCAGAGCAGGCTGAGCCCGTACGAGTGGACTTTGTCGAGCCGGTCCGTGAACCAGTTCAGACAGGGATCCAGCTTGTTGTTGTTGTTCCGCTGCTGGAGCGTCGTGTACGTGTCGCAGGTGTTGCCGGACAGGCCGATCGCTCCAGGCTGGCCCCCGGTGATGGTGGCGACGTTGCTGTTGGCCGTGTAGGTGTTGCCGGCGCTCTGATTGCGGAAGTCCTCGTACGTGTAGAAGACGGTGGCCGTGACGTCGGTGCCCAGCATGTAGGTGGCGTCGACGTTGATGTCCCAGTTGTGGGAGTCCTGCAGGCCGTAAACCGCGTCGGGATAGTGGTCCTGGTTGTAGTCGGCGGCGCCCTGCAGTGCCAGCGCTTCGGTCGCCTGCCAGGTCGCCAGTGCGCGGAGCTTGTTCCGGTCGCGATCGGAGACGTAGTACCGACGCATTCCGGGCAGTTCGCTGATCCGGTTGTTGTTCGCATACTGCGCGTTCGCCAGCGCGTTGTTGTTGGGGAAGAACACATTCATGTTGCCGATCGTAGGGGCATAGCCGAGGGCCGGTCCCCATCCGGTCCAGCCGTTCGCGAGCAGGTATGAATACGCCGTGGCTCCGTTCGCGGCCGTCGCCGGGCTGACGTTGGCGTACGGAACGATCGCCAGGAAGGCGTTCTCGTTGTAGAAGGGCGTTCTCCGCGACGAATACGCGTAGCCGATGCGGCCGGTGAACGTGTCGGTCGGTTTCGCGCGCCATTCGGCGCGCAGCGTGTTCTCGTTGGTGATGGCTGCGTCGGCGCAGCTGATCCAGGTGTTGGAACACTCGCGGTTGATTCGCTGGAACTCGTACGCGCCCTTCAGCGACTGGTGTTTCGCCACGGCATAATCGATTTCGCCGGCGAATTGATTGTTCTTCTTGCCGTAGGGACGGTTGGCGTTCGCGTTCTGCGCGAGGACGGCGCCGTACGAATTGGACGGACCGGCGGGGAAGTTCGGGTTGGGGCTGGCCGCCTCGCCGGCGTCGCCGTACTGGAAGATGTGGACGGCCGTCTGGTTGTCGCGGTTGTCGAACTTGTACGCCGCGGTAATGTTCAACGGCTTCTTCGGTCTCGCCGTCAGCTTGACGTTGAACGCCTCGTTGACCACGAGGCCGTTCAGAGAGTTGACGGGCACGACGACCGTGGTGGTGTCGGTCAGGAACGGGTCGTTCTGCGTGTTGCGCGCGTACGAGCCGTTCGCCACCAGCTTCGTCGTCGCGGAGAAATTCACGCCGCCGGTCGCCGTGACCTGGTTGAACGAGTTGCCTGGCGCGCTGCTCATCGTGTTGAGCGTGCCGCTGCCCGTCGGACCGGTGGCCCAGTTCTGCCACGACATCGACGTGACGTTGTTCCTGAAGAACGAGCCGTAGTATCCGAACTGCGCGAAGCTCTTCTTGCCCCTGAAGTTCATGCGCACATCGAGCTGATTCGTATTGGTGTCGATCACATCGGGGATCGTCGTCGAGATGTCGGCGCCGGTGTTGCGGGACACCGTGCCCATCGGCTTGACGCCGTCTTTGTGCTCGGGCCGGAAGCTCGCATCGAAGCCCCATTTCGGATCGAAGTTGTAGTTGAAGCCGAGATCGATCCGGTGCCGCGTGGTCGACAGGTTGTAGTTGTGGAAGAGCGGCACATCGGCCGCGGCGGCCGCGTCGACTTGCGCCGTCTGCGTCGCTGTCGGCGTCAAAAGCCCGCCGAACGTCGGCGAAGTCGTGCGTGCGTCGATGTACCTGGAGTCGCCAATCGACGGTACGAGTCCGCGCGCGCTGACGACGTTCACAAAGCTGTTGGTGGCGGTGCTGCCCGCGACCGTCGGCACCTGCCACGCGCCCGGCAGGGTGAGCATCGTCGTGCCCGCCCCGTTGTAAGGCGTCTGATACGTGTCGGATCGATTGCGCCGCAGCTCGTCGTAGCCGCCGAAGACGCGGTAGGTCCCCTGCTTGCCGAATTCAGCGTTGATGCTGCGCGTGTCGAGGCCGAGATCGCTGCCTTTGATCCGCCACCGCACCGCGTTGTCACTGTCGAACGCGCCGCCGCCGCGGAAATCGATCTGGCCGATGCCGAAGAGCCCCTTGTTCTGCAGCCCGTTGTACTCGCCGGCCTTGTACGAGCCGTCGGTGGTCACACCCGCGCCCGCTTCAACCGTGCTCGTCGGCGTGGTGGCCTCCTGCACGGTCTGCGCGACTGCGCCGCTGGCCCAGGCCGAGAAGGCGATCGTGGCGACCGCCAGCTGTCCTGCCACCACCGAGGTCCGGGTCACGCGTCCATTTGTCATGACATGGTCCCGAATGAAATGGTTACCGCTGGAACTTGGCGCCGGCCGGGTGATTCGATCCGTGGATCAGCACGTGGCAGTTGAGGCACGCCCGCGCGCCCATCTGCACGCGCGGCGAGGCCGCGCCGGGCTGCTGCAGGCCGTTGACGGTTGTGACGTTGCCGCCCGCGAGGTTCGCGCCGCTGTTGACTTGGTTGCCGTGATCGCCGCTGTGGCAATCCTGGCAGAGCCACGGCGAGCGTGTCTTGAGGAGCGCCGCGTTCACCGATCCGTGCGGCGTGTGGCAGTTCGTGCAGTTGTCGACGACCGGCGCGTGCTCCCACAGAAACGGGCCGCGCTTCTCGGCGTGGCACGTGTAGCAGGTGTCGTTGACGGTCTGCTTGATGAGCAGCGTCGGCCCGATCGACCCGTGGGGGTTGTGGCAGTCCGAACAGGCCATCTTGGCGGTGGTGCTCACGCCTGTGATGGCGAGCGGGTGCGTCGAGATCCGGTGCGTCTGCGCCCGCTGTGCCTTGTGGCACGTGAAGCAGACCTCGGCCTGCGTCGCCTTGCTCAACACCTTCTGGTCGGGCGCATGGATGTTGTGGCAGTCGGTGCAGGCGATGCCACGCGCCTGGTGCTGGCTTCCGGCCCAGTACCTGGCGTGGCAGCACGGTGGTGTCGTGGCACGTGAGGCACGACTCGTTCCGCACGTCCGCCGACGAAATGTTCTTCGACTTCGGCGTGAAGACGACCTCAGTCGGCTTGCCGGGATCCTGGATGTGGGCGTCGCTCTGCCCGTGGCAGCTCTGGCAGCCCGGTGTGCGCGCGTCGGCCTTGTTGCCGTGGCGCGTCTGGTACATGGAGAAGATCTTCTTCGGCGACGTCGAGTCGTGGCAGGTCGTGCACACCGCGTCTTTCGCCGCCACGGCTTTCGCAGCGCCGGCCTGGTCGGCCGCATCGGCCGCACGCGCGGGCACGCCAACGACCCAGACCAGTGCGAACGCACAGACGCTTGCCCATCGATACAAGCGCTTCATCGTGTTCTCCCAAGTTCTGAGCCACACCACAGCTGCCTCCACGGACTGTTCTACACGCAGCATGGACGCCGAAGATGAGATGAGGATGAAAGTCCGGTTAAGAAACGTTCATCAAACCAGAGGCAGGACCACCGCGAAGGTGGAGCCGTGATCCGGCACGCTTGACACGTCGATCCGGCCACCGTGCGCCCGGACGATCTGCTCGACGATGGCCAGTCCCAGCCCGCTGCCGCCGGTGTCGCGGGCTCGTGCCGGATCCGCCCGGAAGAACGGCTCGAAGATGTGGGGGAGGTCGGCGGCGTCGATGCCGCAGCCTGAGTCGCTGACAGTCACGACCGCGTCCCGATCCACGCGACCGACCGATACACGCACCGTTTGACCCTCCGGCGAGTAGCGGACGGCATTCTGGAGCAGGTTCAAGACGACGCGCCGCAAATGACGACTGCTGCCGCTGACCGCCACGGAGTCCAGGATCGTCGCTTCCACGTGAACCTGCTGCTCGTCGGCGATCGCGGCCGCCGTCTCGCAGCAGTCACGGACCAGGTCCGCCATGGGCACGACCTCGCGCTCGTCGAGCAGATGCCCGGCCTCGGCGAGCGCGATCAGCCGCAGATCGCGCACCAGCTCGGACAGACGATCCACGTCGTCCAGCAGATCGACAGCGTGCTCGCGCCATTGCGCCGCGGTGCCGCCGAAGCGCAGCCCCATGTCGAGCGTGCCGCGGATGGACGCAATCGGCGTCTGCAGCTCGTGCGACGCGTCCGCGGCGAAGCGCCGCGCACTCGAGACCGACGCTTCGATGCGATCGAGCATCGCGTTCAGCGTCGTGACGAGACGGTCGAGCTCCTGGCTGTCGGCCCGCACGTCGAGACGCTCGCCAAGATTCTGGGCTTGAATGTCACGGACACGCGCCACGATCGAATCAACCGGCGCGAGCGCGCGGCCCACCGTGAACCGGCTGCCGAAACCGGCGACGGCCAGCACGAAGCCGATCGTCGCGACGAGCACGGCTGCCAACTCCACGAGTGGCTGTGTCGCCGTACTCGCCGCGGTGGTCAGCTGGAGCACGAGCCGGTCGGCGCCCGGGCGCGGGACGTCGACTGTGGCCATGCGGACGAAATCGCCTCGGCGATCCTGCAATGTGCGCTCGCCTGATCGTTCGCGCGCCGCCGCCATCGCCTCGTCTTCGCCGGACCTCGTCAACTCTGGAAACGCTGGCGATCGGAAGATCGCGACGCCTGAAGCGGCCCGCACACAGATCGATTCGCTCGCCGCTCGCGGGTCGGACGCGAGTGCGTCCTCGACGTCGAGGCTGAAGAGATCCTGGCGCAGGTCCGCGCCCAGGCGGTTCGCCCGCATCGCGAGCTCCGCATCGAGCGTCTCGAACGCCGCTCGCGCGCGGAACGACAGCACACCCACCGCGAACAACGAGAGCGTGGCCCCGAGCGTCAGCACGTACCAGAACGTGAGACGCGCGCGCAGGCTCCTAGGCGTCAGCCGTGTGAGGATCGCGGAGAACATATCCGGCGCCACGAACGGCCTGGATGAACGTCGGCGTGCCCGGCTCGTCGATCTTGCCGCGCAGGTGCTTGACGTACACATCGACGACGTTGCTGCCGTAATCGAACGTGCAGTTCCACACGTGCTCCGCGATCATCGTGCGGGTCAGAATCGTGCCCGCGCGCCGCATGAGGTACTCGAGGAGGGCGTATTCTCTGCCGGTCAGCGGGATCGCACGCGCTCCCCGTCGCGCTGTCCGAGTGGCCGGATCGAGGAGTAGGTCGCCGACCTTGAGCACCTTGGGGCCGTGATCGTGCCGGCGCCCGAGCGCGCGCAGCCGCGCCAGCAGTTCTTCGATTGCAAACGGCTTTGTCAGGTAGTCATCGGCGCCCGCATCGAGGCCGTGGACGCGGTCGGCGACCATGTCACGGGCCGACACGATGAGGACCGGCGCGTGCCTGCCGGCAGCGCGGAGCGCCCGGCACACGGCGAGGCCATCGAGCTTCGGCAGCATCAGATCGAGAACGATCGCGTCGTACTCGTATGTCGTCGCCATCTCGAGGCCGGCCTGGCCGTCGGATGCCCAATCGACCGCACATGACTCTTCGACAAGGGCTCGGCTAATGAAGGCCGCCATCCGGCGTTCGTCTTCGACCACGAGGATTCGCATGTATCTCCTCAATCCGACGACTGAGGACTGGGCAACGCTCGTACCATCCGGACCGGCAACTGCCAGGTCTTTGCCAGCGACAATTCAGCCGTACGTAGGATTCGTGACGCTCAGCGACGGATGACTGCTGGGTAGACGGCACAAGCCGATGTGCTCATCGAGGGATTTGCCGGAAATCCGGCAGCAGCCCGCTGATCAGTCTGTTGACTGCGCGGCTGTTGGTCGTCGCGAATCAATCGCGTTGGACGCCGACGCCCGGTGCGGGTGGTGGACCACCGCCCACGTGCGTTTCGTGCTCGCAGAGCGGATCTTCACCGAGTGGATCGTGCGACGTGGAATACGCGCGTGCGCGCGAGCCGCCGCACATCCATCGGTATTCGCAACGACCGCACCGCCCGCTGAACTCGTCCGGACTCCTTAGAGCTCGGAACAACGGCGCGTCCCGATACAGCGTCACCACATCGTCTCGGCGCACGTTGCCGACGGGAACCTCGAGAAACCCCGACGGGCAGATCTCGCCCGTGTGCGAGATGAACATGATGCCGTTGCCGTCGCGGATGCCGGCGCCGTGACCGGTTGGCGCCATCGACTTGGCCGTGGCCGTCGGCGTCGTCGCCCGCGCGTGCGCGTCGCGCCGGAGTTCCGCGACCACTCGGCGGAAGTGCGGCGCCTCGGTCGTGGTGATGACCAGGCCGCCCGGCCGCGGCGGACCCGATTGGCGCGCCAGCCAGGCGAGCAGATCTTCGGCGCGCTCGGGAGCAACGGGCTGAAGCACCTGGCCGCGACCGACCGTGACCAGAAAAAACAGGCTCCACCGCGCGGCGCCCATGGCCACCACGCGGTCGTGAATCGCTGGCAGGTCGTCGACGGTTTCTTCGCAAACGAGGGTGTTCACCTGAAAGGGAAGTTCGACCTCGCGCGCCACTCCGGCCGCTTCGATCGTTCGCTCGTACGTGCCCGGAATCCCGCGGATGAAATCGTGGCGCGGCGCGGTCGAGCCGTCCAGGCTTAACGAGATGGCGTCCACGCCAGCCGCGCGCAAGTGTCGCAACGCCGCGGCGGTCAGTAACGGCGTGGCACTCGGCGCGACCGACACGCGGAAGCCGCGCGATTGAGCCGCGGCGATCAGATCGAACAGGTCCGCGCGCTTCAGTGGATCGCCGCCGGTGAGCACCAGATGCGGCAGCGGCGCGCCGAATGCCGCGAGGTGGTCCAGCAGCGCCAAACCCTCCGCCGGGCTCAGCTCGTCCGGGTCGGCGTCAGGCGCCGCTTCGGCGCGGCAGTGGCGACAGGCCAGGTCGCAGGCCCGCGTCGTTTCCCAATACACTCGCTGTGGCCGGTCGGCGAAAATGAATGAGGCATTCATGCGTGCCGAAGCGGAGCAAGTGCCGTGCCCGAGCCGCGAAGAGCTGTCCTGCGCGCTTTCGAGAGGCCTGCCGATCTGCGCTGCCAGAAATCCGTCGATGGGTATGATTACGCACGATCTCCAAGTCGCGAGTAGCGCGTGATTCCGACGAAAGGCGCCGTCGCCGCGGGTGTTAGGTAGATGGTGCGGAAGCGGGGATTTGAACCCCGACCGGGTTGCCCCGACTAGCTCCTGAGGCTAGCGCGTCTGCCGTTCCGCCACTTCCGCAAGTGGTGAGAATTCGTGACTGGACGAACCTACAGTATACCCCGGCTAAAGCGCGCGTTCGAAATCGCGAATTCGCAATTCGTGCTCGCTCTTCCTCGTCTCAGAAAATCGTCCGGCGGCGGCCTCAACGCGGCAGCACGTGCATGAATTCGAGCGCTCGAGGAAGCGTGACATCGATCCGCTCGAGCTCTTGCGGATGCGTCAGGCCTTCGAGCTTCACGAGCTGAACGCGTGTGCCGGCCAGCTGGCGCTCGTATGCGCTGGCGCTCGCAATCGCACTCGGGTTGCTGGTGCCGACGACCCATAGTGTCGGGCACTTCATGTCGGCCGGCTCGACCGGCGGGTATTCGAGCAGCGCGCTCGTCCAGGCTGCGCCGAGCGGCGGCGCCGTACCATCTTGAAGCCGCTTGAGGATGATGTCCCGGAATATGGGATCCGCGGCCGGACCGAACGGGATGCCGATGTACACCATCGAAGTGACGCGCGTCGAGCGCACGGCGAGATAGCGGCCGACGTTCGCGCCGTAAGAAAAGCCCCAGAGTGAAAAATCCTGGGCCTTCGCATCGTCAGCCACGGCCAGCAGGTCTTCAATCAGCCGGTCAAGTGCGTAGGCGGCCTTCGTCGCAGGCTTGTCGCTTTCGCCGTTACCGCGCAGGTCCACAGTGATCACTCTGAAACGCGGCGCCAGACGCGTCACATAGCCGGCGTCGCGCCACACCTGGCGCGTCTGTCCGCCTCCATGGAGCAGCATCACTGCCGGACCCGAGCCGGTGTCGTCGTACGCGATGCGTGTGCCGTCCGGCGACTTCACGAACCGCGTGGGCGCCGCGGCAGTGGCGGATTGACCAGCGGGCGACAGCACCAGTCCGAGCACGATGGCGCCAATCATTGGTCGTTCCTCAACGCATCCGATGGATCGATCGACGCGGCGCGTGCCGCAGGCAGCCAGCATGCCGCGAGCGCGACCGGCAGCAGCAGAAGCGGCGCTGCAAGGAACGAAATCGGATCCAGCGGTGTCACGCCGAAGAGCGCGGCTTGCATCAGGCGTGTGAGCGCGGCAGCGCCGATCATCCCCAGCCCGAGACCCAAAGCCGTCACCGCCAGACCGTTGCTGATGACCAGCCCGATCAGATCCGGGCGCGAGGCGCCGAGCGCCGCCCGCACGCCCAGCTCCCGTCGCCGCTGCGACACGCTGTAGGACAGGACTCCGTACAGCCCGACAGACGCGAGCAGAAGCGCGAGCCCGGCGAACGTTGCGAGAATCGTCATCGCAAAGCGTGGCTCGTCGACCGACTCGGACACGCGATGCGACAGCGTCACGGTCTCGACGGCCGCATCCGCGGCCTCCGCGCGGATTACGCCGCGGAGGACAGGGGCGAGAGCCGCCGGGTCGCCAGTCGTCCGGACGGCAACCTGAAATCGATCGGAGAAAACGCCCGGTGACGACTCCCGCGCCAGCTGGTAGTTTTCGCTCTGCACCTTCGCGTCGTTGCCGTTCTTGAGCACGTTCCCCACGACGCCGACAATGACATTGGTCCGAACGACGGGCGGGTCGCCGACCGGCGAATCCCATTGGTACCCGACCGGATCCGGCGGCAGGTACTGCCGTGCGAATTCCTCGTTGACCAGCCACGGGACGAGCCCGCCGATCAGATCGCCGTCCGTGAAGAATCGGCCTTTGCGGAGTCTCAGACCGAGTGACTCGGCGTACCCAGGCGTCACACGATATGTGACCGCACGGGCCGTTACGCGTTCACCGTTCGGTGGCGTCCAGGGAGCAGGAAACGCCGACAGCATCGTCATCCTGTCGAGCGGCATCATGTTGCCGGCGCCGGCCGCGGTCACCCCCGGTATCGCGTGCGCCCGCTCGACAATGGACTTGACGATCGGATCCGACATCGCCTCGTGCGCCGCCGTAGTGCGCTGCGGCGTATAGACTTCGGCGATCAGTACCCGCTGGGCCGTGTACCCCGCGTCGACGTGCGTGAGCCGGACGAAGCTGCGCGCCAGCAGTGCAGCCCCGACGAGAAGCAGCACCGCGAAGGCGGCCTCGGCCACCAGCAGCCCGTCACGAAGACGGCTGCCCGATCGTCCGCGGAAGCCCCCCGCCGTCGCGCCGTCGCCGCCGCGGAGCGACTCGACGAGATCGACGCGGGCGCTTCGAAGCGCGGGAGCCAGACCTGCGACGATGGCCGTTGCGACCGCGGCCACGGCGGCACAGGCAATCGTCGCCCCGTCGATCGCGATGTCATCGAGTCTGGGAAAATCGTTCGACGCGAGCAGCGGGGCAAGCCTCACCAGGACTGCGGCCAGCGCGAGACCCAGCCCGCCACCGATCGCCGAGAAGACCGCGCTCTCGGTCAGCAGTTGTCGCACGAGACGCCCGCGGCTCGCGCCAATCGCAGCCCTGACGGTGACTTCGCGCTGCCGGACTACACCGCGCGCCAGGAACAGGTTGGCGACGTTGGCGCACGCGATTAGCAGTACGCAGACCACGCCGGCGCCCAGGACCATGAGCGCGGGACGCACGCGTGACGTCATTTCGTCGATGACGGGCCTGGCGTGCACCAAGGGCGGCCCTCCGACACCGAAAAGCAGATTGGCGGCCATCGGTCGGATTGTCGATCGCGCGGCCGCCGTCCCCTCGGCCTCGGCCTGCTGCGGCGTGACGCCCGGCAACAGCCGCGCCAGGGCGTTCACGACGCTTATCCTGCCCCGTTTCCCCGCTACCGCATCGGGCGAAGGCTCGAGGACGGACATGGGCGTCCACATGAGCGTCACGCGATCGGGAAAAAAGAAGTCCGGCCGCATCACGCCCACGACGGTGCAGGGCTTTCCGTCGACGACATACCCGCGGCCGACGACCGCGGGGTCCCCGTTGAAGTACTGCCGCCACGCCCGGTCCGAGAGCACCGCATATCCATCGTCACTCTCGCGGCCTTCTTCAGCTCGGAAGACACGGCCCAACGCAGGTGTGGCTCCAACGACTCCGAACACCGATGGCGTCACGCCACTGCCTGTGATGCGAACGGCGCCGCCAGGCAGCGCGATGAGGTACTCGGACGCGCGGTAAGCGGCGAGGACATCGATCGTGCGCGGCGCTTTCGCCCACGCGTGGAACGTCAGATTGCTGAGCATCGGCTGGCGGAGCGGCGAATTCGCGCCGGGATGCTCCTCCGACACGCGCACGAGCCTGCTGGCCTCGGGGTAGGGCAGCGGACGCAGCAGCACGCCGTAGACGACGGAGAACACCGCCGAGGTCGCGCCGATGCCCAGCGCGAGCGTGGCCAGCGCTGCCGCCGTGAAGCCTTTTGCGCGGCGCATCATCACGAACGTGTACCTGACGTCCCGCAGCAGAGTCTCCATAGGGAAGGACTATACTTTTTGAGCGAGGTTCTGACCATGGCTCGTCGCGGTTTCACCGTGCTTTTCACGCTGCTCGGGATGGCGGTGTTCTTCTCGATCGCCGCGTTCGTCGCGATGTACCTGCTTTTCGGACGCGAGCCCGCGGTCGCCGCGCGCTCGACGCTCGTCCTCCAGGTCGGCGGCGATCTGGCCGAGCTGGCGCCCGCCGATGTCTTCGGCTATCTGCGCGGCAACCGGATGCAGACGGTCCGTTCGGTTATCGACAACCTGCGGAAAGCCAAGGTCGATTCGCGCGTGCGGGCCGTGCTCCTCAAGCCAGTCGGCTTCAACTCGCCCTTCTGGGCCAAGGTGCAGGAAATCCGGGACGCCGTGATCGAATTCCGCAAGTCGGGCAAGCCGGTTTACGCGTACCTCGAAAACGGCGGCGATCGCGAGTACTACCTCGCATCGGCGGCTGACAAAATCTTCCTGATGCCATCGGCGCCGCTCGACCTGACGGGAATAGCGACCTACGAGCTCTTCCTGCGCGGCACGCTCGACAAGATCGGCGCGTACCCGGACCTCCATCACATCGGCGACTACAAGACCGCGGTCAACACGTTCACGCAGAAGACCTTCACCGCGGCGCACAAGGAAATGGACGAATCGCTGAACCGCGATCTCTACGATCAGATCGTTCGCGGCATTGCCGACGGCCGGAAGAAGGACGATGCGGAGATTCGCCAGCGGTTCGACGAAGGTCCGTTCCTTCCCGAGGACGCGCTCCACGCGGGGCTGGTCGACGATGTGGCCTATGAGGACCAGGTCGAAGACAAACTCAAGTCGGGCGAGAAGCGCGACCGGCTCGAGGCCGACGACTACGCCCGCGTGTCGTTGACGTCGCTCGGCCTGAATCGAGGCCCGCGCATTGCCGTCGTGTATGCCGCAGGCACCATTGTCAGCGGCCGCAGCGGCTTCGATCCGGTGAACGGTCCGGTTGTCGGATCGGATACGCTCATCGAGCACATCCGCCAGGCGCGGCGCGATCATTCGGTACGCGCCATCGTTCTGCGGGTGGACAGCCCCGGGGGATCCGCGGCGGCCTCCGACGCCGTCTGGCGCGAGTTGATGATGACCCGGAGCGAGAAGCCCGATCGCCCGCTCGTCGTCTCCATGGGCGAGCTCGCGGCGTCAGGCGGGTACTACATCGCCATGCCGGCCCAGGTCATCGTCGCGCAGCCCTCGACGCTGACGGGATCGATCGGCATCTTTGGCGGGAAGATCGTCACGGGCGGCGTCTACGGGAAGCTCGGTGCGCACATCGAGTCCACGAGTGTCGGAAAGAACGCCGAAATCAACTCGCCCGTGCGCCCGTACAACGCGTCGGAGTTGAAGAAGCTGCAGGAGCAGCTGCAGGCCTTCTACGATCAGTTCGTCGAAAAGGTCGCGGATTCGCGGCACACCACGCCCGAGAAAATCGACGCCATCGCGCAAGGGCGTGTCTGGACCGGACGGCAGGGCAAACAGAACCAGCTGGTCGACGAGCTCGGCGGGCTCGACCGCGCCGTCGCCATTGCGAAGCAACGCGCGAAGATTTCCGCCGACTCCGAAGTGGAAGTCGTCGTCTATCCCGCGCGGAAGAGCTTCTACGAGATCGTGAGCGACCAGTTTTACGGCGGCTCAGGCGAGTCGATGGCGGTGAGCGCGTGGCTGCACGCGAACCTCTCGAGCAGCGAAATCGAGGCGCTGCGCGTGATGCGGGGACCGCTGTCGATGTTCAGGCGGGGCGAGGTGCTGGCGCTCATGCCGTTTACATACTTACGGTGACGCCAACGCGAAATGCACACATGCAATAACGCAAGAATGCAAGACGACACTGACACATTCCTGCATTTCCGTGTTTCTATGAGGTCGCGCGCTGCAGCGTCTCGCGGTTGACCTCGATCTTCATCTTCTGCTTCGCCTTGACCATGTAGGCGCCGAAGAACCGGTTCCGGCGGTCCGTCAGCAGCTCTTCGCGGAAGCGATCCTTCGCGCTCGTCCAGTCAGCCGGCGTCACCAGCTGCTTATCGAGCACCTTGACGACGGCCGTGCCGTTGTCGGTGACGATCGCATCGCTGACGCCGCCGACGTCCAGCTTGAACGCCGCGTCTTCGACCGCCTTGGCGACACCGAGATCCGGAATGGGTGATTCGCGCGCGATGAGCTCGGTCGTCTTGGCCTCGAGCCCGGCCGCTTTGGCCGCCTTCTCGAAGTCAGGCGCGGCCTTCAGTTTCGAGGCGATTTCCGTGGCCTTCTGCTGACTGAGGTCTCGAGCCTTCTGCTTGATGACTTCCTCCCGCACGCGTTCCTTGACCTCATCGATCTTCGGCACGTACGGATCCTGTTTGGCGACCAGCGTTTCGAACACGAAGCCACGCGAGGCGCGCATCGGGCCGGCGACGTCGCCCTGCTTCATGTCGAACGCTTTGCTCGCGGCCTCGGGAGACTGACCGAGTCCGAGAATCGGCTCGTCGCGCGCGAAGAAACCGGACTCCTGCACGACGAGGCCTTTCTCCTTCGCCACGCGGTCGAAGTCTGCCGGCTTGGTCACTTCCTTCTCCAGTGCCTGCGCGAGATCGGCGGCTTGCGCCTGCGCCCGCTCGTACGCGAGCTGATCCTGAATCTGCTGACGGACGTCGGCGAGCGGACGCGTAATAGCGGCGCGCTTATCCACGACCTTGATGATGTGGTAGCCGTACTGTGTCTTCACGAGATCGCTGATCTTGCCCGGATCGAGCGTGAACGCCGCCTGATCGAACTCCGCCACCATGCGCCCGCGCCCGAAGTAGTCGAGGTCACCGCCGTTCTTCTGACTCGCTTCGTCTTCGGAGAACTTCTTCGCGAGCTCGGCGAAGTCCGCGCCCGCCCGCGCCTGCTTCAGCACGTCCTCGGCCTTCGCCTTCACCGTCGCGTCGTCCTTGCCTTCGGTCTTGAGCAGGATGTGGCTCGCGCGAACCTGCTCCGGGGTCGAGTACTGCTCGATGTTGGCGTTGTAGGTCCGCTCGATCTCGGTCGACGGAACCACGACCTTCGAATCGGAGCGCTTCGATGTCCACGAGGAGGTAACGGATCTTTCGCTTCTCGGGAATCCTGAAGCTGTCCTTGTGGCCCTCGAAGTAGGTGGCGATTTCCGGGTCGCTCGCCGTGACCTGGCTTCTGAACTTGTCGGCGGTGAACGTCACGACCGCGAGCTTGACCTTGTCATTGCGCCGCCGGTACTCCTGCTCGAGATCCTTGTCGGCGACCGACAGCCAGTCGGTCAGCGACGAGCGCAGCTTCTGGATTGTGAGCTGCCGCCGGACGTTGTCCTCGAAATCGCCCGGCGACATCGGCGGCCGCTGGAGTCTCAGCAGCTGTTGATACCGCTGCTCGCCGATGAACGCGCCGTTCTCCTGAAACGCTGGAATCGCGAGAATCCGATGCCGCACCTCCGCGTCATTGACGGTGATGCCGAGCCGGCGCGCCTCTGCGAGCGCGGCGCGTTCGTCCACCATCTGCTGGAGGATCTGCTGCTCCACGCCGAGCTGCTTGAGCAGCTGCTCGCTCATCTGGCCGCCGTAGGCGGAGCGATACGCCTGGAGCTGCGCCTGATAGGTCCGCCGGAATTCGTTCGCCGTGATGTCCTGGCCGTCGATCCGGGCGATGGTTTCGCCGGAGGCGGCGTCGGCGCCGTTGCCGCGCAGGAAGTCCGGAATGTAGAAGATGACGAAGGCCAGCACGACGAGGCCCAGGCTCCATTTGAGCCAGCTCATGTGCCGACGCATCCGATCCAGCATGGTCATAAAGAACCCCGGGCTTTGACGAGGAAACCTTGATCGTATGCCATGAAGTGACGACGTGGCAAGCAGTTACCGGCGGCCATGTGGTATATTTGTAGGGCACAGAACCACTTACGGATGCCGCCAGCAAGCAAAGTCACGAGAATGCCGGTCCGGCTCTATCAGGCCGCCGGTTCGGCCGGTAAGGGCGGGGCGAAGCTGCGTCGCGGGGGCGAGGTATCACTCACCTCGCCGGGCGTCGATCTGGCGTCGAAGCTCCGTCTTTTTCAGCGCACACTCCGCAGCCGCGTTGAGAAGCGCGACGCGTTGCTGGACATGGTGCGCGCCGTCAACACAACGCTCGAACCTGCGAAGATCGCCGATCTCGTGCTCGAGCGCGCGGAGACGTGGCTCCCGGCGCCGTGCTGGGGTGTCGTGTCAGCGGATCAATCCGGAGAGCTGACGGTGCTCGCCGAGCGTGGACTCGTTTCTGAGACGGCACCAGCCGTCACGATGATCGCGCGCTGGGTCATGGACCGCGGACAGGAGTTCGTCTCCACCAGTCTGCGCACCGACGCGCGGCTGCACCATCCGGCGATTGGCGCGGTCATCGCGTTTCCGCTCAGCTGTCGTGGTCGTCACGTCGGTGCGCTCGTTGCGTTCGACGAGCTGGTGTCCACGCGCGAGCCTCGACTGGCGCCCGGCATCTGGCGCGCGATCCGGACGCTCATCGAGCCGGCAGCCGTCGCCCTCGACAATGCGCTGTTGCTCAAGCGTGTCGAGGAATTGTCGGTCACCGACGACCTCACGCAGCTGTACAACTCGCGCTATCTGAACTCCGTGCTGCGCCGTGAAACCAAGCGCGCGACCCGAAACGGCCGCCCGCTTTCGCTGCTCTTCATCGACCTCGACGGGTTCAAGGGCGTCAACGACGCGCACGGACATCTGTACGGGAGTCGGGCGCTCGTCGAAGCCGCCTTCGTCATTCGCGGAAGCGCACGCGAAACCGACGTGGTGGCCAGATTCGGCGGCGACGAGTTCGCCCTCATCCTGCCCGATACGGGCGGGGAGGGCGCGTTTGCCGTCGGTGAACGTATTCGCGAGCGGATCGCCGCGCACGTGTTTCTCGTGGCGGACGGCCTCGGCATGCGGTTGACGTGTTCGGTTGGCGTCGCCACCCTTCCCGATTCGGCGGCCTCGGCCGACGAGCTCATCCAGGCGGCGGACAAGGCCATGTACGCCGTCAAGGCCTCCGGAAAGAATGGCATTCAGGCCGCCCTCGTTCAGGCCGATAAGACCGATAGTGATTAGGGGGTCGGGATTAGAGGTTCGCGACCACCGGCGAATGACCGATGGCGAACCACTGGTGACGAACCGACAACCGGCCGCGACGCACCAATCGCCCATCACGTTTTACGACTCCTGGAGCACCGCTTGAGCCTTCGTTCGATGCTGTCATTGTTCTCGAGTGATCTCGCCATCGATCTCGGCACGGCCAATACCTGCGTCTACGCCCGCGGCAAAGGGATCGTCGTCAACGAGCCCTCCATTGTCGCGATCAACAAGGTCAACGGCCGGGTCGAGGCGGTCGGCAAGGACGCGAAGGACATGCTGGGGCGCACGCCCGGCAACATCGTGGCCATCAAGCCGATGAAGGACGGCGTCATCGCCGACTTCGAGGTCACCGAGAAGATGCTGACCTACTTCATCAAGAAGGCCCACAACCGAAACGTTTGGGTCCGCCCGCGCATCGTGATCGGCGTGCCCTCCGAGATCACCCAGGTGGAGAAGCGCGCGGTGAAAGACAGCGCGTATCGCGCGAAGGCCAGCGAGGTACATCTGGTCGAAGAGGCCATGGCCGCGGCGATCGGCGCCGGCATGCCGATCACGGAACCCTCCGGCAACATGATCGTGGACATCGGCGGCGGCACGACCGACATCGCGGTCATCTCGCTCGCCGGCATCGTCTACAGCAAGGCCGTTCGCGTCGCCGGCAACGAGATGGACGAAGCGATCATCCAGTACATCAAGAAGCAGTACAACCTCCTCATCGGCGAACGAACCGCCGAGCAGATCAAGATCGAGATCGGGTCGGCGTTTCCGCTCGAAGATCGCATGACGATGGAGATCAAGGGACGGCACCTCATCGAAGGCGTGCCCAAGACGATCACCATCACCGACGAGGAGATTCGCGAGGCGCTCGCGGAAACCGTGAACGTGATCGTCGACGCGGTCCGTGTCGCGCTCGAACGCACGCCGCCCGAGCTCTCCGCCGACATCGTGGACCGCGGCATCGTGCTCACCGGCGGCGGATCGATGCTGAAGAACCTCGACAAGCGGCTGCGCGAGGAAACCGGTCTCCCGCTGGCCATGGCCGAAGATCCGCTGTCGTCGGTCGTGCTCGGCGCGGGCAAGATGCTGTCGGACTTCAACCTGTTGCGCAAGATTTCGATCGATTAGGAGCGCGAAGGCTTCAGCCGAGCGTCAACTCGACGCGAACGCCGTCTTATGGCCATCGCCGACATCCGCACGCGTACCGGTTACCTGTTCCTGGGGGTCGTCCTCGGGCATATCCTCCTCATCTCGGCGCAGGTCAACTCGCGCAGCGGCGTCCCCGTGCTCGAATCGGTCACGTTTGGTGTGTTCTCGGAAATTCAGCGCGTGGTGTTCGGCGTCACGAGCAGCGTCAGCCGCGTCTGGACCGGGTACATCGGCCTTCGGCACGTGAAGGCCGAGAACGACGCCCTGAAGCAGCAGCTCTCCGACGCGCAAATCGCCCTCCAGACCCAGCGGGCGCAGGCCGATCGGGCGCGCGGCCTCGAGCAGCTGCTCGAGCTTCGCGACAGTACGACGATGCAGACGGCCGCAGCGCAGATCATCGGCGCGGCCGCGACGCCGGACTTCCGGACAGTCACGATCGACAAGGGCACGGCTTCGGGACTCAAGGTGGACATGGCCGTGATTGCCCCGGCCGGCGTCGTCGGTCGCGTCGTCGTGTCGAGCCTTCGTGCGGCGAAGGTCCAGCTGCTCATCGACCGCAACGCCGCGGCCGGCGCGATCATCGAGCGTTCGCGCGCGCAGGGCGTCGTCGTCGGCGGCGGCGACGGACGATTGCTCCTCGAGTACATGTCGGAAGGTTTCGACGTCGCCGTCGGCGACGTCGTCGTGACGTCGGGGATCGACGGGATTTACCCGAAGGGCCTCGTCATCGGAAACGTGGACGACGTCGAGAAGGCCGGGGCCGCATACCGGCGGATTTCCGTCCGGCCGGCCGTCAACTTCTCGGCCCTCGAAGAGGTGCTCGTCGTCATGAGCCCGACGCCCACGCGCGACTCCGCCGCAGGGGGCTCTGGGAGCCATGAGTGAAGGCCGTCGGTATCATCCTGGCGGTCGCGTTGTCGCTCGCGCTGCAGACGACGCTTGCGCGATTTCTGGTCCGCGGCAACGTCGCCGTCGATCTCGTGCTGGTCGCCGTGGTCTTCGCCGCCCTGACGTCCGGCCCGGTGACCGGCATGTTTGCCGGCGCCTTCGCAGGTCTGATTCAGGACGCCCTGTCGAGCGGCATCATCGGCATCGGCGGCCTGTCCAAGACCGTCGTCGGCTTTCTCGCCGGGATCATTGGCACCCAGTTCATCGTGACGCACTCGCTGCCGCGCTTCGTGGTGTTTTTCGGCGCGACCGCCGTCCACGCAGCGATTTTCATGGGCCTCTATACGCTGCTGGACCTGCGGCACTTCGACGCCCCCTACGCCGCCGTGGCGAGACAGGCGCTGGGCAATGCCATTGTGGGCATTGTGGCGTTCCAGCTGGTCGAGCTGCTGCCCGGTGTCGTGGAGCGTCGGCGGGCTGCCAGAGGACGCCTCCGCCGGTGATAATGGATCGACCCCATGGCTGTTGAAGATCGCCGTCGGATCGGGTTCCGCCTGTCGGGCCTGCAGTACATCATCACCGCGCTCTTTTCGGTGCTGGCGGTCAGCTTCTGGGTGCTCCAGGTCGTCCAGCATGCGAAGTACGAGGAGCTGGCGGAGAACAACCATCAGCGGACGCTCGCGCTGCGCGCGCCGCGCGGGCTCGTCTTCGATCGTGACGGCCGTGTGCTCGTCGTCAATCGGCACTCGGTACAGCATTTCGATCGTCCGCGAGCACTCGAAGGATCTCAACCGAACGATTGAGCTGCTGGCGGCCGTGCTCGGACTGGACGAGTCGGGCGTGCGGACGATCGTCGATCGGCATCGCCGCGAGCCGCCGTATCGTCCGATCACGATCGTGCAGGACGCGTCGCTGGCGCAGGTCGCCGCTGTGACCGCGCGCCGGCTCGATTTCGAGCTGCCCGACGTCGTCGTCGAGCAGGTGCCGACGCGGCGGTATCCCGAAACGCTGGCTGCGCACCTGTTTGGCTACGTCGGAGAAGTCAGCGACCGCGACGTCTCGGAAGACGACAAGCTGAAGAGCGGCGACATCGTTGGCCAGGCCGGCATTGAAAAGGTCTACAACGCGCTGCTGATGGGCGAGGACGGCGCGCGCCGCGTGGTCGTCAACAGCGTCGGGCGCGAGATCCGGACGCTGGAGGAGGACGACCCGAACGAAGGCAAGCGGCTTCAGCTGACGATCGACCTCGACGTGCAGAAGGCGGTCGAGGACGCATTCAAGGCCACGCCGTTCAACGGCGCGGCGGTCGTGCTCGATCCGAAAGACGGCGCCGTGCTCGCGTTTGCGAGTCTTCCGGCCTACGATCCCAACGCGTTCGCGGCGGGGATCGACCGTGCGACGTGGGCGTCGCTCAACACCGATGAACTTCGCCCGCTGAACGACCGCGCCATTCAGGGCCGCTATTCTCCAGGTTCGACATTCAAGATGGCGGTTGGGCTGGCAGGCCTCGAGGAAGGCATCATCACGCCGGACTTCCGCGTGAGCTGCGCCGGACATGCGAACTTCTACGGCCGCGACTTCAAGTGCTGGAGGAAGGGCGGGCACGGATCGGTCGACCTGCGGCATGCGATCGAGCAATCCTGCGACGTCTATTTCTACACCGTCGGCAACATGCTGGGCGTCGACAAGATCAACAAGTGGGCGACGCTCCTCGGCCTCGGCGTGAAGAGTGGAATCGACCTACCCAACGAGGTGCAGGGGCTCGTGCCGTCGACCGAATGGAAGCGCGAGAAGATGCACGAGAAGTGGTACGCGGGCGAGACGATTTCGGTGGCGATCGGTCAGGGCCAGGTGTCGGTGACGCCGGTCTCGATGGCCGTCTATATGGCCACGCTCGCCAACGGCGGCACGCGCGTCACGCCGCACCTGCTGAAGGCCGTCGACGATGGCACCGGATGGAAACCGGTGCCGACGCCGGCGCCGCAGTCAACGGTCGACATGGGCGTTGAGAAACTTCAAGCGATACGCGACGGCCTGTGGATGGTGGTCAACGCGGCTGGGACCGGCGGCACCGCGCGGATCGCGGGGCACGACGTGTCGGGCAAGACCGGCAGCGCGCAGGTCATCTCGAACACCGGCCGCGCGTCGGCGCGGACGACCAAGAACCTCCGCGATCACGGGTTCTTCGTGTTCTTCGCGCCGCGGGACAATCCCAAGATCGCCGGGGTGGTGTTCGTGGAGCACGGCATTCACGGCGGCAATGCGGCCCGCATCGCGCACCATATTCTGGACACGTTCTTCGCCAAGCAGGACGGGCGTCCACTGCCGCCGCCGCCGACCGATCTTCGGTTGGACATGTCGGATCCGATGGCCCGGCGTCAGGGATCCGAAGCGGTGGAGCGATGAGGGAGTACCGGAGAGGCCCGCACCGTGTTTGAGCGCCGTCTGTACTTCCACATCGACTGGGCACTCGTCGCCGCAATCCTGGTGCTGTGTGTCATCGGCGTCGTGATGATCTACAGCACGACCTTCGACCCCACGCGCGGCACGTCGAAGCTGTTCATGACGCAGCTGTACGCGATCGCCATCGGTCTGGTGGCGATGCTCATCACGCTCAGCCTCGACTACCGCACGTTCGCGGACAAATCGCATCTGCTCTACGTCGCGCTGCTCGCGCTGCTCTGTTACGTCCTGTTTCTCGGCATGGTCCAGATGGGCGCCCGCCGCTGGATTCCGCTGCGAATTTTCAACCTGCAGCCGTCGGAATTCGCCAAGGTCGGTGTGGCGCTGGTGCTTGCGAAGTTCTTCGGCGAGAACCGCGGCAATCCTGGCTGGGCCGACCTCGCGATCGGCGGCGTCCTGACCGCGATCCCGTTCCTGCTCATCGTGAAAGAGCCGGATCTGGGCACAGCGGTGACGCTCCTGCCGGTCTTTCTCGCGGTCGCCTACCTGGCCGGGATGCGGATGCGGATTCTGGGCATTCTGGCGCTCAGCGCGCTCCTGATGGCGCCGATCGCGTGGAAGTTCGCGCTGAAGGACTATCAGAAATCGCGCATTTCAACCTTTCTCGATCCGTCGCAGGACGCCAAGGGTGCCGGGTACCAGCAGATTCAGGCGCGCGTCACCGTCGGATCGGGCGGTCTCACGGGCAAGGGATTCCGGCAGGGCACCCAGGGCCAGCTGCGATTCCTGCCCGTCGCTCACAACGATTTCATTTTCTCGGTGCTCGCCGAGGAACAGGGGTTTGCCGGCGTCCTCGTGGCGCTGGGTTTGTATTTGTTCGTGATTCTGCGCACGCTCGAGGCCGCTCGCCTGGCGAAAGATCGCATCGGCGCGTACCTCGTGATCGGCGTGCTCGCCAGCTTCACCTTCCAGGTGGTCTACAACATCACCATGTCGGCAGGACTGGCGCCGGTGAAGGGACTGACACTCCCGCTCATGAGCTACGGTGGATCGTCGATGATCGCCACGCTCGCTGGGTTCGGGCTCGTGCTCAACGTCCGCATGCGCAGATTCACCAATTAGCGCGAGCTGTGGATTTGGTGATTTGGTGATCTGGTAACTTGGTAATTGATGGGGTCATTGGCTGGCAATTGGCGCCGCCAATCGCCAATCCCCAATCCCCAATCAATTACCAAATTACCAAATTACCAGATTACCCAATTCCCTGTTCGTGCGGGGTTTGCGCATGAACAAGGAAATGATCGTCTCCACCAACGGCCACGAAACGATGGTGGCCATCCTCGAAGACGATCTCGTCGCAGAAATCTTCGTCGAGCGCGAACGGCAGCGCGGCGTGGTCGGCAACGTGTACAAGGGCCGGGTGTCGAAAGTGCTGCCCGGCATGCAGTCGTCGTTCATCGACATCGGCCTCGAGCGGGACGGCTTCCTGTACGTCGCCGAGGTGATCGACACGCTCGAGGAATTCGAGAAGCTCGAAGGCGACGATGACACGAAGGGCGAGGGCGGCAGGGGTCGCAACAGCAGAGAATCCGCGCGCGACCGCGCGAAGCAGAAGATCGAGGAGATGCTGAAGGAGGGTCAGGAGATCCTCGTTCAGGTCGTGAAGGAACCACTCGGCACGAAGGGCGCGCGGCTGACCTCGCACGTCACGATGGCCGGCCGCTTCCTCGTGTTCATGCCGACGGTCGATCATGTCGGCGTGTCCCGCAAGATCGAGTCGCGCGAAGAGCGCAGCCGCCTCCGCGGCATCGTCCGCGAGTTCCGCGAATCGCACGGATTCACCGGCGGCGTCATCATCCGCACCGCGGCCGCCGGCCGTCCCAAGGAAGACATCGTCAGCGACCTGGAGGCGTTCCACAAGATCTGGACCGAGATCCGGCAGAAGAGCGAATCGCAGCGCGCGCCCGCGGTCGTCTATCGAGAGGCGAGCCTTGTCTCGAAACTGCTGCGCGACCTGCTGACCGAGGAGTACCAGTCGATCCGCATCGACAACGAGGTCGAATACAAGCGCGTGATCGACCTCGTCGAGCGGATCATGCCGAGCCTGGCGCCGAAGGTGAAGCTCTACACCAAGCCGTTTCCCATCTTCGACGAGTACGGCGTCCAGGCCGAGATCGACAAGGCGCTCAAGAGCAAGGTGTGGCTCAAGTCGGGCGGATCGATCGTCATCAACCAGACCGAGGCGCTGGTGGCCATCGACGTCAACACCGGCCGCTACGTCGGCAAGAAATCGTCGGGACGTCTCGAGGATACGATCGTCAAGACGAATCTCGAGGCCGTGAAGGAAATCGTCCGTCAGATCCGGTTGCGCGACCTCGGCGGAATCATCGTGCTCGATTTGATCGACATGGAGGAGAAGAAGAACCGCCAGAAGGTGCTCCAGGCGGTCGAGCAGGAATTGAAGAAGGATCGGTCGCCATCCAAAGCGGTTCAAGTGTCGGACTTCGGGCTGATTATCATCACGCGCAAGCGCGTCAAGCAGAGCCTCGAACGCGTGCTGACCGAGCCATGCCCGTATTGCTCGGGGACCGGCGTCATCAAGTCGAGCTCGACGATTTGTTTCGAGATCCTGTCAGAAGTGAAGAAAGTCGGCCCCGATCTGAACGGCCACCGTCTGCTGCTGCGGGTAAACCCCGACATCGCCCGTGCGCTCAAGGAAGAAGAGAGCGCAGTGCTGAGGGATCTCCGGCAATCGATTGGCAAGGACGTGACGATCAAGAGCGACGCGCACCTGCATCACGAGCAGTTCGACGTGATGGCCGTATAGGGTCGCGTGGGTCGAGTAGGTCGCGTGGGCCAGGTGGGTTGAATGGGTCAGAGAGCGCCTGCGGCCATACCGAGCGAGGGCCTGTGGAGCCCGAGCGAGGTATCAGCGTCAGTACGCGGCGGGGGTGGGGCCCCGCCGCTATTGGAAAGAAGTTGATCCCTAGCTACCCGTCGGCAGGTTGATCAAGTAGTTGTTCTGGCCCTTGTTAATCCAGATCCGCGTGTAGTCGTTCCCCTTGAGCGTCTCCACTTTGGCCGAGTTCGCCGCGGGTCTCCGGCTCTTGGCAATCTTGGCCATGTCTTCGGCCGAGATGACGGTCGCCACTTCGCGGGCCACGACCTTGCCGCCCTTCACGAACTCGACGTATTTCTCGGCGTCAGGCGCCTGACCGACGCCCGGCTTCGGTGGCGCGTCGTTCGTGAGCCGGATTTGATAGGTACCGGCGGCGAGCGGCTTCCCGTCGGCCATGACTTTCTTCCCGATGGTCACCGAGCCCAGCGAGGCGCCGGACGAGGTGCTCTGCGCGTATGCCGGGTTGGCGGCGAACGCGCCGACTAAGGCTCCCACGAGAACCAATCGCTTCATTCTGGCCTCCAAGCTCGGCGGTCGAGCGCTTACTCCTCCGATTATACACACAGGCCGGAGCAAGCCGGATGCCAGCTCAGCGCTTGGAAATGACGATGTCGCCCGAGAACGTCCTGACGGTCAGCGTGGCGCTGCCGTCGCCGTAAGTCGCGCGCATGGAGTGATTATCCATCCCGCTCCGGCGCCCGCCGCGGTCGCGATCCCGCGACGCCGTGTCGCCGCCGATCGTCAGCGGGAGATCAGAACGAATCGACCCGCTGAAACTGTTGGCGTTCAGGACAAATCCCGACGGGTTGGCGAGCTTGAGGCGGACGTCTCCTGAGTGCACGTTGATGTCGTAGGTGCCGCCCTTGGTGATCGCGCCGGTGTAGTCGACGCTTCCGCTGACGGACTTGGCCGTCAGCCGATCGCACACGACGTCGGTGGCGGTCAGATCGCCGCTGACCGAGCCGATCTCCAGCGAGTGCACCTTGACGCCTTTCGCGATGACGTTGCCACTGACGCTGCTCGCCGACAAGTCGCCCTCGGTGGTGACCCCGCTCAGGGTCACGTCACCCGAGACGCTCTTCGCGGTCTCCAGTTTCGGGGTGTCGGTGGCCGTGACGTTTCCGCTGACCGACTCCGCGCGCACGCTGCTGCGGATGCCCGTCACTCTGACGTTGCCCGACACCGAATGGACGTCCGCGGCCGCCGCCGCCGGCATCGTGATCGTGTAGTCGACCGACACATGATCGTTGCGGCCGGTATGCGTCGTCCGAACGAAGACAGCGCCGCCGCGCTCTTCGACGTCGATGCGAACGCTGGACAGTTGGCCGGCGTCACCGCGCGACCGTTTGACCGCTTCGATCGACACCTCATCGCCGGATCCCGCGTTGACGACGATGTCGCCGGCGATGTTCGACACGCTGACGCGCCCGTCACGCCCGATGCGCACTTTTCGCGAGAAGCGCTCCGTCTGCTCGGGTCCGTTGTTCCGGCCCTGATATGCCCGAACCCTCGCGCCCGACTCGATTCGCAGCTTCGCAATCGCCGGCACGTCGACGTGAACCACCGGCACGTCGATCCGTACATCCGGCGGTCGCGGCGGTTCGGGTCCCTGGGCCGCGGCTGGCGCGGCCAGCGCGACAGCGATCACAGGGGCTAGTACGGGAAGCAATGTGCGTCGCATCTCAGTCGCCCTTTTGTTTGAGCCCCGACACAATCTTCGCCGTGCCGGCCTCATTCCCTTTGCGCATTTCGTTGATGAGCGCCACCGTGTCTTGCAGCAGCGCCAGCTTGGTCTTGAAGTTCTCCATCAGGCTGCTGACCGCCGGCTCGCTCGAAGGTTCTGCGCGCACCGCCGCGCGGCTTTCGCTGATGGCCTGATCGATGACCGCCAGGTTCTTCTGCAGCGTCGCGGCGGTTTTCGGATCGAGCGCGCCCTGCTCCGCGCCCGCGATCTGTTCCAATCCCTTGATGGCGCGGTCGTAGTGCGATTCGGCCGCGCGCAGCTCGGCCTCGACGGCCTCCGCCGACACGGCGCCTTCCGCTGCGGCTCCGCTCTCGGTCGACGCGACGGCCGAGTCGTTCACACGACGAGTCGACATCCCGTACCGCAGCCCGGCGACCGTGGCGACGAGCAGGACGGCGGCCGTCGCCAGGACGGCGACCGTCGTCCAGTGACGACCATCCCGCGAGGCTTCAGCCGGCGCGTCATCCGACGAGCGTGGCGATTCGAGCTGGATCGCCCGCTCCAGCCGCGACCAGACGCGCGCCGGCGGTTCGCGGAGGTCGAGCGTTCCGGCCACGCGCCGAATCTCGGCGAGATCCGCCGCGAGCTGTCGGCAGTCGCTGCAGCCCTCGAGATGTCGATCGACTTCGGCGCGCTCGGCGGGGCCCAGCGTGCCTTCGACGTAGCCGTTGATCACGTCCTCGTTCGGATGCATATGCCTGACGCGCGTGCTTCCCGCGTTTCCTAAGTCAGCAACGCCCGCAGCTTGAGGCGGGCCTTGAATACCTGCGACTTCGACGTGCCTTCCGCGATACCGAGCAGCTCCGCCACTTCCTTGTGGTCGTACCCTTCGACGTCGTGCAGCACGAACGCCTCACGGCAGCCGTCAGGCAGGCGTTCGAGCGCGCGGTCCAGATCGATTCTGGCGACCGGCGTGTCACGTCGCGCCACCGGGTCGCGGCCCGTGTCTGCGTCGAGCGAGTCGGTCGTCTTCTTCATCTTCGCCTGCCGACTCCTCACGTAGTCGAGACAGTGGTTGAGCGCCAGCCGATACAGCCACGTGCCGAGCGTCGAGTCGCCCTTGTAGGTCCAGAGCTTCCGGTACGCCTGGAGAAAAATCTCCTGCAGAAGATCCTCGCCATCCTCGGGAGACCCGGCCATCCGGCAGGCCAGCGTGAAAATCCGCGGCGAGTGCTGGCGATAGATGGCCTCGAAATCGTCCGTTGCCTGCGGCGTCTCAGGGACCTCCGGTCGGCCCGTCATTACCTTAGACGGGAAGGGGATCGGGCCGCGTTGCTTCGCGGGGCTCACGTCAGCAGATACGAGAGAAACAGGCGGAAAAGTTCACCGTCGGCGGCGCGTCGACCACCGGACTCGTGTCAAATCGCGCACGCGCGAGCCGGTCACCAGGACGCCCTCGGCGACCAGAAGCGCCCGCTTGAGCGACTCGCTGCCGCCGTACCCGCCCAGGCGCCCGCCCGCCGCGATCACCCGGTGGCACGGGACGTCGCGGCGCGTGCAGTTCTTCATGATGTTCCCGACCGCGCGCGCCGCTCGCGGCCGTCCCGCCATCGACGCGACATCGCCGTAGGTTACGACACGGCCGGGCGGGATGTTGCGCACGACGGTCAGCACGCGGCGGGTAAAAACATCGGGAGATTTCACCACTGCCGGAGTCTAACTTTTTTCCACTTCGCGTGGGCCCCACCCCCTCGCGCTTCTTGCACTGATGCTTCATCGCGGCTTCTCAGGCCGCTCCTCGGCATGGCCGCAGGCGCCGCTGATCTACCTACAACCGCGGGAACCGAATCGACCCACTTGACCGACTCGACCCACCCGACCCACCAGACCCACCGACCTATTCGACCTTACATGATCATCAGCGGATCGATGTCGTACGCCGCCGGATCAACCGGCGCGATGACCGACGATGGCCCCGCGCCGGCTTCCGCGGTTTCCCAGAGGTCGACGTCATACGTCGCGTCGAGACGCGTGCCGTCGCGGTCGAAGACGATGCGTACCTGCGGCCGATGCGGATCGGGAGCGTAAATCTTGCGCACGACGGCAATCTCACCCGTGTTGAGCTTGACGAGGTTCCCCGCCGGGTACATGCCGACGAGCTGCACGAAGCGTCGCACCAGGTGCTGGTCAAACTGCTTGCCGTCGCTGCGCTTCAGCACCTCGAGCACGCGCTCGCTCGGAAGCATCCCCTGATACACGCGCTGCGACCTCATCGCGTCATACACATCCGCGATGCTGCACAGCATCGTGCCGACGTTGAGCGATGATCTCGAGATCCCGTCGGGATAACCTGTCCCGTCCGTGCGCAGGTGATGCTCGAACGCGATGACGGGCGCCAGCGTCGGTACGTCGGGCGTCTTGCGCAGGATCTCGGCGCCGTCCACGGTGTGCCGCTTCATGATCGCGAACTCGTCGGTCGTGAGCTTGTCGGGCTTGTTCAGGATTTCGAGCGGCGTGCGCACCTTGCCGATGTCGTGCATCAGCGCCGCCATCCCCAGCTCACGAAGCAGCGCACCGTCGATTCCGAGGCCGCGGGCCTGGCCCATCGTCAGAATCGACACGTTGATCATGTGGGTGAAGGTGTAGTTGTCGTAGTTCTTGAGCGTGGTCAGCGCGAGGAGCGCGGTGCGATTCTGCGCGACGGCCTGCGCGAGGCCGTCGATCATCGTTTTTGCCACGCCAACGTCGGGTGTCCCCTCCGTCTGCGCGGCGTCCCAGATCGACCCCGCCGCCGACACGGCCTCGCTGTACAGCTGTTTCATCGTCGCCATGTCGCCGAGGTTGCCGTCGACATGCTGCTCGGTCGTGACACGTCCCACGCGGATGTGCGCCAGCGTCGGCATCGTGCCGGCTGTGTCCGCCGAGACCGCGTCGACCAGCGCCCTGAGCTCATCCATCAGGACGCCGCGATCGATGACGACCCGCTCGACGCCCGCCTGCTGCAGGCGTTTGACCAGCGCGCCGAGCGCGTCCACCTTCGTCATCGGCATGTCGTCCACGACGATCTGATCGCCCACGATGCCGATCGTGATGCTGGGACCGAGCGCGTGGAGAAGCTGGATGGCGGTGGACAGCGATTCGAGATTCCGGCCGATGATCGGGTGGCTTTTCGAGTAGAGCTGCGCGGACCGGAGCGCGCCGGCAAACCGCCGGAGCAATTCGTCGGCCAGCTGAAGGCGCGGCGTGGTCATGGCGTGGTGCGCTCGCGGCTGTGGCGCTTGAGGCGCTCCAGCTGAGGACGGACCGCCGCCCGGACGCCCCGCTGGCCCGAAGCCGCCGCTTCATCGAGCGCGGCGATCGCTTCCGGCGTCCCGATGCGTGCGAGAGCCATCGCGGCCGCCGTGCGGATGGCGTTGGTCCGCCGCGGCGCCCACCACTCGCCGCGGTACAGCGATTCTTTCAGCGGCCCGACGGCCTTGGCGTCCTTGAGCGCCCCGAGCGATTCGATCGCACGCAAATAGAGCGATGACAGCGGACCGCGATGATCGACCGTCCGCAGGATGTAGGCGAAGAGCGGGCCGGCGCGCTCGTCACGCACCGAGCTGATCGAGTGGACGATGGCGTCGCGCGATTGCTCGCTTCCCGTCGTCAGCGCTTTCTGCAGGATGTCGAACGCCGAATCGGTCCCGATGTTCAGGATGGCGCGCACCGCTTCGCGCTGGACTTGCGGCTCGTTGTCGCCCAGAAGCTCCGTCAGTTCGGGCAGCGCCTCGCTTCCGCCGAACTCGCGCAGCAGATAGATGGCGGTGCGCCGCACGGCCGGATTCGTCGAGCTCTTCAGCCGCTCGACCGTACGCCGCCCGCTGGCGCCAAACGCGATCAGGATCGCCGTCAGGCGCTCGCGGGTTCGCGGGCGTTCCTCCCCCGACAGCGTCTCGGCGAGCGGTCGCACCAGCACCTCGCCGAGCGACACGCACATCGACTTGACGCGGACGAACTGGGCTTCGTCGATGGTCGCGAGGTGGGTGGCCACGTGACGCATCATGGCGCCGGCGATCAGCGCGTCGATGGCGTTGAGCGCGTGTTGCCGTTTGACTGGCGATTCGCTGAGCGACGCTTCCCGCACGAGGACCTCAATCAGCTGGCTTGCCGCGTCGAAGTCGCCGACGAGCAGCTGATCCTCGAGCAGCTTCACGACCGGAACCAGCATTTCGCTCCAAGACCCCTCGTCGCGCTCGATGCGGAGGACGTCGAGGAGCAGCGTGAGGTCGAGGGCGCGAAGCGCGCTCGTCGCCACCGATCCCAGCCAGGCGCTCACGCGCTCGGGCGGGTCGTCGTTGACCTGTTCCACTTCGATCGCCTGGGTCCGCGCCGTGGACAGCTCGCGTCCGTAGGTCTGCGAGACGTAGGACTCGTCCGAATACGACGTCAGCAGCTTTTCGGCGATGTGACTCCAGACCGACTCGAACCCTTCGGTGCTGCCGAGCGGTGACGCCTTGACGTCGTCCTTGGCGAGCGCGAGCAGCCGCGGCCGCTGATCGGCGTCGGGCACGAGCGATTGGAACGCCTGAATGACGCGGTCGGTGGCGGTATTCGATTCGATGACGTTGCGCGAAACGAAGTTCGCGACCGTGCCGTCCGACATATGGCTCACGACTTCGTTCATGAGCTGCGGACCCTCGTCGCGATCGCCGCGCTGATCGAAGAGTCCCATCAGCAGCTCGGGCGAGAGTTGCCCGACCGACGAGGCGAGATTGCGGAGCGTGTTCTCGCGTTGCTCCGGATCACGGCTCGACACCGCTTCGATGATGCCGCGCATCAACCGCATCAGCGCAGCCGTGCGGGCCGGGATGCCCGCGCCAGGTTCGATGGCCGCATCCATCGCCGCCATCAGCTCGCTGAGCTTCTGCGGGTCTGCGGCCACGCCGAGCAGTTCGGCGATGGAGCCGTCATCGAGGTGGAACGCGGATCCCTGGAGGCAGCTCGCGATCAGTTTGTCCCACGCGGCCGGAAGACCGCTTGACTTTTCGCGGAGCACTTCCGCGTAGTCGATTTCGCGAATGTCCACGTGACGACCCGCCAGGGTCGTCCAGACGCGGGCGATGCCGCCCTCGGCGCGAACCGATTCCGGCGTGCGGCCCAGCAGCAGGAGGAACGTACGCCAGGCCTCGACGTCGCCGCCTGGGTGCACCGTCATCTGGCCGATCACATGCGCGTGGAGCAGCAACGCGAGCTCGTGGATGGCCGTGTCGGGTTTGACCGGCGCGCGATCGTCGAGCAGGAGTCCGTCCGGGCGAACGGTCAGCGTGAGCGGCGCCTTCAACGACTCGGCAGACGTGACGTTCGCGATGCGTCCCAGCGTGACCACGATGGCGGGATGTCCCGCGGGGTAGAGCAGCACTGCGCGAGCGGCCGCCTTGCACGCGCGAGCGAATTCGATCAGCCGTGCATTCTCTTCTGGTGTCAGCGGCGTCGGAGTCTCTGCGGCCATCAGAATGCTGTCAACGATCGGCGCAGCAAAGTATACTGCCCACGCCCGTGCGAGCCGTAGACATCATCATGAGCAAACGGGACGGCCGCTCGCTGTCCCGCGAAGAAATCGGCTTCTTCGTGTCGGGCGTCACCGGCGGATCGTTTCCGGATTATCAAGCGTCGGCGCTGCTCATGGCGATCGTGTTGCGCGGTATGAACCCCGACGAGACCGCGTGGCTGACCGACGCGATGGTGCACTCGGGTATTCGTGTGAACCTGAGCGACGTGCCCGGTGTGAAAGTGGACAAGCACAGCACCGGCGGCGTCGGCGACAAGACATCCCTCATCCTCGCGCCGCTTGCGGCGGCGTGCGGCGTGCCAGTGCCGATGATGTCGGGCCGCGGCCTCGGTCACACCGGGGGCACGCTCGACAAGCTCGAGTCGATTCCAGGTTTTCGCGTGAACCTGACGCTCGACGAGATGAAGGCCGCCCTCGCGCGAACCGGCTGCGCGCTCATCGGGCAGACGTCACAGATCGCGCCGGCGGACAAGAAGTTGTACGCGCTGCGCGACGTGACCGGCACCGTCGAGAGCATCCCGCTCATCAGCGCGTCGATCATGAGCAAGAAGATCGCCGAAGGCATCGATGCCCTCGTGCTGGACGTCAAGAGCGGGAGCGGCGCCTTCATGAAAACCGAAGCGGACTCGCGCCGCCTGGCCGAGTCGCTCGTGTCGATCGGCAACGCATCCGGCGTGCGGACCGAGGCGATTATCACCGCCATGGACGCGCCGCTCGGCCGCGCGGTCGGCAATGCGCTGGAGGTCATCGAGTGTTTCGAGGTGCTGAAGGGTCGCGGCCCCGAGGACCTGATCGAGATCTCGATCGAGCTCGCGGCGCGGATGCTCGTCCTCGGCCGCATCACGGCCGATCCCGACGATGCGCGGCGGCGGATCGCGCGGGCGATCGAGTCGGGCGCCGGCCTCGAGCGCTTCGCACAGATCATCGAAACGCAGGGCGGCGATCCCCGCGTCGTTGACGACTATCGGCGACTGCCTCACGTGCGCGAGTGCCGGATGGTGGCATCACCGCGCGGCGGATACCTCGCGCGTCTCGACGCCGAGCTGCTGGGGCGTGCGTCGGTCGCGCTCGGCGCGGGCCGCAATCGGGTCGAGGATCCGGTCGACTTTGCCGTCGGGATCATGGTGAAAGCCAAGCCGGGCGACTGCGTCGCCGCCGGCGATCCGATCCTCGAGGTCTATTACCGCGACAAGGCCACACTCGAAGCCGCGCTACCGCTCGCCTCGCGCGCGATGGTCATCGAAGAACAACGGCCGGCGGAGCGTCCCCTTCTGCTCGGAGAAGTCTCCTGATGACGACGCCGCTTGGTGTGCTGCAGCCAGTGTTCGGGGCGATGGTCATCCTCGGCATCGCCTACGCGTTCTCGACGAACCGGCGGGCGATTAACTGGAAGACCGTTGCCTGGGGTGTCGGTCTCCAGGTGGTCTTCGCCATCATCGTGCTCAAGACATCGATCGGGCAGCGGGTCTTCGCGACACTCGGCGAACTCATCACTCGGCTCCTGGGTTTTGCCGGCGTGGGCGCCGCATTCGTCTTCGGACCGCTCGGCAGCGGCACGGTCTGGGCTCGCGTCATGACCGGCGCGCTCGGGCCCGACGGCGCGCAATACGCGACGATTTTCGCGTTCCAGGTGTTGCCGACCATCATCTTCATCGCAGCCCTGTTCGCCATCCTCTATTACTACGGCGTGATGCAGCTGGTCGTCCGGCTCTTTGCGCTCGTCATGCATCGTGTCATGGGGGCGAGCGGCGCCGAGTCGCTCAACGTGGCCGCCAGCATCTTCATGGGCCAGACGGAAGCGCCCCTGACGATTCGTCCGTACCTGCCCGAGATGACGCAGTCCGAGCTGATGACGGTCATGACGTCCGGCATGGCGCACATCTCCGGTGGCATCATGGCCGCGTACATCCTCTTCGGGATCGAGGCCAAGCACCTGCTCACCGCGGTCATCATGACCGCGCCCGGCACCATCATGATGGCCAAGATGCTCGTGCCGGAAACCGACGTGCCGAAAACGATGGGAAGGGTGCGGCTGGAAGTCGAGCAGACCGACGTCAACGTTATCGACGCGGCGGGCCGCGGCACCGGTGAAGGCCTGCATCTGGCGCTCAACGTCGGCGCGATGCTCATCTCGTTCCTCGCGCTCATCGCGCTCCTCAACGCGCTGCTCGGCCTCGTGCACCTGAGCCTCGAGCAGGTGTTCGGCTGGGTGTTCGCGCCGGTGGCGTGGGCGATGGGCGTGCCGTGGCGGGATGCTCCCGTCATCGGGAATCTGCTCGGCACGCGGATGGCGCTGAACGAATTCGTGGCGTACTCGAAGCTCGGGCCCCTGAAGGCGACGCTCGATCCGAAGTCGTTCACGATCGCGACGTTCGCGCTCTGCGGGTTCGCGAACTTCAGCTCGATCGGCATCCAGATTGGCGGCATCGGCGCGCTGGCACCGAATCGTCGGCACGATCTGGCGCGGCTCGGCCTGCGCGCGATGTTCGCCGGAACGCTGGCCAACTTCATGACGGCGACGATCGCCGGATTTCTGCTCTAGCCGCGAACGATGCGGTTTCGTCGGGTCGCCACGGGTTGAGGATGGATCCTTTCGAAGAGGTTCAGGAAGCGGCCGACGCTGTGCGCGCCCGCATTCGCGAGGTGCCGCGCGCCGCCATCGTGCTCGGATCAGGACTCGGCGACTTCGCGAACCAGCTCGACGATGCCGTGTCGATGCCGTACGGCATGCTCCCGCACTGGCCGGTCTCGCGGGTCGTCGGTCACGAGGGTCGTCTCGTCGTGGGACGCGTGCGGGGGAAGACGATTGCCGCGCTGGCGGGACGCTGTCATCTGTATGAGGGTCACGACGCGCGGACGGTGACCTTTGCGGTCCGCGCAATCGGTCGGCTGGGCGTCGAGCATCTGATCCTGACGAACGCGGCGGGAGGCGTGAACACCGGCTTCTCGCAGGGCGCATTGATGATCATCGACGATCACATCAACCTGACGGGCGTCAATCCGCTCGTCGGCGCCAACGACGAGCGCTTCGGTGCGCGATTTCCGGACATGACGGAGGTCTACTCACGATCGCTTCGCGCGGCGGCCGATCGCGCCGGCGCACGCGTCGGACGACAGTTGCCGCACGGCGTGTACGCGGCGCTGCTCGGCCCCAGCTACGAAACGCCGGCCGAAATCCGGTACCTGCGGACGATCGGCGCAGATGCCGTCGGGATGTCGACGGTTCCCGAAGCGATCGCGGCGCGGCACATGGGCGTCAACGTGCTGGGAATCTCGTGCATCACCAACATGGCCGCCGGCGTTCTGCCCGAGCCCCTCAACCACGAAGAAGTGATGGAGACGGCGCGTCGCGTGCGCGGCCAGTTCATCGCGCTCCTGGAGGACATCGTTGAGCAGCTCTGAACGCACTCGCTTGTCAGTCGCCCTCGTCGACGTCGCGCCGGGCCGTGACGCCGATTTCAAGGCGCTCGCCGCTGAATTCGAGGTGGTGTTGACGAAGAAGCAGTACGGTCGGGTGGACACGATTCAGGACGAGGCGCTGCCGCTTCGCTACTATGCCGTCCGGCATTGGGCTGATGTGGACGCGGCCGAGCGATGCCACGCCGACCCCGAGGTTCAGTCGATTACGGCGCGTCTCTATCAGATGGCCCGAGTCACCCATGTGGTGAACGGCGCGCGCCGTCCCGATGTGTCGCCGTCCGCGGGCATCCGCCCGGGGCGCGTCGAGGGCGACCGGCGTGCCGGGTTCGATCGGCGGCGCACGCCGGGCAGCAACCCGAAGGGCGTAGATCGGCGAACAGGCGGCGATCGTCGCACCGGCCGGCGGCGGCAAACCGATCCGGGTGGTCCGGTCGACCTGGTGGCCGCCGCTCGCCAGGCCCGCGAGCGTGCGTCGGCGGCCTTCTCGAAATTCAAGGTCGGCGCCGCGCTCGAGACCTTCGACGGTGTCGTCGTCACCGGCTGCAATGTGGAGAACGCCACCTACGGGCTGACGATCTGCGCCGAGCGCGTCGCGATGTTCAAGGCCATCTCCGACGGCCATCGCGCGTTCACGCGCATGGCGATCGTCGCCGACACGGTGCAACCGACACCACCGTGCGGCGCGTGCCGTCAGATTCTCTGGGAGTTCGCCGGCAACATCGAGATCCAGCTCGCGAACCTCGAGTCGCGGACCGCCGTGTATCGTCTGCAGGATCTCCTCCCGATGCCCTTCGACGCACGGCTCCTGTAAGATCGTCCTGATGCTGCCGACGATAGCCCGCGAGGCCGACGCGGTCGTGATGATCGATCAGCGGAAGCTGCCCGCCCGGGAAATCTACGTTCGCGCGAAATCGGCGGCGGAAGTGGCACGGGCGATCAAGACGATGGTCATTCGTGGGGCGCCGGCCATCGGCGTCGCCGCCGCGATGGGCATCGCTCTGGGAATGCGGCGCAGCAAGGCGACCGGAACGCAGAAGCTGGCCGCCGAGTTCCAGAAGACCTGCGAGATGATGGCCGCCACGCGTCCGACGGCGGTCAACCTGTTCTGGGCGATCGAACGCATGAAGCGCACGTTCGCGTCGTCCGCGCAGGCCGGGCAGTCGGTCGAGGAAATCAAGCAGCGCCTGGAGGACGAGTCGCAGGCGATCCATGACGAGGACGTGGCCAGCTGCCGCGCGATGGGAGCGTTCGGGGCAGACGTCGTGCCCGCCGATGCCCGTGTCCTGACCCACTGCAACGCCGGCGCGCTCGCGACAGCCGGATACGGAACGGCGCTGGGCGTCATTCGCGCAGCGGTCGAGCAAGGTAAACACGTCGTGGTGTTCGCGGACGAGACACGGCCGTTTCTTCAGGGCGCCAGGCTCACGGCGTGGGAGCTCGTGCGCGACGGCATCGAGACGACCGTGATTACCGACAACATGAGCGGCGCGCTGATGCGCCAGGGTCGCGTCGACCTGGTCGTCGTCGGCGCCGATCGCATTGCGGCCAACGGGGACACGGCGAACAAGATTGGGACGTATAGCGTGGCGGTGCTGGCACGCGAGCATGGGGTTCCGTTTTACGTGGCGGCGCCGCTCTCGACGATCGATCTCGACACACCGGATGGTTCGCACATTCCCATCGAGGAGCGGAACCCGAAGGAAGTCACGCATGTGGGGCCGTCGCGTGTCGCGCCAACGGGCGCGCTCGTGTGGAATCCGGCGTTCGACGTGACGCCGCACGACTTGATCGCGGGCATCATCACCGAGCGTGGCATCATCAGACCCCCCTACGTCGAGTCGCTGAAGCACGCGTTTTCGGAGACCGCGGCCACGCCCGGTTGAATGTGACGCTCGGCTGAAGCCTCGCGCTCCGGCCGCACTCGATGGAGACGCTCGGCTGAAGTCGCGCGCCCCGGCC
This sequence comes from uncultured Acidobacteriota bacterium, assembly GCA_963724725.1. Taxonomy (GTDB): domain Bacteria; phylum Acidobacteriota; class Vicinamibacteria; order Vicinamibacterales; family CAVVIG01; genus DATKHR01. The sequence continues at coordinate 3,661,970 of CAVRVT010000004.1, read as the reverse complement.
GCACTCGATGGAGCGCGAGGCTTCAGCCGAGCGCCGATTGATGACATGAAAATTCTGGGCATCGAAACATCGTGCGACGAGACGTCGGCCGCGGTCGTCGTGGAGACCGGCGATCCGTCCCGGCCCTGGGCGATCGGCTCGAACATCATCGCTTCGCAGGTTGAGATTCATCGCGAGTGGGGCGGTGTCGTTCCCGAGCTCGCGTCGCGGCAGCACATTCGAGACATCGCGGGTGTCGTCGATCGCGCACTCCACGACGCCGGTGCCATCTGGGGCGACCTCGGAGCCGTCGCGGTGACTCAAGGCCCCGGCCTCGTCGGCTCGCTGTTGATTGGCGTCTCGTTCGCGAAGGCGGCGGCCGCCGCCGCCGGCCTTCCGCTCGTCGCCGTCCATCACCTGGCAGGACACATCGAGTCGCTCGTGCTGCAGAACGGCGAGATGCCGCTGCCGGGGGTCGTGCTCGTCGTGTCCGGAGGCCACACGAGTCTCTTCGAAGTGGACCGTCCTGGCAGCTATCGCCTGATCAGCCGCACCCGTGACGATGCGGCCGGCGAGGCCTACGACAAAGTGGCCAAGCTTCTTGGCCTCGGCTACCCCGGCGGACCGATTGTCGACCGACTCGCGGCGCATGGTCACGATCGCGCGGTCGCCCTGCCGACGACGCGCTTGACGCACAAGGACCGGAACCATCCCGACCTGAAGGGCGATCTCGACTTCAGCTTCAGCGGGCTGAAGACTGCCGTCCTGCGTCATGTGCGCGAACACGGACCGCTCGACGACGATGAGGTCGCCGACCTCTGCGCGAGTTTTCAGCGCGTCGTCGTCACGGTGCTGCTCGATCGACTGTTCGATGCGGCACGGCGTTTTGGCGCGCGGAGCGTCGGCGTGGCCGGCGGAGTGTCTGCCAACAGCCGGCTGCGCGCTGGGCTGATGGAGCGCGGCCACGCGCGGGAAATTCCGACGTTTCTGCCGAGTCTGCAGCTCTCAACCGACAACGCCGCGATGATCGCCGCGGCCGGTCTGCGCAGGCTTGGTGCGGGACTGACCGCGTCGTTCGACCTGAACGCCGATGCGGCGCTGACGCTCTGAACTCCGCATGAGAGTCTTCACCGACTACCTCTGGTTCAACACGAAGAAGCGGCAGGAATTCATCCGCGTCACGGACGAGGTCAACGCGATCGTGGAGAGGAGTGGTGTGAACGATGGGATGGTCCTCGTCTCAGCGATGCATATCACGGCTGGTGTGTTCGTCAACGACTGGGAGAGTGGGCTGATTCAGGACTTCCAGGTCTGGCTTGAGCAGCTGGCGCCGGCGGGGCGACACTACCAGCACCATCAGACCGGCGAGGACAACGCGGATGCGCACCTGAAGCGAACGATCATGGGCCATCAGGTGATGCTGCCCGTCACTGGTGGACAACTCGACCTCGGCCCCTGGGAACAAGTGTTCTACGCCGAGTTCGACGGCCAGCGGAAGAAGCGCGTGGTCGTGAAGGTGATGGGCCAGCCGCCCGCTCCATCGTCGTGACGCAGAGCCCGTCGAGTTCCGATCGGGAATTTCCGTCGCGTCCGATTGTCGGGGTCGGCGCCGTCGTGATCGACGGCGACAGCGTTCTTCTGATTCGCCGCGGCCAGGAGCCACTGAAGGGCGAATGGAGCATTCCGGGCGGCGCGGTGGAGCTGGGCGAGCGACTCGACACCGCGGTGGCTCGCGAGGTGCGCGAGGAAACGGGACTCGACGTCGACGTCGGACCGGTCGTCGAAGTCCTCGATCGCGTTCGACGCGGCGAGGAGGCCGTCAGGCCGCGATTCCACTACGTTCTCGTCGATTTCCTCTGCCGGCCTGGTCCCGCTGACGTCACGGCCCTGAGGCCTGCCAGTGACGCGGACGAAGCGCGTTGGGTCGCCATCGATTCTCTGGCAGACTACGCGGTAGCGGCGGCCACCGTGCGAGTCATCCAGAAGGCTGTCGAGCTCGTCCAGTCGGGTCAGTGGGTTGCCAGTCGAGGCTACACGCATCTGGACTGATATGCGCTTCATCTGCGCGGCCGTCATGTCGATCGCGCTGGCTCAGTCGTCGCCGGGCGACCTCGTCGAACTCGACGTGACCGTCGTCGATCGGGACGGTCGTCCTGTGCCCGAACTGTTGCAGCGCGATTTTCAGATCAAGGAAGACGGCCGGCCGGTCGACATCAAGACGTTCGAGTGGGTAAGGTCCGCGGCGTCATCGGACTTCGTCCCGCGTCAGATCGTTCTGCTGCTCGACGATTCGGTTCCGATCGCGGGCACTTCCGTCATCCAGGCGATGGCCCAGGCGGTCCTGTCGAAAAGCCGTCCCGGCGACGAAGTGACGGTCGTGCGATTGAACAACGAGCGGGACGAACCGTTCGGCGATATCGAAACGGCGCTCGGGCGCATCGACGCCTATCGCGCGGGTGCGGTGCCGGTTCAGACGCTTGGCACCGCTGAGCAGACGCTGCGTGTGCTTGCGCGCGTGTCGCATCAGCTCGAAGCGGTCGAGCATCGGCGCAAGCTCGTGGTCTGCATCGGCGGCCCGAATGTCTGCAATGTCCTCGAGCCGAGGCCGCGCGGGTACAACGTGATCTGGGCCAAATGGGTGGACGCGATCTCGACGATGGCACGGGCGAACGTGACGGTTTACGGGATCATGCCGGTTCGTCCCGGAACGTTCATCATGCTGGCCGGGGGGCTCGTCGACCTGACCGGAGGCGAAGCATTCTTCAACAACGTCAAGTTCGAGTCCTTCGTGGATGCGTTGTGGCGTCAGGCTGGTGAGTACTACTTCCTCGGGTACTGGCCAACGGCGCGCAAGGGCGAACTGCACGACATCGAGGTGAAAGTTGCGCGCAAGGGCGTCCACGTTCATGTGCGCCGGCAGCGCGGTTGAACACTCCTAGTTGCTGTTCGGCCTCCACGCGAAATAAACCGGGACGCCGAGCAGCACGATGATCAGCCCCGGCCATGTCGTCGCCGTCCGGTAGACGAAGAGCACGAGCAGGATCGTCGCCGCTCCGACCATGTACAGCCCGGGAATGACGGGATACCCGAACGCGCGGTAGGGGCGCTCGGCGTTGGGACGTGTGGCCCGCAGGCGGAAGATCCCGGCAATGGTCAGGATGTAGAAGACGAGCGCGGCGGAGATGATGTATTCGAGCAGGTTGTTGTACAGGTTGCCGTACGTGCGGGTGGAGGCGTCGAAGGTTCGCGGCAGGACGAGGAACGCGGCCCACGCGCCCTGCAGGACGAGGCCCCAGGCCGGCACCTTGGCGGCGTTCAGCCGGCCCGATGAGCGGAAGAACAAGCCGTCGCGGGCCATCGCGTAGTACGCACGGGCGCCGGCGAGGATCAGTCCGTTCATGCAGCCGAACGTCGAGATCATGATGCCAATCGCCATGATCGTCGGGCCGAGTCTCGGGAAAATCGCGTTGAGCGTGGCTGTCGCCACTCTGTCACCAGCCGCGTGCTGAATCTGATCGAACGGCAGCGTCACGAGATACGCCACGTTCGCAAGCAGGTAGAGTGCGATCACGATGCCGGTGCCGAACGCGAGCGAGAGCGGAATGTTCCGGCGCGGATCTTTGACTTCACCCGCGGTGAACGTGATGTTGTTCCAGGCGTCCGCGGAAAAGAGCGATCCGGTCTGCGACACACACACCGCGATGAACAACCCGAACGCCGACATCGCCGTCAGGCCAGGGACGAGATCGACCGTCCCCCGGGTTTCCCAGAGCCGTCCGAAGTTATCCGCGACCGCCGGGGCGTTCCATCCCAGCAGCACGCCGACGAGAATCAGGCCGATGAGTGCGCCCGTCTTCGCCGTCGTGAAGACGTTCTGAATGATCTTTCCGTACTGCAGGCCTTTCGTGTTCGTCCACGTCAGCACGCCGATCAGCAGGATGCCGACGAGCTGCGTCGTGGACAGCGACAAGGCGTACCCGGTCGAGATGTGAATGGGTGACACGAGGTAGTTGTCGTCGCGAATCCACGGGGCCAGCGCGCCGAAGTAGCGCGCGAAACCGACGCCGACGGCGGCGATGGTGCCGGTCTGAATCACGAGGAACAGCGTCCAGCCGTACAGAAAGCCCCAGATGGGCGAGAACGCCTCGCGCAGGTACACGTTACTGGCCGCCGGCCCGCGGCATCATCGCGGCCAGTTCCCCGTACGAAAGCGCCCCGACGACCGTGAGCACGCCGGTCAGCAGCCAGGCGCCGAGCAGCCAGCCGGGGCTGCCGATATTTCGCGCCATATCGGCCGAGACGATGAAAATGCCCGAGCCAATCATCGACCCTACGACCACCATCGTCGAGTCGTAAAGGCCGAGGCCGCGGTGAAATTCGGTATCGAGCGTCGTCGCGTGCTGTTCGCCGACCGCGGTCCGGACTGTGGAATTGGCCATCGAGCGCTCCTGAACTAAGATTCGACACGTTACATGCTCGCGGCGACCGAATCAACACGGGTGAAAAATGGCTGGTATCCGCCGACGGCCTGAGGAGACGCGCCGCTATGGGCCTGAATCGCGCTGACGCCTGGCAACTGCTCACCGACTATACGAAGAGCGAGAGCCTGCTGAAGCACGCCATGGCCGTGGAGGCTGCGGTCCGGGGGTACGCGCGAAAGTTCGGCGAGGACGAAGACGACTGGGGCGTGACGGCGCTCCTGCACGACTTCGACTACGAGCGTTGGCCCACGCTCGGCGATCATCCCAACAAAGGCAGCGAGATTCTGCGCGAGAAGGGTTACCCCGATTGGATGATCCGGGCCATCCTGTCGCACGCGATGGAAATCACGGGGGTCACGCGCGACACGCCGCTCGAGAAAACGCTTTTCGCGTGCGACGAACTCGCGGGCTTCATCACCGCGGCGGCGCTCGTGCGGCCGAGCAAGAGCGTGCTCGACCTCGAGGCCAGCTCGGTGAAGAAGCGCATGAAGGACAAGGCGTTCGCGCGGGGCGTCAAGCGCGAGGACCTCGTCGCGGGCGCGGAGCTTCTCGCCCTTCCGCTCGACGAGCACATCACGAACGTGATCGGGTTCATCCGCGAGCGGGCGGACGACCTGGGCCTCCGGGGAACGCTGTAGCCGACAGCGGACCTTTTGACGCGGCCCGACCGTATATCAAAACAGCATGCCTGAAACAGCCGCCGACGCCGCGATGGTCTCGCTCGAGGGCGTGACGGTCACGTACGGAAAAAACGCGGCGCTCCGCGACGTGACGACCGCATTCGTTCCGGGCGCGGTCGGGCTGCTCGGCCCGAACGGCGCCGGCAAGAGCACGATGATCAAGGCGCTGCTCGGATTCCTCGTCCCCGAACGCGGCCGCCTCCGCGTGCTCGGGCTCGACGTCGCGGAGTCGCCGCTCGAGATTCGCGCGCGCGTTGGCTACATGCCGGAAACCGACGGCCACATCCCGGGCATGAACGCCGTGTCCTTCGTTGCGTACTGCGGCGAGCTCGCGGGGCTGCCGCGCGTCGATGCCATGCAGCGCGCGCACGAAGTGCTTTTCTACGTCGGCCTCGGCGAGGCGCGCTACCGCAACGTCGAAACGTATTCGACCGGCATGAAGCAGCGCATCAAGCTCGCGCAGGCGCTCGTCCACGATCCGGATCTCGTGTTCCTCGACGAGCCGACCAACGGCATGGACCCCAAAGGCCGCGACGAGATGCTCGAGCTCGTGCGCGACCTCGCGCACAACAAAGGCGTGAACCTCATTCTGTCTTCTCACCTTCTGCCCGACGTCGAGTACACCTGCGATCACGTCGTCGTGATGGACAAGGGCCGTGTGGCGACAGCAGGGCCGATTGCGGCGTTGAAGCAGCCGCGCGGACGGGTGTACGAGCTGCGCGTGAAGACGCACAGCGGAGAGATCGAGCCGTTCCTCGAGCGACTGCGGCGCGCCGGCCTCGACTGCCATGCGACTGACGAGGACGTCATGCGTGTGTTCGTCCCCGGCGACGGCGGGGCGCGTGACATTTTCGCGCTCGCCGCCGCGGACGCCGTTCAGGTCCGGCACCTGCGCCCGAGCGTTCCGACGCTCGAGGACGTGTTCGCCAAAGCCGTGGGCGAAGAGTAGCGACGCCGATGCCGATTCATGATCAGGGTTATCGACGATACGGTGGCGGCAAGGCCCGCGGCCAGGGCTGGCTGGTTATTGCCGAGAGCGGCATCCGGACCGTCATGGGGAAGAAAGCCTTCCTCGGGCTGATGCTCCTATCCTGGTTTCCGTTCTTCATCCGCGCCGTCCAGATCTACGCGGCGGCAAACCTTCCACAAGCCGCGTTCCTGGCAGCCAAGCCCGAGACGTTCCGCCAGTTCCTCGACCAGCAGGAAATCTTCGTCTTCTTCATCACCGTCTATGTCGGCGCGGGGCTCATCGCCAACGATCGACGGGCGAACGCATTGCAGATTTACCTTTCGAAGCCGTTGACGCGAGCCGAGTACGTCTTCGGCAAGCTGGCCGTGCTGATCACATTCCTGCTGCTGGTGACCTGGGTGCCGGCGATCCTGCTGCTCTTCATCCAGATCGCGTTCGCCGGCAACTTTGCCTTCGTGAAGGACAACCTCTACCTGTTCCCGGCCATCACGGTCTTCGCGTTCGTGCAGGTCGTCCTCGTCGCGGCCACGATGCTGGCGCTGTCGTCGCTCTCCAACAGCAGCCGGTACGTCGGCATCCTGTACACGGCCGTCCTGTTCTTCACCCAGGCCATTTACGGCGTCGTCTACGCCGTCACACGCAGCACGGTGATGTCCTGGCTGTCGGTCTCGGCGAACCTGACCCAGATCGGCGACGTCATCTTCCGCCTGCCGCCGAAGATACGACACGCCCTGGATCGTGTCGCTCATCATGATTGCGGCGCTCGTGGCGCTGTCCGCGTTCGTCCTCGAGCGCCGTGTGCGCGGGGTGGAGGTGGTCGCGTGACCATTGCCTCGAGCATCGTGTCGGCTGATCACCTGTCGAAGTGGTACGGCCAGGTCATCGGCTTGAACGACGTGTCCGTGTCGGTCCCGCCAGGCATCACGGGTTTGCTCGGGCCGAACGGCGCGGGGAAGTCCACGTTCATGAAGCTCTTGACGGGGCAGTTGAGGCCGAGCAAGGGGTCGGTCACCGTCCTCGGCGAACCGATCTGGCAGAACCCCGCGCTCTACTTCCGCATCGGCTTCTGTCCCGAACAGGACGCCTTCTACGAGCGCATGACCGGCCTCGAGTGGGTGACCGCGCTCGTGCGGCTGAACGGGCTCGACGACAGCCGAAGCCGTCGCGACCGCGCCGTCGCGCGCTCGAGATGGTCGATCTGATGGAAGCGGCCAACAAGAAGATCGGCGCCTACAGCAAGGGCATGCGTCAGCGCGTCAAGATGGCGCAGGCGCTCGCGCACGATCCCGAACTGCTGATTCTCGACGAGCCGCTGTCCGGCATGGATCCGATCATGCGCCGCAAGACGATTCGCATGATCAAGGACTGGGGCCGCGCGGGCAAGAGCATCATCGTCTCGAGCCACATCCTGCACGAGATCGAGTCGATGACGCCCAACATCCTGCTCATCAACCAGGGGCGCATTCTCGCGGAAGGCAACGTCCACCAGATTCGCGATCTCATCGACGAGCATCCGCATACGGTGTATGTGAAGGCGGAGCAGACGCGCGCGCTGGCCCGCGAGTTCCTGACCCACGACGATGTCCTGAGCCTGAAGTTCGAGGACGAGGCGGTGGTCGTGCAGACGGCACGTCCGGATGCGTTCTATGCGCGGCTCACCGAGCTGGCCGCGTCGGGAACGTCCGGCGCGATCTACGAAGTGACATCGCCCGACGACAACCTGCAGGCTGTGTTCCAGTATCTGGTCAAGGGATGATGCGATGACGATGCTTCCGGATCGCTCGGCTGAAGCCTCGCGCTCCATGCCCCCGGCTGAAGCCTCGCGCTCGATGCCCCCGGCTGAAGCCCCGCGCTCCATCGCAAGGAATCATCAGACGCCCGACCTGGTCTCGTCGGCGGTTCGCATCTTCGATCTGTCGCTGGGGCAGATGTTGTGGTCGCGCCGGTCGGTATTGCTCGGCGTCCTGCTGGGAGGACCGGTCCTGCTCGCGATCGCCCTGCGCGTGATTTCCGCGCTGTACACGTCAGGCTTCCGCATCAACGGGGCAATGGCCGGTGGCGCCTCGATCTTCGGCCTGATGATCTGGCTGCTCTACATCCGGTTCATCATCCCCGTGCTCGGGGTGTTCTACGGGACGGCGCTCATCGCCGACGAAGTCGAAGACAAGACGATCACGTACCTGTTCACGCGTCCTATTCCGCGCCGCGCCGTCCTGCTCGGCAAGTACCTGGCGTATCTCGCCTGCACATCACTGCTGATTCTGCCGTCCGTCGTGCTGGTCTATTTCCTGATCGTGCCGATCGGGGGCGGTAGCATCGGCGCCGTGTTTCCCTCGCTTCTAAGGGACCTGGGGATGCTGGTCGTGGGGCTGGCCGCATACGGCGCGGTCTTCGCACTCGTCGGCACTCGCCTGAAGCGTCCGCTGGTCGCGGGTCTCGTCTTCTCGTTTGGCTGGGAGCCGGGCGTCCTCCTGTTTCCGGGATACCTCAAACGTGCGACGGTGGCTTACTACCTGCAGGCCCTGGTGACCCACGAAATGCCGCAGGACTCGGCGGTCAGCCTCTTGCTTCAGGTCTTTCGCGAGGTGCCGGGCGTATTGACGAGCCTGGTCTCACTGGTCATCATCGTCGGGGTGGCCCTCTGGTACGCCGGCAGGGCCGTCGAGCAGCGGGAATACGTGCTCGATCAATAATTTGGGAACGACCGCTAACGCGGGTCCGTATAGGAAATATAGGAGACCGAGGCGTCCGATGACCGCGAAAACCCGCTACTTCGTCATAGTTTCGCTCCTGGTGCTCGGGGTGGGCCTGGGCACGGGGCTGGTCGCCTACTACGTGGGCTTCCCGGCCGGCGCGTTCGCTCGCGCTGGTGGTCCCGACGAACTTCAGTTCGTACCGCGCGACGCCACGCTCATCGCGTACGCCGATGTCCGCGACCTCATGACGTCGGAGCTTCGCCAGAAGCTGCACAGCGTCATTCCGGTGCCGGCAGACGGTCAGCACGAATTCGAAGAGAAGACCGGCATCAACATCGAAACCGACATCGACCACGTCGTCGCGTGCCTCAGCCCGGATCGAACGAGTCCGTCCGCGCCGGGTGCGGGGATGGTCCTGGCGCGCGGTCGCTTCAACGAGACGAAGATCGAGTCGCTCATGCGCGAGCACGGCGCGCAGGCCGAAGACTACCGCGGCAAGCGCCTGATTGCGGGGACCGCGTCGTCGGACCGCGGGCAATCGCACGATTTTGCGGCGGCATTCCTCGAGCCGGGTCTCGTGGCACTCGGCAGCACGAAGCTGGTCCGGTCCGCCGTCGACCTGCATCAGACGGGCGATAACCCGCAGGTCGGTCTGCAGAGCGTCACTGGCAACGAAGAGTTGATGAACCTGGTGAAGTCGCTCGAGGCAGGCAACAACTTCTGGGCGGTCGGCCGATTCGACGCGCTGCAGACGCAGGCACACCTGCCGCAGGAAGTGACGACGCGGCTACCGGCCATCACCTGGTTTGCGGCCAGCGGTCACGTCAACGGCGGTCTGCACGGCGTCCTTCGCGCCGAAGCACGTGACGAGGAATCCGCGAACAACCTCCGCGACGTCGTTCGCGGATTCCTGGCATTGGGAAAGATTCAGGCCGGGTCGCGTCCCGACATCCAGACGATGATGCAGTCGCTCGAACTCTCGGGCACCGGCAAAACTGTGGCGATTTCGTTCACCGTGCCGGCTGCCGTGTTCGATGTGATTGGCGACGTTCACAATCAGCGTCCGCGAAAGCCAGCCGACCGCTAGGTTGTCACGGCTTGTCACGCGCGACTCTCTCGGGCCGCGCTCGCCTAAAAGCATCGCGCTCCATCGCAACGCCGCACGGCTGATGCCGTGCGCGTTGCTTGACGCCTTCCGGTTCCACACCTACACTCCACCGCACGTTGACCGATCTCGTCTTCTTCTACGGAACGTTGATGAGCGGATTCAAGCGCGAGGGCCGCGCGCAGCTCGACGCCATGCTCGCGCACCAGGGCCGTGGATGGATTCAGGCGGCGCTCTTCGACCTCGGCATCTATCCCGCTGCGATTCCTGCGACCGACGGCCGTGTCTGGGGCGAAGTGCATCGCATGCTCGACACCGAAGCGGTCCTGCCCACGCTTGACGAGATCGAAGGTTTCCGCTCGACCGAGCCGGACGCCAGCCTGTATCGCCGCGAAGAGGCGACGGTGACGTTCGACGACGGCAGAACGGCGACCGCGTGGACCTACTTCTACAACGCGCCTCTCGGCCGCGCGCAGCGCATCGAGTCGGGCGACTACCTCCAGCACCTGAAGGTGAAATGATGACGCGCGCCGCTTGCGTGGTTCTTGGTACGGCCGTGCTCGCCGGTTTCAGTGCCGTGGCGGCGGCGCAGACGTCGGAGCTCGATCCCCGCATTGTCCGACTCGTCTCGGGCGTGTCGGACGAGCGACTCGGCGCGATTCTGAAGAGGCTCGAGAGCTTCGAAACGCGAAGCACGCTGTCGTCAACCGATTCCCCGGCGCGCGGCGTGGGCGCGGCGCGGACCTGGATTCTCGAGGAGATGCGCAGCTACAGTCCGCGGCTGAAGGTCGAGTTCGACTCGTATCAGGTGCCGCCGCAGGGACGCATCGGCCGCCAGGTGGATTTGCGCAACGTCATGGCTGTTCTGCCGGGGAAGAGCCCGCGACGAATCTACATCAGCGGCCACTACGACACCGTCGCGCGGCCAGGCGGGCAGAGCGCGTCCAACTCGGGCGCCGACACGGAGTCGCTGACTGCGCGGCCGGCGGATCCCAATGCGCCGCTCGACAATCTCGCGCCCGGCGTCAACGACGACGGCAGCGGCACGGCATTGACGATCGAGCTCGCGCGCGTGTTCAGCCAGAGCGGCATCGAGTTCGAGGCGACGCTCGTGTTCATGTGTCACGCCGGCGAAGAGCAGGGCCTCGTCGGTGCGCGACTGCATGCGCAGCGCGCCATCGCACAGAAGATTCCGATCGAGGCCGTGCTCAACAACGATATCGTCGGCAACGACAAAGGCGGAAACGGCATCGTCGACGGCGCGACGATTCGCGTCTATTCGGAAGGTCCGGAGGATTCTCCGTCACGCGCGCTCGCGCGCTTCGTACAGCGATGGGGCGGACGTTACGTGCCCTCGCATCTCGTCCGGCCGATGTCGCGGCCCGATCGATTCGGACGCGGTGGCGATCATTCCGCGTACAACCAGCTCGGGTTCACGGCCGTCGGCTTTCGGGAATCGCGGGAGAATTTCACGCGCCAGCACGACGTTCGCGACACGTTCGAGGGCATCTCCCTTCCGTATCTCGCGCAGAACGCGCGCGTGAACGCGGCGGCTGCCGCTACGCTCGCGCTCGCGCCGCCCGCGCCGGGCGTCCTCTCGGACCGTGGCCAGCCGCTTATCACACGCGCGCCGACGGGTTACGACGCCAACCTGAAATGGAACCCTGTGCCCGGTGCGACCGCGTATCGCGTGTTCTGGAGGGAGGCGTGGGGGCCCGACTGGCAGCACGACGTGCTGGTCGGCAACGTCACGAACCTCGTGCTGCCGAACACGCAGATTGACGACTACGTCTTCGGTGTAGCGTCTGTTGACGCCGGCGGTCACGAGAGCCTGGTGAGCGCGTACGTGACGCCGCCGCGGACCAATACGCCGATTACGGAGAGCGGCGCCCGTCCCGGATCGCCTCGATGAAATCCGCGACCACGTCGTCCACGCGGTCCGGCGCCTCGATGAACTCGATGCCGGAGCGGTACACCACCACCTCCTGATTGACGTCGCTGATCGCGCAGTGCACGACCCGGCCCTTGACGACTACGGAACGGTCGCCGAGCGTCAGCCGGCATTCGTGCAGCGAATCGAGGTGGAGCGGGAAACGACGTCTCGACCTGGATTCCGCCACGGCTGATTTCGCGGATGGCCATCGGCTGGAAGACCATCACTTCGCCGTGCAGATCGCCCAGAATCTGGATGCGTTCCGCGTCGCGGTGTTCGTTCGTGTTCAAAGCGGACTCGGACTATAGCACCTCGGCTAATTCATCCACATCGCCGGCTTTGCCGCGAACATCTCGTCTTCGGGTGTCTCGGAGATTTCCTCTTCGGTCTCTTCAGCAGGTTCCGGGGTCGCGTAGGTGACGACCGGGATATCCCGCGTCTCGGGGTCGAGCTTCAACATCGACAGCACCTGAACGCCTTCGCCATCGTCCATGCCGATGCAGATGATGGCCAGGTCCGGCTGCACGCGCTTGATTTGCGAGTACGCGTGCGCGGTCGATTCGACGAACACCACGTCGTAGTGCCCGGCGTCCAGCGCGGTCTCGAGCGCCTGGAGGACGTCCGCGCTGCCGTTGATGATGACGACCTTCTGTGTCGCTACGTTGGTCATCTCGAGTCCGCTCCCCGGACGCCAGACTCTATTTCAGGATTCATGCCACGGTCGCCCTGTGCATTTGGCGGCATTTTCAGGTGTTTCGCCCGGCGGGTTGTGCCACAAATCCATGTTGTCCTGCGATTGCCGCCGACAAGTTCCAACAAAACCGAGCACGTAACCCCTTCCGTTCAGGGGGCTTTTGGCGGCTGTTGCGCCGTGTGTCCACCGTACGGCACTCTCAGGCTCATGACGAGCCACACGGCGAAAGCCATCACGTACCACAACTTAATTGACGGCTCCTGGGTCCCGTCGGTTTCGGGACACCTGTTCGAAAACCGTAACCCAGCCAATTCTGACGACCTCGTGGGGATGTTTCAGCGATCCAGCCGCCTGGACGTCCAGCGCGCGGTGGACGCCGCGCGTCGCGCGTTCACGACGTGGCGGCTGGTGCCGGCACCCAAGCGCGCGGAACTACTGTTTCGTGCCGCGCAGCTCCTGGCTGAGCGCAAAGAGGCGCTGGCCCACGACATGACGCGCGAGATGGGAAAGGTTCTCGACGAAACGCGCGGCGACGTCCAGGAAGCCATCGATATGACGTTCTTCATGGCGGGGGAGGGGCGCCGCCAGTACGGACAGACGGTCCCGTCGGAGCTGCGCGACAAGTTCGCGATGTCGGTCCGCCAGCCGCTCGGCGTCTGCGCCGTGATTACGCCGTGGAACTTTCCGATGGCGATTCCGTCGTGGAAGATCATTCCGGCGCTCGTCTGCGGAAACACGGTGGTGTTCAAGCCAGCCACCCTGACGCCGCTCTCCGCGATCAACTTCGTGAGGATTCTGGCGGAGGCCGGCATTCCGCCCGGCGTCGTCAACCTCGTCACCGGCGGCGGCGCGGAGGTTGGCAACGCCATCCTGGGAAGCGCCGATGTTCGAGTCGTGTCCTTCACCGGATCGACGGATGTTGGCCGCACCGTGTCGGAAGCCTGCGCCCCGTCGTTCAAGAAAGTCCATCTCGAGATGGGCGGCAAGAACGTCATCATTGTGATGGACGATGCGAATCTCGAGCTGGCGGTGGAAGGCTGCCTGTGGGGAGGGTTCGGGACGACCGGACAGCGTTGCACGGCGGCCAGTCGCGTGGTGGTCCACGAGCGCGTCCAGAAACCGTTCCTGACGAAATTCGTCGAGCGCGCACGGTCGCTTCGCGTCGGCGACGGGCTGGACGCGGCGACGCAGATGGGTCCGTCCGTCAGCGCCGATCAACTCGCCACGGTGCGGCAGTACGTGGAGATCGGGAGAAACGAAGGCGCGACGCTGGCGACTGGCGGCCACGCGCTCGAGGGCGGCGCATTCTCCAAGGGCTTCTTCCACGAGCCGACGGTGTTTGCCGACGTCCAACCCGCGATGCGGATCGCGCAGGAAGAGATTTTCGGTCCCGTCGTTTCCGTGATGACGTGCCGCTCGCTCGAGGAAGCCGTGGAGATTGGGAACGGCGTCCAGTACGGCTTGTCCGCGTCGATCTACACGCAGGACGTGAACCGTGCGTTTTCCGCGATGCGCGATCTCTACACGGGCATCTTCTACGTCAATGCGCCGACGATCGGCGCCGAAGTCCACCTTCCGTTCGGCGGTACGAAAGCGACGGGCAACGGCCATCGCGAGGCGGGCACGGCCGCGCTCGACGTGTTCTCCGAATGGAAGTCGGTGTACGTGGATTTCAGCGGCAAGCTTCAGCGTGCGCAGATCGACACCGCCGAGCTGTAACCGCTAAAATTGGCTGTTTATGTCCGCCTCTGACGTCGTCATCCTGAGCGCACAGCGTACGCCGATCGGCAAGTACGGCGGGGCGTTTCGCGATCTCCACCCGGCGGAGCTTGGGGCGGTCGCGGCGCGCGCCGCCCTGGCGCAGTCCGGACTCGCGGCCGCCGATGTCGAGGAGGTGGTGATGGGGCACGGCCGGCAGGCCGGATCGGGTCCTAACCCCGCGCGTCAGGTCGGCCATCGCGCCGGCGTCCACTCGAGTGCACCCGCTTTCACGGTCAACAAGGCCTGCGCGTCGGGACTTCAGGCGATCGTCTCCGCGGCGCAGTCCGTCGCGTTGGGCGAATCCGAGGTCGTGCTCGCGGGCGGCATCGAGTCGATGAGCCGCATGCCGTACCTCATCGATGCCGTCGATGCCCGCTGGGGTCACAAGATGGGCAACTTCGCGCTCGTCGACGCGATGTATCGCGACGGCTTCCAGTGTCCGCTGTCGAATCTGATCATGGGAGAGACTGCGGAAATCCTTGCGAGACGGTACGGGATTACGCGCGACGAATCTGATTGTTTCGCGCTCGAGAGTCAGAAGAAGGCTGCCGCGGCGATTGCGGGCGGACATTTTCAGCGTGAGATCGCGCCGGTGACGGTGACCGTTCGGGGGAAGCCGACTGTCGTCGACCGGGACGAGCATCCCCGCACCGATGCGTCCATCGAGAGCCTCCGCAGGCTGGCGAGCGTGTTCAACGACGTGGAGGGGTTGCCTGGCATCATCACCGCCGGCTCGTCGTCGGGTGTGACTGATGGCGGCGCCGCCGTGGTCCTCTCCTCCTCGGCGGCCGCCTCGCGGCGCGGCCTGACGCCGCGGGCCAGAATTCTCGGGTGGGCGAGTGCCGGCGTCGATCCGCGCGTCATGGGCATCGGTCCGGTTCCGGCCCTCAAGAAGCTGACCGCACGCACGGGGCTTGCAGTGGATGACTTCGACCTCGTGGAGCTGAACGAAGCCTTCGCCCCACAAGTACTGGCCGTCCTGCGAGAGGTCCCGATCTCGGCCGATCGCCTCAATGTGAATGGCGGCGCGATCGCTCTCGGCCATCCCATCGGCTGCACGGGGGTGCGAATTGTCGTGACACTGCTGCACGAACTCGAGCGCCGCGGCGCACGTCGCGGCCTCGCGACCTTGTGCGTGAGCGGCGGAATGGGTATGGCCCTGGCGATCGAGCGATGCGAATAGCCGTCATTCCCGGCGACGGTATCGGCGTCGACGTGACGGCGGAAGCCGTCAAAGTCCTGCGACGAGTCGGCGAGGTCTTCGGCCGCCCGTTCGATCTCCAGATACTTCCCTGGAGCGCGGAGCACTTCCTCAGGACCGGCGTGACGCTGCCGTCCGACGGCTACCGGATGCTGCGCGACGACTTCGACGCGATTTTCATCGGGGCGCTCGGCGACCCGCGCGTGCCGGACAACGCACATGCGCGCGACATCCTGCTCGGAACGCGTTTCGAGCTCGATCTGTACGTGAACTACCGGCCGGTGAAGCTGCTCGCCGAGCGGCTCTGTCCCTTGAAGTCCAGAACGCCCGCCGACGTGGATTTCGTGGTGTTCCGCGAAAACACCGAGGGGCTGTACGTCAACATCGGCGGCCGCTTCAAGGCCGGTACCGACGACGAAGTCGCGGTGCAGGAGGAAGTGAACACCTACAAGGGCGTGCACCGCATCATCAGGCACGCCTTCGACTTCGCGCGCGCGAACGGTCGGCGCCGCGTCTGCATGGCCGACAAGAGCAACGCGATGACGCATGGTCACGCGCTCTGGCAGCGCGTGTTCAAGTCGGTATCAGCCGACTATCCCGATCTCGACGCCCGGCACCTGTATATCGACGCGCTCGCATTGCTGATGGTGCAGGACCCGTCGCAGTTCGACGTCATCGTGACGAACAACCTGTTCGGCGACATCATCACGGATCTCGGCGCCGCCCTCCAGGGCGGTCTCGGGCTCGCCGCGTCGGGCAACCTGCATCCCGGCCGCACGTCGATGTTCGAACCCGTCCATGGATCCGCACCACCGCTCGCCGGGAAGAACGTGGCCAATCCCATGGGCGCCATCCTCTCAGTCGCGCTGATGCTGCAAGCCCTCGGCCTGAGGCTCGAAGGTGCGTCGGTCGAGGCGGCGGTCAAGCAGGCGGTCGTCAGCGGCCAGGGCACCAGGGAGATCGGGGGGGCGCTCGGCACGCGAGAGACGGGCGACTACATCACAGAAGCCATCAGACTCTGAAGTCTCAAGTCTCAACAGAGTGGCACAAAGACCAACAACCACGACCAACAACCAATGACCAATAACCAACAACCAACAACCATTGGCGTTCTGGGCTGCGGCCTGATGGGTTCCGGCATTGCGCAGGTGAGCGCGGCGGCCGGCTACAAGACGATCGTTCGCGAAGTCGACGCGGGGTTTCTCGACAAGGGGCTCGGCCGCATCCGCAAGTTCCTGGACGATGGCGTGGCAAAGGGTAAGGTGACGGCGGATGCGCGTGACGCGACGCTCGGGAATGTGTCGGGCACGACCGACTTCAACGCGCTGAAGGACTGCGATCTCATCATCGAGGCGATCATCGAGAACGTCGACGAGAAGCGCCGCACGTACGCCGCGCTCGAGGCCCTCGTCAAGGATCACACGATCATCGTCTCGAATACGTCGTCCCTCTGCATCACCGAGCTTGCCGCGGCGACGAAGCGGCCGGATCGATTTGCCGGTCTTCATTTTTTCAGTCCCGTGCCCTTGATGAAGCTCGTCGAGGTCATCCGCGCCCTGACGACCAGCGACGAGACCTACCAGCGCGTGTTCGCGTTTGCCGGCTCGCTCGGCAAGGAACCGATCACGGCGCCCGATCGCCCGGGCTTCATCGTCAATCGCCTGCTCATCCCGTATCTGCTCGATGCGGTCCGCGCGTATGAAAACGGCCTGGGCACGCTCGAGGACATCGACAAGGGCATGAAGCTCGGATGCGGCTACCCGATGGGTCCGTTCACGCTGCTCGACTTCGTGGGACTGGACACGACGTACTACATCGCCAACATCATGTTCGACGAGTTCCGCGAGCCCGCATACGCGCCACCACCGCTCTTGAAGCGAATGGTGCTCGCGGGGCGGCTGGGCAGGAAGTCAGGCCAGGGTTTCTACCAATACTGAATTGCGAAGGGTAAATGGCAAATTGCAAATTGATTGGCTGATTGTTGACCGGCGAAGCCGATGTTTTGAATTTGCCCTTTGCCATTTGCCCTTTGCATTACGCGAAGCTGATGGCCTTTTGCAGCCTCCCGATGGCGAAGTCGGCCAGCGTTCGTGGCGCCGCTTGATCGGGACCGAGCTGGCCGTCGATCGCCAGCATCGCGACGCCGTGCACGGTCGCCCAGACGAATTCCGCCATCACGTTCAGTTTTCCGGGGCGTACGACGCCGGCGTCCTGCAGCGACGAGAGCGCGTCGAGGAGAACGTGAAACGCGGCGGACGCATCAGCCTGCAGCTCGGGATCCTTGGCGCACAGATCGCTGAACTGCCCGAACATCACCCGGTAGTAGGACGGGTTGGCGATGGCGAATCGCACGTACGCGTGGCCCATCGCGGCGAACCCCTTCCGACCCCGGCCCGCGTGCTCCCATGCCGCCGACAGATCCTCGCGAAACCGCTGAAAGCCCTCCCGCGCGACGGCAGCGAGGAGCGCCGCCTTGTCGCTGAAGTGACGGTAGAGCGCGGTCCGGGACACGCCGAGTCGGCGGCCGGCCTCGCGGAGCGTCAGCGCTTCCACGCCCCGGCTGCCGATCGTCCTGACGGCCTCGTCGATGAGCGCCCGCCGCAGGTCGCCATGGTGATAACGGCTGGCCGGCTTTCGGATAGGCGTCCGAGTCGGGGCGGGGGGCGAACGTCGGGGGCGCGGCGCGGGCATCCCAGTAAGGATACCGCTCGGTGTTGACATCGTCAACATGTGGCGATATGCTCTCTGTGACTGGATGTTGACTGCGACAACATTTCGACAGGTGGAGAAGGAGAACATGCCGATCTCGAGTCGTCTGCGTGCGGCGGCGGCGTTCCTCTGGCAGGTCGATCCCCTTCTGACGACGGTCGGCGCCGTGATGGCGACGGCGGCGATCGCGTCCGCCGCGGGCCTGGTCATCGACGACAGGGTCATCGGCGGCTTTCCAGCGTGGCTCAAGCCGCTCAAGTTCGGCGTCTCGACGGCCATCTACTGCCTGACGCTCGCTTGGGTGTTCAGCGTTCTGCCCGAGTGGCCGAAGACGCGACGATGGGTGAGCGTCATCACGTCCGTGATCATCGTGCTGGAGGTCGCGATCATCGACCTGCAGGCCTGGCGCGGGACCACCAGTCATTTCAACGTGTCCACGCCAGGCAACGCCATCCTGTTCGCCGTCATGGGTCTGGGGATCCTGACGCAGACCGTTGCCAGCATCTTCGTCGCCGTCGCGCTGTGGCGCCAGACCTTCGCCGATCCGGTGATGGGCTGGGCGCTCCGTCTGGGCATGACCATTACCGTGGCCGGCGCGACGATCGGCGGTCTGATGACGCCACCGACGCCGGCGCAGATCGCCGAGGCTCGATCGACGCATCGCCTGACCGTGTCCGGCGCCCATACGGTCGGAGCGCCTGATGGCGGTCCGGGGCTGCCAGGTACCGGCTGGAGCACCGAGCATGGCGATCTTCGGGTGCCGCACTTCCTGGGCCTCCACGCGCTCCAGTCGCTGGCGTTCGTCGGTCTGATCGTGCGCCGTCGTCGTCTACCGATCGATCGCAGCGTCCGTCTCGTGCAGGCGTCAGCCGTCAGTTACGTCGCGCTGGTCGCGCTGTTCCTTTGGCAGGCACTTCGCGCCGAATCGGTCGTCCATCCCGCGGTGGCGACCCAGGCTCTCGGGGCCATCTGGGCGGCGTTGACGGTCGCGCTCCTGTGGACGAGTTGGGCGCGCCAGCTTTCCACCGGCAATGCGGCCGCCCAGCGGGGTTGAGTGATGACACCGGATCAAATCTTCTCGATCGCAAACCCGCTGGCGCTCGTGGCGTGGCTCGTGCTCATCATGTTTCCGCGACGAAAGTGGGCGATTGACGCGGTGATCGGCGTCGCCGCCCCGGCGCTTTTCGCCGTGGCCTACGTGGCGATACTGGTGGCGAAATGGGGAACGAGCTCCGGCGGCTTCTCCTCGCTGCAGGGCGTCGCGGCGCTCTTTGCCAACCCGTGGCTGCTTCTGGCCGGCTGGATCCACTATCTGGCGTTCGATCTGTTGATCGGCCGATGGGAAGTGATCGATGCGCGTGCGCGCGGCATTCCCCACCTCGCCGTTGTGCCGTGCCTGGTTCTGACGTTCCTCTTCGGACCGGCGGGATGGCTGTCGTACACGCTGGTGAGATTCAGCGCTTCGCGAGGAGCGCGCGTGCCTTCTCCTTGAACTCCTTGTCCTCCGGTGTCCAATCCGGATCGAGCGGCGCGTCCAGCACCTTTTGCAGCTCGACGCGCGCATCGGCCTTGCGCCCTTCGTCGATCAGTACTTCCGCGAGAAAGAAGAGCGATGCCGAGCTGTTCGGATTGTATTTCAGCGATGTGCGCAGGTGGGCCTCGGCTTCCTTGTTGCTGCCGCCGAAGAGACCCGGGACCTTGAAGTACCAGCGACCGAGCGCGCGGTCGGCCGATCCCTGCATGAACGCCGGGTCCATCTTCAACACGAGCTCGAGTTCCTCCTTGATCGGCTTGCGGTACTTCGAAGCCCTGACGCACACCGAACGATTCGGCGAGCGTGCCCATGGTCGCGGCCAGCCAGAAGTGCCCCTCGGGACGATTGGGCTGAAGCGCCATCGCTTTCCTGCTCGCGTCGATGCCTTGTTCGAGATATTTGCGCCGTTCGTTCTCGGGCGCGTGCCCGCCGAGCCAGTAATCCGCACGTGCGAGCTTCCACGCCGCTTCGAACGCTGACGGCGGCGCCGGCGCTTCGCGCGCGAGATCGGTGGCCCAGAGATCCGCAGCCTGCCGGGCGCTGCCGATGTTTGCACGATCCTCGTACAGCGCGTCAGCCGATGGCGCCGACTGAGCCGCCGCGGAAATCGTCGAGATATAGAATAGGCAGATGCAGGAGCTAATCAGGAAGCTGCTGAGCGAGCTCGGCGAGGACCCCGATCGCGAGGGCCTGCTCGACACGCCCAAGCGTGTGAAGAAGGCGTACGAATTTCTCACCAGCGGGTACCGCGCGGACATCGATCAGGTGCTGAACAACGCGCTCTTCACCGTCGATTATAACGAGATGGTGATCGTCAAGGACATCGACTTCTACAGTCTCTGTGAACACCATCTGCTCCCGTTTTTCGGCAAGTGTCACGTCGCGTACATCCCGAGCAACAAGGTGATCGGACTGAGCAAGATACCTCGGCTGGTCGACGTGTTCGCGCGACGGTTGCAGGTCCAGGAACGTCTCACTCGCCAGGTTGCCGACACCATCCGCGAGGCGGTTCGTCCGCTCGGCGTGGCCGTTGTCGTGGAAGCCACTCACCTGTGCATGTCGATGCGTGGCGTCGAGAAACAGAATTCGTTCGCCGTCACGAGTACGATGCTCGGCGCGTTCCAGGACAACGCGAGGACGCGGATGGAATTTCTCGAGCTCATCAAGCTTCGGAGTGCCGTGCCGGGATTGCGCGACATTCCCTCGGGCGTGGCTTGCTTCGACGACTGATGTGAGCGGCGACGTCACAATCCGCCGACACTTTTCTTCACTGGCGCCGGGCCCCCACCCCCGGCGCGTTCTGACGCTGATACCTCGCTCGGGCCTTCCAGGCCCTCGCTCGCTCCGGTTCCCCTGCCCGACCCACCGAACACACTCGACCCACCTGACCTACCCGACTCCGTGACGACGTTTCTCATCTTCCTGGCGACCTACGTCGTCGTCGCGATCGGTCGCGCACCGGGTCTTCGCGTCGATCGCACCGGCGCGGCGCTCGTCGGCGCCACCCTGATGGTCGTCACCGGCGCGATCGGTTTCGACGACGCGGTCCGGGCGGTGGACTTCAGGACCCTCGTGCTGCTGTTCGGCATGATGGTTCTCGTCGCGCACCTGCGGCTGGCCGGCGGGCTTGCGGCGCTCGCGAAGTTCGTCAACGAGCGTGTCACGCATCCAGCCGTGCTCCTGTTCGCCCTCGTCCTGACCGTCGGGACGCTTTCGGCGCTCTTCGTCAACGACACCATCTGTCTCGTGTTCACGCCGATCGTGATTGATGTGGCGGAGGCGCGCAGGCATCGGCCGCTGCCGTACCTGCTGGCGCTCGCAACGGCCTCGAACATCGGCAGCGTCGCGACGATCACTGGCAATCCGCAGAACATGCTCATCGGCACGGTGTCGGGCATTTCGTACCGCGCATTCTCGGCGGCCCTGCTGCCGGTTGCGACTGCGGGCCTCGTGCTCGACGCGCTGATCATCTGGTTCCTGTTCCGCAATCAGCTGCGCACGCTCTCGACGGACGAGGTCGTCGTTGAGGACGTCACGCCGCACGGCCCGGTTCTCGTCAAGGCCGTGATCGTCGCGATTGGCATGCTGATCGGCTTTCTCGCTGGCTTCGACACCGCGCTGGTCGCTGCGGCTGGCGCTGCGGCGCTGCTCATCACGCGCCGGGTTTCTCCGAGGAAGATCTACGCGGCCATCGACTGGGATCTGCTGATGCTGTTCGCGGGGTTGTTTGTCGTGGTGGGCGCCGCGGAGCGCGCCGGCATCGACCGCAGGCTGTTCAATCTGCTCGCCCCGTTCGGCCTTCGAACCATTGCAGGGTTGAGCGCAACGGCGGCGATTCTTTCGAATGCAGTCAGCAACGTGCCCGCCGTGATGCTCTTTACCCGCTTCATTCCGAATCTGCCGGATCCGCGCCGAGCCTGGCTGGCGCTGGCGATGTCGAGCACGCTGGCCGGGAACCTCACGATTTTGGGTTCGATCGCCAATCTGATCGTCGTGGAGGGCGCGAAGCGCCGGGGCGTGAGGATCGGTTTCTGGGACTACGCGACGGTCGGGATCCCGGTCACGATCGTGACGCTGGCAGCCGGAATCTGGTGGCTCAAATAGGGCAGGCAGGTCGGGTGGGTGTCCCACCCGACCTGCCTGACCCAGTTAGAAGCGGTACGCCACGGTGAAGCGGATGATTCGCGGCGCCAGCACCTGCGCTGGCGACAGATATTGCGGCACGGTGTTGATCGAGCCGTTGGGGTCGCCGTTCTGACGGAGGTTGATGGTCCCGCTCAGCGTGCGCACGTCCCACACGGTGTTCGCGTTGAACAGGTTGTAGAAATCGACCGCTCCCTCGAGCGACCGTGGACCGAATCTGAACTGCTTGCCCGCCCGCAGATCGAGGGTCGTCAGCGCATCGAGACGGTCGGAGGCGACGGCTGCCACGTTGACGTTGAACGTGCCGCCGACGGTCGGACGTGTGGCGATGTTCCGCGTCACCGCGATACCGCTCTGCGACCTGAAGTTCGCCGCCAGGTCGATGTCGTACCACGGCAGCACGTACGATCCGGTCGCCTTGAACTGCTGCGGGCGATCGCCCGTCTGGCCAGCGGTCGAACTGTAGGCGTTCGTGACGATCGGGCCGTTCATGTTCAGCGCGCTGTTGGGATTCGGCGTCGCCAGGTTCGGCGTGGAGAAGTTGTTCCACGTCGTATGGGCGAACGTATAGCCGGCAAGAACCTGCCACCGATTCGTCAGCCGCTTGCTGGCCGTCAGTTCCAGTCCCTTGTACGTCTGGACGCTCGTCGGATCGTTGGTGACCAGAATCGAGTTGCCGCTGCCGATCCGGTCGAGGAATTGGTACGTCGAGTCGTCGGCGGTGCCGGCCACGCCGTCCGGACCGGTGTCCGGTCGCGTCGTCAACGTCGTGGCGAAGGCGCCGGCGGTGTTCAGCGTGCCGAGTTGATAGCGTTCGCGGCGGTACGTGTACACCGCGCTCACCTTGAGCGCCTGCCCGAGATCCCGGTCCATGCCCATCGTGTACTCGTCGGTGTACGGCCGTCGCGTGTTGGGATCGAACGTCGTCGTCGTTCCCGCGGTGATGACGGGTGTGCCTGTCTGCTCGCCAGGCTGGAAGATCAAATCGTGATTGCCGTCGTTCCAGGTGTACGTGGCCTGATACGTGGCATTCGGGTTGACCACGTCGAGCGGCGTCCCGGTCGTCGGGATGATGTAGTAGTAGCGCGCCGCCGAGGCCTTCAGGGCGGTCCGCCCGTCGCCCATCAAGTCGTACGCAGCGCTCAGTCGCGGCCCGGTTGTATTCCAGGTCACCACATCCGTCTGGCTGAGCGTTCGCGGAACATTCTGAAACGCGGGAATCCCCATCGCCGTCCAGCGGGTCGCCGGGCTCGACTGATCCGGCAGGTAGCCGTTCAAGTGCTCGTAGCGCAGCCCGCCGGTCACCGTGAGCCGCTTGATCGAATAGCTGTCCTGAATGAAGAGCGCCAGGACGTTCAGGGTCGTCGCGGTGTTGAACGGCGTCGCGTAAAGCGTCACGTTTGCGGCCGAGTTCGTGGCGCTCGCCCAATTCGCGGTGAGGTCGTCGAACCGTGTCGTTTCGACGTGGCCGGCGGCGTGGCTCGAGTCGAAGCCGAACTTGAACTCGTGCCGCCCGCCAAGGGCATGATCGACGTAATACTGCGCCGTGGCATTGAGCTGCAGCCGCGGCCGGTTGCGGACCTGTTGCTGAATGTAGTTGCCGGTGATGATGTTCGTCGTGTTGTCCGTCAGCGACTGCAGGCTGCCGTTCAAGTACGTCGGGAAGAGAATCGTGTTGTAGCCGATACGGGCGTCCATGAACAGGTTGGGCGAGAGGATCGCGTTCCACAGCCCCTGATAGACGTTGAAGATGTCTTCCTCATCACTCGTCGAGTCCTTGACGAGCGTGGTCGTCGGCGAATTGAGAAACCTGTTCGGCTTGCTGTACTTCTGCTTCGACCAGAAGCCCGTCAGCTTGTTCTTGTCATTCAGCTGATAGGTCGCATTGACGAGGCCCGAGTCGATGTTGGTCTGGTCGAGCACCGTCGCCGAGAAGGCCGCCGGCACGTTCACGTGCACGCGCCAGTCGCGAAACGATCCGAACACGCGCAACTTGTTCGCGATGACCGGTCCGCCCGCGCTGAAGTTCACGTCCGAGACGAAGTCGACCTTGTTCGTTCCCGGAGTGAAGCCGTAATGCAGCAGGTTGTCGTCGATGTTCGCGCTCTGTGTGCCGCTGCCTTCCCACGCGAAGGTGCCGCGGCCCTGCCATGTGTTGCCACCGCTCTTCGTCACCATGTTGAGGAAGACGCCGCCGGTCGGAACCGTGATGTCGTGCGCGCCCGTCGAGACCTGAATGTCGTCGAAGGCGTCGAAGTCGTAGTAGTAACCCGCCGCGCCGATCGCGCTCGGGTCGCCGACGTTGATGCCGTTCAGATACTGGGAGTTCTGCGCGGTGGTCGTCCCGCGCGCGTTATACACACCCTGCAGACCGCCGGAGGTCCCTCCCACGTCGGGTCGCGTGATGAGGAGGCTCGGAACTTTGTACTCGACGAGTGCCCAGATGTCGCGCCCGCCCGGCGTGCCTTGGAGGAGCTGTTCGCTCAGGTTCACGTTGACGTTGGCGCTCGTGGTATCCACGACCGGAGACGCACCAGTGACCGTCACGGTCTCCGCCACCGTGGCCACTTTCAGCGCCAACTGCACCGGCGTTGTTTGACCAACGAGGACCGCGACGTTTTCTCGGACGACGGATTGAAAGCCTTGCAGATCCAGCTTGATGGAATAAGTGCCGGGGACCAGCGAGGGGAAGCGATATACCCCGGCGCTATCGGTGACGCCGGTCATCGATCCCGCGACGAGTACGGGGCTGGAGATCGTGATTGTGACGCCAGGCGTCATCGCTCCCTGCTCGTCGGTTGCGGTTACGAGAATGCTTCCTGTCTGAACCTGTGCGCGCGCCGTCGACGACGTGACGACGCCGATGAAGGCGAGCGCGACAAGAACCTTGAACACGTACCTCATGAACGGCCTCCTGCTAGTCGGGCGATTGATGGAACCTTTCGACTTCTAGCAGGTTTGGACCGAGTGAGACAACGAACAGGAGATGACACTACGAAAAATTTCTGAAAGCGTCGTGCGGAATTACGGAAACTTGAATCTCCTCGGGCCGAATCCAGACAACAGTGTGTCTCTCGATTGCCGATCCCACGAGAATGTCGTCAGCTCGACCGAACGCTTTGTCGCTATACTGCCGTCTACCGACTGTTGGAGGCCCCATGAAGGTCACGACTGCCTGCGCGATCGCTCTGGTCAGCGCCGGTTGCGGCGCTCAGGCCGTGCAGCCCGCGCACGACGCGCAGCGGCTCACCATCGAACAGCTCATCGATATCAAACACCCGTCGAGTCCGATGTGGAGCCCCGACGGGCGATTCGTCGCGTTCGTCTGGGACCGTGCGGGCGTTTCGAAGGTCTACGTCGCGAGCGCGGACCCCGTGAACGCGCCGCATGCGCCGAGCGAACTGCCGGACGCCGGCGCGTCACTCGCCGGCGCCTTCTGGAGCGCAGACGGGAGGTCGCTGATGGTCACCAAAGCGGGCGATCTCTGGCGTGTGCCGACCGACGGTTCACCCGCGGTCGCCGTGTGGACGACGCCCCAGACCGAATCGGCGATCACGCCGTCGCCGGATGGCGGTCGGGTCGCATTCGTCCGCGCCGTCGGGACCGGAGGCAGCGAGCTCGTCGTGCGTGCGCTTGGCGACGGTCACGAAATGCATGTCCTGCGCTCCGCCGATCACGTCCTGGGCACCGTCAGCTGGTCGCCGGACGGCCAGTCGCTCGTCGTGAGCCACGCGCCACGTGTCATCCGTCACGAGCAGACGCCGCAGTACTCGGGCGTGAAGATCATTTACACCACCAACGAAAACGTGCCCGGCGACACCGTGGTCGTGCCGGCAGCGGGCGGCGCGGCGCGACCCCTGGCGGTGACGTCAGGCGGCTTCGGCGCGCGGCGATGGGTCGATTCCCGTCATTTTGTCTTCGATCGGACGTCCGCGGACTTCAAGCGCCGGACGTCATACCTCGTGGACATCGCGGGCGGCGATCCCAGGGTCCTCCACGAGGACGTCAAGGACAAGTTCTGGAGCGTGACTGGCGACGCGAACGCCGCCGTGCAGCCGTCACCCGACGGCAAGTGGCTCGCGTTCGTCAGCGATCGCGACGGCTGGGATCACCTCTACGTGATGCCGATCGAGGATGGAGCGCGAAGTCTGGATGGAGCGCGAAGGCTTCAGCCGAGCGAACCTATTCAGATCACGAAAGGACGATTCGAAGCATGGCGGCCGATGTGGTCGCCCGACAGTCAGCGCATCGCGTTCGACGCCAACGAGCCGGATCACTACGGGACACGTCACCTGTATGTCGCCACGATTGGCGGCGATCCCGCCCACGCCACCGTCACAGCCCTGACGAGCGGACGCGGCACCAATATCGCGCCGGCGTGGTCACCGGATGGCAAACGCCTCGTGTATCAGCACACGGATCCACAGAATTCGGCCGACCTCTACGTGATCGATGTCACCTCGAAGCAGACCGTTCGAGTGTCGGATTCCATGCCGGCGTCCATCGACCGCTCGCAGCTCGTGGCGCCGGAAATGGTCCACTACGCGGGGCCCGACGGTCAGCAGGTGCCGGCGTGGCTGTTCGTGCCGAAGAACCTCGACCGGTCGAAGAAGCATCCAGCCGTTGTCTGGATTCACGGCGACGGCGTCAACCAGAACTACGACGGCTGGCATGTTCAGCGAAACTACGCCGTCTACTACAGCTTCCATCAGTACCTGTTGCAGCAGGGTTACATCGTCGTCGCGCCGGACTACCGCGGCAGCATCGGCTACGGCCGTGACTGGCGCGAGGGCGTCTATATGGACGTCGGCGGCAAGGATGCCAAGGACGCCTGGATGGTCACGAACTATCTGAAGACGCTGCCATATGTCGACACGGATCGCGTGGGAATCTGGGGGCTGAGCTACGGCGGCTTCTTCACGTTGATTGCGGTCACGGATCAACCCAGGCTGTTCCGCGCGGCCGTGGACGTCGCGGGGGTTGTGGACTACGCGATGTACTACGAGGACCCGTACCACGGCGGGTGGACGGCGAGCCGGATTGGCACGCCGGAACAGAACCCTCAGGTGTACGCCAACGCGTCGCCGATTTCGCACGTCGATCGACTGGAAACGCCGCTTCTGGTTCTGCACGGGACCGCGGACGTCAACGTGCCCTACCTGCATTCGGTCCGGCTCATCGACGAGCTGATGAAGAAGAACAAGAGTCACCTGACGACGTTCATGACGTATCCAGGGGAATTCCACTATTTCACGCGCGAGCACGTGCTCCGCGACGCCTGGCATCGCGTCGACGATTTCTTCGAGCAGCATCTGAAAGGTGGACCGGCGCCGAGCCACTAGGTACGATGTCGTCCATGCGTGCAGCGTTGCCGATCGTATACGCCCTGTCGGCGGTGTCGGCGGCTTCAGGTCTGACGGCCGCGTCCGCGACCGCTCAGACGACGAAACCGCCGGTTTCCGCGAAAAAGCCTGCTGCCCCGGTCGCGGCGCTGACGAAGATCGCGCCGCCGCTGACCTGTCCGGCGCCGCTTGGCGTCGGCGTCAAGACAAAGATTTCATTCTGCGAGGTGCTCGCCGGACGGGACCCCCAGGGCGGCGTGATCATTACGCTGCCATCGCGACGCGGGACTGCGACCCTCACGTTCGACATGCACAACCTCCAGCTGTACTCGGAGGAACAGGTCAAGACTAGGCGCGCGTATGCGAAGTACACCGCCACGATCGGCGTCCTGACGATGGACAACACGCTCATCTCGCGAGCGGTGGTGCAGAGCGAATTCCGCACGGCGGCCGATCTGGTGGACCGGGTGGGCGGCGGGGCAGGTCCCGGGGGCGTCAAGGCCGTCGCGCCGACGGGCCTCGAATCCATCGTGGTGACGATTCCGGAAGGGGAAGACCAGGTCAGCCTGCTCGGCGAAAAGCTCGTCGTCGAGGGGGTGGCGGGTCCGCCCTCGACGTTCACGCAGGCTGGACGGCCGATCGCGGTCGTCAGTAACGTCATGCTCGAATACAGGCCCGCGCCGCCGAAACCCGCCGCGGCGGCCAAGCCGAAGAAGACGGCCAAATAAGTCGAGTGGGTTGAGTAGGCCACGTGGGTCGAGTCGGGCGAGGGCGCCTGCGGCTATGCCGAACGACGGCCTGTGTCGCCGGAGTGAGGCATCAGCGACAGCTCGCGCCGGGGGTGGGGCCCCGGCGCCAGTGGAAAAAGTTGGTAGCGCCTGAAAGGGAGTTGTTCAGATGCGAAACGTCATCATTGTCACAGCACTACTTGCCGTCACCGCGCTGGCCTCAGCGCAGATGCCACAGCAGCACATCAAGCGCACCAATCCGCCGACGCTGTCCAAGCCGACGGGGTACACACACGTGGTGGAAACCGTGGGTCCGGTGAAGACGGTCTACATCTCCGGCCAGATCGCCTACGACGAGGCGGGCAACCTCGTGGGCGGAAGCGACATGAAGGCGCAGGCGGAGCAGGTGTTCAAGAACCTCGACGTCGCGCTCAAGGCCGCCGGCGCAACGTTTGCCGACGTCGTCAAGATGAACAGCTACATCACCGACATGACGAAGGCGCCAGCCGTCCGCGAAGTGCGCGCGCGATATTTCAGCAGCGCCGCGCCGGCCAGCACGTTCGTCGAGGTGAAGGGACTCGTGCGGCCGGAGCTGATGCTGGAAGTCGAAGTGATTGCCGCCGTTCGCGAGGGCGTTCGCACCATGCCGGCGACGAGATGAGAAGTGGTTGTTGGTTGTTGGTTATTAGTTCGGCCGTCAGCAGCGTTGGTGGTTGATCCACGAAGGTACCAACCACCAACGACCTTATCGACGATCAAGAACCAACTAATAACCAGCTAACAACCGACAACCAACAACTAACAACTAAAACAAGAATTTGATCGCGAACTGAATCTGACGCGCCGATCCGGAGTCGCCGGTCGGGAACCGCGTGTTCGAGATCACACCGAACGACGTGCTGCCCACGGTTACGATTCTGCCCGGCTGACCGAAGTTCGCCTGATTGAACAGGTTGAACACTTCAACCCTGAACTGCGCCCGCGACGTGCCGGTGATCGTCAGGTTCTTGATGAACGACAGGTCAGTGTTCCCGAAGCCAGGACCGTACAGCACGTTCCTGCCCAGATTGCCGAAATGCGCGACTCCCGCTGCGTTATACGGGAGCGCGAAGACGGATGACGCCGTGCAGGCGCCCGCGGCGCCGGCCGCGATGCGCGGGTCGCAGACGTTCGTCTGGCCGTTGAACCACTGATAGCTCACCGGGAAGCCGTTCGAGTCGAGATTCGGCGCCGGCGAGATCGCTGGCAGCGCGCCGATGAGATCGGGCCGGACTGACGTGACGCCCGTAATCGTCGAGATGTTCGTGAGGATGTTCACCGGGTTTCCCGTCTGCAATTGCTCGACGAGAACCACTTGCCAGCCGTCCTTCCACCGGTTACCGGAGAAGGGCAGCTCGTAGCTCGCGTTGAGCGAGAAGCGGTGGCGGACGTCGAAGTCCGAGGGACCCTCGCTGCCGGCCAGGTTGGTGCTGTCCTGCAACGAGCCGTTGTTGTTTCCGCCTGTCCCCTCGTACGAGTTGGTATCAGTTGACTTCGACAGCGTGTACGCGCCCTGCAGCGACAATCCTTTCGACAGACGGCGGTTCGCCGTGATCCAGAGTCCCTTGTAGTCTGACCAGCCGAGGCTCGTCGCCTCGGTGATGTTCCCCAGCGTGGACCCTGGGAGAATCGGGCTCGTTGCTGACAACCTGGGATACGGCCGGACCGTCCCACCCGGCGTCGTGAATTGATTGAGGTTCATCGGAACGCGCAGCCGATCTCCGTGCGACCCGAAATAGCCGACCATCACGCCCGTGCCGCCGAACTCGCGTTCGACGTTCACGTTCCAGGACTGCATCCGCGCCGGCAGGAAGTTCGGATCCGTGAAGGATGGCGCGAGCGCCGCGGCTCCGGCCCCGGACACCGCGTTATCGATCTTGATGTTGCTTGCTGCCGTGCCCGCCGCCTGACTCGACAGCGGATTCACGATGGGTGGGTTGCCGGTTTCACCGGTGAAGTATCCCGTGTTGCTCTGGTTTGTCATGACGGCGTAGGCGGCGCGAACGACCGTCTTGCCGTCGGCCTTCGGATTCCAGATGACGCCGACGCGTGGCTGGAAGTCGCTGCCGTTCTTCGTCACCTGATCGAAGCCGTGCGTGCCAATCTGAACGAGCGACGACGTCGTGGGGTCGAACGTGACGAACTGGTCGTCCTGCTCCGTCGGCGACGGCAGGTAGTCGTAGCGCAGCCCGAGGTCCAGCTTCAGGTTCGATCCGAGGGAGATGGAATCCTGCACGAACCCGCCGATCGCGTTCACGTACGCATTGTACGCCTGCGTGCCGAGCGTGATGCCAAAGGAGCTGCCGAACCCCTGCTGAAACGCCGCGACGCTCGGATACGTGAAGCGCCCAGGGTCCTGGCTGAACCCGTAGTGCTTGACTCGCCGGAACTCGCCGCCGAACTTCACGATGTGGTTGCCGTGAAGGTACGTGGCCGTATCGCCGACCGCATACGTCGTCACGATTCGTCCACTGGGGAAACTTCCGGGACCGCCGAAGTTCAGCCCGGGACCTGTAATCGTGATCGCCGGCAGCGCGATCGGCATCTCGGTCTGCCCGACGTTGATCCCGATCGCATTCGTGTCGACCAGCGTCTGGGGGATGAACGTAATGTTGATCCGGTTGAAGCCGCCGCGGACTTCGTTGACGAGCGTCGGGCTGAAGATATGGGTCTCGTTGATCGTCATGATCTGGCGGTTTCCGCCGCGCCTGTCGGGGTACCCGGCGACTGTCTGGCCCTGGGCGTTCGACTCGAGGCGCGAGTCCTTCTGGTAGGCGTAGTAGAAGTGAAGGTCGTCGCCTTGCCGCACGTTGTTGCGCGAGTCGATCGTGTACTGATCGATCTGGACGGGTGCCAGCGGTGAACCGATGGTGCGCGTGCCGGTGAGGTCGTTCGCGACAGGGATGTACTGGAGCAGGTTCTTCGAGGTTGGGTCGGTGACTCCCGCACGCTGGGCGTTCGTCAGTGTCCCTGAATTGAGATCCACGCCCTGCTCGTGCCGCAGGCCTTCGTAGCTGCCGAAATAGAACATTCGGTTCTTGACGATCGGGCCGCCGAGGTTCGCGCCGAACTGCTTGCGGTTGAACAACGACTGCGGTGTCGTGCTCCCGTCCGTCCTGACGCTCGGAGGGTTGAAGTAGTTGCGCGAGTCGAACGAGTCGTCCCGATAGAAGTCGAACGCTTCGCCGTGCATCTGGTTGGCGCCAGACCGCGTCGCGACGTTGACGATTGCACCTGAATTCCGGCCGTACTCGGCGCTGAACGTCGAGTTATCGACCTTGAACTCCGACACCGTGTTAATCGACGGCTGGAATGTCACCTGGCTGTTCGACAGGTCGTTCAGGTTGATGCCGTTCACCATCAAGTTGACGGACGTCTCGCGGTTGCCGGCCGACATGAACGAGAACGATCCCTGGCCGCGCAGCGGCGCGCTGAGCCCGGCGTTCTGCGGGGACGTCGATCCGCCCGGCATCAGCGGGCCGAGGTCGACGAAGTGACGGCCGTTCAGCGGGATCTCCTGCACGGTCTTTTCCGGCATGGATTGCCCAACCGAGACCGTCGCCGTGTCGATGAGCGGCGAGGCTCCCGTCACCGTCACGTTTTCGGTGAGGGTGGCGAGTCCGAGCCTTATGTTGAGGACAGCCGTCTGCGCGGGCCCCAGATCGACTTCAGCGGTCTGATCCTTGAAGCCGTCGAGATGCGCGACGATCTGGTAGTGTCCAGGTGCCAGCGACGCGGCGACGTACCGGCCGACTGAATCCGTGATGGCCGGACGCTCGATGCCTGTGGCCACGTTGCGGATAGTCACGCTCACGCCCGGCATGACCGCACCCTGCGTGTCGGTGACGACGCCCTCGAGCGTGGCGGTGGATTGAGCGAAGACCGGAGATGCCGCGAGAACCAAGGCGAAGACGAAGGGCGCGAGCTTCATTCACTCTACCTCCTGTTTTCCCCCTCTTCCGCACACCGTCCGATCGGACGGCGTCCGAAATTGGCTCGGATTGTAATGGCTCGTCGGTCGTGCAGGACAAGCAAAATACAAAGGGCCAGCGATTTCTCGCCGGCCCTTCAAAAGACCGAATCCTGATTCCAAAAGGCGAATCGCTAAACGACAGGTTTGTGCAGCACTTCGGCTGCCTGAGACGGCTCTGACGCCGCGGCGCCCTGTCCGGCCTTGCGGCTGCCGCCCAGGCCCTGAATCTGGAGTGTCGGCTGCTCCTTCAGGACGTGCTGCCGATACAGTTTGGCCATTTCGGCGTTCCGCGCGGCTTCCTGCGCCAGCTCCTCGGGCGACTTCGTTTTATCCGGGGTCCCTCCCCCGGTCTTGTCCGGGGTCCCTCCCCCGGTCTTTTCCGGGGCCCCTGCCCCGGAGTGCTTGCGCGCCTGGGCCGCGAGCTTCTCCTCACGTGCGTTCTTCGCGATGCCCATGTCTTCCATGTCGGTCTGCGCACCGGCGCGGACGGCTTCCTCGTTCAGCTTCAGGCGGTGCTCAGTCGAGTTGAGCGGCACCGACTTGTTGCCGGCGAAGATCTCGTGGCGGCCGTGCTCCTCGTACCACTTCGTCAGCGTCGCGGTCATGTGCATCTTTTCAATGATATTTCTCCAGCCGATGCCGGTGTTGTAGGCGCAGAAGGAAATCTCGCCCTGCTGCGTGGCATACGGGATGATGCACATCTCGGTACGGCGGAAGTCGTAGTTGAACAGATCCTGGAACCACATGCCGGCGATGAACAGGAAGTTCCAGCGATCGGCGCGACGCTTCTCGATGTCGGCCATCGTCCGGTCGCCTTCGACCCTGCCGTACTTGCCCTTTTCGGCCGACTTGGTGGCGCCGAAGGTCTTGTCGAACTTCTTCAGGAGGTCGGTCAGCTTGAAGTGGGTCGGCGAGTTGAACGAGTCGTAGTTGCGGACGACCGCAAGCGCCATCCCGACGTTCGACCAGAAGCGGCTGCGGCCGGCGTCGGTGACCTGCTGCACGTCCGTGGCAAATCGCTCGGCCTTCAGGAACTTGGTGACCGGCACGGCTTCCTTCGTTTCCTTGTCGATCATGATCGCCATGCCGACGCCGCAGTTGGGGTGGCAGCCACACGTCAGCTGCCCGAACTCCTTCTCGGCACCGTGGGTCACGTCGGCCCAGTCGGTGAAGCTGCCCATGAACGAGATCGGGAACCAGTCGCGCACAGGCTCGCCGATGCCGGTCTGGTTCTTCACGTCGTGCGCCAGGTGCGACAGCGTGTAGCGCTGCGCGGCGCGGCGCTCGGGCGTCACTTCTTCGTCGCGGCCGGTGAACGACACCGGCTGGAACGACAGGAAGTTGATCGTCTTGGGATTGTCGAGCGCGAACTCGATAATCCGCCCGACCTGCTCGTTGTTGACGCCGTTCACGATGGTGACGACCGGGACGATGTCGACGCCGTTGCTGTGCAGGTTCTCGATGGCGCGCAGCTTCACGTCGAACAGGTTGCCGACGCGGCGGTGCGCGTTGGCGGCGTTGCCGATGCCGTCAAACTGCAGATACGCGTAGCGCAGGCCCGCTTCCGCCGCCGCTTTGGCGAACGCCGGATCTTTGGCGAACTCGATACCGTTGGTCGCGGCCTGGACGCTGTTGTAGCCGACCTTGCGCGCGTAGCGCACGGCGTCAAGGAAGTATGGGGAAATCGTCGGCTCGCCGCCGGAGAACTGCACCGACATCTGACGCCGTGGCTTGATGGTGATGGCGTTGTCGAGCACCGTCTTGATGTCTTCCCAGCTCAGCTCATGCACGAAGCCGACCTGGTTGGCGTCCATGAAGCAGGGATCGCACATCATGTTGCAGCGGTTGGTCAGGTCGACCGTCAGGACCGAGCCGCGGCCGTGCTGAATGGTGCTGCTGCCGTGGTTGTGCAGCTTGTCGTCGTTGTGGGCGCGGATGTCGCGTCCGGGGAACACTTCTTCGAGGTGCTTGAAGAAGTCGGTGTCGATCGCCATCACGTCCTCGAAGTGGCCGTGGATGGGGCAATCCTTCACCATCAGGATCTTCCCGTCGCGCTCGAGAATCGTCGCCTTGATCTCGCCGACCTTCTCGTTGAGCAGGACGCTGACGTCCTTCTTGCCGTCGAGGATCGCCTGGCGCGCTTCGCGCGTGCACGTCGGACAGAGTGAGTCGGTTTCGCGCGGCCAGCCGAGCGGTGGCTTGGTCTTCTCGTAAGACTTCAGGAGCGGCTTGTCGGACCACTTCGGCACGAACGACGGCCGCTGGTTGATCTTGTTCAGATTGTTGAAGACGACCCATGCGCCGTTGGCCGCAATCGACAGACCCTTCTCGACGTATTTAATCGGCTTGTGCATGCGCTAAATAATAGAGGACAAGCGCCTTATAAAACTTACGTTTTTGCGAACGGGCCATTGCGGGGTCCGAGCGGGCTGGAGGCCGGTGCGGCCGGTCAAATACGACAAATTTGGTCCGATATCTCGAGTGCGTCAAGTTGGAAGTACGGTCGTGTGAGTCCGGTAGGTCAGGTGGGTCGGGTCGGTCAGCCTGTGAAGCCCGAGCGACGTATCAGCGTAAGGACTCGCTGGGGACGGGGCCCCAGCGCAAGTGAAAGAATGTTGGTCGCGACAAGGAGGCCCATGTGAAGTGCAGGATCGGATTGATGACGTTGGCGGCCGCGGTGTCTCTGTCGCCGCTCCTCTCCGGCCAATCAGCGCCCGCACCGGCGCCGCCGCTGCGACTCATCAACGCCAACGTCGTCAACGTACGCGATGGACGCGTGCAGCGCGGAGTCGCGCTCGACTTGAGCGGCGGACGAATCGCGTCGATCGGCCCGAGCGTGTCGAACGCACCAAACCCCACTGGGGCGCGCGTGATCGATCTGAAAGGCCGCTACGTCCTGCCGGGACTCATCGACGCCCACACACACGCGTCGGACTTCGCCGCGTTTCGCCGCGCGCTCGAGTCCGGAGTCACGACGGTCCGCAGCGCCGGCGTATCCAACTACGTCGACGTCGGCTTCCACCAGTTGGTCACCGCCGGAGTCGTCGCCGGTCCTGACGTCCTGTCGGCTGGTTACCACGTCAGGCCGCAGATGGCCGCGGAGGCATTCCTCGCGCAGCCCGAGTTCGCCGATCTGATGGGTGGCGTGACGACGATCGAGCGGATGCGGCGCGCAGTGCAGATGAATCTGTTGCACGGCGTGAACTGGATCAAGATTCTTGCAACCGAGCGGGCGGGGACGGCCGACACGGATCCACGCAAGCAGGTGTACTCGGAGGACGAGATACGCGCGATCGTGCAGGAAGCCGCGTCGAAGAACGTGCCGGTCGAGGCGCACGCACACGGCGACGAAGGCGCCATGGCCGCGGCGCGCGCCGGCGTGCGGAGCATCGAGCACGGCACGTACGTGTCGGATCAGACGCTGCAGTTGATGAAGGACCGCGGCACGTATTTCGATCCGACGTACACGACGGTCATCGACCTGACCGACGCCGGCGGTGACTACGACGTCCCGGCGCTCAGAATCCGCGGCTTGCACATGCTGCCGCGCCTGCGTGACGCCATCGTCCGGGCTCGAAAGGTCGGGGTGAAGATTGTGACCGGCACCGACACCGGCTACTCGCCGAACAGCCTGACGCGCATCGGACAGGAAGCGACGCACTTCGTCGAGATGGGCTTCTCGCCGCTCGAAGCCGTCCAGTCCGCGACGATCGTGAACGCCGAGATGCTGCGACTCGAGAAGTCGATCGGCGCCGTCGAGGTCGGCTACGAGGCGGATTTGATTGCGGTCGAAGGCAATCCGCTCGAGAACATCGCGACGATTCAGGATCCGCTGCTGGTTGTCAGCAACGGCAGGATCGCCATCGATCGATTGGACTTCTCAAAAAAGTAGCGGCGCTTCGTCGACTTTCTTCCAATCGCGGCGGGAGCCCCACCCCCGCCGCGCACGTACGCCGATGCCTCGCTCCGGCTTCACAGGCCGTCGCTCGGCATGGCCGCAGGCGCTTCTAACCTACCTGACCCACCCGACCGACCTGACCCACCCGCCCTGCGTCAGATCCCCAGCCGCTGCTTCAGCTCGCGCACGCGGTCGCGCGCGACGCTCAGTTCCGTTTTTGACTCGTCCCTGAGGCGGACCAGCATGCCGCCATCGACGGCCGGGTACAGCTCCTGCACGACGCTCGCATTCACAATCGTCGAACGGTGAATCCTGACGAAGCGGCGCCGATCGAGAAGCTCCTCGAGCTGCGCGAGGGTGTAGTCGATTGCGTGTTCGCGGCCCGCGGTCACGGCGAAGGTGAGCTTGTCCTTCGCCACGAAATGACTGACGCGGGCCAGCTCCAAGAGCGTCGTGCGCTCGCCGACGCGTGACGCGATGCGCTCGAGTTTTCGCGTCGGCGACAGCTGCGCGGCGATTTCTCGCGCCAGCACGCGCACGTCGCCCTGCGGTGCTGCGCCGACCCGAGCCACCTTGTCCAGCGCCCTGGCCAGTCGATCGATTTCTATCGGTTTCAGCAGGTAGTCCACGGCGTTCGCCTCGAAGGCGTTGAGCGCGTACGCATCGTACGCCGTCGTGAACACCACCGTCGGAGACCGATTCAGCTGCTCGAGCAGCTCGAAGCCGGTGAGCCCAGGCATCTGGATGTCGAGGAACAGCACGTCGACGGAATGCTGATTGAGAAAGGCGAGGGCTTCGTGCGGATCGGTGGTCGACCCTGCCACTTCCGCGCGGCCCGTCTCGGCGATGAGGCGTGACAGCCGCTGCACCGCCAGGCGCTCGTCGTCCACCACATAGGCGCGCACTAGCGGATATCTCCCGCCCGGCCGCCCGCCTGCACCGCGGTTGGAATCGCCGGGGCGTCGTTCGGCTCGCACGTTCTTGGCGCGACGACGCCCGCCTCGATGTTGGCGGGCAGCGTCAGACGCACGACTGTTCCGCGATCGGCGGACTCGATCTGCAGCGTCGCGGATCGACTGAAGAGCAGGGCGAGACGGTCGCGCAGAAGCGCCAGGCCGTGTCCCGGCGGGAGGTTCGACGAATCGAAGCCGGGGCCGTCATCCGCGATTCGAATCTGCGCGCGCTCGTCGTCGCGCGTCGCGCTGATCGCAATCGACGCGCCGTCGCGCCGCGGTCCAACCGCGTACTTCACCGCGTTCTCGACCAGCGTCTGGATCGACATCCGCGGCAGCCGCACGGCGGCGAGGGCCGGATCGACCTGCACTTCGTAGCGCAGCCGGTCGCCGAAGCGGACATGCTCGATCGCCAGGTAGTCCCGCACGATCCGCAACTCCTCGTCGAGCGACACCAGAGGCGTCGTCGGCTGATCCAGCGATGAGCGCAGCAGTGAGGCGAGCTGCACGGTCATGCGCTCCGCGCCTTTAGGATCCTCGTGGATGAGGGCCGATATCGAGTTGAGCGTGTTGAACAGGAAGTGAGGCTGCACGCGCGATTCGAGCGACGCCAGCTGCGCCTCCGCGGTGGCCTGCGCCACGCGGGCACGCATCATCTCGTACGCGGTGATGAACAGCCCCATCGTCAGCGTGACGACGATGGAGATGCGGATGCTGCCTTTGAACCAGCCCCAGAAGCTGGCGCCGGGGACGGCACCGAACTGGACGAGCAGCGCGATCGCCGCCAGACTTCCAACCAGCGCCAGTCCGGCCATCGCCAGTGCGATCACGACCCAATTGAGCGGAAACCCCACGCGCCGCCAGATCCACGGGGCGATGCGCGGCATGGTGACGCCAAGCAGCGGTCCGATGAAGAACGAGAACAACAGGGAAATGAGATAGCCGCGCAACAACTCAGACAAGGGCGTGCGAAACGACACACCGCTGAACGCGAACAGCACGATGGCGGCGGCAATGATGTTGCCCATCATGATCCGCCGCCAGTACTGCATCGTGTTCCTGTTCACTTGTGGCATCCGACGCAGGTGAGGCCCTGCGAGGCGGGCAGCGAGCCGCTGGACATCCACTCGCGCGCCTTCGGCGTCTGGCCGGATTCCGGCGCGTCCGTCACGAGACGCTCGAAGTACACGCGTGCCTTCGCGGAGTCGCCGAGCCGGGCGTATCCCTCGGCGAGACCGAACAGGAGTTCGCCCTTGGGATGGCTGCCGAGAGACGCGAACACGCCCGACGCGGTCTGAATCGCGAGCGTCTTTTCGTAGTCGTCGAGCGCCTTCTCAATCAGCGGCTTCGCCATCGGGGCCTGTAGATTCCGCGTGGCCTGGAGGAGCATTGCACCCCGCGGAATCCGAACGGCGACATTGTCAGGTTCGAGCGCGACCGCCTCGTCCATCTCGGCCAGACCGCGGCCCCACAGCTCCATTCCCGTTTGCGCGTCGCCGCGTTGGAACGCCATGCCGCCGCGAAACGCGAGACCCGATCCATGCCACACGAGCGCCTCTGCATGCTTTGGGTTGGCGGTCAGCGCCCGCTCGCACGCATCCATCCCGCGCGCCAGACGTTCCTGGTCGCCGCCGAAGCCCGCGAAGAAATCCGCCCGCACCACCATGTCGAAGCGCGCCGGGACCGGCGCCTGTGAGGCGGTGGCTATCACACTCGTCAGTATCCAACTGATGATCCACGCGATGACTGTCATGTGAACTCCTTTCACGATGACAGTAGCCACCCGGGACGGGCCAGCGATGGCAATCCCGACGAAAGGGCATTTCTTCCTGACAAAAGGTGACGGAGCGCGGCGAACGGGCAATGCAGGAATGCAAGAGTGCCGGAATGCACGGATGCGGCGCAATGCGTTGGCTCTGCATGCCTGCATTTGTGCATTCCTGCATCGTGCCTGGCGCACGCGGGTTACTGAGTGCTGTAGGTCCCCGTCTTCCCCTGCAGCCACTGATCCATCCAGCCGACGATGTGCTGGAGGCGCTCGACGCGGTGCCAGGGTTCGCCCGATCGCGAGAGCTCGTGGTTCTCGCGGGGGAACCGGACCATCACCGTGGGGACCCTCCGGTACTTGAGCGCGCGGAACATCATTTCGCCGCCGTCAGCCGGCGGCGTCCGGTAGTCCTGGTCGCCGAGGACCAGCATGAGCGGCGTGGTGACGTTGGCGACGTGCGTAATTGGCGAGCGCGCGGCGAAATCCTGCGGATCCTCCCACGGCGCCTGACGGAACCACGTGGGCTGGAAAAGCGTGAAGTCGGCGGTAAACCAGAAGCCATACCAATCGGCGATGTCGCGCTGCGCCACGGCGGCCTTGAATCGCTGCGTCTGCGTGATCGTCCAGTTCGTCAGCAGCCCGCCGCCGCTGCCGCCCGTGACACCGAGCCTGGCTTGATCGATGTACCCGCGCTTGAGGATTTCGTCGACGCCGGCCATCAGGTCTTTGTAGTCATCGCCAGGATAGCGGTACTGGATGATGTTCCCGAAGTCCTGACCGTACGACGTGCTGCCTCGCGGGTTGGTGAACAGCACGACGTAGCCCTTCGCGGCCATCCACTGGAATTCGTGCGTGTACACGTTGCCGTACGCCGCGTGCGGTCCGCCGTGAATCTCGAGAATCAGCGGATATTTCCGCGAGGGATCGAAGTCCGGCGGCTTGAGGACCCAGCCCTGAATCTGTCTGCCGTCGAAGCTCTTGTACCAGATCTCCTCCGGCTCGCTCTGCGTGATGTCCTTGAAGAGATCCTGGTTGACGTGGGTGATGTCGCCGAGCGCAGCCCTGGCCTGGGCATCCTTCGGAACGTTCATGATCGAGATGTCGCCGACCTTCGTCTGCGTAGACGTGATCGCGGCGATGACCGACGCGTCCGGCGTCGCGCTGAACGCGCCGACGTCCTGCGGGCCATCCGTGAGCGTGTCGACCTTGCCGGTGGCAATCGTCACGCGCTTCAGGTTCGCCGATCCTTTCTCCGCCGACACGACGATGAGCGACGCGCCATCGAGTGACCAGACAACCGGTTTGCGATTCTGTCCGCGCGGCGCGGCCTGGTCGCCGCCAATGCCCCCGCTGACGTCGAAGTCGTAGCTGGCGGTCAGATTCTTCGGCGTCGATCCCGGCGCCGCATCCGTAACCCAGAGGTCCGGCTGGCTGTACGATCGAATCGGCGTGCCCCGCAGCGATCCGACGAACGCGATGCGCTTCCCGTCAGGCGACGGCGAGATGTTGAAGATGCTACCCGCGATGCTCGCGATCTTCGTGATCGAACCGCCGGCCGCCGGCACGCCGTACAACTCGGCACCGGACTCCTCGTAGTACGGCTCGGCCACGCGCGTCGAGACGAAGTAGACCGTCTTCCCGTCAGCCGCCCAAGCCATGCCGTTTTCGTCGAATTCGCCGTCGGTCAGTTGTGTCGCCTTTGGCTTGTCCGACGGATTCTCGGAAAGCGGAACGGTGAAGATGTGCGAGTGGTGTTCGGTATCCACCCACCCGGGGTTGCCGTTGGCGCGGTAGACGGCCTTGGTCATCACCTTCACATCACTATCGCGATCGTTCACCTTGGCCGGATCCTTTCCGGTCGCGGCTGTGAACGCGATGGTCCTGCCGTCGGGCGAAAAGATCGGACTGCCGGCACCGCGCGCGGCGTCGGTGACCGCGCGGGCTTCGCCGCCGCCCATGTCGAGGACGTAGACTTGTGGCGTCGGCGTTTTGGCGTTCTCACCTGACGCGGTGGCGGGCACGCGGACGAACGCGATCCGCTTTCCGTCCGGCGACCAGCGCGGGCCCGTGTCGCGAATGCCTGACGTCAGCCGGCGGACTTCGCCGCCCCTCGCAGGGACCGCGTAGATCGAGGTTTCGTACCGGTTCTCCTTCTCGTTCACGGTCACCTTGACGAAGGCTACGGTGGAACCGTCCGGTGAAATCTGCGGATCGGCGACCCACGTGAACTTGAGGAGGTCTTTTTCGGTGATGAACCGGCGGCTCTGCGCCCGCGACGACATGGAGAACGCGACGATGCACACCAGCACGGCGACAGAGGCTCGACGCATCATGTGAAGGCTCCTTGCGTCGTTCATCGTAAGTCCGCCCTGGGGAATCCGCAATCCGCAATCCGCAATCTACAATTGACCAATGTCCGTCCGCGACCTCGTCATCATCGGCGCCGGGCCCTCGGGTCTGGCTGCGGCGATTGCCGCCAAGAAGCACGGGCTCGACTACCAGGTGCTCGAGCAGGGCGTGCTGGTCAACTCGATCTACCGCTTTCCACCGCAGATGGTCTTCTTTACGACCCCGGAGCTGCTCGAGATCGGCGGCCTGCCCTTCGTCTCTCCGTATGAGAAGCCGACGCGCGCCGAGGCGCTGCGCTACTACCGGAAAGTCGTCGACACCTACGATCTGCAGATCGCGTTCGGAGAGCAAGTGCTCTCGGTTTTGCCCGAAGCGCCGGCGGCCATGCTGGGCGACGGCCCGAGCAGCCTGAGCAAAGCCTCAGCGTCAGAACGCGCCGGGGGTGGCGTCCCGGCGCCACTGGAAGAGACGTCGCCGGTCTTCAGTATCGAAACCCGATCGTCACGCGGTGTTCGCCGTGTGCGACATGCACGACACGTGATCTTCGCGATCGGGTACTACGATCGTCCGGTGATGCTGGGCGTGCCCGGCGAAGATCTCCCGCACGTGCATCACTACTACTCGGAGCCGCACATTCACTACCAGCAGCGTGTGGTGGTCGTCGGCGGCGGCAACTCCGCCGCCGAAGCGTCGCTCGAGATGTTTCGCGCCGGCGCAAAGGTCACCATCGTCCACCGACACGAACAGTTGAAGTCGACGATCAAGTACTGGGTGCGGCCCGACATCGAGAACCGCATCAAGGCAGCCTCGGTATCCGCGCGCTTCAACGCGCACGTCACGGAAATTCGTCCGACGTCCGTCGTTGTCACGTCGATCGCGATCCGGCGCGCTGGAGGAAATTCCCGCGGATGCCGTGTACCTGCTGACCGGCTACCGCGCTGATTCGGACCTGATGTGCCGCGCAGGAATCCGGCTGACCGAGCGCGACGCGCCGGTCCACGACCCGACGACGTTCGAGACGAACGTGCCGGGCATCTTCATTGCGGGTGGCGCAATAGCCGGCGTGGATACCGGGACGATCTTCATCGAAAACGGCCGCTTCCACGGCGAGAAAATCGTCCAGGTGATTGCCGAGCGAAGTGGTGTGTAGGTCGAGTGGGCCAGATGGGTCGGGCATGAGAATATTAAGGGTTGCGGATCCTCAACTGTCCCGCAGCACCGTCAGCGGATTCATTCGCGTCGCGCGGACGGCCGGAACGAGGCAGGCGATCAACCCGACGGACATCAGCGTGACGACGACCGCGGTGAACGTGGCCGGATCGGTTGGCCCGACGCCGTAGAGGAGTGAGCGCATCGCGCGAGTCGTGGCCCACGCGCCGACGCCGCCGGCGACGAGTCCCAATCCCGTCAGCATTGCACCCCGCCCGAGCACCAGCCGCATGACGTCGGATCGCGTCGCGCCCAGCGCAATCCGCACGCCGATCTCGCGGCTCCGCTGCGTGACGGCGTATGACAGCACGCCATAAAGACCCACCGAAGCCAGCAGCAGCGCGAGCGCGGCGAACGCGCCGAGCAGCGTGCTCTGTTGCCGGCGGTCCGAGACTTCGACGGCCAGTATGTCGTCCATGGATCTGATAGCCGAGACCGGCTGGTCCGGATCGACCGTCGATACGGCCTCTCGTACGCTCGTGGCCGCTGCAAGGGGTTCGCCGCTCGTGCGCACGACGAGATACTCGGGCACGGCCCACGTATCGGGCGCCTGTGCGTACGAGAGATAGACGCCCGACTTCAACAATGCCTGGTATCCGCGCTCCCGCACGTCGCGAACGACTCCAACCACGGTGTACCACTTCGACCCGGGCTGAGAGATTTGAATCCGATGACCGAGCGCACTCCCGGTGGGCCAGTACAGGCGCGCCAGCGTCTCGTTGATGACGATGACGGGCGGCGCGCTCGCGCCGTCGCGGTCGTCGGGCAGGCGGCCCTCGACGAGGTTGACGCCGAGCGTCGACAAGTACTTGCCGGTTCCGGTCCGCAGCAGCGCATCATCGGCGTTGCCGGGTGCGCGGACGGTGGCTTCGACGTCGTACCAAATCGTGTTGCCCTGCGTCTGAAATGGCAACGTCGACCCGTACGCCGCCGCGGTCACGCCCGGGAGCGCACGCACGCGATCCAGAACGCGCTCGTAGAACGCCGACCGCGCCGGCGCGTCCCGGTACTTCAACGGCGGCAGCGTCGTCCGCAGTGTCAGCAGGTGGTCGGGCCGGAAGCCCACGTCGATCGCGCGAAGATTGGCCAGCGTTCGCAGCATCAGGCCGGCCGCGACGAGCAGGACGAGAGCAGCCGCGACCTGGACGACCACGAGACCGTCTCGCGTGAATCGTCCGCGGCCCCCG
This sequence comes from uncultured Acidobacteriota bacterium, assembly GCA_963724725.1. Lineage (GTDB taxonomy): Bacteria > Acidobacteriota > Vicinamibacteria > Vicinamibacterales > CAVVIG01 > DATKHR01. The sequence goes on along the minus strand of CAVRVT010000004.1, from coordinate 3,618,138 downwards.
ACGGCACGTGGGCCGGCTTGCTGCAGGGCGTCGTTCAGGGAATTCCGCGCCGCCTGGGCGGCCGGGAGCAGGCCGAACAGCATGCCTGTGGCGAGCGAAAGCGCCAGAGTGAAGGCGAGTAACCGCGCGTTGAGGACTGACGCCGGCGGCTCCGAGAGTCCCATCGGGACCAGCCGCATCACAACCGCGATACCGGGAGGCGCAATGAGCAGGCCAAGCAATCCCCCGATCGTTGACAGCAACAGTGCTTCAACGAGGAGCTGCCGCACGAGGCGCCCGGGCTGCGCGCCGAGGGCCGCGCGAATACCGAGTTCGCCGCGTCGTCCCACCGCGCGGGACAGGAGAAGGCTGGCGAGATTGGCGCATGCGATCAGCAGCACGGCGCCGGCCGCGCCCATCAGCACGAGCAGCTGCAGCCGCGTCTTGCCCACGAGCTCGTCGCCGATCGGAACGACGACGGCGCCGATGCGCCGGTTGGTCGGATACTCCGCCTCGAGCTGGGCGGCAATGCGGTGCATCTCTTCGCGCGCCTGCGCGATCGTGACACCCGGTTTCAGTCGCGCGACGACATTCAGGTAGTGAGAGTTGCGCTGGGCGAGGATGGACGGCGTGAAATGCGCCGGTATCCAGTAGTCGATCTCGCGATTGCGGAACACGAACCCGCGCGGCATGACGCCCACGACCGTGTAAGCGGTGCCATTCATCGTCAGCGGACGACCGATCGCGAGCGGATCGCCGGCGAAGCGACGCTGCCACAGGTCGTGGCTGATCAGCACGACCTGAGCTCCCTGCCGGTCTTCATCGACGGTGAACGGCCGTCCGATCGCCGGCTGCACGCGCAGGACCGAGAAGAAGTTGGGGGTCACGGCGCGTCCGAGAACGAGCTCCGGCCGCCCGTCGTCGGTCAGATTGGCGCTCGCGCCGCGCGTCGCGGCCATGTCCAGGAACACGCGGTTGCGTGCTTTCCAGTCGACGAAGTTGGCGGGCGCCGGTGTGTTCTTCGAAAAGCCCGCGAAGCTCGAGTCTTCCCAGACCATCGCGAGGCCGTCGGGGTCGCCGAAGGGCAGGGCGCGAAGCAGCACCGCGTCGACCGTGGAGAAGATCGCGGTGTTGGCGCCGATGCCGAGGGCCAGCGTCAGCACAGTGACGAGCGCGAACCCCGGCGACCGCGCGAGGAGCCGCACGGCATAGCGGAGGTCCGCAAGGACACCTTCCATGTGTACGCGCAGTTAGACGAGACCGCCCTGGAAAGCGTTGACTGGATGAGCGCTCGCGGGCATGCCGGGCGTGCGGTCCGCGTCAGTGCGCGACGTGCGACGCGCCCGGCGTCCTCGCCGCCATCATCTTCATCTCGAGCAGCTCGACGAGCGACGCCGCCCGGCTGCGGAGACACGGCTGCTCGAGCAGGGCCTGCTTCTCGAGCGCCTCGAGCCCGAGATACTGCGCGAGGGCGTTGACGAGATCCTCGTCGGACATGGCCGCCGGCATTCTCGGGTCGGCGCCGGCCTTTTCCACCGCCGGCGCGAGCAACGATTCCAGCTTGGCGCGGCTGTTCCGGATCTCCGCTCGATCCGACGCATTCAACGCGCCTTCAGCGATCGCCTCGACCTGCGCGCGCCTGAAGCCCAGGGAAGTGTCCTCGCGCAGAATCCTGAATCGCTCGACGCCCCGCAGCACGATGTTGTAGCGGCCGTCATGCAGCTGCTCCGCGTGCGTGATCACGCCGCTGCAGCCGATGGCGTAGATCGGCGGTCGTCCTTCGTAGTCCCGCTCCCAGCCTGGACGGAGCAGCACCATCCCGATCATCCGATCGGTCGCAAGCGCGCTCCCGATCATTTCACGGTAGCGCGCTTCGAAGATGTGCAGGGGCAGAAAGACGTTCGGAAACAAGACAACGTTGGGCAGTGGGAACAGTGGAAGCAGATCGGACATCTCAACTCTGAAGTCTGAACTCTGAAGTCTGAAATCTCAGTGGATCGTCTTCGTCTTCTTGTCCATGTAGTCCATGAGGACGTATTGTCCGAGCGTGTAGGGCGTCGTGAAGTACGCCTTGCCCTTGCAGATCTCGGCAACGCGCCGCACGAAGCTGACGAGGTCGTAGTCCCGTGCCAGCATGAACGTATTGATCATGATGCCGCTGCGACGGCACGCCGCGACCTCCGCGCACGTCTCGGCGACGATGAAGGGGTCGAGACCGAACGCGTTCTTGTAGATGCGACCGTCTGGCTGCGTCAGCGCGGACGGCTTGCCGTCGGTGATCATGATGATCTGGCGCATGTCCTTGCGCTGTCGATCGAGAATCCGTCGCGCGAGGCGGAGGCCTTCGCGCGTGTTCGTGTAGTACGGTCCGACGCGGACGCGACCGAGCTCGGCAAGGGGAATCTCCTCTGCTGAATCGTGGAAGAGCACGACCTTCAGCGCGTCGCCCGGATATTGCGTCTTGATCAGCTGCGCGAGCGCGAGCGCGACGCGCTTGGCCGGGGTGAACCGATCCTCGCCGTAGAGAATCATCGAGTGGCTGCAGTCGAGCATGAGCACCGTCGCGCACGAGCTCTGGTACTCGCCCTGCGTGACGACCAGGTCTTCGTGCGTCACGTGCAGTCGTCCGCCGCCGGCGTGGCGCGGCGCACGTCCGGACGTGACGTCGCGCGCCTGCCGTGCCGCGGCGTTGAGCAGCGTGCCCGCCGCATCGAGGTTGAGCGTGTCGCCGAATTCGTACGGCTTGGTGGCGCCGGTGGTTTCGACGCCCGTCGCCTGCTCGCGCGTGTCGTGACGCCCGAAACTGCTCTTGCCGAGCGACCCGAGCAGATCCCGGAGCGCGCGGTAGCCCAGGAAGTCGAGCGCCTTGTCGGTGACTTCGAACGTCACCGGCGCCTGGGTGTCGCCGCCACTGCCGCGTCCCTGCCGCCGCTCGCGCTCGGCCTCCAGATCCGGCGGCATCGAGATATAGCCCTGGTCGGCCATCCGCTCGATGATCTGCTGAATCAGTTCCTCGAGCTTCGACCGCGCGTCGGACTGATCCGCGTCCGCGGGGTCGCCGAGCAGGCGTTCGATCGTCTCATCGGGCAGGACGCCGCCGTTGAACAACGCGTCGAGAATCGCGTCGTGCAGGGCCTGCATCGTGCGCTCTTCCTCGTTGCCGCCGTACGGGTTGCTGAAACCGCTCGAAAGCAGGAGGTCCGAGAGCTTCGACACCAGATCTTCGAGATCCAGATCGTCGAGATCGTCGCCGGTGTACTTCGTGTACTTGTATTTCACCCTCGGCCCTAAGCCTTCAGCCCTTCGCTCAGCCCTAAGCTCAGCCCTAGTTGTAGTATTTCTTCTTCGATCCCGGAATGCGGATTTCCTCGTCGATCGACTGTTCCTCGCGGCGGGCCTGCCGGCGTGGCGCGGCCTCGGCCGCGGTGTAGCCCCGCTCTTCGCTTCGACTGATCTTCTTCTGCGCGTAGAGACCTTCGAGGATGAAGTCGACGGCCGCCGCGACGAGTGGCGCGGGTGCGCCGGCGGGCAGTCCGGCTCGGTCGGCCAGCTCCAGCAGTCCCTGCACACCCTTCGCCTGCGCGATCACCTCGTCTGCCGACGTGCTGTCGGCGAGTTGAAGCGTCCCGCCGAGATCGAACCACTCGACGACGGTCCGGGTGTCCACTCCGTCGAAGACACCGGTGAAGACCGTGCCGACGGCCGCACGAATCAGATCGCGTGCGACCTGTTCGGCGCCGCGCAGTTCGCCCTCATACTCCAGCTCGAACTTGCCGGTGATGGACGGCAGCGCGGCGTAGACGTCCGTCACCCGCGGCACGGCGATGCCTTCGGCGTTGGTCAGTGCCCGCCTCTCCGCATTGGAGACGACGAGCTCGAGCGTCGTGATGGGCAGCCGCTGGCTGACGCCGGAGCGCTTGTCGATCTTCCGGTCCGCTCGCGCCTGGAAGGCGACTTCTTCGACGACCTCGCGCACGTACGGCGGTATCTCGACGCGTGTCGCGCCCGTCCGATCCGTCCAGGCTTCCTGCCTGGTGATGGCCAGCGCGTTGTGGCGCGTTGCCGGATAGTGCGTCCGGATTTCAGACCCGATGCGATCCTTGAGCGGTGTGATGATCTTCCCCCGCGCCGTGTAGTCCTCCGGATTCGCCGTGAAGACGAGCATCACGTCGAGCTTCAGTCGGATCGGGTAGCCTTTGATCTGGACGTCGCCCTCTTGAAGGATGTTGAAGAGGCCGACCTGGATCTTGCCCGCCAGATCGGGCAGCTCGTTGATCGCGAAGATGCCGCGGTTGGCCCGCGGCAGCAGACCATAGTGCATGGTCAGCTCGTCGGCGAGGTCGAGCCCGCCCTGCGCCGCCTTGATCGGGTCGATGTCGCCGACCATGTCGGCGATCGTCACGTCGGGTGTCGCGAGCTTTTCGACGTAGCGCGCGTCGCGATCGAGCCACGCGATCGGTAAATCGTCGCCTTCGTGCGCGATCCGGGCGCGGCAGGCGGCGCACAACGGCGCCGTCGGGTCGTCGTGAATTTCGCAGCCCGGAACAACCGGGACGCGCTCGTCCAGAAGGTCGGTCAGGCCTCGAAGGATGCGGCTCTTGGCCTGGCCGCGGAGGCCGAGCAGAATGAAGTTGTGTCGTGAGAGCACCGCGTTCACGAGCTGCGGGATGACGGTTTCCTCGTAGCCGATGATGCCTGGAAAGAGCGCTTCACCGGAGCGCAGCTTGCAGACCAGGTTGTCGCGGATTTCCTGCTTGACGGGTCGTGAGCGATAGCCGGAACGCCGGAGATCGCCGAGGGTTTGAGTGGCCGGCATACGATCGATTCTATAGCAGATGGAGCGCGAGGCTTCAGCCGAGCGACTGTAGATGCTGCATCCGTTCTTCGCTTCGCGGGGGCCCTTGGTGTTCGCGCATCGCGGCGGGAGTGCGCTGGCGCCTGAGAACACGCTGGCCGCATTCGCCAACGGGATTGCGCTTGGCGCTGACGGCATCGAGCTGGACGTGCACCTCTCTCGTGACGGCGTCGTCGTCGTGCATCACGATCGGACGCTCGATCGAACGACGAGGCTTCGCGGCGACGTAGCGTCGCGCACAGCGGTTGAGCTGAGGCGGGCGGATGTGCCGGCGCTGGCCGAAGTCCTGCACGCACACCGAGATGTCCGTGTCATCGTCGAGTTGAAGGTGAACAGCCGGGAGATGGCAGCCGCCGTCGTTGACGTGGCGCGTCGCACCGATTCGATCGACCGCGTCTGCGTGGGAGCTTTCGGCACGCGCGTCCTGCGTGCAGTGCGGGGGCTTGAGCCGTCGCTCGCGACCAGCGCCTCGCGTGAGGAAGTGCGGTGGGCACTGTACCGATCCTGGGCGCGATGGAATAGATGGGCCAAGTGGGCAGGTGGGTCGGGTAGGTCGGGTGGGTCTGGTACGGAAAAAACGGCGTATGCGGGATTTCAAATTCCCGAGGTAGCGGGATCGACCCGGGTCGTGTCCCGTCGGTTCGTCGACGATGCGCATGACAGAGGTCTGGGCGTTCAGGTCTGGACCGTCGACGCCGCAGACGATGCCGGGCGTCTCATTGAATGGGGTGCCGATGGGCTGATCACCGATCGACCGGATATCATCGTACCCATCGTCCGCCAGAAGAGGCTATCGACCACATGACCGGACCAGGACTGACCGACATCTACGCCTCGCGCGAACGCGTATATCGCGCGATGACGCCGTCGCCGCTGCTGCGGCATCCGCTGCTCGCCCAAGCCACGGGTCTCGACGTGCTCGTCAAGCACGAGAATCACAACCCGACCGGCGCGTTCAAAGTGCGTGGTGGCCTGAATCTGATCGGCAGCTTGCCGGCTGGCGAGCGTCACGGCGTCATCACGGCGACGACGGGCAACCACGGTCAGTCGATCGCGCTCGCGTGCCAGCTGGATGCCATTCCGTGCGTCATCGTGACGCCGGTGGGGAACAATCCGGAGAAGAACGCGGCGATGCGCGCATTGGGTGCCGAGGTCATCGAATTCGGTCGCGATTTCGACGAGGCGCGCGAGCGGGTGGAACAGATGCAGCACGAACGCGGGCTGCGCTACGTGCATTCGGCGAACGAGCCGCTGCTCATCGCCGGCGTCGGCACCTATGGCCTGGAGATCTTCGAGCAGAAGCCGGACGTGGATGTCATCCTCGTGCCGATCGGCGGCGGCAGCGGCGCCTGCGGTTGCGCGATTGCTCGGACCGGACTCGGCAGCCGGGCGAAGGTCATCGGCGTGCAGGCGGAGCGCGCCGATGCTGTCGCGCGATCATGGAAGAGCGGAACTCGCGTCGTCGGCGAGAAGGCCGACACGTTCGCGGAAGGCATGGCGACGCGCGTCACCTTCGATCTCACGTTCGAGATTCTGCAGCGCGAGGTGGACGACATTGTCACGCTCAGCGAGGAAGAACTGGCGGCGGGGATTCGACTCGCGCTGCGGACGACGCACAATCTCGCCGAAGGCGCGGGCGCCGCGTCGCTGGCCGCCGCGATGAAGCTCCGCGACCGTCTTGCCGGGAAAAAGGTCGTATGCGTGATGAGCGGCGGCAATATCGACCGCGTGACGCTGCAGCGTGTTCTCACGGGCGGCGACAATTGATCGTCCTCATCGACCTCGCGTGAGCGAGAAGTTCACCGTCACGGTCATCACGACCGGCACCGGCTGGCCGTTCAAGAGCGCCGGCGTGAATCGCCACTGCCTGACCGCGTCGATCGCCGCATGATCGAGCAGCGCGTAACCACGCAGGACGTGCACGGTTTCCACGCCACCATGCACATCGATGATCGTCTCGAGAATCACGACGCCTTCTTGCCGCGCCGTCAGCGCCAGCGCGGGATAGATCGGTTTCGCGTCCACGATCTTGCGCGGCGGCTGGATGCCGGCGTGCAGATGAAGCGGTTGCTGCGGCGATGGCGGGGCCGGCGGTGGTGGCGTCGCGCCGGGGATGACGCCAACCGGCGCGCCGGCATCGGCGCTCTGCTCGACGCCGGTCGTCGGTCCGGGAGATCGCGTGGCGCTCGGTTCGTTTTCCCGTCCGGTCTCGGGCCTCATCGCGGAGGGCGCGTCGACCGGCGCTGCGCTGGGCGAAACCGACGGCCCTGATGGTGCTTGTGTTGCCGGCCGTGGCAGAGGGATATCGGCGATCTTGACGGGCGTCACAGTCCGATCGGCGAACGCGAGGGCATCGCGAAGCATCGGGAGCGGTCCGCCGCTCAGCGTCTGCGCAATATAGACGCCCCCGATGACGACCGCATGAATCGAGACGGATACCAGCGTGAAGGTTCGCGGCATGGCGCGTCCTCCTCACCAGGTTGGACACCGTTCTGCACGGAGAGTTCCGCGTGGTCGGGAGTGCGATCGCCGCTCAGGCGGTCGCGAGAAACCGGCGCGCGCGGCGAAACACGACGTCCAGCATCGGCGCTGTCAGCTTGCCGGTATTCGTGTTCTGCCGGCTTGGGTGATAGCAGCCGATCAGCAGCCGGCCGTCAGCGATCACCTGCCCGCGTCCATGCGCAAATGCCGGACGCGGCCGCATGACGTGCCCGTGCGTGCGGAGCAGCTGCAGGTAGGCGTCGAACGCGATCTTCCCGAGCGCGACGATCACTTTGATCCGGCCCAGCGCCGCGGCTTCCGCCGCAAGGTGGGGCAGACACGCCGAGATTTCCTGGGGCGTCGGCGTGTTGCCGGGTGGAGCGCATCGCACGGCGGCGGCGATGAACGCATCTCGCAGCTTCAGTCCGTCGTCTGGATGCTGTGACGTCGCGATGTTCGCGAAGCCGGTCCGATTGAGCGCGGCCATCAGAAAGTCGCCGGAGCCGCCGACGCCGTCTCCGGTGAAGACGCGGCCGGTTCGATTCGCGCCGTGCGCGGCGGGTGCCAGGCCGACGATCAGCAGTCGCGCACGTGGATCGCCGAAGCCGGGAACGGGCCGCCCCCAGTAGATCTCGTCGTGATACGCCCGACGCTTCGTTCGCGCAATGTCGGCGCAGTAGCTGCGAAGCCGCGGACACTGATTACAGTCGATGATCGCGTCGCGGACCTGCGCGAGTGAGTGGCGCGTCGTCAATGAATCCGCTCGGCTAAAGCCTCGCGCTCCTTTAGAGCCTCGCGCTCCTTCTCGCCGGACATACCTGACCGACGGCGACCTACCCGATTCACCTGACCTACCCAACCCACCTGACCTATTCGACCCACGTGACCCCGCGGCCTACCAGACTCGGCAAGGGCTGGGTCGCACCATCGGCGCATTCGCTTTGCATTGAAACGCTTTCGCAAACTCCGGCATGTTCGACAGGACGCCATTGACGCGATACCGAGGAGGCGCGTGAGGGTTGGTTTGTGCGAGCAGCCGCTCGCGCTCGGGCCGGGCGTTTTCGCACCAAATCTGGCCGTAGCTGACGAAGAAGCGCTGCTCCGGTGTGAACCCGTCGATCTTGTCCCGGGCTTTTGCGCCGGGACCGTTGAGGTATGCGGAGAGCGCCAGATGCAAACCACCGTTGTCCGCCGTGTTCTCGCCGAGCGTCAGGCGTCCATTGACGTGCGTATCGCCGGCCACCGTATACGACGAATATTGATCGGCTACGCAGGTCGCTCGAGTTTCGAAGGCCTCGGCGTCCGCGGCGGTCCACCAGTCGCGCAGGTTGCCCTCGGGATCCGACTTGCGGCCCTGATCGTCGAAGCCGTGCGTCAACTCGTGACCGATCACCGCTCCCGCCGCGCCGTAGTTGACGGCGGCGTCACGTCCCGAGCGGTAGAACGGCGGCTGCAGAATGCCGGCGGGGAAGTTGATGTTGTTGCGGTCGGGGCTGTAATACGCGTTGACCGTCGCTGGCGTCATGCTCCATTCGGTGCGATCGACGGCTTCGCCGATCTTCTTCAGATTCCGGGCGCGTTCGAAGGCCAGCGATCGCTGTGTGTTGCCGAGTGCCTCGTCTCTGGACACGCGCAGGCTTCCATAGTCCTTCCAGACTTCGGGATAGCCGATTCGATCCTCGACCGTGCCGAGCTTGGCCATCGCGGCTTTCTTGGTGTCGCTGCTCATCCAGGGGAGGCTGTCGATGTCGAGCCGCATCGCGTTCTTGATGTCCTCGACCATCTTGAGCGTGTCGGCCTTCGCCGTTGGACTGAAGGTTTCGTCCACGAATGCCTTGCCGAGCGCCTCGCCGAGATGACGATCCGTGTCGTTCACACATCGCCGCCACCGGGGTTCCGGCGCCTGCTGACCGGCAAGCGTCCGGCTGAAGAAATCGAAGTCTGCGTCCGCGAACGCCTTCGGCAGCATCGGCGCAGCGGCGTGAAGCACGTGCCACCGCAAGTACGCCCGGAGGTCGTCGACGGTGTTTGCGTCGATCTGGTCGTTCATGGCTTTGAAGAAATCCGGCGTCGCGACGTTCAGCACCTGAAATTTCGGCGTGCCGACAGCGCCGGTGTACTTGCGCCAGTCGAATCGGGGCGTGGTCGCCTGAAACGCGGCGAGCGTCATGCGATGCTGCGTGTTCGCAGGCTCACGGCGCTTCACGCGATCGAGCGACGCCTTCGCAAGTGCGGTCTCGAGGGCGACGACCGCCTTCGCATGCGCGGCGGCGTCCGCCGGCTCCTCGTCCGCCAGCGTGAACACGCGAGCGATGTGCGCCTCGTACTTCGCTCGAAGCTCGCGCGATCGTTCGTCGTCACGCAGATAGAAGTCGCGATCGGGAAGTCCGAGGCCGCCCTGGTCCGCTTCGGCAGTGTCGCGGGTCGCATCCGTGCGATCAGTGCGAGCACCGAACCGGAAGAAGGCCTGTACGCCAATCTCATGCAAATGGGCGAGGACGACAGGGAGATCGTCGGGATTGCGCGACGACTCGAGCATCATGAGATCCGCCGTGACGGGCGTCAGCCCCTTGCGCTCGATCGCTGGCTCGTCCATGCACGCCGCGTAGAAGTCGGACGCCTTGCGCGCATCGCTGCCTGCCGTCGGCGAGGGCGACTCGAGCAGCCGCCGCAGTACGTCGAAGTTTCGCTCCTGGACCTCGGTGAATCTCCCGTACGATCGGCGGTCCGGCGGCAGAGGATTGTTCGCTATCCAGCCGCCGCAGGCGAACTGATAAAAGTCCTGACACGGGTCAACCTTCCGGTCGAGTGCGGCAAGGTCCAGGGCGGCGGGCGCCGCCACCGTGCCCGATCGCGACTGAGCGGTGACAAACGCTGACGACAGCTGAAGACCGCCGCAAATGACGGCGACGAAGGCTGATACCGTGCGGCGCATGACGTTCCTTTCGCGTGCGTCCCGGGTATACAATGACTGATTGGCCTACAGCGGAAACGCTGGTCAGCCGACATGTTCGACTAGCACAGCTCTATAGGGTCGCCACCACCCCTGCCACGCCGGGGACGCGCAGTCGACGAGCTGAAAGGATCCAGGTTTGCGTAACATCTCCCCGAAAGATCAGGCCGACCTCGACGCCATCGAAACCCACGAATGGCTCGAGTCGCTTGATTATGTACTGCAGAGCGGTGGACCGGCAAAGGTCGCCCGCCTGCTGCGAGAGTTGACGATTCACGCACGCCAGAACGGCGTCAAGCTTCCCTTCACCGCGAACACTCCGTACATCAACACCATCCCCGCCGATGAACAGGCCCTGATGCCGGGCAGCCCGGATCTGGAGCGCCGCATCAAGAGCATGGTGCGATGGAACGCCGCCGCGATGGTCGTCCGGGCGAACAAGGCCGAAGAAGGCATCGGCGGCCACATCTCCACATTCGCGTCCGCGGCAACACTGTACGAAGTCGGCTTCAACCACTTCTTCCGCGGTCACGACAGCGGTGACGGCGACGTCATCTACTTCCAGGGCCACGCCGCGCCGGGTATCTATGCACGCGCGTACCTCGAAGGACGCATCGACGAAACGCATCTTGAAAACTTCCGCCGCGAAACACGCCCCGGTGGCGGGCTCTCGTCGTACCCGCACCCCTGGCTGATGCCGGACTTCTGGGAGTTTCCCACGGTCTCCATGGGGCTCGGGCCGATCATGGCGATCTATCAGGCGCGCTTCATGCGCTACCTGGAAGATCGCGGGCTCAAGCCGAAATCAGATAAGAAGGTCTGGGCGTTCCTCGGCGACGGCGAAACCGACGAACCCGAAGCGCTTGGCGCCATCACCCTCCCCGCGCGCGAAAAACTCGATAACCTCATCTTCGTCATCAACTGCAACCTGCAGCGGCTCGACGGCCCCGTGCGTGGCAACGGTCAAATCATCCAGGAACTCGAAGCGGCGTTTCGTGGCGCGGGCTGGAACGTGATCAAAGTCATCTGGGGCCGCGAGTGGGATCCGTTGCTGGCGAAGGATCGGGACGGGCTGCTCGTCAAGCGCATGGGCGAGATCGTCGACGGCCAGTATCAGAAGTACGCGGTGGAGTCGGGGGCGTACGTCCGCGAGCATTTCTGGGGGGCGGATCCCCGGCTGCTCGAGATGGTCAAGCATCTGTCCGACGACCAGTTGAAGAAGATGTCGCTCGGCGGCCACGACCCGATCAAGGTCTACAACGCCTACAAGGCCGCGGTCGAATTCAAGGGCGCGCCCACCGTCATCCTGGCCCGTACGATTAAAGGATACGGCCTCGGAGAGGCCGGCGAAGGCAAGAACATCACCCATCAGCAGAAGAAGATGAACGAAGAGGAGTTGCGGGCGTTCCGCACCCGATTCGGCATGCCGGTCTCCGACGAGGACGTCGCCAAAACGCCGTTCTATCGACCGGCCGAAGACAGTATCGAAATCAAGTACATGCGCGAGCGTCGCCAGGCGCTGGGCGGGTTCGTGCCGAAGCGGCAGAACCGCAGCGAGCCGCTCAAGGGCGTGAACGCCGAGATCTTCGAGGAGTTCTCCAAGGGGACCGACGGCCGAAAAGCCTCGACAACGATGGTGTTCGTCCGCATGTTGTCGAAGATGCTTCGCGACAAGGACCTGGGCCCGCTCGTCGTGCCGATCGTGCCGGACGAAGCGCGGACGTTCGGCATGGAGGCCCTCTTCCGTCAGGTCGGCATTTACTCGCACGCCGGCCAGATGTACGAGCCGGTGGACATGGATACGCTCCTGTACTACAAGGAGGCGTCCGACGGTCAGATTCTCGAGGAAGGCATCAACGAAGCCGGCTCGCTGTCGTCGTTCATCGCGGCCGGCACGTCGTACGCGACGTACAGCGTCAACACGATTCCATTCTTCATCTTCTATTCGATGTTCGGCTTCCAGCGGATCGGCGATCTCATCTGGGCCGCCGCCGATTCTCGGACCCGCGGGTTCCTCCTCGGCGGGACGTCCGGACGCACGACGCTCGCGGGCGAAGGACTGCAGCACCAGGACGGCAACAGCCACCTGCTCGCGTACCCCGTGCCGAACCTCGTGGCCTACGACCCGGCGTTTGCGTACGAAATCGCCGTCATCATCGAGGACGGCATCCGCCGGATGTACGTGGATCAGGAAAGCATCTTCTACTACCTCACGGTGATGAACGAGCAGTACGCGATGCCGGCAATGCCGGACGGCGTTCGCGACGGCATCCTGAAGGGGCTGTATCGCTTCCGTGCGACGGGCAAACCCGACGCGAAGCTGCGCGCGCAACTCTTCGGCAGCGGCGCGATTCTGCCGGAGGTGATCAAAGCGCAGGAGATTCTCGAGTCGAAGTACGGCGTGGGCGCCGACGTCTGGAGCGTGACGAGCTACGGCGAGCTGTATCGTGAGGGCCACGCCTGTGAGCGTTGGAACCTGCTGCATCCGACGGCGTCACCGAAAGTCCCGTATGTCACGCGGTGCCTCTCGAAGGCGCCGGGCGTGCTCGTGGCCGCCTCCGACTACCTCAAGGCGCTTCCCGATTCGATCGATCGCTGGCTGCCGCGCCCGCTGACCACCCTCGGCACCGACGGGTTTGGCCGAAGCGAGAGCCGTGGAAGCCTGCGAGAGTTCTTCGAAGTCGACTACCGCTACGTGATTGCCGCGACGCTGGCGGCGCTCGCGCGCGACGGACAGATCGAAGCCTCGGTGGTCGAGCAGGCGATGAAGACCCACGACATCAACCCGGAAAAAGCGAACCCGGCGACATCGTAAATGCCCACCGACTTCAACCTTCCCGAACTTGGTGAAAACATCACCGCCGGCGACGTCCTGCGGGTGCTGGTCCAGCCAGGGGACATGCTGGCCAAGGAGCAGCCGGTCCTCGAACTCGAAACCGACAAGGCAACCATCGAAGTGCCCTCGTCGATTGCCGGTCAGGTCAGGGACATCAAGGTCAAGGCGGGTGACAAGGTGAAGGTCGGCCAGCCGATTCTGTCGGTCGACGATGGCGCCGCCGTCAAGGCGGCGGTCCCCGCGCCGGCAACTCCGGCTGCCGCGAAAGAGAGCCAGGCGAGCGCGCAGGCCACGCCTCAGCCGCCACCGGCGCCGCCGAAACCCGCTGTGAAGCCGGCGGCGGACGCGCGTCCGTCGACTCCGGGCAGCGACAACGTCGTCGACTTCAGCCGTGGCGCGCGGCCGCAACCCGAAACGCCGCCGCAAGCGGAGATGCCGGCGGCGCCAGCCGCGCCGTCGGTCCGCCGGATGGCCCGCGAGCTGGGCGTGGACATCAACGTTGTCCCCGGCACGGGGGACGGCGGTCGCATTTCAGTGGAGGACGTGAAGGCGCACGCAAAGCGCCTTCTCGCCGGTGGCCCGACGACCGCCTCGACCGTCGTTCGTGAGCCCCTGCCGGATTTTTCGCGCTGGGGCGAGGTCGAGCGTCAGGCCATGCGCGGTGTGCGCCGGAAGACGGCCGAGCACCTGGCGGCCGCCTGGTCGGCTATTCCGCTGGTGACGCAGTTCGACCTCGCCGACATCAGCAACCTCGAGGAACTTCGGAAGAAGTACGCGCAGCAGGTCGAAGCGGCGGGAGGCAACCTCACGGTCACGGCGATCGCCGTGAAGATCGCGGCCGCGGCGCTCCGCGTCTTCCCGCAATTCAACGCGTCAGTGGACATGGACGCCGGCGAGCTCATCCTCAAGAAGTACGTGAACATCGGCATCGCCGTCGACACCGATCGCGGCCTGCTCGTGCCCGTCATCCGCAACGCTGACCGGAAGAACATCGTCCAAATAGCTGTGGAGCTCGCGCAGCTGTCGGAAAAAGCGCGGACGCGCAAGCTGGCCCTTGAAGAGATGCAGGGCGGGTGCTTCAGCATCTCGAACCTCGGCGGTATCGGGGGAACGTATTTCACGCCGCTGGTGAACCTGCCGGAGGTCGCGATTCTCGGGATTTCGCGTGCGTCGATCCAGCCGCGCTTCGAGAACGGTGGCTTCACGCCGCGTCTGATGCTGCCGGTGTCGCTGTCGTACGACCATCGCGTCATCGATGGCGCCGATGGCATCCGCTTCCTGCGCTGGGTCGCAGAGGCGATGGAGCAGCCGTTCCTCCTCGCGCTCAACGGGTAGGACTACTTGACTACTTTTTTCCAGTTGCGCTGGGGCCCCACCCCCAGCGCGAACTTACCCTGATGCCTCACTCAGGCTCTCCAGGCCTTCGTTCGGCATGGCCGCAGGCGCTCCGACCCTACACGACTCAGGTGGTGTCGTGATCACGGCTCAGGTCGTTGTTGTCGGCGCCGGCCCCGGGGGCTACGCAGCGGCGTTTCTCGCCGCGGATCTTGGTCTGTCGACGGCACTCATCGACCCGGAGGTCAACCCCGGAGGCGTCTGCGTCTACCGCGGGTGCATTCCGTCGAAGGCGTTGCTGCACGTGGCGGATCTGCTCGACGAGTCCAAGCTCGCCCGGGAGTGGGGCATCGGATTCGGGGAGCCGAAAATCGATCTCGCCAAGCTGCGGGATTTCAAGAACCGGGTCGTGCAGCGGTTGACGAGCGGCACGGGACAGCTTGTCAAGCACCGCAAGATTCAGTACCTGCAGGGATACGCCGAGATCGTCGACGCGCACCATCTGAAGGTGAAGCTGGTCAGCGGCAAGGACGAGGATCTGCAGTTTGAACACGCCGTTCTCGCGACGGGATCGGTCCCGGCCATTCCGCCGATGCTGAAGGTCGACGACCCGCGGGTCATGGATTCGACGGCGGCGCTCGACCTGCCTGACATTCCGAAATCACTCCTCGTGGTCGGCGGCGGCTACATCGGCCTGGAGCTCGGCACGGTGTACGCGGCGCTCGGCAGCGCGGTCACGGTGGTCGAGATGACGTCAGGTCTTCTTCCGGGCGCCGATCGTGACCTCGTGGATGTCCTCGCCAAGCGCGTGTCGCACACGATGGCGAAGGTGATGCTGGAGACCACAGTCGTCAAGGTCGCCGCCGGAGGCGAAAGGCGTCCGCGTCAGTTTCGAAGGAAAGGACAGTCCGAACGAGCAGGTCTTCGATCGCGTGCTCGTCGCCGTCGGACGAAGGCCGAATTCGCAGATCCCTGGTCTCGAGCGGACGCACGTGCAGGTGAACGAGCGCGGTTTCGTCATGGTGGACGAGCAGCGGCGCACGCACGAGCCCTCCATCTTCGCGATTGGCGACGTCGTCGGCGAACCGATGCTGGCGCACAAGGCCTCGCACGAAGGTCGCGTGGCCGTCGAAGTGATCGCGGGCGAGAACGTGGCGTTCGCGCCGCGGGCGATTCCTGCGGTCGTCTTCACGGATCCGGAGCTCGCCTGGGCGGGCCTGACGGAAGCGCAGGCGGCCAGGGAAAACCGTACGGTGACGATTGCGAAATTTCCGTGGGGCGCCTCGGGTCGCGCGATCACGCTGGACCGCACTGATGGCTTGACCAAGCTGGTGATCGACCCCGAGAGCGAGCGGGTCCTCGGCGTCGGCCTCGTGGGCCCGGGCGCAGGTGAATTGATTGCCGAGGGCGTCCTCGCGATCGAGATGGGCGCGAACGTCACCGACCTCAAGCTGTCGATTCATCCGCACCCGACGCTGACCGAGACGATGATGGAGTCGGCGGAAGTTTTCTTCGGCCAGGCCACGCACGTGTACCGGCCGAAGCGGCGCTAACGCGGGCCTTCCGCTCGCGTCACCGCCCCCGACGCGGTCCATTTCAGGAAGTCCGCGGCGACCAGTGAGTCGATGACCGCGCGACACGTCTCGTGTTCCAGTCCCCAGAGCCGGGTGGCCTGCGCCGGCGTCAGCCGTAACCCCGGCATTTCCCGGAATTCCGCCTGGATGCGATGAATGACGGCGTCACTGTTGGTCATGGGTGGTCCTCACACTGGTTCCGAGTAACTCGCGCCGAACCTGAATCGAAGTCTTGAGCGCGGCCTGCGTTTCGAACGTGCGCGGCTCTCCGCGCGGGCTGGTCGCCTCTCCAATCGCGGTGTAGTACTCCGCCAGGCCGGCTGGGCTCACCGCGCACCCCAGGCTGGCAATTTCGGCCGCGTGCTGAAGCTCGTGCGCGAGCGCCACCAGCTGCTCGACGGTCGGCCGGCCTGCCGCCAGTTCCAGGATGAGAAAGCTTGTCGTCTGCTCCGATCGTAGGAGCCCGATGCGACCGTTCAATGTCGTCGCCGTAAAGACACGGTGACGGATGTACACGATGATGTTGCTCTGTTCGATCGATTCGACGAGGTGCCACGCGGTCGGCGAGTGCGTCGTCAACTCCCGCAGCATCGCCAGCGCGTCATCGGTTTCGGGACGAACGTGCGGCGCGGCGCCGACGGGAGGGTCCGCCAGCGCCAACGCCGCCGTCATCAGTACCGCGACGCCCGCGATCGGGAGGGAACGACGGAACGGCGGCGGCATGCCGTGTCTTCAGCAAGACGCAGACCAGGCACGGCGTGGGCATGACCGCGCGAAAACCGGCGGAAATTCGGCGGTCGCGGATCGGGCAGCCGACAGATCCTTACATGGATGTCTGAGTCATACTTCATCACAACATTCTTGTAGGATGGCCACGCGCACGGCCCGTTGCGCCGGCCGCCATTTCGGACAAAAATGTCTGCCACCGCATGAAGACCGACAAGCGTGTCCGCGAGGCGGAGCCCCACGCGCGCGAGGTGCGGCGGCTCTCGACCCTGCTCGAGGCGAGCCAGGCGATGTCGGGCACGCTCCATCTGAAATCGTCACTGCACCGCGTCCTGGAGATTCTCGCGCGACACCACGGCGCGGTCCGCAGTATCGTCTCGCTGCTGCACGAGGACGGCAGCCTGCGCGTGGAGGCGTCGGACGGCCTCGGCGACGCGTCGCGCGTGCGGTATCAGATGGGCGAAGGCATCACCGGGCGCGTCGTCGAGAGCGGGAAGCCGGTCGTCGTGCCACGCGTCAGCCGCGAGCCGGCGTTTCTGCACCGCGCGGCGCGCCGTCCGGAGCTCCCGCACCAGGAGCTCAGCTTCATCTGCGTACCGATCGTGCTCAACCGCCGCCCCGTGGGCGCGCTCGCGATCGATTTGAAGTTCAAGGTGGATCGGGACTTCGAGCGTTTCGTGAAGTTCCTCGGCGTCGTGGCGTCGATGATCGCCCAGGCGCTGAAGATCCACCGGCTAATCGACGAGGACAAGCGCAAGCTCGTGGACGAGAACGCACATCTCAAGCAGGAGCTTCGCGAGCGATACGATTTCTCGAATCTCGTCGGCAGCAGCGGTCCCATGCGGCAGATCTACGAACAGGTGGCGCAGGTCGCGGGCGCGAACACGACCGTGCTCGTCCGCGGCGAGTCGGGGACGGGCAAAGAGCTCATCGCCCACGCCATCCACTACAACTCCCTGCGAGCCGGGAAGCCGTTCGTCAAGGTCAGCTGCGCGGCGCTGCCCGAGAGTCTGATCGAGTCGGAGCTCTTCGGCTACGAGAAGGGGGCGTTCACGGGCGCCGAATCACGAAAAAAAGGCCGCTTCGAACTGGCCGAGGGTGGGACGCTGTTTCTCGACGAGATCGGCGATGTGAACCTGGCCACGCAGGTGAAGCTGCTCCGGGTGCTGCAGCAGCGGGAATTCGAGCGCGTGGGAGGCACTGAGACCGTGAAGTCGAACGTGCGCCTGATCGCGGCCACCAACACGGATCTCGAGCGCGCGATTGCGACGGGTTCGTTCCGCGAGGACCTCTATTACCGCCTCAACGTATTCACGATCTTCGTTCCCCCGCTGCGCGAACGAAAAGCCGACCTGCTGCTGCTCGTCGACCACTTCCTGGAGAAATTTGCGCGCGAGCATCGTCGGAGCATCAAACGCATCTCGACGCCGGCGATCGACATGCTCACGAGCTATCACTGGCCCGGCAACGTGCGCGAGCTGGAGAACACGCTGGAGCGATCGGTCCTGACCTGCGACGGGCAGGTGATCCACGGACATCATCTGCCGCCGTCTCTCCAGACCGCGGAAGCGTCCGGTACGGTGACCCGCGTGTCGCTCAAAGACGCCGTGGCGAGCTACGAGAAGGATTTGATTCAGGACGCGCTGAAGACGACGCGCGGGAATTGCGCGAAGGCTGCGCGTCTGCTGGACACGACCGAGCGGATCATCAACTACAAGGTCCGGCAGTACGGAATCGACTCGCGACGATTCAGAAGTTAGGTCGAGCTGAAGGCCTCAGAAGGTCAGCCGCGCGACCCGGCCGCTGCGCGTGCGTAGGCGTCTGCCGTCTCGTGCGCATGGTACGAACTGCGCACGAGCGGACCGGACTCGACGTGAACGAAACCCAGGTCGAGCGCGATCTGCTTGAGGTCGCGGAATTCGTCCGGATGGTAGTACCGGACCATCGGCGCATGCGCGGCCGACGGACGGAGGTACTGGCCGATCGTCAGAACCTGGCAGTCCACCGCGCGCAAATCGCGGAACGTCGTCACGATTTCGTCGTGTTCCTCGCCGAGCCCAACCATGATGCCGGTTTTCGTCGGAATGGCCGGCGCGTGCCGGCGCGACCGCTCGAGCAGCTCCAGCGTCCGCGAGTAACGTCCTCCGGATCTCGCCATGCGGTAGAGCCGTGGCACGGTTTCAGTGTTGTGGTTCAGGACGTCGGGCCCGGCGTCGAGGACGGCGTGGAGCGCCGACTCGTTCCCCTGAAAATCCGGAATCAGGACTTCGATGCGGCATTCGGGCAGTCGCGCGCGCGTCTGCCGGATGGTTTCGGCGAAGATCCCCGCACCGCCGTCAGGCAAATCGTCCCGATCAACGGATGTAATGACGACGTAGTTGAGGTCCAGCACCTTGATGGCATTCGCGACGCGGGACGGTTCCGCGGCGTCAACGGCGTCAGGCCGGCCGTGCGCGACGGCGCAATACGAGCAGGCGCGTGTACAGACGTCGCCGAGGATCATGAAGGTCGCTGTGCCGTGGTTCCAGCATTCGCCGATGTTGGGACACTGCGCTTCCTCGCAGACCGTGTGGAGGTTCAGGTCGCGCATGAGCCCCTTCAGGCGAAGGTAGCTCGGCGAGCCTGGCGCGCGGACCTTCAGCCATTCGGGCTTGGGAGCCCTCGGCTGCGCCGGCGTTAATGGAATAACTCTCGCCATTCAACACACCCGACCCACGTGACCCATCCAACCTCTTATTATATCGGCCGTGGCGCTCTTCCATCACATCCCCCTCCGCGTCCTCTGGGCCGACACCGATCCCGCCGGCATCGTCTGGTTCGGCGTCTTCTGCCGGTACTTCGAACAGGCCGAGGAGGATCTCTATCGGCGACTCGGTGAGGATCGTACGGCGCTGCTCGCGCAGCTGAAGATCTTCATGCCTCGAACATCGCTGCAGATGGGGTTTCGATCTCCCGCGCGTCTGGGCGACGAGATTCTGGTCGGTGTCGGCGTGTCGAGCATCACGGATCGTCGGATCGCGTTCGCCTTCGATATCCGTGAGCGCCAGACCGATCGATTGATCTGCGAGGCGTCGTATCGCGTCGCCTGCGTGGACGCGACGGGACTTGCCGGCCGGGCATTCCCCGATCGTGTCGTGGCACTGTTGAAGCACGCGGTCGTTGACGCACCGCTGCGGAGCCGAGATGCACGTTAGCGCCGAGACGCTTCGCATCCCGCTGTCCTTCAACGCCGCGACGTACTTCGTCGATCGGCACCTCGAGGAGGGACGCGCCGGCCATCTGGCCATCGTGTGCGGCGACGAGCGGGTGACCTACGGTCAGGTGCACGAACGCGTCAATCGAGTCGGTTCGGCGCTTCGCGATCGAATCGGCGTGCGGCGAGAGGAGCGGATTCTCCTTCTGCTGCTCGACGGTCCGGCGTTCATTTACGCATTCTTCGGATCGATCAAGATCGGTGCGGTGCCGATTCCGCTGAATACGCTGTGGAAAGCCGCCGACTACGAATATGCAGTCCGCGACTCGGGCGCCTCGGTCCTCGTCGTCAGTCCGGAGCTCCTGCCCCAGATCGAGAAGATGGGGCCCGATGCGCGCGCACGACTCCGACACGTCGTCGTCACCGGCGCGGATTTCGACGCGCTCGTCGAGGGCGCGGACGATCAGCTGCGGGCGGAGCCGACCCATCGTGACGGCCCGGCGTTCTGGCTGTACTCCTCCGGCAGTACCGGCCGGCCGAAGGCGTGCGTTCACCTGCAGCACGACATGGTCGTCTGCGCCGAGCTGTTCGGGAAGGGCATCCTCGGCATCACGGAGCGCGATCGGACGTTCAGCGTGGCGAAGCTGTTCTTCGCGTACGGCCTCGGCAACGCGTTGTCGTTTCCATTTTCGGTCGGTGCTACGACCGTGCTCATGCCCGGACCGCCGACCGCCCAGAACGTGTACGAGACGATCGAACGGCATCGCCCGACGCTGTTCTACTCGGTCCCGACGGGTTACGGGATGATGCTCGCACACCCGCGGGTGGCCGAATCGTCCGCCGCCGATTTCGATCTTGCGTCGATCCGTCTCGCGGTCTCGGCGGGCGAGGCGTTGCCGCCTGCGCTCTACGAGCGCTTCAAACAGCGCTTCGGCGTGGACGTGCTCGACGGGATCGGGTCGACGGAGGCGCTGCACATGTTCATCTCGAACAGGCCCGGCGCCATCAGGCCCGGCTCGAGCGGCCAGGTCGTGGACGGTTACGACGCGCGGCTGCTCGACGACGAAGGACGCGCGGTTCCCAACGGAGAGATCGGAAACCTGTGGATTCGCGGCGATTCAGTGTGCGCCGGCTACTGGAACCAGCACGAAAAAACGAAGGACACCATCGAAGGTCACTGGATCCGCACCGGCGACAAGTATTCGAGGGACGAGGACGGGTACTTCTGGTACGCGGGTCGATCGGACGACATGTTGAAGGTGGGTGGACTGTGGGTCAGTCCCGTGGAAGTCGAAAATGCGCTGGTTGCCCACGCCGCCGTGCTCGAATGTGGCGTCGTCGGACGGGAAGATCATGACGGTCTCGTGAAACCGCAGGCGTTCGTCGTGCTGAGGCCAGGCGTCACGGCGTCGCACGAGCTGGCGGCCGAACTCCAGCAATTCGTGCGCGAGCGGCTGGCCGATTACAAACGTCCACGATGGGTCGAGTTCCTCGCGGAACTCCCAAAAACCGCGACCGGAAAAATTCAGCGCTTTCGATTGCGACAGGGATTCTGACGCTCGGCTAAAGCCTTCGCGCTCCAGCCGTGCCTTTCAGCCCAGAGATCAGGTAGTCGGCGAAACGCTCCGCGATCTCCTGCGAGGTGGACGCGCCTTGCGGCTTGAACCAGCGTGGAATCCAGTTCACGGCGCCGAAGAGCGCGAAGGCGAGGAGCTTCGGATCGCCTGGAGCGAACGTGCCGTCCGTCATCCCTTCCTCGAGCACTTCCCGCACGCCGCGCTCAAAGCGATCGCGGCGGACGATGACCGCTTTCAGATGCGCGGGCGTCAGCGCTTCGAGATCGAGCAGGAGCGCCGTGCCGTGAAGCTCGTCGAGAATCGTGTGAACGAAGGCGACGATCAGTTGCCGGAGTTTCTGATCCGCGGTGGCCGTGCCGCGCTGCACGCCCTCGAGAATCTGCATCAGCTGGTCGAGTGAATACTGGTGGCAGGCGAAGAGAATCTCCTCTTTGTTCTTGAAGTAGTAGTAGAGGTTGCCCTTCTTCATCTGCAGCGCGGCCGCGATCTCCTCGACGGTGGCGCCGTGGTAGCCGAGCTTGCGGAACGCCTTGGCGGCGCTCTTGAGAATATCGACGCGGGTTGCCGCGTTGGGATTGATGTTCCGTGGCCGGCTGGGCCGGCGGCGGACCCGTCCGACCGGTTCCGGGTGCGATACACCTGTTGACTCGCTCATGGCCAGGCTCTAAAGTAGTTTGAACGAGCGTTCAATTTCAATGATCACTTTTGAAACCCACCCCAACCGCTATCGGCACTGGCAGCTGGCCTTCGACGGCCCGGTCGCGACGCTCTCGATGGACGTCCGCGAGGATGCCGGGCTGAAGCCGGGCTACGCGCTGAAGCTGAACTCCTACGACCTGGGCGTCGACATCGAACTTGCCGACGCCATTCAACGCATTCGCTTCGAGCATCCCGAAGTCCACGCCGTCGTCGTCACCTCACTGAAGGACCGCATCTTCTGCGCGGGCGCCAACATCATGATGTTGCGCGAATCCACGCACGGATGGAAGGTCAACTTCTGCAAGTTCACCAACGAGACCCGGCTGGCGATCGAAGACGCGAGCGAACACTCGAGCATCAAGTTTCTCGCCGCGCTGAACGGCATCTGTGCCGGCGGGGGCTACGAGCTCGCACTCGCGTGCGACGAGATCTACCTCGTGGACGACGGCAATTCGGCGGTGAGTCTTCCGGAAGCGCCGCTGCTCGGGGTCCTGCCTGGCACCGGCGGGCTGACGCGCGTCGTGGACAAGCGCCGCGTCAGGCGAGACCTCGCCGACTTCTTCAGCACGCTCGTCGAAGGCATCAAGGGCAGACGTGCCGTGGAGTGGAAGTTCGTGGACAAGGTGTTCCCGACGAGCCAGTTCAAGGAGGCCGTCGCGAAGCGGGCGAAGGAACTCGCATCAGTTTCCGATCGGCCGAATCAGGGGCCGGGGATCGTCCTCAACCCGCTGAACCCGACGGTCACCGAGAACGAGATCAAGTACTCCGCGGTGACGCTGGCGCTCCATCGCGACAAACGCACCGCGGATTTCACCATCCAGGCGCCAATCGGCGCGCAGCCATCGACGCCTCAGGAAATTTTCACCGCCGGCGATCAGTTCTGGCCGTTGCGGGCGTTTCGTGAGCTCGACGATGCGCTGCTGCGGTTGAGAGTCAACGAGCCGGAGATCGGTACAGTCATCATACGGACCGAGGGCGATCGTGACGCCGTCCTCGCTATCGACCGGACGCTGGCCGAACACCAGGGTGACTGGCTGGTGCGCGAGATTGTCCTGTTCATGAAGCGAACGCTCAAGCGCTTCGACGTGACGGCGCGCACGTTTTTCTCGTTCATCGAGCCGGGCTCGGCGTTCGCGGGATCGCTCTTCGAACTCGCGCTCGCCTCCGATCGTTCGTACATGCTTCACGACGATAACGAAGAGAACGTGATCGCGCTGTCACCGATGAACGCAGGCCCGCTGGTGATGGGAAACGGCCTGACGCGGCTGCAGACGCGCTACCTCGATGATCCCGACACGGTTGCCGACCTGCTTGCACGTCCGGGTCCGTTCAACGCGGCCGAGGCCGACGAAGCTGGACTCGTGACGTTTGCGCCCGACGAAATCGACTGGGACGACGAAGTGCGGGTCGCTGTCGAAGCACGCGCGGCCTTCTCACCGGATGCCATGACCGGCCTCGAGGCGAATCTGCGATTCGCCGGACCCGAGACGATGGAGACGAAGATTTTCGGACGACTGACGGCGTGGCAGAACTGGATCTTCCAGCGGCCGAACGCGGTCGGCGACAAGGGCGCGCTCAAAGTGTACGGACAGCAGGGCAGACCGGAATTCGATTGGAAACGGACGTAGGCAATCTGAATTGGGTAATTTGGTAGTTTGGTAATTTGGGAATTGATTGGGGAATTGAATTGACTGAATTGACTGAATTGATGAATTGCGAGGCCCAATCACCAAATCAATCACCAGATCACCAAATCGCCAAATTACCAGATGCACGGTGCGTTGATGATCTCAGCTGAGAAGATTCCGAACAACGTCAACCTCTCCGGCAACAAGCGACTACAGCGCGCGCTCGAGCACTGGCAGCCCAAGTACATCCAGTGGTGGCGCGACATGGGGCCGCAGGGCTTTCAGGATTATCACCAGGTCTACGTTCGCACCGCTGTCAGCGTCGATCCGGAAGGCTGGGCGCATTTCGAGTACGTCAAGCTGCCCGAGTATCGATGGGGCATCTTTCTCGCCGATCCCGTTCACGACCGGACGATCGGTTTCGGCGATTTCTTCGGGCAGCCGGTCTGGCAGGAAGTGCCCGGCGAGTTCCGCAACCAGCTTCGCCGCCTCATTGTCACGCAGGGCGACACCGAGCCGGCCAGCGTCGAACAGCAGCGGCTGCTGGGACAACGCTGCCCGAGCCTCTACGATCTCCGGAATCTGTTTCAGGTCAACGTGGAGGAAGGCCGTCATCTGTGGGCGATGGTCTATCTGCTCCACTCGCACTTCGGACGCGACGGACGTGACGAGGCCGAAGAACTGCTCGAGCGCCAGAGCGGCAACCGCGACAAGCCACGCATTCTCGAGGCGTTCAACGAGCCGATCGACAACTGGCTCGACTTCTTCATGTTCACGATGTTCACGGACCGCGACGGCAAGTCACAGCTGATGTCGCTGTCCGAGAGCTCGCTCGATCCGTTGTCGCGAACGACGCGCTTCATGCTCACCGAAGAGGCGCATCACATGTTCGTCGGCGAAACCGGCGTCGCGCGGATTCTCGAGCGTACCTGCCAGCTGATGAAACAAGCGGGCTTCTCGGAAGACGTGCGCAGGATCGGCGGCATCGACATCCCCATGATTCAGAAGCACCTGAATCAGTGGTTCAGCCTCAGCCTGGATCTTCACGGAAGCGAGGTGTCGAGCAACGCGGCGTCGTACTTCGCCAACGGCCTGAAGGGCCGTGCAAAGGAAGACACCTTCGACGAGCACGTCGTGCGGGACTCCTACTACCACATGGAGTTCTTCGAGAGCGGCAAGGCCGTCACGAAGGATGTCCTGATGCGCAACGCCATGAACGAGGTGCTCCGCGACTGGTATGTCGGTGACTGTGCGGCGGGTGTGGCGCGGTGGAACCGCATCCTCGAGCACTACGGCCTCTCCGACCGTCTCCGCCTGCCCGATCGCAAGTTCAACCGGAACATCGGCATGTACTCGGGATTTCATTTCGATCCGAACGGCCTCGTGCTGTCCAAGGAAGACTGGGAGCATCGGAGGTTCGAGTGGCTGCCGTCGCCGGCCGATACCGAGTACCTGCTCAGCATCATGGCCAAACCGATTTACGAGCCGGGGAAGTTCGCGAATTACATCGCGCCTCCGCGGCGAGGCGTCAATCAGCAGCCGATCGATTTCGAGTACGTGCGCACCGAGCAGTAGCGCGACTAGGGCTTGTACTTCGGCGGCTTGATGCGGCCCTCCCAGAGGCTCTTGTTGTTCTCCTCGCAGGAGTACTCCATGATTTCCCAGTCCGTCCGCAGCGTGAACGTCCTGACGTTCTTCCACGGCCGCGTGAATGTCTTGGGATCGTCGACGATCACTTCATACGTGAGGTGACCCAGATCGGGCCGCGAGAACCGCTGCGTCAGGTGCAGCTGTTCGCTGTGCGGATGACCGATCGTGTCGAGACGCGTCCTGCCGTTGAAGTTCACCGTGTCGACGACGAGCGTGTCGCCTTCCCAGCGGCCGACGGAATCGCCGAACCAGGTCGGGCTGCCGTTGCCGTGCGCGCGTCCGTCAATCGGCACGACGGTGAACCACGAATTCTGCTCGAACAGGAATGCCAGATACGTGTCGTTCTGGATGATCTGCATCGGCTCGGGCGTGTTCATCGAACGCGTCATGCCGAAGGGCAGGCACGCGCCGGTGTAGTCGCCCTCGGCCGCGTCGTAAATCTTCCATTCGTGTTCGCCCCACGGCGTGAAAGGAAGATCGGGCATGCCCTTCTGATTCTTTCCGTCCTTCGTCATGTCCGGGACGTACGGCTTCTCCCAGAGTCCGCCGAACTCCACCTTGCCCGCGGGCGTGCGCGGCGTCGGTCCGGTCGGCGGCTGGTACCCCTGTTGGGCGCGCGCGCCGAGCGGAGAGACGAGCGCCGCCGCGAGCAGGGCGACCAGCCCGGCGCCCAATCGCGTCTTCACGGTCGCGCTCATGGTTTCTTCGGCGCGGCCGTGGCCGCGTTGCCCGCTGATGATCCGGCGAAAACGGTCCGGCCGTCCGGCAGTTTCACGCTTCTCAGGTTGCAGGTCTTCGAGCCGTCCTTGGCGAGCCAGCCGTCGATCGTGATGGGCTCTGCCGATTTCAGCGAATCCTTCGACCAGCCGTTGCGCGTCAACGTGTTCGGCGCGCCGCCTTCACACTGCCATCGCTGGAGCGCGCCCTGGTCGTCCTTGACATCCAGATAGACCCAGATGTGCGGATTCCCCCACTCGACCCGGGCCACGGTGCCCACGAGCGTAATCGGCTTGTTGACGTCGAATTCGGCCGCGAAGGAATGGTGTGCGACAAGGGGCGGCGACATCACCACGGCTAGGGAGGCACCGGCAAGCAGACGCATCGCGTTCATCGTGATCCTGACTTTCATTGGGAGCCCGGCTGAAGCCTCGCGCTCCGGCTGCCGCGTTTACGTAGGCCTCCTTGTACACCCAAGCGCACGTGGGCGCAAGGTAGCGCGTCGAGTGTTATCCTCACGTTTCTATGACGTTTGCGATGACGTGGCTGGGGCACGCGACGTTTCTCCTGCGGTCGCCGGCCGGCAAGACGATCCTGATCGATCCGTGGGTGACGGGCAATCCCTCGTCTCCCGAATCCGCCAAGAATCTCGGCACGATCGACCTGATGCTGCTCACACACGGGCACGGCGATCACACGGGCGATGCGGTGTCGATCGGCCGCTCGAGCGGCGCGCACGTCATCGCCCCGTACGAGCTCTCGGTCTGGCTGCAGAGCAAGGGGCTGCAGAAAGTGACCGGCATGAATCCCGGTGGAACGCTGCACCTGTCGGGTCTCGCGATCACGATGGTCCAGGCGGTCCACAGCAGCTCCATCGACAACGATGGCCCCCTTCTGTACACCGGTCTTGCGACGGGGTATGTCATCCGGTTCGAGGACGGCGCCACGTTGTACCACGCCGGCGATACGTCGGTTTTCGGCGACATGCGTCTCATCGCGGAAATGTACAAACCGCAGGTGGCCATTCTTCCGATCGGCGATCTGTACACGATGGGTCCTGAAGGCGCCGCGAAGGCGTGTGAGCTGCTGGGGGTCAAGCAGGTCGTGCCGATGCACTACGGGACATTTCCAGCCCTTACCGGCACGCCCGCTCGTCTGCGGGAGCTCGTGGAGCCGCGGGGCGTGCAGGTCCTGGAGCTGAAACCCGGCGAAACGACCCGCTGACGCAAGACGGTTGCTCGACGATGCTCGGAGAAGACCAGAGGAAACCATGTCAACGACTGCGGTGATGCGGAAGCAGCTGTTCATCAACAACGAGTGGCGTGACGCGGCCGGCAACGCCACGCTCGAAGTGGTCAACCCGGCAACCGAAGAGATTGTCGCCGAGGTCGCGTCCGCCGAGCGGAGTGACATCGACGCCGCCGTCGCGGCGGCGCGTGCGGCACTCGGCGGCCCGTGGGCGGCGATGTCGGCGCGCGATCGCGGACGTCTGGTCTGGAAGATCGGTGAACGCCTGATGGCGAGGGTCGACGAGATCGCACGGCTCGAGACGCTCCACAACGGCAAGCCGATTTTCGAGTCGCGTCAGATCGAAGTCCCGGGCGCGGCGGAGTGCTTTCGGTCCTACGCCGGCTGGGCCGACAAGATCCATGGCGAGACGATTCCCGTCCGCGGCGAGTACCTGACGTACACGCTCCGCGAGCCCGTCGGCGTCATCGCGGCCATCGTGCCCTGGAATTTCCCGCTGCTGCTGACGGCGTGGAAGGTCGCACCGGCGCTCGCCTGCGGCAACACCGTCATCATCAAACCGGCGAGCCAGACGCCGTTGACGGCGATTGCGCTCGCCGAGGTCGCCGCCGAAATCGGACTGCCGCCAGGCGTGCTGAACGTCGTCACCGGTCCCGGATCGAAGGTCGGTCAGATGCTGGTGGAGCATGCCGGAATCGACAAGATTGCCTTCACCGGCGACACGTCCACGGGCAAGGGCATCATGCGCGGCGCGTCCGACACGCTGAAGAAGATCACGCTCGAGCTCGGCGGCAAGTCGCCGAACATCGTGTTTCCGGACGCGGACCTCGAGGCCGCCGTCCGCGGCGCGACGACCGGCATCTTCTACGGTAAAGGCGAGGTCTGCGCCGCTGGATCACGGCTGCTCGTCGACAAGTCCATCAGGCATGAATTCATCGACAAGGTTGCGGCGCGGGCGAAGAAGATGACACCGGGCGATCCGATGGATCCGAAAACGCGCCTGGGGGCGGTCGCGTCGAAGAAGCAGCTCGAGACCGATCTCCGCTACATCGAGATCGCGAAGAAAGAGGGCGCGCAGCTCGTCGCAGGAGGCGCGCGCGCGGACATTGGCACCGGCAAAGGCTATTTCCTCCAGCCCACTGTCTTCGACGGCGTCACGCCGGAGATGACGATCGCGCGCGAAGAGATCTTCGGACCCGTGCTCGCGACGATCGAATTCGGCGATGTGGAAGAAGCCATTGCGCGCGCCAACGACAGCGCCTACGGTCTTGCGGCGGCGGTGTGGACCAGGGACATCAAGAAAGCGCACTACGTCGCACGGCGCCTTCAGGCGGGGACGGTGTGGGTCAATACCTACAACGTCTACGACACCGCGGCGCCGTTCGGCGGATACAAGCAGAGCGGGTTCGGGCGCGAGATGAGCATGCATGCACTCGAGCACTACACGCAGGTGAAGAGCGTCTGGGTCGACTTGAACCGATAACTGAGACTCTCGACCAGTCAGCTGCGTAGCTGCGCGATCAGCAGTGCGATCGACAACCCGATCATCGCGCCCGCCGTGGACCACGACACGACGTTGTACCAGCGCGAGTTGGTGTGCTCACCCATCAGCTCCTTGTCGTTGACGAGCAGCAGCATGAACACGAGCACGAACGGCAGGAGAATACCGTTGACGACTTGTGACAACACCATGAACCGGAAGAGCGGAAACCGCGGGACGAGCAGTACGCCCGCGCCGACGACGATGAGCGCGGTGTAGAGCCAGTAGAAGACCGGCGCTTCGTCGAACCGTTTGTCCAGACCTGACTCGAACCCCAGCCCCTCGCAGACGGCGTACGCCGTTGAAATCGGGAGGATTGACGCCGCGAACAGCGACGCGTTCAACAACCCACCCGCAAACAGCAGGTAGGCGTACTCGCCGGCCAGTGGCCGCAGAGCTTGCGCCGCGTCGGCGCCCGTCTCAATGGTGAACTTCCCGGCAGTATGCAGCGTCGCCGCGCACGCGACGATGATGAACCAGGCGACGACGTTGGAGAACAGGCAGCCGATGACGACGTCGAGTCGCGCCGCCCGGTACTGCCGCATCGTCACGCCCTTCTCGACGACCGAGGCTTGCAGATAGAACTGCATCCACGGCGTGATCGTCGTGCCGATGAGCCCGATGACCATGGACAGATAGCCATAGTTGCGGAAGCCGCGGCTCTCCGGCCGCGCGACGGTCGAGAGCGCGGCCGCGGTCCAGTCCGGCCTGGCCATCACGCCCGAAATCACGTACGCGACGTAGAACAGCGACGCAAACAGAAAAATCTTCTCGACGCTGTTGTAGGTGCCGTGGACGACAAGCGCCCAGACGAAGAGCGCGGCCAGCGGCACGACGACGTACTTCGAGACGCCG
Organism: uncultured Acidobacteriota bacterium; assembly: GCA_963724725.1. Lineage (GTDB taxonomy): Bacteria > Acidobacteriota > Vicinamibacteria > Vicinamibacterales > CAVVIG01 > DATKHR01. The sequence goes on along the minus strand of CAVRVT010000004.1, from coordinate 3,588,292 downwards.
AACAGCTCCAGGCTGCTCGCCACGCCGGCAAACTCCGCGACGATGTTCCCGAAATTCGTGAACACGAGCGCGAGCATGAGGAAGAAGGTCACGCGGAAACCGAACTCTTCGCGAATCAGATCGCTCAGCCCCTTGCCGGTTGCGGCGCCCATGCGCGCGGACATCTCCTGAATCACGACCAGCGCAACCGTGGCCGGGATCATGATCCAGAGCAGCGAATATCCGAACTGTGCGCCTGCCACTGAGTAGGTGGCGATGCCGCCGGCATCGTTGTCCACGGCCGCGGTGATGAAGCCTGGACCGACGACGGCGAGCACGAACAGCAGACGACCGGTCCAGCCCCTGCGAAACAGGTTCGGCATGGCCGTCAATCCTTCCGGCGCAGCATGGAAATCACGTCGTCGGCGGTGATGATTCCGGCAAGCCGTCCGTGCTCGTCCTGCACGGCGAGCGTGATGAGGTTGTACTTGTCGAAGAGCGCCGCGACCTCGCTCTGCGGCGTGTCCTTGGCGCAGGCGATGTACGGCTCGGTCAGCGACGAGAGCTCTGTCGACGCGGAAGAGATCGCGATTTTCACCAGCGGCACGGAGCCGACGAGTCTGTCGCCGGGCCCCGTGAGGTAGATCGTCGCCAGGGCTTCGCGGCTGCCCTCGAACGCCTTGAGCGCGTCGATCGCATCGTCGACGGTGGCGATCTCGGCGACCGCGACGAACTCCGTCGTCATGCGTCCGGCCGCCGTGTGCTCGCCGAACTCGAGGAGCTGCGTGACCTCCTGACGCTCTTCCGGCTGCATTTCCTCGAGAATCTGCCCTGACTGCTCCTCCGGCAGATCGCCCAGGAGGTCGGCGGCGGCGTCGGGGTCCATTTCCTCGACGATGTCGGCGGCGCGCTCGGTGTCCAGCGACTCGACGACCGACACCTGAACGTCTGGATCGAGCTCCTCGAGCGTTTCAGCCGCAACCTCTTCATCGATCGTCTCGAAGACGGCCTCGCGCTCCGCCGGCGGCAGATCTTCGACGATGTCGGCGATATCGGCGGGATGGAGCTTCGAGAGGCCTTCGTAAGCGATCTTCAGCTTGACGCGTCGCGCCGGATCGGTCTCGATGAGATCGACGAACTGCCACGGAATGACGCGCGGAGGAATCCGCTCGAGCAGGGCCCGCAGCGTGAAGGACGGGACGACGCCCTTGGAGAGCCGTCGAATGGCGCCACGCGCGCCGACGTCAACGGCGACGACGTCCAGCAGGAGGTGTCCGTCGACGGGCGTGCATTCGATCTCGACGTCGTTGACGCGCACGACTTTCCGCCCGTGGACGTCGATGATCTGCTGGTCGAGGAGATCGCGCTTGAGCAACAGGACGCCGTCGGAGGGTGAATAGCGGGGCCATCCCGATGCGTCGTCCGCGGCCCTGACCGACGCGCCGACGGCAGCCTTCACGGCAGCTGGCGCGAGGGCCCGCTCGCCATCGGGCGTCCGTACAACTAGGAATGCGACGCGGGTCGGATGATCCTGCGGGGCGACCGCGACTTCGCGCACCCGTCCGCGTACGCCGCCGGTGGCATCGCGCACAGTGGCGCCGAGAAGCTCTGACAGAGCGACGAGGGACATGGACCTGTGTCGCCGATGGCGATCATCCTAAACGGCTCATTGTAGCGTGCTATTCCGGGAGCGCGAAGTGTTGGAGGAGCGCGAGGCTTCAGCGAGCGGGGAGGAGCGCGAGGCTTTAGCCGAGCGATCAGTGCACGTGCGCCGCGTGGCCGCCGTTTGGCCGCCATCGCGCGAAGACGTGGAACGATCGTGATCCTTCGAAGTAGGGCAGCATGTCGGGGGACATGTGATAGAGCGTCACGTCGCCGCCGACGCCGAGTCGGGCCCAGCGTTTCATCAGGAAATCGTGAACGGCGCCAAGCGTCAGCACATCGAAGTGTGAATAGATGTGCGGGTGCTGGAATCCGGCGGGATGATAGCCGAGGCCGAAGAGCTGCTTGTCCGCAATTTCGGCGCGACCGTAGAGCGCGAGCCCCGGCGTCGCCTGCAGGTTCCCCTCGAGGAGAAACCCGTTCGAGATGCCGTTCGCCACAACCTCTTCACGATTCTGGCCCCAGGCGAGCGTCGCCGCCAGACTCCGGGATCCGACCACGCCGTCGAAGCCAATCGATGCCGTGAGCCGCGTCTCGTTGTACGGCTCGAACCATTCCGGAACCTTCAGATAGCCGCCGGACACCTGCGCCGACCACGGACCACGACGGTAACCGATTCGCGCCGCCCACGAGTCGAGCGTCGGCTGCTCGATATTCAGCCGGTTCTCGTCCGGTTCTGCACCGCGAAAGACGGATCCTTCGACGGTCAGGCCGCGCGTTTCGATCCCGGCCCGCACGACACCCGTCGATATATGCGTCGAGTCCATGAAGTGGTGCGTGATAGGGACCTGCGGGTTGTTGCGGGCAGAATCCCGGTGCATGAACACGGGAGGGCCGAGTGTGGGCGTGCCGACGAGATCGGCGCCGAAGACGTACGTCGCCTGCGGTCGTGCCCAGCGGTAGGTCGCGCCAAGTTCCATCAACAGATCGTGCGGATGCTGATGATTGATGAGCGGTGCCTGCAGATACGTCTCGCCCGTCTGGAACAACTGCGGCGATCCGCCCTTGGGAATCGTGAATGGCTCGAGCGAGATCATCGTCCTGATCGTCAGTCGGCCGTTACCGAGCGGACGGTCGCCACTCCCCATCAGCCAGTTCTGCGATTCGACCGCCGAGGCGTCCGCGAATTGACGAAGCTGATAGTTGTAGCCGAAGAACACATTGCCGTCCGCCGACCAGTTCCACTGCGCGGCCGGTACGTCCTGCGCTCGAACAGGCGTCACCGCAAGGCACACCAGCGCCAGGATGGCGCTCGCGAAGCGGCGTGTTAAGCTGGCAGGGTCGATGCCGTTCATCAGACGTCGTCTCGCGTGCGCCATCGCACTCTGGCTGACGGTCCACGCGGCCGGGCTGACTGCCGCCGCTGCGGCCGGCGCGTTCGTGGGGCCTGACGGCTGCTGCCAGGGCCTGGCGCCCGGACAGACCTGTCCGATGCACCATCCGGTCGATGGTGATCGTACATGCAAGATGCGCAGCGCCTTCCATGGCGCGGATTTCGTGCTCGTTTCGATAGTCGTCGGTCCTGCGATGGTCGCGAAGGTCACGACGGTCGTAATGCCTTTCGACGTTGGTGCCCCGCTGCCACCTGAACGCAGCCAGACGAGCCGTGGGTCCGCCGTCCCGGAAGCACCGCCTCCACGCCTGTAGCCGTCAACCAGCCCTCACGTCACCGCGCCGCGAATGCGCTCGCGGGCGGTCGTGTCCTGAATCCCCAGTTTGTTGACAGAGGAGTCAATGCGGCCAGGCCGGTTTGTGTCAATCGTTGTGCTTCCAATCGGTCCTCGTCACCGCGTTCGTCCGTGCCGACGGCGACGTGTCGCTGTCGATTCCGGGCCGCACGAGCGCCACGCCATCTGTCGCCGCGGACGGATCATTCGTGGCCATCGTCTGGGGCGCCTCGTCTCCCGACGGCGCGACCGATGTGTTCGCGGCCAGCAGTCGCGATGGCGGTCGCGTGTTCGGCGCGCCCGTCCGGGTCAACGACGTTGACGGCGACGCCCGCCTCAACGGCGAACAGCCGCCGCAAGTGGGTCTCGTGCGACGTGCGGGTCACGAACCCGCCATCGCCGTCGTCTGGACGACGAAAGGCCGTCGGGGCACCCGCCTGCTGCAGGCGCGCTCCGACGACGGCGGTCGTTCGTTTGGTCGATCGCAGATCGTGCCCGGCACGGATGAAGCCGGCAATCGAGGATGGCAGGCGGTTAGCGTCGAGCCGTCCGGCCGCGTCAACGTCGCGTGGCTGGATCACCGCGAGCTCGCGTCGGATTCAACGATGGCCGTCGCTCATCACGAGCACGGCGGCGGCCAGAAGATGGACGGCGTCGCGATGGCGCAGAAGTCGAAGCTGTTTGTCGGCTCGCTTGACGGCTCGCTGCCTCCGCGCGCGATCACGGGTGGGGTCTGCTATTGCTGCAAGACCGCGCTGGTGAGCGAGCCGGGCGGAAGGATCTACGCAGCCTGGCGTCACGTCTACTCCGGCAACCTCCGCGACATGGCGTTCGCCATGTCGCGCGATGGCGGGCGTGCATTTTCCGAACCGGTGAGGGTCAGCGAGGACCAATGGGTCCTCGAGGGATGTCCGGATGATGGCCCGAGCATGGCCGTCGATCCGAAGGCTCGCATACATCTCGTCTGGCCGACGCTCGTGCCGGGTGAGAAGAACGATCAGACGATCGGTATCTTCTACGCGACATCGGCCAATGGTTCAACGTTCAGCGCGCGCGAACGAATTCGGACCGAAGGCATTCCGCATCATCCGCGGCTCGTCGCGCTCGGGGACGGACAGCTGATCGCCGCGTGGGACGAGTCCGGAGACGGGACGCGACGGATCGCGATTGGACGCGGCCGTCCCGATCCGAACGGCCGTATCGCGTTTCGGCGGGAGACACTGCCATCAACCGAGGGTCCATCGGTCTATCCGGCGATCGCAGTCGCGAACGACGCAATCCTCGTCACGTGGACGAGCGGATCGTCGTCGTTGTCGTCGATCCGGGTCGTCAGGCTGCCGCTCGGCTAAAGAAGCGCAAAGGCTTCAGGCGAGCGTCAGAACCGCACTCGCACACCCAGTTGGAACGACCGCGGATCCCCGACCGCGGTCACCTCGCCAAACTTCGGCGACGGATTGATCGGATACGCACCGGTGCCGAAGGTGTTGTTCACCGTCACGACGTTCGTGTAGTTGGTGATGTTGAAGGCTTCGACGAGCGCCTGGATCGACGCGCGCGGTCCGACCCTGAAATCGCGGCTGACGCGCAGGCTCCACGTGAAGAACGGCGAGAGCTCCCCGGCATTTCTCGGGATGTACTGGCCGTTGACGATGGGCCGCCCGGTGGTTCCCTGCACCGTTGTGACGCCTGAGACGATGTTGAACGGAAGCGCCGAGTACGCCTGAAGCATCGCGCTCAATTGAAATCCATGACTGAGCCGCTCCCACGTGGTCTGCGCCGGTCCCATCGGTGAGTTGACCGCTCCGTTGATGACCAGGCGGTGCCGCTGGTCGTCGTCGGAGCGTCCCCAGTCCTTCGACAAGTCGAACGGATCGATCGGTTGCGAAAAGAAGAACTCGCCGACGTTGTTCATGGCTTTGGACAGCGTGTAGCTGACCCGGTAGTAGCCCCACGACATTGGCCGCTGCACGAACGACAGCTGAAGGGCGTGATACGTCGAATCCGCTTCGGACGAATACTGGCTGTTGTTGGCGTAGTTCGGGTTCGGACGACACCCGTTGTTGGTGCCCGAGGCCACACACGACGGAACGTTTTGATTGATGGCAATGATCAAGTCCTGGCCGCGCAGGTATTGATAGCCGACGCTCACGGTATTTCGCGAGCCGAGCTGACGCTCGATCTCGACGCCCGCCTGGCGCGATCGCGCTTCCTGCATGCTGCGGTCCATAGTCGTCAGATTTGGCAGCGTAACCGACGGTACCGGTGCGCTTAGAATGTTGGGGAACACCGGCGCTCCCGCCTGCGTCGGCGACAGGCTCACGGCGATCTGGCGAAGGTTGCTGAGGTCGGTCGTGTTGCCGGCCGAGAGGAGCGCGTTGGCCAGCGCCCTCAGCGGGACGCGATCAAAGAACACTCCGGCGCTGGCGCGCACGAGGGTCTTCGACGTGTCCGACGGCGACCACACGACGCCGACCCTCGGGGAGAGATTGTTGGTGTCGGTGTTGATCGTTTGCAGGAACTGCAAATCGTAGCGCAACCCCGCGTTGAGGGTCAGCCGCGAACTGATTTTCCATTCATCCTGCACGTAGACGCCGAGGTTTGGGTTCGTTTGCGACACCATCGAGTCCCCGAACGTCTGCGTGAACCCCGCGTTGTTGTACACGCCGGTGAGGAAGTTGCCCAACGACGAAAACCCGTAACTGCCGCGGACGGCCCTGGGATACGTGATGCCGTCGTCGTTGAAAAGAAAATCGGCGCCCGCTCTGAGCGCATGCGCTCCGGCCTGATGCGACAGGTTATCGACAACCTGGTACAGCGTGTTGGTCCGCCGTGTCGGGCTTCCCGAGAGCGTCCCGAACATGGCGACGCCGGACACACTGACGGCCGGACCGACGGGGTCGGTCGGCGGGGCCTTCAAGTCGCTGTAGGTGTACTGCGCGCGGGTCTCGTTCACCGTCCGTGGCGACAGCACCCACGTGTTGCTGATTCCCACAGCCTGATCGATGTTGTCGAGCCCCGCGGATGCCGACGGGGCAGCCAGCGCGCCCGCGCCGCGCGAGTTGGACGACGTCACACCATAGAAGGCGTACCGCACGACCAGCTGGTCGCGGCTGCTAATCTGATGGTCGATCTTGCCGAGGAAGTTCGTGCTGTCGACCGGATTGGGATAGACGCCCGTTTCGACCGGCGAGCCAGGATATTTCGCGGCGGCCAGCCTGGCGTTGATGACGGCCACATCCGGCGTCGTAATGGTCGTCAGCCCGGATTGATCAAGCTGACGCTGCTCGAAGTTCGAGAAATAGAACGTGCGGTTGTGCACGACGGGCCCGCCCAGGCTCGCGCCGTACTGGTTCTGGTGCATCGGCAGTGTCGTGCCGGTCAGGGCGTTCGCTCCGTTGAGGGCGTCGTCCCTGAAATAGCCATACGCGTTGCCGCGGAGCACATTCGTGCCGCTCTTGGTGACGACATTGACGTACCCGCCGAGCGCGCGCCCGAGCTCCGCTTGTCCGCCTGATGTGACCACTTGAAACTGTTCGACGGCGTCGACACCATACGGAATCCCGCTCAATCCGGCCGCATCGTCGTTCGCCGAGAGCCCATCGACGATGAAGTTGTTGGAGAAGTTTCGCTGGCTGCTGATCGACAGGCCATTCCCGGAAACCGCCGATGTCTCGGCGAACAGCTGCGTGCTCGCCGTATTCGTTGGCGAGGCGCCTGGCACGAGCAGGGCCAGGTCGAGAAAGTTCCGACCGTTCATCGGCAGGTTCTGCACTTCAGCCTGCGACACGGTGCCTGCGATCTGGCTTCGTGCCGTCTCGAGCACAGTCGCTTCACCGTTGACGGTCACGTCGGCGTTCACGGCGCCGATCGAGAGGGTGAACGGCAACTCGAAGGCCGAACCCACAGTGAGTGTCAGTCCCCGCATCGCGTCGTTGAAGCCCGGCAAGCTGACTTTGATCTGGTACGGGCCGATTCTGAGATAGGGAAAACGAAAGCGGCCTTCCGTGTCGGTGACAGTCTCCCGGACGACGTTCGTGTCGGTCTGCCGGGCGACGACCTGTGCCCCGGGCACGACCATGCTCTGGGGATCGGTCACACGCCCGCTGACGCTGGCGGTGTTGACCGTTTCCTGCGCCGCCGCCGTGCCGGCAATCATGCCGGCGCACAGAGCGGCGCAAATGATCCGACTGATGAAACGCGACCTCATGGACTCTTCTCCCCGAATATTGAGCGGCGCGCTTGCTAATGCGCAGGCGCGAGCAAAAACTCCTCAGCGTGTGGGTTGAGTCTTCACGCGGGGCGAACGATGGAAGAAACAGGCGTCAACCGCCCGTTCGCGTTCGCCGGTTAGGAGCGGGGAGGCGGTGTGTCGAGCGGAGTGAACAGACTGGCCGAGACGCCCTCGGTCATGACGAGAGCCGACACCTGATCAACGACCGGGGCGGGTGATTGATCGACCAGGATTCCCGGAATCGAGAACAGCGTCGCGAGCGCGGCAGCCGGCGCGTTGCACGTACCGCGCATTGAGCACGGACGTTCCTGGCTCTGTGCGCCACTGTGCATCGGGCACGGCTTGCCGTCGACCTGATGCATCGGGCACTGATCGCTCGAAGGCGTGTTCTCGTGACAGTCTTTCGCAGCTTCCGCGGGCTGGTGATGCGCGGGACAGCAATCCTGCGGGACGAACGCGGTCAGCGAGCCGGCCTGGCACACGAGCCACGCCAGCGCCAACGCGAACAGGTGCTGCCTGATGAGCCTCATCACTCCAACTTCCGCACTATAAGCCCAGAGCGTTGCCCAGTTCAATCCGCGAACCCGGGCAGTCAGCGTCACCCGCTTCGCTACGGCTTCGCGTCGGGGACGTCCCCGTAGTACTTCCACTGTGCCGAGTAGTCGCGGGCCAACGGCAGCTTCGCGAGCGCCACCCGCATCATTTCGATCGGCATCTGACCCTCATGTAGGAACGCGTCGTCGAAAGCTTTCAATGTCATGCGTTTCGAATCGACGAGCTCGTGCATCAGCGACCGGATCTGCAGCGCGCCCATCATGTAGCCGACCTGGTAGAGCGGCGAGTAGGAGCCGTTGAACGATCGACGCACCTCGCCTTCGGCCGTGAAGCGCTCGTGACCGACACGGTTGACCAGGAAATCCACACATTGCTGCGGCGTCCATCGTCCGAGGTGGAAGTTGAGGGAGAAGATGATTCGCGCGGCGCGATGCATACGCCAGAAGAGCATCCCGATCCGATCTTCGGGGCCGCGAGGAAACCCGTGGTCCCACATGATGAATTCCCAGTAGAGCGCCCAACCCTCGACCAGAAACGGCGTCGTGAACAGCTGACGCTGCGGGTTGTAGCGCGCCGCCATGAACCCCTGGAGCGAGTGGCCCGGAATCAGCTCGTGGAAGACGGTCGCGCGCGAGAAGTGCGGACCATTGCCGCGCATCACCATCTGCGTGTCTTCCTCGGACATCGTGTTCGTCGGATACGAAACCTGAATGGTTTCTCCGCCGAGGAAAAAAGGATTCACGCGCTGATTCGCCTCCGGCATCATCGTCATGCGCCACTGATCGAGCGCGAGCGGTGGGACCGTGACGAGGTCGTGCTGCTTGATGAACGCGATGGCCTCGAGGGCGAGATTCCGAACGAGCTGGGGCTGTTCGCCGCGGGGTACGTAGATGTTCTTGACCTTCTCGAGCGCTTTCATCCAGTCGTCGCCAAACCCCATGTCGTGCGACGCCTTCTTCATCTCGGCTTCGCACCAGGCGTACTCACGGTTGCCGATCTCGATGAGTTGCTCCGGCGTGTAGGCGATCATCTCGCCGCGCAGGTCTTCGAGCAGACCTTCTCGGCCGATTGGATCGCCGACGATCGGTCCTTCGCTCGCACGCGTCGGTGGCGCGGCGGCGCCGCCGCGACCGCCACGGCCGCCGCCGTCGGTTGCCAGCTGTCCGGCGCCGCGCGGCAGGCCCGCGATTTTCTCGCGCAGCAACGCAGCATAATCCGTCAGCGTGGCCTTCAGCGATTGATAAGGGCCGGGAACCGCCGCCGTGAACCTCGGATCGTAGCCGTTGTAGAACGCGAACCACTGCGCGAGCGCCGCGTTCAGGGCATCCACCTGCTCGGCCGCTCGTACGGCCACGGCCGGCGGGGCGCTCGAGCCGCCCGCCACGCGTGCGCGAGCCGCTTCGACTTTGGCCGCCACGCTGCGCACTGACGCCAACGCCGCATCCGCGTCGACGAACACGAGCCGCTGGCGGTCCTCCTGCAGTTGCGCGATGTCGTCGTAGAACGGCACGAGTTCACCGGTCTCGCGCCGAACCCGCTCTTCCCGACCGAGCAGCGAGCGCTCGTACTCGATCCGGTTGCGCAGCAGCACGTAGTCGACCCTGCCTTCGAGCGAGACCCCGTCGAACCGGACCGCGGGCAGTTTCGCGAGCCACGCGTCGTAGAAGGTTCGCAGCCGATCACGCCGGGTCGTCGACCCCTGCATCGTGTAGAAGCGCTGAATCGCGGCTCGATCTTGGCTGAATCGATCGACCAGGTCGCGCAGTTCGCTCGTCGTCGCCGGTGTGGCAGACACGTCGCTGACGTAGTCGGCGGGTGACGTGAACGTCCGTTTGGCGTCGGGTGGCCGCTGCGCGCGGATGACCGTTCCCGTCAGGCCCGCGACGGTCGCCAGGAACAGAATGCTGAGGGATTTCATGGTCGATTATCTCTGCATTTCGGCTAGAACTTGAAGCGGGTGCCGAGCCAGAAGAGACGGGGCGCGCCCGGCGTGTAAAAGGTCGTGTGCTGGATTGGGAATTCGCCGTTCACCGCGGGCAGCGGACGCGCGATGAAGTTCCCCTGCGACGTGAAGCCCGACGGACCGAGCTGCGCAGCGGTGTAGTAGTGGGTGTCGAACACGTTGTTCAGCTGCCCGATGATCTCAAGCCAGCGCACGACCCGGTATCGCCCCCCGAGATTGACGATGCCGTAGCCGGGCGACGTGCCGGCGCCCAAGTAATAGTTGCCGTCGGGCTGATGCCGGTTGTTCTCGTTTCCGCGCGCGTACGAGCTGGACACGGCGACGAGATCCAGATCGAGCGCCAGCCTCGACGTGACGTCCACGTCCGCATACGCTTTCATCGTGTGGCGCGGAACCATCGGCATGCGATCTCCAGGTTCGATGTCGATGGTGCCTTCGAGCCCTCTCGCTCCCGATTGTGCAACGTCGTTCGTGCTGTTGCCCGAGCCGTTGACGGTCTCGGCGCTCTGATACGTTGCCGCCAGGAACGTGTAGCCTGCGCCGACGCGTGCGCGGCCGATGTGTCCGCTCGAGCCAATCTCGACGCCCGCGCGACGGGTCGCGCCGAAGTTTTTGAAGTAGCCGAATCCGGTTTGCGACGACGAGACGAAGAGGATGTCCTGGTGGTTCGCAGCGACGAACACGCCCGCATTCCAGCTGAACGTCCTGGCGTCGGATGCGCCGCCGCGAGCGCCGGCTTCGAACGTTCGAGTGACGACCTGCTGCAGGGGCGGATCGCCGGCCATCGCGTTGGGCAGCTTGCAGGGCTGGTTCGGATCGGCGCAGCCGATCTCGATCGACGTTGGCGCACGGTTGCCCTCGCCGTAGCCCGCATAGAGATTCGCGCGGCGTGACGGGCTGAACGTGACGCCGGCGGCCGGATTGAACCGCGCGAACGCTTCGTCGGCGTCGAGCGAACCGGGCCCGCCACCGGGCTGTATGCGATCGCGGTTGCTGATGGACTCCCGATTGAACCGGCCGGAGAGCGTGATCCGCCAGTTCTTCCCGGCGGCCATCGTGTCCGTCGCGTAAAGACTCCAGATGAGAATGCGGCCGTCTAGATCCACCCGTGTGTCGTAAGGTTCGCCATCGACGGTGCCGCCGGTCACCCCGTCGCCGAACGCATTGACGCCGGTCACGGTGCGGTCGGGATTCAGGTAGCCGAGCTCCGTGCCCTGGCTGAACGTGACGCCGCTGCCATCGAGCGCGGCGCCCGCTGTGAACTGGTGATGGACGCGCGCGGTCCCGATCACCGTCACCTGACCCGACGCGCCGGCATTGTGTTGCACGGTCCCTGTCGCATTCAACAGACCGTTGCACGTCTCGGCCGGCCCGTCGCGAAGAAGCGCGTTGCCGATACAGCGCCAGTAGGGAAACGGTGTGTTGGTCGCATTCTCGCCGCTCGTCGGAAACCCCGTATATCCTGCGGCGGAGAGCGCGGCACGCTCGGCCGCGTTGGGCTGATACAGCGACTGATCCAGCGAGTCCTCGTTGATGTCGCCGTTGAACGTGGCCGTGTGGATGTTCCGGTAGTAGGCGTTGCCCGAATACAGCAGGCCGTTCCGGGGGCTTCGCCGGACCGCGACGTTGAGCATGAACGACTGGTTGTCGGTCGTGTCCGGTGATGTGTAGACGCTCGAGTAGTTCCCGTCGAGAAAGCGAAAATCCTGCAGGCCGTTGCCCGTCAGTGAGGTGTTCGCGTACGCACCGGACACGCTGAGGTCGGCTTTCGCGCTCAGCCAGCCGACCTTGCCGAATACCTGCCGGACGCCTGACGGCGAGCGCTCGCGCCATCCGTCGTCGCCGAACAGGTTGGCCGTGAGATACCAGTCGATGCCGTTCTGGATGGCGCCGCCGTTCTCGAACGTCACCATCCGCCGCCTCGCACTTCCAACGGTCGCTTCAGCGGTCGTGCCCGGATTTGTCCGGCCGGTCTTGGTCTGGATCGCGATCGCGCCACCGAGGGTGTTGAGGCCAAAAAGCGGGTTCGACCCAGGCATCAGGATCGTGGAGGCGATCGCCAGCCTGGGAATGAGGTCCCAGCTGACAACCTCCCCAAACGGTTGATTCAGGCGGACGCCGTCCATGAACACCGAAAGGCCCTGCGGAGTGCCGAGGAGTGGCGATGCCGTGTAGCCGCGATAGTTGACGTCGGGCTGGAACGGATTGCCCTGGACCTCGTTGACATAGACCCCGTTCATCCGCCGGTTCAGGAAGTCCGCAAGGTCCTGCGCGCCGCTCCGGAGGATGTCCTCATCGGTTGCCAGCTGCACCGGCGATGGGATGTCCTCGAGGCGCAGCTCGATGCCGGGAAGGGGCGTGGCGCCGATGACGTCCACGTGCACGTCGGTTCGCGGAGGCGTTTGGGACGATTGGCCGAACGCGGCGCCAGGCAGGCTGATACACACGACGAGGGTCCAGACACGGATCCGACGCGCCATTGTCAGTACATTCCACGACTCGGCGTTCTGTTCACGGTTATTTTCAGGCACCCCGACCGTGTAAAATCCATCTGCACGCCCGATCAATGACCGCGAAATCCGATTCCACCCTTGGTCTGCCACTCATCGCCCACGGCGAGATCGAGTCCGCGGATGCTACGATTGAACAGCAGGTGCTGGCGCTCTTCGACAGCACCGCCCCGTCGCTCCTTCGCTATCTGAGTTCGTTCGGCCTGAGGGCCGACGAAACCCAAGACGTCGTACAGGAAGCCTTCCTGTCGCTCTATTACCACCTGCGGCTGGGGCGACCACAAACCAATCTGAGAGGTTGGTTGTTCAAGGTCGCGCACAACCTCGCGCTCCGGCAGCGGCGTGGACGACGCCGGCAATCCGCCCTCGAGAATGCCGACGCGCCCATCGACCCGGCCCCGAATCCCGAGGTTCGCCTCGCGCTGGCGGAGCGTGCCCGTCGCGTGCGGTCGGTGTTTCGCGCGCTCTCGGCACGCGACCGCCAGTGTCTGTTCTTGCGCGCCGAAGGCCTGCGCTACCGCGACATCGCCAGGACGCTGGGCCTTTCGCTCGGTGGCGTCGCGAAATCGCTGGCGCGGTCGATGAGTCGATTCGTGAACGCGGACCGAGGGTGATCCGATGTGGCATCCTTTCCGGCATCCATCTGATCGGGCGCTCACGCGCCTCGTGGACGCTGAACTGACGGCACGCCGACGCGCGAACATCGACCACCATCTGGCAACGTGCGCGCGCTGCGCCGCGCGGCTTCGCGCGCTGTCGAGTGCGTCGCAGACCTTCCGGACGTTGACCGCTCCGGACGCGGACTCCGCTGAGTGTGCCGCGCTTCGAGCGCGTCTGCGCGCGCGACTGTCGGCGGCCGCGCGGGACGAAGCGGGTCGAGTCGGCGAGAGACCGGGTCAGTTCGTGACAGAAGTCGCCGTGCTCGCCATTACAGCCCTGATTGCCACGAGCGCGCTGGTCCGCCAGTTTTCGCATGCCGGCTCGTGGCTGATTCCCGAAACCGTGTCGTCGCGCACCGTATCCGACATGCTGCCGGACGCCGCGCTGACACCAGGCTCGGTTCAACGCACAACGGCCACCGACTTGTGCGGCAGCGGGCCTCGACCCGACCGGACGATTGCACCCGCCGTTCGCCAGGCCGTTCTGCGCGCGTACGGCATGGAACACATCCCGCCTGGCGACTACGAGCTCGATTACTTGATTACGCCCGAGCTCGGCGGCGCGAGCGATCGCGAGAATCTCTGGCCCGAGCGCTACGGCTCCCGCATGTGGAACGCCCGCGTCAAGGACGACCTCGAGCGTTTGCTGCCCCGGATGGTGTGCGAGGGTCGGCTGGAGCTATCGGTCGCCCAACGTGACATCGCCGCCGACTGGATCGCCGCGTACAAGAAATACTTTCACGCCAGTGCGCCGTTGACGACCTACGTGTCCGCATCCGATGACGACGACTCGATGGTTGTGGCATCGCCGCGGCTCGTAGCCCTGGCTCAACTGGCGCGGAGATGACGACATGACACGCTGCACACTCGCGCTGATGGCAGGCCTTGCCCTTGCGCCGACCGCCGGTTGCGGACCGGGCCAGCCGCCACCGGCGGCGACACAACCGGCGGCGCCGGCGGCGCCGCCGAAAATGCCCGACGTCGGGCTGTATGTCACCAATGAGGCCTCGGGCGATCTGACGGTGATTGACGCCGCCACGCTGAAGATCGTCACGACGATTCCGCTCGGCAAGCGTCCGCGAGGGCTGGCGGCAAGCGCCGACGGCACGCGCCTCTACGTCGCGCTCAGCGGGTCGCCGGCCGCGCCGCCCGGCGTTGACGAGAAGACGCTCCCGCCGCCCGACAGGAGCGCCGATGGCATCGGCGTCGTGGACCTGCAGGAAGGCAAGCTCCTCAAGGTGCTGCCGAGCGGCACCGACCCGGAGCAGGTGGCGCTCAGCCCCGATGGTCAGCAGGTCTACGTCGCGAACGAGGACGCGGCGCGGGCGAGCGTGGTCGACGTGGAGACGGGTAAGGTTGTGGAAACCTTCAAAACGGGCGGAGAGCCGGAGGGCGTGTCCGTCGAGCCGGTGAACGGCCGCGTGTGGGTCACGTCGGAAGAGGACGGTGCCGTCTACGTCATCGATCTGAAAACCAAACGAACGCCGCGATCCGTCAAAGTCGGCCCGCGTCCCCGATCCGTGGCGTTCCTGCCCGACGGTTCGAAGGCGTACGTGCCCTCGGAGAACGGCGGCACCCTGACCGTCATCGACGTGCCGAAAATGCGGGTGCTGAAAACGATCACGCTCGACACCGGCATGCGCCCGATGGGCACTGTCGCCGCTGCAGACGGCAAGCACGTGTATGTCTCCACCGGGCGCAGCAAGTTGGTGCTGGCGGTGAACACGTCGACCGATACGGTGGTCGGCTCAGTCGAAGCCGGCGTCAGGCCGTGGGGCATCGCGATTTCGAAGGACGGCTCGACGCTCTACACGGCAAACGGGCCGGGGAACGACGTGTCGGTCATCGACGTGACCTCGATGCAGGTCCGCCAGCGCATCACCGTCGGCCAGGGCCCCTGGGGCATCGCCATCATCACGCGCGCGACCGGAGCGGCGTCCAGATAGCCGCCGCGTGTCCTTGACCGAGGCGTCGACTCGGCTTATGCTGTCAAAGTGAAATTGAGACTCAATCTCATTTTAGGCGCTGAGTCTCGCCTGCCAACCCCACCGGCGCTGGCCGACCTTCGGATCCGAGGACGACGTGTTGGTGCACATCCCCGCCGTACTGACGCTGGAACAGGCGACGCACGCGCGGCAGAAACTCGACCAGGCGTCCTGGATCGACGGCCGCATCACCGCCGGGTATCAGTCCGGTCGCGTAAAGGACAACCTGCAGCTGCCCGAACACCATCCGGTGGCCGCGAACTGGGCGACCTGATCCTCGGTGCGCTCGAATCCAATCCACGCTTCACGTCCGCCGCGCTGCCGCTCCGCGTCTTTCCGCCGCTGTTCAATCGCTACCAGAGCGGCCACACGTTCGGCAGCCACGTCGACAACGCCATCCGCCACGTGAGCGGCACGAGCCAGCGCATCCGGACCGATCTCTCGGCGACGCTGTTCTTCAGCGAGCCCGGCGAGTACGACGGGGGAGAGCTGATCATCGAGGACACTTACGGCGTTCACAGCGTGAAACTGCCCGCCGGCCATATGGTGCTGTACCCGTCGACGAGCCTGCACCATGTGACGCCGGTCACGCGAGGCGCGCGGGTCGCGGCCTTCTTCTGGATCCAGAGTCTCATCCGCGACGACGGCGAACGGACGATGCTGTTCGATCTCGACAGCGCCATCCAGCAGATCAACCGGGATGTGGCGGATCATCCGTCGGCGGTGCAGCTGACTGGCGTCTATCACAACCTTCTCCGCCGCTGGGCCGAACTGTGATGAGCCTCGCGACGTCATGATTGAATGGCTCAACGCCCACGCACTTCTTGCCGGTGCGCCGGCCTGGTTCTACGCGCTCGCCACGATCCTCGATACGCACATCACCACGGCGTCAGTCACGCTCTATCTCCATCGCTGTCAGACGCATCGGAGCATCGCGTTTCATCCTGCGGTTGCACATTTCATGCGCGCGTGGCTGTGGCTCCGGACGGCGATGCCGACGCGCGAGTGGGTCGCCGTGCATCGCTGCCATCACGCGCACGTCGACACCGAGCAGGATCCGCACAGTCCGATCGTCTACGGCATCTGGCGGGTGGTCTTGCTCGGCACGCAGCTTTATCACACGGCGGCGCACAACCACGCGATCTGCGCCCAGTACGGCAAGGGCACGCCGGACGACTGGGTCGAGCGTCGTCTCTACCAGCCGCTCAGCCTGATGGGCCCGACCGTCACACTCGTCACCAATCTTCTGATCTTCGGCTCCGCCGGAGCGGTGATGTGGATCGTCGAGATGGCGTGGATTCCGTTCTTTGCCGCCGGCGTCGTCAACGGCCTCGGTCATTGGTGGGGCTATCGGAATTTCGAAACGCCCGATCACTCGACGAATCTTCCGGGAAACGCGTGGGCGATCGTGACGTGCGGAGAGAGCCTCCACAACAACCACCATCACATCCAGAACGCCGCGTCCTTTTCCGCGAAGCGCGGAGAAATCGATCTGGGCTACTTCTACTTCAGATGCTTCCAGCGCGTCCGGCTCGCAGCCATGCGCTAGAATGCCGCCCAGGAGGCAGTCGAATGCGCGTGTATGTCTCGACGACGCTGGCCGTTGCGGCCCTGGGCGTCGTCACCCTGCTCGGGGCGGAGAAGCCGCCGGAATCGTACGTGACGCTGATGAAGGACACGAACACCGCCGCGCAGGCGCTGCGCGGGCACGTGCAGGCCAAGGATTATGACGGCATCGCCGCCGATGCTGCCGCCCTCAAGAAACTCTTCGCCGACACCGAAGCATTCTGGACGTCGCGCAAGGCCGACGACGCGATCGGATTCTCGAAGGCCGGAGCGAAAGCATCCGCCGATCTGGAAGCGGCGGCCAAGGCCAAGAACGACGATGGTATCGCGACCGCCGCGCGGGCCGTCAACGGGACCTGCCTGGGATGCCACACCGCCCATCGCGAGCGGCTGCCGGACGGCAGCTCGGAAATCAAGCACTGACCCCTACTGAATCGTAATCCGCCCCTTTAGCGCCGCGACGTCCGGCCTCAGGTGATCGTGGAAACCGCACGTGCGCGCGGTGACCAGATTGCCGGACGCGTGGCTCTGGCCGGGTTCGAGATGTCCGATCTGGTTCAGCTCCGGGCAGTCCGTGTGCTCGGGATGGGGATCGGAATACATCTCGTGGGCGACGGTGTCCTGATTCACCATGGTGACCTGAGAACCGCGCGCCACGGTGATGTCCTGGGGACACGCCGCGCCGCCGCTGATGACAATCGTCGTGGACGTGGACGGTGTGTTGCACGTTGCCGGCGAGGGCTGCATGTTGTTGGAGCTCCCGCAGGCGGTCTGCAGTGTCGCGAGTGCCGTCATCACGATGCCGATTGCGGCGCCGGCACTGCTTCGACGTGTCCCCACGATCACGACTCCAGTCTGTACTTCGCCAGGTAGTAGGACAGCGCGCGCTGGCTGATGCCCATCAGCTCCGCGGCATCCTTCTTGACGCCACCTGCGTTCTCGAGCGCCCGCCGAATCGTCTCGCGCTCGACCCATTCGATGTTCTGTCGCAGGCGAAGCGAGGGCAGCCCTGTCGTCTGCTGCGTCGCCGCACCGATCACCGAGATGGCCTGTGCCGTGATAGCGGGCCCCGGGGCGAGCACGACCGCCCGCTCGATCGTGTTCTCCAGTTCCCGGACGTTGCCGGGCCAGTCGTACTGCTGAAGACCTGCCAGCACGTCGTCTCCCAGCCGCTCGATCCGACGGCCGGTCCGCTGGGCGTGCTTGCTCACGAAGTGCTCGACGAGCGCGGGGATGTCGTCACGCCGATCGCGGAGGGGAGGAATCTCGATCGGGATCACGTTGAGCCGGTAGAAGAGATCTTCCTGGAATTTGCCGTCGGCGACCATCTGCCTGAGGTCACGATTGGTGGCCGCGATGACCCGCACGTCGATGCGCTCGGTCCGCTCGGATCCGAGCGGCTCGATCTCGCGTTCCTGCAGGACGCGCAGCAGCTTCGACTGCAGCGTCGGATTCATCGTGCCGATCTCGTCGAGGAAGATGGTGCCGCCGTCGGCGAGCGCGAACTTGCCCTTCTTGGTCGCGGTCGCGCCGGTGAACGCGCCCCGCACGTGGCCGAAGAGCTCGGACTCGAGCAGCGTTTCGGGAATCGCGGCGCAGTTCACCTTGATGAGCGGCATGTCGCGCTGCGCGCTCCGATCGTGGATGGCGCGGGCGACGAGCTCCTTGCCGGTGCCCGTCTCGCCGGTGATGAGGACGGTGCTCTTGGTCTCGGCGACGAGTTCCGCACGGCGGATGACTTCCTGCATCGCGCGGCTGCGGCCGATGATGCCGTAGTGATCGAAGTGTTCGTCCCGTTCGCTGACGAGGTACCGGTAATCGGTGCGCAGCCGCTGGTGGTCGAGGGCGCGCCGGACGACCACCAGCAGCTCGTCGATCTCGAACGGCTTCTGCAGATAATCGAGCGCGCCGAGCTTCATCGCCTCGATCGCGCTCTCCACCGTCGCGTGCGCGGTCATCATCAGAATCTGCGGCCGCTCCTGCTCGGGCACGGCGGCCACGAATTCCCGAATCAGATCGAGCCCGGTCAGCTCGGGCATGACGTTGTCCACGAGCAGCACGTCGAACGTCCGCTCCGCGAGCAGGCGCTGGCCCTGCCGGGCGGAGGTCGTCTCCGTCACGCCGTGGCCTGCGTCACGCAACGCCCGCCCCAGCGTCTTCAGAATTTTTTCTTCGTCGTCGATCAGCAGAATCGAACCGCGATGTGTCATGGGGAGGCGTCAGGGCGGGCCCGCCGCGCCGTCGATGGGGAGCTCGATGCGCACGTCGGTGCCGTGTCCGAGAGCGCTCGAGACGGCGATCGTGCCGCCGAGGCCCTCGATGATGTTCTTCGCAATGGGGAGGCCGAGTCCAGTTCCGCCGCGTTTGGTCGTGAAGTAAGGATCGAAGATGTGGGACAGGGCGTCCGCCGAAATGCCCGCGCCGCGATCCTGGATCTCGATGCACACCCGTCGCCCCGAGGCGTGACTCGCACAGACCACGGGCGACGGATTGCGGCCGTCCACGGCATGGCGCGCGTTGACCATCAGGTTGACCAACGCCATTCGCAGGCGCTCGGCGTCCGTCGTCACGGGGCCGAGAGTGGTGTCGAGGTTCAGATCGACGTCGGGTCCCGGACCGGACGCGCGCGCCGCGGCGGCGGCGTCGCGGCACAGCGCGTTGATGTCGGCGTGCGTGAGATCGAACCGGATCGGCCGGGCAAAATCCAGGACTTCGTTCACGACCTGATTCAGGCGCGCGACTTCATCGTCGATATCGCGGAGCGCGTCCTTGACCGTCGCCGCATCCACGCTCGACTGGCCCAGCGTGTGCAGTGACGCCTTGATGATCATCAGCGGGTTGCGCACTTCGTGCGCGATGACCGTCGACAGCCGTCCGAGCGAGGTCAGCCGCTCCCGCTGCGACATCTCCCGCTGAAAACGCGCGATCGAATCCGTGAGCGTGTTGAACGTGCTGGCCAGCAGTCGCGCGTCGTCGTCATCCCACCGATTGCGATGACGCAGCGCGATCTTCTTGGTCAAGTCGCCGGTGGCGGCCACCTCGCGCATCACGTCCGTGATGGCGGCGAGCGGCCGCGCGATCGTGCTGGCGACGCCGAAGCTCAGGCCGATCGCGAGCAGCACCGCGACGACGCCGGTCACGAACAGACCGGTGTGAATGGCCTGCAGCGACTTGAGCTGCTCGGTGCGCGATCGCAGAATCAACGCGACGGGTCCCGCGGCCGCCGGGGTCGCGTCCTCCTTCACGATCGAGAGCGGACGCGGAAGCGCCATGTACTCCTCGCCACCGACCTCCACCCGCGTAATCGACACGGTCCGCAGCCGGCTGCCCAGCGCCTCGTACTGATCGCGCGGCAACGTTGCCGCAAGCACCTGCCCGTCCATGCCGAAAGCGATGTCGCTGCCGGTGATCTGCTTCAGCTCGGCGGCGAGCGTGTTGTCCAGCAGGAAGCCGGCGCTGAGCGTGCCGAGCACCTCGTGGCGCGGCAGTTCGAGCGTCACCGGGACGGTGATGATCTGCAGGATGCCATTCGGCTGCGGCAGCAGGCTGACGCTGTCGTGGCCGCCGAGTGCTTCGCGAATCGCCGGCTGATTGGCGGCGATCGCCGCGGCGCGTGGTGATCCGCCCGCCGCATAGAGCACCTCGCCGTTCTTGTTGGTGACGAGGACGAGGTTGGCGTTGAGCTTGGCCTGATAGTCACCGGCGATGGACTTCAACGTCAGCGGATCGTTCGTGTCGATCCCGGCTTTCAACTTGGGCAGGTCGGCGATGAGGCGCGCCATCAGCGTGAACATCCGCGCCCGCTCGACGCGGAGGTGATCGACCTGGGCCGCCGTGGCGCCCATCTCGCGCTCGAGCGTCTTTTCGGCTTCCTCGGTGACGCGCTGGCTGACCAGGTAGATCGCCACGCCGATGCAGAGCATGGCGAGCAGGGCGCTCGCGAGGAAGATGCGGCTCCGCAACGACGAGAGGATTCTCATTTGAGCGTGAAATCCTGCTCGGCGACGCCGCCGTCGGGGACCGTGACGGAGAACGGCTCGGAGGCCGTGCCCTCGTTCCACGCAATCACGCTATAGGTGCCGGCCGGCACGTTGTCGATCCCGTATCGTCCGTCGGCGCGCGTGAGCGCGAAGAACGGATGGCTGAACACGAGGATGTAGGCGTTCATGTGCGAGTGGATGTCGCAGAAGACGCGGACGATGCCCGGCTTGTCGAAGCGGATGGATTTGGACCGCCCGGCGGCATAGCGACCGAGATCGAACCGGCTGGTCTTCGAGAGCGAGAAGACGTTGTGATAGATCGGGTCGGAGTTGGGAAAGTCTACCGTCGTGCCCGTCATGATCGCGAGGACGTGCGGCACGAAGGTCTCGTTGCGCTGATCCATCACCGCCCGTCCGCCGTCATTGGTTTCGAACGCCCCGCGTGGCGCCGACTCGAGGTAGACGACCGAGCGCAGAAGATCGGGCAGGTCGCGTGGCGCCGGCATACCGAGATCGGACACACCCGGGCGGCGAGGCGCCGGTGCGGGAATCCGACGCAGATCCACGCGCCCCCGAATGGACCCCGTCCGCGCCGCTCCGACCGCCGACGGGTGCGGCGAGACGACGAGCAGCACGGCGATCGCGGACGCGACGACGAGCGCCCGGATCCCCGCGCGACAGGAGATCGGCGTCAGAACCAAAACACCACCTGCGTGGCCACGAGATTCGCACTCGGCGTGAGCCGACCGCCGTCCCGCGTGTCGTGCTGGTACGCACCTTTGAGCAGGAGATTCCGAAACAGCGAATATCCGGCCCCCACTTCGATTCGCGTCACCGGCGCATCCCACGATCCCGACGTCGTCGCCCCCGTGATCGTCCCGAATCCAAGGTGATCGAACCGGGCCGCGGCATACAGTCCGGGCTTGATCTTGTACCGGCCTTCGACGAACGCGGACATGGAGTCCAGCGGATCGTGACGCGCCGGCTCGCTGGCGAACGGCACGCGCCACGCGCTGCCGATGACTTCGGACCGAATGAGGAAATAGTCCCGCGAGTACTCGGCGTCTACGCCCCACGCGTTCTGCACGAAGCCGGACATCGTCTCCTGACGCGCGACCGCCAGCGCCGCGTTGGCCGCCGCAGTGCTGACGAATTCTCCGTGAGCCGCCGAGGCGCCGAGGTTGAGGCCCGGCGTCGGCCGCCACTCCACGCGACCCGCGAACTGCTTGCCGCCGTTGTCGTCATGGAACAGGGGATTGGACACCGTTCCGGTCGTGACCGACGCCGTCATGCTGAGCGTCCGGTGTTGGAAGACCGAGGCATGGACCTGGACACCGGTGTCCCATCTGAGAGCGGTGACGACGGGCACGCCATGGTCGAGGGTCTCACTGCCGACCGAATACTTCACCAGCCAGCCGAAGCTCTTTTTCTGCAGCAGCTCGTCGGCGGTTGCGGGCAACGAGTCCGGACGCAGCGATGACAGGTACTGATACGCCAGCGGATATCCAATCAATGGATTGTCCGTCACGTACGAGCGCCTCGAGAACGCCCCGAAGGTGGGCGGAATCCGCCCGGCCTGGATGTCCACGTCGCGCGCGGTCCACGGCCTGATGCGCAGGTACAACGCGTACGGCTGGACACCGTCGAAGTTCTCGGTCTGCAGTTCGCCGAGCAGCGCGAGATGATCGTTGGCCCTCACTGCGGCGGTGAGGTTGATGCGCAGCATCCGCAGTGCGGAGTGTTCGTAGTCGGTGTAGTTGAAGAAGCCGGGATCGTCTGAACCGAAGGTCGCGGAGACGTCGCCACCGATCGTGACGTGCCCGTCGGCGAGACTGATGGGCTCCGGTGCGAGCCCGGCCCACGATGCGCCCGCCTGGGCGTGCGCCCAAGTCGTGGCCGGGCCGCCGAACAGGACGAGCACGGCTACGCCACACGAACATCTGGCACGAACGCCAGCCTTTCGGATTCGCATGCAGACCGTCAAATTATAATCTGCGGGTGACGCGAACTCCGGCGTGTACGGCGCTGATTCTGCTCGCCTGCGCCGTGCGCGGCAGCTCGGCTGCGGATGCCGTCGATCGCCTGTCACGCACCGTGGCGCTGCCGGCTGGGCGCGCCATCCGGATCGATGCCACGATCGCCGATGTCACCATCGTTGGATCCAATCGGCCGGACGTCGCGATTGAAATCGTGAGGCATGCGCCGCAGCCGGCCGATTTCACACGCTTCCCAGTCGTCATCGACTCCGCGGCGGACGGCGTCCACGTTGCCGTCGTGCAGATCGAGGGCGGACGCGACGCGCGGTTGAAATCGGAGATCACGATGAGAGTGCCGACCGACGCGTTGCTGGAAGCGGTGCGTGTCTTCGAGGGCCGAGTCCGTGTGTCGGCGCTGACGAAAGGCTGCGATGTCGATCTGCGCCGCGGAGCCGTCGAAGCCAGCGCGGTCGCGGGACGCGTTCGGCTCGAGAGCGGGATCGGCAGCGTCGACGTGCGCGACTCGGCCCTCACCGCAGGAGGGATGATGCGCCTGCGCGTCTTCAACGGCCCGATCCGCGTCCGCTTCGCGCGACCGCCGGCGAGCGCGCGCATTCTTGCCCTGACGTTCAACGGTGCCGTCAGTTCCGACATCCCGCTCGCGATGCGCGACGGCTTCGGCCCGCGCTTTGGCGAAGCCACGATCGGGTCGGGTGATCCGGTGATGTCGCTGGACGTCGTGAAGGGCGATATCGCGATCAGGGTCGACAAGCGGTAGCCCGTGCCGCCGCGCGTGGCCGGGCGTGAGGGTCACCGTCCAGCGGATGACGAGCGACCCTTCGTGCAAGGCCCTGAGCGACGCATCGGGGTATGGCGACAGCTCCGTCATTGATTCGAATCGGCCATCCACGATTCGCCATCCGCGTCGCACGTCGACCCGTCGGCCACCGTACAGCTGAACCATGCGGGCGCGATCGAATGCCCCGGCCGTTCCCAGGACGTCGAGAACCTCGAGGTGCCGGGGTTCGGCGGTTCGAAACCCTTCGCGCGACAGCGCGAGCCCCGGTAAGTCGTGTGTGGCGCAGACTTCGTAGGTGCCGAGACGCGGCCGGACCGGCAGCAAGAGTCGGGCGAGCGCTGGATCGCAGCCGGTTGCGGGCGCGGGTTCCGATATTTCCGACAACACTAGTAATATCAATGTGATGGCGTATATCATTTGCGAGCCCTGTGTGGGGACCAAGGATACGGCCTGCGTGGACGTGTGTCCCGTGGACTGCATCCACCCGCGCAAGGACGAAGCGGGCTACGCAGCCGCGTCGATGCTCTATATTCATCCCGACGAATGCATCGACTGCGGCGCGTGCGTGCCCGCCTGCCCGGTGGACGCAATCTTCTCGCTCGACGAGACGCCGACGCAGTGGGCCGGCTTCATACGACAGAACGCGGATTACTATCGCACGACCGACTAAAAAAGGTGCGTTCGGCGCGCCGCCCGGAGAGTCTACTGAATGGGTCTCATCGATCACCGTTTCGAGGACAACTTCATCACGACGTCGATCGACCGGGTGCTGAACTGGGCCCGCGAATCGTCGATATGGCCGATGGGTTTCGGGCTGGCGTGCTGCGCAATCGAGATGATGGCGGCCTCGGCGTCGCGGTTCGATATCGCGCGTTTTGGCGCCGAAGTCTTCCGCGCGTCCCCGCGCCAGTCGGACTTGATGATCGTCGCCGGCACGGTCACGAAGAAGATGGCCCCGGTGCTCCGGCGCCTGTACGACCAGATGCCGGAACCGAAGTGGGTCATCTCCATGGGCAGTTGCTCGAACGCCGGCGGCCCGTTCCCGACCTACAGCGTCCTGCAGGGCGTCGACAAGGTCGTGCCCGTCGACGTGTATGTGTCGGGCTGCCCACCACGCCCCGAGGCGCTGCTGTATGGGCTGATGCGCCTGCAGGACAAGATTCGAAAAGAGGGGACCGTGCTTCGGAAGGATCGGATCATTCCGCTCGGCGGCTCCGAACCGATCGTGATCGGCGAAAGGTCGTAGGCGAATGATCAAGCTTCTCAAGACGATTTTCCTGGTGGACCTGCTGAAAGGCCTCTGGGTCACCCTCAAATACACGCCGCAGCCGGCGTTCACCTTTCAGTACCCCGCGGAGCGCCGGCCGACGGCGCCGCGCTTTCGCGGCGTTCTTCGCCTGCAAACCGAGCCTGGCACCGGCGCTCAGACGTGCATCGTCTGCGACCAGTGCGCGAAGGCGTGTCCTGACGATTTGATCGCGCTCGGCGGGCACCGGGAACCGGGAACGAAGATCAAAGTCCTCGACTACTTCGACTTCAATCTGTCACGATGCAGCTTCTGCGGGCTGTGTGCCGAGGTCTGCCCGACCAAGCCAATCAAGGCGCTCATCATGAGTGAGGACTACGAGCTCGGAAGCTACAGCCGGGAGACGCAGATTCTCCGGGTGGACCAGATGTACGACGGCGTGGCGATTGAACAATACACGCACTGATTTTCCTTTTCCGTAACCGTGCGTCGGTCGCACGGCAGCATTCACGGGCATCGTCGTTCGGCGCGGATCTTGAAAGTGGGGCGTGAGATGAAGGGTCCCTTCCGGGTTGCCGCGGTAGTGACGATCGTCGCCGGGGCGCCTTTCGTCATGCGGGCGGAGGACACGCCGAGCTCGCAGTCGTCAGAGATTCAGCTGCAGCTCGGTGATCTGCTCTACTCGGAGGGCCGTTATCTCGACTCGCTCGATGCGTATCGTCTCGCGCTGAAAACCGCGTCGGCTGACTCGGTGCGTCGTCCGCGCGTCGGCGTGATTGCGTCAGCCCTTCGCGTGGCCGAATTCGACACCGCACGCCAGGAGGCCGAGAAGCTTCACCAGCAGGACCCGACGGGACCTGAATCCACGTCGCTGTACGGCGACGCACTCTGGGCCTCGGGCCTGTTCCAGGAAGCCGAAAACAGCTACACGGAGGCGCTGGCGGCGGCGCCTGAACTCGCGCGCGGCCATCACGGGATGGCGCGTTCGCTGGCCGCGCGTTCGAAGCTCGACGCGGCCATGACCGAAGCGCAGACCGCGCTCCGCCTGTCGCCGCGCGATCTCGAGATCCACCATACGGTGGGATCGATCTACGAGCGCATGCACAAGTACGAAGAGGCGGCGGTCGCGTATTCGAACTACGTCAACCTGCTTCCGAACAAGGACCACAGCGAGAAGGCGGACTGGTCGCGTGCCGAGATCCGCTTCCTGCGTTCGTTCGGCCAGCGCGTGCCGTTCGAGACCGAAGCCGGGGCGGACGAGGTCCTCTATACCGTCGATTTCCGGCTCGTCAACGAAAAGGTGGTCGTGCGCGCGAAGGTGAACGATGCCTCGGCCCAGGACTTCGTGATCGACACGGGCTCGGAAAACACCGTCATCACGCGTCAGACGGCTCAGCGGCTCGGCATCACGCCGGTCACCTACACGCTCAGCGCTGGTGTCGGCCGCGTGGGCCTGCGCGGGCTGCAGCTGGCGCGGATGGATTCGCTCGAGGTCGGATCGTTGAAGCTGCGCAACGTCCCGTGCCTCATCAAGAATCCGCCGCTGCGCGATATCCCCGTGAAGGAAACCGAGGCGCTGTCGCCGCTGGCCCTCGGCTATTCGATGGTCATCGACTACAAGACCCACAAGCTCACGTTCGGGAAGAAGCTGCCGGACGAACCCAGGGATTTCGAGCTGCCGCTGCGCCTGCACCGGCTTGCCACGGTCAGTGGCATGATCGACGGCGGCCACAAGGTGAACTTCGTCGTCGACACGGGCGGGGAGGTCATTTCGATCAGCCAGGCGACCGCCACCGCGCTCAATAAACCGCAGACCGGCCGTCGGATCGCGCTCAAGGTCTACGGCACGTCCGGCTGGGACGACGACGCGTTTCTGATGCCAGGCCTCGAACTGGCGTTCGACACGATTCTGTACCACAACTTCCCGGTCGTCGTGCTGAACCTCAACGCGCCCAGCGCGCTCTTGGGCTTCCAGCTGGGCGGCATTGTCGGACACAAGTTCCTGAGCAAGTACCGCGTCGGCATCGACCTCGATCGATCGGTGCTCCGACTGAAGAACGTGACCTAGGCGCTTCGCTGATTTCGCGAAATGCAGGAATGCATTTCCCCTGCGCCAAGTGGACCTGACGCCAAAGCGTGCGGCCGACTCCGCCACCGAGATGGTGCAGGTCGTGCTGCCGAACGACGCCAACCCGCTCGGCTTCATTCTGGGCGGGACGGTGATGCACCTCATCGACATCGCCGGCGCCATCGCGTGCCATCGGCACACCCGAACGCTGCTCGTGACGGCGGCGGTCGACGATCTGCAGTTCCTCCATCCGATCAAGGTCGGCGACCTGATCATCCTGAAGGCGAAGGTCACGTGCGTGTTCACGACCTCGCTCGAAGTGCAGGTCGATGTCTTCTCGGAAGAAACGTTGACCGGGAAGCAACAACGGACGAGCCGCGCGTTTCTGACGTTCGTCGCGATCGACCGTGACGGCGGACGTCTGCGCGTTCCGCCGTTGCTCGTCGACTCCGACGAGGACCGACGGGTGTGTGACGCCGCCGCGAGCCGACGTGCGGCGCGGTTGAAGCGAAAGCTCGACGCGCCTACCGCTTAGAAGTCGTAGCCAATCCAGATCGCGAAGCGCGGCGTGCGGAACCACTGGCTGCCGCTCTTGCCTTCGGCCGCGCCGGCGCCCGCAAACGCGATGTCTTCCCACTGACGGCTGAACGTCGTCCGCCACGACCAGTCGAAGTGGATCGGGAAGCCAAGGGCGAAGGTCTCGAGTCCGAGGCCGTACGACGCGCGCCCGTCCTTCAGCCGGAATCCACTGATGGTTTGCGGCGGGCCATAGGTGAGCTGGGGCTGACCATCCGGGCCGAGGATCGGATTGCCCGCAGCGTCCGCGATGTAACCGACGACGGCCCGGCAGATTTCGGTCCTGTTCGTGGCAAAGCTGTACCCGCCACCGCCGGTGCAGCTGTCTGACGCCTGGGACGGCTGGTTGTCGAACCACGCGCCGCCAATGCCTGCATAGAACACGCCGCGAACGCCGCCGATGACCCCGATGGGCGTCAGCGCGGCCTCGATGAGCGGGAAGCGGAGCTCGGCGTTGGCGTAGACAGTGTTCTGCCCGGCGAACTGCAGGTAATCGTAGCCGCGCAGATCGCCGTTACCGCCGAAGTACAGGAAGTCTGGAAAGTCGCCGGTGCTCTTGAACGCGCGAATGCGCGTCGCCAGGAGACCCGTGCCGCCGAGGCGCAGGTAGTGGCGCAGCTCGGCGTCGAAGGTCTGTCGTGAGAGCAGTTCCCCGATTTTCGGCGCGATGCTGTACGAGAGCCGCATCGTGTTGCCGGCGAGCGGACCGAATTCGCGGAAAATAGTCGTCTCCTGGATGAACTCGACGCCAAGCGGTATCAGCGTGCCGTTGCGGAACACCGGCTGGCCGTAGACCTGTTTCTGGTACTCCTCGGCCTGCTGCTGCAGCAGCGGATCGTTGTACTCCTCGTTCAGGTTCACGACGCCGCCCGACACCTGCAGGCGGCGATAGCGATCGAGCGGATAGATGCCGGTGGCGCTGCCACCGCGCATCGTGCGCGTCGCCGTCGCCAGGTCGCGATCGATGAATGGCGCGTAGGATGGATCGTAGAAAACGCCGCCGAGTGAACCGTAGAAGAACTCCGTCTGCGAATACCCCTGCAGCGCGTACTGGAAGCGCCGCCCCAGGTTGACGTAGCTCACCGCGAGCGTTCGATACTGCGAGATTGAGGCGGCGAAGATGTTGACCTGCTTGTCGCCGAGCACGTCGCCGAAGGTGACGGCCGTGCCGCCGAAGATGTCGCCGTTGCTCGTGACGCCGACGTTGATCGGCGGACGGCCCTCGAGGAACATCTTCTCGAAGGCGCCCTTCTTCCGGACGTTGGACTGCACGAGCGTGTGCTGCAGCGGCGCCTGGAAGTCGATGATCGGGCCCGGCGCGCCGAAGTCGGACGAGGCGGCCGTGTGCAGCGGCTCCTTCCGCTCGAGCGTGCGGATCGTGTACTCGTTCTTGAAGTAGCTGACGAAAGCGATGCGGTTCGTCTTGCTGTCGTTCAGGACGACGGGCGACCAGTTGCCGCCCACCGCGTCGGTGTACTGCCGCAATTCGCCGTTGTTCAGGTCGAGCGTCCACACGTTGAAGATGTTGCCGTTGCGCGCCACTTCGGGCTCGAGGGGAACGGCCGGATCGGTCGCCGTCGACGCGAACACGATCGTGTGGTCGTCGATGAACTGCACGCCCGTCTCGTCCTGCGTGCCGAAGGTGATCTGCGTCTTCTTCTTCGTGTCGAGATCGAGGCGGAACAGCTTGTCGTTGCCGCTCACGCGCGCCGTGTAGACGATGAATTTGCCGTCAGGCGAGTAGCTTGGCGCCCGGTCGCCGAACGCGTCGTTCGTCAGGTTGACGACTTCCTTCGTGTCGAGGTTGACCGTGAAGATGTCGCCGATCGCGCCGCGCAGCGCGTCGAAGGCGACGAACCGCCCGTCGGGCGAGAACGCCGGCGACTCGGGCTCATCCACCGACTTCAGCGGAATCCTGAGCTCGATCTTGCGCGTCAGCACGTTCTGGATGACGAGCGTCCGTTCTTTCTCGGTCCGCACGAAATAGGCGAGCCGGTCGCCCTTGGGTGACCATCCCATCCACGCGTTCGCAGCCTGGTCGACTCCCATTTGCACGAGGTGGTCGAAGCCCATGTCCTTGTCGAATCCGCTCGTCAGGTTGCGGACGACCGATCCGTCCTTCGCCGAGACCAGGATGATGTCGAGCTCGTAGTCTTTGCGATTGGCCGTGACGACGGCGATGAGGTCGCCCGACGGCGACGGCGCGATCGACAGGGCCTGCGCGAAATTGGTCTTCTCCGGGTTCGGCGACAGGTCGCGACCGTAGTCCGCCGGACGCTCCTTGTCGCGGAACGGCTTGAAGCGCTCCTTCAAGTAGCGCTCGAAGGCTTCGTCGAACTCTTCCTTCTTCAGCTTCAGCGCTTCCTCGTAGGCGTCTTCGCCGCCGCCGATGACGCTCTTGCGCAACGCGAAGAGGAACTGACGGATCCCTTCCTTGCCGTACTTCGCTTCGATGAATTCGAACACGGCGTGCCCGAGGTTGTAGATCAACCGCGACGGCCCCGACTGTCCCGTACCCTTCGAGCTGGCTCATCTTGGGCACGATGTCGGCAATCGCCGCGTCGCGGACCACCATGAGGTCGAGCGGTTCCCATTGCCCGCGCTCGTAATCGGAGAGGCCTTCGTTCACCCAGAGCGGCACGCTGCGGCGGATGAGCGTCTGGGGAATGATGTCGAACTCGAACTGGTGCGTCAGTTCGTGAACGATCAGGCCGTAGAGGCGATCCGGCGGGTCGTCAATCGGCGCGACGATGCGCTGGCGAAACGGCTCCGCGAAAGCGCCGACGCCTTCCTGGCCGGCGCCCGGCTCGATGTTCTCCTGCTCGAACTCACTGTGCGTCTTGAAGATGATCAGCTGAACCTTGAACGAGAGGTCGTGCTTGAGGTCCGCGCTGATTTGTTGGTACGCGCTCTCGGCGTAGCTCGCGATGCGTTCGAGATGGGGCTGCACCTCGGGATAGAAGTAGATCTCGAAGTGGTCGGTCGTGTAGATCTGCCAGTTGAACGTGTCGTAGTGAACGTTGTTCTTGCCGAAGTAAGGGATGTAGGGCGTCTGCGCGACGGCCACAGCAGCCTGCAGCGCGACGAGTGCCGCGGCGCCCATCAGACGGGCGATCGAACGGGGGGACGGCAGCAGCACGCGGGGGCGCATAGGCTATCCTTATGGAGGTTAACTTCGCCGCGATCTTACTGTTGACGCCGAGCCGCCTGCAAACCCTGTGCTCGGCTCATTTACGGAATCGGCGGGCCTATTGTCCTCAGACGACGCCGCGAGCCGACCCCTGCGGGCGACAACGTTATACTCAAGAAACGCCAACCGGGTGTCGCCGGCCGGCGCCAGGGAATAAATGCCGCGCAGCCAGGGTTTACCACAAGGATCGCCCGCGTTCGAAGCCGAAGCGCTGGCGTCACTTGACAGTTTGTATCGCACGGCGTTGCGGCTGACGCGCGTGCCGGCGGATGCCGAGGATCTCGTCCAGGAGACGTATCTCAAGGCGTTTCGCGCGGCCGACAGCTTCAAGCCGGGCACGAACTTGAGGGCCTGGTTGTTCACCATCCTCCACAATACGGCTCGCAACCGGATTCGGGACCGCGCGCGTGACACGGTGTCGGTCGACAGCGTCATCGTCGAGCGCCTGTCCGAGCTGCCGGCGCCCGACCGAGCCATCGAGACCCCCGAAAGCCTTCTCCTCCGTCAGACGATGGCGCCCGAACTTCAGGCCGCCATCGACGCCCTGCCCGACGCGTTTCGTCAGGCGGTCTGGTTACGGGACGTGGAAGAGTTTTCGTACGCGGAAATCGCGGAAATGCTGTCCATCCCCGTCGGCACCGTCATGTCGCGCATTTCGCGCGGCCGACATCTTCTCTTCGAGCAGCTGAACCATGCCCGGTCCGTCAATGTCTGATTGCGCCACCATCGATCCGCTGGTCACCCCCTATGTGGACGACCAGTTGTCGGACACCGCGCGCGAACTGGTCGAGCGGCACGTCCAGGCCTGTCCGCCCTGTCATGCGCGCGTGACGGCCGAACGCGCCGTACACGATCTCATCCGCGCGCGCCGTGTCGGCCTGAACCAGACCTGCGCGCCACGCGCGCTCCATTCGCGGTGTGCGCAGCAGATGCGCGGGCAGACACAGGCCTCGAGCGGCGATCAGGTCTCACGGCCGGCGGTGATCGCATTTCCCGACATCGCGTCGCGCGCGCCGCAGATTCAGTCCCTTCAGCCGCCGGCGCGATCCTTTCGCAGCCGGCTTGCCCCTCTCGCGTTTGCGGCCTCCCTCGTGCTCATCGTTGGCGCCGCGTTCCTGTATCGGCTGACCGTATCGTCGACGCACGTCATGGCGGCCGAACTCGCCGCCGATCATCTCAAGTGCTCGGTGCTGAACGGCATCCTGCACACGCACGACGACCCGTCTGCCGTCGAGAGTTCGATGCTGACCGGATTCGGTTGGAAGATGCGTCTGCCTGAAGCCCCAAACGCGGGGCTGGAACTCGTCGGATCGCGCCCGTGCATCTACGGCGAGGGCAAGATCGCGCACATCATGTACCGACGTTCCGGCGAGCCGGTGTCGCTCTTTATGCTGCCGGAGACGGGACGTGCGGCGGAAATGGTGCAGGTCCTGGGCCACCGCGCCGCCATCTGGTGTGACGGCAAGCGTACGTTCGTGCTGGTGACGAAGCAGCCGCAGCAGGAAGTGGAGCGGCTCGCGTCCATGATGCAGGCGTCGCTGAAATGACCCGCGCGCAGGAGTGCGCGGTCGAGGACTGCCGATGACGACAACGATTCGCTGGGTCATTGCGGCCGTGAGCGCGCTCGCGCTCGCTCTGCTGACGCTGAACGCCGATCTGCCGTGGCCGCATTTCGATGCCGTGGGGGCGTCCGCCACCGCGGCGGGCGGCGTCGAGACGAGCTCGTGTCCCGCAAACGCCAAACCGGCGAACCTGAATTTCACGCTGAAGGATCTCACCAACAAAGACGTGAAGCTGTCGTCCTTCAAGGGCAAGGTGATCCTGCTCGACTTCTGGGCGACCTGGTGCGGGCCGTGCAAAGTCGAGATACCGTGGTTCATCGAATTTCAGAACAAGTACGGCAAGGACGGCCTGCAGGTCATCGGGGTCTCGGTCGACGACACGCTCGCGAAGCTCAAGCCCTACGTCGATACGATGAAGATGAACTATCTCGTCCTGCAGGGGCTCGACCACGACGATGTGCAGGACGCGTACGGTCCGATGTTCGGGATTCCCGTGACGGCGATCATCTCGCGCGACGGCAAGGTGTGCTTGAAGCACGCGGGCCTGGCGTCCAAGTCCTCGTTCGAGGGGATGATCAAAGGCCTGCTCGGCGTCTAGCGCGTGGTATGATCGGAGCGCCAATGAAGGGGTTCACTCACGCGCGACTCGCCTGCGGCTGCCGTCTGGCTTTTCGCGACGGCGTGGAGGGCAGTCCGGTCACCGTCGTGATCGACGAGAAGTCGCCGGCATGTTCGCTCTCGCTGCACGTGCGCGACCTTCCGCTCTACGACTACCGCGAGGCGCTGCGTCCGTCCACGCGCCTCGGTCCGCCTGAGGAAGAAGAGTTCGAAGAAGAGGGCTGAACACTCGCGGACCTGACCAGGTCTGCGAACGGCGATTGTCGGTCGGTACTGTCTACCCGTGACAATTCACTCCGATTCTCCGTCGAGCGATCTTTCGCGCCTGCGGATCGACCGCGACGCCGCGCCTCGTCGTCGATGGCTGCCATGGGCTGTCATGCTGGCACTGCTGGCGGCGGGGGCCGCCGCCTACCCGTCCGCGCGGGCGTTCGTTGCCGAGCGTCGGGCGCCGGAAGTGGACGTCGCGACGGTCAGCCAGGCGGTGCAGACCGCCGGACAGCCGGCATCGTTGCCAGTGCTCGTCGCGACCGGCTACGTCGTCGCGCGCCACAGCAGCGAGGTCGGGGTCAAGACCGGCGGCCGGCTGGCGTCGATCGCCTTCGAAGAGGGCACACGAGTGCGCCGCGGCAGCGTCATCGCCCAGCTCGAGCACGCGGACATCGAGGCGCAGCTCGAGGCGGCGCGCCGGGCGGTGAACGAAGCTGAGACCATGCTCGTCCAGATGATCGCCGCGAAGGATGAAGATGTCCGGAACGTCGAACGACAGCGTGCGCTCGCAAAGGACGGGATCACGACGACCGCGGCACTGACCGGCGCCGAGGCGGCGTCCGCCGTGTCTGCCGCACGGGTCGCGTCCGCCCAGGCAGCCATCGCCACGGCGCATGCCCGCGTTCGCGTCGCCGAGGAGGCCCTCGAGAACACCAATGTACGCGCGCCATTCGATGGCGTCGTCATCAAGAAGCGCGCGGAAGTCGGCGAGACCGTCTCGCCGTTCGGTGTGGCCGGCCAGGCGTCGCGCGAAGGCGGCGCCATCGCGACCATCGCGGATCTCGGCGAACTCGAGGTCCAGACGGAGGTCAGCGAGAACAGCGTCGCCAAGCTTGCGGGCGCGATGCCCGCCGAAGTCAAGCTGCAGGCCTACCAGGACAAGTCGTATCGGGGGCGCCTCCGTCAGATCTTTCCGTCTGCGGATCGCGCGAAGGCGATCGTCGAAGTGCGGGTGAGCATCCTGGACGCCGACGTCCACGTGAAACCGGAGATGACCGCGAGCGTGACGTTTCAGGAACCGCGCGCCGCTACGGTGGCCGAGACCCGCGGCGCGCCCGGCGCCACCCGCGCGCCGACGCTCCTCGTTCCCAAGCGCGCGGTCGTGGCGCAGAACGGCCAGTCGGCCGTCTGGATCGTCCGCGAGTCGACGGCGACGCGCCGTCCCGTGACGCTCGGGCGCGAAAGGCTCGACCAGGTGGAAGTCGCCAGCGGCGTTCTGCCAGGAGAGACGGTGGTTCTGGCGCCGCCGCCGGGACTGGCCAATCAGGCACTGGTGCGCATCAAAGGAAAGTGACATGTCGCTCATCGAGTTGCGGGACGTCACAAAGACCTATCGGCGCGACGCCGAAGAGCTCGGCGTGCTCGATCGCGTGACGATCTCCGTGGCGGAAGGCGAGTTTCTCGCGCTCATGGGACCGTCCGGGTCGGGCAAGTCGACGCTCCTGAACCTGCTCGCCGGCATCGACCAGCCGACGCGCGGGACCATCACGATCGGGAACACCGAGATCGGCCGGCTGTCGGAAGGCGGGCTCGCGGCATGGCGCGCGCGGCACATCGGGTTCATCTTCCAGCTGTACAACCTCATTCCCGTGCTGACGGCGTTCGAGAACGTCGAGCTGCCGCTCCTGCTCACGAACCTCTCGAAGAAGCAGCGTCGCGACCACGTGATGACCGCCCTCGGGATCGTGGGGCTCACCGACCGCGCCGCCCACTATCCCCGGCAGCTGTCGGGCGGGCAGGAGCAGCGCGTGGCGATCGCGCGCGCGGTCGTGACCGATCCGACGCTCCTGCTCGCGGACGAGCCGACGGGCGACCTCGACGCGAAGGCGGGTGCGGAAGTGCTCACGCTGCTGCAGCGCCTGAATCGCGAGTACAAGAAGACGATCGTCATGGTGACGCACGATCCGCACGCGGCGGAACGCGCGTCCCGCGTCCTGCACCTCGAAAAGGGGACGCTCTCGCAACAACAGCCGGTCGCGGTGGGGTGATGCGATGAAGTTCATCAGCCTCGTGCTGAAAAGCGTCCGGCGGAACAAGCGCCGGACCACGTTGACGGTCCTGAGCGTGGCGCTCGCGGTGTTCCTCTTTGCCTCGCTCCGCGCGGTGCTCGACGGCTTCGCCTCGGTGTCGGCTGCGAGCTCGGCAACCCGCGTCGTGACCGTCCGTTCGACGTCGATGATCTTCTCGATGCCGACCTCGCACGAGCAGACGATCCGGTCGACGCCCGGCGTGGAGGATGTGACGTGGGCGAGCTGGTTTGGCGGAGTCTACAAGGATCCGAAGAACTTCTTCGGCCAGTTCGCCGTCGATCCGGTGAGCTACCTGCGCATGTATCCGGAAATCATCCTCACCGACGAGGATAAGCGCGCATTCGTGGAAGATCGGACCGGCTGCATCGTCGGCGAGGGCCTCGCGAAGAAGTATGGATTCAAGCTGGGTGACAGGCTCGTCATCCAGCCGGGCATACCCGTGTATGGAAGCCAGGATTACGAGTTCACGATCCGGGGCATTTATCGCGCGGGCAGCAGCGCCGTCGACAACCAGAGCATGATGTTCCACTGGAAGTACGCGGACGAGCGATCGACGCCGAAGGGGCAGATCGGGTGGTTCGTCACGCGCGTGTCGAACCCCGACCAGGCCGTGAAGACCGCTCTCGCAATCGATCAGCAGTTCGCGAACTCGGCCTACGAGACCAAGACCGACACCGAGCAGGCGTTTTCGGCGCAGTTCGCGTCGATGCTTGGCAACCTGAACCTGCTGCTCGGTAGCGTCGCGCTCGCAGTCGTGATCACCACGCTGTTCGTGGCCGGCAATACGATGGCGATGTCGGTCCGCGAGCGGACGACCGAGATTGCGGTGATGCGGACGCTCGGTTTCCGCGCGGCGACGATCTTCTCGCTGGTCGTCGGCGAGGGCTTCGTGGTCGCCATCGCCGGCGGCGTCATCGGCGCGCTGCTCGCCCGGGTGATCGTCAACGCCGAGTCGCTCGGGCTCGCGGGCGGATTCATTCCGATGTTCGGTGTCAACAACACGAACGTCCTCGTCGGCCTCGGGCTCAGCGCGTTCATCGGGGTATTGGCGTCGGTCATTCCGGCGACCATGGCGTCGCGGCTGAAAATCGTCGACGCGCTGAGGCGGGTCGCCTGACGTGGGGCTGATCGGTTCCTACAACCTGCGGTCGATGATCGTCCGCAAGGGCACGGCGGCCATGACGGCCGGCGGCATCGCGATGGTCGTCGCGGTGTTCGTGATGACGATGGCGATTGCGCAGGGCTTCCGCGGTGCGCTTGTCGCGAGCGGATCGAACGACAACGCGATCCTGTTGCGGAAAGGCGCGACGTCCGAAACCGTGAGCGGCGTGCTGAGGCCGCAGCTGCCGCTGATCGAAGCGATGCCGCAGGTGGCGCGCGCGGCCGACGGACACCCACTCGCGTCGCCAGAGCTCGTCGTCATCATTTCACTCCCGCGCAAGTCGGACGGCAACCCGGCCAACGTGCCGGTACGAGGCGTCGGGCCGCTCGCCTTCGAAATCCGCAACACGCTGAAGTTCGTGGAAGGACGTCAGTTCGAGCCCGGCACACGGGAAATCAACGTCGGCCGACAGGCGGTGAACCGCTTCGGCGGCCTCACGATGGGCAGCGATTTGAAGTTCGGCGCCGCGACGTGGACGGTGGTCGGAGTCTTCACCGCCGATGATGCGTCGTTCGAATCCGAGGTGTGGGGTGACGTCGATCTGATGCAGCCCGCGTTTCAGCGAAACGGTTATCAGTCCGTGACCGTCAAGCTCGCGGATCCTTCTGCATTCGAATCGTTCGAAGCGGCGGTCGTCGCCGACCCGCGCCTCGACCTCAAGCCGTCCCGCGAGCGCGAGTACTACGAAGGTCAGTCGTCAACCACCGGGAGACTCATCAGAATCTTCGCGACCTTCGTCACGTCCATCCTGTCGATCGGCGCCGTGTTCGGCGCGATGAACACCATGTACGCGGCGGTGGCCTACCGCACCCGCGAGATCGGCACGCTGCGCGCCCTCGGCTTCTCGCGATTGCGCATCATCGCGGCGTTTCTCGCCGAGTCGGTTGCGCTGGCGCTCGTCGGCGGCGTAATCGGGTGCATCCTAGCGTTGCCGGTCAACGGGTTGTCGACCGGAGCGATGAACATGACCAGTTTCAGCGAGCTGGCGTTCAAGTTTCGCGTGACGCCCGGGCTGCTCGTCGGCGGCATCATTTTCTCAGCGGTCATGGGGGCGGTCGGCGGCCTGCTCCCGGCTATTCGTGCCGCTCGTATTCCGGTCGCCCGCGCGTTGAGGGAAATCTAATCGTGCTTCCGAACCTCCTGCAGGTCTCCATTTTCTGGCTCGTTCAAGTCAGCGCGTTGCTGGTGTTCGCCGTCCCGTTTCGCTGGGCGTTCATCGCGCTGTGGGCGGTCTCACATTTTCTTCGCGCGATCGGCCTCACACTCGCGTTCCATCG
Organism: uncultured Acidobacteriota bacterium; assembly: GCA_963724725.1. GTDB lineage: Bacteria > Acidobacteriota > Vicinamibacteria > Vicinamibacterales > CAVVIG01 > DATKHR01. Next base: position 3,550,761 of record CAVRVT010000004.1, on the reverse strand, counting down.
GTACTTCGCGCATCGCGCGTTCAAGATGAACCGGGTCGCTCGATTCATCTGGACGTTCATCGGCACCGCGGCGATGCAGAAGGGGCCGCTCTGGTGGGCGGGCCATCACGTGAACCATCACAAATACGCCGACCGCGAGGGCGATCCGCACAGCCCGATGGTGAGCGGCGTGTACTACGCCCACATCGGCTGGTTCCTGCACGACACCAAGTACGATCGCCTCGAAGCCAGCAATCCCGTGCTCCGCGATTACGGCAAGGTGCCCGAGATCGTGTGGCTCGACCGCTACTTCTTCGTCCCGCCGCTCGCGCTCGCCATCGCCCTGTTCCTGTACGGCGGGCTGCCGTGGCTCGTCTGGGGCTTCTGTCTGCCGACGATGACGCTCGCGCACGCGACGTTCGCCATCAACACGGTCAACCATCTGTGGGGCAGCCGTCGGTTCGAGACGGTCGACGAGTCGCGCAACAATCCCCTCACCGCGGTGTTCGCGGTCGGCGAAGGCTGGCACAACAACCATCACCGCTATCAGCGTGCCGCGCGCAACGGCTTCTACTGGTGGGAATTCGACCCGACCTGGTACGTGATTCGCGCGATGGCCGCGATCGGCGTCGCGTGGGACCTGCATCCGGTCCCCGAACGCGTCTACCGAGAAGCGCGCGTCGTCAAGGCGCGGCGTGCTGCGCAGGCCGTGCCGAGCATCATCGACGCCGTTCCGCTCTCACTCGAGCTCGCCGAAGAACCGGAGTAGGCGCCCGCGTCCCGCCGCCGTTCGCTGGGCTATGATGGCCCCATGACGCGGCTGGTCCTGGCGCTCGTCGTGGCGTCCATCGCCGTCGGCTGCGCCGAGCAACCGGTCGAACCGCTGAAGCTCGACGGCAACACGCTGACGGTCGACAACCGGTCGCCGGAGGAGTGGCGCAGCGTCGAGATCTGGCTGAACACGTACTATCGTGTCCGGACCGAATCGATTCCTTCGAAGGGACGATTTCAGACGACGCTCGACAACTTCGTGGCGGGCCAGGGTCAGCGATTCCAGTTCAAGAAGATGCAGATCAAGGACCTCCGTCTGACGGCGATCCTTCCCGATGGAAAGCCAATCGAGATCAAAAAGGACTTTGCGGTCGGCGGTCTCGATGCATTGAAGCCGCGAACCTGAGAGGCACCGAATGGCCAGGCTGAAATCCGAAATCGAAGTCACGTGCCCGTGCTGCCAGTCCACGCTCGTCATCGACACCAATCTCGGACGCGTCGTCTCGCACAAGGAAGCGGAGCGTGGGGACAAGCCGGAGCTGTCCGAAGCGCAACGCATCCTGGCGGAGCAGGCCGCGAAGCGCGAGGCCATTTTTCAGCAGTCGGTGGACGCGGAGAAGACTCGTGGCGATGCGTTGTCCAGGCGCTTCGAGGAGGCGCTGAAACAGGCCAAAGAGGAGCCGGTCACCAAGCCGATGCGGGATTTCGACCTCGATTAGTCTTCGTCCGGTTTGCGTCGCCATCGGCGGCGCCATGCGTTTTCGTCCCACCATCGCTTGCCGATGTCGAACGCAAAAACGCCGACGACGAGCAGGACGATGAAGACCCAAGCGGCCACGGTTCAGCAGAGCGTAGCACGCTGATTGCGGCACCCTGAACCCGGAACCCAGCACCCGGCACCCAGCACCCAGCACCCGGAACCCAGCACCCCGCACGAACCCAGCACCCTGCACCTTGCACCCTGAACCCTACTCCCTACTCCCGAAACTCCGCGGGCAGCTCCGTCCACCGCTCGCGTCCACGGTAGTACACGGGCTTGCGTCCATGCGCGGCCCGATACCGGCGATACCGCGCGCGCAGCGCATCGACCCGGCGATCCGACGACCTGATCGCGCGGTGCGGATAGCCGAGCAGCACGCGTTCAACCTTCCAGACGTTCGTGGCCGCCAGTCGCCAGTCGTACGTCCGCATCGCGACGGCGAGATCGACCACGGCGTAGCCGGTGATGCGCCCGGTGAAGTCGATGTACGGGTCGAAGTAACTCAGAGCCAGGGCGCGGGGACTCGCGAAGACTGGCTTGCGTCCATGCAGCCCAGGGTCGCGTGAACGCGCGACCGATCCCCAGCGACCGCGGTGCTGGTACGCGAAGAGGACGTGGTCGAGCTCGTCGATGGACTCGAAGCTGAGGACGAGTGGCGGATAGCCGTGCTGCTCGAGGACGACCGCCGCAAAGAGCGCCGCTTCGAGGCAGTGCGCGCACCCGTGGCGGACGACGCCGCGGAAGCTGCGCAGCGTGGCACGGCCGTGCGGTTCCTGGTTGTACGGCAGCCGGTTCAGACATGTCTGAACCGCCAGGGGCGTGCGCAGCCGCGACACGAGCCTGCGCTCGCGCGCGGTCAGGTCGAGATCAATTCGTGCGGGCAACGCTCTTCAGGTCGTCGAGGATCTGCGACGGCGTCCACTCGTTGCCGGTGTACACCCTGGCCAGCTTGCCGTCGGCGTCGATGACGACGGTGCGCAGGTTGTGCGTGATGTCCCGCGCGTCGTTCAACGCGCGCGACACGGAGACGCCGAACCGGGCGCCGAACCGATCGATTTCGTCGCGATCGCCGGTGAGAAACGTCCATCGGGACAGGTCGGCCTCGAGCGTCCTCGCGTGCGCCTTCAGGACGGCCGGCGTATCCGTCACGGGATCGAAACTGACGGTAACGAGATGCACCTTCGACAACGCCGCGTCCGTCTTGAGCGTTTTCTGGATCGCCGCGAAGTGACGATCCATGAGCGGGCAGAACGTCGGGAGCGGACACTTCGTGTAGATGAACGTCATCACGACGGTCGAGCCCTGGAAGTCCGCGAAACGGCGGCGCCTGCCGTCCTGATCGAGGAACGACGCATCCGGGACCGCTTCGCCCGGCTTCAGCAGCTCGAATCCGGAAGAAGCCTTGGGCGTCGGTGCGTCGGCGGGCGGTGGTTCGAGCGGCGCGGTACCGACTTTCTTGATGTCGATGAGATTGGCGCCGTTCGAGAAGACCACCAGCGTCGCGTCCACGACGTCGCCCGGGGCGATCCCCTCGAGCACGTTCATGTCCCTGACGTTGTAGGGCATCGTCATTGCGGGCATGAAGCCCTTGATGTCGTCGTGTTTCACCGTGACGAGCTGGTGCGCCGGGTCGAGCGACAGGATCTGTCCGTGCAGCGGATAGCGGCGCTCGTCCGACTTCTGAGCACACGCGGGCACAAGCGCGGCCATGACGACGAAGCACGCGAGAGGATTGCGCATCGATCTATAGTCTACTGCGGCGAGGAAATTGATAATTGGTTGTTGGTGGTTGGTTGTTGGTGGTTGGTCGTTGGTGATTGGTTGGCAGCGACCAGGAACCAACAACCGCAACCAACCACCCACCACCAACGACCAATCACCAACCAGCAACCACCATGATCTGGGTCGGCACGTCGGGCTACAACTACCCTGAGTGGAAAGGCAGCTTCTATCCCTCGAATCTGCCCGCCGCGAAGATGCTGCCGTACTATGCCGCGCGTTTTCCGACCGTCGAGATCAACTATACGTTCTACCGCATGCCGACCGAGAAGCTCGTCGATGGCTGGGCGTCCCAGACGCCGTCACCCTACAAGCTGACGCTCAAGGCGCCGCGACGCATTACGCACGACAGCCGGTTGAAGAACGTCGGCTCGATGGCGGCGTCGTTCTGTTCGGTGGCGGGATCTCTCGGTGACAAGCTCGGCGCGCTGCTGTTTCAGTTGCCGCCCAATCTGAAGAAAGATCTCGGGCTGCTCGACGCCTTCCTGGCGGAGCTGCCACCGAAGGCGCCCGCGGCGTTCGAGTTCCGCAACACGTCGTGGCTGGACGAGGAGATCTATTCCCGCCTGTCGGCCCGTGGCGTTGCGTTGTGCGTCGCCGACAGTGAGAAACTGTCCACGCCGGTGCGCGTGACCGCGGACTACGCATACTTCCGGCTGCGTGATGAGGGTTACACGCCGGACGATGTGGCGCGGTGGGGCGATACGATTGCGCGCGCGACCGAGAACGCCCGCGAAGTGTTCGTCTACTTCAAACACGAGGAGCACGGCAAAGGGCCCGAATTCGCCCGATTGCTGATGCAGCATCTGGGGCTACCAACATGAGCGAACCGTTTGTCGTCGGAAGATCCGCCGCGGGTGCTGAGGTCGTGTTGCTCCCTCAGCTGGCCAATCGTCACGGGCTGATCACCGGGGCCACAGGGACCGGAAAGACCGTGACTCTGCAGGTACTGACCGATCACTTTTCGAGCATCGGTGTGCCCGTATTTCTCGCCGACGTCAAAGGCGATCTCTCCGGTCTGGCCAAGGCGGGCGCCTCGTCCGACAAGTTGAAGGCTCGCCTCAAATCCACGGGGCACGACGAGCCGAAATGGCGGGCCAACCCCGTCGTGTTCTGGGACGTGTTCGGCAAGCAGGGATTCCCGGTCCGCGCCACCACGGCGGACCTCGGTCCGCTGCTGCTCGGCCGCCTGTTCAACCTCAATCCCACACAGCAGGGGGTGCTGGCGATCGTCTTCAAGGTCGCCGACGACAACGGGTACCCCATTCTCGACTTGAAGGACCTCCGCTCGATGCTACAGGACGTGGGCGACCACGCGGCGACCATCAAGACACAGTACGGCAACGTGTCCTCAGCTTCGATCGGCGCCATCCAGCGCGCGCTTCTGGAAATCGACGAGCAGGGCGGCGAGAAGTTCTTCGGCGAGCCGATGCTCGACATCGACGATCTGATGCAGACGGATCGAAACGGACAGGGGATCGTCAACGTGCTCGCCGCGGACGAGCTGATCCGGTTCCCGAAGTTGTACGCGACGTTTCTGCTCTGGATGCTGTCCGAGCTATACGAGCATCTGCCCGAGGTTGGCGACGCCGAAAAGCCGAAGCTTGTCTTTTTCTTCGACGAAGCGCACCTGCTGTTCACCGACGCGCCCGATTCGCTCGTCGAAAAAATCGAGCAGGTCGTGCGACTGATCCGGTCCAAGGGCGTCGGCGTCTATTTCGCGACGCAAAGCCCCGCCGATGTCCCGCAGACCGTTCTCGGTCAGCTGGGGAATCGCGTCCAGCACGCGCTGCGTGCCTTCACGCCGCTCGACCAGAAGGCGGTGAAGGTCGCCGCCCAGACGCTTCGTCCCAATCCGAAGCTCGATGTCAACGCGGCGATCACGGAACTTGCCGTCGGCGAGGCGCTCGTGTCCATGCTCGACGAGAAGGGCAGCCCGAGCGTCACCGATCGCGTCTGGATTGCGCCGCCGGCTTCGCAGATCGGTCCGATTTCCGATGCCGAGCGCGCGGCGAGCCGGAAGAGCAACGAAGCTGTTTATGGCCGCTACGACCAGGCCATTGACCGCGAGTCGGCGTACGAGAAGCTGACGAACCGGACGGCTGGAAAATCCGAGGCGGCGGGAGCGCCACCGGTCGGTGGCGCCGCTTCGACCCAGCCGGGGCCTGCGGCCGCCGGTTCGAGTCTCAGCGATACCCTGACGGCGGTTCTCTTCGGCACCACCGGTCCGCGCGGGGGCAAGCACGACGGCCTGGTGCAGTCGGCCGCGAAGAGCGCGGCGCGGACACTCGGATCAGGCGTCGGGCGGGAAATCCTGCGTGGGGCGTTGGGGTCGATTCTCGGCGGCTCGAGTCGGCGGCGCTGAGCTTTCTTTTTCCACCGGCGGCGGGGCCCCACCCCCGCCGCGTTCTTTACGATGATGCCTCGCTCAGGCTCTCCAGGCCTTCGCCGGCATAGCCGCAGGCGCTTGATGGCGTCAACGCTCGGCTAAAGCCTCGCGCTCCGGTGCATTCTTGCCTTCCTGGGTTCGTGCATTTCGCGGCGCTCCACAGCTCTTGCCACGAAATCGACGATCTCCTTCTCCGCCCAGTATCCATCGTCCTCACCCGCGCGATCTCCAACGAAGCCGCAGTGCCCGCCGTGCGCGCTGATGTGAAGCTCGATGTGAGGATTGCGTCGCACTTTTGCATCGCGGAACGGGTGGACCGGGACGAACGGATCGTCTTCGGCGGCGATGATGAGCGCGGGCACGCTGATCCGATCGACGACGCGCATCGCGCTCGCGCGGTAGTAGTAGTCGGACGCGTTGCGGAAGCCGAAGTGCGGCGCGGTAATCGCCTCGTCGAACCCGCGCACCGTCCGAATCGCGTCGAGGCCTGAGAGGTCGAACGCGCCGGGACGAAGCCGCGCCTTCGTCCGCATCCGCCGCTTGAGATCGCGGACGAAGTTCCACTCGTACAAGAAATTCTCCGGCCGCTCGAGCGCGCGCGTGCACTCCTCGATTTCGATGATCGGCGAGACCGCCGCGACTCCGATGAGGGCCGGCGGCGGATTGTCTCCGTACTCCCCGGCAAGTTTCAGCGCGAGGTTGCCGCCGAGCGAGTAGCCGGCGATGGCCACGGCACCGATTCCGTCGACGCGTGTGAGCTCGTCCACGACGCGCGCCGCATCCGTCGTCAGACCCGAGTGAAAGAGTCCGCCTGCGAGATGTTCCGTGCCGCCGCAGTTCCGCTGGTTGAGCCGTACGACGTTCAGCCCGCGGGCGAAGGCCTTCGCCGCGAGGCCGCGCATGTAATGCGCGTCGCTCGAATCCGTTCAGGCCGTGCAGCGCGAGCAATGTCGGCCGCTCCCAGGGCCGCGGCTGCCAGTGGCAGTCGGCGGCGACGCGGGTGTCCGGCGCGACGTCGAAAAGGCGGCGGGCGGGAGGCGGCAATCGCGGGAAATACCGCGGGTTTCCCCACCCGTACAGCGTCATGCGGTGGCCGCTCCGGAGCGACGCGCGCGGCTCGAAACCGTCCATCTTTTGATCATACATGGGCTACAATTCCACGATTACTTCAGCCTCTGGAGGCCGCATGCGCTCCTCTCGCCTCTACTCGACGTTCATCATCCTGGTCGCGACGGCGTCACTCGCGGCGCAGCAGCCGGCGGCGCCGGCGCAGGCCGCCCGGCCGTCCGCGCCACCGAATCCGAAGCTCGAACAGAACAAGCGCGACGTGGTCCTCGAAGTCGACGGCCAGAAGGAAGACCTGCAGCGCATGAACGACATGGTCTTCAGCTTCGCCGAGCCCGGTTTCCAGGAGTTCGAAACGACGAAGTACCTCACCGGCATCCTCGAGAAGAACGGCTTCAAGATCGAGCGCAACCTCGCCGGCATTCCCACCGCCTGGATGGCGACGTGGGGCGCCGGCAAGCCGGTCATCGCGCTGGGCTCCGACATCGACGACATTCCGCAGGCGTCGCAGAAGCCCGGCGTCGCCTGGCACGAGCCGATCATCGAAGGCGCGCCCGGACACGGGGAGGGTCACAACTCCGGGATGCCGATGCAGCTCGCCGCCGCGATTGCGGTGAAGAAGATCATGGAGCAGCAGCACCTGCAGGGGACGCTGAAGCTCTGGCCCGGCGTCGCCGAGGAACTGCTCGGCACCAAGGCCTACTACGTCCGCGCGGGTGCGTTCAAAGATGTTGACGTCTGCCTTTTCGCGCACGTCGGCGCGAACATGGGCGTCGGCTGGGGCGACTCGATGAGCAATGGTCTCGTCTCGGTCGAGTACAACTTCAAAGGCGAGAGCGCCCACGCCGCCGGCGCGCCGTGGCGCGGACGCTCGGCGCTCGACGCCGTCGAGCTGATGGACATCGGCTGGAACTTCCGCCGCGAGCACCTGCGCCTGCAGCAGCGTTCGCACTACGTCATTCCGAACGGCGGCGATCAGCCCAACGTCGTCCCGCCGAACGCGTCGGTCTGGTACTACTTCCGCGAAACCGACTACGACCAGATCAAGAAGCTCTGGGACATCGGGAACAACATGGCGAAGGCCGCCACGATGATGACCGACACCGAGTTCTCGATGCGCGTGCTCGGCTCCGCGTGGCCGGCGCACATGAACAAGACGGTCGCGGAGACGATGTACGCGAACATCGAGAAGGTCGGACTCCCGGAATGGAGCGAGGCCGATCAACAACTCGCCAAGGCCCTGCAGCGCGAGATGAAGGTGCCCGAGACGGGCCTCTCGACGAAGCTCCAGCCGCTGCGCGGACGCGAGTCGATTCCCGACGAAGACAAGCGCGGCGGCGGCTCCGACGACATCGGCGATATTTCGTGGAACGTCCCGACGGTGACGTTGAACTACCCGTCGAACATTCAGGCCGGTCCCGGGCACAACTGGGCAAACGCCATCTCAATGGCGACCCCAATTGCACACAAAGGCATTCAATACGGCGCCCGCGTCATCGCATTGACCGTGTTAGATTTGATGATGCGCCCGGAACTAGTGGAACAAGCCTGGGAGTACTTCCGTAACGTCCAGACGAAGGATAAGAAGTACATCCCGCTGATGCGCCCCGAGGACAAGCCGGCCATCTGGCTGAACGAGACGATGATGGCGAAGTACCGGCCGGAGATGAAAAAGTACCTACTACGATCCGACGAAGTACAAGTCGTATCTCGAACAGCTGGGCATCAAGTACCCGACGGTGAAGCCGGCTTCCACTTCACAGCAAGGAAAATAGGCGATGAGACGCATCATATTCGCGGCGGCGTTCGTGATCCTGTGTGGCGGCGCGGCAGCGGCGTCGGCCGCTGACGGCGCACCGACGTTCACGAAGGACGTCGCACCGATCTTCTACAAGAGCTGCGCCGAGTGCCACCGGCCGACGATGTTCGCGCCGATGTCGCTGATGTCCTATGAAGACGCGCGGCCGTGGCTCCGATCGATCAAACAGCGGGTGACCGCGCGGACGATGCCGCCGTGGGGGTCCGATCAGCCGCACGGCGTCTTCAAGAACGACCCGCGTCTCTCCGACGCCGAGGTCGCGACCATCGTGTCGTGGATCGACGCCGGCGCGCCGAAGGGCGACGAGAAGGACATGCCGGCGCGTCCGCAGTTCGCCGCCGACGGCTGGACGATTGGCAAGCCCGACGCGGTGTTCACGATGACCGAGGACTACAAGATCCCGGCCACGGGAACCATCGAGTATCAGTACCTCCGCATCCCGGTGAATCTCCCCGAAGACCGCTGGATGCAGGCGATCGAGATCAAGCCGGGCGCGCGTTCGCACGTGCACCACGTCATCGCGTTCACGCAGCCGGCCGGCGAGGATATCCGTCCCAACGGCGCGCTTGGGCCGACCAACATCGGTGGTGTCACGCCGAACAAGCCCGGCGTCGTGTTCCCGCCCGGCGTCGCGCGGCTGATCCGCGGCAAGCAGGACATCATCCTGCAGATGCACTACACGACGAACGGGACCGAGGCGGTGGACCGGACCGAGATCGGGATCATCTTCGCCAAGGAGCCGCCGAAGAAGATCGCGGCGGGCGGCATGGCGCTCAACCCGCGATTCGTCATCCCGGCCGGCGACGGCAACGCCGAGGTGAAAGCCGTCCAGAACATCGCGCAGGACACGGTGTTGACGACGCTGACGCCGCACATGCACGTGCGCGGCAAGGATATGACCTACATCGCGCACTACCCGGACGGGACGTCAGAAACCCTGCTGTCCGTGCCGAGATACGACTTCAACTGGCAGATCACGTACGAGCTGGCGCAACCCAAGGTGCTGCCGAAGGGCACGAAGGTCGAAGTCATCGCGCATTACGACAACTCGACCGCCAACAAGTACAACCCGGATCCGACGAAGGATGTCCGCTGGGGCGATCAGACGTGGGAAGAGATGATGATCGGCTTCTGGGGCACCGTGGTGACGCCGCCGGCGGCGTCGACGCAGCAGCAGCGGTGAGTCATACCGTAGGGCTCGAGGGCTGAGGGCTCAACGAAGGGCCCTACTACGATCAGTGTCATTGCTCGTCGGCGCTTGGTCCATAGATAGCCGGGACGGGAATGTTGTTCAGCCGCAGGTACACGCTCAGTTGCCCGCGGTGATGGACCGAGTGGTACAGCACGAACGTACGAAATGCGGCGATCCGGGGCAGGGTGAACATTTCCTGTCCGGATCGCTGGAGCGTCCAGGGCGAGATCAGTTCGGCATCGGTCTTGTCGAGCGCCGCCCGCACCAGGCGGACCTTGCCGTCGAAGTGTTCCAGCAGCTCCGCGCGTGACTTCTTCTCCTCCCGAATGGGCGGGTAGTCCGCAAGATCGATCGCCGTGTGGTTCAGGATGAAGTCGCCCCAGTGCGGGATGTGCGCGAGGTGCGTCGCGAGCGCGCCCATCGTCATCGAGCGCTCGTGCGGTTTCCAGGCCAGTTTGTCGTCCGCCACGCGCGCCAGCAGCTTCCGCGTCGTCCCCATCTCGTGATCGAACTCCGCGAGCACACCGTCTTTCATCGCCATCAGGCCCTGCCCGGACCTAGTGTAATCCTGGCCGCGCTTGCGGCGGTCGTTTCGATTGCCCACGGTTGCGCGAGTCGCGATGCGTCGCCTTCGGCGCCGCTCGTCGCGCAAGTCACCGGCACGCTGACGGTCGAGGGTCTGGAGGCGCCGGTACGCGTCGTCCGCGATCGATGGGGCGTCCCTCACATTTACGCGACGTCGCAGAACGATCTGTTCGTCGCGCAGGGATTCGTGCAGGCGCAGGACCGCTTGTTCCAGATGGATCTCTGGCGCCGCGCGGCGCAGGGACGTCTGTCGGAAGTGCTGGGCCCGAATTTCATCGAGCGGGATGCGATGACGCGGCGCATTCAGTACGGCGGCGACCTGAACGCCGAGTGGGCGTCCTACGGTGCCGACGCGAAGGCCATCGGCGCCGCGTTCGTGCGCGGCATCAACGCATGGGTCGCCCGCGGCCGCGCGCATGCGCCGGAGCCGTTCGTTCTCGCGGGATGGCTCCCCGAGCCGTGGTCCGCGGACGATCTCCTCAATCGGTCCTGACGCCGTGGTCGAAAACGCCGGCGTGCTCGAGGACATCGCACGATCCGGCCTGGGCGACGTGGTCGCCAATTCGATCCGCCGCGCGGGAGCGCCCCCGTTCTTCACCATCCTCGCGGCTCCGGTGCCGTCGGGCGCAGTGGGGGCGGTCCCGGCCGACCGCGAGCTTGCAGCCTCGACGGCGATGGTTCCACTGGCAAAGGGCTACGCGATGGCAGACGGATCGACCCTCGAGTTCGCAGAAGCATCGGTCCGTTTCGAGCACCCGTCGGCACGCTACCTCGTGCACCTCGTTGGCGCCGGCTGGAATGTGGTCGGCGTGACGTCTCCCTGGCGTCCAGGCGTCGCCGCCGGACACAACGAGCGTGTGGCGTGGGCGTTTGCGCCGTCAGGCGCCAGGACGCATACGGTTCGTGCCATCCCCGACACGTCGGCGGTGATCGCGACCATCACGCGGACGATAGCCGTCAAGGGACGCGAAGAGCCTTTCTCCTTCGACACGGAATCGACGGATGAAGGTATCGTGATCGCGACCGATCGCGCGGCGCACCGGCGCTTCGTCTTCAACTGGACGGGATTCGACCAGGGCGCCGCACCCGAGATGACGTCGCTCATCATCGATCGCGTGGCGAGCCACGACGTCTTCAGCGCCGCAGCGATCAAATGGACCTTGCCGGCTCGCTCACTTGTCGCAGTAGACGCCGCTGTGCCGGCCACTTCTGTTCCACGCGCTCGGTCCAGTCAAGGCCGCACGGAGGAACGGCGACCGACGCGCGCGCTGTTCGCGCACCCTCTCGGTGTCACGGATGCAGCCCGTCGACGGTTCAACATCGGGCCCATCGAACGTCTGCTCGACGACCAACCCGTTCGGCTCTCCCTTGATGCGCGTTCCTGGGATGGGTCTCGCGCAATGAACGCGCCCGGGCAGTCGGAGAATCCGGACAGCCCTCATTTCTCCGACCTCGCCAGCGTGTGGTCCGCAGGCGACCTGTTCCCGCTCGCGTTCAGTGATGCCGCAGTCCAGGCGCACGCGGAGACGACGCTGACGCTGCTACCAGCCGCACCGAAAACGTCACCGTAGGAATACGCGCGACACGGACGGGTCGCCGTCGTTGGGCGCGGGCGTGAGCGAGGCCACTGCGCAGAGAAATTCGTAGATGTTCACGTTGTTCATCGTCGGGACGACGAGGCCGCTGACCACTTTGGGGCCGGCGGCCGTGAAGAGCGCGTGCATGTCCTGATACGCCGTGTCGAAGCCGTGCGCGCCCCGTTGCGGGAACCAGCCATCGTCGTGCGGCTGCAGGCGCCGCTGACGCGTCGTCACGACCCAACCGTCGTCCGGCAGGCCGATGAGCGACGGAATTCGAGCATTCGTTCCATGGCGCAGGTGATCTGGAAGTGAACCGCTCTTGTACACGCGCAACCGGGGATGCGCGTGTCGCAGCCGCTCGTAGATGCGCTCGAGAGCATCCGGGGTGTTTTCTCGTGGTGACAGCTCGAGCAGACCTTCCCATTCGGTGACCTCGACGCTCGCGATATCGAGATAGTCGTCGAGCCAGATGACGCGCTCGGGCGCCAGCGATGCCATGCCGTGATCGGACACGAGGACGACGGTCGTGCGGCCGGCGAGGTTGAGACGATCGATAGCGGCCACCAACGACCCGAGGGTGCGATCGAGGTCCGCCGCCGCGGCCGCCACTTCGGGTGAGTCGGGGCCGAAGTCGTGTCCCGCGTGATCGACGAGTTCCTGATAGAGCGTGATGACCGACGGTCGCTCGGCTTCCGGCAGCGACAGCCACTCGATGGCTTGCCCGGTGCGTGCATCACTTGGCAGCTTGCCGTCGAACGGCTTCCAGTACGTTGGGCGGACGCCCCCAACGGCCACCTCCGAGCCCGGCCAGAACATCGTGGCGGCCCGACGTCCCTGCCTGACTGCGGTCACCCAGATCGGCTCGCCGCCCCACCACGCCGAATCGCGGCTCGTCCGCGATGACATCGTGAAGCGCTCGGGCATTCTCGGATCGATCATCACGTTGGCGACGATGCCGTGGTGCTCGGGGTGCAGTCCTGTGACGATGGTGTAGTGGTTCGGGAACGTCAGCGCCGGGAATGAAGGGACCAGCTCCCGCACGCGGACGCCACGAGACGCCAGTGCGCGAACGTTGGGGACGTCGAAGCGGTCGGTGTAGTCCCAGCGCCAGCCGTCGAACGACACGAGCACGAGAATCGGGTTGACGCCTTGCGCGTTCGCCGGGATTCTCCAGCCGCCGACGATCGCGGCCAGCGCGCCGACGACGACCAGGCATATCGCGCGGCGCTGCATTACTTCACTCGATGACAGTGATAACAGCCGAGGGCGTTGCGCGAACGGTTCACCTCGTAGCTCCGTGTGAAGTCATATGGCGCCCGACGCAGCAGCGCCGCCATGCCCGGCATCACGACTTCACGCATGTAAGCGGCCTTCGCGGAGTTCTCGGACTCGGAGATGTAGCCGTAGATCGCGTTGCGCATCTGCGCGTCCATGCCGGCCGAGTAGATTTCGAAGCCTCGGTCTCTCACGTCAGGCTCCGGCAGCGCCGCCACCGCCGGCATCGTCCAGTGGCGCAGCTCGGCGCGCGAACCGTGACACGTTGCGCACGTGACGCGGTCGGGCCCGCCAACGATGCGCCCAAGTATGGCGCGCGCCCACGGCATAACGTCCTGCTCCATGAAGCGCCCGATATCCTCCGTGCTCCGCTTGACGCCGTTCGGCCGCACGACGTCGTCGGCCGCGAACGTGACGACCGACGAGCGCCCGTGGAGGCCGAGAACGACGGCGGTCATCGCAACGATGACGGCGCAAATGGCGCCGACGGCCTCGCGGTAGATTGCGGGCGCGCGTGGATCCCAGGCGAGCGCGGATCGGATCGCGTCATGATCGGAGGCGGTTGCCGGATCGGTCGCCAGAAGCTCGAGCGCGGCGGCCAGCTGCGCGCCGCCCCGCACGTCAGCGACCACGAGCGGCGGCCGGTTGTCCCTCTTCGCGTGAACGACGACGGTCGATGTGCCGAGGATGCGATCGAGTCTGGATTCCGTACGGTCGACGTCGCCGACGTCCTGGATGGCGAGCTCGTCGGCGCCGCACGGCGATTCCCGAACCAGACGGAAATCCGTCAGGTAGTACCGTTCGCCCGACAGCCAGGCACGGACCCGCAGGGGACGGCTGCTCCAGAGCAACCGTTCCCACGGAAGGAGAGGGTTCACGGCTTGCCGAAATTGACCTTGGGAACCTGTTTGGCTTCGGCCGGTGCCTGGAACAGGGGATATTCCTTGAAGCCGAACAGCTTCGCGGTGATGTTGGCGGGGAACTGCCGCCGCGACGTGTTGTACTTCTGCACCGCCTCGTTGTAGCGCATCCGTTCCACGGCGATTCGGTTCTCGGTTCCGGACAGCTCGTCGCTCAGGCGGTTGAACTGTTCGTTGGCTTTGAGCTGCGGATAGGTCTCGGAGATCGCCAGCAGGCGACCGAGCGCGGACGTCTGCTGATTGGCCGCCGCGATCGTTTCGTCGGGCGACTTGGCCGCGAGCAGACGCGATCGCGCGTCCGCGACGTCCTTGAAGACGCCTTCCTCGTGCGCCGCGTAGCCCTTGACCGTCTCGACCAGATTCGGAATCAGGTCGTTGCGCCGCTGCAGCTGATTTTCGACCTGCGCCCACTGCGTCTTGATCGCTTCTTCCTGCCCGACGAACGTGTTGTACGAGCAGCCCGTCAGCGGCAGCACCGCCAGCGCGACGACGATTGCACGAAGAGCGAATCTTCGATTCATACGCATAGTTTACCTCTCGCGGAACGCGTCACCAGCTGCCGCCGCTGCCGCCACCGCCGCTGCTCCCACCGCCGAATCCGCCGAAGCCTCCGCCGAATCCGCCGCCGCCGCCCGAACTCCAGCCGCCACCGAACGGGCCTACGCCGCTCGACCAGCCGCTCCAGCCGCCGCCACCCCAGTAGCGTGATCGCGGGCCGCGGCCGGACCGCCCGAGCAGCCAGACGATGACGAAGATCAGGATGATGGCCCAAAGTGGCAGGCCGGTTCCGCCGCGGCGCCGGGCCGTTTCGCGCGGCGCGCGGACGCCCTGCAACGACACACCTCGCCCTTGCGCGATGCGCGCGGCGATCCGTTCGGTTCCTGCGAGCAGCCCCGCGCCGTACCTGCCCCTGGCGGAACAGCGGTGCCATGAACTCGCGCCTGGTTTCGCCTGCGTAGCCGTCGGTGATCCACTGCTCGAGGTCGTAGCCGACTTCGACGCGGTCTTGGCGTTCCTTCAGGGCGAGCACGATCAGCAGCCCGTTGTCCTTGCCCTTGTCGCCGATGCCGCGTCCGTGATTCTCGAACAGCTTGACGGCGTACTCGTTGATGTCGGCGTAGGGTTCGAACGACGGAACGGTGGCGACAATGACCACGTCGCCGGACGCGGCTTTCAGCGTCCGGATGACGCGGTCGATCTCGCGTGCGCTCTCAGGATCGATGATGTGAGCAAAATCGTTGACGGGCTGGGTCAGCTCGGGGAGATCGCGGTCCTGGTGTGTCTGCCGACCGAAGCCGGCGCCAGCTCCGGCAGCCGCAGGCCGCGCAAGGACCGCGGCACACAGGAGCAGAGCCGCGACGGGCAGGGATCGCCGGATTGCGGTCATTTCTGCCAGCGGTCGACGTGCTCGACCAACCGTTCCATCGCCGCCAGGTATGTGGGAAAGATCCGCTCGGCCTCAGTGGCCGGGATTTCGTGCGCGCGCGTCAACGCGATCACATCGGTTATGACGCCGCCCGGAAGCGCGAGGATGCGCTCGGTATGCCGGCCGGCCGCCGGGGCGTCGAGCTCGTCGCGGCCATCCAGCCGTGCGAGTCCCTTCACGAGCGCCGCCAGCGGTCGCGCCGAGTCCACGATGAGCACGGCCAGTGCGTTCCCGTTGCCACCGGTTTCGATGAAGCCCTCGCGGAGGTGAAGCAGGTGGCTCCGTGCCTGCACTTCGCACGCGCGGCGCACGTCGCCGGTGTCCACCGTCGCTCGTTCGAACGGGTTCGCGCCCGCGACGAGGACGTGGCCTGCGCTGATCGCCGCAAACTCGAGCGGGAATGCGTCCAGCGATCGCTCGAGTTCGTGTGAGGGCACGATGAGCGGTGTCGCCAGTCCCTCGTCGTGCCACGCCGAGATCCGCGACGCGCAGCCGCGAAGATCCTGTTCGGTCAGCGACTCGACGATCGCCATGGTGCGTACCGGGTCGTGGACGACGTGGTGGCCCTGATCGTCAGGGGGTGGAGGGCTTTGAGGGTGCGACCCGTACGCGACGAGCGACACGAGGCGCTTGCCGAAGACGCCGCGCAGCTCGCGCTCCAGGGTAGTCAAGGCCGGAGAAAGCATAGAAAGAATTGTAGTCGTTGGTTGTTGGTTGTTGGTTGTTGGTTATTGGTTATTAGTGTTGGTTGTTGGTGATTAGTGCGGTTGTTGGTGGTGGGGCGCTTGCGTCGTGGCTAGTCGCTACTGGCCCCAGCACCAACAACCAACCACCAACAACCAATTAGAATATCGCTTGCATGAATTTGCGGATGTTGACGGTCGGTTGTTTCGGCGGGGGCACGGGACTGCCCAGTCTTCTCGGGGGCTTGAGAAACAATCCCTGGCTGGACGTCAACGCCGTGGTCACCATGTTCGACAGCGGCGGAAGCTCCGGTCAGCTGCGCGACGAGCTCGGCGTTCTGCCGCCCGGCGACATCCTGAAGTGCGCTCTCGCGCTTTCCCGCAATGCGCGCGAGGCACGCAAGGTCCTGCTGGCGCGCCTGCCGATGCTCGAGCACGCGCGCCTGGGCGGGCATACCGGGGGCAATCTCCTCTTGTCGATGATGCAGCGCTACAGCGGCGATTTTCTCGATGCCGTGGACGGATTGAGCGCGCTCCTGGGTTGCCGGGGCCGAGTGTGGCCGATCAGCGTGCAGTCGGCGTCGGTCTGCGCCGAGTACGGCGATGGCTCCGCGACGCGCGGCGAGGTCGAAGTCGACGCCGGGCAGTCATCAGGACAATTCGTGCAGAGGATCTGGCTCGAGCCTCAGGTGTCGATCCATCCGGCCGTCGCGCACGCCATCGGCCGCTTCGAGGCCGTGATCATCGGTCCGGGCAGCTTCTATACGAGCCTGATGCCGATCTTTCTGGTTCGTGGCGTGCCCGACGCGCTCGCGAAAGTGAAAGGTCCCGTCATCTTGATCGCGAACCTGCTGACAGAAGGCCGAGGCATGCTCGGCTTCACCGCGGCCGACGCCGTCGGCAAGATCGAGGCGGCGATCGGACGGAAAGTCGACGTCGTTATCCTCAATACGAAGTGGCCTGCGCCCCCCGTGCTTGCGCGATATGCCGTCGAGCACAAGGAGCCGCTGTCGCCCGGGAAGATGCCGGCGCACTGCGAGCTGATTGGCGGCGAGTTCTGGACCGGCGACATCGCACGTCACAACCGGCTCCGACTCGCCTATGCCGTCTGGAGTGTGCTGTCGCGCCTGCTGCTCGCCGGATCAGCGACGTAGCAGAGCGTCCAGCGTGTAGACGCGCCCGCCCTTCATCACGCGCTTGACGTCGCGCGCGTTTCGAATGTCCTCGAGCGGATTGCCGCCGACGAAGGCGAGATCGGCGACTTTACCCGGTTCGATCGCCCCGAGCTCCTGGTCGAGACCCAGCGCCCGCGCGGCATTGAGCGTCGCGGTCTGCAACGCCTGAAACGGCGTCAAGCCGGCGTGCACGTAGGCTTCGAGCTCGACGTGCAGGCCCAGGCCGTACGGATCGATCGGCGCGTCGGTGCCGGCGATAATCCGGCCGCCGGCCTCAACAACAGCTTTGATCGTCTGCTCGTAGCCTTTGATTCGAGTATCGAGCGCCGGATTGGGAGGCGCACTGGCGAGCTCCGTCAGCCGGCTCACCACGCCGAGCGGAAAAAGCGCGAGTCGCCGATCGAATAGCAGCGTCTTGTCGCCGGTGACCCGCGCGGGAAACCCTCCCTGAATGCCGATCGTCGGCGTCAGCGTCATCCCCGACTTGGCGAGGACCTCGACCACATCCTGATAGGCACGATTCGTGTCGCTGGCCTTCGGTGAGTACCCGCGACGGCTGGTTCCGCGCAAGTGCTCGACGCCGTCCACGCCAAACGCCACGGCAGGGAAGAGCTCGTGCGACGTGACCGGCTTGCCGAGCGCGTGCGCGTACTCGACGATGCGCTGCTGAACCCGGTCGGGCAGACGCACGTAGGTCTTGAAGAAGTCCACGTCGAGGTCGCGTGCGCGATCGAGTTCCCGATCGAGCTGCGCGTCCGAGGTGATCGAAACGCCGCCAGGGTAATAGATCCGCACGCCGTCGAACGGATCGCCTGCCGCGAACACGCGCGGTCCGACGCGTCGCCCCGAATCGATGGATTCTCGCAGTTCGAGCGCGGCGAATGGATTGATCGCGGGAATGCGCACGCTCGTCACGCCGTATGCGAGCCACACCCGGCCGAACCGTTCGCCGTAGTCCGGGTCGAGGTGCGCGTGCATCTCGACGAGCCCGGGCATGACCACCTCGTGGCTGGCATCGACGACGACTCCACCGGTGTGCGGCTCCCGATGCGGGTACATGTCGCTGACGCGGCCGCGTTCGACGACGATATCGACGTCGCTGCGGAGTCCATCGGACAGCCCGTCGAATACGCGGCCAGCGTGGACAATCACCCGCGGTGGCGGCGCCGGCGCCCGCCAGTCGAGTGCCAGCGGAATTGACTGCGGTGCGCTGCCGTCGGCGAGCACTCGCTTCAGCCCGACCGGCGTCTGGTAGACGAGGTGGCGCGAGTCGCCTTCCCAGCTCGGCGACTCGGGCTGGTCCTCGGCAACGGCGAAGGCCGGCGCCGTCGGCGCCCCTGCGGCGTCGACTCCGACGCTCCACAGCGTTCCTTCCGCGACGAACGCGATCTCGGCGCCGTTCGGCGACCAGACCGGCCCGTTGTCCTGGCGATTGCCGCTGGAGTGGCCAGGCATCAGCGCGCGCGGCGTGGTCGAAGAGAATTCGAACGATCGAATCAACAGCTGATTCAGGCCTTCGCGGAAGCGGCCCGAGTACCGGGAAGAGACTGCCGATCGCGACCGATCGGCTGTCAGCAGACCATGTGGGCCGCCCGATCTCTTGTCCGACCGGAAGCGTTCCGCCGAGACCGTCGCCGGGCTGCACGCGCACGGTGGCGATGCCGCGGCGGTCGACGACGTAGGCGATGTGCGATCCGTCCGGCGACCAGGCGGCGCCCGACACGGCGCCTCGCTCCTGCGTGATTTTGGTGTCGTTGTTGGACCCGAAGTCGTGGATCCAGAGTTCCATGCGTCCCGTCCGATCGCTCGAGAAAGCCAGCTTGCGTCCATCGGGCGACCACGACGGATCCAGTTCGACCGCCGGATCGTCGGTCACTCGCTCCGGAGCCTGGCCGATTTGCATGACCCACAGATCGCCGAGCGCGATGAACGCGACGCGTCGGCCGTCGGGCGAAACCGTCGGCGTCACGACCCCCTTGACGGGCTTTTGCGATGTGTCGCCGGCCTCGGGCGTCCGTGCTTCGATGCGATACCCCGGGCGGCTCAGCGACACCGTCGCAGCGAAGGGAATTTCCGACACGCCGACCGGCGACCAGCGCTTGATGTGCCCGTCAGCCGTGTACACGAACTCGGACCGCGAGATCCACTGGGGCCTGAACGGAAACACGTCCTGACCGGCGCTCACGACCTGGCCGTTCACTGCGAGTCCGCCGTCGGCGGTTGTGAACGCGAGTTGAGTGCCGTCGGTGCTCCATCCCGACGCGCCTGGCAGCAGGCTCCCGGTCGCCTTCACGATCACGCGCTCACCACCGTTCACCTTCAGTCCCCACAACCCGGGCTGACGGTCGCGTTCGAGAACCGGATCGCCTTTGCCATTGATTCGATCCGCCGACGCCATCGTGATTTCCTGGTCGTCCGGCGACCAGACAGGAAGCGCGCCGTCGCGCCTGGAGAGTTGTCGCAGCTGGCGGTTCCCGGAATCGACGATCCAGATGGTCGTGACGCCGCCGCTCCGATCGGATGAGAACGCGATGCTCGTCCCGCGATGCGACCACACGGGTTCACGATCGTCGAACTCGCCGGTCGTCACCGCCCGCGGCTCCCCGCCATCTCGCGGGACAACGAAGATGTGCCAGGCGCCATCGTCGTACCCCTGAAATGCCATGAAATGGCTGTCCGGTGACCAGGTGGGCTGGCGCGCTTCGAGCAGGAGAGGTGTCAAGGGCTTGGCTTCGCCACCGCCGAACGGCATCAGCCAGAGACGTCCGACCAGATCGAACGCAATCCAGCGGCGGTCCGGAGAAACCGCGGCCGCCATCGACGTACCTTCACTCAGCGTGATGTCGATGTTTCGAACAGGCGTCGGGTACTGCCCGAAAACGATGCTCGCGAGCGCTGACGCCAGCGCCATCCAGCGAGCCACGCGCAGCGAGTCTCCCACGTCGGCTACCTCTTCGCTTTCGCCCGGCTGAAGCCTCGCGCTCCTGGGGCCCTCGCTCCTGGGGACTTGCCCTTCCTGGTTGGCGACGCAGGCCGCTTCGCTACGGTGGCTGTTGTCGCGACGCGCGACCTGGTTTCGGGTTTGGCGCTCTTCAGCCTTGCCGCGCGCTCGATGATCTGCGCGAGCATGGCGCCGGCGTCACGGCCCTTCGCGGGCCGATGCGATTTCCACACAGCCGGCGCGTCCTCTCCGAGGATGTCTTCGAAGTCGCCGTCGCTCTTGACGCTGCGCGGCGCGAATTCCGTGATGTCCAGATCGCCCGCCCAGTCATCGCGGTGCTTGATCAGCAGCCAGGTGCGGGTCGGGTCGCCGCCACGGGCTCCCGCGTAGCGACCGCCCGTGCGCACGAGCACCCACGATCCTTTCAGCTTGTAGCCGTCGAGGGTGAATTTCAGGTCGCCTTTCTTCAACGCGGCGTCGACGTCCTCGGAATCCGGGGTCCACGTACCTCGATCCCACAGCATGACGATGCCGGCGCCGTAGCCTTCGGGAATCACGCCTTCGAAATCCCCGTAGTCGACCGGGTGATCCTCGACGTGCATGGCGAGCCGTTTGGTTTTCGGATCGAGCGACGGCCCCTTGGGAACGGCCCACGAGAGCAGCACGCCGTTGTGCTCGAGACGAAAGTCGTAGTGGAGATGACTGGCCAGATGCTTCTGAACACAGAAGAACCGCGCGCGCCCTTTCGTCGCCGCGACGTGGCCCTCGGGTTCCGGGGTCTTCTTGAAGTTCCGCTTGCGTTTGTATTCTTCGAGCGCCATCGCCGGCTACCTGACCCCGCCCATCAGCGCTCGCACCGGTTTCACCAGCGCGAACATCACGAGCGCCGAGACCAGCAGCACGAGGGCGACCTCGCCAAAGAGCGTCTGGAGCGGTACGCTGCTGAAGAAGCCGGCGGCCCAGCCGGCCAGTTTGTTGCCGAACGCGTTGGACAGGAACCAGACGCCCATCATCAGGCCCACGATGCGGACGGGAGCGAGTTTGGTGACAACGCTCAAACCGACGGGACTCAGGCAGAGCTCGCCGATTTCGGAGATGCCGTACGCCACGATCAGCCACCACGGGCTGACGCGCACGCCGTTGCCGTTCTGCGCCATCGCCCCGGCGGGCACGAGCAGCAGAAACGCCAGGCCCATGAACAACACGCCGATGGCGAACTTCGCCGGGACCGATGGCTCGCGGCTGCCTAAGCGCAGCCACAGCCAGGCGAACGCGGGTGCGAGCAGGATGACGAAAATCGGTTGCACGGATTGGAACCACGACGAAGGAAACGAGACGCCGAACATCTCGAGACGCGTGTACCGATCGGCAAACAGGGTCAGTGTCGACCCGGCCTGCTCGTAGGCGCCCCAGAACAGGATGGCGACGATGAAGAAGATCACGATCGCGCCCAGGCGTTTCCACTCGGCGGTCGTGAACCCCATCGGCCCCGAGCGATCATCGCCGGCGGTGGCGGCCGCAAGGTTGGGTGCGCCGGCGTCGGTGCGCGACCTGAGAGCCAGCCGGTCGATCGCCGGCTGAAGCCGGCGCTTGCCGACGATGTATTGGACCACGCCCAGCGTCATGCCGACGCCCGCGGAGGCGAAGCCGATGTGCCAGTCGACGCGCTGGGCCAGATATCCGGCGACGAGTGGGCCGATGAACGCGCCGAGGTTGATGCCCATATAGAACATCGAAAAGCCCGCGTCGCGTCGCGTGTCGCCGGGTTCGTAAAGCGAGCCGACGAGCGTGCTGACGTTCGGTTTCAGCAGGCCTGTTCCGATCACGATCAGCGCGAGACCCGAGTAGAAGAACGGCAGCGCGCGAAATGCCAGCGTGAAATGGCCGAGTGCAATCACGACGCCGCCCAGCAGGGCGCTGCGGTACTGCCCGAGCAGCCGATCGGCGACGAGGCCGCCGAAGATGGACGCGCCCCAGGCGCTGCCGGTGTAGGTGCCGTAGATCGAGGCGGCATCCACGTCAGAGAGGGCGAGGCCGCCGGCGGCCGCGGGCGCGGTCATGTAGAGGATGAGAAACGCGCGCATGCCGTAGTAGCTGAAGCGCTCCCACATCTCGGTGAAGAACAAGGTCGAGAGGCCGCGCGGGTGGCCGAAGAAGCTGCGGTCGTCCATCGTGAGCGCCAGCATACAATCAAGAATGTTGTCGAAGATAGCGTTGCTCATCAGCACGTACGAGATGGGCCGTCAGCCATTTGGTCTGGCGTCGCCGGCCGCATTTCTGGCTGAGGCCGGCTGGGATGTGGCTTGCGTGGACGTCGCAAAGGAAACGCTCTCCGATGCCATGATCGCCTCCGCGGACATCATCGGCTTTCACCTGCCGATGCACACGGCGACCCGGCTCGCGGGGCCGATCGTGGTCAGAGTGCGTCGCGGAAATCCGTCGGCGCGGCTGTGCGCATACGGTCTCTACGCGCCGCTCAACGCCGCCTGGCTGCGCTCGCTCGGCATCGACGAGATTTTCGGCGGCGAGTTCGAAGCCGATCTGACGAACTGGGCTGAAGGACGGCCGACGGCGCGTGGAGCTGCGGATGATTCCGCCCGGACGTCCGTTCCGCGCATCCACTTCCTCGTGCCCGATCGACGGACGTTGCCGTCACTCTCACGCTACGCGACGCTGCAGATGCCCGATGGACAGCGCCGGACCGTGGCGTATACGGAGGCGACGCGGGGCTGCAAGCACCTGTGCCGGCATTGCCCGGTCGTGCCGATCTACAACGGTCAGTTCCGGATTGTCCCGCACGACGTCGTCCTCGCCGATATCGAGGCGCAAGTCGCATCCGGCGCCTCGCACGTCACTTTCGGCGATCCGGATTTCCTCAACGGCTCGACCCATGCCTTGCGCATCGTCGAAGCGCTCCACGCGGCGCACCCGCACGTCACCTACGACGCGACGATCAAGGTGGAGCATCTGCTGAAACATCGCGATCTGCTGCCGCGCCTCGTGGCCGCCGGATGTGTGTTCGTGACGAGTGCGGTGGAATCCATCGACGATCGGGTCCTCGCGATTCTCGAAAAAGGACACACGCGGCAGGATTTCATCGATGCTGCGTACATGTGCAGCGGCATCGGCCTGGCGCTGGTGCCGACCTTTGTCGCGTTCCATCCGTGGCTGACGCTCGACGGCTACTGTGATCTGCTCGAAACGATTGATGGCCTGGAGTTGGTCGATCGCGTGGCGCCCATTCAGCTGGCGATCCGACTTCTGGTCCCGGAAGGATCGCGTCTGCTGACGACGGCCGAGATGATGCCGCACGTCGGCGCCTTCGATCCCGTGACGCTGACGTACCGGTGGGCGCACCCCGACCCGCGCGTCGATACCTTGCAGTGCGAGATCGGCGCGATGGTCGGCGCACGCGTGAACGCCGATCGCCGGGCAGTCTTCACGGAAATCTCAACGCTGGCGCACGAACGCGCCGGCCGGCCGATGGCCGACAGTCGCCCCGCGCGCGACCGCGCGACGGTGCCGTATCTGAACGAGCCCTGGTACTGTTGAGCGGAACCCAATACCGAGCAGGTGGCTCTGGTCTGATGGCACGCGTGCTGTTGTTGACGACCACGACGGGATATCAAACCCGCGCGTTCGGCACCGCCGCCGGGCGGCTCGGGGCGGAGCTCGTCTTTGCGACCGACCGCTGCGACCGGATCGACGATCCGTGGCAGGACGGCGCGATCGCCATCCGCTTTCATGAAGAAGATCGTTCGGTCGCCGCGATCGTTGAAGCCGCGCGCGAACGGCCAATCGACGGCCTCCTCGTCGTCGGCGATCGGCCGACGGTCATCGGCGCGCGCGTCGCCGACGCGCTCGGACTGCCGTGGCATCCGCCGGGTGCAGCCGAGGCCGCGAGGAACAAGGTGCTGGCGCGCGAGTGCTTCCGCGCCGCCGGACTGCCGACGCCGTCGTTCACCACCCTAGCTCTGGGCCCTCAGCGGTCGCTGATCCCTCAGCCCTCTCTAAGCCCTGAGCCCTCAGCCCTTAGCCCTCTTCCGTCCTTTCCCTGCGTCGTGAAGCCGCTCGCGTTGTCGGGCAGCCGGGGCGTCATGCGCGCTGACGACGAGGCCGCGCTGAGCGCGGCAATCGAGCGCCTCCGGATGCTGCTGTCGTCACCGGATATCCGCGCTGAGCGGAACCTTGCGCACGACCGGATCCTCGTCGAAGCGTTCGTCCCGGGGCGCGAGTACGCGGTCGAAGGCGTGTTGCATCGCGGCGTGCTCCATGTGTTCGCGATTTTTGATAAGCCCGATCCGCTCGACGGCCCGTTCTTCGAGGAAACGATCTATGTCACGCCGTCCGTCGCGCAAGACGACGACCAGCGCGCGATCGTCTCGGCGATCGCCGACGCGGCGGCGGCGCTCGGACTGTGGCACGGGCCCGTGCACGCGGAATGTCGCGTGCACGGCGCGCGGGTTCACGTCCTCGAGGTCGCGGCGCGGCCGATTGGAGGACTCTGCGCACGAGCGCTGCGAATCGATCGGGGCGACGGCGACCTGATCCCGCTCGAGGAAGCGCTGCTGCGGCACGCCCTGGGAGAGACGCCGTCGTCTTGGCGACGCGAGGCGGGCGCGTCAGGCGTGATGATGATTCCGATCCCCGGCCGTGGAGTCTACCGGTCGGTTGACGGGATCGCGGAGGCGCGGACGGTTGCGCACGTGTCGGACGTCCAGATCACCGCGAAGCCGGATCAGTTGCTGGTGCCGCTGCCCGAAGGCGCCAGCTATCTCGGGTTCATTTTCGCAGGCGCGGACGCGCCGGCGGATGTCGACCACGCGCTCCGCGCGGCGCACGCTCGACTGCGCTTCCGCGTCGACCCGGAATTCCCGGTCCTTCGAACGCCGCCCGTGCACTACAATCATCAGCATGGCTGAATCCTGCGAGCCGGCGCCCGCCGCGCCGGTGGGGAACAAGAGCGGGCGCATGGTGTTCTGCAAGAAATTCCAGAAGGACCTTCCCGGGTTGGACGCCGCTCCCTGGCCCGGCGAGTTGGGTCAGCGCATCTACGACAGCATCTCGCTGCAGGCCTGGAAGCTCTGGGAGGATCGGATGAAGATGATCCTCAACGAGTACCGCCTGATGCCGTGGCAGAAGGAAGCCCAGGATCTGGTCGCCAAGCACATGGAAGAGTTCTTCTTCGGCGAGGGTGCCGCGCTGCCTCCCGGCTACGTGCCGCAGCAGACGAAGTAGTGGACGCGGAGCCGGAGTCGCGCCACCGCGCGTGCTGGTACGGCCGACGCACGACCACTATCCCTGCCGATATCGGATTTCACACGATCGAAGACGGCCACCTCCTGTTCTGCGCCCACCCGATGTGGTTTCCGGTCGTCGGCTACCAGTTCGACGTCCGCAACTGTGGCGGCTGCGAGTATTTCCGGCCTGTCCGGCCGGGTGTGGCTCCGCAGATAGATCGCTACTGAGAGCCAGCCCTTCTGTAGGAAACCGCTGCACTCCCGGCACCTGTCAATTCTTCAAGGTCAGCCGTAAGACGTCTTGAATGAACAACTTGCGGAACTGGTCTGAACGCTTGTTTGGGCACAGTCTTTGTAGACGCAAGGGGTGTGTGAGGGGAATCCGGCGGCCTCCGTCGCGGGCGATCGCCAAAACGTTGACGCCACGAGCGTGGGGCTCGAAAAAACCGGATTCGGCTGCGCACGTTGACAAAAAAAGTTTCGTTTCCGTAATTGTCAGCCATTCGGATGGAGGGTTAGTCGTGCATACTGGTGAACGCAAAGAACGTCGAGGCTTCGCGTCGATGTCCCCGGAGAAGCAGCGCGAAATCGCCAGCAAGGGCGGGCGCGCCGCACACGAGAAGGGTACGGCTCACGAGTGGACCGCGGACGAAGCGCGTAGCGCGGGTCGGAAGGGTGGCCAGGTCAGCCGGGGTGGACGCGGACGGCTCGCCCCGACCGGTGAGACTGGTGCCCGCCGGCGACTCGACGTCGACGGCAAATCGCACGGAGTGATTCGTCGCGCGCACACGCTTTGGAGGCGACCGACAATGCCAAGACGCGTAGCTGTGGGTTGGGCCCTGGGAGCGGCGGTGCTCGCCGTGGCCGTGAGCGCAAACGCTCAGACCGGTTCTTCCGGGACGTCCACGGGTCAGAGTTCCACGGCCACCCAGACACCGACCTCGTCAACAGCCGCTGCGGAAGAGAGACGTCCGGCGACGACGACATTCTTCGGGGACACTGGGCTCTGGTTCGTACCGACCGGCGAGGTGCTGCCTGACGGCAGATGGTCCGCGAGCGCGTACCGTCGCGGCACCAACTACATTCAGGGTTACACCAACGTCGGCGACTTTGCCGGCACGTTCGCGTACGGCCTGAAGAACAAAGCCGAGATCTTCGGCTCTTTCCTGGTTGACACGCGAGTCGACCGCGATTTGCGTCCGGTGTTCATCAACGATCCCGACGTTCGGCGGCGTCGTCGATCGATATCCCGGCGTCAACCGCTACTGGACGGGCGACAACGTCGGCGACTTCTACGTCGGTGTGAAAGTATAACCTGATGTCGGAGTACCAGCAGAAGCCGGCTGCGGTGTCGGTGCGCGGCATCCTCAAGCTTCCAACCGGCAGCCTGTCGAACGGCGTCGGGACCGGCAAGCCCGACTTCGCCGTTGACGCCATCGTCAGCAAGGAGCTCCAGAAGAAGGCCGAGGTTTCGGGCTACCTTGGCTGGGATTTCCGCGGCAGCCCGGACGGTTTCGACGGCCCGAACGGCGCGTTCCGTTGGGGATTCGGCGTGGGCGTGCCGTCGCGCAGCGCGCTCCGGTTCACGGGCGAAATCAACGGCGAGGCGCCTTCGAGTGGCACGATCAACAACACGGGAGCACGCATCGTCGCGATCGACAGCACGCTGTCGCCGCTCGTGACGAACGTCGAGAACCTGACGCGCGCGACGCTGGGGCTGACCTACCAGGCCAAGAACGGGTTCTTCGCCGGCGCCGGCGTGAGCTGGAACTTCCCGACGCTGGCGCGGAATACGGCGTTCGCGGAAAACGGAGAGAACCCGAGCGGCGACTACGTCGACTGGCAGTTCCGCATCGGGTATCCACCCGGGCGTGCGCGTGTACGTGCCGCCGCCGCCACCGCCTGCGCCAACACCAGCGCCGGCGCCGCCGGCGCCGGCTCCGCACGATCTGACCGTGCGTGCGGCCTGCGATCCGTGCACGGTGGAAGTCGGCAAGAGTTCAACCGTGACGGCGACGGTGCAGGACTCGATCAACTGCTCGGTCACCTATCGCTGGGCAGCGCCGAGCGGAACGCTCGCGCAGCCGGCGGAGCGCCAGACGCTGTGGACGGCCCCGCAATAGGAAGGCACGGTGCCGGTGACCGTCACCGTGACCTGCCCGAGCGACGGCAAGACGGCGTCGGCGACCACCAACATCCAGGTGATTCGTCCGCCCGTCCGCACCTACACGTTCGAAGACGTGCACTTCGACTTCGACCGCTACTCGCTGCGGCCGGAAGCGACCCGCGTGCTCGATGAAGCGGTGAGCGCGATGCGTCAGGACGCGACGCTGCGCCTGACGGTCGAAGGCCACACGTGCAACATCGGCACGGCGGAATACAACCTCGCGCTCGGCAACCGCCGTGCGAATGCGGTTCGCGACTATCTCGTCAGCCGCGGGATTACGGCGGATCGTCTCAACACCGTCAGCTACGGTGAAGAGCGGCCGAAGTACGACAACGCCCGCGAGGAAACGCGCCGCCTCAATCGGCGCGCGGCGCTGACCGTCCGACTGCAGTAGCCAGCCTGTTGAAGCCGGGGAGGGAACGACTCTCTCCCCGGCTTCGTCTTCGTTCCACGCCTGATCCGCAGATCCGGCACGCCTTGTGGTTCTACTTGCGCGTCATGCGCGTTCTCGTCGTGCTGCCGGCCCTGCTGTGCGTGTCCGCGATCTCCTTCAGCCGCGCAGGAATCCATCAAGGTTCACAGTCTGAAAATCGACGGCACGAAAGCTGTTGACGAACGACGTTTGAAGGAAGGCCTTGCGACCCGGGAGAGCTCCCGGCTGCCGTGGGGAAAAAGCCTACTTCGATCGGTCGCGATTCGAGACGGACCTCAAGCGCATCGACGACGTTCTACGCCGACCGCGGCTACCCGAACGCGCGCATCGTGAACTTCGACGTCAAACTGGACAGCAAGCAGAGCTCGGTCGACTTGACTGTCACGGTCGACGAAGGCACGCCCGTCAAGGTCGTGGCGATCACATTCGTGGGGTTCGAGCAGGTTCCGCCCGCAGCATTTGAGCGACTTGAAGTCGCGCGCGCTGATCAAAGTCGGAGCGGCGCGCGACCGTCAGCTCGTGGTCGCCACCCACGACCTGGCGGTCAGCGAACTGCGCGATCACGGCTATCCGTACGCGAAGGTCACGACCGACGAATCGCATCCAGGCGGCGACCCGTTGCAGTCAACCCTGACGTTCACGGCCGACGTGGGGCTGCTCGCCCAATTCGGCCCGGTCGACCATCGTCGGCAACCAGTCGGTGAGCAATCACATCATCGAACGGCAGCTGACGTTCAAGCCCGGCGAGCTCTTTCGACGCAGTCTTCTGCAGGATACACAGCGCCGGCTGTACGGCATGGAGCTGTTCCAGTTCGTCAACATCGAGCCCGAGAATCCAGGAGCAGCAGCCCGAAGAACTGCCGACGCGCGTCACGGTGGCCGAAGGGAATCACCAGCGCGTGAACTTCGGCATCGGGTACGGCACGGAGGAGAAGGCGCGCGCCGAGGCTGAATATCACCATGTCAACTTTCTCGGCGGCGCGAGATCTGCGGGAATCCACGGACGATGGTCGTCGCTCGATCGTGGCGTGCGCGTCGACTTCAACCAGCCGTATTTCTTCGCCCCCCGGCTCTCGCTCGGCGGCGAGGCGCAGCATGTGGGACACCGTGACGCCCGCCTACAACTCGCTCATCCAGGGCGGCAAGGTGACGCTGACGCATCGAAACAGCGCGCAGTTTTCGTGGGCGGTCTCGGTGACGGGCGAGCACGACTCGAGCTCGGTGTCGGAGGAAGCGTTCAACGATCCGACGCTCGTCAAGGATCTGATCGCGCTCGGCCTCAATCCCATCACGGGCGAGCAGAACGGGACGCTGAACGCCCTCGGGTTCGACATCTCGCGCAACACCGCAGACAGCGTCCTGGACCCGCGGCGCGGCTACCAGATCGCCGCGCACGCCGAACAGGCCGGCCGCATCCTTCCAGGCTCGTTTCAGTACACGTCGGCGTCGGTTGAAGCCCGCCACTACCTGCCGCTCGCGGACGGCGCCGTCGTGGTCGCAAGCCGCGCGCAATTCGGCAACATCTGGCCCGACGGAAGATTCCCAAACCAACGTGCCGTTCTCGAAGACGGTTCTTTCTTGGCGGCGCGACCACCATCCGCGGCTGGGGACGATACGAAGTCAGCCCGCTCAGCGGCGGCGGCACGCCACTCGGCGGCGCCGCCATGTTCATGTTCAGCGAGGAACTGCGGGCGCGGGTTGTCGGGAATGTCGGCGGCGTGCTGTTCCTGGATGCGGGCAACGTCTGGCCGAACTCGCTCGCGGGGCGACTGGACGACCTGCGCTACGCGATCGGCGCGGGCTTGCGGTATCAGACGCCGATCGGGCCGATCCGCTTCGACTACGGCTACCAGCTCAATCCGATTCCCGGTCTGGTCGTCGACGGCAGCCCACAAACGCGCCGATGGCGTGTGCACTTCTCAATCGGCCAGGCATTCTGACCGGTGTATTGCAAAGGGCAAATTGCAAAGAGCAAAAGGTGACTGGAGCGCGAGGCTTCAGCCGAGCGTGTGCTGTTGCGCCAAGCGCGTGATCAGGCCGTAGCAAGCGACGCGACCTGGACGCGGGCATCGTTGAAGCAGGCGCCGCCGCCGATGTCGGTCAGCGTGTCGGGCACGAGCGCCGTTCCGGTCGTGCTGTTTCGCAGTGTTCCTGCGCCAGATCCCCTTCGGCAGGCTCACGACGCCCGGGCGGACGACGGGCGCGACCGTGAGAGGGCAATGCACCTCGCCGAGCTCGTTGAAGATGCGCACCAGATCGCCGTCGCCCAGTCCGCGATCGCGCGCGTCATCTGGGTGCATGGTCAGCTTGACGTCCGGTCGCGGAAGCTCGCCGAGGGTCGAGCTGATCGTACGCTCGCTCGCAGGTGAGATGAGCGCGAGCGGGAAGCGCTCGGTCGCCGGATCGGGCTGGAACCGGTAGAGTCCCATCGGCGCGCTCGCCTCGAGTGCGTCGGGGAAGAGATCGACTTTGCGGTCCGGTGTCTTCGGAAAAACGTCCACGAACTGCACGGGTGCCGAACCAAACGGTGCGGTCGCCGTCACGCCGTCGCGCAGGTCCGCGCCAACCCGCCCGGGAAGGTTGTCCAGGACATTGAGCATCAGGTCGAGCTCCCCGGTGGGCTCCGCGTCTTTCAGCAGTCCCAGGCGAGTCCCGAGCTCGCCGAAGACGTCGGCGTTCGAACGAGCTTCGCCGACGGCGTCGATCACCGGTCGCCCGAGATCCAGGTGGATCGGTCCGTACGCCTTCGCGAAATCGTAGCCCTCGAGAAACGTCGTATTCGGCAGCAGGACGTCGGCATAGAGCGCGGTGTCGGTCATCACCTGTTCGAACACGACGGTGAAGAGATCGTCGCGCTCGAGGCCCTTCAGCACGCGCTTCTGGTCCGGAACCGTCGCCGCCGGATTGCAGTTGTACACGAAGAGGACCTTGACCGCCGGATCGTCGTATTCGGTCAGCGCCCGGCCCAGATGATTCATGTTGACCAGGCGCGTCTCCGGCTCGTCTGCTGCAATCCATGGCCGTGTGATGTCCCACGACGCCGAATTGCTCATCGAGTAACCACCGCCCCGGACGCCGAATTTTCCGGCGACGGACGGCAGAGCGAGGACGGCCATGGCGGCGTTGCCGCCGTTACGGTTGCGTTCCAGGCCCCAACCGCAGCGGACCAGCGCCGGTGAGCTCGTGGCGTAGAGCCGCGCAACCTCAGCGAGCGCCGCGGCATCGATGCCGGCCACTTCGGCTGCGCACTCGAACGTCCACGGCGCCGCCCGCTCGCGGAGGCGATGGGCGTTTCGCGTGTGCTCGCCGAGAAATGCTTCGTTCGCGAAGCCTTCCTCGAAGAGATATCGGTGAATCGCGAGCGCGACGACGACGTCGGTGCCGGTGCGGACCGGGAGGTGAATGTCCGCCGACCGCGCGTGTTGCGTCGTTCGCGGGTCAATGACGACGATCGTCGCGCCCCGTTTCCGGGCTTCACGAAGGTACGGGACCAGGTGGATGCCCGACGCGGACGGATTGACGCCCCACAAGATGATCATCTGCGCGGACGGATAGTCCTGGTAGGTCACCGACGGCATCTTGCCGTAGAGCGCCATGTTCGCCGCGCCCGTCGGCGCGGCGCAAACGGTGCGCGCGAGGCGTGACGTGCCGAAGCGGCGCCAGATTTGCGCGTCGATGTTGTCCTGGGTCAGCAGGCCGTTCGAACCACCGTACGAGTAGGGGAGGATCGACTCGCCGCCCGACTCCGCCTTCGCGCGCTCGAACGAATTCGTCACGCGTTGAAGCGCTTCGTCCCACGGAACGCGCTTGAAGCGACCCTCACCTTTCCGGCCGATGCGAACGGCGGGATACAGGAGACGGTCCGGTCCGTAGATGCGATCACCGAACTTGCGGACCTTCGCGCAGATGTAGCCGTCGGTGACGGGATTCTTGTGACCGCCGTCAATCGTCACGACCTTGCCCTGCTGAACCGTGACCGCGAGCGTGCACGCGTCAGGACAGTCGAGCGGGCACGCGGTTTCGACCGTGGAAGCTGGTCCGCGCAGGACCGGTTGCGGCTTGGAAGGCGACGCCATCTCCGTACGATAGCATCTTATCGGCGGACGTTGAACGGTGACTCCACATGTCGTGATCATCGGCGGCGGATTCGGTGGACTCGACGCGGCGCGCGCACTCGCGCACGCGCCGGTGCGTGTCACGCTGATCGATCGGCACAACTACCACGTGTTTCAGCCGCTGCTGTACCAGGTGGCGACGGCCTCGCTCTCGCCCGGCGACATTGCGTCCCCCATCCGCTGGATCCTTCGGAAGCAGAAAAACGTCCAGGTGCTGCTCGCGGAGGCGCGGCGGATCGACGCGCCAGCACAACGCCTCGTGCTCGATCGCGGGGAGCTCCGCTACGACTACCTGATTGTCGCGACCGGCGCCGCGCATTCCTACTTCGGTCACCCGGAATGGGCGTCACGCGCCCCGGGTCTCAAGACGCTCGACGACGCGCTCGAGATTCGGCGTCAGGTGCTGCTGGCCTTCGAGGCCGCAGAGCGGGAGACGGATGAGGAGCGACGCCGCAGGCTGCTGACCTTCGTCATCGTCGGCGGCGGCCCGACGGGGGTGGAGCTGGCGGGCGCGCTGGCGGAGATCGCGAGACAGTCGCTGCCGCAGGATTTCCGGAGCATCAATCCGCGTTCGTCGAGAATTCTCCTTCTCGAAGGCGGACCGACCATCCTGCCGCAGTTCGCCGACGAGTTGCGGACGGCGGCGCGGCAGGCGCTCGATCGGCTGGGTGTCGAAGTTCGCGAGAGCGCGATCGTCACCGGGGTCCACGAGTCTGGAGTCGCCGTGACCGCCGGAAGCGGCACCGAGTCAATTGCCGCTCAAACGGTGCTGTGGGCAGCCGGCGTTGCGGCGTCACCGCTCGCGAAATCGTTGAACGTCCCACTCGACCGCGTCGGCAGAATCACTCCAGCACCCACGCTCGCGATGACGGAGTACTCACAGATCTTCATCGTCGGCGACTTGTGCGCGTTCACGCAGGACGGCAGGCCGCTGCCGGGCGTTGCGCAAGTGGCGATGCAGCAGGGGGCGCACGCGGGACGCAACATCATTCGGGAGCTGGCGGGCGAGGCGCTGCAGCCGTTCAGATATCGCGACTACGGGACGATGGCGACCATTGGCCGCGGCTCCGCGATTGGCGATGTCTTCGGGTTCAAGATTTCGGGTTTCTTCGGCTGGATCTTCTGGATCTTCCTCCACATCTTCTGGCTGATCGGCTTCCGCAACCGCATCGTGGTGATCACGGAGTGGGCGTGGTCGTATGCGACGCTGCAGCGGCGTGTTCGGCTGATCACCGGCGACAAGCTCTGGCCAACGTCATGAGCACGCTCGGCTGAAGGCTCGTGCTCCCTGCGAACCACGCGAACCCTGCGAACCCACCGAACCTCCCGTAACCTCCCGAACCCAGGTCTCCTGTAAGATTCCCCCAATGAACCGCGAGTACGCGTTCGAGATGGCCGCGTCGAATGTCCGCTTCGGCAGGGGTGTGACCCGTGAGTGCGGAATGGATCTGGCCGACCTTGGCGTCCGGCACGCGCTCGTCGTGACGGATCCCACGGTCGCGAAGCTTCCGCCGCTGGCGACAGTGCTCGAATCGCTCGAGGCCGCCGGCGTCCGCGCGACGGTCTACGATCGCGTCCGAGTCGAGCCGACCGACGAGTCATTTCACGACGCCATCGCGTTTGGCGGCGCGAACGGCGCCGGTCCCTTCGACGGGTTCGTCGCCGTCGGTGGCGGATCCACGATCGATACGGCCAAGGCGGTCAATCTCTACACGACCTATCCGCCGGCGGAGTTCCTCGATTACGTGAACCCGCCCATCGGCAAGGGCCTTCCGGTCCCGGGGCAGCTGAAGCCGCTCATCGCGATTCCCACGACGGCTGGAACGGGCAGCGAGACCACCGGCGTGAGCATCTTCGATCTGACGGGCATGCACGCGAAAACGGGCATCGCCAACCGGCGTCTCAAACCAACGCTCGGGTTGCTCGATCCGGACAACACGCGGACGATGCCGGCGGAAGTCGCGGCGTCGAGCGGGCTGGACATCCTCAGCCATGCGGTGGAGTCGTTCACCGCGATGCCGTTCACCGATCGGCCGCGACCCGACCGTCCGGCCACGCGTCCCGCGTATCAAGGGTCAAACCCCATCAGCGACATCTGGTCGCTGCAGGCCATGCGGATGGTGGCGGAGTACCTCGTTCGCGCCGTCGAGGATCCGGCCGACGACGAAGCGCGAGCGAACATGATCCTGGCGGCGTCGTATGCCGGCGTCGGCTTCGGCAATGCGGGCGTGCACCTGCCGCACGGCATGTCGTACCCGGTGTCCGGACACGTGAAGAGCTATCGTGTGCCCGGTTACGCCGTCGACCATCCGCTCATCCCGCATGGCTTTTCGGTGATTCTCAACGCGCCTGCGGTGTTCCGCTTCACGGCGCCGGCCGGTCCTGCCCGCCACCTGCAGGCAGCGGAGGCGCTCGGCGCCGACGTGTCACACGCGCGACCCGCAGACGCCGGACAAGTGCTCGCGGAGCGCATCACGTGGTTCATGCAGCGCCTGCGGACGCCGAACGGTCTCCGCGCGATCGGCTACTCGACATCAGACATCCCCGCGCTCGTCGAGGGTACGCTGCCGCAGCATCGAGTGACGAAGCTGTCGCCGAAACCAGCCGAGCCGGAACAGCTGGCGCAGATCTTCGAAGAGGCGATGATGGCTTGGTAATAGTTGTTGGTTGTTGGTTGTTGGTTGTTGGTTGTTGGTTGATTGGTGATTGGTGAATGCCGACCTTGTAAAGGAAATCGTCGACGCGATCGGGGCGGATGCGGTGCTGACCCACGCGTCGGAATTGCTGCCGTTCGAGTCCGACGGTCTTGCGCGGTTGCGTCAGCGTCCAGGTCTGGTCGTCTTTCCTGAGAGTGCCAAACACGTGCAGGCTGTCGTGCGCGCGTGCCATCGGCACCGCGTTCCGTTCGTCGCGCGCGGACATGGTACGGGGCTCTCGGGCGGAGCGCTTCCGGTACCGAACGGCGTCCTCATCGTCCTCACGAGGCTGAACCGCATCCTTTCCGTCGATGTGGAGAACCAACGCATCACCGTCGAGCCGGGCGTGATCAACCTCGACATCACGCGTCGGGTCGCGCCGTCGGGTTACTACTACGCGCCCGATCCGTCCAGCCAGCTCATTTGCTCGATTGGCGGCAACGTCGCCGAAAATTCCGGTGGCGCGCATTGTCTGAAGTACGGCTTCACGGTCCATCACGTCCTGGGCGTCGAGGCGGTGATGCCGAACGGCGACATCATTCACATCGGTGGTGCAGCGCTAGACGAGCCCGGCCTCGACCTGCTGGGAGTGCTCATCGGATCCGAGGGGACGCTGGCGGTGGTCACGAAGGTGACGCTCAGGCTGTTGCGCGCGCCCGAATCGGTCCGTACGCTCCTCGCCGCGTTTTCGTCGACGGACCAGGCCGGCGACGCCGTGTCCGCCATCATCGCGGCCGGCATCATTCCGGCCGCGGTCGAGATGATGGATCGCCTCACGCTCGAAGCCGCCGAAGCTGCCGTCCACCCGAACTTCCCGAAAGCGGAAGCGGTACTGATCGTCGAGCTCGACGGCCCAGCGAGCGAGGTCGCGGAGCTCTTCACGCTGGTCGAGCGGGTATGTCTCGATCACCGGTGCACCGCTCTCATCATCGCCGCGAACGACGAGGATCGCGCGCGTATCTGGAGGGGACGGAAGGCTGCGTTCGCGGCCATGGGTCGCGTGTCGCCGAATTACTACGTGCAGGACGGCGTCATTCCGCGCACGAAGCTGCCCGATGTGCTCCGCCGCATTCGCGAACTCGAAGTCCGATCCGGCCTGCGCATCGGGAACGTGTTTCACGCCGGTGACGGCAACCTGCATCCGCTCGTGTGTTACGACGAAGGCGTGCCCGGACAGGGCGAGCTCGCCGAGCAGGTGGCGTCGGAAATCCTGACGTACTGTATCGACGCGGGCGGATCGATCACCGGCGAACACGGCATCGGCGCGGACAAGGCACAGCAGATGCCGAAGATGTTCGCCGACGCCGACCTCGACACGATGCAGCTCGTGCGCTGCGCGTTCGATCCGCAAAGCATCTGCAACCCTGGCAAGATCTTTCCGACGCCGCGGTTGTGCGGCGAAGTTCCCGGACCGTACCGCGCGCACCCGTCCGAACGACTCGGCCTCGCGGAGCGTTTCTGAGTGGAGCAGAGCGTCCCAGCGACTCCTGAGGCAATCGCGGCGGTGCTCGCCGAGGCCAACGCGGCGCGCCGTCCGGTGGTCGTGCGCGGTCACGGAACCAAAGCGGGCTGGAGCCAGCCGCCGGCCATCGATCGGGTGGACCTGTCCACGACCGGTCTCAATCGCGTCGTCGCCCACCGGCACGGCGATCTCACGGCGACCGTCGAAGCCGGCGCCGTCTTCGACGATGTGAATCGCGAGCTGGCACGCCACGGGCAGTGGATTCCACTGGATCCGAACTGGCCGGACCGCGCGACGATTGGCGGGATCGTTTCCACCAACGACAGCGGCCCGCGCAGGCACCGCTACGGCGGGCCTCGGGACCTCATCATCGGCATCGAGATTGCGCGCGCCGATGGCGTTCGCGCCAAAGCCGGCGGCATCGTCGTCAAGAACGTGGCGGGCTATGACCTGGCAAGGCTGATGACCGGATCGTTCGGATGTCTCGCCGTGATCCTGAGCGTCACCTTCAAGCTGTACCCGCTGACTCCGGCGTCGGGCACGGTCGTGGTCGACGTGCCGAGCGCGACCGCCGCGCGGGCGATCGTCCGGGCGCTCGACGCGAATCAGATGACGCCCACGGCCGTCGAGATCCAGGCGCCGCCCCTGCGCCTGCTGATCAGGTTTGAATCCATCGCGACGTCCGTGGAGACGCAGTGTGCGAAGACCGTGAAGCTGGCGGTCGAGTGCGGGGGGCGC
Organism: uncultured Acidobacteriota bacterium; assembly: GCA_963724725.1. Lineage (GTDB taxonomy): Bacteria > Acidobacteriota > Vicinamibacteria > Vicinamibacterales > CAVVIG01 > DATKHR01. Next base: position 3,513,571 of record CAVRVT010000004.1, on the reverse strand, counting down.
GCCGTCGTTCTCGGCGGCGACGCAGAAAGCCGTGAGTGGGATACGCATCGCGGCCGCCCGTGGTCGAGCGATGGGGCCGTGGTGAAGGTGACGCTGCTTCCCGACGATCTTTCCAGTGTCATCGACGTCATCACCCGGACCGCCGGCGCGACGAACACCGTGATTACAGGGAGGGCTGGACTTGGTGTCCTGACCGTTGCCCTGAATGGCAGCGCGACGTCTCAAACCGACGCGATCACGGCGTTGAGACGTCGGCCTGTCGGGACCGGCAGCGCGACACTTCTGCGAGGGTCAGACGAGCTGAAGGCGGCCGTGGGCGTCTGGGGCCCCCCGGGCGACGCGTTCAGGATCATGCACGGCCTGAAGCGGGCGTTCGATCCGAACGGGATTCTCAATCCGGGTGGGGGGCCGGGGGGAGTGTAATCAATTGCAGATTGCGGATCGCAGAATTCACAGAACGGATTGGTCGTTTCTGATCGATGCGTCGAGAAGTTCGACGATGTGAAGGGTCTTGATCTCATCGCCCACGCTCAGACCTGACGCGATCTGAAGCAGGCACCCGGGGTTCGACGAGACGAGCACATCGCAGGACGTGTCGCGTACGTGCGCGACCTTCCGGTCGCGGAGCGCCGCACCAGCCGCGGGCTCGAGCAGACTGTAGACGCCAGCTGATCCGCAGCAGACGTCAGGTTCATCGATTTCGCGGAGCTCGAGGCCCGGGATCGCCCGAAGGAGTTGCCGCGGCGGCGTCTTGACCCGCTGAGCGTGATTCAGATGACACGCATCGTGATACGAGACTCGCCGAGGGAGGGCGTGGCGAGGGGCCCTTGGTTCGAGTTCGGCCAGGAACTCTGACACGTCGACACATCGCGTCGCGAACGCTCTTGCGCGATCGGCGTATTCCGGGTCGTCCTTGAGCAACTCACCGTACTCTTTCATCGCCGACCCACAGCCCGCCGCGTTGATGACGACCTGATCGAGCGCGCTCGAATCCGCCGCATGACCGGGCGCGTCGAACGCGTCGATCAGCCTCCGCGCCGCGGCGCGCGCCTCCTCGATGTATCCCGCGTGAAGCCAGAGGGCTCCACAGCACTGCTGACTCGGTGGGACGACGACGTCGCAGCCTTCGGCGGAGAGCACCCGCGCCGTCGCGTGATTGACGTCAGGAAAGAACACCCGCTGGACGCACCCGAGAAGAAGTCCGACTCGCCGTCGTGGCGGACCGACGGCTCGCACGGTCGATGGCAGAGACCCCGAGTCTCGCGGTGGCGGGGGAGCGAGCCGTTCGAGCGCCGCAAGCCTCGCGGGCAGCAGAGCAATGAGCCCGCTTGCGCGGAGCGCCCGCTGGATGCCCAGCCGCTGCGCGATCCGCAGCACTCCCGCGACCCATTTCAGCCGGCCCGGGTATGGAAACAGCGCGAAGATCACGAATCGAAAGAAACGATCGGCCGACGGGCGCGCGCCCTGCCGCTCGACGATCGGCCTCGTATGCTCGATGAGCTGACCGTACTGCACACCCGATGGACAGGCGGTGACGCACGCCATGCAGCCGAGGCACGCATCGATGTGGCGGCGAAACGTGTCGGGATCCGGAGAGCGCCCTTCGAGCTCCGCTTTCATCAGGTAGATGCGACCCCTGGGGGAGTCGGCTTCGCGTCCCCAGAGCAGGTACGTCGGGCACGCGGGGAGGCAGAAGCCGCAGTGCACGCAGTCGTCGACGAGCGCGCGCATCTCAGTTGCGTTCAGGCGTGACCACCTTTCCGCCGAGCTTACCGTTGAAAGCCGTCGCCGTCCTTGGCGACGACGCCGTTGACCAGCACGTAGCTGAATCCTTCGGCCAGCTGGTGCGGATTCTGATACGTGGCCGTGTCGCGCACGGCCGCCGGATCGAAAATCAGCACGTCGGCCCATGCGCCGGGCCGGAGCACCCCACGATCCTTCATGCCGTACACGGATGCCGGAAGGCTCGTCATCGATCGCACGGCGAACGCCAGATCGATCGTTTCGCGCTCGCGCACGTAGACACGCAGCTTGCGCGCGAACGCGCCGTTCCCTCTCGGGTGCGGCTTGCCCTGACCGAACGGGACGAGATCGCCGTCCGTGCAGGTCATCGTGAACGGCTGACGCATGATGAGCTCGATGTCACGCTCGGACATGTTGAAGGAGACGAGGCTGGCGTCTCCTTTGAGGAGGAGCGCCATCGCCGCCTCTTCGGGCGGCTTGTTCATCGTCGACGCAACGGCCGCGAGCGTCTGACCTTCGAGCGCCGGATCGACGCGGTAGACGGAAATGACCAGCCGATCGGCGCCGCCGCGCCGCACGAGATTGCGGCGGATGTCCGCGGCCAGTCGTTCGTGTTCGGGACCTTGGATGCGGCGGAGCAGTTCCTGTCGTCCGCCGACCTCAGCCCACCTCGGGATCAACGCGCCGACGATGCCGGTGCCGCTGGCATCGTAGGGATACTGATCGGCGTAGACTTCGACGCCGCGCTCGCGCGCCCGGGCAATGCGCTCGACGAGCGCCATCGACAGGCCCCAGCTCGCGGGTCCCAGCGCCTTCATATGACCGACGACGGCCGGCAGGTGCCCTTCTTCCGCGATTCGGATCACCTCTTCGACGGCGGCGACCACGCCGATGTTGTAGTCGGCTTCATCGCGAATGTGGCTCTCGTACACGCCGCCCATCTCGCCGGCGATCTTCGCGAGCGCGATCACTTCTTCGGTCTTCGCATAGCTTCCCGGCGCGTAGTACAGGCCCGACGAGAGTCCGATGCCGCCGGCCTCCATGCCGCGGCGCGCTATGGCCGCCATGCGATCGATTTCAGCGCTCGTCGGATCACGGTCGGCCATTCCGAGCACCTCGCGCCGGATCGAACCGTGAGGCACGTAGAGCGCGACGTTGACGCCCACGCCCCGCTGTTCGTAGCCGGCCCGCTGCGCGCGCAGATCGACTGGCCCGCCCCCGTCTGGATTGATGGCGACGGTCGTGATGCCCTGCGCCAGCAGTTGCCGGGCGTCCTTCAACGCGCCGGCGAGGCCGTCGGCCGCGTGCGAGTGCACGTCGATGAATCCGGGCGACACCACGCGGCCGGTGGCGTCGATGATGCGCCCCGCAGCCGCATTCGCCAGCCGTCCCATGTCGACGATGCGGCCGCCGCGTATCCCGACGTCGGCATATCGCCACGGGTTGCCGGAGCCGTCGAGGATGCGCCCGTTCCGGATGAGGACGTCATAACCCATCGGGCGCGCCGGCTGCGACGCCGTCGGAATCGTCAGGAGTACGACGAGTGTTGGAATCAGCAGACGTCGCATGCGGTGGCACATCTTACCTCGCTATAATCCGCCGATGGCTTCGCGGCCGCGCGGCTCGGTCGGCCGCAACGTTCTTCGCAAGGAGGGGCCGGACAAGGTCGACGGATCGGCGCGATACCTCGACGATCTCCGGTTCCCCGGTCTCCTTTACGCCCGCACGATTCGTTCGACCATTCCGGCCGGCGAGATTCTCGGCATCAGGCTGAATTTCAACCAGCGTGGCTTCACGATCGTCAATCACCGCGACATCCCAGGCAAGAACATCGTCGCGCTCATCGACGATGATCAGCCGTGCCTGGCGGCGAGGAGGGTACGTCACGCCGCCGAGCCGATTCTTCTGCTGGCCCACGAGAACCGCGAGTCACTGCTCGCGGCGGACGTGCAGATCACCTATCGCGAGACGACGCCGATCTACGATCCGGAAGCATCGGCACACACGTTCAAGCGCATTGCGATCGAGAAGGGCGATCTCGATGCCGGCTTCCGCCTCGCGGCCGTGGTTGTGGACGGCGAGTACCGCACGGGCCATCAGGAGCAGCTCTACATCGAACCGAACGGCGTCGTCGCGGTGCCGCGGGACGGCGGCGTCACCGTATACGGATCGCTGCAGTGCCCGTACTACGTCCACCGCGCGCTGAAGGTGCTGCTCGACCTGCCCGACGATCGGGTGCGCGTCGTGCAGACGGAGACCGGCGGCGGTTTCGGCGGCAAGGAAGAATATCCGTCGATGATCGCGGGGCACGCCGCGCTCCTCGCGCTCAAGGCCGGACGCCCGGTGAAGCTGGTCTACGACCGCGTCGAGGACATGCTCGCCACGACGAAGCGCCATCCGTCGATCGTCCGGCACCGAACCGGTGTCGCGAAGGACGGCCGTCTCACCGCAATGGATATCGATGTCGTGCTCGACGGCGGCGCGTACGCCACGTTGAGCGCCGTCGTCCTCTCGCGCGGCCTGATCCATGCCAGCGGCGCCTATCGCTGCGATCACATCCGCGTCAGGGGCCGCGCGACGATGACCAACACGCCGCCGAACGGGGCGTTTCGCGGTTTCGGCGCGCCGCAGACGCAGTTTGCGATCGAAGCGCACATGGATCGCATCGCAGAAGCACTCGGACTGGACCCCGTGCGCATCCGCGAGATCAACGCGTTGCGTCCCGGCGACACGACGGCGACGGGCCAGCGGCTCGGCGCCGACTGCAGCGCCCTCAAAGTGCTGCGCACGGCCGTGCGTCGCACCGACTTCACGCGCCGCCGTCGTGCGCTCGCGAAGGGCCATCGAGGCCTGGGCCTGGCGTTGTTCTTCCACGGGTCGGGTTTCACTGGCGGCGGTGAAGTGAAACTCGCGTCACAGGCCACGCTCGCGCTGACCGAGCGCGGCGTCAGGATCCACGTCGCGAGCACGGAAATCGGCCAGGGGACGCGGACCATGCACGCGCAGATCGTTGCGGAGGCGATGGGCATCCCGTACGACGCGGTCGAGGTCAACGCCGCGGACACGGACGAAGTCCCCGACAGCGGGCCGACCGTCGCGTCGCGGACCTGCATGATCGTCGGGCGCATCCTGCAGCGGTGCGCGGTCGACATGCGCAAACGTCTCGGCACGTCGACCCCGCGCGAGTACTTCCGGCGTCACGGTCCGCTGACGATCACGAAATCCTACGAACGTCCCGCCGGCATGGTCTGGAACGACGATACGTACCGCGGCGACGCCTACGGCAGCTACGGCTGGGGCTGCGATGTCGTCGAGGTCGAGGTGGACCACGACACCTTCCAGGTCAGGCCCATTTCGTTCACGAGCGTCCACGAGATCGGGAAGGCGATCCATCCGATGCTGTCGACAGGGCAGATCGAGGGCGGATCCGCCCAGGGTCTTGGCTACGCGCTGCTCGAGGACGTGGTGATGAAAGACGGCCGCATGGCCAACGCGCAGCTGACCAACTACATCATTCCGACGACGCTGGACACGCCGTCGATGGATGTGGTGATTCTCGAGAACCCGTATCGTCACGGTCCGTACGGCGCGAAGGGTGTCGGGGAAATGCCCATTGACGGTCCCGCGCCGGCCGTGATCAACGCGTTGCGTCACGCAGGATTCGACCTGAGGCAGATTCCGGCGACGCCGGAACGCGTCATGGCTGCCGCGCTGGCCGCCTCGAAGGACTGAGCCGGTGCTCACCCTGACCCTCAACGGCAAGCGGCGACGGCTCGACGTGCCCCCGCTGGCGCGGCTTCTCGATGTCCTTCGCGAGCACTGCGGGTTGACTGGGACGAAGGAAGGCTGCGGCGAGGGGGAATGTGGCGCGTGCACCGTCCTCGTCAACGGCGAGCCGGTGAACTCGTGTCTGGTTCCCGCGTGTCACGTCGAACGTGCGCGGGTGACGACGATCGAAGGGCTCGGCGGGCGCCATCGCCTGCAGCGGGCGTTCGTGGAGCACGGAGGGGCGCAGTGCGGGATCTGCACCCCGGGCATGATCATGGCGGCCGTGGCGCTCGGGCGGAAACCGTCGCTCGACGTGATCCGCGTGGGCCTTGCCGGCAACCTGTGTCGCTGCACTGGTTACTCGGCCATCTATCGTTCCATCCAGAAGGCCTGACATGCTGGGATCGATTGCAGGCCGCACGGTGTTTCGACCGACGTCACTCAACGACGCGCTGAAGCTTCTGCGCGACGAAGAGGCGCTGACGCCGATGGCAGGCTGTACGGACCTCTACGTGGCCCTCAATTTCGGCACGCTGAAGGACCGGCGCTTCCTGAATTTGTGGGGACTCGATGCCCTGCGCACGATCGAGCGGCGGGACGGACGCCTCTGGATCGGCGCCCTCACGACATACACCGACGTGATTCGATCGGCGCTCGTCCGCCGGCAGGCGCCGATGCTCGCCGCAGCAGCTCGCGAGATCGGAGGCGTCCAGATCCAGAATCGCGGAACGATCGGTGGCAATGTGGCCAACGCGTCGCCGGCGGGCGACGCGCTTCCCGTGCTCGCCGCGCTTGACGCGGTGGTCGTGTTGCGCAGCGCACAGCGGCGGCGAAGCGTGCCGTTCACGGACTTCTACACGGGCTACCGGAAGACGGTTCGAGGCTACGACGAGCTCATCGAGGGGTTCGAGATCCCGCCGGTTCGCGGCACGCAATGGTTCCGAAAGGTCGGAACGCGATCGGCTCAGGCGATCTCGAAGGTCGTCATGGCCGGCGTCGTTGGCCCCGATCCGCGCGTCGCGATCGGCTCGGTTGGGCCGACCGTCCTGCGACTGAGGCGGACCGAAGCCGCTATCGCGCGCGGCGCGTCGCTGGCCGACGCGCAGCAGGCGCTTGCGCTCGAGATTTCGCCGATCGACGACATACGATCGACCGCCGAGTACCGGCGTCGTGTTGCCGCCAATCTGCTCGCGGTGCTGCTCAGCGGGACCTCGCGCTGAGGTGCACGCGGTCCGCCGACCAGTCGGTAGGTTATGCTAGCGTCGATCACCTTCTAAGATGCGCGCCGCCGTCGTTGTCGTGGGGGACCTCGGGCGGAGTCCCCGGATGCAGTATCACGCCCACGCGCTGGCTGCGAGCGGCGTCGACGTCGACTTCGTCGGCTACGCCGGCGCGCCGCTGCCCAAGGCCATCACCGATCATCCGCGCATTACGATTCGCCACATCGATCAGCCGCGTTTGCGGGATCGTGCCGGACGATCCTCGGTCGCGTACGCGATGACGGCCCTTGTCGACGGCACCCGGATCGCCACGCGACTCTTCATCGCGCTGCTGCGGACGCCGAAGTTCTCGCTCCTGCTCGTCCAGAGTCCGCCCGCGCTGCCGACGCTCCATGTCGCGTGGCTGGTGTCCCGGCTGCGTCGTGCGCGGCTCGTCGTGGACTGGCACAACCTGGGCTACACGCTCCTGGCACTGCGCCTCGGCCGCGGGCACCCGGCCGTCAGGCTCGGCCGATGGCTCGAAAAGGCCGCCGGCCGCTCCGCGCACGCGAACCTCTGCGTCTCGCGCGGGTTCTCGAAGTTCCTGATGGATCGATTCCATCTCTCCCACGTCCGGGTTCTCTACGATCGGCCGGCGTCGGCCTTCACGCCCATCGACCGGGTTGAGCGCGAGCAGATCCGCCAGGCGCTGTTCTCGCGCCTCGGCATTCGCGGCGCCGGCCCTGTCGGCTTCATCGTCAGCCCCACCGGCTGGACCGCCGACGAAGACTTCGACGTCGTCATCGACGCGGTCCTCCAGATCGAGGATCGCATTCGCGGCTGGGAAGCGGGCGGGCCATCGCGCCGGTTTCCCGAGCTTGTGATTCTCGTGACCGGCGACGGCGCGCGCCGTGCGGAGTTCGAACGCCGATTCGCAGGCCTCCCGGCGCGCCGCATCCAGCTCCGCACGCGGTGGCTCGATCCGGAAGACTACCCGCGCATCGTCGGGAGCGCGGATCTCGGCCTGTGTCTGCATCGGTCGTCGTCGGGCGTGGACATCCCGATGAAGGTCGTCGATCTTTTCGGCGCCGGCGTTCCCGTCTGCGCGCTCGACTACGGCGCGTGCCTTGCGGAACGCGTACGGCATGGCGACAACGGTTTGCTGTTCTCCACGGCCCGGCAGCTCGCGGACGTGCTCTTCGACCTGTTCGAAACCCCGTCGGCAGGTGCTTCACTGCTCGAGCGGCTGCGCGCGGGCGCCCGACGCGCCGCGAGGCCCACGTGGGAAGAGGGCTGGGTCACAGAAGCCAGGCCGGTTCTGCTCGGCGACTGACGCCGCGCGGACGCCTATAATGGCGTTTTCTTCAGGAGATCGCATGGCTGACGTGGCGGCTCGACAGGACGTCCTGACTCTCGACAACTTCATCGGCGGCCGCTGGGTCGCGTCCCGTACGAACGCGTTCTTCGACGTGCACAACCCGGCGGTTGGCGACATCATCGGTCGCACGCCGCTGTCGACTGCCGGCGACGTCGACGCCGCCGTCGAGGCGGCGGCGCGCGCGTTCCCGTCGTGGCGCGACACGCCGGTCAACACGCGCGCGCAGGTCCTCTACCGGTTCAAGTCGCTTCTCGAGCGGCATTTCGACGATCTTGCCCGCATCGTGACGACGGAGCACGGCAAAACGCTGGATGAAGCGCGCGGCAGCGTCCGCCGCGGCATCGAATGCGTCGAGGTCGCCTGCGGCGCACCCTCGCTGATGCAGGGCTTCGGCCTCGAGGACATCGCGAGTGGAATCGATTGCCACGTCGTCCGCCAGCCGCTCGGCGTGTGCGCCGCCATCGCGCCGTTCAACTTCCCCGCGATGGTCCCGATGTGGTTCCTGCCGTTCGCGATCGTGACCGGCAATACCTTCGTGCTGAAGCCGTCCGAGCAGGTGCCGCTTTCACAGAGGAAGATGGCCGAATTCCTTGAGCAGTCCGATCTTCCACCCGGTGTCGTCAACCTCGTCAACGGCGGCGCCGACGTCGTCAACGCGATTTGCGACCACCCGGGCATCCGCGCGGTCTCGTTCGTCGGGTCGACGCCGATCGCGCGGCACGTCTATCAACGTGGGACGCACGCGGGAAAGCGCGTTCAGGCCCTCGGCGGCGCCAAGAATTTCGTCGTCGTCATGCCTGACGCGGATCTCGAGCGGTCGATGGGCGTGATTTCGGAATCCTTCTACGGATGTGCGGGCGAGCGCTGCCTCGCGGGCAGCATGCTCGTCACAGTCGGTGACGTCCACTCCGAGACGCGCGATCGGCTGGTCGAGGCCGCAAAGTCGCTGAAAGTCGGCGACGGCCTGCAGCCCGGCGTGACGATGGGGCCGGTCATCAGCGCGAAGCACCGCGAGCGCGTCGTGGGATATATCGACAGGGGCGTCGCCGATGGAGCGAAGCTGCTCGTCGACGGACGTCAGGTTCGCGTGTCCGACCGGCCGCAGGGCTACTTCGTCGGCCCGACGGTCTTCGACGATGTGTCGATGCGGATGGCGATCGGCCACGACGAGATCTTCGGACCGGTGGCGTCAATCGCGCCCGTCAAGTCGCTCGACGAAGCCATTGCGCTGATGCGATCCCATCCCAACGCCAACGCGACCTCGATCTTCACGTCCAGCGGCAAAGCCGCGCGCGAGTTTGCGAAGCACGCGACCGCGTCCATGGTCGGCGTGAACATCGGCGTGGCGGCGCCGATGGCGTACTTTCCGTTCGGCGGCGCGAAGGACAGTTTCTTCGGCGATCTCAAGGCGCACGGCCGCGACGGAGTCGAGTTCTACACGGACAAGAAGGTCACGATCTCACGGTGGTTCTAGTAGGTCAGGTGGGTCGAGTAGGCGGGTAGGTCGAGTGGGTTGGAGCGCCTCGGGCCATGCTGAACGAAGGCCTGTGAAGCCTCAGTGAAGCATCAGCGTCAGTACGCGGCGGGGGTGGGGCCTCGCCGCCGATGACAAAAAGCAGACACCGATGCGAACTCTGATCAAGAACGGGACGATTGTCACGGCGGTCGACCAGTACCGCGGAGACGTGCTCGTCGAGGACGAGAAGATCTCGCTCATCGGGACGACGCTCGCGGACATCCACGCGGACAAAGTGATCGACGCGTCCGCCAGGTACGTCCTGCCCGGTGGCATCGACGTGCACACGCACCTCGACATGCCGTTCGGCGGATCGACGTCAGCCGATGATTTCGAATCGGGTACGACGGCCGCCGCGTTCGGCGGGACGACGTCGATTGTCGATTTCGCGATTCAGTACAGGGGTCAGACGCTTCATCACGCCTGGGAGACGTGGTTGAAGAAAGCGGAGAATCGGGCGGTCATCGACTACGGTTTCCACATGATCATGACCGACCTGAACGACCAGACCGAGCAGGAGATGGACGCGCTGGTCCGGCAGGGCGTGACGTCCTTCAAGCTGTTCATGGCTTACCGCGGCGTATTCATGCTGGACGACGCCAGCATCTTCAAGGCGCTGCTCAGAACCGGGACCAACGGCGGCACGATCTGCATGCACGCCGAAAACGGCGACGTGATCGACGTGCTCGTTCAGCGCGCGCTTGCGGAGGGCAAGACGGCGCCGAAGTACCACGCGCTGACCCGCCCGGCGCGAGCGGAGGCCGAAGCGACGCACCGTGCCATCGCGCTCGCAGAAATCGCCGACGTGCCGATCTACATCGTGCACTTGTCGGCAGCCGAAGCCCTCGAGATGGTGACCGAGGCGCGCGACCGCGGACTACCTGCGTACGCGGAAACCTGTCCGCAGTATCTGTTCCTCTCGTACGACAATTACGAAGAACCCGGATTCGACGGCGCCAAGTATGTCATGAGCCCGCCGCTTCGAGAAAAGGCGAAGCAGGCGCAACTGTGGCGCGGCCTGGCGTTCAATGACCTGCAATGCATTTCGACGGACCACTGTCCGTTCTGCATGAAGGAACAAAAGGAGCTCGGCCGCGACGATTTCTCGAAGATTCCGAACGGCGCACCGGGAATCGAGACGCGCATGAGCCTCGTCTACGACGGAGGGGTTCGCGAAGGCCGGATTTCTCTGAATCGGTTCGTCGAGCTGACGTCGACCTCGCCGGCAAAGATCTTCGGATTGTTCCCGAGGAAGGGCACCATCGCGCCTGGCTCCGACGCCGACATCGTCGTCTTCGATCCGAATCGGACCGTGACGCTGAGCGCGAAGTCGCTCCACATGAAAGTGGATTACAACCCGTACGAGGGTCGCAAGGTGACCGGTGCGGCCGACACGGTGCTGTCGCGCGGGCGGCTCGTCATCGAAGACGGCAAGTTCGTCGGCCGGCCGGGAAGCGGCTCGTTCCTCAAGCGAGCGACGCGGACGTAGTTCGTGCTGGTCGTCCGCGGCTCGCGCGTCATTCTGCCCGACGGCGAGCGTCCCGCATCCATTCACATCGAGAACGGCGTCATCGTCCGCGTTGCCGGGCACGAGGAGATCCCGGCCGGCGCGGAACTGTTCGACGCCGGCGAACGAGTCGTTGCGCCAGGACTCGTCGATACACACGTTCATGTCAACGAACCGGGTCGGACGGAATGGGAAGGCTTCGAAACCGCCACGCGTGCCGCGGCGGCCGGCGGCGTGACGACGATCGTGGACATGCCGCTCAACGCGATTCCGGCAACCACGACGGTCGAGGCGCTCCACAAGAAGCGACAGGCGACTCGCGGAATATGTCATGTCGACGTCGCGTTCTGGGGCGGCGTCGTGCCGGGCAATGCGGGCGAACTCGATGCGCTCGTGGACGCCGGTGTTCGCGGATTCAAATGCTTCCTTGCGCCGTCAGGCGTCGATGAATTCCCTGCCGTCGCTGAGGACGATCTGCGCGCCGCGATGCCGATCATTGCGCGACGGGGCGTCCCGCTGCTGGTGCATGCTGAATTACCCACCTTTCTTCTCGGCATGGCCGCAGGCGCGAACCACCAGACCTACCAGTCCTACCAGTCCACGCGTCCGCCTGACGCGGAAGTCGCGGCGATCGATCTGATGGTTCGGCTCGCGTCCGAGTTTCACGCGCGGGTTCACATCGTCCATGTGGCGAGCGCCGAGGCAGTCGCGACCATTGCGTGCGCACGGGCGGCCGGCGTGTCGATGACCGCCGAGACCTGCCCGCACTACCTGACCTTTTCGGCGGATGAGATTCCCGCGGGCGCGACCGAGTTCAAGTGTGCGCCGCCGATTCGCGAGGCGCGGCACCGCGACGCGCTGTGGAGCGGGTTGGCGAGCGGTGCGATCGATTTGATCGCGACCGATCATTCGCCTTCGCCCCCAGCGCTCAAGTGCCCGGGCGACTTCGCGCACGCGTGGGGCGGCATCGCGTCGCTCGAGCTCTCGCTGCCGGCGGTGTGGACGACCGCCACGACCCGCGCATTGCCTCTGCAGGTGATGGATGTCGCGCGCTGGATGAGTGGCGCTCCGGCTGCACTCGCCGGTCTGGGCGGACGGAAGGGCCGCATCGCTCCAGCCCGGGACGCAGATCTGGTTGTCTGGGATCCGGACGGCGAACGGGTGATCGAGCCGACCCTGCTTCAGCAGCGTCACAAGCTGACGCCGTACGCGGGTCGGCGGCTGCGCGGCGTCGTGACGACAACCTTTCTCCGCGGCCGCCGTGTGTGGGACGATGGCGCGCTCGTGAGCGAGCGAGGTGGGCTGCTGTTGTGAATCCGACGTTCCTGGATCTGGTCGACCTGGTGTCCGAGCGGCTCGGCGGCGCGGCGGTCGACGCCAACGACGAGTTCTTCGCGCCCAAGGACGGTCTGGTGAAGCCCTCAGCGCCGGAGTGGCGCGAGGGCGTGTACACCGAGCGTGGCAAGTGGATGGACGGGTGGGAAACGCGCCGTCGCCGCGACGTCACGAGCGAGAGTCACGACTGGTGCGTCGTCCGGCTCGGCGTTCGCGGCATCGTCCGCGGCGTCGACGTCGAGACGACGCATTTCAAAGGCAACTACCCCGAATCCTGCGCGATCGATCTCGGCGATGGATCGACCTGGAACGAAGCCGTCCGTCGCACGCCGCTCGTCGGACACGATCACAATCTGATCGCGGTCGCTGCCGCCCAACCAGCCAGTCACCTGCGGTTGCGCATTTATCCGGACGGCGGCGTCGCGCGACTTCGCGCGTACGGCGAAGTCGTTGCCGATTGGGCCCGCCTGCGGCGACGTGGAGACGTCGATCTCGCCGCCGCCGAACACGGCGGGCTCGTCGTCGCGTGCAGCGACATGTTTTTCGGATCACGCCACAATCTGATCATGCCCGGCGACGCGACGCACATGGGTGATGGATGGGAAACGAAACGCCGTCGCGGTCCCGGTCACGACTGGACCATCGTCCGCCTCGCAACCGCCGGCACGATTCGGCGCATCGTAGTGGACACGCGTCACTTCAAGGGAAACGCACCGGGCGCGTGTAGTCTCGAAGGTTCGAGCGCCGGCCCCGACACGACCACATGGCGTGAGCTGCTGCCGCGCATGTCGCTGCTCGCGCACGCGATGCAGACCTTCGAGGACGAAGTCCGGAACATCGGCGATATCGCACACGTGCGGTTCAATATCTTTCCGGATGGGGGTGTCGGCCGACTGAGGCTGTTTGGCCTGCCCCGAAGCTGATGCGACATGCAGCTCGATGAGTTGAACGCGCTCGACGACGCGCGCGCGGCGGCGGAGTTCACGAAATGCTGCGGATCGTCGCGCTGGGCGCGCGCGATGGCGGCGCGGCGTCCGTTCCGCTCAACGGACGCGCTGATCACGGACGCCGATCTCGTGTTCGAGTCGCTGGGGCCGTCGGACTGGCTCGAGGCGTTCGCGGCTCATCCTCGCATCGGTGATCAAGCGGAACCGTCAGGCAGGGCAGCGGCGTGGTCGGCTGACGAGCAGTCGGGAGTGACGGAGGCGTCGCGCGCGGTGTTCGACCGGCGCAATCGGGATTACGAGGCGCGCTTCGGTCACACCTTCATCGTCTGCGCGACCGGCCGGAAGGCCGAGGAAATGCTGGCGATGCTCGAGCGGCGAATGTTGAATAATCCGGACGACGAACTGCGGCGGGCGGCCGCGGAGCAACGCCAGATCACCCGCCTGCGACTTGGCAAGCTGCTGTCATGATCACGACACACGTCCTCGACATCGCGCGTGGCGTTCCGGCGGCCGGGGTCACCGTGATTCTGGAAGTTCGCGGATCGCACGATTGGACTCCGGTGGGCCGCGGGACCACTGACGCCGGTGGCCGGCTGACTTCATTGACCGACCATCACGACGTCGTCCCCGGCACCTATCAACTGACCTTCGATCTCGGCGACTACCATCGAGACAACGGCGTGGACATTCCGTTTTTTCCTGAAGCGAAGGTGACGTTCGTGGTTCACGACGCGACACAGCACTATCACGTGCCGCTCGTCGTCAGTCCGTACGGGTACTCGACGTACCGGGGAGCGTAGCGTGATCGGGTGGAACCGCTACGGCAAGTCGCGCGTTCGACTCGTCAAGCTCGATCGGCGCGCCGATCCGCACGCGCTCGTCGACCTGTACGATCGACATTCAGCTCGAGGGCGATTTCGAGCCGGTCTACGAGGGTGACAACCGGCTGTGCCTGGCTACCGACACGATGAAGAACACCGTCTATGCCCTCGCGCGTACAGACGCCAATCCATCACGTCGAGGCGTTCGCCGCAACACTTGCGGATCACTTCATCGGCAAGCCGGCGGTCACGCGCGCCTGCATTACGGCCACCGAACACGTGTGGACGCACCTCGAAGGGGCGACGAGGATCGCACCCTCACGCGTTTCGCAGGCCCGGCGCGGAGGAGTGGACCGCGGTCGTCACCAAGAACCAACAACAGACAACCATTCAATCCGGTCTGACCGGCCTCGTGGTGATGAAGACGAGCGGCTCTGCGTTTGCCGGGTTTCCCCGCGATGCATTCACGTCGCTGCCGGAGACCGACGATCGCATCCTCGCGACATCGATCACGGCGAACTGGACGTACCTCGAGGGGGCGTCCGACTTCGGCGCGCGCGCCCGCATTCGCGCGGCGCTGCTCGAGGCGTTTGCCGGCCACGAGAGCCGCTCGGTGCAGCACACCCTGGCGGCGATGGGCGGGGCGGCGCTCGACGCGTGTGCCGATATCGCCGAGATCACACTCCGCCTGCCCAATCGCCATCATCTGCTGGCCGATCTCGCGCCCTTCGGACTGGACAACCCGAACGAGGTGTTCGTGCCGACCGACGAGCCGTTTCGGGTTGATCGAAGGGACGATTCGGCGGTAGGGTTGCCGCAGATGCCCGCCGATCTTTCGACGACGTTCACCGGCCTGCGATTCCGGAACCCGTTTCTGCTGTCGTCGGCGCCGCCGACCGAATCGGAGTCGAACATCCTGCGGGCCTTCGACGCCGGGTGGGCCGGCGTTGTCACGAAGACCATCGGCCTGCACCCGGTCGTGAACGTCGTCGGCCCGAAGACGAAGTTCCTGCGCGCTGACGCCGACTCGCCGCACCTGTCGATGAAGAAGCGGCCCGGGACGGCGCTCCATTCGTCATGGAACTGGGAGCTTATTTCCGACAAGACGCTCGACTGGTGGATTCCTCGCCTCGCGAGAATCAAGAGAGCCTACCCGGACCATATGCTCGTCGCTTCCGTGATGGCCGGTTCCGGCAATGACACGGAACTGCGGCACTGGCAGGACCTCGCGGTCGCCTGCCAGGAGCAGGGGTGCGACGCGCTCGAGCTGAATCTGTCGTGCCCGCACATGGATCGACCCGACATGGGATCGAACGTCGGCAAGGACAAGGAACTCGTGTCGATCGTCACGAAGGTCGTCAAGGACGTCGCCCGGATTCCGGTCTGGGCCAAGCTGACGCCGTCCACCACAGACATCGTCGTCGAGGCGCGCGGCGCGTTTCTGGGTGGTGCCGACGCCATCTCGTCGTCGAACACCTTCACATCCCTGCCGCTTATCGATCCCGAGACGCTGGAATTCGAAGTGAACGTCGATGGTCTGGTGTCCACCGGCGGCCTTGGCGGTCCCGCGATTCTTCCGCTCTCGCTGGCAAAGATGTCGCAGCTGACGCAGGCGTTTCCCGACAAGAGCTTCTCGGGAATCGGCGGCGTGTCGACGTTCGAGCACGCGCTCAACTATTTTCTCCTGGGGTGCGGCACCGTCCAGGTGTGCACGGCGGCGATGCTGGACCACGCGGTGGGGCCCACCGTCATCCGCCAGCTGAATGACGAGCTGTCTCGGTTCCTCGACCGGCATGCCGACCGCGGCTGGCGGAGCGTCAACGACTTCGTTGGCCTCAGGCGAGATGGCGTCGTGGCGCAGTCGAAGGTTCGCCGGCCCGATGAGAAGGACTACCGCGGCGGCTACGACGCCGAAGGCTACGCTGAACCCGTAATCACGTGAACGGCTTGTCGGGCGCATCCGTGCGCTGGGCCGCGCGCTTGACGATCTCGATGATCCTCGCGACGCTGAATGCCTGCCGCGACGCTCGTGACCTCTCTCCCCGAGCGACCCTCGACCGGCAGTTCGACACCTACGTCAAGCTCGTCGCGGCTCTCGGCGAGCGTGATCCCGACTCGCTGGATTCTTACGCGGGTCCGCCGGTGTGGCTCGAGCAGGCCCGCGCCGAGCAGCGCACGCTGCACGGAATCCGCGAAGCGGCGTCCGGGCTCGTCGAGGAACTTGAACAGCACACCGACGGAACGGCCGCGGATCGATCGCGACGCGCTTTTCTCGTAGGACAGGTGTCCGCAATCGCGGCGCGAGTCGACGTCCTGACGGGCACACATCTCGGCTTCGACGAAGAGAGTCGACGCCTTTTTGGCGTGGACGCTGGCGCCCGTGACGCCGCCAGGTTCGTCACAGTACCGGCGGGAACTCGACGCGCTCCTGCCCGGGACGGGACGGCTCGCGACAAGATATGCTGCCTTCGATCGACGCTTCGTCGTGGCGCCGGAACGAGTGCCGACGCTAATGGCCCGCGCAGTGGAAGAATGTCGTCGCCGAACGCTCGAACACCTCCCGCTGCCTGGCGATGAGCGCGTGGACGTCGAGTACGTGCGGGATATGCCCTGGCCTGCCTTTACGCGCTACGAGGGCCGCGGACGCAGCACGACGCAAATCAACCGGGACGTCACCCTGACGGTTGATCGGCTCCTCGATGTCGCCTGTCACGAAACGTATCCGGGGCATCACGCGATCAACGTCCTGCTGGATCAACCCGCGCAGCTGATGTTCTCGCCACTCGCGTTCCGCACCGAAGGCGCCGCGTCCTACGCCGTCGAGCTCGCCTTTCCCGACGGCAGCCGCGGCGAGTTCGAGCGCGAGCTATGCCGCCTCGCAGGAGTGCCCGACGCGGATCTTGAGCGCTATCTGGCGGTTGCAAGGCTCGTGGACCGCCTCCGGTGGGTGCAGGTCGACATCGCCCGTCGCTACCTGGACGGCGGGCTCGAGTTCGTCCGCGCCGGTCGCGCGCTCGAGGAGGAAGCGCTGATGCCCGAGGCGTCGACCGAAGCCATCCTGAAGTTCTTTAATCGCTTCCGTACGTACTCGGTGACATACACGGTGGGCTTCGATTCTGTCGAGAAGTTCGTGGGAACCTCCGACGAGCCATCACGTTGGCGCGCATTTCGGCAATGGATCGGTCCATAATCTCGGCCAACGGTTTCTGCGACGAGGAGACACTATGCGCTGGCTGCTGACGATTGTTTGCGTTCCCGCGATTGCGTCGGCGTGCTCGGGATCGGCCAAAACCGTGACGGCGGAGTCGCCGACGAAGGCGGCCGTCGCGAAGCTCGGCATTCGCGCCGACGGCGACACCGAGATCAAGCCGGACCTCACGAAGATTCAGAACGAGGATCTGAAGAAGGTCTTCGCGTACATCGACGAACACATCGACGAGCACGTCCAGAAACTGCAGAAGTGGATTCGCCAGCCGAGCATCTCGAACAGCGGCGAAGGCATTCCCGAGTCCGCCGAGATGGTGAAGGGCTTCTTCGAGGAGCTCGGCTGCCAGGAATCGCGGGTCTACGACGTCGGTATCACCGAATGGGGCGCGCCGGGCAATCCGGTCGTGTATGCGCGCTGCAACGAAGGTGCGCCGAGGACGGTCGCCATCTATTGGCAGTACGACACGATGCCGATCACGCAGCCTGACGCGTGGATCGCGCCGCCTTTCGAGGGCCGTCTCATCGAGCAGCCGCCCTACAAGAAAGTGCTGATCGGCCGGGGCGCGACAAACTCGAAAGGGCCGCAGATGGCCCAGTTCAACGCGCTCATGGCCATCAAAGCGGTAACCGGCAAGTTGCCGGTTAACCTGGTGTTCATCGCCGAGGGCGACGAAGAGCGCATGGACGTCGGCGTACGGAAGTTCGTCAAGGATCATCCCGAACTCCTGCAGAACATCGACGCGCTCATCGGCGAGGCCGGCACGCAGGCACCGAGCGGCGGCGCGGGCGTCGGCGGCGGCTCGGAAGGCTGCGTCTACTTCGAGCTGACGACGAGCGGCAAGTCGTGGGGACGCGGTCCGGTGCAGTCAGACATCCACGGCAGCAACAAGCGCTCGGTGGACAGCCCCGCCTGGCGGCACATGAAGATGCTCGCCTCGCTGGTCTCCGACGACGGCAACACGCCGCTCGTCAAGGGCTTCGCGGACGGTCTGGAGCCGCTGTCCGCGGGTGAGCTCGAGCAGCTGAAGACGGCGGCCGCGAAGACCGACATGAAGACTGCCGCCCAGAATCTCGGTGTCGCGCGCTTCATTTCCGACGATCCGCTGACGATGCTCAAGATGAGCCGCTACGGGCTTTCCCTGAACCTGGACGGCATCTGGGGTGGCAACATGTATGCGGGTGGCGCGGGCGCGATTCTGCCAAACAAGATCACGTCCAAACACAATATCCGCTACGTGCCGAAGATGAACGGCATCCAGATCGTGAAGCGGATTCGTGAACAGCTGGACCGCAACGGCTACAAGGACGTCGAGCTGAAGATCATCGGCGACGTGCCGTGGTCGAAGATGTCGTACGACACGGACATCGCGAAAGCGATGACGCAAACGTACGAACAGTTCAACATCCCGCACGGCGAGCCGGCGCACTACGCCAGCATCCTCGGCGGCTACTGGCCGGCGTATCTGTTCTCGAATCAGGAGACCGGCGAGAAGGTCGCGCCGGTGTCGATGCCGATCGGCATGGGAGGAGCCGGCCACGGTGGCAATGCGCACGCCGCCAACGAATACATGGTCATTGAGGGCGCGGGCAAGGTCTACGGCTACGCCGGTGCCGAGAAGTCGCACGCGGCGATCTTCTACAATTTCGCCGCGCTCGGTGGAAAGCCGAAGACGACGCAGACCAACTGAGTTGGGCAGCCTGATCGCGGTCCGCGAACTCGCCAAGGTGTATCGCGTGGGTGACGTGTCGGTACACGCCCTGCGCAGCATCACGCTCGACATCGAAGCCGGCGACTTCGTCTCGGTCGTCGGCCCTTCGGGTTCTGGCAAATCGACGTTCATGCACATCGTCGGCTGCCTCGATCGGCCGACAGGCGGGCGCTACGTCCTGAACGGTCGTGACGTCTCGCAGCTTTCGGACGACGAGTTGTCCGCCATCCGCAACAAGCAGATCGGGTTCGTATTCCAGGGCTTCAACCTGCTGGCGCGAACGTCGGCCGTCGAGAACGTCGAGCTTCCGCTTCTGTATGCGGATCGTGGCCGCGTGTCGGCGTCGGACCGCCGCCGCCGCGCTCTCGCGGCGCTCGACGCCGTCGGGCTCGCGGATCGCGCCGAGCATCACCCCAACCAGCTGTCCGGAGGCCAGCAGCAGCGCGTGGCCATTGCTCGCGCGTTGCTCAACGATCCCGCCATCCTCCTGGCCGACGAACCGACCGGTAATCTGGACAGCCGGACGAGCGTCGAGGTGATGGAGATCTTTCAGCGTCTGAAAGTGGAGCGAGGGATTACCATCGTATTGATCACGCACGAACAGCAGGTCGCCGACTACGGATCGCGGATCATCCGATTCAAGGACGGCCGCATCGTGGCGGATCGCCCGAATGAGGCGCAGACGTCCGCGACGCGAGAGCTGGCGCTGCTCGGCGCGGTGGCGTCCGACGATGATTGAGAGAACGCTCGCCTGAAGGCTCACGCTCCGGGTGATGGAGCGCGAGGCTTTAGCCGAGCGTGAGGAGAATCGATGTCATTTCGATCAAACCTGGCGATTGCCGTGAAAGCGCTGCGCCGCCACAAACTGCAGACGGCTCTCACGATGCTCGGGATGACGATTGGTGTGGCGGCGGTGTTGACGATGATCGCGCTCGGCCGCGGTGCCGAGAACGCGATCGAGCGTCAGGTCCGCGCCGCGGGCATGAACCTCATCGTCGTCACTGCCGGTAACTACAAGATGAAGACGGAAGACGACCTCGGCGGGGTCGTCGACCATCAGGCGCGGCTGCGAGCGCTCGAGGATTGGCGGCTCGCCCGTGTCGACGCCGTCTACCGCGACGATGGCTGGAGGCCGAGGTTTGCGCCGGTGTTGTTCCATCCGGAAAACGATCCGATGGAGAAGCACGACCACCCGACCGCGAGCCAGCGCCTTGGCGACCTCGAAGCCGGCCTCGGCGCGGCCGCGACGTTGACGTCCGACGATGCGGATGCGATTCGCACGTTGCCGGGCGTTCAGTACGTCGCCGAAGGCGTCCACCAGAATGCCCACGTCGTGGCCGGCACGAAGCGCTGGTTCACGCGTCTGAACGGCGCCGACGTGCAGTTGCCGCTGATTCGCCGGGCCTGGGCGTTTTCGCACGGGCAGTTCTTCAGCGCACGCGATCAGCGCGTCGCGTCGCAAGTGGCGGTGCTCGGCACCGTGGCGGCCACGAAGCTGTTCGGCGTCGACGATCCGGTCGGGCGAGAAGTCAGCATCTGGAATCAGCGCTTCCGCGTCGTCGGCGTGGTGACCAGCGAGAGCTGGGTCGTCGAGCCGGCGCCAGGCGACGGCCAGTTCGATGCGGTCTACGTCCCGTACACGACGATTCACCAGCTGCTGAACGTCTCGAAGCTGAACGACATCACGATCACCGCCGCGTCCACGGGTGAGGTCACCGGCGTATCGAAGGCCGTCACGGAACTGCTGCGCGCGCGGCATGGCATCGGAGCAACCGCGCCCGACGACTTCACGGTCGCCACGCAGGCGCGTCAGGCGCTCGCCAAGGGTGGCATGCGCCCAGACGTCGCGCGCGCCGTTGTCGGAAACGTTGCCGGGCTCGAGAAGGTGACGCTCGAACAGCTCGCGCGCACGCTCGAACGGGCCAGCCGCACGATGACGGCGCTGCTTGCGGGCATTGCGGGCGTGTCGCTCCTGGTGGGTGGGATTGGCATCATGAACATCATGCTGCTGTCGGTCACCGAGCGGACACGTGAGATCGGCGTGCGCCGCGCCGTCGGCGCCAGGGCGCTCGACGTGCGTCGTCAGTTCGTGGCGGAGGCGGTGACGCTCAGCCTCGTCGGTGGTTTCGCAGGCGTGCTCCTGGGCTTCGCCGCGTCCGTCGGCATTTCTCAGCTGCTTCGGTGGTCCACGAGCATCTCCGCGTCCGCGGTGGCGCTGTCGTTCGGCATTGCTGCGCTGGTCGGCATTTTCTTCGGCTGGTATCCGGCGCGTCAGGCCGCGCGACTCGATCCGATCCAGTCGCTGCGGTATGAGTGACGCTCGGCTGAAGCCTCGCGCTCCATGCGCCTCCGCTAGTCACGCCTCATGAGTTTGTTTCTCACCAGCCTCCGTCTTGCCGCGCGTGCGCTTGGACGCAACGCGCTCCGCACGTCGCTTACGATGCTCGGGATGATCATCGGCGTCGGTGCGGTCGTGACCATGGCCGCGCTCGGCAACGGCGCGCAGCGATCAGTCGAGACCGATGTGCGATCGGCCGGAACGAATCTCATTCAGATCCGCGCGGGCAATTTCACGAGGGGTGGCGACGAATCCAACATTCCAAGCGGGCTTGGCGCTGCGACGACGCTGGTCGTTCAGGACGCCGACGCGATCCGCGCCGAAGTCAGCGGACTAAAACGCACGGCGGAGATGGTACGGCTGCGCGGCTGGGTCGTCGCGGGCAGCAGGCGGTTCTACGCGCAGATCGCCGGAACCGGCAGCGACTTTCCGTTGATTTACGACTGGCCGCTCGCACGGGGCCGCTTCTACGACACGCGGGACGTGGCGTCCCGCGCCAAGGTGGCGCTGCTCGGGGCCTCGGTCCAGGAGCGGCTCCTGGAAACGCCTGCCGTTGGCACGTCGATCACGATTCGCGATCAGGTGTTCAGCGTCATCGGCCTGCCGCGCACGACCGATGAGGACCACAACGAGACGGTATTCGTACCGTACACGGCGCTCCAGGACGTGCTCGGGATCTCGTACCTGCACGGCATCACGATCGAGGCCGCGCAGTCCGGTGACGCCACGCGGGTCGCGGCCGACGTCACCGCGCTGTTGCGCCGCCGCCATGCGGCGCACATCGAAGCCGCGAGCGCGTCGGTCCAGCGGCTCCGGCAGGGAGGCATTCTCGGCAATCAGATGCCGCAGGGTGGTGCCTCGGTGGTCGGACCGCCGGACGACTTCACCGTGAAGACGCAGGCCGCCGAAGCACTGACGAAGGGGCTCTACACCTCGGTTGCGGCGTTCGTGCTCGCCAACATGCCGAAGCTGGATGAAGTCAACATGGAGGAGATGGCGAGCACACTCCAGCGTGCCGGGACGACGATGACCGCGCTCCTGGCCGGGATTGCGGCCATCTCGCTCATCGTCGGCGGGATCGGCATCATGAACATCATGCTGGTCGCCGTCACGGAGCGCACGCGAGAGATCGGCATCCGTCGCGCCGTCGGTGCCCGCGCGCGCGACGTTCGCCTGCAGTTCCTCGTGGAAGCCGTCACGCTCGCGATGGTCGGTGGCGCGATTGGTCTCGTGGTCGGCCTGGTTTCGTCGTCGGTGATGACCTGGATGCTCGAGTGGCCGACGTCCGTCTCGGCGTCGTCGATCGTCCTCGCGTTTGGCATCGCCGCTGCCGTCGGCGTGTTCTTCGGTTTCTATCCGGCGCAGCGCGCGTCGCGGCTGACGCCGATTGACGCGCTTCGCCATGAATAGCGGTTGGAGCGCTCGCGCGACGTGGCTCGCGCTCATGGCCGTCGTCGCCTGTCGGGCGGCTCCAGGTCCAGCGCCACCGCAAAGGACGGTCGAGGCGCCTCCGCCGGCGCCCGCGACGGTGCCGCACGGCGACCACAACCCGCACCACGGTGGCGTCGTGATGATGAAGGGGGACCTCCATTACGAAGTCGTCCTCGATCCGTCGGGGCGCGATACCACTTGTTCTTCAGTGACGCCGTCCGTGAAGATCTGCCGGCGGCGTATGCCTCGGCTGCTGCGCTCACGGTGCGTCGTCCCGGCGAGGCTGACGAGTCAATCGACCTGAAGATCGACGAGACCGGCGAAAGCTGGATCGGCTCGGGCAGGGCCGTGGCCAATCCGGCGAAGACCGGCGCTCGCGTGTCGTTCACGGTCGCGAGCGAACCATATTGGATCGACGTGCCGTTCGCGCCGGCCAAATAGAACGGGATTCGGGATTCGGGACTGGGGATTCGTGTGTGCACGTGCCTCGAGCGACACGCCGGGGCGCGAGGCCTCAGGCGAGCGCAGCCGTCAGCGCCCCATTCGCGCGTTGTGGATCCTCGCGAACGATCGGCCGCGCAGTTCCGCGGCGCTCAGACCGCTCATCTGCACGGCCTCCGCCTCCGTCATCGCTCCGCAGTTCATGGCTCGCAGGAAATAGTTCAGCAGTCCCTGGCCCGTCGCGGCGTCGTCGAAGACGTCGCCGACGAGGGTGGCCCGTGCGGCGCGTTCCACGAATGTCCGCAGGCGCTCGGATGCCGCGTCGAGCCCGTCGAGGAAGAAGGCGTAGACCGTCGCGTATCGTGATGGCAGCTGTGCGGGGTGCAGATCCCACCCCTGGTAAAAGCCGTTTTCCAGAGAATGCCTGACGTGATTCGAATGCAGGCGCCACGCCTGGACTACCACGTCGCGCGATCCGACCGGCATGATGTTCGTCGCGCCGTCGGACAGCCAGATCCCCGTGCCGGCGAGCGCGACCTGCATCACGTGCTTCGCGAAGTCGCACACGGGGTGCCGCATGTGCTGATGCGCGGCGGTGATGCCGCACGCCGCCGTGTAGTCGTAGGTCCCGAAATGGGCGGCGACGATGCGGCCGTTGCCTTCGGCGATGAGACGGGGGAGCGCGACGACACCGTCGGGCGCGAATACCGACTGGGTGGTCTCGATCATCAGCTCGAACCGCAGCTGATCGGGAGCGATGTCATGCCAGTACTCGAACGCATCGCACGCCGATGCCATCGCGGCCACCTGCTCGTGCGATGTGATCTTGGGAAGCGTGACGACGAAGTTGTCCGGAATCGTCCCGCCGGTGCGTTCGAGCAGCCGCGTGAGAAACAAGTCGAAGGTCCTGAGGCTTCGCCGTTTGAATTCCTCGCTGAGCGGCTTAATCCGGATGCCGATGCCGGGCGGAAGAGTGCGTGCCTTGAGTCCGGCGGCCACTTCCTCGGCGGCTGCCAGGGCGGCGTCGTCTTCTTCGGCATCAGGTCGATTGCCGAAGCCGTCCTCGAAATCGATTCGGTAGTCTTCGACAGGCTCGGTCGTCAGCTTTTCGACAACGCGGACGTGAATCCGCTGCGCGAGGCGTTGGTCGAGTTCGAACGCCGCGGCGAATGTGGCGGCGTCGGGTGCGTGGTCCTGCAGCGCCTTCAGCGCGAGGGCGCCAAGTTTCGACGCCGCATCCGCTTTGAAGAGATGGGCGCCACCGTACACCGTGTGGACCGGTTGCCGCGCGGGGGACTCGCCCGGAAACTGGGTCGCAGTCCGGGCGTTCGCCTTGTCGAGCGGGGCGAGGAACGACGCGAGCGCGGCCTCGGGGATGGTGGTATCACCCATTGGCGGGAAGTATACGCGCGCACGCGTCGGGCGTGGTCAGCGCAGACGGCCCTGCGTCGTTTCCACCTTCACGCCGTCGCGCGCGATGCCGACAAGGACCGAGCCGACGGTCGTCTCGCTCTCGAACGTCACCTGATACTTCTGGCTGACGGTCTCGAAGTCACGCGCCAGTCGATCGGAGATGATCTTCATCTTGTCGGCCAGCGCGTTGCTCGTGTTCATGTACTCATACACCCCGCCGGCTGTGACCGCGACGTGATTGGCGTACACCTCGGGTGTGCCGCCGCCCTTGTATTTGATCACGACCGCATGTGCCGAGACGCCACGCGCCGGCAGCGTCTTCGTCCACTCGTTGAATTTCCCTTCACTGACGGGCGTGCTTCCCTCCGTTCCGTCGCTCGTGATGATGACGAACACCGGAAAGCGGTCCTCGGCCTTTCGCATGAAGCGGTCGTCGACCTCGAGCAGCGCGTCCATGAGCGGCGTGGCACCGCCGTCCGAAAACAGACCGCTAGCCGTGTCCTTGAATTTCTTGCGGTCCGTCGTCGGTTGCACGCGAACCCGCATCTGCCGTCCCGTGGTGACGAGCATCAGCTCGTGCGGCGCGGCGAGGGCGTCGGCGAAGCTCACCAGGGCGCCGCGGATGTGGTTCAGCGCGTTCGTCGCGCCGTCGCTCGTGTCGGCGAAGACGGCGATCCGCATCGGGCTCGTCGCCGGGCCGGCCTTGATGACCGGTCGCTTGACCCCGCCTTCCGTGATCTCGAAGTCGCTGGCCGTCAGTCCCTCGGTCGGCTTACCCGTGACGTCGACAACCTTGACGAAGACCGATCGAGCGTGCAGCTTGCCTGACGGCTTTGATTGAGCTGGTGCGCGGCCCGGTATCAGGAGCAGCGCGAGGACGGGGACGAGCGGACGCGAAAAACGCATCATGACTCCCTCCGGACGGGATGCCGCAGCGGGAAAAGTATAATTCGCCTCGACGTGGTTCGATTCCTCCCGTGGCTTGTGCTCGCCGCGACCGCCGCGCCCTCCCAGCAGCCGACATCGGTCCGGTTTCTGGATTCTGCCGCGCGAGAGGCGCTCGAGCGCGCCCGCACGGCTGTCCTGGGCGGCCGGGCACCGGAAGATTTCCGTTCGTTGCTCCTCAAGGGGCGCCTGCGCGTTGGAGTCTCACGCGACCAGGCGGTCGATGGTCAGGTCGAGATTCGCGTGCTGCTGCCGGATCGATATCTCCGGGTGGACACGATCAACGGCGTCGAGCGCCGGTCAGGATTTGCCGGTCGCGGCCTGCTGACATCGAAGGGCGGACTGAGCGCCGAGCGCGCGAACTTTGCGCGGCTGATGCTCGGGCTCGCGGCGTACATCCCGGGCGATCCGAAGCTCACGTTCGAGTCGACCGGCGAGTCCGCCTTTGCCGACACGGTAGCGATCGATGTCACCGGGCTTGCGTTCGCGGCGCGAATGGTTTTCGACAGCCCGTCGCACATTCCGCTCCGATTGGTCTACGACAGCCGCGACGGTGCCGGGACCGTCATGTCGTTCGCCAACCGTCGGGATGTGGACGGCATGGCCCTTCCATCGCGCGTGACGACGCTCGTGGCCGATCGGGTGCTCGAGACCCTCATGTTCGATGAGATGCACGTCAACGCCGATCTGCGCGACGGCGACTTCCGCAAGTGATCTTCAACCAGCGCGCGCTCGCCGATGGTCGTGTCGAGCTCGTCGACGCCACGAGGATCCGGTCCAGCCCGCTCTATAACGACGACCTGGCGCCGGTTCCGACCGCGCGCCGCACCTGGACGACGTACAACTTCGCCGCGCTCTGGGTCAGCATGGCGCACTGCATTCCGACCTATATGCTCGCGTCGGGCCTGATGGCCTCGGGCATGAGCTGGTCCCAGGCACTTTTCACAATCCTGCTCGGCAACACCATCGTGCTCGTGCCGATCCTCCTCAACTCGCATCCGGGGACCAAGTACGGCATTCCGTTTCCGGTCTTCGCTCGCGCGGCCTACGGCACACTCGGTTCGAACGTGCCGGCCCTGATGCGCGCGCTCGTCGCGTGCGGCTGGTTCGGCATCCAGGCCTGGATCGGCGGGGAAGCGCTGAATACGTTCTTCCGCACGATCGTGCCGGGCTGGGACGCGCTGCTCGGGACCGGCATCGCCGGTCATACCGGGACGGAATGGCTGTCGTTTCTGCTGTTCTGGGGGCTGAACGTCTACATCATTTACCGCGGGATGGATCTCGTGCGCGAGGTCGAGAATTGGGCGGCGCCGTTCGTGCTCGTCATGACCGCCATCCTCCTCTGGTGGGCGATCCGAACTGCAAACGGCCTGGGCCCGTTGCTGTCGCAGCCCGGCAAGTATCGGACGATTCGTGAATTCTGGCCGGTGTTCGTGCCGTCGCTGACGGCGATGATCGGCTTCTGGGCCACGCTCTCGCTGAACATGCCAGACTTCACCCGATTTGGCCGCAGTCAGCGCGAACAGATGATCGGACAGGTCGTCGCGCTGCCGACGACGATGTCGCTGTTTGCGGCAATGGGCGTCGTCATCACGAGCGCGACGGCTATCATCTACGGCCAGGCGATCTGGGATCCCGTTCAGCTCGTCGGGAAGTTCTCGTCGCCGGCGATCGTCGCTGTTTCGATGTTCACGGTCGTCGTGGCCACGATTGCGGTCAACATCGCGGCCAACGTGGTCTCACCGGCCAACGACTTCGCGAACGCGTTCCCGCGGTTCATCGATTTCAAGACCGGCGGCCTCATCACCGGCATTCTCGGGATTCTCATCCAGCCGTGGCGTCTCCTGGCCGATCCATCCGGTTACATCTACACCTGGCTGCTCGGGTATTCGGGAGGGCTGGGTTCCATCGCCGGCGTTCTCATCGCGGATTACTGGATCCTCCGGCGCCGGGACCTGCGTCTCGAGGATCTCTATCTCGTCGACGGCGCGTATCGAGGCTGGAACGGGCGCGCGGTGCTCGCGACGGTCGTGGGCTGTGCCCTGGCGTGGGGAGGATTGGTCGTGCCGGCGCTCCGGCCGCTGTACGACTACGCCTGGTTCGTCGGTTTCTTCGCCGCCGGCGCCGCGCACGTCGCCTTCAGCCGCCGGGTTTGATCAAATCCGCGAATCTTTAGATACTCAACGCCCACCCATGTCTGCAGCGCATGCGTCCTCCGTTCCCATGACCCGTGAAGAACGGGTCAACCAGCGCAACGCCGTCCTCGCGGGCTTTCTCGGCTGGACGCTCGACGCCTTCGACTTCTTCATCCTCACGCTCATCATCGACGACGTCGCGAAGGCATTCGGGAAGACGCGGCCGGACATCGCCCTTGCGCTGACGCTGACGCTCGCGATGCGCCCCGTTGGCGCGATCGTTTTTGGCATCATGGCCGACCGGCTCGGCCGCCGGGTGCCGCTGATGCTCAACGTCATCTTCTACGCGCTGCTGTCGGTGCTCTCCGGCCTGGCGCCCAGCTACCAGGTGTTCCTCGTGCTGCGGATGCTCTTCGGCGTCTGTATGGGCGGCGAGTGGGGCGTGGGCGCGTCGCTCGCGCTGGAATCCGCGTCGCCGAGGTTGCGCGGCCTGCTGTCGGGGCTTCTGCAGGAAGGCTATGCGATCGGCAATCTGTTGTCGGCGCTCGCGTTTCGTCTGCTGTATCCGACGTTCAACGCGATGTATCCCGGCAACGGCTGGCGCATGATGTTCTTCCTCGGCGGCGTGCCGGCGCTGCTCTCGCTGTTCATTCGCTCCAAGGTGAAGGAATCGGCGGCGTGGCACGAGCACCGGACCGACTGGTCAACCTATCGCCGCTCGCTGCCGCAGTACTGGAAGCGCTTCGCCTATCTCGTCCTCCTGATGACGATGATGAACTTCATGTCGCACGGCACGCAGGATATGTACCCGACGATGCTCGGAACGATCGGCTACGATCGGGCCCGGATCGCCGACGTCACGATGCTGTCGGCGATCGGCGCAGTCCTCGGCGGGCTCGTGTTCGGCTCGTACTCGGACAAGGCCGGCCGACGCCGCTCGATGATGATCGCCATCGTCTGCAGCCTCCTCGTCGTGCCGTTCTGGATCGCCGGGCACAGCCCGGTCCGCATCCTGATTGGCGTGTTCCTGATGCAGTTCTTCGTGCAGGGCGCGTGGGGCGTGATTCCGGCGCACATCAACGAGCTGTCACCGAATCATCTCCGCGGCTTCTTCCCGGGGTTCGCCTATCAACTGGGCGTTCTGTGCGCATCCAGCATTCCGACGATCGAGGCGATCCTCGGCGAGCGGTTCACCTACACGCAGGCCATGGGCGGGCTCGTCAGCGTCGTGTTCGTCTGTGCGTTTGTCGTGACGCTCGTCGGGCCCGAGGCGCGCGGCATCAGTTTCAGGAAGTCGCCGGCAGCGAGCCCTCAGCCCTGAGCCCTTCCCTTGTCCCTCAGCCCCAATCCCTAAGCCCTAGACATGGACCTCCGACAGCTCGAAATCCTCCAGGCGATCGCCGAAACGGGATCATTCACCGCGTCCGGGCGCAAGCTCCACGTGTCGCAATCGGCGATCAGCCGTCAGATTCTGCTGCTCGAAGAGGAGCTCGGCGAGCCGCTGTTCTTGCGCGTCGGTCGCCAGGTTCGGATGACCCCGGCCGCGGAAAGTCTGGTCCAGCTGGGCCAGCGTGTGTTCCAGGACCTGCGCGACACAATCGGCACGATCACGGACCGGACGCGCCAGCTGAAAGGCACGCTGCGATTGTCGGGCGGCATGACCGTCTGTCTTTACGTCTTTCCGCCGCTTCTGAAGCACCTGCGACGGGTGCACCCGCATCTGGACGTTCGTTTGACCGTGGCAACCGCCGGGCAGTCGGTTCAGCAGATTCGGGATGGGCGCGTCGACGCCGGGCTGCTGACCCTGCCGGTCGAGGGCGCGGACCTGGTCACCGTCCCTGTGCTGCGGGAAGAGCTTCTGCTCGTCGCGACCCCGACGCATCCGCTCGCGCGGCGACGACGGGTGGCGCCCCGGGACCTGGCCGGACAGCCCTTCGTGCTCTTCGAGCAAGGCTCAGCCACCCGGCGGGTCATCGACCGATTCTTCGCCGCCGAGCACCTGGAACCGACGGTCGTGATGGACACGGAGAACGTGGAAATCATCAAAGCCATGGTCAAGACCGGCCTCGGGATTGGCATCGTCCCGTACCAGGCCGTCGCCCGGGAGGTCAGGGCCGGCCAGTTCTTCTGCGCCCGCATCGAGGGGCACGAGCTGGTGCGCGAAACGGGGTGGGTCTACGCCCGAGCCAACCGGATTCCGAGGATGATCCACGAACTGCTGGCCGCGTTCGAGGCGGTCAAGAGCCGCTTGCGCCTCCAGCTGCCCAGGGCCATCGCCCGGACGCCCGCCTCAACCATCAGTAAATGAGATGGGTTCAATCAGAACATTCTATTTTCGATGTACGTGGGCGGTACGTATCATTTCCGCATGAGCAACGAACGTGAGCGCGTGATCTGCGTGACGCTCTCGGAGACCGAGTGGCAGGCCTTCGTGGCGCGCCAGCCTGAGCCGGTCACCTGGCTGAAGGACCGCATCCGCGACGAGGTCAAAGGCGCGTCGCAGCAGACGAAGTCCGCAGCCTAAGCCGAAGCCTTCTCGCTCCCCGGGCCGGGTAATTCGACGTCGAAGACCGTCTTCCCCGGACGGCTGCGTACGGTCACCGTGCCGCCGTGCCGCTCCACAATCGCCTTCACAATCGAGAGTCCCAGCCCGCTCCCGACGGAGGCGCCGGCGTTTGCCGCACGGTCGAACGGTCGTGATGTGTCGGCCTTGTAAAAGCGATCGAAGACGTGGGCGAGGTGTTCGGGCGGGATTCCCGGACCCTGATCCTCGACGGACAGTCTGACGCCACGGCCCGCGACCCCGGCGCTCAGCCGGACCTCGGTGCCCCGTGGCGCGTACCTGATCGCATTGGCCGCGAGATTCTGCACTGCCTGCTCCAGCCGGTCGGCGTCGCCGGCGACCGTCTCGGCTTCGCGCGCCACGGACGTCGCGAGCGTGATGCCGGCATCCGCGCATGCCCGTTCGTGCCGAGCTGCCACGCGGGCAAACAGCTGCGCAACGGCGACGCGCTCGTGGCGAAGCGACCCGCCCCCGCCTTCGAGTCGCGCCAGTTCCATGAGGTCCCCAATCAGCCGCTCGACACGAGCGGTCTCGTCGCCGATGATGCCGAGGTAGCGCGCCCGTGTCGGCTCGTCGAGCGTCACCTCCGGCATCGTCAATGTTTCGATGTAGCCGCGCATCGCGGTGACCGGCGTGTTCAGCTCGTGCGACACGTCGGCAAGCAGCTGCCGCCGCACGCGGTCCGAGGCCGCCAGGGCCTCTGCGCGCGCGGCGAGATCGTCGGCCATCGAGTTGAAGGCGCTCGCGACCGCAGCGATTTCGTCGCCGCCTTGATCCGGGGCCCGCGCCGACAAGTCGCCCGTGCCGAACTGACGCGCGGCTGTCTCCAGTGCGCGCAGTCGTCGCCTGGCGGGGCCGAAGATCGTGGCCGACGTCAGGACGCCGCCGACGACGAGAACGCCAACGGCGACAAGCGCCAGCATCGGAGCATAACGTCGCAGCAGGAAGGCGAAGGGCGCCTGCGGTGGAACGACGACGACACCCGCAAGCTTGCCGCTGACGAAGATGGGGAAGGGGAAGGGCACGCGTTCGCGATCGAATCGATCGCCGGGACGGAAACCGGGCATGCCGCCCCGCATCGGGCGGTTGGGATCGTCAGGCGCACTTTCCGGCCGGCGCCAGCGCGGACCCTCGGGTCGCGGACCATCACCCGGCGGCATCGGTCCCTCCGGCCTCGTCATGCGTCCGCCCTCGGGACGCTCCAGCCGCGCCTTCGCCATCCGGATGAGCGGCTCCGGGAACGTTTCGCTGCCGCTCGTGATGAGACGGCCGTCGGTCATCATCACGAAGAACGGATGCTCATACTGCGCGTATTGCTCACGGACATACTGTCCGAGATCGGCGGCCGGCTCGCGCTCGACCAGGCCCGCCAAGTCCTGGGCGACCGTCATGGCAAACCGCCCCGGTGATTGTCCCTGCAGAGAACGGCCGGACTGCGAGACCGCCCACACGTACAACATCGCCTGGACCACGAGCATGATGACCAGAAAGGCCATCACCCCGAACGCGATTCGCCAGTACAGACTGCGATACCAACGCATCCTTCTTGAATCCTAATCCCGATTCAAGCCCCTGGATTTCCGGCGCTGACTGTTCACATACTTTTCACGAACGCTGGTCCACGGACGTTCACATAATCAATCATGAGATCGATGCGAGATTTCGCAAGCATCAGCCTCGTGGTCGCTGCGGCGGTCTTGATTGCGACATGGCTTGCCGTCGAGAGCCAGGCCCAGACGCCGGACAAGATCTCTCTGGCTGGCGCGTGGGCGATGAACAACCAGCTGAGCGACCAGCCGCCGTCAGACCGCCAGAATGGCGAGCAGAAGGGACAGGGCCAACAAGGCCATCATGGCGGCGGGTACGGCCGCGGCGGCGGGATGCATGGCGGTTACGGAGGCGGAGGCCACAGTGGCAACGGGGGCGGGGGCGGCCGTGCGTCGACGGATCCCGAGGCTGCCGCGCGCATGCGCGACGCACTGCGGGACATCGTGAACCCGCCCGATCGCCTCACGATCGTTCAGACCGACTCCATGATCGTCCTGACCGGACCGGACGGCCGGACGACGCGCTTGTCGGCGGACGGCAAGAAGATCAAGGACGACAATACCGGAATCGAACGCAAGACCAAGTGGGACGGCGGGAAGCTCGTGAGCGAGATCAGTGGTGCGAGTCCGGGGAAGATTACGCAGTCGTTCTCGGTCGACGCTGAGCACCATCAACTGAAGATCGTGGCGCTCCTCGAGGGTGGCCGCAACAATCAGCCGCGCACCATCACGCACGTTTACGATTCAGCGCCCGCGCAGTGAGGACTAGTCGTCCTCGTCTTCGTCGCTCCCGCTGACGACGAAACGAACGTGCGTGTTACGGCGATCGATTGCCGCGAGGGCTTTCCGAAGCGTTTCCGTGTAGTGCAGCGTGAGGTGTCTGCGGATGGGTTCGGTGAGGACCCAGACGGTGATCTGGTCGCCCGAGTCGCTCGCGTAGGCCGTTCCGCCGAACCAACGCCGAAAATCTTCTTCGGGAATCGACTGACGGATCTGGTCGAGAATACGATCCCAGGCCGTCCCAGTCACATCCTACGATTCCTCGTCTTCGTCCTTGACGGGTTTGCTCGTCGCGATATCGTCGATATCCGGTATCTCCTCGGCGCCCACATCGTCGACGTCGTCGAGGGTGAACGAACGGCCGGTGACCTTCATCGGGATTGGACCGCGCGGGCGCTCGGCTTCCTTTTTCTTGGCTTTTGCGTTCGGCCCGCGTTGAGGCTTCGCATCGGGTCCGAAGTTGCGGTTGCGCAGCGGCGCCGGTGCCGCCGGATTGAACCGCGGACCGCCGAAGCCGCCGCCAGCGGGGCGCGGGCCGCCGAACCCGCCGGGCCTCGGACCACTGAAGCCGCCACCGCCAGGGCGCGGGCCTCCAAATCCGCCGCCGGGTCGCGGACCGCCCGGGCCCCGTTCTTCGCGGGCACGGGCCTCACTGACGGCGAGCGGACGTCCGTTGAATACCTGTCCGTTGAACTTCTGAATGGCGGCCTCGGCGTGGCCGCGGTCCTGGAACTCGACGAATGCAAATCCCCGCGGGCGTCCCGTTTCCCGGTCAACCGGGAGCACGACCTGAGAGGGCGGCGCGACAGTGCCGAAGTACGACCGCAAATCAGCTTCGGTTGTGCTGTACGAGAGGTTACCAACGAACAGGCGGACGGCCAATCAAACGTCTCCTAGAAGGTGGCTTCGGTCACAGGGGCGCAGAACGCGCGGTGGCAGGGATCACACGCTGACGACAGGCTTCTGTCGGCAAAGACCTTACCTGAAGTCCAGCCGTCTGGCAAGCGGTAGCCGGCCGTTGGCGTGCAACCGCTCTACGCCGCGTCGCGGCCGTCGCCCGAGCCGGACGCCACGGCAGATCCCGCGGTCCTCGCCTTGCCCGTCAGCGCGCCGACCGCCAGCGCCCCGGCAACGGGCCCCGGAACGAGGCAGAGAAAGACCCATTGCCAGCCAATCATGTCGGCAGCCACTGGCACCAGCCGGATCGAGACCATCGTCAACAGGAAGCCGGCACACAGCTGAACGGTGAGCGCGGTGCCGACGTGGTCGCGTGGGCTGTGTTCAGCAACGAGCGCGGATAGCTGTGCAGAATCGGCGACGACGGCCGCGCCCCAGACCCCCACGAAAAGGACCATCACCCCCACAGGCGCCCGGAACACGAGACCGGCGATGGTGCAGCAGAATGCGCTCGTCGTCAGCGCCCATCGAGCCACGCGTGCCTTGCCGATCCGGTCGGCGAATGATCCGGCGGCGGCGGATCCGATCGCGCCGCTTGCGATCGTCGTAAACGCGATGGCTGAACCTGCCGCAGAGGCCGGCGTGGCGCCGCTCCCCAGCCCGAGGCTGGCTGATGCGTACGCGGCGATCCATGTCCACACTGCGTAGAGCTCCCACATGTGACCGAGGTATCCGAACGTCGCCAATCGCGTCGGTCGATGCGTGAAGACGCGGCCAACAGCCGCTGGATCGAAGCGCGCCGCACTCTGAAGGTACGGGCCGTCGCGGACGAACAACTTCACGAGAGCGCCGCCGACGACGGCGAGGGCGGACGCCGTCAGCATCAGCACACGCCATGGGATCGCCGTCGACGCTGCCGCGAGGAGATGTGGAAAGGCCGAGCCGACCGTCAATGCACCGATCAGGATGCCGAGCGCCGCACCGCGGCGTTTGTCATACCAACTGGCCGCGATCTTCATCCCGGGGGGATACACCCACGCCAGGGCGGCTCCTGTGAGCATGCGGAGCAGGACGATGGCCGCGGCCCCGCCAGCCAGGACCAGCGCGGCGTTGGCGCCGGCGCCGGCAAGGCAGCCGATGTGGAAGAGGCGGCGAGCGTTCAGGACGTCGGGAAGGTTCAGGAGCGCCGAGATCAGGGTTCCCACCACGAATCCCGCCTGGACGGCCATCGTCATCCATGCGGTTTCGACCGGCGTCAGCGCGAATTCGCTGGCAATTTGCGCGTTCGCGGCCGTCGCTGAAAACCACAGCGTCATCCCGAGAAACATCGCCAGCGACAGCCAGCCGAGCTGATTTCTGGGCGACATTCCGGCGGAGTGTACCTGATAATCTTGAGCCATGGCCGACCAGAAGCTCACCGGACGCGACTACACCACGCCGGATCTCGTCGCCAAAGTCACGGGTCGCGCGAAGTACGCCGAGGACTACCGCGCCGACGGCATGCTCTTCACCAAACTGCTTCTCAGCCCGATGCCGCACGCGCGCGTTCGTCGTCTCGACACCGCCGCCGCGCTGGCCATGCCTGGCGTCAGGGCAATCCTGACCGCGGACGACCTTCCCGATCTGCACGGTGCGGAACGGGCGCTGACGAACGAGCCGCTGTACCAGGGTGAGCCCATCCTCGCAGTGGCGGCCGTCGACGAGCGGACGGCGGCGGAAGCGATCGAGCGCATTGCCATCGATCTCGAACCGTTGCCGTTCGTCGTCGATCCGGTGGAGAGCCTGCGCCCGACCGGCGCCAACGCCCGACTCGACGGCAACGTGTGGGTCACCCCGCCTCCTGCGCCCGGTACTCCGCCCCAGCAGGTCCGTCCGAAGGTTGAAACGCTGAAATGGACGGCGGCGGATTTCGAGAGCGCGCCTGAAGGTGCGCTGCCGTTTGGAAGAGCGACGGACGAATGGTCGTACGGCGACCTCGACGCCGGTTTCAAGGCCGCCGCGGTGATCGTGGACGAGACGTTCGTCGTGCAGTCGACCGGGCATCAGCCGATGGAATCGCGCAGCGCGATGGCGTACTGGCAGGGCGGCAAGCTGTATCTGCACGCGTCCACGCAGAGCCTGGTCCGAACCGTCGATCCCGTCGCGAACTGGGTCGGCATCAAGCCGACCGACATCGTGCTCATCAGCGAATACACCGGCGGCGGATTCGGCAGCAAGGGCGGCGGTGCCGTGTCGATGGCCATCCCCGCGCTCCTGTCGAAGAAGACGGGCGTGCCCGTGATGATGCGAATCAGCCGTGAAGAGGAGCACTACATCGGGCGCGCGCGCACCGGCATGGTCGGCCGCGCGAAGGTGGGCTTCGCCACGAACGGCCGGATCACGGCGCTCGATCTGTTCATCGTGGAGGACAACGGATCGTACGGGCCGATGGGCGATCACCGATCGGCGGGCAACGCGGCCTCGCTCATCTGGCAGCCGCCGGCGATGCGGTGGCGGGCGCTTGCGGTGCTGACCAATACGCCGCCGCGTTCGCAGCAGCGGTCGCCGGGCCCGATGCAGGCAAACGCGATCATGGAACCGGTCGTCACGAAGGCGGCCGTGAAGCTGGGTCTCGATCAGCTGGCGATTCGACGCATCAATTCACCCGAGGGCAAAGCACTCTATGGTCCGCCGCGGTCGGGCGGCGACCGCGCGCACATCACGGCCGCCTTCGTGAAGAACGCC
The DNA here is from genome assembly GCA_963724725.1 of uncultured Acidobacteriota bacterium. GTDB lineage: Bacteria > Acidobacteriota > Vicinamibacteria > Vicinamibacterales > CAVVIG01 > DATKHR01. Next base: position 3,477,227 of record CAVRVT010000004.1, on the reverse strand, counting down.
ATGGACCGCGGCGCCGAACTCTTCAAGTGGGACGAGCGAAAACTGCGCGCCGGCAAACGGCAGGGAACGAAAGTGCGCGGTATCGGCGTCGCCGTGGGCCCGCACGGCGCCGGCTCCATCGGATACGACGGCCTGATGACGATTCAGCCGGACGGCAAGCTCTACGTGCAGTCCGGGGTCGGCAACCTCGGCACGCATTCGTGCATCGATCTGGCGCGTGTCGCCGCGGATGTCCTCGCCATGCCCTGGGACAAGGTCGTCGTCAACTGGGGCAGCACGGCGAAGAACGTCCCGTGGAGCTGCCTCTCTGTCGGGAGCCAGACGACGCACGCGATGACGCGCGCGAATCTCGCGGGCGCGACCGACGCGCGACTGAAGCTGCAGGAGATCGCCGCGAAAGATCTTGGCGGCGCGCCACAGGACTACACGCTCGGCAACGAGCGCGTCTTCCAGCGCACAAACCCCTCTCGAGGGATGACATACGCTCAGGCCGCCAAACGCGCGATCGAACTCGGGGGTAAGTTCGACGGTCACACCGTGGCGGAAGACATTCATCCGGTCACGAAAGCGTCGGCGAGCGCGCTGGCGGGACAGGGCCTGATGGGCGTCGCGAAGGACAGCTATCCCCGCGATGGCGACACATACGCGTTCGTCGTCGGCTTTGCGGAAGTGGAGGTCGACGTCGAGACGGGGAAGACGACGCTCGTCGACTACTTGGCCGTTGCCGACGTCGGCACCGTAATCAATCCGAGAAGCCTGCACGGCCAGATTCTCGGTGGCATCAATCTGGGCGTCGGGCACGCGCTGCAGCAGAAGTGGGTGTATGACCAGCACTACGGCGTGCCGCTGGCCAAGCGCTTCTATCACAACAAGCCGCTGACCATCCTCGACATCCCGGCCACCATGCAGACGCTCGCGCTGGGCATCCCGGATCCGGAGACGCCGACCGGCGCCCGAGGCGTGGGCGAGCCGCCGGTGGGCGCCGGCTACGGATCGGTGATGAACGCCATTGCGAGCGCGGTCGGGGAGGACGTCTTTCGTCGTGCGCCGGTCACGGCCGACATCGTGCTGACGTCACTCGAGAACGGGCGCCGCGTGCACGAGCCGCTGACGTCTCATCTCTAGGTTCGGGAGGTTCGCAAGGTTCGGGAGGTTCACAAGGTTAGGCGATTCGGAGCGTCGCCAACCATGCGAACCCGCCGAACCCCCCGAACCCTCGTCTCTTCACCACCCAAAAATGTACCGTTCCCGCCTGACGTCCGCGCCGCCGCGGAGCGTTCCGTTCTTCGGATCGACGCCGACGGCGACGACGCCGGTGCTCATGCCCCACGGACCGAGCACCCGAAGTCTGTGCCCACGTGCCGCGAGCGCGTCGCGCGCGGCCTGCGGAATCCGATTCTCGATTTCGAGGACGCCCGGCAGGCTCTCGTGGTTGTCGAACGAACTGAACGGGTGCAACGAGTTGATTCGCGGCGCCTCGATTGCCTCCTGCACGTCCCGGTCGAACACGAAGATCTGGAGCAGCACGTTGAGGAGTTGCTGGTCCTGACTGTCGCCGCCGGGCGTGCTGATGGCGAGAAACGGCTTGCCCTCTTTGAGCACGATCGTGGGCGTCAACGTCGTTCGAGGGCGCTTTCCGCCGGCCAGCACGTTCGGACTCGTCGGATCCAGATCGAACACCTGCATGCGGTTCGAGAGCGGCACGCCGGTGTCGCCCGCGACGAACGCGCCGCCGAGCAGCCAGCCCGAGCTCGGCGTCGCACTGAACAGGTTCCCGTCCTTGTCGACGGCGTCCACGCATGTGGTGTCGCCCACGCCCGCTGAGGTCCGGACGCCCTGCGCATGGGGCATGTAGCGTGTTTCGGGCGGCCTGGTCGCCGGATCGAAGCGATACGGATCGCCGACGCGGTGGTCGAGCGTAGCCTGTTGCCCGATGAGCGCACGGCGTTCAGCGGCGTACGACTTGGACAGCAGTCCGGTCATCGGCACGGTCACGAACGCCGGATCGCCGTAGTACGCATTGCGGTCGTCGTACGCCAGCTTGATCGCTTCGTGCACCTGATGCAGATACTCGGCAGACTCCGGCCCGAGCGTCTTCAGGTCGATCCCTTCGAGGATGTTCAGTGTCTGCAGCAGCACCGGACCCTGATTCCACGGGCCTGGCTTGAACACGTCGTACCCGTGGAACGATGTGGTCGCGGGCTTCTCGATTTTCCCGTGATAGTTCGCGAGATCCTCGTAGGCGAACACACCGCCCGCCGCGCGATCAGCATCCACGATCCGCCGGCCGATTGAACCGGTGTAGAAAGCATCGCGCCCGGCCTGAATGGCCGTCACGCGGTTGCGCGTCTTTTCGAACGACGCCTTCTCGGCGGTGACGATGGCGCGGAGCGTCCGCGCCAGGTTCGGTTGACGGAACATCTCGCCCACTTCAGGAATGCGGCCGTCGGGATAGTAGGTCTTCGCGGACCACTGGTACTGTTCCGTCGCCTGTCGCTCGGAAATCAGGTAGTGGCGCAGGAACTCGTACATCGGGAATCCGTCGGCGAGCTCGATCGCGGGCTGCATCACCTGCTCGAGCCGCATCGTGCCCTTCGTTTCGAGAGCGAGCGCCATGGCGTCGAGCATCGCCGGAATCGTCGCCCCGAGAGGGCCGTTGCTCGGCGGACGTCCCTCGGCGGCGAAGAGCGCGGGTGTGGCCGCCTTTGGCGCCGGACCCTGACCGTTGATGACGATCACCTCACGTGTTTTCGCGTCGTAGATCATCGTCGGCGCTTCACCACCGAAGCCGAAGTGCGAAATTTCGCACACCGACGCGGCGAACACCGCGGCGACGCCCGCATCGATCGCGTTACCGCCCTGTTGCAGGATTCGGACGCCCGCGGCGACCGAATAGTGTCGGCCTGCAGCCACGATGCCGTGCGTGCCCAGGATCTCGGGCTTCATCGTCTCGCCGCGGCGGGCGGACACGGGTGGCGGAGCCTGAGCCGTCAGCGTGACAGCGGCCGCGATCATCATCGGGAGGAAGCCGCTCGTCCATCTCAACCAGTTCGAGTGCGATGCTGGAAAGTTCATGATGAGTTGAGGTGATTGTATAGAATGTGGCGACGCTCGTGACCCGGCCGCTTGTCATTATTTTTCTGACGATCTTCGTCAATCTCGTCGGCTTCGGGATCATCATCCCGCTGCTCCCGTACTACGCGGAAACCTTCGGCGCGTCGCCGGTTATCGTCGGTCTGCTGTTCGCCGTGTTCTCGCTCTGCCAGCTGGCGGCGGCGCCGGCGCTCGGCGATTTGTCGGATCGCTACGGCCGCCGGCCCATCCTGATCTTCAGTCTGGCTGGCACCGTCGTCAGTTTCGTGATGCTGGCGATGGCACACAGCATCGCGATGCTGTTCGCCGCGCGGATTGTGGACGGCCTTTCGGGCGGCAACATTTCCACGGCGCGGGCCTACGTCGCCGACGTGACGGAGCCGAAGGATCGCGCGCGCGCGTACGGGCTGATCGGTGCCGCGTTCGGCCTCGGCTTCATTCTCGGCCCGGCCTTGAGCGCGGTCCTGTCGCACATCAGCTACACGGCGCCCATCTGGGCGGCCGCGGCGGTCACGCTCGTCGCGACGATCATGGCGTGGGTCTGGCTGCCCGAGACCGTTCACCGCGCGCACGCAGGATCGGGAAACCCGTTTCGGTACCTTCCCAGTCTTTTGCAACGACCTCTCGTGCGCCGCGTGCTCGTGATCGACTTCTGCTACTGGTGTTCCTTTGCCGTCTTCCAGACGACGTTCGCCCTGTTTGCGGCGCGTCGATTCGGCTTCGGTGTGGCGAAGACCGGTTACGTCTTTGCCGCGTTCGGTGTGCTCGGCGCGCTGATTCAGGGCGGGCTGATCCGCACGGTGGTCCACCGGCTCGGCGACAAGCGCACGTTCATCATGGGCCTGGCGTTCGGCGCCGCAGGCCTCATCGCGACGGCTGCCGCGCAGTCGGTCGCGATGTTCCTCCTGGCGCTCGTGCCGCTCGCGCTCGGCATCGGGTTCGGTCATCCGACGATGTCGAGTCTCGTCAGCCTGGTCGCGCGTGGTGATGAGCAGGGGCGCGTGCAGGGCGCCGCCAGCGCGGTCGAAAGCCTGGGCCGGACCGTCGGTCCCGTCTGGGGCAATTCGTCCCTCCAGCATTTCGGCGAGTCGACGCCGTATCTCTCCGCCGCCGTTCTTCTTCTGTTGACGCTCGCGCTCGCCGCAGGCTTCGACGCTCCGACAATTGAAGCGACGCCGGTAACCCGCGCCAGCTGAGCGACTGCCCATGCATCGCGTTGCCGCGTCGCTCGCGATTACCAGCCTCATTTGCAGTGCGCGCGGGGTTCCATCCCCGCGCGGTTCTGACACAGATGTCTCGTTCGGGCGGCACAGGACCGCTGTCGGCATGGCCGCAGGGGCTTTCGAAGTTTCTGAGAGGAGCCTCTCCGAACTGGCGCGCGCGCTCAGCGCCGGCGAGGTGACGTCCCGTCAGCTCACCGAGCAGTACCTCGCGCGCATCGACGCGTACGACAAGCGCGGGCCGGCGATCAACGCGATGATCGCCATCAATCCGCACGCGCTTGTGGATGCCGATGCCCTCGATCGCGAGCGGTCGACCCGCGGCAGCCGAGGCCCGTTCCACGGCATCCCCGTCGTCGTGAAGGACAACTACGACACGATCGACATGCCGACGACCGCGGGCTCACGTGCGCTCGAAGGCTCGTTGAGCGGCCGCGATGCCTTTCAGGTGCGCCAGCTGCGCGCAGCCGGCGCCGTCATCGTCGGCAAGACCAATCTCCACGAGTTCGCACGCGGTATCACGACGATCAGCTCGCTCGGCGGGCAGACGCGCAATCCGTACGACCCGACCCGCAACCCAGGCGGTTCGAGCGGGGGGACCGGCGCAGCGGTCGCGGCGAATTTTGCTGCAGTGGGCCTGGGTTCGGATACATGTGGATCGATCCGCTATCCGTCGGCCGAGAACAGCCTGGTCGGCCTGCGTCCGACGATGGGGCTTTCGAGCCGCGCGGGCATCATTCCGCTCGCACACTCGCAGGACGTCGGCGGACCGATGGCGCGGAGCGTGGCGGACGTGGCCGTCCTCCTGGACGCCACGGCCGGTGCAGACCCGGATGATCCGTCGACGAGCCGCAGCGCCGGCCGAATTCCAGCCAGCCCGCTGAGTTACGCGAAGGTGCTCGATGCCTCGGCGCTTCGCGGCGCGCGCCTCGGCGTACTGCTCGCGCTCTTCGGCGATGCGCCGGAGGATCAGCGCGTGGGCAGCGTCGTGCGTACGGCGGTGAGCGAGATGCGATCAGCGGGTGCGCAGACGGTTGACCTGCCGTTCAGCGACGTGCCGACCGAGACGGACGGTATCGCCATCATCCGCTACGAGTTCAAGTTCGATCTGAACGAGTACCTGGCCCGGACGCCGGGAGCCCCCGTTGGTACGCTCGGCGACGTCCTCGCGAAGTCGGTGATTCATCCGTCGCTCGAAACGGCGTTCCGCCGCTCGAACGAGATCACGACGCTCGACTCCGATGAATACCGCGCGATTGTCGCCCGCAACGCGCGGTTGCGAGACGTCCTTCTCAAGCTGATGGACGATCAGAAGGTCGTCGCGCTCGTCTATCCGACGCTGCGAAGGACCTCGGCGAAGATCGGGGAGCCACAGCCCGGCGGGAATTGCGCCGCGAGCGCCGCGACCGGGCTTCCGGCGATCACGGTCCCCGCCGGGTTCGCGGACGACGGGATGCCGGTAGGCGTCGAGTTGATCGGCCGGCCGTTCTCGGAAGCCGATCTGTTGAAGCTGGCGTTCTCCTACGAGCAGCAGACGCACCATCGCCGTCCGCCGTCGCTCGCGCCGCCGCTCCGCCCATGACGTCTGATCCGCTCGGCTGAAGCCTCGCGCTCCACGGCTGAAGCCTCGCGCTCCACGGCTGAAGCCTCGCGCTCCACGGCTGAAGCCTCGCGCTCCACGGCTGAAGCCTCAGGCACCTCGAGCCGCCGGCCGTCGGGAGCCGTGATAAATTGGCGCGTCGTGCGCTCGCTCATCTGCGCCCTCGCCGCGGCAGTTACCCTTGTCCACGGCGCCTTCGCGCAGATTCCTACTGACTTCGTCGACCGATCGCGCGCCGATCTTCAGAAGCAGGCGTCGAGCGCGGACATGAAGCGCGAGGGCGGAACTCAGCCGCAGGACTGGGCGTACGCTCTGCCGGAAGGCGTGACGACGCGCCAGGTGACGTTCCATGTAAACGGTGGAATGCCGCTGTACGGCAAGCTGTTTCTTCCGCGTGGATTCAACGCGCGCGCCGGCCGCTGGCCGGGGGTGGTCGTCGGGCACGGCATCAACGCAATTTCGATCGGTATCGAGAAATACGGCGCGCGGTTCGCCGACCGCGGGCTGGTCGCGATGGCGATCGACTACCGGAGCTACGGATTCAGCGGCAGCGAGGTTTCGCTCCTCGAGGCGGACACGACGACCGATGAGCGCGCCGTCTGGGAGCGCGACGCGCGTGTCCAGCTGAAGCGCACCGACCTGAACAACTTCCACGAGGTCGAGGACTTCCGCGCGGCCGTCTCGTTTCTGCAGAACGAACCCGGCATCGACCCCGATCGCATCGGCATCTGGGGATCGAGTAACGGCGGCAGCGTCGTGGTCATGGTTGCGGAACAGGATGCTCGCGTAAGAGCGGTCGTCTCGCAGGTGGCTGGTGTGGGGAGCCGGCCGGCGACCGGACCGGTGGCGATTCCGCCGCCGGCGCTCGCCGACAGCATCCAGCGCGCCCGAACAGGGAAGGGCGCCGAGGTCGACGGTGGATTCTCGTTCCGAACGAAGATCGATCTCTGGAGCAATCAGGTCAACCGAGAGTTCCGTCCGGGTTCGATGCTCGATCGCATTCCGGAGACAACGAAGATCCTCTCGATCATCGCGGAGCACGATGAACTCATTCCCGCTGCCGGCGCGCCGGACGCGGCCAAGGCCTTCAAAGGCACGTGGCAGGTCGTCGTCGTCCCGTTCATGACACATTTCCAGATGTACTCGGGCCCGGCATTCGAAGTCGGGTCGACGCTGGCTGCCGACTGGTTTCTCAAGTACCTCAAATGAAGATCGCCTGCGCATTGACCGTGCTCGCATGCGCGACGACTGCCGCGGCGCAGAACGTCACGTCGCGCGACATCAGGTTCTTCAGCGAAGGCATCCAGTGTTACGGCCGCGTGTATCTACCGAAGGGCTTCGGTCCCGACGCGAAGGCGCCGGCCGTCGTCCTCGCGCCCGGATGGATGCAGACGGCAGCGTCGATCGACAAATACGCCGCACGCTTTGCCGCCAGAGGCCTCGTGGCGATGGCGATCGATTACCGCGGGTGGGGGCGAAGTGGCGGTTATCTGTATCTGGCCGAGACGATCCGTTTCGATGACCGACAGCGGTTCTCTCAACACACGGCCAAGGTCAAGATTCGGCGGAGGCGACTGATTCCAACCGATCAGGTTCTGGACATCCGCAACGCGGTCGCGTTTCTGCAGGGCGAACCCGGCGTGGATCCGGCGCGCGTCGGCGTCTGGGGGACCGACATGGCCGGCGGCCATCTGGTGGTTGCCGCGGCCACAGACGCTCGCATCAAAGTTGGTGTCGCACAGGTGCCGATCATCGAGGGAAAGGACGTGGCGAAACAGGCCGCGCCCCGATCGCCCGAGCTGCACGCGGCGGAGATCCGTTTGGCTCGGTCGTCTGCGCTTCCGCCCGCGGCCACGCCAGCGGGAACAGACGCTGAAACGAAGCTTGCCCTCGCCGATTACCATCCGTTCTGGTTTGCCGACCAGATCCCGGAGACGTCCGCCGTCCTCTTCGTGATCGCGCAGCACGACACGCGCGTGAACAACGACACCAACGCGATCGCCGCTTCGAAACTGATGAAAGGTGCGACCGGCGTGACCGTCGTGGACGGCGCGACGCACGCACTGGCGACGGCGGGGGCGTTCGAGACGGCTGCCGACGCGGCCGCCGCCTGGTTCCTGAAATATCTGTAGGCGGGATTAGACCGTCACCGCCGCGGACTCGCCGACGGCGACGGTGGGGAAATACAGAAAGAACGTGCTGCCCCGTCCCACCTCGCTGCGGACCGTGATGTATCCGCTGCTCTGTTTCACGATGCCGTAGACGATCGACAGACCGAGTCCCGTCCCCTTGCCCTGTTCCTTCGTGGTGAAGAAGGGCTCGAAGAGCCTGGCGCGCGTCGTCTCGTCCATGCCCGTGCCGGTGTCGACGACGCTCAGCCGCGCGTAATCGCCCGGCTTGCCTTCCGCCAAGGTGATCGCCGCGGCCTCGTTCAGCTCGATTTCATCGACCTTCACGACGAGCCGCCCGCCCGAAGGCATGGCGTCTCGCGCGTTGATCACCAGGTTCAGGATGACCTGCTCGATCTGGCCAACGTCCGCGTGGATACTGACCGGATCGCCCGTGCTGATAATGGCGAGATCGATCTCCGGACCGATGAGCCGCCGCAGCATGCCCTCCATGCCGTGGACCGCGTCGCCGAGCACGAAGGTCTGCGGACGCGACGACTGCCGCCGGCTGAACGCGAGCAGCTGTCTGGTGAGACCGGCGCCCCGCACCACCGACTGCTTGATCTCGTCGGCCTCGTCGCGCGCCTGATCCCCGTCCTTGATCGACAACAGCAGCAGATCGGTCGCCCCCATGATGCTCATGAGGATGTTGTTGAAGTCGTGCGCCACGCCTCCAGCGAGCCGGCCGATCGCCTCCAGCTTCTGCGACTGCCGCAGCTGCTCTTCGAGCGCGCGGCGCTCAGTGATGTCGCGGATAAACGTGGCCAGCTCCGCGCTGCGATCACCGCCCATCCGCGCGACCGTGAGCTCGACCGGGAATTCGGTGCCGTCGGCCTTCAATCCGCGTAACTCGATCTGGCGACCCGCGAGCGGACCGCGGCCCGTGCTGACGTAGTCCGCCAGAGCCACCAGAAGCGTTGTCCGATCGCTCTCGGGGATCAGCAGCTCGACGTTCTTGCCGAGGACGTCCAGCCGTACGTAGCCGAACATCTTCTCCGCCGCCGGATTGAACTCGCGGAGGTTGAGCTGCGCGTCGATGGTCAGGATCGCGTCGTGGGCGGCTTCCAGGATGGCGCCCTGGCGCGCTTCGCTCTCCACGCCCGCACGGTACATCTTGTACGTGAGATAGAGCGGGGCGGCCGTCAGGATGAACGTCATCCAGTAGCCGTTTCGCTGCGTCACCTGGATCACGACGGCGGCGACGGCCGCTCCGATGAGATAGCTTGGCGCGCTCGAGAGAAAATCGCTCTTCCACACGCGCCACGCGCTCTGACTGGTCGTCAACGCAATCGCGAGAGCAATGGGCGCGGTATTGAAGATGAAGTAGGTGAGCGCCATCGCCACGAGCGGAAGAATCATCGTTTCGACGTTGGCATCCGCGTGACCGCCGAGAGCCGAATACACGCGTCCGGCCGCCTGGACCGTCAGCACCAGAATCGCGATATTGAAGAGCGTCCGGTAGGCGGGGTTACGCGATTTGGAATTGAGCGTCGTCTGGCTCCATCCGCTGGCGGCGCTGACGAGCATCGACGTGTCCGGACCGCGCAGCAGCAGCGCCGCGATGTCCACCACGTAGGAGACCGACATGTTCGAGCCGCTGGCGATGGGGAACTGCACCTTGAACGCCGAGGTCAGCGCCGAGAGCAGCATCAGAACAATGAGAGGGGCGAGCGGAGTGAACGTCGCGTGTGGAAGGCGCAGGCCAAAAGCTAAAGCGCCAAGCGCGACGACCGAAAGAATGTACCAGCGCGCGCGCGGCGGGAGTTCCCGAAGCAAGTCGAGACAGTATAACGTGGCAAACCGCACGGCAGGCTTGACCTCGATAGCCCAGTCGGATACCGTACGAAGACTCCTTTCCTTTCTGGCGGCGGCACCCAGGCCCCCGCAGGTTGGTTACCACGTCCTGAATTGTTCGAGGCGTGTTTTACGCAGGATACGCGTGTCCTGTAGACGGAATGTATGAAGTACTCAGCTTTTGGTGTGTACGCCTTTGCGCTCCTGGCGACAACCGTCGCGTGCAGCGACAACTCACAGCCCTCGAGCCCGACGGGCGCGACCGCGTCGGTCGCGGCTCCCCGCCCGGTGTCACCGGCGAACACCTCGCAGGTCAAGAATGTGGACCAGCCGGCGACGCTGGTCGTGCAGAACGCCGTGAGCACCCAGACCGGCGCGACGTACACCTTCGAAGTCGCGACGGATCCGGGATTTGCCGCGAAAGTTCAGGTTAAGGATGGGGTGGCCGAGGGCTCGGGCGGGCAGACCACCGTCAGGCTCGACACGTTGACGCCCAACCGCGACTATTACTGGCACGCTCGCGCCACGTCGGGCGGGACCACGGGGCTCTTCGGAACCGTTTACAAGTTCACCGTTGGACCGGCGGTCACGATCGATCCCCCCGTTCCCGTCGGCCCGCTGTCCGGCGCGACAACGCAAGGCTGGCCCGCGTTCGTCGTCGCCAATTCCACGCGCTCGAGTGGAACCGGTGCGATTGCGTACCGCTTCGAAATCTCGACCACGAACAACTTCTCGACCATCATCGTGACCGCCACGGTCGCCGAACAGCCGAACCGCACCAGCTTCACGCCGTCCGGCAGCCAGCCGGCGGCGCAGACTCCGCTCTACTGGCGCGCCACGGCGATCGATCAGACCAACAACATCTCGAGTCCGTCGAGCGCTGTCCAGAACATCACGTTCGGCCGGACGACACGGCAGGCGGAGCTCGCGGCCCAACAGGGGCTGGTGTTGTGGCCCGGAGTGCAGCCGACGGGGACGACGGGGCATGCCGTCATGGGTAACAACTGGGACGTTGCGACGCTCGTGTCGTTCGACGGCGTCGCTCACGTCAAACCGAGCATCGACCAGCTCCAGGTCTTCGACCTGATCGATCGCGGCATGGATCCAGGTTCGGCGATTGCCTGGATGCACAGTAATGGCTACGGGACCGTCGCCGTCTATTACTCGTCCGTGCAGGTCATTGGCTTCCCGTTCGAGTACATGGCGCTCGTCGGCGGCGAATGGGAGCTCGTGATTCGAGTCGGCGCGTAGGCAGGAGAGCGTACATGCATCGATGTCTGGCAACTGCTGTGGTCGCTCTCCTTGTCAGCGGTGTTGCCGAGGCGCAGACCGCGACCGCGGATGTGGGCAAGGGTTACGCGGAAATTGTCGCGCAGTCCGCGTTCGGCAACGTGACGAGCCAGAACTACGGCGCCGAGTTCGGCTTCACGGTCACGCCGACCATCCAGGTGTTCGCGGAGATTGGCCACACGCTCAACGTCGCGACCGCCGAAATCGGCGCCGCCGCGCAGACGATGGCGGGTGCGCTGGCGCAGACGCAGAGCAACGTCAGCTATTCCGTCAAGCAGCCGCAGACGTTCGGTGTTGGCGGGATCAGGTACCTGCTCCCAATCAGCGAACAGAAGCTCCTGCCCTATTTCATGCTCGGTTTCGGCGTCGCGAAGGTGTCCAATGAAGCGACCTTCTCGGTCGCCGGTTCCGACGTGACTTCGAGCATGTCCCAGTACGGCATCGTCCTCGGCAGTGATCTCACCGGCGGGTTCACCAAGCCGATGTTCACCTTCGGAGGGGGCGTCAGCTATCCCGCGTGGCAGTCGCTGGTGTTCGATTTCCAGTACCGGTACGGCCACGTGTTCGCAGAAGGGCAGTCCATCAACACGAACCGGGTCGGTCTCGGCGTCGGTCTGCGTTTCTAGCCCATCCTCAACCAGAGCGGGTTCGGCGGCCGCTGCCGGTTTGACAGTTGTCAAACAAATGTTTTATACATGTGTTTGAGCCTCCGCGCATGAACCGACTCCGACCGCTCGCGTTTCTCGTCATCGTGGCCGCCGCCGGCTACGGCGCCTACGGGTATCTCAATCGGCCGCCCACATCCCTTACGCTCACCGGGATCGTGACCACCAATGACGTCATCGTCAGCCCGCAGATTGCCGGGCAGATCGAGCGGCTGCTCGTGAAGGAGGGCGACGAGGTCAAGAAAGACCAGTTGATCGCCGTCCTGAAGCCGGATGAGTTGAAGGCGGAAACGGCGTACTACAGTCAGAACGTCGAGGGCTTGTCGTCACAAGTGAAGGAATCCGAGGCCGCGCTGCGGTTCCAGCAGCGCCAGCTCGCGGATCAAATCGCCCAGGCCGAGTCGACGCTCGCGTCGTTGGAAGCGCAGGTGAAGGCCTCGGCCGCGGATCTCGAGAACACGCGCGTCACATACACGCGGACGCAGAATCTTTCGCAACAGGGCGTGGTCTCCCCGCAGGAACTGGATCAGGCGAGAACGAACTTCAGTTCCGCGCAGGCGAAGCTCGACGCGCTCAACAGGCAGGTCGAGGCGCAGCGCGCAACCGTGGCGCTCGCCCGGACGAACGCGGAGCAGGTGACCATGCGCCGAAACCAGGTCCAGACGTCCGAGCACATGCAGGCTGCGGCCGCGGCCCAGCGTACGAAGGCCGACGTCCGGCTCCGTTACACCGAGGTCAAGTCACCGCTGGACAGCATCGTGGACGTGCGGGCCGTGCGCGAGGGCGAATACGTCAACCCGGGCCAGGCCATCGTCACGCTCATCAACCCTGATGACCTCTGGGTCCGTGTCGACATCGAGGAGAGCTACCTCGACCGCGTCCGTATCGGCGACACGCTGATGGTCCGGCTGCCGTCCGGCGACAGCCGCGAAGGCACGATCATCTTTCGCGGGGTGGACGCCTCGTTTGCGACACAGCGCGACGTCAGCCGCACCAAACGGGACATCAAGACGTTCGAAGTGCGACTGCGCCTGGACAACAAGGACCGCCGACTGGCGGTCGGGATGACGGCGTACGTCCTGCTTTCCCTTCGCTGACTCAGGTGGGTCGGGTGGGGTTGGGCAGAGCGCGCGACCATGCTGAGCGACGGCCTGTGAAGCCGGAGCGAAGCATCAGCGTAAGAACGCGCTGGGGGTGGGACCCCAGCGCCAGTGGAACAGCATGACGAACGCTATCGAAGTCAGGAACATCGTCAAGAAGTTCGGCGACTTCACGGCCGTCAACGGCATCACGTTCGCCGTCGAGGGCGGCGAGATCTTCGGCCTGCTCGGGCCGAACGGCGCGGGCAAGTCGACGCTCATCCGGATGATGACGACGCTCATCCCGCCGACGTCCGGCACGGCGCTCGTCAACGGCTTCGACGTGGTGAAGCAGGCGGACGATGTTCGGCTGTCGATCGGTGTCATCCCCCAGGCGCTGACCAGCGACCTCGAGCTCAGCGTCGAGGAAAACCTGATCATCTTCTCGAAGCTTTACGGCGTGAGTCGCGCGAAGCGTCAGAAGCTGATCCCCGAGCTCCTCGAGGCCGTCGAGTTGACGAAATGGCGAGACGCGCCGGTCAAGAACCTGTCGGGTGGCATGCGGCGGCGCGTCGAGATCGCGCGTGGGCTCGTTCACGAGCCGCGTATCTTCTTTCTCGACGAGCCGACGACTGGCCTGGATCCCGTCTCGCGCGTGGCCGTCTGGGAGATGCTGCGCAAGATCAAATCGGAGCGCGACCTGACGGTGCTTCTGACGACACACTACATGGACGAGGCGGACAAGCTCTGCGACCGCATCGCCATTGTCGACCACGGCGAGCTGAAGGCGCTCGATTCGCCGATGAAGCTGAAGACCTCGATTCCCGGCAAGAACATCCTCGAGGTCAGCTTTGCGGAGGTTCCGGCCCACTGGTCCGAGCAACTGCAGCGGCTGCCCGATGTCGAGAGCGTGTCGAGTGAAGATCGGATCTTCCGGATCAACTCACACAACGGGCCGCAGACGACGCTCGCGCTGATGGAAGCGGCGGCAAAGGCCAACGTGGACGTGCAGTCGTTGTCGGTCCAGAGTACGACGCTCGACGATGTGTTCGTGCACTACACGGGACGAGCGTTGCGCGACGAGCTGCAGCAAGCGTCCGCGCAGGACAGTCCGTTCATGATTCGACGAGGGTGATATGGGGCGAACCTGGGCCATCATCGAACGCGAGCTGCGGCGGTTCCGCCGCAGTCCCATCCTGATCGTCATGTCGATGATCATGCCGATCGTGCAGCTCGTCGTGCTGGGCTATGCGTTCGGCGGCAACGTCAAGCACCTCAAGCTCGCGATCGTGGATCAGGATCACGGCGTGCCGGCCGTACGGATCCGCGAGATGGCGTCGGCGGTCGCCTCCGGCGCGCGGACGATCGACACATTCGACTACGCCGATCAGGGCCGGGCGCTCGACGATCTGCGCAACGGCCGGGTCAACGGCGTGCTGACGATTCCGCCGGATTTCTCCCGCCGGACACTGGCGAAGAACGATCCGAAGGTCGCCCTCATCGAGGACAACACCGACAACTTCGTCTCGGTGGCGCTGGCCAGCACGCTCGGCGGCGTGCTGGCGTCGTACCCGCAGCCGATCAGGACGATGCGGGTGTCGGCGGTGCCGTCGCTGGACGTCGTGGAGGTCTACCCCTACGTGCCCTACGTGCAGTACCTGCTGCCGGGATCGGTCGTGATGTCCATCTTCGTCATGGTGATGATCGGCGGCGGGATCATCTTCATCGATGACAAGGCGCGTGGCCTTCACGAGGGGTATCTCGTCACGCCGATCAGCAAGTTTCAGCTGATTGCCGGCTTCAACATCTCCGGGACGATCAAGGCGGTCATGGCCGGCATGTTTCTCGTCGTCATCGGATCGTTCATCGCGGGCGTTCCGAACCCGCTCGACCCGTTCCGGCTGTTCCGGCTCTTCGTGGTCGTCGTCGTCACCGCGTTCGCGCTGATCAGCCTGATGTTCCTGCTGATGGTTCGCGTCACCGATCCGCTGCTCCCGCGCGCGATGTTCGGCGTGCTCAACACGGTGCTGTATTTTCCGAGCGGCGCCGTCTATCCGCAGCAGGGGTTTCCGGCCTGGATGCAGGTGATTGCCGTCAGCGATCCGTTTACGTACGCCGTGCACGCGTTCAAGAGTCTCCTCCTCAAGAACACGGGCTTCGAAGCCATCACCTACGATCTCGGGTTCTTGCTCATCTTCTCCATCGTGACGATGGGCGCGGCGACGATGCTGTTCAAACGGACCCTATGACGCGCACCCTTTCGGCCTCGTCGTCCAGACCCGTGGACGTCGGCCACGGTGACCGCGAGACGCGGGATCGGCTGCTGAAAGCGGCACAGCGGTTGTTCGCGCGGCGCGGGTTCAAGGACGTCACGGTCAGGGAGATTTGCCACGAGGCGCACGCCAACGTCGCCGCGGTGAATTATCACTTCGGCGACAAGCTGGGCCTCTACCGCGAAACGATGCAAATCGCGATCGACGCGATGCGCAACGCCACGGAAGCCGCGCGGCGGGCCGGCGAAGGGCTGGCGCCCGACGATCAGTTGCGCGCCTACGTGGCGCTCTTCCTTCGACGTCTGCTCGCGCCGGAACACGAATCGGTCCACCAGCTCGTCAACCGGGAAATCAGCGATCCGACGCCGGCGCTCGACGACCTCGTCGAGCAGGGCATGCGCCCGAGGCTCGAATACCTCGCGGGGGTCATTTCGAAGATCATCGGCTGCGATCCGAGAGACAGGCGTGTGATGCGCTGCGTGCTCAGCGTTCAGGCGCAGTCGATCGTCTACGCCCGCCCGAACGCCGTCGCCGAGCGACTTGGCTTCTCGTTCCAGCCGACGCCCGCGCAGATCGACGAGGCGGCGAGGCACATCGCTGAGTTCTCAATCGCAGGCATCCGGGCGATCGGGCGCCAGGCGTCAAACGCCTGACGGAGTACACTCCGGTCATGGCGCCTCTGGAGGGTATTCGGGTCATCGATCTGACGCGCGTCGTTGCCGGACCGTATTGCACGATGATGCTCGGCGACATGGGCGCCGAGGTGCTGAAGATCGAAGAGCCGGAGCACGGCGACGACACCCGGGGGTGGGGCCCGTTCATCAACGGCCAGGGCAGCTTCTACCTGGCGCTCAATCGCAGCAAGAAGAGCGTCGCACTCGATCTGAAGACGCCCGAGGGCGCGGACGCCCTGCGACGTCTCATCGCCACCGCCGACGTCGTCATCGAGAACTTCCGTCCGGGCAGCCTGTCGAAGTTGGGCTTCGGGTACGACGATGTGGCTGCGTCCAACCCGCGGCTGATCTACTGCTCGATCACCGGATACGGTCAGACCGGACCGCACGCGCATCTGCCGGGCTATGACGCGGTGATCCAGGGCGAAGCGGGCATCATGGACATGACCGGCTTTCCTGAGGGCGATCCGACACGCGTCGGTGTCGCCATTACGGACTATCTTGCCGGGCTCTACGCCAGCCAGGGCATTCTGCTCGCGCTGCACGAACGACAGACCAGCGGCCGCGGACAGCACGTGGACATCGCGCTGTTCGACGCCATGCTGTCCGTGCTCCGGCTGCCGCATTCGATGCTCGTGGCAACCGGCATTACGCCGACGCGGGTCGGCAACGATCACCTGTCGATCGCGCCATACGAACCGCTTCGCGTCAAGGACGGACTGGTGATCGTCGCGGTCGCCAACCCGCGGCTGTGGATTCGCTTCTGCGAAGCAATCCGCCGCAACGACCTGCGTGACGATCCTCGCTTCCGCACGAACGCCGATCGCATGCAGCATCGAGCGGCGCTGAAGAGCGCGCTCGAGCGGGAGTTCACCACGGTGACTGCGGATGAACTCGCCGCCAGGCTCGAAGCGCATCAGGTGCCGTACGGCCGCGTGCGCGACACGCGCGAAGCCGTCGAGCATCCACAGGTCGAGCCGCGGCAGATGCTGCTCACGCAGACCCATCCGACCGTGGGTCCAGTCCAGACGCTCGGTCCGGTCGTCAAGCTGTCACGCACGCCTGCCGCGCCGACGCTTCCGCCTCCGATGCTCGGCGAGCAGACGGACGAAGTCATCCGCTCGCTCGGCTGAAGCCTTCGCGCTCGTGTGACGCGGCGCGCGAGGCTTTAGCCGAACGTGGAAGCCAAGCCCGCGAGGCTTTACCCGAGCGGGAGATTCGCCAGTAAGATGACACGCATGTTTCGCCCAGACCTCCTCAAAGGCCGCGTCGCGCTGGTGACCGGCGGCGGCACCGGCATTTGCCGCGGCATCGCGCTCGCATTTGCGGCACACGGCTGCGACGTCGCGATTACGAGCCGGAAAATCGAACACCTCGAGCCGACGGCCGCCGAGATCCGTTCGCATGGTGTTCGCGCCGTCGCGAAGGCCGCCGACGTGCGAGACGCCGATGCCGTCAACGAGATGACGTCGGCCGTCGTCGCGGAACTTGGTGGCATCGACGTTCTGGTGAACGGTGCCGCCGGGAATTTCATCTGCCTCGCGGAGAACCTCTCGCCGAACGGATTCGGAACGGTCGTCGACATCGACCTGAAAGGCACATTCAACGCATCGAAGGCGGCGTTGCCGCATCTGAAGGTCCG
Organism: uncultured Acidobacteriota bacterium; assembly: GCA_963724725.1. Taxonomy (GTDB): domain Bacteria; phylum Acidobacteriota; class Vicinamibacteria; order Vicinamibacterales; family CAVVIG01; genus DATKHR01. Next base: position 3,459,729 of record CAVRVT010000004.1, on the reverse strand, counting down.
CGGGGGATCCGTCCTCAACATCAGCGCCACGCTGCCGTACCTGGGCACGATGGGACAATCCCATGCCGCGGCCGCGAAGGCAGGCGTCGACTCGTTGACCAAGGTGCTCGCCTGCGAGTGGGGGCCGTTCAAGATTCGTGTGAACGGCATCGCGCCGGGGCCCGTCGAGGGCACCGAAGGCGTGCGCCGGCTGATGAACGATGCCTCGCGCGCCAGCATGCAGGAACACTGTCCGCTCGGCAGGATGGCGACCGTCGACGAGATCGCGAGCGCCGCGCTCTACCTGTGCTCTGACGCCGCCTCCTTCGTCACCGGCGTGACGCTCGTCGTCGACGGCGGCCTCTGGCTTCGATCGGCGCGCATCCTTTCCTGATCGCACACACGAATGAGGTGTCAGATGAAACGCACGGTCGTCACCCTCGCACTTCTCTCTGCGGCGAACCTCGCCATTGCGCAGGGATCCTCGCGGCTGCTCGTGCTCAACAAGGAAGACGCGACCTTCGTCATCGTCAATCCGGCGTCGGGCGCGATCATCGGGAAGGTGCCCGTTGGACAAGGCCCGCACGAGCTGGTCGTGTCGACCGATGGCAAGTACGCGTTCGCGAGCAACTACGGGACCGGCCCGGCGCCCGGCAGCACGATCTCGATGATCGACATCGCGGCGCAGAAAGAGGTGCGCCGCATCGACGTATCGCCTCTGCGGAGACCTCATGGTTTGTGGTTCGCCAGCGGCAAGCTGTACTTCAGCGCCGAGGCTGACAAGAAGATCGCCCGCTACGATCCTGCCACCGACAAGATTGACTGGCAGTTCGAGACCGGACAGAACGCGACGCACATGGTGATGTTGACGAAGGACGGCAAGACCATCCTGACGTCGAATATCGCGTCAGGCACCGTCTCGGTGATTCAGGCCGGCGCCGACGGCGCCTTCGCGCAGACGGTCGTTCCAGTCGGCAAAGGTCCGGAAGGCATCGACATCGCGCCGGACGGCAAGACCGCGTGGAGCGCACATTCCCAGGACGGCGGTGTGTCGGTGATTGATCTGGCGACGAAGAAGGTCGTGTCCACATTCGACATCGGCACCCGGCGCTCGAACCGGATCAAGCTGACCCCGGACGGCAAGTTCGCGCTGGTGTCAGATCTCGACGCCGGCGATCTGGTCATCGTCGATGCCGCTGCACGAAAAGAAGTCAAACGCCTGAAGCTTGGCAAATCGCCGGAGGGCATTCTGATCCCGCCGACCGGGGGCGTCGCGTACGTCGCGGTCAACGGCGACAACCGCATCGCGGTCGTGGATCTCAAAGGCTGGGTCGTCACCAAGACGATGGAGACCGGCACGGGGCCGGACGGAATGGCCTGGGTGCCTTAACGAAGGGCTGAGGGCTGAGGGCTGAGAGTTGAGAGCTGAGAGTTGTAAAGAGTGCCTGCCCGAATGGGTGGCGCGTCGCGTGACGATCGATCCGTAAAATCGATTTGTGATCCCTCAGCCGCACGATTCCGAACTTCTCGATTCCTACTCCGAAGCCGTCATCCGCGCCGTCGAAGCCGTCGGCCCGGCGGTCGTCAAGATCGAGGCGGGGAAGTCCGGCGGTTCGGGCGTCGTCTTCACGCCCGATGGATTCGCCTTGACCAACAGTCACGTCGTTGAACACGGTGGTTCGCTCCGCGTCGGGATGTCCGACGGCCGATCGCTCCGCGCAGATGTCGTGGGGCAGGACACCGAGACAGACCTTGCGGTCGTCCGCGTGACCGACCAGAGCGGCGCGCCCCTGCCCTGGGCCACGCTTGGCGACTCGCGGACCGTCCGCGTCGGACAGATCGCCATCGCGATCGGCAACCCCTACGGGTTTCACCATTCGGTGACCGCGGGTGTCGTCAGCGCGCTGGGACGCTCGCTGCGCGCGCGGTCCGGACGGCTCATGGACGATGTGATTCAGACGGATGCCTCGCTCAATCCCGGCAACTCGGGCGGACCGCTCGTCACGTCACGAGGCGAGGTCATCGGGATCAACACGGCGATGATTCTGCCGGCCCAAGGCCTCTGCTTCGCGATTGCCAGCAATACGGCGCGCTTCATCGCCGCACGGTTGATTCGTGACGGTCGAATCCGCCGCAGTTACATCGGCCTCGGCGGCCAGAACGCCTCTGTGCCTCGAGCGGTCGCAAGGGCCAATCAGATTGCGGTGACGTCCGGAGTGCTGGTCGCGTCAGTCGAACCCGACAGCCCGGCGGCTGCCGCGAGCGCGCGCGAAGGCGACATCGTCATCGCCTTCGGCGGCGAACCCGTGCATGGCATCGACGACCTGCTGCGCCTGCTGACCGACGCGCGCATCGGCGTGCCGACGCCTCTCACGATCCTGCGACGGGGTCAGCGACGACAGATCACGGTCATGCCCGCCGAGAAGCCCCAGGGGGCGTAACATCAGGGCTCAGGCTTCAAGGCTGGACGCGCCCTGCGACGACTACAGCGTGATCAATCCGCGGCGGACGGCACGGCGCACGGCGTCCGTGCGATTCGTCGCGCCGAGCTTGCCCGAAATCGACGCGACATGAAACTTGACGGTCTGGTCACTAATGTCGAGGCGGCCGGCGATCGCCTTGTTCGACAAACCTTCCGCCAGCAGTTCGAGCACCTGAACTTCGCGGGCCGTCAGCTGTTCGATGGGTTCTGCGAAGCGATCGGACCGCGCGCGGTCTGCGAACGTTTTCGACGCAACGAGGATGGCGTCGGCCGCGACGGCCGACGCCTCAGCCTGTGGCAGCGACGGGAATTCGCCGATGACGTCGAACGCAGCGCCTTCGAGCTCCGCGCGCAGACGGTGGCGTTCAGCCGGCGTGCCCACCAGGACGACGCGCATCAGGATGCCGGCCGCTCTCCTACGGTGACGTCGACCTGGATCGCGCTGCCGCCGCGAAGCACGCGTAAGGGCAGCGAGCGTCCGACGCGATCGCCGCGCAGGAGATCCAGCAGGTCCTCGGGCGAATCGACGGAATGGGCGTCGAAGTCGAGGATGACGTCCCCAACCATCAGCCCCGCGCCGGCGGCGGGGCTTCCGTTGGTGATGCCGACGAGCAGCAACCCGTGCTCGCGATCGAGCGCCCGTGCTTGTTGCTCCGACAACGCGACCGGCTGCCCCGCGACGCCCAGATAGCCGCGCTTCAGGCTGCCGTGTTCGAGGACCGTCGCGGCTGTGTTCCACGCAATGTTCGCCGGGATGACGACACCCAATCCTCTGATGGCTGCGGCGGTCGCCACGCCGACGAGTCCGCCGTTCGTGTCGATGAACGCGCCGCCGGAAAAGCCGTCATGCATGGGCGCCGTCGTGCGGATGACTTGATCGATGGCACGCCGCCGCCCGGTCTGAAGGGGTCCGCCGATCACCGAGACGATGCCCAACGATGCGGTGACCGCGTTGCTCCAGGACCTCGCGATGGCGATCGCCAGGTGTCCCACACGGGCTGGTGCGGCGGTCGGGGCAATCGGCACAGCCCCCAGGCCGGGCACGCGCAGCACTGCGAGGCTCGTCGCGGGATCCCAGCCCGCCAGCTCGGCGTCGAGCACGTGACCATCGTGACGGCGCACGTGAAGCGAGTCCCCGCGGCCAAGCGCGCGGGCAGTGGTGATGACCACGTTCTCAGCGTACACGAGGCCGCTCACCGCACGACGACGGCCCTGAACCTGGACGACCGCCGGCGTCACGGCCTCGACCGCGTCCGCCAGTTGATTCGAAAAATTCCACAGAAGTTCGTTGCTCATGTCCGCATCGTCGCAGAACGGAAACCGACGGGGATCACCCAAAAGGGCGGCGTATGATAGCGGCCATGAAGCGAAACGCAGGCGGGTTCTGGGTTCTGGGTGCAGGGTTCTGGGTGCGTTCCGGGTTCGGAGTGCGGGGTTCGGGGTTCGGAGTGCCGCGTTCGGGGTTCGGAGTGCCGCGTTCGGGGCTCGGAATGCCGCGTTCGGGGTTCGAAGTGACGGGTTCGGGGTTGGTGCGGGGTTCTGGGTTCGTGCTGGGCGCACTGTGTGTGCTCGGCGCCCTCGGAATCGTGTCCCTGCGCGCCCAGCGCGCGCCGATCTCCGACAAACCCGAAACGCCGTTCAAGCTCGCGACCTTCGAGGCGGGCGGCCGGACGCGGGTTGGACTCGTTCTCGACAATCGCGCGTTCGACATCGCAGCAACGAACGATGCGCTGCAGAAGAGCGCTGGTCTGGGCGCCGTTCAGATGCCGAGCGAGATGCGCGGCCTGATCGAATCCTACGATCGCATCAAGCCCCGGCTGTACCAGATCGCCAACTTCTACAAGACAGCGAAGACCGATGGCGCCGGTTTCGTGTTCGACGTTGAAAAAATCACGATCAAGGCGCCGATCAAGTACCCATACAACGTCCTCGCGATCGCGGCGAACTACCGGCTCCACGCCGGAGAAATGTTCCCGCCTGGAAGCCCGCAGCAGAAGGCGGCGGACGAGGCCGATCCGGACAAGGAAGACCCCGTATTCTTCGCGAAGTCGCCGCGGTCCTGCATCATCGATCCGGGCGAGCCGTATTTCATGCCGCCAAACCGCAACATCGACTGGGAAGGTGAACTGGCGATCGTGATGGGCAAGCCGGCACTGAACGTCAGTGAAGCGCAGTCGCACGACTATGTGTTCGGCTACAGCATCATGTACGACGTCAGCGACCGCGGCGGTCCAGGCCGTCCGCTGACTGGCATGTTTCCCGGACCGAACTGGTTCCGAGGCAAGAGCGGCGATCGATCCGCGCCGTTCGGGCCGTTCATCCTGCCGAAGGAATTCGCGCCCGCGCCGGCGCACTTCCGAATCGTGACCAAAGTCAACGGCGTCATGAAGCAGGACGGCAACACCAAGAATCTGATCTGGGACGAAGCGCACATGATCCGGTTCCTGTCGTCGATCCTGACGCTGTATCCGGGCGACGTGATCTCGAGCGGCACGCCTGACGGCGTCGGCGCCGGCCGCAAGCCGCCGGAATTTCTGAAAGCGGGCGACGTAGTGACGATCGAGATCGAAGGTATCGGCACCCTTCGGACGCCAATGGCCGCGGCGAAATGATCGTCGCTCGGCTGAAGCCTTCGCGCTCCTGTCGAGCGCACGCCGTCGCGCTCACGCTCGTGCTGTCGTTCGTCGCGCTTGGCGCACGCGCGCCGCAGCAATCCGCGGACACAATCCTCGTCAACGGCCACGTCATTACCGTTGACGCGCAGTTCTCGGTCGCGCAGGCGCTGGCGATCGCTGACGGGAAGTTCATCGCGGTCGGAACAACTGAAGCAATCCGCGCGCGCGCTGGCCCTTCCACGAAAGTCATCGACGCCCACGGTCAGACGATCATCCCCGGTCTCGCGGACGGCCACGTACACGACGCCGGCGGTGGTCCAGGGGTGGACCTCTCCCGTGCACGATCGATGGCCGACGTCCTCGCAGCCGTGTCCGCACGGGTGCATCGGAGCAAACCGGGCGACGCCATCGTCAGCAACAGCGACTGGCACGAGGCGCAGCTGCGTGAACAGCGGCTGCCACATCGGCGCGACCTCGACACAGTCTCGCCCGCAAATCCCGTCGTTCTCGTGCGCGGCGGACACGAGTACATCCTGAACAGCGCCGCGCTCGAGAAGTGGCAGATCACAAAGAACACCCCGCAGGTTCCCGGGGGCCGTATCACCCGTGGCGAGGACGGCGAGCTGAACGGAGAGCTCGTTGACCGCGCGAAATCGCTCGTGCAATTGCCACCGGCGCCACCGATGACCGCCGCGAGCCTTGCCGAGCAGCACCGCCGACTGAACGCTTCCGGATTGACGAGCATTCGCTATGCCGGCGCCTCGGTCGAACAGTACCGGCTGTTGCAGGAGATGGCGCGCAAGGGGACGCTGACCATGCGCGTCAACCAGCTGCTTCGCCTTCCCGCGGACGATGGCCTGAAGATGCGCGAAGCGGTCGCGGCGACAGGCATCCGATCGGAGGAAGGCGACGAGTGGGTACGGATTGGCGGCATGAAGCTCGGCGTCGACGGCGGATTCGAAGGCGGCTGGATGCGGGAGCCCTACGCCGAGCCATGGGGCGAGAAGGGCACGTTTCGGGGCGTCAACACCATGAAACCGGCGGCGTACACGAGCGTCGTCAGGGAACTCAACCGTCTGGGATGGCGGGTGGCGACGCATGCGGTTGGCGACGCCGCTATCGACGAAGTGCTGGACGTGTACGAAGCGGCGAACGCGGAGAAGTCGATTGCCGGGAAACGATGGGTGCTCGAGCATGGCTTCATCCCCGAGCGCGATCAGTTTCCGCGAATGAAGGCGCTCGATCTCGTGATCTCGGCGCAGGATCATCTGTATCTCGCCGGGCCGAGCCTGGTGAAGTACTGGGGCGCGAAACGCGCCGCGTGGACGACGCCGGTTCGCGAGTACCTCGATCGAGGATTCGTCGTGGCGGGCGGAACCGATACCGCTGTTGTGCCGTACCCACCGTTGTGGGTCATCTATCATTTCGTGACCCGCGACACGATCAGCGCAGGCGTCCTCGGTGCAGATCAGAAGATCACGCGACCGGAGGCGCTTCGCGTCGAGACGATCAACAATGCGTATCTGACATTCGAGGAGCGCACGAAGGGTTCGATTGAACCGGGGAAACTCGCGGATCTCGTCGTGCTGCCGGAAGACATCCTCACCTGTCCGGTGAAAGACATCGAGCGGATGCGCGTGACCATGACGATGGTCGGGGGACGCGTCGTTTACGAGGGCCGCTGAGCCAGACAGCGACGCCTGTCGTAAGGGTTTACGTTCCGAGTAACGCCGGCCTGCCAACAGCGCTCATATTTTCAACGAGTTAGCGCTGGTCTTAACCTTGCTCACGGAGGCATCACTGTGATTCGACACTCGCGCTCTGCCCGCTTCCCGACTATGGCTGCGCTCGTCGCTCTGCTTGCTCTCATCGCGGCGCCCGCGTTCGCCCAATCCGACGACGACGATGCGAAGCTCAGGCCGGCCGAGCCGGACTTCGTGTTGATCAACCTGCCGACGACGATGCCGCTGCCGCTGCACGGCAGCGACTTCCACCTGACGCACCGGTTCAACCTCGATCTGACCAGCGTTGATTTCGGCGACGCGGCCGCGAACCTCTTCGGTCTCGACAACGGCGCGAACATCGGTCTTGAGTATCGCTTCGGCATCATCAAGCACGTCGAGGCCATCGTCCTGCGCACCAGCCTCAGCAAGACGTTTCAGTTCACCGGCAAGTACGACGGGTGGCACCAGAGCGAGAAGATGCCCGTCGGGATTTCCGCGATCGTCTCCGTGGAAGGTGAGAACAACTTCCAGGAGAACTACTCGGGGTCGTTCGGCGTCGTCGTCTCGCGCGTGATGGCGCAGGATCGCCTTGCGCTCTACGCGACCCCGATGTTGGTGACCAACACCGGCACCGGCGGCGTCGAGGATCGGGACACCGGATTTCTCGGGCTTGGCGGGCGCGTGCGTTTCCTCGAATCGACGTACGGTGTCATCGAGGTCACGCCTCGAATCGGAGGGTTCAAGGCCCAGGACACCGAGTACGCATTCTCAATCGAGAAGCGCGTTGGCGCGCACGTCTTCTCGCTCGTGTTTCAGAACGGAGCCGGCACGACGTTCCGGCAGCTCGCCCATGGGGGACCCGGCGGCCTCTACCTAGGCTTCAATCTCACGCGGAAGTTTTTCTGACGTCGTCTGACGTCGAGGAGTTGTTGCATGAAGCGATTGGCATTCGTCATGGTCGGACTCTCGCTGGTCGCACTGGGCTGCAGCAGCGACAGCAGCAATCCAAACAACCCGAGTAATCCGAACACGCCGACGTTTACGGCCACCCTCAGTCCGGCGAATGAAAACCCGCCGATTACCGATGGCGGAAAGCACCGGGCAGCGGCAGCGTGACCATCACCTTCAACGTAACGCGCGACGCGGCCGGGAACGTGACGTCGAGCACGGCGACGTTCGTCGTCACGCTGTCAGCGGTTTCCCGGCGAACACGCCGATCAACATCGCGCACATTCACCAGGGAGCTGCCGGGGTGAATGGCGGCATCGTTTTCAACACGACGCTGTCAGCGACCGGCGACGCGGTCGTCCTGACAAACGGAAGCGGGACGTTCACCAAGAGCGGAGTTCCCCAGCGGATGTCGCGACGTTCAACGCGATCATCAACAACCCGGCAGGCTTACTACTTCAACGTGCACTCGACGCTCCATCCGGGTGGCGTCGCGCGTGGCCAGCTCGCGAAAGTCCAGTAGCGCACTCGCAAACTACGGAGCGCGAGGCTTCAGCCGAGCGTCAATCGGAGCGCGAAGGCTTTAGGCGAGCGTTCGCGCGGCCGGCCGCGTACTCCTACCCCCGCGCGGCCGGTTTTTTTCTCGTGACTTGGGATTCGGGATTTGGGGTTTGTAGACTCGGGATTCGGGAGTTGCTGGGGCGCAAATCCCGAACCCCGACATTCCGACGCGTTTCAGCGAAGAGGCTGCAGATCTCCGCGATACGGGACGATCTGGCCAGGAACCGTGTTCACGTCCAGCGTCATCGGCTCGTAGCCGGGGGCGCTGATCTCGACGCGATGACGGCCGGTGGCCAGCGTCAGCGTCCGCTCGGTCCCGTCGAAATCCCGCACGAGCCCGGCGTATCCGCCATCCACGTAGACGCTCGCGTCGCCCGGCGTGATTTCAAGCGCGACGCCGCCGTACTGCGACGAGTTCGATCCCACGATCACCGTCGACGCGGGAGCGCCGTAACCGTAGACCGGCACCGGGTACGGATACGCGTAGGCGTACGGCACCGGGTAGCCGGCGTAGATACCGAACCCTACGCTGAACCGTGGACGGAACACGTACGGGCCGGTGTAGTACGGACGCGCGTAGTACCGATAGGGTGCGTAATACGGCCGCGGCGCGTAGTAGGGACGCGCGACGTACGGTCTCGCCACATACGGACGAGCAACGTACGGCCGTGCGTCATACGGACGGACTGGCGCGACGACATTTGGACGCACCACAGTCGGCCGCACGATCTCGGGCCGCGCGACGTCAGGACGCGCCACCCGGGGCGCGACGTTGACCGGCGGCGCAGCTTCGTGTCGTGGAACCGCTCGTTCGACCGTGCGACCTTCGACGCGCGGCGCCGATTGAGCCTGAGAACCTCGCGAACTGCCTTCGCTGTGCGGACCCCTCCGCTCCTGGCCGGCGGCGAATGCCGGCGCGGAGGTGAGGATTGCGGTCAGCACGGCGGTTGAACTCAGGAGTCTGCGCATCATGGGAACCTCGCTGCCAGCCTTCAGTTCAAGCTTCTTGCCAACCAATTTCATTCAAATCATTAAGAAAAACGCCTGTTTCCACCCGGCGTCCTCATATAATCCCAACGACATGTCCTCTACACCTTCTGCAGGGCTTCGCCTCATCGGCGGCAGCCTTGTGGTGCTTGGCGTCTCCGGTGTGCTCGACGCGCAACAGAGTGGGCCGTCGCTTCAGCTGACGCGCGACGATTACGCACGAGCCGAGAAATTCATGCCCTACAACACGACCCCGCTCGTGCTCCATAGCGGCGTGCGTGCGACCTGGGTCTCCGACGATAAGTTCTGGTATCGCACGACGACCGAGAAGGGCGCCGAGGCATTCATCGTCGACGCATCGACCAAAGCACGGACCGCGTGCGAGCTGCCGGAGTGCAAGGCCCCGGCGCATGATGCGGCGGGCGGCGGGCGCGGGGCGAGAATTGACACGGCCTCTCCGGACGCCAAGCAGACGGCGTTCACGCGCGACTGGAACCTGTGGGTCCGCGACGTCGCGAGCGGTAAGGAAACGCAGCTCACGAAGGACGGCGTCAAGGACGACGGGTACGCGACGGACAACGCAGGCTGGACCCGCAGCGATCGCCCGATCGTGGTCTGGTCACCCGACTCGAAGAAGATCGCGACCTTCCAGCAGGACCAGCGAAACGTCGGCGAGATGTACCTCGTCGACACGCGTGTCGGCCATCCTGTCCTCCAGGCGTGGAAATACCCGCTGCCCGGCGACCAGACCGTGACGATGATCGAGCCCGTCGTCATCGAGGTGGCGACCGGGAAAGTGACCCGGCTGCAGATGCAGCCCGACCAGCACCGGTCGACGCTCTGCGACGATGTGTCGTGCCGCGGCGGCGACTGGAGCGACGTGCAGTGGGCTCCGGACGGGTCGTCGGTCGCGTTTGTCTCGACGTCCCGGGACCACAAACGTGAACAGCTGCGCGTGGGTGACGCATCAACCGGACTCATTCGCGACGTGCTCGAGGAGAAAGCCGAAACCTTCTACGAATCCGGCAACGGCCGGGTCAACTGGCGCTACCTGCCGAGTTCGGGCGAGGTCATCTGGTTTTCAGAGCGCGACGACTGGGGGCACCTCTATCTGCATGATCTGAAGAGCGGCCGCGAGAAGATCCAGATCACGAAGGGCGAGGGCAACGTGACGCAGCTGCTGCGCGTCGACGAAAGCAGCCGGATGCTCTACTTCGTCGGCGTTGGAAAAGAAAAAGGTCGCGATCCCTACTTCCGCCATGTGTATCGCGTCGGCATGGACGGCCGGAACCTTCAGCTGTTGACGCCGGCTGACGCGGACCACGACGTCACGCTGTCGCCCTCCGGCAGGTATTTCGTGGATGTCTACTCGAAGCCGGATGTGCCCCCGGTGGCGGAGCTGCGGGATTCGTCCGGCGCGCTGGTGATGACGCTGGAGAAAGCCGACATCTCGAAGCTGGCCGCGACGGGCTGGCAGCCGCCGACGCCGATCAGCGTCAAGGCGCGCGATGGCATCACGGATCTCTACGGCCTGATGTACAAGCCCACGAAGCTGGACCCGGCGAAGAAGTATCCGATCGTGAATCACATTTACCCGGGGCCTCAGACCGGCAGCGTCGGCGGTCGTACGTTTTCCGCCGCGCGAGGCGACGCCCAGGCGCTCGCCGAGCTCGGCTTCGTGGTCGTCGAAATCGACGGCATGGGCACGCCGTGGCGGTCGAAGAAGTTTCACGAGGCCTACTACGGGAACATGGGCGACAACACGCTGGCGGATCAGGTCGCAGGAATGAAGGAGCTGGCCGCACGGTTTTCATGGGTCGACATCGATCGCGCGGGTATCTACGGGCATTCTGGTGGCGGGTACGCGACCGCGGATGCGATGTTCCGGTATCCGGACTTTTTCAAGGTCGGCATCTCCGAGGCGGGCAACCACGACAACCGCAGCTACGAAGACGACTGGGCCGAGAAGTGGCAGGGTCTGCTCAGAACCAATCCCGATGGCACCACCAACTACGACAACCAGGCGAACCAGCTGATAGCGAAGAACCTGAAGGGCAAGCTGCTGCTCGCGCATGGAACCATGGACGCCAACGTCCCGCCGTACAGCACGCTGCTCGTTGTCGATGCGCTGATCAAGGCCAACAAGGACTTCGATTTGCTGATGCTGCCGAACCGTGGTCACGGTTTCGGCAACGAGCCGTACATGGTTCGTCGGCGCTGGGATTATTTGGTCAAGCACCTGCTCGGCGCCGAGCCGCCGCGCGAGTACGAAATGCACGCGCCTGCAGCAACGTCGCCGCCCTCACCGCAGCCGTAGCCAAAACGGCTCCAACGATTTCTGCTGTTTGGGATCCGCGCTCACCACACGACCGTTGTTGTACTTACAGTTCTGGCGGGTGACAGATTTCGCCGCGCATCCGCCGGTCCTGTAAGCGTCTTCGGAAGTTGCTCCAAGTGAACGAGTTGCCACGTCACGCGCGTGCCCGTTCGAACGGCACAGTTCGCGCATTTGCTGGTGCCCCGAGAGGCTTCCCATGGATCCAGCACTTGCGCCCGGTACGCCGCCCAAGGCGGTCGTCTTTCAGGACGGCTTGGGGGAACGTCGCCGGATCAGCGACGTCAGCGGCGCTGACACGATAGAGCAGCTCTGCCTGCGCGGCGAGCTGACGGCCATTCCATCCTTCGAATTCGCCTTGCGTGAGCGCGCGAGCCGCCTCGCCAATTTCCGCCATGTCTACTACGGCCGCGTCCGCAGCGTCGATCGGTTGACCGATCCGGCGTCGACGCTCGCGATTGTGTCCGATTCGATCAAGGGAGTACGGCTCGCCAATCTTCTGGCCGCGAGCGAGCGTCGACCGATGACGCTCGACATCAGCGCGTCGGTTCATCTGATTCGCCAGCTGGTTGCCGCGGTCGCAATGCTGCACGAAAACGCGCGCGACGTGGCCCACGGCGCCATCGGTCCCGAACGCATCATCGTCACGCCGAACGCGCGCATCGTGATCGTCGAATACGTGCTCGGCGCCGCGCTCGAGCAGCTGCACTACTCGCAGGAACGGTACTGGAAGGAACTCCGGATCGCGTTGCCGTCGTCAACCGGACTGCCTCGCTTCGATCACCGCGCCGACGTCACGCAGATCGGTCTCGTGGCGCTCTCGATGATCCTGGGACGGCTCCTGCACGAAGACGAGTACCCGTCGCGCGTCGGTGACGTGCTCGCCGGCGCCTGGGCGATTTCGTCGAAAGGCGAACTCGAACCGCTGCCGCCGCGGCTGCGCCAGTGGGTTGGGCGCGCGCTGCAGCTCGAACCGCATCACTCTTTCTCGACCGCGCTCGAGGCCCGCGACGAGCTGGACCGCGTGCTGTCCGGCGAGGATGAAGAAGACGAGGATGAAGAATCGCCGACCGTCACGACGTCGGCCTCGGTGCCGGCTGCTCCGAGCGCGACAGTCGAGCCTCAGCCTCATGTCGAGGCCCCGATTACGCCAGTGATCGCAGCGCCGCCTGCCGTCGAGCCGCCGGCGGTCAAGGCCGAGAAGCGGCCGTTCTTTCGACCGGATCCGCCGGCCCCGACGGCCGAACCGTCTTCGTCCGGCTGGGTGACCGTCAGCCGTCCCGTCGGCAAGTCCGACGATTCCGGCGGCATCTTCAAGAAGGATGATCGAAGCAAGAAGGATGAGCCCGGCTTCTTGAAGCGGGACGAACCGAGTTTCCTGAAGCGGGACGAGCCGAGTTTCCTGAAGCGGGACGAGCCGAGCTTCACGAAGAAGGAAGAGTCCGGTTTTCTCAAGAAGCCCGAGTCACTCAAGAAAGAGGATTCCGTCCCGCCGCCGACCCCATCGAAGCCCGACGCAGGGAGCATGTCGTGGAGATCTTCGTTCACGATGCCGCTGTCCTCGGCGGCCACGCATGCGGCGCCCACAGACCACGACGATCAGGCAGACGAGGCGCACGCCGAAACGCTTGCAGGCGCACGCCCGATAGGAAAGATCGCGGCAGCGGCCGTTGCGCTCATCGTGATCTGCGCCGGCGGCGTCTACGCGGGCCGCAAGCTCCTGACGCCGGGCTCCGGCGCGTCGGCGAATGGCACGCTCAGCATCAACAGCAATCCGCCCGGCGCACAGGTGGTCGTGGACGGGCAGGTGAGCGGAGTCACGCCGTTGGCGCTCGCGCTCAAGGCCGGGCCGCACAACGTCGAACTCCGTGGCTCGGGCGATCCGCGTCAAATCCCCGTCACGATTACCGCGGGCAAGGAACTCTCGCAATACATCGAACTGCCCACGGTGACGGCGTTCGGACAGCTCCAGGTCCGCACGGATCCCGCCGGCGCGAATGTCACGGTTGACGGCATCCCGCGCGGCAAGTCACCGGTGCTGGTCGAGTCCCTGGCCGCCGGTGAGCATTCTGTCGTCCTCGAGGCCGAAGGCGCGACGACGCCCGTCAAGCAGACGGTCGCCGTGGAGGCCGGGATGACCGCCTCGCTCGTCGTGCCCATGGCGGCAACCGAAGCGGTTCCCGTCTCTGGCTGGATCGCTGTGACGGCACCCGTAGAGCTCCAGATTTTCGAAGGCAAGCGCCTCGTAGGCACCAGTCAGAGCGACCGGCTGATGATGGCCGCCGGCCGTCACGAGATCGACGTCGTCAACGAGACCCTGGGTTATCGGCAGACGCGCACGGTGCAAGTTGCGGCGGGCAAGACCGCGGCGCTCAAACTCGAATGGCCCAAGGGCAGCCTCGCGATCAACGCCCTGCCCTGGGCCGAAGTCTGGATTGACGGCGAGCGCATCGGTGAAACGCCGATCGGCAACCTCTCGCTGCCCATCGGTCCACACGAGATTCTGTTCCGCCACCCCGACCTCGGCGAACAGCGGTATGCCACGACCGTGTCACTCAAGGCGCCGGTTCGCGTGAGCGTCGACCTGAGAAAGAAGTAGGAGGAACGTCATGGCTCGCCTGGTGTTCGGTGTCGTCGCCGCCCTGCTGCTGATGTCCGCCAGACTGGTGGCGGGGCAGGAGTCCATCGCGGCCGCGCGCGATTTGTACGCGTCCGCAGCGTACGAAGACGCGCTCGCGATGCTGAACAAGCTGCCGGATGCGAATCGGCCGGCAGACGAAGTGAATTCGATTGGGCAATACCGCGCCTTCTGCCTGCTGGCCCTCGGCCGCACGGCGGAAGCGGAGCACGCCATCGAGATGGTAGTGGCGTCCGAGCCGAGCTACCGTCCCGCGAACGACCTGTCGCCGCGCGTGCGCAACGCTTTCAGCGACGTTCGCCGTCGCGTGCTGCCGTCGATCATCCAGCAGAAGTACATGCAGGCGAAGAACGCGTTCGACAGAAAGGAGTTCGCGTCGGCCGCGAACGGGTTCACGCAAGTGCTGGACGCGATGACCGACCCCGACGTCGCGCCCGTGGCGGGCCAGCCGCCGTTGTCTGACCTCCGGACGCTCGCCCTCGGCTTCAAGGATCTCGCGATGACCGCCGCCGCACCGCCGCTGCCGCCGCCCACACCGGTTCCCGCGGCCGCCCTCGAGCCACCGCCGGCGCCGAAGGCGCCACGCGTCTTCACGAGCAACGATCAGGACGTCACCGCGCCCGGTGTGATCAAGCAGGAACTGCCGCCGTTCCCCGGGCAGGTCGTCATCCCGCGGCAGGGGATGATCGAGATCGTGATTGACGAGACGGGCGCCGTCGAATCGGCGATGATGCGGATACCGGTCTCGCCGGCCTACGATCAGCTCGCCCTGAACGTGGCGAAGACCTGGCGATATCGTCCAGCGATGGTGAACGGAGTGCCCGTCAAGTACCGGAAAGCGGTCCAGGTCACGATCAAGCCCCTCGGACCGCCTCGCTGAACCGGGTTCTTGTATCTTTCTCCCGAATCCTGCAGTCTAAAAGGGAGCAAGGAGAAACGTCATGGCAAAACGGGCTACCTCAGGCATTGTGTGTCCCCGGTGCGGCGTCCCCAACGCGAAGATTATCGGCCGCTCCGAGGCGCTGCCTGTCCTGTACCTCAAGTGTGACGACTGCGGGCGCACGTCGATCTCGCCAGAGTAAGTAACTCTTTCAGGATCAATTAGTTCTGCCGACATAGCCGGACAGGATGGACGGGAGGCTCCGGCCCGCAAGGGCCGTGGCCACCTGCGACTCCGCCGCCGGCGGTATGTCTGCCAGCGGCCGGATATAGTCCCCCTCCAGGGCCGCCAGGGGCACTCCGTCTCGATAAACGACTCGGCTGGATGATTGCGCCCGGACTCGCTCGCCCGACGTCACGATTCCGGCCAGGTTGAGCGGATCCGCGCCTCCAATCGTCGTGAGGCGACCATCTGGCGGGGTCCGGCGGACCTCGCGCAGCCGTTCGACCGCATCCGGTAGGGCGAACTGTTCGCCGGACATTCCTGCGACAAAGCGACCACCTCTTAGTTCGCCCCGGGCCTCGAATGTTCTGAGAACGCGCACCAGGTCGCGCCACGGCGGCATCCCGGGCTCGCGCAGCAGCAGACGGCGGAACACGACCCCGTAGCGGCGCAGCAGGCTTCGGCACCGGACGACGACGTCCACGGCAGCCGGTCCGTCTGTGGCAACCCGCGGCAGGACCGCCCAGCGTCCTGCGACCGACGAGCGAGACGGACCCGCGTGGATCCCGCGGAGCAGCGACCGCAGGCCGCCAAACCCATCGGATGTGACGAGCCCCGCGGCGACCAGGCGCGCCAGCTCGCGCTGCGTTTCTTCTCCACCGAGCCCGCAGGCAGCCGCCAGCTCGTTTGCGAACGACGCACCGCTTTGCCGCAGATGGGCGAGCACCAGCTGTGTGGACTCGTCCAACGCACGCTCCACGCGGACGTCGTCATGACGATCCGTCCACTCCGCCGCCTGCTCGCGAGGAAAGAACACAACCGGTGTCGCGGAAATCAGCGATGACGCGTCAGGCGCCGCGGGTGCGGACGCACGAGCCCAGCTGAACTCTCCGGCAAGACATAGCGAATCGAGGAGTGAGGCCTCGTAGCCATCCAGGCGCGTCGCGAGAATCGTCTGTTCCCATGCAGCCGCCTGTGCCGGGAATCCAGCCAGCTGGTCGAGAATTTCCCGCAACCCGTCCACGTCACGCAATCGATGGGCATGGTGCGCGTGCTGCCACACGAACAGGAACCGCATGAAGTCCGCCGGACTGACCGGTTCGATTTCGGCGCGAAGACGGTTCAGCGTGTATCGATGGATGCGCGCCAGCAACCGGCGGTCGCACCATTCCGCCTTGTAGCGATCCGTGAACGACCCGCGAAGCACGACGCCTTCGCCTTCGAGCGAGACGAGCGCTTCGTCCATGTCGGAGGCGGCCACGGAAAGGGACTCTGCGAGCACGTCCGCAGTGATGGGGCCGAGAATTCCGAGGCGTCCCCGCACAATCTCAACCAGCGCGCTTTTTCTCGTCCACTCGCGCTGCGCACGTGCGGCAGGTGCCTCGACTGCGGGATGCACCTTTAATTGGGAATGAACGGCCCTCACCTCGGGGAGGCGCTCGGCCGCGACCCAGATCGCAGCCGGGGCCTCATGCACCGCGCCCGGCAGCGTTACCAGCGCCGCCCGTCTCGACGCCGCGAGCCCGTCGAACTGAGCGGCATCCAGAGAGGCCGCCTCGCTCGTCGTCAGGAAGGCGGTGGTCAGGAGCACATCGTGCAGTTCTTCCACGTCGCGCGGTGTCGGCCGTTCCTCGTCCCGCACGCGATCGATCGCGTGCGGGTCGAGCCGGCCAAATTCGCCGGCGTCGCCGGCGCGACGCGTCAGCACTGCCTGCGTCCGCCGTTCCTCGAGCGGCGCATCGTCGAGGAACGCGTAGGGTCTGGCATTGAGGATGGCGTGCGAGAGCACGGACGGCACGGCGGTATCCACGGACATGCACCGGATCGTCCCCGCGTGAATCCGCTCGAGGACTCTCGCGAGGCCCTCGAAGTCCATCGCCTCCTGCAGGCAGTCGCGTACCGTCTGGGCAACGAGCGGATGATCCGGAATCTGGCGGTCCCCGGGAATGTTCTCGAGACATGCGGCGGCGTCGGGGAAGCAAGCGGCCATCAGATCGTCTGCCTGCATCCGCTGCAGCTGCGGCGCGACTCTTCGTCCGTTGCGGTTTCTGGGCACGGCGAGCGCGATGTTTGCGTTCCAACGCCAGCGCGTCTGAAACACGGGCGCGTCGAGGAACGCCTGTACCAGCACGTCCCGCGCGGTGGCCGGGTGCAGGTAGCGGAACACGTCGCTCAGCGGAAACGAGTGCTGCGGTCCGAGCGAGAGGAGGAGTGCGTCTTCAGTCGCGGCGGCCTGCAGCTCGAAGTTGAACTGCCGGCAGAAGCGCTTGCGCAGCGCGAGTCCCCAGGCCTTGTTGACGCGGCTGCCAAACGGTGCGTGGAGGACGAGCTGCATGCCTCCCGATTCGTCGAAGAATCGCTCGAGCACGAGCGTATCGCGGGTCGGCAGCACGCCCAGCGCTTTCAGGCCTTCGGTGAGGTAGGCGACCGCCTGCTCCGCGGCCGCGGCTGACGCCCCCGTCTCAGCGGCGAACCACTCGGACAGATCGCGCGGATCTGACGCCGTCGAATAACGCCGCTCGACGTCGGTGCTCAAATCACTGACGGCGGCCGAGAGCTCATCACTTCGTCCCGGCGCCTCGCCGAGCCAGAAGGGAATCGTCGGCGGCGCGCCTTTCGCGTCGGCAACTCGGACGACACCCGGCAGCACCTGGAGAATTCTCCACGAGGTGTTCCCGAGCTGGATGATGTCGCCGGCGTTGCTTTCGATTGCGAAATCCTCATTCAGTGTGCCGACGAACGTATCCTCCGGATCGACGATGACCCGGTAGTCGGCGAGTTCCGGGATCGCGCCGCCGGCCGTGATGGCCAGCGTGCGCGTGTGCCGACGTCCGCGGAGCACGCCGTTGACCTCGTCGCGGTGCAGCAACGCTCCCTTTCGTCCTCGACGCGTCGTGAAGCCGTCGGCCGCCATCGCCACGACCGCGTCGAAGGTCGTCCGGTCCAGTTCGCGGTACGGCCACGCCCGACGCACGAGATCGAACAACTCAGGCTCCGCGTACTCGCGGCACGCGGTCTCGGCGGCGATCTGTTGCGTCAGGACATCCAGCGGGGCGTCGTGCTGGACGATGCGATCGAGCTCGCCGCGGTGGACCGCGCGGAGGAGCGCGGCGCACTCGACGAGATCCGCTCGGGACTCCGGAAACAATCGGCCTCTGGGCACACCGGCGACCGAATGCCCCGAACGGCCGACGCGCTGGAGAAAGGTCGCGATCCGGTGCGGCGAGCCAATCTGGCAGACCAGGTCCACGGCGCCGATGTCGATGCCGAGTTCGAGCGACGCGGTGGCGACGAGCGCCTTCAAGGTGCCCGATTTGAGCCGCGTCTCGGCGTCGAGCCGCCGGTCCTTCGAAAGGCTTCCGTGATGCGCCGTTACGGCCTCGTCACCCAGCCGGTCGGCCAGATGTCGCGCCACGCGTTCCGCAAGACGACGGGTGTTGACGAAAATGAGCGTCGTGCGGTGTTCGCGAACGAGTGCGGCGAGGCGATCGTAATACTCGCCCCACACCTCGTGGGACATGACTGTGTCGAGCGGCGAGGCGGGCAGCTCGATGCCGAGGTCCATCTGTCGCCGGTGGCCCTCATCGACGATGGTGCACGTATCGGCTCGCGCCGCCGCCCCGACGAGGTATCGCGCGACTTCGTCGATGGGCTTTTGCGTCGCCGACAGACCGATGCGCATCAGCGGCGTACTCGCCACCTGCTGCAGCCGTTCGAGCGACAACGCCAGGTGGGCGCCCCGCCGCGTACCGATGACGGCGTGAATTTCGTCGACAATGACGGTCCGCGCCGTGCGCAGCATGTCGCGACTGCGCTCGGCCGTCAGCATCAGGTAGAGCGACTCGGGGGTCGTGACCAGGACGTGCGGCGGACGCCGCAGCATCGCGGTGCGTTCTGAGGGCGATGTGTCGCCTGTCCGCACCGCAACGGTGATGAGCGGCGCCGGCAGACCCTGCGACTCCGCGATGAGCCGGATGCCGCGGCGTGGCTCGGCCAGGTTCCTGTGGATGTCGGCGCTGAGCGCTTTCAGCGGCGAAACGTAGACGACGCGGACTTCGTCCGGGAGCACCGATCGAAGCCCTTCCTGGAAGAGATCATCGAGCGCCGTCAGGAACGCCGCGAGCGTCTTGCCGGATCCGGTCGGCGCGGCAATCAGGGTGTGGCGGCCGCGCTGGATCGATTCCCAGCCTCGACGCTGCGCCGCCGTCGGTGTGCCGAGCGTTTCGGCAAACCAACGGGCCGTGACCGGATGGAACACGCGGACCCTAGCGGCAGCTGCCGGAGGTCGCCGGATGAATCGCCTTCACCCGGAATTCCTGAACGTCCACAGCGGTCCCTGTGCCAGATTCGCTGGTTGCCGCCTGCACGACAGCGCGAGAGGGATCGATGGCGCCGGCCTGGGCCGCGACGTTGGCGCTGGGCTTCAGACCGCCGGAAATCTTCAGTCCCTTGACCACGACGCCGCCATCGAGCTGGACGGGGCGATTGAGGAACTCGCTGAAGTCCTTGCCCGTGACGCGGTACTTGCTGCCGTCCTTCGTGTCCGTGATGGTGAAGCGATCGGGTGCGTTCGGATCGCGTTCGACGCATCCGCTGAGCGTGATGGTTTTCGGCGGCTTGGCCGGCTTTTTCTCCTGCGCAGCGCCGACGCGCGGCGTCACCAGGGCGATGAGAACAATGACGATGACGGTGCGCATATCTGCAGTGTAGCGCACTCTCGAAAGCTCATCCGTGTTTCATTTTGGCGTCCGAGAATCGCAGTACAATCTCAGCTTGCCCCGTACCATCGGCATTCGCTCGATCGCCGCCGCGCTCGTGCTGGTGACGGTCGCCCCGCTCGGTGTTCTGGCGGGTTTGTCGGTGCAGCGGGCGTGGCGCCGCCAGCTCTCCAACGTCGACAACCAGAACATCGCGACCGTTCGGGCCATCTCGGTCGCCATCGACCAATATCTCGAGAAGACGACTGCCGCCCTCGACGTGCTCGGCGAACTTCACGCCTTGGACGGGCCGGATCTTGAAGCGTTTGAAAGCCTGGCGAACCGCATCCTTCCATACCAACCGCAATGGTCGGCCATTCTGCTTGCGGATCCGAACGGCCGGCTCCTCGACGGCGTGCCTGACGCTTCGATTTCCAGGGACAACGGCGCCGACTGGGCGCGCGCAGCGGCGGCAAACCGCAAGACGACCGTATCCAGTCTGTTTCAGCTGCCGAATGTCCCCGGCCGATTCGTGATCGTCGCGACACCGGTCGTCCGCCGCGGCGTGGTGACATCGGTTCTCGGCGCGCGTGTCCGTTCCGAGGGCCTCACGGCGCTGTTGAGACAGCAACAGACGGCACCGAACGCCGTCGTGGCGCTGGTCGATTCGCAGAATCTCATCATGGCGCGCAGCAAGGACGAAGCGGAGTACATCGGCACGTCGGCGACGCAGGCGTTTATCGATATCGGATCGCGAATGGCCCAGGGCGCCTGGCGTCCGACGTTCCGTGACGGCCGGCCCAGTTACGCGGCATTCAGTCGATCGCCCGTTTCCGGGCTGACTGTCGGGCTCGCGTTGCCGGCCGAGGACGTGGACGGCCCGATCCGACGCATCCTCTGGCTCCTTGGCGCGGCATGGCTCGTGGTACTGACGCTTGGCGCCGGCCTCGGGCTATTCATTGGCCAGGTGATCGTCAAGGCCATGTCGACGGCGTCGAGTGCGGCCATGGCGCTGGCGCGCGGCGAAGCCGTCGCGCCGCCGCTGTCGCGTATTGCCGAGGTGAACGAGCTCGGATCCGGACTCCAGCGCGCGGCCGAGACACTGCAGGCACGGAATCGTGAGCGCGACGAGGCCAGCCGTCTCAAGGACGAATTCCTGATGACGATCTCGCACGAGTTGCGCACGCCGCTGACCGCCATCTGCGGCTGGGCGCGCATGCTCTCCACCGGCCAGATCCGTGACGAGCAACGCCCGCGCGCGATCGAGGCGATCGAACGGAATGCGCAGGCGCTGCAGCAGCTCGTCGATGATCTGCTCGACGTATCCCGAATCGTCGCCGGCAAGCTGCGCCTGGATGTGCAGCCGCTGTCGTTGACCGAAGTGGTTGCGTCGGCGGTCGAGGGAATCCGGCCAGCGGCCGACGCGAAGAGTATTGCCGTGCACACGGATCTCAATCCGGACGGCGTCTCGCTTTCAGGCGATCCGGGCCGCCTGCAGCAGGTTCTCTGGAACCTGTTGTCGAATGCAGTCAAGTTCACGCCCAACGGCGGCCGCATCGACATTGCGTGTCATCGCATCGGCGACTCCGTCGAAATGTCGGTCAGGGATACCGGCGTCGGCGTCGAGGCCGACTTCCTGCCGCACGTGTTCGAGCGTTTTCGTCAGGGGAAAGGCGGCACGACTCGAGCGTTCGGAGGTCTGGGGCTCGGCCTTTCGATCGTCCGCCACCTGGTGGAACTCCATGGCGGAACCGTCAACGCGCGAGAACAATGTTCCGCCGCCGGGAGCGACCTTTCGGGTCGTCCTGCCGGCGCCCGCGCTTCCTACGTATTCTGCCGTCCAGGCGTGGTCCGCGCCCGCCATGTCATCCAAGACACCCACCACCGCGGTACGCTGAAGCGCAAGACGATTTCAACGCGGTCCGAGACGCCGTCTCGCGCCGGCCCGGTGACTTGTGCCATCTCGTCGGCTTTGGGCGATGGGTGTTCCGGATCCGGGAACCGTTCCCGAACTCGCGGACGACCTCGTCCGCGTTCAGACCGATGGCCTCCGCGTAGGAGCGGACGAAGGCCCGGCGGAAGATCCCTGTCGGCCAGCGCGACACATCGTCTCGTTCGAGGGCCTCGAGGAGCGATCGGCTGATTTTCGTGTCGTCAGCGATAGCCTTCAGAGAGAGCTCACGGCGCTCACGCTCGTGGCGAAGGCGGGGCCCAAAGGCCGATCCAGGTTGCATTATGGCCGTGCTCGAGAACGCTGCTGCAAATTGTACGCCTCGTATTGTGGGGGATTGCACGTAATCTGCGGATGACCAGTGCATGTGTTTCAAACACGCAGTGTGTAACAGAGGGCGGAAACGGATCAGGCGAAGCGAGAGAAGGCGGTTGGTGATTGGTTGTTGGTTAGTCCAGTCCCATCACAGAACTAGTCACTGACCACCAACAACCAACAACCAACAACACAACCAACAACCATCTCGCTATTACTGTCCTGCCGTGCCTCGCGTAGCGCTGTTCGGCAGCGCGAACGCGATGTACTCGCCGGAGTAATTGCCGCCGCTGACGGCAACGATGATGTACTGCTTGCCGTCGATCGAGTAGGTCATCGGCGAGCCGCTCTGCGGGGCCGGCATGAACACCGCGCCGACCTGTTCGCCCGTCTGCTTGTTGTAGGCGCGCAGCATCGACCCACGCGGATGCTCCGGGGTCGTCGTCACTGACGGATCGCCGACGACGATCAGGGTCTTCGTGACCACGACGCCGACGTTTCCGGACTGACCGGTCTTCGGCACGGTGACGCCGCGCAGTGCGGGGCTGTTGCGCACGGCGTCCGGCGTATCGCCATGCGGAGTGGACCAGTCGAGATCACCCTTGTCGAGGTTGATGCTGACGATCTGGCCGTACGGGGGCTTGACGATCGGCACGCCCTGGATCACGGTGCCTCCGCCGAACCCGCCTTCCGGTGCTGCGCCTCCGCGGCCGCCGCCAGCTCCCGCGCCAGCGCCTCGTGCCGCGCCCGCTGCCGGAGGTGGCGTGGGTGGGGCTGCCGGCGCCGCGCCGCGACCACCCTGCGGGGCATCAGCGGCCGTGCCCTCGCCTCCGCCGGTAATCGGACGGAACGTCGACCCAGCCGTACCCATCACGTAATCGAGGTCGGAAAAGTCCTTGGGCGGCGCCACGAGCCCGAGCGGCGCGATGCACGCGTTGCAGGCGTGCGTGATGAATCGGTGCGTCTCGGGATCGAACGCCGAGCCCGGCCAGTTCACGCCGCCGCTCAGCGTGCCTGAGGTCAGCGCGGCGAGGGGCCCTTCGGGCTTGCTGACGAGCGGCGGGAGGAACGCGGGGCCAAGACGATAGCGCTTGGCGGCGCTCGCCGCCTGTTCCTTCAGTTCCGGCGTGAAGTCGATCAGGTCCTTTTCTTCGACGCCGTTGCGCGAATACGCCGGCGGCTTGGTCGGGAACGGCTGCGTCGGGCTTGTCTTCTCGCCAGGAACGTCGGTCTGCGGAACCGGTCGCTCTTCGATCGGCCACACGGGTTGACCGCTGATGCGATCGAAGACGTAGAGCAGGCCCTGCTTGGTCGCCTGAGCGACGGCCTTGATCGGTTTCCCGTTCACGTTGATGTCCATGAGCAGCGGCGCCGCCGGCATGTCGTAGTCCCAGATTGGGTGATGAACTATCTGGTAGTGCCACTTCCGCTGACCAGTCTTCAGATCGACGCAGACAAGGCTGTCCCCGAACAGGTTGTTGCCCGGGCGATGACCGCCGTAGAGGTCTGACGTCGGATCTTCCACCGGCAGATAGACGAGGCCTGCCTCTTCATCGACGGTAATCTGCGACCACACACCGGTGTTGCCATTGATCGCCCACGACTCCTTTTCCCAGGTGTCGTTGCCGAATTCGCCGGGACGCGGAATCGTGTTGAAGGTCCAGAGCAGCTTGCCGCTGCGAGCGTCCCACGCGCGAACAAGGCCCTTGGTGTTGTTGTGCGTCTTGACGGTGAGGCCTTCGCGGAACGACGAGCCGACGAGCACGACGTCCCTGGCAACCGTGGGCGTCGAGTGCAGGCCGATTTCACCGGTCTCGAGGTTGATTTGCTCGCCCTTGCCGACGACCGCGCCGACTTTCATGTCGACGATGCCGTCCTTTCCGAAGGTCTTGACGGGCTGGCCCGTATGCGCGTTCAGCGCGACGAGGCGGTAACCGGTCGTCACGAAGAGGACGCGGTCGTCGCCTTTGCCGTCGGTCCAGTACGAAAGGCCGCGGCCGGAAAGCTGTCGCGGCGCGGCTACGGCGCGCGCGCCTTCACGAAGCGAGTAGACCCACATCAGCTCGCCGGACCGGCCGTCGAGTGCGACGACCGATCGCCGTGTGCCGCCGGTCGCGTAGACGACGCCATTGACCGCGAGCGGCGTGCCTTCGAGCTTGAATTCCGGGCGCGTGCCGAGGTTGTCGGTCTTGAAGCGCCAGGCGACTTCGAGCTGGTTGAAGTTACTCGCGTTGATTTGGTCGAGCGGGGAGTAGCGCGAGCCCTTGACGTCCGCGGTGTAGTAGGGCCAGTCGCCCTTGGCCGTGCTGGGCTGTCCCGTCGCCTGCCCGGACAGCCGGACACTCATCTTCGGCAGCGAGAATGCCAGCGCGACGGCGAGAGCGCCGCAGGCCAGAATCGTTCGACTTACTCTTCGCTTCATTTGTAGGATCTCCTCAAATCCGCAATCAATCCGCAATCCGCAATCCGCAATCCGAAATGGCTACTGTCCGGCAGTCGATGTTTTTGCCTGCCCCGGGCGCAGCGTCAGCTTCTGCACGCGCCAGTTGAGCAGTTCCGCGACGTACAGTTCGTTTTCCGACGGGCACGCGATCTCGTGAATCCAGCCGAACTGCTTCATCTGGTGGCCGGACTTGCCGAAGTACCCCACGAGCTTGCCGTCGAGCGTCAGTTTGTAGATGCGGCCGGGGAAGGCATCGGCGAAATAGATGTACTGCGTCGGCCCGCCGGAGACGCAGACGGCCCACGGCGCACCAGGCGCCATCGTCCCCGATCCCGGGGGCGCATCGGCCGAAAGCGCGGCCTGATAATTCGGCATCGCACCCATCCACGGCTTCGCATCGGCCGGCACGGGCGCCTGAGCGATATCGACCTTGATCTCGCGCACGAACTTGTTGGTCTTTGGATCGATCACTTGAATCCGGCGATTGCCGCGGTCGGCGACGTAGATGTTGCCCTTTGCGTCGTTCGCGATCGAATGCGGCGTATTCAGCTTGCCGAGATCCTTGCCGCCCGGCTCGCCGAGCGAATCCACCCAGTCGCCGTCCTTCGTGAATTTCGCGATGCGCGAGTTGATGTAGCCGTCGCTGATGTAGATGTTGCCGTCGGCGTCCCACGCAACGTCGGTCGGCTGGCGGAACTGCCCCGGAATCGGCGGCCGCGGCGGATTCACCCGGGTCCACGGCGCCGCTTCGTCCGACGCTTCCTTCTTGCGCCCGAACACCATCGTCACGTGGCCCTCGGGATTGAGGCGGACGATCATGTCCGAGCCTTTGTCGATCGCCCAGAGATTGTCGTCCTTGTCGAAGCGAATCGCGTGCGCGTAGGACCACGCGTAGAGCCCCTTCCCCACTTCGCGCACGAACTTGCCCGTCTTGTCGAACAGCAGCACTTGCGACGCGGTCGCTCCGTACGCCGGCCCCCCAGCGCTATTCGACCGCGTATAGACCGCGACGTCGCCCTTGGAGTTGACGGCGACCCCGGAAGCCTCACCGAGGTTCATGTCGGGCGGCAGCTTCAGGAAGTTCGGCGTGGAATCGAACGGAATTTCGGGAACCGATTGCTGAGCGTGCAGGATCGGGCCCAGCGCCACGAGTGCAGCGATGCAGAGCTTCTTCACGGATCGCCCCCTCCCTCGACCGATGAATCAGGAATTGGGCGGAAGTATACCATCGGCCAAAACGGCCGGGAACTCGTTGGGCGGCAGGCGTTTCGCGTGGAGCGCGAGGCTTCCGCCGAGGGTGGAGCGCGAGGCTTCAGCCGAGCGGCTGATCGGTCAGCTGGCGAGCTCTGAAATCTGCGACACCTCGAGATACGCCTGGTCCGAGTCGTCGTTCGAAAGAATCCAGTCTTGGACGGCGGCAAGGACTTGGCGGGCCGTCGCGACGTTGCCGATCGGCGCCGGCGCGCGCACGGTCAGTGAGCAGACGCGCGGGCCGAGGAGGGCGAGCTGGAGGAAGATGTCGCGCCCGACCGGCGTGACGCCGTACACATACAGATTCCAGGATTCCGATCCGACCGACAAGGAGGCGTGTGCCGGGGAAGCCCCGACAACCGCGGCGAGTTCGTCCTTCATGTCTGGTAGGACGGCGGCGGTGTCGGGAAAGTGTGGCAGGGCAGTGACAAATCGTTGACTTGACGATGAGCAGGTTGGCGCCCGCGCCATTCAGATGGCGCGGGCAGCGGTCGTACGACCGGCGTGAGGCTCGGCTATTGCCCTGGCGCGACGCATTGTCCCGGCGTCGCCGGTGGAATGGCTCTCAGGTATTCGTAGATTGCCCTGAGATCCTCGTCGGTCAGATGTCGAAGCACGGGCCATGGCATGACCTGGAGGATGCGGTTTCCCTCGTCCGCGTCGTGACCCGTGCGGATGAGCGTCGCGAACTCGCGGAACGTATGTCCCTCAGGCCTTCCCGTCTGCGGATCGGGCGTCAGATTCGCGGACGTCACGCCCGGCGGCGAAAACAACACGCCGCCCGCCAGATAGTTTGTCCCATTGAACTTGCCGTCGCCGCCTCCGGGCGGGCCGAATGGCGGGCCGTAGGGATTGTGGCCCGGCGCGTACGTCGGGCACGAATGGCAGTCGGCACACGACCCCACGGCGTTCACGAGATAGCTGCCCAGGCCGACCTTGTCGCGGTCCTTGCCCCTCAGATCGAGCGGGACGGGCGAGATTCGAAAACCCTGACGAACTCGGCCGTCACCGTGGTCATCGTCGTGCGCGCGCAGATTCGCGACGCCGATGAGCGCGAACGAAGCCAGGACTCCGCCGACGAGAGCGATGCCGATTGCTGAACGTGTCATACGTCACCTCCCACACAGGTATTGCGCCAGGACGGTATTTTCTAGCACTATCCAGCGTGAGGAAGGCAACAAATCGGCGGGATGCGGGATGACTGCGGTGACGAGGTCTTACACGTCGCTGCTTGCAGGGATCCAGCCGTGGGCAATCCAGTCGCTGCGCACATCGTTCGTCCACTGGAACCCGTCCGCATCGTCCACGCAGACCTTGCTTCTGAGAGGCAGCCCGTCGTAGTAGACCACCGCCAGCGCCGAGCCCTCGCCGAGTGCCCGGGTGACACAGGTCAGCTGACGATTTCCGTCACTCAGCACCCACCTGACGACTTCGCTAGCCATGCCCTGAACGGCGGCAATAGCGCTGCCAGCGAGGAGTCGGGCAAATCCTAAGGAAGTTGGACGTGCAGTCGCCGGGATGGGGGGTGGCACGTCGGATTCCTGTCTGGGCAGGGTGAAAGCTACATTCCCGCCTGAACGGGGAGCAGTTGGCGGACTGGCAAAGCGCACAGGTGTGATCTGTTCAGTTTCTGCGCACCACGCGTTGACAAGTCGGGCGTTGGCGCCTACGCTCGCACGTCTCAAGTGGAGCGCGAGGCTTCAGCCGAGCGTCAGCAGCAATTCTTCGAGAGGTGAGCCGTGAAACATCTCTGTGCAGCGTTCGCAATTGCCACCGGCGCGGCGCTCGGGCTGGCGCCGGTGTCCCACGCACAGCAGCCTCCGCCTGAGATTCCCTTCGACGCCGCGCCGAACTTCCTGAAGTTGCCGCCCGACATGAATTTTGGCGAGGTCTCGGGCATCGCGGTCAACTCGAAAGGGGAGATCGCCACGTTCACCCGGTCCAACAGCGCTGGGGGGCCGGCGTACGGAGCGACCGCGTCGCAAGTGCTGCTGTTCGACAAGACGGGCAAGTTCGTGCGCGAAGTGGGGAAGGGGCTCTACGCGTGGTCCTACGCGCACGCGATTCGCTTCGACAAAGACGACAACCTCTGGGCGATCGACAAAGGCTCGGACATGATCGTCCGCCTCAATCCCGAGGGCCACGTGACGATGGTGTTCGGGCGCAAGAAGGAAGCGTCGGACGAAGCGGAGCCGTGGACGCGCGTGAATCCGCCGCGGCCGCCGATTCCGGGGCAGTTCCGCCAGCCGACCGACGTTGCGTGGGACGCCGACGGCAACATCTACATCAGCGACGGCTACATCAACTCGCGCATCGCGAAATTCACGAAGGACGGCGACTGGGTCACGTCAATTGGCGAGCCCGGACGCACGAAGCTCGGCGAGCTGAATACGCCGCACTCGATCGCGAACGACGCAAAGGGCAACATCTACGTCGCCGACCGGGGCAACCGCCGGATTCAGGTGATCGATCCAAAGACCAACCAGTTCGTGCGCGAAATCAAGATTGACGTACCCGTTCCGCCAGACGCGAAACCGTGGATGGGCGCAACGCCGACCGTCGAACAGGCGGCCGCGCAGGCCGGTGCACCGTGGGCGATCTGTGTCACGCCAGGGCCTGGCACGCAGTACCTGTACAGCGCGGATGCGTTTCCCGGGCGCGTCTACAAGCTGAGCCTCGACGGCAAGGTGCTCGGTTACATCGGCAAGTCCGGACACCAGCCGAAGCAGTTTGGCTGGATTCACGAGATCGCGTGCCCGTCGGAAAACGAGCTGTACGTCGCGGAGCTGCTGAACTGGCGCGTGCAGAAGTTGACGTTGCGCCCCATGCAGGCGTCGACGGCGCAACGCTGAACATTTCGGACTGCGGATGGAAGGTCGCGGATTTCTGAATCCGCAATCAATCCCAACGCAATCCGCAATCCGCAATCCGCAATCCACAATCCGCAATGTTCGAGACGTCTCCTCCGTGTGTCCTTTCCGCGCCGCCGTGACAACGGGAGACATGTTCAACGCATCGCGCCCTGCAGACTATGATCGATTAGAAGGCGGGGCAGATGTGGATCGTTCAGGTCGCACTCCGGCGTCCGTATACGTTTGTCGTTCTTGGCCTTCTGATTCTCGGCATCGGACCCCTCACGATCTCCCGCACGCCGACTGACATCTTCCCCAACATCGACATCCCGGTCGTCAGCGCCATCTGGACCTACGCGGGGCTCTCCGCGCAGGAAATGGCGGATCGCATCATCTCGAACTTCGAGCGGACGCTGACCACGTCGGTCAACGACATCGAGCACGTCGAGTCCCAGTCCCTGCGCGGCATTTCCGTCGTCAAGGTGTTCCTGCAGCCGGGCTCCAAGGTCGACCTCGCGGTCGCGCAGGTCACCGCCGTCTCGCAGGCGATGCTGCGCCAGGCGCCCCTCGGAACGGTTCCGCCATTCGTCCTTCAGTACAACGCGTCGAGCGTGCCGGTCATCCAGCTCGCGCTTGCGGGGCCGGGCCTGTCGGAACAGCAGCTCTTCGACATCGGCGTCAACTTCCTGCGGCCCTCACTGGCGTCCGTCCCCGGGGCGCAGCTGCCGTACCCGTATGGCGGCAAGCAGCCGCAGGTGCAGGTCGATCTCGACCAGGCGGCGCTGCAGGCGAAGGGGCTTTCGCCAAACGACGTCGTGACCGCGATCGCGCAGCAGAATCTGATTCTGCCCGGCGGGACGTCGAAGATCGGATCGACCGAGTACGACGTCGACCTGAACGCCAGCCCGACACGAATCGACGAGCTCAACGATCTGCCGATCAAGACCGTGGGGATGACGCCGATTTACATCCGCGATGTCGCTCACGTCCGCAATGGCTACCCGCCGCAGACCAACATCGCGCGGGTCGACGGCCAGCGAGCGGTACTGATGATCGTCCAGAAAGTCGGCAATGCATCCACCCTCGACATCATTTCACGCATCAAGCAGTCGGTGGCTCAGGCGCTCGGCGGGCTGCCGCCGACGCTGACGATCCGGCCGCTTGCCGACCAGTCGCTCTTCGTCCGCGCATCGATCAACGGCGTGCTGCGGGAAGCCGTGATCGCCGCGGCGCTCACCGCGCTGATGATCCTGCTGTTCCTGAGCAGCTGGCGCAGCACCCTCATCATCGTCGTCTCGATTCCGCTGTCCATCCTGAGCTCGATCATCGCGCTCAGCGCGCTCGGCGAAACGATCAACATCATGACGCTCGGCGGCCTCGCGCTCGCCGTCGGCATCTTGGTCGACGACGCCACGGTGGCGATCGAGAACATGAACGCACATCTCGAAAGCGGCAAGGATCTCGAGTCCTCGATTCTCGACGGCGCCCAGCAGATCGCAATCCCGGCATTCGTCTCGACGATCTGCATCTGCATCGTGTTCGTCCCGATGTTCTTCCTCACGGGCGTCGCGCGGTATCTCTTCGTGCCGATGGCGGAAGCCGTTGTCTTCGCCATGCTCGCGTCCTACGTGCTGTCGCGCACGCTCGTGCCGACAATGGCGAAGTACTTGTTGAAGGCGCAGCATCACCACGTCGAACCCGGCTGGTTCGATCGCGGGTTCGCGCGGTTTCGTGACGGCTACCGGCGCTTTCTCGCCGGCGTGCTCCAGAGCCGGGCTATCTTCGCGACGCTGTTCCTCGCCGCGTGCGTGACGTCGCTCGTTCTCGTCCGCTGGGTCGGTCAGGATTTCTTCCCGAGCGTGGACAGCGGCCAGTTCAAGCTACACCTGCGCGCGCCGACGGGGACGCGAATCGAAGAAACCGCCGCGCTCTGCGATCGCGTGCAGGCGGTCATCCGCGAGGTGATCCCGGGCAGGGAAATCGTCAGCGTCATCGATAATATCGGCCTGCCGTACAGCGGGATCAACCTTTCGTACACGAACTCGGCGCCGATCGGATCATCGGACGCGGACATCCTCGTCGCACTGTCGGAGACTCACCAGCCGACCGACGATTACGTTCACGCTCTGCGCATGCGCCTCGCGCGCGACTTCCCGGGCATCCTGTTCTCGTTCATTCCGGCCGACATCGTCACGCAGATTCTGAATTTCGGGCTGCCGGCGCCGATCGACGTGCAGGTCGTCGGGCGCAACCTGGAAGGCAATCGGCGGTTTGCGTCCGAGCTCGCGGTCAAACTGGCGCAGATACCCGGCATGGTCGATCTGCGGGTGCACCAGGCATTCAACCAGCCGTTGCTGCACCTGGACGTCGATCGGACGCGCGCTGCGCAGACCGGGTTCACGCAGCGGGACGTCGCGAACAACCTGCTCATCTCACTGTCAGGAAGCGCGCAGACCGCGCCGACCTACTGGCTGAACCCGGCGACCGGCGTGAGCTACACGATCGCGACCCAGACTCCGCAGTACCAGGTCGATTCGCTGCAGGACATCGGCAACATCCCCGTCACCGGCGCGCCGAACGCGAAGCCGCAGGTGCTCGAGGCGCTGGCCTCGGTGCAGCGTCAGACGCACATGGCCGTCGTGTCGCACTACAACGTCCAGCCGGTCATCGACATCTTCGGCGCCGTGCAGGGCCGGGACCTCGGTGCCGTCGCGCGTGAGATGCAGCCCATTCTCGATGCCGCGAACAAGACGCTCCCGCGGGGGTCGCAGGTGTTCCTTCGCGGTCAGGTCGAGACGATGACCTCGTCGTTCAGCGGCCTCCTGGCTGGTCTCGCACTCGCCGTCGTGCTGGTCTATCTGCTGATTGTCGTGAACTTTCAGTCGTGGCTCGACCCGTTCATCATCATTTCGGCGTTGCCCGCGGCGCTCGCGGGCATCGTCTGGATGCTGTTCCTGTCGCACACGACGTTCAGCGTGCCATCGCTGACGGGCGCGATCATGTGCATGGGCGTGGCCACTGCCAACAGCATTCTGGTGGTCAGCTATGCGAAAGACGAGCTCGCGAAGGGTGTTTCGGCTGTCGACGCGGCGCTGACGGCCGGGTTTACGCGCCTGCGGCCCGTATTGATGACGGCGCTCGCGATGATCATCGGCATGGTGCCGATGGCGCTCGGATTCGGCGAAGGCGGCGAGCAGAATGCCCCGCTCGGGCGCGCGGTCATCGGCGGGCTGGCGTTCGCGACCGTGGCCACGCTGGTGTTCGTCCCGGCGGTGTTCGCGATCTTCCATGGCAGAAACCGAGAAAGACGACCGGGGCAGTGGGCCCCCCGGGGTGAGGAACAAGGCGTTCGATGAGTGATCCGAAATCCGGCCGGTTAGGACCGATTGTCGGTGGTGTGCTGTTGATGGCGGTCGCCCTGGGGCTCGCGCTCTGGGGCATTTCGACGCGGGCGCGGGCGCTCGACGTCGTCACGAATGACACGAAGGAACTCGCGCTCCCGACCGTGAGCGTCGTGTCGCCGGAGCGCGGCGCGCCGCAGGAAGAGATCGTGTTGCCCGGCACGATGCAGGCGTTCACCGACGCGTCGATCTACGCGCGCACGAATGGATATCTGAAACGACGACTCGTGGACATCGGCGCCCACGTGAGGGCGGGACAGCTCCTCGCCGAGATCGACACGCCCGAGCTCGATCAGCAGATCGTCCAGGCTCAGGCCGATCTCGCGACGGCGGACGCCAACGCCAGGCTGGCGGTGACAACGGCGGAGCGGTACCGGGATCTGATCAAGACCGAGTCGGTGTCGCGACAGGATCTGGACAACGCCAACGGGAATCTCGAGGCGCGCCAGACGGCGGTCGAGTCCGCTCGTGCGAACGTCAAACGCCTCGAGCAGCTGTACGCATATCCGGCGCATCGAAGCGCCGTTCGACGGTGTGATTACCGCACGCAACACCGAAATCGGCGCGCTCATCGATTCGGGCGGCAACGCGAAGGAGCTGTTCCATATCGCCGCCGTTCACAAGCTGCGCGTCTTTGTCAGCGTCCCGCAGGTCTACTCGCAGCTCGCGCAGCCAGGGATTTCCGCGGAGCTCACGCTGAAGGAATTCTCGGGCCGGACCGTCAAGGGTACGCTCGCGCGCACCGCGCAGTCGATCGACGTCGCGTCGCGGACCCTTCTGGCGGAAATCGACGTGGACAACCCGAAAGGCGAACTCCTTCCGGGTTCATACGCGGAAGTGCACCTCAAGCTGCCGACGCCGACGCCAACGCTGAAGCTCCCCGTGAGCGCGCTGATCTTCAGAACCGAGGGGCTGCAGGTGGCGACGGTGACCAATGACCGGATCCGCATGGTGCCGGTGACCGCCGGCCGCGACTTCGGCAGCGACGTCGAGATCGTCTCAGGGCTCACCGGATCCGAGCGTATCGTCGTCAACCCGCCGGATTCGCTCGTGGACGGCGTGGCGGTTCGCGTGGTCGCGCTGCCCGCAACGGCCGGCGGGTCGGGCCGATGAAGCGCGCAATGCCCATCGGGCTGCTGACGTTGCTGTCGGCGTGCGCCACGAAAGCGTACGTGCCACCCGAGGTCCAGACCCCGCCGGCGTTCAAGGAAAACGCGGACTGGAAGCCCGGCGAGCCGGCTGACGCTACGCTTCGCGGAACCTGGTGGGACGTGTTCGGCGACGAACAGCTGAACCAGCTCGAGTCGCAGATCGCTGTGTCGAATCAGACGCTCAAGCAGGCGCAGGCGCGTTTCGAGGACGCGCGCGCCTCGGTGCGATTCGCGCGGTCGGCGCTCTATCCGCAGGTGACCGTTGCCCCGTCGGTCGCGTGGGTCAAGCCGCCGGGCAACCGCGCCGTTTCGTCCTTTCACGACAACTACGCGGACCTGCTGCTGCCCGCGAGCGTCACCTACGAAGCGGATGTCTGGGGACGCATCCGCAACAGCGTCCAGGCGAGCCGGACGGCTGCGCAGGCGACTGCCGCTGATCTGGAGTTCGTCAACCTGAGTCTCCACGCCGAACTGGCCGCGGACTACTTTCTGCTTCGCGGATTCGATCGCGAACGCGAGCTGCTCGACTCGGCGGTGGCGGCCTACGAGCGCGCGCTGGAGCTGACGCGGAATCGATTCATCGGCGGGCTGGCGTCGCAGGCCGACGTCGCGCTAGCCGAAACGCAGCTCGAGACCACGCGCGCCCAGGCGGTCGACATCGGGGTCGCACGGTCGGCCGTGGAGCACGCGATCGCCGAGCTCGTCGGCGTCCCGGCGGCTTCCTTCACGCTGCCGCCGGCCACCGGAATGCACGCCCCGCCTGTGGTCCCCGTCGGCCTTCCGTCCGATCTGCTGGAACGTCGTCCGGACATCGCGTCTGCCGAGCGTCGCGTCGCCTCCGCGAACGCGCAGGTCGGCGTCGCGACGGCGGCGTTCTATCCGATCTTCGCGCTGACCGGCGTCGGCGGATTCGAGAGCTCGTCGCTCACGAACTGGATTACTGGAGTCAGTAGTTTCTGGACGATCGGTCCGTCGGCCATCATCACAGCCTTCGACGGAGGCCGGCGGCGCGCTCAGTCAGCCCAGGCGAAGGCGGCGTACGACGAGGCAGCTGCGACCTATCAGCAATCCGTGCTCGTCGCGTTGCGCGAGGTCGAAGATCAGCTGTCCGCGCTGCGGATTCTGAGCGAGGAAGCCGCGATTCAGCAGCGGGCCGTCGATGCCGCGGAACGGTCGCTCCAGCAGGCGACGCTGCGGTATCGGGGCGGGCTGGTCAGCTATCTCGAGGTCGCCGTCGCGCAGAGCGTCGCGCTCCAGAACGAACGCGTGGCGGTCGGACTGCTGACTCGCCGGCTGACGGCCAGTGTGCTGCTCATCAAGGGACTGGGCGGGGGATGGAACGTCGCCTCGCTGCCCGCGGTCAATCAGTAGGCAATCGCGAGGCCCTAGCCGGGCGATTCAGCGCTCAGGCCGCACGACCATCACGACACCCGCGATCAAGAGAACGGTGCCCGCGAGCGGCGAGATGGGCAGGCGCTCGTGCTTGTCGGTCGTGACTTCAATGGGGCCCGCATCCACGAGGGTCTTTTTCCGCGTCCAGCTGATGCCCCCGTACGCGATGCCGATGAGCCCCAGGACGACGAGGACGACGCCAAGAGCCTTCATTGAATCTCCTCGCTGAATGGAAGCGGTTTGCCCAACGTCTGTATCACAGCGCTGCTGACGCGGGCGGCTGAACACCAGCGACCGCGCTCGTGGCCGCAGACGTCACCGTTGCCACGAGACTCGTCGTCGGACTGCGATGAGCCAACGGTGAGGGAGAGTGCGTGGAAACGCGGGTTGTGGCCTTGTCGACCGGAGGTTGCAGACCGATCGAGCGGCGTCCACAATGCCGACACTTCACAAAAATCCGGCGGCTTTCAATGCACACGGTATCGGCGTGGCCGCTGACAGAGCAAATGAATCGCCGAGCACGGTCACCTAAGTCCAGTTGCACGCTTCAGTCAAAGCAAGATTGGCGCCAGCGCTCCATCCGCGGCCGAGCTTCGCTGTGACGTGGGCGGGCGTATTGCAGTGCTCTCAGTGAATGCGCCCTCTTTTCAGCAGCGCAGCCGTCGAGATCGGTCCCGCCCTCGATTCGAGCAGCGTCCTCAACCCCGAGTCGTTCGTCTCCGCCGAAGAGCTCGAAGCGCACGCCGAGCACGTGGCCGCCGTTCCCGTGCTCCAGACGGGTGGAACGAGCGCCAGGGACTTTCTGGCGATTCTGCAGGACGAATCCGAAGCCATCGAGGCGGCCGAATCGGTCCTGACGAGTACCGCGACCGGCGAGCGCCTGCCGGTCGAGGACTGGCTGCACGACAACCTGTACGTCGTCCGCGAGCAGATGTGGGCCGTTCGACGCGACCTGACGCGCGGCTACTACCAGTCGCTGCCGAAGCTGACCAAGGGGCCGCTGGCAGGTCTTCCGCGCGTGTACGCGCTCGCCTGCGAATTGACAGCGCGTGCGGGCGGCCGGATCGACCCTGACGTCCTCCAGCGATTCGTCCAGGCCTATCAGCGTGTCGCGGAACTTTCCATCGGCGAGCTATGGGCACTGCCGTCGATGCTGCGTGCGGCGCTGCTGCGGCATCTCGCGCAGCTCACGATGGAAGTGCTCGAGCGCCGGCGCCAGCGTGCGGCGGCCGGGCGATTCGTGACGAGCTATCAGCGCGCGGTGGAGCGGGCGGCGGACGCCTTTCGTGTCGATGTGCACCTGCCGCGCGCACCGACACCGACCTACATCGTGCAGCTGATTCACGACATGCGCGACCTGCCGCCCGCGGCCGGCACGCTCTGGCAGGAGCTCGAAGCCAGGTTGGGCGCCCGCGACACGCGAATCGACGACATCACGCAGCAGGAGCACACGCGCGAGGCCTTCCTTCAGCTCGCGGTCAGCAACCTGCTCGGCAGCATGCGGCAGACGACCGCGATCGACTGGCAGAACTTCGTCGAGGCGGTGAGCCGCGTCGACGCGGTGCTGCGTCAGGATCCCGCGGGCTTCTATACGCAGATGGACTTCGACACCCGCGACGACTATCGGCGCGCCGTCGAGACGTTCTCACGCCGTTCAGGTATCACGGAGACCCTCGTCGCACGCCAGGCGCTGACGCTTGCCGAACAAGGGTCTTCGTCGGATGCGTCCAATCCGCGACACCGTCACATCGGGTACTACCTCGTGGCCGACGGACGGCGACGGCTCGAATCGGCGATCGGACTCTCGTCGAGCCTCGCGTCGTATCTCGATCGTGCGACACATCGACACGCGGCCTCGCTGTATTTCGCCGGCCTGGCCGCCCTGACCGCCGTGTTCGTCGCCACGCTCGTCGCCTACGCCGTGCGGCACGGCGGAAGCTGGTGGCTCGCGACCATCGCGGCCGTGGTTTCGCTCGTTCCTGCATCGGACATTGCGGTCACGATCTTCCACCGGCTCGTCACGGTGATCGTGACGCCCCGCCGATTGCCGAAGCTCGACTTCAGCAACGGGATCCCCGAGCACGAGCGCACGCTGGTCATCGTCCCGACACTGCTGACGTCACTCGAAGGCGTCGCACGACAGCTGCATGATCTGGAAGTCCGATCGCTCGCCAATCATGGGGGCGCGACGCAGTTCGGCCTTGTGACGGACTTCGTCGATGCGTCGGCGGAACATCTCGACGACGACGACCGTCTGCTTCAGACCGCGATCGACGGGATTGCCGCGCTGAACGAGCGTCATAGTGGCGCACGTTTCGTGCTCCTGCACCGGCGGCGTCTCTGGAATCCGGTCGAGCAGCGGTGGATGGGATGGGAGCGGAAGCGGGGCAAGCTCGTCGAGCTCGTAGCTTACCTCCGGTCGGGCCGGCGCGGAAGCTTCAGCGTGGTCATCGGCTCCGAGTCGCAGCTTCGTGCCAGCAAATTCGTGATGACGCTGGACGCCGACACGCAGTTGCCGGCCGGCACGGTCCAGCGACTCGCGGGCGCGCTGGCACATCCGCTGAACCGGCCCAGGCTCGATCCGATCGATCGCCGCGTCGTTGAGGGCTACGGCATCGTTCAGCCGCGCGTCGAGATTGATCTCGAGAGCGCGGAAGCGACGCCGTTCGCGCACGCCTCGTCTGGCGGCAGCGCATTCGATCCCTACGCGAAGGCCGTGTCCGACGTCTACCAGGACCTCTTTGCGGAAGGCAACTTCGTTGGCAAGGGGATCCTGGACATCGACGCGTTCGACGCGTCGCTCGCGGGACGGATTCCGGACAATCGCCTCCTGAGTCATGACCTCTTCGAGGGCCTCTTCGCGCGCACCGCTCTCTGCAGCGACGTTCATGTCGTCGACGAATATCCAAGCCACTACCTGGCCTGGATGGCGCGGCTCCACCGCTGGACACGCGGCGACTGGCAGATCGCGCGGTGGTTGCGCGCGACTGTGCCGACGGCGTCAGGTGGGACCGAGCGCAACGTGCTGCCGGCGTACTCGCGTTGGAAGATCGTCGACAATCTTCGGCGCAGCGCGGTGCCGCCGGCGCTGCTTTTGTTCCTGGCATTCGCGTGGACGCTCGCTCCTGGTTCGCCGGGGGTCTGGATGCTCTTCGCGCTCCTCACCGTCGGCCTGTCGGCAATCTTCGAGCTCGCGGACGTCGCGCTGGCCCGGCTCCGCGGGGTGTCGCTCCGCGCGTATTTCAGGGTGCAACGGCCGCGACTCGCCGGCCTCGGCCTTCGCCTCGCGCTGACGATCTCGTTTCTGGCCGACCAGGCCACGTCGCTCGTCGACGCGATCGTGCGGACGCTCTATCGCCTCGCCGTGACCCACCGCGGGCTCCTCGAGTGGGAGCCCGCCGCGGCGGCGGGCCGGCGCCTGCGCGCCGAGCGTCAGCACACCTACGTCGTCATGTGGCCGGCCATCGGTCTGTCGGCGGCGCTGCTGGGATTGACGTTCTCCGTGGCGCCAGGACGACTGCGGTGGGCGCTGCCGGTGACCATCGCGTGGGCGCTGGCGCCGGAGCTGGCGTATCTCACCGGCCGTCCACGACGACACGTCGACGAGCGTCTGTCCCCGGGTCAACGGCGCTATGTCCGGCGTGCGGCGCTTCGCTGCTGGATGTTCTTCGAAGACTTCGTCACGCCCGCGCAGCGCTGGCTGATCCCCGACAACTATCAGGAAGATCGCGAACCCTCGCTCGCCTCGCGAACGTCCCCAACCAACGTCGGCCTCCAACTGCTCGCCGACGTCGCCGCGTGCGACTTCGGGTACCTCACGCCGCCCCGCGCCGTCGACCGCATCGAGCGCGTGATCGACACGCTCGAGACGCTGCCGCGCTACCGCGGCCACTTCTACAACTGGTACGACACCGTCCAACTGCAGCCGCTGAAGCCGGAGTACGTGTCCACGGTCGACAGCGGCAACCTGGCCGCGCATCTGCTGGCGGTGCGGCAGGCGCTTCTGGAGATGGTCGGGCGAGTGTCGTGGTTCGACACGCGATACTTCGACGGGCTCGAGGACATCGTCGGCGTGTTGATTGAAGAGGCCGCGCGACAGCTGCCGTCCAACGCCGCCTTGGCGCGGGTGCTGTCGGTGTTCTCAGAGCGGCTTGCGAATCGGCCTCGCACGCCGTCGGGATGGCTCTGGTTCCTCACCGAGCTGACCGAACGGCACGCGGAGATCGATGTGGCAATCGCCGATAGCGGCGGCGAGGTCAAGCGCTGGAGCGACCGCCTGCACACCGCGCTCGTCGATCGTCGGAATGACCTCGAATCGCTTCGCCCGGCGATGGCGTGGCTCGATTGATTGGCGCCCGGCGGCGATCCCGATTGGGCGGACGAGCTCGACGTCAGCTGGATTCCCCCAGCCGGCACGCTTTCGTCATGGGTGGAAGCCCATCAGGCGCAGTTTCCCCCGGACGCCGAGGCCATCGCCGCGCTCGAACACCTGGTGGCGGAGAGCCGGTCGTTCTGCGGCCGCGTCGAGCGGTTGGACGCTCGTCTGCTGACACTCGCGCTCGACATGGACTTCCGGTTCTTGTACGACGAGCGGCGCGGCCTCTTCACGATCGGCTACAACGCCGCCGAGAATCGCGTGGACGGGTCTGTACGACGATCTGCTCGCCTCGGAGGCCAGACTCACCAGCCTCTTGGCGATAGCCACCGAGCAGGTTCCCATCCGCCACTGGTTCAAGCTCGGACGGACCACGGTCGCCCCGACGCCTGCCGCTCGCGCGCTCTTGTCGTGGAGCGGCTCGATGTTCGAGTACATGATGCCGGTGCTCGTCACAAAGCTGTTTCCGCAGACGCTGCTGTCGCAGACATGCGCCACGGTCATCGACAGTCAGATTGACTATGGCCGGCTCCGCAGCGTTCCCTGGGGATTTTCGGAAGCGGCGTACGCGCTTCGCGACCGCGCAGGCAACTATCAGTACAAAGCCTTTGGCGCGCCCGGTCTTGGACTCAAGCCTGGCCTGGCCGACGAACTCGTCGTGGCGCCGTACGCGTCCTGCCTCGCCGCCATGATCAGACCAGTAGCCACAGTCCAGAACCTGCGCAAGCTCGAACGCCTCGGCGTGGCCGGCTGGTATGGCTACTTCGAATCCATCGACTACACGCCCGGCGACTCGGAGCGAGGCACCGAGGTCGTTCGGACCTACATGGCTCACCACGTCGGCATGAGCCTGGCGGCCTTCGATAACGCCGTCCACGCGAACGTGCTGCAGGAACGTTTTCACGCGGACGTGCGTGTGCGCGCCGTCGAGCAGTTGCTGCAGGAACAGTTGCCGCTGCCGGGCCCGATTCGCGTGACGCCCGAGATGTCTGCGGCAGCCGAAGGTTTGCGGAAGGCTCCGACGCCGGTCGTGCGTCGCCATACGACTCCGCACACGCTCGGTCCGCACGCGCACCTGCTGTCGAACGGTCACTACCTGGTGATGTTGACGAATGCCGGGGGCGGCTTCAGTGCGGTCGGCGAAACCCACGTCACGCGCTGGCGGGAGGATTCCGCGCAGGATTGCTGGGGCTCGTTCATCTACCTCCGCGACGTCGGACACGGAGCCTCGAGTCGCTTCTGGTCCGCCACCTACCAACCGACGCTCGTCGAACCGGACGACTACGAGGTCCTTTTCGAGCTCGCCCGGGCGAAGTTCCGCCGCCGTGACGGCGAGATCGAGAGCATCCTCGAGGTCGCGACCGGCCCGGATGATGCGGCAGAGGTGAGACGCCTGACGCTGGTCAACCACGGCATCTCGTTGAGAGAGATCGAGGTGACGAGCTATGCAGAGGTCACGCTGACGAGCGTGGCAGCTGACCAGGCTCATTCCGCGTTCAGCAACCTCTTTGTTCGCACCGAGGCGCCCTGGCCCGGCGCGCTCGTCGCCGAACGGCGCTCACGGGAGGGCGCGACCAGCGAGTTCGCCGTGCACGTGCTTGCGGGATCCGATCTCGGCGACGTGCAGCACGAAACCGATCGCGCGAGATTCATCGGCCGCGGATTCGATATCGCCGCGCCGTCGGCGATGCGCGGACGTGACCCCCTCTCCGGGACTGTCGGCGCCGTACTCGATCCGATGTTCAGCCTGCGGCGCCGGGTCACGCTCGGTCCGCGCGCGCGCGTCACGGTCGCGTTCGCGACGGCGTACGCCCGATCGCATGACGAGGCGCTGAGTCTCCTCGCAAAATATCGCGAGCCCGTGTCGATCGATCAAGCCTTCTTCCTCGCGCGGTCGCGGACGGACATCGAGCTTCGCGAGTTCAGCCTGTCGCCGACGCAGGCGATGCGTTTTCAGCGGCTGGCGAGCCGCTTGATTCACCCGGACTCGCGGCTGCGTTCGGCGGCCGCCATCATCCGGAATCGACTGCCGATCCGGGAGCTCTGGAAACATGGCATCTCGGGGGACACGCCGATCCTGCTCGTCAAGGCCGCGCAGCCACGTGACGTCGATCTCGTGCGGGAGCTGCTCACCGGACACGAATACCTGCGCCGGCGCGGCTATCGATCGGACCTGGTCATCCTCAACGAGCACGGCGCCAGTTATCGCCAGGCGCTGCAGGAACAGCTCGTGCGGCTGTGCGCCAGCGGTCCGTGGGCCTGGTACGCCGATCAAACGGGTGGGGTCTTCCTTCGACTCGCCGTCAACATGTCCGACGAGGACCGTCAACTGCTCGAGGCGGCCGCGAGGGTCGTGTGCGACGGACGAAATGGATCGCTCGAAGATCAGCTGCGCCGGGCGCAGCGTCCACCGGTCCAGCCGGCGCCATTCGTCGCCACGGAAGCGCCAGTGGACACACCACGGGTTCAGGATCTCGAGGAGCATCCAGCCAACCGGCTGCAGTTCTGGAATGGCTTCGGCGGGTTTGCGGCCGACGGGTTCTCGTATGAAATCCAACCAGACGGACGGGCGGTGACTCCCGCGCCATGGAGCAATGTGATCGCCAACCCCAACTTCGGCTGTCTCACGACCGATCGCGGGTTGTCGTGCACCTGGGCGGACAACAGTCAGCTGCGACGCCTGACGCCGTGGTCGAACGATCAGGTGGTGGATCCGCCGAGCGAGGCGCTGTTCATCCGCGACGAGCGAACGGGCGTGTTCTGGTCCGCTACGCCGGCGCCGCGGCCCGGAGACGGCCGATACGTCGTGCGCCACGGCGTCGGCGTGACGACATACCACGCCCATCACGAGCAGATCGAGTCCACGCTCGCGGTCTTCGTGCCGCCGGAAGACCGCGTCAAGATCCTCACGCTCGATGTGCGCCAGAGCGGGACGCGCGCGCGCGAGTTGTCCGTCACGTTTTACGCCGACCTCCAGCTCGGCGATCGCCGGTCGCCCGCGGCCCTCCTCGTCGCCACCGAACAGGACACCGAAACCGCGGCACTCTTCGCCCGCTATCGCGCCTCGGAAGCCTTCGGCGGCCGCGTCACCTTCGTCGGTGCCGATCGTGACAACGTCAAGCTCACCGGCGATCGACTCGAGTTCATCGGACGTAACGGAAGCCTGAAGGATCCCGCGGCGATGCACCGTGTCGGCTTGTCCGATCGCGTCGGCGCGGCGATGGATGCGTGTGCGGCGATGGCCACGGCGATTGTAATCCCGCCCGGCGAGACCGTCAGGGTGGTGTTCGTGATTGGTGACGCGCATGACGAGGACGAAGCGCGGTCGCTGATTCGGCGCTACGCGTCGGCGGTGGCAGCCGAGACCACTCGCAAATCGGTCGAGGAGCACTGGCGACGGCTGACATCACGCGTCAGCGTCCTTACGCCCGAGCCCGCGCTGGATCTGCTGATGAACGGCTGGCTCGTGTACCAGACGCTGTCGTGCCGCATCTGGGGACGGTCCTCGTTCTACCAGTCGAGTGGCGCGTTTGGTTTTCGCGATCAGCTGCAGGACGTGCTCGCGTTGATTCCGTCCGATTCGTCGATCGCGCGAGCACATATCGTGAAGTCCGCCGGCCGCCAGTACGCCGAAGGCGACGTCCAGCACTGGTGGCACGAACCGATGGGTGACGGTGTTCGGACGAAATGTTCCGACGACCGACTCTGGCTCGTCTACGCGGCACTCGAGTACGTTCGTATGACCGGCGACGCCGCGATCTTCGACGAACCGATTCCGTTTCTCGATGGCTCGGCCTTACCAACCGACGCGCACGACGTCTTCGAACGGCCGCGGACCACCGGGGAAACGCCGACGCTCTATGAGCATTGCGCTCGAGCGATCGACGTCAGCCTGGTGCTCGGTGACCACGGGCTGCCGCTCATCGGGTCCTCCGACTGGAACGACGGCTATAGCCATGTGGGGGTGCAGGGAAAAGGCGAGAGCGTTTGGCTCGGCTGGTTCCTCGCCGACCTGCTGCCGCGGATGTCGGCGGTCGCGGCCGAGCGCAACGATCACGAGCGGGCAGACCGCTACCCTCGTCGGATGCACGAGCTCCGCGAGTCGCTCGATCGATCCTGGGACGGCGCGTGGTACCGGCGCGCGTACTTCGACGAC
Organism: uncultured Acidobacteriota bacterium; assembly: GCA_963724725.1. Taxonomy (GTDB): domain Bacteria; phylum Acidobacteriota; class Vicinamibacteria; order Vicinamibacterales; family CAVVIG01; genus DATKHR01. The sequence continues at coordinate 3,416,374 of CAVRVT010000004.1, read as the reverse complement.
GGGACGCCGCTCGGTTCGTCGCGGAACGACGAGTGTCGGATCGATTCGATCGCTCAGTCCTGGGCGGTGCTGTCAGGCGCCGCCGACCCTCTCCGTCGTCAGATTGCGATGGACGCGGTCGATCGACTGCTCGTCGATCGACGGCACGGTCTGGTCGCGCTTCTCACCCCGCCTTTCGAGCACATGACGCCGAGTCCCGGATACATTCAGGCGTATCCGCCCGGCGTTCGCGAAAACGGCGGTCAGTACACGCACGCGGCCGCGTGGGTGATCGCGGCGTTCGCGCGCCTGGGGGACGCCGGCAAGGCCCTCGAGCTCCTGAGGATGGTCAATCCCGTGCTGCGGACCTCGACGCCTGAGGCCTCGCAGCGTTACCTGCTCGAGCCGTATTTCGTGGCCGGTGACGTGTACGGTGCTGGCCCGCACGGAGGCCGCGGAGGCTGGTCTGCCTACACGGGATCGTCGGGCTGGATTTATCGAGTGGTACTCGAAGAGATTCTCGGTATTCGGTTCAGCGGCGATACCGTTCTGGTCGCACCTCGACTGCCGAAAGAGTGGCGCGGCTTTACCGTCCGGCTCCAGCGTCCCCAAGGCACACTCCTGATTGAGGTCGAGAATCGTCCGGGCGCGGCAGTCGGTCGCGCACCGCGCGTCGAGCTCGACGACGAGGTGGTTGCCGACGGACGCCTGCCGCTCAACCTCAAAGGCGAGCATCGCGCGAAGGTGCTGCTCGATGCCGCGGCGGTCGAGGTGTCATCAATCGAAGCGCCGTCGGCGGTCGAGCCGTCGTAAGGCGGCACGCTTCCTGCTCTCCTCGGCGTGAAAGCCGACAGAGCATGACGCGCGAGGGCTTTTCCTCAGCGTCAATATGAGAAGGACATCGTCATGAAATCAGCTGAAGGATGAAGTCAAAGTGCAGTGGGGCAAGTTGACGAACGATGAGCTCGACCAGAGAAGTACGACACGCCGGCATAGTCCGAAATCAAATCCCAAGACTCGAATCACGAATCCCGACGTAGTCCGGTACGGCGTGCGAGGCTGGCCACGGTGGCGACGAGCTCCGCCGGGTCAACAGGTTTGGCCAGGTGGGTCTGGTAACCAGCCAGCAACGCCCGTCGCCGGTCCTGCACACGGGCAAGTGCGGTCAGGGCCGCGGCCGGAACAGACGCAATCGACCCTTTCATCTGTCGCACCTGCGACATGAAGTTGTAGCCATCGTGATCCGGCATACCGATGTCACTCACGATCACGTCGGGCGTGAAGCCGTCCCGGATGCATTGGAGCGCCTCCTCAGTGCTCGCCCACGCCGACACAGTCGCGCCCGCGTCTTCGAGCAGACGCTGGACCAGTTCCCGCGCATCTGGCTCGTCGTCGATGACCATCGCGACGACGCCGCGCAAGAGCTCGCGGAGTGGAGGAGGACTCTCGGTCGTGTCGAGCTCGAGCCGCCGTGCCGTAGACGACGCCAATGGCAATCTGACCGTGAACACAGCGCCTTCCCCTGTTCCCGCGCTCGCGGCTTCCACCGAGCCACCGTGCATGTCGACCAGGTTCTCGACGATCGCAAGCCCGAGTCCGAGCCCGCCGTGCCGGCGCGTCGACGAGGAATCGCCTTGACGAAAACGCTGGAAGATGTGCGGCAGGAGTTCGGGCGCAATGCCCTGTCCCCTGTCGCTGATCTCCAGCTGTGCGTTGCTGCCGGTCTGATTCAACGTCACCTGCACCAGGCCCCCCCGGCTACTGAACTTGATCGCGTTGCTGATGAGATTCCAGGCGACCTGCTGGAGCCGGACGGGATCGCCCTGGACGATCGCCGCGGAGCCAAGCACCTTGACCAGCCGGACGCCCTTGGCGTCCGCCCCGGGCAGCGCCGACGTGACGGCTTCCTCGATGACGGCCCCGAGATCGACGCGCTGAATGTCGAGACGCAGCTTGCCGGACACGATGCGGCTGACGTCGAGCAGGTCGTCGATCATCTGCGACTGACGGCGAGAGTTGCGGTCGATGACGTCCACGGCCTTGACCATCGTGTCGTGCGACTCGTCCTGCTTGAGCACGCCGACCCAGCCGACGATGGCGTTGAGCGGTGTCCGCAACTCGTGGGAGAGCGTCGAAAGAAACTCGTCCTTGAGATGCGCAGACCGTTCGGCCTCGGATCGCGCCGCCCGTTCGCTGGCCAGCAGCCGATTGCGTTCGTCCTCCACGTGCTTCTGCTCGGTGATGTCGCGCGAGATGCAGACGATCTTCAGCACGCCGCCGGCGGAATCACGAATCGGCGTGACAATGACGTCCCACCACTTCGGCGAACCGCGCGCCGTGGGGCACAAACCCTGAAAGCGCGCCTCTCCGTGGGACACGGCTGACGACAGCGCGCTCGCCGCCAGATGCCGGCTCTCACCCCAGAGATCTGGCCACGAGCGCCCGCGGAAGGCCTCGACGTCGTCCATTTCCATCAGACGGAGTCCGGGCTGATTCATCGAAGCGAGCCGGCCGTCAGGTTCGAGCAGCTGAATACAGTCGCCGGAATTGTCGAGGATGCTGCGGCTGAGCGTCGCCGTCTCGGCGAGCTCGCGCTCGGCCGTCGTTGCCGATGCTTCGGCGAGGACGCGTTTGCGCGCCTCGTCGTCGAATGCGATCCGGCGTTGTTGAAAGCTTCGACTCACGACGGTCGCTGCGACGACGAGCACGGCCGCGATGAGCAGGCTGACGAATCCCAGGCCGACGAAGCCGCGGCGTGCCAGTTGGGCCTCGATGGCGCGCTGCTCGAGCAGCGACGTCTCGGCCCCCTTCATCTCGGCCATGACGAGGCGGATCTCGTCCATGGTCCGCCTGCCTCCGTCGGCGGATAAGCGGGCGAGCGCCATCGATGTCTCGCCGACGCGAAATTGATCGAGGACGGCCTGGAGCTCAGCGACCTTCTCCTCGCTGAGCTGCGTGACACGGCGGGCCCGAACCTCTTGCGGCGGGCTGTCGCCCACCAACGCCTCGAGGTGCGCGTTCAGGTTCTCGATGCGGGGGAGAGCGGCGTCGAACGGCCCGCGGAACTCCCGCGCGCCCGTCAGCAGGAAACCGCGCTGCCCGGTTTCCGCGTCCAGCAGGGCAGTCAGGAGATCATCGATGGCGCTCAGAACCTGATACGTGTGTTCAACGCGACGCGTCGCCTCCGAGAATCGAACGTACTGCCGGAGGGCGAGGCCGCCTGAAATGAGCAGGACGACAATCGCGACCAGGAAAGTCCACCACCAGCGGTGGGACTCGATCTGGGCTGGCTCCGCAGGGTACGTCAGGGTCATGTGCCCATGGCCGAGCTGGCGCTGGCAAGCGGCTCGGTATCATAGTTGACCGTCTCAGCCGCCAGAGCTATCCCGCAGTAGCAGCAAAAGACTCGCCACCCGATGACGTAAACTCGGAGAACTTTTCGCGATGGCCGTTCCCAACGCGTTCGATACCGTCGACCATCTCTCCTCCCGGCTGGTGAGCGAACACACGGGCCTGGCCCAGCGCTGGCTGGAGCGACTGGAGCGCCTGCTGCTCGTCGAGCCTCGCGAGGTGTTTCCGTCGCCGCAGCTCCTGGATCACATTCCCGCACTCATTCTCGAGGTCGCCGAGTACTTGCGAGCGCCGGAAGATCAGGAGATCGCCGCGAACACCGCGGTGATGACGAAGGCGACCGAACTCGGCTTACTCCGCTTCGACCAGCGCGCCTCGGTTCACCAGTTGCTGCGCGAGTATCAGCTCTTCAGCGAGATTCTCGAGAATTTCTTCGCCGAGGAAATCACGCGCCTTGGCGTCCGTGCCGATGCGGCGGCGGCGATCCGCGTCGTCAACCGCGCGGCCCAGGCCGTGCGCGTGCTGGAGCAGCAGACGGTCGACGCGTTCGTCACGCGGTACACCGAGACGATCGAGCGTCAGACCGCACAGCTCCGAAACTTCAGCCGCCTCCTGAGCCACGAGATCCGGCAGCCGCTGAGCGTGCTCCAGGTCATCTCGCGACTGATTCCCGTTGCGCAGGCCGACTCCGAATCCGCCCGACTCGTCCAGGCGCTCGATCGTAACGTCGTGCGGCTGGGCGAGGTCGCGGGCATGCTCGAGCGACTTGCGAAGCTCACTCGCCGCGCCGACAACTCGCCGAGCGAACAGTCTGTGGATCTCGGCGTCGTGGCGAGGGACGTGTCGCAGCAGCTGAGCGACATGGCCGACGCGCGCGGTGTGGCGATTCAGGTCGGCGAGTCTCTGCCCACACTCGTCGTGGATGCCGGGCGCGCCGAACTGGTGCTGATGAATCTGCTGGCCAACGCGGTGAAGTACTGCGATCCGGCCAAGGAGGCGCGCGTGGTGCACGTTCGCGCCGTGCCGTCGGATCGCGGGCCGCGAATCGAGATCGCCGACAACGGCATCGGGATTCCCCGATCGAAGCTCGATACGATTTTCGATCAGTTCGTGCGCGTGCATGCCCATCTGGATGGAGAGCTCGGCGCGCAGGGGATGGGGCTGGGGCTGTCAATCGTCCGCGAGTGCATGGACGCGATGGGCGGCACGATTACCGTCGAGTCCACCGAAGGCAGCGGGGCCACCTTTACGCTCGAATGGTCGTCTACGGTGCTCCAGGGTCGGTGATCCCGCCTTCCTTGATCTTGTTCAGCAGCGTCTTGTAGCTAACGCCGAGGTACTCGGCGGCCTTCCGGCGGTTCCAGCGGAAGCGCACGAGCGCCTCTTCGATCGCATCGCGCTCGGCCTTCATCGCGGCGGTTCGTGCCAGCGCCTGCAGGTTCACATGCCCGCCTGCCCCCGACCCGGCACTGGCGACCGCGGCGGTTGTTTCCGGTGGCGCCACGACGGGTGCAGCGGAGGGCGCGGGCGCCAGAGGAATTGGCGCTGAAGATGCCGTATCAGCCGCGCCTGCCGGCACGTCGACGCCGGCGCCCGCGACGGCGACGGCGACGGCGACGGGCAGACGAGCCACGACCGAGGCTGGTCTGCTCTCTGCCGCCACCTGCCGAAGTCGCGCCAGCTCCAAGAGCACGAAGTTCTCGTCGCCCAGCACGACGAAACGCTTCACCATGTTCTCCAGCTCGCGGATGTTGCCGGGCCACGAGTGGTTGGCGATCGCCTCCATCAGCACAGGGGTCGGCCGCAGTGCCGGCCGGCGGTATACGCGAGAGTATTTCGAGAGGAAGAACTCCACCAGCGGTCCGATTTCTTCGGGACGCTCGCGCAACGCCGGCACATGCAGCTCGATGACCTGGAGGCGGTAGTACAGATCCTCCCGGAACGCGCCGTTTCGCATCATCTCTTCGAGGTTGCGGTTGGTCGCGGCGATGACCCGGATGTTCGCCTCGACCGGCCGATTGCTGCCGAGTCGGGTGAATTCCCGATCCTGCAGGACGTGCAGGATCTTGGCCTGGAGCGAAGCCGGCATCTCACCAATTTCGTCGAGCATCATGGTCCCGTGCTGCGCGAACTCGAACTTGCCTACGCGTGTCGCGCCGGCACCCGTGAACGCCCCGCGCTCGTGTCCGAAGAGCTCGCTCTCGAGCAGGTCTGCCGGCAGCGCCGCGACGTTCACCTTGACGAAGGGTTTGGAGCGGCGGTCCGATCGCCGGTGCAGTTCGCGCGCGATGACGTCCTTGCCGACTCCGCTTTCGCCCCGGATGAGGACGTCCACGTCGCTGTCGGCGACGCGTTCCACCATGGCCATGACCGGTCGCATGGCGGCGCCCGAGGCCCAGCAGATCTGCGCGCCCTCAGGATCCTCGGACATCTGCGCGCCGAGGCGCGCGACCTCCGCGCTCAGGGATTCGCGCTCGAGCGCGTTTCGGAGTGCGGCTTCGAGCGCCGCTTCACCGACGCCCTCGGGATCGCCGGGCTTGAGCACGTAGTCGGCCGCGCCGAGCCGTACGGCTTCGACGATGGTGCTCGGGGCATTGCGGCCGGACAGCATGATGACCTGCGCGGACGGATGCGCGTACCGGATCTGGCGGAGCGTCTCGAGGCCGTCGAGATCCGGCATCAGCACGTCGAGCAGAATCACGTGGGGCGCGAGGCCCGCGCGTAGTCCGTCGAGCATGTCGCCGCCGCTGTGAAAGACATCAACCGCGTAGCCGCGCGTTTCGAGCACGGTCTTCAGGAAGTCCGTGAACGCCGGGTCGTCATCGACGAGGGCAAGTCGTGCCGTCATGACGCCGAATCCTCCAGGGGAATCGCGACGGCGATCGCGCCGCGGATGTCTGCGAGGGTCCAGATGCGCCCACCCGCTTCCGCGACCGTGCGGCAGGCGAGCGGCAATGCGATCGTGTGTCCACCGCGCCACGGGTCGAAGGACGCGGAGGCGTCAGACCGAAGCCGCACGCGGTCCTCGTCGCTCCCCATCAGAAACTGCACGGCATCGTCAACGTCCGAGACCGTCACGGTCACGGGTCTGTTGCCGGCGGCGCGCTTCGTGGCGCACAGGATGATCGCGAGTCCTTCGGCAAGCCCCGTAAGATTGCGGGCGCAGAGTGACCGTGTGGAGGAACCTGGGCTTCTGTGCGCGGGTCCCTCGGCGACGAGGTCCACGGAAACCTGTCCAGCGCAGGACAATGCGCATGCGCTCCGCACTTGATCGACAAAGCGACTCAGTTGTACGACAGTGGCAGCCGGTGTGTCTGAAGCAGCCGGCGCGGCGTAGGCGGACGCATCGGCGCACATCCGGCTCATCTTCGTCAGAGCCTCGATGCTCTGCTCGAGCGCGCGTGCGCGCTCATCCGCCGAACTCAGCCGGTTCTCCTTGAGGAGACGCAGGTAGCCGTGCGCTACACTGAGCGGTGCGCGGAGGTCGTGGATCAGCAGATCCAAGGCCTTGCCGATCTCGACGTCCGATACGAAACCGTTACGTGGCACAGAGATTGTAAACTCAAGAAAAAGCAGACGTTGACGACAGTCGCGTCACTGAAAGCCATGTCTCTTCCGCGGATCCTCATCGTTGACGACTACCCGGATGCACTGGACGTATGGGGATTGTACCTGCGGGCGGCCGGATTCGAAGTGTTCGTGGCCTCCGATGGACCTCGTGCGTTCGACGAGGCCGTGCACCACAAGCCGGATGTCATCGTGATGGATCTCGAGCTCCCGGGAAAATCCGGCTACGAGGTTGCGCGCGAATTGAAAGCACGGGCGGACACACGTGACATTCCGCTGATCGCCGCCACCGGTTACTCACACGCCAAACAACTCGACCTCGCGCGCGCGTCCGGATTCGATTCAGTGATTGTCAAACCTTGCGAACCCGAATCCCTTGTGGCTGAGATTCGACGAATGCTCCGTCGAGAGACAATACCATCTGCCCGGCGCTGAGCAACAGTCTTCCATTTTAGAGTAGTCCGCTACCTCGGCTCCATCGTTCAGCTCGACGAAAAACCTGGCACGAAGCCTGCTCAGTGCCTACTGCGGAGATTGGAACGCAGTGGACCCCACCAGCCAGCATGCTCTCGTGATCATCGCGGTCGCCATTTCAGTGCAGACGCTCATGATGATCGGCGCGATCGTCGCGCTGGCCATCGAGTGGCAACGCATGCGGACCGTGGTTGAGTCCCGCGTCGATGCTCTCGAGAGCCGCTTGGACAGCTTCACCTCCGGTGTTGACGAACTGGCCGTGCAGGCACGCGCCGCACTGCAGACGGTGGAAGACTGGAGCGACCGGGCGCGCGGCGTCGTGAGCGAGGCCGGCGGGGTGATTCTTTCCGTGGCGTCCGCGGTCGCAGCGCCGAGAGCGCTGCTCCTGGCAGGCGCCGCGTCGGCGGCTTCACAAATACTGTCTCGATGGCGTGGTTCTCGCCGGCATCGTCCGGCCTCGGCCTGAGAGACCTCATGGGCGTTCGTTCCATTCTGTCAGGAGCAGTTATGTCGTACAGCGATCGTGACAACGGAGCGGGCTTTGCGGCGGGAGTGTTGACCGGGGCGATCGTCGGGGCCGGTGTCGCACTGCTCCTGGCGCCGAGATCAGGCGCCGAACTCAGGGAAGAAGTCGGCGAGTCGTGGAACACCTTGCGCGACGCCGTCGGTCGTCGTTACCGCGAACTCGCGCAGCGTGCCGGCGTGGAGCTCGACAACATTCAAGAAAAAATCGACCAGGCGGCCAACGCGCTCGAATTGAGCGCGAGCGAAGTGGTGGAGGCGGCCGCGAGTGCGCGCCGTTCGAGCGGTCGACGCTCGCGCCACGAGGACGCGTAGCGTCGATCTGAGGAGGTCTGGAGGTCACATGTTGAACACGATCCTTGTGCTTCTCGTCATTCTCTGGCTGCTGGGCATGGTGAGTTCCTACACCCTGGGCGGGTTCATTCACCTGCTGCTCGTGCTGGCCGTCGCCGTGGTGCTCATCAGGATCATCCAGGGCCGCAACCCCGTCGTTTGAACGCGACGACCCGGCACCTGATTTGCTGACTCTCGATCGACGCTCCGCTCGGTTCCGCGCTCTGCGGGCCGACACCTGACCCATCCCCACGACGGGAGGCGTAATGTGCCTCCCGCGCCATTCCTTCCGCGGCAGAAACTTCAGTAGCGGGCGAGACGCCGGACCTGTCAGCGCGGGGTGGTATCCGAGATCCGGGCGGCAATCTTCTGCATCGTCTCGGCGATTGGCGCGCGGGGGTTGATGGTCTCGAACAGTCCCGACGTCGCCTGCACGGCCGCGCGCGCGATGACTTCGGGCATGCCGTTGCCGCTCTTGATGACGAGCGCATGAACCGACGCATTGCGGCCCCGCAGCGTCGCCAGCCATCGATTGAACGCATCGGGGTTGACGCGGATGCTGTTCTCGGTGCCGTCGCCCGTGACGATGACGAAAACGGCGCGTCGGTCGGCGGCCTTACGCATGAAGCGCTCGTCGACTTCGAGGATGGAATCCATCAGCGGGGTGGGTCCGCCATCGGAGATCAGTCCACCGACCGAATCCCTGGCCTTCTTTCGATCGGTCGTCGGCTGGTTGCGCACCGCCATCCGTCTGCCGGTCGTCGCCACGAGCAACTCCGGCTCGTCCGGGAGGGCGTCGACGAATGCCCGCAGGCCGGCGCGCATCTGCGTGATCGACGAGGTGACGCCGTCGCTCGTGTCAATCAACAGCGCGATGCGTGCTGGACCGCCCTGGTTGGCCGGCGCTTGAGTGTCCCCGCGGATGGGGGCGTGCGTCGCGGCCCCTGTAAGGACCGCGGCGCACACGATGCTCAGAATCTGACGTGGACGCCGATGGCAATCGGCATTGACCATCTCGAGCTCCGGTCGTTGATATTACCCAAACCGGTGTTCTGGAGATTGTCGATCTGTGCCAGCCCGCTCGTGTGCCGGAAGGCGACCTGAAACTTGAGATCGGCACGTTCGCTCACGCGATAGAGCACGCCACCGTTGACCGAGAAGATGAAGGCGGCCGTGCCGTCATACAAGTCGGTCGCATATTGCACGATGTTCGCCTGGGTCGCCGCGAAAACGCCGTTGATGCGAGGAATATCGGCGATGCCGATCGTGGCGCCCGCGTACGGCCGGAGCTTGTCGTGACGCTCGAAGTATCGTCGATAACCGCCTTCGAAGCTCCAGACTTCGTAGTCGTCGAACGTTGCGAAGAGATCCGACGTTCCCGCCTTGCCGATTTGGACCGCGTCTGCGCCGCTCCGCTGATACGTGAAATCACCACGCACTTCGGCCTTGTCGTCCAGCGCGTAGCCTGCGCCGATCTGCCATTGCACGCCGGTGCCGTACACCGTGCCGAACGATTGCGTCTGAACGACGACCGGGACGCTGTTGATCGTGCCGATGCCGGCGGCGATGAAATCGCCGCTCAGCCCGACGTCCCAGCCGATCGATCCCTCGATGTTCCATTTCGATTCCGACTGGGCTCGGGCGGGCGTCGCCGACATCACACACAGGGCTATGGCGAGCAGGGAGCTGACGACGAATGTGGACTTCACGAACGGCACCTCCAAGAGTCGATCGACGCGAAAGCGTTCGACGGATGAGCTTTGGCGTCCCAGATCATTACCCGGGGCTGCCTTTACGGAGAGTACGCGGTTTCGAAGGATTTGTACAGGATGATCAGACGATGACGATGCCGACAAAGCCGCCGGTCGAGTGCGGTTCCATCGCGCGACCGGCGTCGATGTGGCGCAACCGATCGGCGACACGCCGTGGCGCATCCGCGACTACACGGTCCGCGATCTCAATGGCTACCACATCGTGCTCGGGCAGCATCTCAGGACCTGGCCGCGCACAAGCGGATGACGCTCTCGAGTTGCCTGGAGGAAATCCTGCTACACACCAACGCCGGCGTTGGCCCGCACACGAAGTCCACGCTTCAGTTCATCCGGCAACTCAAGCGGACCCACGGGATCGACTGCGGCAGCCACGCGAGCCATCGCGTCGTGGGGTGACCACCCCCACCAGAAGGCGTGGATGACGCGGGTGCGTCTGTGGCACGAGTCGGGTGGTGCCGGAGGTGGGAATCGAACCCACACGGGGGGTAAACCCCACGGGATTTTGAGTCCCGCGCGTCTGCCAGTTTCACCACTCCGGCAAAGGAGCCAGGCGAGAACCTCAAGAATACCAGAGCGCGCATCGACGCATCCTCAAGGTACGGCCGAGCTTGCGACACCCGAACGACGAGCCGACTCGTCACGGACGAGTGTCGCTTGTGTCGCGCCGGACCACGCGACGTTGCGCAACCTCTCCCCACGATGGTACTTAAGGTCGCACGAGCGCAGACATCAATCCGCCCCGAATTGGCTAAAAACGGCCATATTCTGGCCATTTTGCGTTGAATTCGGGCGGCCGGTCGGCTATACTGAATGAACTGCCAGCACGACTTGGCCTTCCATAGAGAAAGCGCTTCCAACAGGGGGAACCGTGACGTTTGAAGTCGGTGACAAGGTCATTTACCCGAATCATGGTCTCGGAATCGTCGAGCGCATCGAAGACAAAACTATTCTTGGTACCACCTGCGGCTTCTATCACCTCCGCATCGTCGCCAACGACACGACCGTGCTCGTTCCCGTGTCCAACGTCGACGGCGTGGGTCTTCGTCGCGCCATCTGCGACGACGACGTCGAGCGGCTCTTCGGCCTGCTCGGCGACGGGAAGATCGACAATCACCAGAACTGGAAAGGGCGCTTCAAGGACAACTCCGACAAGATGCGCAGCGGCTCGATCTACGAAGTCGCCGACGTGCTCAAGAGCCTGACGTTCCTCGCCAAGTCCAAGAGCCTGTCGTTCCGCGAAAAGCGCATGCTCGATCGGGCGAAGTTCCTCATCATCTCGGAAGTCTCCGAGGTGATGCGCGAAACGGCGACGGCCATCGAAGGTCGCGTCGATCGCGCCCTCGAACGCTGCTTCACGGTCAAGGCGGCGGCCCGTCCGACGACGGTGGCCTCGCGCGCCAAAGTCGCAAAGGCTGCGCCGCGCGCCGTGACGCCGGCCGCGCCGGCTCGTCGAGCCGCCCGCGCGTCGTAGACAGTTCGCTCGGCTGAAGCCTCGCGCTCCAACGCGCTCGGCTGAAGCCATCGCGCTCCATTCGGCCGCCGGCTCTCCCGAGTTCGGCGGCCGTTTCTTTCTTCATCCGAATCCCAAACCCCGAATCACGAATCCCGACACGGTTTTCACGTATCATCCGCCCGTGTGTTCAGGACACTGATCGCCGCCATCCGTTCGCTCGCCACCTACGTCGGCGTCTCGCTGTATGTGCTCATCGCTGCACCAATTGGCATGACGCTCGCGATTCTCTTCGGCGCCCAGAAATTTCTGTACTTCCTTGGACACCTGGGCGTCCGTCTGGCGCTCGGCCTGAGCGGCATTCGTTGCCGCGTCGCAGGACGCGAACATGTCCCGAATCGAGCCGTGGTCTTCTGCGCGAACCACCAGAGCAACGTTGATCCGCCGATCCTGTTCGAAGTGTTGCACCCGCAGGTTCACATTCTGTACAAGGCGGAGCTGAACTCGATTCCGATCCTGACGCATGCCTTCCGTGTCGGTGGGTTCATTCCCGTCGATCGGCGGAACAAGGAAGCGGCGATGCGTTCCATCGAGGCGGGCGCTGAATCGCTTCGAAGCGGAAATACATTTCTCATCTTTCCCGAAGGGACGCGCAGTCGCACCGCCGAACTGCTGCCGTTCAAGAAGGGCGGCTTCATCATGGCGATCAAGGCCCAGGCGCCCATCGTCCCCGTCGCCGTGCAGGGCGGACGGGCGGCCATGCGCAAGGGCAGCATGATCGTTCGTCCGGCGACCGTCAGCATCCGCATCGGCGAGCCGATTGAGACGGCCGGGCTGCAGGTCGGACAGCGCGACGCGCTGATTGCCCAGGTTCGGGCGCGCATCGAAGCGTTGGTGGCCGCGGGGCCGGTGGTAGACTGACCAAGCCACCGCCCATAGGAGCTCGCATGTCAGGGCACAGAGCTGAGCGCTCAGGGCTGATCGCCGTGCTCGTTGCCATCGCGGCGGTGACTCAGTCGTCCGCGCAACCTCAACTCCCAACGTTCCGGACCGAGGCCAATTACGTCCGCGTCGATGCGTATCCGACGAAGGGCGGCGCGCCGGTGGACGATCTCACGCGTGACGACTTCGACGTCCTCGAGAACGGCCAGCCACAGAAACTCGAGCAGTTCGAACGCATTCTGATTCGTGGAAACATCCCGCAGGAAGCGCGCCGCGAGCCGAACACGGTCGAAGAAGGCCGGCAGGCCGCGCAAGACCCGCGCGCGCGCGTGTTCGTGCTGTTTCTCGACACCTATCACGTCGATGTCGCCGCCTCACGGCAGATCCGACGGCCGCTGACGGAGATGCTCGATCGCATGCTTGGCCCCGACGATGTCATCGGCGTGATGACTCCTGAGATGTCGCCGCGAGATATCGCGTTCGCGCGGAAGACCACGACGATCGACGGGTTCCTCGAGAAATACTGGCACTGGGGAGAGCGGGATCGCATGATTCTCACCGACCCCGAGGATTCGCAGTACGGATACTGCTATCCGAACGTCGACCCCAGGACTCCTTGCGCGGATCAAAACGGCGTTGCGGCCGAGATGATCGACCGGCGTCATGAAGTGCGGACCCTCGGAGCGCTCGAAGATCTGGTCCGTTACCTCCGTGGCGTTCGCGAGGAACGGAAAGCCATCCTTGCCCTCTCCAACGGATGGCTGCTGTTCAAACCGAATGCTCAGCTCGCGCGTCCGCTCAATTGCGAAGGCGTCCCCACGCTGCCGGGTGTACAGGTCGATCCGCGCAGTGGAAAGCTGACGACCAAAGATCCAAATGGGCAGCTCTCGTCCAACAGTTGCTCGATCGATCGTAACAACCTTGCGCAAATAGACAATGACCGCCTCTTCCGGGAAATCCAGGACGAGGCAAACCGCGCCAACGCCTCGTTTTACACCATCGATCCGCGCGGACTGGCTGCGTTCGATACGCCGATGATGCGTACGGATGTCCCCGGGCCCGCGCCGCCGCCGGTCCCACTGTCAGCCGATTCGGCCATGCTCAGGGGACGCATCACGGCGCTGCGCACCCTCGCGGAGGCCACTGACGGCCTGGCCATCGTCAATTCGAACGATCTTTCTGGCGGACTGCGCCGGGTGGTCGCCGATCTTTCGTCGGTACTATCTGCTGGGGTACTACTCGAGCGGAAAGCTGGACGGCAAATTCCATTCGATTACCGTCCGCGTGAAGCGACCGGGCGTCCAGGTGCGTGCCAGGCGCGGCTACCTTGCGGCGACGACTGCAGAAGTCGAACGGACCGCGCGCGCAAACGCGGCGGCGTCGAACGCGCCGCTCTCGCCGAAGGAGGCCGAAGCGCTCGCGGTCGAATCCGCACTGAGGCCGCTCAGCTCGTTCACCAAGGAAGCGTCGCTCCGGCTCCGCGCGGCCGCCGGCTGGAAGAGCAGCGCGCAGTCTGCTGTCTGGCTCGTCGGCGAGCTTGGCTCCGCCGACACATGGCGCCTCGGAGCCGAAGCCGACGTGACGTTGACGCAGGAAGGGCAAACGCTCGCGACGGCGCACGAAACCGTGCCGGCTGGTGCGAGGCATTTCCGCGTCCTGCTGTCGCCAACCGGCGCCCTCGCGCCCGGGGACTATTCCGTCAACGTGCACACGCGCGCCACCTCATTGCTCGCGACGACGAGCGACCTCGTGCCGCTGGCGGTGCCGGCGGCGCCGGCGGTGTCAGGAAGCCTGATCGTCAGACGCGGACCGTTCACGGGTCTCAAGGAAGTGCCGACGGCCGATCTGCGGTTCCGCCGCAGCGAGCAGATGCGCATCGAGATTCCCGCTGCAGCGAACGGCGCCGACACTGGATCTGCGAAGCTTCTCGACAGAAACGGCAAGGCGATGGCGGTTCCGCTGTCGGTCGTGTTCAGGGACGATCCGGATGGATCGCGCTGGGCAACGACGCAGGTTCCGCTCACGCCGCTCGGACCCGGCGACTACCTGGTCGAAGTGAGCGTCGGCGCGGAGAAGACGCTGACGCCGTTCCGGGTTGTCCCCTGAGATGGTCGCCGGATGAAACCATGACACCTACACATTCACGTAATTCAAAAGCCCTGCTGGCGGCCGTCGTTGTTCTGCTCGGTTGGCGATTGACGGCAGCCCGTACCGGGGCGCAACTCGGAAAACCCGAAACACCGATCACCTGGGATGAGGCAGCTCTTGCAGATTGGCCGACGCCGGTCGCCGGGCTGAACGTCAGGCCTGCGCACATCTCGGCCAAAGACTATTACTCGTTGGCTATCGAGAATCTGCGGACGTATCCAGTCTACTTCCCAGGCAGAGAGCCGGACGGCTACTGGGAGATGTTGCAGCACGTAGGACCGAAGGCGTTGCTCGAACCGGAAACACTGAAGACCGAGAGTGACTGGATTGAGGCAGGTCGGAGGGTCTTTGACGAAGCCGATCATCTGCATTTGCGCACGCTGGATCCGACGTTTGTTGCCGCGGCCAGGAATCGCGAGACTTTCGAAGAGGCAGGCGTGCAACCGTTGCCGGACGGCACCGTTTTCGGGTCGCGCTGGGTGCCGACCAAGCAGGGTGTCGCTCTGTCGTTCGGGAACTGCAACAATTGCCATCTCTTGTACATGTCGGATGGAACCCGCGTTCCGGGTGCTCCGACGTTCGCCGACGTATCACGCACACGCGATCCCAGAGTACCGAAACCCACTAATCAATCCTGTTCAGTTCGCGAATCGCTTCGTCACCGGAGCAGGGCCGTTTCGCATGGGGAGCGAGGCCCTCGGCATGTGGCTGTACCGCGCATACGGAGTTCCGTGGAGGAAGGACGACATCAACGAGCGAGTGAAGGCGATCGCGAAGCCCGAGTACGAGGCACTTGGGGGCATGATCGTCCGGGGCGGTGGCGTCCCTCGCTGGAACGGCAGTCTGTATTACCCGGCCAAGATCCCGGATCTCATCGGCATCAAGGATCGCAGGTATATCGATCACACAGGCACACATCTTCATCGTGGGATCGGCGACCTCATGCGCTATGCGGCTCTGGTGAGCTTTGCCGAGACGGCCGACTACGGTCCACATCACATGCTTGCGGAATCGACGAAAAGAGTTCAAGCGCGACTGTCTGATGAAGCTTTGTACGCGCTGGCGTTATATATCTACTCGCTTCAGCCGCCGCCCAATCCGAATCTTTTCGACGAACGGGCCGCCGCAGGACAGAGAATTTTCGCGCGTGAGGGATGCTCCAGGTGCCACACACCACCGCTGTACACGAGCAACAAGCTCACTCTCGCGGAGGGCTTCGATCCGCCGCCAGACGTGCCGGCGACGTTGGACATTCTCCGGATATCGGTCGGAACCGATCCC
The DNA here is from genome assembly GCA_963724725.1 of uncultured Acidobacteriota bacterium. Classification (GTDB taxonomy): domain Bacteria; phylum Acidobacteriota; class Vicinamibacteria; order Vicinamibacterales; family CAVVIG01; genus DATKHR01. The sequence continues at coordinate 3,400,555 of CAVRVT010000004.1, read as the reverse complement.
GGGCTCGCTCTGATGACGCGCAAGGGCACGGGCTACTACAAGGTTCCTTCGCTCAAGGGCGTATGGTATCGCGGTCACTACCTGCACGACGGATCGTTGGCCAGTCTCGAAGAGATGTTCGATCCCAATCGGCTGAAAGAGAGCCATGTGCCTGGTGGGTGGGCGCCGCTCAATTCGCAGACTCGGGCCATCAAGGGTCACGAATTCGGATTACATCTGGAGCCGGCGGAGCGGGAACGCCTCATCGCATTTCTACGGACGCTCTAGCAGCCCAACAACCGCACTTCTCGTGGGCCACATCGATGTTCGGCACGGACTGGCGGGGCAATCAGGAGCCGCCGATCGAGAACGTCAAAGTCCAGGGCTTGAGCGGCTGCCCGTCGACGCCGAGAATGCCGTCGAGCAGGTCGACCTTCAGCGTGCGGAAACGCTCGAGGGGCTTGGAAAACCTGATTTCCAGCACGCGGTTCGCACCGCTGTACTGAATCGTGAGATCGACCGTCGGTGTGGTCGGTTCGCCTCGCTCGACGGTCTGCGACTCGAGATAGTGCGCGCGGACGTGCCCTTTGAGCGTCGCCGGATCGAGGTCGCGCGAGAACTGGATGCGCACCAACCCGTTCTGCAGGACGTCGGTTTCGTCGTCGATCGGCGTGCTGAACACGACTTCAGGGGGCGGACCGACAGGGACGCGAATGGGTTCGTCGGCTTCGGTCGTGGTCTCCTGAGGCGGCTTCACGACTTTCAGGCTGCCGGCCGCGGCGTCGAGCCAGAGCAAACCGCGGCTCTGCTGGACCGTGCCGCTGACTTCGAGCCAGCGACTCGTGTCCAGGCGCGAGTCCAGCGCGAACTCGATCTCCTTGTTAGTGACCTGGTCCCGGATTCTCGGGCGCATGTTGATGATCCAGATGGAGGCGTCCGCCGAGCGGAGCACGAAATCGTACCGGCTCTTGCCCGGGGCTTCCGGCAGGCCGCCCATCAGGTTGCGCCCGGAAAACTGTCCGGTGATCGTCACTTTCTGCTCGAGATAGCGGTTCGGATAGAGCGCGATGGCGCGGATCGACGGCGCCGGAGGGAGCGTCGTCGGTGCGACGGCCGATGCGATGATGGCAGTCACGTCACCCGGACGCGGCCATGCCGCATCCGGATCCATCTTGAACGTTGTCCGCAGGTCGTAGCCGTTCAGCCGGATGTCGTCGGGCTTCATCCGGCCGAGATCCCAGAACTCCCCGCGGATTTCGTCGAGCCCGTCTGGCGCGTTGCCCTTGAAGATCAGCCGGATCGATTCACCTTCGTCCGATGCGCGGAGTTCGTCCTTCTCAATCCCGACGGTTGCCGCCAGCACAATGGGGCGGCCGTGGTAGAAGCCGGGGAAGCCCCTGAGCGCGGTGATGTTCGTCACGCGCCGGGGGCTTGGCTGGGCGCCGACAGTCGCGGCGATCGCCGCGATAACCACGGCCGCAAAACTGCAAAGGATGCGGATCTTCACATGATCTTCTTCTGCGCTGCTCGTGCCAGGACCGCCGCGAGCGTCAGAAACAGAAACGCTCCGAACACCATGCCGCTCGTGCCCTCGTGGAGGAACGGGATCAAGCCCTGGACGCCTTCGGCGTCATGAATAATGTTACGCCCATAGAGTACCGCGTACAGAATTCCCGCGAGCGACCCTCCGGCGATGAGCCCCGAGCTGTACAACGTCCCGGCCCCGACTTCGGATTCCTCCTTGTGCCCGGTCCTCTTCTCGACGTAGGCGCGCACCAGGCCGCCGAAAAAAATCGGCGCGGTCGTCGCTATCGGCAGATAGGAACCGACAGCGAATGAAAGCGAGTGAATGCCGCAGAGCTCGAGTGTCACCGAGATGAAGACGCCCACGAGCACGAGACCCCAGGGCAGATTCTGGCTCAGGAGTCCCTTGATGATCGTGGACATCAGCGTCGCCTGCGGCGCCGGCAGCGACGTGGAGCCGATGCCCATCACGCTGTTGAGGTAAAGCGTCGTCAGCCCGATGACGAACGCGGACGTCACGACGCCGATGACGAGCCCGATCTGCTGGTAGAGCGGCGTGGCGCCGACGAGAAATCCGGTCTTCAGATCCTGAGACGTTCCGCCGCCCTGTGCCGCCGCGATGCACACGACGGCGCCGACGCAGATCGCGATCGGCGCATAGACGTCGCCCGTCCATCCGATGCCCACGAAAATCGAGCAGGTCAGGATCAGCGTGGCGATCGTCATGCCCGAAATCGGGTTCGACGAGGTGCCGATGAGGCCGGCGATGCGTGACGAGACCGTGACGAAGAAGAAGCCGAAGATGATCGTCAGCACGGCCGCCAGGATGTTGCCCTGCGTGGGCAGCCTGGGCGCGATGACCAGGAAAATGGCGAGCAACAGCGTCCCGCCGAGGACCGCGACGAGCGGAATATCGCGCTCCGTCCGGATTCTGGCGACCCCGCGGGAGCCCGCGCCGAAATCCTTCATGCTGTCGCGGAACGACGATACGATCGTCGGAATCGTCCGGCAGAGCGTGATGATGCCCGCGGCGAGGACCGCGCCGGCGCCGGTGTAGCGGATATAGGCGCTCCAGATCTGCTGCGCGCTCATCTGATCGATCCGCAGGCCGCTCGCCGGCACCGGCGGAAAGGGCCCAGGCATGTAGCTGCCGAGGATCGACAAGAGCGGCAGCAGCACCATCCACGACAGCACGCCGCCCGCGAACATCACGCCTGCGATCCGCGGTCCGATGACATAGCCGACACCCATGTACTCGGGTGAGATATCGACGTTCAGCGTGGCGTTCGGAAAGAAGCTCGCGCGGCTCATGCTGTAGCCGACCACGGTTCGAAACAGCTGAAAGATCCACGACAGCGACTTCCACAGCGCGCCGACGCCGAGGCCGGTGAACACGGTTGCCGCGAGCTCTCCGCCGCGTTCGCCCGCCACGAGGACGTCGGCGCAGGCCGCGCCTTCGGGGTAGGGCAGCACACCGTGCTCCTTCACGATGAGGGCACGGCGCAGCGGCACCATCATCAGGACGCCGAGGATCCCGCCTGCGAGGGCGAGGACGGTAATCTGGAAGTAGTTGAAGTAGCCCGGGCCGTACGGTGTCAGGAAGATGAGCGCAGGAACGGTGAACACCACGCCGCCGGCGACCGTCTCGCCGGCCGAACCGATCGTCTGGACGATGTTGTTTTCGAGGATCGTCGAGCCGCCGAGCCGCTTGAGAACCGAGATGGCCAACACGGCGATCGGAATCGACGCGCTGACGGTGAGGCCCGCGCGCAGACCCAGATACACCGTGGACGCGCCGAAGATCAATCCGAACAAGGCCCCGATGACGATCGCCTTCAGCGTGAATTCGGCCGGCGACTGCGCCGCCGACACATACGGTTGAAACGCGGTCGGCGACGATGCTGACTGGGGGGCGCGTGTGGCCATAGGCCCGCGATATTAGCACCCATCATTTGCTACAATCCTGGTCAGCTTGTGAAACTGCCGAACAAAGTGCCGGGCAAAGCTTCGACGTCGAAACAGGCCGTCGAGCAGGTCTCCGAGCTGACGACCAATCGACTCTCCGTCTACCTGCGCTGCCTCAACACTCTCGACGACGCGGGCGTCCGGACCATTTCGTCGCAGGCGCTCGCCGAGCAGTTTCGCCTCAACGCGGCGCAGATTCGGAAGGACCTGGCGTACTTCGGCGAGTTCGGCGTCCGCGGCGTCGGCTACTATGTGCGCGATCTCAAGCGTCACCTCCGTCAGATTCTCGGGCTCGATCGCAAACTGCGCGTCGCCATCATGGGCGCCGGGAATCTCGGTCTGGCGCTCGCCGACTACCCGGGATTTCGCCAGGAAGGATTTGAAATCTCGGCGTTGTTCGACAACCTCCGCGACAAAGTCGGTCAGCAGTCGCGCGGCGGTGTCCCGATCCACGACATCCTCGACCTGAAGAAGATCGCCAGGCGCGACGGCATCCGCATCGCCGTCATCGCCGTGCCCGCGCCTTCCGCGCAGCACGTCGTCAATCTGGTGGTCGCCGCCGGCATCAAGGCCATTCTCAATTTCTCGCCGGGCACCCTGCAGATTCCACCCGGCGTGAAGCTGAAGGGCGTTGACCTCACCGTGTCGCTCGAGAGCCTGTCCTTCTTCCTCGCGCAGGAGGGAGACCACCATGAATAAACCGCGCAGGTCGGGAGGGTCAGGCAGGTCGGGTAGGTCGGGTAGGGACAGAGCGCTGTCTCACGTGGACGCCGCAGGCCGCGTGCGCATGGTGGACGTCGGCGACAAACCCGTAACGACGCGCGAAGCGATCGCGCGCGGATCGATTCGCATGTCCGCCGAGGCGCGTCGGCAGATCCGTCGCGGCGCGATCGCAAAAGGCGATCCCCTCCAGACAGCCAGGCTGGCGGGCATCCTTGCGGCGAAGCGCACCTCGTCGCTGATCCCCTTGTGCCACTCGCTGCCGTTGTCCAGCGTCAACGTCGAACTGACGGCGACCAGGCGCGGCTACGACATCGAAGCTCGGGTGCGGACGACGGCGCAAACCGGCGTCGAGATGGAAGCGCTGACCGCCGTCGCGGTCGCCGCGCTGACCATCTACGACATGGTGAAAGCGGTGGACAAGGCCATGACCATCGGCGACATTGCCCTCCAGTTCAAGAGCGGCGGACGAAGCGGCATCTATAGACGACGGTAACGCGTGAGAGGCCCCAGCGTTCTCAACGTTCTTGTGGGGGTCATCAGTCCCGCCGCGGTCTGGGTGATGCCGAAGCGCTTCGTCGACTCCCTTCGCGCGCAGTTTCCACGACACACGTTTCTCGAAGCCTGGGATCGCGACGCCATCCGGCGTCAGCTGCCGCAGGCCGATGTCGCGTTCACGCCGTTCATCGACCGCGACGCGTTTCCGTCGGCGACCCGGCTCCGGTGGGTGCAGAGTCCGGCCGTCGGCGTCGGCAGCCTGATGTTTCCCGAGTTGCACGCCAGCTCCGTCGTGATCACGAGCGCCAAGGGCATCCGTGCGCGGTCGATTGCGGAACACGTCATCGGTGTCACGATTGCACTCGCCCGCCGGCTTCCGTTCGCGCTCCGCGCCCAGGCCGCGCATCGTTGGGCGCAGGACGAGCTCGAGGGCCCGGACTCGGGTGTGTGGACTTTGTCGGGGCGACGGATGCTGATCGTCGGCCTCGGATCGATCGGCCTCGAGGTTGCGCGGCTGGCCGTTCCACTCGGCCTGACGGTTTCCGGGATCAGGCGCCGCCCCGATCGCTCGAGCCACGACGTGCCCGCCGGCGTGGCGGTCCACGGCCCGAATCGACTGTCAGAATTGCTCACGTCGAGCGACGTCATTGTCCTCTCGATGCCGCACACGCCGGACACGCGCGAGATCATCGGGCAACGGGAACTGGATCAGGTGAAGCGCGGCGCGCTGCTCATCAACATCGCTCGCGGCAAGCTCGTCGACGATGCGGCTGTTGCGGACGCGCTCGAGGATGGCCGGCTGGGCGGCGCGGCGCTCGACGTCTTCACGCGCGAACCGCTCGAGGCGTCCAGCCCCTTTTGGGACCTGTCGAACGTGATCATCACGCCGCACACGGCCGGTGCAATGGCGGACTACTGGACGCCCCTCGTGGCGTTGTTCGCTGAAAATCTGAAGAGGTTCGAGCAGGGACAGGCGCTGCTGAACGTCGTCGACAAGCAGGCGGGTTACTGACTTGCGCAGGGTCGATTGCAAATTGCAAAGGGCAGATTGAAGGTAGAAGTACGAAGGTTGAAGTACGAAGGTAGGATCATGGCCATATGCGTCGGTTGATGATCGGTGCGATTGTTGTGCTGGTGGCTTCCATGCGGACGATAGGTTTTGCGCCCTGGCAACAAAGCACCGCGCTTCCGACGTACGGCTATCAGATCCAGCGGGTGTTTCCGCACGATCCCAAAGCCTTCACCCAGGGCCTCCAGTTCGTCGACGGATTTCTCTATGAGGGCACGGGACAGAACGGTCAGTCGTCGATCCGCAAGGTGAAGCTGGAGACGGGCGAGGTGCTCCAGAAGCGTGATGTGCCGGCGGAGCATTTCGGTGAGGGCATCACCGTCTGGAAGAACGAACTCGTCGAGCTGACGTGGCAGTCGCACGTCGCGTTCGTGTACGACCGCACGACCTTCCAGCCGAAGCAGCGCTTCTCGTATCCGGGTGAGGGGTGGGGACTGACCCACAACGGCACCGATCTCATCATGAGCGACGGAACGCACGAGCTTCGTGTGCTGGATCCGGCGACGTTCGTCGAGAAACGTCGGATCTCCATCACCGCCGCGGGACAGCCACTTCGCAATCTCAACGAGCTGGAATTCGTGAAGGGCGAGATCTTCGCGAACGTCTGGCAGACCGACTACGTGGCGCGGATTGCGCCCGATACCGGTCGCGTCAGCGCCTACATCGATCTGCGTGGCCTGCTGACTCCGGCCGAACGTGCCCAGACCGACGTATTGAACGGCATTGCCTACGACGCCGAACACGATCGCCTCTTCGTCACCGGCAAGTGGTGGCCGAAGCTGTTCCAAATCGCACTGGTGAAGAGATAGGTCACGTGGGCCTGGTGGGTCGGGCGCACACATTGCGGAATGCGGATTTCGGTTTGCGGATTCGGCGAGGGCCGCCTGGAGCGCGAGGCTTCAGCCGAGCGGTGGCGGAGGCGGCTCGATGTGAATGATCGCGTCGCGGATCTGCGGATAGCGTGCCATCAGCCGATCCTTCACGACGTGTGACAGTTCGTGCGCCTCCGTCAGCGGCATCGCGGGCGGCAGCCACACGTGCAGGTCCAGGAAGACATGGTCTGCCGTGCCTCGCGTCCGAATCTGGTGGCAGCCCAGGACGCCCGGCACGCCCCTCACGACGCTTTCGATGTCCGATTCCGCCAGCACGATGCGATCGCTCAGAATCCTCGTCGTCGCCCGCGCGATCTGAAATCCGCTGTGGCCGATGAATCCGGCCACGATGATGGCGGCAAGGGGATCGAGGACCGGCAATCCCGATCGAGCGCCCACGAGCGCGGTGATCACGGTCAACGACGTCCACACGTCGCCGCGTGTCTGCATGGCATCCGCCAGGAGCACTTCGCTGTCGAGGCGCATCGCGGCGCTCGTCTCGTATTTCATCACGAACAGGTTGATCGCGATCGTCACGAGCATGACGACGAAGCTCAGCGCGCCGATCTCCTGCGCCGTCGTCCGTCCGGTCAGGTTGTTGACGGCGTTGCGCAGGACCTCGATGACTACCAGCAGTAGGAAGACGACGACGCCGGCGGCGGCGACGGTTTCGTACTTGCGATGTCCGTACGGATGGTCCTCGTCCGGTGGACGTTCGGCGGCGCGAACGCCCACGAGGCCGACGACATTCGAAGCGGCGTCGGTCAGGGAGTGGAAACCGTCGGAGAGGACGCTGATCGCGCCGCTCAGATAGCCGAAGCCAATCTTCGCGATCGCGACGCCGAGGTTGAGCAGGAGGACCCGGACGAGGACGCGAGAGACCTCGCCGAAGCGCGCAGCGGGCGGCGCCAGCCGCGCGACATGCGCCACGTCAGAACACACGCGCCGTCGGGACCGGCCACCAACGCAGCTGCACCTTCCCGATGATGTACTTCTTCGGGACCATGCCCCAGTGGCGGCTGTCCGAGCTGTTGTTGCGGTGGTCGCCCATCACGAAGTAGTAGCCCTCGGGAATGACCTGCGGCCCCCAGTCGTCGTGGCTGCGGAATTCCGACGGCACGTAGTCGTCGCGGAGCGGGATGTCGTTGACGTAGACCCGACCGTCGACGATTCGCACGGTGTCGTTCTCTTCGGCAATGACCCGCTTGACGAAAGACTTTTCCGGATTGAGCGGGTAGTAGAGCATCACGATGTCACCGCGCCGCGGCTCGCCGATGCGATACACGAGCTTGTTGACGATGAGGCGGTCCTGGTCCTCGAGCGTCGGCGCCATGCTCTGGCCCTCCACGCGCGCCACCTGGAAGCCGAACGTGACGATGAGGATGGCGTAGACCGCGGCCGACACGAGCGTCTTCACCCAGGCGATCAACTCTTCCTTGACCTGGGCCATGCCAAAGCCGGGATAGGTCGTACGAAGATCACCAATCCCTTCGGCGTCCACGCTCGCCTGATACGCGTGCGCCCCGCCGCCTTCGATGGTCGCGTGGAACGCTCCCGCGCCCTCTGGTCCGCCTACAACTTCAGGTACTCCCGCAGCCGCCTGGTCTGCGTGCGGCTGACCGGAATTTCCGTCGTCTTGGCGTCCTTCATCCTCAGGATGTAATTCCGACTGAACCAAGGCACGATCTCCTTGATCTTGTTGATGTTGACGAGATGCGAGCGGTGCACGCGCCAGAAGACCTTCGCGTCGAGGCGATCCTGGAGCTCGTCGAGCGTACGGTAGTTCGACGTGCCCGCGTGATGATCCGTCACGACGGCAATCCCGTCGTCGCGGAGCGAGGCGTAGATCACGTCCTCGGCCTGTACGAGCATGAAGCGTTCGCCGATCTTGATGGCCAGCCGCTCCCTGCGGCTCTGCCGCTCGGCCACGAGTTCGACGATCTTCTCGAGTTGCGCGGTGTTGACACCCGCCGCACGGTGATCGAACGCGTGCTCGACGGCGACGCGCCGCCTCGCCCGGTCGACGGCGACCTCGAGGCGCGCCTGTTCCACGGGTTTCAGGAGGTAGTCGACCGCGTTCACTTCGAAGGCCTCGATGGCATGCTGGTCGTACGCGGTCACGAAGATGATCTCGGACGACGCCCGCGTTTCGAGCAGGCGCCGGGCGACTTCGAAGCCGGTCAGGCCGGGCATCTGCACGTCCAGAAAGACGACGTCCGGCTGTAATCGCGCAATAGTGCCCAGCGCTTCAACGCCGTTGCCCGCCTGGCCGATGATCTCGATCCCACCCAGGCGGCCGAGCAGGTACCCCAGCTCGTCGCGGGCGAGCTGCTCATCGTCGACGACCACGGCGCGCAGGTCCATGGGATCAGGCCGTCACGCGCTCGAGCACGTCGAGCTCCGGAATCTCGACGCGCGCGCAGGTGCCCTGGCCGGGCACGCTCGTCAGCTTCAGGTGATAGTGAGCGCCGTAGATCGTCCGCAGGCGTTCGTTCACATTGCTCAGGCCGATGCCGTCCCCCAGGGCATGTTCCAGCCGATCCTCCGTCATGCCGAGGCCGTCGTCGTGCACCTCGATGACCGTGTGTCCTTCGCGGACCATCGCCTTAATGGTAATGCGGCCGCCGCCCACCTTGCGCGCCAGGCCGTGCTTGATCGAATTCTCGACGAGCGGCTGCAGGATCATGCTCGGGACGATGACGTCGAGCGCCGCGGGGGCAACCTCTTTGACGACCGTCAGCTGCGGGCCGAAGCGCACGACCTCGATGTCGAGGTACTCGTCGACCGACTCGAGCTCCTCGCGGAGCGACACGAAATGATCGGTGCTGCGCATCAGGCGTCTCAACAAGCCGGACAGCTTCGTAATCAGCGTGCGCGCCGTCTCCGGCTGGGTGCGGATGAGCGACGAGATCGAGGCGAGCGTGTTGAACAGGAAGTGCGGATTGATTTGACTGGCCAGCGCTTCGATCTTCGCGGCGAGCAGGAGCTTCTCCTGTTCCTGCAGGCGGTGTTCGATCCGTGCGTTGTTCCAGATCTTGATCGGCGTCGCCACCGAGAGCACGGTCGAGAGCAGGACCGCGACGAGCATTCCGACCGATCCGGGCGCGATGTAGAAGAGTCGATGGTGTTCGCTCCAGCGCCAGGCCAGAAACTGGCGCAGCAGTTCGAGCGCGACCGGCGCGAGGAGCAGCACGACCTGCCAGTCGATCTGGAGCGAGCGCAGCATCTGCCAGATGCGGCGATGAATGGTCGTGAAGACGAACGGCGAGAAGTGCCAGATCGATTCCTTCGGACAGACTTCGCGAAGGCCGCCTCCCGCGAAACCGCAGCCGACGGCGAACGGGAGGGCGATCCATTCCCCGGCAAAGACGGGCGGCACGCCGACCATGATGCCGACAAGCGCGCCGGCGTACGGCCCGGCGATCAGTCCGGCGAGAAACGAGCCCTCGAGCGTCAGGTCGGCGGCGTTGTAATTGAGCAGCAGGCGTGAAATGACGCCGCTCATGAGCGGAATGCCGAGGCTGAGCGCGAACGTCAGGCGATCGGGCCAGGCGCGCCGCTCGAAAATGAGAATGTGACGAAAGCGGCGGTAGCGTACCAGCATCGTCGCCAGCGCAGCCATCACCGCGAGCTTGACGACCAGGGTCGTCAGCAGCACCTGCATCGGTTTACATTGATCTTATCGGCCGGGTAAACTGAGGGCAATGCCTGTCATTCGGCCCTTCGTGATCGGATTTGCGACCACCCTCAAGCATCTCTTCAAAAAGCCCATCACGGTCAATTATCCGGATCAGAAATTCCCGATGTTCCCAAAATGGCGCGGGAAGCAGGTCCTCATGCGGGACGAGAACGGCCTCGAAAAGTGCGTGGCGTGCGGGCTCTGTTCGGTGGCATGTCCCGCGGATGCCATCTATCTCGAGGCGGCGGAGAACGACGGCACCGTCCAGGCGGGTCCGCGGTACGCGTCCGTGTATCAGATTCACAAGACCCGCTGCATCTTCTGCGGCTACTGCGAAGAAGCCTGCCCCGTCGGCGCGATCTTCATGGGCAAGGACTACGAGCTCGCCGTGTACAGCAAAGACGACTTTGTCTGGGACAAAGCCGACCTTCTGGTGCCGGCGACGACGACGGCGGCGCCAGTCAACGGGCGGTCGTGACTCGGGGTTTGGGATACGGGGTTCGCCCGACGGCCAAATCCCGAACCCCAAATCCCGAATCCCGATCGCGATGCTGATCGGGGCGCTCGGTGACATCCACGGCGCGTTCGACGCCGTGCAGTCGATCATGGGGCGGCATCCCGACGTCCCGTTCTGGGTTTGCGTGGGCGACGTCGCGAGCAACGAGGGCGAGTACTTCGAGCCGGCCGCGCCGCTCTACTGGATCAAGGGCAACAACGAGGACTTCGACGTCATCGCCGCCGCGATCGCAGGTCGGCCGTCCGCATCCACGCTGCATTACCTGCCGAATGGCGGGCCCCACCAGGTGGGACCGTGGCGCGTGGCGGCGCTCGGCGGGACATTTGCGCCGAGCTGGTACAACACGCCGGCTGCGTCGCTCCCCCCGTCACGAGGACGCAAGATGTCTGCGGCGTCGCTCAAGCTCGGCAAGAGCCGCGACGACAAACGCCGGCACTTCGTCCGGGACGAAGTGATGGTCTGTAAATCGCTGACCGGGATCGACTTGCTGCTGACACACGAAGCGCCGCGGCCGTTCTATCCGGCGGGTCGCCGGATGGACGCAGGCAAGACCGTGCTGAATGACGTCCTGTCGGCGATGAAGCCGCGGCTTCACCTCTTCGGCCACCACCACGAGTTCACCGATTCGGTGCGGCAGCAGGTTCGCTCGATCGGTCTCGACGTCGTGACGAAGTCCTACCTGGTGATCAACGCGGAGACGTTCAAAACCGAGCGGGTGGACACATGAAATTTGGGAATTTGGTAATCTGGTAGTTTGGTAATTGATTGAAGCGATTGACCGAATGAATGCACCAATCTTCAATCCCTCAATCCCCCAATCAATTACCCGATTCCCAAATTACCCGATTACCAGATTCTTTATCCATTGATGCAGGATTTCCTGACGTCCCTTGGCGAACGCGTTCTCGTCTGCGACGGCGCGATGGGAACGATGCTGTACGCGAAGGGCGTCTTCATCAACAAGAGCTTTGACGCGCTCAACCTCACTCAGCCGGACCTCGTCGGCGAAGTGCACCAGGAGTACGTCCGCGCCGGCGCCGACATCGTCGAGACGAATACGTTCGGGGCGAATCGCATCAAGCTCGCCACGTTCGGCATCGCCGACAAGCTGCAGGCGATCAACGAGCAGGGTGCCCGCATCGCGCGCCGCGCGGCCGGCGACCGCGCGTACGTCGCCGGGTCGATCGGTCCGCTGGGCATTCGTATCGAGCCGTGGGGCAAGACCGGTGTCGACGAGGCGCAGGAGTACTTCCGCGAGCAGGCGCAGGCGCTTGCGGCGGGCGGGGTCGACCTCTTCATCCTCGAGACGTTTCGCGATCTGAACGAAATCGCGGCCGCCATTGCGGCCGTCCGCAGCGTATCCGATCGGCCGATCGTGGCGCAGATGACGACCGAGGAGGACGGGAACACGCTGGACGGCACGCCTCCCGAGCGCTTCGCGCCCGAGCTCGAGAAGCGCGGCGCGACGATCATCGGGGTCAATTGCGCCGTCGGTCCCGCGCCGATGCTGGACACCATCGAACGGATGGCGGCCGTGACGCAGTTGCGTTTATCGGCGCAGCCCAATGCCGGCAAGCCGCGTGACGTCGAGGGGCGCAATATCTATCTCTGCTCGCCGGAGTACATGGCCTCCTACGCCCGGCGCTTCATCCTGCACAACGTGCGGATCGTCGGCGGCTGCTGCGGGACGACGCCGGAGCACATCCGGCAGATCAAAGCGGCGGTCCGGGGTATCCCGGCGTCGTCGACGCGAGTACGTGATGGAGAGGGCGCGCGAGGGGAGACCTCTGGCGCGCGAGGCGAGGCCGTTGGAGCGCGAGGCGAAATCGCTGGAGCGCGAGGCTTCAGCCGAGCGATGCCACCCTCCGCGAACGGGGTGCCTCCCGTCGCGCGCGACCACAAATCCCGGCTGGCCCACACGATGTCGGCTGGCCGGTTCGTCGTCGCGGTCGAATTGATGCCGCCGCGCGGCTTTCAGACCGAGCAGGTCCTCGACCGCGCGCGTCGGCTGAAGATCCGTGGCGTGGACGTCATCAGCATCCCGGACGGCATCCGGGCGGGCGCGCGCCTGAGTGCACTGTCGCTCGCGGTGCTCATCGAGCAGCAGGCGGGCATCGAAACGGTGCTCACCTACGCGTGTCGCGATCGCAACCTGCTGGGGATTCAGTCCGACCTGCTCGGCGCCCACGCCATGGGCCTGCGCAACGTACTCCTCGTGACCGGCGATCCGGGCCGCGTCGGCGACTATCCCGATGCGACAGCCGTGTTCGACGTCGATTCCATCGGTCTGACCAACGTCGTCTCGCGGTTGAACCACGGGTGCGACGTCGGAGGACAGGCGATCGGCACGCCCACGAGTTTTCACGTCGGTGTATCGGTCAATCCCGCGGCGGCGAACGCCGACCAGGAACTCCGGCGGTTCGAGTACAAGGTCGAGGCCGGGGCCGAGTTCGTCGTGACGCGTCCTGTGTTCGACGTTTCCATGTTCGAGTCGTTCCTGAAGCGCATCGAGCACGCGCACCTGCCGGTCGTGGCCGGTGTGTTTCCGTTCGAAAGCGGACGCAATGCCGAATTCATGGCCAACGAAGTGCCTGGCGTGCGTGTGCCGGAGGCGCTCATCGAGCGGATGCGCCGGGCCGACCGTCCGGACACGGCCAGGGCGGAGGGGATCGAGATTGCACGCGGCATCGCCACGGAACTTCGTGGCGCCGTACAGGGCATCCAGGTCTCGACCCAGTCGGGGGACATCGACGCGGCGCTGGCAGTCATTGATGGACTTCGTTAGGTGTCAGAAGGTATAGTCGCTGGGCCGAGGTCAACTGATGGCCTTATTTGACGCGGAACGCCCGCACGACGACGAAGAAATAGTCGGATCCGACGCGGCCACACGGGCGCTGTCGGTCACCGTCGTTGAAAACGACTTTGTCGCGAACGTCTACGAGAAACTGGCGTCGGTGTACGACATCATGTTCGGCCCGGTGCTGCACCCGGGACGGGTCGATGCCATCCAGCGGATGGGGATCAAGTCGGGCGATCGCGTGCTCGAGGTCGGCGTCGGCACCGGGATCAACGCCCCGCTCTACCCGCGCAACTGCGCCGTCACCGGCATCGACCTCTCGAGCTCGATGCTCGAAAAAGCGCGCAACCGCATTGCGCGCAAGGGCGTCGAGAACGTCCGGCTGATGCAGATGGACGCGGCCAATCTCAAGTTCGCCGACGACACCTTCGACATCGTCTACGCACCGTACGTGATCAGCGTCGTGCCGGATCCGGTGGCGGTGACGCGCGAAATGCGCCGCGTCTGCCGTCCCGGCGGCCGCATCGTCATCCTGAATCACTTTCTCAGCCGCCACGCATTCGTGGCGCGCATCGAGCGGATCATCTCGCCTGCGACCGTTCACATCGGTTTCAAATCAGACCTCGACCTGCCCGCCTTCCTCGCGCAGGCGCAGCTGAACCCGATTTCGATCGAAAAAGTGAACGTGCCTCGCATTTGGTCGCTGGTGACTTGCACCAAGTAAAATCAGGAATTCCCGCATTTCAGAATGGCGCCTCTATCGATGGACTCTGAGGCGTGAAGAGCTCCGCGCCGTCCGCCGTGATGTGCATGTCGTCTTCCAGCCGCACGCCGAACTCCCCTCGGATGTAGACGCCCGGTTCGTCGCTGAACACCATTCCGGGCTGCAGCGTCAGCGCTTTTTCGTAGCCGAACATGTTGTTCTTCACGAGGTAGGGCCACTCGTGACCGTCCATCCCCATGCCGTGGCCGAGGCGGTGCGTGAAGTACTTGAAGCCCGGACCGTACCCGGCATCGACGATGACCTTGCGGCCGGCGGCATCGATGTTCTCGAGCGGCACGCCCGGGCGCGCGGCTTTCAGCGCCGCGGTCTGCGCCGCGTGAACGATCTCGAACACCTTTTTCATCTTGTCAGTCGCCTTGCCAAGCACGAATGTCCGCGTGATATCGGACTGATAGCCTTCAACGGTGCAGCCATCGTCGATCATGATGATCGTGCCTTCGCGAATCGTCTGCGGCGTGATGGAGCCATGCGGCAGTGCCGTGTACTCGCCGACCTGGACGCTGGCGAAGCCGGGGAAGCCGAGGCGGCCGTACGCCGCGTTGATGAGACCGCTGACCTGGTTCTGCGTCATGCCCGGCTCGAGCGCTTTGAACACGGCCTCGTAGCATTTCAGCGTGACCTGACAGGCCAGGCGCATCAAATCCACTTCGTGCGCGTCTTTGATCATGCGGCAGCCCGCCGTGACCGGCGACGCGCTGACGACCTTGAGCGCCGGCGCCGCGCCCCCCATGCTGTCCGAGAACACGAACTTCGTGGTTTCCTCGACACCAATCCGTCCGCCCGCGATGCCGCGATCCTTCAGGCCCTGCGCAACCAGCCCGAACGGGCTCTCGTCCTCCTGCCAGATTGCGACATCGGTGTGCGCCATCGGTCCGTCGACGAGCTGCTCCCGCGTCCGGTCCTCTTCGAACGCGGGCGTGACGATGTAGGGGTTGCCGGTTTTGGGAATGACGACTGCGAAAAGCCGCTCGCTGTTGCCCCACCGGATGCCGGTGAAATAGTTCAGCGATGTTCCACCGGTCAGAATGATTGCGTCGATCTTCTGCTCGGTCATGAGACGTCGAGCCTTTTCCAGTCGTCCGCGGCGCTCGGCAGCGGTGACGGGCTTGGCTTGACTGCGCATGGACTGGAGGGAGGCAATGCTTGGCGGCAGCGGCCCCGATGGAGCCGCAGCCCCGCCGCCGCGTTGCGCGGACAGTCGAACAACCGGAAGCGCGGCGGCCGCGCTCGTGAGCCAGAGAAAAGAGCGTCGGTTCAACATGCCGCACATTCTAGCCAATTCTCCAGTCTCAATCTCAAGGTCTCACGCCGGATTCGTCGCGTCCAACTCGAGCACCGACCGGGCTGCCACAGCGGCGCCGTCGATCTGCGGTCGCGCAGCGGGACGCGGTTGTGCGAGCAGCGCTGCGATGGACGCGGACCATCGGCCGGCACGCAAGGCCTCGGGGTCGATGAACCGGCTCCGCAGGACGGCCGGCATACCCGCGACGAGAACGTCGTATTCGATGAAGTTGCCACGTGACGTATAGAGCAGCGCGGTGTCGTTCGCGGCACATTCGGACACAATTCCATAGCCTGGCTTGCTGACGACGACATCGGCGGCGGCAACCAGGTCCTCGTACCTGAGCCCGCGCGGCGGATCGCGTTCGGCGACGAGCAGCACGAAATCATTCGATCGCTGCAGTTCGGCGATCGGCAGGCTGATTCCGAACCCGCTGAAGGACGCGAGCACGACCACGCGGTCATCCGGAATTCCGAGCTGCCTCCTCGTGTCGCGTGGGTCGCGCGTCGATTGCCTGGCGATGAGGGGGATGTCGCGCACGACCGGCATGGTCTCGAACCCGCCGTGGAAGGGCAGACGCAGCGCAAGGGTCGTCTTCGCATACGCGTGGCGGATCGTGTGGATCGCCCGCGGCGCGAGCCTGTCGAATGCCGGGTAGATGCCGAAGATCCAGTCCCATGTGAAATTGGCCACCGCGACGCTCGGGATACCGGCGCGTTCTGCCGCCGCGAACGCCATCGCCGGCACGTCGCCGACAACCAGGCGGGCCCCTGCGTCTTGCAGCCATCGCGATTCGGTGTCCACGAGCGCGTCGAAGCCGCGATCGAATTCACTGGCCGCGCGCGCCGTCGCCTCTTCGTCCATCGACAGGCTGTCCTGCTGCATGACGCCGGTGTCGGCGGCGAGAGACTGGTATTCGACGCCGGAGGGTGCCGCGGAGTCGAACAGCCAGCGCGGGGCTGCGGTCCGAACGACGATTCGCCGATCGCGGTCGAGTGATTGAATGGCGCGCATGACCTCGACCGAGCGCGAGCTGTGGCCCAGGCCGTGGCCGGAGATGTAGTAGGCAATCACTGAAATAGGGTATTGCAGATGGCAGATGGCAGATGGCAGATTGAGTCAGATTAAGAGAAGAGGTCGGATTGGTGGGTCAGCGTCGGTCGTTCAACGAACGACGGACGGTGATGCTTGCAGCAGCGAAGATCGCCGTCAGCTCGTTCGCTTCCGCCAACAGGTCCTGCCTCAATTGAGCGCGGCCGAGCTCTCGCGCCTGGCTGCATTCGGGCCAGAACATCGATTCGTCAGCCTCTTCAAGCACCAGTCCGATCTTCGCGGCGAACTCCGATTTCGAACGCGCACGGCAGGCCGCTCGGTAGTTGGCGGCCACAGAGGTCGCGGAATCGCACAGCTGGGTGCTGATGCTCCAGTCACCGGGTCTTCTCGGCCGGGAATCGACGAAGGACAGTACATCCAACGCGAACTTCTTGGTTCGAGCTTTCCAGGCTTCGGCACGGGGATTCATCAGTGAGGAAAGCTTGCACAGGCCGTTCCATGCCAAATCCCTCGAAGGAGCAATCAGCGGCAGTCACCGATGCGCAATATCTTCCATCGGTCGCTGTTCACTGCGGTCCCAATCTTCAATCAATCTGCCATCTGCAATCTGCCATCTGCAGTTCGCCGTCTTTATTACCACCACCTTCTCGTCCACACGAGCGAGAGGCCGAACTGCTGGTCCCAGGCAACGGCGGTATAGGAATGCCGCGTGTAGAAACTGCTCCGGACGGTCACGTCGCGGTTGAGGCGGAAGCCGGCCGTGGCTTCGACCATGTTCATGTGCGTGCGCACTCCGGGCACGATGCCGGTGGCGAGCGGCGGCGCCGACGAGGCTTCGTATCGAGCCGCGGCGAAGAGACGGGGCGTCAGCGTCTGCATCCCCTGCAGAAAATATTCATACGCGACGCCCGTACCGGTTGACGTCTCGAAGGCCGTTCGGACGATTTCCCCGGAGAGCTTCGTAAACCCGAACGCGAATTCGCCTTCGCCGCCGACGAGCGTCATGGACCGGCCATCGGGTGTGCGCGGGGCCTCCGCGCCGGTCGCGTACTTGCCATGCGCCAGCGAGACGCCCAGGCGCAATCCGATGACGGGCGTGATCCCGGCGCCGCCCTCGATGACCGGTGTCGAGCGCGGGTTGTTGGCGGCGCCGATCGCCCAGCCGCGCGTGGGCGCCGCGTTGACGACCGCCGCGCGGACATCCCACTTGACCGACGACACCGTGATCAACCCCCCGAGCGGGTACGACTGCGACACCGGCACCTGGCGCGGCACCGTGGCATCGAATACCGGCATCGGAACCACGTACGTGAGGTGCGGAATGATCGTGGGGTTCAGGTTCGGCCGCCAGTCCAGCATGCCGAGTCCAACGGGGGAGACGATCTGCCCGAGATCGACACGGGTGGAGACACGTCCGGGCCGTTCGTAGCGGGCGCCGGCCTGATAGATTTGAAAGTCCACGTCGGGCACCACCGCGGTGGGCGAAGAGGGCCGCGCTTGACGCATCCACGGTCTGAACAGCAGCTGCCAGTGGTCGCTGACGCGCACGCTGGTCGACGCATCGATCACGATTTGCGGGCGGCTCGAGACGTTCTCGCCGCCGAAGACGTCCACGGCGATCACGCTGTCGCCGGTGAAGCGCGCGATCTCCTGCGCAGCTGCCCGATCGACGCACACACACGTCGCGATCAGCGCCACGACGAAAGCGGCCGCCCGGCCGCCCGATCGGCCATCGCCCGGGACGCTACACGTGTTCGAGCGTCGCATGGTGGCTTTCGGACGTGACGCCGGGGAGCGCGTTGGCGAGCGCGCCCACGACTTCCGCATGAAATTCGGTCCCGGCCGCGCGCCACAGTTCATGAAGCGCCGCGGAGGGAGGTCTGGCCGCGCGGTACGCACGCGCGCTCGTGATGGCGTCGTACGCGTCTGCGACGTGAACGATCCGGGCGGCGAGCGGGATGTCGTCCCCTCGCAGACCGAGCGGATAACCGCGACCGTCTGGCCGCTCGTGGTGCAGCTCGACGATCGGGATGTGGCGCGACAGAAACGGCACCGACCGCAGAATCCGCGCGCCGAGCACTGGATGCTGACGGATGCTGGCGAACTCCGCGTCGGTCAAGGCCCCCGGCTTCATGAGGATGCGATCGGGCACGCCGATCTTGCCGATGTCGTGGAGGAGCGCACCCAGCCGGAGGACTTCGAGGTCGTCGGGCGGAAGGCCCAATGACCGGCCGATCGCCACCGACAACACGCTAACGCGCTCCGAGTGTCCGGCCGTGTACGGATCGCGCGCGTCGAGCGCGGTCGCCAGCGCGCGAATCGCTCCCGTGTACGCGGCCTCGGTTTCCGCTTCCGCCTGCGCGACAGACGCGAGCAGCGTGTTGAACGTCGAGGTCAACGCGTCGATTTCACGGCTCGATCCCGTCAGCGGCAGGGGTCGGGCGGCGTCGTGCGCCGCCGCCATTGCGGCGAGAGACGTCGACAACCGATCGACGGGCTCGGTCAGGAGGCGCGCCAGCGCAAAGCTCCCCGCGAGCGCCAGCCCGAGCGCCACGGCGCCGACCGCCGCGAGGCTGTTCATGGCCTCGCGCATGGCGCTGCGCGACGACTCGTCCACGGAGCTCAGGGCGTAGAAGACGGTATCGCCGACGGCGAAGAGTCGCCGGAAGGCGTGCGAGTCACCCGCGAGCGCGAGAATGCCTTCGAACGGCTTCGCCATAGCGACTGCCGATTCGAACTGCCGCGCCTGACGGTCGGTGAGCGTCGTCGCGATGACGACCTCGTCACTGATGACTACCGTCCGTGTGGCCGACAGCCGACCGAGTTCCTCGGCAAAGCCGCGATTGAGCGCGGTGGTCACATACAGTGTGCCGACCAGGGCGTCGGGCAACTGGAGCGGGACCGCGACGATCCTGAAAAGCGTGTCGCCGACGCGCGTGATGCCGTCGAAGGATCCCCGATCACCCCGGTCGGTGATCGACACCACACGACCGCGCGGCCAGCGATCGGCGAATCGACCGGTCGCCGCAATGGTCGCGCCTCTCGCGTCCACCAGGACGAGGGCGTCAGCCTCGATCCTCGACGCGACTTTCCGGAGCTCCCGGTCGATGGTCTCGATCGCCTCGCGGTTCGCGTCGACCTGGCGGCTGCGCGACTCAATCTGAATGGTGTCGAGAGCCGCCACGAGCGTCGGACTGTCCGCGACCGTCGCCGCCTGCGCCTGCATCTCGTGCTGACGCCGGGTCTCCATCGCCGAAAACATCCGCTGGCTCGACTCGAGATTCGCAACGACCGCCTGCCGCACCTGGTTCCTCACCATCATCGTGACCGCGACGAACACGACGACGAGCAGCGCAGCCACCGTGAGGAACGTGACCGCCAGCGTTCGGAAGAGCAGTCGCGGCGGCCTTCGCGCCGGCCTCATGGCTGTTCGTCAACGGGTAACGACAGCTCGAGGGTGCTGGACCGGCCCCGGTCGACGTGGAGACCGACCGTGCGTTCGCCCACGCGCTCGTGCCAGCCGACCACGGTGTAGTCGCCCGGGGGCAGATTGGGAATCTCGAACGATCCGTCCAGTTCGGGAATGGCGAAGTACGGGTGGTCGAACACCAGGATCGTCGCGCTCATGTGCGAGTGGATCTGGCAGTACACCTTCACGATGCCCGTCTTCGTCATCGTCTGCCGACGGGATTGGCCGGTCGGGTAGCGGCCCAGGTTGAACGTGGCTGCGCTCGAAAGCGAGAACACGTTGTGGTAGATCGGATCGTCGTTCGGGAACTCCACCGTCGAACCCCGCGTGACCGCCAGCACGTGAGGCACGAACGTTTCGCGCTGCTGGTTCAGCGCGGCCCTGCGTGGCGCGAGGACGCCTCGATACGACACGGCCTTCAGGTAGACGACGACGTTCTTGATTTCGGGGAGGAGGTTGGGTCGCGCCGTACTGACCGCGCGCGTCGGATACGCCGTCGAGGCAAGCGCGGCACCACCGAGCTTCGATCGCAGTCGAACGCGGCCGACGATCGTGCCGGCGTCGGGCGATTGGCCGGACAGCGCCGTCGTCAGACACACAACGACAGCCACGATCACCTTGGCCTGATCACACCGCACGATCCATCTTACGATGCGGTTACGCGCGGGGGCGCCGGCACAGGCAATCCTTCGTCCAGGGTGTGCACCGGCAGGAAAAGCTGTTCCCGCCTAACTCACGGCGCAGCGGTCGCCGGCGCGCGCAGCGCGACCTGCAGAACTTCGTCGAGCGTATGCACGGGGACGAAACGCATCCCGTTCTTCACCTCGGGTGGAAGCTCGGCGAGGTCCGGTTCGTTGCGCGCGGGCAGGATGAACGTCTTGATGCCGTGGCGCAGGGCCGCGAGACTCTTTTCGCGGATGCCGCCAACCGGCAGCACGAGCCCGCTCAGCGTGATCTCACCGGTCATCGCGACGTCGTCGCGCACCGGTTGATTGCGCAGTGCAGACACGATGGCCGTGGCCATCGTCACGCCGGCGGACGGTCCGTCTTTGGGGATGGCGCCCGCCGGCACGTGGACGTGCAGGTCGTACTTCTCGAACGCGTCCTTGGGGATGCCGAGCGCGTCCGCTTCGCCGCGGATGTGGCTGACGGCGGCACGCGCGGATTCCTGCATCACGTTCCCGAGTTGTCCGGTCAGAATCAGGTTGTGATGACCGGACGGAAGGAGCTTGGCTTCGACGAAGAGCACGTCGCCGCCGGTTTCGGTCCACGCAACACCGGTGGCGACGCCCGGACGCGACACGCGGAATGACACCTCGTCGTGAATGGGCGGCGGCCCGAGGTACTCGGGAATCGTGGCGGCGTCCACGTTCACCTGCGATGCCGTTCCGGCGGCAATTCGAGCGGCGACCTTTCGAGCCACGGCGCCGATGCGCCGCTCGAGACTGCGAACGCCCGCCTCACGCGTGTATTCGCTGATGATTCGTCTCAGCGCGCCATCGCTGATGGAGATCTGGTCGGGTGAAAGTCCGTTTTCGGCGAGCTGCCGCGGGATGAGATATCGTCGCGCGATGTGGTGTTTCTCCTCCTCGGTATAGCCTGCGAGGAAGATGATCTCCATGCGATCGAGCAGCGCGGGATGAATCGTCCCGAGCTGGTTGGCCGTGGCAATGAACAGCACGCGCGACAGATCGACGTTGATTTCGAGATAGTGATCGCGGAAGGCGTGATTCTGCGACGGGTCGAGGACTTCGAGCAGAGCGGCCGCCGGATCGCCCTGATAGCCGACGGCGATCTTGTCGATCTCGTCGAGCATGAAGACAGGGTTCATGGCTTCCGCCTGTTTCAGGGCCTGGACGATCCGTCCGGGAATCGCGCCGATATAGGTTCGCCGGTGTCCGCGAATCTCGGCCTCGTCGCGAACACCGCCAAGCGACAGGCGGACGAACTTGCGGTTCATCGCGCGCGCGATCGACTGTCCGAGCGAGGTCTTCCCGACACCAGGCGGACCGACGAAGCAGAGAATCGGCCCCTTGATCGAACCGCCCTCGCCGCCGGCGTTGCGCTGCCGCTTCAGTTTCTGGACGGCCAGGTACTCGACGATGCGTTCCTTGACCTTGTCGAGGTCGTAATGGTCCTCGTCGAGGACGGCGCGCGCGGCCATGGGATCGAGCCGGTCTTCGGTCACAGTGGACCACGGCACGTCGAGCACCCAGTCCACGTACGTGCGGATCATCTGATACTCGGGTGACGCCGGCGTCATGCGCTGGAGCCGATCGGCTTCCCGCGATGCGACGGTGGCGACCGCGTCCGGCAGCTTCGCATCGGCGATCCGCTTCCGCAGGTCCTGGGTTTCTGTCTTCTCGCCCTCGCCGAGCTCGTCCTGAATCGCCTTCATCTGCTGACGCAGGAAGTATTCCCGCTGCGCGTCGTTCATCTCCTCCTGCGCCGCGGACTCGATCTTCGTTTTCATCTCCAGCAACGTGATTTCGCGCGTCAACGCTGCAGCGACGGCCTGGAGCTTGTCGATCAGTTTGTCCTGCTCGAGGATCTGTTGCTTGTCTGCGGCCTTGATGTCGAGGAGGCTCGAGAGCAGGTACGCGAGGCGCAGCGGATCGTCGATGCCGAGAACGAGGCCTCGCAACTCCTGGGAGAGTCCGCTCGCCAGCGTCAACGCGCGGTCGATCAGCTCCTGGAGGCGGCGGACGTACGCGTCGACTTCGATCGAGCGCTCGGCGGACTCGGGCACGAGCGACACCATCGCATTCAAGGACGCGCCGCTTCGTGAATAGACATCCGCTTTCGCCCGGCGCAGTCCCTCGACGATGACGTGCACGCCGCCGTTCGGGACCTTCGCCATCTGACGGATCGCGCCGATCGTGCCGATGGAGCGCAGCGCCGTCGGCTCCGGTTCCTCGGCATCGTCGTTCTGCAGGGCGAGGAACACGAGCCGGTCGCCGGACAACGCGCGGTTGACGGCGTCGATGGAGATCGGGCGATTGATGGCCAGCGGCTGCAGAGTCAGAGGAAACACGACGGTCTGCCGCAGCGCGAGCACGGGCAGCTCGCTCGGATAGGTGCGTCCCGGTTCGGTCGCCATCCTGATAGTATGATTCCAACATGGCGCTCGACGAACGCGACTTCTTCAACAACCGCAACGAGACGCGGACCGACAAGCTCTCGTGTCCCCGCTGCCACCGCGTCAACGAGTACCAGATGCGGTGGGTGATCCGAACCCGGAAAGACCGGATTCCGCCCGGGGCCGACGAACGCGATCGCGCGCTCTTCGCCAAGCTCCGCGACTACATGATTCGCGTCGACGATGCGGTCACCTGCAAGACGTGTGGGAAGAAGTTCGACGTGCCGTCGCAGCACTCGATGGTGTTTCTGCAGCAGGGTGGCGGGGCTCCGACGGCGGCGCCCGTCGATGCGGACGGCGAGCCGAATTTCAACCGCTGAGCACGCTGACAGTTTCTTTCAGTTGCGCTGGGGCCCCACCCCCAGCGCGTACCTTATGCAGACGCCTCGCTCCGGCTTCGCATGCCGTCGTTAATAGAGGTACGGCACGATCCGCCAACGGACCTGCCGCGTGTAGCTGACGTAGTCCTCGCCGAAGCTCTGCCGCAAGGATCGTTCTTCCCACGGAACCGCCATCACCAGATACATCGTCGTGAGACCGGCGAACGCCAGTCGATCCAGTGTCATGTGTGCTGCGCCGAAGAACATCAACACCCATCCGAAATACAGCGGATGACGCACGAGTCGATAGGGGCCCGTGACTTGCAGGCCCCGCGTGCGACGGCGTCCCGCTGGTCCGATGACCTGGCGGATGCCGGCCAGCTCGAGGGGATCGAGCCCGGAGACTGCGCGTGACGTGATCCACAGGCCGGCGGCCTGGACGCCGGCGAAGAGCACCGCGGCCGGGCCCTTCACTTGGTACACGTCACCACCGATTGGCATCCAGAATCCGGGCACGGCGATCAGCAGGAGGCTGGCCACCCATACGTAAAACGACGGAATCATCGATGGCGGAATGAACGCCAGACGCTGCTTGACCGATTCCCGCGCGAACAGGCTGTGATGGCTGGCGAAGAGCGTGACGAGCGCGGCGTCAACCGCCAGGGCGGGAAGCCCGTCGCCGCGGACGTTGCGACCGAGCCACCAGAAGTACCACCCGGCCAGCAGCGCCAGCGATCCAACGAAAATGGCCCCGCCGAGCCACGCGACGAGTTTCTTCATTCTTGACGTGGTTGCCAGGTCGCCGAGTCATTAGTATAGGGTCGAAAACATGACCGTCACTCAGCCGCGGATTGTCATCACCGGAATCGGCGCGGTCTCTCCCTTCGGCGTCGGCCGCGAGCGATTCTGGAACGCCGTCCGCAGCGGCTGCAGCGGCACGCGCGCGATCACCGAATTCGACGCGTCGGATCTCGGCTGCCGTGTCGCCGCGCCGGTCGGCGACGTGACGCTCGACGACGTGCCGCCGCTCGACGGCGACGATGTCCGCGACCCGGGCTATCGCGCCGATCCGAAGCGTTACTCCCGGGCCTCCCTCATCGGCGTCATCGCCGCGCGCGAGGCCTGGGCTGATGCGGGCCTTCGCATCGGCGAGCCGAACGCCGGTGTCGTGATTGGCTCCGGCGGCGGCGGTATCGACGTCGGCGAACGGCAGTATTACGACTTTTTCGTCGAACGCGGCCGCAAGGTGACGCCCTACGCGATTCCCGTGTCGATCGCCGGCATGACGTCCAGCGAAGTCTCGATTTCGTTGCGGCTGCGGGGCGTCAGCCACGTGCTGTCGTGCGGATGCACGAGTTCCACCGACGCGATCGGCTACGCGGCGGGGTTGATCAAGTCGGGTGAAGCCGAGGTCGTCCTGTCCGGCGGAACCGACGCATGCGTCACGCCGGGGATGATCTTTGGTTTCGGCCGGATGCGCGCGGTGTCGACCGCTTATAACCAGCGGCCGGCCGAGGCGTCCCGTCCGTTCGACAAGGGGCGCGACGGCTTCGTGCTCGGCGAGGGCGCGTGGATGATCGTGCTCGAACGGGAGGATCGCGCGCGGGCGCGCGGCGCGTCGATCTACGCATCCGTTGACGGCTACGCGTCCACGTGCGACGCGTACCACCGCGTCCAGATGGCGCCGGACGGCGAAGAAATCATCCGCGCGATGACGCTGGCGATCGAACGCTCGGGACGCGCGGCCGAACAGATCGGCTACGTCAATTTTCACGGCACGTCCACGCAGTTGAACGACGCCGTCGAGTCGCGGTGCGTGCGCAAGGTGTTTGGTCCGCTTGCGGACCAGCTCGCCGGCTCTTCCGTCAAATCGATGATCGGACACCCGCAGGGTGCCAGCGGGGCGGCGGGCGTCGTGACCGCGGCGCTGGCGATGCAGCGGTCGTATCTCCCGCCGACCATCAACCAGCGCGACCCGGATCCGGCGTGCGACCTGGATGTCATCCCGAACGTCGGTCGTCGCGCCGATGTCGAAGCGTCGCTCTGCAATTGCCTCGGCTTCGGATCCAAGAACAGCGCCATCGTGCTCGGGCGGATGTGAGCGTCTACGACCTGCTGATCGTCGGCGCCGGGCCCGCCGGCGCGGTGGCGGGACTCGTGGCCGCGCGGGCCGGCGCGCGCGTCTGCATTCTCGACCGCTCGTCGTTTCCTCGCGCCAAACTCTGTGGCGACACCGTCAATCCGGGTGCGATGGCGACGCTCGCGCGTCTGGGCCTGGCGTCGGACGTTGAAGCCCGTGGCTTGCCCGTGGAAGGGATGCTCGTGACAGGCGAGGGCGTGGAAGTGTCCGGCCGCTATCCCGGCGGGCGGCACGGCCGCGCGCTGCGACGAACCGATTTCGACTGGATTCTGCTCCGTGCCGCGATGGCCGCCGGCTGCGACTTCGAGCCCGGTGTCGCGGTGCGGCGGGCGATCGTCGACGCGACGAAGAACGGCCCGGCGATTCGACGCATCGAAGTCGCGGGCCGCTCCGGAGTCGCGGCGATGTTCGCGCCGGCGATCATTGCCGCGGACGGACGCCGTTCGACACTGGCCTTCGACCTGGGCTTCCTGCGCCATCCGCCCCGTCCGAGACGATGGGCGATCGGTGGCTACTTCTCGGGCGTCAGCGTTCCTGGTGACGCCCACGCGCCGCGCGCCGTCGTCGGCGAGATGCACATTCGGAGGTACGGCTACGTCGGCGTCGCGCCGATTCCGGACGGCCTCACGAATGTCTGCCTCGTGCGCCCGTTCGTGCCAGGCGATGCCGACTTCCGTGATCCGGCGCGCCGTGCTCCGTCGTGTGATCGATTCCGAACCTGCTCTCCGGCCACGGTTCGCCTCGGCGACCGCGGTCTCCGAACCGGTTGTTCTTGGTCCGCTGGCCGTGGATGCCTCGGCACGCGCGCCCATCGACGGACTGCTCTTTGCCGGCGACGCGGCCGGATTCATCGATCCGATGACCGGCGACGGCCTGAATTTCGCGATTCGTGGCGGGGAGCTCGCGGCCGACGCTGCGCTTCGCGTGCTTGCTGACGGATGGCGCGGCGCCCACGACGCCTATGCGGCGGCTCGCGCGGACGCGTTTGCCGCGAAGTGGCGCTTCAATCGTGCGCTGCGCTCGGTCGTCGCGTCCCGCGTGGCTGTGTCAGTCGGCGCGATGGGTGCGCGTTTCGTGCCGGCGGCGCTGCGCGCCATCGTCGCGCGCGCCGGCGACTGTCATCAGGCGGCGTAGCCGACTCGTGACGCTCGCGATCATTGCGTGGGTCGTGTACTTCCCGATGATCGTCGAAGCGATTCGCGCAGCCCGGAACGAGCGGGCGCAGTTCGCGCGCGGCGGGATCGAGCCGCCGGGCGATGTGTACCGAATCATGCGAATCGCCTATCCCGCGGTCTTTGCGGTGATGCTCATCGAGGGCGCGTTCCGCGGAGTTGCCGCCGATGCGTGGCTGATCATCGGATCGGTCGTCTTCGTCGCGGGAAAGGCCCTCAAGTGGTGGGCGATCGCAACGCTCGGAAGCGCGTGGACGTTCCGGGTCGTCGTCGTGCCTGGCGCGCGTTTGATCTCGTCGGGGCCTTATCGTTTTCTCCGCCATCCCAACTACGTCGGCGTCTGCCTCGAACTCGTGGGTGCGGCCGCCATGACACACGCCTCAGTCTCCGGACCGTTCGCCGTCGTCCTATTCGGTAGCCTCGTGCTGATGCGGATTTCCGTCGAGAACCGGGCCCTGGATGGCCGCGCGCGGTAGCCGTTTTGCGGCCTATAATCGACATTATCGAGCCTGTCAGACACGGGCCCTGAGCACATGACGACGCGTCCCGTCTCGTTTGCCCTGCTGTTCGCCGCGCTCGTGTTCACGGCGCTGTCCGGCTATGGGACCGCGCAGACGGCCCGTCGTCCGCTGACGCCGCTCCAGACCGCCGTACGCGCCCTCAACGAGGGTCGTTACGACGAGGTGGACGCGGCCACCGACAAGCTCGACCTTCGGGATCCCAGTGTCGCGGCGATCAAAGCGCGCGCCGCGATTGCACGCGGCCGGTATCAGCAGGCCGACGCGTTGCTCCGGCCGATTGTGCAGCGCGCGCCGTCGAGCGACGCCGCGCTCGAACTGGGCCTCCTCGATCAGCTCCTCAGTAAAGATGGTGCGGTTCCGATGCTGCAGAAGGTGGCCAGCCTCGCGGAGACCAGCGCCGATGGTCGTGAGGTCGCGCGAGCGGCGCGCGCGCTTCGCGCGCTCGGCCGCTTCCAGGAGGCCAATGCCGCGTATCGCGAGGCAGCGGGCGAACTCCCGGCAGACCCGGCGATTCAAACCGCGTGGGGCGAGCTGTTCCTCGAAGAAGTACAACAAGC
Source organism: uncultured Acidobacteriota bacterium (assembly GCA_963724725.1). Classification (GTDB taxonomy): domain Bacteria; phylum Acidobacteriota; class Vicinamibacteria; order Vicinamibacterales; family CAVVIG01; genus DATKHR01. The sequence goes on along the minus strand of CAVRVT010000004.1, from coordinate 3,372,498 downwards.
CGGAGGCCGTGCGATCGTTTCAGCTGGCGCTGCAGTTCGACCCCGGCTGGACCCCGGCGCTCGTGGGATCGGCGCGTGCGCTCGGCGACGACAACCCGCCACAGGCCAACGCGATCCTCAAGCGGGTGCTGCAGGTGAATCCGTCGTCGGTTGACGCGCATCTCTTCCTTGCGGAACAGGCGGTCGACGCCAGCAAATACGACGATGCGCGCAAGTCGATCGAGCAGGCGCTGGCCACGAACCCTTCGAGTCTCGACGCCCGAGCGCTGCTCGCGGCCCTCGAATACGTCCAGGACAACGCCGCCGCATTTGAAGCCGAAACGGCGAAGGCGCTGGCAATTTCGCCGCGATACGGAGATGTGTACCGGCGAGCCGGCGAACTGGCGGCACGCAACTATCGCTTCGATGAAGCCGTGGCGCTGACGCGCCGGGCGCTCACGCTCGACCCGGCGAACCCGCGCTCGCAGGCCGATCTCGGCATGCATCTGCTGCGAACCGGCGACGAGCCCGGCGCACGGAATGCCCTTGAAGCCTCGTTCAAGTCCGATCCGTACGACGTCGTCACGCTGAACCTGTTGCGGATGCTCGATACGCTCGACACGTTCGTCACGGTTCGCGACGGCGACCTCATCATGCGGATGAGCAAGGACGAGGCGCCGGTCCTCCAGGACTACGCCATTCCGCTCGCGCATCAGGCGCTCTCGACGCTGTCGGCCCGCTATCAATTCACACCGAAAGGCCCGATTCTCATCGAGATCTTTCCCAAGCACGACGACTTCGCGGTCAGAAACCTCGGCCTGCCCGGCATGATCGGCGCGCTTGGCGCCTGCTTCGGCCGCGTGGTCACGATGGATTCGCCCCGCGCGCGACCGCCCGGCGAATTCCAGTGGGAAGCGACGCTCTGGCACGAGCTCGCGCACGTCATCACGATCCAGATGTCCAACCAGCGGATCCCGCGCTGGCTGACCGAAGGGATTTCCGTCTACGAGGAGAAGCGCGCCCGGCCCGAGTGGGGCCGCGAGATGGACGTCGAATTCGCGAGCATGCTGAACCGCGGCGAGACGCTGAAGCTCAAGGACCTGAACGGCGCGTTCCAGAATCCCGCCACGATCTCGCTCGCGTACTTTGAAGCCTCGCTCGTCGTCGATCACATTGTGACGGCTTACGGGGAAGACGGTTTGCGCAAGCTCGTTCGCGCGTACGCCCAGGGCGTCGACACCGACGCGGCGCTCAAGGCCGCGCTCAATACGAACTTCGAGTCGATGCAGGCAGGCTTTGACGACAGCGTGGAGCGGACGTTCGGGTCGATGCGGCGGGCCCTGACGGTTCCCGACGGCGTGCCCGGTGACGGCGATCTCCTGAAGGCGCCGCTTGAAGCGCTTCAGAAACTCGCTTCGGACAACCCGCGCAGTTATCCGGTTCAGGTCGCTTACGGCCGGGCGCTCCGGAAGGCCGGACGGACCGACGATGCGATGCAGGCGTTCGAGCGCGCCGCCGCGCTCATCCCGGTCGCGCGCGGGAAGGGCAGCCCGCACGAAGAGATGGCGGCGATGGCACTCGAGAAGAAAGACCGGCCGAGGGCCATCGCGGAGCTGACCGCGCTCGTTGCCAACGATTTCGACAATGTCGAAGCCGCCCGTCAGCTCGTCGATCTCCTCAGGCAGGACGAAGCCGCGGCACCCGCGAAGCTGCAGCCGGTGTACCAGCGTATTGCGGCCATCGACCCATTCGATGCCGCGGCCCACGCGGCGCTGGGGCGCATGGCGATGCAGCGCAACGACCCCGAGTCGGCAACGCGCGAGTTCCGGGCGGTCATCGCGCTCAATCCGGTCGATCGCGCGCTCGCGTACACGGAGCTGGCCGAGAGCTATTTCAAGAGCGGCAGGAAAGCGGACGCGAAGAAGCAGACGCTGGCGGCGCTCGAGATTGCGCCGACCTACGAGCGCGCGCAGGAGCTGCTGCTGAAGCTGGTGGACAACCAGCCATGATCGGACGGCTCCGGGTCGCGGCGCTCGTCGCCGTCGTTGCCACGCTCGTCCCGGTCCTGCAGCCGAGCCTGGACGCGCAGCTTCCCTCGGGCGCCGACAACCGGTTCGCCGGCCTCCAGTGGCGCTTCGTCAGAATCAAGTATCACTTCGTCAATGAGGGCACGCGGATCCCTCAGGATTTTTACGGCGAGCCGTGGGGCATCGACGCGCCCGCCGCCGAGCAGAACCTGTCGCGACGCGTCAAGACGGCGACGGCGATTCAGGTCGAGGATCCGATTCTGCTGACGCTCGACGACAAGCGACTCTTCGAGTATCCGTGGATCTATTTCGTCGAGCCGAGCAGCATGAGGCTGACGGACGGTGACCTCGTGGTGCTCCGCGAGTTCTTCCTGCGGGGCGGCTTCGCGATGATGGACGACTTCCACGGCCAGTTCGAGTGGGACGCGTTCGCGCGCGAGATGAAGCGTCTGTTTCCGGATCGGGAGATCGTCGAGGTTCCCAGGGACCACCCGGTCTTCAGCGCGTTCTACCGGCTCGACGGGTTCCCACAGGTCGCGGGTCTCGGATCGTTTCTGGCGGGCCGTTCGTGGGAGAAGGGCGGCGTCGTGCCGCACCTGCGCACGATGCTCGACGACACCGGCCGGCCGATGATGTTCATCAACTTCAATACCGACATGGGCGACGGCTGGGAGTGGTCCAACGCGGCGGACTATCCCGGCTACATCAAATACACCGCGCTGGCGTACCGGATGGGGATCAACGAGATCGTCTACGCCCTCACGCATTAGGAGCGGTGCAAACTGACTCGGTGTAGGGCTAAGGGATGAAGGGTGAGGGCTGAGAACGAGGCTGAGGCGATAAGCCCGTAGCCCTGCGCCCTCAGCCCTACGCAACTCACTTTGCAGGGACACCAAAGGATGGACATGGATTCGTCGGTTGCCACCGCCAGCGCCGAGAAGGTCGCCGGTGGACGTGAACGTATTCTGAACGAGCTTCGCAAGGTCATCGTCGGCCAGGACGAGGTCGTCGAGCAGGTGCTCATCGCGCTCTTCACCGGAGGACACGTGCTCATCACGGGCGTGCCGGGGCTGGCGAAGACGCTGCTCATCAAGACGCTGGCCGACATCCTGGATCTCGATTTCAAGCGGATTCAGTTCACGCCCGATCTGATGCCGTCGGACATCACCGGGACCGAGATCCTCGATGAGGAGCAAGGCTCGCGTCGCCTGCGCTTCGTGAAGGGGCCGGTGTTCGCGCAGATCATCCTTGCCGACGAGATCAACCGCACGCCCCCGAAAACACAGGCCGCGCTGCTCGAAGCGATGCAGGAGTATCACGTCACTGCGGCCGGCCGAACCTATCCGCTCGAGCGGCCGTTCTTCGTCCTGGCGACGCAGAACCCGATCGAGCTGGAAGGCACGTATCCGCTCCCCGAGGCGCAGCTCGATCGCTTCATGTTCAACGTGGTCATCCGCTACCTGAGCGAAGACGACGAAGTCACGGTCGTCACCCAGACGACGGGGGCGGATCGGCCGACGCCCGATCGGGTGTTGAACGGCGCCGACGTGCTGCAGTTTCAGGAGCTGGCGCGACAGGTGGTGATTGCCGAAGACATCGCGCGCTACACCGTGCGCTTGGTCAGCGCATCGCGCCCCGGCGCCTCCGGCGCGCCCGACTACGTGGACAAGTGGGTCAAATGGGGATCCGGCCTCCGCGGATCACAGGCCCTCGTCCGCGGCGCGAAAGCGCGCGCGCTGATGCACGGGCGGTATCACGTGTCGATCAAAGACATTCAGGCCCTGGCGAAGCCTATTCTCCGGCACCGCGTGATGACCAACTTCTACGCCGAATCCGAACGCATCAACTCGGACGCGATCATCGATCGGCTGCTCGACACGGTGCCGGTCCCCAAGAGCGGGATGTAGACGATGCCCTGGACCGCGCATGACCGCCCGTTCCTGGATCCGGCGGTCGTCGCGCGCCTGGGGACGCTCGAGCTCAAGGCCCGGACGATCGTCGAGGGCTTCCTGTCCGGGCTCCACCGCAGTCCGTTCAAGGGGTTCAGCGTCGAATTCGCCGAGTACCGGCAATACATCCACGGCGACGACCTTTCGACGATCGACTGGAAGGTGTACGCGCGGAGCGATCGGTTCTACGTCAAGAAGTTCGAGGAGGAGACCAACCTCGACTGCCACCTGATGATCGACGTCAGCGGATCGATGGCCTACGGCGGTCATCACGGGATGAGCAAGTTCGAATACGCCGCGTGCCTGGCGGCGTCGCTGGCGTACCTGATGACCCGCCAGCGCGATGCCGTCGGCCTCACCGCCTTCGACGAGAGTATCGTGTCGATGCTGCCCTCGAGCTCGCGCACCGGCCACCTGCGCGCCATGCTCCTGACGCTCGACCGTCTCAGCCCCGGTCGGACGACGAACGTCTCGAAGCCGCTGCACCAGCTCGCGGATTCCCTGAGCAAGCGCGGCATGGTCGTCCTCATCTCCGATCTGCTCGACGATCCGGAAGAGGTCATTCGCGGGCTCAAGCACTTTCAGTTTCGCGGAACGGACGTCATCGTCTTTCACGTCCTGGATCCGGACGAGATCGATTTCCCCTTCGAACGCGTGACGCGCTTCGAGGACCTCGAGACGAGCGAGGAAGTGTCGGCGGTTCCGGGCGCGGTGCGATCGCACTACGTCAAGGAGATGGCCGCGCTCATCGACCGCTATCGCCGGGAGCTCGGCGGCGCCGGCATCGACTACCAGCTGCTCCGGACTTCACATCCGCTCGAGCTGGCGCTCATGGCATATCTATCCACGCGCGCGAGGGCGCTGTGACCTTCCTGTCGCCCCTCTTCCTCGTCGGGTCGCTTGCGGCCGTCGTGCCGATCGTCCTGCACCTGCTCAAACGCGAACCCGAGCAGCGCGTGAAGTTCGGTGCCGTGAGGCTGCTGCGCCGCGCGCCCGTCGAGGACACCCAGAAGCATCGTCTCCGCGAGCTCCTCCTGCTCGCACTCCGGGTCGCGACGTTCGTTCTGCTGGCGATCGCGTTCGCGCGTCCGTTCGTCGCGTCCGGCGCGGCTCTCGGCCGGTCGGGCGTGACGGTCATCGCGCTGGACACTTCCTACAGCATGGATGCGCCGGGGCGCTTCGATCGCGCCCGGCAGCTCGCCAAAGACGCCATCGGGCGCGCGCCGGCCGCTGACCGCATCGCCGTGGTCGCGTTCGCCGACGATGGTGACGTGCTCGTGAGGCCATCCTCGGACCGCCTGCTCGCGACGTCGGCGATCGATCGGGCCGCGCCGGGGTCTGGGGCAACCCGCTACCGCGCCGGGCTGTCGGCCGCCGTGCAGGCGATTGCAGGCGCCGGCGGCGAATCGTCCGCCCGATGCACGATTGTGCTGGTCACGGATCTTCAGGAGACCGGCTGGGACGCGGGCGATCGCGTGGCGATTCCGGAAAACGTCCAGATCGAGCTCGCCGACGTCGGCCCCGTGCCATCGAACGCCGCCGTCATCGCGGTGCGTCCGCTCGCCGACCGTGTCGTGGCCACCGTTCGCAATGCGAGCGCGCAGACGCGCGACATCCGCGCCCGCTTGACGATCGACGGCCGCGCAGCCGGCGAGGCGACCGCCGCGCTCGGGCCGAACCAGAGCGGTGACGTGACGTTTGCCGCAACGCCCCGCGGTGACGTGGCCGCCGTCTCCGTTGACGACTCGGAGGGCCTGTCGGCCGATAACATTCGGTACGCCGTGCTTTCAGGCTCGACTCGGCCGAGCGTGCTCGTCGTCGGCGGCAGCGGCAACCTGTCGCGAGACGCCTACTATCTCGAGCACGCACTCGGCGTCGGCCAGGCAGGCGGCCGTGGGTACGACGTCATGGCGATGAGCGGCGCGCAGCTGTCGTCAGACACGGCGACGACCGGCGCACCGTCAAATGTCGACGATCGGCTGTCCGGACGCGCCGCCATTGTTCTCGTGTCGACGCGGGGTCTCGAGCGTCGTGGTCGCGAGCTGCTGTCGGCGTACGTGCAGACCGGCGGCGGGCTGCTGGTGGCCGCGGGACCCGAGGTTGACGGCGAGGTCGCGGCCGATGTTCTGGGCCGGGCCACGTCGCTCAAGATCGTGAATCCGACCGTGAAGAAAAACGCCGGCACGCTTGCGCCGTCTGACCTGCGTCATCCGATCTTCCGACCGTTTCCCGGTAACTCGGCGACGCTCGGCCTCGTGCGCTTTCGGGAGGCGGCTCGCATCGACGGCGCCGGCTGCCAGACGCTGGCGCGTTTCACGACCGGGGGGAACGCGCTGCTCGAGTGCCCAGCCGGGGACGGCCGCGCGCTCGTCCTGGCTTCGGATCTCAATAATCAGTGGAACGATTTTCCGCTGCACGCCAGCTTCGTGCCCTTCCTGCACGAGACCGTACGCTATCTCGCGAGCGGGCACAGGATCGCCTCGGACTACCTCGTCGGCGCCGCGCCCGCAGGGGTCCCGCGACGGCCTGGCGTCCACAGCGTGACGGCCCCGGCGGGGTCGAACCCGCGCCGCGTCACGGTCAACGTTGACCCGAGGGAAAGCGATCCGGGGCGTCTGTCGGCGGAGGAATTTCAGGGCGCCATCACCCGGCTGAAAGGGTCGGCGTCCGCGACCGCGCGAATCGAGGACCGGCAGCGCGAAGACGATCAGCACTTGTGGCAGTACGCGCTTGCGCTCATGATCGTCGCGTTGGCGGTGGAGGGCATCGTCGCGGGAAAGACTTCATGATTGCGCGAAGGCTTCGGCCGAGCGTGAGGAATAGATACTGAGATAGAGATGGAAAGCTACGGATTGATCCGCGCGCTGCTCGATCGTGTTCGTCGCCGGTGGCGGACGTTGAGGGGCTTCTACGTCACCGTCCGCGTGTCGCTCGCGTCCTCACTGATCGTTCTGGTTGCGCTGCTCGCGTCACGCTTCGTCCAGGCGTCGCCGACTGCACTCGCGATGATCGGAATCCTCACCACCGGGGCGCTCCTCGCGGTGGTGTGGTGGGGAGTCCAGCCGCTGCGCCAGGCGCCCGACGATCGGCGCGTCGCGCGATTCATCGAAGAGCGCGCACCGTCGCTCGAGGATCGGCTCGTCAGCGCGGTGGACGTCGCCACCCAGCCGGCGTCTCTTCCGGCTCCGCCAGGGCTCGCGAGCGTGATGGTTGCCGACGCTGCCCGACGGCTCGAGGGTGTCGGCGTCGAGGAGATTATTCCGGCCGAGGCCGTGCGCCGATTGGGGTTCCAGGCCGTGGCGGCGGCGCTGGCCGCGGGTCTGCTGCTGGTCTCGTCGCGTCACGTCGCGCGACAGGCGTTCGACGCGGCCTCGCTGACGCTGTTCCCGGCGAGGGTCGCCCTCGAGGTCACCCCCGGGAACCAGCGAGTCAGAGCCGGGTCCGCGCTCGTGATCGAAGCGCGCCTGGTCGGCAACAGCGCGCCCGTGTCGGCCGAGCTGCAGGTGGCCAACGGCGGGGACTGGCGCGCCGCGGCGATGGCGACCGGTCAACCTGGATCCTTCAGCACCGCACTGGACGCCGTCTGGACGTCGTTCAGGTACCGCGTCGCCGCCGGCGCCGTCGTTTCTCCCACGTACGAAATCACAGCGGTCAGGCCGCCGCGCGTCGCCCGAATCGACGTGGACTACGTCTATCCATCCGCGCTGAATCTGCCGCCGCGCAGCGAGACCGACAGCGGCGACATCTACGCTCCGGCCGGCACGGACGTGCGCCTGCACGTCACGACCGATCAGCCAGCCGCCAAAGGAGAGATGGCTCTCGCGAGTGGACGGCCGGTGCCGCTGACCGAAGAAGCGCCCGGTACGTGGTCGGCGTCGCTGAAGGTCGCGCAGGACAATTCGTATCGCGTCGCGCTGACCGACCGTGAGGGCTTGTCCAACCCGGGCGATACCGAATATTTCATACGGCTCCTCGAGGATCGTCCGCCGGATGTCCGGGTCACCAAACCCGCGGCCGACCGATCCGTCACACGGCTCGAGGAAGTCGAAATCGAGGCGCAGGCGGACGACGACTACGGGATCGATCGGCTGGATCTCGTCTACTCGATACGCGGCGAGGAAGAAAAGACCGTTCCGCTCACGATCCCGCGCAAGGAGACGACAGTCAGCGGCCGCCACATGCTGTACCTGGAAGATCTGGATGTCGCACCGGGCGATTTCGTGTCGTACTACGTGCGCGCCCGCGACCTCACGCGCGGCACCCGCTCGAACGAGGCGCGGAGCGACATCTTTTTCCTCGAGATCAAACCGTACGAGCAACAGTTCGCCGTCGCTCAGAGTCAGACCGCCGCGGCCGGCGGCGGCGGCCGCGGCTCGCTCGACGACCTGGTCGTCGCGCAGAAAGAGATCATCGTCGCGACGTGGAAGCTCGACCGGCGGGCGCAGGCGTCGAAAGGCGCCAAGTCCGAGCAGGACATCAAGTCCGTCTCGCGCGCCGAGTCCGAACTCAAGACGCGGGTGGAGCAGGCGTCGTCGTCGTTCCGCGAATCGACGATGCGCGATCCTCGCCGGCGTGCGCCGCAGCGCGGACGCGGCGGCCCTCCGCAACCGGAACCGCTTCGGGCCGGCCAGACCATGCCCGAAGAGGATGAGATGACGGCGGCGGCCGAAGCGATGACGCGGGCCGTGACGTCGCTCGACGCGCTCAGCACTGCGGACGCGCGCGGTCCCGAGATGGAGGCGCTCAATCACCTCCTGAAGGCCCAGGCCGATGTCAAGAAGCGCGACGTGGTCCGCCAGCAGGCGGGAAGCGGCGCAGGCAGCAATCGGAGCAACTACGACCTGTCCACGCTGTTCGACAAGGAACTCCAGAAGCAGCAGCAGACCAACTACGAGACGCGGTCCAGCGCCGAGGAGCGCAAGGACGGCGAACAGAGCGCGCTCGACAAGGTGCGCGAGCTGGCGAGGCGCCAGGACGAACTGCTGAAGCGTCAGCAGGAGCTCGCGCGCAATCGGCCGCTGATGTCGGCGGAGGAACTGAAACGGGAGCTCGAGAAGCTGACGCGGGAGCAGTCGGAGCTTCGCCAGCGCGCCGAGGATCTTACGCGGCAGATGCAGACACAAGGTTCGCAGAGTTCGCAAGGTTCGCGGAGTTCGCAAGGTTCGCAGAGTTCGCAAGGTTCGCGGAGTTCGCAAGGTTCGCAGAGTGCGCAAGGTTCGCAGAGTGCGCAAGGTTCGCAGAGTGCGCAAGGTTCGCAGAGTGCGCAGGGCTCGCAGAGTTCGCAGGCTGGTCAGGCCGGCCAGCAGATGCGCGACGTGTCCGAAGCCATGCGAAGTGCAACCAACGACTTGCGGCGGCAGGACCCGAATCAACCGGGGCAGCCCTCTGCGGCGGCGGGTCGCGCGCTCGAAACACTCCGCAATCTCGAGCGGCAGATGCAGTCGAATCAGCCGGACGAGCGGCGTCGAGCCGTGGGCGACATGCAGCTCGAGGCACGGCAGCTGGCGGATGCGCAACGCCAGGTCGCGTCCGAACTCGGCAAGGCGGCTGCCGACAACGGCGGCAAGGACGCCGTGCGTCGCCTGGCCGGCGAAGAAGAACGGTTGGCCGATCGGGCCCGCAGGCTCCAGGAGTCGCTGAAGCAGCTCGGACAAAGCGCCGAGGCGGGCAAGGAGCTCGAGCGGCAGGGTGTCCCGGATCGCATGCAGAAGTCGGCCGACGCGATGCGCGCTGCGGCCGACCGCGGCCCCGGCACCGCGCGCGGCAACACCGCGCCGCCCGGTCAGTCGCCCACCCTCGAGGAAGCGCGAGGCCAGGTGGGGGCGCAACTCGACGCTGCGCGTGCGCTTGACAAGACCGCGGATCGACTCGCGTCCGCTGGCGGCGGATCGAAGGACGGCGAATCCGGGAAGCTGTCATCACAGCTGGCCCGCACGCAGGAGCTCCAGGAGCGCCTCAATCAGCTCTCCGAGCAGATGAAGCGCCTTGGGTCGCAGGGAGCGCCGGGCGGCGCCGGCCGTGATGGCCGTGGTCAGCAGGGTCCTGGCACGGCGCGGGGGGCGAGCGACGCCAGGACGCCCGGAGAAACCGGTCGCGCGGGCGAAGGGCAGAGCGGTGGCGGCGGGGGTACCGGGACCGACGCCGCGCGTCTCCGCGAAGACGCCCAGCGCGCGATGCAGGAAACGCGCGATCTGATGGAACAGCTGCGCCGCGAGGATCCCAACTTCAGCCGCGGCGGCATGGGATTCACCTTCGAAGGTCAGGGCCTGACGACGTCCGCGCCGGGAACGGAGGCGTTCAAACAGGACTTCGCCAGGTGGGAAGATCTGCGGCGTCAGGCGACGCTGGCGCTCGAGAACGCCCAGTCGACGTTGTCGAAGAAGCTGCAGGCGCGCGAGTCGAAAGAGCGGCTGGCCGCCGGTGCGGACGACAAGGCGCCGGCCGAGTATCAGAAGCAGGTCGACGACTACTTCAAGGCCATCGCTGCGAAGAAGAAGGGCGGCTGATGCGCCTCGCGTACTCGCTGCCCTGGTGGCTCGCGGTTCTGCTCGTGGCGGGTATCGCGGCCGCGGCGTTCGTGGAGTATCGACGGCCGCTGGCGCCGCTCACGGCGCGACAGCGCGGCGTCCTTGTGGCGCTCCGCGTTCTCGTCCTGACCACGCTGGTTCTGTTCCTCTTTCGTCCGATCGCCGTCCTTCCGCCCACGGGATCGCGTGACGCCATCGTCCCGATCCTCGTGGACGTGTCCCGCAGCATGCGCATCGCCGATGCGGACGGCGTATCGAGGCTGGCGCGCGCGACGTCTCTGCTGAGAGGCGACCTGCTGCCGAACCTGAACCAGCACTTCACGACCGAGATGTTCAGCGTCGGCGAGCGGCTTGACTCTATCGATGCATCCGCCATCGACCGGCTTGGCGCGAACGCCCGCCGAACCGATCTCTCGGGCGCCCTCGCGGCCATCCGCGATCGGTATCGCGGTCAGCGCGTCGCCGGCGTCGTGATCCTGACCGATGGGGGCGATACCGGGGCGGATGGTCCCGATGCGCAGACGTCGTCGCAGGAAGGTCCGCCGGTGTTTGCCGTCGGGATGGGCTCGGCAGACGGCCTGCACGATCGCGAAATTCTCGGCGTGACCGCCGGCGACCCGCGCATCGATCGCTCGTCGATCGATCTGCACGTCTCCGCGGTCAGCTACGGATTCGGCCGCGCGCCGTTTCCCGTCCGAATCCTCGCCAACGGACGCGTCGTCGAGACGCGCCGCGTGGTGCCGCCTGCGGACGGATCGCCGGTCGACGAGGTGTTCACACTCGCGCCCGAACCGCTGAACGCAACGGTGTACACGGCCGAGATTCCGGCGCTCGACGGCGAAACTGTCACGGAAAACAACGCCCGCAGCGTGCTCGTCAGTCCAGCCGGCCGGAAACGCCGCCTGCTCGTCGTCGAGGGCGCACCGGGATTCGAGCACAGCTTCCTCACGCGAACCTGGGCCGGCGACCCGAGCCTCGAAGTCGACGTGGTCACGCGCAAGGGCAAGAACGGCGAGGGCGCGGATACCTACTTCGTGCAGGCCGGCTCGGGGCGTGCGACGGCGCTCACATCGGGATTTCCCGTGCGTCGCGATCAACTCTTTGGCTACGACGCGCTCGTCATCGCCAACGTCGAAGGCGAGTACTTCAGCCGCGCGCAGCTCGCGCTTGCGGCGGATTTCGTGGGCGAGCGCGGCGGCGGACTGCTGGTCATGGGAGGACGAACGTTCGCGCAGCGGGGACTCTCGGGCACCCCGCTCGAGGAAGTGCTGCCCGTCGACCTGAACGATCGTCGCGGCGGCGTCGTCAGGACTTCCGCGCCGGCGGACCTCATCGGCTCGCACAACAAGATGTCGCTGACTGCCGATGGAGAAACGCATCCCGTCATGCGCCTGGGGGCAGGACTGGATGACATCCGTGACGCCTGGGCGAAACTGCCCGCGCTGGCCGCGAGCGCGCCGCTCGGTGGCCCTCGTCCGGGGGCGAAAATCCTGGCGATGACCACGGCGCCCGGCGGCGCGGTGTTTCCGGTGGTCGCGGTGCAGCGGTACGGTCAGGGTCGGTCGATGGTGTTCGCGGGCGAAGCGTCGTGGCGCTGGAAGATGATGGTCGCCTCGTCGGACCGCGCGTACGACGTCTTCTGGCGGCAGGCGGCGCGATGGCTTTCCGTGGATTCGCCGGACCCGGTCGCCGTCGCCGTGCCCGATACCCTGGAGCCCGGTGACCTGGCGAACGTAGACATCGATGCGCGCGATGCGTCGTTCGGTCCGGTCCGGGACGCCAACGTCGAAGCCGTGCTGACGATGCCGGGAGGCGAATCGACTCCGCTGAAGATCCGACGTGCCGACAACGGCCGATTCGCGGCGCCGTTGGCGCCCGATCGTGCCGGCTTGTACCGCGTCCACGCGGAAGCCAGACGCGGCGCCGAGTCCCTGGGCTCCGCGGATCGCTGGTTCTACGTCGGCGGCGGCGACCGTGAATTCGCGGATCCGCGATTGAACGAAGGAACGTTGCGCCGAATCGCGCGGGCGACCGGCGGACGCTACGTGCGGCCCACCGAGGTGGCGCAGCTGACGTCGTGGCTGCAGTCGGCGACGCCCACCAACGTCCAGGCCGAGCGCCGGGATCTCTGGCACGAGCCCTGGGCATTCGCCCTCATCGTGATCCTGTTATCTCTGGAATGGGCGCTGCGTCGGCGGTGGGGGCTCAGGTGAGCGCCTCTCGAGTCTGCGGCATCCTCATGACCCTCTCCCTGGTCGGCAGCACGGCGGCCGCGGCGGGAGATCGGTTCGCCGTCGTCATCACCGGCGCGTCGGGCGGCGAGGCGTACGCGACAAAATACGCGCAGCTGCGCGCGATGTTCACGGCGACCCTGCGCGACTCGTTCGGATACACGGGCGACCATCTCCTCGTGCTCGCCGAGCAGGAAAACAGGGACGTGCAGAAGGCGACCCGCGAAAACGTTCAGCGCGTGTTCGCGGGCCTTGGCAAACGGATGACGAAGGACGACCAGCTCCTGGTCTTTCTGATCGGCCATGGCACGCTGGCTGACGGGAGCGGGGAAGACGCCAAGTTCAACCTCGTCGGCCCGGACTTAAGCGCGTCCGAGTGGGCGGATCTCATCAAGCCGATTCCCGGCCGCCTGGTCTTCGTCGACACGACGGGCGGCAGCTTCCCCTTTCTCCACAAGATTGCCGCGCGCGGACGCGTCGTCCTGACGGCGACCGACTCGGCTGCCCAGCAGTTCGAGACCGTCTTCCCCGAATTCTTCATCAAGGCGTTCGACGACGAGACGGCGGACACGGACAAGAGCGGCCGCGTGTCGATCTGGGAAGCCTTCCAATACGCGAGCGCCGCGGTCAGACAGTGGTTCGAGCAGAAAGGCGAGCTGCCGACCGAGCGGCCGCTCATCGACGACACGGGCGCGGGCGTCGGCCGCGAAGCCCAGGCGCCTGGTGTGGACGGCGCCGTCGCGCGCATCACCTACCTCGAGCCGGAACCCGCGCTGGAGTTACCGAGTGACGCCGCGCTGGCCGGGCTCGTCAGACGTCGCGCGGCGCTCGAGGCGGCACTCGAAGAATTGAAGGCGCGGAAGGAATCGCTCTCGCCGGATCAGTACGCCATGGAGCTCGAAGCGATTCTCACGGAGCTCGCGCGCGTCTCGCTGCAGCTCAAAACAAAATCCTGAAAATTTTCAACTCTCAGGTCTCAAGTCTCAGGACTCAGGCTTGAACGACGTCAAATCTCAAATCCGTAGTCGCAAAATCCCGAATCCCGAATCCCGAATCACGACGAGTAGTACCCGGCGCTATCCCAGTAGTCCCGGTCTCTCCGCCTGAAGACGAAGATGGCGGCGGCGCCGACGACGAATCCCGCGACGTGAGCGGCGAACGCCACGCCGCCGCTGCCCCGCGTGCTCGCGGTCGCGGCAATTGCGCCGGCGTTGAGCAGCTGCATCAGGAACCAGAAGCCGAGCAGGACCGTCGACGGCAGTTCGACGACCTGGATGAAGATCCACGGAATCAGCGTCAGGACCCGCGATTTCGGGTAGAGCACGAAATACGCGCCCATCACGCCCGCGATCGCCCCGCTCGCGCCGACCGTCGGCAGCGACGAATCGGGAGTCATCGCGAGCTGTCCGAGCCCCGCGGCGATACCGCACAGCAGGTAGAAGACGATGAAACGCCCATGGCCGACGCGGTCTTCCACGTTGTCGCCAAAGATCCACAGGTACCACATATTGCCGATAACGTGCGACCAGCTGCCGTGGAGGAACATCGAGGTCACGAGTGTCGCCGGGCTGAACGCCGCCGGGACCATGCCGTAGATGAACAGGAAGTGATTGAGCGCGCGCTCGGACAGGTTGACTTCGTACAGCCATGCCAGCGCGTTCAGCAGGATGATCGTGACGGTGATGTAGGGAGTGGTGCGAGAAGGGATGACGTCGCGAAGCGGAATCACCCGGCCATCTTACTTCGCGAATTGCAGAATTCAGATTGCAGAATGCAGATCGAAAGCAGATTGGATATTGGTTGATGAATCAAGCCGCGGCAATCCTCAATCCTCAATCCAATCTGAAATCTGCAATGTGCCCTCTGCAATACACCATTCTTGTTACACGCCGTGTCCGTACCCCACCGCTTCGACGTGCGCGGTGGCCGACGCGAGCGACGCGGCCGCCTGCGGCGACTGCACGCGTTCGACGATGCGGCGGAGATCGCCGTCGCCGATGACCTTGCGGTGCTCGCCGAGCGCGATGACCGCACGGTAGACGAGATCGAGGTCGGCGGTCGAGAGCGTCAGCCCCAGGGCTTCGCACCGGCGCTGGACGGCGTGGCGCCCGGAGTGGCGCCCCAGCACGAGCCGGGACGCGGCCGACTGTCCGACGTCTTCGGGCCGCATGATCTCGTACGTGCGCGTGTCCTTGAGCACGCCGTCCTGGTGAATGCCGGCCTCGTGCGCGAACGCGTTGCGGCCGACGATGGCCTTGTTGGCCTGGACGGGCTCTGTCGTCAGGGACGAGAGCAGCTGGCTGGCCTCGAAGAGCCCCGGCGCGTGGATGGCCGTGTCGTACGGCAACCGGTCCTGACGGACGCGCAGCGCCATCACCAGCTCTTCGAGTGACGCATTGCCCGCGCGCTCGCCGATGCCGTTGATGGTGCACTCCACCTGCCGCACGCCGCCCTGAATGGCCGCGAGGCTGTTGGCGACGGCGAGTCCGAGATCGTCGTGGCAGTGTGTGCTGAAGACCGCGCGGTCGGCGTTCGGGACGCGGCCGATGACGTCCCGGAAGAACTCGCGCAGCTCGTCCGGCGTCGCGTAGCCGACCGTGTCCGGCAGGTTGACGGTCGTGCAGCCGGCGGCGATGACCGCCTCAATCACGCGGCACAGGAAGTCGCGATCGCTGCGCGTCGCATCCTCCGCCGAAAACTCCACGTCGTCGGTGAAGCGCCGGGCGAGCTTGATGGCGTCAACCGCTGACGCGAGGCATTCCTCGCGCGACATTCGCAGCTTGGCTTCGAGGTGCAGGTCGGAGGTGGCGAGGAACGTGTGAATTCGCGAACGGTCCGCCGGGGCGAGCGCGCGGCCGGCTTCCTCGATGTCGACTTTTCGCGTGCGCGCGAGCGCCGCGATCACCGGGCGCCGGACCAACGCCGCAATCTGCCGCACGGCCTCCGAATCCGCCGGCGACGCGATCGGGAATCCCGCCTCGATGATGTCCACGCCGAGCGCGTCGAGCGCCCGGGCCATCGACAGCTTCGCCGGCACGTCGAGCGAGAAGCCCGGCGCCTGTTCCCCGTCGCGGAGCGTGGTATCGAACACCGTAATGCGTCCAGGAGTAGCCATGACAAGTGTTGTAACGGCCTCTCGTGGTAGAAGTCAAAGTGATAAAAGTTACGCTAAAATAACGTCTAATTATGGACCTCAGCGCGCTGCGCATCTTCCTCGCCGTCGCCCACGAGCGCAGTTTTTCGCGCGCCGCCGCCAAAGTGCACCGGACGCAGCCGGCCGTGAGTCAGGCCGTCCGGCGCCTGGAACTCGAACTGGGCGAACAGTTGTTCGACCGGTCGTCGAAAACGGGCACGCTGACCGAGGCCGGGCGGACGCTCCAGAACTACGGGCAGCGCCTCGTGCGCCTGGCCGAGGAAGCGGAATCCGCGGTCAGGGAGCTGCGCGACCTCCGGCGCGGACGGGTTCTCATCGGCGCGAACGAGGCCGCGGTTCACACGCTGTTGCCGCTCATGGCGCGCTTTCGCCAGCGCTACCCCGACATCGCGATCGACGTCCGTCGCGTGCCGGCGCGTCAGATTGCGGTCGAGGTCCAGCAGGGCAGCCTCGACTTCGGCGCGCTGACGTTTCATCCGGCGGAGGAAGGCCTGCTCGTCGTGCCGATCGGCACTGACGAACTCGTCCTGCTCGTGCCGCCGTCGCACGAACTCGCGAAACGTCGACAGGTGCAGATGGAGGACGTCGCCAAGGAGCCGGTCGTTGCGCACAACGATCCCTCGCCGGCGCGCGAGCGCGTGCTGCGACTCTTCGAGTCGCGCCACGTGCCGCTCAGGATGGTGATCTCGCTGCCCAGCCTCGACGGCATCAAGCGCGCGGTGGAGATGAAGCTCGGCGTGGCCATGCTGCCGCGCCGGTGCGCCATTACGGAGATCGCGAGCGGACGGCTGGTCGCGGTCCCGGTCGGCGGCGTGTCACGCAAGCGTCAGGTGATGATCGTCTGCCGCCGGACGCACCGTTCGCACGCGAGCGACGCGTTCCTCGGCGTCGCCGAAGAAAACGCGGGCGCGTAGCCGACTAGAAACCCTTGATGTACGGCAGTGTCGCCGCGACGGCCCGGACCTCGTCGTACCGCTCGAGGAGCATCGCCGTCGGATTCCACTGGCCCGACGCGAACGCATCCCGCAGCGCCGCCGGCAGGGCCGCATGGAACCGCAAGTCGCCGGCGATGATGATGCCGGACAGCATGTCCACGTCGATGACCGTCTGCGGTCCCGATTCGACGAGCGTCTGCAGCGCTTCGATCTGCGCGCGATCCGCCGTCAGGCAGGGGAGCCCCATCATCGTCGCGTTACCGCGGAAAATCTCGGAGTACGACTCGCCGACGATGGCCTTGATGCCCCAGCGGAAGAGTCCCTGGGGGGCGTGCTCGCGCGACGAGCCGCAGCCGAAATTCGCGTTCACGATGAGTACTGCGGCGCCCGCGTAACGCGGGTCGTTGAATGGATGCCCGAGGTCGGCCGCGCGATCGTCTTCGAAGACGTGACGCTCCAGACCGTCGAAGGACACGGCCTTGAGGAACCGCGCCGGCATGATCCGGTCGGTGTCGATGTCGTGGCCGTGCAGCGGCAGGCCCCGGCCGCTGGCGCGTGTGATGGCCAGGGAGGTCGGACCGCTCATGCCGGCACTCCTTCCAGCATCGTCCGGACGTCGACAACTTCGCCTGCGATGGCGGCTGCCGCGACCATCGCGGGGCTCATCAGCAGCGTGCGTCCGGTCGGACTGCCCATGCGGCCCTTGAAGTTTCGATTCGACGACGACGCGCACATCTGACGGCCTTCGAGCTTGTCCGGATTCATGCCCAGGCACATCGAGCAGCCCGCGCCGCGCCATTCGAAGCCCGCGGCCGTGAACACCTGATCCAGTCCGCGAGACTCCGCCGCCTTGCGGACCGCCTGCGACCCCGGGACGACCAGCGCCTTGACGTGCGGCGCGACATGGTGCCCGCGCACGATCGTCGCGGCGGCCTCGAGATCAGACAGCCGTCCGTTCGTGCACGATCCGATGAAGGCGACGTCGATCTTCGTTCCCGTCACGCGCGCGCCGGGTGCGAATCCCATGAACTCGAACGCTTCGTCGTCCGGGTCGCCCGCCAGGGGCTCGTTGACCGCGACGGACTGGCCTGGATTGATGCCCCATGTGACTGTCGGTTCGATTGACGCGGCGTCGAACGTGACGCGGTCGTCGTAGGTCGCGCCGGCGTCCGACGCCATCGACTTCCACCAGCTGACCGCGCGGTCGAACGCCGAGCCCTGCGGTGCGAACGGCCGGCCCCGCAGGAAATCGAACGTCTTCGCGTCCGGGTTGACGTACCCGACGCGCGCCCCGCCTTCGATCGACATGTTGCAGATGGTCATCCGCTCCTCGATCGTCATCGCATCGATCAGGCTGCCGCCGTACTGGTACGCGAACCCGACGCCTCCCTGGACGCCCAGTCGCCGGATGATCGTGAGGATCACGTCTTTGGCGAACACGCCGGGATTCAATCGGCCGTTGATGTCGATGCGGCGGACCTTCAACGGATCGAGCGCCAGACACTGCGAAGCGAGCACGTCGCGGACCTGTGACGTGCCGATCCCGAACGCGATGGCGCCGAGCGCGCCGTGCGTGGACGTGTGGCTGTCACCGCACGCAATCGTCATCCCCGGCTGTGTGAGTCCCAGCTCCGGGCCGATGACGTGCACGATGCCCTGCTGCTCGTGATCCGGCGTCCACAGAGGAATACCGGCATCGCGGCAGTTTCGCTCGAGCGACGAGGCCATCTCCTCGGCCATCATGTCCAGAAACGGACGACGCTGCGCGCTGGTGGGCACGATGTGATCGATCGTGCCGAATGTGCGCTCCGGGTAGGCCACGCCCCATCCGTGCTGCCGCAGCATGTCGAATGCCTGCGGCGTCGTGACCTCGTGAACCAGATGCAGTCCGACGAACAGCTGCGTCTGGCCGCTCGGCAGCCGTCGAACGGCGTGCGCATTCCAAACTTTGTGAAAAAGTGTCTCAGCCATGACGCGGATCCCGAGATGAGGATGTCTTGCACCAGCTAGAATACACGGATGCTCCGAACTCGTGTGGTTTTGTCGTGCGCTGCTGCGGCGACCGCGCTTGCGACGCTGGGCGTGCGGGCCCAGGTCGCCGGACCGAGTGGCTACCTTCTGCGCGAAGGCGTCGGTCTGCCGGCAGTGGACCAGGGCGTCCTGGGCGACGACACACACACGCCGACGTCGTTCGAAACGCGGCGGCGGAATGCAATCCGCGCCGTCATGCACAGCGACGGAATGAGCGCGTCAGGTACCCGCTACGACCGCGGCCACCTCATCGTCCGCTTCCGTGACGAAGCGGATATCGCGGCACGGAGGAGAGCGATTTCGTCGGCGACGCGGAGCGGCGCAATTGCCACCCGCCCCTCCTACGCCAACTTCGACATCGTGACCATGGACGCCAACGAGGATGCGGAGGCCGTCGCGCGCGCGCTGGCCACCCGCGCCGAGGTCCAGTACGCGCAACCCGACTATCGCGTCCACACGATGTTCGTGCCCAACGATCCGTTGTATCAGTCGATGCAATGGAATCTGCCGTTGATTGGGCTCGAAAAGGCGTGGGACATCCAGCCGCAGGCCGGTTCCACGATCACCGTCGCCGTGCTGGACACCGGGATCGCGTACACGAACGCTACCATCACGGCGAATCTGCCGGCGTTCATCGACGACCAGGGCGTCCAATATCCCGCGCTGGGGAACGTGACGATTCCGTATTCGGCGGCCACGCAGCTCATCACCCCCGGCCGCATCGTTTCGCCGCACGACTTCATCTGGGACGGTGCCCAGCCGCTCGATTTCGACGGTCACGGCACGCACGTCTCCGGCACCATCGGTCAGCTGACGAACGACGGGATCGGTACGGCGGGCGTCGCCTTCAACGTCAAGCTGATGCCGGTGAAGGTCATCGACAGCGTCTGGGACGACATCCTCGGATCACCCAACGTGGGGACTGATGCCGTCGTGGCGCGCGGCATCCGTTACGCGGCTGACAGCGGCGCCAAGGTCATCAACATGAGCATCGGCCGGACCGGTCCTCCCGACACAGCGCCCGCCGTCGAGGACGCGATCAAGTACGCCGTCGGCAAGGGCGTGTTCATTGCCATCGCCGGCGGCAACGAGTTCGAAGACGGCAATCCGAAGGAGGTCCTCGCGGACATCGCGTCTCGCGTGCAGGGCGCGGTCGCCGTCGCGGCCGTGGATCGCAATGCCACGGCCGGCGACAAGAAATGTACCGGCACCACATCGTCGCCGTCATGCCACGCGTACTATTCGAGCGCAGGCAGCTGGATTGAACTGTCGGCGCCCGGCGGATCCGAGCGACAGTTCGATCGGGACGGGTACATCTGGCAGCAGACCTTCGACTTCAATTTCGTCGAAACCTATCTCCTGCCGCCTTCGCAGTACCACGCGCCGCGGTTCGATGTCATCGCCTACGTCGGCTACATCGGGACGTCGATGGCCACGCCGCACGTCAGCGGCGTCGCCGCCATGCTCATCCAGCAGGGCATCACGGACCCCGCGGCCGTCGAGGCGGCGCTCGAGCGATTTGCCGTGGACCTGGGATCGCCTGGCCGAGACGACATGTACGGCTACGGGCTCGTGGACGCGCGCAACGCGCTTCGCGGACTCGGCATCGCGCGATGAAGACGCTGGCCGCAGCTGCTTTCGCGTTTCTCGTCGCCGTGCCAGCGAACGCACAGGGCCTCTCCTTCCGGCCGTACGCGATGTTCGCCGAGCAGTCGTTCGACGCCGACCAGACCTTCAAAGCCGTCTTCGACACGTCATCGGGGTCGTTCTTCGGTGGCGGCCTCAACATCACCGAGGACGATCGTTTCTATTTCGACGTCGGTGCGTCGCGTTTCAAGCAGACGGGCCAGCGTGCCTTTGTGAACGCCGGTCAGACGTTCAAAACCGGCATCCCCCTGACGGCCACGATCACGCCGCTTGAATTTTCCGGTGGCTACCGGTTCATGAAAGGCTCACGCATCCGTCCGTACGCCGGCGCCGGCGTGGGCTTCTATCGATACGAGGAGACGTCCGACTTTCAGCCCGATGGCGAAGCCGTCGATGTCCGGCACGCCGGCGCGATCTTCGAAGGGGGCGCCGAAGTCCGGTTCCATCCATGGTTTGGCGCGTCGGCTGACGTCCACTACACTTACGTCCCCGGGATTCTCGGCGACGCCGGCATCTCGAAAGACGAGGGCGAAACGAGCCTCGGCGGATTTCAGTTCCGGGTCAGGTTCATCGTCGGCAAGTGAGCTGGACTGACGATCTCGTCGAGATTCGTCGGCACCTCGGCGAGATGATGCGCGGCGTCGCGCTCGGCCCCTACGAGCGGGAGCTCCGCAAGCAGACCGCGGATCTCAACGATCTCTTCACGCTCCTGTGTTTCATGGAAGCCACCGCGCTGCCGAACCCGGCGACGCTCTACCTGCTCGAAGTCTATCCGTACCTCCTCGAACAGTTTCACGTGTGGCACAAGCGGATGGGGATCGATCACTCGCCGCTCGGCTCGCTGCCGTGCTGCTGACGCTCTTCGACCGTCGCGTCGTGTTCTTCGGCGGGAAAGGCGGCGTCGGCAAGACGACGTGCTCGGCGGCGTTCGCGTTGGCGGCGAGCGAGCGGGGTCGGCGCGTGTTGCTCGTGTCGACCGACCCGGCGCATTCGACCGCCGACATCTTCGAGCAGCCGATTGGCGCCGAGCCGCGACGCCTGACGTCCACGCTGTCGGCCATGGAGATCGACGCCGACCAGGAGTCGGCGCGCTACATCGAGCAGGTCAAGCGCGACATCGAGAAGATCTTCAGCCCAACGGTGGTGCAGCGCGCCCGAAGGCAGATCGATCTCGCCGCCGCGTCGCCGGGTCTCGCCGAGGTCGCGATGCTCGATCGGATGATCGACTTGATCGTGGCGAACGACACGACGAGGTCGCGCTGGGACCTGATTGTCTTCGACACGGCGCCGACCGGCCACACCATGCAGCTGCTGCGCATGCCCGAGGCGATGACGACGTGGATTGAGGCGCTAGTGCGGCACCGCAAGGCGCTGCTCGACATCGACCACCAGTCCGGTGACGAGCGCGATGCCGCCACGGCCACCGATCCGGTGTTGTCGGCGCTCGAACGCCGCCACAAGCGGCTGGTCGAGCTGCGCGAGTACGTCCGCGACCGCGGACGGACCTCATTCGTGCTCGTCACGATTCCCGAGCGGCTCGCCATCGACGAAACGGCCCGCGCCGTGGACGCGCTTCGCGACACGGCGCTGGATGTCGGTGGACTCATTGTGAATCGCGTCCTGCCCGACGACCTGTCCGGCAGCTTCTATGACGCTCGCAAGGCGCAGGAAAAGGACTACCTCGACGAGATTACGCGGCGTTTCTCGCGCCTGCCCCGCACGATCGTCCGCCAGCTGCCCAGGGACGTCCACGGCCTGCAGCCCCTGGCCGCCGTCGCCGCCCAGTTGCTGGCGCCGTGAGCGCGTCGTATCATCGGTAGGCAGGGATGAGACTCAAGGCGCTCGGACGCCGCGGGCGGCGGTCGGTCATGGTGGCTGCGACGTTGTACGCCGTCTTCCTGCTCTGCGCCCCCTTCGAACACCACGACCTGTCCTGCGAGCTGAAGACCCCGCAGCACTGCACGGCGTGCACGTCGAGCGTCCTCAGCTCGAATCCTGATCTGCCATCAGTGACCGGCATCTGGCACCTCGCCGACGCCGGTTCGGCGGTTCCCGTCGACGTCCGCGCCGAAAGCATCCTGCTCGGCGTGCGGACGACCGGGCGATCGCCGCCGCGGTTCGCCTAGCCCTTCTACGTCACCGTTTCGAGAGGTTGGGCGAACGTGCGTTCGCCCGGGCCATGCCATCGGCCCAGACGGAGGTGTTTGTGAGGCAGGCCATCCGTGGGAGCTGCGTATCGGTGTTTGTGGCGGCAGTCGTTCTCGTCCCGTCCCCTGTGTTGGCGCAGGAAACGCCGCAGGCGCTGCGACAGGACATCGACCAACTGCGGCGCGACTTCGAGTCGCTGAAGGAACAGTACGGCCAGCGGCTGAATGCGCTCGAGCAGAAGCTTGCCGGGGCCGAGGGGGCCGCGACGCCTCAGCCATCAGTGACGCCGGCGCCGCAGGCTCCCGCACCGCAGCCGAGTGAGCCAGCCCCGGCAGAACCGACCGCACAGGTGCCGCCGGGTGCTGCGGGGGCCGGCGGTCCGGCAGGGGCGCTCCCGGTGTACGGTGCGGGCGTGGCAGGATCGAAGGTCTTCAACCCCGACATCGCGGTGATTGGCGACTTCCTCGGCGCGGCCGGCCACAATCCGGTGAATCCGTCGCCGGCGTTCGAGATGCACGAGTCGGAAGCGTCGTTCCAGGCCGTCGTGGACCCGTATGCGCGCGCGGACTTCTTCATCTCGTTCGGCGAGGAAGGCGTCACTCTCGAAGAGGGCTTCATGACGTTCACGGAGCTTCCAGGCGGGCTGCTGACAAAGGTCGGAAAAATGCGCGCCGCCTTCGGCAAGGTGAACTCCCTTCACAACCACGTGTTGCCGTGGACCGATCGCCCGCTCGTCACGCGCAATCTCGTAGGCGGCGAGGACGGCATCTCCGATGCCGGCATCTCAGTCGCACGGCTGATTCCCAATCCCTGGTTCTTCCTGGAGGCCACCGGGCAGGTCTTCCGTGGTGACTCGGGCACCGTGGAGAGCCCGCTCTACCACTCGAGCCGGCCGAGCGATCTCAGTTACGTGGCGCACCTGCGGGGTTACCAGGACATCACCGAGGACAGCAATCTCGACCTGGGCTTTTCGTACTCGATGGGGCACAACGGACTACCAGAGGATCCGACCGTGACCGACGGCAACACGTTCACGACATCGCTCTACGGCATCGACGCCACCTACAGGTGGCGTCCGCTGCAGCGTTCCATCTATCACTCTTTCATCGGGCGCATGGAGTAACATCTGGAGCCGCCGCGATCAGCCGAACGGGCTGCAGAGTGGCAGCGGCTTCTACGTCTCTGGCGACTACCAGCTCGGCCGTCGCTGGTACACGGGGGCCCGTTACGATCGGAGCGCGCGCGCGTACGACGCGTCGATCATCGACAAGGGCGGGGCGTTCACGCTGACGTACTGGCCGAGCGAATTCAGCCAGGTGCGCGGACAATACCGGCTGACGAACTACGGCACTGGCGAGCTCGCGAATGAATTCCTGTTCCAGTTCCAGTTCTCGATTGGCGCACACGGGGCTCATCCGTTTTAGTTGTTGGTTGTTAGTTGTTGGTTGTTGGTTGTTGGTTATGAGTGAACTTATGAAAAGAGTCATTCTCGTGCTTGCGCTGATGTACGTTTCGGCGCCGGCCTTCGCGCAGTCGAAGCTCAACGTCATCGCCACGACTGAGGATCTCGCGTCGATTGCCCGCGAAGTGGGCGGTGACCGCATCTCGGTCGAGGCGCTCGCGCGCGGCTATCAGGATCCGCATTTCGTCGAGGCGAAGCCGAGCTTCATCCTCAAGCTCCAGAAAGCCGACGTACTCATAGCCGTCGGCCGCGAGCTCGAAATCGGCTGGTTGCCGCCGCTGGTCCAGCAGAGCCGCAACTCGAAGATTCAGCCCGGCGCCGAGGGGTATCTCGACGCCTCGCTCGACGCCCAGATCCTCGAGATCCCGACCGGCCAGATCACGCGCGCGATGGGCGACGTGCACCCGCTGGGCAACCCGCACTACTGGCTGGAGCCGGAAAACGGCAAGCGGATCGCCAAGTCGATTGCCGACAAGTTTTCACAGCTGCGGCCGAACGATCGCGCCGCTTTTCAGCAGCGCCTCGCCGATTTCACGACCCGGCTGGACGCGGCGGAGAAGCGCTGGCTCGCGGACATGGCGCCCTACAAAGGCACCAAGATGGTGACGTATCACCGGTCATTCCCGAACTTCGCCGAGCGTTTCGGCCTCGTGATCATCGGCTACGTCGAGCCGCGTCCCGGCATTCCGCCGACACCCCAGCACACGCTGGATCTGATCAACGAAATGAAGCGCCAGAACGTCAAGCTCGTGCTCGTCGAGCCGTACTTCGACCTCAAGACGCCGAATGCCATCGGTCGCGAGACGGGTGCCGAAGTGCTGGTGCTGCCGCCCTCGGTCGGCGGGGTCAAGGACGTGACTGACTACTTCAAGCTGTTCGACTACGACGTCAAGCTCGTCGTGGACGCGATCAAGAAGAGCGGAGCCGGAAAGTAATGGACACGACGATGCTGGAATTCCTGGCGGCGCCGTTCGTCGCCAGTCTCATACTGACGGGCATTCACGCGTACCTCGGCGTGCACGTCGTCGAGCGTGGCGTCATCTTCGTGGATCTGTCGCTCGCGCAGATTGCGGCGCTGGGCGCGACCGTGGCGATCCTGATGCCGATCTCGGGCGGCGATCCGCACGCACCCGTCGTGTACTGGATCAGCCTCGCGTTCACGTTCCTCGGCGCGTTCGTGTTTTCGACGATTCGCGCGAAGCACGCCAGGATCCCGCAGGAAGCCATCATCGGCATCTGCTACGCGGTCGCGTCGGCCGGGGCGATCCTGGCGATGAGCAAGGCCACCTCCGAGAGCGAGCACCTCAAGGACATGCTCGTCGGCAACATCCTGGCCGTGTCGTGGGCGGAGGTCGCCAAAACGGCGCTGCTGTACGGTGCGGTCGGGGCGTTCCACTACATCTTCCGCAAGAAGTTCCTGGCGATTTCGCTGTCGCATCGCCACGAGTACGAGCACGACCATTCGGCGTCCACCAAGTTCTGGGATTTCCTGTTCTACGCCTCGTTCGGCTTCGTCGTCACCTCGTCGGTCTCGATCGCGGGTGTCCTGCTGGTCTTCTGCTACCTGATCGTGCCATCGGTTGCCGCCATGCTGTACGCCGAGTCCATCGGACGACGCCTGGCCATCGGATGGTCGATGGGCACGCTCGTGTCGGCGCTCGGCGTGTACCTGTCGTTGCGGCTCGACCTACCCACTGGTGCCACGATCGTGTGTACGTTCGGACTCGTGCTCGCCATCATGGCGGCCGTGCGTCCATTTATTCAGCGAGCGCCTGTCCATGCAGTGCAGAACGTGTCACGCTGAGATTGCCGACAAGGCGCTCATCTGCTACCGCTGCGGCGCCCCGACCACCGATGCGAAGTACCAGCCGGCCGCGCCAGCGTCCGGTTCGGGCTCTCGCCTGATCTGGATCGTGGCAGCGATTCTGGCGGTCGCCATCGCAGCCGGGCTGGCGTTGCACTTCTTCAGCTGATAGTCACGAGGTTCGCGAACCCCGCGAACCCCGCGAACCTCGCGAACCTCGCGAACCTTTGTGTCGTGCGATAATCACTTCATATGCTGATTGCGGCCGCGCGCCGCCGTATCGCCGCGCTCCGCCAGCCTCGCCCGTTGGTCCGCATCACGCTCGCCCTCTGGATTGTCTGGGCGGTTCTGGTCTGGAACGTCGTCTTCGATCACGTGATTGTCGTGGCAGGACGCGAATACATTGCGGCCGCCACACGCGCGGCGTTTTCCACCGCCGTGCCGCATCGTTACGAGAACATGGACGCTTGGATGCGCCCCGCGGTCTCCCGCGGCTTGTGGATCGCCTCGTTGAGCGCCGCGACCATCGTCGTATCCGGAGTGGTCCTCGTCCGTGCGTCGATTCGCGTGGCACGCACGTCGCAAGAGGAGGACCCATCGTGCGCGTAGCACCGCATCCCCTCATCTACGACTGGAATCACGATGCCGCGGGCCCGCGTCCGGTGGCGATGCTCGACGATGAAACGCTGAGGGATGGACTGCAGTCGCCGTCGGTGCGCACGCCGGGCATCGACGAGAAGATCGAAATCCTGCACCACATGAACGCGCTCGGCATCGACACAGCCGACATCGGATTACCTGGCGCGGGCCCCCACGTCGTCCGTGACGTCGAGCGCCTGGCCCGCGCCATCGGCGACGGCAAGCTGGCGATCCGGGCCAACTGCGCCGCGCGAACGGTCGTCGCGGACATCAAGCCGATCGTGGAAATCGTTCAGCGCACCGGCGTACCGATCGAGTGCGGTGCGTTCATCGGATCGAGCCCGATCCGCCAGTACGCCGAGGGCTGGACGATCGATTACCTGCAGAAATGCACGGAAGAGGCCATCAGCTTTGCGGTGAAAGAAGGCCTCGACGTGATGTACGTCACCGAGGACACGACGCGCGCCGATCCGCAGTCGCTTCGCCTGCTGTTCACGACCGCGGTTCGCGCGGGCGCCAAGCGGCTCTGCGTCGCCGACACGGTCGGGCACTCGACGCCGAATGGCGCCAAGGCAGTCGTCGCGTTCGTGAAGGCGCTCATCGCGGAACTGGGTGCCGACGTGGGCATCGACTGGCACGGCCACCGCGATCGCGGCTTCGGTGTGGCGTCCAGTCTGGCGGCCCTCGAAGCCGGTGCGACCCGCCTGCACGGCGCCGCGCTCGGCATCGGCGAGCGCTGCGGCAACACGCCGATCGATCTGCTCCTCGTGAATCTCGTCATGATGGGGTACCGCGATCACGACCTGTCCGGCTTGCCCGCGTACTGCGAAGCCGTCGCGAGGGTCTGCGACGTCCGGATCGCGCCAAACTACCCGGTCATCGGCGCCGATGCGTTCAGGACTGCCACCGGGGTGCACGCGGCGGCCGTGGTCAAGGCGTTTCGGAAAGGCGATCGGGCGCTGATGGACGCGGTCTATGCGGCCGTACCGGCGAGCCTCGTGGGTCGCCGGCAGGCCATCGAGGTCGGCCCGATGTCAGGCCGTTCGAATGTCGTCTTCTGGCTCGAGAGTCGGGGCCTCCCGGCGAGCGACGACATCGTCGACCGCGTGTTCACGGCCGCCAAGTCGTCCAATCGCATTCTCACGCACGATCAGGTGCAGGCGATCGTCGACGAAGCGCGCAAGACCGCCGTCAAGGCCTGACCGGCGGCCTACTTCTTGAGCAGGATTTCTTCGAAGAACTGCAGAGCGCGCGCATCCTTGGTCTGACCCAGCCAGAAAAACGCCTGCTTGCGCACCTCAGGATTGCGATTGTTGCGCGCAACGTCGATCAGCCGCGGCACGCCTTCGTCCTTCGGCAGCTGACTGAGCGCGAAGACCGCCTTCTTCTTGACGTCCGTTTCCGGGTCGCGGTCAATGGCATCAGTTATCGTCGCCACGGCTTCCTTGCCGGCTTTCTGCGCCAGCCAGAACAACGCCTGCCCGCGAACGCGCGTGCTCGTGTCGGTCTTTGCCGCGGCGATGAGTGCGGGCAGCGCGGAGGGCACCTTGCTCACCGATAGTCCGAAGGCAGCCTTGTCGCGCACCTTGTCGCTCGGGTCCTGTTGGGTCATTTTCGTCAGCAGCCGCACGCCGGCCTCCCCACGGGCCGATCCAAGCCAGAACGCCGTGTCGCCGCGCAGCCATTCGGGCTGACTCGTGGCGACGAACGATTCGAGCGCGCGGTCGGCCGACGCCACATCGTGCAGCGCGATCGCCGCAATGGCCTGCTTGGCCGATCGCTCGCGCGCGTCGGCGACGTCGGAGGCTGATGTCGCAACGGTCGACAGCCACGCGATGCTTTCGTCAGGCTTGACGTCCGTCAGCCAGACGACGCTCGTGGCGCCGGCGTCCACGTCGCAGTCCGGCGTGAACGTCCGGATACGGGTCAGCGTACGGTTCTCGAACCTCGCCAGCACCAGGAATTCCGTCGGCGACTCGAGTGCGATTCGGCTTCCGCGCTGCAAGGCGTCGCCCGTGCTCATTGAGACGCCGCCACCGCCTTCGAGACGGCACATGCCGCAGCAGCCATTCGGATCGGGAGGGCCGTCGAAGCAGCACATCTGACGATGGCCGGCGACCATGGGTGCGCGGTAGCCGATCCAGGCGACGCCGCCGCGTGCGGCGACGGCCTGTATTTCGCGCTGCAGGCCCTGCGCAGCGGAACGCGTCTCGGTCCGGGCGTTCGTGAACCGGCCCTGCGCCAGCACAGTCGGCGAAGCCGCCAGCACGGCCAGCGAAGCCGCCAGCACGGTCAGCGAAGCCGCCAGCACGGTCAGCGAAGCCACGAGCACCCTCAGCGAAGCCGCCAGCACGGTCGGCGAAGCCGCGAGCACCCTCAGCGAAGCCGTGAGCACCGTGGCACAGTCAGCGAAGCCGCCCTCACTTCAGCAGCTCCAGCAAGTAGTCTTTCACTTCCTTCGAATTCATGTTCGACAACTTCGACACGATGTCCTTCTTGAAGTCCATGTTCTTCTCGTTCCGTGCGAGGGTGACGAGCGCCGATGCGTTGTTCTGGATGAAGAGTGCGTTGATGACCGCCTTCTTCACGTCCGGCGACGAATCGGAGCCGTAGATCGAGACGAGCGTTTCGCTCGTGCCGGCTCGTTTCATCAGGCCCAGGTTGCGAATGGCGGTCTTGCGAAGCTCGGGGTCCTTCTCGTTCTTCGCGAGCTCGATCAGACGGTCGGAATCGCCGCCGACGAACATTGCCTGGAGAATCTGCTTCTTGACGTCGACGGACGGCTCGGTCTGATAGAGCTGCGCGAGCTCGCTGCGCGCGCCCATCACGCCGAGCTGACGGACGGCCTCAGAGCGTAGGGACTGGTCGGTCTCGCTCTTCGCGAGCGAGAACAGGCGTTCGCGATCGCCGGCCGTCATGTAGCTGCGGAGGACGGCGCGCTTGACGGCGACGTCGTTGCTCGTGCGGTACACGTCCACGAGCAGCTGACGGCTATCCTGGCCGCCCATCATGCCCAGGTAGCGGATGGCCTTCAGCTGCAGATCGGGGTTGGCGTTGCCCTTGGCGATGCCCGCGATGGCTTCGCGGGCTTTGGCGGAGTTGCTCTGGCTCAGCACGAACAGCGCCCGGTCCTTCACCTTGGGCGAGTTCGCGCCCGTCAGCATCTTCTCGATGACCGGCAGCGCCTGGTCGGGATCGGTCTGCATGATCCCGCGCAGCGCCATCAGCTTCAGCTCGTCATCATCCTGCGATGCCGGCGACACGGTCTGGCCCGATGACTGCCGGACTTCGACTTCGAGCGCCCTGGCTTCGCGCAGCCACTTGCTGTCAGGAAACTGCTTGGTCAGATCGGAGATCGCCGTCAGCGCCTCGGCGCGCTGGCCGAGTCGATTGAGGCTGTAGGCCTTCCAATACAGTGCGGCGTCGGTCCGGTTGCTCTTGAGGCCGATCAGTCGGTCCAGCTCGGCGACCGCGCGATCGTAGCGGCCCTCTTCGATGAGGTCGCGTGCGCGGTCGTACAAGTCGTCGGCGCGATCGTCGAGATCCGACGTGACACCGGCGGGCATCGATACCATCAGCGGGTGAGCCGCCGCATTCGGTGCGCCGACCGCAAGCGACGCAGTGGCCAGGAGTGACTGTCGTAAGGATGGATGTCGTGTTCTTCTGAGTCATTGGTTTAGCTGATGATTGAAGATGACTGTCGCGTGGTCGGGCGGCCCTGAGGCGCGCCTTCGCGCTGCCGCAGCTCGTCGCTCATGACACGCACTTTGAACAGCAATGCCGCCGCGTCGATCCGCCGCCGGATTTGTTCGAGATCCGCCGCCCTGATCTTCGAGGGGCTGTGAACGATTTCGAGCAGATTGCGTTCGAGGTCGTCGAGCACGCTTGCGACCGATTGCTCGCCGGCATCCACGGCGTCCTGGCGATACAGCCGGCTCGTTGTGACGAGATCCTCCGCCCGGCGCTGCTCGGCGGAGATATCCGTTGGATCGTGCGAGTTCATGATGTCGGTCAGGACGCGCTCTGATCGATCCAGATGATCAGCGACGGCGGTGAGCAGGATCCGCTGCCCCGCACCGGCGATGGCTGCCGGTGCTGCGTTGGCGACGGCGCCAGCCGGCATGTTGGCAACTGTCGGGACGCTTGCCGGTGCCGTCTGCCACACCCGGCCCGCCACGAACGCGCCGATGAGGAGCACAGCCGCCGCTGCGCCGATGGCCAGACGATCGAACCTCACGAACCTGGCGAACCCTCCGAACCCCGCGAACCCAGCGTCGAGCTGATCCGGCAGGTGGTGCCTGATGCGCTGCCAGACTTCGAGGCCGTACTGATCGCCGCGCTCGGGAGCGTCGGGCGCGACGATCAACGCCAGTGTGCCCGCGATCTCGCGATACACCGCCGTGCATGCCGCGCAGGTGTCGAGATGACGTTCGATCTCGTCGCGCCGCCGGCCTTCGCCGTAGTAGTAGAGCGTGAGATCGTCTTCGCTGATATGACTGGCCATCTGGTCGCCTCAGGTGCTTCGCATCGGCGCGAGCGCCACGCGCAACTTTTTCACCGCACGGAACACGCTGTGTTTCGCCGCGCTCGTCCCGAGTCCGAGTGTGCGGCCGATTTCGTCGATCGATCGACCCTCGTGGTGACGCAGGATGAACGCCGCGCGCTCGAGGGGACTCAGCCCGCCGAGGGCGTCGTCGACGCGCCGCTGAATTTCCGCGCTCTGGGCGAGCCGCTCGGGTCCCGGCGTATCCTGCGACGGCAGCTCGGTCGCGTCATCCAGGCTCTCGCTGCGCGTGATGTCGTGCCGGGCCTGCTTCGCGCGCATCAGATCCACCGAGCAGTTGGCGGCGATCCGATAGAGCCAGGTGCCGAAATTTGCTCGCGATTCGAATCGGC
Organism: uncultured Acidobacteriota bacterium; assembly: GCA_963724725.1. Classification (GTDB taxonomy): domain Bacteria; phylum Acidobacteriota; class Vicinamibacteria; order Vicinamibacterales; family CAVVIG01; genus DATKHR01. The sequence continues at coordinate 3,341,069 of CAVRVT010000004.1, read as the reverse complement.
CCAGCTGCTTGTACGCCCGGAGAAATGCTTCCTGCACCACATCCTCGGCATCCTGCTCGTTCCCGGTCATCCTGAACGCGAGCCGAAAGACGGAACGGCTGTGGCGTTCGACGAGCGCGCGAAACGCGTCGCTGTCACCCTGGCGGGCACGCGCCAGGACGGCTGCTGTTTCGGTCGCGTCCATCTGATCCACTTAGACGGAGTCTAGCGCGGCCGGTTAGCCTGCGGAGGATGGGTGCAAGAAACTGAAGGAGAGAGACTTACCGCCCGGGCGGGAGACCTAGCGCACGAACGTGACGGGAGCACTGCGGCCAATTCCCCCGTTGCCGATGGCGCTGGCCGTTGCGAGGTACGTGCCCGGCGCAAGCGCGCTGAAGAATGTCGCGCGATCCACCGTGATGTCGCCCGATGCGTCGGGCGTCGGCTTGCTGAGATCGGATGTCGCAATGGGTGTCGCCGTCGCGGTGTCTGCGCCGTTCGCGAACACGTCGAACCGATAGCTCGTGACCAGCGTGGCGTGATCGGCCGAAGCACTGAACACGACGAGCGTCGGAACCGTTGACGCAGCGTTCACCGTGATCGCGACAGCCGCCGACGTCGTCCGATTGCCGGCGGCGTCGATCGCCACCGCCGTCAGCGAGTACGTGCCCACGGGCGCGGACGACCACGTCACCGTGAACGGAGCGGTCGTGGCGCTGCTGATGAGCGTCCCGCTGCGATAGAACTCCACGCGTGCGAGCTGGTTTTCCGGATCTGACGCGGTTGCGCTCAGCGAGATGGTGGCGGGCGCCGTAAACGTGGCGCCGGTCGCCGGTGACGTGAGCGCCACGATCGGTGGCTGATTCGTCGCGGGCTGCACGTCGATCGTCACAGGCGCTGAGGTTGCGCTGCCGCCATCCGCGTCAGTCGCGACCGCCGTCAGCGAGTACGTCCCCGTCGCTACGTTCGGCCAGGTCACGCTGAACGGCGCAGCGGTCAGGCTGCCGATCCGCGTTCCGTTGGCGAAGAACTCGACGCGCGACAGCCGATTCTCAGGGTCCGCTGCCGTCGCGGAGACCACGATGCTCGCGGGAGACGTGAATGACGCGCCAGATGTCGGCGCTGTCAGCGATACGGTTGGCGGCTGATTGATTGACCCTGATTGCGTCAGCGTGAAGTGATCGAAGACACCAGTGGCGGCGCGCGCCGTCCTGTGGCTCGTGACGGCGATGCCGACATAAACCGTATCAGCCATCGGCACCGTCTCGACGCCCATCGACGTCCACGACGTCCCATTCGTCGAGCGGAAGGCCTCGAAGCGGAAGCCGGTCCGGACCAGACGCAGCCATCCCGGCGAGGCGCCCGTGCCGCCCGATACGCTGTCAGCGAGGCCGCCGTCGTCGAGACGCCACTGGAACGAGTAGCCCCGCCCGACGGAGATGGATGCCATCGTGTGGCGCGCAGTCGCGCTCAACGACTCCCGCACGATGACGCCGGCCTTGGTCCGCGTGCTCACGTTCTGTATCGACGCGACCCGCACCGCCACGTCCACATCGCCCGTGACCGCCTGATAGACGTACCGGAACTGATCGGAGGAGCCCCCGATGTCGGCGCCTGCGCCCGTCACGGTGTACACACCTTGCGAGTACGTTGCCGAGCCCGCGATGGCAGGGGTGCCGATGTCTCCTGTCTGCTGACCGACGGGCAGCGCCTGCGAGGACTGGGTCACCGATGTCTGCGAGAAGACCGCGATGGCGGCAGTACCGGGTCGATGGCTCGTGACCGCGAAGCCGACGAATGCCGACTGGCTCAGCGCGATCGTCGCGCTCGCGATCTGCTGCCAGGTCCCGCCGTCGCCGGACGAGTAGCCCGTGACCGTTGTGCCGACGCGTTTCAGCCGAATCCATCGGGGTGCGGCCACCACCTCGCCTGCCGTGTGAATGCTGGAGGCCCCCGCCTGCGTGCGCCGCTGGAAGGCGACGCCGTTGCTGCCAGACACCAGCGCGAAGGCATGTGCTGAGCTCGCGGAAAGGTCCGCGCGAATCATCACGCCGGCCTTCGACCACGGATCCGGTGCCGACAGGCTGTCGACACGGGCCACCAGATCGACGTCGCCGCTGACTTGCTGGTACACGAAGCGGAACTGATCTGACGTGCCCCAGATGTCGGCGCCGCCAGCCGTCAGCGTGAAAAGCTGATTGCTGAACGATGACGTTCCTGCGGGCGACGGCGAGCCGATGTCGGCGGCGATCCATGGACTTGGGAGCGCGCTCTGAGCACCGAGGATCGCCATCGCGCCGCCTGTTGCCAGCGCGCACACGATTGCGCACACCCCGAGATACTCGACCTGTCGTCGCATGCAGAGATACTCCTGACTGTGGACTGTCAGCAGTCAGGCAATTCGTCTGCCGCAAACGACACTGGGAAATGAAGAACGGTTGAGATATTAGCTGATGCACTCGGCGTGTAGCGGTGTCACGCAGGGTCGAACGGGTCGAGTGTTAGGTCAAGTTTGTGGGTCGGTGGATCAGCTGATCGGTATGCGCGCCGGATCTCCGTCGCGCTTACTTCGTGAGGTGGGATTCGATCGCGGGGAGCGAGGCGAGCAGTACATCGCCGACGGTCTGCAGGCTCCGCGCGCTCACCGCATCGAGCGTGTCGCCTGCCGTGTGCCATTGCGGGTAGTCGAGGTCGATGATGTCGACCGATGGCACGCCGGCCGCGAGGAACGGCAAATGGTCGTCTTCGACGCGCGTGGGCTCCTGCATGAACGCCGGCTGCGTCAGCCGTCGCGCCGTGGACCAGATGATGTCCGTCAGCCACTCCGTCGAATTGGAATCGCGCCGAATCGTGAGGTTGCGGTCGGCGATCATGTCCACGAGGATCATCGCTTTCAGCGACGCCAGCGCGCCGTCCTTTCGCGCCGTTTCCACGTATCGGCGGCTGCCGTACGTGTTGTCCGACCCCTGCCAGTCAGGCCGCCGGGCCTCCTCTCCATCGAGAAAGAGAATCTCGATGGTCAGGGCGTTCTTTCGTGCTTTCAGCACTCGCGCGAGCTCGATTAGAAACGCCGCGCTCGAACCGCCGTCGCTGGCGCCCACGAAACGGAATTCGCGATAGAGCTTGGTGTCGTAGTGGCCGGCGATGACGATCCGTTCCTTGCGCGCACCGGGCAGCGTTGCCACGAGATTGACCATGTGGACGCTGTCGAGCGGCGTTTGCTGTTCCCAGCTCTGCTCGCTGAACGACACACCAGCCGCTGTCAGCTGTTCCTTGATGTACGCGCGTGTCTGCTCGATGGCCGCGGACCCCGACGGCCGCGGGCCGATGGTCACGAGGTGACGCAGATGGTCCCATGCCCGGCTGGAATCGAACGTCTGAACGGCTGCCGCCTGCGCGAGAAACGCGGCCAGCAGCCAGCGTGCAGTCATTTGCGCTCATCCCGCGGCACGTAGTCGCGCTTCGGCGAGCCCGTGTAAATCTGACGCGGGCGAGCGATCTTCTGTTCAGGATCCTGCAGCATCTCATCCCACTGCGCAATCCAGCCAGCGGTCCGGGGAATGGCGAAGAGGACGGGGAACATCTCGACCGGAAAACCCATCGCCTGATAGATGAGGCCTGAGTAGAAGTCGACGTTGGGGTACAGCTTGCGGCTGACGAAATAGTCGTCCTCGAGGGCGATGCGTTCCAGCTCCAGCGCGATTTCGAGGAGCGGATTCTTGCCCGTGACGGTGAACACCAGATCGGCAATCTTCTTGATTGCCTTCGCGCGCGGGTCGTACAGACTTGTACACCCGGTGCCCGAAGCCCATGAGTCGTTCCTTGCCTTCGCCGGCCTTCACTTTCTTGATGAACTCGGGCACCTTCTTGACCGATCCGATTTCGTTCAGCATGCGCAGGACCGCTTCGTTGGCGCCACCGTGCAGCGGTCCATAGAGTGCCGCCGCCGCACCGGCGAGCGCGCAGTACGGATCCACCTGCGAGCTGCCGATGTTCCGCATGGTCGACGTGCTGCAGTTCTGCTCGTGGTCGGCGTGCAGGATGAACAGCACGTCGAGCGCGCGCTCGAGCACCGGGTTCGGCTGGTACTTCAGCTCGGTCATCTTGAACAGCATCTGCAGGAAGTTGCCGGTGAAGCTCAGGTCGTTGTCGGGGTAGTTGTACGGCCGACCGATGCTGTGGCGGAAGGCGTACGCGGCGATGCCGGGGACTTTGGCGATCAGACGGCGCGTCTGGAGCAGCCGTGAATTGCGATCGAAGATGTTCTTCGCGTCCGGATTGAGCGTGGACAGCGCGCCGACCGTGCTGATGAAGATGCCCATCGGGTGGGCGTCGTACCGGAAGCCCTCCATGAACTTCTTGATGTTCTCGTGCAGCATCGTGTGCAGCGTGATCTCGCGCGTCCACGCCTGCAGCTGCGCTTCGGTCGGCAACTCGCCGAAGAGGATCAGATACGCCGTTTCCAGGAAGTTGCTGTTTTCGGCGAGCTGCTCGATGGGGTAGCCACGATAGAGCAGGATGCCCTTGTCGCCGTCGATGTAGGTGATGGCGCTCCGGCAGTTCGCGGTGTTCATGAACGCCGGGTCGTACGTCATCAGCCCGAAGTCGTCCGGCCCGGTCTTGATCTGGCGCAGATCCATCGCGCGGATCGTGTCATCCTGAACCGGCAGCTCGTATTTCTTTCCCGTTCGGTTGTCGACGATGGTCAGCGTGTCGGCCACTACGTTTGCCCTTGGTCGTCGGAGTTGTGGTCACCAGGGTCCTCAGGCTCGCTTGGCGGGTCGCCCGCGACGCTGTACGAACCGTCGGCCCACCGGGCCAGGTCCAGGAGCCTGCATCGCTCGCCGCAGAACGGCCGCCATTGAGGATCGACTGCACGCACACGGCAGTAGACGCAGACTGCCGGAGCCTCAGCCATGCGGTTATTTTATACCGCGCCGGGAATCGGAATGGAGCGCGAGGCTGCCGAATGGAGCGCGAAGGCTTCAGCCGAGCGGCCCTAGCCGCCCTCGGCCGCGTGGTGACGCACATCCTTGGCCGAAACCATGAAGATGACGTCTTCGGCAATGTTCGTGGCGTGGTCGCCGATGCGTTCGAGGTGCCGCGAGATGAGGATCAGGTCGAGCGCCGGCTCGATCGTCGCGGGATCCTGCAGCATGTAGGTGAGCAGCTCCCTGAAAATCTGTGTCTTCAGCGCGTCCAGGGCATCGTCTTCGTTCAGGACGTTCTGTGCGAGACCGGTGTCGCGGCGCACGAACGCGTCGAGCGCGTCGCGAAGCATCCGCCGAGCGATGGTCGCCATCCGTGGGATGTCGATGAGCTTCTTGACCGGGAGGTGCGTCGAATACTGCCGCGCCGCTTCGGCGATATTGATCGCGAGGTCGCCAACCCGTTCCAGGTCCGTGTTGATCTTCACGGCGGCGACGATGGCGCGTAGATCGACCGCCATCGGCTGATAGAGCGCGAGCAGCGTGAAGCAGCGGCTGTCGATCTCGATGTGCAGGGCATTGAGCGGCTCGTCGCTGACGAGCACGCGGTCGATCAGATCGCGATCCCGTTCGACCAGACCCTTGACCGCCAGGCGCACCTGTTCTTCGGCCAGACCGCCCATCTCGAGCAGCCTGGTCTTCAGCTGTTCGAGCTCTTCCTGAAAGTGCCGGACGCCGTGTTCGGAGGCCATCAGCCGAACCTTCCGGTCACGTAATCCTCGGTCAGCTTTTCCTTCGGCGCCGTGAAGATCTTGTTCGTGCGATCGCACTCGATCAGCTTGCCGAGCCAGAAGAAGGCCGTGACATCGGAGACGCGCGCGGCCTGCTGCATGTTGTGCGTGACGATGACGATGGTATACGGGGCTTTGAGCTGGTAGATGAGTTCTTCGATGCGCTGTGTCGCGATCGGGTCGAGGGCGGACGCCGGTTCGTCCATCAGGAGGATTTCCGGCTCGACGGCCAACGCGCGCGCGATGCAGAGCCGCTGCTGTTGTCCGCCGGAGAGCGCGAGCGCCGACGTGTGCAGCCGGTCCCTGACCTCGTCCCAGAGTGCGGCCGCCTTGAGGCTCGATTCGACCCGGCCGCCCAGCTCTTCGCGCGAGTGCGTCAGCCGGTTGATCCGCAGTCCGTATGCTACGTTGTCGAAAATGGACTTCGGAAACGGATTCGATTTCTGGAAGACCATTCCGACGCGCCGGCGCAGGTCGACCACGTCGACCGACGAGGCGTAGATGTCACGTCCGTCGATGCAGATCGACCCTTCGACGCGTGCGCCCGGAACGATGTCGTTCATCCGGTTGAGCGAGCGGAGGAACGTGGACTTTCCGCAGCCGGAGGGACCGATGAGCGCCGTCACCTCGTTCGGTCGGACTTTCAAGGCGATCTCGTCGAGCACGCGACGGGTTCCGTAGTAGAAGTTCATGCCCGCGACGTCGATCTTCGCGGTCGCTTCGGTGGTATGCGGACTGCCCGCGGCGGGAATCGACGGCGTCACCGGCGGATGCGGTCTCGGCGGCGCCATCGTCGACATCACGTCACGATAGCGAAGGGCGTTGTCGACAACATTTCAGTCGCGTTAAATGCTTGACACGTCGATTTGGTAAGTATAGTCTTACCGTTAGTGGATACTTACCAACATGCCCAGATGGACGCGATGGGCGACGCCACGCGCCGGGCCATCCTCGAACGACTCCTTTCGGGACCTCTCGCGGTCGGCGAACTGGCACGCGACTTTCCGGTCAGCCGGCCGGCGATCTCCCAGCATCTGCGGGTTCTGAAGAACGCCCGGCTGGTCGTGGATCGGGCCGAAGGGACCCGCCGCGTTTACCAGGTCAACCCGGAGGGCATCGAGATGTTGCGCGGTTATTTCGACCGGTTCTGGACCGACGCGCTGGCCGCCTTCAAGAAAGCCGCAGATGAGGAGGACCGATGACGACTGTGGAACGAGGACACGTGACCCCGGTTCTGAAAGTGATCAGCGTGAAGACGTCGGTCGAGCGCGCGTTCGACGTGTTCACGCGTGGCTTCGACACGTGGTGGCCCCGCGAGCATCACATCGGCACGTCGCCGATGAAGCGCGCGATCATCGAGGAAAAGGCCGGTGGGCGCTGCTACACCGAGCAGGTCGACGGCACCGACTGTCCGTGGGGCCGCGTGCTCGTCTGGGAGCCGCCCATTCGCGTGGTCATTGCCTGGCAGATCACGCCGCAGTGGCAGTACGAGCCCGACCTCGCGAAATCGAGCGAAGTCGAGATCACGTTCACGCCTGAGGCGGGCGGCACCACGCGCGTTCAACTCGAGCATCGGCATTTCGAGCGTCACGGCGACGGCGCTGCGGCGATGAAAGCCGGCGTGGATTCACCGAACGGATGGGGAGGACTGCTGGTCCTTTACGCCCGCAAGGCCGAAGAACAGGAAACCGAATCCTGAGACTTGAGACTTCAGAATTATCACGGTCGCTCCGCAGGCTCCAGGAACGCTTCAACCTGTCGGCGAAGTTCGTCCTGGATCTTGCCGACGGGTCGCCGCGCGTCCAGGACTCTGAAATGGAATTCGTCGGCCATCGACGCGTATTCCTTCAGCAGGCGTCCCTGATAGGTCCGGAAGCTGTCGTAGATGTCGTCGCCGTGCTTGAGGTCCATCCCGGATTCCCAGAAATCCATGCCGCGTGATTCCAGCACGCGCCCGATCAATGTCTTCACGTCGATGTTGAGATAGAACACGAGGTGCGGCGCGATCGCGAAGCCGTAGAGGTTGCGGAGCCACTGGCGATCGACGCCGCGCACGCCCGCGCGCGCGAGCGCGGTGAAGATGTAGCGATCGGACAGGACGATGAACCCGGCTTTGAGAGCCGGGATGATTTCCTTCTCGAGGCGATCGGCGAAGTCGGTCCCGTAGAGCAGAACGAAGGTGAGCTTGTTCAGCGTGTTGCTCGACTTCGCCAGCTCGATGGTGGGCTGCATCAGCGGCGATCGGGTCCAGCCGGTCTCGACCACGCCGTAGCCCTTCACTTCCAGCCACTCGCGAAGGAGCTGAATCTGCGTGCTCCGTCCGACGCTGTCGGTCCCTTCGATCGCGATCAGCTTTCCCGGATAGTTGCCGATTGGCAGGTACGGGATGCCGCGGCCGTAGTAGCGTCCAACTTGAATCTCGTCGCTGGCGCCGGGTTCGTTCGGGGCGCCCTCAGACATTGACGGGCTCATCGTCGGTTATCTCCGGGTGGCTCGTGCGAACCTGTTGCGCGATGAGCTGCCGCACCAGCCGCTGTTGTTCGGTGATGCTGCCGGCGGCGTCGACGACTTCCAGGTTGAATTCTTTGACCAGCTGGTCGTACTCCTCCAGCACCTTGCCCTGAAACAGGCGGAAGCTCTCCACGAGGTTCGAGCTCCAGCCCATGTCCATACCCGCCTCGTAGAACTTCAGCTTCACGCGGCGCGCCAGCAGTCGATCGACCGAGACGTCGATGGGCACTCTGAAATAGAGGGTGAGGTCGGGGCGGACGGCGAAGCTGTACAGCTCCCGCAGCCACTGCCGATCGACGCCCCGCGTCGCGTCTCGCGCGAACGCCGTGTAGGCGTACCGGTCCGCCAGCACGATCATGCCGGCCTTGAGCGGCGGGATGATCTTATACAGGAGTCGATCGGCGAAGTCCGTGGCGTGAAGAAGACTGAACGTCATCGGGGTGAGCGCGTTCTTCTTCTTGCCGGTCTTTGTCGCCGCCTTCACCAGAGCGGACGAGTTCCATTCGGTGACGAATACCCGGTGTCCCTCGGCCACCAGCCACTTCGACAACAGGGCCAGCTGCGTCGTCTTCCCCGATCCGTCGATCCCCTCGACGACGAACAGCTTGCCCGGGTACTCGTGGGGCTGCGTGAGGTTGTTCAGCATAGGTCTGTGTCGATTCGATGCGCAGCGGTTTGCCGGTCAAACGCTCGAACGGAGCCGCGTGCCGCGCCGCGGACCACAGCTCGAGCTCCGCGTCTCCTGTCGTCCGAATCTGCAGCAGGTCGTCGTCGCCGCGGTCGTGCAGTTCGAGGCCGCTGACGATCTGCGCGTGACTGCGGTCGAGGCTCTCGGCAAGCCGCAGAATCGCGGCGAGCGTCCGCACGGTCCGCCTCGACCGGCGCTTCAGCTCGCCGAAGCCTTCATGCCGCCGCTTGGGCGTCGCCTGACGATGGTAGCGCGCGACGAGGCCGATCGTTTCGATTTCCTCCGGTTCGAACCCGCGCAGGTGCCCATTCTTGATCAGATAGTGGGAATGTTTGTGGTGGCGTTCGTAGCTGATGTGGACCCCGACGTCGTGCAGAATGGCGGCGTATTCCAGCCATTCACGCTCGCGATCCGTCAGGCCGTGGATGGCGCGCGTCTGGTCGAACAGTCCAACGGCCAGCCGGGCAACCTGCTGCGCGTGCTCGGGCCAGTAATTGCATCGTTCCGCCAGCTCGAACACGCTCCGTCGACGGACATCGGGATACCGGTCCGCCTGGGCGATTTCCTTGCGGTGACGCGCAATGTAGTCGAGGATCAGGCCCTCGCGCAGCGACAGGTCGCTGAGCGTGATGTCAGTCGAGCCGAGGCGTCGCAGGATTTCGTCGATCAGAATCACGCCAGCGACCGCGAGATCCGCGCGCCGTGGCTCGAGTCCCGGGACGCGCAGCCGGTGTTCGAGGTCGAGCGCCGTCAGCGCTTTGCGCGCGCGGCGCAGCTGCTTTGCCGAGATGCGGCGGTTGCGAAGCGTCGCGCCCGGCGAGCGTCCGTCTTCCGCAGCGACGACGGCGCCGAGGCTCAGAATGGTACCGGACGTGCCGATGACGCGGTCGAAGCCGGCGCGGACGATCTGATCGAGGTAGCGGCCGATTTCCGCTTCGATGTGTCGGACCAGCTTGCGTTGATCTTTTCCGTCGATCGGATCGCTCTTGACGAAGCGCTCGGTGAGTCGGATGACGCCGAGCTTGAAACTGCGCGCGGCGTCGATCGTCGGGCCCGATCCGCGCGTCACCTCGACGCTGCCGCCGCCGATGTCGACGACCACGACCGTGTCGCCGGGCAGGCTGACGCCGTACACCGCCGCCTGGTGGATGAGTCGCGCCTCTTCGGTCCCGGATATCACGCGCGGGCGGACGCCCGTCTGCTGCGCAATCGTGCGGAGGAATTCCCCGCCATTTTCCGCTTCGCGCGTCGCGCTGGTGGCGACGGCGATGACTTCGTCCACGCGGTGCGATTCGGCAAGCCGGCGGAACTTTGAGAGCACCTGCAGCGCCGAGTGCACGGCCTCTGGGGTCAGGGCGCGACCGTCGAGCCCGCCCGCGCCGAGGCGCACCATTTCCTTTTCGCGGTCGATGACGTCGTACGACAGGTCGGCCCGTATCTCGGCCACTATCATGTGGATAGAGTTCGTGCCGATGTCGATGGCGGCTATCCGCATATGCCTACTATAATGAGTGTTTGCGTCTGTGACCGATATGTCCGTAGCGCCGCGTTGTTCGAAACTGCTCAAGACCCGCCTCGACCGTTTCACTCGAGTGATTCCGGGCATAGACAAGGGCGATGAACGGGCGCTGCATCGGGCGCGTGTCGCCTCGCGGCGGCTGCGCGAGATCGTTCCGGTTCTTCAGCTCGACGCCGACGTCACGCACAAATTGAGCCGTCGGCTCCGCAGGATCACGAAGCGGCTCGGCGACGTCCGCGAACTCGACGTGCTGCTGTCGCTCGTCGACGAACTGCGGCACGCGAATCCCGCTCACTCCGATGCGTTGACGCGCCTCAGCGCCGTCATTACGAAAGCGCGTGACGAGGCGAGGAAGGACCTGGCCGATCGGCTGCCGCACGACGACCTCGAACGCGTGGCGCGCAAGCTCGACCATGTCGTGCAGGCGCTGCGGCGCGGCGAGGACAGTCGGGCGGAGCGCCGCAAACCAGGCCGTACGCGGACGGCATCGTGGGCGATCGACGCGCGCATCGCGCGGCGCGCCGAACGCCTCGACGAAGCGCTGACTGACGCGACCGCGGTGTACTTGCCCGAACGGCTGCACGCCGTCCGCATCGCGATCAAGAAACTGCGATATGCGCTCGAGCTGTCCGGGTCTCTGGGAGAACCTGGCCGCGCACCGGCTTTGCGGGCGCTCAAACGCGCGCAGGAAATCCTCGGCCGGATGCACGATCTCCAGGTGCTGATTGATCGCGTGCGCGAAGTGCAGGCGTCGCTGATGCCGCCAAACCTCGCGGTATGGCGCCACATGGACGCGCTGGTCGTGGCCCTCGACGAGATGTGCCGGGTGCTGCACGCGCGGTATCTGCGAGCGAGGTCGTCCCTCGAAGCCGTCGTGCAGCGCCTGACCGCTGCGAGTGCAAAGCCCCTTCCTCGAGAACGGCAAGCCGGTTAGGCGATGCCGGGCCCGTACGAGCTCTATCTCGTTCGACATGGCGTTGCCGCCGAGCGCGGCGACGCGTGGCCGGACGACACCAAACGTCCGCTGACCGCGGAAGGGTTGTCGAAAATGGAGAAGGCGGCGCGGGGGCTCACGCGCCTGGACGTCGGCATCGACCTCATACTGTCGAGTCCGCTCGTCCGCGCGCGCCAGACGGCGGACGTGCTCGCCGCCGAACTCGAGGGACACCCGCCCGTCGTCAACACCGACACGCTCGCCCCGGGAAGCGAGTACGCCGATCTCATCGCGACGCTCGAAAAGCACGCGCGCAAGCCGCGCATCGCGCTCGTCGGCCACGAGCCGGGCATCGGCGAGCTCGCCGCGCGCCTCATCGGTTCGCGTCACCCCATCGAGCTCAAGAAAGGCGCGGTCTGTCGCATCGACCTCGACGAGATCCCGCCCGGCGGTCCGGGCGATCTGCGCTGGCTGCTCCCGTCGAGGTTCCTGCGCGCGATCCGGAAGTAGCTCTACGCCCGCAGCCAGTCCGCCTGCCAGTTTTTCACGCGCAGTTTGATTTCCTTCGGCGTCTGGAGACGGCCGTCCGTGATCTCCCGCACCAGTCCGGGCAGCTCCTCGTCCGACGCGAACCGCAGCGCAACGAAATGGCCCCGCTTGAGGGCGGCGATCCGGTTCTGAAGGTCCGGCGACAGCACCCGCATGAGCCGCAGCTGCATCTCCAGGCGAATCACCCGATCCTGAACGGCCAGCGCCATCACCCGCGCCGAGAGCGCCAGCGCGGCGAGACCGAAAGCCACGACCATTGACCACGCGGTGCTCCAGGTCGGTGTCAGCCACACGTGGCGGACGCTGTTCAGGAAGTTCAACAGCATGATCGGTAGCACCACGTAGTGGAAGAGCGGGAAAAGACGGGTGTGGTTCTTGTAGTTCTGCTCGCGTTCGGCCATTGACGTCCTCCAGCCTCAGCACTGTACAGCCCCGAAGCCACTGGAGGAAGGCGATCAATCGACGAATCGGTAGCCGAGGCCGACGACCGTCTCGATCTGGCGGCCGGCCTCTCCGAGCTTGCCCCGCAGGCGGCCCACGTGGACGTCGACGGAGCGCGTTTCGACCAGCCGCTCGTAGCCCCAGACGCGCTCGAGCAGCCGGTCGCGCGACACCACTCGGTTCTTGTTCTGCACCAGATAACGGAGGAGCTCGAACTCACGGCGGGTGAGGCGGATCGGCTCGCCGTCGACGGTGATGGCCACCGCGTCGAAGTCGGCCAGCAGGTGCTCGCCGCGGTAGCTCGCCGGACGTCGGTCCTCCCCGGCGGGGCCGCGTCGAAGCACCGCGCGTACACGGGCCGAGAGCTCGCGCAGGCTGAACGGCTTGGTAACGTAGTCGTCCGCGCCCTGGTCGAGACCGGAGACGCGATCGTCTTCGCTCGTGCGCGCAGTGAGCATGATGATCGGCACGCGCGGCACATCCGACCGCGAGCGCAGGATCCGGCAGACTTCGACGCCGCTGACGACGGGAAGGTTGAGGTCCAGGATGATCAGATCGGGCGGCCGATCGGTGACGGCCTTGAGCGCGGCGTCACCCGATCCGACGATCTCCGCGTCGGCTTCGCCGCCGCGTTCGAGTGTGTGTTTGATGAGTCCCGCGATGTCCTGCTCGTCTTCGACGATGAGTACCCGGTGCTTTGCCATGCCTGGACATGCAGGGTACCGAGCAGGAATTTCGCAGCTGTGTCGAAAGTGTTAATTGTGGGTAAAGGAAATCTCGGACTGGCCTGGTGTGACCGGTCTGCTGGTCGCCCCGTGCTCCTTCGCGAAGACAAGACCATAGTCGACGTAGGAGATCCGATTCGCCATTCTTAGTTCGCGTTGCGCGCGCCGGTGTTCGTGGGAAGTTCGGCGGTTGGGCGCTTGGAGAGCGCCGTTCGGGCTGCAGCGCGCGGCATCAAGTCCATACACAAGACCGTGCAACGTTCCCGAATTATGTAACCGAAATTGCGCAGTACGACGAGTGTCGTTTTCTTCTGTCCCGTTGTTTTCAAGGAATTGCGAGATCCGCATTTCAATAATTGAACTGAGCGCGGATCGTGCAGTAAGCGCGTCACCCAGCGATTCGGCGGTGAGCCATGGTGCGGGTGCGGTCGGTGTGTCTGCGGTTCGCTTCGGTCCTTGTAGTTGCAGCCTTCGCGTCATCGTCATCGATCGTTCATGCGCAGACGCTGAATCCCACTCGCGCCGAATTCTCGCCTTCCGCCGATCACAACAACACGATGCCGGATGGCACGCCAATCGTGTCGTCCTATCACCTTGATTTGTTTCTGCAGGGCGCAAGCGCGCCCTTCCAGAGCATTCCTCTGGGGAAGCCGGCGCCGGATGCCGACGGGATAGTCCGCGTCGACCTCACGACCCAGTTTGTCGGATGGCCGGTGGCCGGTACGACTTACGTCGCGGACGTTGCGGCGGTCGGGCCGGGCGGCTCGGCGGCGAGCGCGCTCTCCAATACGTTCGCGTTTGGCTCCGGCTGCACGTACAGCCTGTCGCCGACCAATGCGAGCGCAACCTCCGCGGGCGGGCCTGCGTCCGTGTCCGTGACGGCAGCGACGGGCTGCTCCTGGACGGCGTCGAGCAACGCGTCCTGGATCACGGTGAACGCGGGCGGCAGCGGCTCGGGCAACGGCACGGTCAACTACACGGTCGCCGCCAACACCGCGACGTCGAGTCGCACGGGCACGCTCACCGTCGCGAGTCAAACGGTGACCGTGACGCAGTCTGCCACCTGCGGCTTCAGCGTGTCGCCAACCAATCCGAGTGCAACGGCCGGAGGCGGGGCCGCGAGCCTTTCGGTGACGGCCGGAGCCGGATGCGGATGGACGGCGGCGAGTAACGCCACGTGGATTTCCGTAACCGCAGGCGGCAGCGGCTCGGGCAACGGCACGGTCAATTACACGGTTGCAGCCAACACGGCGACGTCGAGCCGCACGGGCACGCTCACCGTGGCTGGCCGCACCGTGACCGTGACGCAGAGCGGCACCTGCAGCTTCAGCGTGTCGCCGACCAATCCGAGCGCGACGGCCGCCGGCGGCGCCGCCAGTCTGACGGTGACGGCTGGATCGGGTTGCGGCTGGACGGCGACGAGCAACGCCAGCTGGGTTACCGTCAACTCGGGCGCCAGCGGGACGGGCAACGCCACCGTCAACTACACGGTCGCCTCGAACGGCGCGACGTCGAGTCGCACCGGGACGCTGACCGTTGCAGGCCAGACCGTCACCATGACCCAGGCCGCGGCCTGTAGCTTCACCGTAAGTCCGACGTCGCAGAGCTTCTCGGGATCTGGCGGAACGGGCACGGTGACCGTCACCGCCGCCACCGGAGGCGGGTGCGGTTGGACGGCCACGAGCGCAGCGAACTGGATGACGGTGACGGCTGGGGCCAGCGGCACCGGCAATGGCACCGTGAACTACACCGTGGCGGCCAACAACTCCCAGAATAGCCGGACGGGTACGCTGACGATCGCCGGCACGACAGTGACCATCGACGAATCGACAGCAATCCCCTCAGCACCGAAGAAGTTGCATATCAGGAAGTGAGTCGGGAGGCTCGGGAAACCGAGTCCTCCCATTGATTGTGGGTTGACGCGGGCCGATGGTATTCTGCGAACAGCTATGGCTTGGCTTCTCATGAGTCTTCTGACGTTGTCCGCCGCAGCCGTCGGCGCACAGGGCGTCTCCGTCTTCACGCCGTTCACGTCCGATCCGAAGCACGTGCTCGAAGGCAGCTGGTGGTCCTGCCGCGAGATCGACGGTCAGTACGGCGAACGGGTGTACGACCACGTCGTTAACGGCGGCGGGAAATTCGAGGTGCACCTGGGACCGCGCCGCGAGTTCGCCATCTTCAGAGGGGTGCAGGACGAGCACCGTGATCACGATTCGCCGGACAATCTGCTGAAGCCGTACCGCGTCGTCATGGACGCAGGGCGCGCCAAGCAGCGCTGGGAAATCCCGTCACTCAATCTGGCCTTCACGGTGACGCTCGCCGGCGGCTCGCGCACCGACTGCGAGAGCTGGTTCATCCTCCTCGAGCCGTTCGAAAAAACGTCGCACTGATGTGATCTGGCCGTCGCGCCAGTGTCACAGACGCGGCGTACCGTTAGGGCAGATGACGGTTACGGTCATCGTCTGCGCCTACAACGAGGCGCGCCTCATTGCCGGCTGTCTGCACTCCCTCAAGGCGCAGACCGTCCCTCCCGATGAAATCCTCGTCGTCAATAACGCCAGCACGGATGAGACGGGCCCGGTCGCCCGAGAGGTACCCGGCGTTCGGGTGATAGACGAGCCGACCAAGGGCCTGGTCGTGGCCCGCGAGACGGCGCGGCGTGCCGCGCAATCCGACGTCCTGGCGTACGTGGACGCCGACTGTCGCGCGCCGATCACCTGGCTCGAGCGTGTGCTCGGCCGATTTGCCGCGCCGGGCGCGCCTGTGGCCGTCACCGGACCGTACCGGTTTTACGACTGGGATCAGACTGGTCGCGCGCTCATCCGGCTCTACGACGTGCTCGTCGCGCCGCCCACACACGCGCTCGTGCACCACGGTCTCGGCCTGGGAGCGATTCTCTACGGCGGCAATTTCGCGGTGCGAGCCGGCGCGCTCGGTGCGATCGGCGGGTTCGATCGCACCATCGAATTCCACGGTGAAGATACCAACCTCGGCCGCCGCCTCACGGCGATCGGCCGTGTCGACGTCGCGAGCGATTGCTGGGTGTGGACGTCGGCGCGCCGCTACCGCGCGATGGGGAAGGGGACGGTGTTCAAGCTCTACGTCCGCAACTTCTGGTCGGAAATCCTGCGGCACCGGCCGGCTGACGCCGATCATCTGGACGTGAGGGCCTGACGTGCCGGGATACGAGCCCTTCCTGCTCTGCGACTTCCACGTGCACACCCAGTGGAGCGACGGCCGGCTTTCGCTGCGTGATGTGATTGACCTCTACGGGCGCACGCGGCGTTTCGACGTCATCGCGATCACGGATCACATCCTGATGGAGCGCGATCTGTTCGCGCGGGCGGGGCGGTTGATGTCGCTTGGGCGGCGCGCGTTTTCCGTCACGGCCGATCGCTTCGATCAGTACCTGGAGGACATCGACCGCGAAGCGCGGCGCGCGAAGAAGCTGTACGACCTGCTGGTGATCCCGGGGGCGGAAGTCACGCAGAACCACATCCGGAGCAGGAAGAACGCACACATCGTCGCGCTGAACATCCGTGAGTACATCAGCGCGGATCAGTCCGCCGAGGAGATCCTCCGGGAGATCCGACGTCAGGGCGCGCTGAGCGTCGCGTGCCATCCGCATCATCGCACCACGAGGCGAATCGAAATCTCGACGTGCTACCTCTGGGACAACCGGAAGAAGCTCGTCGATCTGGTGGATGTCTGGGAGGCCGCGAACCGTGACGATTTGTTCTCGGTGACGAGCCTCAAACACTACCCGTATGTCGCCAACAGCGACTTCCACAAGTCGAAGCATCTGTATTCGTGGAAGACGCTGCTCCGTTGTGAGAAGAACTGGGAGGCCGTGGCGCGCGCGCTGCGATCGAACGTAGACGTTGCGCTTGACGCTGTATCGGAACGGCTCATGGGCGGCCGCGTGACGAGTGCGATCAGGGTTCGGTGAGGAATGACCGGCGCCGAGCGGCAGGATGCCGCTGACCTCCGGTCCGCACGTTTCTTGCCGAACGCTGAGCGCGCTCGTCAGGCGTCGATCCAACCTTGGCGTTTCAGTTCGGAGATTTCGCGCGTGAAACGCAGCAGCGTGCGTTCGACGCGGTGCCAGTCCGAGAATTGCTGTTCGCGGATGTCTTGATCCGTCCGCTCTTTCACCTGCCACCCGACGCTTGGCGCCGCAGCCACCTCGAAAGATCGTATTTCACGTGCTCTAACGAGAGTCTTCGTAAACACCGCGTCCATTTCTTCATCCCTCCGGGTCGTCCGTCCCGCTGGCGAGCTGAAAAGCGCGCAGCATTATGCGATCAGGGGAAGACATTCACAAGACATCAGACGATTGTGTTCGAGGATAGCCCGGCACTTGTCACGTGAATGTTACAAGTGTAACGGCTGAGCCGCGGCCCCCTAGCCTCCGGCGAGTCGCCGAGGGCTAAAGGACTGCCCCTTCGCCGGGCCCGTCGAGTTCGCCGAGATCGTTGAACGACCGCTCGGGACGGCTTGGCAGGAGCTCCCAGAGATAGAGTCGAAGACCCACCTCGTGCCGTCGGTACGGGCACGCCGGACCGCGCGATTGCAGCACACGCGTATGGGCGACGTGCGTCGCGGGGTTGCGGGCCACATACACGACGCAACCGCACTGCAGGGTGAGCGTGTAGGACATGAGGCTTTTTTCTTACGCCGGCGAAATCACACGCGAGCGACGTTACCATCACGTTGCTGAAAATCGTTGGCGCGATCTCGAAAGTGATCGGCAGCCCTTAAAGTCCGTGAACCAGAGCAGCTGCCACACCCAGGATGGTGAGCAGCGCCGCCACGACCCATGGGTCCCAGCGATCCGTCCGCGGAGGCGGGTATAGCATGTGCGGCGGAACGTACCGAACGGCGCTCACGAGTACAAGTAAATACGGTGAAACTGGCCAGCTGATCGTTCAGCGGCGTGGAAACTGATCGGGGTTGTTTGTGAACAGCGCGTCGATGCCGAGCGTGGCATCAGAAAATGAGTCATTTCGTCCCGGACGGTGGGGAAGGGCGTCTTCTCGTCGGCCTTGAACGTCCACGAGGTGACGGTCAGGTGCAGCGCGTGCGCGGCTTTCACCATCTCCGGGTGTCTCGCGATGACGGTCTTCTCGGGTGCGATGCCGGTCGCGAACGTGGCCACTTCGCGCAGGCGTGGCTCGCTGACATCGGCGTCATTCGACGTGAGGAACACGCGCGGAATCGTCGGCAGCTCGGTTGCGACCCGGCTGTACGGCCGGTTCATCGAACGACTGAATGATGATCGGCGTCGATTTCAGCGAGTCGGGTCTTTCGAGGCCGTTTCTCTGATGACCTCGACGAACAAGCGGACCTGATCGATATTGCGGTTCGTGTAGAGCTGAGGCGACTTGAGCTTCGGATACAGCCCGGCTTTGCCTTTGACGAGATCGATCATCTCCTGGAAGGTGGGCACGCGCGCGCCGGCGAACTCGGGCTTGAACCACTTGCCGGCGTCGAGCCGCTTGATTTCGGCGATGGTGAAGTCGTTGGCAAGCCAATGTGGGCCGGGCTGTCGGAAAGATTCTTTTGATGGCCGATCGCCGAACACTTCGGCGATGTTCGTCGTGCGTTCCAGCGTGTCGTCGTGCAGACAGATGAGGACGTTGTCTTTCGTCACCGCCAGATCCGGCTCGACAAAGTCGGCGTGCTGCTGCATTGCGAGCGTATAGGACGCAATCGTGTGCTCCGGCGCATACCCGGAGGCGCCTCGGTGAGCGATGAGTTGCTTGGAGGTCTGGGCCTGCGGCTGCGGGGACAGCCCGACAGGATACACGCCGCCACGAGAGTCGCGGCCACGCTCTTGAAAATCACGCGCAGATTATAGCGACGGGTGGATCGCGTGTTGCACGACGATGTAAATTCTGACGCCGCAAGATCTGTATCGCGCGTCAGCAGATGAGGAAGATCGGCCACGTGACTGAGGGCACGGCCCAAACGGAGGACGCTCCAAGCTCCCCAGCTAGCTGCGTGCTCGCGGTTGCTTCCGTGCCCTCGGCCACGTGACCGGACATCCCGAACGGCAGATCGACAATCGGCAGCGCTTCGGCGCGTCGAAGGCCAACTTGATCGGCTCGTAAGGGAAGTGTTCACGGCACGGGCAAGAGCCGAGCCAACACATCATTCGTCGTGTGGCGCATTTTCGCTAGACGCTGATCAATTCAAGGGTTGCATCCTCTCGGTGCACAACGGCGGCGGGAAGAATCTGCGCACCGTTGCGAGAAATTCGAGAAATCCGAGCGCGTAAAGCAATACGCCCGAGTCAGGTTCCTGAACAGCGAGGACGATCAATATCTCAAGTAATCGCTCCATGGAGGCTCTCTCAACGGCAGATGCCCGAGAGTTGCCGTCTCGTGGCCATGAAACCGCCCGGCGCATGACGGAGGCTCGACATGGAGGGGCAGACGATCCGTTTCGTGTGGAGCGAAACGAGGCGGGTGCCGCGGGCGCAAACGCGTTGCCCGAGGCCTTGCACGGTCTGGACTCTCACGCTGAGCGGTCGCCCGCGTGATGCCGAACGTCACGAGCCTCGACAATGAAGATCACGTCTTCGGCGATGTTCGTGGCGTGGTCGCCGATTCGTTCGAGGTGCCTGGAGATGAGAATGAGGTCGAGACCTGGCTCAATCGTCTTCGGATCACCGAGCATGTACGTCAGCAACTCCCGGAAGATCTGATTCTTCAACGCATCGAGCAGATCGTCCTGCGCCATCACCCCCTGCGCCGCCTCGGGCTTCTGCGCAACGAATGCGTCAAGCGCGTCGCGCAGCATTTGCTGCGCGAGAAGAGCCATTCTCGGGATGTCAACGAGCGGCTTCACCGGTGGATGCGCCACGTACCGGTTGGCCGCTTCAGCAATGTTGACCGCCAAGTCTCCGACCCGTTCCAAATCGGTGTTGATCTTGAGCCCCGCGACGATCACTCGCAAATCGACGGCCATCGGCTGATGGAGCGCCAGCAATTTGAAGCAGCGGTCGTCGATCTCCACGTGCAAGGCGTTGATTTCCTGGTCGCCGTCGACGACGTCACGAATGAGCTCTCGGTCGCGTTTGACCAATGCCTGCATCGCCCGGCGCACGCGGTCCTCTGCGAGGCCTCCCATGACAAGCAAGCGGGACTTGAGTTCCTGGAGCTCTTCAGCGAAATGACGAGTGTCTTGAGTCATGAGACGGGACCTAACCGAATCGGCCGGTGACGTAGTCTTCGGTCAATTTTTCGCGTGGACTCGTGAAGATCATATCTGTGCGATTGGTCTCGACGAGGCGGCCGAGCCAGAAAAAAGCCGTGACATCCGAAACTCGCGCCGCCTGTTGCATGTTGTGCGTGACGATCACAATCGTGTAGTCGCGCTTCAGTTGATAAATCAGCTCCTCGATCCGTTGAGTGGCGATCGGATCCAGTGCGGATGCGGGCTCGTCCATGAGCAGCACGTCCGGTTGAATCGCCAGGGCGCGAGCGATGCACAGGCGCTGCTGCTGGCCACCAGACAACGCGAGGGCAGAGTCATGCAGCCGATCCTTGACCTCATCCCACAGCGCGGCGGCACGAAGGCTCGACTCGACACGTCCATCGAGCTCGGAACGCCCGGCGACCATGCGATTCAACCTGAGCCCGTACGCGACGTTGTCGAAGATCGATTTCGGAAACGGGTTGGATTTCTGGAACACCATCCCGACGCGCCGGCGTAAATCCACGACGTCAACGTCGTCGCTGTAAATGTCACGCCCGCCGATGCTGACGCGCCCCTCGACCCGCGTCCCCGTAATCACGTCGTTCATGCGGTTCAGCGTTCGAAGAAACGTACTCTTGCCACATCCCGAGGGACCGATGAATGCGGTGACGAGGTTCGAGCGCAGCTGAATCGTGATGCCTTCGAGCGCTCGCTTGGCACCGTAGAAGAAGGAGAGATTCGCGACGTCAATCTTGACCGGCCGTTCTTCGGGTGCGATCCCCGTATGCACCGCACTGGGACGGCTGGCGAGCGGTCGATTTCCGGCTGACGAGAATTGCCGATCGCCGCCGTGCTCAGCCACGATTGTGTCCTCCACGATCATTGCGCCTGCATGCGCTCGAGCCTGCGGGTGGCGAACCGGGCGAGCAACGAGCACAAGAACACGATGGCTACGAGCACGAGCGCGCCGGCCCACGCCTGCCGGTGCCAGTCTGCGTACGGCGAGATGGCGTATGTGAAGACCATCACCGTCAACGATGCGATCGGCTGCGTCAACGTGGTGGTGAAGAACCGGTTGTTGAACGAGGTGAACAGGAGCGGCGCCGTTTCCCCCGCGATGCGTGCGAGCGCGAGTATCACGCCGGTGATGATCCCGGGTAGCGCCGCCGGCAAGACGACCGTGAAGACCGCCTTGGCTCGGGTCGCGCCGAGTGCGAGCGCGCCTTCGCGCATCGTCCCGGGCACGAGCAGCAGGAGCTCTTCTGTCGTTCTGGCGATGATCGGGATCATCATGATGCCGAGCGCCAGCCCCCCGGCGATAGCGCTGAATTGCTTCACCGGAAGGACGGCAATCGTATAGACGAACACACCGATCACAATCGATGGCACTCCGTTCAGCGTATCGGCGGCGAACCTCACCGTCGACGACAATCGAGTCCCGGCGTACTCGGACATATAGACGCCGCTGATGACGCCGATCGGAATCGCGAACAGCGAGCCAAGCCCCGCAATGATCAACGTCCCGACGATGGCGTTGGCCATGCCACCGCCTGGTTCACCGACAGGCTTCGGCATCCGGATGAAGAAATCGAGATTGAGGGCCTGAATTCCCTCTCTGACCACGAAGAAGAGAATGAAGGCGAGGGGAACGAGTGCGATCAGCACCGAACCCAGGCAGAAGCCGACGAAGAGCCTGGACTTCAGCGTCCGCCATACAGTCGGGTTCATGCAACCGCCTCGGCGACGTTTGCGCCCGCGGCCTGAGCTTTGCTCCCGACGCGGTTCATGCTCCAGATTAACGCCCGTGAAAGTGCGTTGATGATCAGGGTGATGATGAAGAGGACCAATCCAATTTCTACGAGCGCATCCAGATACAGCGCGGTATCCGCCTCGGTGAACTCGTTCGCGATGACCGCCGCCATCGTGTACTGGGGTGCGAAGAGGGACGGGGAGATCCGTGCGCTGTTCCCGATGACCATGGTGACGGCCATCGTCTCGCCGAGCGCACGGCCGAAGCCGAGCATGACCGCGCCGACGATCCCCGTTCGCGCAAAGAACAACGCCGCCTGAATCGCCTCGAATCGTGTCGCCCCGAGCGCATATGCACCTTCGCGCTGGGACATCGGCACCGACTTGAGCACTTCACGCGCCACCGACGAGGTGAACGGGACAATCATGATGGCCAGCACGACGCCGGCGGACAGCATGCCGACGCCGACCGGCGGGCCACTGAAGAGCGGCAGCTGGCGCAAAAAAGACGGTGTCCAGATTTCCAGAGTACGGATGGCGGGGACCAGCACGAAGATTCCCCACAGCCCGTACACGATGGAAGGGATCGCCGCGAGCAACTCGGTCAGGAACACCAGAGGCTGCCTGAGCCAGGCGGGACACAGCTCGGAGATGAAGATGGCGATGCCCAACGCGACGGGTGTCGCGAGAACGAGCGCCAGAATCGAGGAGTACAGCGTGCCCCAGATGAAGGGCAACGCACCGAACTGGCCCGCGACCGGATCCCACGTCTGGGTGCGCCAGAAGTCGAGCCCGAACTTGGTGATCGACAGCATCGACTCGCGCGTGAGCACGATCGCGATACCGACGACGATGATCAGCAACGTGACAGCGAAGGCGCCGGTGCCGACCCTGAAGCCGACATCCGTTCGTCGAGGCCCCGGCGTGACGCCGGCACCAGCACCCGCAGACACTATGAGACCTTGATCTTGTTCAATGCCGCCAGTTCGAGCTTGATGACGGCGTCCGGTAGCGGCGCGTATCCGAGGCCGGCCGCGAATTTCTGACCGTCGGCGAGGGCCCACTTCATGAAGTCGAGCATGACCTTGCCCTGCGCCTTGTCTTTCGGATTCTCGTACAACAGCAGCCACGTGAACGACGAGATCGGGTAGACGCCCTTCCCGGATGCATTCGTGATCGAGACCCGGAAGTCCGGTGGCATCTTCGCCGCGGCTTCGGCCGCTGCAGCGGTGACGCTGGTTACGTCCGCCTTCACGTACTCACCGGCCGCATTCAACACCGAGCCGTAGTTGATCTTGTTCTGGAGCGCGTAGATCAGCTCGACATAACCGATCGAGCCCGGCGTCTGAGTCACGAGACCGGCCACTCCCTCGTTCCCCTTGCCGCCAACGCCTGTCGGCCAATTGACGGACGTGGCGACGCCCACCTTCTTTTTCCACTCGTCGGACACTTTGGCGAGGTAGTCCACCCAGATGTACGACGTGCCCGACCCATCCGATCGATGCACGACCGTGATGTCGCTCACCGGCAGATTGACGCCGGGATTGAGCTTCGTGACCGCGGGATCGTTCCACTTCGTGACTTTACCAAGGAAGATGTCGGCCAGCAACGGCCCGGAGAACTTCAACTCCGCGGTGACACCCGGAATGTTGTACACGGGAAGGACAGCCCCCAGCACCGTCGGAAAGTGCAGAATCTTCGAAGGCGCGGCGAGCAGCTGATCGTCGGTCATCGGGCCGTCGGTCGCCCCGAAGAACACGGTCTGATTCGTGACCTGGCGGATACCACCACCTGATCCAATTGATTGATAGTTGATCAGCACATCGGGATGCTGCTTGCGGTACTCGTCAAACCATTTGGAGTAGATCGGGTACGGAAACGTTGCCCCAGCCCCGTTGATGTGCACCGATTGTGCAGCCGCGCCAGCGACCAGCGCTGCGCACATGGCAGTCGCCGCCAGCATCTGTTTGGTCGTCATGACATCCTCCGCATTCTCGTGTCTCCGCGCACTCTTAGAAGTTGATCAAGCCGTGCAGGGCGATCCTCTTCTGCGACGGCTGAGGCGTTGCGTAGTTCTCGAATGTCTGCCCGTCGTAGTCGAGCATCAACGCCGCCGCCCCGTTGCCCTGGTGCTTGAACCAGTACGCCGCGCCGATGATGGTCCGGGGACGAACCTGAGACGTCCTTTGATCGGGAGACTGGTGATCGTATCGGATCAGCGCTTCGATCGAAGCGCCTCCCTCCAGCGGCTTCCTGGGCGTCAACCAGAACGACCATCCCTTGCCCTCAACGTCGAAGCTAACTTTGTTAATCTGATCGTGGGTATCGAGGTAGTCGTAGCCGGCGTTGATGTACGGATGTTCATACGTGACCTGGAACACACCGCGCGTCCGTTCCGAATTCCTGATGTAGTTGTCGCCGAAGTAGAACCCCGTGATACGCAGGCCGCGCAGGACTGGCTTGCTCGTGGCGAACGGGCGGACAGTGCCTCGGATCTCGACTGCCTTCTGATCGTTGGGGTCAGTCCTGGCGTAGCCTTCGCCGTTGTAGACGCCGACGTGGATGTCGCCGAAGTTCTTTGCGAAGTTGTAGTGAAACGACGCGCCGGCGTCGGCGGAGTTGTAATAACCCTCGCGTTCCGTGAACGTCGTCCCCTGGAAGCGGTAGCGGTAGATCCCTTCCTCGTAGTCCAGCAGGGGCGTCTGCTGGATGCCAAGGCGCACCCATGATCCTCGTGTCATCCAATCATCGAGATTGAACTGAGCGAAGGCGTACTTGATCCGGAAGATCAGACTGTCGTTGGAAATGGTGTTACCGGTCGCGAGCGTGAGCAGGCCACTCTCTCGTACAACGTCCGGCGTGATACGAAACGCAACAATATGGTTAACCTGTCCAGTGATGTTGATATAACTCCGGGATACGTTGAAGCTGCTGGGATTGATGACATTTCCGTCAGTGTCGGTTGTCTGCGGGCTGCTCTGATATGTGTAGTCGGCGTAAATCGTCACGCCGACGCCTATCCTCGGGGTATCGTCGGGCGGTACGTACCCGGCGGCCGGGGTCACCTGCGCCGATGCAATCCGGGGAATCAACGCAGCAGAACCTACGATGCACCACAACCTCAAGAGTCGAAGAGTCAAGCGATCCTCCTTGGTCGTCGCGGCCGAGCTCAATGCTTGGGAGGACAGTACCAAGGTCTGGGTGTACAGCAGATGTCCGTGGCGTTTCGTTCGTGTTAATTTGGTCCTGGCGGACCCCAGGCGAGGCGGACTAACGCCGAATTTATTGCCGCGTGAATCGCCCGCAACGTCCTTCAGCATCGTAGCCCGATGGTGACTCGGGCTGCTGATTGCTAGCGATTGTTCGTTAAACCGACCAGGTTCGAGGACACGCAGACGGCTAAACGCAGAGTGCTCGGGAAGCGATGGTCATCCGAACAGCTTGGTGAGCAACAGCGTCAGGCACACGCTGGCGAGAACAATCCAAAGGAACACAACGACCGCCTGACGTTCAGAGGGATCCGCTCTGGGCACAGGATGGAACATGAGACCTCCTCACCCTGGCTATCGGTCTGGAACGTTCGGCGCTGCAATTTGGGGGCCGGGAGGCCTGGAGGGCATCGACAGACGCCGAACGGCGTCGGGCGTGCAGGCGTAACTCTCGATGACCACACTGAACCAGGCCCCGAAGCTCGGGGGACAGTCAGTGATCGGGGAAGAGCCCGGGCACTCGGAATCGTGTCGAGAGATCGTCATCCGCGAGAGGACGAGCAAGGCGTTGGCTCCAGCCGCGCCAGCCTCGTTTCGCTCCACGCGAAACGGATCCTTCTGCCCCTCCATGTCGAGTTCGGTCATCGGCACAGGTGCTTTCCTGGCGAGAAGACGACACCCGGTCGGCATGCTTCGCTGAGACGGCACACCGTCCAACGGAGCGCGGTACACCAAAACGCGTGCTCCGTCTGGCGTCAGCGTCGCACACCCGCAAGCGACGAGAACAGGCAGGAGCGCGTACCAACGCATCACATCCTGAGACTACAACAGCACGCCGCAAATGATCCGCCCGGTCACGTCCCAACAGAATGAGAGGAGGTTAGCGTCGTGGAAATTGATCCGGATTGTTCGTGAAGAGCGCGTCGATGCCGAGCGCGTAGAGGAAGTGCGTCATCTCGTCGCGGACTGTAGGGAATGACGTCTTCTCGTCGGCCCGGAACGTCCACGAGGTGACGGTCAGGTGCAGCGCGTGGGCGGCTTTGACCATCTCCGGATGTCTTGCGATCACGGCCTTCTCGGGAGCGATACCGGTGGCGAAGGTCGAGATTTCGCGCAGGCGCGCGTCGACGACGTCGCTGTCGTTCGATGTGAGGAAAACCCGAGGAATCGTCGGCAACTCGGTGGCGACCCGGCGCACCGCCGGTTCGTCGAATGACTGGATGATGATCGGCGTCGATTTCAGCGATTCAGGTTCCTCCAGACCGTTCTTCTTGATGACCTCGACGAAGAGCCTGACCTGATCGATGTTGCGGTTCTTGTAGAGCTGCGGCGACTTGAGCTCCGGATACAGCCCGGCCTTGCCCTTGACGAGGTCGATCATCTCCTGGAACGTCGGCACGCGAGCGCCGGCGAACTCGGGCTTGAACCACTTCCCGGCGTCGAGGCGTCTGATCTCCGCGATCGTGAAGTCGTTGGCGAGCCAGTGCGGGCCCGGCTGTCTGAACGATTCTTTGGACGGCAAATCGGCGAACACTTCGGCAATGTTCGTCGTGCGCTCGAGCGTGTCGTCGTGCAGGCAGATGAGGACGTTGTCCTTCGTCACCGCGAGATCTGGTTCGACGAAATCCGCGTGCTGCTGCATGGCCAGCGTGTATGCCGCAATGGTGTGCTCGGGTGCGTACGCCGAGGCGCCGCGGTGAGCGATGAGCTGCTTGGAGCCCTGCGCCTGACCGGAGAGCCCGACAGTAGACGCCACGATGAAGGCTGCGGCTCCGCGCTTGAAGGTCACGCGCGAATTATAGCGACCGGTTGGATCGCGTGTTGCACGACTGTGTAAACTCCGGCGTCGAGCGGTAGGCTTTAGCTGAGCGAGACGATCGGCGACGTAACTGAGGGCACGGCCGGAACGGAGGACGCTCCAAGCTCCCCAGCTAGCTGCGTGCTCACGGTTGCCTCCGTGCCCTCGGTTCCGTCGCCGATCCACCCGAGCTCAGATCGTCAACGTCGACACGCGGCCCGAGCGCGCGCGTCCAGCAGTCGCGGACCCTTCAGCTCGTAAGGAAGTGTGCTCGCGGCAGGGGCAAGAGACAGGCCAGGAGATGTCCAGGAAGTTTCTGGCGTGTTTTCGATTGTTGGCGATCCGCGCGGAGTTGCATCGTCTCGATGCAACTCCTTTGTCGGGAAGAATCTGCGCAGTGACGTGAGAAATGCGTGAAATTGGGGCAAGTAAACAAATACGCTTGAGTTGCGATCCAGAACAGCCGAACGGGAACGGCGAGTCACGACTCCAGACTCGCTGTACCCCCGCTCGGCTAAAGCCTCGCGCTCCTTGGCGCTTCCCCGCTTAGAAGTTCAGTCGGAATGCGAGCTGCATCTGACGGCTCGTTCCCAATCCGACAGTGCGACCGACCGTGCTCGTGATGGCGCCGAACGTCCCCGCCGCCGCCGAGGAGAACGCCTGGCCCGGTTGAACCTTGTTGGCCTCGCTCGTTGCGTTCGTCGGCAGTGCATTGGGCAGCGTCGCCACCGGGTTCGAGAAATTCGTCCGGTCGAACAGGTTGAAGACCTCGATGCGGAACTCCGCGTTTCGTGCCCCACCGAACGGGAAGCGTTTCGAGACGACGAGATCGATCTGTGAGAAGCCGGGGCCGTGCAGCGAGCCACGCTCGAGGTTGCCGAACGTGCCCGGCTTTGGTGTGGCGAAGGCGGCCGGATTCAGGAACAGCACGCCGCCGTCCACGATGAATGGATCCACGCCGGGAACGAGATCCGGCCGGCGCACGTTGCGGGTGTTGCCGCCGCCCGGTGTGTTGATGACCGCCGTGCGGCCGGCGGCCGGGTTGTTGAAGACGGCGCCACTCGCGTCCACGTAGACGACGTCGGGCCGCGTAATCCGCACGTCGATGGGCAGCCCGCTCCGCGCGTTCCAGATGCCGCCGACGTTCCATCCGCCGAGCACCAGATCCGACACGCCGGATGCGGGATGTTGCCGTCCCTGCCCGTACGGAATCGAGTACAGCGCGCTCACGTTGAAGGTATGGCGCACGTCGAACGCGTTGTACCCGAGGTCGTAGTTGAACTGATCGATGGTCCGCGCGTTGTTCGCGGCCGTCAGCGCTTCGTTCGATCCGCTCGTGTTGCCGAAGCTCCGCGACAAGGTGTACTGCGCGTTGAGCGCCAGGCTGTCGGTTGCCCGGCGCGACATGCCCAACTGCATCGCGTTGTAGTTGTCGGAGCCGCCGCTGGTCTTGTAGTCGATCTCGGCGTACGGATTCTGAACGCCGGTGATGTTGCCCGCCGTATCGCGCTGCACGATTGAGAACTCCCGAACCACGATCGCGGCGTTTGCCGGATTCGCGTTGGTGATCACCTGTGTAATCTGGTTGGCAACGCTCCGCAGGAAGAGATTCCGGCCCTGAGCGCCGACGTAGGCGGCGGTGACGGCGGTTCGCGCTCCGAGCTCCTGCTGCACCGATGCGGTGTACTGCCAGACGCGCTCGGGAATGGTGTAGTCATTCGCGAACGCGCGGGGCTGATACGAGCGGGTGTTGGGGTTGTTGACGAAGTTCGCGGTCGCAATCGCCGGGTCGATCGGGTACGCGAGGAACGGACCGCTCGACAGCGTCGTGCTGACGCGGTCCGAATCGGCCGCCGGCTGAATCTGATCCTCGGTTTGGCCGGGACCGACGAACAATCCGAACCCGGCCCGCACGATTGTCTTCTCCGTCGCCGCATACGTGGCGCCCACGCGCGGCTGGATGTTCGTTTTCGTCGACTTGAAGAGGGGCGTCGTGTTGGGGTCGATCACCCCGGTGTCGATGTTGAACTTGACGATGAGGTTGTTCGCCTCGCGCATCGGCGTGTAGTAGTCGTAGCGCGCGCCGTAGTTCAGCGTCAGCTTCGGATTGACGTGAAATTCATCCTGCGCGTAGGCAATGAAGTAATTCTGAACAAGGTTGCGCGGCCCGGTGGCGCCGTTGTTGAAGACGCTCGGCGCGCTCTCGTCGCCCAGGAACTGAATCGTCGAGGGCTGGTTGGCCAGAAACGCGTTCACGTTCGTGTACGAATACGTCGTCCCGCCCAGACGGTCGGTGGACATGCGAATGGCCCGGAACTCGCCCCCGAACTTCAGATAGTGGTTGCCGCGCAGCGTGCTCAGCGAATCGATGAACGAAAGCGTGTACGGATCGTAGGGCTGGGCGCGCCCGTTCTGCGCGCTGTTGGCCCGGATGAGCCCGCCCGGGACCGTGACGCCCGAGCTCGCGCCCTGCCCGGCGATCCCGGTGTTGGCGATCGATCCGGTCAGGTTGATGATCATGTTCGAGAACTGCGGATCCTGCACGCTGCCGACCAGACGCGTCGGTGCGCCGTTGTAGCCGAACTTGAATTCGTTCGTCGTGCGCTCTGACAGGAGACCCTGAAGGTTGAAGACCGCGTTGCTGGGATTCGCTTCCGTGTGGATGACGCGACCCGAGATGCTGTCGGGTGCGTCGCTCGTGCCCTGGTCGTGGAACACGCGGACGTACGACGTCCATTTCGAATTGAAGCGCCAGTCGAAGCGCCCGCTGAACGCCGTCTCGGTCACGGTCTGCGGCGTCTGCAGCTGGTAGATGTCGAAGTCCGGATCCTTTGACTTGCCCGGCAGGAGGACGGCGCCCGGCGCCAGGAATCCCGAGCGCAAACCTGCAATCACCGGCACGGCGCGCGCCCACGCCGCAGCGCTCGGAACCGCCTCCACGATGTTGATGCCGGCGTCGAGCTTGTAGCGTTCGAAGCTCCCGAAGAAGAACGCGCGGTCCTTCATGATCGGGCCGCCAATTGAGCCGCCGAACTGATCCTGCTTGAGCAGCGACTTGGGCAGTCCCGCGAGCGTATCGAAGTAGTTGGGCTTGTCCATCGCGTCACGACGCATGTACTCGAACGCGGAGCCGCGCACGTTGTTGCCGCCAGACTTGGTGATCACGCTCACCTGACCGCCGCTGCCCGTGCCGTACTCGGCTGGATACGAGCTCGATTCGACTCGGAATTCCTGGATGTTCTCGAGGCTCGCCTGCAGTTTGAACGGCGTCGCGATTTCGCCGTTCAGGTTCCCGGGCGCCGCGTCGATGATGGCTGATCCTTCGATGCCGTCGTAGCGGATTGCGTTCTGCTCGACTGCGCGGCCTGAGAAACGGATGTCCTGCCACGTGCCGGTTCCCGCATTCTGTGATCCCGGCGCCTGCAGGAGCAGCTGCGACATCTGCCGGCCGTTGACGGGGAGGTTGTCCACTTCGCGCTGGCTCAGGTTGACGCCGATGCGCGCGGAGCTCATGTCGAGGACCGGCGCCGTCGCCGTCACTGTCACCGCTTCCTGCACGCCCGCAGGCTTGAGCTCGAAATCGAGCGCCAGCTCCTGGCCGACCGCCAGCGGCATCGACGGATAGTCGAGGACGCCGAATCCAGGCTTCTCGGCCTTGATCGTATAAGTGGAGGGCTTCAGGAACCCGATCACGAAGTAGCCTTGAGCGTTCGTGGTCGCGCTCCGCTCCTCGCCGGTCTTTTCGTTCTTGACGGTGACCTTGGCGCCGGACACGAGAGCGTTGGTCTGGTCCCGGACGGTCCCGCTGACCTTGCCTTGATCGGTCTGCGCGAATCCCCATGCCGGCATCAGCGCCAGCACGCAGACAATTGCCGCCAGCGACTTCGAGAACTTCATCGTCCCTCCTCCGGAATTTGTTGTGGCTCGGACGAGGGTATTTGGTTGTCGTAAGGGGAGTGCGACGGGGCTGTTACGGGGCTGTTAACTTGAACAGTCTGAAAGGCCCGAAGACAAGGCGTAGCTAGTAGCTACACGATTGTTCCAGCGGGCACGATTGCGTCTTTCGGAACGATGACGATGCCCTGACGGATGGCGTAGCCATCGCCATCCGCGTGGTCGAGGCCGGCTTCGTTCACGAGACGCGCGCCGTCACCGATGCGCGCGTTCTTGTCCACGATCACGCGATCGAGGACGACGTCCCGGCCGATGCCAAGACGCGGCGCATCGCTCCTCGCCGGCGCTTCATCGTCGGTCTCGTAGTAGTCAGCGCCAAGCAGGACCGATCGTCGAATCGATCGCTCCGCTCTGGACGCTCGTTCTGATCCCGACGATCGACTGTTCGATGGCGGCGCTGATCCAGCAGGCAGCCTTCCGCGACGATGGAAGTGCGGATGGCGCAGTCGCTGAACCGCGCACCCGGCAGGAACCGCGGGTGCGTGTAAATCGGCCGGCGCGGATCGTAAAAGCGGAACGGCGCCGCGGCCTCAGGTCAACATGATGTTGGCGTCGTAGAAAGACGACACCGTGCCGACATCCACCCAGTAACCCCGGTGCGATGTACGCCGTGACCCGATAATCCGCGAGAGCTGACGGAATGATCTCGCGCCCGAAGTCAGTCGCGTTGCCGCGCTGAAGGACGTCGAGCAGCACGTCGCGCGAAAACACGTACACGCCCATCGACGCAACGAACGGCTTTCTCGGAGGAGGCGCCGCTGAACGTTGCGCCCGCGGGAATGCTCTGGCCGATCTCTGCGAGTCGCACAGCCGTCGGGCTTTTCCTCGAACGCGACGATTTGTCCCGCCCGGTCGAACCGGAAGATGCCCATGCTCGACGCATCGGCCGTGGTCACCGGTTGCGCGGCGATCGTGATGTCGGCGCGCCGGTCCACGTGGGCGTCCACCAGCTCGGAGTAGTCCATTCGATAGAGATGATCGCCGGCGAGCACGAGGTAGTAGTCGGCGTCGTAGCGCACGAAATGACGCGACGCCTGACGCACGGCGTCGGCCGTTCCCTGATACCAGTGCGGATTGTCAGGCGTCTGCTCGGCCGCGAGGATTTCGACGAATCCAGGGCTGAACAGGTCCATCCGGTACGTCTGCGAAACATGCCGGTTGAGCGACGCTGAGTTGAACTGCGTGAGGACGAAAATGCGACGAATGTCGGCATGCAGGCAGTTGCTGACGGGAATGTCGATGAGCCGGTACTTGCCGCCGATCGGGACCGCCGGCTTGGAACGGTGCTGGGTCAGCGGAAAGAGGCGAGTGCCCTGACCGCCGCCGAGCACGAGCGCAAGCACCTCGTTGTTCATGGCCATCGCCGCTCAATGATAAGTCGAGCGATGTGCGCGTGTAACGACGGTGTAAATCGATCTGCTACAATCCCGCGTTTATGGCCTTCCGTTGGCTCCCACGAGAGGAGCGCTTCTACAGCGACTTTCAGGCACTGGCCGACGAGCTGAAGCGAGGCGCGAAGCTTCTCGAGGACATGCTCGCCCCGGAGCGTCCGGTCTGGGACAAGGCCGACGAGATCAAGGAAGTCGAGCACAAGTGCGATTTCCTGACCCACGAAATCATCCAGCGGCTGAACCGGACGTTCGTGACGCCACTCGATCGCGAGGACATCTTCGCGTTGGCGCGCTCGCTGGATGACGTGATGGACGCCATCGACGCCTCGGCAACGCTCATCCGTCTCTACCGTCTCGACAGCGTTCGCTTCGGCGCGCGCGAGCTGGCGCACATCATCAGCTCGTGCACCCACCAGGTCCGGCTCGCGCTCGACGCGCTCGAACAGCATAAGGGACTGATCACGCACGCCGTCGAGATCAACCGCCTCGAAAACGAAGCCGACCGTATCCATCAGCAGGCCGTGAGCCGGCTGTTCGACGATGAACACGATCCCCTCGTCGTCATCAAGTGGAAGGAGACGCTCGATTTTCTCGAGGACGCCACCGACCGGTGCGAGGACGTCGCCAACGTTCTCGAAGGCGTCATGGTCAAACACGGTTAGCCATCGATGCCCTACATCGTCGTCGGCCTGATCCTGGTCGCGCTGCTCTTCGACTACATCAACGGATTTCACGACGCGGCCAATTCGATTGCCACGGTCGTGTCCACGCGCGTGCTGTCGCCCGGCAAAGCCGTCATCTGGGCGGCGTTCTTCAACTTCGTTGCGGCGTTTACGTTTGGAACGGCCGTCGCGAGGACCGTCGGTGTCGGGCATGATCGACGTCAAGGTCGTCACGTTTGCGGTGATCCTCGGCGGGTTGACCGGCGCGATCATCTGGGATCTCATCACCTGGTACTTCGGCCTACCGACGAGCTCGTCCCACGCGCTGATCGGCGGATACGCCGGCGCGGCGGTTGCGAAGGCCGGCTGGGGCGCGATCGTGCCGGCCGGCTGGACCAAGACGATCATCTTCATCTTCCTTTCGCCGCTCATCGGGCTTGCGCTCGGCTTCGGGATCATGACGGCGATCATGTGGATTTTTCGGTGGATGCCGCCGTCGCGCGTGAACCGCTGGTTCCGCAGGCTCCAACTTCTCTCCGCCGCCTTCTTCAGCCTGAATCACGGCGCGAACGATGCGCAGAAGACGATGGGCATCATCGCCGGCGTCCTGTTCGCGGCGGGTTACATCAAGACGTTCGACATTCCGTTCTGGGTCGTGATCGCGGCGCACACCGCGATCGGTCTTGGCACGCTCGCAGGTGGCTGGAGGATCATCCACACGATGGGGTCCAAGATCACGAAACTGCAGCCGGTCGGAGGGTTCGCCGCCGAGACTGGGGCGGCGTTGTCCATTCTGATCGCGACACAGACGGGCGTGCCGGTGTCGACCACGCACGCAATTACCGGTGCGATCGTCGGCGTGGGTGCCGTGCGACGGCTGTCGGCGGTCCGATGGGGTGTGGCCGGACAGATCGTCTGGGCATGGTTGCTGACGATTCCGGCGGCGTTTCTGATCGCGGCGGCGACGTATACGGTCCTGCGATTCAGCGGCGCGAAATAGCGCTCAGCCGAAGCCGTCGCGCTCCCGGCGATTGAAGCGGCATGGAGGAGCGCGAGGCTTGCGCTGCCCTTTTTCTGGGCGGGAATCGTCGGCGCAAGGATTTTCGACGGGATTTCTTTTCTACGCGGCCGGCAGCGTCATCGTGAACCGGGCGCCGCCTGACGGGCGGTTTTCGGCTTTGATCGTGCCGCCGTGCAGTTCGACGAGATGCTTGACGATGGCCAGACCGAGTCCCGTGCCACCCGGGTCGCGGGCTCGTGACTTGTCGACGCGGTAGAAGCGCTCGAACACGCGGGACAGATCGTCATCCGGGATGCCAGGCCCCTCATCGCACACGGCGATGGTGACAAGGCGGCCCTCCCGCGTCGCGTCGATGGCGACGGTCGTATGTTCCGGGGCGTAGGTGATGGCATTGGCCACCAGGTTCCGGAGCGCATCATGCAGTTTGGCGGGATCACCGCGGACCTCGAGCGGACGCCCGGCGTCATCGACGTTCACCGTAATCCGTTGCGATCGCGCGTCCGCGCTCGGTGTCATATCGGCGACGACGGCCTCCGCGAGGCTGCGTGTATCGCACGCGATCAGATCGAGCGTCTCCTGGCCGGCGTCGAGCCGCGCCAGTCGCAGCAGGTCTTTGACGAGCCGCTCCATCCGCTGCGTGTGGCGCGCGATGATGTCCAGGAATTGCCGCTGCTCGTCCACGCTCGCGTCACCGTCGGCCAGCGCCTCCACATAGCCGCGGATCGCCGTCAGCGGCGTGCGGAGCTCGTGCGAGACGTTGGCCACGAAGTCGCGGCGGATCTGGTCCGCACGCCGCAGATCGGTGATGTCATGCAGGACGAGGACGGCGCCGAAGACCGTCGCGCCGGCGGTGCCTGGCACTGCGCCGGGATTCGCGGTGCCTAGCGCTGATGACACAAGACCAGTGCCAGCAATGCCTGGCACCGATGGCGCAAGCGCGGTGCCGGGGACCGTGGCGCCCGCCGCCCGCGCGATGATGGTCCGCGAATCATCACGCGGAGGCGAAAACTGCACAGGGTCAGGTTGGCGCCCGCCGAGCGTCGCCGCGACCAGTTCCGCGATCGCCGGCAGCCGAATTGTTTCCAGGTACGGACGGCCAATCGACGGATCGCTGACCCGCAGCATCTGTCGCGCCGCCTCGTTCACGAGCTGCAGCCTGCCCTGCGCATCGACGACGATGACACCCTCCACCATGCCCGCGAGGATCGCTTCCATGCGTGATCGATCCCGGGCCTGCTCACTTAGCCGCCGACCGACGTCCTGAACGGAATCGTCGAGCGCGCGCGCCACGGCGCCGAGCTCGTCGTTGCCATATCCCAGCCGCGGTGGCGTCAGATCTCCGGTCCGGTACCTCTCAGCGATACCGGCGATGAGCCGCACACGCCTACCGATCCGCGCCGAGAAGAACCAGGCGATCGATGCAGCTCCGAGAAGTGCGAGGGCGAGTGCCGTCAGAGTCGCGGTCAGCACGCTCTGCAGCTGGCTGCGCACGTCGGTCAATGGCAGCGCAACCCGGACGATGGATATCGACGGATGCGTGACGGGGACGGCGACATACAACATGTCCGTCTTCAATGTGGCGCTGTACCGCCGCGCGCGCCCGATTCCCGCCGCGCGCGCCTCCACAACCTCCGGCCGGCCGGCATGGTTGTCCATCGCCGCCACGCCGGCCAGCGTTTCCGACGAATCGCCGACGACGCGGCCGTCGGCCGCGATGAACGTGACCCGCGCGCCCAGCATGGCGCCGATGCGATCCGCTTCGGCGTCGAGCTCCTCGACGCTTGACGGCATCGTCGCGCGCGAGAGGAGCTCGGCGGCCACTCGCGCTTCGGCGACGAGTGTCGATTCGATTCGCACGTCGAGCTGGCCTCGCATCGTCGTCGCGAACAGCAGACCGGCGACGGCCAGCGCCATGATGGCCGCCGACAGCGCGGCAAGGAAGAACTTCGTCTGAAACGTCGTGCGTGACGGTTTCATGCCGCCGTGGATGGCGCAGGATCGGCGAGCTTGTAGCCGAACTGCTTGATCGTGACCAGGGCGTCGGTGAGAAAGGGCAGCTTCTCGCGCAGCCGCCGGACGTGGACGTCGACGGTTCGCGTGCCGCCCGTGTAGCGATAGCCCCAGACGTCGGTCAGAAGGACATCGCGCGACAGGACCCGCCCGCGATGGTTGAGCAGGTATTCCAGCAGGAGGAATTCCTTGGCCGTCAGCGTCACGTCGCGCCCGTTGTCGGTAATCGTGTGACGATCGGCGTCGATCACGAGCGGTCCGTAGCAGAGAAGAGTCGCCCTTTCCGCTGAGGGCGCGGCGCGTCGAGCGCGGCGAAGCAGCGCTCTGACGCGCGCGACGAGTTCGCCCGGGCTGAACGGCTTGGCGAGGTAGTCGTCGGCGCCAAGCTCGAGGCCGACAATTCGCTCGGATTCTTCAGCGCGCGCGGTCAGCATGATGATGGGCAAGGCGGACGTCGCGGCACCGGCCCGCAGCATCCGGCAAACTTCGAGGCCATCGATCTGCGGCAGCATGAGATCGAGGACGAGCAAATCCGGTGGTCGCACACCGACGGCCTGCAGGGCATCGCGTCCGCTCGATGCAATCTCGGTCGTAAAGCCGGCTTTCTCGAGATAGCGCGCAACGAGCTGGGCAATATCAGGATCGTCCTCGACGATGAGGATGCGCGTGGGCATCGGCGGGATCATTCTACCGGCGATGACGCGTGCTGCCCTCGTTTGAGGTCAGGTCCAGCATTTACATCGAAATTACGCCAAAAAATGTGGGATCTATCCTGGCACCCCGATTGTGTTCATTCGTCGCCGGGGGGGTGGATCATGAGAGCCATCACGACGTTCCTGGGCGCGGTGCTGAGCACGATCGCCGTGGGCGTACTGTTGATCGCCTATGGACTTCTCGCTCCGCGCCTGTCGGCGACAGACGCAAGCGGCGTTGGCCTGCCGGCGACTGCGGCCCAGCGCATCACCGGTGCGGCCGGGGATGATTCTGTCTCCGTTCTGCCGAGGCCCGTCGCCTATACCGCGGATGGTGCGCCGCTCTACGACGCGCGAGCGCTCAACGACGCCCGCGTTCAGTCTGAAGCCCGTGCCGTGAATGCCGCGCGTCCGATCCCGGTCGTTGAAACCTATTCCGCACCGAGTCGATTCGCGACGGTCGCACGGTCGACGACCTATCAGGACCGGCCCGTGCGCGTCACGCGGGCACCCTCGCGCGACTGGCTCAAGACGGCGATGGTGATTGGCGGATCGACCGCAGCCGGCGCGGGTCTCGGCGGCATCTTCGGTGGGAAGAAGGGCGCGCTCATCGGTGCGGCGCTCGGCGGCGGCGCCTCGACGATCTACGAAGTCCAGAAGAGATAATCGCCGAACGCTCAGCTGAAGGCTCGCGCTCCGCCCGCCAGCAGCGCGAGGCTTCAGCCGAGCGAAGGCTTATAATGACGGCATGCGCCCTGTTTTTCTTGCCCTGCTGCTGTCATCCACGCTTGCGGCTCAGCAGTCACCGAGTCTGTCTTTTCGCGGTCAACAACGGCCCAAACACGCCCAGGTGACGGCCGCGCCAGCCGACCTTGGAATCAAAGCCGGAACGAAGGCGATGCTCTTCGTGGACGTGACGCCCAACCCGAATATTCACGTCTACGCGCCCGGCACGAAGGACTTCATTCCGATCACGGTGAAGTTCGATCCCGCAGGCGAGCATCAAGCTGGGCAAGCTGACGTATCCCAAGTCGGAACTGATGACGTTTGCGGACGAAAAGGTCCCGGTTTTCCAGAAGCCGTTCCGTCTGACACAGGAAGTCATGCTCCAGGGGGACGTCAAGGCTGGGACGTCGGTTCCAATCACGGCGACCGTCGACTTCCAGGCGTGTGACGACAAGGTGTGTTACCCGCCCGAGTCCGCTGCGGTCAGCTGGACGCTGACGGTCCGATAGCGAACTGCGAAAGCGCGAGGCTTCAGCCGAGCGTGGAGACAAGGCCCGCGAGGCCAGCCGGGCGTACGCTCAGAGCAGGCGCGCAATGAAGGGATAGCCCCAGGCGATCCCGAGCAGCGTCGACATGCACCCCACCGCGAGCGACACTCCTCGCGCGAGACGCTGATTCGTCCCGAGCCGCGCGAGCGGCCAGCCGAGCAGGCCGGACAGCGCCGCCATGCCGAGCGTCGATCCCAGCCCGAACAAGCCGACGTACGTCAATTGTGCAGCGGTCGTGGGCAGCGTGGCGAGGACGAGCGCCGTCAGCGCACCACTTCCCGCGAGGCCGTGGATGGCACCGACGACGAGCGGCCGTCGCGCCAGCGTCCAGGCGCCGATGTGCA
Source organism: uncultured Acidobacteriota bacterium (assembly GCA_963724725.1). GTDB lineage: Bacteria > Acidobacteriota > Vicinamibacteria > Vicinamibacterales > CAVVIG01 > DATKHR01. The sequence continues at coordinate 3,302,697 of CAVRVT010000004.1, read as the reverse complement.
CGTGCGGCACGCTCGCGCCGTGAACGTGGACGACGCCGCCATGACGATGGGCGTGTACCGGCCCGGACCTTCCCTGCCGCGTTGACTGATAAATGGCTCGCACACCCAGGGCGATCAACATCAGCGCGACGAAGAACTCGAACAGATCCGCGATGCGCGCCGGCATTTCCGCCCGCAGCGCGACGAGCACGGCGCCGACGACGACGAGTGCGAAGGTGTGGCCCAGCCCCCAGCATGCGCCGAGAAGCGCCGCCTTGTAGCTGCTGCGCTGCTCGGTCACGAGCGTCGTCACCGCTGCGAGGTGATCGGGTTCGAGCGCGTGACGCATCCCGAGCAGTGAACCCAGGCTCGAGCTGGCGAGAAGATCGAGGACAGGCATCGTCTTTGGCGTTTCGTATTGTATCCTGTGGATCTCGTCGGTGGTGGAGTCCACCAGTAACCGCCGCGTCCGGCTGGACGGCCAATGACTCCTACGGAACGCGCCGTAGGTTTCCGTCCGGCGTTCCCCTGAACTCCAGCCCCTTTTCGATCGGATGGTCGTCATGATCTGGATTGCGGTCGCGACTGGCGGGGCAGTGGGATCCGTCGCGCGCCACGGCGTCAACATCCTCTTTGCGCACGTGCTGGAGCGCGCCGTCCCGTATGCGACGGCAGCCGTCAACATCGCCGGTTCTGCCGTCATCGGTATGCTGGCGGGGCTGATCGCCGCAGGTCGACTGCACCTCTCGACCGAGCTGCGGACGTTCATCTTCGTCGGCCTCCTCGGCGGCTTCACGACGTTCTCGAGCTACATGTTCGACTCGTTCACCCTGGCTCACGGTGGCGAGCACGCCATCGCGGTGTCGAACATCGTCGTCCAGACGGCGGCGGGCTTTCTCGCGGTCTGGGCCGGCTATCGCGGCGTGATCCTGATCGCCGGCTGACGGAGGGACCGATGCATCCATGGCACGACACGCCCGTCGACGACACGACGATTGCCACCGCGTTTCCGGTCATTATCGAAATCCCGCGCGGAAGCACGAACAAGTACGAGCTCGACAAAGCGACGGGTCTTCTCCGGCTGGACCGCGTGCTGTACAGCGCCGTCCACTATCCCGCGGACTACGGATTCATTCCGCGCACGTACTGTGATGACGGCGATCCGCTCGACGTGCTGGTGCTCGGACAGGAGCCCGTCCACCCGCTGACGATTGTGGACGCGCGCGCGGTTGGCGTGATGCGTATGCGCGACGAGAAAGGCGTGGACGACAAGATCCTCGCCGTCAGCGTGCGCGACCCGGCCTACGCACACTACTCGCATCAGAACGAGCTGCCGCCCCACGTCCTGCGTCAGGTGCGCCGGTTCTTCGAAGACTACAAGGTCCTCGAGGACAAGCACGTCATCGTCGAGGACCTGTTGGGTCCTGCCGATGCGCTGGCCGTCGTCGAAGAGGCGCTGCGCGCGTACACGCAGCTCAAGTCGAAGACTTGACGTAACGCGCGATCTGCTCGTGCGTGGCGAACCACACGTTGCCCTTCGATTTCATGTGGAGGATCAGCTTCTCCAGACCCGCCACGCGCGAGCGATGCCCCGTGATATGCGGGTGCATCGTCAGGATGAAGAGTCCGCCTTCGTCGTACGCGACGTCGAATTCCGATCGAAAGACCTGCTCGATGAGGTCGGGGTTCGGCATGCCGCCGTTCGTCGCGCCGCCGAAGTACGGGAAGTCGTCCAGAATGCGCTCGATCGGCAGTTCGACGACGCCCGACGGCTGCTTGTCGAGCAGGATTTCGTAGGCATCGTCGCTGGCCATCAGGCTGCTGTCGTATAGAAAGCCGGCGTCCTTGACCTGCTTCATCGTCCACGGACTGAACTGCCAGGAGGGGGCGCGGTAGCCGACCGGCCGCTTGCCCATCACCTTGCTCAGCGTCTCGATCGCGCGCGTGAGCATGTTCTCTTCGAGCGCTGCATCGTTCACCGACGGCAAGTGCTCGTGGATCCAGCCGTGCACGCCGATCTCGTGGCGTCCGCTCTTGAGAATCTCCGGGATCATCTGCGGATGCAGCAGGTGGCTGACGGCGGGTATGAAGAACGACGCCGGCACCTGGTGCTTGTCGAGCAGCCGCAGGATGCGTGGAAGTCCGTCGACCGCGCCGTACTCGCCGCGCGAGATCGATTCGGAGATGAGGTTGCCGGTGGCGAGATCCGCGGTCGCGTTGTCCACGTCGAAACTGAGGCCGACCGCGACCCGCGCGCCGTTCGGCCATCCCTTCGGCTTCAGACGCTTGCCGGCGCTGACGTGGAACATCTGCGCGTCGAGTTGCGGCAATGGCAGTCGGACGCCGGGTTGCGGACGCGGCGCCTGCGCGACGAGCGTGACCGAGGCAATTGCAGCGACGACCCCCACGAAAACACGAAATCTCGAGGTATTCATGCCGCTGACATTGCCACGAAATCGCGAAAATGACGCGAGATTTTTTTAGCCACGAAAATCGCGAAACCACGAAAAAGAACTCTTGGGTCCCGGCCGCACTTCCCCGGTTTCGAGAAGTCTTGAATTTCGAGTTTTCGTGTTTTCGTGGCTCTTACGTGTCCAGTACCCCGTGGTTGCGGATGAGGAAGTACGTCGCCACGACGATCAGGAGCGCACCGTTGATGCCGATGACCATGGGCGCGCCGAGTGAGGTGGCAAGCCAGCCGCTGACGAGGGCGCCGAGCGGCATCCCGCCGCGGAACGCGAGCATGTAGATGCTCATCACGCGGCCGCGCATCTCGTTCGGCGCGATCAACTGGACGAGCGACGTCACGGTGGAGAAGACGACCATCAGCGTCGCGCCCGTGCAGAACAGCAGGATGTCGCTCACCCACAGCGTCCGCGACAGCGCGAAGGCGATGATGAGGACCCCGTAGATCGCCTGGACGACCAGCGCCGTCAGCCCCATCTTTCTGTACTTCCCGAGCCAGGCCACCAGCAGCGCGCCGACGATGGATCCTGCGCCCGAGAACGCCATCAGATGGCTGTACGTGTCCGCGCCCTCGTGGAAGATCTTCTGCGCGAAAATCGGCAGGAACGTCAGCAGCGCAAACCCCAGGAAGGTCGTCGCCGCCGCGAGGACGATGAGCGCGCCGAGGCTTTCGTGGCGGCGCACGTACGAAATGCCACCTTTCAGCTCGTCGCTGACCCCTTTCGTGCTGGCCGGCGGGATGTGCTTCACGCGCAGCATCATCAGCGTGTTGATCACGACCAGGAACGACAGCGAGTTGAGCAGGAAGCACGCGTTCATCGCCTGCGGCTCGCTGTAGCCGTACTTCTGGAACGCGCTCAGCGTCAGGCCGAAGAGCAGCGGTCCGATGACGCGCGCGACGTTGAACTGAATCGAGTTGAGCGCAACGGCGTTGGGGAGATCTTTCTTGTCAACGAGCGACGGGATGAGCGCGTTGTAGGCCGGGCCGCCAAACGACTGCGCGACGCCCGTCATGAATGAGAGCGCGAGGATGTGCCAGATCTGGATGACCTGGAAATACATCAACAGCGCGAGCGTGCCCGACGTCGCCATCTGGATGCACTGGGACGCGAGGAGCGTGCGGCGGCGGTCGTAGCGATCAGCGAACACGCCGCCGATGAGCGAGAACAGGATGATCGGCAGCTGCTGCAGGAACGCGTCGAGCCCGAGGAGGAGCGGGCGGCTCGAGTCTGAGGCAAGGGAGACCACCAGCCAGTTCTGCGCCACGATCTGCATCCACGTGCCGATGCTCGACGTGCAGGCGCCAATCCACTGGACGCGAAAATCGCGGTAGGTGAACGCGACCAGCGTGCGTCGCATGGTTCGCGCGCCAACCGAGGGGGCCGCCGCCGCCGTGGGATCGCTGGCTGGAGAGGTCGCTTGAGCGTGGACGGATTCGGCCAAAGAATGTCTCTAAATGAATGCAGCTACGTATCTTACCTTAGGAAACTATCGGTGCTTCGAGCCCTGCTGATTCTTTAGGACGGGCGCTGTGTTATAGTTCGCCCGAAAAGCGAAGATAAGGCGAAACTATGTCGCTTCCACGAGCCGCCCTCGAAACGTTGCTTCGCGCGCGCCGTCTCGACCGCACGCTGACCACCGCGATGGTCGTGCCCGATCCCCGCGACGATGGTGCCGTCGCGGCGACCGACGTCACGAGCTTGGACGCATATCTCGGAGGAGGGTTCCCGCGCGGCCAGCTCTCCGAGCTCGTCGGTCCACGATCCTCGGGTCGTTCGAGCGTGCTCCTGCAGGCGATGGCGGCCGCGACCCGGCGCGGCGAGCTCGTCGCGCTCGTGGATACGCTCGACACGCTCGACGTGGAATCGGCGGTCATCGCCGGCATCGATCTCGCTCGTCTGTTGTGGATCCGCGGGCACGTGACGATGCACGCAGGCTTCAGCCGCGATCTCAATCAGCGGGCCATGGAGCAGGCCATTCGCGCGTGTGCGCTCGTGCTGCAGGCCGGCAATTTCGGGCTGGTCGCCTTCGACGTCGCCGAGGCGCCAGCCGACGCGGTCCGCCATCTGCCGTTCACCACGTGGCTTCGTCTGCAGCGGATGGTCGAAGGCACACAGACGGCGTGTCTCCTCGTCGGTAACGAACCGATGGCGCGCAGTTCCGCGGGGCTCACGATTCAACTGGGCGCCGATTGCGCTCGCGGCTCGATCCATGGGCCGCGGTTCGGCACGACGCTGTTCGACGGGCTCGATCTCGACGCGCGCGTGCTCCGTGCGCGGGCACGGAGGGAAGACGATGTTCGCCTGTCTCTATCGACCGCCGCACGCTGAATCCGTCGAAGCGCGAGGGCTTCCGCCGACCCAACGGAGCGCGAGGCTTCAGCCGAGCGAAGAAGCCCATGGAGCGCGAAGGCTTCAGGCGAGCGAGCCGCTGGCCGCGATCGCGGGAGAATTTTCACCCCGCTACGAGCTGCATCATCCAGGCGTTTTCGATCTGGTCGTCATCGACATCAACGGGCTCGAACGGCTGCTCGGCACCACCCGCCGCATCGGCGAAGAGCTTCGTCGGACGGCAGCCACGTGCGGTGTCCACGTGCATGCCGCCATCGCGGGCACGCAGACGGCGGCGATGATCCTGGCGCGCGCCCAGCCCGGGCTCACGATCATCGCTCGCGGCGAGGCACCCGACCGGCTGGCGCCGCTTCCGCTCGACATCCTGGAAAAAGCCGCGCCGCCCGTGTCGACGTTCGTCCGGGATCCTGTGATGCGCGTCGAGACCCTGATGACGTTCAAGCAGTGGGGACTTCGAACGCTTGGCGATCTGGCCGCGCTGCCGCCCGCGGAACTCGTGGCCCGCCTGGGTCGTCCGGCCTTGACCTGGCAGGCGCTGGCGCGTGGCGAGGATCTCCGCCCGCTCATCCCCACGTTGGACGAGGAGCGTTTCGAGGGGACGCTCGAGCTCGAGTGGCCGATTGAAGGCCTCGAGCCGCTGTCGTTCGCCCTGACGCGGCTGCTCGAGCCGTTGTCCACGCGACTCGAGCGGCGAGACCGCGGGGCCGCGGCGCTGCACGTGCAGCTCGGGCTTGTGACACGGGCGGACGACGGATCGGGGCTCCGCGACGTGCACGCGCGGCGGATCGAGTTGCCGACGCCGATACGCGACGTCCGATCGCTCCGCACGCTGGCGCTGCTCGATCTCGAATCGCACCCGCCCGCCGCTCGGATCGATCGCGTCACCATCGTCATCGATCCGACGCCAGGCCGCGTGCTGCAGCACGGGCTCTTCACGCGTGCGCATCCGACGCCCGAGCAGGTGTCGACGCTCATCGCCCGGCTGAATGCGTTGATGGGACAGGACCGGATCGGCGCGCCGGCGACTGTCGACACCTATCGTCCCGGCGCGTTCGCGATGAGGCCATTTGCGACAGCACACGGTCAGCGATGCCTTGTCGATCTGCAACGTCCTGTTCTGGATACGCGCGAGGGCTGCGGCCCGAGCGCGTTGGACGCTCGCCTGGCCAGTAGTCTGCGGCGGTGCCGTCAGCCCGTGCCCGCGCGCGTGGCTGTCACGGCCGGCGATCACCCGGCCCGCGTGACGACGGATCGGCGCGGGTTCACGGGCGGCACCGTCGTGCGGTGCGCCGGTCCCTGGAGATCGTCAGGCAATTGGTGGGCGTCTGTTCCAACCCATCCGACCCACGCGACCCATCCACTCCCACCTGACCTTCTGGGATCACGACGAATGGGACGTCGCCTTGAGCGACGGCGCGACGTACCGCCTGTTCCGCGATCGAGCGCGCGACGCGTGGTTCATCGAGGGCATCGTTGACTGACGGACATCGAAAGCGACCTGCGTCGTGCCGTATATCGAACTCCACACCGCTTCCGCGTTCAGTTTTCTTCAAGGCGCATCGCTTCCCGAGGCGCTCGTCGATCGCGCAGCCGACCTGGGATACTCGTCGATCGCGTTGCTCGATCGCGACGGCGTCTACGGCATTCCGCGATTTCACAAAGCGGCGCTCGCGGCCGGCATCCGTCCGATCATCGGCGCGGAACTGACGATGGGGTCGAGTGGGTCAGGTAGGCCAGGTGGGTCTGATGGGTCACGTGGGTCGGGTGGGCCAAGTGGGTCGGGTGGGTCGGATAGGGGCGAAGCGCCTGCGGCCATGCTGAGGAGCGGCCTGGGAAGCCGCGACGAAGCATCAGCGATAGAACGCGTTGGGGGTGGGGCCCCAACGCAACTGGAAAAAAGTGCCCCGCCGCCAGTGGAAAGAAGTGGGCCGAGCTGGCTGCTGCCGGTCCTGTGCGAGTCGGTTGAAGGCTACCGAAATCTCACGAAGCTCGTCACGCGCATGAAGCTGCGCTCGCCGAAAGGCGAGGGCGCGCTCACGCTCGAGGAAATGGACGGCTGCACGCGCGGACTGGTGGCGCTCGTCGGGCGCGCCGCGCTCGACGGCCGACGGCACGGTGTTGGCGGCTTGCTCGATCGCGTGGTCGGCGTGTTCGGGCGCGACAACGTGTTCGTCGAACTGCAGCGCCACTATCGTCGCGACGAGGAATCCGCCAATACCGCGCTCGTGGCGATGGCGTCCGCGTTTCGCGTGCCGACGCTGGCCACCAATGGCGTGCGCTTCGCGACGCCGGCGTCGCGTCCGCTCTTCGACGTGCTCACCTGCATTCACCATCACACGACGCTCGGGGACGCGGGACGACAGCTGACGGCGAACGCGGAGCGGTATCTCAAGCCGCCCGACGAGATGGCGTCGCACTTCGCGGATCACCGGGCGGCCGTCGAACGGACGCACGAGCTCGCCGATCGTCTTCAGTACACGATGGCCGATCTCGGCTATCGATTTCCGGACTATCCGGTTCCGCCCGGCGAGACGCCGATGTCGTTCCTGCGTCAGATGACCGACGTCGGCGCGCGCGAGCGCTACCGGCCGTATCACGATCGCGCTCGGGCGCAGATCGCCCGCGAGCTCGATCTCATCGAGAAACTCGATCTCGCCGGCTATTTCCTCATCGTCTGGGACATCGTGAATTACTGCCGGCAGCACGACGTCCTCGTCCAGGGTCGCGGCAGCGCGGCGAACAGCGCCGTCTGCTACAGCCTTGGCATCACGGCGGTGGATCCCGTCGAGATGGACCTGCTGTTCGAGCGGTTTCTCTCGGAAGAACGCGGCGAATGGCCCGACATCGATCTCGATCTGCCGAGCGGCGACCGGCGCGAATCGGTCATCCAGCACGTGTACGAGAAATACAACAACGCGCACGGTGCCGCCCCCGAAGGGCCGAGAGCCGCAATGACCGCCAACGTGATCACCTATCGCGGGAGGAGCGCGGCGCGCGAGGTGGGGAAGGCGCTGGGGTTCGAGCTGCAGCAGGTCGATCGTCTCGCGAAGGTGATGAACAACTTCGAGTTCGTCGATGCGTCCGAAACACTGCCGCGCCAGCTGGCGGCCGTCGGCCTCGATCTGAATGCCGATCACGTGCGCCACTTCGCGCGGCTGTGGAACGAGATGCAGGATCTGCCGCGGCATCTCGGACAGCACTCGGGTGGAATGGTGATCTGCCAGGGGCGGCTCGACGCCGTGGTCCCCCTCGAAAACGCCAGCATGCCCGGCCGCGTCGTCGTGCAGTGGGACAAGGACGACTGCGCCGATCTGGGGATTGTGAAGGTGGATCTGCTGGGCCTCGGGATGATGGCCGTCCTGCAGGACGCGCTCGCGATGATCAATCGTCGGGATTCGAAGCCCTTAACCCTGAGCCCTCAGCCCTTCGCTCATCCCTCATCCCCCAGCCCTGAGCCCTTGCTGGATCTGTCCCGCCTGCCCCCCGACGACCCGGACGTCTACAAGATGCTGCAGGAAGCGGACACGATTGGCGTGTTCCAGGTCGAGTCACGTGCGCAGATGGCGACGCTGCCGCGTCTGAAGCCGACGACGTTTTACGACCTTGTCGTCGAAGTCGCGATCATCCGGCCTGGCCCGATCGTCGGGCAGATGGTGCACCCGTATCTGAACCGGCGCGCGGGGCGGGAACCGGTGAGCTATCCACATCCCTCGCTCGAGCCCATCCTCAAGCGCACGCTCGGCGTGCCGCTCTTCCAGGAGCAGCTGCTGCGGATTGCGATGGTGGCGGCCGGGTTCTCCGGTGGCCAGGCCGAAGACCTGCGGCGCGCGATGGGATTCAAGCGATCCGAGAAACGGATGAAGGCGATCGAGACCGAGCTGCGCGAGGGCATGGCGCGCAACGGCATCACCGGTGAGGCGGCTGAAGGGATCGTCACGTCGATCGCGTCGTTCGCGCTCTACGGATTTCCGGAATCGCATGCCGCCAGCTTCGCGCTGCTGGCGTACGCCAGCGCGTATCTCAAGGCGCATTTCCCCGCGGCGTTCTATACGGCGCTTCTGAACAACCAGCCGATGGGGTTTTATCATCCGTCCACGCTGGTGAAAGACGCGCAGCGCCGCGGTGTCAGGTTCCATCCGATCGACGTGCAGGTGTCGGCGTGGGAGTGCACGGTCGAACCCGACGGCGGGATTCGTCTCGGCCTGCGCTACGTCGCTGGCCTGCGCGAGCAGATCGGAAAGGCGATTGGCGTCTCGCGACACCGTGAGAAGAAGCAGGAGCGCGAGGCTTTAGCCGAGCGTGGAGACAAAATCGCCAGCCGAGCGTTCCCCGAAGGCGCCTGCCCGAAGTGCGGCTGCGACGATCCGTCGATGCTCGAGCCGGTGAAGGGCACGCGCTGGTTCTGCAACAACTGCTCGCACGATTGGGATCGCGCCGTACGGAGCGCGACGGCTTCAGCCGAGCGCTCGCCTGAAGGCTTCGCGCTCCGCACGGACGGTCCCCTGCGCCGGTTCGCCTCGCTCGACGATCTCGTCGCGCGCACGGGATTGCGGCGCGACGAAGTCGTCACGCTTGCGGACATCGGCGCGTTGAATTCGTTCGGCTACGACCGGCGCTCGGCGCTGTGGCAGGCCGAGCGCGCTGTCCGGCCCTCTGGGGAACTGTTCGAACGGTCAGATGAGTCGGGTGGGTCGGGTAGGTCAGACTGGGAAAACGGCGATCTGAGACATCCTGTTCTTGATACGCGCGGGGGTGGGGCCCCGCGCCAGAACGTGGGGGTGGGGCCCCACGCATATGAAAACGACGATCCCTGTCCCCTCAAGCCGATGACCGAAGCAGAACGCTTGGTCGCCGACTACGCGGGCACGGGCCTCACCATCGGCCGCCATCCCATGGCGCTCAAGCGCGACGAGCTGGCCATGCGCGGCATCCTGCGTGCACGGGATCTCTACGAGACGCGCCAGGGGCGACGTGTGCGGGTGGCTGGCATGGTCATCACGCGCCAGCGTCCGGGGACCGCGAAAGGCTTCGTGTTTCTCACGCTCGAGGACGAAACCGGGATCGCGAACATCATCGTCCGCCCGGACCTCTTTGCACAGGATCGGCTGACGGTCATCGAGGAGCCGTTCCTCATCGTGGACGGCATTCTGCAGAACCAGGACGGCGTGACCTCGGTTCGCGCCGAGCAGGTGTACGGTCTTCGCGGCCTGGACGTCGATTTCGACGCGCACGACTTCTACTGATCCGTCAAAATGCCAGCCGCGTCCAGACGGCGACAGTAAAATGAGAGCTGTCGCCATGCGCGCCCTGCGTCCGGCCCGAGTCACGGCCTTCGCCGTCGCCCTGCTGACGTCGCTCGCCCTGCTCGCCGCCGGAAGCCAGCTTGGCAACACCTTCGACGATCTCGTCCGCGAGCCGGCGATTGGCTACTTCACGACGCCGCCCGCCGATCCGGTCGCGCGCCTGAAACAGCGCGTGGAATCGGGAGCCGTCCAGCTGACGTTCGATTCCGCGCAGGGATATCTGCGTCCGGTCCTCGAGGCGCTGAAGCTGTCGATTGACTCGCAGGTTCTCATCTACTCGAAAACCAGCGTGCAATCGGCCCGCATCAACCCGCGCAATCCGCGCGCGCTGTATTTCGACGATGCGGTGGCGGTGGGATACATCCGTGGAGCGGACTATCTGGAATTCGCGACCCTGGATCCCCGCCAGGGGACGATCTTCTACACCCTCGATCAGAAGCCCGGCGCCCGTCCAACGATCGAGCGCCGTGATTTCTGCCTGCAGTGTCATTACGCGTACGCCACGCTCGGCGTCCCCGGCATGCTCGATCGCAGCGTCGTCACCTCGCCAACCGGGCTGACGCTGCCGCAGTTGGGCAATTACGTGACGGATCACCGGAGTCCGTTCGCCGAACGCTGGGCCGGGTATTACGTCACGAGCGCGAACGCGGCCGTGGGCCACCTCGGTAACGCGCTCGTCACGCGGGACGATGCCGACGCGGGGACCGCGCGCGCGCAGAGCGTCACGACGCTCGGTGACCGGTTCGATACGGACGGGTATCCGTCACCACACAGCGACATCGCCGCGCTCATGGTCTTCGACCATCAGATGCGGATGATGAACCTGCTCACGCGGGTCGGATGGGAGACGCGTGTCGCCGAGGCCAGAAACGACGCGGCGTCGTCGAAAGTCCGCGAGATGGCGAAGGAGCTTGTCGACTACATGCTGTTCGTGGACGAAGCGCCGCTGCCAACGCACGTCCAGGGGACATCGACGTTCGCGGACCGGTTTGGCGCTGAGGGCCCGCGCGATCGAAGGGGCCGTTCCCTGCGCGAGCTCGCGCTGGACGGCCGGCTCCTGCGCTATCCGTGCAGCTACATGATTTACTCGGCGGCGTTCGACGCGCTGCCGCCGGCGGCGCGCGACGCCATCTATCGTCGTCTGTGGGAGGTCCTGTCCGGTGGCGAGCACGACGGTCGATATAGGCGACTGACGGCTTCGGATCGGCGCGCCGTCATCGACATCCTGCGCGACACGAAGCCCGACCTGCCTTCGTACTTTCATTGACCATTCAGCGAACGGATCATCGGAGCGCGAGGCTTCAGCCGAGCGAAACACATCGGAGGTATCAGCCGTGAGAGAAGTCTTGACGTCTGCCACAGTCGCGCTGTTGATCGCGGGCGCCTCGGCCGTCTCTGCGCCCGGACAAACGACGGCCAGGCCGGGCGACATCCCGCGCCCCGACGTCTGGGTCACCAACCGCGGAAGCTCGGAAGCGATCCCGGTCGACCTGCGCGACGCGAATCTCGGCCAGCCGCTCGGCGTCCGGATCCTCAACGGCGATCGGAGTTCGCCGATCCCGCCGATGCGCGTGACATCCGCCCAGACCACCTGGGAATACCGGACCGCCACGGTCAAGCCGGACGATCAGCTCGGGCGGACGATGACCGCGCTTGGCGCCGAAGGGTGGGAAACCACGGGAATCGCATGGCCGGGCGGAGACGCGGGCACGATGGTGCTGCTCAAGCGTCCCCGCTGACGTCCCCCAGCGAGGCTTCAGCCGAGCGTAGAGGCAGAGCCCGCGACGGCTAGTCGAGCGAATCGTCCGCTCGCCGCACTTCGACGAACCGTGCGCCGTCTTCGTGGCTGACGCGGACCGTCCACGGATTGCAACAGACCTCGCAATCCTGGACGAACGTCCCGCGAACGTCGGATTCGACGTAAATTTCCACTTCCTCCCCGCAATAGGGGCATGTGACGAGGACCGTATCGTCCATCTGATCGACAATTGTAGGCCGTGATGGATCGCTGGACCGTGGGAGGCCTGGACGCGGGGGCGCGGCTCGATCGGTTCCTCGCGGCGGCCAGTCGCCTTGGCTCGCGCTCGCGCGCGTCCGACGCGCTCGCGCGCGGCAAGATCTTCGTGAACGATCGCGAGGCCGGCTTGCGCGATGGCGGTTCGAGGCTCAACGAGGGCGACGTCGTCCGCGTCTGGATGGATCGGCCGGGGACGTCGCGGCGACGACAGGCGCTCGGCGACGATCGCGACCTGCCGATCCTCTACGAGGACCCGGCCATCGTCGTGTTGAACAAGCCGCCCGGCGTGCTGTCGGTGCCGCTCGAGCGCCGCGGCGACGCACGCTCGGTGTACGAGGACTTGAAGGACTACCTGGCCCGACACCGCAAACCGAGGCCGTTCGTGGTGCATCGGATCGATCGGGACACGTCAGGGCTCGTGCTGTTCGCGCGCACCGCCGGCGGGCAGCAGCGACTGAAGGAACAATTCAAGCGTCACGAGCCCGAGCGCGTGTACCTCGCGGTCGTGTACGGCCATCCGGCACCGGCCGAAGGGACGCTGGCGGGATCGTCTGGTCTGGGACGAGAAGGCGCTCATCCAGAAGGAAACACATCCGCGCGACGCTCGCGGCAAGGACGCCATCTGCCACTACCGCGTCGTCGAGCGGCTGGACGGCGCGTCGCTGATTGAGGTCACGCTGGTGACCGGCCGGCGGAATCAAATCCGGCTGCAGGCCCGCCTGCGCGGGCACACGATTGTCGGGGAACAGCGCTACATCTACGGGGCGGATACGCTCCGGCCGATTGCGTTTCCGCGCCAGGCGTTGCACGCGTACCGCCTCGCGTTCAAGCATCCGCGCGACGCGCGCCCGCTTCGGTTCGAAGCGCCGTTGCCAGAGGACATGTCGCGGTTGATCGCGCGGCTGCGCCCGCGCACGCCCGGCTAAAGCCGTCGCGCTCCAACACGCAGGCGCTCGACTGAAGCCTCGCGCTCCAATCGACAGTCGCCCGGCGTCAGCCAAGCGGTTCAGTTGACGTGCTTGTAGACTTTTCCGCCCTTCATGACGAAGGATACGCGCTTGACGGCGGTGATGTCGGTCAGCGGATCGCCGGCAAGACCGATCAGATCCGCTTCGTAGCCGGGCGCGAGGGTCCCGATCATGCTGCCGAGCGCGAGCGACTGCGCCGACACCGAGGTGGCTGACGTGATCGCGTCGATCGGCTTCTGATTGCCCTGCCTGACGCGCTCGACGATCTCGTCGGCGTTGTGGCCGTGCGCGCCGGCGACGGCGTCGGTGCCGAGCACGAGTTTGAGGTTCGGTGTCGCCACGGCCATCTTGATCATCCCTTCATTGATCTTCAGGCCCTTCTCCATGTACGCGAAGCCTTCCTCGTTGTAGTTTCCGATGCCGAGGAACTTCGCCTTGTTCGTCAGGTAGTTCTGGAGCACGACGCCGATGTTCGGGTCGAAGTAGACGCCCTTCGACGCCATCAGCGTCATGACATCCTGCGTCGCGAAGACGCCGTGCTCGATCTGCTTGCAGCCGGCGTTGACCGACGCGCGGATCGATTCCGGGCTGTGCGCGTGGACCATCGTCCGCAAGCCGACGGCGTTCGATTCACTGCAGACCGCCTGTATCTGCTCATCGGTCATCGTTTGTTTACCGCCCTCGCGAATGCTGGCGGACGCGAAGATCTTGATGACGTCGGCGCCTTCCTGCTTTGAGCTGACGGACCTTCTCGCGAATCTCGGCGGGCGTGCCGCTGCGCTCGTTGAACTGCCTGATCGACGTCAGCAGGCGCGGACCGGGCAGCACACCTCGCGCGATCGCGTCGCGCAGCTCGAGGTCGTTGGCCTGGCCCGGACTCTGAATCGTGGTGAAGCCGGCCATCAACGTCGTGTAGGCGTTTTCGGCCGCGTAAAGGATTTCCTCGGCGGGCGATCCCGGGCGCGCCGCGTAGCGGCCGGATTTGTCGAAGTGCCAGCCGACGTGCGAGTGGACGTCGATCATGCCGGGGACGACGGTCAGCCGCGCGAGATCGTAGGTCGCGTTCGACGCGTTCCCGGTTTCGATCGCCGTGATTTTGGATCCGCTGACTACGATGGTGGCGTTGCGCGTCACCTTGCCGGCGCCGTCGATGAGGGTTCCCGCGTGGATTCGAATTGTCTGGGTTTGTGACGAAAGTGTCGCCGTCAGCGCGCAGACGCCGAAAGCCGCGAGAACGGATGCTGTGGTTCGCATGGCGCGAATTATAATCCTCAGGAATCCGACCGCCATGACCAAACCTGTCCTCGCCGTTTTTCTGGCGCTCGGCGCCATGGCTCCCCCCGTCGGGGTGTCGAACGGGGACGGGGGACAGCGCGGCGCGGCCGCGCGCGCCGAACAGGATTGGCCGTACTACGGCGGCGATCCGGGTGGCACGAAGTACCTCGCCGCTCGCCGACGTGAACACCGGCAACGTCTCGAAGCTCACGGTCGCGTGGGAATGGTCCACGGGCGAGAAAAACCTGGAGCGGTTCGGCACGCGTCCCGGCAACTTTCAGACGACGCCGATCATGATCGACAACGTGCTGTACCTGAGCACGCCCTACAACCGCGTCGTCGCGCTCAATGCGGAAACGGGCGCCGAACTCTGGTCATACGATCCGAAGCCCTACGAGGACGGTCAGCCGCCGAACGGAACGGGCTTCGTCCATCGCGGCGTGGCCGCCTGGCGCGATGCGGACGCGGGAAACGCGCTCAGGATCTTCATCAACAGCCGCTACCGTCTGATCTGCATCGACGCGGCGACCGGTCGTGCCGTCAGCTCGTTCGGGGACAACGGCGTCGTCGATCTAAGCAAGGGGCTCGTCTGGGAGATCAACAAGACGCACTACACGAATACGTCGCCTCCGCTGGTCTACAAGGATCTGGTGATTCTCGGCAACGGCGTCGGCGATCGCCTTGCTGTACAGGAACGATCCGCCGGGCGATGTTCGCGCGTTCAGCGCGCGGACCGGCAAGATGGTCTGGACGTTCCACACGATTCCGCAGCCCGGCGAGTTCGGAAACGACACGTGGCAGAACGACTCATGGAGCTTCACGGGACATACGAACGTCTGGGCGCCGATGACGCTCGACGATCAGCGCGGCCTGGTCTACCTTCCCGTCACGACACCGAGCAACGATTTTTACGGCGGCCGCCGTCCCGGCGCGAACCTGTTCGCGGAAACCCTCGTCTGCCTCGATGCCAACACCGGACAGCGCAAGTGGCATTATCAGCTGATCCACCACGGGCTCTGGGATTACGACAACCCGTCGCCGCCGAATCTGGTGACGATCAGACCGTCGCCGGGCGGTGCGCCGGTTGACGCGGTCGTCCAGCTGACCAAGCAGGGGTTTGCGTTCGTGTTCGATCGAGTGGCCGGTACGCCCGTCTGGCCGATCGAGGAACGGCCGGTGCCGGCGAGCGATGTAAACGGCGAGCACGCGTGGCCGACGCAGCCATTTCCCACGCGCCCGCCGGCGTTCACCGATCAGGGCGTGACGCTGGACGATGCCTTCGATCTGACGACCGAGCTGCGGCTGGCCGCGCGCCAGGAGCTGCAGAAGTACAGGCTCGGGCCCGTCTTCACGCCGCCCACGCTTCGCGGCACGATGCAGCGCCCCGGCATCATCGGCGGCGCCAACTGGGGCGGCGGGGCATTCGATGCGAAATCGGGCCTGCTGTTCCTGAAGACGACGAATGCCGCCAACATCATCCGCGTCGGACCGCCGGATCGATCCCCGTCGAACCCTCGCGCCGGTGAAGTCGACGGCGAACTGGTTCGCGTCGGCGACACGACCGCCGAGTTCATGGACGGCATCCCGCTCCTCAAACCGCCTGTACGGCCACGTCGTCGCCATCGATCTCAATCGCGGTGCGATTGCGTGGCGGGTGCCGTTCGGTGATACGCCGGCGCTCCGCAAGCATCCCGCGCTCAAGGATGCGAAGCTGCCGGCAGTGCTCGGTGTCGCCGGAGCCCCGGGCGTACTGGCGACTGGCGGCGGTCTCGTGTTCGCCGGCGGCGGTGACGTGGCGTTCCACGCGCTCGATGCGGCGAATGGACAGGAGAAGTGGCGCGTGGCGCTCGAGCGGCGCGCGAACGCCACGCCGATGACGTACCGGGCGAAGAGCGGACGTCAATTCGTCGTGATCGCGACGGGTGGTGGCGAAGACGCGTCGCTGATGGCATTTGCTCTGGATCGGCAGACGAATTCAGGAGGACAACCTTGATCGCGGCATGGGTCCTGGCACTTTCGGTTGTGTCGGCTGCGGCAGGCGCGCCGATGACGGGGATCGTCCACGACTCGACAGGCGGCGCCGTGGCGGGCGCGCTCGTGATCGTCAGGGTCGATGGCGCGCCGGAGCGGCAAATCACGAGCGGCCCCGACGGACGATTCACGATCGACGCGCCCGAGGGTGAAACGGTCACGCTCATCGTCCGGGCCGGTGGCTTCGCCGAAACGACCACACGGCTGACGGCGGCGGAGCGCACCGGAGAGCTCAACCTCGTCGTCGCGCCAGCCGGCGTGCTCGAAACCGTCACGGTGACGCCGAGCCGCGGCGCGCAGCGCCTCGGCGACACACCCGCGAGCGTCAGCGTTCTGAGCGGCGACGAGATCCGATCGTCGCCCGCCGTCGTGGCGGACGACGTGTTGCGGCAGATTCCGACGTTCAGCCTGTTCAGGCGCAGCAACAGCCTGTCAACGCACCCCACCTCACAGGGTGTGTCGCTGCGCGGCATCGGCCCGAGCGGCGTGAGCCGCACGCTCGTTCTGCTCGACGACGTGCCGTTCAACGATCCGTTCGGCGGCTGGGTGTACCTGGACCCGCGTGCCGCTCGAGAGCTCCGAGCGCATCGAGGTCGTGGACGGATCGACGGCCAGCCTGTACGGCAATTACGCCATGGGCGGCGTCATCAACATCGTCACCACGCGGCCGGAACGTCGCACGGTGGACATCAAGCCACAGTACGGCAGCGAGAACAGCCCGAAGCTCGACTTCGTCGCGAGCGACACGTGGGACAAATTCGGCGCGGTCGTCGAAGGCAGCGCGTTCAAGACGGACGGGTTTCCGATCGTCGCCGGCGTCGAGCGCGGACCGATCGACATCAACGCGACCGTCAAGTACGCGAACGTGTCGACGAAGCTCGAATACACGCCGAGCGACCGGATGCAGTTCTTCGCCAGGGGCGGCTATTTCACCGAAGATCGCGTCAACGGCAAGGTGGGCGAGGTGAACGACACGCGTTGGACGTCGGCCAGCGGCGGCGCGCGGTTCCGCCTGCCCGATGACAGCACGTTGCAGGCGCGCGTGTACCTCGACTACCAGCGGTTTCACAGCACGTTCATGGCGGTCAGCAACTCGACGACGCTCCGCAATTTCGTCCGGCTGTCGGTCGATCAACATGTGCCGACCGACGGTGTGGGCACGATGGCGCAGTGGTCCAAGGTCGCCGGCAACATGAACGTGCTGAGCGCGGGCTTCGACTGGCGATGGGTCCAGGGCGACAGCCACGAGGATTCCTACAGTCAGGCGACGCCACTAACGGTCATTCCGCCGGTGACGATCGCCTCGGTCCTGGCGCTGCAGCGGATTTCCGGGGGGCAGCAGCAGATCGGCGGGGCGTTCATCCAGGACGTCATCACGCCGCTGCCGCAGATGACGATTACGCTGAGCGCGCGGGTCGACCACTGGGGGAACTACGACGGCCACAATCTCGAGACGGCGGTGATTCCAGGAACGCCCGTCAACAATCAGCCAAGCTTCCCCGATAAATCGGACACGCAGGTCAGTCCGCGCGCCGGCCTTCTGTATCACTTCTCCGATCGCGTCAGCGCGTGGGGCGCGTGGGGCGCCGGATTCCGCGCGCCGACGCTCAACGAGCTGTATCGTCAGTTCCGCGTCGGCACGGTGCTGACGCTGGCGAACAATCAGCTCGGGCCTGAGCGTCTGGTCGGTGGAGAGGCCGGCGTGAACGTCGCGGTCGCGAAGAACGCCACGTGGCGGACGACGTGGTACGACAATCAGATCACCAATCCCGTCGCGAACGTGACGATCGCGTCGACGCCGACGCAGACGACGCAGCAGCGCCAGAACCTGGGCAGCACCGAAATCTGGGGCGTTCAGACAGACCTGGATACCGCATCCGCTCCGACTGGCGGGTGACGGGCGCTTACCTGTACAACGTCGCCAAAGTGACGGATGGCGGCGTGGCGAACGCCGCGCTCGTCGGCAAGTACCTGCCGCAGGTTCCGAAGAACCGCGGCACGCTGCAGCTGGCGTATGCCAATCCGAAGTACTTCAACGCCGCGATCGGGATTCAGATCTACGGCCTGCAGTACGACGACGATCAGAACGTCAGGGCGGTGCAGGCGGCGGCGCTTGCGGAAGCCGGGTACTCCACGACGCATGGCCCGGGCTTACCGGGTTACACGACCGTGGACATCACCGCGTCGCGTGCGATCAATCGCAGCTTCGAGGTGTTCGCCGGCGCGCAGAATCTATTCAACAGGGAATTCTTCGTGGGCACGCTGCCCGACACGATCGGGACGCCGCGCCTCTTCAATGTCGGCGTGCGCTTGAGGTTCGGCGGGATGTAACGGAGCGTCACGACGCTCGGCCTTAGCCGAGCGGGTCAGGCCCGCCGCCGCTCTTCGAGCGTCGCGCGCCCCGCGTCCTGCGGACTTCGCCAGAAGTCCATCGTCGAGACGCGGTGGACGCAGCCGACCGTGCAGTACGGCGCGCACGACTTCTGTGTCGCGAACTCGCGGCGGATGTCGTCGATCGTGTAGCGCTCGAGCGGGGTGCCCGGATACCCGCGCTGCTGCGAGCAGTAGTGGACGAGACCGTCCTCGCAGATATAGAGGTAGCGCGCGCCCGCACGGCACCGCCAGTCGTTCGGGTTGCCGTCCGCCAGGTTGTCCTGAAAGCTTCGAATCCCCGAGTAGAGATTCTTGATCACCTGGAGCGGTCCACTGATCGCGGCCGACACCTCGTCGTAGACCTTGCGCTCCGCAGCTCCGAGCGGCTTCAACCGTCCCGATCCGTCGTGGATGATGCCGATGGAGGTCGAGAACCCGAGCTCGCGCGCGCGGGTGTTGATCGTGCGCGCGTCTTCCGGATTCTTGATGCCGCCGCCGAGGACGGAATTGATGTTCACGTCGAAGCCGGCGTAGTCCTTGAGGTGCTGGAGT
Source organism: uncultured Acidobacteriota bacterium (assembly GCA_963724725.1). GTDB lineage: Bacteria > Acidobacteriota > Vicinamibacteria > Vicinamibacterales > CAVVIG01 > DATKHR01. The sequence continues at coordinate 3,283,382 of CAVRVT010000004.1, read as the reverse complement.
TTCTTGTCGAGGACGCGCAGGCTTTTCTTCGATACTTCGTCCGGCTCGACGTTGTCCACGCTGATCTGCAGGAAGTCGAGCCCGGCGTCGTTCAGCGCGTCAATCCTCTTGGGCACCAGGAAGTATCCATTGGTGATCAGCCCGGCCATCATGCCGTGCGAACGGATGTGGCGGATCAAATCGTCGAGATCCGGATGCAGCATCGGCTCGCCGCCGCTGAAGGCTACTACCGACGTGCCGAGCTCGGCGAGCTTGTCGATACGCCGCTTCATCACGTCCGTCGGGACAGGCGGCGAGACCTTGTCGTACTCGTTGCAGTACCCGCAGTCGATGTTGCACTTGCGGATCGGGATGATCTGGACGAGCAGCGGATGCGCGGTATGGGTCAGGCCGCGAACGAACTCGCGTACGGATCTCGCCTTGCGGCTTGCCGAAGTCAGCGCGCTCAAAGGATCAGAAAAGTATAACTCAGGCGGCCGCGTCGACCGGGCGGAGCTTCCGGACCTGTTCACCGACCTTTACAGATCCGCTGAAGATCGCGCCGACCGGGATGAACCCGAACAGCTGGTGCCGTGCGACGGCGGCGAGACCCGCTGACGCGATACAACCGCAGCTGCTGCAGTCGGGACTGCCGCCGAACTGGCACGGTGTAATCCGCGTCGTGAGGTCCGCCGAGATCGTCTGCGTGGTGCGCGCGAAGACGCATTCGTCCGGCGAGTCCGGGGGATTCGCGTAGACCTCGATGAGGCCCTTCGGCAGCGCGAGCTTCGGATAGCGCAGCCGCAACGCAAGGAGATCGGCGACGACAAGCTCGCGATCGGAAGGACGGAGGCGCTCATCGGAGATCTCGCCGACCTGCGGCGTATAGAGGCTCACCCAGATCTTCGTGACTTCCTCTTTCGCCGACCAGAACTTGAGGAACTCTTCGAGGTAACCCGGTCGATTGACCTGCTGCCGCGTCACCGTGCAGTGCACGGTGATGTCGTGTCCGACAATGTGCTTCTGGATCCGCTCGTACGTCGCGGGCGTGCGGCGCACGTCATGTTCCGGCTGAAGGCCGTCAATCGACACGACGATCGACAGGCGACGGATCTTCTTCCATTCCTTCGGAATTTCGCGGACCGCGCTCGTGACCAGCTGCGCGTGAATGCCGCGTTTCGCAAGCTGGGGAAGAATCGCGTCCAGCTCCCGATAGCGAACGAGCGGCTCTCCGCCGACGATCGAGACGTGCAGCGGGCGATGCTTGTCGACGAGCGCGACGACGCCGTCAATGAGCTCCTGTCCCTTGAAGTCGCGAACCGTTCGCAACGTAAGGCCGCTCCCGCCGAGATGGTCGTCGCCGTATGCGTAGCAGCCGGGACAGTGAAGGGGGCATTCCCGCGTGATCTCAATCGACATCGCGGGCGTGTAGCCGGTAAGAATTCGACCCCAGGCTGCCAAAATTCCTTCCATCGCCCAACTATAGCGTAGAATTCGGCGCAGCCATGCAACGACGTGCGCTGCTGCGCTGGATCGCTTCGGCGTCGGCGATCATTCCGTTCCAGCGAGTGCGTCTCCGCGCACAGCCGCTGGAGCTGACGCCGGAGGCCACCGCGCTCCTGCACGACATCGCGGCGACCGTCCTGCCGGCGGCGCTCGGCGCCGGCCGGATTCGCGGCGTGGTGGACGGCTTCGCAGCGTGGACGCGCGGCTATCGTGAAGGCGTCGCGCTGTCTCATGGCTACGGGCACCCCCGCTTGAGGAAGAGCGGGCCGTCGCCCGTTCCCGGGTATCTCCTCCAGCTCGCCGCGCTGGACCGTGCCGCGCGCGAGAAGGGCGGGGCGTTCGGATTGCTCGCGGTCGAGACGCGTCGCACGATTCTGGACGAGGCCTTCAGCCGTGCCGGCGTCCGCGGTCTGCCGCCCCGCCCATCGGGCCAGCATGTGGTCGTGGACCTGATGGCGTTCTACTTCCGCAGCACCGAAGCCAACGATGACTGCTACCGCGCGATGATTCAGCGCGAGGTCTGCCGGCCGATACAGATGACGACCATTCGGCCCGCGCCCATCGCCTGAGCGAACGCATCGCCATGCCTGTCCACGAAACCGACGTCTGCATCATCGGCGGCGGCATCACGTCGGCGATGCTCGCGCAGAAGCTGACGGAGCTTCGTCCGTCGCTTCGCGTGACGGTCGTCGAAGCGGGTCGATCCATTTCCGACGTCGCGAATCGCGGCCGCTACCGCGAACGCCTGACGGTGTACGACGAGCATCCCTGGCACGACGACTACATCGCGGACCAGCAGGCCGACGGCATCATCTCGATGACGATGGCGCTCGGTGGCCTGGCGCTGCACTGGGGCGGCGCCTGCAATCGATTCTCCGTGGAAGATCTCCGGCTCAAGTCGATGTACGGCCTCGCCGTCGACTGGCCCATCGAATGGGCGGAACTCGAGCGCTACTACGTCGAGGCCGAGCGCCGGCTGAACGTCAGCGGCGAGCCGAGTCCGCATCCCGAAGATCGTCGCAGCGCACCGTATCCGCAAGGTCCGATCCCGCTCTCGTACAACCTGCAGGCCCTGAAGAGGTGGGCGGAGCAGAGCGGGCTGAAGTTCTCGCCGCTGCCGATGGCGCGCAACCTGGCGCCGTTCGACGGCCGCGGCAGCTGCTGCGTGTACGACACCTGCGGCGAGGTCTGCCCATCGGGTGCGCGCTATTCGCCCGACTTCACGTTCCGCCAGCTGGCCGAGCCGAAGAAGATCACGCTGCACGATCGCACGCTCGTCCGGCGTCTCGTCCTCGACGATCGACGGCCGGTCGTCGTGGCCGCTCAGGGCTGGCATCAGGATCGCCCCGACGAACGCATCGACTACCGGGCGAACGTGTTCGTCGTCGCGTCGGGGTACTGCTGGAGCTCGCACCTGCTGCTGCTGTCCTCGAACTCGAGATTCCCGACCGGGCTCGCGAACAGCTCCGGGCTGGTTGGCCGCTACATGAACGGCCATTCGTTCATCCAGGCCACGGCGAACATCGACGACCAGACGTTCCCCGGCCAGAACATGACGCACAGCCTCATCTCGCGTGAGCATTTCCGCTGTCCGACCGATCGGCCGTTCGTCCGTCACGACACGCGCGTGTGGGAGAGCTCGGCCGGGCGCGATCCGCGGCTGCGAACGCCTGACGGTCGATTGCTGCTCGGCGACGAGCTGATGGAGGACTGGCGCTCGCGGACACGGGGCAGCTCCGTTCGCCTTCGCGCGTACATCGACGTGCATCCGTCAGCGGACAGCCGCCTGACGCTCGATACGTCGAAGAAGAATCGTTACGGCGATCCGATGCCGAAGATCCAGCATCAGTTCGACGAGGCGACGCGCGGGCGGCAGGCCGCTACGAGAGCCCACGTCCTCGGCGTGTTCGACACGCTCGCCAAGGCGAGCAACGGCCGCATCGTGAACACCAGCGAGGGCGATTACCTCGATCACCCCGGTGGTGGCTGCCGAATGGGCGCGGATCCCAGGACCAGCGTCTGCGACAGCTCTGGCCGCACCCACGACCACGACAATCTCTTCGTCGTCGGCGCCCCGACGACGCCGACCGGCGGTTGCACGAACGGGACGCTGACGTTCGTGGCGTTGACGCTCAGATCGGCGGAGGAAATCGCGCGCCATTCCACGCTCGGCCGGAGCGCGAGGCTTTAGCCGAGCGATCTCGGTGTCCACCGGACGTCGACCAGAATCTCGCTCAGCGGGTACGTGCTCGATCCTGAGAATGGATAGTCTTCCGGCATCGCGCAAATTCCCGCCCGCACCGGATTGCATACGATGTAGCTGACGACGTCCAGTGTCGCGTCCTCGCGTCGCAAGTGACGATCGAAATAGCCGTCCTGCCAGAGTCGATGGCCGCACGATTGCCGATGGCAGAACCCTGATCCCTGCCTGAAGGATCTGAGAAACTCTTTTGCATCCGAAGTGGGTGATGTGCCAGTGAGGAGCGCGTGCACGTGGTCCGGCATGAAGCAGTACGCAGTTAGCTCAACACCCCAGTCGGCGCCCGATCGCAGGAACCGCCATCGGACGTCATTCGCCAATGCTGCCGAGCTGAAATACTGGCGCCGCTCGAAGGTGCACATCGTCACGAAGATGCGAGGAAAACCGAGATAGAGTTCGTCGCGGAGTTGGGGCGGGCGCCGGTGAAGCACGGAGGAACGATTGCAAGCCGCGAGCCACCCGCTCGGCTGAAGCCTCGCGCTCCGGGGAGATCCCGCTCGGCTGAAGCCTCGCGCTCCGGGGAGATCCCGCTCGGCTGAAGCCTCGCGCTCCGGGGGATCCCGCTCGGCTGAAGCCTCGCGCTCCGCGGATCCCGCTCGGCTAACGCCTCGCGCTCCGGGTACGCGCGGTGAAGAACCGGTACAGCATCGCCGCGTCGACGACGATGACGGCGAGCAACACCAGGAAAGCGGCTGCGCTGTCGACGATGTGCAGCTCGCGCAGGAGCGCCGACAGGCCGAACGCCACGACCCACGCGTCAAAGCTCATACACACGCGACGGAACGTCTCCGCGCGGATGCGACGAATCAGCCATGCGCCGATCGGCACGCCGACGAGGACGCTCGGCACGATCCACGGAATGAGTCCCAGGCTGTCCGGCGTCACGAGACCTGCGGCGAGATAGGACGTCGCGGTCAGCGACGATTCCGCCAGGCGGATCAGCCCGAGCGCCGCGCGGAACTCCACGAGCACGAACCCCTGATTGCTCAGCATGACGGCAAGGGGCGGACCGGAGATCGTCGTGACGGCGTAGAGGACGCCCAGCGCCGCGCCGAACACGATGCCGACGAGTCGCTCCGAGGCGATCGGGCGCCGGTAACCCGCGGCTTGAAGAAGGATCAGGGGAAGAAGGACGACGAACGTCCAGAGCCGCAGCCAGCCCGGATGGACGCGCGCCACGATCAGGGTGCCGGCGACGATGCCCGGCGCGAGCCCGATGACGATCGGCAGCACTCGCCGCCAGACCACGCCGAGCGCCTTGCGGTTGCTCCACAGCACATAGCCGTTGAGCCCGACCTCGATGAGGACCAGCGCCGGGTTCAAAACCCGGTTGGCGAGAAAGAGCAGCGCGAGCGGAACGGTGATCGACGAAAAGCCGTACCCGAGCGCGCCGTTGACAACGGCGGCCAGGAAGGTGATCGCCGCGATCAAACCGCGCGACACGAAATCACGTCGGAATCAGCGCACCGCCGTGAACATGATTTCGACGGCCGCGTCGGCGCCCATCAGTCCCGTGCCGACCGTGGCGCGCGCCGGAAAATCTTTCTTGAAAATCTCGCGATACGCGGTGTTCATGTCCGGGAACTTCGTCATGTCCGGGAGATAGACGACGCCATCGACGACGTTGGACCAGTCGAATCCCGCCGCCTGGAGCGTCCGCCCGACCCGCGCGAGCACTTCCGTCGTCTGCGCTTTCACGTCGCCCTTGTTCGTGGCGGTGTTGCCGGTGATACCGGCGATGTAGAGTCGGTTGCCAACCTGGATTGCGGAGCTCAGGTTCGGATTGGTTGTTCCGGCGGAACCGTCGGCGTTCGGCGTGGTGATCGCCTTCCGTCCGGCGTCCTTGACCGCGACCATCGTGATTTCGATCGCGTAGTCGGGGCTCGACAGGCCGGCCTTGACGGTCGCGCGTGCGGGCGGCGCGCCACCGGCGAAGTACGTGCGATACGCGGAGTTCATCGCCTGAAAGGTCGTGTCGTCGGGGAGGTAGACGCGCGCGGTGACGACATCGGCGAAGCTCATGCCGGCCTGCTTCAAAATCGCGGCGCCGTTGTCGAGCACGACCTTCGCCTGGGTCGCGACATCACCCTTGACGTTCGTGTTGTCCTTGCCGTTGCGGCTGACGAGGCCGGACAGGAACAGCGTGCTGCCGCTTTTGATGCCGTAGCTGTACGGGTTCGGCGATTTGATCCATTCCGACGGATGGACGACGATGCGCTCGCCGCCGTTCGGGACGGCGACCATCGCGATCTCGACGAGCCCATCGGCGTTCGCAAGCGGCTGCGGGACGACGACTGTCGTGCGCGCCGGTGGATCTTTCGGGAAGTAGGTCGAATAGACCTCGTTCATCGCCCCGAAGTCGGCCGCGCTGCGCAGGTAGATCATGACGCTCGTCGCGTTGGCGAGGCTCGATCCACCGGCCTTGAGCGTCGCCGAGATGTTCTCGAGCGTCTGCTTCGTTTGCGCCTTGATGTCGCCCTTTGCGAGCGCACCCGACGCGTCGGTGCCCAGCGCGCCGGCGACGTAGATGAAGCCGCCGGCCTTTACGGCCGGGCTGAACGGAAGATTCGGATTGCCGCCGACCGAGATGATTTGCTTTGACATGGTTTGGGCGAGAGCCACCGAGGCGGCTCCGGTGACGAGGACCGCGACGAGTCCGTTCGTGAACGTCGAGAACAGGCGCATGTGTGGCTCCTGAAAAGTGTGCGCCATTGTATTCTTAATGAGGATGATCGAGAAGCGGCGGTCGAAGATCCAAGGCTGGGGCGTTTTCGCGACCGAGAGCATTCCCAAGAACACACGCATCGTGCACTACGCGGGCGAGAAGATCTCCAATCAGGAGAGCCTCAAGCGCGAACGGCAGTACATCCGGCGCGGACACGTCTGGTGCTTCAAGCTCACCACCCGGACGGTCATCGACGCCGGCGTCGGCGGCAACATTGCCCGCTACATCAATCACGCCTGCCGTCCCAACGCCTACGTCCACATCGTCGACGAGACGATCTGGATTCGCGCGTCGCGACGGATCAGGCGCGGGGAGGAGATCACGTACCGCTACAACACCGACGGCGAATGCCTGATTCAGTGCCGCTGTCATTCGGGATGCCAGTCGCTCCTGTGATGCGGGTGCTGTATCTTCACGGCTTCGCGTCTTCGGCCAGGTCCACCAAGGCGGCATATTTCGCGGATCGTTTTCGGCCGCACGGCGTCACACTCGAGTGCCCTGATTTCAACGAGCCGGACTTCGCGACGCTGACGATGACCCGGATGCTCGTGCAGCTCGAAGGCGTGTTGCGCGAAGGCCGCGAGCCGGCCACGCTGATGGGATCAAGCCTCGGGGGAACGCTTGCGGTGCTGGCAGCCTCGCGATTCGCCGATCGCGTGAACCGGCTCGTGCTCATGGCACCCGCCGTGATGTTTGCGAAGCCGGGGCACCATCTGCTTGCCGCGGATCGCGTGGCGTCCTGGCGCGCGGGCGGCGCGCTTCCGTTCTTCCACTACGGCTACGACGAAGAGCGTCCGCTCAACGTCGGCTTCTACGACGACAGCCTCCAGTACGACGCGTTCGGCGCCGGTTTCCCACAGCCGACGCTGATCTTTCAGGGACGACATGATCGATCGGTCGACGCGAAAACCGTCGAGGCGTTCTCGGCGTCCAGGAGGAACGTCAGCCTGATGCTGCTCGAGGACGATCACCAGCTGATTTCGAGCCTGTCGACGATGTGGCAGGAGACCGCGCGTTTCCTGGGCCTGAGCGCGTGACCGCGGCGAAACTCGGAATGCTTCTGTCGATCCTCGCCGTCAGCGCCGCCGGCGGCGAGGGCGTCGGCGTGGATATGCGGCCTGTCGAGCGCGCCGCCCAGGGGGCAATAACGGCGCTGCCGGACCCGCGAAGCTTGCGTGTCGGCGTTCTCCAGCCGGGCGGCAAATACACCGTCTCGACGCTCTCGATGGAAACCTATGTCGCGCGAGTGCTGGCAGGAGAGGCCGTACGCGACAGCCGTCCCGCCGCGCTCGAGGCGCTCGCGATCGCGGTCCGGACGTTCGCGCTCGCGAATCGTGGCCGTCATCGCGCGGATGGCTTCGACGTCTGCGATCAGACGCACTGTCAGGTCGTCCGTGCCGCGACGCAGGCAACCGACGCCGCGGCCCAGGCCACGGCCGGCCGCGTGCTCGTTCGCAACGGCGCGCCCGCGTCGATCTACTACACGGCCTCGTGTGGCGGACGAACCGAAAAGCCGTCGGCGGTCTGGCCTGGCGCCGAGGATCCGCCGTTCCTCCCGTCCCATAACGACGATGCGTGTCAGGGTGCGCCGGCATGGACCGCGGATCTGCAGGCCGCTGATCTGTTCCGCGCGCTTCGGGGCGCGGGATTCCGGGGCGAGCGTCTGATCGACGTCCACATCGCGAGCCGGACGGGCTCCGGTCGCGTGGCGCAGCTGGAAGTGGTCGGCCTCAGCCCACGCGAGATCTCGGGCCAGGATTTGCGGGTCGCGGTCGGTCGCACCCTGGGATGGCAACACATCAAGAGCACGGCCTTCGATCTGCGGCGGCAGGGCGGTTACTTCCGCTTCAGCGGCCACGGGTCCGGTCACGGCGTCGGCATGTGCGTGATCGGCTCCGCGAAGCTCGCCGAGCAGGGCCGGACCGCGAACGATATCCTCGCGCGCTACTACCCCGGACTCCCCATCGCCCGGCTCGGAGCGAGTACGCCGACAACGACAGCCGCTGCGGCGCCTGAACGCGGACGACGCGGCGCCCCCGGCGCGCCCGCATTGCCGCCGGCGGACGCCAGGACGGCGGCACCGGAGCCTGTCGTGAAGGCCGGCGTGGCGCTCGCGCTGCCGGACGAAGACGCCGGCGGCTTCGCCGTCATCGAAAAGCAGACGCTCGCCGCGCGCGACGAGCTGGCCGCCGTGCTGGGCGTCGTCCCGCCTCGCGTCACGCTTCGTTTCCACGCGACGACGGACGAATTCGAGCTGGCCACCGGACGTCCGTGGTTCAGTTCGGGCTCAACCTTCAACGACGAACTGCATCTGATTCCGGTGATGGCGCTTCGCGAGCGGGGCGTGCTGGATCAGACCATCCGGCGCGGGCTGGTTCATCTGATGGTGGACGGCCCGTTGAAGGACCGCCCGGCGTGGGTGCGGGAGGGCGCGTCGCTCTACTACTCGGATCCAAAATCTGCGGCGTCGGTCCAGGGACGCCTGCCGTGTCCGACCGACATCGAGCTCGTCCAGCCCGTGTCCGCGGGCGCGCTGAGCAACGCCTTCGCAAGAGCGAAGGCGTGCTTCGCACGGCAGCTCGGTTCGGGACGCAGCTGGCGCGACGTCAGATAGCGCGCCTCACTTCGGGTCGAGAACGGTCGGCGTGCCGTACACTTTCTTCAGCGCCGCTTGATACTCGCCGAAGAGCGCCTTGATCCCGTCGAACTCCTTCTTCACCGCCGCGCGGTACTCCGGATGCGTCGCGAAGTCGAAGAGCAGCGCGGTCATCGTCTGCGCATCGACGGTAAAGCCCTTGTGGCCGATTTCCTTCAGGTTGTCGGCGTCCATCTCATAGGTGTGATTGGAGAAGTTCGAAGACTGCGCGGTGACGCTCGCGCCGGGGATGTCGCGCGACACGCTGCCGGTTTCTTCGAAACCCTGCGGCTTGACGGGTTCCGGCATCACGCCCGTGGCGCCGAACTTCTTCATGTAGGCAAAGCCGAGCTCGCCGAGCGTCGCGGTGCTGACGCCGTCGAGATCCTTGCCGTAGTGCTCGATCTTCACCTTCGTGCCCGTGGCGAGGGCGGCGGCCTTCGCCGCGTTGTCCACGAACTCGACGACCTGTTGGAGATAGATTTCGTCCGGGTAGCGGATGTAGAAGTCGGCGACCGTCCGATCGGGGACCACGTTCGGCGCAACGCCGCCTTCGAGGATCACCCCCTGGATGCGCGCTTCGGGCCTGATACTCGCGCGGACGCTGTCGATGTTCTTGAAGAGATCGATGACGGCTTCGAGCGCGTTGCGTCCGTTCCACGGTGTCATCTGGTGCGCGGGCGCACCGCTGAAGGTGTACTTCGCGCCGACGATGTTGAGGCAGCAGCTGCCGAATCCGTGCGCCGGCCGCGACGTGGCGTTGACGGCGTGGCTCCGGACGATGACGTCCGCACCGTCGAAGACGTGCGCTTCGTGCATGACGGTCTTGGCGTTCGGGGGCATCATTTCTTCGCCCGGCGTACCGTAGACCACGACATTGCCCGGCGTGTGCGTGAGCGAGAGGTACTCGGCGATCGCGACGGCCGCGGCCATACCGACCGGGCCCTGCGCGTTGTGCTGGTCGCCGTGGAACGCGCCTTTTGTCCCGCGCAGGGCGTCGTATTCGAGGATGACGCCGAGCGTCGGTGCGCCGGCAGTGCGCTTGTACTTCGCGACGAAGGCCGTCGGCAGGCCGGCGACGCCCATCTGCACGTCGAAATCGTGCTGCTTGAGATAGTCCGTGAGCTTCTGGATCGATCGTTTTTCCTCGAAGCCGATCTCCGGATGCGTCGCGATGTCATCCGACATCGTCAACAGCTCCTTGTCCATGAGCTCCTTCGCGCGCGCGACGACACGATCGCGAGCGTCGTTGGCGCCCGTCAGCCTGGCCACGAGGCCGGGAACATCGAGCGATTGTTCGAGCGCGCTCATCTTCTTGAGCACGTCGCTCGCGGCCTCGCGTTCAGTCGGGGTGTCCTGGGCGAGGGTCCATGACGCGAACGATACAAAGACGGCGGAGAAGATGACGATGCGAGATCTGCGGGGCATGCGGAAACTTATAGCACAGACGCTCGGCTGAAGCCCTCGCGCTCCAAGCGCTCGGCTGAAGCCTTCGCGCTCCATCCGATCACGGAGCGCGAGGCTTTAGCCGACTGATGGAGCGCGAGGCTTTAGCCGAGCGCTACTGGGATGGTGACGATCGCCGATGACCGCGCCAGCGTGTCGTCCGATTCCGTGCGGCCGGCCGCGATCGCCGGCGCCTCGAGGCGTCCGAGATGTCCTTCGATCACACGCCGCGCGAGCGGAAGCGCGAGCCCCATTCCTCCGCGCGTTTCGGAAAACGGGCGGCGTGCGCGTTGGAGCGCCTCGTCGAGCTCCGCCTCGTTCGCGACGACGACAATGAGAGAGTCTTTGCCGTCTACGCTTCCGCGCCGGCAATCGGCCACGACGGTCGCCGGCCCCGGCCGCTCTCGAAGCACCGAACGAAACACCGCGTCGAACGCCGCGCGCAGGCGCGCGGCATCCCCGGTCACCCTCGCGGATGTCTCACCCGTGCGCAATGCCAGGTAGACGTCGCGATCGCGTGCCTCGTGAACCTGGGCGACAACCTCCTTGAGCAGGGCCATCAGATCGACGGGCTGGCTCGCGAGGCGGATGATCCCGGCGTCCAGTTTCCCGACGTCGCTCAATTCGGCAATCATCGACGCAAGGCGGAGGCACGATCTGTCGGCCTCCTCGATCATCTTGCGCTGGCGAGGCGTCAGCGCCTCTTCGGTGTCGCGCAGCATCATCCGCAGGTAACCGCTGACAACGCCGATGGGCGTCCGCAACTCGTGCACGGCCAGCGAGATCAGCGGCGTATACGCTTCAGAGGCAGGCGTTGGCATGCGGAATGGTCCTTCCTCCTTATAATGGGGCTAGCGTAACCGGACCGGACGCCCCGGCGTCAAAGAGACTGAAACCATGCTCATCAAGCCCGCATCCGATATTCCGAGCTCCGAAATCACCGACAAGAAGCTATACCTGAATCGCCGCCAGTTCATCCAGGCCGCGGCGGGCACGGCCGCGGCGGCGGCCGTCGGGACCATCGGCGCGAGCGACGCGCAAGCGGCCACGCCGGCCGTTCATGGGCGGAAGTTCGACGACGTGACCAGGAGTCCGCTCAGTACGACCGAAAAAGCGAACAGCTGGGAGCAGATCACCACCTACAACAACTTCTACGAGTTCGGCATCGACAAGGACCTACCGTCCGAGAACGCGAAGAAATTCAACACCGCCAACTGGACGGTCGCCGTGGACGGCGAGGTCGGCAAGAAGGCGAACTGGCAGATCGAAGACATCCTCAAGGGCGAAACGCTCGAAGAGCGAATTTATCGCCATCGATGCGTCGAAGGCTGGTCGATGGTCATTCCGTGGGTGGGCATTCCGCTCGCGAACTTCATCAAGCGCTGCGAGCCGACGTCAAAGGCGAAGTACATCAAGTTCACGTCAGTCGCCGACAGCAAGCAGATGGTTGGCCTCCGGAGCCAGGTCCTCAGCTGGCCGTATGTCGAAGCGCTGCGCATGGACGAGGCCATGCACCCGCTGACGCTGCTCGTCGTCGGGCTCTACGGTGAGGTGTTGCCGAATCAGAACGGCGCGCCGCTGCGGCTGGCGGTGCCGTGGAAGTACGGATTCAAGCACGGCAAATCGATCGTCAAGATCACGTTCACGGAGAAACAGCCGCTCAATACCTGGCAGGAGCAGGCGCCGTCGGAGTACGGCTTCTACGCCAACGTGAACCCGCAGGTCGATCATCCGCGCTGGAGCCAGGCGACCGAGCGCCGCATCGGGGAGTTCCTGCGCCGCAAGACGCTGATGTTCAACGGCTACGATCAGGTGGCGTCGCTCTACTCGGGCCTGGACCTCCGGAGAAACTACTGATCCGCGTTCTCAAGCCGTTCGTTTTTCTCCTCTCTCTGGGTCCGGTGGCCTGGCTGGTCTGGGCCGCCGTCACCGGCAATCTCAGCGCGAACCCGCTCAGCGATATCACCAACGAAACCGGGGTCTGGACCCTGCGTTTCATCTGCATCACGCTGGCGATCACGCCGCTTCGTCGTGTGACGGGCTGGAACGGCGCGATTCGGTTCCGCCGCATGGCGGGGCTGTTCGCGTTCTTCTACGGCACGTTGCACTTTCTCACCTACGTCATCGTCGATCGCTTCGCGGGTCTTGATTTTCCCGACGGCATGGTCGCGCTGTCGACCGTGCGGAATCTCGGCCGATCGGTGGCGGCGGACATCTACAAGCGGCCGTTCATCACGGTCGGCTTCACCACGTGGATGACGATGGTGCCGCTCGCGTTGACGTCAACCGCCGGCATGATTCGCCGGCTCGGCGGACGCCGCTGGAACCTGCTGCACCGGCTCGTGTACGCCACGGGACTGCTGGGCGTGTTGCACTACTGGTGGCTCGTGAAGGCGGACGTCAGTCGTCCGCTGACGTACGGCGCGGTCGTCGCGGTCCTGCTCGCGTTCCGCGCTTACAGGGCGATGAGCCATCAGACGACGAGCCGCACGCGGATCGCGCGCGCGGGGGAATCCCTCAGCGGATGACGTTGATTCGGCCTTCGATTCTGGGTGCGAGCGGCGTGTTCGCGACGATGTAGTCTTCGAGCGCCGTGACCAGCAGATCGCCGGATTCGGGATCGATCAGCACGTCCGTGCCGACGAACATCGAGTAGGCGTCGCCGCCCTTCAGCAGAAAGTCGGGAATGGCGACCGTGTAGCGCCTCGCGAGGTCGAGCGGCGCGCCGTTGATCTTCACATCGCGGACGCGATTTCCCATGGGCGCGCCCAGGTTCACCGTCATCGTCAGGCCAGACACCTGCGGGAACTGACCGGCCGCCGCCGGCATCTTCGACACGCCGCTGTTGAGCGCCTGCAGGAGAACGGCGCCGGTGACTTCCACTTTGCAGATAACGTTGTCGAATGGGTGCACCGCCACGATCGCACGCCGCCTGACCGGACCTGCCGGGTACACACGATCGCCGCGAATGGACCCGGAGTTGACGATAGCGACGTCAGCGTTCACGCGCTCGCGCATCATGTCGGCGACGAGGTTGCCGATCGGCTGCTCCGAGGCGCGCAGCCTGACCGCTTCCGCGTTCAGTGGGACCGTGATTTCCCCGAGAACCGCGTCGAGTTCGACGCCGAGACGCGTCTCGTACGTCGTGATGACCTCGGCGGCGCGGGGCTCGTCGGGAATGTCGGCCGTCATCGGAATCAGCTGGAAGAATCGCTCGACGCGACCACTCGCATGCCTCGTGACGTCGATACGCGCCACCCACCGGGCATCCGAGCCGGCCTTGCTCACAAGCGCGCGGCCCGTCGTCGATGTGATGGGAAAGTGTTCGTGACCGCCGATGACGAGATCGATCTGCGGGAAGCGGTCGAGGAGGCGTCGGTCCTCGGCGTACGGCAGATGCGTGACGGCGACGATGACCTGCGCGCCCTGGCTCTTGAGCATCGGGAGGAACCGACCCGCCGCCGTGAGCGGATCGATGAGGCGTGTGTGTGTCACCTTGTCGGCAGCGATTTCACTCGTCGTCAGACACAGCCCGATGAAGCCGACTTTCAGCGGACCGAACTGCTTGATCAGATAAGGCGCCGCGCCACCGATAGGGCGATCCGTCCGTCGATCGACGACGTTGGACACGACCCACTGCCATTGCGCTTCCTTCATCCGCTGGATCAACACGTCGTCGCCGAAATCGAATTCATGATTGCCGAGCGTGGCGAGGTCGAGTCCGATGGCGTTGAGCGCGGCCACCATCTGCTCGCCCTTGAAGACGCTCGACGCGACCGATGGCGACAGGAAGTCTCCTGCGAGTACCAGAAACGGCGTCAGGCCTTCGCCCTTGAGCCGCTGCTTGACGGTCGCGACGCGCGCGAGACCGCCGACGCCGTCCACGGGCACGGTCTGGTAGACGTCGTTGATCTGGAGAAACGTGACCGGCGCCTGCGCGCGCGGTGCGCCGGGTTCTTCCCGCTGGGCAACCGCCGGTGACGCGATGAACGCAAGCGTAACGAACGCGATCAGTTGGATGGAGCGCGAAGGCTTTAGCCAAGCCACCAAGGAGCGCGAAGGCTTTAGCCGAGCGACTGGCTTCAGCCGAGCGCTACTCATCGATCGGCGAGCCATCGGCCGACCTGGGCGAGCTCGACGTTTCCGCCGCTGAGGATGACGCCGACGCGCTTGCCGGCGATGGGGAAGCCGCCATGCAACGCCGCGGCGGCGCCAAGCGCCCCGGTCGGCTCGACGACGAATTTCAGGCGCTCCCAGAGATGGAACATCGCGCGGAGCAGCGTCGAGTCGTCCACCGTCGCCATGTCGCTGACGTGCGCCAGGATGATGGCGAACGTGAGCTGGCCGAGTGATGGTGTCCGCGCGCCGTCGGCGACGGTCTTCGGATTGCTGACCGTCTGCAGCATCTTCGTCCTGAACGAACGCGTCGCATCGTCGCCCGCTGCAGGTTCGACACCGATGACTTGGCATCCCGGCGACAGCGCCGTGGCCGCGAGCGCCGTTCCTGAGAGCAGACCGCCGCCGCCGCACGGGCAGAAGAGGTAATCGAGGTCGCCGACTTCTTCGAAGAGCTCGCGCGCCGCGGTGCCCTGGCCCGCGATGATGTGCGGGTGATCGTACGGCGGGATGAGCGTCAGCGACCGTTCGCCCGCGAGCTTGCGTCCGATGGCTTCCCGATCTTCGCGATCGCGATCGTAGAGGACGATCTCGCCGCCGTATGCGGCGGTCGCCGCGCGCTTGACGTCCGGGGCGTCGGACGGCATGACGATGACGCGGGGGATGTCGAGGATGTGTCCGGCGAGCGCGATCGCCTGCGCGTGGTTGCCGGATGAGAACGTCACCACGCCGCGGCGGCGCTCGTCAGGCGTCAGCCGCGAGAGGGCGTTGTAGGCGCCGCGAAACTTGAAGGCGCCGGCGCGCTGGAGGTTCTCGCACTTGAAGAAGATGCGCGCGCCCGTTTCGGTGTCGATCGTCCTCGAGGTCGCGACCAGCGTGCGGTGCGCGACGCCCTTGATCTGCTGCGCTGCGCTCTCGACGTCGTCGAACGTCGGCAGCGTCATTTCAGCTTGCCGTCCAGTTCGTCGTACACCTTTCGTATTGCGATCGGCCCCTGCGACGACGACAGCGTCCAGGAGGCGTACTCGCCGAAATCCGCCTGCTTGACCGCCTGGTCCGCCGGGACGCCGGCGTCGTGCAATCGTTTTGCTTCGTCGATGACTGCCTGAAGCGCGCGGTGGTACGCGATGATCTCTTCGCGCGAGACCGGTCCTGTTTCCGTGAAGCCGTGGCCGGCGATGTAGAGATCCGCCTTCATCGCCTCGACGCGGTCCAATGCTTTCAGCCACTCGCTCGGATACGCCGATCGCATCGCCGGGAACACTCGGTTCAGAAAAATTTCGCTGAGGAACAGGATCTTCTGCCGCGGCAGCCAGACGCCGAGGTCGCCGC
This sequence comes from uncultured Acidobacteriota bacterium, assembly GCA_963724725.1. GTDB lineage: Bacteria > Acidobacteriota > Vicinamibacteria > Vicinamibacterales > CAVVIG01 > DATKHR01. The sequence continues at coordinate 3,267,383 of CAVRVT010000004.1, read as the reverse complement.
CTGTATGCGCGCGGCCGAAGAAGATCACGTCGAAGGATTGGTTGCCGAGCTTGAATGACTGGCGATCGGAGACGAGGATGGAGCTCGCCGGCAGCCTCCACGAGGCGCTGTTGGAGCGGGAGGCTTCAGCCGAGCGATCGAGAATCGCCTTCGACGTCGGATGAACGATGTAGGCCACGCCGGCGGGAAACGACGCGTTGCCAGCGGTGTGATCGCCGTGGTCTGATGCGATGACGACGTACCTGATCGGCTTCGGCGTCACTTTCGCGATCGCGTCGACCAGCCCCTTGGTCTCCGGGGCGCTGCCCTGGCCGTCCGCCACCAGCACGCCATCGTCGCCGACGACGAACATGTTGGTCGTCGTGAATTTTTCGTCGCCCGCGTGGAAGTCTTCGTACGTGTAGACGTTGTCGGTGACTTTGATCGTGCGAGGGAAATCGGACAGCTTCAGGCCACGCTTGATCGGGTCGGCGGTGCGGACGACCGATTGCGCTTGGGGGCTGACGGCACGCGACGCGACAACCGCTGCGACGCAGACCAGGGCCACAATCCACTTCTTCGTCTTCTTCATGGCTGAGTGGACATACTACGACAGTCGGTGAGCATGGTCGGCGAGCCGCTCGAGTTGTTGAGCCCGGTTCGCGTCGTGTGTTACAATTTGATGTTCTATCAGTGACGCGGGGTGGAGCAGTCCGGTAGCTCGTTGGGCTCATAACCCAAAGGTCGCGGGTTCAAATCCCGCCCCCGCAAAGTCCCTTCCTCCTCCAATTCACTGACGCCACGTCACTTCCCGCTCGCGTTTGTCCACCCCCGCAACCAACTGCATTTGGTCCAAGAGGTGCGAGGGCATTGATCTTCTGGTGCTCGCCGGCCTGGTGTTCGGCATCATGCACCCGTTCGAACCGCCACCCCTGACCAAAGAGTTGCTGTACGCGGTGTTCCTGCCGGGGCTCATGTTCGAAGCCGCTTTTCATCTCGAATTCCGGGACTTCTGGCGCGACCGCCTCGCGATCGCGGCCCTCGCCGTGCCGGGCGTCGCGGCGGCCATCGCGCTGACCGCCGTGTTCCTCGAGCCGATCATCAAGACGTTCGAGCTGGGGACGTCATTCGGCTGGCCGCACGCCGTCGTGTTCGCCGCGCTCATCGCGGCCACCGATCCGATCGCCGTCGTCGGCATGTTCAAGACGCTCGGTGCGCCGCGCCGCCTCAGTATCCTGATTGAAGGAGAGAGCCTACCGAACGACGGCACGGCGATCGTGCTGTTCGCGCTGGCGCTCGATGTCGTCTCGCCATCATCGTTGCCAGAGGATTCGAGCGGATTCCAAGGGAACCGCCACTCCGGAGCGCTGAGGGATCACGCGCGCCGTGTAGTCGTTCGCTGGACGCGTCGTGGGTACCGTCGCGCGATAGACGCAGGGGCGGGCTGGGTCAGGTTGCGGCCGCGCGCACGTCATTTCCTTGCGTACAGGATCGCCGCCGTGCGGGCCGTCCGCATACAGTTCGACGCGTACCGCATTCGAGTCGAGATCGTTGAGAAAGACGTCGACTTCAAACACGCTGCGGTCGGCGTTGGTGTCGACCCGCACGTCTCCGAAGCGCAGCGAGTCCCACTTCCTGTCCACCCCCTGCTGCCACTCGATCAATTGCCTGCCTACGGCGCCGTTGTTGGCCGCGCGTGCCCGGTAGGCGGCTGCAGCCGGGAGATAGTGTTGCTCGGTGTATTCGCACACCGTCCGGTTGGCGGAGAAGTGCGGCGTCAGCCGTGCCATGCTTTCCCGCATCCGGCCCACCCAGGCCGTCGGAATGCCGTGTTCGTCGCGGGCGTAAAATTCGGGGATCACCGTCCGCTCGAGCAGGTCGTAGAGCGCCTCTGCTTCAATCGCGTCCCAGGCCGGATCATCACCGTGCTCCCGACCATCCCCTAGCGCCCACCCCACTTCAGGGAGGTACGCCTCCGCCCACCAGCCGTCCAATTCCGAGAGATTGAGGCCGCCGTTGACGAGCACTTTCATGCCGCTCGTCCCGCACGCCTCCCACGGCCGACGCGGCGTGTTGAGCCAGACATCCACCCCTTGCACCAGGCGCTCGGTCAACTGCATGTCGTAATCGCTGAGGAAGATCGCATGCGGACGGACCTCGGGCTGGCGAATGAAGTGGACCCATTGCTGGATCAGCGCCTGTCCCGCCGCGTCCGCGGGATGGGCCTTGCCCGCCAGGATGAGTTGCACGGGACGCTGAGGATTGGACAACAGACGCAGCAGTCGCTCCGGATCGTGCAGCAGGAGGTTCGGTCGTTTGTAGGTGGCGAAACGGCGCGCAAAGCCCAGCGTCAACACGTGGGGATCGAAGAGATGCCTCATCTCCTCGACCGTCTCGGAGGACGCGCCAGCGGCGGCATAGTGCTGGGCCAGACGCTGGCGAGCGTAGTCAATCAGCGACGTGCTGGCAGTCGTGCGAAATTGCCAGAGCCTGGCGTCGGAGATGCGGCGGATGTCCTGCGCCAGGTTGTCCGGCTTCAGCCAGCGGTCCTTTCCACAGGCTTCCGTCCACAGATCATCGGCTCCTGCCGAGTCCCACGTCGGCATGTGGACGCCGTTGGTCACGTGTCCGACGGGCACATCGTCCTCTGGCCAGCGGGGAAATAGCGGCGCGAAGAGGTGTCGGCTGACTTGCCCGTGCAAGCGACTCACGCCGTTCACCGCCCCGCTCCCCCGGATGGCCAGATAGGCCATGTTGAACGGCTCCGACGGGTCGTTCGGATTCTGACGGCCCATCGCCAGCAGCTCGTGGCGTGTGATGCCGAGTTCCTTCTCGGCATATTCTCGAAGGTATCGTTCGATGAGGGCGGGGGCGAACCGATCGAAGCCGGCGGCGACGGGCGTGTGGGTGGTGAAGACGTTCCCCGCTCGCGTCACGGCCAGCGCGACGTCGAAGGGTTGCCCGGAGTCTTCCATGAAACTCCGAGCACGCTCCAACACCGCGAAGCCGGCATGCCCTTCATTCAGGTGACAGACCTCCGGCTTGATGCCCAGCGCGCGGAGCAACCGCCAGCCGCCAATCCCGAGCAGCAATTCCTGCTTGAGGCGCACCTCCGGCCCGCCTCCATACAGCTCGCTGGTGATCCCACGATGCGCGGGGAAGTTCGCGGCGTCATTACTATCCAGAAGATAGAGTGTGACGCGACCGGCCTGCACCTGCCAGGCGCGTACCCAGACCGAGTACCCCGGTAAGGTGATCTCCAGCCGCACCCACTCGCCGTTCGAGGTGCGCAACGGCGTGATCGGCAACTGTCCCGGATCGTTGTACGGGTAGAGCGCCTGTTGCGCACCGTCGTTGTCAATCACCTGGCGAAAATAGCCTTGCTGATAGAGCAATCCCACGCCGACCACCGGCACGCCCAAATCGCTGGCCGCTTTGAGCTGATCGCCCGCGACGTTGCCCAGTCCGCCCGAATAGATCGGGAGCGCTTCGCTCAACATGAATTCCATGCTGAAGTACGCGACCGACGTTAAGGGCGCCTGCGGATGCGTGTGCTGAAACCAGGCGGGCGTCTCCGCCGCCTGACGCGTGGCGCGCAGCAGATCATCGATGTTCTTCCGGAAGCCAGGATCGGCCAGCACGCGCTCGAGTTGGTCCCGCGAGACCGTCTGCAGGACCACCCATGGATTCTGCGTAAGCTCCCACAGGATGGGATCGAGCGTGCGCCACACGCCGTCGGTCGCATGGTTCCACGACCACCGCATATCCAGGGCCAGCGCGGCCAGCGAGTCGAACCCCTCGATTTCCGTGGGGAGCAGGTTGTAGATCGGGTGGCTGACGCGCGTGCGTTTGATCATGATGCGCCGCCTCGGTCCGTCCCAGACGGCACCGCCAGCGCCTCGCTGACGATCGTCTGCGCTTCCTCCAGGATGCAGCGCAGATGATCCGCTCCCCGGAAGCTTTCCGCATAAATCTTGTAGATATCCTCGGTCCCTGACGGACGCGCCGCGAACCATCCGCCCGTGGCGATGACCTTCACGCCGTCGAGGGGCGCGCCGTTACCCGGCGCGTTGGTGAGGACGGTCTGGATCCTTTCGCCGGCCAACTCGGTGATCGTCACCTGCTGCGGTGAAAGTTTCGCCAATAGGGCCTTTTGCTCCGGAGTGGCTGGCGCCTCCACGCGGTCATAGGCCGGCTCACCGAACTCGCGCGTGAGGTCGCGGTAGAGGTCGCCGGGATCACGGCCCATCCGCGCCGTGATCTCCGCTGCCAGCAACGCCGGCACGATCCCATCCTTGTCCGTCGTCCACACGGTGCCGTCCAGACGGGCGAAGGACGCCCCGGCGCTTTCTTCGCCCCCGAAGGCCAGCGACCCATTGAGCAGGCCATCGACGAACCACTTGAAGCCCACCGGCACCTCGTAGAGTTTCCGGCCGCGCTTCGCCGTCACGCGATCGATCATCTGACTGCTCACCGCGGTCTTGCCGATCGCCGCGTCGGAGCGCCACGTCGGCCGGTGTTGGAGGAGATAGGAGACGACGACCGACAAGTAATGGTTCGGCGGCAGCAATCCCCCGCTGCGGGTCACGATGCCATGCCGGTCGTGGTCGGTGTCGCAGGCCCAGGCAATGTCGAAGCGATCCTTGATGTCGATCAACCGCCGCATCGCATAGGGTGAGGACGGGTCCATGCGAATCTGGCCGTCCCAATCCACGGTCATGAAGCGGAAGGTCGGATCGACGACATCGTTGACGACGGTGAGGTTCAGCCCGAAGCGTTCGGCAATCGGTCCCCAGTAGTGGACTCCGGCGCCTCCGAGCGGGTCCACGCCGAGGCTGATGGTCGCGCCCCGAATGGCGTCCATGTCGATCACGTGGCCGAGGTCGCCGATGTAAGCCGTCAGGTAGTCGTGCCGATGTGTCGTGCTGGCGCGAAGCGCCTTCTGATACGAGAGCCGGTGCACTCCTTGAAGGCCAGCCGTGAGGAACTCGTTCGCCTTCGACTCAACCCAAGCGGTGACGTCGGTCTCCGCCGGACCACCGTTGGGCGGGTTGTATTTGAAGCCACCATCATGCGGTGGGTTGTGCGACGGCGTGATCACGATGCCGTCGGCGAGACCGCTTGTGCGTCCACGGTTGTACGTGAGGATCGCGTGCGAGATGACGGGTGTCGGCGTGTATTCGTCTCGCTCAGCGAGCATGACGTCCACGCCGTTGTCGGCCAGGACCTCGAGTGCGCTCGCGAGCGCCGGCACCGAGAGCGCATGCGTGTCCATCCCGAGAAACAGCGGGCCGTCGATCTGGTGCTGCTGGCGGTAGAGGCAAATCGCCTGACTGATGGCCAGAATGTGCCACTCGTTGAACGCCGTGTCGAATGACGAACCGCGATGTCCCGAGGTGCCGAATGCCACCCGTTGCGAGGGGACCGACGGATCAGGCACGTCGGTGTAATACGCGGTGACGAGCTTTGGCACGTCAACGAGCGTTCCGGGCTGCGGCGGCTTTCCGGCCAACGGACTGACGTTCATTGATCCTTGTCTCCGACGTGTCATATGTTCGCGCGCTCCATCTGCGCGGAGTATGTGCCGTGAACGGCGGCGCCGTTGCACTGCGCGCGATGGAGAAGGGCCGCTTGCGCCGTCGGGACGTTGCTGGGCGATCCTCCCCATGTGGCGAGCGCCGGTGTCTGGAGCGCGCGGCCGAAGGAGAAACTCAGCGCCCAGGGAGCGTCGCCTGTGCGGCAGATGGCGTTCAGTCGCTCGGTGGCGGCCACGGCACGTTGCCCGCCCGACAGAAACACGATGCCCGGCACGGCCGCGGGCACGGCGCGACGCAGACAGCGCACGGTCGTCTCGGCCACGACCGCCACGTCGGCTTGCTGTGGACAGTCCGCGCCAGACACGATCATGCCCGTCTTGAGGAGCATCTCTTCGAGGGTGACGCGGTGCTCGCACAGGGCGACGAACACGCGTTGCAGCGTGGTGGTCGCGACCTCTTCGCAGCGTGCGATGGTGTGGCTGCCGTCCATCAGGACTTCCGGTTCGACAATCGGCGCTAACCCGGCTTCCTGGCTCAACGCGGCGAAGAGCGCCAGCGCCCGGGCGTTCACCTCAATGCACGTGCGCGTGGGAAGGTGCTCCCCAATCGCAATCACCGCGCGCCACTTGGTGAATCGTGCGCCCAACTCGCGATACTCGATGAGCCGATCGCGTAGGCCATCAAGCCCTTCGGTGATCTCTTCGTCGGTGAAGGCCGCGAGGGGCGTCGTGTGCTTGTCCACCTTGATGCCAGGAATGACGCCCTGCTTCGCGAGCACCTCCGCCATGGGCCTGCCGTCCGTTGTCTGCTGGCGTATCGTTTCGTCGAACAGAATCGCTCCACTGATGCATGCGCCCAGCCCGGGCGTCGTGAAGAGCATCTCGCGATACGCCCGGCGAGTCTGCTCGGTGGAGACTATGTCCAGCGCCTTGAATCGCTCCTCGATGGTCGGAATACTCTCATCCGCCGCCAGGATCCCTTTGCCGGACGCGAGCAGCGCGGCGATTGTGGATTGCATGTCACTCGTCATGTCTGCCTTCACACCGGTCTGGGGATTCACTTTGCGAGCCGTCTCCGGATGACGAGCGCGGAGTGGGTGGAAAAACCACGCGGGTTGCTACTGCGGTCTGACCAGTGCCTCGAAGCCGGAGATCACGTCGAACAGTTCCTCGTCGATGCCACTCTGACGCAGACGATGGAATGCGCCGTTCAGGTCCTCCAACAAGTCGTCGATGTTTGTGTCGGCGCGTTGCATTGCCGCCAGGCGGCTCGCGTTCTCGCTCGCGAGGGACTCGGCGCATGCCCTGAAGAGCGACACGAACAGGTACTCGCGGACCAGCGCCCGCAGGGCGGCGGTGCCGCCACCCATGACCTCGGGCACGCTTCGGGTCGGCCAGGGACGTTCGGCGAGCGTGCGTCGCCAGCGTTCGTCGAGGGGTAGCAGTTGCTGGCTGACGGGCGCATACACCGCGCCGGTCGCGGGGCGGTTGTAAAAGAGATGGAGCTCGGCGATTTCACCCTGGCCTGCCCTGAGCGGAGCCGAAGGGCTGTGGCGTGTCTCGGTCTCGATGAGAATCTGCCCGACCAGCGGGGTGATGGCCTTGACGGAGTTCGGCACGGTGAAGAGGCCGGCCAGCGGCAAGCCCGCGTCCGCCAGGCGCGCGTGCACGCGGTCACCGACGGCCCAGACTCGGACTCTTCCGGGCCACGCGGCGAGCGCGTTCACCGCAAAATCAGCCACCACCTCGTTAAACTGTCCGACGAGCCCCTGGTCGGAGCCAAAGACGACGGCGCCGATTGCCCCGTCAGTGGCCGGTCCTTTCGGTTTCACCGTCAAGGGCGACGCCGTGTGTTCCCGAAAGCACGCGCTCAACCCCAATTCCACGGATCGCGAGTAATCGGCCAGCGCGCGCACCGATTGTTCGTATTGTCCGATGCTGGAGGCGGCCAAGGTCTTCATCGTGCGGACGACGGATTGGAGGTCTCCGGCACTGGTGATCTTTCGGCGCAGACTCGCCGTGGTGTCGCTCATGACTGCACCTTCAGCGACGCCTTGCGCTTGGATTCAGGCTTGGATTCAGCCGGCTTGGTTTCCGGTGTGGGTTTCGGCTTCGGCTGGAAACGGGCGAGTGATTGGCGGGCGATTTCGATGATCGTTGTGCGATCCGCGTCGTTCAGGTCTGCGGCGGTTTCGAATCGCGCGCTCACGTCTGCCGGGATCTTCGCGGCCGCCGCCTGGACGGCGTGCTCGGCGTCCGTCATCTGGTCGAGCGGCACGCGGTCGAAGAGGCCGGCGGTCAGCGCCAGCAGGACGGCTACTTGCGCGGGCACGGACACCGGCGCGCATTCCGGCTGCTTGAGGCAGGCGCGGATGCGTCGTCCGTGCTCGATGGTCTTGCGGGTGTCTTCATCCAGGCGGGCGCCGAACCGTGCGAAGGTCTCCAGCTCCTCGAACTGGGCATAGGCGAGCTTGAGATCGCCCGCCACGGCGCGGTAGGCCGCCCGTTGCGCCTTCCCGCCGACGCGCGACACCGATTTGCCGACGTCGACCGCGGGCAGCACTCCTAGTTCGAACAACGACGGCGAGAGGTAGATCTGCCCGTCCGTGATGGAAATCAGGTTGGTCGGAATGTAGGCGGAAATGTTTTGCGCCTCGGTCTCGATGATTGGCAGGGCCGTGAGCGAACCCCCACCGCGTTCCTCGCTGAGATGGGTGGCGCGTTCGAGCATCCGCGAGTGGATATAGAAGATGTCGCCTGGAAAGGCTTCGCGTCCGGGCGGTCGGCGAAGCAGCAGCGACAGCTCGCGATAGGCCCGGGCGTGATGGGTGAGATCGTCGTACACGATCAGCACGTCCCGACCCGCCTCCACGAAGTGTTCTGCGATGCTAGTTGCGGCGTACGGCGCGATGTAGGCGAGACCAGGCGGGTCGTTGCCCTCGGTCACGACCACGACCGTGTACTCCAACGCGCCGTGTTCGCGGAGGTTGGCCACGGCCTTCGCCACGGCGGACGCGCGCTGGCCGATGGCGCAGTAGACGCACAGGACGTTCCGGCCGCGCTGGTTGAGGATCGTGTCGATCGCAATGGCGGTTTTGCCGGTCTGCCGGTCACCCAGAATCAACTCGCGCTGACCGCGCCCGATCGGAATGAGCGCATCGACCACGATGAGGCCGGTCTGGAGTGGGACGGTGACGGGCGCGCGGTCCATGATGGGCGCGGCGGGGCGTTCAATCGGCAGGCGCTCAATGGAAGCGACCGGTCCGTGGCCATCGAGCGGCCGGCCGAGCGGGTCGATGACGCGTCCGAGCAATCCGTCGCCCACGGCGACGTCCATTACCCGGCCCGTGCGCTCGACTTCATCGCCCGCCTGCAGATGCCAATAGTCGCCGAGCAGCACGACGCCGATCTCGTGCTCGTCCACGTTGAACGCGATGCCGAATACGCCGCCAGGAAACGTGAGCAGCTCTTCAAAGCCCGCACCCGGCAAGCCGGACACCGTGGCGATACCGGTGGAAACCGTCGTGATCGTGCCGACCTCGCGCGGCGTCAGTCGTGGCGTGAAGGCCTTGCGCGCCGCGCCTATTCCAGCGAACGCGCGGTCGAAGACGCTCTGCAACGATTCGAGTGGCGCGCTCATGATCGTGTTGTGGCCTTCGACTCTGCCTTGGCTTCAGCGTCCGGTTTGGCCTTGGCGTCAGTCTCGGATTCGGCCTTCGCCGGAGGCACGGCCACAGGCGTGGCTTTCGCTTTGGTCTCGGGCGCAGCCTTTGCTTCGGCCTTGGACTCGGGCTTGGCTTCCGGCTTGAGCGCAGCGGTTGCCTCAGCTTTGGCCTGGGACTTGGACTGCTCTGTCAGCAGTTCGTCGACGCCCTTTTCCAGCGATGCGAGGTAACCCGCGATGCTCCACGCTACTTTTTGGCCGTTCGTGGTGAGCTCGATCCCGCTGACGACGTCCGGCGCGGTCTCGAAGCGGAGGTGGACGTCAGCCGAGAAGGTCTCGTTGAGCGCATTTTGTATCGTCGCGCGTTCCTTCGGAGGCAGGTCGAACGCGCTGCGCACGAGCGCCGGGCTGGATGCGGTCTTCAGTGCCTTGGCGAGACCCTCTTTCGCCTTGCCGTCCATCTCTCGCAAGCGGCGCGTGAACACCTCGCCCAGGCGTTCTTCCAGACTGGTTGTGGCGAGATCTGCGAGCGCCTTGCGCGCGATGGCAAACACTTCCTGCTGGGTCCGGCGAACGATGGCTTGATTGAGGTGATGCGCGTCGTTTCTCAGCGCGTCCTGTCGTTTGGCGCTCAACGCGTCAGCTGCCCGCCGCGCTTCGTCGAGGAGCCGCTGACGTTCGGCGTTCGCCTCGTCCGTTGCCTTGCTCAGGAGGGCCGCGCGCTGCTGGTCGAACTCCTCGTTCTTGTGCTGGAACTCGTCGCGTTCCTTCTTGGCTTCAGCCTCTTTCGCGGCGGCGTCCGCGAGTTCTGCGGCGATCCGCTTCTCGCGCGCATCGATGGCATCGAGGATCGGCTTGTACAGAAAGCGCTTCAACAACCACACCAGGATGAGGAAGTTGAGCGCCTGCGCGCCGACGGTGAACCAGTCGATGAGCATCGGTTACTTTCCCGCGGCTTGGGCGATGGCGTGGTTCCAGAACGGGTTGGCGAAAATGAGAATCATCGACACCACGAAGCAGTAGATGGCCATGGACTCGATCATGGCTAGACCGACAAACAGGGTCCGGGTGATCGTGGCGGAGGCGTCCGGTTGCTGCGCCAGCGAACTGAGCGCCGTCGCGACCGACCGCCCTTCGCTCAGTGCTGGCGCGACACAGCCCACGCCGATCGTGAGGCCGGCCGTGACGATTGAGGCGAGAGCGATGAGGGTCATGCTATCCATCGTGTGTCCTCCGGTTGGTGCGTGGTCGTCTCATGTGCTGGGCACTGGCTCGGGCGCGGGCTTGCGCGTGCGCGTGGCGGCCGCGATGTACACCGCGGCCAGGATGCTGAAGATGTAGGCCTGCACCATGCCGGTGAGCAGACCGAGCGCTGTCATGACGATCGGGAAGATGAACGGCGTGATGGTGAGCAGAATCCCGAGAATCATCCCCCCGCTCATCATGTTGCCGAACAGGCGGACGGCCAGGGCCAGCGTGCGCGACAGCTCACTGATGATGTTGAACGGCAGCATGATGAACGTCGGCTCGACGTAGGACGCGAGGTACCCGCCGACACCCTGCTCCTCGATGCCGAAGAGCGGCACGGCCACGAACACGCTCAGAGCGAGTGCCGCGGTGGTGGACAGCGAGGCGGTCGGCGTCTGATAGCCCGGGATCACGGTGCCAAGGGCGGCGGTGGCGATGAACAAGAAGAGCGTGCCCAGAAAGCCGAGGTACTTCTCCGGATGGGGAAGGCCCACGTCTTCGATCTGTTGCTCGATGCCGGTGACGACGATCTCCAAAAGGTTCTGCCAGCGGGACCGTTTCAGCTCGGTGGACAGGTGGCGTGTGATCAGTCGAGCGCCGACGGCCAGCACGATCATCAGCCCCCACGTGAACACAATCGTCGCGTTGAGCTTCAGAAAGCCGTGCTGCCAGAAGATCATCTCATCTGGACTAAGACGCATGGCTGGCCTCCGGCCGCGTCAGCCGCGTGACGACGAGGCGTGCCATGACAAATCCCACGAGGCACAACAGCAGGCGATCCCACTGACCGCCTGAGATCACGTACATTCCAGCCAGGGCGAGACTCGTGCGCAGCAGCAGGCTGCCGGTAAACCACAGCGCCGGCTGTGGAGACGCCAGGCCCTTGCGAACGGTCCACCACAGGCCGCCGAAGAACATCGCGCCGAGCACGCCTCCAGCCACCCACGCCAGCACGAGCGACAGCGTTTCATGCATCGTGGTCTCGCTGTTCGTCCCGAATGGCCTTGTCTTCCTGGGCGACCCAATGCCACGCATTCACACAGCCGATCGCAAGCCCGACGACCAGCAGCGCCAGCGTCCAGGCATGTCTGCCCGGATGCTGTTTGTCCAACCAGAGACCGAGCGCGGCGCCGAGCAGCGTCGGCACCACCACTGACCAGCCGATCAGCCCCATCATACCCAGGCCGAACCAGACGCCCTGCGTCGAGCGACGCGCCTTGAGCTTGCGCGCCGCCTTCGCGCCGACCTGGTCGGCGAAGGTCGGCTCGCGCTTCGACGTGTTCTGCGGCTCGTCATTCATGCTGAAACGCCACGAGACGACGCACCAATCCCGTTTCCAGTTTCGCCATGACCGAGCGCACGCTTTGCTCCTGCTCGTTTAGGGTCAGAAACTCCTGCGCGACCGCGTCGCGCAAGCGGCCGAGGTCCGTTCCGCCCAGCGCCCGGCGTACCGACACGAGCACCTCGGGGCCGGTCTTGACCAGCACGCCTTGATCGACGGCCACGTACACCTCGCCCTGCCCGGCGATTTCGTAGATCAGAATTCCCGGCGCGAGCGCCGCTACACAATCGAGGCGGTGAGGCAACAGTCCAAATGAGCCCTCGCGCGTCTCGGCGACGATGCGCGACACGCCGGTGTGCTCGGCGAAGATTTCGAAGGGGAGGAGAATCTTGAGATTCATTTCCCTTTTCCCTTCACCTCGCCAATCGGTCCGATCATGTAGAGCGCGTGCTCAGGATAATCTTTGAATTCATCGCGCAGGATTCGCTCACAGCCGTCCAACGCGTCCTTGAGGCTCACCAGCTTGCCTGTGAGGCCGGTGAACTGCTCGGTCGTGAAGAAGGGTTGGGTGAGAAAGCGCTCCAACCGGCGGGCGCGAGCGACCACCTTACGGTCCTCCGGCGACAGCTGCTCGAGGCCGAGCATGGCCACGATGTCCTTGAGGTCGGCGTATTGCGCGAGCGTCCGTCGGATGTCCTGCGCCAGGCCGTAGTGCCGGTCGCCGACGATGCCCGGTGTGGCCATCTTGGAACTGGATTGCAGTGGGTCGATGGCCGGAAACAGGCCCTCGCTTGCCCGCTTCCGCGAGAGCACGATGGAGGCGGAGAGATGCGAGAAGGTATGCACCGCCGCCGGATCGGTGAAATCGTCCGCGGGCACATACACCGCCTGAATGGAGGTGATGGCGCCGGTCTCGGTGTTGGCGATCCGCTCTTCGAGTCGCGACAACTCGGTGCCCATGGTGGGCTGATAGCCCAGACGTGACGGCATCTGTCCCATCAGGCCGGATACCTCCATGCCGGCCTGGATGAACCGGAAGATGTTGTCGATGAGCAGCAACACATCGCGGTGCTGGTCGTCCCGGAAGTACTCAGCCATGGTCAGCGCGGCGTGCCCCACGCGGAACCGGCTGCCCGGCGGCTCGTCCATCTGGCCGAAGACCATCACCATGTTCGGCAAGACACCCGCGGCCTTCATGTCGCGGTACAGCTCTTCGCCTTCGCGACATCGCTCGCCGATCCCACAGAAGATGCTGATGCCCTCCTGGTGCCCGATCATGTTGTGGATCATTTCGGTGAGCAGTACCGTCTTGCCCACGCCCGCCCCGCCGAAGAGTCCCGCCTTGCCGCCACGCTCCAGCGGCACGAGCACGTCGATGACCTTGATGCCTGTTTCAAAGACTTCAGACTTGGTGGAGCGTTCGGACAAGGGCGGCGGGGCGCGATGCACTGTTCGCCACTGGACATCCGACGGCGCCGGCTGGCGGTCGATCGTGTCGCCAAACACGTCGAACATCCGCGAGAGAATCGCGTTGCCGACCGGCGCCTTCAACGGCCCGCCCGTGTCCTCGACGGCCATGCCGCGCGCGAGACCCTGCGTCGGCGTCAACGCAATCCCACGCACGTGCTGCGCATCACGCTGCGCCTGCACTTCAATGACGATCTCTTTGTCCGTTCCCGCGCGCAGCACCGAGTAGATCGGTGGCAACTGCTCATCGAACCGGATATCCACGACGCTACCGCGCACCGACACGACCATGCCGAGATTCATCGGACCGCCGGTTGTGGCAGACATCGGCGTTCTACGCCTCGCCTAACCACTGCCGAGCCTCAACAGCGGCGGCGTGATCGAAATATCGGACCGTCGCTCTCGTGAATGGCTTGCAGAACGTCGCCATCCCTTCCTGCCATTTCTTCTCGCCGATCACAGCGAGGCGGTCGATGTCGCTGAAATGATGGATGGCGAACTTCGTGTCCTCCCACAGCGCGCCGGCCGTCCAGCCGTGGAAACCGGTCATGTCGAACAGCACGCGCAGTTTTCCATGCAACCGTACGAGCCGGTCGAACTCGGGCACGAACTGCTCGTAATCCGCCGCTGCGAGCTTCCCGTTGATGTGAACGGCGAGCACCTTACCGCCGTTGTCCTCGTTGAGTTGGATGGGCATTGTGGACTCCTTCAAGTTGGTGCACGTCAAGACCGGGACGCTGCGGACCACTTCCAGTTCCGGATTTCTGGCATGTCCTGGCCGTACTTGTCGATGTATTGCTTGTGCTCGATCAGCTTGTCCTTGAGCTGCTGCTTCAGATAGATGCCTTTCTCGCCGGTCTGCGGCAGGCGGTCGATGGTGTCCATCACCAGGTGGAAGCGGTCGAGATCGTTCAGGACCGTCATGTCGAAGGGCGTGGTGATGGTGCCCTCTTCCTTGTAGCCGCGGACGTGGATGTTGTCGTGGTTCGTGCGGCGGTACGTCAGCCGGTGGATCAACCACGGATAGGCGTGGAAGGCGAAGATGACCGGCTTGTCCTTTGTGAAGAGCTCGTCGAAATCGACGTCGCTCAGGCCGTGTGGGTGCTCCGTCTGCGGCTGCAGCTTCATGAGGTCCACGACGTTGACCACCCGGATCTTCAGCTCGGGTAGATGTTCGCGCATGATGGAAACGGCGGCGAGCGTCTCCAGCGTGGGCACGTCGCCGCAACAGGCCATCACCACGTCGGGGGGAACGCCTTGGTCGTTGCTGGCCCACGGCCAGATGCCGATGCCTTCGGTACAGTGTTTCAGGGCGGCGTCCATCGACAGCCACTGCGGCGCTGGGTGTTTGCCCGCGATCACGACGTTGACGTAGTGCCGGCTGCGCAGGCAGTGGTCCATCACCGACAGCAAGCAGTTGGCATCCGGCGGCAGGTACACTCGCACGACCTCCGCTTTCTTGTTCACGACCGTGTCGATGAACCCGGGATCCTGATGGGTGAAGCCGTTGTGATCCTGGCGCCAGACATGCGAGGCCAGCAGGTAGTTGAGTGACGCGATCTTACGTCGCCATGGCAGGTGCGACGTGACCTTCAGCCACTTGGCGTGCTGGTTGAACATCGAATCGATGATGTGGATGAACGCCTCGTAACAGTTAAAGAGTCCATGGCGGCCGGTGAGCAGATAGCCTTCGAGCCAGCCTTCGCACTGGTGTTCGCTGAGCATCGAGTCGAGCACCCGACCGGCGGGCGCGAGGAATTCGTCGTTCGCCACGGTCGCGGCATCCCACTGGCGATTGGTTGCTTCAAAGATAGCTTCGAGGCCATTGGAGAGCGTTTCGTCGGGGCCGAACACGCGGAAGTTCCGCTGCGCACCGTTCAACTTCTCCACATCGCGCAGGAACCGTCCGAGCACATGTGTGTCGCCGATGCCGAGCGAGCCTGGGGTCGGTACATCCACGGCGTAGGTGCGAAAGTCAGGCATTCGCAGATCGCGGAGCAGGATGCCGCCGTTGGCGTGGGGATTCGCGCCCATGCGTCGTTGACCCTTGGGCGCCAGTTCGGCCAACTCCGGTTTCAGGCGGCCCTTCTCATCGAAGAGTTCCTCCGGGCGGTAGCTCCGCAGCCACTCCTCCAACAACTTCAAGTGTTCGGGATGCGTCGCGGGGTCCGACAGCGGCACCTGATGTGCCCGGAACGTGCCTTCGACCTGCAGGCCATCGACGACCTTTGGTCCCGTCCAGCCCTTGGGTGACTTGAGGACGATCATCGGCCAGCGCGGCCGTGTGAGGTCACCACGCGTGCGTGCGTTCTGCTGAATGCTCTTGATCTGCTCGACCGCGGTATCAAGAGCCGCGGCCATGGCCTCGTGCGTCAGCGCCGGCTCGTGACCCTCCACGAAGAGAGGCGTCCATCCGTAGCCGCGAAGCAGCTGTTCCAATTCCTCCGGCTCGATGCGGGCGAGGATGGTCGGATTGGAAATCTTGTAGCCGTTGAGGTGCAAGATCGGCAGCACGGCGCCGTCGGTCGCTGGATTGAGAAACTTGTTGGAATGCCACGCGGTGGCCAGGGGGCCGGTCTCCGCCTCGCCGTCCCCGACAACGCAGGCGACGAGGAGGTCGGGATTGTCGAACACCGCGCCGAACGAATGACTGAGCGAATAGCCCAGTTCGCCGCCCTCGTGAATTGAGCCGGGACACTCCGGCGAGGCGTGGCTGGGAATGCCTCCGGGAAACGAAAATTGGAGAAAGAGTTTCCGCAGTCCTGCCTCGTCCTGACTGATATTGGGATAGATCTCGCTGTACGTGCCTTCGAGATAGGTGTTGCCGACGACGGCCGGGCCGCCGTGCCCTGGACCGGAGACGTAGATCATGTCCAGGTCGTATTTCTTGATGACCCGGTTCAAGTGCACGTAAATGAAGTTCTGGCCGGGCGTCGTGCCCCAGTGGCCCAGCAGCATGTGCTTCACGTCCGCGAGCGTCAGCGGCCGCTTCAGCAGCGGGTTGTCGTACAGGTAAATCTGACCGACCGACAGGTAGTTCGCGGCGCGCCAGTAGGCATCCATCCTGTGAAGCAGGTCGGGCGTGAGTGTCTTGGTTCCCATGATTCACGAGCTCTGAGTTGAGCCGAGCCTGAGGACATGGGCCACAGATCTCGCGATCATGAGCTCCTCGTCCGTGGGGATGATCCGCACCGTGACGCGGCCATCGTCCCGCGAGATGAGCGGCGCATTCTTCGCATTACGCTTCGGGTCGAGTTCGATGCCGAGCAGGCCGAGTCCGTCGCAGATCCGTTTTCGAATGAGGGGCGCGTTCTCGCCGATGCCGGCGGAGAAGACGAGCGTGTCCAGTCCACCGAGCGCTGCGGCGAAGGCACCGATCCACTTTTTCACCTGGTAGCAAAACAGCGCTATTGCCTCGGTCGCCCGAACATCCTTTCGTTCCCGCGCGAGCAGATCGCGCACGTCGGGGCTCGTTCCGGAGACGCCGAGCAGCCCGGATTCGTGGTTCACCATCTGTTGAAATTGCGCCGCGGTCATACCCTCAGCGCGCGCCAGGTAGTACACGAGGCCGGGATCCAGGTCTCCCGTGCGTGTGCTCATCACCAATCCTGACGTGGGTGTGAAGCCCATGCTGGTGTCGATGCTCTTGCCATTGCGAACGGCAGCCAGGCTGGCGCCGTTGCCGAGATGGGCGAGGATCACGCACCCCTTAGTGGCCGCGGGATCGAGCCGGCCGAGTTCCTCCATTAAATAGGCATAGGACAGACCGTGGAAACCGTACCGCTCGACGCCCCTGGCCATATAGCGCCGCGGGATCGGCAGCAATTTGGCAACCTGCGGCAGGGTGCGGTGAAACGCGGTGTCAAAGCAGGCCACTTGGGGCATGCTTGGATGCCGCCGCCTGAACGCCTCGATCAGCGCGATCTCGCGCGGCAGGTGATCGGGGGCATACGGCGTGATGCGGTGGAGTTCCGCGAGCAGCTTCGGCGTGACCCGCTCCGGTTGGGAATGCTTCATGCCGTGCACGACGCGATGTCCGACGGCTTTGACCGACGCGAAGACCGGCTGCGCCTCGAGCCAGTCCAAGAGAAATGCGACCGCCGTACGGTGGTCGGCAGCCGGAAGACGACGGGGGACCCGCGGTGGGGTTCCGGCCGGATCGTTGACGACGAGATTCGTGCCCTTCAACCCGATGCGATCGATCTTTCCATCGAGCCGCGGCCGCAACGTCTCGCCGGCTTCATATACCGCGAATCGGATGCTCGACGAGCCGCCGTTGATCGTCAGGACGTTGGAGGGCATGCGATCGACGAGGCCACAGCCTCCTCATCATCATGCAGCATGTCGGAAACGACGGCGGGGCACCTGTGCCGTTGTGAATAGGCAGCAGCTTGAGCCCAAAGCGTATTCTTTGTGTAAGGCTGATCGATCGTGTCCTTTGGTCCCGATTGGGACGGACCCCGACGCAAAGCGCGCCGTTGCCCACGTCGAGCTTCGCGGCGTGGGGATGAACGATGGTCAGTTCTGGATCGGGCACCTGGAGGCGTCTGGCCAGCTCCGCTCGCTGCTTCCGAGTGAGTGCTTGCGGATGGTCGCAACCATGTCGATCCTCCTGCTGGTGGGCGTCAGACTCGGGGCGGGCCAGGTGTGTGCGAGGGGTATCTGAATCTCGGCCCACGCTGTATCCTCCTGTCAACGTGAGGGTTCTCGATACTAAGCCGCGGCCCAACAGAACTCCAAATACAGTTGGCTGCGGGCCCACGCAACAACCCGTGGCTGGCTGGCGACGAGACAGCTCCGATTGCTCTCACGAGGCGCCAGCCGGATGAGACCATTTCGAGACCATAACCGCCCAAACAGCATCGAACAGCGGGGTCTTGCATCGACCAGAAGGCAAGACAAACCGGCATCAATGACAACCCAACGAAATCTGCAAAACCTCCGCCCCGGCGCTTCCACCGGTGGATCCTCAATTCCAAGTTCAATCGATAGAGGCACTCAGGTCTTGATGGGTAGGGCACGTCCTCTAAATTCGAGACCATACGAGTCGGCTCGCGACGGACTATGTTCCCTGCTGGCACTTGTCAAAGGAGCCCACTTAGGGCGAGTCCAATGGGTCCGTAGGTCGCCGAGCCTGAGCATCCGGTTCTGGACCGGATGCGAATCGACTGGACAGATAGGCCCTTGGTCGTCTGATGGCTGCGTGCGACAGCGCCATAAAACCTCCAGCCGCCGGCACATGGAAGTATTAGTGAACGGAGGTCACTCCTCCTTCCGTCGAAAACGCCAGCGCGAAACCAAACGGCAGGAATGCCAGCTTGTCGTGGTCCACGAACGGAAACACGCCAGCCTCCGGAATGTAGAACTCCAAGATCGCGCCCGAACCCGCCGGAACGGCGAACGTTTGGACGCCCTGCACCGGTGGTGCGCCCGCGTACACCCGATCGAGCACACTGCCGATGACGTGGGCGGCCGAGGTCCACGGGCCCACATTCACGAAGTACATGCGGACGAGGTCGCCGGGGTTGACCCGTACGGCCTCGTTGTCGAGCCGCCCGTTGAACATCGAGAAGAGCTCGTCGTTCTTCGCCGTTTTCGCTGGATCGGTGCCGGGAATATGTCCGTGCGCATCGGGCGTACCGTAAACGGCATCTTCCACCACGACGATTTCTCGCGCTGGCCGAAGCATTTCGTCGCGCGGATAGACGATCATCGCGCCGTGGATGCCGCTCTTGATGTGGAGGTCGGTGACCGGCCCTGCTGAACAGTGGTACATGAAGACACCGGATGTCTCCACGGTCTTCTTGATGGTGAGTGTCGTACCGGGTGGGGTCGGGCCGTACTTGCGCGCATCGATCTTGAAGGCGTGCGTGTCGAGCCCGTGTGAGGTCGTCCCCTTGTTGTGCACGTTGAGGGTCACCGTATCTCCCTGACACGCCTCGATGGTCGGCCCGGGAATGCGCCCGTTGTAGGCCCACGCAGCGAACGTGAACCCCATGCCGAGGTCGACACCCGTCGTCTCGATCACGTCGATGTCGAAGGTCTTCTCGCGCGGCCCTGCGCACGTCTTCTGCTGGCCGGCGACGGCGGGCATGTTCTTCGTCGCGAGGGGAGGCCCCGCCGTCGCAGCCGACTGCGGCGTCGGTGCCGCCTGCCCAGCCTGCGACGTGGAGGTTGGCTGGCGGCCTCCGCACCCGACGAGTGAAACCGACGCGATCATAAAACCTGTCCAGAGGGACGGGTAGCGCATGACTGCCTCCAAATATGAGCCTCGCCGCCTCAGCAGCATCGTAGTTGATCGTGACCTTTCTCATCGCTGCCTTGAAAACGCGGGATGCGTACCTGAAGTCGTGGCGTGATAGGAATAGGTCGTCCCGGGACGCACGGCGACCGACGCCCAGGCGGTCCAGGCGAAGAACGCCGTCAGCTGACGGAGCGCGCCGGCATCCGTGATGTAGTGCGGGGGTAACCCGCTGCTCTCGTGAGGCTGTGCAAAATACGTCTGCCACCACGCAATCTGGCGACGGTACGACACGGCCTCGACGTCTGAGAGCGTGAGGGTGCGCGTGCGGTCGTCGTACCCGTTGTGTTTCAGCAACGCGCGAACGCTCGCATCGACGGCCGCCCGCCCCGCCGGCGTGAGCGTCGCCCACGAACGGCCCTGCTGCGCGGCGAGCTGCTCCCGGGCGTCGTCCACGACCGCATGCACATACGCGGCGGAAAAGTCCGGGCCTAAGTACGCGCCGTGCCCCCAGATTGTGCCGTTCTCCATGAGACCGTATTTCAGGAAGACCTGTTGACCGGCCATGATGTCCGTGCCGGTGAAGATGGCTCCACCGGTCGAACTCACGACGCGATCCGGAATCGGAGGACCGCCGCGGTACGTCCGTGCGGCGAGCCAGATCAACACGGTCAAGCCGAACACGAGCAGCAGAATCGTGGTGTGTCGCCACCAGGGTGAGAGCGCGTCAAGCGGACGCCGGTCGTCAAGCATGTGATCGGTCCTCATCACGAGCAACGTGGGCAGGGCTGCCGTCGGTAAGCACCGTTCTGATCCCGGCGGAGGAATCCGCACGCCATGAGCTCCGACAGCACGCGCTGCGACTCGTGCGTACTCACGCCAAACAGGCGGGCCGCTTGCGGCAGTGTGAGCTTCAGACCAGGCATCTCCATGTATTCGCCCTGGATCCGCTGGACGACGTCAGATCTCATCGGCCCGGACGAGTCGAGACCGATGCGATCGCCGCCGGTGATGGTTGCCGAAGTGAGTGTCGTCATGCGTTGCCCTCGCTTTCTCTGTCGGCCTCGGGACCACGTTCACGAAGTTCGTCGAGCAGGCGCTCCACAGGGACGCCATACACCGCGCACGCTTCCGCCAGCGTTTCGAATCGTGCGATCGCGCAGCCGACGCAGTGCATGCCGTGATTCACCAAGACCCGCGCAGCCTGCGGATGTCTGGTCAGGAGAGCCGAGACCATTTCGTCAGGGTTGACCATTTCACGCCTGTCGCCCATGCGTTCACCGATCCTCAGGCCATCGTGGATCCGGTGACGCACCGCGTCTTTGCGCTCGCGCAAGGAGGCTGACAACCGGCGCGCTTCAGCGTTCGGGCAGGTCTTCCGCGAGCGCCACCAGTGCGTGCGGCTTCGTCAACGTGATGCGCTGGCGACCGCTCCGGACGATGCGGCGATCCTCCCAGGCACTCAGGAGGCGGCTCACCGTGTACAGCGTCGTGCCGGTCATCTCCGCGATGTCCTGGCGCGAGACGGGGAAGTCGATTTCCACCCCGGCATCCACACGCCGGCCAGCCTCGCGCACGAGCCGCAGCAACGCGCGCGCGACGCGCCGCTCGACGCGTTCCGTCATGAGCTGTCGGTGGCGGCGCTGCAGATCGTGCAGCCGGCCGGCGACGAATTGCACAGCATTGAGGGCCACTCGAGGCTCGGTCTCCAGCAGCTGCCGGATCGCCTGGGATGTCCACACCAGGGCCACGGCTGGTTCGACCGCTTCGGCGCCAATCGGATACGTGACATCGCCGAAGGCACCCGCGCCGCCGAAGGCGTCGCCGGCGCCAATGATACGAAGGACCACCTGGTGTCCCTCCGGCGTGAGCTGTGTCAGCTTCACCCGGCCACTTGTGAGGACGAAGAATGCCTCGGCTTCGTCTCCCTCGTGGAAGAAGGACTCACCCGTCGCGAGCACTCGTGAGCGCGCCTGACCTCTGATACGCGCCAGGATATCGGCGGCCAGGCCCTGAAACAGCGGCACGTGACCGAGCTGGTCGCCGAGTGCCGATGCGTCGCGGGGAACACTCATTGGGATCTACGCCTCATCGTGCCATATCGCCCGGCCGAGAGCATGCTTTTAACCGGGTTGTCCCCTGGCGGGCTGATCGCTTGATTGCGCCACCGCAAAGACGCCCCGAGGTGCCCGAGGTCATGATGGGAACCGCATCGAGGTTTCGCACGAGGTGCGAGGAGGAGGGCGGACATGGCGACACCAGCATTCAGGCTTCGGGCGATCATGAAGCAAGGGACGGCAGCGAGTCTTCCCGAAACGTGGACGCACTACCCGTCCGTCGAGGACGCGCGAGCCGGTGCGAAGCTCATGTATCACAACGATCGCGTTCTGCGCGTGATGGTGGTCACCGACAGCGTAGGATCGTTCGTGGAATGGCTTGAGCGATGATCGTTGCACGGTCCGCGAGCACTCATGGAGGTTCCGATGTCCGATAGCCCACCGCAAGAACCCGCGCACAGACGACCGCATTCCCCGCCGATGGCGAGTCCGTTTCTCGAATTCGACCTGACGGCAGAAGTCGATCGGCTTCACCGTGAGACGACGTGGAGCACCGGTCAGAACGCCAGAACGCTCCTGAAGTACGACGACTTCCGAGTGGTCCTCACGGCGCTCCAGGCCAATACCCACATCCCAGAACACCAAACCGATGGGCGAATTTCCGTCCACGTCCTCGCAGGCCACATCCGGCTGAGTGCGTCAGGACGCACGTTCGACCTCCGTCCGGGGAGTCTGCTCGCGCTGGATCAAGGAACGTCTCATGCCCTCCACGCCCTTCAAGAAAGTGCGTTCCTGCTCACGATCGCATGGCCCGGCCGGACGGCCGATTCAATCAGGAAAGCGGAACCGTAGGGCGGAGTGACGTGACACGACCGAACATCTTCACCATCGGGCACTCCACGCGCCCGATCGATGTCTTCATCCGTCTTCTCAAGGCGCACGGCGTGCAGCGCGTGGTCGACGTGCGCACGATTCCGCGGTCACGGCACAATCCACAATTCAATCGCGATGAGCTGTCTCCCGCTCTGCACCGCGCGAAGATTCATTACCGACAGATGCCTGGGCTGGGAGGGTTGCGCCATGCGCGGCCCGACTCCGCCAACACAGGGTGGCGCAACGCCAGCTTCCGTGGCTATGCCGACTACATGCAGACGCCGGAGTTCGCAGACAGCCTGGCGCGTTGCATTGACCTGGCAAAACAGGAGCGCGTCGTGCTGATGTGCGCAGAATCGGTGCCGTGGCGGTGTCACCGATCGCTGATTGCGGACGCGCTGCTGGCGAGAGGTATCGAGACGAATGAAATCACCAGCGGGGTTCGCACGCGGCCTCACGAACTGACGCCGTGGGCACGGGTCGAGGGAACGCAGGTCACATATCCCGCCTCGCACGCGAGCAGGGCCGTTCCACGGACACATCGCCGCCCGCGGGATGTTCAGAGCGGCGCCGATGACGGCGTCAAGAACGCGTAGCGCAGAATTCTGGCCACATTGGTGGCATCGATCAGGGTCGCCGCAAGCAGGCACCAGGCGGCGGTGCTGACGAACGGGATCGCGTCGAAGGCAAGGCCGCCCGCTAATGCCGGGACGCCGAACAGCCACAACACGAACACGAGTTTCTGACCGGAGCGCCAGGGCATCTCGTGCTGTGACGCCACGGGTCCCTTGTATCCGGTGTTGGCATACGCCCAATACCACGCAAAGATCGGCAGCAATCGCCCTTCCATGCCGACGACCATTTGCGCCAGGAATCCGACGAGGCCAAAGACGCTGTACGCCATCGCGATGCGCAGCGCGGCCGAAGACGGCTCCGCGATCGTGAGCCACACCCCAAGTACCGACGCGATCCCCAGCGAGGCGAACGACGCACCCGCGTGCAGTACCGCCGGATCAGGGCGACGCAATCCTGGCGGGCGAGGACGCGGACGGCGGAGCATCCACACCACCTGCGACATGAATGCGGCAAACCCGGCGACGACGGTGAGCGCGAAGATCCACGCCAGGGGACTGCGGAGCAACAGGGTCACGAAGAGCCCCGTCACTCCTGCTTCAAGGAGTACCGCGCTGATCCACAGGCGCGGCCCGCTGGGCATCGCCGCCGGGAGGACCATGGGCAACAGCCGGTACGCCACACCGACCACCATCATCGAGGCCCAACCGATAGCCGCCAGGTGGGCGTGGGCGAACACGTTGGCGAGCACGAACCCCGGCAGAAAGTGATAGACCTTGTCGAACCCGATGAGCACGCCCATCGTCGCGGCGCCCACGATGTTCACGAATGCCAGCAGGATATGCGCGCTGACGGCCCGCGGCAGTGCGGCAGTACGGAGGCACCGGACGACGCGAACGCCGACCGCCATGATGCCGACGCCGACGGTGCCGGCCGACCACGCCATGCCTGCGTAATCTTGAATCCAGAAGTGCGCCACCATGCCGATGATGCCGATGAGGACCAGGGCGAATGCGGCGTAATCAAGCCATGTGGCAGGGATCCACACGCGCAACGCGATGGGCCCGACGATATAGAGTGAGCCGAGGATGGACGCGGTGACCCAGCCCAGCGTCACCAAGTGGACGATGCCCAGCATTCGCGAATGATAGAAGAAACCCGAGACGCCGCGTGGATCCAGCGCGACCGCGCCAAAGGCGAGCGCGAGCGCCACGTGCGCGGCGCCGAAATACAGGATCGGCAACAGCCGCGGCGGTAGATGGGCGCGTGGTGTCGATGTCATGTGCGGCGGAACGCCGCTTCGTAGATCACCGGCAGCGTTCCCGTCATGAGAGCTCCGGGCTGGGGCCGGTTGTACTCGCGAACGGGAACACTGGGATCCGACGCAAAACCGACACGACCTAACTCGGCGCGAAGCTGCGTCTCGGTGAGGAAGCACTGCGGCTCGCCGGAGAACTGCGTGAACACAAAGGGTTCGCCGGCAACCGGCACCGTTTCCGGCGGGAACGTGTTCCGTGAAAAGGTGAACACGAACAGGCCCGCCCCCGGCTTGGCGACACGCGCCGCCTCATCGAGCGCCCGCCGGAACTGCGAAGCCGAACGCGCGAGGTTCCAGATGCCGTGCGCGATTACGAGGTCGAAGGTGCGGTCCCTCGCGGGAATGCTCTCCATCGGCGCGAGGACCAAGTGCAGGCGGTCGCCGAGTCGATCCTCCCGCATGCGCGTGGCAGCAGCACAGAGCATGGGCCACGACAGGTCGGTGCCGACGACTGTCCAGCCCAGGCGCGCCAGCGGGACGGCGTTGCGCCCCGCGCCGCACCCGAGGTCAAGTACCCACCCGCGCCCGGCACGCCGCCGTTGCTCCTCCGCGAACGTCATGAGGACGGCGTTCGGCGCCGACCGTGCGAACCCCGCCACGGTGCCGGGAGCGCTCCACTGCGAGCCCGCGAGAGGATCCATGCCCGAAACTTATCACGCGCAAAGGAGATCGCGAGGGATGATGGGTCCACATGGCGACCGAGACTGCCGTCCGAGACGCACTGCGCCACGTCATTGATCCGGAGATCGGCGTAAACATCGTCGACCTCGGACTCGTGTATCGCATCGAGGTGGCTGGTGCGCGCGTCCGCATCACGATGACGCTGACAAGCCCCGCGTGCCCGCTGGCGGACTACCTGAAGGAGCTCGTCACGTCCGCGATCCGACGGGTCGTCCCGGACGCGGTGGGCGTCGAGATCGACGTTGTGTCGGAGCCGCCGTGGGATCCCGACATGATGTCGGCCGAGGCCAGACGGCAGCTCGGCGAGGCCGAGCGCTGATGCAGCTGGCGGCGCGACGGGTGCCGTTGTTGCTCGTCGGGCTGCTGTCGATGGCGTGCGGGATGTGGCTCGGGCTGGTGCGGCTCGGGTGGAATCTGCCGCTGCCATGGCAGGACCAGTTGATCGCCCACGGGCCGCTGATGGTCTGCGGGTTTCTTGGCACGCTCATCAGCCTCGAGCGGGCGATTGCCCTCGGCTCTCGATGGGGGTATGCCGCGCCGGTGCTCGTCGCGGCGGGCGCGCTCATGCTGGATCTCGGTCCCCTCGGTTCCTTCGGGCCGATGCTGATCACGGCCGGCAGCGTCGTTATGGTCGCGATCTTCGTGGTCGTGTGGCGACGGCACGCGTCGCTCTTCGTCGCGACGATGACGATGGGCGCGCTGGCGTGGACGACCGGCAACCTGCAGTGGCTCGGCGGCGCGCCGCTGTTTCGCGTCGTGTTCTGGTGGCTGGCGTTCCTGGTGCTGACGATTGCCGGGGAGCGGCTCGAGCTGAACCGGGTGTTGCGGCCGACGCGTGCGGTGCGGTCGATGTTCGTCCTGGCGATCGCGATGGTGCTTGGCGGCGTCGCCGCGGCGACATGGCAGCCGGAGCCGGGCGTCCGCGTGCTGGGCGTGGGATTCATCGCGCTGACGTGGTGGCTGGCGCGTCACGACGTGGCGCGGCGGACGGTCCGTCAGCGCGGCGTCACGCGGTTCATGGCGGTCTGTCTGCTCGGCGGCTACGCGTGGCTGGGCGTGGGCGGTGCCATCGCCGCCGCCACCGGTGTCGCGACGCCGGGCCTGCTGTACGACGCGATGCTCCATGCCGTGCTCCTCGGGTTCGTGATCTCGATGGTGTTCGCCCACGCGCCGGTCATTTTTCCCGCTGTCCTCGGCCTCCCGCTCGAGTATCGACAAGCATTCTATTTGCATGTCGGCGTCCTGCACGTCTCGTTGATCCTGCGGGTCGTTGGCGATCTGGTCGACAGTTTGGGACGATGGCGGGTCTGGGGCGGGTTACTGAATGCGGTCGCCCTCCTGTTGTTCATGTTCAATACGGGCCGTTCGATGGCCTTGAGAGGAAATCATGGCGACCCCATCTGAAGTTCCCGCTGCCGCGCCGGTCCTGCTGTTGGGATTGGCCGCTTACCAGGAGGGCGCGGTGGTCAGCCGAACGCTCCTCAAGCGTGCGGGCGGAACCGTCACGCTGTTCGCGTTCGACGAAGGCCAGTCATTGAGCGAGCACACGACGCCGTTCGATGCGGTGGCGCACGTCCTGGAAGGGGAAGCGGAGATCACCATTGCAGGTGCGCCCCTCAGGGTGCCGGCGGGAGAGATGGTACTGATGCCAGCCAATCAGCCGCATGCGGTCCATGCGCGCACGCGCTTCAAGATGCTATTGACGATGATCCGGTCAGTCTGATGTCGGTGGTTGGAGCGCCAGTGGCGTTCGAACAGCATGGCGAACGAGTTGCGCCTGTGCTGAACAATCCGTGCACAGTGTGTTCCCGAACTGGAAAGTCGCGACGACGGGTGACGTAAACCATCGAAGAACCAACAGGATAGACAACCTGCGTCAACCTGTTGATCGGAGGGCTGTCGAGACTAGGCCGCAGCCCAGCAGAACTCCAAATACAGTTGGCTGCGGGCCCCCGCAATTCCCTTCAATAAAACTTCAATCGATACAACAGTTGCGGTGCTGGTGATCTTGCGACCCGATTTGAACCCGCAGGCGCCTCGCCTTAAGTCGCGGGGGAATGCCTCGATGACCGCTGACCCGGCCCGAAAAACCGCCGACGTGTCCCGCCGCGCAACCACGAACGCGCCAGAGGAACGCCGTCTTCAAGAAGTTCGAGGATTTGCGAGAGGCGCGCGCGTCGACGTCGATTGCAGGTTGAACATCCCAAGATAGGAGTTCCGCTGACGATGGCGGAGAGATCGATCGTCGGGCCACCGTTTGCTAGACCCGGCGGCGTTTTTCGTCAGTAACGGTGCAAGTGAGCCCGCGCGGCCCGTCTCAGACTCCATTGCCAGGAGTCGGTGCCCCGGTTGCCGGCTCCACGATAATCATCGAGACACTGGCGACCGCGAACCAAATCACCAGCAGTCCCTGGCCAATCATCGTCACGTAGCCGGTAGCGGTGTAGAAAGCCCTGTAGTCAGGTCCCACCAAGATCGAGGGAGCAGCCGCGAGGTTGGCAACCGCAGCGCCGTACGCAACCCAGCCTGTCCACTTAGGGAGCGCCCCAGTGGCAACGGTGGCGTAACCGGCCGACGACAAGAAGAGCGCAGACATCAACAGTCCGACCGCACCGAAGAACGGAAAGCTGGCCTCGATGAGGGCTCTGACGACGGCGGGTTCGGCCTTCACGACCGTGTTCAGGGCTGCGGCGGCTTGGAGCGCGTCGCCAACCAGCTCCAGTGTGATCACGACGAGGCCGGCACCGAAAACGAGAGACGAAACCCACTCGTGGTCCGGCCGCGCCAGCCTGATGGTGTGGCGGAAGCCGGCGAGAAACACCAGGAAGCCGATCATGATGAGCGGATCGGCGAGCGTAGCGCGTGTGAGGATGAACGTGCTGGCCCTGGTTACGAACGCGCTGGTCGCTGCCGTGTCCTCGATCCGTGGTTCGGGTCCGGCCAGATAGTAGAGCGGGAGCGCCGCCAGGAACACGACGAAGCTGGCGACGCCAAACGTACCCGTCCAGCGCCGCACTTTAGCGTCGTTCAAGAGTGAGGCCCCTTTCTTGCTCCGCCCAACGACCGCGCTTCACCCGAGGCGCCTCGTGGTCTCGCCAGGCGCTGTCTGGTGCAAGCGCTTGATCCTCATACAGCCACCGCGAGAACACTGAACGGTGCAGCAGCAGCCGAAGCTGAATGCTCGCTAACGGGCGGACTCTCCAACCTATGGGCGCCGCGTCATCGCAAACGCGTCGAACACAGCCCAGAGCCAAAAGGCGATACTCCAAAACGACGCAATGTCATGAACTACTCGAGGGATCCAATACGCCCAGATGGCGCGGCCATCAGGAAGGGCCGGCGGTGGTATCACAGGATTCGCCATCGAGATCAGCGGTAGCGGGAGGATGTTCAGATTCGCGATTACTATCGCGGCCACGAGAATCATCGCGCCTCGGCGCCCGTCACCGCCATAGATTTGACCCAATCCTGGGACGAGCAATGAAAGGAGCGCAGCAAAGAGTGCACGTAGGCTCATTTTGCCCTCCAACCCGCGAGGTACGGCTCCTAACAACTACTAGTAGGCACACCGGCCTAACCCGGTTCTGCTTGCGTGGCTCTCAACTCGCGTGGTGCAATCGGAGTGCGAGCGTCGACGACGATCGGAGAGGGGACCACTCTAGCCCACTATCGAATCCTCGGGGGCGGCTTCTTCGATGCGTTGGTCTGGCGGGAAACCGAGGCCTTCAGCGTAAGGATCGAAGGGGCGTGGACGTCGCCATGCGCCGATGGGGATTCGTCCTCAGTGATCTCCAAGGGTTTGCCCAACGGCCCCACTCCCCTCTATCCGGCCCGGTGGTGGGCGCACCTGGTGGGCGCAGTTCGCGTTCACCCGCATAGTCATTGACCCGACTATCCTCCGCAAAAAGATCGAGGATGTGCACGAGGTGGTCGCCTGGATGCCGATTCGCCTTCAAAACGGTGTTCGTCGGATGGATACCTCCTTCCAGTGCCTCTGTATGAAGATAGCCGTCCTCTTGCTCTTTAAGAGGCAGGCCCAAAGTCTCCATGTAGAGTTCTTGACTCGCTTTGCCCTTGTCAACGATTGGTCCGAATCCTGCACGAACAGAATCTTCATTGCGTTAACGTTGTGCTGTGCCGCTGCACGCCCTCGGAATACGTCTCTTGCTCAGCGCGGCGGCGATCACCAGCCCGTCGACACTCAACGGTCTTGCCGCCGCGCCGGCACGCAAAAACATTCTGCCTGCTATCCTCAGCGATGGGCAGCGTCCGTCTTTGGCACGATGACTCCTTCGACGACGCGCCCGCGCATTAGCTGGTCCTTCGCCATCTGACGCAGCATAAAACGGTTCCCGTCCGGATCTGCGAACGTTGCGTTCACGCCGAAGTAACCGTCTTGCGGCTCCGCTTCCTCGAACTTCACGCCCCGTGACCGCAACGCGGCGAAGTCACGGCGGCAATCGTCCGTGCCCAGAATCCACCTCTCCGCGACTCCGGTGTTCTTTGCGTTTTCGCGGACGCCCTTGAGAAGGATAATCTCAATGCCGTGGCCGGGCTGGGCGACAGTGAGCCAGCGGAAGCCCTGGTTCGATATGTCGGCGCGCTTTTCGAAACCGAGCGTACCGACGTAGAAGTCTAGCGCTCGGTCCAGGTCATGTACAACGAGGACCACGTGAGTTAGTTCCATTTTGTTGTCTCCTTTTCAAGCTAACTAGATCTGTTTCCGTTCCGCTTCTGACAGCGGCTTCCAGGCATCCGAGCCTGGCAGAGGCGTGGTCCCTTGATAGATGAGCAGCACAAATGCCATGTCGTCCTCCCTTTCTGTCACACGAGCGACCCTTCGTCCGTCACTACCAATGACGGATCGCAACGGAGGAATGTGACCGATGCCCACTCCTGAATGGCTGGCTGATCAATTCGAACAACACCGGCGCCATCTGCGCGCCGTGGCGTATCGGATGCTCGGGTCCGCGGGCGACGCCGAGGACGCGGTCCAGGAGAGCTGGATTCGACTCGGCCGGACCGATGTCAGCGGCGTCGAGAATCTGCGCGCCTGGCTCACGACAGTCGTCGCGCGCGTCAGCCTCGACATGCTGCGCACGCGGGCCTCGCGCCGGGAAGATGCATTGGACGTACACGTTCCCGATCCGGTCGTCACTCGCGCCGACGGAGATCCCGAGTCTCACGCGATGCTCGCCGACTCAGTCGGAATCGCACTCCTCGTGGTGCTGGAGACGCTCGAGCCGGCGGAGCGACTCGCCTTCGTGCTGCACGACGTCTTCGGCATGACGTTCGACGAGATCGCGCCGATCGTCGATCGCTCGGCCGCGGCGGCGCGTCAGCTCGCGAGCCGCGGGCGGCGGCGCGTCCAGCGCACAGCCCCGAATGCAGACGCCGACCTCCGCGAGCAGCGGCGCATCGTCGATGCGTTCCTGGCGGCCGCCCGTGACGGCGACTTCGAACGGCTGGTTGCCGTGCTCGATCCGGAGATCGTGCTGCGGGCTGATGGCGGCCCGCTCGCGGGCGCGTCACGGCTCGTGCGAGGCGCACAGGCTGTCGCTGGACAGGCGGCGTCGTTCTCGAAGATTGGCTTGTCCAATCAGGTGGTCCTCGTGAATGGCCACGTCGGCGTCGTGGCGCGCCGCCCCGACGGCAGACCGTTCGCCGTGCTCGGCTTCACGACGGCCGGCGGCAAGATCGTCGAGATCGATATTCTGGCGGATCCAGACCGTCTCAACCGGCTCGATCTGTCAGCGATCGAGAACTGAGCGTCACATTCTGCCGTCGTGGTCCGCCATAGGAATGGCGGCAGAGACCGCGAATGTGCCAGGAAGAAGCGACATAAAGATCAAGTTGCCGGCGATGTACGTGGACGACCGGGACAAGGCGCTGCGGTTCTATACGGAGATCCTCGGGTCTGCCAGGAAGACGGACTTTTCGCAGGGACCGTATCGCTGGCTGACGGTGGCTTCAGCCGAGGAGCCGGACACCGCCGAGCTGCAGTTCGATCGAAACGACAACCCAGCGGCCAGCGCCTTCAAGCAGGCGAAGCGGCAGCAGGGACAGCCCGCGGCGATGTTCTACACGGATGATGTCCAGCGCGACTACGAGCCCAGAGGCACGGTCACCGAGCAAAACGCCTGTACCAGCTGATTCGACAATCGTGACCGATCGCCGATCGACAGTTCGAGATCGAATTTCTCGATTCGGGCGTGGAAGCGTTCGCGTTCACGTTCGGCTGACGGATATCCTCGCCCGTAAGTGATCCCACGACAACAGGAGATGTATCACAATTCGCATTTTCCCAAATGCAAGCCGCCAGGTAAGTGTATGATTCTAAAGACGGATAGATGGCCGAGTGGTCGATGGCGCACGCTTGGAAAGCCTGGCACGACATATCTACGCCGCCGCGCAACAGAACGCCAAATACAGTTGGCTGCGGGCCCCCGCAACCAACTTTCAACCCTCATTTCCCGTCGTTTTCCGCGTTCGCCGATCCGTCTCCAACATATCTCCAAACACAGAGACGGCGCCCGCGTTGATCCAGCAGCCGAATAGGGACAAGCCCAAGCCTTTCGAAGCAACTGTCCTGCGGGTCGTGCAGCGGCGAGCTAGACTTGGGGGGTGAAGGTGCCGTACACCGGACAATCGTGAACGAATCGGACCGTGCGCCCGAACCGGAAGACGCCTTTCAAATTCCGGGCGAGTTCCCGCCGATGTCTTCGACAGTGCAGGTCGACTTCGGCGCGGCGTCGCGCCGGGGACGCCAGCATGATGTGAACGGAGATCACTATCTGATCTTCCGCCTGGGCAGGTATCAGGAAACGCTCGTCACGAGCCTTCCGCAAAGCGTCGCTCCTTCGCGCTTTGATGAGCATGGATATGTCATGGTCGCCGTGGACGGCATGGGCAGCCCCCGCGTCAGCGAAGCCGCGAGCCGCGCCGCCCTCGCGAGGCTGCTTCAGCTCGTCCTTTATTACGGGAAGTGGAATCTCAGGATAGACGAAGAGATCAAGCGCGAGATTCTGGAACGGGCAAACCGGTTCCTCCACTACGTCGACATCGCCCTCGCGGACGAGCGGCGCAGCGATCGAGGCGAACGCCTCGAAGTGTCATTGACGGCGACATTCGGCGCGGGCAACGAGCTTTTCTTCGCCCATGTCGGGCACTCGCGCGCTTACTTGCTCCGGAACGGTGAGCTGATGCGGCTGACGCACGATCACACGACACAGGCCGTGCCGCCACGCGAGGGTAGTCGCAACCTCGTGGAGGTCCACGTGATGTCGCGCGACCTGAACCACATCCTGACGCAGACAATTGGAATGGGGGGCGCGGCAGGGCCGACGATTGATCTCGGAAGCTTCCGGCTGGCCGATTCGGACGTCGTCCTCCTGTGCACGAACGGCCTGACCGACGTCGTAGCGGACGACGCGCTTGCGCACGTACTTGCGTCGCATCAAACGCCGGATCAGAAATGTCGAGCTGTGGTCGACCTTGCGGCGGCCGCGGGAGGGACGGACGACACAACCGCGCTCGTGGCGCACTATCGGATCCCCGCCTCGCCGGAACCGAGAGCCGCTCGGACGTAGCCTTTTTCGAATGAAACGGAAAGTGAATGTCAGGCCACCTGAAGAAGGACTAAGCCGGCGCCCGTGATGCCGAACTCAGGGGACTTGTTGCGACCGGCGGTAGACGATCGTCGCGCCTAACATCAGGGGAATCTCGGTCAGGAAATACGTCGTCGCGAACAGTGCGAACTCGACGCGTCCGGCCAGTGTCAGCGCGATCGCGGCGGCCACGGCGATGTTTCGCGTCGCGAACTCCGCGGCCAGTGTGAATCGATCCGGCGGTGACGCGTCGGTCGCCGCACCAATCAACCAGCCGGTAAGAAATGACGTGGCGACGAACGTCGCGGCAAGCGGCACGCTGTCCCGCAGGCCGTGCACAAACACCCCAGGATCGCTCGCGACGATTAACACGATCAGCGTCGCGACTCCGCCAAAGCCGAAGGCCCTCATGTAGGGATGGGACCGGCCGGCGAGCACCGGTCGGCTGAACCGCACCCACATCCCGAGACCGACCGGAAGGGCAAGCATCAGCAGGACCTGCGCGAAAATGAGCGGGAGCGGCACGGCCAGTCCCATGGGATGTCCGAACACCGTCTTGAACACGATGGCAAGCGCAGGAATGGTCACGACGGCCAAGAGACTGGAGCCTGCCGTGAGCGTCACTGACAAGGCCGTAGACGCCCTCGCCAGATAGCTGTACGTGTTCGAAATGCCTCCGATCGGGCACGCCGCGAGCAGCAACAATCCAGCCTGGAGATCCGACGAAGGACGGGACAGAACTGTCAGAAGGAGCGCCAGTGGCGGCAGGACCACCAGCGGGCCGAGCAAGCCCGCGGCAAGAACAAGACGCTGCCGACGAACACGCGCGAAGTCACCGGGGGCCAGGTCCAGTCCGACGGCGAGCATCAAGAGGAACGTGATTGCCGGGACGGCCAGATCCAGGAGGGCCTTCATCTCTCCGGGATCAGGAGGGACGCCGAGCCGCGAAACGCTTTCGCTCAATGCCCAACTTCTTCATGCGGGACTCGAGCGTGGTGGGCTTGACGGCGAGAATGCGCGCCGCCCCGTTGGCGCCGCTGATGCGCCATCCCGTTTGTCCGAGCACGTCCAGAATATGCCGGCGCTCGACGTCCTCGAGCGTCACTGACGGCTCCACGACTGGAGGGGCTTGCGATCCGTTCGGCAGCACAACGCGGAGCGTGGGCCCGTCGGTCAGAATCATCGACCGCTCGATGACGTTGCGCAATTCACGAACGTTACCCGGCCAGGAGTACGCTCGGAGCGCCTCCATCGCTTGACGCGGGACGTGTTCGATGAGCTTGCCGAGCTGCCGGCCGAAGTCCTTGATGAACGCCCAGACGAGCGGCGGAATGTCCTCGCGGCGGTCGCGCAGCGGCGGAATGTGAATCGGAAACACCTGCAGGCGGAAGAACAGGTCCTGGCGGAACCGGTTCTCGCGGACCGCCTGGCCGAGGTCGCGATTGCTGGCCGCGACCAAGCGAACGTTGACCTTCACGGTTCGGCTGCTGCCCAGCCGTTCGAAGGTGCCATGCTCAAGCACCCGCAGCAGTTTGGCCTGCAACTCGATCGGGAGCTCGCCGACCTCGTCGAGAAACAGCGTGCCGCCATCGGCGACTTCGAACCGTCCGCTCTCTCGGGACAACGCGCCCGTGTACGCGCCCTTCTCGCGGCCAAACAGCTCGCTTTCGATCAAGGGCCCGGGCAACGCCGCGCAATTGACACGGACCATCAACCGGTCCCGTCGTTTGCTGCCCTGATGCACGGCTTCCGCGAGGAGCTCCTTGCCCGTGCCGGTCTCGCCGGACAACAGTACCGTGGAATCGGTGGCGGCCACTCGCCGGATCTCGCGCAGCACGGTTTTCATCGCCGCGCTCTGCGCCACGATCGCGTCGTCGCTCGCCTCGATCGCGAGCTCCTGGCGCAGGTACTGGTTGTCGAGCTCGAGTCGTTCTTTGAGCTGTAAGACCTCCGCGTAGGCTTTCTGCAGCGCGAGCTCGGATCGCTTCCGCTCGAGCGCGTTCGCGAAGACGTGCGCCACGGCCGAGAGCCGATCCCTCAAGTCGTCGGGCCACTGACGCTCGTGCCGCAGCGCACCGAATGCGAGCGCACCCACGACGGATCCTCCCGCGACCAGCGGAAACGACAGATTCGACTTTGGTCCGTGCTTCTCGAAGAACGCGCGGTCAACCGCCGCTTCCGGTGGGAGCTCGGTCAGCCTCGAGAACCAGAAAGGGTGGCCCTCGAGGACCCTGCGAAGGGAATACGGCAGGGCCTCGTCCGGAATGACCGGGGGAATGGGCTCGCACCCCTCGACGACCCACTGATGCGTGTTCTCGAGAATCCGGCGGTCGGCAGACCACTGAAACAGGGTGCTGCGATCGACGGCGAGGAACTCGACGAGCGATCGCAGCGCGCCGGTGATCTCGGCATCCACGTTCGGGGGGAGGGCGCTGATGAACCGAGTGGAGATATCCGTGAGAAGCCGCTCAAAGGCGCTTAAGTCGGTGCCTGAAGAAACGTTCGCCATGAATGCTCGGGGCTCGACACGATTCTACGTCACGCCTAATTGGGAAACTCCCGGGATTTCGGAGTGTGGTGTTCGCTCAATGCGATTCCACAGCAGCCAGGATGCACGAGCAAACCCCTGAAGCATGACCACTTGCGGCGCCCGCGCCCTGCCGGACTCGCCTGAGGCACCGTTCGTGCACTTTCTCGGCACAGATGATCCAGTCGACGGTGCGTGTCGCGATCTCGGCGCGAGACAAACCTGAAGTGCTGCGCACGCTGCGGGTCTTGATGGGGCATGCCGCCAGCAGAGCCGGCTGCGCGGGATTCTCGGTCTTTCAGGACGTCACTAATCCAGAGGTATTGATGATCTACGACCGGTGGGTGACGCAGGAGGACCTCGACGCGCATGTCCGCTCGGCCGATTACCGCCTCCTGCTGGCCGTCATCGACCTGTCGCTGACGCCTCCGGCCATCAGCTTCGACGATCTGGAGCACATCGGGGGTCTCGACCTGGTGCAGGCGCTGCGAGCCCAGCCACACTCGATCGGAAGGACGACGGGGCTTGACAGTAAGTGAGCCTCGACCGGCATTGAAGAAACATCTGACGACACTCGGAGGATTGATGATGACTGACTCGGGTGGATGACGGCGTTCCCGATCGGGCCGCAAACATTCCGCTCGGCCAGTACGGGGTTGCGAACTGCTTTATCACCGAAAGGACAGACGACCGATGCTCAAGCGATTCTCTCTCACGGTGTTCATGATGCTGTCGGCGACCATGCCGGCGCTCGCTCAAGCACCGAAGGCGGAAGTCGGCGTGTTCGCCGGCTGGGTGTTCTCCGATGGCGTCAGCGCCAGCAGCACCTACGTTGTCCCAGGAGTTGGAACGTTCAATCGCGTCGACCCGAAGGATTCGTTCGGCTGGGGCTTCGACGTCGGCGTGTTCGTCGGACCGAACGCGGAGGTCGGGTTCCAGTACACGCAGCAGCCCACCAAGCTCCAGGCCGGCGGCACGACCACGGTCGATATCGGTGACCTGAGCACGCACACCTACCACGGCACGTTCACGTACAACTTCGGCCGGAGTGACGGCGCCATCCGCCCGTACGCGATGGTTGGCCTGGGTGGGACCAGCTACGGCGACACCAACTACACGAGGGCCAACGGCGCCACAGGAACCATCTCCGGCCAGTCGCGGTTCTCGAGCACGTGGGGCGCCGGCGTGAAGATGTACGGAGCGGGCCATGTCGGCGGACGGCTCGGCATCCGCTGGACGCCGACCTACATCAAGTCTGACGCCTCCGGCTGGTGGTGCGATCCCTTCTGGGGTTGCTACGTCGTCGGGAGCGCGCAGTATTCGAATCAGTTCGACATCAACGGCGGCGTCACGGTCCGCTTCTGACGCCTCGTGTGTGCTCGTTGAGAACGAGTGGAGTCCTGACGATGACCGACGCTTTCAGCGTTCGCCGGCGCCTGATGACCTTCGCGGCATGCATTGTCCTCGCCTGGGTCGCGGGCGTGCGGACGCCCGCGGCGGCACAGAATCCGTCTGCGCCGGCATCCGGCGCGGCCAACGAGTTCTACGACTCGCACTTCCACCTGACGAACTACGTCCAGCAGGGCCTCACGCCGCGCGAGTTCCTGCAGATCATGGGGACGCGGGTCGGGCGGTCGACGCTCTTCGGGATTCCGCTGCAGCAGCAGTGGTCGGTACGCGAACTCCGGAGACTTCGCGCCAACTTACTACCTGCACAGCGACGCGCCGCTCTATTACTACTCGTTCACCGACGCCTACATCGCGAGCGTCTACAATTCGCTCGGCCCGGCGGAGCAGGCGCGCTTCGATCCGATGATCACCGGGTTCAACCCGGCCGACATGTACGGGGCCGATCACATCCGCCGCGTGCTGCTGACATTTCCCGGGCGTGTTCTCGGGCATCGGCGAGTTCAGCATTCACAAGGAGTTCGTGTCGGCGAAGGTGTCGGGCGAAACGGCGAGCCTGACCAATCCCGCGCTCGATCGCATTCTCGACTTCGCGGCGGAGGCCGGCCTCGTCGTGATCCTGCACAACGACATCGACATGCCGTTCGCGAAGGCGGATACCGAACCCGTATATCTGACGCAGATGAAGGCGCTGCTCAAGCGGCATTCGACCGCGTCGATCATCTGGGCCCACACGGGTCTCGGCCGCGTGGTGCGTCCCGGTGCAGGTGTCGGCGGAGGCGGCGGAACGCAGTCCCAATCATATGGAGATCGTCGAGGCCATGGTGATGGATCCGGCGCTCCGCCATCTGAATTTCGACATCTCGTGGGACGAGGTGGCGAAGTACGCCGTCTCGTCGCCGCAGACGATTGCGCGGACGGTGGCGATGCTGAACAAGTACCCGGACCGATTCCTGTTCGGGACCGACACCGTGGCGCCGGCGAGCGCCGACTCGTATTTCGCCGTGTTCGACGTGTGGAACCCGGTCTGGCGGCAGTTGTCGCCGGAAGCCAGCCTCAAGGTGCGAAAAGGGAACTACGAGCGGATCTTCAACGAAGGACGCCGCCGCGTCCGCGCGTGGGAACGCGTGAACCTGAAGTAGCGAACGACTTGACTAGGAGCGCGACATGTACGCGACACGAATGTTCCGGCATTGGGGGCGATGGGGAGCCGTGGCTGTCCTGTTGCTCGCCGGTGTCCCGACGGCCGCGCGGGCCCAGGGTCCCTCCGAGGAGCCGCAGGCGCCAGCGCAGGCCAATCCAGACGACAAGGGCAGTCTCGAGATCTATGGCTTCGGGCAAGCCGACGCGATCGCCGACTTCAAACAGAACAACCCCGACTGGTACGACGTCAACCGGCCGTCGCGTCTGCCAAACGTGGCCAACCAGTTCGGCGAGGACGGGCATTTCTATCTGAGCGCCCGCCAGAGCCGTCTCGGCGTCAAGGGCGAGATACCGACCGCGAACGGACCCGTGAAGGGACAGTTCGAATTCGACATGTTCGGCGTCGGCGGCGACGCGGGCAAGACGACCATCCGCCTGCGCCATGCGTGGGGACAGTGGAAGCAGGTCGGCGCGGGCCAGACGAACAGCCAGTTCATGGACGTCGACGTCTTCCCGAACGTCCTCGACTACTGGGGGCCGAACGGGATGCTGTTCCTCCGGAACGTGCAGGTGTTCTGGGAGCCGTACCGTGACGGGGACTCGAACGCGCGCATTGCGATCGAAGCACCGGGTGCCAGCGGCGATGCCGGCGTGCTCGCCGACCGCGTGGAACTCCAGAACGTGAAGGGGCGGTTTCCATCGCCGGACTTCACGGGCCACTATCGCTGGGGCGGCCAGAAGTGGGGCTACGTGCAGGTCGGCGGCGCGCTCCGCTACATCGGGTACGACGACACCCTTCCGAACGACGCCTTCAATCTGAGCGGCCACGTGTGGGGCTGGGGTGTCAGCCTCAGCTCGAACGTGAAGGTGGGGTCGAACGACGTGCTGCGTGTCCAGCTCATCGAGGGTGCGGGCGTGGAGAACTACTTCAACGATGCACCCGTGGACGTCGCGGTGAAACGCAACCCGGGCAATGCGGTCACACCGGTCGTCGGCGAAGCGCTCAAGGATTTCGGCCTGGTCCTCTATCTCGACCACACGTGGAACGAGAAGTATTCGAGCGCGGTCGGCTACTCGCGGGTCGATATCACGAATAGCGACGGCCAGGCGGCCAACGCGTACAAGAACGGTCAGTACATGAGCGGCAATCTCCTGGTCACGCCCGCGAAGAACGTGATGATGGGCGGCGAGTTTCAGTGGGCGCACCGCGAGAACAATGCCGACGGCTTCTCGGTCAACGATTACCGTCTGCAGTTTTCGTTCAAATACAGCTTCGGCTACAAGATCGGAGGCTAGTGATGGTCAGGAATTCGCTCTCGACGCCGCGCCGCCGCTTCCTGGCGGGAATCGCGGCCAGCGTGCTGGCCGGCGGGCTCGTGCTCACGGCGCAGGGCGGCTCGGATCCGCAAGCGATCGTCAACAAGGCGTTCGACCAGTTCAAGGCGCTGAAAGAAGGCAAGAACGCGGACTACATTCCGGCGCTCGCCAAGGTGGATCCGAATCTGTTCGGCATCGCGCTCATCACGGTGGACGGCAAGGTCTACACGGCCGGTGACATCAAGACCGAGGTCTCGATTCAGTCGATCTCCAAGGTCTTCACGATGGCGCAGGTGATTCAGGAGCAGGGCCTCGAGTCGGTCGAGAAGCGGATCGGTGTGGATGCGACGGGCGCCCGGTTCAACTCCATCATCGCCATCGAAGGGGTCAAGATGGTCGCCGGCACCGGCGCCCCGGAAATGAATCCTCTGGTGAATCCCGGCGCGATCTCGGCGACCAGCATGGTGACCGGCGCGAACGCCGATGCGGTCTGGAAGAAGATCATCGGCACCTACAACGACTACGCGGGGCGTCCGCTGACGGTCCTGCAGGACGTGTACAAGTCGGAGTCCGACTCCAACCAGCGCAACCAGGCGATCGGCGCGCTGATGCTGGCCTACGGCTACATCAAGAGCAACTGGCCGCAGGCTGTCGATCTTTACACCCGGCAGTGCTCGGTGGGCGTGAACGCCAAAGATCTCGGGATGATGGCGGCGACGCTGGCGGCCGGCGGCAAGAACCCGGTGACCGGCAAGCAGGTGCTCGATGCGGGCAAGGTGCCGGGCGTGCTCGCGGTCATGGCCACGGCGGGCCTGTATGACGACTCGGGCAAGTGGCTCTATCACACGGGCCTGCCCGCGAAGAGCGGTGTCGGCGGCGGCATCATCGCCGTCTCCCCGGGCAAATTCGGGATCGCCGTGATCTCGCCGCCCCTCGACGACGCCGGCAACAGCATCCGGGCCCAGCGCGCGATTGCCGTCATCTCGAATGCGCTTGGCGGCAATCCCTACGCCGTCAAGAAGTAGACCTCGCGTCCGGGGTGGGGGATGGAGCTACCAGAGGCGCGACCTCGTGCGGGAAAACACCCGTTCACAGAGGATTCTTCAGTGGCATCGAGATCGTCGGCTTATCGAGGGCTTGATCCCAGACGACGGATCGTGGAGGAGAGCGGCGGTACGGAATAGGCATTGTGTTTTCCAGATGCCGAGTTCACGGCAGCCATCGCTGGTGGAGAGCAAGGGGACGCTAGTCAATTTGTCAAGGGGACGCTCGTCAATTTGTCAAGGGGACGCTAGTCAATTTGTAAGGAGAGAGCACATGAAGATTTCGAGATGTTCGACGATGGCGGTCTGCGCGGCCGGAATGTTGTGCCTGGCGCCCGCCGCACGAGCTCAGACGCCCGCGAAGCAGGCGCCGGTCAAAGGCGACGCCGTGATCACGGCCGTCGAGGTTACCGCAACCGTGACCAAGATCGACCACAAGACGCGCGAGGTCACGCTCAAGGCCACCGACGGCCAGGAGTACAGCTTCGTGGCTGGCGACGCGGTGAAGAACCTCGCGCAGGTGAAGAAGGGCGACGTGGTCACCGCGGCCTACACAGAAGCGCTCGTGTACGAGGTGAAGAAGGGTGGCAAGGCTGGCGCGGATACGGCCGTCGCAGCCGGCGCGGCCCCATCCGGCAAGAAGCCGGCGGGCGCCATCGCGCAGCAGACTACGGTGACGGTGACGATCGCGGCGATCGACTCGAAGGTCCCCTCGGTCACCTTCAAAGGACCTGCTGGTAACACGCGGACGATCAAGGTGCTGCACCCAGAGAAGCTCCAGGGCGTGAATGTTGGCGACACGGTCGAGATGACGTACACCGAAGCGCTCGCGATCAAGGTCGCGGCGGCGAAAAAGTAGGGCAAGTCAAGAGAGGAGATGTCACATGTTATCGAAACTGTTGTCGCATTACTGGTGGGTTCTGCTGCTGAGGGGCGCGTTCGCGATCCTGTTCGGCATCGTGGCGCTCACGTACCCGGGCATCACGCTCGGTAGCCTCGTGCTCTATTTCGCGGCGTTCGCGTTCGTGGACGGGATCTCGAACGTCTTCCACGCGTTCTTCGGACGCGATGACAACGAGAGCTGGTGGGTGCTCCTGCTGGAAGGCTTGCTCGGCATCGCCTTCGGCGTCATCACGTTTCAAGCGCCCGGGATTACTACATTGATGCTGCTCATGTACATCGGCTTCTGGGCCGTGGCGACGGGCGTTCTGCGCATCATCCTCGCCCTGCGCCTCCGACACGAGATCACGGGCGAGTGGTGGATGGCCCTGGGCGGTCTCGTCTCGATCTGGTTCGGCCTGACCATGCTGGCGCGTCCGGGCGCGGGTGCCCTCGCGGTTCTCACCATCATCGGGGTCTGGTCGATCGTGACCGGCTTCTCGCTTGTCCTCCTCGGCTTCAAGGTGAGGTCGGCTGGCGGAAAGTTGGGGGCCTTCAAACAGAAGCTCGCCACGGCCTAAAACACATTCGAGCCGGCGGCGCCTGAGCGGAAGCAGCGCGACGACCCCCAGTCGCGCTGCCTCGTAGTACCAGACGGCGGTGAGTCTGTGGCTTCTCGTCGGGCCCCGGCTTTGTGAAGGCCGTACGCCGGACTTTAGTGACCGGTATGCGAGCAACCGAACATCAGGTGCCTGCGGCACCAGGAGAGTATTTCATGCGTCAACAATTCGTCCCCGGGTTCGTGTCATCGATGACCGCGATGACTATCGTTGCGTGGATGTCATTCGTCGCGCTTCCGTCCGCGCAGCGAAGCGACACGGAAGGCATCAAGGAAACCGAGAACTTCGTGAAGGCTGGCGCCAACACCTCGAGTGCCATTAGCAAAGGCCGGGCGCAGACTGCGAAAACCCTCGAGGCGTACAACGCGTTGGTGACAAAGCCCTCGACGGACATGAAAGGCGACTACAAAAAGCTCATGGGTGCTGCCAAGGACACGGATCAGAGAGTCGACGACGCACGGGAACAAGTCACGAAGATGGAGGCGGCGGGCAACACGTACTTCGCTGGGCGCACCGCCGCGATCAAGGACATCCAGAGCGAGGGGTTGCGTAAACAGGCGCAGGAGAGGCTCAGCCAGAACCAGACTGAATACGCGGCCGTGATGGCGTCGCTCAAGGACACCGGCCAATCACTTCACACGCTGCGAACGGACCTCGACAATCAGATCAGCTACCTTGGTAGCGATCTGACGCCTAGTGCGATGACGTCGCTCAAACCCCAGGCGCAGAAACTGAACGAGCGCGGTACGCAAGTGCTCGCCAAGACGGATGAGGCCATCGCGACCGCCGACAAGTACTTCAACTCAATGCGACCGACGAAAGCCGGATCCGACCATCGGTAGCCGCCGTTCGCGATGGTCAGCGATAAGGTGTTTTCCTTCGAGGACTGAAATGAGCTCCACGGCACCAAATGTACTCGGTGTGAGCGCCCCGGGCCGACGCACGGTCTACAGCATGTGCGGCATGTGCGCGGTGCGATGTCCGATGGAAGTGACGGTCGAGGATGGTCGGGTCGTGTGGCTGCAGGGCAATCCGCACGACACGGCCATCGGTGCCAGCCTCTGCGCGAAGGGGTCGGCCGGACTGGCGTTCGAGTACGACGACGACCAGCGGCCGCAGTCGCCGCTGATTCGCAAGGGCCCGCGTGGCGGAGGCCAGTGGCGACGCGCGTCGTGGGACGAGGCTCTCGACTATATCGCCGACAGACTCCACGAGACGATCGAGGCGTTCGGCGGGCGCGGCATCGTGCTGTCCGACCGCGGCGGCCCCTTCAACGACTTGACCCGGACCTTCGTGCAGGCGCTGGGCTCGCCCAACTACTTCAACCACGACGCCGGCTGCGGCGGCAACGTGCACAACGCCGCGCGTTCAATCTACGGCTTCGGCCACGAGGCGTTGATCCCCGACCTGGGCCAC
Source organism: uncultured Acidobacteriota bacterium (assembly GCA_963724725.1). Lineage (GTDB taxonomy): Bacteria > Acidobacteriota > Vicinamibacteria > Vicinamibacterales > CAVVIG01 > DATKHR01. The sequence continues at coordinate 3,224,505 of CAVRVT010000004.1, read as the reverse complement.
GCGAAACACCTCGTACTCTACGGTCGCAACATCGTCGAGTCGCTGATGGTCAAGGAGGCCAAGGCCTTCATGGCCGCCGTGGCCAGGGGGATGCGCGTCACCTACATCGATCCGCGCGCGAGCATGACGGCCTGCAAGGCGACCCGGTACTGGCAGGTGCGCCCGAACAGCGACTACGCGCTGAACCTGGCGATCATCCATGAAGTGCTGAAGCAGGAGACGTACGACAAGCAGTTCGTCGCCCGCTTCGTCACCGGCATGGACTATCTGCGCGAGGCGGTCAAGGAGACGACTCCGGAATGGCAAGCGCCACACACCGGTGTCTCCGCCGACCAGCTGCGCGCCTTCGTCACGGAAATCGCCGCCGATGCGCCGCATGTGATCTTCCATCCGGGATGGATGTCGGCACGTCACAAGCAGTCGTTCTACGTCAGCCGCACGGCGCTGATCCTGAACGCCCTGATGGGCAACATGGAGATTCCCGGCGGGTATGTACTCGGGAAGCTACCCGGGTTCTACGGCCGCAAGGGCTTGAAGCATCTGACCGATCGAGTGCCCAAGGTGGTGGAACCACGCGTGGACGGCGCGGGCGCCGCGCGGCCGCAGTGGGATCCCGAGATCGGCATGCTGCACCAGGCATTCGCCGCCATGGAAACCGGGCAGCCTTACGGGATCGGCGCCTACTTCGCCTATCGCCACGATCCCTTTACCGGCCTGCCCGATCCGGAGGCGACCGCGCGCGCGCTGGACACGCTGAAGCTGATCGTGTCGATCGACGTGCGCTATTCGGAGACGGGCTGGTTCTCTGATGTCATCCTTCCCGAGTCGACCTACCTCGAGCGCGCCAACATCCTGGCACTGCTGCCCGGCCCGGTGCCCGTCCTGTTCATGCGCGACCAGGCCATCGCGTCGCGCTTCGACAGTCGCCCGGCCTGGTGGATCTTCCGCGAGATCCTGCGCCGCATGGAGATCAAGGACGCGCTCGACTTCGAGACCATCGAGGAGATCTGGAACTACCAGCTCGATGGCACCGGTGTCACCGTCGCCGAGATGCGCGAGAAAGGCCTGGTCGGCCTGGCCAATGCGGCGAAGCTGACGCCGCGCGACCAGCTCAGGTTCCCGACCCCCTCTGGCACGATCGAGATCGAGAGCGAGGTGTTGAAGAGGGCCGGGCTGCCCAGCCTGCCGCCCTACCAGGCCAAGGCGGCGCCGACGGACGACCGCTTCTACCTGCTGTTTGCCAGAACGGCGACACTGGCGCATGGACAATCGCTGAATAACCCGATCCTCAACGACATCGCGCCGGAACAGGTGCTCTGGATTCACCCCGATCGAGCCAGGCCGCTGGGGATTGGCGACGGCGACATCGTCGAGGTCACCGGCGGAGGCAGCTACACCGGCAGGATAAAAGCCAACGTGACACCGTGGATTCATCCTGACGCGGTGTTCATGCTCCACGGCTACGGCGCGACCGTGCCGCTCGCGACGCGGGCCCGCGGCCGAGGCGTGGCCGACCAGCGCTTGCAGCACGGCAAGCTGTACGACTTCGATCCGGCTGGCGGTGGCTGTGCCATGACCGAGACCATCGTGCAAATCAAGCCCGCAGCGGCCGGAGGTAGGGCATGAGCACCTACATGCTGCGCCACGACGAAGCGAACTGCATCGCCTGCCTGGCCTGCGAAGTGGCCTGCAAGAGCAACAAGAACCTCGGCCCCGGCCCGAATCCGTGTCAGATCATCACCGTCGGCCCGATCGACGTCGGCGGACAGCCGCGCATGCGCATCGCCTTCATGCCCTGCTTTCATTGCGAGGATCCGTGGTGCGTGAGGGCATGTCCGACCGGCGCCATGAAGAAGCGCGAGAAGGACGGGATCGTCTTTGTCGAGCACAGTCTCTGCATTGGCTGCAAGAGTTGCATCGCGGCGTGTCCCTGGGGCACCCCGCAGTGGGACCCGGTCATGCGCAGAGTGGTCAAGTGCGATTACTGCATGGATCGCGTCGATGCCGGGCTCCAGCCAGCCTGCGTCACCAAGTGCGTGACCGGTTGTCTGTCCTTTGGCGTCGCCAACGAGGTGCCCGATCCGCGTCGCGAGCGTTATGCCCGGCAGATCCTCGCTGAGCCGGTGGGCGAGCCCAAGCAGAAGACATGAGCGACCTGCGGATGTTGCCCGCGTGGCTCGATGCCAGTGCCGCCGCCCTGGCGGGCGCTGCGCCGCCTGCGCAGACCCTCGCCGGTGCACTGCCGGGCCTCGCCGTTGCCCAGTCACTGACGCCACTCGAGCGGCTGCGGCGCGTGCAGGAGGCGGGTCTCGTCGAATGCGGCGGCGCGGGCGAACCGATCTATCTCGCCTGGCGGCAATTCCTGCGCGGCCATGGAGCATCGGTGCTGGTGATCGACGCGACCGACCTCGATGTGCAGGCACGCGGCACGGCCGCTGGTACTCGATAACGCTCCCTGGCTGGTCGCCGAGGGCGTGCTGATCGCCGCCGGTCTGCGCGACAGCCTCAAGGTCGAACTGCGACTGCCGGCCGAGCTGACGGGCCATGAAGTGGCCTTGCTCAACGCGGTGGACGCCATCCGGTCGCTCGCCCAGATCGCCAGTCCCCGCCGACAGGTGGAGGTGGTCCGTCACAGCGGGCCCAGTTGCTGGGGGGAGAGACAACTCGCCGACGGGTCACGGCTGATCCACACGCCGGAGACCTGGTGCCTGATCGCGCTGCTGTTCGCTGGCGCGTCGGGTCTCGATGTCTCACTGCTGACGCTCCGGCGCGGCATGAAGCAACGCGGACTGGTCGCACTGGCACGTTCCGGCAATCTGCGGCACCAGATCGACAACTGGGGTGGCGGCGTCGAGGTGCAAGGCGAGGACGCCGTGCTCGTCTTCGACGACGGTCTGGGCGGTTTCCTGCCGCACTCCAAAGCGGACCTGTCGTGTGATGCGCTGTCGTTTGCGTCCGCGGGCATCATCCCGGCGCCATCCAGCCTGATGGTGATGGCGGCGGGCGTGTGCGTTGTCAAGCAGACGGGCCGCGCGCTCTATCGGCACTGGCAGCTCGCCGAAGGTGAAACGGCGCCGGTGCGTGCGCTGTTGGCGCGTGCCGCGCGCCTCGTGACCGAGATCAGCCTCGGCCGCGGCGACGCCGCGCATCTCGCCGCCCTTGACGATTTGGTGCAGGAACTCACGACACAAGGGCTGGCGGCAGCCTGGCCGCTGGGCAGTGCGCTGCGCTACTACCGCGCGCAGTGGGACAGCCATGCCGGGCGCGAGTCCTGCCCCGAGGGGCTGTGCCTGAAACACAACGCGGCGCCCTGCCACAGCACGTGTCCGGCCAATATCGACATTCCAAGCTTCATGGCCCACCTCGGTCACGGCGACTATCGCGCCACGATCGAAGTCATCCGGCGCGACAATCCTCTGCCGCTGGTCTGCGGCCTGGTCTGCCCGGCGCCGTGCGAATCGGCCTGTGTCCGCGGCGGCAGCAACGGCGCGGTCTTCATCCGCCCCCTGAAGGCCAAGGCGGCCGAACATTGCCTCGCCGAGGGCGGTTACCCGAAGCCTGAGATCGCGCCGGACACCGGCAAGCGCATCGGGATCGTCGGATCGGGTCCGTCGAGCCTCACGGCGGCCTATTACCTGCGCACCTACGGCCATGAGGTCGAGATCTTCGAGGCGCTGGAGAAAGCCGGCGGGCAACTGCGCTACGGTATTCCGGCCTATCGGCTGCCGCCGGATCTGCTCGATCAGGAGATCGACCAAATCCGGACGCTGGGTATCGCTATCCACACCAGTGCGCCGATCGGCAGCCTCGAGACATTTCGCAAAAGCTACGACGCGGTATTCCTCGGGCTCGGCACCCAGCGATCGCGCCTCATCACGATGGAGGGTGTCCATCAACCCTTCGTGCTCGGCGGCATCGACTTCCTGCACGCCGTGCGCAGCGGTATCCGGTGCGGGTCGGTCCACGGGTCGTGGTCATCGGCGGCGGGAACGTTTCCATCGACGTGGCCCTGACGGCGTTGCGGCAAGGCGCGCTGCACGTCGAGCTCACCTCTCTCGAGAAACGCCGTGACATGCCGGCCAGCCCGCACGAGATCGAAAATGCTGTCGCTGAAGGCGTGGAGCTGCACCCGAGCTGGGGGCCGGTCAGCATCAGTGAAGATGGTCAAGTCACCTTGCAGTACTGCGAGCAGACCCGCGACGAAAAGGGCAATTTCAATCCGAAGTTCGACGCCAGCCGGCTGCTGAGGCTCGAAGCCGATCACGTGATCCTCGCGACCGGCCAAGGGACCGACCTGACCATCCTCGACGGCAGCGGGGTCGACAACAACCACGGCTTCATCGTCGCGGATCCGAAGACGCTGATGACCAACGTGCCAGGTGTCTTTGCCGGTGGCGATGCGGAGCACGGCCCGCGGACGGCCGTGGAAGCGATCCGCTCAGGGAAAATCGCCGCCGCTTCCATGGACGCCTGGCTGCGCGGTGTGCGCCCGGACGCCGCCGTCGGGCGCCCGGTGCGCCGCGCCACGGTGATTCCTCTTACTGTCGTGGCGCACGATCGCACGCACTTGCCCCGCGCCGTGATGCCCGAACGATCCGTCGAAGAAGTGGTCGGCGAGGGCAACTACGTCCGGATCGAGGAGGGACTGTCCGATGTTGCGGCGCACAACGAGGCTCGCCGTTGCCTGCGCTGCGATGTCTGCATCGGCTGCGGCCTGTGCATGGCGGCGTGCAGCGAGATGGGCGTCGAGGCGCTCCGCATGGGAGACACGACTGCCGGCCGTCTCGCCTACTTCGATTTCACGCGGCCTTCGTCGCTGTGTATCGGTTGCGGCGCCTGCACCCAGGTCTGTCCCACCGGCGCGATTCACATCGAAGATCGGGATGGCGTGCGTCGCACGATCATCACGGGAACCGTCGTGAAGGAACAACCGCTGTTGACCTGCAGCGGATGTGGGGCAGCCACGCAAACGCCGGCGCACCGCGACTTCATTCGGAAACGCTTGCCGGAACACATGGCGGCCCTCCTCGATCGCGAGCTTTGCCCGTCGTGTGCCCGACTGCGAGCCGATCGTCCCCGCGTGCCCTTGTTGGGACCAGCCGCGGTCAGAGGTCTTCAGCAACCGTAGCCACGCGTCTAATAAAGGACGGCCCATGAACGCCGAGCAATCTCGTCTCGAAGAAGCGCGCACGAACAGGGCGCCATGGAAGCTGTGGGGGCCGTACTTGAGCGAACGTCAATGGGGGACTGTGCGCGAGGACTACAGCCAGGGTGGCGACGCCTGGGGCTACTTCACGCACGACCAGGCGAGGTCGAGAGCCTACCGCTGGGGTGAGGATGGGCTCGCCGGCATCAGCGACGAACGGCAGCGGCTGTGTTTCGCGTTGTCCATGTGGAACGGCCAGGACCCGATCCTGAAGGAGCGCCTGTTCGGGCTGACCAACGCCGAGGGTAACCACGGGGAGGATGTCAAGGAGTACTACTTCTACCTCGACTCCACGCCCACGCACTCGTACATGCGCTACCTGTACAAGTATCCGCAGGCCGCTTACCCGTACGACGACCTGGTTCGCACGAATCACCTGCGCAGCCGGAATCAGCTCGAGTACGAGCTGCTCGACACCGGCGTATTCGACGAGGACTGCTACTTCGACGTGTTCGTCGAATACGCCAAGGCCGCCCCTGAAGATATTCTGATCCGCTGCACAGTTCACAACCGTGGGCCGAATCCCGCCACGCTCGACCTGCTGCCGAGGCTGTGGTTCCGCAACGAATGGTCCTGGCATGCCGACGCGAAGCGCCCGACGCTCACCCAGGTCGAGGACGGCCCGGGCCGCTGCGTCGTGCGTGCCGTGCACCCGCGGCTGGGCACGCGCTATCTCTCCTGCGAAGGGGACGTGCCGCTGTTGTTCACCGAGAACGAGACCAACACGCAGCGAGTCTTCGGCGTGCCGAACCAGTCGGCCTACGTCAAGGACGGAATCAACGACACCATCGTCCAGGGTCGCGACGGAGTGGTGAACCCGGGGCAGACCGGGACCCTCGTCGCAGCGCACTACCGGTTGAACATCGGTTCGGGCGAGTCGGTCGTCGTGCGCCTGCGGCTGTCGGATGTGGAGCCCGCCACGAAAGCATGTACCACGCGCGCGAAGGATGGTCTTTTCGGCGACGCATTCGATCAGATGGTCGACAGCCGCCGGAAGGAGGGCGATGAGTTCTACGCCGCGATCGTGCCGGCGTCGCTCGGTGCCGACGGCGCGAACGTGATGCGTCAGGCCCTGGCCGGCCTGTTGTGGTCCAAACAGTACTACCGCTACGACGTATATCAGTGGCTCAAGGAGCACGGGTCGGACCCGTTCAATCCAATCCACAAGGCAGCACCTCGCAATGACCTTTGGCACCACATGTACAACGCGGATGTCATTTCGATGCCGGACAAGTGGGAGTACCCGTGGTATGCCGCCTGGGACCTCAGCTTCCATGTGCTTGCGCTGACGCTTGTCGATTCCGACTTCGGCAAGCAGCAACTGAGTCTGCTGCTGAAGGAGCACTACATGCACCCCAACGGGCAGCTGCCCGCCTACGAGTGGAACTTCGGCGACGTCAATCCTCCCGTGCATGCCTGGGCAACGATCTTCACCTACCGCCTCGACAAGATGCAGACCGGCGTGGGTGACACGGAGTGGTTGAAGAGCTGTTTTCAGAAACTGCTCCTGAACTTCAACTGGTGGGTCAATCGAGAGGACCGAAGCGGGCGCAACGTCTTCGAAGGTGGGTTCCTCGGCCTCGACAACATCAGCCCGTTTGACCGCAGCGCGCCGCTGCCTACCGGGGGCTATCTGGAGCAGGCGGACGGCACCGCCTGGATGGCGCTGTTCAGCCAGAACATGATGGAGATCTCTGCGGAACTCGCGATGAGCGACCCGAGCTACGCGGACATGACGCTCAAGTTCGTCGAGCACTTCATGTGGATCGCCTCGGCGATGGACCACCTGGGCGACGGCACCGGCATGTGGGATGAAGAGGATGGCTTCTTCTACGACTTGCTGCGGCTGCCCGACGGCCGAGCCGAGCGGCTGAAGGTCCGATCGATGGTGGGGCTGCTGCCCCTCTGCGCGGCCACCACCCTCGAGGCGGAGCCGTGCGACAAGTTCCCGGCCATCCAGGAGCGGTTCCGCTGGTTCTCGGAGGCTCGCCCGGAGTTGCGCGCATCGATGCACGATCCGAGGCAGCCTGGCGTCGCCGGCCGGCACCTCATGTCGATCATGAACCGGGAGAGGCTCCGCCGCGTGCTCGAGAAGATGCTCGACGAGAACGAGTTTCTGAGCCCGTACGGCCTGCGCTCCATCTCGCGCTATCACGCGGACCATCCGTATGTCGTGTCGGCCGGCGGTCAAGTCAGCCGGGTCTCGTACTTGCCAGCCGAGTCCGACAGCGGACTGTTCGGCGGCAACTCGAACTGGCGCGGCCCGGTCTGGATGCCGGTCAACGTCCTGATCATCCGGGCGCTCGTGCGTACCACGAGTACTACGGCGACGAGTTCACGATTGAGTGTCCAACCGGCTCGGGTCGGCAGATGAACCTGCGGCAGGTCGCCGAGGACATCACTCGCCGCTTGACGGCCATCTTCCTGAGAGACGCCGAGGGCCGGCGACCCGTCTACGGAGGAGCACGCAAGTTCCAGGAAGATCCGCACTGGCGTGACTATCTGTCCTTTCATGAATATTTCCACGGGGACAACGGAGCGGGTCTGGGCGCGAGCCACCAGACCGGATGGACGGGAGTCATTGCCAGGCTCATGCAGATGTTTGCGTCGCCGGCAGCGGTACCCGAAGTCCTGAAGAAGACGACTGTGGGACAGCTCGCAGGGTCTGGAGCCGGAGGCGGATCTTGACGGAACGTTCGAACCGCGTCGGCGAGGTAACGATGAACGTGAAGGCGATCGGGCTGGTGCTGGTCGTGATCACGGCGCCCTGGCTGTCGGGCGCCCAGGACCGCGTCGTCGCTCCCGGCGCCAAGGTGGAGAAACTGGCCGGCGGTTTCGAGTTCACCGAAGGGCCGACGTGTGACGCGGAGGGCAACCTCTTCTTCACCGATCAGCCGAACGACCGCATCCTGAAGTGGACCGTGGCGGGCAAGCTGGTTACCTTCCTGCACCCAGCGGGCCGCGCGAACGGCATGTACTTCGATCCTCGGGGCAATCTGGTCGCCTGCGCCGACGAAAAGACCGCGCTGTGGTCCATCGCGCCGGACGGCAAGGTCACTGTGATTCTGGGCACATACGAGGGCAGGCTCCTGAACGGACCGAACGATGTCTGGGTGCGGCCGGACGGCGCGCTCTACTTCACCGACCCGTTCTACAAGCGGAGCTGGTGGACGTACGACACGATGCCGCAGGACGGAGAGCACGTCTACTTTCTGTCCGCCGACCGTCGGCACCTCGTGCGCGTGACCGATGATCTCCAAAAGCCCAACGGCATCATCGGCACGCCTGACGGGAAGACGCTCTACGTGGCGGACATCGGCGCAGGCAAGACCTACCGCTACGAGATCGCGGCGGGCGGCGACCTCACGCACAAGACGCTGGTCGCCGAGCATGGCTCGGACGGCATGACGCTGGACGACGAGGGGAATCTCTACCTCACCGGCGATGGCGTCGTGGTGTTCGACAAGGCGGGCCGGCAGATCGAGCACATACAGGTCCCCGATGAGCGGTGGACGGCGAACGTCAGCTTCTGCGGCAAGGACAGACACACGCTGTTCATCACGGCAAGCACCGGTCTCTACGCAATCAGGATGCGCGTGAAGGGTGCCAATGCGGCAAAGTGATCGTCAAAGGAGACTCACGTGAAGGCCATCACCGTTGAACCGCACAAGCCGGACACCGCACGCCTGGAAGACATCGCCGAGCCGGACGTACGCGCCGGGTCGGTCCTCGTGGAAGCCGTCGCGGTCGGCGTGTGCGGAACCGACGTCGAGATCGTGGAAGGCAAGTACGGCTGGGCCCCTCCGGGCAAGACACGCCTCGTGCTCGGGCACGAATCCCTCGGCCGAGTGGTGGACCCGGGCCCGGGTGGCGCGCTGCAGAAGGGTGACCTCGTGGTCGGCATCGTCCGGCGTCCCGACCCCGTGCCGTGCCCCAGCTGCGCGGTAGGGGAGTGGGACATGTGCCGGAACGGCCAGTACACCGAGCGCGGCATCAAAGAGGTGGACGGCTACATGTCCGCGCGCTGGCGGATCGAGCCCGAGTACGCGATGAAGATCGACGGCTCGCTCGGCCTGCTGGGCGTGCTGCTCGAGCCCACGACCGTCGTCACGAAGGCGTGGGAGCAGGTCGTCGCGGTCGGCCAGCGTGCGTTCTGGGAGCCAAGGACCGTACTCGTGACCGGTGCTGGACCGATCGGCCTGCTTGCGGCCCTCGTCGCCAAGCAGCGCGGGCTCGAGGTGCACGTCCTCGACCGGACCGAATCGGGGCCCAAGCCGGAGCTCGTTCGTGCCCTGGGGGCGACCTACCACGCCGGCACCGTCGCAGGCGTAGGATTCGAGCCGGATGTGATCGTCGAATGCACCGGTGTCGGACAGGTCATCGAAGATTCCATCGCAGGGATCGCCGCCGGCGGTGTGATATGCCTCACCGGGGTCGGGGCAGGCGGGTCCACGGTTGCCCCGGCCGTCGCTGATATCGCTGCCGCAGCCGTGCTCAAGAACAACGTCGTGGTGGGCAGCGTCAACGCCAACAAGCGGCACTGGTACAAGGCGGGAGAAGTCCTGGCCCGCGCCGACCGGGCGTGGCTCGGACGCCTCATCACGCGGCGCGAGCCGCCGGAGAACTTCATGCGCGCGCTTCAGCGGCAGCCGGACGACATCAAGGTCGTCATCCAGTTTGCGCAGGCATGATCGCGGTGAGCAGATCCGGATCTGATGCGTCGCCGGCCGAACGGCAAGCGAGGTCTCCGTGGGAGAGAACGGCGGAGCGGTCGGCATTGTACCCTGGCAGGTATTCGTTTCCGAGCTGGTTGGTACCGCGCTGCTGGTGTTGGTCGGTTTGTCGCTCGTCATCTTGATGTTCGGGGCGGGCAGCCCCGTCAAGGCGGTCCTGCCGAGTGAAGGCTGGCGTCGTCTCATCACCGGGTTTCTGTTCGGCACCACCGGCGGACTGATCGCGCTGTCCCCCGTCGGGATGCGCAGCGGCGCCCACATCAACCCGGTCGTCACGCTGGCATTTCGCTTGATGGGCAAGCTCGATTTGCGGACCACGCTCGGTTACGTCACGGCCCAACTGTCTGGGGCGATTCTCGGGTCTGTGCCGCTGCTGGCATGGGGCGCGATGGGCCGCAGCGCGGCGTTCGGTGCCACATTGCCGGGAGAAGGCTACGCCATTGGGACGGTCCTGATGGGGGAAGTGATCACCACGTTCGCCATGGTCACTGGATTGTTGCTGTTTCTCGGCTTTCGTCGGATTCGTCCGTTCACTCCGGCGCTGTTCCCGTTTCTGTATGCCGTCATGGTGTACGCGGAGGCGCCGATCTCGGGAACGAGCACGAATCCCGCGCGCAGCCTGGGACCGGCAGTCGTTTCGGGACAATGGGAGGGGTGGTGGATCTACTGGATCGGTCCGCTGATCGGAAGTATCGCGGCATGCCTCGTGTGCAGTCTGCTCGCGAAGCGAATCACGGTCGCGAAGTTGTATCACTTCGACAGCGACCGCGACAGGCTGTTTCGCAGGATGAGCCCGCCGGATCCCACGAGGGGGTGACGGGATCTCCAGTTCTCAAGCGCCCGCGAACATTGGGTCTCCAATCGTAAAGGGGCATCGATGTCGTCGTTTGTACTGACCCTCGCGCGCTTCCTTCGCGCCTTCGGCCGCGGGCTGAAGGACCCTGAGTTCCGCGCGCTGTTGTTCGTTCTCGTCAGCCTCCTCGTTTCCGGAACGATCTTCTACTCGACGGTCGAGGGCTGGGGAATCCTCGATTCCCTGTACTTCAGCGTGAGCACGTTTGCAACGATCGGCTATGGCGACCTTCACCCGACTACGCCGCTCTCGAAAGTGTTCACCATGGTCTATATCATCCTGGGGGTCGGCGTCTTCGTCGCGTTCATCACCAAGGTGACTGCCTACGAGACCAGGGGGAGGCGGGGTGACGAGTGAGATACGCTGACTTTCGAGCACCCACGCACCAGAAGGAGTAGACACTGCCATGGCCGCGTCAAACGAAGTCTTCCCGCAGTATGGGTTCGCCGCCCCGCTTCTCGTCGCCGACCAGGTCCACGCGTTTCTTCGCGCCGTCTACGGATGGATGTGCGCAGGCCTCGCGATCACCGCGGGCACCGCCTGGTTCGTCGCCGGCTCACCCGCTGTCATGGTTGCGATCGCGACCAACCGCCTGCTGCTGTGGCTGCTGGTGGGCGCACAGTTCGGTATCGTCATCGCGCTGTCGACCCGCGTGGCCACAATGGCGGAGTTGACGGCTTCACTCCTGTTCGTCATCTACTCGGCCCTGACCGGGGCGACGCTCTCTTTCGTGCTGCTGGCTTACACGGGCGAGTCTGTCACCGCCACCTTCGTGGTGACCGCGGGCATGTTCGGTGCGATGGCCGCCTTCGGCACGATGACCCGCCGCAACCTCGATGGCCTCGGACAGTTCCTCTTCATGGGACTTGTCGGTGTCGTCCTCGCCTCCGTGGTCGGCATCTTCTGGCACAGCGACGGCCTGCAGTTCGCCATCTCGTTCATCGGCGTGATTGTGTTCGCCGGTCTGGCGGCCTACGACTCGCAGCGGCTGAAAGCGATGGCGCTCGCGTCGCCGGAGGGGCCAGCCGGAAGCTACGCCGTCGTCGGCGCCCTGACGATGTATCTGGACTTCATCAATCTGTTCCTCTCCCTGCTGCGGTTTTTCGGCAAGCGCCGGAACTGAGGTCTCCTGCTCAAGTCAGGTGAGGCACCGATCAACACGATGGGATCATGAAAACCAACCACGGAAAGAACCGATCCGCCACTGCGCCGCGGCCTACGTTGGCTGAGCTCCGCGAATTGGGTAAGAGCCTGCGGCGACAGTGTCCACGCACGTCACACGCGGTCTGGATTGCGCCGGCCAACCGCGCGGATCCGGTGCGCTTGCTCGAACTGGGCAACAGGGGGCGGATCCCGGAACTGATCCCCATTCGCTTTGGTCGCATGGTGAAAACGCCGTTCACCTTCTATCGTGGCGCGGCGCTCAACATGGCGGCAGACCTGGCGGGCACGCCGGTCACCGGCCTTCGCGTGCAGGCGTGCGGCGACTGCCATCTGCTCAATTTCGGCGCGTATGCCTCGCCCGAACGGCGGCTTCTTTTCGACATCAATGATCTGGATGAGACCCTTCCCGCGCCCTGGGAATGGGACGTCAAGCGTCTCGCGGCAAGCGTCGTCCTTGCGTGCCGCAACAACGGCTTCGGCAAACGCGAGACCCGCGATGCGGCGCTGGCGTGTGTGCGCTCGTACCGGGAACGCATGGCGGAATACAGCGAGATGCCGGTGCTGGAGATGTGGTACGTCAGCCTCGACATCGAAAAAATCATCAGGACGTTCAAAGACAAGGAGGCCGCGCAGCGGGGCCTGAAACGGATTGCCTCTGCCCGCGGCCGCAAGGTATTGGAGCACGACTTTCCCAAGCTAGCGGCCATCGCCGGCGAGGCGCCCACCATCAGGGACAACCCGCCCCTGATATATCACCTCAAGGGCAAGGATGCGAGGGACTTGGACGCGCGTGCCCGCGGCGCCTTTGCCAGCTACCGTGAGTCACTGTCGGACGACCGACGGGCGCTCCTCGACCGTTACGACGTCAAGGACTTCGCAGTCAAGGTGGTCGGCGTCGGCAGCGTCGGTACCTTCTGCGCCATCGCGCTCCTGATGGCCAGCGAAACGGATCCCCTGTTCCTCCAGATCAAAGAGGCGCGTCCCTCGGTTCTCGAAGCGTATGCCGGCAAGAGCATCTACCCGAACGATGGGCAGCGGATCGTTGCCGGCTATCGCCTGATCCAGGCGGCGAGCGACATCTTTCTTGGCTGGACGAAGGGGAAGCTCGGCCGGCATTACTACGTGCGTCAACTCAGGGACATGAAGCTTGGCGCTCAACACGAATTGTTCACTCCGAGCTTCATGGCCGAGTATGCCGAGGTCTGCGGGTGGGCGCTGGCGCAGTCGCACGCGCGATCCGGCGAGCCCGCCACAATCAGTGGGTACCTCGGCACCACCGATCGCTTCGACAAAGCCATCGCGGCGTTCGCCGTCGCCTACGCCGATCAAAGCGAGCGCGACCACGCGGCCTTGAAGAAGGCGGCGCGCTCAGGCCGCGTGGAAGTCGTCCTGGAAAAGGACAGGGACTGAGGCCCAGTAAGTCATGAGTCCTCTGCAGGGGCTGTTCGCCGCCGTTTCGGCCGTCGTCCTGTTCCTCTACGGACTCCACGGGTTCAGCGACGAGTTACAGACCGTCGGCGGAACCGCACTCCAGTCGTGGCTGGGGCGTGTGACGGCGAGTAAGTGGCGCGGCTTCGCCGCTGGCGCCCTGGCCACAGCGGTTGTGCAGTCGAGTAGCGCCGTCACAGCCTTGACCACCACGCTCGTCGATGCCGGCGTCATCTCTTTCCGCGCCAGTCTTGGCGTGGTGCTCGGCTCGAACGTCGGCACGACGGCCACGGCCTGGCTCGTCTCGTTCAAGCTGACGGGCATCGGTCCGTTCTTCATCGTCCTCGGCGCGATCCTGTCGGCCGTTCCAACCCGTCTGCGGATGATCGGCAAAGCCGTGTTCTACTTCGGCTTGATCTTCTTCGCGTTGGAGCTCATTTCGACGGAACTCACACCACTGCAGAACCAACCGGCGTTCAAGGAATGGATTGCCCTCGCACAGGCCCCGTGGCTGGGCGTGCTGACCGGTCTCGTCTTCACAGCGCTCATCCAGTCGAGCAGCGTCACGACGGGTGTCGCGATTCTGCTCGTGCAGCAAGGCGTGATGCCGCCCGAGGCCGCCATCCCCATGGTGATTGGGGCCAACGTGGGATCGACGTCGACGGCCCTGGTCGCGAGCCTTAGCATGCATCCTACGGCGCGCGCGACGGCGATCTCGAACTTTCTGTTCAACGCCGCCGGCGCGATAGCCTTCTTTCCGTTCCTGAGACTCTTTGCGCGCGTGATGGTGAGTCTAAACGGGGATCCCGGCCTCGCCGTCGCCTGGGCGCACCTCGTTTTCAACCTGACGGTTGCCATCGGGTTTCTCACGACGCTGGACCTGGTCGAGCCTCGTCTGCGTCGGTGGTTGTCTGTCGAAGCAGAAAGGCAACCGACGCAGACTGCATAGGACCGGGTATCGGCGGGTTCATCCGCCGAGCGCTATGATGGCGCCCACAAGGCCCGTGCCCAGCGCCACCATGATGACCCCCGCCCTCCAGGTGCCGTAGCCGGCGTAGCGGCCGAAGGCGAGCCCGCCGAAGAACAGCATCGCCAGTCCGACGGCGCGGGACACGATTTTCGCCGCACCCACGTCGCCGATCAACGCGTAGGGGAGCACGACGGGAAGAGTCGCCGCGACCACAATCAGCCATATCTCGAGGGCGGCGAGCAGGTCGTCGCGCTCCAGGGACGGTCGCCGCTCGACCGAGGGCAGTGCCAGAAGGCGACCGCGGAGGTCCTCGAGTTCAGCTGTCGAGACCAGACTTGCCACCGACGGCGACAGGGAACGCTCGATGAGCTTTCGACCCGCCTCGGCGTCCGCGGCGGCCCGCACGGATCGAACGAGCGTCAGCGAGTGCCCGCGATCGACGATGGTCTTGACGAGGTACATGACCGCGTCGACGAGGCCCCAGCCAAGATTGCACCCCAAAGCCGTGGCGAACATCGTGTCAATTTGCTGGCGCCCGGCGGTTGCCACGGATACCGCGCCCACGAAGGTGAGCGCCATGAGCAGGCCAAAGAGCATTTCGGAAATCCGATCCTCAGGTCCCAGCACTGGCTTTCGGGGCTCTTTCTCTATGCGGTTCTGATCGCTCATACGGTTTCCTGACGTGCATTGTCGAAGGGGACGCGGAGCCAGCCCCAGTATGATGATATTGGAGTGCCTCGACCCGGCACACTGGAGGCGATCGTGTCACACAAGAAGCCTGTCGAAGACAACCTTGCTGGGATCCCGAGCCACATACCAGACCTCAAGCCCGGGAAGTACAGGGACGGGACGCCGCTGCCCGAGGTGCAGTTTCTGGAGTGCAAGATCACCCTGAAGCCCGAGTTCCTCACGTCCATGAGCAGCTTTCTCGAGTACGCGAAGATCGTGAAGCGTACCGCCGGGGAGAACGACGTCGACTGCACGAAGAAGGCGATGGAGCCGCGCCCGCAGATCCGCGAGGTGGTCTTCCTCGATACCGCCGGTTTCGGCCTCTACAACAACGCGTTCATCCTGCGGCGGCGCATCCGGTACGAGGACGGGTTCCCCCTCGGCGACCCGGAGATCGTCCTCAAGTTCCGGCACCCGGACATGCAGAAGGCGGCCGAGATGGACGTGCGGCCGCACATGGCCGGCAAGTACGACATGAAGTTCAAGGTCGAAGCGCTGCCGCTGAAGGACAGGCTGGGCGCGTACCGGCTGCTCTACTCGCACAACATTCAGTTCTCGTTGAGCGAGGCGCCGACAGGGGACCGCGACAGCATGAAGGCGCTGACGCGCTTCTTCCCCATTCTCGCCTCGGTGCTCAAGACTTCGGCCGACCGCGTGGAGCTGGTCAACCAGACGATCGTCGAGGAGGTGCTGCAGGATCTGGGCACCCTCGACTTCGGCAAGGGAACGGCGGCGAAGTTCAACGTGGCGCTCTGGCGCGAGCGCGGCATGCACCGCCCGCTGGTGGGAGAGTTCGCCTTCCAGGTGAAGTTCAAGACGCATGATGAGCTGCACAGGAAAGCGGTGGACCGCGTCAGGCGCTTCTTCGTCGCGCTGCAGGAGACCGGACGCAAATACGTCCTGCTCGGGGCGACAAAGACGGGTATCGTCTACAACCTCAAAGGCAATCCGCCGCAAGCGCATGAGTGAAGGCCGCGTACTCGACCGCTTGCGCGAGGACCGCTTCCTCGGCTCCGCTTCGCCGTGAACGTCTTCTTCGCGACGAGCATCGTCTGGCTCCTGCTGCGCCTGTCCACCAGGGCGAACCCGATCTGGGCCATCGCGTCGATGCTCGCGTCGAGCGAGCCGGTGCTGAAGCAGGGGCTCAAGATGTTCCGCAGCCGCCTTATCAACACCGCGGTCGGATCCGCGGTCGGGCTGTTCTTCGTGGTGACGGGTGAGCCGAACCCGTGGAAGCTTCCCTTCGCGCTCGCGCTGACGGTCCTGCTGTCCGCCTACGTGGTGCGCATCCCGGTGATGTGGCGGCAGGCGCCGATCACCGCCGCGATCGTCATCGCCGGCAGCCTGCATCCCTCGCGCCTCACGGCGACCGAACTCGCGCTGATGCGCGTGGCGGAGGTCATCTTCGGCAGTGTCGTGGGCATCTCGGTCAGCTGGTTGATGGCCACGATCTGGCCGATGACCGGTGACGTCGCGGCGTCGAATCGGGCGAACCCCTAAGCGATCCGGTGCAACGTCAGAACATCTTCAGCAATCGCTCGAACAACTCATTCAGGGAGAACATGGTCAGCATCAGCGGCGCCACGGGCAGTAGCGTGACTACGGCAAGGTGCAGCAAGGTGCGCGTGGTGAATGGCGCCAGCTTCATGCCCTGCACCTGCTCGAAGCTGTACGACAGGTCGGCGAGCGACTGGAAATCCCCGCTGCCAATCAGCGGCTCGTCCGGCGGAGCGCCGCCGCGGAGCCATTTCTGGTCGAACGCACACGCGTACCGCTGGCCCAGAGTGCCGTACTCCCGAAGGCCCTCACGCTTGACCGCGGCGAGCCTCGGTGCGAACACCAGCAGGGGTCCCAGGACGGCCAAGACCATCACGGCCACCAGCCCGACGAGCTCCAGCCGGAAATCGGTTAGCTTGGCGCCGGCGTAGAAGATCCGGCCTGCCATCATGCCGGCGAGCAGCGTGCCCTGGGCGAGCAGCAACGGCGCGAACATCTGGCTCACCAGCGCGAGGAAGCCCAGGCCGCCACACTTGTCCGGGTGCGTCGGCAGGAGCGTCAGCTCGATGCGCGAGACCTGCCAGAGGAAGCGCGCCCAAATGAACAGCCGGAAGTACCAGCGCAGAGCCAGGAACTGGAACAGAGGCACACTCACGCAGCCCAGCCACCAGCCGGCCAGTGATGGCTGCCATTTCCCATCTGGCGCCACGCCGGACCAGCTGGCCACGTCGAGTGCCGCGTGCTCTCGCCACGTGACTCCCACCCCGACGCTGTAGACGAACGCGAACAACAGCACCTCCGCCGAGATCGAATTGCGCAGGCGCATCGACGAGGCGACGGCCGCCCTGAACTTTGCCCGCGCCGCGTCGGGGACGAGGCCGCCCTTGACAAACTGCTGCACGACCGGGCGCATCAACTGGTGAACGACCCGTTCCGCCACGATCAGCAGCGGCAGCGCCAGAAGCAGGCGCACATGGAGCTCCACGTCGTGGACGAACGGGAGCTTGACGCTCCCTCCCCAGGCGCGTCCCTCGGCAACCGACAAGAGGAGCAGCGGCACCCAGGACAGCAGCGTCACCGCGAACAGGCGGCGATGCTGCATTTGCAACGCGTCTCCGGCCAGACGAGTCCGCTGCCAGAGCTGAAAGAGCGGTCCGCCGAGGACCAGAGAGAAGTCGTGTGGCTCCTTCGGGAGCGGTTCGTCGGATGTGGGGCTCGGTGTGTTCATTGCGACCGATATGCCGTGGCCCGTCAGAAGGAGGCGGCACGTGCGCCGCCCGAGCCCCGGGGTTTCGTCGCGTCGGCCGCTTTCCGTTCGATGGCGCCTGCCGGCCCGTCGGGTAGATAGCGGTCAGCGACCCCCCGGGCCCCAGCTCGAGGGCCGCGAGATGGCCGCCGAGCGACGCCAGCATGCCCACGTCGATCATCACGACTCGCCCGCCGAAGCGCGGGCGGATCTTCCCGTCGCCGGTGGGCGTGTGGCCGATCACGACTGTCTTCACTCGCATGGACTGGAGCACCTTCTCGACCTCAGGGAGTAAGGCCGCCTCGTCTCCTTGCGCGAGGCCGCGGTACGACAGCGGCCCGTTCTCGCCGGTCGCGAGCGCCGCTCGCGGGTTCGCCCTGGTCTGGGCCAGGTCCGTGCTCAGCTCGCTCCGCACCTTCCGGTTGATCTCTTCGCAGCCCAGCGCGGCCACCTCGGGGGTCAGCCCGCCGTGCACGAAGGCCACGCCATTGACCGTGGCGACGACGTCGCGCCCGCGCAGCCACTGTCCGTACGCGCCGCTCGCCGAGAGGGCCTGCGCGCGCTCGACGAAGCCGGGGGGCGTCTGGTTGAGGATCTTCTGCCGATAGGCCGCCTCGTCGAATGCCTGTCCGGCGGCCTTGGCCTCCTCGCGGGCGCGGTCCGTGGCCGCGTCGACGAACTCCATGCGTCGCGTTTTGCCCGACGGCATCCGGGACGCCGCCGTATCCGGCTCCTTCCACGCTTCGAACTCCGCGGTCTGCACGGCACTCAGGTCCCCGAGGATGTTCATGACGTCGTGGTTGCCGAGGAGCACGATGACCCGCCCGCCCGCCGGACGCGCCTCCTTCTCGAGGCGCATCAGGAGGTCGAGCACCGGGCGCGTCTCGACGCCGCGATCGAGGATATCGCCCACTTGTACGAAGACACCTCTGCCACCGGCCCAGTGGGCGGAACGGTCCAGGAGCCCGGCCATGGTCAGGACGCTCACCAGTTGTTCGTAGGATCCGTGGACGTCGCCGACCGCGACGACACGGGGAGCGCCCGTGATCCCGCAAGTGCTCTCCGCGGCCAGCGCGCCCCGGACGAGGGCGAGCGAGGCAACTGCCACGAGGCCGAGAGCACGGCACGAGGTCATAACCTAGAAGGGCACTAGGACGGCGAAGACGAACTTGGGCTGGTCCTCGTCCGGATTGAAGAAATATGCGGTGAGCCTCACATGCTTCACGGAGACGCCGGCGAACACGCCGCGATTGATCGTGCGGTCGGATTTGTAGACCCGCGTCCGCTGCGTGACGATACCGAACCGGCACCAGTCCGCGGGCGCCAGCGAGAACTCCGACCACTCGTAGGCGAAGCTGTTCGAAGAATCGCCGGAATCGATGAGGTACTCGCCCTCCCCGTACAGCTCGAGCTTCCACCAGTTGAGCGAGACCTTTAAGCCCGGCGCCATGCCCGCGGTGTCGCCAAACACGCCGCCGAACATCGGCGTGAATTGCCACGTCAGCTTCTTCCCGCCGTTGAAGTTGTAGCCGACCCACACCGAGCCGGTGTGGAGGTTTTCGTAGTTGTAGCGCGTTTCGAGATGAAACGAGCCGTGGTCGGCTGTGAGCGTGGGCTGTACGTAGTTCTGGCTGTCAGGTACAACGTAGGTGAGGGCCTCAGCCGAGAAGGACCAGGCGCTCTCGTCCGTCGTCGCCTGAGCGTGCGCGTTGCCGCCCGCCAGGAGGATCGCAATCGCGATGGCGACCGCTATTCTCGGTATGACCATGTCGGCCGGTCCTTTCTTGCCCCTCGCCCTCCGGTGCTGGACGACAGGCCGCTCATCCGGCCTGTCGTCCTGCGGTCTCCCGCACAAACTAACCTCAGGCTAGCTCGTCTCGCCGGGCTCGCCTGCCGCTTCAGGCGCCGCCGCGCGGCGTCTGATGATCCGCTGAGCCAATCCGACTCTCCGTCCCGCGCGCCGGATCTTGCGCGCAACCTTACGCGATGCGCGGCGTGCCTTGCGCGCAACTTTTCGCCCCGTGCGACGCACCTTGCGTGCAACTTTCCGCCCGGTGCGGCGCGTCTTGCGTGCTGTGCGGCGTGCACTGCGTCTCGTCTTCCGCGCCGCCTTTCTTGCCTGTCGTTTCGCCTTAGCCATCAGATGCCTCCTGAAGTCACTTGTCCGATCAGAAATTCACTTCCAGGTTGGAGTGAAACACGGGACCGTTCCCGCCCACGGTGAAGGGGACGCTCAGGTAGCCCACCGGCGAGCGGTTCAAGTAGAGCAATTCCGTGTTCCAGCGGATCACCTGGTTCTTCCACGGGAAGACGTTGACGCCGAAGCGCACGTCGGACGGATTGCCGTAGTTGCCGAAGATCTTGGAGCCGGACAGATAGAGCTGCGCCGTCTTGGGGACCACCATCGCCGACGCCTGCAGCTGGAAGCCCGTGTCCGTGAGGTGGTCGAACGGCAGCGCCCCGATCCCCGTGCCGCGGAAGTTGCTCAGCCGCCGCCAGTAGGTACTCGCCCTCCAGCGCGAACCCGCGGTGCTTGACGCCTGCATCGAGCGACTCCATCTGGTAGACGACGTCGGTGACGCTGATGCCCGGCCCAAAAAGTCCCGGCGTAAACACGACGTTGCCGTCCGACAGGCGGATCTGCACGTTGTCTGGCGCCTCCGTGCCCGGTTGCTCCTGCCGGTCTTCGTCGCTGCGCGTGTAGTGGATGCCGAGGCGGGTGGCCACAGCGTCGTGGCGCTCGAAGTCCCCGAAGCCGCTCCCCGCGCCGTACTCGCCGGTCGTGGGCATCCAGACCAGCGAGCCCGACACCGCGCTCATGTTGTTCCCGAGTTGCCCTGCGTCTACGCCGAGCTGGCTCAGATTGTCGCCCCACATCACGCTGTAGCGCAGCCCCTTGGCGACTTCGCCCCGTGCGAAGAGGCCGCTGGTGTACGACGGCCGGAAGAACTCATCAGCGATCAGGCGCTGGTCCGTCCCGAGCCATAACGGCCACTGTCCCTCCGTGCTGCGGACGCCCGGCAGGCCACTGATGCCCACGCCCAGCGCGACGCGCGGGTTGAACGTGTACGCAAAGAGGCCGGCGAGCACCACCTGGGCGGGAAGCCCCTGTGAGGTGTTCGTGGTCCACACGTAGGCGCTGTAAGTGAATTGAGGGCTCATCAACCAGCCCTGGAAGAACACGATTGCCTTGTTGAACTGAATGTCCTGCCGCTGCTTGATCGACCGGGTGTTCCCAAAACTGTCGGTGTACGTCGGGTCCAGCGCTCGCTGATTCAGGTAGCGCACGACGCCGTAGAGATCGATGTTCAGCTCCCCCTTCGAGGTGTCGGCAACCTTGAAGCCGCGGCCTGGCACGTACCTGCCGAACCCCTGGCCGACCGACGGTTTCGTCCCAAGCGAAAACTCGGCGCTGCAGCCGTCCTGCACCCAGATGCTCTTCTGGTCGAAGCCCCAGGACGTGCCCAGTTCGCAGGCCACCGTTCCGGTGGACCGCACGAGCGTGACGCCCCCTGTCGTGTCGGCCGCGCAGGTCTGTCGCTCGCCCGGCTTCGAGGCGCACACCACGGCCACGGCCGGATCCACGGGCTGGGCGGCGACCGGCAAGGCCATCCCCATCGCCACTATCGCCACACTTGCCCGAAGTACGAGCGGAGTCATCGACGGCATCAGGCGCTCTCCGAGAGTGAAGCGGACCGAGGACAGCGGCGAGGTAAGGCGGCCCGGTAAGCGGGCAAGGCGATCATCGAAGCGCGCCGCAACGGCGACACGATATTAGTCGCGATTGACATCAGTGCTGGTGAATCCCAAGGCAAGCAGCGGGCCACATCGCACCGAGGAGGAGCGCGAACAAATATGCGCGGAAATTGCTCCAGGAATCAGCGATCCGTGATATCGAGCCCCGAGCAGGCCGCAGGATTCATGGGGCTAGAGAACAGTCTATGTCACGCCTAATCGGGAAACTCCCGGTATTTCGGAGGCAGCGTTCGTCAACGCGATTCGACGCCTGCCCGTGTGCATGAGCAACCCCATGAGCCGTGACGATTTGCTGCGAAAGCGCCCGCCGGACTCGCCCGAGGCACCGTTCGTGCACCAGCTCGGTTCAGATTATCCTGTCGACCGTGCGCCTCGCGTTCTCGTTCACCTTTCGTTGGAAGAGGAAGTAACCATGAAGCGAAACAGACGGGAGCCTCGTGCCGCCTTAAGCCATCGGCAGCGCGGCGATGTTCTGGGTCTTCAGCGGATCGCCGCCTTCTGAACGAATCAACCGCAGAAAGAACAACGATGAAATTCGAGCAGTTCCCAGAACAGCAGTCGCCGCGAACGATTCAGAGGTGGTCATGATGAGACTCGCACTTCGACCGTTACGTCTGGCGTTTGTCGCGCTGGGCCTGCTGGCGCTCGGTGCCTGCACCGCTCCCCAGCCGGCAAGCTCAGAGCCGTCCGCAGCGAATGTGCTTCCACGCCCCGCCCCGCCCTTCGCGGGGACCATCGGGCGCACGGCGGCCGGGTCGAAGCCCGATTTTCCCAAGGCCATTGAGGCGCCGAAGGGCGCGCCCAATGTCCTCCTCATCCTGACCGATGACGTCGGCTTTGGCGCTTCGTCCACGTTCGGCGGCGCCATTCCGACGCCGACGTTCGACCGGCTCGCCCAGCAGGGTCTGCGCTACAACACATTCCACACGACCGCACTCTGTTCCCCGACCCGATCAGCGCTCATCACCGGTCGCAACCATCACACGAACGCGACGGGCGTCATCACGGAAATGGGCACCGGGTACCCGGGCTACAACTCGCTGATGCCCAAGAGCTCCGGCACGGTGGGCGAGATCCTCAAGCAGAACGGGTACAACACCGCGTGGTTTGGCAAGAACCACAACGTGCCCGACTGGCAAACGAGCGCGGCCGGGCCATTCGATCTGTGGCCCACCGGCCTCGGCTTCGAGTACTTCTATGGCTTCATCGGCGGCGATACCGACCAGTGGCACTCCGCGATCTTCGAAGGCACCAAGCCCATCGAGGCCGAGGAACAGGGTGCGGGCAAGTCGACGCATTTCGATGAGCTGATGGCGAACAAGGCGGTCGAGTGGATTCGCCAGCAGAACTCGCTGGCCCCGGACAAGCCGTTCTTCGCCTACTACGCGCCGGGTCTCACCCACGCACCGCATCATGCGCCCAAGGACTGGATCGCAAGGTTCAAAGGCCAGTTCGACCAGGGCTGGGACAAGCTGCGCGAAGAGACGTTTGCGCGTCAGCAGAAGCTCGGCGTCGTGTCGGCGAATGCCAAACTCACGGCGCGGCCGAAGGAAATCCCCGCGTGGGAATCCCTGACCGCGGATGAGAAGAAACTCTACTCGCACATGATGGAGGTGTACGCCGCCAGCCTCTCGTATGTCGACCACAACATCGGGCGCGTCGTCGACGCGGTCAAGGACACCGGCGAGCTCGACAACACGCTGATCATCTACGTGATGGGCGACAACGGGGCCAGCGGCGAAGGCACGTTGAACGGTCTGGCCAACGAAGTCGGCGTGGCCGCGAACGGTGTCGACGAGGGCGTTCCATACCTGCTGTCGATCATGAACGAGCTCGGCGGGCCGACCACCTACAATCACTATCCCGTCGGCTGGGCACACGCGATGGACACGCCGTTCCAGTGGACCAAGCAGGTCGCCTCCCACTTCGGCGGCACGCGCAACGGGATGGTCATCTCGTGGCCCAAGCGCATCAAGCAGACCGGGCAGATCCGGTCCCAGTTCAGCTCGGTGATCGATATTGTCCCGACGATCCTCGAAGCGGCCGGGCTCACGGCGCCGACGTTGATCAACGGCGTGAAACAGACGACGATCGAGGGCACCAGTCTCGTTTACAGCTTCGACGACGCCAAAGCGCCGACGCACCACAGGTCCCAGTACTTCGAGCTCCTGGCCAATCGCGGCATCTACGAGGATGGCTGGATGGCCAACACGACGCCGCTCAGGTTGCCATGGGCGAAGGTCGCGCCTGGCGTGGCGAGCGCCAACCCGGACGATTTCAAGTGGGAGCTGTACCACATCGATGAAGACTTCACGCAGGCCAACGACCTGGCCGCACAGAATCCCGCCAAGCTCAAAGAGCTGCAGGAGGCTTTCGACCGAGAGGCGAAGAAGTACAACGTATATCCGCTCGACGCGTCGTTTGCGGAACGCGCCGACGTGTCCATTCGTCCGAGCCTGACCCGCGGTCGCAATGCGTTCACCTACTTCCCAGGCGCGATCCGCATTCCCGAAGGCGCGGCCCCGGACACCAAGAACAAATCGTTTACCGTCACGGCGGACGTCGAGATCCCGCAAGGGGGCGCCGAAGGTGTCCTGGCCACGCAGGGCGGACGGTTCGGCGGCTGGGCCATGTTCGTTGTGAATGGCAAACCGGAGTTCGCGTACGCGTTCTCCAATCAGCCGCAACACAAGTACCGCATAGCGTCGAAGGCCACGCTGCCGCCGGGTAAACACACGATCACGTTCGATCTGAAGTACGACGGCCCCGGCTATGGCAAGAGCGGGACGGGCACGCTGACCGTGGACGGTACCCAAGCAGCGCAGGGCAAGATCGAGCGCACTATTCCCGTCCGCTTCTCGCTCGACGAGACGTTCGACGTGGGCGAGGATACGGGCACCCCAGTCGTCGAAGACTATGTCAACAAGATGCCGTTCCGCTTCACCGGGACGTTGAATAAAGTCGTCGTGACCCTCGGCCAGTAGAGGATACGAGTGAGGGATTGCAAGAGAGAAACATGCGCCTGACGCAGCTGGCAACCATGACCGTCGCGGCGATCCTGATGACCGCCACACGCGCGGCCGGGCAGTCGCCGGCGCCATCGGGGAACGCCGACAACGACGGCTGGAGAACCATCATCTATCCGATTCACGGGTGACTGCCGGTATTCGGCGCGGACGTCACGCTCCCGGAGCAGCCCACTCCGCCGGGATCGGGCGGCGGGGGCGGCGGCATCACCATCCCGTCGGCGAAGACGTCCGGCAACTTCAACGGCGCGGCGCTGGCGATTTCGAGTGGAACGGGCGCGCGCGTCGATCGACGGCACGATTCTCTGGGCCGGCACCGGCTCGGTTGAGACGCCGCACTTCGACCTGAACGTGGATACGATCGCTTTCGGGGTCCTGGGCGGCTTCGAAGTCGCGCCGGCACTGTACGTCGAGGGAGGCGTTCGCAGGTTCGCCCTGGACATGACTGCCTCGATCCTCAACTTTCAGCCGGTGAACTGGAAGCCCGGCATCTGGAAGCCCGTCATCGGCACGACGTACCGCCCGCAACTCAATAAGAAGCTGCGCCTGTTCACCCAGGCGGATCTCGGCTTCAGTACTGACAACTCGAACCGAACCAGCGCGGCGACCGCCACCCTCGAGTGGAAGCCGATCAGCCACCTGTCGCTCGGCGCAGGCTAGGGACTGATGTATATCAGAGTCGAGGGGACCATTCTGACCAAGCCCGTGCATCTTTCGCAAACGCTGAACGGCCCGCTGCTGACGCTCGGCATTCCGTTTTGACGAAGTCACGGCCAATGACTGTCGGAGCGTACGAGTGGCGCGCGCCGGCGTGAATCCCCTTACTGTCGCCGCATCAAGGCTACCGAAGGGATCGATCGCCGAGCAGTTGTCATCGCGGTCTCGGCTCCGTGGTCATGAGCGCGATCAGTTCGGGGTCAAAGATGCGTTGCCATGCTATTGCCACGACCGAGGCCGATGCGGGCGGATTTCCGGGGACGCGAGCGGACGGTGATGCGTGTGCAACGTAGTGGCGGACAAAGCCTTCTTGCCAGAAGTCTCACGTCGTCACCAACTTAGAAATCGAACTTTTAGAGTTCAAATCCCGCCCCCGCAACCATCCTTGTCTTCCTTATAAACACTCGTCGCGTCGCACTCACTCATGAGCTGCGTGTGTATTACGTGTGGTTCGGTTTCAGGAAACGCCAACTGCCGGTAGTACGTCTGATCGGTGATCCCGTGCGCGCGGCAGACGTCGGCGACCTTCCGACCGACTTCACCTTCGTTCACGATCGCCAGGATTTGCTCGTCCGTGAATTTGCTCCGTTTCATCGGTCCTCCTCGGAACGGAGGGCCTCATTCTCCGGCGTGGCGGATTACCGGGGGCAGGTCAGCGTCTCGGCCATTCTCCGATCGGCGCCCGATGCTGTTGGCCCTGGAAGCCCTGCTCTCAGTCCTGCTTCCGCGGCCGGTCGCCGCGCTGCGCACGCAGGAAGGCGAGGAGCGATCGCTGAAGTTCCGGAGGCATGGCCTCCGCAGTTGCGTCGCGCAGGATGCGCGGCGTTGCCAGGTACGAGGCGACGAAGGCGGTGCACTTCTGGCACCCGGCCACATGCGAGTCGAGAATCGTGCGGACGTCCTCGGGCACCACGCCTTCGAGGTAGTCCATGAGAAGCTCGACGCCGGTCTGGCACGAGATGTCCGTCATGATTTCACTCCCGCCAGCGCGCTCAGGCAGCCGCGCAACATCAGGCGGGCACGGTGGACGCGTTGGCGCACCGTCGCCGGCTCCACGCCGAGCACGTCTGCGACTTCAGACGTGGTGAGCTCTTCCAGATCGCGCAGCACAAACGCGCTGCGATAGAGGTCGGGCAGGCGATCGAGGGCAGCAGTCGCCTCTTCCGCCAAGGCGCGCCGATCGATCAGTTCGTCGGCGCGCGCGGCGACCTGCAGCTCCGCTGGCGTGTGGCAATGGTGGCCCGTCTCGTCGAATTCAGGCAGAAACGCTTCCAGCGATTCGACCGGCCGGCGCGTCCGAGCCCGGCGGTGCATCAGCGCCGCGTTGGTGACGATGCGATAGAGCCATGTGCCGAACCGCGACTCCTGCCGGAACGAGGCGAGGTTCCGATACACGGACAGAAACCCTTCCTGCACCACGTCCGGCGCATCGTCGCGGCCGACCAGGCGGTAGGCGAGACGATAGACGCGCGCCTGGTACCGGATCGTGAGCTCGTCGAACGCATGGTTGTCGCCGAGGGCGGCGCGTGAAGCAAGCGCCTCATCCGTTGCTTCCTCTGGAACAGCCATGCCGGTCAGTCTACTTCGCGGGAAGGTGATCTCTGATCGCCGACTTGACCTTGGCAGCGAGCTCCGGCGTCACGTCGATGACACCGTGATCCTGCGACGCGTGCGCCATGACCTTCTTCAACAGCTCTTCTTCAGTGACTGCCGTTGCGGTGAACGTACACCCAGGCACGACATCGTTGCAGGCGATGCGCTTCTCCATTCCGATGCTCCTTCCGACCGGATCACCCGGCTTCAGTCGTTGTGATGCCGATTTGCGTCATCTGTGACAACGAGTGGTGCGGTGGCCTACGAATCACGAGCTGTCACACTCGAGCCCCTCCCGACATCTCACGTCTGAAATTCGTTGAAGGTTCAGATGACACTGCATGTGGCTGGGTTGTGGCGCTATCCGGTGAAATCGTTGGCGGGCGAATCGCTGACGCTCTCGGCACTGACGCCAGAGGGCATCCCGGGAGACCGCATCGTGCATGTGTGCGGTCCCGAAGGTGTTCGCACCGCACGCCGCCACCATCGGCTGCTGGGACTCCTCGGGACGCTGGGCTCCGACGCGCGTCCCCGCATCAATGGTCATTCGTGGGACAGTCCGGAAGCCCTGGCACTCATTAAGAACGCCGCGGGGGCCGACGCGTGGCTCGAAGCGCACCAAGGTCTCGAGCGGTTCGACATCCTGCCTCTGCTCGTAGCGACCGATGGAACCGTGGCGATGTTCGGACGGGACGTCCGACGCCTTCGCCCGAACATCCTCATTGGAGGGGTCGAGGGCGTGGCGGAAACGTTCTGGTCAGGCGCGCACCTGCACATCGCAGACGCGTTGGTGCGGCTCGACGCCCTGCGCAACCGCTGCACGATGACGACGGTTGATCCAGACACCCTCGAGCGTGATCCGGAGGTGCTCAAGGATATCGTCCGCCGATTCGGTGGCCGGCTTGCGCTCGATGCCGACGTGGCCCGCGGCGGAACAGTTCGCATTGGAGATGACGTGCTGATCGACGGGGAGGCGTCGGACCGCCATGTCGTCTTTCGCCGGTGATTTGCGATTTCTCACAGCGTTTCTCATGTGCGTGTGTGCGGTCTGCGTGGCTCTGGAGGTTGTATGAAGATGGAAGAACTCGCGACGAATTGGTACTCGATGCTCGCAATCGCGGCTCTGATGGCCGCCGCGCCGTCGCGCGCGCGGGCGCAAGATCAGCATTCGCATGCAGGGCCCGGCCAGGACCTGCTGCAGGACCAGAAGAGCAAGGGCGGAGCGCTCGTCCGAACGGTTCGCGACGCGACCGAGCGCTTCAAGGACGTCAACGTGGCCGAGGCCGAAGGCTACCACCTGCAGTTTGGCTGCGTCAGCGGACCGGACGCCGGCGCGATGGGCATGCACTTCATCAACGGCCCGTTGGTGGGTGACGGCGTCATCGATGCCTCGAAGCCGGAGATCGTCCTGTACGAGCCGCAGGCAGACGGCCGCCTGAAACTCATCGGCGCGGATTACCTGGTGCTCGCGGCTCAGTGGAATGCGACGCACGCCTCGGCGCCGGAGCTGATGGGACAACAGTTTCACCTGTTCGAGGCCCCGAACCGGTTCGGGCTTCCGGCCTTCTATACGCTCCACGTGTGGGCGTGGAAGGACAGCCCCACGGGCACCTTCGTGAACTGGAACACCCACGTGTCGTGTAACGCGTTCAGCGGACAGTAAAACAGGTTGGGACTTCACGGTTCGAAGTCTGAGGAGCGATGCTCATGGACGCGACGTCACTCGTACATCGGCGCAATTTCATGGGCCGGCTGATCGGCGCCGCCGCCGCGGCGGGGCTGTCGGTCGCCGGCACACGCGTGGCGGCGGCGCAGGAGTCAGGTGCCGACGACTGGATCAAGGACGTCACGGGCACGCACCGCTGCCTGTTCGACTTCCCGCAGCACAAGAACGGGTTTCCGCTGCTGCATATCCTCAACTACCTCAACACCTACGCTCAGGCGTACAAGACGGGAGCCGGTCAGGTCGGCGCCGTCGGCACGTTCTACGCCGTGGGGAGCCAGTCCAGCATCCCGCTGGCATTCAACGACAGCATCTGGGCGAAGTACCAGCTCGGGGCGTACACCGGCCTCAAGGACGCGTCCGGCACGGTGTACACCCGCAACGTCTTCAACCAGCCGACGCCGAAGGATCTGCATCTGCTGATGCAGGCCGTCGACTTGCCGATGATTCCGGCGCTGGCCGGGGCCATGCCGGCCCTGGGCATCGAGAGCCTCCAGAAGATGGGCGTGAAGTTCATCCTCTGCGCCAACGCGCTGGGCATCTGGTGCCTCGAGCTCGAGGCCAGGGGCAAAGGCCACGCGGCGGCCCTCGAGACAGAGCTGCGCGCGAACGTCCTTCCGGGCGTCACCATCGTTCCGGCGATGGTGATCGCCATCGAGAAGGCGCAGGAAGCGGGCATTAGATACAACCGTCAGTAAGAAAGGCCTTTCCTCACAGTTTGTCCAGATGTCATCCCCGAGCTGCGGGCGGCGCGTGATCTCCCGCCTCGACACCTTGGCGCGGGACGAGACGAGCCGCATTGAGGATGAACAGCAACTCGGAACCCGTGCGCGTCGTCAACCGCTCGGCGCTCAC
This sequence comes from uncultured Acidobacteriota bacterium, assembly GCA_963724725.1. GTDB lineage: Bacteria > Acidobacteriota > Vicinamibacteria > Vicinamibacterales > CAVVIG01 > DATKHR01. The sequence continues at coordinate 3,195,009 of CAVRVT010000004.1, read as the reverse complement.
TTCCGCATGTGTTGGTCGAGAAAGGCGAACACGTCCGGCTCCCAGCTCGTCACGCGACTATAGACGAAGCCGTGCCCCTCTTCCGCGGTCTGGCCGACTGGAGGGTAGATCTTCAAGACATGTGGCTTCCCAAGGTCACGCAGCCTGGCGTCCAATGCCTCACCAGATGCGACCGTGTAGTCATTCGCGGCGTGGATGAAGAAGAAGGGCACCGCCGCGCGACCGATGGCGACGAGGAGTCGCGCGCGCAACTCCGGTGAACGATCCCAGCTGTAGCCCGCGCAGGCAAAGACGACGGCGGCGCGCAGGGCGGGTTCGCGCTCGGCGACGAGCAACGTCAGTGACCCGCCGAACGAGTCGCCCGTGATCGCCACATCGTGCGCGTCCACATCGGGGAGCGCGCGCAGGAACGCGAGCGCGGCGACCGCGTCGCTCAGCTCCCTGGTTTCGAGCAACTGCAGCTGCAATGCGTTGCGCGCGTCCTGCCCATGTTCAGCGAGTTCGCGGTTCATCAGGTCTACGCTGTTGGCACCCTGATCGGCAGAGAGACCCACACCGCGGCGGAACACGTACAGAAAGACGTAGCCATGGTGGGCGAAGACGGGCCCAAGAGCCTCGGCCTGCCGCTCGTCCAGGTCCAAGGCGTTCGAGGTCCGCCGGCGTGCGGCCGCTCCCGTGATTGAAGAGCACGGCCGGGAACGGGCCTCGGCCTTGCGGGCGCCAGAGTAACGCCCGTAGCGTGACCGTGCCGTTGGGCACCGACACGGTATCGCGTCCAGCCGCCTGTCCCGCGGCCGTAGCCCAGAGCGGGAGACACAGAGCCAGGACGACCATCAGAAACACGCATCTGTTTGCCACGGGCATCCCCTGAACACGACGTCATAGCACGGACGCAGCGACGATCGTTACAGGATTACTCCTGAGTAGTCGCGAAGGGTTTAGGAATCTGCGCTAGTCCGGTTGGGTCTACACTTCGGCGTTTTTCGCGAGTAATCGACTGCGAGCGACACTGACGTCTCGCGGATTACCGACAGTTCTTCAGCGGAGGCGGATTGTCAACCACAGTTCGCCGGAGATCGCTTGTCGTCGTTTACTTCAGTGTTTCGATCGCCGCAAGGCCCGACCCGAAAGCGTGTCCGTATACGGCTGAGGCGACGACTCTTCAGTAACGATAAGAAATCTCGGCGACCTTCCTGCGGCGGACCGCTTACGGTATACGATGCGCACGGCCTACCTGACCGCCGTGTGCGACTCGTGATCTTCGCGATGGCCAACGGATCAGCACGACCGCGATTCTCAGCTATTGGTTCTGAGTAGCACTCTTACGAATCGATGTGGAGGAGGGTGTCATCATGAGAGGCGCACAGCGTTGGGGCTGGCGCCGCGGACGGGCCCCGTCCACGGCACTGCCGGCATTCTTGGTCATCATCGCGTTCATCGTGGTCCTCGAGCCTCCATCGGCGAACGCGCAAACGTACACAATTCTGCATACGTTCCAGGGGGCTGACGGGGCAAGTCCGGCTGGCCTGGTCATTGGCCCCGCCCACAACTTTTACGGAACCACCTGCAACGGTGGCGCCTTCGGATTCGGCGTCGTATTCAAGCTGAGTAAGCGCAGCCACGCCCAGACAGTGCTTTACAACTTTACCGGCGGAGCAGACGGGCGATGTCCCTTCGCCGGTTTGATACGGAATCCGGAGGGCGCCTTTTACGGCACCACAATTGAGGGCGGCGATCTCCTCTGCAACGCCCCATATGGGTGCGGAACGGTGTTCAAGGTGGACGAGACCGGGAACGAAACCGTGCTGCACCGCTTTAACGGTGAAAACGGTATGAATCCCCGCGCAGCTCTGACCCGAGCGCGGGGAAGCTTGTACGGCACCACTTCGTCGGGCGGCCATTTCCGCGGAGGAACGGTGTTCAAGCTGAATGCGAGCGGCCAGGCAACTGTCCTCTACAGCTTCATTGGCGGGGTGGACGGGCTCGACCCAGAAGCTGGCCTCTTGCATGGCACTGCGGGAGCTCTTTACGGAACCACATTCCATGCTGGTGCCAGTGGTGGGGGAACGTTGTTCAAGCTGGATATGAAGGACCGTTGGGAACTGCTGTACAGCTTCGGCCAGCCATTGGACGCGGCCTTTCCCGGTGCCGATTTGATCCAGGATGAGCCCGACAGTCTCTACGGCACCACGCTCTTCGGAGGAGCATACGGTTACGGGACCGTGTTCCAATTTAATCTCACGACCCGCGTTGAGACGGTGCTATACAACTTCACTGGAGGTCAGGATGGGGCCGAACCGCGCGCGCCCTTGATTCGGGATCACGCAGGGAATCTTTACGGGACCACGTTCAGCGGTGGCGACCTCACGTGCGATCCGGCAGGCTGCGGAACCGTATTCATGCTGGACCCGAGCGGCAACCATACCGTTCTGCACAGTTTCCAGGGAGGGGCGGACGGAGCCTACCCCCAGGCAGGTCTAGTCCGGGATTCGTCGGGGAACGTCTATGGCACCACAATCTCTGGCGGAGACACCAACTGCCGCAGTTTCTCGACCGGGTGCGGAGTGGTATTCAAGATCGAACCCCAGCCGCACGCCCGGGATCACCCGTCGCACGGTCCGATGCGCGATCATGCTGGCTCGTCGTGAGTCTCCGCACGCCGCCGTGCGCGCACACGCCCCAACCGACCAGCAGGGATCTGGGCGGTGCTGCATTTAGCGAAAGGCCGATGCTGCCGGCTCAGAGCTGTCGGACGGTTCCCGAGGAGAGGTGGTACACGACCACCACGACGACGTCTGTCCTTTGAGCGTAACCGCCACTCCGTCAAGAACGGTGCAACAGCGCGGCAGCGGGATTCATAGCTGCGAGCTTGCATGACAACTACGTCTTCACGGCACTGTTACTAATGACAAGTCGCGCAGTGTTTAGTCGTCGCCCTACTAGCTCAGGCGTTCGCGCGAACTGGGCCCACCTCATCAGGTCACTCTCCGAATCATCGACTGTCGTCCAAGGCACTCAACGCGGTGGTATCGTCTCAGTTCTCCGCAAGCGACGGAAGATGATCAAGAAAGCATCCAACAATCAAATCCATGTCCGGCTTCAAGCTGACTACGGCGAGAGCATTCGAACGGAAAGCCGCGAAAAACGGTCAGCCCATGTTCAATCTCAAGGCCGCGAATAACGAAGTCATTGGCACCAGCGAGACCTATTCCAGCGAAGCGGCTCGAGACAACGGGATCGCGTCAGTAAAGAAGAATGCGCCAAGGCGACCATTGATGATCAGACGTGATGCCGAGCTCTGTCGGCTGCCGGCCACGGCACCGATGATGGAGCAGTAGTCAAGGTCTCTGGTCCGTCTCTACGGGGAACACATGCCACCGACGGTCAACTTTGACTTCGATCAGGCGGATGCCGCGCAGCTAATCAGCAGTGACCCTATCGGATCGGCTGCGCTGAACGTGACGCCTGTGGGTCTCACGCTGAAGCCCGGGTTTTCCATGCCCACCCCCGACGTCACGCTGTCGCCATCGTCGGCATTGTCGGTCATGGCGTTCAATTCCCTCGACGATGCGGATGTGGACGGGATTCTGCTGCCATCCGGGGCGGCTGGCGAGCCGCCGCGCATGTTGACGCTCGCGACGAAAGGCGCGTGGCTCAAGTATCGCCTGGAGGCGAATCTCAAAGCCGCCGTCGAGGGCAGCCTGGCGGCGGCTGGCTTTCGCATCGATGGATCGGCCGGCGTGGTGCTCGCTGACTACCGATTTCATCGTCAACGGTCAGAGACCGTCCGGGATGGTTTCCTGGCTGATGTGGCGTCAGGTGTGCGCTGCGCATTCGATCGAGCCGCCGTGGAAAAGCTTCAGCCGGGCGACGCCGTCACCATCCAGACGCAGGGCGTCATTGAGGCCAAGGTCACGGTGGCGTTCGCCGATCTCTTCACTACGCAGGCGACCGCGCTGCTGGCTCTCGGTGGGGCGCGAAAGGCTATTGCCTTCAGCATTACCGCCGGCGCGACGGCGACGTTTGATGTGCGGATCTCGGACGAATTTGTGATCACGTTTGCGGGAGTCACTGACAATACCTGGCGCATTGGTGTGCGGAAGGCGAAGACGAGAAAGGTTGTGGCGGGTGTGGCGGCCGGCATTGACGTCGCCGCGACCGATCCCAAGCAATTGACCCAGTTTCTCGACGAGATCAAAGACGCCATCATCGGCCAGCCTCTGGCGAACGCCAAAGATCTCGTGGCGAAGGCGAGGTCCGGTACCCTCAACGACGCCCAGCAGCAACTGGTCAGCCTGTTGCTCGAGCGCTTCGGGATATCGGATGCCCCCGACAGCGTTCAAGCACTCAAGACGCGTATCGAGGCCATTGACGAGGACGTGGCCGGCGCGTTGAAAGAGGTCGCGAACACGAAGATCAAGATCGGGTTCGCCTACGAGTACGCCCGCATCGCCGAGGACACGCAACTGCTTCAAATGACGGTGGACCTCGAGCACCTGCGCACGTTCCACGGAGATGTGATCCGCGGCGATGTGGGCAAGGCGATTGCGACTATTGCCGGTGGCACGCCGGGCGTAGCCGTTGAGCAATACCTCAATCAGGCGACGCTGGACCGTACGAAGAGCTGGGGCTTCACGCTCGGAATTGGGAAATGGGTCGACGCCGCGAGCGTTGACAGCGACAAGCTGATCGTCGTGACCAGGCGCAGCCTCGATGACCGCGTGCAGGAAAGCTATCTCGGAACTCGTGGATACGAGGCCCACTGGCAAGGCGACAAGTGTCAGTGGGCAGCCGATTTTCGCGCCGACATGCGCGCGTACTCGCAGCATGCAACACCTACGCTGCCAGAATTCGATTTGGGACTACACCTGTCACTGTCGGCGTCACGCAGCAAGCTGTCGCTGGACGACATCGACGAGTACATCGACTTCGCGGGATGTTGGGGCATCATCGGCGACGATGAAATTGCCGATCGCCGAGCGCAGCTGTCAGAGTTCAAGGGAGCCGCACAAGACGTCAGTATCCAACTGACGATTGGCGATGAGGTCTTCCGGCTGTTGATGCCACTGTTGGCGAATGCAACGGACGGTGACCTCGCGTTCGCGTTAGCCCTGGCCATGCCGCGGCAACCAAAAATCGTCGGTCTCCGGACCCCGATGGAGCGGCTTGGCATCTATCGCCGCGTCTGGGACTTCTATCTCACCCATCCCAATGCCGGCAGCGACGAACGGCAGGTGAATGCCGCAGTGATTCTGAAAGCGGAAGGCCAGCCTGTGCTGGCAGACGTCGAGCGGAATGCGCCGACCGCGCACCCCTTACTGGACTTTACGATGTCCGGTCGCGTGCTCCTGGATGGTGATCCCCTTGACCGCTGGCGCACTTTCCGAAACGGTGCCACGTTGCTTCACCAGGCGATCGTGTCTGGTGGGCCCGCTGAGACGCCGTTGGATCGCGCCCGGCGGAACATGCAGAGCTGCTGGGAACAGGTTCACCACCTGCGCGCGATCGGTGCGCTATTGGTAGATCGTTCGCGGACCGCCGGAGTCCTGACCAAGATTGGACGGTCGTTCACCGTCACTCCACAGAAGCCAGACAGCGCGAAGAAAGCCCTGGTGATTGTGGCGTGAGGACGTTGACATTGGAGTGTCCTCGTGTCGTGGCCGTTCGGGCACGTACTGTATGAGCGCCTCTAGGCGCCGCGCGCTTCTTCCGCGGTTACGGGTGCTTCGGCATGGTGCGCTTTCCATCGACGAGCGGCGGAAAGTCCTTCGCTTCGTCGTACACCTCGGTGATGAAGCGGTCCTTGCTCTGCTGCGTGTCGCCTTGGGTGGTGCCGTCGTACGGTGCCGTCAGATTGGCTGCCAGAACCTCTTGTAGCGACTTGCCCTGATTGCGCAGCGCCTTCACCTTCCCGAGCACGTCGACGAGCATCGCGCGGTAGGCGCGCAGATCGACCTTTTTCACGAGCGTGCCGTGGCCCGGGACGAGCGTCGTGTCGGGGCCGGCGAGTCTCTCAATGAGGTCGACGGCATCGAGCATGCCGGCGATCGAACCGCCGTTGACCTGATCGGCGAACGGATAACCGAAGTTGCGATAGAAGTCCTCGATGTAGATCACGTTCGCTGTCCGGAAACGCACGATGGTGTCGCCGGCTGTGTGCGACGGCATCATTGGAATGAAGTCCACTGTTTCGCCGTTCAGGCGGAACGTCACCGCGGGGTGGCCCGACGTCGCCGCATCGTACGCGTAGGTGACGACGGGAATGCCAGTCAGATCGGGCGCCGGCGCTGGCTCGCCGTTGGCACGGGAAGGCGGGTGCAACATTTCCATCCGCAGGTTTTCCTGTGAATAGATCAATGCGCCCTGCCTGGAGAAGAACGCGTTGGCACCGGTATGGTCAGGATGAACGTGCGTGTTGACGAGCACCTTGATCGGGCCTTCGGTGAATGAGCGAATCGCTTTCAGCGTCTTCTCGGCAACCTGTCTGTTTTGTGTATCGACCAGCAGGACGCCGTCCGGTCCGAAGAGCACCATGGCCCTGCCGCCGGAAGCGTCGGGGTGTGCCGGGTCGAGGCCCTGCGAACCGTGCAGGACGAAGAGATTCGGGGACATCTTTTCCGTCACCCTGATCGCGATCTTGTCCCAGGGCGTTTGATAACCCTCCGGAAACACGAACGGACCTTTTCCCGGTGCGATGATCGTGATGGGGTATGCCGCTTCCTGCGCGAGCATCACGGCAGGTATAGCTACCAGCGCGGCAACGCCCCATACGAACACCCGGCACCAACTCGTCACACGCACGTTCATCGCGGTCTCCTCGGCGTGGATTGTAGCTTTTACGACAGGATTTCTATCGCCGTCGCCGCCAGGTCGTCGCCAAGATGACAACACATCATCACGCAATCTCGAGGTCGGAGACCGGCGCGCCGGAGGCATCGGTCAACGGGCTGTTCATCAGCGCCTGCGTCACGGCGTCGAATGTGGTCTTGGTCGAGAGGCTGAGGATCTCGTCGTAGAACGGTTCGACGTCCACCGTCTGGCCGGTCACCTTGCTGAATCGCGTGACCCAGTCGGTGACGAGTCGTTGCCGACGCTCCCCGAGTCTCGAGAAGGGACCGCCAATATTCGGCGGCTGCGCGACGGTGCTCCGGGCGACGAGGACGACGAGGACGACGAGCAGCAGGCTGCCGACCGTCACCCAGTGTCGAGGGTGGTGGGCCATAGAGGTCCTCGTGGGGGGATCCAGGTTGGTCTGCGTCGAGACTCTCTACAATTCAACGCGCCGCCACAGTCATCTCGGCGGCGTGAATCTCGAGCACTGCGATGCGGCTCACAAGCCGCGCTGACAGGATCTCAACTAAGTCCTGCGAGCCCCATACAACATGTCTCCAGAACTTCGGGGCATCTTCGTCTCGTCGAGCAATCGAATCGCACAATCCAGCGCCCGCTGCTGAATGGCCCGCGCCGACGCGCCCGGCGTCGCCAGATGCGAACAGAAGGTGTGCCACAGTCGATGCACACCGTTCTGCCCAATCGCAACGTCGGAACACACCACGAGCGACTCGTTCCGCAGCGGCCTAGCGCCGGCCCCGTACTACTTTGGGGCCTTCCCGGTGATCTGGGTCTGAGTCGAAATCTCCGTCTGCGGCTCTTCAGTAATCTTCGTGGCTGTGACCTTCATCCCTTGCTTCAGTTCGTGAACGGAAGCAGGTTTGCCCTCGACGGTGAACCTGAACGACTCGGGGACGTTGTATTCCTTGTTTTCACCGTTCGCCAGTGTGAGGATGACGTAGTTGCCCTGCGCGTACCACACAGTGCCGTTAAGGGTGGCCGTCGTACGAAGCGTGACCGGCGTCGTCCTCGTTGTGATCATCCCCGTAAGGACCGTACCCGGCTTCAGGTCGCTGATATGCTTTGTCTGTCCATCAATTATGAACTCCCGACCCGGCTTCACGTTGAACAGGCTGTAGTTCCCGAGCGGCTGCATTTTGGCAAACAGCCAGTCGCCCTGAACCCAGACCACTTCGCCCGTCATGTTCACGGTCTCGACTTTGGCCTCGCCTGCGACCTTCTCGGCCTGCGACGTCGCCTGGGCGTAGGCGCCTCCCGTCATGGTGAGAAACACTACAGTGGTCATGATCACTTGTCTTGCAGTCATCGTCGGTCCTCCCTTGCGAGAAATCGTGTTCGAATCGGTCTTCTTGGGACGAGCCAGCTTGTCAGGGCTTCGTCAGAGCATACTCCCGGGCCAGCGCTTCAGCTCCGATATCAATTCCGCGCCAGGCTCCACCGGCTGAGAAGAGCGAATACCTGGTCAGCGTAGCCCGCACGGTCTTCACTTGGCCGAAGAGCTGTCCCACTTCAACTGCGGCCGGCCGCCCGTTCTCGACGCGCGAGTGGATTCCGTCGGCCATTTCTTTGAGCTGCTCAATCGACCGCTCCAGCGACTTGCGATTCGCGTCACTGATGGCCTTGTCGTTTTCGATGGCGTTCTTCTTTTCGTCCCACAACTGCTCCGACGAATTCTTCAGTTGTTCGACTTTCTCGGCCAGTTCCTCGTCGGTCAATCGTTGGGGTTGCACGTACGCGCCCTGGGCGGGCCAGGTGAGGTGGTACGCGCGGGCCAGCGCATCAAACTTCGAGGCCAGCGGTACCCACGTACTGCGCGGCGCCTGGTTCTGGCGACGGTTCTGGGCCACGACGTCGCTGCCCAATCGGAGCACGGCGACGACCTCGCTGTTCGCGGCATTTTTCCGAGGCTGGAAGCGATCCTTCACGTTCTCGACGGCCTTCTCGAAGTCTTCGAGAAAACTCTCGAGTGTGATTGAGCCTTTGGCCGACATGATCATGCTCTTTTCGAGATGGTGCTCCTCGATGTCCTCCTTCCACGCCTCAAAGCCCTTCTCAATGTCCTCGATGATTACCTTGACCTGCTCGTCCGTCACGCGTTCGGTCGCGACGGCGCTTTGCGCAACGATGGCGAGCGCAAAAGCACCAATCAGTGGCTTGCAAAACATACGAACCTCCTTTGCCACCCTTCGTCAGAGGTCAACCAAGCGGGGCAGTCTCGGCGCAGGGTCCTGCGGGGAACGAACCGATTTGCAGAGTCCCATCGAGCGTTTTCCCGTTCTTCGACTCGCGTCGCAACATGATCGAAGTCGCAGACGACGGTGGCGGATTCTAACAGCATCAATTGACGATTGCTCGACAAATTCGCTCGCAGTGCCGCATTCGCGGTCCAAGTGTTTTGGCAGGGGCAACCTGTGCGTCTCCCTCGCCTAAACTGTTAAAAGGTGCAACATGGATCTATCTGCTTGAGCCAACACTCGCTCGGATCGCAAATGCCGATGGTTCGAAGCGCCGTCGTCAGTCGAATCGGAGCGGCACGTAGCGGAGTCGCCCACCTTCCGCCACTTGAAGCGCCATCATCGCCAAGTCGAGCACGCGTTCCGCTTTACTTCGGCGACTTCCCCGTGATGACCGTCGCCTCCGAGATCTCAGTGTGCGGCTCTTCGACGATCTTGGTGGCCGATACGTTCATGCCCTGCTTCAACTCAAAGACGGACGCGGGTTTGCCCTCCACCATGAACTTGAACGAGTCGGGGACGTTGTACTCTTTGTTCTCGCCGTCTTCCAGGGTCAGGATCACGTAGTTGCCATTGACCCACCACACTTTACCCTTGAGGTTGCTCGTGGTGCGGACCGTCACGGGTTGCGTCGTCGTGGTGACCGTCGCGGTCAGGACGGTGCCTACCTTGAGGTCACCGATGTGCTTGGTCTGCCCGTCGATCACGAATTCCCGGCCTGGCTTCACGCTGAAGACGCTGTAAAAGCCTCTCGGATGCATCCTGGCGACGAGCGTGTTGTCCAGAACCCAAACCACGTCTCCCGTCAGCTGTTCGGTGGTTACCTTGGCTGTGCCCTTGATCGCCTCTGTCTTCTTCGTGACCTGCGCCTGAAGGGCCCCTGCCGCGAGCAGCAGGGCCACTCCCGTCAAGAGTGCGCGCCTTAGTGTCATAGTCCTGTCCTTTTCAATGGTGCGAGTCAGATACCTAGGTCCGAGCGATCTCCAAACAGCAGAACGGATGCCAGACGGTGCGTATGAGGCTACGGAAACTGCCGCTTTGAATATGCACTCTTTATGGATGCCGCCCTCGCGGCGGAGTCCGACCGCGGATTAAGAACTCCGAAATATCGAAGGCGTACCCGAGGTCTCGGAGGTGCTCTCCTGAGCTTCGGGGCGCCACGTTTCACACCCTACGTGCCGGGCTCGAGCGACAGCAGCTTCGCTTCGGTCCAGACAATGTCGACCCTGTCGCCGACCTTCACCTTGGCGAGAGCCGTCGTGTCCTGCACTCTGGACGTGTAGTTGAAGCCGTTCGGCCCCTTGAACGTGATTGACGGCACATTCATGTCGATGGCAGAGATCACGGCCGTTATGGTGTGCTGCTTGGCGATGGTGCCACCCGGGTGGACCTGTCCGGACGGGGTCGCGGTCTTCATGGTGGTGTCTACGCCCGGCTCGCTGTTCGGCTTCATGTGGATGACGATGGTCTCGTAATACCGAGCGGTGACCTTGTCGCCGGTTTTGATCTCCGCGAACCGCTTCACTTCCGGCCCTGCGACGGTCTCCACGAAGGTCCCGTCCGGTTTCTTGAGCGTGATCGTGCGGCTATGGGCGTCGATCGCTTCGACGGTGGCCGTCTCCACTCTCATCTCTGCCTTGACGGTCTTGGCCTGGGCCATGGCAACGCGCGCCATCGACACCAGAACTGCCGCTGCCATGATTCCTACGAGAAACCTTTTCATGTGTCCTCCTCGTCGCGCTTACAGCGCGTTCCTCTCTCCAACCAACTGTCCACGTCTTGATCCTCGTCATTGTTGCTCCCACAGGTCCCAGTCTGCATGCTGGCGTCGTCTGCGGTGGGAGGGCGAGGTGGGGACTTGCTGGAGCGCTCCTCGAAGTGCAAGTGAGCTGCCAGTTGGATTTGCTTGCGATTCTCAGAGACGTAGCGAGGCGTGCCGGATTTCCTACCCATCGTGCGAGGACAGCGAGCGTCCGGCAACGACATGGTCAGGTTTTTGCTCGTTCGGTGACGGTCTGGCGAGGTTGTCGATTGGACAGGAGGACTTATGAGCGGATTGTCGGAGTGGTGGTCGCGGTTGTGATCATGTTGCCAGTGGCGCGTCTCACAATGGCGCAGTCGAAGACCCTCACCGGTAAGACCAAGACAGTTACGGCGACGGTCGAGGCCATCGAAGCGGCCAGCCGCACGCTCACGCTCAAGCAGCAGGACGGTACCTACGTCGAAACCGTCGTGCCGGCCGATGTGAAACGATTCTCGGAAATCAAGGTCGGCGACACGATCACGGCGCGTTACTATGAGAACCTCGTGCTCCGCGTGAAGCGTCCCGGTGAAAAAGACGTGGACACCGGGATGAAATCCACCACCCCGGCGGCAGGCAGCGCGGCTGCGGGCACAAGAGCCAAGCAGCGGACGATTACCGCGACCATCACCGCCATCGACCAGACCGTGCCGTCGACTACGTTCACCGGCCCGAACGGCTGGAAGTACCTCGTCCCGCGTCGAGGACACGAATGCCCTGGCGGGCGTGAAGGTCGGCGACAAGGTCGACATCACTTGGACCGAGGCGATGCTGGTCTCGGTCGACCCCGTCAAGAAATAGCCCGCACCCGTCGGAGGCACAGATGAACCGTTACGCAGCGGAATTCCTTGGCACGTTTTGGCTGGTGTTGGGCGGTTGCGGGAGCGCGGTGCTGGCGGCCGCCTTTCCCCAGGTGGGGATTGGTTTGCTCGGTGTCGCGCTGGCGTTCGGGTTGACGGTGCTCACGATGGCTTACACCGTCGGACACATTTCGGGCGCGCACTTCAACCCCGCCGTGTCCATCGGCCTCGTCGTCGGGGGCCGGTTCTCCGCAAAGAGCCTTCTCCCTTATGTCATCGCGCAGGTGCTCGGAGCGATCGTGGCCGGAGGGGTGCTGTTCGTGATTGCGAGCGGCAAGCCTGGCTTCGAGCTCGCGGCCGGGTTCGCGTCGAACGGCTACGGCGAGCACTCGCCCGGGGGTTACTCTCTGCTCGCCGGGTTCGTGACGGAGATCGTGATGACCGCGATGTTCCTGGTGGTCATCATGGGGGCGACCTCAGCGAAGGCCCCTGCCGGGTTCGCGCCAATTGCCATCGGCCTCGGCCTGACCTTGATTCATCTGGTCAGCATCCCGGTGACGAACACCTCGGTGAACCCGGCCCGCAGCACCGGAGTTGCCGTCTTCGTCGGTGGCTGGGCACTGGGACAGCTCTGGCTGTTCTGGGTCGCACCTATCGCTGGGGCGGTGCTCGGCGCCACGGTCTACCGGTTCATTGGCGGACCGGAAGCCTGAGCACAACCAGCTGAACCATGCTGTCCAGAATGCGATGTGTGACGTGCCTGTGGCTTGTCCTGCTCTTGACCACCGCTGCAGTGGCGTCAGCAGCGACGGACGTCGTGACGATGATCACCGGCGAGAGGCTTGTCGGTGAGATCAAGAAGTTGGAAAAAGACGTGCTGACGCTCGAAACCACCTATTCGGATTCCGATTTCAAGATCGAGTGGGATCAGATCGCGTCCATCGAAAGCGACCGGCAGTTCCTGGTCGAGACGTTCGACGGCAAGCGCCTGTCCGGTTCGTTGAAGGCCGATGCAGCCACGAAAAAGACCATGCGCGTGGGGGACGTCAGCGTTCCTCTGGCCGACGTCTCCGCGATCGTGCCCTATGAGCGATCGTTCTGGTCCCGGTTCGACGCGGGTTTCGACTTCGGCTACAGCATGACGCAAGCGAACTCCGCCAAACAGCTCACGCTCGGCGGCAACCTGCTGTACCGGGACAAGCAAGTGGTGGATACGATGTTTGCCAACGCGTTCAAGAGCGCGCAGTCGAACGCGCCGGATACGCAGCGGTGGGACTTCGGGAACGACTTCCGGTATCTCTTTGGCGCCCGCTGGTACGCCAACACCACCCAGGATTTCATGAACAGCGACGAGCAGGGGCTCGATCTTCGGACCACGATTGGTGGTGGCGGCGGGCGGTACCTGTTTCGCTCGGCGTCGCAGTATCTGGCCGTCGGAGGCGGGCTCGCTTGGACGAATGAAAACTACACGGACCCGGCGATCCCGACGAAGGACTCGGCGGAAGCGTACCTCGGCACGGAATTCATGACCGAGAAACTGAAAGTGACCGATCTGGTCACGCGGTTCACGTACTACCCCAGCCTGACGATCGACGGCCGGTATCGGATCAACTACAAGTTCGACCTCGACTTCAACCTGCCCGGCGACTGGTACTTCCGGATTGGAATCTTCGAGAACTTCGACAGCCAGCCGCCGCCCGGATTGTCGAGAAACGACTATGGCTGGTCGAACTCGTTCGGCCTGAAGTTCTGACCGAGCGGAGCGTTGCCACGATGTTGCAACGAAAAGGGCTGACGCCAATGGAATTCAAGTCCCGCCCCTCCAACCAACTTTCCCGTCATTTGGCGTCCGGCACGTACAGCTAAAGTTCTGGTGAAAGCGCGAGCGATGAAGCTACAGCTGTTTATCTCAGTGCTCGTGGCGGTCCTGATCGTTCTGGTGCTGGTGAACTATTTCGGTTGGCACCACGAGGCCATCGCGATTTCGCGCTAGCGTCTGGTGCGGGCCGGCCCTCATGTCGTGGCTATCGCTCAACACTTTGGATGGATAGCGGGCCCGACCCCGGTGCTTGCGCCCGGACTTCAGTAATCCCGTTGGGTTTGCCAACAGGATAATTGCGCGAACCCATTGCACCGACGACTTCGGAACGGCCAAAGTCCTGGTCACATTCGAGCGCGTGCTATCCTCGCTGAATGCCCAATAGATTTGATGCGAAAGCTCGCTATTCCCAACTCAAGAGAGAACTCAACGCGTTAGAAACGCTGTGGCCAGAACTCAAGGGCCAGGTGAAAGCCGTTGCGGCTGGCGTCCGCGCTGGTGTGGCGTCGGTGGTGGCCGATACGCGTCAGATTCGCAAACGTGGATGGAGCAAGGCGCAACGTGCGGCAGCGGCTGCGCGGATGCGTGCGTATCACACTGCGAAGAAAACGGCTGGCAAGAAGCGCTAAGACGCTCAGAAGCCTGAACGAGCGATGGGCTTCCGCTGGAATCGGCACGTCCGTGGCGACGACTACCAGCTGTCGATCAACGCTTCGTCTTCATGAAGCAGGTCTTGAGTGAGGGTGACTTAGATCGCGTGGTCGACGCCCCCGCAACCAACCTTGCCTTGATTTTCTCTCGATTTCAGCGGCGCCGTCTCGGCGTGTGGAGATATCTTGGCGACGGGCTTGGCAAGCGTGCCTGGATGTTGCGGCTAAAACATCATGCGAATCCCAACTGAGGGTTGAAATACCCACGGGTCCACGCCTAGATACCACAACTGGTCGCTGGTGTCCGACGGACGCTTGATCACGTGGACGCGCATCGCTGGCACGAGCATCACATGCGACGACAGCGTGATAAGCAGGTCCGCTGCCATCGTCAGTCCCAGAGTGGTACTCGGTATATTCGCTCGGCGGTCCGAACGGGCCGAATTCTCCCGAAAAATCGGGAAACGTTGCGAGTGAATCGGCCCTTCGTTGGATCGTGTTCTGCCACACAAAGCCACCGCCGCCACCCACATCGATGCCAACTCGGGATCCGCGCCGCGCGTGATAGCGCACCAAAGCGGAGAGCATAGGCTCGTGGTAGGAATTCTCTATTCGGTACCGTGAGAAGTACGTAACGTCCGCAGTGGACGTGATTCGCGCCGGTACCGTCAACTCTGCGCCGATACTCCATCCATTCGGGAACAGCACACTCAGCGCCGCGCCAATACCGACGGCCGTCCCTGCGACACCCAGTGGTGCAAGGGAGGGCTCCGAGCCAGGCGGCGTCGAGGTTTGCACAGTGAGCAGGCCGAACGCATCGACGAAGCCTCGGGGTTGCGCAAACGAAGAGCTGGCCAGACCGCCAGCAAACCATAGTGCGAGAGAGATTCTTTGCAAAAGCCGCTCGGGCGCACCAAAGCGTTGCATCACGAAATTCTCACGAATTGCCGCCTAAGGTCGGATCGGCCGCTACTTTTCGATGTAGTTCGTCCGAAATACGCCGTGACCGCTGGCCTGCACTATGGCAGGACCCTCTGTGGTCGCAAGAAAGTGTGGCACATCCGCAGGAATGACTATGAAGCTGCCGGCGCGATAGCCCTTGAGCTTTGTCTCATCGAACCTGTCCCCAATTCCCAAGTACCACGTTACCCTCGATCACGGTGACGACTTCGTCATCTGGATGAGTATGTGCGAGAACGCGCGAACTGCTCTCTGTCTTCCGTCGGTGTAGTAGGGGGGAGTGACCCATCGAATGTCCTGCGACACCAACGCGTGGCAGCCGGTTGGCTGCCGGCGTGGCGCGCCTCGCGCACGGATCCCGCGGCGGTGCTGCGAAACAGTTGACGTCGGTTACGGCTGGCCCGTCTCCACCAGTTTCTTCAACCGCTGCAGTTGCAGCGTCAGCACGTCGTCCACCGGCTTGGCCATCGCCGCGCCAAGCCCCGACGCCAGATATCCACCGACCGTGTAGGTCAGTTGCAGGTGCGTCTTGTCGCCAGCCTTGGTGAGCTCCCACGTCATGCTGCCGTCAACCGCCAGCAACTGCAACGGCCCCAACGCGCCACGGAAGCGCAGGATCTTCCCGGGATCGACATACGCGACCGTCATGTGCTGCACGCCGCCGCCATTGGCCAGCCTCTCACACCAGCAGCCGCCGGGACGCGCGTCAATCGAAAGGTTCGCATTGTCGCCCGACCACGTGTGGTCTGCCGACCACCAGGTGCCGACGCGCTCCACCAGGGCGCGGTAAACGTCGGCCTGCGGCGACGCGATGTCGACCGCAATTTTCACGCTGAAGCCGCCCGGCGCCATATCGATGACGTCGGCGGCGGCCGGAACGACGACGCCGAGAAGGGCGCTGAGAACGAAGGGCAATAGCTGTCTCATGGCCGTACTATTACACGCTGGCAATAAAGAATGTACGCGCCTGCGCCCGCCGAGCCGACGACCGGCCCGCTCCGCCGGGAGTAAGAGGGCACAGGTCGATATTGAGACCTTGATCAGTTACCCGAGCGGATGACCTTGAATGGAGCCGGACGGCGGGGTCATCATTCGGCAATGATCCATGTCCATTCATGGAAGGGACTGCGATCAGCATGCTGATCTTGGCGTGGTGCCTTCGGCCGCGCGACCAGGCTCGATGAAGACGGCGATCATCACACAGTCGCGCGGCACCTTTTCGATGACATGTGCCGTGGCGCTCAACATCCGTGCGCCGGCTGCAACCATCTGGGGCCTTCTGACCGATGCGGCCGGCTTCCCGCGCTGGAACTCGACGGTCACCAGAGTGGAGGGCCAGATTCGTGAGGGCGAGCGACTGCGATTGCACGTTCCCGGCACGGATCGCACCTTCACTCCAAGAGTCTCGGGAGTAGTGCCCGACGAGCGCATGACGTGGACCGGCGGATTCTCGCCGGTGTTCAAGGGCGTTCGTACGTTCGAACTGAGGCCGCGCGACGACGGCTCGACCGATTTCGTGATGGAAGAATGCTTCTCGGGGCTGATGCTGCCGTTCGTCAAGGGTTCAATGCCAGACTTCGGACCTGTGTTCGAGCGCTACGCCAGCGACTTGAAGCGTGAGGCGGAACCCACCTTAGCACTTCGAAGAAATGTCTGAAGGGAATTCAACGCCAGCCGATCGAGAACAGGGAAGTGGCCCTCCGGCGGTCGATGAGCAGTCCGCGCGTACGTTCAGAGCTCTTCGCAATCTGGCCGAGCGGATCACACCATGGCTGGTTGACGTTGGAAGCTGGATCTTCGGAGGGCTGACGGCTGTCAACCTCGTCGTGATCTCCGCGCTCATTACCGTGGGGCCCGTCGACGCGGCAATTCGGACGTCCACGGCCGCTCTAGCAGCTGCTCTCCCGTTGAACGTCGCAGGCATCATTCTGCTCAGGCTGATCAAGGACGTGAACGACGTCGGTCTCGATGACCTGACCCTGCGGGCATTTCAAGATGCCGCCTTCCCGGAGATCGACGCGTACTTTCCTTCGCCGGTCGAGAGAGCGTCTCAGCACGCGAGACGATCGCGGGTTGCGCTTCTCTATTCGCTGGGGATCGCAGCTGTGAGCATCGCGTTGACTGTGACGGGTATGGCCGCCGCGGTGTGGCATATGGGCCATTGGGTCGCCTTTGTTCTCGTCTCTGCGGTCATTTTGAGCGCCGTTCTTGTCACGGTTGCAATTGCTCACGCGCTGCCGCGGGAATCGGAGGCCGAAAAGTCGCTGAAGCTGCGATACAGGGAACGCCGGATGGGAAGCGTCAATCGCCAGCGTGGATGATCCCGAGGCCGGGTCGGTCAAGACGGAACCTTGACCCTGAATTTCCTGGCCCGCGCCGCGAGCGTCGTCAGCCACCGAATTTCCAGGTCGGTGCCCGTGCGGAACAGGTCGATCCAGTCCGGCGGGAGCACCGAGAAGTCGATCTTGTGGCGCCCCCAGTCCGGACGCCGGCCGTCGTAGTCGGTGAAGCCGTACTCGCGCGCCAGCTCCCACGAGCTGAGGAGCAAGCCTGTGCGGTGCCGCACCTTCGGATCCGCGGCCAGCGCGGCGATCGCGCGCCCCACGAACAGCGGCGACTCCGACACCAGGAAGTTTGGATCCTTCCTGCCCGCCTCGCGCCAGGTGTCTTCGGTCACCCTGAAGTGCTGCAGCATGGTTTCCGAGCGGAGGAAGCCGGGCGTGATGGCGAGGACGGTGATGCCATGCGCCGCGAGCTCGGTGGCCCACTGGAGCGGGAGCACTTTCTGCGCGGTCTTGACGGCATGGGCTATCGGATTTGCGCCGCCGCCGATGATGTCGTTTTCCGTGACTTCCACGATCAGGCCACGCTTCGCCGGCATCATCGCGAGCGCGGCATGCTTCGCCGTGATGATGCGCGAGGTGAGCCCCTGCCGGAACATCGCGTCCGCGTTCCTGAGATCCGCCTGCCAGAGGAAACCGTGCGGCTTCAGCAGCGGATCCTCTCCCGCCACGCTGTCGACGACGACGTCGAGGCGGTGGTGGGTGCGGAGGATGCGACGGAACAGCGCCGTGACCTCACGCTCGCGTGTGTGATCGACGCGCATGGCGATTGCGGTGCCGCCCGCGGCCTTGATCAGCGTCGCGGTCTCGTTGATGGTCTCGGGCCGCCCGTACGGCGACGGCCTGCCTTTGACGCTTCGACCGGTGCAGTAGACCGTCGCGCCGGCTTCCCCGAGCGCCCGGGCGATGCCGCGTCCGGCGCCGCGCGTCGCTCCCGCCACGAGGGCCACGCGTCCAGTCAGCGGCTTGCCGCCCGATGTGTTCTTCGCCATGGTCGTTCTCTGTGTGGGGTAAACTAAACGGATGTTTAGTTTATGTCAAGAACGGGATGAGTCCACGGCGCCGTAAGGCAGAGGATGTCGATGTGTTCGCGGCACTGGTGCGGGTCATGCTGCGCCGCGGGCCTGCGGAGCTGACGCTGCGTGCGATCGCCGCGGAGGCGGGTGTCACGGCCGGCGCGCTGGTGCAGCGCTTCGGGTCAAAGCGAGCGCTGCTGCACGCGCACGCCCGTCACGCCGCCGCCACCGGCGACATCGGCCTTGGGGCGCCGCTCGACGCCCGGGCGGCGTCGCCGCTCCAGGCCGTGCGTGCCGCCACGGCGGTTCACGCCAGGTTGGCGGCGTCACCGCGCGCCGCGCTGCGGAATCTCGCCTACCTGCAGAACGACTTGGCGGACCCGGTGCTGCGCCGTCACTTGCTGCGGCTCAAGCGGGCGTCGCGGGCTCGTGACGAGCAGCTGGTGGCCGATGCCGTATCTGTGGGCGAATTGCGGGCCGACACCGACGTTCGGACGTTAGCGCGCATGATCGAGGTCACGCTTGATGGTTCGTTCCTGGCGTGGACGCTGTATCGGGAGGGCTCCGCGGCTGAGCGCTTGCGCGACGACCTCGATGCCACGCTCCGGCCATATCTGGTGCGTGGCGTGACGCGGAAAAGGTTGAGGAAAAGGTCGAAGAGATGAGGGGAGCGCCGTGCGTGGTGAGCGTGGCCGAGCATGCCGGATGGGCGCATGTGATCGGCATCGCGGCGTCTGGCCTGGTGCCGGTCGTCATCGCGCGGCGGCGGGTGACGCTCATCGATCCGGGCTTGCCGACGATGCCGTACGAACACGAATCGGTCGGCATGAAGGAAGCCGACGCCGACGCGCTCATCGCGCGGGTGCGCCGATCAATCGCCGCTCGCACCACGCTCGCACTGCAACGCGTGGTGCACGAGCTGTCGCCGACCTATACTGCCGTGGCGCTCGCCATCAGGAAACCCCCGTTTTCCGAACTTCCCGGGAAGGTGCGTGCGGTTCGGGAATCGTATCGTCTGCGATGCGCCGCGGACGGGATGCTGTATCAGCTGGCCATCTGCCGGGCGGCGCGGCAGCTCGAGCTCGAGGTGCATCTGTGCCGCCGTGGCCAGGAATCCGCGCGGGCCGCGCAGCAGCTCGCTGTGACACCTGCCGAAATCGAGGAGTTCGTCAATCGCACCGGCCGGCCCGCCGGCCCGCCGTGGACGCAGGAGCACCGGCGTTCGTACGCCGCCGGCATCGCCGCACTGGCGCCGCACGCGCGCGAGCGTCTCAGGCTTCGAGCAACAACTGGAAAACCACGCTCTCTCTGAAGGCCGCTCAAAGACCGCGAGATGGTCACCGACGGCTTGTCGCCGGGAAGCACATGGCACCATCGGCACAGACTGCCGATGGTCGGCGGCTATCGGTTTGCCGAAATCGAGAACTCGATGTCGAGCATGTCTTTGACCGCCACGACTCCGCCTACGGAGATCGGCTTGATGCCGAACGCAGACTGTGCGATGGCGAAGCGTCCGTTCGCCGTGAGACCGTCTTCCCTCAGTTCCACACTGACTGGAACCGTGACCGGCTGACTGACATCGCGGATCGTGAGTCGACCCCCGACGACGAGATCGATCCGATCGCCTCGACGTTGCTTCACCGACACCGACGTGCTCTCGTACGAGATCCGCGGATGACGTGCGACGTCGAGCACTTTGTCGCTGTCCATCGCCTCCTGCACCTTCGGGGCGTCGCCTCGAGGCTCACGCTCGGCCGACACCTGGAGCGTCGGTGCGGCGATGACGATCCGGACGCGCGATCGGGACAGGGCTTCGATATCGACGTCGACCGAGCCGCTTTCAATCGGGCCGATCACGTCGTGCGTGTGACCTGCAAGAAAACTGAAAGCGCCAGCCTTGCCGACGTGGATGGTCGCATGGCTCTTCGCGGGATCCACGCGATAGGTGTGATTCAGGGCGGTCAGTCCGATCGAGTTGAGTAATAAGATCGCGAGGACTGCTGTCGCCAAGCCGCGCGTGTGCGTGTACGGCGGGATGATTGAGGCCGTCGCGGCCATCGGCAGGCGACTACTGTCGGGGTTGGCTGCTGGCTGGGCCATTGCGTGAACGCTCGCACCGTGAGCTGCAACTCTTCATCCACGCGCCCGATCCTGCGATCTCGGGATGATTTGTGCCGGATGCAACGGGCTGGTGGCGTGCGCTGTTTCGAGATTCGTAAGCGCCGGAGACTTTCGGCGCGTCTCACATGCGAACTCAAACTCAACTATGTGCCTCGTCCCTTCCCAGAACAACCTCTAAGATCGCAGACATGTTGTTCTTATTGCACGGGTAGCCCACTTCACGGACTTCAGATTGCAAGATTGGGACGAGGATGATGGATTGGCTAAGGCGGCGGCAAGCGGGCGGCAATCGCCGCCGCGATGGCTTGCGCGGCGCGAGCGTTCGGATGCCGATCCCATGGCAAGCGCCAGCCCGCGTCAAGAGGAACCACGAGTTGCGGCAGGTCATCGGCGAAGATCCCCTCCCGAAATCATGCGCTCGACTTCGTCCTCGCCGCCGAACTGCGGCGTCACGATGAGTGGGACCGCGCCGCGGACTTTTGCCAACTGCACGGTTGCCCGAAACACATCGCGTGTCAGCTGCAGACCTTGTTCAACGGTGTGGTCGCGACGATAGGGCACCAGCAGAGCTGCGAGCGACATCAATCGCGACGCACGCTCGGCGGGCTGCCAGACGAGTCCAGGCGCGAGGTGCGGCCGGTCGTCGTCCAGGTTCCGTCCGAACAACTCGGTCATGAAAATCGACACCACCGCCACCGGCTGACGAAATCGCGGCAACTCGCGCTCGAGCCGCAAATACATTTGGTCGTTGCTGTAGCCATGGACCGCGAGGTTCGCGCTCTGGATACGGAGCGTCGCGCCGACTCTGGCCGGGATCGATTCATCCCACGTGAGGCCTTCGCCGAACATCACAGACTCTCCCGTGAACACAATCGCCGGCTGGTCGGGATCGACGGCTTCGTCGGCGCGGCGCACGCGGTATCCGGCTCGGTCGATGGCGTACTCGATCGTTCGTCCGCCAATGACGCTGCGGCCGGTACGCGCTGGCGCGAGCACCCAACCAAGTTGCGGATCGGGTTGTCGTCGCGGTTCTTCGTCCGCCACGAGCCATTCGGTGGGCCGCAGGTGGACCCAGCGCAGAGTGAAATCGCTCGCGATGATCGCCAGTGCGGCGGCGACAACGATCTGCAGAGCGGTTCGCGGTGCGCGCGTCATGCGCCGCGCCAGGCGCGCTCGTCCGAGCACGAGCAGGACACCCGCCGCGGCGACGACGGCGCGAACGATCGATTCGATCAGGACGTACCAGTGTCGCGGGACGAAGAACGACGGCAGGAAGTGGCGGTCCAGCCAAGCCTGATTCGCGGCGAGCGCGGCAATGACGAGGGCGACCCCGACGCCGGCCATGGCGACTTCGAGCATGTGACGGCACCTATGCTAATCGGTCGGGGAGTGACATGCCTGGCATGACAGGCATGTCGTCGCTGGACCGGCTGATGCGTCCGGTCCATCAGTGGGTCTGGGGCGACGTCGATCGGCGGTTGAGAAAGCTCCTCACGTTTGCCGACGTCGAGACCGATGGCGGACGCGACATTCTGCGCGCTGCCGAAGTCACGCCAGATCCGCTGTTGCGGCGGCTCTATCTCGAACACGCCATCGACGAGTTGCGCCACGGGGACCTGTTTCGCGAGCGCGGTGCCGCTCTGCTGCGCGCCAGGGGTTCCGCCCGCTCGCTGCTTCTTGACGGCAACCCGCTGCCGGGCGGCCACGGTCTCGATGATCTTCGTATCGACGGCGAACCGGATCACCGGCTGCTCGCGTTCCTCCACGTCGCGGAGAAAGCGGCGGCCGGCCGATTTGCACTGTATCGCCAGCTGGTCGACGACGATCCTCACACGCGGGCGATTTTCGAGGAAATCCTGCGGGACGAAGTCTTCCACATGAATTACACCTACACCCAGCTGACGCGTATCTCGCCGCAGTCTTATCGCCGGCACGTCTGGCATGCGCGCGCCCGGCGCCTGTGGAATCGATATCTGCGCGTGGCGGCGGGAATCGCGGCTCTGTTCGGGGGCGTCATCCTGACCGGCATGTACTTCGTCCTGCTGCCGCCCTTCGCGTGGCTCGCCAAGCGCAGCGAGCGGGGCGAACCGATCGGATGGATCCCGATCTCGCGTGAGCGACAGACGACACCGCGGAGTCAGTACCTGAGATGAAGATTCTCGGTATTTCCGCCCACTATCACGATTCGGCCGCTGCGCTCGTCGTCGACGGCGTGCCGGTCTGCGCCGTTCAAGAGGAACGGATATCGCGCCGCAAGAACGACGCCGGATTCCCCATCGGTGCCATCGACTGGTGCCTCGAACACGCACGTCTCGAGCCTTCCGATCTCGACGCGGTCGTGTTCTACGAGCGGCCGATGTTGAAGTTCGAGCGGATTCTGACGTCTGCTCTGCGCGCGTTCCCGCGATCGTGGCGCTCGTTTCCGCACGCCATCAAGAACACTCTGGGAGAAAAGGTCTGGGTGCGCGGGATCATCTCGTCTCACCTCGGCGTGCCGCGACAGAAGATTCTGTTTACCGATCATCACGTCTCGCATGCGGCCGCCGCGTTCTTCACCGCACCGACACGACGCGCGGCGATCCTGACCGCCGACGGCGTCGGCGAATGGGCCACGATGACCGCAGGGCAAGGTGACCGCCAGCCGGACGGACGCGCCGAGATCACGCTGCGCCGCGAGGTGCGATTTCCGCATTCGCTCGGGATGCTGTATTCGACCTTCACGGCGTATCTTGGATTCAAAGTCAACGAGGACGAGTACAAGGTGATGGGGCTCGCTGCGTTCGGTCGACCGTCGATGATGGAGCAGGTGCGCAGAGTCATTCGCCGTTTGCCAGACGGCGGGTTTGCGCTCGTGCCTGAGTTCTTCGAGTTTCAGACGACGGCCGATCGGTCCGTATTCCTCGAAGTTTGTCGATCTGTTCGGGCCGCCTCGGCATCCCCACGATCCGATCGATCTCGAGTCGTCCGAGGGCCGCCGCTTCGCCGAATGCGCGGCGAGCGTGCAGCGTATGCTCGAGGACATCCTGGTCGACGTCGCCGCGCAGCTCCGTCGTGAAACCGGCCTGCCCGATCTGTGTTTTGGGGGCGGCGTTGCCCTCAATGGCGTGGCCAACGCGCGCCTCCTCGCTGAGTCTGGCTTCGACCGTGTGTTCGTGCCATGCGCGCCGGGTGATGCGGGCTGCGCACTCGGCGCTGCGCTATACGCGGATCGGGTCTATTTCGGCAACCCGGATCGCGAGGTGCCGGACCATCCGTTCTGGGGTCCGTCGGTCGACGCCCAGCAACTCGCACGCGCGGCGCGCGAAGACGGTCAGACACATGGAGGAGCTCGACGACCCGACGCTCGTGGAGCGCGTCGCCGATGATCTCGCCGCCGGCCGGGTCGTCGGATGGATGGATGGCGCGTGCGAATTCGGTCCGCGCGCGCTCGGGCACCGGAGCATCCTCGCCGCACCGCACAGCGTGGAGATTCGCGATCGACTCAACCGCGACATCAAGCGGCGCGAGGAGTTCCGGCCGTTCGCGCCGATCGTGTCGAGCGAGGCGGCGGACCGCTTTTTCGATCTGCCGCCCGGCGGCGCGCGGCTCGGTCGCTACATGGCCGGTGTCTTTCCGGTTCGACCGGAGTGGCGATCGCATGCTTGCCGCAGTCACGCACGTGGACGGCTCCGCACGCGTGCAGGTGCTCGAGCGAGACATGGCGCCGCGGCTGCACGCGCTGCTCGACGCGTACGGCCGCCGCACCGGCATTCCCGTCCTGTTGAACACCTCGTTCAACGTCGCCGGCGAGCCGATCGTCACGCACGCGGTCGAAGGCTATATGACCTTCCGGCGATGCGGGATCGACGTGCTGGTCGCCGGGTCCACGGTCGTGACGAAACGCGCCGCTGCGGCGGCGCCACCACTGAAGGAGTCGGGCGCATGGTCCTCAAGCAGCGTGGCGGCCTCCACCGTCGCCTGATCATGATCGCGAGCGCCGGCGGATCGATCGCCGACCTATCGCGCGGCTTGTGGCGAGGTGAGTCGGGACAACGATGGCTCCTGCCGCTGGCCGTGTTTCTGTGCGTCTTCGGCCTCGTGCTCATTTTCGCGACCGCTGTCGAGGCGCTCGCGCCGTTCATCTACGCGATCTTCTGACCATGTGAACACCCGCACGCTGCTCGTGTGTCCGGGGTGCCGCGGCGAGCTGTCTGCCGAGTGGACGTGCGTTGCCTGCGGCACACGCTTTGGCGCGCCGAACCGCATCCCGAATTTTCGTTCGACCGGCGATCCGCAAACCGAGGCCGTGCGACGGTTCTACGATCGCGCACCATTTCCTGGCTATCCGCCGCGCGATACCCTGTCGGCCCTGCGGGCGCGAGCCGAACGGAGTCGCTTCGCGCAGCTGCTCGATCGCGCAATTCCCGCAGACGCATGCGTCGCCGAAATCGGCTGCGGAACCGGTCAGATGTCGTTGTACCTCGCTCGCGCGAATCGCACGATCGTAGCGATGGATCTATCCCGCGCAGCCCTCACGCTCGGCGCCGACGCCGCACGGCGGTACGGGATCGACCGGGTGCAGTTCGTCGAGGCCGATCTGCATCGCCCGCCGCTCAAACCGGGCGCCTTCGACGTCGTGTATGCCTCGGGCGTGCTGCATCACACGGCGAATCCTCGAACGGCTTTCGGCATCCTGGCTCAGCTGGCCCACCCTGGCGGCATCGTCGTCGTCGGCGTCTACAACGCGGTCGCGCGTGTGCCGCTCCGCCTCCGCCGGGTTGTCGCACGGTTGACGCGATTTCGGATCGTGCCCTTCGATCCCGTCTTACGCGATCGGCGGCACGAACCGGCGCGACGCGAGGCCTGGCTCCGCGATCAGTATCAGCATCCAGAGGAACACCGCCACACCGTCGCCGAGATCAAACATTGGTTTACTGACAATGACGTCGATACCTCCGGACGTTCCCGAGCACGGTGCTCGACGACGAGTCCGACGATCTCTTCGCCCGCACGGTGGACGACTGGGCGCTCGAAGAATGGATCGCGCAGGTCGGGTGGATCTGGACGCTCGGCCGCGAAGGCGGTTTGTTCATGACAGTCGGCCGGCGGCGATCTGGATCAACCCCCATTACCTGATGCGGTTCGTCGGTCCTCTGACGCTGAGATTGATGTGGATCGCCCGCACCAGACTCGCGTCCTCTCCCGTCGCTCGTGGTCCTTGCGATCTTCACGACCGCGATGCTCGTGGCGTTCGTCGCGCCGCGCTTCGGCTTCAGTCTGATTCTGTGGCGCACTCATCCTCCACCTGCGGCCGGAAGCCGCTAGCAGCAGTATCATCGCGGCATGCCTTCCGGGGTGTCTGCCGCCTTACGCATGGAATTCGGCGAAATCGACATCTATCTGTTCGATCAACTCCTCCGCGGTCGATTCGACCATCGTCAGCGAGTGACTCGACGCGGGCTGCGGGATGGGCCGTAACCTTCCCTTCTTCCTGCGGCGCGGCTTCGATGTGCGAGCCGTGGACGCCGACGCGGTGGCGATTGGCTCGGTCCGTCAGCTCGTGGAGGCGTTGAATCCGGCGTTGCCGCTCGACCAGATTCATTGCGGCTCTCTGGATTCCCTTCCGTGGGAGGACGGCTCGACCGACGCGGTCATCTGCAGTGCGGTTCTGCACTTCGCGCGCGACGAGCGGGAGTTCACGGGGATGATCGACGAGATGTGGCGCGTGTTGGCGCCGGGAGGCCTGTTGTTCACCCGTCTGGCGACGAGCATCGGCCTGGAGCCTTACCTGCCGTCGACGACCGGCCGCATGCGTCTGCCCGACGGCTCGGACCGTTTCCTCGCCGATGAACGAATGCTCTTGACGCTGACCTCGACGCTTGGCGGCACGCTCGCGGATCCGATCAAGACGACGAACGTGCAGAACAAGCGGTGCATGACGACGTGGGTCGTGGATAAATCTCTTCCATGACCCGTCGGAGCGCAAGACTCCTGCAATGTGCCGCGCTGTTGCTGTTCGCGAGCGCAGGCGCGGCGACGGTTGGGGCGTGGAGCCCACAGGGACACCGACTCGTGGCATTGCTGGCCACGAACCACCTGACGCCGATGGCGCACCAGAATGTCTCCTGGCTGCTCGGGAACGAGAGCCTGGCTGATGTCTCGGTGTGGGCTGACCGGTACTTGGAGGGGAACAACCAGACGGCCTTCTGGCACTACATCAACATCCCGCTCGACGCGACCCATTACGACCGTGACCGTGATTGCCCGCGGCAGCCAGGGGTTCTCCCAGGCGCTCGAGGGGACGCGTGGCGTGATTGCGCGGTGGACCGGATCCTCTACAACCAGAAACGCCTGGCAGATCCGTCGCTGGATCGCGCAGACCGGGCCATCGCGCTCAAGTTCCTCGTGCACCTGATCGGCGACCTGCACCAGCCCTTCCATGCGCTTGGTGTCGAGCGCGGCGGCAACGGCATTCCCGTCTCGGCGTTTGGATCCGCCACCTGCAGCTACGACGACGGCACTCCCCATCCGTGCAATCTGCACGGCATCTGGGATACGGCGCTCATCGCTCATCGTCGACTGACCGATCAGCAGTACCTTGCGGAACTCGAACGGCAGATCAAGCGCGGCAGTCTGGATGCCCTGGCTGTCGGATCGCCCTCCGAATGGGCCATGGAGTCACACGCTCTGGCGAAGGTGGCGCTCTTACGGCCCCAGAGCGTTGTCGACGAAGACTACTACCGCGCGGAGATTCCCGTGGTCGATGCGCGTTTGGCACGGGGCGGCCTGCGGCTGGCGGCGTGGCTGAATCGAAGCCTGTCTGGTCCGCCACCGGCGCGATAGTCCTAGCCGACTCTCTGCCAGGTGAGCGTGCGAGTCACCGCTGTTCCGTCGGCAGCCGTGGTTTCCAGCTTGATGATCAGTGTGTCGCCTTGTACGTCCATGGTCCGGGTGAGCACGGCTCCAACATTCTCGCGGGAGAGCGCACCGACCAAGTGTTGAGTGACCGTGCTCTTCTCGTCGTCGATCGTGTAGGTGCCGAAGTAGGCGTCGTAGCCACCCTGCGCCCGGCTGTTGTTCTTCGCGCCGCCTGGGCCGTCCGGCACTTCCACGGATCGATCGCGCCGCATGAACTGGGCGGCAAAGTGGCCACTCCGGTCGTAGATGAGCAGCGCATCAGGGGCTTCGCCAAGCGACGGCTCGGGCCGCCGCTCGCCGGAGGCCGTGACGTCAATTCGAGACAGGAGCTGCCATGTCCCTGGCAGCACGGCAGAGAGAGGAGCCACCTTAGACCTTCACATTCTGAAGCCGCTCCCGAAAGTACGCCTTCCAGCTCTCGGGGAACTCGGCCACTCGCAACGCGCGACGCAGAACGTGCACGTCATCGTCGTTGTACGCTTTCGCGACATAAAGCCGGGTGATGTCAGCGACCGACACGGCGTGTTCGTCGCGCGCGATCGGTGTGATCTCGTCACCGGCACCGACGTCCCCCTCGCGCGTGACGGCGAGGTAGAAGCCTGTCCGGCCGCTTGCCAGGAATCGCCTGACCATGTCGTCGGACTGGAATCTCACACCGAGCTTGTAACAGGGGAGCCGCGGTTGCGTGACGACGACCTGCGCGGAGCCGATCGAGAACTGGTCGCCAAGGTGAACGGAGTCTTCGAACAAACCCTCGGTGGTGAAGTTCTCGCCGAAAATGGCGAGCGGCAGCTCGCGCCCGGATAACTCCGCCCTCCAGTAGTCGTAGTGTTCGAGCGGATAGCAGTACACGGCCTTGAACTCCCCCCCGTGAACGCTGAGGTCCGCCTGCCGGTCGCCGTCCAGATTCAGCGTGCGCAACATGACGCGGCCGTGCACTGGCTCCTTGTAGATGG
Source organism: uncultured Acidobacteriota bacterium (assembly GCA_963724725.1). Taxonomy (GTDB): domain Bacteria; phylum Acidobacteriota; class Vicinamibacteria; order Vicinamibacterales; family CAVVIG01; genus DATKHR01. The sequence continues at coordinate 3,166,561 of CAVRVT010000004.1, read as the reverse complement.
CTGTGGTTACCTCCCTCCCGTGCCACATCACGTCGCGCGGGATCCCGACGTTGATTGAGACGAGCCTCATCTCAAACCTTGTAGCACGAAAAGGGGCACGGTCGTGACGAAGCCTTGCAGACCGACTTGAAACGTTCGGTCGTCCAGCGACACCAGTCTAGGAAGGTAGTTGCACTAGATGATCTTCGTCACTGTCGGGACTGTCGCGGTCTTGCTCTTCCTCGTCGTCGTGGAGTTTTCCCACTACGACTCCGCCAATCGAGACTGACTCTCCAAGGGCTAACCGCGCAGCGTTTCCGGCAACGACCGCATGAACTCGCGAATCGTCGCAATCTGACTGTTTTCAGAAATGAACTCGAAGGCGGATGCGCTGACGGCCAGCGTCCGCGTATCGCGCGACGCATGAATGGCTGCGTGTACCACCGGGCACTCGTCCATCAGTCCAAGGAGGGCCGCCCAGGCCGGCATATCCAGGAGCGCCACCACATCCAGCGCGTCTCGTGCACGCCACGGCGTTCCGGCCCGCCACTGCTTCGTCAGACCGACGCGTAGTGCGTCAAGTCCCGATCGGATTTCGCGGTCGTCACATTTCAGGTCCGTCAGAACGCCGATCAGGTGCTCTGCGGTGTACATGCAGACCTCGTCATGGAGGACTGTCCACCCGACCTGAAAAACGCTGACAAGATCCTTGTCGGCCGGCCAGTGGCGAGGCCAGTTTTCCAGTCCCAGGTTGCACACGGCGACGACGGCTTCCGACGCCTCTCGCTCGGTGAAGGGTCGCGTCTGAATGGAGCACCCGGCCACCATCGCGTTCGCAAGATAGGCCAACTCCTCGGTCATGGCCGAACAGACGGCCGCTCCGCGGTCGTTCGCGGACTCCATGTGCGCGTAGATCCTCGCGAGGCGCGGTGCGGAACCTTGTGGTCCATTGAGGAGCGCTCGAGGCGGCTCCGGAAGCACACCGGCCTCTCGGAGTGAATCGAGCAACGCAAGTGCGTCCACCCCGGGGGCTGGCGCATTTTCGTCTACTGGCTGCGTCCATTCGACGGCTCGGAAAGACGCCGTGGCGATTGGATTGGGTGGTGGCATCGCTTTGTGCCCGAGTGGCACTTGTCGAGCCATCTTGAGAAATGCGCGGGCCTGAGCAGGCGTAACGTACCCGCTTTTCTCCCGGCGTTGTTCGCGGCCAGACGCCAGGTCGAACATGTCCTGCTCGCGGTCGGCCAGCACGTCGTGCAATCCGTCGACTTCGGCCCCGGAGTTCGACAGACTCCGGCAGCCGCGCATCACGCGATGGAAGTAGTCGGGATGCTCTGCGGCGAGGGCCAGCAGCAGCGCGGCGATGGCGTCCCACGAGCCGGTGCGCCTGGCCTCGACGACGTAGGTGCCGACCTCGCAATGAGGCCCCCCGCTCATGCGATGGCTTGGCGCGATGACCTCTCCATCCGTCGTCGTATAAGGCGTTACTGCGGCGCGATCGACGACGAGCACATGCCGCGCGAGCGCAGCGACTACGAGAGCGACGTTCATATCGACGATCTTCCGGGCCGCCTCGCTGGCGCCCGCTTCCATCAGCACCTCGAGCCACACGCCGAAACGTTCGACGTCCAGGTGTTCGTCGAGGCCCGGCCGGTCGCTGCGCCACAAATCGAGATCGAGGACGCGCACCAGTTGGTCGGGGGTCGCCAGCGCGACGAGCTCGCCGCAGTCCTCGAGGCCGCAGGTCTGAATCACGCGGTGAAGCACCTCTGGCGGAAGCTGAGGGACGATGCGCGCAAGGTGCGGCGTATCCAGAATACGTTCGAGGAGCCCGCGTTCGTTGCGGGTGCGGCGCAGAGCTTTCTCTGTCGCGCGACGGCCACGACGAGTCGATTTCGGCATGGGACCGGAGATGATACAGGCGCGGGTAGGCAAGAAACAGTCTTGAGCAGCAACGGAACGTGAGGGATAATGAGTCAGCCTTCCTGCACCCCTGTTAATTCGCGTGAAGCCGATCATTCTTGTGCTTGCCCTGGCGATCGCGCCACCTGGCGCCACCGCGCAGGCGCCGGCCGCACGGACGCTCGACATCTACTTCATCGACGTCGAGGGCGGGCAGTCCACTCTCGTGGTCACCCCTGCCGGTCAAACGCTGCTCATCGACGCCGGTTTCCCGAGCACCGGCACGTTCGATTCCCGGCCCGGCGACCCGACCAGCGCGCGTGACCCGCAGCGCATTCTCGAAGTGGCGAAGCGCGCCGGGGTGTCGCGGATCGACTACCTGCTCGTCACGCATTTTCACGGCGACCACGTGGGCGGCGTGCCCGAGTTGGCGCAGCTGATGCCGATCGACGCGTTCATCGATCACGGCGGCGTGACAGACCAAGCTGAGAGCGTCGCGGGAACCTTCGCGATGCACCGGGCGTACGCGGCGGTGCGCGCGAAAGGGCGCCACCTCGAACCGAAGCCAGGGGATCGGCTGCCGCTGAACGGAATGGACGCCACCGTGGTGAGCACTGCGGGCGCGACGATCGCGGGCGCGCTCGTAGGCGCAGCGACTGGCGCGAACCCCACCTGTTCGCCACCGGGCATTCCGGCACAGGAGGTCACCGAAAACCCGCGTTCCACGGGCGTCATGTTGCAGTTTGGCAAGTTCCGGTTTCTCGACGTCGGCGATCTCACCGGCGCGCCGCTCTACAGCCTCGCGTGTCCCTCGGATCAGCTCGGCCTCGTCGATGTGTATCTGGTCGCGCATCATGGCGGCGCCGACGCTTCGGATCCCTCGATGTTCGCGGCGGTCAGACCACGGGTGGCGATTCTGAACAACGGCGCGCGTAAAGGCGGCGCCTCGGAGACGCTGAAGACACTGCACACCCTGTCGGGCACCGACACGTGGCAGTTGCACCGCTCGGAGGTCCCAGGGGCGGTGAATTTCGTGGATGAACGGATCGCCAATCTGAGCGAGGCCACCGCAAACTGGATCGTGATCCGCGCGCGCGAGGACGGCTCGTTCGCGGTGACCAATCACCGCACCGGCGCCACGACGCCGTATCCGGCTCGCTAGCGCCTCCTCTTTTACCCCACGGTCGTCCCGAAAAGCTTGCCGACGCCAGCCGTCACCGCCATGGCCAGCGCTCCCCAGAATGCGACGCGCGCAGCGCTGGCCACCACAGGTGCGCCCCCGGTTCGCGCGGCGATTGTGCCGAGCGCCACGAGGCACAGTATCGAGACGCCCGACACGGTGAGCGCCAGCGTGCCCAGCGGCGCGAACAGGATCATCAGAACCGGAACGCCTGCGCCGATCGAGAAGGTCACCGCCGACGCCAGCGCGGCCTGCAACGGACGCGCAGCCAGCTCCGCGGTCAGGCCGAGTTCGTCGCGCGCATGCGCGACGAGCGCATCTTTCACCATCAGCTTTCGCGCGACGGTCCGCGCGAGATCGGGGTCGAGGCCGCGGCTGACGTAGATCCCGGTCAGCTCGTCCTCCTCGGCTTCGGGCTGCGTCGCGAGTTCGTTTCGCTCGCGTCCGAGATCCGCCTGCTCGGTGTCCGCCTGCGAGCTGACCGACACATATTCTCCGGCCGCCATCGACAGCGCACCGGCCACGAGCCCCGCCACGCCGGCCACGAGGACTTCGTGACGAGTCGCGGCCGCGGCCGCGACGCCGACGACGAGGCTTGCCGTCGACACGATCCCGTCGTTGGCCCCGAGCACGGCCGCGCGGAGCCAGCCGATACGATCGCTCCGATGACGCTCGGAATGTCGCATCACGACCTCCCCCTTCTTCAGAGCAATGGAAGTGCCAGCGCTGCGGCGAGCGCCGCGAACATCAGGGTCAGCGCACCGCCTGCGATCACCTTGAATGCGGGGCTGCCGAAGAACAGTGCCAGTGCGATCTTCATGCCGGTGTTGGACAATATCCCGACGGCGATCGCGGTGGCGGCAATGGCCGGCGAAGTTCTCTCCGCCACGTTTCTCGCCATCGATACCGTGAGCGCGTCCACGTCGGACAGGCCGAGCACAGCCGCCGACGTAAACACACCGGAAACACCCCAGAGATCACGAGCGAGGTACACCGCCATCAGCACGCCTTGAAACAGGAGGGCCATCTGCAGTGCGGCCGCCAGTTGCAGCGGATTGCCCGGCAGCACTTCGCGTCCGCTCGCCGGCGGCGATGTGCGCGCGCCGGCCGCCGCCGCGAGCGCGGCCAGGAGCGCAGGTGCCGCGACGTAGCGAACGAGCGGGCCCACGACCGCGGGGTTCAGGATCGCGGTCGCAATGAGCACTCGCGGAAACAGCATCGCGCTCGCGCCCACCGCGCCAAAGGCGAGCGCCGAGTCCGGCGCCCCTTTCGTCCGACTCGTGCGTGCGAAGGTGAACGTGACGTTGGTCGACGAAATCAGCCCGCCGAGCAGTCCCGTCACCAGGTATCCGCGACCGGGACCGATGAGTCGACGCGCCAGGTAGCCCGCGAAGCTCAGACCCGAAAAGAACAGCACCAGCGCCCAGAGCTGCCGGGGTCGGAAGCCCCCGAGCGGCCCGAACGGGCCCTCCGGCAGCAATGGCAGCACCACGAGCGCCATGACGGCGAACCGAACGCCCGACCGCAGCCCCACATCGTCGATGTGCTGGACCAGGGCGTGCAGTCTCGACTTCTCGATGAGGAGCAAGGTCGTGATCGCCACGATGCCGCTCGCGAATGTGACCGCTCCGATTCCCGCGAGAAGGCCCGCTGCCAGCACGACGAGGGCGGCTACTTCCGTCGTGCCGTCGATGTCACGACGGCTGCCGGCGACGTATGCGGCCGCGACGATCGCGACGGCTCCGCCAAAGAGAATCGCGGCCGGGGTCGTGATGCCCGCCGTCCAGAGCCACCCGCTGAAGCCGCCGACCGCGCCGAGCATCGTGAACGTCCTGATGCCGGCGAAGCGCGCATCCGGACCCTCGGCATGTCCAGACCACTGACGTTCGAGACCGACGGCCGCACCGCCGAGCGAAGCGATCAGGATGCCGACGAGCTCAGCGGTCGTCATCCCACTCCGCGCCAGCTTTGCAGCATGAGCATGTAGTTGGCGCGCTCGTACGCGTCCGGGTCGGGGACCTTCGAGAAGCTCATGTTGCCTCGCATGGCGGCCAGCGATTCCCACTCGTGTTCGACGAGCCACCGCTCGAGGTCGTGGAGCACCGCGCGCACATGCCCGGGGCCGCGCATCAGCAGCGCGGAGACCATCTGCGTGACGTGCGCGCCCGCCATCGTCGCCTTCACGACGTCGAGCGCGGTGTGCACGCCACCCGTGACCGCGAGCGAGGCTCGCACGCGTCCGGCGAGCATGGCGATCCAATGCAGGCGCAGCCGCAGCTCGGACGAGTCCGACAGGTGCAGCGATCGTGTGGCCGTCAGTTCCTCGACGTCGATGTCGGGCTGATAGAACCTGTTGAAGAGGACCAGGCCGTCGGCGTAGGCCCGGTCGAACTCCCGCGCCACGTGCGCGAACGCCGTGTAGAACGGCGAGAGCTTGACCGCCACCGGTATCGTGACGGATTCACGGACAGTCCTGACTGTTTCGAATCGACGTGCGTTCGATTGAGGCGGCGTCGAGATCCGGATCACCCGAGATGCGATAGAGGTTCAGCTCGAGTGCGTTTGCGCCGGCTTCGGCCATCAGCCGAGCGTACTCGATCCATCCGCCAGGTGACGATCCATTGAGCGACGCGATGACCGGAATGCGGACCGCATGCTTCACTTTCCGGAGATGCTCGAGGTATCCATGCGGGCCCAGCGCGAAGGCGTGAGGACTTGGAAAGAAACTTCCGGCTTCCGCGAACGATTCGCCGTGACCGTCGAGGTGGACGAACTCCGCCATCTGTTCGCGCGCAATCTGCTCTTCGAACAGCGAGCGCAGGACGATCGCGGCGGCGCCGGCATCTTCGAGGCGCTTCACGGTGTCGAGGTCGTCGGAGAGCGGTGAGGCGCCGACGACGATCGGATTGGGAAGCGTCATGCCGAGGTATTCCGTCGTGAGATTCATGATCGCTCCTCGCGTCCTTCGACAGGAACCTTGATGCCCGCCAGCTGCTGATACAGTGAATATCGTCGTCGCGCCGCGTCCTGGGCCTCGGTGAGGAACATCTTGAAGCGCGCCGGATCGGTACGCTCGACCACCCGGAACCGCGACTCGTTGCGCATGTACTCGGCGACGAGCGGCTTCGGCGGTCCGTAGTCGAGATGGAGCGGCGGCTCGCCTTTGGCGGCGCGCCGCGGGTCGAAGCGGAACAGCGGCCAGACCCCCGAGTCAACGGCCAGCTTCTGCTGCGTGGCGCCCTGCGCCATGTCGTAGCCGTGCGCGATGCAGTGGCTGTACGCGATGATGAGCGACGCCCCCGGGTACGCCTCGGCTTCGAGAAACGCCTGGACGGTCTGACTCATTCTTGCCCCGAACGCCACGCGCGCGACGTAGACGTGCCCGTACGAATTGGCCAGCAGGCCGAGGTCCTTCTTTGGCGATGTCTTGCCGGCCGACGCGAACTTGGCGACGGCCCCCGCCGGGGTCGCCTTGGACTGCTGCCCGCCGGTGTTCGAGTACACCTCCGTGTCGAGCACCAGGACGTTCACGTTGCGTCCGCTCGCGAGCACGTGGTCGAGTCCGCCGTAGCCGATGTCGTACGCCCAGCCGTCGCCGCCGACCAGCCAGATGCTCTTTGTGACGAGATAATCGACGAGCGTCTCGAGGCGTCTGGCCTCCGGCAGGCTTACACGAGCCAGCGCCTGACGAGCCGCGAGCACGCGCTCGCGCTGCGCGCGAATGCCGGTCTCGGTCGACTGGTCCGCGGCGAGAATCGCATCGGCGAGCCCTTCGCCGATCGGTTCTCGCAACTCTCGCACCAGCGCGCGCGCCGCCTGCTCGTGGTTGTCGACGGCCAGCCGTAGACCGAGTCCGAATTCGGCGTTGTCTTCGAACAGCGAGTTCGACCACGCGGGACCGCGCCCGGAACGGTTCGTCGTGTAGGGCGTGGTCGGCAGATTGCCACCGTAGATCGATGAGCATCCCGTCGCGTTGGCCACGATCGCGCGATCGCCGAACAGCTGCGTCAGCAGCTTGATGTACGGCGTTTCGCCGCAGCCGGCACAGGCGCCCGAGTACTCGAACAGGGGTTCGAGAAACTGCGACGTCTTGTGATCCAGCTTCGGCACATCCGCGCGTGTCGGATCCGGGATGTCGAGGAAGAATGCGTAGTTGTCGCGCTCGGCGTCACGAAGCGGTGCCTGTGCGTGCATGTCGATCGCTTTGTGCCGCGGATTGGTTCGATCCCGGGCCGGACACACGTTCACGCAAAGATCGCAGCCGGTGCAATCTTCAGGTGCCACTTGAATCGTGTAGTGGTGCGCTTTGAATTCGAGTCCCTTGTAAGGGACGCTCTTGAACGTCGCCGGAGCGCCGGCCAGCGCGGCCGGATCGTACACCTTCGCGCGAATCGCGGCGTGCGGACACACCAGCGCGCACTGGTTGCACTGAATGCAGATGCCGGCGTCCCAGACGGGGATCTCGAGCGCGAGGTTGCGCTTTTCCCACTTGCTCGTTCCGAGCGGCCACGTGCCGTCGACGGGGAAGGCACTGACCGGCAGCAGGTCGCCCTTGCCCGCGAGCAGCACTGCCGTCATCCGCTGAACGAAATCAGGCGCTTGGGCCGACACCAGCGGCGGCCGTCCGACTGTCGATGTGACGCCGGCCGGTACCGTCACCTCGTGCAGCTCAGCGAGTGTGGCGTCGACGGCCTCGAAATTCCGCTTGACGACTTCCGCTCCTCGTTTGCTGTAAGTCTTTTCGATCGCGTGCTTGATCTGGGCGATGGCCTCCTCGCGGGGCAGGACGCCGGAGATCGCGAAGAAGCACGTCTGCATGATCGTGTTGATGCGCCCGCCCATCCCGACACGCCTGGCAACCGACGAGGCGTCAATCGCAAACAGCCGGATGCGCTTGTCGATGATCTGCTGCTGCACTTCGCGGGGCAGACGATCCCAGACGTCATCGGCGTTGCACGGCGCGTTCAGCAGGAAGACCGCCTCGTCGGCCGCGTGCTCGAGGACGTCGATCCGTTCGAGGAACTCGAACTGGTGGCACGCGACGAATCGGGCCTGCGAAATCAGGTACGGTGAACGAATCGGCCTCGGGCTCGTGCGCAGATGTGACACGGTCGTGGCGCCGGCCTTCTTCGAGTCATAGACGAAATAGGCCTGGACATATCGGTCCGTCTCCTCGCCGATGATCTTGATCGAGTTCTTGTTGGCGCCCACCGTTCCATCGGAGCCCAGGCCGTAGAAGAGCGCAGTCGTCACGTCCGCCGGCTCCGAATCGAGCGCACCGTCGTGGCGAAGCGAGGTATGGGTGACATCGTCCACGATACCCACCGTGAAGTGATTTCGCGGCCGGTCCAGCGCCAGGTTGTCGAGGATCGCGTGCACCATCGCCGGCGTGAACTCCTTCGACGACAGGCCGTAGCGTCCGCCCACGACGACGGGCTCGCTCTTGAAGCGGGACGACCGCTCGTCGCGGGCCTCGTCCAGCGCCGCACGCACGTCGAGGTAGAGCGGCTCGCCCGCGGCGCCAGGCTCCTTCGTCCGGTCCATCACCGCGATCGCGCGAACCGTCGTGGGCAACGCGTCGACGAAGCTCGCCGAAGCGAACGGGCGGAACAGACGAACTTTCAGGAGCCCCACCTTCTCGCCGCGAACGGTGAGCCGGTCGATGGTTTCGTGGGCGGTTTCTGCGCCGGATCCCATGATGACGATGACGCGCTCAGCCTGTGGATGGCCCACGTACTCGAAGAGCTGGTAACGGCGGCCGGTTCGAGCGCCAAACGCCGCCATCACCCGTTGCACAATCTCCGGGCACGCCTGGTAGTACACGTTGCACGCCTCGCGCGCCTGGAAGTAGGTGTCCGGATTCTGGGCCGTGCCGCGGAGGACCGGATGGTCCGGCGTGAGTGCCCGCTGCCGGTGCGCCGCAATCTGTTCGTCGGCCACTAGAGCCCGGAGGTCGTCGTCGCCGAGCATCTCGATCTTCGACACCTCGTGTGACGTGCGGAACCCGTCGAAGAAATGCAGGAACGGCACGCGCGATTCGAGCGTCGCGGCGTGCGCGATGGCGGCGAAGTCGTGTGCCTCCTGCACGGACGCCGCCGAGAGCATCGCAAATCCGGTCGAACGGCACGCCATGACGTCCGAGTGGTCGCCGAAGATCGACAGCGCGTGCGTCGCGATCGTGCGGGCCGCCACGTGCATCGTGAACGGCGTCAGTTCGCCGGCAATCTTGAACATGTTGGGGATCATCAGGAGCAGGCCCTGTGACGCCGTGAACGTCGTCGACAGCGCGCCCGCCTGCAGCGCGCCGTGGACCGCGCCCGCGGCTCCAGCCTCCGACTGCATCTCGATGACGTCCGGCACATGGCCCCAGAGGTTGGCCCGGCCCTGGGCCGACCACTCGTCGGAGAGCTCGCCCATGGCCGATGACGGTGTGATCGGATAAATCGCGATGACTTCGCTCAGTCGATGCGCGACGGACGCGACCGCTTCGTTTCCATCAACGGTGGCTGTGTATCGTTCGGGCATGTCGCGCTCCCGTCGTCGGCTCGGTTCGAGCCGATATTCTGGAGGAAGCAAAGTTGATTCCCTGCCTCGAGAACCTCACTTTGACGGCGCAGTGGGAAAATTCACGCTGACTGCGGAGAATTCCTCAGACGTACTTCATGAGCGTCATGAAGCCCATGTCCATATGGAATTGCTGATGGCAATGGAACAGCGTGAGGCCCGGCTGTGTCGTCGGCACGTCCACCTCGACCTGCTTCCATGCCGGCACGATCACGACGTCCTTCCGGATACCCGACATGAGTTCGCCTGCGAAGCGGACGACTTCGAACGTGTGCCGGTGGAGATGAACCGGATGGTCGTCCGCGCTCTGATTGTCGAAGTTCAAGCGATACCGACGATTCGCCTTCACGAGGATCGGATCCGTCCGCGGGTAGGACTTGCCGTTGATCGTCCAGTGATGGCCATCGCTGGTCGCTTTGAACGCGAGCGTCAGCCGGTCGTCGGGTTCGGAGACCGGCTCGCGACCGCCGAACGCGGCGTAACTCCAGCCTCGCCCGGACGGCGGTTCCCAAAGGGGAGGACCTGATCGCTCCGCATACTCGACGACGATGCCCATCCCCGCGGTTCGACGAGCCGCGCGCGTCTCGCCGAGGATCCACACGCCCGGTCTATTCATTTCGACGATGGCATCCACACGTTCGCCGGGCGCGAGTTCGAGCGTCGATACGCCCGCGGGGTTCGGTACCGAATTGCCATCGAGAGCCGTGACGTAGAAGGTGTGCCCCGGGAGGGCGATTCGATGAGTCAGTGTCGCGCTGGCATTGACGATGCGGAAAAGGACACGTTCCGACGGGCGGACACGGATGGGTTCGCCGGCACCGAGCATCTTCCCGTTGATCGAGAAGACGTGGTACTCGACCTCCATCGGCCCATCAGTCGTGAAATGTGCATCCCATTCGTGGAGCAGTAACGGGATTTCGCGATCGAAGGTGACGCGATTCTCACCGCTCTCGATGATGAACATGCCGAACTGGCCGCTGTACGTGCTCTTTCTGAGATTGCGACCGGCCGTCGTGTGACTGTGGTACCAGCGGGTGCCGCCGGGATCGGGCACAAACGTGTAACGACGTCGGCCATTCGGCGGAACACCCGGTGTGCCTTCTTCGAATGACTCCATCCACCTCTGGTCCGATGTGGAAGCCGTGCCAGTGAACGATCTCCTCTTCGCGCGTGTCATTGAAGACGTCGACGGAAATCGGCTTTCCGCGTGGCGCGCGCAGGAGAGGCCCGGGCACCTGGCCGTTGTACGCGAGGGTTCTGATCGAGCGACGCGGTGCGAGATCGAGCGTGATGTCGCTGATTCGCAGGGTGAAGTCGGCGTCGCCGGCCGCTGGCGTCAACGCCGGCGGTGGCGCCTGCTGGACCGCCGGCATGCCTGGATGCTGGCAGAGCGCGCGGGCGCCGGCCGACGTCCAGCAGCAAGTGAGCGCAAGGAGCTCGCGGCGTGTCATGTGCCCCTGACGCTACCACGGGCGCGCGAGGTGAGGAGGGGGCCAGATGGACACCCCGCGCGCCCGGGTCGCCGCCCTATTGCTGGAGCGATTTCAAGTAATCGGTCAGCGCCTGCACCCGGAGCTCGGCGGCGTCGCGACTGAGCGATCTGAAGAGATCGCCCCACATTGGCATGTCGCGAGTGCCGTGTGCCGAAACTTCGTCAAGTCCCTCGATATAGCGTTTGACCTTGACCGCCGGGAAGGTGCCGCCGTTCCTCGCGCTGATGTGCGTGAGATCTGCCGGCGCCTTCTTCAGTGAGGCGGCCGCAGGTCCGCTCCCTGTGGCATCGGCCCCGTGACAGACCGCACAGTAGGAATCGAACATTTTCTTGGCGTCCGACGCCGGCGTTGGCTTGATGGGCACCTTCTCGATCTTGGCCTGGGCCGCGGCCGTGCCGACCGACACCCCGAGAACGATGAGGCCGACGCAAATCTGTCTGACCATCTGACCCTCCTCCCTTCCTCCACCCTTTGAGGAGAGAGCGGTTGCAATCATTGGTCCGTCAGGCGCCCTGCCACGAATGCCGGATCGGCGGCGTTCAAGAACCGCCGAACGTCAAACCCCGTGGCGTTGCACATGACGACGGTGCCGATGCCCTGGACCGAATACACGCGCATCATGCAGTGGAACCCTCCACCGCCGCCCTCTTTGAAAAAGAAGCCATCGCCGAGGTGCCACCCCAGCGTCATCGCAATCGCAGTTCCACCAGTGGTCCGCTGTGGGGAATAGAACAACGCGCGTGTCGCGTCGCGTCGCTGAAGAGCACTGAGTGCGGTCGACATTGATCCCGGAGAAACCTGCCGAACGCTTTGGCTGATCCGACGAGCCCGCCAAACGCGGGTCCGTTGAGGCAGTGGAAATCCCTTGACGAGATTCATGAACGAATCGTTGCTCGCGCGTTCCATGGATCTTTCCGAGCAGCCAGTACCAATGTTCGAGTAGGCGTACCTGGTTCCCGGTTCGAACGACAGCCGCGGATACGCGTGCAGAACGGTCGCGAGCGCGGCAGCCTCGTCGACGGTCGCATGGCTCGCAGCTGGGTGAACCCAGCGCAGGGGAATCGGATCGGGAATTCCGGACGTGTGTGAAATGAGCTGCCGAACCGTGATGTGCGGACCATAGGGAAGCGAATCGACATATCGCGCAACCGGCGCGTCGAGCTCGACGCGCCCAGCGTCGACGAGCGAGATGCGCATCCACGTCCGCAGGGCTGGTCATCGGTGCCAGTATGCCTCGAACGTCAGAGCGATTCCGTCGCCGGATTCCCGGCAATCAAGCCGTCGCCGCCGGAAATCCGACAACTGCTCGAGTCTGACTCGGGCACTTCATTTGCGTCGCCGATGGCGAGACGCAGGAGTCACCAATGAGAATGCCTGATTCCGTCAAGACGTTCCTTCAGGGCCGGAGGATTGCCGTGGCGGGCGTTTCGCGACAGCCGGGTCAGGCCGCGAACGCCGTCTTCCGAAAACTCAAGGCGTCCGGATACGACGTGTTTCCTGTCAACCCGCACGCGTCGCAGCTCGAGGGCGTTCGTTGTTACAGCGACCTTCGGTCCATCCCGGAGCCCGTCGACGGTGTCGTGATCGCGACGACGGCAGCCGTCGCGAGCCAGATCGTACGCGAATGCGCCGAACGCAGCATTCGCCGCGTCTGGTTCCATCGATCCTTTGGCGAGGGAAGCGTGTCGGAGGAAGCGGTTCGGGCCTGCCGCGCCAGCGGCATCGACTGCATCGTCGGCGGATGTCCACTGATGTTCTGCGAGCCAGTGGACTTCGGTCACAAATGCATGCGGTGGTGGCTGCAGCGGCAGGGTCGGGTTCCGGGGTAGAGGTCGTCCAAGGTCGCTTCACATTTCTATTGATCGGCCCATCTGTCGCTCGAGTCGAACGGCCGCCGGGAAGAGCACGTTGTTTTCCAGGTGCACATGACGATGGAGATCGCGCTCGAAATAGTGGAGCTCCGCCATCGTGATCGCGTACGTCGTGCACCCATCCTGCGGCGTCGTATAGTCCCGGGTTAATGTCCGGATGATGCGCATGGCGTCCCCCGCTTCCGCGTGCTCCCGCTCCATCATTCGGATCGGGTTCTCCACAGTTCCGAACGGGCTCTGTGTCACGGCACAGGTGTCCTGCTGCATGACGAGATCGCGCACGTAGGGGAAGAGCACGTGCTCCTCCTTCAGCATGTGTCGCTGAAGATCGGCGAACAGCAGATTGAAGTACGCGCCGACTCGCGAAATCTCAGGATGGTGCGCGCCGTGAACGCTAATCAATTTGGACAAGTGTTGCGAGATCGCTGGCATCGACGATCGCACGTATGTGTGATGAACGGACACGATATGGTCGATCAATCGTGGAATCGGCCACCGCGTCACATCGTCATCTGTGACTGTCATCCCCGGGAGCGTTTCGAGTGCGTGGATGACCTGAGCCGGATCGGCCGCGGCGGCTCGACACGCGTCTGCGAGCAGCCGTCGGCCGCTGCAACAAAAGTCGACGCCGAATCGCTCGAACACTTCGGCACGGCGAAAATCGGCCGCGACAAGCTCACCGATGGTCTGGGTTGTGAACTGATCGCTCATGATGGCTCCTCGTCGAATCCAGCCTATGACGCGCGGCACGCCGACGGTATGATCCCCGTCATATGCCCAGCGAGATCGACGATGTGCTGCGCCAGAGCGCGATGTTTCGCCGTTTGAAGCCGGATGACCGGCAGCGTCTGGGAGGTGTGAGCAGCGTGCGCTCGTTCGACAAGGGCGCCCCGTTGTTCAGCGAGGCGGACGAATCGGAACTGATGTTCACGGTCCTGACCGGTCGCGTCAAAGTATTCAAGACCACCGCACGTGGCACCGACGTGATCCTGGAACTCTTTGGCCCTGGCGATCCGGTCGGCGCGGTCGCCGTGTATGAGTCACGCCCCTATCCGGCGAGCGCCGTCGCGATCGAACCGACGACGTGTCTCGTCATCCCGCGCCAGGCCTTCTTCTCGCTGCTCGAGACGTATCCGACGATGGTGCGGGGATTGTTGGTGGGGCTGACACATCGTCTCGTCGAATTGACCAATCGGCTGACAGAGCTGTCCGGCGGACGAATCGAAGGCCGGCTCGCCCGGTTTTTTCTGAAGCTCGCCGACGAGATGGGTCGTCCCGGCGCGGACGGCACGCTCATTCCTCTGGCGTTGTCACGGCAGGAACTCGCGGACATGATCGGCACAACCATCGAAACCACCATCCGGATCATGAGCCGTTGGGCCAAAGACGACATCGTGCGCACCGAGAGGGATGGTTTCGTGCTGCTCAACCGCGCCGCGCTTGAAACCGTAGCGGTCTCCTAGCCAGCCAGTCCTGCCGTCGCCAGCTCCCCTGGGAATTCTTTCGATCCGCTGGGAATTCTTTCGCAGTCGGATTTCGCGTCGTCGTATGACGGACGTCATATGCGAGCCGACCGAAGGGCGCCATCCTGCGAGTGGAAGGATCGATGACGATTCCCGTCCGCTTCCCGGATGTCGATCATTGGAAGGCGCAGGTCAAGTGCCAGTCCGCGTGCCCCGTGAACACCGATGCCGGTCGCTATGTGCAGTTGATCGCCGAGGGACGCGATGAAGCGGCGTTCCTCGTTGCGCGGGCTCCAAATCCGTTTGCTTCGATCTGCGGACGCGTGTGCGCCGCGCCATGCGAGGACGCGTGTCGACGCGGCGCCGTCGACGGCGCGATCGCCATTCGAGCCCTCAAGCGTTTCGTCACCGAGAAATACGGCGCGGAGTCGACCCGACCAGATACACAGGACAGGCTGCGTGAAGAATCGATCGCCGAGGGCAACCGGTATGTGAATCACGTACCGCTCAGGCTTTTCAGGAATTCGACCGAAGCGACGGGTGGACGGACTCTGCGCCGAGTCGCGATCGTCGGCGCCGGTCCGGCAGGTCTGGCCGCCGCGCACGATCTCGCGCTCCTCGGCTACGCCGTCACCGTCTTCGAAGCCGGCCCGGAACCTGGTGGGATGGTGCGGTTTGGAATTCCAGAGTACCGCCTGCCGCGCACGCTGATCCGATCGGAGATCGAGAAGATTCTCGCGCTCGGCGTCCAGCTCGAATTGAACACTCCGCTCTCGATCGATTTCGGCCTGTCCCACCTTCGTCAAGCCGGATTCGAAGCGGTCTTTCTCGCGGTCGGCGTCGCGAAGGGAAGGGACCTGCAGGTGCCTGGCGTGGAACTGGACGGCGTGGTCAAAGCCGTCGACTACCTGCTCAACGTGAACCGCGGCTATCGGATGGATCTCGGCCGGCGCATCGTGGTCATCGGCGGCGGTTTCGTCGCGTTCGACGCCGCGCGGACCGCGATACGCGAGGGCGACGACGGCGCCAGCGCGGCCGCGCAGGCGCGTGTGAAAGAAGCGCTGGATTCGGCGAGAGCCGCCATTCGTGGTGGCGCACGCGAGGTCACCATCGTTTCGCTCGAGAACTTCGACGAGATGCCGGTCCTGCGGACCACGCAGGGGCACGAGGAATTCGAAGAGGCACGTAAAGAGGGAGTGCGCTTCGTGACGCGACGCGGCGCCGCACGGTTCGCAGGCTCGAGCCGTCTGAGCGCGATTGATCTGCGTCGCGTGACCGAGGTCTTCGACGCCAATGGCCGCTTCGCGCCGCAATACGACGACGCCGACGTCATCACCATCGAGGCTGATTCATGCATTCTGGCGATTGGCCAGCAGCCTGACCTGTCGTTTCTCACTCGCAGCTGACGGCGTCGCGATAACGCCATCCGGAACCATTCGCATCGATCGCGACACGCTGGCCACGTCGGCTCCAGGCGTGTTCGCAGGTGGGGACGTGGCGTTTGGGCCGCGCAATCTCATCGAGGCTGTGGCCAATGGCAAGCGGGCCGCGCGCTCGATCCACGCGTATCTGACGGATCCCCGGCCCGGCGGCATCGAGGTGACGGTCGACATCGAGCAGCTGCCGACGTCCACGTACCGCATGATCGCGGGCTTCGAAGAGCTCGAGCGCGTAGCCCCGCCGACGCTCGACCTGGGCAGGCGCACGGGGATCGCCGAAGTTGAAACCGGCTACGACGAGCGTGAAGCGCGCCTCCAGGCGTCGCGCTGCCTCATCTGCCACGTCCAGACGATCTACGACCCCGAGCTGTGCGTGCTCTGCAACCGTTGCGTCGACGTCTGCCCTGAGTACTGCCTCTGCTCTCGTTCCTCTCGAACGCGCTGGATCTCGACCCGGTCCAGCGCGAGTCGATCGTCGCGCGCGCTCAGGCTGACGGGCTCCCGCTGGCCGCGATGGTGAAAGACGACGACCGGTGCATTCGGTGCGGGCTGTGCGCGATTCGTTGTCCGACGAACGCGATGACGATGGAGCGATTCACGATCACGGAGCGGCTATGAGCGAACAGACCGTGGACCGGCGGGATTTCATTTTCAGAGCGGGCACCGGGGCGGGGATTGCCGCCATCGCCTATCAGGCGGCCGCATCGCTGCGGTCGCTCGTCCCCAACGTGTCCTACGACGCGCCAACGACGGTCAAGCTGGGCTTGATTGCCGAATTTCCAGACGGCCTCAAGTTTCTGCCGGACCAGCGCCTGTTCGTGTTCCGTGAAGGCAACACGTTCCACGCAATCTCCGCGGTGTGCACGCACCTTGGCTGCACCGCGCGAGCCGAAGCGTTGTCCTCGCCCGAAACGCGCCAGGTGGGTGGAAAAGCACTCCGTTTGACGCATCGATTCCAGTGCCCATGCCACGGTTCGAAATACACCGGCGACGGAGACAACGTGTCGGGGCCGGCGCCCAGACCGCTGGCCTGGTACCACCTTTCACTATCGACCGACGACGGCCAGCTGACGGTCGATCTCGCGCGCGAAGTCGAACACGACTTCCGCTTGACGGTGTAGGGCCATGGCTCAGTCTCCAACTCCCTCTCGATCGTCCGCCAACGCGCCTGGCGTCCACCCGCGGCCATTCTGGAGCGTCCGGCCGCGCACCGACCGCCAATCTGGCGATGCGATCGTTTCGAACTTCCTGCTGCACTGGTTTCCAGCGAAGACCTACAAGCCGTCGATGGACTGGAACTACTCGTTTTGGCTGGGGACGGTCTCTGCAGCCCTGCTGCTGTTGCTGATCCTGTCCGGCGGACCGCTCTTGTTCCTGTACGTCCCCTCGGTCGAGCGCGCGTACGCGTCGATCAAGGACATCGAGTTCGCGGTCACGTTCGGATCGTGGATCCGCTCCGTTCATCGGATGGCGGCGCATCTGATGGTCGCCGCGGTGTTCCTTCACCTCGTTCGCGTGTTCCTGACCGGCGCGTACAAGAACGGGGTCGGGCAAGGCCAGCGGCGTGAATGGAACTGGACGATTGGCGTGGCGATGCTGCTCATCACGCTGCTGTTGTCGTTCACCGGGTATCTGCTGCCGTGGGATCAGCTCGCCTACTGGGCGGTGACCGTTGGCACGAACATCGCCTCGTCGATCCCGTTCGTCGGTCCGAAAGTACGGGAACTGCTGCTGGGTGGCCGGACGATCGATCAGCCGACGCTGATTCGCTTCTACGTCCTGCACGTTCTGGTCCTTCCGGGCGCACTGGGGCTGCTCTTCATGTATCACATGTGGCGCGTCCGCAAGGATGGCGGTCTCGCGCGTGCCGATCGCTCGGCGTTGCTTGACGACTCCCACGGCGACGCCACCGGCGCTGTCGAAGACGTACACGCTGCTCGGCGTCGCGCGCGGCACTGCGCCGACGATCCGTACGACGACGCTCGAGTCGCCGGACCTGACGGTGAACTCGGTGCCTGACCTGACGCGCCGGATGGGCATCGTGGTGCTCGGGACGATCGCGGTTCTGAGCCTCGTCGCGGTGTACGTGCGTTCGCCCCTCGAAGAAGCGGCGAACGCGCTCGTCACGCCGAATCCGGCGAAGGCGCCGTGGTACTTCCTCTGGCTGCAGGAGATCGTCACCGACACGACGATCCGCATCGGGATCGTTCACGATCAACGGCGCGTTCATCGGCGGCGTGCTGCTGCCCGGGCTGCTCGTGATCTTGCTGACCGCGTGGCCCTGGCTCGATCGCAGTCCTGCAGACGCCGCCGGTGTCTGGTTTCCGCGGACACGCCGGATGCAGAACGCGGTGTTTCTCGCCATCGCTGTCGTCGTTATCGCGCTGACCCTCGTCGGCACGTTCCTTCGAGGTCCGTACTGGCACTTCTACTGGCCGTGGCAGGGCTGGCCTGACATTCCGACGAGGCTTTGAGAGGCACGACATGGAGCAGCGTACGAATTCACCGTATCCGCGCCTCGATCGGCCCATTCTCGCCATCGTCGGGCTGCTGCTGGTTCTTGGCGCGGTGCTGTTCACCGTCAACGACCGCGAGCACGAATGGCGCTTCTACCAGTTCGACTTCAAACGTCTCGTCGGCGAGAAGCTCGGCGCTGACAAAGCGCGCACGGTGCCGACCGGCCTGCAGCAGATCTGGATCCCGTCGCTCGGGCGCGCCGACCGGTGCGTCACGTGCCACCAGGCGGTCAGCTGGAAAGGTTTCGAGACGGCGGAGGAGCCGTACCGGACGCATCCTGCCGAGCCGCTCAAGCACCATCCCATCGAGAAGTTCGGCTGCACGTCATGCCACGGCGGGCAGGGATGGGCCGTCGATGCGATGCCGGCGCATGGCCCGGTAGAGCACTGGGAGGAACCGCTGCTCGGACAGGAGCTCGGGACCGCGTACTCGCTGGTCGACAACAAGTCCGCGCTCATGCAGATGAACTGCAACACCTGTCATCGCTACGACCGCCAGACCCCGGGCGCGGACATGATCAACCTTGCCAAGCTGGTCGTGAACGACAAGGGATGCCGGGCGTGCCACGTCATCAACAGCCGCGGCGGCACGATCGGTCCTGACCTCACGGATGTCGGCGACAAGGCGCCGGAGCAGTACGAATACGGTCGCCTGTCGGGTCAGAAGACCGCGTTCGCCTGGCACGTCGCTCACCTCAAAGACCCGCGGGCGCTCGTCGCGGACACGGTCATGCCCAACTTCCACCTGACGTCGAAGGAAGCGCAGGCACTCGCCATCCTGATCCTGTCGTGGCGCAAGGCGCCGGTTCCTGCCGCCATGGTGCCCGGGACGCCGCGCACGGATCCGCAGACCGCGGAAGAGCGTGCAGCGGAAGACGCGATGAAGAACGGTCCAGGCGCCTGGTTCGTCAAGACCGGCTGCTTCGTGTGTCACTCCGTGTCGGCGCTCGGCGTCAAGAGCCCGGCGCAGATTGGTCCCGACCTCTCTACGGCCGTGGACGACGTGCAGAGCCGCTTCGGCCGAACGGTCGACGACTTTCTCGCGTCGCCGACGGGAACGATGTCCGTTGTGTTATCGCGGCAGATCATCCTGACGCCGGCCGAAAAGGTGGTCGCGGTCGAGAAGCTCCGCGAGGCATTCGCGCATTTCCAGCAGCAGAAGGCCGCGAACAAGGGCGTGGCGACCGGGCACACATTGATGTTGTTCAGATAAGGAGCGCAATCATGAAGTCGACGAACGTGATCCTCTGGGGCGGTGCAATGATCGCCGCCGCGCTCGTTGCCAGCCGCTGCGCCCCGAGCGCGCCGGCTGCGCGGAAAGCGGCGGCGGGCGCGTCGGACGTGGCGGTCGCGGCACAAAAAGTGTACGTCGCGCCCGGCGACCTCGACGAGTACTACATGTTCGCGTCGGGCGGGCAGTCCGGGAACGTGTACGTCTACGGCGTGCCGTCGATGCGGCACATCAGCACGATTCCCGTCTACACGCCGTATCCGGCCACGGGCTACGGGTTCGACGACGACAGCCGCAAGATGCTGGGCGGCTTCACGTGGGGTGACGTCCACCATCCCTCGCTCTCCGAAACCAACGGCGACTACGACGGCCGCTGGCTGTTCGTCAACGACATGAACGGCCGGATCGCGCGGATCGATCTGCGGGACTTCAAGACCAAGCAGATCCTCGGGCCCGGTGGCGAACATCTCCGGCAACCACTCGGGTGCGTTCGTGACGCCGAATACCGAATACGCGATGATGGGCACCCGCTTTTCGATTCCCATTCCCAAGGGCAGCGTCGCGCCGATCGAGAAGTACGCCACCGAATACAAGGGCGTCGTCGCGGGCATCAAGATCGACAAGACGAGCGGCGAGATGTCGCTCGGCTGGGAAATCATGCTGCCGCCGTTCGACTTCGATCTCGGCGACGCCGGCAAGAAGGTGTCGGACGGCTGGATGTTCTGGACCTCGTACAACGCCGAGCGCGCGACCGGCAAGCTCGAGGTGACGTCCGCGCAGCGCGACCGCGACTACATCGCCGCCATCGACTGGCGCGCCGCCGAGAAGGCGATCGCGGACGGCAAGGGCGATCTCGTGGGCGGCGTGAAGGTCATCGATCCGAAGAAAGTGCCCGGAATCGTGTACCTGCTGCCGTGCGGCAAGTCGCCCCACGGCGTCGACGTGGCGCCCAACGGCAAGTGGATCGTCGGCTCGGGCAAGCTGCAGGGCGTCACGACGGTCTTCAACTTCGAGAAGATTCAGACCGCCATCCGCAACAAGGACTTCACCGGCGAGGAGGACGGCATCCCGGTTCTCAAGTACGAGTCGGTCAAGGAAGCCGAAGTGCACGGTCGGTCTCGGTCCGCTGCACACGCAGTTCGGACCCGATGACTGGGCCTACACGTCGCTGTTCGTCGACAGCGCGATTGCGAAGTGGAAGCTCGGCACGTGGGAAGTCGTCGACAAGGTCCCGATGTCGTATTCGATCGGGCACCTGGCCGCCGCCGAAGGCGATACGGTGTCGCCGGACGGCAAGTACCTCGTCGGCCTGAACAAGCTGTCGCACGGCCGTCACCTGAGCGTCGGTCCCTCGCAGCCCGAATCGGCACAGCTCGTCGACATTTCGGACGAGAAGATGAAGCTGCTGTCGGACTCGTTCACCGAGCCCGAGCCGCACTACGCCCAGATCATCAAGGCCGACAAGCTTCACCCGATCGAGGTGTATCCGAAGGAAGAGAACCACCATCCGCTCGCGGTCTGGGACGTCAAGGACGCGGGCGTCACGCGCAACGGTACGAACGTCACGGTGAAGGCGGTGCTCGTCCGATCGACGATTACGCCGACCTCCGTGACCGTCAACGAGGGCGACACGGTGACGATTGCGCTGACCAACATCGAGCAGACGACCGACGAGCTCCACGGCTTCGGCCTGCTCGATTACAACGTCAACGTCGTCGTCGATCCAGGCGAGACGAAGACTGTGACGATCAAGGCGAAGGCCGGCGTGTACCCGTACTACTGCACGAACTTCTGTTCGGCGCTGCATCAGGAGATGCAGGGGTATCTGATCGTGAACAAGAAATGACGGGTGAGAGGCGAGACGTGAGGAAACGCAGAGCAGGGAGCAGGTCATGACACTCATTCAGCGCAGCAACCGGTTCTTCGAGCTGTCGCTCGACTTGCGCGAACGGGCACTCGTGGTGATCGCCGCGCTGCTCTTGAGCGCGGTGTACCTGCTTCCGCTTTGGAATTTGACGATGTTCGCACCGCAGTATCCCGACGGCCTGCGGATGAGCATCTACAGCTACAAGCTCGAAGGCGGGCGAGAAGGGCAGGACGTCAAGGAAATCAACCTGCTGAATCACTACATCGGCATGAAGGACCTGGTGAGCGAGGACTTCACCGAGTTCAAGTGGATGCCGTTCGTCGTCGGCGTGATCGGCCTGCTCTTCCTGCGTGCGGCCGCGCACGGCCGGATGATGGACCTGGTGGACGTGACGGTGCTCTACGGATACTTCGCAGCCTTCTCGCTCTGGTCCTTCGGCTACAAGTTGTACAGCTACGGTCACAACCTGTCGCCGACCGCCGCGGTGAAGGTCCCGCCGTTCATGCCGCCGCTCTTCGGTTACAAGAAGCTCGCGAACTTCGAGGTCTATTCATACCCAGGGCCCGGGACGTATGTGCTCGGCGGCGTCGTGCTGCTGTTGCTGATCTCGTTGTGGCTGGCCTGGCGCGACGATGCGCTGCCGGTCCTGACGGCGGATGCCTGAGGGGTTGATGACCACGATGCTGGCGATGCTCGCGGCACTGGCGCTCGCAGGGCAGGCCGACATGGCCGCGCCCGCCGCGGCCATGGTCGAGGGCCGTCCCGGAGCGCGCGACGTGTCGCCGATCCAGGAGCGGATCGACCACGCGCCGACCGGGTCGGTGATCGAGATCCCGCCTGGGCGATACGTCGGTGACATCATCGTCGATCGGCCGATGCGTCTCGTCGGCCGTGGCCGGCCGTTGCTCGTCGGTTCGACAGCCGGCAGCGTTGTGCGCGTGCGCGCCTCGAACGTCGTCATCGAAGGCTTCGACATCGATGGGCGCAGCGGCGGCGACCTGGGCCGAGACGCGTCAGGTATTCATGTCACCGGCCATTCCGTGGTCATCCGCGACTGCCGCATCGTGGATACGGTGTTCGGCGTGTACCTGCGCGAAGCGGACGACGCGACGGTCGAGCACGTTCGCATTCACGGCATCAAGGGACGAGATGCGGGCGAAAAGGGATCCGGCATTCATGTGTGGAACACCAAAGGCTTCACGCTGACTGATTCCGAGATCGTCGACGTCAGAGACGCGTTCTACATCCAGTCGTCGTCGGGCGGACTCATCGCCAGAAACACGGCCCGCGACCTCCGCTACGGCATCCACTACATGTTTTCGGACGACAACCGATTCGAAGACAACACCTTCGAGAACGGAGCCGCCGGCGTGGCGCTGATGTACTCGCGCCGGATCGACTTCCGGCGCAACCGGCTGATTCACAACCGAGGGTTCGCGTCCGTGGGTCTCCTGTTGAAGGCCTGCGACGACGTGACCGCCGAGGACAATTTGATCGCCGACAACGCGCGCGGAATCTTCCTCGAGGGTTCCTATCGCAATCGATTCCGGCGCAACATCATCGCGGAGTCCGATACCGCCATCGTGCTCTACGATTCGTCAGGTCAGAACGTCTTCGAGGGCAATTCATTCGTCGCCAATCTGACGCCGTTGTCGCTGGTGGGGAAACGGACAGACACCGCCTTCGACGGCAACTACTGGTCCGACCATCATGAACCTGATCTCGACGGCGACGGCCGTGCCGATCGGCCGTACAGGCTGTCCAGCGTCTTCGACCATCTGCGTTCGAATCTGACCGCCGCCGACCTCTTCACCCAAAGCGTCGCATCGTCGGCGCTGGGCGCGGCCGAACGAACGTTCCCGGTGCTCGACGCCATTCCCGTCGAGGACCACTCGCCACTTGCGCGTCCACCGGTGCTCACCGCGGTGCCCCGCGCGCTCCGCCGGAGCGAACGCAGCAGCGCGGCTGGTCTCATGCTGTGCGCGTCGGCGCTGCTGCTTGGCTTGAGCGTGGGGCTCCGTGCGAAACCGAAATGTGGACGACGGGCGGCCTCGTCATGATCAGATTTTCTCGGTTTACCAAGATGTTCGGGTCATGCGCCGCCGTGAACGATTTGTCGTTGGAGATCGAACCAGGCGAAGCGGTGGCGTTGCTCGGACCCAATGGATCGGGGAAGACGACGACGCTGAAGGCCGCTGCGGGCCTGATTCGACCGACGGCCGGGGAAGTCAGGGTGGGGACACCTGGGCTCCCGGCAACCGATCCGGACGCACGCGCCGTGCTGTCGTTCCTGCCGCAGCGGGTGGCGTTTCCGGAGTCGCTCACCGGTCGCGAAGTCGTGGAATTCTACCGACGTCTGCGGAAGGTCGACCACGCGCATGCCGACGCCGCGCTCCAGCTCGCCTCGCTCAACGGCGCAGGCGCTCGTCCGGTCTCGACGTATTCCGGCGGGATGGTTCAGCGCCTGGGTCTCGCCGTGGCCCTGGTGCCCGCATCGCCGGTGCTGCTCCTCGACGAACCGACCGCGGCGCTCGATCCGGATGGCCTGAACGCGTTCTACGCGGTTGTCGAACATCGAAAAGCGGCCGGTCAGACGATCTTCTTCACCTCGCATCAGCTGGGCGACGCCGAGAGGCTCGCTGATCGCTTCGCGGTGCTCGTCGACGGAAGGCTCGCGGCGCTGCTCACGGCGTCGGAGCTCGGCGATCGCCTGGCGTCGCGAGGCGTTCTCCGCTTACGGCTTCGTCGCACACCGACGGATCTGCTCGATCGCGTCGCGCGTGTTGCGCCGAACGCGACGCTCGCCGCCGATCTATTGACAGTCCCCGGCGCGGCGACACTGCGCCCAGCGGTCCTCGACTGCGTCCGGGCGAGCGGGGCGGAGGTCGTGAGCCTGACCGCAGAAGAGGGCCGGCTCGACGTCTTCTATCGTGATCTTGTTGGAAGCTGCGCGCCGGCGAAGCAGGGGGGCAGACAGTATGAGGCGCCGCGCTTTCGTCATCTACGTGTGCGCGTCACAGGAGTTGACGCTCGCGCTGCGCGCGCGTGCGACGCAAATCTTCGCGGTGGTCTTCGCGGCGCTCACCCTCGCCGTGTCCGGGTCCGGGTACATCCTGTCTGGCGGCAGCGGCGTCCAGGACTTCGCACGCACGGCGACGTCGTTGACCGAACTAGTGGTATTCATCGTGCCGATGATGGCGCTGATCGTCGGCACGATGGCGCTGTCGACCGAACAGGGCGCCGCGGAACTGCTGTTCTCCCAGCCTGTCCCGCGACGCTTCGTGCTCTACGGTCAACTGCTGGGGCTGTTTGCCGCCCTGATCGCTGCGCAGGCCATTGGGTTTGGGGCGAGCGGGCTGCTGGTCTTTTCGCAGTCAGGCGACGAGGGCGTCGGGGCGTTCATCCTTCTCGGTCTGGCCTCAGCCGCGTTGTCGGCCGTCGCGTTGAGCGTCTCGGCGCTCATCGCTGCTGCGGCGGTGGGCCGCCGCCGGACACGTGCGCTTGCGCTGGCCTTGAGCGTCTGGTTTGGCGCCGTCGTGTTGTACGACCTGGTTGCGCTGGGCGTCGCGTCATTCCTGCGGTCGGGCCCGGCGTCCCGCCTGCTGATTACGGCGACCCTCGTCAATCCAATCGATGCGGTCCGGACGGGCGTTCTGCTTGGTATTCAGGGGACGTCGGCGTTCGGCTCTGCGTCGCTCGCGCTTTTGCGCTTCACGGGTGGCGTGGACCGGGCTTGCCTGCTGATCGCGATATGTGTGGTCGCCTGGACGGCAGCTCCCGCATTCCTGGCGGCGTGGCGCCTCGAACGCGCGGACATCTGATCCGCAGACGCGACTAGAGATAAGCGGTCAGCGCATCCTGCGCGCGATGACCGGCCTCGAGCGCCGCCAGGACGACTCCCGGCGTCACGGGACATCGGCAGAACACGTCATCGCCGACGGCGTCCACAATCGCGGCGAGCACCGCGCCGACGCCGGCTCCCACGGGCGGCTCGCCGACGCCGCGCGCGCCGACCGGCGTCTCGGGGTCGGGGATGTCGACCGCCGCGTGCTTCATCCCGACCGGCACGTCCAGAATCGTGAGCGGCTTGGTGTGATGAAACCGCGTGGCGAGCGGCACGCCGTAGTGGTCGTCGTACACCGTCCGCTGCGTGATCGCATGACCGATCCCCAGGCAACCGCCACCGAGGATCTGGCCGCCGAGGCTGCGGGGATTGACGACGGTCCCGACGTCGCCGACGGCCGCGTAGTCGATGAGCTTCACGACCCCGGTCTCGACGTCGACCTCGACCTCTGCGAACCCGATGACGTACGAATGCGTCTCGCCGTCATGTGGATAGTTATCCTTCGCGACACCCATCAGGCCGCGGCCCGCCAGAGCCGTCGCGGACGTGCGCGTCATCGCGTGGATGTCGGACGGCAGTTCGTGACCGTCGTATTTGCCGCCGAGCGCGATCGCGCGCTCCGCCGCTTGTGCCAGCGTCATGCTGCCGCCGGGACCCGACACGTGTCCGTTCGCCACCCGGTACTGCGCAGGCGCTCCGCCGTGGGTCTTCGCCGCAATCTCCATCAGCTTCTGCCTGGCGTCCATCGCGGCCGCATGATTCGATCGCGAAACCGCATGCACGGTCTGACTGCCGTCCGACGTGCATGTCCATGGCAGATTCCGGCTCGTGTCGCCCCAGACGACCTCGACGTTCTCCCACGGCACGTCCAGCACTTCGGCCGCGACACGTGCCGTGTCGATGACCGAGTGCGTTCCGAGATTTCCAACTCCAGACTGGACGTAGAGCTTCCCGTCGGGGCGGATCGTCATCAGGCCGTCGTAGTTGATCGAGTAGCCGCCGATGAACGGGCTGACCGCGACGCCGATACCGCGCGCCTTGGCACCGATCCGTTTCCCACTGCGCGCCTTGCGCGCCTCCCAGTTGAAGAGCTCGACGCCGCGATCGATGGCTTCCCGCACGAATGCGCTCGTCACGTAGCTCCGCTTGCCGTCCTTGCCGGGGCCGCCGAGCGGTGCTTTGCCGGCGGGGGCGTTGACGCGATGCAGGGCGACAGGATCGATTCCCAGCCGCCGCGCCGCCTTTGCCAGCAGCGGCTCCATGATCGCGTTCTGCTGCGCGCCGCCGGGCGCCCGCTGTGACGTCGGCGGCGGCGTGTTGGTGAGCACCGAGAGGCCGCGGAAGCGCATGGCCATCGGCTGGTACGCCAGCGAGCACATCGTGGGGCACGCCTCGAGGTCGTACTGATCTTCGTAGGGCCCGGCATCCTGCAGGACGAACATGTCAACGGCGGTGACACGGCCGTCCTTGCGGAAGCCGATGCGAACCCGCGCGAGGAGCGACGGCCGGCTTCGACCGATGAAGTGCTCTTCTTCGCGGCTGATCCGCATCATCACCGGTGCGCCGAGCTTCTTTGCGAGCAATGCAGGAACCGCCACGGTGACCGTGCCAGGAATCTTGCTCCCGAATCCGCCGCCCGTGTATTCGCTGATCACCACAACTTGATCGGGCTGGATGCCGACCCATTGCGCGACCGACGCGACCGTCCGCGAGACGCTCTGCGTGGAGCAGTGCAGGTGAAGCTTTCCGTTCTGCCAGTACGCCATCGCCGAACGTGTCTCGAGCGGTTGATGGCTCGTCGACTGCGTGTGGAACGTTTCGTCGAGGACGAGATCGGCGTGCTCGAAGCCGGCGCTGAGATCGCCGTACGTCCACTGAACTCCGGGTTCGCCGAGCGGCAGCGCATCACCGGACGCGCTCGCGAAATCATGCGACGTCCACTTGACCGTTTTCAGCTTGCCGCCGACAAACGCGTTGCCCTCGCGGCGAGCGTTCGGTCCGTCAGGGTGGAGGCTCGCCAGCGGATCGATGACGAAGGGCAGCGGCTCCAAATCAAGGACGATCTTCTCGACGGCTTCGGCCGCGGTCCTTTCGTCGATCGCGGCCACCGCGAGGATCGGCTCGCCCTTGTAGACAGGTTCATTCGTCAGGGCAGCCTCGGGCGCGAGCGAAGGGGCGCCGTCAGACGCGGGGGCCTTGGGTGGCTGCGGCAGGTCGTCAGCGGTCAGGATGCCTTTGACACCGGGCATCGCGAGCGCCGCCCGAGCGTCGATCCCGCGCACGCGGCAGTGCGGCATCGGGCTCAGGAGCAGCTTGCAGAACAGCATGCCGTCCGCCCGGTAGTCCTCGGCGTATTTCGCACGGCCCGTCACCTTGGCGACGAGGTCCGGGGTCGTGTAGTTGTGACCGAGCAGCTTGTGGTCGGACATCAGGCCCCCCGCGCCGCGAGTGTACGCGATCGACGGCACCGGCGACATGTTTTGTTGCCTCCGGTCACATAGAGATGTGCGGCGGTCTTTTGGGTGGGCGGCTGTTGAGGCCGGCCTGACGAGGCGCCAGCAAGGAGGCACGTGTGAATCTCGAATCGAAGACGGATCGGCGGAGTTTTCTGGGTGGGATGGCCGGGGTCGTTGCGGCCGCGAGCCTTCCAATTGTCAGCGCACGGGTAGCGGCGGCGGCGGCGGAAGGCGGTCCAGACGACTGGATCAAGGACGTCAAAGGCACGCACCGGTGCCTGTTCGACTTCCCGCAGCACAAGAACTTCTTTCCGCTGCTGCACGTCCTGAACTACATCAACACCTATTCGCAGGCCTACAAGATCCCGCCGACCGAGGTCGGCACCGTGGGGACCTTGTACAGCGTCGGCAGCCAGGCCAGCATTCCGATGGCGTTCAACGACGGCATCTGGGCGAAGTACGCGCTCGGCGCGTATACGGGACTCAAGGATGCGTCCGGCAAGCCGTACACGCGCAACGTGTTCAACAAGCCGACCGAGCAGGATCTGCATCTGGTGATGCAGGCGCTGGATGCGCCGACGATTCCCGCGCTCGCGTCCGCGATGCCCCTGATGGGGATCGAGAGCCTGCAGAAGATGGGCACGAAGTTCATCCTGTGCGCGAACGCCCTCGGCATCTGGTGCCTGGAGCTCGAAGCCCGCGGCAAGGGCAAGGCCGCGGACATCGAGAAGGACCTGCGCGCCAACGTGCTGCCAGGAGTGACGATCGTCCCGGCCATGGTGATCGCCATCGAGAAAGCCCAGGAAGCCGGCATCAGGTACAACCGCCAGTAGGAAGCCCGACCTCGATCCGGACGCTGCCACCCGTCAGATCGGTTGGCGCGTCCGGCCTTCCACTACTGGTTGGTCAAACCCCTCACGGATGAGTCGGCGGGTCCCGTCCGCGACACATTTTGCGGCCGCACCGCACACCTAGTGTGACCGTTGCATTGGTAGAATCCGTGGCGTTCGAAGTGACCCGGATGGTAACGAGACACAGCCCTCCGCGCAATCGCTCCTGGATAGACACGGCCGTGCGAAATCGCGATCTCGAACAAGGATCCGTGACGACCGGCCGGCGCCAAAGGGAAGTTCACGACGCTCGCCGAGCTGGGCGGGTTCGGCGCAGCCTCTTCAATACATCTATGACAACGACACCGACGCGGGGTTCGTGTAAGGTGTCGGTCCACGGAGCAGCGTTGGGGGTTGTCTTCCCGTTCTGAATGCCATCGTGATGAGGGTTTTGCCGCTGGCGCTCGCGCTGATCCTTGCGGCGGCGCCGCTCTTCGCGCAACAGCAGTTCGAGGGCAAGACCATTCTCGCGGTTCACGTGTCGGGGCTCGTGCACATCAAGGAGTCGGTGGTCCTGGCGCAGATCGAGTCGACGCCCGGACAGCCGTACCACAAGACCACCGCTGACCGTGATGTCGTCCGCCTGGATCGCCTCGGCGTTTTTGGCACGATCTCACTGACGGATGTCGCGCTGGACGATGGCGTTCGCGTAGAGGTGACGCTCACGGAGATCCCCCGCATCGTGCCCGCGATTGCGATTGCCGTTACGGACGAGAACGGCGTGTCAGCGGGTCCAGCCGTCAAGTTCACGAGCATCGCCGGGCACCCGATCGATTTTGGCGTCACCACGCGGTTCGGCGGCGAGACGCTCGGCGAGTTACACGAAGCGTCGCCGCAGCTGACGAATCGGCGGCTGTGGCACAGCGCGAAGCTCCAGCTGAGCGACCATTTCAACGAACTGGATCAGTTCGAGCAGAGGTCAGTCGATCTGGATTCGCGCGTCGGCTTCCGCTCATCGGAGCAGTGGCGGAGCGGCGGTATCTTCAAGTTCTACAATACCGGAAGCGACCAGGACGGCATCACGCTGTCTCCCGACAATCACGACTCGTTCTACAGCGTCGGCGGCGTCACGGAGTACGACACCCGCGATTCCTGGAGGGAGCCGTCGCGCGGCTGGTTCAACTCGGTCGATGCGCTCTGGACGACCGGCAGTGGCCAATACGCGACGCTGGACGTCGACGTCCGGCGGTACCAGCCCGTGGCGAGACGGCAGACGATTGTGGCCACCGCGCTGTTGACGCTGCAGTCGGGCACGGACGGCGTCGACCTCCCGACCTACAGCGACTACGCGCTCGGCGGAGAGAACACGGTGCGAGGCCAGGACTTCGGCACGAGGCGCGGGAAGAATCAATTCATCACCACGATCGAGTACCGCTACACGGTCGCGCCGACCCGGAGTTTCCGCGTGTTCGGGCTCGACTTGTACGGCGGTCTCGCTCTGGCGGCGTTTACCGACGTCGGAAGCGCATGGGACGACGCGGGCGATACCTCGAATGGCTTCATCGGCGGCGGCGGCATCGGCCTCCGCGTGTACATCCCCTACGTGAACATGATTCGACTCGATCTGTCGTTCGGCAGCGGCGTGCACACGGGGCTTGGCATCAACGAGAAGGCAGTCGCGCAGCGCAACCGTGTGCGCTGACGGACGCGCTCAGCGGGCCGATTCTGCATAGACGCCGTTCGCGCAGACCGGCAGCCTCTTCGTTATCGGGTAAGCTGGGGCGGTTCCGTTTGCGGGTCCGAGGAGGACAATATGAAACGACTGGTGTTGGCGGCGGTTGCAAGCGCGGCTCTCGTGTCGCCACTCGCTGGTACGGCAATGGCGCAAACCAAGACGCTGACCGGTGACACGACGGTGGTCACGGCCAGCATCGAGGCGATCGAACGGGCTTCCCGGTCGGTCACACTCAAGAAGGACAACGGGGAATACGTCACGATCACGGTGCCGAAAGACGTCGTGAAGTTCGACGCGATGAAGGTCGGCGACAAGCTCACCGTGAGGTACTACGACAACATCGTGCTGCGGCTGAAGGCGCCAGGCGAAAAGGCGCAGGACAGCGATTCGGCAGCCGTGACCGGGACTGCCGGCGTGAAGCCCGGAGGAACCGCGGCGACACAGCGCACTATCACCGCCACCATCACACAGCTCGATCCCAAGATCCCGTCGATCACCTTCACCGGACCGAATGGCTGGAAGTACAGCTCGAAAGTTCAGGACACGGAAGCCCTCAAGAAGGTCAAGGTCGGGGATCGCGTCGATATCACGTGGACCGAGGCGGTGCTGATCTCGGTCGAGGAACCGAAGAAGTAGCGCTAGGACGCGACGCGAAGCGCCCGGCCGCGGGCGCTTCGCAGCGTCTCGTACGGCGTCTCCCCAAACTGTTCCCTTTCGCACATCCAAATTCCGCCAAAGCCCACATCCTCAACGGAGCATGTCCATCGAAGAAACGCCAGAGGAAGGACGCCGCCCATGAACCTCGTCTGGGTGGCCCTGGGCCTTGGTGCCCTGGCCACCGTCGTCGCAATGGTCAGGCGGGCGCATGCGCGCGGCCGCCAAGCCGATATGGGAGCGGTCAGTCATCAGTGGGTTGCGGAACATCGTCTTTCGCAAACGCAGGATTCACGACGATGACCTGTCTCCTCTCGCGGCTCTGAGTTAGCGTTAAGATAGGCTGGCTATGAAGGCGGCAGTCGTCGCGATGGCGCTCGTCGCGAGCGCCTGCGGTCCCCGGACGGAGCTTGCCAAGGCGCCGGTCCAGACCGGCGTCGGCTGGCGGCAGCTCGGCACCTGGTCGGGCCGCGGAAACGCGCAAACCGGTTCCTTCACGAGCGACACCGGGGCGCTGCGCGTACGCTGGGAGGCCACGACGCCACAAGGTGACGTTGCAGAGGTGGCCGCCCCCACGTTTCGGGTGGCGGCGCACAGCGCCATCAGCGGTCGGCTGCTCCAGCCGGTCGTCGACCATGCCGGCGCCGGCCGCGGCGTCGACTACGTCCAGCAGGACCCCCACGTATTCTTCATGGTCGTCGAATCAAGTCATTTGAACTGGACCGTCACGGTTGAAGAGGCGATCGGCTACTGAAACGAGGCGAACGTCATGGCCACCAAGCTCATCGGACAGAACTATACGACACCGGATCTCGTCGCGAAAGTGACGGGACGAGCGAAGTACGCCGAGGACTTCCGCGCCGACGGCATGCTGTTCTGCAAGCTGCTCCTCAGCCCGCTGCCGCACGGCCGCATCAAGCGCATCGATACGAGCAAGGCACTCGCGATGCCTGGCGTGAAAGGCATCCTGACCGCCGACGACCTCCCTGCGCCCGCCGACATCGTCACGGATCTCGGTCAGCGGATCGCCGCCAACACCAAGGGCGAAAAGGCGCTGACGAACGAGCCGGTGTACCAGGGCGAACCCGTGCTGGCGGTCGCGGCGGTCGATGAGCAGACCGCCGTTGAAGCCATCGAGAAGATCGACATCACGTGGGAGCGATTGCCGTTCGTTGTCGATCCGCTCGTGAGCCTGCGGCCCGGCGGACCGAACGCGCGCCTCGAAGGAAATGTGTGGGGCCTGCCGAAGCCCCCCGCTCAGGGACAGCCGGTGACACCCGCCGCGATCGAAGAACTGAAGTGGACCGACGCGGACTTCGCTGACTACGAGCAGGGCCGGCTGCCGATGGGCAAGACGCCGGATCAGTGGTCGTACGGCGACATCGACGCGGGCTTCAAGGACGCGGCGCTCGTGCTCGATGAAACGTTCCTGACGCCGAACGTCAGCCACCAGACGCTCGAGCCGCGGACGGCGATGGCGTACTGGCAGAACGGGAAGCTGCACATGCACTGCTCGACGCAGAGCGTCGTGCAGACGGTCGGATCGATGTCGCGCTGGCTGCATCTCGATCAGAAAGACATCGTCGTCATCAGCGAGTACACCGGAGGTGGCTTCGG
The DNA here is from genome assembly GCA_963724725.1 of uncultured Acidobacteriota bacterium. Lineage (GTDB taxonomy): Bacteria > Acidobacteriota > Vicinamibacteria > Vicinamibacterales > CAVVIG01 > DATKHR01. The sequence continues at coordinate 3,133,920 of CAVRVT010000004.1, read as the reverse complement.
GAGCAAGGCGACGGGAACGATCACCAACGTCATTCCCGCGCTGCTGTCGAAGAAGCTCGGGGTGCCGGTGATGATGCGGATCGATCGGGAGACCGAGCATTACATCGGCGGCGCGCGCCCCGCCGTGCACGGCCGATTGAAGGTCGGCTTCGCCAAAGACGGTCGCATCGCCGCGCTGGACATGTTCGTCATCAACGAGAACGGACCGTACGAACCCGTCGGCGACACGGGCATGACCGGCCGCATGGTCTCGCTGCTGTATCAGCCGATGGCGATGCGGTGGCGCGGTGTGTCGGTGCTGACCAACACGCCGCCGCGACGTGCGCAGAGCCAGCCTGGCGGCATGCAAGGCATCGTCGTTATGGAGCCGATTCTCGCCAAGGCCTCGCGCAAGCTCGGCGTCGATCAAGTTGCGATTCATCGCGTCAACGCACCGGAAGGCAAGGCGAAGTTCGGTCCCGTCAACCGCCAGGGGCAGCGGCCGTACGCCACGAGCGCCTTCGTCAAGAACGCGCTCGATCGCGGCGCCGAGATGTTCCGCTGGAACGAGCGCAGCGCACAGGGCGGCAAGCGCCAGGGATCAAAAGTCCGCGGATATGGTGTCTCGACGAGCGCGTTCGTCGCGGGCTCGACGGGGTATGACGGCTTGTTCGTCATCAAGCCTGACGGCCGCATGTACATCCAGTCGGGGATCGGAAACCTCGGGACAGAATCGATGAGCGACTGCCATCGCGTGTCGGCCGAGATGGTCGGCATGCCGTGGGAAAGAGTCGAGATCAGCTGGGGTCATACCGGGCGGAATCTTCCGTGGAGCTGCGTATCGGGCGGCAGCCAGACGACGCACGCCCATACGCGCGCCGCGCATGCGGCCGCAACGGATGCGATCAAGAAGCTGCAGGAGATTGCCGCGAAGACACACGGCGGCACGCCCGCCCAGTACACCGTCGCCAACGAACGCGTCTCGGGCCCCGGTGGCAGCATGACGCTGGCGCAGGCGGCGCAGAAGGCCATCGAGCTCGGCGGCAAATACGACGGTCACGAAGTGCCGGAGGACATCAACGCGTACACGAAGACGTCGGCGGCGGCGCTCGCCGGCCAGGGGCTGATGGGCGTGGCGCGCGATTCGTACAAGCGGGATGGCGTCACGCACTCGTTCGTCGCGGGCTTTGCGGAAGTCGAGGTCGACATCGAGACCGGCAAATACCACATCCTTGACTATGTGGCTGTGGCGGACGTCGGCACGGTGATTCATCCCCACGCGCTCGGCGGCCAGGTGCTCGGACGGTCGATGCTCGGCATCGGCCACGCGATCGGGCAGCACTGGGTGTACGACCAGCACTACGGCGTGGCGCTCGCGAAGCGGTTCCATTACAACAAGCCGCCGACGATCCTCGACGCACCGCAGAAGATGACGTGGGCGGCGCTGGACATCCCGGACCCTGAGACACCCGTCGGCGCGCGCGGCATCGGCGAGCCGCCCGTTGCGGCCGGCTGTTGCGCCGTGCTGAATGCGCTCGCCAACGCGCTCGGCGACGATGTGTTCAAGCGCGCGCCGGTGACCGTCGGCCCGCTGCTCGCGGCGCTCGACGCGGGCCACATCGTCCAGGAAACGCTGACGGCTAACATCTGAAACTCCGACCGCTCGGCTAAAGCCTCGCGCTCCTTGCCGCTCGATTCCAGTACGGAGCGCGAGGCTTTAGCCGAGCGCCTCTGATCTCCGCCCGGACCTCAGCCTGGCCCTGCGCTCGCGTGGCGTTGGCCCTAGGGTTCCGGTCTTATCGACGTTGGCAGTCGTGTGTAGGTGCGCGTCAGAAAGATCCCGCCCGCGACGATGGCGCTTGGAACTCTTTGCGCGTCGACCAGCGCCGTGGCGATCAGGTTTTCATGGCCCTCTCGCCTCTGTGACCGTTCGCGGGAGCCACCGGTGATGACGAAGTCATCCGTCTGGGTCGTCACGACCCCGTTGGACGCCGTGAGTGTTCTGGTGATGACGCCGGTACCGTCGCAATTGACGATGTAAGTTCCCACCTGCACCGCGGTGATGATGGTTCTGCCTCCAGTCGTTGATCCGGGCGTGGGCTCGTTGACGATGGAGGTTCCGGTCACACCGCCGTCTCCATCAAACAGCCTCGTCCCGAGCGATATCGCGACGTTGGCGCCGTAATGGCCGACAACCGCGTACGAGCCCTCGAGACTCTCGAGCGTGAAGCAAGTTGAGGCGTCGTCGTAAGCCTGTGCGTGGACGCTGACAAGGCTCAGAACCATGAACGCGGCGGGTACCAGGCGGATTCTCTTGGTGAGCATGTGGGACTCCTTATGTTTTCTTTAGACTGCGAAACGCACGATGTCTCGTCAGCCCTGAAGAGCGCAGAAATCGGAGTGCAGAGCTCACCAGCTCTTGAAAGATGGGAGGCGGCCGCCTATCCTCACACCACTCCAATCAGATGCCCACTGCGGGATCGGCCGACGTCACGCGGCTACTGTCCGCGTGGAGCAGCGGCGATCGGGCGGCGCTGGACGAGTTGCTGCCGACCGTGTATGCCGAACTGCGTCGCCTTGCGGCTCGCCACCTGAGAGACGAACGGCCGCATCACACCCTGCAGACGACGGCACTGGTGCATGAAGCCTACCTGCGGCTCGTGGGGCAGCGGCGACGGAACCTGCGGGATCGTGCCCACTTCTTCGCAATGGCCGCCCAGATGATGCGTCGCATCCTGGTGGATCACGCGCGCCGTCGCCGAGCCGGGAAGCGTGGAGCGGGACAAGAGGCTCTGCCTCTTGACGCCAGTGTCGCAATACCCGCCGATCTCGACGTCATTGCTCTCGATGATGCCCTCGTGCGCCTGGCGGTCATCGACGCGCGGCAGAGCCGCATCGTCGAACTGCGCTTCTTCGGTGGATTGAGCGTCGAGCAAACCTCGGAAGTTGTGGGTGTCTCGCCCGCCACCATCAAACGCGAGTGGCAGGCGGCCCGGGCCTGGCTGTATCGGGAGATTGCGAGCCACCATCGCCATGCGCGCTGATCGCTGGCGGGAAATGCAGCGCGTGTTGCAGGCCGCATTGGATCAGCCACTCGACAAGCGCGTGGCGTTTGTGGCCGGTGCCTGCGGTGACGACAGCGAGCTGCGCCGCGAAGTGCAATCACTTGTGCATGCTGAAGAGGCAGCCGGAGGATTTCTTGATCTGGATTCCCAGAGCCGAGTCCCGGCCGAGCCGCGGCTCGCGCCGGGATCATGCCTTGGGCCGTACGAAATCCAATCCGTGGTCGGCGCAGGTGGGTGCGGCGAAGTCTACAAAGCCCGCGACACCCGCCTCGACCGATCGGTCGCAATCAAGATCATTTCGGACGGATTTGACCAGGATCCCGAGCGCGTCGCACGCTTCTCGCGAGAGGCTCATTTCCTCGCCGCACTGAACAATCCGCACATCGCCGCCGTGTACACGTTCGAGGAGGTGAACGGTTCACGACTCCTTGTGATGGAGTTCGTCGAGGGGCGGACGCTCGCTGCGCGACTTCAGGCCGGTGCGCTCACGCTCGCCGAAGCGCTCGCCATCGCCGGGCAGGTAGCCGACGCGCTGCAGGCTGCGCACGAGAAGGGAATCATTCACCGCGATCTCAAGCCAGCGAACATTGCCCTCACAGGCGACGGGCAGGTCAAGGTCCTGGACTTCGGCCTCGCGAAGGCTCTCGACCAGACGCGTGCCAGCGCGCACGCGCCCGCCGTGACCCTGACCTCAATCCACGCGGGCCGCATCATGGGCACCGCGTCCTACATGGCGCCCGAGCAAGCGAAGGGACGGCCGGCCGATAAGAGCAGCGACGTGTGGGCGTTCGGGTGCGTGCTCTACGAGATGCTCACGAGCCGGCGCGCGTTCGAGGGTGAGGACGTAAGCGACACGCTCGCCGCAGTGCTCCGCGACGAACCGGATTGGGTGGCTCTGCCTGATCCACTTCCGCTCTCGATCGGTCTACTGCTGCGGCAATGTCTCGAGAAAGAGCCGACGCGCCGGCTCAGCGATATGAGGGTCGCGAGGCTCCAGATTGAAGAGGCGCTTCGCGAGCCGTCGACCGACGTGCCGCGGATGATGAACGAACCGCGCGTGCGAACGGTGCGGCATCCGACGCCCTTGGCTCTGATTCTCGCGGTGGCGCTCGTCGCTTCGGTAGCTGGAGCTGTGGCCACCCGCCTGGTCATGGGGCGGCTCGTGAACCAATCCACTGAAATAACGCCTCGGGTCTTACGAACATTCGTCAGTGTCTCCCCGGCCGACCAGCTGCGGGCAAACGGCCCCGTCGAGAACCTGACAGAAGGACGACCGAGCCGCACGGCCATGGTGCTATCGCCCGACGGGCGATCGCTTGTGTTCAGCGCCGTGCGAGGCGCGACGCAGCAGCTGTTCCGGCGGGACCTCGATCAGCTCGAAGCGGTACCAATCGCGGGGACCGAGGGCGGGGCGAGTCCGTTCTTCTCCCCTGACGGCCGTTGGGTCGGCTTCCGGGTGAATCACACGTGGAAGAGGGTCCCGCTGACGACCGGCACGGGTGCCATTGCGATCTGCGAATCGATCGGCAACTTAGGCGCCACGTGGGGCTCCAACGACATCATCGTGTTTGCGCAAGGAGCCGGAGGGTTGTGGCAGGTGGCGGCCGCCGGCGGCGAACCAAAGCAACTCACGAAGCTGGATGAGTCAAAGAACGAAGTCAGTCACCGGTTGCCTCACCTGCTTCCTGGGAATGAGGGAGTCCTCTTCACAGTCACCCAGAATTGGTTCCCGAAATGGGAAGAAACCCACGTTTGGGTGCAATCGCTTCGGACCGGCGAGCGCAAGAAGCTGGTGCAGGGTGCTGACGCGCGCTACGTACCGACGGGCCACCTTGTATATATGCACGCCGGTGAGTTGCTCGCCGTGCCATTCGATCGGCGGCGCCTCGAGATCACTGGCGGACCCGTAAATGTCATTCCGCAAGTGATGCAAGCGGCTTACAACCCCAACATTGACAATGATTCGGGCGCGGGGCAATTCGACGTGTCTGTCTCGGGCGCGCTCGTTTATGTCCCTGGCGGGATGTCGCCAGACCTGGAACGTTCACTGGTCTGGGTCGACAGGTCGGGGGTGGCCCAACCGCTGGCTGCCCCGACGCGCGCTTACTACGCTCCACGGTTGTCGCCGGACGGCCAACGGGTGCTCGTCTGGACTTCTGGCCGGGACCGCAATGTCTGGATCTACGACGTCCGACGCGGCACTCTGATGCCGGTTACCACTGAGGGCCGAAACTCATACAGTCAGTGGACGCCGGACGGCCAGCGCGTCACCTTCGATGCGGACGCGACGGCTGATCATCCCGGAGGCATTTACTGGAAATCGGCCGATGGAACCGGCCCTGCGGAGCGGCTGACGATGAGCGGCACTCCCGGTTCATGGTCGCCGGATGGGCAGACCCTCGCGTTTGCCGAGGACGACGGCATCTGGACGGTTACGCTCAGCGGCGATCGTCGTCCCCACCCGTTTGTGATTGTGCCAACACGATTCGACGCGGTGCGCCCAGATTTTTCGCCTGATGGGCACTGGCTGGCCTATCAGTCAGACGAATCAGGACGGCGGGAAGTCTATGTGCAGCCGTATCCGGGCCCTGGGCTGAGACAGCAGGTGTCGATTGATGGTGGCGAGGCGCCGGCCTGGTCGCGAGACGGTCGAGAGCTGTTCTACCAGCTGCGCGGCACAGGAGCCACCGCCAATCTCTTGCAGTACGTCGCCACACCGGTGACCCTTCGCCCGACGTTTGCTGCGGGGACGCCTAAAGTCCTGTTCGAGCGGCCAACACCGCGGACCAATCTCGACGTTCGCTACTACGATGTGAGCCCTGACGGCCGGTTCTTGCTGGTACAGGACAAGGAGCGCTCGCCGATCAAGGTGACTGAGATGATTCTGGTGCAGAACTGGCTGGAGGAGCTGAAGCGCCTGGTGCCGACGAAATAGTCCACGTGACCAGGCGGAAGGATATATGGAGCGCGAGGCTTCAGCCGAGCGCGTCACTCCTGCCGCAGCGTGACCGCGGGGTCGACACGCACCGCGCGGAGGGCCGGCAACACGCTGGCCACGAGCGCGGTCGTGACGAGGACTGCGGGCGCGCCCAGGAATGTGACCGCGTCGAGCGGCGTCACGCCGAACAGCAGCGACGCCAGGGTCCTCGTCAGGAGCGCCGCGCCGGCGAGACCGGCGAGCACGCCAGCGCCGGCGATCTTCATGCCCGTACCAACGACCAGACCCAGGATGTCCGCCCTCGTCGCGCCGAGCGCGATCCGCACGCCGAACTCGCGCGTGCGTTCGCGGACCGAGAACGTCAGCACGCCGAAGATCCCCACGGCCGCCAGCATCAGCGACACGAGTGCGAACGTGGTGACGAGCGTCGCCCGGAATCGAGGCCGGCTGGTGGCCTCCGCTGCGACATCGTCCATCGTGCGTACGCGCGTCACGGGCTGGTCCTTGTCGAGTCCGGCGATCGCAGCGCGGGCCGCCGCCGCGAACGTTGCCGGCGGACCGGCCGTCTTCAGCGCGACCGCGCTCGCGTACCAGACGTTCTGTTCCATCGGCACGTAGATCTCGACCGCGCGTTCCTTTTCTCCCGCGCCGATGGCGACCTGTTTGATCACGCCGACGATCTCGCGCGCGATCGTGGGCGCCTGTCCTGGCGCCATGTTCGGCACCTTGACGATCGTGCCGATGGCCTCCCGCCCGTTGAGAAAGCGCCGCACGAACTCTTCGTTCACGATGCACACCTGGGGCGCCGTGGCGACATCTCGCTCCGTGAAGGCGCGGCCGCTGGTGAGATGAATCCCCATCGTGTCGAAATACCCCGGGCTCGTGATCTGGTAGTGTGCCGACTTGCGACTGGCCGCCTCCGTCGGCGGCTCGCCGACAACCTCGACGGGCTGCCCGATATCCCAGCCGTCGAGCGGCAGGTTGTCGACGAAGCCGACGGACTGCACGCCCGGAATCGCCGCGAGCGCGGCATCGGCTCCACGGAAGAACGCCAGCACGCGCGTCTGGTCGGGATAGCGGCTGATCGGCAGGCTGACCGACATCGTGAGAACCGAGTCGGCGTGATAGCCGGGATCTTCAGCGGTCATCGAGGCCAGCGTGCGCACGAGCAGCCCCGCGCCCGCCAGCAGCAGCACCGCGCCCGCGACTTCCGCGGCGGCCAGCGCCGTGCGCAGCCGGCCCGCGCCCCCGATCGACGCGCGGCCGCCGGCCGCCAGTGATTCGCCAAGGGGCCTCCGCACCGCGTGCCACGCGGGGGCCAGTCCGAACAGCACGCCGGTCAGGCCGGTCACCGCAGCCGCGAAGATCGTCACGCGCCCGTCGAACCGGAGCGGGATGCCTTCCGGAAGCAGGCCTGGCGGAACGAGCGACGGAGCTGCACGCAGCGCCGCCCACGACAGCGCGATGCCCGCCACACCGCCAAGTGCTGCGAGGACGACGCTCTCGCAGAGGAGCAGGCGCGCGATCTGGCCACGGCTCGCACCAAGCGCAGCGCGCACGCTGATTTCTCTCGCCCGGCCAATGCCTCGTGCCAGCAGCAGATTGGCGACGTTGGCGCATGCCATCAACAGGACGAACCCGACGACGCCACCAAGGACGATCGAAGTGGACCGAACTTCGCCACTGACGATCGCGTCGTGCAGCGGCTCGACCGTCACGGTCCAGTTCCGGTTCGTTTCCGGCGAGATGGCGGCAATGTGCTCGGCGACGAGCGCCATGTCGCTCCGTACTTGATCCATCGTGACGCCCGGGCGCATCCGACCGATGACCTGCAGGTAGTGCTGCCGCCGTTGTTCAGGTGTTCGACGGAGCGGAAACGGCGTCCAGATCTCGGCTGGAAACAGGATCTGAAAGCTCGCGGGTACGACGCCGACAATGGTGAACGTTTGGCCATCGAGGCGCAACACTGCGCCGACCGGCGTGCGATCGCGATCCAGATGGCTTCGCCAGAAGCGCTCGCTGATGACGACGACGTGCGGCTGCGGCTGCATGTCGTCGGCCACGAACGTGCGGCCGGCAACGGGGGTGATTCCGAGGACGTCGAAGAACGCGGTTGTGACCGACTGTCCGGGCACCCGCTCGGCGACGCCGTCGGTGTTGGTCAGCGTCCGGCCCCCGCCCGCAACGGCTGCCATGGCCGAGAACGTGCGGTTTTGCTCGGACCAGTCGCTGAAGTTCAACGGTGAGACGCGATTGCGCGCGTAGCCCGGAGGGTGCTCCCACAGCATCAGGAGTCGGCCAGGATCGGCGAAGGGCAACGGGCGGATGAGCGTGCCGTCAATCAGGCTGAAGATCGCGCCCGTCGCGCCGATGCCGATCGCCAGCACCAGGACCGCGAGAAGCGAGAATCCCCGGGCCTTCCACAGCGAACGAACAGCGTAGCGAACTTCGGCGAGCAGCATGGCCGTTAGACGGAAGCGCTCGCCGTCGCGTTGGCTTCACCGCGGTCACGAGCGCGTAGACCGCGTCAGGCGTCGCGGAGAATTCCGCTGGAAAGTTCGTCGAAGCGAACTATCGACGGGTTCTGTACGTGGCCTGCACCTGAATGGTACACTCTCGCGCAACATCACCGTCGAATGAGGTTTCCCACGACCGACGCGCTCGATACCCGTGCATCGTGGCTCCTGATCCTGGCCCATCCCGGCCACGAGCTTCGCGCGCACCACCTGCTCGAATGCGTCAGGCCGATCGTGACCGTGCTCACCGACGGGTCGGGATCGACCGGCGTCGCCCGCGTCGAAGAATCCGGCGCGCTGCTGGCGGATGTCGGCGCGCGCCGTGGACCCGTGTTCGGTGCGTTGACGGACCGGGATGCGTATGCGGCGCTCGTCGGCGGTGATGCGAGCGTGTTCACCGAGCAAGTCGACCGTCTGGCGGATGTGATCCGTGCCGAGTCGATCACCGATATTCTGGTGGACGCCGCCGAAGGCTACAATCCCGTTCACGATATCTGCCACTGGATGGCGCGCGCGGCGGTGGCGCGAGCGGAAGATCTGGCATCAATGTGCTCGTTGTACGAGCTGGATCTCGTGTCCCATCCGGACGGATGCGGCAGCGGGGTGCGGCTGGTGCTCGACGACGAGGCCTTCGCGCGGAAGCTCCGGGCCGTCGGGGCATACCAAGCGCTGGCAGCCGAGGCGAGCGCCGCGTTCGCCCTGCACGGCCGCGACTCCTTTCGCGTCGAGTTTCTGCGGCGAGTGTCGCTCGACCGCCAGTCGCCGCCTGTCGACTGGGTGCCGTACTACGAAGAGGTGGGTGCCGCTCGCGTCAAGGAAGGGCGGTATGCGTCGACCCTGAGATACGCCTCTCACGTGAAGCCGGTGATCGATTCGCTGATCGGTTGCGCCAGCGCGGCGTCGAATGCCAAAGACGGTCGTACTCCTCACGAATAACGCCCTCGGCGATCGCGCGGGGTCCGAGACCTACGTGCGCGACGTCGCTTTGGCGCTGCTCCGCCGCGGCCACCAGCCGGTGGCCTTCAGCCTCGTCCTTGGATCGATCGCGGACGAACTCCGCCGCGCGACGATTCCGGTCGTCGACGATCTCGAGCGGCTCGGGTCGCCGCCGGACATCATTCACGGCCATCATCATCTCGAGACGCTCATTGCCGCGCTGACGTTTCCCGACGTGCCGATCGTTCATTTCTGTCACGGCTGGGTGCCGTGGGAGGAATTGCCGTTGAAACACCCGTCGATTCGTCGATACGTGGCCGTCGACGAGGTGTGTCTGGACAGGCTCGTCCGCGAGGAAGGCATCTCGCCAGACCGCGTTACCCTGTTGTTGAACTTCGTGGACCTCGAACGATTTATCCGGCGCGCGCCGCTTCCGCGGCGCCCCGCGCGCGCGCTCGTGCTCAGCAATCACGCGTCGCTCGACGGCTATGCGCGGACGATCCGGGCGGCGTGCACTGACTCGAACGTCGCGCTCGACGTCTACGGCGGAGCGAGCGGCCAGGCGACCGACTTGCCGGAAGCACTGCTGAGAGGCTACGACATCGTGTTCGCCAAAGGCCGGACGGCGCTCGAGGCGTTGGCGGTCGGTTGCGCCGTAATGCTCGCGGATGTCGCCGGCTGCGGTCCGCTGGTGACGCCCGCCAACTTCGACCAGCTTCGCGCGCGAAATTTCGGCATCCGGGAGTTGGGCCACACGCACGATCCGGCGTGGTACCGGGAACAGATCGCCGCGTTCAACGCCGCCGCGGCCGATGAAGTGTGCAGTCGCGTTCGGGAAGAGGCCGGTCTCGAGCCGGCGATCGACCGGCTCCTGACGATCTATTCGGAAGTTCAAGCAGCGGGACCTTCCACTGGAGGCGGATCGCTCGCCGCGGCGCGACACTTGCGTCGTGTGGCGGACCGGCTGAAGGGAGTGGATGAAACGTCGCTGCGCGTCGAAGTGCTGACGCGCGAGCTCGCAACGATGCGTGCCGCGCTGAGGGAAACTGCCCGGCAGACGGAAGCGGACCTAGAACACCGGCGGATGCTCGAGACCAGAATCGCAGCGTTCCAGGCACTGCCGACACTGCGAGTCCGTGACGCCTTGTTGCGAGCGCCGCTCATCGGAGCGGCGCTGCAGAAGGGAGCCCGCCTGCTTGCGAGACGGCTGGATTCGTGAAGATACGCGACGCGGTCCTTGCTACTTCGCGGCTTCGAGTGCGCCCCGTGCCGCCTCGATGATCGCCGCCGATGCCTTGACGGCCGCGCCGATTTCCTTCACGTTGATCACGACCTTGACGACTTTGCCGTTGAAGGCGTTGTCGTGCTCTTTGTAGTCCGTCGTCACCGGTGTGGCGTCGTCCTGGCCGACGCCGGCCGTTTCGTCGGCGGAGAATACGAACGCCTGCGTGCGTTCGAGGCGGCCTGAGCCGACCTTCTCGCCGTTGATCGCCAGCGTCACCGTTCCGCCCTTGCCCACTCCGCCGCCGTCGTAGTCGAAGTCCATCCGGACCGACGACTTGCCGGCAGGAAGGGGCTTGCCGGCTCTGACCGTGTAGATTGAGAGATTCACGAAGTTGTAGACGAACGTCGGCCTGCCGTCTTTGACGTAGAAGCTCCAGCCGCCGAACCGGCCACCCTGCGCGAGGATCACGCCATTGGCCGGCGCCTTGGGCACGTCCACGTCGGCTGCGATCGAGAACGATCGGTTCTTGATGTTGATGAACGCGTTTTCGGTCATCCCGAGCATGCCGGCCGACAGCGTCAGCGACGTGCGTTCGCCCATGAGGTCGGGACGGCCCGCCGTCGCAGCGTTCGTCCGCTCGAGGAACCGATCGTCGAGTGGCAGCACGCGGTTCTTGATCGCTTCCTGGATGAACAGGTCCTGCAGCTCTTTCAGCTTGGCGGCGTTCGAACCGGCCAGGTTGTTCGACAGGCTGAAGTCGCTGCGCGTGTCGTAGAGTTCCCAGACGTCTTCAGTGAGCTTGTGGCGCGGATCGCGCTCCCAAGGCGCCCGGTGGATCGTGCCGGCGAACCAGCCGTCGCTGTAGATCGCGCGGTTGCCGAAGATCTCGAAGTACTGTGTCTTGTGCGTGCTGTCCGCTTTGGCATTGGTAAGGGCGTACAACATGCTGACGCCTTCGATGGGCTCCTGCTTCACGCCGTTGACGATGGTCGGTTGTGGCAGGTGCGCGGCTTCGAGCACTGTCGGGGCGACGTCGATGACGTGATGCCACTGCGACCGCACCTCGTTGGTGGCGGTGACGTGTTTCGGCCACGAGACGATCATGCCGTTGCGCGTGCCGCCGTAGTTGGATGGGACCTGCTTGGTCCACATGAACGGCGTATCCCCGGCGACGGCCCATCCCGCCGCCATGTGCGGATAGGTGGACGGCCCGCCCCATTCGTCGTAGTGCTTCAACATCTCCGGCACGGTTTCGTTGACGCCGTTGAAGTACGTGGCTTCGTTGAACATGCCGAGCATGCCACCCTCGGCGCTCGTGCCGTTGTCGCCGATGATGTAGAAGATCAGCGTGTTGTCGAGCTGGCCGGTGTCGGCAACGGCGTCAATCAGGCGGCCGATTTCCGTGTCTGCGTATTCGCCAAAGCCGGCGAACGCTTCCATCTGCCGTGCGAATAGCTTCTTTTCGTCGGCCGTCAGCTTGTCCCAGTCCTTGATTGCCTCCGGCTTCGGGGCCAGCTTGGTTCCGGCCGGCACGACGCCGAGCGCGATCTGTCGCGCGAGCGTCTCCTCGCGCATCTTGTCCCAGCCCTGATCGAACTTGCCCTTGTATTTCGCCACCCACTCCTTCGGCACGTGGTGCGGCGCGTGGGTGGCGCCGGGCGCGAAATACATGAAGTACGGACGATCGGGCGTCAACGCCTTCTGGAACTTCATCCAGGCAATCGCCTTGTCCGTCATGTCGGTCATGAAGTGGTAGCCGGCGTAGTGGGGTGTCTCGATGCGGCTCAGGTCCTCGAACAGGCTCGGCGCCCACTGGTCGGTCTCGCCGCCGATGAAGCCGTAGAAATGATCGAAGCCCGACCGCGTCGGCCACCGCGTAGTCGGTCCGGATGTGCTCACTTCCCAGGCCGCCGTCTCGTGGTTCTTGCCGAAGAAGCTCGTCGTGTAGCCGTTCAGACGAAGCATCTCGGCGAGCGGGGCGACGTTGTTCGGCCGCTGACCGGTGTTGCCCGGAAAAGCCGTCGCCGTCTCGGTAATCGACCCCATGTTGTTCATGTGGTGATTGCGGCCCGAGAGCAGCGCCGTGCGTGTCGGCGAGCAGAGCGCCGTCGTGTGGAACTGATTGAAACGCAGGCCGTCCTTCGCGAGGCGGTCCGCCGTGGGCATGTGGATCGGTCCGCCGAAGGTGCTCGGCATCCCGAAACCCATGTCGTCGATCATCACGATGAGGACGTTTGGCGCTCCGGCCGGCGCTTTGACTTCGAAGCGCGCCGGCGGCTTGGTGTCTCGCGCGTCGACCACCGTGGATTTCGGAATTTCTGGTTCCGGAATCGGAAGGACCGTGCGGTCCACCTCGCCGGCCGGGGCCCTGGATTGTGCGGCCGCCCGTTGGGGCTTCGGCTCGGTCCCGCAGCCAACCGCCGTGAAAAACGCGGCGGCGGTCAGCGCGGCCGGCCAATTCCGAAAGTCGCTCATCATCTGTTCCGGCCTCGCTCGGTTGTCGTTACTTGGGTGACGCCACGCTGATCGCGAGCGCCTGCGTGTAGGTGACGTCGACCTTATCGCCGGCCTTGTAGCCCTCGATGTTCTTCTTGTCCTCGACCTTGAACGACAGCTTGTTGCCGTCGGCGGTTCTGACCGTGACCGACGGGATCTTCGGATCGATTGCTTCGATCGTCACGGTCGCTGTCAACTGCTGAGCGATCGTCCCGCCTGGCTTCGCGCCGGGCGTCCGCGTCACGCCAGCCGAGGCCGCGGTCGCCGGCGCGCTGCCGGAGCGCCTGATGGCGGTCGCCACGGACTCGTAGTATCGGAACGTCACGTTGTCGCCGACCTTGAGCTGGTCGAAACGCTGGACGCCCGGTCCACAGACGATCTCCTCCGAATTGCCATCCTTGTCCTTGAGCGTCACGATGCGCGCGGCGCTGTCGATGGCCGTGATCGTGAATGTCGCGCTGACGGCCTCGGCCTTGTTCATGGGCTTCTGCGCCGACGCGATAGACGAGACACCGAGCACGATGGCAAGTACGGTCGTGCAGATCCGGACGAAGGTTGCTCTCATAGGGCCTCCTGCTTGTGATGTTGTGATCGGAGGAGTAAGCACAGATCGCCCGGAGCGAGCGATCTGCTCGGTGATGCAAACTATGTCCGTTCCGCCTGCGATCGGCAACCTGTCAGAAGTGCCAGCCCGCGGGCGAAACACGCCGGAAACCGGCGGTCACCGCTGCGGCAACGCGAACGCGGTCAGGGCGCTGCCCGCCGGCACGAGCAGATACTGCCGCCCGTCGATCATGTAGGTCGTGCCCGACGTCGATCGCATCTGATATCCCATCTGGTAGTGCCAGAGATTCTTGCCGGTCCGCGACTCGAACGCCATGAGGTTCCCGTCACCGTCCGCCGCGAAGACCAGCCCGGACGCCGTGGTCATCACGCCGGACGCGGAGAGGGACGTGTACCGGAATTCCCACTTGACCGTCGCGGTCGCCGGGTCGATGGCGCGGAGCGCACCGAAGTTCTTCTGATCGCGCGGCCGAATCGTGCCGCCGCCGGTGTACTGATCACCTTGTTTGAATTTCTGCTCGTAGCCGTAGTAAACGGCGCACGTCTCGCGTGCGGTCACGAAGAACAGCTTCGTGGTCGGATCGAACGAGGGTGACATGAAGTTCGTGCCGCCGCCGAGGTCCGGGCACGTTTTGGTCCCGTCTTCGTCGGGGAGGTGTCCCGGCAGCAGAACCGGACGACCGTTCGAATCGATCTCCTTCGCCCACGTGGTTTCCACGAAGGGCTTGGCGACGATGACTTTTCCGGTCGTGCGATCGATGGTGTAGAAGAAGCCGTTGCGGTTGGCGAACATGACGACCTTGCGTGCCTGCCCGTTGACGGTCAGCTCGCCGAGCACGGGGACCTGCGTCGAGTCCCAGTCGTGGACGTCATGAGGCGTGAACTGATAGTGCCACTTGCGCTCGCCCGTACTGGCATCGAGCGCGACGAGTGACGTCGTGTAGAGGTTGTCGCCCTCACGTGCGTTGCTGAAGTAGTCGGGGCCAGGGTTGCCCGTGCCGAAGAACACGAGGTTCTGGTCGGGGTCGTAGGTGCCGGTCACCCAGATCGAGCCGCCGCCGCGCAGATAGGCGTCGCCCTGCGGCCACGTCCGCGAACCCGGGTCGCCCGGTCCGGCGACCGTGTAGAAGCGCCACGCGCGCTTGCCCGTCTGCGCGTCGTAGGCGTCGATGAACCCGCGAATGCCGTATTCCGCGCCGGCGACGCCGACGATGACCTTGTCTTTCACGACGAGCGGCGCAACCGTCACCGAATAGCCGGCCTTGTAGTCAGTGAGCTCGACGTCGAACAGCACCCCGCCGGTCTTCATGTCGAGCGAGATGAGGTGCGCGTCGAGCGTGCCCATGTACAGGCGATCGCCGAGCACGCCGAAGCCGCGGTTGATCGCGCCGCAGCAGAGCTTCAAGTCCTCCGGCAGCTCGCGGCGATAGCGCCAGATCTGACGTCCGGTCCTGGCGTCGATCGCCCAGGCGGTGTTGTTGAAGCCCGTAACGTACAGCACGCCGTCGACGACGATGGGTGTCGTCTGAAAGCTGCCGACCATGCCGGTCTGGAACGTCCACTGCGCCGTCAGGCGGTCGACATTTTCCGGTGTGATCTGCGTCAGCGGACTGTGACGGTTGCCGCTGTAGTCGCCGGAGTAAGTGAGCCACCGTGTCGGCTCCTTGAGCCCGTCAACCAGATCCTGCGGATTGATCGTCGACGAGGCCGGAGCCGTGCCCGCGACGGCCGCGGTCGGCGCCGCGCCACGAAGGGTCGTCAGGTAGCCGAGCAGGTCCGACAGGTCGCCGTCGGACAGCTGCGCCGTCCCGTACGTCGGCATCAACGAGGTCTTCTCTTGAATGACCTCCTGGAGGCTGCTCTTCAGGTAACCCTGAATGCGCTCGCGCGTATCCATGATCTGGATGCTGAACACGTCTTCCGCTTTCTTCACGCCGCGGATGCGCTGGCCGTCCTTCGTGACCAGGGTGACGGTCTCGAAATTCGGCGCCATCCACTCCGAGGGCGTGCGAATCTCGCGCGTGAGCGCCGCGCGCGAACGCGTCACTCCGATCCGCGACAAATCGGGGCCGATCCGCCCGCCCGTTCCGGCCACGCGATGGCAGGACGTGCACCGCTGGGTGAAGAGCTGCCGGCCGTTGTCGACGTTGCCGACCGGTGTCTCGGGTGCGGCGACGGTGCTGAGGTTTCTGAGGTACGCGATGATCTGCAGGATGTCGTTGTCCGAAATGTCGTCGCGCTGCGCGGGCATCTCGGTGCCGGGGATGCCCTTGCGGATCGTGTCGAACAGGCGCTCGTCGGTCGCGCCGGCGCCGATGAAGGTAACGAGATCAGGTCCTCGGTACCCACCGGCGTCGAGACCGTGGCAGTCCGCGCAGATGATGCGGTAGGCGGCCATGCCCGAGCGAATCGAGTCCCGGTTTCTGAGGTGCGGGTTGTTGGCGGCGGGATGCGGCGGCCGATCCTGGGCGAGGAGCAGGACACCCGACGCGAAGCACAATGTTCCCAGGGTTCCCAGGGTTCCCAGCACCGCAGAACGCACGAGGGTCATCGGAGTCTCCTCACTTCGTCAGCCATTGGCGATCTGCGGAATCAGCGTGCCGTAGACGTCCGTGAGCCGCATGTCCCGCCCATTGAATCGGTACGTCAGTTTCGTATGGTCCAGTCCCAGCAGGTGCAGCATCGTGGCGTGCAGGTCGTGGTACGAGATGGGCTGTTCTATCGCCTTCAACCCGAACTCGTCGCTCGCCCCGATGACCTGGCCGCCCTTGATGCCCGCGCCGGCCATCAACACGGTCTGGGTACCCGGATTGTGATCGCGTCCGACGCCGCGCTGGGAGATCGGCATCCGCCCGAACTCCGAGTGCATGATGACCAGCGTCGTGTCGAGCAATCCCCGCGATGTGAGATCCGTGAGCAATCCCGCCATGGGGCGATCCGTCTCGGCCGCGTGCTGCGTGTGATTGGTCTTGATGTCGTCGTGCGCATCCCAGGTGTCGGTGTTCTGGTTGCCGACGCCGCCCGCGAAGATCTGGACGAACCGCACGCCCCGCTCGACGAGCCGCCGCGCCATCAGACACTGGCGCCCGAACGGCTCGCTGATTTTCTCGTCAAGTCCGTACAGCTTCTTCGTCGCCTCCGACTCGCTGGCGACGTCCACCGCGTCGGGCGCGCAGCCCTGCATGCGATACGCGAGCTCGTAGGACGAAATCCGCGCAGCCAGCTCGCTGTTGCCGGGAAACTTCTGCATGTCGAGCTCGTTCAGCGTCGCCAGCGCATCGAGCCGCGCGCGCTGCGACTCGGGCGTCATGCCGGCTGGCGGCTTCAGATCGACGATCGGATCACCGGTCGATCGAAACTGCGTGCCCTGATACGCGGCCGGAATGAAGCCGGCGCTCCAGTCGTTGGGACCGCCGAGCGGCCCGCCGCGAGCGTCGGTCATGACGACGTACGCCGGCAGACTGGACGCGACGGACCCGAGACCGTAGGTGACCCACGAGCCGACGCTCGGGAATCCCAGATTGATCTGCCCCGTCTGCATCTCGTACGTGCCCTGCACGTGGTCGTTCGACCGTCCGTAGACCGACCGGAGGAATGCGAGTCCATCGACGTGCCGGCTGAGATGGGGGAACAGCTCCGCGACCTCGATACCGCTCTGGCCGTGCTTCTTGAAGCTGAACGGACTCGGCATCAGGGGTCCGGGATAGCCCTGCCGGACGATGACATCGCCTTGCACCTTGCCGTCGATTGGTTCGCCGGCGTACTTCGTCAGCGCCGGCTTCGGATCGAAGGTGTCGACCTGGCTCCAGCCGCCGCCCATGAACAGCGAGATGACGGACGTGGCGCGAGGCTTGAAGTGGGGCGGTTTCGGCGCATACGGATTCACACCGACCGCGGCGGCCGCGCAGGCGTCGGCCCCGCCTTGACCCTGTTCGGCCGTTAACAGCCCCTGCCGGTCGAGCAGATAGGCGAGCGCGAGCCCGCTGATGCCGCCACCCGATCGAAAGAGGAACTCACGCCGGTCCCAGAAATGCTTCTGGCATCGATGAGACATGAACGCTCACCTCATATACAGGAATTCATCGAGGTTCAGGACGACGTGCGCGAACGCCTCGAGCGATTGACTTCTGATCAAGTCGGCTCCGACGGCGATCTCGGCCTGTGTGGCGGGCCGCGCGAGCGCGATGCGGTAGGCCAGGTCGACCTGTGATGGCAGATCGCGCGTCTCTCGCTCGACCCGGGCGGCGAAGCGTCCGGCCTCGGCCAGCACGAACGGATTGTTCAGCAGCGTCAGCGCCTGTGTCGGCACGGTGGACACGTGCCGCGCGCCCGCCGTGACGTTCATGTCCGGATGGTCGAAGGTGTCGAACATCGGATAGGGGAGCGAGCGCCGCTGATACACATACACACCGCGGCGCCACGCGGCAGGACCGTCGGGCGTGTTGACCCACTTGCCGCGATACTGGCTGGCGAGGATGTCCTTCGACATGTACGGAAAAATCGGCTCGCCACCGACCGCAAGATTGATGTTGCCACCGACGGCGAGCATGTTGTCGCGCACGATCTCGGCGTCCAGGCGCTGCGGGATGAAGCGCCAGAGATAGCGGTTCTCGGGGTCGTTCTTCAGGTCGGCCGCGTCGCTGAAGGCCGACGTCATCTGGTACGCCTCTGACATCATCATCAACTTCGTGACGCGCTTGAGGCTCCAGTCCTTCATGAACTCGACGGCCATCCAGTCGAGCAGGTCCTGATTGGTCGGCGGCTCGCCCATCTTCCCGAAGTTCTCGAGGGTGGCCACGATCCCGTGTCCGAAGTGCTTCTGCCAGAGCCGATTGACGATGACGCGCGCGGTCATCGGGTTCTGGGTCGAGGCGATCCACCGTGCGAGGGCAAGCCGGCGGCCGGACGTGCGGCCATCGGGACGTGGAATCTCGGTCGGCGGATTTCCGTACGTGATGACGTCGATGAAGCCCGGTGTCATCTGCGAACCGTGGCTTTCGGAGTCGCCGCGGATCAGAAAGTAGGACGGTGGTACCTCGTAGCGGCCAGGTCCTTTGGGAAGATACGGACCGGCGCCTGGCACCGGAATGCGGCACTTCGGGCAGCTGATCGTGTCATCCCCTTCGCCGAGCGGCGAAGAGCGGTAGTCGCCGTCGGTGGCGATCTCCGCCATCGGCAGCGGCTTGGGGCGCTGCTCTCCGAGCGCCGTGATTTCAGTCGTCAGGCGCTTCTTCGCAGCGCTGTCTGCGGGCGTCATGACGCGATCGACCTGCGACCCCGAAATCGATACGGCCTTCAGCACCTGCGTCGCGAGCAGCGTGTCGCCGGGCGTTCGTTCACTTTCAGGCTTCTCCAGAATGCGGACGACGTTCTCGGGGAAGCGCGTTCTGATTTGTTCGGCCTGCAGTCTGTCGCGGTACGGTCGCTCGATGCGTTCGATGGCGCTCCGGAGGCCCGCGATCTTCGCGTCGATCTCTTCGTTCTTCGCCAGGTAGACCTCGGCCTCGGCCTTGGGAGCGAGCGGGACTTCGGTCTCCACGTAACCGAAGATAGACGCTTCGAGCCTGTAATAGTCCTTCTGCGAGATCGGGTCGAACTTGTGGTTGTGACACCGCGCGCAGTTGACGGTCAGCCCGAGCGTGCCTTTGCCGATCGTCCCGAGAATCTCGTCGAGGTAGTCGTACCGCCGTTCGGGGTTGTCCTTCTCGCGGAAGAGCACGCGCGGGCCCATGCGGAGAAATCCGGTCGCGACGAGGCTCTCGTCGGTTCGACCGTCCATCTCATCGCCCGCGATCTGCTCGACGAGGAACGTGTCGTACGGCTTGTCCTCGTTGAACGACTTGATGACGTAGTCGCGGAACCGCCATGCATTCGGCCGATGCGTGTCGTATTCGAACCCGGCGGAATCCGCGTAGCGCGCGACGTCGAGCCATATCCGCCCGTAGCGCTCGCCGTAATGCGGCGAGGCGAGCAATCCGTCGACGAGGCGCTCCCAGGCGTCCGGCGACTTGTCGTTCACGAACGTGTCTACCTGCGCCGGCGACGGCGGCAGGCCGAGCAGATCCAGATACGCGCGGCGGACGAGCGTGTAGCGATCCGCGCGCGGCGCCGGCTTGAGCCCGTGCGCCCGGCGATCCCGTTCGAGAAACCGATCGACGGGACTCGTCAGCGCAGGCGTGTCGATCGCTGGAGGCGGAGCCTGAACCGGCAGCTTGAATGCCCAGTAGTTCCGCTCCTCAGGCGTGATCGATCGATTCTCGATCGCCGCGAGTGCCGCCGCAGCCGAGGCTCTGGCCGTCGATGACGGGGCGGCGGCCTCCCACTTCGCGCCTTCGTCGATCCACTGCTTGACTACCGCCACCTGAGCAGCCGTCAACGGCGTGCCCTGCGCGGGCATCGATGGCTGCTCGAGTCCGGCGATGCGCCGATACAACCGGCTGCCCTCAGCGTTCCCGGGGAGGATGTCGGAACCGCGGGCGCCGCCACGGAGCGCGCTTTCCCGCGAGCGCAAATCGAACCGTGAGAGCTGTGCGGTGTCGCCGTGGCAACTCGAGCAGCTCCCCTCGAAGAGCGGCTGCACGTCCCTAGCGAAGCTGACCGCCATGTCCCATCGCGCGCCCTGATCGATCCAGGCCTTCAGCGTCGCGACGTCCTGGGCCGACAACGATCCGGACATCGGCATCGCCGGCAGTTCGAGCCCGGCCACCATGCGGTACAGCCGGCTTTGCTCGGCGTTCGCGGGCGTCAGCACCGGACCATGCGCGCCGCCGCGCATAGCGCTTTCACGGGTGCGCAGGTCGAGATTGCCCATCTGCATCGCGTCGCCGTGGCAGGATCGGCAACTGCGCTCGAAAATTGGGTCGACGTCCCTGGCGAACGACACCGTGGCCGGGGCTGGGGAAGCGGCCTGGCCGGCGAGAAGCGCGGCCATCGAACCAACGCCGACGAATGTCAGGGCGATCGACCTGAGGCGATCACGCATCGACGCGACTCCTTAATTATTAGTGGGCCGATCCTAGCAGGTCCGGCCCGGTTGGACACGATATCGTTGAAGACCGTTAGAATCCGCCTACACCGCCGTGCCCGAGCGTCGGGCATCAACAGCCGGAGACGCGATGGCTCGCCCCGTCACCTCGACCGGAAGTCGCCCGGGACCGTTCAGGCACTGAGCGGCCGGTGGGCATTCACGGGACGGGTGACCGATTCTGCGTCAGGCAAGCCGGTGACGGTCACGATGACCGTTGACTGCAGAAAAGCAGTTCTCGGTGTCGCGGTCGCCTGAACGCTCGGCGGCGAGATGGCGGGATCTGGCCGGGTCGAGGCGGCGAGCGTCGTTGGATACGGCGCTGACGAGGACCGACGATGACCTCTCAGGGCTCGTCGACGATCGAGGGACCGGCAACGCGAAGAACAGCGCCCTCGAAATGATCGAGCGACGACCGACGTCCTGACGCTCTGACGTCGTTTCAGCGGGTCCGGGACCGGGTTCGCTCCACGACGATGATCGAGCGAATGCGGCAGCGCAGTCCGGGATTGCGGCGCCACCGATGGAGATGCGTGCGCAGCTCGACGAGCGCCGCCCGCTCGCGGGCGCTGATGTCCCGACCGGCCATCCGATCGATGATTGCGAGTTCGAGATCGGCGACCCCCGCTTCGGGGTCGAGCGCCAGAAACGCGCGGTCGCCGTGCAGCGGAATCACGCTGACGCCCGGCAGCTCCTTGAAGACGTCGCGATTGACGACGATCAGCGATTTGCCGTTTGCCACGCTGACGAGCTCCGAGTCTGCACTCGACGTGTGCCGTGCCGGCCGCTCGGACCGCTTTTGAAACAGGCGAACGATCGCCCACGCGGGGTCCGAATGAATGCGCTTGAGACCGCGAATGACTTCCTGCGGCAGCGTGATCGCGATCACCTGGCCGGGACTGCCGAACTTCGGCGGCCGGCCTCGCTTCTTCAATGTCTTCGCGCGCGGCATTCGAGGACGCGGACGCTAAAAGCGGAAGCCGATGCCGACGCCCGCGCGGTTGATGTTGAGTCCCTCATCAGACGAGAACACGTGCCCGTAACGATACTGCACATCGAAGACGACGGCGGTCCCGACGGGCACGTCGATGCCGCCGCCGAACGAGATCATGCCCTTGGTCTCGGTGCCGGACAAATCGGTCCCAATGGTCGCGTACTGATTCACGTCGCCCGCGGTCGTCGAGAAGGTGACGTTCCGTTTGACCGCCGCGACGCCACCCCCGGCGAGCACGTACGGCGCGATCCGGCTGTGTTCTATCGGCACCCGGTACTTCACGCCGCCGACGCCGAACGTCACCGGCTGCTTCACGTCATACGTGGCGTTGCCGGCCGCGGCCGCAATGCCCGAGGCGATTTTCTGCGCGCTTGCGCCGAGTGAATCGGCCGCCGTATTCCGGACCCAGGCGGCCTCGACGAAGACCTGAAGCGCAGGTGTGACGCTGAACCCAAGCTCCCCGCCGTACGCCTGGCTCGTCACGTTGCCGAACGACGACTGGGCGAAGAACTCAGCGTAGCCGGTGTCCGGTCCACCGACCGCGGACGCGGCCGACTGGGCGTGGGCCGCCCCCGAGAGCGCCATCCACACGAGGACGGCGGCGGTTGAAACCCTCATGCATTCGTCTCCTGATCTCATTCGACCCTCAGCACGATGTCCCAGATCCCGTTGGTGGAGACTTTGCCGCGGGCCGCAATGTAGACGTAGTGCAGGCCGAGCACCGCCTTCTCGGGCGGCGGGTACCACAACGCCGCCGTGGGATAGCCGTTGGCGTTCATCCACCCAATCGCGCTGTCAGGATCGAATCCGCGATCGAACAGATCGAAGAAGCGCACCATCTCGGCGTCCGGGGACTGGAAGTAGACGTCGGTGGGCCAGTAGTGCAAGGTCTGCGCGCCCCAGCCGACACCGAAGTTGAAGTCGTTGCCCATGGTGGCGTGTCCCAGCGTGCCCGGCGGCTGCGCGCCCGGCCACAGCACGATACCGAGGTCCTGCGCCACCAGTTCGGCCTGGCTCAACGGCCGCGTGGTGAAACCCTGCGCGCGGCTCGGTGAGCTCGACACGCTGTTGCCGGCGTCGATCGCGGTGGCGCGCCAGTACATCGTGGCGGAGAGCGGTAAATCGCTGCCGGGCGTGAACCCGGTTTCGTTGACGCCCTCCGGCTTTGTCGCGCTCATCACGATGCTCGTAAATGCCGATGATGCCCCGATCTCGAAGAGGTACGTCACGGCGCCGGCCGGTCCGCTCCGGGTCGCGTTCGTTACACGCAGTGTCGGTCGAGGACTCGTCAACGTGCCGTTCAGTGGGCCGATGGGCTCCGGCGGATTGAGGACGACTGGGGCGCCCATCGTGAACTTGGCTGGCGCGCTGAACGGGCCGGTCGTGCCGCCGCCCGAGGCGCGCGCGTGCCAGTAGTAGTCCCTCCCGCCGGCAAGCGAATCCAGCCTCACCGTGGTCTGGCCGCTCGTCCCCTCGGCGATGTTGTCTTTCGTCTGGACCTTCGAGGCGAACGCCGGGTCGGTGGCCACCTCGAACGTGTAGACGTTGCCGGTCGTCGACGTGAGGGCCGCATTCTGGATGCCGAGCACGACCGGCTGATCGACGAAGCGGACGGACGCGTTCGCCGCGGGCTGCGACGGTCGCGGCACCGTGACCGATGCCGTGAACGAGGCATTGGACGGGGCCGTCGAGTTGTTGCTGTTCGAGCACGCGAACGCGCCGACCGCTGCGATCGTAGACGCAGCGAGCGCCAGAGGAGAGCGATACATCATCATGCCATTCCATTCGGCCACACCCGTGGCCGTTGCGCGTCGCTCGCCGCAGGGTACGGCGAGCCTCCGTGACTCAGTAGGCGTCGAAGCCGGGTTTCGAAACGGTTGCTTCGCAGCAGAAGTTCATAAGAGCGTACAGGACTCACTCGTTCACAGTCAATAATAAATGTACATTAATTCAGCAGGCTGTCATGATTTTTAGTAAATAAATATCGGGCACGTGATGGCCACGGATCATCAATGGCTAGATCGCGTCGAACTCCAAACTCTTTTCATAGGCGGAATTCACGGTCTCCGCCATGCCCCAGTACTTGAATTCGGCGTGGCGGCCGACGTGCCGGAGATTGGGAATCTTCCGCCCGCGTTGCACGTAGGCGTCGTAGGTCGCGAACGCCTGCCGCGACTGCTGCGGGTACGCCTTTTCGGCAAACAGGTTGTGTTCGATGGCGTATTCGACGGTGTTCGCCGGAAACGAGCGCGCAGCGCCGGGAAGCACGGGTACCTCGATCAGGATGAGCGTGTCTGGACTCTCGTACCTCGTGATGACCTTCATCTCCGTCACGCGCGTCTGGAACTCGCACGACGCATAGTGCAGCGACTCCGCACAGTCCGGAAACGCATGCGCCAGTCCGGGAATGAGGAGCGGAATCATCATGCGCCCCGTGTAGGGCAGCGTGTCCTCGCCCCACAGTCGGTCGATGTCGATCGAGCTGAACACCGTGTGGTAGTCCGAAAAATGGCAGCGCTCGCCGCTCTCCAGAAGGACGTACGGATGGTGATGCTCGTCGCGGATACCGACCACTCGATCGCGAATAACGGTCGCTCGCTCGACCATCGCATCCCACACGGCGTTCCAGCCACGTTTGGGATACACCTGGAAGCGGATGCCCTGGCCGAGCGTGTGGTCGTCGAACTTCAACGGGTCGTAGCCCGTCACTTTCCGGGCGACCGGTGCGCCGCTCTCTCCCTGGAACCGATCGGCCCAGACCATGGACGTCTCGAGCTCGTCGCCGGGGATGTTCCACATCTTCCACGTGTAGTTCGCCATGAACTTGTTGTAGAGCGTCGCGCCGATCGCGGCCGTGAAGTAATCCGCGAACTTGCAGTCGCCGATCTCCGGCAGCCTGGACTCGATGAGCTTCAGCTGGTCGTCGCGATTCGCGCGCAGCTCCTGCTCGATGCGCGCCCGGTCCGGCATCGAGGCGACATCTGCGTAGTGAACCGGATACCGGTATTTGCGCCGGTCACCCTCGACATACGTCAGCAGCCGGCGTTCGATGTAGTAGAGCTCGTCGCCGGTCAGACGGACGATCGTCGCGTTGATCGGCGCCTCGGGACCACCGGGCCAGAACCAGATGTGCGGGCCGAACTGGTACGGGTGACCGCTGTAGTAGCACGTCCGTGCCAGCCCGCCGACGCGACTGTTCTGTTCCACGACGGTGACGTCGTAGCCCTTTTCGCCGAGGTAGTACGCCATCGCCGAGCCCGCCACGCCGCCGCCGAGGACGAGAATCCGCTTGTTCACCCTGCATCACCCCAGGTTGTGCTGTTTCATCCAGCTGACCGTGTGCCAGTTCGGCCGATCGACGAGCGTGCCATCCTTGAAGGCGCCGGCCAGCTCGCCGATGGCCGTCGCAACGGTTCTCTTCGGGCGAAACCCCGTTCCGCAGAGTCGGTCCGAGCAGAGCCGATACGATCGGGGATCCGCGTCGTCGTGCCGGACCGCAATGTCTGCCGGGATCTGCGCCGCGATGCGCTCGGCGATCTCGAGCACGGTGAGGTTCTCGAACGCCGCGTTGTAGACGCCGGCGAGCCGGTGTTCGAACGCAAACAGGTACAGATCGACCAGGTCATCGATGTGAATGTTCGGCCGCACCTGCGTGCCGCCGAAGACGGTGATCCGTCCCGATGTCAGCGCCTGCATCGTCAGAAGATTGACCGTGAGGTCCAGCCGCATGCGCGGCGACAGGCCGCACACGGTAGCCGGACGAAGAATCGTGGTCGTCACACGCTCCGCGTAGCTGAGGACCACACGTTCGGCGACCATCTTCGTCTTGTTGTAGTCGGAGATCGGCATCAGCTCCAGGTCCTCGGTGATGCGCGATTCCGATCGGATGCCGTACACCGCTCCCGACGACGGGAAGATGAACTGCCGGACGCCCTGACGCGCGGCGCGATCCACGAGCTGCATCGTGGCCAGGACGTTCACTTCCCACGAGGCGATCCGATTCAGATCGACCGCGGGGTCGTTTGCGATGCCGGCGAGATGGAAAATCGTGTCGATGCCGCCGAGGTCGACCGCCTCCATCGACCGGACATCGGCGACGTGAATGGTGAGCCGCGGATGTCGTGGCACGTAGTTCCCGAACCAGGTCGTATCGACCACGATGATGTCCTGATCGGTGCGTGCGAGCAGGGCCTCGGTGAGCCGCGTGCCCGTATATCCGCATCCGCCGGTCACCAGAATCGCCATCAGATGACGATCTTCCCGATGGTGAGGAATTCCTGCTCGGTCACCGGACTTTCGTTGCAGCGGCGCTGCGTCATCGCGGCCGCGCCGATGCTGCCGGTCAACGCGACGATCGCCGCCGGCATGTTCAGCCGCATGGCGACGCTGCTCAGCGCGAAGTAGGCGTCGCCGCAGCCGATCGTGTCGACGACGTTGACGCTGAGCGACGGCAGCGCAAAGCGTTCGCCGTCGCGAGCGACCATCACGCCGCGCTCCCCGTCGGTCACCGAGACCGATCCGCACTGCAGCAGATGCATCGATCGATCGACGAGTTCGGCGAGCGACAGGCGCCGCTCGTGCAGGCACAGTTCCGCCTCCGTCCTGTTCAGGCTGTAGTAGTCGGCGCCGACATACTTGAGCGGCAGGTTGTAGCCGTAGTTGCTCGAGTTGACCTGCGCCATCACGGCGACTCTGGCTCGTCGCCGATCCGCGATCCGCCGGTTGAGCACGCCCGCATCGAGCAGGCCATGGCCGAAGTCCGCGATGAGCACCAGGTCGTAGTCGTCGAAGGCGGGGACGACGTCGTACCGCGCGCTCGCCAGCGTCATCTGCTTCGACTTGAACACCGGCCGGCCAGTCTCGACGTCGACGAACCGTGTCTCGACGAGGTCGCCAGAGGCGAGGGACGTCTGCCGCAGGTTGCGGGGCGCGTCCGACGGCGTCTCACCGTTCGTCACCGAGTCGACCTCGCGGACGAAACCCGCGAGATGCCGGGCGATGATGCCGACGCCCCCGCACTGCCTCGCCCGGCCTGTTTCGACGCCGGCGACGCATCGCGACTGCGTCGAGAGGCCTGCCAGCGCAACCTCCACCCACTCGTCGACGATGGTTTCGCCGATCACGCAGACGCGCAGACCCGCGGCACGCGCCACGTACTGCTTCAGACAGTCCAGCGTGAAGCCGAGCGATGAGATGTCCTTGAAGCGGACGCGGTCGTTCTGCAGCAGCGGGTCGCGCTGCGCCGCATCGGGCGCCGCCAGCAGGAAATGCGACAGCTTGCTCGACGAGAAGGTGTCGCCCGACGTGAAGTGCATGCGGCCGCCGTAGCCTTCGAGCACACGCATCTCGTGGTAGATACTGCGGCTCTTGTCGAGCGTCAGGTCGGCGTACTCGGGCCCCTTCACGTAGACGTCGGGCTTGAGCGCCTCGATGGCCGACAGCGCCGTGGGTTCCTGAACGATTGCGACGTAGTCCACGATCTCCAGCGCCGCGACCTGCCGGGCGCGCTCGGTTTCAGAGAACGTCACGGACCGCTTTTTCGTGATGTGCTGATCGCCGGTCAGCGTGACGACCAGGATATCGCCGAGCGATCGCGCTTCCTCGAAGTGGGTCAGGTGGCCGAGGTGCACGAGGTCGAACGCCCCGTGGCACTGGATGATCCGCTGGCCGGCCAGGCGCGTCCTTAAAGCCGGGAGCTCGTCGATCGTCAGGATCTTCGCGTGCGATTGAGCGGTCCGAACAGAGATCATGTTGACTGCACCTGGCCCAGCACGAACCCCGCCTTGATCGCGTCGTCGTGGAACATCTGAACGGTCTCGCGCGAGAACGCGTCGAGTTCCTTGCCGCGCAGGGCGAGCTTGTTCAGCAGATCGGTCGTGAGGGTGATGATGTGACAGCCCGCGCCATCGGCCTGTTCGACGTTCAGCACCTCGCGCGGGCTCGCCCAGATCAGCTCGATTGACGGTTGCGCCGCCGCCATCGCGACGGCCTCGCGGACGATCGGCACGGGGTCCCGTCCGGTATCGGCGATACGGCCGGCGAAGATCGAAATGTTCGAGGGCGCGCCGCCTGCCAGGGCTTCGACCGCCGCCGCCACCTGGCGGATGGTCATGATCGCGGTCACGTTGATCTTCAGACCGTCTCCCGAGAGCCGCCCGATGAGCGCGGTCGCCGGCAGACCCTGCGTGTTCGTGATCGGAATCTTCACGAACACGTTCACGCCCCACGTGGCGATCTCGCGTGCCTGTCGCTCCATGACGCAGAAATCATCCGCAAGAACTTCGAACGAGATCGGGCGATCCGGGATCGCGTCGATCACTTCGCGCGCGAAGCGCGCGTAGTCGGTGACGCCGGCACTGCGCATCAGCGTCGGGTTCGTAGTGAAACCGCGAACGGCCGGGTGCGCCGAGAGACGCTGCATGTCGGTCAGCGACGCGCCGTCCGCGAAGATCTTGACGCGGAGCGGCGTCACTGAATCGACTCCCACTTGGCTGCGGACGTGCGGAGCGCGGGATGGGAGACGAGGAGGTGCCAGATGACCGCCTGGAACGCCTCGGTATGAGGCGTGACGGCGTCCGAGTTCACGGTCGGCACGACGACGCATGCGTCGGCGACTTGCGCCGTGAAGCCGCCGTCCCGCCCGACGATCCCCACAATTGCGGCGCCCACCGACTGCGAGTACCTCGAGCGCACGCACCAGGCTCGTGCTGATGTTCCGTCCCAGGTCGCCGCCGCCCACCGACAGGACGAAGATCCCGTCCTCCGGTTTCAGCCGGCTCTCCGCGAGCCATGCGGCGAACACCGTGTCCCAGCCCTCGTCGTTCGTGCGCGCGGTCAACTCCGCCACGTTGTCGGTCGGCGTGTAGGCTTCGAAGCCGGCCAGCTTCCGGAAGTCGTTGACGGCGTGCGATGCATGCGCCGCGCCGCCGCCAACGCCGAGGAAGAACAGCCGTCCGCCCCGCGCCCGGACCTCCGCCAGCGTCCGGGCGACGGCCTCGATCACCCGCGCATCGATCGTCGCGGCGATCCGCGCCGTTTCGTCGAGGTGGGCGCGCGCGAAGCCGTCGCTCATCGTCCCGCCGCCTGTCCTTCGAGGTCGCGCAGGCGCCGCAGCGTGCGCAGGACATCCACGGCGTTCTCCAGCCGGAAGGCTTTGCTCTCGCCGTGCGCGCGCTCCATCAGGTCCATCGGGACTTCGATGTACGTGCGCCCCTTGCGCAGCGCCTTGACCAGCACTTCGGCCTGGAACCCGTAGCCCCTCGACTCGATCGTCAGTGCCTTGAGGACCCCGGCACGGTGAATCTGCAGGCCGTTGTAGTAGTGCAGGCGGCGACCGGTGATCAGGTTGACGAGCCACGTGAACGTCTTGGAGATCGCCGTCCGCGTCAACGTCCGCGAGCGCCACATGCGCCTCGTGTAGCCGACGACGACGTCCGCGTCGCCGACGTGCGTGAACAGATCGCGAAGCGTCTCGGCGCTCCATGCGTTGTCCCCGTGAACCATGACGATGTAGTCGCCCGCGGCCGCTTCGACGCCGGTTCGATACGCCGCACCGAAGCCGCGATTCGTCTGATGACTCAGCAGGCGAATCGACGGGGTCCGCTCGGCGGCGACGAGCACGAGCGCGCTCGTTTCGTCGGTGCTGCCATCGTCCACGACGAGGATCTCGGCGTCGAGGTCGAGCCCGGCGAGCGCGCGAGTCACGTGGCCGAGCGTCCCCATGACGTTGCCCGCCTCGTTGTAGGCCGGAATGACGATGGACAGGGAACGCCGCGTCATGGGTGCGGCGTCGCCTGTCGGAGCTCGTAAATGTGGACGCGGGGGTTCTTGAACACGAGCTCGAACTGCGCGGGCCCGGCCTTGGCCCATTCATCCTCGATCGGGAACCCGCGGTCGTTGTGCCAGACGTAGTCCACTTCGTACATCGACATCGCCGCGATGAAGACGTAGCGGACCTTCATCGTCTCGAGGGCGAACACCCACGCATCCCGGTTGCCCTGCATCCGCTCGTAGCGCGGACGAACGGCATCGTCGCGCGGACCGAGCCGGGCCGCGACCGGCTGGAGTTCGCCGGAGCTCGTCGCGAGGAGCGGCGGCCGCGGTTCGAACCGGCCGCTGCGATACGCGCGGTCGTAGTCGTGGAACCGCCAGCGGCTGCGGCCGTCGATGGCGACGTAGACGACGCGATTGGTGAGCCGGTCTCCGGTCAACGGGTAGGGAAGGTTGATGCCGGTGTACGCGATCGTCGCGTCCCGGAGATTGTCGTCGAGCCAGCGCCATGCCTCGACGTAGTCGTGAAGAATGAAGGGTGACGTCGTGTCGAGGTAGTTGCAGGCGCCGGTGCACGCGCGCTCCGATGCGACCGACAGACCGGCGCCGACTGCAAGAAGCACGACGGTCATGATCGGTAATGCCAGCCTGGGCGCGCGACGGGCGAGTTGCCATGTCATCGTCAGCGTTGCGACCACCGCGCCGAACCAGAGCAGGTACTCGGAGGTGACCAATCCATTCAGCACCAGCCAGTCGCGCATGTACCAGGGAAGCGCGACCGGCACGCCGATGGTGACGCGGGCGCCGACGACAAGCCAGATCATTCCGACCATGTAGATCGCGTGAACGACGGCGTTCCATTTGCGCCGTTGTGGGAAGACGAACGCGAGAGGCAGGAGCGCTGGCGCAATCGCCGGCATCAGGAATCTGGAATCGATGTTGACGGGCAGGACATACCAGTACAAGGGCGCCATCAACACGGGAACGAGCGCCAGAACGCCATGGGGCCACCAGCCGCGGCGCGCCATGGCGATCCAACCCAGCGCGGCGAATGGCAGCCACAGAAGCGCGAGCGGTGGACCGAACGCGTGTGCCACCATCACCGGGAACAGGCGCAGGTCGGTCGTGTGGAACACCGTGTTGAGCATCGCCGCGCGGTCGTATGCGCCACGGGCGAGCGTCACGCCGGCAACGGTCAGACTCGCCGGATAGATCGGGCTCCCCGCGACGAGCCAGTTGCGTGCGTACCACGGCAACGCAAATGCCGCCGCCGTGGGCAGCGCCCACAACAGGCGCCGTCGAATCCCGTGCGCGAACACCAGCAGGAGAATGACAGGGGTGTAGACGAGCGCGAGGTACTTGCTGCCGAGGAACAGTCCGAAGCTCACACCGGCCAGCGCCCAGTCGGCCGGTCGATCGAGTTCAATCGCCGCGACGATGAGATACAGCGTTGTGAGAAAGAGCGCCGCGCAGAGGAGGTCGACGTCTGCGCCCATCATCTGCTCGACGATCGGTCGCGACAGGAGAAAAAATGCGGCGGGATAGATCGCATGCGACGCTGGTGCGCCGAGTCGCCGCGTCAGCGCGAAGAGCGTGACGGCGGCCAGAAGTCCGAACGGAAATTGTCCCATCCGCGCCAGTGCATCACTGTGGATGGGGAGCATCAGCCACGCGAAGAACAGTTCGCCGTTCCCGGGCGTGTACGCCTGTGCCTCATCGCTGAACGGCGTGGGGATGATCGTAATCGCGTGGTCCTGCACCCACCGCGCCGCGAAAAACAGGTGGTAGCTCAGGCTGTCGTACAGCGTCAGCGGCGCGTGCGTCATCGCGAAGGCGAGCGCGAACGACAGGAGGCCGCCGACGAGGGCGACCGGGAGTACCGGGAGGTCGGAAAGCGCGACGCCAGGGGCGTCGCGTGTGCCCGGGCCCATCGGCGAAACGCCCGTCGACCGAAGGCGCCACGCCGCCAGGAGAACAGCGGCCTGGAGCGCCACCACGCCGATCACCGTGAGCCGAGAGGTCGCGCCCAGCAGCAACATGCAGGCGACGACGAGTGCCACCGCGGCAACGGCCACCCGGATAGAGCGATCGATCGCGGTGTCCGACGGAAACAGATGGGCTTCGAGGCGTCTGGCAGCTTGAAGTGTCGACCACACCATGACTGTGAAGGCAACCCAGCCCGTCATGTTGCGACGTGACCGCAGGACCAGCCGATCATCAGAAGACTCCGTGGCGCACGCGACAGCCGCACGGACACCAGGTCGTGATTCACGAACCAGCCCAGAGGTCGATTGTCACTGAATTAATTGACAGAAAATCTAAATTGTTCGTTAAAAACCAATCAGTGACTGGGGTGGAACGGGACCGGTCGCCGGCCGTGCCCAGCTCGTCGGTCCCTGATATTCTCAGCCCGATGTTCCGACGCTTTCGCCCGCTGATCGTTGCCGTCGCCGCGCTGGCGAACGCGACGGCCGCGCGCGCTCAGGACGACCAGCCGTCCACGGTCCTGGATCATCCTGCGGACCAGCCCTTCTACATCGGCGGTCAGATCAACCTGATCTTTCAGGCGCACCGCGACTTTCCGGCGCGGTACAGCGGTCCGCAAAGCTTTCGGCCGACCGCCGAACACGCGGTCTCGCGAGTCTTGACGCTCTACACCGGCGTTCGCGTGACGAGAGCGTGGAATGTCCTCTTTGACCTGGAGAGCGCCGGCGGGGCCGGCCTGAGCGACGCATTGGGCCTCGCAGGCTTCACGAACCTGGATGTCGTCAGGAACCCCTCGCTTGGCAGCCGGCCCTATGTCGCCCGCCTGATGATTCACGGTGTCATCCCGCTGTCACAGGACGACACGCCGACCGAACCGACGCCGCTCGCGCTTGCGCCTCGGGTGCCTGCCCGACGGATCGAAGTCCGTGCCGGCCGCCTGAGCCTCGTGGACTTCTTCGACATCAATCCAGTGGGCAGCGACAGCCATCTCCAATTCACGAACTGGACCGTCGACAACAACGGTGCGTACGACTACGCCGCGGACACCCGGGGCTACACGTACGGCGTGCTGCTCGAGTACGACAGCCCGCAGTGGTCGGTGCGCGGCGGTCTTGCGCTGATGCCAACCGTTGCCAACGGCATCGACCTCGACTGGGACGTGGGCCGCGCGCGGGGCGAGAATCTCGAACTCGAATGGCGCCCCACCGGCGGGCTGGCCGTCCGCTGGCTCGGTTTTGTCAACCACGCGAACATGGGCAGCTACAGCGAGGCGATTCGCGCGTTCGAGGCCGGCGAGGACGCGCGGCCGACAATCGAGAATCACCGGCGGCAAGGTCGCGTCAAGTCCGGCATCGGTGTCAATGTCACGCAGGCGCTGCCGAAGCATGTTCGGGCGTTCGTTCGAGCCGGCTGGAACGAAGGCGACAGCGAGTCGTTTGCCTACACGGAAGTCAACGACTCCGTGAGTGGAGGCGTCGACGTCGGCGGCGACGGCTGGCGACGAGGCGCGGACAAGTTCGGGATTGCGGTTGTCAGCAACGGCCTCTCCGAGGCCCATCGCGAGTACCTGCGGCTCGGAGGACTCGGCTTCCTGCTCGGCGACGGTACCTCTCACGTACGGCCGCGAGACGATCGTCGAGATGTACTACACCGCGCACCTGTGGCGTGGACTCTCGGTGTCGGGCGGGCTGCAGTATCTTGTTCACCCTGGCTACAACCGGGACCGCGGACCGGTCACGGTTGTCGCCGCGCGCCTTCACATCGATCTGTAGCGTTCCCGGGGGCGAATGGAGAGGTGGACATCATGGGCGTGAGCGAGTACGTCACCGTGGCGACGATCCTGGCGCCTGCGGACCGGGTTTGGGCGATCCTCGCGGATGCCTCCGGCTACGCGGCGTGGAATCCCGAGATCGTCGGTATCGACGGACACCTTGCCGGCGACGCGCGATTCACGGCCCGCGTCAGGCTTGGCACCGGCGCCGTCCGATCCGTCTCGATGAAGGTGACGCTCTTCGAGCCGCCGTCACGGATGGAATGGACCGGCGGCCTGCCGCTCGGGTTGTTCGTCGGGCGTCGGATGTATACGGTGACGCCGCGCGAAAGTGTCACCGAATTCCGCATGCAGCTCAACATGACCGGTTTGCTCGCGCCACTCATCATCCGATCGGTTGGTGATCGTCAGACGGAGATCGACAGCTTTTCAGCCGCCCTCAAGAAGCGTGCGGAAACGGGCTAGCGGCGTTCCACGGCGCGCGCACCGAGCAGCATGCCCTGCACGCTGCGAAAGTTGCCTTCGTGGCAGGCGTACTCGTAGATTCGATCGGTCGTCCGGTGCATCGGATATCGAACAGACCAGGTGGACTTCCAGACCGTGGGATCATCCACGGTGAACTGATAGTCGATGGTGTTGGCGTCCAGACGCGTGAAGCGTTCAACGAGATGCAGACGCGTGTCGCTGCCTCGCACGCTGACCTTGTCGCTGAAGTTCACCGTATCGACAACGAACGTGTTCTGCTCCCAGCGGCCGCGCGAGTCACCCATCCACCGCGCCACCGAGCCATGGGGGCGGCCATCGACGGGAACGATCCGGGCGTCGTGAATCATCTCGTTGAAGATGACGACCGTGTCGCGCGTCTCGATGAACTCCACGTTGTTGTTGTAGACGCCCGGCAGCATCGGCGGCCCCGCGACCGACCATTGCAGACAGCGCTCGTTGAGCGCGAGGTCTTCGGGCCCCTCCGGAAATGGACGCTGGCGCCGCACCTCGGCGCGATCGGCCGCGCGTCGCTGCGCGTCGGCGGTCAGCGGAGGAAGCCGGCCGTTTGCCGGATCGACGATGAGCGACGTGCGCCGATCGGTCAGGCGGCGTGTGCCCGGATCCCACCAGTCGGGTCCGGCGGTGTTGTTCGTATTCGCCTGCCGTTCGGAGGTCTCTCGCTCGAAGCGCGTGGCCTCCTCGGCCGTCAGCGTTTCGCGCTCCGCGAATTCGCGTGGCCGCTCGAGCGGTGTCATCGTCGCGTAGTTCCAGATGCCCGAGAGATCGCGCATTGGACTCGGTGGCGCGGCCGCCGATGCGAGGGCGACCCACGCGGCAGCAGTCGACGCCCCGACCACGCGGGCTAGCGTGACGCCATCCATCGCAGCCCCTCGTCCGCCACCGCCGGGGGAACCTCGTGGCGCCCGTCGAATTCCCGGAACGTGACGTCATGGCCCATCGCGCGCAGGCGTGACACGATGACGCGGCTGCACTGATCGATGGGCAGAATCTGATCAGCCGTGCCGTGCGAGATGAAGAAGCGGGGACGGCCGCTGGGGGCTGTGGGGATCACGAACCCCGGCGAGAACGCGACGACGCGGGAGAACAGATCACCGTTGGCGAGGCCCAGCGAGAGGGCGTAGGACGCGCCGTCCGAGAAGCCGCCGACGGCGACGCGCGCGGGGTCGACCGCGACGCGGGAAAAGACCTGTTCGAGCGCGCGATTCAGGAACGCGATGTCTTCGCCGAAGCTGCCGCGAATCGCGTCCCACGTGGTGCCGCGGGAATCGGGGGCCAGCACCGCGACGCCTGCCTGGTCAGCCGCCGGTCCGATCCGTCGTAACATGCCCGCGCCGTTCTGGGTCGCGCCGTGGAGAAAGACGAGGAGTGGCATCGGGCCGTCGGGCGGCGCCGACGGAATCTGGATGAGCGCGTCGCGGTCGCCGGTCGCGAGGCCGAGCGGCCCGTTCTTGAGCGAAGTCTGGGCGTCCCGCCGCGGGCGCGCCGTCAGCCGAGGGTCGTTCGCTTCGGTCGCGTTGGTGAAGACGGCGCAGGCATCGCCAAAGGTCACGGACATGAACGCACATCCCGCGGCCGCGCCGAAGCGGCGCCGAGTGAACCCGCTCTCACGACGATTCATGTGCCTGCCGCCGAGCTGCCGGCACATTATACGAGGAGGGCCCGGCTGGTTACCCGTATAATCCCCGACGATCGACCTCAAGGAGCGTGAGTCATGGCTGATACAGAACGCGATCGGATTCCCGAAAACGAGACCTTGCTCGATCCGTCGCGACGCGAGTTCGTCACGACCGTCGTGGCGGGGCTGGCCGTTGCGGCGAGCACCGGATTCGCTGCCGAGTCGGTGGTCGAAACCAACGTGACGGTGAAGACGCCGGACGGCGACTGCGACGCGGCCTTCATCCATCCCGCCACCGGGTCTCATGCAGCGGTCATTGTCTGGCCGGATGCGTTTGGGCTGCGGCCGGCGATGCGCGACATCGCCAAGCGGCTCGCGGCCGACGGCTACTCCGTGCTGGTGCCCAATCCGTTCTACCGTGTGGCCAAGTCGCCGGTGTTCACGGATATCTCGAACTTCAGCTTCCAGAACCCGGCGGACCGCGCGAAGCTGCAGCCGCTCATGGCATCGATCACGGCGGCGGGCGCGGCAGAACGGGACGCCCCCGCGTTCGTGGCGTTCCTGGATGCGCAGCCGCAGGTGAACAAGTCGAAGAAGATCGGGACGCAGGGCTACTGCATGGGCGGCCCGCTCGTCGTGAGGACCGCGGCTGCGGTGCCGAACCGGATTGGCGCCGGCGCGTCGTTCCACGGCGGCGGGCTCGTGACCGCGAATCCCGACAGCCCGCATCTCCTCGCGCCGAAGATCAAGGCGCGCATGTATTTCGGCGTGGCGTCGAACGACGACAAGACCCAGCCCGAGGCGAAGGACAAGCTTCGCGAAGCCTTTGCGGCCGCGAACGTGCCTGCGGAAATCGAGGTATATCCGTCGCTCCACGGCTGGTGCGTGCCGGACATGCCGCTGGCGAACGGCGCGCCGATCTACAACAAACCGGATGCCGAGAAGGCGTGGGCCAAGCTGGTCGCGCTCTACAAGACCGCGCTTGCGTAGGAGCACATGCGCCGCTCCGCTTTTCGGTCGATCGTCGGGATCGGGGGAGTGACGGCGGTCGCGGGGCTTGCGGCGCTCGGCCCCCCGCCGGTGTCCGCCGTCGCCCGCGCGCAGACGCGGGCGTCAATCCGCGCGTAGCAGCCGGAGCGGACGCCCGACGGACATCCGGATTTCCAGGGCGTCTGGGCGAACAACACCGTGACACCGCTGCAGCGGCCCAAGCAGTGGGAAAACAAGACGACGCTGACCGATGCGGAGATCGCGGAACTTCAAAGGCGCCGGACGTGTGGCGGCGGCTGGGGCGGCGAAGAGCCCGTGATCGCTCGGCAGACCGCCGCCACCAAGGCTCTGGCGCGTCCGCCGCAGCTTTATGCGAAGGCGGAAGCCTCGCGCTCCAAAATCGCGCGCTTCTATCGCAGGAAGCGCGCGACGTGTTCGTTCAGGAACTTGAGGTCCGCGGGATTGCTGGCGGCGCCAGCCGTGTGACCCCACAGTGAGGGAATCGGCGTGAAAGTCACGCTCGGGATGAACGCCTGCTCGTAGCGTGCGTCGGTGAGCGGAAAGTACAGGTCGGTCTCGGACGGCATGTAGAGCGCACGTGCCTTGATCGACCTGAGAGCTCGCTCGACGTCGCCGTTGAAGCCGGGTGTCGTCCCGACGTCGTGACGCTGCCACGTGCGGGCCTGAAGGATGTAGTCGTTGGCGTCCGCGCCGAAACGTTTGCGGAACGACTGCCACGCCTGATCGAACGTCGTGCCCGCGGGCATGCTCGTCCGCCAGAGCTCGCGGCGCCACCATTCCTGCGAGTACAGCCATCCGGCCCAGACCATGCCGAACGCTTCGAGTCCTTTGGTCGGCGGGGCGGCGTACTCGCCGCCCTGCCACGCGGGATCCGTCGTCAGCGCGGCGATTTGTCCTTCGAGCCGCACGTATCCATGGCCGTAGCACTTCGCCGTACCTGACGTCGCCACGATTGCGTCCATGAACGTCGGGTAGCTGACGGCCCACTGAAACGCCTGCTCGGCGCCCATCGAAAACCCTACGACCGCGTGCACGTGCGAGAGCTTCAGTTCGTCGGTGAGCAGCCGATGAACCGCCTCGACGTTGTCGCGAATCGTCATGATCGGGAAGCGGGGCCCGTGAAACGGTTCCGGCGTGTTGCTGGGCGACGACGATCGACCGTTGCCGAACAACTCGGTCAGCACGAGAAAGTCGCGCGACGGATCGAGTGCGCGATCCTGCGCGCCAATCAGCCAGTTGTACCCGTTGAAGTTCGCCATGTAGTGCGACGGCAGGAGGACGGCGTTGTCACGCGCCGCGTTCGGCGTGCCGAGCGTCGAATACACGACTCGGGCTTCCGGCAGGACACTCCCGCTCTCGGTTTGAAAATTCCGGATGACGAACTCGTGTCGCTGAAGCTGGAGGCTCGGCGGCGCCTGGGCGACAGGCCCGGAAGCCAGCAGGGACACGACGATGACGGATGTAACGAGCAGCGTCTTCATGGCTGCACATCATCGCACGGGGCATTTTGGGGCGCGGCCGTGGTGCTCCCCTCGTCCATCCTGTCGCAACGTGTGCGCCACGACACCTTCCCTATGGTGATAGGACGAGGAAGTGAAAATCCTTCATGAATGCAACCGAACGCGCGAACGTGCGTCAAAAGCAGTGGCAAAATAGCCGATTGGCGCGGCCGCCCGCGCCGATCGTGGACGTGCCTCGGCGGGTCCTGAAATTGCAAGAGCTGGTGACGCGCCCCTCTCAGACACAGCGTCTCTCTGGCCTCACGAAAGCAATTCCGCCGGGAAAAGGGCTTGACGCAAAAAGGTAGTGTGTACGTGCAGACACAAGAAGTCTTTCGAGAATCGCCACTACTTACGCAAGTCGCCTTCGATCGGCTGCTCGAGTGGCTGGACGACGGCGTCGAATCGCACGGCGAGCGCTATCTCGAGATGCGCCGGCGTCTGGTCGCCTACTTCACGCGACGTAACCGGCCGTCGCCGGACGATCTCGCTGACGAAACGCTCAATCGCGTCGCGCGAACCCTGGAGCAGAGCGGCGTCATCGAGACCAAACCCCCCGCGCGCTACTGCTACGTCGTCGCGCGCTTCGTGATGCTCGAGGACATCCGGAGCGAACGCAAGCAGGCGCCGCTCGACGAGCTGCGAACCCCCGACGCGTCACGCGCGCGCACGCTCAGCCTCACCGCGTCCGACGAGCGCCTGGCCCTGCGCGAACAGCGCCTCGATTGCCTGGATCGGTGTCTCGAGCAGCTCCGCCTGGATCAGCGGGAGCTCATCATCGAGTACTACCGCGATGACCGACGCCAGAAAATCGAACGCCGCCGCGAGCTGGCTGCCCGGCTCGACATTTCGATGAACGCGCTCGGCATCCGCGTCCTGCGCATCCGGGACACACTGTCGAGCTGCGTCGAGTCGTGTCGTAACCCGCGACGAAAGATTTAGCGACGGTTGTCCTACCAGGACAGCCGGTGCCCGAACCCGATAGAAACATGTCTTTACCGCGTCAACCGGAAACACCTGGTATTCCTGAAGTTAGTGACCAGCAGCTCGTACGCTACGTGCTGGGGCTGCTCCCCGACGACGAAACCGAGCGGCTGGACGAAGCCAGCATCGCAGACGACGGGGTCGCCGAGCGGCTACGGATCGTCGAAGACGACCTGATCGACGCCTATTTGCGAGGCACGCTGGACCCCTCGACGCTCGAGCGGTTCGAGTCGTACTACCTGTCCTCGCCGGAGCGGCGTGAGCACGTGAGGTTTGCGGCGAGCCTGGTCCGCGCGGTGGATCGCGTGACGCCGCCGACCGTGCGATCCACCGCAGCAGCCGGACCGCCCGCGCCGTCACTGGTCCCGACGGTCGCGGGGTCGTCGCCGTCCCGGGCACGCGTTCGGAGCTGGCTCGTGCCGGGACTTGCCGTCGCCGCTGTCCTGCTGCTCGCGGCCAGTGCAGCGCTGCTGTCCGAGACGACCCGGCTGAACCGAGGCCTGAGCGCCGAACGGCAACAGAACGCCGCGCTCGACCGGCGCGCGCAGGCGTTGGAGCGCCAGCTCGAGGCGCAGCGCACGAGCGCCGCGACGACGGCAAGCGAGCTCGCGCGGGCTCGCGAATCGGGTGCGACGTCCACGTCCAACTCGGCTTCGGGCGCGGGACGCGCAGGGGCGTCCGGTGCGACACCCGGGATTGCGCTCGTGCTCCTGCCGCAGACGCGGGCGATTGGTCCGATTCCAACACTCGCGCTGGCGTCGGGCGCCGACCGCGTGGCATTCGATCTGCGCCTGGAGACCAACGACTTCCACGAGTATCAGGTCGGCCTGCGGGATCCCGCGACCAACGACGTCATCTGGCGGAGCGAGTGGATGACTCCGCGCACGTCCAGCGACCAACCGTCGGTCTCGCTCGCCATCCCCGCGGGACTGCTCAAGGCGCAGCACTACTCGATCGAGCTCACCGGGCGTGATGGAGCGGGCACTGGCCAGGTGGTCGGCAGCTACGCATTTCAGATCGTGCCGCGATAGGTCCCGGCCTCGTGCGTCCACGTGACATGAAGCGACGCTCATGGCGTTTGTGCGCGGCCCTCGCGGTCATCGCGGCGGTCGGGATGTGGCGCTCGGCGGCGCCGGCCGCGCAGCAACCCGGCGTGTTCCGTCTGGAAGGCGGGGAGCCGACGGAGCGATCGATCGGCCGTCGCGAAGAACATCACTACGCCCTCGCGCTGACCGCCGGTGAATATGCCGGCGTCGTGATCGAACAGCGCGGCATCAACCTGATCGTCCAGGTGCGCGCGCTCGACGGCAGCGTCGTCGGCGAGTTCGACGAGGAGATCACGACGATCGGCCGAGAGCAGGTCGACGTTGTCGCGGATACCGCTGGCACCTACACGATCGTCGTCAAGCCAGCACCCGGGATGATCGACCCCGGGTCCTACGCCATCCGACTGACGGGCCGTCATCCCGCGACCGCCGATGAACGATCGCTCGAGGAGGCGCGAAAGCTGCGCGTCAGCGCGGCGCGCCTCGACGAGCAGGGACACTTCTTCCAGGCGCGGCCGCTTCTCGAACGGGCGCTGAAGGTCACCGAGGACGTGCGCGGACCGGACGACGTGCAGGTGGCGGCTGTTGCCACCAGGCTGGCTGGCGTCTACCTGCGCCTTCCGGACAACATGAAATCAGAAGCGTTCTATCAGCGCGCGATTGCGATACTGGACCGGAAACTGGGCGCGCAGCATCCGGCGACCGCGTACGTCAGATCCCGTCTGGCGCTGATGTATGAGCACACGGGTCAGGGCCCCAAGGCCGAATCGCTCCTCAGGCAGGCGATGGAGGTCCTCGAGAAGACGCTCGGGTCGCAGCACACGACGTATGTCGGCTGCCTGATCACGCTGGGGAATCTGCGCAACGACGCAGGCGACCTGGACGAGTCGGAGAAAATCGCGCGCCGCGCGATGGCGATCCTTGAAAAGATCGAGGAAACCGACAGCCTGTTGTACGCCAGCCTGTTGAACAACCTGGGCGAATTGTACCGGGAGAAGCAGGACTATCTTCGCGCCGAGGACTTCCTGAGCCGTGCCCTCGAGCTCAGCGAGCGTATTCGCGGGCCAGAGAGTTACTACGTCGCCACCACCGTCCAAAACCTCGGCATCGTCGCGCGTGAGCGCAAGGACTACGAGACGGCCGAGGCCTACTACCAGCGCGCCCTGCGCATCAGGGAGCAGCTCCTCGGTCCGTATCACCCGGATGTGGCGCAGTCGCTGAACAACCTTGCGACGCTCTATCACGCGACCGGTGACAACGAGCGATCGATCCAGACGCATTTCCGCGCGCTGCGGATCTGGGAGGAAGCGTTCGGTCCGTACCAGCGGGGCACGCTCGTCTCGGTCGGCAACATCGCCCGCACGTATGCGGCGATCGGCGACATCCCGAATGCTCTAGTGTTCCAGCGCCGCGCCGACGCCATCATCGAACGGCAAATGGCGCTCAACGTCGCCATCGGCTCGGAACGCCAGAAGATGGCGTTCGTCAAAGGGATGTCCGAGCGGACCGATCGAACGATCTCGCTCCATTTGATCGAGGCGCCCAAGGATCCTGACGCCGCGGCACTGGCGGCAACGGTCCTGCTGCAGCGAAAGGGGCGCGTGCTGGACGCGATGACCGACGCATTCGCCGCCGTGCGTCAGCACGTCGCCTCGAGTGCGGACCAGGAACTGCTCGACCAGCTCAAGGGCATCACGGCGCAGCTGGCCCGCCTTGCGCTGAACACGTCTGATCCTCCGGATCCCGAGGATCGGCAGAAGCTGAATCGAGATCTGGAGACGCGAAAGGAGCAGCTCGAAGCCGCGCTCAGTGAGCGCAGCGAC
Source organism: uncultured Acidobacteriota bacterium (assembly GCA_963724725.1). Taxonomy (GTDB): domain Bacteria; phylum Acidobacteriota; class Vicinamibacteria; order Vicinamibacterales; family CAVVIG01; genus DATKHR01. The sequence continues at coordinate 3,092,171 of CAVRVT010000004.1, read as the reverse complement.
GAATTCCGCGTGCGCCTGCAGACGGTGACGCTCGAAGCGGTGCAGGCCGCGTTGCCGTCCGACGCGGCGCTGCTCGAGTTCGTGATCTTCCGGCCATTCGATCCGCGCGCCGAACGGAACGCCGAGGCGTACGGACCACCGCACTACGCGGCGTACGTCATCCGCAAGGGTGCGATGCCGCTCGGATGGGATCTCGGCCCGGCTGCCGCTATCGACGAGTCCATCGACTTTTTTCGCCAGACGCTCCGCGACCGCGCTCGACGGGATCTGAAGTTTCGCGCGCGCGCCGTCGACGAGCTCGTGATGCGGCCCATGCGTTCGGCGCTTGGCGAGGCCAGACGGCTGCTGGTCTCTCCGGATGGCGACCTCAATCTCGTCCCGTTCGACGCGCTCATCGACGAGCAGGGCCGCTACTTGATCGAACGATATGCGATGAACTATCTGACGAGCGGCCGCGATTTGCTTCGGCTGCAGGTCGTTCGCGAAAATCAGAGTCAGCCGGTGATCTTCGCCGACCCGCTCTTCGGCGAACCGGGAGCCGGCGTCAAGCGCAGCGGGCCGTCGGCCGGGACGGAACCTTCGCCGCGTCGGAGTGTGACCACCGGCGCCGACCTCTCGAGCGTGTACCTCGCGCCACTCGCCGCGTCGGGAGAGGAGGCCAGGGCGATCAAGAATCTGTTCCCCGATTCCACGCTGTTCACGGGCGTCAAGGCGACGAAGACGACCCTCCAGCGAGTGGCGGGACCGCGGATGCTCCACATCGCGTCGCACGGGTTCTTTCTGCAGGACGCTCGCGAGACCGCGCGGTCGCCAGCGGTGGGTGTCGAGAATCCGTTGCTCCGTTCGGGGCTTGCACTGGCGGGGGCGAACCTCACCAGGGACTCGCACGAAGGCATTCTCACCGCGCTCGAGGCATCGGGCCTGAATCTGTGGGGAACCAAGCTGGTGACCCTGTCGGGCTGCGACACGGGCGTCGGCGAGATCCGCAACGGCGAAGGCGTCTACGGGCTCCGGCGGGCGTTCGTTCTCGCGGGAACCGAATCGGTCGTGATGAGCCTGTGGCCGGTGAGCGATGCGATTGCCCGCGAGACCATGGTGTCGTATTACACGGGACTTCGTGCCGGCCTCGGGCGCGGCGACGCGCTCAGGGAGGCCAAGCTCGAGATGCTGAAGCGCGGTGGCCGCGAACATCCCTTCTACTGGGCGAGCTTCATCCAGTCCGGCGAGTGGGCAAGCCTCGACGGCGTGCGCTGAACCGAAAGATTTCCTTCCCGCGCGCCCCATCGAAGTGTGGGTGCCCTTCTTCATCTTCCGGTCTTGTTTCTCTGCGGCCTGGTCGTGACCTTCGCGGTCGTGATCCTCGTTCTGACCACGGTGCTCCTGGTTGTCGGTGACGAGCGACGCGAGCTGGCGCAGGAGGCGATCACCGACAGCCTGACCGGCGCCTTCAACCGTCGATGTCTGGACGCCTGTCTCGCGACCGCGATCGAGCGTCTGCACCGAACGGGCGAGCCGGCGTCGCTCGCCATGTTCGACGTCGATCATTTCAAGGCGATCAACGACGAGCTCGGGCACGCGGCCGGCGACGAAATACTGAAGGCCTTCGTCGCGCTGGTCGCAGGACGCGCGCGCAAACTGGACGTGCTGTTTCGCGTGGGTGGCGAGGAATTCGCGCTGCTGCTGACCAACGCCCGCTCGTCCGATGCGCTGCACGTCGCCGACGAATTGCGACGACTGGTCGCCGGCGCGGAGCTCGTCCCGGGGCGCAGGGTCTCGATCAGTGCCGGTGTGAGCGAGCTGCGGCGCGGCGAAACCGCGTCCGAGTGGATGCGCGATGCGGACGCGGCGCTGTATCGCGCGAAGCGGGCGGGCCGCAACCGCGTTGCTGGCGCGTTCATCCCGGTGCGCAAGCGCCTCGACCTCGCGACGCCAGCGATTCGGGCCCAGGTGGGGAGGTGAGTGGTTGTGTTGGCTGTTGGTGGTGAGTTGACGTATCCCGACGACCTGGACGCTGACGTGCTGCTGCCGAATCAGCGGCGTCTGCACATCCGGGCCTTACATCGAAGCGAGGACGGCCCCATACGGGAGCTGTACGCGCATCTGAGCCCCCGGAGCCGATACATGCGATTCTTGTCGCCGATGCCGACGCTGCCGGACTCGGTCGTGCGGCTGCTCGTGCGAGTGGACTACCGTCGGTCGCTGTCGCTCGTCGCGGAATCCCGCGACGAAGACGGCCCCGCTGTCGTTGGACTGGGCAGCTTTGGCGCGATCGACGATCGAAACGTCGAAATCGCGCTCGTCGTTCGTGACGACTGGCAGCAGCAGCGGGTCGGCACCGAGCTGGCGCGGCGAGTGATGGAGGCCGCGGAGTCGCGCGGGTTCCACCGGTTCATCGCCACCTTTCGGTCCGAGAACGTCGCCATTCGCCGGCTCCTGGCCGGCCTCGGCGACATCGTCTGCGCGCGCGCGAGCGGCGGGATTTCAGAGCTGGCGTTCGTCAGCCGACACCGGCAGGTCACTGGGGCTGTACACTAATGCTGGAGCGCGAGGCTGGTCACTAATGCTGGAGCGCGAGGCTTCAGCCGAGCGATGTATGCGGTACGCGAAACACGTGTTTCTCGTGGCGGGTATCTGGGGGCTGATCGTGATGACCCCGCTCTATTTCATGTACGACACGATCGGGCGCCGGTACCCGCCGCCGATCACGCATCCCGACATGTATTACGGGTTCGTGAGCGTCACCATCGTCTGGCAGATTGCATATCTCGTCATCGCGACCGATCCGGTTCGGTACCGCCCGATCATGCTGGTCGGGATTCTCGCGAAAAGCCTCTACTTCGTAACCATGGCCGCGCTGTACGGCGCCGGGCGGCTGCAGCTTTCGCAGCTCGCGGCCGTCAGTCCCGATCTCGTGATCGCCGCGTTCTTTGGCATCGCGTTCATCAAGACGCCGCGGCCGTGGCCGGCGGCGGCTTCCGCCTCAGCTTTACGGGTCAACACGTAACAACCAACAACCAACAACCAACTACCAACGACTACAATCGTTGTGCATGGTGCGCGAGATCACCCAGGCCGGCCTCGATCTCGTGAAGAGCTTCGAAGGCCTCGAAGACGGCGATCCGACCACCGTCAACCTGGATCCGTATCTCGATCCGATCGGCATCTGGACGATCGGGTGGGGGCACGCGATCTGGGTCGGCAACGACTTCCTGCGTGGCGCGAACAACAGACGCCCGGCGACGGCGCTCTATCCCAACGGGATTACGCGGCCGCAGGCCGAAGCGCTCCTGCGTGCCGATCTCCTCGATACCTGCCGTGACGTGCAGACGATCGTCACTCAACCGGTCAGCGACAACCAGTTCGCGGCGCTGGTCTCCTTCGCGTACAACTGCGGCGTCGGTAATCTCAAGAAGTCGACGCTCCTGCGCCTCGTGAACGCGGGCGATGACGCCGGCGCCGCGGCAGAATTCGGCAAGTGGAACAAGGCTGGCGGCAAGGAGCTGCCGGGATTGACGAAACGCCGCGCGGCGGAAGCCGCGCTGTTTGCGACCCCCGAGGCCGCCACGCCGGAGGGAAAAGGCAGCCCGTCATGAATCGACTGATGCTGATCTTAGTGGCTGTGACGCTGGCGATCGTCGAACCGCGCGCCACGCTCCAGACGCAGAACGACATGAACGCGTCCGCACGGGCGGGGTACACGACGGCAGACGCCGAGCTGAATCGCGTCTATCAGCAGATTCTTCAAGCCCATCGCGCGGATGCCGAGTTCGTGGTGAGTTTCCGCGCGGCCCAACGCGCCTGGATCGTGTTTCGCGACGCACACGTGCACGCCCTGTATCCGGCACTCGACAAGTCGCGCGCGTACGGCAGCGTCTATCCGCTGTGCCGCTGGCAGGTGCTCACCGAATTGACGATAGCGCGCACGAAGCAGCTGCAGGCCTGGACCGAGCCGCCGGCCGAAGGCGACACATGCGCCGGGAGCCGGACGCCGTAGCCAGGGCCCCGATCACCTGTACAGCGATGCCGCGGTGTCGTGCAGGTATGCGCGCGCGAATGCCATCGCCCGCGGCTCCGTGATCTCGCGCGCGGCCACCATTTCGGCCAGCGCGGCGGCGAGTGCGGTCCGCGTGGTCCGGACGCCGAGCCAGTACGCTTCCTCGACACCGAGCGCCTCGCCGTACGGAAACGCGTCGGTGCCGAAGGTGATCTTGTCGGGGTACATCTCCAGCCAGCGCTTCAGCATGTCCTTGAACTCGGTCGGGTAGAGCATCAGCTCCACCGCCGACGAGTCGAGGTACACGTTCTTCATCGAGGCCATCAGCATCGCTTCGCGATCGAAGGGATACCCACCGTGGATGAGCACCCACGTGACGGTTCGATAATGAGGGTCGCGCAGCAGCGGTTCGAGGTTGAGGACGTTGACGCCGCGGACGTTGAAGTAGTCGCCCCCGCCGACCGAGCTGTGGATGTGCACCGGCATGTGCGCCTCGCCGGCGACGATGGCGATGTGTCGAAAGACGAAGTCCTGAAACGTTTTGTACTCAGCGTCGGACGGCACGCCGCCGGCCCGGTATTTTGCGTAGATCGGCTCGACGATCTCGCCGCCCGGATCGCCCACGTCCAGCGATCGGAAGTACGACGCTTCGAACTTGACGGCGACGGCCCCGCGCCGCTTGTTCTCGTCGATGATGCGCTTCAGGAAGTCGAGGTATTCACCGAATCGTGCGGGCAGCCCGCTCAGCCCGGCCTGCCGTTCGTAGCGCTGCAGGAGTTTCGTCTGCAGCGGCATGTAGGCGGCCTCGTCCGCGTTCCTGCCCGCCAGCGCCGAGTTGTCGAATGGGAACATGAAGCAGTCCACGAAGAACACCCACTTGAATCGCGCAGGGTCCAGATAGTCCGCCATCGCGACGCGATTGGCCATCGACGTCTCGATGCCGAGGCGGTCGAGGACGTCGTTGAAGTATTTCGAACCCGGGCTCGCCTTGCGCAACGCAGCCTTCTTGTCGATGAGCCACTTCGCGTGTGCCGGGCTGAGATCCGCGAACGGAAAGTTGAACAGCGCGCGCGCCGCGGCGATCGGCTCGGGGTTGTCGTCGCGCAGCCGCAGGGGAGTCGTCCCGGGCGGCGGCGGCGCGATGTCGACGTCGGCGTCGCCGGCCACGGCCGGATGGGCATGGTGATCGAAAAGCTTGATGCGCGCGATCTGCGGCAGGAGACGCTGATAGAGGGCGGTCGCGGCGGGTGCGACGAGCGGTCGTGACTGCGCTGACGGGCGGGGGACGGCGAGAACGGTCAGCGCAAGAATCGACGAGACGACGACGGCTGAAGCGGACTGCACGGCGGCATCGTATCACTCGACCTTCAACGCATCGACGGGATCGACCGACGCGGCGCGACGCGCAGGCAGATAGCTGGCGGCCGTGACCGCCGCCAGGAGCACGAGGGGGACGGCCAGGTAGGTGACCGGATCGAGCGGACTGACGCCGAAGAGCAACGACGACATCAGCCTCGTCAGCGCGACGGCCGTGACGAGGCCGAGCGGGACTCCGACACACGCCAGAAGCAGACCCGAGCGCACGAACATCCGAGTCAGCTCCGACCGCTGGGCGCCCAGCGCCACACGAATGCCGATTTCCCGCGTGCGCTGCGAGACGGCGTAGGCAATGATGCCGTAAATGCCGACGATACCCAGAATCAACGCCATGAGTCCGGCGATGGCAAGCATCACCAGCGTGAACGACGTGCGTGCCAGCGATCGCTCGTACAGGTCCTGCATCGTCCGGACGGACGCCAGGGAGAGATTGCCGTTCACAGACCAGACGGCGGACTGTACTTCGCGGAGGAAGCTTTCCGTTCCCGCGCGCGGGCTGCGCATCACCAATGCGACGAGGCGGCTGATGTTGGGCACGCCGGCGCGGTACGGGCTCTCGCCGAAGGCCGGCCAGTAGACGATGGCCGGCGGCGGCTGGTCGACGCCGTTGTCGTGCACGTCCTGGACGACGCCGATGACTTCCTGCCACGGTGCGGTCGGCAGTGTCTGAAGCCGTTTGCCGAGGGCTGCGGTCGGAGAGCCCCAGAATTCGCGCGCGAGATTGTCGGACACCATGACCATCCGCCGTCGATCGTACATGTCGGTCCACGTGAAGCTTCGTCCCGTCACAACCGCAGTGCCCATCGTCTGAAAATAGTCCGGTGACACGTTCTTGAAGACACGGAGCGGGGGAACGACGTTTCCAGAGTACGAGTGGTTTTCGGGCTGAACGGCATCCCAGTTGGTGGGCAGCCCTTCGATCGGAAGCGCGCTCGCGTACGCGACGGACGAGACGCCGGCGATTCCCGCGAGCCGGTCGACCAGATCGTTCTGCATTCTGGCCACCCGCTCGGGTTCCGGAACGAGCCGCTGCGGGATGGCGACGCGCAACACCTGCAGCTGGCCGGGAGCCGTAAAGCCGGGTTCGACGGACCGCAGGGCCGCGAACGTGCGAATCATCAGTCCGGAGCTGACGAGCAACACGAGCGCAAGAGCGAGCTGTGCGACGACGAGACCATTTCGCGCGCGGTGCCCGCCCCGGCTGGCCCCGATCGTCCGCCCGCCCGTCGCGAGCGCGGACGCGATCTGTGGCGACGCGTGCTTCAACGCAGGAATCAGGCCGAAGACGACGCCGGAAACGACCGAGATCGCAACGTTGAAGGCCAGAACGCGAGGATCGATCGCGATCTCGGCGACGCGTGGCAGGCCGGCCGGCGCGAGTGCGACGAGCGCGCGAAGGCCCGCGGACGCGAGCGCCAGACCGAACGCGCCGCCGATGAAGCCAAGCAGCACGCTTTCGACGAGGAGGGCTCTCACGATCCGCGTCGATCCCGCGCCGAGCGCCGCGCGGATCGCCAGCTCCTGGTTCCGCGCCTCCGCCCGCACGAGCAGCAGCGTGGCGACGTTCGCGCAGGCAATGAACATCACGATAGCGAGCGTGCCCATCAGGACCCAGAGGGTGTCGCCGACTTTTCCAACGACGTCCTGCTTCAGCGGGCGAAGGGCTGGCGCGATTCGCCAGGACTCGTAGACCTTGGGGTTGACGTTGGCGAACGCCGGCCACGAAGTCATCCAGACCGGGACGAGGCGTGCGATGTCGGCGCTGGCATCGGCCATCGTGACGCCCGGCTTGAGGCGCGCGATCGACTGGTAGCCGAACCCGGCCAGGATCTGCTTCCGGCGATCGAAGCGCGCCGGCACGATCAGGTCCGCATCCTCATCCACGATTCGAAACGGCTGCGGCATGACGCCGACGATCTCGCGCGGCGCGCCGTCCACCTGGATGACGCGCCCGACGACATGTCGGTCGCCACCGAAGCGCCGCTGCCAGTACCCGTAGCCCAGAAGAATCGTCGCTGCGGCGTCTGGCGCCTGATCGGATTCGACGAGCGAACGACCCAGCATGGGCGGAACGGCGAGCGCCTGCAGCACGCCGTCGGAGACGACGACGATTCGAACCTGTTCGGGTTCCGCCACGCCGGTAACGGTCGCGGAAAACGGAAACCAGATGCCGATGTGTTCGAACGTCCTGTTCTCGTCGGCGTACGTGAAGTACATCGACACGGACAGACGGAGATCGCCGGAGACCGACGCCAGACCTTCGGCGCCGGGGGCGCTGTGCCAGACCGCGACCAGATCGTCGGACCGGGGATAGGGGAGTGGTTTGAGGAGGATGGCGTTGACGACGCTGAAGACCGCCGTGTTCGCGCCGATGCCGATCGCGAGCGTCAACAGGGCCGCTGCCGTGAAGGTGGGGCTCCGCCGCAGGGTCCGCGCACCGTGTCGAAGGTCGCGGGCGAGGTCGTCGAGCCACGGGAGACCCCGCTGATCGCGCAGCGCGTCCATGGTGTGCGCGGTCGCGCCGTGCGTGAGCGCCGGGGCGCGCCGGGGCGCGTTCGCCTCGGACCGGCGCGTTTCGGCCTCCGCCGACAGCTCGAGGTGCACGCGAAGCTCGGCTTCGAGGTCAGCGTCCGGCCGCGCAGGCCGGACCGTGCCGAGGAGTCGGGTGAGCCACTCGCGCATATTCATGACATCGATCCTTCGCGATCAGGCGTCGTCGTGGAGCAGCGCGTGCATGATGGACGTCAGGCGATCCCATTCCGCGCGTTCGGCGGCGAGCCGCCGACGACCGGCGGCCGTGATCGAGTAGAAACGGGCCTTGCGGTTGGTGTCCGTGACGCCCCAGGCGGCGCGAACGAGCCCGCGCTGCTCGAGGCGCATCAGGCCGGGGTAGAGCGTCCCCATGTTCAGCTGAAAGGCACCCTTCGAGACCTGCTCGAGCCGCGCGGCAATCGCATAGCCGTGCATCGGCCCCAGCGTGTCGACGGTTTGGAGCACCATCAGATCGAGCGTTCCCTGGAGGACGTCGGCTTTGGCCATTTCTCTATTAGACATACGAATGAAGTACTGACACGGTTCCATTCGGGTGTCAAATGCTCCTCATTGCGGATTGCGGAAAGATTGACGATTTCCAGCTGACCGATCAATCCGCAATCAATCCGCAATCCGCAGTCCGCAATCCGAAATGTTTGTGCTATATAAGGTCCTGCCGGGGCTCGATTTACGCCAGGAGGGCGTTATGGCCGGAACCTGTCGAGTGTGGGTTGCCGCAGCGACCGTCGCTCTGCTCGCCGTCCCCGTTGCGCTGAACGTCAGCGTCCGCGCCCAGGGACAGGCGCCCGCCGCGACAGGCGAGGTGACCTTCACGAAGGACATCGCGCCCATCCTGCAGCGCAGCTGCCAGGAATGCCATCACACCGACGGCGTCGCGCCGATGTCGCTCGTTACCTATGACGAAGTCAGGCCGTGGGCCCGCGCGATGAAGATGCGGACAGCGCTCCGGAGCCAGCGCGGGGCGATGCCGCCGTTCTTCGTCGAGAAGAACATCGGTATCCAGAAGTTCAAGCACGACCCGTCGCTCACCGACGAGGAAATCGCCAGAGTCGCGAAGTGGGCCGACAGCGGCGCCCCGCGCGGAAACGCCGGCGACATGCCGCCGCCGCTCAGGTTCGACGACACCGACAAGTGGACGATCGGCGAGCCCGATCTGGTCCTGAAGTCGAAAGAGGTGCTGGTCCCCGCGTCCGGCCCTGACTGGTGGGGCGACGTCGGCCCGGTGCCGACCGGCCTCACGGAAGATCGCTACGTGTCGGCGGTCGAGGTCCGCGAGATCAACGACATTCCTCGCAGCGGCGGGACGAGCACCGTCGGCGGGCGCTACGTCTTCCACCACATGACGTACTCGAGCATCCGCCTCGGCGAGCGCGGCACGGGCGACGAATTCGCCAGCAGCTGGCCGATTCACGAAGTGGGGCGCAACGCCGACATCTTCCCGCCGGAAGCGGGACGACTCCTGCAGTCGAATTCAGCGCTGTCACTCGACGCGGGTCACCTCCATTCGAACGGACGCGAGACGAAAGCGCACCTCGAGTTCGCCTTCAAGTTCTTCCCGGTCGGCTACAAGCCGGCGTACAAGCGGTCCACGCTCAGGCTGGGCAACGGCATCGACATCGACGTCAAGCCGAACCAGTCCAACCAGGAACTCCACGCGTACGCGACGCTGCAGGAGCACACGAAAATCATCGCCTTCGAACCGCACCTGCATGCACCGGGCGTGCGCATGTGCCTCGAAGCGATCTGGGGCCACAACATCCAGACGCTCAACTGTGTCGGTTACGACCACAACTGGGTCAAACAGTACGTGTACGACGATGATGCGGCGCCGCTCCTGCCGAAGGGAACGATCGTCCACCTGATCGGTTTCCTCGACACGACGGCCGCGAACAAGAATCCGGCGGACCCGAGGAACTGGGCCGGCGGCGGCCGCCGGTCGATCGCCAACATGTTCATCGACCTGGGCTACTCGGTGTCGCTCACCGAGGAGCAGTTCCAGGCCGAGATGGCGAAGCGCCGGAAGAACATGAAGAACCGGAACGACTACGACATCGGCTGCCCGCTCTGCTGGGCGCCGGCCGATCCCGACCACGTCGGCGTCGAGTCAGGGCCAGGGCAAGCAGTAATGCGACGGCTCGTTGCTCGGCGGGCGCCGCGGCCGCGCTCTCGCTGACGGTCGTCACCGCACAGACGCGTTTCACGTATTCGACGGGGCAGACGATCTCGCCGGCGTACGAAGGATGGATGCCGTCGCCCGAAGGCGGATACGTCCTGTACTTCGGGTACATGAACACGAACTGGCTTCAGGAGTTCGATATTCCAGTCGGGCCGGAGAACGACATCGAGCCCGGGGGGCCCGATCAGGGACAGCCGACGCACTTCTACCCGCGACGCAGTCCGTTTCTGTTCACCATTCGCGTTCCGAAGGACGTCGGCACGAAGGAACTCATCTGGACGCTGACGAGCAACGGCAAGACCGAGCACGCGTTCGCGTCGCTCAAATCCGACTATCAGATCGACAGTCAGGTCATTTCCACGGAAGTCGGCGGGGACTTCGGCAGCCTGCGCGACGAGCTGCGGACAAACGTGCCGCCGGAGTTGCGGGTGCCGGGTGACAGACGCCGAAGCGTCAGAGTCGGCGAGGCGTTGTCGCTCGTCGCGTTCGCCGGCGATCCCGACAACCTGCCGGCGCGTCGTGACGGACGCCCGCAGCCGCGCAATGCGAGCGGGCACATGGCCGGCGAAACGACTGACGCGCCAGCACCGGCACGGCCAGCGCAGAATCCGGCCAACCTCGCCAACCTTATCTACAGGCCTCCATCGTCGATCGTGCCCTCGAGTGGTCCCGGGCTGCGGTTCTCCTGGATCGTCTACCGCGGCAAGGCGTCGGCCGTGACGTTCACGCCCGATCAGATGAAGACCTGGACCGACACGCGGGCGTACGCGAACTCGCCGTGGTCGCCGCCGTACACGATCCCGCTGCCGCCGGCTGACGGCCAATGGACGGCGCAGGCGACCTTCTCGGAGCCGGGCACGTACGTCCTGCGCGCCGTCGCCAGCGATGGCTCGCTCTTCACTTACGACAACGTCGCGGTCAACGTCACGAAGTAGGAACCCACCAACATGCAACGAATAACCAACGACGAACAACTATGACTCGAGCAAAGCTGTTGACGATCATGTTCGCCATTGCGGCCCCGGTCTGGCTTGTTGGTCAAACGTCGAACTTCTCTGGCGGCGCGCCATCATCGGTCGACGCGACGAAGGTGCGGACCACACGGCTCAAGTTCAACGCGGGAAGCCGATCGAACTGGCACAGCCACACCTGGGGTCAGCTGCTCATGATCGAAGAGGGGAAGGCGCGCACGCAGGTGCGCGGCGGTTCGGTTCAGGAGATGGGGCCGGGGCAGCCATGGTGGACGGCCGCGGGCGTCGAGCATTGGCACGGCGCGGCGCCCGACCAGGACGCGCTGCAGCTGACGATCTACGAAGGCGACGTCAAGTGGCTGGAACCGGTGACCGATCAGCAATACAACGCTCAGGCGTCGCGCAAATAGCTCCGGCTTGAAGATCGCCACGTGCTTCCTTGCCGCCGCCTTCCTGACGGCGGCGGTTACGCTCAGGATTTCGGCGCAGACGCCGGATGGTGCCGCGATCTTCGCGCGCGACTGCGCGTCATGTCATGACGGCGCCGAGGGATCGCGTGCGCCGAAGCCCGAGCTGCTCGAACAGCGATCACCCGAAGCCATCTTGTCTTCACTCACTGCGGGCGGCATGCGGCCGCAGGGCGCTCGCCTCACCGGCGCCGAGCGCCGCGCGGTTGCCGAATACTTGAGCGGGCGTCTTCCCGGCGGCGACATCACAGGCGCCTCGATGGGCCGATGCGCGTCCGCGACGACGATTGGCGATCCCGACGCGAGTCCGTCATGGGCGGGGTGGTCGCCATCGCCGACCAACACTCGATTCCAGCCCGCGCAACAAGCGGGATTGACGGCCGATCAGGTGCCGAAGCTTTCCCTCAAGTGGGCGTTTGGATTTCCCGACGCGACATCTGCCTGGTCGCAACCGACGGTGGCGGGCGGGCGATTGTTCGTCGGCAGCCAGAACGGAACGGTCTACTCGCTCGACGCGAAGACCGGCTGTATCTACTGGACGTTCACGGCGAAGAGCGGCGTCCGCACGGCACCTGCATTCGGCCGGCGTTCCGACGCCGATGGCTACGCGGTGTATGTCGGCGACACGGGCGCGAACGTCTACGCGCTCGACGCGGCCACCGGCGGCGTCCTCTGGTCGCGCGCAATGGACATACATCCCCATGCGCGCATCACCGGATCGCCGACGCTCTTTCGAGGACGACTGTTCGTTCCGGTTGCGTCGATCGAGGAAACCGCGGCGGGGCAGCAGGGTTATCAGTGCTGCACGTTTCGCGGCAGCCTGAACGCGCTCGACGCGACAACCGGTGACGTGCTGTGGCGGACGTTCACGGTGCCCGAGGCGCAGGCGGTCGGGAAGAATGCGGCCGGCGTCACGTTGTGGGGCCCCGCGGGCGTCGGCATCTGGGCTGCGCCGACGATCGACGAGAAACGAAACCTGATCTACGCCGCAACGGGCAATACGTACAGCGCGCCGGCCCAGCCGACGGCCGACGCCATCGTCGCCGTCGATCCGGCGTCCGGCGCCATCAAGTGGATCAGGCAGATGACCGCGCAGGACGTCTTCGGTTGCCGCGCCGGCGGCGCCAACTGCGGTGAAAAGCCGGGGCCGGACGCCGACATCGGCACGCCCGCGATGCTGGTCACCCGTCCTGACGGACGCGACGTGATCGTCGTCGGACAGAAGTCGGGGATGACATTCGCGATTGATCCGGACAAGGCGGGCGAGATCATCTGGCAGTACCGCGCCGGTGAGGGATCGATCTGGGGTGGCATCCAGTGGGGGGCTGCCGTCGACGGCGAGCGGGCGTATTTTCCGGTCTCCGACATTCGCACGCCGAAACCGGGAGGGTTGCACGCCGTCAGCCTGACAACCGGGGAGCGCGCGTGGTACGTGGCGCCGTTGCCGCTCAAATGCGAGGGCGGCGCCGGCTGCAGCGCGGCACTGATCTCGGCACCGACCCTGATCCCTGGCGTCCTGTTTTCCGGATCGAACGACGGCGCGCTCCGGGCGCATTCGACGACGGACGGCAGCGTCATCTGGGAATTCGACACCAACCGAAAATTCGAGACGCTCAACGGCGTCCGCGCGGGCGGTGGCGCCATCCAGGGACCGGGACCGACGATTGTCGGCGGGATGTTGTATCTCAACTCGGGATACGGCGATCACCTTGGCCGACCCGGCAACGTGCTGCTGGCCTTCGGAATCGATTAGTCCAGGCTTGAAGTTGCTTTAGGTCGGACGCGAATGCCAGCGCCAAGGGACCAGGTCAGCAGCTGGGCCAGGGGCCGCTGCAGAAATCCGATCACCATCACGGGGACGATGACGAGGCCAACGGACCACTCTCGAGCGCCACCGTGGCGTTTGGACAGTGGGATTTGTCGGAACCGCTCGATCGTTCCCCCAACAACTCTTCTTCGATCCTGTGGGCCGGACAGTTCATCATGTTCGGGTACGTCAAGGTCCTCCGGTAGGGCTTGAACCTTTGCGCACGCCCTCCGTCTGAGGTACAAACCTGGCCGACGGCAGTCGCCGGCAGGGAGGGTACGTGCCCGTGATGAACGTTCTCGGAACCATCCTCGCGTTCGTGATCGCGGTCGGCGGGCAGGCGCCGTCGAAGCCGAATTTCTCGGGTGAGTGGAAGATGAACCCGGCGAAAAGCGACTTCGGCGTGCTCCCGCCGCCGGCTTCGATCCGCCGAACGATTACGCATGCGGAACCCGCGCTGACCATCGTCGAAGATCAGCGCTCTGACATGGGTGACGCGAGCACGACTCGCAAGTACGCTACCGACGGCAGCGACACGATGTTCACATCGCAGGGCGCCGAGGTCAAGAGCTCGGCGAAATGGGACGACACCACGCTCGTTGTCATCTCCAAGGTGGACGCCGTGGGTCTGATGTTCAACGACAAGATGACCCTCTCGCCTGATGGCAAGATGCTCATCAGCAACATCCACATCAGCTCGCCACAGGGCGATGTGGACATCCTGATCGCCTTCGACAAGCAGTAGCTTCAGCGAGGCCAGGGCGTGAACGCCGCCGTCAAACGGATCGGCTGCGTCTGTTTGATCCGCGCGCCGGTTGCGCTGACGAACTCCGCGTCGTCGATGGTGACGATCGCCGTGTGCGTCGGCTCGGAAGGCCTGTTGCGGCCGCTCGGAACGACCTGCACGGTCGCGATGCCGGCAACCGCTCGCCACACTTCCTGAACCCTGGTCCAGTGGACGTCGGTGCAGAAGTCCCACGAACGCTCGGGTCGTTCGTAGACGACGACTTTTATCTTTGGACGCGGAAATACGAAATCCGGCTTGGGCCCGCGTCCATGGCGCCACACGCACTTACAATTGTGGCGTCAACACCGTGCTGCGCCATCGTCGACCGGATCTACGCACACTCGAAGTGCCGAGAGGCGCCTGACATGCCGACGTGGAAGGACGTCGTCGCGATCGCCAGGACGCTGCCCGCGGTCGAAGTTGCGACGTGGTACGGGACGATCGGACTGAAGGTCGCAGGGAAAGGATTCGCGCGTCTCCGGACTGAAGCCGAAGGCGGTCTCGTGCTCATGTGCAGCCTCGACGAGAAGCAGCGCCTGCTCGAGTCCGGAGAGCCGGCCTACTACACGACGCCGCACTACGATGGCTACGGATTCGATCATCGTGAATCTGGCGAAGGTCGATCGGCATGCGCTTCGCGAACTCGTGGTGCAGTCCTGGCGCTTGAAGGCGCCGCTTCGACTCCGCTCGGCGCTGCCGCACGCGGTGGGCAGTCTGGACCTGCAGCACGACTCCGCCCGGCGCGCAAGTCCCCGCCGTTCAGGTCGAAAACGACGGCCGTCCTAGTCGAACGCATGACAGCGCGATCGTGACTGAACCATAATCGGTGGCAATGTCCCTTCGCGACGAAGTCCCCTTTCATCGGCCGGGGCGACGACTGGCGCTCGCCGTCGCACTCGGCGCGGTTCTGGGCGCCCGCCCCGCCGCGGCGCAGACGGTCATGGTTCAGAGCGCGCCGACGGGATCGGCGATCGAGCTCACGTTCAACGGCACCACCGCGGCGAACGGGACGGCCGACGCCAACGGCGATGCGACGCTGTCGGTCGGTCCCAACCGGCCCGACTCCGACATCCTGGTGTTCGTGGACAGTTGCGCCGATCGTGTCAGGGTCCAGCTCGCCGCTCGCGGTCTTCAGCCGGCGCCGGCACTCCCGGGCTGCAGCCGTGTCGACGCCGGCAGCATCTTCATCATGCGATCGGTCACCACGTTTGTGATCGATATCACGCCGAACATCGCCGTCCACGTGGCGCAGGGGCCGCCGCCGCCCGAGTGGCTCCTTCGCGGTCCGGGCGCCGTGCGCAAAGCGACGATGATGCACGGCACGCCGCCGAAGCGACTGGTGGTCTCCGCCGCCGTCGGTGGGTCGAGTTTCGGCGACGTCGCCGACAAGGCCTGCGGCGACGTCGCACAGTGTCTCAACACCCATGACGGCATCGCGTTTTCGCTGGACGCGGAGTACCTGGATCACGCGCTTCATGGCTGCGCAGGTCGGGTACTTCCGGCCCGCCGACGTGACGGTCAACGGCACGCCGACGGGGTATACGTTCGACAGCCGTGTGCAGACGCGTCTCTTCACGATCGTGGGCAAGGGCGGCGTCTCGTTCGGACCGACGCGTGTGTACGGGCTCGGTGGTGCCAATCGCCACGAGGCGACCTACACCACGACCCAGACCATCAACGACAAGACCATTGTCGTCAACGGTGTCAGTCAGGTCGTGCCGGGCGGCACGCAGTCGTTCGGCCAGAAAACCCAGGGATGGGGTTGGCTGGCAGGTGGCGGCGTCGAGGCCTGGGTGAACAATTGGATTGCCATCTACGGCGAGGTGAACATCGCCCAGATCAAGGGCGATCTGGTCTACGGCTTCGGTGACGGCGTCGACGACCAGATGAGCATGGCCTTCTTCGGCATGCGCGTCCACATTGGGCGCTGATCACCATTGCGGATTGGGGATTGGGGATTGGCACCGCGTCCGAGGAATCCGCAGTGCGCAATCCGCAATGCGCAATGTGTTATTGGACGCTGATGAGACTGATGTCGAACACGAGTGTCGTGTTCGGCGGCACGACGCCGCTCCGCGTATTGCCGTACGCCAGCAACGGCGGAACGACGAGGCGGCGCTGGCCGCCTTCGCGCATGCCCGGGACGCCCTGATCCCAGCCTTTGATGACCTGCCCGCTGCCAAGCGCGAACGTGAACGGCGCCACTCCAATCGACGAATCGAACTGTAATCCCTTGAAATCCGGCTTACTCGCATCGTAGAACCAGCCGGTGTAGTTGACGGTGAGCGTGCCGCCGCTCGTGGCCGTGGCGCCGTTGCCGAGGACCAGATCGGTCTGGCTGAAGGGCGCATTGGGGGATGGTGTGGCCGGCGCGTCCGTGCAGCCCGCGGCGAACAGCGCGATCGCGACCGTCGCAGCGACGAGCGCGGCGGTCGGGCGAAGAAACGTCATGCGCGTCATTATCTCACGCTCGCCGGAAGCGTCGACGCCCGGCTGAGGCCTCGCGCTCCGTCGGAGGAGTCTTCGCGCTTACTGTCCGGCGGCGGTGAGTCGAACTGGACGAAGCCGGCGAGGGCGGCGCCAATCGTCACCACGACGTATCCGACGACCTAGGCTGCTCGATGTCGCTTCGACCTGGTTCGCGGGGTTCGAGAGGTTCGCCGGTTACCCTTCGAACCTTCGAGGCTTTGACGCAGGCGTTCCATCAGGTCCACGACGTTCGCAGGACGCTCTTCCTCCGCGGTGTCGAGTCTCACCGTCTTCCCCTTCGCCTTCCCGCGGATGATTCGCAGGAGATTCTCCCGATACTGATCGGAGTACTTCGAAGGGTCCCATTTGGCTTCGAGGTTGCCGATGAGCGTTCTCGCCATCGCGAGCTCCGGCTTGCGAACCTCGGCGCGCGGCAAGTCGAACCGGGTGACGTCCACCAACTCGTCCGCAAAGCGCATGACGGTCAGGACGAGGGCGTCGCCAATCACTTCAACCGCCGCGAGATGCTGCTGATCGCGCAGCACGAACTTCGCGATGCCGATACAACCCGACTCGCGCATCGCCTCGCGCAACAGCGCGTACGATCGTTCGCCGCCGCGAACGGGCAGCAGGTAGTACGGCACTTCGAAAAACCGATCGTCGATGGCGTCGGCCTTCACGAAGTCGATGATGTCCACGGTCTTCGTCTTCTCGACGGCTGCCGCCTTGAAGTCGTCACGCGTCAGGACCACGAATTGACCCTTCGACAGCTCGTAGCCCTTGACCAGGTCCTCCCATGCGACCGGGTGACCGTCGCGGATGCAGACGCGCTCGAAGCGGATGGGCGACTTGTCCTTCGCGTGGAGCAGACGGAACCTGGGCCGGTGATCCCGGACGGCGGTGTGAAGCTCGACTGGAATGTTGACCAGTCCGAAAGCGAGCGAACCCTTCCACAGTGCTCGTGGCATACCTCGAGGCGATGCAACACGGGTACCTGCAAGCGAAACCGTTGATTCTTTAGAATATTTTGGGCATCATCGTCTCAGGCATGGTTCGAACGCTTCTCGTCGCCGTCGTTCTTTGCGTCGCCGCGGCGACGTCCGCTTTCGCGCAGATGGCGCCACCCGTCCCCCGTCCCGGGGCGATGGCCATTCCCTCGGGCAACGACAAGCTCTACGACGCGGGCGAAGCGGCGGCCGAAGGCGTTGTGCGGGGTGTCCGCGCGATCAAAGACAAGTTCGGCGCGAAAGCACCGCTCGTCGATCCGCTCGGCGGTCTCCTCGAAGGCACGACCGTCGTTGTGCGCAAGGGATTTCCGCCCGCCGAGCCCGCGGCCGCGGACGAAGACGACCAGGCGAACGTGAGCGAAGCGACCGTGACCCACATCGAAAAAGTCCGGACGCAGCTCACCCTGCGCTTCGACGATGGGAAGAAAGTTGCGCTGCAGCTGGCCAGCAGTTCAGGGTCAGACACCACCGCGGGCGCCAAAACGACATCGTCGACTGCCGACGTCGTCTCGCTGACCTACACCGACGACACCGGCCGGAAGACCACGCGCGTTTTCACGAAGATCTCCTGAATCGGGCGTAGAATGCCCCGCATGGCGGGGCGCCTCGCACTGGCACTCACCTTCACGGTCGTCGTCGCGGGTTCCGTCATCCGCGCTCAGCCTCCGGCGGCTGCGCACCCGGGCGAATACGCGGAAGCCGACATTGCGTACGGCTCGCGGCTCTATGACGCGCAGTGCACGACGTGCCACGGCGCGAACGGTGACGGCGTCGGTGGCGTGGACTTGCGGAGCGGCAGGTTCCGAAACGCGGTCACCGATCAGGACCTCACTCGCATCATCACCGGCGGCCTTCCCGGGACGGGCATGCTGGCGTTCAGGTTCGATGCATCTGAAATCGCCGGCGTCATCGCGTATCTGCGCAACATGAACGCGTTCGACCGTGGCTCCGCGAAACCGGGCGATCCGGATCGCGGGCGCGCGCTGTTCGAAGGGCGTGGCGGCTGCCTCCGGTGTCATCGCGTCGGCGCGAACGGATCGCGGGTGGCGCCCAACCTGAGCGACATCGGCGCGATTCGCAGCGCGGCCTCCCTTCAACGCTCGATGGTCGATCCGAGCGCGCAGATGATGCCCATCAACCGACCCGTCCGCATCGTCACGCAGGACGGCCGGGTCATCAACGGCCGCCGGCTGAACGAGGACACTTACACAGTGCAGATCATCGACGACCAGGAGCGGCTCGCCTCGCTGACGAAGGCGGATCTTCGCGAGTACACGATCGTGACGACGTCGCCGATGCCGAGCTTTTTGAACACGCTTCGCACCGACGAACTGTCCGATCTTCTCGCTTACCTGCTCTCGCTGAAGGGAGCCGTGACGCCATGATCACAGGGCAGCGCCCGTTGCGGGCGCTCGCGGCGCTCGGCATCGTTGCCGCGCTGTCCTATTCGATTCATGCCCAGGTCGGATACGACCGGCTGCTCAACGCCGCGAAGGAGCCGCGGAACTGGCTGACGTATTCGGGCGGCTATTTCAGCAACCGGTACAGCCTGCTCACGCAGGTCAGCCCGGCGAACGTCAAGAACCTCGAATTGAAATGGATGTATCAGGCGGCGGTCGCCGGCGCCTGGCAGACGACGCCGCTCGTCGTCGACGGCGTGATGTATCTGACACAGCGCCCCAACGACGTCGTGGCGCTCGATGCGAAGACGGGCCGAGTTTTCTGGATCTACAGGCACACGCTGGCACCCGATCAGATCGTCTGTTGCGGCGCAAACAACCGCGGTCTCGCAATTCTCGGCGACACCTTGTTCATGGGCACGCTCGACGCCCACCTGGTCGCCATCGACGCGAAGACCGGACGTCCGCTCTGGAATACACAGGTCGCCGAGAGCAAGAGCGGTTATTCGCTGACGCTCGCGCCGCTCGCCGTGAAAGACAAAATCATCGTCGGTGTCGGCGGCGGCGAATACGGTATCCGGGGCTTCGTCGCCGCCTTCAACGCGAAGACAGGTCACGAAGTCTGGCGCTTCTACACCATTCCCGGCCCGGGCGAAGCCGGCTTCGATACCTGGAAGCCCTGTCCGCCGACGCCGGCCAATTTCTGTGACTCCGAGGCGTGGAAACACGGCGGCGGTTCGGTGTGGGTCACCGGATCGTTCGATCCGGACCTGAACCTGACCTACTGGGGCGTCGGCAATGCCGGCCCGGACTGGAACGCCGATCAGCGGCCCGGCGACAATCTCTATACGGATTCCGTGGTCGCGCTCGACGCCGACACCGGCCGGTTGAAATGGCACTATCAGTTCACGCCGCACGATCGGTACGACTACGATTCCGTCCAGATTCCGATCCTCGCCGACATCACCTGGCGGGGCGCGCCGCTCAAAGCGATGTTGTGGGCGAACCGCAACGGCAACTTCTACGTCCTCGAGCGCGAGACGGGCAAGTTTCTCGTCGGGCGGCCGTTCGTGAAGGTGAACTGGTCGAACGGCTTCGACGAGCGCGGACGCCCGATTCAGACCGAGCAGCCGCCAGGGCAGCCCACGTGGCCAGGCAACCAGGGCGGGACGAACTGGTATTCACCGTCATTCAGTCCACGGACCGGTTTGTTCTACGTGTCGGCCTGGGAAGGCTATGCGACGATCTTCGGCGGCACGCCGGTCGAGTACCAGGAGGGCCGCAACTTCGGCGGCGGCGTCAACCGTCCGTACGTGCCGGTTCCTGGCGCGCCGGCCGTTCCCGGACTGCGCCGCGGTCCCATCAACAACTGGACGGAAGCGGCGGCCACGGGCGCCGTGCTCGCGCTCGATGCGACGACGGGCGAGATGAAGTGGCGTTTTGCGATGACCGACGTCACCGACAGTGGCATTCTGACGACGGCGTCGGATTTGCTCTTCACAGGCGGTCGCGAAGGGTTCTTTCAGGCGCTCGATGCGCGAAGCGGCGTGCTGCTCTGGAAGACCAGCCTCGGCGCGCAGATCGTGAGCGGACCCATGACGTACGACGCCGACGGCAAGCAGTATGTCGCCACGATTGCCGGGTTGTCGCTCTGTGTGTTCGGCCTTCGCGACTGACCCGCGGAGCGCGAGGCTTCCGCCGAGCGTCTGGCTACGCCGCTGAATCGCCGCGACGCGCCGTCGTGATCCGCAGGCCGTGGCCATCAGCCCACTCCAGCGTGTGTTCGTCGCAGAGCAGCTGAACGCCGGCGCCTTCGCGCGGGAGGAGAAGACGGTGGCTCGCGCGATTCCGGCAGCCGTCACCGAACGTGCATTGCGAATCGACCTGATAGGGCAGCGGCGTCATGCTGAAACGGTCGCTCGATACCCTGAGCTTGAGATTCGGACTGCTCACAGCGTCGCTCCTTTCGCGAAAACGGACGCTGGACCGTCAGGTCTATCAAGACGAGTGCCGGTGTTTTTGCGCAGCGCTGCACGCTGGCGCAGTCGGAGTGACACGGGTTGTCACACGGAAAGCGACAATTCAGGGCAGTTGATGACGAGCACTGCGCTCGGCTGAAGCCATCGCGCTCCAACGGCCGACCGCAGCGGCGCGCTGGAGCCGTCCATCGGAGCGCGATGGCTTCAGCCGAGCGAGAGCCCTGCCGGAGGAGCGCGAGGCGTCAGCCGAGCGCCTAGTCAGCCCGTACCGAGCGGCACGTCCACGAGGTGCTCGGCGATGAACCAGACCTGCAGCTCGTTGGTGCGCACGACGTCGCTGACGAGGAGGTCATTGGTGCCGTCGTCGCCTCCGTCCGCGGCGCGCTTCGCCATCGCGCGCGCCTCCTTCAGGATGATCTCGTGGCCGTGCAACAGCCGTGAGATCTGGATGGGCGCTTCCTCGCGGCCTTTGGGCGGACGCGGAATGAGCGTGGTTTCGGCGACGTCCGCCGCCATCGCCAGGCTCACGCCGCCGAGCAACTGGATGCGCTCGGCGATGGAGTCGACCAGTTCGTTCTGCTCGTTGTAGTGTTTGTCGAACAGCAGATGGAGCTGGTAGAACGTCGGGCCGGCCACCTGCCAGTGATGTTTCTTATAGAGATCGCGGAGCGTGATCGTGTCCGCCAGGATCTGGTTGAGGTTTTCCACCGATTCCTGGCAGACCGATTCGGAGAGCGCGTTCGGCAGCCTGATGATATGGCCGTACGGCTGGATTTCATGCGCCTGCTGCGGAACGATGGGTCTGGCACGCGACATGATGGCGTCAGCTTCGAGTATCTTCTTGCTCATTGGATTCATCCTTTCGTTGGCGTCACTCAACAGTCTCGCACAAGCTCGTTGCGCCCATGCGACGACTTCCTGCGAAGACGACCGCCGAAAATTCGGCAGCTGAGCTGGTGATGAGGAAAGGGAGCTTCACATGCACGACCATCCGCTCCTCGTTTCAACCGTTTCGGATCGCATCGCATCAGGTGGCTCGACCGCGCTCGATCGGTTGGCCCTCAAGCGCGTCCAGCTGAGCGTTGCGTCCGCGCCGATCCGCTTCTCGCTGTGGGATGACTACTCGGTGACGGGCGGGGCGTCACCCCCCATTGCCACCATCCAGTTCAAGAACCGCCGTGCGCTCGTCGGCTGGGTGTGGGACCCCGATTTGAATTTCGGCGAGAGCTACATGTCGGGCGCCGTCGAGATCCACGGCGATCTCGTGCAGCTCCTCGAGGCGGTGTATCGCGCGCTGCCCCCGGTTCGCCCCCGGCCCTGGTGGAGATTCGATCGCGCGAACGACATGGCCGCGTCCAGGGACAACGTGCATCATCATTACGACTTGGGCAACGATTTCTATCGGCTGTGGCTCGATCGCGAGATGGTGTACACCTGTGCGTACTTTCCGACGCCACAGGACACACTCGAAGCCGCGCAGATTGCCAAGATGGAACGCGTGTGTCGAAAGCTTCGTCTCCAACCCGGTGAACGCGTTCTCGAAGTCGGCTGCGGCTGGGGCTCGCTCGCGCTGTTCATGGCGCGCGAATACGGCGTTTCGGTGCGGGCGTTCAACGTGTCAGCCGAACAGATTGCATTTGCGCGCGCCCGCGCCGCGCGGGAAGGGCTGGCGGGCGCCGTCGAATTCGTCGAGGACGACTATCGCCACGCGTCAAGTGCGTGCGACGTGTTCGTCTCTGTCGGGATGCTCGAGCATGTCGGTCTGCCGGACTATCCGACCCTCGGAGGGGTCATCGGCCGGACGCTCGCGCGCGACGGCCGTGGACTCCTGCACTTCATCGGGCGCGATCGACCCGCGCCGCTCAATGCCTGGATTCGCAAGCGCATCTTCCCGGGCGCCTATCCTCCGGCGCTGCGCGAAGTCTTCGAACACCTCGTCGAGCCGGCGTCGCTGTCGGTGCTCGACGTAGAGAACCTCCGGCTGCACTACGCCCGGACGCTGGACCACTGGTTCCGCCGCTTCGAGGACTCGTCCGCGCAGGTGGCCGAGATGTTCGACGACACCTTCGTCCGGGCCTGGCGGCTCTACCTCGCCGGATCGCAGGTCGCGTTCACGACCGGCGCGATGCAGCTCTTTCAGATCGTGTTCGCACGGGGTGGCAGCAACGCGATCCCCTGGACGCGCGACGCCGCCTGACGAGCGGGGACGCCACGGGAGACCCGGGAGACAACGTGCAGCGCCACGACGTCATCATCATCGGCGGCGGACCGGCAGGGTCGTCGTGTGCCTGGCGGCTTCGCCGGGCGGGTCTCGACGTGTCCGTCTGGGATCGCGCCGCGTTTCCTCGCGACAAGGTGTGCGCCGGCTGGATCACCCCGCAGGCCGTTGACGATCTCGAGCTGGACCTGGGGGAGTATGGCTCCGGGCGAACGCTGCAGTCCATCACCGGATTTCGCGTCGGCGTCATGGGACGCGCGCCGTTGCGATTCATCAGCTACGACCGCGTCGTCAGCTACGGCATCAGGCGATGCGAGTTCGACGACTATCTGCTGCGCCGATCCGGCGCGCGGCTGGAACTCGGCGCGCCGGTCTCCAGTCTGCGGCGGGAGCACGGCAACTGGATCGTCAACGACCGTGCCCGCGCGCCCGTCCTGGTTGGCGCGGGAGGACACTGGTGTCCCGTCGCGCGCCTGCTGAACCCGACGCCGGAGCTCGAGGCTCCAGCCGAGCGACACACACGCTCTGCGAGCCGGGCCGTTGTCGTTGCGCAGGAAACGGAGTTTCCGATCGCGCCCGAGCACGCCCGCCAATTCACCACGGCCGCAGACACCCCCGAGCTGTACTTCACCAGCGACCTCAAAGGCTACGGCTGGATCTTTCGCAAGCAGGGTCACGTGAACATCGGCGTCGGCAGCCTGAATCCGCGTGCGTGCCCGACAGCAACCGCGGAGTTTGTCGCCGAGCTTCGGGCGCGCGGCGTGGTGCCATCCGGTGCACTGGAGGCGAGAGGGTGGCGCGGCCACGCCTACCGCCTGTCGCGGCCCGGGCGAGGTCGCGCGTCCGGCGATGGCGTGCTGCTCGCGGGCGACGCCATCGGGCTCGCGTATCCGCAGAGCGGCGAAGGCATCCGTCCGGCGATCGAGTCGGGGCTGCTCGCTGCCTCGACGATTCTCGACGCACGCGCCGACTACTCGGCGGAACGGCTCGCGGCGTACGATCGACGACTGGCCACGCGCTTTGGCGACGGTCGCGGGTCCGGCTCGGGGCCGTCGCGCCTCGTGCCCGAAGGAGCGGCCGCATGGTTCGGGGCCCAACTGCTGGCGTTCCCATGGCTCGTCCGCCACGTCGTCCTCGATCGCTGGTTCCTTCGGACGGGCGAGCCGGCGCTCACGACCTGAAGGTCTCCGCGGGTACACTACCGGTTTGGTCGCCGACTTCCTCCAGCACACCGCAGCGCTCAATGTCCGGTACCGGTCCGGTGCCGTCCACGTCAACGTTCCGGAGACGTTCCTCGACGGCGAGCACACGCTCGACCAACTGGTCGAGCAGTATCTGCCCCTGTCGCACTCGGCGTTGCAGGCGGCATCGCGCAGCCTTTTCTTCTCGTTGCCCGTCGCGTTCGATCCCGCCGAAGCCGTCGGTCCCTACCTCGCCATCGTCGATCGCGACCCGCAGGGCGAGCCGTATCGCTTTCTCGACATGGGTGCCCTCATCGCGACGGCGGCGTTCGGCGAGAACGAACCGGTCGTGGTCGAGGCGATCGCGAACGCGTTGCCGTTCGCGGTGTCGCGCTACGCCCATTCCGAGTACCAGACGACGCTGTCGCTGCGCCTCAAATCCGAGTTGAACAAGATCGCACCAGCCGGGACGCCGCGTCATTTCATCGTCAACACGGGTGCCGAGGCCGTCGAGAACGCGATCAAGTCCGTGCTGCTGAACCGCGTGATCACCTCGCCCGATGGCGATGGCGGTTTCATCGTCTCGTTCGAAGGTGCGTTCCACGGCCGTACGCTCGGCAGCCTCGCCGTGACGCACCGGAAGAAGGCGCGGCTCGGCTTTCCGACGTTCGACTGGCCGCACATTTCGTTCCCGGTCGAAGAGCCGCGATCGCCGAAGGAAACCGCGCGGCGGGAAGAACGGAGCCTCAAGCAGTTGTGGGACCTTCTCGTCTCGGGACGGCTGCCGAAAGCGGAGAAGAGCAAGGATACGTTCCGACGGGAGATGGAGGCGATCGACGACTTCCTTGCGGCGCCGTGCGACGCGGAGGCCGTGCAGGCCTTCGTCCGGACGCAGCGCACGAATCTGACACCCGACGTCGTCCGCCGCTCGAGACGAGTCGCTGCGGTGCTCGTCGAGCCGATTCAAGGCGAGGGCGGCGTGCGCCAGACAAGCGCCCGCTTCATGCGCAAGCTTCGCCTGCTGACCCGCGTGTACGACGTGCCGCTGGTGTTCGACGAAGTGCAGAGCGGCTGGGGCATGACCGGACGCCTCTGGGCCCACGAGCTTTTCGATCTGCCGTGTCCGCCGGACCTCGTGACGTGGGCCAAGAAAGCCCAGAACGGCGTGCTGTTCGTCAGCGAAGAGCTTGCCACGTTCTTCCAGGAGGAAAAGAAGTTCAACACGACCTGGGAAGGCGATTCCGTCGGCATGGTTCGGCTGCTCGCCCTCATGGATAAATTGAATCTCGACCAGGTCCGGCAGACGGGCGGGCGCGCGCGAAACGGACTCGAGGCGTTGACGCGCGACTACCCGGAAATCCTGAAGAATGTCCGCGGCGCCGGCGTCATGCTCGGGTTCGACGTCGCCCGGGCCGATCTCGGGGAGGCGCTGCGCGACCGGGCGTTTCGGCGCGGGCTCGTGCTGCTCGCCGCGGGCGAGCGGACGGTGCGCTTCTACCCGCGCTACAACACGGAACCGTACGCCATCGATGAAGCGCTGACGATTCTCCGCCTCGCCGTGGAGGATATCGTGGGACGCGCCGCGTCCGACGTGCCCGGTGTCGTGAAGGTCCGCGTCGGCACGCTGGAGATGCCGCTCGACACCATCGACGTCATCGATCTCGTTCCCGCGACGTTCGAAATACTCAAGCAGCAGATTCTGGCCGTGGAGCAGGAGCGTTACGGCCCTGCGGCGCCGTATCCCCCCGACGTCTTGCGCGCGGGGCGGCGGCCGCTGCTCCAGTTTCCGCTCGAAACGCTCGAGACGACGATGGGGAACAGCGGCGCGATTGGAGTCGCGGCCCGCGACCGTGTGTCCGGCCGGCTGGTCGGCTACGTTCTTGGCAGTGCGCTCGAGAATCATGACGAAGAGGGCAGCGCGTCCGACCCGCACGCAGGAGAGGGCAACACGTTCTACGTTCAGGCGCTCGCGACGGTGCCGACCGTGCAGAACCAGGCCGAGCTCGAGAACGCACTGCTCAAAGCGGTCCGCGAACGCGCCATCGCGGCGCGGTTCGGTTACCTCTCCTCGCTCATCGACGAGCGCGTGGTTGCCTCGGGCCCTGAGTGGCTGCGCCGCGCGGCTGTTCTCGACCGCTTCGAGAACTACCTGCGCAGCGGCAGCGCGTATGTGTACGTTCAGGCGGATCTGCGCCAGACGCCGGAGCCAGACGAACAGACCCAGCTGTCTGACTCGAACGTGATAACGTCATAGAGGTTCAAGAGTGCACTCGTAATTCCTTGGAGGTCCGCATGGCTGATTACGACATGACGCGAGGCGCC
This sequence comes from uncultured Acidobacteriota bacterium, assembly GCA_963724725.1. GTDB lineage: Bacteria > Acidobacteriota > Vicinamibacteria > Vicinamibacterales > CAVVIG01 > DATKHR01. The sequence goes on along the minus strand of CAVRVT010000004.1, from coordinate 3,065,463 downwards.
GACGTCGCCCTGCCGTCGCTTGCCGACGAGCGCGTCCGGACATTCCTGCGCTCCGTCTACGGCTGGATGTGCATCGGTCTTGGAATCACGGCGGTGACGGCGATGTTCGTCGCCGGCTCCCCGTCACTCATCTCCGCCATCGCGACGAACCGCCTGCTCTTCTGGGGCATCGTCATCGCCCAGTTCGGGATCGTCTTCGTGCTGTCGGCGCGCGTCCAGACGCTCGCGCCGTCGACCGCATCCATGCTGTTCATTGCGTATTCGGCGCTGACCGGAGTGACGCTGTCGTTCGTGCTCGTTCTGTACACCGGTGAATCCGTGGCGAGCACCTTCCTCGTGGCAGCGGGCATGTTCGGCGCGACGGCCTTGTACGGCACGACGACGAAGCGCAGCCTGTCCGGCTTCGGGCAGTTTCTCTTCATGGGCCTCATCGGCCTGATCCTCGCGACCTTCGTCGGCATGTTCTGGCACAACAACGGTCTGCAGTTCATGATTTCGATCGTCGGCGTCTTCATCTTCACCGGCCTCGCCGCCTACGACGCGCAGCGGCTGAAGCAGATGGCGCTCGCGCTGCCCTCGGGGCAGATCGGTTCCGCGTCGGTCGTCGGCGCGCTGTCGCTGTATCTCGACTTCATCAACCTGTTCCTCATGCTGCTCCGGTTCACCGGCAGCCGGCGCGACTAGAGAAGACGGTTCACCACGAAACTCCGGACGAGTGACGGGGGAATCTTCGTCGCGCAAGGCGTTCGTCCTGACGGCCCTCACGCTGGCCGGGGTGTTTGCGTTCAGGCTCGCGTTCGGCCTTTCGTCGGAGTTCTTCTTCGAGGACGAGACCCAGATCTTCCTGATCGGACTGCGGTACTTCGCTACCGGGCAATGGCCCTATTTCGGCGCGGACGTCGTCTGGACGAAGAGCGAGATTCCCGGCGCGCTGCAGGGTCTGCTCGTCGGTGTCCCGCTCAGAGTCGCACCCTGGCCTGAAGCCCCGTTCGTCCTCCTGAATCTCCTCTCTTTTGCCGCGCTCGCGGCGTTCGCCTGGTACATCGGCCGACGACTGCCGTCGCTGCCCAAATGGCTCGTCTGGGGATGGTTCATGACGGTGCCCTGGACGCTGCAGTTCTCCACGCACATCATCAATCCGTCCTACGTACTGGCCGGCGCCGTGGTCTTCTTCATCGGGTTCTTCGAGGCAGTGCCCGGGCTGTCACTGGGACTCGTCAAACCGGCGATCGCGTTCATGATGATGGGCTTCGGCCTCATCTGGGTCATGCAGCTCCACATGTCATGGCCGCTGCTGCTGCCGTACAGCGCGTGGGCGTTCTGGAGCCGTCGAAACTCCGGCGCGGGCGGCCTCGTGCGTGACGCAGCCGCCTACGCCGCCGGCGCGCTGATTCCCGGCCTGTTGCTGCTCCCAACGTTTGCGACCTACGGCATGACGGCAGGATCCGGCGGCATCGGACGAAATCTGCATGTCAGCTTCATCAATCCCTCTGTTGCCGTGACCACGATGGCGAGGCTGCTGTCGTTCGCGAGCCTGGAAATCAACCGGTTCATCGCGACCGACGGCGCCAAACGGCTCGAGTTCTTCACGCGCCATCCCTGGCTGATTCCGCTGGCCGCGATCGTCTGGTTCGTCGGCATTGTGCAGCCCCTCTGGATGCTCGTTGAAATGTGCCGATCGTCAGCGCGCTGGCGGTTCCCCAAAACGTCGGGGCACTGGCGGGCGATGCGGTGGCTTCTCCTGGCGTCCGTCGTGATGGTCTACGCGAGCTACTGGTTCGTCATGGAGCCGGCGCAGGCGCACGCCTTCTACGTGCTGGCGCCGATCGCACTGTGCCTCGCGGCGTATTGCTGGACCTTCATCGACTCGGCCAGGTGGCGCCGCGCGGCGGCCGCGATCCTTGTCATCAACGTCGCCTTCCATGCCGGACTCGCGATCGCCCAGGCGCCCGACAAGTCGCTCTACAAGCACCGCGATATCGTCGTCGACGCGATTCAGACCAGGCGGCCCGATGTCCTGGCGCACCGGCGTCCGTTTGCCATCGATGCCGGGCCGTACGCCATGGGCCCCGAGACGCCGCACGATCCTCCGCGCGACATCGTCGTCGAACGCGCGACGTTTTCACGGCGCTACGGCACGGCGGTCCACTGGACGGTGACGCTCGCGAACCGGAACTCGCAGGTCGCGTACCGCGACATCCTGTACTTCACGACCTACCGGACGGTTAGCGGTCAAGTCGTCGAGCGCCACGAGTTCATCAAAGACATCTTCAAGGCGTGCGAGTCGCGCGTAGTCGAGTTGAACGACGGCTACGTCGGCGTCCCCTTCGAGGACGCGACGTTTCGAGTCGCGTTCGCCGAAGCCTTGAGGCCGTCCGATACGCGGTTCTGCGAAGGCCGGCGTGGTTCTATCGCACGAACATCTGAAGCCGCGGGAAGGTGAACCGTCCCGCGACGGCGTCGACGACGGTGACCTGACAGGTATAGAGTCCCGGCTTCAGACTGTTTCCCGGAACCTCGAACTGGAAGATCGCGGCGCGGCGATCGGCGACGTCAATCTGTGTCCGCTCCACGACCGGCGTCTCGAACACCTTCGTGCGGCCGCGATAGAACGCGAGGCTCGTACGCAGCTGCGGCGCGCCATTGTCGAGCGCCGGGTCGTACACCTCGTAATAGAAGTAGACGTGCTGGCCGACTCCGACGATGTGCGTGATGTTGGGGACAAGCTGGATGCCGTCGCGAACGAGCGGGTTCGTCGTCTTCTTTCCCGAAACGCTCTGGAGTTGCGTCCCGAGGACGAGCGAGCTCATTTTGACCGACGCCTGCTTGAGCTCAGGCACCACCACCGCCGCCTCGAACGTGCCCATCTGACCGCTACTATTCTCGCGCACGGCAATCTTGACCGAGAAGCGCCCGGGCGGGAGCGTGACGCCCGTCTGATAGAGCACGTGCCGCGCCGCCAGCGACTCCGCGCTCGACGGAGGCAGAGTCACGGTGTCGCGGATCCGGCCGACCGGCGCGCCTCTTTCGTCGCGAATGACGCCGGCGACATCGAGCGTCGCTTTCTCCGTCGACACCGGCACGGCCGAGCCGGGCACGGCCACGGAGATCGGCACATAGTACCTGTCCGTCGCCAGCCGGAACCATCCCGCCGTGACGAACATCGGGACGTCGGTCGCGGCAATTGGCGTCGCCAGCTGCTCCAGGAGCTGCGCTTCGCGATCGTTCTTCGCCGTGTGCGCGAAATCGCGATCGGCGTAGTAGCCGTCCTTCGCATCGACCTTGACGCCGGACCGGTTCCTGACGCGAACCGTGATACGACGGAAGCGCCCGTCCTTCGCGGTGTTCGTGCTCGAGAAGCCGAGGATGTAGTACGCCGAGATGTCACGTTCGACCCGTTTGAAGGCTTCGCCGAAGTCGTTCGTGTCGGTAAACGCGGTGCCGCCGGTGTCTGAGGCCAGAGACGTCAGCGTTTCCTGCTGCGCCGCGAGCTGCGTGAACTGACTGGCGACAGCCGATCCGGTGAAGGCGCCGAGGCCTCCGCGGCTCGCCTGCCTCGCGCTGCCGCCTGGCACGATCGCCTGAAGCCCGCGGGCGTCAACAGGGTAGATGCTGACGTTGGCGCGCAGCGCGGCGTTCACGGCGGCACGCAGTTCCACCTGGTTGTCCGTGCCGCTCCGCTGCATGCCGGAACTGAAGTAGATGATGGCTTTCTTCTGCTGGATGGGCTGAAGGGCTTCGGCGAGCGTTCGCAGGGCGCGGAGACGCACGTCGTTGTTGAACGTGTCGAGCTCCTGCGCGCTTTGATCGACCGCCGTCGAGTCGTCGGTCGCGGTCTGTGCAGCGGCGTCGGTCGCCGACGTGCTCGCATCGACGGCGGCGAACGCGGTTCCCTCTGTCGACGACAAGCCGGACAGCACGGCACGCACGCGATCCTTGCTGCTCGTGAAGTCCGTGAGGACCTGAAGGCTCGTGTTGATGGTCGTGACCGCAACGAGGTCCGCCGGGGTCATCTGCTGGTCGACCCACTTCAGCGCGCCGTCCACCGCCTTCTGGACATCGTCGGGTTCCATCGAACTCGTGTCGAACACGAGCGTCAGAAGTCGATGGCCGGCGACCTCCTCCGACGTCAGCGGATGCGAGGGGATCGCATCGTCCGCCACGGACGTGGTCGCGGGTGTGAGCAGGGGCTGCGCCGGTCGCACGGCACCAGCCGTCAGGGTCGCGCCGCCGGCGACGAGCGGCGCGGTCGGCGTGATCTCTTCGTACGCGAAGGTGAGAACCTGCTGGCGCGCGCCATCTTCGAGGAGCTCGAAATCATCGGGCTTGAGGCCGCGCACGATCGCGCCGGAGCGGTCGCGGACGACGACGTCCACCAGCACGAGGTTGACACTGCTCCTGAACACCGGCGGCGACTGCGCCGCGGGTTGCTGGCCGGACAGCGTCTGAACGGTGAGGCAGACGGCAAGCGCGCCGCTGACGAATGAGCGCCGCACGTCAGAATCTCATCCGCGCAGTGATCGTGATTGTCCGCATGGGTTTCGCCGACAGCACCGATCCGAACGTCGCCGAATTGACGTTCGTGTCAACCGACGCCCATTGGACGGTGTCCAGGAGATTCAACGCGTTGACCTGCAGCGTCAGCGTCCGGTTGGGGGTGAGACGGAGGTCGCTCTGGAACAGCGCGTTCAGCTGACGCGCGCCGGGGCCGACGATCATGTTGCGGGACGAATCGCCGTACTGACCTGGCGGCGGGATCGTGAACGCGTTGACGTTGAAGAACTCGTCGACGGTTGGATCGGTCAGCTGGATCGGCGCACCGTTGTAGTCGGTGCGCAGCGAACCATTGACGCCGCGAAGCAGATCGCTCGCCGCGCCCAGGACGCGCGCCGTGAGCGGCGTGCCCGACTGCAGCGTCAGCGTCAGCTGCGCGGCCCATTCACCGAAGATCTCGGCGAGGACGCCGCCGTTTTTCAACCAGTGCCGGTTCGGACCCCACGGCAGCTCGACGTACAGGTTTCCCGAAAGCTGATGCCGACGATCGAAATTCGAGAGGGCATACTCCGCGTTCAGATCCTTGTCGTTCTGCGCGACGACGGCGCCGCCGGCGCCGAGCGACGACGCGTTGTCCATCGCGCGCGCAAGCGTGTAGGACAGCGCACCGCTGATTCCCCCGGCGAGCCGGCGTTGCAACTGCACGTTGCCGGCATTCATCAGCGAGTGGCCGCCGGACGATTCCCAGATGAACGGTTGGGCGCTCGTGATCGGAACGCCGCCCGGTCCGAGGGTGGGCGCGCGCAGAATGTCGAGATCGGTGCCCTTGATGCCGGTGTATCCGCCGAGCACGACCCAGTTCTGCGTGAAGTTGTGGGTGAGCGTCGCGTTCCACGTCTGGATCATCCCGAGCTCGTAGTCGCGGTCCACGCCCCAGTTGTTGGTCGTCGGGGGCGTCGGGGCCAGCAGCGCCTCGGCCATCGTCAGCGGCTGCGACGGAAATCCGGTCGTCGTGACCGTGTCCGCGAACGGTGGCTGGCCCGCCAGCTCGCGGGCGATCGACGCGTACGATCCGCTGTTGTACGTGATGCTGTAGCCGCCGCGGAGAATGGTCGATGGTGTTAGTCGATACGCGACCCCGAGACGCGGGCCGAGATTGTTCGCGTCCGTGTCCATGAGCCCGGACGGAAATGCTCCGGTGTACGGACCAGTGCCGCCCGGCAGCGACGGGGGCAACGGCGGACAGGTCCGGCGTCGCGTCGAGGTTTGCCAGCCGGCCGTCGATTTCGACGTACGGCTGCGCGAGCTCGTACCGGAGACCGAGGTTGAAGGTCAGCTTCGCATTCTTCTGCCAGTTGTCTTCGACGTAAGCATCGAACGCTCGCTGGCGAAGTCGCGTCACGCCACCGACCTGCAGACTGGCCTGCTGCGGCAGGCCAAGCAGAAAATCCGCGAAGTCCGCGCCGGTCGTACCGAGCCGTGTGCCGCCGCCGGACGAGTAGAGGCCGGTGAACGTGAAACTCCCGCGTGCGTTCGAATTGATCTGATTTTCTGACGCATCGAACCGGAAATCGCCGCCGACTCGCAGCCGATGGCGTTCGGTCGGATGGAGCCACGTGTAGCCGGTCGTCAGCCGGGTGTCGCTCCGTTCGGTGGTCGACGCGCCGCGGACGCCGGTGAACCCCGAAAATGTCAGATTCGGGACGCCCCAGTTCGCTGGGTCTGTGGATGCAGAGCTCGGGTACTGAATGCCTGCCAGCCCGGCGACGTTTTCCGTGTTGGCAAACGCATTGGTCGTCTCGCTGCTCGAGTGAACGGTGTTGACGTTGAAGAGATGGATCGATCGGCCTCGCGCGACGGTCAGGTTGATCGGCACGGCGATGCTCGTGTTGACCGATGTGCCTCCGAGGTCGGGGAAGACGTTGAGCGCCTCCGTCTCGTTGCGGCGGTACTGAAGCTGTCCGCTGAGGACGATGTTGGTGCCGCGCCCTTGGCGGCCAGATCCCTGACCGCCAAATCGGCCGCCGCCCGGACCGCCGAATCCGCCGCCACCGAACCCGCCGGCGCCACCGCGTCCACCGCCGCGTCCATCCTGCGCGACGGTCGGCGACAGGTTCTGCACGACCCGCAGACTCACCGCCTCCGACGACGAATGCGCCGTCGTCGTCACGTGATAGTTGTGCTGATCGCCCGGGAGGTTCGGGGAAGGGATGAAACGAAGGAGCGCCGCGGCGCTCGGGTCGACGCGGGTGGTCGGAATCTGATTGCCCGGAAACGGCTGCCCGGTGGCCGGGTCGACGAGCGCAATCGTGCTCGTCGAAAAGTTGCCCTGACGCATGGCGTCGGTCGGAACGGTGGCGTACTGATCGAAGACGTTGTTCGCGGCGGTGCCGCTGTAGTTGATCTGAAAGTTCGTGCGGCGATTCGTGTTCGCGTAGATGCCGGGAATCTTCAACGGCCCGCCGAACGTCGCGCCGAAGTTGTTCTGCGCGAATGGCGGCTCGGTCGCCGGGACATCGGGACGGAGCTGGTACGGCGCGCTGTCGAGAACCGAACCGCCGAACGTGTAGGTCGCCGATCCGCGATACGCAGGCTGCGCGCGGGCGCCGCGGCCGCCGAGAACGAATCCACCGGGCCCGCCCGGCCCACCCCTCCCGAACCCACCAGGGCCTGCCCGGTCCGTTGAACCCTCCCGGCCCATTCAACCCACCCGCCCCGTTGAACCCACCCGGCCCATTGAACCCGCCGGGCCCAAACGGGTCGAGCTGTCCGGCGTTGATCGCCTGAAGCCGACCGTTCATCAATCCGCGATCCAGATTGGTCGCATCGCCGCTGCCCGTTATCGCAATCGCGTCCGACTGGGCGTTTTGCGCGGAGAAACCGGCGGGCAACAGCCGCGCGAGATCCTCGTTGTCCTGACTCTGCGCCGCGTCGGCGTTGGCGAGGGCGCTGGCGTCCGCCTGAACGTTGAGCGTCTGGAAGCGCGCGCCCGCCTGACCGCGCCCGCCATTCGCCCGGCCGTTGCCGATGCGCCCAACCGGCGCCATCGGCGCCGGCGACTGGTTGGCGCCTGGGAGTGGGGCCGGCTGCGATGCCGGAATGTCTGCAGGCGCGCGTCTTGGCGCGAGCGCGATCTGGAAATCGATCGTCTGATCGCACGGCCCGTCGGCGAGCGTCAGATCGCGGATCGTTCCCACGAAGCCGGTTGCATCAACCGACAGCCGGTAGGCGGCGCGCGCCGCGAACTGGATCGAGTACGTGCCCTCGACATCAGTTGACGTCGCGAGCTGCACGGCGTCGGCGACCCGCACGACGAGCGTCGCGCCTGGAATCGGAACGCCGCCGCTCGTCACACGACCGGCGACGCGGCATCGAGCCGATGAAGGCGAATCCTGCGCGCGCGCAACCACGCCGACCACCGCCGCCGCGATGCAGCCCGCGACGAGGCGGGAGAGCGGCGCCGTCATCGATCGGCCGGCGCGGATTCCCGATGAATCCACCCCTCGACGTAGTCGGGACAATTGACGACCGGCAGCACTTCGTGCTCGATGAGGTCGACGACGTACTGAAGCGTGGGCCGATCCATCAACCTGAGCTTCCCGAAATCCAGCACAACGGGTCTGTGTTCATGGCGCGCTGACGCGAGCGCGCGCTCGAGATCCGCGACGCACGTCGTGTCGAGCGTGCCGGCAAGCTGAAGCGTCATCGAGCGGTCGGCTTCCCAGCGAATCAGTATCGGCATACTGTGGCTACGCCTCGCACACCTAAAGAATTTCACAGCCGTCGCGCCCGTGCGCGCCGATCACGCGCTGTCACGGTTGTTTCACGTCTTCATCACAGGCGTGTCGTGGTCGTCCCGTCCAACTGAATGAAGTCAGCGCCACAAGGATGAAAGTGAGGAAACCATGAAGACGTCCAACATCGTGCGAGGAATGATCGTGGCGTTGCTCGGCCTCGGCGCCGCCAGCGTGGCGCGAGCCGGCGAGCGAGTCGTCGTGCGCGTCCCGTTCGATTTCATCGTGGGCACTACCGAGTTGCCAGCCGGCAACTACGTGGTGACGGAAGATGCGAGCGACAACCAGGGTCTGCTGTCGATCGAGAGCGCTGACGGCCGGCAGTGCGCGTTCGCGCTGACGATCGCGGCGACCGCGCCGCGACCCTCGCAAACGGAGCTGGTGTTCGAGAAGTTCGAGAATCGGTACTTCCTCTCCAGGGTCGCGAGCGAAGGCGGGTTGGCGCGGGAGATACCGCTGACGTCGAAGATCATGGAAAGTGAGCTGGTGCGCGTGCAGGGAGCGACGGCGTCGTCAGTGACGCCCTGACTAGGTCGCGGGCCGCGAAGCCACGAACCCAGAAAGCCACGAAGACACGAAATGCCTTCGTGGCTTCTCCCGGGTATTCCCCCCTCGCCAGCAGAGCCGGATCCAGCTAAAATCAATGGTCGGACGTGTGTCTTCACCCACGAAGGAGACTGTGATGCGGCTTGGACACCCCCTCGGCTGGAAGCTCTCGATTGGCCTGGCAGTGGTCCTCTCGGCGGCGGTTGGCCTGACGGCTCCCGCGGGCGTGCGGGCGCAGGCCGGTCAGGCGGCTGGTGACGTCACCTTCTCCAAGGACATCGCACCGATTCTGCAGCGCAGCTGCCAGAATTGCCACCGGCCCGATGGCGTCGCGCCGATGTCGCTCGTTACCTACGACGACGTCCGGCCGTGGTCGCGATCGATCAAGTTGAAGACCGGGCTTGGTCCGAAAGCCGGCGTGATGCCGCCGTGGTACGTCGAGAAAAACATCGGCATCCAGCAGTTCCACAACGATCCGTCGCTCAGCGACGGGGAGATCGCGATGATCGCCAAGTGGGTGGACGCCGGTTCGCCGCGCGGCAACCCGGCCGACATGCCGCCTCCGCGCACGTGGGCGGACAACGCAGCGTGGGCGATTGGGACGCCCGATCTGATCATCAAGACCAAAGAGCTCGTGGTGAAGGGCGATGCTCCGGACTGGTGGGGCGAGATTCCGAGTGTGCCGACCGGGCTCACCGAGGATCGCTACGTTGCCGCCCTCGAAATCAAGGAAGTGAACGACGTCGAATCGGCGGCAGCCAAGGGGAACCGCGCGACCGTCGGTGGCCGTTTCGTCTTCCACCACATGATCTGGCGGACGCAGGTGCTCGATCCGTCGAAAGGCGATCAGATTCCGGACGCGCCGTCGATCCTGGCGGACGAGGAGAGTGTGAACTGGCCGGTCCACGAAGTGGGGCGTAACGCGGACTTCTTCGACCCGAAGTCGGCGCGCCTCCTGAAAGCCGGCTCCAGCATCGTGTCGGATTCCATCCACCTGCACTCGAACGGACGTGACACCCGCGCGCACCTCGAGATCGGCTTCAAGCTGATGCCGAAGGACTACAAGCCGACCTACAAGCGCGCCGTCTTCGGTCTCGGCAACGGCGTGGACATCGACATCAGGGGGATGGAAGCGAACCAGCAGCTGCATGCCTACACCGTGCTGCAGCAGCACACGAAGATCATCTCGTTCGAACCGCATCTCCATGCGCCGGGCGCCCGCATGTGTCTCGAAGCGATCTGGGGCTACAACATCCAGACGCTGAACTGCGTCGGATACGACCACAACTGGGTGCGCGGCTACGACTACACCGACGATTCAGCGCCGCTCCTGCCGAAGGGCACCATCCTTCACATCATCGGGTACATGGATAACTCGCCGTCGAACAAGAACGTGCCGGATCCGCGCAACTGGCAGGGATCGGGTAATCGTTCGGTCGCGAACATGTTCATCGACCTCGGCATGCGCGTGGCGTTGACCGACGAGCAGTTCCAGGAGGAGATGGCGAAGCGGCGCGAGCATCTGCACCTGACGAAGAACGACAACGTCATCGGCTGCCCGCTCTGTCTCGTTCCGCCGGCGCCGGCCAAAACAGCGGGAGGACAGCAGCAGTGACAGTGACAATGCGGATTGCGGATTGCGGGTTGTGGATTGGAACGAGCGCGCGGACTTGCAGGTCGAAGTCCGCTCCGCAACCAATCGACAATCGACAATCAATCCGCATTCCGCGTTCCGCATTCCGCAATGGGGCGTGCGCCCTCCTTCTGCTCGCGTTCGCCACCGCAGCGGGCGCGCAGTCACTGTCCTACACGAAGGGCCAGAGTGTGGCGCCGGCGTACGAGGGATGGGAGCAGGCCGCCGACGGCACGAAGTACTTCGTGTTCGGCTACATGAATCGCAACTGGGAAGAAGAAATCGACCTGCCGATCGGTCCCGACAACGGGTTCAACGTCGGTGGCGCCCGGGGGGCTGGGGCTCCCGGTGTGGGAGACCGGGGGGCTGGGGTCCCCGGTGTGGGAGACCGGGGGGCTGGGGCCCCCGGTGTGGGATTCGACCAGGGACAGCCGACGCACTTCCTCCCGCGCCGCAACAGATTCATCTTCAAGGTCCGCGTCCCGGCTGGCTTCGGCGAGAAGGACGAGCTCATCTGGACCCTCAAATCGCACGGCGCGACCGAGAAAGCGTACGCGACGCTTCGCCCTGACTACATCCTGGACGACGTCGTCAAGGCGTCGGAGACCGGCGCACTCGGCGCCGGAACCAGCAGCCCCGAAGTGCGCTCCAACAAGCCGCCGCTCCTGCGCATCGTCGAGGCGAACACGCGCAACATCAAGGTCGGTCAGCAGGTGACGCTCGTCTCGGAAGTCAAGGACGACGGGATTCCGAAGCGTCGAGGCGCCGGCGCTGGTGCGGCGGTTCGCGCGACGGGCGCAGGTGGCGTGAGCGGCGACAACACGGGCGCGCTCATCGCCCGTGCAGCCTCGTCACCGCCGGTACGGATCACTGTCGGCAAGAACGTCGGCCTGCACGTCACGTGGTTCCTCTATCGAGGCCCCGGCACCGTGACGTTCGATCCTCCTCAGGTGAAGGCCTGGGAGGACACGCGCGCGGGCGCCAACTCGCCGTGGGCGCCGATTTGGATGCCACCGCCGATTCCGGCCGACGGAAAGCAGCCGGTCACGGTGACGTTCAGCGAGCCCGGTACCTACGTGCTGCGCTGCCGTGCCGACGATGGCGCGCTCGTCTCCGACGAAGAACTGACCATCATCGTCACGCGCTGACGCGACTGCCGTTTCCTTCGATCATCTGACGAGGAGCCGCCGCTACCGAACGTGCGTCGCGGAGCCCTGCGTACCGAATCACCCATGCGCCCACCAGGCATATCGCGGCGCCGATAACAGACACGAGCTGCACGTGCTCGCCGCGAATCGTGACGCCGAGCACGAGCGCAACGACCGGCATGAGAAACGTCGTCGCCGACGCGCGGGTCGCGCCCATTCGACCAGCGGCCGTGGCGGCCATGACGTGGGCAAGTGCGGTACCGAAGGCGCCGAGGAGGATCATCGCGACGAGCGATCGCCACGACCAGTGCGCGCGAACGAGCGCCGGCGCGCCGAGTGGCGCGGTCAGCAGCACCGCTACACCGAGCGACCGCCAGATCACGGGGAGCGCGCCGTTGCGCTGCTGCAGCGGCCGTGCAAGGTTGATCGCGAAGCCGTACGACACCAGCGCGGCCAGGATCAGCGCGACGCCAAGCGCCTGCTGCGGCGACCCGTGCGTGCCGTCGAACCCCGGGACGGCCGTGATCACGGTTCCGACAAAGCCGACCACCAGGCCGAGCACAACCGCGCGGGCAGGGAACTGTCGCGCGACGAGACTCGCCACGGCCGCCGCGAACAGCGGCGTCGCGCCGTTCAGCATGCCCGTCAACGCCGACGACACGTGCTGTTCCGCAAACGGAAACATGCTGAGCGGAAAGGCGAGCCAGAGAACGCCGAGGGCGAGCGTCGGCCCCCAGTCGGACCGCTGAATCGACCGCCGCGCGGTCGGAACGAGCGCGAGCGTGATGAAACCGATCGCGATCCGCGTGAAGGTGACGCCGTTTGGCGCCATGGCGTCGAGGCCTTCGGCGATGAACAGGAACGACGCACCCCAGATCAGCCCGGGAAGCACGAGAAGAAGCCAGTCGATCACTCCCTCACGATACCTCGCTGGCTGCGGCGATCACCGGTCGTTTTCAGCGCCGTGACGATGCGAGATGTTCATGCGGCGCGTTCGCCCGGAATGGCGGGCAGGCGCGCGCTTTCATAGGCCGGTTGATCGACGGCGAACCCGCGCTCGTAGATCGCGTGCACGTCCTCGATCAGGCGGTCGCGCCGCTGCAGCAACGCGTCAGGATTCACGAGGCCCTGGTCGGCCTCGGCGATCAACGATCGGTAGCGTTCGGAGGCCAGCCACAGCCGGTGCGCGAACGCCCGGTGCGCGGTGACGCGGCCCTCAAGACCGAGCACCGAGTAGAGTGCAAAGCCGATGGCCGCGACCGATGTCGCGACCGTCGCGGTGATCTGATAGAAGCGCGCCGGCATCAGCAGGCCGATGATGCAGGCGGCCGCTGCCGCCGCCAGGAGCACGGCCATCAGCATTCTGAAGCCGAACGCCAGCCGGGCCAGGCGGTCGGCGGCGCGGGCGTGGATCGTGTAATTCTGCGCGACATGTTCGGAATCGAGACGGATGTGATCCAGGACCGTCAGCGAGAACATGGCGATTCCTCCACTGGACTGCGAGTTCACCAGTCATGCTGCAAGGGCAGCGCCAAGACGCCCTGCACTGGCGCTCGCCTAAAGGCGTCGCGCTCCTTACCGATAACGGAGCGCGAGACAGATAAGGGAGCGCGAGACAGATAAGGGAGCGCGAGGCTTCAGCCGAGCGTCAACGCACCGTGATCTTCTCCCCAGATCGGGGTGGCGCATGCACGGGCAGTCGCCGCGCGTGCGTCGCCTGCTCGAAGCTGAAACCGAGCGCGAGGAGCTTTTGCTCGCTGAACGCAGGACCGAGGAATGAGAGACCCACCGGCAGGTTGTCGCCAGTGAAGCCGGCCGGCACGATCAAATCCGGGAAGCCCGTCAGGTTCGCGATGTCGGTTGCCGAGAGTCCCATGTCGGCGAGAATCGCGGTCGGATTCGCCGGCGGCGCCGGCGCGGCAATCAGCCCGGGCTTGCGCGAAGACGTGGGATACACAATGGCGTCGACCTTCTGCGCCGCGAAGATGCCTTCGACGATTGCCCGTATCATGGGAAGAGCGAAATCCCGGACGGCCGTGTAGCGGTAGTCGTCCAGGCCGACGCTCGCCGCTTCGCGCTTGAACAGGTTCCAGCGGCTCGGATTCGGACCGGCGCCGTCGGCTCGCACGGCATTGAACTGATTGGATCGCTCGATCATCTCGTCGAGCGTCTTCGGGTATTTCGGTCCTGTGCGCGACAGATACTCTGCAATCTGCGCGCGGAATTCCGGGTAGCGGACCGACGTGTAGAACTCGCCCTTCGAGTCGAGCAGCCATTTCGGATAGCGCACGTCGACTAGCGTGGCGCCGGCCTTCTTCATCGCGTCGAGCGCGGCGTCCACGACCCAGTCCACGTCAGGGTCCGCGCCGAGAAAGTCGCGTGCGACACCGATGCGCGCCCCCTTGAGCGCGTCAGTCTTCAGGAATCGCGTGTAGTCCGTTTCCGACTTGCCCGCGCTCTTGGCCGTCGCGGCGTCGGCCGGGTCGACGCCGGTCATGACGCCGAGTGCGACCGCGACGTCGTAGACGCTGCGCGCCATCGGCCCGCCCGTATCGAACGTCAGCGCGAGCGGAATGATGCCGCTGCGGCTCAGCAGTCCGTGCGTGGGCTTCAGCCCGACGATCCCGTTCGACGTGGACGGCCCACGAATCGATCCGCCCGTGTCGGTCCCCATTCCGATTGGCGCGTACGCGGCGGCGATCGCGACGCCGGTGCCGCCCGACGACCCGGACGGCGTGCGGACGAGGTCGTGGGGGTTGAGCGACTGGCCCCCGAGCGAACTATGGGCCCCGCCCGACGCGAACTCCGACATGTTCATCTTGGCCAGGATGATCGCGCCCGCGTCGCGCAGCTTCCTGACGACGAACGCATCGCTCGGAGGAATCCAGCCCTCCAGCAGGATCGATCCGCCCGTCGTGGGCAGGTCGGACGTGTCGTAGTTGTCCTTGAGAACCACCGGGATGCCGTGCAGGGGCGACCGCGGCCCTTTCGTCCGGCGCTCGGCATCGAGCGCGCGTGCGGTTTCGAGCGCTTTCGGGTTCAGCGCGATGACCGCATGCAGCGACGGTCCCTGCCGGTCGTAGGCCTGAATGCGCGCCAGGCAGATCTGGACCAGTTTTTCCGCCGTCAGGGTGCCCGCGTCGAACGCCGCATTGAGGTCGGCAACCGTGGCCACGTCGACGTCGATGGTCTTGCTCTCGGCTGTGACCGGGGCTGCGGCCGAGACCGCGTAGGTCAGGACCAGGGGAAGGAGGAGTGCAGTCATAGCGCCCGAATCTTCGCAGAAATCGGCGCAGAGCGCGAGGCATCAGGAGGAGCGCGAGGCTTGAGCCGAGCGAAATGCGTAGTGACGACGGCCGCGAAAGATGCGAAGATTCGTGGCGAAAAGGAGTGGCCGACGACATGACCACGACACCTGTCTCGCGGCGCGGGCTTCTGCAGGCGGTCGGCACGGGCGCGCTCACCATGTGGATCCCGAAACCGGTCAGCGGCTACACGGCCGAAGAAATGCGGGCGAAGGCCGCCGACGGATCCGTCGTCGGCACATCGAAGTGGGAACTGGACACACCAGCGCTCTGTGTCGATCTCGACAAGATGGAGCGGAACATCGCTACGCTCCGCTCGCGCCTGGGCGGCACGGGCGTGGCCAGCCGCCCGCACGCGAAGACGCACAAATGTCCCGAGATCGCGAAGCTGCAGCTGGCCGGCGGATCGATCGGCATCTGCACCGCCAAGGTCAGCGAGGCCGAGGCGCTGTTTGCCGGCGGTGTGTTGCCCCTCCTGATGACGACGAGCAACGTGACGGCGAACAAGATCCGCCGCGCGATGACGCTGCGGAAGGCGAATCCCCAGTTCATCCAGGCCGTGGACAACCCGAAGAACGCGCGCGACCTCTCCGATGCCGCCAAAGCGTTCGGTCTGACCGCCGACGTGGTCGTCGACGTGGCCGTCGGCACACGGAGTGGTGTGCCGGCCGACAGCCGTGCGATCGAACTTGCGCAGTTGGTGGACAAGCTGCCGAATTTGAAGCTGCGCGGCATGATCAGCTACGACGGCAGTGCGCAGCACATCAAGGGGTTCAAGAAGCGGTATGCGGAGACGCTCGAGCGCTACGAGCCGTCGATGCGCACGTTCGAGGCGTTCAAGAAGTCAGGCCTGAATACGGGGATCTTCAGCGGAGGCGGCAGCGGAACCTACAACATCATGACGAAGGTGCCCGGCTTCACCGACGTGCAGGCCGGCAGCTACATCTTCATGGACGCGCAATACCTCGAGATCGGCGGGCAGGAGAACGAAGAAGTCTTCAGTGACTTCTCGCCGTCGCTGACGGTCATCACGACGGTGCTGAACACTTACTTCCCGAATCGGCTGACGACCGACGCGGGCGCGAAAGCTCTGACGCTCAATCAGCCGCCGGCGATCGTGATCGGCGAGCCGGGATTCAAATACAACGCCGGGTCGGACGAATTCGGCGCGATCCAGTTCGAGAAGGCGAACAAGAGCTACACCGTCGGCGACAAGCTCGAGCTCATCGTTCCGCACTGCGATCCGGCGGTCAACGAGTACGACCAGATCTACGGTACGCGCGGCGATAAAGTCGAAGTCGTCTGGGCGATCGCGGCGCGCGGACACTCGCAGTAAGTCGATCGCTTCAGCAATCGACGGAGCGCGAGGCTTCAGCCGAGCGATCTATGGCCGCCGGCCGGCTCCAGCAGCAGCGTGTTGCCGACGTATTCGGTGATCGACAGACGGCAGGCCGGATCGGACCGACGTACCGCGTGGCGTGCCACGTGTTGGCCGGCACGTAGACGACGTCGCCTTCGCTGGCGACGAACGGCTCCTGGCCTTCGAACGCGTACCGAATCTGTCCTGCGAATACGAGCCAGAACTCCGCGCTTTCCGGATGGAAATGTCCCTTTTCGTTCGGATCGAGCGGCGGCAGGTTCTTCTCGCTGACCGTAGATGCACCAGCATTTCCGATTTGTCGTCCCGGACGAAGCGGCCGCCGCTGTATTTGCTCGTCCTTCGCGGCGGCGTCGTGGATGTTCAGGTGCGGCTGGTTGAATTGCTCGTACTGGCCGCGGATGCGGTTGATCGTCACCGGCACCCACTCAGTGCCCGGCGGCGCCGCCGGCGGCTCGACGTCGTGCGGATACAGCGTCTTTGCTTTCGCCACGTTCACGATGAACCGCAGGCTCGGCACTGTCGCCGATGGTTTCGAGCGAATAGATCGTCTGGCGCGGAATATTGACGAGCGACCCGCGTCTGGCCACGAATGGCGTCCTGGCCTTCGATCTCGACGCGCACTTCGCCTTCGACGACCGCGAACCACTCGCGCGTGTCGGGATGGAACCGCCGTGGCGCCTTCGTCCCCGGCGCCGCGGAGACATATTCGCCCGTCAGCCGCCCGTCGTCGACCAGCACTTCGCGCCAGTTCGCGCTGACCCTTATGCGCGCTTTCACGTCGGCGAGGTTGATCCACGGTCGCTGGGGCGCCGTATAGCCAGGCGTGCGGATGGGCTTGGCGCCCAGACGATGGTTGGCGCCGGTCGCGCCGTCTGCGCGCCTGCCGCAGCAGGGGCGGCAAGCTGAGCGACAGGATCGCCAGGCTGGCCGCCGCTGATGAGGAACGAATCATGGTGGAAGTCGTGCCACCCTGCTTGCCGGGGTTCAACCGAGCATCGCCCGCTGCGGCACGGGACCCTCCGTCGACGCAGTGACATGTGCAGACCGGATGGACGCGCAATCGCGTTTCCGACATCGTGTCGAACAGGCGCTCGGTGGACGCGCATCTTCGCGCGGCGCTCGACCGCGCGACCAGCCAGCTCGGCGTCGCGTCGGCTTCTCGCGCTCATCACGCTCGACGACGTCCCAGTCCGCTCGCGACCGGGCGCGCGCCGCGCGATGAAAGCCATCGCGCATCTCGGCCAGTATCTCGAGCGCTTCGAGGCGCAGCCTTGTCGCCAACGGCGCGCACGTCCACTGGGCGGAGACGCCGGAGGACGCCAACGCGATCATCGCGGACATCGCGAGGCAGGACGGCCAGCGCCTCGCCGTCAAGAGCAAGTCGATGGTGTCGAGGAGACGCACCTCAACGACGCGCTCGAACGGCAGGGCGTCGAGGTCGTCGAGACCGATCTCGGCGAGTACATCGTCCAGCTCCGGCAGGATCGGCCTCGCACATCATCGCGCCCATCGTTCATCTGACGCGGCAGGATGTCGGGCGCGTCATGTCGGAACGGTTGTCGGTGCCGTACACCGACGACACGCGCGAGCTCGCGGCGATCGCCCGCGCCCACCTTGCGCCACGATTTCTTCGCGCCGACATGGGATCTCCGGTGCGAACTTCGGCGTCGTCGAGACCGGGACGATCTGTCTCGTGACCAACGAGGGCAACGGCCGCATGGTGACCACGATGCCGCGCGTGCACGTGGCGCTGATTGGCATCGAGAAACTGGTCGAGACGATGGACGAGCTCGACGCTGCCTGAAGGTGCTGGCGCGATCCGCGACGGGACAGAAGATCACCGTCTATACGACACTCGTCCGCGCGCCGCGCCGGAGCGACGACGCCGACGGCCCTGAGGCAGCTGCACGTCGTGCTGCTCGACAATGGCCGGAGCCGCATGCTCGCCGGCGAGACCGCCGAGATTCTCGGCTGCATTCGCTGCGGCGCATGCCTGAATGCGTGCCCCGTCTATCGCACGATCGGCGGACACGCGTACGGCGACACCTATCCGGGTCCGGTCGGCGCCATCGTCACTCCGGGTCTTCGGGGTCTGCATCCCTGGCGCGAACTGGCGCACGCGAGCTCGCTCTGCGGCGCGTGCCGCGAAGTGTGCCCCGTGCGGCTCGACATCCCGCGGATGCTGCTGTCGCTGCGCAGCCAGGCGGAAGGCGCCCAGCCACGAACGTTGAAGATGGCGATGCAACTGTTTGCGTGGACCGCGACCAGGCCACGCGTGTATGGCGTGGCGACTCGTGCCGTCAGATGGCTGCTTGCCGGACGCGGGCGCGGCGGGTGGATCGATCGGCTGCCGGGGCTGGCCTCGGGATGGACCTCGTCGCGGGATCTGCGGACGCCGGCTCGCCGCAGCTTTCAGGATCAGTGGCGCGAGCGCCAGGGCCGGAGGAGCGCAGGCCGATGAGCGCTCGCGATGCGATTCTCAGTCGCGTCCGGGCGGCTGCCAGAACCGGACGTGTGCCGACGGTCGATCACGGGAGCGCGAAGGCTTTCGATGATCGGAGCGCGACGGCTTTCGAGGACCGGAGCGCGAAGGCTTTAGCCGAGCGACAAGTCGATCGTGAAGCCCTGGTCGGGCAGTTCTGCCGTGAGGCGTCGTGCACTCGGTGTCGATTGTCACGTCGAGGCGACGCCCGACGCGGTCCGGGCTCGCGTGGTCGAGCTCTCGAAGGACCAGGCGGTCTTCAGCTGGGACGCGGATCGACTGCCGTTTGACGTCGGAGCGTTGTTGTCATCACCGACAACGGGCTCTGGTACGAGGGCGAGGCAATCGGCGGCCGCGCTTGGCATCACCGGTTGCCAGGCCGCCATCGCCGAAACCGGGTCGCTTGTTGTGCTCTCAGGACCCGGGACGCCTCGCGCCGCGTCGCTGCTGCCGCCCGTACACCTCTGCCTCGTTCGCCGCGAAGACCTGTACGGCAGCATGCGTGAGTTCTTCAGCGTCCGCGCAACTGATATCGCCGGGGCCTCGTGCTGCACGTTCATCACGGGACCGAGCCGCACGGCCGACATCGAGCTGACGCTCACGCTGGGTGTTCACGGGCCTGGCAGGGTGATCGTCGTGGTGGGGCCATGAGTAATCCAGTGTGTCTGGCCCGCCCTGTCGATGGCAACTGGTCCGCGCCACACGTCGCGTGACGGTCTACTCTGACTGGACCCATGGAGTTGATCCTGTTCGACGTCGCGCTTGCCGCGCGCGTGTTACGGCGAGACAAGCGGTTTACGATTGCGACGCTGGCGACGCTCGCGCTGGGGATCGGCGCCACGACCGCCGTGTTCTCGACGATCTACGGCGTGCTCATCCGCCCGTTGCCGTATCCAGATTCCGGACAGCTGGTACACGTGTACCAGTTGCACGAGGGCGCGCCGCTGCCGCCGGGCGACGCGCCGCTGGCCAATACCACGATGTACGCGTGGCGACGAAACCTGAAATCTGTGGACGACCTCGCCGCGTACTGCAGCCGCGGATACACCGTCACGCTGGACGGCGAAGCGGTCAGAATCCACGGCGCGGAAGCTTCGTCCTCGCTCTTTCCGCTCCTGCGCGCGCGAGCCCAGCTCGGTCGCTTCTTCGCCTCCGCCGAGGACGCTCCCAACGCGAACGGAGTCGTCGTCATCAGCGACCGGCTGTGGCGGCGGCGTTTCGATGCGCGGGGTGATGCCGTCGGACGGGTGTTCATCATTGACAGCAAGCCGCACACGATCGTCGGCGTCGCCTCTCCAGATGGCGCGATGATGCCGCTGTCGTCTCAGATGTCGGCCGCGACCGCACAGCCGCGGTTTGCGACCACGGTACTCGCCGCGTTCGCGACCCTGGGCTCGCGCTCGCCGGCGCGGCCTCTACGGGATGCTGACGCATGCCGTCGCTCGCGCCGTCGGGAACTGGGCGTGCGCGTTGCGCTCGGCGCGTCGCGTCGGAGTCGTGCTGGCGCTCGTGCTCCGCGCCGGACTGCTGCCCGCATCGCTCGGCACGGTCGATCGGCGTCCTGGCCGAGCGGGGTTCACGCGGCTGATGAGCAGCCTGCTGTTCGGCGTCACCCCCTCGACGCGGCCGCCTATCTTGCGGCACCTTGCGTGCTGCTGCCGATTGCGGCACTCGCCTGCCTGGCTCCCGCCTTTCGTGCGGCTGCAACGGATCCGGCCGTCGTCCTGCGCGGCGACTGAGGATCAGCGCCGCGCGCGCCGGCCAATCGAGCGTTCGAGCTGGCGCGCGAGACGGTCGACCCCTTCGCGCAGATCCGGTTCACGGATGCCGCTGAAGCCGAGGAGCAGGCCGGGCCGGAGCCGCCGCTTCATCACACAGGAGGAAAGCGGCAGTGTTTCCAGTCCTTCGCCGCGCAGAGCGTGACTGATCTTCCGGTCCGAGGCGCCAGGCGGCAGCCACGCGATGAGATTCATGCCCGCGTCCGGCGCCTCGACGTCGAGCAGCCCCGCGCATTCGCGTGCAGCAGATCGACGAACAGTTCGCGACGGGCCTGATAAATCGATCGCATCCGCCGGATATGGCGCTCGAAATGGCCTTCGCGCATGAAATCCGCCATCACCGCCTGGGACAGGTACGGCGCGCAGAAATCCGTATGACGACGGACGACGGTCACGGCGTCCACGAGCGAATCCGGGACGACCAGATATCCGAGCCGCAGCGCCGGGAACATCACCTTGCTGAACGTGCCGGTGAAGATCACGCAGTTCGACGCGTCGAGGCCCTGAAGCGACGCGAGCGGCCGCGTCGAGTAGCGGAACTCGCTGTCGTAGTCGTCCTCGAGAATCCACGCACGCCTTTGCGCGGCCCAGCCGAGCAGTGCGAGCCGGCGCTCGAGCGTCATCGTCACGCCGAGCGGAAGCTGGCGCGCGGGCGTGACGAACGCCAGCTTCGCGCTCGCATGTCGACGGATGCCTTCGCCGACATTCATGCCGTCGCGGTCAACCGGCACGGGAACGAGCCGCGCACCGGCCGACACGAATGCGCCGCCCGCGCCGAAGTACCCGGGATCCTCCATCCAGACCGCGTCGCCGGGCTCGAGCACGGCCCGCGCGGCGAGGTCCAGCGCGTGCTGCGATCCGGATGTGACGATCACCTGGTCCGGATGGCAGCGCACGCCGCGCGCATGCGTGAGGTAGTCCGTGACCTCGCGGCGCAGCGCGGCGAGTCCGCGGCTGTCGCCGTACGCGAGCGCGGCGGCTGGCGATCGCCGCCAGCGTTTGGCCATCAGACGGCCCCAGAGATCGATGGGGAACACGTCGAGGGCGGGCACGCTCGTCCTGAACGGCCGCGGCGGCTGCTCGGCCACGACGCCGAACTGCGGCCACGCGCGGGCGATGCTCGCGCCGCGCGCCGCCGGCCCGGCGTGGGCGGTGACGGCCCGTGTCGGCCGCGGCGGCGTTTCGGCGCGGACGAGGCCGTCGGGGAGGTGCGCGCTCACGCGCGTCGCGCCCCGTGCGACGCTCTCGATGTAGCCCTCGGCGCGAAGCTGCTCGAACGCCTGAACGACCGTGCTGCGCGACACGCGCAGGTCGACCGCGAGGCTGCGCGTGCGAGGGAAGCCTGGCCCCGCGTTTCAGCCGGCCGTCGAGAATCTGCCGCCGCAGGTCGTCGTAGATCCGACGATGCAGCGGCATGGCGGCGTCCGAATCGAGATCGACGAGAACGAGCGCGCCGCTGCCGAGCCGCATCCTGTCCCCCGATCGCAGACCTTCGTCGACCATCGCCGCTCACCGCGAAGCGATCCAGCGGCCGAAGGCCGCTGCTGTCTTCTCCTGGTGGCGACGCAGTTGTCGATCCGCTCGATCGTCTGCTGGAGCGCGCGATCGGCAGTCGGGCAGCGGGTGCGACGGCGAAGAACGCGCGCACGTCGTCGCGCGCCTCGACCGAGCAGAACGACGAGAGGCTCGACGACCAGATTGATGTCGCACGCCGGCAACGTTGATCTTCGGACAGCAGCTCGGTCCAGTTGGCTTTCACGAACGTCCACGCGCGATCGCGCGACGGCCGCATTGCCGAACAAGGCCCCGAGGTAGAGCGCCGTGTCCTGACTCTTGAGGTCGGCTCGATCGCGCGTGTTCGAGCGCGCGCGCGAACAAGCGCCGGGTTCGCGAAACTGGTCAGCGCGAACAGATAACGGTAGTACTCGTCGGGGCTGGTCGCCTGCGGCCGGCCGCCTTCGTCAGCAGATCGAACATCTCGGCGTCACCGTGAGTCGGCGGCGATCGTTGACGAGCGTGCCGGCGAGAATCGGATCGAGCGCCGCGCCGCCGCGCGAGCGCGTTCGCCACGGCGCGCGTCGCCTTGTCGATCACTTCGGCGTCTTCGGCACGTACCGCCCAGCGCGCCGATGACCGCGTTGCGCAGCGAGCGGCGATCCTCAGAATCGCCCGGCGCGCGGATCGAAACCGAGTCGCGATACGCCGGCTGGAGCAGCGTCCGGACGAACGCCCTGAACGCCTTCGGTTCGTCGGCCCTCGTCGGTCGAATTCGACTGTAGTCGAGGCCGTGCGACGTGACGACGCCGAGCACCTCGGGCGCCGACTCACGGCCGAAGCCGGATGCCGAGATCCAGGTAGTTGTCCATGGTATGGCGGCCCGGCGCGGACGAGCGCCCATTCGTCGGAGACGAGCGACAGGCGCTCGGCCGGCGTCAACGACGCTTGGACGTCACGCGCCAGTTGGCCTTCATCGCTCGCCCGCATACGAGGTCCGGTAATAGCCCCGTCCGCCGGCATTGGCAAACACCCACGGCGCACACGCGTCGCCAAGCGGGAACGTCTGAGTCGGTTCGCGTCATCACGACGCAGGACGATGGCGGTCGCCCGGCGACTTCAGGCAGACCGGAATCTGCCAGCGCTCGCGCGCTCCTGCGGCGAGCGAGCCGTCGAGCAGGAATCGGCTCTGAGAAGCGGTGACGAGGTGCGGCTGCCGGCGCAGGCCGTCGAGACGTCGAGCTGCGGCACGCCGGGCTGCAGCACGAACGTGCCCATGACGCGGTCGACCGGCTTTCCTGACGCCGCCGTAACAGCCGCGAAGAAATCCTCGGACGTGGCGTTGGCGTATTTGTGCTTTTCGAGATATGCGTTCACGCCCTTTGCGGAATGCATCCTCGCCGACGTAGGACTCCAGCATGCGGAGGACGGACGCGCCTTTTTGTACGAGATGCGGATCGAAAACCGATTCGATCTCCGACGGCGTGTTGACGTTGACGTGAATCGGATGCGTTGCGACTTCAGCGAATCGATGACGAGCGCCGTCTGGTTTTCGACCGCCTCTGCTCATGTCCATATGCCAGTCGGCTTTCATCGAGCGACCGCGCGCGTGCGCCATCCATGTGGCGAAGCCCTCGTTCAGCCACAGGTCGTCCCACCACTGCCATCGTCACGAGATCGCCGAACCACTGGTGCGCCATCTCGTGGCTCAGGATCGACAAAATCGTCTTGCGCGCTGTTCAACGAGGCCGGACGCGCTGTCCGCGAGCAGATCGGTCTCGCGATAGAAGATCGCGGCCGATGTTCTCCATGGCGCCGGCCGCGAAATCCGGAACAGCGACGACGTCGAGCTTCTCGAACGGGTATTTGATGGTGTGGTAGCTGTTCAAATACGCGAGGATCTGCTCGGCGGCTCGAGCGCGATCTGGCCGAGCGCCTTCTTGTCCGGCGTCGCGCAGATGCGGATCGGAACGCCGTCGGCGCCCCGCTCAGACATTGGAAATCGCCGACCGCGAGCGCCACCAGATACGACGACATCTTCGCGGTCGTCGAAAACGTCATGGTGTGCTGCGTCGGGCAGCGGGCCGGGCGCGTCGGCGATCATCCGGCCGTTGGCGATGGCGACGTCGCCGCGATCCGCGGTGACCGTCACGCGCGAACGTGGCCTTGAACGCCGGCTCGTCGAAGCAGGGAAACGCGCGGCGTGCGTCCGTTGATTCGAACTGCGTCACCGCGTACGAGCGGTTCCTGGCCCTTGCTTTCGTACAGCCCGCGGAGCTGCTGGTTGAGCGCGGCCTGGTACTCGACCGTCGATTCGAGCCCGTCCCGCAGGATCGGCCGGGCACCGTCAGCGTCGCCGTCTGCTGCGTCCGGCGTTCAGCGCGACGGTGGCCTTCTGCGTCTGGCCGCCGGCGCTGATCGAGGCCGCCGTGATATCGAGTTCGAGCGCGTTCAGCCGAATCTCGGTCGTGGCCTGTGACATGCGAACGTCGATGCCGGTCTTGCCGGCGAACCGCGCTTTCGCGAGGTCGAGCGTGAACGTCGAGGTCGTAGTGCTCGGGAGTGACGCCTGTCGGCAGGCGCTGAGCCAGCGCGTCGGGCTGAAAGCGCAGCCCCAGGCTGCCAGCATCAGGAGGAACGTTCTCGAACGTCATCTCACGAGTCTACCGGCCGCGGCGGGCGGACGACAGTCCAGTTTCCTCGGCGGGCGCCAACCAGGACGGGCACGCTGGCGGGCGTCTTTTGAGTTACAGTAGTCGCCCAACGGTGTCTTGCGTGGCTGCTTCTGTTGTCATCGTGGGTGGCGGGCCCGCCGGCGCCGTGGCCGGTCAACTCCTCGCGGAGTGGGGACACAGCATTGATCATCCTCGAGCAGCGCGCCCAGCCGGCGGCGCGACCCCCGCGGGCTGGCGGAGTCCGTTCCCCCGAGCGCGCGAAAACTCTTCCGGCAGATCGGCATCCTTGACGAGCGTCGAGGCTGCCCGTTTCTATCGATCGAGCGGGAACACCGTGTGGTGGGGCGGTGACGACTGCCGGGTCGAGTCCTTCGACGGTGGCCGTCGTACGGGATGGCAGGTGTTCCGGCCGGAGTTCGATCGCTGGCTGCTGCAGCGTGCGGTTCGCCGCGGAGTGGAAGTCAGGAACGGCGCGCGCGTGCGGGCGGTGGACGAGCCGCACTCGACAGGCGCGGCACCTCAATGGTGCGTGTCGAATTCGAGTGCGGTGGCGTCACGGGAGTCGCTTCACGCCGACTGGGTGCTGGATTGTTCCGGCCGCGCCGGCGTCCTCGCGCGTCGCGTTCGACGACCGGGCCTCCGCACGTTCAGCCTCGTGGGCGCGTGGCGGACGTCGGCCGGCTGGAACGTTCCCGACGTGTCGCACACGCTCGTCGAGGCGTACGATCGCGGCTGGGCGTGGTCCATTCCACGCAGCGACACGCGGCGTCAGGTCGGCGTCATGCTGGACGGGCCGTCGCCACGCCGCGACGGTGCGCACGCGCTGGTTGACGCGTACCGATCGGAGCTCGCTCGGACCGCGCAGATGGCGCGTCACGTCGCCAACGCGGAGCTCGACGCTGTCTGGGCGTGCGATGCATCGACCTACTCATCAGCGGAGTGCAGCGGCCGCCGCCATCTCCTGGTTGGCGATGCGGCCTCGTTCGTTGATCCGCTGTCGTCGTTCGGCGTGAAAAAAGCGATGGGCTCCGCGTGGATGGCCGCCGTCGTCGTGAACACGATTCTGCGGCACCGCGAGCGGCGCGGTGCGGCGCTCGAGTTGTTCGCGTCGTGGGAGCGTGACGTCAGCGCGACGCACGCGGTCCGGACGCGGGATTTCGCGCGGGCCGCGGCCGCCCACTTCGACGCTCGGTTCTGGACGACTCGGGCCAATGCGACGATCACCGAGTCGACGAGTCCGATGATTGATGAGACCAGCGACGCCGCGATGAGTGCGGCGTTCCGCGAGATTCAGGAGAGTCGCCGAGCTGGACTTCGATCTCGATGCCCGCGTGACCTACGAGCGCCGCCCGGTCATTCGTGATCGCGAGGTCGTGCTCGAGGACGCGTTTCCGTCGGGCGTGCGGTTCAGGGAGAACGTCGATCTCGTGACGCTGGCACGTCTGGCGTGCCGGCACCGGCACGTGCCGGACCTCTTCGACGCGTACTGCCGGACGAACACACCGGTCCCGTTGCCGAGTGTCCTGGGCGGTCTGTCGCTTTCTGGTCGCCAAAGGCTATCTGATCAAGAAGGATGGGGTTCGATGCTGATTCGCACAAGCCTGTTCGTGGCCGCCGCCCTCTGCGCGGCGAATGCGGCGGTTGCCCAGACGCCGGCATCCCAACCCGCGACCGGCGCGCAGACGGCGCCAGCCAAGGACGAAGGCATTCCCGTGCAGAGCGATCTCGTCCGCTCGCGCTGCGGCGGCTGCCATCGCAGCGACGATCAGAAGCGGATGTCGCGGATCTCGTATCGTCGCGCGACACCGGAGAACTGGGAAAAGACGATCAAACGGATGGTGACGCTCAACCATGCGACGCTCGAGCCGGCCGACGCGCGGGCGATCCTCAAATACCTGGCGGACAACCAGGGCCTGGCGCCCGACGAACAACGTCCGATCGCGTACGAAGCCGAACGGCGCACGATTGAATACGCGTACACCGCGGACAAGAACACGGCGGACACATGCTCGTCCTGCCACTCGATGGCGCGCGTGCTGAGCGAACGCCGCACGAAAGAAGAATGGGAGCTCCTCGTCGCGATGCACCGCGGCTACTACCCGCTCGTCGACAACCAGCCGATGAACGGAGGCCAGGGGTTCCGCCGCACGCGGCCGACGCAGACCGAGCCCGATGCCGACGGCCGCCCGCCCGACAACCGGCATCCGATGGACAAAGCGCTCGAGCATCTCGAGAAAACGCTCCCGCTGACGACGCCGGCGTGGTCGGCCTGGTCGGCCGCCATGCAGCCGCCGAAGCTGGCGGGCCAGTGGACGCTCGTCGGCACCGGCGCCGGGCAAGGGACCGATCTACGGTCAGGTCACGATCACGGCCGGACAGCAGCGCCGCCGACTCGTTCACGACCGAAGTCCGCTACACGGTCGCGCGCACCGGCGAAGTCGTATCGAGAACATCGAAAGGCCTCGTCTACACGGGCTACCAGTGGCGCGGGCCGCGGCGCGGCGGCCGGCAGCGAAGCACCCTGGCGCGAAGTGATGTTCGTCGAGCGCGGCTGGAACGAGATGTGGGGCCGCTGGTTCACCGGGCTCCTACGACGAAACGGGTATCGACGTGCGCCTCACGCGCCAGAGCGGCGCACCGATCGTGCATCGGCACGAGCGCAGCCTCGCTCAGGACGCGGCAACGTCCACGCACGCGTTGAAGATTTTCGGTGCCCACCTGCCATCCATCGCCGCGGCCGGAGGACATCGGGCTGGGTTCCGGGCGTGAAGGTCACGCGGATCGTCAGCGCAAAGCCCGACGAAATCACCGTTGACGTCGACGTCGACCGCGGCGGCGCCGATCGGCGTCCGCGACCTTTCGGTCGCAGGCACGGTCAAGCCCGAAGCGCTCGTGGTCTACGACAAGATCGACGGCATTCGCGTGCAGCCGCTCGCGGGTATGGCCCGCGTCGGCGGCGCTGTGTTTCCCAAGCAGCTGCAGCAGTTCGAGGCCGTCGGCGATCCACAACGGGCCGGACGGCAAGCCCGATACCGCTGACGACCTGATCGCTCGGCCTCGTCGACGTGAAATGGTCGATCGAGGAATACACGGCCACGTTCGCCGACGATGACGTGCAGTTTGTCGGCAAGATCGACGACGTCCGGGCTGTTCACGCCGGCGCTCGACGGACCGAACCCGAAGCGCAGCGGCAATCGCAACAACGTCGGCGACGTCTGGGTCGTCGCCGAGCTGACATCGTCAGGGGCGCGAGACACGACCAAGCCGCTGCGCGCGCGCGCGCACCTGCTCGTCACAGTGCCGCTCTACATGGCCTGGTTCGAAGGAGAGCCGTCGAAATGAGCGTCTGGACAGCGCGCGAACACCATCGGTTCGAAGCGGCCGGCCAGCCGTTCGTGTATCTGGTGCCCAGCGCGGCGATCTTCGCGCTCGATGCTGCGTCCGACGCGGTGCTGCGCACGGTGCGCGAGCGCCCGCGGACGCGGGACGAACTGCAGGCGACGATGCCCGACGTCGACCTTGACGCCGCGCTCGCCGAGCTGCTGCGGGTCCAAGCGATCGGCGAAGTGAACGTCCCCGTGGCGCCGACGCCGAAGGTGATCCCGCTCGCGCCGTTCCCGCTGACGACGATGGTGCTGAACGTCACGAACCAGTGCAACCTCGCGTGCACGTACTGCTACGAGTACGGCGAGGACAAGATCGTCGACACGGAAAACGGCCGGCAGCCGAAGTTCATGAGCGAGGAGATCGCGCGCCAGAGCGTCGACTTCATGCTCAAGGAGTCGGGCAGCAACAAGGTGGCGCACGTCACGTTCTTCGGCGGCGAGACGCTGCTGAACTTCCCCGTGCTCGTCAAGACCGTCGCCTACGCCCGACAGCGCGGCGCCGAGCTCGGCAAGACGTCGACTTCAGCATGACGACCAACGCGACGCTGCTGAAGCCCGAGATCATCGAGTTCCTCGCCGGAAGAGCGTATCGGGGTCACGATCTCAATCGACGGTCCGCAGGAACTGCAGGACAAGTTCCGCGTCTTCCACAACGGCGCGGGCAGCTACGACGTCGTGGCGCCGAAGATCAAGGCACTGCTCCAGCGCCATCGCAGCCGTCCGATCGGCGCGCGTGTGACGCTGACGTCGGGCACGCTCGACGTCAAGCGAATCTACAAGCACCTGACCGAGGAGATGGGCTTCTGGGAGGTCGGATTCGCGCCGGTGACGACGTCGCCGACGCGCGGCCATGCGATCTCGGACGGCGGCTACGACCAGATGCTCGGGCAGTTCCGCGATCTCGCCTACGACTTCCTCGAAGCCTCGGTCGCCAACCGGCATCATGGCTTCTCGAACGTGAAGGAGACGCTCGAGGAGCTGCACAAGGGCGTCAGCAAGGCCTATCCCTGCGGCGCGGGCCTCGGACTGCTCGGCGTCGCGACCGACGGTCAGGTCGCGTTGTGCCACCGTTTCGCCGGATCCGAGTCGCACGGGGTCGGCAACGTGCACGATGGCATCGATCGCGCCGCGCAGCACGCGTTTCTCGAGAAGCATCACATCGCGAACAAGACCGATTGCAGCACCTGCTGGGCGCGGCCGCTTTGTTCCGGCGGCTGCTACCACGAGGCGCACACGCGCTACGGCGACACGGGGGTCGCGAATCTGCACTACTGCGACTGGATTCGCGGCTGGACGGATGTGTGTCTCAAGGTGTACGGCGAGCTCGCGGTCCGCAATCCTGCGTTTCTCGCGCAGTTTGATGACGAGGAAGTGGCGGCGCCCGTGTCGTAGTCCCGACGGCGTAGAGCTGAGGGCTGAGGGCTGAGGGCTGAGGGAGGGCTGAGCGCCTGCGGCCACGCTGGGGAGCGGCCTGCGAAGCCGAGACGAAGCGTCAGCATAGTACCGCGTGGGGGTGGGGCCCTACGCGCAGTGGAAAAAAAGAGGTCACCGTGAATCATCTGAAAGCGATCAACCGCAAGGCCGGACGCATCGAGCGCGCAACGTCGCCGGACGTCGTTGCCCTGCAGCGCACGGGTCCGACGCTCCTGCCGCACTTCCCGATCGGCTGCTCGCTCGTGTTCTCGCCCGGCTGGGAAGCCGACCGAGACGGGCGGGACGGCCGGGCTGTGCCAGCCGGTCGAGCGCGACCTGTTCGACTGCCACATCGGCTGCTACTGGCCGGCGCAGGTGCCCGATCAGCTGAATCACGCGCCCGACTGGACGGCGAAATGCGCCGCGGCCCAGAAGGACTGGCGCAAGATCGATCTGATCTTCCCGTAACGAGGCGATCGCCATGAGAAAGCTTGTCGTGATCGGCGCCGTGGTCGTCCTGGCGGCGTTCGTCTCGCTGGAGCGCAAGGCTTCAGCCGAGCGCGTCGCGCCGGCGCAGAAGTCCGAGAAAGCCGAGGGTGTCGGCCGGGAACGGCACGCTCATCATCGGCTCGTACCCGAAGCAGTACTGGATTATCGATGAGGCGTCGGAAAAGATCGTGGGGACGATTCCGTTCCAGTCCGGCATCCCGCGCCGGACGACGCTGTCGCGCGACGGCAAGCGGTTCTACACCATCGAAGCGGGGATGGAGAAGGTCGAGATCGTCGACATCGCCACCGCGCAAGACGTCGATCCGTTCACGCTCAGCGAGGGCAACAAGAAGGTCCGCATTCGAAGCATCGAGCCCGACCCGCTGCACCGGTTCGTGATGATGGTCACGATGTCGGCGACGAAGCTCGTCGACCGCTTCGAAATCGGCACGCCGACGCTGGTCCAGTACGACCTGCAGAGCCACAAGATCGACACGCACGATCCCGTGGCCGAACGGCGAGGAGCGTCAGAACGCGAACATCATGTTCGCGCCCGACGGCAAGCTGATGTACCTCTTCACCGAGCGCGAGAGTCCTGATCTACGACACCGCCAACTACACGCAGGTGGACAAGTGGGACATGTCGCGTCCGATCGAGGAAGGGTTCGGGCATCTCGAGTTCAACGCGCGCGACGTCATGAACGACGACCCGGGCTTCTACACGGCGCTCTTCACCGTCTCCGATCCGGTCCAGCATCGTCCGACGATGGGGATCGGCCGGGTCAACCTGGCGGCAAAGACGGTGGATTTCTTCACGCTCGGACCGTCGCACGCCGGTGAGCTTCACGCTCGCGCCGGGACGCAAGGTCGGCATACGGACTCTGTCGAGGAGATCGGCCGCCACGAATTCTGGAAGTTCGATCTGGAGCACCGCAAGCTGGCCGGTCGCACGGAATTCAAGGGCCGCCCGCGCATGGGGCTCAAGACGAGCTCGAACGGCAAGGTGCTGTACATCTACGTCGCCGGCAACACCATCGACATGTATGACGCCGAGACGTATCAGTACCTGCGGACGATCACGCTCGACGGCGACATGACGACGGATCTGTTCGTGTTCCCGGGCGGCCTCCGCCGGCCAGAAGACGTCGCAGTAAGGCGACGGCTGTGGCCGATCGATCCGAACAGGATCTCCGCCGCGCGCTCGCGCTTCATCGTTCCGTACTGGCGGCGGCTGGCGCTCGTGCTCGGGCTGAGCCTCCTCAGCACGGGGCTCTCCCTCTATCTGCCGCTCCTGTCGCGCGATTTCTTCGACCACGCGCTCATCGGCCGCGATCGCGCGACGCTGGTGCGCGTCGTCCTCGCTCTTCGCGCTCGTCACGGTCCTCAGCTTCGTCGTCAATGTCGTCAGCGGACTCCGGTACACGCGCGTGTCGGCGGACATCCTGTTCGACATGCGGCTCGAGATGTATCGGCACCTGCAGCAGCTGTCGCCGCGGTTCTACGCGCGGACGCGGCTTGGCGACATCATGTCGCGGATCAACAACGACATCGGCGAGATCCAGCGGATCGCGTCGGAGGCGGCGCTCGGCGTGGCTCGGCAACGTGCTGTTCCTGGCGGCACGGTCGGCCTGCTGGCCTGGCTCGACCTGCGGCTGTTCGCGGTCACGATCGGCGCCGCGCCGGTCGCGCGTCTGGGCGCTCGTCCACTACCGCGCAACGGCTCGAGAGACGAGATCGCGTCGCTTCGCCAGCGGAGCGCCGACATCGGGAGCTTCCTGATCGAGACACTGCAGGCCGTGCGACTGGTCGCCGCCTCGAACGCGCAGGTGCGCGAGGTGCGAACGGTTCCGGTCGCGCAACGACGCGTTCGTTCGAGCGCTGATGTCGATGCAGCGGCTCACCTACTTCGCCGGCGGCGTCCCCGGCCTGGTTATCTCCGCGGGGACCGGCGTCTGACGTTCGTGTACGGCGGCTGGCGCGTGCTGAACGGCGCCATGACCGTCGGCACGTTCGTCGCGTTCATGGCCTGCCAGATGCGGCTCCTGTCGCCCCTCCAGGCGCTGATGGGGATGTACACGAGCCTCGCGACGATTCGCGTGTCGCTGCGACGAGTCGCGCAGATTCTCGACGAGCCGATCGAGGTCGTCGAGCAGCTCCGACGCGCAGGCGCCTCGAACGGCGTGCGCGGCGACGTCGCGTTCGAACACGTGACGCTGTCCTACGACCGCGGGCACCCGGTGCTCGACAGACGTGTCGTTCACGGTCAAGGCGGGTGAGACGCTCGCGATCGTCGGACCGAGCGGGAGCGGCAAGTCCACGATTCGCGGACCTGCTGCTGCGGCTGCTCGATCCGGACGCCGGCATCGTTCGCATCGACGGACACGACCTGCGTGTCGCTCCGCCTCGCCGAGTCTGCGTCAGGCCGGTCGCGCTCGTCGAGCAGGAGCCGTTCATCCTCCACGCCACGATTGCCGAGAACATCCGCTACGCGACGGCCGGCGGCGACCGACGCGGAGGTCGGCCGAAGCAGCGCGCCGCGCCGCGCTCGATCGCTTCGTCGATGCCTTGCCGGCCGGACTCGACACGGTCGTCGGTGAACGGGGGACCGCGCTGTCGGCCGGCGAGCGGCAGCGGATCGCCGCTGCCCGAGCGTTTCTGCGGCGACCCCTCTATCCTGATTCTCGACGAGCCCACCGCCGCGCTCGATGTCGTCGACCGAGGATCGCCTCGTGTCGGGACTTCGAGGCCGCCAGGAAGGGCCGGACGACGATTGTGATCACCCATCGCGCCGACGTCGCGCGTCGTGCGGATCGGATCGTGCTCGTCGTGGACGGCGCGCGGGTCCCCGACGCGCAGCCGCGCGTGACGCGAGCGACGGGCCGGGGCATCCGCGTCGCCGTCGTCGACAGCGGCGTGCACGCGGAGTCATCCGCACGTGAACGGCGTCGCCGGCGGCGTCGGCTTCGACCGCCGACGGCCGCCAGCACGGGACTACGTCGATCGGCTCGGGCACGGGACCGCAGTCGACCGCCGCGATCAAGGATCTGGCACCTGACGTCGAGATCTTTCGCGGTCAAGGTCTTCGATCGTCAGCTGTCCACGATCATCGGCGTGCCTGGTCCACGCCATCGAATGGGCGGCCCGATTCGGGCATGCACATCGTCAACCTCAGTCTCGGGCACGCCTCGACGCGAACACGAGTCGGCGCTGCGCGCTGGCGATGGACCTTGCCGCTTCGCCCGGCACGCTCATCGTGGCCGCGCGTGAGGACGACGGCGTCACTTACCTGCCGGGGTCGATGACCGGAGCCCTGCCGATCGAAGTCGACTGGAGCTGTTCGCGCGACGACTACCGCGTCGTGGACGTCGACGGCGTGAGCGGTCCTGAGGACGTCCGGGCTGCCGCGCGAGATTCCCGGCGTGCCGCCGGCGAAAAATCTGCACGGCGTCAGCTTTGCGGTGGCGAACGCCAGCGCGTTCGTCGCGCGGGCGATGGAAGGAACGTCGATCGCTCGCTCGACGAGGTGCTGCGGCGACTCGTCCGAAGCGGACAGATAGATCAGGTGGGTCGGGTAGGTAGGATAGGTCGAGTGTTCGGGTGTGGAGCGCGAGGCTTCAGCCGAGCGATTCAACAGCCATCGAACTTTCAGTATGGTCATACGACGGACGGCATTAAGTCGCGCTCGCGCTGTTGGCCGGCTTTGCAGCGTGAATCATCGATCGCGCTGCTTGGAGAGGGCCCGAACGACCGACAGTTCTTCGTCGGACGCGATGTCAATACGTTCGAATCTGAGCTTGTCCGCTGGAGGCGAGAGCGGGAGAAGTAAATCCAGTCGCTCGGCTGAAGCCTCGCGCTCCAGCACGGTCAGCGCAGTCGCAGCACCATCAGCGCAGCCGCAGCACGGTCAGCGAAGCCGCAGAGCGTCAGCAGGACACGCAGCGGTGATTGTTCTTCGCGCCGAGCCCTTCGAGCAGCTTGATCGTCTCCGGATACGGCTGCGTGCGCTGGACTGGACCGTTCGCCATGTCCACCGTCGTCTGGCCGGTGCGGTTGACGGCCTTGACGTCGGCGCCCTTGGACACGAGGTACAGAATCATCTCGTTGTCGCCGCGCGCGGCGGCGTTGTGGAGGGCGGTGTTGCCGTCCGCGTCCTGCGCGTTGACGTCGGCATGCAGCTCTTCGACGAGGAACTTGACCGCCGCGAGCATGCCGGTCGGTGCGAAGCGGTGCGCGTTGGCGGCGAATCCTTCACCGTAGCCGGCGCCTGCAGCCGCCACGAGCGGCGGGATGTCGGGTCCGCCGGTCGGCACGGGCGGACGTGCCTGTGCCGTCACGACTCGCATCACCGCTGCGCGTCCCGCCCTGCTGGAACC
Source organism: uncultured Acidobacteriota bacterium (assembly GCA_963724725.1). Lineage (GTDB taxonomy): Bacteria > Acidobacteriota > Vicinamibacteria > Vicinamibacterales > CAVVIG01 > DATKHR01. The sequence continues at coordinate 3,031,072 of CAVRVT010000004.1, read as the reverse complement.
GGTTGTTCGCCGGCGGCTTCATCGTCCAGATGTTGGGATCGGCGCCGAAGTGACGAGCAGGAGCTTCATCGCCGCGACGTCGCTGCTGTAGGCGGCGCGCCAGAACGGCGTCGCGCCGCTCTCGTCGATGCGCAGCAGATCGAAGTTGTACCTGCGTGTACCAGATCTTCCGGCGCACGCGGACGTTGGGGTCCGCGCCCTTGTCGAGCAGCCCCTTCATGAAATCGAGATAGGACAGCTGCTGCTGGAGCTGCGCGCGCGGCTGCGGGTAGAACATCCGCGGCGCCCATTCGACGTTGACCGCCGCGTAGAGCGGCGGTCATCCCCGACGAGCTCGCGGCGTTCGGGATTGGCGCCGTGCGCGAGCAGATAGTTCGCCAGATCGAACTGACCGTTGATCGCGGCGATCACGAGGGGCGTCGTGCCGTCGGCGGGGCTGACGACGTTGACGTCCGCGCCCGCTTCCACGAGCAGCCTGCGCGGTCCTCATCGCGCCCTGCCGCGCGGCAAAATGCAGCGCGGTCAGGCCGCCCTGTTTGCCGATCAGTTCGTTGAACGAGTACGGACGCGTGCGCGCCGGCGACGCCCGTTCTCGATGTCGGGCCCTGGAATGCCATCGGATCGGCCTGCGGCGGCGGCGCCGTCCCTGTGCGCGCGGCCGATTCGGCGTTCTGTTTATCGCGGATTTCCTTCTGCAGCGCGTCTTCTGGCGCCGTCGACGTCCGTCAGGTCCACGACGGCGCTCGTCGTGCCGATCGAGGCGCCGCGCTGCAGGAGCGCCCGAGCGACGTCGGCGCGGTCGAGTGCTGCGGCGAACATGAGCGCAGTCTCGCCGTGGGCCTTCTCCGTCGCATTCGGATCCGCCTGGAGACCGAGGAGCGCGTTCACCGCGTCCAGCTGGCCGGCCGACGCCGCGAGCATCAGCGGCGTCGCGCCGGTGGCGGTCGGCGTCGTGCACGTTCGCGCCGGCGCGCGACCAGGGCCTTGATCACCGCCGACGAGCCGGCCTGGCTGGCCAGATGCAGCGGCGTGTACCCTCCCAGCCGCGTCGTCGCGCGCACGTTCGCGCCGGCATAGAGCAGGACGGCCGACGAGATCGGCGTCGCCGTGCATCGCGGCCCAGTGCAGCGCGCGTCATGCCGTCGCCCTGCGCGGCGTTGACGTCGCCGCCCTTCTGCACGCAGCGCTCGCACGGCCTGACGCGTCCCTGCGCATCGCGGCGTCGGCGACCGCCGACGCGCTGTCGGCAGCCGCAGCGGTGAGGCGCGAGCGGACCACAAACCAGCAACGTGATTTTCAGAGCATAGCAGTCAGCTACCCGACCCAGCTGACCCACCGACCACCCGACGCAGCGTGTTCTCATGATGACTGCCGACTGCGTTCAAATCGAGCGAGCCGGTGCTGTCGCCGAAGGCGTCGACGCTCCACGCCCATGGTGTGGAGCGCTGCCAGCATGGCGTTCGCCATCGGCGTGCCGTCGTTCGCCTTCAGGTGGAGCTGGCCCTTGACGCGCCCGGCCGCGTGGCCCATGAAGAAGAGCGGGCAGCGCTTGTGGTTGTGGACGTTCGGGTTGCCCATCGGCGAGCCGTACATGATGAGCGAGTTGTCGAGCAGGCTGCCCTCGCCGTCCGGCGTGTTCTTCAGTTTCTCGAAGAAGTACGGCAGCAGGCTGACGTGGTACTTGTTGATCTTGGCGAACTCGAGGATGCGATCGTCGCGGTCGTTGTGGTGCGACGCGATGTGGAAGCCGGTGGTCACGCCGGCGTCTGTGAACACGCGATTCGACACGTCGCGGCTCAACTTGAATGCGAACACCCGCGTGATGTCGGCGGCGAACGCCACCGCCTGCAGGTCGAACATCAGCCGCACGTGCTCGTCGTACGCGTCCGGCACGCCGATCGGCGCCGACGGCAGCTCGCGCGTCTCGCCGCTCGCATTGAGCGCTTCGACTTTCTGAATGCGACGCTCGATTTCGCGAACATCCTCGAGGTAGTCGTTCAGCCGTGCAGCGGTCGGCCGGGCCGAGCGTGCCCTTCAACTGGCCGACCGAATCGGTGACCCAGTCGAGGATGCTGCGGTCGCGCTTGCGGCGCTGGGCGCGCGCCTCCGGCGTCGCGCCGACGCCGAAGAGCTGATCGAAGACTGCACGCGGGTCGCGAATCATCGGCAGCGGCTCGGTCGGCGACGGCCCAGCTGATCGAATCGGTGTACGCGCAGGAGTAGCCGTAGAAGCAGCCGCCGGCCTGGTCCACGTTCTCGATGCAGAGCTGCATCGACGGGATCGCCGTGTCCTGCCCGAACTTCTGCGCGAAGATCTGGTCGATCGACGTGCCGGCGTGGATGTCCGACCCCTGCGTCTGGTGCGGATGCGCCTGCGTGAGGAACACCGCCGCGGAGCGGAAATGGTCGCCGCCGATCTCTGGCGGAATGAACGCTTCGGCGTTTCGCACGTCCGTGTTGCTGACGATCGTCAGGTAGTTGCGGTACGGGCTCGAGCGCCGCGAGGCTCGACGGGGCCCAGGTCGAAGTCGGCGCCGACGTCGGCCGGCGCCCAGAGGTTCCGCTTCATGCCCGAAGTTCGTGCTGCCGGCGGCGCCGTGCACCATTTCCATGGCGACGAAGCGCACCTTGCGCGAACCTGCCGCGGCTTCGCGCGCGAACGCGTGGCCGGCCGGGACCATCGCGTCGAGAAAGGGGAGGGCGACGGTGCGCCCCGAGCCCTTCAGAACCGCTCGTCGTGGAAGACGCTTCTGGTGATGCATCCGGAATCACCTTCACGCGTTGTCGCTGAGCATCGCGTCCCATCTGTCCTGGGTTCATCCGTTTCATGGCTCGCGGTATCGGTCGCACGCTCGGCGCATCTGGAACGCCGCGCTGTTGACGACGCCGCTCACGAACGCGGATATCCGGTAGTCCGTTTCTGCCGGCGTCGCGCACGATCTTCCGGATCGCCGGCATGTCCGTGTATTCCATCCGGCGTCCGAGCGCGTAGGTCATCAGGTTTTCCGTGAACGTCTGCAGGAACACGTCCTGATGCTTCAGCAGCCCGCGCGCAGTCCGGCCGGGTCCCTCGAGCTTCGTGCCGTCGTACATCACGCCGGCGGCATCGACCGGAAACCCGCTGTCCTTGATGCGCCAGCGGCCCGTGACGTCGAAGTTCTCGAGCGCCAGGCCCATCGGATCGATGACGCGGTGGCACGACGCGCACGCCGGATTCTTGCGATGCTCCTCCATCCGCTCGCGGACGGTCAGCACCTTGCCGTTCGCCGTACCTTTCGTGTCCTCGAGTGCCGGGACGTTCGGCGGCGGCGGCGGAGGCGGCGACCCGAGCAGCACTTCCATCATCCACTTGCCGCGCATCACCGGCGACGTGCGGTCGGCCACCGACGTCAGGACGAGGATGCTGCCCTGGCCGAGCAGACCGCGGCGGTATTCGGGCAGCCTGCACGCGGCGGAACTGGTTGCCCGTGACGTTGGGAATGCCGTAGTGCCGCGCGACGCGCTCGTTGACGAAGCTGTAGTCGGCGATCAGCAGGTCCAGGACGCTGCGGTCCTCGCGGACGATGCTGTCGAAGAAAAGCTCGGTTTCGCGGACGAGCGCCTCGCCGAGCGTGTGGTCGTAGTAGGGATAGAGAACCGCATCCGGCAGCATGCCGTCGACATCGTTCAGCCGCAGCCACTGTGCCGCGAACCGCGTCGAGAGCGCCTCGGCCTGCGGGTCGCCGAGCATGCGCTTCACCTGCTTCGGCGTAACGTCGTGGGCTCGCCCGGCGGCAACGTCGTCCCAGCGGCGCTCAGACGTCCTTCGGTCGCCAGCGCCATCAGTTCCTGATCCGGCGACGCTGCCCCACAGGAAGAAGGACAGCCGCGACGCGAGCTCGACGTCGCCGATGCCGGCTGATGCCGCTCGGCTGAAGCGCGCCGCGAGCGCGGGCGTGGAGCGACGGGTTCGAGGCGGAACACGAACTGCGGGCTCGCCAGCATCGCTTCGATCGCGGACGCGACGCCGTATTCGAAGTTGCGCTCGGATCGGCCCTTCCTCGTAGAACCGCATCAGGCCCTTGAAGTCGGCGTCGGTCAGCGGCCGCCGGAACGCCTGGCCGCCGAGACGCCGCACGATCTGCGACGCGCACGCGGTCTCCTCACCGGGCGACGTCGGCCGGCACACGAAAATCTTCCGCCGGCTCGCCGTTTCCGACACGCCGGTCACGCGCTGCGGACCGACGATGTTCAGATCCTTCAGATGCGGCAGCGTCGTGATGCCGTACGCGACGCCGATCTGGGTGTCGGCCAGCGTGTGATCGATCGGCGCCAGAAGATCGTTGACCGGACCTTCGAAGTGCTGGATGAACGCGGCCGTCACGCGATGCGCGCCGGCGGTGACGTGTATCGGTCGGCGTCTTCAGCGCCAGCCCAGTCGTCACTTCGGCCATGCGCGGATCGATGTCGAGGATCGCCTGGCGCGCGCCGTCGATCGACAGCTCGATCTGCTCGCCTGCGGCCGGGGCCGCCGTAGAGAAACCCGTCGGCGTTGCCGTGAAGCTCCATGCGGAAGACGTAGTCGCCGTCGGCCGGGAACGTGTGCATGACCGAGACGCCGCCGCGCGTGCCGAGCGGCGCGCCGTCGACGCGCTGCAACTGCGATGCGGTCTTGGCGACGCGATAGTGCGCTTCGCCGATGCCGGCGTCGGCATCGCCGACGGCGAGCGCGGTGACCTGGCTGGCCGCGCGCAGGTAGCCGTCCATCAGCGCCGGCGAGAAGGCCTGCGAATCGGCGACGTTGTCGAAGCCCTGACTGACTGGTGTCCGGCGGGCAGGAACGCGCTGACGTCGACGTCCACGTCGAGCAGGTCCTTGACCGCGCGCTGGTATTCCGCGCGGTTCAGGCGCTGGAACGGACGCCATCCCGGGCTCGGTCTGGTCGCGGCCCGTGCGTCGATGCGTGTTTCCAGCGTCTCCGCGAGCGTCGCCAGCGCCGGCCTCGTCGGGCCGGCGGGCGCCCGGCGGCGGCATCATGCCGGCGCGGAGCTTCCGGATCATTTTCTCGGCGACGGCGGCGTTGTCAGCGGCTTTCGTCGAATCGAAGGACGCGAGCGACAGCTGGCCTGCTTTTCCCTTTTCGCTGTGGCAGCCGGCGCAGTACTGCTTGACGAGCGCGGTCTGCGGATCCGGCGGCGGTGCGGCAGGCTGAGCCGCACCGAGCGCGACCACCATGAGAGCTGGCGCAGCGCGAAGAGAAATTTACCCATTCCCGCAAAGTATACGGCCTTTTGTGGTTATGGCTCGATTAGAAGAATTAACTGGACCAGCTGGGGTAGACGCCCGTATCGTCCCGAGCGAAGCGCATAATTGGGCGTCTTCGCGCAAAAGGGAGAGGGTATGACCTTGGTCCGACGTGTAGCGATCGGCGTGCTTTTCATGCTGGCGGCGGCTGCGCCCACGCGCAGGTCCAGACCGGCTCGATCGCCGGCGCCGTAACCGACACGAGCAACGCCGTGATGCCGGGCGTCACCGTGACGCTGTCGGGCGACAAAGCTGATCGGTGGCGCGCAAGTGCAGACCACCGATGTGACCGGCACGTATCGGTTCGACCGCCTGCCGCCGGGCAGCTACAACGTCAAGTTCGAGCTGCAGGGATTCAAGACGATCGACCGCGCGGGCATCGCGATCAACGCGTCCTTCGTCGCGACCGTGAACGCGAAGCTCGAAGTCGGCAGCGTCAGCGAGACCATCACGGTCACCGGCGAGTCGCCGACCGTCGACACGAAGTCGAACCTGCAGCAGACGGTGATGAACCAGGAGATCCTCGAGGGCGTGCCGTCGGGCCGCGATCCCTGGTCGGTCGCCAAGATCATCCCGGGCGTCCAGGTCGCCACCTACGACGTCGGCGGCACGCAGTCCTATCCAGCAGAGCTCGCTGTCGTCGCATGGGTCGAGCACCAACGACGTCAGCTACAACATCGACGGCGCGACCGTGAACTGGCCGGGTGGCGGCGGTGGCGCGACGATGCTGTATTACGACCAGGGGATGTTCGAGGAAGTGAACTACATGACGTCGGCGATTCCGGCCGAGGTCATGGCGGGCGGCATCTCCATCAACATGGTCACCAAGGACGCCGGCAACAAGTGGCGCGGCGACGCGCGCTACAACTATTCCTCGGGCTGTCTGACGCCCCAGGAACCGACGCCGGGCTGTCTCGAAAGCGACAACCTGCGGGTTCCCCGGACAAGCCGGCCGGCTTCCTCGGCAACCCGACTCAGACGACCTACGACTTCAACGTCGCCGGCGGCGGCGCGCTGCTGAAGGATCGGCTGTGGGTGAACGGCTCGTACCGGCGGTGGGTCGTCAACAAGCTCGTCAACGCCAAGAACGAGGACAAGACGCAGGCGATCGACGACAACACGCTGAAGAACTACTCCGGCAAGGGCGTGTTTTCGGCCACCTCCAACCAGAAGGTCACCTTCGTCGTACAACTGGAACAACAAGATTCGTGGCCACCGCCGCGACGGTTCGTTCAACGCGCCCGACATTGCGTCACTGGTGCAGCAGAATCCGGCGTCCTCCACGCAGGCGAAGTACACCGGCATCCGCAACAAGCTGGTGTTCGAGTCCTCGTTCAGTGTGATGGACGGCACGACGAGTTATCTCTATCAGCCCAACACGCCCGCATCGAGCCGTGCGCGAGGAGGACTCCGTCCTGAACACGTCGGCGAATCGCCGCCCAGCGCCACGAGGAAAATCCCAACCGGCGCTGGCAGTTCGACAACAGCGTGTCGATGACGAAGTCCGGCTGGGGAGGCGATCACCTGTTCAAGGGCGGCGTGCAGTACGCGCGGCTGTTCTTCGACGATCTGAACGACATCCAGAACGCGCTCTATCTCCTGTATCAGGGCGGCAAACCGGCGCAGGTCCGCGAGTTCAACTCGCCGAGCGACGCGCTCAACGTCGATACGGTCCTTGGATTTTTCGGGCAGGACACGTGGACGGTCGGCCGCAATCTGACACTGAACCTCGGCTTGCGCTACGACCACAACGTCGGCACCCTGCCGGCAAATTCCAACCCGGGCGGTCCCTACGTCGCGCCGAAGAGCATTCCTGAATCGACGCCGATCAAGCAGAACCTCACGGTCTGGCGCACCGGCGCCGTTTTCGATCCGTTTGCCGATGGCAAGACGGCGCTGAAGGCGAGCTACAGCCGCTATGGCCTGCAGGTGGGCATCGACCGCGTGCTCAACATCAACCCGCTGCAGTCCGACTTCGCAGACCTGCACGTGGACCGATCCGAACAACGACCGCATCGCGCAGCCGGGCGAGATCAGCCAGTGTTCCGGGTACACCGGCATCACCAGCCACTACGCGAGCGCAACCGGACCTCGCTGGCCGTACTCCGACGAGGTCTCGGCGGGTATCGAGCGCCAGATCATGCGCGACATGCGCGTCGGCGCGATGTTCTACTACCGCACCAACCGGGATCAGATCGGTACGCGCAACCTGGCCGTTCCGACCTCGGCCTACAGCCCGGTCAGCATCCCGGTGCCGAACGGCCCTAATGGCGCGACCGACGGCAACGGTCTACAACCTGAACCCGGCGCTTCTTTGGTGCCGCGTTCCAGAACAACGCGGTCGACAACGATCCGTATCTGGACACCGATTACAAAGGGCGTGGAGTTCACCGCCAACAAGCGGTTCTCCAAGAACTGGCAGATGGTCGCCGGGCTGACGATCGGCAAGAACACGGGCGGTCTGAACACCGGCGGGTCGAGCACGGGCGGGCTGTCGACAACGAGCGGACAGTCGGCGACGCTGGATCTCAACGATCCCAACAACACCCTCGCCGGCAAGGGCATCGTCGGCAACGATTCGCCCGTTGCGTTCAGGCTGTCGGGGAGCTATGTGTTCCTGAAGGCCATCACGCTCGCCGGCAGCCTCATCTCGAACAGCGGCTATCCGTTCTACTCGCAGGTACTCGGTGGGCCGGGGCGTCGTGCCGACGCTGACGCGGGCGACTCAGGTGATCCCGTTGAGTGCCCGCGGCGACGAGCGGTTGCCGGCGGTGACACTGGTGGACCTGAGCATTTCCCGTCCGTTCGGTTTCGGGCCGGGTCGCAAGATCGTGCCGCGACTCGATATCTACAACCTCGGCAATGCGTCGACCATCGTCGCCTTGAACCCGGCAGTCGGCGGAACGTATCTGGCACCCTCGCAGATTGTCGCGCCGCGCATCATGCGAATCGGCTTTTCAGTGAACTTCTGAGAGTCTCAACTCTCAGCTTTCAACTCTCAGGAGTTGAGGCCCAACTCCAAGGTTCCTCACGGACCCTGGAGTTGGGTTTTCTTGTTTTTCTGAGCCTTGAGCCCTCAGCCCTGGTCAGGCCCTTCTCTTCATGGGTGCGACCTTGCCGTCCCAGTTGAAGCTGCGGACGATCTTGATCAGCTCGCGCGCCGGCTCGGACAGGTATCCCTGCTCGCGGTAGATCATCAGCGTCCGCCGTGGAATCTGCAGTTCGCTGACGTGAATCTGCGCGAGCTTGCCTTCCTTGAGCTCGTCGGCGACGGTGACCCGCGGCACGATCGCGAGTCCGACCTCGGCCTGGACGAACGTCTTGATGTTCTCGAAGCTCCAGAGTTCCGCGACGATCTTGCACGGCGTGGAGTGCTCTTCGAAGAGCCGCAGGATCTTCTGCTCGGTGCTGCTGCACAGGTGATGCAGGACGAACTGCTCGCCGCCGAGATCCCGGACGCGCACGTTCGCGCGCCGGACGAGCGGATGGCCGGGGGGCGCGATCAGGATCATCTCGTCCGCGTGCACGTCGAGCCACTTCAGCTCGCGAAACCCCGGCTCGTCCTTCACGAACCCGAGATCGACTTCGCGGTCGAGCACCTGCCGCGGGATCTCGGCGAGGCGGCTCCGAAAGATGCCGACCTTCACGTCCGGATACCGCGCGAGGTACGTTCTGAGCGGCGCCGGGAGCAGGTACACCGCCGCCGATTCGTGCGCCGCGATGTTCAGCGTGCCGGTCTTGAGCGTCTTCAACGCCCCGACATCCCGCATCGCATCGTCCCGTGCCCGCACCATCTTGCGCGCGTATTCGACGAGGACTTTGCCGGCCTCGGTGAGGGACACGTCGTGGACGTCGCGCGCGAACAACGGCGCGCCGACTTCTTCTTCGAGCTTCTTGATGCTCTGGCTGATCGCCGGCTGCGTCCGACCGACGCGTTCAGCAGCGCGCGTGAACGTCCGCTCTTCGACGACGGCGAGGAAGTGTTCGAGCTGCAGAAGGTCCATGAGCGATCCCCTTCTCCCGGTGGCTCGACAGCTTACTGCATTCTTACGGGAACAACCGGGCGCCGAAGGCGAGGAAAGAGGCGTAGGGCTACCCGCACACGAGCAATTCCGGATTTCTGAACTTGCCGTGTCCATTTGCGACGAGTCGAGACATCGCGTTGCAACTTGCGCTCGGCTGAAGCCTCGCGCTCCGGCGTCCTGACGCTCGGCTGAAGCCTCGCGCTCCGGCGTCGTGACGCTCGGCTGAAGCCTTCGCGCTCCTTGGGATCGCCCGTACCGACGGAGCGCGAGGCTTCAGCCGGGCGTCTCGGGATCGAGCTTGACGAGGACTGGCCGGGTCAGCGACGCGAGGCTGACGCGCTGGCGCCCGGCTTCGTCGAAGTTGGCCGGATCGAGCCACTGCCGGAACGCACGGTCGAGCGCGGGCCACTCGGAGTCGATCGCGGCAAACCACGCCGTGTCGCGGTTGCGTCCTTTGTTGACGCGCGCCTGACGGAAGACGCCCTCGTACGAGAACCCGAGGCGCTGCGCGGCGGCGCGCGAGCCCGCGTTGAGCGCGTCGCACTTCCACTCGTAGCGTCGATAGCCGAGCTCGAAGGCGCGTCGCATCATCAAGTACATCGCCTCGGTGGCTGCGGGCGTCTTCTGCAGCAGCGGGGAGTAGGCGATGTGTCCGACTTCGATTGATCCGGAGGCCGGATCAATCCGCAGGTAGCTGGCGACGCCGACCGCCCGGCCCGTCGCGAGATCGACGACGGCGTGGAAGGAGGGGTCGCTGACGGCCGCTACCTCTCGAACCCAGCGGTCGTACGCGGCGAGCTCGTCGAACGGCCCGTAGGGGAGGTACGTCCACATCGCGCCCCGCGTGTCCGTCCGGTTCGCCTCGTAGAGATGGTCCGCGTGGCGGTCTCGGTCGAGCAGTTCGAGACGACAGAACCGGCCCGTCATGGTCGCCGACGAATCGCGGGGTGGGATGGCAGGTGGCTTCCAGCCAGCGACTGGGTGGCCAAGAGGTTGACCGAGCGCGTTCTTCTCGACGGGCGTCACGCCAACATTGTATGTAGCGTGCCGGAATTGCAACCGGTCCAATGCCGAAGTGGCCCTTCGCGAGAGTTGAGCCGGGCATCGTGTTTGCCATGGCTTCCAGGCCCCGACATGATCCCGCTGTTCGTCTGCACGCTGTTTCTCAGCTCCACGCTGCTGTTTCTCGTGCAGCCCATGATTGCCAAGATGGTGCTGCCGCTCCTCGGCGGCACGCCCGCGGTGTGGAACACCTGCATGGTGTTCTTCCAGGCGACGCTGCTCCTCGGCTACCTCTATGTCCACGCCGTGACGCGCTGGCTGCGTCTCGGCCAGCAGGCGGTCCTGCACATCGTTCTGCTTGCGCTGTCGCTCTTGGCGCTGCCGGTCGCGCTTGCCGCGCACGACGAGCCGCCCTCGAGTGGCACGCCGATCTTCTGGCTCGCGCGCGTGCTGCTGTTCAGCGTGGGTGTTCCCTTCTTCGTCGTGTCGACGAGCGGGCCGCTGCTGCAGCGGTGGTTCGCGCGGACCAACCGTCCGGGCGCGCAGGATCCCTATTTCCTGTCGGTCGCGGGTAACCTCGGGAGCATCGCGGCGCTGCTCGCCTATCCCGCGGGCCTCGAGCCTCGGCTCCGGCTGGCCGAGCAGAGCTGGTTGTGGGCCGGGTGCTATGCCGCGTTCGTCCTCCTCATGATCGTTTCCGTCGTGCTGGCGTACCGGACGGTCAGCGACCAGCCCGCACCATCCGATTCCACGGCGCCCGATTCGCAGGCTGAAGCCATCAGCGTGCGGCAAAAACTGCGCTGGGTGGCGCTGGCCTTCATCCCGTCGAGCCTGATGCTGGGGCTGACCACGTTTCTGACGACCGACGTCGCGCCGGTCCCATTGTTCTGGGTCGTGCCGCTGACGCTCTATCTTGCGAGCTTCGCGCTCGTGTTCGCGCGTCGCCAGGTGATTCCGCACGCGCTGATGTTGCGCGTGCTGCCGCTGCTCGCGCTGGTGCTCGTCACCGTGCTCGTCTTTGCGAGCCAGCTGTCACCGCTCGTGCAGGGCCCGCTGCACCTTCTGACGTTCTTTGCGGCGGCGATGGTGTGCCACGGAGAACTGGCGCGGTCGCGTCCGAAAAGCGCCGGGCTGACGGAATTCTATCTGCTGGTGTCGGTCGGCGGCGTCCTGGGGGGCCTTTTCAACGCGCTCGTCGCGCCCGTCGCCTTTCGTACGGTCGTCGAGTACCCGCTGGCGATCGTGCTGGCCTGCGCGGCGCGGCCGGCTTCGGCGAGCAGCCGAACCGGTTCGACGAGGTCCGCGCACGGCGCACTCTGGCAGCGCGGTCTCGACGTCGCTGTTCCGCTGGCGCTCGGTGTGCTCGTATTCGCGTTGCTGTCGGCGTTTGCCGCGCGCGACTCGCGGGATCCGCTGGCATTCCTGCTGTTGTACGTTGCGCCACCGCTGTTCTGTTTCAGCCTGAAGGGCCGGCCTCTTCGTTTTGCGCTCGGCCTTGCGGCGCTGATGGTGCCGAGCAGCGTCTATCTGAGCGCCCATCAGCCTGTCGCCCTCAGCGGCCGCAGCTACTACAGCGTCTTCAAGGTCGTCACGGATCCAACCCGCAACCTGCGGCTGCTGGTTCACGCGCGCACGGTTCACGGGGCGCAAAGCCTCGATCCGGCACGCGCCCGCGAACCGCTGACGTATTTCCATCGCACCGGACCGATCGGCCAGGCGTTCGAGACGTTCACCGGCCCGTTCGCCAAGCCGCACGTCGCCGTGGTCGGACTCGGCGCCGGCACGCTGGCCGCGTACAGCGAGCCGCAGCAACACTGGACGTTCTACGAAATCGATCCAGCGATTGAGGCGATGGCGCGCGACCCGCAGGTACTTCACCTACCTTCGCGACGCTCGGGCGGACGTCCGCGTGGTCCTCGGGGACGCCCGTCTCTCGCTCGCGAAGGAGCCGGACGCCGGCGTCGATCTTCTGGTCATCGACGCGTTCGGCGCGGACGCCATTCCCGTGCATCTGCTCACGAGCGAGGCGATGCGCGTGTATCTGCGCACGCTGCAGCCCCACGGGGTCATCGCATTTCACCTGTCGAATCGGTACATGGATCTGCAGCCGCTCGTGGGAGATCTCGCGAACGCCGACGGGCTGACGGCACTCGCGCAGGACCAGCGTGAAGTGAGCGCCGCGGACGAAGAGACGGGCAAGGCGCCCTCGACCTGGGTCATTGTCGCGCGATCGCCAGATGACCTCGGGCGCCTCGTCACGGATGCGCGATGGCGTCGCCTTCAGCTGCAGCCGAGACCGCGCGTCTGGACGGACGACTTCTCGAATCCGCTCGGCGTGATGCGCTGGTTTTGAGATACCTCGAGCGTGAGTTCAAACGGCCGACCAACCAGACCGCGGTGTCCGCCTGAGATATTCGTTCGCCGACTCGTCGTTCGTGACGCGCATGTTTTCGGCGTCGTAGACGATTTTCTTCCCCGCACGCAGCGAGACGACGCCAAGCAGCATCACTTCCGTCAGCCTGGCCGCGTACTCGAACGGGCACGACGTGTCGGTCTTGCCCTTTGCCGCGTCCACCCAGTTCAGTTCGTGACTTTCGTCGGGGATCCGCGTCAGTTTCTGTGACGGCACTCCGAACGAGTCCTGAAGCGATTTCGGGAGCAGCCGCGGATTCTTGCCGTAGGTGTCGTGAATCAGTTTGCCCTTGCTCCCGACCAGCATCGCGCCGCCGCCCTTGTTCAGCTCTTCACCTGCCAGCTCTGGCGGTTTCGGTGGGAGCAGTCCACCGTCGTACCACGTCAGCTTCACCGGCGGCCGACCGCCGCGCGCCGGGAACTCGTAGAACGTCATCGTTGCGTGCGGATAGCAGACGCCGTTGAACGGCGTCGACACGGTCTCGACCGTCGTCGGAAACCCGAGATCCAGCGCCCACATCGAATGATCGATGAGGTGCGCGCCCATGTCGCCGATCGCGCCGACGCCCCAGTCCACCCATCCGCGCCAGTTGAACGGGTGATAGACCGGGTGGTAGTCCACGCGCGGCGCGGCGCCGAGGAACAGATCCCACGACAGCTTGTCGGGCACCGGCGAATGTGCCGGCCATCGCGTTCGCGAGGCGCGTGGTGATCCCGGGTCCGTTCCAGCGGAGCGGTTCGATTGCCACGCGTCGCCTCCGGGCGCGGAATGCCCTGCGGCCAGTATCCGAGCGGACGATTCGTCCAGATGTGGATTTCCCTGACCTCGCCGATGGCGCCGGCCCACACGTACTCGACGGCCTTCCTTGCATCGTCCCAGGAATGTCCCTGGTTGCCCATCTGCGTCGCGAGCCTCGTCTCGCGCGCGCGCCTGGACAACTGACGCGCCTCCGCGATCGACCACGTCAGCGGCTTCTGGACGTACACGTGCTTTCCGAGATCCATGGCGGCGAGCGCGATCGACGCGTGCATGTGATCCGGCGTGGCGACGATGACCGCGTCGATGCCTTTTTCTTTGTCGAGCATCTCGCGATAGTCCTGGTATCGCTTCGCACGTGGCACGTGCTCGTCGGCGAGGCGTGTCATCGCGTCAATCTGCGCCCGTGCCCGCTCCTGTTCGAGCGGGCTCATCACGGCAACCGTGCCGCCGGAAGCGGCGCCGCCGAATGCCTTCTGGTTCGCCAGCCGCGTGCGCAGGCTCTGCGCATCTGTCGCGAGGCGATCGAGCGCCTGGCCCCCGTAATCCCAGTCCACGTCGCACATCGCGACGATGTTCTGCGACGCGACGTTGATCATGTTGGCGCGGCCCTGGCCGCCGACGCCGACGCACGCGATGTTCAGCCGGTCGCTCGGGGCCTCGAAGCCTTTGCCGAGCACGTGACGCGGGACGATAGCGAGGCCGGCGCCAGCCAGCCCGACATCGGTGACGAACGTCCGTCGCGTGAGCTTCGCCATCACTGCACCTCGCGGATTCTGATGTTGCGGAAGCCGAGCGACCCGGCGTGATCGCCCTGCAGCGCGATGTGTCCCTCTTTCGCGCGGCCGAAATTCGGCCAGTCCTTGAACTTACTCGCCTTGACCTTGGCTTCCCAGTCGGGGCTCCAGAGTTCGTACTCCACGATCTTCACGCCGTTCAACCAGTGTTCCACGTGCGCGCCGCGGGCGACGATGCGGGTCTGGTTCCAGTCGCCGACCGGCTTCAGATGACCGGCGCGTGATGGGTAGAGCGCGTAGGCGGCGCCGGCGCAGGTGAGTCGCGTCTTGTTGTCGGCGCCCTTGATGTCGTCGAGCAGCTGGTACTCCGGGGCGCTCCAGTACACCCGATCGTATTCTTCCGTGCCGCGATAGAAGATGCCGCTGTTGCCCGCCTCGCCGATCTTCCACTCGATCTCGAGCTCGAAGTTGCCGAACGTCTCTTTCGTGATGATGTCAGCGACCGGCCCGTCCTTCGTCAGTGCGCCCGCCTCGATCTTCCATCCGGTCGGCACCGCGGCGTTCTTGTAACCACGCCATTGCTCCAGTGACTTGCCGTCGAACAACGGGTGCCACGACATTGCGGATTGCGGATTGCGGACTGCGGATTGATTGGGTGATTGGTTGATTGTGGAGTCCGGGCCCGTGAGAGTTCTCATCGCAAGCGAGATCGCTAAGACGCTTATTACCCTCATGATCGCAGATTATGCAGCTTTCCAGTCTGTTAACGGTGCAAATTCTTCAAGCTTCAGTCCGGAGCGCGCGAAAGAACTCGAATAATCGCGCCCACGCCGGGGAGGCTCAACGCTTCCGCGCGATCCAGTCACTGCGGTGATCACGCGACAGCTCGTGAAGAGCGGAACTTCGGTTGGCGCGAACTACCGTTCGTCGTGCCGCGCGAAGTCGAGGGCCGATTTCATTGCGAAGATGTCGATTGCCGAAGATGAGACGGATGAAACCGGCTCTTGGCTGGAGGTTCTCGTCGAAGCTGGTGTCATCGGGCCGGAGACGGTCGCTAGGTTCGCGGACGAAGCGACCAGTTAACACGGATCGTCGTGGCATCAATCAAGACTGCCCGCGGTGGCAGCCGCCGATAGTTCGAAATTCCCAATTCTCAATCCTCAATCCGCAATGTTCACCCTCGCCCGCGACCTCGCCCGGCGACCGCGAGCACGTAACAGGCGCCGACCAACAGCAGCAGGAAACGGTAACCCGTGAGCAGCGACAGGTACTCAGCGATGCCGCCGGCCATCGCGCCCAGGAGATTCGCGCCGAAGTCGCCTGCCGTCGACGCCGACGTCCTGAAGCTCGAACTGAAAAGGAGCCCGGCACAGAGCACGGGACTGAAGACCAGCACTCCGTAAAAGAGCGACTCGAGCAGCCGGTTGTTGAACGAAACACGGCCGACCGGGACCAAGTAATTCACCACGAGCACCGCGAGCAGTGCCGCCACGATGGGCCACTGGCGCGTGAACCGCGTGCGGGCGGTGATGGCCACGCTCGCGATCGCCATCACGAGCACCGAGGCGATGGCCAGTGACGCCGAGGACCACGTCGATCCCCAGAGCAAGGCGAACTGCACGATCGATTTCGTTTCGAGCAGCATGAACCCGGCGCCGAGGAAGAAGAAGGGCCACGAGAAGGGAAATTGCGGATTGCGGATAGCGGATTGCGGATTGAGTGGGGATTGACGATTGCTCGCGAGGGTCACGAAGCCCGCAAGGAGCGAGACCACGACCACCACGCTGAGCGCGGCGAGGTAATGGCGCGGCAGGCCGGGCTCGCGCATGTACAGGAATGGCCAGTCGTCGGTTGCTGGAGCGATCGCCGGGTCGCGAACCAGCGCATGGCCGGGACTTGGTTCGTGGGACTGTCCATAGGCCAGCACGAGATTTGGCGGGAGGGGGGGCGACGGCAATTCGGCGACACGTGGCCCCGCAAGCATGACCGCCAGATACGCGCGCTCCTGGTGGACGTAGGCGAGCGGCTCGTGGCCGAACGCGGAGACGACGGTGTTCGCCAGTCGATCGACGAGCCATTTCTCGCGGAAGTAGTTGTAGAGTGCCATCGCCCCGCGCGGTTTGAGGTGATCCCGGACGGCCCGGAACGACTCCTCGGTGAACATGTAGCTCTCGAGACGAACGCCGGAAAAGCTGGATTGCACGGTCAACGAGTCAATCAGCGCGAACACGATGAGGTCGGTACTGGCGATCGGTGGTGGCAAGAAAGTGGCGCGCGTCGTCGGTGACCGCCGTGACGCGCGGATCGGAGTACGGGTGGTCTGGGTGCCGTGCGCGCCCGAGCCGCAGGATCACCGGATCGATCTCGATGGCGTCCACATGTTTCGCGCCGTGTCGCAGCGCGGCCGCGACGTCCGTGCCCGTGCCGGCGCCCAGGATGAGCACGTCGTCGAACGTGTCGCCGAAGACCTGGTATGGCCACTGGTAAAAGTATTCCTTCTTCTCGACCGGCGCCATCGACTGATGAAAGATGTTGTTCACCTCGACGACCGTGTCCGCGCCATCGTCGACGACCGTGATGCGGTAGTACGGCGACCACAGGCTTCCCCACCCATCACGTGAACGACGACGATCGTGATCGTCAGGAGAGCGATGTTCGCGGCCGCCCTGACCCTTGGCTCCTCGATGACGAAGGGCAACGCCGCCGCAGCGGCGACCGCGAACCAGATACTCGGCGGGCACTCGAGCCACGACAGAACCGCGAAGACCGCGACGCCCGACAGACTGCCGGTCAGGTTCAGGCCGTACGCCTCGAGCGGCGGACGCGCCGCGAGTTCGCGGCCCATGCGTTGCGCGATGGTCGTGAACAGCGTTGCGACGATGACGAACAAGACCGGCAGCAGCCGCGTGCTCTCAACGGCCACGACTGGCCCGGTGGTTCCGCTGGTGAAATAAATGCTGCTCGTGGTCGGCACGGCGACTTCGAGCCGCAGCCGATCCACGGCGACGACCACCAGCAGCAGCACGAGAGGAAACCATGCGAACAGATTGCGTCGCCTGGAGGCGAGAAGGCAGCCGAGTCCGGCACCGAGGAACGTGGCCAGCAGAATGAAGTTCGAGAAGTACGCCAGCAGCCGCACGTACGCCGGCATCCACCGAATGAGCGCGATTTCGAGGAAGAGTACGAGGAACGACGAGACGAAGAGCGTCAGATCACTTCACTCCGAGCTTGCGGAGCGCTTCGTCAGGGCAGCCATTCCAATCCGAGACGAACGTGTTGCCCAGATATTGAAGATCCGCGACGCCCACGCGGCTCGACCAGAATCCGCTCGCCGTCAGATCTCTGAAGCTGCTGAAGAACGTGACGGCGTGCGCGAGTGTCGAATCCGGATTCGAGGTGTAGGCGATCTCGTCGAGCACCCGCCGGCGTTGAGCGTCGGTGGCGTCGCTGAATCGCCGATCGGCGCGCTGCAGCGTCAGGCGATCGATGAGGGCCAGACCGCCGCGCATGGCGACCTGCCGCCGTGGCTGGTCGATCATCATGAAGTCCATGAACGGCGGCACACCGGCGTCGGTGGCGCTGCCGGACCGTTCGTCGCGCGGAATGATCAGATCCACGAGGATCGTGACCGTCGCGTATTCGTGGGTCGTGAAGAACTTCGGTTTGAAGCTCGTCGTGGCGCCCTGGAGCGCGACGGCGTCAGCCGAGCGTTCCAGAGCCGCCCGCGCCTCGGCCGGCGTCCATACGAGCGCCGCCGTGGTGGGCCCGCTGAGAATCATCCGGAGCGCCGTTCGACGACTGATGTGCTGCATGGCTCAAATCGAGAGCTGGTGCCGCTCGTGCGCGATGTACTCGGACGTGCGCATCGCGAGCGCGAGAATCGTCCAAGTGACGTTCTTGTCCGCGTTCGATACGAACGGACCGCCGTCCGTGACGAACAGATTCCGGACGTCGTGCGCCTGGCAATTGGCGTTGACGACCGACGTCGCCCGGTCGGCACCCATCCGCGTCGTCCCGACCTCGTGAATGATCCGCCCGCCGTTTTCGAGACCGTACCCCGAATCGCGTGAGGGCATCTCCGAGAGCGGCGTGCCGCCCATCTCGTGGATAATCGCGCGAAACGTGTCCTGCATGTGCCGCGCTTGTCGATATTCGTGATCGGTGAACCTGAAGTGAAAACGCAGCACGGGAATGCCGTACGTATCGACGACACTGGGATCGATTTCACAATACGTGTCGTCGTTGGGCACCATCTCGCCGCGGCCGGCGAAATTCACCGTCGCGCCGTAGAATTTCCGGTAGTCCTCCTTGAGTGACAGCCCGTACCCCCCGACGCCGTTGTAGCGCTGAATGCCGCCCATGAAGCCGAACGCCGGTGGCCGGCGCCCGCCGCCGAGTTCGATGTGGTAGCCCCGCGGGAAATCGAGCCTGCGATTGTCGAGCCACCACGGCATGTAAAGGTGCGCGCCGCCGACGCCGTCTTCGTTGTGCGGGATGCCATTCGCGAGCTTCGGAATGAACCCCGACACCGACAGGCCCGTCGAATCCGTCAGATAGCGCCCGACGACGCCGCTGGAGTTGGCGAGCCCGTCGGGAAAGCGCGGTGACGTCGAATTCAGCAGCAGGCGAGCGGTCTCGCACGCACTCGCCGCGAGGACGACGATCCGCGCGCGCACGGCGTAATCGCGCCGGTCCTTCGTGTTGACGTACGACACGCCCGAGGCGAGCCCGCGATCGTCGGTCAGCACCTCGCGTGCCATCGCGTTCGTGATGATGTGAAGACGGTTGGTCGCGAGCGCCGGCGGCAGCAGCACCGACGGCGATGAGAAATTCGAGTGCGTCGCGCATCCCCGGCCGCACTGCCCGCAGTAGTGGCACGCAGGGCGGCCGTTGAGCGGCTTGGTGAGGATCGACAACCGTGACGCGATACAGGTGATGTTCAGCCGGTCGGCGGCCTGCTTGATCAGCTGTTCGTAGCAGCGCGGCTGCGGCGGGGCCTGAAAGATGCCGTCGGGCTCGTTCGGCAGATGCTCGATCGATCCGAAGATGCCGACGAGGCGATCGAGCTTGTCGTAGTACGGCTTGAGGTCGTCGTAGCTGATCGGCCAGTCGTCGCCGAGCCCGTCGAGACTGCGGCGCCTGAAATCGTCGGGACCGAAGCGAAGCGAGATGCGGCCCCAATGGTTGGTGCGCCCGCCGAGCATTCGCGCGCGAAACCAGTCGAACGTCGTGCCTTTGCCCTGCGTGTACGGCTCGCCGTCGATGTCCCAGCCGCCGATGCAGCCGTCGAACTCGCCAAACGGCTTCGACGGCGTGGCCGCTCCGCGCCGCGGCGAGTCGTACGCCCACGCGGACATCTTGGAGTCCTTCGCGGCGTCCCACATTCCGCCGGCCTCGAGCATCACGACGTCCGCGCCGGCCTCGCACAGGACCTTGGCCGCCATCCCGCCGCCGGCGCCGGAGCCGACGATGCAGACGTCGTACGTGCGCGGCTGCCGGATGATCTGCATGGCGTCGACAGGGTACGCCAAAATCGCGTTTTGCGGTAACGTGTCGCCTTCAGTGCCGACACGCATCAAGGAACTCGAAGTCATGGTTGCGGACGTCATCGTCGAGACGTCCGATACGGCGACGCTGGTGCTCTTCACGGGCAACGACCGCCTCGACTACAGCGCCGGGCACTTTCTGACGATCGATCCGCATCAGTTCGAAGCGCTTCAGCGCTTTACCGCGTTCCTGGAGGACCTGAAGGGCCGCCGCGAGCCGCCGCGCGCGTACTCCATGAGCTCCTCGCCGCACGAGCGGTATCTGGCCGTGACCGTCAAGGAGGAACGGTACCTCTCCGGAACGACGAAGTTTCCGCCGCTGCTGTCACCTCTTCTGGTCAAGCGGACGGTCCGCGGAATGCGCCTCGTCGTCACGGGGTTCACCGGTCCGTATACGCTCGGAGCTGACGTCGCAAGCCAGGCCGATCACATCGTCCACATCTGTGCCGGATCGGGCAGCGTGCCAAACTTTTCAATGCTGAAGTTCGCGCTTGCCAATCTGCCGACGCTGCGTCACACGTTCATCTACTCGAACAAGACATGGGATGACGTCATTTACCGTGATGCGCTCGCGGATCTGTCGGCCGAGCACCCGAATCGGCTGACGGTCGTGCATACGCTGACGCGAGAAGAGAATCCGGCGGTGTTCGGCCCGTCTGTCCGGCGCGGCCGCGTCAGCGGCGCACTCCTGAGCGAGCTGATGCCCGATCCGACCGCTCCGCTCGTGTACGTATGCGGGCCCGGAATCTCGAAGTTCGATGTTGACGACGCCAAGAAGGCCGGAACGACGCCGCAGCCGAGATTTCTCGAGAGCGTGCTCGCCGAATTGAAGACACTCGGCGTTCCGCCGTCGCGGATCAAGCGCGAATTCTACGGCTGACGGCGGAGCCGTAAAAAGAAGGTAAAGATCACACGCGGCACGGGGATCGGCGGCTGGCTTCGCGAGCCGCAGCCGATAATCGCAGCATGACGAAGCTGCTGCACGACGTCTTTGTTCTCAGCCTTCCGGTCACCGAGAAAATCCTCCGCCCGATTCTGGTCTACGTCTTTCTCGTCGTCGGGCTTCGGCTCGCCGGGAAACGCGAGCTCGCCCAGCTCAATCCGTTCGATCTCGTGGTCTTGTTGACGCTGTCGAATACCGTTCAGAACGCAATCATCGGCGACGACAACAGCGTGACCGGAGGCGTGCTCGGCGCGACGACGCTGCTGGTCATCAATCACGTCGTCGTACGGTATCTGTATTCGCACGCTAACCTCGAGCGACTCGTGGAGGGGGATCCCGACGTGCTGATCGAGAACGGGCAGATTCTGGCGGACCATCTGAAGCGCGAACTGATTACGCACGCCGATCTCGAAGTTGCCGCGCACAAGCAGGGCTTCGCCTCGCTCGAAGAGGTCGAGCGGGCCGTGTTGGAGCCTGGCGGCGGCATCTGCTTCTTTGCCCGCAAGCCCTCGCCCGAGGTCAGCCGGCACGCCGAGATTCTGGCGCGTCTGGACGCCATTCAGGCGCAGCTGGCTCGCTGACGAGCGTCCGCACGGCGTGTCGGCATCGTCTCAAAAACGCGGTTGCGGCACGTGCGGATCTCGATAGAATTCAGGCCGCCCATGCATCGTGTGTCCCGGATGGCTCTCGGTGTCGCCCTGCTGCCCGCCGCGGCCGGCCTGTGCGGGTGGAGCGTGCGCGCGCAGACCGGTTCGCAGCCCGGCGCCGAGTGGCGATCGGTACGCCGGCGATCTTCGAAATCATCACTATTCACCGCTCGATCAAATCACCGCCGAGAACTTCAATACGCTCGAGGTCGCGTGGCGCTTCAAAACCGACAGTCTCGGTCCGCGTCCTGAATTCAAGCTGGAAGGAACCCCGCTCGAGATCAACGGCGTGCTCTACACGACGGGTGGCACACGCCGTTCCGTCGTGGCGCTCGACGCGGCGACCGGCGAACTCCGCTGGGTGCACTCCGAGCGCGAAGGCGCGCGGGCGGCCGCGTCGCCCCGTCAACTCTCGGGACGGGGCGTGGCGTACTGGACCGACCGCGCGGGGAACCCTGGGAACAACGACGAACGCATCCTGTATGTCACGACGGGTTACCGTCTGGTGGCGCTCGACGCGAAGACCGGGGGCCGGATTCCGGCGTTCGGCCGGGACGGCATCGTCGACTTGAAGGAAGGCGCGGTGTTCGGCGTCGATCAGCAGATCGATCTGGTGAAAGGTGAGATCGGCCTGCATGCCACGCCCGCCGTGACCACCGACGGCGTCGTCATGATCGGATCGGCGTTTCTCGAAGGCGGCACGCCCAAGACGCACAACAACACGAAAGGTCTCGTCCGCGGATACGACGTGCGGACGGGAAAGCGATTGTGGACCTTCCACACCATCCCGCGCGCCGGCGAGTTCGGCGCAGAGACGTGGGAGAAGGATTCGTGGGCGACCACCGGCAACGTCGGCGTCTGGAATCAGATTGCCGTGGACGAAGAGCTCGGCCTCGCGTACTTGCCGGTGGAGACGCCGAGCTCGGACTTCTACGGCGGCCTTCGTCCCGGGAACAACCTCTTCGCCGAGAGCATCGTCGCCATCGACTATCACACCGGACGACGGAAGTGGCACTTCCAGCTCGTGCACCATCCGATCTGGAACATGGACATCGCGGCCGCGCCGATCCTGGTCGACCTCACGGTGGGTGGACGCGCCGTGAAGGCCGTCGCGGTGATGGGCAAGCAGGCGATGCTCTATCTCTTCAACCGCGTCACCGGCGAACCGATTTTTCCCATCGAGGAACGGCCGGTGCCGCAGTCGGACGTGCCTGGCGAGAAGACATCGCCGACGCAGCCGTTTCCGACGAAACCGCCGCCGTACGATCATCAGGGCGTCACGCTCGACAACGTGATTGATTTCACGCCGGAGCTGCGCGCGGAGGCCCTCACGATCGCGTCGCGCTACAAGGTGGGCCCTATCTTCACGCCGCCGCCCGTCAGCCACGTCGAGGGTCCGATTGCCGGATTCCGATCCTCAGGAGGCACGAACTGGCCGGGCGGATCGTTCGATCCCGAAACGCACATCGCGTACATTCCGTCGTTCACCGCGATGCCGGTTCTCGGCCTGCTCCCGCCGCCCAACAAGGAATTTTCGGATCTGCCGTACGTTTCCGGCAACGCACTGACCGGCGTCCGCTATGTCTCGGGGCCCGGCGAAAACGTCGGTGCGGACGCGATCCCGACGGCGCCGGCCGCGCGATCGACGGCGACCACGACCAATGACGAAGGTGTGAACGCGAACGCGACGCCACAGGGCCTGCCGCTCCTGAAGCCACCGTACGGGCGGATCACCGCGATCGATCTCGATCGCGGGGAGTTCGTGTGGCAGATGGCGCACGGCGAGACACCGGACAGCGTACGCAATCATCGCGCGCTGCAGGGATTGACGATTCCGCGCACAGGTCAGTCGGGCGCCGTCGGCGCGCTGGTCACAAAGACGCTGGTCATCGCCGGCGATCCACTGGCGACGACGGGACCCAATCGTCCGCGCGGCGCCATGTTGCGCGCCTACGACAAGAAAACCGGAAGGGAAGTGGGCGATGTCTACATGCCTGCGCAGCAGTCGGGGACACCGATGACGTATTCCGTGAATGGCCGTCAGTACATCGTCGTCGCGATCAGTGGCGGAGTGTACAGCGGAGAGTACGTCGCGTTCGCGCTGCCTGGGCGTTGACCACGAAGCGCGAGGCTCGAGCCCGCACGGAGCGCGAGGCTTCAGCCGAGCGATCGGGTTCACTTGTGGAGGAAGCATGAGGAAGATGTTCTTGACGCTGGCGGTGGCCGCCTGGCCGCTCGCAGGCGTGACGGCGCAGGATCCGCAACCGACCTGCACGATGTGTCCGGCGACCTACATCAACGAGAGCGAGATCCAGCAGTACGTGAAGAAGGCCATCGCCGAAAAGCTGACGGACCAGCAGGTGCGGGACGTCACCATCGGGAAGAGCCACATCGGCATCGGCGTCGTCCATCGCGGCAGACTCGCGGCGCCGGCACCGGAATCGGTCGCCGAGCACGACTTCGTCAGCGAGGTCTACCACATCATCGACGGATCGGCGACGCTCGTGACCGGGCCGGATTTGATCGGCAAGAAGCGTCGCCCGGCGGATCTCGAGACCGTCCGCCTCTTCAACGGTCCCGGCAACAACTCGACGTCGATCCGCAACGGCGTCACCCACGAACTGAAAGCCGGCGATGTCATCGTGATTCCAGCCGGTACCGGGCACTGGTTCACCAAGATCGACGACCACATCACGTACTTGATGGTGCGCATCGACCCGGACAAAGTCACCCCGCTGCGCGACGAGGCGATGTCGAAGGCGTACCTCGCGAAACCGCACCAGCAGTGAACAGCGAAGGGCTGAGGGTTCAGGTCTGAGGGTGAAGAGAACGGAGCGCGAGGCTTCAGCCGAGCGTTGGAGGACGCATGACGCGAAATACTCTGATCGGTACGGCGATTCTTGTCGGCGTCGTCGTCCTCGGTATCGGCTCGCGGCTCGCCGATCGGGCGGCCGAAGCCGCGGTCACACAGGCGCCGCGCTTCGAAGTCGATCCGTTCTGGCCCAAGCCGCTGCCCAATAAATGGATTCTGGGCCAGACGATCGGCGTCTCCGTGGATGCGCAGGATCACGTGTGGATCATTCATCGCGCCGGCTCGCTCGAACCCGGCGAAGTGCACGCCACGACGAATCCGCCGACCGCGCAGTGCTGCGCGCCCGCCCCGCCGATTCTCGAGTTCGATTCGGCCGGCAACCTCGTCGGGCACTGGGGCGGTCCGGGGGCGGGCTATGACTGGCCGGACTCCAACCACGGCATCACGGTGGACTATCGCGGCAACGTCTGGATCGGCGGCAATGGTCGCGGCACGCCAGCGGCCGGTCGGGGCCGAGGACCCGCGGCGCCAGTTGCCGGGCAGAACCGTCAACAGGACGAGAGTCAGAGTCAGGCGACCGCGTCATTCAACGACAACATGGTGCTGAAGTTCACGAAAGACGGCAAATTCCTGATGCAGATCGGGAAGCCCTCGTCGAGCAAGGGCAGTAACGACGTGGCGAACCTGCGGCTTCCCGCGAAAACATTCGTCGACAAGGAGACGAACGAGCTCTACGTCGCGGACGGCTACGGCAACCATCGCGTGATCGTGTTCGACGCAGAGACCGGTCAATACAAGCGCCACTGGGGCGCCTACGGCGCCAAGCCCGACGATGCGGATCTGGGACGATACGACCCGGCGGCGCCGCCAGCCAAGCAATTCAGGAATCCGGTGCACTGCGCCGACCTGTCGAACGATCGACTTCTGTACGTCTGCGATCGCGTCAACGATCGCGTCCAGGTGTTCAAACCGGACGGGACGTTCGTCAAGGAAGCCTTCTTCAACAAAGAGACGCTTGGATCGGGATCGGTGTGGGACATCGCGTTTTCGCGGGACGCGCAGCAGCGATTCCTGTACCTCGCCGACGGTGAGAACGACAAGGTCCACGTCATCCTTCGCGACACGCTGGAACTCGTGACGAGTTTCGGCGACGGCGGACGTCAGCCCGGAGAGTTCTACGGCGTGCACAGCATCGCCACCGATTCGCGCGGCAACGTGTACACGACCGAGACCTATCGCGGACAGCGCGTGCAGAAGTTCGTCTACAAGGGGATGGCGCCGGTCACCAAGAAAGATCAGGGAGTCGTCTGGCCCAGGCCGTAACAGCTTGTCGGGCCTAAGACGCAGGGCCTAACGCAGGGCTGAGGGCGTAGGGCTCAGGGCTTACGCAGGCCTGACGCTGAGATTTGAGACTTGAGACTTGTTATCGTCCGCGAGGAGGAGCCGTGCTCGAGCGGATCGGGGAAGTGACAGGACAACTAGAGTTACAGAGAACAGCTTATGCGTCTGACGTTCACAGGCTCTCAGTCGATCGGCTTCGGCGCGCTCGCCATCGTCGTGGCGCTCGCGCCTGCTGGTCGTCCGCTGCGCGCTCAGCAGCCGCCGCCAGGCGGGCAGGGTGGCGGCCGCGGTACGATCACGTCGCCGCGAAACGCGTATCCCGAGCGGGCACCTGAGGACCCCGCGATCGTTGCACGCGGCAAAGCGCTGTACGGCGTCAACTGTCAGTTCTGCCACGGCGCCGACATTCGTGGGGGCGACGGCGGCCCGAGCCTTCTCCGTTCGGCCCTCGTGCTCGACGATCAGCACGGCGAGCTCCTGACGCCGGTGGTCCAGAATGGCCGCACGGATCGCGGGATGCCGAAGTTCGCGTTCACGGGCGCACAGGTGGCCGACGTCGCCGCGTTCCTCCATACGTTTCGTGCTGCGGGCTACGACGAATCGCGTCGGCGTCCGCCGAGCATCGTCGTCGGCGACGCGAAGGCGGGCGAGGCGTTCTTCGCGGCACGCTGCGGATCCTGTCACTCCACGACGGGGGATCTTCGAGGGCTGGCGACGAAGATTGAGGATCCACGACTCCTGCAGCAGACGTGGCTGATGCCGGGCAGCGGCGCGGGCCGAGGGAACTCTTCCCCGGTCAAGGTTTCGCCGATCCGCGTCACCGTGACGCTCACGTCCGGGGAAAAAATCGAGGGTATGCTCGATCGCCTCGACGATTTCGTCGTCTCTCTGACAACCGAAGCGGGCGAGCACCGATCCTTCAGGTTGTCAGGGAACACGCCGAAAGTGGACGTGAAGGATCCGCTGCAGCCGCACATGAGCCTGCTGCGGAACTACACTGACGCTGACATCCACAACGTGACGGCCTATCTCGTGACACTCAAATGAGGACCGTGCGATTCGCTCTGCCGCTCTGGATCGCGGGTGTCGCGCTCCTCGCCGCGGCCGGTCCGGGTCTGACGCCGACCGACCTGCTCAAACCGCTTGGCGAGCAGTGGACGTCGTACTCGGGCGACTACACGGGACGGCGCTACAGCTCACTGACGCAGATCAATCAGTCGAACGTCAGGAACCTCACGCTCGCCTGGGCCGCACGGCTGACCTCGGGACCCGGTGGAGCAGGTCCAGGCGGTGCGGGCCCCGCGGCAGGCACCCCGGTCATCGTGGGCGGAGAGGGGACCGGTGATGTCGTCGTCGCCGGTGCGACGACGATCAAGGGCGCCATCCTGGCGGTCAACGGCGTGCTGTATGTGACCGCGCCGGACCACGTCTGGGCGCTCGACGCGCACGACGGCCACACGCTGTGGCGGTATTTCTGGAAGACGAAGGGCGGCACGCACATCGGCAACCGCGGCGCTGCGATGTGGAACCACTATCTGTTCTTCGTCACGCCCGACGACTACTTCGTCTCGATCGACGCGCGGACGGGGACGGAACGCTGGCACAAGGAGATTGCGAGCTTCGCGCAGCAGTACTTCCTCACGTCGGCGCCGATGACCGTCGGCAATCACATCATCGTCGGCACGGGTAACGATCTCGACTCGCCCGGGTTTCTGCAGTCGTTCGATCCCGAGACCGGCGATCTGCAGTGGAAGTTCTACACCGTGCCGATGAAGCCCGGCGATCCCGGCCTCGACACGTGGAAGAGCCTGGACGCCGCACAGCACGGCGGCGGACATCCGTGGCTGCCGGGCGTCTACGATCCCGAAACGCATCTCTATATTTTCGGCACCGGGAACCCGACACCGGCGTACACGGACGGACCGCGCGGGCAGGGAGACAACCTGTTCACGTGCGCCATCGTCGCCGTCAATGTCGATACCGGCCAGATGGCGTGGTACTACCAGACGTCGCCGCACGATACGCACGACTGGGATTCCGCTCAGACGCCGGTGCTCATCGATGGCGACTTCCGCGGAAGCGGGCCGCGGAAGATGGTGCTGACCGCCAGTCGCAACGGTTACTACTTCACCCTCGATCGTCTCACCGGCGAGCGCATGGTGACGAGCCGGTTTTCCGAAACCGTGAATTGGGCGAAGGGCGTGAACGAGCGGGGACAGCCCGTGCGCGATCCGGCAAAGGATCATCACGTTGCCGGCGCGCTCGTGTCATCCGCGAACGGCGGCGCGACGAACTGGCCGCCGCCATCGTTCAGCCCCGACACGGGTCTTTTCTACGTGCCGACCGCCGAGACCTATGCGATGTACTACCTGAGCGAGACCGATCCGCGGGGCGCGATGGGGCTCGGTGGGAAGGACGAAATCGGTGTCGGGTCGATGGGCACGTACATCACGGCCATCGACTACAAGACGGGCGCGACTGTCTGGCGCCACAAGTTCAGGACGGCGAGCAACAATCCGCGCGGTGCGTCGGGTCTTCTGACCACGGCCGGGAAACTGCTGTTCGGCGGCGACATCTCGGGGAATCTGATTGCGTTCGACCCTGCGAAGGGTGGCATTCTGTGGCACAGCGCGATCGGTCAGGTGACGAACGCGCCGCAGACGTACATGGTGGATGGCCGGCAGTACGTGCTCGCGGCGGCCGGGGATACGTTGTTCGCGTTCGCGCTGTATGAGTAGGTCGGGTGGGTCGAGTAGGTCGAGCAGGTCAACTGGGTTACGCGCCTGCGGCCATACCGAACGAAGGCCTGTAGAGCCTGAGTGAGGTATCAGCGTCAGAACGCGCTGGGGGTGGGGCCCCAGCGCAAGTGAAAGAAAGTAGAACGCCGTCATGATCACACGCCGCGAATTTGGAAAGCTGACACTCGCCGGGCTCGCGATTCCGAGTGCGTTTCGCGAGGCGGATCCGTCGGGCGTCCGCCTTGGCGTTCAAACGTACAGCTTCCGCGAGATGGCCCGTCCTCCGGGCGGGGACGCCGTCGAGACGATCATCAAAGCGATGACCGCATGCGGTTTGACCGAGTGCGAGCTGTTCGCGCCGCAGGTCGAGCCGGTGTTCGCGGCCGGTCGCGGCCAGCGCGGCGGCCCGCCGTCCCCCGAGGCGGTGAAGGCTCGCGAGGACATGAGGAAGTGGCGTCTCGAGACATCTCTCGACCACTTCCGGGACGTCAAGAAGAAGTTCGACGCGGCCGGCATCTCGATCTTCGTGTACAACTACAGTCCGAACGCGAGCTACACCGATGCCGAGATCGACCGCGGGTTCGAAATGACGCGGGCGCTCGGCGCCGAGGTCATCACTGCCTCGACGACGCTCGACGTCGCCAAGCGGATCAAGCCGTTTGCCGAGAAGCACAAGATGATCGTCGCGATGCACGGCCATTCACGCGTGGACGACCCGAACGAGTTCGCGACGCCGGCGAGCTTCGCCGCAGCGATGGCGATGTCCAAGTATTTCAAGATCAACCTCGATATCGGCCATTTCACCGCCGGCAATTTCGATGCGCTCGCCTACATCCGGGAGCAGCACACCAACATCACGAACCTTCACCTCAAGGATCGGAAGAAGAATCAGGGTGACAACATGCCGTGGGGCGAGGGCGATACCCCAATTCGTGAAGCGCTGCAGCTCCTCAAGAAGGAGCGCTGGCCGATTCGGGCGCACATCGAGTACCAGTACCGCGGCAGCGCATCGCCGGTCGAGGAAGTGAAGAAGTGCTTCGCGTACGCCAAACAGGCGCTCGCGTGACGAATCAACGAAGAGCGCGAGGCTCGATGATGAGAACGGAGCGCGAGGCTCGATGATGAGAACGGAGCGCGAGGCTCGATGATGAGAACGGAGCGCAAGGCTCGATGATGAGAACGGAGCGCAAGGCTCGATGATGAGAACGGAGCGCGAGGCTTTAGCCGAGCGTCTGACATGAAACGAATCGGAATGGGCCTGGTCGGCCCCGGCTTCGTCGGCCGGCATCACATCGATGCGGTCCGCCGGCTCGGCTTCGTGGACGTCGTGGCGATTGCCGCGAGCAGCGAAGCGTCGGCGCGGAGGAAGGCGGACGCGCTCGGCGTGGCTCGCGCGTACGGCAGTTACGACGCTCTGGCCGCCGACCCGGACGTCCACGTCGTCCACAACACGACGCCGAACCATCTCCACGAGGCCGTCATCCTCGCGGCGCTTGCGCATCGCAAGCACATCGTATCGGACAAGCCGCTGGCGACGACGGCGGCCGTGGCGCGCCGGTTGTGGGACGCCGCGATTCAGGCCGGCGTCGTTCACGCGGTGACGTTCAACTACCGGGGCAACCCGATGGTCCAGCAGGCGCGCACTATGGTCGCCGCCGGCGACATCGGCGACGTCCGGTACGTCCACGGTGCGTATCTGCAGGACTGGCTGATTCGAGCCGACGGATTTTTCCTGGCGCCTGGATCCCGACCAGGGAGGCGAGAGCTCCGCCATGGGCGACATCGGATCGCATTGGTGCGACCTCGTCCAGCACGTCGTCGGGCAGCGAATCATCGCGGTTCTCGCGGATCTCTCGACCGTGGTGCCCACGCGGATCAGGCCGACGGGGAGCCGGGAGGCGTTTGCGCACGAAGCCGACGCCAAGGGCGAGGCGTTCACGGTTCACAGCGAAGATCTCGCGACCGTCCTGCTCCGGTTCGACGGCGGCGCCAAGGGCTGCGTGTCGATCGGGCAGGTGTGCGCCGGGCATCGAAACGATCTCTGGTTCGAAGCCAGTGGACGGACGGGGTCGTTGCGCTGGCGTCAGGAACAGCAGAACGAGCTGTGGGTCGGACGCCGCAGCGTCGCCAACAGTGTTCTGCCGAGAGACCCTGAATCTGCTGGCACCCGCCGCGGCTGCCTACGTCAACCTGCCGGGCGGCCATCAGGAGGGGTGGTCCGACGCCTTCGCGAACGTGATTCGCGACATCTACGGCGTCATCGCTCACACAGCCGACGGCCGCAGTCCGCTGGACAGGCCGCCGGCGTTTGCCAGTTTCGAAGACGGCTACCACGCCGCGTGCGTCGTCGAGGCTGTTCTCGACAGTCACCGGCGCGGCGGGATCTGGACGAACGTGCCCTTGCCGCCGGGAGCGCCTGCGGCCATGCCAAGCCGAGGCCTGCTCCGCCGAGGCGAGGCATCATCGTCAGAACGCGGCGGGGGTCGGGCCCCGCCGCAACTGGAGAAACGATGAAGCTCGGTTTGTTCACGCCGGTCTTGGGAAAGCTCGACACGCGACAGATGCTGGCGAAGGTGCGCGCCCTCGGCAAGGTGCAGGCGCTAGAGCTCGGTACCGGGCGGCTGGCCGGGACACGATCATCTGGACCTCAACGCGTTGACGAGCGATCCGCAGGCCGCGAAAATGTACGCGCAGATGATTGCGGACGCCGGCCTGACCATCAGCGCGCTGTCCTGCCACGGAAACCCGCTGCATCCCGATCGCCGCGTCGCCGAGTCGTACGACGAGGTGTTCAAGAAGACCGTCTGCCTGGCGAAGCGGATGAGCGTTCCCGTGGTCGTCACCTTCTCCGGCTGTCCCGGCGATTCCGACCAAGCGAAGTATCCCGAACTGGGTGACGACCCCGTGGCCGCCGGAATTCCTCGAAGTCCTCGAGTGGCAGTGGGACAAGAAGGCGATCCCGTACTGGACGGACCGCGCGCGGTTTGCGGCCGACAACGGCGTGAAGATCGCGCTCGAAGCGCACCCGGGCTTCGTCGTCTACAACGTCGAGACGATGCTGAAGCTTCGCGCCGCCGCCGGTGTGAACCTCGGAATCAATTTCGATCCGAGCCATTTCTTCTGGCAGGGTGTCGACGTGCCGGCCGCGATTCGCGCGCTCGGGGACGCGATCTTCCACGTCCATGCCAAGGACGTCGCGCTGGATCCACGCAATGTCGCCGTCAACGGCGTCATCGACACGAAGACCTACCGCCGGATGGCCGAGCGATCGTGGCTGTTCCGCAGCGTGGGCTGGGGCCACGACGAGCTCGAGTGGAAGCGCATCGTCAGCGCGCTTCGGCTGGCTGGATACGACTACGTCATGAGCATCGAGCACGAAGACGCGCTGGCATCGGTTGACGAGGGACTGAAAGCCGCCGTCGATATGCTGTCGCGGGTGATCCTGACCGAACCGCCGGTCGACGCGTGGTGGACCTGACTGAATCGTGATAGGGCTGGGTCTTGGGACAAGGGCATACGCCCCAGAACCCCGACACCCAGAACCTTGAACAGCACCCAGCACTCTGCACCCTGAACGCTGAACCCATCGAGGACCGCATGCCTTCTACAGTGAAGTGTGAAACTGTCCACGATGATGTTCCTCCAGTACTTCGTCTGGGGCGCGTGGTACGTGACGATGGGGACGTGGCTGGGAGAGACGCTGCATTTCTCAGGCGAGCAGATCGGGCTCGCCGCGGGGACCACCGCGCTCGCGGCGATGATTTCGCCGTTCTTCGTGGGCATGGTCGCCGACCGGTTTTTCGCGACCGAGCGGATCCTCGGCGTGCTGCATCTCATGGGCGGCGCCGTGCTCTTCTACGCGTCGACGCAGGTGGCGTTCGGTCCCTTCTACGGCGTGCTGCTCGTCTACACGCTGTGCTACATGCCGACGCTCGCGCTCAGCAACTCGATCTCGTTCCATCAGATGACCGATCCGGAGCGCGAATTCCCGCCGATCCGCGTCCTCGGCACGATCGGCTGGATCGTGGCGGGGCTCTGCATTGGAACGCTGCGTCTCGAATCGACGGCAGTGCCGATGCGGATTGCGGCGGCTGGTTCGATCGTGCTCGGCCTCTACTGCTTCGCGCTGCCGCACACGCCGCCGCAGAAAAAATCCCGCGTCACGCTGCGCGATGTGGTGGGCCTCGACGCGCTCGGACTGCTCGGCGAACGCTCGTTCGCGGTGTTCGTGCTCGGCTCGTTCCTGATCTGCATCCCGCTGCAGTTCTACTACGCGTTTGCGAATCTCTTCCTGAACGAGCTGCACGTGACGAACGCTGCCGGGAAGATGACGCTCGGTCAGATGTCCGAGATCTTCTTCATGCTCGTGATGCCGTGGTTCTTCCGACGGCTTGGCGTCAAGTGGATGCTCCTCGTCGGCATGGCGGCGTGGACCGCGCGCTATGCGTTCTTCGCGTACGGCAACGCCGACGCACTGGTGTGGATGCTCTACGGCGGCATCCTGCTGCACGGCATCTGCTACGACTTCTTCTTCGTGACCGGACAGATCTACGTGGATCGACGGGCGCCGGGCGATTTGCGCGCGGCCGCGCAGGGATTCATCGCGTTCGTCACGCTGGGCGTCGGCATGTTGATTGGCTCGTGGGTGTCCGGCCGGGTGGTGGATGCCTACCGACGTGGGCGCGACGCACGCCTGGGATCGAATCTGGCTCGTCCCCGCCGCGGGCGCCGCCGCCGTCCTCGTGCTGTTCGCGCTGTTCTTCAGGAGCCGCGAAGAAGCGGCGGAGCCGGCGCTTCAGTCGGCGACGCCGGCGACGTCACGCACGTAAACGGCGGGCGAGGGCGGCCACGGCACGGGCCAGCGCCGCCGGGTGCACCGGTTTGGCCAGGTGCATCTGGAAGCCGGCGTCGAGCGCCTTCTGGCGTTCATCGTCCCGCACACACGCCGTCACTGCCGCCGCCGGCACGGCGGCAATCCTCGCCGCGCTGGTCGACCGGATTTCCCTGATCAATTCATATCCGTCCTTCTCCGGCATGGCGATGTCCGACAGCATCACATCGACGTGCCAGCGATTCAGGGCGCGCATGGCCTCCTGCGCCGACGCCGCCGCGACGACCGTCGCGCCGCAGGTCTCGAGCGCGGACGCCATCATTTCGCGCGAATCTTCTTCGTCGTCCACCAGCAGCACGCGGATGCCGTCCAGCGCCGGATTCGCCTCGCGGTGATCGATCGCATTCGGCGCGGCCGCCGACGGGGCCGCCTGGCGCGCGGCGCTTCGCGCTGCGGCTTTCAGCCTGACGGTGAACGTCGCGCCGCGGTCGACCCCGGCGCTGTCCGCGCGAATCGACCCCTCCTGCGCTTCCACGAGGTGCCGCGCGATGAACAGGCCGAGCCCAAGACCGCCGACGGTCCGCGTCGTGGTGCTGTTGCCCTGACGGAAGCGCTCGAAGACGTGGGGCAGGAACATCGGATCGATCCCGATGCCGGTGTCCACCACGTGAATGTCCATGTAGTTGCCGGCCGGCACGATTTCGATGGTCACCCGTCCGCCGGCCTGTGTGAACTTGACCGCGTTGGAGAGCAGGTTCAGGAATACCTGTTCGAGACGTCGCGGGTCGGCGACGACCCGAATGTCCTCCGGCGGCGCGAATCGAAGCTCGATGCCTTTGCCCGCGGCCATCGGCATCATCGATTCCACGGCGCCGCGGATGTTCTCGCAGAGGTCGACTTCCTGAAGGTCGAGGACCGCGCGCCCCGCCACGATCCGCGAGACGTCGAGCAGCTCCTCGATGAGCCGGCCCTGACGTGTGGCGTTGTTGAAGATGGCTTCGAGCGCGCGCTGGGTCTTGTTCACGTCCACCGATCCGCTACGCAGCATCGCCGCCCAGCCGAGGATGGCGTTCAACGGCGTTCGAAGCTCGTGCGAGATCGTCGAAAGGAAGTCGTCCTTCGATTGATTGGCGGCTTCCGCGTCCGACCGCGCGCGCTCGGCCGCTTCGTACAGGTAGGCGCGCTCGAGCGCCTGCGCGCAGTGCTGTGCCACTGACGTCAGGAGCGCCCTGTACTCGTCGTCGAAGTTCACCGGCGCGGTGAAATAGAACGAGACCACGCCGATGACCCGGCCTTCCGTGAGCAGCGGGAGCGTCGCGGCCGACGCGTAGCCACCGTCCGCCGCAATCGACGCGGACAGCGGGTATTTTTCCTGCCATTCCGCGAACGATCCGATGAACACCGCCTGGCGCGTCGTGGCCGCCGCCGTCGCGCAGAGGCCGGCTTCGGCCGTGTACTTCCGGGGCGGCGTCTCGAACGGCGCGTACTCTTCCGCGTAGAGCGCCTCGAACGCCGTGCCCTGGTCGCGTGAGCATGGCGACGGAGCCGGCGGCTGCGCCGACCACGATCTTGCCGCGGCTCGACCATCACACGCGCCAGCGCTTCGGCGGTCACGGCCTCCGACAGCCCGGCGCTCAGCGCAGTACAGTCGGCTGGTCCGCGTCGCCAGAGCGCGGTACTTCGCCTCGCTCAAGCGGAGCGCTTCCTCGACGACGACGACGATCTGCGCAGCGCGGCGTCGGCGCGCTGGCGAAACGCTTCGGCCTCGTTGCGGGCCCGCTCCGCCTCGTCGTAGAGCCGCGCCCGGTCGAGCGCCTGCGCGATATGCCGTCCGGCCGTCAGCAGGAAGAGCGCGCTCGTCGCCGTCGACGCCGCGCACTTTGTCGAGGCTCATCGCGACCGCGCCGAACACGCGTCCCGATGCAACGAGCGGAACCACGATGGCGCCCGGATGGCCGGACAGGAGTTCGTCCGCCGAACGCACTCGCGACTCGGCGGCGCGATTCTCGTGTGGTTCGACGACGACGAGGTCGCGTCGACGCATGGCCTCGGCGATGACGCTGTTCGAGGTCGACGCGCGCGACTGCCCGCGCTGGACCACGTCGGCCTCGTAGCCAACGGCATTCACGAGATCGCAGGTCAGGCCGTCGTCGGAGACCAGCGTGACGCGCGCCGGCGGCCGCCCTCGCCGCATGCAGCAACTCGGGCAGGCAGACGTGGATCGACGTCGTCCGGCGTGCGCGCACGAGACAGCGTGGCTGTCAATTGTTGCAGCTGGTCGCTGTATCGAAGCTGACGCTCGGTTTCGGCGCGGGCGTCGCGATCCGCGCGCGCCTGGTACAGGAGCCGGCGCGCCGCGACCATGAGCACAACGGCCGCGACCGCGATCAGGATGACGCTGAAAATGGCTGTCATTGCTGCCCGGGCCGCCAGGGCCGTCAGGGCCGTGTCAGGCGTCTTGAGACCGAGCGTACCATGAAATAAATGCTCAGTCCGGACTCCGCCGCCGTCCGGTCCCTGCAAAAACGACCGTGAGGACCCGGGCCAACGGCCCAGGTGCAACAACGCGGCCAGAGCCTTGATCTGCCGCGTGCCCCTGGGGCAGGCTTAGCCCATCGAGCGGTTACACCCGCCGAACTCATCGCCGGCGCGCTTCCCGATGACGGCGACTTCGTGGCCGACTGACGCGCGTCGGTCACCGACAGCCAATGTTGCGAATCCTTCGCCGCCTGCTCGAGAGGTCGCTGCTGCTGCCGCTGGGTGCCGCGGCCGCGCTCGTCTGGGCGAACATCGACCACGAAAGCTACGCGCACTTCGCGCACGTTCTCGAGTTCCCGGTCAACGAAATCGGAATGGCGTTCTTCTTTGGCCTGGCGGCCAAGGAAGTCGTCGAGGCGATGATACGCCGGAGGTGCGCTGCACCCCTGGCACCGCGCCGTCGTGCCGCTCGTCGCCGCCACAGGCGGCATGGCCGGGCCCGCCCTGTCTTACCTGGCCTTGACCCACGGGCTTGGGGACCCGACACTCGCGCGCGGCTGGGCGATTCCGTGCGCAACCGATATCGCATTCAGCTATCTCGTCGCGGTCGCGATTTTCGGCCGTTCGCATCCGGCGCTGCCGTTCCTGCTCCTGCTCGCAATCGCCGACGACGCGTTCGGGCTCGTCATCCTGGCGGTGTTCTATCCGGTCCGCGCGGTACAGCCATTCGATCGTGCTCGGCCTGGTCGGGCCTCGCCATCGCGGTCGCGATGCTGATGAAACGGCGGCGGGTGTCGAGTTTCTGGCCTTACATCCTCGATCGCGGGTGCGCCTCGCGTGGGCCGGTCTCTTTCTGGGAGGTCTTCATCCGGCGCTGGCATTGGTGCCGGTCATCCCCGTTAATTCCGCACGCCCGTCGGGACGCGGGGCCGCTCGTCGAGCCAGCCACGGGCCGCACGATTCACGTCAACGAGTTCGAGCACTGGTGGAAGAACCCGGTTCAGCTGATTCTGTTCGCGTTCGGCCTTGCCAATGCTGGCGTGCCGGTCCGCGCCGTCGGGCACGGCGACGTGGGCAGTGCTTGGTGCGATCCTGGCCGGAAAACCTCTGGGTATCGGTGTGGCGGTGGCGATAGCGGTCGCGCTCGGCTTCCACCTTCCGTCGAAGATGACCTGGCGCGACGTGCTTGTCGCCGGCGCCACAGCGGGCATCGGCTTTACGGTCGCGCTGTTTTTCGCCACTGCGGCGTTTCCGCCCGGGCGAACGCTCGACGAGGCGAAACTGGGAGCGCTCCTGAGCATTGGAAGTGCCGGTCTCGCGTATCGCGGCGGCCGTGCTGCTGGGGGCGGGACGCTTCAGGGTTTCGCCGGCGGCACGTCCTTGACGATGAATACCTTCTCGCCCGGTTTGATCAGGCCCGAGCTCGCGACGCGCGATTTCCTCGATGGCGGTCGGATCTTCCTTGCAGCCGGCGCGCTTCTTCGCGAAGCCTGCGCGTTGTCCGCTCGCTGGCGCGCGATGGCCGCCGACAACTCCTGGTACTCGTGCCGGGCGCGCATCATCGCCAGCAGGCCCCGCTCGCCGAACAAGCCGTCCACGATGATGAGCGACGCGGCGAAGATCAGAAGCCACCGCACGACCTTCCCCTTGGCGCCGGGCTGCTCGGGTGCGACCGGCATTCGTCGTCGAGAAGATTTTGGTGGAGACTTCGGCTCGCTGGATGCCACGCCGCGCAAACATTACCTCATGTTGACAATGAGTACAAGAGGCGATCGTGACTGATTTGCTGATTGTGCTGACGACCGTGCCGAAGACGGCCGCCGACGAGCTCGCATCGCGCCTCGTCGAGGAACGGCTGGCCGCCTGTGTCAACGTGACTGGCCCCGATGACGTCGACCTACCGATGGAAGGGACAAGTGGAGCACGAGGAAGAATGCCAGCTCATCGCGAAAACCAGCTCGTTGCGGCTCGCCGACCTCGAGCGGCGGCTTCACGAGCTGCATCCCTACGAGTTGCCGGAATTCATCGTCATCCAGGCGACGTCCGCGGGCGCGCGATATGCCGCGTGGGTCGACGGGGAAACGCAGGTCTAAGAACGTTTGAAATCTCAGAATTGAGAGTTGTCGTGTGCGGTGCCGCAGGTATTCCACGACCATCGGCAGGACCGACACCCCGACGATGCCGATCGGTGACCAGCGAGAAGTTCTGCTTCACGACCGGCACGTTGCCGAACAGCACGCCGGCGCCGACGCACAGCGTCACCCAGCCGACCGCGCCGACGAGGTTGTGGAACGCAAAGGCGGCCGACGGCATCTGCGCCGCGCCGGCGACGAAGGGCAGAAACGTCCGGACGATCGGCACGAAGCGGCTCAGCACGACGGCTTTTCCGCCGTAAGACTCGAAAAACGCGTGCGCCCGCCGCAGGTGCTGTCGGTTCAGGAGACGATGCGAGATGCCGCTGTCGTCGGCGGCGGAGAAGACCCGCGGGCCCACGATCCGGCCGATCGAGTAGTTGACGGCGTTGCCGCTGAAAGCCGCCGCCATCATCAGGCCCGCCGCGACCCACGGGTTGAGCACGCCCGTCGCCGCCAGAGCGCCCGTCGCGAACAGCAGCGAATCACCGGGAAGAAACGGCGTCACCACGAGCCCCGTTTCGGCGAACACGATCGCGAACAGCAGCGCATACACCCAGGACCCGTAGGCGCCGACCAGGTCGAGCAGGTGCTTGTCGAAGTGGAGGAGGAAGTCGAGCATCCGCGGTCGAATCCGGCGCTAGACGCGGTCCAGCGCCTGCGCGAGATCGTCGCGCAGGTCGTCGACGTCCTCGATGCCCGCCGAGATGCGGACCATGCCGTCCGTGATGCCCAGCGCCGCCCGGCGGTCCGCCGGGACCGAAGCATGCGTCATCGTGGCGGGATGCGAGATGAGGGTTTCGACGCCGCCCAGGCTTTCCGCGAGCGCGTGGAGCTTGACGCCGTTCAAGCAGCGTCCGCGCCGCTTCGAGCGATCCGAGCTCGAACGCGATCATGCCGCCGAAGCCGCGCATCTGCTTCTTCGCCAGCTCGAACTGCGGATGCGAGGGCAGTCCCGGATAGAAGACCTTCCGGACCTTCGGGTGCGCAGCTGAGGTACTGCGCGAGCGCCAGGCCGTTGGCGTTGTGCGCCTCCATCCGAAGCGGCAGCGTCTTGGTGCCGCGCAGCACGAGGAACGAATCGAACGGGCTCAGGATGGCGCCCTCCGCGTTCTGCACGAACCTCAGCCACTCGATGTCATCGTCGCGGTTGGCGACGACGATGCCTCCGATGCTGTCGCTGTGGCCGTTCAGGTACTTCGTGGTGCTGTGCGTGACCAGATCGGCGCCGAACTCGATCGGCCGCTGGTTGTACGGGCTCGCGAACGTGTTGTCGACGACCAGGCGCGCCTGGTGCCGGTGCGCGAGGTCGGCGGCGGCCCGGAGGTCGGTCAGGCCCATGATCGGATTCGTCGGGGTCTCGACGAACAGCATGCGGGTCGCCGGCGTCATCGCGCGTTCGACGGCGTCGATATCCGATGTGTTCACGTACGTGAAGGACAGCTGATAGCGGGTCAGCACCTTGTCGAAGAGCCGGAACGTGCCCCCGTACGTGTTGTCGGAGACGACCACGTGATCGCCGGCCTTCAACATCGTCGCGATGGCGCCGATGGCGGCCATGCCTGACGCGAACGCGAACCCGGCCTTTCCGGACTCGATCGCTGCGACGTTGCCCTCGAGCGCCATGCGCGTGGGGTTCTGCGTGCGCGCGTACTCGAAGCCCTTGTGCCGGCCGAGGGCCTCCTGCACGTACGTGGACGTCTGGTAAATCGGCGTGATGATGGCGCCGGTCGACGGATCAGGTTCCTGGCCAGCGTGGAGACAGATCGTCTTGAAACGGGCGCGCGTGCTCAGCTTCACGATCCCAGTACGATACATGTTTTAATATCGCGAAGTCCATGTATGCGTGCTCGTAGTTGGCTTCGCGGCGCGTCGGTGCGTCCAGTGCCCGGGCGCGGGACTCTCCTCGGTTTCTGGACCGAGTTGGCGATCCACACGTTGCCCGGCCGTGCGATCGTCGTCGGTCTCGCGATCAAGGGGGTGGTCGCGGTCGTTCGCGCGCTCACGGGCACGGTGCCTGCATTTCTGTCCGTCATCGAGACCGTCGCGGGCCTCGCGGTCGCAGCCGGACTCGTGTACTTCCTCTTCCGCCTGCTGGTCCTGGCCAAGCGCCGACTGCTCTGGCGCGTCCGTCGCAAGCTGATGGTGTCTGTACTTCTTCCTCGGCGTCGTGCCCGCGACTCTCCTGGCCTTGTTCGCGCTGTTGTGCGGCTTCCTGCTGTTCTACAACCTGAGCTCGTATCTCGTGCAGACCCGCCTGCGCGCGCTGAGCGAGCAGGCGCGGTCCCTCGCGCAGGCGACCGCGCTCGAGATCCAGCGGGCCGGCGGTCAGGACGTGACGGCCATCGTCGGCAGAAGGCGGGCGAGCATTGCCGCGCAGTATCCGGACGCATCCGTCGCCGTGGTGGCGGCGGATCGTGATTGTCGCGCGCAGGCGCCGCCGGCCCCCGCGAGAGCTGCGTCAGAGTCCACACCGGTGATTACCGCCGGGCCCTGGCGCCATGTCGCCGCGCCCTCGACGATTCCGGCGTGGGTTGGCTGCCCCGGCTTTGCCGGCGTCCTGGCCTACACGCACCCGCGCGACGGGTCCCCTGATGTCGACACGCATCTGCTGGTGCGCGGTGTCATCTTCCCGGAGGCACCCCGCGTCTCGTATGCCGTTGTCGTGGACCTCATGGTCAACGACGGCGTCCGCCAGCAGTTGCGTCGCGAGACTGGCGTGGAGCTCAAGACCATCGCGGCCGTCGAGTCGGAAGAGGCCCGGCCGATGTCCGGCCGGCCCGACGATGACACACCCGCGTGGATCTCATCGACGACAGGCGTGCTGAGCAGCCTGCCGAGCCTGATGGAGTTCCGCGACTGGACCACCGGCGCGCCCGGAACCTTGACGGTGACGAGCGGGTTGAGCGTCGCCGAGCTGTACGATCGGATTTCCGCCTCCGAAGGACGCGTCGGCCGCAACTTCGGCCAGGGCCTGCTGCTCGTACTCTTCGTCATCGGTGCGCTGTTCCTGATCATCGAGTTCATCGCGCTCGTCGCAGGCCTGGCCCTCGCGAAGTCGATCACGGGGTCGGTGCACGAGCTGTTCACGGGCACGGAGCGCGTTCGGCAGGGAGACTTCACGCACAAGATCACGATCGCCAGCGACGACCAGCTGGGCGAGCTGGCCGGGTCGTTCAATTCGATGACCGCCAGCATCGAAGATCTCCTGCGCCAGGCCGCCGAGAAGAAGCGACTCGAAGAAGAGCTCCGCATCGCACACGAAATCCAGATGTCGCTCTTGCCGCAGGGGCCGCTGCTCATGCCCGGCCTGTCGGTCACGGCGCTCTGCGTTCCGGCGCGTGAGGTCGGCGGCGACTACTACGATTTCCTGCCGCTCGATGATCACCGCCTCGGCGTCCTGATCGCCGACGTGTCCGGGAAGGGAACGTCAGCGGCCCTGTACATGGCGGAGCTGAAGGGGCTCGTGCTGTCGCTCAGCGAAATTCACTCGTCGCCGCGGGCGCTGCTGGTGGCGGCCAACCGCATCATCGCAAAGCACCTCGACGCGCGGAGCTTTATTACGATGACCTATGCGGTCATCGACATGCGTGCCCGCACGATGACGTACGCCCGCGCGGGTCACACCCCGCTCATCTACGTGCCCGGCGGGACGGCGGGTGTCCGGACCCACGCTCAGATCCTTGCGCCGGACGGCCTCGTGCTGGGGCTGAAGATCGACAGCGGCGAGATGTTCGACCGGCTCCTGCAGGAAGAAACGATCCCGCTGCGCGCCGGCGACCTGTATCTCTTCTTCACCGACGGGATCAGCGAGGCGATGAACGCACAGGACGACTGCTTCGGCGAGAGCCGCCTGGGCCAGCTCATCGAGAGCCACGCGCACCTTCCGTCCGACGAGCTGCGCGAGCGCGTGCTCCGCGAAATCAACGCCTTCGTCGGCGATGCGCCCCAGCACGACGACATGACGATGATCCTGCTCAAGGTGGACGAGGTCATCGAAGCCGTTGCCTGAACTCATCGTCATCTTCACGACGCCGTCCGACATCGAGGCTCGCGTCGTTCAGAGCCTGCTCGAAGCCCACGGCCTCATGGCCGTCACGTCGTCGGGGATGTCGCGCTCGGTGTTTCCGTTGTCCGTGGATCGCGCGAGCGACGTCAGGATCGCCGTGCACGAAAGCGAAGTGGACGAGGCGCGACGCATCATCGAGAGCCACCGGACCGAGCTGAAGAACGGCGAAGTCATCCGGCTTCGTGACGAGTTCGACGGACTCGAGCGCGCGATGCGGTACCGCTTTCGCGACCGCGGGCTGCTCGAGCAGGCCCTGACCCACACGTCACGCGCCAACGAGGACATCAGCGGCGGCGTGGCCGACAACGAGTCGCTGGAGTTTCTCGGCGACGCGTTGCTTGGCTTCGTCGTCGCCGACCTGCTGTTCCGTGAATTCCCCGAGTACGACGAAGGCGAAAAATCGAAGTCCAAGGCGACGCTCGTCTCGACCGCGACACTCGCACGACAGGCCGAGCGCCTGCAGCTCGGGGATCACCTGCTGCTCGGCCGTGGCGAAGAAAAGACCGGGGGCCGCCACAAGCAGGCCCTCCTCGCCGACGGATACGAGGCGCTCATCGCCGCGATCTACCTGGACGGTGGAATTGACGATGCGCGCGCATTCATCGCTCGGGAATTCGCGCACCTCCTGGCCGACGTCCGCCATCGTGGCGTGGCGGGGCAAGACTACAAGTCAGCGCTGCAGGAACTGCTGCAGGCGCGAGAGATGCCGCTGCCGGACTACCGACTCGTCGGAACGGTCGGCCCCGACCATCAGAAACAGTTTCAGGTGGAGGTCGTCGTCAACGGCGTACCGCTCGGTCAGGCCACAGGTCCGAGCAAGAAGGAAGCCGAACAAGAAGCGGCACGAGCGGCGCTCGAGACGTTCAAGTCTTAAGGCGTTGCGGCCTCGGCGAACGCGGTCCTGACGGCGACCGCGACTCGGGGCAGGTTCGTCCATGTCGGGAATTGCTCCTGCATCTCCTCGGTGACGATCGTGACGGCGTCGTCAACGGACTTCCCGCCCGCCTTGAGCGTCCGCGTCCGGTTCTGCACCGCGGACAAATACGCCCGATCTCTCGCAATCAGCGACGCGTCGCCCATCTCGCCGTGGCTGGGCACGATGCGCAACGGGTCGAGCGACGCCAGACGATCGAGCGCGGCGAGCCACGCCCTCACACTCGAGTACGGGCTCGCGAACGCGACGAATGTGCCGTTCATGACGATGTCACCCGCGAAGAGCACGCGATCCCCCTCGACGAATGCGACGGTGTCGCCGCGTGTGTGCGTCGGCCCGAGCGCCATCAGCCGCACGCGAACGCCGCCGAGATCGATGGTGCGTTCACTGTCGAAAACGACGTCGGCGTTCCGAAACCTCGCACCAGCGAGCAGCTGTTTCATGGCCGGGGACCGGCTCGCGAACGTGTCCGCGAGCGACAGGCCGAACTCGTCGATGTCCTGCTGCTCGGTCCGCGCGCGAACGATTGTGACGGTTGGTGGAAACGCGGCTTCGCCGAGCGCGTGCTCGGGGTGGAAGTGCGTGCTGACGACGTAGACCTCCTTGTGGTCGCTGACCTTCGCGAGCTCGCGGACAACGGTCTCGCCGTTGCGCACCCCCATGCCGGTATCCACGACCAGCGACGCGCGTGCGCCGACGACGAGGCCGACATTCGGCACGACCGGTACGTTCGCGTCCGGAATGACGTGGACGTGGACCGAGACCTTGACGGTGGTGTTTTCCCGAATCAGGGGGTCGGGCGGTGTCGTCTGAGCCGACATCACCGCCGACGCTCCGAGCGCCAGGTACGGCCGGCGATCGCATGCGCAATCGGCTCAATCGATTTCGATGATGCCGGACGAGGGCCCGCCGGCCATGGCGAAGGCGGGTTCCTTCTCGGGTTGCGGCTTGGGTTCCACAGGACGATCGGTCATCGCCGGGAGACGTGGCAGCGCGTAGCGATGGACTTCGCGTGCGAGATCGTCGTCGGTCGGGGCGGAGGCGCGGCAGTGCAGGCGGACCCACACGCGCAGCAGCGGGTCGGTGAAGCTGTAGCGTTTCTGATGCGACGCGACGAGATCCACGTCC
Organism: uncultured Acidobacteriota bacterium; assembly: GCA_963724725.1. Taxonomy (GTDB): domain Bacteria; phylum Acidobacteriota; class Vicinamibacteria; order Vicinamibacterales; family CAVVIG01; genus DATKHR01. Next base: position 2,987,257 of record CAVRVT010000004.1, on the reverse strand, counting down.
TCGAGCCAGGACAGATAATCCTTCGTCGATCCGGGCGTCCGCTGCAGCCGGTGAGAGATTTCGGTCAGCGTCAGCCCTTCTTCCTCCGCCAGGATTTCAAGGATGGCCTTGAGCGCCCCGTAGCCGCGGGCGCGGTGAAGCCGCAGCTCGTAACAGAAGGTGCACTGCCTGGACAACGCGCCTCGCGGCGCCATGAGGGCGGCGAGGGCGCTGATCGGATCGCTGACGGTGCTGCCCGGTCGTCCCCGTTCGCGAGTCGCGGTCAGCTCTTCGGCCAGCGCGGCGACGTATACCGGCCGTCCGTCGACGAGACCCTGGACCGTCCGCGCCAGGTACTCGGCGTCGTTGGGGGCGACACCGGGAGCAGGGCCGAGGATGTCGAGCGTGTCTTCGACGCTCAGCGGCGGCATCGGGATGACTTCGAACCGCGCGGGCCGATCGCGCAGCAAACGCAGCGAACGCGCGACGTACCGGCTGCTCAGCACGAAGCGGTTTCCGCTGGCCGTGAGGCCATCGATGAAGTCGTGCAGCACACGCCGCAATCCCGGAAAACTCTCGAACGTTCGCAGTTCGAGAAACTCGTCGAGCAGGAAGGTCGCGGGCTCGCTGGCCGACGTCCGCCCACGCGTGAGGAACTCCATCGCGGCGTCGAACGACGGCCGCGCGCCGGTGCGCGTGAGATCCTGAGCGGGGAACGGGGACGTCGCGACGATGGCTCGCAGCCAGCGTTCAGGCGTCGTGGCGGTGCGTTCGACGTCGATGTACTGCGCCGAGGTCCGGCCGATCCGCTCGCGCAGCTGCTGCAGGAGCGTGGTCCGCCCGGTCCCGCATCCGCCCAGGAGCACCGGGATGCGGGACGGTGACGCTTCGAGCGCCGCGTTCACACGGCGCGTCAGGGTCGCTCGCACAGTCAGCATTCGCCTGCCTCACGCATCGGGATTCGCAAACCTTCTCGTTCCGCCGTCGCGATCGCGTCCGGGTACCCCGCATCGGCATGACGAAGGACGCCGATGCCGGGATCGCAGGACAGCACGCGCTCGAGCCGTTCGTCCGCGTCGCTCGTGCCGTCGGCGACGATGACCATGCCGGCGTGCAGGGAGTAGCCGATGCCCACGCCGCCGCCGTGATGGACGGACACCCACGTCGCGCCGCTCGACGCGTTGAGCAGTGCGTTCAGGATCGGCCAGTCGGCAATCGCGTCGCTGCCGTCGCGCATGCCCTCGGTTTCGCGGTTGGGGGACGCGACCGATCCGGTGTCCAGGTGGTCGCGGCCGATCACGATGGGCGCCTTGATGCGGCCCTCGCGCACCAGCTCATTGATGCGCAGACCGAAGCGCGCGCGCTCGCCGTATCCGAGCCACAGAATCCGCGCCGGCAGACCCTGGAACGCGACGCGTGTGCGCGCCAGGAGCAGCCACCGCACGAGCGCGTCGTCGTGCCCGAACATTTCGAGTGCCGCGTCGTCGGTGACGCGGATGTCTTCCGGATCGCCGGAAAGCGCCGCCCATCGGAACGGCCCCTTGCCTTCGCAGAAGAGCGGCCGGATGTACTCGGGCACGAACCCGGGGATGTCGAATGCGTTGGCGACGCCGCCCTGCTGGGCCTGCGCGCGGATGTTGTTGCCGTAGTCGAACGTGATGGCGCCGCGCTGCTGCAGGGCGAGCATGGCCCGCACCTGCGCGGCCATGGCCGCCATCGATCGCGCGATGTACTCCTGAGGATTCCGCTCGCGCAGCCGCACAGCGTCGTCAAGTCGCATGCCGTTCGGAACGTACCCGTTCAGTGCGTCGTGCGCGGAGGTCTGGTCGGTGAGGATGTCGGGCGTCATGCCGCGCGCGACGAGGGCCGGCAGGACATCGGCGGCGTTCGCCTGGAGGCCGACCGATCGCGCGACGCCATCTCGCGTCCACTGCTGCACGCGACGCAGGGCGTCGTCGAGGCTGTCGGTGGATTCGTCGAGGTACCCCGTGGCCAGCCGCCGGGCAATCCGCTGCGGGTCCACTTCGATGACGAGTGCCGCCGCCCCGTTCATCGTCGCGGCCAGGGGCTGGGCCCCACCCATCCCACCCAGACCGGCCGTCACGACGAGCCGGCCCGCGAGCGATCCGCCGAAGTGTTTTCTGCCGACTGCGGCGAGGGTTTCGTAGGTGCCCTGCACGATGCCCTGGCTGCCGATGTAGATCCAGCTGCCGGCCGTCATCTGTCCGTACATCGTCAGACCGCGGTGCTCGAGCTCGCGGAAGTTGTCCCAGGTCGCCCAGGCCGGCACGAGCATCGCGTTGACGATCAGCACTCGCGGCGCGCCGGGATGGGTCTGAAAGACGCCGACCGGCTTACCGGACTGGATGAGCAGCGTCTCGTCGTGCTCGAGCGTCGTCAGCGCTCGCACGATGGCGTCGAACGCCGGCCAGCTTCGCGCCGCCTTGCCGGCCCCGCCGTACACCACCAGATCTTCCGGCCGTTCGGCGACGTCCGGATCGAGATTGTTCATCAGCATCCGGAGCGCGGCTTCCTGCGGCCAGCCCTTGCAGGTCAGCGCCGTCCCTCTCGGTGCTCGAATGATGCGGGTCGCGGTCGCCATGGGCAGGAAAGCTAGACCTTAAGAAGCGGCGCGAACGTTGTCAATTTGAAAAACGAAATATTTTTTACTTGACTCGGATGCCGCACGCGTTCTCGACCGCGCGTGACGCGATCAGTTCCGTCATCGCGACGATATCGGGCGCCGGCGGGCGGTCGACCTCGAGCGTCGGCACACGCGATCGGACGAGCGCGTGCACGCGCGCGAGCGGCGCCGAGGTGGTGAGCGGCGCGAGCAGATCGATCGCCTGGCACGCGCACATCAGCTCGATCGCGATGACCTCGCGTGCGCGCGACACGGCGCATTCGGCCTTCAGTGCGGCTGTCATGCTCATGCTGACGTGGTCTTCCTTGTTGGCGGACGTCGGGATCGTGTCGACGCCGGCCGGATGCGCAAGGGATTTGAGCTCCGAGGCGACTGCCGCCGCCGTGACCTGGGCGAGCATCAACCCGGAGTTCACTCCGCCTTCGCGCGTCAGGAACGCCGGCAGGCCGCTGAGCACCGGATCGACGAGGCGATCGGTCCGCCGCTCGCTGATCGTCGCCAGCGGCACGATCGCAGCCGCCAGCAGGTCGGCGGCGATGGCGATCGGCGCGCCGTGGAAGTTGCCGCCCGACACGATCTCGCCGGTATCCGCGAACACCATGGGGTTGTCGGTCGCGCTGTTGGCTTCGACGTCGATGGTTTCGTGGACGAACCGCAGCGCTTCTCGGACGGCGCCGTGGACCTGCGCCGCGCAGCGCAGCGAATAAGCGTCCTGAACCCTGCCGCAGAATTCGTGTGACTTGTTGATGCCGCTCTCGCGCATCAGCGCGTCGATGTTGGAGGCGGATGCCAGCTGTCCTGCGAACGGCCGGGCCTCGTGGATCCGCGCCTCGAAGGGATGGATCGATCCGCGCAGCGCGTCGATGGACAGCGCGGCGACGACGTCCGCCGCCCGGACGAGCGTCTGCGCGTCCGCCAGGGCCAACGCGAGCACGGCCGTTGACGGCTGTGTGCCGTTGATGAGGGCGAGCCCTTCCTTCGCGCCCAGCACGACCGGTGCAAGTCCGGCGCGCGCGAGCGCGTCCCGCCCCGACCGGCCGCGCGCGCAGCCGTCGGCGTCGAGGACCTCGCCCTCGCCGATGAGAACGAGCGAGAGGTGAGCCAGTGGCGCCAGATCGCCGCTCGCGCCCACCGATCCGCGTGACGGGACGCACGGATGGACGCGCGCGTTCACGAGCGCAATCAGCGCCTCGAGCGTGTCGAGGCCGATGCCCGAAAATCCCTTGGCCAGCACGTTCGCGCGGAGCGCCATGATCGCGCGGACCGTGCGCGCCGGCAGTGGATGGCCGACACCAGCGGCGTGGCTGCGAAGCAGGTTCAACTGCAGCGCGCCGAGCGCCTCTGGCGCGATCTTGATCTCGGCAAACGACCCGAAGCCCGTGTTGATGCCGTACGCCGGCTCGTCGCCGCCGGCGTGGCGCTCGACCACAGCGCGCGAGGCGAGTGACGCGTGCGCGGGCCGACGGTGCGATTTCCACACGCTCGCCCGCGTCGGCGATGGCGACGAGGGCGTCGAGCGTGAGGGACGATCCGTCAAGGTCAATCATGGCGGTGTGGCTCGAAGTAGAATCTTACTTCCTATGAATCTCGCAGTGCTGGGCGCCCAGTGGGGCGACGAGGGCAAGGGCAAGATCGTCGACTTGTTGACGCCGCAGTTTTCGCTGGTGGCGCGCTACCAGGGCGGACACAACGCCGGCCACACCGTCTACGTCAACGGCGCGAAGTTCATCCTGCGGCTGATCCCGTCAGGCATCCTTCACCCCGGCGTGACGTGCGTCATCGGCAACGGCGTCGTGATCGATCCGCAGGCGCTCTTCGCTGAAATCGACGAGCTGGCGAGGAACGGCATCGACACTCGCAACCGCATCGTCGTGAGCGACAAGGCCCACCTCATTCTGCCGTATCACCGCGACCTCGACCTGCTGTCGGAAGCCCGCCGCGGTGAGCGGAAGATCGGCACGACGTCGCGCGGGATCGGCCCCGCGTACGAAGACAAGATCGCGCGGCGCGGGATCAGGGTCGGAGACCTCGCGGACGCGACGGGTCTCGAGCAGAACGTCCGCGACAACGTCACGGCGAGGAATCGCCTCGTCCAGGACAGCACGATGGACTGGAACGTCGTGCTCGCGCAGTTGCTCGAGCACGCGGAGCGCATGCGGCCGATGGTCCGCGACGTGTCTGTCATGCTCGACGTCGCCACGAAGAGCGGGCAGGCGATCCTGTTCGAGGGAGCGCAGGGCACGCTGCTCGACGTCGACCACGGGACCTATCCGTACGTCACCTCGTCCAACGCGTCGATTGGCGGCGTGTGCACAGGGCTGGGCATTCCGCCCAAGGCGATCGGCCGCGTGCTCGGCGTCGCGAAGGCGTATGCGACCCGCGTTGGCGAAGGTCCGTTTCCGACGGAACTGTTTGGCGAGATGGGCAACCGGCTGCGGGAGACGGGCAGCGAGTACGGCGCCGTCACCGGCCGCCCGCGACGCTGCGGATGGTACGACGCCGTGGCCGTGCGGTACGCGACGAGAATCAACGGTCTCGACGGCCTCGCGCTCACGAAGCTCGACGTGCTGGACGGCCTCGATCACATCGACATCTGCACCGCCTATCGATTCGGCGGCCGGACGCTGACCGATTTCCCGTCGGATATCGGTCAGCTCGCGCAGTGCGAACCGGTGTACGAGTCTCTGCCCGGCTGGTCCGCGCCCACCAAGGGCGTCCGCCGGTTCGACGCGCTGCCGGACGCCGCGCGTCGCTATATCGCGCGGCTCGAGGAAGTCTCCGGCGTGCGCGCGTCGATTGTCTCCACCGGATCGGAGCGCGACCATACGATCGTGAGGGACGAGGCGCTGCTCTTCAGTGCAGCCGATGTCTGATGCAGAAGGCGTCGACCGCGGGGGCGTCCGCATCGACGAAGGCGAGGCCCGCCCGGTAGCGGGGGCCGCTGTTTGGCGGAATCTCGAATGACGCCCACGCCACGGCGGCGTTGAACCGGACGTTGCCCAGGTCGTCGTTGAGCGCCATGCGCACGCGCTGATTCGGCTTGAGGATGGTGGGCGAGACCACCTGCGCGCCGATGATCGACAGGTCCACGAGCGTCGCCACGTTCCCGTCCACGAGAATCTCGACTTTGCCCTTGATCCGATGGCGCGGCGCCCGGCGGGTGCCGCGCTGGTCGAGCGTTGGCGTCTGCGCCGCCACCGACGCCGCGGTCGCGGTGCCGCCGCCCGACGACGACGATCCGGCGCCGGACGAACCGCCTCGCGGCAGCACGCGTGAGTAGTTGCTGTCGTGCGCGATGACGCGAATCTCGGCGTGGTCGAGCGAGGGGTCGGCCTTGATGCGGTTGATGAGCGCCGTACCGCGCGGCGTTGACGCGAACACCTGCTCGAGAGCGACGACGCCGGGCCGACGTTTGGTGATGACTTCCAGCGCGATGAGCGCGTCCGCGTCGGTGAATGCCAGCAGCTCTCCGTCGAAGTCGGACGCCCGTTCCTTCAGAGCCGGCAGAACTTCGGCTCCACCAATCAACACGGCACACGGACCCATGAATTATCCAGTATATGTCACAATTCGCGCGTGCATCAGCCGCCCTATCGTGACGTCGCCGTGGGTGAATTGCTCACGCGTCTCGCGCGTGCGATCCCGCGCAACGCTGCGCTGCTCTACGCCAACGAACCCCGTTACACTTTTGACGCGCTCGAGCACGAAGCCCGCACGATTGCGCGCGGCCTCGTGGCGGCCGGCGTCGCGCGCGGCGACCGCGTCGTCGTATGGGCGACGAATGTGCCCGAATGGATCGTGCTGCAGTTCGCACTCGCGAAAATCGGCGCGATCCTGGTTACGGCCAACACGCTCTTGCGCGCGCGCGACATCGAGTACGTGCTGCGCCAGAGCGAGGCGGCGACGCTCGTCACGATCGCGGGCTTCCGCGATCTCGACTACGTGGCGGAGCTCCAGCACGCGGGCGCCACGACCGGCAGGATCCCGACGCTCGAGCGCATCATCTATATAGGGGCGAACACGCCGGCGGGGATGATGCCGTACGAGGAGCTGCGGCACGTCGCCTCGCGCGTGCCCGACTCGACGCTGGACGAGCTCGCCGCCGCGATCGATCCCGACGCCGTCATCAACATGCAGTACACGTCCGGGACGACCGGTTTTCCCAAGGGCGTCATGCTCTCCAGCCGCAACATCGTCAACAACGGGAACGCGCTCGGCGGTCTACTCGGCTTCACGCCGGCGGATCGACTCTGCCTGTGCGTGCCGCTGTTTCACTGTTTCGGCTGCGTGATCGGCGTGCTGGGTGCCTTCACCCACGGCGCCGCGCTCTGTCCCATCGAGGCGTTCGACCCCCGCGCGGTCCTCGAAACCGTGCATCGCGAGCGCTGCACCGCGCTCTACGGCGTCCCGACGATGTTCATCGCGGAACTGGAGTGCCCGGACTTCAAGACGTTCGACCTGACCTCGCTCAGGACGGGCGTCATGGCGGGGTCGCTGTGTCCCGAGCCGCTGATGCGTCGCGTGATGACCGAGATGCACATCCCTGAAATCACCATCGCGTACGGCATGACGGAATCGTCGCCGGGCATCACGATGACACCCCGCGACTGCTCGATCGCTCAGCGATCGGGAACCGTCGGGATCGTTCTCCCGGAACTCGAGGTCAAGATCGTCGATCCGGCGACCGGCGGGGAACTGCCCGCCGGCGGCAAAGGCGAACTGTGCTGCCGCGGCTACAACGTCATGAAGGGCTACTACAACAATCCCGACGCGACGCGGACCGCCATCGATACTGACGGCTGGCTGCACACGGGAGACGAAGCCAGCATCGACAATGCAGGCTACGTGCGCATCACCGGCCGCATCAAAGACCTGATCATCCGCGGCGGCGAGAACATCGCGCCGAAGGAAATCGAGGATCGCCTTCGCGAGCATCCGGCGGTCGCCGACGCGTACGTCTACGGGCTGCCCGATGAATTCTTCGGGGAAGTCGTGGCTGCGGCTGTGCGTCTGCGCGACGAGGGCGCCACATCGAACACCGCCGGACTCGCCGACGGGCTCGTGGTCTTCTGTGCGGAAAGCCTGGCGAAATTCAAGGTGCCGAAGTATGTCCGGTTCGTCAGCGGCTTTCCGATGACGGCGTCAGGAAAAATACAGAAGTTCAAGCTGAGAGACGAACATCTCTCAGGTCTCAAGTCTCAGAGTTGAGACTTGGTCAGAATATCCTAGCGTCCTGAAGCGGCCACCAGCGGACCTTGACCTTGCCGACGATGTACTTCTTGGGCACGGGTCCCCAATGGCGGCTGTCGGAGCTGTTGTTCCGGTGGTCGCCCATGACGAAGTAGTAGCCCTGCTGCACGACCTGCGGTCCCCAGTCGTCGTGACTGCGGAACTCGGCAGGCACGTAGTCGTCGTGGAGGGGGATATCGTTCACGTAGACCCGTCCGTCGACGATGCGTACGGTGTCGCTTTCCTTGGCGATCACCCGCTTCACGAACATCTTCTCGGGGTTGAGCGGGTAGTACAGCATCACGATGTCGCCGGGCCGGGGATCGCCGAGCTCGTAGACGAGCTTGTTCACGATCAGCCGATCGTGATCTTCGAGCGTGGGCGCCATGCTCAGCCCATCGACACGCGCCACCTGAAAGCCGAAGGTCACGATGAGCGTCGCGTAGACCGCCGCCGAGACCAGCGTCTGCACACCTGACATCAGCTCGTCCCACATCCGTGTCCACGCGCTCGGTCGTTCGACACGAGCGGGCTCGGTGACGGGCAGTGGCACCGGAGGAACAACCGCGGCGACGGCGGCCGGGGTTGTCACCCCGTCCGAATCAGGTCGCTCGACGTCTGTTGGACTGACGACGCCGACGGGTTCGGTCGTGGTTTCGAAAATGGCGTCGTGCTCGCTCATGCGGGGGCAACTCAGAGTATCACGGAGGTGGTATACTCTGGCTCTCTCCTCGCTCTGCGGAGGTTCCCAGCTTTCCGCGACAGGTATTCCGGACGGAGAAACCCAAGGTACGGAGGCGTATAGATGATGCGTTTGGCTCGTGTTGTGTCATGTGTCCTGTTTGGTCTGCTTGCCCTCGCGGCTCGCGGCCAAGCCCAGACGCCTGGCGCGTCGGACACCTCCAAGTTCTACGTCGAGTTCGACACCGGCGCTTCGCTCGGCCACAAGTCGTCGGGGTTCTACGGCGGCGAGGCCGGCTATCGGATTAATGGTCCGTTTGCGGTGTTCGCTGAAGTCGGACACCAGGGGAACGTCGGCACCAGTGCCCTCGACGCGAAAGCCAAGATTGTCGCAGATGCCGTCGGCGCGACCGCCGACGCGAGCTACAAGATCACCTACTACGACTTCGGCGTGCGGTACACGCCGGACGTCACGCTGGGAACCGTGCACCCCTACGCGATTCTGGGTTTCGGCGGCGCCAGCGTGACGGCGCAGACGACGTTTTTCGTGAACGGGACGGCGGTGCCGCCCGAGTCGCTAGGAATCGCGACCGGCTCGGACCTGGACGGCACGGAAAACAAAGGGTTCTTCATGTTCGGTGGGGGCGTCACTTATCTGTTCGGCAAGCGCTACTTCGTCGACGGCTCGTTCCGCTACGGATACGTCATGTCGAAGAGCGCCATCGAGAACGACTCGGGCATCAGCACCGTGCGCGCCTCGATTGGCGTCGGCGTCACGTTCTAAGCGTTCCTACCTGGGCGGGCCGCGGCGCCGATCCGATTCGGCCGAGCGGTCCGCGGTCTCCCGCGCGGCAAAATAACCCGGCCGCGTCCTGACGGTGAGCTTCCGGCCGCCGGTTCCCGTTGCCTCGACCTTGACGCGATGGAACGCGCCATCGCGATCCGGCGGGACGTACGCCAGCGTGTAGCCCTGTCGAATCTCACGCGCGATCTGCTGACAGATCTGCACCAGTGCGCCCGTGGTGCGCGGCAGAAACCGCTCACCGCCGGTCGCTTCCGCAAGCGCCTTCAGCACCTTCGGGTTCTTTTCCAGATCGAAGTCGTCGAAGAGACCGATCGTGTAGATGGCCGCGTTTGCTGCCCGTGCGGCCGCGAGCACCTGATCCAGCGTCGCCGAACTGGTGTTGTCACCACCATCGCTGACGAGCACGAGGGCGTGGCGCGGACGGGTTCCGGCCTTCAGACGCCTGAGTCCCTGGATGAGCGCGTCGTACATCGACGTCCGGCCCTCCGCCACGAGTGACGTCAAGGCCCGATTCAGGGCGGGCTGATCGCGCCCCGTGACGAACGCGGCGTCCGGCGTGACCTCACGCACCTCGTCGTTGAACGACAGGGCGAAGAACTCGTCGTCCTGATTGCTCGTCCTGGCGAAGGCCGACGCCCCGGCGACGACGTCGGCGAGCTTGTGCCGCATGCTGCTGCTCGAGTCGATGACGAGCCCGACCGTGACCGGCGTGTCCTCGGCGCTGAAGAATTCCACCGTGACGCGACGTCCGTTGTCGTATACCGCGAAATGCTCGGGCGCGAGGTCGGTGACGTAGTGTTCTGGGCGATCCGTCACCAGAACCGGGAGGACCACCAGCTCGCTCGACGAGGACCTGAAGCTCGGCTCCTGCGAGGAGGCGGGATGAGCCAGCGCGATCAGCGCGGAGAACGCCAGCGCTCGCTTCATCCCCGATAGGATAGACGACTCCGTGGTCGTCCGTCACATGGTTCGTTTCAGGGTACGCATGAACGGCTCGGTCACGGCTGGCGGCGCGACCGTCCCGTCGCCGACAACGCTCGCAGCGGACGTGGTCGGCCCGTAGAGGTCGGCCGTGCCATCCTCGTCGGTCTTGACGACCCCTCCCGAAAGGTTGATGCCGGCGAAGAGGCCCTGAGTCCTCGAGTAGGCGAGGATTTCCGCTTTCATCTGCGCGTCGGTTGCCGCGCGCGCGTCGCGGCCGACGGGCCCCGCGGCGACCGAGGCCTCGGCGCCGAGCGACACCTTGTTCTTCAGGAGCTTCTGCATGCCCGACTCGTTCATGACGAGCAGGACCAGGTCGATCGACTGCGCGCCGATCTGGAGACCCCAGCTGCCCTTGCCCACGAGCATGAACACAGGTGCGGTCCACACACCCGCATGGCGGCAGCTCATGAGGCCCTTGCCGTATTCGCCGCCGAAGACGAAGGCGGCCTTCTTGAGCGACGGCACGACCATGACGCACGCCGCCTTGTCCCACAGATCCTGTGGAATGTCCTTGTCCGGTGCGGCATGGATTTCCTTCAGCACCACCGCCGCTTCCTGAATTCGTTTGGTTTCCGACGCCGACAGGTCGAAGGACTGCGCGGCGGATGCCAGCCCGACGGTCACCACACCGATGAGAATCGCTGCACGCATTCTGGGTAACCTCCTCCACAACCGCCGTGACCGAGCAAGAACCCTACCACTGCGACCCGCGTCCGATGGAACTTCCTTGACCTCGGCCGCGTCCCACCCGTACCATCTAACGATCCCCCACCGGTCTATGACAGGAGTTTCTCGGATGACGATTCGACACACGTTGGCGGCCGTTTCGCTGTGCGCGCTGGGCGCCATCCAACTGACGGCGCAGGCTCCGACGGGCGGCGCGGCCTCGGTAACGTTCAACAAGGATGTCGCGCCAATCCTCTACAAGAACTGCACGAGTTGTCACCGGCCTGGCGAAATCGCGCCGATGTCGCTGCTGACGTTTCAGGACGCGCGCCCGTGGGTGCGGTCGATTGGCACGAAGGTCGCCAACGGCAGCATGCCGCCCTGGCACGCAGACCCGGCGTACGGGCACTTCCTGAATGACCGCCGGCTGAGTGAGGCCGACAAGACCACCATCGCCAAGTGGATTGCCGCCGGCGCTCCCGAAGGCATGGCGTCCGATCTCCCGCCGCAGCCCGTGTATCTCAACGGCTGGACGATCGGTCAACCGGACGAGATTTTCTCGATGCAGGAAGACTATCCGATCCCGGCGACGGGCGAGATCGTCTATCAGTATCTGGAGATTCCCACGCATCTGACCGAGGATCGCTGGGTGCAGGCGTTCGAAGTCAAGCCCGGCGATCCCAAAGCGGTCCATCACGTGATTGTCTACGCGCGGACGCCCGCGCCGCCGACGCCGCCGGCGCCGTCCGCACAGGCCGCGGCCGGCCCGCGGCCCGCACCGTTGTTCGACTTCGCGCCCAACATGGAGATTCCGGCCGGCCAGACAGGTGGGCGTCCGCTTCCGCCCGAGCAGCGCAAGCCGGTGGGTCCAAACGATCGGCCGCCCGTCCGTCTGGGTCCCGCGGTCGGCGGCTTCGCGCCGGGACAGTTCATCCGCGTCTATCAGGAAGGCACGGCGATGAAGCTGCCGGCCGGCACGACGCTCGTCTTCCAGATGCACTACACGACGTACGGGAAGGCCAGCACGGATCGCACGCGCATCGGCGTCCGGTACGCGAGGAGCGCACCAGCCACGCAGCTTCGCTGGGCCTCGCTCGCCAACGGCGCCCTGCACATTCCGGCCGGCGCGAGCAATCACAAGGTCGATGCCGAAATGACGCTCGGGCAGGACGTCACGATGTGGAGCATGCTGCCGCACACGCACGTGCGAGGGAAGCGGTGGATCTACGACGTCACGTATCCGGACGGCAAGAAGGAAACCATCCTGTCGGTGCCGGGGTACGACTTCAATTGGCAGACCGACTACGTGTTCGCGCAACCGCTGAAGTTCCCGAAAGGGACGAAGCTCCACGCGACCGCGTGGTACGACAACTCGACCGCCAATAAGTCGAATCCGGACGCCACCAAGGATGTCTGGTGGGGCGATCAGACCTGGGAAGAGATGATGTTCACCGGTCTGACCTTCAGCATCGATCCGGTCAAGCAGTCCAACACCGCCGGTCAGAGGCCGTAGCGCCGCAGCGTGCGGAACGCGATCGAGTGATCGCGTTCCGCACGGACCTTCACGCGCGAAGCCGTCAGCCCAGCGCTCCGTCGGTCGTCACCCGCATGTCGAAGGCGCTTCCCGCGCTCGCGCTGTTGGCCGCCCTTTCGGTCATCTCGGTTTCTGCGCAGCCACGCGACGTGTTCACGCTCGGCGTCATGCGCCGGGACGGTGTGTTGATTCCGTTTGCCGCGTTCGACGGTAAACACTGGAACAACGCCTGGCCCCCTCCGACGAGAGATCTCATGGTGCCCATCAATCTCGGGAGCGTGCCGAGGAAATGGTGGGCCAACGATCCGCCCTCTCCGGACTGGCAGCTCTGGACATCTGACGGAGCGATGACGGTCCATGTCACGCAGCCTGACTGGGTCGATGCCCATTGCTCGCGACAGGTGGCGCTCAGAACGGACTACCGCAGCATCCAACCCCCCCCGTCGCCGGGCGAGCGGCCGTATCCGAAGGACGGCCTTGCGGTTTCACCAGCCAGGACGATCGAGGCGATCGAAATCGTCACCGCCCCGGTTCCGTTGCTTCCTCCCGAAGACCTGCGTAAGCGATTCAACCTCGCCGAGCTCGAAGTCGATCGACGTTACGGACATCCGATCCCCCGACGGGTCCGCGAGTCCGTCGATCCGTCAATTGAAGCGATGTACGCCTTCGGTGGCAATCCCCGCGCGTTCTACGTCGAGTCGAGCCGCCTCTATCGAAGGATGGGCGACGAGGGGTGTACGGCGATTGCGTTCGGAACGGGATGGTTCGTCAAGGATGGCGGCAACGTGAAATGGCTGGACATGGCGGTGGACCTGCTCGGCTGTGACAAGTACGGCGCGAGCTATATGCTTCCACTCGGAGCGGTCCGAACCAGAGAGCGCACGTTCTGGATCGTTCAGTACTCCGGATGGGACCACGAACGCTACGTGGTCGTCGACGTGAAGAAGGATCGCGTCGAGGCCGTCGTCAATGCGTTTGGAGGAGGTTGCTGATGGTCGTTCGCGGTTGTTGGTTGTTAGTTGCTGTCGCCGTCACCGTGAGTCTCGGCGCGCAATCCGACCGGGAGCTCCTGTGGGACACCGGCACGTTCTCGATTCTCGGCTACGACCCGGCAACGGGCGAGGTCGGCGCCGCAGTGCAGTCGCGCGTGTTTTCCGTCGGCAACGGCGTTCTCTGGGCGGATGCCAACGTCGGCGTCGCCGCAACGCAGGCGATCGTGGACGTGTCGTATGGTCCGCAGGCGCTCGCGCTCCTCGCGCAGGGCCTGTCGCCGGACGCGATCATCAAACAGATCTGGGAAAGGGATTCGGATCCGCTGCCGGACAACTGGACGAAGCAGGGCCGTCAATTTGCGGTGATGAACCTGAAGGGAGAGCACGCCGCGTTCACCGGTCCCAAGGCGAGCACATGGGCCGGCCAGAAGGGTGGCAAGTACTGCACGGCCCAGGGGAACATCCTCGCCGGGCCACAGGTCGTCGCCAACATGGTGGAGCGATTCGAATCCACGACGGGGCACTTGTCGCAGCGGCTCGTGGCCGCACTCGAAGGCGGCCAGGCCGGCGGCGGCGACACACGCGGCCAGCAGTCGGCGGCGCTGGTCATCGTGAAGAAGAGCTGCGGCGTGTGGCTGCACAACGACACGGTGCTGCGCCTGCAGGTGGACGACAACCCGCAGCCCATCGCCGAGCTCCGACGCATCGTCGAGAAATGGAACGAGCGGCGTCCGCGTGCCGTGTCGCCCGAGTGCAAGCCCTGACGCGCGACGGCTATTGCCTGGTCAGGATGACGACATGCGCGCGTGACGTGCCGGCGTGGACGATACCGATCCCGTCCCGCATCAGCGTGTCGCCGCTCGAAGACCCGAGCGGACCGACGTCGAGCGAGCGGACATCGTAGTTGGCGTCGGCCTGAAGACCGCGCGGCCGGACGATCAGCGTGCCTTCGTCCGCATTGCCTTTGAAGGCAAAGAGGATCGCCTGGCTTCCGTCCGCGGCCAGTTCCTGAAACGCATCCCACGCGAGTTCATCCACCGGCGCCTGGTCGGTCAGCAGAGTGGCGCCTGCGTTCGAGACCACGTCGCGGATGCCTTTGTAATCGGCGATGTGCTGCATCAGCGCGGCGCCCGTGTCGTCGCCGACGTCGTCCGCGCGATACGCCAGGCCGAGCACGCCTGGTGAGCGGCTGCGAACCATCAACGCGAGATCGTCGTTGCCGGAGAGCGGCTCGTTGTCGCCGTCCATGACGAATGAGAGCAGGTACGCCGGTGGCAGGGCTGCGCTGATGCCCTCGAGGTTGTGACGGACGTGCGAACCGGGTGTTGTCCGGTCGTCCATCCAGCCGACGTCGGTGTACGCGAGCATCCCGAAGTCGAGGAGGTTGCCGCCGCCGGACGAGTTCTCGATCAGCAGATCCGGGAACCGTTCGCGCAGCGTCTTCAGGATTGTGTAGAGCGCGCGCACGTGCGTGAAGTTGCCGTCAGCGGCGCCATGGCCATGGCCGTCGCGATCGCAATTGATCCAGAGGTTGTTGTCCCATTTCAGATAGTCAGGCCGCACGCGGGTAACGAGACCGGTCACCTGCTGAAGCACCCACTGGCGCGCATCGTCCCGGGCGAGGCAGATCTGTGCGTTCGTCGACGATCCGTAGGCGTGGTCTGCGGTCGCCAGCCACGCCTCGCGTGCCATGCCGGCGCGGTTCACCGTCGACAGCGCGATGCGAACCGGTTCGACCCAGAGCCCGAATTTCATCCCGAGCCCGTGCGCGTAGTCGGCAAGGCTCGGCAGGCTCGAGGGAAACCGGTTCAGATCCTCGGCCCAGGAGCCGAGGCCCGAATCGAAATCGAAGTCGCCGTCGAGGCCCGCACCGACCCACCAGCCCGCGTCGAGCACGAACAACTCGACGCCCAGAGAGGCCGCTCGATCCATCTCGGCGACGACCGCATCTTCGCGGATCGTGGTGCCGTACTGATACCAGGTGTTGTACGTGACATGAGGCTGGAGCGGACGGCCGCTTCGGATCCCGTTGACGATGAAAGTCCGGACGGCATCGGCCACTTCCTGGTCGCGTCGTACCGTCCCGAAGAAGGTATGAGGCACTTCGAGCGGCACCTGCTGGCTGACCGACGTGACGACGTCCGGAAAATGCGCGGCGATCCGCAGCGATTCATCCCGGCGCTCGAAGGAAAGCCGCCAGCCGCCCGACCACATCAGGCCGCCGAAAAAGCGATCGCGGTCTCCCTGCACGACGAAGAAGGGCAGAAAGTCTTCCGTCGAGCGCCGGGTACCGCCAATCTCCACCCGCTCGCCCGGCTCGAGAACGCGGTCGTCGAATGAGAACGCGCCAAGATCGTGCGTGTCGGCCGAATCGCCGCGGAGTCCGCCCAGCCACCGTACCGAGCCCGGCGGGATGGCCAGTTGCCACCCAATGAGTCCGGTGACGGGGATCGCCTGACTCGAGCTCGATTCGATTCTCGTCCATGTCTCGATCGTGGGCGTATCGGGATACGCCGCGTAGCTTCGAACGATGCGGAGGCGCTGCGCGCGATGTTCGAACACGAAGTCGAGTCGCACGCCGGTGTCGGTCGCTTGAACGGCTGCTCCGGTGAACGCCGTCGGCCCGCTATTGCCGAGCACGACGCGCTCCCCGGCTATGGTGATGCTGACGTCGGGCTCGGTACCCACCGTCAACGACCGCCCGCCGTCCTGGTTCACGACCGCGGCAGGCGCGAGCGTCCGCGACGAGTCGAACGCCAGGGTCAGCTCGATGCCGGCGCTGCCGATTGACCAGATGTCACCACCGCTGTGCGTGATGAACGCGTTGCCGCGTGTCGCGACGCGCGGTGCGTCGGCGGCGCCGCAGGGCCAGGCCCAGGTGATCACGGCGAGCGCGAGCGGCACGGCGCCGGCGGCGGCCCTCAAGCCGATCGTTCTTCCCAGACCCGACAGAGCTCGACGATGACGTCCACGGCCTTTTCCATATCTTGAACCGACACCCACTCGAGCCGTGAGTGAAAATTGTGCTCACCAGCGAACAAATTCGGCGTCGGAAGGCCCATGAACGACAGCCGCGATCCGTCGGTGCCCCCGCGAATCAACCGCGACCGCGGCTCCAATCCAGTACGCCGGATCGCCTCGCGCGCGTATTCGGCGATGTGCGGCTGCCCGTCGAGGACCTCGCGCATGTTCCGGTACTGTTCTTCGACGGAGACTTCGACGCGGGCGCCGGAGAACGCCGCGCACGCGTCGCGGGCGAGGCGCTCGACCAGTTCTTCCTTGTCCTTCAGCGCCGACGTCTTGAAGTCGCGAATGATCAGCTTGACCGAGGTCCGTTCGACGCTCGCCTTCATCACGTAGGGGTGGACGAACCCCTCGTAGCCTGCCGTCGTTTCCGGAGACAGCTCGTGTCGCGGCAGTCGATCGATGAAGTTCGCCGCCAGCCTGATCGCGTTGACCATCCGCCCCTTGGCATAGCCGGGGTGCGTGTTGAATCCGTGGAACGTGACGGTCACGGCATCAGCCGAGAAGCTTTCGATCTCCAGCTCGCCGCGGCTCCCGCCGTCCATCGTGTATGCGCACACGGCGCCGAACGCGCGCACGTCGAAGTGCTTGGTCCCGCGACCGATCTCTTCGTCGGGTGTGAAGCCGATTCGGATCCGGCCGTGGGCGATCTCCGGATGCGCCAGGAGGTTCGCGGCGGCGCTCACGATTTCGGCCACGCCCGCCTTGTTGTCAGCGCCGAGCAGCGTCGTGCCTGATGCCGTCACGATATCGTTGCCCATCTGCTCGGCGAGTGGAGGGGTGTCCGCGAGCCGGAGGATGGCACTTGGATCATCAGGCAGCACGAGATCGCGGCCGTCGTAGTGGCGGTGAACGATCGGCTTGACGTCGCGGCCGGGCATTTCCGGAGACGTGTCCACATGGGCGATGAAGCCGATGGTTGGAACACCGGCCTTCTTCGTCGTGGCAGGCACGGTGGCCGTCACGTAGCCGTGTTCGTCGATCGTCGCGTCGGTGAGCCCAAGGTCGCGAAGCTCGGTGGCGAGGTCGCGAAGGAGCACGAGCTGCTTGTCCGTGCTCGGGTACGAGTTCGATGATTCGTCAGACTGCGTGTCGTACGTGACGTAGCGCAGAAAACGGTCGAGGACAGTCGTCATGGGACTCGCTGTGGGGTTTCGAGAAAGATCCTGTGCATCAGCCGCACGGCTTCGTCGAGCCGTGCCTGCTCGACCATCCACGTGATGCGGAAGGACGATGTTGACGTGCCGTGATGCGGAAAGCCGGCGGCGTCGAGCGCCGACGTGCCACGCCGGATGTTCTCGAATGACGAGTTGATGCCGGCGCCGATCACGCTGAGGGCGCCGAGGGCGTCAACCAGACGACAGGTCTCCCCGAGGCGCGCGGACAGCTGATCCCGGAGCCGGCGCTCGTCGTGCAGGTTCTCGCGCGAGATGACCACGGACAATCGGCCGTCGGCGATCTGGAGCTGCTTGCCGGCCACGCGCATCTCGTCGAGCAGTGACAGAACGGGCGACGAGCTCTCGGCGGACAGCATCAAGACTTCGCGCTCGCTCGAGACGCCGACGACGGCGCCGGGGGCCCGCGGCGGAAACCTGCGCACGACCGTTCCGTCGGCAGACGGGTCTGCGCCCGGCAACGGCCCGGCCGTGGCGCGGGCGTAAATGGCGATGCCGTTCTCCTTGGCGAATTCCACTGCCTGCGCGTTCAGGACCTTGGCGCCGGACTCCGCGAGCTCCTGCGTTTCCTCGTACGACAGCTCGCCAATCCGTTTCGCCGCCGGGACGACACGTGGATCCGCCGAATACACGCCGTCAACATCCGAGCAGATCTCGCAGTACTCCGCGCCGAGTGCCGCAGCCATCGCCACAGCGGTCGTGTCGCTGCCGCCCCGGCCGAGCGTCGTCACTTCGCGGCGGTACGACATGCCCTGATAGCCGGCAATCACGACGATCCTGCCGCGCGCCAGTTCGTCCTGCACGCGAAACGGACGGACCTCGATGATCCGCGCATCCACGTGTCGATCGTTGGTGATGATGCCGGATTGACTGCCGGTGAAGCTGATGGCGTCGCCGCCGAGTTCGCGGATGGCCATCGACAGGAGCGCCATCGCGATCCGCTCGCCGGCCGTGAGCAGCATGTCGAGCTCGCGCCGATCCGGATTCGGCGACACGCGCTTGGCGAGCGCCAAGAGATCGTCGGTCGTGTCGCCCATCGCAGACACGACCACCACGACGTCGTGTCCGAGCCGCCGGGTGCGCATGACCCGATTGGCGACGCGGCGCAGCCGATCGACGTCCGCGACGCTCGAGCCGCCGTACTTCTGCACGATGACCGACATGCCCGGACGAGAA
Source organism: uncultured Acidobacteriota bacterium (assembly GCA_963724725.1). Taxonomy (GTDB): domain Bacteria; phylum Acidobacteriota; class Vicinamibacteria; order Vicinamibacterales; family CAVVIG01; genus DATKHR01. Next base: position 2,968,368 of record CAVRVT010000004.1, on the reverse strand, counting down.
GGATCGCACAGATCCACTTCCGGGCGTGTGTCGGGACTCGTCTCCTTTGAAGATCGGAATACCAACCTTGCGGTGACTCGTCCGGCGGCGCTGCGACGCGTGGGGCGGCGGTCGACGGCCAACTCGAACTTGAAAGCGTTGCTAGTGACCAGCGCCCTCATGTAAGGTCACATCGGAGCACGAACATGGAAACGCTTTTGAGAGTGCGCGCTAGACGTGGAAGCCAAGCAGTGGTCGGCGTTGCGGCCATTCTCGGCCTGATGTTGTTCGGCCGCGAAATCGGCGCCCAGCACAGCCCGGATGATAAGGCGATTGGCCAGATTCTCGACAACGAGGTCGCGGCGTGGAACAAAGGGGATACCGACGGCTATTCCAAGCATTTCGCGGCGGATGGGACCTTTACGAACATCCGCGGGATGTTCTTCACGGGACATCAGGAGTTTCGAGACCGACACGAAGCCATCTTCAAGGGTGAATTCCGCGGCACCGCCCTGAAACAGGAAATCGTGTCGCTCAGGTTCATTCGACCCGACGTGGCGATCGCGGAAACACTGACTTGGGTATCGGGGTTCTCCAAAGCCGGACCACCACCGGGGACACGGGTGGACACGAATGGACGACTTCGCACTCGTCTGTTGCAGGTTCTGAAAAAAGATGGCGACGAATGGAAGATCGTGGTCTATCACAATGTGGATGTGAAGCCGGGAGTGTCTTCGCCCGAGCCGCGTTGAAGAACTCGGCGAGGACCACGACCCGTCAGTCGAAGACGGCGAGGACGGGCGCGTGATCGCTCGTTCCGACATCCTTCTGCACCACGCAGGACTTCGCGCGGTCGGCGAGCGACTGGCTGACGAATGCGTAGTCCAGCCGCCAGCCGATATTCCGCTGCCGCAGGTTGCGCCAGGGCGCCCACCACGTGAACAGGCCGTCGTTGTCGGGGTCGAACGCGCGGCCGAGGTCGACCAGTCCGCGCGAGAGGATCCGCTCGATCAGCGCCCGTTCCTCCGGCAGCTGCCCGATGGCGCGCGGCTTCCGCTCTTTCGGGTGCACGTCGCGCTCGGTGCGTGCCACGTTCAGGTCGCCCAGCATCGCGACGGCCCGGCCGCTTGCCGCGAACGACAGCGCGTAGTCGTCCATCGCTTCGAGGAAGCGCATCTTGGCGGGGAAGTCCTTGCCGCCATTCGGGACGTAAATCGACGCGACGGTCAGGTCACCGATCTCGACGGCGACGATGCGGTTTTCGTAGTCGAAGGACGGATGCGTGAAGGCAGGTCGATCGGGTAGGAATGACCGGCGGACGTGGAGCGCGACACCTGAATAGCCCTTCCCGCCATGCCAGTAGGACCAGTACCCCTCGAAGCCGAAGAGTGCTTCGGGAATCTGGTCAGGGGTGGCTTTGATTTCCTGAAGGCAGATGACGTCGGGGTGCTCCTGCGCGATCCAGTCCTGGACCTGCCCGTGCCGCGCGCGAATCCCGTTGACGTTCCAGGTCGCCAGCTTCATTGCGGATTGGGGATTGCGGACTGCGGATTGATTGTGGATTGAGGCGCGATTGACGTCGCCATTTCAATCCTCGATATCAATCCGCAACCCGCAATCCCAACCCGAAAATCGGCATTCCGAAATTTCAAAACCTGGCGTGAGCAGCCTGCCGTTCTGCCGCCGGTACCGCCATGATGTCGGGATACGCGGCGACGTGCGCCTTGGCAATCTCTTCGGCCTTCGCGATGGCATCGGCGTCGCCGTTGCGGTAGACCGCGTTGGCTTCGATGAGATCCTTCTGATGGGCAGGCGTGGCGTCGATGCTCTCGTAGATTGCCGCGACCGGGCAGGCCGGCACGCAGGCGCCGCAGTCGATGCATTCTTCGGGATGAATGTAGAGCATGATCGTCTGCGCGAATTCAGGTTCATCCTTTCGGGGGTGGATGCAATCCACCGGGCAGACGTCCACACACGCAGTGTCCTTCGTTTCAATGCAGGGGTCGGTGATGATGAACGGCATGCTTGCGTGTCTCCGTGTCTCGTTGTGTCCGGCGTCAGGGGACCCCACAGGTCCGTCTTCGGTCAGACAGCCGACGGATTATACCTTGAGAAGAATCCGGGGCAAGCGGTCAGCCACGCGGCGGGTCGTCGCCCTCGTCGGCGAGCGAGTAAAACATCATCGGGCTCGGGCTTTCGGCGTATCCCATCCGCTCGTAGAGCCGGCGCCCGTCCTGGCTCGTGTTGAGCGCGAGCGACGTGACGCCGTTCGCTCTGCACCAGTCGTGGATCGCGTGCATGACGAGGCGCGCCAAACCGCGACGCCGATGGCCTGGCTCGGTGTACACGTTGTAAACGAACGCAAGGCTGTCGCCGGGATACCGGGGACCGGGCGGCCACGGCAGGATGGTCGCCCCCCCGCCGGCCGTGATCTCCGGCGCGCGACCATCACGCCTCGTGCTCTCGACGAGCCACGCGCGATAGTGTCCCGACGGCATCGTCCGCCGCAACCAGTCCGCGAACGCCGGCTCGAGCGCGGTGGGATCCACGGAAACACCCATGTCGCGAAACATCGAGACGCGATGGTGGACGAGCACACCGATATCGTCGAGCGTGGCGGCGCGAACGCGGTCGGCCATCGTGGTCGCGTGAGTATAATCGCAGCATGAGCGCCGACACGCGTCGCGGACCCGAGCCACCCGATCTCAGCGAGAAGGGTGGAGCAAAGGACGGAAAACCGCAGCGATCGGACCGCCGGCTGTTCATGCAGTTTCTTGCGTTCGGCGGCTGTCTGGACACCGAGCCGGTGGCGGACACGCTCGCGCGCGCGAAGATCTCGGGCGCGCTGTATGAAGACGTGAACGATCCGCGCGGGATCGGGCTGCTGACCGTCAGTGAGGATCCGGATTTCTTTCTCGATCGCGTACGGCCGATGCTCAACGGCCCCGGCTTCTCACATCTGGTTCAGAAGCCCGAGTACACGCTGCTCGGACGAACCTACGCCATCGGCTACGAGCCCGATCTGATCGAAGTGCTGATCGATCGGCCGCTCAGAACCGTGCTGAACCCGCTGTGGAAGTGGGCGGTCTGGTACCCGTTGCGTCGAAGCGGCAAGTTCGCGCAGCTGCCGGACCAGGATCAGCGCGTGATTCTGGCGGAACACGGCGCGATCGGCATGTCGTTCGGCGTTGCCGACTACGCACACGACGTCAGACTCGCCTGCCACGGGCTCGATCGCGACGACAACGACTTCGTCGTCGGGTTGATCGGCAAGGATCTCTACCCGCTGTCGGCGATCGTGCAGGCGATGCGCAAGACGCAGCAGACCTCGCTGTATCTCGAGCGGCTGGGTCCGTTCTTCGTGGGCCGCGTCGCCTGGCAAAGCACCGACTGACACGCGTAGGGCTGAGGGCGTAGGGCTCATGACGCCCTCACTCGACGCTGGCCGTCCGGCCGAACGTGGGTGGACGACGGTGCTTGGTCGCCTGCTCGTACGCGAACGCGATCTTCAGCAGCGTCGGTTCGCTCCAGGCGCGGCCGAGGAACGAGATCCCGACCGGAAGTCCGTGCACGAAGCCCGCGGGAACGGTGATGTGTGGATACCCTGCCACGGCCGCGATCGTTGACGGCCCGGGCGCGCTGCCCGTGCCGCTGTCGCCGTTGATCAGATCGGTCAGCCAGGCCGGCCCGCCGGTGGGCGCAACGAGCGCGTCCAGCTTGTGCGTCGACATCACCGCGTCGATGCCCATCGTGCGCGACAGCCGACGGTTCTTGGCCAGCGCCGCGCGGTACTTCGCGTCGGTCAGGGGTCCCTTCGCTTCAGCCATCGTCATGATTTCCTGACCGAAGTACTGCAATTCCTCGCTCGCGTGCGCATTGTTGAATGCGATGATCTCTTTCAATGAATGCACGGGGGAAGACGCGCCGAGCCACCCCAGGTACTTGTTCAGGTCCGTCTTGAACTCGTAGAGCAGCACGTCGAACTCGGTGGCGTCGAATTGCCCGAGTGTCGGGATGTTCGCCGGATCGACGATGACTGCGCCGGCCTTTTTCATGTCCTCGATCGCCCGCTCGGCGATGCGATCGGCCGCGGGGTGGGACCCGAACAGGCGATTTCTGACGACACCGATGCGCACGCCTTTCAACCCGTTGACGTCGAGAAACCGTGTGTAGTCGGCCGATCCCTTCGTGGTGCTGTCCCGCGTGGCGTCGTCGTCAGGGTCCGCACCCATCAAGGCGCCGAGCAGCGCGGCCGCGTCGGCGACGGTCCGTGTCATCGGACCGGCCGTGTCCTGACTGTGAGCGATCGGCACGATGCCCGCCCGACTCAGGAGGCCAAGCGTCGGCTTGATCCCGACCAGACCGTTCGTGTTCGACGGGGAGACGATCGAGCCGTCCGTCTCCGTGCCGATGGCGGCGGCCGCAAGATTGGCGGCGATCGCCGCGCCCGATCCGGAGCTGGATCCTGACGTGTTGCGATCGAGCGCGTACGGGTTTCTCGCCAGTCCGCCGCGCCCGCTCCAGCCGCTCGTCGAATGCGTCGAGCGGAAGTTGGCCCACTCGCTGAGGTTGGTCTTGGCGAGAATGATCGCCCCGGCTTCACGAAGGCGCGCCGCGATGAACGCGTCCTTCGGCGGCCGAGAGCCCGCGAGCGCCAGCGAACCTGCCGTCGTCATCATCCCGTCTGCGGTCGCGATGTTGTCCTTGATGAGGACGGGGATGCCGTGCAGCGGACCGCGCGTACGTCCGGCCTTGCGCTCGGCATCCAGACGATCCGCGATCGCCAGCGCGTCGGGATTCAGTTCGATGATGCTGTGCAGCGCCGGCCCTTTACGGTCGATCGCGTCTATGCGCGCGGAGTATTTTTCGACGAGCGACCTGGCCGTCTCCCGCCCTGTCTCCATGCGACGCTGCAGGTCGGCGATCGACGTTTCTTCGAGATCGAAGGCGCCCGATCCGGATTGTGCGGGCGTCCGGACGGCGGCGACCGCGAACACGATGGTGGGGAAGAGCAGCACACGAAGCGCACGCGTCATCTGGATGGCTCGTCTGAAGGGTCGATCGTCGAATATGACCGATGTCAGTCCGAATGTGGAACCGCCGCCTGTTCCACGAGGCGTTCGATGTCTTCGGCGGGTCGCGCGCCCACGAACCGCGTGACCTCGCGGCCACCGGCGAAGACCGCCAGCGTCGGGATCGACCGGATTCCGAACCGCTCGCCGAGCTCGGGCACCTGATCGGTGTTGACCTTGACCACGACCGCGCGACCGGCTCGCCTCGCGGCGACTTTCGCGATCTCTGGCGCGACCATGCGGCAGGGCCCGCACCACGGCGCCCAGTAATCGACGACGACGGGAAGCGACGCGTTCGCAATCAGATGGTCGAATTCCTCGGCCGATGACACTTCGAGCGGCGCCGCAGGCGGGCGGAGCGTCTCTTTGCACTTGCCGCACCGCACCGGGTCGCCGAGCCGTTCGTAGGCGAGACGATTTTTCTGCGCGCACGACGGGCAGGTGACCACGATGCCCTTGGTGTCGAATTCCGCCGTCGCCATCGCTGTCCTTTCGGTGACGCCTCAGTGCTGGGCGTGGGCGTGCGCTTTGACTGCCGGGCGTTTCGACGGCTCGCCCGGACCCTGTGCAATCGCATCGGCGAGCAGCGCGACGCTGATGGCGTAGGAATGCGCGCAGTTGTACTCCAGGAGCGCTTCGTAATTCCCGTAGACCAGGAACTGGCGTTTCGCACCCGAAACCAGGGAGGCCGGCGTCTCCCCGCTGGGCAGCGCCTTGCCGCCAGGCAAACGAACGCCGAGCTCGCTCCACTTCGTCAGCGGCTGAGCGACGGTCATGTCGCGCGTGGCGCGGCAGCGGCCTTCCCGGAAGGGCACGTCGCCGTGGATGTGGTGCAGCGCATCGGTCGAAATCGCGACCTCGCGGCCCCATGCCTGACCCGACGTCCAACCATGGCCTTTGAGGTAGTTCGCGATCGACGCGAACACGTCGCCGGGCGTGGACCAGATGTCTTTTCGGCCGTCGCCGTCATAGTCCTCGGCGAACTTCAGGTAGCTCGACGGCATGAACTGCACCTGTCCCATGGCGCCGGCCCACGATCCCTTCATGTCCGCCAGATCGATGTCGCCGCGGTTGAGGATCTCCAGGGCGTCGAAGAGCTCGCCACGGAAGAACGTCGCGCGTCGTGGATCCCAGGCGAGCGTCGCGAGCGCCGCCACCGTAGGCCGGACGCCGCTGAAGCTGCCGAAGTTCGATTCCACGCCCCAGATCGCCGCGATGATACGTGGCGGCACGCCGTACTTCTGACCGACCCGGTCGAGCAGCTCGTGCTGGTCGGCGTAGCGTTCCCGGCCCGTGCGGATTCGCTTGGCCGTCAGAATTCGTCTCAAGTAATTCTCGAGGGGGAGGACGACTTCGGCCTGTGCGCGATCGCGCTCGAGGATGATCGGCAGGGGCTCGTCCATTCCCGAGAGCGCTTCGTCGACGATCTCCTGGCGGATACCCCGCGAGACCGCTTCCTGGCGAATGGCCGTCAGCCAGTCCGAGAACGACGGCCGACTGGCGTCGGCCTGGACCAGCATCAGCGTGATCGCCCACACGAACCCGCGCACATGTTGATTGTACACGTCGCCTGGAGGAGCGCGAAGGCTTCAGCCGAGCGTGTCGCTCGCCTGAGCGCTTCTCGTTCCTTCAGGCCGCTGCGCGCTAGTGCGCGCCGACCGGTGACGACGATGACTGAGGTCGCCGCATGAGCAGCACCAGCGGAATCAGCACGAGAAACATGATGCCGAGCAGCTGGAAGATTCCGACGAAAGCCACCATCGTGGCCTGCCGCTGCACCATCCCGAACAGCAGCGCATAGGTCCTTTGGGTGGCGGTCGCGGCATCCGCGCCCGCGGCCATCATCGCCGCGCGCATCTGCGCGAACAGCTGCTGCGACGCCGGGTCGTACGGCGTTACGTGCGCACCGAGCGTGGACGTTGTCGTCTGGCTGGTGCGCGCGAGCATCGTGCCCGTCATGGCGATGCCGACGCTGCCGCCGATGTTGCGCATCAGGTTGAACAGACTGGTCGCGTAGCCCATGCGTTCGCGGGGGATGGGATCCATCGCCACCGTCGTCAGCGGCACGAACAGGAGTGACATGCCGATGCCCTGAATGAGCTGGGGCCAGAAGATGTCCCAGTAGCCGGCCTCAAGATTCAGCCGCGACAGCCAGAGCAGCGAAATGCCTCCCACCGCGAGTCCAACCGTCAGGAGCTTCCTCGGGTCGAATCGTCCGGTCATGAGACCGGTCAGCGGCATCATGAAGAACGATCCGATGCCGCGCGGCGCCATCGCGATACCGGCCTGCAGCGGCGGGTAGCCGAGCAGTGTCTGCAGCATGATCGGCAGGAGCACCATGCTGCCGTACAACACGAAGCCGACGACGGTCATCAGAAAGACGCCGACGGCGTAGCTGCGCGCCTTGAACACCCGCAGGTCCACGACGGGATTCTCCGTCGTCAGCTCGTGGATCACGAGGGTCACGAGCGAGACGACGCTGATGACGGCGAGCGCCGTCATGAAGCTCGATGCGAACCAGTCCTCCTCCTGTCCCTTGTCCAGCAGGATTTGCAGCGCGCCGATTCCGAGGGCCAGCATCCCGATGCCCCAGTAGTCGATCGATCGATTCTCGCGGCGCAGGTACGGCGGGTCGAAGATGAACATCTTCGTCATGACGATCGACGCGATGCCCACAGGAATGTTGATGTAGAAGACCCATCGCCAGCTGTAGCTGTCGGTCAGCCAGCCGCCGAGCACCGGGCCCAGAATCGGCGCGACGACGATCCCGAGTCCCCAGAAGCCCATCGCCTTGCCGCGATCGTGTGGTGGGAACGCTTCGAGGAGCACGGCCTGCGACAACGGCTGGAGTGCGCCGCCGGTCGCGCCCTGGAGAATGCGGAAGAGAATCAGCGTCCCGAGCGTCGGCGCGAGACCGCAGAGAAAGGAAGACGCCGTGAACCCCACCACCGAGAGCATCAGCAGACGCTTGCGGCCGAACATGCTCGCGAGCCACCCCGTCATGGGCAGGATGATCGCGTTGGCGACGAGATACGACGTCAGCGCCCACGTCGCCTCGTCGATCGACACCGACAGACTGCCCGCGATGTGGGGCAGCGAGACGTTGACGACCGTGGTGTCCAGCACTTCCATGAACGTGGCGAACATCACGGAGACCGCGATCAACCACGGATTGATCTGTCGTGTCGAATCGGTCATGGGCTAGTCTGCATTTGGTAATTTAGTAATTTGGTAGTCTGGTAATTTGGATTGCGGATTTACAGCTTCAATTACCAAATTACCAAATTACCAAATTACCAAATTACCAAACTACCCGATTACCCAATTCCTATTTCGTGTAGACCGTTGGCTCCACGGACATGCCCGGCCGCAACAGGTGGTCGGCGTTCTGGCCCGGGTCCAGGGCGATTTTCACCGGGACGCGCTGCACGACCTTCACGAAGTTGCCCGTCGCATTTTCCGGCGGCAGCATGCTGAAGCGCGCGCCCGTCGCGGCCGCGATGCTGTCGACCTTGCCGGTGAATGACCTGCCGTACGCATCCACGTTCACGGTCACCCTCTGGCCCGGCCGCATGTCTCGCAGCTGCGTCTCCTTGTAGTTGGCCGTCACCCAGACATCGTCCAGCGGGATGATGGCCATCAGCGGCTGTCCCGCCTGGACGACCTGTCCCACTTCGACGGACTTGCGACTCACGATGCCCGATACTGGCGCCTGCAGCGTCGCGTACTGGAGGTTCAGCTCCGCCTGATCGAGCGCGGCCTTCGCCTGCTTGACCTGGGCCAGCGCGGCCGCGGCGCGAGCGTTGGTCTGCTTCACCTGATCGGGCGCCGTCTGCGCCGAGCGGAGTGTCGCTTCGGCCTGATGCTGGCCGGTCTGCGCCTGGGCCAACTGGCTTTCGGCGACGAGCACGCCGGCCTCGGCCTCGACGACCTGCGCTCTCGCCGAGTCGGCGGCGGCCCTGGCCGAGTCGGCGGCGGCCGTTGCCGCGTCGAACTGCTGCTGCGAGATCTCGTCCTTGGCCAGGAGGCCGCGGAAGCGTTCGACGTCCCGCGCAGATCTGACCGCCGTCGCCTCCTGCTCCCGCTGCTTGGCCTGGGCGGACGTCACACGGGCGTGGGCGGCCTCGACCTGCTTCTGCGCAGCCGTGATCGCGCTCGCCGACTGCGACACGCCGCCCTGCGCGGTCGTCAGGTTGCTGCTGGCGGACTGGGTCGTGATGGGGACGTTCGTTTGTGCGGCGAGTGCGGCGGCTTCAGCGTCAGCGAGCGCCGCCCGGGCTTTGTCCACCGCGACCTGGTAATCGCGTGGATCGATTTCAACGAGCGTCGCACCGGCGTCGACCGGACGATTGTCCTCGACGTGAACCTTCAACACGATGCCGCCGACGCGTGCGGCGATTTGCGTCACGTGCGCGTCCACCTGCGCATCGTCGGTCGTCTCACGGCCCGCCGTGATCCAGAGCCAGGCGACGAGACCGAGCACGGCGACGACGATCGCGCCGGCTGCGATCCGAACACGAGGGTTGTCCAGGAAAGCCATCAGCGGCCGCCTTCGATCAATTGACGCAAGGTCTCCTCCGACGATCCCACGCCGCGGACGAGCGCACCGTTGGCAAGGGCGAAACCGTACTGCGCCGAGATGAGCTGTTCCACGGCGAGCGCGACGGCTTCCTGGGCCTGTATGACCTCGAGGTTGCTGGCGACACCGGCGGCGAAGCGGTCGCGCGCCTGCTGCAGCTGCTGGTCCGCAAGCTCGCGAGCCGAGATCGCGACCTTCAGCTGCTGTGAGGTCGCGTCGAGATCGAGGAATGCCGTCCGGATTTCGTAGTAGATGCTTGCCTTCAGGTCCTCGGCTTCCGCGTGCCGCGTACGGATGTCCGCGTCCGCCTGCGCCAGGCGTCCATGGGTCCGGTTGCCGTTGAAGATCGGGATGCTCACCGATCCAACGAGCGTGTAGGTGTACTTCGCGTCGCTGACTGTGAGCCCGATGTCGCCCATGTCGGCGTTGACGTGGACCGACGGCAGCGCGGAGCCAACGACGGCGGCGCGGCTCGCCTCCGCGGCGCGGACCCTGGCGAGCGCCGCCTGGTAATCGGGGCGCGTCCGGAACGCCCGTTCGACGACGTCCTCGAGAGACGAGCCGGGCGAGGGAAGCTCCGGAAGGCTCGCATCGAGCGTGTAGATCTGGCCGAGCGGCAGCCCGATGATCCTCGCGAGCGTCAGTTTGAGCTTCTCGAAGTCGTTCGCGGTCGCCGTGGCTCGCTGCTGTTGCGAATTGAACTGCACCTGCGCGCGAAGGACGTCGACGCCGGGAATGATCCCGCTCTCCTTGAGGTTGACGGCCTGTCGGTACAACGCCTCGGCGGTGTCACGCTGCGCGCGAGTCGCATCCGCGCGGGCGGACGCCGCGAGCGCCTGGATGTACACGTTGCCGGCAACGTGGATGACGAAATCGCGCGCGCTCTGCCGCGAGAAGCGCGCGGCTTCGAGCGCGTGCCCCTCCGACTTCGCGTCGTTGATCGCTTCGAGATCGAAGACCGTCTGCGTGATGAACACGCGCGCGTCGAACACGTTGAACGGGCCGACGATGTCCGGAAAACCCGTGAGGCCAAGCGGACCGGTTCCCGACCCGAACCCGAACGCCGCGAGGTTGATTTTCTGACGCGCCTCGGACACGCGGCCGTTCACGTTCGGGAGGAGCTGGCTGAGCGCGATCCAGCGGGCGCCGTGTGCGCGTCCCAGCGCCTCCTCGGCGTTGAGCACGCCGAGATTGTGATCGAGCGCGCGCACGATGGCCTCGAGCACCGTCAGCTTCAGCGGCTCGGACGTCGGCGTGCCGGTCGGCACGCCGCCCAGAAACGGGTTCGTCGTGCTCGTGGTCGTCGCCGGCGTCGTCTGCATGGGACGAGGAGGCGGTGTCGCGCCGATCGTGGGAACTTGGGCGTCGGCGGGAAGCGCCGACAGGACCGCGAGCGCCGCGGCGATCGCCGCGAATGGAGCGGACTTCACGAAGAATCCCTTTCCCGTCCGCCGGGGACTCGACAGAGATGACGCTGCGGTGGAGCGGACCGGGTCGAGGCGGGCCGGACGTGGCGTCGAAACGTCTCATCGTACTACGCACTCGGCATCCGACCAACTGTCGAAGTCCGCTGAGCCGGCCCTCGCGCGAGACCATCCGTTGACATTGGCATTACACAGTGTGTATAAAACTACGTATATGAGCTCGACCGACTATCGATCTGCGCTCGACGCGGCAATCAAGGAGTACGAATCGCTCGGCGAGCAGCGGCGCACGATCGACGATCGCCTCGCGCAGCTCGCGCAGACGATCGGAACGCTGTCGAGACTGCTCGGCCTGACGCCGACCGTTCCGATGGGTCTGACCGATGCCTGCCGGCTGGCGCTGCGCGGCGCCGGGCTGCCACTCACGCCGCTCGAAGTCCGCGATCGACTGCTCTCAATCGGCGTGGACCTCAGTGTCTATGCGAACGACCTGTCCGCCATTCACACGGTCCTCAAGCGGCTCAACGAGTCGGGTGAGATCAAATTCATCACGAAGGGAACGGGCAAGCCCGCCTACATCTGGAACCATCCACTGCGATCGCAGGTGGCGGGCAGCCGTCAGGACGGGATTCGGAAATTCGAGGCGCTGGACACTCCGCCGGTACCGACTCGTCGGAAGCGAAAGTGAGTGCGCGATGGACTTGACCGAACGCCGCCGATTCTACGCCGAAGAGATCCAGGCGACGGCGAACCTCGGGAACGCCGCGGTCGTCGAGGCGCTCGCGGCAGTCCCGCGGGAGCGGTTTCTCGGCCCGGGGCCGTGGACCGTTCGCGGTGAAGCCGATTTCCAGCAGGCGCCGCGTCAGACTCCCGACGCCGATCCGCGTCACCTCTATCACAACCTCGCTGTGGCCATCGACACCGAACGTCAGCTGTTCAACGGTGCGCCCGGTGTTGTCGCGATGGCGATCGATGGCCTGATGTTGACGCCGGGAGCCCGCGTCCTTCACGTCGGCTGCGGCACCGGCTACTACGCGGCACTCATCGCGTCGTGCGTGGGGCCAACCGGGCGGGTCATTGCGATCGAGATCGATGGGGCGCTGGCGGCCCGCGCATCGGCGAACCTCGCTTCGATGCCGTGGGTCGACGTCCGCAACGAAGAAGGCCGCAACCTCGTCGGGATGACGTTCGACGCGATCCTCATCAACGCCGGAGTAACGCATCCACTCGCGGCTTGGCTCGACGCACTGGTGGAGGGCGGCCGGATGATACTGCCGCTCACGTGCGCGGTCTCACCCACGATCGGCAAGGGGCCGATGCTGCTCCTCTCGCGAACGGCAGAATCCGCGGACCTGTCCGCACGGATCGTCGGCTTCGTGGCGATCTACTCCGCGATCGGCCTCCGTGACGCCGCCATCGACGGCCAGATCGGCAAGGCTCTGAAGACGAATCCGTTCCCGTCGTTGAAGCGATGGCGGCGCGATCCTCACGACCTCGCGCCGTCGTGCTGGCTGCACACTGTTCACGGGTGTCTGTCCGGCGCATGAGCCGGCTGCCCGTCTCGCGGCAGAATAGAGACCATGGCGTCTCTCTTCGACCCGCTCTCCCTTCGCTCCATCACATTCGCCAATCGCATCGTCGTTTCTCCGATGTGCCAGTACTCCAGCACGAACGGGTTCGCGACCGATTGGCACGTCGTTCATCTCGGCAGCCGCGCCGTTGGCGGCGCGGCACTCGTCTTCACCGAGGCCACGGCTGTCGTTGCCGAAGGGCGCATCAGCGCCTACGACCTTGGCATCTGGGACGACGCGCATGTCGAGGGGCTGGCGCGAATCGCACGGTTCGTGGCGAGTCAGAACTCGGTGCCGGGAATCCAGCTCGCCCATGCAGGACGGAAGGGCAGCACGACGCGTCCATGGGAACGCATCCGGGCGCTGACTGCCGGCGAGGGCGCGTGGCCGGTCGTGGGGCCGTCCGATTCGCCGTTCTCCGCCGACTATCCTGTCCCGCGCTCGCTCTCGCCCGGAGAGATCGCGTCGGTCGTTCGAGGCTTTCGCACCGCGGCGGTTCGTGCGAGGACTGCGGGCTTTCAGGTCGTCGAGATCCACGCCGCCCACGGTTACCTCCTTCACGAGTTCATGTCGCCGCTCGTCAACACACGGACCGACGAGTACGGCGGGTCGTACGACAACCGCGTCCGGCTCTGCCTCGAGGTCGTTGACGCCGTGCGTCAGGAATGGCCGGACCACCTGCCGGTGTTCGTGCGGGTTTCGTCAACCGACTGGAAGGACGGCGGCTGGGATCTCGATCAATCAGTGGAGTTGGCGCGGCGGCTGCGCACCCATGGCGTCGATCTCGTGGATTGTTCGTCCGGCGGCGCGGTGTCCGATGCGCGCATTCCGCTCGCGCCCGGCTATCAGGTGCCGTTTGCCGCGCGCATCCGGCGGGAGGCCGGTGTCGCGACCGGTGCGGTGGGCCTGATCACCACGCCCGAACAGGCCGACGCCATCGTGCGGAACGGCGAAGCGGATTGCGTAATTCTCGCCCGACAACTGCTCCGCGAGCCCTACTGGCCGATGCATGCAGCTCAGGCGCTTGGCGTGCCACTGCCATGGCCTGCACAGTACCTCCGCGCCGCTCCGTCAGGCACGCCGGAGCGTGGCGCTCGGTGACGCTGACGAATCCCGGCACCACGAAAACCCGAATCGCGAACCCCGAATCGCGTTCGCTATCATGTGAACATGCGCGCGCTGCTCGTCGAAGACGACGACGCCATTGCGGACTTCGTGGGCCGGGGACTTCGCGAAGCCGGCTTTGCCGTCGATCGGGAGCGCGATGGGGACGCCGGTCTGACCGCGGCCGCACGCGAGTCGTACGACGTGGCGGTCGTGGACGTCATGCTGCCGAAGCGTGACGGCCTTTCGATGATCGAAGAGCTTCGGCGGCGCAAGGTCACGACGCCCGTCCTGATCCTCAGCGCGCGTCGCTCGGTGGACGACCGCGTGCGCGGGCTCCAGAGCGGCGGCGACGACTACCTGACGAAGCCGTTTGCGTTCGCGGAGCTTCTCGCGCGTGTGCACGCACTGCTTCGCCGGTCCAATCGAGCCGCCGAACCGACGTCGCTGGCTGTCGGCGATCTGGAACTCGATCTGCTGACGCGCCGCGTCGCGCGGGCCGGGACCGCCCTTGATCTGCGGCCGCGCGAATTCGCCCTGCTCGAGTACCTGATGCGCAACGCCGGCCGCGTCGTGTCGAAGACGATGATCCTCTCGCACGTCTGGGAGTACAACTTCGATCCCCAGACCAATATCGTGGACGTGCTCGTCAGCCGGCTCCGGGAGAAGATCGATCGCCCGTTCGACGCCAAGCTGCTCCAGACGGTGCGCGGCGTGGGCTATGTTCTCCGCGCGTAACGCGTTCGGCCTCCGCGTCGCGCTCTGGTACGCGACGCTGTTCGTGCTGGGCTCGATCGTGATCGTCCTGCTGACGTACTACCTGACGTCCGCTTCGCTCGCGCAGCGTGATCAGCAGATCATCCGCGCCAAACTCGGCGATTACGCCGCCGCATACGCGAGGGGCGGCGTCTCGGTCCTGGCCGCGACCGTTCGCGCCGAGCAGGCCGTTGCACCCGAGCGGCTCTTCGTGCGCGTGGTCGACCGGGGCGTCGAAGCCGTGGTCCTCAGCAATCCCGAAGGCTGGCCGCCGTCGTCGCTTGAAACCGTCTCGGCTCGCCTCGACGACGGGACGCTCGTGCAGGTCGGGAAGAGCAGCGAGCCCCGCCAGGATCTGCTGCGACGATTTCGCGCGGCGCTCGGGCTCGTGACGCTCTCGATCGTCCTGGTGGCGCTGACCGGCGGGTGGCTCGCGACACAGTCCGCCATCTATCCGGTCCGCCGGCTCACGCAGGCGGTTCGCCGAATCATCAGGACCGGTCGCACGGACGCGCGCGTGCCGATCACCCGCACGGGCAGTCAGGACGCGATCGACGAGCTGACGGTGCTCTTCAACGCGATGCTCGACAAGATCGAGGGGCTCGTGACGGCCATGCGCGGTGCGCTCGACAACGTTTCACACGATCTGCGCACGCCCTTGACCCACCTCCGGGGCACGGCGGAGCTGGCGCTCGCCGGCGAACCGGATCCTCAGCGCTATCGCGACGCACTCGTCGCCTGCGTCGAAGATAGCGACCGCGTCCTCGTGATGCTCAATACGCTGATGGACATTTCGGAGGCCGAGAGCGGCACGATGCAGCTGCGCCGGGAGCCGGTGGATCTCAGAGACATCGCGATGCGCGCCAGCGACTTGTACAAGGAGGTGGCTGACGCGAAAGGCGTGGACCTGTCCATGGCTGACAACGCGGCCGCCGACGGCGCCGCGTCGGGCGACGTCAGCGTGTCGGCGGATCGCACGCGCCTGGAGCAGGTGGCCGCCAACCTGATCGACAACGCCGTAAAGTACACACCCTCGGGCGGGCGTGTCCGTGTCCGCGTCCGACGCGATCGAGGCCACGTCGTTCTTGAAGTGTCGGACACCGGTCAGGGGATTGCGGCCGACGAGCTGCCGCGAATCTGGGACCGGCTGTTCCGTGGCGACAAGAGTCGGACGGAACGAGGCCTCGGTCTTGGACTCAGTCTGGTCAAGGCGGTGGTCGAAGCGCATGGGGGCTGGGCCGAGGCCACGAGTGAAGAAGGGAAGGGGTCGACGTTCATCGTCCGGCTTCCGCTCGGCTGAAGCCTCGCGCTCCAACCCACCCACCTGCGCGCCCGACCCACCTGACCCACCTGCCCCACTCGACCTGTCTGTCCTACCCGACCTATCTGTCCTACCCGACCTATCCGTCCTTCCTGTCCTTTTTGTAATGTTCCTGAAACGGCCCCGCAAGACACCCCGCCGTCTAACCCTTCAGAGTCAACTTCTTTGAAAGGACCAACGACCACCATGAACCCACGCTTCAGTCTCTCGCAGCGAGCCCGCCTTGCGGTGCTGGCTGTCTTTGCGGCAGCGCTGCTGGCCTCCGGCGCCGTCTGGCGCGGCCTGTCGGCGGAATCGCAGCCCGCGACCGCGCCGGCGGCGAACCTCAGTACGTCCATCGCGCACGTTATCGCCGGCGGCCGCGATTCCTACGCCGACGTCGTTGACGTCGTTTCCCCGGCCGTCGTCACCGTTCGAGCCCAGGGGCGCGCGCGCGTGTCCCCGACGCAATTGCCGTTCGGCGACGATGACTTCTTCGGTCAGTTCTTCGGGAACCAGGGTCCGCGCGGACCGCGCGGACAGCGTCAGATGCCACGGATGCCGCGCCAGAACGCTCTTGGATCGGGCGTCGTCGTCACGAGTGACGGCTACATCCTCACGAACAATCACGTCGTGGACGGCGCCGAGGACGTCAACGTGGACTTCACCGACGGGCGGACGCTGTCCGCGAAGATCATCGGGACCGACAAGGCCAGCGACCTGGCGCTTCTGAAAGTCGACGGCTCGAGTTTCAAGGCTGTTGCGATCGGCAACTCGGACGCCGTGAGAGTCGGCGACGTCGTGCTGGCGGTCGGCAATCCGCTGAACGTCGGCCAGACGGTGACGATGGGGATCATCAGCGCGAAGGGCCGTTCAACGGGTGTTGGTGATGGCGGTTACGAAGACTTCCTGCAAACGGACGCGCCGATCAACCACGGTAACTCCGGCGGGGCGCTCGTCAACATGAAGGGCGAGCTCGTCGGCATCAACTCGCAGATTCTGTCCGAGTCCGGCGGCAACATCGGCATCGGGTTCGCGATTCCGGCCAACATGGCGAAGCATGTCATGGACGATTTGCGCACGAAGGGCAAGGTCACCCGCGCGCAGCTCGGCGTCACCGTTCAGGGCGTGACCGCGGATATGGCATCGAGCCTCGGACTGAACCAGGCCGGCGGCGCGATCATCTCCTCGGTTGCCGAGGGCAGCGCGGCGGAACGCGGCGGTCTGAAGCGCGGCGACGTCATCCTCTCGTTCAATGGACAGGCCGTGCGCGACACCAACGGCCTCCGCAATCGCGTAGCGGACGCCGGCCCCGGTTCGACCGCTGGCGTCGTCATCATCCGCGACGGCGGCGAGAAACACCTGTCGATCAAGCTGGACGAGGCGAGCGGTGAGCGCTCTGCGCGTCGCGGAGGCAGCGACGATCGTGCGACGGACAAGTCAGCGCTCGGCGTGTCCGTCGCGCCGGATGCGAAGGGCCTGGTCGTCGAGGACGTCGATCCGGATGGTCGTGCGGCGGACGCCGGCGTCCGCAGCGGCGACCTGATTCTCGAAGTCAACCGCCAGGCGGTCAAGTCGATCGAGGACCTTCGGGCGGCAATCCGCAAGAGCAGCGACAAACCGACGCTGCTGCTCATCAGCCGCAACGGCTCGGACGTCTACGTCACGGTGAAGGCTGCACAAGGGTGAACGCGAAGGGCTGAGGGCTGAGGGCCTGGGTCAACTCTCAGCTCTCAAGGCTCAACTCTCAACGCTCAGACAGAGGGCCGGGTTCGCGAACGCAGTCGCGGCCCTGGCCCGTTCAATCGCCAATCGCCAATCGCCAATCCGCAATCCGCAATCCGAAATCCGCAATCCGCAAATGTCCTGACGCTGGACTAAGATGTTGAGTCGCCATGCCTGACGCCATCCTGCACCGCTGGGACGAGCTTCCGAACAAGCAACTCGCGCCTGGAATCCGACGGCGGTTTCTGACTGCCGACCGCGTGACGATCGCGCGCTTCAGCCTCGCGCGCGACGCGGTCGTGCCCGTGCACGACCACGATCACGAGCAGGTGAGCTACGTCGTGTCAGGTGCGCTCAAATTCCAAGTGGACGGCAAAGAGATCCTCGTCCGTGCCGGGGAGGCACTCCAGATTCCGTCGTGGGCGAAGCACGGTGTCACCGCGCTCGAAGACACCGAAGTCATCGACGTCTTCAGCCCCGTCCGGCAGGACTGGCTCGACGGGACCGACACCTATTTCACACGATGAGCGTCTTCTCGGTTCTGCCCACCCCGTTTGATCCCCTGGGCGACTTCGATCCTGACAGCCTGCGTCGCGTCATCGATCTGTTTCTCGCGGACGGCGTGAACGGGTTCACCGCCCTCGGCGTCACGAGCGAGGTCGCTCGCCTGACCGACGACGAGCGTGAGCGCGTCCTCGACGTCGTGGTCACCCACGTCGAGGGCCGTGTGCCTGTCGTCGCCGGGACGACGGCCGAGGGGTTACGGACGTGTATCGACTACTCGCGGCGGGCGAAAGCCGCAGGTGCGGCATCGGTGATGATCAGCCCGCCGCGGATGCCGAAGCTGAACTCGGACGCCGTCGCGCGTCATTTCGCGGACGTCGCGCACGCCGTCGACATCCCGATCATCGTCCAGGACTATCCGCCGATTTCCGGCTACGCGATGGAGCCGGCGCTCCTGGCGCGGATCGCACGAGAGGTGCCCGCCGCGAGGACGATCAAGCTCGAGGACCCGCCGACACCGTTCAAGACGGCGCGGATTCTGGAGCGCTCCGAGGGCATCGACGTGAAGATCTTCGGCGGCCTGGGCGGTGTGTTTCTCCTCGAGGAGCTGATGGCCGGCGCGCACGGGGCCATGACCGGCTTCGCGTTTCCCGCACTCCTGGTCCGCGTCGTGGCGCTCTTCCGTGACGGACGGATCGATGAAGCGGCCGATGCGTTCTATCGGACGGTGCCGCTGATGCGTTTCGAATTTCAGGAAGGCATCGGCATGGCGATCCGGAAGGAAGTTCTGCGGCGACGAGGGGCGATCGCGGCGGCGTCCATTCGGCCGCCAGGCGGCACGCTCGACCCGGGGACGCTGGCGGCCCTGGATCGCGTGATGCGCTGGGTGATGCAGACGCACTGATCCGGAGCGAACCAGCATGGATCTCGGACTGACGAACAAAGTGGCCATGGTCGGCGGCGCGAGCAAAGGACTCGGCTACGCGGTCGCCCGCGCGCTCGCGGCCGAAGGCGCGGCGGTCTCGATCGCGTCGCGTGACGCCGACGCCATCGCGCGCGCCGCTGAGGCGATCGCGAGCGAGACCGGCGCGCGCGTCCTTCCCGTGGCAGCCGATCTGGGCACGGCGGACGCCATCGCTCGGTGGCACGCCGACACGGTCAAGACGTTCGGCGGGATCGATGCGCTCTTCGCAAATACGGGCGGGCCGCCCGCCGGAGGATCGCTCGGCTTCGACGACCGGGCCTGGCAGAGCGCGTTCGATCTCCTGCTGATGAGCGTGGTGCGTACGGTTCGTCTCGTCGTGCCTTCGCTGCGCGCACGCGGCGGTGGAGCCATCCTGATTGGCACGTCTTCGTCGGTGAAGGAGCCGATCGCCAACCTCGCGCTGTCGAACGTCATGCGCTCCGGAGTGACGTCGCTCGCCAAGACGCTGTCGATTGAGCTGGCCGCGGATCGCATTCGCGTCAACACGCTGATCCCGGGTCGCATCGAAACCGATCGCCTCCGATCGCTCGATGAGATCAACGCGAAGCGCACCAATGCCTCGGTCGAAGAACATCGGACGCGAAACATGGCGGCTGTGCCGCTGGGGCGCTACGGGACGCCCGATGAGTTCGGCCGCGTCGGCGCGTTCCTCCTCTCCGACGCCGCGTCCTACATCACGGGCGCGCACGTGCAGGTCGACGGCGGACTCATCAAAGGGCTCATCTGAATGGGGCTGGCGCGCAACCTTCTGCTGGCGGCGTCGACCAATGCCTGGCTGCGCGAGCGCGCTACGAGAACGGCGTTCGTCCGTAAATCGGTCTCGAGCTTCATGCCGGGCGAGCGGCTCGAGGACGCGCTGGCCGCGGCCGCCGCACAGCAGCGGCAGGGTATCAACGCCATCTTCACGAAGCTTGGTGAAAACCTCACACGGTCCGAGGAAGCCGAGGAAGTGACCCAGCACTACCTCGAGGTCACTCGACAAGATCGCGGCGCAGAAGCTGAACGCCGAAGTGTCCGTCAAGCCCACGCAGCTCGGACTCGATCTGGACAAGGAACTCTGTTTCCGGAACCTGCAGCGCCTGGTCGATCGCGCCGCGGCGCGCGAGAACTTCATCTGGATCGACATGGAGGGGTCGCCCTACGTCGATCCGACGCTGGATCTGTTTCGCCGGACGCGTGCGCGGTCGGCGCGGATTGGCATTGCGATTCAGGCATATCTGCATCGCACGCCCGCCGACATCGAATCGCTCGTCCCGCTGGGGTCGACCATCCGCCTCGTCAAGGGCGCCTATCTCGAGCCCGCATCCGTCGCGCTGCCGAAGAAGGCGGACGTCGACGAGAGCTTCTATCGGCTGGCCTGTCGCCTCCTGGCCGACGATGCGTTGAAGGCCGGAGGGCGGCTGCATATCGCCACCCACGATCCCAAGCTGGTCGATCGGCTGGGCAAGCACATCGCTGACCGCGGCGTGCCCGTGTCGGCGTACGAATACGCAATGCTGTACGGCATCCAGCGTCCACTGCAGCAGCGCCTCGCGCAAGCCGGCTATCCGATGCGCGTGCTGATCGCATACGGAGAGTACTGGTTCGCGTGGTACATGCGCCGCCTGGCGGAGCGTCCCGCCAACGTCGGCTTCGTGATCAAGAATCTGTTCGCTCGGTGACCTACCCGACCCACTCGACCTACCTGACCTGACTGACCCATTCCGATCTCTGGTACAATCCCCCCAATAAGGAGGGCCTGTTCCCATGATGTCGTTCGCCGATCGTGCCGTGGACGGGTCCGCCTCGCGAAGCTAGACGCGAAACCCTTCCGTCGCGGACCCCATCCCACTCTCACAATCGTTTCGCAGCCTCAGAAGGAGAGTCATCGTGTCTTCAAAGGCACGTTTGGGTTGGAGTCCGTATTTCGAGGCACAGGCATCCGTCGAATCGTCCGTCGGGCCACGACTGTTCGCACGTGTGGTCGAAGAACAGCGCGGCTCGTATCGGCTCGGCGGGGATTTCGACGGCTGGGCCGACGTGAGTGGGCGCTTCCGGCACGACGCGAGTCCCGGCGAATTTCCGGCCGTTGGCGACTGGGTCGCGGTGAGCGCGTCCGTCCCTTCGGCCGTGATTCATCGCGTCCTGCCACGACGAAGCGCGTTGTCACGAACCGCCGCCGGCCGGGCGTCGGAAGAACAGATCATCGCGGCCAATGTCGACATCGTCTTCATCGTGACGGCCGCGGCCGATGATCTGAACCTTCGTCGCCTCGAACGATATCTCACGATGGTGTGGGAATCCGGGTCGATGCCGGTTGTCGTCGTCAACAAGATCGACGTCGTTGCCGATCCTGTTCCGGTGATGGCTGATGTCCGATTGCGCCTGCCGTTCGTGGATACCGCCTCCACGAGCGCCATCGGTGACGGATCCGTGGACGCGCTGGCGAGATATCTCGCGCCAGGGACGACGGTCGCCATGGTCGGCTCGTCGGGTGTGGGCAAATCCACGCTCGTCAACCGTCTTCTCGGTCGAGAGTTGCAAACCACCGCGCCCATTCGCGAGAGTGACGGCCGCGGTCGCCACACGACGACCGCTCGGCAGTTGATCGAACTGCCAGGGGGCGCGTTGCTGATCGACACACCGGGGATGCGCGAGCTGATGCCCTGGGGTGACCGGTCGGCGGTGGAAGCGACCTTCGAGGACATCCAGGAATTGGCTTCGGGTTGTCGCTACGCTGACTGCGGTCACCGTACCGAGCCAGGCTGCGCGGTTCTGGCCGCGGTTGAGGCCGGGCGCTTGAACCGGGATCGCCTCGATCATTATCGCCAGCTCGCGAAAGAGGCGGCGTACGAAGCGAGCAAACACGACAAGGCGCTCGCTTCTGAAAGGAAGCGGCTCTGGAAGCGGGCGATGCGAGCACAGCGCTCGCTCTACAAGGACCGTGACCGCCTAGAATAAGCCGATGCGGCTCGCCACGGTTGTCCTGCTCTCCGTACTGCTCGTGCCGATCGCGCGCGGCGGCGGACAGGAAACCGCGGCGGGCCCTTCGACGTATCGTGTCCGGCTGGAGACTTCGAAAGGCGCGATCGTGATCGACGTCCATCGTGAGTGGGCTCCGCATGGTGCCGACCGATTTCACGAGCTCGTGACGGCCGGATACTTCGACGACAATCGCTTCTTCCGGGTCGTTGCCGGGCGGTGGGCGCAGTTCGGCATCAATGGATTGCCGGAAGTGGCAACGGCCTGGCGAAGTCGCGCGATTCCAGACGACCCGCCACGGCAGTCCAACGTCCGCGGAACAGTCGCATTCGCGTTCGCCGTCCCCAACGGCCGCACGACGCAGGTCTACATTGCTCTCGGCGACCTGTCCGGGACCCAGGACGCGCAGGGCTTCGCGCCGTTCGGCCGCGTCGTCGAGGGTATGGATGTGGCGGATCGGTTGAACGCCGAGTACGGCGAAAATTCCGGGAGCGGCATCCGAGCGGGGCGCCAACAGCCGCTCTTCGATGATGGCAATGCCTACCTCGACCGCGAATTCCCGCGGCTCGATCGAATCATCCGCGCGAGAGTGATTCCATGAATCTGACCGACCTGCGAACGATGCTCGACTATCACTATTGGGCCCGCGATCGGCTGCTCGAAGCGCTGGAGGGTCTCTCGACCGAGCAATACAACAAGGACCTCGGAAGCAGTTTCAAGTCGATTCGCGACACCGTCGTGCACATCTACGCGGCGGAATGGGCGTGGTGTTCCAGGTGGCACGGCACCTCGCCGACCGCGCTGCTGTCGAGCGACCCCTATCCTGACGTGCCGTCCATCCGCCGGGCCTGGTCGGAGAACGAAGCGCGCATCCGCGCGTTTGCCGAAGGGCTCGGCGAATCCGGCATCGCGAACGTGATCGAGTACAAGCTGCTGAACGGAGCCAGCGGCGCGACGCCGTTCTGGCAGATGCTGCAGCACGTCGTCAACCACGCGAGCTATCACCGCGGGCAGGTGACGACGATGCTGCGACAGATCGGGGCTGCGCCGGCAAAGTCGATGGACATGATCGCGTTCTACCGAACCCGGTGAGGCGGGGGCGGTTCGCGCGTTGCGAATCCGGGACGAGAGTGTTCGGAGTCGGCCATGCGGAGAGGGCTCCCGCTCGGCTCAGGCTGGTTTCGACAGCGTTCAGCCCGGCAGGGTGTTTGCGTTCAGCGTTGTGATGCTCAGCGATCTCGCGTACGACCTCCGTCATGCGTTTCGGGCACTCCGGCGGGCGCCGCGCAATACGCTGATCGCGCTCGGCATCCTGGCGCTGGGCATCGGCGCGAACACGGCGATGTTCGGCGCCATCAATCACGTCCTCCTCCGATCTCTGCCGTTTCGTGATGCGGACCGTCTCATCCGGATCCGCGATCAGGTGACCGGCGCCGATGGACGAGCGCACGCGTTCAACATGTCGAGTCGGAACATTCTCGCGCTGAAGCGGAGCGTGAGTGTCTTCGACGGCCTCGTCGCGATGAGCGGCGACAGCATGACGCTCCTTGGCGGCGACGTCCCCGAACACGTCAGTGTGGTCCTGCAGACCGATGGCGTCGACCAGACCCTAGGCGTTCAACCGGCATTCGGCCGGGGATTCGGCGCCGACGAACTGCGCATGGGGATCGCGAGTGGCGTCGCCATCGTCAGTCATGCGATGTGGCAGAGCCATTTCGGCGGCTCGCCGTCGGTGCTGGGCTCTTCTGTTCGCCTCGACGCGCGGACGTTCACAATCGTTGGGATCATGCCACCGCAGTATGCGTTCCCCTACGATGCGCAGTTCTGGATCCCGCATGTGCTCGATCCCGCGGACCAGACCCGCGACTTCGCGGTGTGGGCCCATGTGCCGCGGGCTGTGTCCACTTCTCAAGTACGGTCCGCCCTCGACGCGGCGGCGGCGACGATCAAACGCGAAGTTACCGGCACGTTGCCCACGTACGGGCTCGACGTCATGACGATGCGCGAAAATATCGTAGGGACACAGGACGCGCCGCTGCGCGCGCTGACCGAGATCGTCGCGTTCCTGCTTTTCATCGCCTGCGTCAACGTGGCCACGCTGCTGCTAGCGCGTGGTGTCAGCCGGCGGCGCGAGTTCGCGGTCCGCGCCGCATTGGGCGCCAGTCGTGGACGGCACGTTCGTCAGCTTCTGGCGGAGAGCCTTGCGCTGGCCGCGCTCGGCTGCGCCGCGGGACTGCTGCTCGCCGCGTGGCTCGCCCCGCTGACCGCTGCGCTCGTCCCATCCAACTTTGGCGGCCAACTGGGCCTGGCGACGCCCAGAACCGATTGGCGTGTGGCGTCGTTCGCCGTCGCCGTGTCCCTCTTCAGTGCGGCGGTTGCCGGGATCATTCCCGCGTTCGGCGGGTGGCGAGCCAATCCTCGCGAGGCGTTGTCGGAGGGTGGACGAATTGCGAGCGTGGGACCGGCAGGACGTCGCCTCCTCGATTTGCTGATCGTCGCCGAAACTGCGCTCACACTGGTTCTGCTGGCGGGGGCGGGGCTCGTCATCAGGAATTTCATCCGGCTTCAAGCGCTGCCGCTTGGATTTCGCGCCGACGGTCTGCTGACGATGCAGGTGTCGCCATCGCCGGCGGCATATCCACCCGGGCCGGCCCGCTCAGTGCTGGCATCCAGACTGATTGAAGAACTGCGCTCGACGCCCGGCATTGAGGAGGCGGCCATCACCACGGTGAATCCCCTCGGTGGCGGCACCTGGGGCGCGGCGGTCATCAGCGAGGAGACGGCGGCGATCGATCCTGCGGCGGCGTCCAACGTCAACCACCGGTTGATCACCCCGGGACTGTTCGACGTGATGGGGATTCCACTCCGGCGTGGGCGCGCGTTTACAGCGCAGGATCGCGCCGGCTCGCAGCCGGTCGTCATCGTCAGCGATCGGATGGCCCGGCGGTTCTGGCCCAACCAGGAGGCGATGGGGCACCGCGTGCGGGTTGCACGTCCAGGTACGGCGTGGCTGACCGTCGTCGGCGTTGTCGGCGACGTCAGCGATTCGCACGATCCCGGCGTACCACTCGAGACCTGGTATCTGCCGCTCGATCAGGCGGCGGCCACGGCGGCGGCCGAGCGTTTCTACCTGATGGTCCGGGGTGGAGCTGACGCCCTCGCGCTGGTTCCAGGCGTCCAGCGGGCGGTCGCGCGCGTGGACAAAACGCTCGCGCTATTCGGGCCTGCTGCGCTGGATCGGTACTACAACGACTCGATCAGCCGCGAGCGCGTGAGCGCGGCGTTCATGCTGGCTTTCGGTGCGTTCGGTCTGGCGCTCGCCGCTCTCGGCGTCTATGGCGTCATGGCGTTCAGCGTCGCGCAGCGCACGACGGAATTCGGGATCCGCCTGGCGCTTGGTGCGCGAATGGCCGACATCCTGCCACTCGTGCTTCGCCGGAGCCTCGTGCTGGTCTCAATGGGGGTGATCGCGGGCGTCATGGCGGCGGCGGCATTGAATCGTGTGCTTTCGAGCCTGCTCACGGAAATTGGCGCCATCGACGCGTCCACGCTCATCTGGTCCGCGCTGCTGATTCTGGCAGCCGCCGCGACCGCCTGCCTGGCGCCCGCCGTCGGCGTCACGCGACTCGATCCGGTCGCTTCACTGAGGGCCGAGACCTAGAATCCCGGCCCCCCGCACCTACCGCCAGGGAACGAGATGGGGATGTGCGGCCGCCTCACGAAGACGCGCCTCCGCGTCGGCGCCAGGCAGTGCCTGCGCCCATGTCGCCTCGAGCGCCTCGCCGCACCTGACTGTTGACGATCGTGCGAGCCCGTCGCAACTGACGATGGTGCGCTCGCTGGCGGCGCTCCTGCCGCCTTGCGTGCCGGTGAAGTCGTCGAAACGAATCTCGAACGCCATCCCCCGCGCGTTCCAGTCGACAGCGAACCGACCCGATGAACTGTCGAACCGCTCGGGATCGCCGTGGTGGTTGTGCCCTCTGAACCAGTCTTCGCCAAGCGCGTCCCACCGGGCCTTGACGCCGGACACAAACGCGCGCCGCACGGCGCTCCCGCCTGCGACCGGGTAGATCGCCGTCGACCGCGCCGACAACGGGTCGTAGATTGAGATCACTACGTAATGCGTCGGCGCGAAGTGGATCTCGCTCTGCTCGTACACCATCAGCTCATTGGGCAGCAGCTCCTTGATCCAGCCGTAGAACGCGCCTGCACGCGACAGATCGCGCCGGAGCACCCAGGTCGTTCCCGCGGACGGGGAGTGGTGCATGTCCAGCGTCACGAATCGAGCCGAGGCGCGGATTTCGAGGACGGAACCGCCCGCGAGCGATGCGTCGCCGTTCCATGCCTCCTTGTAGCTTCGATGATTCCAGGCGCCGGTTCGCCGGTCGAACGCGAGCACATGTAGCGTGTCGAATCGACCGGAGGCCAGCGACCAGCCGGCGTAGATGTAGTCCCTGTCCGTCGATCGATCGGCGCCGCTGCTGACGCGGGTGTTGAGCAGACTCTCCGGCAACGCGGGCCGCGGAACGACTTCAGCGTCCTGGATGAGTTCGCGAATCGTCAAGTCGTTGGCCGGTGCCGCCAGCCCTCCGGCGACGAGGCTCGCCGCGACGGCGGCCACACGAAGAACGCGCCCGGGCATGTTCGTATGTATCGGGCGCTTGGGGTCAGTCCTCGTCGGGAGGGGCACCGCCGGCGCGCACGACGTCCTCCTGCTTCACACGATCGACGTTGAACTTCTGCGCACTGGCGATGATCTTGTCCAGGGTCTCGTCGAAGTCGAACGTCGTGGCCTTGGAGAAGCGCGTGTAATTGACGCGTGAGACGACGAACGGCTTCAGGTACGGACTGGTCAGTCCCTTCGACTTCAGCTTCTCAACGGCTGCGCTGACCGCGTCGTCGAGTCTGAGCACCTTCTTGCCGCGCCGTTCGCGCTCCCTGAGCGCCTTCGACATCTGCTGGTCGAGGAAGCCATCCGCGCGCCGGAGGATCGACTGGTAAGCGCCGCCGCTGAATCGGGGGCGCTCTTCGTAGCAGATGCCGAGCGTCAGAAACGCCGGCTGCTCGAATTCGAACGCGAACGTATCCTCGGTCTGGTCGCTGGTTTTCGCCAGCGCGCGAGCCATGCGGATGGTTTCGAGCGACTTCTCACGCAGGTTGTGCGCCTTCTCGGTGTTCAGCGCGAGGATCCGGAAAGCCACGCGTGGGTCCGGAACGAGCAGCGCACTGACGGTCTTCACGCCAAGTTTTTTCAGCGCCTGCAGTCGATGATTGCCATTCGGCGTGTAGTACTGACCGTCCTCGCGAACGATGATGATCGGATCGAGGAAACGCCCAATCTTCTCGATGACGCTCATCAGGCGCTTCACGTGTGCGTCGGAAGGATCCCGCTGATACGGCGTCGGTTCGACGCGCTCTACGGGAAGCGCGACGAGCAGCACGGGTTCGGCGCCGAACGGATCGCGATACCGGCCGAGGACGGCGCCGCCGTCCTCTTCCACCTGCGCCGCGAGCTGGTCGAGAGCCGGGCCCGAGACCTGACTGGTCTCCGCCGGTGTCAGGCCGACGGACGAAGCCGCGACCTTCTTGCGGCGAACCGGCTTCTTGCGTGGTGGCATGCGACGGGCGCTACTTGCGCGCGGCGGGCGTCAACATGGTCTCGAGGCGCTTGCCGTCTCGCAGGTAGATGACCTTTGCCGGCTGGCCGATCTTGAGCACATCGAGCGCGTACGTGTAGTCGTAGATGTTCGCGATCGTCTGTCCCGGCGATCTCGACAATGACGTCACCTTTGCGCAGGCCCGCCTGTTCGGCGGGGCCGCCGCCGATGACGCCGCTGAGCAGCAGTCCCTTGACGTCCCCGCCGTAATCGGGAATCGTGCCGGTGAACAGGCGCACGCCGGCGCGTCCGCCGCCGCTCTGCATCTGCTGCTCGACCTTCGTGAACTGCGGTGCCGCCCCGGCATCCGCGATGCGCCGGACGATGGCGGCGCCGAAGTCGGCGACGCGATCGAGATCCTCGTAGTCGATCTTGTCCGCTGTGTCCGACGGCTTGTGATAGTCGGTGTGCGTCCCGGTGAAGAAACTCAGACACGGCACGCTGGCGGCATTGAATGTCGCGACATCCGTCGGCTGATACGGGTCCTCCTGGACCTGCAGATCGAATCCGGCGGCGACGTTCGCTTGTTCCAGCACCTTCGCCCAGGTGGGACTCGTTCCAGTCGCCTGGACCGTCAGCTTGTTGTCCTGCATGCGGCCGACCATGTCGAAGTTCAAGTACGCGGCGATCTGGTCCATCGGCACCGCAGGTGCGGCAGCGAACGCCGCCGATCCGAGGAGCCCCAGCTCTTCTCCGGACCAGAACGCCACCAGGACGTTCCGCCGGCGTGGCTGTCGAGCGAGCTCGCCGGCAATCGCCAGCGCGGCGGCGGATCCGGACGCGTTGTCGTCGGCGCCGGCGTGTGGCTTGTTCACGTCATCCTTGCCCGCCAAGGTGTTCCCGGCCTCGCCGTGGCCGAGATGGTCGTAATGCGCGCCGACCGCGACCCATGGCTTGCTCTCCACGCCGGCCTCGGGCGCGGTGGCCGGCAGATACGCCAGGATGTTGTGCGCGGTCCGCTGCTCACGCTGGACGTTGGCGCGAAGGGTAACGGTCACGCCCGGAACGGCGTACCCGGCCACATGCGGGTTGCCATTGTCGAACGATTTCTGAATCGCCTCGAGCGCCTGCCCGCCCGGAAGGGCCGCGAGCAGCGGCCGCACCACGTTGGCGCTGATGCTGGCGGCCACGATACCCGATCCGGCCAGCGCCGTGTCGAAGCTCATGGGAATCGTTTCGCCGGCGTTCGGTGATCGTGGTCCCGTGACGACCAGCATCGCCTTGGCGCCACGTTGACGGGCGGCCATCGCCTTGTAGCGCAAATCGGCATAGCGCGCGAGGATACCCTTGGTTTTCTGATCGGCATCCTCGGGGAAGTAGCGGAGTACGAGGACGATCTTGTCCTTGACGTCGAGTGTCGTGTAGCTGTCGTAGCCGAAGTTCTGGCTTTCGGGGACGACAATCCCGTAGCCGGCGAAGACGACCTCGCCGCTGACTTCGGCGTTGTCCGAAAACGACAGCGCGCGTACGTCAGCCTGTGAGTTGAATCGCGAAGTGGTGTTGACCGAGATCGTCGAGCCGCCGTCACGTGTGCCGGCCGTGAAGGCAAACGGCATCAGGAAGTCCGTTCGCCCCGGCAGCGGCCGCGCGCCGATCTTCTTCAGCTCCGAGACGATGTAGTCGCTGGCGAGCTTTTCTCCGTTCGAACCCGCGAGTCGCCCCTCGAGGGTCGGCGCGGCGAGCGCCTCCACGAAGCCGCGAGTCTTTGACGCGGGCGCGGTGGACTGCGCGCTGGCGGCGCCGGACAGGAGGAATGCAAGAATGCAGAAATGCAGAAATGCAAGAGAGACCGCCACGCCAACTCGTCGCGGCTCCCCATTCCTGCATTCCTGCATTTGTGCATTCCTGCATTTCGTGACCGGGCTCATGACTTCTTACTCGGCTTCTTCGGCGGCGCGTCCCTGAGCGCTTCGAGCGCCTTCTCATGGTTCCACTGGGCCAGGAACAACTGGCCGGCCCCGCCGCCGGATCGTGTGGACGTCCACGCGAGCTGTCTGCCGTCGGGGGATGGGACGGGAAGCCCGTCGAAGCCATCAGTGTACGTCACGCGCACGGGTTCCTTCTCTCCCTTGGCGTCCACGATGAACACTTCGAAGTTTTCGAATCCGAGCTTGTTCGACGCGAAGAAATAGTAGGCGCCTGACGGATGCATGTAGGGCGCCCAGCTCATGGATCCAAAGTCGGTGATTTGCTTCTGATCCGTGCCGTCGAGGTTCATCGTCCAGACATCGGCAATCAACCCTTTCTCGTCGAAGCGTCGCCACACGATTCTCTTGCCGTCCTGCGTGAAGAACGGGCCGCCGTCGTAGCCCGGCACGTTCGTCAGACGCCGCTGGTCGCTGCCGTCCGCGCGCATGATGTAGATCTCGGCGAAGTAGCTCGGGTCTGTGTCGAGCTGCTTTTTCTCGGCGTCGCTCAGCGGACGGTTGTAGGCGTCGCGCATGGACGAGAACACGATCCATTGACCGTCGGGGGAATAACTGCCTTCGGCGTCGTAGCCCCGCGCGGTCGTAAGACGTGTCATCACGCCGGTCTTTTCGTTGAAGGAGTAGATGTCCATTTCTGGGTCGTAGTCCCACGCATAGCGCCGCTCTTTCCCGGATGCCCGGAACGCCAGTTCGGCGTCCTGCAGTTGCTTGGACTTCGGATCGGCGTGCGTGGAGGCAAATGCGATGTCGTCGCTGCCGGGACGGAAGAACGCACAGGTGGTTTTGCCGACGCCGTTGGAGATTCGCCGGGTCTCTCCGGTCGCGAGGTCGAGCACGTAGATTTGATAGAAGGGATTGCCTGGCTCGCGCTCGCTCTGGAACACCAAGCGCTTGCCGTCCGGCGACCAGTACCCCTCACCAGCCCGCCGACCCTCAACCGTCAGCCGCCGAATCCGGGTCAGAAAATCGCGTTCCTGAAATTGGGTAGCTGGCGCCTGCGCGAGTAGCGGCGACACACAAAACGCGGCGAGAAGCGCTGAACGGAGTGCGGTCATCGTTGCGCATTATCGCATTGCACGACACGCGACTTCCTTACGACACGACATGACAGAGTGTTCTAATTGAGTCTTCGTTGTTCCGAAAGTGAACAACACAGACTAAACCGTTAATGCAGAGCTATTTAGCTCAGCCGATAACAACTCCGGCTTCGTGCCGATGTTCCATCTGCCCACACGGACTGCGACGGATCGGGCGTGGATGATCTCCGCAAATGACTGAGAGATCGATGGATATGGATGAATGGTCAAGCTTGGCCACCCATTTGCTCATCTGGATGGCATCATGAACCGTCTCTCTCTGTCCTCAACCAGACGTAAAGCGGTCTGGGGACCCAAGCGGACGCTGCTGTCAGCGCTGCTGGTGATGCTCGCAGCCGGAACGACGACCGCCTGGGCCAACGGCCACCACAGTCACCAGGGCAAGAAAGCTCGTGCTGGCAGGCCCAATTCCTTCGCCCACAACTACCGGATGGACGACGAGGTGTCACGGCGCTCGTCCGACCGCAACGTTCTGCAGACAACGAAGGTCATCGTCACGCTGGTTCCTGGCGCCGAATTGCCGCCCGAGTTCAGGAAGTTCGACCGTGGGCGCAACCTCGACATCATCAACGGTAAGGCGCTCGAGCTGCCGAACTACGTGATCAAGAAGCTCGCGGCGTATCCGGGGGTCTTCCAGCTCCACTACGACCGTCCGATTCAGACACACAACTACCGCACGGCGATCACTGTCGGCGCGCGAACGGTGCAGGACTATATGGGCTACACCGGCGCTGGCGTCGGCGTGGCGGTCATCGACTCGGGCATCACGGCGTGGCATGACGACCTGACCAACAACACATCGAAGTACTACCCCTACGGCAACCAGCGCGTGTCGAAGTTCGTGGACTTCGTCAACGGCCGGACGCTGCCGTACGACGACAACGGTCACGGATCGCACGTCGCCGGCATCATCGCCGGCAACGGACATGACTCGAACGGGCAGAAGGCGGGGATTGCGCCCGGCGCGTCGCTGGTTTCGCTGAAGGTGCTGGACCAGAACGGGGCCGGAACGATCAGCCACATCATCGCGGCGCTGAACTGGGTCGCCGTGAATGCGAAGACCTACAACATCAAGGTCGTCAACATGTCGGTGGGTGCGGGCGTTTACGAGTCCTATTGGACCGACCCGCTCACGCTCGCGACGAAGGCGCTGACGGACAAAGGCATTACAGTCGTGGCCGCGGCCGGGAACATCGGCAAGAACCACGAGGGCAATAAGCAGTGGGGCGGCATCACGGCGCCGGGCAACGCGCCGTGGGTCCTGACGGTAGGAGCGTCGTCGACCAATGGCACGCTGACGCGGTCCGACGACTCGATGGCCGACTACAGCTCGTCGGGTCCGACCGCGGTTGACTTCGACGCCAAGCCCGACCTCGTCGCGCCCGGGACAGGCACCGTATCGCTTGCCACACCGGGCAGCCTCTTCTACATCACGAAGGTTGCGAATCTTCTTCCGGGCACCTTGAACCTGGGCGTGATGCCGTACCTCGCGCTCAGCGGCACGAGCATGTCCGCGCCGGTCGTCAGCGGCACCGTCGCGCTGATGCTGCAAGCGAATCCGACCCTGACGCCGAACCTGATCAAGGCAATTCTCCAATACACGGCGCAGCGGTATCCCGGCTACAGCCCGCTGCGGCAGGGCGCCGGCTTCCTCAACACGCTCGGCGCGGTGCGCCTGGCGAAGTACTACGCGAACCCGCACTACGGTGACCGGATGCCGGTGCAGGCCGTCTGGAGCCGCCAGATCATCTGGGGCAACCACCGTCTGACGGGCGGCTACATCAAGCCGTCCGCCAACGCGTGGGCCAACAGCGTGGTGTGGGGCTCGGCCAAGACGCTTGTGGACTCGGGCGACAACATCGTCTGGGGCATGGGCTGCGACGGCTGCGACAACATCGTCTGGGGCATGTCGGATGCGGGCGACAACATCGTCTGGGGCATGCGCGAGGACGGCGACAACATCGTCTGGGGCATGGCCCAGGGCGATGACAACATCGTCTGGGGCATGGACTGCGGCGGTGCGGACTGCGACAACGTTGTCTGGGGCATGGTCGACGCCGGCGACAACATCGTCTGGGGTATGGCTGACGCCGGCGACAACGTCGTCTGGGGCATGAACGGCCTCGACAACGTCGTCTGGGGCATGAACGGAGACGATGACTCGAGCTGGGGCAGCTCCGGCGATGACGAAACGTCCTTCCCGGATGCTGCTGGCGAACCGCTCCCGAGCCTCGACCTGGAGTTCGGCGATCTGGTGCCGCTCCTCCCGACGTCTAACCCGGTTCCCGGTGGAGGGCTCTAATCATGGAAAAGATGCCTTACCAGCCGGACGTCGAGATGCAGATGGCCATGCAGACGACGACAGCCACCACCGAGGTCGTCACCACCGATTGGCGAAGCGGCCTTCCGGTTCTTACCGGCCGGCGCGTGACGCTGAGGGAACTGCGCGCTTCGGATGCGGCCTCGCTCTTCGCGATGCTGACGACCGAGGAGGTCTCACGCTTCATCTCGCCACCCCCGACGACGGTCGACGGGTTCGAACGCTTCATCGCGTGGGCGATTCGGATGCGTGAGCACGGCAGCTACGCCTGCTTCGCCGTGACGCTCGACGGAACCGACACCGCGATTGGTATCTTCCAGCTGCGCGAGCTCGAACCCGGGTTCACCACCGCAGAGTGGGGATTCGCGATCGGCTCCGAGTACCTGGGGCTGCGGTCACTTCGTCGATGGCGCCGAGCTGATGGTCCAGTTCGCGTTCGAGACCGTCGGCGTCCACCGTCTCGAGGCCCGTGCATCAGTCAAGAACGGCCGCGGCAATGGCGCGCTCAGGAAGATCGGCGCCGTGCAGGAAGGCGTGCTGCGTCGTTCGTTCCTTCGCCACGGCGAGTATCACGACCAGGTGCTCTGGTCGATTCTCGACGAGGATTGGTTCGGCATGACCGTTCGACCGGTCACCGGCCTGATCCACTAAGTCACTAAGTTCGCCCAGCCAGGCGGCGGGGGGCGGCAGAAGGGTCACGCATCGCGTGGCCGCTGCGCCCTCCGCCGCTTTGCTTTGTACGTATTAAAACGAAGAGGTTCAAGGGGTGCCCCTCCTTGAACCTCTAGTTCGGCAACGTGGCTTCGATGCGACGCGGATCGATCCGCCAGACGTTCCCCGCCTCGAGATTCGACAGCCACACCGATCCGAGTCCCACGCGGATCGCGTCACCGCCCTTGCCGTAGAACTGCTGGACGACCTTGTTGATCGTTGGATCGATTCGCGACAGCGGAAATTCGAACGATGTGACCCAGACGGATCCTTCGCCGACCGCAATGTCGCCACCGCCGCCCGGCACGCCGACTTCGATGGTGGCGGCCACCTTGTTCGTCTTGGGATCGATCCTCGACACGCTGCCGTCCCCCTGGTTCAGTGCCCATACGGCGCCGGCTCCGGCCGCGATGAACCGCGGCTTTTTGCCCACGGGAATCGTCTCAGCCACCAGGTTGGTGTTGGGATCGACTCGCGACACCGAATCGTGCTCGGTGCTCGTGATCCACAGCGCATCTTCACCGAAGGCGAGACCATAGGAACCGCTCGGCAGGTAGATCTCAGCGACGACCTTGAGCGTGGCGGGGTCGATTCGCAGAAGCGTCCCCGCGGCGTCGGCAGTCATCCACACGCTGCCGGCGCCGGTCGCAATCGATCCTTCGGAGTTGCCGATCGTGGATCGCATGGTCGCGGCCACCGCGCCGGTTTTCAGATCGACCCGCGAGATCGTCTTGTCCCCGCAGTTGGGCACCCAGAGGCTGCCGAAGCCGGTCGCCAGGCCCGAGCAGGGACGTTTGCCCGATCCGAGATCGATCGTTGCGGCTACTTTGTTGGTCTTGGGATCGAAGCGCGACACGTTGTCCTTCGGCTTGTTCGACACCCACACGGACTCGTCGATCGCCAGCCAGTCCGGGTTGCCGCCGACTTCGAAGACTGCGTCGGGCTTGAGGCGTTCGATCGGGATCTTGATGCCCGGTGTCTTGACTCCGGGTCGGGGCGGCTCGGTCTGGCCAAGCAGGAGTGTGCCGTGCAGCGCACACCCGACGGCGAGCGCTCCAAGTGTCACTGCTTTGTACATGTTGTTTGTGCATAATAACGGTTCATGCTCTTTCGCAACAGCGCCGGACGCGTCGCCACCCTCCTTGTCGCCGCCCTGCCGCTGACCATTGAATGGACGATTGAGGCTCGGCAGCCGGCTCAACCTTCGGCCGCCAGTTCGCCGGAATACTTCGAGTCGAAAGTCCGGCCGGTCTTGGCGTCGAACTGTTATGACTGCCATGCCGAGGAACAGTTCGGCGGCCTTCGGCTCGACTCGCGCGACGCAATGCTGAAGGGCGGAAAGTCAGGGCCGGCCATCGTGCCCGGCGATCCTGACCAGAGCCTGCTGATTCAGGCCGTGCGACAGACCAGCGAGAAGTTGAAGATGCCGAAGGGTGGGCGCCTCCGGCCCGACGAGATCGATGTGCTCGTGGAGTGGGTCAAAGCTGGCGCGGTGTGGCCCGCGGCGACAACAGCCACCGCGGCGACCAGGACGGTTGCGGCGCCGACCAGGCGTTACGTCATCACCCCGACGCAACGCGCCTTCTGGTCGTTCCAGCCGATTCAGAAGCCCAACGTTCCGGTCGTCACGCACGGCAGCTGGCCGAAGACCGAGATCGATCGGTTCGTGCTCGCCCGGCTGGAGAAGGAAGGTCTCGCGCCTGTGGGCCAGGCCGACAAGCTGACGCTGATTCGACGCGCGAGCCTGGATCTGACTGGTCTTCCCCCGTCGACCGAGGAGATCGACGCCTTTCTGGCGGACACGTCGGCGGACGCGTTCGCGAAAGTCGTCGATCGTCTCCTGGCATCGCCGAGGTACGGCGAATCGTGGGGACGGATGTGGCTCGACGTCGCACGCTTCGGCGAAGACGACTACCGCTCCCTCGACCCGATGGGACGCGGCTACAACCCGTACCCCAATGCGTATCTCTATCGCGACTGGGTAATCAAGGCGTTCAACGACGACATGCCGTACGACCAGTTCGTGAGGGCGCAGCTCGCGGGCGACTTGATCGGCGACGAAGGCCGTGCGCGGACGCTGCCGGCGCTGGGATTCCTGGGCCTCGGTCCCTGGTATTACGACAACGGCGCGGTCGAAATCACGCGGGCCGACGAGCGTCACGACCGTGTCGACGTCGTGTCGCGTGGGTTCCTCGGGCTGACCGTCGGCTGTGCCCGGTGCCACGACCATAAGTACGATCCGATTCCGACGTCGGACTACTATGCGCTCGCCGGCGTCTTCGTCAACACGGCGTACCGGGAATATCCCCTCGCACCCAAGAGCGTCGTCGACGAATACAACGCCCACGACAAGCTGCTCGAGAAGAAGGAGAATCTGCTCGACGACTTCCTGCAGACCGAGTCCACGCAGCTCGCGCAGACGCTGGCGCTTCAGGCGTCGAAGTACATGGTCGCGGCCTGGCGCGTGACCGGCGAGCCCAAAGAAGAAGTGCCGCGGGTCGTCGACAAGGAGAAGCTGGACTACGAGCTGTTCGATCGCTGGCTCAAGTTTCTCGCCAAGCCTCCGCGCTTCTATCCGTACCTGACGAAGTGGCAGGACATGGTCAAAGCGGGCGGCAGCGCGGCGGAAGCGAAGACCCTGGGCGACGAATTCCAGGCACTGGTGCTCGAGGTCATGTTCGAGCGGAAAGAAGTGAACGACGAGAACGACGTCATCAAGGCCAAGGCGCTGCCGGGCACGAAGAAGAAGGAGCGCGCCAAGCTGCCGAGCGACTTCGTGACCAACGACGATTTCTGTCCCAACTGCGGCCTCGAGCTCAAGTCGATGCCGATCGAGCGCCAGAATCTCTATACCGATGTGTTTCAGCGCGATCTGCAGGAGGGCTTCGATCCCAACTATGCCTACGAGTACGTCAAGCCGGGTGTGCTCGCCTTCCGCGGCTGGGGACTCGAGCGGCAGCTGAGCGCCGAGCGCCGCGCCTATATCAAGGGTCTCCGCGACGACCTCGAGAAGCTGCGGAAAGAGCAGCCGCCGAAGTATGCCTTCGTGCACGGCGTCGGCGACGTCGAGAAGCCCGTCAACCTGAAAGTCAGCCTGCGTGGCAGCCCCTACAACCTCGGCGACGAGGTGCCGCGGCATTTCCTGTCCGTTCTGAACGACGGTGATCCGATCGCCTTTTCCACCGGCAGCGGACGGCTCGAGCTGGCGGACGCGATTCTCAAGCAGCCCATCTCCACGCGTGTCATCGTCAATCGGATCTGGAAGGGGCACTTGGGAACGGGCCTGGTCGATACGCCGAGCAACTTCGGCGTCACCGGCGAACGCCCGACCAATCCGGATCTACTCGAGTATCTGTCACAGCGTTTCATCGACGAAGGCCTGTCGATCAAGAAGCTGCACCGCGCGATCATGCTGAGCGCTGTGTATCAGCTGAGCACCGACCACAATCAGGCGGCGTTCGACAAGGATTCCGGGAATCGCTGGTACTGGCGCGCGAACCGGCGCCGCATGACGGCCGAGCAGGTTCGCGATTCGCTGCTCGACGTGGCCGGCGCGCTCGATACGAAGATGGGCGGTCCGTCGTTCCCGCTGACGCCGCTCTCGGACCGGCGGACGGTGTACGGAAAGATCAGCCGGTACAAACTCGACGACTATCTGCAGCTCTTCGACTTCCCGAGTCCGAATCTTTCGGCCGAGAAGCGGTTCACGACCAGTGTTCCGCTGCAGCGGCTGTTCTTCATGAACAGCGACTTCATGCAGCAGCAGGCCGAACGGCTTGCGCGGAAGATCGTGGAGGAGCCCGACAACGCGTCACGCATCAGGAGGGCCTATCGTGCGATCTTCGGTCGCGCGCCGAGCGACGCGGAAATGAAGACGGCCGTCGCGTTCATCACGACGGAGCCGCTCAAGGACTACGACGAACGCCGGATCGCGTCCGCAAAAGCTGAAGGCAAGGATGGCAAAGGCGGGAATGCCAAGAAGCCTGCGACCGCCGATGACGACAAGGAAGGCGGACGCGACAAACCGGAGCCGGGCGAGGGCATGATGGCGGGTGTCATCCCCGGTGCGGCGAAGAAAGACGACCAGAAGAAGCTGCTGCCCGTGACGCCGTGGGGCCGTTACGTGAAGATCCTCTTGAGCTCCAACGAATTCCTTTTCGTGAACTGAGGCTCCATGGCGCCGCATAAAGCTGGACATCCGATTACTCGACGGGAAGCCCTCTGCCGGGTCGGCAACGGCTTCGCGATGATGGCGTTCGCCGGCCTCGTCAACGATTCGGTGTTGCGGGCTGCCGGCGCTCTGGACCATCCGGCGCGGGCCAAGCGCGTCATCTTCCTGTTCATGAACGGCGGTTTGTCGCAGGTCGACAGCTTCGATCCCAAGCCGATGCTCGACAAGTACCACGGGCAGCCGCTGCCGGGCGGATCGGTGGCCACCGAGCGCAAGACCGGCGCGCTGATGCGCTCGCCGTTCGCGTTCAAGAAATACGGGCAATGCGGGATGGACGTCAGCGAGCTGTTCCCGAACGTCGGCGCCATGGCCGACGACATTTGCTGGATTCGATCGGTTTACACCGATATCCCGAACCACGAGCCGTCGATGCTGATGATGAACACCGGCCACACGCAGGTCGGCCGGCCGTCACTGGGATCGTGGCTGACTTACGGCCTTGGCACCGACAACAAGAATCTGCCCGGCTACGTCGTCCTCTGTCCTGACGTGCCGACGACCGTCGGGCCGCCGCTGTGGAACAACGCGTTTCTGCCGGCGATGCACCAGGGAACGTTCATCAGCGACAAGGCGGAAAAGCAGCCCGATGGAGCCATCGTCGGCAAGGATTTCGATCCCAAGAAGCTCATCTCGTACATCCACAACGAGAAATTCACGCTGACGGAACAGCGTCGGGAGCTCGACATCCTCGAATCGCTCAACCGGCTGCAGATGAATCAGGAGAGCGTCCACGATCCGCAGCTCGAAGCGGCGATCCAGTCGATGGAGGTCGCGTACCGGATGCAGACGGAGGCGCCCGAGGTCTTCGACATCCGGAAGGAGAGCAAGGCGACGCTGGATCTCTACGGTCCGGGCAGCACCGCGCGAGGTTGCCTGATGGCCGTGCGTCTCGTCGAAAAGGGCGTGCGGATGGTCCAGGTGTACTACGCCAAGGGCGATCCCTGGGACGCGCACTCGGACATCCAGGCGCACCGCAAGAACGCAAAGGATTCCGACCAGCCGTTTGCCGCGGTGGTCAAAGACCTGAAGTCACGCGGACTGTTCAAGGACACGCTCGTCGTCTGCGGATCAGAATTCGGACGGACGCCCGTCATGGAAGTCGGCGGCGGCTCCGGCAGCGTTCAGAACGGGCGGGATCACAACCCGTTCGGCTTCACGATGTGGCTCGCGGGAGGCGGCGTCAAGGGTGGGACCATCTACGGCGCCACCGACGACTTCGGGTTCAAGGCGATCGACAAGCCCGTCCACGTGCACGACCTGCACGCGACGATTCTGTATCTGCTCGGCATCGACCATACCAAGCTCACGTACCGCTACAGCGGCCGCGACTTCCGGCTCACCGACGTCTCGGGCAACGTGCTTCACGACATCATCGCCTAGCCGTTTCCGGTCGGCGACGGCGCGTCGGGTTCAGGAGCGCGAGGCTTCAGCCGAGCGTACTTCCTGCTCAGGATCCCGGCATGAATCGACAGGTCCGTCTCAAGAGCCGTCCCGTGGGCGCCCCGACGCCCGCCAATTTCGATATCGTCGACGCGCCGATGCCATCGCTCCCCGATGCCGACGGCGTCCTCCGCCGCACGCGCTTTCTCTCCCTCGATCCGTACATGCGCGGGCGCATGAGCGACGGGCCGTCCTACGCCGCCCCGGTCGATATCGACGGGACGATGTGCGGGCACACGGTGAGCGAAGTGGTCGAGTCGCGCAATCCCAGGTTCAGCGCCGGCGACATTGTGGCCGGCTACGACGGCTGGCAGCAGTTCGCGGCGTCCAACGGATCCGATCTGCGCAAGCTGGATCCCGGCGTCCCGATGTCGGCGTCGCTGAGCGTGCTCGGCATGCCGGGTATGACGGCCTACGTCGGCTTGCTCGACATTGGTCAACCGCGGCCCGGAGAGACGGTCGTCGTCTCGGCGGCGTCCGGCGCCGTGGGATCGATTGTGGGTCAGATCGCGAAGATCAAGGGGTGCCGCGCCGTCGGTATCGCGGGCTCGCCGGACAAGTGCCGCTACGTCGTGAACGAACTCGGCTTCGACGCCTGCGTCAACTACAAGACCGATGATTTCAAGGCGTCGCTCAAGGCGGAGTGCCCGGACGGCGTGGACGTGTACTTCGAAAACGTCGGCGGCGCCGTGCTCGCGGCGGTGTTGCGTCTGCTCAACCGCGGCGCACGCATTCCGCTCTGCGGGTTGATCGCGGAGTACAACGCGACGGAGCCCGCGCCAGGACCCAATCTCAGGCCGTTCCTCGTCCACCGCGCCATGATCAAGGGCTTCATCGTCAGCGACCACAACGATCGCGCGCCGGCGTTCCTCCAGGAGATGGCGCCGCTCGTCCGCGACGGCCGAATCAAGTATCGCGAGGATATTGTCGAGGGGCTTGACGCGGCACCGTCGGCCTTCATCGGGCTGCTCGAGGGCCGGAACTTCGGCAAGCTGCTTGTGCGCGTATCCTAGCGGCTCAGCTTCGCGGG
Organism: uncultured Acidobacteriota bacterium; assembly: GCA_963724725.1. Lineage (GTDB taxonomy): Bacteria > Acidobacteriota > Vicinamibacteria > Vicinamibacterales > CAVVIG01 > DATKHR01. Next base: position 2,927,994 of record CAVRVT010000004.1, on the reverse strand, counting down.
GAGTCGGCGGCCAAATCCACGTTGATCGAACGGCTCGGTCGAACGCAAGATAGCGGGTCTGGAGAACCGGTCATGAAATGGGAAGCGGGAGATCGCAGCAACATCGAGGACGCGCGCGGTCGCTCTGGCGCGGGCGTGGCCGGAATCGGCATCGGTGGATTCCTGATCCTGCTGGTGCTGAGCTGGGTCAGCGGCACGAATCTGTTCTCGCTCATCGGCACGGACGCCCCTGGCGCCGGGGTCTCCAGCGGACCGGCCACCGAGACCTCTCCCGCCGAAGAACGGATGGTGGACTTCGTCGACACCGTCATGAATGACGCACAGGATACGTGGACCGGGCTCCTGGATGGTCGCTATCAGCGGACCAAGGTCGTGCTGTTTCGCGACGCCGTCCAGTCCGCGTGTGGCGCCGCGGAGTCGGCGACCGGACCTTTCTACTGTCCGGCGGACGCGAAGGTCTATCTCGATCTCGCCTTCTTCAGCGAGCTGTCGCAACGGTTCGGCGCACCGGGCGACTTCGCGCAGGCGTACGTCGTCGCGCACGAACTTGGACATCACGTGCAGAACCTGCTCGGTCTGAGCGAGCGCGCGTCCGAGGATCGACGACCCGGTCCTCAGAGCGCGTCGGTCGCGCTCGAACTGCAGGCGGACTGTTTCGCGGGCGTGTGGGGACACGCTGCCACACGCGGTGGCCAGATCCACGCCGGTCAGGTTCAGCTCGAGCCCGGCGACGCCGAAGAAGCCCTGCGGGCTGCGGCGGCCATCGGCGACGACCGTTTGCAGAAGATGTCATCGGGCCGCGTCATGCCGGAACGGTTCACGCACGGGTCGTCTGCGCAGCGCGTCGAGGCGTTCTCGCGAGGGATGCAGTCCGGCGATCCACGCGCCTGCATGACGTCCGGGCGCAGCACGCGGTAACTCGTCTCACCACATCAACCGATCGGAGATCTCATGCGACGAACTGCCGCGACCGTGGTAGCGCTGTTGCTCGCGTGCGTCGGCGCCCTGCGCGCGGCCGGCACGCTCGATATCTACTTCATCGACGTCGAGGGCGGCCAGTCCACGCTCATCGTCACGCCGGCGCGCGAGTCGTTTCTGATCGACACCGGCTACGCCGATAACAACGGGCGCGACCCCGAGCGCATTGCGGCGGCGGCCAAGGCTGCCGGCGTCGCGCGGATCGACTACTTGATGATCACGCACTTCCACGGCGATCACGCCGGGGGAGTGCCCGAGCTTTCGAAGCGCCTGCCAATCCGGACCTTCGTCGATCACGATGCCATCGTGCCGACGGACTCGAACTCAGCGCCGGTGTTCGAGGCCTATGCGAACGTGCGAGCGTCGGGCCGTCATATCGTGGCGCGCCCCGGCGATCGATTGCCGCTCACGGGCGTGGATGTGCGTGTCGTCAGCAGTGCCGGCGAGACAATCACGACGCCTCTCAGCGGTCCGGCCGAGCGCAACTCCGCGTGTGAGCCGTCGCCGCGCGAGCCGGGGGAGCCGGTCGAAAACCCACGGTCGACGGGCGTCGTCCTCCAGTTCGGCCGATTTCGATTCGTGGACCTGGGCGATCTGAGCGGGCGCCCGCTCTACGCGCTCTTCTGTCCGAACAACCTGCTCGGTCACGCGTCCGTGTATCTCGTCCCGCATCATGGTGGGAACGACGTCGTGTTTCCGGCGACGTTCGCCGTCAGTCCGCGCGTGGCGATCATGAACAACGGGGAACGGAAAGGCGGCTCGGCCGAGTCGTTCCGCGCGCTCCGCGCGGTACCAGGCATTCAGGACGTCTGGCAGCTCCACAGGTCACGCGCCGACGGCGCCCAGAACTACCCCGACGCAAACGTCGCGAACCTGGACGAGACGACGGGGCATTGGATCAAGGTCAGCGGGGCAGAGGATGGATCGTTTTCCGTGACGAACGGCCGGACGAGCGAGACTCGGCGGTATTAGGCCGCGTCAGTGCGTCATCGCGTACACGATCACGTTGATCCCGACCGCATAGCCGCGGCTTGCGAACACGTTGAAGTATTCGCGCATGTCGCCCTCGCGTTCGAAGGCATCGCCGAAGTCCGTGTTGTGCGTCATGAACACGAGCAGGTGGCCGCTCGAATCGAAGGCGCCGCGTGCGTGCGGGACGGCGCTGTCGCGCCCGCGCTCTGACGTCGCGCCGCCGGTGCCCGCCCAGAATCCGATTGACGGAATCTGCGGCAGTTCGTGGACGTCGTACAGCGTGTGAAAGATCGGATGGTCGAGTGGAACGTCCGTGATCGTGAATTCACCCGACGGCAGCGCCTTCCGAAGTTCGCCGAGCCAGTGGTCCCAGGCATACTCGCCCCAGAAGTCGTCGGCCCACAGGAATCCGCCGCGCTGAAGGTACTCGCGCAGGCTCTGTGCTTCGGCTTCGTCGAAGTACGCGCCCCCGGGCTCGGTCAGCATCGTGAAGGGACACCGCGACAGCGTCAACACTTCGGTCAGGTTCAGCACCGCGTGGTTGTAGGACCGCGGTCCGTCTCCCTTGAGGCTCACGGTGGTCGTCGTCAGCTCTGATAGACGAAATGTCAAGTTTTCGTCGGCTCGCGGCCAGTCCACGAACCAGCCCGCGCCGTCACCATTGGGTGCGTTGCGGAAGGCGATGCGGCAGAACTGAAAGGCGCCGTCGTAGGGTGGGTTCTCGGGAATGCGCTGATAGCCGAATCGGCCACGCCGCTGCCCGGAGGCCACGGCCGCCGCCAGCATGACCCCGATCAGAATCGTCGCGACCGTCCTCACGGCGCCAGTTTACTCCTTGCGTTCGGCGACTTCGGTGCGGCGGTGGTAATAGACGGCATCAACGGGCACCTTGGCCGCCGAATAGTCGAGATGCTTGTTCGGATAGGCTGGTCGCGGCTGGGACGTGATGTACGCCGCGACGTGTTGAGCGTCTTCGTCGCTCAGACTGCCGGGATCGAGGTACGGCATCGTGTAGCGGATGATGCCGGCGAGCGTGTAGACGCGCGCGGCGCCCGCCCCGTCGTTCCACGATCCATCGCCCCACAGGGGTCCAGCTTTCTTGTCCCCGATTTGAACGCCTTGTCCGTCGAGCCCGTGGCACGACGTGCAGCGTTCGGCGTAGACGGACGCGCCGCGTTTCGCGTCGAGCGACGGGACCGGGATCAGTTTCTCCTGGGCGATGGTGTTCTGTCCGCGCCAGCCGGGGTTGACGCCGACGGGCTGCCCCTTCGACAGCCAGGAAATATACGCGGCGAGTGCGAGCACTTCTTTCGACGCGGGCGTGGGCACATCGCCCGAAACGCTGCCCGTCGCGTTCTCGCTCCGCAGGAAACAGTCGACGACGCGGTCGGCGAGCGAGATCAGTCTCGCCGCGCGCGCGTTGTACTCCGGAAACATCCCAGCCACGCCGACGATGGGCAGCGCGCGCTCGCGCTGGCCGGCGTTCAGATGGCAGTTGGCGCATGACACCTTACCGCCGGTGAACTGCGGCGCGTGCTTCGGCGTATTCGTGAAGATCTGGTAGCCCCACCGGATCTGGTTCGCCAGTGGAGCATCGCCGAGCGTCTTGTCGGCGGTGGGATCGCGCGGCACCTGCCAGGCGGTGACCATGGTGGTCGACGCCGGCACGAGGACGTGCTCGCGTGGTTTCGCGCACGTCACGCAGCATCCCGCCGCCACCACGAGGAGGACCGTTCGCACTTCGTGAATTCTATTACTAACCGGCGCTCTCATTCAGGAACCGCCGGCTATCGGCGGGCGACGGTGAAGGCCTGGTCCCGCAGCCGGCCAATCGAGGTATCGGTCGCCACATAGACAGCGCCGTCGGGTGCCACCGTCATCGCGCGAATCGCGACGTCGCGGAGGATATCGCGCATGGCGGTCACACGGGGCGGGTTGGTGCGCTGAATTTGCGCACGAACCAGCCCCGATAGCGATCCGACGACCAGATCATCGTTGACGATCAGAATGCTTTCCGGTGACACGGCCCACTGAACCTCGCCGACTGCGGACACGTCGGCCGCCCAGAGCCGGGCGGTTGCGCGATGCCAGGCCAGACCGCGCGGTGACGTCGGCCCCGCGCTCAAGATCGGCGACTTCCTCGGCGCATCGTCAGGGGTGGTACCGTCCGGGTTCAAACGCAGGATCTTCCCGTTGAAGGACGCGGGGTCCTGAACCAGTCGCGCATCGCCGCCCTCGTCGAAGGCCGCGTAGAGTTTCCCATCGGGGCCGAAGCGCAGTGTCGCGCGCGGGTCGTCGGACGCCGCGACGTTGTCCAGGATGACGACCCGGTCAGCGAGCGTGTCGGCGGTCTCGCGATAACGTGCGATCGCGAACGTCAGATGACCGGACCGGGAGCGCTCGGTGTAGATCGCGAACAGGAAGTGGTTGCCGGCGAAGTGCGGGTCCGGAGCCAGCGACACCACTGCGCCGCCGCTGATGCGGCGATCGAGTGTCAGGGCAGGTTCCGCGTTGATGCCGCCGCCGCGCAGCACGCGAATCCGTCCGCTGCGTTCGGCAATCCACAGACGTGAGTCAGGTGTGAACGCGAGATCCGCCGGCCGCTCGAGCCCGTCGGCGATCCGGACGAGTCCTGCCGGCCATGCCGCGTCGCCAGCGGAAGACGCCGAATGGGGCGTGGAGCGTGGTTGCACGTCGCTCGACACAGCGGCGCCACCCGTGACGATCCCCTGGACCAGGAGCTGCAGTGGTCCGGACTTCGCCGACTCGGCGGTTGGCGTATCCAGATAGAACGAAGTGGCCTGCAGCGTGCGGGACCCGGGCGTCATATGCGGTAGGGGCGCCTGGCAGAAAAAACTTCCAACGGTCGAACCTGGAACACAGGCGACGCCGGCCAGTCGCTGAGGCTTGTCGTCGATGTAGAGGTAGTACCCGACTGTGTCCAGCTCGGCCAGACTGCCGGCGCCCTGATCCCAGCCGAGGTGTTCGCGTCCCGTCACGGGGATCGGATCGCTCGGGTTGACGGTGGGCGGCGGTGGGGTCGGGGTCGATTTGGCGCACGAGGCGGTCGCAGCCAACGCGAGCGCAATCAGCACCGCCCGGAAACGTCGCACGGTATTAGCATACCCGGGTGCACAGGCGTCTGATTCTCGTCGCGATACTCGCTGTCTTTTCGTCACCGACAGGTCTCAGTGCGCAGCTGCGAACACGCGTGGAAGTGTCCGGGCTCGTCACGCCGGTCGCAGTGGTCCAGGATCCGACGAACCGAAGCGTCTGGTTCGTCGTGCAACAGGACGGCCATATCAAGGCTGCGCAGAACGGTAGTGTTCTGGCGCGTGATTTTCTTGATCTCTCCGGTGCGATCGTCAGTGGAGGCGAACAAGGTCTGCTCAGTATGGTCTTTTCGCCAGACACGGCAACAACCGGGCGCTTTTTTGTCAACTTTACGAATCGATCGGGTCACACTGTCGTTGCGAGATTCAAGCGGAGCGAGCCGCTCGCGGCCGATCTGGCGACGCGGTTCGATCTGCGCTGGGGAGGGCCGGGCGGTGACGCATTCATCGTGCAGCCCTTCGCCAACCACAACGGCGGCAATCTCGCGTTCGGCCCCGACGGTTTCCTCTACATCGGCATGGGCGACGGCGGATCCGGCGACGATCCCGAGCCATCGTGCCCAGAATCCCTCGGAACTGCTGGGCAAGATGCTGCGGATCGACGTCAACGTGCCGGATGCTCATCCAACGGGATACGTCGTGCCGGCCGACAACCCGTTCTTCAACCGGGGCCCTGTGGCGGCACGACCAGAGATCTGGAGTTTCGGATTGCGCAACCCGTGGCGGTACACCTTCGACGATCCGCGACGCGGCGGCACCGGGGCGCTCGTCATGGGTGACGTCGGTCAGAACCAGTGGGAAGAGGTGGACTACGAGCCGTCCGGCCGCGGCGGACGAAATTACGGCTGGCGCAATCGCGAAGGCGCCCACGATCACGTGACGTCACTCGCGCCGGCGTACACTCCTCTTGTCGATCCCATCCACGAGTACAGCCATGCCGTGGGCCAGTCGATTACCGGTGGGGCTGTGTATCGCGGACTTGCGCTCGGGCCGGCTTATCAGGGCCGCTATTTCTTTGCCGACTTCATCCAGGGCCGAGTGTGGTCGCTGACACTCACCGTCGATCCCGTCACGCGGGAAGCGATCGCGTCCGGCTTGACGGAACATACAGCGGAGCTCGCCACCGCCGGAGCGCTCGGCAACATCAGTTCTTTCGGCGTAGACGCGGACGGCGAACTCTATCTTGTGGCGTACTCGAGCGGTCGCGTGCTGAGAATCATCAATCCGCTGACGCCTCCTGCTGCACCCACGGGACTGCGGATCGTTCCTCAATGATGTGCGACGACCGGCCGTCGGTGCGCGGCCTGCGCGACTACCGCGTCGAGCGCCCGCGCAGCCGCTCGTCCACGCTCACGGACCAGTCGATGTTCGCCGATTCGATCGTCAGGTAGTACCAGCGGACGTTGTCGGCGACCTCTTCGACGTCACGGCCGACGCCCCTGACGTCGACGGCCTCGATGATCGGCCGGCCGCTGTCGCCGCTTCTGAAGATGACTTTCATCGTGCCGGCGCCAGCGACGCGCTCGTTCTTCGTTTCCCAGCGCACGCGAAAGCCGCCGGTATCGCTCGTGAACGTCTCGGACTGGAAGTTGCCCCGGCCGGACCAGGAGCCGACTTCTTTCCAGATGACGACTTCCCGCCCTGCCGGCGGTGGAGGGTGCGAGCTGCAGCCGAGCATCATGATGGCGGCAGCCGCCGCCCACACGACCTTCATCAGCGTCGCGCTCTATGCTATCGCAGCACGTTCGCCGCGGCCGATCGCGACCTCGACCTCCTCGTCGAACCGCTCCAGCACGGAGCGACGATGACTCTTCGTGTGGAGCTTGAGGTAGTCCCGGTGCAGGCGGACCTGCTCAGGCGAGGTCCAGGCGACCGACCGCCGGCGCAGATGCCAGGTGTAGGCACGCCGGCACAGCGATTCAGCCGACGGCGAGACCACACCCAGCACGCGCTCGAGCGCGCGCTTGAACCGCTGACGTTTTCGCCCTACGAACTGATCGAATTCCTTCGGGACGACGCCGATGGCTTCGGCGGGATGATTGGGATAGTAACGGCGAACGAACGGATTGGCCGCGAGAAAACCTTCGAAGACTTCACGGCCGATGAGTGGTTTCAGGTGCACGATCTGATTGGCCGTAAAGAGGTCCTGTTGCTCGACTGTCAGGTTCGCGTCGGACATGACGAAATTGGCGCAGACGACGCGTCGCGCCTGCAGCAGTTTGGTCAGCAGGACCACAGCGACGGTTACACTCCACACGTGGTGACCGCGCGTGACGATGAACAAATCCAGGTCGGCATCGGCGTCCATGTTCAGATGCGCCACGCTGCCCGAGAGCGCGACCATGCGTGTGAACGGAATCGTGCAGATCCAGCGAAGCAACCGCTCATATCGCCTCAGGAACTGCCGGCTGCGGTCTTCGCGACGGCGTCGTTCCTGGATGACGTCGGTTCTGCCGGCGCGCACGAAGAAACCGTCGCGATACTCGACGATCGCCTGGAGCCGCGCGCTGGCGTCGTACGGTCTGCAGGATCTGTTCACGCGTCATCGTCGCGCCGACGAGCGTCGCGCGCAGCTGATCCAGCGTCAGCGGATAATCGAAGATCGAGGCGTATACCACCGCCTGGACGATAGCGAGCTCGTGACGTCCGATCACGGGCGACCCCGCAGCGCGATGAGGCATCCCGCCGTGACACAGACCTCCGTGCCGACGGTCGCCCACGCGGCCCCCTCGAGCGCGAGCCCCGGAATCAGGTAGACGTTCAGCCCCAGGTTGAGCACGAGCGCCGCGGCGCAGACTGTCGCGAACGCACGCTGACGGTTCCACGCGATCAGTTGGTGGGTCAGCGCCAGATTCATCGACAGCAGCGGCAGAGCCAGCGAAAGGATCCGAAGGATCGGGGCCGCCGTTCGTAGCGCGGTCCGAACAACGCGGTGACGAGGGTCTCGGCCTCATCCAGATGAACGCAGCGGTTGCGGTTCCAAAAACCGTGACGAATGACGTCACCCCAAGCAGCGGACGATAGTCGCGCGCTCGACACAGCCAGGGAAGCGCCACCGCGAGGAGCGCGGCGGGGAAAAGACGGATCGCATCCACGAGTCGAAATACGGCGTTGTAGCCGCCCGACCGCTTCTGCCCCGACCCACCACTGCACGAGCAGCATGTCTACGCGGAAATACACCGCCGACAGGACGATGCCCAGCCCGATCGGAAGCACATCGGAAGGAAGTCGTCAGTCGGCGACGCGCCGTCGCTCATGCCCATCGCGTGCGCAAAATCAGGCTCCACACGAGCGACGCCATCGCTGGCACTAGCAGAGCCAGGGCGAGGATGTTGAGGTCGGGTCGCCAGTAGAGCGCGGCCACCCCGAGGATCAGACCCGCAGCCGCGCTGCCACAGTGTCAGGTCGATTCGATGTCGCTGCGCGACAGTCCCCGGTAGAAGTAATTGATGAACTCGACGAGGCCGGTGACGAGGTAGACGATCGCAAACAGCGTCACGGGCAGGGCGAGTGCGCGGTCTGCACGAACGATTGCCAGCAGCGTGACGAGCATCACCAGTCCAGCCGCTGCCGCGACGACGCGAAGCCGCCACCACCGGCGAAGCAGCGCATATGCGCTCTGCGGCTGTGAGGCGACGCGACGCGCCAGGTGCATCTGCATCCCGAAGTCAGTCGCCACGGCGAGGATCCAGCCGACCGTCGTGCCAAGACCGAACACGCCGAACGCCCACGGCGTCAACTGACGTGCCGCGACGAGTGTGACGACAAAGAACGCGCCTTGCCTGCGAGGTCCGCCGCGGCTTTGTAGACGATGAGTATGAGGTGCCGAAGTTTCGCGTTACGAAACGAGTTTTCGGCCTCCGTAAGCTTGTCGTGGATCGCGCGCGACAGCGCGACTCGCGAGGCTCGCGGATCCCATTCGCCGCCGCGAGTATGCAGCCGCCATGCCTTGTCATCAGACCCGAAACCTTCGTGGCAAGGATCTTGGAATTCGTTGGCGTGCGTCATGTCGAACTTCGTCGCGGCCGCGAGTGTGTTTCTGCTGGCCGTGTTTGCGCCGTTCGAAATGAGCGAAGCCGATCTGGCGGCTCCCGTGGCAGTCGATCACGAATCTCGAAGCGTTGCTGGCGCTTGTGTTTGGTGCATGGACGGTGGCGCTGGTGTTCGCCGGCCGTCTGCCCCGATGGCGTGAGCCGGTTGCGCGGCGTGGTTCGTGTTTCTCGCTGCGTCCGCGTTCGCCGCGGCGCTGGCGCCCGCCGAACAACGAATGCGTGGCACATGGTCGGCCGGTTCACGGCGGCGGCCGCCGTGTACCTCCTGACGGTCGACGGCCTGACGACGCCTGCGCGCTTGCGGATCGCGCTCTCGCGTCCGTTCTCTGGCGTCGTGGTCGCCGTGATGGCCGTGCTCGAGTACTGGCACGTCGACCCCGTGCTCCGCCTGTTGCGAGCCTTTCGGCCAGGCGTCAGCGGCGTGGGCGCCCAGATCCGCGCGACCAGCGGAACGTTGCAGTACCCGACGATCGCCTCGATGTATCTGGAAGTCGTGTTCGCCTTCGCGCTCGGCCTGCTGCTCTCCGCGGTCGACGCGCCTCGAGGCTCGCGCGCTGGCTGGTTCGTTGCGCTGCTGCTCGTCGCGGACGCCATTGTCCTAACCTTCACCCGCGCGGGACTGATCACCATTGCGTTCAGCGTCGCGATGGTCGGTGCCGCGCCATCCGGTCACAAGGTCTGGAACTGGGCGGCGGTTCCTCGCCGCGCTCTCCGTCGCTGTCGTCATGCTCGTCACCACATCACGCTCGGTACAGTCGCTGTGGCTCCGACTGACGACAGAGAGCCAGGATGACTGGTATCGCGCGCGACGTCCTGGCGCCGCCGGAGCTCGACTTGATCGCGAACGATGGCCGATACGTGACGGTTCAGGTGACGAATACAGGCCTGCTGCCCTGGGATTCCTCAGCCAGCCCGCCGGTGTTGCTGTCCTATCACTGGCTCGTCGATGGCGGTGACCGTGTCGTCACATACGACGGGGAGCGCACCGAATTCCCCGGAACGGTCGATCCCGGCGAAACGGTCACGGTGCAGGCGTTCGTTCGCGCGCCGGCACAATCGGGCTCCTACCAACTCGAGTGGGACGTCGTCGAGGAAGGGCTGCTCTGGTTCAGCACCGAGCAGGGCGCGCCGCCTTCGGCGATCTCACGTTCACAGGTGGCGGGGGATCGACGAGAGGCCGCCGTCACGACGCGCAGTCGGCCGTTGCAAGCTGTGCGGCCGGGACGTCGAACGCTGTGGACCGCAGCCGTCCGCATGGTTGCAGCGCATCCGGTGCTTGGCGTCGGGCCGGACAATTTCCGGCTGCTGTACGGATCGTACGCCGGGCTGACCCATGCCGATGCGCGAACGCACAGCAACAACATGTATCTCGAGGTCCTGTCAGGGGGCGGTCTTCTGATGGCTGGCGCGTTCGCGTGGCTCATCTGGCGGGCGGCGAATGTTTTCTCAGGGATCGGCAGCGCAGGTCCCCTTCAATCAGCGGTTGCCGCCGCGGGCGCAGCGATTGCCGTCCACGGGCTGGTCGATTCCTTTCTGAGCTTCGCGCCAACCTACATCCTCTTCGCGATGACTCTGGGATATGCCGCAGTGCTCGCGCGCGGCGTGGAGCGGTCCGACGATGCGCATCGCGTTTGACGGCTCGTCGCTCCGGCCGAATCGCACGGGTGTCGGCTATTACGGCGAGCACCTCCTCCGACATCTCGCCCAGGTCCTGCCGTCTGACGACGAGCTGGTCGTCATTTCGAATTGTCCGATCGAGACGACGTCGCCGCTGCCGGGTCGCGTAGAGATCGTCCATGAGCTCTCGACGGGTGCCGAGGCTGCTGTGGATGCAGACGCGGGCGCCGGCGATGCTCGTGCGCCTTGGCGCGGACGTCGCGCACTTCACCAACGGAATCGTCCCGCTTCGTCGGCCGACGGCCACCGTGGTGACGATTCACGACATGAGCCTGAGGCTCCTTCCTGGGTGCCACCCCGTGCGGCGCGTCGTTCTGAATCGTCCGCTGATGGATCTGGCGGCGAGATCCGCCGACGCCGTCATCACGGTGTCGGAAAGCGCACGTCGGGACATCGTTCGCCATTACGGACTTCGTGAGGACCGCGTGCACGTGGTGTACGAAGCGGCAGCGCCCCAGTTTCGTCCGGTCACGAACCCGGACGAAATCCAGCGCGTGCGCCGCAGGTACAGTCTCTCGGGCCGAATCATTCTGTACGTCGGCACGGTTGAGCCGCGCAAGAACCTGCCGGTCCTGATCTCGGCGTTCGCGGAGCGCACGCGGCGCGGCGAGCTCGACCACCGACTCGTCTGCGTGGGTCCGTACGGCTGGCTGTCACGGGACGTGGACGACCTGGTTGGCCGATCCGGTGTGCGCGATGCCATCACATTCACGGGCTACGTGCCGTTTTCGGATTTGCCCGCTCTCTACAGCGCCGCCGAGATGTTCGTGTACCCCTCGATGTACGAGGGCTTCGGCCTGCCCGTCGTCGAAGCGATGGCCTGCGGTACCCCGGTGGTCACCGGGCGCGCGGCGGCGGTCGCCGAAATCGGTGCCCAGGCGGTCGAACATGTCGAGCGCATCGACGACGCGTCGCTCGGTGACGCGCTGGTTCGTCTCGCTCGCGACCACGGGCGCCGGAATGCGCTGTCAGCCGCAGGACGGACGCGCGCCGAGTCACTTTTCCTGGGAGCGGGCTGCGAGGCAAAGCCTCGACGTGTACCGGGTGGCGGCTGACGTACGTCAGCGCCGATCGATGACTTCGCTCAAGCCGGCGAGCCCACGGGGCGCGGTGAGGCCGGCAGCGGCGGGCGTGGACGTCCTGTTTGGTCAGGCGTATTTCCTTCGCTTCGACGCGAAGCTCTGGCGGGCGCAGCAGCCGTACGCGCCGCTCGGCGCCTTGTATGCCGCAGCCTTCGTGCGACAGCGCGGCTACCGCGTGGCGCTGTTCGACGCGATGCTTGCGCACTCCGAAGACGAGTGGACCACGGCGCTTGACCGGCACCGTCCCAGGATCGCGGTGATTTACGAAGACAACTTCAACTATCTGAGCAAGATGTGTCTGCTTCGCATGCGTCAGGCGGCGCTCACGATGATCGCGGCCGCCACCTCGCGGGGCATTCCAGTGATCGTCGCCGGATCCGATGCCAGCGATCATGCCGGGACGTACCTGGACGGTGGCGCGGTCGCCGTCGTGAGCGGCGAAGGCGAGGTGACCCTGATCGAGCTGTTGAACACGATGAGCCGGGAGCCATCGCCCAGGCTTGACGCTATCGACGGGGTCTGCGTCCGCTCCGCTGACGGTCGCGTCGTCCGGACGCCGGTGCGGGAGATCATTCGCGACCTCGATCAGCTGCCGCTCCCTGCGTGGGACCTGGTGGATGTAGAACGTTATCGCGGGATCTGGCAGGCGCATCACGGGTACTTCTCGATGAACGTCGCCACGACGCGTGGTTGCCCGTTTCATTGCAACTGGTGCGCGAAGCCGATCTACGGTCAGCGCTACACGGCGCGGTCGCCGCGGCACGTCGTCGACGAACTGTCATGGCTGAAGCGCACCTATGCGCCCGATCACATCTGGATCGCTGACGACATTTTCGGCCTGAAGCCCGGATGGATCGAGGAGTTCGCCCGGCTCGTCGGGACGCGCGGCGCGGCGATTCCGTTCAAATGTCTGCTGCGCGCGGACCAGGTGACGCCGGACATCGCGACCGCGCTCCGGAACGCGTCGTGCCAGACCGCCTGGATCGGCGCGGAGTCTGGTTCGCAGCGTGTGCTCGACGCCATGGAAAAGGGGACGCGTGTCGATCAGATCGAGCACGCGACGGGCATCCTGCGCGCGGCGGGCATTCGCGTGGGCTTCTTTCTCCAGTTCGGCTATCCCGGCGAAACACGTGACGACATCGGAAAGACGCTGGCAATGGTGCGTGCCTGCCGTCCCGACGACATCGGCGTGTCGGTGTCCTACCCGCTGCCGGGAACGACCTTCTATCAGCGCGTCCAGGCACAGCTCGGGCAGAAACAGAACTGGGTGGATTCGAGCGACCTCGCGATGATGTACCACGCGACGTACGTTCCTGACTTCTATCGTGTGCTGCATTCACTGGTGCACGCGGAATTCCGGACCAGGCAATCGGCGGATGCCCTGCGCGACGTTCTGGGCCGACCGCTGGCGCTTCGCACTTATCACGTACGGGCCGCGGCGCAGTTCGTTGCCGGACACCTGACACTTCCCGGTCTTCGCCGAACCGTCGATCGCCTCTCGAGAGTCAGACCCTCGGAGCCCTCAGTGGTGCCGCTGCCCGTCTTGTCGCCCCAGGCTGCCGCCGTGCCGACCGAGCAGCCGAGATGACGTGGTGACTGCCACCGTGATCGCAACGGCGATGCTCGTCAGGCTCGGTGAGGTCACCAACCGGACCTACGTCCTGCCGCTCGTGATCTTCTATCCGACGAGCCGGTGCAACAGCCGGTGTGTCAGTTGCGATTGGTGGAAGCAAACGGGGGAGGGGGATCTCGCGCTCGAGGAGATCGACGCCATCGCGGGGCGGCTGCCGGCCCTGGGCACCAGGCTCGTGGTGTTCTCCGGCGGCGAGCCGCTCTTGAGGCCGGAAGTCTTCGAGGCGGCCGCGTTGTTCAGGGCTCGCGGCCTTCAGCTGCACCTGCTGACGAGCGGCATTCTGCTCGAGCGCTTCGCCGATCGCGTCGCCCGCCATTTCGAGCGCGTCGCCATTTCGCTCGACGCGTCGACCGAGTCGCTGTACGAACGCGTTCGCGGCGTCAGCGCCCTTGCGACCGTCACGCGCGGCGTCGTGGGGCTCCGCGCCGCGGACCCGAGAATCCCCATCACCGCCCGCGCGACTCTTCACCGGATCAACTTCCGCGAGATGCCGCGGCTCATCGACTGCGCGCACTCGCTTGGCCTGGACGGCATCTCGTTCCTGCCGGCCGACGTGACGTCGCGCGCGTTCGGTCGGGAAAGCTCGCCGGAGCCGTCCAGGCTGGCGCTGAGCTCGGAGGAGGTCGTCGAATTCGAGCAGACGATTGAACGGACGCTCACCGCGTACCGTACCGACGTGGCTTCCGGGTTCGTGGCGGAATCGGCCGAGAAGCTGCGGCGGATGCCTCAGGTACTACTCGGCGCTTCGCGGCGAACATCAGTTTCCGCCGGTCCGCTGCAACGCCCCGTGGGTATCGGTCGTCATCGAGGCGAACGGCGCCGTTCGCCCGTGCTTCTTCCACGATTCGATCGGCAACATTCGCGACACACCGCTCGAGGACATCATCGGCGAGAACCTCCGCACATTCCGGGATTCGTTCGACGTCAGCGACGACCCGGTGTGCCGGCGATGCGTCTGTTCGCTCAAGACCGGCTGGAGACACGCGCCGTGGACATCGTGACCGCTGAACAGGCCCTCGCCGATACGAGCCGCGCCTTTGATGGCGTGGCCTCGACCTACGATCGCTCCAACGAGCACAACCCCATCCTGTGCGCCATGCGCCACCGCGCGCGCACGGCGCTCGAACGATCCGTGTTGCCGGGCGCGCGCATTCTCGACCTCGGCAGCGGCCCCGGCACCGACCTCGTGGGGCTCGCCGGGGCCGGCTACGACGTGACGGGGATCGATTGGTCGCCGGGCATGGTGGCCGAAGCGCGGCGTCGGATCGACGAAGCCGGCGTCTCGAGCCGCGCGCGCGTCGAGCATCTCGGCATTCATCAGCTGCCTCAGCTCGCTCCGACGCTCTTCGACGCCGCGTACTCGAACTTCGGTCCGCTCAACTGCGTGAACGACCTCGCGCTCGCCGCGAGGGACGTGGCGGCGCGTCTCCGGCCGCGCGGTGTCCTGGTGGCGACGGTCATCGGGCGCGTGTGCCCGTGGGAAATCGCGCTCTACGTAACGCGCGGTTCCTGGTCGCGCGCCACGCTCCGATTCTCCCGAGACGCCGTCGCGGTGCCACTCGAGGGGCGGACTGTGTGGACGCGCTATTACACGCCCGGCGAATTCACGAGCGTCTTTACCGGCGCCGGCTTCACGCCCGTCCTCCTCAGGGCGCTTGGTTGCGCTGCACCGCCCCCGTATCTCGAAGCCTTCGCCGAACGACATCCGCAACTCGTCGCGTCGCTGCACGGCCTGGATGATCTGATCGGGTCGTGGCCGGGCGTCCGCGCGTGCGGGGACCACTTCCTCATCGTCATGCGGAGAAGCTGACGATGTGGATGCCGCAGTTCGCGTGTCCGCAGTGCGGGGAAGCTCTCGGGACGGGTGACTCGGTCACGAGCGAGGGCGATCGTCGGCGCGAATCTGTCGTCTGCTCGCACTGCCGCACGTCGTACGGCCATTGCCACGGCATCTGGCGGTTCCTGAATCCGGCGACCGAGGCGGCGCTCGCACCCTTTCTGCGGCAGTACCGGATTGTTCGCAGGGAGGAAGGCCGGCATGACATGGCGGACGCCGACTACCGCGATCTGCCACGGGTGGCCCCGACCGACGCGCATGCGCACGAATGGGGCGTTCGCCGTGAGACGTATCACCACCTGCTGCGGCACGTGCTTGCACCGGGGCGCCAGCCGAGCACGATCCTCGATCTTGGTGCCGGCAACGGTTGGCTGTCCCATCGGCTCTCGAAACTGGGCCATCACGTTGTTGCCGTCGACGTCTCAGACGACGACCGCGACGGCCTGGGCGTTGTGCGGCGGCACTCGGCGGAGATCGTCGCGATCGTTGCGGACTTCGACGCGTTGCCGCTGGCCTCGTCGCAGTTCGACATCGTGTTGTTCAACGGATCGCTGCACTACGCCCCGAACCCCGCCAAGACGCTTGCGGGCGTCCAGCGTTTGCTGCAGCCCGGTGGCACGCTCGTCGTCATGGACTCGCCCATGTTTCACGCCGACGTGGACGGCGTCGCCATGATTGCCGAGACCGTGCGTCGCTTCGCCGACGACTACGGACTGCAGAACAGTATCCGGCAAGGCCGCGGCTATCTGACCTTTGCGCTCCTGGCCGAGACCGCAAACGCGATGTCCCTCGAAGCCGAGTTCGTGCCGTCGCGTGGCTCGCTCGCGTGGCGGCTCGGGCGCTGGCTGGCCCGGTTCCGGCAGGGACGTCAAGCAGCCGCCTTCGGCTTGTGGGTGGCGCGGTGATCGTTCTCTTCAACCCGCGATCGACCCAGCCTGGCAAGCAGCCGCTGCCGCTGTCCCTGATGTCGCTGGCGGCCGTGCTCGAGTCGCGCGAACCGTGGACGCTCGTCGACGGCAACGTCACGGCAGATCCGGCGACGTCCATCATCGAACTGCTCGCGCGCGTGTCCGCCTCGGAGTTCTCGATGCTGGCGGTTACGGTGATGCCGGGACCGCAGCTGCCACAGGCCATCGCCGTCTCACGGCTCGTGAAAGCCGCGTACCCGTCGCTGCCGATCACGTGGGGCGGGTACTTCCCGACGCAACACGCCGACACCGTGCTGGCGTCGAGCTTCGTGGACTTCGTCGTGCGATCGCAGGGCGAACAGCCCCTGCTGGAACTGGTCGCCGCGCTCAAGGCCGGCGCATCGGTCGAGTCCGTCGGCAGCCTCTGCTGGAAACAGGACGGCCGCATTGTCCACAACGCCTCTGGTGCGATGACGCCGCTCGACGACCTGCCCGACCTGCCGTATCACCGCGTCGACATGCGGCAGTACGTCCACGCGAACTATCTCGGTCGTCGCACCGTCGCGCACAACTCGTCGTTCGGCTGTCCGTTTGCGTGCAGCTTCTGTGCGGTCGTCGCGATGTCCAACCGGCGCTGGCTCGCACAGTCAGCCGCCCGAATCGAGCGCGCCGTCCGCCACCTCGTCACGACGTACGGCGTGGACGCGGTGCAGATGCACGACATGGACTTCTTCATCTCCGAAGGCCGGACCGAGGAGTTCGCGGAGCGGATCGCGCCTCTCGGGATTCGATGGTGGGCGCTCGGCCGGGTGGACCGGCTGATGGAGTTCAGCGAGAAGACGTGGCGTGCGATGGCAACGTCAGGCCTGAAGATGGTGTTCTCTGGCGCCGAGTCCGGGACGGACGCGACGCTCCGCGCGATGAATAAGGGCGGTCGGGCCTCCGCGAACCTGACACTCGCGCTCGCGGCACGGATGCGGCGGCATGGCATCGTTCCCGAGTTCTCCTTCGTCCTGGGGTGCCCGCCCGATCCAGAGCGCGACATCGCCCGCACGTTCGAGTTCATTCGGGAGCTCAAGCGTGTGAACCCGGCGACCGAAATCGTCCTCTACACGTATACGCCCGTTCCGTCGGAGAGTGCGCTTCTCGACGCTGCCCGCGACGGAGGATTTCATTTCCCGACGTCGCTCGACGAGTGGGCGTCTCCGGAGTGGCGACAGCTCGCGATGCGGCGGGGGCACGGCATCCCGTGGATGCAGGCGCCGATCACGCAGCGTATCCGGAACTTCGAGCGTGTGATCAATGCGTTCTATCCGACGGTCACCGACGAGCGTCTGACGCGCGCCCGGCGGGCGCTGCTGAAGTCGTTCAGCTCCTGGCGGTACGCGCTCGGCTTTTATGCCGCGCCGTACGAGCTGCGGCTGTTACAGCGCCTGATGCGGTACCAGCGGCCCGAGACGACGGGGTTCTGATGCACGCACTGCTGTCGCCGCGCGTCGCGTACGAGCTCTGGGCCGATTCGTACCCGCCCGAGCCCCACAATCCGCTGATGGAGGTCGAGCAGTCGATCGTCAGCCGGATGATCGAGCATACGTCGGCCATTCGAGCGCTCGATGTCGGCACCGGTTCCGGACGCTACGTCCCGATTCTGACGACGCGGGCGGCATACGTCGTCGGCGTGGACCTGAGCCCGGCGATGCTCGTGCGCGGACGCGGCCATCGGGTCCGCGGCGATGCCTGTCGGCTGCCTTTTCGCGCCGGAACGTTCGGCCTCGTCAACGCGTCGCTGATGGTTGGCGATGTGACGAACCTCGACGAGTTGATGCGCGAGATGGCGCGTGTCGCGTGCGGCGGCGGTCACCTGATCTATTCCGATTTTCATCCGTCGTGGACCGAGCGGGGCTGGCAGCGAACGTTTCGTACGGCAGACGGCGCGCAGCACCTCGTGGCATTCACGCCCCACACCATCGATGCGCATCTGTCGGCTCTTCAGGCCGGCGGATTCCGGATCCAGGCGATTCGCGAGCCACGACTGAAAGTCGGCGGTGCCGACGTGCCGGTGGTCGCCGTCTTCCACGCGGTGAAGAACGGGACCTCCCGATGATCTGGGGACGAGCCGTGTCGCTCGTGAACGGCGGTGGCCTGTCGGGCGATACCGTTCGCTCCGTTCGTTTCACGTCGCGGATCCTGTCGATCAACGACCCGCCGCATCGCGGTGACACCGTCGTCGATCTTCAGGGGGCGTGGATCCTGCCCGGACTCGTCAACGCCCACGATCACCTCGAGCTCAATCATTTCGGCCGACATAAGTTCCGGCCGCAATACGCCAATGTGTCGGAGTGGATCGACGACATGCGTCCGCGCCTCGTGAACGACGAAGCGATCCGGACGGCGCGGCGCCAGCCCCTGACGGAACGACTGTTCATCGGCGCGCTCAAGAATCTGCTCGCTGGCGTGACGATGGTCGCACACCACAACCCCTACTACGGCGAGCTTCGCCGGACGATGCCGATCCGCGTGCTGCGACGCTACGGCTGGGCCCACTCCTTCGGCCTCGAAGACCAGCCGGCGGGCGCGCGCGGCGAGCCAGGCGGGCCTGTGTGCCTTCGCTGGCGCCGGACGTCGGCCGAGGTCCCGTTCTTCGTGCACCTGGCCGAAGGCGTGGATGATGTGGCCGCGCAGGAACTGGACCGGCTCGACCAACTCGGGTGTCTTGCGCCGAACACCGTCCTCGTCCACGGCGTCGCGATCGACGCACGAGGATTTCATCGGGTGGCCGCTGCGGGTGCCGGGCTCGTCTGGTGCCCCGGGTCGAACATCTTTCTTTTCGGACGTCCCGCAGCGATTCGCCCGCTGCTCGATGCGCCGGCTGACACCCCGGCGGTTGCGCTGGGCACCGACTCGCGCTTGACGGGTTCCTCTGACCTGCTCGAAGAATTGAAAATGGCGCGGCAGACCAAGTGTGCGTCCGCGCAGGAGCTGCTCGCGATGGTCACCGTCAACGCCGCGAAACTCCTGCGCCTTCGTCATGCCGGACGGCTGGCTGTCGGCGGGCCCGCCGATCTCATCGTTATTCCCGGGGGGGGCAGTGACGCCGCCAGCGCCCTGCTGGCTGCCTCTCGTCATGACGTCTCGCTCGTCATTGTCGGCGGGCGTCCGCTGGTTGGCTTGCCGCGATTCGCGCCGGTGTTCGTCGCCCGTGGCGTGGTGCCGCGGTCGATCTCCGTCGATGAGCGTCCACGGCTGGCGGACTCCGGACTCGCCCGCCGCATCGAAGGCTGTCCCATTCCCGAGCCTGGTGTCAGTGTTACCTGACGACCTCGTGGTAGATCTGGTCGAATCGCCGGGCGGTCCACATCACGTCGTGCTCGAGCGCCCAGGCTCGCGCACGCGCGGCGATGTCGTCGCTGTGACGCCTGTCGGTCAGCAGTGCCGCAATCGCGCCACTCAACGCCGTCGCATCGCGGACGGGCACCGCGACAGCGCGATCCGGCGACCAGTCGGCAAGGTAGCCGACGGCGGTTCCCACACTCATGAGCCCTGTGCAGGCCGCCTCGAGGATGCTGACGCAGGCCGCTTCGTGACGCGAGGACACCACGTTCAAGTGGGCTCGGGCGTACAGCTGTGCAACCTGATCGCTCAGCAAGACCCCGTGGAACGTCACCTGGCGCTCGACCCCGAGGCGCTGCGCCAGCGACTGCATCGCGCCGTCGAGGGTGTCTTCGCCCACGATGTCGAGGTGCACGTCGTGCAGCCGCTTGACGAGTGCAGCGAAGGCCGTGAGCAATGTCGGGTAGTCCTTGACACGATTGATGCTCGCCACCCTGATCAGCCGCCAGGGCGGTCCGTCGGCCCGTTCCGCAAGCGGAAAGGCCCGTGCGTCAACGCCGATCGGGACGACCAGTGGATGAACGCCATGGCGCTCCGCGAGATCCCGCATGAAGTTCGTACTGACCGTCAGTGCGTGTGCCGTCGACAGCAGCTGACCGATCGCGCGTCGGTCGATGAATCGGAGCTGGAGTCCGTAGTCGATGTCGTCGTGCCGAACCAGCTCGCCGCTGTCGACCGTAACGACGACGGGAGTTCCCAGCAGTTTCGAGACGCGCGTGGCCGCCCACCCTGCCGGCATCCCGTGATACGCGTGCAGGACGTCGAACGGTCCTCTGGCGGCCAGAGCTGCGGCGAGTCGCCGGCGAATGCTGAATCGTCGCGTGCCAGGAAAGCCACGCGGACGGCCGAGATCGTGGACTGTGGCCCCGCGCAGCTGATAAGAGCAGGGCTCCGGATAGTAGTCGAGGACGAAGACATGAACCTCGTGCTGCTTCGCAAGCGCTTCAACCAGCGAGAGCAGGACGGGAGTGACTCGCTCGCGGCCACCCCGATCGAAGCCGCCGGCGACGATGAACCCGATCCTCATTCAGCGATACACGAGACCAGCCGCCACGCGGAACTGGTTCGTGAGGGCGAGGCCGCCGTGCGGCGGGATCACTCGATAGTCGATTTGTACGCGCGTCGCCAGATGGGCGGTGACGGAGTAGTCGACACCGCCGCCGCTCTGGATTGTCAGCTTCGTGACGGCAACGCTGGTGTCGAACGCCGTCGCTCGGGCGTGTGTGACGCCCGTCAGGACCTGCGCGAAGATCCCGACGGGGCCCCACTGGATCGACGCGCGTGGACCGCCCAGAAACGTATGCAGCGAGAACGTGGCCTCTTCCTCCAGGGTCACGCCGGACTTGTACTGGCCGCCGATCTCGCCGACGAGATCGACCCGCCGCCAGATCCGGTGGGCCACGCCGGCGAACCAACCGAGCGCATAGACATCATCGCTCGCCGTTTCTGCGAGAACACTATTCCCCGGATCGCGCAGATATGAGTAGCCGCCGAAGACTTCGAAATCGCCCGGTGCCGCCTGCGCGTCGGCAGATCGAGGCAGGATCAGGATCGCGGCCAGCCACAGGGCGCGCAGGTTCATCCACCGGATGCGCATCTCGTCGCTGGCTATCATGGCATGCGGTCCGGCGGACGGCGCTCGGTTTTGTCTGCGCCGCGTCACTCGCGACGTCGTCTCGCGCGCAGAGCATTCAGTACCGGCATGAACACGCGCGAACTGCCGCCGCGGATGGCCGACAAGATGGTCGAACTCGGCGCCGACATCGTCCGCCTGCCGTACGGGTGGGACGTGATCGAGCCGGCGTGCAAGGGCTGCTTCAACTGGACAACCACCGACGAGTGGCGGGACGAAGCGAAACGCACGAAGCGCCGGATTTTCGGCTCGCTCGCCTACGCGCCTGGCTGGGCGAACGGCGGCCATGCGTTCAACTATCCGCCGCTCGTCTATCAGGATTACTACGACTTCGTATTCGCCGTCGTCTCACGCTACCGGGACGACATCTTCCTCTGGGGCGTCTGGAACGAGCCGAATCTCGAGCAGGACCTGCACGGAGCCGACGTCGAGACCTATCGGAATCTGGCCATCGTCGGCCGGGCCGCGATTCGCGCCGCGAACCCGGAGGCGCTCGTCATCGGACCCGAGGTGAGCCATCACGCGGCCGTTGACGGATGGTTTCCCGCCGGGATGCGTGCCACGGCGGCGCTCTTCGACATCGTGACCGTCCACTGGTACCGCGACGGGCCACGGCTCGACCGGATGATGGACGATCTCGTCAAGCCCTTCCTGTACGGACGCGAAGTCTGGCTGTCGGAAACGGGACTCCGGCCGTGCGCATCGCTCTTCGGCGAGATCGATCAGGCGTTGTTCTATCAGCAGGTGCTTCAGGCGCTCAAACAGCGCCGAAGCTGGTGGACGGGTCTGATGTTCTTCGATCTCTACGATCCGGCGAAACCGGACGATTGCGGCAGCGCGATCACGCGGCCGGACTGGAGCAACCGCCCGGCGTTCGGGCTCCTTCAGGCCTTCATCAAAACTAATCGCTAGTTGGGGAACGCGACGACCGTCGACTTCTGCCCGTGCGCGTTGGCCTCGCAGGCCTCGACCATCTGCTGCAGGAACTTGAGGCGGTCGACCCGGTCGGGGCCGAGCACGTAAATCTCGTACAGCATGATCTTCAATGCGACGACGAGCACTTTCAGACGCTCGACGTCGAGCGCGGGGTGCTCTTTCGACGGCGATTCGCCGAGGCGGATGCACAGGGCGAAGAGCGACTGCGGGACCGACGGATACTTCTGGCTGAGCGCGTGAAGGCGCGCTTCGTAGCTCGCGCCTTCGGCGTTTTCGTGCTGGAGCAGCGTCTGGATTGCCCGCTGGGCGCAGACCGTGCCGCCCGTCAAGAAGCCGGCCTTCAAACAGCCGTCGGCTTCGACGATCAGCTCGCGGACGGCGGAGGGCGCACGGTTATCGATCGTCAGAAAAGCGGGAGCGGAGGCGGATGTGCTGTGATGCGCTTCTGGCATACTCGGACCGACCGGGCGAGAGGCAACTCTGGTGCCACACGAGAATCGGTAGTCGCTGGCCGAAAACCTTGCCCAGCACATCGTTAGGAGATACGAATCCTGCAGGGCGACTTACAGTTGTGATCAGCGCACGAACCATTCGAACGCTTCACGCACGATCGGCGGCGATGGTGAGTGCCGCCCTTCGTATTCACGATACGTCACGTCGTAACCCAGGCTTTTCAGTTTTGGCACGAACTTCCGGCTGGTGTCATCGATGGGCATGATCGGATCGCTCGTGCCGTGCGAGATGAAGATGCGGGGCTTCCCGCGCGCGGCCATCGGCTGCATGACGCCCGGCGACATGGCTATGATTCTCGAGAACTGGTCCCCGAAGGTGATGCCGAACGACAGCGCGTACGATGCGCCGTCCGAGAAGCCCCCGACGCCGACCCGCGCCCTGTCGATACTGTAGCGGGAAGCCGTCTGGCCGACGGCTTCCGACAGGAAGTCGACGTCCGGTCCCCAGCTGCGCAGGACGCCGTCCCAGGTCCGCTCGTCGCGGGAATCGGGCGCGAGCACCAGCACCTTGAACTCGTCGGCGAGCGGCAACGCGTACTGGACCGACAGCGATGTGTTGCCGGCGCCGTGAAGCATGACGAGCAACGGCGTTGGCGTACCGGCGCTGTAGTCCTTCGGTACGTAGACGAACCCGTCCCGGTCGTCACCGAGTTTCAGGGGGTAGCGGCCCGGCGCCGTCTGGTCCTTTCCGGGGGAAGCCTGGCGCCCTGCAAACCCCGCCACGGGGACGGCCGCTGCCGCAAGGAATTCTCGGCGCGTGACGATCATCGCGATATATTACGCGGACGAGGAGGGTCTCATGCATCGGATAGCCGTGCGTGTCTTGGCGGTGGTGTGCGCGTGCACGCCCGCATTGCTCGTTGCGCAGGTGCAGAACAACGGATCGAAGGCGGCGACCTACATTACCGACGAGGATGTGAAGGCCGTCAATGCACTGCCTGGCGTTGACCGGCAGCTGGTGAGCGTGGACGTCGGCAAGACCAACGTTCAGGTCGGCATCATTCATCGGGCGGCTGCGCCGGCAGCCGGCGCAGCGCGCGGTGCGGCTCCGGCCGGCGCGGCGGGGGCGGGTCGGGGCGCTGGTCAGGTGGGCGAGCCGTGCGGCGAGCAGTCGACGTCGCCCGTTGCGGGCGCGACTGGCGGCGGCATCGCGCACGACGGCCAGACCGAGACCTACGTCATCGTCTCAGGAACGGGCACGCTGGTGACGGGTGGCAAGATCGTCAACGGCCGCCGCTCCGGTCCCGACAGCGAAGTCACCAAGGTCCTGAACGGACCGTCCTGCTCGGGTCAGATTGCCGGCGCCGATGTCGTCAAGCGGAAGGTGAAGACGGGCGACATCATCATCATTCCCGCCGGTGTGCCGCACGGCTGGACGGACATCATCGACCACGTGGACTACCTGAGCGTCCGGCCCGATCCGGAACGCGTGCTCGCGGCCGGCTACGTCAATCCCGCGCTGCAGAAGAAGTAGCTGAATCTCGAAGGAGGTTGCGCACGAACGCGTGACCTCCTACCCAACTCTCAACTCTCAGGAATCGTCGATTGGGACGGCGATCTCCAATCCGCAATCCGCAGTCCGCAATCCGAATTTCAGTGGGGCAGCAAAGGCTGGATGAGCCCGAGCACCCCACTCCAGATGATGCTGATGCCGATGCAGAGCAGGATGAACGACGACAGGCGCGTGAACACCGTCGTGCCCGTTTCACCCAGGAACGCAATCAGTCTGGACGCGAACCGGTAGCTCAAAAACACCGACAAGGAAACGATAGCCGCGGCGATCACGTTCAATGTCAGATCGACGATCGTCGTCGTCGTGCCGCCCGTCGCGCGCGTGCCCAGCGTGACCGCGATCGACAGCGAGCCGGGGCCCACCGTCAGCGGGAACGTCAGCGGATAGAACGCCCGGCGTGCCGCTTCGCGCTCCCACGCCTCGGTGACGTACGGCCGGTCGCCCTTCGCGCCCTCGTCGGAGTTCAACATCTGCCAGCCGCTCGCGACGACCAGCATGCCGCCTCCGACGCGCACGACGGGAATCGAGATCCCGAAAAAACGCAGGACGTGCGAGCCAATCAGCATGGCGGCGGTCAGGAGCAGGAACGCGTTGATGCCGACCTGCCGCGACAGCATCCGGCGACTCTCGCCGGGGAGATCGGCTGACATCGAGAGGAAGATCGGCGCGGATCCCAGCGGGTTGACGATGGGCAGAAGCGCGGCGATGGCGACCGCCATCGACGAAAAGAGATCCGTGGCGTTGAGCGGCATGCCGCGTCAGAATAGCGGAACTTTCCGGGAGGATGCATGCGGAATCGACTGATGACCAGCCTGCTGGTGCTGCCGGTCGCTCTTACCGTCGCGCACGCCGATGACAGCACACGGCTGCTGACGCTCGATCATTTCGTTCCGGTTCGCTCGACGGTGCCCGCCATCGCCGGACAGACCTCGCAGATCTACGTCAGAGAGCGCGTGGAAGCCGGCCGGGCACTACGGGGAGGATCGTTCGGCGGACGCGTCGCGCTGTTCGTGCACGGTGCGGGAACGCCGTCCGAGGTCGCCTTCGACGTGCCGTACCAGGACTACAGCTGGATGGCGTATCTCGCTGGCGCCGGCCTCGACGTTTTCGGGATGGACACCACCGGCTACGGGCGCTCGACGCGACCGGCGCCGATGAACGATCCCTGCAACCTCGCGAAGGACCGGCAGGCGCCGTTCGTGTCGGCCCCGTGCGCACCCGGCTACCCGCATCAACTGACGACCATCGCGTCAGACTGGAATGACATCGGTGCGGCAATCGCCTACATCAAGGCGCTGCGTCACGTCGATCGCGTGAGCCTGCTCGCGTGGTCGCTGGGCGGGCCGCGTGCGGGTGGCTACACGGCGCAGCATCCCCAGGACGTCGATCGACTCGTGCTGCTGGCGCCGGCCTATGGCCGAAATGCGCAGGCCAGCCCCCCGGCGACGCTCCCCCCGGACGGCGTGCCGATGAACACGCAGTCACGTGAGGAGTTCTACGCGAACTGGGATCGGCAGGTCGGCTGTCCCGATCAGTACGATCCGATGGCGGGCGACAGTGTTTGGTCGGCCATGCTCGCATCGGATCCCGTGGGCGCGACATGGGGGCCTGGCGTCCGCCGCGCGCCTGCGACGACGGTCTGGGGCTGGAATCAAGCGATGGCTGGAAAAACGCAGACGCCGACGCTGATGTTTGCCGGCGCGCACGATAAGCAGGTCGCGCCTGATCGGGTCCGCGAGCTCTATGCCGACCTGGGTACGCCGCAGAAGATCTTCGTTGATCTCGCCTGCTCGTCGCACAACGCCATCTGGGAACGAAACCGCAGGCTGATGTTCAAGGCCTCGCTGGAATGGCTCACGTCTGGAACCGTGAATGGCGCCAAGGACGGGCTGTTGAAACTGGGTTACTGAGCAGCGAAACGCTCAACTCTCAAGTCTCAGGATCTGATCTGCCGGTTATTTCTTGGAGTATTTCATCGCCCGCTTCGGGCCGACTTCTGCGCCGTAGATATTGCCCGCCGCGTCGACCGCGACGCCTTCTGCCGCGCTCGTGTTGGTGAAGTTGTCCGCCGCACGCGTTTTCGTCTCCGGGTCGGGGATGAACGCGACGATCTTGCCGTCCTTTCCGTCCTTGATGCGGCCGATGCGGATGCCGCGCTTCCACCCGTTGTGATTCTGCGACACCGACTCGGACTCCGAATCGGCCGAGTAGAGGTTCTCCTGTTTGTCGATGAAGAGGCCGCTCGGGCGGCTGTACTGCAGCCACGCGTCGACGAAGGTGCCGTTCTGATCGAAAATCTGGACGCGGTTGTTGTTGCGATCGCCGACGAAGAGACGGCCGCGCGAATCCATCGCGAGCGCGTGCGGCTGATCGAACTCGCCGTTCCCCGTTCCAAGCTTGCCCCACTCCTTGATCATCTTGCCGGTCTTGTCGAACTTCATGACCCGGTTGTTGCCGGCGCCGTGCCCTTCCGCAATGAAGATGTCGCCGTTCGGCGCAACGAGCACGTCGTTCGGCTGGTAGCAGCACTCCGGGGCCGCCGCACCGCCCGCCTTGCCGATCGTCAGGAGCAGTTTGCCGTCCGGGCTGAATTTGTAGACCTGATTGCCTTTCGTCGCGCCTTCGCGCGGACCGATGGGCCCCGTTGGCGCCGCGGCGCGGCCCGCGCCACCTGGCGCGCCCGCGCCCCGTGCGCCCCGCTGGGGCAGCGGCGCGTTGTCCTGTCCGTCAGTCACCCAGATGTTGCCGTCCCGATCCACGAAGATGCCGTGCGGGAAGATGAGCATGCCCGCGCCGAAGCTCTTGATCAACTTGCCGGACGCGTCGAAGTGCAGGACGGGGTCGAGCATGGACATCTGTCCGGTGGCCCGATCGAGGCAGCTGTTCTGTCCGCAGCGCTCGGCGATCCAGATGCTCTTGCCGTCCTTGTCGATCTCGACCGCGCTCGTCGACCCCCAGCTGCGCCCTTCGGGCAGCTTGAAGTAGCCTTCGATGCGCTCATAAGGATTCGAGGCGTCGTTGGTCGGTGGCATGGCCGCCTGACCAGACATTCGGACACCCGACGTCGCGATCGCGGCCAGACTGGCTACGGCGATCGTGTATCTCAGAAGACGTGCACGCGACATGTCGATCCCTCCATGGTGTCGACGAAGCGGCCTCATTCTAGCTCCAATCGGGTTTTCCACTCGCAGCAGCCGCTTTCGGATTCCGTGACTCGACCGAACGCGATTGGACCGGCATCCCGATTTCTCGACCGGAGGCCGCGTGGGAACACGGGTTGCACAGAGGCCGCCGGCGTCCCGGCCAGCGGACGCTGGAGAGGACACTATCCACAGTGAAGCGACGAGATTTCTGCGTGCACGCGTGTCAAGCCGCATCGGCGGCAGCGCTGGGGTCGATGCTGCCCGGGTGCGGCAGCAACCCCTCGGGGCCGTCGGGCTCGGCGCCGGCGTTGACCACCGTCAACGGGTCGTTTGCCAATGGCGCCGTGACCGTGACCGTCGATGCGGCGTCGCCGCTCGCGAATGTTGGTGGCGCGGCACTCGTGCAGTCATCGGCCGGCAATTTCCTTGTTTCGCGAACGGCCCCGGACACATTCGTCGCCTTGACCGCCATCTGCACACACGAGCAGTGCACGGTCACCGGCTTCGAGAGCGCGCACTACGTCTGCCCGTGTCATGGCTCGCAGTACAGCACGAGCGGGACGGTGATCGTGGGCCCGGCGACGCGCGCGCTCCAGCAGTTCGCGACGCGATTCGTTTCTCCAACGCTGACGATTACCACGTGACGCTGTCTGGTTTGTGACTTATCCCGGTGCACGGCTTGGTTCGGGCCGTCACGGAACCGCGTGACGCTCAACCGACCGCGCCGATTCTCCACGCCGAGCGCCAGTCGCAGCGGCAGCGTGACATTGCCGCGCATTCATTCCGATCGCCGTATTTGCCGGCATCACGCTGAGGCCAAAGATGTCTTTGACGTGATCAGCAGAACAGTGCCACGATAACTACTCGACCGAGGCGCCATCATGGCGTCCGAGTCGATTCACTAGACGCCACTAGCAAAAAACAATTGCATTTGTCGGTACCCGGACTCCAAAGTGGACCAAGTCGTTGGGTACGCACGACCAAGGTAGAGAACGCATGTCAACCGAAACAAAGTGCCCGTTCACACACACAGCAGGCGGCGGCAGGTCGAACCGGGACTGGTGGCCCAATCAGCTGAACCTGAAGATCCTGCACCAGCACTCGCCCCTGTCCGATCCCATGGGCAAGGGCTTCAACTACGGCGAAGAGTTCAAGAGCCTCGACCTGGAGGCCGTGAAAAAGGATCTCCTGGCGCTGATGACCGACTCGCAGGACTGGTGGCCGGCGGACTTCGGCCACTACGGGCCTTTGTTCATTCGCATGGCATGGCACAGCGCCGGCACCTACCGCATCGGTGACGGTCGCGGCGGCGCCGGCGCCGGCCTGCAGCGCTTTGCGCCCCTCAACAGCTGGCCCGACAACGTCAACCTCGACAAGGCGCGCAGGCTGCTTTGGCCGATCAAGCAGAAGTACGGCAAGAAAATCTCATGGGCCGACCTCATGATCCTCACGGGCAACGTCGCCCTGGAGTCGATGGGCTTCAAGACCTTCGGCTTCGCCGGCGGTCGCGCGGACGTCTGGGAGCCGGAAGAAGACGTCTACTGGGGCGCTGAAGAAGCCTGGCTGGGTGACAAACGCTACTCCGGTGATCGGAACCTCGAAAATCCGCTCGCCGCCGTGCAGATGGGGCTGATTTACGTCAACCCGGAAGGCCCGAACGGCAATCCCGATCCACTTGCGGCGGCCAAGGATATTCGGGAAACGTTCGGCCGAATGGCGATGAATGACGAAGAGACCGTCGCGCTGATTGCTGGCGGTCACAGCTTCGGCAAGACCCACGGTGCCGGCGATGCGTCGCTGGTGGGCCGTGAGCCGGAAGCGTGCGGCATCGAAGAGCAAGGCCTCGGCTGGAAGAGCCGCTTCCGCACGGGCACAGGCGGCGACGCGATTGGCAGCGGCCTGGAAGTCACCTGGACCACCACGCCGACGAAGTGGAGCAACAACTTCTTC
The DNA here is from genome assembly GCA_963724725.1 of uncultured Acidobacteriota bacterium. Lineage (GTDB taxonomy): Bacteria > Acidobacteriota > Vicinamibacteria > Vicinamibacterales > CAVVIG01 > DATKHR01. The sequence continues at coordinate 2,898,665 of CAVRVT010000004.1, read as the reverse complement.
GAGAATCTCTTTGGCTACGAATGGGAGCTGACGAAGAGCCCGGCCGGCGCGCACCAGTGGCAACCGAAGCATGGCGCAGGCGCCAATCTGATACCGGATGCGCACGAGGCGTCGAGACGCCGCCCACCAACCATGCTGACCACGGACCTCTCCCTGCGAGTCGACCCTGTCTACGAGAAAATTTCGCGACGCTTCCACGCGAATCCGGATCAGTTCGCAGACGCGTTTGCGCGGGCGTGGTTCAAGCTGACGCACCGCGACATGGGTCCCCGCGCACGCTATCTCGGGCCGGAGGTTCCTGCCGAGGAGCTGATCTGGCAAGACCCCATTCCGGCGGTCAATCATGCATTGATCGATGAACAGGACATTGCCTCCCTCAAGGGCAAGATCCTTCTGTCGGGCCTGTCAGTCTCGCAGCTGGTTTCGACCGCCTGGGCGTCGGCGTCCACCTTCCGTGGCTCGGACAAGCGCGGCGGTGCCAACGGGGCCCGCATTCGTCTGGCGCCGCAGAAGGAGTGGGCAGTCAACCAGCCCGCCCAACTGGCGAAGGTGCTGAAGACGCTCGAGGGCATCCAGAGCGAGTTCAACAGCGCGGTCTCGGGCGGCAAGAAGGTCTCGCTTGCTGACTTGATCGTTTTGGCCGGATGCGCGGGCGTGGAGCAAGCCGCCAAGAAGGCCGGTCACGCCGTGACGGTTCCCTTCACGCCGGGACGCATGGACGCCTCGCAGGTGCAAACCGATGTGGAGTCCTTCGCCGTGCTCGAACCGATCGCGGACGGCTTGCGCAACTACCTCAAGAGCCAATACACCGTATCGGCCGAGGAGTTGCTGGTGGATCGGGCCCAATTGCTGACGCTGACCGCGCCTGAAATGACGGTGCTCGTTGGCGGGATGCGCGTCTTGAATACCAACGTCGGACAGTCCCAATACGGCGTCTTTACCAAGCGGCCAGAGACGCTGACCAACGACTTCTTCGTGAACCTGCTCGACATGGGCACGGAGTGGAAGGCGGTCTCGGACGCCAAGGACGTGTTTGAAGGGCGCGATCGCAAAACAGGTGAGCTCAAGTGGACCGGCACGCGTGTCGATCTCGTCTTCGGTTCTAACTCCGTGCTCCGCGCTCTGGCTGAGGTCTATGGAAGTTCGGACGCGGAGAAAACGTTTGTCCAGGACTTTGTCGCCGTCTGGAACAAGGTGATGAACCTTGATCGCTTCTGACCTTGCGTGACGTGCTTCAGGGCCTGGGGACGAATCGATAGAGCAGGTGACCGGCCTGGTCGGCCGCTACGAGTTCCAGGTCTCGCTGCCTGGCCAGCGCCGTTTTGACGCTCTCCGCTTCGTTCGCAAATTGCTCGAGGTGGACCATCACGTGCGTCGCGCCCTCCTTTCGCATCGTGTCGATGGCCCACTGCTCCGGGAAGAACCAGAACCACAGCGCGCGCTTGCGATAGAGGTCCGGTGTCACGCCGCTGTACCCATTCATGATGGGCGTTCGATGTTCGGTCGCATTCAGCACGTATTCACCGTTCATGAACACGGCTTCCGCCGGCCAGAAGGGCGCCTCGACGAGAAGTGCGGGCTGTGGCTCCGCGTCGAGGAGCTTGTAGATCGACGGGACTCCCGTGAAGGGGACGGTCGGCACTGGTCCGTGCCAGGCCTCGGCGGTCACGGCCACCACGGCCGCGACACCAAGCGCCGCTCGTGCGATGGCTTGTCGTGTCCGCCTTTCGAGGGCGGCAACGCCCAGGCCCGCCAGTAACGCGACCGCGAAGGTGACGAGAAAACCGAAGCGGGCCGGCACGCGCAGGCCCTGAAGGGGCAGCACGATCGCGTACGCGATGCGATAGAAGGCCGTTGCGGGACCGAACGACAGGACGAAACCCAGGAACATGATCGCGACGAGGATGCCGATGCGTTTGCGTGATCCTCGATCGCTCAGGGCGATGCCGGCTGTCGACAGGAGGATGGCGACAATCCCCGGGAACAATACGTTGATGTCCCGCGTGAAGAAACGGCGACTCCAGATCGCGTCCAGACGACTGAGCGAAACGAGGTACGCCGATGGCGCAGCCGACAGCTCGGCTGCCTGCTCCAGCGGCCGTCGAGCGCCTTCGCTAGCAAACTGGAAGTAGGGCCAGAGGACCGGCGAGGCAATCAAGAGCGCAAGCAGCCCGGCAGCGGCGAGCCTCGCGAGCGTCGAGAACGACCGCGCGCTGAAGATCGCTTCGACCGACATGACCACCGCCGCGAACATCAGCGTGTAGACGGACGTGGTCGCGACGGCAGCCAGGACGAACGCCAGGATGGCGATGCGCGCCACGGGGGACCGCTCATCGCGATCGCCGAGCAGGCGCTCGGTCGCGTACAGGACCAGCGGGAGCCCCCAGGCGTGCGCCGCCTGCAGGTGGGGAAGGCGGGTCAGCAGATGAGAATTGAACGCGAGCACCGCCCCGGCCACCAGACCGGCGCTGAACGAGCCTGTCCACTTGTCGACGACCCACCATCCCGCGAGCGCGGTCAGCCAGAGACCCGCAAGGAGCAGCACATTGTTCGTGAGGACGGCCGAGCCGCCGAGCCAGCGGACCGGCGCACCCATGATGGCGGGCACGAAGAACGGCTCGGAGTACGCGAGGACTTTCGAATCGGGTTGAAAGATATTGCCGGCGAACAGATGCTTCGGCTCGTGCGGGAGCGCGTACGCGATCCAGCTGACGATCCACGCCGTCAGTTCCGCGTCGGCGTTGTAGTTGAGTGAATTTCGATGCGGCCGAGCGGCGATTGGCCAGGTGTGCAGAACTGTGAGCAGCAGGCAGATCGACGCCGCTATCGAGATTCGACGCATCGGCACGATAGAATAACCGCGATGAAGTACACATTTGCCGTGCCGGCGACGGCCGCGTTGCTGACACTGGCGCCTTCAATCGCATCGGCTCAGGAATCAGGTCGCGTCGGCATCTCGATGGGCTATCCCACAGCCGTGGGGGTGGTCTGGCACATGTCGGACGCGATTGCGGTTCGTCCTGAAGTCTCGTTCACGACGACGACGGCCGACGTGACGCTGACCACGTCGTCGTCAACGACGTACGGTGTCGGCGTCAGCGGTCTCTTTTACGTCAAGCGCTGGGATGCGCTGCGCGCCTACGTCAGCCCGCGCTATTCCTACCAGCGCGGTTCGTCGACGTCGACCCTGGCCATCAATCTTCCCATTACCCTTCCGATCGAGCTGCCGTCGATCGAGAGCACCTCCCGGTCGGCTCAACACACGATTAGCGGATCGTTTGGTGCTCAGTATCTGGCGCACGAGCACTTTGGTATATTTGGCGAAATCGGCGCAGGCTACTCGACGTTGAAGCTGACGGTCGACGCGCCGGCATCGCAGACCGGACTGATTTCTGCCCCGACCGGGCATTCCTTCGGTGTGCGATCCGGTGCGGGTGTGATCTTCTACTTTTAGAAGCGCGTCAACGAGCGCGTGACTTGGCGCGCTTCGCCGGGGCACGCTCGCCTTCGATCCAGTCGGACGCCCACCCGGAAATGGCGTCCATCACGCTCATCAGGTCGCGGCCTTTCTTCGTCAGCGAGGTACTCGACGCGGACCGGTGTCTCCGGCACGACCGTCCGCTCCACGATCCCTTCGTGCTCCAGTTCCTGGAGCCGCTCGCTCAGCATTCTGTCGGTGATCTCTGGAATCGCGTCCCGCAAGGTCGCGAAGCGGCAACGCGTCCCCAGGAGCACGTAGATGATCGCGCCGGTCCACCGGCGGCCGATCAGCTCGCTGGCCTTGTGGAATTTCGAGCAGAGCTCTCGAGGATGGGTTGCGGCGTCACGTGCCATGCCAGCAACAGGATAGCAGTCGGCACTACCTATTGGCAATAGACTACTTGACATATAGTCGCTAATCATTATATAGTCACTTCTGCTTGTAAGGAGGCTCGAGATGGACAACGGTTTGCTGGTGGCACGTGTGGTTCTGGGCGGGCTGATGGCGGCGCACGGCTCGCAAAAGCTCTTCGGCTGGTTCGGCGGATACGGGCTCCAGGGCACGGGCGCCTTCATGGAGACGCTGGGCTTTCGTCCCGGCCGCTTCTTCGCTGCGCTCGCGTCGACGGGCGAGATCGTGAGCGGTGTCCTGGTCGCCTTGGGGTTGTTCGGACCGGTCGGTCCGGCGATCATGTTGTCGGTGATGATCGTGGCGGCGGTCAGCGTGCACTGGCGCCACGGCGTGTTTGCGATGAGCAACGGCATTGAAGTCCCGCTGCTGTACGCGACGGGCGCGGCCGCGCTGGTGCTCACGGGACCGGGACGATACTCGTTGGATGGCGTGTTCGGTCTGGCGGCGCTGTGGACGCAGGGTCTCGATTGGATTGCGCTCGGCGCAGGGATCGCGGGGGCTGTTGCCAGCTTGTCAATTCGTCGCGTTTCGGCGAGCCCGGTCACGGCTTGAGCAACAGCAGGCACGGGGTTACGGGGGGAGAGGAGTTCATCATGTCGGTCAGACCTATCAAGAAGGTGGTCCAGGCGCGCCCGGCGGTCGAAGGCGCAGGCGTTCACCTGCGTCGTGCGTTCGGTTTCGGCAACACGAGCGAGTTCGATCCGTTCCTGCTGCTGGACGACTTCAGAAACGATCGCCCGAGCGATTACGTCGCGGGGTTTCCGTGGCATCCGCATCGCGGGATCGAAACGATTACGTATGTGCTCGCCGGGACCGTGGATCACGGCGACAGCCTGGGCAATCGCGGCAGCCTCGGCTCCGGTGACGTGCAATGGATGACTGCGGGGAGCGGCATCCTGCACCAGGAAATGCCGAAGGGCGACGCCGACGGGCGCATGCACGGCTTCCAACTCTGGGCGAACCTTCCCTCGTCGCTCAAGATGACGGCACCCCGGTATCAGGACGTCTCGTCGAGGGACATTCCTGAAGCGGTAGACGATGACGGCACGACGGTGCGCGTGATCTGCGGCGACTTCTGGGGCAAGGCCGGTCCCGTCAAAGGTGTGGCGGCCGATCCCCGATATCTGGACGTCTCGGTGCCGCCCGGAAAGAAGAAGCACCTGGCTGTTGAAACCTCGCGCCACGCGTTTGCGTACGTCTTCGCGGGTTCGGGAACGTTTCGCGACGCGTCGGGACCCCGCGTGGTCCGCAACGAGCTGGCCGAGGAATCCGGGGTCGTCGATACCGGGCAGATTGGCAATCGCTCGCTCGTCCTGTTCGATCGCGGCGACGAGGTCGTGGTGCAGGCGGGTGAGGAAGGTATTCGATTCCTGCTGGTGTCTGGTCAGCCGATCGACGAGCCGGTTGCCTGGTACGGCCCCATCGTCATGAACACCGAGCAGGAGCTGCAGCAGGCGTACGCCGAACTGCGTGACGGAACCTTCATCAAATAGAACATTGCGGATTGCGGAGGAGCGCGAGGGTTCAGCCGAGCGGCAGCGCTTGCCTGCAGGCTCGCGCTCCTTTCAGCGAATCGTCCAGAGGTAGATCATCAGCCCGCCAACATCCTCGGACGCCTCCGGCGGCCAGCCATCACCCAAGCGATATTGATGTGACACGATGCGCGCGCCGCGCGACAGTTCGCGTTTCAACTTCGGCGCGAGCCGCTCGTTGACCTGCGGCAGCAGAAAGAGCGTGACGACCGTCGCCTCGTGAATGTCAGCGTCGAACAAATCCTGATTCAGGAACCGGACCCGATCGGAGACGTTCGACTTCCGCACGTTGTCGTTGGCCTCCCGCAAGTAGAACGGGTCGATTTCGATTCCGACGCCTCGGGCGCCGTAGATCTTCGCGGCCGTAATCGGAATGCGGCCGTCGCCTGACCCGAGGTCGTACACGATGTCTGCGGATGTCACGCGCGCGAGCGCGAGCATCGCGTCCACGACGGTCTGTGGCGTCGGCACGTAGCGAACGTCGGGTTGCTTCAGTCGCGGAATGACCTGCGCGTCGATGAGAAGTGTCACCGAACACGCTGCGGCAAGGGCACGAAGCATTGACCAATCCTACCGCCACGGCTAGAGTTGACCGCGATCATTCGCGGCACCTCGTGCCGGGAGGAACCATGAAGACGTCTTCGATATTTCTCGCCGCCATGTCGCTTGCCATCGCCGGCGTCGTGGCTCGCGCGCAGCAGCCGAACATCGACAACATCGTCGAGATGGAGATGCTGACGCACACCGAGGTCTCCGACAAAATCCACAACAAGGGTTTCGCGTCGGTCCTGATCGTCACCGGCGGGACCGAAGAGCGAGGCCCGCACAACATCCTCGCGGGTCACACGATCATGTCGCGGCGACACGCCGCCGAGATGGCGCGTCGTCTCGGCAAGACACTGGTGGCGCCTGTGCTGCCGATGGCGGTACAGGCGACTGGCCTGCGCGAGGGGACGGATCAGCCCGGCGGCGTTCAGCTGCCACCCGACGTGTTCAAGGCGGTTGTGCTCGCAGAAATCGAGAGCCAGTATTTCAACGGTTTCAAGAATATCTTCGTGATGGGCGACCACGGCGGTGGCCAGGCGGAGATGAAAGCGGCGGCCGAGGAACAGGACAAGAAGTACGCCGCGAAAGGCGTACGCGTCCACTACATCAGCGACTTCTACAACAAGACGCACGAGGATGTGGATCAGTACTTCTACGATCACAATCTGCCCATCGGCGGCCACGGCGCGATGCTGGAGACGTCGTTGATGCTGTACTTCGAGTCAACGTCCGGCAGCTATGTGCGGCCAATCTACAAGACGGTGCCTTTCGACCCGGGTATGTCGCGCGAGCAGTTTGTGGCGCAGAAGGAAGCACGCAAGGCGCGTGAAGCGGCAATCGCCGCGGGTAACCTGCCGCCGGCGGGTGGCGGCCGCGGGCAGGGCCGCGGCCGTGGGCAGGACCCCAACGCGCCGCCGCGTGTGAACAACGGCTTGACCGGCGATCCTCACCCGGCAACGAAGGAGATCGGCAAGGACCTCCACGAGATCATCGTGATGAACGGCGTCACCGAGATCAGGAAAGTCCTCGCCGAGCGAGCCGGAACGCAACCCTAAGAGAATTGCGGACGGCGGAGTGCGGACTGCGGATTGGGAAATCCGAGATCCGCACTCCGCAGTCCGCAATTGGACGACTACGGTCTCGCCGCGGTTGCCGTCGGCGGCGCGGCGAAGGGTCCCACCTCGACTTTGCCCTGCGTATTCGCGAGATTCCCGAGTTCGGCCGCCACGCCTCGCGCGATGGCGGCCGTCTCGCTTCCCGCCTGGAAGCAGGTGAAGTCCGGACGGTCTCGCCACGCCATTGGCCCGCAGAGTCGCACGCCAGCTTTGATGGCTGCGTCGTGGACGATATTGATCGCCCGTTCGTAGTCTGGCGTGCCCTGCCTGTAGCCTGAGAAATTCCCGAGATCGCCGCTCGCCGCGAACACCGCGGTGACGCCCGGCACTTTCGCGATCGCGTCGGCGTTCTTCAGGCCCTCGAGCGTCTCGATCATCAGCACGAGCACGATGTTGTCGTTGATGGTATTGCGATAGCCTCCGGGTACGTTCCCCCACATCGCCCCGTCGAACGCCTGGCCGCCGCCGTTACTGCGGCGTCCGAGGGGCGGGAAGTACGTCCAGTTGCGCGCTTCGATCGCTTCTTCGAGCGTGTCCACGGTCGGGACGACGACGACCAGTGCGCCGGCGTCGAGCGCGTGCTGGATCTCGCGTTCGTCGGTGTACGCGACACGAACCCCGGGCACGGCCTTGGCGTTCGGGCAGGTACGCCACATGCGCGCCACCGCGCCCCAGTCGTGCTGGTCGTGTTGCATTTCCGTCCAGATGAAGTCGTACCCGGCGTTGGCCATCGCGCAGTAGGTTGCCGGATCGGTGGCGCTGAACACGGTGCCTCCCGTGACCTTGCCACCTTGTGCCATCTTCACCTTCACGGGATTCCAGACTTTGGCGTTTGGTGGGGGATTGAAGGCGCCGCCGTACTTCCAGGTCGCCGCGTCGAACGGTCCCTGGTTCACGGCGCCGGCAGGCGCAACCATCCGCGCGTTGCTGTCCTTGCCGGCCGGTGCCGCCAGCGGGAACTGTTGCGTCCCTGCCGCGGGGTTGTTGATGTACGGATCCGCGCTTGGCGCAGGAGCCTGCGTCTGGGTGGGCGTCTGCGCGGCAAACGCCGCGATCGCCAGAGTCGTGAATGTCGCCGCGGCGATGAGCAGTTTTCGCATGCGGGAACTATGCACCCGCATCAACACCGCAATCAAGCGTGGAAGTGATAACGGCTGGCCGGCGGCGGGCGCGCGAAATCAGGCGCCCTTGCTGAAGTCGACGAAAATCGCGAACGGCTTGACGGTGACGGTGATGGTGAACCGTCGCTCGCCGCCCGCCGCGCGCCTGACGACGAGCTCGTGGGTGCCAAGGGTCACGGGGTTATCGGTGAGTGGCGCATCCCCGAGTTTGAAGTTGTCCAGCCAGACCTCGGCGGCTTCGGTCGCCGTGACACTCACGGTCGATTGTGGCGGGGTCACCGAAATCGTGAGCCGCTGACCCGGTGTCAATTCCACGCTTCGCACTTCCTCGAAACCGAGCGCACGATTCGTCAGCTTCAGATCGTGACGGCCCGCCGGCAGCATGATCTCGTTCCGCTCGTCGGGCCGAAAGGCGCGTGAACCTTCGGTGACCGACAGCTCGAACGGCGAGTAGACCGTCAGGAAGCCGGCGAAGATCGATTCGTTCACGTCGGCCGTGAGGCCAGCGGTCACCGAGACGGTCCGCTGCACGGTTCCCACGTTGCTTTCCAGGATGACGACGTGCTTGCCCGGCGCCACGTCCGTGAGTTCGATTGGCGTGTTGCCGCGATCGGTCCCGTCCACGAGGATGCGGGCTCCCGGCGGCGTGGATTCGATCTTGAGCCCGCCGGTCGTGCGCCGTTCGGTCCCCGGCGCTGGTGACGTCGTCGACGGTGTCGCAGAGGGCGTCCGCTCGGACAAGGTTTTCAGCATCGACGGCACGTAGCGCATGCCGACCGTGCCGATGCCGACGATGACGAGGGCGACGAGAAGGCGCGGCACCCAGCGGACGAGCGGGTCGCGCAGGTTGCGGGCGAGTGACGCAGGGGCGTGGAGCAGGCGGCCCCAGACCGACCAGCCCGCGATCGCGCGGGCCCAGCCGGCCGGCGCGCGGAGCGCGCGTCCCGTGGCTTCCGACGAAACGGCCGCGCGCGCCATGTCGAGTGGCGCCTTCAGCGCGGTTGATGCCGACGCGAGGCGCGCGGACACTGGAACGCTCGGTTCGACGGGCGGAGGTTGCGCCGGTAAGAGCGGAGACGGGCCGGCTTCCGGCCGACTGCCTCGCGGAAGCGGCTCGGTGGCCCAGGTCGCGCGCCGCGCGCGGACCCAGCTCGCCGTCGCATGACCTGCGGCGATGACCTTGGCCCGCTCATCCGCCAATTCCTCGTGTGTCGGCACGCACAAAAACTATAATCGCTTCCCGCGCAACTTCAATGAGCGACAGCGAATTTGTTCAATCGCCGGCCGATCCGCTGCCGGATCGGCTGAAGCAGTACCTTTCGGAAACGGCCCGGCGCGAAATCGACGCCCTCCGTGCGGCGCTGGACTCCCGGCTCCTGGCGCTCGAAGCCGCGCTGGCGCACCCCGAACCCCACGATTCGCTCGAAACGCTGGTGATCGACCTGGCGCGGGTCGCCACCGCCGAAGCGGAAGCGTCCGCGGCGCGTGCGAGCCTCGAGGCGCAGATCGACGCGCAGGCGCGCGCAAAGGAAAACGCCGAGGCCCGACGCCTCCTGGAGATGGAGCGCACGGCGGCGAACATTGCTCGGGCGGAGCTTGACGAAACGCGCAAGACGCTCGAACACCAGTTGGCGCAGGAACTCGCCGCCGGAAAGAAGAATGTCGAGCGGTTGAAAAGCCTGGAGCGCGAAGTGGTGGAAGCCCGTCAGGCGCTCGACGCGCGATCGACCGCGCTCGAGTCGGCGCGCGTCGCGGCGTCTTCGGCGCAGGATCAGGCGGGAGCCAGGCTGGCGACACTCGAAACGGAAAAGGGTCGGCTGGAGCGCGCCGTGGCCGAACTGCAGACGCGCCTCGGCGACTCCGACGCGCGGGCACGGAAGGCCCAGGGCATCGCCGAACAGCAGGAAGTCGCGCGACGGGACGCCGACGTTCGCGTCAGCGAAGCCACCGCACGTGCGAAGGACGCCGAGGGCCGGCGCCAGCAGGCAGAAGCCCACGCGCAGGAGATCGAGTCCCGACGCCTCGAGGCTGAGGCGCGGGCGCGGGAGGCGCACGCGCGGGCGGCGGCGGCAGAGAGCCAGGTCGCCGAGGCGCAGCGTGCGCGCGACGCGTTGGCCGCCGAAGCGGACGCCCTGCGGCAGGCCGCGACGCGCGATCGCGAGGCCGCTGAAGCGCGTCACGCCGCGGACGCGGCGAAGATCCAGGAGCACGAGCAGCGATTTGCCGCGTCCGTCGAAAAGGTCCGATCGCTCGAGCTCGAGCTGTTCCACCGCGATCGGCCGTTCCAGGATCGAGACGAAGATCTCTCGGCGATGCTCGAACGGGATCTCGCGGCGAAGCCGCGGCGCCGCGCCAGCCGCTACAACTTTTCCGGGAAGGTCGGGGTCGACTTCGGTGGGGAAGCGGGAGCGCTCGTCGATCTCTCCATCGCCGGCGCGCAGGTCGTGTCGGCGAAACCGCTGGAGCAGGGCCGCGAGTCGGCGCTGACCCTGATGTCGGACGAGATTCCCCTGAAGGCCAAGGCCAAGGTGATGTGGTCGCGGCTTGATCCCAACTCGCAGGGACAGCCGATGCGGTATCGCGCCGGGCTGCTCTTCACGGCCGTGGACGCGGCGCGCGTCGAAGCCTTCATCATCCGTTACTCGACGTCATAGTCGATGGGATTGGGTAATCCGGTAATTTGGTAATTTGGTAATTTGGTAATTTTTCGAACCAATCAACAATCAATCACCAGATTACCAAGTTACCAAATTACCAAATTCTTGAGAGACAACCGGAGACACCGGACGTGCGGAGCCCAGGTGTAATATTTGCGCCGGGTCCGCCAGGATGAAGAGTCCCACGTGGGCGGTTGTGTGGGTCGCCGCCGTGTATCTCGGCGTCGCACACCTCGTGACGACGGCGCAACAGCCCACGGCACCAGTCACCAAGCCCCCCGCGCGTTCGCAGGGGTCGCCACCCCCCCATCCACCATCGCCCGCCCAGGACAACAACGCCATCGTTCGCCGGTACTGCGCGAGCTGCCATAGCGAGGCGCGGAAGAGCGGCGGGTTGTCGCTTGCCGGTTTCGACGTCGCGCGTGCCGCGGACAACGCGGAAGTCACCGAGCGGATGATTCGCAAGCTGCAGGCCGGCCTGATGCCGCCACCGGGCGCGTCGCGGCCCGACGCGGGCGCCCAGCGCGCGCTCGTCACGACGCTCGAAACGACCGTGGACGCGGCCGCGTCGGTGAAGCCGAATCCAGGCGGCCGCACGTTTCAGCGGCTGAACCGTCCGGAATATGCCCGCGCGATTCACGATCTGCTCGCGCTCGCCGTCGACGCCGGCAGCTGGCTGCCACTCGACACGAAGAGCGCCAACTTCGACAACATCGCCGATGCGCAGACGCTGTCGCCGCTGCTGCTCGAAGCCTATCTGAACGCGGCGAGCGCGATCAGCCGGATGGCCATCGGCGATCGCCACGCGCCGTCGATCGACGCCACCTACACGAGCCCGAGCTACGCCTCACAACATCCGTGGGATCACGTGGACGGCGCGCCGTACGGCACGCGAGGCGGCATGGTCGTCGAGCACGTGTTCCCGGCGGACGCCGAGTACGTCTTCGAAGTCGATCTCGTGTCGGGATCGAACGCGCGCCTGGAAGATGTCGACATCTCGGTGAACGGCGAGCGCGTCGCGTTCATCGAGTACGAGACGGGGCCGGCGGGCGGCGCCGATGGACGCGGCGCCGTGCCGATGCGGACCGATCCGATCTTCGTCCGCGCCGGACAGCACCGGGTCGCGGCCGCGTTCGTCAGGAAGGCCGAAGGCCCGTACGAGGATCTGATTCGGCCGCACGACTGGTCGTTCGCGGGCGGCGGGTCGGGCGGACCGGGTATCACGACGCTGCCGCACGTCCGCGACTTCATCATCAAGGGCCCGTACCATACGACAGGGATCTCGGACACGCCGAGCCGGCAGAAAGTGTTCAGTTGCCGCCCGACGGTGCCGGCCGAAGAGCGTCCGTGCGCGCGGCAGATCATCGGGCGCCTCGGCGGTGAAGCCTACCGTCGTCCGCTCACCGCTGGGGAGATCGATCGGTTGATGCCGTTTTACGAAAAGGCCGTGGGATCGGGCGGATTCGAGAGCGGCATCCGCACGGCGCTCGAAGCGATTCTGGCGAGTCCGCACTTCATCTTCCGGCTGGAGCGCGAGCCTGAGTACGTCAAGCCCGGCTCGGTCTATCGCGTGGCCGACGTCGATCTCGCCTCACGCCTCTCGTTCTTCCTGTGGGGAACGCCGCCGGACGCCGAGCTTCTCGCGGCCGCCACGTCAGGCAAGTTGAGCGGACCGGGCGGGCAGGCAACGCTCGAGAAGCAGGCGCGCCGGATGCTGGCCGACCCGCGCGCGGACGCGCTCGGGACGCGGTTCGCCGCCCAGTGGCTTCGGCTGCAGGACATCGACAAGGTTCATCCCGATCCGAACTTCTATCCGAACTTCGACGACAACCTCACCGCGCTGATGCGGCGCGAGACGGAGCTCTTCTTCAACAGCCTTGTGCGCGAAGACCGCAGCGTGCTCGATCTGTTCCGCGCGGACTTCACGATCCTCAACGAGCGCCTCGCCCGGCATTACGGCATCGCGGGCGTGGCCGGCGATCAGTTCCGCAAAGTTCAGTATCCGGACGACACGAGACGCGGCGTCCTCGGGCAGGGCAGCATGCTCGTCCAAACCTCGCTCGCGAACCGTACGTCGCCCGTCTTGCGCGGCAAGTGGGTGATGGAAGTGCTCCTGGGCACTCCGCCGCCGCCTCCGCCGCCCGATGTGCCGCCGCTCGACGATACGGGCGACTCCAAGGGCGGCAAGATGCTCACGACGCGCGAGCGGATGGAGATCCACCGCAAGAATCCGACCTGCAACAGCTGCCATCGGTTCATGGATCCGATTGGCCTGGCGCTCGACAACTTCGATGTCACGGCGAAGTGGCGCGTGCGGGAAAACGGCCAGCCGCTCGACACGCACGGCGACTTCTACGACGGGACGCCCGTCACAAGCCCCGGCGAGCTGTCGCGGGCGCTGATGGAGCGGCCGGTGCCGCTCGTGCGCACGTTCACGGAGAATCTGTTCGCGTATGCCCTGGGCAGAAGGGCGGAGTACTACGATCAGCCGGCGATTCGCGCGATCGTGCGTCAGGCCGAGCCAAATGGCTACAAGATGTCCGGATTCATCCTGGGTGTCATCAGAAGCGAGGCGTTCCAGATGAAGCGGGCCGACGTGGCCACCACCGACGAAGCGCGCAACCGCTGAGACAAAGGAGAGAGACGTGCACTTCATCACTGGAAGGCAGATGCCGCGGCGGACGTTCCTGCGTGGCGTTGGCGTAACGGTTGCGCTGCCATTTCTGGACGCGATGGTGCCGACGCGACACGCGCTGGCGCGGGCCGCGACGCCGGATCCGATCCGCCTGGTGTGCATCGAGGAAGTGCACGGCCTTGCCGGTTGTAACAACTGGGCGGCCACCAAGCACCTCTTCGCGCCGGCCACTGTGGGGCGCGACTTCACGATCGTTCCCGACAACCCGCTCGGCACCGTCGAAAGTTTCCGCGACTACATGACGATCGTCAGCAATACCGACGTGCGAAACGCGGAGGCTTTCACGCTTCCGGAAATCGGCGGCGACCACTTTCGCTCGAGCGCCGTGTTCCTGACGCAGTCGCACCCCAAGCAGACGCAGGGGTCCGATCTCTGGGCCGGCACGTCGTTCGACCAGGTGTACGCGAAGCGATACGGGCAGTCGACGCCGATGCCGTCGATGCAGTTCTGCATCGAGAACCTCGACCAGGCGGGCGGCTGCACCTACAACTACTCGTGTGCGTACACCGATTCGATCAGCTGGGCGTCACCGAGCGAGCCGCTGCCGATGATCCGCGATCCGCGCGTCGCGTTCGACATGCTGTTCGGGGCGGGCAGTACGCCGCAGGAGCGTGCGGCGCGACGCCAGACGCGCAGCAGCATCCTCGACTGGATATCCGGCGAGGTCGAACGCGTCCGTCGTCAGGTGGGAAGCGGAGACCGCGCGCGGCTCGATCGCTATATGGACAACGTCCGCGAGCTCGAGCGTCGGATCCAAGCCGTCGAGGCCCACAACCGGAGCGGCGAAACGCGTGAGATGCCGGACGCCCCGGCCGGCGTGCCCGATTCCTACTCCGAGCACATCAGGCTGCTGTTCGACCTGCAGGTGCTCGCGCTGCAGAGCGACATGACGCGCGTCATCTCGTTCAAGACCGGGCGCGACGCGCAGAACCGCGTCTTCCCGGAGAGCGGATCGAACCAGCCGTTCCACCCCGCATCGCACCACGGCAATCGCGAAGAGCGGATTCTGGAGTTCAACAAGATCTGCAAGTATCGCGTCGGTCAGCTGGCGTACTTCCTCGACAAGATGAAGAGCGCGACCGAGGGTGACGGCAGCCTGCTCGACAAGACGCTCGTGATCTTCGGGTCGCCGATGGCGGACGCGAATATTCACAATCACCGGCGGTGTCCGCTCGTGCTGTTCGGACATGCGGGCGGCGCGCTGACGGGAAACCTGCACCTGAAGGCGGCCGACGACACGCCGATGGCCAACGTCATGCTGACGCTCTTGCACAACCTCAGGTCTCGAGGACATGAGGAGCTTTGGCGACAGCACAGGAGAGTTTTCACTGTCAGCGCCAGCCAGTACGGTGGTGTAAGCGATGAGTAGGTTGCAAACGGCAAATTGCAAACGGCACATTAAGAAGTGCGTGCGGCCATGCCGAACGAGAGCCTGAGAAGCTCGAGTGAGGCATCAGCGCGAGAACCCGGCGGGGGTGGGCCCTGCTGGCAGTGAGAAAAAGATTGACGTATATGTCTCGAAACAGCCTGTTGTGGTCCGGCGCCGCGTCGCTCCTGATGACATCTCTGCTGGGCGCTGCGCCCGCAAGTTCGCCGGTCGCCGACGCCGCCATGCGCGGCGACCGTGACGCCGTTCGCGGGCTGCTCAAGCAGGGCGCCGACGCCAGCGCCGCGCAGGGCGACGGCATGACGCCGCTTCACTGGGCCGCCGATCGCGGCGATCTCGCGATCACCGAGATGCTGGTGTACGCCGGCGCCAACGTCGCGGCCGTGACGCGCATCGGCCAGTACACACCGCTACATCTCGCCAGCAAGGGCGGCAGCGTCCAGGTCGTGCAGGCGCTGGTCAAGGCGGGTGCAGACGTCAAGGCGCGGACGAACCGGAGCGGTGTGACTCCGCTCCACCTCGCGGCCGCCTCCGGCGGCGCCGACATCGTCGGGACCCTGGTGGAGGCCGGTGCCGACGTCAACGCCAGGGAAGCGGAATGGGGACAGACGCCGCTGATGTTCGCGGCGTCGCAGAACCGCGCGGCCGCGATCACCGTACCTCTGTCACGCGGGGCGGATCCGAAGATCACCTCCAGGACCATCGACATCGCCGAAATGCTGGCGCTCGATCGCGCCGCGGGAGAGCGGCAGAAGAAGGTCCTCGAGGCATCCGTCCCGAAAGGCGTCCAGCCCACACCGAGCCAGGTGCAGGCTGCGATCGAGGCGTCGCGAGAGCTGTTCGCCACCGGAAAGATTCCGCCGCCTGACAAAAACGACGCCGGACGCGGCGGTGGTGAGGTGGCCAACGCGGCGAACAGTTTCAACCCGGAAGAGATCAACCCGCCTGTCGCAACCAAGGGCGGCCTGACCGCACTTCTGCACGCTGCGCGACAAGGCCACATGGAGGCGGCGCGGGCGTTGCTCGACGGCGGTGCGCCCATCGATCAAGTCGGCGCCGGCGACGCGACCAGCCCGCTCCTGATGGCCGTCATCAACGGCCAGTTCGACCTCGCGATGTTCCTCATCGAACGTCACGCCAACCCGAACCTGGCGGCCGCGGGCAACGGCGCGACGCCGCTCTGGGCTGCCGTCAACACGCAGTGGCAGCCGCGCACCCGCTTTCCGCAGCCGCAGGAAATGGAGCATCAGAAGGCGACGTATCTCGACGTGATGAAAGCCTTGCTTGCCGCCGGCGCGGACGTCAACGCACGCATGCGCAGTCATCCCTGGTACCTGGTGTACAGCGGCTGCGGGAACCGCAACTGCGGTCTCGCCGATACCGCGGGGTCGACGGCCTTCTGGCGCGCCGCGTACGCGACGGACCTCGACGCGATGAAGTTGCTCGTCGCGAACGGCGCGGATACCAACATCCCGACGATTGCGCCGCCGGCGCCCGTCCGCCGTGGTCCACAGGGCGGCGGGCCAGGCCAGGACGGCATGCCCGGCACAGCCACACCCACCAAGCCCGCGTGGCCGGCGATTCCGCCCGGCGGTCCCGGCGCCTTCGCGATCCACGCGGCCGCCGGCGTCGAATATGGCGAAGGCTTCGCCGGCAACGCCCATCGTCACGCTCCGGACGGCTGGATGCCGTCGGTCAAGTACCTCGTCGAGGAACTCGGCGCGGACGTCAACGCGCGCGATAACGACGGCTACACACCCCTTCATCACGCCGCCGCGCGCGGCGACAACGAGATGATCCTGTACCTCGTGTCAAAGGGCGCCGACGTTACCGCGATTGCGCGCAGCGGTCAGACGACGGCGGACATGGCGAATGGACCCGTGCAGCGCGTGTCGCCGTTCCCGGCGACGGTTGCGCTTCTCGAAAGACTCGGTTCGAAAAACAGCCATCGGTGCGTGTCCTGCTGACGTCGCGCGTTTCTTCCACTGGCGCCTTCAAGACGGAACTGTTGCCGCGTGTGAACCGGATCGGCGCTGGATTCGCCGGCAGCGATGGCTCGCCCGCCAACATGGACAGCTGGTTCGCCGTCACCGGCGGCGTGGTCTCGGGCATCGTGGTCGACACGCGGACGGCGAACATCACCGGGTCCACCGCGACGGCGAACATCTACTTCGGGACGGAGGGCGTCGGGGCGACGACGCAGAGCACCATCGTCCAACTGGCGCAGCAGTTCTAGACGTGTCCACGGTTGCGCCGGCCGCGGCGCGCATCGTATAGTCCCGCCCAATGCCCACGACCCACCCCGTCATCGTCGAAGTCGGGGGCGTTGCCGTGCGGCTCGAAACAGAGGACGAACGCCTGATCGAAGTCCTCGAACGCCGCTTCGGAAGATTCCTGAATCCGTCCGCGGAGCCCCTCTTTCAATTCGACATCACACTCGTCCCCGACGGCACGTTCGACGCAGACGCGGATCTGCAGGTCGGCGGGCGCCAGGGGCATTGGATCATGCAGCGCGGGGACTTCCACGCGGAGTGGAATGTCGCCGAGCGCCGTGGCCGCATCCGGCAGACGCTGAACCCGTACGCAATCGACTCGGTGCTGCGGATCGTGCACACGCTGGTCCTGGCCACCGACGGGGGATTTCTGCTCCACGCCGCGAGCGCGGTTCGCAACGGGCGGGCGTATCTGTTCACGGGCCCCTCAGGCGCCGGCAAGTCGACCATCGTCGGCCTTGCGCCGGCGGACGTCACCGTGCTCACGGACGAGATCTCGGTACTTGAAGCGCGAGGGCGACGGATACGTCGCATTCGGAACGCCGTTCGCCGGCGAGCGCAGCGAGCTCGGGGAGCCCGCGAGCGCACCCGTGGCGGCGTTGTTCCATCTCGGCCGCGGATCGGATACACGGCGAGATCGCCTCGACGAATCCGAGACGGTGCAGACGCTGATGCGCAATATCCTCTTCTTCGCCGATGACCGCGATCTCACGAGTCGCGTGCTCGACACGGCGTGCGACTTCGCGGCCCGTGTGCCGGCGTTCAAGCTGCACTTCGCGCCCGACGAGCGGGTCTGGAGGACCATCCAATGAGCGCGTGTGTGCTGCGCGGCGAGCGACTGGCGGCGCGAAAAGTGGGCGGAGAAATGGTGATTCTGTCCGCCGACGATTCGAGCCTGTTCGTTCTCAACGAAGTCGGCACCGCCATCTGGGAAGCCGCCGATGGTCGATCGACACTTGAAGCCATCGCCGACGGCGTATGCCGGGACTTCGACGTGGATCTCGAGACGGCGCTCAGGGACGTCGCCGAATTCGTCGACGCGCTCGCCGCCGCCGGCGTGGTCTCGGTATCCGAGGGCGAGCCGTCATGACGGCGTCGCTGATGGACCGGGTCCGCGAACACGCCTTCGCCGGCCGCGTTCCGCTGGCCGTGCACTTCGACCTCACGTACCGCTGCAACGAGCGCTGCGTTCATTGCTACCTCGATCACGAGGATCATGGCGAGATGACGACGGCGGAGGTCAAGCACGTGCTCGACCAGCTGGCCGAGGCGGGCACGTTGTTCCTGACGCTCAGCGGCGGCGAGCTGCTGCTGCGCCGGGATTTTTTCGAGCTCCTTACGTATGCGAGACGACTGCGGTTCGACGTCAAGATCAAGACAAACGCGATTCTGATCGGCGAGCGGGATGCCGCCCGCATCCGCGAGCTCGGAGTACGGCAGATCCAGATCAGCGTGTACTCGCACCGACCGGAGGTTCATGACGCCGTCACCAAGGTGCCGGGATCGCTGGCCCGCACGGTGAACGCGATTCGCGCGCTCACGCGCCTCGGCTTGAAGGTCACGGTCGCGAACGTGCTGATGCGCCAGAACGCGTCGGACTACGAGGGCGTGCGTGCCCTGGCCGATGGGCTCGGCGCCGAATACACGATGGATCCGACCATTACCCCGAAGATGGACGGCGACACATCGATCCTCGCGCTTCGGATGCCGCAGACGCAGGTGTTGCATCTGTTCAAGGATCGCTCGCTCGTCGGCGACGACTTCTGCAAGCCTGCCGCACCCGGAGTGGTGGACGATGCGGAAGTTCTCGACGCGCTGCCCTGCAGCGCGGGTCACATCGCGTGCTACATCACGCCGTACGGCGACGTGTATCCGTGCGTGCAGTTTCCGCTGCCGACCGGCAACGTCCGGCGACAGGGGTTCCTGGAGATCTGGCGCGACTCCCCGCAATTTGCCGAGGTCCGGTCGATCAGGGTGCGCGATCTGACCAGCTGCCCGAGTTGCGGCTTCGTGGCCACGTGCACCCGCTGTCCCGGGCTGGCGTTCATGGAGGGGAACATGCGCGGGCCGTCCACGGCCGACTGCGAAAAGTCCACGCTGCGCGCCACAGCGGCCACTCTCGAAGGAGCGTTCGAATGACCCCGCCCAAACGCGACGATGCGCGCGAGCCGGCGTCCGCCGCGCCAGAAGGAAAGAAGAAGCGCTACCAGAAGCCCGAGTTCGTCCGGGAACAGCTGTTCGAAACGATGGCCCTGGCGTGCGGCAAGACCAACCCGGTGATTGGCCAATGCAAGGCGGTTCGCAAGAATTCCTGACCACGGGCACCGAGCTCGTGGCGGACGCTCTCGCGCGGTTTGGACGCGTCCGGTTTCGTGCGCTCGGCACGAGCATGGCTCCGACGATCCGGTCCGGCGACATCCTGGACGTGCGGCGGTGTTCACCCGACCAGCTCAAAGTCGGTGACATCGCGCTCGTCAGAGTGTCGCACGGATTTTTCGCTCATCGGCTGGTAGGGAAGTATGGGCGTGGCGAGGGGACACGGATCGTGACACGCGGAGACGCGCACTGGCGAAACGACAGCCCTGTCGCGATCGCCGGTGTGCTGGGACGTGTCGCGGGTGTGTCGACGACAGGTCGCGGGGGCTCCACTCCCGCTCCTGACTGCCTGGTGGTCGATCGATTGCACGGCCTCGCATACAACGAATGGCGTCGCTTCATCGCAGGTCTTCGGCGTGCCGCCAGACGACTGACGACGTGCGTCGGTGAGCGTCGTTCGATGATCCAGCTGCGTCGATCGTGAGTTGCAGCCTCGCGAATGCGGGGCCTGCGCAGCATCAACTTCATACACAAACCGTGCAACGTTCCCGAATTGTGCAATCAGATTTGCGCAGTCCGACGAATGCAATTGTTTTCACCCTGTTGTTTTCAACAACTTAGCGAATCGCTTTTCAACAATTGAACTGAGCGCGGATCGTGCACTACAGCAGATCGCCCAGCGGTCTGGCAGTGTGGGATGGTGCGTCGACGAATGATGTGTGCCCGGTTCATTTCAATTCTTGCGTTCGTCGGTTTCATGCTGTCGCCGTCGATCGTTTTCGCTCAGCCGACACTCAATCCCACTCGTGCCGAGTTCAACCCATCGCCCGATCACAACAACACGATGCCGGACGGTACGCCAATCGTGTCGTCCTATCATCTCGACTTGTTTCTGCAGGGCGCAAGCGCGCCCTTTCAGAGCATTCCTCTGGGGAAGCCGGCGCCGGCTTCCGACGGGATCGTCCGCGTAGACCTCACAACCCAGTTTGTCGGATGGCCGGTCGCCGGTACCGATCTATGTCGCTGACGTCGCAGCGGTGGGACCTGGCGGCTCGGCTGCCAGTGCACTGTCCAATACGTTCGCGTTCGGCACCGGCTGCGCGTACAGCATCTCCCCGATGAATCCAAGCGCGACGTCGGCGGGCGGCGCCGCGAGTCTGACGATGACCGCCGGATCGGGATGCGCGTGGACGGCGACGAGCAACGCGACCTGGATCACGGTGAACGCGGGCGGCAGCGGCTCGGGCAACGGCACGGTCAACTACACCGTCGCGGCCAATACGGCGACCTCGAGTCGGACGGGCACGCTCACCGTCGCGGGCCAGACGGTGACGGTGACGCAGTCCGGCGGGTGCAGCTTCAGCGTGTCGCCCGCCAATCCGAGCGCAACGGCCACAGGCGGGGCCGCGAGCCTTTCGGTGACGGCTGGATCCGGATGCGGATGGACGGCGGCGAGCAACACAACCTGGATTTCCGTCACGGGGGGATCCAGCGGCACGGGCAGCGGGACCGTGAATTACACGGTCGCCGCCAATACGGGCACGGCTTCGCGAACCGGAACTCTCACCGTGGCGGGCCAGACGGTGACTGTCACGCAGACGGGTTCGTGCAATTTCGGTGTGTCGCCGACCAATCCGAGCGCGACTGCAGCAGGCGGAGCAGCGAGCCTCGCGGTCACCGCCGGGTCCAGTTGCAGCTGGACGGCCATCAGAAACGCCACCTGGATCACGGTCAATTCGGGCAGCAGCGGCACCGGCAACGGCACCGTGAACTATACGGTCGCCGCGAACACCGCGACGACGACTCGCACCGGCACCCTCACGGTCGCGGGCCTGACAGTCACCGTGAGCCAGGCCGCGGCTTGCAGCTTCACCGTCAGTCCAACATCGCAGAGCGTTCCGGGATCCGGCGGAACGGGAACGGTGACTGTCACAGTCGCGACCGGGAGCGGGTGCGCGCGGACGGCCACGAGCAACGTGAGCTGGATTACGGTGACGGCTGGCGGCAGCGGCACGGGTAACGGCACCGTGAACTACACGGTGGCCGCCAACACCACGGCCTCGTCTCGAACGGGCACGCTGACGATCGCCGGCGCGACGGTGACCGTCACCGAAGCGGCAGCGGTTCCCTCAACACCGACGAACGTACGAATCAAGGGTTGACACTCTTCCTTCTGCGACGCGCAAACGTACGCGACGTGTGTACGGCGGCGATGATCTACCTGCGCTGCAGGTCGCATCGATCTGACGATCCACGAACATCCTGTTGCGTTCGTGGTCTGACGCGTTCCTCACGCGCGTCACCAGGTTCATACACAAAACCGTGCAACGTTCCCGAATAATGCAACCGAAACTGCGCAGTACCGACGAATGTAATTCTTTCTGCGCGGTTGTTTTCAAAGACTTACGAGAGCGGATTTCAAAAATTGAACTGAGCGCGGATCGTGCACTAGACGCCGTCACCCAGCGGTTTGGCGGTGAGCGATGGTGCGGCGGCGTTCGGTGTGTGTCCGGTCCGTTTCGATTCTTGCGTTTGCAGTCTTCGCGCTGTCGTCATCGATCGTTCATGCGCAGACGCTGAATCCCACGCGCGCCGAATTCTCGCCGTCCGCCGACCACAACAACACGATGCCGGATGGCACGCCAATCGTGTCGTCCTACCGGCTCGATTTGTTTCTGCAAGGAGCCAGCGCTCCCTTCCAGAACATTCCTCTCGGTAAGCCCGCGCCGGATCCCGACGGCACCATTCGCGTAGATCTCACTTCACAGTTCGTCGGTTGGCCGGTGGCCGGCACCGTCTACGTCGCGGACGTGGCTGCGGTCGGACCGGGCGGCAGCGCGGCCAGCGCGCTCTCCAACACGTTCACCTTCGGCACGGTGTGCACGTACACCGTCTCGCCGACGACCCCGAGCGCAACCTCCGCCGGCGGCGCCGCGTCCGTTTCGGTGACGACGGGGACCGGCTGCGCTTGGACGGCGACGAGCAACGCAACGTGGATCACGGTCAGCTCCGGCGGCAGCGGCACCGGCAACGGCTCGGTGAATTACACGGTCGCGGCCAACACGGCGACGACGAGTCGCACGGGGACGTTGACGGTCGCCGGGCAGACGGTGACGGTGACGCAGGCGGGCGCGTGCAGCTTCAGCGTGTCGCCGACCAATCCGAGCGCGACGTCGGCGGGCGGAGCCGCGAGTGTCGCGGTCACCGCGGGGTCGACGTGCAGCTGGACGGCGACGAGCAATGCGACCTGGATCACCGTGACGTCAGGCGGCAGCGGCACCGGCAATGGCACGGTCAATTACACGGTGGCGGCCAACACGGCGACATCGAGTCGCACGGGGACCTTGACGGTCGCGGGCCAGACCGTGACGGTGACGCAGGCGGGCGCGTGCAGCTTCAGCGTGTCGCCGACCAATCCGAACGCGACGTCGGCGGGCGGGGCCGCGAGTGTCGCGGTCACCGCGGGGTCGACGTGCAGCTGGACGGCCACGAGCAACGCGACGTGGATCACGATCGTCCGGCGGCAGCGGGACGGGCAACGGCACGGTGAACTACACGGTGGCGGCCAACACGGCGACGACGAGTCGCACGGGGACGTTGACGGTCGCCGGCCAGACGGTGACGGTGACGCAGGCGGGCGCGTGCAGCTTCAGCGTGTCGCCGACCAATCCGAGCGCGACGTCGGCGGGCGGAGCCGCGAGTGTCGCGGTCACCGCGGGGTCGACGTGCAGCTGGACGGCGACGAGCAATGCGACCTGGATCACCGTGACGTCAGGCGGCAGCGGCACCGGCAACGGCTCGGTGAATTACACGGTCGCGGCCAACACGGCGACATCGAGTCGCACGGGGACCTTGACGGTCGCCGGGCAGACGGTGACGGTGACGCAGGCGGGCGCGTGCAGCTTCAGCGTGTCGCCGACCAATCCGAGCGCGACGTCGGCGGGCGGAGCCGCGAGTGTCGCGGTCACGGCGGGGTCGACGTGCAGCTGGACGGCGACGAGCAACGCGACGTGGATCACGATCAGCTCCGGCGGCAGCGGCACCGGCAACGGCTCGGTGAACTACACGGTCGCGGCCAACACGGCGACGACGAGTCGCACGGGGACGTTGACGGTCGCGGGCCAGACGGTGACGGTGACGCAGGCGGGCGCGTGCAGCTTCAGCGTGTCGCCGACCAATCCGAGCGCGACGTCGGCGGGCGGAGCCGCGAGCGTCGCGGTCACCGCGGGGTCGACGTGCAGCTGGACGGCGACGAGCAACGCGACGTGGATCACGATCAGCTCCGGCGGCAGCGGCACCGGCAACGGCTCGGTGAACTACACGGTCGCGGCCAACACGGCGACATCGAGTCGCACGGGGACCTTGACGGTCGCGGGCCAGACGGTGACGGTGACGCAGGCGGGCGCGCCCTGCACCTTCAGCGTGTCGCCGACCAATCCGAGCGCGACGTCGGCGGGCGGCGCGGCGAGCGTGGCCGTGACCGCCGGATCGGGGTGCGGGTGGACCGCCACGAGTAACGACACGTGGATCGTAGTGACATCCGTTGGCAGCGGCACCGGCAACGGCTCGGTGAATTACACGGTGGCGGCCAACACGGCGACGACGAGTCGCACGGGGACGTTGACGGTCGCGGGCCAGACGGTGACGGTGACGCAGGCGGGCGCGCCCTGCACCTTCAGCGTGTCGCCGACCAATCCGAACGCGACGTCGGCGGGCGGAGCCGCGAGTGTCGCGGTCACGGCGGGGTCGACGTGCAGCTGGACGGCGACGAGCAATGCGACGTGGCTCACGGTGACGTCGGGCGGCAGCGGGACGGGCAACGGCACGGTCAATTACACGGTCGCCGCAAATGCGGCGACGACGAGTCGCACAGGCACGCTCACCGTCGCGGGGCAGACCGTGACCGTGACGCAGGCCGGCACGGCGTGCAGCTTTACCGTGTCGCCAACCAATCCCAGCGCGACGTCGGCGGGCGGCGCCGCCAGCCTGACGGTGACCGCCGGATCGGGGTGCGCGTGGACCGCGACGAGCAACGACGGGTGGATCAGCGTGACGTCGGGTGGCAGCGGGACGGGCAACGGCACGGTCAACTACTCCGTCGCCACCAACACGGCGACGTCGAGTCGGACGGGCACGCTGACCGTCGCGGGGCAGACCGTGACGGTGACGCAGGCGGCAGCGACATCAACGTGCACCTTCGGTGCATCGCCAACGCTGGTCAGTGCCGGAGGGCCGGGCGGGCCGGCGAGCGTCGCGGTGACATCCGGCGCGGGTTGCAACTGGACGGCAACGAGTGGCGTGGCCTGGATCACGGTGACCTCGGGAGCGAGCGGCTCGGGCAACGGCACCGTGAACTACACCGTGGCGGCGAACGCTGCATCAAGCACGCGAACCGGCACACTGAACGTCGCTGGATCGACGGTCTTCGTGACGCAAGATCCGGCGTGCACCTTCATCGTGTCGCCGACCAATCCCAGCGCGACGTCCTCGGGCGGCGCCGCGAGCGTGACCGTCTTGTCAGGAGCCGGCTGCGGGTGGACTGCGACGAGCAACGCGAGCTGGATCACGGTGACGTCGGGCGGCAGCGGCGCCGCGAACGGCACGGTCAACTACACCGTCGCGGCCAACACGGCGACGTCCGGTCGCACAGGCACGCTCACGGTCGCGGGCCAGACGGTCACGGTGACGCAGGCCGGCCTGGTCTGCAGCTTCAGCGTATCGCCGACCAATCCGAGCGCCACGTCAGCGGGCGGCGCTGCCAGTCTGACGGTGACGGCCGCATCGGGGTGTGCGTGGACCGCCACGAGTAACGCCACGTGGATCACGATGACGTCAGGCGGCAGCGGGACGGGCAACGGCACGGTCAACTACACCGTCGCCGCCAACACGGGGGCATCGAGTCGCACGGGCTCGCTCACCGTCGCCGGACAGACGGTCACCGTGACGCAAGCCGCGGCTACATCGACGTGCACCTTCGGTGTGTCGCCAACGCTGGTCAGTACCCGGAGGCTCGGGCGGGCCGGCGAGCGTCGCCGTGACGACAACCGCGGGTTGCAGTTGGACCGCGACGAGCGCCGTGACCTGGATCACGGTGACCTCCGGCGGCAGCGGGACGGGCAACGGCACGGTGAATTACACCGCGGCCGCGAACTTGACGGCCAGCAGCCGCACGGGCACGATCAACGTGGCTGGAACGACAGTCTTCGTGACACAGGATCCAGCCTGCAGCTTCGGCGTCTCGCCGACGAGTCCGAGTGCGACGGCCGCCGGTGGCGCGGCGAGCGTCTCGGTAACGGCAGGGGCCAGCTGCGGGTGGACGGCGGCGAGCAACGCGAGCTGGATCGCCGTCACGTCGGGTGGCAGCGGCACGAGTAACGGCACCGTCAACTACACGGTGGCCGCGAACACTGCGACCACGACTCGCACCGGCACCCTCACAGTCGCGGGCCAGACGGTCACGGTGACCCAGGCCGCGGCCTGCAGCTTCACCGTCAGTCCCACGTCGCAGAACGTCACGGGAACCGGCGGAACCGGAACGGTGACGGTGACTGTGGCGTCAGGA
The DNA here is from genome assembly GCA_963724725.1 of uncultured Acidobacteriota bacterium. Classification (GTDB taxonomy): domain Bacteria; phylum Acidobacteriota; class Vicinamibacteria; order Vicinamibacterales; family CAVVIG01; genus DATKHR01. The sequence continues at coordinate 2,872,569 of CAVRVT010000004.1, read as the reverse complement.
ACCAGCTGCGGATGGACCGCCACGAGCAACGTCAGTTGGATCACCGTCACGTCTGGCGGAAGCGGCACCGGCAACGGCACCGTCAACTACACCGTCGCGGGGAATTCAACGGCCTCGTCGCGGACGGGCACGTTGACGATCGCCGGCACGACCGTTACAGTGACCGAGCCCGCCGCAACTCCCTCAGCGCCTTTGAACGTGCGGATCAAGGGCTGAGTCGGGCGCGCGACACATCCATTCCCGGGCAGCCATGACAGAGCCCCTGCGAGGGGCCTGTCCTCCTCCCATGCCGATCCATCTAGAGGTTCGGAGTCTCGCTTGCGATAATGGTTTGCCATCCAGATGTCGCTATCCGTTCCTGGCGGCTACTCGTACTCCATCGAAGGCCGGGTCGTCCTCGTCCGGACCCCGCCCACGCCGGTCGTCGAAGGGGCGCGCGCCGTCTTCATCGCGCTGCGCGACGATCCGAAGATCGCGAAGGGTGCGCTGCTGCTGGTCGACGCGCGCGAGAGTGACGTGGACCTTGCACCGCCCCTTGTGAGGAACCGGGTCGAGCTGATGTGGGCGCTGCTCGGAGCGAAGTTCGCGCCCTTCATCGCGATGGTCCCGCGCAGCGCCGCAACCGGCGTCACGGTGCAACGCGTGCAGATGGACGCCTTCGTGTTCGCTGGGATCCAGGTGGGGATCTTCGTGTCCGTCGACGAAGCACGCCAGTGGCTCGAGCTCCACTAACCGTGCTGGAACCGGCGCCGGGCGTCAGCGACGGCTCAGGCCGAACGACGGCCGCAGCCAGGTGCCGACGATGTTGCCGGCGAGTGCGCAGGGGAACCAGAGCCAGCCGTGAAGGCTGCCTGACGCGATCCCGCTGAAGAACGCTCCGATATTGCAGCCGTACGCGATGCGCGCACCGTAGCCGAGCAGCAAGCCGCCGACGACCGCCGCCGCGAACGAGCCTCCGGAGATTCGCCACGTCGGCGCAAATCGTCCCGCGGCTGTCGCTGCGGCGAGCGCGCCGAGGATCAGGCCCAAGTCCATCACCGACGTCACGTCCCGCAACACGGTGGCGCCGAGTTCTGCCTGTCTGGCCGCTGGAGCAAAGTACGCCCAGCTGTGGAGATCGACGCCGGCGGACTGCAGAAGCTTGCCGCCCCACAACACGAACGCGCTCGTCACGCCCCACGGCCGTCCCGCGAGGAACAGCGTCGCGATGTTCACCGCGGCGAGTCCGATCGCGCCAGCCACGAGCGGCCACGGCCCGCGCAGGATTGAAAACTGTCGCGATGGCTGTTGCCAGTCGATGACGACGGTTCCGTGACGCCGTCGCTCGGCAATGATGGTGGCGCCTGAAATCGCAGCGAATGCGGCAAGGCTCACCGCGAGCCCGAACGCCGGTCCGAGCTGAACGACGAGTGAGGAAGGCCTGAACGCAGGAAGCGCTTCCCAACGAGCAAGGTGCGTCGCACCTGCGACCGATCCTGTGATGAACGCGCCAAGCGTCACGAGCATTCGCGTATTTCCACCACCGACGGTGAACAGCGTTCCCGACGCACAGCCTCCGCCGAGCTGCATGCCCACGCCGAACATGAACGCGCCGGCGATCACTCCGAATCCGACGGGTGAGATCGATCCGCGAACCGGCTGTCCGAACAGATGACCTGCGCCAATGGCCGGGAAGAACACCAGGCATGTGACCGCGAGCATCAGCATCTGCGCGCGGACGCCGTCGCCGCGACGCTCGACGATGAACGCGCGCCACGCCGACGTGAAGCCGAACGACGCGTGGTAGAGGACGACGCCCGCCGCGACGCCCACGAGAAACAGGCCAGCCTGGTTCCCGCTGATGGTTTGAGCGATGTAGGACGCGCCGAGCGCAATCGTCGCCAGTGCCGCGGCGACGGGTGTCCAGTGGACGGCTGGCCTGGCCAGGGTCGTTAGAGTGCGTGCGTCAGCCGTCGACGACATCCGGGCATTGTAACGTCAGAGGGCCGCCTATTTCTTTTCTGACTTCTGCTCCCACTCCACCTCGGTCGCCGCCCGCGCGTCAATGGCCAGAATCGCAGCCGACAGCCGATCGGTCGTGCTTTCGAGCGGCCACCGCACCTCGTAATCCAGCTCGGCCTGGCTGATGCCGCGAAGCTCGAACGCCACGTGCGTGCGTTTCAGGATTTCCTCAACACGGTCCTTGATGGCGGCTGGCTGTTTCGACTTGATCTTGAGCGCAAAGAGCCGGGTCGCAATCGGCTCGAACGACTCGACAATCCACAAGAGCGCCAGAATGAACAGCGCGCCGAACGTCGCCAGCAGCCAGAGACCCACGCCCGACGCGAGGCCGACGGCCAAGGTGGAGAGCATGACGCCGGCGTCCTTCGGGTCGTCGACCTTCGCGCGATACCTGACGAGTCCGGCCGCACCGACGATGCCAAATGCGCGGGCGAGGCTCGAACCGACCACGAGCATCACGACCGCGCCGATGACCGCGAGAATGATCTGCGTTTGAATGACGGGCGGGCGCCGCAACGGCGTCCCACGGCGCCGGGGTCGCAAGGCGAGGAGGCTGGCCAGCGCCGCCGCCATCGGCAGCCGGACCGCGGCATGCCGCAGTTCCTGCGTCTGCGTGGTCGTATCCGGCGTGTCACTCAGCATGCTCTCGCGTCTGGATTCTTTTTGCGAAGCGCTGTCAGGCAGCGGCTGGCCGACGAGCGTGCGCGGGACGATCGTCAGGGCGCACGCGACCGCTACGGCGGCGACGCGTCGGCGCATGAGCGGAGTTGTCATCGTGCCGATCCCGATCGACGGTCAGCTCCGAGGTCAGTCCGCGTCTTGGCTTTCGCCCGCTGGGCGGCACAGGAGTCGAGCCACGCCTGCGTGTCCTTGTCTGGTGTCTTGGCCGCTTCGTCCGTGACACGGAACAGGAGACCGCAGTCCAGGAGATCCTGCGTGGCAGCGATCGCTTCAAAGAACATCCGGTTACCGTCGATTTCGATCGCCATGAAGTGATGCTCGGAGACAGCGACTTCGTCGAATTCGCTCAGCTGCACGCGATACAGGTTTCTGCCGCCGCCGCCTGACACGAAGTACCGGACGCTTTTCTGCGGGGCGACCCGCTCGTACAGATGCTCGTGGCCGCCGAACACGACATTGACCTGGTTTTGGACCAGCGCATCCTCGAGCGCCGGCCTGATCACCTGCCTGCTCTCATCCGCGTGCTGGCCTGAGGAGTACAGCGGATGATGAAAGAAGCAGATGCGCCACTTCGACCCGGCATCCGCGAACGCCGTCTGGAACCATTTTGCCTGTGCCTGGTCGGTTGGCCGGTTGCTGTTCAGCGCGACGAACCGCGCATTGCCTTCGTCGACGCTGTAGTAATCGCGGTCGTTCATGTTGAACGGCTTAAAGTGGATCTCCAGATCGCGGTCGTGGTTACCGAGGCTTGCGTAGAACTTGACGCCCCGATCGAGCAGCGGCTTGTACGGCGTCAGGAACTCGCCAGTGTAGTCGTCGCTGTACAAATTGTCGCCGAGCATCAGCACGAACCGGAAACGGCGTCCGCTCGTGAAGTACGTCAGCATCGCGTTCGCGATGCCCTTCTGGGCGGCGTCACCGGAGCCGCTGTCGCCAATGGCCGCAAACACCGTGGATCCCCGGTTGCCCGGCAGCGGCAGCGGCGGCGCACCTTGCGCCGCCACGCTGCCTGACGACGGCGTTTCGTTCCCTGGCGGCGGCGGCTCGGGCAGCGCCGCGAGCAGAAAATCGGCGACGACCTCGGCGTCCACATCGCGAAGAATCAGGACGCGCCCGACAAAGTCGTATTCCAACTGCTTGGGTAGAGGAGGCAGCACCTCCACGAGGAGCGGCGGCACGCGCGGAGCGTCCACGCGCTGGTGGATCGCGATGGGCGGCGCGGGCGACGATGCCTTGTTGTTCTCGTTCTGTTCCGAGAGCGCATCCATCAAAAGGTCGCGCTGCGGTCCCTCGAAGGTTTTCCGAATCTCCTCGCGGATCACGGTCGCCGCGGCGGTGCCGAAGAGATCGCCCGGCTGCGCCGCCGGCCTGAGCGTCTCGCGCAACGCCGTCGCGAGCGTGTTCGCGCGCGTGCGGACAGCCGTCTCGGCGCTTGGCGTCGGCGTGTTCTGACCGGGCACGTTTTCCCCGGACTGGGCCGCCTTGGTCCGCTCGGCACTTGTCAAATCGAGGTAGCCTTTCATGGCGCGTTGAAACGGTTCCAGCTCCGGGCTTGGCGCGACCGGGACGTCAGTGGGCGGACGCCGCGACGAGCAGGCCCACACCACCAGAATCCAAGCAAGCATCGAACTCCACCGAAGACGCCGTGCCGTGGTCATGCCCGATTCTCCGCCAGCCTCGGCACGCACGATCGCCGCACAACCTGGCTGATCTTGTCTTTCAGCGCCGTGACCCACGCATTCGTGTCGCCGTCCCGATCGCGGATCTTGCCATCATGTGTTCGCATTGAAAAACGGGAGACCTCGAAGAGGTCGTGCATCTGTTGATCTGTGAGCTGCACAAGGAGGGACGCGAGAAACGCGCGGCCCTCTTCCGTGATTGGAGGGTTGTTCAGTGTGCCGCTCCACGACTGTGGAAGGTTGCCGATGCAACGGTCTGATTCCTTCCACACCGGCGTCCGCTCCCACGCGGCGAGGTTCACACTTGCCGTATCGCTGAGATTCAGGGTGCCTGCGCGTCCGAACGTGGCGCCGAGATCGTTGATGAACATGAATGTCTGGCGGCACGAGGAGGCCGGAGCGTCGCTCTTCCGCGGATCGAGGCAGACGATCCGCTGCTGCTCGCGCTTGGTGTCGGTGTGTTGAAGAATGACGGCCATCAGCTTCAACCCATCGCGCTCGGCACGCGTTGCGCCGCCGGCGCCGGGATCCACGAGATCGAGTTCGAACCACGCCCAGCCGCGGCCCTCTGGGCCGTCGATCTCGTGGCCGGGCATCTTGCGCTCGATGGCGGCCACGTCGAAGACGATCTCGCCCGTCGCAGCCCCTTTGGCCGGCTTCCCCAACAGCTTGGGCGGGCAGCCGCGGCAGACGACCCGGACCGGATACTCGTGATCGGCGCCGAATCCGAGCGCCCACAAAAGCCGTGATGCAGCAACTTCCGCGAAGGCTTCACCGTTGCCGCGCCCGTACTTCACCTTGATCTTGTCGTGGCCGCCCAGCGTGCACGAGAACTTCGGCGAGCTGCCCTCGAGGGTTTCGTCGACGTAGTCGCAGACGACGGTCTGCCCTGGCGCGAACGCGCCCGGACCCTGCGGTCCGGCCTTGATGTCCATCGTCGGGATGTCCGTCTTGGTCCACAGTTGCGCGCGCGCGATGGCGGCCTCTCTCGGTTTGGTGTCGAGTCGGATGTGCGAGGGCTGGGTGGCGAAGTACGCGCACGCGCCGACGCCAAGCGACGCGCAGACGATTGCCGTGAACGAGGCGAACGCCGCGGCGGCGCGACGCGTCGTCGGATGTGGCAGGTCGATCCCAACTGATGAGTCAAAGCCGATCCGCGCGCTTCGCATGCTTGCGCTGTTAGCAAGACCGGCTCCAGCGACCGACGAGCCTGGCATGGCTTGTGCTGCGATCCATACAACTGGGCCGTTCGGGGAGCGGCGCCGACAACGAATGAAGCTGATCGTTCAGCCCGATGCGGGCGTCAATCCCATCGTCACCGCGATTAAACGCGCCAGGAAATCAGTCGACGTCCTCATCTTTCGGCTGGATGTCGAGGAGGTCGCGAAAGCGCTGTCTGACGCGGTCTCGCGCGGCGTGACCGTCCGGGCCCTGACCGCTCATGTGAACCGGGGTGGCACCAAGCGTCTGCGGAAGTTGGAAGCGCGATTCCTTGAATGTGGCGTCACGGTGTCACAGACCGCCGACGACCTCGTGAGATACCACGGCAAGATGATGATCGTGGACGCACGGACGCTGCACGTGTACGGGTTCAATTTCACCTGGCTCGATATCACGAAGAGTCGCAGCTTCGGCATCGTCACTCGCAACCGGCGGCTTCTGCAGGAAGCGTCGCGGTTGTTCGAGGCGGACTGCGCGCGCCAGGCGTACACGGCGGGCGTGGACGCTCTTGTCGTCAGTCCCGTCAACGCCCGGGACCGCCTGGCGAGCTTTATCAAAGGGGCGAAGAAGCAGCTCCTGATCTACGACCCCAAGGTGAGCGACCAGGCAATGCTGCGGTTGCTGAACGATCGGGTGAAAGCGGGGGTGGACGTTCGAATCATCGGGAAGCTTGGAAGCGGGAAGACCGCGTTGACTGCCGAGAAGTATCCCGGAAAGCGCCTGCACGTACGCGCAATCATCCGCGACGGTCGCCGGGCCTTTGTTGGCAGCCAGAGCCTTCGCAAGCTGGAACTCGACAGGCGCCGCGAAGTAGGCGCGATTGTGAAAGATCGATCGATTGTGAAGCAGCTGGCCGTGGTCTTTGAAGATGATTGGTCGCGTACCGAGGCCGGTCAGCGCGCCGCGAAGTCCTCGGGCGACAGTAGAAGCGTCGCTTGAGCTCGAAGCTCAGCCTTGAATTGTTGCGTCTGCCCTAAACTGAAGGCGGCCACGCGTCGATAAAAGCGCGTGGAGGCACCAGCCAATGAAGTCGCACGCCGCGTTGGTCTCTTCGCCGTCGCACGCGCGACCGATCCGTCACGACGACCGACGACTCAGCATCAGCCGGTTCATGGCGTGGCAGCGACGGGCTCCGTCCTCGACCGCCGTTCTCGTCCGCCTGCTGCGTCTGCTGGCTCGCTGAATTCAGAAAGCCTGATCAGAGTTGGGGACTTCGGCGTCCCGTGGGCGCCACGCGCCGCGCGAACGTGCGGAGCGCGTCGAGTTCCCCCGGAGTCATCGCGAAGTCCGTCCACAGGACGTTGCCGCTCACCGTCTTCGCCACGGACAAGGCGCGCAAATCCTGGGGGCTCGCGGCGAAATAGGCGACTGGAATCTCGTCACCCGGCGCCGAGAATCCTCCGTAACCCCAATTGGTCGGGAAGAAGTCGAGCGCGATTCCCTGGTCGCCTTGCGCATCGAGGTCCATGTGGAGACGGTGCGTGCTGCCGAGCGCCTGGAACGATCGCACCCGGTCATCCGAGTACAGCCGGTAGTGAGCGCGCACGACAATGCCAACCAGCCGATCGGGGTCGACGCTGCGGCCGCTAAAGCGCGCGCGGAAGACCAGCGTGATTCCGGGGCCGCCTTTCGGCTCGGGCGGCGTCAGCGCCAGCGAGACCTCGGTCGCGTTCTCACCGCTCAAATACGCGGTCGTTTCCTTGAGGTCGGTCACCGACGCCAGAAACCCCGCATCGATCTGGGCCCAGGCCGTGCCGGGCCCCGCAGAGGGCAGGACCCACAACGCCGCCGTAATCGTCAGGGTGCGCCCGAAACGTCGGAGTGCAGGGTGAGCCATGACCACCGTTATAACAGGGATCCGACCGTTTCTGGCCTCGATCAGGCCCGTAGCCCGGGCCATCTCCCGAATCGGGGGCCCGCGAAAGAGGCGTTACAAGTGCGCGACACCGGGTGTAGGATTAGCGCGTCCACGGCGGTCAGCATGGGAACCCCACTGGCGTCTGGGTGTGCGCATGCACGCAGCAACAAACAGGGAGCAGACCATGTCACAGCGTGAAGGTCTCAATCGCAGGGCGTTCCTGAGGAACGCCGGGATGACGGCACTGGTCGGCGCGGTCGGCACAGGCGGGGCCTCCGAGGCCATGGCTGCGGCCAGTTTTGCCGAGCCACCCAACGGCAAGTACGATTTCGACACGCCCTACAGCCGGATCGGTACTGACAGCGTCAAGTACGACCAGCAGATTCGCATGTACGGCAAGGACCACATCACGGTCGGCATGGGGATCGCCGACATGGATTTCCGCGCCGCGCCGTGCATCACGCGCGCGCTCGGGCAGCGCTGCCAGCATGAGAACTGGGGCTACCTCGATATCCCGAAGACGTACTACGAAGCGATTTCGAGCTGGAACAAGCGCCGCTACGGCCTCGACATCGATCCCGAAACGATCGTGTTGACGACGGGCGTCCATCCCGGCCTGATTGCAGCGCTGCGGGCGTTCTCGCCGCCGGGAACCAAGGTCCTGCTCACGACGCCGACCTACAACGGCTTCTACGGTGACCTTACTTATACGGGTACGAAGCCCGAAGACAGCCCGATGAAGCTCGTCGACGGCCGTTACTCGATCGACTTCGACGATCTCGAGCGCCGCATCAGCAGCGACACGAACACGTTGATCCTCTGCAATCCGCAGAACCCGACCGGCAACTGCTGGTCCCCGGACGATCTGATGCGCATCGGCGAACTCTGCCTCAAGCGGCGCGTCGTCGTACTGGCCGACGAGATCCACTGCGACTTCGTCACCAAGGATCAGAAGTACACACCGTTCGCCAGCCTGCCGAACAAGGCGGTCGTGCGCAACAGTCTCACGTTCAAGGCGGCGAGCAAGTCGTTCAGCCTCGCCGCGATGAAACACGCGTGGTTCTTCTCCACGAACCCGGAATACCTGGCGCGCGTCAAGGCGATGAACAAGGCCGATCTGACGACGCTCGGGATGGTGGCGAACAATGCGGCGTTGACGGAAGGCGAGGACTGGCTGAACCAGCTGCTGCCTTACATCGAAGCCAACCACGAGTTCACGGTGCAGTACGTCAAGGCGAACATGCCGCAAGTGAAGTGCGTCAAGCCGCAGGGCACGTACCTCGCGTGGCTGGATCTGAGCGCGGTCATGGAACGCATCGGCGCCAAGCAGAAGGCCGAGGCGACCAAGAAGATGGCCAAGGCGCTGACGCCGGAGCAGGTCGTGGTGGACTGGTTCGTCGAACACGCCAAGGTGCACCTGAACGCCGGTTCGTCGTACGGCACCGGCGGACAGGGACACGCGCGCATGAACATCGCGACGTCACGCAAGACACTCGAGCTCGCGCTCAACAACATGAGCGCCGCGCTCAAGACGCTGTAAGTCGGCATCGCCGACGATCGGGAGGGCACAAGACGGCCGGGCGCGCGAGCGCTCAGCCGTCTTTGTCTTTTTGCGGCGGTTCCAGCCGGACTTACCTGAGCAGGGCGATCACCACGGCCACGACCAGCGCAGCGAGGACGAACTCGATGCTTGGCTCGAATCGGTCGCGTCTGAGCGCAGGTTTCATGGGCCCACAGTACGAGAAATCGCGGAAGAGTACAAGTAGGTCGAGCGGGTCGGGTGGGTGAATCAACGTGGAGGTGAGCCCGGCGACGCAAATCGCCGGGCTCCTGCTTGGAGCTTCCGTCCTTACCGCTCGTTTGTCGCCGACTCGACGACCACTTCCGTCGAGACGCGGCGCACGCCCTTGACGGCGTACGCCACTGCGACCGCTTCCGCGTGCGCCTCGAGCGACTTCGTTTTCCCCGACAGGAGGACGACGCCTTTGTTCGCGCGACCTTGATGCCGCTATCGGAGACGCGATGATTCGCCTTGAACGCGCTCTCGACGTTGTCCTTGATCTCCGAATCCGCGCGCTCGACCGTTTCCCGCCTCGATAAGGTCATCAAGGCCGTGACCAACCGCGAACTCCGCGACGCGCTTTCGGAACAGATCGGGGTGACTCGCGGCCACGTTCATTGCGGGCTGCAGCGGGTCGAGCATTACGAGATCACGGTGTACGGGTCGCTGATGGCGTGGGCCAGGCAGCTCGGCCACCGAGAGGTGCTGCAGTTGCTGAAGGCCAATGAACTGGAGGAAAAGGACGCCGACGCGAAGCTCACGAAGATCGCGGAAGCCACCATCAACTGGTTCGCGCTGGAGGCCGAGGAGGGCTCGAAAGAGGCTGACGAGGAACGCGTCACGCAGCCACCGAGGAGCCGGCGCGCAGCAACGGCGCGCTAGTCCTCGGTCGGCGCTGCTTTCAGAACGAGAAGGCTTCGCCTGGAAGGTGGGGCGTGGTCTTGGGGAGCACGCGCGCGCCGCGGATTCGTTCGTAGGCGTGCGCGAGCTCCACGAGCCGCGATTCGCTGAACGGCCGGCCCAAAAATTCAATCGACAGCGGCAGGCCTTCGGCGGTCATGCCCGCGTGGACGACGATGGCCGGAAGGCCGGTGATGGCGCTGATGTTGTTGTCGCGCGGACCGTCGTCCGATGTGCCGAGCGGGGGAGCCGCGAGCGACTTCATGGGATAAACGAGCGCGTCCAGCCGATGGCGCTCGAGCAGATCGACCAGCCGCTGACGAATGCGACGCTGGTGATCGAGCCGCGACAGGTACTCGGCGTTCCGGTTGAGATCGCCAGCCTTCATCGTCTCCTGAAATCGTGTGGCGAGGTTGCCGCCCGGCGCAAAGACCTCGAGTGCGGCGAGTTCGGCGAACGTCTTCACCGGGCTTGCCGGGCCGCGGCGACGGAGATAGGCGTCGAACGCGGTCTGCAGCTCGTAGTTGTTCACGCGAAGGTTGGGGATGGCACCGACGAGATCCTCGCCGGTCGTCAGATCGGCGATCACGTCAGCGCCGGTGCCGCGCAGGACCTCGATCTGTTTGTTGACGAGCGCATTGCCGGCGTCGAACATCTCGCCCTGGCGGAACAAGTCGCGCAGCACGCCGATTCGGGCCCCCTGCAGTCCATTGCCGCGCACGTCGGCGATCGGACGCGCCGGCGCGCGCGTGAGGCTCTCGGCGGTCGACAGATCCTCGGCGTCGAAACCGCGGATGACGTCGAGCAGCCGCGCCGCATCAACGACGCTCTTTCCGTGCGCGCCGATTCGATCCTGGGTGAAGGAGATCGGGATGACGCCTGCGCGGCTCACCAGTCCACGCGTCGGTGCGATGCCGACGACGGCGTTGTTGGTGGCGGGGCTGCGGATGGAGACGCCGGTCTCCGTCGCGACGCCGACCGTGGCGAACGACACGTTGACGGCGACACCGGTGCCGCCGCTCGAGCCGCCGGGATTCCTGGCGAGATCGTACGGATCGAGGATTTGACCGCCGAGAGAGCTGAGCCCGCGAGAGCCGAGCGCGAGCTCGTCCATGTTCGTTTTCAGGAAGATGATCGCGCCCGCGTCGCGAAGGCGCTGTACGACCGTCGCGTCACGCGCCGGGTAGCTGTCCTTGAAGGCCAGGCTGCCGCCGGCGGAAGGCATGTCGGCGACGTCCACGTTGTCTTTGATGGCGACCGGGATCCCGTGGAGCGCGCTGCGCCGGCCTTTCGACCTGCGCTCGTCGTCGAGCGCGCGCGCGATCTCACCTGCGTGAGGATTGATCGCGATGATCGCGTTGAGGCGAGGTCCGTTTTTGTCGTAGGCCTCGATCCGGTTGAGGTACAGACGAACGAGCTTTTCGTACGTGAGGGCGCCGGCGTCGACGGCATCCTGGATGTCGGCGATACTGGCGGTCAGGAGATCGAAGGTGCGCGTCTGGGAGCGTGGGGTTTCACTTGCGAGAGTGAACGCACCCGCCGCCAACGCGACGCGAATGGCGAGTCGGAACGACTGCATCGAGAGACGGATTATCCTGCAGGCGGCGCGGCCGTGCTAAAATTCGAGATTCCTCTCACGGGTCCCCATCGTCCAGAGGCCCAGGACGTGGCCCTTTCAAGGCCAAAACACGGGTTCGAATCCCGTTGGGGACGCCAGTCTTTAGAATCTACGACTTACCCTCCGTTTTCGATCGGACATTTCCGCCCGCCGCCGGCGTCTCTGTGACCCCTTTTGTGTGCCCGCGTATCGCCGCTTCCGTGTGATTGTGCGTGACCCGCACGGCGCGCGCGAGTTCCGCATCGTCGACGTGCGCGTAGCGTTCGACCATGCGGAGACTCGACCATCCGCCGATCGTCTGCACCGCGCGAAGCGAGACGCCGTTCGCGACCATCACCGTCGCGCCCGTGTGCCGCAAGACGTGATGACTGACACCCACGTTAGTCGAGCGGCGCGCGAGCCGCGCGAAAGCGACACTTACCGCGGCCGCCTTGGGCGGCTTGCCCGGCCTTGCCCGAGCCCGAATATGGCGCCAGCGGCCGTGACACCGTGCGAGCAGGTCGGCGCGCAGTTCCGGCGTGAGGGGCACCCGGCGCGGTTTCCCGCTCTTGCTGATTGCACGACCGTCGCAAACGTCGGCCCGATGTCCTCCCGTCGCAGGTTCAAGCACTTCGGAGAGCCGGAGTAGGCTTTCGAGCGTCACCCGGGCGATGAGCGCCAAGTCTGCCGGCGCCGCCGTCGAGCAACGTCTTGATTTCGGCCGGCGAGCAGACCCGAAGCCGGACATTGTCGACCTTGAACGGCTTCACTGTGCGCAGGGGCGAGATCGCCGAGCTGCCCCCAATCCACGGCGCGAGAAAACAGCCGCGGACGATGTTCAGCTCTCGGTTGACCGTCGCCTTGACTTACTTGCTCGGCACGTTCGCGTTTCCAGCGTTCGATGTGAAATGGCGCTGACGTCCGCGAGCGGCCGATCCCCAACCGAGGCCACTAGCCGCTCGAGCACCGCCTGCATCCTTGTAGCTGGTTCGGTTCGATTTTCGCCGTGTGCGCGGTGTACGAAGTGATGTGTTTCGAGAGCAGGACCGGCTTGATGCGCTTGAAGCCGTGCCCAGCCGCGACGATCGATGCCGTTTTTCGGCCACGCGCGCCGCCAGCTTGCGATTGGCGGTCCTGGTCGATTCGCGGACGTGACGACGGTCGAGCCGGAACCGGAACCAGAACGGATGTCGACAATTCGTCGGCTGCGAGCAGTGACACCGCTTGTAGAGGTTCACGAGGCGTCCCTCGTGGCGCGATAGTGTGCGCGTCGATGTAGCGATTGAGCGTCACGCGCGAGATTTTCGTGAGGCGGCCGACCTTCACGTAGTCCAGCTGGCGCGCGCTGAGCCAATTGCGCAACGTTACCTCACTGATGCCGAGGTAGTCGGCCGCTGCGGGCACCGACAACAACACGCGGCCGGTTCCTTGAGGCGCCATCCTACCCGACCGCCTCCGGTGCTTGGTAGCTTGCGATAGCCTTCAGGTGCTCCCGCCACCGTCGAATCTGCGCCCGGTCGCCGTCCGTCAGGAAGCCCGCCGGCCCGTCAACAATCAGGTCGCCGCCCTCAACCAGAAAGACGGCGCCCCGGTCTTCGAGTAACCATGCCAACTGAAGCGCCGCCAGCGGCACCGTCAGGCCGCCCTTGAGCATCACCAGCGACGCACGGGTCGCCGGACACTCAGAAACGCTCACGGACATGTGGACCTTCCTCCGATCCCGCAGGCAAAACCGTGAAATAGTGTGACAATGGCCGGTATTTCTTGTTGTTGTCACACCTTCAGGGTGTGACCTGCCTGATCGTTCTGTCACACCTTGAAGATGCGATTTCGGCCCGTCGAAGTCACACCTTCAGGGTGTGACCTGCCTGATCGTTCTGTCACACCTTGAAGATGCGATTTCGGCCCGTCGTTATTGGGTTTGTCACAGGTTACGGTTTGATCCCCCGCAAGGTAGCGACCAAAGGCATCCTCGAAACTCTCGCGCCGGTAGCCACGGAGGTGTTTGCGTTCTCCGTCCACGGTGAACCAATACGGCCCGCCCGGATGCACCCCAAAGTCCTTCATGCGCGCCGCGAACCGGGCCGCCGTCAGTCCCTTCCCCCTGTCGAAGGTCCGCCCACGGCCGATCCTGCAGTTTGTTCAACCGCCTCAACCAGCTGCGCGCTTGTCACCTCCGTGGTGTTGCTGTCGAGCTCATCGAACACTGTCCGCGTATCCCGCAGGAGGGCCAGCGGCGACTGCTCGTCATCTTCCCGTCGGCCGCTGATGTCCACGGCCGCTTCAACCTTCGCCCGCGCCGCCCAGGGCGCGCCGGCTGCCTCTGCGAGGGTGAGCAAGGGCCGCCAGTTGTCGGCCGCCCGGTCATCGGACAAGACCGGCATCTCGGGATCGGCCATCGTCAGTTCCGCCGCATGATCTCGGCCCAATGCACCATCTGCCGGCGGAGGGCATCTTTCGTGCCGCGATGCGATCGAGACGGAGCGGTTCGACGTGCTCCTTCGTTGGTGCCTTCCGACGCATCGGCACAATGATCGCGCGATCCATTAACGTCGCCGGCAACCGACCGATCAACGCCAGAAACTTCGGACACCACGTCGAAAAATCACGCGGCTGATGACTTTCGCCCACCGTGCGGATCACGTTCGCCGTCGCCTTGGTGTGTCCGCCGTTAACGATGCCGCGGAGTTCCTCGTTTTCTTTCATGAAGGTTTCCGCCTCGTCGAGGATCAGCGTCGGCTTCGCCATCTCGATCATGCGAAAGAGCGCGGCCGGGCTAATGTTGGTCGCCGCGGACGACTGGCGAGATGCGCGACGAGCTGCACCAGCGTGGTCTTGCCACAGCACATCGTTGGACTATTCGCGACCGCGAGCGGCGAGATGCACCAGACGTCCATCAAGTACCGTGTGAAGAATCCAGAGCGCGAGCGCGTCGGCGGACGCGGATGTTTCGAAGATGACAAACGCCCGGAGCAGGTCCACCACCGCATCTAGGATGGCGTGCGCCTTGACGGACTCCGGCCACGGTTCGGGGTTCTCGAGTTCCACCGGCCGGCCCTGTGGGGCTGTTTTCCTATTCGTTGATTTCGGTTCGCGCGCCATAGGTATCGGTCGCGACGGGCCGGCGACCGGCGGTGTGTAGATCGGCGCGGTCCTCAAGAGTTCGAGTGCGTCTGATCACCGGATGTGCCGCCAGAAAATCGCTCACGTCCCCCTTGGCTGGCAGGCGCGGCAGCGTGACGACGCGCGCGTCCAGCCCCGCCGCGAGACAGCTTCTCGTCACCTGATCGGAATGATCGCACCCTGGCTCATCGTTGTCGGGGATGTATCCGGACACGATGAGTGCCCGCGGCCTTCAGCTGTGTCGAGGTACTCGTCGCGCCACTTACCCGCGCCACCCACGTTGCACGTCGCGGGAATCCCGGCCGCCAGAGCGCCTCCGCGTCCTTCTCGCCTTCACACACCACCCCCACCGCTTCACGGCCTTTCAAGTCGGGCAACCGATAGAGAAAGAGGACGCGCGACACGCCATTCAGCTTCCAGATCCAGCCGCCGTGCCCATCGGGACGTCGCTGGCGGAAATTCTTCGGCAAATAGCGCACCACTTGGTAGCGCCAGGACGCCGGCCCCGTCGCGGTAGTCATACGTCGCGACGATGGTGCGAGCGGACGCGGCGTCGGACTTCATCGGAAAGAGATCGGCCACGGTGAGGCCGAGCGCCGCGTCGAGATGTTCTTCGAATGAACATCCGGCGTGACAATGTAGGAGCAGCGCCATCATCAGCTTCTCGGATGGCGAGCGAGGCCCTGTCGTCTTTGTGGGCAGGGCATTTCACGAGCCATTGATCGCCGGTTCTCGTTCTCCCATCGAAGCGGTCGAGGAGGTCGGTGATCGTCACAGTGACTGGCGCCTCCCTTGACCTGCGCCTTTCGCTTACGAATCAGCGCGTCCACGTCTTGAGGCAGGAAGAAACGTCGGCCCGCACTGTCGCGATGGTCCGGCAGGACCTTGAGTCTCGCGAGTTGAATGATGCGACTCGCGCTCAGTGCGAGAGCCGTCGTCCGGCATCCCTTGGCGATCGAAGAATCATTCTCGCGCATCCCCTTCCGGCTGCCTAAGGCGGCCTTCCATAGAATGCGGCCACCGCTACGCATGGGTGGAATTTTCGAAGTGTCTGACTTATCCTCGCTGAAGACGCGGATGTCGCTTGAGCTATTCGACGCCCTGAATCAACCCGATGTGATCTGGACCTTCCCGTCTCTCATGGACGGCGACCGCCTAAGTCTGACACGACAACTCGATGCCTATCGTTGTGTGCTAGCGGAGCATTTCGACGAGGCCGGCGAGCTTCACGACTTTCGAGATGGACTGCGCAGGATTCCGCAAGGAGCTGAAGTACATCTTGGCCGAGCTCTATTCTCCTGACAAAAGTTAGCAATGTGCGAGCGCGTCGTGCGCAGCCCACATGAGTATTTGAATCGTTTTCGGCTTCTCGAAGCCGTCGTAACTCAGCCTCGGCTCCGCGGCCGAACCCTTCGTCTATTCAACGACACGAAGGCTGATACCGCGGCCTGGATTCGTCACAGGGCCGTGGTCTTTTGGCGTCAGTTTGATCGACAAGCAAAGAGCGACGCCGCGGTTACCTACGAGGTCATGGGAATTCGACCGCCCCGGCAGTCGTCACGCGGAAGGCAGCTATCGAGGACACTCAACCGACTGTGGACGAGCGCTGCGCTACATCGCGTCCGGCGATGCACTTGGCCAGATTGTGACGTGCCGGGCGGCGGATTCTTCCTCGCCAAGACCATAAGCATGATTGCCCCGCCTGTCGTCGTGTTCTCAGCCGCGATACTCGATCCCGCGTTCGTCGCAAGGTCACGCGGTCGCCCGAGCACGCAAACACGAGGACTTAACAACAGGCGTCTTTAGAGCCTGTAACAAAACCGCAATTGGCGCCCGTCGGGAGGGGGCGTTGGGCCCGATTACTAAACACAACGCGACTACTCGCGACCGATGGACGTTCGGTTAACAGGGCGATTCGGCCGGTGAGGGCACCCAGCCCTGCCAATTATTGCCAATCATGACGGAGGATTTCCGTCAGCATCGTCAGTCTGGGTTGAGGCTAGTGGGTGATGGTTCCGGACAGCGAGTCCGGCGACGGTTCGCGCTGTGGCCGATAGCTTACGCACAGCCAGCGCGACGTTGCTGAACCCCGAATAGACAGCGGCGCAATTAGCGGTCGAGCCGAATATCTCGCGCTCCATGCCACACACCATCAGCGCCCTGCGTCAGCACGACGATCGGCGAAAAGGATCCTAGCGACTTGAATCGCGCTGCATCGGCAGACTTGATAATCGGATCGGCGTCGAACCAGAACTCATCGATGAAATGCTCAGGCATCGTATCGCTCCAGAGATGCACGTGGATGTGTGCGGGTTCGCTGTGATTAGGATAGGGTGCAGGCCGAATGGTTCGAATGCGGTAGCGGCCGTCTGCGCCTGTGCAGCCAACCGCGCAACCGTGGTGCGAACGGGTCGTCTTCGGATCGTCGTGTCCGGTCGCGTCCGTGTGATACACGAACATGACAACGCCCGCAGCGGCATGACC
Organism: uncultured Acidobacteriota bacterium; assembly: GCA_963724725.1. Lineage (GTDB taxonomy): Bacteria > Acidobacteriota > Vicinamibacteria > Vicinamibacterales > CAVVIG01 > DATKHR01. Next base: position 2,855,464 of record CAVRVT010000004.1, on the reverse strand, counting down.
TCCATCGCGCTGGAAGATTACTCCGGTAATCTCGAGCGGCTCACCCGGCTCGCTAGGTGGTGAGAGCGTCACGGCTGACGTAAGGCTGGCGGGAACCTCGCACTTCGCACAGATCATCTGGCCCCCGGTTGCCGTCGTCATTGATGGCATCCGATGCGTTTGCACCAACAGAACGCACGGGGAAACAACGACTGCAAGCGACACCAGAGCTAGTCGTCCCATGAAGGACTCTTCTACGGAGTCAGCTTAGCACCGCGCCCGCGATCCGACGACCGCTGGCGCGCCGAGGCATCGTCCGCCGCCCTGATGCGAATTCATTCGTGGCGTTCGCGACCGGCTCGCGGTTCATGGGGTTCTTCATCGTTTCCCGCCTGAGCATTGAATAAATAGAAGCATTAACGGCGGGAGCAATCGCCAAACTGGAGGCGCGCCCCTACGATCCGGGGAGACGGCCGACGGGCTTATCGCCGGTCACGCCCCAGAGGACCGCGGCCGCGTCGCCGGTCGAATACTGCGTGAACCACACCCCCGTGGACGGGCGCCAGATAGTGAAGTCGCTGCGTCCATCGCCATCCCAGTCGCCAGCGACCGGGATGTCTCCCGGCACACCCCAGAGCACGACGAGCGCTCTCGTCTGCAGCCGGATCCACCACTCGCCCGTGCTCGGCCGGTAGAAGGCCGCATCGGCCTTCCCGTCGCCATCCCAATCAAAGTGAAGCGGAATGTCCGTTGACGTGCCCCAGTCACGACCCGCGTGCCCCCGGTCTGCAAGGCAATCCACCACTCGCCCGTGTTCGGGCGGTAGATGGCAAAGTCCGCCTTGCCGTCGCCATCGAAGTCGCCGAGCAACGGCACGTCCGCGCTGATGCCCCAGGTCTCCGTGATGAAGCCGCCGGTCGAGAGCTTCGCCCACCATTGCCCGGTGCTCGGGCGATAGATGACCAGGTCCGCTTGCCGATCCCCGTCCACGTCGCCCGCGAGCGGCACATCGCCGGGCACGCCCCACGTGTCAACCCGAAACGTGCCGGTCTTTGATTGCCTGATCCACCACTCTCCCGTGGAGGGCCGCCAGACCGCGATGTCCGCCCGGCCGTCACCGTCGTAGTCCGCCATCACATCCACATCCGTCGCGACGCCCCACATCGTCGCGGTGGCCCCGCCGCCACTTAGGGCTGCAAACCACACCCCCGTCGAGGGCCGGAAAATCGTGCGGTCCGTCCGCCCTTCGCCATCCACATCCAGCGCCGGTGGAATCTTCCAGAGGACCGCGTGGTAGACGCCGCTGGCCGTGCCACTCCCGCCGACCACCTGCCCGACGTTGTTGACACCCCACGCCTGGCTCCCGGTGCCGCCGAGCGTTCCGAGGTCCGCCATCCCGCTCACCATCCAAATGAACGCGTGCTCGTACCCGTTTGCTGGTTGCTCCGACCGACAATCTGCGCAGTGTTGATGCCGTTGGCGTAGCTGTCGGAGCCGCCGAATGTGCCGAGATCGACCATTCCGGTGGTGGGCCACCACAGGAACGCGTGGGAAGAGCCAGTGGTTGTGTGGCCTCCGCCGACCACCACCCCGGACTCCCAGTCATTGATGCCGTAGGCGAAGCTGGAGTCGCCCCCGAGCGTGCCGAGATCCGCCATCCCGCCGCTTGCGGTCCAGATAAATGCGCGCCCAGGGCCGCTAGTCGTCCGACTTGGCCCACCACCTGCCCGCCCTCGTTGATTCCGTAGGCGTAGCTGTCGGAGCCGCCGAGGGTGCCGAGATCGACCATCCCGCCGGCGGCCGTCCACAGGAACGCGTGGTAGCCGCCGCTGTCCGTGGTGCTGCTCGAGCCCACTACCTGCCCGGCGTTGTTGATGCCGTAGGCAACGGTATCCCACGCGCCGCCGAGGGTGCCCAGAATCGACCATCCCGCCGGCGGCCGTCCACAGGAACGCGTGGTAGCGGCCGCTGGCCGTGCTGCTCATGCCCGCCACCTGCCCGGCGCTGTTGATGCCGTACGCCGCACTGAGCTGCCGCCGAGAGTGCCGAGATCCACCATCCCGCCGGCGGCCGTCCACAGGAATGCGTGGTTATCGCCATTGGCCATGCTACTCACGCCGACCACTTGTCCGGCGTCATTGGTGCCGTAGGCGAAGCTGTTTGATCCACCGAGCGTCCCGAGATCGGTGGGCACCCAGGCCGATTGCGCGTGGGCGGTGGCCGTGAGCGCAACGAGCAGTGTGAGACTGATTCCGGTGTGAACAAGCAGGGAGGAAGTGCGTACACCGGAAAACCGTCGCATAGATTACCTTCTTCGAGACTGCTGCATCACAGGTGCCGTGCTGGGACTCAAATGACAGGGGAACTACACAAGGCCAATCGACGTTGCCGGGTTTCCGGCGATAACGCTAGCGGGGCAGCGATCAGGGATCGGGGCGCACCAGGCTGATCTGTGGCTCCAAGATCCGCGTGCCGCGACATACCGGAAATTTTCTCGGCTTCGAGAGCTTCTGTTCGTTGAACGCGAATCCGCATGCTCCGCGCTCCCCGTCCGACGGTTCCGCTCGAATTCAGCGGCCGTACGCCGTAGACTGAACCCGCCAGTCAATTACCAATTGAGATGAATCCCTCGAATGGCGCTCTCTCTGTTGCAGCACATTCGGCCGATTGCGTCGGCGTCGGTCGCGTCCGTGTTATTCATTGATGTGGGAGTGCTGAATGGCAAAACTGTACGCGTTCGTCCTGGCATCGCTGGTCCTGACGCTCACACCTGTTACGTCCATGGGCCAGACGTCTGACGGGCCTGAAACCGTGGTCGTCCACAACGGGCCGGTTGCCCTGCACGCGATGGTCTGGCGTCCGCAGGGCTCCGGACCATTCCCCGCCATCCTGCTCAATCACGGCAGCGGCCGTTCCCGTGAACAACTGGAACGCCTAGGACCGTACGAGCGCAATGCCGAAACGCTTGGCCCGGTCTTCTCCCGCCACGGCTATGTATTCTTCTACCTGTTCAGGCATGGAGTTGGGACTTCCTCGGATCAGGGCGCTAACGCCTTCGACCTGATGAACAAAGAATCCGCTGAACATGGGCAGGAGGCGCGCAACACGTTGCAGTTGCGGCTGCTGGAAAACAGGGACATGGACGATGCCCTGTCCGGACTCAAGTTCCTGCGGTCGCTGCCTTACGTGGATGCCCGGAACATCGCCCTGGTCGGCCATTCGTTCGGAGGATCGCTCACGGTGCTATTAGCCGAACGTGAGCCGAACTTGCGGGCGGTCGTAGTCTTCTCCGGCGCCGGATATAGCTTTGATCGCTCTCCGGCGTTGCGAGCGCGCCTGCTCACCGCCATTGACCGTATCGCGGCTCCGGTCTTCTTCATTCACGCCGAGAACGATTACTCCCTCTCGTCCGGCAAGGTGCTGGACGCCCGCCGCGAGCAGATCGGGAAACCGCATCGTTTGAAGATCTATCCGCCCATCGGGCAAACGGTTGACGATGGGCATGACTTCCTTCATCTCGGGGTGAACATCTGGGAGCCCGACGTGTTCGCCTTTCTGGACGAAAACATGCGGAAGTGAGCCTTCCGTGATTGGATTGTCGGGAATCCGGAGTGCGCCGGGATAAACCGGCATCTTGTAGAGGATCAAAGAGTCCTACAGGAAAGGTTCACCGCTTTCTCCACCATCTGAGCTTGACTCTGCTCCGGGACAGCTTTTACGCATTGGAGCGGCAAGCGTCGCCCGGAATAGATGTGGTCACGCGCGAAGTGTGCGGCGGCAATCGGTCCTGGGCGTGCCGCCACTCAGCACGTCCTCGCGAGCGTCCTCCGCACCGCCCATCAATGTCAGCTCGAAGTGCACGCGCTCTGGTCTCCATGCTCCGCGCTCCGGGTTCGACGGTTCCGCTCGAATTCAGCGGCAGTGCGCCGGCAGTGCGCCGTAGACTGAACCCGCTAATCAATTACCGGTTAGTTAAGGCACGACCCACTCCGCGGGCTACGAGACGAAAGCAGGAAGATCTCTTCTAATGGAATTACTCCCGACCCGCAGGCCGCTCAACAGGATTACGAACGAGCGAAGAATTGGAAATTCGAAAGAACCCCACTTGCGGCATCACACGGTCCTGAACACCACGTAGCGATACGACAGAGCCAGGCCGCACGCGCAGGCCGCCGGCTGATGATCATCAACCGGGACCTGGTTCTCAACAGAACCGGATAACCGTAGGTTGCCCGTGGCATTTCGGGCACTGGCGTTGCTGCGCCGCTCCGACGCTCACCGCGAGGTCGGCCACCCGTTTGGCGATCCCTGACAAGCGATTCCGCATGACCCTCCCTATTTTCGCTGCGTCTCGATCTGGGCCTCGATCGCATTGAGCTTTGCAACGATCGTCTCGGCCTCGTAGTGATACGTCGCGAACTCGATCACGGTGCGAGCCGCCTGGAGCTTGATCGTTTCTCGATCTGAGCCGATGCACGCCTCGAGGGCTTCAACCGCCTTGCCCGTGAGCGCCTGCACCCGCCGATCCCGGCTTCGAACACGGCCCGGCGCGCGTCGGCCAGTTCCCGCTTGAACACCTCGTCCTCATTCGTCCACCGGATCAACGTGCGTTCCGAAACGCCGCATTGCGCCGCCGCGGCCGTGAGATTCTTTTGCTCTAAAAGGGCCAGGATCGCGGCGGCTCGGAGTGCCGGCGATTTGGCCCCATGCCCCGGCGAACTGCGTGTGTGCCGCCATCTGCCGCCGTCTGCTGCCCTGGCTTCACGTCGTCACGTTCCCCTGAGGTGATGCGCCACCGTGTGACCGGAAATGTGACCGTCGCTCGTTGGTTGTCGATGAGACTGCGTGAGATGGCGTGACAACCGCCGAAATCCAGGCCGATCGGACTCGTGAAAATGGCGCGGAGTTCAGAAGGATCGGGTTTTCCCCTTTCAAGGCCAAAACACGGGTTCGAATCCCGTTGGGGACGCCACGTTTCAAATCAACCACTTGCGCACTGCTCCCCTCGGTCGCCGTTTGGGCCGCTGTCGGCGTTTTTGTCGGCGCCGCTTGAGCCGCTTCCGTGTGATCGTGGGTCACCTGCACGGCGCGCGTGAGTTCCAGATCGTTGACGAGGGCGTACCGCTCAAGCATGCGGAGACTGGACCAGCCGCCAATCGTCTGCACCGCCCGCAAACTGACGCCGTTCCGGACCATCACGGTCGCGCCCGTGTGCCGCAGCACATGATGACTCACGCCGTGGAGCCCGAGCGCCGCAGCAAACGTCCGCCAGAAGTCATCTCACGCGGAAGAAGTCGAGCAGGTATAGGATGTTGCCAATCTTGAAAGCCAAATCGGGAAATGTCGGTTCAACAGGTCCCAGATGCCCCGACCGCGCGCGGCGCTTACGCAGTTGAAGTCGCAGACACAGCTTGCCGTCACCACGTCTTTGCGAGGTGAGCTATGACGGATCACAGGCAGCAGTATTCGAGAGTCCAGGCGTGATCGCCGCCGTGCTCGATCGGAATGGCACGCTCATCGCCTGGACCGGTGAATTTCGCGAATTGATCAGCGAGCCGGCGGACCGACTGCGGGAACGTCCATTGTGGGAGTTCGCCTCGGCGAATGATCGAGACAGTATGCAGCGCGCGTTGATCGAAATCGCGAACGATCGACGCTCGCGGCGAGTCGACGCTGTGATGGCGTCAGGTGCTGGCGAACGCCGGATCGCCTGGTTGTGCTCGTCCATGTCACGAGCCGATGGTGATTCGATCGTCGTGTGTGGGGTCGACGTGGCGACGGCAGCCGCATCCGATCTCGCTCCGCTAGCCGTTGAACTTCAGGGTACGTCCGACGCGCGGGATCAGGAGCTCTCTGCGATCTATGAAAACGTTCCAGCGATCTTGTTCTACGTGGCAATCGAGTCCGATGGTGAGTTCCGATTTCAGTCGATGAGCAGTGCCGGCCTCGTGGCCATGGGTTTGACCAGAGACCAGGTCGTCGGCGCTCTCGCGCGCGACGTGATCCCACCGCCATCGCGTGATCTGGTACTGACCAACTACCGGGAAGCGGTCCGATCCGGTCGTACCGTTCGTTGGAAGGAAGTATCGGTGTACCCCGCCGGGCGGAAAGTCGGCGAGGTTGCCGTTATGCCGCTCTACGATGTCAGAGGTGTCGCGACCAACCTCATCGGCATCGTCCACGACATTACTGAACGCGAACGCCTCGAGGACGCGCTTCACCACCGCGAAGAGCGGCTGGCCTTTCTGCTCCAGCTCAACGACGCGCTTCGCCCGTTGAGCGACCCTGTCGAGATCCAGGACGTGACCGTTCGCCTGCTCGGCGAGCACCTCCGCGTGAACCGAGTGGCCTATTCAGTGATCGACGGCGAAGACTTCATCGTCACGACGTCCTACAACGACGGTGTGGAGCCGTTTTCCGGCAGGCACCGGATCATCGCCTTCGGACAGACATTGCTCGATTCGTACAGACGCGGTGAATCTGTCACCGGCAGCGATGTACGCACAGACCCCAGGTTTACCGAAGCCGAGCGAACGACGCTGTTGACGTACGGCATTGTGGCTTTCATCCGCGTGATGCTGCGGAAGGATGGCCGATGGGTCGCGGCCTTCGGTGTCAACACCACCACCCCGCGGCATTGGACAGGAGATGAAATCGCACTGATTGAGCAGACCGCCGAACGGATGTGGTCGGCGGCGGAGCGGGTCCGTACCGAAGCGGCGCTTCGAGAGCGCGAACAACGGCTGCGTCTCGCGCTCGAGGCGTCGGCGGGGGGCTCGTGGACACGCGATGCCGACGCCAATCGCATTGATTGGGACGACGGCTTCCGTCGGCTGTACGGAATACCCTTCGACGAACCGCCAACCTTCGACGGATGGTTGAACCGCGTTCACGCGGAGGACCGTCCAAAGGTGCTCGACCTTGTCGACGACCTGTTGCACCCGACGAGGGATGCGTGGGACATCGTGTTCAGGATCGCGCGATCAGACGGAACTGTGGCGTGGATACAGAGCCTCGGCCGGGTCGAACGTGACACCGGAGGCAAGGTCACTCGACTCATGGGTCTTGAGTTGGACGTCACCGCGCGGCGACAGGCTGAAGAGGCGCTCCAGGCACGGCGCGACGAAGAACACAATCGCGAACTGCGGCTCCTGCTGGAGACCGCCACGCAGGGCATCGTCTCGGTGGATGCCAAGGGCGTCGTTGTCACGGCGAATCGTGCCCTTGAGGCGATGTTTGGTTGGGCACCCGGAAAGCTGCTCGGTCAATCTGTCGAGCGCCTTGTGCCGTCAGCCGTGCGCGGTCTGCATGTGCAACACCGGAGTGGATATTTCGCAACGCCGCGTCCCCGCCTGATGGCCGAAGGCCTCGAGCTCGTTGGCGAACGCAAAGACGGCTCGAGATTTCCAATCGAGGTGCATTTGAACCACGTCGTCACGCCCGCCGGTGGACATGCCATCGCATTCGTGACGGACATCACCGCGAGGAAGCGAGCCGAACTCACACTGCAAGAACGGACCGCCGAACTGGAGCGTCGGACGGCTCAGCTGAGTCGTCTAGCGTCCGACCTGACGCTCGCCGAGCAGCACGCACGTGAACAGCTCGCCAAGACGCTCCACGACGGTCTCCAGCAGTTGCTCGTCAGCGCGGTGCTGAACCTCGAGCGATGCGTGGCAGCGACGCGAGCAGCAGGCCCCGACGAACTGCTCGTGCGGGCGCAAGATGAACTGGACGAGGCGATCGCTGCGGCACGATCGTTGAGTCTAGAGCTGTTTCCTCCCGCGCTCCACGGTTCGGGATTGCCTGCCGCTTTGGCTTGGCTGGCCGAGCGAACACGAAACCGGTACGGCCTTGTGGTCCACGTGTCCGCGGACCCGCTCGCGAACTCCGACCGGAAGGACGTCCGCACGCTCTTGTTCGAGTCGGTGCGAGAGCTCTTATTTAACGCAGTCAAGCACGCCCAGGTCGATCGGGTCACGATCGATCTGGCGCTCGATCAGGATGACGCGCTCTGTATCACCGTGGCTGACCGGGGGATCGGGTTCGACCCGGCGGGACTCGTTGACCGAAGGAAGGGTGGCCAGGCCGGATGGGGTCTGTTCAGCATCCGCGAACGGCTGACGCTGCTCGGCGGCCGGTTCGACATCGAGAGCGCTCCCGGGCAAGGAACACGGTTCCGCTTGCTCGCGCCTCGAGGCGAGGTGCAGGACGGGATCGACGTGCAACGTCGGCCGAGCCGCGCGGCGACCGGATCGGCGCTTCACGGCGCCACCGGCTTCGCGTCGGCGCGGGCGCTCAGGATTCTGATTGTCGACGATCACGCCGGGGTGCGCAGAGTGTTCCGCGAGCTGTTGCAGAAGCCCGAGCTTCAGATTGTGGGCGAAGCCGGCGACGGACTCGAGGCGATCGCCGAAGCACACGCACTCCGGCCCGATGTCATCCTGATGGATGTCTCGATGCCCAGGATGGACGGCGTCGAGGCCACACGCCGCATACGCGCCGAGCTCCCGTTCATCCAGATTCTCGGGCTCTCGACCTTCGTGAAAACGGAGGATCTCGACCCGATCGAGTTGGCCGGGGCCGCGGGGTTTTTCACCAAAGCCGTCGATACGCAGCGCCTGATCGACCACCTGATGGCCGTTCACGCCACGATCCACCTCGAATTGCCTAGTGAGCCGGCTTAGCGGCGACGTAACTTGCGCAGGCTCATCGTCGCACTCCGCCCGGGACAAGCCGAGCCGCGTCCGAATGCCGCTCGCGCGGATAGTTCTGCCTGGTCGCGCGGTGTGTAGTCGTCGCCCTGGTGGGCAGCGCAACGACTCAAGAGTGAAGACGAAAAACTAGCTCAGGCGTTCGCGCGAACTGGGCCCACCTCATCAGGCAACCCTCCGCATCATCGACTGTCGTCCAAGGCACTCAACGCGGTGGTATCGTCTCAGTTCTCCGCAACCGCCGGAAGATGATCAAGAAAGCATCCAACAATCAATTCCATGTCCGGCTTCAAGCTGACACCGGCGGAGAGCATTCTGAGTAGCGAGATGTACGCCGCAAAGGCCGGTGCGCTCAACGGCATCGAGTCCGTTCGCACGAACGCCCCAACGGACGCGCGCTACGAACGGAACGCCGCGAAAAACGGTCAGCCCATGTTCAATCTCAAGGCAGCGAATAACGAAGTAATTGGCACCAGCGAGACCGCGCTGGCACTGCGCGACCTTCGCAAGTAGATTAGTGATCAATGCCGATCACGATGCAGCACGAGCGCGCAAACACCTACCGCTTGGACGTGAGCGGGCGATTGGGCAAACTCGAGTTTGATCGCTGTCAGGAGTCGCTCGCGGCGGAAATACGCCGCATCGGCCACGTCAGGCTGCTCTTCGTGCTGTCGCAGTTCGAGGGCTGGGAGCAGAATCCGAACTGGGGTGACCTGAGCTTCTACGTGGCCCATGGCGACTCGATCGACCGCATCGCCATCGTCGGCGACGAAAGGTGGCGAAGCGAGACGCTGATGTTCGCGTCCACCGATCTGCGTCGCGCGCCCGTGGAGTTCTTCTCCTCGCAGAACGCGCTCGCCGAGGCGCGCGCTTGGCTGGCGGCCTGATCGTCCGGGGCCCGCTGCGTTCCCTGGAGCGGGGGTTTTACCCTGGCCCAACCTCGCGCTGCTCGTCACACTTTCTTCACGATTCAAGCTGCGTCCCGCAGCGCGCGCCGGATCTCCGGGAGAACAACTAAGCGGTCGTTTCCCGTTGGGGACGCCATACGTTGGAGGCAAGTTCCGGTCCGTCCAGTCACGACGTCGTGGTTGACGGCCAGACGCCCTGCCGCTGAATCGACAGCAATTGCGCATGCGTGTGCTCGACTTGAAGGGTCGTGTGCGTAATCTTGAAGCGCTCCTTCAGCATCTGCTCGAGCGCCCGCCGGACGGCGTGGCAGTCGACATCACGCGCGACAAGAACATGGGCCGTCAGAATCGGATGGCCGGGTGCAAGCTCCCACACGTGCAGGTCGTGCACCTCTTTCACGTGCTCGCCCTGCGCCATCGCCACGCCGACCTCGCTGGGCGGCATCCCTTCGGGCGCGCCTTCGAGGAGCACGCGGATGGCCTTGCGCTGGAGGTCAAAACCCGATCGGAGCATCAGAACGGCCACGACGAGCGACGCCATCGCGTCCGCGCGGTCGAACCCGGTGACGATGATCACGATTCCCGCGATCAGCGTCCCGATGAAGGCATACAGATCGGTCACGATGTGCTGAAAGCTGCCCTCGATGTTCAGGCTCTGACGATTGGCTTTCGCCATGACCCATGCCGCGGCAAGGTTCACGATCACGCCGGCAGCCGCGACGATTGTCACGGCCAGGCCGGCGACGTCGGGTGGAGTGATCAACCGCGAGATTGACTCGTAGATCACGAGCAACCCGAGCACGAGCAGTACGGCGCCATTAGCTTGGCCGCTCAGCACCTCAGCCCGTCGTCTGCCGTACGTCAGGCCCTCGCCACCTGGACGCTGGACGTATCGAAGGATCACGAGTGACAGGGCGAGCGCGCCAGCGTCCGTGAGCATATGAGCGGCGTCGGACAACAGCGCGAGCGAGTGCGCCAGGATTCCGACGACGACTTCGAAAGCCATGAACCCGGTGATGAGCAGAAACGCGATGGTCAGGTACCGACGGTCCGCGTCGGCGCTCACGCCATGCGTGTGGCCGGCGGCTCCATGGTGATGGCCGGAGTGATCGTGGCCATGCTCACGCCTCTCCTCATGGTGATCCGCATCGTGTACCAGTCGCGCGTTGTCGTCCACGTCACACCTCGAGATGAGAGCCAACGATCTCATGCATGGGGGGCCTTCTTCGTATGAATCGCCACATCGAACGTGACTGCCAGCCAATTCCGCGCATCGTCACGAACAATCCCGGCAATCAGACATCGCCAGCGCTTCAAAACGGCTGGCTCCGACTGTTTCCCTTTGAAATTCAGGACAGAATGCTCGGTGCCTTCATGGCCGGGGCCCGCCGCGAGGCGGCGCTGGCATGCCGCGTGGTGCCGGGATCGCCAGCGGACCTCCGCGTTCGGGCACGCGGATCACTCCCGGAGGGCTGATTTGATCGAGAATCTCGCGCGGAATCCCAGTGCGCGCCAGCTCTGCGATCGAACGATACGGACGCCCAGCCACAATCTGGCGGGCATACTCGGCCGTGACCTGCGGCAGCGTCTGGAGCTCTTCCACCGACGCCTCGTTGAGGTCCACTGTCTTGAATGTACGCACTTGAGGCGACGGCAGTGCGCCGCCGCCGCCTTCATAGCCGCGGCGCAGATCACCGGTCGGCGGGACTGTCCGCGGCGGGAGAGGCGTGAACTCGCCTCGCTTCTGCGACCGAAAGGCGACGACATATATGACCATGCCGGCGACAGTCGCGGCGATGAGCCAACGCGCTATCCGTCGCCAGCGATCTTGACTGTCATTCATGTCCTTCGCGGCTCCGCGTGTTCGTGTTCGTGCCGAGGGGGGAGCATACTCGATCCGTCCAACGAAACCCGTCGCCACGCGTGCTGGCGAGGTGCACGTCGGCGCGTGATTGTCCTCCTGACTTCTTTACGAACAAGCCGGACCTGAACGGCGAGATGAGGATGCTGGCATCACCAATGCATTTTGCTTCCGTCATGAGAAGCCTTATTCAGACACTCACTATCTCGGCAATTCTCCTCGCTCCCGCCTCGGCGGCCAATGCCCAGGTTTCTGTCGACCTGCACTTTGGGGAACCGCCACCGCCGCGCGCGTACCATGTGCCGCGGCAACCTGGCCCCGACTACATGTGGATCGAGGGCTATTGGTATCCGCAGGGAAAGCACTACAAGTGGCACGACGGCTACTGGACGCGGCCGCCGTATGAGGGCGCGTATTGGGTTGTGCCATACCACGTCGGTGGACAGTATTACGCCGGTCATTGGGAAGGCGGTCGCGGCAACGTCGGCCATGACCATCACTGGGACACATCGAAACAGCGGGACGAGGGTCGGTATCCTCGGAATCCCCACCCCACCGATCGGAACGACGGCCGCCGTTAAGGGGACGATCGGACGGGCGCACGCTCGGGGAGCAGAATCGTTTTCGACACCCCGAGCGTGCAACTGTTTCCTGAAGTCGAGCACCACTGGTGGATCCTGAAGTCGAGTACCAACTTCACTACGTACGCCAGCTATCTGTGGGGAAACCCAACATCCTCGTCAAGATCCGCTTGACGACGGCTGGGGCCCGCGCGGTCCACTTCCGAGACGCTTGGTCGGCCTCAACCTGGCTCCAACTGATGTACCGATCGCCGACGTTCGGGGGCAGTCGGAAGACGGCGGCACGGGCGGACTCCTCCTCGCGCACGAAGTAAAGGTTGCAGGAATCGAAGCCACCATCCACGTAGGCCGCCCGCTTCAGCAACGGTTGCCACGTCTCCGGCCGGAACGCCGCCTCGACGACGATCACTCGAGGTCGCCATTTGAGCAGATCGGCTCCGCCGAGGATTTCGGCCTCGTGGCCCTCCGCATCCAGTTTGAGGAAGTCGACCGTCCGGCCGGGGCAGTGTTCGGCAACGAGCTCTGACAGGGTCGTCGTGGGAACACGTAACCGCTCGAGGTGATCACCGCGTCGTCGATAGTCCTCCGCCAACTCCGCTGTTGCGGGTCCTCAAACCCGGGTGGCTGCGGTTCGCGATGAGATCGAGCGCGCCGACGTGGTCCGAGAGCGCGAGGTTCAAGTTGATGTCATTGGGCCTGGCCGATACGAACTTCCGATGCAGCTCCGGCAAAGGCTCGACATTGATGCCTGTCCAGCCACAGAGCGAGAAGTGCTGCGTGACTGAATCGACGACGGGGTCATACGCTCCGACGTCGATGAAAAAACCCGCCGGCTGATCTCCGAAGAAGCGCCGGAGCATCACATCCTCGCCGAACTGAGCGAAGGACACCATCTTTCCGCGGTACTGAATCATGCGATTTCGAGGCTCATCGAACCCTCCCGGTGCCGTCGGAGGGACTCACGCTGCGTACACCATAGCCCAGGAGGGTGCGCCATTACGCGCCATCCACTCCAAGGCGTGACGTTGCGCTTGAGCCTCCGGCGGCTGCGCAACACACTGCGGGTGCCGGGCACGAACGTGCCAAGGCCACAGGGAGGCACGCCATGAACGAGACACTTGTTGCCGACGATTTGCGGGCGGTAAGCGGGGAGCGTGAGTTCGAGTTTGGCCGCGTCGCGCGAGGCGCCCTTATCGCGGCTGCCATAGCGGCTTGTCTCAACCTCGTGGTTTACTTCATCGCGCGCGCTGCCGGCGTGACGTTCACCGGACGGTTCCATCCGGCCGCGCCGGAGACGGTGGTCGCCCTGAAGGACGTTGTGGGGGCCTCGATCGTCTGGGTCGTGCCTGCGAGCGCCGGTCTCCTCGTCTTGAACCGCTTCATGGAGAGACCGTCGAAGGTCTTCGCGATCGTCGCGACGACGTTCGGGCTCCTGTCCGTCGCAGGTCCGTTCACGTTCCCCGAGGCAACGCTGGGAACGAAGCTCGCGCTCACCGCGATGCACCTCATCCTGACAGCGGCGATCGTCGTCGCGCTCCTCGTCCGGGGACGGACTCCGCGCAGGGAGGGGTGACGACCGAACTCCTGACTACTTATCACCGCCGAGGATGATCGGCAGTCCAGTCTTCGAGTTGCCGATGACGACGATCTTCGTGTTGGGGCTCGCAGACAGCTTTTCGGTCGCCTCGATGCCCTTCCACTCCAGCAGCTGGGCGCTGATGCCCTGCGCGACGATCTTCTGGAAGTCCGCGATCCCCTGCGCTTCGATGCGCTTGCGCTCGGCTTCCTGCTGCTCCTTCTGCAGCACGAACTTCATCTGCTCGGCCTCCTGCTCGCGCCGCAGCTTTTCCTGAATCGCGTTGGCGACGACGGGCGGCAGGCCGATCTTCCTGAGTAACACCTGCTGAACGATGATGCCTCGCTCGCCCGCGATCCGCCTGAAGAGCCCGAGGATTTCGGTCGCGATCCGCTCGCGTTCGGCCGAGTACAACGCCTTCGCCTCGTACGAAGCAGTGACTTCTCTGATCGCCGACCGAAACTGCGGCTCGACGATGGTGCCAATGTAGTTGCTCCCGACGGTTCGATAGATCTCGGCGGCCTTGGCAGGGTCGAGCTGGAAGAGCAGCGAGGTCTCGAGGCTCAGAATCAGCCCTTCCTGCGATGGCACCTCCGCGACTTCCTTGACCTCCTGGGTCTGGACCGACATGCTCACAACGCGCGTCATCGGGACCACGAGCCGGATGCCGGGCGGCAGCGTCTGCGCGGACACCTGGCCGAAGAAATCCTTGATCCCTACATGACCCGCGGGAACGGTGCGCAGCGGACCGGCAAACAGCACCACGAAGAGCGCCAGCACCAGCAGGACCACGCCGAAACGCGAAGCCGGCCATCGGGGTAACATTGGAGTCGGTCCGAGTGTTCGGTCCATAGGACACTCCTGATGAAAAAGGTATCGGTGGATCCGTCAGCGTCCGACACTGGAGGCACACCATGATCAAATCGATTGCCGCGCTCACCCTCGCCTTGACTTGTGTGATGGCGTGTGGGCAGACACCACCAGCGCAATCCGCCACCTCGGGGCAGGCCGCGTCGCCGGCGCCCGCGCAGGCGCAGCCCGAGGCATCCAAGCCAGCGACAGCCGAGGCGGCGAGCGCAACGCCTGCGACCACGCCGCAGCCGACGCCGGCCCAACCTGCGTCGAATGCGGAGCCCGCGCCGCCGCCAAAGCCTGCCTTCCGCGAGGTGACGATTCCCGCTGGCACATCACTCAGCGTGACGCTCCTCAGCACGGTGGCGTCGAACAAGAGCAAGGTGGAGGACCCGATCAAGGGTTCTATCGCGAAGGCCGTGACCATTTCCGGCGTGACCGCGCTTCCCGCCGGCACGCAGTTGCTCGGATCGGTGACCGGGGCGGCCGAATCGGGCCGGGTCAAAGGCAAGGCGTCCATTGCGTTCCGCTTCGACCGGCTGGTGGTCAACGGCGAAACGGTCCGCGTCCAGACCGCCGACGTGCAGCGTGAGGCTGCCGCCGACACGAAGTCCGACGTCAAGAAAGGTGGGCTCGGCGCAGGAGCGGGCGCAATCGTCGGCGGCGTGGTCGGCGGCGGGAAGGGCGCGGCCATCGGCGCCGTGGCAGGCGGCGCGGGCACGGTACTCGCCACGAAAGGCAGCGAAGTAGAAATTCCGTCCGGTACCGTCGTCAGCGTTCTCGTTCAGGATCCGATCACGGTGAGAGTGGCGGCGAAGTAGTCCTCAGCGTGGCTGCGCACGCGCCGGCACGACGTGGAAGGAGCCGTACGTCATGTCTCCCTCGAGCGTGATGGTCCGAAGGTACTTGAAGCCCGCGGCGTCGTACAGATCGATGGTGTTGCCCGCTTCGTAGATGTAAAGGATTTTGCCGTTCGAGCTGGAACGCAGCGCCATCCGCGGGCGGCCGCCGAACGGCACCTGGCCGACGACGCGCCTGCCTGGAATGTCGATCGTCCATAATTCGTTCCGGCCGATGTCCTGCACCAGAACGTAGCCGTGCATCCGATCGGCGCCAAGCGCGAAGCTCACTTCGCCGTGCTCGGGCGCCGGACCGATCGGGAAGTAGTCGAGGCTCCTGCGAGCGAGGTTGATCCTGCCCACAACCAGCAGCCGCCTGTTCTCGACCGGGTCCTCCATCGTGAGCAGCCCGGTGAAGATACCCCGGGTCGTCGTTGGTCTCGTCGATCGCGGCCAGATCGAACCGGCCGAGCCCGCGCTCGTTTGGGAGCGACAGGTTCCACGTGTCCACCACTTTGAGAGTCGTCGCATCGAACACGAGGATCTCGTGCGAGAAGGCGAACAGGAACTTGCCGTCTGGCGAAAAGCGGAGGTTCAGGTAGAAGTACTGTGGCTCGGGGTCGGTGGTCCACGGCACCGTCTGCACGATTTTGTGATCCTTCAAGTGGTACTGAACGATGTTAGCTGGGCCAATCTCAAACCTGTCGGCCAGCTTCGTCGTCGTCCTGGTCACGAGGATCATGAACCGGTGCTGCGGATCGGCTGCAAAGCCGAGCACGCGCACCTTCTTGTTTCCCTCGCTCAGCGTGAACGTGTCGACCGAATGACGCGTCGCCAGATCGACGACCTCGATGTGTTCCTGATCGGCGTTCTCGATGTACAGCCTCGCACCGTCGGACGACAGGCGCACGGACCACGGGATTCCGGTCGTGAGCGGAATCTGCGCGATCGGTTTCTCAGTCGCTTCGTCGATTGCCACGATGTGTCTGGAGTAGGACCCAAGGTAGATGGTCCCCGTTCCGCCGCTCAAGGGAGGCGCGGGTGCAGCCGCCGCGAACAGGCTGATGGCCCCGACGAGCAGAGCAGAGGGCCGCATGGGCAGCGGCAGTCTACCACCGGTTGACGGCGGTGTTCGAGGTCACGGCGTTCTTGCGGAGTGCGGCAATTATGGTCGACGCGGACGTTTCTCGGGCGGAGGACCTACGATGACAGCCCGTGCAATCGCACTCGGGATCGCGCTGGTTCAGGTGACCGGCACCGGCACCAGCAAGAACCTGCACGTGACTGGTGTCAGGCTCGACAACGCGTTCAGGCTCGTTGGATCCGATTCCAGCGGACTGGTGCTGACAGTCAGGATCGACCAATTGCTCCGGCCGACGAGTACTGGGGATTTTACGCTGGTCATTTTCAACGATCAGGGACGGCCTTCCGGAGAAGTGTCGTGCCTCGCGACGAGAGTCGTCAGCGGCGCCGATTCGAAGCCGCAGCCGCGGACGCTGCTGGACGACTCTGCCGGAACACTTTCGCGGTCGTATCGCGCGCAGACGGACACTGGAACCGCGATTGTCGAGAAGAGCCGCAGGAAATCGATCGACAAGCCTGCCGTCTACGAATTCGTTTTTCTGATCGGCCCGTCCGTCAAACAGGGCGTGCTCTCGTATGGCGAGAACCGGCCGGACGTCGGGCGGCTTCCGGTCGGATCGTTCAAAGTGCCCTGGCCGTAAACGTCACGACAGGCTCTTCCCTCAGGCTGACAGGCTATTTCGACATCACGGTGTAGCGTACCAACACGTTCTCGACGAATTCCGTGGTGATGCGCTCGCCACCCGAGTCGAAAACCATCATCGTCACGTAGCGCGCTCCATCCCAGCGGCTGAAGGACTCGACCGGCCGGCCGAACAGGCGTTCAGCTTCCTCGCGTGGCATGCCGACTCTCGGCGCCGCGGCGCGTGATGGCCAGGGCAGCTGAATATCGGTGCCGGTCGGGACCGGCGCGTCTGCGCCGAAGTCCAGGTAGCGGGCGAGCGCCGCCATGACGTCTCGCGGGTGGATATCGGCAGGCACGCCCTCGTCGTACCGGATGTTGAAGCGCGAGCCGCCCGCGCGGCGTTCGCCGGCTACCTTCGCGATCTTCCGTTCTTCTGCAGCCTCGCGTTCGGCCACGATGCGCCGGTTCTCACGCTCGCGCCGCTCCCGGAGTTCGTCGAGCTCGCGACGCAGTTCGTTCCGGCGATCGCGGTCCTCTTCGGTACGCACGCGCTCTTCGAGCCGCTTCTCGCGCTCGCTCTTCTCGACGAGCGGGATGTAGACCGACGTGCTCGTGTCATCCCAGAACGTCCCGAAGCCGCCGCCGGCAAGTTGAAATTCGATGAGATCTTTCTTGACCTTGACCAGCGTGACCTTCACGCGGTCGCCGGCGCGGATGGCCGTCTCGTACTTCTCGAGCTCGTCCCGGTATCGCCCGTGGTCGAGCGGCTCCCGCGACTCCGGCCGGATGTCGACGCCGTCCGACGTGCCCGGCATGTCGATGCGCACACCGACGCTCTTCCCTTCGAAGAAGTTCTTGAGCGCCGTCTCGTCCTGCGCGTGTGCCGGGACCGCGAGGGCCAGAGCACAGATGGCCACAGGTCCGATGACTGACGACGTCCACCGCCGGCAACGTTCGCGCACCATTCGTGGCTCCTTTGAGGGTACGGGATCACCGTATTCATCGGCCGCTGACCGTCGGCCCATCAAGGATCATCAGGGTCATGACCACACCCGGACGGTCAGGGGCGGGCATCGCGGCGCGGATCCGTGCAGAGCGATGAAGGGATTCGTCAGTGGGTGAGGCCGTAGATCACGTAGTTCACGCCGAGTTTGTAGGCCTCGTTGGTCTGATCGAATGGACGCAGCCCACGGCCGGACCACTCCCAGAACTGCGACACGTCGGTGTTGTAGTTGATGATCGCCATCAGGCGCTTGCGCCGATCGTTGTCCTCGAAGATACCTTTGAACACCGGGTCGCCGCCCACATAGGCCTGCGGGAAGTGCTCGAGATCACTGATCTCGAAGAACGTGTGGAACACCGGATCGCCCGGTGCCATGTCGACGAACTGCACGTCCGGCAGCACCTTCCGCATCGCCTCGGCAAACGGCTCCCAGCCGCCTCCGCTGAGCCCGCGCCATCCTGGCGGCTTGAAGTCGTCGACGAAGAGAAATCCGCCCTTCTGCAGATACGCGCGCAGGCCCGCGGCCTCACGATCGGTCACGGTCCACCAGCCGACCTCGATGATGTACGCGATCGGATACTTGAAGAGCTCCGGGTCGTCGAGCGTGACCGTGTTGATCTCGTCGTGCGCGCCAAGCAGGCTCACCTCGTTCATGATCTTCATGAGGTTCTGCTCGGCGAGCGGATACCCGTGGATCCAGGACGGACGACGGCCCGGCCAGAAGCCGCCGGGCGCGGGATCGTAACGCACGCGCACGAACGTGAACCGCCCGTCGTACGGAACGTTGGGGAACGGGTGATACGGATAGCCGACGTCACTGCGCGAACGCGACGCCGCCGATCACGAGGACGACGATGACGGAGAGTGCCGTCGCCGTCAAACGGCTCACACGCAGCCTGCGCGGTGCCATGACCTGCCTTCGATGATACTGCGCGCCGATGCTCTGACGCCGGAACGCGAAACATGCTTCGTGGGCGTCTCTCGTGCGCGCAGAGCTAGAATGTGCGCGCAGGAGGGTCGTCATGAGACCGTTGAGCCGGCGATCGTTTCTCAAAGCCGCCGGTAGCGGCGTCGGCACGCTGGCGCTCACGGCGGACAAGGCCACCGCCGCGGGTGTTGGTCCTCGCGCCCGCCAGCCCTCGATCGCTCGCAGCTCGGAAATCGTGGTGATAGGCGCTGGCGCCTTCGGCGGATGGACGGGGCTCTACCTTCGGGAGATGGGCTTGTCGGTCACCATCGTCGACCAGTACGGCCCGGGCAACTCGCGCGCGACGTCGGGCGGCGAGTCGCGCCAGATTCGGGCCGGGTACGGCGACCGCGAAATCTACACGCGCTGGGTGCTCGAAGCCTTCGATCGCTGGAATGCGAGAGAGGCTGAATGGGGCAAAAAGCTCTTCTTCCAGACCGGCCAGATTTCGCTCGCGCGTGAGTGGACGAAGGAGCTGACCGACACCAGAAAGGTCTTCGACAAACTCCGCGTCAAGTACGAAGTCATCAAACATGATGATCTCGCGCGCCAGTATCCGCAGATGAACTTCGAGAGCATCGACTTCGCGATGTCCACGCCGACCACAGGCGTGCTCAAAGCGCGCGAGGGATGCGTCGCCGTGGCCCAGGCATTCGAGAAGAAAGGCGGACGGTTCGTCACGGCGAAAGTGGCCCTCGGCCGGCGTTCCGGTGGGAAGCTGGAGGACGTCACGCTTTCGACGGGACAGACGCTCGCGGCGCAGTCGTTTGTCTTCGCGTGCGGCCCCTGGCTTCCGAAAGTATTCCCCTCGGTGATGGGCAACAGGCTGCAGACACCGCGGCGGGTCGTCTTCTTTTACGGCACGCCGCCGGGCGACGAGCGATTCACGTACCCGAACTTTCCGACCTGGGCCGTCGACGGCGCGTACGGCTTCCCAAGTATCGAGGGGAAGGGCTTCAAGGTTGTTCCGCAAATCGACCACGTGCTCGTCGACCCCGACATCCAGGAGCACACGTTGACCGCGGAGGAACTGCGCAAGGGTCGCGAGTTCGTGGCGAGGTGGTTTCCCATCCTCAAGGATCAACCGCTGGTCGAGAGCAAGGTGTGCCAGCGCGAAGACAGCGTCGACGAGCATTTCATCGTCACTCCGCATCCGGAATTGAGCAACGTCTGGCTGGTCGGTGGAGGCTCCGGCCACGGCTACAAGCACGGGATCATGCTGGGCGACTACGTGGCCCATCGGGTTGTGGGACAGGACACGCAGCCGGAGCTTGCCGCCACGTTCGCGCTGAAAAACCGTACGTTCTAGAGGTTATGACCGTAGAATCCGCTGGAACGAAATACTTCTCGGGGAGGATGCGAATGGTCGCCGCCGCGTTCCTTGCTGCAGGCCTGGTCACATCGCTCGGCGCGACACAGAGCGCAGGCGCTTCCCAATCGTCGCCACGCCCGGCGCTGTTTACCGACGCGCAGGCGAAGGACGGCGAAGGCGTCTACACGCGCGCGTGTGCTGCGTGCCACGGAAACACGCTGGCCGGTGGCGCCGCGCCGCCCTTGACCGGACCCGCGTTCGGGCGCAGCTGGGGCGATCCGCGCGTGACGCTCGACGATCTCTTCTTCGTGACGCGGACGACGATGCCTCCGCGCCAGTCGAATGCGCTGTCGGCCGGCGAGCGCATCGCGGTGTTCGCGTACATCCTCAAGGCCAATGGGTACCCCGCCGGGTCCACGGCCCTGACGACCGACACGCCCGCGCTGAAGCAGCATCGTTTGGAAGTGGCGGCCTCCGCGTCGGCCGCCGCGCGCGTCGAGCCGCCCGCGTTCGTGCCCGGTGCGACCGGCGCTGCGCCCTCGGCGGGCGGGCCCGACCAGGCAACGCTGAACGCCGCCGAGACATCCACTGACTGGCTCGTCCACAATCACGATTACTCAGGCACGAGATATTCACCACTCGATCAGATCACCGCGGCGAACGCCTCCCGCCTTGGCGCGGTCTGTATTTTTCAGGTGGGACAGCCGGACAACTTCCAGACGAACCCGGTCGTTTTCAACGGCACGATGTTCGTGACGACGCGAACGTCCACGATGGCGATCGACGCGGCCACGTGTCGCGAGAAGTGGCGGCACACCTGGCAGATCAAGGGTGGAGAGGGATGGCAGCGCAATCGCGGCGTGGCCATCAAGGAAGGCCGCGTTGTGCGTGCGACACCGGACGGGTATCTGCTCGCCCTCAGCGCCGATCGAGGTCAGCTGCTGTGGGCCCGGCACGTGGCGAAGCTCGAAGACGGCGAGACGTTCACGATGTCACCCACGGTGTTCGAGGACCTGGTGCTCGTCGGCCCGGCAGGCAGCGAGAACAACGTGCAGGGCTGGGTCGGCGCCTTCAAGCTGAGCGACGGCACGCCCGTGTGGCGCTTCAACACGGTGCCGAAACCCGGCGAACCGGGCTACGACACCTGGAAGAACCCCGCGCAGATTCCCGTCGGCGGCGGCGCTGTGTGGGCCGCGTTCTCGCTCGACACAGCAACAGGCGAGGTGCATGTCGGCGTCACCAATCCGGCGCCGGACCTGCCCGTCCACCTGCGCCAGGGCGAAAACCTGTACACGAATTCCGTCGTCGCGCTGGACGCGAGGACCGGAAAACTGCGCTGGCATCGTCAGCTCGTGCCGAACGATTCGCACGACTGGGATGTCACGCATGCCACGCCGATCTACACCGCAACGATAAATGGCGCGAGGAAACGGCTGCTCGCGACGGCGGGAAAGGACGGCATGCTGCGGGCCGTGGATCGCGATTCCCGCGCAGTGGTCTTCGAAACGGCCGTGACCACGCGCGAGAACGCCGACATTCCCGTCGGTATCTCGCCGATTCGCGCCTGCCCCGGCGTGCTGGGTGGCGTTGAATGGAACGGCCCGGCGTTCAACCCGCGCACCAACCTCTTGTACGTGCCGGCGGTCGACTGGTGCACGACGTTTGCCGCGTTCGAGCAGGTTCGCAATATCCCCGGCAAGCTGTACATGGGAGGCACCGTGGATCTGGACCCGCCCGCGAAAGCCCAGGGCTGGGTGACCGCCGTCGATGCGGCGACCGGAGCCGTCCGGTGGAAGTACCGGTCGTCGCGGCCGATGGTCGCCGCTGTGACGACGACAGCCGGCGACGTACTGTTCACGGGCGAACTGACCGGGGACTTTCTCGCGCTCGACGCCAGAAGCGGCGACGCGCTCTATCGATTCAACACCGGCGGACCCATCGGCGGGGGCATCGTGACGTACGCGGTCGACGGGAGGCAGTACGTCGCCGTGGCATCCGGAAGCCCATCGAACTTCTGGGTCGAAACGCCGGCCATCTCGCTCAGTGAACCGTCAGGCAAGGGAGCCGGAGCGCCGACAATCGTCGTGTTCGCGCTGCCACGATGAGCCGACTCGTCTGAGGGACTTCGACGTCGTAGGCGGCGATACGCCAGTTCCCGTTCTCCTTGAGCCGCACGAAACGCAGCGCTGGCGCCTCGCTGCCTGCCGACTTGAACTGAAAATTCATTTCGAACGCGGTGCCGGGCACGGGCGCGTCGGAACCAGGACATTCCGCGATGGCGAGTCTGAGGAGGCTGACATGGCTTACATTTCGATGCTGCTCTCAGTGGCCCTGGCGCTCGGTCCGGGCCAGCGGCCTGGCGCCGCGGAGCGCAGGCAGCAGATTCTCGACTACCAGTTGACGATGCCGCGCGCCAATCAGCTGATCACGGCGATGGACGCGATGACGAAGTACGTGGTCTCTCTTCCAGACTATGCCGAGCGGGTCCGCAAATCGATGACGATGACACCCGCCGAGGCGGTCGCGCAGGTCGAGAACGATCCCAAAGCGATGGCCATCCTGAAGGCGAGCAGCCTCACGGCCCGGGAATACTTGATCGGCGTGCCGGCGTTGCGGATGGCGTTGATGGTGGCGCAGGGAATACCAGAAAGCGATCGGATCATCGCGTCACCGGCAAATGTCGCCTTCGCTAAAGCCCATCTCACGGAATTGAAGCCGAAAATGGATGCGGCTGATGGCGCGAGGGGCCGGCAATAGACCGTTGTGTCTTTGCGCGCCACCATCGTGCCTCGCTATCGCTTCAGCGGTTTCATCCTCTCGCCGCGGCGCCGGCTGCTCCTCTACGACGGCCGCGAGCGCCCGCTGATTCCGCGCTACTTCGACCTCCTCGTCTTCCTGATTGAGCATCGTCATGAAGCCGTGCACCGTCGCGACATCTTCGACACGGTCTGGAACGACGTCGTCGTCTCGGACAGCGCGTTGAGTCAGGCGATACGGACCCTCCGTCGGACGCTCGGCGACGATTCGCGCGAGCCGCGCTTCATTCGAACCGTGTCGCGCCACGGCTATCGATTCGTTCATACCGAGCTTGTCGAAGAAGACGATGGTGACGACTGGCAGGAGAGTGACCGCACGCAGTCGCCGACGGAGCCGCCGCCGGACGTGGATCCGTATGAGCCGCTGCTCGAGCGGATCACCGGCGCGGCCAGCGGTGGGGAAGAGGACCAGCGCGAGGCCGCCGAACTGCTGCACGCCCTGGGCACCGGGGAAGCGTTGAGACGTCTCGGCATGCGGCCCGGTCACGCGCACGGACGCGCACTCCTCCGCGACACGCGGTGGGACAGTCCGCACGCCGGGCCGGTACCGATTCTGGGCGAGCCGGCCGGACTCGCGGTTGCGACGATGGTGGCGCGCCTCCGACTGCGACGCGCGGCGCATGTTGCTGCAGCCCGATGGGCGGCCGCGGCGTTTGGCGCCGGCGTGGCGGGCATCGTCGGCGGGACGGTCGGCGGACTCATTCTCGCCCTGGCGCCGGGCAGCACCGCGTCGGTTGCGCTCGTCGTCGTCCTCGCGGCCATCGGATTGTGCACTGGTGCCGCCGGCGGCGCGAGTGTCGGCGCGGCCTTGTCGGTCGCCGAAGCCGTTGCGAGATCGCAACGAGTGGTGGCCCTGATTATCGGCGGCGCAGTTGGCGGCGCTCTTGTCGGCTTCACGACGGAATGGATCGGCCGCTTGAGCCTCGCGGCCCTCGTAGGACTGCACATTGATATGGGTGGAGGTCTGGAGGGCCTGGCGATTGGCGGCGCGGCCGGGCTGGGTTACGCGCTGGCCACGTCGCGAGCGCAGGGCCTTGCAGCGCCTCGTGGGGGACGGCGGATGAGCACGGCACTCATTGTCGCGGGCGCATGCGGTCTGTCCGCTCTGCTGCTGGCGCTCACCGGCCGGCCCCTGGTCGGCGGAACCATCCACGCCATCGCGCAAGCGTCGGCAGGGCTCGCAGGCCACGTTGACGCCGCTCGCCGCGCTCATCGGCGAGCCTGACTTCGGCCCGCTGTCGAGGGCGATCATCGGCACAGGAGAAGGCGCGCTCTTCGGGTTTGGGCTCGCCCTGGGCCTGACGCGCCGCCCGTAATGCCCATCGCCCTTCGAAATCCGCACCGCTCATCGAAATCTCACACAGCCATCACCCGTCGCTGAAGACTCCGGCGCGCCGATTTCCGATCCTCTGAGGGACGCATGGGCCGCACGCCCGCGGCCCTGCGACCACCCGGAGGCCGCCCGATGGAGTCGATTGAAGTGCTGGAGATGCTCACGCCGATCTCGATCTGCCACCACGCCGTGATTCGAATGGACACCCAACGTCCGACCGAATTCATCGACCTGACCGACAGGCTGCAGCAGATGGTGGCGCGAGCGCGTGTCCATTGCGGGGTTGTCAACGTCCACACGATGCACACGACGACGGGGATCGTCGTGAACGAGCTCGAGCCGCTGCTGCTCGACGATTTTTCGGCGCTGCTCGACGACGTTGCGCCGCGCGATTCGGCCTATCGCCACGACGACGTTCGACGGCGCACGGTCAACGTGACACTGGACGAGCGCGTCAACGGCCACGCACACTGCCGGGCGCTGCTCCTCGGTTCAGCCGTTTCGCTCAACGTCGCCGACGGCGCGCTGAAGCTGGGGCCGTGGCAGCGTGTGCTGATGGTCGAGCTCGACGGTCCGCGCGCGCGTGAAATCTCCGTTGTCGTCCTCGGTGAGAGGCGGCAGTGAAGATCAAGATGATCCTGCCGGCGCTGACCGAGGCCACGAGTCCGTTCTGGCGTCCGATCAAGTATTCGTTGTTTCCGCCCCTCGGCCTCGCGACGCTCGCCGCGTACTGCGGATCGGAGGACGAGGTCACCATTCAGGACGAGCATGTCGAGGCGCTGGATCTCAGCGATTCGCCGGAGCTGGTCGTCATCCAGGTCTACATCACGTCCGCGTACCGGGCGTACCGGCTCGCCGATCACTACCGTCGCCGCGGCGCGCACGTGGCGCTCGGCGGCTTACACGTCACATCGCTGCCCGCGGAGGCGGCACAGCACGCGGACACGATCTTCCTGGGACCCGGCGAAGACACGTGGCCGCGATTCCTGGCCGACTTCCGGCGTGGCTGTCCCGGCGTCCGCTATCAGTCCGCGATTCGAACGCTCGATGGCGTTCCGGCCCTTCGACGCGATCTCATCAAGCGTCATCTGTATCTCGTGCCCAACTCCATCGTCGTCTCGCGCGGGTGCCCGCACGTTTGCGACTTCTGCTACAAGGACGCGTTCTTCGAAGGCGGCCGCTCGTTTTACACGCAGACGGTCGAGGCCGCGCTGGCGGAGATCGATCGACTGCCGGGGCAACACCTGTATTTTCTGGACGATCACCTCTTCGGCGCGAAGCGCTTTGCCCAGGCGCTCTTCAATGGCATGCGAGGGATGGGCCGGCTGTGGCAGGCCGCCGGCACCATCAATTCCGTTCTTACCTCAGGGCTGCTCGAGCAGGCGGTCCGGTGCGGATTGCGGAGCCTGTTCGTCGGATTCGAAACCATCAACACCGCGAACCTGCTGGAACAGCGGAAGTACCAGAACCTCCGCCGCGACTACACCGCCGCGATTCGCCGGCTGCACGACCTCGGCGTCATGATCAACGGCAGCTTCGTGTTCGGCATGGATGCGGACGACGGATCCATCTTCGATCGCACCGTGGAGTGGGCGATCGAGCAGGGGATTGAAACGGCGACATTCCACATCCTGACGCCTTACCCCGGGACAGCGCTCCACAGCCGGATGGTGGCGCAGGGCCGCATCACCATCGACGACTGGGATCGCTACGACACGCGTCACGTCGTCTTTCGTCCCGCCAGGATGACGGCGGCAGAACTCGAGGACGGATACAGGCGTGCCTATCGCGACTTCTACCGATGGGGATCGATCCTGCGCGGCGCGCACGCGCACGACACGTTCTCGGGCGGGCTGCGTCACCTCGCGTACGCGGCAGGCTGGAAGAAATTCGAGCCGCTCTGGGACTTCGTCATTCGCGCGAAGCGCGCCGGGATGATGCTGCCGGTGTTGGAGACGGTCCTCAGCGAGTTCGGAAAACGCGGGACGGAAACCAACAACCAACAACCAACAACCACCAACTACTTCGGTTTATCACTGCCCTGATGGCACGTGTAGCAGGTGACCCTGCCCAGTCGCGACTCATCGTCCGACGATGGTTTGTAATCTGGAAAGAACTGCTGGTTGATCGCGCGCGTCATCTCGAGCATCGTTCGCGCGGTGGCCTTGTGCGCGTTGTTCTCGCTCGCGAAGTTGCCACGCACGTGACAGTAGCCGCAGCCGACACCGAGAGCCGTCGTCATCAGCTGCATCTCGAGTTCGAACTGCGGGACCGTCAGGCCGGTCAGGATCTTCACGCCCGGCGAGTCCACCATGCCGACAGCAGGCTGCTGGGCGGTGACGATCGCCATGAAGGCGACGCTGCCGATAACCAGCCCAAGGGTGAGGCGCATCGTTCGACGAGTATAAGAGAGCAGTCCGTTGATTCGCTGAGCGTAAGTTGATACGGTCTTGACATGACTGGCAACGAAGACATCACCGTCGATCGATCCCTGGAAATGCTCAGCGAGGCCATTGGGAAGGCCGCCGCCGATCTGCGCGACGTCCGCGGCACCCTCGATCATGCGAGGCGCGACATCGGGTCGCGGAATACGTCGATATCCCGGACACTGATCAAGGATGTGGAGCAGGCCGTCACGCACCTGCGGGAGACCGATGAAAGCCTGCGACGTGTCCTGGCCAGTCTCGCGCAGCGAGACTGAATGGCGGGCTGCTCGCGATCGGGCTCGCTCGTCCCTACCGCTTTGCTGTGCTGGTTCTTCGTCGACACCGCACGCTCGGCTGAAGCCTTCGCGCTCCGCGCACCTGACCCGTGCGACCCACCTGACCCATCCGTCCTACTCGGCTCACCCGACTCGCGAAGCCGCGTCATTTGGCCGGCGGCGGAGCAGGCATCGCCTGCAGCATCTCCTTGATGCCGCCGAGAGACGCGAGCACGCCGCTCGCCTCGTACGGCATGAAGACGAGTTTGTCGGCGTCGGCGGCGATCGTGGCCAGCGCTTCGAGGTACTTCTGCGCGATGAGGTACTGAGCCGGGCTTCCGGCCGAGCCGAGCGCCTGAGCGATTACCTGGATCGCCTGACCCTCTGCCTGCGCCACGGCGAGGCGCGCTTGCGCCTGGCCCTGCGCCGCCAGAATCGCGGCTTCCTTTGCGCCTTCCGCCTGCACGATCTGCGACTGCTTCTGTCCTTCCGCGCGGAGAATCGCCGACGACTTTTCGCCTTCCGCGGTCGTGACGACCGCGCGGCGTGTCCGTTCCGCCGTCATCTGCTTTTCCATCGTCAGGCGGATTTCCTCGGGCGGCGTGATGTTCTTCAGCTCGATGCGCATCACCTTGACGCCCCACTGCTGCGTGGCGGTGTCGAGTGCGGCGCGCAGCTGCGAATTGGTCGTGTCGCGGGACGCCAGCGTGTGATCGAGATCGAGCTGCCCGATGACGTTGCGCAGCGCGGACAGCGTCAACTGCTCCAGGCCCCAGCGCAGGTTCTGGACCTCGTAGGTGGCGCGAACCGGGTCGGCGATCAGGTAATAGATGACCGCATCGACTTCCATGGTCACGTTGTCGCGCGTGATGACGGGCTGCGGCTCGATCTTCGTGATCTGCTCGCGCAGATCGATCGTGTCGCGCACCGAGTCGAGGAAGGGGACGATCGTGTTGAGACCCGCTTCCGCCGTGCGGTGGTACCTGCCGAGCCGCTCGATCAGCTTGACCTGCTTCTGGGGGACGATCTTGATCGACCGCATCAGGACGATCAGCAGGACGAACGCAATGCCAAGGAGGACAATGCCTGAGTTCATGCGCGTGTGACCTCCAGAACGATGCCATCGGCGGAAACGACCGTGATCTTCGTGCCGGCGGCGATGGCGCTGGCGCTGCGCGCGGCCCAGTCCTCGCCGCTGACGTTGACGCGGCCCGCGCCGATCGTCGGTTCGATATCATGCGTCACGACGCCGTGCCGGCCGATGAGCGCGTCGGTCCTCGACGGGATCCCTTTTCCGCCCAGCCGGCCGACCAGGGTGGAACGCAATCCGACCAGCGATACGATCAGGACGATGACGAACGTCCCGATCTGCATCGGCACACTGAAGTCGAGATAGGCGGCGCCGGCGGCGGCAATCGCGCCGGCGCTGACGAACGCCGAGCCGAAATGCGGGATGGAGACTTCGAGAATCGCCGCCACGAAGGCGACGATGAGCCAGAGGAAGACCGCGAACTCCGAGCCCCAGAGCGACCAGAGAGCTGACAGCATAAGAAAAGGAGGAGTCGCGGGATTGTATCAGTCCCGGGCGTTCGGCTTGTGGTAAGTTTCGACCCTGTGACCAGATCGCTGTATCTCCCTTCTCTCTGCGTGGCGATCCTGTCGGCCGCCGCGTGCAGCAGCGGACCGCAACCGCCGCCCTTCAAGCCCGTCGTCGACACGAAGCTCCTGATGCAGGCGACTATCGATCCGACCGCGGACGAAATCTGGGATGCGGTGAAGACGGTGATCACCAAGGATCACACCGAGGAGATCCGTCCGAAGACCAACGAGGCCTGGACCGCGGTACGTAATCACGCGGTGACGCTGGCCGAATCGGGCAACCTCCTGATGATGGTGCCGCGCGCCAAGGACGGTGGTGAATGGATGGCGCGCTCGCAGGAGCTGATCGAGAGTAGCGAACGGGCGATTCGCGCCGCCGAGGCCAAGAACGCCGATCAGCTCTTCACGGCTGGCGGCGACATCTACGAGGCGTGCTCGAACTGCCATCGAAAGTACATGGAAGCCATCGTCAACGCCAATAAGTGATCCAAGGTCGAATCCCGGATCCCGAACCACAAATCACGACAGTTCTCCTATGATCGATTGGCGTCGGGCGGTAGTGTTCACCCACCGCTGGCTCGGCGTCTGCGGGTGCCTGTTCTTCATCGCGTGGTTCGCCTCCGGCATCGTCATGATGTACGCACGAATGCCGGAGCTGTCGCCGGCCGAACGCCTCGCCAGACTTCCTCGGCTCGACCTTACCGCTGCGCGAATCCCTCTCGGGGACGCGTTCCCGCGGAATCACGAGCAACACGTGAGCGTCAGGATTGGCATGCTCTCCGGCCGACCGGTGTACCGCGCTCAAGCCGGTCGCGCCTGGACCACGGTCTACGCGGACACCGGCGCGCGGTTCGACGGGCTGAACACCACAGGCGCGCTCGACGAGGCGAAGCGCCTTGCGCCCGAGTTCGCGTCGACCGCCAGATACGACGGTCGCTTGACTGAGCCCGATCAATGGACGCTCCAGCATGTCCGTTCGTTGCCGATGCACCGCGTCGCGCTCGGTGGCGGGGACGACGCCGTGCTGTACTTTGCAGAGCGGACGGGCGAGGTCGTCGTGAAGACCACCGCGGCCACGCGTCGCATCGCGTACCCGGGCGCCGTCCTCCACTGGCTGTACTTCACGCCGTTCCGGAAGCATCATGAGCTGTGGACGCAGTCGATCATCTGGATGTCGGCGCTCGGCACCCTGATGTGTGTGCTCGGACTGGTGTGGGGCTTTTACAACTGGTCGCGAACCCCGCATCGGGGCTGGCTCCGGTGGCACCACTACATCGGGCTGGCGTTCGGTGTCGTCAGCTTCACGTGGATCTTTTCGGGGCTGCTCTCGCTGGATCCGCTGGACTGGCACGCGGACACGTCGCCGACGCCGTTCCAGCGCGGCGCGTTTGCCGGCGGCCCGCTGAATCTCGGCGGCGTGACGCTCGAAGAGATCAGGGCGCGGATGCCTGCCGGCGCGAAAGAAATCGACATCGTCCCGTTTCTCGGCCGACCCCGGCTCTTGTTCGACGGGAAGGCGAGGCGAGTCGATTGACGACCGCCAGATCGAAGCGGCACTCGGCGCGGCGATGCCAGGTGTGGAGCTCGCCGACATCGGGTGGCTCTCCGACTATGACGACTACTACTACGATCGCGCCCGCGAACTGCCGCTGCCCGTCGTCCGCGCGCGCTATCGTGACCCATCGGCGACCTGGTTATACGTGGACCCGAACCGGGGACGATCCTGCGCAAGGAAGAGCGGTCGAGCCGGGTGAACCGGTGGCTGTATCATGGCCTCCACAGCCTTGATTTCCCGTTTCTCTATCGCCGCCGCCCGCTGTGGGATATCGTCATGATCCTCCTGATCCTGGGCGGAATGGGGTCGGCCACAACCGCCGTCGTGCCGGCCGCGCGCCGGCTGTGGCGCCAGGTCCATCGTTTGCTATAGTTGAGTAAAATAATCGGAAAAATCGGGAGGGAGCACCGAATGCGACGTGGCGTCCGGGACGTGATCATCGCGGCGGTGGCCGCGGCTGCGGGTGCGTATCTGGCGACGACGGCATTGCCTGTGGCGGGGCAGGCGCCGGCGGCGTACCGTGCGCCGCGACTGTCGGATGGCAAGCCGGATCTGAACGGCATCTGGCAGGCCCTCAACGAAGCCAATTTCGACCTCGAGGCGCACATGGCGCGCGCCGCGATGGCCTTGCGGCCGGGTCCTTACGGACCGGTGCCGGCGGCGCCCGTCCTGGCGCTCGGCGCTGTCGGCTCCGTGCCGCCGGGGCTGGGCGTCGTCGACAGCGGCGAGATTCCCTACCTGCCCGAGGCGGCGAAAAAGAAGAAGGACAACCAGGAGCACTGGCTCGAGCGCGATCCCGAGATCAAGTGCTATCTGCCGGGCGTGCCACGCGCGACTTACATGCCGCAGCCCTTCCAGCTCCTCCAGAGCAACAAAGCGATCTTCATCGCGTATCAGTACGCGGGCGCGACCCGCGACATCCTGATGAAGGATCCGGGTCCGGCGCCGATTGATTCCTGGATGGGCCAGTCGGTCGCCCGCTGGGAAGGTGACACGCTCGTGGTGGACGTCACCGGCATGAACGACCAGAGCTGGTTCGATCGGGCGGGCAATTTCCACAGCGACGCCCTTCACGTCGTCGAGCGTTATACCCGGACGGCGGCCGACGTGCTGAGCTACGAAGCCACGATCGAGGACAAGAACGTGTTCTCCCGGCCGTGGAAGATCAGCATGCCGCTGCACCGGCGGCTCGAGAAGAATGCGCAGTTGATGGACTTCAAGTGCGTGGAGTTCGTCGAAGAGATGATGTACGGCCAGTGGCGCAAGAAGCCGCTCGGCGGCGAGTAACGCGGAGGGCAGAGCGCATGAGAAGACGACTCCTGACGGCGGCCGGCATCGCAGTCGTCGGCCTGTTCGCCGCGACGGCGGGCATGGCCGGTCAGATGAAGAACACCGCGTTACCGCGGACGCCGGACGGCCATCCCGACCTCACAGGGACCTACGATCTTGCGATGCTCACGCCACTCGAGCGGCCCGCGGGGATGCCGGCGGTGATGAGCGATGAGGAAGCGGCGAAGCTGGAGAAGCGAGCACAGGATCAAAACCGCGTGCTCGACCGCAGCATCGACGGCAACCGCGCCGCGCCGCCCAAAGGCGGTGACGGATCGGTCGGCCCTGCCGGCAACGTCGGCGGCTACAACAATTTCTGGCTCGATCGCGGCTCGGAGTACAACACCGTGGACGGACAGCGGCGGACATCGATCCTGATCGATCCGCCTGACGGCCGCGTCCCCGCACTGACGACGGACGCGCGTCAGCGGCAGGCCAGCCGCCTGGCGCAGTTCAGGCCGACCTCCGATCAGACGGAAAGCAGCGATCCGGGGCTCGAACCGGCCGGCGCGTACGACGATCCGGAACGGCGCCCGCTCGGCGAGCGATGCCTGCTCGGATTTGGATCGACGTCAGGGCCGCCGATTCTGCCGAACTACTTCTACAACAACCTCCATCAGATCGTGCAGACGCCGACGAGCGTCATGATTCTCACGGAAATGGTGCACGACGCCCGCGTCGTGCGCATGAACGCGAAGCACCTGCCGTCCTCGATCCGTATGTGGCTCGGGGATTCAATCGGGTACTGGGAAGGCGACACGCTCGTCGTGGACACGACGAACTTCACGGACAAGACACGCTTCCGCGGTGCCACGCAGGACATGCACGTCGTCGAGCGCTTCACGCGCGTCGACGCGAAGACCGTGAAGTATCAGTTCACGATCGACGACCCGAAGACATGGACGAAGCCCTGGACGGGTGATACACCTGGCCGGCCACCAACGAGCGGGTGTTCGAGTACGCGTGCCACGAGGGCAACTACGCGATGGGCAACATCCTTCGCGGTGCGAGGCTCAGAGAGAAGGAAACGACAGACAGGAAGTAGGAAATCAGGATCGTGGGTTGTGCGGAGCGCGAGGCTTCAGCCGAGCGAATCCGAATCAAAGAGGAAAATGCTATGCGGAAACTGATTGTGCTGGGCGCGGGTCTGTTGCTGGCCGCGGTCCCCGTCGTTGCTCACCACGCGTTTGGCGGCGAGTTCGATCCGAACAAGCCGGTGCTGCTCAAGGGCAAGATGATCAAGCTGGAGTGGGTGAATCCCCACGCCTGGCTGCACATTGAGATTGCCAAGGCGGACGGCCCGCAGGCGTGCCAGTTCACGCCGGGCCAGAAATGCGAGGAGTGGATGGTGGAGGGCGGCACGCCCAACACGCTGCTCCGTCGCGGCATCACCAAGGAATCGCTGGTGGTGGGCACCGAGCTCGTCATCGACGGCTATCAGGCGCGCGACCATTCGCTCCTGCGCGCGAACGGCCGGAACATCACGTACCCCGATGGCCGGAAGCTGTTCCTGGGATCGTCCGGCACCGGCGCCCCGACCGACGGAGCCGATCCGACGGAAGCGCCGAAGGGCCGCGGCCGCGGCGGCCTGTAGCCTAGCCCGAGAAGCCGATCCAGCGTCCGCCGGCGCCGACGCCGAACCACAGAGTCAGCGACACGAGTGCGACCAGCTTCAGCATGGCTGGTCGCATCTGTCCTTCTTCCGCCAGCGACACCTTCTTCCAGATGGTGAAGGTGAACGCCATCGACAGCGCCAGCGACGTCATCTTCACCCAGAAGGGCGTGCTGTAGTAGCACTTCGTCGCCTCGGATACGAAGAGCGCGAACCCCGTCATCAGCATCACGATCAGGCTGGCGACCAGCCACGGCCACGCGTCACGAGTCACGTCTGGAATGGATTGCCGTTTCAACCCCAGACCGAGGAGCCGCAGGTTCACCATCAGCACGGCGCCGCCAATCACCGAGAGCGCCAGCAGATGGACCGACTCGATGACCGCAAAGGCCCACGACGAGTTCTTGATCCAGTCGCCAATCATCGTCGTTTCGAACCACTGAAAGTAGGGCAGCAGCATGTCGTAGTATCCCGCGTCTATCGCGGTTTCTCGACGCACCCGGCCGCCCACTTCACGAGCGGACGCTGTGGCATGTCGCAGTCGAACCAGTTGTAGGCAATCATCCGTCCGCAGACGATGATGACGGCCCAGAGAGCGAGGGACGCGGCACCGGCGATTCGCGCGCGCTTCGGCGGCCTCCGGTCGAGGTCCCATTCCCCGACGCGCGTGTGAATGCCGGAGTGAAACGTCCAGGCGTTGATGCCCGCAATCACGAGCGCGATGAGCTTCAGCCGGAAAAAGATGTTCTGATACGAGCGAATCGGAATGGCGTAGAAGAGCAGCACGCCGGTGATGACCATGACGATGAAGCCGGCCACCATCCACGGCACGAGCCGGTCGATGACTTCGGAAACCGGCACGCGACGCAGTGCAATCCCCAGGAGTCGCAGGTCCAGCATCACCGACATGCCGACGAAGAGGCACAGGGTCAGGACGTGAACTGACTCGACGAGCGGATACATGAAGAGTGACTCGTGCAACGCGATGCTCCACTCGGTGCTCGCGAGCCACTCGCAGAACGGCAGAAGCGACACGAAGCCGCTATTATACGGTCATGCGAATCAACGCTGCACTGGTGGCCGGCGTCGGGCTCGTTCGACGCTGCTGATGCCCCCGATGGGAGCACAGCAGCCGCAGTCGTTGCCGACAGCCGCCACAGTCGTCACCACAGCCGCTGCCGTCTGCGCCGCAGCCACCCTCGCCGCCGGACGCGTCTCCCGCGCCGGGCACATTCGGACGAGCCGCAGGCAGCATGGCGGACCTGATGTCGAAGATCATCTACCCGACGTCGGACGCGGTGTTCTACATCAAAACCCGCACGCCGAAAACCGAGGCGGAATGGGGAGATCTGCAGGGCAAGACGCTGATGCTCGCCGAGTCCGCGAACCTGATGATGATGCCGGGGCGCGCCCGTGACCAGGATCGCTGGATGGCGGACACGAAACTGATGCTCGACGTCGGGATCGAAGCCTTCCGCGCCGCCAAGCGACACGACCTGGCCGGGCTGGTCGCGCTCAACGACGCGCTGTACGAATCGTGCGTCACCTGCCATCGGGATTACCGTCCCAACTACGGCCGGGGACGCGGCGGATTGCTCAGACAGTGAAGCGAGGTATCGCCGCCGTCGCGTGCGCCGTCATTGGCGTCGCGGCCACCGGCTTGTCGCAGACCCGGTTCGCGTCCCGCGACCTGGAAGGCATCTGGGGATTCGCGACGCTGACGCCGCTCGAGCGGCCGGCCGAACTGGCCGCCAAGTCGTTCTTGAGCGATGACGAGGCGGCCGCGTACGTGAAGCAGACGCTCGAGCGCGGAGACCGCGACCGCCGCGACGGTGGCGCCGCCGTCGACGTCGCCAGAGCGGTCAACGATCACTGGTTCGATCGAGGGACCGGACTGGCACGTTACGACGGCAAGGCGATGACTTCGATGCTGGTCGCGCCGGCGGACGGACGTCTGCCGGCGCAGACGGCCGATGCGCGGGCCAGGGCGGCGGCACGCGCTGCCGACGCGCGCGAGCATCCCGCAGACGGCCCCGAGAACCGGTCGCTGCAGGAGCGCTGCCTGGCGTTCAACGCCGGGCCGCCGATTCAGCCCGGGCCTTACAACAACTTCGTCAAGATCCAGCTGTTCCCGAACTACGCCCTCATCTTCACCGAGATGATTCACGACGCGCGCGTCGTTCCGCTCGACGGGCGACCGCACGCGCCGTCGGCCGTTCGACTCTGGCTGGGCGACTCCCGCGGGCGATGGGAAGGCGAGACGCTCGTCGTGGACACGACGAACTTCAATGGCAAGGTGGGATTTCGAGGGACCGACGAAGGGCTGCACCTCGTCGAGCGTTTCACGCGGACGGATCATCGGACGCTGGTGTACGAATTCACCGTCGAGAACCCGAACGTGTTCACGCAGTCCTGGACGGCGCGACTGCCCATGACGCTGACGGATGCGCGCATCTACGAGTACGCGTGCCACGAAGGCAACTACGCGCTCGTGGACATTCTTCGCGGCGCGCGGTACCAGGAACGGCGATAGTCAGCGCCGCCGACGAAGCGCCCGCAGCTGGTCGGTGAGTACCGAGGAGCGTGTCCTCGCCATGTGCGTCGGTAGCGGGAGAAAGGCACCGCGACCGTACGACCCGAAACCCAGATTGCTGACGACGACGAGGGCGGACCCGAGCAGGGCGAAGACCGCACCGACCTGTCGTGCGCGCACGTTCACACGCGGAAGAGTGGACGCCCGGCGGGTCGGCCAGGCCACGGCATCCCCAGCACCATCAGAATCGTGGCGACCCCGAACGCGACGAGCAGCCTCGCGCGTTTTGCGTCGTCGGTGGCCGCCTTGCGCGTGAGCACGCGGCCCACGTGTGCCGCGATGACCGCGCCGAACATCGCCGTGATGTGCTCGACGGCCCAGAATCTCGCCGTCGGGTCTTTCATCGCGTCGCCGAAGTGCGCGAGAATCTCGCGCATGTTGGGACTGATGACCAGATAGAGGAGCAGACCGAGCAGCATCTGCAGATCAATGAGGCTGGTCGCGATGAGCGACCAGCGCTCGGCCGTCGCCGTCTGGCGGCGAAACGCGGCGAAGGTCGTGCCGACGGCCGCCACGAGTGTGATCCAGCGGATCCAGGAATGAAGGATGAGAACGGTCGTGTACATGGGATGACGGTATCATGGCCGGCGGAGGGCCTAGACGCGAGTCTTCTTCAACGTGGCTTCGGCCTCGGCCATTTTTTGCCTGGCGCGCTCGAGCGCGGCTTCCGCCCGTCTGACATCGGCCTCGTGCTTCTTTCTCGCAGCCTCCGCTCTGGCGGTGGCCTTCGCCTCGGCGGCGCTCGGTTTCTTTTCGATCGCCGGCGCCTTGGCCGCGACCTTGATGCCCGCGAGCGCTTCGAATCCTGACGGCTGCAGGGGCTTGGTGAGCCGTCCGGGCGCTTCGCCGGCAACGGCCCCGAGCGACAGCGCCTCGAAGGTCCGCATCAGCGCATCGGAAGCAGGATGAAGGCCGTCGGCGACGGCAATCCGTTCCGCGATCTTCACGGCGTTGAGCACGCTCTGACGATGGGCATCGGTAGCGGCGCGGATGTCGGCCTTCCGGCCTTCGAGGGCGGCCACCTGGGCTTTTCGAAGCTGGCCGCCCGCCCTGACCAGCAACTCCCATGTCCGCCGATCGCGCCAGTACAACTGGTTGACCGCCCATGGCACGACCGTGGGCTTGGGGAGCTTGCGGACGCGCTGCGCATCGGCGCCCGTCAGCGTTTTCGCGAGCGCGCTGCGGGCGGTGACGAACTCGCCGAGGGCCTCGCGATACAGGTTGTCGATGTTCGCTTCGAGCGATGTCGGCGCCATGGGTTTCGCGTCGGCGGCGTATCGATTGACGTCCCCCGCTAGGGATGGGAGACGGTCACGGTGTAGGTTTCCGCCACCGTGAACGCGCCGATGTCGAACAGGAAGACGCAGTAGCTGCCCGCGAGGAACGAGCCGCCGAGAACCGGTGTGTTGATCGTGCCGAACGAATTCTGCTGAATGATCGGGAGATTGCCGGAGCAGACGCCGTTTGACGGCCCCTGCGCCAGAATCGTTCCGAAGAAGACGCCGGCGTTCGGTGCGAGCGCCGTCACCTTGACCGAGTACTCGCCATTCTTGTCGGAGGAGAAAAAGTGCCCCGGGCCGGTACCCTGGACGGGCACCGTGCCGTCGAAGGTGTCGGTGACGTTCTTCGACGGATCGACCACGTTGTTGCAGCTCACGGTCAGGAGCGCGGCGGCGCCAAGTGTCGCCGCGAATCGCCATCGCATCCTGCGATCTTATCAGGATTTCTGGTCAGGCCATCCGCGTCACCCTATAATCGGAAACCGTGAAAAAAGCGTGGCTGCTCGCCGTCGTGGCGGCGTGCGCATTTGTCGCGGCGCTCGCGCTAACGCCGCCGCGCGGTCCGCGATCGATGCGTCAGTTCGACCCCGAGCGCCTCGCCGATCTCGAGGTGCGGATGTGGCAGTCGTACTACGCGAAGGAGCGCGTCCGGCTCTTCGGACTGCTGGTCACGATGCTCCACGAGCAGTACCGCTACTCATGGGCGACCGCGGTGACCGAAGGTTTCCACCTTGCGAGGGCCGCATCAACGTTCGGCGATCTGAAGAGCCAGGTACCGAGGTCGTGCTGCCCGATCTTGAAGCTGCCTACGCGCGCGCGAAGTCCTGGACGGGCGCGTCATTTGACGCGAAGGCGGTGGCGCGCGCGGAGCTGGCGTGGTGGGTGGCACGGCGTGTTCCCGGCCGGAACAGTCCGGAGCAGATCGGATCGCTGATCGCGGACGAGTACGCGCTGTTGTACGAGACGTCGCCGGCGGCGGTGCAGGCTGCGGCACTGCTGCGCGCGCAGGCGGGAGCCATTCGCGACGCGCAGGCGTCGCAGCCGGACTGGGATCGGATCGCGCGACTTCTGCGCGCTTCGTACCGCGAGCTCGCCGCCGCGCTCGCGACGACGAACGTGTGGCGTCCCATTCCGCAGCGCACGTATAGTTGAGCATTCCATGACGACTGCGACCGCGACAGCCCCAGCGATGCCGATGTCGTTTCGGGACGTTCTCGGCATCGTCGTCATGCGGCGGGTCTGGTACGCGCAGCTCATCAGCCTGTTTGGCGACTTTCTCGCGTTGTTCGCGGTGATCGCCGTCGTGTCCTTCGCCATGCACGGCACCCCGCGACAGATTGTCGGCGTGCAGATCGCGTACATGCTTCCGATCGTGTTCGTCGGCCCGATCGCCGGCGTGTTCGTCGATCGGTGGCCGCTCAAGCCCACGCTCATCGCCAGCGACGTCATTCGCGCGGTTCTCGCGCTCCTGCTGATCCCGGCTGCGAA
Source organism: uncultured Acidobacteriota bacterium (assembly GCA_963724725.1). Taxonomy (GTDB): domain Bacteria; phylum Acidobacteriota; class Vicinamibacteria; order Vicinamibacterales; family CAVVIG01; genus DATKHR01. The sequence goes on along the minus strand of CAVRVT010000004.1, from coordinate 2,816,861 downwards.
CGTCTGGCAGGTCTACTTCGTGCTGGCGGGGCTCGCCTGCGTGTCCGCGTTTTTCGGCCCGGCGCAGCAGGTGACCATCCGCACGCACGTGCCGCCGACCGGGCTCATCTCGGCGAATGCCCTCATGCAGATCGCGTTCATGGGCAGCCGCGTGATCGGTCCGAGCGCAGCCGGCGCCATCGTGGCCAGCTTGGGTCCGAGTGTCTGCTACGGCGTGGACGTGTTGAGTTTCGTCCTGTCGGCGATGCTCATCGCGTCGGTCGTCATCCGACGACCGCCGGCGACGACGGCCGTCCAGGATTCATCGTCGAATCGCATCCACAAGATCTGGATCGATATGCGGCAGGGTGTTCAATTCATCTTTCACCATGCGGCCGTCCTGTTCGTGGTGCTGGCCATGGCCGCCGGTCTCTTCACGATCGGCTGTTTTGGTCCGCTGATCGCCATCCATGTGCGCGACTCACTGCATGCGAGCGCGCGCCTGTTCGGCTTCGTGAGCGGCATGGTGGGCTTCGGCATGCTCCTCGGCACGCAGGTGATCCGGAAGCTGGTCGGCAGGTTCGGTGACGATACGCTCGTGCTCTCGGGGCTCGGGGGCATCGGCCTCGGCGCGCTGATTCTCGGAGGCCTGCCGTACGCGGCGGCGGCGCTCGTCGCGACCTTCACGATCGGCCTTGCGTTTTCGGCCATCATGGTGCCTGCGCAGACGCTCCTGCAGCGCGAAACACCGCACGACATGATCGGTCGCGTCTCGAGCACGAACATTTCAGTCGCGTTCTGCGCGCAGATTCTGGGTCTGGTGCTGTCAGGCTACCTGGCCGACCATCTGGGCGTGCGGCTCGTCTTCATCGTCTGCGCAGGCATCGCGGCCATGATGGCGGCGGGCGGTCGCGTGTTCCTCCATCGGCGGCGGTAATTGGGGAAACCGCATTACGGGAGCGGCCACGGAGACACGAAGCAACGAACCAGGGAGCACCGCATGATTGGTGGGATACTCCGGGCACGCTGTGGTGCCGTCATCGCAGCAACATACCGCTGACCGCCGCCGCCGCATACGAGGCGCTGACTCCCGGCAAGTCGCTACACCTGCGATCGGCCGGCCACACCATGTAGAGCGGCGTGCGGCCGCCGCGGCGCGAACCTGCGCATCAAAGCGGCGCGAGTAGTCCACGAGCAGCACGCGCGACTCCGGAAGCGCGGACGGCCCCTGTTGGAGAACGACGAACGTCCAACCGCCACGTCCGATGGCGCGTGACGCGTCGCCGTGCTGCCAGTGATCTTCCAGACTGTAGTCCGGTAACGCGACCGCGCTCGTTTCCCGCGCGTCGCCCGCCGCGGCCGAGAGCTCCCGGAGACGGGCCGGCAGCCACTGTGCGCACGGCCGGCTGCCACCGAGGATCATGGGAGAAGAAGCGGCCAGCCAACGCGACAACGAGGACCGCGGAGAGCGCTGCGACGAGAAGGGGAAGGCGGCGCAGACGCGGATCATACAGAGGTTCTCGTCAGCCTTCCCGCGTGCGACAATCGGCCCATGCTGAGACGATCGTTTCTTACAAGGCTGACCGGGCTGACCGGTGCGACGGCGTTCGTCGGTGCGGCGGCGTCGGAATCGCCCGCGTCACCTCCCGCGGCGGCATCAGCCTTCGAGCCCGCGCGCCACGCCCAGGACGACTGGTTCGACGAGCTGCCTGGGAAGCATCGCGTCATCTTCGACACGTTCATGTCCGGGATGTTCGGCGAAGCGGTGGGCTTTGCCGGCAACTACGTGAGCGTCAACAAGGATGCCTACGAGCTCGGCGACAAAGACATCGCGGTCATCGTCACCGTTCGCCATCAGACCGCCCCGTTTGCCTTCAACGACGCGATGTGGGCGAAGTATGGCAGGCAGTTCTCCGACCGCATGAAGTTCGTGGATCCGAAGACCAGCCAGCCGCCGACCGTCAACGTCTACGCGTCACAGCTCACCCGGCTTGGGAAAGGTGGTGTGCAGCTGGCGGTCTGCCGACTGACAACGCGCGCGTACACGCGCATCATTGCCAACGCGTTCGGCACGAAAGCCGACGATGTGTTCGATGAGCTGGCGGCGAACACAGTGGCACCCGGCCACTTTGTTCCGGCAGGGATCGTCGCCGTGACGCGAGCGCAGGAGCGCGGCTACACGCTCGCGTCGATCGGATAGCCCCCCGCTCGGCTAAAGCCTCGCGCTCCGTTCGTCAGTGACGGCGCGAGTCAGACCGTCATCGATCAGGCGCAGGCGCACGAGCAGCCGCGATCGAAGATCACCCGCCACTTGCCGTCCGGTTCGAGCCGCCAGACGGAGCTGAAGCGCCCCGTAACCTGGCCCTTGGGATCGCGCACCGGGCCTGTCGTCATCGCCAGCGTTCCCGAGTCGAGCACCTGCGCGGTGTCTGGCGTCCAGGAGAACGGTGCTGCCGGACCGTCGAAGAATCGTTTCCATCCCTCCACGATCGCCGCTTTTCCCTTCAACACCTGCGTGCCGTCGGCGTTACTGAAAAACACCGCTTCCGCTGATACATGGGACGCGAACGCGTTGAGGTCGCGCGCCGCCATGGCGCCGGCGAACCCTCGCTCGGCGTCGGCCACGACGTCCTTGAGCGGGCGCCCGGCCTGTCCCGCCGTCTGTTTCGTTGTCGCCACTGCCGTCAGGGCGCCCGTCGATCCACCGATCACCAGAGCGAGCCACGCTCGTCGATTCATGTGCGGCCTCTCGCGCAAGCAAGTGTGCCGCAGGGACGGGCGGGGTTGCTCCATTGCGGATTGCGGAATTCGGATTGCGGATTGGAGAGGTCTGCGGCCTCGCGACGGGCGCTGTGCCAACGCGGCCGAGCTAGGACGCCCGGGGGATCTTCGGCAGGTGCGCCCGGGCCATCGTCGAGCGGACCTCGAACTGGCCTTCGGCGGCACGCGTAAAGCTGCCGTTACGACGCTCAACGAGGAAGTGGGATTCGACCAGGGCCTTCAGAGCCGCCACACATGTGCGCTCGTCGAGGTGCCAGAGTCGCTTGGCCTGCGCTAATGTCAGCAACAGTCCGGGCATCTCCGTGAACTCGCCTCTGATGCGCCGCAGCAGTTGGTCATCCATCACGATCATCCCCACAGTGCCGTACGTCAACGCGTATGTCTGTTAGATGCCGTACGGAAGCGGTTGGTTTCGTGGCAGACTGCAGAGGACGTGACGTCCACCCGCAACCGGCTGCTCGCGCAGCTTCCGCGTGGCGTCCAGGATCGCCTCGCCGCGCATATTCGAACGGTATCGCTGTGCGTCGGCGAGCTGCTCTTCAGCGCTCGAACGCCCGCGCGCGCGGCGTACTTCCCTGAATCAGGACTCGTCTCGCTCGTGACCACCGTGCGGTCGGGCGAAGCCATGGACGTCGGACTCATCGGTCGAGACGGCGTGGTGGGCGCCAACATGGTCGCCGACGGCCTCGACGACATGCCTTTCGACGGCGTCGTTCGCGTGCGGGGTGAAGCCGCGCGAGTGGAGATGGTGTCGCTGCGCGCCCAGATCTCGGCCGAACCGCTGCTTGCGCGGATGCTCGGCCGTCACGCGCACCTCATGAACGCCGGCTGCGTCACCTCGGCCGCGTGCATTGCGTTTCATCCGGCGCATCGCCGCTGCGCGCGGTGGCTACTCGAGGCCAGCAACCTGCTGGCGTCGGTCGAGCTCCCGCTGACGCATGACCAACTGGCGCACATGATGGGCGTCCGCCGGGAAAGCGTCACGGTCGCGCTGGGGTCGCTCGACTCGCGGGGGCTGATCGAGCACGGCCGCGCCCACATCGTCGTTCGCGATCGTGACGGTCTCGAAGGGGCCGCGTGCGAGTGCTACGAGGTGATGCGTGCCGAGCGGCGCCGCCTTCTGGGTGACTGAGCGGCCCGGCGGCGCGGCTTTTCCACTGCGTCGGCCTCGCGCGCGATCATCACCTCAGTGGACTTGATAATGGCCAGCGCATCGTCTCCACGGCGGAGTTTGAGCTCCTGAAGGGCGTCGCTGGTGATGACCGCTGTGAGCACCTGATCGCCGATTCGCAGCCTGACCTGGCCCAGCAGTCCGTCGATTCGGACTTCCTCGACAAAGCCGCGCAGGCGATTCCGTCCGCTGAGCGCGATGATCAGGCCGGTGGGCCGGGCGCCGGACCGCGAATCGCGCCGGCGGACCGGCGTCTGGCCGGCGATGAGCCGTTCGACTTCGGCATCCGCAATCCGATGATGCCCTCCAGGCGTGCTCGTCGTGCGGATGCGGCCCTGGTAAATCCACTGTTTGAGCGTCGAGTAGCCGATGCCGAGCCGTTCCGCCGCCGCTCTGACCGTCAGCAGTGACATGGTACGTGCAGACTCCGAGGTTCGGTCGCGATCATAGCGTGGAAACGACGCGGCACGAGTGCGTCTTGATGATCACCCAGACCGTTTCACCGACGCGTAAGCCCAGCGTGTCGCGAGCCGTCGGCGTCACGGCCGCGTGAATCCCGATGCCGACGTCGACCGTGAGCTTGACCTGCGAGTGCTCGGTGACAAGCGCGACGATGCGGCCGGGCATGATGTTGCGAGCGCTCAGGCCGCGCGGCGGCTCGGTCGCGAGGAGAATGTCGCCCGCGCGAATGGCGACGCGAATGGGCGTGCCCTCACGCGCGGGGCCGAGTGGAACTTCGAGTTCGACGGGCGTCCCTGCAATGCGGCTCCGCATGACACCTGCCGACTCGAGCCGCTGCTCGACGACGGCATCGAAGACGTTTTCGAACCCCGCGAGGCTGGCCATCGTCTCGGTCTCCGGCGTGTTCATGACGCTCTCCGGAGCGCCGTCGGCGACGATCGCGCCGTCGTGCAGCGCGACGACGCGATCGCCGAGGGCGAACACCTCGCGCTGCGAGTGCGTGACGTAGAGGATCGGAATCCGGTGCGCGGCGTTCCAGAGCCGCAGGTCCTCGATAATCCGTGATTGCGTGTGGTGGTCCAGCGCCGACAGCGGCTCGTCGAGGAGCAGCGCTCGCGGGTTGGTGACGAGCGACCGCGCCAGACCGACGCGTTGCCGTTGTCCGCCCGAGATTTCGCCGGGCCGGCGATTCATGACGACTTCGAGATGGAAGGCCGCCGCAATCCGCGACACGCGCTCACCTCGTTCGTCACGGCCGAGCGCGAAGAGCCCGTAGCCGATGTTCTGCCCGGCGGTCAGGTGCGGAAAGAGCGCGAGATCCTGGAAAACGAAACCGAATCCGCGGCTGGACGGCGAGAGATCGGTGCCGGAATCGGTGTCGAAGACAATCGCATCGCCGATGGCAATCGTGCCCTCGTCCGGCCGCAGCAGGCCCGCCACCGAGCGCAGGACCGTCGTCTTTCCCGACCCCGAGGCGCCGAAGAGGATGGTCACGCCCGGCAGAGCAGAGAACCGCACGTCCAGCGCGAAGGACGGCGTCAGCCTCTTGCGAATCCTGACCGCGAGCGTCATTGAATCGCGGCAACCGCCCAGGGGCGTCGAATCAGCGAGTAGACGAGCGCGAGCACGGCGAACGAGAAGAGCAGAAGCGCAAGCGCCGTCTGGTTCGCAGACGCGAAATTCATGCTCTGCACGTCGTCGTAAATCGAAATCGAGACGGTTCGGGTCACGCCTGGAAGGTTCCCACCTACCATCAGCACCACGCCGAATTCGCCGACCGTGTGAGCGAACGAAAGGACCGCAGCCGCGAGGACGCCGTGGATTGAAAGAGGCAGCACGACGCGTCTGAAGGTCCGCAATCGATCGGCGCCGAGCGTGGCGGAGGCGTCCAGCAGATTTCGATCAACCTGAGAGAACGACGAGGCCATCGGCTGAACGGCGAACGGCAGACTGTAAAGAATGGACGCTATCACCAGCGCTTCGAACGTGAACGCAAGCGGGTGACCGGTCCACGTGGCCCACACGCGCCCGATCGGGCTGCGCGAGCCGAGCGCCAGCAGGACATAGAACCCGAGCACCGTGGGTGGCAGCACGAGGGGGAGCGCAACCACCGCTTCGACCATGAATCTCCACCGCCACGGCGTGAACGCCAGCCAGTACGCAACTGGCAGCGCGATCGTCATCAGGATGACGCAGACGACGATCGCGAGCTTCAACGTGAGGAGAATGGCGATCCAGTCCACGACGGCGGAGTGTATCAGGGACAGATGCCCGTTCAGCGGGCGACAGCCCGCGGGATGCCGAAGCCGTAGGATTCAAGGATCGCCAGGGCCGACGGCTGCTTGAGGTAGTCGACGAACCGCGCGGCGATGGCCTTCTCTGTCGAGGTCCGGATGACCGCCGCGCCTTGTTCGATGGGCGGATGGAAACCGGGCGGAATGTCGACGTAGCGGCCGGCGTCTTTCATGGCGGGTGCGAGCGCCAGCGACAGTGCCACGACGGCGGCGTCGGCGTTGCCGCTTTGCGCGAACTGCGCCGCCTGCGATACGTTTTCGCCGAAGACCAGCTTGTCGCGGACCGCTGGATACACGCCGGCGTGCTCCAACGCCGCGACGGCGGCCCGTCCGTACGGCGCGTGTGCCGGATTGGCGATGGCGACACGCCTGACTCCGGCGTCAGCAAGGACGGCGAGGCCACGCGTCAGGTCGGGTCCCGTGTCCTTCCGCACCCAGAGCACGATCCGACCCGTCGCGTAGGTGTACACCCCTCCGCGATCCACCAGACCGGCCGCTTCGAGCTCACGCGGGTAGCGCACGTCGGCGGAGAGAAAGACATCGAACGGCGCGCCGTTCCGGATCTGCGTGAAGAAGTTGCCGGACGACCCGAACGTCACCTTCACCGCATGGCCGGTCTCCTTTTCAAACTGCGCGGCCAGCGCAGGCATCGCGAACTGCAGGTCCGACGCGGCGGCCACCGCGACCGACTGGCCTCGCGCGTGCGCAGGCGTGACGAGGAGAGCGGCCAGCGCGAGCATGGCGCTCAGGCGCCGCCAGGATCTCAGCGTGTTCGGCATGGCTCCAGACGTCTGCAGCCGATTATACACGAGTCGATTTGAATCGATTCAGTGCGATTTGAATATTGATTAGACACGGACTACAGTTCTGCGGATATACATGCACTCACAGACGCCTGTCCAGCATGTCCAGACGCTCCGGGCGTTCCTGGCGGCCGCGTTGCTCTTCGGCCTTTCCGCCGCCACCAACGCGCAAGTTTCGTCCGGTGAAATCACCGGGCTGGTCAGAGACCAGGCAGGTGCCACCGTCCCTGGCGCGACTCTGACGGTGACCGATGTCTCCACCAACGTCAGCCGGGTCACTGTTTCGACGAACGAGGGCGCCTACACCTTGTCGGGCCTCGGTCCTGGCGAGTATCGAGTGGACGTCGCGCTGAATGGCTTCAAGCCGTTTTGCCGCGAAGGGATTCGCGTGTCGACCGGCGAGAAGGCGCGCGTAGACTTTGACCTGGCCGTCGGCACCGTCAGTGAGCAGGTGACGGTCGTCGCAGACGCGCAGCCGCTTCGCACCGAGACGGCGAGCCTCGGTTTCGTCGTGGACAGCCAGCCGATCGTTCAGCTGCCCCTGAACGGCCGCAGCTACATCACGCTCGCGTCGCTCGCGCCGGGCGTCGCGCTGCCTCCGAACTCGCAGCTGCCGCGCATCAACGGCGGACGACCGCGCACCAACGAATATCTCTACGACGGGATCTCGGTGCTGCAGCCCGAACCCGGCCAGGTGGCGTTCTTCCCCATCGTCGACGCCATCGACCAGTTCAAGATTGAAACCAACAGCCCGCCGGCGGAGTTCGGCCGCTTCAACGGTGGCGTCATCAACCTGACGACCAAGTCAGGCAGCAACGCCTTCCACGGCAACGGCTTCGAGTTTGTCAGGAATGAAACGCTGAACGCGACGAATTATTTTCAGACCGCCAATACCGAGAAGCCGAAGTACCGCCGCAACCAGTTCGGCGGCACGTTTGGCGGACCGATCGCCAGAGATCACACGTTCTTCTGGGTGGATTATCAGGCCCAGCGGCAGGACATCGATCGCACGATCACGTCCCCGGTCCCGACCCTGCTTCAGCGCCAGGGTATTTTCACGGAAGCGATCGCGGGTCGGGTGCCGACCATTTACGATCCGGCCACGACGGTCGCACTTCCCGGTGGTGGCTTCTCCCGCACGCCGTTTGCGAACAACACGATTCCAGCTGGCCGAATCGATCCCGTGGCGCTCAGCCTGCTGCAGCGGTACCCGCTTCCGACGTCAGCCGGCACCACGAACAACTATCGCCGTACGGCCGGCGAGGTCGACAACCAGGATCAGTGGGACGCGCGAATCGATCACAGGTTTGCTGACAGGGATTCGGCGTTCGGCCGTCTTTCGTACTTCCGCGACGGTTTCATCCCGGTGACCCCATTGCCTGACGGCAGCGGCGTGACGACGGGCACGCTCGGGCCGCAGGACACGACGGCGTGGTCGTTCGCGTCGAATTATCAGCACGTGTTCTCCAGCCATGTCCTCAACGAGATGCGGTTCGGGGACACGTCGCGCGGCGTGACCCGGAGCGCGGCGCAGCTCGCGACCTCGGCAGGCTCGGCGCTGCAGATCCCCGGCATCCCGTCGAACGCGCAATTCCCGAACACCTTGCCGACATTTCTGATCGGCGGCTATCAGCAGCTTGGCTCACCGATCAACACAGCCTCCGACTTCGCCACGGGCGTGTTGCAGATTGCCGACTCGTTGACCTGGGTGAAGAGCCGCCACACGTTCAAGATGGGGCTGGACTGGCGCTGGGAGCGGCTGAACGTGATTCAGCCACCGTCGCCGACGGGCCAGTTCACCTTCAGCAACCTCTTCACCAATCTTCCGGGCTCGACCGCGACCACGACGGGGACCCCGCTCGCCAGCTTCCTCCTTGGCCAGGTACAAACGTTCAGCATCGATCTTCAGCAGCAGCAGATTCGCGAGCGCGCTCACTTCATGGAGTTCTTCGTCCAGGACGACTGGAGAATCTCCGATCGATGGACGTTGAATCCCGGACTGCGGTACACGCTCAACTTCCCGTCCACGGAAGTCAACAATCAGACGGCCTTCTTCAACCTCCACACGCAGCAGCTCGAGTACGCCGGACAGAATGGCACGCCGGAGAGTGCACGGGAACTGCACACGTCGAATTTCGGACCGCGAATGGGTCTCGTCGGCCGCGTGACGGACAAAACCGTCGTCAGCACAGGGTACGGCCTCATCTGGGTCGAGATGGCGGGCATCACCACTCCGTTCACGACGCCGTCGTTCCCGTTCCTGCAGACGACGACGCAGCGGACGCTGGACAGCGTGAATCCGGCATTCGTGCTGGCGACCGGCCCCAGCGTGACGCCGATCGGCCTGACACCCGATGCCGGCCTGGGCCAGGGCGTCTTCGCTGTCGATCGCAGCGTGGGTTCCGGCTACGCGCAGCAATGGAATGCGTCGGTCCAGCGCGAAATCACGAAGAACACGTCGCTCGAGGTCGCCTATGTCGGCTCGCACATCGTGCACGTCGGCATTCCCGACACGAACCTCAATCAGCTGAGCGTGGATCAGCTCGCGCTCGGCAATACCCTCCTGCAAACCGTCCCGAATCCGTACTTCGGCATCATCCCACGCTCATCGACGCTTGGCGATCCGACGATTTCACGCGCGCAGCTGCTGAAACCGTATCCGGCGTACCAGACCGTCAGCTTGTATCGCAACAACGTCGGGACAACGTTCTATCAGGGCGTTGAGTTCCGTTTCTCGCAACGGATGTCGGGCGGGCTGATGTACAGCGCCAGCTACACCCGATCGAAGCTGATGGACGACGCCTCGTCGGTGTTCGACGCATCGATCCTCACGGGCCCGATTGCGAACTACCCTGTGGCGGACAGCTTCAATCGGACGCTCGAGCGGGATTACTCGACCGGTGACATCCCGCACTATTTCGTCGGGTCGATCGTGTGGGATTTGCCGGCCGGCCAGGGTCGAGCGCAAAAGCTGAACGGCATCCTCGGCGCGATCGCGAACGACTGGACAGTGACGTCGATCGTGACGCTGGAGTCTGGCGTCCCCATTGCCGTCACGCAGACGACGAATTTCAACTCATTTGCGGGCTACGGCACCCAGCGGCCGAATCTCGTGGGCGACCCGACGCTGCCGGCGGATCAACGAACGCCGACGCAGTGGTTCAACACGGCGGCGTTCACCATCGCCCCGCAGTTCACGCTGGGCATGGCGTCGCGCAACCCGGTTCGCGGACCGTCTTATCGCAACGTCGATTTCGCGCTGATGCGGCGCGTGCAGACAGGGCACGGGACCGGTGTCGAACTGCGATGGGAGATCTTCAACCTGCTGAACACGACGCAGTTCAATGCGCCGGCCGCGGTGGCCGGTGTCGGCGCGTTCGGTACCATCACGTCGGCATTGGATCCCCGGGTCATGCAGCTGGCGGTGAAGTTCATTTTCTGACCGCGGTCGTTCAGTCCTCGACGACCGGCGGCAGCGGGCTCGTGTTGACGTGGAGCCGGAAAATGTCGGGGCGGGCGTAGTGGCCCACGACGTCGAGGTCGTACTTGGATCGGGCGACCTCGCCGAGGTCGATTTCCGCCAGCAGCACGCCGTTCTGGTTGAAGAGCGGGCCTGCGAGCACCTGCCCGAGCGGTCCCACGATGACGCTTCCGCCGCGCATCAGAACGGTGTCGGGATCATTGCCTTGGATGGCCGCGTAGTCGGCGGGGCAGTCGGCACGACGCAAATGCTGACACGCAGACAGCACGAAGCATCGCCCCTCGAGCGCGACGTGCTGCATCGTTGACAGCCACGTGTCCCGGTCGTCGGCCGTCGGCGCGCAATAGAGCTCGATGCCCTTTGCGTACATCGACATCCGCAGAAGCGGCATGTAGTTCTCCCAGCAGATGACCGCACCGAGCTTGCCGATCGCGGTGTCGAAGACCGGCATCGTCGATCCGTCACCGAATCCCCAGATGATGCGCTCCATCGCCGTCGGCATCAGCTTGCGATGCTTGCCGAGCAGTGTGCCGTCGGGCGCAAAGAACAACGCCGTGCAGTACAGCGTGCCCATCTCGCGTTCGATCACGCCCACGACGAGATAGATCCCGCCCGCTTTCGCCGTGCGGCCGAGCGATTCCGTGGCGGGACCCGGCACGGTGATCGCGCTGTCGAAATAGCGCTTGAAGACGTCTCGGCCCTCGGCCGACCGCAATCCGATGCGAGCGCCGAAATCCAGGCCCTTGGGGTAGGCGGAGACAAAAGCCTCCGGGAACACGACCAACCGCGCACCGGCGACCGCGGCTTCCGTCGACAACTGGTGTATCTTTTCGAGCGTCTTCGCCGCGTCGAAGACAACCGGCGCGTTCTGAACGACAGCCGCGAGGAATGTGCTCATCGGAATCGGGATGTTAACATCGCGGCCTGACTGCATCCCATCCGCACAGGAGCTGGGACCGCACATGGCCGTTGCCGCACACCGGCATGCCCGGCGCGCGGCGACAACTCTGTAAGTCGCTCAGGTTGAACGCATTGCAGAAATCGGAGACGAGTCCCGATTCTGGCGTTCGTCATGCACTTCGCCCGGTTCAACGAAAGGACGACGATGTCTCTCCGAACCATGCTCCCCCTTGTCGTTGTGAGCCTGCTGGCGACGCCGGCGTTCGCGTCCGATCCGATCGGTCCGTCGAAGTCGTCAGCCGACGACGCGCCTGCGGCCCAGGTTACCGCCAGTGCGACCGTGACAACGCCGAAGATCGAGGTTGTGCGCATGCCCGCGGATTTCGAAGCGCCGTCTCGCGGTGTCGCGCTGCCGATCCTTTACGGCAGCTACGCTGTGCTCCAGGGGTACGACGCCGCCAACACGCTGCGCGGCGTGGGCATCGGTGGAGCGGAAGTCAATCCGATGATGGCGGGTCCATCGCGCAACGCCGCCGCGATGTGGGCGATCAAAGGCGGAGTGACCGCCGCCTCCATTGTCGCCTCCGAGCGTTTGTGGCGATCGCATCGGCGGGCCCAGGCGATTGCCGTGATGGCGATCGCCAACGGCGTCATGGCCGGCGTCGCGCTCCACAACGCGTCCGTCCTGAACGGCGTCCGCTGAGGAGGTTGCGGCACGTGGTCTGACGCTCGGCTGAAGCCTCGCGCTCCGACTGAATCACATCCAATCCGCAATGCGTGGAGTGCGTCATTCAACCGCATGAGGTGGATGCCGTTCGACCGTGACGTAGAGTGCCGGCAGCACGATCAGCGTCAGAATCGCGGCTGAAAACAACCCGCCGATGATGACCGTCGCGAGCGGCCGCTGCACTTCCGATCCGATGCTGTGCGAGAGTGCCATCGGCGTCAGTCCGAGCATCGCCAGCAGCGTGGTCATCAGCACCGTGCGGAGACGTACGAGTGAACCGCGCACGGCGGCGTCATGCGCGCCGACGCCCGTCCGCCGCAGCTGGTTGAAATAGCTCACCATCACGACGCCGTTCAGGACGGCCTGGCCGAACAACGCGATGAAGCCGATCGCGGCCGAAACGCTCAGGTGGATGCCGGTGATGTAGAGCGCCAGAATGCCGCCGATGAGCGCGAACGGCACGTTGATCAGGATGAGCGCGGAGTGCTTCACCGATCCGAACGCGTTGAACAGCAGCACGAAGATCAGCAGGATGCTGATCGGAACGATCAGGCTGAGGCGCGCCATCGCCCGCTCCTGATTTTCGAACTCACCGCCCCAGCGGACGTAATAGCCGGTCGGCATCGACACGTTCGCGGCGACGGCCTGCTGCATGTCCTTCACGATGCCACCCATGTCGCGGCCCTGGATGAAGACGCCGATCGCCGCCACGCGCGTGCCCGACTCGCGGGCGATGTTCATGCTGCCGCTCCCGACCGACACGCGTGCGACCTCGGAAAGCGGAATGCGCAGACCGCTCGGCGTGTCCACGAGGATGCCGCGAATGGCGTCGGCATCGCGCCGCTCTTCGTCGGCGAGCCGGACCACGACCGTGAAACGCCGCTCGCCCTCCCAGAGCTCGGTGGCGGTTTTGCCACCGAGCGCGGTCTCGATGACGTCATCGACGTCGGCGACATTCAATCCATAACGGGCCGCACGGGCACGATCGATCTCGATCCGCAGCTGGGGTACCTGACCGCCGCGATCCACGAAGGCGCGCGCGACACCGGGCACTGATGAGATCGATTTCAAGATCTCGTTCGCAAGCCGGCGCAGCACAACAGTGTCATCGCCGAACGTCTTGATGACGATCTGTCCGTCGATCTGTGAAATGCTCTCGAGGACGTTGTCGCGGATGGGCTGTGAAAAGCTCGGTTCGATGCCAGGAATCGCCTGGAGAGCCGTGTTCATCTGATCGACGAGCTGCTCCTTGCTGACGTGCGGACGCCACTGGTCGGCCGGCTTGACCGCGACCAGCAGCTCCGCCATGTTGATCATCTTGGGATCTGTCCCGTCTTCCGGCCGTCCGGACTTTGAAATGACCGTGGACACCTCGGGAAACTGACGGATCGTCTTTCGGATCCGCGCCAGCTGCCGCGACGTTTCGGAGACGGAAATGCCGGCCGGCAGCATGATGTTGATCCAGATCGACCCTTCGTTCAGTTCCGGCAGGAATTCTGTGCCGAGCTTCGGTACCAGTGCGAGGCTCGCCAGCAGCACGACGACGGCGCCGGCGAGGACGGCGCGGCGTCTGGCCAGTGCGGCGCGCAGAATTGGTTCGTACATCCGCTTACACGTGCGGATCACGAAGTTGTCTTCTTCGCCGTGCGAACCCGACAGCAGGAAGAGGCTCAGGAGCGGCACGAGCGTGAGCGAGAAGAGCAGCGATCCAATCAGCGCGGACACGACCGTATAGGCCATCGGCGCGAAGATCCGGCCTTCGTGGCGTTGCAAGGTGAAGATCGGCAAGTGCGCGATGATGATCACGAGCATCGAGAACACGGTCGGCCGACCGACTTCCACGGCTGCATCCAGGATCTCCGCCTTGGCCACGCGATGGCGATCGTGATGCTCGGACAGCCGCCGGTAGATGTTTTCGAGGACGATCACGGCGCCGTCGACGATGATGCCGAAGTCCATCGCGCCGAGCGACAGCAGGTTCGCCGGAATGCCTCGAATCCGGAGCCCGATGAACGTGGCCAGGAGCGAGAGAGGAATGATGATCGCGACGATGCCGGCGGCGCGAAGATTACCCAGGAAGATGTACAGCACGATCGTCACGAGCAGGGCGCCTTCCAGCAGGTTGCGGAAGACCGTCGAGAGCGTCGTGTCAATCAGCGTCGTCCGGTCGTAGAACGGCATGATCTGCGCGGGCTTCGGGAGAATCGAGGCGTTCAGCACCGCGACGCGTTCCTTGACGGCCTTGAGGACGTCCGACGGATTCTCGCCCTTGCGCATCAGCACAATGCCCGACACGATCTCGTCATCGTCGTCCTGACCGACGATGCCCTGTCGGGGAACGGCGCCGACACGTACCGACGCGATGTCGTGAATCAGCAGCGGCGTTCCGTTGCGTTCGGCGACGACGATGTCGCCGATGTCGTCGCCGGAGCGCAGCATGCCGATGCCGCGGATGAGGTACTGCTGCTCGCCGTGCTCCATGAAGCTGCCGCCCGCATTCGCGTTGCCGCGCCCGAGCGCCGTGAAGACCTGCTGCAGCGTCACGTTGTACGACTTCATCTGTGCGGTGTTGACCGTCACTTCGGTACTGCTTGATGAACCCGCCAAAGCTGACGATGTCGGCGACGCCGGGTATGAGACGGAGATTCCGGCTGACGACCCAGTCCTGCAGCGTGCGAAGGTCCGTGGCGGACAGGCCCTTGCCGGCGACGCGATATCGATAGATTTCGCCGATCGCAGTGGAGAGCGGCGCCAGCTGCGGCTGGACGCCGCTCGGCAGTTCGACGCCTTGCAGACGTTCGAGCACCTGCTGCCGTGCGAAGTAGTCGTTGGCGTTGTCGTCGAACGTCAGGATGATGTACGAGAGCCCGAACTGCGTGTGCGAGAACATCCGCACGGCGTTCGGGAGCCCGCTCAACTCGATCTCGAGCGGCACCGTGACCTGTTTCTCGACTTCCTCGGGCGCGTGCCCCGGAAACAGCGAGATGACGGTCACCTGGACGTCGGTGACGTCGGGAAACGCTTCGACCGGCAACGACCGGAACGCCGCGACGCCGGCGCCGACGAAGAGGACGAGGAGCAGGATGACCAGCACCGGCTGGTGCAGCGAGGTCGAGACGATTCTCCGAATCATTGCGGCGTCGAGTCCGCTTCGAGCTGGCGCAGCAGCAGGACGTTGTTTGCGGCGATGCGATCGCCCCTGGCCAGTCCGCTCGTGATGCGGACCCGTTCCGAGCCGCCGGCCGCGGTTGTTACTTCGCGGCGCTCGAACACTCCTGGCTGGACTTCGAGATAGAGGTAGTTGCGGCCTTCTTCGACGAACAGCGACGTCGTCGCCACGGTCAGGGCGTCGCCGGTGGCGGCCAGCTGCAGCGCAGCGTTGATGAACATGCCCGGCTTCAACCGCCGGCCCGTGTTCAGCACGAGGAAGCGTACTTTCGCCGTTCGGGTTTGGGCGTCGACCGTTGACCCGATGCGGCTGACCTCGGCGCTGAATCGCTCGTCGGGATAGGCCGTTGCCGTGACGTCCGCTTTCTGTCCGACCGCGACCTTGCGGAGATCGCGCTCGAAGACGTCCGCGGTGACCCAGACGCTCGACACGTCGGCGAGCGTCAGGAGCGGCGCGGTGTCGGAGCCTACGAACTGGCCGTTCGTGACGCTCCGTTCGATGACGGTGCCGTCGATTGGCGCGCGCACCTGGATGCGCGACGGGACGTGGTCGCCGCCATCGACCATCGCGACGTCCACGCCGAGGACGCGCAGCACTTCTTCGGTCTGCTGCACTCTCTGGCGGTTCTTGGCCAGCTCGCTTTCCGCCTGCTGCAGCGCAATCCGTGACGCGGCCTGATGCTCGAAGAGATCCTTCGTCATCACGTAGGTTTTCTCTGACAGGTCCAGATCTTTGTGGCTCGACAGGTGATCGCCGATCGCGACGGTGACGTCGCGGCTGCTGATCTCGAAGAGCACGTCGCCTTGATGCACGGTGTCGCCGACGTTGGCGCGGAGGTTCTGCACCTGCCCGGACACGGGCGGCAGGATGCGTGAGGTGCGATCGCCGTTGAATTCCACCGTGCCCGTCGCGTTGATCACGTCGGTCTGCGGCCGGGCCTCCAACGTTTCGACATTTACCTGCGCGATCTGTTCGGCGCTCAGCTTGACGCGCCCGGCCTGCGGCAGAGAGCCGGAGGGTCTCGACTTCGCTTCGTCCGCCGATCGAGTCGCCGCGTCGGCGGGCGTTGCGGCCGACCGACAACCAACAACAAGCGAACAACCAATAACAACCGAACAACCAACAACCAACAACCAAGTTCTCATCGTGGCTCTCATCGCGCCACCTCCTCGCCGGCAACGAGCGCGAGCTTGGCCTCGGCGCGACGATAGGCGGCTTGCGCCGTGTAATAACTGTCCATGGTGTCGTTGAAGGCTCGCTGGGCGTCCAGCACGTCGAGCAGTGAGGTGGCGCCCGCTTGATATGTGTAGGTCGTGCCGGCCCGCGCGCTGCGGGCGGGTTCGAGCAGGTCCTGCTCGATCTCGATGAGCAGGCGGCGCGACGACTCGTACTCGCGGAAGGCGGACGCGACTTCGGTGTTGACGTCGATGTCGACCGCCGCCGCGGACTGCCGCGTGCGCTCTTGGTCGGCCTGCGCCCGCGCAATTTCGCCCTGGTTGCGGTTGAAGATCGGCAGCGGCGCGCTGACGAAGAACCCGAGCATGTTGCCCTTGCCGGCGGTGCCCTGCTGCCGCCGGTATTCAGTGCCGACCGTGTAGTCGATCTTGGCCTGCCCGAGCTGCAGCCGGAGGTCGGCCTGGCTGCGCGCCTGGTCGGCGCGGGCGGCGAGGACGTCGGGCCGCTTCGCGCGCGCCGTCGCCTGCAGGTCGCTCAGGACCGGCGGTGTGTCCGGCGGACGCGCCGCCAGCACATCGTCGATGTCGACCGGCAGGTCTCCGGGCCTGGCCCCGAGTAATGGGAGCAGCCGAAGTCGCGCCTGCGCGAGTGTCAGCTCCGCCGTCCGCACGTTGCTGCGGTACTGCAGCATCGCCACGCGGGAGCGCGTGGCCTCGAGCGGTGCAATGGCGCCGCTGGTCAGCCGGCGCTGGTTCAGATCGACGAGCTGTTGCAGGGTTTCGAGGTTTTCGCGCGCGAGCGCGAGTTTCGCTTTGGCCTCGAGCACGTCGATGCTGGCGACGAGGACGTCGATCCTCAGGCGCCGAATCGCGTCGGCCAGCTGCGCGGTGGCCAGGTCGCGTCCGACTTGCGCGACGTCGAGCCTCAGATCGCGCTTCTTGCCGCGTTCAATCGGAAAATCCACGCGGACGCCGTACTCCGGCGGCCCGGCGTTGTTGGTGTCGTCGAACCCGGTTCCGAGCAGATCCAGATGGTCGGCGTCGCCCGACATCACCGGATTGGGACGCAGTCCGGCCGTCACGATTGCTGCATCGGCAATGGACAGATTCAATCGTTGGGTCTGCAGGGACGCATTGCGCTGCAACGACTCGCTGACCGCGTCGGCAAGCGACAGCGTTCGAAACGACTCCTGGCCCCGAAGACTCGTGGATGCACCGACGACCAGCGCGGTCAGAACCGCGAGCGTACGTACCCTCATCAGTCGCCACTCCGAGAAAGCGCGGACCGCGGCGCGATCCTGCGGTCTCTCAAAAAAAGAAGATCAGACGAACGACGTGGAACGCGTGCGAGGAGGGGGAGCGCGACACGGTGTCGCAGCGGTGAGGGAAGGCGCGGTCGCGCGATCGTTGCGGTTCGTGACAGCGCTGCCGGCCTGGAGGTGTTGGGCGGCCGACCGGCGGATCTGTGGAGCCGCGATGCGATCAGAGACGATGAGGGGAGGCGAGAGCGCTGCAGGCTGGTCGCTCAGCGTCACATCGGCAAACCAGGTACTGCTCGGGGGTCTGATCGGACTCTCGACGAATCGCCCATGGCCGTCGTTGAGCCACACGGCGTCCACGATCGCGGAAGGGGCTTCGCGGACGAGGACGTCGAGGTGATGGTCGTGATCGACGTCCTGAACGGCGACGGTCAGCGCGGCGACAGGCGATTCGAACGAAACGCTTTGCGTGACGCGGCCGGCGACCGAGAACTGGATGCGGTAGTTGTAGCCGGGGCCACCGGTGTCGGCCACGCGATCGGCGATCGTGAAATCCGGGACGCCATCGTCATCGAAATCAGCGATCGCGCTCGCCCATCCGAACGCGCTCGCGGCGGTTCCGAGATGGAAACTGTTCGAGTCGGAGGCCGTCGTTTCCAGGGCGGCAAGCGTACCGTCACGCGCGGCGAGCCCGGCGCGTGACGGCGTGAAGCCGAGGCACACCCACGAGCTCACCAGGGTGGCACACGTGAAAGCGGGACGGCGAATCAGCGATCGGAAAGCGCTCGTCAAGGAAGCAGGAGGCTCTGTTGATGATGGCACACCTCCTCGACGCCGTTGCGACAAGAACTCGTAAGCCGTCTTACTCCATCCCGAAGGCCTGCCGAACTTTGTCGAGCGAGGTCTGCACGGATTCCCAGTCCGCCATGGCCGTGGGAATCTGATGCGTGCCGACGAACGCCTGGACCTTGGCCACCTGATCGACGAGTTGCCGCACTTCAGCCGTCGCCGGCTTGCCGTCGCTCGTGCGGTCTTTGACGGCATCGGCGTGCTTGATCAGCCGTTCGACATCCTTCTTGGCGTCGTCCTTGTCGGATTTCGTGAGTGTGCTGGCGTTGTCGAGATTGTCCTTGAAGCGATCCGCCGCTTTGGCGATGTCGGAGGCCGCGGCCGCGGTTTCCTTGTCGTTCATCCGGCGGGGTGTGGCTCCAACGGGCATGGGAAACGTGGTGCCGTAGGCTTCCGCCAGGTGCTTGAGGCTCGACGCCTCGTGATCCCACTCACTGCGGCCCTTCACGACGCTCGGCGTGCCTTGCATGTAGTTGTCGATGGCCGCGGCTTGTGTGAGGACGGTGGCCACCTCGGTGCTGGCGGCATAGTTGTCGCTGAACCGATCCTGAAGCTTCTTGGTGTTGTCCTGATAGTCCTGCAGGAAGTCAGGGACACTTGTCTCGCCTCGCGGTCCCCGCAGCGTGGAGTTCTTGACCTTGTTGTCGAGGTTCCCCTCGAACTTGTCGCGGCCGTTATCGACCTGGTCAATCAGCGTCTTGACGTCCTTGTCCGGCAGGCGTTCGGATGGCGCCTGCGCGAGCACCGGCATGGACGACATCGACAGCGCGCTGAGGAGAAGAATGTTTCGAGCGATGGTCATGAGAACCTCGGTGTGAAGCGGTGACGCGACCCGTGCGCGGCGACGATGTGTGGCCGCGGTGATCCTGTCGGTGGCGTCATGATGCCGGCTCCGCGGTCACATCCGGTGTTCGATCCAGCACACGTCAGTCGCGCGCGCCGAAGTGCCTTCAGCGTGTGGCCGACGAACCCGCGGTTCGACGTTGGCAGGACAGGTTGAACGAAGGGTTTCTTGCGTCGCCCTTCTGACGACCGGCCAGTGGTTCGAGCGCGGTTTTCTCAATGGTCGGAACGGCTGCGGGAGACGCGAGGAAGTCGATGAGGCGCTGTGCGCTCTCCGCATTCCGTGCCGCAGTGCCGACGCCGGCCGCGACGATCATCAGATGCTGCGCCCCCGCTGGGAGAGACCCGACGAAGTCGATGCCCGGTTCAGGCAGCAGTTCGCTGACCTGTTGAAAGCCGATCTCCGCTTCCCCTCGCGAGACAACGGCTCCGACACGCTCGGCCGTAATCCTGCGACTCTTCGGCAACACGCGGTCGGCGATGCCTAATCGCTGGAACAGCTCCGTCGAAAGGAACGTTCCGCTGACGCTGGCAGAATACGCGATCGATTTGGCGTCGAGCAGGGTCTGGCGCAGCGCGTCCACCGTACTGATGTCCGGCTTCGGGGCGCCGCGGCGGACGGCCATGCCAATCGCGGATCGTGCGAGGTCCACGCGACTGCCGGCGCGAACCTGGCCGTTCGCGATGAGGCGCTCGAGCGCATCGCTGTCCATGATCACCACATCGATGGCCTCGCCGCGCTCCAGACGGGCGGCGATCGAAGTCGTGCCCGTGCCCGACGACGTGGCCTCGATCACGATCCGGTGGCCGGTGGCTTGCTCGAATCGAGGGGCGAGTTCGAGAAACGCCGCGGTGAATGCGCCGGACGTCATGACCCTGACCTCGTCCGCTGCGGCCGGGCTCGAGCGCAGCAGGACGGTGATGACGAACGCCGTAGCGACCCAGGCTCGACGCGATTCCGAGGTCATTGCTCGAAAGAAATGGGCGGCTCGCGTTGGAGAGCCGCCCATGGCGTGTTACTTCGCGGGCATCGGGGCTGGCAGCAGGCTGAGATCCGGCCGCACCATCATGAGAGTATTCTGCGCGGGGCCGCGAGTGAGACCCTGGGCCTTCGCGGCCAGGGCCTGGGCGCCGGCCGCTCCGAGAACCTTCGTCGGAATCGGTCCGCCGTCGATTTCGCCGAGATTCTTCAGCATCCGCATGGTCTCAACCGTCCCGGCCGGGCCTCCGAACACCGGATTCGAGACGCGATACCAGGCGACGCCGCCTTTTTCCAGGACGGGCTTCATTTCGTTCTTCAGATAGGCCCTGTAATCCGCGTTCTTGCCCGTCGCAATCGGGATCCTGGTGCGCAGAAAGTACTGGCCGGTCGCACCCGGCTTGTCGATTGTGACGTCGTCCCAGGGCAGCGAAAAATAACGGGTTGACGACGACACGCAGTGATTGATACCGCGGAGCACGTTCGCGAATACCTCCTCGCCCATGGCCTTGGCGATCGGGTTCGGGCCATCCATGTCGCCGAACTTCGCCACGAAGACCACCGTCGTGTACTCGTTCCGGTTGCCTGCGAAATTTGTGAGCACGGCGTAGACGGGCTGTCCCGCCTTCTTGTAGGCCGCCGCCAGTTGTTTCTTGTAGCCCTCGTATTCCTGCACCATGTCGGGTTTGACCGTGTCGACCGTGAAACGCACCCACTGCGGCGCCGCCGCGGTCTGGGCTGTAGCGATCGCGGGCAGACCGATTGCCAGAAGCGCCGACGCGAGACTTGCGGTGGCCAATTGGCGGAACGAGGTTCCAGGCATTGAACCCTCCCTTTTGTTATTGCGCTGAGAGAGCGGCCGTGTGGGACGCGATCGCGGCGGCGTCAGCAGCTGGGACCTGTACAGTAGGCAGAGTGGAGAGTCAAGGCTGAGCTTTGGCCAGATCGCCAGGATTTCTCTGTCAGCCAAGCGTGCTCCACTTGATTACCGAGAGGAGAATGGGGCATATTGTCTCGGTAACCGAGAGGACAGATGAGCAAACCGTCGGATGGCGTCCAGGGCACGCTCGACCTGCTGATTCTCAAGATTCTCGCGCTCGAGGCTCTGCACGGCTGGGCGATCGGTCTTCGCCTCAAGCAGGTCTCCGACGACGTCCTGCAGGTCAGCGACGGCTCGTTGTATCCGGCCCTCCACAAGCTCGAACAGCACGGGTGGATTAAGGCCGACTGGCGGCCGAGCGAGAACAACCGCCGCGCCAAGTTCTACGTGCTGACCGCCGCGGGGCGCAGGCAACTCGAACGCGAGACCGCCAACTGGCATCGTCTCGCAAGCGCGATCACGCAGGTCGTCAAGCTGCGGGAGGTCTGACGTGGGCGTCCACCGCCTGTTCCATGTGCTGCGCCTGCGGGCGCGATCCGTGTTCGCGCGAGAGCGCGTCGATCGGGAGCTGGACGACGAGCTTGCGTATCACCTGGAACGACTCGTCGAGCACCACATCGCGAGCGGCCTGACGCCCTCCGAGGCCGATCGGGCCGCCCGGTTGGACACGGCGGGCCTTCAGCAGCGAAAAGAGGAGTGCCGGGATATGCGTCGCGTTCGCCTGGTCGAAGAATTTTTCGAGGATGCACGCTACGCGGCGCGGCACTTCGCGAAGCATCCTGGCTTCACGGCCGTCGTTCTGATCGTCCTCGCGCTCGCCATCGGCGGGAACGCGGCCATCTTCAGCGTCGCGCGGTCGGTGATGGCGCCGCTGACGATTCCTCACGCCGATCGCGTCGTGATGGTGTGGACCGACGCGCCCGCGCGCAACTGGCATCGGTTCCCCGCGTCGATGCCGGATGTGCGCGACTGGCAGGCGAGCGGCGTGTTCGCGAGCCTTGGAGCGTTCCTCGAGGATGGATTCAACGTACAGATTGTCCGACAGGACCGAACGCGTCGAAGGTCTTCGCGCCACGGCGGGCTTCTTCGACGTGCTGGCTGTTTCAGCCATCCGGGGACGGACGTTCCATGCGAACGACGACCCGGCCGATCATGCGGCGCTCTTGAGCGATCGCGCCTGGCAATCACTCTTCGCACGGGATGGCGACATCGTCGGCCGCGCGATCGTGATCGACGGGACGCTTCATACGATCATCGGCGTGCTCCCTCCCGGCGCGCCGCAGCTCGGCAAGGAGGATGTCTACGTCCTCTTGCCCGCGAGCGTTCAAGCATCGACCGAGCGCGGAAGTCGCAACCTCGCCGTGATCGGCCGGCTCCGCGACGGCCTGAGTTTCGAGGCTGCGAGAGAGCGGATGGCCGAAGTCAGTCTCGACCTCGCGAAGCGATATCCGCAGGAGGACGGGGGATTGTCGGTGTCGCTGCAGCGCGTCCAGGAGGCGTACGTCCAGGACGCGCAGCTCCTGCTTGGCGTGCTGATGGGGGCCGTCGCGTGTGTGCTGGCCGTCGCGTGCGCCAACATCGCGAGCCTGCTCCTCGCGAAGGGTCTCACGCGCGGCCGCGAACTGGCGATTAGAACGGCGCTCGGTGGCGGGCGATGGCGGCTCACCCGACAACTCCTGACCGAGCACGTACTCCTTGCGGTCGCGGGAGGCGCCGTGTCGATTCTGCCCGCGTGGTGGGGCATGCGCTTCGTCGCCTCCTTTCGTCTCGACGAGCTGCCGAACGCCAGCCTGTCGGGCCTCAGCGCCCCGGTCTTGTTGTTTACATTCGCCGTCGCGCTTCTCACCGGCCTTCTGTGCGGCGCCCTGCCGGCTTCACTCGTGTGGAAGCGCGACGTCAATGCCACGCTCAAGGGCGGGCCCAACGTCGATGCCGGACGCACGCCTCATCGCGTGCGCAGTTCGTTCGTCGTCGGTCAGCTTGCGGTGACGGCCGTGCTCCTGGTTGTCGGCGGCCTCGCGTTGCGAAGCTTCCTTCACGTCGTCGCCGACTCGCCCGGATACAACGCGTCCAACGTGCTGACGCTGCGCGTGGCGCTGTCTGACGTCCACTACCAGACGCCGCCGCAGCAGCTCGAGTTCTTCGAACGTGTGATCGCGCGGGCGGAATCGTTACCAGGCGTCGTGAATGTTGCCGTAGCACGGGAGCTCCCGACGAGCGACGACGTCCATGGCGCCGGGCTCATCTTTCCGGGACAGCCGGAGCCGCGGGTGGAGGACGTCCCGATCGTGCTCTACACGGCCGTGCTGGGCGAGTACTTCCGGACGATGCAGGTTCCGATCGTAGCGGGGCGCGGATTCGAGCGCCGCGATTCGAATGACGCGATGCCGGTCGCGATCGTCGACGAATGGACGGCGCACAAGTACTGGCCGGGCGAACGCGCGATCGGGAAGCGGTTCAAAATGGGCCGGACGCAGCCCTGGCGGGAGGTCGTGGGCGTCGCAGGCAACGTCGAAGCGCCGGCGATCGTCAGGTTTCTCAAAGGCCGAATCGGTCAGGTGTACTTGCCGTTCGCTCAAGACCCCCATCCGCGGATGACACTCGTCGTCCGAAGCGCCGCGGATCCGATGACGCTGGTGGCGGGCGTGCGGTCGACGGTGCGCGACATCGATCCCGATCAACCCATATTCGGCGTGCAGACGCTGGACGAAGTGCGATCCGGCGGCCGAAGCGTGGTGCGACTTGTCACGAGCGTCCTCCTGGCGTTCGCGTTAATGGCATTACTTCTCGCGATCGTCGGCCTTTACGGAACGGTCGCGTACGATGTGGGCGCGCGCACTCGTGAATTCGGTCTGCGGATGTCGCTCGGCGCGCCGCGTTCGTCCATCTTGTCGATGGTGCTGCGAGGGGGCAGCCGTCTGCTGCTCGTCGGCGTCGCCCTCGGATTTATCGGTGCGCTCGCAGCGGTGCAACTGGTTGCGAGTCTGCTGTACGGCGTGAAGGCCAATGATCCGGTGACGTTTGCGATTGTCGCGCTGATGCTGGCGGCCAGTGGGCTCGTCGCGATCTATGTGCCTGCCCGACGCGCGACCGCCATCGATCCGGTCGTCGCGCTGCGCTGTGAATGAATCACAACATCGCCGATTTTGGGAATGCCAACCGACACCATGGTGCTCTCACGAGACTGACGTGGACACTCATTAGCTCAGCGGGTCGCCTGGCTCGGAGGTGATGTGGCTCGCGGTCCTGCTCGGTGTGATGGAGTTCGAAAGATTGAGCCGTGCGAACGCCGGTGCGGCGACCGGCACCGCGCACGATTCCAGCTCAGCCATCTTTTCATTCTTTTCTCGTAAGCTGTCGCGAGTGTACCGGGAGCCGGTGTAGACTGCGCGCTCACTCCAACCATCAGCGCAAAACGGAAGGTCGTCATGTCAGGATGGTTTATCGTTCGTGACTCCAGTCGTGCGATCGTCAGCTCCGAAGTCATCGCCATCCACGCGGCACTCCTCTCCACGGGTCAGATCATCTACTTTTCAGGCGATGAACATGATCCGGGCCTGAACGCCGCCCACGACATCGATCACACGCGAATCTTCAACTGCAGCACGTTTTCGGTCGGGACGCTCGCGTCTCCCACGTCAGACGTCTTCTGCTGCGGCCACTGTCTGCTCGACGACGGAAGCCTGCTGGTGGCGGGCGGGACCGAAGTCTTCGATCCTTTCTTCGGGCTCAACGACGCGTGGCAGTACCGGAGCGGATCGGGCTGGACCAAGGTCGTGGACATGACGCCGCAGCCCGGGTCGAGCGGCGGCGGCGGCCGATGGTATCCGACGTTGCTGACGCTCCCCGACGGTACAGGGCTTGCGATGAGCGGGGCGCCGAACAGCAGTGACTCCCGCGGCAACAACAATTCGCCGGAAATCTTCCAGCGCGTTCCGGCGCCCGGCGGTACGTGGACCAACCTCGGAAACAGCGACGAAGTCAGCTTGTATCCGCGCATCATGGTGGTGCCCGAGCAGCCCGGACTCACGGGATACTCGGTGTTCATTACCAACGGTGCGGGCGACGAAACCAAGCTGTTCAACCCGTCCACGAACCAGTGGTTCTCACTCGGCAGCGGTCCGAGTTCGCCGATCTACTCGGGGTGGGGTGGCAGCGCGGTGCTGCTGCCGCTCTCGTCCGCTGACGGCTACCGCGCCCGGGTGCTCGTGACCGGCGACGAACACGCGAAGATCTTCGACCTGGGCAATCGCGCCGCCGGCTGGACGGCGACCGCGAGTCGGCCGGCGTTTCCAGGCCTCGGTCCTCCGCCGCACCGGAACAACTCGACGGCCGTGCTTCTCCCGACCGGCGATGTGTTCGTCAGCGGCGGGACGGCGGACGGGAGCGACGCGAACGCCGTTCTGGCGGCGGAACTCTACATGACCGCCACGGGAACGTGGTGTCTGCTCGAATCCGCCACCGTTCCCCGCAACTATCACTCGGTCGCGCTGCTCATGCCGGACGGCCGCGTGTGGACCGCCGGCTCGAACATCGACTGCCGTCGCAGCTTCCAACCGCCGTTCAACCCCGGGACGACGAACAACATGGAACTGCGGATGGAGATCTACGAGCCGTGGTACTGCTCGCAGCCGCGGCCCACGATCAGCAGCGCCCCGGCGGTGGTGGAGTGGGGCGAGTCGTTCCAGGTGCAGACGCCGCAGGCGGGCGCCGCGAGCCGCGTCGTGCTGATGCGCGCCGGCAGCTCGACCCACGCGTTCGACAACGACCAGCGGTGCGTCATCCTCGACTTCACGCGGCCCGGTGGGTCGAAGCTGCAGGTGACGGCGCCGCCCAATCGCAACGTGGCGCCTCCCGGGTACTACATGCTGTTCGTCCTCGACTGCGAGGGTGTTCCGTCCGTCGGGCGATTCATCCTCCTGGCGCCGCACGTGATCAAGTTCCGGAAGGAGCTCAAGCCCGAGCTCAAGGAACTGAAGGAAGTGATCCTCGAGAAGACGCAGCTCAACTGGGAGAACAAGCCGCTGAAGGCGGAACTTCCCGAGAAGACGATCTTCGAACCGAAGGGCAACAAGGAGATCGTCGAGAACTTCCAGCCTGGTCCGCTCGGCGATCCGGCGGTCGTCGTCCGACTGCTTGCCGCGCGCATCGATGACCTCGAGCGGCGCCTCGCCACCGGCAAGGCGTTCATCCGGCCGTCCGAGCGGCCGGCCGTCGGCCGTTCGCCTGTGCAGCCGACGCTGTCTGCTGGTGAAAAGGCCGTGCTCGACGCCGCGACGCCGCCGCGGGCGCCGGTCAAGTACCGACGATCTCTCACCGGTCGAGCGCTATACACGCGTCCACAACAAGGCGATGGCCGGGATGCCGATGGGAGGCAAGACGCCGACGAAGGGCGGCAACGCTCCAGCCGGCAAACCGATGCCCGCGACCATGCCGATGCCGAAGCAGCGTGGCGCGCGCAAGCGAGCGAGGCGTCGGAAGGGCGTGACCAAAAAGACGAAGTGACGTGCTGATCATTCTCGCCAGCCGTCACGATCCGACGGCACGGTGGCTCGCTGACGAGTGGGCGGGCGACGAAGCGGCGGTGTTGACGTGCGAGGATCTGTCGTGCGCGGGCTGGGAGCACGACGTCGCCGCGCCAGAACGAGGATCGATCGTCGTCGGCGGACGCCGGGTTGCGCAATCCGGGATCCGCGCCGTGTTGACGCTCCTGCCGTCGGTTTGGCCGCACGAGCTGCCGGGAATCGCCGACGAAGATCGTGAGTACGTCGCGCAGGAGGCGATGGCGTTCCTCCTGGCCTGGCTCGCGGCCCTGGGTCCGCGCGCCGTCAACCGCCCGACGCCGTATTGCCTGATGGGGCCGCACTGGCGCGCGGAACGTTGGCTGAAGGTCGCGCGCGAGCTGGGACTCGCCACCGTTCCCGTGACGCGCAAGGTCGCTCCAGGCGCATTGCCCACCCAGCCGCCCGCCGACTCGACGACCGTCAGTGTCGTCGGCCCGCGCGCATTCCTCTCGGACGGCTCAATGCCATCGCAGACGCAGTGTGACACCGCCGTTCGGCTCGCCCGTGCCGCGGGTGCCGAGCTTCTCGCGATACGCCTCACCGCCGACAATGCCGTCGTCGACGCGCACCTCTGGCCGGATCTTCGCGTGACGGAAGTGCTGACCGCGCTTCGCGATCAGCTCCTGCGGGCCGCGTCGTGATTCTTCTGTGGGGTGTTCCCGACGAACGTCCGCTCGCGCGGGTCGTCGAGGAACTCGAATTCCTCGGCGCTCCGTGGCAGCTGCTCGATCAGCGCGACGAGCGCGCGACCATCGGCGAGCTGGCGTTCGATCACCGGCTGCACGCCACGGTCTCGACCGGCGATCGCGTGCTGCACCTCGACGCGGTGACGGCGGTCTACCACCGCTGCCAGGATCCTCGTGGGCTTCCGCAATTGGCCGTCGGGGATCCGCCTGGCGTCGAATGGGATCATGTGCTCTCGATCGAGGACTTGCTTCTGAGCTGGCTCGAGCTCACGGACGCGCTCGTCGTCAACCGTCCGTCCGACATGGCGTCGAATTCGTCCAAGCCGTACCAGCTCGCGTCGATCGCCGCGTCGGGATTTCGCGTTCCCGAGACGCTGGTGACCACGGACCCCGGGGCCGCCGAAGCGTTCTGGGCGCGGCACGGCCAAGTCGTCTACAAGTCGGTGAGCGGGGTTCGCAGCATCGTGGCGCGACTGCGTCCCGACGATCGCGATCGCCTCGCGGACGTCCGGTTCTGTCCGACGCAGTTTCAGCAGTTCATCCCTGGTGTCGATTATCGCGTGCACGTCGTCCGGGAGAGCGTGTTTGCGACGCGGATTGAATCCGAGTACGACGACTATCGGTATGCGGGCGCCGCGCCGCCGACGCTGGCCGCATGCGACATCGACGATCGACTCGCGCACCAGTGCGTGAAGATGTGCGCGCGGATGGGCCTCCACCTTGCCGGCATCGATCTGAGGTTGACGCCCGATGGCGACTGGTATTGCTTCGAGGTCAATCCGTCACCGGCGTACACGTCACTACGAGGACGCGACCGGTCAGCCCATTGCCGCTGCCATTGCGCAGCTGCTCGTGTCGCGTTGATCAGGACGTGTACCAACGATCGCGTTAGTCAGGGCCCGACGTTACGACCCGGGGAGGCGGCCCACGGGCTTGTCGCCCGCCACGCCCCAGCGAAACAGGGTCGAGCTGCCCGTCGCATACTGCGTGAACCACAGCCCCGTGGATGGTTGCCAGATCGTAAAGTCGCTCCGGCCATCGCCATCCCAGTCGCCGGCGATCGGGATGACGCCGGCCAGCCCCCAGAGCACGACGTGCGTGCCACCGGTCGACGGCCGGATCCACCACTCGCCGGTGCTCGGCCGGTAGATGGCCACATCGGCCTTGCCGTCGCCATCCCAATCGCCCTGGAGCGGAATGTCCGTGGACACACCCCAGGTCACCATCGCCGTGCCTCCGGTTTGCAAGGCGATCCACCACTCGCCCGTGCTCGGTCGATAGATGGCAAAGTCCGTCTTGCCGTCGCCATCGAAGTCGCCGAGCAACGGCACATCCGTGCTAAGGCCCCAGGTCCGAGTGATGAAGCCGCCGCTCGAGAGCTTCGCCCACCACTGCCCGGTGCTCGGGCGGTAGATGACCAGGTCCGCTTGCCGATCCCCGTCCACGTCCCCGTCGCCCCCAAGCGGCACATCGCCGGGCAGGCCCCATATGTCGACCCGGACCGTGTCCGTCGTCGATTGGCGAATCCACCACTCGCCCGTGGAGGGACGCCAGACCGCGATGTCCGTTCTTCCATCGCTGTCATAATCGCCGGCCACATCGACATCGGTCGCTACGCCCCACCCGGTGGCGGTCTCGGCGCCGGTGCGGCTCAGCCGCGAATACCAGACGCCGGTGCTCGGACGAAAGACGGTGACGTCTGAATGTCTGTCGCCGTTGAAATCGAACGGGATGATTACGCCGACCTCGAATGCTCCGATATCGCAATGCGGGCCCGCTGCGACGGTTCGACGAACGCCGCGCTGATCTGTCCCCGACACGGGCGGTGCCACGCATGTCGGATCATCGCCCGCATCGATGGCCGGGCTCCCGACGAGAAGAGCGTGGGTCGGCGTGGGTCCTCCGTTATCGGTGAGTGGCCCGAGACGCGGGTGGATCGGATTTGAGTCGGTCCCGAGCTGATCGCCGCTCGAGGGGGCAATGCAAGGATTCAACGACGGTACGAAATTCGCGCCGATGAGATTGTGGCCACGCGATGTCATCGACCCCGAGCCCAGGCAATCGGGCCCGCCACCGGCCGGTCCAGCCCCGTTTTCAGCGAGAATCGTGCTGAGCAGCGACGTCGTTGCGGTGGCCTCGTAACCGATTCCGCCGCCACCGAACGTGGCGACATTCCCGGCGATCGTGGTGTAGTTGAGGATGAGTCTGCCGTCCGTCCGATTGGCGATTCCTCCTCCGATGAAGTCGGCCAGATTGCCGCTCACCGTGCTGTTGTTCAACGTCACGCTGCCACCACCTAGCCTGACGCCGCCGCCGTCGGATGTCGTGGCATTCCCGACGATCGCGCTGCGGTTGACCGTCAGTGTTGCGAACGTCAGATTCTCGATGCCGCCGCCGCCGCTGTTGTTGAAATTCCAACTCACAAGCGAATCGTTGAGCGTGAGGACATTGGTATTGAAGATGCCCCCATTCTGATTGTTGCGGACAATGCAATTGCTGACGGTCAGGTTGCCGTTGGCGAGAATGCCGCCGCCTTGAAGGCCGCCGCCCGCGATGCCGTCATGGATGATGAAGTGATCGAGAGCAACGGCCGCGACCCCGGCAGACACTTGCACGCCCCGCCGCTGCCCCTGACCGTTGATCTCGGAATATCCGAGGCGGTAGACAAAGAAGGGGTCCCAACCTCCAGACAGCGTGACGCCCTTATTGACGAGGACGACCTCTGACGAGTTTCCGGTATACTCTCCGCCGGCGGCCACGAAGATCGTGTCGCCCGCTGTCGCTTTCCCGATTGCCCCGTTGACCGTCTCGCATGCTGAGGCGGGGGATAGACAGGTGTTCGAATCATTGCCGCCGCTCATAACAACGTACAGGCTTCCCGCCGCAAGGGCAGGCCGCGCGACAAACGTCTGCCCGTACAGACTAATGGCTAGAAGCACGACCCATCTGTTGACGATCCGACATCCGAACGCCTTGGCTTCGTGGACTGGATCGCGTGTCGGATCATTCTGGCGAATCAGCATTGATCGCGTGATACGTCACCACCTTGCAGTTGCAGTGACATGACCTTCGCTGTCACGTCGTAAACCAGAATCCGCGCATGAACGACGACGATTCAGAGACGACCCGTATGTTCACAACGCGCTCAAGTGAGACTTATGCGCAAGCTTTCGGGAGCTGCACTTTCTCGGGAAACGCTGAGAGCCATACGCGGAGGGGCCGCAGGTCGGCCGATTCGACGGTGAAGGATCGCCGTCGTCTCTAGTAACGCGCGACCACACAAGGCATAGATCAGAAAATTTTGCTTTTCGATAGCAATGATCAAACCATTCGACAGATCCGCGAACTTGCTCACGTAAGAGGTGATCAGGTTGCGGGCATACATATTGTGGAGCTTTCGGGGATCGTCTAAGGTGGGATTCCAAGGGAACTCAGGCCCCTCGTTCCTGAATCTCCGGGCGTCTGACGGCCCGAGGATTTTCCGGTTGCCGATCCCATGAGGCT
This sequence comes from uncultured Acidobacteriota bacterium, assembly GCA_963724725.1. Lineage (GTDB taxonomy): Bacteria > Acidobacteriota > Vicinamibacteria > Vicinamibacterales > CAVVIG01 > DATKHR01. The sequence goes on along the minus strand of CAVRVT010000004.1, from coordinate 2,785,856 downwards.
CCTGGCCCGGACTCCGATGAACAAGGCGCGCGGTCACGGCTATGCGGGACGCACCAACACGAATCGGTTGACGGCAACCTGCTGTCGCGTATCTCTAACCTCTCGATCGATTCCGAGCAAGGTATCAAGCATGTCTCTGGTAAACACTGGATCGCCTATATGCCAGGAGTGCTCCCTGTTACCTATGATTTCCTGCGCGGCGGGAATGGACTTCCAGTAGTTGCTGCAGTCAACGTTGACTGCCTGAGATGGAGCATCATCAGGAAGTCCGACCCGTCCCGCCCGTGGTGCGACGCCAGCGCGTTTTACGTCCGACAGCCCCAGAACGTTGTCGTGCCGGTTCGAATAACAAGTCAACCGGACACAATTGCGGTAGAGCCCCTGCATACGGTGGTCGGTGGCACTCAATGACCCGGAAGAGATATCCGGAGCGATCAAGAGGACCTGATTGACGCGCCACGTTTTGCCTGTCAAATCATCGGCGTCGTCGGCCGCAGTGAAGGCTTCCCGCGCTACGTAGGCACCCATCGAATGAGCCAAAATGTGGATATTGACCGCGCAATCAGGCTGCTGCAATGAAGCAAGCAGCATGATCCCATCCTTAACGAGCTGCAGCGCACTGTGGTCGGCCGCAACCAAGTCTTTGAGATAGAAGGCGCCCACGTCGTCACTTGGCCAATCAAAGCTCACGATGGTTCCTGGAAAGCGGGCGGCCCTGAAGTCGTCCCGAAGTCGTCGATGACGTTTCATTACCACTGATTGGTCGTTGTTATAGCCGTGAATGAAGACCAGGATGTTTCCTTTGTCCTTCTTCGGCACACCCTGGCGCGCCTCGGCCATTACCCGTTTGACCCAGGTGCCAGCCGGGAGGATTTGGTCTTTCGACGGGTTTGGCTGCGCGTCGTCATCAATCGCCAAGTACGTGGACGGGGCTGGCTCGCTGCCGAACTTCTTGCCCTTGATATTACGAGCGCAAATCAAATAGTCAGACATAGAACTCTGAGAATCTGCCCGCGAGAAAAGGCGGAGCACTCAGGCTATCTTGCAATTGACGCAACCCGACGCAGAGTAACCGATAGTGTGCGCACTGATTTTGAGCGATCTCCAAGCGATCGATGGATCGATTTTCAGACGGACCTCAGAATTTACATTGAGCGCCAGTTTCTTGGCCAATCAGCTCCGTGTTCAGGCGCCGCAACATGATCTGAGGCGGAGCAGCTGCCTTCGCATGTCTGCCTATATCAGAGAGTTACCGCCAACAGGCGCGCCGGTCGCCATTTCGGCTCCTCTCGGCTTCTCGAGGGGAAAGGCCTATTGCTAGGTAACCACGTCCTCGTCAACACCTAGAAGCCAGGCGAATCGAAAGATCCATCGCAAGAGGACGCAGCGTACGACAGTGTGCCGCCGATCGTGTGTGCGCACTGCCGCGGTCCCATCGTCCTTGAGGAGAGGGCTCGAACCGCTGTTATCCGGCGAAGGCCTTCGCGCGGACGGATCTGTCGTTGGGTGAGATTTGAGACAGCGCAAGTCGGCGGGCGGTCGACAAGAAACGCGTCGAACCGGCCGCAGACGCTGATCGCGAAATCGAACGGCGCGGCTCTTGCGGGCTATCTCGAAGAGGCAGACGCAGTGCCATACCAATCGCCACGCTGCGCCTGAAGGCGGTCCTGGAGTGGCTTCGTCTAGACGAGTCAGAAGAAGAGCAGAAGGCTCATATTCCCGTCTTATCAAATACCAGCCGGTGACCGGTCCGCCATTTCCGTAAAGCCTCGGAGACGACCGTTCTTCGGGCCTATCGTCACAAACCGGAGTGGGAGAAGAGCAAGAACAAGCCTCTCACGAAGTCGTCGCACGCGAGTTTCCAAGAAATCAACCTGCACTGGCACGACCTCAGACATGAATATGCTTCGCGTCTAGCCGAACGCGGCGTTCCCCTTTCGCAGATTCGTGACCTCCTCGGTCATGCGTCATCGTGACAACGGAGCGATGCGACAACCACACTTTTGCCGCGCTTCAGCGGCAGCAGCGCGGCTCGAATCGGGCAAAACTTTCACATCCGCTTCACAATTGCCCTCAGAAGCGTCAGGCAAGGAAGCCGAACGCTCTTCTTTCTCTGACGAGAAGGCTCACGGGGAGAATGACTTGGAAGTTGGTGGGCCCCCCGGGGATCGAACCCGGGACACCGTGATTAAAAGTCACGTGCTCTACCACTGAGCTAGGGGCCCGTAAGGTGTGCTAGGCGGAGGCTTTAGCGGAAGTCTGATTCTCGCTCAACTGGCCGATTGTCCCTGAAATTGTCCCTGTCGTCATCGCTTGGAGTTTTCGGGCCGCGTCCGCAAGGTCCCCGCTACTCACGATAGCGTACCTGCGGTAGCCGTTCTCGGTCTTGTGGCCGGTCACTTTCATCGCGACAGAGCGCGAGACGCCCGCTCGTTCGAGGTTCCGGATCGCCGTCCGCCAGAAGTCGTGCATCAGTCGACCGGGACAGCCGGCCGCCTTGCACGCGGCGTGTCAGGGCTTTCCGATAGCGAGCTGATCGGCTTGCCCTTCCGATGGAACACGAGCGGGACGATCCGACCGGCGTTCTTCAGCGTCTCACGTGCCGCCCACTGACGATCCATCATTGTCGCGCAGCTCCACGATCGCGCCGCAGTGAAACTCGCGGCCGTCTTTGTTCTTCGTGGTCCCGACATCGAGCCGGACGATCCCGGCCTTGCGGTCGACGCGTGACCATTCGAGCGCCAGGATTTCACTCCGTCGCCAGCCGGTCCAATAGCGAACGTCACAACGGCCTGTAGCGGCAGGGGAGAGCCGCGCGAGCACGCCGACCAGTTGATCGCGCTCGAAAAATCCCTGTCGCGCGTTCTGTTCCTGCAGCAGATGAATCTTCGGGCGCATGAGGAGCTTGCCGGCGTCGATCGCCAGGGTGAACATGCGCCGCGGCGCCGCAAGTTCGCGGTTGATCGTCGCGTTCGCCGCGCCTTGCGCTTGCCGATGTTCGATGTAGCGCCGCACGCCGCGCCGTTGATGTCCGCCATGCGTCGGCCGGCGAACCACTGGAGTTTTGCGACGTGGCGCTTCACGTGTTCGAGCGAGGCCTTCCCGTTGATTGTGTAGTCAGTCTCAAGGTCGGCCGCTGCTTCTTTGAACGTGAGGCGCCCGATCCGTGCGGTCAGCGGCGCGCCCTTCGCGATGTCGCCTTCATCGCTTTCAGTTGGTCGCGCGCCTCGTCATATTTGTCGGTCCGCGTGCTTTCCTCGAACCGTTGGCCGTTCCGGTAGTAGCGCATCCACCAGACACTTCCGCGTTTTCGGAGTTCTCCCATTTACCGCCCCCCTTTCCGTATCAATTGCCGTTGAGCTGCGACCACGGCTGCTTATTTTCTTTGGCCAGGAACTCGCGGGCTTCCGCGCGCAACACCGACGCAAGAACGAAGCCTGGGTTGATACTGGTGTGCTCCAGGATGACGCCCACAAGTTCGTCAATCTCGTCCAGCCATAGCTCGTAGTGGCGTTTGGGTTGCGGCGTGGCCCTGAACGACGTTGATGGGCGCGGACCGTGGCCGATGCTGATGCTTGCGCCGTGCTTCAAAATCGAATCCGATAGCGCAGTTCTTCAATTCGTGCAACGCCTTAATCACCTGCGTGAACGGCTGCGCGGGCGTCGTAGGGAAGGCCTTGCGGAAGGCCGCCCACAACTTCGGCAGGTGGTGGTTCAGGCCTTTTAACTCTTCCAGGCTCATCGTTTGATTCAGGGCGGCTTTCATGAACATTTCAACAGTGTGATGCAGCAGGTTCGCGCTGACGGATGACAGCTGCGCGAACACGCCATATCGTCCAGCGATGTAGTAGTTCGCGGCCGAACCAAGGAACAGCCAGTCCGCCGATGCGGGACTCGCCATCACCGCCGCTCTTTGCGTCGCGTCGGCTTCGTCCGCGCCGTCTGCCAATAGGGCGACTTACAGCGCGCGCACAGCTGGACCACGGCGATCCGTGGCACCCAGGTATGACCGCAGCGCCGACAGCGCAGAGTCGGAATCCGAAACGCCATGCGGCGATCCTGATTTACTTATCGGTAACTGTCAATCACCGCGTCCGCGTCGGCGTGTGGAGCAGCGTCTTTGCAAACTGCCACGATTCGCGCGCAGCCCGCTCAGCGCGCTCGGCCCGGGCGCGCGCGTCGGCCAGCTGCGCGGCCACCCGATGCAGCGGTTCCTGCGTTTCGCGGAGCTCGCGTCTGGTTTCCCGCAGCGTGCCCGGGCTCTCCTCGTCTTTCATCGGCCTTCCTCCCAGCGGGCGAGCGCTTTCTTCGCCCGCCGGCACGCCGGACACCGGATCGGCGGCGGGTAGCCGCGCAAGAGAAAGATGGATTGCTCCACGATTGAATGCACGAACGGTGCGCCGCAGTCGCGACAGTCGAGCGTCACGTAGCGGACGGCCGCACGGCTGGCGGCTTGTCACTGATGGCCTTCCGGGCACCGGCCAGGTGCGCGAGCACGCGAGACACAAGAAACGCCACGTCACCCTGTCCAACGTCACGAGCCGATCCTCGCCGCAGTGCGGACAGCGAAGTCGATTTTGTAGAAGGTCCAGCCGGGCCTTGCTGCTGTCCCCGACGGTTCACGCGCGACAGTCCGGATTTAACGCGGAAGCTCGACGAATTGAATGGACGAGTTGTTGAACCGGCCGAGGCAATCTGAGCGCGACGTTCCTCAAGTCAGGAGCGCCAAGCGTCCACAGCAGTCCGACGCTCGACGGGAGGCCTGCCGCGAGAACGATACCTAGAACGACGACCCCGTCTCGTTGGCCCGATGCCCTCAGGGAGGCCTGCGCAACAATCCCGCAGGCGAGGACTGCCGCTGAAATCAGTGCGGCTCCGCGTTGGACGTACAGATAGTCCAGCCAGGACGTCTGAGTGATGCTCGAGTACCAATCGTGCCGTTGCGACGAACATGAAGATAATTGCGATCCCGACGCCCACGGCGACGCCCGGCAGCTTGAAAGCCGATCCAACGGTCGCGCCGATCACCACGAGAGCCGCATAACATACCTGCAGCCAAAGCTCGCTGTACACGCGGCCGACGCTTTGAGCCACGACACCACCCACGTGGTAGAGCGCTCGAAAGTATCCGGCGACACACAGAATCTGCAGCGGCACCACGACTCCGGTCCACTGCGGACCGTACAGCGCCGGCACGAGAAATGGTGCGACGATACCGAGCGCACACATCGACGGACCGGCGACAACCGCCGTGAGTTTCGTCATGGTCAGGTAGCCTCGGCGCAGACGCGGCATGTCTTCCTGAATGCGTGCGAAAGCTGGAAACAGGACGCCCGACATCACGCTCGCGGCGTAGGTGTAGGGCAGATTCATCAGGTTGTACGCACGGCCGTATAGGCCGAGGCTCGTGGCACCCAACAGACGCCCGACGATGAAGTTGTCGGCATTGAGCGCAAGATAGTTGACGGTCGAATTGGCGCCTGCACCCACGCCGTAGTGCAGCAGCCCGGTGAGCTCATGTCCGGCCAGCAGGGGACGAACCGGATGCCGCGTCACAAGCACCTGCAATACAGTCGACATTAGGGTTTGTACGAGACTCCCCCACGCCAGACTCCAAACGCCCTTGCCGGCCAAGGCTAGTGTGACGGCAACGACGCCATAGCCAAGGATGTAACTCAGGGTGTCGATGTAGAAGAGCCGTCTGAAATCGAGGCGCCGTCGCAAGAGGCCAGCTGCAACCACCGAGAACCCCTGGAGTGCAAACCCGAGCGACACTACTCGCAGTATCGGCACCACTCGCGCGTCGCGAGCAAGGACCGCAGCCAGCGGCGCGGCAAGGATGAGGGTTGTGGCAATCAGAACGCCTGTGAATACGGAGAAAGTGAAAGCAACGCGAATGTGGCGCGGCGTCAGGTCGCGGCGCTGCACGACGGCGCTCGCGATGCCGAGATCGCCGAGCGGTTGTGCGAACCCCGTGACGACGAGAGCGAGCGCGACGATGCCGAAGTCGACGGGTGGAAGGAGCCGGGCGAGGATGACGCCGATACCAAACCGGGCTACTGCCCCGACGAGCGCGCTAGCAAGCCGCCACTGCGCTGCCCTGGCCGCGTGCTCCGCGAGATTGTCAGCAGAAAGGGCCACGAGGATTCGGACCCATTCTTACCTAAAGTCCGGGAAGCCAGCTGTGTACCCCGTGAGCCTCGACAAGTTGAGCCAGCTTGTCCCAATGCCGGAGGACCGTCCACCGTGCTCTCGGCAGGACGATCCGGGCCCGATGCGCCAATCGCTGCCCGATCAGGAGCTCGATCCACCGGTATTTCCAGCTGAATGACGGCGGATCGACGCGGCAGCCGAGCGTGCAGGCCAACTCCTCGATGCGGCTGGCGATCTGGCCGCGGGATGTGGAAATACAGCATCGCTGCCTGAAGGTAGCAAATGCATGCCTGTCGAACGCGGACACTGGCCTCCAAGGAGCGAAGGTGGCCAATGCCCGATGGCCACCCGGTAGAACACTGGGCGTCCGGGACGAATGCCACCTTTCGGTTTTGCGATCTGTGAGCCGTCGTCAATGAGAATGGTTTCGGTGTGCGGCCACGTCCGCGCGAGTGCCGACGCAATGGTCTCTTCGATCCGCTGCTGTGCGTTGTAGCCGGGGATGAGAATCGAAACGAGGGGCTTCACTAGAATTTGTGCCTCACCGCGAAGCTTCCGTGTTTGAAAGCCGACAAGCACGCGCGGAGGGGACCTCCCTGGATGGATGCTCGAAGCAGCTCTCGAGACGCCGATCGTCACGAAACCGGGCTGAACGGTACAGCCAGTAGCCGACCCGCTCATGGAAGCGGCGATCGACATTCATGGCGAGAGTCGACCGCGCTTGCTTTCCGTATCGATGGGCGATGTCGTCGAGAACCACGTCGCGGAGCTGGTGGAACGTCGCCAGGATGACGTCGACGCCCGGGCCGAGCGGCCGGGCTCCGTCGCAGAGCCAGAACCGAACCAGGTCGTCGATCTGCGCTTGTGAGATCGTCGCTGGAAGATGCCGGGACAGGCGTTCCTGCCGGATCGCAGCCACGCACTGGTCCTGCTCAGCCCGTTGTCTGCGTGTGATCGAGTGATCGTGCTGACGGTACCTGTACACGACCGCCTTTGGCGACACGACTTGTCCGAGCGTCGCCAGTCTGCAGATCAATTCGTAGTCTTCGGCGTAGCGGTGTCGCGCTGGATACTCGACCGGCACTCCGTCTATCACACGCGGAAACATCGTGTGCGCACCCGCGCCGACGGTGTTGCTGAACAGGAGGCCCCATTCGAGAGCCGGCTGCCAGTCGAGCGGCTTGACGATCTCGGCGTCGCGTTGGCCCCGGGCGCCGAATCGCTCGAGCCATCCGGTCACGAGTGTCACCCGATCACTCGATGCCAGCGCCTCCCACTGAACCGCAAACCGGTCGGGCGGAGAAACGTCGTCGGCGTCGTGTCTGGCGATTGCCTGCCCCGTTGCCTTTCGAAGGGCCAGATTTGCGCTCGGGTACGGGCCACGATTCGTGTCGTTCGTCAGAATTCGTATTCTCGAGTCCTGGCGCGCGTAGCTAGCCAACATGGCCGACGTTCCATCAGTCGAAGCGTCGTCGACGATCAGGAGCTCGAAGTCCTCGAGGGTCTGATTGAGAACACTGGCGACTGCTTCGGGCAGATACCGTTCGCCGTTTCGAACCGTCATGACGACGCTGAGCTTCATACCAGCGCTCTCACGCGGCGCCGCCGCCGACGAATGCATCGTTCAGCACGATCGGCCGGACTCCCCACGACGTCAGAAGTCGGGCTGCCGAATCTGCGCCCCGCCTCTCGGCCCACTGACATCGCATTGAGAACCACCCTCGCCTCGCACCGTGGGCACCCAAGCGCATCAACCCTGCAACCCCAAGTCGCCTTGGCCGCTCGCCCTTCAACACATAAGCTAGCACGTGGTTGGACAGTGAGTGGTCGTGGAGCAATTGCAGTATGTAGCGCTGCGTCAGCCGTGGCGCTGCTAGCAAATGGGTGAGCTGGAGCTGGGTGAAGATACCGAAACGTGCTCCTCGTCCGGCACTGATCCAAGAGAACAGATCGTCATCGCCCTGATAGAGATGCCCGTTCTGTCGCCCTAGGACCGACCTGATCTCCAACTTCTCGGCGAACGGCCGGTAGCACAGGGCGACTGCTCGGTCAACACACAGTCCGGCGCCCCAGGGAATCGCCGTGTGCTCCGCGGGATCCGTTGAGAGGCGGGAATCTGGCACACTTCGAACCGCGAGGATCGAGAGGTGCCGCCTAATCGCGGCAGGAGGCTGGATTTCGAACTGTCCTTCTATACGCCCGGCGCCGAACACACCCAGGTCGGCAAAGCGCGTGCGAATTGCGACGGCGTTCTCAAGGTAGTCCTCCGCGAGCACGTTGTCGTCGTCGACGAACACGAGCAGTTCGTGGCGGCTTTCGTCGATCGCGCGAAACCGCGCCGCGGTCAAGCCCTCGACATCTTCGCGGACGTGCCGGCCATCAGGATGCCAGGAGAGATCGACCCAATCCGACAGCGGCGAATCGCTGCGGTTGTCGATGACGATGAGCTCCCAGCGAGAGAGGAAGCGTCTGACGACTCAGCGCCGCCAGTACACGATCGAGGTGGTCACGCCTCGGGTTTCGCGCGCAGATAAGAACCGAGACGTTCATGTTGCGATCATACGAGCCGGAAAAGGGTGGAATTCTCAAGAGGTCATCAAGAAATCATAGGGTGTGAAGTTCGTTGACTCTAGCGAACTGGATGCCCTTCTTTACTCACGATCCTTTTCCAGTTGTGTTTCGATTTTGGACAGCTATGTCGCGTGGGAACGATTCCTTTATCGTCCGTCTCGGGACGTCACGCACGCCGGAGACGGCGCTCGTGCAGCTGATAACGAGCCTGGCAGCTGGTGCACGCCGCGTGCGCCGCAGCCTCTGGTCTCTTCGCCAGACGATCCCCACACTCGCACATCCGACCGGCAACTCGTGCAGGGCTGCTGAGCACCAACGCGTAGTCAGGCACGTCGCGGGTCGCGCCGTGAACACCTCCGAGCCGTAGATGCCGACAATCGCCGGCAAGAGCCGCGTCAGCGCGCGATGGTCCGCTCGCGACAGCCGCGCGTGACGCGCTTCGAGCACGACCACGCGCGCAACAAGGGCCTCGCAGATTGCGCGCAAGGCTTGAAGCTCAGCGCGCACCGCCGCGACGTCGTCACGAGGCGCGACGCGGGCAATCGTCATCGCGGCGGACGGCTTGCACGTCCGAAAAACCGTTCCGTGCGTGCGTCCTTCGTCGGCGCCGGCACCATCGTGCGCACACGCGTCCGGCTCGACGGCGTGAGCCCAAACTCGCAGAGCCAGGGTTCGCAGCGCCGACGCGTTCTGCCGCAGCTGCACGGCGTTTCGTGCGCGCCGCTTTTCGAGCCCGACAATTTCTCGAATCGCCGCCGTCAGGTCAGCTCCCTGCAGCCGCTTCGACTGCGCAGTCAGGTGTGCCGCCAGCCGCGCGAGTCGGCGAACGGCGGCCGCGTAACGCTTACGGCCCAGGAGCAAGGGGTAACGGGCTGATGGCGACGGCTGGGTCTTGTGTGCGGACGCCGACCCAGAAAGATAACACACCGAAGGACAACGGCTCCCCGCACAGCCGCGCCCGAGCGGACTTGGATCAGCGAGGAGTCGAACGCTCGACCACGAGCACGGCGAACGAGTCTGGCAGAACCGGGCCTCGTCCCCTCCCGCCCGCCGGCACAGGGCCGAACTTCCCCGACGCTACGAAGATGCGGTGAGCCATGGGATCGAGTCCCATGTTGCGCGACCCTGGTGGCGTCTGGAGCGATTGCACGACTCGGGTACTGATCCGGCGAGTCCTGATGAATGACGGTCAGCGTTCCGTCAGCATTCGTCGCGAATGCATCGGCCGTTGCCGGGTCGTAGCCGGCGCCGTCCACGCCGGCACCGATTGGAACGGTGGCGACCATCGTTCCGCTCTGGTAGTCCGAGATGGCCATCACGCCGCTGCGGCATCCGCTGAACAACCGATGATGGGCGGTGTCGATAGCCATCGCAACGGGCTGCTTGCACGGCGCCGTCGACCAGCGCCGTGCCACGGTCGCGACCTTCGCGTCGATCTCGACCACCTCGCTCGTGTCGGTGAGATTCGCGTACACCTTGCCGTCACCGGCCGACGCGCCGTATTCGGGTTTGCCGCCGAGCGGAATGTTTGTGATGACGGAACCCGTCTGCGGACTGATCACGGTCGAGGAGTGCGCATCACCGTTGAACGTAAAGACCCGGTTCGATGCGGGGTCGTAGATGATCGCGTCGGCATCCTCTGCGGCCGGAATGCGGCTCAATGCCTTGTAGGTGTTCAAGTCGAACATCACCACCGACTGATCGTTGCCGGAGGTCGCGAACCCGTGTCCTGAGGCGGGCGCAATGGCGGTCCCGTGGGCGCCAGCGATGCCGACGACTTCTCCCAGCAGTGCGCCGGTGTCTTCATCAACGACCATGACGCGATTCTGTCTGCCAATGAACAACCGATGACTGGGTGGGTCCGGCACGATGTAGTCCCAGCTGCCATCGCCGCCGAGCGCGTACGTGTGTGTCACGCGATACAGCTCAGTTTGTTCGGCCGAGACAACGAGGGCGCCGATCACAACACACGCGATGGTGATGAATTGCATGGCAGGCCTCTCAGTGAGATCTCGTCAGGTCTGCATCAGCTTAGTCGTCCGTTCATGAACGGGGCATGACCGACGGCCAGCCATCTGGCACTCTTCTTGGACCGCTTGGCCGTGTGCTGCTGTCGATCGTCTTGCTGGTTGCGATGTCTTGTCCACAAGAGCAGTCATTCACGAGCGATCCCGACGATCCGCAAGAGTCCCACGCCGATGCCCAGGAACCTCCGACGCCTGAGCACACGGGCCTGCAGGCATTGTTCGGCAATCTCGGCCGAGACATTACTCATCTCCCCGATATGACCAACGTCTATATTGCCGGGGTCGGTGGGGCACTCGCGCTGGCGGTCCACCCCGCGGACCAGCAGTTCAACGCGCGTCTGCGGAGCCCCAACGACGCGGTGGACGATTTCTTCGCGGCAGGAAAATACCTTGGAGGCACGCCCGCGCAGATCGCGTTCTCGATCGGGACATACGCGGTTGGCCGCTGGCGCGACCAACCGAAGGTAGCTCACCTCGGGATGGATCTTCTGCAGGCGCAAATTCTCACCGAGATGATCGTTCAGCCCATCAAGTTTGCGTCCGCCCGCCAGCGTCCCGACGGCAGCAATCATCAGTCATTTCCGTCGGGCCACGCTGCGATCACGTTCGCGACGGCCACGGTGATCGAGCGACATCTGGGATGGCGGAAAGCGGCGCTCGGATATCTGATTGCGTCCTATGTCGCGGCGTCGCGGTTGCATGACAACGTCCATTATCCGAGCGACGTCGTCTTCGGGGCCGCCGTGGGAACCATCGCCGGCCGCACGGTGGTCCATCACAAGGCCGACTATTGGGCGGTGCTGCCGGCAGCGGTTGACGGCCGCGGTGGAGGACTCTTGATCAGTCGAACGTGGTGAACACAAATCGGCAACCGAGCAACTACTCGAGGAATTGGCGATGGCGGTCGTGCCGGTGGATGTGGCGAGGCGGGCCGCCGCGTGCGGGCCGACGACCGAGATGTCCTCGCGGACACGCGGATCGACGGCATCACCGCATTCGGCGCGACGGCGATCACGGTCAAGACGACGACGAAGGTCAGGCCCGGCCTTCACACGCCTGCACGTCACGGCTTCCTCGGCTTAAAGTCATGAAGTGCGCAATGGCGTCCCTCCTTTGACGCTATAATGCGATCACTTTATGTCCAAAGACGCCGAGCGCGGGGTGCTGGTCGTCGAAGACGATGTGTCCGTTCGACGGCCGCTCGTGAAGTTCCTCGAGATGCATGGCTTCTCGGTGACGACCGCGGAGACGGCCGACGAGGGGCTTGAGGCGCTGAAGAAACAGCGCTTCACGGCGGCGGTCGTGGACCTGAGACTGAAGCGCGGATCCGGGCGCGACGTCGTGATCTCGGCGCCCGCGGACATTCCGGTGATCATCTTTTCGGGCGTGCCATCCGAGTCCGCGGAACTCGAGCGCCTGCGTCCGAAAACACGGCTCATCGAGAAGCCGTATTCGCTGGTGCTCCTCGTCGAAACGCTCGAGGAGATGTTGTCGGACTCGAGCGCCGGCGCCGCCTCACAGAATCTTCATTCCTAGCGCCGACAGCGCCAGCTCGGTTCCGAGCTGGGCCGTGGCGTTCTGGATGTCGAGCGTCGGGTTCACCTCGACGAGATCCAGCGCCCTCAGCAGTCCGGAGTCCGCGACGATTTCCATCACCATGTGCGCCTCGCGGTAGTCGAGACCGCCCTTGACGGGCGTCCCGACGCCTGGCGCGATGCTCGGATCGCAGACATCCATGTCGAACGACACGTGAATGCCCGCGGTGCCGTTGCCCGCCAGGTTCACGGCCTGCTCGACGATCGACGCGATACCCTGGCGGTCGATGTCCTTCATCGTGAAGACGTGCACGTGCGAATCGCGCACCGCGATCTTTTCGCGCTCGTCCAGATTGCGCACGCCGATGATCACGGTGTGCGCCGGCAGCACCTTCGGGCTGAAGCCGCCGATCTTCGACAACTCGGCGGGTTCGTTGCCGAGGAGCGCCGCGAGCGGCATGCCGTGGACGTTGCCCGACAACGACGTCGCGGGGGTGTTCATGTCGCCGTGGGCGTCAATCCACAGGAGGCCGATCGGCTGGTTGGCCGTCTTCTTCGCCCAATCAGCGGAAGCCGCGACCGAGCCGGCGGCCAGACTGTGGTCGCCGCCGAGCACAATCGGCATAGCGCCGGCATCGAGCGAGGCCAGCGACATCTGATACAGCTTCTGGCAGACCCTGGCGATGTCGTTGATGTATTTCTTGCGCTCGTCGCGCTGCTTTTGTGTTTCCGGAATCGGCGCGGCCAGGTCGCCCTTGTCCACCATCGCGTAGCCGAGCGCGGTGAGCCGGTCGCCGAGACCCGCGATGCGGAACGCCGAAGGTCCCATGTCGACGCCTCGGCGGCCGCCGCCCAGGTCGAGGGGAACACCGATGATGTGAACGGACATGGGCATATGCTTTACGTGTGATTCGCGGACGACACGCTGCGCTCGGACTCGGGAACGAGAAAGCGCCGAATCGCCTGCGCCGTCCGCCGCGCGTCCGCGACGCAGTCGGGTATTCCAACGCCACGGAACCCACTGCCCGTCACGAAGAGACCCGGGTGATGGGTCAACCCCCGCTCGATTGCATGGAGCCGATCGAGGTGTCCGACTTCGTGCTGCGCGTTGGCCCGTTCCCAGCGATACGTGCGCGTAAACAGCGGCTCGCCGGTGATTCTCAGGATCGGACCGAGCGCGGCGATCGATGTCGCGACGAGTTCGGCGTCGCATCGGTTCAACGCATCGGGATCGCGAGCGCCTCCGATGAACGTCCGCAGCAGGACGCTGCCCTCGGGCGCCCGGTTCGGCCACTTCGACGACAGCCACGACGCTGCGAGGATTCCGTTGTTCTCCGACTGCGGAACCACGAAGCCGGACCCATTCAGCGGATGGCTGACCGATTCCCGCTTGAATGCGAGCGCGACGGTTGCCACCGAGACGTACCGCGTTTGGTCGCAGAGGCGTGCCAGTTCAGGATCGCGGCTCCGCAACAACGCGGCCGTGGTGAACGTTGGAACGGTCAAGGCGATCGCCCGGCTCTCGAAGCTCCTCCCGTCGGCGGTGCGAACGACGAACGGTCCTCGTCCATCGATGGCCGTGGCGCGCGCGTGCGTCAGCAGACGATCGGGGCCGAGGATTCGCGCGAGCGCGCAGGCAATTTCGGTCAGTCCGCCAGGCAGCGACCTGAACGCGCCGTCGGTAATGGAGGTGGTCCGCGTCTGGCTCGCGAATGCGCGGAGCACGCTCCCGTGTGTCCGCTCGGCTTGTCGGAAACGGGGAAACAGGCTCTTCAACGACAACCGGTTGACGTCGCCGGCGTGGATGCCGGCCAGCAGCGGCTCCGCCAGGAAATTGGTGGCTTCGCGCCCGAAGCGCCGCGTCATGAACGATCCGATCGACTCGTCCGCCTCATCCTGTCGCGCCGGAACGAACGCCTCGGCGCCCATGCGCAGCTTTCCGGGCCACGAGAACAACCGCGTACGGAAGAATGGACCGATTCGGGTGGGTATTCCGAGTACCGACGCCGCCGGCAGCGCGTGCAGGCGTCCGTTTCGCTGGATGTAGGCGAGGCGCGGCGGCTTGGTCGACACGAGCCGGTCGCCCAGACCAAGTTCGCGGCAAAGCGCAATCGCTTCGGGCTTCTGGACGAGCAGTGCGTCGGGGCCGGCGTCGATCGTGAAGTCGTCGACCTGATCGCTCAGAATCACGCCACCGGCGCGTCCGGATGCTTCGAGCACGCACACCGATGCGCCGTCCCGCGACAAGTCGTACGCGGTGGTGAGGCCGGCGATGCCCGCGCCGATCACGACGACGTCAAGCGGCATTCAGTCCTCGCACTCTGGCGACTCGACCGATCATATCCGCGAGCGGACGAGATCCTCCAGAAGGGAAATGAACGTCGGCGACGTGTTCAGCGATTCCGTGCGGCGAAGCGTCGTCGAGAATTCCCGGGCCGTCTGCGCCGCCTGGATGTCGATGTCGAAGAGGATTTCCGTGTGGTCACTGACGAATCCGATCGGCACGGCCAGAAATTTCCGGACGCCGGTGGCGGATTCCTCGTCGATGACCTCTTGAATCTCCGGGCCAATCCATGGCTCTGGCGTGCGACCCGCGCTCTGGAAGGCCAGACGATAGCGCGTGAGCCCGGCACGCTCGGCCACCGCCTTCGCGGTCGCTCCGACTTCGTCGGCATACCGATCGCCGGATTCGATCACGCGGCGGGGCAGGGCGTGCGCCGTAAAGATGACGAGCTCGTCGGGTTTCGGCGC
Organism: uncultured Acidobacteriota bacterium; assembly: GCA_963724725.1. Taxonomy (GTDB): domain Bacteria; phylum Acidobacteriota; class Vicinamibacteria; order Vicinamibacterales; family CAVVIG01; genus DATKHR01. The sequence continues at coordinate 2,770,819 of CAVRVT010000004.1, read as the reverse complement.
GGCGGCGGCAACCCGCTCGGCGAACGCGGCCACGAGCAGGGGATGCGAGTAGTACGACTGAACGGCGTCGAAGGTCACACCAGGCGGAAGGGACGCGGTCGCGGTATCGTGGTATTTCTGAACGCTGAGCGTCGAGAACTGCGGCGCCATCGGTATGCCGACGATGCGCGTGACACCCTTGCCGGCGAGCTCCGCGATGGCGTCCTTGATGAACGGCGTCCAATTACGCATGCCCACCGCGACTGGCACACCGCCACCCAGCCGCTCGCGTAACACCGCCGCCTGGGCGAACGTGATTGTCGTCAGCGGCGAGCGTCCCCCGATGGCCTGGTAGTTGTGACGCATCTCCTCGACGAGTTCGGCCGAAGGCGGACGTCCACCACGCACGAGCTTCAAGTACTCCGGCATCTCGTCGAGCGACGACGGCGTGCCGTGCGCCATCAGCAGGACACCTGGTACGCCGGTCACGATCGCGTCCTCTGGTGAACGAAACGCGCGAGCGCCTGCACATGCTCGACCGACGTCGTGGGGAGAATGCCGTGGCCGAGATTGAAAATGTGGCCCGCGCGTCCGGCCGCGCGCGTCAGCACGTCGTCGGCGGCCGTCAGCATCCGATCGACCGGCCCGAGCAGCAGTGTCGGATCCAGATTGCCTTGAATCGCCTTGTCATGGCCGATGCGCATCCAGGCCTCGTCGAGCGGCGTGCGCCAGTCGGCGCCGATCACGTCGCCACCGGCTGCCCGCAGATCCGCCAGGATGGCGGCGGTCCCCACGCCGAAGTGAATCGTCGGCACTCCTGTTGGAGCCACTCGTTCGAAGATGCGGCGCGAGTGAGGCAGGATGAACTCGCGGTAGTCGGCTGCGCTGAGCACACCCACCCACGAATCGAAGACCTGGACGGCGTCGACGCCAGCTTCGACCTGCGCGACGAGGTACTCGCCAATGACGTCCGCCAGCAAGTCGCAGAAGCGATGCCAGGCCGCAGGCGCGCCGTACATCAGCGCCTTGGTGTGGGCAAACGTATTCGAATGGCCCCCTTCGATCGCGTACGAGGCGAGCGTGAAGGGGGCGCCGGCAAACCCGATGAGCGGGAGCTTTCCACCCAGCTCACGTTTGATCTGCCGGATCGCATCCAGTACGTAACCGAGGGCTTCGCGGGGTTCGAACGGTTTCACCTTGGCGAGGTCAGCCTCGTCGCGAAGCGGCCGGTCGATTGACGGGCCTTCGCCGGCCACGAAATCGAACGGAATACCCATCGGTTCGAGCGGAATCAGCAGGTCCGAGAATAGGATAGCCGCATCAACCTCGATGCGTTTCACAGGTTGAAGTGTGACCTCTGTCGCCAAATCGGGCGTTCGACAGATTTCGAGGATTGAATAGCGCTCCCGGAGGCGACGGTACTCGGGCATGTAGCGCCCGGCTTGGCGCATGAACCACACCGGCGTCGCGTCCACAGGTTCCCGTCGGCATGCCTTGAGGAAACGGCTGCCCGATTCGATCAGTGAATCACCCGTGAGTGCAGCAGGTTGCGGGCGAGGCCGACGAGGTCCTCGAGCCAGAGCGGCTTGAAGCGAAGCTCCGCGCCGAGCTCTCGCAACTCGGTGGAAACCGCATCGTCGAGGAAATAGTCGCCGGTGACGATCGCGACTGGTGTCTGGCGCTGCTCGTCGCGCGCGCGAAGCTGGCGAAGGAAGCCCAAACCGTCGACGAGCGGCATCCGCAGGTCGAGGATGATGGCGTCCGGACGGCAATCGCGCGCCTCGCGGAGTCCGGTTTCGGCACTGACGGCGGTCCTGACCTGATAACCTTCGAGCCGCAGCATGCGCGCAAACGTCTGTGTCACGCCCTCATCATCGTCCACGATGAGGATCTTGGCGCTCGGTTGTTCGGATTCGCGGGCCAGTGTCGTCACGAATGACCGGATCCATTGTAACCGACGAGCCGGTTTCGCGTCCTCTTCGCGCGGAAGAGCTCTGCGCATTCATGCTACACTTTCGGGTTTGATCAGCGTGCCTATCCAACAGTTTGGAGGCGTTCGGTGAGCCCAATCCTGGTGCGGCCCGTCCGGGAGCAGCTCGAGCATGACCGCATCATTCGCCAGCTGCAGGCGAAGTTTCGCCGCAAGTACGAAGTGGGCATCAATCCAGGAGCCGAGCAGAACGCGCCAGTCGGCACGCCACCCGGCGCCCTGTATCCGGACGTCGTCCTGCAAGCGATGGATCGTGGCCGAAGAGTGCAGTGCGTGGTTGAAGTGGAAACCGGCGAGTCCGTCAATCACCTCGAGGCGCTCGCCGAGTGGGCGCATTTTGCACGCGCGCGCGCGCCGTTTCACTTGTACGTTCCGGCCGGCATGGTTGACGTGGCCAGACGACTTGCCGAGGACAACAACATCTACGTTTCGGAGATCTGGAGCTACCACGCCGTCGGCGATCAGATGCGGTTCACGATGGTGTACCGCAACAAGGAAACGCCGCCGCCCCTGCCCAAACCCGCTGCGCCTCCCAGGGATCCGAAGCCCGTCGCCAAGGCTCCGGTGAAGAAGGTCGCGGCGCCCGCGAAGAAGAAACCGGCGGCGAAGAAGCCCGTCGCGAAGAAGGCGTCGAAAAAAGCGCCCTCGAAGAAAGCTGCGTCAAAGAAGAAGTAGTACTTGGCTTTCCTCCGTTTCAGCCGCGATAAGCGCGGCTACGAGAACTTCTATCTCGTCGAAACCAGCACGAATCGCCGCGGCAAGACGCGCGCTCGTGTTCTCTACTGGTTTCGCACGCCGCCGGGCGTGAAAGTCGGGCGCGAACCGTTCGACCCCGACATCCGGCGCGCGCTCGAGGCGCAGAATCCCAACGTCGTGTTCGACTGGCGCAAGATTTCCGAGACGCCGATTCCGTCGGCTGATGCCGAACGGTGGAGGGAGCGGCGGCGACTCGACCGCGCCGAACGCGCTCGACGCCGCGGCGAGGCAGGGGAGGGCGACGAAGCGCCGGGAGCCGAAACGCCGACCGACGAGGTCGAGGGGCCGGACGAGCTCACTGATGGGCTGTCGGCGGCGGGAGAAGCGTCGGATGACGTCGCGCTCGAGGATCTGACCGACGTTTCAGAAATCAGCGATCCGCGCGTGGACGAGCCGACCACGGGCGATGCCGAGTCTCCGTCCATCGGAAGCGCGCCTGCGTCTGATTCATCGGCGATGGGCGCGCCGGCCGAGATCTCTCGCCGGAGGCGCCGGCGCCGCCGCGGCAGACATCGGCGCCCGGATGCTTCCGGCGGTGCCGCGATGACGCCGTCGCCGACCACTCAAGAGCAGACGGAATCCAAGGAATCGTCGGGGGATGCCGGCGAAGGGGAAACGGGCGATCCGGACCACAGCGACGAGGTATAATCCAGCTCTATGGGTTTGAAAATGAACGGGTTCTGGTCCACTGCACTCTTGGTGGTCCTTGCCGCGGGGCTGTCGGCGCAGACGCCGGCCCAGACGCCCGCCGCGACCGCGCAGGACAAACCGACATTCAGACTCCAGGTTGATCTCGTCACCAACGACATCGTCGTTCGCGACGAGAAGGGCAACTTCGTTTCGGACCTGAAGCAAGGCGAGTTCGAGATCTTCGAAGACGGCGTGAAGCAGGACATCACGTCGATGACGGTCGTCACCGGAGGGAAGGTCAACAACCTCCTCGCGCCGCCGCCGCCGCCGCCGCCAGAGGGCATCATCCTGCCGCCGACCAAGCCGCGAACCGACGTCTCCGGTCGGATCTTCCTGTTCTTCGTGGACGACCTGCACCTCGGCTTTCACAACACGGGCCGCGTTCGCGATTTGTTCAAGCGCATTTCGAAGGAACTCGTGCACGACGGCGACATGTTCGGCATCGTGTCGAGCGGGCCTTCGTCCATTGCGGTCGACATGACGTACGACCGCACGCGCCTCGACGAAGCGATCAAGAAAATCGCCGGCAACGAGCTGGCGCCGACCGACATCATCAACGGACCGTCGGGCGCTGACGGACCGAGCGAAGTGCGGTATCGCGCTCACGTTGCGTTCTCGACCGTGAACGACGTTCTGGCCAACCTCGAGTCGGTGCACAACCGCCGCAAGGCGCTCATCTACGTCAGCGACGGCTACGACTTCAATCCGTTCCAGGACGCGCGCCTCGGCCTCATGGATCCCAATTCGCCGTTCGCGCAGAACGAGTTCCGCCGCAACGAGAACCAGACCAACTCGGACGGGTCCACCACCGATCCATTCACCCAGCAACAGAAGCAGAGCGAGCAGTTCGCCGATGCGGATCTCGCGCGCGAGCTCGGCGACCTCACGCGGACTGCTAATCGTGCGAACGTGACGATGTACACGATCGACCCGCGCGGCCTCGTCGGGATGGGCGACATCGACCAGCAGGTCGATCCGTCGCAGTGGGCCGAATTCGTTCGCAAGTCACAGGACAGTTTGCGCGTGATCGCCGAAGAGACCGGCGGCATTGCCGTCGTCAATCAGAACGATTTCAGCAAGGCGCTGAAGCGCATCGATGCCGAGACGAGCGATTACTACGTGATCGGCTACTACTCGAAGAACCCCGACGCGCAGAAGCGCCGCCGCAACATCGAAGTGCGCGTGAACCGAGCGGGGCAGAAGTGGCAGGTCTGGTCGCGGAAGGAATACGTGCTCAAGGCGCCGCCGCGCCCCGCGGCGACCAAGGAGAAATAAGGGCGCGCGTCAGCGTGACCGCGCGCTTCGTCCTCCGATTTTTCGCACCGACGACTTCACCATGCGTGCCTCCCCGCGGACGGGGAGTGCTCTCGCGTTGCGCGTGACCGCTGCGTCCTGCATCCGTTCCGCTGCTTCCGACAGGTAAACCTCGTCGATATCGGCGCCCACGAAATCGATCCCCAGCCGCGCGCACGCCACCGCTGTGCCGCCCAGACCGGTGAACGGATCCATCGCGAGCCGGATGCGGTCGACACCATGGAGTCGCAGGCACTGTTCCGGCAGCTGCGTCGGGAAGGTCGCCGGATGAGGCCGATCGCGGTCGCGTCGCTGGATGGTCTCGTACGGGATGAACCACGTGTTACCGCGGCACCGCATACCCTGCGCCGCGTTCCGCCATCGGGCCACGTTCGACTGGTCCTGATACGCGACACCGAGTGCCAGCCGATCGAGCCCGGTCGCGCCCTCGGGCGTGAAGTGGAACACGAACTCGTGACAGTCGTTGAGAAAGCGTTCGCTGTTGATCGGCTTGTAGTGCCCGACCGCCAGGTCGCGTGTCAATCCAGCCGCCGCGCCCGCCGACGTCCGATCGATGGCGATCGACTTGATCCAATGAATGATGTTCTGCAACCGCAGATGCGCACGGACGGCCTGCGCGACGTCGAGCGCCGTCCAGGGATCTGACGGCTTGGCGCCGACGTTCAGAAAGAGCGAGCCGTCGCGCCGCAGGACACGGGCGGCCGCGGCAATCCAGGTGTTGGTCCAGGCCAGGTAGTCCTCGCGCGACAACGTGTCCTGGTAGCGGTTGTACTGAATGCCCAGGTTGTAGGGCGGCGACGTGACAATGACATCGACGCTTTCGGGCGGCAGCCGGGCGAACACGGCCAGGCAGTCGCCGAGGTAGAAGTTGCCGGTCGCCGGGCCCGCGGTCACGCGGGCGTACCGGCTTCATCAGAACGGCCATCGCTGCTCTGGGTTCTCGGTCGGGACCGGACGGTACGTTAGAGCGAGGATGAGAAAAACGAAGCAGGCGCGCGAGTACACGCGCTCTCGGATGGGCCGGATGCCCCGTCCCTGAGGGTCGAGACGACTTAGGATGCCTTGGTGGTCAAAGCGATGGGCGAGACGGTCGCCAGGCGTTCCGTCGCCACCGTGTGATTGCGCCGGTGGCCATGGCTGCCGCACGACTTGCCCTTCTCTTCGATGTACGTCACTTCGCGGCTCGTGGCCACTTCACGGTAGCGGCCGACGACACAGCCGCATCCGAGCGTCGTGAAACCGAGAAGTCGCACCAGACTCATTCTGCCTCCAGCGACACAAAAGCAATATATGTGCCGCTGTATGAACTGACAGGGGCTGACACTGGCGACGGCGACTTGGGCGCATTTTGCGCGTGCTCGACACCTGGACGTCGCGACGTGGTTGCGCACCTATTCACTTCTTTGAAGTGCGATCCAGAATCATCGTTTTGAGAGGAGAGCGCGTGCTTCCGCAAGGCCTTGTCGCGCTGGCTGAGACGATGGATCGACTGCGAGTGCACTCGCGAAATAACCCTCCGCCCCGGACGGATTTGCGATTTGCAACTGGAACAGGCCCGCGTTGATGTAACGCAGCGGGTCGCGCGGACTGTCTCGAATTGACCCGTCGAATGCCATTTGAGCACACTCGCGCTGTCCGGCCGCCGCGCACGATGCACCCAGCAGCCCTTGGGCCCGGTTGTGATCGGGATGCGCGGCGATCAGCTTTCGGGTCGCCGCAATCGCCTCGTCGTGTCGGCCCGCCAGGAAGAGAGTCGTCGCCTGGTAATACCAAGAGTCAGCCTGTTCGGGGAATCTCGAGACTAATTGTTCAGACAATCGGGCGAGTCGGGCCTGGTCGCCGGTATCCGCGAAGACCGAGGCCAGTTGCTCGGCGGCCCGGGCGTCCGTCGGCGCGATCGCCAGTGCTTCGGATGCCGCCCTGACCGCGCCCGGGGCGTCGCCAGAGACTGCCAGAACTCTCGACAGTTCGATGCGGGCGGCGGCATTGGACGGCTCGCGCGCGGCGGTCTCGGTCAGCCATTGGCGCTCTTCGTCGAGCCTGTTCGCCGCGCCGGCCGCATCCGACAAGCCTGCGAGCGCGACGATGTTCCTGGAGTTCCGCTCGACGGCGCGTCGAAACGCGTCGTAGGCACTGGCAAACGCCTGGGCGCGCAGGTCCATCGTGCCGCGGGCCGCCCAGGCTCTGTCGTCTGCCCGATCCAGCGCCTCACGGATCACGGGCGGCAGGTCGGCCCGCAACGCGCGGATTGCCGTCGCGTTGTCGTCACGCGATCGCCCGTAGATGCCACGTGGCGCCGAGAATTCGAGTGCCGTGCGGTCATCGATCTGGATCGCGTCGGTCTTCGCGAAGCGTTCGAGGTCGGCGGGGCCGCCGGCAAAGAGCGACAAGAGGGTAAATCCCGTATCTGCTCCGGGCGCCCCGACGTCGCTGAGAGCCGCCTGGACGGACGCCGCGGCTGCGCCGGAGGTGACCGCTGCGAATCGCGCGCCGAGGTCCCTTGACGGCGTGCCGATGAGGAGGAGGTCGCCGCCTCCCACGAGCCACATCGACCCCTGCGGGAACACCGATCCGAAGGTCCTGACAATCGACCGCAGGTCCTCGGGTTGAATGTCATATGTGTGCGCCCACTGGCAGATCACGCCATCCGGCTTCAGCCGGTTCCGCGCCGCCTCGAAGAACTCGCGCGTGAAGAGCGACGCGACACCTGCCATCCAGGGGTTGGACGGTTCGGAGACGAGCACGTCGTACTGGCGGGAGGTCAGCTGCAAGTGGGAGCGGCCGTCACCGACGATCAGCCTCGCCTCCGGACGCGCCAGCACGTTGCCGTTCTCGTGTTCGAAGAAGCGGGACGCCTCGACGACCTCGGGAGAGATCTCGATGATGTCGACGCGTCTGACCGTGCCCACCGCCAGTGCCGTTCCCGCCGTGACCCCGCTGCCGAGGCCGATGATGGCCACGTCCTCGGCGTGGCCGTGGATCAGGATCGGCAGCAGCGCGAGCAAACGCTGGGTCAACATGTCGCCCGAGTTCGACGCGTCCACCTTGCCGTCGATCGCCAGCGACCGTGTCCCCGTCAGGTCGCGCACGCTCACCGTGCCGGCGGCGCCCTCCTTGTAGTACTGCAGGCGCCCCGCGCGCAGGACGATTTCGAGATCGGTGCCGGCAAGGTATGGCGCGTATTTGTATGCGCCGCTCGCCAGGAGCGCACGGTCCCATGCGGGCACGGCCAGCACGATCAGGGCGGCGGCGGCCGAGAGCGCGGTCCCCGTCAGCGTCGCGCGGTTGAACATCGCTCCGCGCGCGGCGCGGCGCGAGAGCAGGAAAACGGCGGCGCTCCCGAGGACGCCCGTCATGGCCGCGAACCGAATCGTGTCGCGCAAACCGAGCGCGGGTATCAGAAGGAACCCTGCGGACAGCGCGCCCGTGATGGCGCCGACGGTGTTCGCCGCGTACACGGTTGCCGTCTCCCGCGCCAGTACCCGGCCAACCGAGCCCATGTCGAGGGCCAGCGGAAATGCGGCGCCGAGCGCCAGCGTCATCGGCAGCATGACGAATCCAACGGCAACGGCCTGCTGCCAGATGATTGTCGAGAAGTCCACCGAAGGATCCGTCACTCGCGCGGCCGTTGACAGGGGCATGACAGTCGCGGTGTACCAGGCCGTGACAACCGCCGAAACAGCTGCGACTGCGAGGCAGAGTCCGAGCCAGCGGTCCGCCTGAGAAGTCCGCCGGGCGATGCGCGTACCGAGGGCCGCCCCGGCTGCGAGCCCCGTGATGACCGATGCCGCCATCGTCGCAAACGCGTAGGTCGTCGGTCCAATGACCAGAGCGATGAGCCTCGTCCACGCGACTTCGTACACGAGCGCTGAGAATCCCGATACGGCAACAGCGAGGGCGGCGAGTCCCGCCGACTTGGGGCTGGCCGGTGTAGCCGGGCTCGGCTTGGTCATCACGACCCTAGTCTGTTTCTTGGCTTTTTCCGGCGCTGGCGGCGCGAGCCCGGCGTCCGGGCGAAGCGTCCGGCGATCGTCATCGCCCCGGCAGCCGCCGCGACGTTGAGGCTGACGCCGACCCATGTCGTTCCGCGAAGCCCGAGAGCGGGCAGGAGCCAGAAGCCCGCGGCCACGGCGCCGACGGCGGCGCCGGCGGTATTGGCGGCATACAACCGGGCCGCGTCAGCCGAGACCGCAGCCGCCGCCGCCGTTACGATCGGAAAGGTCGCGCCCATGGCGGCTGCTGGAAGACCGACGAGCGCCAGGCTGATCACGACACGTACGAGCAAGAAGCGAGCGGGCGACGTGCCGTCGGCATACGCCCACGCGAGCGTCGGAACGAATGCGGGCAACGCGACTGGCAGCAGAAGTGCGGCGAGCGCTATGAAGATCTTCGAGCGCCACGTACGCGCGCAGCGCGTTGGCGGGTGTCGCGCGTCCCCCCATCTGATTGCCAGCGATCCAGGCGCCGATCGCGAGCCCGCCCATGAATGCGGCCAGCACGGTGCTCGCGGCGGCGACTGTGTGGCCGAGTTGCAACGTCAGGAGGCGCGTCCAGGCGACTTCGTACACGAGCCCGGCCGCGCCCGAGAGAAGCGTACACGAACACAAACGCGCGGCGCCCGGAGGCGGTCATGAGGTTGCGAGAAGGTAGACCGAAAGCGGAGATTGTGGAAAGAAAAAACCGGCGGCCGGGATTTCCCCGGCCGCCGGTGAGTGTCAACGAGCCCGAAGGTTCAGCCGCGAAGGAGCGCGACGGCTTCAGCCGAGCGTCAGAAGTCGAATCGGAATCCGATTTTCAGCACGCGCGGTGCGACGATCTCCTGCACGCGGCCGGCGTACGAGGTGGTCGACCGCGCCGCCTCGTAGGCGGCCTGATTCGCGAAGCTCTGGGTCAGGACGCCGTAGTTGTTCTGTCCGGCGCTCGAGTTGAGGAGGTTGTGCACTTCGGCGATGAACGACGCCTTGCGCTGGCCGCCGAATCTGAAGCCCTTGTCCGCCCGGACCGAGAGCAGGCTGAGCATGTCGGCACGATAGGTGCCGCGTGCCTCCACCGGGATGCCGCGCGAACCCTGGGACAGCGCCACCGTGAGGTTGCGATCCCGAGGCAGGCCGCTGAGCGCCTGATAGTTCGCGCCCAGGGTGATGTCCCACTTCGCCTGGTAGCTGCCGAGCATTTTGAAGGCGTGCGGCTGGTCGTTCAAACCGCGGCCCTGACCCACGAACGCCAGGGTGTTGTTGGGGTTGGTGTAGTCGTAGAAGCTGCGCGTCGTCGTGCTGCTGGTCGTGATGCCCTGCTGGCTCCCGTCGAGTTGCGACCAGACGTACGAGCCCTGCATCTGCCAGCGGTTGGACATGCGCTTGCCGATGGCGATTTCGAACGCCTTGTAGCGCTGGGTGCAGTCGACGCTGACGTTGTTGCCGCAGTTGGTGTGGAAGAACGTGTCCTTGCCGACGAACTCGGGCCTGACGTCGTAGAAGGTCAGCGGGCGATCGTCGCTCGTGCCGACGATGTTGTCCGCGCCGGGATCGTTCACGTTGCGGGTCGCGGTGTAGACCGTCGACGCCACGGTGTTGCAGGGCAGACCGTAGCAGTTCTGGTCGGTGGTGGCGTCCTTGAACCAGCGCTGGATCCAGTCGACGCTCAGCGACCAGTTGTTGGCCAGCTCGCGCTGAAACGCGAACATGATCTCGTCGTTCTTCGGATCCTTCAACTTCGGATCGATGGCGTTCGCCTTCGGAATGAAGGTCGATTTCGGCGTCGGCAGCGTGCCCGGCGCCGGCACCGAGCCGTTGGCGTTGCGGAGCTCGTTCTGATCCGCCGCGCCGTTGCCGTTCAGGTCGCCGGCCCACGCGTAGGTGGCGACGCCCGACGTCTGGATGGAGTTCGGGTTGATGGCGTTGAACTCGGTCGTGTACATCGACTCGTAGTAGCGGCTGTAGCTGGCCTTCGCGACGTTCTTGCCGTCTTCGCTCAGCTTGTAGACGATGCCGGTGCGCGGAGCGAAAGTGCTCCACTTGTAGCCCGGATCGATTTCCGGATAGCTGGTGACCGGGAACCACTTGCCGCCGCCGCCGGTCTGGGCAGGGATCGTCCCGGAGTAGTACCGAGTAGCGCAGGCCGAGGTTCAGCGTGAACCGCGAGTAGCTCAGGCGATCCTGGACGAAGCCCGCGAAGTTCCGCATCTTGGTTTCCTGCGTCAACGGCGTGTTGTACTGGAAGACCTCCGACGGGACGCACCCGGTTCTGACCGTCGGGTTGCAGACCGAGGCCGCGCCGGTGTAGCGCAGGCGTGAATCGTCAAACACGATGAACCCGTCGGTACCCGTCGGTGTCCACCAGTTCTCGAATCCGAGTTTCAGCTGGTGACTCGCGCCGAGGACGTTGTCGATGTAACGCGTCAGGCCGACGTTGGTCTGCTGGCGATACGCGTCGCGAAGCCGCTGGCCCGTGGGCTCCGGGCCGTCGAGATAAACACCCGTCGTGACGTTCAAGGTGGACGGATGCTGCTGAGCCGCGGAGAGCGCGTTGAACTCGTCCGAAAACGTGCTCGGCCAGTGCATGTGGAAGTATGTGGACGATACTTCCAGGAACGTGTTCTGGCTCATCACCGACGTCCAGTTGGCGTTGATCAGGTTCTTGGGCGATTCCTGGTGCAGCGTGTTGACCGGACTGGGCTGATTCACGCCCGCGTTCCGGTTCGGCTGGAACTTGCGGTTGTAGGTCCAGAACGCAGACAGCTGATTATTCTTGTTCAACTGGTACTTGCCGCTCGCCGTGTAGTTGCGCAGGTTCGAGTTGAACGGATTGGTCAGGCTGCCGTCCGGATTGACGACCGTATAGGAAGGCGTCGCTTCGACGGTGGAGTAGTTCCGGTAGGAGCCGAACCACCACAGCCGATTCTTGATGAAAGGCCCGCCCGCGTCGGCGTTGAAGTCGTTCAGCTGCCGCAGCGAGGGATCGGTCACGCCCTGCGCTTTCAGATCCGGGGTGATGTTGTTGCCGGTGAAGCCATCCCAATAGCCCTTGCCGGTGATGCTCCAGATCGCCGAGCCCTTGAGCGAATTGCCGCCGGACTTCGGGATGACGTTGATGTTCGCGCCGCCGCCGCCGCCCACTTCGGCGCCCATCGCTGCCGTGTCAACCGAGATCTCCTCGGCCGATCCGAAGTCCATGTAGTACATCGAGCCGTAGTTCTGGGGGGTGTCGGCCGTGACGCCGTAGTAGTTCAAGTTGTAGTTGGTCGCGCCGTGGGCGACCATGTTGGTCGAGGTCGCCGCGTTCAGCCCGCCTGGATCCTGCCGCGCCATCGTCATCCCGGGCAGCACGGTGGTCGATCCGAAAATCGTCCGGGATGTCGGCACGTCCTTGAGAATTTCCTGATCCAGGCGCGCGCCGACCTTGGTGTTCTCGACGTCGACGGTCGGGGACGCGCCGCTCACCGTCACCGTCTCCTGCAGCGATGCCAGCTTCATCGAGCCATCGACGGTGATCGTCTGGCGCACCGGTACGACGATGCCTTCGCGCACGAGCGGCGCAAATCCGGCGAGCTCGAACTTCAGCGTGTAGGTGCCGGAGTTGACCGCGGGGAAGCGATACTGCCCGGTGGCGCCGGTCGTTGCGGTCGGGGTGCCCATGACCGCCGGGCCGGAGAGCGTGACGGTGACGCCGGGCAGCGCGCCGCCCTGATCGTCAGTGACCTTGCCAACCAGCTCGCCGAACATCTGCCCGGTTTGTGCGGCAGCCGGACCGAGTCCGACGGCGAACACAATCGCCAGGGCAGCGAGGGCCCGTAGGATCGTACGTGTCAAGGTGACCTCCTCGTGACAAAATCCAGGTTGCGGACTTTGGCGAAAGATACACGTCTTTTTCACGGAATACCTACAAAAGTTTTTCGATTTCCTACGCTGTTCGGTGCTAAATACAAGGATTTGGATACTGAACGAGCCCGTGCCGGCGACTTTGAGGTCGGCTACCATTTCTCGACGAACGTTCTGAGCCGGAGGTGGGTGTGAATCGGTTGTTTGCCGGACTCTTCGTGGGTCTTCTTCTGTTCTCGATTCCGTTGACGCGCACTTTCGCGTCGCCTCAGGCTGGGACTGGCGCCGACCTGTTACAAAACCCGTCGGTCAAGGCGGCGCTGGCCGCGGCGAAATCCAATGAATCGCAGACCATCGACGACCAGGTCCGGTTCTGCGAAATCCCGGCGCCTGCCTTCAAGGAGGAAATGCGAGGGAAAGAGCTGCAGCGCGTCTTCCAGCAGCTCGGCCTGCAGGACGTGCGCATCGACAAGGCCGGCAACGTCCTCGGCACCTATCCGGGCGCTGCACCGCGTCCGCACCTCGCCATTGCCGCGCACCTCGACACGGTTTTCCCCGAAGGCACCGACGTCCGCGTGAAGCGCGACGGCGCGGTTCTTCGCGGACCGGGCATCGGCGACGATTGCCGCGGTCTGGCCGTGCTCGTCGCGATCGCACGCGAAATGAAGAAGGCCAACGTGCGGACGAACGGCACCGTGACGTTCGTCGCCAACGTGGGCGAAGAGGGTCTCGGCGATCTGCGCGGCGTGAAGCAGCTGTTCAACGAGACCCTGAAAGGTCAGATCGACGCCTTCGTCTCGATTGACGGCACCGGCGTCCACGTGACGAACGTCGCGGTCGGAAGCCATCGCTATCGCGTGACCTTCAAGGGGCCGGGCGGTCACAGCTTCGGCGCGTTCGGCCTGGCCAATCCGATGGGCGCGATGGGCCGCGCCATTGCGAAGATTCAGGAAATCCAGGTGCCGAAACAACCGAAGACGACGTTCAACGTCGGACGGACCGGCGGCGGCACGTCGGTCAACTCGATTCCGTTCGAATCGTGGATGGAAGTGGACATGCGATCGTCGGATCCGGCGTCGCTCGCGGCGGTCGACGCGAGCTTTCAGAAAGCCGTCGATGCCGCGGTCGCCGAGGAGAACCAGCGCTGGGGCAAGCCGGTCGTCATCACCGTCGTGAAGGAACTCGTCGGCGACCGCCCGGCCGGTTCGACGCCCGAGAATTCGCCGATCGTGCGCGCGGGCCTGTCAACCGCCACGCTCCTTGGCTTTCAGGCGAACCTCGGCGAGGGCTCGACCGACTCCAACCTGCCGATGAGCCTCAAGATTCCCGCGATCACGATCGGCGGCGGCGGCCGCGGACGCGACGCACACGCGCTGACCGAGTCGTTCGACACGACCGATAGCTGGATGGGCACGCAGTACGGACTGCTGCTGACAGTGACGCTTACTCAGAAGTAGGGCTGAGGGCTCAGGGCTTGGGGCTTAGCTCAGGGCTGAACGCTGAGACTTGAGACTTGAGACTTGAGACTTGAGACTTGAGTGTTTCTGTATCGCAGCGAGCCTCCTGGCCACGGTGGCTTGCGTGCGAGCGCCGCGCCAGATCGATCTGCATCCGATTCCGGGTCAGAACGTTCTCCTCGTCACCATCGACACACTCAGAGCTGACGCACTTGGGAGCTACGGGGGGCGGGCGGCAACGCCCGGCCTCGATCGCGTCGCTCGCGAAGGCGTGCGCTTCGACTTTGCCCACGCGCACGCCGTCGTCACGCTGACGTCACACGCCTCGATCCTGACGGGTCTCTATCCGTTTCAGCACGGGCTGCGCGACAACAGCGGCTATCGATTGCCCGCGGATGCGCGCACGGTCGCATCCCTGTTCAGGCAGGCCGGTTACGCAACCGGGGCGTTCGTCGCAGCGTTCCCGCTGCACTCGCGGTTCGGCTTGAGCAACGGCTTCGACGTCTACGACGATCGCTTTGGCGAGACCCGCGACCCGACCGAGTTCGTCATGCCCGAACGGCCGGCGGCTGCGGTCGTGCCGCTGGCGCGCGCGTGGATCGGCCGGCATCAGACCGACCGCTGGTTTGCGTGGGTGCATGTGTTCGATCCTCACGCGCCGTATCGCCCGCCGCCGCCCTTCGACGCGCAGTACGCCGCGAATCCGTACGATGGCGAAGTGGCTGCGACCGACGCCGCCCTCTTGCCGCTCTTCGACGATGTGCGGGCCGCGAGCCGGCCGACGCTTGTCGTCGTCACGAGCGATCACGGCGAGGCGCTGGGTGACCACGGCGAGGCGTCCCATGGACTCTTCGCATACGAGGCCACGCTTCATGTTCCCGCTCATCATCGCGGAGATTGGATCCGGCAGCCGCGTCGACGGCGGAGAAGTGTCGGGCGTTCCTGCCAGGCACGTCGACGTGTTGCCCACGCTGCTCGACGCGGCCGGCGTGCCGGTTCCCTCAGACCTGGCAGGACGTTCGTTCCTCCCGGCCTCCGAGCGATCGGGCACCGCGCCGCCTCGAATCTCGTACTTCGAAGCCATGGGCGGGATGCTGAACCGGGGATGGGCGCCGCTCGCGGGCATTCTGGTCGACCGCGACAAGTTCATCGATCTGCCTTTGCCCGAGCGCTACGACCTTGCGGCCGACGCAGCGGAAACGACGAATCTGATTGGACGCGACCCGGGGCGCGACCGCACGCTCGCCGGCGTACTGAACAACTTCGGGGCGACCCGGCCCGCGGGTCGACTCACCGAGGATGCCGATGTCGCCGCGAGATTGCGAGCGCTCGGTTATGTTTCCGGAAGTCCGGTCGCGAAGCTGCGGTTCACGGAAGCCGACGACCCGAAGCGGCTCGTCACGCTGGACGACGATGTCCACAGGGCTGTTGAGGCGTTCGTCGCCGGCCGCTCGTCCGACAGCGAGGCGATCTATCGGCACATCATCGAGCGTCGCCCCGACATGGCGATCGCGTATCGTCACCTCGCGTTCCTGCACGCTCGTCGGGGCGATCTGTCGGGCGCGATCGAATTGCTGCGCGGCGCCGTGAATGCAGGCGTGACTGATCGCCGGGTACTGACATTGCTCGGGGAGTACCTCGCGGACAGCGGCCGCACGACGCAGGCCATCGATGTGCTCGAACCGCTGTCGCGCGCGTCCGATGCCGACGCCGACGCGCTGAACACGCTCGGCATCGCCTACGCGCAGGCGGGGCGCCGGGACGCGGCGCGGCGCACGTTCGAGCGCGTCCTCACGATCAATCCCCGAAGCAGCGTGCCGCTCGAAAATCTCGGGATGCTCGCGCTGGAGCAGGGCGATCTCCCGACCGCGCGCGCGCGCTTCGAAGGGGCCGTCGCGGTCGATCCGCGCTCGTCGCGCGCGCACTCGGGTCTCGGCGTCGTCCTGCAGAGGTCAGGGGACCGTGACCGCGCCATCGGCGAGTGGAAGACCGCCCTCCAGCTGGATGCGGCAAATCTCGATGCGCTCTACAACGCTGGCACGGCTCTCGCGGCGAGTCACCGGCTGTCCGAAGCGAGCCCGTTTCTCGAACGCTTTCTGCGGCTCGCCCCGCCCTCGCGCGAGGCCGACCGGCGCGAAGTCCAGCGGCTGCTCGCGAAGTAGGTCAGGGGGTGTCCTGGCGCATCTGACGGAACCGTTCCGTGTCGAGCGCCCGTTGTCGTCCGGCCGCGGCCCGTGCCTGCAACACCCGGGCGCCGAAGGCGGCATGCGCCGCGCCGACGATGGCGAGCTCCTGAATGATGGGGGTGGCCACAAGGAGCGGCACGAGATTGGTGAGCATCGCGAGCAGGAACACGAGGGAGAAGAGCGGGTCCACCCTGGGCGCGCCGGCACGATGCCCGAACGCGCCGGCTGCCTCCTCCCACCGGTCGTCGTGAAACACGAGCAGGTAGCGCCCGATTCGCTCCACGCCGGTGTGCAGACTGTAGACGCCTTCGAAGGTGGCCGCGAGAGCGAGCAGCGGGATGACCGTCGTCACGGGCGGGACAACCAGCACGACGGAGCCGACTGTCAGCGCGGCCCAGACAGCCAGGCCGAGTGCAAAAACGTAAACACGCGCGGTCCCGCGCTCGCGGATTGTCGCGCGGAGCGCCGCGTATTCTTGAGCTGACCGCTCGATCATCGGTCGTTTCCTCTGGTGACGCCGCAGGTGCCAGCCGATAACAGTTTCAGAACCGGTGAGGCGGTGGGCATTGTTGCACAATGCCGATAATCGCCTTGCGGTCTATGAATTGTCTGCTACAATTCGATGCATCAGCTAGGCACCTAATTACTGGATCGGACTTCGTGCACAGAAAATCAACCTTCTGGATCGGTCCCTTTGCGCTCGTTGCCGTCATCAATATCGGCACGTCGCCGGCGCTCGCCGGTCAAACGGCGAAGCGAAGCTCGACGAAGAGCAAGTCCTCGGCGCAGGCATCACAAAACAGGACGGCCTACTCGGCTGTTCGTTCTCAATCACGTCGCACCAAGCTGACCGCCGCGCGGATGACGGCGATGGCCCGCGAGATGGCCGAAGCGCTCCCGCGCTACAAGGTCGATGCGAGCGGCGACCTCGTTCCTGATATCCGCGCTGCTGCCGCGATCGTGTACGACCCGGAAACCAACCAGGTCCTTTGGGAGGAAAACTCTCAGGCCCAGCGATCGATCGCCAGCATCACGAAGGTGATGACGGCGACGGTGTTCCTCGAAAACGATCCCGATCTGTCCGAGCCGGTGACCATTGCGCGCAGCGACGTGTACCAGGCGTCGACCACGCATCTGCGCGCGAACGACAAAGTCACGACCGACGATCTCCTGCATCTTCTGCTCATCGCGTCGGACAACGCGGCCGCGCGCGCGCTGGCGCGCGTGTCGGTCTATGGCTCGGAGGGATTCGTCCAGCGGATGAACGAGAAAGCCGAAGAACTTGGGCTTCTAACGACGCACTACGCCGATCCCTCGGGTCTTCTGTCCGACAACATGTCGTCCGCGTACGACATGGCGCGGCTCATCACGCACGCGTCGGCTGACGAACGCATCTCGTCCGCGATGCGCCTCTCGGAGTACACGGTGTCGACGAATCGTCGCGTCATCACCTTCCACAGCACCAACCACCTGCTGGGTCGGCCGGACGTCGACGTCCTCGCGGGGAAGACGGGATTCATCTCGAAATCGGGTTACTGCCTCGCCACGCTGCTCCGCGTGCCGGACAGCAATCAGCAGGTGGCGGTCGTTGTCCTCGGCGCGCGCTCCAACGCCGGCCGCTTCATGGAATCGCGGAACCTGTTCAACTGGGTGTCGTGGAAAGCCTCGACGCTCTTCGCGCCCAAGCCGAATTCGCAACAATAGCGACTCGCTGTCGGGATTCGAAATCCAGTGATTCGAATCCCGAGGGCTCGAATCACCAATCATCAAATCCCAATCCCTACATCCCTAATCCCTGGTCCCTAATCCCTGGTCCCTGATCACGACACGTATCCCCTCTGAATAGCCGCCGCGTCGAGCGGCAGCGTCGCAATCGAATCCACGGCAACCATGACGGGTCGCGTGGCATTCCGACCATCGTAGGCTTTCAAATACCGGTGACAGACGTCGCAGGCATTCACGCGGTATTTCCCGTCGCGCGTCGCAAATGACGTGATGCGTGAGCGGTCGTCGTTGGCGCAGAAGGGGCAGGTGAGCTGCGCGAACGCCCATTGGCCGGTGCAGCGGCCGCAAATGAGCCGCCGATCCGCGGCGGGCGTGATGACGGCGAAGTCGGGTTCCCATCCGCAGTACGGACACCGCGGGTGACGCCATCCGGAGAGGTCGACTCGCTGGCCGAGCGCTTCGGCGCAGCGCGTCAGGAACGGTCGGAGCGCCAGCAGCAGGACCTGGTCGAGGCCGGCGGGGAAGCCGTCGGGCTGTCGTTCTCGCGGGTGCGTTTCGTCGACACCCGATGTCCTTTCATACCATCCGGTGACGATGGGCTCGAGCGCATTACCGTCGCGGCCGAGCGCGACAATGGCGTCATAGTCCTGCCGATCGAGCGCCTCGAAGCGCTGGAGGATGTCCGCCGTCTGCCGGAATGTCAGGCGGAAGTCAGACCAGTCGAGTGGAATGTCGCTGAACCGGACGAGCGGCCGTCCAGCCTCCTGCTGAGCGGCGACCCACGTCGGGTCCGGCTGAATCCAGGGTAGCGGGACTCGCCCCTGGACACGCCGCTGCATTTCGAGGAGCGCGAGCTGCAGGTCGACCGCCGACGTCAGTTCGGGTTGGTCAGCCTTGAGTTGCTTGAGTTCGGCGACGTCGCGGGGATCGGCCCGCTGGGGACGGCTCGGACGTTCGGTCACGTCCGAATTCTACCGTCCCCATCGGGCCGACGAGCTAGAAGTTCAACCGGAAGCCCAGACGCGCAAGCCTCGGGCTGATCCAGAAGTTGGGATTCCCGAAACTGCTGCCGGATGATTCGATCACGCCGGTTCGCTGTCCGTTGTCAACGACGCCCTGGTTGAACATGTTGAACAGATCCAGATACACGCCCACGCGGCGGGACGAATTGCTGCCGAGCGGGAACGTCTTCTCGACTCTGAAGTCGATGTTGTTGACCGCGTCGGTGCGCCGGGTGCCGATTGGCTCGATGCGGACGGATTCCGACCCCTGGGTCAGCCCGCGGATGGTCGCTACGCGGCCCCAGGCGAGGCCGGTCGTGTACCGGTACACCGCGCTGAGGTTGAATCCACCCAGGGCCGGGACCGTGTAAGTTCCTTCCAGCTTGAGTGCGTTCGTTGGGTCGAAACGCATGTTCCCGTCGATGTTGATCGCATGGTTCGGGTTGGAGAACCCTCCGTTTTGTCCGAGGCCCTGCGTTCCACCGCCGCCCGAGTTCGTGCCGCCTCGATTGTCGGCCGTGCCGCGCGCATGCGACCAGGTATACGACATCGTCGCCTGCCAATTGTGTGAGTACCGCTTGGTGCCGATCAATTGGAAGCCGTCATAGTCGCGGAACGCGTTGGCCGGGTTCGTGAAGAGCATGAACTCGTGACCCGGATTGGTCTTGTTGTAGACCGTCAGCAGCGCCCCGTCGTCGCTTGTTCCCGCGGTCCCGTCTGGGCCAGGATCAGGCTTCTGTGTCGGCGCGTAGATCGATCCCGTGTCGACGAACCCCATGAAGTCGCGGAAGTTCCGGCGGATGTACTGCGCCGTCGCGGAGAAATCGGACGCGATTTCCCGTTCGAATCCCACGAGGAACTGGTCCACGTAGGACTGCTTGATGTTTGGATCGAGACCCACGTTCGTGGACGGATCCCGCCGATCGATCTCGTTGAAGTTGTTCGGCCCAAGCACTTCGGCGATGATTTTCGGATGCTGGTTGCTCAGGTCCATGAACTCAAACTGACCACCGAACAAGCCATCAGCATAACGACCATAGTGCGCGCGCAGCACGTTGCGATGATCGCCGAGCAGGTCAAAAGCCGCGCCGATTCGCCCGACGAGCGCGTGATTGCTGAGGACGTTGCCGCTGGGCACTGAGCCACGATTGATATCGAGGCGGATGCCCGGGTTGAGCGTCAGACGATCGGTGACCGTCCACGTGTCCTGCGCGTACAAGGAGGTGCGGTTGGTTGTAGCGCTGACTACGTAGCCCTGCCACAGCGTAACGGTGTAGGGCTGGCCGCCGTAGTCGTAGTAGTACCGGCCGCCCGGGTAGCCCGACTCGTTGCGGATCTTCGAGCGCTCGAATTCCGCACCGAACTTGAATTCGTGCGCCTTGCCGGCAAAGTGATCCGCGTAGCGGGTCAGGGTCGCCGCGGTGACGTTCCGTGTCCGATCGAACTGGCCGTAGTACGGCACGTTGATCGTGTACACGTCAGGAATCGGATCGTAATGCGGGTATGGTCCGCTGCGGGTCTGTGGAGGCGTGGGTTCGACGGGGAAGTAGCCCGTGTAGCCACCGTTACGCACGTTCAGCATCGTCTTGGAGTCGATCGTCCAGGTCACCTGCGCGTTCCAGTTCCACTCGGGAGAGGGCTCGAGCGCCGTGACTGCTGTGGTCGGCCGGCGCGCGCTCGCGCCGCGGCCCGCGATGTCGTACTTGTCCCACTCGACGAAGCCTTCGACCCGAACGTTCGGCGATGCGGACCAGGTCATCTTGCCGAGGTATCGGGGATCTTTCTCGCTCGTGTAGTCGCCGGTGAATCCCGCCGGACGATCCTGGCGATTGAAGTACTGGAAGCCGGTGAAGAAGAAGAGCTTGTCCTTCACGAGCGGCCCGCCGATCTGTGCCGTCGTGTCCCAGTAGCTCTTGATCTCGCGCGGCTTGAACTTCGCCTGCAGGTCGGGCGACAGCGACCCGGTGTTGTCGGCAATCCAGTTGGAACGCTCGGTGAGGTACTCGGCCAGTCCCGTGAACCTGTTGCTACCCGATCGCACGATGCTGTTGGCGGCGACGCCGGTGAACCCGCCATACTCGACGTTGGCGCCGAGCGACACCACCTGCACCTGCTCGACCCAGTTGTAGTTGAAGAACGACCAGGGCGTGCCGCCTTCCGGATCGCTGACGTCCACGCCGTCCATCAGGAGCGCGTTGGAGCCCTGCGTCCCGCCGAAGGCGACGCTGCTATTCACGCCGGGCGCGAGGTTGATGACATCCGGCTGGAACCGGCCTGTGGGAAGATTCTGGAGGAGCGCCTCCGCGATCTGCGTATTGGAGGCCGAACTCTTGACGTCGAGGATCGGGGTCGCTCCTGAGACTTCGACGGTCTCGCTGACGGACGCGACCGCGAGGGTGACATCGATCGTCACCGTGGTGCCGAGAGTCAGAGTGATCCCAGCCCGCTTGACGGACTTGAAACCAGGCAGCGCGACTTCCATCTCGTAGATGCCGGGTTTGAGCGCGGGGAATCGGTAGAGTCCCTGCGAATCGGTGACGCTCGTCTGGACACCACCGATCTGCTGACGGGCTCGATACGTTGACGGTGACGCCTGGCAGAACCGCGCCGGTCGTGTCCTGCACCGTGCCCACGAGCGCCGTCGTCTGGACTGCCTGAGCGCGAACAGTATTCGCGGATCCGAACACAGCGCCCAGTATTGCGAGCGACGTGAACACACACTTCCACGTCATGCACAATCCTCCTCGGCGCGAGAGTATACACTTCGAACAGCGATTGGGAATGGGAAAACAAGTCTCCAATTTATTGAAGTGTCTGGCTTTGTTGTCGGCGCTCGCGGCCTGCGACAGGCAACAAGCGTCAGCTCCGGACACGCATGCTCAATCGCCGGTGCGGCCAACCGATCTGATCTTGATCACCGTCGACACCCTTCGCGCAGACCACGTCGGGATTCTCGGCGGCGATCCGGGTGCGACCCCCGCGCTCGACGAGCTCGGCCGTTCGGGCGTGACGTTTCTCGATGCCACGGCGCACGCGCCGTTGACCTTGCCGGCTCACGCGTCGATCATGACGGGCCGAAATCCTCCGAAGCACGGCATTCGCGATAACGCAGGGTTCACGCTCCTCGCCACGGTGCCGACACTGGCGTCGCTGCTCAAGGCGTCCGGCTACCACACGGCGGCGTTCGTCTCGTCGTATGTCCTCCGCGCCTCGGCCGGTCTCAGTCGTGGATTCGATCTCTACGACGATCAGTTCGAGGGGATGGGGCAGGAGCATCTGACGCTGTCTTCTCTCGAACGTCGCGGTCCCGTCGTGGCCCGCCAGGCGGCGGCGTGGCTCGCGGACGCGCCGCATCCGTATTTCCTCTGGGTCCATTTCTACGATCCGCATGCGCCCTACGATCCGCCGCCGGCATTCGCCGCGCGATTCCCGGGGAAACCCTACGATGGCGAGATTGCGGCGAGCGATTTCGGCGTCGCCACGCTGCTCGGAGCTGTGCCCGCCGACCGACGGTCCCGGACGATCGTCGTGGCGACGGCCGATCACGGGGAAGCCCTTGGCGAGCACGGCGAGTCGCAGCACGGCGTCCTCCTGTACGACTCGACGCTGCACGTTCCGTTGATGATGCAGGGTCCGGCAATTCCCAAAGGCATTCGCGTCGAACGGCAGGTCCGGCACGTGGACATCCTGCCCACGACGCTCGATCTGCTCGGCATCGCGACACCCGCGGGCGGAGATGGAGTGAGCCTCAGACCGCTCTTCGACCACTCGAAGGACCGCGCATCAGACGAAGCGCCGCTGTCGTATGCCGAGAGTCATTTCGGTGCGCTGCACTTCGGCTGGGCGCCGATCGCGAGCGGACGCGATGGTCGATGGAAGTTCATCGACGCGCCCGCGCCGGAGCTGTACGATCTCCGCGCGGATCGAGCAGAATCCTCCAACCGTTTCGCGCCAAGCGGACCGGCGGCGGGAATCTCGCGCCTTGTGAGTGAGATTGCGGCCGCCAACCAGGTTCCCCCCGCTGCCCGGGCGAGCGCAGACGCCGCTGAGCGGCTCCGGAGCCTCGGGTACACGAGCGGCCGCCTGGAGCTGGGCTCCGCCGCGAGAGGTGGCGATCCGAAGGTGGAGATCGCCCGATACGAAACGTACGTGAAAACATTCAACGATGGTCTCGCTCAGCTCGAAAGCCACCGGCAGCCAGCGGCCGAGGCGACGTTCCGGGCGCTCGCGCGAGCATTTCCCAATGCGTTCGAGGCGCACCAGTATCTGGCGCGAGCGCTTGCCGCACGCGGAGCGCATGCTGACGCGGCCAGGGAATTCGAGGTGGCGTTGGCGCTCAACCCGGACGAGCCGGTCGTCTATTTCGATTCGGCCCGTGCGCTCGCCGGCCTGCGAAAGTTCGACGCGGCGCTCGATCGCGTGGCGGCCGGTCGCCAGCGTGATGCGGGATCTTTCTATGGGTGGCTTGTCGAGGGTGAGATTGCACGAGCCGCGGGGGATGTCGATCGCGCGCAGCGCGCATTCACCGAAGCCGTTCAGATCAATCCGTCGCTCTCGTCAGCACACTACGAGCTGGGAGTCCTCGCCGAAGCCCGAGGGGACGTGCGCGCGGCCGAAGCGGCCTATCGCCGGGCGCTCGACGGGAATCCGTCGAGCCGTCAGGCCCGGCGCGCACTCGATCGCGTGACGCACGGATCGAAATGACGGGGCAAGGTTCGCGAGGTTCACTGGGTTCGCGGGGTTCGCGGGGTTCGCAGGGCGTGCGTACGTTGGTCTTGTGTGTTGGTGCCCTGGCGCTCATCGCAGGTGGCATCTACGGGTGGATGCGTTGGGTACCGCGTTCGGTGACCTCGCCGCTCGGGGAGTTACTGGGACATCTGCCTGCGGGTGTTCGACCTGACGGCCTCAACCTCCTCCTCGTCACCCTCGACACCACACGAGCCGATCGCATCCGCGCCTACGGATTTCAGGGAATCGAGACGCCAAACCTCGATCGGCTCGCGACAGAGGGCGTTCTGTTCGAGCAGGCGGTAGCGCCGGCGCCGCTGACGCTACCGGCGCACTCGTCGATCTTCACGGGTAAGTTCCCGCCGGCGCACGGTGTGCGGGACAACGGCGGATTCTTTCTGGACGACCGCGAGACGACACTGGCCGAACGACTGCGCGATCGCGGCTTCACGACCGGCGGGTTCGTCGGCGCGTACGTGCTGGATCGGAAGTGGGGGATCGCCCAGGGCTTTCAAACCTACTTCGACGATTTCGATCTCACCAAGTATCAATCGCTGTCACTCGGCAGCGTCGACCGTCCCGGCAACGAGGTCGCCGATCACGCCATCGACTGGCTCGACAAGACCGGCGGAAAGCGCTTCTTCGGATGGGTGCACTTCTACGACGCGCATTCGCCGTACGACCCGCCGGAGCCGTTCAAGTCGCGGTATCAGGGGCGTCCGTACGCCGGCGAAATCGCGTTTGTCGATTCGCAGGTCGGTCGCCTCCTCGCGTACCTCGACCAGCACGACCTCGCCCGCACCACCATCGTGGTCGTCATGGGCGACCACGGCGAGAGTCTGGGCGAGCACGGCGAGGGCACCCATGGATTCTTCGTGTATCAGGCCACGATGCACGTGCCGCTGCTCATCCGTGCGCCGTATGACACGATGTCCGGCCGCCGGGTGCAGGACACCGTTCGCAGCGTCGATATTCTGCCGACGATGCTCGAGCTGCTCGGGTTGAAGTCAAGCGAGCCTCTCGCGGGAACGAGCGTCGTGCCGCTGATGACCGGCGCGAAACAGGAGCTGGGCCTGGCCGCGTATTCGGAGGCGGTCTACCCCCGGTACCACTTCGGGTGGAGCGACCTTCGTGCCCTGACGTCCGGTCGCTACAAGTACGTGGCGGCGCCGCGTCCCGAGTTGTACGACCTCCAGCAGGATCCAGGCGAGTCAAAGAACATCTACACGGAACGGCAGGCGCTCGGCGACCGCATGCAGCAGGAGCTCCTGGCGCTGGAGAAGGGCATGACGGCGGGAGCGCCGGCGCCGACCAAGGCCGTCGAGGTCGATCCGGACGCACGGGCGCGCTTGGCCGCGCTCGGCTACGTCGGCACCTTCGTCGCGACGGCGAGCCCCGATCGCGCCGAGCTGGCCGATCCCAAGGACAAGATTCAGCTCTTCAATCTGATGACCGAGGCGCGCGAATTCTCGCGCCATGACAAGGAGTCGGACGAGGGGCTCCGCGCGTTGGAAAGGGTCATCAGGGAAGATCCGAAGGTCATCGACGCGTGGTTCATGCTCGGCAACGAATACTACCGGCGCCGCGAATACACGCGCGCGATCTCGCAGTACGCCCGCGCGCTCGAACTCAAGCCGGACTACGATCTGGTCGTCATCAACATGGCGAACGCGTACAGGGCGCTGGGCAAGGACGATGAAGCGATGCTCGGCTATCGGCGCTTCATGGAGCTGGATCCGAAGAACGCCCAGATCAGGTACGAAGCGGCGCAGATTCTGATCGACAGCGGCAAGCTCGACGCGGCGGCCGAAGAACTGGACCGCGCGCTGACGCTCGAGCCGAAGCTCGCGGCCGCGCGCAACGCGCTCGGCGTGCTCGCCATGAAGCGCGGCGACCTCGACGCCGCGCAGCGCGAAATCCAAGCTGCGATCGAGCAGAAGCCCGACGTCCGCCTCGCGCACTTCAATCTCGGTGTCCTGGCCGAGCAGCGTCAGGACTTTCAAGGCGCCGTTGTCGAGTACAAGGAAGAAATCGCCCGCCATCCCAGCAGCTACAAGGCGTCGTTCAATCTGGGCCTGTTGTACGGGCGCCTGGGCGATCGTGCCGGGCAGCTGGACGCGTACAAACGAGCCATCGAGATGAATCCATCGTTCGCCGAGGGATATCTGTTTCTCGCGAAGGTGTATCTCGACGCCGGACAGGATCTGCCGGAGGCAATGCGACTGGCGCGCAAGGGTGTCGAACTTGCGCCGCACTCGGAGTACGCGCCCCTCGGCCACTACGTCATGGCCGACATCTACGCCCGGCAGGGCAAGCGGACGGAATCGGATGCCGAAGCGGCACGCGGACGCGCGCTCGAGCGTTCGCCGAAACTCCAACCGTGATGACAGCCCGGTCGGTTCTTCTGATTGGCTCGGAAGCCCACCCCTTTGCGAAGAGTGGTGGCCTCGCCGACGTTCTCGGCGCACTCCCCACGGCGCTCGCCCGGCACGGCTGGGCCGCCACCGTCGCCGTTCCGAGATATCGCGGTATTGTCGCCGGGGCGCCGGTCGAGCGCTTGCCCGTTGCCGTCGGAGGTTTCACGCACGACGTCGTGTATTACGAGGCGCAGATGGGCGACGGCGCCCGTGCGCTGCTCATCGAGTGCCCGGAGCTGTTCGATCGCGAAACCCTCTACGGACCGAACAATACCGAGTACGCCGACAACCCGCGGCGTTTTGCTCTGCTGGTGCGCGCGGCCCTCGAATTCGTCGCGCGGCGCGGCGTGCGGCCGACGATCGTCCACGCCCATGACTGGCAGGCGGGCCTCGCACCGGTGTATCTCAAGTCCTACTATGCGGCGCACCCGGTGCTCGGCGGGGTACCGAGCCTGATGACGATTCACAATCTGGCCTACCAGGGAAACTTCGCTCCGGACTGGCTGCCGCGCCTCGATCTCGCCTGGGATCAGTACGCCATGGACCGCCTCGAGTACTGGGGGCGTATCAGCTTCTTGAAGGGCGGCATCACAGACGCGGACTTCATCACGACAGTCAGTCCGCGGTACGCCGAGGAGATTCAAACGACAGAGGCCGGGTTTGGGTTCGACGGCATTATTCGATCCCGGCGCGACCGGCTCGCGGGCATCCTGAACGGGATCGATACCCGCGAGTGGGATCCAAGCCGCGATCCCCTGCTGCCCGTTCCGTTCAATGCCGAGGACCTGTTCGGCAAGTCGGCCGCGAAGCTCGAAGTGCTCACGCGCTACGGCCTGCCCGGCGACGCCGCCGCGCTGCGCCGTCCGCTCATCGGCATGGTGTCGCGACTGGTGGATCAGAAGGGGCTGGATCTCATTGCGGCGCTGGCGTCCGAACTCCCGCGACTGGAGGCGGCGTTTGTCGTCCTGGGCACCGGGGAACCTCGATATCAGCGTTTCTGGACCGGGCTGGCGGCCGCGCATCCGACGCGCATCGGCGTTCGAATCGGCTTCGACGAATCGCTGGCGCATCTCATCGAGGGTGGCGCCGACATGTTCCTGATGCCGTCACACTACGAGCCGTGCGGGCTGAACCAGATGTACAGCCTGCGGTACGGGACCGTCCCGATCGTGCGCGCCGTGGGTGGACTGGCGGACACGGTTCGGAACTACGGCCCGGGCGTCCGCGGCGCCACCGGGTTCACGTTCACCGATTACACGCCCGTGGCGCTGCTCGACGCGCTCCGACGCGCCTTGCGGCTGTTCGAGGACCGGGAGCGATGGCAGGCGCTCCAGGTCACCGGCATGGCGGAGGATCATTCGTGGGATCGTTCGGCGGCAGAGTACGTCAAAATATATGATCGGGCGTCGCGGCAGACGGCCCGGCGACACAATATCCAGGGGACCCAAGGGTCGAGGGCTAAACACGATGGCGACTGAAAACGCGCAGACCTTGAACGTTCAGACCTTTACGGACGGTAATTTCGACGAAATCGTGCTCAAGTCCGGCACACCGGTGCTGGTGGACTTCTGGGCAGAGTGGTGCGGCCCCTGCAAACGGCTGGGTCCGACCGTTGATGCATTGGCTACCGAATATGCGGGCAAGGTGACCGTCGGGAAGCTCAACGTGGACGACAATCCGAACGTCGCCTTCAAATACCAGGTGCGCGGAATTCCGACGCTGCTGCTCTTCAAGGGCGGGCAGGTCGTCGAGTCGGTCGTGGGTCTCGTTCCCAGGGAAGACCTCAAAGCCATCGTCGACAAGCACGTCGGCGCCTGATGCCTGACATTCGGAACGTCATCATCATCGGGTCGGGTCCCGCCGGCCTGACGGCGGCGCTGTATTCGGCGCGCGCCAATCTCCAGCCGCTCCTCATCGAGGGCCTCGAGGCGGGTGGTCAGCTCATGCTGACGACCATGGTCGAGAACTGGCCCGGGTACAGGGACGGGATCATGGGGCCGGACCTCATGTCCGAGATGCGCGCGCAAGCGCAGAGGTTCGGCGCCGAAATCATCCACGGCAACGTGACCACGGTCGACGTGTGCTCGTCGCCGATGCTCGTCAAGACGTCCGGTGCCGAGTACCGCGCCAGGTCCATCATCATCGCGACCGGCGCGTCGGCGAAGCTCCTCGGCCTGCCGTCGGAGCGGACGCTGATGGGCCACGGCGTTTCGACCTGCGCGACGTGTGACGGCTACTTTTTCCGCGGCCACGACATCGCCGTCGTCGGCGGCGGCGATTCGGCGATGGAAGAAGCGGTGTTTCTGACCAAGTTCGCGTCCAAGGTGACGCTGGTGCATCGACGCGAGACGCTGCGCGCGTCGAAGATCATGCAGGACAAAGCGCGCGCGAACTCGAAGATCGCCTGGATGCTCGGCAGCGAAGTCGAAGAGATCAAGGACACCGGGAAAGGCGAAGTGACGTCCATGGTCGTCCGGAACAACAAGACGGGCGCAACGACCGACGTGCCGGTGAGCGGCGTGTTCGTCGCCATCGGACACACGCCGAACACCTCGCTCTTCCGCGGCCAGATCGAGCTCGACGCCAACGGCTACATCATCACGCATGACGGATCGAAGACCAGCATGCCTGGTGTGTTTGCGTGCGGCGACGTCCAGGATCACGTCTATCGTCAGGCGATCACCGCGGCCGGCTCAGGATGTATGGCCGCGCTCGACGCCGAGCGCTATCTCGAACACATTCCGGAGCATCTGCAGACGGTCTGAAACGCGAGGTTCAAGGGGTTCAATCTATCCAACCGCCTCCGACGACAAACGCTCCATCGTAAAAGACGGCAGCCTGTCCAGGCGTGATGGCAATTTGAGGTTCGTCGAACGTGACCCCGGCGCGGCCGTCGCCGAGCGAACGTACCGTCGCCGGCGCCGCGGGGTGACGATGACGGATCTGGACTGCAGCGCGAATCGGCGCGGTGGGCTCAGGCTCGATCCAGTTGACGCCCGACGTCGTGAAGGCCGTGCGCTCGAGCGACGCCCTGGGTCCCACGACGACCTGGCGGTCCGCCGCACGAAGCTCCAGCACGTAGACGGGCGCGCCCGTCGCGGAGCCGGACAACCCCAGCCCCTTCCGCTGCCCCACGGTGAATCGGTGGATTCCGGCGTGCGCGCCGAGCACCCGTCCCTGCTCGTTGACGATGGCACCCTGCCGCGCGGTCTCCGGCGACCGCTTTGCGATGAAGCGGGCGTAGTCGTGATCCGGCACGAAGCAGATCTCCTGGCTGTCTGGCTTGTCCGCGACCGGCAAGTGTCTGGCCCGCGCGTAGGCACGAACGGCGTCCTTCCCGCGGTCCCCGATGGGAAACACCGCACGGGCGAGCTGGTCCTGCGTGAGGGAGAACAGGAAGTACGACTGATCCTTCGCCGGATCGACGCCGCGCTTCAGGCGAAAGCGGTTGGTCGACGGGTCGCAATCGACTTGGGCATAGTGGCCGGTCGCCACGGCGTCGGCGCCGAATCCGTTCGCGCGTGTCGCGAGCTCCGCGAACTTCAAGTCGCTGTTGCAGTGTGCGCAGGGGAGCGGTGTGCGGCCGGCCGAGTACTCGCGCACGAAATTCGAGACGACCTGTTCGTCGAACTGCCGCTCGAGGTTCAGGATGTAGTGCGGAATATTGATCGCCGCCGCGACCCGTCGCGCGTCGTACAGATCGTCCAGCGAGCAGCAGCTTCCGTAAGACTGGGCGCCGTCAGCCTGATCGTAGAGCTGCATCGACAGCCCGATGACCTCATGTCCCTGTTCCGCCAGAAGCGCGGCGGCGACGGAGGAATCGACGCCCCCGGACATCGCGACGACGATCTTCACGCCGTCACCGGCTTTCGGGTCAGGCTCCGCAACTTCTCCACGAGTCGTGGCAGGATGCCGACGACGTAATCCACTTCCTGCTCGGTGGAGAACAGCCCGAGGCTGAAGCGGAGCGAGTTCTGCGTGCGGTGAACGGGAAGTCCCATGGCCTTGAGCACGTGGGAGGGCTCGAGCGTACCTGACGAGCACGCCGAACCGGTCGAAACCGCCACGCCCTCGAGGTCGAGCGCAATGAGCAGGCTCTCCGCCTCGACGCGATCGAAGCTGACGTTTGTCGTATTCGGGACGCGCGGCGTGCGCGCTCCGTTGATGTACGTGCCCGGGACCGCTGCGAGGATCCGCGTCTCGAGCTGATCGCGCAGCGCACCAACTCGCACACCTTCGGCCGACAGTTTGCCGGCCGCGAGGCGGGCGGCGACGCCCAGGCCCGCGATCGCCGGAACGTTCTCCGTGCCCGCGCGGCGATTCCGTTCGTGCTTCCCGCCGGTCAGAATCGGCTGCATGCGCGTCCCGCGCTTCACCCACAGCGCTCCGGTTCCCTTCGGCCCGTTGAACTTGTGGGCGGAGAGCGACAGCAGATCGACGTCGAGCGCGCGCACATCGACGGGGACCTTACCGACCGACTGCACGGCGTCCGTGTGCATCAGCGCGCCGCGCGCGTGCGCGACCCGCGCAAGTTCGGCCACAGGCTGAATCGTTCCGATTTCGTTGTTGGCGTGCATGACCGAGACGAGCGCGGTTTGGTCGGTGATGGCGCTCTCGAGCGCGCTAACGGCCACGATCCCCGATTCGTCGACCGGCAGCAGCGTGGTCGTCCAGCCGCGGCGTGCAAGCGCGCGCAGCGTGTTCAGGACGGCCTCGTGCTCGATCGCGCTGGCAATCAGGTGGCGGCGGCCGCGCGCCTCTGCGGCCTCCGCGACGCCGCGAATGGCTGCGTTGTCCGCCTCGGTACCGCCGCTCGTGAAGACGATGTCGGAGGGGTCGCCGTTGAGGAGCGCCGAAATCGCGGTCCGGGCCTCGTCGAGCGTGGCCTTGGCCTGCTGGCCGAAGAAATGCACACTCGACGCGTTTCCGAATACCTCGCGCGACACGCGAGCCATCGTCTCCGCTACTTCCGGCGACAGGGGAGTCGTCGCGTTGTAGTCAAAATAGACACGCATCGTGAATCGTTCATTGTAGCAAATCCCCTAACTAATGGTGGCAAAAGGACTAGACAACGTTTTTCCCGGCACCTATACTGACAGGACTTTTCCGTCCCGATATTGCACTTGGCGGCACCACGCGCGCCAAGAGGAACGTGCGAGCGCCAGGGGAAACTGACAGGCGGAGGACCACATGTGGAAACGCGATGAGGCAGTCCGACCGGCGAGCGGACAACCAACGGCTGCGCCGCAGCCGGCCGCCCCGATGGCGGGAGCCGGGAATCCCGGGGGACCCGGGGGACGAACTGATGCAGCCCATCACATGGAGAGGGACATCGTGAACATTGGTAAGTCAGTCGTGATCAAGGGCGAACTGAACGGCAGCGAGGATTTGACCATCGAGGGGCACGTCGAAGGCACGATCCAGCTGAAAGATCATGTGCTGACGATCGGCCCGAATGGGAAGATCAAGGCCCAGGTGTTCGCCAAGTCCGTCATCGTGCTCGGCGAGGTGACCGGCAACGTGACGGCCAGCTGACAAGGTCGACATCCGCGACAATGGATCGGTCGACGGTGACATCGTGTCGCCGCGCGTCGCAATCGCGGAAGGCGCGCATTTCCGGGGCAGTGTGGACATGCAGCGCAAGCCCACGCCCGCTGCGCAGGCCCAGACGCAGAGCAAGCCCGCGCCCGCGCCGGCACCGGCGCCGCAGGCCGCCGCCGCCGCGGCGCAGCCGCAGCGCGTCGGCGCCTAGAGACGGCGAAAGTCGGAAGGGTAGACGTCAGAAGGCAGAAGGGTCGGTCCTTTTGCCTTTTGTCCTTTCATGAGTCTTCTCGATCGCATCGCCACGCGGCGACAGCGAAACGGATCATCGATCAGGCCGCAGTGTCTGTCGCGGTCGGCGATCGGGTGTTTGCCACCAAGGCCCTCAAGAAATTTCTCGTGACGCTGACGTCTCGCGAGTTCGCCCACCCTGCTCGACCTCGGACCGGTCGTCGGGAGCAACGTCAGCTTCTTCGGCGAGCAGCTGGGCTGCAAGATTTTCGTCGAGGACATCTTCGCCGACCTCGACAAACACGTGCGCGACGGGAAACTCGACGCGCTTCCCGGTTTCTTCCAGAAGCGCTTCGCGCAGCTCGCCGGCACGGTCGACGGCATCCTGTGCTGGGATCTCATCGACTATCTCGACAAGAAGGCCGCGCAGGCACTCGCGAACGAACTGACCCGGTTGCTGCGGCCGGACGGCGCGCTGCTGGGCTTCTTCGGCACCGCGCAGCCGCGCGACGCCCGCTACACGAAATTCATCATCGTCGACGACGTGAACCTGAAGCACCGGTCGTATCAGGCGGCGCGAGGTCGACAGGCGATTCTGCTCAATCGCGACATCATCCGTCTGTTCGCCGGCCTGCGCGTCTCGGACTCGTTCCTGCTTCAGAACAACCTCCGGGAAATCCTCTTCCGCAAGCCCGCGTAGTCGCCCCGGCACCCGCGGCGCACGTCATTTGGACAGTTCCGCCAGTCGAACGTTCTGCAATACGATCACGGTATGGCCAGGCCGGTCATCGCCCTGCTGACGGATTTCGGTACGCGCGATCACTACGCGGGGACGATGAAGGGCGTGGTGCTCGGTATCTGTCCCGAGGCGACGCTGGTCGACATCACGCACGAGATCGCCGCCGCACGACGTGCTCGGCGGCGCGCTCGAGCTCGCCGCGGCGTACAAGTACTTTCCGGCCGGCACGGTCTTTCTCGTGGTCGTCGACCCCGGAGTGGGTTCGTCGCGCCGCGGCGTGGCGGCCGAGGCCGGTGACTACCGGTTCGTGGCGCCCGACAACGGCGTGCTGACCGTGGTCCTCGACGAGCATCCGCCGAAAAGAGTCGTCGAATTGAGCGAGCGCCGGTACGCGCGCCCGAGCGTGAGCCGTACCTTCGAAGGGCGCGATCGATTCGCGCCCGCGGCTGCCTGGTTGGCGAAGGGCACCGACCTGAGCGCCCTCGGCCGGACCGCGGGGTCGATGCATCGACTGGACATCCCGGCGCCGGTCGTCGATACGAATGGCGCTTCGCTGACGGCCACTGGACAAGTGCTCCGCGTCGATCGCTTCGGCAACCTCATCACCAATATCGATCGCCGCGTCTTCGATCGGGTGGCCGGGCGGCCCGCTCGAGATCCGGATCGGCGACCATCCCGTGACGCGCGTGGTCAGCACGTACGCCGACGCGGCGCGCCGGCGAAGTGTGCGCGCTCTTCGGAAGTACGGACCACCTCGAGGTGTCGACCAACGGCGGCAGCGCCGCAGACATCCTGTCGGTGGGCCGGGGCGTCGTCGTGACCATCGCCCGCCTGACATGATAGGATTTTCCGTTTTGGATGCCACGCCTGTGACCCACGTGACCCGGCCATGATCGATTTCACCCTGAACGACGAACATCGCCTCCTCGAACAGTCCGTGCGCGAGTGGGGCGGGCGCGAGGTTGCGCCCTACATCCGCGAGAACGATCGCCAGCATCATTTCGATCGCGAGCGGATTCTCGGCGGGATGGCAAGGCTCGGACTGCTGGGCGTGTCCGTTCCGCCGGAGTACGGCGGGGCGGGCATGGATTACATCTGCCTCGGGCTCGTCAGCGAAGAGCTCGAATACGTCGATACGTCCTTGCGCGTGATCATATCGGTGCACGCCGGACTGAATTGCCTCACGCTCCTCGCGTGGGGCACCGAAGACCAGAAGCGACGGTACCTCGTGCCGCAGGCGCAAGGCACGAAGATCGCGGGCTACGGCCTCACGGAGCCCGGCGCAGGCAGTGACGCGCGCGCGATCCAGACGACGGCCGTGCGCAGGGGCGATCGCTACTATTTGTCAGGCGAGAAGAGCTGGATCTCGCTCGCGGACGTGGCCGACAACTTCCTCGTCATCGCGTGGACGGATCTCGAGAAAAAGAAGCAGCGCGATCCCTCCGGGCTGACCGCGTTCATCGTCGAGCGATCGTTCAAGGGCTTTTCGAGCGGACCGATGAAAGAGAAGTGGGGCATCCTCGCCGGCAACACGGGCTTCTTCAAGATGGACGACGTCGAAGTGCCTGACGCGAACGTGCTCGGCAAGCCGGGCGAAGGATTCAAGATCGCGATGTTCGCCCTCGATCAGGGCCGATATACCGTCGCGGCGGGCGCGACGGGGCTCATCCGCGCGTGCCGGGACGCGAGCGTGAAATACGCGAAGGAGCGCAAGACCTTCGGCGTCGAGATCGGCCAACACCAACTGGTGAAGGAAATGATCGCGCAGATGGAATCGGATTATCAGTCCGCGCGCCTGCTGTGGCTGCGATCGGGCTGGATGAAGAACAACGGGATGCGAAACACCCGTGAGACCGGCCTCGCGAAATGGTTCGCGACGGTCGCTTCCGAGCGAGCGGCAGGCGACGCCGTCCAGATTCACGGCGCGAACGGCTACTCCGACGAATATCCGGTCGGACGCTTCTACCGCAACTGCAAGGGCGCGGTCATCTACGAAGGGACTCGCGAGATTCACAAGATCATGCAGGCGGACTATCTCCTGGGCTACCGCACAGATCGGCCGACGCGTTGCGAGCTGCCCGCTTACGGAAGTCTCAAGTCTCAAGTCTCAAGTCTCAAGTCTGACGCTTGAAAATGCTTGAGACTTGTAACTTCAGACTTGAGACTTTTTGAATATGGACGCCGATCTCTCGCTCGAATTTCTCCGTGTCGTCGAACAGGCCGCCATCGCGTGCGCGCACACGATGGGCCAGGGCGACCGGCACCATTCGGACCACGTCGCCGTCGAAGCGATGCGCCAGGTCATGGACAGCGTGCCGATCGACGGCACGATTGTCATCGGCGAAGGCGAGCGCGATGAAGCCCCGATGCTGTACATCGGCGAAAAGGTCGGCATGGCGCACGCGCTCGGTTCCGGTGCCGCGGGTGGATTTCCGCAGGTGGACATCGCTGTCGATCCCCTGGAAGGGACCAATCTCTGTGCGACCGGCGCACCGAACGCGATTGCCGTGCTGGCGGTATCGAACCGAGGTGGGCTCCTGCACGCGCCCGATCTCTACATGGAGAAGCTGGTCGTCGGACCGAGCTCGAAGGATAAGGTCAGTCTCGACGCGCCGGTCCACGAGAACCTGAAGGCGATTGCCGGCTGCCTCGACCGCCGAGTCGAGGATCTCGTGGTCATCGTGCTGGAGCGCGAGCGTCATCAGCAGCTCATCGCCGACATCCGCGCAACGGGCGCCCGCATTCGACTGATCGGTGACGGCGATCTCTCCGCGGGCATTGCCGCGGCGGTCGTCGGCTCCGGCGTCCATGCGGTGATGGGGACGGGTGGCGCTCCGGAAGGCGTCCTGACCGCCGCGGCCATGCGGTGTCTGAACGGCGAAATCTTCGCGCGGCTCGTCGTGAACAAGCCCGAACATGAAGAGCGGTGCCGCGCGATGGGCATCAAGGATTTCAAGAAGATCTATCGTTCGAAGGATCTCGCGCCCGGCGAACGCGTCATCTTCGCGGCGACGGGCGTCACTGACGGCACGCTGATGCGCGGGGTTCGGTTCTTCGGCGACGGCACGCGGACGCACTCCGTGATCATGCAGAACGAGCCGCACCGCATCCGCTTCATCGACAGCATTCACGTCAACGCCGCGACGGACGTCCGGATCCGCTTCTGATGCCGGTCTGGAGGGAGGACCCTGGCCACTGATCGCGCGCAGGCCCTCAGCCCGGAAGGCTGGCGGCGCAACATCTACGCAGTCACTGCCGCGTCGTTCCTGGGCTACACCGGCTTCACGCTCGTGATGCCATTCCTGCCGTTGTTCATCGCGCAACTGGGGGTTTCCGACGTCGGCGAGGTCGCGATGTGGACCGGGGTCAGCCTCGGCATCACGCCGGGCCTGACCGCGCTCCTCGCGCCCGCGTGGGGTCGGCTCGGCGATCGGTACGGACGCAAGATCATGGTCGAGCGATCGCTGGCGAGCTTCGTGGTGATGATGGCCGCCATGGCGTACGTGACGCGCGCGTGGCACGTGCTGGCGATCCGCGCCGTCCAGGGCTTGTTTGCGGGCTACGGTTCGCTCTCCGTCGCAATGGCCGCCGAATCGGCGCCTCGTGAAAAGATGCCTCAGGCGATCGGGCTCGTTCAAACGGCACAGCGTATCGGGCCGGCCATCGGTCCGGTGATCGGCGGCATCATGGCGGGCCTGGTCGGCTTGCGGGGCGGGTTTCTCGCGACGGCAGTCTTCTACGGCGTCGGTCTGGTCGTCGTCCACGTGATGTACGACGATGCCGCGACGGCCAGAGCGGCGGGCCTGACGGTCGCGACCGACGCTGACGGATCGTCAACCGGTCGCGTCACGTTTCGGACGGTTCTGGCGTTCCAGAATTTCATGCTCATGATGGTCGTGATCTTCGGGCTGCAGTTCGTGGATCGCAGCTTCGGTCCGGTGCTGCCGTTGTACGTGGAGCAGGTCGGCACGTCCCGTGCGAACGTGCCGCTCGTGTCGGGCCTGCTGTTTTCTGTCATGGCCTGCACGGGCGCGCTCGGCCACCACTTCTGTGGACGCCTGATGCGGCGGTATCCGACGAAGCTGGTCATCGCCGGCGGGAGCACCGTGGCCGCCGTCAGCTGCGGTCTGCTGGGCCTGTCAGGGAATATCTGGCTGATGAGTGCCGCGTCGGCGGCGTTCGGTATCGGCATCGGGTCGGCGATGACGGCCGCATACAGCGCCGCCGGATCGGTGATTCCTGCGAGCGCGCACGGCGCGGGCTTCGGCGTACTGACCAGCGCCTCGCTGGTCGGGATGGCGAGCAGCCCGTTCATTGCGGGCCTGCTCAGCGTCAGGAGCATCCGCGTCGTGTTTCTGGTCGACCTCGTGGTGATGGGCGCGCTGGCGTTTGCGGTCCAACGCGCGATGACACCGGACGCGCAGCGCCCGGCGCGCGGCTGGCCGGACCAAGGGTGACGCGTGCGACGAGTGGTGGTCGATCCGTTGGCGCCCCAGAGCGATGCCATCCAGGAAGCCGCGACGTGGATTCGCGCGGGCGGCGTCGTGGCGATTCCAACCGACACGCTGTACGGTCTCGCCGTGAATCCGTTCGACCGAACCGCCGTGGCGCGCCTGTTTGCCGCGAAGGGCCGGCCCGATGCGCGCGCGTTGCCGCTCATCGCCGCCGACGCGGCCCAGGTCATGAGCTCTATTGGTCCGCTGTCTGCGACGGCCGGCCGCCTGGCACGGCGGTTCTGGCCCGGCCCGCTGACGCTGCTGGTGCCCTCGCCGGTGGCGCTCGCGCGCGAGGTCACCGCTGGGACCGGCCGCGTCGGCGTCCGTGTGCCTGCCGATCACATCGCGTGCGCCGTAGCCGCCGCCGTCGGCACGCCGATTACCGCCACGAGCGCGAACGTCACGGGCGATGCTCCGACGGACGATCCTGACGTGGTTGAACGCACGCTCGGCCGGGTGCGTGGATTTTCTGCTGGACACGGGCAGAACGCCGGGCGGTGCGGCGTCGACGATCGTGGACGTGACCGCCGAGCCGCCCGAATTGATCCGGGCCGGCGCGATTTCATGGGACGAGGTTCAGGCATGTCTGCGGCACCACGGTTAGCGCGACCCGAGCGGGCCGCCCTGGTCGGCCTCATCGCGGGCCGAATGCGTCGGCTGGACGCGGAACGCTCGCTCGACGAGCTCGCGGGCCTCGCGCAGGCCGCAGGCGCGGAGGTCGTGCTTCGCGTGCTTCAGGAGCGTCCGAAACCGGATCCGGCGACCTTCCTCGGCGCGGGCAAGGTGAAGATGCTCGCCGCTTCGTGCGCTGAAACCGCCGCGGATCTCGTGATCGTCGACAACGAGTTGACCCCCGCACAGCTTCGCCAGATCGAGGAGGCCGTGGACCGGAAGGTCGTCGACCGCACGCAGCTGATTCTGGATATCTTCGCGCGCCGCGCTCGCACGCGCGAAGGCAAGCTGCAGGTCGAGCTCGCGCAGCTGAAGTATCTCCTTCCGCGGCTCGTGGGCGCCGGCGACGCGCTGTCACGCCTTGGCGGCGGCATCGGCACGAGAGGTCCCGGAGAAACGAAACTCGAGACCGATCGTCGCCGGATCCGCACGCGAATCCACGCCGTGACGGAGGACATCGAGCACGTGCGGCAGCGACGCGCACAGCTCCGCGAGCGGCGTCAGAAGGCCTCGGTGCCAACGGTGGCCCTCGTCGGCTACACCAACGCCGGCAAGACGACGTTGTTCAACGAGCTCACACGGGCGCACGCCGAAGCCTCCAACGCGCTGTTCGTCACGCTCGATCCGCTCGTCCGGCAGGTCCGCCTGCCGGACAATCGAGAGCTCCTCATTTCGGACACGGTCGGGTTCATCGACCGGCTGCCCCACGCGCTGGTGGCGGCGTTCAGGGCGACGCTCGAAGAGGTCGCCGAGGCCGACCTCGTGCTGCACGTCATCGACGCGGCCGCGCCGGATCGCGATCGGCGCATGGCGGCGGTGCGCAGCGTTCTGGAGGAAGTCGGTGCGACCGCTGTGCCGATGCTCGAGGTTTACAACAAGTGTGACGCGCTCACCGCCGACGAGCGTCGCCGGTTGCGGGATCTCGATCCGTCCGTGCTGGCCATCTCGGCGCTGAAAAAAGAGGGCCTGGCCGAGCTCGTGGACACGATTGCTTCCCGGCTCGAGCTCGACGTGCGCCGCGTGACGCTGACATTCGACCCTGACGACCCTGCGGACCAGGAGCGAATCGCGCGGCTGTACCGTCACGCTCGCGTGCTGACCCATGAGGCGCGCGACCGGCAGGTCTCCATCGTGGCCGAAGTGCCTCGGCGACTTCTAGGCCGGATCGAAAACAGATCGTGATGCATCGATGTAAACTTCCGGCGATGCGCAGGGCCGCCCTCGGTGTGCTGATCGTCATGAGCGCCTGCGCGCCGGCCATGACGCCGGCACCCATTGTCACGACGCCGACGTTCCCGGATTTCATGACGCCCGCAGTTCCGCCGGAGTTTGCGAGCACACCGGCCGCGATCAACGAGAGCCGCGGCTGGGCGTTCCTCCAGTCGGGCGATCTGCGGACGGCCGAGCATGAGTTCACGGCCGCGCTGAAGAACGAGCCCCGCTTTTATCCGGCGGTGACGTCGTTGGGATACGTGGAGCTGGCCCGCAAGGATCCGAAAGCCGCGCTCGCGCATTTCGACAAGGCGCTCGAGCAGCAGCGCAACGAGGTTGGCGCGCTCTTCGGTCGAGGGACAGGCCCTGCTGGCGCTGGAACGGGACAGCGATGCGATGTCGGCGTTCGAATCCGTGCTGGCCGTCGATCCGAGCCAGGTCGAAGCCAGGCGTCGCGTGGATGTGCTGAAGTTCCGCGTGCTCGAGCAGGAAATCGCACACGCGCGAGAGGCGGCGGCGGCAGGAAGGCTCGACGAAGCCGCGCACGCGTACGGAACGGCGATTACCGGTCAACCGGACACCGCGTTCCTCCACCGCGAGCTCGCGATCGTGGAACAGCGGCAGGGGCATGACGAGGCGGCGCTCGAGCACTTCCGGCGAGCCGTGGAGCTCGACGCGAGCGACGCGCGGTCGCTCATGCACATTGGCGAGATTCTGGAGAACCGGGGGGATTTCGAGGCCGCGACGCACGCATACGAGTCCGCCGCGGCGCTCGACACAAATCCCGAGGTCGAGAAGAGGCTCGAGGCGTTGAGGAATCGGGCGGCGCTCGAGAAGCTTCCGGCGGAATACCGGGCGATCGAGCAGGCGGCGCAGGTCACACGCGCGGATTTGGCGGCGCTCGTGGGCATTCGTCTGGGCCCGCTGCTCCAGAACGCACCAGCCGGCGACGCGGGTCTCATCACGGACATCAGGAGTAACTGGGCGCAGACGTGGATCGTTGCCGTGGCGCGCGCCGGCGTCATGGAGCCGTTTGCGAACCACGCGTTCCAGCCGCGCGCGATCGTGCGGCGCGCGGACCTCGCGCAGGCCACCGCGAAACTGCTCGCGATCATCGGCGCGTCTCGGCCCGCGGCCGCGAAGGCCTGGGAATCGGCACGCCCGCGCTTCAGCGATCTCGCGCCGACGCACCTGGCCTATCCGGCGGCTTCCATGGCCGTCGGAGCGAACGTGCTGCAGGTGGGACCAGGCGACACGTTCCAGCCCTCGCGAGCGATTACGGGCGCCGAGGCTGTCGAGACCGTCGGCAAACTGGAGACGCTCGCAGGCCTGAAATGACCGCGCTGACGCCTGCCAATCAGCTGACGCTGCTGCGGATGCTGCTCATCCCGGCGTTCGTCATCCTCGTCGTCTACGGGCACTTCGGATGGGCGCTGGTGGTCTTCGGCGTGGCCGGAATCACCGATGCGCTCGACGGCGTCATCG
The DNA here is from genome assembly GCA_963724725.1 of uncultured Acidobacteriota bacterium. Taxonomy (GTDB): domain Bacteria; phylum Acidobacteriota; class Vicinamibacteria; order Vicinamibacterales; family CAVVIG01; genus DATKHR01. The sequence goes on along the minus strand of CAVRVT010000004.1, from coordinate 2,730,383 downwards.
CGCGACGGTCGGGTCAGAAGACGAATCTCGGCGCGTGGCTGGACCCGATGGCCGACAAGCTGCTGCTCGTGACGACGTTCGTGGTTCTGACGCTGCCCAACCTCGGGCTCGCCAACCGCCTGCCGATCTGGCTGACGGTTCTGATCATCAGCCGCGACGTCGGCATCGTGCTGACGGTGGCGATCGTCACTCTGGCCACCGGACCCAGGACGTTTCGCCCGTCGATGTTCGGCAAGGTGGCGACCGCCACGTACATTCTCACCGCCGTCGTCGCGCTGCTGTTCAACTACCTGGCGTTTCACTCGGTCTTCGTGGACCTGTTCGTCTACGCGTCGCTGACCATCACGCTCATTTCCGGCTTTCACTACATCTGGCATGCGGCGCGGATCATCGACGAACCGGCGTCGAAGGCGTCAACGTGATGTGGACGCGATCATGAACGCCGAAGCCTTGAGAGCGTCGTGCATCGGGGCCGGCCTGGCGCTGGCGCTGAGCGTCGTGGCGCCATCGATCCCGATCGTCGCACAAGGCGCTCCGAAGCAGGCCGTCGTCGAGACGAGCGCCGGTGTGTTCGTGATCGATCTTGCGCAGGATGCCGCGCCGAATCAGACGGCGTACTTCACCAAGCTGGCCGCCGACGGAGCGTACGACGGCACGATCTTCCATCGGGTCGTGAAGTACGGGATGGTGCAGGGCGGCGACCCCCTGACGAAAGATCCCGCCCGGCGCGCGCAATACGGTACGGGCGGGCTGAACGCCGTCAGGGCGGAAACCCGCGCGCCGAAGATGACGCGCGGCTCGGTCGCGGCCGTCATGGTGCCGGGAAAACCCGACAGCGCCGGCGCGCAGTTCTTCATCGTGCTGGCGGATCAGCCGTCACTCGACAATCAGTACACGGTCTTCGGCCACATCTCCGACGGCGTGGAGGTCCTGCAGAAGATTTCCGAGACACCGGTGGACGAGAAGGGTCTTGCCACGGAGCGCGTGGAAGTCAGGCACGTGACGATTCGCGACACGCCGGCCGAGCCGTTCGTCACCGAGACACCCGAACAACTGGGCGCCTATCGCGCGATTCTCGACACCAGCTCGGGTCCGATCGCGATCGAGTTCTTCGTCGACAAGGCACCCAATACGGTTCGTCAATTCATGCGCCTGGCGGCCGCCGGCATCTACAACGGGACGGCCTTCCATCGTGTGGCGCCGGGCTTCGTGATCCAGACCGGCGCGCTCTCGAGCCGCACGGCGCCGCTGACCGAGCGGCAGCAGAAACTGGTTCGCAATCTGCCTCCCGAGTTCAACGACACGAAGCACGTGAAGGGCGTCGTCTCGATGGCGCGCGGCGACGCGCCCGACAGCGCGACGACGTCGTTCTTCGTCTGCGTGGGGACATCTACGGCGCTCGACGGTGTCTACACGGCATTCGGTCGAGTCGTGGATGGTATGGCGGCCGTTGACGCAATCGAAGCCACGCCCCGTAACGGCGAAGCGCCAGTCACGCGCATCGACTTGCGTTCCGTGAAGATTGAGAAGAAGTAACTGGCCGAGCTACACGGGGACGACCCGCGTCACCCGTACAGCCACGCCGACCAGGTATTCCACTTGAATGCGATCGCCGGGCTCGAGGTTATTGCCGATCACCGCCTCGGGTCCGATTCTCGCAACCGTCACCTGACCGTCGGGATCCTCGACGTCAGTGAAGAACACGTCCCAGGACACCTGTCCATGGATACTGACCGGCTGGACTTTCTTCAGAATTCCGTCGCGCGTTCCCTTAAGCACGTTGTCCCCAGCACACGATTCGTTTGAACGGGAAGAAGAACGGCCGCGACGGCTCGAGGCGCGTCGACAGCCGCGTCCAGTATTCCCGCTCGAACGGCTCGAACATCTCCGGCGGGAGGTGACGCGCGTACTCGGTCAGGAGCGTTCCCTTCATCCAGTCGAGTACACCTTCGGGTCCCGCCAGGACATGAGGATAGACGATCAGGCGCACTTTCGGATCGCGGAAACCGAGCGTATGGAGAATTCGCGCGTAGGCCTCGGGCGCGAGGACGGTTTTCGGTCGCCGCCAGCCCCCGAGCGCGGTGCGATACGGCTCGACGTCCGAGAGTTCGTCGGCGACCAGGTGCGACTGGTCGTCGTGGGACGCCGGCACCTGAAACGCGAGCTGTCCCGACGGGTTGAGCGCGCCGGCCAGTCTGGCCAGCAGCGACTCGTGATCGGTCAGCCAGTGCAGCGCGGCATTCGAGAAGACGAGATCGAACGTGCCGTAGGCGCCCGGAAACGATTCAATGGTTCCGACGTCGAAGCGTAGCCCGTGGGGCAGTGCGACGCCCCGCTGCTCCTCGAGCATGTTGGCGGAGCGGTCGATGCCGATGGTTTCCCGCGCGCCGATGTGCTCGTGCAGCCGCCGCGTCAGCCGCCCCGTCCCGCAGCCCAAGTCGACGGCGCGCATCTCGGGATGGATGTCGATGAGCTCCATCAGGTCGAAGAATGGCTGTTCACGCTCACGCTGAAAGCGGTTGTATTGCGTGGCGTTCCAGGTGTCAGTTGACATCGTGGTCGAAGGGCAGGCGCTCGGGGTCCGCCGCGTCTTCCTCACAGAAGTTGTGGATGCTGACGCCCAGCAGACGTACCGGCCGTGTGCCGGCGTCCGTCTTGTCGAGCAGACGGACCGCGCGCTCGGTCAGCGCGGCTTCGTCGCTCGTGGCGGTCGCCGTGTGGCTGCGGGTGATAGTCGTGAAATCGTTGTAGCGGACCTTGATCGTGACCGTGCGCGCGACGAGCTGGCGTCGCTTGAGCCACGCGATCGTCCGCGCGGCCATCTCGGCGATCTCCTCACGGATCGTGTTCAGATCGGTCAGGTCCTCGGCAAACGTGTTTTCAGAGCCCGACGACTTGACCTCGCGGTTCGGGACCACCGGGCGGTCGTCGATCCCGTTCGCGAGCTGGCGCAGCCAGTCGGACAGGCTCCCGACGGTTTCGCGCAGGAGTGTCGGGTCCGCCGTCCGGACGTCCACGAGCCGCGTGATGCCCCGCGCCCGAAGCTTCTTCGCGGTGACGGGCCCGACACCCCACAGCGCGTCGACGTCGAGCTGCCGCAGAAACGGCTCCACGCGTCCCGGGCCGATGACGGTGAGGCCGTCGGGCTTTTTCCATCCTGAGGCGATCTTCGCCAGGAACTTGTTCGGTGCGACGCCCGCCGACGCCGTCAGCCGCGTGTCCTCGCGGATGCGAGCTTTCAAGCGCTGGGCGACAGTCGTCCCGAGCGCTTCTCCCCACGCGTTCTCCGTCACATCGAGGTACGCCTCGTCGAGCGACAGCGGCTCGACGAGCGGCGTCACCTCGCGGAAAATCGCAAACACGGCGTTCGACGCGGCCTTGTAGCGCGAAAAATCGGGCCGGACAATGACGAGAGAAGGGCAGAGACGAACGGCGCGTGACATCGGCATCGCCGAGTGGACGCCGAACGCGCGCGCCTCGTAGCTCGCGGCGGCGACGACGCCCCGGCTCGCGGGTTGACCGCCGACGGCGACCGGCCGTCCGCGCAGCGCCGGGTCGTCGCGCTGTTCGACCGATGCGTAGAACGCGTCCATGTCCACGTGCAGGATCCTGCGGACGTCGACCGATTGCGTACCCACCCCGCGCGATTGTACGCTAGGGGATCGTCAGGTGCAGCACCGGCAGTCCCTGGGACAATCTCCCAATTCGCCTTTTGCCATTTGCCATCTGCAATAACCCAACTACCTATGCCTCAATTCATTTACACCATGAAGGGCCTCGGGAAAGTGCATCCGCCGGATGCCCGAGTGCTCGACGACATCTGGCTCTCGTTCTATTTCGGCGCGAAGATCGGCGTGCTCGGCCTGAACGGCGCCGGCAAGAGCTCGCTCCTGAAAATCATGTCGGGCGAAGACACCAGCTTCATCGGTGAAGCGTTTCCCGGCGACGGCATCTCGGTTGGATTTCTGCACCAGGAGCCGAAGCTCGATCCCGCGAAGACCGTGCTCGGGAACGTCGAGGAGGGTGTCGCGTCGATCAAGGCGCTCCTCACGCGGTACGACGAGGTCAACGCGAAGCTCGGCGAGGATCTCTCGCCCGACGAGATGGACAAGGTGCTGGAGGAGCAGGGCAAGCTGCAGGACAGGATCGAGGCCGCCAATGCGTGGGACCTCGACTCGCGGCTCGATCTGGCGATGGATGCCCTGCGCCTGCCGCCGCCGGACGCCGACGTGACGAAGCTTTCTGGCGGGGAGCGCCGCCGCGTCGCGCTCTGCCGGCTGCTGTTGCAGTCGCCGGATCTGCTGCTGCTCGACGAGCCGACCAACCACCTGGACGCCGAGTCGGTGGCCTGGCTCGAGCGGTTTCTCAAGGACTACGCCGGCACCGTCGTCGCGGTAACGCACGATCGGTACTTTCTGGACAACGTCGCCGGCTGGATCCTCGAGCTCGATCGCGGCCGCGGCATCCCCTGGGAAGGCAACTACTCCTCGTGGCTCGAGCAAAAACAGAATCGCCTGGCGCAGGAAGAAAAGGCCGAGACGCGCCGCCAGCGCACGCTCGAGCGCGAGCTCGAATGGATCCGCATGTCCCCGAGGGCGCGCCAGGCGAAAGGCAAGGCGCGGCTCAACGCCTACGAAGATCTTCTGAAGCAGGACACCGCCCAGAAGATCGAGACGGCGGAAATCTACATCGCGCCGGGTCCGCGGCTCGGCGACGTCGTCGTCGAGGCGCGCGGGTTGAAGAAGGGCTACGGCGACAACCTGTTGATCGAGAGCCTCGACTTCACGCTGCCGCGCGGCGGAATCGTCGGCGTGATTGGACCGAACGGCGCCGGCAAGACGACGCTGTTCCGGATGATCACGGGCCAGGAAACACCGGACGCCGGAATCCTGAAGATCGGCGACACCGTGCAGGTCGGACACGTCGATCAGAGCCGTGAAGCGCTCGACGCGAACAAGACCGTCTGGGAAGAGATTTCCGGTGGACTCGACGAGGTCGAGCTCGGCAAGAGAAAGCTCGCGTCGCGCGCGTACGTCTCGTGGTTCAATTTCAAGGGCGCCGCGCAGCAGCGCAAGGTCGGCACGCTGTCGGGCGGCGAACGCAACCGCGTCCATCTCGCCAAGCTCCTGAAGAAGGGCAGCAACCTGCTGCTGCTTGACGAGCCGACCAACGATCTCGACGTCGACACACTCCGTGCGCTCGAGGAGGCGCTGCTGAATTTCGCCGGCTGCGCCGTGGTCATCAGCCACGATCGCTGGTTTCTGGACCGCATCGCGACGCACATGCTCGCCTTCGAGGGCGACAGCCAGGTTGTCTGGTTCGAGGGGAACTATCAGGATTACGAAGCGGACCGCAAGCGACGGCTGGGGGATGCCGCCGATCAGCCGCATCGGATTAAATATCGGAAATTGACCCGGTAGAATCAGGAGCGCGAGGCTCTAGTCGGGCGGAATCGGGAGCGCGAGGCTCTAGCCGGGCGGAATCGGGAGCGCGAGGCTTCAGCCGAGCGGGAAAACAATGTGCCGTAACATCAAAACACTCTTCAACTTCGATCCGCCCGCGACCGAACAGGAGATCCGTGACGCATCGCTCCAGTTCGTGCGCAAACTGAGCGGGTTCACAAAACCCTCGAAGGCCAACGAGGACGCCTTCAACCGTGCCATCGACGAGATCGCAGGGTCCGCCAGGACCCTCATCGACTCGCTCAGCACGACCGCAGAGCCGCGCAACAGGGAGCAAGTCGCCGCACGGCTCCGCGAACGCTCGGTCCAGCGCTTCGGCGCGCGCTGAGTAGAGGCTGCAATTCTGAGCAATTCGCACGCACGTCGCGTGCGGGTTGTAAAGATGTTGTGAGGACAGGAGTTAGTCGCTATGCTAGCTCAGCTGTCGCGAGATGCTCAGCCGAACCTGCCTGCTGATCGCCGCGCTGACCATCATTCCGCCGCGAGCCGAGGCTCGCGCGCTCGCCGGCCAGATCCACAACGTCGTCATCGACCAGACAGGCTTGCCGATTCCTGGAGTTCGGATTGAGATCCAGCGAGAGGGGCGGGTCATCGCGACCCTCGAAACCGGTCTCGACGGCGGCTACGATCTTCCGGTCGACGTGCTGGCCGACGACACGATCGTCGTCTCACTCGACGGATTCGAGACGGCACAAGTCCGGCCCGCCGACGCGCGTGTCGTGCTGCAGCTCGCCCGCGCCAGCGCGACGACCACCGTGGTCGCGTCGGCGCTCACGACCGCTGGCGCGTCCATGGAGCATCTGGGGAGTACGATGACGGCTCCGCTCGCGCAGCGCCTGCCGACGCCGCGCCCCCGGATTCTGCAGTCGCTCCCGCTCCTGCCGGCCGTCGTGCGCGGCCGTGACGGCCTGCTGAACATCAGCGGCACGCGCCCGCATGAATCGGCCCTCTGGATCGACGGGTTCGACGTCACCGATCCGGTCGCCGGTACAACCGCCATCGACCTTCCAGTCGAAAGCGTCCGCGGCATGGCTGTCCTTCGCGAACCCGTTGCGGCGACATTCAGCGACGTGCTCGGCTCGGCAGCGTCCATCGAGACGACGCCGGGTTCCGACGAGTGGAGGGCCGGCATCCAGGGCTTCATCCCGCGTCCCCGTTTGAGCAGCCTGGGGTTCGGCCGGATCGAGGCGTTCTTCCCGCGGGTCTACGTTGGTGGGCGCATCGGGATGATGAGGCTCTTCGCGTCAGCGGAGTTCAATTTCGAGCGAGTACCCGTTGCGGGAGTGACGGGTTCCTCCGGCCGACCCAACATCGGGACGACTGGCGTGACGACGTTCTCACGGTTCGATTTTCAGCTGTCGCGGGAACACGCGCTCACGTCCGCAATCCTCTATTCGCCGGGGCACACGTCCTCGGCCGGCCTCAGCACGCTGCGTCCCGCAGCGACCGTGCCGGACGTCGACGTGCTGGACGTGTTCGTTGGCGTGACCGATCGATGGATTGCGACGCCGCGGGACCTCGTGACGCTCCGTGTGGGCGTCGCTGCGCACCAGACCGCCATCGTGCCGCAGGGCAGCGGCGCCCCCATCCTCACGCCGGACGGATGGCTGAACAACTGGTTCTCGTCGGTGGATGTGAACGGGCGGCGCGTGGCGGTGTCGGGGACGTGGGAGCGCTCCGGGGTGACCGCCGCCGGAAATCACGATGTCGCGGGTACCGCTCGTGTCTACCGGCGGTCGATGGACGGCGGGGTGACCAACCTGCCGATCACCGTCGTGGACCCAACGGGAGCACGAGTCAGGACGGTCGAGTTCGGGCCGGCCGGACGGCTCAATCCTGACGAACTGAACTGGGGCGTCGGTGTTCGCGATCTGTGGGACGTCAACGAACGTCTCCAGATCGACGTTGGGCTTCGTGTCGACAGCGGGTGGCGGCAGTCGTCGGTCCTCGCGCCGCGATTCGGCCTGCGGTATCTGGTGGACGAAGCGGGACGGACGACCGTACGCGCCAGCGCAGGGCGATACGCGGGACGCGTTCCGCTGGCAGCCAAAGCCTTTGGCCGGTTTCCGGCACGCCGGGACAGCTTTTTCGACCCGATGACCGGCGCGATGACGGCGAGCCTTGTGTACAACCCGGTCATGGGACAGTTGCCGCAGCCCCGCGCGGACGCGTTTGCACTCGAAGTGGAGCACCGGCTGACATCGACCGTCGAGGTGCAGGTTGGTGCGCGACGCCGTGTCGGGTCGAAGCTGCCCACCGTGGTGGTTCCCGAGACAGGCGGCCCGACGCCGATTGTCGGAATGGGCACGAGCGAATACCAGGAAGTGCAGGTCGCGATTCGAAAGATTTGGACGAATCAATCGCAGATTTTCGTCAGCTATGTGCGTTCGTCGTCGCTGGCGGAGTCGAATGACTTTGGCACGCTGTACACGAATCTCGACGCGCCGCTTCTGGACCGCAACGCCCGGGCGGTCACGCCGGCGGATGTGCCGCATCGTCTTCGCGGGTGGGCCACCTTCTCCCTGCCACGGCGAATCGTCGTGTCACCGGCGGTCGATTGGCGCACGGGCTTTCCGTACTCGGCGCTCGACGTCTACCAGCGCTACATCGGCGCGCCGAACACGATGCGGTATCCGAACTATTTCTCCACCGACCTGACCGCGTTCAAGACCTTCGACATTCTCTCGAAGGAGATGGACTTCGGTCTGCAGCTCTTCAACCTCACGGCGCACGAGAATCCACGCGATGTCGTCGCGGTCGTCGACTCGCCGCGCTACGGGCAGTTCGCCGAGTCGTTCGGCACGACCGTCGCCGGCTACATGCAGATACGCTGGTGAGCCGCGTCCCGGGAGTCTAGGCGGGCTGACCGACTTTCATCCGGAAGTACTCGATCGTCTTCACGAGCCCTTCCTCGAGCTGGACGCGCGGCTCCCACTTGAGCAAGGTCGTTGCGCGCGTGATGTCCGGCCGGCGTTGCTTCGGGTCGTCGGTGGGCAGCGCACTGTAGACGATCTGGCTCTTCGATCCGGTCATCCGGATGATCGTCTCGGCGATGTCCTTGATCGTCATCTCGCGGGGATTGCCGATGTTGACCGGGTCGTTCTCCGACGACAGCATCAGGCGAATGATGCCGTCCACGAGGTCGGACACGTACGTAAAACTGCGTGTCTGGCTGCCCGTGCCGAAGACGGTGACGTCCTCGTTGCGCAGTGCCTGCGACATGAAGGCCGGGACCGCGCGGCCATCGTTCAGCCGCATGCGTGGTCCGTACGTGTTGAAGATCCGCACGATCTTCGTGTCCACTCCGTGATACCGGTGGTAGGCCATCGTCATCGCCTCGGCGAAGCGCTTCGCTTCGTCGTAAACGCCGCGCGGACCGACAGGGTTGACATTGCCCCAGTAGGTTTCTTTCTGCGGATGCTCGAGCGGATCGCCGTAGACCTCGGACGTGGAGGCCAGGACGAACCGCGCCCCCTTGGCCTTCGCCAGCCCCAGCGCCTTGTGCGTGCCGAGCGCTCCGACCTTGAGCGTCTGGATCGGCAGCTCGAGGTAGTCGATCGGACTCGCAGGACTCGCCCAGTGCATCACGACGTCGACCGGGCCGTCGATGTAGATGTAGTTCGTGACGTCATGTTTGATGAACGAAAAGTCGCGGCTGGACAGGTGCCCGATGTTGGCCGTATCTCCCGTCAGGAGGTTGTCGATGCCGACGACGGAGTAGTCGCGATCGAGCAGCGCTTCCACGAGGTGGGAGCCGATGAACCCCGCGGCGCCCGTGATGACGACCCGCCGTTTAGTAGGCATGCTTGTGGAAGAATCCTCGGAGCAGGGTCAGCCACATGATCTTCAGATCGAGGCGGACCGACCAGTTTTCAATGTAGTAGAGGTCGTACTCGATACGTTTCTCGATCGACGTGTTACCGCGCCAGCCGTGAACCTGTGCCCAGCCCGTCAATCCGGCCTTCACCTTGTGGCGCAGCATGTACTGCGGGATGCGATGCTTGAACTGCTCGACGAAGTGCGGCCGCTCGGGCCGTGGTCCGACAATCGACATATCGCCACGCAGGACGTTCCAGAGCTGGGGCATCTCGTCGAGGTTGGACCGACGGAGGAACCGGCCGAGCGGCGTGACGCGCGGGTCGTTCTGGCGCGCCCACACCGGTCCGGTGCCTGCTTCCGCATCATCGAACATCGACCGGAACTTCACGATCGTGATCGACTTGCCGTCGAGGCCCATTCGCTCCTGGTAGTAGAACACCGGCCCGCGTGACGTGAGCCGGACGAGCAGAGCTACGACGGCCAGCGGGATCCCGAGCACCAGCAGCGCGACGCCGGAAATGGCGATGTCGATCATCCGCTTGACGATGGCGTTGAGGCCCTGGAGCGGGACATCATTGATGTTGATGACTGGAATGCCGTCGAGATCCTCGAGCCGGGCGCGCAGCGCGATGACCTGCAGCAGGTCGGGGACGACCTTGACATCCACGAATTCGCGGCTGGTGCTCTCGATGAGCTGCAACATCCCGACGTGCTGCTCGGGCGGCAACGCGACGTACAAATGGTCGATCCCCTCGCGTGCGGCGATCTCTGGCGCTTCTTCGACCGTTCCGAGGAGCGGCAGCCCGCGGTACCCGAGATGGTCGCGGCCCGGCTTGTCGTCCACGAATCCGACGATCTGATAACCCAGCTCGCGGTGCTCGAGGATCTTGTCCGCGACCAGACGTCCGAGTTCGCCGGAACCCGCGATCAGAATGCGCTTGAGACCAATGCCGGCGCGCCACCGCCGTTCCAGCACCTCGCGAACGACTTCGCGCGACGCGTAGGTGAGCGCCACGTTGATGACGAGGAAGATGGCCCAGACCGCTTGCGAGACCTCGAATGCGCCGGCGTCCTTGGCGGTCGCGCCGGCGAAATACGTCTGCGTGTACAACGTCGACACGATGCCGAACACCACCGCGAGGATCGATCCGACGAAGACGCCGAAGAAGTCGTCCACACGCGAGCGCCCGCGGCGCAGTCGATACAGGCCCTGGAGATGGAACCCGAGCGGCACGACGACGGCGATGAACGGCAGGACGTTGATGTACTGGCTGAGGGGCGGAATGCCCTTCGTGATCGGAATGAGGCCGGTGTGAAAACGTGCTGCGTACGCAAGGACGAACGCCGAGACGCCGATGAGGGCATCGGACGCGAGATAGAGGGTGACGAGAAGGCGGTTATGCCGACTCAGCATGGATGAGGGCTGCCATCTCGTCGCCGAAGCGCGTCCGGCTGAACCGTTCCGCATGGGCGCGAATGGCCGCGGGATCGAAGGCCATCGACAGCACTTGACCGATCGCGGCGGCAAATGCCGCCGGTGAGGAATCGTCGACGAGCAGCCCCGTCACGTCCTGAAGAACGGTCTCGCGCGCGCCGCCACGTCCGTACGCGACCACGGGCCGCCCGCAGGCCTGCGCTTCCAGGGGCACGATGCCGAAATCCTCCTCGCCAGGCAGCAGCGTGACGCCCGTGCTCGAGTAGAGCTCGCGCAGTTCGTGATTGGAGACCCGGCCGAGGAATGTCACCGTGGGGCCGGCCAGACGTTCGAGCCGCCCGCGATCGGGGCCCTCGCCGGCAATCGTGAGCGGCACGCCGGCGATCTGGCAGGCCTCGATGCCCACTTCAATCCGTTTGTACGGCACCAGCGCCGAGACGATCAGAGCGGAGCGTTCGGCGACCTGAGATCCGGGACGGAAGAAGTCGCTGTCGACCGGCGGGTATATCACTGTGGCCTCGCGATTATAGTATCGGGCGATCCTGCCCGCAACATAATGAGAGATAGCGACATAGCGGTCAGCGCGCCGTGCTGTATCGCGGTCCCAGCGGGCCAGCCGGGCCATGAGCGGACGCATCACGCGACTCCGAAACCGGCCGAGGCGTTCGGGGCCGAAATACGCGTCAAATTGATCCCAGGCGTAACGCATAGGCGTCAGGCAATAGCAGACGTGCCTCGCCCGTCCGGGTCGCACGATCGACTTCGCGCAACAGTGACTGAGGCTGATGACGAGATCGAACTGGTCGAAGTCGAATTGCTCGATGGCTGTCGGAAACAGCGGCAGATAGTGTCGGTAGTACCGCGCGACGCGCGGCAGCCGCTGAATGAACGACGTCCGTGGGTTTAGCCGTTCGATGGTCGGTGACACCGATCCTCGGACGTGAACGAGCGTGAACAACGCGGCCGACGGAAAACGCTCGCACAGGACCTCGAGCGCCTTCTCGCCCCCTCTCATCCCGGTCAGCCAGTCGTGGACGAACGCCAGTCGCATCAGCCGGCCGCCTCGCAGTAGATGCTGCGGATGCGCTGCACCGACGCTTCCCAGGAGAATTCCTGCGCGCGCTTGAGACCCTTCCGTCGCATCGCGCGCCGCGTCGCCTCGTCGGTCAGCACCGTCTCGATGCCGTTCGCGATGGCCTGCGGATCGTACGGATCGACCAGAAGGGCGGCATCGCCTGTGACCTCGGGCAGCGACGACAGGTTGGACGTCACGACCGGCGTGCCACTCGCCATGGCCTCGAGCGGAGGCAGTCCAAACCCCTCGTACAAGGACGGAAACACGAAGACACCCGCCAGCCGATACATGACGGCGAGCGTGGCCTCGGGGAGGTGCCCCAGGAACCTGACGTACTGGTGGAGCTGGTGACGATGGACCGCGTGGCGCAGCGCGGCGTACTTCGACACTTCATCCCCGATGATGACGAGCTTCAAGTGGTCGAGGCCGCGGCGGCGGACCAGATCGAACGCCTGGATCAGGCGCTCCAGGTTCTTGTGCGGCTTGACGTTGCCCGCGTAGAGGATGAACTCGTCGTGCAGCTGAAAACGCTCGCGCACGCGGACGACGTCCTCTTCGAGCGGTTCGATGCCGAACCGTTCATCGTACGCGTTGTAAATGACGTCGATCTTGTCGGGTTCCGTATCCACGAAGCGCAGGATGTCCCGCTTGGAGCTCTCGGACACGGTCATCACGCGAGTGGCCCGCCGCGCCGCCAGCCGAATCGACGTCCGTGCGTACGCCAGCGCCGCGCGGTTGGGCAGGTACTGAGGAAACATCAGGTGGATGCAGTCATGAATCGTCACGACGGAGCGGCAGGTCACGAGCGGTGGCAGGACGTAGTGAGGGGCATGAAAGAGCGAGACGCCTTCACGCTTGAGCGCGAGGGGAACGCGCAGCTGCTCGGACAATGAGTAGGTGCCGGCCCACTCGGCAACGGGTCGGAAGTTCTCGCCAAGCGTCGTCAGGCCTTCGCGATCCTCGGGCCGGCACAGGAGCACGAATTCGGTTGCGCGATCCAGGCGCGCCAGCTGGCGCAACAGGTTTCGGATGTAGGTGCCGATGCCGAAATCGTGCAATTTCCGCGCGTCGATGCCGATCCGCACGGCGAGATCATAGCAGGCGTCCACTCCAGCGCGCGGTCTGGACGAGGGCTACGGCAGCAGGCCGGCGTAATCGAGCCGGAAGCGTCGAAGGACGTCGCGACGTGCACCCGGATAGACGTCAGAGCGTCGCGCGTCCTCGTCCGCCGATCGCAGTTGGTCATGAATCCGATTGGCTGACGATCGGAGGTCGGCGAACGTGGCATCGCAGCCGGCCGGCACGGTGCCCTGCATCGCACGCGGGTCGAAAAACGCGAACCATGGGCGATCGAACGCGCCGACGACTTGACCTTTGTAGCAGACGGCGGAAAAACTTTTCCAGCGATCGTCGAGGCGATCGGCCTCCTGGGCGAGCTGCGACACGGTCTGCTCGAAGACAGCGATGCCTCGTTCGCGTCCACTCGATCCGGACGCGGCTGGCGGTGCCTGAGGAGGTGTCACGACCTGGTTGATTCCAGCCGCCGGCGCGACGCCGGTGGAAGCAGGCAGGCGCCCTTCGAGCAGCGCCTGTGCATGCTCGATCGCAACGGCAAACGACACGCCCTGCCCAACACCCGGCTTCACGCTCATCGTCGTGATGCCGACCACGTTGCCGCCGCGATCGAGCAGCGGCCCGCCGCTGTTGCCTGGATTGATCGCGGCGTCGGTCTGCACGAGCATCACCGGCCCCACCTGGCGCAGCGCGCTGACGATGCCGCGCGTGACCGTGTTCTGCAGGCCGAGCGGTGCGCCGAGGGCGATGACATCCTGTCCGGGACGAGTGCGAAGCGCGGACCCCATCGGCAGCGGAGTGCGGATGCCGTCGGCGTCCGCGATCTTGACGACAGCGATATCGAAATCCTGCGCCGTCGCGTCGACCCTGCCCAGGATGGCGCGCCCGTCCTGAAGCCGAACCGTGACCGTCGGATTTCCCGAGACGACGTGAACGTTGGTCAGGAGCGTGTCGCGCGTGACGAAGAATCCCGATCCGAGAGCGGACGATGTTTCGACGCGGACGACGGCGGGCATCGCACGGGAGATCACATCCTCGAGCGGCGTTGCGGCGTCTGCCGTGGCCATATTCGCCACCGCGGGCGGCGCTGCCGAAGGGGCGGCGGCTTCACTCAGTGGCGTCGTGACCGCGGGCTCGACGTTCGGGACGATGGTCCGTTCGGATGGTGGCGCGCCCTGCTGTGCGTCGCTGCGAACTGGAGGGTTGTCGCGGGCGATCCGCGGGCGTTCGCTTCTGTCGGCGCCCCCTCTTGGATACCACACCGCGGCCGCAATACACCCGATGGTGACGAGGATGGCTGCAGCGAGCTTCAGGCTGGCGGCGGCGTCGTCTGTCATGGGGTACCTGAAATATCGGTCCCTCGCAGCCGCATTAACAGTCGCAGCATCGGTGCCCAGCCGGGGTGGTGCTTTTCGTAAAACGCCAGCCGGCTGCGAGCGTACGCCTGATAGGTCGCGTCCGGGACGCCGATTCCGGAGCGCCCACGGACATGAAGGATTTCGGCGGTGGGGCAGAACAGAACCCTGCCGCCATTGCGCCGGACCGTCGCGCAGAAATCCACGTCTTCCGTGTAGAGGAAGAATCGTTCGTCAAAGAGGCCGGCCCGGTCCGCGGCGGACCTGCGGACGAGTAAGCACGCGCCGCTCACCCAGTCCACGATCTGTTCTCGGCGCGTCATATTCTCGACCGTTGCCGAGATCCTCGGGTTCCGGCGGGCGCTGCCGGACACCAGACGCTTCTGCCGCCATTCAGCGAGCGGGCTGATCATGCGGCCGAACGACAGCTCCGCCCGGCCGTCGGCGTCGACCAGACGTGGTCCGACGACGGCGACGTCGGGCCGTTCGGCCAACACCCGCAGCAGCGCGTCGATGGCCCCGGGTCGGACGATCGTGTCGCTGTTCAGCAGCAGGACGTTGACGCCCCGGCTCGCTCGGATGCCGATGTTGTTGGCGCGCCCGAATCCGAGGTTGCCGCCTGCCTCGATCACCTGCGCGCCGCGGGCGCGTGCAGCCTCCGCGCTGCCATCAATGGACGCGTTGTCGACGACGATCACTTCAAGGCTTGCGGAGGGGGCGTGCTCGACGAGCGATGCGAGACAACGATCCAGATCGGCGCGCGCGTTGTAGCTGACGATGACGATCGACAGCTCGGTCATGCCACGCTCTCGAGGACGGCCAGCGTCCGGGTCGCCGACGTTCGACCGTCATATTGAGCGAGCGCGTCCGGTGCGGCGTCGAGAATCCGGGCACGTACCTGGTTATCGAAGAGCACGGCTTCGAGCGCGCGGGTGGTCGCGGGAATGTCGCCGGCGGGAACGTAGAGCGCCGCGTCGCGGCAGCTTTCGCGCGCGACCGCCGTATCGAGAAGGACGGGAGGAATGCCCGCGGCCAGGGCCTCGAGGGGCGGGAGACCAAGGCCTTCGTACTCGGACAGGAACGCGAACGCCCGTGCCCGCGCGAAGAGATCCTGCAGCTGGGCCTCGCTGACATATTGATGCCAGCGGACCCGGCGCTCCATCTGTTCCGCGGCGATCACGCCCCGGATGTTCTCACGCGGATGGCTGCGGTTGTCGCCGACGATGTCGAGCGATGCGCTCTCGCGTCGGCGGGCGATGGGTGCGAACGCCCGCACGAGATCCGGAACGTGCCGCCGGTTGAAGATCGATCCGACGTAAAGAACCTGGTCTCCCGTGGCGTGAGCCGACGGATTGACCGGCGGTCGGATGATGCCGGGAGGGATGACGTGAATCTTGTCGGCCAGAACGCCCAGACGATCGATCAGCTCACGGCGCGAGAACTCCGAGATGGTGATCACAGCGCGCGCGTGTTCAGCCGAGTGCCGACTGAGAAGCCGGCGTCTCGCGCCCTCGCGGACCCGAAACCACTCGGGGTGCGCGACGAATGACAAGTCGTGGATGGCGACCACGCTCGGGATACGAAGCCTGAGCGGCATCGAGTAGGCCGGCGAGAACCAGACGTCGAGATGATCCCGTGTGATCGCTGGCGGCAGCTGGACCTGCTCCCAGAACGTGCCGCCCGCTCCCTTGACCGTGCGCGTCGCAAAGCGGCGTGTGTCGAGAGGAATCGAGAGATCGCCATTGGTGTAGAGCACGAACTCGTGACGTGTCGCCTCTCGGCTGTCCGTCCATTCGCGGAGCAACCCGCCGAGGTACCGGCCGACTCCGGTTGCCCGTCCTCCGAGCTCGCGCGCGTCAATGCCGATGCGCATGATGCTGGATCGCCTCGCGATACGTGTCGTGGACTCGCCGTGCGGTGACCTCCCATCGAAACTGCGTCGACCGTGCGACTCCACGAACGCCACATTCTGCGGCGAATGCCGCGTCCATCAGGACCTTGAGGATGGCGTCGGCCATCTCCGTGGGCTTCGTCGGATCGACGAGCAACCCCGCGTCTCCCAGAACTTCCGGCAGCGATCCACGGCGCGCTGCCACGACCGGAACACCCAGTGTCATGGCCTCGAGCACCGGGATGCCAAAGCCCTCGTCGAAGGAAGGCATGACCAGCAGTTGCGCGCCTTCGTACAGACGGCGAGTGTCCGCGGCGTCGACATAACCGACGTGGTGGACGACGCCCCGGAGCGGCGCGCGCTCGATTCGTGCGAGCCACTCGGTCGCGTAGCCCGTCGCCTTCCCCGCGAGCCGCAGCTCCGGGACTGGAACCCCGCGCTCGAGGAGTTCCTGGTACGCGTCGAGCAGCCCGCCGATGTTTTTTCGAGGCTCGAGAGTGCCGACGAAGAGCACATACCCGTCACGAGGGACCGCGAGGCGTGGCTTCCAGTCGGGCGCTCCGGGCGGGCAGATCGCCAGGCGATCGCGCGGGACGCCGAGCTGCCGCTCGACCTCACCGGCGGTGAACGCCGACGGCACGAGGATCCGGTCCGCGCGGTGCGCGTGGGCTCGCGCGAGCGCGGGGTAGTCGCGTCGGACTTCCGCGCGCGTGCGCTCGGGATGGCTGAGGAAATCCAGGTCGTGAATCGTGACGATGTGAGCGGCGGCGCGCGACGGCAGCAGGAGCGGGTGGGAGGAATGCGTGACGTCATAGCGCCGGCCGGTGAGAAGTTCGGCCGACGGCCAGCCGAAACGATGCCACGCCAGGTTCAGCACCGTGACCGGCACGCGTCGGTCCACGAGCGTCACCCCGTCCACGTCGGCGATCCTCGTCAAGCGGTCCTTCCACGAGCTCGAGAACACGAAGAGATCGAGATCGGCCGCGGCGCCGCCGGCCTGGGCCCGCATCGTTGTCGCCAGCCTCGCCAGGGCGCGGACGAGCTGGTGCGTGTATTCGCCGGCACCACTTCGTTCACGCAGTGCCGGACGGTAATCGATCAGGACGCGCACTTGTTTAAGTCGTTCCGAGTCAGTATCTTATTGTGAAATGAAAATCGCTGTCGTGGGAACAGGGTAAGTCGGCCTCGTCCTCGGTGCGTGCCTGGCTGAAAATGGCAACGCTGTCGTCTGCGTCGACAAAGATGAATCGAAAGTGGACACGCTTCGGGCCGGGCGGATGCCTATTTACGAGCCTGGCCTGGAAGAGTTGGTTCGCCGCAACACACACGAGGAGCGCCTCAGCTTCAGCACCGACCTGCCTGCGGCCGTCCGGGCATCGACCATCGTTTTCATCGCCGTGGGCACCCCGCAAGGCGAAGACGGATCTGCGGATCTGCAGCACGTCATGACCGTCGCGCGCGACATCGGTCGCGCCATGAACAAGTACACCATCGTCGTGGACAAAAGCACGGTGCCGGTCGGGACCGCGCGCCAGGTTCGGGGGGTGATTGCCTCCGAGACGACGCAGCGGTTCGCGGTCGTCAGTAATCCCGAATTCCTCAAGCAGGGCGCCGCCGTCGAGGATTCGATGAAGCCCGACCGCGTCGTGATTGGTGTGGACAAGGGCGATGATGCAGCGGCCGAAATGATGCGGGAACTCTACTCGCCGTTCACCCGGACCGGCGCGCCGATCCTGATGATGGACACCACCAGCGCCGAACTCTGCAAGTACGCCGCGAACGCGATTCTTGCAACGCGCATTTCATTCATGAACGAGATTGCGAACGTCTGCGAGCTGGTGGACGCGGACGTGGACCACGTGCGCAAAGCCATGGGCGCCGATCGTCGCATCGGATCGTCGTTCCTGTTTCCCGGTGTCGGCTACGGGGGCAGCTGTTTTCCGAAGGACGTCAAGGCGCTGCTGCGATCGTCGCAGGATCGCGGGTACGACTTTCCGATCCTGCAGGCCGTCGAACAAGTGAACCAGGCGCAGAAAGAACGGCTGGTCGCAAAGATGGAGGCGCACTTCGGGGCGCTGAAGGGAAGAACGATCGCGCTTTGGGGGCTCGCGTTCAAGCCGCGCACCGATGATATGCGCGAAGCGCCGGCGATCCGAATCATCGAGCGACTGCTCGAACGGGGCGCTGGCGTGCGCGCCTACGATCCGGCCGCGATTCCCGTCGCCAGGCGGTTGTTTCACGATCGGATCACGTTCTGCGATCGCAGCTACGAGGCGTTGAGCGGGGCAGACGCGCTCGCCATCGTGACCGAATGGAACGAATTCCGTGAGCCGGACTTCGACCGCATGAAGGCCCTCCTCAAGTCGCCGGTCGTGTTCGACGGCCGGAACATCTACTCGCCTGAGCACATGCGCGAGCTCGGCTTCACGTACATCTCCATTGGCCGCTGATCCGCGCGCGGTGCTGGTTACAGGTGGCGCAGGCTACATCGGCAGCCACGCGTGCAAGGCGCTGGCCCAGGCCGGCTACCGCGTCGTCGTCCTCGACAATCTCGTCGCCGGACACCGCTCGGCGGTGAAATGGGGCGAGCTCGTACAGGCCGACATCGCCGATCGCGATGCGGTGGCCGACGCGCTCAGGCGGCACGGCATCTGTGCGGTCATGCACTTCGCGGCGTTCCTGGATGTCGGCGAATCCGTGCGCGAGCCGGCGAAGTATTACCGCAACAACGTGATTGGCGCGCTGTCGGTCCTCGAAGCGATGGCCACCGCCGGTGTGACCCACTTCGTGTTCTCCTCGACGTGCGCGACGTACGGCGAGCCGATCGAAACACCAATCGACGAATCTCATCCGCAGCGGCCGATCAACAGCTACGGGGAGTCGAAGCTGGCGATCGAGCGCGCGCTCCCGCATTTCCAGCGCGCGTACGGCATCGATGCGATTGCGCTTCGCTATTTCAACGCGGCGGGTGCCGATCCGGACGGCGAAATCGGAGAGGACCATTCGCCGGAGATCCACTTGATCCCTCGCGCGCTGGACGCGGCAACCGGAGGCGCCGGACTTCAGGTGTTCGGTGACGACTACCCGACGCCCGACGGGACCTGCCTGCGCGACTATGTGCACGTCAGCGATCTGGCCGACGCGCACCGCAAGGCGCTCGAATCGCTCGTCGAAACAGGGAAGTCGGGAGCCTACAACCTCGGCACCGGCCGGCCGACCTCGGTCCGTGAGATCATCAGCGCCGTGGAGTGCGCCACCGGGCGCCCTGTGCCGTGGACGCTGGCGCCACGCCGGCCAGGCGACCCGGCTGTGCTCTACGCGTCACCCCACAGGGCCATGGCCGAGCTTCACTGGAACCCGCGCTTCACGGACATCGACGTCATCGTCGGGACTGCGTGGAACTGGCACCGGTCACACCCACCGCACAGGGGGCCGGACTAGCGCGATGACCGAGACGCCAACGGCCAGCCCGCAACCGACGCTGCGGCGTCTTTTCCGTTATTCGCGACCGTATCGCCGTCGGCTGTCCTGGGCCGTCCTCGGGATGATCGTCTACGCCGTCGGCAATGCCGGTCTGGCCTATCTGGTGAAGCCGATCTTCGACAGCGTGCTGCCCAATGCACAGGGCGTGGCGGCCATCGCCTGGGGGATTGTCGCGGCGTATCTCCTCAAGGGTATCGGGTCGTACGTTTCCTGCGTACCTCATCACCGACGTCGGTCAGCGCGTCGTGATGGATCTGCGCAACGATCTGTTCCGCCACATTCTCGGTCAGTCCGCCGGCTTCTTCTCGCAGGGCGCGACCGGCAGGCTCCTCTCGCGGATCAACAACGACGTCGGGCAGGTTCAACAGGCGGTCTCGGAAACGCTGGGCGATCTCGCACGGGAGTCGTTGTCGCTCGTGGGATTCGCCGGCCTGATGTTCTACTACGACGCGCGCCTCGCGCTGTTCTGCATGATCGTGGCGCCGCTCGTCGTGTATCCGCTCATCCGGCTCGGGCAGCGCGTGCGACGGACGACGAGGCGCAGCCAGGAGGCGCTCGAGCAGCTCTCGCACCTGAGCGCCGAAGCCTTCACCGGCCATCGCATCGTCAAGGCGTTCGGCACCGAGCAGCACGAGGCGGACAAGTTCACGCGCGCCGGGTACCATCTCTTCCGCACGAACATGAAGGTGACGGCGGCGCTGTCGACCCTGCCGCCGCTGATGGAGCTCATCGGCGGACTCGGCATGGCGGGGGCGCTCTGGTACGGCAGCCACGAGATCGCCGCGGGCAACCTGACGCCGGGACAGTTCGCGTCGTTCTTCACGGCCGTGTTCCTGATGTACGGGCCCGCGAAGAAGCTCAGTCGCGTCAATGCGAACCTCCAACAGGCGATCGCAGCATCCGAGCGAATCTTCGAGCTTCTCGACGCGCATACCGAGGTCCGCGAAGAGCCGGGCGCCCCGCCGATCTCGCGCTTCGACCGTCAGATCGAATTCCGTGACGTCGGCTTCGGGTACGACGAGACGCCGCGGCGGATTCTGAAGGGGGTCTCGTTCCGAGTGCGCGCGGGGCAAATGGTCGCGATCGTCGGACGCAGCGGGGCGGGGAAGACGACGCTCGTGAACCTGCTGCCGCGCTTCTACGACGTCACATCCGGCGCCATCCTGATAGACGACGTCGACATCCGGCGGGTGACGCTCGAATCACTTCGCCAGCAGATCGGCATCGTCACGCAGGAGACGGTGCTCTTCGACGACAGCATTCTCAACAACATCTCGTACGGGACGAAGGCTGCCGGTCGCGAGGCCATCGAAGCGGCGGCGCGCGCGGCGAACGCACACGATTTCATCGCGGCGCTTCCGCGCGGCTACGACACGACGATAGGGGAGCGCGGTCAGCGGTTGTCGGGCGGACAGCGGCAGCGCGTTGCGATCGCCCGCGCGCTCCTGAAGAACGCACCGATCCTCGTCCTCGACGAAGCGACGTCCGCGCTCGACGCCGAATCCGAGCTCCTCGTGCAGGAAGCGCTCGCGAACCTGATGCTCAACCGGACGTCGTTCGTCATCGCCCATCGCCTGTCGACGATTCGCCGCGCCGATGCGATCATCGTCCTGGAGCGCGGCCTGGTCGTCGAAACGGGTCGGCACGACGAGCTGCTCGCGCGGGCGGACGGCGCGTATGCGACCCTGTACCAGCTCCAGCTGCTCGAAGGCCGCCGGACCGGGCCCGAGCGCCGCATGGTCCCCTCATGATCAAGTCGATGACCGGTTTTGCCGCCGTGACGCGCGAGGGCGAGCACGCAACGGTGGCCGTCACGATCCGCGCGCTGAACGGACGCTATCTCGATCTGCAGCTGCGGGCGCCGCAGTCGCTCGTGTCGATCGAAGCCGACGTGCGCGGCCTGGTCGGCAAGCGCGTCGCGCGCGGACGGGTCGAGCTCGGCATCTCCGTCCAGCAGCGACAGGTTCCGGCGGTGGACGTCGAATTCAACGAGGAGTTCGCACGCGCGCTCGAGGCCGCGCTCGACCAGGCGCGGGCGCGCGGCCTCGTGACGGGCACGTTGACTCCGGGTGACCTGCTGCGGATGCCGCAGGCGATCACCATCCGCGATCGTCAGACGGACGACGAAAGCGTTCAGAAAGCCGTGGCGGAGCAAGCCCGCGACGCGGTCGGTCAGGCGTTGACCGAGCTCGACGTGATGCGGTCGCGCGAAGGCGACCACCTCCACGCCGATCTCGACACACGCCGCACCTTCGTCGCGGATCTCGTCGAGCGCGTGGCGGTTGCGGCGGACGAAGGCCGCGGGGCGATGGAGCAGCGGCTGACCGAACGCGTTCGCGAGTTGCGGACGGAGTTGCAGGCCGACGAAGCGCTGGTGGCTCAGGAGATCGTCCGCGCCGCGTCACGATCGGACATCAGCGAAGAGATCGCGCGATTCCGTGCGCACGTGTCGCACTGGGTGACGCTCGCCGACAGCCCCGAGCCGTGCGGCCGGAAGCTGGACTTCCTGCTGCAGGAGATGAACCGCGAAGTCAACACGATGGGATCCAAAGCGGACGGCCTCCGCGTCTCGGAACTCATCATCGCCGCAAAAGCGGAGCTCGAGAAGATGCGCGAGCAGGTCCAGAATGTCGAATAGCCCCGGCCTGCTGTTCATCGTCTCGGCGCCGTCGGGCGCCGGCAAGACGACGCTGGTCGAGCGGCTGGTCGAGCAGCTGTCGGGCCTGCAGATGTCGTGTTCCTATACGTCACGGCCCGCCCGCTCGGGCGAAACCGATGGCGTGGACTATAATTTTGTAAGCCGCGCCGGGTTCGAATCGATGATTGCCGCCGGCGAGTTCCTGGAATGGGCCGACGTCTTCGGCAACCTCTACGGCACGCGCAGGGCCGACACCGAGCGTATGCTGAACGCGGAGAAGGACGTCGTGCTCGTGATTGACGTCCAGGGCGCCCGTCAGGTCAGGCGCAACGGCGTTCCCGCGACGACCGTGTTCGTGATGCCGCCGTCGTCGTTGGTTCTCGAACAACGGCTGCGCGGCCGGAGCAAGGACGTCGAGTCCGCCATCGAACGCCGCCTGGCCGTCGCGCGGGATGAGGTGGCCTCCTTCGCCGAGTACGATTTCGTGGTGGTGAACGACGAACTGACCGCCGCCGTCGACCGCCTCCGGAGCATCGTGGTCGCAGAACGGGCGCGACTGCACAGAATGCGGGCAGAAGCCGAAAGCATAGTCAGGACATTTTCATGATTGATCGCAGCAAGTTGCCGAACTCCTTCGAATTCGTCGTCACGGCCGGGGCGCGCGCGCGCCAGCTCCTCGCGGGCTCGGTGCCGCGGGTCGAGGTCGGTGAACACAAGAAGACCACCGTTGCGCAGTGCGAAGTCGTCACCAAGCAGGTGGAGAAAATCGAGAAAACCATGGAGAACCCTGGAATTGAGTAATTGGGTAATCTGGTAATTTGGTAATCGATTGGCAATTGATCAATCAATCACCAGATTACCAAATCACCAAATTACCAAATTCACTGTCACCACCATGTTAGTCGCCCTTGGCGTCACCGGCGGCATCGGGGCCTACAAGGCCGTCGAGGTCGCGCGCGGTCTGCAGAAGCGCGGCCACGACGTCGTGGCCGTGATGACGCACTCCGCCACGCGCTTTGTCGGCGCCGTGACCTTCGAGGCGATCACCCGCCGGCGCGTCATCATCGATCAGTTCGAAGACGGCTTGAACGCAGACATCGAACACATCGCGATCGCTTCGTCCATCGACCTGCTGCTCGTCGCTCCGGCCACCGCCAACGTCATCGGCAAATTCGCGAACGGCATCGCGGACGATTTCCTGTCCACGCTCTACACCGCGACTCGCGCGCCCGTGCTCGTGGCGCCCGCCATGAACACGCAGATGTTCGAGCACGAGGCGGTGCGACGCAATCTCGAGACGCTCGCCGCCCGTGGCGTGAAGTTCGTCGAGCCTGGCGAGGGATACCTCGCCTGCGGCTGGATCGGCAAAGGACGACTCGCCGAGCCCGAGCAGATTGTGGCGGCGGCAGAGGCCATCCTTCGCCCGGCCGGTCCGCTGCGCGGCAAGCGGGTCCTCGTCACCGCGGGACCCACGTACGAAGATCTGGATCCCGTCCGCTATATCGGCAATCGGTCGAGCGGCAAGATGGGCTTCGCCGTCGCGGCCGAAGCCGCGCGCCGCGGTGCATCGGTGACGCTGATCACCGGTCCCGTGCACGTGGATCAACCGACGGTATCCGAGGTGATTCGCGTGCGGGGTGCCGAAGAGATGCACGAGGCCGTCATGGCGCGTGCGGATGCCGCGGACGTTGTCGTGATGGCGGCGGCGGTGGCGGACTATACACCGGTCGCGCGCGCGCCGCAGAAAATCGCCAAGAACCCGGACACATTTGAGACGCTGACCCTCACGCTCAGGCGGACGCCGGACATCCTGGCCGAGCTCGGCCAGCGCCGCCTGGCCAGAGGCGCCGGGCCCGTTCTCGTCGGCTTCGCGGCCGAGACCGAGCAGGTCGTCGAGCACGCGAAGACGAAGCGAGAAAAGAAGCACGTGGATCTGATCGTCGCCAACGACGTTTCCCGTGCCGATGCAGGCTTCGACGTCGACACCAATGCCGTCACCATCGTCGGCGCCGACGGCACCGAGCCGGTCCCCGTTCTGGCCAAGTCGCAGGTCGCGTCGCGCATTCTGGACCGCGTCGAGCAACTCCTCAGTGGATCACGAAGCGCTCAAGGAACATCTCCGATTCGCCGCTGAGCTCGGCGTCGCGGGCACGAGCCGCGATGCGGCGTGGCGTCTGCGGGGCAGTGAAGCGCCCGCAATCGTTCCGCCCGCGCGCGCGGACGACGCGACCACCGCGACGGTGCCGGCGCGACTGTTCAGCAGTTCGGCCGAGGCTCTGGTCGCGGTGCGCACGGAGATCGGCGATTGCACGCGCTGTAAGCTCCATACACAGGGGAGACGCCAGATCGTGTTCGGTGTCGGGAATCCGGACGCCGATCTGATGTTCGTCGGCGAAGCGCCCGGGGCCGACGAGGATGTGCAGGGCATCCCGTTCGTCGGACGCGCCGGCCAGCTGCTGACGAAGATCATCGAGGCCATCGGTCTCACGCGCGACGACGTCTACATCGCAAACGTCATCAAGTGCCGGCCGCCGGGGAATCGCAATCCCGAGCAGGACGAAGTCGAGACCTGCGAGCCGTTTCTGTTCCAGCAGATCGACACCATCAAGCCCAAGGTCATCGTCGCGCTCGGCACGTTCGCCGCGCGTGCGCTGCTCCGGACGCTGGATCCGATCTCGCGGCTGCGCGGCCGCCAGTTCGAGTATCGCGGAGCGAAGCTGATTCCGACGTTTCATCCGGCGTACCTCCTGCGCAACCCGTCCTCGAAGCGCGAGGTATGGGAAGATATGAAGCTTGTCCGCAGGCTCCTCCAGTCATGAGCGGCTCGTCGCGGTCGCCGTTCCGGTTCCTTCGCTCGATCTCCTGACGTATTCGGTTCCCGACGACATGCCGATGCCGATCGTCGGCGCCCGTGTACTCGTCCCGCTCGGCACGCGGCTCGTGACGGGCATCGTGGTGTCGAACGCAACCGACGCTCGGCTGAAGCCTCGCGCTCCGGGTGAAGCGAAGCCTCGCGCACCCTCCGGCGTTTCGGAGCGCGAGGCTTTAGCCGAGCGGCACCAGATCAAACCGATCAAGCAGCTGATCGATTCCGAAGCCTTCGTTCCGCAGGAGACCGTGGAACTCGCGCAATGGACTGCCGAGTACTACGCGTCTGGTGTCGGCGACGCGATCCCACTGCTCCTGCCGCCGATGGCGCGCGGTGCACGCGTAGACGCGCACAAGACGCGACGCGTGGCATCGATTACTCCGGCTGGCCTCGACGCCCTCTCCGAGGCAACCGCCCGCCAGCGCGACGCGCTCGAGATGCTGGCGAGCGCGCCCGACGGCGTCGTCACGGCGGACCTCGCGGCACGCGACATTTCCGCCGACCTTCTGTCACGGCTCGTACGACGCGGCTGGGCCAGTGTCCGGCAGGATCGGATCGATCGCGATCCGTTCGGGGGCGCGGGCGTCGGCCAGCCGCCGCCGCCGCGCGTGAACGCGACAGCACGGACGCCGACCGGCGAGCAGGAGACGGCGCTGCGGCGCCTTCGTTCGCTCTCAGCCACCCGTCAGTTCAAGGTCGCGCTGATTCATGGCGTCACCGGCAGCGGCAAGACGGAAATCTACTTGAGGCTGGCGGCCACGACCCGCGAGTCGGGACGACGATCGCTCGTCCTGGTCCCGGAAATCGCCCTCACGCCCGCCATGGCCGCGCAGTTCCGCGACGCGTTTGGCGATCGTGTCGCCATCCAGCACAGCGGGCTGTCCGACGGCGAGCGCCACGATCAGTGGCAGCGTATTCGGCGCGGCGACGTGGACGTCGTCGTCGGTACGCGGTCGGCCGTCTTCGCGCCGCTCGAACCGCTCGGGCTGATCGTCGTGGACGAGGAGCACGACGCGTCGTACAAACAGGAGGAAAGTCCCCGCTACAACGGTCGTGACGTGGCGATCGTGCGCGCGCGTCGAGCGGGCGCGCTCGCGGTGCTCGGATCGGCGACGCCGTCGATGGAGAGCTATCACAACGCGATGACCGGCAAATACGAGCGCCTTGTGCTCGAGCGTCGGATCCTCAATCGCCCGCTCGCCGCGGTGACCGTTGTCGACATGCGCGAGGAATACGCCGCCGAGGGTCCCGACGTGATCCTGAGCCGGGCGCTGCGCGACGCCATTGCCGACCGGTTGTCGCGTCGCGAGCAGACGCTCGTGCTGCTCAATCGCCGTGGCCTGGCGACGGCCGTCTTCTGCCGCCAGTGCGCCGGCACGATCGACTGTCCGAACTGCAGCGTGTCGCTCGTCGTCCACGGCGTGGGCCAGGCACAGCGTGCCCGCTGCCATTACTGCAACTACACGGCGCGGGTGCCGACGAAGTGTCCCCTGTGTGCCGGCCCGTATCTGCAGCAGACGGGTTTTGGCACCGAGCGGGTCGAAGACGAGATCGAGCGCGCGTTCCCGGGCGTTCGTGCGGCGCGCCTCGATCGCGATTCGATTCGGCGAAAGGGAGCGCTCACCGATCTGCTCGGCCGCTTTCAGGCGGGCGACATCGATGTCCTCGTCGGGACCCAGATGATTGCGAAGGGTCACGATTTCCCGCGCGTCACGCTCGTGGGTGTCGTATCCGCGGATGTGGGCCTCGGCGTCGCGGACTTCCGTGCCTCGGAGCGGACGTTCCAGCTCCTGACGCAGGTCGCCGGCCGTGCCGGCCGCGGTGAACGTCCGGGCGAGGCCATCGTGCAGACGCTCTATCCTCGTCATTACAGCGTCGAGCTGGCCTGCCGCCAGGATTTCGTGAGCTTCTATCAGAAGGAAGCGCAGTTCCGCAGTTCGATGCGCTATCCGCCGCTCGTGTCGCTGATCAACGTCGTTGTGCGTGCGCGCACGTTCGGCCTGGCCATGGACGATGCAGCGGATCTGGCGGAGCGGGTGCGACGGGACGCCGGAGGTGGCGGGGTGCGTGTCCTCGGGCCGGCGCCGCCGCCGCTCGGAAAGTTGCGCGGTGAGTACCGCGCGCAGATTCTGCTGAAGGGCACGCA
Source organism: uncultured Acidobacteriota bacterium (assembly GCA_963724725.1). Taxonomy (GTDB): domain Bacteria; phylum Acidobacteriota; class Vicinamibacteria; order Vicinamibacterales; family CAVVIG01; genus DATKHR01. Next base: position 2,703,136 of record CAVRVT010000004.1, on the reverse strand, counting down.
CCGCACGCGCGTGCGCGATGCGCTGCAGCGCGCGTTGCGGGCGCGTCCGGACCTCGCGCGCCGCGTCATCGTCGACGTCGATCCCCTCTCGGTGATCTAGTCGAGGAGGAGGAGCGTGAGGCTTTAGCCGAGCAAACCTCAGGGATGCAGCAGATCGACCGGCCGGATGGGCGCCGGCGTGAAGCAGGCGACGAACATCGCCAGCGCGAAGAGCGCCAGCAGAACGCGGGAGCCATCGAGCGAGACGTCTTCATCGTAGACGCGCGGATGCCGCGGCCCGAAGAGAAACAGCATCGCAATCGTCAGGCCCGTCCACACAATCCAACTCGGCGAGAAATACGCTAGCCCGATTGCGACGCCAACCATGGCGTAGGTCAGGTAAACCGATCGTCGTCCGAGGATCGCGTACGCGATGTGCCCGCCATCGAGTTGACCGATCGGAAACAGGTTCAACGCGGTCGCAAGCAGACCAAACCAGGCGGCGAACGCCATCGGATGCATGTTGAGCGAGTAGCCTTCCGCCGGTGTCCCCCAGAACAGCCACGAGGCGAGCCTGAAGACGAGCGGCTCGCCCAGCTCCAGCAGGCCGGGCGTGTTGGTGGGCACGCGAACGACGTGTGACATCGCAATGCCGATGAACAGCGCCGGTACGGCGACCGCGAACCCTGCAATCGGACCGGCGATGCCGATATCGAAGAGCATGCGCTTTTGCGGAATCGGCTCCCGGATGCGAATGAACGCGCCGAGCGTGCCCGAAAAGAGCAGCGGCATCGGGATGAAGAACGGCAGCGACGCATCCACGTTGTAATACCGGCAGGCGAGATAGTGGCCCATCTCGTGGCAGCCGAGGATGAGGAGTATCGTCGCGCTGTACCAGAAGCCTCGTAGAAGCAGCGCGGGGAACGGCATCGGCAGCTGTGTGCTGCCGGAAAAATCGTCGAGAAAGCTCGCGTAGTGTCCGGCACCCACGAGGGTGGTGGACACGAACGTCGCCATGAAGAGGGCAACGTGAAGCCAGCCGCGGTCCCGGAATTTCTCGGACGTGAGGGCCGCCGTCTCCGGAGGCGTCAGCAGTCCGGAATCGTCGCGAAACGGTTCCACTACCCGATATTCTGGAGGTCTTTGCCCGGCTTGAACCGAATAGTGCGCCCCGGCGGAATGCGGACTTCCTTTCCGGTCCGCGGGTTGCGGCCGATGCCGCGCTTGCGGGGTTTCACCTGGAAGACGCCGAATCCGCGCAACTCGATGCGCTCGCCGCGTTGCATGGAGATCCGCATGGCGTCGAACACCGCGTCCACGGCCACCTCGGCTTTGACCTTGGTGATGTCCGCGATTTTCGACACTTCGTTCACGATGTCGACCTTGATCATGCTTAGGGTCTCCTGACCGCTTGTAAATACTATAGATTCTGGGACTTACGCTGTCAAGGCCGAGGCTAAGTGAATCGCGGCGGGGGACTGCGATCAGCGTGGCCCGAGGACGGGCCGATCACTCGAGTTGCCCCAGAGGTCTGTGTCCCACGCGGAGAAGTTCGTGCTCGACTTCAGAACGAACCAATTCGCCGTGGAGGGCCGGAAGATGGTCATGTCGGCGATGCCGTCGCCATCGTAATCGCCCGCGACCGGCATGTCGCCTGGCGTGCCCCATTGCCTCGCGATCCAAGCGGTGTAGTTCGATCCGGACGTGAGCACGAACCAGACTCCACTCGCCGGGCGGTACACGGCGAGATCGCTCTTCCCGTCCTTGTCGAAGTCGCCGGCGATGGGAGTGTCGCCCGGGAGACCCCACGTGCGCGCGAACGCGGCGCGGAAACTGCTGGTGGACGTGAGCACGTACCACATGCCCGTGCTCGGACGGTACACGGCGACATCGGTGATGCCGTCGCCGTCGTAGTCGGCGGGAACGGGCACGTCGCCGGGGCCGCCCCACTGAGTCGCAGTGTACGGATACGGATACGGCACGTACATCCACATTCCATTCGAAAAGACCACCTGGGTCGCAATCCCACTGCCCGTATAGTCGGCAGGGACCGGGATGTCGCCTGGTGAATATGCGAACGCGCCCCCGTGATCGATCGTCCACACGCCCGTCATGTCGTTGAAGAGCATCAGATCCGACTGCCCGTCGCCGTCGGCGTCGCCAAGTGTCGCGGCACTGCGGTGGCCGCGATTAGCGTACGTGCACGCACCATCGTGCGGCTGTCGTTGCAATTCGGCGCCCAAACGAGCATCGGCATTTTCCGGGCGTCGATGCGTTTGCGGCCGCGACGCCGTGTCGCGGTCGACACACCCGATGTGTCCGCGGCGCCCCACGCGAGGCCGAGCGCCACCGAAAACGGAAGTATGCTGACGCGGAGTTCCAGGCTGCATGCCGCGCAAAGCGCCCTCCGTCGTCCTCGTCGGTCGCCCGAACGTCGGGAAATCCACGCTCTTCAACCGGATGACGGGCAGCCGGCGCGCCATCGTCGCGCCCGTGGCAGGCACGACGCGTGATGCGCTCGCGCGACCCGTGACGTGGCGGGGCGTGACGCTTGAGCTGTTCGACACCGGTGGTCTCTTCGGCGCCAGCGAGGATCCGCTCCACGATCTGGTCGTGGAGCAGGGTCAGCGCGCGATGGCCGGCGCGGACCTGCTCGTGTTCGTGGTCGACGGCCGTGAGGGTCTGGTGTCCGGCGACGAACAGATCGCCCGCGATCTGCGGAAGAGCGGCCTGCCGATCCTGCTCGCCATCAACAAGACCGACGACAAGCGCGCCCGCGATGCTGTCGAGTTCTATCGCCTCGGGTTCGAGCCGGTGTTCGAGATCTCGGCCGAGCACGGCGGTGGCGTCGCCGAACTGCTCGACGAGATCGTCGAGCGCCTCAGCCCGCGCAAATCGCCGTCGAGTCCGCCGCGGGACGCCGCGCCGGACGACGACGCGAAGGACGTGCTCGACGACCATCCGGAGCCGGGTGATGAAGCCGAGACGCGCGTCGCGATCGTCGGCCGTCCGAACGTGGGCAAGTCGTCGCTGGTGAACCGGCTCTTGCACGAGCAGCGCGTGCTCGTCAGCGACATGCCGGGCACGACCCGCGACGCCATCGACGTGCCGCTTATCTGGCATCGCCGCCGTTTTCGAATCGTGGATACGGCCGGCATGCGCCGTCCCGGCCGCGTCGGGCGAGGCGGCAAGGTCGAGGTCGTGAGCGTGGCGCTCGCGAAGGAGTCGATCGCCGACGCCGACGTTGTCGTCCTGATGATTGACGCGAGCGAGGGCGCCACCGATCAGGACGCCGCAATCGGCGGCGAAGTCGATCGCGCCGGCCGCGGCATCGTCATCGTGGCCAACAAGTGGGACAAGGTGAAGGTCCGCGATTCGAACTACGCAAAAACGTTCGACGACGAGCTGCGGCGGAAAATGCGGTTCCTCGACTACGCGCAGATCCTCCACATTTCCGCGCTGACCGGAGAGCGCGCCGGCAAAGTGCTCGAGACGATCGACAAAGTTGCCGCCGCCAGGCGGATGCGCGTGCCGACGCCCGCGCTGAATCGCTTCGTGGAAGCGGTGACGGCCGCCAACCCGCCGGTCAGCCCGGGCAGCCGGCACGTTCGCATTTTGTACGCCGCGCAGATCGGCATCGCGCCGCCGTCGTTCGTGTTCTTCACCAACGTCGCGACGACGTTTCATTTCTCGTACGAGCGGTTCCTGAAGAATCAGCTGCGCGAGGAGTTCGGGTTCCTCGGCAGTCCCATCCGACTCCAGGTCCGGCGCCGTGCGCGATGAGCCTCCACGGCTCGGTCTCGTCCGCGAACTCGGCGCCCGGCTCGGGCAGGCATTGATCAGGCTGGATCGCCTGATCCTGCACGTCGACGTCGGGACGCGTTCACTGGCCGACGTCAAACGCAGCCTTCAGGCGTACTGGTCGACGTTCAACGATCGGCCGGAGCAGTGGGGCACCGGGTTGCTCGATTGGGAAGGGCGGTTGCTCGACCGCTCGGTGCGGTCCGGCGATCGACTGCTGCTCATTGGTTGCGGATCGGGACGAGAGCTTGGTGCGTTCATCGACCGGGGTTGTACCGTCGTCGGTGTCGAGCCCTCGATCGAGACGCTCGCGATCGCGCGGCGGGAAATGGCTGCGGCTGGAGCCCGCGTGGAACTGCTTCACGGTTTCGCCGAAGACCTCGTGCTGCCCGGCGAGTTCGACGTCTGCTGGTTCTCGTACTTCAGTTACAGCTACATCCCCGACCGTCGCCGGCGTGTGGCGCTGCTTGCGCGGCTGGCCGGAAATCTGCGACCCCGAGGGCGAATCGTCGTGACCTGCCATTGTCAGACGCAGCCGTCGCGATCGCGCGCGGTGGCCCTCGGTCGTCTGGCCGGGCGAGTCTGGCGCACCGACTGGCAGATGGCTGATGGCGATGAGCTCGTACGCGCGCAGCCGGCGTTCCGCGTCTTCCACTACCAGCACGTCTTCACGCCGGAGGAACTGGCGACCGAGTCCGCGGCCGCCGGTCTGATCATCTCGGAACGTCATCTTCCCGAGGCCGTTGTGCTTCAACGAGCGTCGTCAGCATCGAGGGCGCAGTCGACGTGAGGCCGAACCGGTTGCATTTGCGATTCCGCGGGCGTATCGTCAGGTGCCTAAGTTCCGCGCCACCCGCGGGACACGGGGGACCCGCGGTCGGACGGATTGAACCGGCCGATATTTTGGGGCGAAGCGGCAGTTTGCCGCCGAACACTTCCGAGTTCGAGCCCGTCAGCTAACCCCGTCGGCGTAGCGCGGAAGGCGCAGTGACCACCACATCGTTGACTCGCGACGGGCGCGTTCGCGTTGTTGTCGCTACCACCGTTCTCCTCTCCTTCATCTCGTTCTGGCGCGCCGCAGCCATCGTCCTGAGCGATCTCGGGTCGACGGCGTTCTACGTCGGCGGCATCGTCGAGCAGGCGGTCGGCAAGTCTGCGCCGTGGTTCATCCTCGGCGTCATGATCTTTTCGTACGCCGTCCGCGCGCTTTACATCGAGAGCTCGGCGATGTTCGTGCGTGGGGGCGTGTACCGCGTGGTCAAGGAGGCGATGGGGGGCACGCTCGCCAAGCTGTCGGTCTCCGCGCTGCTCTTCGACTACGTGCTGACCGGACCCATCAGTGGCGTGTCGGCAGGGCAGTACCTGGTCGGCTTGCTGAACGACTTGCTGCATCGGGCGGGAAGTGCGCAGGCGTTGCCGGTCAACGCGACGGCGGCCTTCATTGCCGTGCTGATCACCAGTTACTTCTGGTGGCGCAACACTCGAGGGCTGCACGAGTCCAGCGAGGATGCGCTCCGGATCATGCAGGTGACGACGGTGATGGTCGTCCTGATGGTGGTCTGGTGCGGGCTGACGCTCTTCTGGCAGGGCGGTCACTTGCCGCCTGCTCCAGTCCGCGCCAACATGCAGTTCTCGAACGATGGCCTCGGCTGGCTGAAGGGGACGATCTGGCCGACGTTCACGGCGGTGGCGATCCTCGTCGGCTTCGGGCACTCGATTCTCGCCATGAGCGGCGAGGAGTCGCTCGCCCAGGTCTACCGCGAGATCGAGCACCCGAAGGTCAAGAACCTGCAGCGCACCGGGCTGGTGATCTTCATTTACAGCCTCGTGTTCACGTCGCTCGTCAGCTTCTTCGCTGTGGCCATCATCCCCGATGCGGCGCGGCCGCGCTTCTACGACAACCTGATCTCGGGCCTGGCGATGAACGTGGTGGGCCCGCTCTGGGCGCGCCTGCTGTTTCAGGCGTTCGTCGTGCTCGTCGGCTTCCTGATTCTCGCCGGCGCTGTCAACACGGCCATCGTCGGATCCAACGGCGTCTTGAACCGCGTGTCCGAAGACGGTGTGCTGACGGACTGGTTCCGGTTGCCTCATGCCCGGTTCGGGACGACCTATCGCCTAATCAACGTCATCGTCCTGCTGCAGATCGTCACGATCGTGCTCAGCCGCGGTGACGTGTATCTGCTCGGCGAGGCCTACGCGTTCGGCGTGGTGTGGAGTTTCTCGTTCAAGGCGCTCGCCATGCTGGTGCTGCGGTTTACGGAGCCCGAGGCGCCGCGGGAGTGGCGGGTGCCGTTCAATCTGCAAATCGGCGGTCGTGAATTTCCAGTTGGGCTCACCCTGATTGCCGTGGTGCTGTTCGGGGCTGCGCTCATCAACCTCGTGACGAAAGAAGTGGCGACCATTTCAGGGATCGCGTTCACTCTGCTGCTGTATGTCGTGTTTGCGTCGTCCGAGCGTGTCACGGCCCGACGGCGAAAGGCCGCTCACGCCGAACATACGGATCAGTTTCAGCTGCTGCGGGAAGCCGAGGTCGGACTCGAAGAGCTGCACGCCCGCCCGGGATGCGTCCTCGTCCCGGTCCGCGACTACAACACGCTCAGTCACCTCGACTACGCGGTACGCGAAACCAACACCGATCAACAGGACGTTGTCGTGCTGACGATTCGGCTCCTGACGGGCCCTGATGCGGGCGTTCAGGACATCGAACACGAGGAGCTCTTCACCGACTACGAGCAATTGCTGTTCACGCGAGTCGTCGCGATCGCAGAGCGGCTTGGACGGAGCGTCAAGCTCCTGGTCGTCCCGGCGACGAACGTCTTCGACGCCGTCGCCCAGACGGCCGTGCGCATCAGGGCGCGCGAGATCGTGGTCGGCGAGTCGGCCAAGATGAGCGCCGCGAGCCAGGCACAGCTGCTCGGTGAGGCGTGGGATCGCATCCCGCACGATTCATCGTTGTCGACACGCCTGGTCGTGTTTTCCACCGCGGGCCAGGCGCGACGGTTCTCACTCGGCGCTCACGCTCCCGAGCTCTCTGCCGAGGACGTCGAACAGATCCACAAGCTCTGGCTGAACGCGGTCCAGACGCTCGGGACCGATCTTCATCACAGGGACATCGTGACGGCGGCGCTCCGCGCGTTCGAGGACGAGCTGACGAGCGAAGGCCGCGCAGCCGCGATGGACCGACTGAAGCGGCAGATGCGCCCTTGAGCTGACCGTCCCGCGTCGCCAATGGCCAGAGATCTTTCGCGCGCCGGCTGCGGCATCCTCGCCACGGTCCTGGCCAGCGTAGCCTACACGCGCTGGCTCGACGTCACCAACGCGACCACGGCAGCCCTCACGTTTCTGCTCGTCGTGCTCCTGGTCGCTGCAACCTCGCCTTTGTGGGCGGCGGTGGTGACTTCAGTGGCGGCGATGCTCTGCTTCAACTTCTTCTTCCTGCCTCCCGTCGGCACGTTGACGATTGCCGACCCGCAGAACTGGATCGCCTTGTTCGCCTTTCTCGTCGTCAGCGTTGTTGCCAGCAATCTCTCGTCAGTTGCACGCGATCGCGCCCGTGAGGCGCTGGCCCGGCGCGACGAGCTGGCGCGGCTGTTCGACGTCAGCCGGGGCATCCTGCTGACGACCGAGAGTCGGGACGCCCGTTCCGAGCTCGCGCGTCTCGTCGCGCGTCGATTCGATTTCGACTACGTCGCGATCTGTCGCCCTGTCGCGGACCAGTGGGACTTGTCGGAGGGAGGCACGCAGGAGATCGCCCTGGACCGATCCGAGCTCTCACGCATTTTCGCCGTCGAGTCAGCCAGCCTCCGTTACGACGTGGAGACGGGGGCGTTCGGAACGCATCGCATCGAGATCGGCGGACGACGAGTGACCATCGTCACACTACGCTTCGGGACGAAGGCAGTCGGGCTGCTGGCGATCTCGGGCGGCGATCTCGGCGCGAGCGCGCTCGACGCGCTCGGAGGCATCGTGGCGATCGCGATCGAGCGGGTGCACTTTCTCGACGAGGTGAAGGCCGGCGAGCTGGCCCGCCAGAGCGAGGAGCTGAAGTCTGCGCTGCTCGCCTCGATAGCGCACGATCTCAGGACGCCGCTCACGACGATTCGAGTCGCCGCGAGCAACCTGCAATCGTCGTGGTTGACCGACGCGGATCGGCGCGAGCAAAGCGAACTCGTCCTGACCGAGGTCGGCCGCCTTGGACGTCTCTTCGAGAACATCCTCGAGATGGCGCGCATCGATGCGGGCGCCATTTCCACCGCGCAGCGCTGGGTGCCACTGTCGCAGATTGTCGAAGCCGCGCAGGATCAGGTGGGCCCATTGCTCAAACGGCTCACGGTCGTCGTCGAAATCCGCGCCGACGCGCTCGTCCGTCTCGATCCGCGGCTGACGGCGTCGGCGCTGGCGCACGTGCTCGAGAACGCGGCACAGCATGCGCCGCAGGGCTCGACGGTGACGATCGCGGCCGATGCACCGCAGGAGGGCCCCGTGATCAGCGTTCGCGATCGTGGTCCCGGAATCGCCGCGATCGACCTGCCCCATCTCTTCGAGCGGTTTTATCGAGGCTCCGACGCGCAACGCCGAGTGTCGGGCACTGGGATGGGGCTGTCGATCGCGCGCGGGTTGCTCGCCGCTCAGAACGGAAAGATCTGGGCCGAGAACTGCCCGGACGGCGGCGCGCGGTTCACGATGGCCGTGCCGGCGCAGCGGAAACCGCTCGAGTCGCAGTCATGAACCAGCCTCCTCGGATTCTCCTCGTCGACGATGAGCTGTCGATACAGCGTGCGGTGGCGCCGCTGCTCCGATCGCGTGGCTACGAGGTGGACGTCGCCGGGACGGCGGCGGACGCGCTTCGCCTTGCCGTCGCGCACCCGCCGAACCTCATCATTCTCGATCTGGGGCTGCCCGACATGGAAGGCACGGAAGTGTGTCGCCGCGTGCGTGCGCAGTCGTCGATTCCCATCATCATCCTGTCGGCACGTGGTCGAGAGGAGGACAAGGTCGCGGCTCTCGACCTGGGCGCCGACGATTACATCACGAAGCCGTTCGGCCCCGAGGAGCTGCTGGCGCGCATCCGCGTCTGGCTTCGCCGTGTCCTTGCCGACGAGGCGCCAGAAAGCGGGCAAGTGCGCGCCGGCGATCTCGTCATCGACTACGATCGGCGGCGCGTTGTGCGCGGCGAGGAGGACATTCGCCTCACGCCAAAGGAGTTCGAGCTGCTGGCGTTTCTCGCGCGCAATCCGGATCGCGTGCTGACGCATCGGTCCATTCTCAAGACGGTCTGGGGGCCCAATGCTGTTGATCAGCCCGAGCATCTCTGGGTGCTCGTTGGCCAGCTCCGCAAGAAGATCGAGCCCGATCCGTCGCACCCTCGTTACCTGGTCAGCGAACCGTGGGTTGGCTATCGCTTTGTGACCGAACCCGACAAATAATCCTTCTCTCGGCATGTCTCCCGATCGCATCCGCATCGTCGTCGCGACCCGCACACTGCTGACGTTCACGCCGACCTGGCGTGCGGCGACCGTTGCGCTGGCCGAACTGGGATGCGTCGCGTTCTTCGCGTCCGGGGTCGCCGAGGCCGCGATTGGCCCCGCCGCGCCTTGGTACGTGCTCGCCGCCGTTCTGATCGGCGCCTGCGTGAGGGAGGTCGACGTCGAGGCCCGGGGGCTGTTCGTCCGCGGCGGATTGTACGGGCTCGTCCGCCAGGCGCTCGGCGAGGGGCCGGGACGCGTGGCCGCCTCGGCGCTGCTCGTCGAGCGGGTCCTGCTCGGACCTCTTGCCGGGGCGGTGGCCGGTCGGTATCTCGTCGCCTTGCTTCGCGCCAGTGTCTTGCCCGCCTTGTCCGACGCGGCCGCCGAAAACGCCGCGGTCGCCGTCGCAGTGGGGCTCCTTGGGATCGTCTGGATCGGGCGCCGCCGCGGTCGGATGTTCTCCAACCTCGCGGTCTCCCGCGCCGTGATGGCCGCATCCGTCGTACTCGCGGCGACGATCGCCTGGGCGCTCGTGACCATCGCACGATCGGGTGCGACGTTGCCGCCGCTGCCGTTCTCGCAGGCCGCGCCCGCCTCACTGATTGGTGGGTTCCTCGCTCTCGGCTCCGTCCTGTTTGTGATTGGCGGCGTGGATACGCTCTCGCAGATTGCGCCGGAACTGGAGCCGCCGCGAATCCGAAATCTTCAGCGCGTCGCCCGCGTCGCAATCGTCTACGCCCTGGGCGTCACCGCGGTGCTCGGGTTCCTCGCCGCGGCCCTGGCGCCGGAGGCCGTTCGGAGCGCGTTCGCTGATACGTCACTCGTCGGGCTCGTGTTGCATCTGGCTGGCCCCATGTGGGTGCGGATCCTCATGACGGCCGCCGTAGCGGCAGGTGCCGCGCTCATGATGGCGAGCGCCGCGCGAAGCGCGCTCGCCGGGGCGCAGATCGCGATGACGCGGCTGGTCGACGAAGGGCTGCTGCCGCGCGGTCTGCGCGCGCTCCATCCGCGATTCGGGACTCCATGGCGAATGGCGAATCTGACCGTGGCGGTTCAAATCGCCGTGGTCGTCTTCAGCGGAGGCCACGTCGGCTGGCTGACCCGCGCCTACGGCGTCGGGATCGCCTGGAGCGCCGCGCTCAAGATTCTCGCCGTGATTCGTCTCCGTACACAGCGTCCCGAGTCGCTTGCGCGTGTTCCAGGCAGTGTGGCAGTGGTCGGGCGCCAGTGGTCGGCGGTGCTGGCGCTCGTCGTCCCGCTCATCGTCGCGCCGGCCGTCCTGCTGCTGGCGACGCTCGATCCCGGAACGGTCGTGGGCGTCACGCTGGTGCTGGGCGTGACGACCGTCTTGACCTTCGCCAGTCGTGGTGCCGAACGCGTCGAGGCGGCAGGTCCGACGCTCGACGACCTGCAGCTCCTGGCGTCCGACGAGGTGGAGCTCAACCGCGTCGAGGCGCGGCCGGGCAATCTGCTCGTGCCGGTCAGAAAACCGCACGCCCTCACGCACCTGAACGCCGCGCTGGCCGATGCGGGCGATCGCGACATCGTGGTCATGACGACGCGTCTGGTCGGCGTCGACGTGCCCGACGAACCGGGCATCGACAACCGCGTCACTGACGACGAACGGCGTCTGTTCGCCATCGTCACCTCGGTCGCCGAGCGGCAGGGGCGCGCCGTACGGCTGCTCATCGTCCCTGGCGTCAACGTGTTCGACGCCGTCGTCGAGACGGCGATTCGGCTTCAATCGGCCGAAATCCACGTCGGTGAGTCCGAGGTGCTGGCCTCACGCGATCAAGCGCGTCTGCTCGGCGAGGCCTGGGAACGCGCGGCGGGGCAGAAGCCGACCGACGTCCGCGTCTTCATTCACCATCCGAGCGGCCGGTCCGCCATTTACTATCTCGGCCCTCACGCCCCCACGCTCGGTCCCGAAGATCTCGGTCACATTCACCGGCTGTGGCTCGATGTTGCCGCCGCCGTCGGTCCGCACGTCCATCATCGCGACGTGGTCCGGACTGCGCTCAAACTTATGGAACACGAACTGAACGGTCCCGGCCGCGATGCCGCGCTGGCCGCCGTGCGGGAAACCGCGCGGCCCGCCGACGAGCTCGCGGTGATGATCCGCAAACGCGATTTCGGCGGTCTCCGCGAAATGGTGCGGAATCGACCCGCCAGCGACCTCGCCGAGGTGCTGACGGACCTGCCCCTCGAAGATCGCGTGCTCTTCTTCCGGACCCTGCCGCGCAAGGAGGCGGCCGCCGCATTCGAGTATCTCGAGCCTCAGGCACAGGAAGCGCTGTTGAAGGCCATGGCCACTGAAGAAGCGGCCGCGCTTTTGAACGACATGGCGCCTGACGACCGCACGATGTTCCTGGAAGAACTGCCAGCCAGCGCCACGCGCCAGCTGCTCTCTCTCCTGACGCCCGAAGAACGTGCCCTGGCCGTGACGCTGCTCGGCTATCCCGAGAGGTCGATCGGGCGTCTGATGACGCCCAACTACATCGCCGTCCGCGAGAACTGGACGGTGCAGTACGTGCTGGACTACATCCGCACGCACGGCGAGAACAGCGAAACGCTGAACGTCATCTACGTCGTCGACGACCGCGGCGTGCTCATCGATGACATTCGGATCCGCGAGCTCCTGCTCACGGAGACGACGAACACCGTGGCCAGCCTGATGGACCGCCGTTTCGTCGCCCTGAAGGCGACCGACGCCCAGGAGACGGCGGTGACTGTCTTCCGCAAGGAAGATCGCTCGGCCCTGCCGGTCACTGATTCGGCCGGCGTGCTCATCGGTATCGTCACCGTGGACGATGTGCTGGACGTCGCGGAGCAGCAGGCGACGGAAGACATCCAGCGCGTCGGTGGGTCCGAAGCGCTCGACGAACCCTACATGGACATCGCCTTTGGCCGGATGGTGCAGAAGCGGGCGGGCTGGCTGACGGCGCTCTTCCTCGGCGAAATGCTGACGGCCACGGCCATGGGGGCGTTCGAGAAGGAAATCGAGCGCGCCGTGGTTCTGGCGCTGTTCGTGCCGCTGATTATCTCGAGCGGCGGCAACTCGGGCTCGCAGGCGTCGACGCTCGTCATTCGCGCGCTCGCGCTCGGCGAGGTGACGTTGCGAGATTGGTGGCGGGTGATGCGCAGGGAGATCGGCGCCGGCCTGGCGCTCGGCGGCATCCTCGGCGCGATCGGCTTTCTCCGGATCACCGTCTGGTCGGCGTTTTCGACGATTTACGGCGAGCACTGGCTGCTCGTCGCGCTGACGGTCGCCATCTCGCTCATCGGCGTCGTCCTCTGGGGCACGCTGACCGGATCGCTGCTGCCGTTCCTGTTGCGGCGCCTGGGGTTCGATCCCGCCGCGTCGTCGGCGCCGTTCGTCGCGACGCTCGTCGACGTCACCGGGCTCATCATCTATTTCACCGTGGGCATCGTCATTCTTCGCGGGACGCTGTTATGACCCGTGGGAGGGCTCGCCGATTCCGTCCCTCGACCAAGCGGCCACGAAGACACGGACGGCACGAAATTCTCAGATCGAATTTCGTGACCGTCGTGATTTCGTGGCAAAGGGCGACGGTTCGCGGTGAGCTTCGCGAATGCCGCGCAGTACGCAGTCTTCATCGCGCTCGTGACCGCTCTGGTCCGACCGATAGGCGGCTATCTCGAGCGAGTATTCAGCGGCGCCGCAACGCCACTCGATCGGATCATGGTACCGCTCGAACGCTTCGATCTACCGCGTGACGCGCGTCGATCCACGTGCGGAAATGAGCGCGACCGAGTACAGCCTTTCATTCGTGCTGCTTGGCCTGGCGGGAACGGTTTTCCTGTATGCAATCCTCAGACTCCAGCGATTCCTGCCCTGGTTTTTCCCCGAGTTCCACACGACCCCGCTCTCGCCTGATCTGACCTTCAACACCGCCGTCAGCTTCGCGACGACGACGACGTGGCAGGCGTACAGCGGCGAAAGCACGATGACGTACGTCAGCCAGATGGTCGGACTCTGCGCGCAGAACTTCCTGGCAGCGGCCGCAGGGCTTGCCGTCGGCGTGGCGTTCATCCGCGGCTTCTCGCGCGAGCATTCGCCGACGCTCGGCAACTTCTGGGTGGACCTGACGCGCGGGTTGCTGTGGATCCTGCTGCCAGGCGCGATGATCGGAGCCGTCGTTCTCGTCTGGCAGGGCGTGCCGATGAACACGCTCCCTTACACGCTGGCGGCGCCGATCGATGCCGGACGTCAGGTGATTGCGCAGGGGCCCGTCGCGGCGCTTGAGATCATCAAGAATCTCGGCACGAACGGCGGCGGGTTTTTCAACGCGAACGGCGCGCACCCGTTCGAGAACCCGACGCCGTTCACGAATTTCTTCGAGTTGCTGGCGATCGTGCTCGTGCCGGCCGCGCTCACGAACACCTTTGGACGCATGAGCGGCCAGCCACGTCAAGGATGGCTGCTGTATTGGGTGATGGTCAGCTTGTTTGTTGCAGGTCTGGCGGCGGTGCACATGGCGGAGCAGCGACCCGCCGCGCCGATCGTCGCGGCAACTCGAGCGAACATGGAGGGAAAAGAGACGCGATTCGGCATCGCGGGCTCGTCGCTGGCCGCCGTCGTGACCTCGAACGCGGCCACAGGATCCTACAACTCCATGCACGACAGCTACACGCCCCTTGGCGGGATGGTCCTGCTGCTGAACATGCTGCTCGGAGAAGTCGTGTTCGGCGGGCTCGGTACCGGACTATACAGCATGGTGATGGCGGCGCTCATCGCGGTGTTTCTGGCCGGTCTGATGATCGGCCGCACGCCCGAGTACCTCGGAAAGAAGATCGGCCCTGCCGAGAACAAACTAATCGTCGTGTACGCCGTCATTGCGCCACTGGCGATTCTTCCTCTGACCGCGCTGGCGCTCGTCACAGCCGGAGGTCTGGCCGGTTTGACGACGAATGCTGGTCCGCACGCGCTGACCGAGATCCTCTTTGCGTATACGTCATCGTTCGCGAACAACGGTCAGACGTTTGCCGGTTTGAGCGCGAACAGCGTGTTCTACAATCTGACGACGGCCGTGGCGATGATGATGGGCCGCTTCGGTCTCGCGATTCCGGCGCTGGCGCTCGCCGGGGCGGTGGCGCAGCAGGGGAGGGCGCCGGTGACCATCGGGATTCTGCGGACAGACTCGCTCACCTTTGGAGTCCTCCTCGTCGGATCACTCCTCATCATGAGCGCGGTCAGCTATTTGCCGGCGCTTGCGCTGGGGCCGATTCTCGAACGCCTGGCTGGCTTTAGCGCTTTTTGAGGATCTCTTCAGCGTCCGATTAGGCGGCCCTGTCTACGCTGTTTTCATGGAAAGCACTTTGACAGCGCGACCCGACGAAGAGCCCGAACCGACGCCGGTGGTCGTGCTGGCCACCACCGCCGAATCGACGCGGCACGCGCTCCCGATTGCGCGCGCGATCGGTGCCGATCGGCACGCGGCGATTGACGTCGTCGCGTCGCAGCCTGAGAAGGTGACGATCAGTTCCTCCCGCGCGAACGTGCATGATCTGCCTGTGGACATGTGGGACCCGCACCCGTTGGCGTCGCCCGACGTGGTTCGTGCACTCGCGGCGCAATACACTCCGGGGGCGCGCGTGACGGTCGGACCTGTCTTGAGGTTACGCGGCATTCGGAAGATGCTGCCGCCGCACGCGACCGTCATCCTCGCGGGGCCCGTTCGACATTTCCTCGAGTCTCCGGAGCAGCGGCTCGCTCGCCACCTGACGGAAGCCGGATACGATGTCGTCTTCGTTCCCAGCCGAGACTGCGAGACACATAGCTAAGCGGGGCTTGTGGGGCCTGCATGGACGGAGATTCTCAGATCGTGATCGGACCACGCGGCATCGTGCTCGCAGCGGCGGGTGACGTTCCGCCGGGTCTCGTCGACCTGCCTCTCGAAAAATGCCAGGGCCTGGCTCCCGAGATCCGGAGCGCCGGGCAGGCGCTTCTCGACGAGCTTCGCCGTTCCCGGGATCGTGTGCTATCGCGAAGCGTTGCACTCGACGAAGGACGTCGACGCGTTCAGATCATCGCGATCGAGGCGCTGGCTATTCGTCGTACGGCGACCGAGGTGCGAACCTTGCTCGATTCGAAGCTCGCCGTGATCTCATCCCAGGCCGCAGCCGCGGACGTGACGCTCAGCGTGCTGGTCGCCGACGACGTTCCGGCGGTGGTGTACGTGGATGCTGAGAAACTCGCCTGGGCGGTCACGACGCTGGTCGGCAACGCCCTGCGGTACGTGCGGTCAGGACCACGACGGACTCCGAGAGGCAAGATCAGCGTTCATGCGACGTTCGATTCTTCAAGCTCCGGGCTGAACATCGAGGTGCACGATGATGGCCCCGGGATTCCGCCCGATACCGTCGCGCGACTGTTCCGACACGACGGCCTGAACGTTCGTGGGGCAGGCCTTGCGCTCGTCATGATGTCCGACATTTGCGCGGCGCACGGCGGGGCCATCGACGTCCGCAGCAATATCGGTCCAGAACACGGCACCACGGTCCGCCTGACGTTTCCCACCTCCACAGAATTAGAATGACAAGCGGATCCTGACCAGAAGCGTTCCCGGCCGAGATTCAAAGGTCAGACTGGAATGGCGGCGGTTCCCGTCGGCGAAGACAACGCTGTGACCTCGACGATAGAATTGCAGGCCGACGCCGCCGATGCCGCCACTCACGGTCTCGTTGATTGCAATTCCGACGCTGCTCATCGCGAGCGTCATCCTGAGCAAGGGTGCCAGCCGGTTTGGCATCCCGGCTCTCTCCGTCTTCCTCCTCGTCGGCATCCTCGTCGGCAGGGAGGGGCCTGGCGGTTACGCGTTCGAGAACTACGGGCTCGCGCAGACACTGGGCATCCTGGCGCTGATCTTCATCCTGCATGCCGGTGGGCTCGGAACCGCACTGGACGACGTGCGCGTCGTCCGTTGGAGCGCGCTCGTGCTGTCGACGGCCGGCGTTGTGATCGCTAGCGTTCTGGTCGGTGCGTTTGCGGTTCTTCTGCTCGGGTTCGACTGGCTGCACGGCATGCTGCTGGGCGCGACGATTGCCGCGACCGACGTCGCCGCCGTATTCACGATTCTTCGGTCGAGAAGCGTCAGCCTGCGAGGACGCATTCGCCCGCTGCTCGAGCTCGAGTCTGCGCTGAACGATCCGATGACGGTGTTTCTCAGCGTGGGCTTGCTGCAGCTCCTGGTGCGCCCCGGCGGCGCATCGTTCTGGACCCTGCTGCCGAATTTCGTCCGCCAAATGACACTCGGAACGGTCGCCGGCGTCGCCGCCGGCAATGGCATGCGGTGGATCATCAACAGCGCCGCGCTTGAGTTCGAGGGCCTCTACCCGGTGCTCAGCGTCGCGCTGGTCGTGCTGACCTACGGTCTGACCGACATCATCGGCGGCAGCGGGTTCCTGGCAGTGTACCTGTCCGGGATCGTGCTGGGTAACGACTTCTGCAGCCAGAAGCGCAGCCTCACCGTCTTCCATGACGGCCTCGCCTGGCTCATGCAGATCGTCATGTTTCTGACCATGGGGTTGTTGGTGCTCCCGAGCGAGGTATCGCGGGTGGCGCTTTCCGGCGTGGCGCTCTCGGCCTTTCTCGTATTCGTCGCGCGGCCGCTGAGCGTCCTCGCGTGCCTGACACCGTTCCGCTATCCGCTGCGCGAACAGTTGATGATTTCATGGGGAGGGCTGCGCGGCGCCGTTCCCATCGTTCTCGCCACCTATCCGCTCATTGCGGGGGCGTCGGGTGCCAGGACGATCTTCAACCTTGTGTTCTTCGTCGTCTTCATCTCGGTGCTGCTGCAGGGTGCCAGCATTCCGGCCGTTTCGCGGTGGTTGAAGGTGGCGACACCACTGAGCAAACGTTTCCGTTATCCGATTGCAGTACAACCCCACCTCCGACATTCAGAGCGAACTGGTGGAAGTGCCCGTTCCAAGGAATTCGAACGTCGTCGGACGGCCGATCGCCGAGCTCCGCCTGCCGGCCGGAGCGCTGGTGGTGCTGATCCACCGAAACGACGACGTGTTTGTTCCGAGCGGCGCGACCCGTATCGATGGCGAGGACAGGTTGCTGGTGCTGGCCCAGCGCGACGCGCTGCAGCGAATCCGCAGGCTGGTCAGCGAACCGCGCAGTCCGATGCCAGCACCCTGACCTGCTGCACTTCCAGTGCCCGCACCGCTCCTTCCAGGCGATCGTTGCGCACCGCGCCGGTAACCTCCACGGTCTGTCCCGGCACAAATGAGAACTGATTCTGCGATGCGTGCAGTTCGTACGCGCGGCTCAGGGCATCGTTTCGCCTAACCGGCACGGAGGCTTTGGCGCTGAACACCACGGAACCGGCGAACGATTCGTTGTCGATGGAGTTCGCCAGGCGTGGCGTGGACGCTTTCGGGGTGTTCGACCCTGACGATCCGGATGCCGTCGCGACCGCTCGGCCGCCGACTGGCGTGGAGGATTTGGGCGAATTGCTCCCGCGGTTGCGCGGGGCCGCGTCGGGCGGCGTCACGTTCGTCAGGAGGAACAGGGACTGCTGGGCAACGGCGGCTTCGGCCGGCGCCACACAGCCGACCACCGTCAGACGCTGCTGCCCCTGGGCGCTTCCCGCCAAGAAGCACGAGACGGACGCGGCGGTGAGGATGATGCGCCAACGCATGGAAACCTCCAGTCGCGTGACGATACCAATCCGATGCAGTAATTGCAATAAAAGGTCGACCACAATTCGGAAAAGACAAAGGAATGAGAGGTATGGCCAGATCTTTCGTGCGAATTGTGCACGGATCCGGTGTCACACCAGGTCAGGCGGTCGACTGATTCGGGAATCGGCTAATTCGAGAATTCTCAATCATTCCGATGACGATTGACCGGCATGTAACAGCCGTTAAGCGAAATTTTAGGGAGTTTTGGGCCTGATTTTAGGCGGGCCTTTCTATGCTTGAGGGCTTGGAGAGGACCGAAAATGCGACCCACACCGATCGTCACCATCACATTCGTCCTGGCGAGCCTGGCCGCCGCCGGCGCTCGCGCGCAGGACCTTTCGGATCCGAAACCCGAACCGGCCACGCAGGCTTCGGGCGCACCCGCGGCGCCCGAAGTGAAGAAGCCCGACCCTTTTGCGTTTGCTGACTTCACGTGGCTGTCCGGCAATCCGCGCACGAAGGAATCCCCGCTCGACACGAAGGCGTTCACGGGAGAGTTCCGTGCCGACACGAACTTCACTTACAGCTTCAACAAGCCGCAGGACGACACTATCTCCGGCTCGAGCGAGATCTTCAGATCCGGCGAGTTTCAGGTGACGCAGTTGGGTGTCGGCGGCGACTTTCATTACGACAACGTCCAGGGCCGGCTGATGACTCAGTTCGGGATGTATTCCCAGACGACGCCGCGCAACGACGCGAGCCCGGCGCGAGGCCAGTGGCAGCTCGACACGGCGTATCGCTACATCTCCGAGGCGTACGGCGGGTACCACTTCGACAAGATGTCCGGCATCAACGTCCAGGCCGGCATCTTCATGTCGTACGTCGGCCTGTGGAGCTATTACAACTTCGACAACTGGACGTATCAGCCGTCCTACGTGTCGTCCAATACGCCGTGGTTCTTCAACGGCATGCGCGTGCAGATCTTTCCGAACGAGAAACTGAAGATTGAGCCGTGGCTGATCAACGGCTGGCAGTCGTACGGGAAGTTCAATCATGCGCCAGGCTTCGGCGGTCAGATCCTGTACCGACCCACGGGATCCGTGTCGATTCTGTTCAACAACTACTGGGGCACCGACACGCTTGGCAACCCTGATCGCAAGCGTATCCACACGGACGACAGCGTTCAGGTGAAGTACTACGACGAGCCCGAAGACGTTGTGAGCAAGGCGGCATTCACCTTCACGTTCGACGCGGGATGCGAATACGGCGGCGGCGTCAGCTGTGGCGGCGGCACGCCAGACGCTCCGTCACAGACGTTCCTCGGTTTCATGGCGTACAACCGCGTGTGGTTCGACAAGGACCGATTCGCGTTCACCGTCGGCGGCGGCGCGATCAACAACCCGGGACGGTATCTGGTGCTCATGCCACCAATCAACGGCGCCACGGCGTTTTCCGGCACGCCGTATTTCACGGCCAGCCCTGGCGATCCGTACAAAGCCTGGGACATGCAAACGACGTTTGACTTCATGCCGAGTCAGTTCATCACGTTCCGCGCGGAATACAGCCATCGCGCGGCGAACGTGCCGTACTTCTCGGGTGAAGGGGGCGTGACGCCGCCTGGTGGCAACACCGGCGCGCCGGGATCGTTTGTTGAGGGTTGGGCGCCCGACTTGCGGAAGTCAGAGAACCGCGTAACGTTCGCGTTGCTGGTGAAGCTCTGATCGTTGTGGGAGCGGGGAGCACGTCATGCGCTCTGAAGCCATCACGGCGGCGACACAGCCGACCGTTCACGTAGTCGCGACGACGTTCGATGGAACCCGCGCAGCCCTGACAGCGGCTATTCCGCTGGCCAGAGGTGCGCGCGCGCGCCTCGTGCTTTTCGTCCCTCAAGTGGTCCCTTACCCCTTGCCGCTCGACGGCCCGGTGGATTCGATGACCTTCGCGACCGAGCGGTATCGCGATCTGATTCACGAGCTGGGCGGCGAAGCGCAGATTCGACTCTGCCTCTGTCGCCATGCCGACGACGTCATCTGGCGGGTGCTCCCGTCGCGTTCCACGGTCGTCCTCGGAGGCAGAGCCGGCACGTGGCGCGCGAGTCGCGAAGAGCGGCTGGCGCGTCGTCTGACCCATCTTGGCCATCACGTGATCTTCGCGCCGATCGACGAGGAGCCCATCGAAAGTGGCGTCTCGCGATTGGACCCCATGGATCAGGCAATGCTCGACTTCCGGTCGATGGGCCGCTTTGTCGTCCTGGTGGCGGCGATTTCGATTGGGCTCGTGGCGTGAAGAGCTCGAGGCGGATCAGGCGTGGAGTCTGGCGATGGAGGCGATGATGTTCGATCTGCTGATGGCGGCGCTCACAGTCGTGTTCTTCGCGATCGCGGTGGCGTATGTCGCCGCGTGCGAGCGCCTGGAGTAGGCGCGAGCAGGAGAAAACCATGACGCTCGACTATGTGATTGGCCTGATCGTGACGGTCGGCTTGCTCGTGTACCTCACGTACGCGCTGCTGAAGCCGGAGAAATTCTGATGACGCTCAACGGGTGGCTTCAAATTCTTCTGTACCTGGCCGCCATTCTGGCGGTGACGGTGCCGCTCGGCCGCTTCATGACGCGCGTGTTCAACCGCGAGCGGACGTGGCTCGATCCGGTGCTTCAGCCGATCGAACGGCTGATCTACCGCGCAACCGGCGTGGACCAGACGCGCGAGATGCGCTGGACCGAATACGCGGCCGCGATGTTGCTCTTTAGCGTCGTGTCGATGCTCGTCCTCTATCTGTTGCAGCGCGTTCAGCAGTGGCTGCCCTGGAACCCGCAAGGTTTCGCGGCAGTGCCACCGGATCTCGCGTTCAATACTGCAGCCTCGTTCACGACCAACACGAACTGGCAGGCGTACACGGGCGAGGTCACGATGAGCTATCTGACGCAGATGGCCGGCCTCGCGTACCACAACTTCGTGTCCGCGGCGACCGGCATCGCGCTCGCCATCACCTTCATTCGTGGCATCGCGCAGAAAGAGAAGGCCACGCTCGGCAATTTCTGGGTGGACCTCGTGCGTTGCTCGCTGTGGGTGCTGCTGCCGTTCTGCCTCGTCGGCGCGCTGGCGCTCGTCTCGCAGGGTGTCGTCCAGAACTTCCGGCCGTACGACAAGGTCGCGGTTATCGATCCGCAGACGGTGACGGCGCCGGACGCGAACGGCAAGCCGCAGACGCAGGTCGTGACGGAGCAGACGATTGCGCAGGGCCCGGTGGCGTCGCAGGAAATCATCAAGGAGTTCGGCACCAACGGCGGCGGCTTCTTCAACGCCAACAGCGCGCACCCGTTCGAAAACCCGACGCCGCTGTCGAACTTCCTCGAGATGTTCTCGCATCTTCGCGATCTCGGCCGGCCTCACCTATACGCTCGGCCAGATGACCGGCTCGCCGAAGCACGGTTGGGCGGTCTGGGGCGCCATGGCATTCCTGTTCCTGGCCGGCGTCACGACGGCGTACTGGGCCGAGTCGCGCGGAAATCCGATTGCTGACGACGGCCGGAGCCGACCAGGCAGTCAGCGACACCTCGCTACGGCGGCAACATGGAAGGCAAGGAGTGCCGGTTCGGCATCGCCAACTCGGCGCTCTTCGCGACGGTGACGACCGACGCGAGCTGCGGCGCGATCAATAGCTGGCACGACTCCTTCACGCCGCTCGGCGGTCTGGTTCCGCTCACCAACATCATGCTTGGCGAAGTGATCTTCGGCGGTGTGGGCGCGGGAATGTACGGCATCCTCGTATTCATCATCCTCTCGGTGTTCATTGCGGGCCTGATGGTGGGACGGACGCCTGAATACCTCGGAAAGAAGGTCCAGGCCTACGACGTGCAGATGGCGATGCTCGTCGTCCTCGTGTTCCCGTTGACGATTCTCGTGCTCACGGCGATTTCCGTCGTCTCGCCGGACTTCGGGACGTCCAGCGTCCTGAATCCTGGACCGCACGGCTTGTCGGAGATCCTCTACGCGTTCACATCCGGCACCGGCAACAACGGGTCGGCGTTCGCGGGCCTGAACGCGAACACCAGGTGGTACAACCTTGCGATTGGGGCAGCGACGCTGATTGGCAGGTTCTTCATGATCATCCCGATGCTGGCGATTGCCGGCAGCCTCGGGCGCAAGAAGCGCGTGCCGCCGTCGCCTGGCACGTTCCCGGTGACGACGCCGCTCTTCGCGGCGCTTGCTCGTCAGCGTCATCCTCATCGTCGGCGCGCTGACGTTCTTCCCGGCCCTCAGCCTCGGCCCCATTGTCGAGCATTTGCTGATGGCAAAGGGGCAGGTGTTCTAATGACGCTCACGCATTCCAACGTGAAATCCAGATCCATCTGGGATCCGGCCATCGTTCGCGGCGCAGTGCTCGACGCGCTGCGGAAACTCCATCCGCGGACGATGATGAAGAACCCGGTGATGTTCGTGGTGGAAGTGGGGAGCGTCCTGACGACGGTACGGCTCGTGCTCGACGCCGCGGCCGGCCGCCCAGGTCTCGGCTTCGAGCTGCAGATCACGTTCTGGTTGTGGCTGACCGTGCTGTTTGCCAACTTCGCCGAAGCGATGGCCGAGGGCCGCGGCAAGGCGCAGGCCGACACGCTGCGCAAGGCGCGAACCGAGACGATTGCGAACCGGTTGACGCCGTCCGGTGCCACCGAGACCGTGCCGGCTAACGCGTTGCGCAAAGACGACGTAGTGATGGTGAAGGCGGGGGAGTTCATTCCGTCGGACGGCGAGATCATCGAAGGCGTCGCTTCCGTGGACGAGTCCGCCATCACGGGCGAGTCGGCACCGGTCATCCGCGAATCGGGTGGAGATCGCACGGCAGTCACCGGCGGGACACGCGTGCTGTCGGACTGGATCAAGATCCGCGTGACCGCCGATCCGGGTCATACGTTCATCGATCGCATGATTGCTCTCGTCGAAGGCGCCGAGCGCCAGAAGACGCCGAACGAGATCGCTCTGAACATTCTCCTGGCCGGACTGACCATCATCTTTCTGCTCGCGGTGGTCACGCTGCAGCCGTTCGCCATTTACTCGGGCGCGCCGCAATCGGTGTTCGTGCTCGTGTCGCTCCTCGTCTGCCTGATTCCGACCACGATTGGCGGCCTGCTCTCGGCGATCGGTATCGCCGGGATGGATCGTCTGGTGCAGCGCAACGTCCTGGCGATGTCGGGCAGGGCCGTCGAGGCGGCCGGCGATGTCCACACGCTGCTCCTCGACAAGACGGGCACGATCACGCTCGGCAACCGTCAGGCGACCGAGTTCCTCCCATTGGCGGGGGTCAATGAGCAGGAGATCGCGGATGCCGCGCAGCTGTCATCGCTCGCCGACGAAACGCCGGAGGGGCGATCGATCGTCGTTCTCGCGAAAGAGCGGTACGGGCTGCGAGGGCGGGAACTGGCCGAACATCACGCGGTCTTCGTGCCGTTCACCGCGCAGACCCGGATGTCTGGCGTCGACATGAATGGCCGCCAAATCCGCAAGGGTTCGGCAGACTCCATCGAACGGTACGTGGTCGCGAACGGCGGAACGACAACGTCCGAGCTCAAGGCCATCGTGGATCGGATTGCGCGCGCGGGCGGCACGCCGCTCGTGGTAGCCGACCGAGGGCGCGCGCTGGGCGTGATCCATCTGAAAGACATCGTCAAGGGGGGCATTCGTGAGCGCTTCACGCAGCTTCGCGCGATGGGCATCAAGACCGTGATGATCACCGGCGACAATCCGCTCACCGCCGCGTCGATCGCCAACGAGGCCGGCGTGGACGACTTCCTGGCCGAAGCCACGCCCGAAGACAAGATGACGCTGATCAAGCGCGAGCAGCGCGACGGCAAGCTCGTCGCGATGACGGGCGATGGCACGAACGACGCTCCCGCGCTCGCGCAGGCGGACGTCGGCGTCGCCATGAACACGGGCACACAAGCCGCCAAAGAAGCGGGCAATATGGTCGATCTCGACTCGAGCCCGACCAAGCTGCTCGACATCGTCGAGATCGGCAAGCAGCTGCTCGATGACCAGGGGCGCGCTGACGACGTTTTCGATCGCCAACGACGTGGCGAAGTATTTCGCGATTATTCCGGCGATGTTCGCGGCGGCGTTCCCGGTGCTGATGACGCTCAACATCATGGGCCTGAAGACGCCGCAGTCAGCGATCCTCTCGGCAGTGATCTTCAACGCCGTCATCATCGTGGCGCTCGTGCCGCTGGCGCTGCGAGGCATTCAGTATCGTGCGATGAGCGCCGAAGCGTTGTTGCGGCGCAACCTGTTCATCTACGGTCTGGGCGGTATCGTCGTGCCGTTCATCGGGATCAAGATCATCGACATGCTCATTACGATAGTTGGTTTGGCGTAAAAGGACGCTCGCTTCGAAGGCTTCGCGCTCCGAGGTCCTGAAGGAGCGCGAGGCCTCAGCCGAGGATTGGTGGAGCGCGAGGCTTTAGCCGAGCGAAGACAATGAACATCACAAAAAACCTGATCATCGCCATCCTGATGACCATCGTCACGACGCTGCTGCTCGGCGTCGCCTATCCGCTCGTGGTCACCGGCCTCGCGCAGGTGCTGTTTCACGACAAGGCGAACGGCCAGCTGATCGAGCGGAACGGAAAGGTCATCGGGTCCAGGATCATCGGCCAGGCGTTTTCATCACCGGGGTATTTCCGGTCGCGCCCGTCAGCCGCCGGAACCGGTTACGACGCGGCGAATTCCGCCGGTACGAACCTCGGTCCGACGAACAAGAAGCTCGTCGATTCGGTGAAGGCAGCCGTCGACGCCGCAAAGGCCGAGAACCCGACGATGCCGGTGCCGATCGATCTCGTGACGTCGTCTGCGTCCGGACTTGATCCGCACATCTCGCCCGCCTCGGCGCTGTTTCAGGCGCCGCGCGTCGCGCGCGAGCGGGGGATCGCGGAGTCTGACGTTCGCCGGCTCGTGGATGCCCATACAACGGGACGCCAATTCGGTTTCCTCGGGGAGCCGGTCGTGAACGTCCTGGAGCTGAATCTGGCGCTCGATGAGCAGCACCCCATGAAAAAATAGCGTCGAGGATGCCGGACACTCCGCTCTCCGCCGAATCGCTCCTCGCGCGCGTCAAGGACGAAGGCCGCGCGCGACTGCGCTTGTACATCGGCGCGGCGCCGGGTGTCGGCAAGACGTACCAGATGCTCGAAGACGCGCACGAGCTCCGGCGGCAGGGATTGGACGTCGTTATTGCGTTCATCGAGCCGCACGGCCGCGCCGACACGCTCGCCCGGATCGGCGATCTCGAGCAGGTGCCGCTTCGCGAGATTCAGTATCGCGGCGTGACGCTCAAGGAAATCGACGTGGCGGCCGTCATCGCGAGACACCCGCAGATCGCGGTCGTCGATGAGCTGGCCCATACCAACGCCCCCGGGTCGGACCACGAGAAACGGTACGAGGACGTTCTCGCGCTGCTGGACGCCGGCATCGGTGTCATTACCGCAGTCAACATCCAGCACATCGAAGGACTGAACGACGTCATCGCGTCCACGACCGGCGTCCGCGTCCGTGAAACGGTCCCCGACTGGATCCTGAAGCGCGCCGACGAAGTCGTCAACGTAGACGTGTCGGTCGAGACGCTTCGAGAGCGCCTCCGGCAGGGCAAGATCTACGACGCCGCGAAGGTCGAGCAGGCGCTCACGAATTTCTTCCGCAAGGGCAACCTGACGGCGCTGCGAGAGCTGGCACTCCGGCAGCTCGCCTCCGATCAGGCGGGCAAGGCGCAGGTCTACCGTGACAGGGAGGGGCTCGAGCGTCCGGTCATTCCGGAAAAGGTGATGGTGGCCATGGCATCCCGCGGCAGTGCGCGGACCCTGCTGCGGGTCGGCTCGCGCATCGCAGGACGGCTGGCCACCGACTGGTACGCCGTCTACGTCGAGACGCCGCGCGAGGAACCGGGTCGGATCAAGCCGGTCGACCATGTCGCGCTCGGCGACAACATCCGCTTCGCGCAACAGCTCGGCGCGAAGGTGGTCAAGCTCAAGGGTTCGCGCGTGGCTGACGCGCTCGTCGAATTCGCCAAGCGAGAGGGCATCACGCACGTCATCTTTGGTCAGTCCGCCCGCTCACGATGGGACCTGCTGGTGCACGGATTGATTGTCGACCGGTTTCTGCGTGAGTTGAGGACGGCGACGGTGCAGATCGTCCCGATGGACGCCGAATCGTCAGATGTCGCCGACGAAATGGCTGAAGGCTGAGCGATGAGCCTGCGCACGAAGCTTTTGGTCGGCTATCTCGGCTTCGTCGTCGCGCTTGGCGTCCTGGGTGCGTGGAGCGCGCGCACGCTCAGTCAGATGAGCGCAGTCTCGGGCCGCATCATCGCGGAGAACTACGATTCGGTCGTGGCCGCCCAGGACATGAAGGAGAGTCTCGAGCGTCTCGATTCGGCGGCGCTCTTCGAGCTGACCGGCCAGCACGAGCGCGCGCAGCGGCAATCGACCGAGCATCGTGTCCGCTTCGACCGCGCGCTCACGACGGCGGCGGCCAACATCACGGAGGAAGGCGAGCCCGAGCCATCATCGACGACCTCGGTCGCGCCAGCGCAGACTATTTCGTGCAGCTCGGTCGGTTTTTCGCCGCGCCGCGGCGACTGCGCGGACGTATTTCGAGATCCTCGAGCCTCGATTCAATCAGGTACGAGCCTACCGCCGATCGGCTCCTGCGCATCAACCAGGAGGCTATGCGCCGCAAAGCCGACGATGCGTCGCGCATCGCGAAGCGCTGGTTCTTCATCACACTGGTGCTGGCGCTCGCGCTGATGATCGTCGGCGTCGCCGTCGAGGTCAGCTTGTCGCGATCGATCCTCGGTCCGGTGCGTCAGCTGACGGACGCCACCGTTCGGCTTGCGGGCGGCGAGCTCGACACGACCGTGCCGGTGCGATCGGGCGACGAGATCGGCACGCTGGCGATCGGTTTCAACCGGATGGCCGAGCGGATCCGCGAGCTGCGGCGATCGGACCTCGGCCAGCTGCTCATCGCGCAGCAGACAACGGAAGCCGCGATCGACTCGCTGTTCGATCCGGTGATCGTGACCGACGGCGAAGGCCGGGTGACACGCGTCAACCAGGCGGCGGAGCGACTGTTTGGTGCGCGCTCGGAGGTGCTGGGCAGGCAGATCGGTGAAGTGGCGCGCGATACGCGCCTCGTGCAGGCGGTCACCGACATCCTTCGTTCGCAAGCGCCCGTGGCTTCGGAAAGCGCAGCCGCCGTGCTGCCGCTGGCCGTCGAGGGTTCGCATCGCGCGTTTCGCGTGCGGTCGACACCGATGCGCGACGGCGACCGTCGTCTCGTCGGCGCGGTCACGCTGCTCGAGGACATCACGCATCTCAACGAGATCAGCCGGCTGAAGTCGGAGTTCATCGCCGCGGCCTCGCATGAACTCCGGACACCGCTCACCAGCGTGCAGATGGGCATACACCTATTACTCGAGGACGCGTCGACGCCGCTGACCGATCGGCAGACGGAAATTCTGGTCATGTGCCGCGAGGACGCCGGACGGTTGGATCGCCTCATGAGGGAACTGCTCGATCTCTCCAAGATCGAATCGGGTGACGTCACGCCGGTGCGCGCGCCGGCTCGACTCGCGCCTGTCGTGCGCGAAGCCGTCGAGCCACTGCGGCTTCAGGTGGAAGCGCGCGGCATCCGCCTCGACGTCGATGCAGCGCCCGACCTGCCCACCGTCAGTGTCGACCGCAGCCAGATCGAGCGCGTGATCGCCAACCTCGTCACCAACGCCATGCGCGCGACCCCGGCGGGAGGATCGATCGCCGTGGCCGCCGTTCCGCGCGGCCACGATGTTGCCGTGTCCGTGGCGGACACCGGTGTTGGCGTTCCCCGCGACTACCTGACGCGGGTGTTCGAACCGTTCGTGCAAGTTCCCGGGTCCGCGGTCGGCGGCGCCGGCCTTGGCCTGGCGATCTCCCGACGTATCGTGGAAGGGCACGGAGGCATGTTGAGCGTGCAGTCGGAGCCAGGCAAGGGCTCGACGTTCACCTTCACGATTCCGCTAGGCGAGGAGGCTCGCACATGAATCTGCTGATCATCGACGACGAGCCGCACATCAGGCAGATGATGCGGTTGACGCTCGAAGCAAGTGGCTACGCGGTGGAGGAGGCGGCCAATGGCGAGGACGGCCTCGCCCGTTTCGGAGACGGGACCCGCTACGATGCCGTGTTACTCGACCAGAAGATGCCTGGCATCGATGGTCTCGAGACGCTGCGCCGCTTGAAGGCACGCGTGCCAGACGCCCGAGTGCTGATGGTGACGGCATTCGGCTCGATCGAGCTGGCGATCGACGCGATGAAGCTCGGCGCATGTGACTTCCTCAGGAAGCCCATGACGCCAGAGGCGCTGCGCGGAGCAGTGGCGGCCACGTTGACGGCTCATCCGGCGCCGCGTCCCGTCGCTTCCGCTGCCACGATTCGGTCGACCGACCGTCCTCGCATCGAAACGCTGACCTTGAACGGGTTTCAGATCGTCCGGGCGGATGAACGCGAGCACGCTGAGGGGGAGCATCGACTCCGGGTCCGCCGATTCGCAGACGGCAGCCGATCAGATGTCGTTGTCACCATTGATCCGGAACTCGTCGCGCGGGTCGCTCGGCTCAGCCTGCGCAACTTGCAGCCGGAGGGTGGCTTCTGGCGGGTGCAGGCGGAACGACGGCTTTCTGCGCACTTGTGGGCGGAAGGGCAGTTGCCGCCGGATAACCGGCTCGTCGTGCGCGAGATCTCGCGCGATGAGCTCGAAGTCGCGGCGGCGTGGCCGGCGGACTGATCGTCTTGAGATACCATGCGAGCGTGCCGACGCCGCTGACGCTGCAGCTGAAACGCCTTCCACACGCCGACGGGCTTCCGCTTCCGACCTACATGACGGCGGGCGCATCCGGCATGGACCTGCACGCCGCGATCGAAACGGATCTGCGCCTCGATCCCGGCTCGATTCTGCTCGTGCCGACCGGGCTCGTGGTCGCGATCGCCGAAGGCTACGAAGGGCAGGTGAGGCCACGATCGGGATTGGCGGTGAAATACGGAATCAGTCTTCCGAATACGCCGGCGACGATCGACGCCGACTACCGTGGCGAGATCCGCGTACCGCTCATCAATCTCGGACGCGAGCCGTTTGTCATTTCGCGCGGGATGCGAATCGCACAATTCGTGATCGCTCCGGTCGCGCGCGTATCGTGGCAGGAGGTGGCCGACCTTCCGCCGACGGCACGCGGCGACGGAGGATTCGGGCATTCGGGCGGAATGTAGCCGCGGTCATGTCGGGCGCAGGCCTGTGGCGCGTGTGAGCGGCGACCGCGACGCACGCCACCGCGTCAACACGTCATCGACGGTCTGATTCGTTTCCGCGAGCTCGGCCGCGTGCGCGTGGCCCAGGCGCTGTAGCGCTGCGATCACTTCGCCGTGTGTCTCGGCAAGCCGGAATTCGATGCCGCGTTCGACAAACGTGGTGCGCAAGTCCACCAGAAGTTCGGCGCCCGCCAGGTCGACGTAAGGGACGTTGCCCATGAAGAACACAATCAGGCGCGCGGGCGAACTGCGTTCGCTGACGAGAGTCTTCAACGCATCACGGATGTGATCGACATTGAAGTACAAGAGCGAGCCCTCGGGCCGAACGACGAGCACCTCCGGCTCGCGCTGGTTCTCGGAATGCCGTGCGAGATCCGCGAAATAGGATGTCCCTGGGACCCGTGCAAGCTCCACAACGCGCGGACGCGAGGCACGGCCGAGGAGGAGAAGAATCGAAATGATCACACCGATGAGGACGCCCTGGAGCAGTCCCGCACCGAGAACGCCGAGGAGCGCGGCCATGGCCACAGCGAATTCCGTCCGGCTGAAGCGCCAGATGCTGCGTAGCGCCTCGACCTGGATGAGTCCTGTCACCGCCATCAGCACGACGGCGGCAAGGACTGGCTGGGGAAGGTTGCGCAACAGCCCCGTGAAGAAGAGCACGACCACGAGCATGATGAGCGCCGCAACCAGCCCGGAAAGCGGAGTTCGGGCGCCGCCGGTCTCATTGACGAGCGACTGCGACATGCCGCCGCTCACCGGGAGTCCGCTGCCGAGGCCCGCGACGAGATTTGCGCTTCCGATCGCCAGAAACTCCTGGGTGGCATCGAGTCGATACCCGTGCTTGGCGGAGAACATTCGCCCGATCGCCGTTGTTTCAACCGCCGCCAGCACGAAACACGCCATGGCCAGCGGCAGGATCTCCTGAATATCCGATCGCGTGATGAGCGGCAGCCCCGGCATCGGCAGGCCCTGCGGCACGGCGCCGAGCAGTGCCACGCCGCGCTCGTCCAGACGCAGCACGCCCGCGGCGATGATGCCGCCGATGACGACAAACAGGGCAACCGGGCGATGTTTCAGAACGGTCTTGCCGAGCAGCAGGAGCACGAGGGCCGCCACGCCCAGCGTCAGGGACACCGTGTTGGTCTGCCCAAGGCTGCGAAAGAAGTGGCCCATGCGTTCCCAGAAGTCGCCGTGACTGCCGGCGAAGCCGAACAGCTTCGGCAGCTGAGTGCTGGCCAGAAACAACGCGACTCCGCACTTGAAGCCGACGAGCACGGTTTCCGAAAAGAAGTTGACGACAGCGCCGGCCCGGATCGCGTAGGCCAGGAACCCCAGCGCGGCGACGAGCAGGGCGGTGCATGCGGCGAGCGCCGCGTGGCGAGCGGGGTCGCCTGCGGCGATCTCCGAGAGCGAGGCGCCGACGAGCAGCGAGATCGCCGACGTGACGGTGATCGCGGTCAGGCGCGAACTGCAGAACAGCCAGAACACGAGGCCGCCAAACAGGCACGAGTACAGCCCCGCTTCAGGCGGCAGTCCCGCGAGTGACGCGTCGCCGATGGCCGCCGGCAGCAGATACGCCGCAAGCGTGATCCCGGCCATGGTGTCGGCCCGGAGCCACGTCCGATCGTATCCCGCCAGCCAGACGCGCGCGGGGATCGCCATCTCTAGACTCTCCGGCGTTTCTTCACACGCAACTGGGCCAGCGACCTGGCGAAGGCGCGAGAATCGCGATGATATCCCGAAGATCCTTGTAGCGCTGCAACACCCTCAAGGATTCAGCGTCCGCTGCGGTCGGCGGATTTCTGATAGCCTTCTCACAACCAGTCGTGAGCGTCGCGGCCCACAGGCCCGGACCGAACAGGAGAGAACGACGTGGTGAGAGCTGTCGTGGATAGAGAGAAGAGGACCTGAACATGCGAACCGATCCAGCCCGGGCGATGCTCGTCCTGGCGATAGCGGCTGCCGGCCTGAGCGTTGCGTGCGAGAAACCGGCCCCTGTGGCCGCGCCGCCGATAGAGGTGTACGTCACTGAGGTGGTCCAGAAGGACGTTCCGGTGTACCTGGAACTGGTCGGCCAGTCCCAGGGGTTCCAGGATGTGGACATACGGGCACGCGTCGAAGGTTTCCTCGAGACCGTGACCTTCCGCGAAGGTTCGCTCGTTCGCAAGGGTGCCCTTCTCTACGAGATCGATCGGAAGCCGCTCGAGGCCGTTCTCGCGGCAGCCAAAGCCGACCTGGCAACGTCACAGTCGAGGCTCGAGAAAGCGAAGAACGACGTCGCGCGTTACACGCCGCTGGCGGCGAAGCAGGCGGTGAGCCAGCAGGAACTCGATAACGCCATATCCGCCCGGGACGCGGCAACTTCGCAGGTCGAAGCCGAGAAGGCAGCAGTAGAGAAGGCGACCCTCGACCTGAGCTACACGCGGATTTCGTCGCCGATTGACGGATTGGTCGGCATCACGCAGGTGAAGCCGGGCAACCTCGTCGGACGGGGAGAGAGCACCCTGCTGACCACCATCTCGCAGATCAATCCGATCCTCTTCCGTGTGGCGGCCACCGAGGCCGACTACCTGCGCTATTCGAAACGTCAATCGCAGCGTGCGACCGGCGGCTCGCCGCTAGCGGACGGCATTCAACTGACGCTCGCCGACGGCAGCGTGTACGCCCACACCGGCCGCGTCAACCTTGTTGATCGCGCGGTCGACCCGACGACGGGCACGTTGGGTATCCAGCTCGAGTTTGCCAACCCCGACTTGCTGCTGCGGCCCGGCCAGTACGGTCGGGTCCGGCTGCTGCTCGACACCCGCATGGGCGCGCTCTTGGTTCCACAGCGGTCTGTTCAGGAACTGCAGAATCTCTACAACGTCGCCGTGGTAGGCGCAGACAACAAGGTGGCCTTCCGCAGCGTGAAAGTCGGCCAGCGCGTCGGCTCGCTCTGGGTCATCGAGGAAGGGCTCAAGATGGGCGAGCGCGTCGTGTCGGAAGGTCTGCAGCGGATTCAGGACGGCATGACGGTCGTGGCCAAGCCGGCACCGGCCGCGGTCGCTGAACCGGGCGCGGCCCAGCCCGCTGGCGAGGCGAAGTAAACATGGCCAGTTTCTTCGTCAACCGGCCCATCGTCGCGATGGTGATGTCGATCGTCATCGTCATGCTTGGCCTCGTCGCGATGCAAGGTCTGCCTATTGCGCAGTATCCCGAGATCGTGCCGCCGATGGTCCAGGTCACGACCACCTTCATCGGCGCCAGCGCCACCGACGTCGAAGCCTCCGTCGCGACGCCTCTCGAGCAGCAGATCAACGGCGTCGAACAGGGCATCTACCTGAAATCGACCAATGCCAACGACGGGACACTGACCCTGAAGGTCTCCTTCGAAGTCGGGTCGAATCTGGACATGGACAACGTGCTCACGCAGAACCGCGTGTCGCAGGCCTTGCCCCAGATGCCGCAGTCGGTCAAGAACTACGGCGTCACCGTCAAAAAGGCCCTGGCGTTTCCGCTGCTGGTCATCTCGATCAAGTCACCGAAGGGCACCTACGACAGCAGCTTTCTGTCGAACTACACGACCATCAACATCAACGACGCCCTCGCGCGCATCCCCGGCGTCGGGCAGATCAACCTGTTCGGCGGCAGCGACTACGCCATGCGCGTGTGGCTGCGGCCCGACGTCATCGGGCGGCTGGGAGTGACAGTCCCCGACATCACCAACGCGATCGCGCAGCAGAATCAGCTGACCCCGGCCGGCCAGATTGGCGGTCCGCCGGCCGCCGCCGGCACCGAGTACACCTATACCGTTCGCACGCAGGGCCGTCTGCTGAACGAAGAGGAATTCGGCAACATCATCATCCGGACCAACCCGAACGGCTCGGAGGTCCGGCTGAAGGACGTGGCCCGGCTCGAGCTGGGCACGATGTTGTACAACGCCGTCGGCCGCCACGACGGCAAGCCGTCCGCGGTCATCGCGGTGTACCAGATCCCCGGCACCAACGCGCTCGATGTCGCCGACAAGATCAAAACCGAGCTGGCCAGCCTGTCGAAGCGCTTCCCGCGCGACATGGAGTACCTCGTCTCGCTCGACACGACGCTGCCGGTGTCCGAGGGCATCAAGGAGATCGAGCACACGCTCTTCGAAGCCGTCGCGCTCGTGATCATCGTGGTGTTCATCTTTCTCCAGAACTGGCGCGCGACGCTGATTCCGCTGATGACCGTGCCGGTGTCGCTCGTCGGGGCGTTCATGTTCTTCCCGCTCCTCGGCTTCTCGATCAACGTCCTCTCGCTGCTCGGCCTCGTGCTCGCTATCGGCATCGTCGTGGACGATGCGATTGTGGTGGTCGAGGCGGTGATGCACCACGTCGAGCACGGGATGGCGCCGAAGGAGGCCACGATCAAGGCGATGGAAGAAGTGTCGGGGCCGGTCATCGCCATCGGGCTGATTCTGTGCGCGGTGTTCGTGCCGGTGGGCTTCATGGGCGGCATCACCGGCCGGCTGTATCAGCAGTTCGCGATCACCATCGCGCTGTCCGTGCTGCTGTCGGTCGTCAACGCGCTGACGCTCAGTCCGGCGCTGGCTGCAATGCTGCTCAAGCCGGCGACGGGCAAGCGCTCGCTGCTGACACCCTTCTACAACGGGTTCAACAAAGTCTTCGGTTACACGACTGACAAGTACGTCAGCTTCTCCGCAATCCTCATCCGGAAGATGTTCCGGAGCATGGCCTTCATCGGGGTGCTGATATACGTGATTGTGGTGCTGGTGCGGCAGATTCCGGGCGGCTTCGTGCCGGAAGAGGACCAGGGCTACATCATGGTCAACGCGCAGCTGCCCGACGCGGCGTCCCTCGAGCGCACCGACGCGGTCATGAAGAAGGCCGAGGCGATTCTCGAGAAGAACGAGGCCATCGAAGGCTTCAACACCATCAGCGGGTACTCGCTGCTCACCTCCGCCTACTCCTCGAACATGGGCTTCTTTTTCGTACAGCTCAAGCCGTGGGAGGAGCGGAAGACGGAAGAGTCCCACGCGAACGGTGTTGTGGCTGCCCTGAACCGGGCGTTCGCGCAGCAGATTCCCGAGGGCGGTGTGTTTGCGTTTGGACCACCGTCCATCCCGGGCCTCGGTACCGGCGCCGGCTTCACGATGCAGCTGCAGGACCGCAGCGGCGGTTCGCCGGACTATCTGGCCGAGCAGACGCAACGTTTCCTGCAGGCGGCGCGCAAGCGGCCGGAAATCGGACGCATCAACTCCCTGTATCGGGCGGCCGTCCCGCAGGTCTATGCCGACATCGATCGCAGCAAGGTGCTGAAGTCCGGCGTGCAGCTGAACGACGTGAACACCACGCTCGGCGCGCTGCTCGGCAGCTCCTACGTGAACGACTTCAACCGGTTCGGCCGCGTGTACAAGGTGTACGTCCAGGCCGAGCCTGAGTTCCGGACCGATCCGAAGCAGCTCGGTCTGTTCTTCGTGAAGAACAAGGGCGGCGGCATGGTGCCGCTCGATACGCTGGTCGCCACGCGGCCGGGCGCCGGACCCGAATTCACGAATCGCTTCAACCTGTTCCGATCGGCGGAGCTCACCGGTATTCCGGCCGCGGGCTTTTCGTCGACCCAGGCGCTCGATGCGCTCGAAGCGACCGCGCGCGAGGTGTTGCCGGGGGACATGAGCTTCGACTGGGCGGACATGTCCTATCAGGAACGCAAAGCGCCCGGTGTCGCCGTGGTTTTCGCGCTCGCGATCTTTCTCGTGTTCCTCATCCTTGCGGCGCAGTACGAGAGCTGGGGCCTGCCGTTCAGCGTCCTGCTGGGGACGCCATTCGCGGCCTTCGGTGCGTATCTCGGGCTCTGGCTGGCGCGCCTTTACTTCGGGCCGAGTTACGTGAACAACGTCTTCGCGCAGATCGGCCTGATCATGCTGATCGGTCTTGCCGCGAAGAACGCGATTCTGATCATCGAGTTCGCGAAGATGGAGCACGACCAGGGAAAGCCGCTGGTCGAGTCCGCGCTCAACGCGGCCAAGCTCCGTTTCCGGCCGATTCTGATGACCGCGTTTGCATTCATCCTTGGCGTCGTGCCGCTGTTGACGGCGTCAGGCGCGGGTGCGGAAGCGCGCAAAGTGATGGGGATGACGGTGTTCTCGGGCATGCTCGTCGCCACGATCCTCGGCGTGTTGCTGATTCCGATGCTGTATGTCGCCGTCGAGAAAGTGATCGGCGGCGGCAAGCACGCGCCGGTGCCGGCGCCGACGGCACCGCCCCGGCTGGCCACGGAACATGGGCAGGGGGGCCACTGAGATGCCGATGCCCATCGTTCGCGCCGGCCTCCTCGCCGTGGCCGCGTCTGTCGCGTTTGCCGGATGCGTCGTGGGCCCCAATTACGAACGGCCCAAGCTTCCGACGCCCCCTCAATACCGGTTCGACGAAGCCACCTCGCAGGCGCAATCGCTGGCTGATGCGCCCTGGTTTCAGATATTCGAGGATCCGGCCCTGCAGGCGCTCGTGCGGGAAGCCATCGAGAACAACCTCGATCTGCGTGTGGCCGTGGCACACGTCGAGGAGGCGCGTGCCGTTGCCGGGATAGCCAAGTCGTACCTTTATCCGCAGGTCGATGGCGCCGCCGCCTACGGCGTGCGGGGAGCATCGAGCACCGAAGAAAACAACGACACGACGCATCAGAGCGGTGTGTACGGGTTCCGATTGTCGTGGGAAATCGACCTGTTCGGTCGGCTTCGGCGAGGTCAGGAAGCGGCGGTGGCGCTCGCGCTGGCGAGCGAGCAGGGTCGGCGCGGCGTCCTGGTGACGCTGGTGGGCGACGTCGCCACGAACTATTTCCTGCTGCGCGAACTCGACCTGCAACTCGCGATAGCTCGTGAAACCCTCCGACTGAACGACGAGACGGTCAGGTATTTTCAGAACCGCCTCGATGGGGGCGTGTCCAATCGTCTCGAACTCGATCGGACTCAGGCCCTCCGCGCGCAAACCGCGGCCGCAATCCCGGAAATCGAACGCCAGATTGCCCTCACCGAAAACCTGATTGCGCTGCTCCTCGGACGTCCGCCCGGCCCCGTCACGCGCCAGAGCCTGGCCAACGCCGAACAGCTGCCGCCGGCGATTCCGCCGGGCCTTCCCACATCGCTGCTCGAGCGCCGGCCCGATGTCGTCCAGGCCGAACAGGTGCTCGTGGCTTCCAATGCCGACATCGGCGTGGCGAAATCGCTTTTTTATCCAACGATCAGCCTGACCGGCTTTCTCGGCGGCGTCAGCGGCGATCTCACCTCGTTCCTAGGCGGGAGCGGGGCCGTGTGGTCGCTGAGCCCGGGTCTCACTCAGCCGATCTTTCAGGCGGGTCGTATTCGCCGGAACCTCGAGGCGGCCCAGGCGCGATTCAACGCGGCGCTGGCCGAATACCAGAAAGCCGCGCTCAACAGCTACCGTGAGGTCGCCAATTCGCTGGTCACGATTCAGAAGCTGGCCGAGCAGCGCGGCCGCCGGCAAGAAGGTGTCATCGCTCTGCAGGATGCGTCCGGGCTGGCTCGTGAGCGGTACGATTCCGGCCTCGCGAGCTACATCGAAATCCTGACCGCAGACCAGGAGCTGTTCCAGCAGCAGCTGCTGCTCGCGCAGACGCAAGGAGCCGAGCTGCGTGCCCGCGCGGAATTGTACCGGGCGCTCGGCGGGGGCTGGCAGCCGCAACCTTGACAGACTGGTGGACCGCGATGGCAACAGAACAGAAGAAGATGAAGCGGAAGAAGTTCGAAAAAGAGCTGACGCGCCTGCAAGCCAAACTCTGCATCCTGCAGGATTGGGTGAAAGAGAAGGGCTTGCGCGTCATTGTCGTGTTCGAAGGCCGCGACGCTGCCGGCAAGGGCGGCACGATCAAAGCGATCACGGAGCGAGTCAGCCCCCGGATCTTTCGTGTGATCGCCCTGCCGGCGCCGTCTGACCGCGAGAAGAGTCAAATGTACCTGCAGCGCTACATGCCGCATTTCCCGGCTGCGGGCGAGATCGTGATCTTCGACCGGAGCTGGTACAACCGTGCGGGCGTCGAGCATGTGATGGGATTCTGCACCAAGGATCAGTACGAACGCTTCCTGAAGTTGTGTCCGCTGTTCGAGAAGGAGATCGTCGAAGGCGGGCTGATCCTGATCAAGGTCTGGCTCGAAGTGGGCAACAAGGAGCAGGAGCGGCGGTTCAAGGCCCGAATCGACGATCCGCTGCGTCAGTGGAAGCTGAGCACGATGGACCTGCCGTCGCGCGCCAAATGGTACGAGTATTCAAAAGCGCGTGACGCGATGCTGAAGGCGACGGACACACGCATCGCACCGTGGTACATCGTTCGCTCGGATGACAAAAAGCGTGCGCGCCTCAACGTGATCGCGCACTTGCTGAGCATGATTCCGCACAAGAAGATCAAGCGCCCGAAAGTGAAGCTGCCGGATCGGTCGCGCAAGCACGTGTACGACGATGAAAAGACGCTGGCGCGGCGACGGTTCGTGCGCGAGGTCTACTGACGGGTAAGATCAGCGGCATGCCGAACGGCTCTCGATCCTGGAATCGTCGCGGCACTGGACTGAACGCGGGTTTCGTCCTGTGTCTC
Source organism: uncultured Acidobacteriota bacterium (assembly GCA_963724725.1). GTDB lineage: Bacteria > Acidobacteriota > Vicinamibacteria > Vicinamibacterales > CAVVIG01 > DATKHR01. The sequence continues at coordinate 2,665,337 of CAVRVT010000004.1, read as the reverse complement.
GCGTTCCTGCCCGGCGTCGTCCGCGCCCAGTCCCAAGCCGCGCCGGCCGCGCAGCCGCCGCCTGCGTCGTCGCTCCCGTCGCTCCTGAACGCCACACCGACCGGTGACACGTCTACCTTCACGTACTTCAATCGGCCCATCGTTGTTCTGAAGGCAAACGTCCTCGGGCGATCCCCGATAGAACGCGCAGTCGGGGCCGAGCATGCGCTCGACGACCTGGTCGCCGAGGACATCACGGGACCCGTGACATCTCAACCCTTCGATGGCGGCGCGCTCATCAGAGTGGGCTCAAGGGTTGTCCTGGCGCTGACGTCAGCCGACATCGACAACTTGTCGGGCGAAACCATCCAGGGCGTGACCGACCAGACGGTTGTGCGTCTGAAGCAGGCGCTAGCCGAGGCGGGAGAGGCGCGCGCGCCGCGCGCGCTCTTCCTGTCCGCGTTGACGGCACTTGGGGCGTTGGTCCTCGGGCTGGTGGCGTTCTGGATCATCGGACGTGTCCAGCAGATCGTCGCCGGCAAGCTGATCACTGCCGCAGAAAAGACCGTCGCGAAATCGAAAATCGCCGATCTCGAAATGCTGCGCGGGATGCGGCTGGTCAACTTCGAGCGAGGGCTCGTCACGAGTTCGAAGGTGGTGCTGGACCTGATCGTGGCCTATTGGGTTCTGACCTTCGGTCTCAGACAGTTCCCGTACACCAGACCCTGGGGGGAATCACTGCGCGGATTCCTGGTGGTGACGGTGGAGAACCTTGGCCTGGGGATGGTGAGAGCCCTGCCGGGGCTGTTCACGGTTGTCCTGATCCTTCTGATTACGCGCTTCCTGGTCCGGGTGATTGGAGTCTGGTTCAGCGCGGTGGAGCGGGGGCGAGTCTCGGCTCGCTGGATCTACCCCGAGACGGCCCAGCCGACGCGCCGGCTGCTGACCGCTCTCCTGTGGCTGTTCGCGATTGTCGTGGCCTATCCCTATCTGCCGGGCAGCCAGACCGACGCGTTCAAGGGCGTCAGCGTGTTTCTCGGCCTGATGGTGACCTTTGGCTCGAGCGGCATCGTGAGCCAGATCATGAGCGGCTTCATGATCACGTATTCGCGGGCGGTGCGGCTTGGAGACTTCGTGCGGATCGGCGACGTCGAGGGTACTGTTCGGCATCTGGGAATTCTGTCCACGAAGGTGCGCACGTTGCGGAATGAAGACGTCACCATTCCGAACGCCGTTGTCGTCGCGCAGACGACCACCGACTACTCGCGGTTCGGAGAGACCGAAGGGGTGTTCACGCCGACATCGGTCACGATTGGCTACGACGCGCCGTGGCGGCAGGTGCATGCGCTGATGCTCAAGGCGGCCGAACGGACGGAGGGTCTTCGCCGCGAGCCGAAGCCAGTTGTGCTCCAGGCTTCGCTGGAGGACTTCTACGTGAAGTACACGCTGTTCGTGTGCCTCGAGCGGCAGGAGTCGCGACCTTTCACGCTGAACGCGCTGCACGCGAACATCCAGGATCTGTTCAACGAGTACGGCGTGCAGATCATGTCGCCGAACTACGTCGTCGATCCGGCCGCGCCGAAAGTAGTGCCAAAGAAGGACTGGTTCGCCGCACCGGCCGACGCCGAGCGCCTCCCCAAGTCGTAACGCGACGGAAACCCCATGAACGATGATGACTGCGGTCGGCCCGACCGCTTCAGGGTTGGGTTTCGAGCTGTTTGTGGCAGAACTCGCAGTCGCCGCTGATCTTCGATCCGTCCTTGGACTCGTGTGAATCGTCGTGGCAGCGGAAGCAGCCGTTCGACGTGATGTGGCCCTTGTTGTCCGGATAGGTGCCCCAGGTCACCTTCATCGCCGGAAACACGTTGCGGCGATAGAGATCCTGCACGGCACTCACGGTCTTGTTCAACGCCTGCTGATCCGTGGAGCTCCGCGTCTTGTAGAAGCTTCGCAGTCCTTCTTCGATCGCGCGAACTGCGTCCTCCTGGCTGTTGTACGACGCCTTCAGCAGGCGCACGCTTTCGCGCCTGACGTAGGGCAGGCCGTGGCCAACCATCGCCGCGGCGATGGCGCGATCGACGGCCTGCTCCGGCGTCGGCGCGATCGGGTGCCCGACTGCATTGTGGCAGTCGCCGCACTCCATGACGCGGCGCTCGCCGCCGCGAATGGCGTCCGGGGTTGCATCCTTGGCGACGTACTCTTTCACCTGTCCACCGGCGTAGGTGACGTGCACGTACGGAATCGTCTGCCGTTCCGCATCCGTCGCCACGTACTCGACGCGGACGGACCGATTCGCGTGCCAGTGGATCGCACGTCGCGATTCGGTCGTGACGTTCATGTGCATCTGCAGCACGGTGATGCTCTCGGTGTTCGTTTCGTCGTCGGCATATTCGCGGATGACGCGGATATGATCGCCGAGAACGCGTTCGGGCCTGTGGCAGCCCCTGCACATCTCCGCTTGAGCGCCGGACGGCAGTTCGGTGCCGGATGGAATCGGGCGGGGATAGGAAGTGCCCGCGACCTGCACCAGCTGTCTGACGCCGGCAAGCTTGGCGTGCACGAACGCCGCCGCTCCCTCGCCGATGTGACATTCGACGCACGGGATACCGGCGTGGACCGCGCCCTGCCAGGCTTGAAACTGCGGATGCATGGGCGTGTGGCACGTCTGTCCGCAGAACCCTGGCGAATCCATGGCGTGCAGGCCGCCGTAACCCGCCAGCAGCACGATGACGATGTTGACCGCAGTGAGGGCCACGATGAGGAGCGAGGCACGTCGGACCTCGGCCCGGCGGAAATCGACAACCGGCCACTCGGCGACAGCCGTCGGTTGGCGCAACAGCTTCCGCCGCTCGAGCCACATGCCCGCCGGAATGAGCACAAGCCCCATCACGAACACGGCCGGGATGGCGATGAAGACGACCAGACCCGCGTACGGGTTGGTGAGCAACCCCGCCAGCATCGCGATCAGCAGGGTGATGAAGACCACGGCCGATGCCGTGGCGACGACCGCTCCGACGATTGCCACCGGGTGACGCGCGAGCGCGCTGATCCTCATCGCCAACGCTCGCTACTTCAGGCTCTGCATGTAGGCGACGAGCGCGTCGATATCAGCGGCCGGCAGGCTGCCATACTTGTTCGGCATCGGCGGCTTCTTGGTCGACTTGGCCTTCGTCGCGGCATCCGTCGGGTGGGTAATCCATTGTTTGATGTCGTCCGCCGACAGTTTTCCGCCGACGCCGTCCAGCGGATTCGACTTGTTGCCTTTGCCGGCGATTGCATGGCAAACCTGGCACTTCTGAGCGGTGTAGACGCCTTGACCCTTCGTGACGGCGTCCTGACCTGCTGCCGGCATGGCCATCGCGAACCCCACGGCGAGGGCGAGCGTGGTCGTCATCAGAAAGCGCTTCGTGCTGAACATCATCGGCATCGGACCCTCCGCGGGCATAAGTGGGTTCACGTGACTGCCTCCTTTGCGCGTCATCTCAGCGCCAGCCGGAAATTCGCGCGTTCGTACGCTGCTGGATCCGGTATTCGTTCGAGGCTCATATTCCCGCGCATCTCATTGAGCGACGTCCATTCGTGCTCCTGCATCCACGACTCGATCTCCCGGCGGACCGTGCGCAGATGGCCCGGGCCATGGCGAAGGATCGCCGACACCATCTGCGTGGCATGCGCGCCGGCCATCGTCGCCTTGATGACGTCGATCCCGGTGTGGATGCCACCGGTGATCACCAGAGACGCCTTGACGCGTCCGGCGAGCGCCGCCGTGCCGCGAAGGCGGAGTGACAATTCCGAGGAGTCCGACAACGGCAGCGACCGGACGATCTCGAGCTCTTCGATGTCGATGTCGGCCCGGTGAAAGCGCGTGAAGAGGACGAGCGCGTCGGCCCCGGTCTTGTCGAGCTGACTGGCGAAGTTCGCAAAGGCGGTGAGAAGCGGCGCCATCTTGACCGCCACCGGCATTTTCACGGCACGCTTCACCTCGCGCAGTGTGTCGAGGGCCTGCCGTTCGACATCCGCGGCGCTCATGGTCATGTCGCTGGCGGCGTGATACAGGTGCAGCTCGAGTCCGTCGGCGCCGGCATCTTCGAGAAGCTTCGCGAAGGAAATCCAGCCTCCCGGCGTGACGCCGTTCAGCGAGGCGATGACCGGAATGCCGACGGCCCGCTTGACGAGGCGCAGATGCTCGAGGTACTCGTCGGGGCCAAGCGACATCTCGGATTCCGGCTCGAAGGATCCGGCTTCGCTGAACGCGTCGCTGTGAGCTTCGACGTTGAAGTAGGCGTCCATCTGCTCGCCGACAATCTCCTCTTCATACAGCGAGCGGAGCACCAGCATGGCCGCGCCGGCATCTTCGAGCGCCTTGACGGTGTCGAGATCGTCGCTGAGGGGGCCCGAGCCGACGACGAGCGGATGGGACAGGCGCTTCCCGAGATAGGTGGTACTGAGGTCCATCATTTCTCCTTGGCCTCTGGAGCCGCGGGTTGGGCCGCGGCCTCGAACGCGGGAACCTTGATGCCGGCGAGTTGCTGGTACACGGCATACCGGCGTTCGGCTGCCGCCTGCGACTCTTCGAGGAACATTTTGTATCGGGCGGGATCGGCGCGCTCGACCATCCGGAACCGCGATTCGTTACGCATGTAGTCGGCAACCTTGGCCTTCGGCGGGCCATAGTCCAGGTGAAGCGGTGCTTCGCCATGAGGGATCCTGCGCGGATCGAAGCGGTACAGCGGCCAGACGCCGGAATCCACAGCCAGCTTCTGTTGCGACGCACCCTGCGCCATGTCGTATCCGTGCGCGATGCAGTGGCTGTAGGCGATGATCAGGGACGGGCCCGCGTACGACTCCGCTTCGACGAACGCCTGGGCCGTCTGCGCCATCTTGGCGCCGAACGCGACCCTCGCGACGTAGACGTGCCCATACATGTTCGCGAGCAGGCCGAGATCCTTCTTGCCGACCGGCTTGCCAGAGGCCGCGAACTTGGCCGCCGCGCCGAGCGGTGTGGCCTTCGACGCCTGTCCTCCGGTGTTCGAGTACACCTCGGTGTCCATGACGAGGATGTTGACGTCGCGCCGGTTCGCGAGGACGTGATCGAGGCCGCCGTAACCGATGTCGTACGCCCATCCGTCGCCGCCGATGAGCCAGACGCTCTTCTTCACCAGGTAATCGGCGAGCGTTTCGAGGCGGCGGGCTTCGTCGGTCTTCACGCCGGCGAGCTTCTGCCGCAGGGCCACGACGCGCTCCCGCTGTGATGCGATGCCAGCCTCACTCGACTGATCCGCGTCCAGAAGAGCAGTGGCCAGCCCGTCTCCGATCTGTGACGCGAGTTGCTGGGCGAGTCGTCGCGCGCTGGCGACGTGCGCATCGAGCGCGAGCCTGAAGCCGAACCCGAACTCCGCGTTGTCCTCGAAGAGCGAGTTCGACCACGCGGGGCCTCGGCCGTCACGATTCGTCGTGTACGGCGTCGACGGCAGATTGCCGCCGTAGATCGACGAGCAGCCAGTCGCGTTGGCCATGAGCAGCCGGTCGCCGAAAAGCTGTGTGAGCAGCTTGAGATACGGTGTCTCGCCGCACCCTGCGCAGGCGCCCGAGTATTCGAACAGAGGTTCGAGAAACTGCGAGCTCTTGTGATCGAACTTCGTCATCGTCGTCCGATCCAACTCGGGGACCGCGAGGAAGAAGTCGTAGTTCGCGCGCTCCGCCTCGCGCAGCGGCGCTTGCGGGTGCATGTCGATCGCCTTGTGCTTCGGATTGGTGCGGTCCTTGGCCGGGCAGACGTTGACGCACAGGTTGCAGCCCGTGCAGTCCTCGGGCGCCACCTGGATCGTGAAGTGCTTACCCTTGTGCTCGGCGCCCTTGAACAGCGTCGATTTGAAGGTCGCTGGGGCACCCGACAGCGAGCTTTCGTCGTAAACCTTCGCGCGAATGGCCGCGTGGGGGCAGACGAGCGCGCACTGATTGCACTGGATGCAGATCTTGGAGTCCCAGACTGGGATCTCGAGCGCGAGGTTGCGCTTCTCCCATTTCGTGGTCGCCACCGGCCACGTGCCATCAATGGGGAACGCGCTGACCGGGAGCAGGTCGCCCTTTCCGGCCAGCATGACAGCGGTGACCTTCTGGACGAAATCCGGCGCCTCTGTTGACACGAGCGGCGGGCGGGTGCGCCGCGAGGTGACCGTTGCCGGGACCTTAATCTCGTGCAGGTGCGCGAGCGCCTGGTCCACGACCTCGCAGTTGCGGCGCACGACTTCCGGCCCGCGCTTGCCGTAGCTCTTCTCAATCGACTTCTTGATGTGCTTGATCGCTTGGTCTTCGGGGAGGATTCCCGAGATCGAGAAGAAGCACGTCTGCATGATGGTGTTGATGCGCGAACCCATGCCGGCGCGCTTGGCGAGGTCGTACGCGTCGATCGCGAAGAAGCGGATCTTCTTCTCAACGATCTGTTCCTGCATTTCCTTCGGCAGGTGATCCCACACCTCTTCCGTGGGAAAAGGCGCGTTCAATAGGAACGCCGCGCCCGGCGCGGCCTGTTCGAGAACATCGATCTTATCGACGAATTCGAACTGATGACAGGCGACGAAGCCGGCACGATTGACCAGGTACGCCGAACGGATCGGCCGTTTGCTGGTGCGCAGGTGGGAGACCGTGATCGCGCCAGACTTTTTCGAGTCGTAGACGAAGTACCCCTGCGCGAAGAGCTCAGTTTCCTGGCCGACGATCTTGATGGAGTTCTTGTTGGCCCCGACCGTGCCGTCGGCGCCAAGCCCGTAGAACACGGACGCCGAGACATCCTGGGACTCGGTTTGAAACGACGGGTCCCACGGCAGCGACAGGTGCGTGACGTCGTCGACGATGCCGACCGTGAAGTGATGCTTGGGCTTGTCCTTCGCGATGTTGTCGAAGATGGACTTGACCATCGCAGGCGTGAACTCCTTCGACGACAGCCCGTAACGGCCGGCGACAAGGCGCGGCAGAACCGCGAACGGCGAGACGCCCTCCGCATGTGCTTCGGCGAGGGCCGTCGTGACGTCGAGATAGAGCGGGTCACCCGGAGCGCCCGGCTCCTTCGTGCGATCCAGGACGGCCAGCGTGCGTACGGTCTTTGGCAGCGCGGCCAGGAACGCCTGCCGGGCAAACGGGCGGTATAGCCGAACCTTCAGCACGCCCACTTTCTCACCGCGAGCCGTCAGGTAGTCGACCGTTTCGTGGACGGTTTCGGCGCCCGATCCCATGAGCACGATCACGCGATCGGCAGCCGGATCGCCGACGTAGTCGAACAGGCCGTAGCGACGGCCGGTCAGCGCGCCAAACGACTGCATTGTCCGCGCGACGACCTCCGGGCACACGTCGTAGAAACGATTCTGCGCTTCGCGCGCCTGAAAAAAGACGTCGGGATTCTGCGCCGTGCCGCGCAGCACCGGCCGGTCAGGCGTCAGCCCGCGCTGGCGATGCGCGAAGACCAGTGATTCCGGGATGAGCGAGCGGAGATCGTCGTCGCTGAGCTCGTCGATTTTCGCGACCTCATGCGACGTGCGGAACCCGTCAAAGAAATGCAGAAAGGGAATTCGCGTTTCGAGCGTCGCCGCGTGCGCCACGGCGGCCAGGTCGTGCGCTTCCTGGACGGAGTTCGAGCAGAGCAGGGCGAAACCGGTCTGGCGGCAGGCCATGACGTCGGAGTGGTCGCCGAAGATCGACAGGGCATGCGTCGCGAGCGTACGCGCCGCGACGTGCATCGTGAACGGCGTCAGCTCGCCCGCGATCTTGTACATGTTGGGGATCATCAGCAGCAGCCCCTGCGACGCCGTGAACGTCGTCGAGAGCGCACCGGCCTGCAGCGCGCCGTGGACTGCGCCGGCCGCGCCCGCCTCCGACTGCATCTCTGCCATCTCTGGAATCGCGTTCCACAGGTTGGGCCGCTTGCGGCTCGCCCATTCGTCGCACACTTCGGCCATCGGACTGCTCGGCGTGATCGGATAAATTGCAATCGTTTCGCTGGCCCGATATGCGACCGACGCGGCCGCTTCATTTCCGTCTACGGTCATCCGCCGCCTGCTTGCCATGTCAGCTCCTCACCTTCGTCTCGACGCCCTCAGGCCGCTGCCCGATACTTCAGTCCGCTGCTACAACCGCGCCGGTTGCCGCTGCTCGACGAGTCCCAGCAATGCGCCGGTGTGGCGCGCGATGATCAGTTCCTCGTTGGTCGGGATCACCCACGCGGAAACGCGACTTCCCGAACGTGAGATCCGCGGGCGTCGTTCGCGATTCGCGTCCGGATCCAGGTCGATGCCGAGCCATGCGGAGGCGGCGCAGATCCGGCTCCGGATCTCGGGCGCGTTCTCGCCGATGCCGGCCGTGAATACGAGAGCGTCGATGCCGCCCAGGACCGCGGCAAGCGCTCCGATTTCCTTGGCCGCGCGGTAGACGAAATAGTCCACCGCCAGCCGCGCGGGCGGTTCGCTGCTGGCCAGAAGGTCGCGCATGTCGTTGCTCGTCCCGGAGATGCCGAGCAGGCCCGACTTCTTGTAGAGGATGGCCTCGACCTCCTTGGCCGTGAGCCCGAGGTTCTGAAAAAGATAGAGGACCACACCGGGATCGATCGCACCAGGACGCGTGCCCATGCAGAGCCCATCGAGTGCGGTGAACCCCAGCGTGCTGTCGATGCTCTTGCGGTCTTTCATTGCGCACAGACTCGCCCCGCTCCCCAGGTGCGCGACGATGACGCGTCCGTGAGCGATGTCGGGTGCGACATCGGGAAGCACCGAGGCGATGTACTCGTACGAGAGGCCGTGGAAGCCATAGCGCTGAACGCCCTTGGCGCAGATCTCGCGCGGAAGCGGAACGACTTCGGCCACTGCGGGTTGCCCGCGGTGAAAACTCGTATCGAAGCACGCGACCTGAGGAACACCCGGCAGCCGCTCAGTGACTGCGTCGATCGCCGCGAGGTTGTGCGGCTGGTGAAGCGGTGCGAGCGGCACGAGTGTTCTGAGCTCGTCGAGCACCTGGGGCGTGATGATCGTGGGACCGGCAAAGCGTGGCCCGCCGTGTACGACCCGATGGCCGACACCGAGTACGCGGGCCCCGCCGTAGGTGGAGCGGAGCCAGCCGGCGAGCGCATCGAGTGCCGTGCGCCCGTCGCGCACCACCGACTTGTCGAGGTCCTCATCGACCAGCCGCTCTCCTGAACCATCCTTCGACGAGAATCGCGGTGACGTCCCGATGCCTTCGATCTGACCCCGCGCTTCGAGACGCCACGCTTCGTTCGCCGGCCTCTGGTAGACGCAGAACTTGAGGCTCGATGAACCGGCGTTGAGCACCACCGCATAGTCGCTCATCCGAGTAAACTCCGCTCGCCTACGTGGCGCTCTGAAACGATTGACGCCGGGCGTGCGCCGCCAGCGTCGCCACAGCGCAGCTCGCGATCCGCGATCGCACGCTGTCCGCGCGGCTCGTCAGGATGATCGGCACCCGGGCGCCGAGTACCAAACCCGCGCTGTCGGCGTTTGCCAGAAAAATCAGCTGCTTGGCGAGCATGTTCCCCGACTCGAGGTCCGGGACCAGCAGAATGTCGGGGTCCCCGGCCACCTCCGAATCGATGCCCTTGATCTTGGCGGCTTCCTTGCTGATCGCGTTGTCGAACGCCAGCGGACCGTCGAGGATGCCATCCGTGATCTGCCGACGGTCCGCCATCTTGCAGAGCGCAGCGGCGTCGATCGTCGCGGGCATCTTCGAGTTGACGGTCTCCACTGCCGCCAGAATCGCGACCTTCGGCTTCTTCACGCCGAGAGAGACCACGAAATCGATGGCGTTCTGACAGATGTCGACCTTGTCATCCAGCGTTGGCGCGATGTTGATCGCCGCGTCGGTGACGATGAGGACTTTGTGATACGTCGGCACATCCATGACGAACACATGACTGAGGCGGCGGCCCGTTACGGAGACCCGTCTCCCTCGCCACAACCGCACCCAGGAGTTCGTCCGTGTGCAGGCTGCCTTTCATCAGCAGCTCCGCTTCACCCTTGCGGACCATTTCGACGGCTCTCGCCGCAGACGCATGGCTGTGCGCAGCATCGACGATCGTGGTGCTTCCCAAATCGAGGCCGCTCTTTTTCGCCACCTCGCGGATCTTGGCGGCGGGCCCCACGAGGATCGGCGTGATCAGTTTCTTCGCGCCGGCTTCGAGCGCCCCGGCAAGGGCCGTTTCCTCACAGGGATGTGCCACGGCGGTCGGCACGGGCGCGAGGCTGCGACATCGTTCGAGCAGCTGCTCGTACTTTCCGGTTCCGGTTGCGTGAGCCATGGTCCCTCGCGTCCTCATGAGACCGCGCGGCGAACCGCGGGTCCTGTTTCCTTCAGAAAAAACACCAGCACGATCGCCAGTCCGACGCCGTACAACATCGGCTGGAACGCCGACTGATAATGCTCCGCGTTCATCCGTGCCGCTCCGCCGCTGACGGTCAGCAGGATCCAGGCAAACACTGGCCCCAGCAGGGCGCTGAACGTGAAGTTCAGAAAGTTGACGACACCCGTCGCCGTCCCACTTGCCTCGGGCGGATTGGCTTCCTTGATCACTGTGTAGGGGAGCATCGCGGCACCAGACGCCAATCCAGCGACGATTCCAATGACGTAGGGCGGGAACACGTTCGCTTTACCGTACAGGATCCACGCCAGGCAAGCCAGCAGGACGATTGCGCCGGCGGTGATCACCGGCTTGCGACGACCGATCCGATCCGACAGCAGTCCGAGCAGCGGGCAGCCGATGATCCATCCGAGCGGGACGGTGGCCGAATGCATCACCGCCGATGCGTAGTCGAGTCCGCGCGCCTCCTGCAGATAACGTACGCCCCAGATCATGTCGAAGATCGTCGTCGGGATGAACAGCAGGCCTGAGATCATCCCGCACAGGATCGATTGCGGATTCCGGAACACCACGACGAGTGCGCGACCTGCGCGCTTCAACCAGTCTTCGCGCTGACGATGAGTCTGATTCTCCGGCAGGAGTAAGAAGAGGACCGCACAGATCGCCAGCCCCGCGATGCCCATGACCAGCCAGAACGTGCTCCAGTCAATTCCCGCGGCGATGATGGGTCCCACGACAAACTGGCCCGCTGATCCACCGGCCATGCCGAACATCTGCGTGGCGCCGATGAGCGTGGCGGCGCGCGAGGCCGGGAAATTCGTCGTCGCGATGTACGTGGCGCCCACCAGCGCGAAGACGCCGCCTGCACCCTGGAGAAACCGACCGATGCTCGCCAGCTGGCCGTTGCCGGTGGCGAACAGTATCGCGCCGACGCCGACGGTTGCCGCCCCGATCGGCACGACCTTGCGCGGTCCGAGTCCGTCCATGGCCGCGCCGGCGACGAGGCTGAACGGGGAGTAGCCGTAGTAGAAAATGCCGACCATCGACGCGACGGCCGTGGTGCTCAGGCCGAACGCATCCGACAGCTGCGGCATCATGACGGCCGGGGCCGAACGCAGCGTGTACTGATAGAAGCAGTACAAAGCCGTGATGAGCCATGCCACTACGGCTGTTCGCGTCGCCCGGTTCATCGGGTTGCCACGCGCGTATTCTGGTTGCGCCGTCTAGCAGAGCACCAGGGAGACCGCCAGGCCACCCTCCGACGTCTTTTTGTACTTGGCGTTCATCTTCCTAATCCGGTCCAGGCCTTGACGGCGGCGAACGCGCACCGCTCGATACACGGGATCTGGACGGAGCCCGCCACGGGATCGCACGTCATCCGACGGTCGACGCCTTCCGGAATTTCGGCAGGGCGTAGTAACGCGCGATCGGGCAGAAACGGATCGCTGCGCGTGCTCTCGAAAGCCATGATTCCCCCTATCGAGCGGACCGCCACGAATTGTGCACCAGCAGCTGCCTTCTTTGGGGGCAAAGCGCATGCCCAGGATCAATGGCCATTGGGGGCCGATATCCGCGCAACGCCGACGCATCGCCCGCACGCGACTCCGAGTGGTCGGAGGGCATCCGACATTTCAGAATCCATGGCTGTCACTTTTGACAGCCGGTGTCGAGTTCTCACGGCCGTGAGAAATCGGTTGTCGCGCGGCCGCGTGCCCCAAAGTACCATGTCAACGCCGAAGAGGAGCCGGACCACAACGACGAGAGGTTTCTCAGGCAACGGTATTGCAATCTTCATCAAGACACTCGAAACGATGAACCTGTCAGCCGCGCGCCCCAGAGGAGTTCTCCATGTCTGACCAACCGACCCGAACCGAACGCGATCTCCTTGGGGAGAAAGCGGTGCCCGCCGATGCCTACTACGGCGTTCAGACGGCGCGCGGCCTCGACAACTTTCACATCTCCGGCGTACAGCTGCGACTGTATCCTGATTTCATCAAAGCCCTGGCCATGGTGAAGATGGCTGCGGCGCGTGCCAACCACGAGTGCAGCCAGTTCAGCGCCGAGATCCTCAAGGGGATCGAGGGTGCCTGCCAGGAACTGATCGACGGCAAACTCCACGATCAATTCCAGCTCGATATGTTCCAGGGAGGAGCGGGCACCTCGACCAACATGAACGCCAACGAGGTCATCGCCAACCGGGCCCTCGAGCTGATGGGGCACAAGAAAGGCGAATATCGCTACTGCGATCCGCACGACCATGTGAACGCCTCACAGTCCACGAACGACGCATACCCCACGGCGCTGCACGTGGGCATGGCGCTCGGCAACGTGCGCATGGTCGAGGCCGTCAATCAGCTGATCGCGTCGTTTCGTGCGAAAGCATTGGAATTCAACCGGATTCTGAAGATGGGGCGGACACAGCTGCAGGATGCGGTGCCGATGACGCTCGGACAGGAGTTCAAGGCGTTTGCCGAAACACTGGCCGGAGAAGTTCGGACCCTCGAGGCCGTTCAGCGCGCGCTGTGCGAAGTCAACATGGGGGCGACGGCGATTGGAACCGGCCTCAACGCGCCGGCCGGCTACTCGCAGAAGTGCACAGCGCACCTGGCCACGATCACTGGATTCCCCATCTATCTAGCCTCCGACCTGGTCGAAGCGACGCAGGACACGCAGGCGTTCGTGCTGTATTCCTCCTGCATGAAGAGCCTGGCCATCAAGCTCTCGAAGGTCTGCAACGACCTGCGGCTGCTGTCGTCCGGTCCGCGGTGCGGACTGCGCGAGATCAATCTGCCGGCCAAACAGCCGGGCTCGTCCATCATGCCCGGGAAGGTCAACCCGGTGATTCCGGAAGTCGTGAACATGGTCTGTTTCCGGGTCATCGGCAGCGATCAGACCGTCACGATGGCTGCGGAAAGCGGGCAGCTCCAGTTGAACGTTTTCGAGCCGGTCATCGGCGCCTGCATCTTCGAGGCGCAGACGATGTTCATCAACGCGGCGCGGACGCTGCGGGAGCATTGCGTCGACGGCATCACGGCGAACCCCGACGTCTGCCGTCACTACGTCGACTACAGCATCGGCACGGTCACGGCGCTCAACCCGGTGATTGGTTACGACCGATCGACGGAGCTGGCGGCGGAAGCGCAGAAAACCGGCCGCGGCATTCTGGAAATCATCCGAGAAAGGAAGATTCTCACCGAGCAGCAGATCGCAGACGTGCTCGATCCGATGGCGATGACGGGGCAGGGCCGTCCCGCATGATTCGCGCCGCGGCCGTCGCCGTCGCGATTCTCGCGGCGCCGGCGCTCGCCGGTCGCAGCGCGGCGCCGGCTGGGCAGGAAACCAGTCCGCTCGAGGGATGGCGGACGTTCAGCGGCAGCTGGTCGGCGCGCGGTCAGCGACAGGTGATCCCGACCGAAGGCAGCCATTCCGCCGCAATCGTGCATCTGTCGGGCGCGGTCGTGCTCGCGAAGACTGACCTCAGCGGCGGGTTGCTCGGCGAAGCGATCGCTTTCGATGATGGCCAGCGGCTCAGCGTCGGCAGGGCGGTGTGGACCGATGCGCGAGGGGATCGCGTGTTCAGCGAGCTCAGAGGGGAGCCGGTCGCCACCGGCCGCCGGATTGTCGGCACGATCACGGGTGGCACCGGACGGTACGCCGGCGTCACTGGTGATTACGCGCTGACGTGGCAGTACGTCGCTCAAGACGCGGACGACGTCGTCCAGGGGCGCTCGGTCGACCTGCGGGGGCGGCTGCGGAAGGCCACGCCGTGACCGAGGCGGTCGGCCGGGGACGAGCCGTCACCGTGCCCGCTGTGATCGCGACTGCCATCCTCGTGATGTGGTTCACGCCGCCGCCGCAGGGGTTGACGGTTCAGGCGTGGCGACTCTTCGCCACGTTCGCCGGCGCCATCGTTTGTGTCGTGACCAACGCGCTGCCGATTCTGACGGCGTCGGTCATTGCCGTCGCGGCAGCGGTGCTGACCGGGCTGCTCTCTCCCGCGAAAGCGTATGCGGGGTTTGCGAACGGCACGATTCTACTCATCGTGCTGGCTTTTCTGGTGGCGCGGTCCGTCGTGAAGTGCGGGCTCGGTGCCCGAATCGGCCATCTCCTCGTGAGCCGTTTTGGCCGATCGACGCTGGGCTTGTCGTACAGCATCTTTCTGGTCGACGGCCTCATCGCGCCGGCGTTTCCGAGCAACACGGCGCGCTCCGGCGTCATCTTCCCGCTCGCGTTCTCACTCGCGGACGCGGCGGGGGCCAAGCCTGGCGACAGCAGCCGCCAGCGCCTCGGAAGCTTCCTGATGTTCTCGGGCATCGTCAGCCTGAGCCTCTCCTCGGCGCTGTGGCTGACCGCGATGGCCGCCAATCCGATGGGCGCCGAGATCGCCAGACGGTTCGGCGTCGAAATCGGCTTCGGTTCCTGGCTGCTGGCGGCATCGGTCCCGACGATTGCGGGAATGGTGCTGATGCCGCTGGTGCTGTACCGGCTCATCGCGCCGGAGCTGACCTCGACGCCGGAGGCGCCGGCGGCGGCGCGACGCGCGCTCGCGAGGATCGGACCCCTCCGGCGCGACGAGATTGTGGTGCTGGTGGCGTTCGCCGGCATGGTGTCGCTCTGGGCATCGGCCGCCACCCTCGGACTGGATTCCACGGCCGTCGCGTTTCTCGGGCTCGGGGCTCTTCTGGCGTCGGGTGTGCTGACGCTCGAGGACATCAAGCACGAAGGCGACGTGCTCGCCACGTTCATCTGGTTCGCGGTGCTGTTCACGCTGAGCAACCAGCTGAACGAGCTGGGCTTCATGGGGTTTCTCGGACAGCGTCTAGCGGATGCGATGGGTGGACTCGCTCCGGCTGTTGCGGGTGTCACGCTGCTCGTCGCCTACGTGGCGCTGCACTATGTGTTCGTCAGTCAGACGGCCCACCTCCTCGCGCTCTTCGGCGTGTTCCTCGATGTCGGTGTCAAGCTGGGCGTGCCGCCGGCGCCGCTCGCGTTTCAACTGCTGTTCGCCACGAACTACTTTGCCGCTATCACACCCCAGGGCTCGAGCGCGAATCTACTGTTTGCCGGCAGCGGGTTTCTGTCTCAGCGGGATCTCTACCGCCTGGGCGCCATCTCCACTGTGTGCACCATGCTCATATACGTCGTGATCGGAACACCCTGGCTCCGTCTCATCCTGCGATGAGCAAGCCACGATCAATCCAGAGGGTCATCATGCTGAAAGCACAACCACATCGATCGACGTCACTCGTGGGATTCGCCGTTCTTGCACTCACGGTCGCCGTGTCCAGTGGCGCCTCCGCCCAGGCCACGGCCCAACCCAAGGCGCCGCTTCCCAACGTCGTCGTGCTCGCCACGGGCGGAACCATCGCGGGCGCCGCCGGGAGCGACGTGCAGGCAGGGTATACGTCCGGACAGGTCGGCGTGCAGCAGCTTCTCGCCGCCGTGCCGCAGGCCAAGAAGCTCGCGACACTTCGAGGCGAGCAGATTGCGAATATCGGCTCGCAGGACATGAACGACGAAGTCTGGCTGAAGCTGGCGCGTCGAGTGAATGAACTGACCGCGCAGAACGACGTCGCCGGCGTCGTGATCACGCACGGCACCGACACCATCGAGGAGACCGCTTATTTTCTCAACCTGGTCGTGAAATCAAAAAAGCCGGTGGTGCTGACGGCCGCGATGCGTCCGTCCACGGCGCTGTCGGCTGACGGGCCGCTGAACTTCTACAACGCTGTTGCGGTGGCAGCCAACAAGGACGCGGCCGGACGTGGTGTGCTCGTCGTCGTCAACGACTGGATTCACGGCGCGGCGTCGCTGACCAAGACGAGTACAACGGCGGTGCAGACGTTCCTGTCGCCGCTGTCCGGTCTGATTGGGACGGTCGCCTACGGTACTGCCGAGTTCTACCGCGGCCCCGTCGGCCGGAACACCGCCGACTCGGAGTTTTCGCTCAACGGCGTCACCCGGCTGCCGCGGGTGGACATTGTCATGGCGTACGAAAACATGGACGGCGCGCTCATCGATGCGGCGGTCGCCGCGGGGGCCAAAGGGATCGTCATCGCCGGTGTCGGCAACGGGAACCTGACGGAACCCGCCGTCAAGACGCTGGCGAAGCACGCCAAGAACGGCATCGTCTGCGTGCGTTCTTCACGCGTTACCACGGGTGTCATCGGCCGCAACGTGGAGCTCGACGACGACAAGCTGGGATTCGTGGCGTCGCTGGGACACAACCCGCAGAAGGCCCGTGTGCTGCTGCGGCTGGCGCTGCTGAAGTCGCGCACCCTCGCGGATGTGCAGCGCCTGTTCGACCAGTACTGAGGACGCTTCTGGACCATGGAACCGCTCGCGGCATTTCTCCACGACTTTCCGGCTCTGTGTCTGTTCCTGAGCATTCTGCTCGGATCGCTCATCGGCCGCTTTCACGTCAAGGGTGTCGGGTTCGGGTCCGTGGTCGGGACGCTGATTGCCGGCATTCTCATCGGGATCCTGGCGGAACCCGAGTTGCCCGATTTGCTGCGCTGGGCGTTCTTCTACCTGTTCCTGTTCGCGATCGGGTATTCGGTCGGCCCGCAGTTTTTCGGGAGCCTGAAGAAGGATGCCGTGCCGCAGATCGTGCTGGCGCTGGTCGTGGCCGTTAGCGGTCTCGCCACCGTGATTGGCGTCACTGCGGTCTTCGGCTTCAACGAAGGTCTGGCCGTGGGGCTGCTGTCGGGCGGCATGACTCAGTCGGCGGCGCTCGGCACCGGGCTCAGCGCGATCGCCGAGTTGCCGATTCCCGATGCCGCCAAGACGACGCTGATCGCCGATGCGCCGCTGGCCGACGCGATTACCTACGGATTCGGCGATCTTGGTCTGATCCTGTTCCTCACCTGGCTCGGCCCGAAGATCATGCGGGCGGACCTCAAGAGCGACGCGAAGGCGCTCGAACAACAGCTCTCGGGCGGCAAGAGCGGCGGCCAGGTCTTTTCCGCCGCTCACTACAGTCTGCGAGCGTACCGCGTGGAGAGCGCCGCGGCGGCGGCCTCGACCCTCGCGGCGCTCGAGGATCGCTACGCCGCCGAGCGGCTCTCCGTGCAGCGGGTCGAACGGGGCGGCGAGTTGCTGAAGCTGCATCCGGCTCTGGCGCTGAAGCCTGGCGATCGGATCGTGGTTTCCGCGCGCCGCGGCGCGTTCCTCCAGGCAGAACGGGAGATCGGACCGGAGATCGATGATGCCGCGCTGCTGTCGGTGCCGGTACAGACGGCGGCCGTCGTCGTAACCAGCGCCGACGTGAACGGTGCCACGATTGGAGCGCTGGCACAGGACCCGAGTGTGCGCGGCGTCTACCTCGAATCGGTCCAGCGAGGCACCGAGTTGATACCGCGCGAGCCGTGGACGGTCATGCAGCGCGGCGACATCCTGCGTATCATCGGTGCGCCTGACGACGTCGAACGCGCCGGGAAACACATCGGGTTCGTCGAACGCGACCTGGCGAAGACGGATTTGATGTTTCTTGCCGGCGGCATCTGCGCCGGCATGCTGCTCGGTCTGCTCAAGTTCGGTGCCGGCGGCGTCGTCCTCGGACTCGGAACGGCGGGTTCGATCCTGGTGGTTGGCCTGGTCGCCGGCTGGGCGCGGAGCCGCTACCCGGTGTTTGGCGCGATCCCCGAGCCGGCGCAGCGGCTGCTGATGGACATCGGCCTGATCGTGTTCATTGCCGTAGTCGGGATGCACGCCGGGCCTCACGCCGTCGAGGCGTATCGCACGAGCGGCGGCTCGTTCTTCGCCAGCATCCTGCTCGCGGGCGTGATCGTCACGACCGTGCCGCTGGCGGTGGGCACCATCGTCGCGCGCTACGCGCTGAAGATGAGCCCGCTCATGACCCTCGGCGGCCTCGCTGGCGCCCAGACGTGCACGCCCGGGTTGAATGCGCTGCGGGAGGCGAGCGGCAGCAACGTCGGCTCGCTGGCCTACACCGTGCCGTACGCCATCGGCAACATCCTGCTCACCGTGTGGGGGCCGGTCGTGGTGGCCATCGTGCACGCGATGCGGACGCCATGAAGATGATGAAGCGCGGCTTCGACATTCTCCGCGACAAGACGCTCAACCGATCCATCGCCTTCCGGCGGAGCGACCGGGATCGTCTCGGCCTGAGGGGACTGCTGCCGTATGACGTGGCGACCGAGCGGCAGATGGTGCAGCGGGTGATGACGAACCTCGAGCGGCAGCCGAGGGACATCGATCGATACATGCAACTGTCGGCGCTGCAGGAGAGAAACGAGCGGTTGTTCTATCAGACGGTGATTGCCCACGTCGAGCAGATCCTGCCGCTCATCTACACGCCGACGGTTGGCGAGGCCTGCCGGGAGTTCTCGCACATCGCGAGGGAACCCAAGGGCTTCTTCATCACGCCGGCGGATCGCGGGCACATCCGCCGCATCCTGGGCAACTGGCCGCAGCGCGACATCCGCGTCATCGTCGTCACCGACGGCCAGCGAATCCTCGGCCTCGGCGACCTGGGCGCCAACGGCATGGGTATCCCGATCGGAAAGCTGGCGATCTACACGGCGTGCGCCGGCATCGATCCGAACGCGTGTCTGCCGGTGACGCTCGACGTCGGGACCAACAACGAGGAGCTGCTGAACGACGTGCTGTATCTCGGCTACCCGCGGCGGCGGCTGGAAGGCAGGGCGTATTTCGATCTCGTCGACGAATTCGTGACAGCCGTGCAGTCTCGCTATCCGGATGCGCTGATCCAGTTCGAGGATTTCCTGACGCCAAACGCGTACGCGTTGCTGAACAAGTACCGGGAGCGTGTGCTCTGCTTCAACGACGACATCCAGGGCACGGCGGCCGTGGCCCTGGCCGGCGTGTACTCCTCGACGCGCGCCACCGGCCTGCGGTTCAGGGATCTGCGGATCATGTTCCTTGGCGCCGGTTCGGCAGCGACGGGGATCGCCGATCTGATGACCGCGG
This sequence comes from uncultured Acidobacteriota bacterium, assembly GCA_963724725.1. Lineage (GTDB taxonomy): Bacteria > Acidobacteriota > Vicinamibacteria > Vicinamibacterales > CAVVIG01 > DATKHR01. Next base: position 2,646,049 of record CAVRVT010000004.1, on the reverse strand, counting down.
CGTTCGTGGACGCGGGCCTCGCCCCCGACGAAGCCCGTCGCCGGCTGTGGTTCGTGGACGTGAACGGACTGGTGGTGAAGGAGCGTACGGACCTGATGGCGCACAACCGTCCGTATGCGCACGACCACGCGCCTCTCGGATTCCTCGAGGCGATCGATGCGATCCGGCCGCAGGTGCTGATCGGGGCCACCGGCGCTCCGGGGACGTTCACCCAGGAGGTGGTCGAGCGCATGAGCGCAATCAATCCGCGGCCGGTGCTCTTCGCCCTGTCGAACCCTACGTCGCGGGCCGAGTGCACGCCGGACCAGGCCTATGCGTGGAGCGGCGGGCGGGTGCTCTTCGCGAGCGGCAGCCCGTTCGCGCCGGTGATCTACGGCGGCAAGACGCTCCGGCCGGCGCAGGGGAACAACGCCTACGTGTTCCCCGGCATCGGCCTGGGTGCCGTCGCATGCCGCGCACGCACACTGCCCGACGAGCTGTTCCTGGTGGCCGCGCGCACGCTCGCGAACCTGGTGCGGCCGAGGGATCTCGACGAGGGGGCGCTCTACCCGCCGCTGCGGGAGATCCGCAGGATCTCGCTGGCCATCGCGGTGAGCGTCGCCACGAAGGCGTACACGATGAACCTGGCGCGACAGTCACGTCCCCGACACATTCGTCGGAGCGTCGAGGCGCTCATGTACCACCCGTAGTCCGAAGATACGTGCAGTGCGGAGAATCGAACATCCAGGATCTGTTCAACGAGTACGGCGTGCAGATCATGTCGCCGAACTACGTTGTCGATCCCGCCGCGCCGAAGCCGAGCGCCTGCCACCCAGCTCGTAGCATCCTCCCGGACTGTTCATCAACGCACGCGCGCGTTGCGCAAGACGCCCGCCGGAAGCTGTGGACTGGACATTGGATGGGATCGTCGCCGGGTCGGCCGCCGACTGCCTGGGGCTCATGAGTGATCCTTTTCGCGCCAGGGATTGCCGTGACTATCCCCGAAGAGGCAGGCATCCGACGACGCCAGCGTTCGGCGGCGATTTGCATCGCGCGATCGACGCCGCCTGTTATACTTTTCGTACCTGCATGCCTGAGGCCTCGGCCCGAGTCGAGATTCCGAAACGCGCCCTGTTCAAGGCGGCGGAAGTGTGCGATCTCACCAAGGTTCAGCCGTACGTACTGCGCTCCTGGGAGGCGGAATTCCCCGAGCTGGGTGTGGCGAAGACGGCTGGCGGACCGCGCGTCTATCGTCGCGCGGACGTGCAACAGGTATTGCGGATCAAGCATCTGCTGCTCGTCGAGGGGCTGACGCTTGCCGGCGCGCGGCGGAAGCTTGAAGAGGAAGGCGCGCCGGTTGGCGCGGATGCGCCCGTCATTGACGAGCTGATCGGGCAGAACGCGCGCGAGCGGTTGACGGTCGTCAAGCGCGGACTGCAGTCGATTCTGGATCTGCTCGCGCGATCGACGAACGGTGACTTCCATCTCGAAGCGCCGTCGGTGCCGCGGGCACGCGCTGCAACGGCCGCGCGCAGCAAACCGACGCGGGGGAAACCAGCGCCGACCAAGCGCGGCGGCAGGAAGAAGCACTAGCAATTTCGGATTGTGGGTTGCGGATTGACTGAGGCCAACAACCAAGACCAACCACGAACAACCTACAACTACTTCGGGATGTAGCGCAGCCTGGCTAGCGCACCTGACTGGGGGTCAGGGGGTCGCGGGTTCGAATCCCGCCATCCCGACCACTCTTTCGCCCCCACTTTTCTAGAACTGACTCGACTCCTCCGCTCGCCAGTGTCGACCACGAGTGACTTCGTCGCGAGACAGATTCAGATATCTGTAAGCGCTCGAGCGTCTTACGGCCTACAGTGCCCATCCCGACGCACTCTGCCGCCAGAACGCCGCGGCTTGTCGTTTTGTTACCCAGAAAATGAGGGCGAAAGTGCGTATGGCCATCGGGACCACTCTTTCCAACGCCGATAATCGGACTTCGTTGGTTTGCCGTCGCCGTCGTAGTGCTTGTGATCAGTCCAAATCTGCTTTTGGCTCCACTTCAGATCGGAATCGACCTGAACTTGTCGGCGGTCCATTCATGTATCCACTCCCGAAGGCGATCGAATTCGAAGGCTAGATTAACGCCCAAGCATACTAAGAGGACTAACGGCCCAGTCCATCGTTACGCCAGAAACGCTCAGATGGCGTTCACTAGCGCTCCCCCGTCCTTGTTAAATGTCAGCGACGGTCTCAGCGTCTCCAAACCACCAGACCAGGGCTTCCCTGATGGCCGTGAGCACTATTCCGACCACGCCGATAGTCCCGAGCAGTTGTTTCCGCACTCACGTACGGCCGCCTACCCCATGCTAAAAGCGGACTGGCACAATTGGTCAGTTTCACGCCAGGCTTGGCATGAAACCAAGTAGACCCACTACCAGTGTTCTTGACACGTAGACTCGGCCGCCCTAGAGTGCGAGGCTGATCTTGCATTTCTTGTGTAATGTCCCCAATGCCACGGATTGCCTGCGGATGACCGCGTTCGTGCCTCGTGAAACGCGACGGACCCCGTGCCGAGCAATGCCAACGCGCCTGGCAAGAACGACCCCGGCGACGCCGCCAGTCGGAAAGAATCAGTTCAAGCTGATTGGCGTCTCCGAATTCAATCTCCCGCAGCACAAGGGCCACACCGTGATCGTCAAGGGCCCCAACATCGAGGAAACGCCGGTGGGCCGCCCGAACATCACGTCCGTTACGACGATTGCGCCGTCGTGCGCGGTGCCGAAGTAGAACTCCACGAGATGTTCGGCCGCGAGCGAGGCGTATAACCCTCGGAGTTGGAAACATGAGCGCACGTGCAATCGCAGCGGCGGCGATTCTGATGACAGCGAGCGTCTGGGTGGGCGTTCTCCTGTCGGCGCAGGCACCGTCGAAGTCCGGTCAAGTCTCGGATGCGAGAGTCCTGGCCGAGACGTCGGCTGGGACGAATTGGCTGGTCGGAGGACGCACCTTCGACGAACAGCATTTCAGCCCGCTCAAGCAGATCACCGATGGAAACATCCAGAATCTCAAGCTAGGTTGGGCTCTCGACATCGACAGCCCGATGGGTCTGTCGGTCGAGCCGATTGTCGTGGACGGCGTGATCTACGTGAGCGCGCCCCAATCGATCGTTCGAGCCATCGATGCGACGTCGGGCAAGGTGTTGTGGTCGTTTGATCCCAAAGTACGTCTCGATCGGATGCGCAATTCGTGGTCGGCGAGAACGAATCGGGGCGTGGCGGTCTGGGCAGGCAAGGTGTACGTCGGCACGGGCGATTGCCGGCTGGTCGCCATCGATGCCGCCTCGGGAAAGCAGGTCTGGCAATCGACTGTCTGCGATGCGACGCAGACCGGCATTACCGGCGCACCGCATGCCGGCAAGGGGAAGGTGTTCATCGGCTACAACGGGTCGGATACCAGCGTCCGCGGATCGGTCGTGGCGTTCGATGCCGAGACGGGCAGGGAAATCTGGCGATTCTGGACGGTGCCCGGTGACCCCTCGAAGCCGTACGAATCCAAGGCTCTCGAAATGGCGGCCAAGACCTGGTCCGGCGACCGCGCCTGGCTGATTGGCGGCGGCGACGTCTGGGACGCGATCACGTTCGACCCGGTCACGAATCTCGTGCTGTTCGGAACGGCCGGATCGAATCCGAGCGTGCTACACGGCGACTTTGCCGATTTGAAAGTGAGCGGCGACCGGCTCTTCTCCGGCTGCATCGTCGCCGTCAATGCCGACACCGGCGAATACGCCTGGCACTACCAGACCAGCACCCGCACCGAGAACATGCATATCGTCGTCGCCGATCTGATGATCGACGGGGCGTCGCGCAGAGTGGCGATGACGGTTCCCAAGAATGGCGTGTTCTACGTGCTGGACGTGAAGAGCGGGACGCTGCTGTCGTCGAAGCGTCTCGATGGCCAGCCGGCTGACGTCGCGACGCCGACCGGCGGCGGCCGGCCGCAACCCAGCCCGGGCCACAACTGGTGGCCCATGAGTTACAGCCCCGCCACGACACTCGTGTATGTTCCGGCACACGACGTCCGCCGCGGCGAGCTGGCGCCGGGCCAGACCCGATCGGCGGGGAAGCTCGTCGCATGGGATCCGGTCCATCAGGAAGCGCGATGGTCTGTCGAGCAGCCGTTGGACACGAACGGCGGCGTGCTGGCAACCGCCGGCAATCTGGTGTTCCAGGGCGAGGCGACCGGCGAGTTTGCCGCGTACACCGCCGATGCCGGCAAGAAGATCTGGACGGTCAAGACGGGATCGGCGATTCAATCGGTGCCCATCGCGTTCTCTGCGAACGGCGAGCAATACGTGCTCATGCCGGTGGGACTCGGCTCGGGGTCGCGATTGTTCGCGCGCGTCAGCAACATGGCAACGCCGGAATCGAAACGAGGCCCGGCGCGCCTGCTTGCCTTCAAGCTGAATGGGACGGCTCCGTTCCCCGACACGAAGGTGATCGTGCCGCCCGTGCCCCAGCCTCCCGCGCAGACATACAGCCAGGACGTGATCGAGAAGGGTCGCGCGCTCTACTCGAAGCATTTCTGCTCCGATTGCCACTCGCCGGAGGCAGACGGAAGCGGCGCGTGGACGGTGGATGGCGGCATTCCGGATCTTCGCTACATGCCGCCCGCCGTCCATCGCCAGTGGAATGCCATCGTCCTGAACGGAAGTCGACGGCAAAACGGCATGCCCGGATTCGGAGAGCCTGCGGGGTTTCCGGTGCTTTCGCGGCGCATGACTGCGGAAGAAGCGGACGCCATTCACGCCTACGTGATCGACCTGTCGTGGAAGGCGTACCACGCGGAACAAGGCCGGCTTCACCCGAAGCCGCAGAAGTAACGAACGGTCGATCTCGGAACACGTTCGTCCAGCGACGAGGGAGACGAGGACGGATGCGGCGGCGCGCCGTCGTTGACAGGTCTACATCATTCGTGTAGAAACAGCCCGCGAGATTTCCGAGTGAATACGCGCCGAATCGCGGCCGCGATCTTCGTCGTCTTCGCTGTCGTGGTGTCCGGGACGGGATCCGCCGCTCCGGCGTTCTCGTCGCAGAACTCACCGCAGACACGCGCGCGCGTCGTCGTTCGGCGCACCGATGTCATCTACGGGCGCGTGCAGGGCTCAGCGCTGCTGGCCGATCTGGCCTTTCCGGAAGGCGACGATGTAAAGCCGGCCATTCTGTACGTATTCGGCGGTCGATGGCGCTCCGGGTCTCGCGTCAACAATCAGGGCAACTGGGAGCGTCTCGCGAAGCTGGCCGAATCGGGTTTCTTCACGATGACGATCGATCATCGTCTGGTGGGCGGCTCGCCGGCGCCCGCTCCGTACGAGGACACGTTGTGCGCCATTCGGTGGCTGCACGCGCACGCCGGGGAGTACGGAGTCGACGAGAACCGAATCTTCCTGATTTGCAATTCGTCCGGCGGCCACCTGGTCGCCCTTGCCGCGACGCTCGGCGACGGGCCGTTTGCCCGCGCGGGCGGCTGGGACGCTTTCACTCGCATCGACCAGGACACGGTCGCGTGCACCCTGCGAGAAGACGGCAAGGTGAGCGCCACCGGCACGACGACGGTATCGAAAGATGGCAAGGCGTTGACGGTGACAACGAGAAACGTCAGTGCCGCCGGTCCGGGCAATACCGAGATCTACGATCGAATCGACTAGGCGATGAAGACAATCCCGAGTGCAAAGCTCGCCGACCTGATCGTGCTGTCCGACGATCCGCTGACGGTTCCGGCTGAAAAACTCAAGGACCTGCAAGTCGACGCCACCATCATCGACGGCGTCGTTCGGTACGAGCGCTCCGGTCATACCGGAACGCCGTAGCCACGGAGGCGTCATGTCGAAGGGCATTCGATTGGGTTCAACCGTCCTGTTCGTGTCGATTTTCGCTGCGACCACCACCGCCCAGCAACAGCCGCTGACCCCAGTCGAGGTTGCGCAAATCAAAACGGACGTGACCGCGGCGGTCGAGAAGTACTATCGCCTGTTCACTGAACGGAACATGAAGGCCCTGCCCGAGGAGATCTACAACATTCCCTGGATTCTCATGACCGCGAACGGTCCGCAGTCCAACCTGACGAAGGAGCAGGCGCTCTCCGGGTTCGAAGCGAGCCTGAAGCAGCTGGTCGACAATGGTTGGGGCAAATCGGTCTATACGACCACGAACGTCTGCGTCCTGAACCGGGCCACGGCGATTACGAGCGGGTACAACACGCGGTACAAGCAAGACGGAAGCGTCATGTCCGTAGGCGGCGTTGCGTACGTCTTCAACAAAACGAAGGAGGGCTGGCGTATCGTCACCTACACAGGAACGTCGAAGGACACCGTGGTCAAGTGCGACTGAATCGGAAAGCGACCCGTCCTCCACGCGCGTCGCGACGGAGGCGGTCGCATCCGGGAAGAAACCGAAGGAGACGGCATCATCGCGCTTCATCTCGATGCCAACTGGGCGCGCTTCGAAGCATCGCTGAAACTCGTGGCCTGCAACGGCTAGGGGACAACGCTTCGTCCCACCAGAGGAGCCCCAATGGATGCTCGTGACCGCGATCTTGGCATGCACCGCGACATCTCGCGGCGCGACTTTCTGAACGGCGCCGCCGTGGCGCTCACCGGAGCGCTGGTCGCTCCGCCATGGCTCGGTGCGTACGGGCTATCGACGGGCCAGAATCCAGAGCAGGCCGCCGACTACTACCCTCCACTTCGTACAGGCATGCGCGGCAGCCATCCCGGTTCGTTCGAGGTGGGCCACCAGCTCCGGGACCGGCGATCGTGGGCGCAGGCGGCGGAAGACACCGGCGAGATCTACGACCTCATCGTCGTCGGCGGCGGTATCAGTGGATTGTCAGCTGCCCATTTCTTTCGAGCGGCGGCCGGGCCGCAGGCACGGGTGCTGGTACTGGATAATCACGACGACTTTGGCGGGCATGCGAAACGCAACGAATTCCAGCGTGAGGGACGCACCCTGCTGCTCAACGGTGGCACGCTGAACATCGAAGGTCCAGGCCAGTACAGCCCGCAAGCGATGGGTCTGCTGCGCACGCTCGGCATCGACATCGAACGCTTCGAGAAGGAAATCGCGCCGGATCACAACATCTACTCACAGCTCAAGCTGCGCAACGGTGTCTGGTTCAACAAGGAGCGGTTCGGCACCGACCGGCTCGTCGTGGGCACGCCGGGCGGGTTTACCGGCGCGACGGGGAACTGGCCCGAGTTCCTGGCGCGGACACCGCTGGCGTCGCAGGCGCAGGCAGACATTGCGCGGCTCGTGAGCAAGGAGCAGCCCGATTACATGCCGGGGCTGACGTCGGACGAGAAGAAGGAGAAGCTCCTTCACATCAGCTACCAGGATTTTCTGCTGAGCGTCGCGAAGGTGCATCCCGATGTCGTCTGGTTCTATCAGACCCGCAGCGACGGCCTCTTCCTGATGCACATCGACATGCTTCCCGCCTTTTACGCGTGGAACATGAACTACCCCGGGTTCCAGGGGATGCACCTCGAGCCGACACCGCCCGAAGCGCTCATCAACGAGCCCGGCGGTGCGCACGGCCGCGAGAACCAGGCGCGCGCGTCGGCGGCGGGTCGCGCCATTCACTTCCCCGATGGGAACGCCACCATTGCGCGGCTGCTCGTGCGCTCGCTCATCCCGGCGGCGGTGCCGGGGCGGACGCAGGAAGACGTGGTGACTTCTCGCGTGAACTACGCGCTCCTCGATCAGCCGTCGAATCCCACACGCATCCGTTTGAACAGCATCGTGGTGCACACGGCGCACGTCGGCGATTCGTCGAGTGCGAAGGAAGTGGCGGTGAGCTACGTCAGAGGGGGAAAGACCTATCGCGTTCGGGGTGGCAGCGTCGTGATGGCATGCTGGAATTTCATGATTCCGTACCTGTGTCCGGAAATGCCGGACAAGCAAAAGGAGGCGCTCGCGTACGGCATCAAGGCGCCCATCGTGTACACCAGCGTGCTCGTTCGCGACTGGACGGCGTTCGCGAGGCTCGGGGTGCAGAACATCAGCGCGCCCGGCGGGTATCACTCCGACGTGCAGCTGCCGGAACCGGTCAGCATCGGCGAGTACCAGGACGTCCCGAACGCCGCAAGAGCCGACGGTGCTGCATCTGGTCAAGACGCCATGCGCGCCGGGAAAGCCGCGCAAGGAGCAGCACCGACTCGGACGCGAGGAACTGCTCCGCACGACGTTCGAAACCTTCGAACGCGAGATTCGCAGCCAGCTCGGACGAACCCTGTCGGAGGGCGGGTTCGACCCGGCGCGCGACGTCGAAGCGATCACGGTCAACCGCTGGCCGCACGGCTACACGTACAACTACAACACGCTCGCCGATCCCGTCGAATGGGCGCTGTCGACGCCCGACGACCGTGCCTGTGTCGTCGGCCGCCGCCAGTTCGGGCGGATCACGATCGCCAACGCCGACGCGGCCGGCAGCTCGCATACAGACGCCGCCATCGACATGGCCCACCGGGCCATCGCCGAAATCATTCAGTTGCGGACATCCGACTACATCTCGAAGATTGAGCCGAAGAAGTCTTAGGAGGTCCCCGTGACATTCTTACAACGACTCGTGGCAGCCGCCGCACTCACTCTCGTCGCAGGGATTCCAGCACGCGCTCAGACCGTCAGCTCGACTGCTGGCGCGATCAACGGCGTGGTGACAGACAGCACGAAAGCGGTTCTTCCGGGAGCCACGGTCACGCTGTCGGGTCCGGCCGTGATGGGCACTCGGTCCGCGGTGACCGATGCGAACGGTGCGTTCCGGTTCTCGTCGTTGGCCCCTGGCGATTATCAGCTCCTGTTCGAGCTCTCGGGCTTCGGCCCGGTGACGCGTTCGGGCATCAATGTGTTGCTCGGGTTCACGGCGACGGTGAATATCGAAATGACGCCAGGGGCCATCGCGGAAACGGTGACGGTCAGCGGCGCCTCTCCCGTCGTAGACATCCAGTCGACGAACGTGACGACGCACTTCGATGCCGAAAGGCTCGCCACGCTGCCGGGCGCCCGCGATTACTGGTCGGTTCTCGCCCAGGCGCCGGCCGTCGCGATTGGACGCATGGATGTCGGCGGCAGCGGCGCGCTGACACAGCAGCCCTATACGGCCTACGGGTTGTCAAGCGCCGGCGGCGTCAATCGGGGCATGGTCGAGGGCGTCATGGTCAACGAGGGCGCCGGCGGCGGTGGCAGCGACATGTACTACACGGACTACGGCTCGTACGCCGAGATCGCGGTGAACGCCGTCGGCAACACGGCGGAGATGCCCGCGCCAGGCGTGCTCAGCCAGCTGATCGCGAAGTCCGGTGGCAACACCTATCACGGCACGGTGTACGCCGATTACGAGAACGACTCGATGGTGGCGCACAACATCGATGCGGCACAGATCGCCGCGGGCGTCACGGGGAGCGATGTCGTGGCGGCGGTCGATACGAACCGCCTCACTGAGTTCCGCGATTTCAACATCGACGCCGGGGGCTTCTTCAAGAAGGACAAGCTGTGGTGGTATGGTGCGTATCGCCGCACGAACACCGGTCAGCGCTACCCGACGCTGGTTGACGACGTGCAAGACACCTGGGTGCCGGTCGGAACGGCAAAGGTCACCTACAACGTGACCGGCAACCAGAAGCTCATCGGGTTCTACCAACATGCGAACAAGAATCAGCCGGACTACCTCGGCGCAATCCAGATCGCGGGCGGTCGCGCCACGCCGGCCATCATGCACGCGAACACCGTGTGGTACTCGCGGTTCCCGACCGATGTCTGGAAAGTCGAATACAACTCGGTCCTGTCGAACACGATGCTGCTCGAACTGCGCGTCGGTGCCTATAAGTCACTCTGGAATCGTGTAGGCAAGAGCGCCGATCCGCGTATTGAGGACATCGGCAACAACTTCGTGTCGGGTGGTGTCTACGGCATCGACTACGACCGTCACCGACCGCAGGTGAACGGCGCCCTGAGCTACACGCGCATCGGGTGGGCCGGCAGCCACAACTTCAAGTTCGGCGGCGAGATCATGCGCGACATGGTCAAGAACCCGTTCTCCGGCTTTACCAGCGCCACCAACGCGCTGTCGCTGTTCAACAACAACGCGCCGTCTCAGGCGTACGTGTATCTGTCACCCTCGAATTCTCAGAGTGGCGTGCTGAGCGACGCGCTGTACGCCAACGACACCTGGCAGGTCAACCGGCGTGTCACGCTCAATCTGGGACTCAGGTGGGACCGCCAGCAGGCATTTCTGCCGGCTCAGACAGGGCCGGCCGGCACCACGTTCGCAGAAGTGGGCAACGTGATCACGTGGGCCAACAACTGGGGGCCGCGGCTCGGCATCAGCTACGATCTCACCGGCGACGGGCGCACGCTCGTCAAGGCCAGCTACGGGCAGTTCTGGCTGTATCCCGGCGCCGATTTCGCGAGCAGCATCAACCCCAACGCGTCCACGTGGTACCGACAGTACCGCTGGACCACCGATCTCAACCGAAACGGCGTGTGGGATCCTGGCGAAGAAGGCGCGCTCCTCGGCGTCTCGGGAGGTTCTACATCGACTGCGCTCGATCCGGGGCTTCAGAATACCTATACGCGCCAGGCGACGACGTATTTCGAGAGGGAACTAGCGGCAAATTTCGGCATCCGCACCGGGTTCGTGTGGAACGGACGCCGCCAGGTCCGTGCGACCGTAAATGCGAACCGGCCGTTCGACGCGTTCAACGTCCCGGTCTCGATTCGAGATCCCGGGCCCGACGGGCGCGCCGGCACGGCGGATGACGGCGCAACGTTCACGGCGTACAATCTCGCTGCAGCCAACACGACCCTGCCGCCAGTGAACATTACGCAGAACCTGCCCAACGCCAACAGCGACTACTACACCTGGGAGGTGACGGCGACGCGGCGCGAGAGCAAAGGCTGGTCTATGCTGGCCAGCTTCGCCGAAACCTGGAGTCATGAGACCAACCTCGCGGGAGGCGCGGCGTACTCGCCGAATTCGCTCATCAACACGAACGACGGTCTGAACATCTACAAGACCTGGCAGGGGAAGATCAATGCGACGTTCAGCCTGCCCGCCGGCGTGCGCCTCACGCCCGTCTATCGCCACCAATCGGGCGTGCCGTTCGGGCGAACGTTCGTGACGGCGCTGAACTACGGGAACGCCACAGTCCTTTCGGAGCCGTTCAACGCGGAGCGCACGCCGAACCTGAATATCATCGACATTCGATCGGAGAAGATATTCCGCATCGGAACGACCCGTCTCACCGGATTCTTCGACGTCTACAACATCTTCAACAACAACGCGGAGCAGGACCTCACGAAGAGCTCCGGCAGCGCGTTTTTGCGCCCGGTCGCAATCACACCGCCGCGTGTGGCGCGTATAGGCGGCAAGTTCCAATGGTAAGAGTTCCACGTTGATCGACGTGTTGGCTGGCCCGTCGTATCGTCAGTTTGGCGGCGCGAAGAAATGCCAGATTCCTGGGTAACACGGGGGTAACAAATAGTCGGCACTCACTGAAAAGGGCTGACACGCGATGAACGGCTCACCGCAGGTCCAAGGCCTTTGGCTGCGGCTCGTTCGAACGTCGCTGAACAGTCCTGACCGGTGTTGAAAAACCAATAGAAACTCGCTGGGGGTCAGGGGGGCGCGGGTTCGAATCCCGCCATCCCGACCAATCCTTCGCCCCACCTAACTATTACTCACCTGACTCGCGTCACATTCGTGCACGTTGAACCCAAGGAAAGCTGACCCGAGCCCATTCAGATATCTGTCAGCGCTGTAGCGTGTTACGGACCGCAGCGGCGACCTGGATGCACTGCACTTCTTCGAATGCGAGAAACCACTATTTGTTACCCATGTGTTACCCACAGATCGGGGCGAAAGTGCATATGGCCATCGGGCATCGGGTCTTTCCAAGGCCGTAGGATCGCTAGAAATGGTCGAAGACCAATTGACACTGCACCGATGCCTGCGCCAGACCGCCGCAGGTTCTGGCCTAGCTGACCGACTTGCACCACCGCTCCTAGTCGGGTATTTCATCGATTCACGTCTTCGAGATCACGCCTGCCGACTGATTTAGCCGCGACGTCCGGCCGAAGATCGACGTACCGAGCATGGCGGAGCAACCGTTCTGCGGTCCACTCCGTGAACGCGAACTCGGCGACCACCTTCGGCTTCAGCCACGTTATCTTTGTCATGTCCTCGGCGGTGATGCCTTCGTACCAATGTGACTTACGCACGTTGGGCAAGTTCGCGAAGGGGCAGCGCGCCGTCTTCAGCGGCTGCAGCACGGCGAAGAGCTGCCGACGGAGCGGCACCGTGAGGCCGGCGCGCACGTTCCCCGTGGCGATCAGTTTCCGGCCGTCGTACACACCGACAATCAAGGACTCGACCCGGTTTCTGTCTGGCAAGAATCCGCCAATCACGAAGTCCTGGCTCGGTTGGAATTTCACTTTGACCCACGCGTTTGATCGCTGCCCAGGCTCGTAGCGAGAGTCGACCCGCTTGGCGATGACGCCCTCGAGACCAAGCGCGCGGACCGATCGCTCAATCTGCGCGGGCGTCCCTGGTAAGGCGTCCGACAACAAGACCGCGCTTCCGCGCACGAGTGGCGCGAGCACCTGGCGCCGGATTTGGAGCGGTTCCCGAATGAGGTCTCGGTCGCCCAGGCGCAGGAGATCGAACGCGTAATAGACCACAGCGAAGTCCTTCGATGCGTTTCGATGTTGCAGTGCCTGAAAGGAAGGCCGACCGTCGGGGCCAAGCGCCACGATCTCGCCATCCAGGACGACGCGGTCCGCCTTCAGCGCGGCGATCGCAGCCGTCACACTCGGATAGTTCGTGCCGTGAGTGGCGCGTCTCGAGTGGAGGATGATACGTCCGCCTGTTTTCTCCGCGAGACACCGGTACCCGTCCCATTTCACCTCATAGGACCACTCCGGACCCGTCGGGAGCTTCTCGGCGAGGAGGGCCAGCATCGGTTGGGGGACGCGCCACGGCACGGCGTGCGATTATGCCTGAGACGGCGACTCGGTCGTTTCCAGGGCCTTGGTTTGTAGGCGATTAAGTGCGATGCGATGACCCCACTTGTCACCACGTCGGATACGATTCGTGCAATGAGCGAAGACGGCTTCAGCGACAGCCCCTACGTCCACAACGCGCGGCCCCGGAAGGCCCGACAACCGCAACCGGGTGAGGTAGTCGACGAGTTCTACGTGGAGAGAACGAAGAAGTTCTATCGCGTGGAACTCCGCGATCGCGGCCAATGGGGCGTCGAGGCGCAGATCTTTGACCCCGTCGACTTCGTCATCGGACAGCGGTTCACGGAGGTGCAGGACGGCGATCGCACGATTCGGGCGCGTGAATCCGCGGTGGAATGGGCGAAGGACCGGCGGGCCTTTATAGAGCAGGGCGACGCGAGCGCATAGCACGCAGTCGTTCACGATCCCGCGATTGGATTTCCTCGCGGGCCTCACGTTGCCACTCCTGAAATTGGGGCAGGGCAGCACCCACCCCTACGACCCGGGGAGGCGGCCCACGGGCTTATCGCCCGCCACGCCCCAGAGGAGCGAGGACGCGGACGGGACGCCCGTCGCATTCCGTGTGAACCACTGTCCCGTGGACGGTCGCCAGATCCTGCAGTCGCTGCGTCCATCGCCATCCGAGTCGCCGGCGACCGGGATGTCACCGGGCACCCCCCAATATACGATGCGCGTGCCGCCGCTCGACTGCCGGATCCACCACTCGCTCGTGCTCGGCCGGAAGATGGCGACATCGGCCTGCCCGTCGCCATCAAAGTCCCCCTGGACCGGAACATCCGTGGTGAACACGCCCCAGGACACGACCAGCGTACTCTCGGTCTGCAAGGCCAGCCACCACTCGCCCGTGCTCGGCCGGTAGACGGCAAAGTCCGTCCTGCCATCGCCATCGAAGTCGCCGAGCACCGGCACGTCCGTGCTCAGGCCCCAGTTCGCCATGAGGACACCGCCGGTCGACAGCTTCGCCCACCATTGCCCCACGCTGGGGCGGTAGATGATCAGGTCCGCTTTCCGATCCCCGTCCACGTCGCCGGCGAGCGGCACATCGCCGGGCGCACCCCACGTGTCGACTCGAGTCGTGCCGGTCTTTGATTGCCGGATCCACCACTGCCCCGTGGAGGGCCGCCAGACCGTGAGGTCCGCGACGCCGTCGCCGTCGTAGTCCGCGAGCACATCCACATCCGTCGAGTCGCCCCAGAACGTCCCTGTGGCTGCGCCGCCGCTCAGGGCCGAAAACCACACACCCGTCGAGGGCCGGAAAATCGTGCGATCCGTTCGCCCGTCCCCATCGACGTCGAGCGAGATGCGTCTCGTCCACAGGACCGCGTGGAGGGCGCTGCTCGCCGTCGTGTTACTCGAGCCAACCACCTGTCCGGCGTTGTTGATGCCGTAGGCCGAGCTGGTTGGTCCGCCGAGCGTGCCGAGGTCCACCATCCCGCGGGTCGCCATCCACAGAAACGCGTGATCCCCGCCGGTCGAGATGCCACTCGTGCCCACCGCCCACCCGGCATTGTTGATACCCCATGCCACACTCGTGCTGCCGCCGAGGGTGCCAAGGTCACGCATGCCGCCGGCCGCCGTCCACAGAAACGCGTGAGTCGCGCCGCTGGCCGTTCCGCTGTAGCCCACCACCTGCGCGACATCATTGATGCTGTACGCTCCGCTGCCCCTGCTGGGCCAGAGCGCGCCGAGATCAGTCCGGCCATCGGCAGCGGTCCACAGGAACGCGTGTCCGCTCGCGCCGACCACCTGCCCGGCGTTGTTGTTGATATCCCACGCCCCGCCCAAGCCGAGGTCCACCATCCCGCCCCCTGCGGTCCACAAGAACGCATGGTCGTCGCCATCCGCCGTAGTGCTAGAGCCGACCACCTGTCCGGCGTCGGTGTCACTGATGCCGTTGGCGGAGCTATTGGTCCCGCCGAGCGTCCCGAGGTCCACCATCCCGCCAACGGCCGTCCACACAAACGCATGGGAGTCGCCGCTGGCCACGGTGCTATAGCCCACCGCCTGTCCGAGGTTGTTGATACCCCACGCCACACTCGTGCTGCCGCCGAGCGTGCCAAGGTCCACCATCCCTCCGGCAGCCGTCCACACAAACGCATGGTAGTCGCCGCTCGCCGTACGACTCCCGCCGACCACTTGGCCGACGTCATTGATGCCGTTGCCGGAGCTGTCCACTCCGCCGAGCGTCCCGAGGTCGGTGGGCACCCACGCCGATTGCGCATGGGCCGTGGCCGTGAGCGCAACGAGCAATGTGAGACTCATTCCCGTGTAAACAAGCAGCGCAGAGGCGCGTACGCCGAAGAGCCGTCGCATAGATCACCGTCGTCGAGACTGCTGCATCAGAGGTGCCGCGCTGGGACGCAAATGACAGGGGAACGGCGCAAGGCCAATCGACGTTGCCGGGTTTCAGGCAATAACGCTAGCGGGGCAGCGATCAGGGATCGGGGCGCACCAGGCTGATCTGTGGCTCCAAGATCCGCGTGCCGCGACATACTGAGGGACCCACCGGGATGGGGGTGGGCGGAATTTGTTCCGATGGGATAGAAGAAATCCAGTCCCGGTGCGATTCAAACTTCAAAGTTATGGGTTTCTCGGACAGTTCGTCGCGGCGCCGCGCAAGTATGACCCAACCTCTAGCGGTTGACCGGGCCCAGGTACTTGTCCAGCCAATTCAGCGTCTCCTTGATCAGCTCGGGGCGGGGGACGTTGTGGCCTGTTTCGTAGACGACGCGGCGCTTGTCCTCGGTCGAAGCACCAAGAAGGCGGAACATCGATTCCTGACAGCCATTCAACCGGGTAGAAGATGTCGTACCGGCCGTTGAGCATCAGCGTTGGAATGGTAATGCGCGGGGTGAAGTTGATGGGCTCCACTTCGGGTAACGCCTTACGCAAATCGAACCCACCAACGTAGATTATCGAGGCCCTGAGACGCGGCTCTACCCCCGGGAGAATTCCGCCCATCTGTCCTGGCGATCGCGCGAGCTCGTTGAGCACTTGCCGGACTGCACCGATCACTTTGTCGGGCGCGTCGTTCTGGATGTAGTGCCTCGATTCCGGCACCAGCACGTGTGTAATGCCCGGCACCTTCGTGGCGAGCTCGTTGTGAAGCTGGAGTTTCAGGTCCTGTTCGATGGGATTGCCCGGGAACTCCGGGTTCTTTTGCGTGCCCGTCAGGAGGACGATGGGGATGTGCGGCAGAGGGAAGGCCCGACTGGCCTCGGCGCCACTCAGCGCCAGCGCGTCATACTCCTTCCTGACCGCCACGGGAAGCGTGGGCATTTCTTCGGCCAGCGCCTTTTCTCGGGCCGACCACACGTCAGGCGGGAGCTTCGCGCGCAGCAGTGTGTCGAGCCGGCCGTCACCGGGGTCGACCAACACCAGTCCTCCGACGTCGGCCGGAAAGTCGTGAGCAAAGATCTACGCGACGGCGCCACCCAGTGAATGGCCCACGAGGACGTACGGGCGGGGAACGCGGGCCGCGCGCAGAAGGGCGCGAAGGTCCAAAGCGAGTTGCGTCGCATCCCTGGCGTGCTTGGAGGGAGACGGCTCGGACTGTCCAAGCCCGGCCCGGTCGTAGGACAACGTGCGGGTGAGCTGGGCAATGCGTGGCTGGACCGCCTTCCAGGTGCTCAGGTCCTCGCCCATCCCATTCTCAAAGACGACGACCGGGTGGCCGGTGCCCAATTCGCGCACGTGGAGCCGGTGGCCACCGACGTTCATGTGTTCATCCTTGGCGCTCTGCGCCCACGACTCCGAAACCGCCAACGCGAACACCGCGGTCGTGACGAGACCAAGCGGTGACGATGCGAGCCGGCTGTGTCGTGACATGTGACTGCCCCCCAGAGCCGTCATACGAAAAGGCCCGTCGAAGGGTCCCTGGGGGCGGGCCGGGAAGATCCTCAGTTCCAACGATTGATGCTTACCGGGTGTGTTGACCTCGATCCCACCGGTGGACGATTTGACCCACATTGTAGCGGGCACACTGGCTGTGGCTCAGGGCTGCTGGGGTTTGTGAAGTTTTCTGGCCATTGTTCCATGTTCCACGGTTACCTGGATGAAACAGCGGTGTGCTCCGCGCAGATGCGCTTGAGCGCCTCATCGTCTTTCTGGTACGGCAGCGGATACGCGCACAGAATGTCGACGTCATGCGCGAGTTCGCTACAGAGTTGTTCGAGCTCAACCGCCTCCGCCGTTCTGCCTTCGGCCCATAAGCGTCCTGCGCGTTCCCCGCAAAACGCCACGCGGGGATGTGCTTTCCCGGCTTTGGCGGCGGCCTCACGCACACCATTGACGGCTTCAAGAAATCGGACGGGGTCAGGGGCTTCCTCAGCATCGAATGACAGGTACATTCCGCGCTCAATGGCGCCATCAATGTCCACGCCCTGCGTGCGTAATCCCTGAAGCAGTCGTTCGGTGGTGAGACTCCGTCACCAAGACGATCGCTGCATCGGCGACGTTCAGGGCGGCAGCAATAAAGCGAGTAAGGACGTCGACAATAGCTGCGTCATCCGAACAGAAGAGAATCTCGTGACGATGCGGGGCGGGATCATCGGCAAGTTCGGTCAGCGCGACATTACTACTCACGAATCGTCGGCCTCCGAGCACGGCGTCTATCGCGGGCAGCAGATCAGTCGCGGCACGGAGTTTCTGAATGTAACCATGGGCGCCCACTCTAAAGGCCTCTCGCACAATATCCGACGAGGACTCTTGGCTCAGAAAGAGAAGCCTTGCGTGGGGGACGACCCTCCCGATCCTTTTAGCGACCTCGAATCCATGCAGCGTCGGCAAGTTAATATCAAGCAGAACTAAATCCGGCTGCAGTTCCTCGGCCTTCTGAACAGCCTCCAACCCATCCGCCGCCTCGATCGTCTGGAAGTCCGTCCGTTGTTGAAGCGCCGAACAAATGAGACGCCGGAACGGCGCATAGTCCTCGACGACGAGAATCCTCAGCAACGGCATATCGATGGATACTCCGGCCTGCGAACCCCAACCATGATTCCGGCACACATTCCCCTAATCCGGAATCTCAACTCGTCCTAGCGGCCGCCGCGCCCGTTGGTATCCCGTGGTCCAGACTTGTCGGGCGTCTCGGATGTAGAAACCCGCGGTCACGATTCTATGCCGGGAACCGGCCACTCGGCCGAATCTTATGAAAGACATTCGACACCGCAATGCTCAATGCGAACTTTGGATACTACGGCCGCCGTCCCTCTCTTCGATCTGCCGAACGAGATATCCCGATACGACGTGCGGGCGGGCGGCAGCGGCTGATCTGACTGGGGCGACCCAACCTCAGCTACACGTTTTGCCAGTCGTCGACTGTCGCCTGCGCATCGACGACGAGCTGCAGAGAATTTCGGCGAGAGGTATTGAAAGAAGTGCCCGGAAGCGTTGAAATGCGCATCCATGA
Organism: uncultured Acidobacteriota bacterium; assembly: GCA_963724725.1. Lineage (GTDB taxonomy): Bacteria > Acidobacteriota > Vicinamibacteria > Vicinamibacterales > CAVVIG01 > DATKHR01. The sequence goes on along the minus strand of CAVRVT010000004.1, from coordinate 2,627,596 downwards.
GCGCCGGGTTGGACTACGGCACACCCCAATTCACCGACGAAGACCGCGCGTACGCGGGCTCACGCTTTCGCGACGTCGTCGATGCGCTGTTCGCCAACCCGTATCAGCAGGTATGGGGCGGTGCGGGGCAGCCGCCGATGCCGGTCTACGACGTGACGCTGGCGATGGTGGCCTGCCCAGAGTTCCGCAAGGCCAGCGAACGGACCATCGACTCGGGCGCGGACCTGCGCTGGGGTCCTGACCGCAAGGGCTTCCGCCGGCTCGTCCACCCGAATGGCGTCTGCCTGATCGGGCAGTGGCAGATCACCGCCGATACCGGCTACTCAGGCTACTTCGCGAAAGGGCGTACCGCGCTCGTCGTCGCCCGCTATTCGACGTGCTGCACGGATACGTGCCGCGGCCAGACGCGATCGCTCTCGATGGTCGGGAAGCTCTTCCCGACGACGGATCCGGATCACGCCATGCCGCTGCGCACGGCGAACTTCATGACACAGGACGACATCGGTGGGGAGGACACCGCGTACATCAACGACATCGAACTGAGGAACGCACCCAATACGACGGTGGCCCGGCGGGGGCTGGGCGCGCCGGCACTGCTGCAGACGGGTCTGACGTTCGACAAGGTCGACCAGAAGCCCACGATCCGGCAGTTGTATCAAATCGCGGAGTTGGGCAAGCCCGTGAACGAACCGACGCGGGCCCCCGAGTTCATGCGGCTGCTCGTCTCGGCGGATCAGCCGCGCATTGCAGGCGACCACCTCGACTTCCGGGGCGAGATCATGGCGCAGATCTTCGACCGCGGCGATCCCACACCAAAGCGGAAGCTCACCTTCCACGTCGAACTCACCGACGAAGGCGACACCACCGGAACGCCGCTCGAGGAGCGCCGCACGTTCCGCAACTGGCGCCGTGTCGGCGCCCTCGTGTTCGACAACGCTGTCGTATCGTACAACGGCGACTTCGTGATTCACTTCAGTCACCCGACCTGGCGCGAAAACCGGAACGATCCGGCAACCGCGACGCGCGTCAACGGTCAGAAAATCCGATAACCCCGCCGGGAGCAGCTACGCCCTGGTGCGCGTACGTCCAGCGTTCAGATGCCAGCTGTCGCGGCTGCAGCAACGCGACCCCCGGCATTCTTGGCGCGGGGCACGAAGCGTTTTCGATATCGCATTCATGCAGCAAATTGCGAGCACGTCCGAATTGCGCCGGAATTCGCGATCCCGGCCGGATACAGAGAAGCGCTCCGCTAGGTAAACCCCTGGTGTGCGCACCCAAGTACAGAGCGGTCTTTCTTGAGCATTTCGGTTTCTGGCGCCCGCCGGTCAGTCTCCCGAACTCGCGGAAAATCTCCGCAACTCTCGCGACGTCTCTCGGGTGGTGGGCGCAGTGGTCGACCCGATGAAGCGGTGTGTCCTTCAGCTTCGGCTTGACGCTCTCGATTTCCATCGGAGGTGCACTTCGGGCCATCGATACTTCCTCTCTCACTCAATGAGCGTTGCGGCCGCTCTCAACGTCGAACGCTCGATCGGCGAACGAGACCAACCCTTAGTTGCAATTCGACGCGTTTACCAGGTATACGCCTCCGGCTTTGAACTCGGGATTGAAATGAACGATCCCATCGCTCTTCGGGAATATCGTCGCCCACCAGACGATCGCGACATCGTTGCCAGTGTTGGTCACGCTATGCACCAGGCCTGGCGATTCGACAAACGCGCTCCCGGCCGTTGCTTCCTCCGACGCGCACTGATCCGGCCCGACGAGGTGATGTTCGGTGATGGTACCGCGGGCGACGATCACGTAGCTCACTCCCTTGTGATAGTGCCAGGGCACCGTGTCGCCCGGATTCATCGTGAAGGCGTGGATCTGGATCGTGCCCGGCACCGGATATCCCGGTCCGTACCCTCCGAAGTCATAGCTGGCGACGGTTCCCAGTTTGAAAGAGACGTTCGACAGCGCCAGCGCCGTCCTCGCAACTACGATGACCAGCCCGATCACTAGAAGGGAGGAAACGATAGACTTTCGCGAGAACCTATACTTCATCTTCTTCTCCTTGTCATCGATCGCCGCGTTCCGGGGGGCGGGACATGACTGCGTCCGATCGTTCGTTGCGCTACGGTGCGGACCGGCTATAGAGAGGATCGGTGACGACGACTTGTCCGGGAATCCGCCCCTCTTGCTCGGCGCGTCCTCAGCTTCGAATGCCTTGATCGCATCACACGGCACGCCGATCGGCTCAACCTGTACAGCCCACTTTTTCAATGGCAGCGGTGCAACGATGTCCGCGCGAGTTCCTTCCGGATGACGATTTCCGCCTGACGTGCGGCGTCGGTCTCATAACTGCCCTCAATGGCACTCACGATGCCGTGTGAGGCATAGAAGCGCCGAAAACTTTCCTGGTCGCGGATCTGAGCCGTCTCAGCCACTTCGACCGCGTGCTGCAACTCGTGACCGAGCATCGCGATTCGCGCGTATCGATCGAGGCCAAACGCGATTTCGATCTGCAGCGCCCGGTCGGTTGGCGTCGCGGCGAGAAACCGAAGTCCTCCGGCCAGACGCCGATCAGAAAACCGCTTCACGCTGACGTGGACCGTCAAGTCGGACGTGTCGAGGCGGTCGGCGAGTGCTCGCAGCGTCGGTGACACGCACAGGCCGTCGCGAATCACGGCGGCCTCGAACGCGCTGACCGGCCGAAGCCGACTTCCGTCGGGTGGGACTGCGCCACCGAGGAGCGCGCACGCGAAACAGACGGATCTCCACGGCCCTGTGCTGCGCATCGCTCACCTTTCCAAGCGACCGCTGTCGGTCGCTATTGAGAAAGGCGGCAAAAAGCGTCGAAAGTGTCAACGCTGCCCACAGGGTCGGCTATTCCGTTCAACTCGGAGGCACACGGTGACCGGTCCCTGTGCGTTGGACGCGTGACTCAACAACCGTCAGCGCGCCAGGGTGCGCCGCTTCAACTCTTCCGTCCAGTTCACGACGATGACGAGCGACGTGGTGTCGGAGGATTGAGCCTTCAAGAGCAGAAAGCGCCGGCCATCAGGCGACACGTCGTACGTGCGCGCGGTCAACGATCGCCCACCGCCCAAGTACGAGCGATTGTCCAGAATCTTTTGCGGTCGTCCGGCCGTGAAGGTGGGGTTGCCCGTCACAGGCACCGAGAGCAGGGTGCCGGCAAAGTCTCGGTAGAACAGCTCTCGACCATCTCTGGACCACAAGGGCTGTTTGCCGCCGCCCACCGACACTTGCCACCGTGCGCGGTCGGTGTCGGGATACGGCCTGACGTAGACTTCGAACTGTCCCGATTCGTCGGAGTCATAGGCGAGCCATCGTCCATCCGGCGATACTTCTGCGTTGCCGTCCTGTCCCGGGCTGTGCACCAGCGATTCGACACGACGGCTCCCGTCGAACGACAGCACATGGATGTCGCGCCGATGATTCGGGACCTCCTCGGAGAACAGCAGTCTGCCATCTGGAGCAAAAGATAGCGGCATCTGGAGGCGATCGCTCTGGAGGAGACGAGTTGGCTCATCGCTCTTGTCCGCTCGTTGAAGATAGAGTTGCGTGGGCCCGAAGCGGTCGCTTCCGAATGCGATCCGTGTGCCGTCAGGACTCCACACACCGATCGGGTTGGCCGCCGGATCGACTGTGAATCGTTCGAGCGCGCGACGTCCGATGTCCCAGATCCAGATATCCCGATCTGGTGGGGAACTGATATCGAGCGCGATCTGCGTGCCATCGGGAGACAGGCGCGGATAGACGTACTGGCGAGGCGGCGCATCGAGCGGATCTTCGTGGCCTTCTCTGTCGGTCCATACGAGCGTTGACAGCCTCTCACCGCCACCCGAGAGATACGCGAGCGTGCCCTCGTCGGACACAGCAAACTCGCCACCGCTCACATCCGACGCGACCTGAATCGGGTCGCCACGCATCTCGAGACGTTTCAGGCTGAACGACACCGCATACAGCGACGTGAGGCTTGCGTAGACGAGGTATCCGGTCGAGACGTAGTGTCCACGCCCGCCGCCGCGCACCAGAATCTTCCGCGTGCCGCTGTCGAGGTTCAGAACCTCGACCCGCGTACCGGGCATCACGGCTGAGGATCCGACCGTGCTGCTGCGCGTCGGCAGCACCGTGAACAGGATCGCGTGTCCTCCGGGAAGCAGTTCGGGATACGCCGCCTGCTCGCCGGGATCGAGTGGCGGCATCGGCAGCCGTTCGGGTGCTCCGCCGTTCGCCGACACGCGCGACAGACCGCCGACGTCGGCGACGACGATGCCATCGGTGCTCCAGCTGGCGAGGGCCGCTTCGCCTACCTCCGCGATGAAGATCGGTGTCCCGCCAGTGACCGGTATCTTGTAGAGCGCTTCGCCATCGGTATAACCGACCCAGTCGCCGTCCGGCGAGAAGAATGGCGCGCGTGCGAAATCCACCGGCACCGACACGTCGTCTCCGCCCAGCCGATCGCGCGAGCGAACGGTGATTCCGCGATCAGACGGATACACCAGCCTGGAGCCGTTGGGCGAGATGGCCACCAACCTCCCTCCATAACTCGCGGCGAGCCGCACCGGGATCGAGAAGCGCGTGACTGGCGACGACACGTTCGGGGCGGACCGCAACAGCGACCAGCTCACGAGCCCTATCAGAAAGACCGCGGCGAAAGCCGCGGCCGCGACCCAACGCCGCCGTACCCGACTCGGCGCGGGTGAGGTTTCCGGCGATGCGATCGCTTCTCGGACCTCGAGACGAGCATCCGCAATGTGCCGCAGACGGTCGCGCGGCTCCTTTTCCAGGCACCGCCGCATCAGTCGTCGAATCACCACAGGAGTCGTGGGTGGCAGGGCATCCCAGTCCGGCGCGCGCTCGATGACGGCAGCGATCACATCGGATCGCGTCTCACCATCGAAGGCGCGGCAGCCGGTGAGCATCTCGTACAGCACGCAACCAAAGGCCCAGATATCGATCCGCTGATCCCCAGCATCTCCGCGCGCCTGCTCGGGACTCATGTACGGCGCCGTGCCGATGACGCGAGGCATGTGGCTGAATTCGCTGATACTCAGCGCGCCTTCGCTGTGAGGGTCGACCGCCTTGGCCAAACCGAAATCGAGCACTTTTGCCACGCCATCCGGCCGAATCGCGATGTTGGCCGGCTTGAGATCGCGGTGGACGATCCCGTGATCGTGCGCGGCTCCGAGGGCCTCGACGATCTGCAACGCGATATCGAGCGCCTCGGGCACAGGAATCGGCCCTGCCGACAGCCGTTTGTCGAGCGTCGCGCCGTTGACGAGCTCCAAGACGAGGATGCGCTGCCCGCCTGACTCCTCGATTCCATACAGCGCCGCGATGTTCGGATGATTCAGTGCGGCGAGGAGACGTGCTTCGCGTTCGAATCGTGCGAGGCGCTCGCTGTCGCTGGCAAACGGCGGTGGCAGCAGCTTCAGGGCGACGTCGCGGCCGAGCCGCGGATCGTGCGCCCGATACACGTCGCCCATTCCGCCACGGCCCAGCAGCTCCTGAACCTGATATGGACCCACCATGACGCCGGGGGCCAGTGGCTGATGGTCGCCTGCGAGGTGTGCCGCCGCGACGGCAATCGCCGGTGTTTCGATGAATCCCGAAGCGGCCTCGTCCGCCGCGAGCAGCGATGCGACCTCTTCCCGTAGTGTCACATCATCCTCGCACGCCTCGCCCAGGAAACTGGCGCGCTGCTCGCGCGGCCGCTCGAGCGCCTTGTGATACAGCTCGGCGATCCTGGCGTACCGCTCGGGCGTCAACGTCGGCCTCGCCCGTGCAGCTCGCGGAACAGCCACGCCTTGGCGAGGCGCCAGTCCCGCCGAACCGTCGACACCGACACGTTGAGGACGTGTGCCGTTTCCTCGTGACTGAGTCCCCCGAAGAACCGCAGCTCGACAACGCGGGCGTGCCGCGCGTCGAGCCTGGCCAGCGTCTTCAACGCATCGTCGAGGTCGACGAGATCGGTTGGACGTTCCGTCGGGAAATTCTTCGCATCCGACAGCGAGACCTGCAACGCGTCCCGCCCGCCGCGCTTGTCGCGCATATGTGCCCGAGCGATGTCGACGAGGACGTGACGCATCATCTGCGCCGCCACGCCGAAAAAATGCGCGCGGTTCTGCCAGCGCACCTGCTTCCAATCGATCAGGCGCAGATAGGCCTCGTTGACGAGAGCGGTCGGTTGCAGCAGGTGACCGGGCCGCTCGCGGGCCATATAGGCCGCAGCCAGCCGGTGGAGCTCTCGTTCGATGAGCGGCGTCAGCGCCTGCAGTGCGCCGTCGTCGCCGTTGCTCCAAGCGACCAGCAGCTCTGTGACGTCGGGTGAGCCACGACGAGTGAGCACCTTTGCCATTGGACGACGCCTTAATTCAATAGCTGATCTGCCGCAGCGTCGACCCTTGCGGAGCACAGGATACCTGTCGTCCCTGGCGGCAGCAACTTCCAAAGGGGTCGGCTCACACAGATCGGGCCGGGAGGTCAAGAACATGTCGCGTCGATGCTTCACAAACGTAGCGATCCCTGTGCTCGCGTGCGCGATGGTGACAGCAGTGACTCTGGTGGGCCGTTCCGCAATAGCGGATCGCGCCGACAACCTCATCGCGTCGCGCGATCCGTTCGGCCAACTGCGCACGTTGACGACGAACGGCGTCTTCGACGTCGACAACCCCTTCTTCAGGGATCTGGGTACCAACGGCCGCGCATGCTCCACGTGTCATCGGCCGGATCAGGGCTGGACCATCACATCTCAAGACGTGCAGCGGCGCTTCGTCGAATCGCGAGGCCTCGACCCGATTTTTCGCAACAACGACGGATCCAACTGCGAGGACGCCGACATCGGCACGATGCGAGTGCGCCGGAACGCCTTCAGTCTGCTGCTCGCGCGCGGCCTCATCCGAGTCGGTCTCGAGGTGCCGTCCGGCGCTGAGTTCACTGTAGACGAGGTGGACGATCCGTACAGCTGCAACGCGCCGCGGACCTCCGTGTCGGCATACCGGCGACCGCTGCCCGCGACGAACCTCAAGTTCCTCAGCGCGGTGATGTGGGACGGCCGCGAATCATCTCCCACGACCACGATTTTGCAGGACCTGGCGCAGCAGGCCGACGATGCGACAATGGGACACGCGCAGGCCGCTCGGCATCTGACCGATCAGGAAAAGCAGGCGATCGTCGCGTTCGAGACGGCGTTGTTCACCGCGCAGGCCGTGAGCGACGATGCGGGACGGTTGCAGGCGGACGGCGCAAGCGGAGGACCGGTCGCGCTGTCGGTCGAGCCGTTCTTCCTCGGGATCAACGACCCGGTCGGATTGAATCCGACAGGCGCGCCATTCGACTCTCGTGCATTCACGCTGTTCAACGCGTGGATGAACGCGCCGGGCCCGGGGCGCGACATCCGCCGGGCGCGCCGCGCCATCGCGCTCGGCCAGGAGATCTTCAATGCCAAGCCGATCGTCATCGCCGCAGTCGCCGGGCTGAACAACCAGACGTTCCCGAACGGCGTGACGGTGCCCGATCCCTTCATCGGCACGTGCACCACCTGCCACGACACGCCGAACGCGGGCAATCATTCGGTCAAGGCGCCGCTCAACCTCGGATTGACCGACGCCGCGCGTCGTACAGCCAACATGCCGCTGTATACGCTGCGGCGCATCTCCACCGGCGAAACGGTCCAGACGACGGATCCCGGCCGGGCGATGATCACAGGCAAATGGGCCGACATCGGGAGGTTCAAAGGGCCGATTCTGCGTGCGCTCGCGGCGCGGGCGCCCTACTTCCACAATGGGTCCGCCGCAACCCTTGACGAGGTCATCGACTTCTACGAGAGCCGGTTCCATCTCGCGCTCACGCCGCAGGAGCGATCGGATCTTCTTGCGTTTCTCCGGGCGCTCTGATGTGGTTCAGCCTGCGTGCGTATGTGTTCACGTGAGAAAGACTTGACGCCGATGTGGCGGCCCGCCGAGGTCAATCGATGTGACAGGATGGATCAGTGCGCGGTACTGGTTAAGAAGCAAGCTTGAACTCCATACTGAGCCATTCAACTCTGCGAACACAGAAGAACGCGCAGCCGAGGCCGCCACGGCCGCTTGACGAAACGCAGACGATGCCCGCGGATGGAGATTCAATCTGGTTTCTACAAAGTCTTCAGGAACGCGATGAGAGCGCGCCGATCCGGGTCCGGCAGCGTTAGCCCATACTGATGTCCTCTCGATGCGAACGTCTGTCGTCCGTACGGTCTCCAGTCGGCACATAGTCGTCGCGCACACGATGCGGATCGAACCAATCCTCGAGCGTCGCGATCGCCTCGTCGTCCCAGGTCCGCGGAATGTCCGGCGCGAAGCCGGTCCACCTGTGAACGAGTCGATGACTGCAGAGTGTGCCATAGGCCAGCAGCGTGAATCCGGCCGCGGTCAGGCGCATCGTTGCGAACTCCTTGACTGAGCGCGGTTCCGGCTCGAACAGTCATCGGGGCGCTTACAACGTCTTGAGAAACGCGATCAGGGCACGACGGTCCTCATCCGACAGGTTCAATCCATACGAGTGTCCTTTGACGGCGTAGGTGGGTCGATCGTGGGGCTTCCACCCGGTCGGCAGATAGTCGTCGCGCACACGACGCGGATCGAACCAATCCTCGAGCGTCGCACACCAGCCGCTGTGCCCGAACATGCTGCGATACCACACACCCTTCAGCGAGGGGACTTTGTAATATCCGGTGCCGCGGCGCGTCTTGAGTGTCAGGTCGGGATCGGTTCCCACCGAGATCGGCAGGATGTCGTACTTTTGTCGATGGTCGGGCGGGATCGTGAAGCCGTCGGCGGGCGTGAGCTTGTTATTCGTGTCGAGCGGCGGCGTATGACACGTCACGCAGCCTTCGCTCTAATAGTTGCCGCCCTCGCGCGGCAACTGCGTCGAACCGGTTCGGATTCGGCGGCGGCAGAAGGGAATACAGATACCGGGCAAGCGCATACAGCTGTTCGTCACTGTAGCGGCTGCGCGTTGAGGGATCCGGCAGTTGCTGGAAGCGCGGCGCGTCTGCCGGAACGAACCCATTTCGATTGGCGAACGCGTCACCACCGTGGATGATCCCGCGGTTCATCGCTGCATACCGCGAGGGTGAGGATCCGATCCGCGTGGTATTTGAGGGTCGTGACACCCCGCTCTCGGCGGAGTTCAGCGTGACGATTAACCTGCTGCATTTTCGCGAGGAGACGGAAGGCCAGTTCCATGCCGCGTACGCGAGCTTCAGCCACACGCCCGACGATGTTGTCGAGATGGAACGGGTGCTCGGTTGCCCAGTGCACACGGGAGCGTCGTGGAACGGGTGGGCGTTGGCGCGCGAGACCTGGGCGCTGCCGCTTCGGCGACGCGACCCGGTGTTAGGCGGTCTGCTCAGCGACGCCTGGCAGCGGCAGGCTCCTCTTATCAGCAGTTGCTCGATCATGCGCGTAGGGACACCGCCGAGCGCCATCTGGCGGATTCGCTGCTGTCGATTGGCGAGGTCGCCTATCTGCTTGGCTATTCAGAGCCCGCCGCCTTCAACAGAGCATTCAGGCGATGGCATCGCGAAACGCCCCAGGCGTTTCGCCACCGGGAACGACGAGAGCGCTCTCGAGTGCACGCATCGGCTCCCTCTGCGATTTGATAAGCTTGCCGGAACACAAGGACACCATCCTTGCTGTCGGCGCTCGTTTGCGCGTGACGCTCAAGGAACGCGGCGGCGCACGCGATATTGAGATCGTGGGTATGGAGCGAGCATCACGAGATCGAGTGGGCGATCAAACGGATCGCCGCGCTGGGCTTGCAGGGCATCGAGCCGTACCCGCAGCAGATAGAGAAATATCGCAGCGACCCGCTAAGGCTCAAGAAGCTGTTCGACGAGGCCCGCATCACGCTCATCGACGTGTCGAACGGCGCGAAGGGGCAGTCGACGAACTTCATCGATCGCGATCAGATCCCCCGAACGATCGCTGATCACGTGGCGTTCGCGTGCGACTTTGTCAAGTTGCACTTCCAGACGGTGGCGCCGAACGCCTGTCTGTCGACGGCGTCCGCGGCTGGTTCCTGCCGTCGCGCGACGAGCTCGCGACGATGTATCGGTCCTTGAGAGCGGCGGGCCTCGGCCGCTTCGTTGACGGGAGCGCGCCCGACAACGTCAGCTACTGGGCGTCAACGCAGGCGACGGCCGGCATGGCACATCACGTCGATTTTGCGGATGCGGGCCGGCAGCACTACGACGACAAGGACTTCCCGCGCCGGGTCCGCGCGATTCGCCAGATGTGAAAGGGCAGTCGTCCGTAAAAATACGGCAAAATAGCGCGACATGAAGCACGTCGCTCGGGCGATCGTGTTGTCTATCGGCCTGACCATGGCCGCGTCGCCGTTATGGGCGGCAGAACCGTTGGTTGGGCTGTGGCGCCTGCAGCGTCAGGAAATCAACGGCACAGCGGCCGAGTTCGACCCCCTCGCTTTGCAGATTTCCCAGGCTGCTGGGGATCGATTGCGGTTTGCATTTTCTGTCCCCATGCCTGACGTCTATTTCGTGACCATTATGTACACACTGCGGTTGGACGGTTCCGGCGCGGAAATCATGGACGGGAATAACCAGAGAGTCGGGACCATTCAGATGACGCGCAGCGGACCGGGCCAGTACCTACTCACGATGAAGGGACCGAACAAGCCCGATACCCAGGGGAAGATCACCATTTCCGCCGACGGAAAGACGCTCATCAGCGAATCCGACGCCACGCAGGCCGGCCGCTCGGTCCACTCCAAACAAGTCTTCGCCCGCAATTGAGTCTTCTTCGACGCTATTTCCGTCGACCTCAAACGGTCCTTCTCCGGCGAACGATTTTCCAGATTCATCTCTGGGTCGGCATCATCGTCGGGCTCTACATGGCGATCATGGGGCTGACCGGATCGGTGCTGGTCTTTCGTCAGGAATTAGACGCCCGTCGCGTTCCCGCACATTGGCGCGAGTTGAGAACGGCGTCGCCTGCGAGTGCAAGCACGGTCATCGCTCGGGTCAACGAACTCTATCCCGCGATGAGAATCGTTTCGCTCGCGGCGCCGAATCCATTCAATCCGACCTTCGTCGCGACGCTGGGCGGCCGAGGGCGTCTGATCCTTGCGTGCGATCCCGCGACCGGCGACGTTCTGGGGCCGTTGCCGCGGTCAGCCGCGTGGCTGGCATTCGTGCGCCAGTTGCACGAAACGTTGTTAATCGGTGGGAGCGGCCGCGTGTGGAACGGAGTTGGCGCAGTGTTTCTCCTGTTGCTGGCCGCGACCGGGCTGGTGAACTGGTGGCCGGGCGTCGGCAACTGGCGGCGCGCACTCAGGGTGGACTTCCGGTTCGGTTGGCGCAGGATCAATTTCGACCTCCACAGGGCTGCGGGCTTCTGGGCCCTTGTGCTGCTTTTGCTCTGGGCGGTCAGCGGGATGTACTTCGCCTGGACGCGTCAGGTGTTCGAACTGGTCAATCGGTGGTCGCCCGTCATTTCAGCCCGCCCCCCGACCGTCGTCGCCACGCCAAGCGCCGGCGTCGCTCCGCCTGATCTGGATGCTCTCATCGCACGCGCGTCCCTTCTCGATCCCGGCACGACATGGAGCGGCATCTTCTTTCCCTTTAGCAGGCGGGCGCCACTTGAAGTGATCATGCGTCGCTCCCGCGGCACTGGCCGTGAATACGAGGATACGGTGTACTTCAATCCCTACACGGGAGAGCATCTCGCGACATGGCGATACGGCGTGAACGAAAGCCTGGGTGATTGGCTGATCTGGTTGCAGATTCCACTGCACTTTGGAACCTCGTGGGGCCTGGCGGTCAAGTTCATTTGGGCCACCGTCGGTTTGGTGCTGCCTCTGCTGGCGATGTCAGGAGCGGTCATGTACTGGAACCGTGTGCTGAGACATAAGCTGAAGCGCTTGCGGATTACGCCTGACCGGTAGATACGTCGCACGCTCCCGCCGCAGTGCGTCCGCCGTCGTGCTCCACTTGAGCGACTTTGTACTATTCTTGCCCGTGCCCTTCTCCCGCTCGTCACGTGGACGGCTCACCGATCGAGATCTTGCGCGCTTTCCAGGTGAAACGCTCCTCGATCGCGTCGGCCGCGCCGCCTGCCGTGCCGGGTGTCTTCCACGCAAAGAGCTGTATGAAGCATGGGAGACCGCGCGCCGTGTGCGCCGGCTGTTTCGCGGCGGCCGCATCGTCGATCTCGCCGCGGGTCACGGGCTGCTCGCGCAATTGATGCTGATCCTCGATGACACGTCGCCGTGTGCGCTGGCGGTCGACGCCGTGGGCCGCCCTCGGCCGCGACGTTGCACTAAGCGCTTGTCGAACGTTGGCCACGGCTGGCCGGACGCCTCACGTTCGTTGCAAGTCCGGTGGATGCCATCGAGATTCTGCCGGGAGACATTGTCGTATCCGTTCATGCATGTGGTGGCCTGACGGATGTCGTGCTCAAACTCGTGACGATCGCGCGTGCGCGCGTGGCGGTGTTGCCGTGTTGTCACGACGTCGGTGTCTGCGACGCCGGCGCGCTCTCCGGATGGCTGGACCATGCGCTCGCGATCGACGTCGTGCGAGCCCGCCGCCTCGCAAGTCAGGGGTATCACATCTGGACACAGCGCATCCCGACATTACGCCGAAGAACCGGCTGCTGACGGGCGCGCCCGCCGACGTGCCCGCCTCGCCGTAGCATGGCGACCATCTACCACTTTGACATCGAGCTCGCTGACAGCGATGGCGGCGTGTACGAATCGCTTGCCCTGCGCGTCGCTCGTCATCCGTCCGAATCCGCGGATCACCTCATCGCGCGCCTGCTCGCGTTTCTCCTCGAGTTCGTGGACGGTCTCGTCTTCTCGCGTGGAATATCGGACCCCGACGAGGCCGCGATGGTCGTCCGCGATCCGACCGGGGCCGTCGACACATGGATCGATGTCGGGACGCCGGATGCCGCCCGGCTGCACAAGGCATCGAAAGCCGCGAGACGCGTCGTCGCCTACACTCACAAGACCCGCGGCAATTCCGCAATCGGCTCGCCGGCGAAAAGATTCATCGAGCGGACACGCTGGAGCTGTACACGATTGATCGCGCGCTCGTCAGCGCCCTGGTCGCGCGCCTCGATCGGCGTGTCGCCCTTAGCGTCTCGATTGCGGAGCGCGAGCTGTACGTCGCGATCGGGACCGAGAATCTACACGGCCCCGTGGTGCGGCTGCATCTCGACGTGTGACGTTTGATCGCGAGGCCTTCCTCAGAACCCCTCGGGTCGCTCGTGCATCACGTCCAGCGCGCCTTCCATCGCCACGCCGACACGGCCGATCGTCCCTTCATCGAAGAGCCGCCCGACGAGCGTCACGCCATGCGGGACGCGCCGCGGCGGTGAAAATCTCGGGAGCGGATTCGCCGGATCGGGTGCCCAGTCGCTGCGAGCCTCCGACACCTCCACGAAGCCGGCACGGAACGTCAACGACGGGTGGCCGGTGAAGTTGCCAATCGTCAGCATCTCGTCGCGCAGCGACGGCACCATCAGCAGGTCTACTTCGCCGAAGATGCGCGCCATCTCTCCGGCCACGCGTCGCCGCAGGCGATCGGCCTGCACGAAGTCCACGGCGGACAGGAATCGCGCTCCGCGGAACAGGTTCGGCCACGCGTCGGGCATCTGCGCTTTCATCTGATCCACGCCGTTGCTGAGCGTCAGTTCTTCGAACGCCGCGGCCGCCTCGCTGAAGAGCACGTGCTGCAGCGAACCAAACGGCCAGTCCGGCAGCGTCACTTCCCGTGCGCTCATCCCGAGCTTCTTCACCAGATCGAGCGCCGCCCGATCGACCTCGGTGGCGGGACTCTCGTTCATCCAGCTGGGGAAGTAGCCGACGCGCAGTCCGTCGACCGGCGCGGTGACGTCGAAATCAAAGTGGCACGGCACGCTCGAGACGTCTCCGGGGTCTGGACCGGAGATGGCGCGCAGGACAAGCATCGCGTCTTCCACGCTGCGCGTCATCGGACCGAGCTTGTCGAGCGACCAGCACAGCGTCATGGCGCCTGACCGGGGCACTCGGCCGAACGTGGGACGCAGCCCGGTGACGCCGCAGCGCATCGCGGGCGCGATGATGCTGCCTCCGGTCTCGCTTCCGATCGAGAAGCCGACCAGTCCGGCGGCCGTTGCCGCGCCCGGGCCAGCGCTGGATCCCGACGCACCCTCCTCGAGGACCCACGGATTCATCGTCTGCCCGCCAAACCAGATGTCGTTGAGCGCCAACGCGCCAAGGCTCAGCTTCGCAACGAGCACCGCGCCCGCGTCGGTGAGCCGGCGCACGACCGTGGAGTCAGCGGCAGGCACACGCGTGCGAAACGGCTCGGCGCCGTACGTGGTGGCGATGCCGCGCGTGTCGAGCAGGTCCTTCACGCCGTACGGAATCCCGTGCAGGGGGCCGCGGTACCGCCCGGCCGCAATCTCGGCGTCGGCGTGCTTCGCTTGCGCCAGCGCATGATCCGCCGTCTTCGTAATCACCGATCGGAGTTTCGAATCGAGCGCGTCCATGCGCTGCAGATAGATCCGCGTGAGGCGATCAGATGTGATCTGCCTCTCTTCGATCCAGCGCGAGAGCCGTGTCACCGGCGCGAACGCGATGTCGGCATCGCTTGCCGAAAGCGCCGTCGCGTCTGCCTTGCCGCGGACGAAGACGTCGCGCGTCGGCCCGGGGTGCGTGTCGATGCGCGACGGTGTCCACACCGTTGCGGGCGCCACGTCTGGATCGAGCGCCACCTTCCGCGGGCCCGTGCGCCGCTCGAGCAACGGCGCCAGAGTTCGCTGCCAGCTCGAGGCTGCCTGCTCGCGATCCGAGGGTCGCATCGTGATCTGCACGAGCTTCTCGGCTTCCGCGAACGTCGCTGGCGACACCGGCGGTCCCGTGATCGGTCCGGTGCCGAACGTCGGCGGTGCGCCCGGCGTGGAAGCCGGCGCCACCGGTGCCGGCTTCTGCCTGGAACCCGATGGCGTCTGCGCGCGGCAGGCGGCCGCACTGGCCAGCATGCCCAGCGGGGCTTTGAGTAGAAACTGTCGGCGTGTGTTCATGATGCGTGCCCTGGATATACCACGGTCGCTCACAATCGACTGTCTTGAGGCCAAACCGTCTTGCTGCCAGTCTAATCGGTCGAACGGAGGGCACATGCGGCTTCTGGCGCTGGCTTTCGTGACGGTTACGCTCGGCCAGCCAATCGACCCCTACAGCGGCGATTGGACCGCCGACTTTCATGGAACGACCTATGTCCGCCTGATGTTGAACGACAAGGGCGGTGCCGCCCAAGGCGCAATGAGCATCGGCAAGGACATCCACGTCGACAGGCAAGGGAACATCGACGGGGTCACCGAGGCGGCATCGACGCTCACGCCCATGCTCGACGTGCGCCGGAGCGGCGAAGTCTTGTCCTTTTCCTACAGAAGCGGCGATAACGTTGACGTTGACACGTTCGAGCTGCGACTCATCGATTCCAACACAGCAGAACTGACGCTCCTCTTGCCCGAGGAAGCGCGGCAGGAGCTCGCAGCGGATGGAATACCGCTGCCGAGACCATTCCGTCTCGCACAATCTCGTCGATGACGAGAAGCTGCTCGAGATCATTCGCACGCCGTTTCGGCGGAGTGGCGACCTCTCTCGATTCCTCGGGTCAGGTTACGCCGCCTTCACGGTCTGCGCCTTGAGGCCGACCTTCAACCGGTGTCGAACCGCGTCAAAAATGGCGGCCAGGTTGTCCATGCTGGGATTGCCGCGCCGGGACAGCATCCGATGGAGGCTCTTGGCGGGCTTGTCGGTCATCTCGGCCAGCGTTTCGAATCCCACCGTCGCGTTGACGAGATCACGCAGCAGCAGTCGAGCGGCTTCCGGTTCGCCGTTGAGAAAGAGCGTGGCCGATTCGTCCAGCAGCGCCCGTGCGAACTTCGGATCCCGCCGAACCCGCGCCACCACCGTGTCCTTGAAGTCTCGCGTCAATGCCATGTCGTCACCGTTTCCCGCGCGCCTTCTTGCGCGCCTTGTATTCGTCGTGAAGCGCCAGCGCTGTGGTGATGTCGGCCCGTTGCCGCTTCTTCGTCCCACCGCAGAACAGCAGGATCAAGGTCTCACCGTCTCTAGCCAGATACACGCGGTATCCTGGGCCCCAATTGAT
Organism: uncultured Acidobacteriota bacterium; assembly: GCA_963724725.1. Lineage (GTDB taxonomy): Bacteria > Acidobacteriota > Vicinamibacteria > Vicinamibacterales > CAVVIG01 > DATKHR01. The sequence goes on along the minus strand of CAVRVT010000004.1, from coordinate 2,611,428 downwards.
TTTCAGTTCCCCAATGCCGCCGAACCACCTCACGTTGGACGTGTTCCCCAGACTCAGCCGAGTCACGCCCGTCGCGACCTTCGCTGCGGCGTGCGGGTCGAGTCGCTCGAACCAGTCCTTGAAGGGAACCGTGCCGTCTTCACGGACATACTCCTCGACGCGAAGCGACACCATGATAAGGTAACATATTCGTGACTATTGGTGAAGGGAGGCGCGGGCCGACTCAGAGTCCAGAGGGCATGAGTCCTGGGTAACACCGGGGTAACAAGATGTTGGCACTCACTGAAAAGCGCTGACACGCGATGAATGGCTCGCGACAGGGCCAAGGCCTTTGGCTGCGACTGGTTCGAACGTTGCTGAACAGTCCTGACCAGCGGTGAAGAACCACAAGAACCTCGCTGGGGGTCAGGGGGTCGCCGGTTCGAATCCGGCCATCCCGACCACTTAAACCCGGTCCTTTCTGGTCGGATAGGTGGCAGTTTATTCCGAGCGGAGGGGTAACAGTTTCGCGCCGAACGGATTCTCAATCGGCTCTAGCCGACACGTCTCATCGTCGAAATAGCCTAAATCGTACTGCATGAAGGTGACGAGCCAGATGCGCTCGCCGACCTGCGTGACGCCGACATTCTGGCCGGCCAGCACGTGGCTGAGATTCACCTTCCGTCCCTTGAAACAAATCCGGCCGCAGCGGGTGACGGCGATCGTGTGATCGTGGAAGGGGTACGTCAGCTCCTCAAGCCCACGATACACACGCGTGATCGCGCGTACAGGTCGGCGGGCACTTTCATCCCCAAGGCCTGATGGGGCCGCTCTTCGTTGAATCTGCTCGATGAACGTATCGAAGCGGGCCTGCTGTTGCAGGACGTTCCCCGCGGCCGGCTTGGTGGCTTCCTTCTTCAACGTCAGATGCATCCGCTCGTGGCGGCCGTTCTGTTCAGGATGACCCGGTTTGATCCGTTCGATCGCAATACTCAGACGCAACCACCAGACGGCCAGCTTGCTCAGGCCGTAGAGCGCATGCGCGGACGCGAACGGGACGCCGTTATCGGTCCGAATCACAAGCGGGAGCCCAAATTCCTTAAAGGTGCGCTCGAAGACCGTGAAAGCGAATTTCTCCTGCGTGGTCGACAGCGCCTCGCAGGTCAGCAGGTACCGACTCGCGAAGTCGGTGATCGTCAGCGGATAGCAGTACCTGCGATTGCCGAGGAGAAATTCCCCCTTGTAGTCGGCACACCAGAGTGCATTCGGTTGAGTCGGGCGTGAGAGGTGCGGTCCCCGTCGCGCGTGACCGCCGCCGGCGCCGATGGCGCACCAGGCTGTGGCGATCGAGCACCGCGTGGACCGTGCTGATCGCCGGCAGGTGCGGGCCGGTGAACCGCTGCCGGAGTTTCTCCCGGATCTTGGGCGCGCCCCAGCCCGGATACTCCCGCTTCAAGCGCACGATCGTGGCCTCAATGGGCGCCGGCAACCGATTCGCCTGCCGGTGCGCGCGGTGGCTCCGATCGCTGAAGGCCTGGACCCCGCAGTCCTTGTAGCGGTCGTAAATCTTGTAGCCGGTCTTGCGCGAAATCCCGAACTCGGCGCACAGCGGCGCCATCTTCTCGCCCTCGAGCAGGCGGGCGACAAACCGGAGTCGCTCGTCCATGACGTGACACTCCTTCCAAGGCATGCCCCCTCCAGGAGGAGGCAGAGTGTCACCCATCCGCTCGGAATTCGCTGTTACCTCTCGCTCAGGAAGGACACCCCACAAAAACAGTAGATTACGACGACGGGCTGAACAAGCCGGCGGGCGTCGTCTAGTCGAGAGTCACAAGGAAGTCACAACCCGCAGGCGGGAGTCAGGAGCGTGGTGTGACTTCCGCTGTGACTTTGGACGAAATCGTCGCGCGTGGCGCTTGTAATTATTTTACGTTCCTGCTCAGCTATCGCGCGTGACGTTTCATTGGCGAACCGTCGTATGTGCGGCCGTCGTGACGCTGAGTCTCACGGTCGGCAGCACCGCACAGCAGCGAACTCCGCCCATCCCGACGATATCCGCGCAGCCCCCGGCCCGTGACGCGGAACGCGAACTCGCGATTCAAGAGCGCATCAGCACATTGACGTTCTGGTTAGTCGTGGTTGGTGGGGTCGTTGGTCTGCTTCAGATTGGTGTAATTGGCGCGCAAGCGGTCATCTTCGCGCTGCAATTGAAAACGACGCGAGTCGTGGAACGTGCCTACGTCGACATCTCGCATGACCCGCCCGGTCTCCTCATGATGGGAGATGACATCCGATTCAGCCTCGGTGTGAAAAACCACGGCCGCACGCCTGCGCAGGTGTCGCGTCCGCACATGCTGTTGGTGTTAAAGGAAACGGACCATCTGCCACACGTGCCGCCGTATGGCACACCGGCGAGCGTGCCCACTAGTGCGTTTTTGATGCCCACCGAAGCCTTCCATCAAGTGGAAATCCGACCGCCATTCCCCGCCGATGTCGTGCAGATGATCCACGCAGGACAGCGACACCTGTGGCTGATTGGCTACGTCGATTACGTCGATAGATTCGGCAATCGCCATCGCAGCGGGTATGCTCGCAAGTTCATCCACCCGCCGCTACCGGGATCACCGAACAATCTCGTCTTCGTGACGCAGCCCGGTTACAACTACGACGTGAAGATAAATGAACACGGCCACAACGTCTAACGCGAAACGTGCTCACGTGTTGCGTTCGATGTGCCGACGTTCCCGCTTCGCCCATTCGATGGCCTGTTCCCGAAACGGCCAGAGCCGACCGGTCCGGAATTCGTCGCCGCAATAGAACTGCGCCTCGACGCCAATGTCCTTGACGGTTCGGAGTTCGCACCGCCATTCGACGTTGGCTACGACGAATCGGAATAACACTTCTCCTGGCTTCGGCTGGCGCGCTGGGCGTGGCTTCGCGTTGTGAAGCATCCAGTCGTTGTCGGTCATGGCGTGGGTTGCGCGGTCGACAATCGCCGACATGCTCCCTGCGCGGTTGTCAAACGTAAAGACGAGGGTCGCACGAGGCCAAGTTCAGGAATAGAAGGCTCCGAGTCGGAACATTGTTGTCGCGCCGGTTATGTTGAAGGCTCAAACGATGCGCATAAAGAAATAGTGTGTGGCCGAGCCAAGATCGAGTCATTCCTTCAGCGTGACGAGCGCAACGTTCAGGCTCGCGAGTTCGTCCGCCACCAGTACCAGTGTTCGAAGGTTGCGCCCGATGCGGTCGGCGGTCGGCGCCGACTCCCGTAACCGTCAGCGCCCCGTGCGTGCAATCGTCAGCTCGACGCGCTATTCGAACACGTCCTTCCGCCTCCACAGATAGACCACGATCGCGAGGTTGCCGAGCAGGACAAGGACGCGAACAACCTGGATCTCATGGATGACCTCGTACGCCTCGACTGGAATCAGTGAACTGGTGGCGATCACGGTGAACCAGCGTGCCCACGGCCTCCTCAAGTACAGACTCAGGCCCTCGGTGCCCATCAGGATCGCGTAGGCGAACGCTGTGATGGCGAGGGCGACCTCTCTCGGGAGGGTCAGATCACTGAGCGACGAGAGGAGGCGGTCAAACAGCCGTGACGTGAGCGGCAAGTGGAAGGCGAGGGCCAGGTGGACCAGGACGGCCACCGGATCGGCGTGGCGCATGGCGAGCAACGCGACGCCGACGGCTGTCAGGATGATCGTTTTGAAGGCTTTGAACGCAATGATCCACGTGAGCGCCGACGGGCGGTTTCGCATGCAGCGATCTATGTAGGCATCCTTCGACGAACTCATCGAAAGAAGTCCTAGGCGTGTACAATCGAGTGTGCGCCGGAACCTCTGACCTGATCGAGTGGGGCTGGTGCACTTACGATCTCATTATTCGGCATGCCCGCAGTCGCGCGCAGTACAATTCTTTCTCACACCTCGGTGCGGTGTGTCCTGTGGCCCCTGGCTCGCGATCCATCGCTCGTGTCCTCATTGCCTCGGACGATGCCGAGCTGAACGACGCGCTGACGCGTCTGCTGTGCGAACACGCGCCGGAGGTCAGCGCCGGGACGAGCGTTGCCGTCCTGAGCGCGGTCCAGAGTGCAGAGAGCGTGAGACTGGTTCTCGTCGGCGAAAGCCGCGCGGACTCGACCGCGCTTGACGTCCTGCAGGCGATCAAACAGCAACGGCCCGACCTCGCCGTCGTAATCCTCAGCGTGCGCCCCACCATCGAACACGCCGCCGAATCGATCCGTCGCGGGGCTGAGGACTTCGTTCCCGTCCCGTACTCCGACGAAGTCGTACGGAAGGAAGTCACGCGCATCCTCGAGGCAGCGGATCTGCGCGACCGCGTCCATCACCTCGATCGCCTCGTTGCGACGCGATACGGCTTCGAGCAGGTCATCAGCCGATCGGCGCGCATGCAACGGGTGTTCGATCGTGGCACTGCTGCGGCACGCAGCGACACTCCAGTCTTGATCGTCGGAGAGACCGGGACCGGCAAGGAGCTGATCGCGCGCGCCATTCACACCAACAGCCGACGCTCGAGGCGACCGTTCGTGCCGATCAACTGCGCCGCGCTGCCTCACGATCTCATCGAGAGCGAGCTCTTCGGCCACCGCCGCGGCGCGTTTTCCGGTGCCGTCACCGATCACCCAGGGCTCTTCGTCGCGGCGCACGGCGGCAGCCTATTCCTGGACGAGGTGAGCGAGCTGCCGCTGGACGCGCAGGCGAAGCTGCTCCGCGTCCTGCAGAACGGTGAAATCCGCCCCGTAGGCGGCCTGGACAGCCGCCGCGTCGACGTGCGGATCATCGCGGCCAGCAATCACCGTCTTTACCGATCTGGGCGACCAGGGCATGCGACGGGATCTGTTCTTCCGGCTCTCGGTGCTCGTTATCGAGATCCCGCCGCTCCGCGAGCGCCGCGAGGATCTGCCGCTGCTCATCGCGCACTTTCTCGACGCGGCGCGGGAGCGCGGCGCCGCGCCGCGTCGACCGCGTCGATCCCGCGGCGCTCGACATGCTGGCGACGTATCCCTTTCCCGGGAATATCCGCGAGCTCGAGAACATGATCGAAAGCCTCAGCGTCACCCTGGCGGCCGGTTGCGCCACGATTCGTGCCGACGATGTGCGTGGCTGGTTGCAGCGGCGGGGCGTCGCGACCACGAGCCAAGCTGGCGACGCGACGGGTGTGCCGCTCAAGCTCGTCGCTCTTGAAGCCTGGGCAATCGCGGAGGCGCTGAGACAAGTTCAGGGGAACAAGAGCGCGGCCGCCCACATCCTCGGCATTTCGCGCGATACGCTGTATCGCAAGCTCCACGATCTTGGCGTGCATGCCGCGATGTCAGATATTCGGACGTTGTCCGACTCTCAGACAGAGCGCCCAACTCACTGATCGCAGACCGGTTGCGGGTCAGGCGTCAGAGAATCTGACATAAGCACTCGAGCGTAGTCACACCTCCTCGTCATTGTTCCGCAGCGAATCCTCAGAAATTTGCCGAGCGGCGGATGTCGCGACGCCGGAATGGGTCTTGCCCCCTGAGCGATCGGCCCTCACGACGAGGGCCAATGAGGGCAACCATGATTCCGACAGAGAGCACGATCCGTTTTCTCGCCCGCGCATCGCTCGTGGGTCTGTGCTTCGTCGCGATGGAATCGACCGCACTGGCCGTTCCGGCCTTCGCGCGGAAATATCAAACCAGCTGTCAGACCTGCCACATCGTCTTTCCGAAGCTCAATGCGTTCGGCGAGGCGTTTCGGCTGCGCGGATACCGGATGCCGGGCGAGACGGCGGACATGGTGAAGGAACCACCCGTCAGCCTCGGCGCTCCTGCTACAAGCGGCTGTGGCCGCAAAGCATTTGGCCGGGTGAAATTTCGAGCAGCGTGCCACTGGCCGTGAACGTCAAGCTGGCCGACGTCAACACGTCGACGCTCAACGAGGATGGCACGACGACCTCGGTTAACAACGACCTGCAGTTTCCGCAGGAAGTGAACCTGTTCGCCGCGGGCACGCTCGGCGATCACGTCTCGTATCTGGGGGAAGTCACCTTCGGTGAGAACCCCGACGGATCGGTGTCGGTCGAGCTCGAGCACGCCCGTCTCGATTTCAACTCGCCGTTCGGCCCCGAAGACCTCTTCCACTTCCGCATCGGCAAGTTCGCGCCCAATCTCACCGACGGCTTTCAGGAGATGTGGATCTCGACCGACGCCCCCATCGATTCGATCTTCGCGTACAACCCGATCGGTTTCAGCGGCGGCACGGGACTACAGGGCGACATGAGCCCGTCGCCGGTCGCGCTCCCCGACCGGGTGCGCGGCATCGAAGGCTACGGCATGATCGCGCACCGCGCGCTCTGGGTCGCGGGTATCGCCAACGGCGTCGGCCCGAGCGCATCAGACTCGACCGGCCGCTTCGACGGCAACAACGCGAAGGACGTGTACGCGCGCTTCGACTACAAGATCGGTGGCATGGGGCTGGACGGCGACACCGGCGGCCGGCCGATCCCGGAAAAGAACTGGCAGGACAACTCGCTCCGCCTGGGCGCCTTCGTGTACCGCGGCGACGCCGGCGACATCAACTTCCCGCTCACGACGGATACCGGCCTGAAGACCAACATCCAGGACATGCACTTCGTGCGGACCGGTGTGTACGCCAGCCTGTTCTACCAGAACCTCAACGTCTTCGGGGTCTACATGCACGGCAGCGATTCGCTGCAGGTGTTCGACGCCGACACGGCCGCGCTCATCAGCTCGACCGAGCCGGACTTCCACGCGTGGTTCACGCAGGCCGACTACGTTTTCTACCCGTGGTTGCAGGGCACGTTCCGATACGAAACGGTGACGCCGGCCGATACCACCATACCGAGCCTCCGCACCGGTGTCTTCAACGCGAGCGCGCTGATCCGCGCCAACGTGAAAGCGATGGTGGAGTACGTGCGCGATTTCCGCGAAGGTGAGAACCATTCGTTCAACGTGCTGCTGCGCTTTGCCTTTTGATTCGGAAGGAGTTCTTGTCATGAGCCGTCAACCGGCAATGCTCGTCGTCGCCGCCGCCCTCGTCGCGTTCGTTCACCCGATGAGCGGCGCGGGCGGCACCATCTCGGGCACGGTCAAGGTCACTGGGCTTGCATCGAGCGCGGACGCCGTGGTCTACGTCCTGCAGGCGCCGGGCACGTTTCCGGCCGGGAAGGTGGCGGAAATGGATCAACGGAAGATGCAATTCATTCCGCACGTTCTGCCGGTCGTCGCCGGGACGACGGTGAAATTTCTAAACAGCGATCCGACGCCGCATAACGTCTTCTCACCCGACAACGAAAAATACAACCTCGGCACGTGGCCACAGGGCCAGACCAAGGATTACGTGTTCAGCAAGTGCACGAAATTCCCCTGCGTGTACACCCAGCTGTGCCGCGTCCATTCCGAGATGGAGGGCTATGTGGTCGTGCTGCAGAACCCGTTCTTCGCGGTGACCGACAAGGACGGGCGTTTTGAAATCGCGAACGTGCCCCCCGGGAGCTACACCCTTGCCGTGTGGCACGCGCGCACGAAGGCGCAGCCCAAGCCCGTGACAGTGGACGCGACCAAGCCGGCCGTGGTCGACTTCACGCTCGGCCGTTGACGGCGGGTCGAGCGATGGCGCCTCGCGATACCCGGCGGTCGTGCCCGACTTCCAGTATTTCCTCGACCTGATTCCGTGCCGGACGGCCTGCCCGGTTCACACCAACGCGGGCGGCTATGTGCGCGCTGTCGCCGAGGGGCAACACGGCGCGCGGCTACCAAATCGCCCGCGCTCCCGAACCCGCTCGCGTCGATCTGCGGTCGTATCTGTGCGCATCCCTGCGAGACGAAGTGTCGGCGGGGCATCATCGATCAGCCGATCTCGATTCGCGCGCTGAAGCGGACCCTGACCGAAAAGCACGGCGTCGAGAACACGCTGCGCGCCGCCATTGGTCCCCTTGCGGCCGCTCTCACTGGCCGTCGCGGCCGCGGACGGCGCCGCCCGCGTGGCGGTCGTCGGCGCCGGTCCGGCCGGCCTGAGTTGCGCGCACGATCTGGCGCTCCTCGGCTACCGCGTCACGCTCTTCGACGCGGCGCCGGTCGTCGGGGGCATGCTGTACCAGGGCGTGCCCGAGTACCGTCTGTCGCGCGATCTGATCCGCGCCGAGGTCGATCAGATCCTGTCGCTCGGCGTGGAACTGAAGCTCGAGTGGCGGCTCGGACGCGATTTCACCGTCGGCGACTTGCGCCGCAACGTACGCGGCAGTGTTTCTCGCGCTGGGCGCGTCGCGCGGCCGCGACCTGAACATCCCGGGCAAGGATCTCGACGGCGTGATCAACGGCGTCGATTTCCTGCTGAACGCGAACCTCGGCTACCGCGTCGCTCTGGGCGAGCGCGTGATCGTGATCGGCGGCGGCAACGTCGCGATCGACGTCGCGCGGACGGCCCTGCGTTATGCCGCGTCGGAGGAGCGACCGCTGTCTGCCCGGCGGGGCCGAGCAACTGCTGCAGACGTGGGGCTACGACAACGCGTTCATCGACGCCGCGCGCACCGCGCTGCGGCTCGGCGCGCGCCACGTCCAGCTCGTGTCGCTCGAGGCGCGCACCAGATGCCGGCGCATCCCGATGAAGTGCGCGAGGCCGAAGAGGAAGGCATCACGCTGTCGACGGGCCTTGGGCCCTAAGGCGATCGCTCGGCAAAGACGGACGCGCCGTCGGGCTCGAGACGCTCGACGTCGCCTCGTTGTTCGACGCGAACGGGCGCTTCAATCCGTCGTTCACGCCCGGCACCGAACGACGCTTCGACGCCGACACGATCATCCTGGCCGTGGGTCAGCAGCCCGACACGGGCTGTCTGGCCGCGGACGCCGACATCGCGATCACGCCACGCGGGCTCGTTAAGGTCGACCTCCGCACCTTGGCGACGACGATGCCCGGGGTGTTCTGCGGCGGCGACCTGGCGTTCGGGCCGCGTATTGTGATCGAGGCGGAGGCCGACGGCAAGCGTGCGGCGCTGGCGATTCACGAGTCGCTCGGCGGCGGGACCGTGCCGCGCGCGCACGCGCGCTTCCAGCCCATCACGCTCAATCGCGCCGGCGATCGCTACGATCGCATTCCGCGGCAGGTCGTGCCCGCATTGCCGGTGACGCGTCGCACCGGATTCCGCGAAGTGGAGGAGGGCTACAGCGAAGAGCAAGCGCGTCTCGAAGGATTGCGGTGTCTCTGGTGCAACGTCGAAACGGTGTTCGATTCGGAGCGCTGCATCCTGTGCAGCGGGTGTGTCGAGATTTGTCCCGAAGGCTGCCTCGCGCTGGTGCCCTTTTCACGTCTGCGGGCGTCGGCCGCGATCGACGCCGTGCGTGACGCCGTCGGAGCTGATCACACGCCGGGGCCATCGTCAAGGACGAGACCCGATGCATCCGGTGCGGGCTGTGCGCCGAGCGTTGTCCGACCGGCGCCATCACGATGGAGGCGCTCGAGCTCGACGAATCGCCGCAGACCGCGCTCGGGCTGTATCACGAATCGATGGGCGAGGGACGGGCATGACGACCGAACACACGCTGCCGACCGAGTTGCCGGATCAGGTCGCGGCGCAACCTGTTCGCTCTGGGGTGCCTCAGCATCGGCGCCGCGTCGGCGGGCTTTCTTCTTGCCACCGTGCGCTTCCTCGTGCCGAACGTGCTGTACGAGCCGTCGCGCCGGTTCGATGTCGGACCGCCGTCGGACTTCCCATCCGGGTCGGCGACCTTCCTGTCAGACCGGCGGCTGTTCGTGTTCAACGAGTCCGACGGATTCTACGCGATTTCGTCGGTGTGCACGCACTTGGGCTGCAACGTGAAGCGCGGCGGACCCGGGTTCGCATGCCCCTGTCACGGCAGCCAGTTCGACGAGAGTGGGCAGGTCGTGCAGGGGCCGGCGCCTAAGCCCCTGCCGTGGTTCGCCCTCAGCCTCTCGCCGCGCGGGCGGCTCGTCGTTGACCTGGATCAGACCGTGAGCCCGACGTTTCGCCTCCGGACGTGAGGGAGTGCTGCTGTGAGCCCGACGTTGTGGAACCGCGCGGTGACCTGGTCGGGCGGCGTCAGCCGCTCCGTCCAGCGCGTCGGCTGGCCCGCGACCGACAAGGACCGCGCCGCGGCGATGATCTCCAGCCTCTTCCTGCACATCCACCCCGCGCGGGTGAGCCGTCACGTCCTGAAGCCCACGTACACGTTCGCGCTTGGGACTCATCGCGGGCATCCTCTTCCTCGTGCTCTCGCGTGACCGGCCTCGCGCTGATGCTCTACTACGTGCCGTATCCAGCCGGAAGCGTACCGGAGCATGAAGGATCTCCAATTCGTCGTCACCTTCGGAGTCATCCTCCGCAACATGCATCGCTGGTCGGCCCACGCGATGGTGCTCGTCGTCTTCCTGCACATGTGCCGCGTCTTCTGGACCGGCTCGTATAAACCGCCGCGCGAGTTCAACTGGGTCGTCGGCGTCGTGTTGATGCTGCTGACGCTCGGGCTGTCGTTCACCGGCTACCTGCTGCCTTGGGATCAGCTCGCGTTCTGGGCCATCACCGTCGGCACCAACATCGCGGCGTACGCGCCGATCGTGGGCGATCAGGTCAAGTTCTTGCTACTCGGCGGCCACGTGATTGGCCCGATGACTCTGCTCCGCTTTTACGTGCTGCATTGCGTCATGCTGCCGCTCGCGATGCTTCTACTCATTTCGCTCCATGTCTGGCGGGTGCGCAAGGACGGCCTGAGCGGCGCCGAGAGCGTGACGGTGCCGGTGGAAGAATCGAAGGGGGCGTTCCCCGCGTCCGACGAAGACCTACGGGCTGATGGCGCTCACCGCCCGGCCACGGGCGTCGGTCGAGGCGCGCGATCCGAATGACGAGGTCTTCGCCTGGCCGCACCTGCTGTACCGCGAGCTGTTGGTGGCGCTCGGGGTGATCGTCGCGCTCCATGTCGTTTCGCTGATCTTCATGGCGCCTCTCGAGGAGATCGCGGATGCGACGCGCACGCCGAATCCGGCGAAGGCGCCGTGGTACTTCCTCGGCCTGCAGGAGTTGGTGCATTACTCGGCGCTGGTGGGCGGGGTGCTCGTCCCGACGGTCCTCGTGCTGACCCTGCTGGCACTGCCGTACCTCGACCGCAGTCCGGCGGGCGCCGGCCGCTGGTTCGCGCCTGAGCGGCGCGTCGCCAACACCGTGTTCACGACGATCGCTCGTCCTGGCCGTCCCTGACGATCATCGGCATGCTGTTCCGCGGCGCGAACTGGGCATGGGTGTGGCCGTGGAGTTGAAAAACACTGCGCCGCCTCGTCTGCACGTCGTCTTCGCCGCGCCTCGGTGTGGCGTTTCTGCTGATCTTCTCGTGGGTGCTGCTGCACGAAGGCGCAGCCGACTGGCGTGGGACGCAGGCGCGCTTCCGTCGCCTCGAGTCCACCGTCAAGAATCCTCATCAGCTCGCGCAGGCGGCGACCGTCGGCGGCCTGCGTCAGATCTGGCTGCCCGATCTCGGACGCGTCGATCGCTGCGGCACCTGTCATCTCGGCATCGACGATCCGGCGTACGCTGGCGCGCCGCAGCCGTTCGCTGCGCATCTCGGGCACCTGGCTGTCGACGCACCCGTCCGATCGCTTCGGCTGCACAGCGTGCCACGACGGCCAGGGCCAGGCGACCGACTTCGTCAACTCGGCGCACGAGCCGCAGCCGTTCGTGTCGCGGCCGATGCGGCCGCTCGAGACGATCGAAGCCAACTGCGGCGTTTGCCACCGCGCGCTCAATCCGCTCGATGCGCCGCGCCTCGCCGAAGGTCGCGATTGATCGTGCTCTCCGGCTGCTTCAGTTGCCACGAGATTCCCGGCTTCGAGGGCCTAACGTTCCGCGGCCCGGCGCTCGACAGCATCGGATACAAAGTCCGGCCCGGATGGCTGGCGGTGTGGCTGGGCGATCCGAAAAGCTACCTGCCGCAATCGAAGATGGGCAACTTCCGATTGTCCGCCGACGAGATCGCGAGCCTGCAGGCCTTTCTGCTCTCGCAGCGGGCGCAGTTGCCGCTCGACAGCACCGGGATCGACTGGAAGAAAGCCGACACGGGCAACGGGCGGGCGCTGTTCGGCGAGCTCCGCTGCGTCAGCTGCCACGCGGTGAACGGACGCGGCGGGACGATGGGACCCGAGCTCACGCGGATTGGGGACAAGGTGCGACGCGACTGGCTGTTCAGTTATCTGAAGGATCCACACCGCGTCCAGCCGGACACGCCGATGCTGCGGTACCGGCTGACCGACGATCAGCTGCGGGACCTCACCGCCTTCCTTTTCGAAGAGTACAGTTCGGCCGGCGCCGCGGCCGAGCCGCCGCCGGTGGCGTATCAGGATGCCCGGCTCGTAGCCGCCGGACGCGCGGTCTTCGAGCGCCGTGGCTGTCCGAGCTGCCATCAGCTCGCGGGCATCAAAGAATCCGGGACGAATCGGGCCGAGTCTGGCGGGCATCGCGGACCGCGATCCCGACGAGCTGCCGTACGGCAGCCAGATCGTACGGCACACCACCGACAACTACATCTTCCTGAAAGTGCTGCTGCCTGACACGCTCGGCCAGCCGTCGTCGATGCCGACCTTTGGATTTACGCCGGCCGACGCCGCCAAGATTGCGCTGGCACTGGCGAGCATCCGCAAATCCGATTTGCCGGCGTCCTATGTGCTCACGCCGCCCGAGCCCGCGCCGTATCGGCCGGGCGGTCCGTTCGGGGAACTGGTCGACGCGCTATCGATGTCTCAGCTGCCACAGCGTCAATGGCTTCGGCGGCGATTTGTCCACGGTGCCGCTCGATCGAGTCGGGAGTCAGCTGCAGCGCGATTACGTCGCGAAGTACCTGATTAATCCTGGCGCGGTGCGCGTGAGCGTCGAGGCGCGGATGCCCGTCTTCCACATGCTGCCCGACGAAGCGAAGTGATTGCCGACTACTTCTCGTCCGTATTTCTCGACGACAGCCTCGATCAGTACAACACGAGCTTTACCGCCGCCGAGAGGCGGCGCGGCGAAGAACTGTACGGACAGCTGGGCTGTGCAGGCGTGCCATCAACTCGGCACCAAGGGCGGTTACGTCGGACCGGAGCTGTCGGAAACCGGCGCCCGTCTGAAGCCGGGCTGGACGGCGGCGTGGCTCTCGACGCCGCAGAAGTACAAGCCGGACACCCTTGCAGCCCGACTACGGGCTATCGAGCGCGGACGCGCGAGCGCTCACGGCGTACTCTGAGCAGTCTCGGACCCGAGACCGCGAAGACGCGCGGAGGGGCTGCGCCATGAGCGCCCGCTGGCGAGCGACGATTTTCACGCGTACTGGCACTCACCGCGTCGGCGGCTTGCCGGACCGGTCCGCGCATCGCAGCCGGGCGATCCGCTGCTCGACGCCATTCGCGCCGAGGAGCGCGAAGGCCACTTGTCCTATGTCGAGAGCCAGGGCCGACATCTGTTCCTGCACTACTGCGCGACGTGCCACGGCGACGATGGACGTGGCGACGGCCAGAATCCTCCAATCTGAATCCTGCCGCCACCGGACTTGACCGCGTCAGCGCACACGCGAGATGCCGCGCTCGTCAGAAAGGTCATCGCGGAGGGCAGCGCCTCGGTCGGCCGGTCGCCGTTGTCCCCGCCCTGGGGGCATAACCTGAGCAGGCTGGAGATCGACTATCTGGTCGCCTACTGCCAGTCGCTGACTCGCCCGAAGCCGTGACCAGAGGGGGCCGTTCATGATCTGAATCTGGCTTGTTCACGTAGAAATGGCCGGATCCGTGGGTAACACAGGGGTAACAAAATGTCGGCACTCACTGAAAAGCGCTGACACGCGATGAACGGCTCACGGCAGGTCCAAGGCCTTTGGCTGCGGCTGGTTCGAACGATGCTGAACAGTCCTGACCTGTGTTGAAAAACCAATAGAAACTCGCTGGGGGTCAGGGGGTCGCGGGTTCGAATCCCGCCATCCCGACCAATTTTTCAACGACTTACGGCCACTTCAAGAGTGGCCGTTTTTCTTGTGGGCACACAGTGGGCACATCGCGAGCCTGCCGCTAGAGGTCTCCCTCGGCGTCGCCGGACGTTTCTCGACTCGGGCGACGCGCGAGGACTTCGAGCTGCAGAATTTCGAGCGCCTGCGCCTGCCGCTCGACGAGCGTCATCAGGCGGTCGAGCACCTCGCGCAGCGGCTGAAACTCTTTGCGGACGATGGCGCGGACGTCGTCGGGCGTCATCGCCACAACGCCAGCAGCAGCAGCGCGGCACTGACCGTGCCGAGCAGTGACATGGCTGAAATGCTCAGGAAGTCTCACCGCATCTCACAAGCTGGTGGGCGCTTTGGGGGCGCTCGGAACAGTCTCATTAATCGATAGGACCGTTTCCGAGTGCGGTGTCAGCGTGATGGTGGAGTATAGGCGGAACCTCAAATCGGTAAGCGATGCGCGGGATTGTGACGCGCGCTAGCAGTCCCCGTCGAAGGCGTGGCAATCCGACAATCACCACTCACGACCCATCACGCACGGACGATGTAGTGACGAACCTCAGACGCGGCATTGACACATTCTCACGGCTCTTCGTCGGTCGCGCATCCTTAACTTGCGAAAGTGGGTTCGGTATAAGGTCATCATAAGTGCAGCTGACCAATGACACACTACGCGCTCCCGCCCGCCAAATCCTCAGTCCTTCTGCGAACGTCGGTTTGGTCTTGGGTCGCGCATCTCACGAGGGTGGGCCACTCCTCGACGGGGCCATGTGCAATAAGAAACAGATGTGCTTACCGATTGCATCTAGGCTTCGATTATGAGAAGACGACGACTTCTTCAGACCCTCGCCATATCGGCAGTGCTCCTCGCTCCCGCCTCGGCGGTCCGTGCCCAGGTGTCCGTCGACATTCACATTGGCCAACCGCCACCGCCGCCGGTCGTGTATCGGGTGCCGCCCCAACCCGGCCCTGACTTCATGTGGGTCGAGGGCTACTGGTATCCGCAGGGCAAGAAGCACTACAAGTGGCACGACGGCTACTGGACGCGGGCGCCGTATGAGGGGGCGTATTGGGTCGCGCCGTACTACGGCGGCGGACAGTATTACGCCGGTCGATGGGAAGGCGGTCGCGGCAACGTCGGCCATGACCATGGTTGGGACAAGTCGAAACAGCGGGATGAAGGTCGGAATCCTCACTCGGGCAAGTCGAAGTCGAAGTAGTCGGTAGTGAGGCGGAGTGCAAGACTTCGCACGCTCACACGCCCGCTCGGCATACGCGGCGCGTGTGACTGTCGCCAAGCGAGAGCCGGTGACCCTTGCGGTTGCGTGTGACTCCCGCGCGGCAGCGACTCCGGCGCGCGCACCTATCTCGATGCAGGGGAGATTCCAATTGATCTGAGGAACGCATAAACGATGGCGGCACCCGTTGGCGCGGAAAGGAAGCCGACCGGTCAGGCCCTGACCCATCTCCGGCCAGACATGAGGTGAAGCAGCGCTACGAAGAGCGCGGCGCCAACAATCGACCAGACGATCGGAAATGACTGGCCACTCACATGGACCACGAAGGGCTCAGAAAGACTGAGCTGACGTGCGACCCATGGCCCCGGCGGCCCGTTCGGTCCTGGCGCACGATGCGACGTGATGGCCTGATCGTGCGCGTCGAGATACTTTGCCAGCTCGGGATTCTCGGGGAAGTCCGCGGCGAGTCCCCGTGCGACCGCCACAGCGTCTGGCACGTTCCGTTCTCGAACCTGCAAATCCCACAAGGCGAAGCGCGCTTCGGCGTGGACGAAGAAATCCGCGTCGGCGCTCGCAGCGTCCTGGATGGCCAGTACCGCCCGTCTCCGGTTGCCGCCGCCGAGCAGCCACTTCGTGCCGAACGGCATTCGCGTGTCGACGATGTAGTCGATCCACGTCCGCGCCACTCTGGCGCGGACGTGAGCGGGATTCCGTGCGAGCACCGCGTCCAGGGACCGCCTGGCCTCCCAGTACTCGTCCCAGCCCGTCTTGCGGCCGAGCGGCCCCAATTGCAGCCATACGTAGTTGAGATTGATCTTTCCGAGGAAGAACCGCGCCCGCAGGGCCTCCACATCCTCCAACGGTGAGCGCCTCGACTGAGGTGGACTACGGGTTGCCGGTGCCGTTGGCGGACATTGCTGTTCGTTCACTAAAATGAACAGGTGTCGGGCGTTTGGCTTGCTCACCGAGGCCGAAATAGATCGTTTCCGGCGTCTGAGATTAGGAGCGGGGCGAATGACAGCGCCCCGTTCCATACCCGGCTCTGCATTCCGGCGACACGCTGAATTACCTCCGCTGAATACTGCGTCTGGTGGCAAGCCATCGACCGCTGTGCGGCATCGGCGTCTGCAGGTGTGAACGCGACACGCACGCTGAAGTACTTTGCCAGTGGAACGAGAAACGCCGGTTCGCCTCGCGACGGATTCATTGCGCGCATTCCTTCAAGGGGGATGGACACGTAGAACAGCCGCTCTGTGGCGCCCGGTGCGCCTGCGCGCACCAACTGGGTCACAACGCTGCTCACGAGGCGGTGATCGGGATGCCCGGTGGCGCCATCGGGACTCCACGTGATCAGCGCGTCAGGAGCGAGCCGTTGAAGTTCGCCCTGCATGCGTGCGGCCAGCTGGAAGAGACGCGTCGGATCCGTCATGTAGTTCCCGAGTTCAGCGTCTGGAAATCCGAGCAGAAGCGGTTCATGAATCCCGAGCGTTCTTGCCGCGCAGCGAGCTTCTTCGCTCCGCACCCGGGCGAGTTCTGGACCGCGCGGGATGGACGTGTGTGTCCCACCCTGGGCGCCGTCTGTCGCAATGATCAGATACACCTGCACGCCCTCGCGCGCGTAGCGGGCGAGCACGGGCGCCGCGGCGCCCTCATCGTCGGCATGCGCGAAGACGGCGACGAGTGTCTTCGGTGGTCCCTGCGCTGCTGCAATTTGAACGGTGAACAACGTCAGCGCGACAGCCATTCCGAGAATCATCAGGGCCGAACCAATCGACAGCCACTCTGTGACCGAATCGCCGTCAGAGGTCGGCAGCGCGGGCGCGCATCGGCGTCCAGTGGATACCAAGAGAGGCTGTAGGCCTCCA
This sequence comes from uncultured Acidobacteriota bacterium, assembly GCA_963724725.1. Classification (GTDB taxonomy): domain Bacteria; phylum Acidobacteriota; class Vicinamibacteria; order Vicinamibacterales; family CAVVIG01; genus DATKHR01. The sequence continues at coordinate 2,594,374 of CAVRVT010000004.1, read as the reverse complement.
CCGCCATTGCGGCCGGCGAGAAAATCGGCGCCAGAAGCCACGTCAGCAACCATTTGTTCTCCATGGCAGACCTCCTGAAGTGTGGTTACCAAATGCTTCCCCGGTGGCTCAATCAAAAGCCTGTCGCCATGAACCGCTGCGACATCATCGATTCGATGAGCGGTACGGCGGCGGTGACGAGTTCGTAGAGCAGCGTCACAAACGCGGCGCCGACGATGAGGACGGCGCAGCTGGCGCACGTGCCCAACACCACGTCTTCAGGTTTGCTGGTATTCATGACCGCCTCCTGAACACGACGATAGCGCCGCAGGAGGCAATTGGAGCTTGAGGAAACCTTGATGTTTCCTTGATCGCGAGTGATGTGCGATTTAATCGCCGAAGAAGGCGGCGCCAAACATGGGCCGTCCGCCCAGCGCGGTCCGCCAGCCATAGGCGCCCAGCGCGACCACCGTGGCGACGATCATGCGAGACGATGACGCGTACGGCACCGACGAGTCGACGGTGATCGGCAGCAGCGTCAACAGCGTGCTCACGAATGATGCGATTAACATCGTGAGCAGACCGAAGCGGACGGCCACGAGTACGATCGCCGTCTGCATTGCGGCAAAGACAGCGACGTCCACAAGCGAAGGCGCGAAGTGATCGGCAGGGGCGTTGGGGAGCAGCCAGCCCCCGTGGGCGTTGACGTATATCAGCGTCAAGCCCAGGCTCATCGCCGTGATCGCGAGCGAGCGCCGCCGGAGCAGCACATAGAGCACGAACAAGATGAGGAACGTCGACATGACCGTGCCCCAAACGGGAATGCTCATCACAGAGCCGATGATCCGCGAGAGCGCGTAGCGCCCGCCGAGGAGCAGGTCGCTGGAGGCGGGCATTCCGTCGAACGGATTGCCGTCGGCGCCAGTCGGAAACGGCGGAGGCCGGCCCGACCACCGCCGCAGCATTGTGTGAAGGGCGAGGATCAATCCATTACCCATCGCGACGAGCACGCCGACCAGCACGTCGCGCCCCACGAGCGGATCGCGAACGCTGCCGGTGAGCAATCGGCTCCACCCGATCAGGGTTTCAGGCCAGACCCGGCGGATGTGTGGTTCGAGGGCGATATACAGCAGCCAGGCGAAGGCCGGGACGAACAACACGAGCGTCGGTCCTCTGGTCGCGAGCACCAGCAGATTCCCCGTTTCGAGGGCGTTGCTCAACGCACCGGCAGCGAAGAGGAAGATGCTCAGTCGCGTCGCGCCGCGGCGATCGCCGCGGCCTCGACGCAGATTGCGCAGAGCCAGTATCATGGCGACGACAGTGATGAGGGGCCCCACGACTGTGCGCATCAGGAGAGCAGTGCGCTCTCCCGATGTGGTGCCGAACTGACGCTCTTCGTTCCGGGGCGCGGTCCACGGTGCAACGATGTCGAAGTACACCGGCTTCCCCAGGGTAGCGGCCGCCTCGATCCGGATCGGCACATCCGGACGTTCGGGATAGGCGCCCTCCCATGCTGCCCGCATGTCTGAGAAAATCGGCGGGATCCATCGCGGTTTGGCCGGCAAGAACTGCGCGCTCGGAAGGCCAGCCTCCTCCAACAGCGATTTCCAATCAGCCGCACTTCCGGTCGCGGATGCGCCACGGAGTTCTTGCGACGGGTCGACTTGCAGGGGGACGGCGAGCAGACTGACCAGACGACCGGTTCGATCGAGCGTCAGCGAAAACATCCCGGAACCCGTGGGTGGCGGATTCAATTGCGTCACGATGTTGGTGCCGCCGATCGGCACCAACGGCCGCGAGCTCTGGCGGTACCAGAAGAGGATCGCAGGCGGTTCAGCGGTGCCGAGCGCGCGCCAACGCGTACCCGATCGGTCGTGCTCGTCGATGTACTTCAGGTAATCGAGGTCGGTGGTGTATCCGATCGCTTCATCGGCTGCCGAACCCACGTAGCCCAGGTTGCGCCGCACGGTGTGCGCTCGCTCGGTGAGCTGTTGAGTGGTGAGCTCGATCTTCGCCAACCCGACCAGACTGACTTCGCGGGCGATCAGGGCGAGGACGGCCAGTCCGACCAGCGCGCCGGCAAAGCAAAGTAACCCTATCGCTGGCGACAGCGTTCCGGCTTCTCCGGCCGCCGCAACCATGTCTGGCGACGGCGTCTCACCAGCGGCAATCGCCGCTGCAAGCGGGTTGCCTCCCGGCAATGCCGCAGCAACTGCGATCGCCGACGGCGGGCGACGTGCCGGGTCCCGCTCGAGACAGCGCATGATCACACGGTCGATCGAGGGGTCCAGATCGGGAACGTGCAACGACGGGCTGGTCGGCGCCGCACCATGCTGCGCGCGCCCTCCGAGTCGCGCGCCTTCGACAGCGAGCGCGCGTCTGCCCGTGAACATTTCGTACAACACGAGGCCCAGCGCGTACACATCGGTGCGCGTTGTCACGTTGCCGCCGTGCAGCTGTTCCGGCGCCATGTAGCCAGGAGTGCCTGCGATCTCGTGTGCGTCGTGCCCCTGGTCCGTGAGATCCGCGAGTCCGAAGTCAACGAGGTGCGCCCGACCCCGTCCGTCGATGAGCACGTTGGCCGGCTTCAGATCGCGATGAACTACTCCACGGGCGTGCGCCGCCGCGAGACCCGCGCAGAGCTGGCGCGCGAGCTCGAGCGCCTTGTCCGGTGGCAACCGGCCGATTCGCCGCAGCAAGGACGAGAGGTCCTCGCCGTCGATGTATTCCATCGAGAGGAAATGCTGACCGCCAGCTTCACCGATGTCGTACACGCGGCACACGTTGGGATGCGAGATCTGCCGAGCCAGACGTACTTCCTGATGGAATCGGGCGAGCCGGTCGGCGCGTCGAGTGACCTCGAGCGGCAGGAACTTGAGTGCAACAGCTTGTCCAAGCTTCAGGTCCTCGGCGCGATAGACTTCGCCCATGCCGCCGCGGCCGAGCAGACCCACGATCCGGTAGCGACCGGCCAACATCGTGCCGGGAATGAATTGCGCGCCGTCGAGCGCGTTCGACAAAGGCAGCTGATCATCAGTGACGGTCAGCGTCGGAGCGTGCGACACGTCCACGCGGGCGCCGCATCCCGAGCAGTAGCGGCTCGAATCCGGAACATCGCGCCGGCAGACAGGGCAGCGCATCGGATCGGCACGATTCTAGTCGTCTCGTGGGGCCGTCGCCACAGGAAGATGGCCATCCCGTATAATCCGCCCGAGACCGGCGGTGAGTGCGATCGTCGTAGATGCCGGCGCACGCCTGGTTCGACGGGACGGTGCCGATGTCCACCTCGCGCCGAAGGTGTTCGACCTGCTGCTGATCCTCGCCAAGAACCAGCCGAACGCGGTGTCCCACGAGCAACTGCACGCCGCGCTCTGGCCCGGCGTTCATGTGTCCGAGACGAGTCTAGCGGCGCTCGTCACACAGCTTCGCAAAGCGCTCGGCGACACCTCTGATGATGGTCGCGTGATTCGCACGCTGCATCGGGTGGGCTATGCCTTCATCGGAGATGCGGTCGTCGCCGGACATGCGCCAACCGCGGCCACGCCCGTTTACCGGTTGATTTGGCGCCGCAGACCAATTGACGTGCCCGCCGGCGAATCGGTGATCGGTCGTGACCGCGGATGCGCAATTCAGATCGATGCGGACTCGGTGTCGCGCCAGCACGCCCGCCTCAACGTGGCCGGACGCGAGGTGTCGATTGAGGACCTCAACAGCAAGAATGGTACGTGGGTGGACGGCGAACGCATTCAGGGCGCCGTGTTGTTGACGAATGGAAAGAGTTTTCGACTGGGATCCGAGACCGTCCGCCTCGAGCTCACCACTGACGATCGGCCGACCATAACCGACTCTTTTTGAACGCTTCGCTCGGTACCGCTGGATCAGTTGCCACAGGTGTGCGCGAAAGGCCGCGCGGGAGATCTCGAGGCTGAAGGTGGCGTGTAGTCAGGGAGTGCTGCCGTCGGAGTGTTTCTTCCGTTCCGAGCTGGCCTGGGCCTTCACGTCAACGTTATGGTATGCCTCAATCCACCAGCGGGCGAAGACCTGTTGGAGCCGCGTGCGGAGCGCGCCATCAGGAGCAATCGACACACCCGGCGGCATCTTGCCGAAACCTCGCACCTCTGTATCGACATCAACTATGGCAACGTCGGCCGTCACGAACCCGATGCGGCGAATGTCTTCTTTGCGCGTGCTGCCCTTGAAGAACGCAGCGAAGCTCTCCGCGTGCCGTTTCTCGAAGGCGTCATGACCGTCGAACACCATGCCATAGATGTTCGTGAAAGTACCGTCCTTTGCGAAATGTCGCGAGTACGCCGTTCCGTCACCCGCGTTCCATGCTGCCACTTCCTCAACATTGATCGTTCTGATTACACCGCCGGCTTCAGCGTGATGACCGTCTCACAAAGAGTTGAATCCGCTGACGACTTCGAAAAATCCAGCCGCTACTGGTCGCCTCCTATTTCAGTTCGCGCATGATCGCCAAAGCAATCAGCAGAACAAAGCCCACACTGGTCAAAGCGTCGAAGGGACCCCAACCCGCCACGTAAGTGCGGCGACTACATTGGCAAACGATTTCGGAAATAATGAGTTGAAATCGCCTGTTGCTGGGGCCTTCGCACGCAAAAGTAATAGCCTTGGTTGATGTTACCGATGTTCACTTCGAAGGTAGAGATTTCGAGTACCGCCCCTGGTGCGCGGTCGCCTGGGGGGCCGGTGCCGGGGGACGCGGCAAGGATCCGACCGGGTGGAGGGCTCGCTCGGTGACGATGGACGGCTACAGTCGGCGACCAACTCCATGGCTCGCGGCGCCGCGGCAACTACGCGGGCGGTCGCCACGTGGGGTCGCGTATCGCGTTTTGCTAGGGGTATCACGGTGAGGTGTGTTCATGGCTCATCCGGACGTGCTGATTGTTGATGACGATGAGGCGACACGACAGGGCTTGAGGATGCTCCTGACCAATGTCAGCCTCTCAGTTGACACGGCGGCTGACGGAACGCAGGCCTTGGAGAAGATCAACATGCACGACTTCGGAGTGGTACTGGTCGACGTTCGATTGCCAGGGATTGGAGGGTTGGATCTCTTGGCTCGCTGTATTGCCAAACGGCCACCTGCGAAGGTTATCGTCATGACTGGTGTGGATACGACCGAGACCGTGCTGAGCGCGCTCCGTGGACAGGCGTACGATTTCCTTTCCAAGCCCATCGAGCCGTCCCGTCTTGTCGATACGGTGAGGCGCGCGCTCGCGACAGGGACGGACGTTACACGGATTGAGGTGCTCTCTGCCCGACCGGAATGGGTGGAATTGCTGGTACCTTGCACCCGCGAAACGGCAGACCGAATCCAAAGCTTCATCCAACAGCTCGAAACGGATCTTCCTGATGACGTGCGAGAGTCCGTGGGGCTCGCCTTTCGTGAGCTGCTGTTGAACGGCATTGAGTGGGGCGGACACCTGAATCCCGCACAGCGAGTCCGCGTTGCATGTTTGCGTACACGTCGGATGCTGCTCTATCGCATCGCTGACCCAGGCTCTGGCTTCACGTTCGATGAACTGTCTCATGCATCCGTCAACGCACCAGATGTGATTGCTCACGATGTTGTGCGCCAGGAGAAGGGGATCCGCGCAGGAGGATTCGGTCTGGTGCTGATTCGTGCGATTGCTGACGAACTGATCTACAACGAGCGCCAGAACGAGGTCGTGTTCGTGAAATACCTTGACGAACCTGCTACCCGGCCGTCGTGAAAGCGATTACACCAGCACGTTACCGATCGCGAAGTCATCGAGAGATTGCGGCATTATAAGAACCTGATATTGACAGACGATTTCGGAAAAACTTGAGGCGATTAAACGCCGCTCCGATGCGCCTGGATAGCCGGAAACCCGCATCCCGAGCGCCGAGGCGGCTGGTGAGACGGCCGCCGACCGAATGTTCAACGGAGCGATGCCTTTTGCTTGCGAAGCCACGCGATGAGCTCGCGGGTCAGATCCGCTTCGGCCACTCCGATCTGGTGGACGAGCTGAAAATACTGTCGATGCCGCAAACCCACGGGCCGCGCCGGCGCGGGTTGTCGCGCGGCGTAGAGGCACGGTAACTGATTCGACGGCTTGCCTCACGAATGAGACGTTACGGGCTTGGTATGAGCTTGGTGACGCTCCAGCGCGTCACTTCAGCGAGCAGCTCGGGCGTCGTGAGAAACGCGGGCAATGCAGCCCATCCGGTTGGGAGGCCACCGGGATCAGGCAGAAGCGAATGACTCACGCCTGAAAAGATGCGCACGGTGACATCCGAGTTGCCACCGGCGCGCATTGCCGCAGCGATTCGCTGCGCCGAGCGCACCGGGACCGTCGCATCCGCGTCGCCCTGAATGATCAGCGCCGGGCAGCGCACTTGGCGAGCGTATGGAATGGGATCGATCGCGAGGAAACTGCGCTCGTGCATGGAGAGATCCTTCAAGGCGTCGGCGAGCTGCTTCGTGAACTCTGTCTTCCGATCAGCTTCGGGAATCCTCGGATCCTTGAGTATTGGTTGCTCCACCTGATACCGAGCGACCTCCATTCCAGAAACTCCCGGACCCGCGAGCGTGATAAGACCGGCGATGGAAGGATCTCGTGCCGCGACCATCGGGGCGATCAATCCTCCCTCGCTATAACCAACCAGCATGATCCGCTTGGGATCGATGCCGGGTTGCGTGCGCAGCCACGCGACTTCGGTCCGCACGTCATCGGCTTTGTCAAAGCTCGTGAACGTTATCTGGTCGCCGGTGGACTTGCCGATGCCACGGTCATCGACACGCAACACGGCTATCCCCGCGCGAGTCAGGGCGTCTGCGATATCGCGAAACGGCATCCAGGGCGCATCGCCATTGTTGCGCTCGTGTGGTGAAAGACCGGTGATGAGCACGGCAGCGGCAATACGGTCGTTGTGCGCAGGTACGGTAAACGTGGCCGCCAGTACATGGCCCTGAGGGGCGCGGACCCTCACGTCCTGCGCGCGATAGGCATCGTCGGGCGGAGCGGAGTAAGGCGGCCAGAGCCGATAGTTGCTTGCGGAAAAATTGGGATGGCGCTCGATGACTACACGGTAATCCGGCATGGTCGCCGACAACATGCAACCGTGTTCATCGGTGAGCACAAGGTACTTCTTGTCCTGGGAGCCCACCACCCAATCCGTAGGATCCACGCGTTCAACAGTGATTTCCACGCGTGAGTCGCTGTACAAGGATGCGCCGGGAATGACGGATAACGGTTGATTCAGGATGCGGGCGCGCGCGATGGCCTGCTCGATGGAACTTGGGATGCGAGGCGACCAGTAAATCGCGCCTTCGCCCAAGTCGTGCGCGGCCCTCATCGGTTCACCTTCGTCGCCCGCGGTGGCAACGACTGCGGACGAGTGAGCTGCCGTCTCATCCGAACGCAGGTCGATCGTGGCGTCGACGATGTGCGATTGCGTCTCAACCACGCGCGTGTGCAGTCGGTTCGCTGCGCGATCAACCCAATCAGCGGCGGCCAGTTTGCCTTGCTCGAATGTGAGGAACGCGGCCGACCCACAGCTTGGAATGTCGATCGCTGGAGCGGTCGTCACATGAGCGGCGGTCAGCCGCGGGAAGCGGGTGAATGTGCACGCAGCGGCCAGGACAGCCACACTCGCCGCCGTCGCACTTCGGGTGAGGCGAACATTCGTCACTGTTCCTTCTTTCCTTGTACCGTTCGCTTTTTTGTCTTTGCCAGTCGGTCGGCCTTGTTGCGATGGTCTAAGGGCGTGATAACCACGGTGACGGCGTATAGACGGCCCTGTCCGCGAGGCGCAGAGACGTCTCGCACCAATCGCTGGATCCGGCGATTCAACTCGGCCAGTTGCACGCGCGAAAGTCGCCCGACCTTACGTAGGGACCAGAGTTCCCGGTGCGGACCGGAGACGAGAACGTTGCTTCGCTGAAACGAGCGGCTGAAATCGCGGTTCGTCAGACGCAGCATGGACGCCACAATGGCGGATACGGCTTTGCGATTGCCCGCGTTACGCGGCTCGTAGTGAAGCCGCAACTCCTGCGCAACCGTGCGATAGAGCGCCTCTTTGCCGCCAGGCCGCAGGCGGTACCCGATGAGTCGCACCAGGCCAACGCGTGTGAGCGCCCGCAAATGAAAATACAGAGCATCGGCCGGTCGGCCCAGCGCCGCAGCCAACTCGGCAACGGAGACGGTGCCCATTTGCTCAAGTACATCCACTATTTCTTGGCGCGCGGCCGCCGCCAGAGCCGCCAGTTGCCTTTCGCTGCGGATCAGATGCGCGTGACGGTTCGACACAGTGCAATACTATCACACCATTGAATATTAATAACTATATTCAATCGTGTGGTGAGATGACATTCGACGCCACCCACAGGCCCATGCAGATCGGGCTGAGGACGGCTACCGGCAGCAAGTGCGGACATGCGTCTGGAGAAAACGGCTCCCGGGGGCGAGTTTTTCGGACTTCACAGCCACGGCCCCACGCGCTGATCGGAGCTCGCAAGCGCTCGGGCGTGACCACTGTGTGTCTTACCCGCTCTAGCGCACCAGCGATTTCGGCGATTGCGTTTGCAATTAGAGGCGTTGGGGCTTCCATCAACGCGCAGCGGCTGAGCATCAGCACGCTGGTCGAGGCCGGCACGGAAAAACTAGTGATCGACTGCGGCGGATATTCTGGGATTGGCGATGTTGGCTGGCGAGTTTTGACGAGTGCCCTCGCTGCAGCGAGTCTGCTGACTGACAGTCCAGAAGGCACGATTCGTGGGTAACACCGGGGTAACAAGATGTCGGCACTCACTGAAACGCGCTGACACGCGGTGAACGGCTTGACGAGTGGGCAAGACGTTGACCCGTGACTGGTTGGGGTGACGGTGAATCGTGCTGACGCGCGCTGAACAAGCGTCGCGACCTCGCTGGGGGTCAGGGGGTCGCGGGTTCGAATCCCGCCATCCCGACCAATCTTTCGCCCCCATCTCACCATAGCTCATCTGACTCGCCTTGCGCTCGTACGCATCAAGGTGGCCTCATTTAATTGCGAGACGGTTCAGATATCTGTATTAGCTGGAGCGTGTGACTGACCGCGTCGCCGATCAGTACGCGTCCCAGTTTGCGCGATGGCGAGGAGCCCGGTTTTTGTTACTCACAACGGGGGGCGAAAGTGTGGATGGGCACGGCCATCGGTCTTTCCAACGCCCCAGGTATTTTTGCGCTGCTGCCGGCGTGCGGCATCAATACAGCCACGTATGACCTTCCAATGATGACTGGGCTACTACTTGGTCTCGAATATTCGCGCGACGGCTTCGGCCTCCTTCCGAAGCTCGAGAGAATTGGTGCGGACGTCGAGGACCTGAGGGGCCTGACTGTGCGGCCCGCGCTCCGGTGAACGATCGATCGACGCTCGGCGAGGTACATGGGTTCGCTTGTCGCACCGCCACGGGCTCATCGAAGGACGAGGTACAGGGGCGACTACAAGCACGTCGGACGTCGGCTCGCGCAGAGCACGCGCCCGGCGCGACTCCCTAGAGGCGTGGTTGGTCGGATCTGCCACCTTCCAGAGTGTCACGGACGTCCTCGAGATCACACAGCTTCGACAGAAACGTCGCGTCCAGGGCTGTCAGTTCGTCCAGCTTCCCTTCGAGATCCCAGTCGGCCGAGAACATCACGACGCGCGTCTTCGGCTGGCGCGATCTGAAAAGGCGTAGCCATTGGAGACCGTCGATGTCAGGCAGATGGTAGTCGAGAAGCACGGCGTCCGGCTTGTGGTGCTCTGCTTCGATCAGACCTTCTGCACCGTTTTCGACGCTGGTCACGCGGTACCCCTCTAAGCCGAGATAGCGGCCGATCGTCTCGCGTGAGCCGTGATCATCGTCGATGATGAGGATCGTTCGCGCGTTGTCCGACACGCGGCCGTTCATGGCGGCTCGCGGCGGGTCATCCTCGACAGGTCTACCCGCGTGCGCGAAACCCCCTCGCGCCCGGAACTGGCGAGGCGATTGGCCAAAGCGATCCCGAAAATCGTGGTCGAAGTTGCTGGCGTGATTGTATCCGACGGCCGCCCACACTTCCTTGACCGACTTGTCACTCGATTGGAGCAGGGCGACCGCGCGATCGAGCCGAAAGTTCCGGAGATACTTCGCTGTATTCATTCCCATCTGCGCAGTGAAGGCGGCGGCCAGCCGTTCCGGTGTCATGCCCAACGCGTCCGCGATGACCTTCGCGGACAGAGTCGAATCGGAGTACCGACGCTCGATGACCGCGATTGCTCGCTGCACTAGCCGACTGCCGATGCCGCGGTAGCGCAGCACGTCCTCCACGCATTCCTGAAACCTCTTGAGAACGGTTGATCGAGCGAGCGCCGCCGACAAGTAGTGCTCGACCATTGTGGGCAGCCGGGCGGCAGTGTGACGATCGAGGATCGCGAGAGTGCGCAACAGCACGGCATCCAATTCGGGTGTCGCCAGATGGGCGCTCTCGGCGCTCTTCAAAAACGTGCCGAGCGCGGCATGTGAGGCGCCGTCGCGGAATGGAATGGCATCGGCGATGAAATGGTGTGCCGCAGCCACGAACTTGAAACGTGCGTCGTCGCGGTGCTGCACGACTTTCCATTCTCCGGTAAATCGATGATCGTTTGCCAATTCGACCAAGCTCTACGGCTGAGCCAATAGTTCCCGATTTCGACCAAAGCTTCGTTATTGCGCCCCCGATCGCGCGCATTTATGTTCTCTACGTCTTGCTATCTTTCAAGACTAGCTTACAGCGTACCGAATCGACGTGAGCACGAAGTTGCCCGAGCGAGAAGCGATACGCCGATGTCGGCCAGAGATTGTTCCGAGGTCACGATTTGTTTACATGACGAGGTTGATTTCTGTGGCGAACCGAGCCTTTCTGGCAGGGTTTCAGGCAGGAGGTGTGGTCCAGTGAGATGCGGCTCGCGACAATAGACGATGTTCAGAGTCTTGAAACGCGTTGAGAAGAAACAAAACGTCGAGCCGAATTATACGAACGCGAACGTGAGACGACGCGCGCGCGGCAACTGCCTTTCGAAGGAGACGAGCGACGAGCCAATGGTCTCTGGGAACGCCGCGCTAGCTTGACCGGCGGGGTTCGCCTCCGGCTGACGATCGCGCGACGCTGCTCGAAGTCGAGCGCCGAACGCGTCGTCCGATCGGGTGCTTGCTGAAGGTTCAAGAACGGCAACGGACGGCATCCGGAAGAAGGACCCAGGGTGGCGATACGACCGGACCTTCGCCCTCTTCAACGGCTACCGAATGCGAGGCGCTGAGAACGATGAGCGCTTTCTTCCCCTTTCACGCCTAGGGGTAAAAGCCGCTCGGGACCGGCAACGGCTTGAGATCCGCTTGAGAGTCAGATGCCCTGGTCTTTGTTCTGGAATGTGCCATCAGCTGCGACGCCAATCGCTATTGCGCGCTCGCAACAAGGTTTCGAAACGACGTGAAACCTTGTCGCCTGGCTATCGTGACGACGCATGGTCCGCTCTTCCGGATGACGTTAAGCATAGCCTGCTGAAGATTCCGTATGGCCTGTGAGGAACCGTACCACCGTGTCGCCTAGCCGACGCCTGCGCGCGAACGCTGTTAAAGCACATCTCACACAGACGTCGCGTGAGGTCCTCTGGCTTGCAGGCGGCTCGCTGGAAGTGCCGCCCGAGTGGCTGTCCGACATGCGTGCTCAGGGACGCTGTGTGCGCCGCACTTTCGCGGGGACGGTCCCGGAATGCCTCGAAAACGAAGGCTTCCAATTGGTGGTTGCGCAGGCGGCGCCAGACAATGAAACTTCCGCTTCAGACTTCTTTGCGCGCCTTCTGCACCATCCGCTTTCCATTCCGATCCTCGCCATTCTTCCCGAATCAGCAAGCGAACAACTTCGCCAAGCCGTATTGGATGTCACCGATGATTTCGTCTTCTATCCATTGCGTCAGGCGGAACTCAGGCTGCGCGTGGAAAGGATCCTGAAGGCGAAGCAGAGCGGCGCGGAGCACGTGCTCGAGAAGCTGCAGTCGGAGATGGGCCGCTGCAACTTGGTCGGCAGGCATGAATCTTTTCTCCGAGCCGTGGAGAGCGCCGCGCGCATGGCGGGCAGCAAGGCGCCAGTGCTGATCATGGGAGAGACCGGGACCGGCAAAGAGCTGTTTGCGCATGCGATTCACTCGCTCAGCGTCCGCCGGAGCGACCCGTTCATCCCGCTGGACTGCGGAGTGTTGCCCGAGCACCTCGCGGAGAATGAGCTCTTCGGACACAGCCGGGGCGCCTTCACCGACGCTCACACTGAGACCAAAGGTCTGGTGGCGTTAGCCGACGGAGGCACCTTGTTTCTTGACGAAATCGACGCGCTCTCGCTGGCGAACCAGGCGAAACTCCTACGGTTCCTGCAGGAGGGAAGTTTTCGAGCGCTGGGGGCGGAACGCTTCCGGCGGGCCAACGTCCGCGTCATCGCCGCTACCAATCGAAGCCTGGAGGAGTGCGTTCGCCGGCGCCAGTTCCGCAGCGATCTTTATTTCCGTATCAACGTTCTTCGCCTGTACCTTCCCCCTCTGCGTGAGAGAGCAGGGGACCTGGCTTTGCTCGCAGCTCACTTCCTGGCCGGTGAGTGTGGCGCCTCTGGAAAATTCCTCGGTCCCGCGGCGCTCCGCAGGCTTGAGAGGCATTCATGGCCAGGGAACGTGCGTGAGCTCCTCAACGTGATGCAACGCGCTGCGCTGCAGTCTCCGGGACGCCAGATCGCGCCGGCGCACATATCGTTAGACGTCGACCCCCCACACGCATTAGACGCCGACCCCACACAAGGGCAGACAGCCACGGAAGCTCCCAGCGGATTCCACAGCGCAAAGCAATCTGTCATCCGCGAATTCGAGCGCGCCTATCTTGAAAGACTACTGGCCAGCCACAACGGGAACGTCACGCAGGCAGCGCGAGAAGCGGGCCTGGAGAGACGTGCTTTTGGCAAGCTGGTGAAGAAGCACGGAATCCGAAAGTTAGCGGCTGCCAGTTAGAGCGTTCGATCGCCGCCGTCCGGGTCACTTCTGACCCGTCACTCCGACCCACCGCTGTCGCGACCTGCTTCTCCCTGAAACACATGACTGCGCAGCCATCGATGCGCGACCGAGCGGGTCCTTCTTGACCCGGTTGCGCGAGGCAGGCAAGTCACAATGTTGTGTAACCGGCTGATTTTCCGCGTGGTCTCGCTGTTGGGTGGAGTGGCCTTCCTCGTGCTAGAGGCACAGTAGGTTGCCATTGGCGTGGAACGCTCTAGAGCTCGACGAGACTGTGGCGAGACAAATACTGGCCTACTTTGTTCGGAGCCGTCAAACAGCAGACACCTTGCAAGGTATCGCCCGTTGGAGGCTTCTCGAAGAGCGCGTAAGGCTCAGCGTACGTCAGACCAAAGCTGCGCTGGAGTGGCTGGTGGAACAGGGTTTCATCGTCGAGTTGCGCCCGATGGGGTTGCGCGACTCGGTGTTTCGGCTGAATCCGAAGCGGCTAAAGGACGCAAAACAGTTTCTTGCCGCCGAGAAGACACATCCCTAGCAGTCGGTCTCGCGGGCCGCGTGGCTGGCCGACGCTGCTGATTCAGCGCTGATTGCTGGGTGTTCATTGCTGTTCGCGTTCGGGCCACACACAAGGGCCTGTAAGTGATAGGGCGAAGCCATGGGTTCCCGGGCATCCAAGGCATCCGGCGACCAAGGACAACAACCGTGAGCGCAGTCTTGGCAAGTGTTCCAGCGTCGTGGCAGGAGCCCCGGTGGTATGTGCTGTCAGTTCGCTGCAACCAAGAGAAACGAGTGACGGAGCATCTCAGAGGCCGCGACGTCGAACACTACCTCCCTTGCTACTCGTCGCTGCGTACGTGGAAAGACCGCCGCGTCACTTTGCAAATGCCCCTGTTCCCTGGATATGTATTCGTGCGGCTCCCCCTCTTGGAGCGGATGAAAGTGGTGACGGTCCCAAACATCGTCTCGCTGGTTGGTTCCCGTCACGGTCCCGCGGAGATCTCTCCGGAGGAGATCGATTCCATCCGCCGCGGTGTGGAACATGCTCGCGCCGAGCCTCACCCATACTTGAGAGAAGGCCAGCGGGTGGCGATCGTCAGCGGCGTGATGGCCGGAATGGAGGGCGTCCTTCTACGGCGTCAGAACGGCGCGCGTGTAGTGGTTTGCCTGGACTCGATCTCGCGAGCCTTTGTGGTGGAGGTGGACACCGCTCTGCTGAGACCGCTGGTTCTCTCGAGACCCGCATGAGCAACGTTGCGCAAGATTTTCCGGCGATGGGTTTGCCTGCGGGACCGGCTATGCCGCTGGGTACAGGTTCCGCGCTCGCGTTCTTGGGACCTTCACTTGGTCGCCTTGACCAGTTGCTGGACTGGGCTACACACAGCATGCACCTTCGGAGGCCGGAGACGGCAGCGCCTTTCCGCGGTCTCTATATCAGCCGTGAAGACGTCGCGCGCGGCCTGGCCCAGACACCAGGCTCGTCCCCGTTCGCCCCGGACATGGGTGCGCTCGGAGATGCATTTCATGACGCCGCCCCACCCGCGGGCTCTCCGCTTGACGCACTGCTGCGGCGCTTCGGGCTCGAGCATTTCGACGCCGATCTGCTTCTGCTGGCACTGGCGCCGGAAATCGATCTGCGCTACGAGAAAATCTTCGCCTACTTGCAGGACGACGTCACGCGGAAGCTGCCCACCGTGGAGCTGGCGCTGAATCTGCTCTGTGCATCAGCCGAAGAAAAGTTGGAACGCCGCTCAAATGTTTCGTCGGACAAGCCGCTGATGCGCGAAGGCCTGATTCATGTGATTCCAGATCCCAACCAGGTGGAACCACCGCTTCTCGCTCATTACCTCAAGTTGGATGAACAGGTGATCAAGCTGTTGTTGGGAGACAACTGTCTGGATTCGCGTTTGGCTCCCTTCTGCGAGCTGATGCGGCCCGCACCGAATTGGGATGAGTCTGCCCTGGGAGCCGAAACCAAGGCAGCGGTGGCCACCTTGGCGGACCAGGCCTACGCAAGCAGCCGGCCGCTCCGCTTCTATTTCCAGGGCCGTCCGGGAACCGGGAAGCGCCAGGCGGCCGAGGCCGTGGCCGGCCATCTCGGCGTTCCATTGCTGTCGGTGGCGGCGGACCGTCTGCTGGTCGCTTCAGGCGGAAGCGCGCTGTTGAAGCTGCTGTTTCGCGAATCGCATTTGCACGACGCTGTCTTGTACATCTCGGCATTGGATAGCGCCGCCACTCCGGATGGCGCAGCGAAAGTCGCGCCGGACGCTCGCTTGCCCGAACTGCTGGCCGCGGTGGGCCAACATAACGGAATCGCCATTCTCGCGGGGCAAGGGCCCTGGCGCCCGCAAGCCGGCGCGACCTTCGGCGTGAAAGCCCTCACGTTCAGCGTGCTGGCATTCGCTGAGAGCGTCGCTTGCTGGAAGGCCGAACTGGAACTCAGAGGAGTCGCCATTGAATCGGAGGCGCTGCGTCTGCTGGCATCACGCTTCCGCCTTTCCTCGGGGCAGATCAAGAACGCCGCGGCGGCTGGCCTGATCAACTCGCAATGGACGCACGCAGCCGGCGCGTCCACCCCAAGACCTGGGCGCCCTGGCGGCTCCGCGATGACAGACGATACCGTCGCGCCTGCTCCCACGCTCGACGACCTCTGCGGCGCTGCGCGCGCACAATGCGGCCACGATCTAGGACGGTTGACCGGCAGAGTGCAGCCACACTACACGTGGAATGACATCATCCTGCCGCCGGATCAGCTGGCGCATCTCCATGAGATCTGCGCTCAAGCCGAGCATCGCAACGTGGTGTACGGCGAGTGGGGCTTCGATCGCAAGCTCTCTCTGGGCAAGGGCTTGAACATGCTGTTCGTCGGGCCCCCGGGAACGGGCAAGACCATGGCGGCCGAAGTCATCGCGAATGAGCTTCAGCTCGACTTGTACCGCGTCGACTTGTCTCAGGTCGTGAGCAAATACATCGGCGAGAGCGAGAAAAATCTGGACAGGATCTTCACCGCCGCCGAAAACAGCAACGCCATTCTTTTCTTTGACGAAGCGGACGCGCTTTTCGGAAAGCGCTCAGAGGTGCGCGATTCGCACGATCGCTACGCAAATATCGAAATCTCCTACCTGCTGCAAAAAATGGAGGAGTAACCAAGGCATCAGCGTTCTGGCGACGAACCTGCGGCAGAACCTCGATGACGCGTTCATGAGACGCGTGCAAGCTATCGTGGAGTTTCCCTTCCCCGACGCGGAGTACCGCCAGCGCATCTGGAGCAGCGTGTTTCCGCGCGAGGCACCGCTCAACGACGACGTGGACTTCAAACTGCTGGCCCAGGAAGTTCAGCTGGCAGGTGGCAACATCAAGAACATGGCGCTGGCGGCGGCATTCTATGCGGCCGGCGATGGCGGCTCCATCCGCATGGAACATCTTATCCAGGCCGCCAGGCGCGAGCACCAGAAGATCGGACGCTCGTGGAACGAACCTGGGCTGCGTCTGAGGCTAGTCAAGCACCACTAGAGGCTGACCAACGGCCCGTCGTTCACACACAACGCACGCGGTTTGAACGGATATGATCCGCGATCTCAGCGAGACTTTGAAAACGGTCCTCCAGGACCCAACGTTTGCGTTGGTGTTCCCGGAACTCGCAGCAGCCGACATTGTGTTCGACCGGCCGCTCGATCCGTTCAACCCGCCCAAGACGACCATCGATCTCTTTCTCTATGATGTACGGGAGAACCTGGAGCTGCGCGGCAATGAGTACACCGTCACCAAGATCAACGGCCAGTCGATCACTCACCCTGCGGCGCTCCGCCTGGCGTGTTCGTATCTGGTTACTGCCTGGCCGGTAGGCGGCGCGGAGCTGGCCTTGCAGGAGCACCGATTGCTCACGCAAGTGCTGCGAGTGCTCTCACGGTATCCGATGATCCCCGCGAATTTTCTTCAAGGCACCCTGGTCGGACAAGATCCGCCGCTGCCCATGGTGGCGCTGCACCCTGATGCGCTCAAGAACCTGGCCGAGTTCTGGAGTTCGCTGGGCAGCAAGATGAAGGCGTCGCTCACCGTCACCGTGACCATCAGCGTGCCCGTGTTTGCCGACATCACAGAGTTCCTGGTAACCACTCACACGACCAGCTACTCCACTGGAAACAACATTCCGCCTGAGACAGTGCAGCACGTCGGGGGGCGCGTTCTGAACCAGATCTCTGCTGCCGTGTCCGGCGCTCACGTGGATCTGCTCGACGCCGGCCTGACCTCCACCACCGACAGCGACGGGCAGTTCGATTTCCAGCCGGTCATTCCCGGGACATACAGCATCCGCGTCGCGGCAGTTGGCTTCAAACCGCTGACGCAAAGTGTGACGGTTCCGGGATTACCCGACGATTACGTCATCCGGCTCACGCCGCTATAAGCGAGATTGCAGATAGGAGAGGATCTTCATGGCTACTTTTTCCACGATCAACAAGGCACCGGGAGTGTATGTCCAGGAAATCACGATCCCCGGGCCGATCCCAGGCGTGAGCACGAGCAACGCCGCATTTGTAGGACCAGCGGCAAGTGGTCCGCTCGGCGTGCCCACCCGACTCACCAACCCTGACCAGTTCACCGCCATTTTCGGCGACAACGTTGAAGCCCCCTACCGCGTGTACGCGGCCCACGCGGTGAATGGCTTCTTTGCCGAAGGCGGACAGCTCTGTTACTTCGTTCGCGTCGGCAACGGCAAACAAGCCTCGCTCAAACTGATGGACCGCGCGGCCAGCCCCCAGGCGACGCTACAGGTGATGGCGCTCAAAGAGGGCACGGGCGGCAATGCCACAACCGTACAGGTGGATGACGCGAGTCTGGCGTCGACTGCGCTGACGAAGGCGCAGGCGGTTCCGCAAGCGACGGCTGCCAACAAGCTCAGCATCACGGTGACCCTGGCGACTGATGCGGCCAAGTTCGCGCCAGGGGACGCGGTGGCTATCAACCAGGGCGCGAACAACGACAGCGCCACCGTCTCGAACGTCAGCGGCACAACGATCAACTTCCAGGCGGCGCTGACCAACACTTACAACGGCGGGACGCTTCGCATCGCCGACATTCCGGCGGGGACAACAAAAATCCGCGTGGACGATGCCTCCAAGATCGAGCCTGGCAGCTACGTGACCATCACCGATGGCACGAACACCGACGTCGGCGTCGTCCGGGTTGTAACCCGGGTTCAGAGCCTCAATCTGCTGACCCTGACCAACGGGCTGGCGAACTCGTACAAACTTGGCGGCGGAGATCCGGCCGTTACGGTGAAATCGGCGGAGTTCAAGCTGACGATTGTGTCGAGTAACGCCGGCACGGAAACCTTTGACAATCTGGCGATGGACCCCAGGCACAGCCGATATTTTGGCACTGTCGTGGACTCCAACGCGGTGAGCGTCACGCTGTGGGTTCCGCCCTCCACGACGCCGCCGGCCAACAACATTCCCGCGGTCATCGCAGCCACGAATCTGGCCGGCGGCGTGGCGGACAACCTCGCCACCCTGACCACACTGGACTATCACAACGCCATCGATGCCTTGAAGAAAGTGGACGATGTGAACCTGTTGAGTGTGCCGGACGCCGTCGGATCGCACTTCACCGTGGCCGACACGCACGACATTCAGTCCTACATGGTGGCTCATTGCGAGCACAAGCAAGATCGCTTTGCCATCCTGGACTGCGCCAAACCCGATCCGTCAGACGTTACCTTCAGCAAGGTTGCGGCTCAGCGCAGCGCGTTGAATTCTGACAACGGCTACGCCGCGCTGTACTTCCCGTGGATTGCGATTACGAACCCATTTGCCGCCGGGCAGATTCTGCTTCCACCATCAGGGCACCTGGCCGGCGTGTATGCGAACAACGATACCAACTTCGGCGTGTTCAAGGCCCCGGCCAATGAAGACATAACCTCGGCTCTTGCCCTGCCGATCACGGTCACCGACGACGAGCAAGGTCCGCTCAACGAGCAGGGAGTCAACATCATTCGTTCATTCCCCAACCAGGGCATCAAGATCTGGGGGGCGCGGACCATCGCCCCGCCGGACGTGACGGCGTGGCGCTTCATCAACGTGCGTCGCCTGGTGACGTTTATCGAAAAATCCATTCAGGAAGGAACGCGCTTTGCCGTGTTCGAGCCCAACAACCTCACGCTGTGGCAGCAGATCAAGCGGATGGTCACGGACTTCCTGACGCAACAATGGACCGACGGCGCGCTCTTCGGCGACACGCCCGACAAAGCCTTCCGCGTGCGCGTGGATGAGACCCTCAATCCGCCGCAAACGCGTGCCCTCGGACAGCTTATCGTGGAAGTTACGGTGGTCCCGACAACGCCGGCCGAGTTCATCATCTTCAGAGTGATCCAGGACATTACGGGATCGACCCTGCAAGAAAAAACCACGACATAACGGGAGGACAACATGGCCCAGGATCCGTACAAAGGGTTTCGATTCCGCGTGGAGATACAGGGTATCCAGCAGGCGGGATTCATGGAGTGCAGCTCGATCGGGTCGCATATCGAAGTCGTTGAGTATCGTGAAGGCGGGGACATTGCCTCGGTCCACAAGCTGCCGGGCAAAGTCAGCTATCCCGACCTCACGCTCAAATGGGGCATGACGGATAACCAGGAGCTGTACGCCTGGCACCTGCAGGCCGTGAAGGGAAACATCACCCGCCAAAGCGGTTCCGTGGTGCAGCTGGACGACACCGGCACGGAAAAGCTGCGCTTCAACTTCTTCAATGCCTGGCCCAGCAAGTGGGATGGGCCTGCCTATAACGCCAAGGGGAATGATGTTTCCATTGAAACCCTCACTCTCTCTTGTGATCGGATTGAGATGGCCTGAAACAAGAGCCGCCCAGCAGAGAGGAACTCAGCATGTTTCAAACCGAGCACGAATTCACCTTGCCCTTCGGCTACGTGGACGATGACGGCAACCTGCACCGCGATGGTGTCATGCGCCTGGCGACCGCGGGCGACGAAATCCTGCCCCTCAAGGATCCACGAGTGCAGGCGAACCAGGCGTATCTCGTGATCATCCTGCTCGCGCGCGTGGTGACACGACTGGGGTCGGTACCTCAGGTCACCCCGAAGCTGATCGAAGGCTTGTACGCCGCCGATCTCGCGTATCTGCAGGCGCTCTACAACCGCGTCAATCGTGACGACAAGGCCCGCCTTGCGACCTGTCCTCAATGCTCGCATAGCTTCCAGACGGAGTTGAGTGCCGAGGGGGGGTTGTAGGCTACCCCCTGAAATTGCTCTACGAGGAGGTAGCCTTCATTGCTTACCACTTTCACTGGGGAGCCGACGCTGTTCTGACAATGGAGCATGCCGACCGCCGCCGCTGGATACGGGAGATTTCAGCCATCAACGAACGCAGGAATAGGGAACAGGATGAAGAGCAGGCGCAATCGCTTCTTGCCGCAGGCCGCTGATTCCGGCTCAGTGGAGAGCCGCTTTCCGCTTGCGGAAAGGCCGGCTCAGCACCTGAGATGGTCGGCCGAGATCTCGCGCACGTTTCGTCGCGCGGATGGTCTGCCGCGGTGGCCCCCCGCCACATTGACGTTCGGGCTCCGCGCAAAACGAATGTTGTCGGTGATGCGCCGCGTCTTGAACGTCCGGCTGTCCTGGCCCCGAGTGGAACAGAGTCTGACCGTCACGAGCACCGTTCTGGGACCGCGTGTCTTCTACGTTCGCGGAGGGAGCTCGCAAACCGGCGTGGACTCCCGGTCGCGAACCTTTCGTCCGCGCGACATGCCGCTGGCGTCTCGCCAAAGTCGCTTGCTCCAGACGCTTTCGCGCATCGAGCGGCGATCGGAACACCGTTTTACCGTGCAGGGTCCGGCGGCAGCCAGGACGCTGTGGCTTTCGCCGTCGGCGAGCTCGACGAGAGTCCGCTTGCGCCCCAACGCCATCACCCACGACGGGACCGCGCCGGAGATGACGACACGAATCGCGCGCCGGCTGAGAAGAGTGGAGGAGGCGCTGCCGTTCTCGTCCGAGCCCAGGGTGGTCGCCGGCGCCGTACCGACCCGAGGCTTCGACGAAGTCGTGGGAACGCCGGCGCGAAGGCCATCCCGCGACGCCAGCCCCCTGCACTGCTCCGAACTCGGTGCAACTGATCCCGCGGCGCCCGGCATCAACGTGACGCAACTGACCGACGAAGTCATGCGCCAGATCGACCGGCGGTTGGTCGCGTTGCGTGAACGGATGGGAAAAATCTAGAGGAACAGCCATATGGCCCTGGAGCGCGTGCTCATCCTCAACGAGAAGACGCAAGAGAAGTTCAACGTCACGTTCAACCCCGAAGAATACAGCCTGAACAAGGACAACAACTTTGCCTCGCAGGCAATTCCCGGGTTGACCTCGCCGCTGTTGCAGTTTGTTCATGGCAATCTGCGCACGCTGGACATGGAGCTGTTCTTTGACACGTTCGAGCTGCAGACAGACGTTCGCGACCAGACCCTGAAGATCACGAACCTGCTGAACATCGATTCTGACTTGCACACGCCTCCGGTCCTGCAGGTGACCTGGGGTTCGCTCGACTTCCGTTGCGTGCTGGCCAAGGTCAGCCAGAAATTCATCAAGTTCTTCACGGACGGCCGGCCGGCTCGCGCGCGGCTCAACGTGACCTTCCAGGAATACCTTGACGCTGATACGCAAGTGGCGGCCGCGAATCTGCAGACCGCGGACTTCAGTAAGGCGCACACGGTGAAGCTCGGTGACACGCTCAGCGGCATTGCCGGGACGTACTACGAGGACGCAAGCAAATGGCGACCCATCGCTCTGGTCAACCAGCTTGTCGATCCGCGAGCCATCTCGCCGGGACAGGAGCTACGTATTCCATCACTACCGTTTACCGATCCGGTCACAGGCGTGGTGTTTCAGTAGATGGCGCAGTACCCTCAACTCGCTCCGCAGTTCAACGTGCAGATCGGGGGAGGCAATCTTCCCGCGGAGATGCGCGGTTCCGTCGCCAGCATCACCTACACCGAGGGCATGGAGGGATCTCACAGTGTTGAGATCACTCTCGCCAACCAGAACCTGCAGTTCCTGGATGACCCGCTGCTGACGGTCGATCAGGGCGTCAAGTTGTTCATCGGCTACGCGCCCGATCCGCTGGAACAGGTCTTTGTGGGTGAGATTACCGGCGTGGAGCCGTCTTTTCCCAACGGCGCCATGCCCATGATTCGCGTGACGGCGCATGACTTTCTGCAGCGCCTGACTCACGGCAAGCTCGACCGCTCGTTCGCGATCACCATTCCGGAAACCATCGCCATCCCGTTGCCGGACCCGGTGGTGGCGGCAATCGTCAGCGGCACCAACCTGCTGGTACCCGGTCTGGATCCGATTGGAGGAGCGCTGTCGACGCTGATGACGCTGGCCAGCTTCATCGCCGCGCCGGCCGAGCCCGAAAAGTGGGTCCGCGTCCAGGAGAACGTTTCGGACTTCGATTTCCTATCCAGCATCGCCAAGGAAAACGGATGGGAGATGTACATCGACCACACGCACGAGCCCAAAGGATACTTCCTGCGCTTCCAGTTCCTCATGCAGGACTACTCGCCGAGCGTGGGCCTCGAGTGGGGCAAGTCGCTGATGGAGTTCACCCCCAGGATCACCACGGTGGGCGACGTTTTTGGAATTTCGACCACGGTGTGGGTGGCCAGCTTGCAGTTGGAATTCACCATTGTGGTCTCCTGGGATTACGACCGCGCGGCGTTCAATCTGATGATCTTCCCCAGTCTCGGCGACCTGGAAGGTGTTCTGGGCGAGTCGGCGAAGAAAACGATTTCGCTCAAGGTGACCGGATTTGCAAATTCCCTTCGCGAGATCCTCACGGAACTGCTGCCCCGGCTCAACAACCGGCTCACCGGAACCGGCAGCACCATTGGCAACACGCAAGTCAGAGCAGGGAAGGTCATCAACCTTGCCGGGCTGGGCTCCACGTTCAGCGGGCTTTACCGGATCACCGAGGCCACGCACACGTTCGACGGCAGCGGCTACAAGACATCTTTCAAAGTCCGCAAGGAAGTCTGGTTCGGCGGCATCCCGGTCCCCAAGGGGCCGGCCGGGCTCGTGCGGGTCAACGGCCAGGCTATTGGCTGAGAACGTCTGCTCACAGCGCGCGAAGGAGCGTCTTCATGTCATCGGGTCTTTTGGAATGGGTCACAGGAATCTCCAGCGCCAAGGGGGACTTCAGTATCGCGTCCGGGATCGTGCAAGACAATTTCAACCTGCTTTCCGAGGGCAGAGTACAAGTCAAGATTCCCTCGCACCCCGGTTTCAAACCCTTCGCTCGCATCGTGGGTCTGGGCGGAGGCTCCGGCAGAGGGTTTCTGTGGGCGCCGCAAGTCGGTGACGAAGTCCTCGTGGCCTTCAACCAGAACGACAACCGTGACGCGTATATTCTCGGCGGCTTGTGGTCCACGCTGAACCGGCCTCCCGCCACGTTACCCACCGATTTCATCACCAAACGCGTGATCAAGACCGGGGTCAAGGACAGCCCGTTGGCTCACACCATCGAAATCGATGACGCCCTGCAATCAATCACGATCAAGACCAGCACCGAACAGGAAATCACTCTCGATGCGGAAAAGATCTCGATCAGCGCGACGAAAGGCGTGCACTCGATCACGCTCAATATTCTGGACGTGCCGCCCTCGATTGAGATCTCGACCGTCGGGGACATCACGTTGAGCGCTCCCACGGGCAAGATCACGCTGGATGCGTTGGAACTGGAAATGTCGGGAGAGGTGTCCACCAGCATCTCTTCGGAGGGCACGGTCAGCGTTGAAGGACTTTCCATCGAACTCAATTGAGCGAAGGAGAAGAACCCGATGCCATTTGCAGCTCGCTTAGGCGATATGACAGGACACGGCACTCCCCTTGGTCCCGGACCGGGAAGCCCCACCGTGTTGATCGGCAAACAGCCCGCCTGGTGTGCGGTTGTGGACTCCCATGCCTGCCCGCTCGTGAACGGCGTGCAGCCGCATGTGGGCGGGGTGGTGGCGAAAGGAAGCCTGACCGTGCTCATCGACGGTTTTCCCGCGGCGCGACAGGGCGATCAGGTGATGGAAGCCGGCGGTCCGAACCCGATCGCCGCGGGCTGTCCCACCGTACTGATCGGTGACTAACGCCATGCCGGATGCAAACTCAGCGAAAGCGTTCTTAGGTGTCGGTTGGGCCTTTCCGCCTTGCACGGCCTCTGACGGCTCTACGGCCCTGGCCGTCTTCGAACAGGATGTGGAACAGGCCATTCGCATTATTCTCGGCACCGATCAGGGCGAACGCGTCATGCGACCCGATTTCGGCGCCGGGCTGAAGTCGTTTGTCTTCGGTCCGGTGAACCAGACCACCATACGCAAAGTGCAGACGCGCGTGCAGGACGCTCTGATCAAGTGGGAGCCGCGCATCGACGTGGAACAGGTCAGGGTGACGGTCGACTCGGAGCGGAACAAGCTTCTCGTTGCCGTCACGTATCGCGTGCGCGTGACCAACACCCGGCACAACCTGGTCTATCCGCTGTACCTCGAAGAGGGAGCGGCGCCGTGATTCCTCTCAATCCGCCATTGGTCGACGGGCGCGACTCCAGCGCCGTTCTGGCGCAGGTCGAAAACCGGCGCCCCGCGTACGTGCCTGCGTGGAATCCGCCGGCGAACAGCGCCGGCGCCGCGCTGAGCCAGGTGTATTCCCGGCTGGCGAAAGCCGTCCTCGAACGCCTGAACCAGGTGCCGGCAAGAGACAAGCTGGCCTTTCTGGATCTATTGGGCTTTCGACTCACTCCGGCGCAATCCTCACGGGCGCCCATCGTATTCAAACTGAGCGATGGGGCTCCCGACAGCGCAGCGCCCAAGGCGACGCAGGTCGCGGCTCCACCGCCACCTGGAGGCTCGCAGCAGATTGTGTTTGAGACGGAAGAGGACATCGGCGTCGCGTCCGCCAAGCTCACGCAGATTGTCAGCGTGTGGCCGGGCCGCGACCAGTACATCGACCACTCCGCAGCGTACCAGGCCGCACAGCCCTTCGTGCTGTTTCAGGATTTGCAGTTGCAGCCGATCCCTCATGTCCTCTACCTGGCGCACAGCGCTCTGCTCGCTTTTGCCGGGAAGTACACCTGGAGGTTGCGTTCGATCTGGCACAGGGCGCCTCGTCTCCACTTGATGTCATTTGGGAGTTCTGGGACAGCCAAGTCTGGCGCCAGTTCAAGACGTTCCAGCCATCTTGCCTGGAGGCGGCAGAAGCGGGCCATGACGGCACGCTCGGCCTCTCGCGAGATGGATCTATCCGGCTGGATGCCGAAGCCGCCCAAACCGCGCCGACTACGGTGAACGGTGTGCAGTCGTTGTGGATTCGTGGCAGGTTGGACCAGCCCTTACCTCCGAACCCTGCATTGTTGCTTCCGCTTGCGGAGACCATTCGCGTGCGCACGCTGATCGACCAGGGCCTGGAGCTGAAAGTGGGAGTCACCTTCGCGGACAGGATCGTCAGTGCACTCAAGGTTGTTGACGAGAGTGGACAGGACTTGACCGGTCTCGTAACCGTCCGGCTGACACAAGCCGACGATCCCAGTGTTGTTCTCGACAGTACGAATAATGTCCAGAGTTGGCAGTTCACAACCGGGAAGACTGTACCAGGTCGTCGCCACGTACCAGACTGATCCCGCTACCCAGGGAATGACCGGAACGGCGTTTGTCATGTACAACTTGGAGAACTCGACGGCGCTCGTGACGATCGTGTTGAAGGTCTTAGGATTGCTTCCCGATAAAGCCCTGTTTGGCGGCAAGAACGTTGACGTGACGAAGTCGTTCTATCCATTAGGACAGTCGCCAACTGCCGGCTCCGCGTTTTACTTCAAGCAAGCGGAGATCTTCAGCAAGCCGGGAGCCCGCGTGACGCTCTATCTGTCGTCGATTCCGCCGGCCCCGCCGCCTGGGATTGCGACTGGCTCTCAAGCCCCGACTTCGAGTCCGGTCAAGCACGTGGTGAACTGGGAATACTGGAATGGCGAGCAATGGACGCTCATGTTGCAGTCCACCAACTCCAACTCGCCCTCCAAGGACTTCGCCGTAACCGAGACCATTGAGTTCACGGTTCCCACGGACATGCGTTCCACCAAGGTGAACAACGATGATGGTTACTGGATTCGGGTCCGCCTGATGAGTGGGGGATACGGCGTGAACCAGAGCATTACCGTGCCGACGACTCCGCCCACTCAGGTTGACTTTGTCCAGCCGCAACCTCCGGCGGTGGGCGCGTTCACGTTTGGCTATTCCTGGGTGCGAGGACCGGAGCCGCTCGAGTCGGTCCTGACTTTTAACGACTTCGCGTTCACCGACCAGACGAACAATGCTCGCTGGCCGGGCAACAAGTTCGCGCTCTTCCAGCCAAGCGACGAAGTACCGCCCGCGCTGTATTTGGGATTCAATCGTATTCTGCCGGCCAACAATTTCGGCCTGTACTTTGACATCGTGGAGCACAGCGGCGTCGATCCCGGTCCGGATCTGGCCTGGGAGTACTGGAACGGCGCGGGGTGGCAGAAGCTGGTGGCTGAGGACGAAACGCAACACCTCGAACTCCCCGGCATCGTAACCGTGCTGGCCGAGAGTGACAGCCAGGCGCTTGCCCGCTTCGGCCAGCCTCTTTTCTGGATGCGCGCGCGGCTCAAGGAAGATGCGCCGCCCAACCAGACCACGATCAACTCCATCTTCCCCAACGCCGTCTGGGCGTCGCAGCTGCGGACTTCGCTCAATCAACCGCTCGGCGCCAGCGACGGCTCACCGAACCAGATGCTGCAGTTCACGCAGATTCCCGTGTTGCCCGGCCAGATCATTGGCGTCCAGGAGTTGAGCGGGCCACGCGCGAATACCGAATGGCGGCTTGTCGCTCTTGACGTGTCCGGAGGAGATCCATCGATCGTGACCGAGTTGGAAGCGCTGCTGGCCGCAGAGGGCACGCAAACGGACGTGTTTTCCGCGGATGGAAAGATCGATCTCAAGCGCGACAAGAAAAAGATTGTGACGGAAGTCTGGGTGACCTGGGAGGAGCGGGAGAATTTCTTCGATTCCGCACCCGGCGACCGGCACTACGTGCTCGACCACGCGACGGGGCGTCTGTTCTTCGGCGACGGCAACGCCGGAAAGATTCCTCCGGCAGGCGCTGACATTCAAGCTGACCTGTTTCGCTCTGGCGGTGGTCTGGCCGGCAATGTCGCCGCTGGGACCATCACGCAGCTTCTGGGGGCCGTCTCCGGAGTGCAGGGCATCACCAATCCTCGTGCGGCGGAAGGCGGAGCGGACGGAGAAACGCTGGAAGAATTCGCCCAACGCGCGCCGCAAGGGATACGAAATCGAGGTCGCGCCATCAGCCTGGCGGATTATGAAAATCTGGCGCACGAGGCTTCCGCCGGAGTGGCGGTTGCGCGCGCCATTCCGACGCTTGACCCCAATGGCATCACGCTCGCCGGCTGGGTCACGCTGGTGATCATTCCCCACAGTCAGGAGCCGCGGCCCACGCCGTCAGTCGGTTTGCGAGAAGACGTCCAGTCATACCTCGAACAGCACGCTCCCGGTGACGTCGCGCAAGCGCATCAGGTCCGGGTGATTGGACCGTCGTATCTTCCGATTGATGTGACAGCAACGCTGGCCCCCAAGGACGTCACGCAGGCCGGCAGCGTGGAACAGGCTGCGCGCGACGCGTTGGAAGAATTTCTGCACCCGTTGTACGGAGGTCCCGCCGGCCGCGGCTGGAGTTTGGGCCGCAACGTCTTCTTGTCCGACGTCGCTTCTGTGTTGGGAGAGACCGCGGGTGTTGATTTTGTCAGCGAGCTGTCTCTTGCCGTGAATGGAGTTCTTCAAGGCGAAGACGTAATCGTTCCCCACGATCGAATTGTGGTGGCGGGGGAACTCAAACTCAATTTAACAGTCGCTATCTGATTGCGGGTTGTGCCATGCGGTTTCGATGGACGTTCTGGCGACGCGCGGACCGCAAGCGCCCGATTGCGCCTGCGACGCCAGCAGCTCCGTCACCAGCAAGGGGCTGGATGCCGCTGACGTCGGCCAGAGAGTTGCTTGGGCTGCAGCGAGTCGTGGGTAATCAGGCTGTGCTGCAACTGCTTGCCGAGGGGAAACCAGAAGACCCGCTCAAGTAGTGCCCCGGCTAAGTGCCAGGGACTCGCTCCGCAAGTATCCAATTCCCAGATTACCTAACGACCACATTCTCTATGCCCTTATTACTTCCGAATCTGGACGATCGCAAGTGGGCCGATCTGGTCGACGAGGGCCGTGCCCTGCTTCCGGTGTACGGTCCGGAGTGGACGGATCATAACGCCTCCGATCCGGGCATCACGCTCGTCGAGCTACTGGCGTGGATCGTGGAGATGGATATCTATGAACTCAATCAGATATCCGACCGCGAGCGACTGAAGTTCCTGAGGTTGGTGGACGTGCTGCCGTATCCACCACAACCGGCGCATGCTGTTCTGCGGATCACGCTCGCCAATGGGGCTGCGCCCCTCGCGCTGCCGGCTGGCGTCGAGTTCCTCGGTCAAGATGCGTCGGGAGCCACTCGCTACCGCACATGTCACGTCGTCACTCTGGCTCCCGGGACCGTGGAGGCGTTGCAGTTCAGAAATGGAATTGCGTTTCAGGACCTGACGCCCGCATGGCGGCGCCGCTCCGCTCTGAACCCATTTGGCGTTGATCCAAAGCCGGGGATGGAATTCTACGTCGGACTCTCAGCACCCCTTCCCGTAGACACAAGCGTGGAGTTCTCCTTCACACTTGGCGGCGACCGCTCCGGTTGGGACGAACGGCGTCGCATCCTGGAAGAAACGCACGCGAGAGACCGGGACTGCCGTCCGCAACGAAATCCGTGCTCTCACAAAACGCCATCCGACCACGAGGAGCACCTCGTACACACGGGAGACGACGCCACCCACAAGCCGGAGATGCGGCTGATCCACTACGGCGTGCGAACCGTCTGGGAGTTCCTGGGTCTGTCTAGCGGATCAACCGCGTGGCTGCCGCTGGCCGCGACGCACGTTGAAGACAACACGCGGTCTTTCACGTTGAGCGGTAACGTGGTCGTTCGCCTGCCCGGAGCGATGGTTGCCGCGCAGATCGGCGCCGCGCCGGCCAATCTTTATTACCTGCGCTGTCGGGTGGCTGCCGGTTCTTACGATGCTGCTCCCATCCTGCTGGATGCGGCGTTCAATGGTGTCGCGGTGGAGCAAGCGGTGCCTTACGGCATGCCCTTCGTCATCGATGCGGGGGCGAACATCACCTACGCTCCGCAGGGGCCGCCAAAACCAGGGGATGTCACGCCTCTGACGATGGCGTTGGACGCAAAGAAGACGGCGGACGGAAGATGGAAGATCGTCGCTCTCAAGTTCGACGGAGACGCAGCCAAGGATCCCGGGTTTCTGATCGACGGCTACCGCCCGCCGGCCGGCGGCGCCGCCGGCCTGCTCGCCATCGAAGGTGCGTTTCTTGGATTCGGCACCGGTTTCCCCAGCCAGAAGGTTGTCCTGCCTGGTGCGCCGGTGGATCGCGAGAGCTTCCGGCTTTACACGCTGGAGCAGAACCAGTGGCAACGCTGGAAACTTCGCGACGACTTCGACTCGTCGTCGCGCGGGGATTTCGACGTCCAGCTCGATCCCTCAGCAGGAACCGTGACATTTGGAGACGGAGAGAATGGGAGAGTGCCTCCTGAGCTTCGTGCTCCCGGCGCTCCAGCTCTCGAGCAGTGCTTGATCTTCTCGCAATATCGCTCCACGCGTGCCCAGGCGGGAGACCTTGCTGCAGGACTCATCAACCAGCTGGCAGATTCACCGCACAATCGGGCCGCGTTGAGTGACTGGAGTACCGCGAAGGCGGAGATGACTTCCATCGTCAACCCGCTGGCGGCGGCGGGCGGAGCTGCAGCCGAGACCGTCGCTCACGCTTCCGGGCGCGCGGACTCGTTGGTGAAGATCAGTCAGCGTGCCGTGACACTCGCCGACTATGAACGGCTTGCGAGGCAAACGCCGGGCACCCATGTGGCGCGCGTGACAGCGCGGGCCAACCTCCACCCCAGTTTCCCGTGTTTGAAGGCGCCGGGAATGATCACGGTGATCGTGCTGCCCTTTCTTCCACAGAGTCGTCCCACGCCGACTCCAGGGTTGCTTGCCACCGTAGGCGCCTATTTGCGGCGACGTCGCATCGTGGGCACGCGTGTGGAGGTTGTGGGCCCCACATACCTCGAGGTTTCCGTGCGGGCTCACGTTCGGTCGCTCCAAGGCGCGAACACAGCAGCGTTGCAGAACGCCGTGGTGGCCGCGCTCGACAGATTCCTGGATCCGCTGGTGGGCGGTCCAGATGGCTCCGGTTGGCCTTTCGGCCGGGACGTGTATCGCTCGGAAGTCATGCGAATCATCGACGAGGTTCCCGGCGTCGACTATGTCGCGTCGCTGGAGCTGATCGGCAACGACGGCCAGCCGCAATGCGGGAATGTCTGTCTGAGCAGCACATGGCTGGTGGCAGCCGGCACGCACCAAATCACCGTCCTCTAAGGCGCGTATGTCTCATCCCGAAAAAAGAGAACTCGAGCGGGTGCGCTACTGGCAAGGCCAGATGGTCCGCTCGCAAGATTTCAACGACATTCACGCAGTGGAGGAGCAGCGCCGCTGGTGGCATAACCGCGCGCTCCACAACGCCTATGGCATTCACAGTGACCCTGATGTCGGGCCCGCCTTTGCCGCCACTTTGAGCAACGACGCGACCTTCGTGACCGTCACCGCTGGTCTCGCGTATGACTCGTTTGGGCGCGAACTGATCCTGGAGACCGACCAGGACGTCATGTTGCCTGCCGGCGTGGCGGACAACGAAACCTTTGTGCTCTTGGCCCGCTACCGAAAGGTGGCGCCCCAAAACCAGAGGGAAGAATTCACGGCGATCCTTTGCGCCAACCAGGGCCCGGTGCGTCCCGGATTCGTAGAACTGGTGTGGAAGCATCTCGCCTCTTTCGCTTTCATCGACGGAGTCCCGCTGATTGCAGTCGAAATCACGGGTGGCAAGGGAACACCGGTGGATTTGCCCTTCCCTCTTTTCGTATCCAGCCCGTTGGCCCGGCCCCAGTTGGCCAGCGGCTCGACGGTGCCCGGCAATACCGCGTGGAAATTGTGGACGTACACAGTTGCGGGCGACGAGGTTGTGTTGGGAGTTCAGACCACGATCGATACTTCGGCCGCAGGATTCACGGACGCGCCCTGCTACTTCGCGTGGTTGCAGGGGTCAGTGTTAAATCCCCAGACGCAGCAGCTCGCGCCGGTCTTGTTCCCCAGCATTGCTGAAGAAACGTTGGATAGCTTTGTTTTCCGGATTGCGCTGCCGCCGCTCTCGCAAGTGATTTTCGAAGCCGCCGTTGCTCCGACAATCAACTACGTAACGGCGCCAGAGTTCAGCTCGTTCGCCCATCAACAGAATCTCTATGTCAACTGGGTAGGTTGCCAGAAGAACGCGTCGGCTCCGGTCCTCGCCGTCCTGCTGAGCAACCCTGGGCTCGTTCTCGGCCTGAACCTGCGGCGGTTCTCGAACCTGTCTCTCAATCTGAACCTCTTTGCCACGGTGTTGAACCGGCTGAACAAGATCTGAGAGAGGACAGACACAAGATGGCCATCATCGGTGAAACTCAATTTCTGGAACGCATTCAATTCTTCAACGGCGAACGTCTCTTCACAACCGATCTCCAGACCCTGGAGGCCTTCAACCGCGAGATGCGCTGGTTGCACAACCAGAGCCTGCATCAACCAGGAGTCGGCAGCGGCTACGCCGTAGCAGGCAACGTCGGAGACCGCGAAGTGACGATCTCTCCGGGGTACGCGCTGGATTCGCTGGGCCGGGAAATCATACTGACGCAGACGCTGATTCAGCCGATTCCGCCGGTGGCCGACAATGGCTCGGGTGGGTCTGTCTTCTACCTGCTGACGGTCTCGTATCCTGCGGACTCCGACCTCAAACCCTCGGAAACGCGAGCTGGGATCTGTTCTCAGCCGGGCGTCGTCCGCCTGCGCGAGGAGCCGGTCTTCTGCTGGGTGCGCCTCAATGACAACGACACCAACCGCCAGCCCGTCGACCCCAATCTGAAGCTACGGATCAGCAAAGGTCTCTTCATCGTCCTGGGGCAGATCGAAGTATTCAACTGCAAGCTCAAACAACCAGTGTCTTCCGTGCAGCGGCGCAACGCTGTTCCCGCCAAGCAGCCTCGCATCGCCTGCGGCGTCGAGAGTGCGCCCAACTGGCAGGGAGCTTCCGCGTCCACACCGCTTCCGGACTTGAGCCAGATTGGCTCCGTGACACTTACGGCGAGTATTCATACGGCCGGCGGCGGCTTTCAGGCGATTCCCTGCTATACGGCCCGCATCATGGGACCCAGATTCTTTCCTGACGCTGAGAACAACGCGACCTTTACAGATGCCTTAATTGACCTGCCAACCAGTCCGGCGCCGACGCCGACCGCTTTCACGGTCCGGGTATTTCCCTTCACTGTCAGCCAATCATCTGGGCTCGCCATCAAGGTGGGCGACGTGGTCAAAGCCTGGCAAGTGGCCTGGATGGGCATCGAGGGCTGAGATTTAACATGCAAGACTTAAGTCCGAATAACTTCTTCTTCCTGAATCAGGAAGGCCGGTGGCCGGGGTTTCAGTGGAACGGCCTGGAGCGCCGCGATGGTGGCGTGCTCGAGCTCGCGAGTGTGCCGCTATTCTCCGGCAGCCTTCCTGAGCCGGTGAAGACCGCCTCGGCTCCCGACGGTCCTGCGGGCCTGGCAGTTGACCGTTTCGGATCGATTTACTTCAGCGATCCTGTCAACGATCGCGTGTTGCGCATCGACGGATGCGATGGCTCTTCAGGGCCGGTCCCGTGCATTGGCGGCGCGGGCACGCAGTTGACGCGGTTCTCCGCACCCCGCGGACTCCTTGTGCCGCATCATCGCCGAAGCCTGTTTGTCGCTGACAGCGACAACCACCGCGTCGAGATTTTCGATCTCGCTACCTTCCAGCTCGTGGGGGTTTGGGGCCAGTCGTCCCCTGGCTCCGTCGCGCCAGGGACTGCACCAGGAGAATTCGACACGCCCTGGACACTGGCGGGAGACCGAGCTGGAGACATCTATGTGGTTGACTACGGCAACCAACGCGTCCAGAAGTTCAATCCTGCCGGCGACGTCGAGGCTGCTTTCTGGGACAACCTGCACAGCTCGGGGTTGCTCCAGCAGCCGTGCGACGTGGCTGTCAGAGAGCACAAAGGACAGATCTGGATCTTTGTTGCCGACGCGACTCTGGCTACGGTGTTTGTGTTCCGACCTGATGGGCTGCCGGTTTTGGATTCGCAAGGGCGGCCGCTTGCGGTGAAGGGTCCTTACTTGAAGCAGCCGATGGGGCTAGCTGCGGCGGGAGACGCGCTCTATGCCGGCGACAATGCGCGGCGGCGTATCGCG
This sequence comes from uncultured Acidobacteriota bacterium, assembly GCA_963724725.1. Lineage (GTDB taxonomy): Bacteria > Acidobacteriota > Vicinamibacteria > Vicinamibacterales > CAVVIG01 > DATKHR01. Next base: position 2,560,917 of record CAVRVT010000004.1, on the reverse strand, counting down.
CGTTTTCACATTGGACAAGAGCAGATTGACTTTGTCGGAGATGCCATCGGCTACGATGGCCCGGTCGCTGCGCTTCTGCTCGACGGCAAAGGCGGTCTCGTCGTCCATCCCGGCGGTTCGAACGCCCCTCTGCGCCTGCAGGCACGTTCCGGATTTCGATCGCAAGGAGTCCTGTGGACTGACGTTGCGATCCAGGTAGTGGACCGCAAGGTGGTCTGGCATCGTCTGCAGGGCCTTCTGAATCCTCTGGAGGCGGGCGCTCATTTTGACCTGTTCGTCTACGCCACCAGTAAAGACAATGACGGGCCTGCTGTTTTCCCGGACGCAACCAACCCGTTCGCTGATCCGAAGTGGAGGCCGGCGTCGTACGTCCCTGGTGTGGAGCGCACGGACCTTTATATAGGGGGCAAGCCGGCGAAATACCTTTGGGTGGGCGCGGTGTTTCTGAGCGATGGGCTGGCCGGCCCTGCGCTGTCGCAACTACGAGTGGAGTTCGACTATCCCACCTATGACCAGTACTTGCCGGCAATCTACCGAAACCAGGCCGGCTGCGACGAGTTCCTGATCCGCCTGCTGTCTCTCTACGCCAGCTTCAATCAGGAGATTGAAGGCGAAATCGGGTCCATTCCCGCGCTCTTTGACGCCAAAGCGGCTCCCGCCAGATTTCTCGCGTGGCTGGCCGGCTGCCTGGGTCTGGACCTGGACGCCAACTGGGACGAGGAAAAACAGCGGCGGATCATCGCCGAGACCTTTCGCCTGTCCGGGCGGCGCGGCACCGCGGCAGGGTTGCGTGCAATCCTGCGACTGTTTGCAGGCGTCGATGCGCACATCGAAGAGCCGATTCTTCATGCCGCGTGGTGGTCGCTGCCGTCGCCCGGGGGAAGCTGCTGTGAAGCGTGCGTCGCGGAGCCACCTTGTAGTGCGGGGAACTGGCGGTCTACGGGAGATTCGATTCTGGGCTGGAACACTATGCTGGCCCCGGCGCAGCCGCAGGGCGCGGTTGTGGGTACGTCGGCCGATCTCGATCAGTCCCACCTGATCACCGATGCCGATTTTGGATCGCCACTGTTCACCGACGTGGCGTACCGGTTCATGGTGAACGTCTATCGCGGCCAGGTGATGTGCGCCGATACGCTAGCACGCATTCGGAGCCTGCTGGATGCGGAAAAGCCCGCGCACACGCTGTACCAGCTGTGCATCATCGAGCCGCGCTTTCGCGTGGGCTTTCAGGCTCGCGTGGGTATTGACACTGTGGTGGCAGGTCCTTCGCGCAGTCTAGCCCTCGGCAGCGATCAGATGCTGGGAGAGGAGAGTGTGCTGGCGGGCGCACCGGTCAGCCGCCTGGGTGCGGAGAACAGACTCGGAGTCACCACGCGTCTTGGCTGAATCTTCTTCGTTGGGAGTCGAAACATGTTGAACTACGCGAAATCGAATGGCTGTGTTGACCTGTGCCCGCCGGTGCGAAACCGGTACTTCTACGGCAAGCTGCTCGACGTGGCCCAATTCGACGTCGAGCAGAGTTACCTAAACGGAAAACGCTGGCTCTTGAACCGGCTGGTCTCCGGATGGGGCGTCATCTGCGGTCTCAATGTCCAGCTTGGCCCGGACAACCAGAGCATCGTTGTCACTCCCGGAGTGGCCATCGACAAGTGCGGCCACGAAATCATGGTCTGCCGCCCGTCGGAGCCCTATCCGCTGCAGGCGCCGCCGCCGCCGCAGGCCACGTCCACGTCCGGCACTCCAGGCGCGGGCACGACCAGGAGCGGACAGATGCCGACGATGGAGGGCTGGGAGTGTGGCGAACACGTCACCGTCTGCATCTGCTACCACGAGTGTCCCACCGACCCAGTGCCGGCGATGGGCGGAGACTGTGACACTGAGTCGCTGTGTTCGCCCGGCGCTATTACCGAGCGATATAAGGTTGTCATCCTTCCGGGCGGGCTCGCCCCGGCGCGGACAACTTCGCGTCTCGCGGATGTGGTGGTAGGAGGCGTTCTCAATTATCCCGCGTTGGTGAATTATGTGACCAACCTTGGTTGCCAGAGTCCGTGTCCCGACTGCTGTATCCCTCTCGCCAACGTGCGGATTCCCGATGCCGGTCAGTACTACGATGCCAAGAGCATTGACATCACCGTGCGGCCCATTTGCTACACGAATGATCTGCTCTACGAACTCATTCTTGCCATGCAGCCGGCCCAGTCACAAGCGACGGCCGGCAAACCTTGATTCGATCACAGGAGACAGGCGATGAACACTCATTCAAGTTGCTGTGGGGGCACAACCACGGGCACAAGCACCGCGTGTGCGTGTGATACCGCCATAGCGGAGGTGCCTCGTTATTATCCGCGCCAACTGATTACGCCCGACGACCTGACGCTGGAGCAGGACTACTTTCGCGATCGCATGCGACGCCACAACCGTTTGCTACACGGATGTGGCGTGGTGTGCGGTGCTCTGGTCTGTCCGGCGAGCACCACTGATACGAACGGCGTGGTCTCGCTCTCTTCTTGGCAGGTGATCGTTCAGCCGGGGTACATTCTGGGTCCTTACGGCGACGAGATCATTCTTGATTGCACGCGGAAAGTGGACTTGCGCACCAGCGGTGTTTTCGGCGCGACCGGCGACCCGTGTGCTGACGTTCCCGATCCCTGGTGCAGCCAGGTGACGGTGCCGCGCGTCACAGGAACCCTATACATAGCCATCCGATATCAGCGTTCCATGATGCGGCCGGTGCGGGTGCAGCCGATTGGCTGCGGCTGCGACGACAACACGTGCGAGTGCTCGCGCTGGCACGATGGCTATCAGATCGGCATTCTCACATGCTGTCCGGACGCAAACCAGGCGCCGCCCAAGGGCGACAATCTCTTCAAAGGCGACATCCCGTCCTGTCCTGATTGCCCGCCTCAGCCATGGGTGGTGCTGGCCGCCGTGCAAGTGGACGCCGACGGAAACATTACTTCGATCGACAACTGCGCATGCCGGCGTCTAGTCGCCTCGCTGAGCGGATTCTGGTGGCAGTGCACGCAGAGCAAGACAACCGTGACCAGTGTGACCGGCCCCAATGGTGCGAAGCAGGTAGAGGCAGGTAAGGCGACAAAGGTCACAGTGAACGGGACCAATCTGGATCCCACCGCCACTTATACTTTCGGAAATGGGATCTCGGTGACGGTCACCACAACAAGTCCGGCGCCGCTGACCGCCGTTGATCTTCAGGTGACGCCAGACGCAGCCGCCAGCACCCGCCCGCGCACCTTGATCGTCGTCAACACCGATTGCAGCGCGGTAACTCTCGCCGACGCCATCGAGGTAACGACTCCGGCGAAAGCGGCCCCGGCACCAGCACCGAGCCCGGCTCCGGTCAGAGCCGTACGACCTGCCAAGAGGCCGTCAGACACTCCGAACCGGTAAGTTCTGAAAGCACACGGGTCTCTGTCCCCGCGGAGCCTGAGCGTCTGCGATCTGCATTGTTCCCCAGGGCAGTTCGTCGATTTTCCATGGCAAACAAGATCAAGACAAAAAAGACTCAGGATAAGCCGCTGCCCGAACGCGGTTCTTCCGACAGCGAGAAAGCAATCTCGCCGGCGAGTCCGATTCTTGATTTGCAACGGACGGTGGGCAATCAGGCGATGGCGCGGTTGTTTGACCACGACCGGCAGCCGCCCTCAAAAATCGGTTCGGCCGCACACGTTCCGACCCCTGCTTCACAAACCTGTACGTGTTCGAAGGACAGGTACAGAGAAATGTGCATCCTGCCAGGCGGAGGATCAACGACAGAGATCGAGTAAAGAGGGCGGCACCACGGGCGAGTCTGCGCCCGCCATCGTGCAGGATGTATTGAGTTCCACGGGCGAGCCACTGGACGAAGCTACGCGATCCTTTATGGCATCCCGTTTTGGAAAGGACTTCCGCGAGGTTCGCGTGAGCGCCGATGACAATTCCGCCCAGGCGGCCGATGTCATCCGCGCGAGGGCCTTCACGTGGGGAAACCACATCGTCTTTGGCCGCAACGAATACGATCCTCATTCTCCTTCCGGCCTGCGGCTCATTGCGCATGAGCTTGCCCACACTGGCCAACAGGAGTCAGGGCCGGCGTCGCTGCAAGCGAACCTGCGCGTGGGAAGCGTCAGTGACCCGCAAGAACGCGAAGCCGATGTGGCGGCCGATGCGGCTCTGCACGCGCAGCCGGTTCCGCAACTAAATGCCGGCGTGCCGGCGGTGCGGCGGCAGCCGAAGGATCGTGATCCCTGGGAATGGAAGGGAGATAGCGAAGGTGTTTACACAACCGAAAGCGGCGTGAAGTACACGATTGCCCGCAAATTCAAGCCGGTGACGACGTCGGAGGAAACCAAAGTAACGCCAGGCGCAAAGTTTGCCAAGGGATTCGTCACCATCACGTGGTGCCGACACGGCACCAGCGGCGACGTCGAAGCAGGCCTGGACATCACCAATACACTGCAGCAACTCATTCCGCAGATCCTGGCCACCGGCAATCCACAGCAAGTCCTTCAACAGGCTAAGCTGACGCCGTACGTTCAAGCTGTGATCCTGCCGTCGGAAAAGGGTCCGATAAACTTTGATATTCACGCCGACGTCAGCCGGCAGGGTGTTACCGGCGTGGGAGCCGGCGCAAGCGTACAAACTTCAGTAGGAAGAATCGGTGGTTCGGTAGACGTCGATCTGCCTCCCGGAGGCCGCCCGTCCGGAAGCGTAACTGTCACCTTTACACCGGGAGACACACCGAAAAAGAAAAAAGTCGAGTGCGAGACGACGACTTTCGAACCGATATACGAGTGCCGCAAGGAAGAGAAGACTCCTCCGAGTAAATCGACTGGCAGGGTCCCGGCGCCTGTGCCACCGCGTATTCGTCATCTCTATTTCGATTATTCGAAAGACATCGTGACCTCTCCGAGCACTCAGTATGGCAAAGATCGCCCAGAGGTCGTGGCTCGCAACAGCGCGACTCTCGATGATCTCAGGAAAGATCTGAACGAGGGATTTCGCGTGAGCCTCATCGCGGGGTATACATCGCCCGAGGGCCCGATGGATCCCAAAGGCAAGTTTGAAGGCAACACAAAGCTCTCTGAAGAACGAGCGACAGCGGCGCGAGACTACATCGCCGCCCAATTGTGCTCCCTCCGCCTGCCCGAAGCCTGTTTTGTTAAGGAGAAGGACGCTGTCACGCTTGTTGGCGGCGGTGAGCTGCATACGAAAGTCGTGGAGGGCAAGGAGGCCGAAGGCAAAGCCCTGGCCGAATCTGCTGTCCCGGAGTTCTTGGAGCAGGAAGGGTCCGCACTTTCTTCCACAGAGCGGCAGGCGCTCGAGAAGAAGCGGAGCCCACTCGCTCAGGCAGAAATCGTGTATCCACTCTTGCGTCGCGCCGAGATTACGCTGACAAGAGGCATGGTTGAGACGCCCGTGACTGTGGAAGATCCGGGCGGAACGAAGACAACCACAGTCGATTGCCCGGAATATATCCTCATCGATGCAAAGGCCCATTTCGCGCTGAATGACGCGCTCAAAGGCAAGAAGGGCCCATGACGATGTCACCCCTTCCTCGCGCCCCCATCTCTTCCCATTTCTAGAATCCGTAACCTGCGGCTACCGGCTGCTTTAGCCACGCTGCCGGTGCGCCGCGCTACTGCGAAGACCACTTGGACGGACCACGAAGAGTGGTCCGTGTCAGCGGAGTTGCGTGCGTGAAACGGACGTCAACCGCGCGGGCAGTCACAAATAAGAATGATGGGCTCTCTTCGCCCGGTCCCAAGCCGGGTGCGCCGCTCGTCGCCAATCCTCTTCTCCAGTTGCAAAGAGATCTGGGCAACGAGGGGATGCAGCAGTTGCTGGAGTCGGGCGGGTTGCAGGCGAAGCTGCGTGTCAGCCAGCCCGGAGATGCCGACGAGCAGGACGCCGATCGTGCTGCCGAACAGGTCATCGTGGCTCAGGCCTCGCCCCGGCTGCAGCGCAAGTGCGCCTGCGGCGGCTCCTGCGCGCAGTGTCAGCAAGATGAAGAGCCGGTCGTCCATCGTCACGCGACCAGCCATCCTGTGCTGCGGTCGTTTCCGTTCTCGATCCAGCGGCAGGCGGCTACGTCCGCCACCGACGAACGGTCGCACCGGGCGGCGGCGGCTGACGCCGACACCAGACGAAACCAAGCCAAACATCCCGGGGCACATCCACGGACGCTTATCGTCGAGGACGATGCGCCATCGCTCGGAGCTGGGCAACTGCGCAAGCGGGAGTTCGTCTCCCTGCTGCAGACCACGACCTGCGCCACGGCGGACGCGGTGCTGGAATCGGTCGGACATACGACCAAGGGATGCCCCTACATCAAGAAGTGGCTGGAGTACTACAAGGAACAGGACGCGGCGCACCTGACGCGGGCCATGCACAAGTACGCGCCGGAGACGGTGCGGGCGCGGTCGGCGCACGAGGCCATCGCGTTGTTGAACCATCGGGTGCAGCGTGTCGCGCTGAGTTGGGCCAAGACGGGGAAGGTGACCGATCTGCCGGAGGGGATGCGAGCCGAGGCCTTCCAGGACGCGAAAGAGGCCGGTGGGTTTCTGGAAGCGGTGAAGAGCTTCGCGCACTCCGGGTTCGGGAGCGCACTGCTGGGGTTCATCGGAGGCGGGAAGAAGGAAGGGAAGGAGAAGGAGGGAAAAGAAAGCAAGGCCAGCCTGCAACGGAAGTCGCGGGACGGAGCGGAAGCCGGGGAACACGAGGCGGCGGCGGTGAAGGAACAGCTGGGATCAGGGCAGTCGCTCGACGGGGGCGTGCAGAGTCGGATGTCGGCGGCGTTCGGGTACGACTTTTCTGGCGTGCGGGTCCACACGGATGCGAAGGCCGGGGAGCTGTCCGGACAGTTGCAGGCGCGGGCGTTCACCATCGGCCGCGACGTCGCGTTTGCCGGCGGTGAGGTACAAGCCGGGAACGCCGGTTGGCGACGCTTTAATCGCTCACGAGCTCGCACACGTGGTGCAGCAAGCAGGCGGGACGCAGGCAGCCCGAGCACAGACCAAGGATGCGTCGTTCAGTGACGAGAGCTGCTTGGAGCAGGAGGCGGACCGCTCGGCGGTGGGCGCGGTGCTGTCGGCGTGGACAGGAGCCAAAAGAGGCTTGGCGGACATCAACGCTCATGCACTGCCCAGGTTGAAATCGGGACTCAAGCTGCAAAAGTGCAACGGCAAAGGCAAGACCGTCGCACCAGGCTGGAGCGTTGAGGACTTGCGGAAGAATCTCAAAGACTGCGACGGGCCAACGGGGATGGCGGCTGTCGCGCAGGGAGTTACTGTCAACGTCGGAAAAACCGCGCTGGAAAGCGGTGGCCAGGCCGACCTCACCAACGGAGTCATCACGCTCGATCCCGGTCAAGATAAGTGCATCGCCACTCAAGTGTTGATCCAGGAGTCGGCAAATTATTCTCACAAGAGTGACTTTACACAGTTGGCAACCGATGCTGCCGCGGGCCGGTTGAGCAGAGAGGACTACATCCGGGGCAATGAGCGTTACGAATACGACGGTGTCAGAAAAGTGATTCAGGCGTTCGATGCGTGCAAGGTTAAATGGGGATGCACGACTTGCGAAAAGGAATGGGCGCGAAAGTACGCGACCTTCGAAGACTACTATGACAAGGCACTGAGCGCGGGTCACAAGGAATACTACGGCAAGGAATGGGATCGGCTGTACAAAGCCGCGTACGAACGCGCCCACCCCACGACGCCTCCCGCACATCATTAAGCGATTGATTGGTAGAGGGCGGGGTTATGAGCCGCAAGGGTCTCAGAGAGCTCATCGCACAGAGAGCACCCGAACTAAGAGTTGATGTGGGGTCCGTTTCTTTCGACTTAGTCAGGATTCCGGCTGGAAGTTTCGAGATTGGCTCTCCCGCGAACGAATACGGTCACCAACCTGATGAATCGCCAGTGCGCAACATACGACTATCCAAGGCGTTTTATCTGGGACGGCACCTGATAACTCAGTCTCAATATCAGGCGGTCATGGGTGCTAATCCCAGCACATTCCGCGGCGCGACGCTTGCGCAGGATCAAGTGACCTTTGCGAAGGCGTTGGAGTTCTGCCACAGAATCTCCACGTCGGCAGAGATCCACATTACTCTGCCCACAGAAGCGCAATGGGAATACGCGGCCCGGGCGGGTACCCGCACGCCGATTTATTCCGGAACCTCGAAGCGTGATCTCGACGCGATCGGTTGGTACGAGGAAAACTCAGGAGGCGCCGTTCACGCGGTTGGGCTCAAGCAGGCCAATCAATTTGGGCTTTACGACATGATCGGCAACATCTGGGAGCTGACGGCAGACTTTCTGGGACCCTACCAACATCTTCCAGATCAAGATCCAGTAGGCGAGTTGAATCGCAGAGGAGCCATGCGCGGCGGGGGGTGGGACTCCAGCTTTGAGGAGGCGCGCGCTGCCAGGCGTCTCTTGAGCGATCCCATGTTTGGTGGCTCGGGCATCCGAATTGCCATCGAGGAGCAATCGTAGCGAAGCAGCAAACACCTCACATGAGCACATCCATGAACCACACTTTGGATCAACTCCCCCGAACCCAATTGCGGTTGCTCGGGCGGCCTCTTCCCGCTTACCAGGTCTGCGGCTATACGGGTTTCCTCTTCGCCTTCATCCAGTCCCTGATCCTTGTGAAGGACCTAGGACTCTCCTTATGGGTTGTGGTGGGCATGAGCGGCGTGACGATTCTGACCTTTTGCGGGCTAGTAATGGCAACCAAGATCCTCACGGGAGAGGAGCAGATCATCTACTACCACCATGAAATCGCGGTCATGACTATGATCGCGGTGTTCCTTCAGTCAACGCATCGACCCCTGTTGCCGTACCTCGACGTCGGGATTCTCGGCATCGGCCTGTTCCTGGCTTTTGGGCGAGTGGGCTGTCTGATGGTCGGTTGTTGTCACGGGTGTCCGGCGAAGATCGGCTTGTGTTACAAGCCCGAGCACGCCCGGGAAGGCTTTCCCGAGAGCTTGGTCGGAGTGCGGCTGTTCCCCATCCAGGCGGTCGAGTCTCTTCTTGTGCTCTGCGTGGTCCTGCTCGGCGACGCTCTGCTCGTCAGCGGGCGACGACCGGGTGAAGCGCTCGAGTTATATACCGTGGTCTATGGCGGCGGGCGCTTCTTTTTTGAGTTTGTGCGTGGAGACCTTGATCGTCCGTACTCGCTCGGTTTTTCACAGGCACAGTGGATCTCGCTGATTCTGATGGGCGGGATCGTGTGGGCCGAGTTTCAGGGCGCTCTACCCGTTCGCGTTTGGCACTTGTTCGTGCTCGCTTCGTTGTGGTTCATGATGCTGGTGATCGCAGCATGGCGCCGCTGGGCAAATGCGCCCCGTCACCTCTTGCTCGGCCCCCGCCATCTGCATGAAATCGCCGACGCCCTCAGGTCCATCTTCGATCAAGCAGGCGTTTCGGGTCAGGGAACGGTCATCTGTCTTACCTCTTTGGGCATTCAGATTTCAGGCGGCATCATCAACAAGCCCGCGTCGCCCACCTTTCACTATGCCTTGTCGGGGCAGAACTCGCCGCTGCCGCAGGCCTGGGCGACGGTTCTGGCTGGATTAATTCTTCGTCTTCGACATCCTCTTGTGACTTTCTATCAATTCAAGCGCGGGTCCTCGGGTGTCTATCACCTCCTGGTTCCTTCAGCCGAAAGGTAATCTTCCAAGGTCGAAAGACAACCCCCTCGTCTGACTGATCAACACACGAAGTTGGAAAAAGCAACTGCCAGGAATCTACCCGGCCGGGCTGCGCCGGTTCAGCCTGGCCACGCGTTGCAAGAAGCTTCGGCATCTTCACGAGATGCCTTCGCGTTGCAGCGTGCCCTGGGCAACCAGGCAATGTTGCGGCTGTTGGGGGCTGGCGGGCTGCAGGCGAAGCTGCGGGTGAGCCAGCCCGGTGATGCCGACGAGCAGGACGCCGATCGTGCTGCCGAGCAGATCAATTCACAGGCCGCGCCCCGGCTCCAGCGCAAGTGCGCGTGCGGCGGTTCGTGCTCCCAGTGTCAGGAAGAGCAAGAGCCGATCATGCATCGCCGCGCGAGAACCGCGCCCGACATTGCGGTCGTTTCCGTTCCTCGATCCAGCGGCAGGCGGCCACGCCCACCACCGAAGAACCTTCGCACCGGGCGGCTACTGCTGAAGCTGACACCCGACGAGACCAAGCCAAACATCCCGGGACACATCCACGGACGCTGATCGTCGAGGACGATGCACCAAACCTCGGCCCGGGGCAGCTGCGCAAGCGGGAGTTCGTCGCGCTGCTGCAGGCCACGACCTGCGCCACAGCCGATGCGGTGTTGGAGTCGGTGGGGCACAGTACCGAAGGGCTGTCCGTACATCAAGAAGTGGCTGGAACACTACAAGGGACAGGACTCGGCGCATCTGACGCGGGCGATGCGCAAGTACGCGCCGGAGACGGTGCGGGCGCGCTCGGCCTATGAGGCGATCGCGCTGGTGAACCAGCGCGTGGAGCGGGCGGCGCTGAAGTGGGCCAAGACAGGGAAGGTGACGGACCTGCCCGACGGGATCCCAGAGGAGATGGCGGGCGGCGGCGGGTTTCTGGGCGCGGTGCTGGGGTTTGCCCACTCCGGATTCGGGAGCGCGCTGCTGGGGTTTATCGGAGGCGGGAAGAAAGAAGAGCAGGAGAACATCGAGCGGTGCGAGTGGAGCCGGAGGTGTACAGCGGAAGTCACGTGACGGAACGACCGCCGGCGGAGACGATGCGGCGGCGGTGACGGAACAGCTGGGATCAGGGCAGTCGCTCGACGGAGGCGTGCAGAGCCGGATGTCGGCGGCGTTTGGTACGACTTCTCTGGCGTGCGGGTACACGCGGACGCCACCGCTGGCGAGCTATCGGGGCAGCTGAATGCGCGGGCCTTCACCGTCGGCCGCGATGTCGCGTTTGCGCAGGGCGAATACCAGCCGGGGACGCTGATCGGGGACGCGCTGATCGCCCACGAGCTGGCGCACGTGGTGCAGCAGGGCGGAGGCAGTCCATCCGGTGGCGCGCAGACGAAAGATGTGTCACTCGGTGATGACAGCCGCCTGGAACAGGATGCGGACCGCTCGGCAGTGGGCGCCGTGGTCTCGGCGTTGATGGGCGCGAAGAAAGGCCTGGCCGACGTCAGCGCCAACGCGCTTCCCAGATTGAAATCGGGACTCAAACTGCAGAAATGCAACTGCAATAAGAAACCCGGCGAAGCAGAACTCCAAAAGTATCTTGAAACCATCGACAAAACGGACGGTATCGAACCCAGTGAGACGGCCTCCGTCAAAGCGCGCGAAGTGGTGCGCCATTGGAAACAAGGCGATGCTTCTTACATTCTGACGGCCCGGCGCAAGGCCTTACTGATTCAACAGATTCTGCAGGCTGGACCTGCAGGTCATGATCTTCAACAGGGGATTCTGGATCTGCTGGCGGGCACCGGAGGTCTGGAGTTTGAACAGATCCTCAATAGAGTCGGTGAGGGAGAACTGCAATCCAAGCTGACGGAAGAGAATAGAAAAGCCTTTGCGCAAATATTAGTCGAACACCGCCAGAAGCGAGCGGCAGGGATCAAGCCCACCAAGGCTGAGGCCAAAGAGACGTTCGACGCTGAGACCATCCTGGAGGCCGAGAGGGAATTCAAGATCAACGCCGAGAAGGGATTCAGGTCCAATCCGTTAAGCGTGCAACACCAGCGCAAGAATTGTATCGATATTGTTCGAAGGATGGCGCCCAAGCTTCTTGAGAGCGATCCCGAGCTCGCTAGGAAAGTCACGAGATCTCTCGGGGCCCTTAAGGGCTTTGACTTGACGATGACGAACGCCGGCAACGAGATGGCGAAGCTGGGAGCTGCGACCGGGCCGACGGAAATCAGGTTCGTTGAAGACAATGGCAATAAGACAGAACCCACGAAGCTGAGCAAGAGTGTGTTCGATGCCATTGTTAATCAAGCCGGCAAGACAGAAGGCTGGCACATTTTTGGGCTGGCGCCCTTCATGGGCTACCACAGCGTGACGGTGCTCGTCGACACTCGTCCGGACGGACCGCGCGTCTACTGGGCCGATCAATGGGCGCTGGAGACGGAGCGGGAGAAAGAAGGTGGGTTTTTTCAGGAATCCGGCTCTGTCTCGGGCTTCCGGCGTTATGAGAAGGAAGGCTTCGACAAGTTCATCGAATACTGGACGAACCGATGGTGGAACGAGGTCCATTCCGCCAAATCAAAGTGCGCTGAAAGGCATCCCAAGACGTGGGAGGAGGCATGCAAATGGCCGGCTACTGTGCAAATCTGGCACTTCCACAGGTAGCGAAGGGCGCGCTTCCGAATGGACGCGTGTCTGCACATCCTCTTCTCACCTGAACACACAGGCCCCTAGCGTGGAAGAGGCCTCTCAGTGGAAAAAGAAAAAGACCAAGGAGTGAACGGCAAGCTGGCGCTGGCAAGCGTCAGGCCTGTGAGCGGCACGCGTGCGGTGTCCGGCGGCACGAACGATTCCTTCGTTCTGCAGCGCACTCTGGGCAACCACGGAATGCAACGCCTCTTGGAATCAGGCGGGCTGCAGGCCAAGCTGCGTGTCAACCAGCCTGGCGATGCCGACGAGCAAGAAGCCGATCGCGCCGCCGAGCATCAGGCCAAGCATCCCGGGGCACATCCGCGGATGCTAATCGTCGAGGATGATGCACCAAACCTCGGCCCGGGGCAGCTGCGCAAGCGGGAGTTCGTCGCGCTGCTGCAGGCCACGACCTGCGCCACAGCCGATGCGGTGTTGGAGTCGGTGGGGCACAGTACGAAGGGCTGTCCGTACATCAAGAAGTGGCTGGAACACTACAAGGGACACGACTCGGCGCATCTGACGCGGGCGATGCGCAAGTACGCGCCGGAGACGGTGCGGGCGCGCTCGGCCTATGAGGCGATCGCGCTGGTGAACCAGCGCGTGGAGCGGGCGGCGCTGAAGTGGGCCAAGACAGGGAAGGTGACGGACCTGCCCGACGGGATCCCAGAGGAGATGGCGGGCGGCGGCGGGTTTCTGGGCGCGGTGCTGGGGTTTGCCCACTCCGGATTCGGGAGCGCGCTGCTGGGGTTTATCGGAGGCGGGAAGAAAGAAGAGCAGGAGAACATCGAGCGGTGCGAGTGGAGCCGGAGGTGTACAGCGGAAGTCACGTGACGGAACGACCGCCGGCGGAGACGATGCGGCGGCGGTGACGGAACAGCTGGGATCAGGGCAGTCGCTCGACGGAGGCGTGCAGAGCCGGATGTCGGCGGCGTTTGGGTACGACTTCTCTGGCGTGCGGGTACACACGGACGCCACCGCTGGCGAGCTATCGGGGCAGCTGAATGCGCGGGCCTTCACCGTCGGCCGCGATGTCGCGTTTGCGCAGGGCGAATACCAGCCGGGGACGCTGATCGGGGACGCGCTGATCGCCCACGAGCTGGCGCACGTGGTGCAGCAGGGCGGAGGCAGTCCATCCGGCGGCGCGCAGACGAAAGATGCGTCGCTCGGTGATGACAGCCGCCTGGAGCAGGATGCGGACCGCTCGGCAGTGGGCGCCGTGGTCTCGGCGTTGATGGGCGCGAAGAAAGGCCTCGCCGACGTCAGCGCCAACGCGCTTCCCAGATTGAAATCGGGACTCAAACTGCAGAAATGCAACTGCAATAAATCGGCTCCAGCTCCGACGCATGTAACCACGTCGGACTTGGCAACGCTCCGGAGCACGCAACGAACGGAAGCGCTGGCATCGGCCCAGGCCAGTGGATTGGCTGATGAGAGTGCAATGGCCCAGACCCAGGCCGATTTCATGTACCAGCGAAATCTGGACCTCGCGCGGGCACGGTTTGGGCCTCACCCAACTCTAGAGCAGATTGCTTCAATGCAGCGGGAACAGGTTGCCGGCACCTCGATCCCTGCATCAGTGAATACGCTGTCACCTGACGAGGTTGCGGCGTGGACGGCGCGCGCCAACACGAGCGTGGCAACTGTGGTGAGCTATGCTGCAGCGCATCATCCTGAATTGCACTTGGAAGCCGCTGATTTTCACGTCGACGTAGCCGGTGTTGAAAATCGCGGTGCAGGAGTGATTGCCTACGGCTCGGTGGTTGGGGGCCGGCAAGTCGCTGTCGTGGGCAGGACGTTTGTCCGCTATGTGGATGCCAATCCCGCCTACGCTATGAGCGTGGTCGTTCACGAACTTCACGGCCACCCGGAGTATGGAACCTACGGCAGTCCAGGCGTAGAGTACGGTCTGGAGTTGTATGACAAAGCGGCAGCGCTGATGCCGGGTTACGTGCAACCCACCGGTGCAGATCGTCGAAGTGAACTGGATGCGTTCGCCTATCAAGAGACAGAGATTTATTCACTCCTACGCTCGCTTCCTTACCACACTCCCCTAGCAGCTGCAGACGCTGCCTTGCAGCCTGCGTATATCGATCCGGAGCCGACAGTTAGAGCTCGTATCCGCCTCATCAAATCCCAATGGGAGCCCAAGGTTGCCAAAGCCCTTCTTCGCGGACTGTACCAGCGGTTGGCAATGGATTCCCGGTTGACACCTGCTGCTATCGATGCTTTTAGAAGAGGAATACGCGCAAATTACCCGGGCGCCGAATCCTCAATCGCCGACGACATCTTAAAGTGATCGATGGGACATGGAGAACACAGGCTTAGCGGATGGTGTTTAGCATTGTTGCTGTCGCTTGTTGGATGTGCGGTTGTCAAACCGTATTCTGGAAGTGAGCCGACCATGACCGCGAATGGCAAGGAGGTTCAGCCTCCACAGGACGATATCGAACTGCACCTGCGGTTTCTGATGGATCCATTTGGTGACGAGCCGCACCGCCGTCAACGCGAGATTTCCGTCCGCTACTTGCTGGCGCACGCGGACAGTGCTTATCCGCGGCTCATGCAGGCGCTAAAGGCAAACCCGGCGGCCCTCAATTCTCCCTCGATCATAGAGGTGCTGCCTTTGTTCGGGCGTGCCGACAGCGTTCCGCTGCTCGAGGGCATCATGAGCCGCGGTATCGAACAAGTGAGCGGTGTAGCCGGCCAAGCCCTCGGGCATCATCCCGACGCCGCAGCCAAGAATGCGTTGTTGCGCGGCCTTAAGTCCCCCCATCCGGAAGTAATTGCCGCCGCTGCAGATGGACTCATGGTGCGGAGTGATTCTTCGGCTTGCTCTGACCTGAAGCTGCTCGTTAGGCATGAGAACGCGATCGTCCGCTATCACGCGGCTCATGCAGCCAGCACACTTGGATGTCTCGATCGCGGCGAAATAGAGGAACTCAGATCGGCCTTTCCGGATCTACGCCAGCTTTTTTGACTTAGCGCGTTTACCGTTCTTCCCAGTTGGACCTCAATGGAAAAAACAACCGCTAGGGGTGTGAAACAGGGGCTGCAAGGCGCCGTGCCAGGATATTCTCCGCCTCATTGGGCCACGAAATTCGGCGATCAGTTCTCCGCCTTGCAGCGGGCGGTGGGCAACCAGGGGATGCAGCAGTTGCTGGAGTCGGGCGGGTTGCAAGCGAAGCTGCGCGTCAGCCAGCCCGGGGATGCCGACGAGCAAGACGCCGATCGCGCCGCCGAGCACATCGTCTCCGTTCAGGCTGGGCCCCGGCTGCAGCGCAAATGTGCGTGCGGCGGTTCCTGCTCCCGGTGTCAGGAAGAGCAAGACCCGATCATTCACCGCCGCGCGAGAACGGCGCCGATACTGCGGTCGTTTCCGCACTCGATCCAGCGGCAGGCGGCCACGCCCACCACCGAAGAACCTTCGCACCGGGCGGCTACTGCTGAAGCTGACACCCGACGAGACCAAGCCAAACATCCCGGGACACATCCACGGACGCTAATCGTCGAGGACGATGCACCAAACCTCGGCCCGGGGCAGCTGCGCAAGCGGGAGTTCGTCGCCCTGCTGCAGGCCACGGCCTGCGCCACGGCGGACGCGGTGCTGGAATCGGTCGCCCACACGACTGAGGGCTGTCCCTACATCAAGAAGTGGCTGGAGCACTACAAGGGACAAGACGCGGCACACCTGACGCGGGCGATGCACAAGTACGCGCCGGAGACGGTGCGGGCGCGCTCGGCATACGAAACCATTGCGCTAGTGAACCAGCGAGTGGAGCGGGCGGCGCTGAAGTGGGCCAAGACAGGGAAGGTGACGGACCTACCCGACGGGATCCAGGAGGAGATGGCGGGCGGCGGCGGGTTTCTGGGCGCGGTGCTGGGGTTCGCCCACTCCGGATTCGGGAGCGCGCTGCTGGGGTTCATCGGAGGAGAAAGGAAACAACACGAAGCGGGCAGGGCCGGGGAGAAAAAAGCAGGCGGCGGAAAGGCCACCGCCGGAAACAACACGGTACAAAGAAAGTCGCGGGATGGAGCTACCTCGGGTGTGCACGATGTAGCGACGGTGAAGGAGCAGCTGGGCTCCGGGCATGCGCTTGATGGCCGGGTGCAGAGCCGGATGTCGGACGCCTTTGGCTATGCCTTCTCCGGGGTGCGCGTGCACACCGATGCCAAAGCGGGCGAGCTGTCGGGACAGTTGAACGCGCGCGCCTTCACGATCGGCAATGACGTAGCGTTTGCCGGCGGTGAGTACCCGACCGGGGACGCTGGTGGGGGATGCGCTGATCGCACACGAGTTGGCGCACGTGGTACAGCAGGGCGGAGGGCAGCAGACAGGGATGGCGCAGAGTAAAGACGCGAGCCTGAGCGATGACAGCAGTCTGGAGCAGGAGGCAGATGCGGCAGCAGTCTCGGCCACAATGTCAAACGGGGGCCGCGCGATCAAAGCACTGCAAACGGGTCTGCGCCTGCAAAGATGCTCGGGGGAGCCGGATAAGGTAGTGCTCAAAGACCTTCCCGAAGCGGAACGCCGCCGTTTCGCCAAAGAATTTATTGCAAAAAACTTTGAGGCAAGAGATCGCGTCGCCGCGGCAAAGATTCTGGATGACATGCTGCAGAGCGGCGAAGTCAGCTTCAAGGACGAAGCAACCCTGCGCACAGAGATTTTCAAACGGTTGGACACGTCCAGGCTGATGCAGCAATCGCAGGGGCTCTATGGCAAAGCTTTTGAGTATCCCAATCATCCAAATGCCAAAGCCTGCCTTCCCGATAACAAGGATGGCAAGAAGATCAATCCTCGCGTGAACAAATCCGCGGAACCATATTGGGGACCGGTGCAGGATCCCCAAGGGGATTATCACTGGGAGCTTTCAAAGTCGGGAAAAGAGAATGCCTATGAGGCGCTGAAAACTCTCTTTACACCGCAGAAATCAATATGCGACATGACGCTGATCCACTGTGATTATTTGGCTTCCGTGGTGCATTTTCGGGCCTTTGCGGATTCGATTGGCGTCGCTGAGTTCAACAGAAGGGTAAAAAACGGCGATATAGACGTGCGCTTGGCCTGGAATGGGTTTGAGGACTTGGAAGATATCGGATGGTTTCATTCAAAAAAGAGCACTTCCTTAAGAGAGGCTCGCCCTGCGAATGAGAACGATCTGGTGATCGGCGACCACGTCATCTTTTGGAACCATCGTGCCTACGATGCTTTGAATGAAAAGATCAGAAATGCCTGGCGTCTGGAAAATGCCATTCTTGTTTATCGGTACAACCAAAGAGGACCACTTCGTTGGTCATGGTTCCGGAGACAACACGAACCGCACCATGCGTGACAGACTGGCAGGTGAATACAACAAGGTAGTGAAGAAAGCCAAGGATATCATTGACCTCGTTGATTCTAAGAACGCGGCAACCGCCGCGAAAGCGAACGCCCAGCTGAAAGACCAATTTCCCAAGGTAAAAAAAGAAGCAGGCTTTTGGGTAGTTGAAGCAAAGAGCAAGACCTACAGAGTGCAAAAAATCAACTGGGATGATCCTGACCTCACCGGCCTGAGGAGTCCAGATGATCCATCCAAGATGAACTGCGTAAAACGGCCTTCCGAGGCCCCTGGAGAATCCTGCTAACCCGCCTCCAAACTGCCCGCTCAAGCAACCAGCAAGCGTGAGGCCTTGCTTCCGTTCGTTCCGGAGGCCCTTACGAACACTCCGTGGCGTCTGCGGTCTCATTCTCGGCGGGCACAACGACAGCCCGCGCGTCTGACTGATTAACACCCCGCATCCAGGCACGAAGTTGGAAAAAGCAACCGAGAAGAATCTGTCCGGCCGGGCTGCGCCGGTTCAGGCGGTCCACGCGTTGCAGGGAGCTTCGGCCCCTTCACGAGATGCCTTCGCCTTACAGCGTGCTGTGGGCAACCAGGGGATGCAGCGGTTGCTGGAATCGGGCGCGCTGCAGGCCCAGGCTGCGCGTCAGCCAGCCTGGCGATGCTGACGAGCAGGAAGCCGATCGTGCCGCCGAGCACGTGGTCTCCTCTCAGGCCGCGCCCCGGCTGCATCGCAAATGTGCCTGCGGGGGTTCGTCTGCGCAGTGTCAGGAAGAACAAGAGTCGGTCATTCATCGGCGCGCGAGAACCACGCGCGTACTCGGATCGTTTCCGTTCTCGATCCAGCGGCAGGCGGCTACGTCCGCCACCGACGAACGGTCGCACCGGGCGTCTGTGGCTGACGCTGACATCAGACGAGACCAAGCCAAACATCCCGGGGCACATCCACGGACGCTGGTCGTCGAGGACGGTGCGCCATCACTGGGCCCGGGGCAGATGCGCAAGCGGGAGTTCGTCGCCCTGCTGCAGACCACGACCTGCGCCACAGCGGACGCGGTGCTGGAATCGGTCGGACATACGAGCAAAGGATGCCCCTATATCAAGAAGTGGCTGGAGCACTACAAGGGGCAAGATGCGCAGCACCTGACGCGGGCGATGCACAAGTACGCGCCGGAGACGGTACGGGCGCGCTCGGCGCACGAGGCGATCGCGCTGGTGAACCAGCGCGTGGAGCGGGCGGCGTTGAAGTGGGCCAAGACGGGGAGGGTGACGGACCTGCCGGACGGGATCCCGGAGGAGATGTCGGGAGGCGGCGGTTTTCTGGGGGCGGTGCTGGGGTTTGCCCACTCCGGATTCGGGAGCGCGCTGCTGGGGTTTATCGGAGGAGGGAAGAAGGGAGAGAAAGAAAGCGGGGCGAGCGGAAGTGGCGTACAGCGAAAGTCACGATATGGAGCCTCGGCGGGCGAGCACGATGCGGCGGCGGTCACAGAGCAGCTGGGGCCTGGACACGCGTTGGACGGACGCGTGCAAGGCCAGATGTCGTCGGCGTTCGGGCACGACTTTTCCGGCGTGCGGGTACATACGGACGCGAAGGCGGGCGAGCTGTCAGGTCAGTTGAACGCGCGGGCGTTCACCATCGGCCGGGACGTCGCGTTTGCGCAGGGCGAATACCAGCCAGGGACGTTGATCGGGGACGCGCTGATCGCGCACGAGCTGGCGCACGTGGTGCAGCAGGGCGGAGGACATCCATCCGGCGGAGCGCAGACGAAAGATGCGTCGCTCGGTGATGACGGCAGCCTGGAGCAGGAGGCGGATCGCTCGGCGGTCAGCGCGGTGGTCTCGGCGTGGACGGGCGCGAAGAAAGGCCTCGCCGACGTCAGCGCCAACGCGCTTCCCAGATTGAAATCGGGACTCAAGCTGCAACGTTGTGCGAACTGCGGGAAGAAGACACCCGCAACTGCCGCTGGGATGGCCGGCACCGCAGGCACACAATGTGTGTCTCCATCGCAAGAAGAATGGAAGGCCGCGGTTACAAGCGCCCAAGCCATCACGGAAAGCGATAAGAAACGTGACGCGCTCTCCAATCTGGTGCACCAAGCAGTGTGTCCGCTGGGATTTACTGTGCAGAACGCGGGAAGCAAACACCCAACCGAGATTGATCCAGAAGACTATGCTCCTTTCCCGGCGGTCAACTTCGACATCGACTTGAACAAGAAGCAGTCTTGGCCAAGAGGCGGTAAGGCCTGCAAAAAAGAACCGGTGCCCTCGTACGTCAAGCCTGGCGATTGCGAGACGAGGCCCCTGCAAGACAATGCCGGTTACAACTTTCGTGTTGGCAAGACTCTATACATAGTGGTTGGACCGACGGGCCTTTCGACAGAGACTCCCGCGATTACGCGCAGACTTGCTGAGCACGAGCAATACCTGGCGACAAAATATACGGCCAAGGTCGATTCCGGAGCCAGGAACGATGGGGAGCTCGACGCGTGGACGCATGACTTCGTCAATTACTTCCATCTGCTTGGGTTCAAAGAAGGCACTCGATACTCGGGGCTGGGATTTGAACCCCTGCTCGACCGATACTACGAGGGCAACGAGACTTCTGAGGACGCCCGAAAGAGGTACTGTCGAGCAACTGGTTAACTACTACAAGAGCCCACCTGCGTCAGCCGCCGCAGCCGGCAGGCCCGGACATCCGACCAACGCCAAAGACGTCCAGGAGCTTTTCATGTTGTGGATGGCGAAGATGGAGAAGCAGCGGCCATCCCGGCAACTCATCAAGGACTTGAAAGCAAAGCTGTCAACACCCTGAGCTTGTCAACCCGGGAGAGTGGCGTTTGAGATTCCCTCAAGACTCGTTCAAAGTCTGTGGCGTCTGCGGTCTTGTTCTGGGAGGCCCACTGGCCCTCTGGCTTGCGCGGCGCCACGGTCTGTCGCCCTGGATTGAACTCACACTCATCGCGGTGGCCGTCGGCATGTTGCTCGCCGTGCCGCTGGTCGTGAAGGTCCTCACGGGAATCGATGGGTTTGTCTTCTATCGCGACGTCATCTGCATTTTTGTCGCGGTCGCCGTAACGCTGCGCTGTCTGCATGAGCCCGTGCTTCCTTATCTCGATGTCACGATCGCCGGCGCTGGCCTGTTTCACGCGTGGGGACGCATCGGGTGTCTTCTCTCGGGCTGCTGTTACGGGCGACCGTCGCGGCTGGGCATGCGGTATACGCATGCGCACACTGAAACGGGTTTCCCAATGCAACTGACAGGGGTCCGATTGTTTCCTATCCAGGCCGTGGAGTCTGCCTGGATTGTCTGCCTGGCGTCCGGAGCCTCGTGGATGATCGTGCGGAACTCTCGACCCGGCTCAGTTTTCGCCACGTACGCTGCCGGCTACGCCGTGGGCCGTTTCTTCTTCGAGTTTGCGCGTGGCGATACCGATCGTCCGTACTTCGCGGGCTTCTCGCAGGCCCAATGGATTTCCCTATTGCTGACGCTCGGGATCAGTCTGTTGCAAGGTGTCGGGTTTCCCCAGCAGTCGATCTGGTTTTCAGCTCCGCTGACACTGCTGGCCGTTTCCATGGTCTTGGTCGCGCTGGCCAGAAAGTTCGAGACGTTGCCACGCTTCGAGTTACTTCATCCCAGGCATATCGAGGAGATCGCGGATCTGGTGCGACGTCCTCCTTTTCCATTGTCGCCGCGAGGTCCGCGGTGGCTATCGCCTTCGCAGCGCACGGTGGAAGTCAAGCGTACCTCCTTAGGTGTCCGCATTTCTCTGGGCGAAGCCCTGTGCGACGGCGTGAACCTGCGCCATTACTGCCTGTCGAAAGACGGCGAGCTGTCGCCGAACGCTGCGCAGCTTCTCGCGCGCCAAATCTCGCTCATGCGGCACGACGGCGCCCCCTTCCGTACCGTGCACCGCGAGAACGGTGTGTTTCACATCCTGTTTGACAGGCAGGCGACAGCCTGACGGCATCCGACGAATTCGGGAGGCTTATGCACGACGAATCTCGGGCCAGCCGCCCCGCGATGACGCCGTCGTCAGATGGAATCGTCGTCGGGATCGACGTCGGCTCGACGACGGTCAAGGCCGTCGTCGTCGATCCGGCGACGAAAGAGATCCTCTGGAGCGACTACCAGCGCCACCAGACAAGGCAGGCCGAGAAGGTGCTCGAGCTGCTCGTCGCGCATCGGCCTGGCGTTCGCCGACATCGCCCGCGAGCACATCCGGACGTTCATCACCGGCTCGGGCTCGGGCCCGCTGCGCGAGCCGATCGGCGCGCAGTTCGTCCAGGAAGTCAACGCCGTCACGCTGGCGGTCGAGCACTGCACCCCGACGTCGGCGCGGTCATCGAGCTCGGCGGCCAGGACGCCAAGATCATCATTTCAAGAAGAACGAGAAGACGGGCGACAAGACGCGCCATCGCCTCGATGAACGACAAGTGCGCGTCGGGCACCGGCGCCACCATCGACAAGTGCATGATCAAGGTCGGCGCTGCCGCCGACGAGGTCGTCGCAGATCTGCACTTCGACGACTCGAAGCTGCACCACGTCGCCGCCAAGTGCGGCGTGTTCGCCGAGACCGACATCGTCAACCTGGTCAAGGCGGGCATCCCGTCGATCGAGATCCTGTGCTCGCTCGCCGACGCGATCGTCATGCAGAACCTCTCGGTGCTCGACGCGCGGCAACACGCTGCAAGCCACAAGGTGCTGCTGCTCGGCGGGCCGAACACCTACCTGCCGTTCCTCCAGGACTGCTGGCGCCAGCGCATCCCCGAGACCTGGGACGAGCGCGGCTACGACTAGCCGAAGGACGTGCCGATCGAGGAGCTGATCTTCGTGCCCGAGAACGCGCAGTACTACGCGGCGTTCGGCGCGGTGATGTACGGCCTCCACGAAGCCGCCGAGCGTCGGCCGCGTACCGCGGGCTCGAGCCGCTCAAGGACTTCATCACCAACGGCCGCAAGGCGCACCTCGGCGAGAGCGGCCGGCCCGCCGCTCGTCGACGAGCCGACGCCGAGCTCGACGCGTTCCGCGAGCAGTACACGATTCCCGAAGTTCGTCGAGGCGAAGCTCGAGCCAGGCACAGATCGTCCGCGCGCGTCATCGGCCTGGACGGCGGCTCGACGTCGTCGAAGGCGGTGCTCATCGACGAGGACGGCGAACATCCTCAAGCAAGGCAGTACCAGCTCTCGAAGGGCAACCCGATCGCAGACACCAAGGAGCTGCTCGCGCAAGATCCGCGAGCTTCGTGCACGACCAGGGCGCGATGCTCGAGGTGATGGGCTTCGGCGCGACCGGCTACGCCGCCGACGTGCTCGAGGAGTCGCTGCGCGCCGACGTCAACATCGTCGAGACCGTCGCGCACATGATGGCGGCGATGCACTTCTTCGGCGACGTCGACGTGATCTGCGACATCGGCGGGCAGGACATCAAGGTCCTGTTCATGAAGAACGGCGACATCAAGAACTTCCGCCTCTCGAACCAGTGCTCGGCCGGCAACGGCATGCTGCTGCAGGCGATGGCCGATCAGTTCGGCGTGCCGGTGACCGAGTACGCCGACGTCGCGTTCAAGGCCGAGCTCGCGCCGAAGTTCAGCTACGGCTGCGCCGTGTTCCTCGACTCCGACCGCGTGAACTTCCAGAAGGAGGGCTACTCGAAGGAGGAGCTGCTCGCCGGCCTGGCGCAGGTGCTGCCGAAGAACGTCTGGCAGTACGTCGTGCAGATCCCGCGCACTGGCCGCAGCTCGGCACGCAGTTCGTGCTCCAGGGCGGCACGCAGTACAACCTCGCGGCGGTCAAGGCGCAGGTCGACTACATCAAGGAGCGCGTGCCCGGCGCCGAGGTCTACGTGCACCCGCACACCGGCGAGGCCGGCGCGATCGGCGCCGCGATGGAGACGCTGCGCGTCGTCAAGCGCCGCGGGCACGTCGACGTTCATCGGCCTCGACGCCGCGATCGACCTCGAGTACACGACGCAAGAACGACGAGACGACGCGCTGCCACTTCTGCCCGAACAACTGCGCGCGCACGTTCATCGACACCAAGACGCCCGACGGCGCGCACGAGCCGCTACATCTCGGGCTTCTCGCTGCGAGAAGGGCACCGTCGAGTCCGAAGAGGCGATGCTCGACGCTCGACGACGCGAGCGCAAGAAGCTCGACGAAGCAGTTCCCGAACCTGGTCGACTACGAGGCGAAGCTGGCGTTCCGGCACTTCTACGACTCCGGAGCCGATGCCGCCGGAGGGCACGCTGATCGAGGACGTCGAGGTGAAGAAGACGCTTCTCGGCGGCGATCCGGAGGAGATCCGTTCGTCGCGCCTTCCAGCGCTCGAGCGCGGAGAGCGAGCGACGCGCCGGCAGCGCATGCGCATCGGCATCCCGCGCGTGCTCAACATCTACTCGACCGCGCCGTTCTTGCGCACGTACTTCGAGACGCTCGGCATCCGAAGCAGAACGTCGTCTTCACCGACGACACGTCGGAGGAGATGTGGGCCGAGGGCGGCAAGTACGGCTCGATCGATCCCTGCTACCCGTCGAAGGTCGCGCAGGCGCACATCCACAACCTGCTCTTCCAGCAGCACGCGAGAAGAAGAAGCTCGACTACATCTTCTTCCCATGCATCACGCACGTGCCGACGTTCGTGGCTGAGGACGCGATGGACACGACGCAGCTGCCCGATCGTCGCCGGCGCGCCCGAGGTCATGAAGGCGGCGTTCACCAAGGAGATCGACTTCTTCGCGCCGCGCGGGCATCGAGTACCTCGACCCGGCGCTGACGCTTCACCGAGCCGACCTGCTTCGCGCGGCAGATGTTCGAGACCTGGGGCCCGCGGCTCGGCATCACCGAGGACGAGAGCGACCTCGCCTGCCGCGAGGGCTTGGAAGGCGCTTCGCCATCTTCGACGACGACATGCAGAGCGAAGGGCCGCGCGATCCTCGAGACGGTCGAGGAGGAGAACCGCGTCGGCGTCCTGCTGCTCGGCGCGCCCGTACCACTCGGACCCGGGCCTCAACCACGGCATCCCCGAGGAGTTCCAGGTGCTCGGCTATCCGATCCTGTCGATGCGCTCGATTCCCGAAGGATCCGAAGTGGCTCGCACCGCTTCTTCAAGGACGACCTCGAGCGCGGGCTGCATCGAGACGCCGCTCGACGTGCACGACGTGTGGCCGGAGAACTACTCGGCCAACTCGCGCGCAGAAGGTGTGGGCGGCCAAGTTCGCGGCGCGCCACCCGAACGTCGTGGTGCTCGACCTCTCGAGCTTCAAGTGCGGCCACGACGCGCCGACCTACGGCCTCATCGACTCGCATCATCACGTCCAGCGGCGACGCCGTACTCGGCGCTGCACGACATCGACGCCAACAAGCCGGGCGGCTCGATCAAGATCCGCGTCAAGACCTACGCGCACACGCTCAAGCTGTTCGAAGAGGAATTGGCCGACACGGCAGCGCAGCGGAGCGAGCTCCAACGCCGCGTCGACGCCAAGCGGCGCGAACTGCTATTGACGTGGCGCACGCAACTGCGCCAAAAGGCTTCGGCCGATCCACGGGCCAGGCGAGAGCTCGAGGAACTCGAGGCGGCTTTCGCCTCGTACATGGAAGACGAGGCGACGGTGCCGGCGAGCGTGAGCGCAATGGAGCCGGCCCGTCTCGACATCGCGCCGCCGCCACCAGAGATCAAGCCCGTAGTGTTCCATCGCAGCGTCCCACTGGAGATCAGGCCATGAATAAGATCATGTTGGACTACGACGCGATCGAGCGTGAACTGGTGGAGTTCGAAGCCGAGGAGCGCCGTCGCCTGGGCATCGAGGAGGAGCAGATCGATCATTGGCACGATCCGAACCCGCAGGCGTTCACGCGCGACGAGCGCGACACCACGATCGTCCTCCTCGGAGGCCTGACGCTCGCTCACGACACCTTGGTCACAGCTGCGCTGTCTGCGCTCGGGTACACGCTCAAGCCACTGGACTGTCCCGATACCGAGGCGCTGCGCCTCGGCAAGGAATTCGGCAACCGCGGCCAGTGCAACCCGACATACTTCACCGTCGGCAATCTGGTCAAGCAACTGATCCATTTTCGTGACACGGAGGGCATCCCTGTTCCGGAGATCATCCGCAAGTACGTGTTCCTGACGGCTGGCGCGTGTGGCCCCTGTCGGTTTGGCACCTACGTAACTGAATACCGTAAGGCGCTGATCGACTCAGGATTCGAGGGCTTCCGAGTCCTGCTGTTTCAACAGCAGGGAGGGTTGAAGCAGGCGACGGGCGATGCATCCGGTCTCGAGATTAATCAGCCAGTTTTTCAAGGCGGTCCTGCAGGCGTTGATGGCGGGGGACTGTCTGAACCTGGCGGGCTACCGCATCCGGCCGTACGAGGTTAGTCCCGGCGATACCGACGCGGCGCTCGAGGAGTGCAGAACCGTCTTGTGCGAGACCCTTCGGCGTCGCGGGAGTGTCGTCGCGGCCCTGATCCGGTGCCGCCTGCGGCTCAATCGGGTTGCAGTGAACCGGCTGCAGCCGAAGCCAAAGGTCTCTATCATCGGCGAATTCTGGGCGATGACCACGGAGGGGGACGGCAACCATCGACTCCAGCGGTTCCTGGAGGCCGAGGGCGCGGAGGTGGACATTCAGCCCGTCGTCACATGGGTCCTCTACAGCATCTGGGAGCATCAGCACGACACGCGGAAGCGCGTCACGCTGCGCGGAGAAGATGAGGGTACTGGCGGACTCAAGGGCAAGGACGGGCGCACGAAGATGATGCTGCTTTGGGGCGCGGAGAAAGCCGTGCGCGCGATTTTCGGCGTCTACACTCAGGCGCTGGGGCTCGTGGGCTACTACGTGCCGGACATGGACCAGGTAGCGACCATCTCGCATCAGTACTACGACAACCACCTGCGGGGCGGCGAAGGCCACATGGAGGTGGGCAAGCTGATCCAGACAGTGGAGCGTCGCAAGGCGCACATGGTGATCAGCATCAAGCCCTTCGGGTGTATGCCCTCGTCCGGAGTATCGGATGGCGTGCAATCGCTCATAACGGCGCGGTATCCGGAGGCGATCTTCACCGCGATCGAGACCACAGGAGACGGAGAAGTGAACGTTCAGAGCCGGATCCAGATGGACCTTTTTAAGGCGCGCCAACGCGCGGAGGAGGAGTACAAAACGGCCGTTGCGAAGGCCGGATTCAATGCAGCTACGCTACAGTCAAGAATGAGCCAGCAGGGGCGGGCTCTGCACTACCCACGACACATTGTTGCCGGAACAGCAGCAAACCAGGTACTTGAGCTCGCTGGAATCAGGCAGTAGCCGCTCGAAGTGCTACGCGGCGGGACAAATCGATCCGGTTGTGCGCGTTGGACGTTCACCTCGCACCGCACGACATCGGAGTAATCGGATGTCCGGATGGACGGACGGTTGTGATGCGCAAGATGTACGCATGTTCAACGTGCAGCACATCAACGGGCTTGAATTCGAGGCGGTCTTCTTCGTCGCCCGGCTTGCCGAACGCCTGCCGACTCTTCGGCCGCTACCTGCTCGTGGAGGTGAGCCGCGGAGCGACGTACTAGGGGATCACGTGCGAGACCTCTTGCCCGCGGCACTGGAGCCGGTGCGCTTACATTTTCGACGAGTGTTTGGGCCTGATCCCAAAAGAGCGCCGAGGGGCACGGTCAGGCCGTGATCGAACGCGCGCTGTTACCCCGGGACTCTGTCCTTCTTGAGAGCTCTCAATCTGCAGTGAACCGCGAGACGGCCGTGATGTGTCCTATCGTCCTTTTGCCGCTGGTTGACCGGGAGCAGTCTACGGTCAGGTGTCACTGATCAATCCCACGCTTCTCCCGATCGTGACGCCCTCCAACGCGAGGCGCTCGCTCAAGACGGCTTCAGCATCCGATTGCGAGACAAACAGAATGTACGGAAAGCGGGTGTCCGAGCGGCCGATGTTTCCCAAATCAATCGCCACCGGTTCGTGGCGATCGACGTGCAGCGACTCGCCCGGCATGACGTGGTCCATCGGAAGACCATCAGAGGCTGGAGGACTCACGCTGCCGTGGACCCGGGAACGTTCCCCGTCCCGACGAAATGGCCGGATTCATGGGTAACACCGGGGTAGCAAAATGTCGGCACTCAGTGAACAGCGGTGACGGGCGCTGAACGGCTCACAGCCTGTCCAAGGCCTTGGACTGCGGCTGGTTCGAACGCCGCTGAACTGTCCTGACCAGCGTTGAAAAACCCGTAGAAACTCGCTGGGGGTCAGGGGTCGCCGGTTCGAATCCGGCCATCCCGACCAATGAAATCAAGGGTAAACGGCCCGGTCTCCGACCAGGCCGTTTGCTTTTAGGCACACAGTAGGCACAGCTTGCTGGCGAGGCCACGTCTTTTGACCCCAAGAAGCCAAGGCGGCGCAGGCGGGCTGGGCCGTTGCCTCAGCCCAGGGCACCCTCATCTCATGCGCTCCGGGGTCAAATAGTGCTCTGGGTTCAGTCCGGGAAGTAGCGGCGGGCCGCTTCTTAACCGTGATGGTCAGGCAATCCTAACCGACGACGTGACAGCGGAGGTTAATAGCAAGCCCCAATGGGACCAGTTCGACGAACCAGAGGGCAGAGTCGACAGGCCAAGTTCTTTGCCTAAGTCTTCGGCGTGAATTCCTTCATGAAATTCGATTGCAAGCACAGCCAAGCTGCGGCAGAATCCGCGACCATCTCATCCCGGGAGGCATCCATGACCCGAATCCATGTTACGAAGCTTGTTGCTGCGTCGGTCGTCGCGCTGAGCGCAGCGGCCTACTGGCCCGCGAGAATGCATGGTGACACCGTGCAGGTAGAGTGAAGGAACTCTCTCCTCAAGTGAAGACGAACTTACCAGATGGTTCCCCTGTAAGGCTTTTCAAGTCCAAACAGGACTGGGCTGCTTGGCTGGAGAAGAACCATCGTAAGAGCACTGGCGTGTGGCTTCGGCTCGCGAAGAAGGCCTCGCGGTTGCGGTCGGTGTCATACAAGGAAGCGCTCGAGGTTGCGCTGTGCTACGGATGGATTGACGGGCAGAAGAGGCCTGAAAGCGAACAGGCCTGGCTGCAGAGATTTCTTTCGCGTTCGAGCAAGAGCATCTGGTCGAAGATCAATCGGGAGAAAGCGCTGGCGCTGATTGCGAACGGGGAGATGAAAGCCGCGGGGCTGGAGGCGATCGAGAATGCCAAAAAGAATGGACGATGGGATGCCGCCTATGATTCGCCCAGCGGAGCCACGGTGCCGAGCGACCTTCAGGCTGCGCTGGACGCGAATCCGCGGGCTGAAGCATTTTTCAAGACTCTTGACCGGGCGAATCGGTATGGTGTCCTTTGGCGAATTCAAACGGTGAGAAAAGCGGAGACTCGCGCTCGGAAGATTGAGCAGCTTATTGGAATGCTGGAGAGGGAAGAGAAGATTCATTCCGCTTCTTGACGAACACCGCCGCCACCATTCACCACGGTGGCAATCAGGCTTGTTACGCTTCAACGTTGAGGTCCCTCTTGGAGTCCAACCCTGTAACTGATCGCCAGTTGGGTCGCTGTAAGTTGTTGATGCGGCGTGTCCGGATCCGTCTCGTGCTGACCCAATCGTGACACAGCCGGTGACAGTGCGCCGTGACCTGCCCGCGAAGAAATCGACCGCTCAGGATGCCCCAGGATCGACGATCGTCATCTCGGATGACCTGCGGGTCGACTCACGACGCGGCCGATCACTCGGCCATCATGCTGATCGAGCGCGGCGCGACTCTAATTACTGCGCGGCGCCTTCACAGACATCGAGAAGACTGGTCGACAGCTGATGGAGGACCTGCAGAAAGTCTACCAAGCGATCGATCAAACTCGTCGAAAGTAACACTCACCGACGAGGGAGCGGCGGACCCTTCATCTGATCACATAACTGGCTCTCCGACGATCCCGGTGCGATTCAGTCACGACAATTTCATTGGTCCGCCTGCCAAGGTGGAGAGGTCATCGCTGCGCCTTCGACACTTCGCCGAATATATTCCGTCCCAGCATCGCCGAGGCTGTCACGAGAGCGCCCGATAGTGCACCCATGACCCCGCACATCCCGACGTCCTGCCCGGTCAGAAACAAGTTGCGAACGGGCGTACGGGGTCCCAGGTCGCGCGAATCGAAGCGCGCTGGCGTGTGCGCGAGACCATAGGTTTCGCCATGCGGAGCGTTAGCGAAATGTTGCGTGGACAGCGGGGTCGAGAGTTCCCAGGTCGTGACCATGCCGGATGCGGCCGGCACGTGTCGATAGAGTTCGACCAAGAGACGCTCCGCGAGTCGCTTCTTGGTCGCCTCGTATTCCTCGGGGCGTCGCTTCCAATTCGACCCCGCCCATTGCGAGAAACGCTCGTAGGGCGCCAGCGTCGCGACTTCGATCGTGTGCCGATGGGGGTAACGCGCATCGAAGGACGGATCCTTCGCGGACGGAAACGAGATGTACAGAAACGGAAAGGGCGCGTCGAGGTCGGCGTCGAAGGCGGCCAGATTGCGATCGAAATCAAGACTCGGATGGATCCAGAGGTTCGCGGGATCCAATTTCGGCGCCGCGGCAGGAAACGTCAAGCCCGCGTAGAGACACAGGTGTCCGCTCGTGGCAGGAAGGCTGCGAGTCCGCGCGGCGACCTGTTGCGCCTCCTTGGGCGCTCCTTCCCCTAACAGCCGATCCATCGTCGTTCGAATCCCCGCGTCGCTGACGATGGCATTCGCGCGGAATTCGCGGCCATCGATCATGCGAACGCCGACGGCACGCGTGCCGTCGATGAGGATGCGGTCGACGTCGGCGCTGACGACCACCGCGCCGCCAGCTCGTTCGATGGTCGGGAGCACGCTCGCGGCGATCTGGCTGGCACCTCCGATCGGATAGGCCGCGCCACCGAAATAGTGATCGGCAATCACTGCGTGAATACCAAAACTACTCTGGCCGGGAGGAAGGCCGTAGTCGAACCACTGAGCGGTGAGCACGGCTGTTAGCTCTCGACTCGCACCGAGCTGGTCGAGCACCTGTCCGGTCGTTCGCCGGGCGAATCTCAGAAACGGCGCTCGCAACCCAGGGCCGAGGATTCTGCTGAGGAGTGGGGGCAACGTCTTCTCGACGAAGTAGAAAGGAAGGCGCCGCATGCAGTGCCGGATGGCCGTGAAGTAACGATCGATCGCGGATCGCTCGCGAGGGAATGTCCCAACGAGCGCGTCGTGCAAATGCTCTCGTCCGCTCACGTAGTCGAAGCGGAGCCCGTCGATGTTCACGCGGTCGTACACCTCTGGCATGGCATTCCAGGCGAGGCGGCCTTCAGCCAGATACTCGAATAGCCTGTGCGCTGGTGAGCCGGGCTTGTGGACCTCGCCGACATAGTGCACCCCTACGTCCCACTCGAAGCCGGGGCGATGGAACACATGGGTGAAGCCGCCCGCGGTGTAGTGTTTTTCGAGGACAAGCACCCGCCGCCCAGCCGCTTTGGCCAGGAGCGCCGCGGTCCCCATCCCGCCGATACCGGAGCCGACCACGATGGCGTCGAAGGGCCCGGTGTCGTGGAACTGTTTGTATGGCGTGCCAATAAAGCGACCGTGGTTCAGCAACGTCTCCTCGACCCCGTCAATTCACGCACGGACCGCACCGCGTAAAGATCGATATGACCCGTTCTCCTGCTAGTGCTGGCGACTCGAAAGGATGGCGGCCTGTTTCTCGTCGTACTCTTGCTTCTGGATCTCTCCCTTCGCGAGGCGCTCGTTCAGGATCTGTAGCGCGGAATAGGTCGGATCGCCCGATGAGCGGCCCGGCCCAAACGGTCGGTCCACCATCTCCCACGGTCCCCAGTGACGGCGCCCGCCTACTGTGTGGCCGAAAAAGAACATGGCGATGCAGATGACCATCATGAACAACATGAATAGCGGGAGGATCCACCAGAATTCCCAGCCGCCACTCCACATGTGCCAGGGACCTGGCCACCCCCATGGGGGCTGCGAACCAGTCGGCGGCTGCGCTTGCTGCGCAAATGCTAGTAATGGATGAAATAGAGCGACGAAAGCTACGGTCAGGAACGCTGAACGGTTCGGTGCCATTTTGATCTCCTTGCTCGTGGAATCGACCAATTGTCAAAGAAAAAATGACCCCGGGCGGCCCGGCGGCGACACGGATCGTGAGGTCCAAGTTCGCCCGCAGACCGCCCCGGATGGTGGTCCGCGGGCATAGCAAATGTTTGGACGAACGTCAGTGACGTCCCCTCATACGCATGCATCCGCACCCCTTGGTGATGCAGAAGAATGCCAACATCACCATGATCGCGAGACACATCACCAATCCGATCGCCGGGAAAATCCACCATGAGTAGAATCCCCACATCGGTCATCACCTCCTTTGTCTGTCGACCGTATAGACGGGAGTCAGCGGCGGGAGGATACAGGCGGCTATTTCGGCTCGCAGACCAGCTCGTTTCGTGCGTCGCGAGAGAAGCGACACCTACGCTCCAGTTCAAGCCGGAGGCGTAAGCGCGCGCGATGGAGTCGGATTTTCACTGTGTGCAGGCTGATGCCGAGCGCGTCGGCGATCTCAGGGTTCGTCAGGCCTTCGTCTTCACTCAGAATGAACACCGATCGATAGCTCGCTGGCAGCTTATCTATGTACTGATCAAGGCAATGGCGCATTTCCTTTCGGAACACGCGGTGCTCTGCGTCCGGCGACCCGTCCGTCGCCCGGTTCTCACCATCGAGGGGCACTTCCGAAAGGCGTCGTGCCGAGAGGCTGCGCAGTCGGTCGACCGCGCTATTCGTCGCGATTCGGTAGATCCACGTCGACACCGTCGAATCGCCTCTAAACTCGGGGAGCGCCTGGCTGACTTTCGCGAACACGTCCTGGGCAACGTCTTCGGCTTCGTCCGGCCCGACAAGATGGCTCAAGTAGCGACGAATTCTCGGCTGAAATTCCTTATACAGCTCTTGGAAGTTCATTGATGAGGGAAGCAGCAAGCCGATGCCGCGCAAGCTGCCGGATTTCCGGCAGGATGACTTGATTGATTGTACTAACCATCGCACCAAGAACAATCACCGCGACCGGCCGCTTCATGCTCACCTCCGAGTCCTGCACTCTATAGGTCTGGCGTCTCAAAATTCTGTCCGAGGACGAATGTATCGGGCGTAGCCAGCGCAAGTATCATCACGCGGGATGGCCTTCGTTCTTGTCACACGCTCCCGTTCGTCGTGCTCTGGCTGAACCGCCGATGGGCTCTGCGCCGCCGCGTGCTCCTCTTCTCGGTTGTGATTAGCTTCGCTGTCGACGTTTTGTTCGATGTCATCCTGACGCGTAGCCGCTGACCAGGGGCGTCAGCCCGGGTGGGGATCCGGCGCGCGATCCCTCCTCCAAAATGGCGGAGGAGCGACAAACGACGATGTGGATTCCGACGTCGGACTTACCGACGGCCGCAAGCCACCCGTTCTATCGACGCTTGAATCGCCTGACCGTGCGGGAGGAATTCGACACCATTGTTGGACAGGGCCGCATCAGGCAACTGACGATCGAGTTGTGCGGCGAATTGCTGCGCGAGCACGGGTTCGACGACTTCGTCGAGGCCTAATGTGCCTGCTTTTGTGCCGAGACGATGGGTCGACCAGGTGGCGTTTCGCCGTCGGCGCACTGGGAGTTTGGGCCAGTCTACCAGGCCCCGTCAGTCCTAGTGATACTCTGATAGTCTTTCACTGGGGAGGGCAAGATGCATGTTCGAAATCTCACCTTTCTAGGTGCGCTCGCCGTCGTGCTCTCGCTGGCGCCAGGACGAATCGTTGGCCAGACGCCGACGGTCGATGCCAAAACCAGGACAGCGGGTCAGACCTGGACGCCGCCGCGCGCCCCCGACGGCCACCCGGACATCCAGGGGGTGTGGGCCAACAATAACGCGACACCGCTCCAACGGCCCAAGGCGTTAGCGGGCCGCACGTCGCTGACGGACCAGGAAGTGGCCGCGCTGAGAAAGAAGGCCGCTGAGCTGTACGACGGTTCAGGCGATACCGAGTTCGGCGACACGTATTTCGAGACCGTCTGGACCGCAGTACAGAATAGGGAGGCCGGCGTCCACAGAAAAGGGCTCAACGGCGTCGACCCGAAGACCGGGTTCGATGCCGGCACCGGCGACTATAGCTCGGTGTGGCTGGTCGGCAGGGATTGGGACAACCGAACGTCGCTCATCATCGATCCACCGGACGGCCGGCTGCCGGAGTTGACGCCGGCGGGGAAGCAAGCGCAAGCGAACCGCCGGTCGTATGACGAGTCGTCGGTGGGCGGAAAACGCCCGGACAGCTATGAGGACGTTTCGCTTGGGGTGCGCTGCATCACGTTTGGCTCACCACGGCTGGGGGCGGGGTACAACAGCTACTATCAAATTCTACAAGCACCCGGAGCCGTCGCCATCCAAATGGAGATGGCTCACGACACGCGGCTGATTCCACTCGATGGGCGTCCGCATCGTTCCTCTGCCATCCGGACATGGCTCGGGGACTCGCGAGGCCACTGGGAAGGCGACACACTCGTCGTGGACACGACCAATTACAAGGCGGAAGCGTTCATGAACGCGACCGACCAGCTCCATGTCGTCGAGCGCTTTACGCGCACCGCGCCGGAGATCCTTCAGTACCAGGTCACTATCGATGACCCGAAGACCTGGACGAAACCGTGGACGGCGATGATCCCACTGCGGCACTCCAAAGATGCCCTCTACGAATACGCCTGCCACGAGGGGAATTACGGTTTGGTGGGCATCCTCGCGGGAGCCCGCGCTGAAGACGCGAAAGACCAGAAAAGGTGAGACGGCGCTCGAACTGTGGAAGCGGCAACACGCCCACGGACATGACCGTCGTCGTCTCGCACTAACGCCACGCTACGGTGCCTTGAGGCCAAACCGCCTCGCTGTCGGTCTAATCGGTCGAACGGAGGGCACATGCGACTTCTGGCGTTGGCTTTCTTGACGGTCACGCTCGGCCAGCCGATTGGCCCCTACGGCGGCGATTGGACCGCCGACTTTCACGGAACGACGTATGTCCGCCTTATGTTGAGCGACAAGGGCGGTGCCCCGCAGGGCGCAATGAGCATCGGCACGAGCCTCCATGTCGATGCGCAAGGGAACATCGACGGGGTCAGCGAGGCGGCATCGACGCTCACGCCGATGCTCGACGTGCGCCGGAGCGGCGAAGTCCTCTCCTTTTCCTACAGAAGCGGCGATAACGTTGACGTTGACACGTTCGAGTTGCGACTCATCGACTCGAACACCGCAGAACTGACGCTCCTTCTGCCCGAGGAAGCGCGGCAGGAGCTCGCAGCGGACGGAATACCGCTGCCGAAACCATTCCGTCTCGCAAAATCTCGTAGATGACGAGAAGTCAGGTCAGACTGCAATGCAGCGCGTTCTGCCTGCTGCGTTCCCCATGGTGCAGGCGCAGAAGCCGCCTCTAGCGGGCTGCGTTCTCCGCAATGATTCTTGTTCTGGACGACGGCCATGCGACCGCCGACGTGGTTGCGTTCAGGTACTGACGGTCCACTCGGAGGCGCCATGTCGTCGGTTGCGGTCGAACCGTTCGATCTGGCCTTTCTCGCGCGGCTTGGGCAGGCGACGACCCTGCGCGGTCGGCTGTTCAATGTGTCGTTCGTGTTGACGCCTGAGCAGGTGCGCTCGATCAGCGAGTTCTCGCAACGAGCGCGGCAACGGCCGACCCGACCCGCGTAGAGCGGTGTTCCGAGAGCGGATAAGGAGTATCGGGCCCGCTCTGCGGGGATGCTGCTGCGTCACGCATGAAACAGTCTCAAGCCAGACTTAGACGCTTCGAACCTTCAATTTCGGCCGGCATTTCTTCACGCCTTGTCACCGTCTTGACGCTCCAGCGGCGGCATCGCCGGGGGCGCATAGAATACGGTCGTCGCTTCTCGCCTTGGCGCTTGCTGGAGGATCCGATGGATGCGACTCTTCGTGGCGTACTCGTGGGTCTGACTGCCCTCGCGCTCGTATCGGCGCCGGCGCGCGCGGCTGACGTCCTGTATGTGAAAGCGGCGCACGTGATCCTCGACGCCAGCCAGCCGGCGGTCAGCCCCGGCGCGCTTGTGATCACCGACGGCGTGATTACGGCTGCCGGCGCCAGGCCGCCCGTTCCGGCGGGCGCCCGTGAAATTGAACTCGGCGCGCTCACGATCATTCCCTCTCTTCTCGACGCCCACACCCACCTCGGCGCGGGCGCGCCCCGGCCACAACCCGGTCAGCCGACGCCGCTCGCGACCCCGGCGTATGCGGCGCTCCAGGCGCAGCGGAGTGTGGCTTCGGCGCTGAACCTCGGTATCGCCGCCATGCGCGTCCTCGGCACGAGCGACTTCCTTGACGTGGCGATCAGGAACGCCATCGACGACGGCCTGATCCCCGGACCGCTGGTCATTCCGGCCGCGCATCCGCTGTCGATCATCGGCGGGCATGACGACTTCGCGCCGCTGCCGTACACGATGGACGTGCGCGATCTGTACACGCCGCTCCACGGGTACGTGGCCTCACCTGCGGATGCCGAGAAGGCCGTTCAGCTGCAGATCAAGTTCGGCGCGCGTGTGATCAAGCTGATGGCGTCTGGTGGCGTCGGTTCACCCCTCGATTCACCGGCCGATCAGAATCTGACGCTCGACGAGATGCGCGCCGCCGTCCAGCAGGCGCACATGCACCACCTGAGGGTCGCCGCCCACTCGGAGAGCCTGCAGGCCACGATGGACGCGATGCGCGCCGGCGTCGACTCGATCGAGCACGGATCGGAGCTGAACCAGGAAGCCATCGACTACATGAAGAGCCACAACATCGTTCTGGTGCCGACGGTTCGCGCGGCGTCGGCTTCCGCCAGCGAGATGCGGAACGCACCGCCCGGGTCGTTCGGCGCCTCGGCGTACAGCCGCTACAAGGCCGAGCAGCTCGCCGGCCCGCATCTCGAGAGCTTCGCACGCGCACTCCGGAACGGCGTCACGATTGCCGCCGGCTCCGACAATGCCTACACGCCCGGCAGCACCGGGTTGATCGCAGAACTCGTCACCGCTGTCGATCACGGCATGACGCCACGCCAAGCGCTCGTCGCTGCGACGATCAACAGCGCGGCCCTGATGGGGCTGGAGAAGCTTGGACGGCTCGCGCCGGGCCTGGAAGGGGATTTTGTCGCGGTCGACGGCGATCCCACGTCCGACATCCACGCGCTGGAGAAGATTCGCATGGTCGTCTTCAAGGGTAAGGTGATCGTCGACAAGTTGAAGCCGGCATCGTAGCCGAGTCCTGACGAGGGGCGGGCATGCGTCTCCAATTCCTTGTCAGAGCGGTTGGACGTGAGACTGTTATCTCAGTGAATATGCGTTCCCCGTCCCGAAAAAGTGGGCGATTCCTGGGTAACACGGGGGGAACAAAATGTCGGCACT
Source organism: uncultured Acidobacteriota bacterium (assembly GCA_963724725.1). Taxonomy (GTDB): domain Bacteria; phylum Acidobacteriota; class Vicinamibacteria; order Vicinamibacterales; family CAVVIG01; genus DATKHR01. The sequence continues at coordinate 2,523,850 of CAVRVT010000004.1, read as the reverse complement.
CACTGAAACGCGCTGACACGCGGTGAACGGCTCACGGGTGGGCCAAGACATTGACCCGTGACTAGTTGGAATGACGGTGAATCGTCCTGACCGCGCTGAACGAACGCGGAACTGCTGATCGAACGGTTTGATGAACGCTTCAGTTTAGCTGTCGAGTGCTCGGGATCGGGTTCGAGTCCACGTGTTCTCCCGGATTACGTCCGGTCAAGCCTGTGCGGGCCGTATGAGCGCGTCGCTGTCGCAGAATCTCTTCACTGGCCGCGAATCGCGAATCGACGAGCGGTCGCGGCGCGATGCCGAAGGCGACGAGGACAACGACGAGCGCGCCGAACGTCCACGCTTCGCGCCGCTTCAAGCCCAAAGGCAGCCCCTGCTGTGCCAGCGGATCCGGGCGCCCGCAAAAGAGCGAAAAGTACATGCGAACGACCGCGAGTCCCGTCAGTGCCGACGCAATGACGACGGCGAATCCCATCACGGGAAACAGATCGACGGCGCCCTGGACCAGCAGTTCCTGTCCCACGAAACCGAGTGTGCCGGGGAAGCCCGTGCACGCGAGGCCCATCGAGAGGAAACTCACCGCGAGCACCGGCATTCGCTCGTACCCGCCGTGATACGTCGTCAGATCGAGCCTGCCACGGCGCGCTTCAAGGACGAGAACGGTGCGCGCGAGTCCGGCAAACGCCAACCCCGCGGACAGCCAGACGAGCAGCCCGCCCGCGAGGGCACTCACGCTGGTGCAATCGAGCCCGGCCATCACCAGCGCAGACTGGCTCATGAACAAGTAGCCGCACGCGCGACGCGCACTCGTCTGCACGAGTGCGAGCGCCGCGCCGTACACGGCCGTGCCGAGCGCGAGGACGGCGATCGTGCGCAGCAGGTCGGGCGACGCGCGTGGCACGATCAGCACGACTGTCATATAGGCACCCAGCTGCGGGGCGGTGAAAAGGATGGCCGGCCCCAGCCGTCCATGATCGAATACCTCCGGGACCCAGGCGTGGAACGGGACGATCCCTTTTCGCACCAGCGCGGCGATCACGATCAGCCACAGGCCAGCCGTTTCCGCGATCGTTCCCTGCGCACGCGGGGAGATCAACAACGCGACTCCGGCACCGAAGATCAGCGTCGAAAATCCCAGATATGCAGCAGCGACGCGCCGCTGACGCCGATGCACCGGATCCGCCAGCGCCGAGAGAAACGTCCACACTGACGCCACGGACAGGAGCAGGAGCAGGACGGCGCTCTCCGTGAGAAAGGAGGCAAGCGTGACGAGCGTGGCGAACGCCGTTCGGCGCAGTCCACCGCGATCGAGCGCCGCGCGCGGCGTGACGGCGACGGTCAGGAGCCACAGAGCCGCGGCGAACGGCAGGAGCACCGCCGACAGTGTATCGATGCGAACGATCGCCTCTCCGCCGGGGGCCCACGTCAGCGCCGAACTGCGGATGGGGAACACCCGAAGAGATGGCGAGACACTGACAACGAGCGCGGCGAGCAGCATGACGATCGCCGAAGCAACCGCCAACTGCCGGAGGCGTTCCACCTCCACGCGACCATACGAGACCGTGATTACGAGCAGCGGCAGCGCGACGAGCACGCCGAGCCAGAGCCACGTGTCATTCATCCTGATCCTCGCCTTCCTCGACCAGCGCGGCCCGTTCGGCCGGAAGGACCACATCGCACAGCCACTGATCGAGACGCGTCAATCGGCGCGCCAGTCGTGTGAATGGATCGACGACCACTCGGTCGAGGATGCGGTCGAGGAATCCGCGTTCGATCGCGACGAGAAACAGCCGATCGCGCACGCGGCCCGATGTCACCGATTCGACATACCCGACGGCGCGCGCCGGCCGATCGCCGATCGCGTCCTCCATGCCGTGCAGATCGTGCAGGACGTTCGGCGCGCTCAGGAATTGCAGCAGCCGAAAACAGGCGTGTCCCGCCATATGGACGAACGCAACCGTGTACCATCCGATCGAGATCTCGACCACGATGATCCCGACCTGCGTGAGCGCGGCGTAGGCCAGCGACGATTTGACATCGCTCTGGACGCGCGTCGTGACGGCTGCGAAAATCGCCGTGCTGGCGCCGAGCCCTCCGGCGAGGAGGCGGGCCACGACCGAATGTTCGAGCAGCGGCGCCGACCGCAGCAGCAGGAAGCACCCGGCGTGAATCGAGAGCGAACCGTAGTAGACGGCGCTCGAGGGTGTCGGCCCCTCCATGGCGCGCGGAAGCCACCCCGAGAACGGCAGCAACGCGCTCTTTCCGGCGACGGCGACGATGAGGAGAACGGCGATGATCGTCGCGCTCGTCTGGGTCAGCCCGACGGTTGACAGCGTGCGAACGCCGCTGAACAGCAATGCGAGGCTGTCGGTGCCCGCGATGTGCCGCAGCAGCACGGCCGCGGACAGCATTGCGGCATCGCTGATGCGATACACAGACAGCACGCGCAGCGCATTCGAAACGGGCGCGGGCCGCTCGTGAAAGAACCCGACGAGGAGCGCCGAGCTGAGACCGACCAGTTCCCAGCCGACGAACAAGACCTCGACGTTGCCGGCCAGCGCCACGAGAAGCATGCCCGTCGCGAACATCGCCAGCAGCACGAAGTACCGGTGGTAGCCAGCCTCACGATGCAGGTATCGACTGGAGAACGCCGACACGATGCCGAGAATGGCGGCCGAAAGCGCGGCGAAGGCGAGCGAGAGGCGATCGACGAGGAATTCGATCGTGATGCCGGCCGTGTTCGAATCGGACCACGCGCCGTACGACAACAGTCGGATGCCCGTGGTGGTCGTGCCGTACAGCACGAGCGCGACCGTCAACGCGCCGCACGCGACGGTCATCGCGGTTCCCGCCAGCGCCGCCGTCCATCGTTCGGGCAGCGGCCGGCTGACGAGCGCCGCGCCGCCAAGCAGTGCGAACAACATCGCCGGCGAGCCGACACCGACCAGCACGAGCCATTCGAGAGGCGCACTCATGCCGATGTGACGGCGCCGGCAATCGATGCCGGGGGAACAAACCCGTGTTTGCCCTCGTACCACGCCGCTGAATCGCCGGCGACCACGGGAAGCGCATACTCAGCCACGTGCGGAACGAATCCGGTGGCTCGAAGCTCCCATAATGTGTCGGAGTCGGCGTCGAGACAGGCGAGCCAGATCCAGCGATTTCGCACGAGCCGTTCGATCGCCGGGTTGTCCCGGACGACGCGCAACACGCGATCGGGCGTCCCATCGATGACCATCGCCAGACGCGCGGGCTCGTGGATTTCCACCATCTGCCACGGAAGACCCGTGCGCAGATCGCTCTGCGCGCCATCCATCACTCCGAGCAATGACGTGACGTTGTGGGGCAGCTTCGTTCCGCAGCCATATCCGGACGGATCGACGTAACTGAAGTAATACTCGAGACTGATGCCCGCGACGACCGGTACGACGGCAGCCATGATGCGCGCGAGGATCGCGCCATCGGCGTCGCGCGTCGGATCGTAGGACACCAGAAAGGAACGACGATCCAGGAACAGCCCCCGAGACCGCGCGCGCCTGCCGACGATGCAGAAGGCATTGGTGGCGTGACCGTACTCCGGTCGCGGTTGCGCCAAATCGGCCGCGCGACCCTCGACGTGCGCCAGCGCCGCCAGCGGCGGATACCACCGCGGTACGCCGTCGAACCGGCGGCAGCGTTCGTGCGCCTCGCGTCGTCTCGCCGTCTCGATCGCGTCCTTCGCACGCGAGAGCGTCGGCTGAAGATGGGCGGGGACGACCTCCTCATCGAAGAACGTGACGTCGTTGTTGCACGTGTTGCGTTGCGCGCCGAGGAACCACGTGGCCTCGTCGATGACGAGGCCCTCGGACGCCAAGAACTGACGGACGCGAGGGTCGTTGGCCATCTGCGCGAACGCCCGCGCATTCGGCCCGCCGCGACCGCCGCCGCAGGCCCCGCAGTCGTGCGCGGATTCGTGGGGGTTGTTGAGGCTGATCGATGCGTGCCCCATGACGAGCACGAGAGGCGACAATCGATCGCGGATCCCGAGGTCGTCGACCACGCGGCGCACGATGTCCGACATTTCGCGCACCGTGAATCCTGAGTGCGTGCCGACTGGCGGAACGCTGTCGTCCCGGTCCAGACGCAGACGCGTATGCGCCGTGGCGGCGGTCGTCTCGTGCACGCGCTTCCAGCGCGACGATAGCCACGGAAACACGACGCGCAGGATCAGCGGGACGAGCGCCAGCCAGCCAAACCCCGCCATCAGCACCGCGCCGCGCACGGGCAGGCGGCTTCCCAGATGGACGTTGTAGCCGAGGAATCCGGCGGCGCGACGCTTGAGGCGGCGCGTGTGTCGAGCGAAACGATCGTCGTCGGCTTCGATTTCAGCCACGTAGTGGTCGGGACGGATCGCGACAGGGCACAACGGTCGCGGGTGTGCATCGGTCGCGCCCTGGTGATACATCGCGACGTTGAAGAATCCCGGGGTGCCGAACGTCTCGCAGGCCGGCTCGACCTCCTCGAGATGGCGGCGGATGGATTCCTCGCGCTCGTCGAGGCAGAAGACCGCCTGGAAGGCCGGCGGGGCGGCGAGCGCACGCGGCGCGTGACGCATGAGCGCATCGTAGAGGCGATACCGAATCGTTCGTTCGAACGCCTGGTGCAGGAGCCGGCGGCGACGGAGGCCATCGAGTTCGCTCAGTTCCGACTCGAGCTCTATGAACTGATGTGCGGTCCACTGGTCGATGACCGATGCATCGAGGCCGCAGAGCTGCGCGAGATGGAAGAGCGGCCACGCACGTTCCACGGTTGTGGGCGCCGGCTTCTGCGGAAGTCGATCCTGCAGCCGCCGTCGCACGTCCGACAGCGATCCGCCGAACCCAAGATGTTGCGCCGCGTGCTCGAGCGCCGCGCGCTCCATCAGCAATCGAACCGCGAGATATCCGCGCAGGGTCACGATCACGTCCCTGGCCGGGACGCGGTCTGGTCGCTGCTCGATCTGACGCACGATACCTGCCCAGCCGCGCAGCGCCAGCAGTTCGGCGCCCAGGTAGTCCGCGCACTCATCGTCTGCCACACCGAGCCAGGCGAGCGAGTGTGCGATCGAGTCGAGGGCGCCGCGACCGGCGGCGCGATCGTCGGCGACCATCCACGGCAACCTGTGTGCCCATTCGCCGCACTGGGCCGCCAACGCCGTCCGATAGATCTCCAGAAAGCAGCCGTGGATGCCGAGGTGCTTTTCCGGCATCGACCAGTGCGCGAGTCCTTGATCAAGATAACCAGCCAGGAAGCGAATCAGCGGCGGATGAATCCAGGCGTCGGTGTCGACGCCGCACACCGCCTCCAGCCAGTCGCGGTGGCGAACCGGAGAGGTCGTGATGGGAGGAGGCGCCGCACCCGCGCGACGTACCGCGTCGACGCAAGCGCTCCACACGCGGCGGACCGCTCGCCGCTCTTCGCCCGCGCGATTGTCGAGCTCGCCGAGGTTGGCCAGCGCCGAGCGGGCATGGGCTGGCACATCGGTTCGAAAGCGCGACAGCGCTGCCGTTTCCTCCAGGATCCACGCAAGTTCCCGGCCGGTCGCTGTCGGAATGCCGTGCAGCACGATCGCCCGCCAGAGATCGAGGCGCGATCCGACGCCGGCCACGTCGCTCGCGCTTCTTGCGCCCAGGTGTTCGTGGATCACGGCCTGGACATCCTTCGCGAGGATCCGGCCGGACGCCAGCTTGTCGCGGTAGCGTGATTCCGCGAGAAACGGTTCGCGTCCCAGCCGTTCGGCGGCGGTCTCGACCGCTTCTTCGAAGGGCAGGTGCTCGAACGCGTGCAGGGTGTTGTGATGAATGAAGATGCTGATCGGACCCTGCGCCGGCAGGAGGTGTGCCAGCTCGTCGATCAGGCGTGCGAGCGGGTGCGACGGCCCGGAATCGTCGGCACGGGAATCATGCTGCATCGACACGGTGACCACCTCCGAATGGCCGTGCGTAGGTCTTCGGGCGGCCGCGTGCCGGGCCTCCCGAGGCTTGTTATTATAGCAATATTTGAATATTATAAACCAGTGGTGTTGGCGCGTAGGCGCAGGTCGGCTGAATCGACGGCGATTGGCGAACTCCAGACATTCAAGGCCCGCTTCTTTCGGGCGCTGGCGCATCCGGCCAGAATCCGGATTCTCGAGATCCTGACGCGCGGAGGACGCACGGTGCAAGAGCTCCAGGAGACCCTGGCGCTCGAACAGCCGATCGTCTCTCAGCAACTCGCCGTGCTCCGGAACCAGGGCATCGTGGCCGCGCAGAAAGAGGGACTGTCCGTCCGTTACTCGCTTCGCGATCCCCTCGTCGGCGAGCTGCTGGATATCGCCCGCCGGATTTTCAGCAATCATCTGGTCAGCACGCGTGGGCTCCTCCGCGAACTGCGACGTGAGGGCCGCCGCGGACAACCTTGATTGATCGAGGTCGCACGTCCGGCCTTCAGAGTGCGCCGAATCTCTCACGGGTGCCGCAAGGAGGCCTGATGCCGATCCGCCGTTTCGCGCCCGCCGTCGCGCTTGCCATCGTCGCCGCGTGTGACGGAACGCCCGATCGTCCGGCGATCCAGTCTCTCCAGGCCGGTGTCGTGAAGATCGCTGTCACGAGGACCACGGCGACGGATCCGCTCGACCCCGAGCAGTGGATGTACCGCTATGCCAAGCGCTTCGGTGAAAGTCTGGGTCTTCGTGTCGAGTGGCACGTCGTGCCGTTCGACAAGTCGTGGGAGCTCGCGGGCCAGGACGTCGTGGACGTCGTCGCGACAAACCTCGCGAGCTTTCCGGATCGGGTCAGCCCGGGAGGCACGTTCTCGAAGCCGTTCCTCTTCGAACAGCGCGCGCTCCGTGTTCGCGCGGTCGATCGGTCGCAGTACCGCACCATCGCCGACTTCGTCGGCAAACGGGTGGGCGCCGTGAAGGGCATGGCGGCCGAGCGCGATCTCGCGCGGCGCGCGCCGCCGGGCGTCCAGATCGTCTCGACCACGACCTTCCCGAAACTGTACGAGCAGTTCAGGCTCGGCCAGCTGGATGCAGTCGCACAGGCCGAGTATTTCACGCTCGATGGCCGTGTCATCCCTTCGTACGGACCGGACATGGCGTTGATCGACCACCACGATCTGACTCCGGGTCAGCGCGAAGAATCGGTGTTCGTCGTGCGCGACAAGAGCGTGGGTCTGCTCGATGCAGTCAACGCGTTTGTCGCGCGCACGCCATTTCCTCTCCACGCTGCGCGATAGTGGCGGTTGCGGCTGCGATCCGCTACCACGCCAGCTCATTCAGGAGGTCATCACGGCTCGTGACACGCGTGCAGCCTCTGCGATCCGGTCCACCACGCGTTCAAACCACTCGGCCATTGTGTCGAGCACCTCCGCGGTCATGGCCGTGGACAAGATGTACATCTGCCGGGACGGTCCGAAAACGCCGCCGTTCAGCATCCCAAGGTGGAGGAGTCGGAGCAGCCGCTTGTCGTCGCGGCTCGCGTCGCGAGCGTTCCTGATCGGAGGATTCGCGAAATGCACCTGCATCACCGAGCCGAATCCGACAACCTCCCCGGTCACGCCGCTCTTCGCCAGGATGGCGCTGAGCCGCGAGCGATGTGCGTCGCCCTTGCGATTGAGTTCGGCGACGGCATCGCGCGGGAACAGCTCGAGGGTCCGGATTCCGGCTGCCATCGTGGCGGCGTTCCCGTTGTAGGTACCGGAGTGGGAGATCGACCCTGCCCGCGTCGGATCGTAGGTGGCCATCACGTCGCGCCGTCCACCGAATGCGCCGATCGGCAGGCCGCCACCCACGATCTTGCCGAGCGTCGTGAGATCGGGCCTGATCCCGAAGTGCTCCTGCAGCCCGCCGTACCCGAGGCGGAACGTAATGATCTCGTCGAGGACGAGCAGAACATGACATTCTTCGGTAACCTGACGCAGCCCCTGAAGGAACTCGGACGCAGCCACAATTGCGCCACCGGCGCCCATCATCGGTTCCACGATGACGGCGGCGAGATCGTCCCGGTGCCGGCGAATTAGCGACGCCGTGTGGTCGAGATCGTTGAACGAGCCGAGGAGCACCTCGCCGAGCGCGCCCGGCGACAGGCCCGCCGCCGCCTTCACTTCATACGGCGGCGCCGTCGCCACGCTCACCCAGTCGTGCGAGCCGTGATACCCACCCTCCATCTTCATGATCTTCGACTTGCCGGTGAATGCTTTTGCCGCTCGCAGCGCGAGCAGCGTCGCCTCGGTGCCTGAGTTGCAGAAACGAACCTGCTCGACTGAAGGCACCCGCTCCACCAGCAGCTGGGCAAGCCGCACCTGAAGCGGGTGCGCGGTGCCGTGGACCGTGCCTTGGCTGCACTGCGCGACCATCGCCTGGTGCACGTCGGGATGCGCGTGCCCGTGCAGCAGCGACGAGAAGTTGTTCAGGAAGTCGAGGTATTCGTTGCCGTCGGCGTCCCACAGGCGGCAGCCCTGGCCACGCCCGGCGAAGAGCGGGTACGGAAGATGGAAGGTACCGGTCCGGGTGTCACCACCCGGCATCACGACACTGGCCTGCTGATAGCACGCCTGCGATCTCGGCGTGCGCCGTCGGTACTCGTCGAGCATCTCGGTTTCGAGGACTGAAATTGGATCCATCGCACCCTCCACGTTCCTCGAGTTGGCGCGGGCGAACTGGTGGGAAGTTCTCGGCTCGCTGGTATGCCAGATTACTACGGGACCGCCCGACCAGGAGTCTCGCCGTCGGAATAACGCTGTTGAGTGTGACCCCACGCGGATCTGCATGCGCGCAACTGCGAGGACGTGAGGCGCCCGCTTTTTGTTGCCCACAGATGGGGCGAAAGTGCGGACGATGGCGGTAGCACGGCGCTTGGTTTTCTGAACGGGCAGATCGCCGGCCAACTGCTTCCAGGTAAGTCGAAGGATTTCATTTTCGGCGAGTATGCGCCGATGTCGAAGGCGGACCTTGGCACCTATGCCTTTGCGGTGCAGCTTCAGATTTTTGCTGCCACGCCTGAGGGCCCGATGATCGGCTCGTCAACCCTCAGTGTACGTGGCAAGTTATCCATGACAACTGCCCTGAGCGCATCGCAGTCTGCGGCACACTCGGTCAACATGCATGCGTGCGCGGCAACCTCGTCGTTGACGAAGTGGGCATCGGATGATCGCGTGTCGCGGATCAGGGACGAGACCGAGCGCCGCGGATCCGGTTCAGGACGACCGCCGCCAGACCGGTGCCGAGAAGCACAATGCTGTAGGTTCTGACGTCGGACTCGGCGATGCGTTGAACGTCCCAGTTGACATCGTGATGAGAGCCGGCTCCGGCGGCCTGAACACAGAACGTGTCTCTTGACACGGCCGACGTCGTCAGAGATGTCTCCAGGACTGCGGTCGAATTCGGAGGATTCCGGAAGGCGAGGGAGAACGAGCCGGCTGTCGTAACCGATTGAGGGTGAAACCCTTACGCCCAGAAGTCGTGCGCCATCAGAGTTTAGAAGCACGCGTCACAAGAGTTCAGGACTCGCCGCAGGCCCGTGGCACACTGAGTTGCGACATATTTCTGCGGATTCGACACAAACAGTTGGAGCGGGAGGTTCATGATGAAACCGATTCTGACGATTGGTGCGTGTGCCCTGTTGGCCGCCACGCTGATGGGAGCGCAGTCCACGCCGGCGCATAAGCCCTACAAGGTCGTGTTCGATTTGACGACCGACGATCCGCAGGATCAGGCGGCCGTCGTTCGCTGGATCGGGGAGGTCGCGTCGGTCAACCCCGACAACGAGATGGAGGTCGTCATGTACGGAAGAGGCCTCAGCATGGTCGTCACCGGCCGGTCGACGCTGGCTGACGATGTCAGGAAGGCCATTGCCAGTCCGCATGTGTCCTTCCGCGTGTGCGAAATCGCGATGCGCAATCAGAAGATCGACAAAAGTCAGCTGCTGCCGAATGTGGCGACGGTTCCGGACGGCATCGGCGAGCTCGTTGCGAAGCAGCGCGAGGGATGGGGGTACATCAAGGCCGTCGCGCACTGAGCGACACGGCTCCATGCGGCAGTCGTCGCGGAATTAGGCTGGTCTGCACAACGTCGGCCGTACTTCTCGAGAACTCGCGGTCTGCCCGTAAGGTGTATGCTATTCAGGTTTAGACGCGATCCAATCCCGCAGAATTTGTTTTGCGTGGAGGTCCGAGATGGCTGAACAGAAGCTGGTTGGTCAGAATTACTCAACCCCTGACCTCCTCGCCAAGGTGACCGGTCGCGCACGGTACTCCGAAGATTTCCGCGCGCCGGGGATGCTGTTCGCGCGGCTCCTTCTGAGCCGCTACCCGCACGCGCGTGTCAGGAGCATCGACACAAGCGCGGCGCTCGCCCTGCCCGGCGTGAAAGCGATTCTGACCGCCGACGACGTGCCTGGTCCCAAGGATCAGGTCAATGACGCGGGCCAGCTCATTAAAGCCAACCCCAACAGCGAGAAGGCGCTGACCAACGAGCCCCTCTATCAAGGTGAACCGGTTCTGGCTGTCGCGGCAGTCGACGAACGCACGGCTGTTGAAGCGATCGAAAGGATCGAGATTCAGTGGGAACCGCTACCGTTTAGTGTGGATCCGGTCGCGTCGCTGCTGCCGGGTGCGATGAATCCCCGTGTGGAGGGGAACGTCTGGATACGTCCTACGCCAGTGCCGGGCCAGCCGTTGGCGCTTCCGGAGGTGAAGGACCTGAAATGGACGGCGGCAGAGGTCGAGGAGTACAAGGCGGGTCGCCTACCGCTGGGCAAGGACACCGATGCGCCTTGGTCGTACGGTGACCTCGAGGCCGGCTTCAAGAAGGCCTCGCTCATCCTCGACGAAACGTTTGTAACGCCGAACACCAGCCATCAGTGCCTCGAGAGTCGCACGTCGATGGCGTACTGGCAAAACGGGAAGCTGTTCATTCACTTGTCGACCCAAAGCGTCGTGCAGACCGTCATGTCGGTGGCGCGCTGGTTGAGCCTCGAGCCAGAAAACATCGTGGTCATCAGCGAGTACTGCGGCGGCGGTTATGGGAGCAAGGGGACGGGGTCGGTCACGGATATTATCCCGGCGCTCCTGGCCAAGAAGACCGGCACGCCGGTGCAGATGCGGATTAGTCGTGAAGAAGAGCACGGCCTTGGTGGCGCGCGTCCCGCTGTGCACGGCCGGATGAAGGTCGGGTTTACCAAAGAAGGTCGAATCACCGCGCTCGATATGTACACCGTGGTCGACGGCGGGCCGTACGGCCCGGGAGGCGACGGCAACACCGCCAGCCGCTTCGCGTCGCTGATGTTTCAGCCGGAGGCGATGCGTTGGCGCGGCGTGACCGCGATTTCCAACACCCCGCCTCGCCGCGCGCAGAGCCAGCCTGGCGGCATGCAGGGCATCGTCCTGATGGAGCCGGTGATCGCCAAGGCGGCACGCCAGCTCGGGATCGATCAGGTCGAGATCCGGAAGATCAATGCACCTGCGGGCAAAGCCAAGTTCGGCCCTGCGAATGCGCGCGGTGACCGGGCGTATACGACCAGTTGCTTCGTCAAAGAGGCGCTTGAGAAGGGAGCGCAGATCTTCAAGTGGGAGGAACGGAAAGCCCGGAGCGGGCAGCGCCAGGGCTCGAAGGTGCGTGGCAGCGGCGTGGCGATCAGCTCGTATAGCGCCGGCTCAGTCGGCTTCGATGGTCTCTTTGTCATCAAGCCGGACGGCCGGATGTCCATCCAGACTGGCATCGGCAATCTTGGCACCGAATCGTGGTCTGACTGCCAGCGGGTGTCGGCGGAAATGATGGGTGTGCCCTGGGACAAGGTCGACATTACGTGGGGCGACACGTCCAAGAACCTGCCGTGGAGCTGCGTCTCGGGCGGCAGCCAGACGACGCATGCGATGACGCGCGCCGCGCATGCCGCGGCGAGCAATGCGATCACGAAGCTGCAGCAGATCGCCGCGAAGGATCTCGGCGGCCGGCCCGAAGACTACCTCGTGGCCAACGAGCGCGTGTCGCGCAAGGGCGGCGGTGCCAGCATGACGCTCGCGCACGCTGCGCAGCGGGCGATCGAGCTCGGAGGCATCTACGACGGCCACGAGCTGCCGAACGAGATCAATGCATTTACCAAGCGGTCGGCCGCCGCGCTTGCGGGGCAGGGTCTGATGGGCGTCGCACGCGACGCGTACCCGCACGACGGGAGCTACGTTGTCTTTCGTCGCGTCCTTTGCTGAAGTCGAGGTGGACGTCGAGACGGGCGCGTACCGCATTGTCGATTTCCTCGCCGTCGCAGACGTCGGGACCGTCATCCATCCGGCGGCGCTGGGCGGCCAGATCCTGGGCCGTTCGATGTTGGGTATCTCACATGCCATCGGCCAGAAGTGGGTCTATGACCAGCACTACGGCGTGGCACTCGCGAAACGGTTCCATTACAACAAACCCCCCACGATCCTCGACGCACCGATGCACATGGGTTGGGCGGCAGTCGAGCTTCCCGATCCGGAGACGCCGGTCGGTGCGCGCGGCATTGGCGAGCCTCCAGTTGCGGGTGGATGCGCGGCGGTTCTGAACGCGATTTCTGCCGCGCTGGGCGACGGAGTCTTCCGCCGCGCGCCCGTGAACCTCGACGGCCTTCTTACGGCGCTGGAGGCGGGGAAACCGATGACGGACCCGCTCACTGCCAACGTGTGATCCGCGGCTCTGGGCTCAAGGTTCCCGGTTCTGGTTCGCCGGAACCTGGAACCCCGACTCCGGAATTTCGTTCTTCCTCCTGCTATCACTTACGCTTCCGAATGGTGAGGAAAGATGCTCTGTCTCGCATCCTGCTTCGAACTGGGCTCAGCAATGCCCCGCACTGTCCCACCGCTCGGCCGAGCCTGTCACGCCGCTCGTTCGTAGTAATTAAGGAGCCCGCCAAGTCGATGGCAACAGCGAATACGCCGACCGGCCTTCCTCTCCGGGTCGCCGTCGATGAGCACATTGCCCAACCCCTGATGATTTCGCTCGTGGTGATAATGGGCCACGAACTCGGTCAAGGCGCGGCGGAAGTGACGCACCCCGATCGGGATGATCCGATCCAAGCACTCTTCTTTGATCGATCGCACAAAGCGCTCCGCATGCGCGTTAGTGTTCGGCGCGCACACCGGCGTGCACACCGTGCGGATTCCGGCATCGGCTAACAGCTGGCGAACGCCCCGGCTCCATTTCCGATCCCGGTCGCAGATCAGCACGCGATGGTCCCGTAGCCGACTGTCTTCGGCGGTGCTCAATGTGCGACTCACTTGACGCATGAACAGCTCGTCGGGATGCGGTGTGGAGCCGAGAACCTGCATGCGACGAGACGCCAAGTCGATTACAAACACCGTGTAATTCGTCACCAAAGACGACCTTCACGTCCTCCGCGCGTGCCACCGGCGTGACGGAGGATCGTTTTTCGTCTGGTATGCTGGACGTCATTCGAGAGGCTCTCACGTGACGGATCCAGCCGCAGCAATGCTTCGCGGTCAAATCGCCGACATCGTCGTGGGATCGTTCTTCCTGTTCGTCGGATTCGCGAGCTGGTCGATCGCGGCGATTCGCCGGCGCGCTCGCATCCGCATTTTTGTGTGGCTGGGACTCTGGAGCGCCATGTACGGCGCCCTGCAGCTTGAGCGAATCACCGGCGGTCATCATGGCGTCGCCGTGCGCGTTTCAGATCGTCGCGCCATATGCCAACACCGCCATCGGGTACCTGATCGTCGTCCCGGCATTGCTCGCTTTTCTCGAGCTGACTCGGGGCGGACTCCGTGTGGCCATTCACGTGGCTGCCTGGTGCGGTCTCGCCATTGGCGTCATCGGCATTCTCGGATTTGCGTTGACCAATTCGAGCCACGCGTGGATGCCGTACAACAACCTGCTCGCGACGGGCGTCCTCCTGACCCTGATGAGTGTCGTGGCCGTGCCGCGTCTATCGTCCCGTTACCTGGTGTTCCACGACCGCAGGGTGCTCGTCGTGGGCACGTTCGGCTTTGCCGTTGAGGCGCTCTACAACAACCTCGCACGTCCGATCGGGCTTCAAGCCGTTGCCCGTTCTGGATCACATCGGTTTTGCCATTCTGTTGTTCTCCCTCGCGTATGTCGCGCTGGAACTGGTCTTCGCGAATGAGCGTCGCTTACTGGCTGTTGAAAGCGAGCTTGAAATTGCCCACAACATCCAACTGGCGATTCTTCCGCGTGAAGTGCCGTTGACCCGGGATCTCCGCATGAGCGCGACCTATCGACCCATGACGGCAGTCGCGGGTGATTTCTACGAGTTTGTTCCCGTCGATGACGCGCGAGTGGGCGTCCTGGTCGCTGATGTTGCGGGACACGGGGTGCCGGCGGCCTTGATCGCCTCGATGATCAAGGTCGCGATGCAAGCGGTGGCTTCCTGTGCACACGACCCAGGAGCGGTTCTCATGGGCTTGAACCGGGTGCTGTCCGGGCAACGATCCAGTCAGCTGATCTCGGCCGCGTACCTGTGGCTCGATACCGAGAACAGGACAGCCCGGTATTCAGCGGCTGGACATCCACCGCTGCTCCGGTGGACGCAAGGACAGCTCACTCGGATCGAGAGCAACGGGTTTCTCCTGGGGATGGTCCCCGAGTGTACCTTTCCCGTCGCGACGTTGGCCGTCCATTCCGGTGATCGGTTTCTTCTGTACACCGACGGTGTGATCGACGTCGAGAACGGCCAGGGCGAGTTCTTTGGCGACCGCAAACTGGAAGAAGTCATTCGCGACAATCAATCGCGGTCGCCGGATCAGCTCTCGGCGGCACTACTTTCGCAGGTAGACCGCTGGCGGCCCAGTGCCACGGCTCAACAGGACGACATGACCCTCGTCGTGATCGACGTGGCCTGACCCGGCCAACCCCGAGAACCCAATACTGGCATGCTAATCACCCAGATTCGGCAAGGATTCGCGAAGGGTAACGAGTGGCGAACCATGCCGCTCTGGCGCGCGTCGGAGAGCGGCCGCTTCCTTCATGACGGTCGCGCCGTGACGTTCACGGACGCGATCGCAGCCCACGGCGGTCAGGCGCAGCACGCTCGAGATCTGTGCCTCGCGCTCGCCTCCGCGGACAAGGTCCCCTCCTCGCGTTCTTAAACGGGATCTGACCTTAGTCGGAGCAAACCTTGGCGCGTGGATCCGGTTTAGAGGTCTTTCCGCTGAAAGATCTGGCGATACATCGCCACGCCGCGCCAGAGCACCAAAGCGGCCGAAGCGACCATGACGACGATCAGCTCGACGAATCTCATACGCGAGGTTAACGCCTGGGCTTGACGGTCGCAAGGGGCAGTGACGGCAACTGGCCCGTGTTTCTGCCGCCGCGCCGAGCGCTCTCGCCTGTTCCCAGGCGGAGGCGTTCCCGGAATTCGTCAGAACGATCACGGCATCGCGCGCAGTCGGCTCGGTGAAGATCAATTGCGGCCGTTCGCGGTGGACGGCCGCGAGAACTCGCCGTCTTCTTGGCGGAGCTCGAGCATCAAGTAGCGGATGCAGTGATTCGAAGCGGTCATCTTCGGTCCCGCCCGCCCCTTCTCAGTGCCGCTCACCCCTCTTCATACATCCGCAGCCCCTCGTGATGCACAAGAACGCCATGGCCAACATGAACGCGACGCAGATTGCCATCCCGACAGCCGGGACGACCCACCAGAATCCGGCTCCCCACCACATAACTCATCGCCTCCTTCGTGCTTCGACCGTATAGACGGAAGTCAGCGGCGCAGGGATACAGGCGGCGATTTCGGCTCACAGACTAGTTCGTTTCGCGCGTCGCGGGAGAAGTTGCACCGGCTGAGGAGTTCGACCTGGAGCAATCGGCGTGCGCGATGTAGCCGGATCTTCACCGCGTCGAGGCTGATGCCAACCGCCGCGGCGATCTCGGGGTTCGTGAGCTCTTCGTATTCGCTGAGGACGAAGACAGATCGATGGGTCGGCGGCAGCTTGTCGATGAACTGATCGAGGCACGCGCGCATTTCCTTCCGGAATACCACGCGCTCGCCGTCGAACGGTCGATCTGTCACGCGGTTCTCACTCATGAGCGGCACGTCCGAGAGGCGGCGCGACGAGCGGGTCCGGAGTCTGTCGACCGCGCTGTTGGAGGCGATGCGGTACACCCAGGTGGCGAGCGTCGAATCGCCCCGGAACTCTGGCAGCGCCTGGCTGATCTTCAGAAACACTTCCTGTGTGAGGTCCTCCGCCTCATTGGATCCGACGAGACGACACAGGAAACGCCAGATCTTGGGTTGGAACTCCGAGTACACGTCGTCGAAGGTCATCGGCCGTGATGTGAGCAAGCCCAATGCCGGGTTAAGCACCGGATTTCCGGCAATAGCCGCAGCTTGACCCTCGTCCGATTACACGCCGTCGCCTGTTCACTGGTGGCACGACCATGGGAGGCTGCCAACGTCAACAACACCAACCGAGACGAACCGGCGGGACGCATTGACGTGATGCTGTCGCAACGTGGCGAGACAGCCGTCGCGCAGGGCTCGAGAGACTTACGGCTCCGATTGCCGCCGTTCAGCGATGGCGGCTTCGACGCCGTGGAGACAGCCGGGACACAGTGCACCGCGATTCAGAACGGATACCAAATCGGCTGCTGATGTAACGGTGCCGCACAGGGCACAGCAAACCGGAAGAGTCTTTGGAGCACCGCGCCTCAGTAGCGGAGCAGACTCCCACGTTGTTGCTACGTATGGAGGCGGTTCAGTGAGGATGTCTTTGCAGGCGAGAATACACTCGTCGCAGATAAACACGTTTGGCCCAGCAATCAGTTTCCGAACCTCACTCTGCGATTTGTTGCAGAAGGAGCATCGCAGGTCCGAAGCGTCGGGCTCGGGACGGACCATGAATGGATATTACCGACAGCGCACGCGCCTAACGCACAGCACCCGAGTTGATGAACCCGGTGACGGGTAGGATCATCCAGCCCGAGGCCGCACCTTGCACCGTCCTGGCTTAGTGGCGCGTGTCGCGGAACGACAGCCTGGCGAACCAGTGAGGCCTCGATGACAACTGTCGTTCGAGCTGCGCCCAGGCCCCGAGTGGGCGGTTCGTCCAGTCCGTGTTACGCCGCCCACCGCGCCAGATTGTCCGCCGATCCCGCAAGCGTCGACGATCGACCGTCACGACGAGTGGAAGATCCCCTGGCTCGAGCTCTTCTCGCATGTCTCCGGTTATCGAAACTTTGCCGCTACACGAATAGAGCCTCTTCAGCTCGGCTAGCCAGCAGCTGAGTTAGCCCGCGCTACCGCACATGAATTCAATCACGCAGTCGTGTCGTGGAAGTCGAGTGTCGGATACGCGAACACGGACGAGAAGATCGATTCCAGGTAACAGGATTTCGGGGCCGCGGCTACCACATCCGTGCGGACGCCATCTCGGCTCTGTGTTCACTTCTACGCCGGCGGCCTCTGCGGCAATGCCAGCAGATTGTCATCGGGTGCGCCGTCAGTGTTGGTCGCAAGATACGGATGCGTCGCATCCAGGTAATAGATCCCCACAAACGAATCTTTTCCGGAGGCGCCTCCGTGAACCTTGAACAGGTCTCCACCCCGAATCAAGTCCATCACCAACTGACGTGAAAATTGCCACGGCTTGCCATCCTGGTCCGTCCCTCCGAGCCACTCGATGCGCCGGGGACGCCAGATCCACTCCACGTTGAACGTCGTCTGGGTGCGATCGGGAATGATGCAGGCGTTGTCGAGGTTCGACCAGTACGACGCCATGACCACGCCATTCAGCAGGATTCCCGACGCACACACGTCGGCAATCTCGTTCCAGTTGAAGCGGCTCCTCGGTTCCACTTGCCAGCCGTCGCCCTCAGGATCGGTTAGGGCCTCGACCAGTTCATGCGAGAAGGTGCCGGTAATGGTCCCGAGGTGTCCGTCGTTTCCCACCCAGCCAACGTAGAGGCTGCTGAACCAGAGGTTGTTGGAGTCGAGATAGGAGCTGTGGCGGCCTGCCTCCGGTATTGACAAAGGCGTGTGATTTACCTCGGACGGCAGGAACACCATGTAGACAACTGGTATGTTCTCGTCGTCGGGATGCGGTACGACGCCGTCGTCAATCATCTGCTTGACACGGTCGCCTGCATCGTCTTCCCCGAACGGATTCGGGGGATCTTCCAGGCTGTGATCGAAGATCCGGTCTAGGTACACGTGGCTCACTCCGTACTGCTGCAAGCCTTCGAGGTATGGACCCGCGAGAATGGTCTGCACATCACTGATGACGCTGGTCATCGTTACAGGTGGCGCGCTCGATGCCCACTCTTTGCCCCAGAAGATGAGGCGCAGCTTTGCGGTGTAGAGGATTGCGCCGTGATCCGTGTCGGCGTGAGCGTTCGTCGCATCTCCTGGCCCGGTGAACTTCAAATGATGGGACGTCGCCGCTCCGCCTGCGGTGCGCACCTTCTTTGCCAGAGGGATTCGCTTCGCCAACGGCCGAAAGGGCACAATTCCGCCGCCCGGGAGAAGCGTGAAGCCTGAACTCCTCTTGGCTGCCGGTGGCTTGGGCTTGGCCTTCGGGCGGATCGGCTTCTCGGATACGCGCGTGGATGTCCTTGGGCTCGCCTCCTGGCGTGAGGACTTGTTCTTGCGACGACGCTTTGCACTCACGATCTACACCTCACGTTCGCCGGCCTGAAGCGAGCCACAGTACTTCCGGTTCGTGGAGCAGTGTCCCTCTCCATGTTCGCGCGCGACCAATCCCCGCCGTTAGAGCGTCAGATACGGCTTGAGGGCTGCGAAGCGGAACTCGATTTCCTCGAGCTCGACCGGAGTGGGCGTGAACTCCGTCAGCCGAGCAGGTGACGTGGACGTCGGTGGGCTCACACGGCGAACGGTCGTCTTGAACACGCCGCGCCGTTTCATCACGTAGAGGCCGGTGCCAGGAATCTGCGCCTCGAGGTTGCGCATCAGCAGAAACGCGCTGAATGCATTGCGCGCCTCGTCGTGCCGACCATGTTCGTGCGCGTCCCAGATCCGCCCCATCAGGTCCGCGTACATTCCTTCGCCCGTCATGACACCGTCGAGGCCCAGGCGCATCTCGTAGAGCCATCCATCGGCGAAGCTTGCGCCAAACACGCCCCTCATCGCCGGACGCGCCTGAAGTTCAGCCTTCATACGTGGGATGAGGGGCTGGCTTTCCTCCTTCACATACCCGCAATGAGGGAATTCGCGCGCCAGCTCGACGATGAGATCAGTGCTCGGCACGAGGCCGGCGGCGCCACCGCTGGTCTGCACAATTGTGGGTCGCGCCGTGACGCCTGCCAGCGCGCGGAAATACGCACGGTAGTCGTTTAGGGACGTGGCTGTCGTCGGAGGCATCGCGATCATCGCGTCGGTGCCCAGCGTCTCCGCGCGCTTCGCGTACTCAAGCATTTCGGCGGTGTCCCTGCCCTGGACGCCAAGCACGAGCGTGAGCCGCCCGCCTTGAACAGCCTTTGCGAGCACTTCCATCCCGCGCACGCGTTCATCTCTGGTGAGTGTCGCGACGCCGCTCGATCCCTGCGGCCAGACGACGCCCTGACAGCCACCGCGATCGACGAACTCGACCTCGTGCGCGAGGTCGTCCCAGTCGACCGCTCCGTCCGACGCAAAGGGTGTATTCAGGATGATGAACACCCCACGCATGACCTTCGCGCCGACAGACGCGGCGCGAAAGCGCGGCACCCGCGCGACCA
Source organism: uncultured Acidobacteriota bacterium (assembly GCA_963724725.1). Taxonomy (GTDB): domain Bacteria; phylum Acidobacteriota; class Vicinamibacteria; order Vicinamibacterales; family CAVVIG01; genus DATKHR01. The sequence goes on along the minus strand of CAVRVT010000004.1, from coordinate 2,504,175 downwards.
CGGCAGCACTCCCCAGCGTCATCAGACATTCACGTCGGCTCAGTATGCGCATGCCCAGACACCTTACTCGAAAACGGGGGAAAGAAGGCTTCGTGCCCGTGACGACGCGTGTGACCGCGTCCGCGGGTCAGGTGCAAGTCGTCGATATCGAGCGTAAGATCGACGAGATGATGCCCGCGCCTCGCCTGCGCCGTTCGCGTGCAGCGGCGGTCTCATCGCTCGCCGTCGTAACGCTCGCCGCTGGCATCCGCGGTGGGCAGGACCGGCCGATCACGGGAACAACCACCTTCGTCTTGGACGGCAACCGGATGTACGCCGAGGTGGGTTTCATTCGGCGTGATCGTGCAATTCACCGGGCGTTGGCGTTCGTGGACATGGGCAGCCAGTTCCTGACGGTCAGAGAATCTCTCTTCAACGAATTGCAACTCGGTCGCGATCGATCGCTGTCGTTCAGGGTCGGGGAATTGTTGGTCGAGATTCCTCGCACGGACGTGATGAGCGAGCCGCGCGCGCCTTCACCTCTCGGAGCCGAACTCAAGGTCGAAGCGACGTTGCCGGCGAGCGTGTTGCAGCGCTATCAGGTCGTCCTCGACTATCAGGCGCGGACCCTCGCGCTCGCGCCGCGCGGAACGCTCACACCTGACGGAGTTTCGATCCCATTCCGGATCAATTCGGGCACGGGTCTCATCGTTGTCGATGCGACGCTCGACGGGAAGTCCTTCGCAATGACGATCGACAACGGCTCGGCGTACACCTGGGTCACGCAGCGCAGCGCCAGGGACTGGCTGACGTCGCATCCCGAGTGGGAACGCGGCGTCGGCGCCGTCGGCACCAGCAACATGACGATGTCCGGCGACGGCTCCGAGGCGGCGGGCACGCTGCTGCGGATCCCCGAGGTCTCGATCGGCGGGCTGGTTCTGAAGCAGGTCGGTGTGTTTGCCGCGGCGCGCGGCAGAAACGTCTCGGGGAATCTCGACTTATTCGATTGGTATTCGCAGAAGAATGCCGAGCCTGTGATTGGCTGGATTGGCGGTAACGTCCTGAAGGCGTTCCGCCTCACACTCGACTACCCGCGTCGGATGTCCTATTGGTTCGCCGAGGCCGCGATCGATCAGCGTGACCTCGATCAAGTTGGCTTGACGCTCCGCTCCAGCCGCGGTGAGTTCTTCGTGTCAGGCATTGCGACCAAGAATGGTCACGCGACCGTCCAGGGTATCCGGCCGGGGGACAAGTTGATTCGGGTCGGCGATCTGGAACTGTCCAAGGCCATTTGGGGTCAAGTGTTCGAGGCGATGCACGGCTCGCCCGGCGAGTCTCGTTCGTTACTGGTCGAGCGCGATGGCGCTCGGCGCACAATCCGAACGACCGTCACCGCGTTCTGAGCGCCAGGTTTAGGGTCCAACTATCGGAATCGCCCGGTTCTTCTTGGCCCAAGACGCGATAAGCCTCGGCCATGGTCAACTTGATAATGCCGGTGTTTGGCTTGAACTGACGGGCGCCGACCCCCACGTGCGGCGGTAAAATCCCAACATGTTCAAGCGGCGCACCCTCATCGGTCTCGCCGTCGCGGGGGTCTGCAGCGTGGCGGCGGGCGAGCCCCAGACTCCGGCCCCGGCAAAGGCGCCAGCCACGCGGGCGGGATCGCGGGCCAGACCTCCCGCCGCCCGCGCCCCGCAACCCGCGACGTTCGGCATCGGCCGACCCGCTTCGCCAGAGGAAATCGCCGCGCTCGACATCGATATTGGGCCCGACGGCGCCGGACTGCCGCCCGGCAGCGCGACATCCGCGGACGGAGCGCCGATCTACGCCACCAAGTGCGCATCGTGTCATGGCGCAACCGGGCAAGAGGGGCCCAACGATCGCCTGGTCGGCCGCGCGCCGGACGATGCCTTTCCGTTCGGGCGCGATCCGACCATGCCCAAGACGATCGGTAACTACTGGCCGTATGCGACGACCGTCTTCGACTACATCCGGCGCGCCATGCCGCCGACCGCGCCTGGTTCGTTGAGCGATCACGACGTCTACGCGCTGGCCGCATACCTCCTGACGCTCAACGAGCTGATTCCGGCCGATGCCTCCGTCGACGCAGCATCGCTGCCGAAGGTCAAGATGCCTGCGCGCGATCGGTTCATCGCCGACCCCCGAGGCGGACCCAAGGTCGCGCCGATGCCCGTCAAACCCAAGTAGGAGCCCCGCATGAAAGTCACACGTCGCACGCTCCTCGCTGGAGCCACCGGAGCGGTCGTCGCCGGCGCGCGCGCCGGCGCGCAGTCGCCCCAGGCGCCGGCTGATCCAACGAAGGTGCGCGGCCGTCCCGCGCGCGCGCTCGGCGAGCGGTCGCCGTTCGAGGCGCCGAAGCGCCTGCCTCGAAGCGCCACGGGCGCGTTTACGCCGCACCAGGATCTGATGGGCACGATCACGCCGTCCGACCTGCACTTCGAGCGGCACCACGGCGGCGTCCCGGACATCGATCCGAAACGGTACTCGCTGCTCGTGCACGGCATGGTCGAGCGGCCGACGGTCTTCACGCTGGACGACCTGAAGCGCTTTCCTCAGGTCAGTCGCATCTGCTTCCTCGAATGCTCGGGGAACCTGAATCGCACAGCGCCGCCCGAGACGACGCCGCAACAGCTTGCGGGACAGACGAGCCAGAGCGAGTGGACCGGCGTGATGCTGTCGACGATCTTCAAGGAGGTCGGCGTATCGCCGAAGGCGACGTGGTTCCTCGCAGAGGGCTCGGACGCCGCCGTGCTCACGCGCAGCGTTCCGGTGAGCAAAGCGCTCGACGATGCGATGATCGCGTACGGTCAGAACGGCGAAGCGATTCGGCCTGAGCAGGGCTATCCCGCACGGCTGCTTCTGCCCGGCTGGGAGGGCAACACGAACGTCAAGTGGCTGCGGCGCCTCGAACTGTCGGACCACGCGTTCATGACGCGCGAGGAGACGTCGAAGTACACCGATCCACTCGCCAACGACATGGCGCGCATCTTCAGCTTTGTCATGGACGCGCGGTCGCTCATCACATATCCGACTTACCCGGGCAACGTGACGAAGGGATGGCTCGAGATCCGTGGCATCGCGTGGACGGGTTACGGCAGGATCACGCGCGTTGACGTCAGCACCAACGGTGGCAGGACGTGGATGGCCGCCAAGCTGCAAGGCCCCGTCCTGCCGAAGGCACACACACGCTTCCGGCACCTGTTCAAGTGGGACGGCTCGGAGACCGTCATTATGAGCCGCGCGGTCGACGAGACGGGCTACAAGCAGCCGATGCGCGCCGAACTGTACGCGCAGCGCGGCCCGGGCGCCGCGAACTACCACATGAACCCGGTGACGGGTTGGATCGTCCGGCCCGACGGCAAGGTGGTCTACAAGCAGGAACCGTGGGGCAACGAGCTGGCGTGACGAGAGAACGTATGGCGATTGAGCTGGCAATCTCCCGCCGCACATTTCTCAGGGCCGTCGGAGCATTCGCGGCTTCTCGCGGGACCGGCCTGACGGCCGCCGCTCCGCTCGTCATCTCGAAGCGCGTCGAAAAGCTCTACAAGGTCGACGGCTGCCGGCAGCCCAACGATCTGCAGTTCGTCTCGGACGGCCTGTGGGTCCTCGACCAGGTTGATCCGAACAAGGCGTTCAAGGTCAGGCCGAAGGACGGCTCGATCGTTCAGACGCTTCAGACCGAGTCGATCCACGGAAGCGGGATCACGTACGGCAACGGAGCGCTGTGGATCGCATCGACGAAGATGGCGAACCCGGACGATCCGCCGAGGACGTTAAAGGTGGATCCGAGGAGCGGCAAGACGCTGAAGTCCTGGGAGACGCCAGGCTCCGGCACCTACGGGCGCGTCACGCCGCGACCGTGTCCGGCGCCCACGGCCTGAAATGGGTCGACGGCAAGTATTGGATGGCCGTGCCGGCATCAGGAAAGCTGTTTCTGATGGAGCCTGAACGCAGCGAAATCGTTCGCTCGATTCCCGCACCGGGTGTGCGGACGCACGGCCTCGCGTGGGACAGCGGGTTTCTCTGGTGCGTCGAGTCCGACGATCGCGTGATCTACAAACTGGATCCCATGAACGGTACGCCGATCGCGAAGATTCAGCTCACGCGCCAGGATCCCGAGCCGCACGGGCTCGACATTCACAACGACGGCGCCCTCTGGTACTGCGACGCCGCTAGCGGTTGGATTTGCCGGCTCGAATAGTAGTCGGAATTTGTAGCCAATATCGACGCAGGCACCGAAATCTCACGCGGAGCCCGCAGAACAGGCGGAGCGACTTGTTCTCTGCGGGTTCAGCGAGTTCTGCGTGAGACGGTGTGAAGGGGATAGCGATGGCCAATATCGCTCGACGGGAGTTCCTGAAGGCTGCATCAGTGGCCACGGGCACCGTGGGCCTGACGGCGGCGATCCGGCCAGCCACCTCACTGCACGCTGACGACGTGCGGATCTCGAGCACCGCTTACATGCCGGTTCCTGACTACCCGATTCGCCCGCAGCCGTATTTCGACGTGAAACTGAACGACACCTTCTGGCAACCGAAGGTTGCGACAAACGCTGCCGTGACCATCCCGTTCGAGGTGCAGAAGCTGAGCGAAGCCGAGCAGCGGCTCAGCGGCAACGTGCTCGAAGCGGCGATCCTCTCCCTCAAGACGAACCCGAATCCGGCACTGCAGGCGCAGGTTGATGCGGCGATCGAGGAACTGAAAAAGACCCCTGCCAGCGGCAACGCCGGTTTCGAGGTAGCGGCGACGCTCTATGCCACGACCGGCCGGAGCGATCTGCTGGAGCGGTCCATCGCGATCGCGAGGGAGTTGTACGACGACTTCGTCGCCAACAACCCGCCGTTTTCTGGCAGCGAGCGGGACGCCATCAACTGCGTGCAGCTGTACCGCGCCACGCACGACAAAAAGCATCTCGATTTGGCGAAACACTATCTGGACATTCGCGGGCTCGAGAACTCGGTCAATCGCAGCCGCCACAATCAGTCGCATAAGCCCGTGCTCGAGCAGAGCGACGCCGTTGGTCACGCGGTGAACTGCGTGTCGCTGATGGTTTCGCTCGCCGACGTCGGCGTGCTGACTGGTCTGAAGGAGTACTTCGGCACCGCCGAGCAAATGTGGCGCGACGTCGTGACTCGGAAGATGTACGTGACCGGCGGCGTGGGTACCACCGGCAACGAGGGATTCGGCGAGCCGTACGTATTGCCGAACATCTCCGCGTATTCAGAGACCTGCGCGGTCCTGATGTTCATCACGCTCAATCACAGGATGTTTCTCGCGACCGGCGACAGCAAGTACATCGACGTGATGGAACGCGGCATGTACAACAATGCGCTGTCGGGCGTGTCGGTCAGCGGCGATCGGTTCTTCTACGTCAACAGGCTCGCGAGCGCCGGCGACGGTCGCGATACCCGCTGGCAGCGCGCCTCGCTCGAATGCTGCCCGCCGAATCTGGTTCGTTTCCTTGCGGCGATGCCCGGCCTCGTCTACGCGCAGAACCAGAGCACGGTGTACGTCAACCTGTATGTCTCGAGCGAATCGACCTTCGACATCGACGGGAAGAAGCTCGCGCTGTCGATGCAGAGCGACATGCCTTGGGGAGGTCGATCGACGCTCACGGTGTCGGGCGGGGACGTAAACGCCACACTCAGGCTGCGAATTCCGGGATGGGCGAGGAATCAGCCGGTGCCGGGCACGCTCTACAGATATGCCGATCGGCAAGATCAACAGCCGGCCGTCTCCGTCAATGGCGGGCCCATCCGCGTCGCAGTCGACAGTACCGGTTACATCTCGCTGAATCGCCGGTGGAAGAACGGCGACGTGGTTTCGCTCGAGCTCCCGATGGTAATCCGTCGAATCATCGCCGACGACCGCGTTCGCGACACCAGGCGCAGAATGGCCGTCGAGCGTGGGCCCATTGTGTATTGTCTCGAGGCGCATGATGCGGCAAGTATCAGCGTTCTCGAATCGCTCGTCGATCAGCACGTGTCATTGCGCGCGGTCGTCGATGAGGACTTGTATGGTGGAGTGACAGTCGTCCAGGGGGGAGCAACGCGCATCACCAAGCCCGCGTCTCCGCCGACGCCGGTGAAGCTGATTCCCTACCATCTGTGGGCGAATCGTGGTGCCGGTGAAATGACCGTGTGGCTGCCAACCTCCGGCTACGTTCCGGGAGATGTCGGACCGGCAGGCGGCTTCATCTTTTACGAGAACCCCCGCTACGAATCCGACGGGTGGCGATATCTCGAAGCCGCCCCCTTCGATCAGAGCGCAGGCGCCAAATGGGGCTGTTTTCGTCGGCCGGTTGCGGGAGCAGGTGGAACCGCGGTTGGAAGCGGCAAACAGAACACCGCGGACATGCTCGCGGCCTGCGGCGAGCCCGACACCGCGGCGGCGTTGTGCGCGAACCTGAGCGTACGAGGTATCGGCGGCTGGTTCCTGCCCTCCCGAGACGAGCTGGCGGCGATGTACCGGAACCTTAGATCCGCAGGGGTCGGTGATTTTCGAGATGCAGGCGCCGCGGACAACTTCACCTATTGGGCTTCGTCGCAGGCGTCTACAGATATGGCGCACCACATCGATTTCGCCGATGCCGGGCGCCAGCATTACGACGACAAGGACTTTCCTCGTCGAGTCCGTGCAGCGCGGCAGATCTGAGCATTCGTGATCACCTGGCCACAAACGGGAATCGAAACCTTCTGGGATGATGCCGACGCGATTAGCCGTGGTCGTATCAGGGAGTTCGCAACGAAAACAAAGTCGTATGGTTTCTTAACGATTTGCGGTTAGTCACCCGCAGCACCGACGTCGTGCCAGACATCCATGCGGTCGAGGAAAGAGCCTGGCGTGGAAAAGGCAACCCTTAACTGATGTCGAGGCATTCCCTCCACGATCTCGTATGTCGGACGTCATTCGCCTACCGCCTCGGCGGCCTTGTTCGGCAGTCGCCGCTTCGATCGGGATCGCTCCCCGGCATGCTTCAAGTACTTCAGCACGCCGACGAGGCCTTCCTTCTTCCGCGTGAGCAGTTGCAACGCCATCGACCGACTGTCCTGCGGCCACTCGTGGACGGGCAGCAGCTCGCCGTTGGCGTCCTCGAACGCCGGCCCCGTCTAGGCCAGCCGGCGCAGCTCTTCGAGCGGGTTGTCGAGCGACAAGCCGAGACGCTTCAGGCGTGGCCGAATCCGGGCGGCCAGCGCCCGTTGAATTGGAGGTTGTAAGGTTCTCGGCGGCCGTCAGCTAGGAACAGCATCGCGAGCCGGTGATCTGACTTTCAGGCCTGTGCCTCGGACAGCGCATAGGCCCTGACCCGAACTGCGCAAAAACGGCGAGCGACGGGCAACTTCAGTTCGGCACAGCACTTGCCCGCTCCAATCCGAATGCCGATCTGTCCGAACTGTGGACGGGAACGCGATGAGCGCGACATTCTCTGCCCGTCTTGCGGTTACGCGGGGCCACCGGTGGGCAAGATGCCCGCACCTCCGGTCGTCGCCGTGCCGGACGCACTCAGGCCTGAAGCGGCTGCTGCCGCGACGCGAAAAGCGGTCGGGCCTCCCAGGAACACCAAGCTCACCACTCGCAATGTCCTTCTCGGTGCGGTTGCGATTGGCCTGGTCGCGACCGTGATGCTCATCATGCGCTCGCGCGGCAGTGATGCGCAGATGAACGCGGCGGCAGCGGCGACTGTACCTGCGCCGCCCACCCGTGCGGAGGAAGTGGCGGCTCACCACACCGTCGTGCCCGTCGCCCCATCAGCGTCGATGGTCGCGCCGAAATGGAAGCGCACGCGGCAGTCACGATGGGCCGCGGACGGGTCGCGGATGATCGGCTTCGAGGTCGAGGCCGAGCGCGACGTGGACGTGTATATGGACCGCATCCGACCGATTCTCGCGGTTCGCTGCGCCTCGCGTGTCACAGAGGTCTTCGTCGTCCTCCAATCTGCCGCGAGCATCGAGAACGCGGGCGATACGCACACCGTGAAGATCAGTCTGGACGGCGAACCGGACGTTGAGCAGCGGTGGCTCGACTCGACCGACAAGCAGGGTCTGTTCGCCCCTGATGGCAAGGTGCTCGCCGACCGGATCGCGGCCTCACGATGCCTGCGCTTCTCGTTCAAGCCGTTCAACGCCGCCCCCGCGACTGTCGAGTTCGACGTGCACGGCTTCGACGAGCCGCTGGCAGCCATGTCGAAGACGTGCGCTCCAGCGTCTAAGCGCGGTGGTGGCGCGCGGTCAGCCGCCCCGGACGGCCTCTAAGTCCGTCGGCGCGCTGTTTCTTCCTGACGTCAAAGCGTGGGTAACACGGGGGTAACAAAATATCGGCACTCGCTGAAAAGCGCTGACGCGCGGTGAACAGCTCACGACCCGGTTTAAGACAAAGACGTTCGAACCGGCCATCCCGACCAAATTTTCGCCCCACCTTGACCATTGCTCACCTGACTCGCGTCGCGTTCGTGCGCGTCGGGACGTGTCATTACGTCGCGAGTGAATACAGATGCCGTTCGCTCGTAGTCGTCGCAACGGAAGTGCCGATTCCGGCGGAAGCCCATCGCTCGATCAGGCTTTTGAGAGTCTTACCGCTTCTTGCCAGGCGTTTTCGTCGCAGTGTGATAAGCACTGAGAGGCGTTGAGTTTCTTTACAGGGACATCAGTAACGATCGACGGCCCAGGAAGGGCCGGTCGATCGAGTATTCTGTGGGGCCACGGTCCTGCCGGTCGCTCTCATCTTGCCGAAATGACCGATCTCGATATTATGGGCGCGGCCGCGCGACACGAAAGAGGCGTTCATCCGATGAAACAAATTATCCATGCCGTCCACATTCACGCCACGCCACCGGCTGTCTATCGGGCCCTCACCACAGAGGCGGGGCTTCGCGGGTGGTGGACCACGAAGGTTGAGGCCGATGAACGCGAGGGTGGGGCGATCGAGTTCACCTTCGCCGGTGACTTTCACCCGCAGATGAAGCAAATCGCCTTGAATCCCGACCGGTCGGTGAAATGGGTATGCGTCGCCGGCCACGACAACTGGAAGGACAACCGGTTCACCTTCACCCTCGAACCGCGCAAATCCGAAACAGTGCTCATCTTTTCGCAGGACTACGCGCGCGAACTTTCGGATGAAACGTACGGAATCTACAATTTCAACTGGGGCTACTACCTAAACAGTCTCAAGCAGTTCGTCGAGAAGAACGCCGGGGTACCGTTCGTGCCTCCCGCGTGACCCGCCAGAACCAACTTCGGCGCATCGGCCTCCCACGTTCAGCGGGTGGGAGACTCCCTGTAGAAGAAGTAATCGGCAGAATATGGCACGAACGCCCTGCGGCCGAGGTCTCCGAAGGAGCTGCACCCCGACGCGGGCGCCAGCCCTCCAACGGTATTCAGACGCTGAATGAACGTCACCTTCGTCAGCCGGTCCCCGCCGGTTGGCCCCACGGCCACGCCAGACTCCTTCAGCAGGAGCCACGCAACCGCGTCCTTCCGGACGAATTTGGCGTCTGTGGACTGCTGCAGAAGAAAGGCCCAGACCCTGCTCGTGTCACGAGAGTCTTCCCACGTGACGCGAATCGTGCCGTGTTCAGGTGGCAGAACGTGCGGATCGTCGTTTGGGCTGAAGAAGTGCGTGATGAGCTGGACGCCCGCGTCATCGAACAACGTCGCCTCTGGCGTGAACAGCGAGAAGGCGAACCCGGTGACTGACGTTGTCGACGGCGCGCACACGTAGTTCTGCGTGCCGACACCATGGCCGACGAGGAACACTTCGTTTCCGTCCTCCACCTCGAGGAGTCGGGGCACCCGCGGCGGCGTGATCTCGTCCGCGTGAGCCGCTCGCACACCGGTGGTAACCATCAGGCCGAATGCGACGACGCACGCCGCGGTCTGAATGTGGCGCCTGGTCTTCCTTTCCTGTTTCGAACTGCAGTCCGTCATCTTCTCTCCCTGTAATCTGATTTTGCTTTACGAGATCCTGACGATTGCGCCGCGCGACTCGCGGCGCGTTCATCTAGGCAGTAGCGGTGGTGCCGCCGTTTTATTCCACGCGCCCGGGGGGCGATCCAGCTGAGCACAACCGTAGATTGCAGCTCCGGTTTCGAGCCAACAACCGAGCTCGGCATTACGGTCCGCCGCCCGTCTTGCCCGTCACGACCTGTACGGGTGTCGTACGAGTGCTGTTGGGGCGCTGTCCGTGGTCGCCCGTTCCTTCGCGTTCCACACTGGCTGCATGACAGAAGGCTTACCGGCAAACGATGAGAGCTACGAACACGTCGTGTTGCCGCATCTCGACGCCGCCTATCGGCTGGCGCGCTGGCTGCTACGAAACGATCAAGACGCGGAAGATGCGGTCCAGGAAGCGTCGCTGCGCGCCTTTCGATACTTCCGCACGTTCACCGGCGGAAACGGCCGCGCGTGGTTTTTCAGAATCGTACGTAACACGTGTAACGGATGGCGCGGGCGTAGCGGCATCGCCCAGGCCCCGACCGAACCGTTCGACGAAGAACGGCACGGCGACGCGCGATCGATGCCCGATCCCGAAAGCCTGGCGCTTCAAAGCGACCAGGTGGCGTTGATCGAACAAGCGATGAAGGACCTGCCCGATCGCTTTCGTACCCTGCTCGTCCTGCGCGAGCTGGAGGGTCTGTCGTACCGAGAGTTGGCGGACGCGATGGACATGCCCGTGGGCACCGTCATGTCCAGCCTGTCACGCGCCCGGCAGGCGTTTCGCGTCGCGTTCGTGGACGTGATGAAGCGATCCGGCGTCCCGCAGGAACCCAATACTAGGGAACACGAAGCTGAGGCGGTGCTCGTGTGAGCCGCCGCTGACGGGCGGCAGAGCACGAGGTGCATGCGCACGCACGCACCTCGACCCATTACTCGCCGCAAAACGTGCGCAGTCCCTCCTGGAGAGACGACACGCCGGAAAAGCCCAGTGCGGATGCAGCCGTCTTCATCCCGCCAAACTGATGAGCCAGCGCGGCGACGGTCTCGCCATGGCAGTTTGCCTTTCCCGGCGTCCCGGCCGCGGGGATGGTGTCGCCGGCGAGCGAGTACGCCATGTTGAACGTCCCGCCGTCGATGATATCGGTTCCGATTCGCAACCAGTCGGGCTTCAGGTCGGAGTTACGAATCCAGGCCTGCAGGTCGGGCAGGAAGGGTGTCCCTGGCGACTGGATCGGGCGAGCGGCCGACAGAAAGAGGAAGTCGCCGCCGCTCACCGATACTTCAGGACGAAAGAAATAATGATCCGACGGCAGGATGATCGGAGGATCGAACGTGACCGTGATCTGGACTTCGTCGCCGCTCACGGATCCTTCACCGTGAGTGACGTTGCGAGGCGCCTTGTTGATGCCGGTCACGACGGAATTCTGAACCGAGACACCCGCGTTCAGTAGAAGGGCGCGGAACGTCAGCGTCCCACGGCTGCCATCACGCGTAGCGCTGTCGACTTCCACGTCGGCGGGCGAGTTCATGCGCGTCGGCACGTTGCCCGACGGCGGGCGCGAGTCGTTCGGAAAGACGCGATAGATCTCGATTTCGACGTTGTCGATGCTCGAGATCTTCGCTCCCGCCGTGAGGAGCCCCGTTATCGTCGCTTCTTTGATCGTCGTCGTCTCGCTGAGAATGAAGTCGTCCGCGGTCTCGGTCTCGAGCTTCGATGCGGTCGCGGGCTGAGACAGTGACGCGAGCCGTCCATCGGGGTTGCCCGTTGTGAAGAAGAATGACGTCGCCGTCAGGGGCGCGGCGCCCATCAACACCGTCAGTGTCGCTACAAACATCAGTCGCCGAAATGTCATCTGTTTCTCCTCAAATCATTAACGGACGGTTACGGTGCCCACCATCCCCGGATGAATGGTGCAGCGGTAGGGGAACGTTCCGGCGGACTGGAACTCGAACGAGAAGCGTCCGCCTGCGGACGAATAGCCTCCGCAGGCTGCCGTCAGGATCGACGTCAGGTACGGCGAGGGCAAGACTCTTTGACAGCATGAATCCTCCGACCTCACTAATTCCCTGACGCCGTCGAATATTCCAGGGAGCGATGGGGCGCCGCGAGTATTTGGCGGATTTCGGAGGCGATTTCTGGCCGGCCCGAAACTCATCTGGGGCGACCACCGACCTGAGCAGACGTCGAAGCCTTAGGAGTTCCTAACAGTCTCGTCGCTGAAGGTGCAGGACAATAGCCCTCAGCGCCCGGCCATGAAACCTGACGCCAAGCGGTCGTTTGGTGCGCAGCTCAAGTCGCTCCGCGAGGCAGCGGGCTTCACGCAGGAGGAGCTCGCGACGATAGCGGGCCTGTCCGTGCATGCCGTGAGTGCGCTGGAACGCGGGCAACGACGGCGGCCACATGTCGACACTGTGCGCGCGCTGTCCGCAGCGCTCGATCTGACTGGCGCGCCGCGTGACGCGCTCGTGGAGAGCGCGCGAGCGCCTGCGCACAACGCGGCGGTCGAGCAGCTGCGTGACGTCTCGTTGCCATTGGCTCCGACAGTCCTGCTCGGCCGCGATGCCGACGTGCAGACGCTGCGGCTCTGGCTCGCGGATCCCACAGCACGCCTCATCACACTGACCGGTCCCGGAGGTGCCGGGAAGACGCGTCTGGCGCTGGAGCTCGCGCACGCGAAAAAGGCCGAAGGCGTCCGCGTGATCTTCGTCGGGTTGGCTGCCGTTCGGAACGAAGCGTTCGTGGCGTCTGCGATTGCCGAGGCTCTGGGGGTCGTGGACGCCACGACGATCGACCTGAAAGCGCGGCTGCGGGCCGTGTGCGACGACACGTTCACGCTGCTCGTGCTCGACAATTTCGAGCAAGTCCTGGACGCGGCGCCACTGCTCGCGGATCTCCTGGCATCGGTCGCGTCGCTGCGAGTGCTGGTTACCAGCCGTGCCCAGCTCCGAGTGCGTGGAGAGCGAGAGGTACGCGGTGGGGCCGCTCGCGATAGATGTGGACGTCGACGCCACGTCGCCCGCCGATCTCGCACGCTCTCCCGCGGTGCGGCTGTTCTTGGAGCGCGTGCGTGACGTCCAGCCAGACTTTCACCTCACATCGGCGAACGGCCCCGCTGTGGCGGAGATTTGTCGACGGCTCGACGCCCTGCCCCTCGCCCTCGAGCTGGCGGCCTCGTGGCTCAAGGTGCTGACCGCCGAGGATCTGTGCCGACGACTCGCGCGGAACGTCCTGTTCTCGACTGCCGGCCCGCGCGATCTCCCGGAACGTCAACGGACGATGAACGCGACCGTGGCCTGGAGCTACCAACTGCTCAGCCCGAACGAACAACGTGTGTTTCGTCGCCTCGGTGCGCTGCCGGGTCGCTTTCCGATCGAGGCCGCGGCGGCGGTGGTTGCCGGCCGCGAAGGCATGCCGGTCAGCAGCGACAAGGCCCTCAGCCTTGCGGCGGGCCTGATCGACAGAAGTCTCCTGCTTCGAGCGGAGAGCTCAGTCGCGACTCGCCCGCTGTACACGATGCTCGAGACCGTGCGAGCGTACGCGGCTCTCGAGCTCGCGGCCGCGGGCGAGCGCGATGACGCCATGGAGGGGCTGGTGCGCTATTGCGCCGCTGAAGCCTCCTTGGCCGCCGAGGGGCTGATCGGTCCCGCGCAGGGCGAATGGCTGGATCGTGTGCGTGACGATCTCGAAAGCTACCGCGGAGGACTGACGTGGCTCATCGATCGCGACCGCCCTGCCGAAGCATCCGACATCGCATGGAGTCTGTTCTTCTTCTGGGGGATCCGCGGGCATGCGACCGAGGGCATCCGATGGTACGACCAGATCCTGAACCGGCCCTCCCTTCCCGCGGCAGTCGAATGCAAAGCGCTGCTCGGAACGGCAGCGATGCGATACACGCAAGGAGAACCCGGGCACGCACGCACGGCGCTCGGACGCGCGCTGCCACTGGCCCACCAGACCGGCGACATGGTGTTGGTGGCGCGGGCCGAGAATCTGCTGGGAGACATCGAACACTCGCTCGGGAATGCGGACGCGGCCCGCGAGCACTTCGCCCGCGGCGTTGAAGGATTCCGGGCGCTCGCGCTTCCGTGGGGGCTCGGCAATTCGCTCACCGGGATGGCGTCCGTCGTCCTGGCGACCGGCGACGCCGCGCACGCGGAGCGCCTGCTGGGAGAGGCCACCGTGGTGCTTCGACACACGGCGCCGTGGTTCCTCTCTTGGACGCTGTATCTTCGCGCGTTCGTCGCGGTGCGACGCGGGAACCCCCACGAAGCAATCGCGTTGACCCGGGAATGCCTCACGCATGTCCGGGAGCTCCGCGACAAGTTCGCCTTCGTGTATGCGATGGTCCCCCTCACGGCCGCGGCGGTGCTGAAGGGGGACCACGCGTGGGCGGCGCGAATCCTGGGCGCCGCAGATTCCGTGAGCGAACGCACAGGGGCGTCGGTTTCCGACCAGGCGGTACAAGACCTCAGAGATCAGGCGGAACGGGAAGCGCGCGCGCGACTCGGCCCTGCTCGGTGGACCCGAAGTTACGCGGCCGGGCGCCTGGTGTCGATCGATTCGTTGATCACAGACATCGACAATGTCGTCAATGGCAGCCCGCGTCTGCCGGAGCACGGTCGAACGACGGTGACGTGACAGGAGTGGCGTCTGGCGCGCCAGAAAGCTTGGCCTCCCACCTCAGCGGCACGAAACGAGAGACGCAACGGCAAGGCGAACGACGCGTGGGCTCTATGCCTCGCGTGGCCGCCCTGTCAGCGCCTGACTACGATGTACATTCGCTGATTTGACCGTTACAATACTGTGCGACGGGCTAGGCGCGGGGGGAGCTAATGACCCATTCGAAGCGGTCCGGGCGACAGCTCAGAGTGCCTGTCGGCAAGAAACGACCGAGGGCGGACCCGCAAGAAGGCGCTCGCAGTGCGGGCGATGAGGTGCTTCAGCAAGCGCTGGCTGAGCTTGCGTCGGTCGAAGCGCAACTCGTCGCGACGAATGCGCAGTTGCTGCGAGAGATTGCCGAGCGCCGACGGCTCGAGACGCAGCACAAAGAGGTGGAACAGGGTCTGCGAGACGTGCGCGGGCGCTTCGAAAGCGCCTTCGGCAACGCGCCGATCGGTATGACGCTCATTGACATGGACGATCGCTGGCTCCAGGTCAATCCTGCCCTCTGCAGCATCACGGGATATTCTGCGACCGAGCTCAAGACCACCACGCTCCGGGCGATCACGCACCCGGAGGATGTCGGCATCGACGCGGACGACCGGCGGCGTCTCATCGCCGGAGACATTTCCACCTACCAAACCGAGAAGCGCTACCGCCATGCCTGGGGCCACCATGTCTGGGTCCTCCTGACGGTCTCCCTCGTCCGCGATGAGGCGGGCGCTCCGCTCTACGTCATCACGCAGGTGCAGGACATTTCCGAGCGGAAAGAGCTGGCGGGACGCCTCGAGTACCTGGTCGATCACGACATGCTGACCGGTCTCTTCAACCGGCGACGCTTCGAGCAGGAGCTCGCGCTCGAGACCGAACGCGCGAGGCGCTACGGCCACCCGGGAGCTGTGTTGCTGATTGATGTCGACCATTTCAAGGATGTCAACGACACCTTTGGCCACGCAGCGGGCGACGAGCTGCTCAAAGCCGTTGCCGGCGCCTTGAAGCAGCGTTTGCGGCAGACGGACGTCCTGGGCCGAGTCGGTGGCGACGAATTCGCGGTCCTGCTTCCGGGGGCGGGGCCTGACCGGGCCAAGATCGTCGCCGACGAGATCATCAAAGGCCTCAATCGGAGCATGGCGATGCTCGCGGACCGGTCGGTTCATCTGACCGCCAGCGTCGGTGTCTCGCTGTTCGATCACCTCACTGACACGGAGGTGCTGGGGTACGCCGATCTTGCGATGTACGAGGCCAAGGAAGCCGGGCGGAATCGTTTTGCGCTCTACCAACCGAGCAACACGCGCGGGCCGGTGGCGTCAGCGCGACTCGCCAAGGTGGAGCAGATTCGTCACGCGCTCGAAGGCGATCACCTTCTTCTCTATTGTCAGCCGATCCTCGACCTCCACAGGAACGAAGTCTTCAGTTACGAGCTCCTGTTGCGTCTTCCGCACGATGGGGGCGGGGAGCCGCTCCAGCCTAATACGTTTCTCTACGCGGCCGAGCGCTCGGGTCTGATACAGGCGATCGACGCCTGGGTGGTACGTAAGGCGATCGCCCTGGTTGCGGAGCACACGGCCGCCGGGCTGAGGCTGCCGCTGCATGTCAATCTCTCGGGGAAGACGATTGGTGATCGGAAGTTCGTAGACTTCGCGGAACAGGCCCTGTCGGATTCGGGGATCGATCCCTCCCTCCTGGTCTTCGAGTTGACCGAGACGGCGGCGGTCGCCAGTCTCGAAGACGCGAAGCAGTTCACGACTCGCTTGTGCGGCCTTGGATGCGGCCTGGCGTTGGACGACTTCGGCGCCGGGTTCGGGTCGTTCTACTACATCAAGACCTTTCCGTTCGACTACCTCAAGATCGACGGCGCCTTCATCCGCGGCCTCGGCGCAAATGCGACCGACCGGCTCGTCGTCCAGGCCCTGGTCAACATCGCGAAGGGTTTGGGGAAAAAGACCGTCGCCGAGTTTGTTGGCGACGTGGAGACAATGGACCTGGTCCGGGAGCTCGGCGTCGACTATGCGCAAGGCTACTATGTCGGCCAGCCGCGGCCCGTCGCAGCGTTGCGCGATCGAGCACGGTGAATCCGCCGGTTGCATCGCGGTACTTCTGCATCTATGAAGCAACCAGAGCAGGCCGAGGCACAATGTTGACGCTTCGAGCCTGAGTGGTATCCTGCTCGAACGACAAGTCTGGTTTCGCCGCGGCAGCAAGAACACCGTCGCCTCGCAATATGGAAGTTGGCACGCCGATGGAGACTGAAGACAGCCGGATAGCTGTTTGGGTGTCGCGTCTCCTGGCAGCGATGTTTCTGTTTGCAGGGTTGACGAAGCTGCTGGGTGCCGAAGGCGACGTCCAGCACTTCGCGGCGTGGCGATATCCGGATTGGTTTCGGTTTGTCGTAGGCTCGATAGAGGTCGCGTCCGCTGTTCTTCTGCTGATTCCCCGCGCGGTATTCTGGGGCGCGGTGGGAATCGGCGTCACCCTCCTTTGGGCCGGATACACATTCCTGGTGCGTGTGCCAGAGGAATCCATGCGTGCTCTCCCCACGTTAGCGCTTCTTGTGACGGTCGCGACGGTCGGCTATGCGAGACGCCCAAAAAGGCTGAGTCTTCCGCGACATGTGGACTGAGACGCATAGAATCGGATGACGCGGTTGAACGCCTCGACCTTCGCCATCGCTCGCAGCAGGCTGGCGCCTACGTACAGTCGGCTATCTCGCCATCGATTTCGAGCAGAACGGTGGGCGACGTTCACGCCGAATTGGACGAATGTCCTGGCCTTTGACCTCACCGAAAAGGACCCGCACCGAGTAGAATCCGCCGATGGCCGAGACACCAGACTTCGATCGTGTCGCCCGCCGGCTGGCCGACTTGACCTCACCGGATGCTATCGTCGACCAGCTCCGCGCCATCTGGAATGCGCGCGGTGCTGCCGACATCGCGAAGATCGAAACTGATCTCTCGATCCTGATGGGCGCGGCGTCAGCTGTATCGTACATTGGCAATCTCACACGCGCGATTCATAAACTCGATCGGTAGGAGTTCAACACGATCAGTGAGTTGTACAGCATTCGCAGTCAGATCGCTCACAACGGCGTGTTATTGGTCGTCCTTCGAAACGGCCATCTGCGACGCGTGAAGGCCGACACGTTGGACGACTGCTTCGACCGTCGAATCCTCAAGTAGGCTGCTCACCAGACTGCATGCCGCGATGTGATGTCATCGCTCTCCGGAGACGACCGCCACCACCACGGAGGCGGATTTTGTCGGGACGATGAAACGCGCTTGACCGGTCGCGGACGCGAAGTCGACAGGCTCTCAGCCGCGACTCGCCCCTGTCGAGCTCCTGCGACGAGGAGTCGGATCCAGTAGATTGCGAGCGTTATGCACGATGAATGGATGCGGCGCATCGCAGGGAACCGGTACGTGAAATTCACGTACCTGGAACTTCCAGACAGCCGGGCATTTCTGACCGCACAGATTGCCGGTCACGAAGTGGTCTATTCGATTATTTCGGAACAGACAGAACGCCCATTCAATCGGGGAGATGTGGAACGTCGTTTTGACGATGAGTTGCGGCCGATTTCCAGACGGACCCGACCGGGGGCTCGCCTAATACTCGGCTGGAATCTTTACGCAACTAGTTGGACTTCGAACTCTTGGCATCCTCGCCTGTGAGGATGTGGAGATCGAGACGACGTCGCGATGCCATTCGCCGATGCTCCGCGCGACCAGATCCGGGTCATCGCACATGGGGAAATGATTGCCCTTCGGAACGATGACTTGCCTCGCGTCGGGAAACAGCCGCTTCCATTGCGGTTGGAAGCCGAGCGGATCGTTTTTCTCACCGAAGATGGTGAGAAGCGGCAGCGTGCGGAACGGACCGGTCAGTGCCCCGGTGACTTCGTCGTAGACGTCGTCACTGAAGCGAGCCTCGCGCAAATAGTCGTGGAAGGCCCCCAGCTCCTGAAACAGCCCGGCACGGTAAGCGCGGCGACTGGCCTCGTCAAGGTGCCGGCCGACGCCGAAACTCGTCGACGTAATGCGCGCAATGACGCCGGTCAATAGATCGATCCGGCGAACGACGCCACTGCCCATCACGGCGAGCATGCCGCGAAACGGACGTCCCGCCGGCTTCCATCCGAACGAGTTCACGCTGACCAGGCCGCGGATGCGCTCCGGGGTGCGGGCTGCGGCCGCGATCGCGGGCGGCGCGCCAGTATCATGGGCCACCAGCGTGAAGTCCCTCAGATCGAGCGCGCGAATGACGGCATTCAGCGCCCGGGCAGAGTTCTCGAGAGTCAGGGACGTGCGCGGGACCGGAGCGCTCATCCCGATGCCCGGCGGATCAACGGCGACGCACCGAAAGCCGCCGGAGAGCCGCAGCATCACATCGCGCCAGACGAAGGCGCCGATGCCGGTGTAGAACAGGAGCGTGGGTCCCTTTCCCACTTCAGCGATCGCGATCGAGGCCCCGTCCAGGTCGATCGATGTCGTCTCGAATGGCCACACGCTTTCTGGCAGCCATCGAGGCCGTCTCAACGGCGTGACGGGTTGAAGGGATGCGTCATTCGTCCTCCCGCGCTCGATCATGAGAGAGTTCGGCCTCGCGACCTGCATCGTGCGCGCTGTCGGTAATTGTGCAGCGACTGACTTCATTGAGCGCCTCCTGACCGTTGTTTCGAACGTTTCTTTGACTCGTCGCACATGACCCAGCCGTCATGGTGTCCGTCTCGACCCTGGCCGAACCGGCCGACAACATCGACGCGGCGGCGAGCGCGAGGAACGCGCCCAGCTAAGGCCGCAGCGCCACCGATCCCCTGCCTGGAACCGCGCGGCTCTCTGCCGTCGGTTCTGGGCGGTCCCCACGCCGCCGGCGCCGCTCCAGGACGATCCCGACGGCGCTCAACACGCACAGTGCGATTTCCGGTCGAAGGAGAAGGAGGTTGTACGGCGTCGCGCCATCGAACACGATTCCCTGGAGCCGCGTGAGGGTCGCCGCGCCCGCGATCGATGCCAGGAGAAACAGACCGCCAAGCAGACGTCTCGTTGACACCACGCAGCCGAGCAGCGCGACGGCGAAGCCGAGCGGAAAACCTCCAAATCCGACGCGCACCACGGTGGCGGCGGTCGGGGAAGTGAGCACGATGCCCATCGGCAGCGTTGACCCGATGGGATCGCGCAGCGTGCGCAGCGCGATCATCGTCATGATGCACGTCGCCGCGAGGAGCAGCAGCCGGTTGAACCAAATCACGCCACGCAAGGATCCGATGCTGACTGACTTCGTCATATTGCCTCTCCTGGGATAGACACGCATGTCACTGGCAAAGCGTTACAGTCTCGACGCTCGCGCGCTCGCCGCGAGCTGCTCGCTGAACTCCCAGAGGCGTTGTCCTTCGTGTGGATCCAGCGTGCGCGCGCCTGGTTCGGCCGCCTTGAAGCGTCTGATCTGCGTGAACAGCAATCCGCTTCTTCCTTCGAACTCCGGGGACACCAACAAGCGCATCGCTGACTCCGCGGCTTGTTCAGGGGTCTGCCCCACCAGCGGTTCGAGTACCGAGTCGCACCAGCACCTTCATCCACAAAGGGAAGTCGCGCCGGATGTTGGTCCGCACCGGGCCGAGTTTGAGCGTCGTGATCGTGACGCGCGGCTGACCACCTTCGATAAGTCTGCGCGCCTGTTCGATGACCAGCAGGTCGTTCGCCTGGCAGTACTGCGGGACCATCGTGAGGATTCCGAAATTCTGGGTGAGGTTGACATCCTCGTAATGGATCGTCCCGTTCATCGACGCGCCGGCGATCACCACGATCCGTGCCGCGGCACCAGGCGCGCCCGCCGCCTGCAGCAGCGGCAGCAAGCGGCCGGTCAGCACGAACCGGCTGAGATAGTTGATCGCAAAGTTCGATTCCACGCCCTCGTCAGTCAGGAGCCGCCGGCCCCGCACGACGCCCGCGCAGAGCACGAGGCGGTGCAGTTTCGGGACATTGGCGATGATCTTGTCGGCCAGCCGGTCGGTCTCCCGCATCAGGCTGAGATCGGCCTGCAGGAAACGCACGTGATGATGACCGACCGACGCCCGCAGTTCGCGCTCCGCGCGAGCACCCTTCTCAGGATCGCTGCCGACGATCAGCACCTCGGCTCCCCGCACCACCAGTTCGCGCGCGATCGCCTTGCCGATACCATCCGTGCCGCCCGTCACCAGGGCGATCTCGCCGTCGAGCCCGTCGGCCATGACCTTATGCGGCTCCGAGCAACTGAATGGCCCGCGAGCGGTTGCGTTGAAAGATCAGGAGGAACAGCGCGAGGAGGACGCTGACCGGAATGAGTTCGGCCCACTCGCCTTTCGCGGCGTGCGCCCACAGCGCGCCGACCATGATCGTGCTGAGAATCACACTGCCGGCGGGCGTGGACGGCGGCGCCGCCAGGAGGATCCCGCCGATCACTTCGAATGTGCCCACCAGCGCCAGAAACCAGGACGGCAGTCCGACCTGCGCAAACATCGCCACCTGGTGCGACTCGCCGGCCAGCTTCGACACGCCGCCGCCGATCATCACGATGCCCAGGACCGCCGCCAGAATTCCGATGCCTCGACTTGTTGACTGTGCCATCTGTGCTCTCCTGGCAGGTTCACGTCCGCTGACCGTCAAACGTTACAAACCGGGCGCTGTAACGAATTGACCGGCTCAGGCGTCATGCCTTCAGAGCGTCATGGGTCTTCCGCCAGATCTCGTCGTCGTCGTCGGTGGGGGCCTTGCGGGCTTGACCGCGGCCTTGCGGCTCGGCCGGGCGGGGATTCCTGCGATGCTGTTCCACGGTGCGGCGCAACTCGGTGGCCGCGCACGAACCGATTGCCGGTCCGGCTTTCACCTCAACCTCGGACCGCACCGGCTGTACGAGCGCGGTGCGGCGGTGGAGGGACTGCAGACACTCGAGGTGGCCATCGAGAGCGCGCCGCGCGGACCGAACGGCGGCTTCGCGATTCGAGGCGGCGTCAGGCACACCTTGCCAGTGGGATGCTTCTCGCTCCTGACGACCGATCTGCTGGGGCCGTCTGGAAAACGCGAGATCGCTGCGTTCCTCGCCGATGTGCCGGCGATGGAGGCGGCGAGCCTGCAGGATGTTTCGCTGACGACGTGGCTTCGAACCAGGTTGCGCGATCCCAATGTCTTACAAGTGGCGCTCGCCATGATCCGGTTCACCACCTACTGCGACGAACCGGACCGCCTGAGCGCTGCCGCCGGCCTCGAGCAACTGAAACTCAGCCTGATGGGATCGATCCTGTACATTCACAAGGGCTGGGGTGCTTTGGTGGCGGCCCTCGCGGGCGCGGCGGAGTCGAGCGGCGCGATCATCGCCAAAGGGCAATCAGTCGTGGCGGTCAACGTGGACGCACGACGCGCAGCGTCTGTGACACTGGACGACGGGACGAACGTGCGGTGTGGTGCGGTGATTGTGGCGACCGGTCCACACCAGGCTCATCGTTTGCTGGGCGACGTGATGCCGCCGCTCACCTCTGACTCTCCGGTGTGCGTCGCAACGCTCGACGTCGCGCTCCGGCGCCTTCCGGCCGAGCGGACGATCTTCGCCGTCGGCGTTGACGATCCGGTCTGTTTCTCGGCGGATTCCGCCGTCGCGCGCGTGGCGCCGGACGACGGCGCGGTCGTGCACGCCGCGAAATACCTGCGAAGCGGAACGCACGGTACGGCGGCTGACGAACGGCACCTGGAGCGAACGCTGGACCTGCTCCAACCGGGCTGGCGCGACGTGGTCGTGCATCGGCGTTTTCTGAGCACCGTCGTGGTGAGCCATACGCTGGTCTCGGCCGAGTCCGGCGGGTTCCCCGGCCGGCCGAGTGGACGCATCGCCCACGTCGACAACGTGTTTCTCGCCGGTGATTGGGTGGGTCCGAACGGGCAGCTGGCGGACGCGTCCGTGGCGAGCGGGATGCAAGCCGCGCGAGCGGTCGAGCGACTTACGGCATCGACGGTGGAGGCAGATGGCACTCAGTGAAGCGGTTTTGACGTGCTGGTTCAAGGAGCACCGGAGTTTCCTGTGGGGTGTGTGCTATCGCGTGACCGGATCCGCCGCGGATGCGGATGATGCGGTGCAGGAGACGTTCATTCGCGCGCTCAAACACGCGCCGAGGGAGTTGGCCGAGCCGCGGCGATGGCTCGTTACCGTGGCGGTCAATGCGTCGCGGGATTTCCTCCGCCGCCGCAAACGCCAGTCGTACATCGGGCCGTGGCTGCCGAGCCCGATCGAGACGGCGGACGATGGGGCGCTGCCGTCGTACGAGCCGGCCGCCGGCACGGGACACACGCTCGAGCGCCGCTACGACCTCATGGAAAGCGTGTCGCTCGCATTTCTGCGGGCGCTCGAAGCGTTGACCCCGACACAGCGCGCCGTGTTGCTGCTCTGCGACGTATTCGACTACTCCGCGGCCGAAGTGGCGGCCGCGCTCGATCTGTCCGAAGGCAATGCGCGTACGATTCACCACCGCGCGCGCCACGCGATGGCCTCGTACGAAACGCACCGCACGCCGCCGACGGCGGCGAACCGCCAGCGAACGTCTCAGGCCCTCGAGCGATTCCTGGACCTGCTGGCCAACGCTGACGTACCGGGGATCGAACGCATGCTGGTCGCCGACATCCGCGCGGTGACCGACGGCGGCGGCGAATTCACCGCATCGCCGTATCCGATTGTGGGAGCGGCCAACGTGGCGCAGTTCTTCGTCAGACTGGCCGCGTCGCGCACCGCCGGCGTCCGCGTCCGTGTGATCGATCTCAACGGTTTCCCTGCCGCGCTGTTCGAATTCAACGCGGCGATGGGCCGCCGGCCGCCACGCCTGGTGTTGGCCGTGGATCTCGACACCGACGGATTCATCGCGGGACTGTGGGTGGTCGCGAACTCTCGAAAGCTGACGGCCGTGCCCTTGAAGAACTAACGGACTCCGAGCGATCACTTCCCAACGGAGAGTCGCGCTTCGAGCGAGGCGATCGTCGCGTCACACGTGTGGACCTCATTTTGATCGGCGGCGTCCAGCGCCGCCAGCGGTTCCCGGTGAGCGGCTATCGTCCGCAGGATTTCGAAGGGCGTGTTCTGGCGGTACGCGAGCGTGGTGTTCCGCGAGCGGTAGACAGCGCCTTCGTGCAATGGGCCTTTCGATCAGGTCTCACGGCTGCCTGGCCAGCCCTGCGATGACGAAAGGGTCGTACACAGCTTCGACAGGCGCGGTCATACCATCGTTAGCGTTGTGAAGCAGCGGATTCAGGCGGTCGTAGTGGTCACCCGTTCGCCAGTGATCACGAGGTCTATCTCCAGGACTTCAGGTACGGACGATGGCGGCCGCCGGGATTTTGGCGCAGATCTGAAAGGTGCGCTCATTAGCGTTGCGGGCCCCCGATTTGAACTCGCCGTTCAGCGGACCTGCGGCTCGGTGGTGGGCAGCCGCGGAACGTAACGAGGCCATCGTCAGTACCGCCCTGATGTCGAGGCTTTTACCAGTACCGTGGCCGGCGGCAGCTCGAGCGGATTTTGCCAAAACGGAAGTAGTTGGAGCCTCTCAGCTCGCGTAAGCTGGCTGCGAAGGACGCATCCATGTTGCAAAACGCCGCGCTCGACGTCGCCATCGGGTTGGTGATCATGTACCTCGTCCTCAGCCTCGTCTGCACGGTGGTCAACGAGTACGTCGCGTCGAAATTGAATCTGCGTTCGCGCAGTTTGAAGGAGAGCCTGTCCGAGCTGATTGACGATCAGAGTGTCCGCACGCGCTTCTACGAGCACGGCTTGATTGCCGGAACCAATCGCGCTCTCGTACGGGCGAGCGCGCTGTTCGGCGCCGGCGCGCCAAGCACGAGTAATCAGGTGACCGCCGCCGTTCCGTCGCCAGGCGATCACCCGTCGTACATTGCCTCGACGACGTTCGTGCTGGCGCTGGTGGGCAGCCTGACCGGATCGGACTCTGCCGGTGCTGAGGTTCCGCAGTTCGCCGAAGTGCAATCGGCGATCCGAAAGCTGCCGCCGACCCGCGTCAAGAGCGCGCTCGTCGCCAGCCTCATGACGTCGCAAGGCGATTTCGACCGGTTTCGCGCAAGCGTGGCCTCGTGGTTCGACGATTCGATGGATCGCCTGAGCGGCGCCTACAAACGGAACCTCAAACGAATTTCCATCTTCGTTGGCTGCGTCATTGCTCTGATCGTGAATGCCGACAGCTTTCAGGTCGGGAAGACGCTCTGGTCCGACAGCGCGCTGCGCGCGGAGATGGTCCAGGTGGCCGACACGACGTCCAAGTCTCGCACCGACCAGGCCAACTACGGCGCCATCATGCGGGAGTTTCAGAGCGCGAACGATCGACTGCGTCCGCTGCCGGTCGGCTGGCCGCTCTGCGGGAATCAGTCGGCAGCGTCCGCCGCATCATCCACGGGAACCGATTCTCGCGATGCCTGCCCGCCACAGGGCCAGATGATCTGGTTCGGTGTCACGAAGCTG
Organism: uncultured Acidobacteriota bacterium; assembly: GCA_963724725.1. Classification (GTDB taxonomy): domain Bacteria; phylum Acidobacteriota; class Vicinamibacteria; order Vicinamibacterales; family CAVVIG01; genus DATKHR01. The sequence goes on along the minus strand of CAVRVT010000004.1, from coordinate 2,479,104 downwards.
CTCGGCTGGTTCGCGACCGGCCTCGCGCTGTCGCTCGGCGCGCCGTTCTGGTTCGACCTGCTTTCCAGATTCATCAACATCCGGAGTGCCGGCATCAAGCCGGAACGTCAAGCCGCCGTTCGCTCGTAGTCGTCGCAACGGGCGTGCCGATTGCAGCGGAAGCCCATCGCTCAATCAGGCTTCTGAGCGTCTTACCGCTTTCTGCCGCGCTTTGCTCCATCCGCGTTTGCGAATCTGGCGCGTATCGGCCACTACCGACGCCACACCCGCGCGGACGCCAGCCGCAACGGCTTTTACCTGGCCCTTGAGTTCTGGCCACAGCGTTTCTAACGCGTTGAGTTCTTTCTCGAGTTGGGAATAGCGCGCTTTCGCATCAAATCTATGAGGCATTCCGCGAGGATTGCACGCGCTCGAATGTGACCAGGACTTTGGCTGTCCCGGACCTTTCGCGCGATTGTTCAGTCGCCGTCGTCCGAGGAGCTCAACATGATTCGCACTCGAGCGGAAGCACTCATTCTACGGGTCGATGATAGCTCGGCGCCGCCTAAGATGTCGGACGACCCTCGATGTCGCCATCACGTATGCCATCGGCAGAGAAGCCAAGCTGATCACCGGTGTGGTAATCCGGAGGTCAACTGATCAAGAGTGTCATGGGCCGGAGGCCGCGACTTCGATATGCGTATCGATACTCTCCTTCGCGGTGGCGGTGGCGCCGCCGTCCTCGCAGGAGTGTTGCGGGCCGCGGGCTCGTTTGTCTCCGGTGGCAGCGAGGTCGAACGTCAGTCGCTCTACTTCATCATCGACCTATTACTTCTCCTTGGCGTAATCACCGCCTATGCGCAGAATCACGAGGCCTTGGGGCGTTGGGGTGCGGTCGGTTTCTTGACGACCGTCGCCGGTATCCTCCTGGTGAGGTCAAGCCGCGCGGTTCCCGGCCTTGACCTGTATCCGGCCGGGGCTCTGTCGGTTGCCATCGGGTGGGTGCTACTCAGCCTCGATTGGTGGAGGAAGGCGAGCGGCGCGTCGTTCGTCCCCATTCTGTTCGTGCTCTCCCTCATGATCGGCCTCGCCGGCCAGATCGTCCCGCACTCAGCAGCGCTGTTCGTCGCGTCGGGCGTGATCTTCGGCATGGCGATGGTGGGAGTCGGCAGGCAGGTTCTCTTCGCCACCACCCCTCGCGGCACGCTTCGACGCAACGCCTGAGCTAGCCGACGAACGTGAACACCACCGCGCCTAGAGGGCGTCTGCTACACGCACGCGTTCTGCAGGTTCGACCATTCAAGCTGCACGGTGTACCCCGCTACCTTCTTGAAGCTCCACGCGCAGATGTCGCCGATCTCACCGTTGTCGTTGTCATACCAGCCTGAGCCCGGAACGGGATCGGTGATCGCTTCGCACAGCTCGTGCGAGCTCGTGCCCGTGAGCGCGTCAAACGCCGCCAAGCCGCCCAGGCACCCGGTGCAGTTCGGGTACGGCATCACCGCGTAGTAGACCTGGCCAACAGCGTCGTGGTAGCCGCAGTAGCTGCTGCACGACCTCGAGCCGCCCATGATCGATGCGATCCCTGGATCCAGGTAGACGAAATACAAAGTGTTCGTCGTGGTCGCCGGGATGGTGCGGGCGCTGATCCAGGCCTTGAGCTGCGTCCGAACAGTCGTGTCCGTCACGCTCCTGACCGGGGCATTTGCCGTGATGACCTTGTAGCCAATCAGCGAGCCATGCCCGATCGACTTGCCGGGCACGTTGTTACTCGGTCAACTGATCGATGAGCGAACTCGCGAGAATCGCTCGATAGAAATCATTGAGCTTGGTCACGATCCCTGCGCCTGGTGCGGCAGACCACTTCTTTCCCCAGAAAATGTTGTACACCTGCACCTTCGTGAGCAGCGGCCCACCGAAATAGGCGAGCTGAGGCTGCCCTGGTGCCGCGACCATCTGGCCGTCAAAGAGATCGGCGTCGCTCGGCTCTCGCCTCGCCTTGCTCAACTCGTCGATGGAGGTCGTCGGCTTTGGCGAATGCAGCGGTACAACCTTGATGAACTCGCCCTTCGAGTACCTGGTCAGCTTTGGAGCGATTTTCGCCGAACCCTTCGTTGCCGACCTGGAGCCCGCTGGTGCACGAGACCTCTTCTTCAATGCCATGGCGATTCCTTCATGGGAATTCGATGCGTGTATGGAGGGAAGCACAGGGCTTGCTCTTGCTCAAGTGCTCGACGCTAGCACAGTGGGACGATTTGCGCATGAACGCTGCCCCAGCTCGTCCGCAATTGCGCCGCTTCGCCTGAACCTTCGGGACATTACGGCTATCGAGATCCGCAGCGACACGCGCCTCAAGAACCACCTACACAGACACCGATCCGACTAACAAGCTCGGCTCGCTGCACAAGACGGGCTGCTGTCTCTAATATCGATGGGATTGCGCGAGACGCATGCATGGTGAGGGAGAGGTTCGAATTCGAAGCGGACGCGAATCGTGGGTCGATCAGGCGTAAGCAGATCGCCTCTGCGGCTTTCGTCAGATGATCGTGATCATCCTTGTGTGAGACCCACCCTACTTCAGACGACCTGTTGAAATGCACGACTGGATCGTCCTGTAGTATACGGAACGGGCCTCCTTCACTGTGAAAGGCAACGAGAAGAAACGGGAACGTTAAAGACAATCATGATGAGGTAGCTATGACCAGCACGTCTGACGAGTCTCTGAACATCAGAGCGGTGGACCGTCGAAGATTCCTCAGCACGGCCCTCGGTACCTGCGCCATCTATGCTCCAGTTGCCGTGTCATCGATGCAGCTCGCGCCCAGCATGAGTCGGACTTTGACCAAAGAAGAACGTGACAGCCTGACGCCGGTGCAGGTCATTGACGAATTGAAGAAGGGAAACGAACGATTCCGTAACGGAAAGATGGCTCCGCGCGACTATCGAGCGGAGAAGCGATCGAGCGCGGCCGGGCAATACCCAGCGGCAGTCGTTCTGGGATGCCTTGATTCCCGAGTGCCAGCCGAAATCGTCTTCGACGCAGGGATCGGAGATGTGTTCATCGGACGTGTCGCCGGAAACGTCGTCAACGACGACATGCTGGGCAGCATGGAGTTTGGCTGCGCAGCTTCCGGGGCAAAGCTGGTGCTGGTCTTGGGACACACCGCATGTGGGGCCGTGAAAGGTGCGATCGACGACGTCGTGCTGGGCAATCTCACGGGACTGTTGGCGCGGATCAAACCAGCGATCGCGGGGACGAAGTTTGACGGCGAGAGATCGAGCAAGAATGCGAGCTATGTGAATGCGGTGGCGCAGACGAATGTCGTGCTGGGTGTCGCCGAGATCCGCCGACGCAGTCCAATCTTGGAAACACTGGAGAAGAAAGGAAGCATCAAGATTGTTGGCGCAATGTACGACCTGGCAACTGGAGCAGTAGAGATTGTCGGCTGATGCGTTCAAGCGTGATGGCCGAATCATGGGTAACACAGGGGTAACAAAATCTCGGCACTCATTGAACAGAGCTGACATGCGATGAACAGCTCACGGCCGGTCGAAGACATTGAGCTGTCGCTGGTTCGGATGACGGTGAATCGTCCTGACTTGCGTTGAAACGCTACTCGAAACTCTGGCGGGCAAGCGTGCGGACGCATTGAGGCCGCTCTCAATGCCGAGCGGCGCTAAAAGCGAGTCTGGGAGATAGCGGGTGGCTTTCCAACGAGAATCATTTCGCTCTGGCTCGGGACGTCGAGCCGCAGGTCGAGTCTGACGGCCTGACCGACCGACACGTGCGCGGTCGTCGAGTCATCCTTCAATCCCACGAAGCTGACGGCGACCGTATAGTCGCCGGGCGTCAGGCCCGCGATGGCGTATCCACCTTCCTTGTCGGTGACTGCCCGGAAGCCGCCTGGAGTGACGATGATGGTGGCGCCCGGAAGCACGGCCCCGGTTGAGTCGGTGACACGACCCTGAATCGTTCCCTTGCCGGCTTGGCCGAACGCCATCGACGTCGCCAGGGTGAGTGACAGGACGACCACTGTCTGCGTGATGAAGAGAAATCGGGGCATGCGCACCTCGTGCGTGGAAGACGACTCCGGCGTCAGCGTGCACCGAGGGCATGATCCGCATGTGTCGTCCGCCGCACACTCATGTAAACAAGTGTTCGTGCGTCTACGAACAATCAAGAGTCGTCAAGAAGTCGTAGCAAGACCGGAAGGAAATCAGCGGCGTTCATCGTCTCGTCATCTTTGGCCAGTTACACTGTCGCTCGAGTTATCCCACCGGTGAAGCTTCTCCTGGCAGCGTTCGCCGTCCTGTGGGCCAGCGCGGCGGCGGCACAAGGCACCGCCTGGTCCGTGGTCAGCGGTGTCGTCCAGGACCAGACTGGCGCGGTTCTGGCCGGCGCGACGGTCGTCCTCCTCGATGCCGGCGGGCATGTCGTGCAATCGTCGACCACCGATTCTGTTGGCAGTTTTCGCTTTGAAGCCGTTCCGGCAGGGCAGTATGAGCTGACCGCGCGTTACGAGGGCTTCAAGCCCGCGGCCATGCGAGTGCGCTCGAACGGCAAGACGCCGCTCTCGCAGCGGCTCGTCCTCGCGATAGCCGATGTCGCGCAGGAGGTGACCGTCGGCGCCGAGCCCGCGCACGTAGAAGCCACGTCGGTGGGCAACGTCGACGCCGTGTCGGTCGACCAGAATCTCCTCGCGTCCCTGCCGGTGCTCGATCAGGACTATATCGCGACCCTCTCGCAGTTTCTCGACGCCGGTTCGCTCGGCACCAACGGCGCCACCATCGTCGTCAACGGAATGGAGGTCAATGCGCTTCGGATGAGCGCGTCAGCGGTACAGCAGATCAAGATCAATCAGGATCCGTACGCCGCAGAGTACGCGCGGCCCGGTCGCGGGCGGATCGAGATCCTCACAAAGCCCGGCGGTCAGGAGTATCACGCCGAAGTCAACGCCGTGTTTCGCGACGCCCGTTTCGACGCCCGCAACGCGTTCGCGACCGAGAAACCCCCGGAGCAAAAGCACATCGTCGAGGGATCGTTCAGCGGCCCGGTTGGTGCCTCCGGCAGGACGTCTTTCCTGATCTCGGGTCACGATATGCTGGATGATCAGCAGGCAATCGTCTACGCCGCCGGCCCGGATGGCACGATCCAGGACAACGTGCCCCGGCCGAATCGGCAATCACTGCTTGCGTTGAGCATCACGCATCAACTCAGCGATCGCACGACGATCTCGCTGCGGCCGAACCTTGAGTACCAGAGCACGAAGAATCGGGGCGTCGGCGGGACGACGCTGGCGTCGGCGGGCGTCAACTTCTCGCACAACGAACAGCAGATCGCCTACACGCAACAGACCGTCGTCCGTCCGACGCTGCTGTTTCAGTTGCAGGTCCTGTTCGGCCACGAGTACGAGCCCACCGTCAGCGTCACGCCGGGCCGGGCCGTCGTCGTGTCCGGCGCGTTCACCGGCGGCGGGGCACAGGCCGACCTGCTGCGCACCGAAACGCACATGCAGTTGACCCAGAGCCTGTCCTGGACGACCGGCCACCATCTGATTCAGGCTGGCTTTCAGCTTCCAGACTGGAGTCGCCGCGGGTTCAACGATCACACAAACGCCGCGGGCACGTTTTCGTTTGCAAGCCTCATGACGTACGATGCCGGGCGGCCGTACTCGTTCCTCCAGCAGCAGGGCAACGGGGACCTGTCCTTCCTGGAGAAGGTTGTCGGCACGTACGTGAAGGACGACTGGCAGGCGGGCGCCGGTCTGTCGTTTTCGTTTGGTGTTCGCTACGATTGGCAGAACTACTTTCACGACTCGAACAATGTAGTCCCACGCGTTTCGATGGCATACGCGATCGGAGCGCAGAAGACGAATGTCATTCGGGCCGGCGCTGGTGTGTTCACCGACCGTACGGGCCCCGTGCCGATCGCGGATCTTCTTCACTCCCAGCCGGGCGGCCTCGTGCGGTATCTGATCACCGATCCGGCGTACCCCGATCCGTCTGCGGGGACATCGACCACGGAACCGCCCAGCATCGTGGTTCTGGCCCCGAACGCTCAGATACCACAGACCGTTCAATTTGGAGTTGGCCTCGATCATCAACTGACCAAGGGGCTGACGCTCTCGGCGACGTACACCGGCGCCCGCGGGTATCATCTGTTCCGATCCCGCGATATCAACGCGCCGCCGCCGCCGCTGTATCTCGAGCGCCCGGACTCGGCGTACGGCGCCGTTCGGCAGATCGAGTCCACCGGACGTCAGACGACGGACGCGTTTCAGCTGACGCTTCGCGGTCGGGTCAGTCATTGGTTCAGCGGGCAGGCGCAGTACACGCTCAGCCGCGCTGAGAACGACACGAACGGCGTCAACTCGTATCCGTCGAACGACTACGAGCTCTCGGGGGAGTACGGCCGGGCCGACTTCGATCGGCGGCACCGACTGCTCGTGCTCGGACGCACGAGCATCCGGTCGCTCGTCGACGTCGGCGTTGGGGTGACGATGAACACCGCGGGCCCATATACGATCACGCTGGGCCAGGACATTTACAACAACGGTCGTGGTAAAGCCCGGCCTCCCGAAATCGCTCGCAATACCGCCGAGGCGGCGCCACTGGCCACGCTCGATCTGCGGGCCGCGCACGACTTCAAGTGGCCGGCAAACGCGCGTGCTGTCACGCTGGCCGTCGACGCCTTCAACGTGTTGAACACCGTCAACTATCTCTCGTACGTCGGGACCATCGGATCGCCGCTGTTCGGGCAGCCTGTGTCCTCGAGGCCCGCGCGGCAGTTTCAGTTCACGGCTCGGTTCCAGATGTAGTGTCGTTTCCAGCTTGTTTTTCGGGAGGTCGACATGACCAGACGCATGCTCACCGTCTTGGCGTTTCTCGCCGCCGCAAGTCTGGCCATGCCCCGGCCAGGCCGCGCTCAGTCGTTCAAAGTCGAGAAGTTCGACATCAAGGGTGACGGCGGTACGGACTACGTGGCCGTCGAATCCGCGACAGGACGCGTGTTCGTGTCGCGCGCGACGCACATCATGGTGGTCGAGGGTGCGACGGGGAAAGTACTTGGGGACATTCCAAACACGCCGGGCGTGCACGGCGCTGCGCTGGTGACGAAGACCGGGCACGGCTTCACGACGAACGGCGGCGATCAGACCGTCACGATGTTCGACTTGAAGACGCTGGCGGTCATCAGACAGATCAAGGTCGGTCCCGGTCTGGACGGGATCATGTACGACGAGCCCGACGACAAGGTCATCCTCACCAACCACAGTCGTCCCATCGGAACACTGACGGCGCTGGATCCGCAATCGGGCGACATCGTCGCAACCGTGGAGCTCGAAGACACCGCGCCGGAGGGCGCGGCTGCTGACGGCAAAGGCCACATCTTCGTCAACAACGAAAGCAAGAATACGATCCAGGTGATCGACGTGAAAACGTGGAAGGCCACGGCGTCGTGGCCGCTCGCGCCCTGCGAGGGTCCAACCGGCATCGCCTACGATCGCGCGTCGAACCGGATCTTCTCCGGCTGCAACAGGACGTCCGTCGTCGTGAATCCCGATACCGGGAAGGTCGTCGCCACGATCGCCAACGGCACGCGCGTCGACGCCCTTGGATGGGATGCGGCGAGGAAGCTGATCTTCATACCGAACGGCGGTGAAGGGAACGTCACCGTCGTCCATCAGGAATCGCCGGATGCCTATTCGGTGGTCGCTACGGTCGCAACATTCCCGGGCGCGAAGACGATTTGCGTCGATCCGAAGACGCACAGCGCGTATCTGTTCCAACCCGAACGCGGCCCGGCGCCGCCGCCTCCTGCAGACGCGCCACCGCCCGCGCCTGGCGGACGGGGCCGCGGTCCGCAGGGCCCGATCATCGCCTCGTGGTTCATCGTCATCAGGCAATAGGCGCGCCGCTCATAAGCGGGTGACGTTAACGAACACGCACGGCAGAGGAGTACGGCGCTGATGTGGAAGACCCGTGTCAATAGCCTGGTTCGGTCCGTCGTTCGGTCGTGTGTTGTTCCTGGTCCGAACTGTTCCGACGAGACGTGGTCAGAGGGCTAAGGCGAATTGGGGGCGGATATCTGACTACGCTGGAGGCCTTCCCGTATTGTCTCAATGCTCGACCGATCCATTTGATCACGCCGCACGCTCGTAATAGTTGAGGACGCCGCCGAGCCGCGGACACCGACGAATCCTGCCAACGTGGTCGGTCGCGGGTACAGGAGGAATATCGCGCGATCAAGTGAACGCCTCGGTTCAGTCGCAGCGGTGTTCCGGGTCGGGTCAGTCGTCATGTAAGCATTCCCGCGACGTGTCGCGACGCGCAGCCACGAACGCGCCAGAAAGACGACGCTTTCAAGAGTTTCGAGGATCTGCGCGAGGCGCACCTGTCTATGTCCGTTCCAACTTTGTTACTCGCGATGGTGGAAGTCGCGTTGCGGAAAACGACGAGGCGGCAGAGGACACAGCAGCTGTCGCAACCGTTGACGACACAGGTGATAAATCCTGCGGCCCTACTCGCTGCGCAGTACCAGGTCGCAGGATCAAGCCGTGCGGCTATCCGCGCCGGCAGCCAAGCGGCCAGCACACCCGCAGCCAGCAGAACCCCGGCCGCGCCCGCGAACGTCGTCGGATCGCGGGCCTCTACCTGAAACAATAACGGCCCCACAAACTGCGCTGCCCAGAGGCTGCCGGCCAGACCGAGCGCGAGTCCGACTACGATTAAGACGCCGACGCGACGTAATACGAGACCCACGATTCCGGAGGGCTGCGCACCGAGCGCCATGCGGAGCCCGATCTCGGCCCGACGCGTGCGCACCGCTTGGGCGACGATGCCGTAAAGCCCGATGCCGGCCATCAGGAGAGCGAGTCCGCCGAAGAAGCTCGAGAGCATGGCGATGAGGCGTTCTTGCGTCACCGTCGCGTCGATGAACTGATCGAAGGTCCGGAAGACGAACGCAATGGCCGGTTCGGTCCGCGCGAGTGCGGCAGCGACATCGCGCTCCACCGCGGCCCGCTGGCTACGATCCGCCTTGATGGTCAGGATGACGGTTTCCGCGAAGGTCCGCGGATCGAGCTGCGCCAGCGGCACGTACATCGTGGCCATCATGCCGTCACGCGGCGACGTATAGACGCTGTCGCCAACCAGGCCGACGATCTCGTAGCGCCGCTCACCGCTCGTCAAGCCAATGCGGACAGTCCGACCGATGGGCTGCTGGCCAAGCTGATAGCGGCGCACGAACGCAGGGTTGACGATGGCGACAAGCGGCGCGCCCACGCGATCGCCGTCGGAGAAGTCCCTGCCGCTCACGAGCGGCGTCCCCATGGTGTCGAACCAGCCCGGGGTTGTGGCATTGCGCCAGAGTCGCTGAGTGCTCCGATCCTCAACAGGCATGGGCCGATCGTCGATGGCAATGCGGTTGGCGCCCCAGCCCCCGCCGGTGAGCAGCGACACCCTCGAGAGCGATGCCGATCTCACACCGGGCACGGCCGCCGCGGCGGCGCGCAGGCGCTCGGCCAGCGGACCGCGTTGTTCAATCGCCGCATCACTCGACTGCAGGTCCAACTCCGCGACCAGCAGAGGCTCGGGCACGAAGCCGAGCGGCAGCGTGTTGAGCGACGCGAACGAGCGGAGAAAGAGCCCGGCGGCAGTGACCAGCATCAGCGACACGGCAATCTGCGCGACCACGAGCGTGCCGCGTACGGCGAAGCGACGGTCGCCGGCAAGGCCTCGACCGGCATCCTTGAGCGCCTCACCTGCGCCAACGCTCGTGAGTCCAAGCACGGGCGCCACACCAGCGACAATCGCTGACGCGCAGGCGAGCGCTGCGGTGAATCCAAGCACGCGCCAGTCGAGGACGAGGTCCAGCGCCACGTTGCTTTCCCACGTGGTCAACTGTCGGACGAGGAGAGCGCCGCTCCAACTCGCGAAGATCAATCCGAGGGCCGCACCTGCCATAGCCACTATCAGGCTCTCGGTGAAGAGCAGCCGCGCGATCCGCAAGCGCGAGCCGCCAAGCGCCATCCGGACGCTGAGCTCGCGGCGCCGGGCCAGGGCGCGCGCGACCAGCAGGCTGGCGATGTTCGTACACGCGACGAGCAGCAGGAGTCCCACGGCCACGACCATCGCGAAGAGCGGGGTTACGAATTCTCGACGCAGCGACGAATTGCCGGTTGCCGCCAACGCCAGGGTCAATGGACGGGTGAGATAGCGCGCGGCCCTTGGTCCGACCACACCGGTCACTGTCGCGGCGCGGATCTGCGGCTGCACGCCCCGGAGCGCGGCATTCGCCCCCTCGAGGCTCTGTCCGGATTTCAGCCTTACCATGATCTGGAGCCACGACGAGTCGACTAGTGCCAACCAGCTTTCCTGACCTCGAATGAGCGGCTCGGCGGCAAAGGGCAGCAACACGTCCGTCATCCGCCCGACGTCCACGCCGAAGAAACCCGGCGGCATCACGCCGACGATGGTGAACGCTCTGCGTTGCACCATGACCTGGCGTCCGACCACGTCGTCTGCGCCAGCGAAGTGCTCGCGCCAGAATCGATGGCTGATGACGGCCACGAGCGCGTCCACCGCGGCGGTGCTGTCGTCGGCCGGGGTGAGCACCCGGCCGCGCACGGCCGACACCCCCAGCTCTTCGAAGAAGCGTCCGCTCACGTAGGCACCATCCACGAAAGCGCTCGGCCCCCCGCCAGACAGATCGAGTTTCTGGGGGGACCAGGCGAAGGCGCCGTCGAACAGGTCGTTCTCACGAGCCTTGATCTCCGCCCAGACCGGGTAGGACCACGAATCCTTCGGTGAGCAGCGCCAGACGGCCCGGGTCGCGCACCGGCAGCGGGCGAAGGATGAGACCGTTGAAGATCGAGAACAGCGCCGTGTTGGCGCCGATGCCCAGCGCCAGTGTGCCGATGACGACGAATGCGAAGACGGGGTTCTTGCGCAACCCGCGAACCGCGATCCGGATGTCCTGCCACAGCTGATCGACAGCGCCCGACACCCAGACGTCGCGCACGTCCTCGATGGCAAGCGTCACGTTCCCCATGGCCCGTTCGCTCGCCCACGCGGCGGCGTCGGAACCGAGGCCGTCACGCTCCAGCGCGGCCTGTCGGAGGGCGCGATGCGTCTCGATCTCCTCGCGCAGATCGGCGTCGTGCCGCGAGCGGCGGAGCAGGTGCAGCAGACCGCGAAGGATCGTGTTCATGACACCGGCCCTACGTCGCCCTCAGCACGCGCTGGATCGCGCCGACCATGCGGTCGAACTCGGTACGTTCGGCGGCGAGCTGCTGACGGCCGGCGGTGGTGAGCGTGTAGTAGCGCGCGCGGCGGTTGTTCTCCGACGTTCCCCACACGGCCTTCACGCAGCCATTGAACAACAGCCGCTGGAGCGCCGGATACAGCGCACTCTCCCCAACGCTCAGCATGTCATCCGACGCCAGGCGCAGGTGCTCGACGATGCCGTACCCGTGCTTGGCGCCGGGCACGAGCGCCTTCAGGATGAGGAGCTCGAGCGTGCCGGGAAGGAGATCGGAGGGCGTGTTCGTTAGCCCCATCAGTAAGTGATGGGAAGTTACCGAAGCGTGCGACGCTTGTCAACTGGCATCAATAGATGAGGGGTCCGTAGCGGCTGTGCGGCGTCTTCCGACGGCCGGAGCGCATCTCCCTCCGACGCAAGTGGTGGGCGCACCTAATGGGCGCACTTCGAGTTCACCCCCCATAAACATTGCGACAACTATCCTCCGCAAGAAGATCGAGGATTCTGTAGTGGGACTGACCTGCCCCCAGTAATCTGCCACGCCGTAGAATGAGGCCCTCCGTTCCGAAGAGGACCGATGAGACGAATCATATTCACCGACGAGCAAATCCTGGCGATCGTGAAAGAAGGTGAAGCCGGTCGGAAGGTCGCCGACGTCTGCGGCGCGCACAGACGCGCGGCACGAGTCTGCGACGCGCGTGTCGCGTGATCGGGCTCAGCACGGCGACGTGGCCTTATCAGCTGGCGGACCAGCGCGACCAGCGTGGCCGTGCTGGCACGGCTCCAGGCCCACGCGGCGGTCCGGGCCCGCTTCGGTAATCGACGGCTGCACATTCTGCTCGAGCGCGAAGGCTTGGTCGTGAATCACAAGCGGGTGCATCCTATCTATCGAGTCTATCGAGCCGCCGGGTTGCAAGTGCGTCGTCGACATCGCAAGCGGCTCACGCGCGCCGAGCGCGTCCCGTTGCCGACGGTCGCCCCACTCGTCGGTCCGGCCGCGCCCGTCCATCTCGGCCGAATCCGTGTTCGTCAGCAACAGGTTCGAAATTAGACTTGTGCAGAAGGGAGTTCGGCGATGAGAGCTTGGTCGATCGGAATTCTTGCCGGAGGTGTGCTGGCTTACGGAGTGATGGCAGCGCAGACGCCTGGCAAAACGGCTGCTTCGCTAGGCGCCGATCAGACCGCCTCTGCGGGACAGGTGGCGAAGGGCACTGGCGCACCAGGCAACGTGACTCAAGCGCGCGTGCTGGCCGAGGCCGGCCGTGGCGACAACTGGCTGGTGAACGGCGGAAACTTTGAGTCCCAGCACTTCAGTCCGCTGAAGCGCATTACGGACCAGAACATCGGCGGGCTGGGCCTGGCGTGGGCGCTCGCCGTGAGCAGTCCGATGGGTCTTTCGGCGGAGCCGATCGTCGTAGACGGGGTGATCTATCTGGGGGCTCCGTTCGACATTGTGTATGCAATTGATGGCGCGACCGGAAAGATTCTCTGGGGATTCGATCCGCACATCCGCATCAACGGCCCATGGCGCAACTCCTATGAGGGGCGCAAGAATCGCGGCGTCGCGGTGTGGCACGGCAAGGTGTACGTCGGGACTGGCGACTGCCGTATGGTGGCGATTGATGCCGCCACCGGGAAGCAGGTGTGGCAGACCCCCGTCTGCGATGCCGATCAGACCGGGATTACTGAAGCGCCTCGCGTCGGCGACGGCAAGGTGTTCACCGGGTGGGCCGGCATGGAGTACGACGTGCGCGGTGGCGTGGTGGCCCTTGACGCCGAGACGGGCAAGAAAGTCTGGACGTTCTGGACAACGCCCGGCGATCCGTCGAAGCCGTACGAATCAAAAGCGATGGAGGCGGCCGCCAAGACCTGGGTTGGGGAATCGTGGAAGCTCGGTGGTGCCAACGTGTGGACCGCGATCACCTACGACGCGGTCACGAACCTGTTGCTCTTCGGGACGTCGACCACCGGCGAGGACGTGGGTGATTTCACCGGCATCAAATCGGGCGGCAGCCGATTGTTCGCCAATTCGATCGTGGCGGTGAACGCCTCGACGGGCCAGTACGTGTGGCACTACCAAACCAACACCCCACCAGATGGCGCGGAGGAGTTTCACATCCTCGTGGCTAATATGGTCGTGAACGGCACAGAGCGGCGGGCGGTCATGACCATTCCGAGAAACGGGGTGTTTTACACGCTCGACGCGCGCACCGGGACCCCGATTCTTCCGCCGCGCGGAATCGACGGCACGGCGGTGTCGGCCCTGAAGCAGATTGATTTGAACGCAGTGCCGTCCGCCGCGCCCGGCACCACAGCGGGCACTCAAATTGGCGGGCCGCCTGACGAGAGCGGCGTGTTGACGTACGGCGAAGCGAGCCGGAACAACGCAGCAAAAGGCCCAACCACCAGCATGGGGCATGCGTGGTTCCCTATGAGCTACAACGCGCAGACGGGACTCCTTTACATTCCGGCGTACGAGACCCTCGGGAGGGGTGCCGCTCGAGGAACCTTAGCGCACGGGAAGCTCGTCGCGTATGACCCGGCCAAGCAAGCGCCGCGCTGGGTCGCGACCGTCCCGCTCTCGATCAACGGCGGTGCTCTGGGCACGGCCGGGAATCTGGTGTTCTTCGGAGACGCGAGCGGGGACTTCTCGGCGTACGCCGCAGACACCGGCAAAAGGATCTGGTCTGTCAAAACGGGCTCGGCGATCCAGTCGGTCCCGGTGAGTTATGTAGTAAATGACGAGCAGTACGTGCTGATGCCCATCGGGCTCGGGGGCGGATTTCGGTTGTTCGGGCGCGTGAGCGATATGGCGACCCTGGAAGCGAAACGGGGCCCGGCGGCCCTGATGGCGTTCAAGCTGGGTGCCCAGGCGCCGATGCCACCGATTCAAGCCTACATTCCCGCCGTGCCGAAGCCACCCGAGCAAACCGCCAGCCCGGAAAAGGTTCAGCAGGGCGAGCGGGTATACAACAAATTCTTCTGTCAGAAGTGTCACTCCCCTGACGCGGATGGGAGCGGTGCGTGGGCGCTTGATGGCGAGGTGCCCGATCTGCGCTACATGCCGCTCAGTGCTCATCGCCGCTTCGACGCGATTGTGCTAGGGGGCAGTAACAAGACGAAGGGCATGCCAGGATTCCGTACGCCGCCGGGCTGGCCGTGGATCAACACCGGGATGACGCAGGAAGAAGCAGACGCGCTTCACGCCTACCTCATCGACGTGCAGTGGAAGACCTACACGGACGGGCCGCGGGCATACAAGAATCCCGAGAAATGAGTATTCAGCGCGCAAAGTGGTGCTGCAACCACGGCGCGTCAATCTCGATCCGCGCGACGCTGTGACCGCCACGAGGCAGTTGGCGGTGACGTCGCGCGGAATCTTTCTCGCGCGGTTGAAATCCGTGACTGGTATCTTGATCACTCGAACAATCGACACCTTCATCTCATCGAGGGCGAGTCAACTCCCAACCTCGCATGAAAGTAGCGATTCAGACCTATTTTCAACTATGCCGCGCAGTTCTCTCGTCGGTGTTTGAGGGCGTGAGAGGGAAGCCCTTCGGTCCCAGGCAGAAAGCTGAAGTCATCCGCTCAGCCGCCCGCAGGTGCGGCGCTCAGGGTCATATCCGCTGAACGAGCCCCTCGTCCGTGGCGCGCGAATTGCGGACCAGCAACAACACGAGAATCGCTCCCGTGACCGGTATCAACCCCGCGACCAGCACAATCGGATCGAAGGAATGGGCGGCCGTGGCCTGCCGGGCGTCCGAGAAATGTCCGATCAATTTGAAGGCGACGATGGTGCCGATGCCCGCCGCGGTCCCGCTCAGTCCGCTGACCGACGCGACCGAGTCGCGTTTGTAGAGATCCGCCGGCAACACGTTGGCGATGGTCGAGAACGACGCATAGGAAAATGTGGCCAATGCAAAGAGCAACGTAATCAGATACAAGTCGGCCGTGAAAATGGTCGGGATGAGCAATGTCATGCCGAGAGCACCGAAGACCACCAGCGCTTTTCGCGCACGGCCTACGGGCCAGCCGAGTCGAATCAGGTATCCGGAGGCCGCGCCTCCGAAGAAGTTGCCGAGGTCGGCGGCGAGGAAGGGCACCCAGACGGCGAGCAGGCCACCGGTCAGCGAGATGCCCTTGGCGACGAGGTAGATCGGGAACCAGTCAGTGACGAAGAACCAAACCGGATCCGTGAACGCCCTGGCGATGATGGTTCCCCACGTTTGCGGCAGCCTGAGCAGATCAAGCCAGCCGAGCCCCTCCGACTTCGTGGTCTCGCCCTCCGCTGTGTCGGCGAGGATCAACTGTCGCTCGCGTTCGCCAACGCGCGGGTGCTCCTCGGGAGGGGCATAGACTCTCCGCCAGACCACCAGCCACACGAACCCGAGCACGCCCGGAATCACAAACGCCGCGCGCCATCCCCAGCGAAATTACACCGGCAGGATCAGAAACGGCGCGACCGCTCCCCCGATGGAGGACCCGCTGTCGTAGAGTGCCGTTGCGAGGGCGCGCTCGCGCTTGGGAAACCACTCGGACACGGCCTTGCTGGCACCGGGCCAGTTGGCCGACTCGCCGGCGCCCAGCAGAAAGCGGCAGACGGTAAAGCTGGTCAATCCATTGGCGAGCGACGTCAGCACCGAGATGAGGGATACCACATCACACCGATCGTCAGGCCGCGCCGCGTCCCGATACGGTCAATCAGCCGCCCCCACAGCGTCTGCCCGAGCGAGTAACTCACTCGAAAGGCGATGGCGATGTTGGCGTAGTCCGTATTGGTCCAGCCGTAATCCTGCTTCAGATACGGCGCCAGGATCGAGAGCGTCTGGCGGTCGATGTAGTTGATCGCCGTCGACGCAAACAAGACCGCGCCAATCCACCAGCGGAGCGCAGGAATCGGACGGGCGTGTGATCCGGTCACCGAGATCCGGTCGCGGTATAAGCAGAAATCGTCGCGGGGTTGAGCAGCGCGGTGGAGTGTTTGTCGAGATACACGGTCGTCGCCGGATGGTTTCGCAGGATTGACGCCGGCGCCATCGGCCGGATGTCGCCCTCCAGACAAAGCTTGACCGCAGGGGCCTTGCGCGCGTCCGGCACGACGGCAATGATCTGGTTGGCCTTGAGGACCTGACGAACCGACATCGAAATAGCCTGACGGGGAACTTCGGATAGATCCTTGAACCATCCCTCGCCGACCTGCTGATTGCGGCACGCTTCGTCGAGATTCACGATCAGGAAGGGCTCCTCGGTCTCGAAATCCGCCGGCGGATCGTTGAACGCCAGATGGCCGTTCTCCCCGATGCCGACAAAGGCGACGTCGACGGGGGCGGCGCGCAGCGCCGCCGCGGTGTCGGCGAGGACCTTGTCGAGATCGGCGTCGCCGTCGAGGAAATGAACGCGAGTCATCCCCGTCTTGTCGATGAGGTGTTCGCGCAGGAATTTTCGAAAACTGGCCGGATGGGACGACGGGAGACCGACGTACTCGTCGAGGTGAAACATCTCCACCTGCTGCCAATCGATGCCGTCCGCACTGGTCAGATTCTGCAGGAAGTCGACTTGGGCCATGCCTGTTGCGGCGATGAGACGCGCCCGCCCGCGATCCTTGATGGCTCGACGCAGCACAGTTGCGGCTTCTTCGGCTGCGGCTCTGCTCAGCGAGACTTTGTTTTCGAAGACCTTGATAGTCACGCGATCTCCTCCGGCCCCATTCTTTCACGCATGGACCGGTCACGCGAAGCGTGGTGCGCTGATATGCGCGACTTCAATCCGAGCTTCTTGCGGCCGAGAGCAGCGCAATCGGCTACCCGCCGATCGCCTGCTCCAGGCTTCCCATGAAGACGAGCGCGCCAGACGGCCGCTCGGCGGGATCGAGTGCGAAGGCGCGACCGAACACCGAATCCAGCGCTGGAGGAAGCTCCAGCGGTCCGCCGGCCAGGCGGATCCAGGTTTCTCCTGCCACCTCGGCAAACAAGTGAACCGAGCCCGTGTCCGCAAATGGGCGTCTGCCCGCCAGCATCTCGTAGGCAACGACCCCGAGCGCCCAGAGGTCCCACGACGGGCTTGGCGCGCCACCACGAATCTGTTCCGGCGACATGTACCCGAGCGTTCCGACCGGGGCTCCGGTCGCAGTGAGAGCCACCGAGTCCAGCGCCGACCGGACGAACTTCGCAATCCCGAAATCCAGTACCTTCGGGATGTCGTCCTTGGTGAGAAAGATGTTGTCGGGCTTCAAGTCGCGGTGAACAAGTTCACGGCGATGCGCGGCATCGATGGCCTGACAGACTCCACGCATGACGTGCAGCGCGCGTGACGGCGTCAGGTGACCCTCACGCCGCAGCGTTTCCTTCAAGGTCGCGCCCTTCAATAACTCCATCACCAAATATCCGCGGGCATTGTCGGTGATACCGACGTCGTAAACGGTCACGACGTTCGGATGTGCGAAGCTTGCGGCCACGAGTGCCTCGCGACGGAATCGGTCGGCCATCTCTGGGCTACCGGCCATCTCGTCTCGAATAACCTTGACCGCTACGCGCCGCTCCAGCGCGGCGTCGTGCGCCTCGTACACGGTCCCCATTCCGCCACGCCCGAGCCGCTGGTGAATCGTATAGCGCCCACCGAGGACCCGTGGAATGTTCACTCGGACGAGCGACGTCCCATCCTCCGCGCATCGGCTCGCGTTACTTCCAACGCAGGCCCCGCACCGCGGGCACTCGACGAAGGAATCGTCGGTCTCGCCCTCTTCCGGTCGCCGCTCCAGCAGCACCGCGAGGCTCGCAGCCACCGAGGTCACCAGCTCGCGATCGTCCTGAGCATAGGGTTCTTCAGAGCGCTTCGTCCCGAGCACGAGCAACGCTTCGGGCTGATGGGTCGCCCCTGTCACGATTGGCGCGACCAGATCGACCCGAGCCGCGCCAACAGCCACTGCGTCTTCGGCCGGCAGTTCGTTGTCGAACAAACCTGGCGAGCTGGAGTAATCGATCGGCTTTCCGAGTACTCGCACGAGGCCGACCAGCTTGCTGTCTCGGGTCAGTCGCGGTACGTGAGTCGTGTCGGGCGCGACGGCCAGGACGTGAAAGCGGCGTTGATGTGGCTCGCACACCAGCAGCGCGCAGAACGTGGAATGAAACGCGGCGCTCATGCGCGAGACCACCACCGACGCCACGGTGTCGAGCCCGGCCGCGGCCCGCACGTCGTCGACCACCTGTCTCAGAATCTGATGGGCGTCGTAGCGCTCACGAAAAAATCGGCGGTCGAGCGACGCCATCCACGCATCGCGATTCCGGTAGACCAGAGCGGCCAGTACCCCCAGCGTCGCATACACCCAGCCGTGCACCTGGATGATGTCGATGAGCGGCCGTTCGGCGTGTACCACCAGATCAACGACGAGCCCCGCCATGAGCGCGGGCACGAGCAACAGGATCGACCGCCGTGCGAACGCGTACTGAAGACCCTGCCGAATGATGATCCGGATATCGAACAGCCTCTCCGTCACGATCGCATAAGCAAAAGAGCAGGGTAGTGCCAGGAACAGCAGCCCTGCGATCACGAAACTGGGGCCTGCGAACAGGAAGATGGGGCCGGACCGGAGTCCGAGGTCGGTGACGACTATGGCGACGACGACGTAAAGCAAACCGGCGCCAGCGGCCGCAATCCCGAAGAAGAGCAGACGTATGCGGCGTCGCTCGTTCAAGTCCGTCAACCGGCGATAGTTCCAGACGAGCATGGCGATGCCGGCTGCGAAGTACGCCGGAAAGCTCAACGGACCGACGACGGTGAACCAGTCGGGCTGATAAAGGTCGAGTGAACGTTCCGGCTGGTAGACGACCAACATCAAATAGGCCCCGACCCATGCGGTGACGATCGCCGCCGGCGTGAGCGCGGCGATCCAGATCCACCGGCGGTGGATGACGGTTCGTGGAAACACTGCAAAAAAGCTGAACATGATCGGCCCAACCGCGACCGAGCTGATGCAGGCGGGCCACAGCAGCGCGCCGACAAGAACAGGCAGATGACGCCATGTCCCTGCCAGGCCGCTTGGCCAGATGGGCGCCGACGCGCACCCGATTGACGCAAGCAGGAGTGCGCCGAGTCTGGCGACGCGATCGTCGGGTCGGCTGTAGATCACGACAAAGGAGAAAATGAGCGAGGCAAGAAGGCCGACAAGGTTCGGCAGAAGACGGGGGGCCGGTAGAAGCACAACTCGACGAGGCACGACGGTGACGGGGAATTGACGGCCCGAGCGCTCGAAGAACCACGTGCTTGGCTCGCCCGGGCTCGCGCTGGCGGTGAACGCGCGCTGCTCGCGCGCGGTGTGAAGCGAGCGACCATTGATCGCCACGAGCCGGTCGCCCCGCTGAACACCCGCGTGCTCGGCTTCGGAGCCGGCCGTCACCCTCGCGACGATCAGGCCGTTCGCTCCGGCACTCTCAATGCCAATGCCTACGCTAACCGTGTTGAAAATCGAAAAAATCAACAAGCCGAAGTAGCCCAAGAACAGCGCAGCGCAGAGATGGATCCACCACGGAGCGCGTGCGCGTGGCCTCCGGTCGGCTTCGGGGCGGCTCACCGTGGAGAGACCGTGCCCGTCTGCCAACAATTTCATCGCCTGCGCAAACGCCCCAGCCTCCAGGAAACTTTCCCCACCGCCCTGGCTGAGCAATGATGCGACTTCGTGACGAAGCGCTTCGTCACCGGCGCACGCCTCCCTCAGAAACGCTGCCCGCTGGCTCTCGTCGCGCGCCAGCGCCGCGTGATACAGCTGGGAAGTCCGGTGCCACCGCTCGGGTGTCAATCACACCCTCTCTCACGCTTTAGTCGCGTGCAACAGCCCGCTCTCGATGTCCTGCCCGAGAGTCTGGCGCGGTGAGTCGTCACGGAGGGATGAGTAGACCATAGAAATGGTCGGATTCATGGGTAACAGACGCCAGATGGCCGTTCTCCCCGATGCCGACAAAGGCGACGTCGACGGGGGCGGCGCGCAGCGCCGCCGCGGTGTCGGCGAGGACCTTGTCGAGATCGGCGTCGCCGTCGAGGAAATGAAAGCGTCATCCCTGTCTTGTCGATGAGGTGTTCGCGCAGGAATTTTCGAAAGCTGGCCGGATGGGATGACGGAGACCGACGTACTCGTCGAGGTGAAACATCTCCACCTGATGCCAATCGATGCCGTCCGCACTCGTCAGATTCTGCAGGAAGTCGACTTGGGCCATGCCGGTTGCGGCGATGATGCGCGCCCGCCCGCGATCCTTGATCGCTCGACGCAGCGCAGTCGCGGCTTCTTCGGCTGCGGCTCTGCTCAGCGAGACTTTGTTTTCGAAGACCTTGATAGTCACGCGATCTCCTCCGGCCCCATTCTTTCACGCATGGACCGGTCACGCGAAGCGTGGTGCGCCGATGTGCGCGACTTCAATCCGAGCTGCGATTGCTACGTTCACCGTGATTTCTGCTGGCTGGAACTGGGGAGGGTTGTTAGGCCTCCCCGGCTGAACAGACCTGTTAACCGGATGGTCGGCGTTCGACGCGATGAACAAGATAGTGCCGATGCGTCGCAATGTGTTTACCGAAACCTGTAGCTGGTTCCTTCGACCTGAGACAGCAGGTCCGGAGGTGCGTCTGTGGCGACGGCGCGTCCCTCGATCGTCGGCGACACGGGGGAGTGTAGCGCGAGGTATTCGGTCACCACCTGGTGGATGGTGACATCGCGGCGACGGGGCTCAGTCACGCCGACGATCCGACAGACGGTGTCGTCGGGATCGCCTTCCCGTTCGCAGCCGACCACCGTGTACTTCTTGGTATCGACGAGCGGCTGGCCTTTCACCGTCACCTCCCGCACGCGCTCGCCCGGCCGGTTGCCGATCGTGAACTTCACGAACAGCCCGTTGTAACGGATGAACCATCCACCGAAGCGCCGGGTGGCGTCCGTCGTGAACGCGTTCTCCAATTCGCTCTCCAGCCAGTCGATGATCTGCCGCCCGGTCACGACGCCGGCCTTGATCGCCGATTCGACCGGCAGCATGCTCCACAGATACTCGTTCGTGATCTCGGCTTCGCCGCCGGCGGGCGGCACGAGAGGCGGACAGAAGCGAAACCCGTTCGAGACGACGAAATCGGTCTCGAACTTCCACATCAACGCGTCGGTGATGAGGTTGTCCATCGGTGTCTCGATTACGTAGTAGCGCAGGAGCGGTGTGCGCGTCCTGCCGATCACCTTGCTGATTTCCGGACGGTACGGCTCGCGCGCCGCCGCCACCATCCTCTTCATCTCCCGATCTTCGGGATACCGCTCGGGGTCGACGTCGAGCAGCGCGTAGGTCTGCTCCTTGATCGTGCCGTTCTCGACGACCAGGTCGAGCTTACCGATGAACGACGCGAACGCACCGGGTTCGGTGACCTTGCAAAACATCCCCTGCAGCGGTTCACGGACGCGCTCGTGCGTATCGGCGCCGAGGATGTAGTCGACGCCGTCCGCGCAATCCTGGTTGGCCAGGTTGAGCTGCTGCGCGAGCCCCAGATGCGAGATCACGAAGACGAGGGCGCACCCCTTCTCTCGGCGCAGGACTCTCACGTAGTTGGCGAGATCCCGTTCGGGCCGCGTGAACGTGATCCCGCGCGAGTAGGCGGGAGACTGTCGGATTGGCGTGAGCGGATCGTTGTAGCCGACAAACCCGACGCGGATGCCGCCGCGATCGAAGATCTGGTAGGGCGGAAAAAGTGGCGACGCGTCGGCGGTGTCGGAGTGGAACATGTTCGCGCAGACCTTGGCGGCCGTATAGGCGTTCATGTCCTTGATCAGCATCGCCTTGCCGTAGACCACCTCCCAGTTGCCGGGCAGCACGAGATCGTAACGAATCCGGTTGATGAGAGGGATGATCGCCTGCCCCTTCGACAGCGCCGCGACCGCACTGCCCTGGAAGCAGTCGCCGCCGTCCACCACCAACGTGCGCTGCGGATTCTCCCGCCGCAGCGCGTCGATCATCGTCCGCAGCGTGGCAAAGCCGCCTCTGCGCTTGAAGCTGGGTCTGCCGTCCTCGTAGAAGAACTCGTCGTGGATCTCGAGCTGGGCGTGAATGTCTGAGGTGTGCAGGATGGTGAGGTGCCGAGCGGCGCCACGTTTCACCGCCTGGCTTCGGCCCAGATCGGCCGACGCGAGGCCGAGCCCCATCGAGCCGACGCGCTTCAGGAATTCGCGGCGACCACTGAGCGGCATGTCAAGGTTCGAAGGGACTGCCTTTATACCATGCCGCTCATGCGATACTCATCGTCAATCAGTACATCCGCTTCCTTGGTACATCGCCGGACCGCTCATCGGGCTCGTGGTTCCGGCACTCTTGCTCATCGGCAACAAACCGTTCGGAATCTCCAGCAACTTCCGAGATGTGTGTGCGGCAGTCGCCCCAGGCGGCATCGAATTCTTCAAGCACGACTGGAAGCAGGGCAGGTGGAACCTCGCGTTCCTGGCGGGCATCTTCGTCGGAGCGGTCGCGGCGTAGCAGCTGGCGCCGCCGCTGACGGTCGCGATCTCATCCGGGACGGTCGCGGCGCTGCATCAGCTCGGGCCGAACGATCTGACCGGCCTGGCGCCGCGTGAAGTGTTTGCGTGGTCTTCGATCTTCACGGTCAAAGGCTTTGCCTCGATGGTCGTCGGCGGATTCCTGGTCGGATTGGGACGGCGTACGCCGGCGGATGCACCTCGGGGCATGCGATCGCCGGCCTCGCCGACTTCCAGCCGGCGTCACTCCTCGCGGTGGGCGGGTTCTTTGCCGGCGGTGTAATCGCCACCTACTTCGTGCTGCCGATGATTCTCGGGTGACCCGATGAACCCGACGACACTCGTTCCGTATTTTGCCCTCGGCGGCGCGTTCGGGTTCCTCCTGGTGGAAGCGGAAGTCGTGTCGTGGTTCCGCATCCAGGAGATGTTCCGGTTCGAGGCCTTCCACATGTATGGGATCATTGGCGCGGCGGTCGTCACCGCCGCGATTTCACTGCTGATGATCAAACGGCTCGGCCTGCGAAGCGCGGACGGACAACCACTGGCTCTGGAGCCGAAGACGGTCGGCTCCGGCGTGCGCTATCTGGCAGGCGGCTCGATGTTCGGTCTTGGATGGGCGTTGACGGGAGCCTGCCCGGGTCCGCTCGTTGCGCTGGTCGGGGCGGGTGTGCCCGTCATGCTGGTCGCGATTCTGAGCTCGCTCGTCGGCACGTGGACCTACGGAAGGCTTCGCCCGAAGCTCCCGCACTGATCCCCTGAAGGCTCTCACTCGATGACCGGCGGAGGCGCGGGGCCATAACAGTCGTTCCGAGATCCGCCACGAAGGCACGAAGATCACGAAGAACCCAACAGCGGTCCGCCCCTCCACATCCATCACCATCAGCACGAAACGATCTACTTCCTGAAGGGCAGCTCAGATCGCATGCAGGCGTCGAACAGAAATCACCAAGCTCGTCGTTCAAGTGAAGCGTCGCGAGCGCCCCAAAAACCGCCGAGGATGGTGGCCGTCGGCATGCCGAAAAGTACGACGGTCGCCCATAGATAATTGGGTACCCAGAGTCTCGGGCCGGCCCTCGTCGTGAACTCGCCGTAAAGCCAGAAGTGCCGGGTCCACCACAGGGACAACGGGACTTCAGCGAGCATGCAGATAATCAGCGTCGCCCGATTGCCATCGGATAAACGCGCGTTCATCCAACCACTTATTGCGGAGCCCACGCACCAAACGAGGCAGAGTCCCCCGCCAAACGGGATCCAGAATTCAAAGAGAATGACCGAGCTGTTGGCCCGCGCATAGACCCACTTGTCGCTCACCCACAAATAAAGCATCCAGGTGGACTCAACCCATGCGATCACGATGCCCCACGTGAGAATGACTGAGCGAATCACGAGTGGCCTGTGGTGGCGAACACCTCTGGCGACGCCGACGAGAATGGCCGACAAGGCTTGCCGCCAATACCAAGACGATGTCCGTCCACGTGCAAACTGCTCATCGATGTCGCCGATGAGAGATTCGCGCGTCGGACCGTCCGCGAGTCGCCGTAATAACCAGCTGGCAAGACGGGGCGGTGGGGCAGCGCTCATGGGGTTCCTCCATGGAGTTGGGGGACGCCGGTCCCGATCGCAACCTCTCGACCGCTACTCTGTTCGATGGCGTCGGAGATCGGAACGCTGTAGGCATCGTCGCCGAGGCGAATCAACGCGAGCAGGACGAGAAGCTCGAACCCGCCGAGGAACTCGCGCGTCGCCATTTACTAAACAATACTGAGTAAATAATTCTCTGGCAAGCGGATGTTCGCGGCAGGAGGGTGCCGTGAGACCCTGCGCCCGGCGGAGTGGTGGGCCGCGACGTTGCTAAACGCTACGCCGTCTCCCGTTACCTACAGGAAATCCGCCCGGCGGCGGTAAGATGAGCCGCTATGAAACAGCTGCATGCGATCGGCGTGGTCGTGGCGGGGCTGGCGGTGACCGTCGTCGCGGCCCGCGCGCAGAGCGCCGCGCCGCCGCACGACACCTTCTATTTCATCGGCGAGATTAACAAGGCGTCGATCGTCATGCTAGCCGAGACCGGGATCGTCCCGCGGCCACTCGCCTCGCGGATCGCCAAGGGCATTCGCACCGCGATCGACAGTCAGGCGGTTCCCGGGGCGCCGCGGCCGACCGACTACTTCGATTTCGAGCCGATGGTGATCGCCGCCGCCGGCCCCGACGCGTCCCGCATGCACACCGGACGCAGCCGTCAGGACATCGAGTCCACCTACCAACGCGACTACGCGCGCGAGGCGCTGCTGTCCGACTTCGAGGCGCTCAACGAATCACGCACGAAGTTGCTGGCGCTCGCCGGCAGGCATCTCGAAACGATCGTGCCGGCGTACACGCTCGATGTGCAGGCGCAGCCGACGTCGCTCGCGCACTACCTGTCGGCGACCGCGCAGGCGCTCGATCGCGACAGCGAGCGGCTGCGCGCGTCGTACGCGCGCGTGAACCGCAGCCCGCTCGGCGCCGCCGCGCTGGCGACGTCGGGGTTCGCGCTCGATCGCGCGCGCCTCGCCACGCTTCTCGGCTTCGACGGCGTGGTCGAGAACTCGTACGACGCGAACCACATGTCGTCGGTCGATTTCGCGACGGAGCTCGTGAGCGTGCTGGCGACCTCCGCGCTCCACGTCGGACAATTCAGCCAGGATCTGCTGATTCAGTACCACGAGCCGACGCCGTGGATCATGATCAAGGAGGGCGAGGGGCTGACGACGGCCAGCAGCATCATGCCGCAGAAGCGCAACCCGAACGTGATCACCGGGCTGCGCGAGGTGAGCAGCACCGTCGTCAGCGACGCCGGCCGCGTGTTCCTCCTCGCGCACAACACGTCGGTTGGCGATTACGACTATCGCCGGCAGGGCCCGGTCGTGCAGACCACGGATCGTGCCCGCACCATGTACCGCGCGTTCAGCACGGTCCTCGACAACCTGATCATCAATCCCGCGCGCGCGCTCGCCGAAGTCAACGCCGACTACTCGACGATGACGGAGGTGGCCGACATGCTGCTGCGCGAGTGCGACGTGCCGTTCCGCATCGGCCATCACTTCGCCTCAGAGCTGACCACGTACGGGCGCGGGCACAACCTGGTGCCGAAGGACATTCCGTATCAGGAGGCCGTGCGGATCTACAAGGAGGTGACGGGGGAGAAGCTCCCGCTCAACGCGACGCAGCTGCGGCACGCCTTCGATCCGACGTACATCGTTCTCAGCCGCCGAGGCCTCGGCGGATCGCAGCCGGACGAAGTGAAGCGGATGCTGTCGGAAGGGGAGACGCGGCTCGCGGCGGACGTCGAGTGGGTCGCCGCGCAGCGCCGCCGGCTGGCGGCGGCGCAGAGCGCGCTCGATCGCGCGTTCGCGGCGCTTATTTCTGGCGCGTGACCATGCACTCGCCGGTGTCGGTCTGGGTCGGCCGTGCACGAGAATGAAATCGGGTTCTCGACTAGCGATCTAATGCAGTCGACGGTGAACGTGTTCTCGCCGTCGCGCTGGAGGGTGAACTTGAGCGTGTTGCTTCGAACGTCCCTTCCTCAATCGACGTTTCTGTCGAAGGGGGAAGGGCTGAGCAGGGACCGAGAACGGGGCTCGGAAGACAACATCTCGAGCTCATTGCTCGTTGAGAGAGTAAAGCGTACGTGATAAACAGGTACATCGCTGGGCGACCGAGGGCTGTCTGAGCAGGACGGCCGTGTGCCATAGATGTTCAACGCCGCTCCGGAGTACTGACGACCTCATTTACTCCTTCAAGGACTATGCGCTCGAAGCGTCGCAGATCGCGAGCGTGTTGCGACAGATCAATCCTCGATGCTACACGATTCTTGACGTCGCCTGCGGCACTGGCGAGCACGCGCGGCTCTTGTCGGCTGCCGGGTTCTCGGTGGATGGCCTGGACCTCAATGCGACGTTCGTGAGCATCGCAACTGGAAAACATCCTGCGGGCCGATTCTTCGAGGCCGACATGTGCAATTTTCAACTCGGGCGGCAGTACCGATTCCGTCCTGTGCCTGTTCAGCTCAATCGGCTATCTCCGGACGCTCGAGCGCGTCGAAGCGGCGTTGACCTGCTTTCGGAAACATTTGGCGCCTGGCGGCGTGCTGCTTGTGGAGCCATGGATGGCGCCCGGCATCCTCGATCCCGCGCGCGTCGCGCATCATGCCGGCGAGTCCGGCGGTGTGCGCGTCAGCCGCGTGACTCGCGTCGAGGTCGACGGACGTCTGTCCCGGCTGCACTTTGACTACGAGATCACCGACGCATCCGGTACTCGCCGCGCCAGTGAAGTGCACGAACTTGGCCTCTTCACCACAGCGGAGATGCTCGAGGCCTTTCGACGCGCGGGCCTCGAGGCCGACCACGATCCCAAGGGCCTGAGCGATCGAGGGCTCTACGTCGCACGAATTGCCGCCCGAGCGGCCGGCTGAAAGCTTATTCGGCGCTTCTTCCTACTGCTTGAAACCCGGTAACGGGCAACTGGAGGAACGTCCGATGTTGAAGACAGGTCGGCCTATTTTCGGTAGACACATACCTGTGACGGTCGTGGCGGTGACGCTCGTGGCCGGCCTGGCGGCGACCACCAGCGTCCGTGCCGGAGGCGGGCCGGATTTCCTGACGTTTCTGCCGAACAACTTCCCTCATCTCAACCCGAACGGAATCTCGACCACGTTTTCCACGCGCGGCTTCGTCGATCTCACTGGCGAGTATTTCCAGCCGCAGGGCACCAACGGCCGGTCCTGCTCGACTTGCCACACCGCGCAGAATGCGTGGAGCATCAATCCGGGCACCGTCGGGCTGTTGTTCGCGCAGACCGACGGCACGCATCCCCTCTTCAATCCGCTCGATGCCGACAACCCCGCGGCGGATCTCTCGACCGTCGAGGCGCGGCGGGCCGGCTATAGCATGCTGTTGACTCGTGGCGTGTTCCGGCGCGGGGGCCCGCCCCGCGCCGAGCGCGAGTGGGACGTCGTCGCCGTCGACGATCCGCACGGCTTCGCAAATTCCTCTTTGATCGTTCAATGGCGGCGCGTCATGCCGACGATCAACTTCCATCTTGGCAGCGCGACCGTCAACTGGGATGGCGGCAACACCATCGGCACCGATCAGCTCGCGGGGCTCACGAATCAGGCGACGCGCAACGTGACCGGCGCTCAGCAGGGGCAGGCAGCCCCGACCCAGGTGATCACCGACATCGTCAACTTCGAGACGTCGCTCTCGACGGCGCAAGCCGTCTCGTTCACGGCCGGGCCCCTCGACGCCCGCGGGGCGCGCGGCGGCGCGGAAGAGCTCTCGCGGATGACCCGAGCCGCGGGGCGGTTCGATCTCTTCGACGCGTGGATTGATTCCCGAGTCCCGGGTCGCGCGCAGATCGCGCGCGGGCAGGAGCTGTTCAACAGTCCCAACCCCGGCGGCCGCACCTGCAACGCCTGTCACAACTCCGTGAACAACGGGACGAACATCGACAACCTGCTGTTCGACATTCGGACGGCGTCAGCCGAGGTGCGGACGCCCGATCTGCCTCTCTACACCCTCCGCAACCGCGCAACGGGCGAAGAGCGGCAGTTGACCGACACGGGCCGCGGCAACGTGACCGGTCTCTGGAGCGATCTCGGCCGCTTCAAGACACCGACGCTGCGCGCGCTCGCGGCACGGGCGCCCTACTTCCACAACGGCATCGCCGCGACACTCGACGATGTCGTGCGCCACTACGAGACACACCTGGGCTTTGTCTTCACCGATCAGGAGCGAGCCGATCTCGTCGCGTTCCTGAAGGCGTTGTGATTCAACTAAGGTCAGGGAATACAACGGCACTCACTGAGAGGCGGCGAAACGCGATGAACAGCTCATGGCCGGTCCAAGGCACAGAGCTCTCGCTGGTTGCGCTGGTACAGCTTCGAACCACGATTGGCCTTCAATCGCACCCTAGTGCTTCGATATCGCATCCACCTCGAACTGCGCGCCTGGGTGCCGACGACCTCAACGAAGCCGCCGGAGCTCCACCTCCGACACGATGAAGCCGAACCCGGGCCAACCGCCCGACTGGATCGATCGCTCGAACCACCTGCGCGCCTGCGCCTTGTCGCCCCGCAGGAGGTACCAGTTGCCAAGGCCGTAGGCGAGCGTGGCGACCTGTACGTCGTCTGTATCCGCTGGTGTGATCACGGCTTCCGGACCGATCTCGCCACGATAGAGCTGCAGGCGCCGCGTGTACGCGTTAGTCACAGGTTTCGAATCCGGCCGCCGATCGAGCATCGCCTTCGCTTCCGCGCCGCGCCCGGCTCGGCTGAGCGACATCCACAACCAGTCCGTGGAACCCGCCAGTTCGCCGGCGTCCGGGGCGATGGGCTGAGCCTTGGCGAACGATGCGGCCGCCTGGGCAAAGTCTCCGCGCACGTACTGGACGACACCGAGGTGGTACCAGATTCCATAGATCGTGCTGTCGATGGCGGCGCCGCGCGTGAGATCCGCGAACGCGCGATCAAATTCACGAATGGAAAGATATCGATGCCCGCGCCATCGGAGAAGCAGCGCGTTGTTCGACTCGATCTCGAGCCCCCGCGTGAACGTCGCGATGGCTTCGCGAAACTGCCGCGCGCCGGACTGGGCGACGCCGAGGTCGATGATGCGCGCAATGTTCCGCGGGTCGGCCTCGAGAGCGGCCCGCGCGCTTTTGACGGCGTCCGTGTCGGGAAGCGAGCGATACTCCACGCCCTCGAGTGACCGGTATTGCACCGATTGCACGCCGGTCTGGCCTGCATCGAGCGCAGGCCCCATGGTGATCACCACGGCGATGATGGAACTCAATGCGGCACGGTGAGTGTCTCTGAACGGCATAGGCGAGGATTCTACTTCCCATGCTCAACGGTCGGAGATGCCGGATTAGTCGGCGCGTAAGGCGTCAAGCGGGTTGAGGCGCGCGGCGCGGCGGGCCGGCAGCCAGCAAGCGAGAAGCGCGACTGCGAGCAGGGTCACGGTCGTGATGGCGAAGACGCGCGGGTCGCGGGAGCTGACGCCGTAGAGCAGGGACTCGATCAGACGGCTGCCGGCCAGCGCAGTCGCAAGGCCGATTGTGATCCCGGCAATCGCCACCAGACCGCCCTGCCGCACAACCATCCGCGAAACACTTGCGGGCTCCGCGCCAAGCGCAAGCCGCACGCCGATCTCTCCCGTCCGCTGCGTCACGACGTATGACATCACGCCGTAGATGCCGATCACGCCGAGCATCAGTGCGACGCTGGCGGCAATCGCCAGTAGAACCATCGTAAACGCCATCTGTGCCGACGCGCGGTCAAGCGTGTCCTGCAGCGTGCGCACCTGCGCAAGGGCTAGCTCAGGATCGACGGAGTCTGTTGCACGCCGCACGAGCGGCATCAGCTCGGACGACGAGATTGTGGATCGTACAACGTAGCTCATCGTCGACGTGTTCGGTCCAACCAGCGAGGACACCGGGAAATCTGGTCCGCCGGCGATAGACATCGGCATGAACAACTGCGAAGGCGGACTGGGGTCGGCCAGCGCACGGGTCGGCGTATTCGAGACGATGCCGACGATCGTCAGCCACGTGAGATTCGGCTCTTCCCCAGGTCGCGCCGGTGGGCGGTTGGAGGCCACATGTTCGCCGATCGGACTCTGATTCGGAAAGAATGTCTTCGCGAACGCTTCGTTGACGACGACTACAGGGTCGCTCCGATCGATGTCACCGCGTTCGATGCCGCGGCCGCGGAGCAGCCGGATTCCCATCGCTTCGAAGTAACCACCGGCGACCGCGCGGAAGAGCGCGATCGGCGCCATCGTGCCTGGCGGGACAGGCCGGCCCTCAACGAGGACGGTGTTGCCGCCGACACAGCCGGCGGCGAGCGGTAGGCACGTCGATGCGGAGACAGCCCTGACACCTGGTAGCGTCGACAGCCGATCGAGAATCGCCTGATGCGCCGCGACGGTCGCACGTCGAGTGGAGTAATTGCGATCGGGCAATCCGACGCTGAATGTGAGCGCGGATGATGCGTCGAAGCCGGGATCCACTGCACGCACCTTCTGAAAACTACGGACCATGAGACCGGACGCCACCAGAAGCACCAGCGCAAGCGCGACTTGCCCACCCATGAGCAACTGACGGAGTTGGTGGCGACTCCGGCTCGCTGTGTTGCTGCGCCCACCTTCGTGCAACGACGCGGCGACCGGAGTGCCGCGCCACAGGGGAATCGCGCCGAATATCAGCGCCGCCAGCAGGCTCAGCACGAACGTGTAGGCAACGGCGACCCTATCCAAGTGGACTTCCCCGAGGCGCGGCAGCGTAGTGGGGCCAAGTGTCACGAGCACGCGCACGGCGCCCCAGGCGAGAGCCAATCCGATGAGGCCGCCCACCATGGAGAGCAAGACACTCTCGGCGAAGACGTACCGTGCGATGCCGAGGCGGCCTGCACCGAGCGCGACGCGGACCGCGACTTCACGCTGGCGTGCCTCGGAGCGCACCAGGAAGAGGTTCGCGACGTTCGCGCACGCGACCAGCAAGACCAACCCCACCGAAACGAGCAGGATCCAAAGCCCGCGGGCGACGTCTCCAACCGTCATTTCCTTCAGCGTTCGCGCGGTCGAGAACAGCTTGATTTCGTCCCCGTTTCCCGAGGCATTTACGTCGCCAGGAAACGCTCGTGGCAAGTCACCGATCAGGCTGTTCAGTTCCGCGCGCGTGTCGGCAACGGTCGCGCCGTCGCGCAACCGCGCCACACCCTTGAAGGTCCATATGCCGAAACCCATCGACCGCGTGATGGCCTCGGCGATCCACACGTCGACCCGTGGATCGGGGAACGCAAAGGATGCCGGCATCACGCCGATCACTTCCATCGGCACGCCCGCGAGTATCAGGGGACGGCCCACGACGCCGGAGTCGCGGCCGTATCGCCGCGTCCAGAGCCCGTGCGAGAGCACGGCCACTCGTGAGGCGCCGGGGAGGCCTTCCTCGTCTCTGAACCAGCGTCCGAGCGCCGGCCAGACCCGCATCACCGCCGCGAGCGTCGTCGTTGCGCGCGCCACTCGAATGCGTTCCGGATCTCCGCGGCCCGTGAGCGTCAGATCGTCCACCGCGTAGAGCGCGACGCCTTCGAGCGTGCGCGAGCGACTCAGATATTGATAGTAGAGACCACGGGTCATGCCCAGGCCGGATGGCAGATTCAGACGCTGCGCACCGTGATCCAATTCGATCAACCGGTCGGAGTCAGGATACGGGAGCGGGTTCCGCACCACGCGTTGCACGACGGCGAAGATTGAGGCATTCGCGCCGAGCGCGAGCGCCAGCGTCAAGACCGACGCGAGCGTGAATGTGGGGCTGCGCACCAGTCGGCGGGCGGCGAAGATGACGTCCCTCCACGCATCGGTGATCCAGGTCGCGATGACGGCGTCCAGCGCTCGCTCCCGGTAAACCAGCGGGTGCACCTGGCTCCTCCTCACGCGAATCGCGGGGCCACATCCAGCGCCTGCGCGTGTGTGATCGTGGGCACGTCAGAACTCTTCTTGTAAATCCTGAGCCACACTTCCGTCTCTAGAGCATGATGTCGGCGTAGCCAGGTTTCGAATGCGGCATCAGTACGGAAGCGCCTGATTTTCTTGGGGTTCGGGATAATAGGCGCCATAAACGTAGGGGATGAAGGATTCTATCGCTGTGAGAGCCTCACATATTCTTTCTCTGACGGTGCTTGCGGCCTCTACTGCAGTCATGGCTTCGCAGCGCCCTGCGAATGCACCCGGCCTCGACCCTTCTTTGTATCAGGAGCTTCGCTACCGACTGATCGGCCCCTTCCGTGCGAGCCGGACGGTCGGGGGCGTGGGCGTGCCGTCGCGGCCGGGCGTCTTCCTGATGGGCGTGAACAACGGAGGCGTGTGGAAGACCGACGACTACGGCCGTACCTGGCGGCCGATCTTCGACGACGCGCCCACGGGATCGATCGGAGACATTGCCGTCGCGGCGACCAACCCTGACATCGTCTATCTAGGCAGCGGCGAAGGATTACACCGGCCGGACCTCGGTGTCGGCGACGGAATCTTCAAGTCGACGGACGGCGGGCGCACCTGGCAGCATGTCGGCCTTCCCGACGTCCAGCAGGTCGGCCGCATCGTCGTCCACCCGACGAATCCAGACGTCGTGCTCGTGGCCGCGATGGGACATCCGTACGGTCCGAACGAACAACGCGGAGTCTTCCGCACGGTCAACGGCGGCCGCACCTGGGAGAAAGTTCTCTTCGTCGATCGAAACACCGGCGCGGGTCAGGTCGAGTTCGATCAGACGAACCCGAACGTCGCGTACGCGGCGCTGTGGAATCACCGCGAGGCGCCCTGGGAGAACGGCAACTTCTCCGGATCGAACAGCGGGCTGTACAAGTCCACGGACGGCGGCTCGACGTGGCAGAAGCTCGGTGGGGGACTCCCGGACAGCTCCAACGGCCTGGGCCGGATCGAGTTCGCGGCGTCCGACAGCGATTCGCGCCGCCTCTACGCGCTCGTGCCCGCGCGCCAGAATCGTGGGGTCTATCGATCGGACGATGGGGGTGCGACGTGGCGGCTGGTGAGCTCGGACCAGCGGCTCGACGTCGACATCCAGGTGCATCCAAAGAACCCGGATGTTGTCTTCACGGCCGGCACGGCGTCTTACAAGTCCGAGGACGGCGGACGCACGTGGACGTCCTTCAAAGGTGCGCCCGGCGGCGACGACTACCAGCGGATCTGGATCGATCCGATCCATCCCGACGTGATGCTCTTCACTGCCGATCAGGGCGCGACGATCACGATCAACGGAGGCCGGACCTGGTCCTCCTGGTACAACCAGCCGACTGCGCAGCTCTATCACGTCTCGACCGACCGTCAGTTTCCGTACCTGGATCTATGGCGGCCAGCAGGAGAGCGGCGCCATCGGCATCGCCAGCCGCGGCAACGGTGGACAGATCTCGTTTCGCGACTGGATGGGAGTAGGCGCCGACGAGTACGCGTACATCGCGCCCGATCCGCTGAATCCGGATCTCGTCTACGGCGGCCGCGTCGTCCGCTTCAACAGGAAGACCGGACAGACGCAGAACATCGCGCCTGAAGCGCTGCGCTCCGGCAAGTACCGCATGCTGCGGACGATGCCACTGCTGTTCCACCCGGCGGATCCGAAGACGCTGCTGTTCGCGACGAACGTGCTCTGGAAGACGACGACGGGCGGGCAGCAGTGGGAGATCATCAGCCCCGATCTATCGCGCGAGCGGCCGGAGGTCCCCGAAAGCATCGGCGATTTTCGCACCGCTGACCTCGAGACGATGCCGCGCCGTGGCGTCATCTACGCCGTAGGTCCGTCACCAAAGGACATGGCCGTCATCTGGGCGGGCACGGACGACGGGCTGGTGCACGTCACGCGTGACGGGGGGAAGACGTGGCAGAACGTGACGCCGAAGGCGATGCGTGCGTGGGACAAGGTGTCGCAGATCGACGCGGGGCACGCCGACGCGCGAACAGCCTACGTGGCGATCAACGCCATCCGCCGCGACGACATGAGGCCGCACATTTTCCGGACGCACGACGGCGGCACGACCTGGACCGAAGTCGTGAGCGGTCTGCCGGCCATGGGTCCGGTCAACGTCGTGCGCGAGGATCCGCGTCAGCCCAGCCTGCTCTATGCCGGAACGGAACGTCAGGTGTACTTCTCGATAGACGATGGAGATCACTGGCAGTCGCTTCGACAGAACATGCCGGCTACGTCCGTTCGCGATCTGGTGATCCACGACGACGACCTCGTCGTCGGCACGCACGGGCGGTCGATCTGGGTGATGGACGGCATCACGCCGCTGCGAGAGCTCGCCGCCGCTGCGCGCGCGAGCAGTGCGTTCCTCTTCACGCCTCCGCTGGCGACGCGCGTACGCTGGAACATGTTTGCAGACACTCCGCTGCCGCCTGAAGAACCCACGGGCCAGAACCCGCCGGAAGGAGCGGTGCTGGACTACTATCTGCCCGCTGCTGCGACCGGCGAGGTCGCGCTGGAGATCCGCGACGGACAGGGGAGTGTCGTGCGCCGCCACTCGAGCAGTGACGAACCCGAGCGAATCGATCCATCGACGCTACCGTATCCCACCTACTGGATGCGTCCGCCACAGACGCTCTCGAAGGAGCGAGGCCATCATCGCTTCGTCTGGGATCTTCGCTACGCACCGCCGAACGGCGTGCGGCGCGAGCTGTCGATCGCCGCGATCTATCGCAACACTGGCTCGAGCCCCGTCGGGCCTTTCGTGCATCCGGGTCGATACACGGTCCGGCTGACGGCCAACGGCACGACGGCCGAACGAACCATCGACGTCAGGATGGACCCGCGCGTGACGATCGCGGAGAGAGATCTGCGTGAGCAGACCGATCTCTCGCTCGCGTGCTACCGAGGCTACGGACGCCTGCAGGTTTTGCGCGATGCCATCGACTCGGCCGCTGCGCAGCAGCCCGCGCGCGGAGAGCAGTGGCGTGCGCTTCGCGGAACGGGAGTGCCGGAAAACCCGGACATTCTTTACGACAGCATTACAGCCGTCGATAGGTCGCAGGAAACCGTCGTCGCGCTCCAGCAGAAGCTGCTCTTCATGTTGAGCCTGCTTCAGGCCGCCGATGCCCGGCCGACGTCACAGGCAGCGGCGGCGGCGAAGCAGTTGACCGACATGGTCCCCGCCCTCGAACGGCGGTGGGAGGACGTGCGACGGTAATCGCACTCAGACTTCAGTGGTGTTCGTGTTCCCCTTCGTGGTCACCCGGGAACTGCGCCCTGATTTCGCCGCCCGGGTACTTCGTCGAGTGGACGTTGACGTACGCGACGCCCGCGCGGATGGCCGCGACCAACTCCGCGAACTCGCCGGCCGCGATGCCCTGGGCAGCGGGACCGATCACGTTCGCGGCGGTAGAGACCCCCGTGAGAGGGTTATCTTCTGGTGCGGACGCGGGGCACGCTGGCGTACCCGCCGGTCCGTTCCCGAGATTCGAGCAGAAGAACACGCTGATGCCGCCCGTCTGCGCGCGCGCGCCGAAGTGGATGTGGGACTGTGTGACGGTCCCTTCGAGATCCCCGTAGGACAACTCCCACGCGATTTCAGTCTCGTCCTTGTTGATGCGCGCCCTGAAGTGTCCGTTCCCTGTCGTCGAGAGCGCGACCAGCGTCTCCTCATAGCCGCTCAGGCGCACGTCGATTTTCCGCTTCCCGCCGTCGTCCGTGAACGTCGTCGCCGAAGCGCAGATCAGCAGGATCCCCAAGACCAGTAGCGTCATCCGTCTCATTGAATCACCTCCACGGCGGACGAGGATATCCCACCGTCACGGCGCCGATGTAACGCATTCAGGCGAAATCAGAAAAACTTCCGGCGACATCCAACGACGCCAAAGGTCGAAAGATTAGTCGAGCTGGGATCCCGCGGCGCGCGAAGCCGGCGAGTCCCCCTATCACGACATACAGCATATAGAAGAGCCCCGTGATCCTCGCGGTGAAACGCGCGATACACCTTCGATCGATGCCATGGTCACACCCTTCGCCTGATCAAGTGGATTGATAAGAGCATGGACTACCTTGGCTGGCCCCGTCGCAGACTCCACAGTCCGCGCGCCGCGAGGATGAAGGTGCAGCCCCCGAGTCCGCCGAGCGCCCAGAGTGTCCAGACGAAGAAGAAGCCGCCCGTGGACTTGGCGATCTCGCCGTAGTGTGCCCCCCTCATGTGGATGACGGGCATGCCTGCCGCGAACAACCCGACCAGCAGCATGATGCCGTGGCCCGATCGCCGTTCGGCGAGCACGAGCGTCCCGTACAGGAAGACCGCGAGGACGAGGAGCGCAATGTTTGAAGGCTCGGCCTTCGATATCCCACGGACGATGTCGTCCGTAATGTGAAGCGTGAGCAAGAGGATCGAGAGCAGAGACGTGACGACCAAGACTGCGTTGTGCTTCATTCGATTCTCCCCGTGTTCGATTCCGCGCACCGGCTGATCCCGCTGCTGTCATATTCCCATAAGCGCATCAATGCTCCAGACGTACCGCTCGGCCGTCGCGAGCATGAACGCGCCGCCGGCTGCGGCGAAGACCGAGGCATCGAGCGCAGACTTCACTCCTGTGCCCGCCGTCATACCGAGCGCGAACGCCAGCAGCAGGCATCCGCTCAAACGCGAGGCCCAGCGCGTCTGGAATCCAATCAGGAGAAGGATGCCGAGCACTGTCTCTGCGACTGTAGCCGTCCATCCCACCAGCGGAATCAACACGCTTGGGAACCAAGGATTGATGGCGGCGACCGACCGCATGAAATGTGTCATATCCCCCCATGCGACCGACGGTGCGCCGTGAGGTCCCCACAATCCGACTCGGTCGGCCACCGCCGACAGGAATCCCACGGCGAGGCCGACGCGCAGAAACACGGTTGCCTTTGGGTGGTCACGCGTCATGGTTATTGACCGCGAAGTGTAGCCCAGCGGTTACCGCAGACTGAATGCAAGAATGTTCGAGCCGCCTGCGACGGCGACGTACTGGTTGCCGTCCAACGCATACGTCATCGGGCCCGCCCGCCAATTCTGGTTCGTATTGAATTGCCACAGCCGGTTCCCATTGCGGGCGTCGGCTGCGACGAAGCCGTCGTCAGCCCCATAGAAAATCAGTCCGGCGGTGGTCGCGATGAGGCCGCTTCCCAGAATGCTGCCTCCGACCTGGATTTCCCACGCCGTTTTTCCTGTCTGGATGTCGAGCGCTTTGAGAATTTTCCCGGCCATGCCCGGCATTCGGCGCGTGGCACCTCCGTAGAACGATTTGCCCGCTTCCCACCACTGATCGTTCTTCGTGTAGATCGCGCACGATTCTTCCGCGAATAGGTAGAGCAATCCAGTCACCGGGCTGAAGGCCGTCGACGGCCAGTTGGTGGCACCGGCTACTGCCGGGCAAACCCGCTGACCGTCATGCGTCGGATCGTTGCCCGTCACGAGCAGCGGGCGGCCGTCGCCGCCGATTCCGGTCGCCCACGTGATATTTTTGACGAAGGGTTCGGCGAGCAGAACCTTGCCCGTCAATCGGTCGAGCACGTAGAAGAAGCCGTTTCGATTTCCCTGAACCAGCAGCTTGCGCGGCGCGCCATGAAACTGTGTGTCGATGAGCATTGGCGTCTGGTTCGCGTCCCAGTCGTGGAGGTCATGAGGCGTGAACTGGTAGTGCCATCGCAGGCGCCCGGTGTCCGCCTCGAGCGCGATCACGGCGGAGCTGTACAGATTGTCGCCTTTGCGCTCGTCACCGTTGTAGTCCGGACACGGATTGCCCGTGGGCCAGTAGAGCAGCCTCGACTCCGGATCGTAGGTACCGGTCAGCCACGTTGCGGCGCATCCGTGCTCGATCGCGCGGCCAATCCACGTCTCTGAGCCAGGCTCACCCGGTGCGGGCACCGTCCAGAACCGCCAGACGCGTTCACCGGTGGAGGCGCGGTAAGCGTCAAGGAATCCTCGAATGCCTTCGTCTCCACCCGACACGCCCGACACCACCAGATCGTTGATGACCAGCGGCGCACCCGTCGCGCCGTAGTTCTGCCGCGAGTCGGCCATCTCGACGTCCCACAGCGGCTGGCCCGTGTCGCGGTTGAGCGCGATCAGGTGCGCGTTGTCCGTGACCATGAACACGCGATCGCCGAGCGCGGCAACGCCCCTATTGATCCCGGTCGCCGCGTCACCGGCCAGGCCCTCCGTGCGCGGGCGGCTGTAGTGCCAGATCTGCCGGCCGTTTCGCGCATCGAGGGCGAACGCTTCGTTGACCGACGTGACGTACATGACGCCGTCGATGACAACCGGCGTCGTCTGGAGCGCGCGCGGAGCTCCCTGGATCGTGAACATCCATTTCGGCGCGAGCTCATGGATCGTCTTCGGGTTGATCTGATCGAGCAGGCTGAATCGATTGCCGCTCAGGTTTCCATGGTAGGTCGGCCACTCGCCGGGCTTCGGCCGCGCGACGTCTGCGAAGGGCATGGCCTGATTCGTGCGCGCCGGCACGCCCGCGACGACGCACGTGATGATGACGATCAGCGCCGAGACTCGCATCGCGACGAGAGTTTATACTGTCGGCGGCCATTCAAACGGCGGTTCCATGCGCTTCCTCCGCCTCGCGTATAACTTCATGCAGCCGGCGTCGGTCGCGGTCACACCGCGGGGCACCATCCTGGTGCTGCACCGCGGCGCGCATCCGGTCATCGAATTCGAGAGCAGGCAAGTTCGTGCGGTCGTGGGGTGACCGCCTGGTCAGCGAGGGGAAAGTCGCCGCGATCCCCGAGCGTTATTGGAGCGCCGACAAATCGCTTTGGTCGGCCGTGTATGCGACCGGCCGGATGCGCGTCGTGTGGGCGCACACTCCGTCCGTTTCGACCCGCAGGGGAACATCTGGGTCGTCGATGCGCCGGGTCACGTCGTTTACAAGTTGACTCCGGACGGCAACGAACTCCTGCGCTTCGGCACCACGAACGTTTCAGGAACGGGTCCGAGCAATGTCAATCTGCCGACCGACGTCGCCTTCGGTCCGGGAGGCGACATCTATATCACCGACGGGTACGGGAGCGCCCGCGTCGTCAAGTATTCACCCGAACGGAGAACTCGTCTTGCAGTGGGGTAACGATTTATCGCTGGTGCACCCGCGGTGGCGAGTAGGGCCACATTCGGCGACGTCAGCGGCTTGGAGCACCCTGCCGACGATCGTGAGTCGAAGATCCACCGGAAAGAGCGAGCAGGTGCGTCCGGTGGTACGATCTGCCAGCAACCATGTCCGATTCTTTTTTGCGTCTTTTGGTGCAACTTGGCGAGGATCCGCTCTTCGCGCGAGGGTTCAAAGCTGATCCGGTCTCGGCGATGGCCGCGATCGAACTATCCGACGAGGAACGGCAGGCGCTCTTGAGCCGAGACCCGGCCAAGATTCGTGTACTGTTGACCGAACAGCCGTCAGACCGCGATTGGCTCTTGTTCGCCTGGTTCGGATCGCTCGCGGCGGACGAAGACCCGGGGGCGTCATGATGAAGGGTAGCCTCATCATCGCTGGCACCGGTATCAAGATGGTCGGCCACGTGACGTTGGAGACGAAAACGCTGATTGCGCGATCGGAAAAGGTGCTGTACGTGGTTTCCGATCCAGGCACGGCCGCATGGATTCACGAGCTCAACGGCCGCGCGGAATCGCTCGAAGGCCATTTCGGGGACGGACGCACTCGCTGGGATTCGTATCAACGCATCATCGATCGGCTCCTCGACGAGGTCCGCGGCGGACACCAGGTGTGTGCGGTGTTTTACGGACACCCTGGAATCTTCTCGCACCTGTCGCACGAGGCCATCCGGCGCGCGCGCGAAGCCGGCTTCGAGGCGTCGATGCTGCCCGGAATTTCGGCGGAAGACTGCCTGATCTGCGATTTGGGCGTGGATACCGGCGCCATCGGGTATCACTGTTTCGAAGCGTCGTATTTTCTGCTCCACCGCCGGCAGCCGGACACGGCGAGCGCGCTCATCCTGTGGCAGGTCGGCGTCATCGGGCAGTTTCATCATGATTTCGTGGGGTTGCCGTCCGAGGGCCTCAAGATCCTGACGGCCGAGCTGCTGAAGTTCTATCCGCCGGAACACGAGATCGTGGTGTACGAGGCCGCGAATTTCCCAGCCTGCGATCCAATCATCTTGCAGACGCCCCTTCGAGACTTGCCGCGTTGCCCTGTCTCTCGCATCACAACCCTCTACGTGCCGCCCGCTCGAGTCATTGCCCGTGATCCCGAGATCGCGAAAACCTTAGGGTTGAGTTGACATCCGCGCTTGACAGGGCAGAGCGCTTTTCGCTACGGTGCACGCCAGAAGCTCTTCGGTCGGGCCTGGCGTCCAACTCAGTCCTTTGATCGAAGAACATTGGCCAGGGTACGCCGCTGCCACCGGCACCAGGAGACGAAAATGTCGCTCGAAAAAGCGAAAGCATTTCTGAGTCACGTCAGCAGCGACCCGAAGCTTCGGACCGAAGTGCGGGAACCCGGACATAAGGCGCTGCAGTCGGTGCTGGCTCTGGCCAAGAAGCACGGCTTCGAATGTACGGGTCAGGAGCTGCACAACGCACTGCGCGAGCAGTTCGGCGCCGCGCACATCCCCCCGGCCAAGAACGACGACGAAGCCAACTGCATCTTCATCGCAGCACGCTAGCCCGATCAGTGGAACAACAGAAGTTCTCCCACTACCTTGTCAGTCGCAAGATTGGAGAAGGTGGTATGGGAGAACTCTATCTGGCTGATGACCGCGTGCTGGGTCGGCGCGTGGCGCTGAAGTTCCTGACAGCAGCGCAGCAATCCGAACCAACCGCGCGCGAACGATTCGTCGCGGAGGCGCGGGCCGCCGCCGCTATCGACCACCCCTACATTTGCAAGGTTTACGAGGCGGGCGAGGTCGATAACATCGCATTCATTGCGATGGAATATATCGAAGGCGTCAGCCTGGCGGACCGCTTGGGCACGGGTGCCCTGCCGGCCGCGGAAGCGATCCATATCGCCACGGAGATTGCGGAAGCGTTGGCGAAGGCGCATGACTGCGGCGTGTTGCACCGCGACCTGAAGCCCTCGAACGTCATGCTGACAACCGATCACCATGTCAAAGTCGTCGATTTCGGGCTGGCAAAGCGTCTGGTCGCGGCCGAAAACGAGCTCACGGCCCAGACCGCCGCCGGGATCGTGGTCGGTACGGTCGCGTACATGTCGCCTGAGCAGCTGCGGGGCCAGGTGTTGGACGCGCGTAGCGATCTCTTTTCCCTGGGCGTCGTGCTTTACCAGATGCTCACCGGCAAGCATCCGTTCCAGCGCAATCTCGCAGTAGAGGTCGCCTCAGCTATCCTGACCGAGACTCCGCCGCCGCTGACGGAAACGAATCCAGAATGTCCGGAAGCGCTCCAGGCATTGGTCGCGCGCCTGCTGAGCAAGAATCCCGAGGGCCGCTGCACGGCGGCGCGCGACGTGGTTCAGGGTCTGCGCGCGCCGAGTAGGACGCTCGCCAGCGCCGCGACCGCCGCTGTCGCCGCGGTTACAACCAAGCCCCGCTTCGTCGCATCGGTTGCGGTCCTGCCGCTCGTCAACCGCAGCCACAGCGAGGAGGACGAGTACTTCAGCGATGGCCTCACGGAAGAAATCATCATCCGTCTCTCGAAGATCGGCGGCTTGCGGGTGATCTCGTTTCGCACGGTGATGCGATTCAAGAACAGCGACAAGGACATCGCGGAGATCGGACGCGAACTCGGCGTCGAGGTC
Source organism: uncultured Acidobacteriota bacterium (assembly GCA_963724725.1). Lineage (GTDB taxonomy): Bacteria > Acidobacteriota > Vicinamibacteria > Vicinamibacterales > CAVVIG01 > DATKHR01. The sequence goes on along the minus strand of CAVRVT010000004.1, from coordinate 2,437,109 downwards.
GTGCTCGAGGGCACCGTCGCTCGGATAGGACAACGCGTGAAGGTGCGGGCGGGCCTGGCGGAGGCCGCAACCTTGACGCAGTTGTGGGGAGAATCCTACGACGCGGAGGCCGAGGGCGTATTCGCCATCCAGACGAGCATCGCGGACGATTCGGCTCGAGCCCTGATTGCTCGCTTTCCCGCGCTGGTGCCAAGGCCGTCGTCCCACCGAGGAGTGGCGCTCGACATGGAGGCCTACAACCTCTACTTGAAGGGCTGGCACTCCGCCACGCGCCTCACGCCGCCCGCGTTTCAGCAAGCCTGGCGCTATTTTCAGAAAGCACTCGAGATTGATCCCACCTACGCGCGGACCTACGCCGCTATGGCGATGACCTACGCGCGAGCAGGAACCTACGGATTTCTACCCGACGCGTTCCCGCGCGCACAGGCTGCAGCCCACAAGGCTCTGGAGCTGGATCCCGACCTGGCGGAGGCGCACACGGCGATGGGACTGGTCGCGATGTACTTCGAGTGGGACTGGGCAATGGCGGACCGGTGTTTCCGCCGTGCGCTGGAGCTGAACCCGAACTACGCCGACGCGCACATGTTCTACAGCATCTGCTTGACCTTCGTCCTGGATCGTCCCGACGAGGGACTCCGAGAGGCGCGCCAGGCGGTTGAACTCGACCCACTATCGACCTTGGCGGGAAGCAACCTCGCGTGGGTGCTCGTATTCGTCGGGCGGGGCGAGGAGGCACTCGAGCAGATCAACCGAACGCTGGTCGTCGACCCCGACTACCTGCCAGCCAAGGCCATGCTGGCGACGGTGTACTGGTATCTCGGTCGTTACGAAGAGGGCAATCGCATTCTGGAGCTGTTCAGTTGGACGCGGGCGCACCTGGGTTGGGGCTATGCGATGGCAGGTCGGCGTGACGACGCCCGCGCGATCCTGACCGACTTGGCTGCAACCGATCGCCCTCCGGCATTCGACTTGGGCATCCTCTGCCTGTTCCTTGGGCAATTGAACGAGGGGCTCGCCTGGCTCGAACGGGCACTGCAAGAGCGGGAGAGCAAGCTATGCATCCTCCGCGCCTTACTGAAGCGCAACGACTTCTTGCGGCCTTACGAGGCGGAGCCGAGCATGCAGGCCCTTCTGGCGCGAATCGTGCCCCGCGGATCGCCGTCGAACAGCGCTCTCACCGCGACACCACACTTCGTGAAGACGGAACGCTAACATGGCGTCCGCGTACAGATATCTTTCGCCGGCGGTTTCACCGGAACCGCAACAATTCAAAAAGGAACGACCCGATCAAGGCCAGCGCGCGCACGTCACCGTCGTGCTGAAGCCGCGCTCGACGGAGCGGCAGCGACTCGAAGCGATTGACCGCATGGCGAAACAGCTGCCGCGTGAGCGTCGTTACCTGACTCGCAAGGAACTCGCGGCATTCCACGGCGGCCGGCCCGAGAGCGCGAATTTGGTCGCTGACTTCGCCGCCGATCACCGCCTGGAAGTCATAGAAACGAGCCTTGCTCGCCGTACCGTGGTGCTTTCGGGCACACTCGGAGCGCTCGCGACGGCGTTCGGCGTCGAATTCCTCGGGGTTGAACACCCGCACGGAGACTATCGATCGTTTCAGGGCAGGATCCGCATCCCGGCAGATTTGGGGCGCCATGTTGCCGCAGTTCTCGGTCTCTCTGACCAGCCGGTGTTCCGTCGGGACATGCCGGATGGTGCTCCCTCGCACGCGCGGCGCGGCGTGGACCCGCGTGAGATGGCACGTCGCTATCGCTTTCCGAGGCAAACGGGAAAGGGCCAGACGGTTGGAATCATCACTCTCGGAGGCGGTTTCTACGTTGACGATATCCAGCACTATCTCGCGGCGCGCCAAGCCGCGCGACCGATCGCGATCAAGGAGCTGGGCGGCTGCCGAAACCGGCCTGCGCCAGCGAAGCTCATTCGGGACTGCCTGAAGAGCATCGGGATGGAAGAGGCCTTCGCCTCTCCGCGTGCGGTCGCACATGGCGTAGGGTTGGATCCGCCAGGTCCGGCGCACTTTACGCCGCGACAGGTCGCCGAGGTCGTATGGACCCTCGAGGCGAGCATGGACATCGAACTGGTCGCCACACTCGCGCCCGGTGCCGGCGTGGTTGTGGTACTGCGTCAGCAACACGGAACAGGGCAAGTTCGACGCCCTGAGCCACGCCATCTGCGAGCCAGACGGTCCGTCCGTGGTCTCATGCAGCTGGGGAGACAGGGAAACCGAGTTCAGTCCCGGATGGATGCGCCTGATCGATGACCTCTTCCAGATGGCGGCCCTGGCCGGCGTGACCTTTTGCTACTCCTCCGGCGACGACGGTGACGGAACGCGCGATCTCGCTGCGAAGACGGATGCGAGACGAAGCCGCGGACGTCCGTGCCCAAATTTTCCGGCCAGCAGCCCGCACGTCCTCGCATGCGGCGGTACCACGGCGAAGCGCGGCGGCGCCAGGCCCGTCGAAACGGTGTGGCACGAAACCTTCGCCTCGCATTTGTTGGAGAGTGGTGGGGGAGTCAGTCGTCAGTTCAGGCGACCGAGTTGGCAGGCCGGCGCGCGCGTACCGCGGTCGGCTCGTGGCCGCAGAGACGGTCGTGGTCTGCCCGATGTCGCGGCCAAAGCCAACTTTGGTCCGGGATACGATGTGCGTGTCGCCGGGATGAACGGACCGCTCGGCGGAGGGACGAGCGCGGCGGCACCGTTGTGGGCGGCGCTCGTGGCGCGCCTCAATGAAGCGCTGCGCGCCCCGTGTGGCCACTTGACGCCATTGCTTTACGCCAGAGACGTCCGCGGCGCCATGCACGACATCGTGAAGGGCTCGAACGGCGCGTTCAAAGCCCGCCGTGGGTGGGACGCCTGCACCGGATGGGGCAGCCCTCGCGGCGATCGATTGTTGGCCGCGCTCAAACGCTCCAGGATCTAGCGTCGTCATGGTGCAACGAGTGCCGGAGTCCAGTGCAGCAGCACCTGAGCCGCTGCTGCCGGGTGATGATGCGCCCGGCGTGAAGCGCTTTCTCACCGGAACTCACCGGGCGCTTCACCCGCGGGAAACACTGGAACGCGTCCGTGGCTTCATGCCGGCCATGCAGATTACGCGCATCGCCACGATTACGGGACTGGATCGCATAGGAATTCCAGTAGCCGTCGCGTACCGCCCGAACTCACGCAGCCTCGCGGTCTCGCAAGGCAAAGGCATTACGGTCGACTCCGCGAAAGCCTCGGCGGTCATGGAGACCATTGAGCTGTTCCACGCGGAGACCATCGAGTTGCCGCTGCGAGACGTCACGGAGGAGCAATTGCAGGGCGAATGCCATGTGATCGAAAACGAAGGACTCTCCGTATCGGCAGACGCCGTGTTCACGCCACACACGCGGACCCTCTGGATAGAAGGCTACGACCTGCTGCAACGCGAAGCCGTGTGGTTGCCCTACGAGCTCGTCCACACGAGATTCACGCTCCCATTCCCGCCGGGCAGCGGATTCTTCCAGGCGAACTCCAACGGCCTGGCCTCCGGAAACGAACTCCTCGAAGCCGTGAGCCAGGCGACTTGCGAGGTCGTCGAACGGGACGCCCTGGCGCTCTGGCATTTGAGCAGCGCGGACGTCCGTGACCGGGCTCGCGTCCGACTCGATTCAATCGACGATGCCGATTGCCTCGATGTGCTGGCTCAGTATCGTCGGGCCGAATTCGACGTGACGGTCTGGGACATCACAACCGACATTGGCATCCCCGCCTTCCGCTGCATGATCGCCGAACGCCAGCACGGGGGATTGCACGTCGGATACACCGCACAGGGGATGGGTTGCCATCCTTCGAAGGCCGTGGCGTTACTCAGGGCGATGACAGAGGCCGCTCAGAGTCGGCTCACGTATATCGCCGGCTCGCGCGACGACGTCTTTCGCGACATGTACGCTCGACTGCGCGATCCAGACTGGCGGCGGCGGCGCCAGCGTCAGTTGCGACCCGGCGAGGGTCTGCGCGACTATCGCGCGGTTCCCGACCAGAAGTTTGCGACGTTTCACGGCGACGTGACCTGGGAGCTGCAGCAACTGCGGAGTGTCGGTGTCCGCCGCGTCGTGGCCGTAGTGCTGACCAAGGCGGAGTTCGGGATTCCTGTGGTGAAGGTGGTGATCCCCGGCCTCGAAGGCTACGTCTTCACCGAACACTACCGGCCGGGCGCTCGTGCGAAACGACTGCAGGAAGCCCGAGCGTGAACGTTCTGGTATTCGTCGGACCGACTCTCCCTCCTGTACAGGCCCGGTACGAATTGGAGGCCACGTACAGGCCGCCGGTCGCGCAGGGCGACGTGTATCGCGCGACGCAGTCGCAACCGGACGCGATCGTGCTCATCGATGGGGAGTTCGACCATGTTCCCGCGGTCTGGCACAAGGAGATCTTGTGGGCGATGACCCAGGGCATTCATGTGTACGGGGCCAGCAGCATGGGTGCCCTGCGCGCCGCCGAACTTTGCGCTCTGGGCATGGAAGGCGTGGGTAAGATCTTCGAGGCGTATCGCGACGGCACGCTCGAAGACGATGACGAAGTCGCTGTCGCGCACCGGCCGATGGCGGTGAATTATCAGCCCACTTCCGAGGCTATGGTCAATATCCGCTATACGCTCGATAAGGCGCGGCGCGACTCGATCATCAGTGAACACACGCGCGCCGCGCTCGAACGCGCGGCCAAGGCTCTCTTCTTTCCGGCACGAACGTACCCTGCGATGTTGGAGAGTGCTCAGGACGCGGACTGCGATCCGGGAGAGCTAGTCCGTTTTGCTGAATGGTGGCCACGCGAACGCGTCGATCAGAAACGAAGTGATGCGATCGAACTGCTGCGCCTCGTCCGCGAGCGCCATGGCGCCGGTTTCTCACGCAAACACGTGGAGTACGAATTCCGGCACACCACATGCTGGCAGCAGCTGATCGAGACGGCGGACCTGAACGCCCCCGTCGAGGATGGGCTATTGGTCACGGCGCAAGCCGTCATGGACGAGCTTTGGCTCAGCCCTGCGGATTGCGTCGCGGCTCACGAAGCACTGCAGCGCGATGCGCCAGCCCAGTTGGGCGGCTCCCGCCGGCGTGGTACTGGATCAGGTGCGGACTCTCGAGGGTTACCCGGCGTTCCTCTCGCACGCGCAGCAGAAACAGGCGCTTCTCGAGGCCCAGGGACTGGGTGATCGCGGCGAAGGCGACGAGGAGATCGAAACGGAGGTACTGCTGCGATGGTACCTCGAACATCCCGTCAATGATCCGATCTCGCGCGCGTTCCTTGAGTTGGCGCGGGCGAACTGGCGGGAATTTCTCCGCGCGCTCATCCGCCAGGATTACTACGAGACTGCCCGATCGGGATTGTCGTCGTCGGAATAGGGCGATCGGGCCCTGGCATAACGATCTAGCCGCCCGTGAACTTGGTGGTTGCGGCATTTGCTCCGGGACGCGGATTCGGGGACAACGTCCACGGACGTTCAAGCGGCGTCAGCCGCCGATCCTAGAGGCCGGGCGAGATCCTTGGCGCGCATCGTCTGAGGCAGCGTGCCGCACAGACAATCTGGGGTTCCGGAGCTCACCGTGCCGGCGCTTTCCTCTTCCGGCTGGCGCGCTTGTGCGCTTCGTCTTCGACCGCCGACACCACCCGCATGAACGCCTTCAGATCGTCGGCGGTCACGCGACGGCCGACGGCCTCTTCGAGATCGGCCAGATGGCGGTGCACGCGCCTGGCGGCCCGGAGACCCTTCGGCGTCAGGGTGATCACGAACGTGCGGCGGTCGGTTTCGCCGACGCCGCGGGTGATGAAGCCTCGAGCCGTGAGCCGGTCGAGGATGCTCGTCAGCGTCGAGCGCTTGTGCGCCAGCCCGCGATGCAGGTCGGCGATGGTCGCCGGCGCCGAGGTCGAGAGCAGCGCCAGGATGTGCCCCTCGCCCTGCGAGAGGCCGTCGTTCTGCAGCTCGGCGAGGTAGAGGCCGATCCGGTGTGTCGCCCGGTGAATAGGCGGAACCAGGCGCAGGGTCATCGCGGGCAGTCGGTCGCGCGGATGAGTGTCTTGTCCAGCAGCCGCGGATAGGCCCGCACCACGGCGTCGAATTCGGCGTCCGGCATCACCGCCCTCGCCGCCGCGACCTGGAGCATCCAGAACACGGTGGTCGGCTGCGAGAACTTTTCCGCCTTACCGACCGACACCGCGAAACCACGCAGCGTGGTCGCCATCCGGGCCACCGCCTCGTCGAGCGACGGCGCCTCGCTCAGGTAGACCCAGGCCACGCGCAGATGCGCGTCGTGGGGAAAGCCGCCGGCCGGCGTCTCACCCCGCTCGAGCGTTCGCGTCAACCGCACGTCATCGTCATTCAGCATATTGATACGATATCGTACTATTCGATATCGGTCAAATTGAGACGGAACGGTGAGCGTGCGACGCATTCTCGGATTTTCGGATCTAATGATGGGCTTGCGCCCACAACGATTGCCTTCCTTACGCGCACGTGCTATTCGAGTACCTGAGGTAACACGATGTCCGACCGCACGACGACCCGACGACGCTCATTGGCTGCGCTCTTCGCTGCACTCTTCCTGTTCGCCGGCACTCGACCGGCGCATGCGCAGGGATTCATCAGTCCATTCATCGGATACAACTTCGGCGGCGACGCGGGGTGCCCGCAGATCACGAACTGCGAGGACAAACTCCTGGACTACGGTGTCTCGTTCGGCGCCCTCGGTAGCATCGTCGGCTTCGAGGCCGAGCTCGGGTACACCAAGAATTTCTTCGGCGAGACGTCGAATCAGACCTCGAACGTGCTGACGTTCATGGGCAACTTCATGGTGGCGCCGAAAATCGGACCGGTCCAGCCGTACGCCCTGGCGGGCGTCGGGCTGATCAGGACCTCGGTCGAAGGCGTGGGAACCACCGACGACCAGAGTCAAATCGGATGGGATCTCGGCGGCGGCCTGATGGTGTTCTTCGGCGAGCACGTCGGCGTGCGCGGCGACGTCCGCTACTACCACTCGTTCCAGGTTCTCGATTTCACAAATCTGTCGAACCTGCCTGTCCTCGGCCTCGGCGGACAGAAGCTCGACTACGGTCGCGCCGCGGCGGGCGTAGTCTTCAAGTTCTAGAGCAAGCCGGACAATCTCCGAATGCCGTGCTCATTCGATGGGGAGCTTGCGACCCGAAGGCGGTCATATCACGCGCCCTTGATCTTGATCATCGCACGCTCGCGTCGGTTGAGCCTCGAGAGGACCTTGAGGATCACCTTCAAGAAATACTTCTGATCGAGCAGCTTGTCCGCGGCGATCCGTTCATCGCCGTCGACCAGCGACGCGATGGCGTCCAGCCACGGGCCCTTCACATCGCCTCGCATATTGCAGACCGCCACGCGCACCTGCGGGTTGTTTCGGACGCGCTTGACCTTCCCCGAATTGGCTTCGGTGTAGACGTAGAGCGCGTCGTTGTGCAGCACAAACCAGACCGGCGTCCTCACGCCCTGGCCGTTCTTCTTGAACGTTTCCAGCGAAATGTACTTCTGGTCGCCGAACTCTGCGAGTGTCGGATCAGGCACGTCGTTCCTCCGCAGCGTGCGCAAAGAAGCATCGAAGACGACAACGGTGAGCGACAGGACGCGTGTGTCCCGGGACCGAACCGTTATCTGTGGGGGTTGCCATCCGGGCGCTCGAGGCTGATCTGTGGCTCGTAGATTCGCGCGCCTCGGCATGCCGGACACTTGCTGGGCTTCGAGAGTCTCTGTTCGTCGAACGTGAATCCGCAGACGCGACAGCGGGCAGGGATCACGACCACCTGCCGGCCAGCCGCTCGTGCTGAACGAAGTGCATGGCGCAGGTCCTCTTCCACGTCGCCGCGCGTGAGTCCAAGATCCCGCGCGAGTGACGAGACCGACCGCGGCTGGGACGAGAGCAGCGTCAATAGATCCTTGCGGAAGGGCATGGAGGCTCGAGGAGCGTGGCGCCCACGATCAGACCTCGTTACTCCTTCGCGCCCAGACGCAGCATGTTTTCCAATGCATGATTTCCTTCGTGGCACGCGTATTCGAAAATTCGATAGCGCTCGTCCTTGTTCAACGGAAACGCCACTGTCCAGGAACTGGTGTACACGTTCGGATCATCGATTGTGGCTTCGTACTGAATCGTGTTTTCGTCAACGCGCGTGAGGCGCTCGACCGTGTGAGCGGCCTGGCTCTGCGGAATGCCTCGAAGCCATCCCGCGGCGGCATTGGTCGCGATCCAGCCCTTCCCATTGAAGTTGGTGGTATCCACAACCAGTGTGTCACCCTCCCAGTGGCCCCGCGAGTCTCCATCCCACGACCTGATCTGCGCACCGAGATGCGACCGCCCGTCCATTGGAATCACACGAGCTTCATGGATCATTTCAGAGTGCAGGACGACGTAGCCCGGCGTCTGGATGATCTGGTGACCGTTATTGTAGGCACCTGGCCACATCGATCCAGGCACGCCGCGCGTAATACATCGCTCCCACGGCCCGTAGTGTTCGAGAGAGCCGGCGTCAAGCGTAAGAGCCGCGTCTCGTTTTTCAATCGCCTCTCGCTTCAGCGGAACTCTCCCGTTCGGTGGGTCCACGACCATCGACGGCCGTCGACGACTGACGGGACTGTCCTGCACAAGCCAGTCGGCGGTACTCACCGCTGGCTGCCGCGGACGTTCTTCTTCAGCGCTCAGCCGTTCGAATGGCGTCGGGTCGTAATTCGTCCACATGCCCTGCAGGTCCGGCTGTCCGTCCGGCGTTCGACCCACGGTCCATTTCTTGTCGGCAGCGGTCCGATCGGACTGTGGCGATGCCCGAAGCAGCGTTCCACAGGCGAGCACAGCTGCAGTTGCAGCGACTCGCGTCAGAGATCGTCGCCGAGCTTGAAACATACGTCGTTCACTCCGATACCGAATCGCGCGGGACGCGCCGATGACTCGCGAGTCTACGCGCTCTTACAGGCCGACACAACGGCTCTGGCGTCGACGTGGAACTGGCATGCCGGGCGGGTGAAGACGTCGATATCCGATCACCGTCGTGATGTGGGTGTGTCCGCTGCGGTCTCGCGATCTTGCCAGAACGGACAGCGACGGCATTCGTCTTCGCTGACGACACGTGTGTGGTCGGGCAATCGCCTGCAGAGCGCGAACGACCAGTTCTCGAGCCGCATCTCCGACCCTTCTTGAAGCCAGCGGCATCGGAATGGACTTACGGCGACAGCGGCAACCGCCATGATCACCCCCAGCCACCGCTTTCCAACATCGTGCCACCACATCGTCACCCTACGGTCATTGATGTCCCACGGGTTTGACCGCGGACTTTTCCCAAGGGTCGTGGAAAAGTCCTGAATCGCTGGCCGATCGCATCGTCATCGCGGTGCAAACGTCACCAATTGTTCGGGCACGAATCCTGATTGAGGTCGTGGCTGGACCGCCATCCTTAAGGAGAAGAACGCAATGATCGACAAACTGCACTACGCGGGTCTCATCGGAGCTCTCGGTGCGTGCCTCACCGCCGGGTGCAGCGCCCCGACGAACACCCCGCAGCCATCGGCGCAGGTTGGCACGGCTGCCAGCAGCGCGCCTGCGGTCCTGTCTCCGGTCAGCATCAACGCCGAAATGGTCAGAGTCGTCGATCACGCCGCCCATCAGTTGTGGAATGCCGAAAAGAAGGGCAGGGCCCCGACGACGGATGCGGACTGGGAGAATATCGTCGAGCACGCGACGCAAGTCGCGGCGGCCGGCGCGTTGATCCGGCTGGAAGGCACGGGCCCCAACGACCGTACGTTCGTCCAACAGCCAGACTGGCAGAAATTTGGAGCGGCCGTCTCGACCGCCGGCCTTGCGGCTCTCAGTGCGGGCGAAGCGAAGAACAAAGAGGCGCTGGTGAAGGCCAACGGTGAACTGGTCGAGGCGTGCGAGGGCTGTCACAAGCGGTTCAAGCCGGCACTTCCAAGCGAGGGCATCGATCACACTCACCGCTATTGAGGGCTTCTGGAAGCCGGTGAGCGCACTGGCGACAATCGGGGGTCCTCATCGTCCCGCGGGCCGGATTGGCGGCGTTCCGCCAGTTCGAAGGAAGCCGCTCGCATCGACCGTCGCGAGCCTCGACGCGGAAAGACAGTCCCGCTTCCGCCACCCGACGATGACATGGCGATCAAGATCGGCCCACATCCAGCGGCTCCATGTGAAGCAGCGGCCACGATGATGCCCATCCGTTGGTGCAGGTAGATCAGCGCTTGCGCCAACTCAGCGAACACCGCAACCGCGAATACCTCATGGACAGTAAGATGGGTCCGACGTGACGAAGGCAGAGCAGGCCCGGTTATCGGCGAGGCGGTTCGAGGTGCGGCACGCGCAGCGCTACTCCCAGCCCCATTTTCGAGTGGTTCCGTCCCACAGTGCCCAGCACTCCTGCGCCAAACCAGTCGATGTGAGCTCGAGAGGGAGGTTCGAGTCCCTGCCACGTGGTTGAAACAGGCGGCCGTTGGCACGCCACGACGACTTGACGCTGCCCCGATAGGACTGCTGCCGCGTCGGGTCAGGTTCGACAACCGCGGAATCGACGTGCACACGCCACTGCGCGGTGCCACCTTCGGGGCCAGGTCCGGAAAAGACCAGATCGTCCCCGTCTTGCCGGAAGTCTCGAACGAAAGGATTCGCCGCCAGCTGCTGCGCAAACGACTTCCGCAGGCCCTGTTCGTCCGGTTTGCCGATGCATCCAGACAGACCGAGCGCGGCGACGAGAAATGTGACAAACAGGACCTGCTTGAATTGATCGTATTTTCCAAACATCGCAGCGAAGTCTATCGTTTTGAAAGGCTCTTTGGCCAGATGCGTGGAGGTCTCGCATGAGCAAGGCACGTGTCACGTGTATCGCCGTACTCTTCCTTATATATTTCATGCCCGGTTGTTCGTCGTCGCAGCCGACGCCCGCGCCGCCACGTTCGACTGAACTGTGGGGCGATATGAAACCAGTCGTGTCGGTCAAGGAACTAATGCGCGACATGATCGACCCCATCGCCGACAACGTATTCGAGGCGGTCAGCATCGTGGTCAACAAGCGTGGACGGGTCGAGAAGGTTCCGAAAACGCAGGAAGACTGGGATCGGATCAGAGTTGGCGGCGTGGCACTGGCAGAGAGTGCGTATTTGCTCAAGGTGCGTCGCCCCTTCACGCCGCCAGGCGATCTCAACAACAGCACCGGCCCTGACGCCGTCGAATTACCTCCGGATGCCATCACTGCCAAGGTCGAGAAAGATCCCGTCGAGTGGAATGCCAGAATCGAGGCTCTGCGGAACGTCGGTCTCGAAGTGATGGACATCGTCAGGAGAAAAGATGTCCTGGAGCTGTGGGACGCGAGTGAGAATCTCGAGGCCGCTTGCGAGAACTGTCACAGGAGCTACTGGTACCCGGGCGAAAATTCCGCCTTCTACTCGAAACTCGATCGGCGCCTGCGGGGCATTTCACGCCCACGCCCGGTGGGCACAGAACGCTGATATCGATGAGTATGAGGCCGACCCTCTTCCTGCAGACGATGACGATGGTCCTCCTCGTCCCGCTGGGTCGGGTCGGCGACGTGGCGTCTGGCGAGGACGCGCGGGGCGTCGGCATCACCGGCGTCGTTCGCAATCGTGCAACCGGTGGCCGTGAAGCCGGCGTCTGGGTAATTGCCGAGACACACAGCCTGCCTGCGGTATTCCGCCGCATCGTGGTCACGGATGATCAAGGCCGCTTCCTGGTGCCGGCGCTTCCCGACGGACGATACGACTTGTGGGTGCGCGGCTACGGGCTGCGCGATTCGGATCGCATTGCTGCGACGCCAGGCATTCCCGTTCGGCCCTTGGTGGACTCCGCCAGTCCGCCCGAAGCCGCTCGCATCTACCCGGCGAACTACTGGCTGGCCCTCTTCGAGCCCCCAGCGAGGAGCGAACTCCCGACCGGTTTCGAGAATCAGAACCACTGGTTGACCGAGATGAAGCTCGGTTGTATCCGATGTCATCAGTTCGGATCGCCGATCGTCCAGACGCGGACGCACCCTCAATCGTGGGAAGAGCTCTGGCTCCAACGGCCGGGTGAAGGGACGACGGCCGACGCGCTTGGCCGGAACATCACCACGAAAGCGCTCTCAACATGGGCCGCTCGCATTGCTCGCGGTGACGTGCCGCCGGCGCCCGCGCGTCCGTCAGGCATCGAACGAAACGTCGTGATCACGCAATGGGACTGGGGCGGCGAGCGCTCATATATCCACGACATCATCTCGACCGACAAGCGCCGGCCGACGCTGTACGCAAACGGGCGAATCTGGGGCGTCGATTTTGGCAGCGACCAGTTGTGGTGGCTCGATCCTCGAACGCATCAGACGGGACACTATCCAGTTCCGACGACGAACGTTCTGAACCGGCCTGCGCCTGCCGTCGCCGGTGCGGTCGTTTACAACAACCCGGCCAACCCGCACGTGCTCACGCTGGATGATCGAGGTCGCGTGTGGATCGCCACACAGACCCGGCGTGAACGTCCCGAAGACACGCCGGAGTGGGTCCGCGCCGTGCTCGACAACGTGCAGGCCACGGACGGGTCGAACGCGATCGATCTTTTGCCGATCTTCCTGAAGGGAACCCATCATCGCCAGCTGGTGTTCTTCGATACCGCTGCGGAACGGTTTGTGACGATCGACACAGCCTACGGCACCAACCATCTGCAGCTCGACCGAGACGATCGTCTCTGGACGAGCGGCGACTCCGTGTCGCTCGGCATGCTGGATACGAAACGACTCGATCCCCGAAAGCCGCGCGAAACGGAGGCTTCTGCCCAGAAGGCATTCCTGAGCATCGATCGCGCGGGGAAGTCAGCGGGAGGTGGTGGCTACGGCATCGCCGTCAACTACAAGGATGGCACGGTCTGGCGGACGAACACGTACATCGGTCAGACCGGCGCACCCGACAACCGTGCGATGGCCGGACAGAACACGATCGTCAAGTTCGATTCCGTGAAGCGAACGTTCACCAGCTACTCGCTCCCACCCCCGGGCCGCAGCGCGATCGGGATCGACGTCGGCGCCGACGGTCGCGTCTGGTTCGGCACGGCAAGCGGACATCTGGGTCGATTCGACGCGGCCACCGAGCGCTTCACCTACTGGGCGACGCCAGGCCCGAGAATCACGGTCGACAACAACGAAAGCCAGGGCGGCGACTTCCACTACAACGTCTTCGTCGATCAGTACGATACGTCCGGGCTCGGCGCCGGAACGGTGATTCTGACGGGCGCCAACTCCGACGCCCTGGTGGTCTTCGATCCGCGCAGCGAGCGGTTCTCGATCTTCCGCGTGCCGTATCCGCTGGTGATGTACCACCGGGGCATCGATGGCCGGATCGACGATCCTCAGGCCGGCTGGAAGGGACGGGGCCTGTGGATCACTGACAGCAACGATCCGGCGAGATTCATCGAGCACGGAATGGGAGTTGTCAGTCACATTCAGCTGCGACCGCATCCGCTGGCGTACTGACTCAGGTCTTTCCGCTTTGACTTTCTCAGTCTGCGAGTGAGAGCATCCGCGAATGAACCGACGACAATTCGTCAACACCCTGGGGATTCTTCCCTTTGCAGCCAAAGGGCTCGCCGGGCAGAGCGCCCAGGCGCCGGGCGCGCCAGCGCCGACTGCGCCTTCCATTCCAATCATCGACACGCACATCCATCTGTTCGACAAGACGCGACCCGAGGGAGCGCCTTACCCGCGTGACGTTCCGGGAGGTGGAGAGCCGCCGCAGGGGATGATTGCCGTGCCCGGCCGATACAAAGCGATCGTCTCCCCGTTCGGCGTGGTCGGTGCGATCGTCGTCGAAGCGAGCCCGCGGCTCGAAGACAATCAGTGGATCCTGGATCAGGCGGCGAACGCCCCAATCATCGTCGGCCTCGTCGGGCGAATCGATCCCGCGGATCCTGCGTTCGCAAAGAATCTCGAGCGCTTCCATCAGAACAAGTTGTTTCTGGGTATTCGTCAGGGACAGCTGCATCTCGGCCTGGACAAGCCGGAATACATGGCGAACCTGAAGCGGCTGGCGGACGCGGACTGCAATCTCGACGTCGACACGCCTCGGCAGGGAATGACCGCAACCGAAGTGCTGGTGAAGGTGCTCGACAAGGTTCCGTCACTGCGACTGGTCATGGATCATCTGCCGGACGTGCGGTTCCCGGATCGCGCCACAAAGGACAACTACGTGGCTCACCTCAGGGAGCTCGGCAAACGCCCGCAGGTCTATATCAAGCTGTCCGAAGTGGTCCACAAGTCCGGCGACAAGGTGTCGGCGGACCTCAACATGTACAAGGAGTGGCTCGACGAGCTCTGGTCGATCTTCGGTGAAGATCGTGTGATGTTCGGCAGCGATTGGCCGCAGAGCGAAGGCCTGGAGTTCAACTCCTATCCCAACGTCATCGGCGTGGCGCGCGCGTTCGTCGCGACCAAGGGACCCTCAGCCATGGATAAGGTGTTCTGGAAGAATTCCACCAAGCCGTATCGCTGGGTACAACGGGATCCCAGCCAGCGCAAGGCCTGATCGCCGGCGAGCCGGCGGTCATCGAGACTCGGTGAGGACCTGCGCCGCCACCCGCCTCGCGGAATTTCGAATCGCACGCGTGGCGCTGTTGATCGTGATTGAGGCGCGCGACACTGCGTCAACGTCCTGGCCGACTTTGAATGGATCCCGAATATCCTTACCGACAAATTGAGCAGCGAAGGCGGGCAGGTCGACTGAGAAGTACCCGTACGGCTCCTGATTTTCGAGGACCACGACGCCCGCGAGCTTTCCGTTGGTCTGCAAGCCGACGAGAATTCTGATCGGGCCGTGGTAGCCGCGCTCCAGCGGCTCGAGATCGGTCGTCAGAAACGCCACGCCGAAAAGCTTCTCGACGCCACCGCTGTCGGGTTGCATCGCGCCGAACCGAGGAGGCGTACCGCCTTTGGGCGTGATGGTGGACACGGATGGAAAGAGATGCTTGACTAGCTCGGTCAGCGGTTTCGTTCGCAGTGATGGCTGGGCGGTGAGTGTCGCGGACCCGGCGACGAGCACTGCGAGCCAGAGCGGCGGCCGCGTCAGGCGCGTGACGGCCGAGTCGGTGCGATTGGGGAGCTCACTCATGTTCGAAATGCCGATGTTCCGACTGCTTGTGATGCTATCGATCGCCGCGTCGCCGGTCTTGGCGTCGGCGCAGACAGGTGCCGCTCAGCGCCTTGCACATGTGAACGCTGTCGCCTGCACGTTCCGCACCGTGGCGAAAGGCGACTGGGACAAACAAACGGGCGAGCCACAGGGTGAAGTGAGCCGCTCCGACTTTTCAGTCGGCTTCGAGCAGATCAACACCGATGATGGCACCGCCGTCGCGATTGGCACCTTCGGTCCGTCAGACATCATCGTCCGCTTTGCGATCGGGACACTGCATTTGGTGCAGTCGTTCAACGAAGGACCGCTGTACGTGACCTCGATCTTTTCCGATGAAACCCCCAACGGGCAGTTCAAGGCCGTCCACACACGCCATGAGTTCACCTTGGTTTCCCTGCCGGGCTTTACGTCCCGACCCGAGCAGTACTACGGCACGTGCGCAATCAAGCAGGGCGGTGGCCGGTAGCGCGCCGATTATGTCCGAATCATGTTGGGAGTTGAAGTGCCGCACTCGTGGCCGACGAGGTGTCAACCGATGAAGGACAGTCCCGTCTGTGGTGATCGTCGCACGTTGCGTCGACGCGCGGTTGCCCTCCTCGCGTCTTTCGTCTGTGTGATGGCCTTCGGATGCTCGAGGCCTGCGGCGGATCGTGAACGACTGGAAAATGCTGGAGCCGAGCAGGGCATCAGGGACGATCTGGCCCACCTCAAGGAGACGCAGCCGTCGCAGTCGCACACGATGATGGATGTCGGCTTTCACACCGCCAACATGTGGTTCGCGGGCCAGGCGCAAAATTGGCCGCTGGCGCGCTTTTATTTCAACGAAACCCGCCAGCACATTCGCTGGACGATTCGAGTCCGGCCGATTCGCAAAGACGCGTCTGGCCAGCCCGTCGATCTCAAGGCCATCTTCGACGCCATCGATACGAGCACTTTCGAGACGTTGAAGGCCGCGATTGAGCAGAAGGACGCCGCGGCTTTCGAAGCAGCGTACAAGCAGACGCTCGAGAGCTGCTACTCCTGTCACAAAGCCTGCAGTCTGCCGTTCTTGCGGCCGATGGTGCCAACGACGGGGCCACAGCCCATCATCAATCTGGATCCGGCAGCCCACTGGCCCGAATAGATTGGATATTGGGATCGTCGTTCGCGGTGATGTCGCCCAGCCGTTGATCGAAGCGATTCGCGGTCCGGGATATTCGGTGGGTGATCACGACCGCGGCATCTCCCGCCGCGGTCGTGGTTGGAAGAAAGGCTACTGGCTCGACTTGACGGGCGCCGGGGCCTTGAAAACGTAGCCAGGCGCGCCGTTCAGCATCTTCGGAGCGAGCGTCGTGATCTTGTCCTTGTCAGGATAGAGGACGCCGAACCCGCTCTGGTCCTTCGCCGCGCCGTAGCGCGGCGTGTAGTGCACCGAGCCGTCTTCCGCGTGGTTGACGCGGGTCGAATCGGCGATCTGCTGCGGCCGCGGATAGTACAGGAACGTCCCGTCCTTCGGGTTGAAACGGACGTTGGCCATCGTGCGATCCGGGATGCTTTCGTTCTTGTCCGGGAACCAGATGTTGCCGTCCCTGTCGAGCGACGCTTCGTAGGGCTGCGCGTGGTCGTGGGGGATCTCCCAGGTCGTCCAGCGGCCGGTCTTCGGGTCCAGCTTCGCGACCTTGCCCGGAAGCTTCGGACCGCCATCCCACATACCGGTCCAGATGTTGCCCTCCGCGTCCGATTCCGGCCCGCGGCGGAAGTTCGACGGGAAGTTCGGCGGCACGAACTCGGTCCACGCGCCGGTCGACTGGTCGAACCGGGCCATCTTGCCACCGTTCCATTCGGCGACCCAGATGTTGTCGAACGGATCGATGCACGCGCCGTACGGGGTCGCGTGACTCGTCGGGATCATGTAGGTCGCCGCCTTCTTCGTCGCTGGATCGTAGCTGCTGATCGCACCGGCCAGCATCCAGTGCACCCAGATCTTGCCCTTGGAGTCGACCAGGCCGCCCATCAGCGGGCCCTTGCGCGTCGTGCGGATGACGTTGTCCGGATCGAGATCGACGACGTGCTCCCACTTCTCGGTCTTGGGGTTGAAGCCGAGGAGCCGCGAGCTCAGTTCCGAACCGGTGCCCATGCCGTCGATGTGCCCGTCTTCGGTCCTGCTGAACTCCAGCGCCCAGATCATCCCTTGCCGGTCCTGGGTCATGTCGTGGACGCCGGCGCGGACGTCGGGCAGCACCCACGACTTGAACTCGCCCGTCCGCGGATCCAGCTTGACGAGCCGGCTGGGCACGCCGCGATCGATACCCCAGCGATTGCCCTGCGCGTCGATCGTCACCTGCATCGTGATGCGAACGCCGGCCACGCCGGCCGCTGAGCTCTCGGAATCGGCCGACACCGCAGTCTTGAGGGCCTGCGCCTGTTCCTTCTCCTGGGCAATGGCGTAGTCCTCGATGTACTCGGCCTTACCGAGCACGGCCTCGTCGAGCGGCATCTCTTTCACGGTCTTGACCGCTCGCGGCTTCGCGGCGGGTCCGAAATTCTTCGTCAGGTACTCGACCACGTCCTTGCGGTCCTGCAGGCCGAAGTTGAACGCACTGGCGTTGCCCGCGAGGACGCCTTCGCCAAGCGCCAGCCGGTCGTGATCGCCGAGGTTCTTGCCCATCATCTTGTCGACGCCGAACCGCCAGCTCTGCGCGCTGCGCGGGTTGATGGCGAAGTAGTTCTGGCCGTGGCAGTGCATGCAGGTCTTCTCGAGCACCACTCGACCCGGGCCGGGTGGATAAATCTCTTCGTAGCTCGCCAGCTGGATCTCCTTCTTCGCCGACAGCATGCCGTTGGAGTTCCGCGCCTGCGACGGATCCACCGAGGTCGGAAGTTGGTTGGGATCCTTGGCGTCCTTCATCGCGAGCTTCACATCGGGATTGGTGCCGGCCTTGACGACGAGCGGGCGCGCATCCGATTCGAGACCGCGGGCCATCACCGAGATCTCGTAATTCCCGGGGAAGAGCGCGACGGCTTTGAACGCACCCGCGTTCGTGTAGACCATGTACAGCATCTTGCGCCGCTCGTCGGTGCTGCGGATGAACACCTGCGCCGCCTTGAACGGCTTGCCGGCGGTCACCGTGCCGGTGACGGTTCCCAGGCCCTGCAGCTCGCCGCCCGCCTGCGCCGTGACGGTGCTGCCGCGGGAGCTGAGCATGCCGTACCCGCAGACGAGCAGCGCGATCGCGAAGATCGCGACCAATCGTGCGCTGATGGCCCGTGGAGTTGTCTTGAACCTCTCCATTCTGTGCCTCCCCGAAAGTCCGAAATGGCTGCGCCTCTCCGAATGTCTGTCGCAACGCCCCGCGCAGTATACGGCACGTGCGCGATATGGTGACCGGCGGCTGGCCGCAGCCGGATTATGTCCGAATCGCGATCGGAGTAGAAGAGCCGCATCCGGCTCGAACCTGGTCCCGTACCTCGTCCGGTCTCGGCAGTTTTGTGACCCACCTCAGCGAACGCCAGGTCACGTGAAATGAGACATCACCAACCTGTTGAGCGCCGATGACATCATGACGGCGCGCCTCTATAATCGTCGGGCCTCGTCCGCCAAAATCACCGCTCAAACCGGGAACACAGACGGAGGCCGAATCGCCCCGATGACCGCCATGAGTACCAGCGTGCTCGTTCGCTGCGCCATGCGCTCGATCGTCGCCATCACGTGTGTGATGGGCGGTTGTCTCACCCCAACGGCGGCGGATGCGCAAACCAATTCTGGCGAGATCCAAGGCGTCGTCAAAGACGAACAGGGCGCCCTCGTGCCAGGCGCGACCGTCACCGTCGTCCATGTCGACACCGGCCTGAAGGTCGAGCGTATCTCTGACACCGGCGGCCGCTATTTTTTTCCCGCTCTTCCGGTAGGTGCCTATACCGTCACCGTGACTCTGCAAGGCTTCAAGACGGCCACGCTGCGGAATCTCGTCCTTTCGGTCGGCCAGCGACTCGAGGTGCCGATTGAATTGGCGATCGGCGATCGGGCCGAGACGGTCACGGTCACCGGCGCGCAGCCGCTGCTGCAGACGGCGAACGCCGAGGTGAGCGACATCATCGACAATCGTCAGGTCGTGCAGCTGCCGATGAACGGACGGCAATTCCTGCAGCTCGCCCAGCTGAGCGATGGCGTCGTCATTCCGCCGGGTGGCACCCGCGGGGCCGCGCTCGAACAGGCCGGGGCGTTGCCTGCCGTGTTCGGGCAGCGGAGCGGGCACAACATCTATCTCCTCGACGGCGTGAAGGTGACCGACGAGCTCTACAACAATCTCGTCGTGAGCCCGTCGATCGAGGCGATTCAGGAATTCAAGATCCAGAAGACGATGTATCCGGCGGAGTTCGGCGGCAAAGCCTCGGCGCTCATCAACGTCGTGACCAAGTCCGGCGGGAACGCGTTCCGGGGAGGCGCGTTCGAGTTCTTCCGCAACGACGCCTTCGATGCCCACAATTATTTCGACGATCCATCGAAGCCGGTCCCGCCGCTCAACCAGAATCAGTTCGGCGCCAATTTCGGTGGGCCACTGCGTCGCGACCAGACGTTCTTCTTCGCCAGCTATGAGGGACAGCAAGTCGAGCGTTCGCAGACGGAGACGTTTTCCGTGCCGACCGCGGCCTTGCGCGCCGGCGATTTCTCCGGCTTCGCCGCGCTCTGCGATCCGCTGACGAAGACGGCGACTGGATGCACACCGTTCGCCGGCAATCAGATCCCGTCCAGTCGCATGAGCCCGGTCGCGCGCGGCTTGCTCCAGAAGGTGCCGCTGCCCACGAGCGCGGGTCTCGTCCAGAACCTCCTCAGCGTCGGGGCGGAACACAACCCGATGAATCAGTTCAGCGTGCGCATCGACCATCAGCTGTCGACCAGCGACGCCCTCGTTGGACGTCTGTCGACGTACCGCGTCAGCGACGCGCAGCCCTTCGGCACGAGCTCGCTGAACGAAACGTTGATTCCCGGCTTCGGCCGCGACGTGACGACCAACGCTTACAATCTGGCCCTCAGCCACACGCACACGTTCGGCAACGCGGTCCTGAACGAACTGCGCTTCGGCTGGCTCAGCGCCGGCGGTGGGCAGATGAGCCCCAACCAGGGCAACAACTTCGCCGCCGCCACCGGGCTTCAAGGGGTGACGACCAACCCGCTCGACACCGGCTACCCGCAGGTCTCGTTCGGCGGTCTGTTCAGCACGATTGGCGATCCGACCACGTTCGTGTCGCGCGAGAACCGCAGCTACGAGCTGTACGACAACGTGCTCATCGATCGCGGCGTTCACCGACTCAAGTTCGGCGGCTATCTGTTTCATCTGCAGTTCAACCCGGTCAACCCCGCGACCGCGCGCGGTGCGTTCGCGTTCAACGGCCAGTGGAGCGGCAACGCCTTCGCGGACTTCCTGCTCGGCTACCCGAGCGCCGCGCAGGTCGGCATCGGTCGTGCGGACGAGCACGGGCGCAGCACGTGGCTGCACCTGTACGGTCAGGACGACTGGCGGGTGCGCGACAACCTGTCCGTGAACTACGGATTGCGCTACGAGGTGAACGGCCAGATGACGGACGTGGACAATCGCCTCTCCGCAATCGACGTCAACGTACCGGGCGGACGCTTCGTGATCGCGAGCGATGACAGCGGCAACATCTCGCCCGACGCGCAGTCACTGATCGGACAGATTCCGATTGCCTACGTCACCTCGAAGGACGCCGACTGGACACGCGGTTTGCTCCGCCCGAGTTATCTTCGCTTCGCGCCTCGCGCGGGCATGGCCTGGTCGCTCGGCGAGCGCGCTGACACGGTCGTGAATGCGGGCTTCGGCGTGTTCCTGAATCAGTGGGCGTACAGCGTGCAGCAGGCGCTCGCCCAGACGCTGCCATTTTTCTTCGCCAAGTCGGTCAACGCTGCGGCTGATGCCCTCCAACCCTCGTCCGTGACCGAGACCATGCTGACGGCACCCGCGAACGGCACGGTGGGCGGCAACACGATGAACCACGACTACCGCACCGAGTACGCCAAGAACGTGACGCTGAAGGTGCAGCGGCAGCTCGGATCGTCGACCGCCGTGGACGTCAGCTATCTCGGATCCTGGGTCGTCGGCGCCGACAGTTCCACTGTCCTCAATGTGCCGGAACCGGGCCCCGGCGCCATCGGCCCGCGCCGACCCATTCCGCAGCTGAGCAGCATCACCGCGATTCGGTGGGATGGCTACTCGGTCTTCCATTCTGTGATGTTCAGCGTCGAACGCCGGCTGTCGCGAGGCCTCCAGTTCTCCGCCAATTACATGTTGTCCCACGCGACCGACGATGCCTCCGATCCCGGGGCGACGACGTACGAGACGAACCTGCCGCAAAACGTGCGGGACATGGATGCCGAGCGCGCGACGGCGAGCTTCGACCACCGGCTCCGTTTTGTCGGCAACATGACGTACGCATTGCCGGATTTCGTGCGTGGGTCGGGATGGCTGCCCGGTCTCGCGAACGGCTGGCGCGTCAACGGCATCGTCACGCTGCAGTCCGGTGCGCCGTTCACCGTGAATCTCGGCACCGATCGCGCCAACATTGGATCGGGTCCGGCGCAGCGACCGAACGCGGTGTGCGATGCCAACGCGAACGCGCCGCACACCGCCCAGCAATGGTTCGACACGTCGTGTTTCACGTTGCCCGCGGCGTTCGCGTTCGGCAACGCGGCCAGGAACAGCGTCTTCGCGCCCGGCTTCGCCGACGTCGATGTCGCGCTCGGCAAGGACGTGGCGCTCGGCGGCTCGGCCAGACTGTCGCTGCGTCTCGAGGTGTTCAACCTCTTGAACCGTGCCAATTTCGACGTGCCGAATCGGACGGCATTCACGCCGAACTTCGGTCGCATCTTCAGCGCTGCACCCGCCCGGCAATTTCAATTCGGCGTGAAAGCCGTCTTCTAGAGTGGAGGCGCCCGTTGGCGGTTAGCGGCGTCGTGCAGGAGTGAGCTTCTGCCTCGAATGCGGCGCGCGCGCAGCGGCCGGTTTGCGCTTGCTGTCGAAGAGCGCCACTTCCGCGGTGCGCGGCGCGCGGACCAAGTCTAGGTTGTGACGAAGCAGCGGTTCGAGCGGCTTTCCAGGCCGGAGTGCCCAGAAGAGCGCTGAGCCGAACCCGAGGTCGCGGACCGCGTGCGCGAGATCGCCCGCCGGCCAGTCGCGCCGGAGATCGCCCTGCTGCTGGCCGATGCGGCACAGCTCCTCGATGCATCGATTGTTGATGTCCAGTTGCTGCATCACGATCTCGCTGACATCGTCGCTGGACACGACCGCGAGCCAGAAGCTGCGAACGAGCGCAGGACTTTCGGCAGACTCCTTCGACAGGCGCTCCATGATCATCTCCAGCGCCTCGATCGCCGACTCCTGTCCGTGACGGACGGCGCGCAGACGTTCCTCGAGCCGTTCGCGGTGCCGTTCGTAGAACTCGACGAGCACGTGTTCTTTCGTCTGGAAATAGTTGAAGAATGTGCCCTTCCCCACGTCGGCCGCTTCCGTGATGTCGCTCACGGTGGTTTGCTGGAGCCCGCGCCGCATGATCAGAGACAGCGCGGCCTGGAACAGCTTCTCTCGGATCTCCGCGCGACGGCGGGTCCGGCGATTGGCCGGTTTGGCTCGACTTGGTTCAGCTCGCGTCGGTTCAGCGCGATGCGGCGTGGTCATGACCAGCCGTCATCTGACCATGTGTCACGGTTGAATTCAAGTTCGAGATGCCGGCGCGCAGTGTCCGTGTGCAGCCTCTCCCGGCGCCGTCCGATCCGAGGTCAGGGTCATTGATGACCAGTAGTCTGAGATCTTGACATGCGCGTTGAGAAGGCGCTTTGATAACTTTTTGAGAAAGGTTCGTACGTCTCCGGGCGCACGGAATCGCCGTAAGTCGCGCCGTCAAATGATTTTACTTCGCTCACCGGCCCGGACCGGGATCGGGAGGCGCAGACCGGAAGAAACGCGCGACGGCACGATCGACAACTCGACGTGACCCTCGGTCACGGTTGAGTGAAAGTCAGTGTTTCCGGCTCCGGAGCCCAATTTTCGCTGTGCAGCACGCGCTCGGCGAACGCCGGTCATCGATGACTGCCGCATCTCGGGACCCGGTCGCCGTCCAGACCCGCGAGAATGACGAGCGAGGAAGACAGCACCAGGGGCAAGAGCAAGGGCGTCAGGGCCAACCAAGGGGAGGCTTGGGACATGCGCAGGGCTGTGACGAAGCGAGTCCGATCGACGAGAAGCAGCAAACGGCCGGTGGTGCGCCGCGCCGCGTCCGCCAAGCGACACATTGCGACGGAAGCGATCGACTGGTCGCTCGCGCTCCGTTCGATCAATTTCGAACACCTCGAGCGCCTGTCGGGCGCTGAGCGCCTCCCCCCGATCAAAGTCTGGGAGTTCGCGCCGGGTCACTTCCGCGGGATCGACGGCTTCCACCGGTGGGGCGTCGCGAAAGAACGCGGGGACAAGCGCGTCGAGGTGATCGTCAGGCAGTTTCCGCCCGGCAGACTCGGCGAAAAGGCGTTCGATTTCGAGTGCGTGCAGAGCAACATCGAGCACGGACTTCCGCTCTCGCGTGAGGAGCGCGACCGCGCAATCCTCCGGATCTGGCAACGGTGGGGCGGCGCGCGTGTCGAGGGCGAAACGCTCGATCACCTTGGTCAGATCTTCAATCTGACCAAGCAGCGCATTCATCAGATCGTGCGGTCCGGCGGTCCGTCGGAGGCGTCGATGGTCGGCGTACCCCCGACCGGCTTTCCGGGCGGGCCCGGCGAGAATGGCCATGGCCAAAGCCCGAAACGATTCCGCGCCAGCGGACGTTTCTCGAGCTTCGGACGGTTTTCCGCCGCGACCCGTCGTCTGTCCCGGCTGCTCGCGGATACCGACGTGCTCGGCGAACTGCTCAGTCAGCGCCGCTCCGAGGTGGTTGAGGAACTCCTTCAGCTGCGCCGGCGCCTGGACACGCTCATCGAGGAAGGGCAGAGCGCCTAATCCTTGCGCCGGGCCTGAGCTGCGGCTAAAGTGCAGGATCACAAGAAGGAAGAACACCGTTTTCCACGCGGGAGTCTCTATTACATGCGGATGCTGCTGAAGGCTTCAATTGTCGTGTCGGTGTCGCTGGCGATCATGATGGTGCTGCTCGTGTCGAAGCCCATCTCGAGCCAGACGGCGGCGGTCTACAAAGCGCCTCGAACCTTCGACGGGAAACCGAACCTGAGCGGCATCTGGCAGGCCGCCAACACGGCGAACTGGGACCTCCAGGATCACGCGGCGAAGCAGGGGCCGGTCGTCGCGCTCGGCGCCGCGTTCAGCATCCCGGGCGGCGTCGGCGTCGTCGAGGGTAACGAGATTCCCTACAAGCCCGAGGCGCTGGCGAAAAAGAAGGACAACCAGCAGAACTGGATGAAGCTCGACCCGGAGATCAAGTGCTACCTGCCCGGCATTCCGCGCGCGACCTACATGCCGTATCCATTTCAGATCGTCCAGACGCCCGACGCGATCCTGGTCGCCTATGAGTTCGCGAGCGCCAGCCGCACCATCCGCATGAACACGGAAGACAAGGCGCCCGTGCCGTCGTGGATGGGCTGGTCGCGTGGCCGCTGGGAGGGTGACACGCTGGTCGTCGACGTCAGCGGCTTCAACGACAAGACCTGGTTCGATCGCGCCGGCAACTACCACACGCGCGGGCTGCACGTGGTCGAGCGTTACACCCCCACCAGCGCGAACACGCTGCAGTATGAGGCGACCATTGAGGATCCGAACGTCTTCACGCGACCCTGGAAGATCAGCATGCCGCTCTACCGGCGCGTGGAGGCGAACGCGCAGCTGGTCGAATACAAGTGCGTGGAATTCGTGGAAGAACTGATGTACGGCCACTTGCGCAAGAAGACGAGCGAGTGACGAGCGAGTCATGAACCGAGGGAGATTGACGATGATCCATCGTGGCCTCGCCCTTCGAGGCGCCATTGCGGCCGGTGTCGCCGTTTGCCTGCCGGCGTTGTTGATCGCCGGTCAAGCCTCTCAGAAGCCGGCGACCCCAGCGCAGAAGCCCGCGACCAGCCCGGCGACCCACAAGGCGGGGCCGTCCAAACCCGGTGTGCCGCGCCGGCCGGACGGCCACCCGGACATGTCCGGCGTCTGGAGTTTCGCGACGGTCACACCACTCGAGCGACCGGCGGAGCTCGGCGACAAGACGGTCCTGACCGAAAAGGAAGCCGCCGACTTCGAGAAGCAGATCATCGCGAAAGAGGACAAGGACAGCCGGGAGGGCGGGGCGGAAGCGGACGTCTCCCGCGCCTACAATGACTTCTGGTGGGATCGCGGCACGAAGATCGTCGGCACGCGCCGCACGTCGCTGATCATTGATCCGCCCAACGGGAGGATCCCGCCGCTGACGGCAGAGGCCCAGGCCAGGAATGCCGCGGCGGGGAAGCGTATGGCCGCGAATCCGGCCGGTCCCGAAGATCGGAACCTGAGCGAGCGGTGTCTGCTCGGGTTCAACTCCGGCCCGCCGATGCTGCCGAGCGCCTACAACAACAACGTCCACATCGCCCAGACCAAAGACACGGTCCTCTTGCTGAACGAGATGATCCACAACGCGCGCATCGTGCCGCTCGACGGTCGCCCGCACGGGCACATCCTGCAGTGGGTTGGTGATTCGCGCGGGCGCTGGGACGGCGACACGCTGGTGGTCGACACGATCAATTTCTCGACGACGAACTTCCGGAATGCCAGCCCCACCATGCACCTGGTCGAGCGGTTTACGCGGGTCGACACCGGTACCCTGGTGTACGAGTTCACGGTGGACGATCCCACGACGTGGACGAAGTCGTGGACGGTGCAGCTGCCGATGACCAAGACCGCCGAACCGATGTTCGAGTACGCCTGCCACGAAGGCAATTACGCGATGGAAGGCATGCTGGCGGGCGCGCGTGCGAAAGAGAAGGCCGAAAAAGAAGGCGCCAAGAAACAACAGTGACCGACTCCAGTTGCGGAGGGTTCATGACAGGCCTTCGATATGCCGGAATGGGGACGCTTGGCGTCGCCCTGGCGTTCGCCGGCACACAGATAGTCTCAGTGGCGGATCAGGGGCAGGGTCAGAAGGCGCAGAAGCCGCCGGCGGCGGCGACCGCGACCAGGAAGCCTGCGAAGAAGCTGCACACGGCGTGGGGCGACCCCGACCTGCAGGGCATCTGGTCCAACGCCACCACGACGCCGCTCGAGCGGCCGAGCGATCTGGAAGGGAAGACCGAGCTGAGCGACGCCGAGCACGAGGAACGCCAGCAGAAGATCGCCCAGGCGCGCAGCACGGACAACGCGCCGGCGGCCGGCGATCCCGGCACCTACAACGAGATCTGGTGGGAGCGCGGCAAGCTGTTGAAGGCCACCTCGATCATCATCGATCCGCCCGACGGCCGGCTTCCGCCGCTGACGCCGCAAGCGCAGAAGGAAGCGGACCAGCGCGCGGCGGCGCGCAAGGGCCACGAGTGGGATTCGGTCCAGGACCGCAACCTGCACGAGCGCTGCATGCTGTATCACGGTGTGCCGCCGCTGCCGACCGGCTACAACAACAACTATCAAATCGCCCAGACCCCCGATTACGTGGCGATCCTCTCCGAGATGATCCACGAGGTCCGGTTGATTCCGCTGAAGCCGCGCCCGCACAACAGCCCCGCGATCCGACAGTGGATGGGCGATTCGCGCGGCCATTGGGAAGGCGACACGCTGGTCGTCGAGACGGTCAACTTCAACGGTTACGCTGGCGGGCTGTGGGCGCTGAACCGCAGCTACATGGAGGGCTCCGGCGAGACGCTGAAGGTGATCGAGCGCTTCAAGCGGGTTGACCAGGATTCGATCGACTATACGTTTACGATCGACGATCCCAAGACCTTCACCCGCTCGTGGACGGGTTCGCTGCCGATGTCGAAGATCGACGGGCCGATCTTCGAGTACGCCTGCCACGAGGGCAATTACGCGATGACCAGCATCCTGGGAGGAGCGCGCGCCCAGGAGAAGAAGGCCGCCGAGGAAGCTGCAAAGAAGAAGCAGCCGTGAGAGGGATGACGGTGCTGGCTCTGGCCAGCACGATCCTGGCGTGGAATCAGCCGGCGCGGACCGCGGACCGTCCAGACGTTCGTTTCGAACAGTGGGAGGTGCCGCAGGGCACGATGCCGTTTGTTCCGCACGATCCGGCATTTGGCGCGGACGGGAGCGGATGGTATACCGCCTTCGGCGCGAATGCGCTCGGGCGAATCGAGCCCGGCACCGGGCAAGTCAAACAGTTTCCACTGCCGACGCCCGATTCGGGTCCACACGGGATCATTGCTGACCGCGACGGCCGCATCTGGTACACCGGAAACCGTGTCGCGTTGATCGGCCGTCTCGATCCCGCGACTGGCGCCGTGACGGAATATCGCATGCCGGACGCGGCGGCGCGGGATCCCCACACCTTGGTGTTCGACTCGAACGGCATCCTGTGGTTCACCGTCCAGAACGGCAACTTCGTCGGCCGACTGGATCCGGCAACGGGCGCGATTACGCTCAAGCTCGTGGCCACGCCGAAGGCGATGCCCCATGGAATCGTGATCAGCCCGAACGGCTCCCCGTACTTCGCGATGGCCGGAGCGAACAAAATCGGCCGCATCGATCCGCGCACGTTCGAGATCACTGAGTACACCCTGCCCGAGGGCGCCCGTCCTCGCCGTTTGGCGGCCGTGTCCGACACTGCTATCTGGTACGGCGACAACGCCAGAGGTTTCCTCAGCCGTCTCGATCCCCAGACCAATCAGGTGAAGGAGTTTGCGTCGCCCGGGGGAACGCGGTCCGGTCCTTACAGCATCGCGGCCACGAACGGCGCGATCTGGTATACCGAATCGGAAGTCCAGCCGAACGTGCTCGTCCGCTTCGATGTGAAAGCCGAGACCATGCAGACGTGGCCGGTTCCGTCGCGAGGAAGCGTGGTCCGCCACATGGTCGCCATGGGCGATTCGACCTTGTGGCTGGCCTGCAGCGGGACTGGCGTCGTCGTGAGAGCTCGGGTGACGTCAACGAGCCAAGACCGGTGAGCGGCGGTGACCGATGCCCAACTGGCGCGTAACCATCGCATGTCTGATGCTCGTGTCGGTCGCCGCAGCGCGGTTGCGGACCGAGCAACGGGCTGACCCCACCGACGCCGCCGCAATCCAGCAGATCAGGGAAGAGGCGTCCAAGCGGTCTCAGTTGACGAGCACCGTCGGCACCCTGACGGACCTTTACGGTCCTCGACTCACTGGTTCACCGAACCTGAGAGCGGCTGGCGAGTACGTCATAGAAAAACTGAAGGGCTGGGGTCTCGACGATGCCAGGACCGAGCTGTGGGGACCGTTCGGCCCGGGTTGGTCGAACGATCGCTTCGTGGCGCTGGCCGTCTCGCCGTTGTCGTTTCCGCTCATCGCGTATCCCAAAGCCTGGACGCCAGGAACGACGGGCGATGTTCGCGCCGACGCGGTCGTCGTCAGTATCGAGCGTGACGGCGACTTTGAAAAATATCGTGGCAGGTTGCGCGACAAGTTCGTGCTGACGATGCCGCTCCGACCGATCGGCAACAGCGGGAGCGATACCGCAGAGACATCGGCGTTCGTCCGGCGGCGCATGGAATTTTTCGTCAACGAGGGGGTTGCCGCACTCCTCGAGCCATCGGGTCGCTCGGGTGTGGTCGTTGCCGGGGATGGCAGATTGGCGACGACGTTCGAAGCCGGATTGTTTCCCTGGCCCGAGCCTGTTCCGCCTCAGGTCGTCGTCGCGAGCGAGCACTTCAACTGGATGGTCCGCGCGCTCGAAAAGGGTGTGCCGGTGGTTCTCGAGATGAGCATCGCCAACACGTACTACCCGGCGGAGCCCAACTCGTTCAACGTCATCGCGGATATCCGGGGCGCCGAAGAGCCGGACCAGGTGGTGATGATCGGCGCACACATCGATTCCACGCATGTCGGCACCGGCGCGATCGACAACGCGGCCGGCTGTGCCGTCGTTCTCGAGGCCATGCGCATCCTGAAGGCGACGCGGCTTAAGATGCGCCGCACCGTTCGCCTCGCGCTGTGGACCGGCGCCGAGCAGGGTTTGCTCGGATCGCGCGCCTACGTGACCCAGCATTTCGTGAGTCCGACCACTCCGCAGGCGCTACCGGCGGCGCATTTTACGCTGTCAGCCTATTTCAACGTCGATGACGGGACGGGGCCCTTCCGCGGCATCTATGTGCAGGGGAACCAGGCGGTCGCGCCAATCTTCGAGCAGTGGATGGTCCCGTTCACCTCGACCGGCATGACGAAGGTGAGCCTCGAGGGGCGCGCCGCCAAGGATCATTTGCCGTTCGACCGCGCAGGATTGAATGGATTCCATTTCATGCAGGAAGGTGCCGACCGCGACGATCAACTGCGGCGATCGAACTTCGATCTGTACGATCTCGTGCAGCCGGAAGCCCTCGCGCAGAACGCCGCGATCGTCGCCTCATTCGCGTACAGCGCCGCGAACCGCGCGGAGCCGCTGCCGCGCAAGCCGACGTCGCCTTGAGTCGTCCCGTGACTCAGCAACGACCCGCGTCGACGGGTTGATCATCGTGGCTCGATCCGTCATACGCCAGTGCCGAGAAGTCGGCAGTTCGACCAGGAGGAAAACGTCAGTTGAGTTCTTGAAGCCAGTGGGAGTGCGAGGTAGAATCGCAGCACCTGACGCAGGAGGATCTTTACTTATGCGAGCGAAGCTGGTTGGCTTCATTGCCGGTGGCTGTTTGGTGTTGAGCGCGGTGCCGATGATGGCGCACCATGCGTTCTCGGCCGAGTTCGACGCCACGAAGCCGTTGAAGCTCGAGGGCGCCATCACAGAAGTCGAGTGGATCAATCCCCATACGTGGATCCATATCTCGACCAAGAGTGCGGACGGAAAAGCCGAAGAGTGGATGATCGAGGGTGGCACACCGAACACATTGCTTCGGCGTGGCTTCACCGAGGATTCACTCAAGATCGGAACCGTCATCAAGATTGACGGGTACCAGGCCAAGGACGGAACGCTCAAAGCCAACGGACGAGACCTGACGCTTCCGGACGGTCGCAAACTCTTCATGGGCACATCCGGTACTGGCGCGCCGACCGACGGAACGGACCCGGCCGACCCAGCCAAGCCTGCCGGACGTGGGCGCGGCGGCAGATAGCCGCGGCACCCGTAAGCCCGATAGTCCGCCGCCGCCTCTTGCGCAGGCCTCAGTGGGTGTGCGAAACAGCGCGCGACTCCGTTGTCGGGAGTCGCACGCGAAGCACGAGAGCTGGTTTGGCGATGAACCGCCCATTCAACGACGGCTACTGCTGTAGCCGTCGTCGTCGCAATATCACATTTCGATTCCGAGCGACAGCCACGCTGTCAAAACGCCGGAGCGCCTTTGACTCTGGGCGGCGCTTTGTCCAGGATCCAGGTCGGAGAGGGCACACACGATGTGGTCAACGAAGGACCGCGTAAGGTACGTCGGAGTTAAGCCTGTCGTTTTGGCTTTCGCAGCCATGACACTGGTGTGGATGATTACCGTGACGCTGGCCGCCCGGGACGTGGTGGAATCCCCCGGCCCTCAGCAGCCAGCCTCGTCACAGAAGCCGCCGATGGCAGAAGAGGCCTTCAAGAACATCCAGGCGCTCAAGGGTATTTCCGTCGATGACTTCATGCAGACGATGGGCATCATGTCAGCGGCGCTGGGCTTCGATTGCCAGGAGTGCCACGTTGGCGCCGGCACTGATACGGTGGACTGGGCCTTCGACACGCCACGAAAACGGACGGCGCGCAAGATGGTCGACATGGTCACGGCCATCAACCGCGACAACTTCAGCGGACGCCAAGTGGTGACCTGCTGGAGCTGTCATCGCGGCCGCGATCGTCCCGTGATGACGCCAAGTATCGAGACCGTCTACGGCACGCCGATTCTCGAGACCGACGACGTCTTTGGCCAGGCGTCAGGGATGCCAACGGCCGAATCGGTCCTCGACAAGTACATTCAGGCGGTCGGTGGCGCGCAAAAGCTCGCCGGCTTCACCAGCTTCACCGCGAAGGGCACCAGCCTTGGGTTCCGCGGCTTCGGCGGCGGCGGCGAGGTCGAGGTGGTACGCGAAGGCTCCCGATCAGCGGGCCACGCGCGTCCATTACAAGGACGCCGATCGCGGCGATGTCAACCGGACCTTCGACGGCCGCGCCGGATGGCTGGCGACGCCGCTGACCGTGTTGCCTCGGTACGCGCTCACGGGGGGCGAGCTCGATGGCGCCAAGCTCGATGCGCAGCTGACCTTTCCCGGTCAGATCAAGCAGGTCCTGAGCAGCTGGCGTGTCGGCAATCCGAAGACGATCAACAAGCGCGACAATATGGTCGTCCAGGGAAACGGCGCCCATGGTCTCGTCGCCACGCTTTACTTTGATCGGGAGACGGGGCTCCTCACGCGGATCGTCCGCTACGCCCGGACCCCGATTGGGCGGGCGCCGACCCAGATCGATTTTGCCGATTATCGAGATGTCGAAGGCATCAAGATCCCTTTTCGCTGGACGATGGGATGGCTTGATGGGTTGGACACGTTCGAGCTCACCGACGTGAAGCTCAACGCGCCGATTGACGCGGCCAGGTTCGGTCAACCGCCGGCCTCAGCGCCCAAGCGATAGCCGCGAACGACCGCGCCATCCACGTCCGCCGCGGCGGAACTCGGTCCCCTCCCTCGAGTTCCTGCCGCGGCGAGGCGAGAGTGGGCGTCGGCTGCGCGAAAGGCTAGCGTCCGCCGGACTCGGGCAGGCCGAACGAAATCAGGGAGCCACCAGCCGCAATCACCACATACTGCCGGTCGTCGAGCATGAACGTGTTCGGCGCCGCGTACACCGCGCCTCCGGTCTGGTAGTGCCACAGACTGCGGCCGGTTTTGGCGTCGAATGCCATGACGTTGCCTTCGTTGTCGCCGGTGAAGACGAGACCGGACGCCGTGGAGAGCATCCCGCCCGATGACTGCGACTGATAGCGGAACTCCCACTTCCGCTCACCTGTCCGAGGATCGAGTGCGCGCAGCGCTCCGTAGCTCTCGCCGCTGTTGACGCCGGCGCCACTTCTGAAGCTCTCGCCCGCCACGTAATCGGTCTTCCACGCGTAATAGGTCATACAGCCTTCGCGTGCCGTCACGAAGAGAAGCTCCAGTGTGGGGTTGTAGGCTGGCGGCATGAAGTTCGTGCCCCCTGTTACCGAGGGGCAAACCAACACACCACTCTCGTTCGGCGTCGTGTTTGGAAGAATGATCGGCGCGCCCTTGGCGTCGACCTCCTTCGCCCACGTGGTTTTGACGAACGGCTTGGCGAGCACGACCTTGCCGTTCGTGCGATCCAGCACGTAGAAGAACCCGTTGCGATTGGCGACCATGACGGTTTTCCGGCGCTGACCGTCTATCGTCAGGTCGGCCAGGACCGGCACGTGCGTCGCGTCGTAATCCCAGACATCGTGCGGCGTGAACTGGTAGTGCCAGCGCAGCGCGCCGGTATCCGCGTCCAACGCCACGATTGATGCAGCGTAGAGGTTGTCGCCGTTCCGATCGCCCCCATACATCTGGGGACCGGCATTGCCGGTGCCCCAGTACACGAGGTTGAGCTCCGGATCGTAGCTCCCATTCATCCAGGTCGGAGCCCCGCCGGTCATCCAGCTGTCGTTCTTGGGCCACGTTTCGCTGCCCGGCTCGCCCGGCGCAGGAATCGTGTAGAAGCGCCATGCCCGACGACCGGTCTGCGCGTCGTAGGCGTCGATGAACCCGCGGACCCCGTACTCACCGCCGGTCATGCCGGTGATGACCTTGTCCTTGATGACGAGTGGTGCGTTGGTCGACGAGTAACCAGTCTTGTAGTCCTGTAGCGCGACGTCCCAGATGACGGCACCGGTCTTTCTCTCGAGCGCGACAAGGTGGGCATCGAGCGTCGTCATGAACAGGCGATCGCCGAGGAGGCCGAACCCGCGGTTGACCCGGCCACAGCACACGATCACGCCGCTCGGAAGCTCGCGACGGTACCGCCAAATCTGACGTCCGGTTCTGGCATCGATCGCCCACGCGAGGTTGTTCGCGCCGGTGGCGTAGAGAACTCCGTCCAGCACCAGCGCCGTCGTCTCGAAGCGGCCCGGGTTGTCGGTCTGAAAGGTCCACTGAGCGGTGAGCGTCTTGACGTTGTCCGGCGTGATCTGGGTCAGCGGGCTGTGCCGCTGACCGGTGTAGTCACCGGAGAACGTCAGCCAGCGGGTCGAGTCCTTCAGTCCCCCAAGCAGGTCCTGAAAGGTAATGGATGACGGCGCTTGGGCTCCAAGGGACAGTCCCAGGCTCCCCGCGAGGGTTAGAGCGAAAAAGCCTTTGGTCGCGTGTCTCATCGTCGGATTCCCCAGCGTTGATTCGTGGAATAGTGTTCACCGCCGCGGCGCGGCGCCGGCGGTATCCGATGTCCGCAGCGTACCCAAGTACGTCACGAGATCGTTCAGGCCCTGGTCATTCAGCCGATCGGCGCCAAATTCCGGCATCAGGGACGCTGGTTCGCGGATGATCTCCTGGACGTCCGCCTTCCGAAAGCCCTGCAGCCGCTCGCCGGTGTCCATGATCTGAATCGAGAACGCGTCTTCGTTCTTGCGCGTCCCGCGAATGCGTTTCCCGTCGGTGAGGACGACCGTGACCGGCTGGAACCCCGCGAGGATATTTCGATTCGGCGTCCGGATCTTTGCAGCGAGCGCCGACGGGGAGCGTGCTGACCCGATGCGCGTGAGGTCGGGTCCGAGGTGTCCGCCGCGGCCGCCGACGGTGTGGCAGGAGGTGCAATTCGCGCGAAAAATGTTCGTGCCGGTCGCGGCATCGCCGGTCGCCTTCATCTGCGTGCCGCCGGACGTCAACGTGCGCAGATGAGACAGGATTTCCCAGACTTGTGTGTCGGCATTGTGCTCGGCATCGAACGCCGGCATTTCGGTCCCCGGCACTCCACGACGAATGGTCTGAAAGAATCGCTCGTCGCTCATGCCGCCGGCCAAGGCAGCCGACAAATCCGGACCGCTGACGCCACGGGCATCGAGGCCGTGGCAGCCCGCGCAGCGGGCGCGGTAGAACAAGGAGCCCCTGCGAATCACTTCCGGATCCGACTTCAGCGGATTCTTCATTCGCTGAGCCTGTGCCGATCCGAACGTGTCGGCGAGGAGCCAGAGCGCGACCACAGCCAACGCCCATCGCCCCCATTGCATATGCGCGCCTCCGCTGCGGGCTCCGCGCCCGCAAATATCGGCGACGATACTATCGCGGTTACGGCGAGAGAAGGTCCCGGCGTTCGGCCGCGAAGTTGACATCACAATGTTGCCGCTGTATAGCACACACCGCGTCCACGTACACCGCAGCGCACTGACCGCTGGCCGGGACGGGAGGGATCACGTTTTGAGCAGAGGTTGGCCAGGTCAAATGAGGGCGACCATCGTAGCCGTGGCGCTTGGTTGTGCCCTCGGTTCGCTCGTTCTCGCGCGTGCGCAGCGCCCCTCGGCGGAACACTGGGTGACGGCGTGGGGCAGCTCGTTGCAGGGACCCACGACGACGACGTTGACTAACGCGACGGTCCGGATGATTGCGCGGGTGACGATTCCCGGCGACGCCCTGCGTATCCGGATCGACAACTCGTTCGGGATGAAGCCCTTGAAGATCTCGCGCGCGTTCCTTGGCCTGCGTACGACCGGCGGGGCCCTGGCCAAGGGCAGCAATCGGCAGGTCCTGTTCAAGGGCGCCGGCGCTGTGACGATTCCTCCGGGAGGCAGCGTTCTGAGCGATGCGGTCGGCACCAAGGTGCGAGCCTGGCAGGACGTCGCGGTCAGCCTGCACGTACCCGATTCGGACGTCGTGCCCAGTCAGCACAACGGCGCCTTTGCCACCTCGTACTTCACGGCGAACAACGCGGGCGACGTGTCGGACGACGAGGCGCGGACCGCCTTCACGCAGACGACCACGTCGATGTTCTGGCTCAAGGCGGTGGAGGTGCAAACGGCTTCAACCCAGGGTGCCATTGTGGCCTTTGGCGACTCCATCACCGACGGAACCTGCTCGACCGTCGATGGACACGATCGTTGGGTGGACTGGCTGTCGGTTCGCCTCTATCTCGATGCTCAAGGTCGCAAGGCGGGCGGTTCCTACAAAGCGGTCGTGAACGAGGGCATCAGCGGCAACACGATCGGCCGGGAGCACATCCAGCCGCCGCCCGACAGCCCGCCGGCGCTCGAGCGGATTGAACGCGACGTGCTGACGCACAACGGAATCACGGACGTCATCGTCTTCATCGGCACGAACGATATCCGGCGTGAAGCATCGGCGGCGGATGTGATTGCGGGGCTCGAGACAATCGCGGCGAAGGCGAGGGCGCGTGGCATGAAGGTCACCGGTGTGACCATCATCCCGCGTCACGACGTCCCGCCGTCGGGCACGAACACGGGATGGAACGCAGCCAAGACTGCGATTCGTAATCAGGTCAATGCCTGGATGCGGACCAAGGCGAAGTTCGATCACGTGATCGATTTCGACCAGGTCGTGCGCGATCCGGCCAGCGCCGATCTCATCGACCCGGCCTACAACTGCGACGGCATTCATCCGACGCCGCGGGGCTATTACGAGATGGGCAACTCTCTGAGCATCGAGTGGTTTCGCTGACGACAGATCAAAAAGGGGATACCAGCATGCTGCGTCGAGCCAATTTCGTCCTGGGCATTACCGTGGTTGCAGCCGTTCTGCTCGCCGCGGCAAGGCCCGGCGCCTTGTCCGCCACGTCTCAATCGGCTTCAAAGTCGACGACCGCCGCTCCGGCATTTCAGGTCGATCCGTATTGGCCCAAACCACTGCCCAACGATTGGGCCGTGGGCAACGTTGTCGGTGTGGCCGTCGATTCGCACGACAACGTCTGGATTACGCACCGTCCCCGGAGCCAGGCAGGAGCGGAAAAGACGCCGCCGGTGCTGGCGTTCGATCAGGCCGGCAACCTGATTCAAAGCTGGGGCGGCAAAGAGACCAGCCCCGAATGGGGAACGCAGGAGCACGGTCTCTACATCGACTCCAAGGACAACGTCTGGGTCGGGTTTGGCGGCGGCTTGCCCTACGACCCGAAGTCCAAGGGCACGCTGGACAACGCCAACGTCCTGAAGCTGACCCCGAAGGGCGCCGTGCTGCTTGAAATCGGCAAGTTCGGAATGGGCAGCGAGGGCAGCAACAACACTCAGTATCTGGGCAACCCGACCGACGTGTATGTCGATCCCAAAACGGATGAGGCCTACATCACGGACGGGTACATCAACCACCGCGTCATCGTGTTCAACGCGACGACAGGCGCCTTCAAGCGGCTGTGGGGGGCCTTCGGCCACAAACCCGACGATACGCCGATGCCGCGCTTCAATCGTAGCGATCCGCCGAGACAGCAGTTCGACACTCCGCATTGCATTGTGGCGTCGAACGATGGCCTGCTCTATGTCTGCGACCGAGGCAACCAGCGCATTCAAGTGTTCAAGCCGGACGGCACGTTCGTGAAGGACGGTTTGATCAACGCGAAGTTGAGCGGAGGACAGATCGGGGGAAATCCGTGGGACATCGCGATGTCGCGTGATCCCCAGCAGAAGTGACATCTTCCTGGTCGATGGCGGCACGCACAAGGTTCATACGTTGCTTCGCGACACCCTCGAGGTCGTCTCGAGCTTCGGACAACGTGGCCGCTGGGCGGGCGAGTTCGAATCGCCGCACAGCATCGCGATCGACTCGAAGGGCAGCCTCTATGTCGCCGAAACGCTCGACGGACGTCGGGTGCAACGATTCGTTCGGAAAGGCACGCTGGGCCGGGGAACGAGTTCGGGCCTCGACTGACACGCCGGGGAGGGACGGCGCAGCATGTTCTTCCGGCCGGGTTGGTGAAGTGGGGGCTTGAGGTCGACTTTTGACAAAATCCGGTCGATCGCGAAGAAAACCAGAAAGAGCGCGAGACGAGATATTCGATTTTGTGAACGATTCACGTGGTTTGTGAACGATTCACTGAAGGTGACCGTCTGCGATTCAACTTGACGTTGTGATCGGGGCGCGTTACCGTGATTTTGGTGGCGAAATAGGTTCTATCTATGCCATGGCAATGGTGTTCCGCCGCCGCCCATTTTCGGACAGGAAACGTTCGTCTGCCGGCGACCGGAGAGCAACGATGAGGTCAGCGACCCTGAGTCTGGTAGTGGCTTTCGGAGTGTTGCTGGGCCTGTCCGGCAGACCGGCCGACCTTTACGCTGCGGCTCCCGATCTGCGTCTC
Organism: uncultured Acidobacteriota bacterium; assembly: GCA_963724725.1. Lineage (GTDB taxonomy): Bacteria > Acidobacteriota > Vicinamibacteria > Vicinamibacterales > CAVVIG01 > DATKHR01. The sequence continues at coordinate 2,399,653 of CAVRVT010000004.1, read as the reverse complement.
GTTGAGGCAGTCCAGAAGCAAGACAGGAAAGCCGCCCGGCTCCTGATCGAGCAGCAGGTCGATGTGAATACGCGGCAGGCTGACGGTTCGACCGCTCTGGCCTGGGCGGCACACTGGGACGATCTCGAAACGGCCGTCCTGTTGATTCGGGCGGGAGCGGACGTCAACCTTGCCAATGACCTCGGCGTGACGCCGCTGATGCTGGCCAGCCTCAACGCGAACGCGGACATCGCGGCGAAGATTTTCGAGGTGCCCGCCGCGGACCCGAACCTGACTCGCGCAACCGGCGAAACCGCCCTGATGATGGCGTCGCGGACCGGCAGTGCACCGATCGTGAAGCTGCTGCTGGCGCACGGGGCGAACCCCAACGCCAAGACCAGCGCCGGCGACACCGCGTTGATGTTTGCGGCCTCCGAAAGACACTCCGATGTCGCTCGCCAGCTGGTTGACGCGGGGGCCGACGTCAACGCCCGCACGCTCGTGACCGACAAGGGCGGTGACAAGTACGCATCAGGCGCGCAGCGCCAGATGCGCAAGAAAGAGGGCGTCGACGAGCAAGGCAGACCCAAGGCGCTTTACAAGGGCCAGGCCGTATACGTCGATCAGCTGCCCAAGGAAGGCGATGCTGAGCCTCCGCGGCCGGAGGGCGGCTTCACGCCTTTGCTGTACGCGGCGATGGCCGGCGATCTGGAGACCGTCAAGATCCTGTTGGCGGCTCATGCGCCGATCAACGAGGCCGCGCCCGACGGTGTGACCCCGCTCATCGCGGCGGTCGTCAAGTTCCACGAAGATGTGGCCATCCACCTTATTAACAGTGGTGCGGATGTCAAGGCGGCGAAGGCCGGCTATACGGCGCTTCATGCCGCCGCGCTGACCAATCAGATCAACGTTGCCAAGGCGCTCCTGGCACATCAGGCCGATCCGAACGCTCCCTTGACGATGGCGAAACGGCTTCAGGCGGTCTTCGTGCCCTACAACCCCGAACTCCAGACGGGCCGGTTGAATCAGGTTGGTGCGACGCCCTTCCTGATGGCGGCCAAGTCCGTCGACACGGGCATGATGCAGCTCCTGCTGGCGAACGGCGCCGATCCGAAACTCACGACCGAGAGTCAGACGACGGCGATGCAGCTGGCGGCGGGACTGGGCAAGCGTCAGGTCTCGGACATGTTCGTGTTCATCCGCTATTACCAGTGGGACGAGGAGAAGGCGATTGCGGCGATCAAGATGCTGCTCGACCTTGGCGCCGACATCAACGAAGCGAATGAATTCGGGGAAACGGCCCTGCACGGGGCGACGTATCACGGCGCGCAGAAGGTGATTCAGTTCCTGGTCGAGCGCGGGGCGAATATCAACGCGGTGAATTGGGCGGACCAGACGCCGCTGCGGCTGGCGGAAGGTCACTTCTATAGCGGGACGTTCCTGCGGTACCCGGAGACCGCCGCGTTGCTTCTAAAGCTCGGAGCGGATCCGAAGGCGGGGACCCAGCTGATGTTCGGCTTGAACGGGTACGTTGAGGACAAGAAGGACGAGTCACCTCGCAAGGATCAACAGTGATGACAGTTCAACGTCCGAGGTCCTCATCGCTCATCGGTCCGCTCGCCAGCGTGATCACGGTTGGCATGCTGGTCGGGCTGACGCTTCGCACCGTCGAGGCCCAGACGGCGGCTCCCCAAGACCCGCAAGCGGCTGTGAAACCGGCGGCGGCTGCGGGTTCCACTTCGCCGACGCGCGCACTCCTGGATTCGTATTGCGTGCGCTGCCACAACGAACGGCTGAAGACCGGCGCCCTCGTCCTCGACCGCACCATGAATGCGGACGATGTCAGCGTGGCGCCCGACATGTGGGAACGAGTCGTGCGCAAGGTTCGCAGTGGCGCAATGCCCCCGGCGGGGTTGCCGCGCCCGGACGCGTCGACATTCACCTCCTGGGTGTCCAACCTCGAGGGTTCACTGGATCGTGCGGCCAGCGCCAGTCCCAATCCGGGTCGTCCGGCTCCGGTGCACCGGCTGAATCGCGCCGAGTACGCCAACGCCGTTCGCGACCTCCTGGCCATCCAGATCGACGGACGCTCGTTCCTGCCGGCCGATGATTCGGGGTACGGCTTCGACAACATCGGAGACGTGCTCTCTGTGTCGCCGGGCCTGCTCGAGCGCTACATGCTGGCAGCGGCGAAGGTCGCGAGGCTGGCCGTCGGCGATCCGGCGCTGCGTCCCGGGACAACCACCTACCACAGCTCGCCGCTGGCGCTGCAGGACGATCGCACGAACGAACAGCTGCCGTTCGGTTCGCGCGGCGGCTTCGCCGTGTCGCACGTGTTCCCGCTCGATGGCGAGTACGTCATCAAGCCCAGTCTGGCGCGCAGCCTCGACGGCGCGCAGATTAAGGGAGTCCACGACCTGGAGATTCGGATCGACCACGCCCTGGTGAAACGGTTCACGGTGGACGCGTCCAAGCCCGAATCGAAGACCATCGAGCTCCGGGTGCCGGTGAAGGCCGGCGCGCGACTCCTTGGGGTGTCGTTCGTCGGGTCGCTCGATTCCACTCTGCCGCGGGACCTGCGTCCGGCCCAGCCGCCGCCGAGCGCGTTCGCGTTCCAGCTCTATCCGATTGACCCGGCCGTGAGCAGCATCGACATCGTCGGTCCGTATGACGGCAAGGTGTCGCACGACACAGCAAGCCGGCGCGCGATCTTCACGTGCCAGCCGGCCGGCGTATCGACCGAGAAGGCGTGCGCGACGAAAATCATCAGCACGGTTGCGCGGCGCGCCTATCGGCGGCCGATTACGGACGCGGACGTCAAGTCGTTGCTGGGTGTGTACGAAGTCGGACGGTCGACCGGGACGTTCGACGACGGTATCGAATGGGCGCTCGAGGCGATTCTGTCCTCGCCGAAGTTCCTGTTCCGCATCGAACACGATCCGAGCAACGCCAAGTCCGGCGCTCCGTATCGCGTCAGCGATCTGGAGCTCGCCTCGAGGCTGTCATTCTTCATCTGGAGCAGCATTCCCGACGATGCCCTGCTCGATCTCGCGTCGCACAACAAGCTGGGCGAACCCGCGACGTTGACGCAGCAGGTCAAGCGGATGCTGGCGGATCCGAAGTCCAGGTCGATGGTGGACAACTTCGTCGGGCAGTGGCTCTACCTCAGGAACCTGCGGACGGTGACGCCCAACGCGGATCTGTTCCCGCGGTTCGACGACAACTTGCGCGATGGGTTCCTCCAGGAAACGTCTTTGTTCGTGGAGAGTCAGATCCGCGAGGACCGCCCGCTCATCGATCTCCTGACGGCCAATTACACGTATCTGAACGAGCGCCTGGCGCGGCACTACGGGATCCCGGACGTTTACGGCAGCCATTTCCGACGCGTCACGTATCCAGATGACCGTCGGGCAGGTCTGCTTGGGCAGGGCAGCGTGCTGACGGTGACGTCGTACCCGAACCGCACGGCGCCAACCATCCGTGGCAAATGGCTGCTCGAGAACCTGCTCGGCGCGCCGCCACCGCCACCGCCACCGAACGTGCCCGCCCTCAAAGAGAACGGAGAGGGTGGCAAGGCCACGACCGTGCGCCAGCGCATGGAGCAGCACCGAAGCAATCCGGTCTGTGCGGCGTGCCACGCGCGGATGGATCCGCTTGGGTTTGGCCTCGAAAACTTCGACGCCATCGGCCAGTGGCGGACCGAAGACGCCGAAGCGCACACGCCGATCGACGCCTCGGGAGTGCTACCCGACGGCACCAAGTTCAACAGCCCGGCCGAGTTCCGCAAGGCACTCGTGGCCCGCAAGGGGGATTTTGTCGGCAGCGTCACTGAGAAGCTGTTGACGTACGCCCTCGGGCGAGGGCTGGAGTATTACGACGCGCCCGTCGTGCGGCAGATTCTGCGCGAGGCGAGCGCGACCGATTACCGCTGGTCGACTATCATCATGAGCATCGTGCAAAGCCAGCCGTTCCAGATGAGAATGATGCCGGCGGTTGCCGGAGCGAAGGTGGCGGATAACAATGCCCGTGGCCCGGCCGCCACGTCATCGTCTACGAGGAGGTCGCAATAGTCATGAGCTTCATTACCAAACGGTCCTTGTCGAGGCGCACCATGTTGCGGGGACTGGGTGCGACCATTGCGTTGCCGCTGCTGGACGGCATGGTTCCGGCGCTCACGGCCGCGACCAAGACGGCAGCCAAGCCCATACGCCGCCTGGGATGCGTCTACGTGCCCAACGGCATGGAGATGCGGATGTGGACGCCAAAGGTGGAAGGCGCCGGGTACGCACTCTCACCGATTCTGGAACCGCTCAAGCCGTTCTACGACCAGATGACGGTGTTGAGCGGCCTGGCGGACCGCGTGGCGGTACCGCAGCCCGGCGAAGGGATCGGCGACCACGCCCGTGCCGCGGCCACCTGGCTGACAGGCGTGCACGTGAAGAAGACCGAGGGCCCGGACATCCGTGCCGGCGTGTCGATGGATCAGATTGCCGCCCAGACCCTCGGCAAAGAGACCCAGCTGGCGTCGCTCGAGCTCGCGCTCGATTCAGTCGAAGTGCTGGGCGCGTGCGACGCCGGCTACAGCTGCGCGTATGCGAACACGATCTCGTGGCGAACACCGACGACGCCGCTGCCGATGGAGAACGATCCGCGCGCCGTCTTTGAACGGTTGTTCGGAGCCAGCAACAGCACCGACGCAGCCACGCGACTGGCCCGAATCCGCCAGGAGAAGACGATTCTCGATGTCGTCACCTCGGAAATCGGGTCGCTATCGAAAACGCTTGGTTCGAGCGATCGTCAGCGGCTCACGGAATACCTCGAAGCCGTGCGCGACGTCGAGCGTCGTATCCAGACCGCGGAATCGCAGAGCAACCGCGAGCTCCCGGTGCTCGACCAGCCGCAGGGCATTCCGGACACGTTCGAAAAGCACATTCAGCTGATGTATGACCTGCTCGCGCTTGCCTATCAGGCGGACTTGACCCGCGTCGGCACGTTCATGATCTCGCGCGAAGTCAGCAGCCGGTCGTATCCGCAGATTGGTGTGCCGGACGGCCATCACGCTGTTTCCCACCACCAGAACGACCCGGTCAAGCTGGAGAAGCTCGCCAAGATCAACACTTACCACGTGAAGCAGTTCGGCTCCTTCCTCGAGAAACTGCGTAACACGCCGGATGGAGACGGCACGTTGCTCGACCACTCGATCTTCGTCTATGGATCCGGGATCAGCGACGGCAACATTCACTTCCATCTGGATCTGCCGATGATGCTGGTCGGCGGTGGGGCCGGTCAGTTCAAAGGTGGGAGGCATCTCCGGTACAAGAACGACACGCCAATCGCGAACCTTTATGTGTCGGTTCTGGACAAACTGGGCGTACCGACCGATCAATTCGGAGACAGCACGGGCCCGCTCGAATACTTGACCGGCATCTAGTCCTCAGATTCCACCAATGCCGGGGTTCGGCGTGTTCCGCGCCGAGCCCCGGCATTGTCGCCGCTGCCGCTTCGAACCCTCATCCCGCCTTCCTCAAAGACGAAATTCGTCTCGTTGGACTTGTCCAAACATGTCGCCGCAAACCGACTCTGCACTCTTGACAGTGTGACCGAGCGTGCCTAGACTCGCCGAGATTCCTTCGACACAAGAGGAGACATAAATGTCGCGCAACGACTGTCGATACCTGCCGACGCTGGTGTCGATCATTGTCGTTTTGACACCGTTGCTGCCCGTGGGCTTTGGTCAGGCGCCGATTCAGCCGTCGACCAAGAAAGGCGAATGGCCAACCTATGGGGGCGATATCGCCAACACGAGGTATTCGCCGCTGGACCAGATCAATGCGAGCAACTTCAGCAAGCTGCAGCTCGCGTGGTCGTTCAAGACGGATCATTTTGGGCCGCGCCCGGAGTTCAAGCTCGAAGGCACGCCGTTGATGGTTGGCGGAACGCTATACACGACGGCCGGGACGAGACGTTCGGTCATTGCGCTCGACGCCGTGACCGGCGAATTGCTCTGGGTGCACGGAGAACGCGAGGGCGCCCGCGCGGACGGCGCGCCCCGCCTGTTGTCGGGTCGCGGTCTCGCGTATTGGACCGACGGCAAAGAGGAGCGCATTCTCTACATCACGCTTGGATTCCGATTGGTGGCGCTCGACGCCAAGACTGGTACTCGAGTGTCGAGCTTCGGTCGGGATGGGATCGTCGACCTCAAAGAGGCGGCCATTGCGGGGGCGGGTGATCCAATCGACCTCGTGACCGGTGAGATCGGATTGAACGCGACGCCGACGGTTGCCGGTGACGTCGTTGTCATTGGCGGCGCGTTCTCCGAGCAGAGCGGAACGCTCCCCAAGACGCACAACAACACCAAGGGTCTCGTCCAGGCCTATGACGCCAGGACGGGCAAGCGCCTGTGGGTCTTCAGAACCATTCCCAAACCGGGTGAGTACGGCAGTGAGACCTGGGAGCGCGATTCGGCGTTCGTCAACGGTAACAATGGTGTCTGGACGCAGATTTCTGCCGACGAAGAGCTCGGGATGGCGTACCTCCCGGTCGAGACACCCACCAGCGACTATTACGGCGGTCACCGCCCGGGAAACAACCTATTCGGTGAAAGCGTCGTCGCCGTCGATCTGAAGACTGGAGTCCGGAAATGGTACTTCCAGCTGGTGCATCATCCCATTTGGGGATTTGACATCGCCAGCCCGCCGATTCTTGCCGACATCACGGTGGACGGAAAACCAGTCAAGGCGCTCGCCCAACCCGGGAAGCAATCGTTCTTATATGTGTTCGATCGACAGACGGGGCGCCCCGTCTGGCCGATTGAGGAGCGCCCGGTGCCGAAGGGCGACGTCCCCGGCGAATGGTATTCGCCGACGCAGCCCGTTCCAACCAGGCCACCGGCATACGACCGCCAGGGATCGTTTGAAGAATATCTCGTGGACTTCACGCCTCAACTGAGAGCCGAGGCTGTCAAGGTGCTCTCACGTTACAAGACAGGGCCGATCTTCACGCCGCCCAGCCTGGCGACTGTGAACGGCACACAGGGCACACTCGCGCTCAGCGCGGGAAGCGGTGGGACGAACTGGCCTGGTGGTGCATTCGATCCGGAAACCCACACGCTCTACGTGCCGTCCCAGAGCGGTCAGTTCTATCTGTGGGATCTCATGGCCAATCCGGATCAGAGCAAGTCGGACGTGCGTTATCTGAAGGGGAATCCGAATACGGGATTCGGTCAAGGCGGTCTCGGCGCCCTGAATCTGCAGGGACTGCCGCTCACCAAGCCGCCGTACGGACGGATCTCCGCGATCAATATGGATAAGGGGGAGATCGTCTGGCAAGTTCCGCACGGTGAGACGCCCGATGTCGTCCGGAACCATGCGGCGCTGAAGGGCATGACCATTCCGCGCACGGGCCAGCCATGTGCCGGCCTCGTCGGGATGGTGGTGACCAAGACGTTAATCGTGAGCGGCGAGTGCAGCATCACGACGACCTCCACGGGACAGCGCGGAGCGATGCTGCGCGCGTACGACAAGGCCACGGGCAGCGAGGTGGGAGCCGTCTATATGCCGGCGGCGCAGTCGGGTTCGCCCATGACCTACATGCTGAACGGCAAGCAGTACATCGTCGTCGCGGTCGGCGGCGGTAATTACGCCGGCGAGTACCTGGCGTTCACGCTTCCGTCTCGATGATCGGTGGGTTCCGGCACGTGAGAATTGACCCGTGTGGAGGGAGAGCGATGGGTGGAGTCTTCGGACGCCTCGTAGGTAGAACACCGGTTCTTCTGATGTCTGCTTGCGTGGGCTGGAATCGGAGAGTCGAGAAGAACGTTGCAAACGTCTCTGGGGAGGGACAAGAGATGGGCAGATCAAGAGTGCGGGGTTGCTTCGTTCTGATTCTCGCTTTCACGCTGCTTGCGCCGACCCTGGTTCTGGCGCAGGTGACGACCGGAACGATTGCTGGAGAAGTCAGGGACACTTCAGGGGCGGTGCTCCCCGGTGTCACGGTCGAGGCCGCCAGCCCGGCGTTGATCGAGAAGGTCCGCACCGCTGTGACCAACGATGAGGGCAAGTACCGAATCACCGACCTTCGGCCGGGAACCTACGCGATGACGTTTACGCTGACCGGTTTTGCCCCGGTCAAGCGTGAGGGCATCGAGCTGAACGCCGGCCGCACGGTCAACATCGTCGCCGAGCTGAGGGTGGGTGCCCTCCAGGAAACCGTCACAGTGACCAGCGCGACACCAATCGTGGACATTCAGAACGCCAACTCGCAGAACGTGCTCACCCGCGCCGTGCTCGACACGCTGCCGACGTCCCGCAGCATGGCGGCGCTGGCGGCGGTCACGGTCGGCGCGCTGACGACCGGTCAGGCGCTCGGCGGCGGTGACGTCGGCGGCAGCAAGGGCGACACGGTGTTTGGCTTCTCCCAGATCCACGGCTCGCTCCAGGGGATGCGGACGCTCGACGGGATGAGGATGAGTTCCGCATACAACGTGGCCGCCTCGACACGGAGCCAGGTGAACCAGGTGATGGTGCAGGAAATCGTCCTGGACACCAGCGCAGCCTCGGTCGAAACCGAGAGCAGCGGCATGAACATGAACGTGGTCCCCAAGGACGGCGGCAACAGGTTCACTGCGACGTTCACCGGCGAGGGGACCAACTCCTCGCTCCAGAGTTCCAACAACATCAGCTCCGATCTGAGCACTCGCGGGTTGACGACGACCAGCGGCATTCAGAAGATCTGGGACGTTGGCGGCGGTGGCGGCGGGCCGATTGTGAAGGACAAGTTGTGGTTCTACGCCGGCGTCCGCGAATGGGGCAGCATCCAGAACATCGCCGGGGTGTTCTTCAACAAGCCAGCAAATCAGGCCGCGCTGACCCCTAGCGTCATTGCAGCCGGCGGGTTCAAGACGTTCTCCGCGGATAGCACGCGCCCGGCGTTCTACGACCGATACACGCGCGACGGCGCCCTGCGGCTCACCTGGCAGGTTAATCCCAAGAACAAGGTCACCTTCTACGGGGACGTGCAGAACTACTGCTGGTGCAACGCCTACTTCACGACGAACCAGGAAGCGTCCTGGGATTTCCATGTCTACCCGAACAGTAACTGGGTGGGGGCCTGGACCTCGACGTTGTCGGACAAGCTGCTCATGACGGCCGGCTTCTCGTACCGCCAGGACCGGCAGTTCAACGGGACCCCGGGGATTCCTGGGTACCCGAACAATACTGCGATTGCCGTGCTCGACACATCCACCGGGATCGGCTACGGGTCGCGTTATGTATCGAGCGGCACCGTCGGCGATACCGAATTGGGCGACATGGGGGACCAGCACGCCGCCCAGACTCGCTTCTCGGTGTCGTACGTGACCGGTTCGCACAACATCAAGATCGGTGAAAACTCGATGACCGGCTTCAACGGCATCGCGAACGTTGCCCCGATCTACCCCTACCAGTACATTCTCAGCGGCGCGACACCGACCAACATCAAGGAAGGTGCGTATCCGTACTCGCAGGCGCAACAGTTGAAGCTGCTGCTCGGCGTGTACGCCTCGGATCAGTGGACGATCAAGAATTTCACGCTGAACCTCGGCGTCCGATTCGATCATCTGAACGGATACGTCCCGGCGGCGACCTATCCGGGGAGCGGAGTCTTCAACTGGCCCGGCGGTGCCGTGGGTGCCGTTCTTCCCAACCCCATCAGCTTCCCTGAGGTGGACAACGTGCCGAACTGGAACGATATCAGTCCGCGCCTCGGCTTCGCGTGGGACGTGCGAGGCAACGGCAAGACTGCCATCAAGGCGACGTACGGGCGGTACGTCAACTTCGAAACGACCAACCTGACGAAGCTCAACAACCCGGTCGCGTCGCTCGTCGCGAACACCAGCCGGTCGTGGAACGACACCCGCTTCGGCCCAGGAGATCCCCGTTCCGGCAACTACGTTCCGGACTGCAACCTGCTCAACCCGGCTGACAACGGTGAGTGTGGTCCTTTCCTGAACAGCGCGTTCGGTACCTCGGTGATCAACACGCACTTCGCGTCGGACGTGACCAGCGGCTGGCAGCATCGTCCTTTCAACAATCAGTGGACGGCGGTGCTTCAGCAGGAGGTCCGGCAGGGCCTTGGCATGACGTTCGGCTATTACCGGACGTGGTTCGGCAACAAGACGGTCACGGACAACACGCTGGTCACGCCGTCGGATTACACGCAGGTACTGCGTGACCGAGCCGAGCGACTCACGGCTGCCAGGCGGGGGTGGCAAGCAGATCTGCGGCATCTACGACCTGAACCTCGACAAGGTGGGTAAGGTCAACAACCTCGTCGTGCGGGACACTGCACTGACCGAGGTCTACCAGGGAGTCGACATCATTGGGAACTGGCGCTACGGAAAGGGCGGATTCGTTCAGGGTGGCGTTTCCTTCGGCAAGACGTCGTACAACAACTGCAACGTGCCGGACATTCCGGGAACGGGCGGTGCGCCCGCGACGGCAGTCACGCCCACGATCGGGAGTGCCCCGCAGGCGACGTTCTGTGCGTACGACTGGGGGTGGGCCGGCCAGACGCAGGTGAAGCTCCAGTGGGCGCAACCCATCAAGTACGACTTCAGGGTCGCCGTGGCGTATCAGAACAACCCGGGGCTCGCGCAAGCCGCCACCCTCGGATACACGAGCGCGCAGACCACTCTAGGACGGGCCTTCTCGGCCGGCAGCGTCGCCGTTGTGAGCCTCATCGCGCCGAATTCGATGTACGAACCCCGGTACAATCAGTTCGACGTCCGATTGAGCAAGAGGTTCGTCGTCGGACGCGTCAGGTTCGAGCCGCGCGCCGACGTCTACAACCTCTTCAACTCGATCACAGCGCTCGGGTCGATCAGCGGGTTCGGTTCCTCCTGGCTGCGTCCGACCGACGCGCTGGGGGCGCGGCTGGCCAAGTTCGGCGTCCAGGTGGATTTCTAAGAATGCGACTGTCATGACGGCACGCTGCCAACGCGCTCAACTTCTGAGGTGACAGGATCGGGACAGTAGGAGCACGCGGTTGTTGATTCGGCGACGCACGCATTCAGTCGTTCATCTGGATGCGTGTGGTCGCCGAAACCCGGTTCCCAAAGATGAACTTTTCGTTCGAAATCCTGCTCAGTCACGCGCACAACGAACATCCACGGCACCCGAAGAACGAACCAAAGTAGGACAGCCCAGCCGGGTCATCTATCTCAGGCCTTGTCGTATACTGAGTTCAGGCCGTGCCCTATATACAGCGAGACGTGATGAGGTCGAGCGCATCGAAAGCGATCGTCGGCTGCTCGTTGGCGTTCCTGCTGAGCGCCGGGTACCTTCAACTCCAGGCCTCGCCCGCGACGCCCGTACAGGCCGCTTCGCCGGGCACCAATCAAGGCGCGGCGACTCCAGCCGCCACAACTCAAGCGCCAACAACTCCAGCTGCGACGAGTGAACGGGCCCTGCTGGACAAGTATTGCGTCACGTGCCACAACCAGCGATTGAAGACCGCGGGGCTGATGCTCGACAAGATGGACGTCAACGACGTCGCAGGCGCGCCCGAAATCTGGGAGAAGGTCATTTCAAAGACTCGCGGCGGCCTCATGCCTCCTGCCGGCCGGCCGCGGCCGGATACGCAGACCTTCGCCGCGTTCGCGTCATCCCTCGAGTCGGAGCTGGATCGCGCCGCCAGGCTCAACCCGAATCCAGGCCGCGTTCCGATTCATCGCTTGAATCGAGCGGAATACACCAACGCGATTCGCGATCTGCTTGCGCTCGACATCGACGGACAGTCGATTCTTGCCGCCGACGATTCGAGCCACGGTTTCGACAACAGCGCGGGCGCGCTGGCGCTCTCTCCGGCGCTGCTCGAACGATATCTCACAGCCGCAGCGCGTATCAGCCGTCTGGCGGTTGGCGATCCGACCGTCGGTCCGGGATTCACCTCGAAGCTGTACGAGGTGCCTATCAATCTGACGCAGAACGATCGCATGAGCGAGGACCTGCCGTTCGGTTCTCGCGCCGGCGCGGCGGTGCATCATTACTTTCCGCTCGACGGCGAGTACATGATCAAGGTTCGGCTCAAGAGAAGCGTGTACCAGGTACATCGTGAACATCGACGAACCGCACGATCTGGATATTCGCCTGGACGGCCGGCGTCTCGAGCGGTACACGATCGGCGGCAAGGCGCAGGGCAAAGCGGCGCCGCTCAGTTTTTCGGGGACCTTCGTCGCAGCAGGCGGAGCCGGGTACCCGACGCAGGAGTGGGACGACTACATGACCCGGGCCGACGACGGCCTGGAGATCCGCTTCTCCGCCAAGGCTGGACCGCACGTCGTTGGTGTTGCCTTCATCGGCAAGTCCTGGGAGCCGGAGGGCGTGCAGCAGCCGCCTCTCAGGGAGTACGGCGCGACGGTGACCGAGGTGACCGACACCTCGTCGAGGCCGGAAGGTCCGGGCCTGGCGAGCATCATGGTCGACGGGCCGTACAAGCCGATCGGTCCAGGCGAGACGGCGAGCCGGAAGAAAATCTTCGTGTGCCGGCCCTCCAGCACCACGCCGCCGAATGCGTCCGACGAGACGGCCTGTGCGAAGAAGATTCTCTCGTCATTGGCGCGCCGCGCGTATCGCCGGTCGGTCACTGACGCCGACCTGCAGCCGCTGCTCGAGTTCTACCGCGCGAATCGCAAAACCAATGGCTTCGAGCCCGCCATCCAGGCTGCGCTTGAACGGATCCTGGTCGATCCGGAGTTTCTGTTCCGTCTGGAGCGGGATCCGTCCCCGTCTCCTGCGGGTGCCTCCTATCGAGTCAGCGACTACGACATCGCGTCACGGTTGTCGTTTTTCCTCTGGAGCAGTATTCCGGATGACGAACTGCTGGACCTCGCGGCCAGTGGCAAGTTGAAGTCCCCGGCGGTCATCGAGGCGCAGGTGCGGCGGATGTTCGCCGATCCGCGTTCGAAGGCGCTCGTCGACAACTTCTTCGCGCAGTGGCTGTCGCTGCGATCGATTCGTGGCTCGGCGCCCGATCCGAACATTTTTCCAGACTTCGACGAAAACCTTCGCGACGCGTTCGAAAGCGAGACGAGGATGTTCATCGAAAGCCAGTTGCGCGAGGATCGCAGTGTTCTCGATCTGCTGAGCGCCAACTATACGTTCTTGAACGAGCGATTGGCGCGGCACTATCAGATACCGGGCGTGCTCGGGAGCCGTTTCCGCCGCGTCGAGCTTTCCGACGAGCGACGTGGTGGTCTGCTCGGTCAGGGCAGCATTCTGACGGTGACCTCGTACGGCAACCGCACCTCGCCGGTTCTGAGGGCGAAATGGGTCCTCGATAACCTTCTCGGTACGCCGCCGCCTTCACCGCCGCCCAACGTGCCGACGTTCCCCCCGGAGCAGGATGAGAAGGGCGAGCCACACTCGGTGCGCGAGCGGCTGTCGCAGCACCGCAAGAATCCCGCGTGTGCCGCGTGTCATGCGCCGATGGACCCCCTCGGCTTTGCGCTGGAGAATTTCGACGCGGTCGGGCACTGGCGCACGACCGACGCGAACGCACCCGTCGACGCAACCGGTATCCTGGTGGACGGCACCAGGTTCGACGGTCCGGCGGAACTGCGGCAGGCGCTCCTGGCGCGTCGCGAGCAGGTGGTTCGGACGATTACGGAAAAAATGCTGACGTATGCACTCGGACGCGGGCTCGAATACTACGATGCTCCGGTTGTGCGCCAGATCGCGCGGGACGCGGCGGTGCACAATTATTCATGGTCATCCGTCATTCTCGGTATCGTACAGAGCACGCCCTTTCAAAAGCGGAGATCTGAGTCATGATCGTGACCAAGAAGGCCCTTCCGCGCCGCACAATTCTGCGCGGCCTCGGTGCGACCCTGGCGCTGCCTCTTCTCGATGGAATGGTCCCGGCGCTCACCGCGCTCAGTAAGACCGCGGCGAATCCAGTCCGGCGGTTCGGCGTGGTCTATCTGCCCAATGGCGTCGTCATCAAGAAATGGACGCCGACCGCGGAAGGGACCGGATTCGAGTTCTCGCAGATTCTCAAGCCGCTCGAGCCTTTCCGGAATCAACTGACGGTTATCAGTGGATTGACGCAGAATCGTGACGGCGAAACGTCGAAAAGCGGCGCCGTGCACGGGCGGTGTGCGACGAAGTTCCTGACCGGCACGATCCCCAAGCCATTCGGTCAAGAGGGCAACGATTTCCACGCTCAGATCTCGGCCGATCAGTTGATGGCCGCCGAGATTGGCAAGGAGACGCAGCTGGCCTCGTTGGAGTTGTCGCTGGAGTCCGGCGACGTCGGCGCCGGCACGTGCGACGGTGGCTTCAGCTGTACCTACGCCCACACCATCTCGTGGCGCGGTCCGACCACACCGCTGACGATGGAGCACAATCCGCGCGTGGTATTCGAGCGGATGTTCGGGGACGGTGGCAGCACCGATCCACGTCTGCGGCTCGCGCGCATGGAAAGAAACCGCAGCATCCTCGACTCGGTCAACGCGAAGGTTGCAAACCTCCGGAAGGGGCTTGGACCGAGTGACGGCGCAAAGCTGAACGAGTATCTGGAAGCCATCCGCGACGTCGAACGCCGTATCCAGAATGCCGAGGCGCAGAGTTCGCGCGAACTGCCGGTCTTCAATCAGCCGGCGGGGGTGCCCGCCACGTTCGAAGAGCATGCGCGGTTGATGTTCGACCTGCAGGTGCTTGTGTACCAGAGCGACTTGACCCGTGTCATCACGTTCATGGTCGGCCGCGAATTCAGCAGCCGCACCTATCCCGAGATCGGCGCGCCGGGCGGACACCACCCGCTCTCGCACGAGAGCACCCCGGCAAGCCAGGAGCAGTTGCTCAAGATCAACGTCCATCACGCGACGCAGTTCGCCTACTACCTCAAAAAGCTGAGCACGACGCAGGATGGAGACGGCAGCCTGCTCGACCATCTGATCCTCTATTACGCAGCCAGCATGAGCGAAGGCAACCACAGTCCGGAAAACCTGCCGGTCGTGCTGGTCGGTGGCGGCGCGGGCCAGTTGAAGGGCGGATCGCACCTCAAGTATCCGGGCGACACGCCGCTCGCCAACCTGCACCTGACGGTGATGCGTAAACTCGGTCTGCAGACTGAGAAGATCCACGACAGCACTGGCGAGCTGAAGGAACTCTCGATCTGATCGGCTGACGCACCCGGGGTGGATGTGCGACTCAAAACGAACGTCGTCCGTTTGGTAATCGTCGCCCTCTCGGTCGGAGGGCTGGCCGCTGCGGGAGACCCCAGCCTGCTCGACGCAGTCAAGCGTCAGGACAAGTCGGCGGTCCGTACCCTGCTGCGTCAGCACGCCGACGTCAACGCCACCGAACCCGACGGCGCCACGGCACTGCATTGGGCGGTCCATTGGGAGGACGTCGAGACCACCGACCTTCTGATTCACGCCGGCGCCAAGGTCAACGTGGTCAACGACCTCGGCGTGACACCGCTGACGATGGCAGCGGCGAGCGGGAACGCGGTCATCATCGAAAAGCTGCTGGCGGCAGGCGCCGATGCGAAGGCCGCGCTGCTCGGCGGTGAGACGGCTCTGATGCTGGCCGTGCGGGCGGGAAGCCTCGAGGGGGCCAAGGCGCTCGTCGCGCGCGGTGCGAACGTCAACGCGGCTGAACAGACACGCGCTCAAACAGCGTTGATGTGGGCGGTGGCGAACCGGCACGCCGAGATCACCGCCATGCTCCTCCAGAACGGCGCCGACGTCCGGGCGCGTTCGCGCGTCACAAAAGCCGTTTACAACATGGGCGGGAACCGATCGGCGGGCAACGCGTCGCCGGATACTCCGTTGTCCGAGGTTCCGCTCGGGGGCAGTACGCCGTTGTTGTTCGCGGCTCGTTCCAATGACGTTGAGTCCGCGAAGCTGCTGGTCGCTGCGGGTGCTGACGTGAACGACGCCGAAGCAGACGGCAACTCCGCGCTGGTCATCGCTACGCACAGCGGCAACGCGTCGGTCGCCGTCTTTCTCCTCGATCAGAAGGCCAACCCGAACGTGGCGCCCCTTGGCTACACGGCGCTGCATGCCGCGGTGCTGAGGGGGTATCTGCGCGATCGCGACGTCAAGAACACCGACCCCGAGGCGGGCCTTGGTCTGGTGAAGGCCCTGCTGGCGCACGGCGCCGATCCGAACGCGCGCGTGGCCAAAGGCACACGTCTTCGTCGCTGGAGCCACGATTTCGCGCTGCTCGAGCGATGGGCGGGAGCGTCACCGTTCTGGCTGGCGTCCCGGTTCCTCGAGCTCGACATGATGCGCGCGCTGGCCGCCGCCGGCGCCGACACCAGCCTGCCGAGCAACGATGGCACGACTCCGTTGATGGCGGCGGCCGGAACCGGCTACTCGCGCGCAAGTGGCACCGCTGCCTTCATCAAGAGTCGCCGCGACTTCTCGTATTACAACGCCGACCCGACCGAGAACGCGAACCGGATTCCTGACGAGGAAGAGCGTCTTTCCGTCGAAGCGGTCAAGCTGGTCATCAGCATGGGGGGCGACGTCAAGGCGGCAAACAACGCCGGCGATACCGCCCTGCACGCCGCTGCGGCGCTTGGGATGAACAGCGTCATCCAGGTGCTGGTCGACAACGGTGCCAACCTCAACGCCAAGAACAAGGCCGGCCGTACGCCGCTGGCCGTGGCGCGCCGCAACACAGGCGTCGGCGAGAGCGTGGTCAACGAACGGACCGCCGCTCTCCTCCGCAAGTTAGGCGCTCAATAATCGGCAGTCGCCGGTCAGAAAATTGCCAGTGGATTGACCGGGGATCCGGTTCCGCCTGGCGTCGCGACTGGCGCCGTCACGAACAGAAACTCCCATCGCTTCAATCGAGCCGCTGTCTCAGACAACGCGGTCAATTCGGCATTGTCCAGGATGTTCGCGCCGAGCGCGACCAGCGTGTAGTGGTGCAGCGGCAGGATTGTGCCGTCGACCTCGCTGACGTCCTGGATGCCATCGCTGCTGACGAGCGCGACGTCGCGCTTCTTCAGCCACGGCACGAGCGAGACGTCATAGCCCGACGTCTTGCCGGTCTCCCAGCGGCCGGTGTGGAGGAAGATGGCGTCGCCGGCCGAGATCGTCACGCCCGCGCGTTTTTCCCAGGCCTCGATGTCTTCCTGGTACACGTGCGTTCCCGGTTCGAGGTGCGACACTCCGCGTAGCCGCGGAATGTCGATCAGCACGCCCCGCGTGACCACGCCTCCGTGCAGCGCATCGATTCCGAGCTTCTTGCAGCCGGCCTCGGTGACGGATTCCTTCAGAGGGTATCCGTTGTAGATCTTTCCCTCATAGTCCCCATGACAAAGCGCATCGATGTGCGTGTAGCTCGAGCCGTGAAAGGCGAGCTGCTGCTCTTCGGTGGTGAAGGCGGCTGAAAGAAGACTCAGGTGAATCTCGAGGAACGCGCCGGCGCTCTGGGCTTGCGATTTTGGGACGAGTGGTGGCTTGTGGGCGAGCGAGACCACCGTTCCGGTCTTGGCGAGAGCCAGCGCCTGTTTCCGCTTTGCCTCGGTGATGAGGTTCATGGTGCCGAGCTGGTCGTCCTTCCCCCATCGGCCCCAGTTGGACAGCTCCTTCATCCATGTGTCGACCTGCTGTTTCGTGATCGCGGGGTGTCGGGCGTCGGAGCTCGCTGCTGGCTGCGGCGCCTTTTGCGTTTGCGCCGCCCACGCCACTCCGATGAGGACGACGAGAGCTATCGAGCTGGCCGTGAAAACTCGCGATCGCATGCTTTATCCTCCTGCTCGTGGTCCACGCAGTGATGCGCGGCTCGTGCGAGGCCTGTTGAAGGCGAATGACTTATAACAGACGCGCTCCGTCGAGATCAATTGCGCGGTGTGCGCAACGCATGAACGGCAGTGAGTCAGGTGACATTTTCTGCTCGGCGTTTCGGCGACAGGCTAGACTCTGAAGGTGGTGGGTTGGCACGTTTCCGGCCTGATCTCTGCGCTGGCATTCGCTTTGACCGTATCGAGTGCGTCCGAGATTCCTCGCGCGTTCGGGTCTCAACAGGATCCAGACGTCAAAGCGCTGAGAAACCCCGTGCCGAATACGCCAGACTCGCTGGCCGCTGGCGCGCAAAGCTATGCGAAGGTCTGTGCGGTGTGTCACGGCGCGACCGGCAACGGCGATGGCAAATTGGCAGCGGCCACCGCTGCGTACGGCGCAAAGCCGTCAAATCTGACTGACGACACCTGGGACCACGGGTCGACCGACGGTGAGATCTTCGTCGTGATTCGTGATGGGATCGGCCCGGATTTCAACATGCCCGGGTTCAAGGGACGTCTCTCCGACACAGAGATCTGGAACGTCGTCAGCTACGTTCGGAGCCTCGGTCCAAGAAAGTAACGGGCCTAGCCGCGCCCGGCCCTGACAAAGATCACGAACCCGATAATCCCGAGCACAATCTTCCACGTGCTCAACGTTCCGACCGTCGGGACTGCCATGGTGAAGGCGATGACCATGGCGATGGCCAGGCCCACGGCGAGATTGCGCACGATCAATGATGGTGGTGTTCGATCGCCTCCCGGTCGGCGATGAGCCGGTCGCGTTGTTCCTTACGAATGTGCTTCTTCCCGGATTGCAGCGCGCTCTGCCGGGTCGCCTCGGAGTTGACGGCAAACAGCGAGAGCAGTCTCTCGAGGTCGGTCCCGTGGCACGACGGACACACAGGTTGGTCCGTTCCGCGCACCAGCGCTTCAAAACCGTGACCACAACCTCGACACTTGTATTCGTGAAGCGGCATATCTCAGAGTATTCCGTGGAGTGACCTGTCGACAAGCACTGGCGTCTGTATGCCGAGTGGCTACCCCCGAAGCCCCTTGATGAGCATAGCCAGTCCCAGGACACCGAGAAGCATCGCGACGACGGAACGAAAGCTGTTCTCAGGCACGCGCGCCAGCGCCCGCTTCCCGAAGATCGTGCCCGCCACGACACCCATCGTCGAGATGACGACGGTCGGCCAGATCGCCAGGACCTCGCTTCGCTGCGTGATCAGGTACACCGGCATGCGCGCACCATCGACAATGAGGCCTGCCGCTGTCGCGGTCGCCACGAAGGCCTCCTTGCGCACGTTGAATCCGAGCAGGGCCGCGGCGCGAATGCCGCCCTGGTTGCCGACAAGTCCGCCAAGCGTTCCCGACAGCGCGCCGGCGATCCACGCGGCCGCGGCGTGGAATCGCATTCGCCGCGACAGGCCGGTCAATTCAGCAATGGCCACGAACAAGAGAATGGACCCAAAGATCGTAGTCAGCCATGCGCCATCGGTCCAACGCTGAAGCAGGGCGCCCGTCAACCCTCCGGCTGCACTCGTCAGACCGAAACCCAGCAGGACGCGGCGATCGACGCTCGCGCGTATCAGTCGAAATCTCCAGGCCGTACCCACGAGATGGGGCACGGACACCGCAGCGACCGCAACCTGGGTCGAGACGCGGAGTCCGAAGGTCGGCGTCAAGAGGCTGCCGATGCCGAAGCCGGCGACGGAGGCGATCGCGCCGGCCGCGACTGAGACGATCAGCACCAAAGCATCGAACACGGCGGCCGTATCCCTAGAACATCGTGTAGGACATCACGCGGCCGCACAGAATGACGACGGCCCACAAAACCAGGGAAATCAGACCCGCGGCTCTCGCCGCGCGCGGCGGTCGAGCCGCACGATCCCAGCTCGCGCGATCGCGCTCCGTCAGCACATGAAAAATCAGCGCGTTCAGGCCCGCGAGTACAAGCGCAGTCAACTTGATGCGGAACGCGGTATTGCCATAGGCCTTGGTCGCGAATCCGGTAAAGAGCCACGCTCCGGTAACGCCCATCAAGACGAAACCAGCGAGGGTTATCGGCGCGAGGCGGCGATAGACCTCGGAAATCGAACACTGCCGCAGGGTGACGCCAAGCAACCGGAGATCAAACCACAGGAGCGTTCCCACTGAAAAGGCCAGACCCAAGATGTGAAGACCCGCGACGACCTGGAAGCCGTAAGCCGAGCGTCGCACGATCGATGCTGCCGCAGTGGTTTCGAGCCAGCGGTAAATCTCCGGAATCTGCATGTCAGCGGGACCCCATTCACCGATCGAATTACTCGAGCAGAACGAATGCGCACGCCGCGATGGCCAGGGTGAGCCACAGGATCAGTCCCACCACACCAATCGCCTTCGCGGCGCGACCCGGATCAGATGTTGTGGACACGATGCGGCCTTGCAGCATGAATTGGCACACGAACGAGGTGACGAGCGCCACCATTTTGAACTGGAAGAGCGTATTCTGGCTGGCTTCTGACGCCCTCGGCGAGAAGAGAAGAAAACCAGTCGTGACGCTGATGAGCAAGCCGACGATCATCCCTCTTTCTGCTGCACGACGGACGTCGACCAGCGGCTGCTGCGGGAACAGCACGCCCGCCAGTCTGAGATTGGAGACGATCGCTCCTCCCATCAGCAACGTGAACCCGATGAGGTGAATGGCGCTGAGGCCCGCGGTCAGAGCCAGGGAGTTGGCGATCCCCTTCGCCATCCCAGTTCTCTCGAGGCTGAGAAAGACCGTTCCGAGCTGCTTCACGATGTTCGTCATCGAGGCGGTTGCAAGTGTATGTCGTTCGTTCCGTTCCGGCCCACGCATCATTCACGCTGGCCGCCTCGTTCTTCAGGAGCTCGCGCGTTCGCGCATTCGTTGTGGGTCGTTCCAAGTTCTGGAACTGACAGAGCGCAGCGCGAGGATCTCAAGCTGCGGGGCAGCGCTCGTGCGAACTGATGCGCGCAGGCACGGCCAACGTGACGAGTGCGCCACGATCAAACGATGCGTCGAGGCAGTAGCGGATTCAGGTGCATCGTCAGGTCGTAGACCGACGTCTTGCACGCCTCATTCACGTCCTCGGGGCGCGATCCTTCCTGCCAGTCGAAGACCGTCGCCTCGTCGCCGATCTTCACGCGCGGTTCGGCGCCGATTTCGACGATGCAGTGGCTGGCCGACACCGTGGCGACGATCGGGTAGAGTGCGCCGTTAATGCGAACACGAGCACCCTGCGTGGCTTCTCGCGGCAGCCCGTCGGTGTGGCCAATGGGAAGAGTCGCCACCCACACGTCGTCCTTCGCCATGTAGGCGCGATTGTAGCCGGCGCTATCACCCTTGGGGAGCTGCTTCACATACGCGACTCTGGCCTTCAGACTGAGTGCGGGCCGCAGGTCGAGCGTGCCGGCGCGACGGAATTCCGGCTCCGAATACACGCCGTAGATCGCCATGCCCGGTCTGACCATGTCGAGGAAAGCCCCGGGCCGCTGGAACAATCCAAAGCTGGACGCGGCGTGCCTCCGTCCGAGCTTGACGCCGCTTTTTTCGAGCGACTCGCAGAGCGTCTTGAAGCGCGACAGCTGCTCGGAATCGAACTCCGGATCTTCGGCGAACGTCATCATCACGCCTGCGATGTGGACGGACGTCCGGCCGGCCAGATCGCGGACGAGCGGTGACGCCTGCCGGAATGGTATGCCAACCCGACCGATACCGGTGTCGATGCAGATATGGATCGGCGTTGGTTTCTGCCGCGCCGTCGCGATGCGATCGAGCACGGGACCGATCGGTGTGTAGACCATGGGCATGATGTCCCGCGCGATCAGATCCGCGAGGTTGCGCTCATCGAATGGTCCCATCAGCAGGATGGGCTTGCGGATCCCGGCGTCCCGTAGCGACATGGCCTCGTGCAGCTTGACGACGGCGACGCCAGCAATCGCGGAAGAGGGCTCGAGGAGCTGTCCGACGTTGACCACGCCGAGGCCGTAGCCGTTGTTCTTGATCACGGCGAGGATCGGTCGGGAACCGACGCGACGCGAGATCTCCGCCAGGTTGTGCTGCAAGTTGGCTCGATTCACCTCGATCCACGGATCGAACGACGAATCGAGCACCGGCGCGTTCACTCGAACACCTGCGGTTGAAGCCGGGCCGAGGCCGAGCGCTGGCAGCGCCATTCCAGTCGTCAGGATCGACCTGCGGGTGACCTTCATCGGAGCATCCTCTCGAGCGCCACCATCACGCCGCCCCGTCCCCGCGGATCATTTTGATGGCTTCCTGAACCGTGGTCATGAATTGAGCCGGGAAGATAATCGTGGAATTCTTTTCGATGCTGATCTCGGCCATGGTTTGCAGGGTCCGCAGCTGCAGCGCGACCGGATGCTGCGAGATGATATCGGCCGCTTCGCCAAGCTTGACCGCCGCCTGAAACTCTCCTTCAGCCGCCACAATTTTCGCGCGTCGCTCGCGTTCAGCCTCGGCCTCTTTGGCCATGGCGCGCTGCATGTTGTCCGGAAGCGTGATGTCCTTGATTTCAACAGCCGTCACCTGGGCGCCCCACGGTTCGGTATGCCCGTCGATGACATCCTTGATTTTCGCGTTGATAGCCAGCGTCTGTGAAAGCAGCTGATCGAGGCTGAATTGCCCCACGACGTTCCGCACGGTCGTCTGGCTGATCTGGTTGATGGCGGCGTTCACATTCTCGATGGCGATGACCGACTTCTTCGGGTCGACGATGTGGTAGTACGCCACCGCGGCAATGTCGATAGAGACATTGTCTTTGGTGATGATCTTCTGTGACGGGATGTTCATCGTAATCGTGCGCAAGGTCACCCGCGTCATCTGCTCGAAGACAGGAATGAGGATAATCAAACCCGGGCCGCGAACGCCCGTGTACTTGCCCAAGAAGAAGATAACACCTCGGTCGTACTCCTTCACGACTCGAAGGGAGAGAAACACGAGCACGACGACAATCGCGAGGACAATCATGATGGCAGGCATGGTGTTCACTTTCCGAAGACGAGTTTCCTTTGGCTCGTTCTGAGTATACGGGTTCAACAACCTGCGAGCGGAATTGTCGCTGATTGTGAAGATCACGTTCCGCAGAATTCCCGTCTTGTTCCCCACGCAGCACGAAACTGCCGTTCGATCCGGAGGCCGCCCGCGCTGGTGAAGTTGATCGACCCGATCACCGGCTTGCCTTCCTCCTGCGCGCCCGCGTGCGTCAGGAGCCGGGCCGCTCCCACACGTCCGGTGTTGTCGGGCCAGCGAAACACCGTTGGCCGTGCGATGTGCGCCTCCTGCCAGATTGCCACGGTCACGACGGACGCCGAGCGTTGTTATCGGACGGAATCGTCAGGACAAACGCCGGGCCGTCCCAAGGAGCGCAGGAAGTGTTGATAGTGGCGCGTCCCGGCGCTGGTGCCGCCGCCACCGTGAGGATGGGGCGGAATGCCGCGTTCAGCGTCATCAGCGTCCACAGCGCTTGTCGCAGCGTCATGTGAGGCTCCGAAAGGATCAACGCGCGATCATGTCCCCGATCGTTAGTGCTTCGCGGATCGTGAGGGTTTCGGCTTCGGTCGAAAGCCGGCCCTTTCCATGCGTTCAGCTCGGGACATGTTGCGGGCCATGTTCTCAATGATGTCGTGAAGGTATCTCGCTCGGGTATCGGGCCGCTTGGTGCCGGCCAGGCGGTAGAGAACGCCTCTCCGCCGGCTCGCGCTGTACGACGCCCAGCTGCGGCTGGCGTCCGGGTTGGCCTTGATCGCTTGCCTCAAATCCGGCGGAACGATCAGTTCCTCGACGTGTTTCCACGCGTCCCAAGTCCCCGAGTTCTTCGCCGCCTTGACCACGACAAGGCCAGCAGGGGTCATCAGCCCATCCGCCAGTAGTCGTTCGACGCGCGCTTTGTTCAATGCGGACCAGAGGCTCTTCAGCTTCCGTGGTGTGAATATCTGCATGTAGAAGGCATCGTCAATCGGATTGATCTTGCTGTCGATCCATCCGAAGCAGAGCGCCTCTTCGACGGCGTCGTTGTACGTCAGTGACGGGAGTCGTGAATGTTTCTTTGCATAGACGAGCCACACACCCGTAGACGATGCATGATGCTTCTGGAGCCAGTCCCGCCATGCCTGGCGAGATTTCGGCTGAACTCGAGGAAACTCGCCCATGCCTGTATTGCCAGAGATTACTCCTGTTCAGTCGCGTAGTGGCGAGCCAGCTGAGTCATCGGGATAGCCAAAATGCCTCACGCCCTCCCGAAGACGCAGGTACCATCGGCTGGGGAAACTGAAGATGGGATGTCACGAGGCCAACGATGAACGTTGACGCTCACGAGACGTCTCGATCTGAACACGTGGAAAGGACGCACGACGTGACGACTCACAGTGCAGGTGTGTCGGTGCTCCTCATGGCCGTGGTCGCGGGTGGCGTGTCCGCCCAGAGCCCGTCGATGGACGGTGTCTGGCGCAGCCAGGGATACGGTAACGTCTTCGAGATCCATGGGCCGACGTTGAACGCGTTCGAGGTCACGACCACGACCTGTGTTGCCGGCGGAACGGCAGCCGTCGACACGACGCCCGTTCCGGGCAGGATGGCGACGTTCAGGACGCCTGGCGGCAGCGAAATGTTCGTTCGCGCGGGCGGCAGCGCGGACCACAAGTTGCTGCACAGCGAGGGCTCGGCGTCCGACGAACGGATCGACCGCATCCCGCGGCTGCCGGCAGTGTGCGACCATCCGACGGAAAACACGCCGGCCGGGAATTTCGAGGTGTTCGCGCAGACATGGGCCGAGCACTACATCTCCTTCGATCTGAAGAAGACCGACTGGGGCAAGGTCGTAGAAACCAATCGATCGAAAGTTACCTCCAACACAACACCCACCGAGCTCTTCGACGTCCTGGAGAAGATGATCGGGCCATTTGGCGACACCCACTCATTTATCGCGGCCCCGGAGATCGACCGCGGGTTTCAGAGCCTGAGGCCAGGAACGGACCGAGTGGTCAAGGGCGGCTTCCAGGCGTTTCGTCGCAGCGGAATGGCAGCGCTGCTTGGCGTGACCGATCGGACTTATCTCAAGACCCCCCTGCGCAAGTTCTGCAACGACCAAGTCCAGTACGGGCACATCGACGAGGCGACCGGGTACCTCCGGATCCTGTCGTTCAGCAACTACGTTACGGCCGGAGGTTTCTCGGCGGGCCTGGCGGCGCTCGAAGCCGCGCTCGACGACATCTTCTCTGATCGCGCGCTCGAGGCGCTCGTGATCGACGTGCGGATCAACAGTGGCGGCGCCGATCCGTACGGTCTCGCGATCGCATCCCGCCTCGCGACGAGGGAGTACCTCGCCTACACGAAGGAGGCGCGAGCCGATCCGATCGACCACGACAAATGGACGTCGGGGGATCCCAGTCTGGTCCGGCCGAGTCCCCGCCCCGGCTTTCGCGGACCAACCGTCGAGTTGATCGGACCGCTCACGATCAGCGCGGGCGAGACGTTCACGCAGGCCCTGATGGGCCGGACCCCGTCCATCACCCGCATCGGCGAGAACACCCAGGGCGTCTTCTCCGACGTCCTGGGCCGACGACTTCCGAACGCGTGGCGCTTCGGCCTGCCGAACGAGGTGTTCCGGACGCCGCAGGGGACAACCTTCGACGGCCCGGGCATCCCGCCGAACGTGGCTGTGCCCGTATTCGCGGATGAGGACGTGGCCGCCGGAAAGGACCCCGGAGTGGCCCAAGCGCTGGAGATCCTCCGCAGGAAGTAGCGGCCACCGCGGCGATCTTCTTGAAGTCAGCCTGAGCAGTCCAAGATCCGATTGGCATGCGTGCCGCAGGACCGACTCGGGCATCATCGTCTCATCTTGCGGGGCCGTGATGCCGGATTCGGACGCGTTCGCGGTCGCGCCGGCGGCGTTTCGCGGACTGAATCGAGGGGAACGATGGTCGTCGTGCTGTTCAGGTCGAGGCTTACGGACGCTGCGACAGAAGATTACGTGAAGATGGATGACGCCATGACGGCCATCGCCACCGCGATGCCCGGGTTCATCGAGGCCAGGAGTTATGTCGGAAGCGACGGGGAGCGGTTGACGGTGGTGTGGTGGGAGGACGCCGAGACGCTCCG
Source organism: uncultured Acidobacteriota bacterium (assembly GCA_963724725.1). Taxonomy (GTDB): domain Bacteria; phylum Acidobacteriota; class Vicinamibacteria; order Vicinamibacterales; family CAVVIG01; genus DATKHR01. Next base: position 2,373,777 of record CAVRVT010000004.1, on the reverse strand, counting down.
GGCGTGGCGTGAGCACCCCGAACATCGCAAGGCCCAGGCAGCGGGCCGGCAGCATTGGTACGAGCACTATCGGATGGAGGTTGCGGAGGTCGTCAGACAGAGCGTCTTCGACCGAAGGCACGTGAATTGCTGAATCGCCTGGCAGTTCGATCAATCAGCAAGGAGCGCGTCATGCGGCTCATGGCGATGGGGATGGGTGCACTGTCACTGACGATTGCTGCGGTCGCGCCGGCGCAGACGACATCTCAGAAACAGCCTGACACGCTGACGATCGCCTCGCTCACCGGCAAGGACACCTTCGACGCCTACTGCGCTCCCTGCCACGGACGAAGTGGAGTCGGTGACGGTCCGGTCGCACCGATCCTGCGGGCGCCGCCGTCGGACCTCACGCGCCTGTCAATCGCGCGCGGTTCTTTTCCGCGCGAAGACGTCGTGGCCTTCGTCACGGGAACCGGACGCCCCATTGTCGCGCACGGGACCAGCGACATGCCGATCTGGGGTCTGATCTTCCGAAGCCTCGATCCGTCGGACATCCGCGTGAAGGTCCGCCTGAAGAACGTCGTCGACTACGTCGAATCACTGCAGCGCCATTGAGCCGCCGGGAATTTCTCCGCACTCCCGCGAAAATTTCCGGTGCGCCGCGACGTGCGTCTCTTTCCGACGCGCGTAGGTCCGGCCTGATCAGCGCCATCTTGTGGAGGCTGAAGGGCACGAGAGTTGCGGACGAATGGGAGTTGGGTTTGGTGGGACGCACGGCTGTCCCGTCAGGAGGACTTATGAGAGATCCATTCACTCTACTGCGGCAGATGACCTCCGAGCTCGACCGCGCATTCGACGATTGGCAGTTGTTCAAGACCCCATTGGTCGCCGGCCGCACGTCCGACGCGGTGTCCTGGTCGCCGAAGATTGACGTCATCGAACGGAACAATCGCATGGTGACGCGTGTTGATCTTCCCGGCATGACGAAGAAGGACGTCTCCGTCGAAGTCAAGGACGGATTCCTGACCTTGTCGGGCGAGCGGAAGCGGGAGTCCGAAGAGACGAAAGACAACTGGTTCCGAAGCGAGCGGGAGTACGGCCGTTTCTACCGCGCCGTGCCTCTGCCGGAAGGCGTGAAGGCGAGTGAGGTCAAGGCGGCCTTTGCGGATGGCGTGCTGGAGGTCAGCTTTCCTCTGCCCGCTCGTCTCGAAGCCCAGCCCACGAGAGTCGAGATTGAAGAGCCGCTAAAGGCCGTGAAAACCGCGGCGTGAGGTGCGACGCGAGGTCTCCGTCCGAGTACATCACCTCGGACGGAGGCTGTCGCTTGAAGAAGGCCGTCGGAGAGGGCGGTCCGCAGCACGGCATGCGTGCTGGCAACCTGAGCGGTTTCCCGCAAGCGGGTCTACGATTTCGCATGCGAGCGATGGCCCTGACCCGACCAGGGCTCGGGCGTGTGGACGCGGTCGAAATCGAGAAGCCATCACCTGGCGACCATGACGTGCTCGTCAAGGTGTCGGCATGCGCCGTGTGTCGCACCGATCTGCACGTCATCGACGGCGACCTGCCCGATCCTGCGATTCCCATCATTCCGGGCCACGAGATCGTCGGACACGTGGAATCGGTGGGACGAAACGTGACGACCTGCGCGCCAGGTGACCGTGTTGGGATTCCGTGGCTCGGCTGGACCTGCGGCGCGTGCGCATTCTGCCGATCGGATCGCGAGAACCTCTGTCGCGATGGACGATACACCGGGTATCAGATCAACGGCGGGTTTGCGGAATACACACTCACAGACGCGTCGTATTGCTTCCCGTTGCCCGCGAAGTACGACGATGTCCACGCCGCGCCGCTCCTGTGTGCCGGGCTGATCGGCTATCGGGCCTATCGAATGGCGGGACCCGGACGACGGATCGGGATTTACGGCTTTGGAGCCGCTGCGCACATCATCACCCAGGTCGCTGTGCACCAGGGCCGCGAGGTGTACGCGTTTGTGAGGCCGGGTGACGACCGGGCGCTGGGGTTTGCGCGCGAAATGGCGACGACGTGGGCAGGTTTCTCAGGTCAGCCGCCGCCACATCCGCTCGACAGCGCGATCATCTTCGCACCGGCGGGTCCGCTCGTGCCCGAGTCGCTCTCTCGTGTGGTTCCCGGCGGCGTCGTCGTGTGCGCTGGTATCCATATGAGCGACGTGCCGTCTTTTCCGTATCGACTGCTCTGGGAGGAGCGAGTCGTCCGATCCGTCGCGAACCTGACGCGGCGAGATGCCCGCGAATTTCTCGAGCTTGCCGGCGAGATCCCGCTGCGAACGCATGTCCACCTGTACCCGCTCGCCGAAGCCAACCGGGCCCTCGACGACTTGCGTGCCGGCCGACTGTCGGGCGCCGCCGTGGTCACCCCATAGGGACAAGAGCTACTTGCCTCCGCCGCGCTGCCAGCCGAGCCCCATCGAGAGTGCGAGAGACGGAGCGTAGTGGTGTTCAGCGCTCGTGGATACGTACGGAGGTAAAGACGAATACGTCTGGGACCTCAAGTTATAGAAGGGGAGGCCGACATCGGCCTGAATGAACACGCGAATCGTGCTGGCCCGCCCAAGCTCGTATCCGGCGGTGAGTTCCCCCTGAAGACCGCTCCCGCTCCACGACGTGTTTTGGTTGTCCAGGTTCGCGGTGCTCCAACTGAGGCCACCGCCGACGTAGAGGCTTCGGTCGGCCAATGGAGTGCCGAAGCGCAGGAACTCGAGCTTCAGCCACGAACCAGTCATCCCGGAGCTCCCGCTGTTGGCGTAACCGTAGCCGTAGGAAACGTCGGACGCCTTGTACTGAAAATTGAAGAACGACACGTCAATTCCGAACGAATCGAGCTCCCTGCGATATCCAATCATCCCCACCGAAGGACCGCTGTAGGTTCGGTCGCCGAAGATCCCGCCGTAGCCGAGCCGCGCATAGAGCAACGAATCTGAATGGACGCGGTTTGGCGCGGCCGCCTGCGTGGTTGAGACGTTCGTTCGATCGACAATCCCCTGGGCATTCATCGGCTGCCCTCTGAGCAGCGACCGGACCATCTGGCTGTACACCGCCGGGACATCGTCCATGCCGAGGGCTGTTGCGTCGCGCTGGCCGTTCGGTCCGGAAAGCGTGATCGTGATGATCGTGCCCAGCTGGACGTGCGAGACCACGTACGCCCTCGGGCAACCCGGCGGCACCACGTGTTCGCCGGCCAATTCGAACTGCCTGGTCAGCAGCAGCAACGCCGCCGCGCGGTCTTGCGGGGAAAACGTGTCGCGTGTCTCGTCGACCGCCACGCACACGTCGGCGGCGCTCGCGAGGCTGGGCGCCAATCCCACGGACATCAGCCCGGCGACGAGCGCAATGAGAACGCGTTGACGGATCGCGAGACAGGTCACAGCGTCGCTTCGGTTGCGCGAAAGAGGCATCTGCCACCTCGCATCTTCAGAGTACGCAACCGTGATGCCACGGAGACGCGCGCAACCAGAGGCGAGTCTTCTTGCGATTTCGTTGTCGCTATTGCGCCCGTGGTCGTGACAGACGATTCCGCCAGGATGATTGCCGAAATCTCGTCACCGACAGGCGTGCTCCAACGAATGGGGACCACCGGCTCATCGGGCCTTCACGCCATTCACGCGCGTGGCGGTCGCTGGATCGTTGCGATCCTGCCGCCAGGTCGGATGCGTGAAATGAATGACGGCGTCGCCGTTGTACGACACGACGGCGTTGTCAAACACAAGCGTGCCGATCCGCCGCCAATTCCGAAACGTGCGGCGCACGCGGAACGACGTTCCCGATGTGGTTCCCTCGTCGGTGACATCTATCGTGAACGTGAGCGTCCGCTTGGGCGCCGGATCGCCCCGATCGAAGATCTGGGCCATGACTTCGTCGCGGACGTCGAGGTCCGCGCCGGCAATCACTGGTTGCCCGGGCGCGACGAGCAGCCGCATGAACTCCGGTGCTCTGGTGGCCTCGCCGGCGGGTTTCCCCAACTCAGCGATCGGATAGAGCTGACGGATGGTGGGCTGCTGGTCCACGCGCCGGAATACGGCGGCCACCTTGATCAACAGCGTCCCGGCAGGGCCGCGACGGAAGACGGTCACGTCTGGCGCGTTCCGCAGTTCAGCGGCGTTGATGGACTCGGTTCGCGCCCCGCCGATGTCTTCCTGCGTGATGAAGTTCGCGGTTCGCAGCGGCATGGCGTGCTCCGGGTCGATCGTTGGATAGAGCTTGCCGACAAGCGCCATCGATCGGATCTGACCACGGCGCAATCCTCCCGCCCCGCTCGAGTACCGGGCGACCACGAGCGCCGTACTGCCGCGAGCGAAGTAGCCTGAATACCCGGTGTCTTCGGTGATCTGCCAGCGCCCGACGAGGCAGACGGCGTTTGGATGAAGCAGCCGCGTGAAGCCTTTCCGATCCGGCCCCCAGCGAAGGTCGGCGTTGGAGTCGAGCGCCCGCTCGGACGCGCGTTCGAAACGAGGAGGCTTGCCGAGGGACAGAAGTCCACCGAAGACGCTCTTGATCGTCACGTCCTGAATCGGCAGGGGCGGTTCGCCTTCACGACCCCACACCGTCTGATACGGATTCGCGAAGAGCGCATCGACGACCTCCCGGAAGCGCGATCCGGAGTACAGGCGGTCTTCATCGGTGAATTGTTCCGACCCGATGCCGACGTCAGGCATGTGCCACCTCCGCCGGGAACTATAACGCCGCAACGTCATGTCGGCGGTCAACACACGAGCGAACGAAGTGGACAATGAGCGCATGTGCGCGTATAGTGAAAGGCGAACCACCTTCCTGAGCACTGCGCCCCTCGCCGGACGCGATCCGGCCCCGAGCCACAGCCCTCATCAAGCGCTTCGATCAACTCGAAGCGGAGCGGTCGCTTCTGTCGCATCCGCTGACGAAGGATCGTCCACACGCTTCACGCAGCTGGGAGTCAGATCATGCATGTCAGACCGCTACACGACCGGATTCTCGTTCAACGCCTCGACGAAGGCGAACAGCACATCGGCGGAATCATCATCCCAGATTCCGCCAAGGAAAAACCGCAGCGGGGCACGGTGATCGCCGCGGGCAACGGCAAGCTGAGCGACGACGGTGACCGGGTGAAGCTCGACGTGAAGGCTGGGCGACACCATCCTCTTCGGCAAGTACTCCGGCCAGGAGATCAAGCTGGACGGCATCGAGTACCTGATCATGAAGGAAGACGACGTGCTCGCCGCGATCGAGGGCGCCAGTACCGCCAAGACCGTCCCTTCCACGACCGCCGCGACAAAGACCACCACCCGGAAGGGACGCTGACATGGCAAAACTGATTACGTACGGCGACGCGTCGCGCCAGGCCATCCTTCGCGGCGTCAACGGCCTGGCGGATGCGGTGAAAGTGACCCTCGGACCCAAAGGACGCAACGTCATCCTGGGCAAGGCATTCGGATCGCCCACGATCACCAAGGACGGCGTCACGGTGGCCAAGGAAATCGACCTGCCGGATCCGCTCGAGAACATGGGCGCCCAGATGGTGCGCGAAGTCGCGAGCAAGACCTCCGACGTCGCTGGAGACGGCACGACCACCGCCACGGTGCTGGCGCAGGCCATCTACCGCGAAGGTGCGAAAAACGTCACCGCCGGCGCCAACCCGATGGCCATCAAGCGCGGCATCTTCGCCGCCGTCGAGGCCGTCGTCGCATCGCTCAAAGCAGCAGTCCAAGCCGGTGAACGGTCCGATGATCGCCCAGGTCGGTACGATTTCGGCGAACCACGACGAAACCATCGGCCGGATCATCGCGGAAGCGATGGACAAGGTCGGCAAAGATGGCGTGATCACCGTCGAGGAAGCGAAGACGCTCGAGACCTCGCTCGAAGTGGTCGAAGGCATGCAGTTCGACCGCGGCTACCTCTCGCCCTATTTCGTCACCGACCCCGAGCGCATGGAAGTGGTGCTCGAGAACCCGTTCATCCTGATCCACGAGAAGAAGGTCAGTGCGATGAAGGACCTGCTGCCGCTGCTCGAGCAGGTGGCGCAGGCGGGCCGTCCGCTGCTCATCATCGCGGACGACCTCGAAGGCGACGCGCTGGCGACGCTCGTCGTCAACAAGCTCCGGGGCACGCTCCGGGTCGCGGCGGTCAAGGCGCCTGGTTTCGGCGATCGCCGCAAGGCGATGCTCGAAGACATCGCCATCCTGACGAACGGCAAGGCCGTCACGGAAGACCTGGGGATCAAGCTCGAGTCGGTCAAGCTCGAGGACCTGGGCCAGGCGAAGAAGATCACCATCGACAAGGACAACACGACGATCATCGAGGGCGCGGGCACCAAGAAGGCCATCGAAGGACGCGTCAAGCAGCTGCGCGTGCAGGTCGAAGACACGTCTTCGGACTACGATCGCGAGAAGCTGCAGGAGCGACTCGCCAAGCTCGTGGGCGGCGTCGCCATCATCAAAGTCGGGGCGGCCACCGAAACCGAGATGAAGGAAAAGAAAGCTCGCGTCGAGGACGCGATGCATGCGACGAAGGCGGCGGTTGAAGAAGGCATCGTTGCTGGTGGCGGCGTGGCGCTGCTGCGGGCCGCCAAGGGGCTCCAGACGCTCACGCTCGACGGCGACGAGCAGCTTGGCGTCAACATCGTCATCCGGGCCCTCGAGGAGCCCATGCGCTGGATTGCGACCAACGCCGGCCACGAGGGGGCGATTGTCGTGGAGCGCGTGAAAGACATGAAGGGCGACGAGGGTTTCAACGCGCAGACCGAACAGTACGAGAACCTCGTGAAGGCCGGCGTCATCGATCCGGCCAAGGTGGTCCGCTCGGCGCTGCAGAACGCCGCATCAATTGCGTCGCTTCTGCTGACAACCGAGGCGGTCGTCTCGCAGCGACCAGACGACCACAAGGCGGACGCCGCGGCGCATTCCGGCGGTGGCATGGGCGGAGGGATGTACTAGAGGAATGGGTCCACTGCGAGAGCTCCTCGCGACCGATCATCGGCAGGCGCTGGAATTCTTCTTCCAGCGCCTGAAGGATGTTGCCGGGCCCGACGTCGATCAACAGGAACTCCTCTACAACGCCAGCGTGCTGGCGCACTACGCTCAGGTGTCGACGCAGGCCACCGTCGCCCTCTCGGCTCCGACGAACCTCAGCGCCATCTTCGATCACTTCGTGGTTGATTCGACGCTGCTGGACGACAGCCTGTTGCTCGAAACCGCCGGCGCCCAGTGTCTGGTGCTGGCGGGGTTCTTCGAGGATCAGATGCGCCGGCGGCACAACATCCGCTGGTATGCGACGCTTGGCGCCGGTTTCTTCAGCCGGGCGGCGGTCCTGGAACCGTCGCGGCACAAGGCGCAACTGCTTGACACGATCTCGAGGCGGTTCGAGGCCTGGCGCCAACGCCAGGCGCGGCTGAGCCGCGATCTGCGCGACCTGCCCTTCCTGGTTGCGCGGCCCCGGCCGCCACTTCAGTAGACACGCATTTCCGCTCGTTTTCGCCTCACGGCTTTGGTGCCACGATCGCGCCCAGTTGCCGGTCGCGCAGCATGGCGTTGAACGATGCCAAGGTCCTCGCCAGGACCCCATCCATCTGCTCTCGATCGTGGGCGACTTCCTGCGCCAGCTTGGCCTCCACTTCAATCTGCGAATTGGTCGGGCCAAAATCCGCGTACGACACGACGTCGGCCAGGTGGGCCAGTTTGTCCATCATCTGACTGGACGTTCGCAGGAAGTCCTGACCGCGGCCGGTCGCGGTCAGGTTGACCAGCCGCGCTTCGATGTCGACGATCTGCTTCTCCAGTTCATCGGCGGCGGCTGTCACGTCGGCAGCGGCATTACCGCGTGTCATCGTCCGCCACGACGCCAGTTGCGCCCGAACCGATTCGGCAGCGTTGATCATCTTCGCGACCGTGTTGACGTTGTTGCGAATCGAGAGCATCGTTTTCGTCTGGGCGGCGACGTTCTCCTCGGTGCCGGCCGCATTCGGATCCTTGAGCACCGTCAGCGGCGCCGTGCGCTCGACGCCGCCGGCCAGCAGCTTCACGGTGTAGACGCCAGGCGCCACGAGCACCGACAACGAGGCGGCGGTTGGGAACTTGCGCGTGCCGTCGGGGCCGAGCTCGAACTCCTGACCATGGAGCGGCCGCGTGCGCAGCGTAATGTCGTCGGTCGAATCCATCCGCAGGTCCCACCAGACCCTGTTGATGCCGGCGGCCGCGTCCTTGCCGATGTTGATCGTCCGCACGACCTTGCCGGCGGCGTCGCTGATCGTGACCTTCATCTTCGCGCGGTCCTCGTCTCGCGGCGCCGCGTTCAGCGAGAAGGTCAGCGCCGCGCCGTACGGCGGATTCCGTCCTTCGGTCGCATCGTCCGGCATCGTCATAGGTTCGGTGATGTTGCGGAACCGGTACGTGGGCCTCGGCGCAAACAGGTGTGCCGCCTCATTCAGCGTGTCGGACGTCAATGCGCGCAGAGGGCTGATGTCGTCCAGAATCCAGAAACCGCGGCCGTAGGTTGCGACGACGAGATCGCCGAAATGTTCCTGGATCGTCAACCAGTGGACCGGCGCGTGCGGCAGCCCCGCCTGCAGCGGCAGCCAGTGCTGCCCATCGTCTGGCGAAAAATACAGCGCGTTCTCGGTGCCGAGATAGAGCAGACCTCGCTTGACCGGATCTTCGCGGACGCAGTGCGCGTAGCTGTGCACGCTTTTCGGGATATCCCCGGCGACTGACTTCCATGTGCGGCCGTAGTCGGTCGTTTTGAAGACAAACGGATCGCGGTTGTTCACCTGGTGCAGATCGAAGGTGACGTAGGCCGTGCCGTTGTCGAAGCGGGACGGTTCGACGTTGCTGACCGTGCCCCACGGCGGCAGACCTGGAAGATTCGCCGTGACGTTGGTCCAGCGGCCGCCGGCATCGCGGGTGACCTGGAGTTGTCCGTCGTTGGTGCCGGCCCACACCACACCTTTTTCGCGGGGTGACTCCGTGATCGCAAACACGACCCCGGCGTACTCGACGCCGACGTTATCAGGCGTCAGGCCGCCCGAGCGCTGCTGACGGCTCCGATCGTTGAGCGTCAGATCCGGGCTGATGACCTGCCAGCTGTGACCGCCGTCGGCCGTGCGATGCACGAACTGCGACCCGGCATAGACGGTGTTGTGATCGTGCGGTGAAATCGCGACCGGAAATGTCCAGTTGAACCGGTACTTCAGATCGCCGGCCGGCGTGCCGACCGTCGTCTCCGGCCAGATTTCGACCTCGCGCGCCTGACGCGTGCGCTCGTCGAAGCGCTCGACTGTGCCGCCGACGGCGCCATAGCCTGTTCCGCTTGCCCAGACGATGTTGTTGTCGACCGGGTCGGGAATCGCCCAGCCGCTTTCGCCGCCGGCGACGGAGTGCCACATGCCTCGCGGAATTGGGCCAGACTCGTCTTCGTCGGATCGCTTTGCCAGCCTGCTGTTGCTCGGCCCGCGCGTGGACGGTCCATCCTGCCGGTTTCCGTAGACGTTGTAGGGGATCTGATTGTCGACCGCGACGTGATACATCTGCGCCACCGGCAGTTGAATCTGGTGCCAGCTGCGCCCTCGGTTGACGGAAAAGCTCAATCCATCGTCGTGCGCGACGACGAAGCGGTCGCCGTTCGCCGGGTCGATCCACATGTCGTGGTTGTCACCGCTCGGCGCGAGACGGCCTGAGAGGTCGATGCTCGTCTTCCCGCCGTCGAGCGTCTTGGTGAACTCGGCCGAGAGAAAGTAGGCTTCGTTGTCGTTGTCCGGCGCAATCGCGAAACGCGTGTAGTAGTGCGTCCGGCCGCGCAGCCGTCGATCCGAGCTGACGAGTTCCCAATTCTCCCCGCCATCGTCGCTGCGCCAGAGCGATCCACTCTGCGTCGGCGTGCCGTCGGTGGCCGGCAGCCCGTCACCCGTTTCGATCAGCGCGTAGACGCGATTGGAGTTGCTGGGCGCCACCTGCGCCGAAATCTTCCCGACCGGTGATTTCGGCAGCCCGCGGTCGGCCAGGCGCTTCCATGTGAGTCCGCCGTCAACGGACTTGAAGAGTCCGCTGCTGGGCCCGCCGCTCGTGCGACCCCAGGTGTGGATCTCGAGCTGCCACATGCCGGCGAAGAGAACCCGTGGATTGTGCGGGTCGATGGCGATGTCCGAGCAGCCGGTGTTCGCATCGACGAACAGCGTGCGCTGCCACGTCCGGCCGCCGTCTCCTGTGCGATAGACACCGCGCTCCTGTTGCGGACCATAGGCGTGACCGAGCGCACACGCGAACGCTACGTCGAGACTTCCCGGGTCGAGGACCACGCGACCGATGCGCCCGGTCTGTTCGAGGCCCAGGTGCGTCCACGTTTTGCCCGCGTCGGTCGAACGGTAGATGCCGTTGCCGATCGAGATGTTGCTGCGAATGAAGGATTCGCCGGTGCCGGCCCAGACGACGTTCGGATCGGATGCGGCAATCGCCAGCGACCCGATCGACGAAACGGGCTGATCGTCGAAGATCGCCGTCCAATGTGCGCCGTTGTCGGTGGTTTTGAAGATGCCGCCCGACGCGGCACCTACGTAGTACACGTTCGGGTCGCGCGGCACGCCCGCGACGGCGATCACACGGTTGCCCACCGGCCCGATGTAGCGGAACTTGAGCTGCGAGTACGTCTCCGGCGTCTGTGCATGTGGCGCAGGGATCGACCAGAAGCAGGCAAGTAGGACGGCGGCAACGACACGTCTCCGGATCAACATCAGACCTCCCGATCGATCGCTATCTTATCGCTGCGCCAGCCGCACCGGCGTCGTCAGAACCCGCAGGTGCCGTTCGGAAACAGCCGCACGCCACCCCTGTTGGTCGCCACGGCACTGACGTTCCCCAGGTTATCGTGGACCCTGAGGGTGACGGTCAGGGGAAACCACGTCGAGCCGTCCGCGAGCGGCGGCGCCGGCAGCAGGCTGCAATTCACGGCGGGCTGCGTCAGCACCGCGCCGCTGGTGGTGTGCGAGAAGGTCGTCGCCACGGTGTACGACCAGTCCCAGGCCACGATGGTTCCCGGCGCCGATGAGGTGCTGCCGTTGAACGTGCAGTCGATGGTGTTGCCGCTGTTCGTCAGTGCGCAGGTGTCTGTCAGGTTGGGCCCGGTCACGCCGAAGTTCGCCGTCGCGACACTCTGCCCAGTGATCGTCAGCTCCGCGGACGCGGACGCGCCGCCATAGGTTCCGCCGATCGTGCTGGCGATGCTGCCGCCAACCTGACGGGTCTGGATCGTAAACGTCGCGCTCGAGGCGCCAGCTGCGACATTGACGCTCGCGGGGACGGTGACGGCCTCGCCGCCCGACAACGTCACCATCGCGCCGCCGCCTGGAGCCGGGCCGGTCAGCGTCGCAATCGCGGTCACGGAATCGCCGCCGACGACGCTGGATTGACCGAGCACGATCGATAAGAGCGCCACGGATCGCGCCGCCGCGACGGTGAGCATTGCGGACTGGCTGCTGCTACCGTTGATCGACGCCGTGAAGGTCACGGTGCCGGCCGCGACCGCGATGATCGTGAACGGCATGCTCGACGAGCCCGCCGGAACCGTCACCGTTGTCTGTACGGTGGCGACGGCAGGATTGCTGCTGGACAGCGCGACGCCGGCACCTCCGGCGAGCGCGGCGGTCGTCAGACTGACCGTCCCCTGACCGTTGCTGCCTGCCACGACGGTCGCGGCGCTGAGCGTGACGCCAGACACAGTGGAAGCGGAGGTCCCGCTCGGCGCGGTCATCGAGCCGCCGCACCGCACCGCTGCCAGGGCCGAAACAAGAATGGCCGCGAGCGCGACGATCGAGATGACGCGGCGGCTGACGTGTATGTCCTTCATTTCATTCACTCTATGTGGACCACGTTGCGCGGCGTGTCCCTAACTGCACACACGACGAGTGCTGAGCGACGAAACCTCGCTCCGATCGGCTGTGCCGCATTGCACACATCGCTTTCGAGAGGCTGCGTACAGTGGTGTGCGAGGCGTTTTATGAAACCCATTTCTATTGTCGGTGTTGTGCTGCTGGTGCTCGGCGCGATGGCGCTCATCTACCAGGGCATTACGTACACGAGCCGTGAGACGGTCATCGACATCGGTCCGCTGCACGCGACGGCGGATCGGCAGAGGACCTTGCCCCTGCCGCCGGTAATTGGTGCCGTCGCGGTGGCCGGCGGGATCGCGTTGCTTCTCGTCGGGGTTCGCAGACAGGCGTAGCGTTGCTGCCGGTCGCCTCTCTGTTCCGTTAAGTACACCGTCTGTGCCGGCCGCTCGGATATGGTGTGGTCAGGAGCGTCTCACATGAATGCAGAACCACGACGCGACTACAGCTTTGCGATCGGACTTGTGACGGGCACAGTCGTCGGGGTGGGCCTGGCGATGTGGTGCGCGCCGAAATTAGTCTCGGAGCTTCGAGCGCGGATGAACGAATCGGCGAAGCGCCTTGGTAAGCGCGCCTCCGATCAGTACCAGCAGGCCAGCACTCGCGCCGCTGAGGCTGTGGACGAAATCACCCGGCGAGGTCAGGGTGTCCGAGACGACCTGGCCGACGCCGTCGCGCGCAGCGCCCATGAAGTGGAGCGCTATGCCACGGTCGCCAAGAGCGGTCGCGTGACTGAAACCAGAAAACAGGCAACGGCCAAGCGACCGGTATCCGCGGCACACTCGCTCTGAATGGCATCAAGCCGTGTCGCGACGAGCCCCCCGAAGCCCAGACAAGCTGCAGGGGCGCTCGTCGCGATCGGTCAGCTGTCAGTTCGTGATTGCGTCGACGATTCGCCTGAATCCCTCACCCGAGTTACTGCTCCAGCGCCAGACCACGACCAGATCGTGCGCGGGATCGACGGAGATGATATTCCCGCCGTTGCCTCGCGCTTCGAACATGCTCGTCGGCGACCCGGACCATTCCCGCCCGGTCGTGTTCAACCACCACAGGAAACCGTAGTCCGGTCCGTGCGGGCTCGGCGTCGTCGCCAGCTTGACGTAGGACTCAGGGACGATCTGCTTTGTGCCCCATTTACCGCGCCGTAGCCAGAGCAGGCCGAACCGCGCTTCGTCGTAGCTGCTGATCCACACGCCGCCGCCCCAGCGCGTCCCGCCGCTCACAGACGCCATGCGCTTGCCGTCAATCAACACGTATGAGTTGGCGTAAGGCACCCACTTCCAGGTGTTGGACGCGCCAATCGGGTTCATGACTTCGTCCCGGAAGACGTCGGGCACCGGCTTCTTGAAGAGCTCGAGCAGCGACAGCGCGAACCGGTTGATGCGGACGTCGTTGTACTCATAGTGCGCGCCGGGCGCCTCGGTCGCGCGCGGCTTCATTTCGCCACTTCCAAACGCACTCGCGCCGATGAAATTGGCGTTCTTGCCCCACATCTCGCCTTCCCATTCCGATTCCTGCTGGAGATGGTGGCGCCACGTGACCAGGCGATTGTGCGGCGAGTCATAGCCGCCGTCCTTGATGACGTTCGCGACCGGTTCGTCGAGCCCCGGAATCAGGCCGCGGTCGAGCGCGATGCCCGCCACGGTGGACAGCATGCTCTTCGCCACGCTGTAGGTCGGGTCGGGCCGCGTCGTTTCGCCGAACTCGCCGACGATGTAGCCGTGGCGGATGATGAGCGCGTTCGTCGCGGCGCGCTCGGTGGGTACCGATCCCAGAAGTGTGCCGAAGATCTTTTCCTGATCGGAAAAGTCCCGCGCGACGTTCGTTTCGTGGGCTTTCATGAACGCCATCGCGTCGTTCAGCTTGGCCACGTCCATGCCGACTTCGGCGGGCGTTTTGTGCTGCCACTGGCCGGGCGGTGGGTAGTAGGGGACGTCTGCCGCCGGCGTCGCGCCGACAATCACCCACAGCGCGACTCCGGCGAGCGCAGTCAAGACACCCGATGCCGCAATACGTCGAAAGCTCAGGAGCATCGCCACCTCTGGCGGGAGTTTACAGCGGGTCTGGAAATCTTCCCAGCGGCCCGCGAATTATTTAGTAATCGTGTCTGGCGCCGGCATGCGACGCCGTCAGTTCGGCCTGTCCGGAGGTGCCTCCGTTGGATGGGCCGGTACGAGAGTTGCCTCACGCGGCGTTCGGGGGGAAAGCGACACCTAGCCTCATGCGACACGAACAGTGGGATTTGGACGCGCATGTCATGACGCAGCAGAGCTCACCTGCCGCCAGCGAACGTGTTTCTTTGTCATCGGACGAACGGCGGCTGTGCACGCGTGTTCGTGGTGAATTCCTCGAGATGCCCGGGCTGATGCTCACGGTTCCGCAGGCGGCCCGGCTGTTCAATCTGGAGCGCAGCCAGTGTCTGCGGATTCTTCAGGCACTCGTAGATTCCGGAGAGCTCCTCAGGGACGAGCGGACCTCCAAATATCGTTGTGCGAGCCCTCGCTACGCGTAGCTTGCGACGCTCTCAGCCTTGTCCCTCACGGGCCGCTTGCCGCTTTCGGCCGATCGCGTCCAGCAGCCAGTCAATCAGACGGTCCACCTGACCCGCTTCCTTCTTCACCGTGGACGTCACGTCTTTGACGTCATTCAGAATATCGTTCACGCGAGCGACGGCCGGCGCGACTTGTCGCTTCTCGATGCCGTCAAGCACCTGCAGAATGCGCCGATGGATGACGAAGCCGGCGATGACGACACCGACGACCGCGAGCGCCTGCAGCACGCTGACGGCCGCCATGACGCCGAGGAACACGTTCGTCGTTCCGAGATCGGGTGTCATCTCATGCCCCCTGGAATCCTGACAGTGGTACGCTGAAGATCATTCCCAGCACGACTGCCATCGCGAAGGCGAGCGCGAGGCCCAGGCCGCACACGGCTAGAGCGCGCGCCGTGCTCGTGTAGTCGAGCGCCTGTCGGACGGCCACCACGCTCGCTGCGAACGCCCAGCAGATCGCCAGGGCGAAGGCCGGCGTCCTGAGCTGCGGAACGACACCGAATACCTGGATCAGGCCCGGCGTCGCCGCGAAACCCAACGTTCGTAACAACTCACCGACACTGGTGCGAGTGTCCGCGGTCGGGAGAATGCGCGCGCCGACTTCGAATATCAGGAAGGCGAACGCTGCCCACGTCATCAGCGCCAGTACACCAGCACTGGCGAAGAAGGACCATGCAGCACCCGTCGCGAAGCCACGCGCACCGATGGCGGCTGCGGCGCTCGAGAACACGACGATTGCCAGAGCTTGGGGCGTTGCGGCCCGGTCGGCCTCGATTTCTTCGAACGTCTCGCGATCGAGCATCGCCGCGCCGACGAGCCGATGGAAAAATGTGTCTGCCATAAGCGTTGCCATGTGGAGACGAAGCTGAGCAGGGATCGTGCCAGGGGCCGCCGACTGAACCCGCGCACTCACGCGTGCACTTCTCCTCGCTCTGAGCGGAAAAATTCCCACTGCGGCTCGGTTTGAGCATCCTGCTATTGTCGAACACACGAGAATTCTGCGTTTCCAGCGCTGCTGGTTGGTACGTCGGTTGCGAGTGGCTGGTTGCGAGCAACAGGGCTATCGAAATCGCAGACATGAGAGCGTCATGAAATCGATGAAGGCGGTCGTCTTCAAAGGTAAAGATCGGATTGCAGTTGAAGAAGTTCCCAGGCCCGTGCCGCGAGCCGGCGAAGCGGTCATCAGAATCACGACAACGACGATTTGCGGAACCGACGTGCACATCGTCCGCGGCGAATACCCGGTGAAGCCGGGGTTGATTCTGGGTCATGAACCCGTCGGCGTCATCAGCGAGCTCGGGCCTGGGCTCGAGGCGCTCTACACTGTCGGCCAGCGTGTCATCGTCGGCGCGATCACGCCGTGCGGGCAGTGCTTCTATTGTCTGAACGGTAATCATTCGCAGTGCGGCGGCGGCGTCGGGGGATGGCGGTTCGGCAACACTATCAACGGTGCGTGGGCGGAGTACCTCCTGGTTCCCGATGCGCGCGCCAACCTCGCGCCAATCCCGGCGGAGCTGACCGACGAAGACGTTGTGCTCTGTCCCGACATTTTCTCGACTGGTCTGTCGGGAGCGGAGAGCGGGAACATCCGCGTCGGCGACTCGGTTGCCGTGTTCGCGCAGGGACCAATCGGCCTCTGCGCGACGATGGGTGCGAAGCTCAAGGGCGCCTCACTCATCATCGGGATCGATTCGAACAGCACCCGCCTGGACGTGGCGCGCCGCATGGGCGCGAACGTGACGATCAACACGGCTGACGGCGACCCCATTGCGGCCATCAAGCGTCTGACCGACGGCCGCGGAGTGGATGTCGCGATTGAGGCTCTCGGCCGTCAGGAAACGTTCGAGAACGCGCTGCGCGCGATCCGGCCAGGCGGGACGCTGTCGAGTCTCGGCGTCTATTCGGGCAAACTCGTGGCGCCCTACGAGGCGTTCTACGCCGGCCTCGGCGATCAGAAGATCGTGACGACGCTCTGTCCCGGCGGCAAGGAGCGCATGCGGCGGCTGATGTCGATGGTCGAACACCGCCGCGTCGATTTGAGACCACTCGTGACCCACACGTTCTCGCTCGACGACATCGAAGAAGCGCTCGATGTGTTCAGCCATCAGCGCGACGGCGTGCTCAAGGTGGCGCTCTATCCGGACATGAATCGAGCCGCGGTCAAGCGGGAGACGGTCGGCGTCGGGGCCACTGACGAACAGTGCTGACACGATTCACCGGGTGCCATCATGATTCGCGTAACTGACGATCTCGTTCTCGGGGATGGGGAAGTCGAAGAGCGGTTTGTGCGGGCTGTGGGCGCTCGTGACCAGAACGTCAGAAAGGAAGAGACGGCGGTCGAGTTGCGATTCGACATCGCCGCGTCGTCACTTCCGGCAGACGTGAAGGTCCGCCTCACGCGACTGGGAGGACGCTTCGTCACGTCAGACGGCGTTCTCGTGGTCGTGAGCCGCGCGCTGCGCTCGCAGCCCGACAATCGCGAGGCCGCAAGGGCCCGGTTCGTCGCGCTCGTGCAGCGCGCCGCTCGTCCGCCGAAGGTACGGCGGCCGACCCGGCCGCGACCCGCCGCCCGTGAGGAACGACTTGCGGCGAAGCATCGACACAGCGACGTCAAGCGGCTGCGGAACGGAAGCGCCGACGCCGAGCGGTGATCACTCGTCGGCCGTCGTCATCTGATCGAGAAGTCCAACGCGATGGTCACCACCACATTGACGGGTCGTCCGGCCAGCCGGCCGGGCTCGAATTCCCATTGCGCCGCGGCCAGGACTGCCTGCTGATCCAGCCCCTCGGGATCGAGCGAACGAATCACTCGGATGCGCGTCGGCCGGCCGGTGTCCGTCACGACGAGCTCGAGAAGGACCGTTCCCTGAATCTTTTCGAGCAGCGCGCGATGGCTGTACGTCGGCTTGACCTCGCGGATGACTCGAGGTGGCGTCACGCCGCTGCCGGGACGATAGACGCCGCCGCCGGTACCGCCGCCGCTGCCTTCCCCCAACCCCGGGCCTCGACCGGGCCCGATGCCGGTCCCGACGCCTTCGCCGACGCCACCGCCCGACCCAGGTCCCGTGGACGTGCCGAACGTGACGCCGCCGACCGGCAGACCGATTTGGTCGTACGTGCCCGACGCCATTGGCCGGGCGTCGAGAACCAGGGCGGGCAGTGCGGGCTCCGTAGAGATGGGCGCCTCCGGCGACAGCAATGGGCTGATGGCCGGCTTCCTGACACGCAAGGTGATCGCGTCGGATCCCATGCCTTCAGCGTGCCGGATCGGCCCCGGTTGGCGGTTGCCGCCGCCACCACCACCGCCGCCGCCGTCAGCCGGGCCGCGTGCCACGAACACGATGTGCCGGATTTCCATCGCTGCGGCTGGAGCCGGCGCCGCCTGCGCGGCGATGGGAGGCGCGGTTCGCCTGACAAACAGTTTCGCGAGGACAAGGCCTGCCGTCGCGTGCAGTATCGCAGCGAGCGCGAGTGGCAGAACGGCAGTCGTCCAGCGTCGGGGCGGCAGCTGTGGCGGCGGGAGGACGAAGCCGTCGATGGTCATAGGGCGACCATATGATCGGGTTCAGGGTTCAGGGTGGCTGGGTGCAGGGTGCGTGCCGGGTGCCGGGTGCTGGGTCCTGGGTCCTGGTCAGTGCTGGGTTCGGCGCGAACCCTGCTGGAACTCAGAACTCAGCACCTTGAACGCAGCCAGCACTCTGCACCCTGCGCCCAGAACCCGGTCACCGTTCGATCTAGGATGCAATCCACATGCGCGTTTCAGGACTGACCAGCGCTGAAGCGGCCCGACGCTTTGTCGTGTTCGGTCCGAACGAGGCCGTACCTGCGCGACGGCTCTCGTGGTTCGGGCAGCTCCTTCATCTGTTTGCGAATCCGCTGGTGGTGATACTGCTCGTGGCGAGCGGTGTGTCAGCCGCGCTCGGGCAAAGTGCGGACGCGCTCATCATCGTCACGATGGTCGTCATCGGGATCAGCATCGACTTCTGGCAGAACTACCGTTCCGAACGAGCGGTCGAGCGCCTGCGATCATCAGTCGCGCCGACGGCGACAGTGGAGCGCGACGGGACCTGGAGAGAAATCCCTCGGCGTGACGTCGTCCCGGGCGATCTGCTGCGTCTGACCGCCGGTGATTTGGTGCCCGCTGACGCACGGCTCATCGAGTCGCGCGACTTGTCGGTGCAGGAGGCTTCGCTCACCGGAGAATCGCTCCCTGTTGACAAGCAGGCAGGTCTTGTCGATTCAAGCGCCGCCGACGAGCGGAGTCTCGTTTTTCTGGGGACATCGGTGGTCAGCGGCACGGCCACCGTCGAAGCGCTCGCCACCGGTCCGCAGACCAGGTTCGGCGACATCGCCCGACGGCTCGGCAGTCGCCCGCCTGTGTCGGATTTCGAACACGGTCTCAGGCGATTCAGTCTGCTGATTCTGCGCACGACGATTGCGCTCGTGCTGTTCATTCTCGTCGTGTCGCTGGCTCTGCGCCGCGATCCGTTCGAATCGCTGCTCTTCGCCGTCGCGCTCGGCGTCGGTCTGACGCCGGAATTTCTCCCGATGATTACGTCGGTGACCCTGACCGCGGGTGCGCTGCGCATGGCGCGCGACGGCGTCATCGTCAAGCATCTGCCTGCCATTCAGAACTTCGGCAGCATGGACGTGCTGTGCAGCGACAAAACGGGAACGTTGACGACCGGAGAGATGCGGTGCGAAAGCGCCATCGACGCGGCAGGCGCGGCGTCCGAGCGCTCGCGCCTTTTCGCGGTCCTCAACAGCCGATTTGAGACTGGAATCCGGAGTCCACTCGATCTCGCGCTGCTCGACGCGGCCAGCCCGGACGTCGAGCGCTATCAAAAGGTCGACGAGATTCCGTTCGACTTCGAGCGTCGTCGCTCGTCCGTCATCGTCGACACGCCGGATGGCCGCCGCTGCCTGGTGACCAAGGGCGCGCCGGAACCGATTCTGGCGTTGGCCACGGGTCTGGAGCGCGATGGCGGCATCGTCGCATTGGATCAGCGATCCGCGACGCATGCATCGAACGCTATCAGCGGCTGGGAGCGGATGGGCTGCGTGTGCTCGCCGTGGCCTATCGCGAGATCGAGCGTCGCAGTTCGTACGGCCGCGAGGACGAGCACGACCTGATTCTCGTCGGCTTCGTCACGTTTTCGGATCCCGTGCTCCCCGACGCGGCGGAGGCGCTCGCGGATCTCGCGCGCGACGGCGTCAGTGTCAAGATCCTCACCGGCGACAACGATCGCGTGACCCAGCACGTGTGCGGGCAGGTCGGCATCGCCCACGACGATCTCGTGACGGGTGACGACGTCGCCCGGATGGACGACGCGGCGCTCGGACATGTGGCGGAACGGGCGTCCGTATTCGCCAGGATGTCGCCCGCGCAGAAGAATCGCGTCATTCTTGCGCTCATGCGGCGCGGCCATGTCGTCGGCTTCATGGGCGACGGCATCAACGACGCGCCATCACTGCACGCCGCGGACATCGGCATCTCGGTCATGACGGCCGTCGACGTCGCCCGCGAGTCGGCGGACGTGATTCTCGGCCGGACCGGTCTGCGGCAGCTGCATCGCGGCATTCTGGAAGGTCGTCGCGCTTCGGGCAATCTGATGAAGTACCTCCTGATGGGCACGAGCTCGAACTTCGGCAACATGTTCAGCATGGCGGCGGCCGCCGCGTTCCTGCCGTTTCTCCCGATGCTGCCGACGCAGATTCTCCTGAACAACCTCCTCTACGATCTCGCGCAGCTCACGATTCCCACTGACCACGTCGATCGGGAGTACCTGAGCGCGCCGCGACGGTGGGACATGGGCCTCGTGCGCGACTTCATGCTGTTTGTGGGCCCGGTCAGCTCGGCATTCGACTTTCTGACGTTCTACGTGTTGCTTCACTACCTGCACGCAACCGAGACGCTCTTCCACACGGGCTGGTTCGTGGAATCGCTCGCCACGCAGACGCTGGTCCTGTTCGTCATCCGGACGACCGGAAGTGCATTCGCTAGCCGGCCCAGCGCGGCGCTGACCGCAACGACCCTGGCGGCGGTTGGTGTCGGCCTGTTGTTACCGGCGTCGCCGCTCGCGTCCGTGCTCGGATTCACGGTTCCGCCGTTGCGCTATTTCGCGTTCCTCATCACGGCGACGACGAGCTATCTGCTGCTCGTCGAAGTCGTCAAGCGGGCAGTTGTGCGGCACCGTCATCACTGACCCGCCTGTCGAGCGGCATCCAAACTGGTTCTGAGCCACGGCAGCCTGACCATTCCGGGCGACACCTGCGCACCGGAAACCGAGGTCGGCCTTCCGGTCTGCAAGCCGACGAGCGATCTTCACCAGCCGCGCGGAGTTGGCCGCGAAGACCAACGGGCTTTATTAGAGCAACTACGATCGGGGCGGACCTCCCGGATTCCCGGCCGACCAGTGTTACTCGTCGATTCAGGGGACGTCGATGGCCGCGCCGCACGCGACGGACGTGTCGCCGGGTGACCTGACGGGCCTGGCCTGCCCGACGGGATATTGTCACCTGGGCGGCACCGCCATCCCGAATGCCGACGCGTACGGGGCTGGTGGGTCACACTCTTCGTGTCTTCGTGGCTAGCGTGCGCGACTGAGGACGTGGCCGCCGTTCCTGTCCAGACCCAGGCTGCCGACGAGCGTCAGCAGTCCGCACGCCACCATGACGATCGCCGGCGCCGTGTCGAGGCCCGTGCTGCGAATGAGTGTCGTCGCGACGAGCGGCGCAGTCCCGCTGAAGATCGTGAACGCGACGTTGAATCCGAGCGCGACGCCGCTGAATCGCACGCGCGTGGGGAAGAGATCCGTCAGCAGCACCGCGAATGATCCATTCACGAGGCCGGCGCACATTCCGGCCAGGACGAGCAGAGCCGTTGGGTTCAGGGCCCGGCTCGACATGGCAACGTAGAAGGGGAACGCCATTAGCGTGAGCGTGATGGCCCCGGTGCGAAGCAGATGCCGCGGGTGCACGATGTCGGCCAGCCGCGCGACAGCGAGAATCGCCAGGGCGTGCACGATGACTCCGAGCGTCTGCGAGATGACCGCGCTGCGCGCGTCGTAGCGCAGAACACCCGACAGGTACGCCGCCATGTGCGCGAAGAACAGGCCGTTGAACGCGCCAGTGGCTGCGAGTATCGAGACGCCGACGCCGACGGGCATGAGGTGGCGTTGCAGCACTTCCCTGAAGGGTTGCCGCGCGGCCAGTTCCTTCATGCGCGCGAACTCCGGCGATTCCTCGAGTGATCGTCGCAGGGCGAAGCTGAGAAGGCCACCCAGGCCGCCCAGGATGAAGGCCGCTCGCCAGCCCCATGGACCCACGAGGTCAGCGGGCAGCGCCGTGCGGACGGCCAGACTCACGCCGGTGGCCACTGCCACGCCCATCGTCACGCATGAAAAGACGACGCCACAGACGAAGGGCGCCTGTCGCGGCGCGGTTTCCACGACGTAGGTGAGAGCGCCGGGAAGTTCGCCGCCGAGACAGAATCCCTGAACGAGTCGCAGGACGACCATCAGGGCGCTCGCGCCGGCGCCCCACATCGCGAACGTCGGCACGAGTCCCATGCCAAGCGTCGCGCCTGACATGACGAAGATCGACGCCAGAAAGACTCGGCGACGGCCGTAGCGATCGCCGAAATGACTGAGCACGATGCCGCCGATGGGACGCGCCAGGTAACCGGCGGCGAACGCGGCGAAGGACACCATCAGAGAGATGAGTGGAGTCGGATTAGGGAAGATGGCGTCGGCGATGTCTTTCGCGAACACGCCGAAGATGACGAAATCATAAAACTCGAGCGTGCCACCGAGGCTCGCAAGCAGCACGATTCGCCACCCGGCGGGGCTGATTCGCTCGGGATTGTGACGAGTTGCCGAAGGGGAGACGTCAGTGGCGCCGATGGCCATGGGCGGCATTATATTGGTCGCCCCGCTGGCAGCCTCGCGCTCCCGCGGCCCACCCGACCGACTCCGCCGACTCGACCCGACCGGCGCGACCGACGTGGTACCATCGTCGAATGGCACAACCAGCCGTCAGGCAGTTTCCACGTCGACATCGATCGTGGCTGACACTGATGTCCGTCGCCCTCGCCGCCGTCTGCCTCGCCGCCACGTTGTTCTCGCGGGGCGGAGCCGCCGCAAAGGAATCATCGTTCCCTGATCCGCTGATCGATAACCCGATGACGCCGGGATCGGTGCAGGAGAGCGTTGTCGTCGCGGGCGGATGCTTCTGGGGCGTGCAGGCGGTGTTTCAACATCTTCGAGGCGTCGTCAGTGCCACGTCCGGCTATTCAGGTGGACCCGCGAAAAACGCGAAATACGAACTCGTCAGCATGGGCAATACGGGTCATGCGGAATCGGTCCGGGTGGTGTACGACCCCGCGCAGGTCTCGCTCGGGCAGGTGCTCAAGATCTTCTTCGATGTGGCGCACGACCCGACCGAGCTGAACCGACAGGGTCCGGACGAGGGCCCGCAGTATCGCTCGGCGATTTTCTACGCGGGCGACAATCAACGCCGCATCGCCGAAGCCTATGTCGCGCAACTTGGCGAAGCCAAAGTGTTTCGTCGTCGAATCGTCACGCAAATCGTGCCGCTCGACGCGTTTTACGCGGCCGAGGCCTATCATCAGGATTACGCGACGAAGCATCCGTACGACCCGTACATCATGATCAACGACCGGCCGAAGGTCGACGCCCTCCGCAAGCGGTATGGTTCCGTCTACGTCGACCGCTAGGAAGCCCTGCGTTCTTGTCGCCGACGATGTACCGGCCAACGTCATCATCGTCAGCAGCGCGCTCGAAGACGAATTCGACGTCGTGCAGGCGACGACGGGTCCCGCGGTGCTCGAGCGGGTCACCGCCGGAGACATCGATCTCGTTCTGCTCGACGTCGTGATGCCCGGGCTTGACGGCTTCGACGTGTGCCGCCGCTTGAAGGAGAACCCCGCCACCGCACACGTGCCGGTGATCTTCGTCACGATGCTCGAAGACACGGTTGAAGAAGCGCACGGATTCGAAGTTGGCGCGGTCGATTACATCACCAAGCCGATTCGGCCAGCGATCGTTCGTGCGCGCGTACGAACGCACGTCGAGCTGAAGCGGACGCGAGACATGCTCGAGCAGCTGGCGTCAGTCGATTCGTTGACGGGCGTGGCGAACCGGCGGCGCTTCGACGTCGCGCTCGACGAAGAGTGGCGGCGCTGTCAGCGTGGTCGCAGCTGGGTGTCGCTCGCCATCGTGGACGTCGACCACTTCAAGCAGTTCAACGATCGATACGGCCACCTGGCCGGGGACGCACGGCTGCGCCGGATCGCGGCATCGTTCGCGCGATACACCAGGCGGGCAGGCGACCTCGTCGCGCGTTACGGCGGAGAGGAATTCGCGCTCATCCTGCCGAACGTCGACGGCGCCCAGATGCCCGTCGTGGTCGGCCATCTTCTTCGCGGCGCGACCGACGCGGGCGTGAGTCCCGCGCTTCCCGACGAGGAAATCATGACGGTGAGCATCGGCGCCGTGTCGGTCGTACCGGCGCGCGAGGCGACCGCCCGTGATGCGTTCGCAGCCGCGGACGACCTCCTGTACGCGGCCAAGAAGGATGGCCGGGACCGCGCGGTGCACGTGGATTTGACGACGAACGCGCGGACGGTGGTGACGCGGTCGTCGCCCGGCTGAAGCCGTCGCGCTCCTGGTTCCGCCAGGCTGAGTATAGACTTGCGGCATGCCAAACATGTCGCGTCGCGAGCTCGGTCAGCTGACTCTGGCGGCGTTTGCATCGCCGACGTCGTTTCAGGCCGGCGCGCGCCGTTATCGCTACCTGCACGCCGACGTTTTCACAGATCGCGCCTTCGAAGGCAATCAGCTCCTCGTGTTTCTCGATCCCGCCGGTCTGAGCGCGGAGGCGATGCACACGCTGACGCGCGAGTCGAACTACTCGGAATGCACATTCGTGTTTCCCCCCGAGCAGGCCGGTACCGATCATCGCGTGCGGATCTTCACGCGCAACGGTGAAGTCCCCTTTGCGGGTCATCCGACGATCGGGACCGCGTTTGCGCTGGCGAGCTCCGGCGTCATTCGACCGGGAACGACGAAGACGACGTTCGGCCTTGGCGTCGGCCCTACTGCCATCGACCTCGAATGGGACAGCACGCGCCTCAAGTTCGCCTGGATGACTCAGCTCAAGCCGACCTTCGGCAAGACCGTGACCGATACTGCCGCCCTTGCCGCAGCGCTCGGCGTGGAACCGTCGATGCTGGCGACGAATCGTGCGCCGGCACAGGAGGTCAACTCCGGATCGACGTTCGTCATCGTGCCCATGGCCTCGCGTCAGGCCGTCGATGCCGCCGTCCTGGACCGCGCGAAGATCAACGCGGTGTTTGCGGCCGCGGGACTGCAGACGCGCGGCGTCTACGTGTTCTCGACGGAGCGTGCACAGGACAACGTTGACGCGTACACGAGACTGGTCGGCACGGGAGGGATTGAAGATCCCGCGACGGGATCGGCCGCGGGGCCTGCCGGTTGCTTCATGGTGCGATATCGATTCGTGCCGGCCGCGTCAGCCGGACATCTGGTGTTTCTGCAGGGCGTGCTCGTCAAACGTCCGAGCCGTCTGCACGTCAACGTGGCCGCGGCGGAGGGGGGCGGGACGTCGTTGCCAGGATCGCCGGCCGTCCCGCTGGATGTCAGCGGCGTCAAAGTCGGCGGCCCCGCCGTCATCGTCGGCGAAGGTTACGTCACGACGACTCCCTGACGGTGATTTCGGTCCTGGAACGCGTCGGGTTCCAGACTGTCGATGCGGCCGTTCGCGGTTTCGGCCTGCGGATACATGAAATAGGGGATTGATCCGCGTTTCGCGCCCGCGAGGACGATGTCGTGCGCGTAGTTGAAACCGATCCAGTTCATCTCCCAGGATCCGAACAGACGCGAGCGCGCGGACCGCACACGTTCGTCTCTGTTGTCCGGCGGCTCCTCGAGTATCGCTTTCTGAACATCCGCCGGATCCGCGGGGACCCAGCCGAAGCCCGTCAGGTACACCTCCGCGCGGCAGTGCTGCGCGCGCGTGGCGTCCTGGGACGTCAGGCCAAGGGTCGGGAGGTCGCTTCTGGACGGTGCGACCCGCAATCCGAAGACTTCCCGAGCCGGGATGCCTGACGCGCGCGCGAGGCCGACGAACAGCCCGTTGATGTCCGCGCACTTGCCCCCGAAATGTCCGCTTTCGAGCATGGACCGGATGTCGCCGGTACCGCATCCCGGCGTTTTCGGATCGATGAACGTCTTCTGGACGATCCAGTCGTAAATCGCGCGCGCCCGTTCCAGATCGGTTCCAGCGCCGCGCGTGATCTGATCCGCCGTGGTCTTGACGATGCCGTCCGTCCGGAGGAAGCGGGTGGGCCTCAGGAACGGCGTGAAGCCGGACAAATCCGGCGGCGGCGGGACGTTCGGCCGCGCGAGGTCGACGGCATGATCGCGTGTGTTCACGCGGCTCGTCATTTTCAGGATGGGGGCGATGTGCTCCTTCCATTCGGCGACCAGCTGATCGAGAGATTCCGTTGGCCGCTCCATCATTTCCACGAAGCCGTTGTCGGCGCGGTAGGTATCACCGAGCGTGCGCTGATAGGGCGTGTCCACGAGTGGCGTCGGCAGCCAGACGCGCGTGCGCCCGGCCGGTTCGAGGACTTCTACTCGTGTCGTGATTTCAAAGGTCCGCCACGGGGCGCCGTCAGTGGGTTGCGCACCGATTCGGTGGGGAGCGAGCAGCACCGCGCCCGCGCCGAGTCCTGCGCAGCGCAGGAATTCGCGGCGACTCGAAGGCACGACGGAATTGTGATCAAAACGATCACTACGTGCAAGGTTAAGGGGCAGAATATCGGGTTCAGGGTTCAGGGTTCGGGGTTCAGGGTGCAGGGTTCGTGCCGGGTGCAGGGTTCGGCAGTGCGGGGTTCAGGGTGCCGCGTTCGGAGTGCAGGGTTCATTCTGGGTTCTGAACTGAACTCAGCACCAATCAGCAGTCAGTCGCTTCGTATTCGGCACTTTGAACTCAGTATCCGGCACCCTGAACCCAGTACGGCACGAACCCAGCACTCTGAACCCTGCACTCGGAACCCGATCCCCGCCCCGCTACATGATCCCGGCCGCGATGAGGCACCCCCAGCCTGCGAGAAATGCCACCCCGCCAAGCGGCGTCACAGCGCCAAGGACCGTGACCCCGCTCAGTGCGAGTGCGTAGAGGCTGCCGGAAAAGAAGACGATGCCGACGGTGAAGCTCCAGCCGGCAGTAGTGACGAGCCAGCCGGTCATCCGCGCGGCCATGACCGAAGTCAGCAGGAGGGCGAGGGCGTGGTACATCTGATAGCGCACGCCGGTTTCAAAGACGACGAGCATCTCGGGGGACAGCCGTCCGCGAAGTGCGTGCGCGCCGAACGCACCGAAGCCGACGCCGAGAAACCCGGCTAGTGCGCCTAGAAAGAGAAAGGTCCTATCCATTCGTGGATTCTAACGTCTAACCACAGGTAATATAACCACTGTGGATATAGACGCTTTTCTCCCGCTGCCGACCGCCACGTTTCACATCCTCCTCGCGCTCGCGGACGAGGACCGCCATGGCTACGCCATCATCCAGGACGTCGCGGCGCGCACCGACGGCGCCCTGAAGTTGAGTCCAGGCACGCTCTACCGCTCCATTCAGCGCATGCTCGAGCAGGGGCTCCTCCAGGAAACCCACGACCGCCCCGCGCCGGAACTGGACGACGAACGGCGGCGGTACTACCGCATTACCACTCTGGGTACCGCCGTGGCGAAAGCCGAAGCCCGACGGCTCACACAACTGGTTCGTATGGCGCGGGCCCGGGGCCTTGCGCCGGCCAAAGGATAGCCGTGTCCTTCTACAACCTTCTTCTGCACCTCTACCCCTCGTCTTTTCGCCACGAGTACGGCGAAGAACTGCGCGCGATCTTTCGGCGCCGACTTCGCGACGCGCATGGCCCGACGGGGCTGGCGGCCTTGTGGCTCCGTACGGTTGGCGAGGTCGTCGCCAACGCGGCGTTCGTCCATTTCGACATCCTGCGCGTGGATCTGCGCTACAGCCTCCGCTCGTTCGTGCGCACGCCAGGGTTTGCGTTCACGGCCATCGCGATGGTGGCGCTCGGCATCGGCGCGACCACGTCGGCCTTTTCGGTGACCGACTTCGTCCTGATCAGGCCGCTGCCATTTCCCGAACCCGATCGCCTCGTGAAGCTCTGGGAGCGAACGCAGGACTACGGACGAATGGAGCTGTCGCCCGCCAACTATCGCGACTGGACCCGGGCGGCGACGGTGTTCGATCGCATCGGGTCGTACCACGGCGCGGCGGTCAACCTCGTGGGCAAGGGCGACCCGATGCGGGCCACCGGCGTCGCGGTGTCGGCGGATTTGCTCCCGACGCTTGGGGTGCAGCCGCTCGTCGGCCGACTGTTCGACGCCGCGGACGATCGTGACGGCGCTCCGGGCACGGTGCTCATCAGCTACCGTCTGTGGCAGACGCGCTTCGGTGGCGATCCGGCGATTGTCGGACAGCTTGTCCAGCTCGACAACGAGTCACATACGGTCATCGGCATCATGCCGAAGGAGTTTCAGTTTCCGTCCAGCGAGACGCAGCTGTGGATCACCGAGAGATTCACGGAGCAGAACTACGTCGATCGCGGTGACAACTGGCTGTACGCCGTCGGGCGTCTTCGACACGGCGCAACGCTCGAGGGCGCGCGCGCCGAACTTGACGTGATCGCCGCGCGTTCGAAGGCGCAGTATCCGAAGGAAAACGCCAACGTCGGGGCTGCCGTGATGCGATTCAGCGACGAGGTGTCCCAGCAGACGCGTCTGCTGTTGTACGCGCTCTCCGGCGCGTCTGCGTGCGTGCTGCTCATCGCGTGCGCGAACCTGGCCAACCTCCTTCTTGCACGCGCGCTCGGTCGACGCCGCGAGCTGGCGGTTCGCACGGCCATCGGTGCGGGTCGAGAACGGATGGTGCGGCAGCTGCTGACGGAGAGCCTGCTGCTCGCGTCGGTCGGCGGCACCATCGGCGTCGCTCTTGCGTACGCCGCGGTGCCGCTGCTCAATCTCCTTGTCCCGGTTACGCTGCCCATCGGGTCCAGTCCGACGGTCGATCTTCGCGTGCTCGTCTTTGCCGTTGGAGTGACGATGTTCACGGGCCTGGCGTTCGGACTCGCGCCCGTGCTGAGGTTCAGCGGGGAGGCCGACATGACCGGGCTCCGTGAAGGGCCACGCGTCGGCGGCGGTCAGCGCGAGCGCCTGCGTTCGACTCTCGTGGTCGTCGAGATCACGGCGTCGGTCGTGCTGCTGGCCTCGGCCGGGCTGCTGATTCGCGCGCTGTGGACCGTTCAGGCCATCGCGCCCGGTTTCAAGCCGGAAGGCGTCCTGACGCTCCAGACACCACTGCCGATTCCGCAGTACGGCAAGGTCGTCACCCGGGAAGCGTTTTACGCGCGGGTGCTCTCAGAGGTCCGTGCCATCCCGGGCGTTGTCAACGCCGCGTTCGTCAGCTACCTGCCAATGGGGAAGATGCGCGGCGGCATTTGGCCGGTGTCGATCGACGGCCAGGTCGTCAATCGCGCGGAGAATAAGAACGCCTTCCTGCGATATGTGACGCCGGGATACTTCGCGACGCTCGGTATTCCGGTGGTGAGCGGACGCGATGTGAACGCATCGGACGACGCGAGTCGTCAGTCAGTCGGCGTGATCAGCGAATCGTTCATTCGACGTCACTGGCCGGACGAAACGCCCACATCGGTGCTCGGCCGGCATTTCACATTTGCTTTCAGCGACCGCGTCGTGGTCGGTGTGGTTCGTGACGTCAAGATGCGCGGGCTCGAGCGCGACGCCGAGCCGCAGGTGTACCTGTCATCGAAGCAGGTGGCGGACGACTCGATCATCGGCTACGCGCCGCGTGGTCTCCTCGTGCGCGCATCGACGCCACCCGAGGCGCTCACGTCGTCGATTCGCGCAATCGTCCAGCGTGCCGACCCGGCGCTGCCGGTCACGGACGTCGCGACGATGACGGACCTCGTCGAGCGCGACACGGCGTCGCGCATGGCGCAGCTTCGCGTGCTCGGCGCGTTCGCCGTCATCGCCTTCGTGCTGGCCGGCATCGGGATCCATGGGCTGTTGTCGTTTGCCGTGTCCCAGCGCACGCAGGAGATCGGGGTCCGGATGGCGCTCGGCGCCCAGTCCGGCGACATCCTGTCGATGGTCACGCGCCGCTCGGTGATGCTCGCCGTCGCAGGCGTGGTTCCGGGCGTCGCGCTTGCCTATGCCGCGGGCCGCTCGATGGAGGCTCTGCTGGCGGGGGTCAGGCCTGCCGACGCGACGACGCTTGCCGCCGTGGTCTCGCTGTCGATCGTGATGACGCTCGTCGGCAGCGTGATGCCGACGATCCGCGCACTGCGCGTGGATCCATTGACGGCGCTGCGCGCGGAATGAACTCTCAACGCGCCCGCGTTACTTCGCTGTATTCAGGACGAACGCGACGATCGTGCTCCCCGAGGGCGCTCCGTTCTTGCCGCCGCCGCAGGCAATGACCACGAATTGCCGACCCTCGATGGCGTAGGTTGACGGCGTCGCGTTGCCGGCCGCGGGCAACGTCGTCTCCCACAGCAGAGCGCCGGTCTGCTTGTCATACGCGTGGAACTTCCGATCGAAGTTCGTCGCGCCGATGAAGAGCAGTCCACCCGCGGTGGCGAGCGGACCGCCGTAGTTGTCGCTGCCGGTGTTCTTCAGCCCGTTCGCGGCCAGCTCCGGATATTCGCCGAACGGTATCCGCCAGCGAATCGTGCCGGCATTGAGGTCAATCGCGTTGAGGGTGCCCCACGGCGGAGTAATCGGCGGATAGCCGTCCGGATCGCGGAACAGTGTTTCGCCATCGATGCGGTAGCGCAGCCAGCTCGGGTCGGACGTGACCGTTGGATCCGTACCCTTGTCGTTGCCGGTGATCAGGAACTCGACGAGATCGGCGATGTTACGCCCACCCATGTCGGGAAACGCCGGCATCCGACCGGTACCCTCACGGATGATCGTGGCGATGTCGTCGCGCGATCGGCGGTCGCCGATGCGTTCGAGCGATGGCGCCGATGGTGAACCCTTGCGATCCTCGCGGTGGCACGACGCGCAGTTGACCTTATAAAGAGAAGTATCGTTGTTCGGGATGAGCCGGACGATCCACGGCATCTCGTTCGAGTTGACGTAGAGCAGCGCGCTGTCCGGATCGAATGCCGCGCCGCCCCATTCAGCGCCGCCGTCGAAGCCGGGAAACACGATGATGCCGCGCTCGGTCGGCGGTTCGAACATGCCCGATCCGAACTGTCTGAAGCGCTCGAGGACCGCCGCATGCGCCTCGGGCGTTCGAGTCGTCAGCATCGACTCGGTCAGGCCCTGTCGGGCAAATGGCGGCGGCCGCGTCGGGTAGGGCTGCGTTTCGGCAAGACGTTCGCCGTCAATGGCGGAAGGCGGCACGCGCCGCTGGGCGATCGGGAAGAGGGGTTTCCCGTCCTTCCGATCGAGCACGAAGACGTAGCCTTGCTTGGTGATCTGCGCGACGGCCTCGACCGCGCGGCCGTTTCTTTTCACTGTCACCAGGCTCGGCGCGGCCGGAAAGTCCCAATCCCAGACGTCGTGGCGTACACCCTGGAAGTGCCAGATGCGCCTCCCGGTCCGCGCGTCGAGCGCGAGCACGCAGTTGGCGAACAGGTTGTCGCCGTGTCGGTTGACGCCGTAGAAGTCGAACGACGCCGATCCCGTCGCCGCGAAGACCATCGCGTTCTTCGTGTCGACCGTCACGCCCGCCCAGGCATTGGCCCCGCCGATCAGCTTGTAGGCATCAGGGGGCCATGTGTCGAAGGCGAATTCGCCCGGCTGCGGGATCGTGTGGAAGGTCCAGCGGATCTTGCCCGTGCGAACGTCGAAGGCGCGAATGTGGCCGGGCGTGCCGGGCAGGGTCTCCGGCACGCTGCTGCCCAGAATCAGGAGATCTTCGAAGATCGCTCCCGGTGTGCTCGCGCTGACGCTGGCGCGTTCGGGCGGCATGCCGAGGCCTTCACGCAGATCGATGCGCCCGTCCGATCCGAACGCTGAGATCGGTCGTCCGGTGCGCTTGTCGAGCGCGAACAGGAAGTTCCGGTAAGTGACGAACACGCGGTCGTCGTGCACCGTCACGCCGCGGTGTCGGAAGCGCGTGCGTGAACCGGCGCCCCCGCTCGGATCAAAGGTCCAGATTTCCCTGCCCGTGGCTGCGTCCAGCGCGACAACCCTCATCGTCGGCGTGGTGGCGTACAGCACGCCATCCACGACGACGGGGTTGCTCTGCATCTCCGAGCCCTTGAACGCGTCGTGGGAGTCGTAGGTCCACGCGACCGTCAGGCCGGCGACGTTCGATCGATTGATTTGCGAGAGCGCGGAGTAGCGGATGTTGTTGACGCCGCCGTGCATCGGCCAGTCGGTGTCGGTGGCCGGCGCAAGAGAAGCGGCGAAAACGCCGACCGCGAGCAGCGCAGACGATCCGCGGATCACTGCCGCGGCGGTTCGGCCGCCGTCGAATGCCGAGCAACGTGTTCCTTCTGCAGCGCCGTGTACTCCTCGTCGCTGATGTAGTAGAAGTCCAGCCATCCGATGTTCATCTCATCCACGGTCCGATCGCCCCAGCCCACGAACGCCGTGGGATCCGGATTCTCTTTGTTGGCGGCCGAGTTGTCGTGATACGCGATTGAATGAAGGACCGTGCCCTTCGGGAAGGCTGGACGGTTCTTGTACGGATAGGTGATCTGCCACGTCCACGTGAAGCGATTCACATCGGTGAGCGTCTGCACCTGGCCCGTCGGCAGAATCGCTTCGAGCACCATTCGCTTGCCGCGATAGTGCATGTGCGGCTGATAGCTCAGCAGGCGCGCCGGTCCGGCGAGCGGGAAGTACGAGTCGCTCCGCGCAGCCGGATCACCGGGTGGAATGGCCAGTGTTTCCGGTGACGCCAGTGCCATCGTCGAAATCAGGTGCCTGGGCTGCCATCCCCTGGGCCAGAACTTGATGCCGACGCGCGTGCGATCGGTGACGGTCGTCTTCCCGTTCGGGTGATAGTGGAACTGCCACCGCAGCGAGCTGCCGGCCGCCAGCATTTTTGCCTGTCCGTCGTCGAAGATGTCGCCGTCGTTACCGCGCGCGTACTCGGTCAGCATCGAGGTCACGATGCGCGCGCCGCCGTTTTCCACCCGCGTCAGCGCGCGAACGCTCGGGCCACCGCGGCCGCCGGATCCGAGGCTCAGGCCTGGGATGATCGGCACACCGTTCGATGGAACATCCTGAACCGCGAAGACCAGCGTGTGGTGAACGACCTGCATGTCGCCGGGCATTACCTGGATCCATTTGATGTAGCGATCCTCGGTCATGCCCGTGGCCGCTTCCGGCTCGGGATACATGTCCGGCCCGATGGCGGGAACCGTGATCGGCGGGCTCGTCACGATCAGGTCCGGCTCTTCACCGAACTGCCAGGTCTCGGACGGGGCAAAGACGCGCGGCGATGGCGCGTCCTTCGCGTCGCCTTTGGGCGATCCGGTGTCCACCCACCTGACGATGATCGCGATCTGCGCGTCGCTCAATGACGGATCCGGATCGTACTCGCCGATGCTCCGATCGAGGTGCCACGGGGGCATGTAGCGGTTCGCGACCTTCTCTTTGATCGATCGCACCCACGGACGAGCGCTCTCGTAGTCGAGCAGCGAGAACGGTGCCATCTGGCCGGGGCGATGACAGTCCTGACACGATTTCTGGAAGATCGGCAGTACGTCGCGCGTGAACGTCGGGTTCGCGGGGACGGCATCGGCTGGACCTGCGGCCGGCACCCGCACCGACGTGAGACTCGCCACACCGAACGCGATGACGACGGCGCCGACGAGCGTCCAGCTCGAAGTCATGTCTGCTCCTGACGGGAGGGCGTCGATTGTAGCGCGTCTCGTAACCCCTGGTCGATAAACGCGTTGTCGACAGGGTTCAGACCCCGGCCAGCCGCGTGACCCCAGATCGTCGGAATGGGGCGAAGCTCCGCGCGACGCATCTGCGCCACTTCGAGCTCGTTGTCGCGGACGCGGAAATAGAGATCGGTGGCGGCCGGCATCACGATGGCGCGCGCCTCGATGGCGTTCAGCGCCGCGCGCAGGTCACCCTTGAATCTGGAGTTCTCACTGATGTCCGCGTGCTGCCACGTCCAGAGCATCGCCAGCAGATCGTTGGCGTCACGTTGCAGATACCGGGCCTCCGACGCGCGCATGACGTCTTCGACCGTCTCGAGACCCAGCTTGAGGTGCTCCCCCTCGCGGTAGAAATCCTGCGAATACACCCATCCCGCGTACACGCGACCGAACGCACGGATGCCCGTCTCCGGCGGCGTCTCGTACCAGCCGTCCTTGAACGCCGCGTCCGCGCACAGTGCAGCCTTGACGCCATCCAGGAACACGAAGTTGTGCGGTGACGTCTTCGCCGTGCCGCAGATGGGAACGATCGCGTCCACCATGTCGGGAAAGAGAGCCCCCCAGTGAAACGCCTGCTGCGCGCCCATCGAGAAACCGACAACAAGCCGGACGCGCGTGATGCCGAGATGTTCGCGCACCAGCCGGTGCTGACAGACGACGTTGTCGTAGAGCGTGACGCGAGGAAATGCCGCCCGATGCTGCGGCGGCGACGAATTGCTGGGTGACGAAGACAGGCCGTTTCCGAACATGTTCGGCACGACGATGAAGTAGCGGCCCGGACTGAGCGCGCGGCCGTCGGCCATCATGACCTCGAGGTCCGTGTGATGACCGCCGTAAAACGTCGGCATGACGACGACGTTGTCGCGCGCGGCGTTCACGCGTCCGTAGGTTTTGTAGGCCAGCCGCGCCGATCGCAACGTGGCGCCGCTCTGCAGCGCCACGTCGCCAAGTTCGTAGACGTCGAAGGACATTCCTCAGTTGATCGCGAAGCAGTAGAAGAGGCCGGCGCCTCCCGTGCCGACCAGGTTGTCCTGACTGCAGCCACGACTCGGGTGCGTGGAGTTCCAGGAGATGTTGCCGCCACCCGTGCGATCGTGGTGGCCCAGCTGTGCCGTGCCGGCAGCACCGCTCGTCCAGTTCTGGCAGGTGTGGTCTGCACCATCGGTGAACGCCGTGCCGTCGAGCTGGGATCCGGTCAGCATATCGTGACGGTTCGGCGTGTCGCCGACGCCATTGATCGTGTCGCCCTTTTCGGTGATGGCCGTCACCTTCGTGAGGTTGTTGCCGCGGCGCGCCGCCTCGAGCGTGTCACCGTGAAGATCCGCTACGTTCTGCGCGATGCGCGCACTCTTGGCGTTGTACCAGGGGCCCGCGCCGATGCGATCGCGCGCGTTGACGGCCGGCTGTCCGTTCGCGGCCGACGCACTCAGATACGCGTGCCACGTCTTGCTGCCCGCGCCCGCAGCCTGTGCCAGCGCCTGGCAGTGCCGATCCGCGCCGGCGAGGCCGCCGAGATTGGCGCCGTTGCCCAGGCCCACGCTCGTCACGAAAAAGCTCATGGGCTGCTGCGGCGGCGGCTGGCCTGGTGCCGCGGGCTGCTGTGCCAGCGCGAGGCCGGCTCCACCCACGAGTGCGAGGAACGTTCCGGTTCGAATCAGCTTCATCGTGCGCATCATGATGGCTCCTTCTATTCGTCGTCTCGTTGCCGACTCCGTCCCGCTTTCACTTCACCGCGTCGCTTCTTACTCGAGAGGCGAGTCTCGCGCGCGCTCGCCGTGGGTCTGGTCTTGCGGCGGCGCTTGGGGCGCACCGCCGCGTGCTGAACGAGCGAGACGAGGCGCGCGACAGCGGCCTCCCGATTCTGCGCCTGCGTTCGGTGCTCGCGGCTGTCGATGAGAAGGATGCCCTCCGACGTGATCCGACGGCCCGCCAGCTCGATCAGGCGCTGACGGACATCCGGTGGCAGCGACGATGCCCCGACGTCGAACCGCAGTTCAACGGCCGTCGCGACCTTGTTGACGTTCTGACCGCCAGGGCCCGACGCGCGAACGAAACGCTCGTCGATCTCACGCTCGTCGATGGCGATCGTGTCGGTGACTCTGATCATATCGAACCGCTCGGCTGAAGCCTCGCGCTCCATTGCTCGGCTGAGCCCTCGCGCTCCATCGCTCGGCTGAGCCCTCGCGCTCCGGTCTAGTGGTAGAGCACCGAGTTGAACAGCACCCTGAAGGCGCCGAACGACTGACCGCGCCATTCCGGGCGAAAGCCGATCAAAACCACATGTCCCTGACCGAGCATGACGTCGAGTGCGGCGGATTTGCCGTTCAGGTATTTCTCGCCAATCAGATACCCGGACAGAAGCGGAGATCCGGAGTCCTGATAGCGCGCCAGCACGGCCCCGCGGAATCCTTCGAGCGCCTCGAAGACCGGGCTGTCGTCGACGAAGACCGCGGCCTTGTCCGGCATCCCCGCCATCACCGCGTGGCTGCCGTCGACTGCGATTTCGACAATCGATCCGCGGAGAAAGAATTCCTCCGATCGAAGGCCGCTCACGACGTTTCGTACCGGCAACTTGAGCTGCTGGATCGCAAACGTGCCGGCGTTGCTCAGGCAGACGAGCGTTCCTCCGCCGCGAACGAACTGATCGAAGGTCGCCAGGTCGTCGCCGCTCAGCTGGTACGCGAATTCGGGTCGCTGGGGGCCGCCGCGCCCGGCTCGTCCGCTCGCCGCACCGCCCGCCACCGGCACCCGCGCATCGTCCGTCATGACGAGCACGTCGATTTTGTCCTGCAGCGGCTGTTTGAAGTCTTCGGGATGAATGGCGGTGAACGCGAAACCGGTACTGTTCGAGCAGCCAGCGTGTCCAGCCTTCATCCATGCTTCCGGTCCACGGTTGAAAAAGACCGATGCGCGGCTTGCGAACGATCGTGTCCGCCGGTCCGCGCGGCGTGCCGGCGCGCCGCTCGGCGACGAGCGCGAGCGACCGGACGAGGTCGTCCTGTGCGGCCGCCGCCAGCCCGGTGATGGCGTACCGGTCGCCCAGGCGTTGAACGGTCGCGCCTTCGGTCCACGCTCGATTCAACGCGCGAAAGGCGTTGTTCTGAGCCGGATCGACGACGAGCACGCCGCCCGATCCCGTCGTGTGGCCCGCAGGCGGCAGGATCGCCGATGCGCCGGCATGGCCATCGAAGCCCGCGCCGGGCGCGCTATCGAAGGGCGCCGCGTCCTTCTTCAAGCCGGCTTCGTAGGGAGTCGGTGTCACTTTCGGCGTTGGCATCGGGCCGAGCAGTCGCATCTTCGCGCGTGCATCGGCGTCGAGCGGCGTCATGGCCGGCACGACCCGCACGCCCATCTGCAGCGGCAACGTCCATCCGGCGGCGTCGTAGGGACGCTCGGGTGGGCCACCGGGATACTGGCGCAGATCCGGATAGTGCTGGACGTCCAGAACCTCACGCGCCATCGCGGCGAATTCCTGATCGGTCGGCACGATCCACGTCCCGGACGGCCACGTCTCGCCGGCGACGACGATGTCTCCGGTCAACTGCGAGACGCGCACGCCGCCAAAAGCCAGACGCCTGAGCAGTTCGACGGCTGCCACCGGATCCCGCTGCTGCTGCGGAATGGCGTACGCAAACGGCGGCTTCTTCGTCCCGAGCGCGATCTGATCGACCCCGGCGCGGTAGCGGTTCAGCAGCAGTGAGTCCTTGTACTTGGCGGCGAATTCGAGAACCGACAGTGACGCTGTCTCCATGTAATCCACGGCATCGCGCAGCCGCCACTGTCCGGGCGGCCACGGGCTGGAGTAGAGGCTCTGCGGCCTGAGGTCGCGCATGTTCTGCGGAAAATCTTCCAGCGTGTAAGTGTGCGGCGTCGCGTACTGAAAGAGCGCGGTCTCGGTCCAAAACGCCGCGATGTTCTTGAAGTTGGGCGCGTAGTCGACGTAGCCGGGATACCACGCGTCGAACGCGGTGCCCATGTGTGTCGCGCCCACCTGTCCGCGCTCTTCGAGTCCTTTCGCAATCGCCATCCCGATCATGTTCACTTCGCGTGACATCAGATACGGCGCATCGGACCCGACCGGCTCGGAAAACGGC
This sequence comes from uncultured Acidobacteriota bacterium, assembly GCA_963724725.1. GTDB lineage: Bacteria > Acidobacteriota > Vicinamibacteria > Vicinamibacterales > CAVVIG01 > DATKHR01. The sequence continues at coordinate 2,336,273 of CAVRVT010000004.1, read as the reverse complement.
GGCAGCCAGATTCGCGTCGGGAATGGTCCGGACTGATGGTGCACGTAGATGATCTGCGGCTCCCACTGACGCCAGGTGTGCTCCAGAACACGCGACTCGATCATGTTCAACATGTACCCGTCGCGGTTGTTGTCGTGCCCGACGTATTCCTGATACAGGTTCGGCAACCCGGCCAGTTCGTACGGCGTGCCGACGTTCTGCATGTACCACGACGCCACCATCTGCTGGCCGTCGGGGTTGATCGTCGGCCACAGCATCAGGACGACGTTGTCGAGGATCAGCTTGATATCAGGATCGCCGGCGCGGTGCAGGAGGTCGTAGAGCAGCAGCGGCGTATGCTGTGCGCCGGCGACCTCCGTCGAATGCAGGCCGCCGTCGATGTGCACGAACGCTCTGCCTTCACGCGAGAGTTGCCTGGCTTCGTTGTCGCCGAGTCCTTGCGGATGCGCAAGCCGTCGCGCGATCTCGCGATACCGATCGACTCGTGACAGGTTGGCAGGCGATGACACGAGCGCAAACAGCATCGTCCGCCCTTGTGACGTGGGTCCGGCCTCGACGAGCTTGACGTACTTGCTGGCGAGGGCGACCGTCCGGAAGTACGACAGCGACTGTTCGTAGGTGGCGAGCTTGAAGTCCGCGCCCGGCTGAAAGCCGAATACCGACTCCGGTGACGGTACCAGCGCGGCTGCACGCAGTACGACCGGAGCGGCAAGCGCAGCCGCGAGGATGAAACGCACAGCCGGACGCATGACCGGCGAGTATAGCTGACGACCCGCTCGTCATTCGCTGCGGAGGGCAACCATCGGATCGACCCGCGCTGCGCCGGGCAGATAGCTCGCGAGCGAGGCAGCCGCCAGCAACGCAAGGATCACGGCCGTCAGAGTGGTCGGATTGTAGGGTTCGACGCCTCGAGCGAGATTCACCAGAAGCCGGGTGGCCGCGAGAGCGCCCAGGATGCCCAGCAGCGCGCCGCTTCCAGCAGCACGCGCCTCATGACTGCGGCTCGGGCGGCAACAGGAAGCGCGCCAGGATTTTCGTGGTGCGCTCCCACTCCTGCGTCGCGCGGTCGATCTGTCTTCGACCCGCCCTCGTGAGGCGATAGAACTTCGCCCGTCGATTGCTGTCGGAGACGCCCCAGCTCGAGCTGACGTAACCCTCCTGCTCGAGTCTGAGAAGGGCAGGGTAGATGGTCCCGTAGTTGACGACCAGGTGATGGGCGCTGGTCTGTTCGATGCGGCGGGCGATGCCGTAGCCATGCAGCGGGCCGAGCGCTTCGATGGTCTTGAGGATCATCAACCCGAGCGTGCCCTGCCAGACGTCAGCCTTGTTCGTCGTCATATGGGTTCACCATATGAGTATTGCCGTTCTCATATGGGGATGCAATAGGAAAGAGCGCGGCCGGCTACCGGCCTACCCGACGACGCATCGCGGAGCCTGCCGATGAATGGACGTTCGCCCTTGCGAACATGGCGCAACGTTGAAAGCTGCGATGGGAGCTTGGAGCGTATAATTTCGCCATTGATGGCCGCGTGCTCGCGGCCTGGACTGGAGCGCGCAGGTGCACCGACGGGCGTTTCTCGCCACGAGCAGTCTGGCGGCCGTGGGCTACGGCCTGAGCGGCTGTTCTTCGAATCCGAAACCGGCTGCGGCGCCGTCACACCCGGCGGTCCGTCTCGCCACCGTGAAGGCGTCGTGGGACCGCGTGATCCGCACGACCGTCGGCCTTCGTCCGCATCGTGACGCCGGCTTCATGCTGCGCGCCGACAAGCTGGGCGACAAGCTGCTCGTGCACAACTACGGACACGGCGGCGCGGGGATGTCGCTTTCGTGGGGCACGGGACTGATGGCTGCAGAGTTCGCGACCGAGCATCAGGAGCGCCGTGCGGCGGTCATCGGATGCGGCGCCGTCGGTCTCACGAGCGCTCGTCAGCTTCAACGGCGCGGCTTTGACGTCACGATCTACGCGGCGGCGGTGCCGCCCAACGTCACCTCGAACATGTCGCTTGCCGGGTTCACGCCGACCTCCGGCCTTGTCGAACCAGAGCAGCGCACGCGCGAGTGGGACGCGCAGTACCACCGCGCGTCGGACATCGCGTATCGGCAGCTGCAGCTGATGATCGGGCCGCTCTACGGCATCACCTGGATCGACAACTACACACTCGTGGATGACATCCGGCCGTCGTCGCCGCCGAACGCGGATCGTCCCAATCTGATGGACGGCCTGCAACCTGGCGAGATCACGCTCGGGCCGGGGGAGCATCCATTCCCGACGAAGTACGCGCGCTGGGGCCCGACGATTCGCATCGAGCCGAACATCTACCTCGACGCCCTCGTCCGTGATTTCCTCCTCTGGGGCGGTCATATCGCGATTCGGAAGTTCGATAATCCGCGCGAGCTGGCGGCGTTGCGCGAGCCGATCGTGATCAACTGCACGGGACTCGGTGCGCGCGAACTCTTCGGCGATCAGCAGCTCGTTCCGCTCAAGGGACAGTTGACGGTGCTGGTGCCGCAGCCCGAAGTCAACTACCACACCGGGGGCGGCACACGTCCCCCGACGCCCGGCAGTCTCGGGCTGCACATGATGCCGCGGAGCGACGGCATCATCCTCGGCGGCACGTCACAGCGCGACGTGTGGGCGATGGAACCCGACGAGGCCGAACGAAAGCGCGTCGTGGATGGACACATCGAGCTTTTCGGGGCGATGAGGAACACCGCGCGCGCGTGACCATGCGCCTGCCCGCCGCGATCGTGGCGCTGCTCGGTTCGGCTCTCGTGAGCAGCTGTGGGAGCAAGGCCCCCGCCGACGCCAGACCAGACGCCGATCCGGTCGCGGCCGCGCGCGAGGCGGCCGCGCGCGCAAGCTGTCGCGACCTGCCGTCGGCCGCCGATCTCCAGGAGTACCTGCGACGCGCGCCTGCGGAAGGCGGCGAAGTCGGCGGCATGTTCGGCGGAAAGATGGAATGGGCGGCGCTCGTCAATAGAAACGGCGAGTTGTGTGGCGTGTCCGTCGCGGCCGAGGATGCCGCGAGCCCCTGGCCGGCCGGGCAGGCGCTCGCGAAAGCCAAGGCGTTCACCGCCAACGCGTTCAGTACCGACGCGCAGCCGCTCTCCACGGCGAGGCTGTACACGCTCGGCATGCCCGGACACTCACTCTGGGGTGCGGGCACACCCAACGGCTTCAACCCTGCTTGTCTCGAGACGCCCCAGGAGGCCGCCGGCACGCAGGGCAGGATTTGTGGCGGGAACGTGACCGTCGGCGGCGGGGTGCCGCTCTACAAGAACCGGCGCCGCATCGGCGGCCTGGGGATCAGCGGCGACACGCCCTGCGCCGATCACGAGATCGCCAAGCGAATTCGCCACGTCGCGCAGCTCGATCCGGAGCGCGGCGCGCTCGCCGACGACATCTGTACGCGGTCGCCGAGGGTGCGTCGGTCTTCACGCATCCGCTCTGTCCGAACACCTGGCTGAACGGCAGGAAAGTCGGCGACGAACCGAAAGCCGCCGGCTACTGACGGTGCATGATTTTTCGCGAGTCTTCCCGGAACGCCGGTGCTCGTAAGGGGAGTGCTAAAATGCGGGGCAGTACTCGAATGGCTACTTGCCCGCGTTGCTTCGGCGCGCTGACCGACGATCACAAGTGTCCCAAAGGCATCTTGAGCCGTGTCACCGACGCCATGTCCACGGTCGGCATCGGCGGCGTGATTGGGGCGGTCGCCTGTTTCGCGATTGAAGACCGTCCGGTGGGCGCGCTGGTGATCGCCTCCGCGGCGCTTGGCGCCGTGCTGGCGTTCGCGGTCCGTCAGGCCGTCGGCGGCCGGTAAGCCTCCCCGCCGCAGTAGCGCTTGACGATTTCCAGCAGAATCTCCACGTCAATCGGCTTGACGACCGTTGCGACCGCTCCGAGCGCGCGGGCGCGCGACTCGATGTCATTCGCTCCCGACATCACCGCGACAGGGACTTCCGCGACGGTCGGATCCTGCAACTGCGCCCGACGGAATTCCTGGCCGCCTAGGCGCGGCATGGCCAGGTCCAACAGAACCAGGCAGGGGGCCATCGGCGCCTGATGACGGATCGTCCGGAGCAGGTGGAGCGCCTCGAGACCGTCCTCGGCAATGACTGCGTGGAAGCCTTCGTGCGACAGCAGGGATGACAGCAACGCGCGCGTATCCGCATCGTCGTCGACGACGAGAATGCTGCCGGGGGCGCGGACGTTCGGGGCGCTCATCGGGACGCGTCCGCGTCTTCAAACGTCGTGCCGCGGCAGGAGCCGGGCTTGCAACGATTTGGGAGCGGCCACTGACGACCGGCTGACAAGGGACCCCTGACCGTGTCAGATTTCCCGTCTATGCCCAGCGACCTGAAGCCGCTCTCCCCTGGAGAATTCGAGCGTGTGGACATTCGCGTCGGCCGAATCATCGATGTCCAGGATTTTCCCGAAGCGCGGAAACCCGCGTACCGGCTCAGGATCGACTTCGGGCCCGCGGTTGGCGTCAAGAAATCATCGGCGCAGGCCACCAAGTATTATTCGAAGGAATCGCTGATGAACCGGCTGGTCGTTGCCGTCATCAACTTTCCGCCGAAGCAGATTGGACCGTTCATGTCCGAGGTCCTGACGCTTGGCGTGCCCGACGCCGAAGGGGCGGTTGTGCTGCTGCAGCCGGAGCGCGAGATTCCGCTCGGCGGCCGGATGTTCTGATCCGGTCAGGACGCGCGACGAAGAGCGGATTCTGCCGTCACAGAGGAAGCCTGAGAAACGCGCGGCAACCGGTGGGGGCGGTTCGATTCTCGAGTGTCAGCGTCCCGCCGTGCGCCTCGGCGATCTGACGGCACAGCACGAGGCCGATGCCCGATCCGCCTGGCTTGGTCGTGAAGAACGGAACGAAGAGGTTGGACGCGCTCGGCAGTCCGGCGCCCTGATCGTCAATCCACAGCTCCAGTTGTCGCCCCGCCGCCCGCCACCCGACCGACACGCCGCCTGTGGTTTCCAGTGCCGCATCGACGGCGTTGTGCACGAGGTTGATGAGGAGCTGTTCCAGCTGATCGGGGTCCGCGCGCAGCGTGATATCCGGGCTGGACTCGACTCTCACGCCGAGCCGCGTCTCGACGTTCACGATGCGCCGTACGAGCGCCGGTACGTCGACCGAGTCGAAGCGCGGCGCCGGCAGCTTCGCGAGGCGCGCGTAGGCCGTCGTGAAGCGGCTGAGCGAATCGGACCGGGCCGCGATGACGGCGAGGCCGCGTCGCATGTCCTCGTCCCAGTCGTCGGGAATCGGATCGCGCGCCAATAGCGACTCGAGGCTGCCGGCGATTGACTTGATCGGCGCGAGCGAATTGTTAATCTCGTGCCCGATGACGCGAATCAGGCGCTGGAATGCCTGGCGCTCCTCGTCGCGCAGCGGGCGGCTGACGTCGGCGAGCACGACCAGCTGGTGCGGGCGCCCCTCCTGGCGGAACGTCGTGCGGCGCAGCTCCCAGCGGCCGGTTCCGCCCGGGAACGCGATGTTCTCGATGCGCGGGGTCTGGCCGTCCAGACAGCGGTCGAGCCCCAAGTCCACGGCGCTGCGACCGAGAAGTTCTTCCGCGGGATGGCCGAGGAGCTGTTCTCCGGCCCGATTGATCAGCCGCAGCGTCTGCGCGCCGTCGAACGTCAGTACCGGCGACGTCGATCTCGACCATCATCGTGCGCAAGAGCGCGCCGGCCTCGAGCGCGACCAGCCGCTGGTTGTGCAGCGTCGTCGCGAGCACGTTGACCTCGAGCATGACCGCGCCCAGCGGATCGTTGCCGCTCGCGCCACGCGCACGGATCGAGAAATCGCTCTCGCGCAGCGCCGCCAGCAGATTCGAGAGGGTCTGCAGGGGCAGCACGACGCGGTGACGCACGCTGAAGGAACACCCCGTCCAGACGCCGACAATGAGCACGGTCAGCGTCCATTGGACCTTCGGCGTGTAGTCGCCGGTCCAGAGAAGAATCAGCGCGACGATCGTGGCTGGAAGTCCCGCGGCCAGCGCGAGCAGCAGGATACGCTGGTCGAACCGCAGCCGACCGTCGATCGGCGGGTCGATCGCGTCGACAGAGGCGAGAGCGTCCGTGGCCGGAGACTGATCAGACAAGGTGAATTGGGTAATTTGGTAGTCTGGTAATTTGGTAATTGATTGGGCAATTGATTGGGGATTGCTCAATTCAACTACCAGATTACCTGATTACCCGATCACCCAATTCTCGGGGCCCACTCGATCCAACGGGCCCGCCCTAGAGTCCGTAGCGCTGGAGCCGACGGTAAAGCGCGCTCCGGCTCAGCCCGAGCGCCTTTGCCGCCTGGCTGACGTTGCCGTCGAACCGCGCCATCGCCTTCTTGATGAGGAAGCCTTCGACCTCTTCGAGGCTCATGTCCTCGATGCGCGAGGTCGAGTCGCGATCGATCCGGAGCCCCAGCTCACCAAGGCGGATGGTGGTGCCCTGGGCCATCAGCACGCCGCGTTCGACCGCATGATCCAGCTCCCGGATGTTGCCGGGCCAGGGATGGTCGAGCAGCGCCTGGAGCGCGGCGGGTTCGAACCCGTTGATCGTCTTGCGGTAGCGCTGAGCGTGCTGACGCAGGAAATGGCTGGCCAGTGCCGGAATGTCTTCACGCCGATCGCGAAGTGGAGGCAGTTGGATTTCAATCGTGTTCAGCCGGAAGAGCAGATCCTGGCGGAAGCGGCCGCTGCCGACTTCATCGGCGAGCTTGGCGTTGGTCGCCGACAGGATCCGGACGTTCACGTGCCGCGTGCGCGAGGATCCGACGCGCTCGAAATCGCCGGTCTCGAGGACACGCAGCAGCTTCGGCTGCAGGTTGAGCGGCACGTTGGCGATTTCGTCCAGGAAGAGCGTGCCGCCATCGGCCAGCTCGAAGCGGCCGACGCGATCGGTCTTGGCGTCGGTGAAGGCGCCCTTGACGTGGCCGAAGAGCTCGCTCTCGAACACGCCCTCGGACAAGCCGCCGGCGTTGACGGTGACGAGACCCTTACCCGTACGCGCCGACACCGAGTGAATCGCCTGCGCGACGGTGCCTTTCCCGGTGCCGTTTTCGCCCGTCACGAGCACGTTGGCTTCCGACGGACCGACGCGTTGAATCAGCTCGAGCACCGGGCGCATCGACGGCGCCTCGGCGATGAGGAGCGGACGGACGTCCGGTTTGAGCGAGCGGTTCTCGGCCTCGAGCCGCTGCTGTCGCCGAAGCGCGCGCGCCAGCTCGACCTGCGTCCGGACGATCGTCAGCAGGCGAGCGTTTTCCCACGGCTTTTGGACGAAATCCCGCGCGCCGCGGCGCATCGCCTCGACGGCCACTTCGACGCTGCCCCACGCCGTCATGACGACGATAGGCAGCGTCGGATCGTGGGATCGCAGCTGAGAGAGAAGGTCGAGACCTTCCTGGCCCGACGTCGTGTCGCGCGCGTAGTTGAGATCCATGAGGACCGCGTCGAAGTCCTCGCCGTCAATGGCTTCGAGAATTCCGGCGGGCGAGGCGGCGGACTCGATCTTGAATCCCTCGCCCTTCAGGAGAAGCCGCAGTGCTTCGAGCACGTCGGGTTGGTCGTCGGCAATCAGGACGCGCGGCAGCGCGGGGTCCGATCGCACGAGCGTTGAATCCGACCGACCAGAGCTGTCGGGGAGTGTCTGTGAAGGCCATCGGTGCGCAAGTGCCACGGTGTCATCTCCCGAGCAGTTGGCGTTCGGCGGCTGCAGCCCGTCAACGGCTCACTGAATCGGACGCCCTTTAGACGCTAAAGGGGATCCTTTAGTTGGTCGCGTTTCTAGTCGTCCACGACCCAGCCGTCGCGCAGCTGGATGATGCGCGTGCCGTACGACGCGTTCACCTCCGAGTGCGTCACCTGAACGATCGTCGTCCCACTTTCGTTCAGCGTCCGGAACAGCTCCATGATTTCTTTGCCTTGGGCCGTGTGCAGGTTGCCGGTGGGCTCGTCGGCGAGGATCACCTGCGGATTGGCGATGACCGCGCGCGCGACGCCGACCAGCTGCTGCTGGCCGCCCGAAAGCTGATTCGGATACAAGTCCTTTTTGCCCACAATCTGGAAACGGTCGAGGATGTCGCCGACCATGCTCTGGCGATCCTTGCGGCTCACATTCCTATACGAGAGCGGGATCTCGAGGTTCTCATAGACCGTCAGGTTGTCGAGCAGGTGGTAGCTCTGGAACACGAAGCCGATGTGCTTCTTGTGCAATTCCGCACGCTGTTTCGGATTGAGACGATGGACCGGTTGATCCATGAAGTAGTACTCGCCCGACCAGGCGCTGTCGTGCATGCCGAGGATGTGCAGGACGGTGGACTTGCCCGCGCCCGACGGCCCCATGATCGACACGAACTCGCCTTCTTTGATATCCAGGTTGACCCGGCGCAGGACGTAGGTGCGCCCCACGCCGACGGGATAGGACTTCTCAACGTTCCGTAAAGAGGTGAGCATCGGTTACTCGGTTCTGAGCGCGGTCATCGGATCCACGCGCGTCGCGCGCATGGCCGGGAAGTACGCCGCAAGCAGCATCACGGCGAGGAGGACAACGGAAACACTCGTGAACGTCAACGGGTCGTTCGGGCCGATACCGTAGAGCAGACTGCCGAGCACGCGGGTGACGGCGAGCGCGCCGGCAAGTCCGATCGCCAGTCCGGCGAGACCCATGCGCATCGCCTGGCCGACGACCATTCCGCTGACGTCGGTCGATTGCGCCCCAAGCGCCATCCGGATGCCGATCTCGCGTTGCTGCTGCGCGACCGAGTACGCCGTGACGCTGAAGAGTCCGAACCCGGCGAGCAGCAGGGCGAACACCGCAAACAACCCGACGAGGGCGGTCGTGAAGCGCGGCGTCGCGACCGAACGCGACACGTATTCTTCGAGCGTGCGGATTTCGCCAGCGGCCTGCAGCGGATCGACGCGCGCAAGCAGCGCACGCAGCGATCCCGCCGCCGATGCCGGGTCCGCTGTCGTTCGAATTACGACGGCGAGGAAGGGCCACGGCGTCTGCTCGAAGGGCGTGTACATCTGCGGCTTGGCCGTGTCCGACAGCTCGGCCTGCTTGACGTCGCCGACGATGCCGATGATTTCACGCGGACCCGTGTGGTTGTAGCCGATCGTGATGCGCTTGCCGATCGGGTTCTCGTCCGGCCAGTACTTCGACGCCATGGCCTCGCTGACGATCAACACTCCGGGCGCCTTCTCGTCGTCGCGCTCCGTGAAACGCCTGCCCTTGACGAGCGGAATGCCCATCGTCGAGAAGTACTCGGGGCTGATCGAGAAGAGCGGTGCGCCCGTCCGCTGCGTCGGATCGACCGGGCGGCCCTCGATGGTGAGGCCGACGTCGATGTTGCTGCCGGACATCGGCAAGGTCGTGGAGAGAGCCGCCGACGATATCCCCGGGAGTGTGACCGCGCCCGTGCGCAGCTGACGATAGAAAGCGAGGATTTGCGGCGTGTCTGGATACTGAGCGCCGGGCAGCAGCAGTTGCATCGCGATTGCGCGCTCGGTCATGAAGCCTGGATCGACGCGCTGAAGGCTCACGAGACTTCTCACCAGCAGTCCCGCCGCCGCGAGCAGGACGAGGGACATCGCCATCTCGGCGACAACCAACGTCTGGCGTGTTCGCGCACCGGCCGCTCCGCTACCGGCACGCTGGCCGTCCTTCAGGGAATCTGCTGGATTCGATCGCGACAGCTGAAACGCCGGCACCAGCCCGCTCAGGACCCCAGTCGCAATCGACACCAGCATGGTAAAGAGCAGCGCGCGCTGATCGACGTGCACGTTGTGCAGCCGGGGAATCTGGAGCGGACTGAACTTGACGAGCAGGTCCACGCCCCAGACCGCAAGTATTCCGCCCGCGACGCCGCCGACCACCGCAAGGAGCACACTTTCGGCCAGCAGCTGACCGACGATCTGCCTCCGGCTGGCGCCGAGCGCGACACGCACCGCGATCTCCCGCCGGCGGACCGATCCGCGGGCGAGCAGCAGGTTCGCGATGTTCGCGCAGGCAATCAGCAGGACAGCCGCCACCGCTGACAGAAGAACGATCAGTCCAAGCCGGTAGTCCTTGACCAGCACGTCCTGGAAGGAGCGCACGACCACGCCGCGGTCCTGGCTTTGCGGGTATTGCTTCGCGAGGCCGGCGGCGATCGTCGAGAGCTCGGCCTGTGCAGACGGAATGGCGACACCGGGACGGAGCCGTCCAACGACGCGGAGAAACGATGCGCTCCGCTGGTCAGCCCACTGCGAAAAGAATCGCGATGCCCGGATGGGGAGCCACATCTGCGGCGGATCCTCGGCGTCGTAGGGGAATTCAAAGCCGGCCGGCATGACGCCGATGACGGTGAACGGATCGCCGTCGAACGTCACCGCACGGCCGACGATGTTCGGATCGCGCGAGAAGTACTTGATCCACGCCGAGTCGGACAGGACGACCGTTCGCTCGGCGCCCGTCTTGTCAACGTCCTCGCCGAAGACACGCCCGCGCGCCGGCGAGACGCCAAGCAGCGGAAACAGGTCGGAAGACACCACGGCGCACGGCAGCGAAACCGCATCGCCGAGGCCGGTCAGCGTCACGTGGGGGGTCGCATAGGCCGCGAGGCGCTCGAAGCTGTGCGACTGGGCGCGCCAGTCCATGAATTCGGGATACGAAGAGGTGTCCGGCTCCTTGTTCTTCTCGCTGTCCACGGCGACGAATCGTTCCGATCCGGCGAACGGCAGCGGCTTGAGCAGGACGCCGTCCACGACGCTGAAGATCGCCGTGTTGGCGCCGACGCCCGCGGCGATGACGATCACGACGAGCGCGCTGAATCCGGGAGACTTGCGAAGGGTTCGGACGGCCTGGCGGAGCTCGAACATTGGAGGTCTGATAGGCGAAGGTCTTGGAGCTCAGGGGTGAGGGCTCAGCGAGGGCTCAGCGCTCATCCTTAGCCCTCCCTAAGCCCTGATCCCTAAGCCCTGAGCCCTGCCGTTATTCAGTAACTGCCATTTCCATCCGCTCCTCGACGACGCGGCCGTCGAACAGGTGGATGCTGCGGTCGGCGTGGCGCGCGTATCGCGGATCGTGCGTCACCATGCAGATCGTCGCGCCCGCTTTGTGCAGTTCGCGGAGCAAATCCATGACGGCTTCGCCGCTTCGTGAGTCAAGGTTTCCAGTGGGCTCGTCCGCGAGCAGCATCAGGGGTTCGCCGGCGACGGCGCGCGCAACCGCGACGCGTTGTTGCTGACCGCCGGAGAGCTGACTCGGGAGATGCTTTGCCCGATGGGCCATCCCGACGCGCTCGAGCGCCGCTTCGACGCGCTGCTTGCGTTCGGCCGATTTCATGCCGCGATACGTGAGCGGCAGTTCGACGTTCTCGAAGACGGTGAGATCGCCGATCAGATTGAAACTCTGGAAGATGAACCCGATCTCGCGGTTGCGGACGCGCGCCCGCTCCGACGCGGGGAGTTCTGCCACCGGGCGACCATTCAGCAGGTACTGGCCTTCGGTGGGCGAGTCGAGCAGGCCGAGGATCGAGAGCAGCGTCGACTTGCCGCAGCCCGACGGTCCGGCAATCGCGACGTACTCGCCTTTCCCGATCTCCATGTGGATGCCCGACAGTGCGTGGGTTTCGACCTCGTCGGTGAAAAACACTTTCGTGACACCATCAAGCTTGATGATCGGCTGGCCGTTCTCTGCCATTGTGCTCTCCCTGACTGTGGGGCGCCGGCGCAGGGCCGGCGACTCGGGCGCCTCTCGCAGTTGCCCTATTTCAAACGAATACGGTCGTACGCGTCGTACGCCGACATGTCGGACAGAATCACCTGATCGCCGACTTTGAGCCCCGACAAGATCTCGATGGTGTTGACGGAGCTGCGTCCAAGCTTGACCTGCGTGCGTTCGGCGTTGACGCCATCAGGGCCAACCTTGAAGAGACCGACGACGCTCTGGTCCTGGCCGAATGCCGGACGGCCCATGAACAGGACATCGTTCAGGCGTTCGAGCTCGATGGTTCCGTCCACGCTCAGGTCGGGGACCGCGCCTTTCGGCAGATCACCCATGAGGGTCACGTCAACCGTACGCGTCCCGTTGATGACGGACGGATCGATGCGCGCGACGCGGCCTTCGACCACGCCGTTCCGCGTGTCGACCTCGGACTTCTGCCCGATCTGGATGTCCTTGGCTTGTGTTTCCGCGATCTTGATTTCCGCCTTGAGCCGGCTCGGGTTGGCGACGCGGGCGAGGTTGGTGCCGGGCGCGACCTGCTGGCCGACTTCCACCGGCACGAGCTGCAGCATGCCGTCGAGGCCGGCTCGCACTTTCAGCTCGTTCTTCTGCTGGCGGGTGAGGGCCAGGAACGCGCGGGCTTGATCAACGGCCGACTGCTGGACCGCCATCTGCGCGCGCATGGAATCCGCCTTCGTCGCGAGCTGTTCCTTCGCGATCTGGGTGCGAACGCTCAGCTGCTCGGCGTCCACCTGGGCCTGTTTCAGCTCGAGCTCCGAGACGAGTTTGTCTTTCGCCAGCGCCTGCTTCATCTCGTAGGTCATGCGCGCCTTGTTGTAGTCCCCGTCGATGTTGGCCGCCGACGCGCGCGTCGCCAGGAGGTCGTTCTGGAGCTGGACTTTCAGATTGGCAAGTCCGGCTTCCGCGGCGGCGAGTTTCAACTCGGCGTCCTGCAGTTGCTGTTCGAGCGTCGGGTTGCTGAGCTCGAGAATCACGCTGTCGCTCTTCACCTGCGTGCCGGGCCTCAGGATGATCTTTTCCACGCGCCCCTGTGTTGTCGCGGGAATCCACCGGATGTCTTCCGGCGTCAGGATCCCGAGTCCGCGGACCTGGCGCACCATCGGTCCGCGCTTGACGGTGTCGGGCCACACGACCGCGCGTTCCACGGTCGGCGCCGCCGGCTTGAGCCGTGAGAGTCCGACGCTGACGAGTACGACCGCGAGCAGTCCAACGCCCGCATAGATGGCCTGACGGATCCGCTTTTTCTTGACGTTGGACGGGCGGGCAATATCCATGGTTGTTTTCAGCTCTTAGACGGAAACGAGACGAGAAACGATCGCCAAAGGAGAGGGGCAAACGCCACGCCACATGGAGCGGAACAGCTAAGTGATTATACCTCAGTCATTTAGTTGTGCTCAAAAACGTGATCGACATCGGGAAAATCGTCCGGATCTGGGACGAGTGAATCCCAAGAACGATAGGTTCGCAGGGTTCGGCAGGTTCGCCGGGTTCGGCAGGATCCGAAGGTCCGGAAGGCAGCTTCAGATCTTCGCGAACCTCGCGAACCCTGCGAACCTCCCGAACCCCTGGACCTTTGAACCCATTGCACTCTCTGCCCGATACAACCAGAGAGGAGGCTGGTTGCGGTGTGCCCGAATGCACACCAGCGCACAGGGCACGGGTTATAACCGCACACACTGATTGGCGGCCGTCCGAACCCGCCCGATTTCCCGGGGGCGGCCGGCATCCGGCCCGCACGCTGACGGCTTCCGCCAGAGCGTCGAACGTCGCCCGCCCGCTGCTGCTCGTGATCGACGACGAGCCCGTCGTGCTGAAATTGCTCGATCGCCTGGCGTCGAGGCTGGGCTACGAAGTCGTCACCTTCAGCGGCGGCGTCGAGGCACTTCAGGCGCTCCATCGGCGCCCGGCCGATCTGGCGATGGTCGATCTGCGCATGCCGGACGCCAACGGCCTCGATCTCCTGCGTCAGATCCGTTCGTCGTTCCCGGCCTGCGAAGTCATCCTGATGACCGGCTTCGCCGCCGTCGACAGCGCGGTCGAAGCGATCAAGCTGGGTGCCCGCGAATATCTGACCAAACCGTTCGACCTCGATCGCCTGCGCGAGGTGTTGACCGAAATCCGTACCGAACTGGAACGACGCGCGCAGGTCATGGCCCTCGAGAGCCAGGTCGCCAAGTGCCTCGAGTTCTGCGGCATGCTCGGCCGCAGTCCGGGAATGCAGGAAGTGTTCAGCCTCATTCAGCGGCTGGCGCCGCACGCCAAGGTCGTGCTGGTGAGCGGCGAAACGGGCACGGGCAAGGAACTCGCGGCCCGAGCCTTTCATCAGGCCGGGCCGCGCCGCACGAAACCCTTCGTCACGATCAATTGCTCCGCTGTCGTCGATACCCTTTTCGAAACGGAACTCTTCGGCCATGTCCGGGGCGCCTTCACCGGTGCGGTGGAATCGAAGCCGGGGCTGTTCGAAGCGGCGCAGGGCGGAACGTTGTTTCTCGACGAGATCGGCGAGCTCCCGCTCTCGGTTCAGGCCAAGCTCCTTCGAGCGCTCGAGAACGGGGAAGTTCAGCGTGTCGGATCGCTCCAGCCGCGGAAGGTGGACGTCGCGGTTGTGGCCGCCACGAACCGTGACCTGCGCGCCGAGGTGGCCGCCGGGCGATTCCGTGGCGACCTGTTCTACCGCCTCAACGTCGTCGAAGTGGCGTTGCCGCCATTGCGCGAACGGCGCGAAGACATCCCGTATCTGACCGCCGCGCTCATGCGCGAATGCGCGCAGCGGATGCGCAAGCCGCTTCAGGGACTGACGCCCGGCGCGGAGCGGCTGCTCCTGAGCGCGCGTTGGGACGGCAACGTCCGAGAGCTCAAGAATGTCGTCGCGCGCGCGTGCATGCTGGCTGACGGCGCCGTGATTTCAGAACGCGAGCTGGCGGGTGCCGCGGGCCTAGGAGGCGGCACCGGTTCCGCGCGTTCGCGGGAGCGAGGCCGTCTCGTCCGATCACGGCGGCTACACCGCGCCGCTCGAGGAGATCGGGCGCGAACACATTCTCGACGTGCTCCAGCGGGTGAACGGCAATCGCATGGCTGCGGCCCGCGTGCTCGGCATCAGTCGCCGCGCCTTGTACCGGCGGCTCGAGCGTCATCATCTGACCGAGGCCGCCCCGCGCCCGGCGACGCGCCGTCGACCGTCGTGATGGGAATGAGGCGATGACGTCGTCGACGATTGTGATAAGCGGGTCTGATGCGAAGAGGTGCTCATGAATCGGCAGACCGACTCGACCAGGTCCTTCACCGCGCTCATCGTGGACGATGAAGATCCGGTGCGGAGGTTCGTGGAACGGGTGCTCCGCGAAGCCGGCTACACGACCGCCGCTGCCGCAGGCGGGACCGAGGCGCTGAAGATCGCCGCCGCACTCGGCAGGTTCGACATTCTCGTGACCGATATGATGATGCCTGAAATGACAGGCGACGAGCTCGCGCGACGTCTGCGGCTGCAGGAGCCGCAACTGAAAGTCCTGTACCTGACGGGGTTCAGCGAACGCCTCTTCAAAGAGAAGACGACGCTCTGGCAGGACGAGGCCTTTCTCGAGAAGCCGTGTTCTGTGCGCGGACTGCTCGAAGCCGTGTCACTGCTGCTGACGGGACGCTTCGACGTCCCCGAGCACATGAGCTTGTAGCCTCGCTCGGCTGAAGCCTCGCGCTTCCTCTCCGACTGAAGCCTTGCGCTCCGGCGTCTCTACCCACCCCGCGTGTGCATCTCCAGATGCGGGTCGCGCTTCAGCAGATCCTGCACCGGGACGAAGGCACGGCGGTCACCCAGCGCGAGGCGTTCCTCGGCGCCGCGATCGGTACGCCCCTTCCAGCCTTCCGCGATGAGCGCCCGCAGTTGGTCGGGCGAGGCGCCGCGGCGCAGTGGACCACGGAGATCGAAGCCGCGCGTCGCGTAGAGGCACAGGTACCACATGCCGTCGGCGGTCAGCCGGCTGCGGTCGCAGGTCCGACAGAAGGGCTCGGTCGTCGACGAGATGATTCCGAATGTCGTTCCGTCGGATAACGCGAAGCGTTCGGCGGGTGCTGATGACACCTCGCCCACGGGTTCGATTGCGCCGTAGCGTCGCGACAGTTCCTGCAGAATCGCCTGCCGTGTGACGACGCGGTCCGGCGTCCAGCGCGACGCGCCGCCGACATCCATGTACTCGATGAACCGCACTTCGGCGTTCACCGACCGGCCGTACTCGATCAGATCGGCGAGTTCGTCGTCGTTGACGCCGCGCATGACCACTGAGTCGATCTTCAGGATCCCGTAGACGCGTTCGGCTGCCGTAATGCCGGCGTGAACGGCATCCAGGCGATCGAATCGCGTCAGCGCCTCGAACCGCGACCGATGCAGCGTGTCGAGGCTGACGGTCAGCCGCTGGAGTCCCGCGGCTTTCAGGGCGTCGATCTGATCAGCCAGCAGGATACCGTTCGTCGTCAACGCGAGATCGTTCAGGCCTTCTTTGGCGGCGAGCATGCCGACAAGGACATCGAGGTCACGCCGCAGCAGGGGTTCGCCGCCCGTCAGGCGCACTTTGTCGATGCCGAGAGAAACGAACACGTCGACCAGCGTGCTGATTTCTTCGAAGTGCAGGACGTCTTCGCGCGGCAGCCACGCGTAGTCGTCCTCGGGCATGCAGTACTCGCAGCGCAGGTTGCACCGGTCCGTGACCGAGAGCCGCAGGTTCCTGAGCGGACGTCCGAGAGCGTCGTTCATCTGGAACCCAGCATTCTAAATCGGGACGTCGCGGGGACGAAGGGTCGCGAGGCGATCTGGCTGGAGTAGTCCGCCGCCCAACGGCCTGGAATGCGGCTCGCGCAGTTCGGACAGCGTCCGACAGAATCCAGGCGGTAGTCGCAGATCGCGTAGCCGCGTCGCGAGATGACGCACGCGCCGCACGTGCCGCAATGTGTGTCTTCCAGATCGCCGACGCGTCCCGGCAGGTTGCCGGCGTACACGTAGTGAAGCCCGTTCGCGCGCCCGATGGCCGCCGCGTCGACGAGCATGTCGGCGGTGGTGTCGTCACGGTCCCGCATCTTGTAGTCGGCGTGAAACGCCGTCACGTGCCAGGGGATGTCGGGCGACACCCCGGCGATGAACGTCGTCAGGCGCTCGAGCTCGTCACGCGAGTCATTGAATCCGGGAATCAGGAGCGTGACGATTTCGATCCAGACGTCCATGGCGTGCAGGCGTTCGATGGTGTCGAGAATCGGGCCAAGGCGACCGCCGAGCGCCCGGTAGTGACCGTCGTCGAAGCTCTTGAGGTCGACCTTATAGAGGTCGATCCACGGACGCAGATACTCGAGCACCTGGGGCGTGCCATTACCGTTTGAGACAAAGCCGGTGACGAGACCTGCCGCCTTCGCTTCGCGGAAGACCGCCACGGCCCACTCCGCGGTGATCAACGGCTCGTTGTAGGTGCTGACGATGAGTCTTGCGCGATGCCCGAGCGCATCTTCGACGAGCGCCTCCGGCGACATCGGCTGCGGCGGCGCAATCGCGCAGCGGGTCGCGCAGGGACTGCGACGTGACCCAGTTCTGGCAGTAGCCGCAGTGCAGATCGCAGCCAAGCATCCCGAAGCTATAGGCCAGCGCACCCGGATACGCGTGGAAAAACGGTTTCTTCTCGACCGGATCGCACTGAACCCCGCCGACGTATCCCCACGGCACGAGCAGCCGATCGCCGCGGTTGAAGCGGACCCGGCAGACCCCCAGCGCACCATCCGGGAGCGGACACCTGTGCCCGCACGCCAGGCAGCGCAGCCGTCCGTCGTCCAGTCGTTCGTAGAGGTCGCCCTCGCGCGTTTCGCGCGCGAGCACCTCGGCCATCGTGGGCATCGACATTTCGATTGTACAGTCTGAAGGCCGTTGGCTGATGATGGGGCATGTTCGGATTCCCCCGTGCGGTCTGGCTACTGGGCTGGGTCAGCCTCGTCACGGATTCGGCGTCCGAGGCGATTTATCCGCTGCTGCCGTATTACCTGACGCACGTACTCGGCGCAGGAGCGGTCTCGCTCGGCATCATTGAAGGCGCTGCCGAGGCTGCCAACAGCGTTCTGAAGATCTGGTCGGGCGGCGTGGCCGACCGCCGGAGACGCCGGCGTCCGCTGGTGTTCCTCGGCTACAGCATTTCGTCGCTGGCGCGGCCGCTGATCGCGTTGACGACCAGCTGGCTGCAGGTGTTTTCCGTGCGTGTGTTCGATCGCGTCGGCAAGGGTATTCGCGGAGCGCCACGCGATGCCATGCTTGCTGCCTGGGCGACGCCGTCGACACGCGGCCGGATCTACGGTTTCCATCAGGCGATGGATCATGCGGGCGCCATCCTGGGTCCACTGGTCGCGACGATGTTTCTGCTCTTCTTTCCGGAACGCTACCGGACGTTCTTCGCGCTGACGATTATCCCGGGCGCGATCGCCGTCGCGCTGATCGCGCTGGTGCCTGAGCGTGACGTGGACGATGCCGCGCGGAACAAACCGCAGCCGCCCGCGGTCGATGGACCCCAGCCGGCGTCCCTGACGCCCAGCCCTCTTCCGCGCGCGTTCTCGGCGTTCATGTCCGTGATGACGCTTTTCACGCTGGGCAATTCGACCGACGCGTTCCTGTTGCTCAGGCTCACCGACACCGCAGGCTCGGCGAAACTGATTCCGCTCTATTGGGCGGCGATTCACGTCGTGAAGGCGTCGGTGTCCGTCATCGGCGGCAGCTGGTCGGACCGCGTCGGCCGTCGTGCAGTCATCGCGCTCGGCTGGCTGGTTTACGCATGCGTCTACCTAGGCTTTGCGCTGACGTCGAGCCTGGCGGGGCTGACGCTGTGGTTCCTCGTGTACGGCTGTTACTTTGGATTTTCTGAGGGGACTGAGAAAGCGCTCGTCGCCGATCTGGCGCCGCCAGACCGACGCGGATTTGCGTTCGGCGTGTACAACGCCGTGCAGGGCATTGGGGCACTCGCGGCGAGTGTGCTGTTTGGGGTGATCTGGTCCGCCTACGGTGCTCCGGCCGCGTTCGGCCTTGGCGCCGGGCTCGCGCTCACGGCGACCGCGTTGCTCTTTGTCGTGGTCCCGGCTGTCGACACCGGAGAGCGACCAGCCCGCGTATAATTTGCACACCCATGGTGCGGATTCTCATCACGAACGACGATGGATATCGGTCTGAAGGTATTCGGGTTCTGGCAGACGCCTTTCGTGGCCTTGGCGACGTGACCATCGTGGCGCCGACCGAAGAAGCCAGCGCCATCGGCCACGCCCTCACACTTCGACATCCGCTGCGGCTCGAAACGATCGGCGATCGCGTGTTTGCGGTCGACGGCACGCCGACCGATTGCGTCAATATCGCCATCACGCAGGTGTTCAAGGGCCTTCCCGATCTGGTCGTGTCCGGCATCAACAAGGGCTGGAACCTGGGTGACGATGTGACGTATTCGGGGACCGTGTCAGGTGCGCTGGAAGGCGCCCTGCTCGGCGTCCCCGCGATCGCCGTGTCGCTGAAGGCGACGCGAGCCGTGTACGACTTCAGCTACGCCGCCCGCGCGGCGGCCGCGATGGCCGAGGCGATGCTGCGGCGCCCGCTGCCCGTCCGAACGTTCCTCAACATCAACGTCCCGAAGGGCGAACCGAAAGGGTATCGCGTCACCGTTCAGGCCAAACGCAACCACGTGACCTCGGTGGCCGAGCGTCACGATCCCAAAGGGCGCCCCTACTACTGGATTGAGGAAGGCCAGAACGAGTGGGAGCCGCATGATCGGTCGGACTATCAGGCGGTCCGTGACGGCTACGTGTCGGTGACACCGCTGCAGCCGGACCTCACCTCGTACGATGCGCTGTCGATGGTGGAGGAGCTGACGTTCGCCACGACATCGGCGCGCTGATTCGCGTTTTGAGTGGCGCCGATCGTCTGGTCAATGCGCGCCGGAGAGGACGTTATGAAGCGATGGGTGGTGATCGCGCTCGTGCTCGGGACTGCCGGCAGACTCGCGGCGCAGTCGGGCGCGAAGAATGGCGAATGGCGTACGTATGGCGGCGACCTCGGCAACACGCGCTACGCATCGCTCGACCAGATCAACGCTTCCAACTTCAACGCGCTCGAGGTGGCGTGGCGGTTCAAGACCGACAAGCTCGGGCCCCGTCCTGAATTCCAGTTCGAATCAACGCCCCTCATGGTCGGTGGCGTCGTGTATTCCACCGCCGGTACCCGGCGCGCCGTCGTGGCACTCGACGCGGCCACGGGCGAGCTGATCTGGATGCACAGCGAGCGTGAAGGTCCACGTGGGGCGGCGGCGCCGAGACAGCTCTCGGGCCGTGGGCTCGCGTACTGGTCGGACGGCACGAACGCCGCGATTCTCTACGTGACGCCCGGCTACCGACTGATCGCGCTCGACGCGAAGACCGGCATTCCCGTGTTGAGCTTCGGCCAAAACGGCGTCGTCGATCTCAAGCAGGACGATGATCAGGACATCGACCTCGTCACCGGCGAAGTTGGCCTCCACGCGACGCCGGTCGTCGCCCGCGACGTGGTGATCGTCGGCGCAGCGCACCGCTCCGGCGGCGTTCCACGCAGCCGCAGCAACGTGAAGGGCTACGTGCGGGGGTTTGACGTCCGCACGGGGAAGCGACTGTGGATCTTCCACACGATTCCATCGCCCGGCGAATTCGGCAACGACACGTGGCTGAAGGATTCCTGGGCGTACACGGGAAACGCGGGCGTGTGGGCGCAGATCTCGGTCGACGAAGAGCTGGGCCTCGCGTATCTGCCCGTCGAACTGCCCACGGGCGACTACTACGGCGGCCATCGCCCAGGGGCCGGCCTCTTTGGCGAGAGCCTCGTCGCGGTCGATTTACGGACGGGCCAGCGCAAGTGGCACTACCAGCTGGTGCACCATGGCATCTGGGACATGGACATTCCCTGCGCGCCGATTCTCGTGGACATCACGGTGAACGGTCGCGCGGTCAAGGCGGTCGCCCAACCGACGAAGCAGGCGTTCCTGTATGTGTTCGATCGCGTCACCGGACAACCGGTCTGGCCGATCGAAGAGCGCCCGGTCAAGAAAGGCGAGGTGCCCGGCGAGTGGTACGCACCGACGCAGCCGTTTCCAACCAGGCCGCCGGCGTACGACCAGCAGGGTGTGGCCGTGAACGATCTGATCGATTTCACACCCGAGCTCCGCGAGGAAGCCGTCAAGCTGGTCTCGAAGTATCAGATCGGTCCGATCTTCACGCCGCCCGTCGTCAGCAGGATCGAGGGCCCGCTCGCGACGCTGATGGCGGCCTTTGCGACCAATTGGCCCGGCGGTTCCTACGATCCGGAATCGCACGTGCTGTACGTCCACTCGCAGTCCGGGGCCACGCCGCTTGGCCTGGTGCCGCCGGCGGATCCGAAGATCGATATCGACTACGTCCAGGGATCGGCGGCGACGGGCATGCGAACGACGCTCGGCTCCGGCGGCGGCGCGGGCGCGGACGCCTCGGTTGCGGAGCGCTCGGCCGCTCGCACGCCCGCGCCTGCTGAGACAGAGGGCGGCGGTGGGCTCTCCGTCCGAGGCCTGCCGCTCGTCAAGCCCCCGTACGGACGCATCAGTGCGATCGACATGAATTCGGGGAATCTGCTCTGGCAGATACCGCACGGCGAGACGCCAGACAACGTCAAGAATCACGCGGCCCTGAAAGGCTTGAACATCGGACGCACCGGTCAAGCTGGTAACATCGGCACGCTGGTGACGAAAACGCTCGTCGTCGCGGGCGAACCGCGGGTGACCATGACCTCGAGCGGGCAGCGTGGGGCGATGTTGCGGGCGTATGACAAGAGCAGCGGCAGGGAAGTCGGTGCGGTGTACCTGCCGGCGCCGCAGAGCGGTTCGCCCATGACCTATCAGCAGGCGGGCAAGCAGTACATCGTCGTCGCCGTCAGCGGCGGGAATTACTCGGGCGAGCTGATCGCCTTCAGGCTGCCTCAGTGAAATTGCGGATTGCGGGTTGCGGATTGGAAATGGTTCTGGAGGTCCACGATGAAGCGACTCCTCTTCCTGATGGTGTTCGGCGTGGCGTCGCCGCTGCTGGCGCAACAGACGCCGGGCGCCCAGCCGTCTGCCGTCACGTTCAGCCGTGACGTCGCGCCGATTCTGCAGCGCGCGTGTCAGAACTGCCACAGGAACGGCGCGATTGCGCCGATGCCGCTCATCACCTATCAGGACGCGCGACCGTGGGCGCGCGCCATCAAGCAGAAGGTGACCGCGCGCGAGATGCCACCGTGGTACATCGACCGGCACATCGGCATCCAGCGGTTCAAGGACGACCCGTCGCTCACCGACGCGGAGATCGCGATCATCGCGAAGTGGGCGGACTCGGGCGCGCTGCAGGGCGACCCGGCCCAGATGCCCGCGCCACGGCAGTTCAGTGACGTGGACAAGTGGCACATCGGCAAACCCGACATCGTCGTGTCACTGCCCAAGTCGTACGAGCTGCGTGCGAACGGTGCAGACGAGTTCTATGACATCGACGTCGATCCGGGGTTTACCGAGGACATGTACATCAGCGCCGTCGAGACCAAGCCGGAGCCGTACAGCTTCAAGGTTGTCCACCATGCGACCGCGAACATGATCGAGGACGAAGAAGAAGATCCGGTCGGCTTCTTCTTCAACGAGTATGCACTCGGCAAGAACGGCGACATCTTCCCCGAGAATTCGGGCCGACTCATCAAGGCCGGGTCGAAGATCCATTTCAACCTCCATCTGCACCCGAGCGGCGAGCGATCGCTCGTGAACGTGTCGATTGGGTTCAAGGTGCTCCCGAAAGGCCAGGTCCCGAAGTACGTCGCCTTCACGCAACACATGGGCGACAACATGGATCTCGACATCGCGCCGGGCGAGATCTCGCGGACCGACGGGTATTTCCGTCTACCGAAACCGGCGGTCGTCTCCGCATTTCAGCCGCATATGCACAATCGCGGCAAAGCGATGTGCATGGAAGCCATTTATCCGGACATCCGCGCCGATTCCGCGCGACCGGGACCGGCGCGGACCGAGACGCTCAGCTGCGTCAGCAACTATCAATTCGGCTGGCACATCACGTATCCGTACGCCGACGATGTGCAACCGCTCCTGCCGGCGGGAACGGTGATTCACGTCACCGCCTGGCACGACAACACGTCCGCGAACAAGTACAACCCCAATCCGCGGAACTGGGTCGGCTACGGACAGCGGACGGTGGACGAGATGAGCTTCGCGTGGGTGAGCCTCTTCTATATCGACGAGGCAGACTTCGCGCAGCGCATCGCGACTCGCAAGACGCACGAAGAAAGATGACCAGGCTCTTGCCAACTTTCTTCCTCTTCCGGCGGGGTCCCACCCCCGCCGGGTGCTGACGCTGATGCCTCGCTCGGGCTTTACAGGCCCTCGCTCGGCACGGCCGCAGGCGCTCCTGATAGCTTTGCTGCTGACCACGACTTCGACCGCTCAACAGCTCCCAACCGCGATTCCTCAAACCAAGTTCGCTTCGGGCCAGAACGTCGTTCCGTACTTCGAGGGGTGGATTCGCAACGCCGACGGCACGTTCGATCTCGTGTTCGGCTACTTCAATCGCAATTGGGAAGAAACAGTCGTCGTCGCGCCGGGCCCGCAGAATCAGGTGTCGCCGGGTGCCGCCGATCAGGGACAGCCGACCGTGTTTCTGCCGCGGCGTCAGGGCTGGGTGTATCGGGTTCGCGTGCCGAAGGATTTCGGCAAGCAGGTTGTGACCTGGACGATTACTGCGAACGGCAAGACCGAAAAGGCGTACGGCGAATTGATGCCGGTCGAGGAAATCACCGAACGAATCGTCATCACGCGCGGCAATCTGAATCCTGGCGATGGTGATCCGAACAAGGCGCCGGTCGTGACCATCGACCCGGTGACGGGTGCGTCGGTTTCCCGGCCCGTGACCCTTGTCGCGGGCGTCACGGACGACGGATTGCCGAAGCCGCGGGCGCCGATTCAACGGACGCGCGCGGCGGATGCAACCAGGATTCAACAGCAGACCAATTCGTCGGCGACGGGGCAGCGTCGCGGACTCAACGTCTCCTGGATGCAGCTGCGGGGACCGGCGAAGGCCGCGCTCGAAGGCGCCGGCCCCACGCCCCCTGCCGATGGCAAGGCCTCAGTCGTGGCGCGATTCACCGAGCCGGGAACCTATGTGCTGCGCGCGACGGCCAACGATGGCGCGTTGTCAACGACCTCGGACGTGACGATCGTCGTCGAAGGTGCGAAACCGCACTGATCCCCGCAGGTCCGCGAGCACCGAACGGGCGATCCGAGGTAACATTAACTTCTCGCCCGGTCGGGGCGTGGCTCAGCCTGGTAGAGCACTCGGTTCGGGACCGAGGGGTCGGAGGTTCGAATCCTCTCGCCCCGACCAAAACACTTTGAAGGAGTCCATGAAAATGGGCTCTTTTTTATTGTACGCGCGAGTCTCGACGGCGCCGCTGGAGAGAACGTTTTGTCCGAGTAAAGGCCTCGGGCACCGATCGACGCTGCCATCGACGCGACGACGAGGCCTGCGGAAGCGACCGAGAAAGGATGCGAATACATCACCGAGATTCTCGAGCAAGTGTCAACACGATTCCGGTGCGACGGCCTTCCGCGATTGACAGTGCCGCGGTCACGAACCCGTCCGCACTGGCCGTCAGGCCGAGCGATCCTGGCGGAGCGTCCACAAACATGATGGAGCCTTTTGAGTCCGTCACCGCGACGCGCGGGACCTCCATCGGATCCGGAGAGGAGAGTTCGACGACGGCATCTGACAGCGGCTCGCCGGATGCGATGATGACGCGAGCCTGCAGATTCTGGGCAGGTGTTCGCAGGAGCGCGACTTCGTGGAGCACCGCTGGCGGTTCTGGCAGCATCTCCTCGGCGGACCTGTATCCTCGTGCAGCAAACGCGAGCGTGCCGCCCGCGGTCCCCACGCCTTCGAGGAGCGCCTCACCCGTTGCCGAGGCCGTCGCCTCGACGCGGCCTCCGTCACCAGTCCAGGTGATGGCGGCCCCGACAATCGGGTCGTTCTTGCGTGCATCCGTGACGCGCACGAGTAAGAACCCGTCGGGGACCACCATGGGGACCTCTCGCCCGTCGATCGGTACGTCGACGCGCCGCACATACGTGGAGTTGAGAAGGCGCACATCGACGCGGGCCGGACCGGGTGGGAAATTCGTGAGCGTCACGCGTCCGTCCACATCGGTTCCTCCGCTGCACGGCGTTTCGCGGAACGGGCGCTCGAAGCGCGGGGAGGGGTCGACTCGAGGGCGCAACACGATCGGCGATGCCGGCGAACCCGTGTCGGGTGATGCCGACACGCGGATTCCTCTCAGAGGTCCGAGCGGCGACGTGATTCGAAACGTTGCGTGACCGGCCACGATGAGGCGCGTCCGCACCGGTCCGCTGCCAGGTACCGAGACGACCGGCGCAATCGAGAGCAGCTCGTTGGCGCATCGCGCGATCGCGGTCGTCCTCACGCGATAGCGCCCTGCGCTCAACCGCTCGAAGGTCGCGCGCCCCTCCTGATTGGTGCGGACGGGCGGGAAGACCAGCGGCGACAGCGGGCGGACATCCTCGACGAAGACGTCGTGTTGCGGCACGGGAACGCCGCTCTCGTCGACCACGTCGACGTAAAGAACCGCGCCCGGCTGAACGACTACGGTTCCGCCATCGACGAGCGTCTGCTCGCCAGTGACGTAGAGACTCGGCAGGACGGTCTGCGCAAGCGGAGGCGTATCGAGCGCCAACTTCGTGATCCCTCGAAGCGGCGGGCCCACGGTGATCGTGCCGTCGCTGTCGATTCGGTCCGAGTCGCGATCGGCCGGCGGCGCCGAGATGGGGCCGCTGGCGTCGAACGCCTGGCGACGGAGCGTCGGCCAGATAATCGGTTCACCTGCAGCCGACACGAATCGCACGCGAAAATATGTGGCGGGCGACATCCGGATGAGTGGCAGCTTCAGCGTCCTCGAACGTGGCACGGCGACGCTGAGGCGGTACGGCGCAAAACCTGGAACGCTCACCACGAGTTGGTGGAGACCTGGCGCGTTGGGGACGATGTGAAAGCGACCTGTTTCGTCGATGGACGCTGCCGTCCGAGAACCCATCGACTGAATCAGGACGCTTCCGCCTGATACTGGCGTTCCATCGGGAGCAAGCACGCAGCCGCTCGGACCAGGGTCCTCGGCGACGTGCGTCGGCTGCGCCGCCGCCGACGCAGGGAGCATCGCGACCCCAAGCAGCATCGCATGGAGAGCAGCGCCGAATCTGCGACGCTCGACGCGCCGAATGAGCTGGAACGCGCCGCGCGGGACCCGTGAACGTGCATCCGAAGTCATCAGCGGTGAGCGCCTCGACGTTACCAATTGGCGATTCTCGCACAGGCGAGGAGGATCGTCAGCGGCCTGTTCCAACCGAAGAGCCGCGCAACAACCGCGCAATTCTGACAGTCGTCATTGATTGTGAACACCGGCGATTACAATTTCGGAGTGCTAGGATCGCCGCGACGCTTTCCACGGTCGGCTGCTGTTTGGTTCTTGGTCCATTCGACCAGTTCCTTTGCGTCCGATAGGATGAAGACATGAACTTGTTCCGTTTCCGGCACGCCGCGCGCGGTGTGCTCACGTTCCTGCTTGCCGCCGCCGCTGTTTCTGCTCCTTCGGCGCAGGCGCTGCAGTCCGGGCGCGAGACGTCCGCAGCGTCGGTCGCCTCCTACGCGTTGGCGGCGCAGATGCCAGTCGACCCCGAAGTTCTCGTCGGCGCGCTGCCCAACGGTCTGCGCTTCTACGTGCGGCCGAATGCGAAACCTGCACGGCAGGCGGAGTTGCGGCTGGTCGTCAAAGCCGGCTCTGTCCTGGAAGACGACGACCAGCGGGGCTTGGCGCACTTTGTCGAGCACATGCAGTTCGAGGGCACCCGACACTTCCCCGGACAGGGCATCAACGATTTTCTCGGCGCGCTCGGACTCAGCCTCGGCGCGGACGCAAATGCGGCGACAGGCTTCGACGAGACGCAGTACACGCTGCGCGTGCCGACCGATGTGCCAAACGTCCTCGACCGCGCGCTGACGGTGCTCGAGGACTGGGCGGGAGGTGCCACGTTCGACCAGACCGGCATCGAGCGCCAGCGGCCCATCGTTCTCGCCGAGTGGCGGATGAACCTGGGCGCTGACGAGCGCACAACGGACAGAATCCGCCGCGTGCAGCTCGAAGGATCGCGCTATACGGACCGGCCCCCTATCGGCACCCCGGAGATCATCGAGCGGGCCCAGCGTGAGCCGCTGACCAGGTTCTACCGCGATTGGTATCGCCCGGACCTGATGTCCGTGATCGTCGTGGGCGACGTCGATCGCGCCGCTGTCGCGCGGTTGATCACGCAGCATTTCCAGTCGCTCACCAATCCGTCACCCGAACGGCCGCGGCCAGCGTTCGACGTACCGGAACATCCGGGCACCCGCTACGCCGTGGTGACCGATAAGGAGACCACCGCGACCGCGGTCCAGGTCTCGAATCTTCGACCGGCGCGCAACCAGGGTTCGGTCGGTGGCTATCGCGACATCATGCTCGATCAATTGTTCAGCGCCATGCTCGGTGCGCGGCTCGACGAGCTCAGCCAGAGCCAGAATCCACCATTCCTCGAAGCCGCCGCAGGTCGGTCGCTCTTTCCGGCGCCGAGGACACGGGACCAGGCCGCTCTTCAGGCACTCGTGTCGAATGACGGCGTGACGCGAGGCCTTGATGCTCTCGTCACCGAACTTCAGCGCCTCGCGCGCTTCGGATTCACGGCCACCGAGCTCGACCGCGCGAAGCAGGCCCGGATGGCGGGTTACGAGCGCGTCGTCACGGAGAGTCCCGATCGTGAGTCGTCGAGCCGCGCGGACGAGTACTCACGGAACTTTCTCCAGGGAGAAGCGCTGCCGACCATCTGGCAGGAGCTCGCGTTCCACCGGCGGTTTCTCCCCGGTATCACGTTGAGGGAAGTCAACGCGCTCGCTGGCGACTGGTTCCCCGAGCGCAATCGGCTCGTCGTCGTGTCGGCGCCGGAGGTGGCGGCGGTGGTTCTGCCCGGCGAAGCGCAGCTCGCCGCTGCGGTCAGGACCGCGTCTGAAAAGCGGCTGACGGCGTATGTCGATGCGGGCGCAGGGGAGAGGCTCATGGACGCGCCGCCGGCGGCGGGCAGCGTCGTGAAGACGGTTCTCCACCCCGAGGCCGGAATGACCGAGTGGACGCTGTCGAACGGCGCGAGGGTCGTACTCAAGCCCACGACACTGAAGGCCGATCAGAATCCTCTTCCGGGCGGTGGCCCCCGGCGGCACATCGCTCGCGAGCGACGACGAATTCATTCCCGTTCAGGCTGCGGACGATGTCATCCCGGCCGGCGGCGCCGGCCGCTTCAACGCGGTGGCGCTCGACAAGGTCCTCGCTGGCAAAGCTGTCAGCGTGCGCCCCTTCATCAACGAAATCGACCAGGGGATGAGAGGAGGCGCGACGCCACAGGACATCGACACGATGTTCCAGCTCCTGTACCTTCGCTTCACCCAGCCGCGCGAAGATCCGACCGTTTTTGCCGCGATGAAGGCGCAGGCGCTGGCGCTGCTGGCGAACCAGATGGCGAGCCCGGACGTGGTCTTCAACCAGGCTGTCGGCGCCGCGCTCAGCGGCGGCAGCGCCCGGCGACAGCCCGAGACCCCCGCGAGCGTGGAGCGTTGGAGTCTCGAGAAGTCGCTGGCGTTCTACAAAGCGCGCTTCGCGGATGCGAGCGGCTTCACGTTTGTGTTCGTCGGCAGCTTCACGCCCGAGCGCATCAAGCCGCTTGTCGAGACTTACATCGCCAGCCTGCCGGCCACGCATGCGCACGAGACGTCTCGCGATCTCGGCATCGCGCCGCCGAAGGGTGTGATCGAGAAAACGGTCGAAAAGGGGATCGCGCCGAAGAGCGCGGTGGCGGTCGTCTTCGCCGGGCCGTTCGAGTACGACGATGCGAACAAGCTGGCCCTTCAGGCGGTGGCCCTTCTCCTTCAGTCGCGATTGAGCGACGCGATCCGCGAGGAACTCGGGGGCACCTACAGCATTACCGCCACACAGCAGACGGCCAGGCTCCCCAGACCCGAATACCGGGTGCGGATTGACTGGACCTGCGACCCGGCGCGCACGTCGAGCCTTGTGCAGCGCGTGATGGAAGAGGTCGCGTTCGTCAGAGACACGCTGCTCTCGCCTGGGCAGGTATCCCGTGTGCGCAGCATCCTGTTGCGAGAGTTCGAGAAGAACAGCCAGGAGAACGGCTACCTGCTCGGCCAGATCTCACGCCGCTACGATGACGGTGACGCGGCGAACGTTGGTGCGGCGGTCCAGGCGCCGCAGACTTCGGAGCTGAGCGCCTTCGCGATTCGGGCGGCCGCTCAGAAGTACCTCGATATCGGCAACTACGTGCGGGTCACGCTCATGCCTGAAACGAAGTAGCAACTGAACTACTGGACCCCGACGGGACTGGCCGTGGTCCTGCGCATCTGCTGCGCCTGCTCGAGGAAGTCCAGCTGTGTCTTGAGCAGCTGGTGCTTCACCTGGATCGGTGTGCCGAGCTCGAGGTACGGCTCGCTTGCCGTGTCGTACGCGGCCCACGCCGGAAGCCCCTTGCCATTCGGATTGCCGGTCGTGGCGAAGTTCACCCAGTAGCTGGACATCGCGTCGGATAACTGACGATCGGCATCCGTGTAGGCGAACGCAGGATTCCGCAGGTTGCCGAACACGTACTGAATCTCGGACGCATGATACGCGCGTCGGGTCGCGGCCTCCGGCCCGGGCGGAACGTGCGTGAACTGATAGAGGAAGGCGCGCTGTCCTCCCGCCGTCACCATTCGCACCCATGTCCGCATTTCCGAGGAGAACGTCAGGTCGCGGCCGAGGCTGAGCATCGCGTCGGCGATGTCCGCTTCACTTTTCACCGGATAGGCGGCGTCGAATTCCTTCGCGAGACCCGGAAACTGCGACTCGATCCGCTTGCGAAAATCCTCCATCGTCTTGGGGAACGTCGCCGCATTGCTGAGCGTCGTCCACTCGTCGGCGTTAGAGCCGACGAGAACCGGAACGGGGCTGTGCTTCTTCTGCACGAACATCGTCCGGACGTCGTCGGGCAGCACCCAGCCATCCACGTTGATCGCGGATCGAAACGCCTGCACCGCCACCAGTTTTTCCGCCGGCACCTGACGCAGCGCTTTGAGCGAATCGGCGCCCACGGCCTTTGCAAGCGCGACGCCGCCCTGTTCAGCGTCGCTCAAGCGCGGCGTTCTTCCGAATTGACCACCGCTCTCGCCGATCGCGCGGTGAAACAAGCCCCTCGTGAGCGGGGTCGCCTGCGTCGCGTTCACGCTCCAGGAGCCCGCCGACTCCCCGAAGATCGTGACGTTGGCGGGATTGCCGCCAAAGGCGGCGATATTTCGCTGCACCCAGCGGAGCGCGGCGACGTGATCGAGAATCGCGTAGTTTCCGGACGAATGCTGCGGGGATTCGGCAGTGAGCTCGGGATGGGCGAGGAAGCCGAGCGGGCCCAGGCGATAGTTCGTCGTCACGACGACGACGCCGCGTGTGGCGAGCGCCACGCCATCGTAGGTGGCGATGTTGGATGCCCCGCGCGTCCACGCGCCGCCGTGGATCCAGACCATGACCGGCCGCTTGTCACCGGCGCCACCCGTCGTCCAGACGTTGAGATACAGGCAGTCCTCGCTCTGCGGCGCGGGCTCCATCGCATAGACGGAGCCGACCGGATACGGCGTCTGCGCGCACTGCGGCCCGAACTTGTCGGCTGGCCTCACGCCGTCCCACGCGATGATGGGCTGCGGCGCTTTCCAACGGAGATCGCCGACCGGGGGCGCCGCGAATGGGATCCCCTTGAACACGCGGACGCCCTTGGCGGCGACGCCGGCGATCTGCCCGCCGTCGACCTTGACGGTGTCGGGCGCGGCGCTCACGCCAATCCAGCCGGCCGCGACGACCGCCACGGACATCGAAATACGAAATCGCATGGATCCTCTCCCGCGTGAGCAGATGTTCGCGCCTGCGTGACGACAACGGTCGTCGTGTCATTGGCTGAGCGTGAGGTTGACGATCTCGTTGCCATGATCGTTAGCGCGGGAGGATACCTCAGAAGAGCTGGCTCGAGTCTGGGATTTCGAGCATGCCGTTTGCACGAGCGAAAGAGGAAAACGCTTGAGGGGTTCCATAATGGCCGAGTACGGCAAGAGCGCATCGAGAAACGTGAAGTCAGCCCTGCACCGTCGGAAGCGCGGCACCCTGAAAAGCAGCTCGGGCGGCCGGGTCACCAGTCGGAAGCAGGCCATCGCCATCGGTCTCAGCGAGGCGCGCAGCAAGGGCGCGAAGGTGCCCAGGAAACCGCGGTAGTCTCAGGACGTAAGGATGAGGCCCACGGCTGCGATCGTCATGGCCAGGAACGCGACCCAGCCCAGAACATCCATGGCGCGCGAATTGACCGCGTCGCCCATCACCTGGGGATCGCGAGTCAGGAGGACGACGATGAAGATGAGCGGCGGGGCGAGGATGCCGTTGATGACGGCGCTGGTGAACAGCAGGCGGATCGCGTTGAGTCCGGCGTAGTTCAGCAGGATCCCGAGGATGACAGCGACGGTCAACACCGCGTAGAAGCGCTTGGCCCGGCGCGGCGGACGGTCGAGCGAGCCTCGCCAGGCCGCGGCTTCGGCGATGGCGTACGCGCACGACCCGGCCAGCACAGGAACGGCGAGCACCCCGGTCCCGATGAGCCCGAGCGTGAAGAGCCAGTATCCACCCGCGCCGGCCAGCGGGCGCAGAGCCCCCGCGGCCTGCTGCGCGGTCTCGATATGGGTCTGGCCGTGGGCGTGCAGCGTCGCCGCGGTCGTCAGGATGATGAAGTACATCACCGCGTTTGACGCGAACATGCCGGTGACGACGTCGTTGCGGCACGCGCGCAGTTCGTCATGCTGCGCGCCATGGCGGTGCGAAGAGTGGTGGTGCGCCGCACGCTCTTCCTCGACCTCCTGCGCCGCCTGCCAGAAGAACAGATACGGAGAGATGGTCGTCCCGAAAATGGCGACCAGCACAGCGAGAAACTCCCGCGACCATTCCACTCTCGGTACCAGCGTCGCGTGAATGGCTGCGCGCCAGTCGACATCGACGACGAATGCCGCGGCGACGTACGCGATGAGCACCAGCGTGAGCCACTTGAACAGGCGCGCGATCGTGCGGTACGACGACCACATGAGCAGCACGACGATGAGCACGCCGTAGAGCGGAACGCAGACCAGAGCCGGGATGCCCGTCACCATCGTGGTCGCATCCGCCATGCCCCCGAGATCCGCGGCGATGTTGATCACATTGGCGACGATCAACAGGGCGCAAGCCGACCAGAGCACCCAAGGGGAATAGCGGCGCCTGATGACGCCCGCGAGACCTCGGCCGGTAGCCAGGCCGAGGCGTGCGCACATCAGCTGAACCGCGGCCATGAGGGGAAACGAGAACAGCGCCGTCCACAGCGGCAGGTAGCCGAAGGTGGCGCCGGCGACGGAGTATGTGGAGATGCCGGACGGGTCGTCGTCGGCGGCGCCGGTGATCAGCCCCGGGCCGAGGTCTGCGAAGAATCGCCGGAATTCGTGGTGGTCGACGGGTGCGGACGGCACACAGGAGATACTACTGGCTCGGGTGGGGTAGCGCCTGCGGCGATGCTGAGGAGTGGCCTGCAGAGCCGCGACGAAGCATCCGCATAAGTAATCGACGGGGCTGGGGCCCCGCCGCCAGTTGGAGAAAGTAGGTGGGGTACGTGCATGGATGACGATTTGAAGGCTGAACTGGAGAGGTTGAGGGCGGAAAACGAGCGGCTCAAGAACCGGTCGTCGCGAGGCGTATCGCTCAAGGTGAGCGAGAAGGGCGGCGTGTCGGTCTACGGGCTCGGCAGATTTCCGGTCACGCTGTACAAAGAGCAGTGGACGCGCCTGCTCGACATGGCCGACGACATCCGGTCCTTCATCCGCGAGAACGAGTCGAGACTCAAATCCAAAGCCGAATGAGCGTCGCGACTAGTACCACGCGAACGGACGATATCCGATCGTTCCAGCGGTTCCCGACATTCGCGACATCGGATGGAATTTCGAGCGACTGCCCTCGAAAGTCGACATCAACGAAGACCATGACCCGCGCGCGCTGGACGCGGATGGACGAAATGTGGTCGTTGAAACCGCCCGGCAGCGTCGAATAGCTGCCGCCGCGCTGCAGGCAGAACGAGCGTCCGTGGAAATCGGCGTCCATGAAGAAGCAGGCGCCTTCGCGCGGCATGCCGGGATAGCCTCCTTCCGGTGGGCGGCCACCGCCGAAACTGTCGACTTTCACGCTGATGGACGACAGGCGATCGTTCCAGCCCTGCGAGCCGAGGTTGCGAACGTCGCCGCGGTATCGCGCTGATCGCCCGCGGAACCGCACATCCTGGTAGATCGTCACTTCGACGTCGCCAAAGACTCGTATCGATGACACCTGGTCGTTCATGCCGGACGGCATCTCCGGGATGTCTTCGCCGTTGCGGGCGCAGAAGTAGTCGCCCCGAAAGTCTGCGTCGCGATAGAAGCAGGCGCCCGTCCGCGGAGTATCTGGGCGGCCCCAGCGTGGCTGTGCGAAGATGCCGGTCGACGCGATCAGGATCGCGGCTCCGGTCGCGAAAAGCGTCGTGAGCGTTCGCATCCTCATCCTCCGGGCGTGTCAAGCCTCTCAGTGTGCGTGTTCGTGACGGGTTTCTTCGGCGATCTCTTCGGCGGAGAGACTCGCCAGCACGTGGGACACGCTCAGGAACGCATCCACGACGGCGGGGTCGAAATGCGTGCCGCGCCCTTTGGTGATGAGCGCGACCGCCTGGTCGTGTGTCATCGGCCGACGGTACAGACTGCGCGTCAGGACCGCGTCGTACACGTCGACGAGCGCGATGAGCCGCCCGGCAATCGGGATGTCGGTTCCCTTCAGGCCCTGCGGGTAGCCGGTGCCGTCCCACTTCTCGTGGTGCGTGTACACGATCTCCTTCGCCATTTCCATGATCGCATTGTCGTGCGCGCCAACGTCGCGTTGTGCGTGGGCGATGACGTCGCGGCCGTGCGCCGGGTGCTTCCGCATCTCGGTGAGCTCGTCCTCTGTCAGATCGCCGGGCTTGTTGAGGAGCCGGTCGGGGACGCCCACCTTGCCGATATCGTGCAGCGGTGCGAGGCTTGCCAGGAGCTCGATGTTCTCGGCCGTCAGGTACGCGGCATACCGGGGATCGTGCGAGAGCTGATCCGCCAGCACTCTCGTGTATCGCTGCGTGCGGCGCGAATGACGGCCGGTTTCCGCGTCGCGCACCTCGGTCAACGACAGCAGTGACTGCACCATGAGCCGCTGTGAAGTCGTCTTGTCCTCGACGGCTCGATCCGCCCGCCGGTGTTCGACGGCAAAGCGAGCGCCGGTCATCGCGGCAAGCGCGCTGCCCAGACCCAGGGTGGGGAAGAGCGGCGAAATGAAGACGCCGTATTTCGTGAACACGCTCGTCGTGACGCCCCACGTCGCGGCGGCGAAGATCGCGATGCCGACCGCGCCCCAGAGCAGACCGAACCGACCGACCAGCAGAATGCCTGCGATGCCGAGCGCGAGAACCGTCTGTGTTTCCAGCGTGACGCCGTACTCCGGCCGGCGGATGAAGTCCTGCCGCAGCAGGTTATCGGCGACGGTGGCCTGGACTTCGACGCCGGCGAAGAGCGTGTCGAGCGGCGTCGCCACCACTTCGCGGGTGCCGAGCGCCGTGGTGCCGACAAATACCAGTTTGTCGCGGAACGCGTCGGGCGACACGGCGCCGCTCATGACGTCGGCCGCCGAGAAGTAGGGGAACGTCCGTTTCGGTCCGCGATAGCGAACCAGAAGATTGCTCTTTCCGTCGAGCGGCACGTGTTCCTGGTCGAGAATCAGCGTCGCGGTGTTGACGTTCGCGATGTCAAGCGTGACGTCGCGCGCGCGAGTCGCGGCGACGACCGACGCCAGCGACAGCGCCGGGTAGATGCGGCCGTCGAGCTCGATGAGCAGCGGCACCCTTCGAAGCAGTCCATCAGGATCGGGCGCGGCGTTCAGGAAGCCGGATGCGCCTGCGGCCTGCGTCAGGACAGGCAGACTGCAGATCGATCCGGTTGCCCGAAAGAACGGTCCCTCCCCCTGCTCGTCGTCGCGGCGGACCACCGCGAGCCCGATCGGGTGCTCGACGCAGGCGCTGGCGCGGGTGTTCACTTTGTCGAACGTCAGCGCGTAGCCGAGGATGACCTTGCCTTCCCGCAGCGTGGCAGCGAGGACATCGTCGGTGTCGGTGCCGGGTCCCCGAAACCGGTCTGACTCCGAGAAGATGATGTCCAGCGAGACGACCGCCGCTCCCAGATCACGCAAACGTGTGATGAGCGCGCCGACGACGTCTCGCCGCCACGGCCATTGGCCGACGGCGGAGAGGCTGCGCTCGTCGACGTCCACTATCGCAACCCGGCTGTCGGGTGGACGCGTCGGCGCCGCGCGCATGAGCACGTCATACACGCTGTACTCGAGATTGGCGAGCACTTGCGGACGATACAGGCAGAGCAGGGCGGCGGCGACCGTGGGGACAAAGCCGCACAGCACCACGAACGTGCGCGGCCGGACCGTCATCGGACCGTGATTTCGACGCGGCGGTTCCGCGGCTCAGCGACGTTGTCGGGCGTCTGGATCAGCAGGTCGGCCTCCCCGTGCGACGTCGTTTCGACGAACGAGGCATCGAGTCCAGCCTCGATGAGCAGCGTTCGGACCGCCGTCGCGCGTCTGAGGCCGAGTTGGTAGTTACTTGTCGCGGTGCCCGTGGTGTCGGTATGACCGATGATCAGGACGTCCGGGACCGGGCGCTCCTTCACCGACTGCAGAATGTTGGGAACGAGCGCGCGGCTCTCGTCGGTCAGTTCGTCGGAATCGAACTTGTAGAACAGGACGAAATGCGTCGGCGCCGGCGGCAGGGCCGCGAGCGTCGCGCCGAAGATGCGCTGCACTTCCGATTCGTCGAGCACTGTCGCGGCCGACGGCGCCTGGCCGATGACGGCGACTGTGGATTCACGCTCAGCCTGAAGATCCGTTTTGCCGGCGGCGTTCGACACCGACGCGCGTCCGACGGCTTTGGTGTCCGAATCCGGTAGTAGAACCGTGAGAGACTCGCCTCGATGTTCTGGAGGCTTGACCGTCTTCGGCGCACACCCGCTTGCCAACGCCGCCACCAGGACCACCAGGGCCGCGCTGAGCGCGATGCTCGTCCGCCGATCGCGATTCATGCCTACTCGGTGACGCGCATGGCGACGGTGGTGCCACGTACACCGACGATGGCCGCAGGCGTTTCGAGCCGGATGGCGTCCGGCGCGAGCTTGGCAATCCGTCCCGAGACATACGCCGCAACGCCCCGAACGACTCGCAAGACCAGGGCGAGCTGGCTCTCGGCCGGTGCGTAGCTGAACCGATCGAGTCGAACTTCACTGCTCGGGCCGAGCGACACACGCGTGTCGTCGTTGAGCGTGATTCCGATCCGACCGTCCGCCCCCGTTCTGAGCGTATCGGACTCGTACACGAGTTGACCCGCCTGCGCCGGCTGCGGCGTGCCCGCGCGGACGACGAACACCGATCCCGACGCCACTTTGATCCGTCCGGCGGCTGGCTGCTGGGCGAACGCCGGGCTGGCCATCAGGGCAACGACGACAACGACCGGAAATCCAGTCTTCATCACGGCTACTCCCTGTATCCAAGATAACCTGCTTTCGGTCCCGCTCATCATCTCTGCACAGATCGGCACTTGTGACAGTCGTCAAGGCTGATAGAGTTCTCGGGGACCGACAATCGGCGGCGAGAGCACATTCATGGCGATCGACGACAAGCAACGCCCTTCATTGCTGATCCGCACGGCCGTGTGGGTCGGCGGCGCATTTGGAAAGTGGCAGCGGAGTCGGGCGGCGGCGCGCGACGATTCGTTTGTCGAAGGGTGGAAAGCCGCATGGAACGAGGGATGTGCCGCACACAAAGCGGGGAAGTCCCAACGCGATGTCCCCTACACACGCGCGCCCGGAAAAGAGGCCTGGCTGGCGGGCTGGTCCTGGGCAAAGCAAGAGGCGAACAGCGATAGAATCCTCCACTGAAGAGGAGGTGCGCATGTCGAAGGGCACGTCGATGAAGAAGGAAAAGAAAAAGCCGAAGAAGAAGGCGTAAGCTGACGGCTTCAGCCGGTGATGATTCGCGTGATGCGATCGCCGTCGCGTTCGGCGCGAAAATCCCGCGTCGCGATGCACCGCTGGCTGAAGCCCATCTCGCCCGCGAGCTCGTCGATCTGCGTCTTCAGGAAGCGGAGGAGTTTGGGGTGAGTCCCGTCGGCGCGGTACTGCGCCTCGTTCTGACAGAGCGCCATCAGCTGCGCCCAGCGCCGATCGAGCACCGTGGTCCTAGCCACGCGCGGCGCACTCAGGCGATGGCGTCAACGATACCGTGCCAGGCTCGCACGGTCTCATGATTGACCGAGGAAATCGCGACGCCGCATTCGACGCCCCCGAAGCCGGTGGCACTCTGCCAGATG
Source organism: uncultured Acidobacteriota bacterium (assembly GCA_963724725.1). Lineage (GTDB taxonomy): Bacteria > Acidobacteriota > Vicinamibacteria > Vicinamibacterales > CAVVIG01 > DATKHR01. The sequence goes on along the minus strand of CAVRVT010000004.1, from coordinate 2,298,908 downwards.
AGTTCGACCGGCACGGCAAGCGACCCGTCAGGCAGTACGACGTCAAACGCGTGCGGCAGCGATTTCGCGTCGCCGAAGCCCAGGCGTAAACCCCCGTAGCTCACGTCGAGCACACGCGCGGGTGACGAGTTAATCTCCGCCGCGAGACCTTGCGGCGCCATCTTCCGTTGCCAGCGTCGAATCGGACGGGCCGGCGCCGCCGGACGTTTGAACGGCGCGGTCGGCAGCTCGTCGATCAAGTCCAGCAGCATCGCGGGCACGATCGGTTTGAGCAGGAAGTGTGCGCCGAGCTTTCGGGCTTCGGCCTCGAGCACGTGATCCGAAAACGCGGTGGCCACGATCGCCTGCGTGTGTTCCGAATCGCTCAACAGGAGCTGCAGACCGTTGAACGCTCCGAGGCGGATGTCCGTGATGAGGACATCGGGATGATGCGTCTTGAGAAGTCGCTTGCCGTCCTCGAAGGTCGACGCGGCGAAGACTTCGTGTCCTCGGCTACTAATCAGCCGGATCAGCCCAGAGCGGGCGGCGTCGTCGTCTTCGACAACTAAGACCTTCTTTGCCATCGCAGTGCTCGCCAGCCGGCAACTTCGATGCCGCGCTCCGGCGCCCTCCCCGCATGATGTGCCGCAACAATCGGACCCATTCGGGTCTCGACGCTGTTACAGATTTGTACAGCTCGTCCGACAAAACCCGCGGGGAGCGTGAGAGTTCCTTGGCGAGAGTATAGCCGAACTGGAGTGGCGGTGAACCGCACCGATCGCCGTCAGACGTTCCAGCCGTGCGGGCCGGTCCACCCCTGCTCGGTGATGTCGCGCTCGAACTGTGCCTGACGCTTCGCCAGATCCGATGAATCCGCAAAGCGCTCGATGTGCTCGCTGCCGTCGGCATCGATCACACACAACTCGTACGAGCCTCCGGGACCTTCGCGCGCTTCGTACCGCAAATACTGCCCGCGACGTTCGAACCACCAGAACACGGCGCCCCCTGATTACGACTGATCGCGGACCACGAATTCCTGATCGCCGCCGTCGGGCCGATTGAGCTCGATCGGAAGGCGAGCGCGCTCGAGCGCGAGCAGGAGCTGATGAAATTGCGCGCGCACACGCCGCTCGGCGGGGCCGTCTGACAGCTTGGTGATGGCGGTCTCGAGTCCGGCAATCGCCCAGCCGATGGTCACCCGCGGATGTTGAGACATGTCCTCATTATCGGCGGGAGCAGGAGTCAGAGGAGGCGAATGGCGCGCCTGCCTCCCGTTGCACAGGACTTCACGACTCTGACCGATGACGCTCGGACGCGGCGCGAATTTCCCGGCGGAGCTCCTCCAGCATGGGGCGAAGCGAAAACGGCTTGGTCATCACGCCGGTTGCCGCCGCGGGGACCGGGTCGTCGGTCGCCGACAGCAGCACCATGACGACCGCCGGTCGGCCTCCGCGCCGCGCCGACAGCGCGTCGAAGAGCGTGGTCGCCTGTTCGCCCCGAAGGCCGGACAGCACGACATCCGGACGATCGCGATCGAGTGCCTCGACAGCCTCTTCCGCACTTGTGGCCTCGCGGACATCGAAACCGAACCGATCGAGGTACCGCGCGACGGGCGACCGGGCGTCGTCGTACCCGTCAGCGAGCAGGATGACCGGATAGCGCCCGGCGCGGTCGGACTCCCGGCGCCCGCCGCGGGCGCCGCGGCGCCGATCCGGAGCGACGACACGTCGGCGATCGGGCTCGGTCAAAGTGGTTGGCTAAAGCCGGCAGAACGTCAGTTGAATCGAACTGCCGACCTCGTCGCATGCCACGAGATCGGACGCGCCGCCGTGTGCGGCCGTCGCATGCTCGAGGGCCATCGCGCCCAGCGCGAAGATCATCGGTGTCCAGGCGGAGCGGGTCCGCGTCGTGAACCGGTCGACGATGTCCTGCGACGCCGGCACGTGGCGCTGCACCACCTGCACGGCGATCCCTCCGGCATCGAGCTGACGGGTTTGAATCTCGATGACGGGCTGGGGGACCTGATCGAGCAGGGAGAGCGTCATCATTACCGCTCCGGTCAACGCGATCGTGACGAAGCCGTCGACGATGGTGATGGGTGCTATTACTGACGCGATCTCGAGCTTCAACCCCGTCAGCCGGCACTCGGGTTCGAACTGACGAACCAGCTCGTCGAGGATTGCCGAGAGGGGGCGTCGCTTTCCCAGGCGCAGTTTTCCACCTGCCAGGAGCGCCGCGGTATTCGCCAGCCAGAGCGTCCGGAACGCCTGCGACGCCACGAGATCGGCCGACACCGCCCGCTCGTACCCGTCGGGCGCGGATCGCAACACCGCCAGCGAGCTCTGCACCCGCGTCACGTCCTCAGCGACGCGGCCGATCGCTTCGGCGATCTGCGCGCCAACCGCCGCGCGCAGCGAACCCGCGTGCTGCGTGCGGATATTTTCGGCTGTCGCGAGGGAAGCGGCTGTGGCGTCGTCGACCTGATGGAGCACGCACGGGACCTCTGTGAGGCCGAGCGACGCGGCGGCCGCGAAACGACGCCTGCCGGCGATCACCTCATAGTGCGTCTGGCGTTTGCGCACGAGCAACGGCTGGATGATGCCGTGGGCCCGCACGGACTTCACCAAGGTGTCCATGTTCGTCGCGGCGTCCTGGGAAGGTGCCTCGAACTGTGCTAGGGGGATCAAGCGAATCGGCACGCCCGCTGAGGCGGACGTAATCGAATCGACATAGTGCCGTTCGGCGCGCATGCGATAGTGAGCGGGGAGTCCCTCGCGCTGAGCGGGGCGCTCGGCGCCCTTCTCGTCCGCGTCGAGCGCCTCGCCCGCCGCCGATTGTGGCAGCGAAACATCGAAGGTGTCGGACATGTCAGTCTGGGGGGATTCGAAATCTTGCACGGCGATCCTTGTGTGAAGTGCGCGTCGAAGTCTGTGAGAGGCGTCAGTCGAAGCGGACGAATTCGCCGTCGCGGGTTCGTCGCAGGAAGCGTGCATCGACAAGCGCCGTCAGAATGGCTTCGCACTGCACCGCATCCAGTCGCCACATGCGCTGGATTTGTGTGGCGGTGAGACGAAGGCCCGGGCTTTCGAGGTATTCCGCACGAATGTGGGAAGCGGTAGCGCTGACAGGCGACGATCCAATGGTCATGGAGCCCTGATGTTACGTCGGAATGACGCGAGCTGAGCGGTATTGCAAAGCGCGCGCCTCGGCGCGCGCGGCGTCGTTCGGCTGCCGGCTCGTGAATCTCTCGCTATCTTGGTCATGGGGCTGGAGAATGAGGTTCTCCGCAGTCGCGCGGCGATGCGATTTTGGCGACGATATCCGTGACAAAAGTCTGCCCGATCGATCCCTTCGAAGCTGGTTTCGGCCTGATTTCATATTTGTAGTTCTGGCATGGCGTTGCATTGGTTGACAGGGCCTAAGAGCCGAACTATGTCCAATACAGCCAAGTCAGGCAGGTGGCCACCGAGCAAGGCCGACGCGGACGGTTCGTCCGCCACCGCGCCCAACGTGGTGCCGATTCGCGTGGAGTCCGGGCAGGACGCCCTCGACAGTTTCAGCTCAGAAGCTCCACGCGCGGGCGCCGAAGAATTCAAGGCGGCAGCGCCAGGCGTCTCGCCCGCAGTCAAGACCAAATGGCTGATCGCGTTCGGTGCGTGCTTCGCGATTGGCGCAATGGCGGCGGCCGCGTATTACACGCGCGACCGGTTCATCGCGCCACCGGTCGCCCAGGCGTCGCCGCTGACCGGCCGGGCCGTCCTCAACTCCCGGCCCGATGGCGCCGCGGTCATGGTCGACGGCGTGAGCCGCGGCGTGACGCCGCTCGAGCTCGACTTGTCTGCGGGCCCCCATGACGTGGTGTTCCGCGTCGCTGGCGCCGAACGACAGATCGTCCTCAGCGTGGACGGTGGCACCCGGGTCTCGGAAAACGTCGACATGCCGGCGCCGACCGCCGTGGGCGGCGCCATCGATGTCGTGTCGGATCCTCCCGGCGCGCGCGTGACCGTCGACGGCGCAGCCTCCGGCGTCACGCCAGTGACGATCCACAGCGTCAGCGCCGCCCGGCATACGGTCGTCATCGGACAGGGTTCGTCTCTCGTCACGCGCAGCGTCGATGTCGCGAATGGTGCCACCGCCAGCATTTTTGCGTCGCTGACCCCGCAGTCTGGCGGCGGCAGTGGCACGCTGGCCGTCGATTCGCCGGTCGAACTGAGAATCCTCGAGAACGGACAGCTCCTCGGCTTGTCGAACGGTGCGCCGATCGTGCTGGCTGTCGGCAAACATCAGCTCGACCTCGTCAACGAGGCGCTCGATTTTCGCGTGAGCCGTGCCATGGCCGTCGAGGCCAACAAGGCCGCGAAGCTGACTGTCGCGGCGCCGACCGGAACGCTGTCGGTGAATGCGTTGCCATGGGCGGAAGTCTTCGTCGACGGCCACAGCGTGGGCGTGACGCCGCTCGGCGCCTTGTCGATGCCGATTGGCTCGCACGAGGTCGTCTGGCGGCATCCACAGCTCGGCGAGCGCCGTCGCACGGTCGTGGTCGGCGCGCAGACGCCGGCGCGCGTCAGCATGGATCTGAGTAAATGAAGCGCACACTCGCGTTCCCGCTCGTCGTCGCACTCGTTCTCATCTCGACAGCGTCGCCCGCCGCTGACGATCTGCTCGATGCGGCCAAGAGCCTGTACCTGTCGGCCGCCTACGAAGAAGCGCTGACCGCGCTCGCGAACCTCCCAGCGGGCGTCGACCCCGATCAGGCGGACAAATTCCGGGCGCTGTGTCAGATGGCCTTGAACCGGACGCAGGACGCACAGGAGACGCTCGAGCGGCTCGCGATCCGTCGGCCGCTGATGAAGCTCGACGAAGGTGAATCGCCGAAACTGATCGCGATGTTCGACGAGGCGCGCGCCCGCGTGCTCCCAGCGGCGGTGAAGTCGTTGTACGCCACGGCGAAGGGCAATTTCGAGCAGGGCGACCTGAAGGTCGCCGCCACGCAATTCCGGGAACTGAATCAGCTGCTTGCCGACAAGGAACTCGCGGGCCCGGCGTTTTCTGACATCAGGATGCTGGCGGACGGGTTCGCCAAGCTGACCGACCAGCAACTGTCGGCCGAGCAGGCCGCGACGAAGGCAGCGCTACAGGCGCCACCACCCCCGCCCCCGGCGCCGGTGGACACATCGAAGATCTACACGACTGCCGATCAGGACGTCGTGCCGCCCGTGCCGCTCGAGCAAACGATTCCGCAGTGGGTGCCGCCACTCGGGAACTTCAAGTACCAGGAGTTCACCGGTTCGCTCGAGATCGTGATTGACGAGTCCGGACTCGTGGCGTCAGCCACGATGAGCCAGCGTCTGAACGTGATGTACGATCAGCTGTTGCTGAGCGCTACCAAGCGCTGGCGCTATCGTCCCGCATTTCGCAACGGCAAGCCGGTGAAGTATCGGAAGCAAATCAGCGTCGTCCTCCGACCCCCGGCGCCTGGCACTCAGCCGCAGCCCGGCACTCAGCCGGGAACCTAGCGCGTCGTTGATTGTCGCGGAGATCAGCGCGCCTGGGAGCGCGTCTCTGTTTCCTCGGTCCGTCCACGGAAACCGTGGAAGGGGAGGTGGCAGTCGTGCTGATAGAGGAATGCCAGGAACCGCTTGTAGTCGCCTGGCTGCATGCGGAACAGTTCGACGAGCTTGCGATAGCTGCCCTGCGTATGCTGTAACCCAGCCTTGATCAGGACGGCGAAGATCGACTTCGCGTCAGCTCGCGGTCGATGAACGCCGGGTACACCACGGTCCAGAAGCTCTCGCCTCCGACGACCATTCGCTCCCACAGCGTCTCGGATCGCGACGGAGCCGCCGCGGCCGCGCGCGACCCCTCGGCCGCGGGCCTGCGCCAGCGCCATCGAGTACTTCACGCGGCAAATCATCCGGGACGATTTCTCTCGACGACTCGATGACGAACGATGAGACGCTCGACGACGTTCTTGAGCTCACGAACGTTGCCAGGCCAGCGATAACCGCCCAGCACGTCGCGAGCGGCCTGCGAGAGTTTCGGTGCGGCGACTCCGTGCGACCTCGCAGCCTCGGCGAGCTGTGCTGCAGCAGCATCTCGATGTCCTCACGCGCGCTCGCGCAGCGGAGGAATCATCGAGCCGCAGCACGTTCAGGCGGTAGTACAGATCCTCCCGGAATTCGCGGCCCTCGATCCGCTCCTGCAGGTTCCGGTTCGTGGCGGCGATCACGCGGACGTCGAGTCGTCCTTCCACTCGATCCGACCCGACGCGCTGAATTTCACCGGTCTCGAGAAAACGCAGGAGGAGGGCCTGCATCCGCAGCGACATCTCGCCGAGTTCGTCGAGGAACAGCGTGCCGTGGTTGGCGAGCGTCGCCAGTCCCGGCTTTGTCGCGATAGGCGCCCGTGAAACTGCCCCGCACGTGGCCGAAGAGCTCGCTTTCGAGGAGCGAGTCGGGCAGGCCCGCGCAATTGATCGTCACGAACTCGCGCGAACGCCGACGTCCCAGTTCGTGAATCAGGCGCGCGACGATCTCTTTGCCGACGCCCGTTTCGCCGACGATCAAAACCTTCGCATCGGATCGCGCCGCAGCGTCGACATCGGCGCGCAGGTGCGCCATCGGCGGGCTGTTGCCGAGCAGCAGCGGTGGGGACGGAACGGTCTGGCTCGTGGAGCCCGACAGCTCTTGTGTTTGCACTGGTTTTTGAGCCTAGAGATAATGGACGCACTGACGAGAGAATGCAATCACGCTCGTCGTTCAGTGTGCACATCCTACTGGTACGCATCGAACGAATTCAACCTCAAAGGACACAAGTCGGACAAAAAGTCTTATCAACGTCGTATTTGATCGCCATAAGTAACCAAATTGTCATTTCCGTAAGTGTGAGTGTAACAGATGAGGTCTGGCGAGCCGATTGCTAAATACTCGTCGTTGCGGACGTGGTGTCCTCTTACCTGACGCTTCATCGCCCCGATCAGAGTCGCCACCCGCATCTTGCGCGACTGCGCGCGATTGTCCGCAGCCGCATGTGGAAGTGGCTGTTCGACGCCCATCGTCTGGTTGGCGTCGCCGTCGAAGTCCTGGATGATGAATTTGCCGTGCTTGCGCCCTCGCGCGACGGGCGCGCGCTTCGCGAGCGCTTCGAGGCCATTCGGATCCGAGTCGATCCAATTTCTGTTAGCGGCGTCGATGACCCGCGATGCGCCGTTCGTCACGACCTCCGGCGATGTCCGGCTCGCCTGTGTGCCCATCGTCGGCGGCGGGTGCGCTGGCGGGCGCCGTTCTGGTCGCCACTGACGAATCGTCACGACTGGAGGAGCGGGACGTCGCGCGTCTCGGGACGCTGCTTGCAGACGCCATCGCCGATCAGCTCTCGCGGCCCGCACAGGAACATCGGGGCACCTTCACCAGATTTCTGCGCTCTATCAGCTGCTGCATACGGCCATTGCCACAGGGTCGGAAGCGGAAGTCGTCCGGACGTTTTCGGAGGCGCTGAGCGTCTGGGAAGAAATCGAGGTCCTCGTCGTACCGCGAGGATCTCGACGGCTGTTACCGCCTGACGTTGCCCTGCCCGGGTCAGACCCCGAGGCGGCGCCGCCACTCCTGCACCACGAGCCCGCGATCGGCGTGCCGCGCGTCCGTCGCCTGACGGCGGGCGAACGGGCCGGCCTCGGCTTTCTCGGAGACGGCGATACGGTGCTGGCGCGATTGACGAGCGAGACGGGCCGCTGGCTGATCGCCATGAACGCCCTGAGCGAGATGGCGGATCGTGAGCGATCGGAGATGTACGTCGCTGCGCTCGGCCATGCGCTGAACGGATGCGTTGCCGTCGAGTCCTCGCGGCTCATGTGGGCAGTCATGCAGCAGTTCGTCGACGCCGAGCCCCCGATTGACGCGGCGAGAGGGCGCTCGACGAGTTGTGTCACGCGCTTCCGGCGACCGGGTCGTTTGCGATCCGCGGGCCCGACGGGTCGCCGATTCTGACGATCGGCGACTCCCGGCTGTCGCCGAGAGCGCCGGCCCTGGCCAACGGCCATACGCTGCGAGCGCACCTCGCGGTCCCATCTCCGTTCATCGCGTCAATCGAGTTGCGTGCTGCGCCCGCCTCGTTCTTCACGCCACGTGACCTCAAACTCTTCGAGGCGGCGACCGCGAGCTTTACGGCCTGGCTGCCATCGGCGCTTCGCCGAGCTCGGCGCGGGCGAACGCCGCGGCGTGGTCCGGTCGTTCGATCAAATCGTCGATCGCTATGCGCGCGAAGCGCACGCCGCGCAGGACGACGCATCGCTGATTCTCATCTCCGTCGGCGAACGCGCGCTTTCGCTGGACACGACGCACGCGTGGATCAAGCGGCTGCGTCCGCAGCTCGGCCGACCGATCTGGCCGGACGCCTGGCGTCGGGAGAGCTCGGCATCCTGCTCCTGCAGACACCGCATTCGGGTGCGCAAGTCGTTGCGAGGCGGCTGTGGCGCGCACTCGCCGAGGATCTGCCACCGACGAGCCCGCGGTTCGCATCGGCGTTGCGAGCTCAACTGCGGGGACCTGGTCGTCTGCCGAAGCGCTCATCGAGCGCGCGCGTCTGCAACCGTTTGTCGAGCCGTTCAGCCTCAGCTGAGCCGGCATACTTGTTGCAACCTCCAATCAAGAACTGCTGATGGGACAAAAAACGGCATGCCCGTGTCGGCCGGAAGTGACTACATTCGCGGGGCTCTTCGTCTGCAAAGGCGTTCGTCGGGTTGAACAAAATCAGCCTGCCATCGGTGCGAACGCGCCCGGCGCCCCGTGGCAGCGTCTACGCCTAGTGCCGTGTCCATCGTGAGCGACAACCGCCGGCGCGCGCCGGCCCCCACGCGGACCACAAGGCGCCGAGCGCCTCCACTACAAGATGATGCGGCAGCTGACCGCGCATCCGCGGGATCGAATCCGTCAGCGACCTGATTCTCCGGCATGCCGCGCGCGCAGTCCACGCACGGCTCGGCGCGGTCGCCGTCGCCAATCCGATGCGCACGCGTCGATCGTCGCGACGTATGGATATTCCCGCGCACACTCGTGAAACATCTCAGCATCGAGCCCGGCGTCGGCGTGATCGGGCGTGTCATGCAGTCGGGGCAACCGCTTCTCGTCGATGGCCCGACCCGATGCGGCCCCGCCGCCTGCGGTACCGCACGAACTCGTTCGTGGCCGTGCCGGTCCTCGCCGGTCTCGACGTGCTCGGCGCAATTTGCGTCACGGATCGAACAGGACGACGCGCCCTTCACGGCCGCGGACGTCAAGACGCTGCGGACATTCGCCGCAGGTGCCGCGCTGGCGCTCGAACGCGAGCGGGCGCTCGACTCGGCAGAAGCGCACGCGCACGCGGCTGCCATCGATCCGGTCAGCGGGGTGTTCAACAGACGATATCTGCAGGTGCGGCTTGGAGAAGAATTGCAGCGCTCCCGCCGTCACGAGATTCCCGCTCGCGCTGCTCTTGATCGACATCGACGACTTCAAGATCGTCAATGATTCGTACGGACATCTGGCCGGCGATCTCGTCCTGCGGGACGTCGCGGAGATCCTGCGGCGATCCGTACGAGTCTTCGATGTCTGCGCGAGGTTCGGCGGTGAGGAGTTCGTGATCATCATGCCCGGCAGCACCGCCGAGAGCGCGATGCGGATCGCCGAGCGCATCCGTGAACGAATCGAGTTGCTACCATCCCGGCCGATCGGATCTCTGTCGAGCATTCGCATCACGGTCAGTGTGGGATTGACTGTGTCCGATGCCGGATACCACGGTCAGTCAACTGCTTGCGCAGGCCGACAGCGCGCTGTACGCCGCGAAGCACGCAGGCAAGAACCGTATTCGTTCAGCCGACCGCAGCGGTCGATATGACGGGGGCTGGATCGTCCCTACATCACGAATATCGGGGAACTCTGAGGATCCGCGCGAAGCCAGTAGCCTTCCGGCCGGCTTGCCTGACTGACGATGCACGGCTCGAGCTCCGCGGAGAGGGCGTCTTCGAGCCAGCTCGACGCAGCAGATCGATGACGGCGCGATTCGCGGAAGCCGGCGCGCAACGTCGACCCCGCAGCGATCAGGCTCCCGCGAGATTCAGCTGCACCCAGCGTTCGGTGTCGGTTGAATAGACACCGCAGACCTCAAGTCGCCACGTTACCCGCTTCGGCTCGTGACGACTGGCCCTCGAGCAGAAAGAAGAACTCGTCCGAGGGGCTGACTACGTTGCGACAGCCCACGCTCGCCGTCAAGACCGGCCGCGAACCCTGGATTCCACCGCTCACGGTGCGTACGTTTCTGCAATTCTAAGCCCGCAGGCGTTTCGAGCGCACAGATGGATTCCGCCGGCTTTTCCGGGCAATCCGTCCAGCCTTGTCGCAACGAAACCGCCATGTAAACCGATCGAATGTAGAACTTACTCGCGGCGGAATACAGTGCCCAGACAAAACATCACTCCTTTGGGGACTCCGTTGGCGCGCCAGAATTCCTTGATCCGCTGGTGATTCGGAACGTGGCCAGCTGACATAAGTCTCGTGGCGCCACGACTCCCGCCCGCGAGTCCCCGCTTAGATTTCAGTTTCGTTCGCACATACGACTGTTGATTGCGGCCGACTTTCGCGAGGAATTCTTCGCCGAAGGAGACTTCGAGCCCGTGGCAACAATCTTGTAACTGAAGGGGTCCCGGCGCCATGCGCTTACGAGACCGACCTGCAGATGCGGCTTCTGATAGCCGAACCCGACCGGGGCGGTCCGCCGCATGATTCGGAAGGCCTGCGGCAAGGTCGTGCGACGAACCGAATGCCATAACTTCGAGACCGCTCGCGCGCACCTCTCGCGACCCGTCCGCGACGCGCTCCTCACCAACCTCCGCCTGCGGGACTACAACGGACTTCACCTCGTGCTCCTTGCCAAGGCCTCGAACGGCGCGCGCGGTGCGTCGTCCATACGGAGCAATCCTGATCCGTTCCTGATTCGCGAAGCGCAAGGGATAGGCGCGTTCTTCGAGCGCACCGATCGTCTGCCGCTGGCGCTCGCCGGATACCTCCTCGCCGACCTGCCCGATCGTGATCGCCGCGACCCGGAACGTTTCGATCGACGCGTGGCATTTCGAGGGGGTCGCCGCGCTGTCGATCAGCCGGTGCACGCCTGATCGAGCCGCAGCCGATCCCCTAACACGTTCAGTCACGGTGCGGGTATGCTAATAACGTCGTGCAGAAATCCAGACCCACACAGAACAAACGGGCGCGCGAACGGGCACGCCAGGAAAAGAGGCAGGAGAAAGAGGCGCGCCGCGCCGACAAGGCGCGCCAACCCTCTCGTCCGGCGACCGAAAACGGCGAAGACCCGGACATCGCCGGCATCGTTCCCGGACCTCAGCGGTCTCCCTGGGACGACGACGAAGACGAGACGGCCTGAAGCGAGCCGAGCCCGAACTCACGCGCAATCAGCTCGTAGGATCGGCATCGCGCGGCATGGTCGTGTGTGATTGTGACGACCATGATTTCGTCGGCCTGATATTCGGCCGCTACCGCTTCAATCCCCTGTCGGACCGTTCCCGGACTGCCGACCACGCGTCGGCGACGGCGATGTGTCGGCGACCCTGCTGCGGCGAGTTCACGGGTGTCCATCTCTAGAAACTGAATGGCGCGATCCACCGGCGGAACGGGGATCAGCCGGCCCAACTGCAACAAGCGAAACGCCATCACCGAGCTGGCCGCGAGACGACGCGCGTCCTCGTCGGACTCCGCGCACACGACCCAGACCGCGACGATGACTTCGGGGGCCGCGCGCCACACAGACGGGACGAACGCACGCCTGTAGCCCCCTGTCAACTCGGCGCCTTCGGGATTGATGAAGTCGGCAAACGCGTAGGGCAGGCCGAGTTGGGCGGCCCAGATCGCGCTTTGCGGCGACGAGCCGAGCAGCCACGGATCGGGCGTTTCCGGAGCGCCCGGCAACGCCGAGAGTCGCGCGAAGGGGTGAGCAGGCGGCAGCGAGTTGCCGATGTAACCAAGGAGTTCGGCAAGCTGCTCGGAAAAATCGTCGATCGGAATCTGCCGGCGATCCCGTTGCAGCGCGAACATCGTCGTGGGATCCGAGCCGGGCGCGCGGCCCAGGGCGAGATCGATCCGGCCAGGACAAAGCGCGCTCAGCATGCTGAAGTTCTCCGCGACCTTGAGCGGGCTGTAGTGCGGCAGCATGACGCCGCCGCTGCCGACTCGGATCCGCTTCGTTGCGAGACCGATCGGTCCGATGAGCACTTCAGGACTGGCGCACGCGAGCATCGGCGTGCCGTGATGCTCGGCAACCCAGTAGCGAAAGAAGCCCAGGGAATCGGCGAGGCGCGCGAGGTCGATGCTGTGGTGGAGTGCGTCCCGGCCGCTGGAGCCTTCAGAAATCGGTGATTGATCGAGAACGCTGATGCGCATCGGCCCTGTCGGGTAGTGTCCGCCGGATGGCGGACTCGCGTCCAGGGCCGGCGGCCGGCTGTGCCGGCCAGTGGGCTCGCTGCTCGGTCGGGCGGTGGCGCGCGATGGCGACGGTCACATCCCACTCGGCCGGTGCGAGCGCGCCGAACTGCGCGAGCGGAACGGGCGTGCCGCCATGGAAGGCGTTCCAACAGGACTGCGGCGCCGGGCGAAAGGCCGAGAGCGGCGCACGATCGTGCCTCGCGTCGAACGCGGTGTGCGCCTGAACCATGCGGAGCAGCGCTCGCACGGTTTCACCGATACTGCGGCCTTCGGCGGTGAGGTCGTGCTCGATGCCACGACCGACCCAGACGCCCGGGATGTCCTGATAGACGACGAGGCTCAGGCGCTGCGCCGTGCTCACCGTGGCTCTCCTCATCGCAAGCCGAGTGACAGAGAAAAACTGTTCTGAATCAGTAACTTACTCTCTTGTCGGCGCCTCGGTTGTTTTACTTTACGACGGAAGAAGCTACACACTGCTCTCCCATTGGGGCCTGGGACCCCGGGCCGGCCCGCGCGGCGCCCACTACAATGAGGCGACCCATGCTTCCCGGACAGGCGTACCCCGCCGCGCACGCGCTTGCCCCGCGCGTGCATGCACACTTCGCCACACATCTGAATGGTGCCCACGCACGCGGGGGCGAGTCGCTCGCGTCGCTGCCCGACGTTGACGCGATCGGCGCCATCATCGAGACGGCATTCTGGGCCAGCCTGCGGCGCGAAGAGGGCTACGTTCCACGCATCTCACTGGCATTCGTCGCGCCCGAGCAGGCTGTGCAGCCGCTGCGTTTCGGCCACCCGCTCCCCCTCGAGGCCGCCGCGCTCACGCGCGTCGCACCCGCCGTCGCGCCCGCTGGCATTCACCTTGGCGTCTGGCGCGACGCCAACGGTCTGTCGGTGTGGGGCACAGTCCGGGCGCTGCCGCGGCTCTGCTTCGTGCTCGAAGTGGCGGCGCCCGGCCTTCTCGTCGTGAAGCACCAGCGGGGCGGCGTCCTCGGAAAATTCGTCAACGTCGCCGTCGTCGAGGGCGACCAAATCAAAGTCATCGACGAGCGTGCGTCCACGTTACCCGACTGCCCGCCGCTCCTGACCTCGCTGCTCGGCTTCGACGCGCCGAGTTCGTGGATCGATTCGGTCAACGTCCTCGTGCAGCTCGCAGTCGCGATGCGCGCTCATGGGCGCGGCGGTTCGCTGCTGATGGTCTTGTCAGGGAGCGACGCGTGGCGCGAGTCGATCGTGCAGCCGATGTCGTACGCCGTCGAGCCCCCGTTTCTCGAGCTGGCCCAGCTGGCTCGCGAGCGTCCGGATGGCGCGCGCCAGCGTCTGTGGCGCGACGCGCTCGACGAGGCCGTCAACGCCGTCGCAAGCCTGACGGCGGTTGATGGTGCCACCGTGCTTAGTGTGGACTACGACCTCCTGGGTTTCGGCGCCAAAATCGCGCGGCGGAAAGGGTCGCCGCAGGTCGAGCAGGTCAGTGTCACCGAGCCGATCGAAGGGGGCGCGGCGGTCGTCGTTCACCCGACCGCCCTGGGCGGCACTCGACATCTGTCCGCGTCCCAGTTCGTGCACGACCAACATGATGCGCTCGCGCTGGTGGCGTCCCAGGACGGCAGATTCACGGTATTCGCGTGGTCGCCGTGCGAGGGCATGGTCCACGCGCACCGTGTCGAGGCCCTGCTGCTCTGAGCGATTGGATTAGACTTAATCCATGATGGCAACCGTTCAACGCATCTTCACGACGTCGGCCGCAGCGGCCGCGGCGGCGTTCCTCATTGGTCAGGGAGTGCACGGCGCGGCGCCTGCCTGCGATCCTGACAACGGCGGGATCAAGCTCCCGGCGGGATTCTGTGCTCTTGTCGCGGCCGACGGACTGGGAACGGCACGGCACATGGTGGCCGCGCCGAACGGCGATCTGTACGTCGCGACACAACGTGGCAGCCAGGGCGCCCCGCCGCTGGTCGCGCTTCGTGACGCGGACGGCGACGGACGGTTCGAGATCCAGGAACGCTTTGGCGAGACCGGCGCAACCGGGATCGGGTTGCGGAACGGATATCTGTACGTGGGCACGCCGACCTCGGTCCTTCGCTTTCAGATGACGGCCGGGACCCTGAAGCCGACGGGCGCCGCCGAAGTCGTCGTCGGCAATATGACCGTGCAGCGCCAGCACGAGGATAAAGGCGTGGCGTTCGACGGGAAGGGCGGGCTCTATATCAACGTCGGTGCGCCGTCGAATGCGTGTCAGTCACCGGATCGCCGCGCCAAGGTCCCGGGCCAGGATCCCTGTCCGCTGCTCGCGGAATACGGGGGCATCTGGAAGTTCGACGAGAACAAGTTGAATCAGAAGCAGTCCGATGGAACGCGATACGCGACGGGCCTGCGGCAGATGCTGGCCATCACGTGGCACGACGGGGCGCTCTATGTCGCGATGAATAATCGCGACCAACTGGACACGCTGTGGCCCGATCTGTTCAAGACCGAGGACAACGTCCAGCGGCCGTCGGAGCCCTTGTACAAGGTGGAGCTGGGCTCGAATTTCGGCTGGCCGTACTGCTTCCACGACTTCACCCAGGGCAAGCTCGTGCTGAACCCGGAGTACGGCGGCGACGGCAAGGCCGTCGGACGCTGCACGGAATTCACGGCGCCGATTGCCGTCTATCCGCCGCACTCGGCGCCGGTCGCGCTGACGTTCTATACCGGCACGCAATTCCCGCAGAAGTATCGCGGCGGGGCGTTCATCGCGTTCCACGGATCGTGGAATCGCGCGCCGATGCCGCAGGACGGTTACAACGTCACCTTCCAGCCGTTCAGCGGCGGCAAGGTGTCGGGCAAGTCCGAAATCTTCGCGGACGGCTTTGCGGGGAAGGATCCGCTCATGCGCCCGAACGACGCGGCGTACCGCGCCGACGGCGTTGCCCAGGGTCCGGACGGTTCGCTCTACATTTCCGACAGCCAGAAAGGCCGCATCTGGCGCGTGCTCTACACCGGCAAGTAGTCCTCAGAAACTGAAGAAGAAGAGCAGGTCGATTCCGGCGCGTTCGACGCGCCGGAACGGTGATCGTGCATTGAGCGTCTCCGCGTCGGAAAACGTCGCCCGCAGCCGAATGATCCGCGATACGTAGTACTCGACCATCGCCTCGTCGTATGGCTCCGACCCGAATTGCCGGCTGAACTGGGCAACCAGGCCGGGCGCGATCTCCTGCCCAATCGTCACCTTCGCCCCCACACCGCCGGCCAGGTCGTTCCCCGCCTCGATCTGCAGGACATCCAGGCCGATCTCGTTGGAGATGGCCGAGAGGATCGGTGTCGCCAGGAATCCGGCCGCGAGCGCCCCGGCCCGCACGACGAGCTCCTGCTGCTGCAGCACATTCAGCTGATTGGTGGACGTGTTGAAGACGATGAGCGAGAGGATGTCGGATTCGTCGAGCGGAGGAACACTGGTCAGCCGAAGCTCGGGCTGGCGCATGGGTCCGATGATGCCCACCCGGGTCTGAACGCCCGAGATGGTCCGCGTCACACCGACGTACAGCTCCGGATTGAAATCGCCGCGGAACACGATCGCGCTCGCGGGATCGACGTCGAACCGCCGGCCCTGGAATGCATACGTCCCACTGACCGAGTCGAACGATCCGGTGACGTAGAGCGGCTGCTTCGGATCCTTGTAGAGATACAGATCGCCGGCGACTCGCAGATTGATATTGCCCAGTCCGATCGGCGTCCCTGGTGTGAGCTGCACGTTGTCCCCGACCAGCCTGAGCGTGTTCGGCACGTGCAGGGTCAGATTGAGGTTGAGCAGCTGCCAGGGATTCAGGATGCTGGTCCTCTCGGCGACGACAATGGTGGTTTCCTCGGTCGCGTAGGGCTGGAAGAGCGCGCGCTGGAGTATTTCGTCGACTCGCAGATCGCCTGAACTGATGGTCAGCTCGCCGGTGACCTGCGGCGACTCGGCACGCCCACGGACCTGCAGCTTCAGATCGATCGCCAGCCGCCCGAATTCATTCCGAAGGATCTCGAACTTCTGCGAGCTGATTTCCACCTCGAGATCACCGACGCTCAATTCGTGAGTCCCGAGGCTCCCGCGCAATTCGAGCGGCCGGCCTCCGCTGTCCTCGATCCGAAACGCGTTGACCACTATGCGGTCCGTCGTCAGCGTGAGTTGCGCACGGCCGTTCTTGTACTTCGCGCCGGTCCTGGCGACCTGGAACTCCGCGCGTTCGATCGCCACGGTCCCCGTGAAGTGTGGATCCCGACTCGTGCCGATCGCCCGGGCATCGATCCGGAGTTCCCCGTTGACGTTCGTGACCTGATTCGTCAGCCCTTCGAGAAGCCCGAGGTTGATGCCGCTCGACTTGATCGTGACATCCATCGGACGCTCGGCGAGGCGGTCGTCGAGGAGCGCCATCGGGACCGTCCCGACGGCCGTGATCCACACGCCAGGTGACTGGTCGACGCGCAGGTCGATCGAGAAGATCTCATCGGTGTACTCAATGCGTCCCGCGAGTCTCTGGTAGCTGACCCGTTCGACGCGTCCATTGGTCACCGATACCGTGCCCGTAGCGACCGGGCGTGCGCGCGTGCCGCGAATCGTCAGATCCGCGTCGAGCACACCGCCGTACCGTGTGGGTCGATCGAACGCCGACTGGAACGTATCGATGAAGACGTGGGACGCGGTGATACGCAGCGCGCCGGTGCCATCGTTCCGCCAGGTCCCGGAGAGGCCGATTCGTTCGTCGCCGTTTCCGCCCACGAACGTCGTCGGGGCCACGACGACGCCCTCAGCGTTCCATCGAAGAGTGACCGGACCGCCGGAGGAATCCAGGCGCCAGGGCGCGCGGCCGAGCCCGATCACCGCTTCGGAAATCTCGATCGCCTGCTCGTCCAGCCGCAGGCGCAGCGCCCCGCTGATCGTCCCGTTGCGTTGCTCTGATTGGACAACTCTGAGGCTAACGCGCAGTTGCTCCGCGTTCAGCGCGACCGTGCCGGATGTCTCCTGAATATTCTGCCCCGCGATCGTCAGAAAGGTGGCGCGCCCTTCGATCTGCGCGACCGCATTTCGGGGTTGACCGACATCGAACACCGCGTCGTACCTCGCCGTGACGTCCAGCGCCGTCACTTCGTAGGCGCCGAGCTGGGCAAGGGATCCGCTACCGCCCATGTGGACCGCCGTCCAGGGCCCTGTCAGGCGACCCGATGTGACCACGACGCCCGACGCGCTGAAGCCCGTAAGGACTTCCAGCCGGGTGAGGTCGGCGCGCTCGATCTGGTAGTCGAAAGCCGACGACTGACGGCTGTCCAGAGCGACGATGCCAGAGCCCTTGCCTTGAATCGCTGGACCTGAGACGTCGAGTTCGGTCACGGACAATCGGCTGTTTCGAACCGTGGCGGCCACGCGCCCACGTTCCAACTCAACGCCGTGCAGCGTCGACGCCGCGGCGGTCAGAGCGCCGGCGACTTCGTAGTCGTCGAGCGTGACCTCGCGGCGCAGCAGGTCGTGGACAGTCAGGGAGACCGTGCCGTTCCCGTTGATCGATGCCTCCAGGCGCTGGTCCGCGAGCGGCACCGCGGGATCGAGCTTCGAGAAATCGCCGGAATAGCTGGCGGTCAACGTGCCGTCGTGAATCGACATCGAGACGTCTGCGTTCGCCAAGCTCCCGCGGAAGGCGTCTGCGTGCGTGATCCGTCCGCCCACGATGAGCAGCATGGTGCTCTTGTCGAAGCCGCGGCCGTCGACGCGGAAGCGGCCGGCGATCGTGGCACCGTATCGAGAATCCCGCATCCATTCCACACCGAATCCGTCGCCGAAGCGGCGGACGCTCGCGTTCGCGATTTCTCCTTCACCCGAATACACAACCGGTGTCTGCTCTGTATCGATTGTTCCAACGGTGCCGGCGCCAATCGACGCGCCGAGGAAGCTCGATGGTGAAAATGTGGCCCGGCCCGCCAGGAACGGTTGAACGAAACGGCCGTTGACGTCGTACTCGAACGTCAGCGCACTCTCGACGCGGGGGACAGGTACCGTTGCGGGCACTCGCCGCAGATCGATATGCGCGACAGAGCCCTGAAAGCGGAAGGGGAACGGCGAATCGAGGCCAATCGATCCGTCGTGCGTGTCGACCGCGGCGCCGTATGCGGTGCCGGTTGCGTGCGCGATCAACACTTCCTTTTCCGTGATCTGCCCTCGCGCGTTCACCTTGGCCGCCGCGTAGTTCATGTACATCGCGTGCGGTCCACTAAACGCGTACACGCCGCGCGGGAAATGTCGGCCCAGTTCGAGCGCCAGATCGAACGTCACGTGACCGGTGATCTCCGACGGTCGTTCCGCATTGTTCAACCAGCGGGCGAGGTTCAGACGTCCGACATCGACGGCGCCCGCGGCACGCCATCCCGGGACCGTCGTGTCGAGCGTGACGCGTCCCGTGGCGGATCCGCCCGAGCCCTCGATCTGTAGATCCGTGATGAGCTGCGACAGCGGTCCGCTCAACGTGGCCTGAAAAGGGCCCTCGACCGAGATGTTGCGCAGTCCCGAAAGCACGCCCGACCATTCCTGAAACGCGAACCGATTCGCGTTCACGGTGAGGCCGAGCCTCGTCGGTGTGCCGCTTCTCGAAATTCGACCGTCAAGCACCAGGCTGGTCCGTGGTGTTTCGATCGTCAGCTTCTCGATCAACCAGCCGCCGGGGCCATTCCCAAGCGCGCCGTTCAGCTTGGTCAGCGAGAGATCGGGCGCACGACCCTCGAACGACACATCGGAAAACGCCAGGCGCCACCGGACCGGGACGTACTCGAACGAGAACGTCGCGTTCAGCGATTGGTATTGGGTCGGCGCGTGCGCGGCGCCGAAGTCGAGCGGATCGTGTACCTGCAGGTCACCGTCAACGACTTGAATGGACTGGACGGTGATCGGGCGTCCCGGTCCCGTCTGTTCGCCCTCGCGCCGCTCCCGCTTCACGATCGCCGCCAGATCCCAGCGGCCGTCCGGCAGCCGCGAAAGGTTCACCACAGGCTTCACGAGACGGATGCGCTTGATGATCGTCCCCGCCTGAAACAGTTCCTTGAGGCTGTAGCTCAGGGCGATTTCGTCGATGCGGACCATCTCGTGGTCGTCGCGCGACAGGCGGATGTCGTGCAGTTCAACGCCCCGCAGGATCGATCCTGCGAGGCCCCCGATCGTCAGCGTAGCCGTGAGGTATTGACTTGCCTGACGAACGATCAGCTCTCGAACGCGGTCCTTGCCCCAGGCCGTCTCGATCGCGGCGATGCCCAGGCCAATCAGCGTGACGATGAGGACGAGGATGCCGATGAGGACGCGGGCCGTCGATCGAAGCAGGCGACGAAGCACTGGATCAGCATCTTAGCAACGGGAGTGCCCGGGCGGCGTTTCGCCGGACCGTCGCTACCGGCAGTACGAGCGGACAAGTTCGAGCAGACGGTCGAAGTCCAGTGGCTTCTTCAGGATAGCCTCGGCGCTGATGTCGGCAATCCGGCCCTGGTCGAGCGCCGAGAGCACGATGACCGGTACGCGGGCCATAGCCGGGTCGGCTTTCTGAAGGCGTCGAAATTCCCAGCCGTCCATGACCGGCATCATCATGTCGAGGAGGATGAGATCCGGCGCGACGCCCAGCTGCAGGTATTCCAGAGCTTCTTGACCATTGGCCACTGCCGCCGTCTGAAACCCCTCGAGTGACAGCAGCTGCGCCATCATCTCTCTCAAATCGTCGTCGTCTTCAACGATGAGGACCGGACAGTGGGTGACCGATGGTTGCGGCATCAACAACAGAAAGTGAGAAGTCCTCGACGACTGATCCTATATCGGCCGCAATAACAGGCGAGTATAGAACTTTCGTAGCGGCTGAACTTGTCTCGTACGGTCTCGTGCGGTCGTGTTAGGGTTTTTGCCACTCTCGCCCTTTCCCCATCGCGTCTCGTCCCGTCTCGTTTACGCCGTTGGTTAGCAAAATGTTAGCCAAATGTTAGCCGTGCAGCAGCGCGTTCAGCTGCTTCCCGGCGCTCTCCTGCATGCCGGGCAGCACGGCGATGTATCGCTCCAACGTCATCGTGGCGCGGGCGTGCCCGAGTCGTTCGGCGATGACCTTGACCGGCGTGCCGTCCTGCGAGAGCAGGCTCGCGCAGGTATCGCGGAGGCCGTGCGGGCTGATGTGCTTCACGCCAGCGAGCTTGATCAGCCGCTCCATCCGGCCCGGTCCCAGGCCGTCGACGTACATCGGCTGCCCGAGCTTGTGCCACGCATCGGTGAGGTGCTCGTGCTCGCGGCAGAACACGAGGTCGTGGTCCTCGTAGTTGTCCGCGCGGCCGCACTTCATCTTGACCTCGTTCTGGTGCCGGCGATGCGCCCGCAGCAGCTTCACGACGTGGCCGATGTTGATGACCCGCGTCGTGTTCGTCTTCGTCGGACCGAACGCCGTCGCGTGCGTGTCGTCACCCTCGGGCAGGTCGAGTTCCTGCATGATGGTGATCAGGCCCCGGTCGAAGTCCACGGCGTCCCACTGCAAGCCCGCCAGCTCGGAGCGGCGGGCGCCGGTGCTGAGCGCCGTCGCGTAGTACGCGTAGACCATCGGGCCGTGCTTTGCGGCCTCGGCGAGGAACGTTCTGGCATCGGTGGCCGTCCACGTGTTGGCCTTGACGCGATGCTCCGGTCGTTGGACCTTCGGCTTCTTCACGCCCGCGACGACGTTCCGGGGCACGAGGTTGTCGGTGACGGCCTGTGTGAGCGCGCCGCTCAGGATCGCCAGGTGCATCCGGATGGTCGCGGGCGCATAGCCGTTCGTCGTGGCGTCCGCGATGTACTTCTGGATGTCCGACGGCTTCAGCCGCTGCACCGGGATGGCGCCGAGCGCGGGCACGAGCTGTGTCCTGATCATCACCTCGTACATCTTGACCGTGCGCCGCCGCTTCGTCGGCGCGATGCACTTCGTGGACCACTCTGCGAGCCATTCGCCGACGGTCAGCTTGCTCGGGTCGATGAACTCGCCGCGCCGCTCCGCCTTCACCAGTTCGGCGAGCCGGTCGTCGGCCTCGTCGGCCGTGCCGTGGAAGGTGACCCACGACTGCTTCCGTCGGCGCCTGCCGGTCGCGGGATCGGTGACCCACCCGCGATCCACGATGAGCGCCCATCGCGCCCTCCCTTGACGACCTTGCTGCGCTTGACCTTGCACCCTCGCATACGCTGCCTCGCTTTCGTGCGTGCGACAGCCCGTGGGAGAATCCCGGCAGGCCGTCAGCCGCTTCTACCGGTTGACGTGCTCAGGATCGGCGCCGGGTGACAGCCCGACGTCGGTCCGCTTTTGTCTTGATGTCCTGAGAAGCCAGCCACGCGGCCACCGCGCGCCTGACCTGCTCCGCAACGGGCGCGCCGGTCCGGCGCTTCACCTCTTCGAGCCCGGCGATCAGGTCGAGGTCGAACCGGAGGGCGACCAGTTTCTTCGTCGGCGTCATGGTGCTCCAATTATATACCTACAGCTATACATAACCATCGCCAGATGGCTGTCGGCAGCAGGGTCACGAGGCAGACTGGTTCCGCTCGCGGAGCCGGGCCTTTACGGCCGCGCGGCAGCGCGGGCACCGCTTCGGCGGCAGTCAGCCTTGCTGGTCGGCATACTTCTGGTCGGACGCCCGCCACGTGTACGGCGCGTGGCAGTCCGCGCACTCTCGCGAGACGTCCTCAAATAACTTCCGCATCGTCATCGTCTCCATCCTTATCGTCTGTTCGCGTTCAACTCGCATCTTCCTCAGCACGCCGGATCGTGTGCCGAATTGAACAGCGCCCTCAGCGTGGTGCCGCTAAGATTCCGGGAATTCGTTCAACTCCGGCCGCGACCGCTGTTTGAGAGCCCACGTCAGTCTTGCGAGAGGGCAACATGGTCAGTGTTGGCAGTCCCGAGATTTGCGATGTTGTAGTCCGTCGGGGTCACACATCGGACGCGAAGCCCTTGATGGTTCTCAGTTCCTTTCCGGGGCCTGACCAGTTCGGCTACCCGACGATCGCGGAGGCGGACAGGATGGCACGTGCCTATGCCGAGCACGCAGGCGTGAACGTGTGGCTTGCCGGATTCGCGAGCGAGTTCACCCTCCTGTTCAGCTTCCGAGAGTCCATGCCTGTCTGCCGCTCCGCGACTGACGCGCCGCATTACTCCTATGCGCAACTGACGAGAGGGGCGGTGGCATGATCAAACGCGCACAAATTGAAGCCGTTCTCAATCGGATCCGGCCCGCCTTCCAGGCAGACGGCTCGGACGTCGAACTCGTCGATATACGCGAGAACTGCGTCAGTATCCGGTTCAGCGGATCGTGCTGCGAGTGCGCGGGTGCCTCGCTGATGTTGCACACGGGACTGACCGAAGTCCTTCGCGAGGAGATTCCCGAGTTCGGCGAGTTGCGACTCGTGTGGGGGGCATCATTGCCGGTCATTCGGTTGACCCGCGCAGTTCGCGAATCAGCGCCGCCGCGCGGACGACGACCTGTTCAAGTTCACTGAGCGCCGCCTCGCGCCGGGCCTGATGCCATCGGCCCCGGCAGCGAGACGAGCAGAAGCATCCGCCCCGTCCCCGCAGCCGAACCGTGAAGCTGGCCCCGCAGCGCCGGCACGCCGACGGGACCGCCCCCCAGAGAACCGGACGGCGGACCACGATGTCATCGATGAGGCGCGTTAGCCATCCGTTAGCCAAACGATGCTCCAACAACAGAAAAGGCCCGCAAACACGGGCCTTTTCCCCCACTAAAACAAACAGGCGATTATAGGGCTGTTCCCCGTACCGCTTCGAGCTCGTGAATTGTGCGCTCCCACGGTCCATGTTCTGCCTCGCCGATGGTGCTCAGGGACCATGCCGCGGGCGCGCTATTGGGCCAGGTGAAACGGCACACTGGTGACGACGGTATTCGGCCGGAAGAGTAGCGCGCCCTTGATGAGCAGCGCCCGCTGATTGTGGAGCAGGTGCTGCCACCAGCGCGCGGGCACGAATTCGGGCAGGATGACTGTGACGTAGTCGTCCGTGCGCTCGGACTCGACCTGCTCGATGTACTCGAGCAGTGGCTCCATGACCGACCTGAACGGCGATTCGAGGACGACGAGCTGCACTCGGCCACCCCACGTGTCCCAAGCGCGTCTTACCTGGTCGGTGGCGGCCGAGTCTACATCCACGAAGACCGCGCGGACATCGTCTGAGAGCGTTTCGGCGTAGCGCAGCGCCTCGACGACGGCGCGCTGGATGCCGCCGATCGGGACCAGAACCGTGTTGTGGCGGCGCGCGTGAGGCTCGTAGCCTCGAAGAGTCAGTTGCGCCGCGACGTGATCGTAGTGCCGGCGGGTGGCCTTGAAAATCGCGATGATGATCGGGATGAGCAGCAGAACGATCCACGCGCCCTCGAGAGTCTTGGTGACCGAGACGATCAGAAGCACGATGCCTGTCACGATCGCGCCGAAGCCGTTGATGATGGCGCTGGTCTTCCATCCGGCCTCGCGCGTCTTGCGCCAGTGGATTACCATGCCGGCCTGGGACAGCGTGAAGGAGATGAACACGCCAATCATGTAGAGCGGAAGCAGCGATTCGGTGACCCCGCGGAATGCAACGATGAGGACGGCCGCGAACGACGAGAGGACGAGGATGCCGTTCGAGAACGCGAGGCGGTCGCCCTGGTTCATGAACTGGCGCGGCAGAAACCCATCGCGCGACACGATCGACGCCAGCCGCGGGAAGTCGGCGTACGCCGTGTTCGCCGCCAGCACGAGGATGAGCGTCGTGGCGGCCTGCACGAGGTAGTACGGAATGGTTCCGCTCCCAAAGAGCGCGCGGCCCAGTTGCGAGATGCCTGACTCGAGATGCGTCGGCACGACGCCGTACGCGTGCGCCAGAAATGTGATGCCGAAGAACATCAGAATGGCCAAAATGGCCATCGCCACCAGTGTTGCGGCCGCATTCTTCGCTTCGGGGGGACGAAATGCCGGCACGCCGTTGGATACCGCTTCGACCCCCGTCATCGCCGTGCAGCCGTTCGCGAAGGCCGTCAGCAGCAGCAGCATTGTCAGCGGCTGTGTTCCAGTTTCGGGGGGAAGATGGACCTGAACGGGCACCACCGTGCCCGTCGCGTACCGATACAGACCTACGAGGATGAGCGTGAAGATGCTGGCGACGAAAAAGTACGTAGGCACTGCGAAATTGCGTCCCGACTCGCGGATCCCGCGAAGATTCCCCACTGTCAGAAGAGCGAGAAAGACCAGGCACAGTTCGACGCGATAAGGCACGAACGACGGGAATGCAGACGTGATCGCCAGGACGCCTGCCGAGATGCTGACCGACACCGTCAGTGTGTAATCGACGAGCAGTGAAGCCGCCGCGACGAGGCCGGCGCCGATGCCGATATTTTCCTTCGCCACAATATACGCGCCGCCGCCGGTGGGGTACGCGTGGATCGTCTGCCGATACGAGAACGCGACGATCGCCAGGAGTGACGTGATGACGACGCTGATGGGAATGGCATAGCCGAGAGCCGAGGTGCCGGCGACGATCAACGTCGCGACGATGAAGTCGGTGGCGTAGGCGACCGACGACAACGCGTCCGAGGAGAGAACCGCGAGTCCGGTCACGCGCGACAGGCGCTCGTGGTGCGCCAGATGTGACGGAATCGGCCGACCCAGGAGCAGGCGCTTGAAGGTCGGAAATGCTGATCTCTCGGTCACTCGGGCGGAGGGTGCTCCAAAATCCGCATGCTATCATACCGACTCTTCCGTATATGCGCGTCGCGAGGCGCTTTCTGGTCAGCGGGCGCGTGCAAGGCGTTGGATTCCGATTTTTTGCAGAGGCGGTCGGCACGCGCGAGGGCCTGCATGGCTGGGTGCGAAACCTGCCGGACGGTCGGGTCGAGGTCGTCGCGGAGGGCGAGGTGTCCGCGCTCGATCGTTTCGAGCACGCGTTGCAGCATGGCCCCCGAGGCGCGCGCGTGAGTGAGGTCGTCAGGGAAGAAGAAATGCCGAGCGGCCGGGACACGGGTTTCTCGATCAGATGACCATGGATCTACTCAAGACGAAGATCAGGCACGTTCCAGATTTCCCAAAAGCCGGCATCCTCTTCTACGACATCACGACGCTCTTGCAGGATCCCAAGGGACTTCGTCTTGCGATCGACAGCCTCGCCGGTCCGTTCCGCGATGCGAACATCGATATCGTGGTCGGCATCGAGAGCCGCGGATTCATTTTCGGGTCGGCGGTGGCGGATCGCATTGGTGCTGGATTCTCGCCCGTCAGAAAACCGGGCAAGCTGCCGTCGTCCACCATCAGGGCCAGCTACAATCTCGAATATGGCAGTGATGCACTCGAGATTCATTCCGACGCCGTGAGTCGTGGTCAACGTGTCCTCATCGTCGACGATCTGCTGGCGACGGGTGGGACCGCTCGCGCCACGACGGACCTCGTCAAGGGCCTCGGCGGGACCGTCGCCGGGCTGGCATTCTTGATCGAGCTCGTTGAACTTGGCGGCCGGAAGAAACTCGAAGGCGAGAACGTCCTGTCGATTCTGAAGTACTAGGCCGCTTCATGCTCACCCCGTTCGCCATTCTCGTGGGCGCCGGCGTGATTGCCTGGGCCGTGCTCCGCCGGAACGGTGGCGCCGTCCAGCCTGGGGACAGACGTGCGGAGTCGTCAGCTCGCGATCGTGAGCGCGTTTGCGCCGGCCATTGTGGCCGCCGCCGAGGACCCGCGTGTGATCGTGGCCTGGCAACCGGTTGCGCAGACCGCGCGGGCACTGTTTCCCGACGAGTTTGCCGCTATCGAGCGCGCCGGCGGCGCCGCGTTTCCGTTTTCGAGCGAGATCGTTCGCCACGCACACGCGCGGTGGACGACCGACTGGCTTGCGTGGGAACGAAGCCATGACGTCGAATTCAAACGGAGGGCGGCTGCGGCGCAGCCCGAGGCGGGCGCGCCGGTGACTGCGGCGATACGCGCAGCCCTCGACGTCATCGAGAACGAAAAGCTCGAGTTGTATCAGCGGCGATACGCCGAGTACGTGACGATCGCGAAAAGCCTCCAGGCGCTCGGCGGATCATAATCCGCGCTGTGCGATTCTGACGCTTCGCTGCTCTCAAACGGCACTCAAGCCGTAAGCACCGCTAAATCAACGAGAAGAACGCGATTCGAGTCCTGTTAGGCGCCGGTCGTGTGTTCTGAAACGAGCCATGACGAGTTTATCTGCAGGCGTCATATCGTCAACAAGTCTAGAGCCTTCAATTAGTTAGTTGGCATAGTGTCACGCGCGAGGTGTCTGGCGTTCGCCTTGCCAGCCAGACGTGCGAGTCGTTTTGTTGGCGTTGGTGTCATCTCATGCCCATCAATTTGTCCAGAGTGAAGCTTCCGATTGCTGCGTTTCTTGTCGCGGCGTCTGCACTCGCCCTTCGAGGATCGACCGGGGAACATAAGGCGCTCTTGTCGGCGGATCTCGTGGCGCATCAGGCGCGAGCGACTTCGTCGAAAGCCCGCGTGATTGTTCACGGGTCTCCCGAAACGATCGCCGCTCTCGCGCAGCGTCATCGCCTCCAGATTCTGCGGCGGCTCAGTGACGGCGCGGTGTTCGCCGCGGACAGCCACGACCTGGCGAACTTGGCAGCTGACGTCAGCGTTGATCATCTTTCAGGTGACCTCGTAGTCCGCACCTCGATGTCCGTGTCCGTGCAGGCCAGTGGAGCCGATCAGGTCTGGGCGGGGACCCAGGGCGGCCTCCTGGGCCTCGGCAACGTCTCCGGCGTTACTGGCCAGGGCATCGTGGTCGCCGTCGTGGACTCAGGGATCAATACCGCACATCCCGCACTTGCGAAGAAAGTCGTCGCGGCCGTCAGCTTTGTGTCGGACGACCCGTCGACGGCGGACGAGTACGGCCACGGCACGCACGTCGCTGGCATCATCGCGGGCGTCGGGACGCCGGCTTCGCGCGTCACCCCCCTTTACGCCGGTGGTATCGCGCCTGGCGCGCAGCTCGTCAACGTGCGTGTGCTCGGCGACGATGGCAGCGGCCTGACGAGCGATGTCATCGCCGGCATCGACTGGGTGGTTCAGAACCGCGAGAAATACAACATTCGCGTGATGAATCTCTCGCTTGGGCATCCAGTCGTCGAACCGTCTGCGACCGATCCGCTTTGCGAGGCGGTCGCCCGCGCGGTGAACGCCGGTATCGTTGTCGTCGCGTCGGCGGGGAACGCCGGCGTCGCCGCCGACGGCACACCGATCCTGGGCGGCGTCATGTCGCCTGGCAACTCGCCGCTGGCCATTACCGTCGGGGCCACGAACACGCAGGGCACTGCCAGGCGCAACGACGACACGGTCGCGACCTACAGCTCGCGCGGGCCGACCAGGTACGACTTCGCGGTCAAGCCCGATCTCGCGGCGCCGGGCAACAAAATCGTCTCACTCGAATCAACCGGGTCGTACCTTCCCTCGCACTATTCGTATCTGCACAAGGCGGGCGCGGGCGCCAACAGCTACATGCAGCTCAGTGGCACGAGCATGTCGGCGCCGATGGTGAGCGGGGCGACCGCACTGCTCTTGCAGGGCGTGCCGAATCTCAGTCCAGCGCAGGTGAAGCTGGCCCTGCAGGCCGGTGCGACCTACATGAACGACGGCGGCCTCATGGGCGCCGGCGCGGGGAACGCGAACTTCTGGGGGTCGCGAAAGATTGCGGCGAACGGGCTCGGCGTCGTCCTCAACACGACCGTCGGGAACGTCGTCAGCAACGCAAGCGGCGTTGTCTTTTGGGATGCCGGGTCACTCGCGTATCGGATGTACGGCGGCCTGGGGATGCGCCTCCTGTCGCTGCTCGAGTTGCCGCTGGTATGGCTCGAATCCGTCGCTGCTGCACGTCGGCGACCTGAACCTCCTTGGGCTTCTCAATCCGCTCGCGCAGGTCCCCGCGTCCCGGCTGCTCTGGGGCGAGGTCGCAGGCTGGACGACCGATCAGCAGATTCTCTGGGGGACGACGATCTACAACCCTCAGGGGCAACAGATTCTCTGGGGGACATCCGCAGACGGAGACCAGATACTCTGGGGCACCAGCACGGATACCACGATGACGGCGCTCGATCCGCGGTAGGCGCCCGTGAGGCTGCGCGCATATCTCTGGCTCGTCTACGCCCTCGGCGGGGTGGTCATCGCGTTCTCGCTCGCGGCGGTTCTTCGCGATCCCACGCCGCCCTGGTGGCTCGTCTTCGCGGCGCTCGCCATCGTCGCCGGGTCCTTCAAGCTCGACTTTGCGTCGGTGTCGGCGACGATCTCGGTCAACGACACGTTCTTCATTACGACGGCCGTGCTCTTCGGGCCGGGACCCGCCGCAGTCGCGATCGCCGCCGACAGTCTCGTCGTCTCACTGCGCAAGAAGGATCCACCGCGCCGCATGGCGTTCAACGTGGCCGCGCCCGCGTTGTCGCTCTGGGCCGGTGCGCAAACATGCTTTCTCCTCGCGGATGTCGCGCCCCTGGGCCTGGGCCACGAGCGCGTGGCCAGACTGGCGTTGCCGCTGATGGCGCTCGCGGTGGTTTACTTCGTTTTCAATTCCGGCCTGACGGCGCTCGCGGTCGCGCTCGATTCTCGGCAGTCCGCCTTCGAGATCTGGAAGCGGCACTTCATGTGGGTGTCGGTGAGCTATCTGGCCGCCGCGTCCGCGGCGTTCTGCCTCATCCTGCTCATCCAGCAGGTGAGCCTCGCCGCCGCGATCATGGTTTTGCCGCTCGTCGCGGTGTTCTATCTGACGCTGCGATCCTCGTTCGGTCGCCTGACCGACGCCCGCCGACACCTGGTCGATCTCGATCGCCTGTATCTGTCCACCGTGGAAACGCTCGCCATGGCGATCGACGCCAAAGACGACGTGACGCACAGTCACGTGCGGCGCGTGCAGGCCTACGCGGTGGCGCTGGCCAACGCGCTCGGCGTCGAAGACGAGGATTCGATCAAAGCCATCAAGGCGGCGGCGCTGCTGCACGATACCGGAAAGCTGGCCGTCCCCGAGCACATCCTGAACAAGCCGGGGAAGCTCACGGCATCCGAGTTCGAGAAGATGAAGCTGCACGTGGACGTCGGCGCTGACATCCTCTCGCTCGTGAAGTTTCCGTACCCGGTCGTGCCGATCGTGCGCTGCCATCACGAGAACTGGGACGGGAGCGGCTATCCGCGCGGCGTTCGCGGGGAGGCCATTCCAATCGGCGCGCGAATCCTGTCGGTGGTCGATTGCTACGACGCGCTCACGTCCGACCGGCCATATCGTCGCGCGATGACCGACGAGGCTGCGCTCGGCATTCTCCGCGATTGTCGCGGGACGATGTACGACCCGCGCGTCGTGGACACGTTCGTGTCGGTCTACAAGCAGATCGAGACCACAGGCGTGGACTCACCGGCACAACGCGACGTGCTCAGAAGGATTTCGGAATCCCGATCCGACGTGACGGCGCCGGTCGACCCGCCAGAACGAACGGTTCCGGCGCCGCCGTTGTCGAATGACGGTCTCGCGTTCGTCAACCTCGCGCGCATTGCGGGCGGCGAAGGCAGCGTCGCGGACGTTGTCGCGTTGTCGTCCAGCCTGATTGCCGAACTCGTGCCGGCGGCCTCGGGTGCGTTCTATCTGCTCGACAGCGGGCGAACCGAGCTGCGAGTCGCGGACGCCTTCGGCCCGGCCGCACATCTGCTGCGCGGCGTGTCGATTCCCGTCGGCCAACGCCTCAGCGGTTGGGTGGCCGCCAGCCGGCAGGCCATCGTGAACTCGGACGCGGCGCTTGACCTTCAGGGCCTTGGCGAGCGCGCGACGCCGGCGCTGCGCAGCTGCTCGAGCGTTCCGCTCCTGACGGGCGAATCGCTCGTAGGCGTGCTGACGCTCTACTCGTCGCACGCGGAAGCCTTCAGCGACAAACGCGCTCGCGTAGTTCAGATGATCGCGCCGCACATCGCGACCGCGCTGCATGCCGTCGCGCGCACGGATGCCGCGGAGCCCGGCGTCGGGGAGCGAGCGGCGGCCGCTCGTGATTTGCGGCTCGTTCGCCGCTAGATCCAGGAAGACGGCAGCGCGACGCGTCAGCCCGTCGCTAACGCGAGTCGTCGGGAAGGCCGTCGGTCCACCACCGGCGGCGCTCGGTCATCCTCGGCATCTGACGGCGGTCGCGGCCATGTCGACGGTCGGGCGCGAAAGCGGAAAACGTCCACCCGGTCCGGACCAGGAACGCCTCCATATCACTCTGAAAGGCGACCAGTCGATCGAGGTCGGTGAACGCGAACGAGCGGCACGTGCCGTTTTCGATGACCAGCAAGTTCACACCGCTGGGCGTTTCTTCACGCCGCAGCAGCAGTGACTCGCTTCGTCGCCGGAACGTCCACACGGACTCGTCCATCCAGACGTGTATCGGCGTGCCGGCGCAGAGGCTGCAGAAGGAGGACGCCTGGCGGGCGCTCCCAAAGCCTTTGCGACGGTGCCGGACTCCTGCGAAGCTACGCCGCAGTCGACAGGGGGTTCCAGATGGCCGGTCACAGGCGTCGTCTCTGGGGTCTCGGCGTGCTCGTCCTCGCCGTTGCGGGCCTGACGGTGTCTCGGCGGTGTCAAAGGTGCCGGTCGACTTCACCGGTGACGGTCGGACGGATTACGCGGTCATACGGGTGATCGCACGGAACCCGAGTATTCTGGTCTGGTGCTCGCGGACAGCGCGTCGTCGGCGATCGCCGCGGCCAATTGGGCTTGATGTCCGATCAATACGTATCCGGAGATTTTGACGGCGACGGCGCGTCCGACTTCGCCGTGTGGCGCCGCGGCGCAAGCGCCGGCACGTTCGTGATCAAGACGGGTCTGACGGGAACGATTGTGATGCGCACGTGGGGTGGACTGAACGATGTGCCCGCAGCCCAGTTCAATGTGTACTATTGAGGTTGGGTCGATCGTCAATCGTCAACACCACACGCGCCCGTAGCTCAGCGGATAGAGCACCCGCCTCCTAAGCGGGGGGCCGCCGGTTCAATTCCGGCCGGGCGCGCCACATTACCCGGTCGACCTTCTGCTCGCTGAAGCCTTCGCGTTCCGCGTCTGGCGTGAGCAATCTGCCTTTTGCAATCTGCCATCTGCGATTCAGGAATTCCTGCCGCGTGGACTTTCCCTGGTAAATGGTCGACAATTGGCCGTTGTGCTGCCGTACAGGGGCGCGCCCTGTGCCACCAGCTGCCGGTTGGAGTCATGAAGCGAGTCGAACGTCATCACCTGAAGGAAAACGAGCTCCAGAACCTCGCGCGCCTCGCTCGCGAGGCCTACGAAGGCCGCCGCCGCGAGACGACGATGTTCGTGGGGATCGCGGTCCTGGTCGGCGCCGTCGCGATCGGCTACATCGCCTGGCGCGAGCGCGTCCAGAGCAAGGCCCACGCGCTCCTGGCCGAAGCCATCGTTGTTCTTGACGCCCCAATCAGCCCGCCACCCGCGCCCGGTACACCATCCCAGGGCCTGCGGTTCGCGACCGAGCGCGAGCGCGCGCAGTCGGCGTTGACGAAGTTGAAGACCGCTGCCGATGCGTATCCATCAACGGATGCGGGTCTGTACGCGCGGTACCAGGAAGGCGCGACGTGGATGGCGCTCGGGAGTCCCGCGCAAGCGGCGAGCATCTACCAGCAGGTGATCGACCGCGACAGCGGCATCTACGGTCAGATGGCGCGTCTCGGCCTGGCCGAAGCGCAGGTCCGAGGCGGCCAGTACCGATCAGGCCATCAAGGCCTTTCAGGATCTGTCGCAGCGCAAGGATGGTCCGCTCCCCGTGGACGGCATCCTGATGCAGCTCGGTCGCGCGTACCTCGATGCCGGGAAGCGGACCGAGGCCCAGCAGACGTTCAATCGCCTCGTTGAGGAGTTTCCCGATTCGCCGTACAACGGCGATGCCAAACGCGAGCTGGAGACGCTGAAAGCGTCCTGATTACACGGCGGCGGACGACGAGCGTTCCCCGGTCCCGCGCGGCTCCTGCTGCGTCAGGCAGTGGAGCGTCCCCAGTCCCCAGACCAGGTCGACCGCGTGCAGACCGATGATGCGGTGCTGCGGCATCAGGTCGGCCAGCGTGTTGAGCGCGACGCGGTCCCTGGCGTCGTTGAATGTCGGCACAACGACGACGCCGTTGCCGATATAGAAGTTCGCATAGCTCGCCGGTAACCGCTCGCCGGCCATCACCACCGCACGGGGAAATGGCAGCGTGATCACGCGCAGATGTCCGACCCTGGGATCGCGCGGCGCGAGTTCGAGCCGGCGCAGGTTGTCCTGCGACTTCGCGTAGTTCGCGTCGGCGGGGTCATCTTCGACGGCCAGCACGATGGTGTCCGGCGTGACGAAGCGCGCGATGTCGTCCACGTGACCGTGCGTATCGTCTCCCACGCAGCCTTCGCCGAGCCAGATCGTGCACGTGATGCCCAGCCACTCCTCGAACACACGCGCGTAGTCGGATCGCGTCAGCCCCGGGTTGCGAACCTGAACCTCGCTGAGCAGCCATTCCTCGGTGACGAGCATGAGCCCCCGGCCGTTGACTTCGATGCCGCCCCCTTCGAGGACGATGCGTTCGCCGCTCGCGCGACGGGGCTCGAGACGCGGGAGGCCGGTGAGACGGGCGATTTCGGATCCCACCTTCGAGTCGAGTCCGAAGTTCGGGTACTTCGCCCAGGCATTGAACGCCCAGTTCACCAGCGACACGTGGCCGGCGTCATCGACGACGCCCGTCGGCGCGCTGTCGCGCAGCCACGTGCGGTCGGTCGGGACCAGATGCAGGCGCACGCGATCGGCGCGCACCGCGTGCGCGCGCAGGATGGCCTGCGCGCTTTCCCGGACCTCTTCGGAGTGACAGAGGACATCGACCGGCTCGAAGTCGGCGAGCACTCGCGCGATTTCGCCGTACACCCACGGAATCGGCGCGAGCTTGCCCGGCCAGTCCGGCTCGAAATGCGG
This sequence comes from uncultured Acidobacteriota bacterium, assembly GCA_963724725.1. Lineage (GTDB taxonomy): Bacteria > Acidobacteriota > Vicinamibacteria > Vicinamibacterales > CAVVIG01 > DATKHR01. The sequence goes on along the minus strand of CAVRVT010000004.1, from coordinate 2,265,537 downwards.
CCAGGCGATCCACGTGGCGCGATGAGGCTCCCATTCGGCCGGCATTCGCCGGCGAGGCCGCGGGTGATCGGCGGTCATCCGGCGAGGTAGCGTTCGAGGATCGGACCGTAGGCGTCAATCCGGCGATCGCGGAGGAACGGCCAGTTGCGCCGGACGTCCTCGATCAACGCGGGATCGCAGCGAGCGACGAGAACGCTTTCTTCTTCTCCGGCTTCGGCCAGGTAGCGACCGAACGGATCGGCGATGAAGGAATGACCGAAGAATGTGATGCCGTTGGTGCCCGGCTCGTCTTCGTGTCCAATGCGGTTCGGCGATGCCACGTAGACGCCATTCGCAATCGCGTGGCTGCGCTGCATAATTCGCCAGGCGTCGACCTGCGCGGCACCCCATTGGTCTTTTTCCGAGGGATGCCATCCAATGGCGGTCGGATAGAAAAGGACCTGCGCGCCGAGCAGGCTCGTGATCCGCGCGGCTTCCGGGTACCACTGATCCCAGCAGATCAGCACGCCGATGGTGGCGTAGCGTGTGTCCCAGACACGGAAGCCCTTGGGATCGCCCGGCGCAAAGTAGTACTTCTCGTAGAACAGGGGATCGTCCGGGATGTGCATCTTGCGATAGACGCCGAGCAGCGATCCGTCCGCGTCGATGACCGCGGCGCTGTTGCGATAGACGCCCGGGCCCTGCCGCTCGAACACTGGGACGATGAGCACGACCGACAGTTCCCGCGCGAGACGCTGCATCGCGTCGGTCGTCGGTCCCGGCACCGGTTCGGCGAGGTCGAAACGATCGGCGTGCTGCGACTTGCAGAAATACGGCGCGTTGAAGAGTTCTTTGAGGCAGATGATCTGCGCGCCACGCTGAGCGGCCGATCGGATGTGCCGCTCGGCCCGCCGGACGTTGTCGGCCGCATCCCGGCTCGCGTGATCCTGCACGACGGCGATCGTGAAGGGATCGGTCCTGGGCATTCAGTCCTCGAATCTGTCCGAGCGCACGGGCCTTCCGTCGATCGTCATCGGGTGCTTTTTCATGTCGAACACCGGCTTCTTGCGCTTGGGCAGCAGCTTGCCGGCGCTCGTCGCCAGCGCGCTCACGAGCATCGGCAGCGCGATGGTCGCATCGGCCTGGACCGAGACCTTGTCGGATTCCACCGACAACTTGCCCCAGCTTTGCGCTTCCTCCAGGCTGGACCCCGACGCGCCGCCGAAGTGCGGCACATCCGTCACGATCTGCAGCGCGAACCGGTGGCCGGTGACCTCGTCGCTGTAGAACTCAGCCTGCACGCTCGCCTGATTGATGAAGTTCTTTGGCGTGCCTCCACCCAGCACGACTGACGCCGTTCGCGGACGCTGGATGATCACGTTTGCCGATTCGACGACATCGCCGATGATGTCGATCACGCCGGTTCCAGGTGTTTTCTGGCGCGCTTGGGACAGACCCATGCCAATCGACGAGTCGGCAATCGCGGGGCAGAAGATCGGAACGCTGGCTCGAAACGCCGCCGTCAGGATGCCGTCTCGCTTCGTGGTCTTCCACAGATGGCCGCCGAGCAGATAGAGGAACTCGCGGCTGGTGTAGGCACGCTTTTCGAGCGTCGAGGCGAACGCGGCAATCCAGTTGTCGTTGCCGATGAATTCCTCTTCGCTCGCGTACGTGTCGTACACGCGATCGATCCGATCCTCAGCGAGCGCCGCATCGTCGGCGAGTGCTGATCCCAGGTAGTGATGCTGTCCGCGGGTTTCGTGGAGGTCGTGATAAAGATTCGCGCCCGTCGATACAAGGCAGTCGATATAGCGGTTCAGCACGAGATGGGCGATCACCATCCGGAGGCCGCCGGCCGACAGCGCACCCGCCACGCCCATGAGGATCGTCACGTCGTCGCGCAGCATCTTTTCCCAGATACGACGAGCCGTCGCGAGATTCCGCCCCTGAAACGAGATCCGCTCCATGCGTTCGACGACCGCATCGGCCGAGAGGCCGGCTTCGATGGTGAACGGCATGATCGGCGTTTCGAGAAAGCGGGACTTCTTCTTCATGCGCGCCACATTATAAGGCGAACGAACGTTCGCCACTCGCGCGCTAGAAGGAACGACCGACTCGGAAGTAGACCACCGTGCCGTCAGGACGCGTGCCGCGCCCATCGTGCCCGTGCGCGATGCCGACCGTGGCAGTGAATGGATAGTAGAAGCCGGCCACGACGTTTGCCGACAGCTCTGCACCGAGTGACGTCTTGATTGCCGAGGCGTCGAACGTATTCGTCCAGGCGTGGCCGACGTCGGCGATGGCGGCAGCGTGCATCGTGTGCAGGAAGATCGGCCAGGTGCCGACGCCACGCTGCGGTCTGCCGAGAGCGAAGCGATATTCGAGGTTGGCGAGCGCGACGCGGCTTCCGGCAAAACTGTCGGCCGGGAAGCCGCGTAACAGACTTATCGCGCTGCTGCCGAAATCGACAACGCTGACGTCGGGGGCCGATCCGCCAAGGAGAAACGTCCGGCCGACGGTGCGGTCGCCGCTCGACACACCGCCGGCCGCTCTCGCGGCCATGACGTCGTGGGGCCGGAAGCCGGGAACGTACGCGCGCACATCGCCGGTTGCGATAGTGGCATCGCCGTCGGCGCCGAGTGCCTGTCGGACGAGTTCGACCGTCGCGCCCAGCGTGACACCCGCTTCCGGGCTGATGGAGTACCCGTAGGTTCGCGCTGTGTTCGTGCGCCAGGCGGTGCGAATGGATGCTCGGTCCACCGATGTGCGGCGTTCGTCGGCCAGCGTGTACTCGTCCCTGGCGCGAAACAGGCTCGCGAACGCCTGGTGTTGGTGGCGGACGCGAAGGAGTGGCAGCACGACGCCCGCTTCAAGCTGCAGCTCCCGATCGGTGGCCGTTGACGGCGTGCCCGCCGGCGTGGCGGGGCCCGCAAAGAACGACGTCTCCGACGAAGCCGCCAGGAAAAGCGTCGGACGCCAGCGATCGTAGGCATAGGACGCAAACCAGTCGGGTGTGGCGCGGTCCGGCGTCGGCGCACCGTTGGGCGCGGACGCGAGCCAGGTCGCGGCCGCCGTCCACGCATGATAGCCGAGCACGTCCACGCCAAATGTCGCCGCACCCAGGCGGACCTGGTCGCTGTCCCACTCGACGATCGGCGCCCACGACGTCGGCACCAGAGTCGGGAGCGGCGAATATCGCGACGGCGTCGGAACCACTGGCGAGAGCGCCAGTGGAGTGGCGGGCCTCGCGGGCTCGATTGAAACCGTTGGTGCTTCGTCCGGGTACGCCATCGAATAAAGATCGAACCCATCGGACGAATAGCCGACGTAAACGATCGTCCGGCCGTCCGGCGAGACCTCAGGCCACGTCGCGCCGCCGGACACATGGGTCAGTTGGTGCGGGTGGCCTGGCGTGCCGGGTGAGAATTCGTGGATGTTGAAGGGCCCGTCTCCGACGGCAACCGCCGCGAGAATTGCCTGACCGTCCGGCCGCCAGCTCGGTGTCACGATGCGGGTGCCCGTTGCGCCAGCCACCACGCGCACCTCCCGCGTGGCGACGTCAACGACGACAAGCTCCGGATCCGCCCCAAAGGGATGCCGCTCGACGGCGATTGTGTGTCCGTCGGGCGACCACCGCGGAGCGTTGAACTGCGTATCGGCCGCGGCCAGGATCACCTCGATCGAGGGACGTCCAGCCAGGTTCGTCACGCGCACCAGATCACGTTGACCGTCGTGTTCCTGCACCGCGGCGATCGTCGTGCCGTCCGGCGAGAGATCCGGATCGTGCAGCCTCGCCCCGGACGTCAGTCGCGCGATGTGCCGGCTCTTTCTGGACAGAACGTAGAGGTCTCCGGTCAGCGCGACACTTCGCGCGATCTCGAGTTGATCGAAGAACACCGCATCCGGTCCGATGGCCGTCGTCGAACCGAAGTACCGCTCGGCGATCATGGTCGGTGTTCCCCCGTTGGTCCCGACGCGGTTGAGGCTCGGGAAGCCATCTGGCGTTCGCGCGGCGTACAAGATCCCCTCGCCGCAATTCGGGCAACCTTTCGACTCGAATCGCGGCCCGTTGGTCACAAAGCCGCCCTTCGTCAGTCGGGACGCGCCATCGTCACCAATCGACTCGGCAGCCGCCGATTCCGCCGCGCCCTGATATTCGCGCCAGAGCGTATCGAGAGATTTGCCGAAGACCTTGGAGAAGACAGGCGACGCCGTGTACGGCACGCGTCGCGCTGTCGCGTCGGCCAGCGCGCCGAGCTTCTCGACGCCGAAGCGATCCGCGAGGTACTGATGAAATGTGGATCCGTACGCATACGCCGCCTGACCGCTCGGCCAGTCGGTCAGGCCGCCGTTGACGCGGTCGAGCGGCTCAAACCGTCGGTCGCGCGCTGCTTCGCCGACGATCGCGCGAAAGTCGCCCGCATGGAGCCGGCCCTGACCGGGCATGGCGCTTTCCTCGAAGACAGCCAGACCTTCAATCTGCCACGTCGGCAGGAACAGATTCGGGAACGCAATCGGCGACCGACCGAGCACGTCCCGGACCACCCGTGCCCAGCTCGCGGATCGGTCGAGGTGCACGATGTGCGTGAATTCGTGGACGAACACCAGCCGGAGCCAGTCGTCGGCGTCGAACTCCGCCCCGGGCGGCGCGGTCGTGTAGATGACGATCGTGTCGTACGGCAGCGGCGTGGCGTACCCGTTGGACAGATCCGTCTGGTCGGCGAGCACGACGTGCGTGAGCGCCGGCGGACGCACGCCGAGCGGCCTCGGCAGCGTACGCCAGGTCTCTTCGGCCACGGCCGCCAGCCGCGTTGCCAGGGCGTCGGCATGCTGATGGAAGTAGATTCGAAAGTGGTCCGTTCGGAGGACGCGAAACTTCAGGGCCGGGTCGAACTTCGTGGCGGCGCTCGCGCGAACGGCACACGCGGCCGCGATGCTAACGAGCAGCCCGAGCGTTGCTCGTCGTCTGCGTGACATCTTTGAGGAAGGTGAATTCGGCCGTCGGCGGGATGTGGAAGCCGGTCAGCGTGCGCCGGGCGACCGCCACGTTGGTCTTGCACCAGAGCGAGATGTAGGGCTGCTGTTCGGCGATGACCTTCTGGACCTCCGCGTACAGATTCCGCCGCTGCTCGTCGTCGGCCGTCAATGCGGCCGTGTCGAGGAGGCGGTCCACTCGTGGATCGTTGAAGAATCCGCGATTGAAGCCCGCGGGGGGCACCTGACCGGAGTGAAACACGCGGCGGAGGATATCGGGGTCGGCGACCGCGCCGCCGACCCATTGCAACGTGAAGAGCTGGAAGCTGCCTTTGAGCACATCGGCGTACAGCGTCGCGAACTCGTATGTCCGGACGTCGAGGGCGATGCCGACGGCGGCGAGGTCCTGCTGCAGGACGGTGGATTGCAGCCGGTTGAACTCGCTGTTCGACACTTTGAGCGAGAGTCGGAACCGGGGCGCCGGACCGTCGCCGTCCGGATCCGGATGGCCGGCCGCGTCGAGCAGCGCGCGCGACTTCCCCGGATCGAAGCCGAACGTTTGGACGCCCGGCTCGAACGCCCACGACACGGGCGGAAGCATCCCGGCGGTCGGCGCCGCCAGGCCACGACGCAGGTAGTCGATGATGGCCTGTTTGTCGATGGCATACGCGATCGCCTGTCGGACGCGAACATCCCTCAGGATCTCGTCGCGGAGGTTGACGCCGATGTACTGGTAGTCGGTGCCCGGCGATTCCACGAGCTGCAGCTGTGGCTCCCGTCCCAGCTGGTACACGATGTCGGGCGCCAGATCGTTGACGACGATGTCGATCGTGCCCTTGCGCAGCTCGAGTCCTCGCATGATGTCGTCAGGCACGACTTTCAGAACGACGCCATTGTTGCGTGGCGGTCCATTGAAGTACTCGGCGAAGGGCGCCAGGTCGACCCGATCGTCGGTCGCGTACCGAACGAACCGGTACGGCCCGGTGCCGACGGGCCGATCGCGAAGACCCGGCCCCGCGCCGTCAGGCACGATGGGAATCACCAGATTCACCGGAAAGGACGCGAACGGTTCCTTGAGCGTGAACGCTACGGTGTAGCGATCGATCGCGTCGATCGTCTGCACCATCCGAAACGCTCCCTTGCGAGGGGAGATGAACGAGGGGTCGAGCAGGCTCTTGAAGGTATAGACGACGTCGGCGGAGGTGAGCTCGTGACCGTCGTGAAACCGTACGCCGCGCCTGAGCAGCACGACGTAGGTGGTCGGGTCGCGCATCTCGAGCCGCTCGGCCAGATCGGGGACGACCCGGAGGTGGTCGTCGAGCGTCATCAGGTTGTTGAAAACGAGTTGCGCAGTCTTGGCGGACACGTCGTCCGTGCCGACGCGGGGGTCGAGGTTGTTGGGCCCGCTGGTTACTCCGACCACCAGCACATCGCGGCCACTGTCGGCGCGCGCCGCGCACCCGGCGAGACAGCTCAGGGAGATGACCGCCGCCAGCGGGCTGAGGCGGTTCGCGACGGTCATTGTTCGCGCTTCAATTCGGCGAGGAACGTCAGCGCTTCGAGAGGCGTCAGGCGATCGACATCCACATCCGCGAGCTTCTGCCGGATCGGGTCGTCGGCGGGCGGCACGGGGCGTTGAAACAGCGCCAGTTGCTGCTGGGGCTCCGACGGCGTGCCGCTGACCGACGGCCTGCCGCCCCGGGCGAGCTCGTCGCGCTCGAGCGCGCTCAGAATCTCACCGGCGCGCGTGATGACGGCGGGCGGGAGGCCGGCGAGCCGGGCGACCTGGATGCCATAGCTCCGATCGGAGCGGCCCGGGACGATCTTCCGCAGAAAGACGATGTCGTCCTTCCATTCGCGGGCGGCGACGTGGAAGTTGACGACGCCGGGCGTCGCGTCCGCGAGATCGGTCAGCTCGTGATAGTGCGTGGCGAAGAGCGTCTTCGGTCGAACCCTGGCATGCGTGGCGAGGAATTCCGCGACGGCCCACGCGATGCTGAGCCCGTCGAACGTGGCAGTCCCGCGGCCGATCTCGTCGAGCACGACCAGACTCCGCGTGGTCGCTGCATTGAGGATGTGCGCGGTCTCCTGCATCTCGACCATGAACGTCGAATGCCCGCGGGCGATGTTGTCGGACGCGCCGACCCTCGCGAAGATGCGATCGACGAGCGGTAACTTGGCGTCGCGTGCGGGCACGAACGATCCCGCCTGCGCCATCACGCACAGGATCGCGGTCTGGCGCAGATACGTCGATTTGCCACCCATGTTCGGGCCGGTCAGGATGACGAGTTGATGCGTGCTGCCGTTGAGCGTGACGTCGTTCGGAACGAACGGTTCGCCTGATTCCGCCGTGCGCCGCTCGACGACCGGATGGCGGGCGTCGAGGACGACCATTTCATCGCCGTCGTGGACGTGCGGCTTGATGTAGTTGTTCACGGCCGCGCGATCGGCAAAGGTGGCGAGCACGTCGAGTGCGGCGACGGAACGGGCTGTGGCCTGGATTCGGGTCGCCTCGGCCGCGACGGCGTCACGCAGCCGTTCGAAGATCTCGAGCTCCCGCTCGAGAATCCGTTCGTCGGCGCCGAGGACCTTCTCTTCGTACTCCTTGAGTGCGGGCGTGATGAAGCGTTCGCCGCCCGCGATGGTCTGTTTGCGGTGATAGTCGGCCGGGACCGCGTGCAGATTCGACTTCGAGATTTCGATGTAGTACCCGAAGACGCGATTGTAGCGGACCTTCAGCGACGAGATGCCCGTTCGGGCGCGTTCCCGTTCTTCGAGCTCCGCGATGACCTGCTTGCCCGATCGGCTGACCGTCCGCAGTTGGTCGAGTTCGGCGTCCACACCGTCTCGCGTGAACCCGCCGTCGCGCGCGAACACGGGCGGATCGTCGGCAAGCGTGGCGGCGATGTGCTCCCGCACGTCGGCCAGATCGTCGAGCCCCGACACGAGCGAGCGGGTCAGCGGCGCTTGAAGGTCGGTCAGGATGGTCCGGATCGCCGGCATCACCGCGAGCGAGCGCTCGAGTCCGACGAGATCGCGCGGCCCGGCTGTGCCAAGCGCCGCTCGCGCCACCAGACGCTCGAGATCCTGCACGGCCTTCAGCGACTCGCGCAGCCGGCTGCGCTCGATCGTGCGAAACGCGAGCTCCTCGACGGCGTCCAGCCGGTCGCGAATCGGTTCGAGCGCAACGAGCGGCCGGAGCAGCCACGTGCGAAGCTGCCGGCTGCCGGCCGACGTCATCGTCCGATCGAGTTCGTCGAGCAGCGATCCTTCCCGGCCGCCCTCCGACCCCTGAACGATCTCGAGGTGCTTCAGAGTCGTCGGATCGATGAGCAGCGCGTCGGCACGCTGCCGGAACGTCACGTGCCGCACGTGCGCGAGGTCCACCTTCTGTGTGTTCCTCAGGTGATGGACGAGCGCGCCGGCCGCTGCGATGGACGCGACGTGACCATCGAGTCCGAAACCTTCGAGGCCGTGCGAGCGGAACTGGTCGAGGAGGACCCGCCGAGCGGATTCGACGTCGAACGTCCATCCATCCACGATCGTCGTGGGCACGCCGACCACGGTGAGCGCCGGCGGCAGGCGATGGCCGCTGCCGTTGTGGTCAGCCGGCGCGACGATTTCGCGCGGGCGCAGCACGGCGAGCTCGTCGACGAGCGCTTGGAGACCGTCGGTGCCGACATACTCAGCGGCGTTGAACTCGCCCGTCGACAGATCGAGCAGCGCGACGCCGATCGTTTCTGCGGACGCTGTCGGCCGCGCCTGATCCGGCTGTCGCCGGTCGGCGATGCCCGGCGCCACCGCCATAATGAACGCCGGCTCGCGGGCGTCGAGATAACCCGCATCGGTCAACGTGCCCGGCGAGACGACGCGCACGACCTCGCGCTTGACGATACCCTTGGCCTTCCGCGGATCTTCGACCTGATCGCAGATGGCGACGCGAAAACCCTTCTTGACGAGCCGTGCGATGTAGCCATCGACCGCGTGATACGGCACGCCGCACATCGGAATGCCGCCGCCGTCGGCATCCTTCGAGCGCGCCGTCAGCGTCAGCTCGAGCGCGCGCGAGGCGACGAGGGCGTCCTCGTAGAACATCTCGTAAAAGTCGCCCATCCGGAAGAGCATGATGGCGTCGCGATACTGCTGCTTGGCGTCGAGGTACTGCCGCATCGCGGGCGTTGCCGCCGCTGACATATGCTTAAAGTTTAGTCCACGGCCCGCTCTCGGCCGCACCTTTTGGCCGTCGCGCCCGTGACAACCGTAGAAGGGAAGTCGAATCCGCTGATGCTCGTGCTTGCGCTCGACACGACGGAACGCCCGGGAAGCATCGCGATCGTGCGCGCGGACGATCGCGCGGTGGTGGTGACGGAAGCGTCCGGCGAGACGACGCGCACACCCGCCGAACGGCTGCCCGCCGAGATCCTGGCACTGCTCGGCGCGCACGAAGTCCCGATGTCGGCGATTGATTACTTCGCCGTCGCGAGCGGGCCGGGGTCCTTCACCGGCCTCCGGATCGGGATCGCGACGATGCAGGGGCTGGCGCTCGTCACCCGTCGTCCGATGGTCGGGGTGTCGGCGCTTTCCGCGCTCGGCCACCTGGCGAGCGACCGGCGGCGTGCAGGTGACCGGATAGGCGTTTGGATGGACGGCCATCGGCACGAGGTGTTCGCCGCGCTGTTCGACGTCACGGACGAGCCGCCATTCAGCCTGGCGCGTCTGATCGAAATCGAGGGCGCAACCGTTGGAGATCCTGCCGCCGTTCTCGATCGCTGGCTCGGGATGGGCCGAGGTCCGTCGTTGTTCATCGGCAGCGGCGCCGAGTTGTACCGGGATCACATCGCGCGAGCCGTCGGGTCCGTACCGATTCTTCCGATGCCGCCGATGGCAGGGGCGATCGGACAGATCGCGATCGCGCACGCCCGCCGCGGGGAAACAGTCACGCCCTCGGGCATTCAACCCCTCTATGTCCGCCGTCCGGATGCGGAATTGGCCAGGGAACATGCGTTGGCAGATCGACGCCCTGACGTCGCCCCAGCAGATTGACGACGTCCTCGCGATCGAGGAAGCGTCGTTCACGAATCCGTGGACGCGCGAGATGTACGTCTCGGAACTCGAGAACCCCGGCGTGTCCTTCTGTTTTCTCGCACGCGACGAGCACGGGCGCGCCGTCGGTTTCTGCTCCTTCTGGCGGGTCCTCGACGAACTGCACATCAACAACCTGGCCGTGCTGCCCGACCTGCGGCGGAACGGCATCGCGTCGGCGCTGCTTGGCCACGTGTTGCGCGAAGGTGCGCGCCTTGGCGCGGTTCGCGCGACGCTCGAGGTGCGCCGATCGAACGATCCGGCCCGCCTGCTCTACGAACATTTCGGATTTTCCATCGCCGGCGTCCGCAGGGGCTACTACTCGAATCCGGTCGAGGACGCGCTCATCCTCTGGCGCGACGGGCTTGAAACCCCCTGAACCTTGTGGTAGGTTCGGCGCATTGATGTCCTAGGAGGTGGCGTATGAACGCTGAGACGTCCGGTCTGAAGGAGTTGCTGCTGAAGACGGATGAGGAATTCCACACTCTCGCTGAACAGCACCACCAACTCGAAGATCGGCTGCACGAGCTCACCGCGAAGCACTACCTCTCAGAACCCGAACAGGTCGAAGAAGTCACCCTCAAGAAACGCAAGCTCCAGTTGAAGGATCGGATGGAAGGCATCTTGCGGCGCCATCGCCAGACCCCGGCCCAGGCGCACGGCTGATTGCGCCTCGACTCCGCGGGACTGCCGTTCATCGGCGGTGCGCTTGCTATCGCGCTCGTGTCGGGCGCCGCGATTGGCTGGGTCTTCGCGATCCCCTTCGTGGCGCTCGCGCTCTTCTTCGCCTTCTTCTTCCGCGACCCCGATCGATTGATTCGCGCAGCAGAACACCAGGTCCTGTCACCGGCTGACGGTCGCGTACTCGTCGCCGGCCACGCCGTCGCGCCCGGCGCGCCACCCGGCGACTGGCAGCAGGTCAGCATCTTCCTGTCGCCGATCGACGTTCACGTGAACCGAATCCCCGCATCCGGTCGCATCACGAAAGTCAGTTACACGCCGGGTCGTTTTCTGCCCGCGTATCGGGACGATGCCGGGTCGACGAACGAGCGCAGCGAAATCTGGATCGATCACGGTGGGCAGACGATCGTCGCGAGGCAGATCGTCGGCATCCTGGCGCGTCGGGTCGTGTGCCGTGTCCAGCCTGGCGCCGACGTGCGGGCCGGCGATCGCTTCGGCATCATGAAATTCGGGTCGCGCATGGACGTGTTTTTGCCCGTGACTGCATCGATTGCCGTGTCGGTCGGCGATGCCGTCCGCGGCGGGGAAACCGTCATCGCGGTGCTACACTGACGATCGTGGCGGATATACAGGGTCCGCGCCTTCGGTTTCTGCGCCGCTCCGACGATCGGCCGCGGCCGCGGCTCCGGCGAGGCGTCTACCTGCTTCCGAGCCTCTTCACGCTCGGCAACATGTTCTGCGGGTACATCTGCATCGTTCATACTCTGCGCGGCGACTACGAGTCAGCCGCGCCGTTCGTGGGCTTCGCGTTCGTGCTCGACGCGCTCGACGGACGCATCGCGCGGATGACCGGCAGCGAGAGCGCGTTCGGCGTCGAGTTCGACTCGCTCGCCGACATCATCTCGTTCGGTCTGGCGCCCGCCATTCTCACGTATGCCTGGGGGCTGTCGCCGCTCGGACGCCTGGGTCTGGCCGTGGGTTTCCTGTATGTCAGTGCCGCGGCCATGCGGCTGGCGCGGTTCAACATTCAGAGCGGCACGGGCCTCGATCGTCGATATTTCGTCGGGATGCCGAGCCCGCCCGCCGCCGGCGTGCTCGCGGCAACCGTGTACGCGTACCCATCGGGCCTCGTCGACTACCGAGCGGCGTTGCCGGCGCTGGCGGTCGTGCTCGTTCCCGCCGCGCTGATGGTCAGCACGATTCGCTTCCGCAGCTTCAAGACGTTCGACCTGCAGAGCCGTCGTCCATATTCGGTGCTGATTCTCATCGCCGGCGCGATCGTGGCGATCTGGGCCCATCCGCGGGCCGTGCTCGTCGTGATGGCGTACACCTACCTGGCGTCCGCGTTCATCGGCATCGCCATCACGCGATTCAAGCATCGGGACGGGCGCACGGTTGCGGACGAAGCGCCGGCCGAATCTTCCCCGCGCGATTCAGCCGTGCGCTGACGTCCCCATGTTCGACGCGAGCGGAATCCTGAGGACGACCGTCGTGCCGGCGCCTTTCTGGCTCCGAACCTCGATCGTCCCGCCGTTCAGTTCGACATTCCGCTTGGCGATCGTGAGCCCCAGGCCGGTTCCCGTCGCCTTGGTCGAAAAGTACGGTTCGAAGATTTTCCCGAGCGCGTCCTGATCCATTCCGACGCCGGTATCAGCGATCTCGACGATCATCCACTCCGGACTCTGCGGCGGCACCGCGGTCGTGATCGACAGGCGCCCCTGTCCCGGCATCGCGTGCAGCGCGTTCTCGATCACATTGGTCAACGCGCGTGAGAACAGCGTGCGGTCGACGAAGGCAATCGCGCCAGGCGCACCGTTGCGTGTTTCGATGGTGATCCGATCGCCGAGGCCGAGACGATAGGGTCCGACGACTTCCTCGATGAGCACGGCGACGTCGGTGGGCTCTGGTCGCGGCGTGGGCGACGATGCGAAGCTCGAGAACTCCGTCGAGATCTGACGCAGCAGCCGCACCTGGCCGAGGATCGCGTTGACGCACTCGTCGAGGACGGGCGAGAGCGGCCGCCCGCGATCGATGTTGACGCGCCTGGCGTGCTCGGCCGACAGCTGAATCGGCGTCAGCGGGTTCTTGATATCGTGCGCCACCTGCCGGGCCATGTCGGCCCATGCCTCGAGGCGCTGGGTTCGTTCGAGCTCCGTCCGCTGCCGTTGCAGATCCGCCGCCATCTGGTTGAAGTCCTCGACGAGCCGGCGCAATTCGTCCGACGAGGTCGCGGCGATTCGAGCGTCCAGTTCGCCGCGCGCGATCCGCCTCGTGGCCCGGGTGAGACGGTTCACGGGATCCGCGATCCGTTCCGCCATCCAGTACCCGATCGCGGCGCCCAGCACAATGAAGAGCACGGCCGCTGACCGCACGCGCCGGTCGAGCTCGTCGATCTGCTGCTCGATTGCGGCGCGCCGGTTGGTCAGGGGTACGGTGACGATACCCTCGCGCCCGCCGGCGCGGACGGGAGCCGCTGCGAGCCGGTATTCGTGGTCGCCGATCTGTTCGTCGCCGACGAAGGTCGGTGCGCGGTCCAGGAGGATGGTCTTGTAGACGTCTCCGGGCGTGCGGGTCGAGAGCAGGAGCGAGGCGAAGAGATCGCGCGCGCTCGTCGCCTGCAGGCGGCCGCGATCGAACAGGTTCACGTCTTCGTCGATCGCGCGCCACACGAGCACCATGATCTGATCGTCGAGCACGGCCAGTGAGGTCGATCCGGACTGCTGGATGGCCGCGTAGTCCTCGACCAGCCGCTGGGCCGTCGTGACCGTCCGCTGCGCCGCCTCGATCCCGCCGGCGGTCAGCTCGTTCGCGAAGTAGGTCCGGATCGCCACGGCCAGGATGAGCACCGGCACGACTGCGCCGGCGACGAACGCGAGGAACAGTTTTCGATAAAAGCTGGATCGCACTTCGCGGAGGAGCGCCCGTGCGCTCGCCCGGGCCCGGGCCGTCAGGGGCGCGACGATGGTGGACGCCACGATCAGGGCGGCGTAGAGCACCATCACCAGCAGCGTCAGTTCGGCCAGGTTGATGATGTGACCCTGCCAGGAAATCACCGGGTAACCCAGCGCGTAAATCTCGCCTCGGTCGCTCAGAAAGTACACGCGGAAACGCGTGTCGTCGCGCTCGAGCGTGTCCCAGAACGGTTCGCGCGTGGCGATGAGGCGCCTGAACACCTGATCCGGCAAGGTCCAGACGGTCGTCCGCGATTCGATGATTGGCGCACGGCTCCAGCCGTACATCGCGAACTCGATGTCGCGGCCCGAGACGCTTTCGGATGCCGGTTGCGGCTCGAGTTCGAGCGACTGGAGATACGGACTCTGCGTGGAGATGAACGGCAGCGTCCGGTAGTCGAGCATCACACGGACGACGACGCTGCCGAGCACGCGGCCGCGCTCGCAGATGGCGCGGCTCGTCCTGAGGACGTGGCGTTCGCTCGAACCGAAGGCCGAGACTTCGTCGAACAAGGTCTCCCAGGTGCACGACACGGCGCGCGATCGGGCCGGCGAGTATTCGTATTCCGGCAGGTGCAGGGCGAACCGGCTGACGAGCGCGCCATCCGCCCCGTAGAGCTCGACGGCCGACGTCAGACGGTAACTCGCGAGATCCGTGCGCGACCAGATAACGAACGCCCGGTCGGCCGCGGCCGCCCCCTCTGCGCCGCCGAGGTACTCGGACAGCGACGGGATGGCATCGATCTGGTCGATCGTCTGTTGCAGACGGCGCTGCAGGTCCTCACGCTGGCTGAGGACTTCGGGTCCGTAAACGCCGGCGACGAGACCCTGCTTGGCGTCGATCGCGTACGCCACCAGCGACGGATAGGTCGCCAGCGCTGGCACGAGCAGCGCCAGGAAGAAGGTGAACAGGCGCGCGGCCTGTGACGCCCGGCGGAGCCGTCGTTCGACGCTGCCGATCATCGCGGCGCAGCCGCCGGCGATGCCGACCGCAGTAACCAGCGGGACGATCGGGACGTTCCACGTGGTCGCCGGAAGGCCGATGATGAGAGCGGCGCCGACGGTCCAACCGAAGACCGCCCAGGATCGCGCTGCCCGCGATCGTGGAGCGCGGACGAACGTCGACGCGGCACGGGTCGTCGCGACAGCGCCCCAGATGGCCGCGGCGTGCAGGAGCACGAGGCCGAATGCGATGGCGAGGCGTTGCGCCTCGAGCGGGTGGAGAGAGAAGTGCAACACGTCGAGCGACGTGTTCGTCACGATCCGTCGCAGGCCGATCTCGTACATCGTCAGCACTCCCGCGGCCGCGGCTCCGGCGACCAGGTGCCGGAGGCCGATGCGTTCGCTGTGACGCGCTGGCGTGAGCCGCGGGCGTGGCTGCGCCACCCGGCGGCGTTCAACCAGATCGAGGCAGATGGCCGACAGGCCGAGCGCCGCCAGGGCGACGAGCAGGAGATCCCACGGCGATCCGGATGGGGAGTGCGGGACGATTCGCCGAGTCGCCGAGAGCAGGAGCACCAGGGCGGCCACGCACGTGGTGGCCAGCATCAGCGTCAGCACCAGGAATGCGCGGAGATCGGGCGCGCCGCGTCGCAGTTCCAGAAGCGGCCCCGCCCAGAGGAGCAGCGTCACCGCGAGCACGCCGACCACCGACGCCCAGACGCCATCCCGCCATCGTGCGCGCGCGTTTGCCAGGTCGGTCTGGGACACGTCGGCTTCCACCGAGATCGATCCGGCGCGGCTCGACACGAGAAACGCAAACTGACGAGAGGGCGCGGGTGCGCCCGCGACGGCCGGGCGCAGCTTGACCGGGACGATCGACGTGGGAAGCACGAACGTGTCGGGCTGGCCTGACGCGTTCTCCTTGGTCGGCAGCGAATACTCGGCGACGATCGCGCCACCGCGGGCCGCGCTGCGGGCGCTGACCGGTCGTTCCCCGATGGGCTGCACGTGGATGAGTCGCGGCCCGTTGGCTCCCGGCGCGACGAACCACGCCGCCGGTCCGGCCAACCGCTCCGTCGGCAGGTCGAAGACGCGGCCGGCCCAGGCAAGCGGCGCCCCGTCCATGCCATAGATCGTGACGCCCGCTCGTCCTTCCGGTTCACCGCCCAGCGCGGCGGAGGCGTCGTCGAAGAGCGCGCGAGTCACCGAGGGGTCACGCGCCGCGGCGCGGAGACGATCGGGGGAGATGGTCAGGCGTGCGGCCATCGACGCGAGCGTGTTGGCGGCGCCGTCGAGGCGGCTGCGAATCTCGATCTGCACGCGCGCGAGCGCGTCTTCATCAGTCGCGCCGAATCGTGCGCGCTCGGCGGCCCAGCCGAGCAGGCCGACCGCGATCGACGCTGCCACGCCAGCCCGCGTGATGCGCAGGATTGAAGCCACCGTGCGTCTCAAATGTTATAGTCAAATCGAGTGGACCTGAAGCATCTGCTCAAGCGTGGCGCGCTCTTGACGGCGGCGAACTGGCCGGTCGTCGCGATTCAACTCGTCGCCGAAACCACGTTTCAAGTGCTGCTGACCGTCCCCGTGCTCGGCGCCGCGATCCTCGTGGCGGTTCTCCTGGGCGCAGACCTCGCCGATCTCCTGCAGGGCGGCCTGCGAGAGATGTTCACGACGGTCGCCAGCGCGTTGATGTCCGAGCCGACCGCACTCGTCGCGTTCATTACCGCCTTCTGTCTGGCGCTTTTTGGTGGATCCGCGCTCATGTTCGTGGTCAAAGGCGGCACGGTCGAAGTCATGATGACGGCGAACGCGACGGCCAGGCCGATCGAGCGCGAAGCGCTGACGCTCGAGAGCGTGCGCAGCGCGTCGGCGTTCACACTCGAGCGGTTCACGGCGGGCTGCGCCCGTTTGTATCGGCCGTATCTGGTCCTCGGTGTGCTGCTGATGGTCGTCTACAGCCTGTCGATCTCCGGCTACGTCGCCTTTCTCGTCTACGGCTACCGCTCGGCGGCGGGTCGCGCGTTGACGATTGGCTGGAAGGTCATCGCCGCGCCTGCGCTGCTGCTGGTCGCCTGGATGACGCTGGTCAATTTCCTGTACCTGCTCGCGCAGGTCGCCATCGGTATCGAGCGCGTCGGCGTCGTCGACGGTGTTCGTGCGCTGGCGCGTTTCATTCGAACCGAGTTCCGCGAGCTCGCGTCGCTCTTCTGCATCGTCGTCGGGCTGGTGATTGCGGCGACACTGGCGTCGGCCCTGGCGTGGTCGGGCGTCGGCCTCATCGCGTTCGTCCCGCTCGTCGGTCTGGCCGTGTTTCCGCTGCAGTTGGCTGCGCTCGTGGTGCGCGGGCTCGTCTTCGAGTACCTCGGCCTGACGGCGCTCGGCGCCTACCTGACCTTGTACGCGGCGCACGTGGCGAGCCGGGACGCGAAGGTCGCCGTCGCTACGGACGCGTCGCCTGCATCGGCGCGGGCGTAATCGGATTCGGTAGCGGCGCGAACGGCGTCGCGGCCGGTTCGATGCTCCTGATGCTCAACGAGACGCTGTCGCCATTGACGATGTGTCTCGCCACGACGACCAGCATCGGCAAATGCGTGCGTGGGTCGACGAGCAGGCGAGGCGGCGTCGTGACCTCGTCACCCCCGGCGATGTCTACACCCGGCGCGCCGTCCTTGGCGTTGAAGGTCTTGATCGTCGGTGACTGGCCTGCGACAACGATGGTGCTTCCCGAGAGGAGCAAGCCCAGGGTCGGACGAAACGGCAGCGGCTTCATCCAGTACTGGCCGCCGCTCGCCAGGTTCAGCGCGCGCAGAACATTGTCGAACGACACGAAATACACGGCGCGCGCGTCTGCAACCGGCGCCGCCGAGATGTCGCCGCCCGTTCTCCACCGCCAGTCGATGCGGCCGTCCCCGGCCATCAAACAATACAGAAAATTGTCCGTCGACCCGGCGTACAGCCGCTCGTCGAGCGCGAGAATCTCGTTGGGGCTTCCGGCGATCGAACGTTCCCACAACGGTTTGCCGGTCTCGAGTTTGTACGCGACGATCCGGCTGTCCGCCGTCGGTCCGTACAGACGCTGACCACGGATCGTCGGCGGCGCATGAAGCGGCGATCCGATGTGCTGCTGCCAGACGATCTCACCGTCCGACCCGCGAAACGCGATCAGATCGCCGGTCTTCGTTGCGGCCACCAGCCAGCCGTGGCCGGCTGACGGACGCACGGCGAGCGGATTGGCGATCGATGCGCGCCACGCGCGTTGTCCATCATTTGCGTGCAACGCGACGATGCCATCGGTGTCGGCGACGTAGACGAGATCGTCGCCGGCGACCGGCTGTTGGACGGGATGGGCGTCGACCAGCCAGAGTTGTTGGCCGGACGCGATGTCGTACGCGACGAGGCGATCGCCTTCGATGGCAAAGTAACCGCGCGACGCGTCGAAGGTGCCCGGAAAAGTGACGTGACTGTTGAGCGCGAGCCTCCACAGGGGCCGGAGCGGCACCAGTGCCATCGGCTCAGGCACTTTTGCGAGCGCCAGCGCCGCCAGCGCACTACAACATATGGTGGTGACGCGCGTCACGACAACTTATAATAGCTTTCTCCCACAGTGAATCATCAGACCATCATCGTTCTGGACTTCGGGTCGCAATACACACAACTCATCGCGCGCCGACTCCGTGAGTTGTCCATTTACTCCGAGGTCTGGCCACCGGACACGGCCGCTTCCAAGATCATGGCGCGCCGCCCCGCGGGCATCATTCTGTCGGGTGGACCGCGAAGCGTGTCCGACGCCGGCGCGCCGAAGTGCGATCCCGCCGTGTTCGACGTCGGCGCACCCGTGCTGGGCATCTGCTACGGGATGCAGCTGATGGCCGACACGCTCGGCGGGACCGTCGAGCCCGCGCCGCACCGCGAATTCGGGCACGCGACCGTCAGCGTCACCGGGCGCGGCGAGTCCGCGGCAATCTTTGCCAACGTGCCGGAGGAGATCCGCGTTTGGGCCAGCCACGGCGATTTCGTGGCGGCGGCACCGGCTGGCTTTTCGGTCATCGCGACGAGCGCCAACGCACCGATCGCCGCGATGTCCAACCCCGAACGGGCGCTTCATGCGCTCCTGTTTCATCCCGAAGTCGTTCACACCGACCGCGGTCTCGAGATCCTGCGAAACTTCGCGTACAACATCTGCGGCTGCACGGGCGACTGGACGATGGCGTCGTTTGTCGAGGAGGCAACGGCGCGGATTCGGAGCCAGGTCGGCGAAGGCCGCGTCGTGTGCGCGCTGAGCGGCGGCGTGGACTCCACGGTCGCCGCGCTCATTGTCCATCGCGCCGTTGGACACAAGCTGACGTGCATTTTCGTGGACAACGGCGTCCTTCGGTTGAACGAGGCCGCGCAGGTGCGGAAGCGGTTCGAACGCCTCAGCCTGCCGCTGGTGTTCGTCGATGCCTCGGCCATTTTCCTCGACCGCCTTCAGGGCGTGACGGATCCGGAGCGGAAGCGAAAGATTATCGGCGCGACGTTCATCGATGTCTTCGAAGCGGAAGCGGCCAAGCTCGGACGCGTCGATTTTCTCGCGCAGGGCACTCTCTATCCCGACGTGATTGAGTCCGTCTCCATCGTCGGACAATCGGCCCTCATCAAGAGTCACCACAACGTCGGCGGCTTGCCCGATCGCATGCGGATGAAACTCGTGGAGCCGCTTCGGGAATTGTTCAAGGACGAGGTCCGAGCGGTCGGGCGCAAGTTGGGCCTGGAGGACGAGTTCGTCGTCCGACAGCCGTTCCCGGGGCCCGGCCTGGCGGTCCGCATCCTGGGCGAGATCACCGAGGACCGGCTGCGCCTGCTGCGTCGCGCGGACGCGGTCGTCGCCGAAGAAATCAAGCGGGATGGGTGGTATACGCGGCTCTGGCAGAGTTTCGCCGTCCTGCTGCCGGTGCAGAGCGTGGGTGTGATGGGTGACGAGCGGACCTACGAATACACCGCCGCGATTCGCGCCGTCGAGAGCAAGGATGGGATGACGGCCGACTGGGCCCGACTCCCGCACGATCTGCTCGCGCGGATTTCGTCGCGGATCGTGAACGAGGTGAAGGGCATCAACCGCGTCGTCTACGACATCAGCTCCAAACCGCCCTCGACGATTGAGTGGGAGTGATGGCGGAATTCGTTCACCTTCACCTGCACACCGAGTTCTCGCTGCTCGACGGCGCCTGCCGCATCGACGAGGTGCTCGATCAGGCCGCGAAGCTGAAGATGCCGGCGATGGCCGTGACCGAGCACGGCAACCTGTTTTCGTCGGTCATGTTCCACGACCACGCGCGCCAACGCGGCGTGAAGCCCATTCTCGGGTGCGAGGTCTACATGGCGCCCGGGGACCGCCGCGTCAAGAGCGGCAATCCGGGCGAGACGGCGAACCACCTCGTGCTCCTGGCCGAGACGAACGAGGGCTACCACAATCTCATCAAGCTGGTGTCCTCGGGTTACACCGAAGGCTTCTACTACAAGCCTCGAATCGACAAGGACCTGCTGGCGCAACATTCGCGCGGCCTGATCGGGCTGAGCAGCTGCCTGAAGGGCGAGGTCGCCGAGGGCCTCTCGCACGCACAGGAGAAGAAGGCGCGCGAAGCGGCAGCGGCGTACAAGGACATCCTCGGTCCGAATAACTTCTTCCTCGAGATGCAATGGCACGGCATCGAGGAGCAGCGGATCGTCAACGGCGGCATTCCCGCGATCGCGAACGATCTGGGCCTTGGCCTCGTGTGCACGAACGACGTGCACTACCTTCGTGACTCTGACGCGCATCCGCACGACATCCTGCTCTGCATCGGCACCGGCAAGGGGTACAACGATCCCAAGCGGCTGCGGTACGACAGCAAGCAGTTCTTCCTGAAGACCGCCGACGAGATGGCACTGACGTTCCGCGATTATCCCGAGGCGCTCCTGAACACGGTGCGCATCGCGGAGCGCTGCGACGTGACGATCGGCGTCGGCGAGAACTTCCTGCCCAACTTCGACGTGCCCGCGGGATTCACGCTCGACGACTACTTCGAGCGCGTCGTCCGCGACGGGTTCCAGGGCCGACTGCCGCGGCTGCGTCAGCTGTCGGTGTCGGGCGGGCTTCGGCACACGATCGACGAGTACGAGCGGCGGCTGTCGTACGAGATCGAGATGATCAAGAAGATGAAGTACCCGGGGTACTTCCTGATCGTCTGGGATTTCATCCGATACGCGCGCGAGCAGGGCATCCCGGTCGGTCCGGGCCGCGGGTCCGCGGCGGGCAGCCTGGTCGCCTACTGCCTGCGGATCACCGACGTCGATCCGCTCGACTTCAACCTGATCTTCGAGCGGTTCCTGAACCCCGAACGCGTGTCGATGCCCGACATCGACATCGATTTCTGCGAGCGCCGCCGGGGCGAAGTCATCGAGTACGTGACGCAGAAATACGGCCGCGAGAACGTTGCGCAGATCATCACGTTCGGCACGATGAAGGCCAAGGCCGTGGTCCGCGACGTGGGCCGCGTCATCGAGATGCCGTTCGCCGACGTGGACCGTGTCGCCAAGCTGATTCCGGCCGCGCTGGACATGACGCTCGACAAGGCGCTCGAGGAGAGCGAGCCGCTCCGGCAAATGGAGCAGAGCGATCCGAAGGTCAAAGAGCTCCTGAGCGTCGCCAGACGTCTCGAGGGCATGACGCGCCATGCCTCGGTGCACGCCGCGGGCGTCGTCATCGCGCCGAAGGCCATCACGGAATACGCGCCGCTGTACCGGGGCGCGCACGACGAAATCGTGACCCAGTGGTCGATGAAGGACATCGAGCGCGTCGGCCTGCTGAAGATGGATTTCCTCGGGTTGAGCACGCTGACGCTCATTACCGACGCCGTCGCGGAGATCGAGCGGACCACCGGCGAGCGCCTGGAAATCGATCGCCTGCCGCTCGACGATGCGAAAACCTATCAGATCTTTCAGGACGGACAGACGTACGGCATCTTCCAGTTCGAATCGAGCGGCATGCGCGACATCCTGCGCAAGGCCAAGCCGCAGACGCTCGAAGACCTCATCGCGTTGAACGCGCTCTACCGACCGGGTCCGCTGCGCAGCGGGATGGTCGATGACTACATCGCCCGGAAACAGGGCAGGACCGAAGTGAAGTACGAGCTGCCGCAGCTCGAGCCGATCCTGGGCGAGACCTATGGCGTCATCGCCTACCAGGAGCAGGTGATGCGCGTCGCACGCGAGCTCGGCGGCTTCACGCTCGGTGAAGCCGACATCCTCCGCAAAGCGATGGGGAAGAAGAACCCCGAGGTGATGGCGAAGCAGCGCGGCAGGTTCGTCGACGGCGCCAGAAAGAGTGGCGTCAACGAGAAGAAAGCCGGGCACATCTTCGATCTGATGGAGCACTTCGCGGGGTACGGTTTTCCGAAGGCGCACTCGACGGCCTACGCCTTCCTCGCATACCAGACGGCGTATCTGAAGGCCAACTATCCGTGGCATTTCGCCGCGGCGCTCCTGACGATCGAGGCGCAGAACACCGACAAACTCGCGCTCTACCTCGGCGAGTGCCGCGATCGCGGCATTCCGGTGCTCCCGCCGGACATCAACGAGAGTCAGCTGCGCTTCACCGTGGATCCGCAGGGCGTACGGTTCGGGTTGGTGGCGATCAAGAACGTCGGCGAGGGGGCGATTCAATCGCTCCTCGAGGTCCGCAGGAAGCAGGGCCGTATCACGTCGCTCATCTCACTCTGTGAGGACCTCGACCTGCGGCTGGTGAACAAGCGCGTATTCGAAAGCCTGACGAAAGCCGGTGCGTTCGATTCGCTCGCGACGGGCACGCCGTACGAGGGGCTCCCCTCGGTCGCGTTGCGCCCGAGGCTGCTCACGGCCGTCGACGGCGCCTGCGAATACGGCGCACGGGCGCAGCGCGATCGCGATCAAGGGCAGGCGCAGCTGTTTGCCGTGCTTCAGGAGGACTTCTCGCGTGCGGACGGCAGTCCATCGGGCGCGATGAATCTGCCCGACGCGGCACCCTGGAGCGACGCCGATCGGCTCGCCTACGAGAAGGAGACGCTGGGGCTGTACTGGAGCGGCCATCCGGTCGACCGGTACGCCGCCGCGCTGAAGGAGTTCGGCGCGGCCTCGATCGGTGACCTGGCGGAGCTTCAGTCGACGCCGCGCGAAAGCGGCTGGGGGCCGGGCGGCCCCAAGCCGATCGAGCCGGACACGAGCCTCGGCGGCATCGTGGCGACCGTCCGGCAATTGAAGACCCGGAAGGGCGATCGGATGGCGGTCTTCACCCTCGAGGACTCCCAGGGTGGCGTCGAGGTCATCGCGTTCCCCGAGGCCTACCAGCGCGCCGCCGCGCTCATCGAGACCGGCATGATGGTGCTCGTCCGCGGAAAGCTCGAGCGAGACGACGAGAACGTGCGCATCCTGGCGTCGGAGATTGCGCCGCTCGAGACGATTCGAGAACGGCTGGCACGGGAAGTGGCGATTCGCCTGCGACGACCCGCCGATCGCGATACGCTCGAGAGCCTGGGCGAGATCTTTTCGCGTCATCGAGGCGACCGGAAGGTGTCCTTCGAAGTCGAAACCGGGACGCCGCCCAACCGGATGCGCGTCCGGCTGGACGTCAGCTCGCAAATCCGCGTGCGTCCGTCGCCCGCGCTCATCGCCGAAGTGGAACGACTGGTGGGCGCCGGCACCGTGGAGTTGCGATGATGGCCTCGAGACATCTCGCGAGGATCGTCTAGATGCCCGCCGAATCGTTGCTCGACTTCGAGGAGCCGATCGCGGTCCTGCTGAAGGAAGTAGACGCGCTGGAGCTGCTTCCGCACACCGATGCCCGCGACCGGCAGATCGACCAGCTGCGACGACGTGTGCAGGCGGTCCGCGCGGAGCTCTACAAGTCGTTGACACCGTGGCAGCGGGTCCTGGTGGCGCGCCATCCCAACCGCCCCGCGCTGGAGCAGTACATCGAACGGCTCTTCACCGGCTTCACGGAGATTCACGGTGATCGACGGTTCGCCGACGATCACGCCATCATGACGGGATTCGCCGACTACAAGGCCGAACCGGTGCTCGTCGTCGGTCACGTGAAGGGCACGGACACCAAGGACAAGATTTTCCGGAACTTCGGCTATGCCCGCCCGGAGGGGTACCGGAAAGCGATGCGGGCGATGCGGATGGCCGAGAAGTTCGGCCGCCCGATTCTCGTGTTCGTGGACACGCCGGCGGCGTACCCGGGGATCGATTCCGAGGAACGCGGCGTCGCCGAAGCCATTGCCGTCAATCTCCGCGACATGATGACGCTCGAGACGCCGGTCGTGGTGACCGTGACGGGTGAAGGCGGGAGCGGGGGCGCGCTCGGCATCGCCATCGGCGATCGGATTCTGATGCAGGAGTTCGCGATTTACAGCGTCATTCCGCCTGAAGGATGTGCCGCGATTCTGTGGCGTGACGCCGGCAAGAAGGTCGAGGCCGCCGAGGCGCTCAAGTTGACGGCTCCGGACCTGCTGGATGCCGGCCTCATCGATGAGATCGTCCGCGAGCCGACGGGCGGCGCCCAGACCGACGCCGCTGCGGCTGCCACACTGCTCGACGAGGCGCTGTCGCGCGCGCTGGCCATGGCGCGCGCGCTTCCGGCCCGCTCGCGACTCGATCACCGGTACGAGAAGTTCCGGTCGATGGGGAAGCTCGGTTCGGACTTCGTGGACGAGAGCCGCTGATGTCGGTCGCACTCCGCTGGCAGACGCTCGCGACCGACGACCGCGCGACGACCGAGCTCGCCGCGGCGCTTGGCGTGGATCCGGTCGTATCGAGATTGCTGTGCCAGCGCGGTCTGCACGACCCGGAAACCGCGCGCCGGTTCCTAAATCCGTCGCTCGATCATCTCCACGATCCGATGCTCCTGGCCGACATGCCGCTGGCGGTCGATCGAATCATGACGGCGGTCGCCAACAGCCAGCGCATTGCCATCCACGGAGACTACGACGTCGACGGCGTGACGTCGACCGTGATCCTGCGGCGCGCGCTCGAGCTCCTCGGCGCCGACGTCGTGCATTTCATCCCCGAGCGGCTGAAGGACGGGTACGGCCTTCAACCCTCGGCGATCGATCGTCTGCACGGCGAAGGCGTCCACTTGATCATCTCCGTGGATTGCGGCATTCGGGGCGCGGACGCCGCCCGGCGCGCGCGCGATCTCGGCGTCGACCTGATCGTCACGGATCATCACGAGCCGGACGTCGACCTGCCGCCGGCGTTCGCCGTGATCAATCCCAAGCGCCACGACTGTGCGTATCCCGACAAGTACCTCGCCGGGGTCGGCGTCGCGTTGAAGCTCGTGCAGGCGCTGCTGCGTCGCGCCGACCGTGAATCATGGCTCCCCGGATTCATCAAGGTCGCCGCCATCGGGACGCTCGCCGACGTCGTGCCGCTCATCGGCGAGAACCGGGTCATTGCGAAGCTCGGTCTGGACCTTCTGTCCCGCGGTCCGCACAAGGTCGGCCTGCGTTCGCTGCTTGATGTCTGCGGGCTGACGGGAAAGACCATCGACAGCTACCACATCTCATTCCTGCTTGCGCCGCGGGTGAATGCCGCCGGGCGCATGAGCACGCCCGATATCGCGACGCGCCTCCTGCTCGCCTCCGACGAAACGCTCGCCGAAGAAGTCCGCCAGCTCGCGCTGCTGCTCGACAGCGAGAACATCCGGCGACAGGAGGAGGAGGCCGAAATCCTAGCGGCGGCCAAGAGAGTCGTGACATCGGACCCGGACGTCGGGGCTCGATCGGTGCTCGTCGTGGCGGGCGAGGGCTGGCACCGCGGCGTGATCGGCATCGTCGCGTCGAAACTCGTGGACGCTTTCCACCGGCCGGCGATCGTGCTGTCGGTCGAGGACGGCATCGCGCACGGCTCTTGCCGCAGCATTGCGTCGTTCGACATGCTCGGCGCGCTCGAACGCTGCGCGCCGCTGTTCATCCGCTTCGGCGGCCACAAGCAGGCCGCGGGCCTCTCGCTCGAGGCGTCGCGCGTCAGGGAGTTGCGGCGGGCGATCAACGACGTCGCCGACGAAACACTCGGACCCGAGGACCTGATGCCGCGGCTGCGGATCGACTCCGATCTCACCTTCAGGGCCATCACCGGCGACGTGGCGGCCGGCGTCGCGTCGCTCGCACCGTTCGGCGCGGGCAATCCGCGTCCGGTGTTCGCCGCGCGACGGGTCGAAATCATCGACGGACCCCGCAAGCTGAAGGAGCGGCACCTCAAGATGGCGCTCAAGCAGGACGGCCGAATCTTCCGCGCGATCGCGTGGCGGGCCGCCGAGCGTCATGACTACCTGGCCGAGCACAAGGCCGCTCTCGACGTCGCCTTCTCACTGGAGCAAAACCAGTACAATGGAGAGACGTACGTCGAGCTCACGCTCGCCGATTTGAAACGATCCGAGGACCTGAGCCTCTAAGACGTTGAGGAAGAACGCGCGTCTCATCATCGCCGTCTTTGGCGTGGTGTTCGCCGTGTTCGTTGCGCTGCAGTTCAAGCGCCGCGGTCCGGTCGGCCCCGCCACCACTATCGCCGCCCCGGCGTCCGGCGCCGTCGTCGAGACGACCGGAGGGCAGACGCAGCGGTTCGATTCCTCACGCGAGCACGTCCGCGTCAAGTACGACAAGCTGCTCACCTACAGCAACGGCTCCAGCAAACTCGTCGGCGTCATGGTGACGATGGAAGATCGCAGCGGCAACGGGCGGAGCTTCGTCATCACGGGCCGCGAGGGCTCTGTCGAGCCCGGCGAGACCGACATCGTTCTCGATGGCGATGTCCGGCTGCAATCGTCGGATGGTCTGACGGCGCGGACCGAGCACGCGACCTACACGAGCAGCGACGGCAACGTGTCGGCACCAGGTCCCGTCGACGTCAGCAAGGGCCGGATGTCCGCCAGCGGCAAAGGCCTGAAGTACGACAAAGGCCGAGACGTCCTGATCATCCTCGCGGAGGCGATCGTCAAAGTCGCGCCTGACGGGTCCGCTGCGAACGCCGGCGAAGGTGGTGACGGGAAGAGCGGCGGCGTCGACGTGTCGTCCGGGACGGCGGCGTTCGCGCGTCGCGACAAGTTGATTCAGTTCGATCAGCGCGTCCGCATCGTCAGGAGCGGCCAGACGATCGAGTCAGACGCCGCCATCGCGCGATTGAGCCAGGACGAACAGCGGATCGAAACGCTGGAGCTTCACAATCACGCGCGGATTAGCGGGACCACTGGCGGGGCCGGCAGCCTAAGGGCGATGAGCGGTGCGGATATGACGCTCAACTACGCCGCCGACGGCCAGTCACTGCAACGAGCGTTGATTGTCGGCGAAGCGTCGATACAGCTGGCCGGTGAAGGAACCGGCCCGGGTCGGCAGATCGTGGCGCAGACCCTGGACATTACGCTGGGGCCGGACGGGGTGACGCCCATCGGCCTCCAAGGGCGCGAAGCGGTTCAGCTGACCTTTCCGCCCGAGCCTGGCGCACCGGCGCGCACCATTCGATCCTCGCAGATTGACGCTCGGGGCGAGCCGGGCCGCGGCATCACGCGGGCGACGTTCACGGGCGGCGTGCAGTTCCGCGAGCACGGCGACCAGGTCGAACGCGCCGCGAACTCCGCACAGCTCGAAATCGCGATGAAGCCGGGCATGGCATCCATCGATGAGGCGCGCTTCCTCCATGCGGTGCGGTTCGAACAGGGCCAGCTCTCGGCGTTCGCGGCCGCGGCGACCTACGACACCGTCAAGGGCAACTTGGAACTCACCGGATCGGAGCCCGGACAACTGACGCCCCGCACCATCAACGAGCGGATTGCCGTCGATGCCACGCGCATCGATGTCGTGCTCGACGGTCCTCAGCTGAAGGCCGCTGGCTCGGTCAAAAGCACGCTCCAGCCGGCGAAAGCGGGGGCCGACGCGGGCGATGCCAAGCTGCCGTCGATGCTCAAGCAGGATCAGCCCGTCACCGTGGTCGCCGACAACCTCGCGTACGACGGCCCGGCGTCCCTGGCCACCTACACCGGCAACGCCAAGTTGTTCCAGGTCGACACGACCATCAAGGGCGATTCGATGATCATCGACGAGAAGCAGGGCGATCTGTCCGCCTCGGGGCACACGATGACGTCCACGCTGCGCGATCAGGAAGACAAGGACAAGAAGAAGGTCCGCTCGCAATCGACCGGAACGTCGAACGACCTGAAGTACGAAGACGGACCGCGACGGCTCACCTACACGGGAGCGGCGCATCTCGTCGGCCCCGAAGGGGACATGTCCGCTCAGAAAATCGAGCTGTACCTCAAGCTGGGCGGTGACGACGTGGAGCGCGCCGAGGGGTACGCGGCGCCGAATGAGAAACTGACGCTTCGTGAAGTGCATCGAACCACGACGGGCGCGCGGATGACCTACACCGCGGACAAGGAAACATACGTGGTGACCGGCGCGCCCGCAACGCTCATCGACGAGTGTGGCCGCGAGACGATTGGCAAGACGTTGACCTTCGTGAAGTCCGCCGATACCATCGTCGCCGACGGCAACCAGCAGATCCGCACGCAGACCAAAGGCGGCAGCGGCAAATGTCCGTAGCCGTCCTTTGACGATGGCCACGCTCCGCACGCACGACCTCACCAAGTCCTACAGTGGCCGCACCGTCGTCAAAGGCGTGAGCCTCGATATCAATTCGGGCGAGATTGTGGGCCTGCTCGGTCCGAACGGCGCCGGCAAGACCACGACGTTCTACATGACCGTCGGGCTGACCAGCCCGGATTCCGGCCGCGTGGAGCTCGACGGCCAGGACGTCACCGACGATCCGATGTACATCCGT
This sequence comes from uncultured Acidobacteriota bacterium, assembly GCA_963724725.1. GTDB lineage: Bacteria > Acidobacteriota > Vicinamibacteria > Vicinamibacterales > CAVVIG01 > DATKHR01. The sequence goes on along the minus strand of CAVRVT010000004.1, from coordinate 2,237,104 downwards.
GCACGAAAAGGCATCGGGTACCTGCCACAGGAGCCGTCGATCTTCCGGGGTCTCACCGTCGAACAGAATATCCTGGCAATTCTGGAAACCATGCCTCTGGATCCGTCGGAGCGGCGCACGCGGCTGCGCGAGCTGCTCGCGGAACTGAACCTCACGCCGCTGGCGCATGCGCGGGCCTACACGCTGTCGGGCGGTGAGCGGCGGCGCGCGGAGATTACACGAGCGCTCGTGATTTCACCGAAATTCATCCTGCTCGATGAGCCGTTCGCGGGCATCGACCCCATTGCGGTCACCGACATCCAGAAGATCATCTTTCACTTGCGGGACCGCGGAATCGGCGTGCTCATCACCGACCACAACGTCCGCGAGACCCTCCGCATCACCGACCGCGCCTACATCGTCCACGGCGGCGTCATCTTCAAGAGCGGAACACCCGATACGCTGGCAGCTGACGAAGAGGTCCGGCGGATTTATCTGGGGACAGACTTCCGATTGGATTAAAATAGGCGTGGGAATTGCATTCACTGAGACGGCCGCTGCCGGTCTCACAGCGGTTCCAGACGGATAATCAGAGTGCAAATAGCGAGACGACAACGACTTAGCTGACGCGCGTCTTCATGGGCATCCAGCAGAAACTTCACACGAAGCTCGTTCAAAAACTGATTCTGACGCCATCGCTCCAGCAGGCGATCAAGCTGCTGCCGATGTCGACGCTGGAGCTATCCGACCTCCTCAATCAGGAGATGGTGGAAAACCCCATGCTGGAGGAGGTGCCGACCGAGGAACTCCAGCCTGCCGAGACACCGGCCGCTCAGGAAAAGGCCGACACTGAGCAGAAGGTCAACAAAACCGACACCTGGGACGACCAGGACTACGAGTATTTTTTCGGGGACTACCTCGACGACGGCTATCGTCCGCGCGCGCCGCAGGAAATCAAGGAACTGCCGCCGATCGAAAACACGCTGTCCACGAGCAGCTCGCTGGCTGACCACCTGATGTGGCAGCTGTCGATGCAGACCGACGATGCGATCATGCGCGAGATTGGCTCGGCCATCGTCGGGAACCTGGATGACGATGGGTATCTCGTGGCGTCGTTCGACGAGCTGGCGGGCATGGGTCCGTGGCCGGTGAAGGAAGTCGAGCGCGCTCTGAAACTGGTTCAGGGCTTCGACCCGACAGGCGTCGCCGCCCGGGATCTTCAGGAGTGTCTGCTCCTTCAGTTGCGTCATCTCGGGCTCGAGAACACGCCGACCGAACGAGTCGTGCTCGAGCACCTTCGACTGTTGCAGAACCACCAGGTGCCCGAGATCGCGCGCAAGCTGGGGATGACGATCGACGACCTGAAGGAACACATCGAGATCATCCGCCACCTCGACCCCAAGCCAGGCAGCCGCTACAACCCCACGCAGTCCCAGTACGTCATTCCCGACGTGTACGTGATGAAAGTCGAGGACGAGTACGTCGTCGTGCTGAACGAAGACGGGTTGCCGCAGATGCGGATCAGCCCGGTCTACCGGCGGCTGCTCGACAAGAGCGCCGCGGACAACACGGACGAGACGCGCGCCTACGTGAAGGACAAGTTCCGGTCGGCGTTGTGGCTCATCAAGTCGGTCGAGCAGCGGCAGAAGACCATCTTCAAGGTCGCGAAGAGCATCGTGAACTTCCAGCGCGACTTCCTGGACCACGGAATCGAGCACTTGCGACCGCTCGTGCTGCGGGACGTGGCCAACGACATCGGGATGCACGAGTCGACGGTCAGCCGTGTCGTGACGAACAAGTACATGCACACGCCGCAGGGCGTGTTCGAGATGAAGTACCTTCTTCCACAGCGGCATCAACAGCATGTACGGCGACAGCGTGTCGTCGGTAACGATCAAGCAGCGGATACGAAAGATCATCGAGAACGAGGATCCCCGCAAGCCGCTCAGCGACTCCAAGATCGTGAACATCCTCCAGCGCGAGGGACTCGAGCTGGCCCGGCGCACGATCGCCAAATACCGCGAAGAGCTGAAGATTCCCACGTCCAACCAGCGGAAGGTGCTGTACTAGCCGAGAGCCGAACCTCGAGGCTGAGAGCCATGCGTCTTGAACTCACGGGTCGACACGTCGAAATCACCCCCGCACTGCGGCGTCTGGTCGAAGGCAAGCTGTCCAAGCTCGAACGAGTCTTGAACGACCGCGCCGTGTCCGCCCACGCCGTCCTCACACGCGAAAAACATCGGCATCGGACCGACGTCACGCTGCACGCGCGCGGGGAGAAATTCCTCCACGGCGTCGGCGACACGGGATCGTGGACGACGTCGATTTCGCAGGCGATGGACAAGATTTCGCAGCAGTTCAAGCGCGTGAAGGGGAAGTGGGAGCTCAGGGGCCGACGCCGCGCCGGCGACGAGGTGAGCATCGACAGCCCGCCCGGTCGTGCGCTCGACGGCCGGAGCGTGCACGAATCCGTGCGGATGCCGCGGATCCTGCGTGCGATGAATCAGCCGATCAAACCCATGACCCTGGCAGACGCCGCACGCGAAGTCGACGCCGGCGGCGACGGGGTCGTCGTCTTTCGCGACCTGGAGACCGCAAGCGTCAGCGTCCTGTTCCGCCGCCGCAATGGCGAGTTGACGCTGGTGCAGACCGAAGCCTGATCAGGCCAACGATGGCTCACTCGCCCAGCGTCAGCGTTGGCGCCCTGCTCGGCAGCCGCCCTGAAGTGTTTGGCCTCCCGCTCGAACTGATGGCGGGTTTCGAAGGGCTCTCACGCATCATCACCAGCCCGCATATCCAGAAGACCGGGCTCGCGCTGGCCGGTTTCCACGAGTATCTGAAACCCGGCCGCGTCCTGATCTTCGGCGAGAGCGAGATTCGCTACCTCGAGAGCCTCGCGCCCACCGAGCGCATCCGCTCGTTGCGGCTGGCGCTCACGCTGGATTTTCCCTGCATCCTCATCACCGGTGGATTCACACCCCCTGCCGAGGTCGTCGTCGAGGCGGAGCGGGCGCGCCTGCCTGTGCTGAAGACGCCCGTGCCCACGCCGACCGCCATCGCGAAGCTGACGTCGATGCTCGAGGACTCGCTGGCGGACCGCACGATCATCCACGCCGTCCTGCTGGACGTGCTGGGACTCGGCGTGCTGCTCGTGGGCGAAAGCGGCATCGGCAAGAGCGAATGCGCCCTGGACCTGATCGTCCGGGGGCATCGACTCGTGGCGGACGACACGGTCGAAATCCGGCGGCGCCAGGAGACGATTCTCATCGGGACCTGTCCCGAGCTCACGCGCCATCACATGGAGCTGCGCGGGCTGGGTGTCATCAACATCAAGGAACTCTTCGGGATCGCGTCCACTCGATCGTCGAAGCGCGTCGAACTCGTCGTTCAACTCGAGCGCTGGGATCCCACGCGTGAATACGAGCGCCTCGGTCTCGACGATGATTTCTTCGAGGTGCTGGGCTTGCGGATTCCATTCATCCGGATGCCGGTGGCCCCGGGGCGGAATATCGCCATCCTGGTCGAGGTGGCCGCCCGCAATCAGCTGCTGAGGGCACGCGGCCATCACGCGGCGCGCGAACTGGCGCAGCGCCTCGAGGACACGCTGCGACAGGGCGTCCTGCCGGTGAGTGCCGAGGACGAAGACGAGGAACTGGAGCCGGGAGGCGGCCGTTGACGCGTCGATCGCGGAGCGGAATCGCGCGCTCCGGGCGGGCACCCGCAAAGTCCGCATCGCGAAAGGGCGGTCAGCCCTTCATCATCCTGACGGGCCTGTCGGGGTCCGGCAAATCTCAGGCGATCCGGGCGCTCGAGGATCTGGGGTACTTCTGCGTCGATAACCTCCCGACGACGTTGATTCCGACGCTCGCCCGGCTTTCGATGCGCGCCGGCGGTGACATCGAGAAAGTCGCGATCGTGGTCGATGTGCGCGAGGGCGGCTTCCTCTCGTCGTTTCCGCGAGTCTTCCGACGGCTCCGGGCGATGCCGAAGCTGAATCCCGTGCTGATCTTTCTCGAGGCCAGCCACGCCGCGCTCGTCCGGCGGTTCAGCGAGACGCGCCGTCCCCATCCCCTCGCGCAGAACCGCCCGGTCAGTGAAGGCATTCGAGACGAGCGGTCGAGACTGAACGTCATCCGCCAAATGGCGGACGAGATCGTCGACACCTCGGACATGACCGTTCACGAGTTGCGGCACTTCTTCATGGGCCTGTCCCGAGACCGGACCCGGGCGCGCCTGGTGATGACCATGCTCAGCTTCGGGTACAAGTTCGGGGTGCCGCTCGACGCGGATCTCGTGTTCGACGTCCGCTGTCTGCCCAATCCGCACTTCGTCCCGGCGCTGCGGCGGCGCACGGGCCGCGACCGGGCGGTGGTGGCGTTCATGGAAAGGGACCCGGCGACGCGCTCCTTCATGGACAAGCTGGAGGAGTACATCCGTTTCGTGCTCCCGTACTACGTGTCGGAAGGAAAGAGCTATTTGACCGTGGCGATCGGCTGCACCGGCGGCCGCCATCGCTCGGTGATGATCGCGGAGCGTCTGAAGCGCGCGTTTGCGGGCGGGGAAGCGGCCCGCGTGCGCGTCCGGCATCGTGACATCGCGCACAGCTGACGTCGGCTAGACTACTCGTCGCTGACGTTCCTGGACTGTTTGAGGGACGGGACACGGACATGATCGGAGTGGTGGTCGTCACGCACGGTCAGCTCGCAACCGAGCTGGTCAACGCCGCCGAGATGATCGTCGGGGACCTGCCGCAGTTCACCGCAGTGTCCATCGGCTGGCACGACGAGGTTAACGACGCGCGCGAGGACATCGCGCGGGCCATCGAGCGCGTCCGCGGCGAGGACGGTGTCCTGCTGCTGACGGACATGTTCGGCGGCACGCCCTCCAACCTGGGCATGACGTTCCTCGAGAAGAACCGGCTCGAGGTCATCACGGGCGTCAACCTGCCGATGCTCATCAAGCTCGCCGCGTCCCGGACGTCCACGGATCTCACGGGTGTCGCCCAGGAGATGCGCGAGCACGGCCGCAACGCCATCTGGGTCGCCTCGGATTTCCTGCGCGGCGAGAAGACCGGTGCCTAGAGGACCGGCGTCATGACGTCGCAGGCCGTGGTCGTGGTGAACCAGCTGGGGATGCACGCGCGCGCAGCCGCGAAGTTCGTCCACGTGGCGACCCGGTACCAGGCGCGCGTCCGCGTCGCGCGCGAGGCGCGCGAGATGGACGGCAAGAGCATCATGGGCATTCTGCTGCTCGCGGCGGCCCGCGGGTCCACGATCACGATCAGCGCCGATGGCGCCGACGAGAACGATGCCGTCCGCGCGCTCGTGGCGCTCGTCGAAGGCGGATTCGGGGAGGACGTATGCAGCGTCTGACGGGGATTGGCGTGTCTCCCGGGGTCGTGGTCGGACGCGCGGTGATCCTGATCCAGCGGTCGCAGGTCCTTCGATATCAGATCGCAGAGCCGCGCGTGGCGCTCGAGCTGGAACGCCTGGAGGGCAGCTGCACGCGGAGCCGTGAGCAGTTGACCGAGATTCGCACGCGCGTCGCCGAGCGCCGACCCGAGCTGGCCTCGCTGTTCGACGCGCAGCTGCTGATGCTCGACGACCCCATGCTCGTCCCGCGGGCGGCGGCGATGGTGAAAGACCAGCGCGTCAACGCCGAATGGGCTGTGCAGGCGGTTCTGCACGAGTTCGGCGCGGTCTTCGACGACGTCGCCGATCCGTACCTCCGCGAGCGCAAGGGCGATGTCGAGGACCTGGTCGGACGAATCCGCATGAACCTGCGGCACGGCGTGTCGACGCCGCGCGATCTGCTGCGCGACCTGGACGAATCGTCCGTGCTCATCGCCGACGAGCTGACGCCGTCGCTGGCCGCGCAAGTCGACTGGAGCCGCGTGCGGGGGTTCGCGACGGACGCAGGCAGCCGCACCTATCACACAGCCATCCTCGCGCGATCGCTCGAGGTCCCGGCTGTCGTCGGCCTGCACAACGCGAGCGCGCTCGTCCAGGCCGGCCAGATGGTCGTCATCGATGGCACGGCAAATCAGGTGATTCTGGATCCCAGCCGTGAAGAGCTTGCCCGCGCGGCCAGCCTCGGTGAAGACCGGCGTCCTTCGCCGAGCGGAGAGCGGGATCGCGCCCAGCCCGCGATGACGGCCGATGGCGTCCGCATCCATCTCGACGCCAATATCGAATTCCTCCACGATCTGGCGGCCGCGCGCTACGCCGGCGCCGAGGGCATCGGACTGTACCGCACGGAATTTCAGCTGGCGAGCGGCATCGCCGATATCGAAAACGAGGATCGGCAGTACCAGATCTACAAGGGCATGCTTGAAGGCATGGCGCCGGGTACGGTGACGGTGCGGACCTTCGACATCGACGAGGATCAGCTCGCGGCCAAGCTGGCACACGATCCACTGCATGCCGGCTGGTTGCCGAGCCGGGAGCGCGGCGGCCGTCAGGGCCTGCGAGGCCTGCGCCTGAGCCTGACGCGGCCCGAGGTGTTCCGCGCCCAGCTGCGCGCGCTGTTGCGGGCGGCGAAGCACGGGCCACTCCGGATCATGTTCCCGTTCGTGTCGAGCGTCGAGCAGCTGCGCGATGCCAAGGCGATGGTTGCGGAGGCCGCAGCCGACCTGCTGAGCCGCGGCGAGCAGGTGGCGCACGTGCCCATCGGCGTCATGATCGAAATCCCGGCCGCGGCCTACACGGCGGATCTGCTTGCGCCCGAAGTGGACTTCTTCACCATCGGCACGAATGATCTGATCCAGTACCTGCCTGGCTGTCGATCGTGCGGACGAGCGCGTCTCCAGCCTCTACGAGCCGCTGCACCCCGCGATCCTGCGAATGATCGTCATGGTCCGCCGCGCCGCGAATCGGCGGCGCATCCCGGTGTCGCTCTGCGGAGAAATGGCCTCCGATCCGGCCCTGCTGACGCTGCTCGTCGGTCTCGGCTTGTCGGAGTTCAGCATGACGGCGGGTGCCATCCCGGTCGCCAAACAGGTCCTGCGCGAGGTCCGGCTCGATGAGCTGCGGGCGCTCGCGCGCCGGGTGCTTCGTCTGTCGACCGTCGATGACATCGAACGCGAGCTCGCTGCCGGTCTCGGCCGGCTGGGCCGCATCAGCGGAGGAGTGACATCATCGTGAGCGAGATACCACGCGTGGAAAAGCCGTGGGGCTACGAGCTTCATTGGGCGAAGACCGACCGATACGTCGGCAAGCTCATTCACGTCGCCCGCGGACACGCCTTGAGTCTGCAATTCCACAACCTCAAGGACGAGACGATCTACCTGCACTCGGGCAAGCTGCTGTTCGAAATCGAAGTGGACGGCAAGCTGACCGAGCGGGAGATGCTGCCAGGCGAGCGCGTTCACATCACGCCGAAGACCGTCCATCGCATGACGGCCATCGAGGACAGCGACATCTTCGAAGTCTCGACGCCGGAGCTGCACGACGTCGTCCGGCTGGAAGACCGCTATGGGCGGGAGGACAGGAAGTAGATGGAACCTGGGAATCTGGTAGTTTGGTAATTTGACAATTGATTGGGTGATTGCTCGAACGCCATTACCCGATCAATTACCAAGTTACCAGATTACCCAATTACCAAATTCTAGAAGGGAATATCGTCGTCGGTCAGCGGTTCCGACGGCGCCTCGGGTCCGTGACCGCCCAGTTCATCGCTGCTGCTGCTCGCACCACGGGGGGAGCCGCCACCCGCACCGCGCCCGCCGCCGCCACCGCCGAGCAGGACGATGCGGTCACCACGGATTTCAGTGGTGTAGCGCTTGTTGCCGTCCTTGTCGTCCCACTGTCGCGTCTGCAGCCGTCCTTCGACGTAAATCTGCTTTCCCTTCGTCAAGTATTCGGCGAGCGACTCGGCTGACTTGCCCCAGAGCACGACGCGGTGCCACTCGGTTTTTTCCTGACGCTGGCCCGACTTGTCGTTCCAGATCTCGGTCGTCGCCATGTTGATCGTCGCAACGGCGGCGCCGCCCGGTGTATAGCGGAGCTCGGCGTCACGTCCGAGGTTGCCGACCAATATCACTTTGTTGACAGATCCCATTGCAGCCCTTCGGGGAAATGAAGCCTGAAGTGTGAAGTGAGAAGTAGCTACGGGCGTTTGAGCCGTTCCAGACCCTGCCGCGCCAGTCCTGCCTCGGCGCTGTCCGGGTACAGTCTTGACGATGGTCTCCCAGGCCTCACGTGCAGCGGCGACGTTCTTCAGATTACTGAGCGCGAGCCCCTTGCGATAGTACGCGGCAGAAATCGCGTTCCCATTCGGGTAATTTCGGATCGCGAGGTCACAGGCGTCGACGGCTTGCTGATCCTTGTGATCCTGCAGGTATGCGTTACAGATGGCCACCTGCGCGTCGTCAGCAAGCTCCGACTTCGGAAACGCCTTGATGAATTCCTGGAACCCGATGATCGACAGATCGTACTGGCCGGCCATGTAATCCGAATTGGCCGAGTCGTACATCTTCTGCGGCGACTGGCCGACGACGGGAGCTGCCTGCGGTTGCGCCGTGGGGGCTCCGCCCGCCGCCGACGGGTCGGCGTCGCTGGTCGTCACGGGTGGACGAACCGCCTGCTGCAGCCCCTGGCGAAGCGCCTCGACTTCCTGCGTGAGCGAACCCACCCGCACGTTGTTGTCGTCGAGCTTCTCGCGAATCACTCGAACGTCGTTGGACAGGTTGTCGACAACGAGCTTCTGATCGGCAAACGCCTTGCGGTTGGCTTCGGTCTGCTGGTCGAGTCGGGTGTTGACGGCCTTCAGCGATTCGTTGAGCGCCGCGAGCAGGTTCTGCAGCTGCTGCGACTGCTCCTGCAGCATGCGGATGTCCGCCATCAGCTGCTGGTGTTCCTTGTTGGCCGCCGCCGCGGGCATGGCCGCGCTCGCGGCCAGGACGATGACCAGGGTGGCGGCGAACAGTGTGTGTCTCATGATCTTCACTTTGCCGTAATGACGAAGTGCGCGCGGCGGTTTTTCGAGAATGCCGCCTCGTCGTGACCCGAGTCGAACGGGAATTCCTTGCCGTAGCTGACCATGCGCAGGCGGTCCGCCGGAATGCCAAGCGACACCAGATACGCACGCGCGGCGGAGGCCCGACGCTCGCCCAACGCCAGATTGTACTCGGCCGTGCCACGATCGTCGCAGTGCCCCTCAATCGTGACGCTCCAGTTGTTGTACCGCTTCAACAGACCCGCATTGTCGTCGAGCACTTTCTTGCCCTCCGGGCTGATTTCGCTGCTGTCGAGCTCGAAGAACACGGGCTTCAGCGGGGAATTCCGATTCAGATCATCGAGCGACGCCGACGAGATCGCGTCGCTGCCCACCGGTTCGCGTGGAACGGGAATCGGTTCTTCAGCCGGGCGCGGTGGGGAGGGTGTCGTGGACCCGGCGCCGGCCGACGGCGAGCCCGGTGGCGGAGGCATCGGGCGGGCGACCGGTGGCACGTTCTTGTGGCAGGCCAGCAGGGCCGCCGTACACGCGACGGCCGCGGCCATCAGCGTCCGGTTCATGATCGCTTCTCCTCTCACCAGTTCAACTCCATGACTAACAACTCACAACCAACAACTACTACCGGGCCCAATCGGGCTGCTCGTTGTTGCCGACCTTTGTCAATTGCCGGACGTCCCGCCCGTCTCGCGTGATCGTGAAAACCTGCTTCTTGCCCGATCGCGTGGACGTGAACGCGATGTGCCTGCCATTTGGCGAGAACACGGGGCTCTCGTTCGTGCCCTCGCCGAACGTCAGTTGTTTCACCGTCCGCGTCGCCATATCGATGATCTTGATGTCGTTGCCGGGGCCGGTCCGTGCGGTGTACGCAATCTCGTTGTAGGGCAACGACGACCACGTCGGCTTGTCCGCGTAGCCTTCCGACGTCGTGATCCGTTGCGCCTGGCCGACACCGTCGGAGCTGATCACGTAAATCTGCGGCGTGCCGGTCCTGTCGGACACGAACGCAATCTGGGTCCCCGACGGCGACCACGTCGGCGACGTGTTGATGCTCGGGTGGTCCGTGAGTTTCAGAAGGCCCGAGCCGTCTCGATTCACCATGTACAGATTCGTATAACCCTTGCCCTCGCGCGGCGACGCGAAGCAGAACTTCGACCCGTCGGGCGACCACGCCGGCAGCCAGTTCTCCGCCGTGCCTTTGGTCACCTCCTCCATCGTCGCTTCGTAGATGTTCGACACGAAGATGTTCGGCGTGCCACGACGATACGACGTGTAGGCGATCGAGCGTCCGTTCGGTGACCACCGGGGAAAGACGTTCAGTGTCTTGCCGACCGTCACGCGTTGCTGCCGCTCGCCATCGTAGTCGGAGATGTAGACCTCCTTGACGTCGCGCCGCTCTACGGTGCCGCCCATCAGTTCGCCATCGCGGTCCGACACAAACGTCAGCTTGCTCTGGGCGACGCCCTTCAGCGCGCGCTGCGTCTGATAGATGTCGTCGGCGGCCATGTGCGCGTACGAACGCGGATTCGCCGGCGAACCGGAATACACTTTTCCGAACACCGATTGTCGGCCGCGGACGTTGAACAGTCGCACTTCGACTCGCAGCAGATTGCCGGTCTTCTGCACGGTTCCGGTGACCAGTCCATCGGCGTTCAACTCGCGCCACCGATCGAAGGGAATCTCGGCAAGCGACGCCGCCTTCGGAATCGTGGCGTAGACGTCGCGCGGGATGAACAGGAACTCGCGCTCGTAGTTCAAGTCGTCCCAGAGCACCTGGCCGATGATTCTGGCGATGGCAACCGTTTCGGCGTCCGCGCTGAGCGCGATGAAATCCGGCACGGCCAGACGAGGCGGCTGCCCACCGTCGCCGGCGATAGCGGTGGCGACTTCGGTCGGTTGCTGCGGCGCGGGCTGCTGCGAAGCCGGCGGTTGTTGCTGAGCGATGAAAAGCGCCATCGACATGGCGAAAATAGTCTTGGTCATTTGTATTGAAAGGTCAGGTGCACCGTGAGCGTCGGATTGGGAAACGCCGCGGGCAGGGGATTCAGGGTTTTCGTGCCAGCGACCGCCCGGAGCGCCGCGATATCGAGAAGCGACGAGCCGCTCGACTTCTCGACCGCGGGCTCGCTGATCTGGCCGCTGCGTTGAATCGTGAACTTGATGATGCAGTCTCCCGTCGCCCCCTGCTTTTCCTGCCACGCGCTGCGAACGCGATCGATCATCGTGGCCAGATAGTCCGGGCAGCAGAAATCCGCGACATCGAGCGTCGATCCCGAACCGGCACCACCTCCCGTGGACAACCCCCCGAACCCCTGTCCGCGCGCCCCTGTGAACGCCGTCGACTGACCCTTGCTCGTTTCCGCGCCGCGCGTCGGCGTTCGCCCCTTCGCATCGTCGGGCGCATTCTTGACGACGGGCGGCGGTGTTTTCGATGACCTGGCCGGGATGTTGGTCGGCATCACCATTTCCGGCGTCCTCGCGGCGGGTGGTCGTGCTGCCTCGCGCTTCGAATCTTCCGGCGGTGTCTGAACCTGCACGGGCTGTGCCGCCGCGGCAGTGAAACCGCCATTACGCGGCCCCTCGCCAGCCCCGCTGAGCGAGATCGTCATGACGTTTCGAGGTGCTTCAGCGCGGCGGCCGATGAGCGTGCCAGGCGTCAGCAGCGCGGCCGAGACGAACACGATGTGCACGGCAAGGGACAGCAGTACCATCCGCTGGAGCCCGTCCGGCGCCTGAGCACGATCGCGTAGCACATCGGTCACATCCATTTAGCGCTCGTTCTCGAGACGAGTGACGAGCCCGACGTTGACCACGCCCGCGGCTTTCAGGCGGTCGAACACTTCCATGAGCTCCTGGTAGGTCACGTTCGCGTCGCCGCGAAGGTAGACTTGCTTGTCGCTCAGGTTTTCAACTTTCTGGCGCACGCGTTCCTGCAGCACCTCCAGACGCAGCGCTTCGGAGCCCAGAAAGACGAGATGGTCCTGCCGATACGACGAAGGAATCGATACGTAGACGCGCTCGCCCTGAATCTGCTGCGCCGCGCGGCGGGCGACGGGCAGCTTCACGTCCACTCCGCGCTGAATCATGGGCGCGGTCACCATGAAGATGATGAGCAGGACGAGCATCACGTCCACGAGCGGCACGACGTTGATCTCGGCGAGCGACGTCGACGCACGCCGGCCCCGGCCGCCGCGCGCGGCGCCCGCATCGCCGCCCGGCTGAACCTTTGGCATCTACGTGAAGTTCCTCTCGCTGATGTTCAGGAACTCCATCGAGAAATCGTCCATGTCGGACGCGAAGACTTTCACGCGCTGCGTCAGCAGGTTGTAAAACCACACCGCGGGAATGGCGGCGGCCAGTCCCGCAGCCGTCGCCACGAGCGCTTCCGCGATTCCGGGCGCGACGACACCAAGGTTGGTCGACCCGGTTTGTCCGATGCCTTCGAACGACGTCATGATCCCCCAGACCGTCCCGAACAGCCCGATGAACGGCGAGACGCTGGCAGCCGTCGCGAGAAACGAGACGTGTTTTTCCAGTTTGTTGATCTCCATCACCGACGCGCGCAGCAGCGCTCGGTCCACTGCCGGAAGGCTCTTGAGAGTTGGACGACTGCTCGGCGTCTTCGGATTGGGTCCGTTGGACACGTCCGGACTCGCTTGTCTCAGTTGCGCGGTGAGTTCGGCGTAACCCGACTGAAAGAGACCGACGAGCGGGCTCGCGGCGAGCGAACGACACACTGCCTGCACTTCCGAGAACTTGTTGCTGCGCCGAAATACGTCGAGGAATTGCGTCGTCTGGTGCCTCGCGCGTCGGAAGGACCAGAGCTTGTAGAGGATGATCCCCCACGACACGATCGAGATCATCCCAAGGATGAAGAGCACACCCAGCGTCAGGTACGACCGGGTGATCAGATTCAGGATGGAAGTGGCGGAACCCTCGGACGCAACTCCAGCCGGCGCCTGCAACAGCAGGGCGGCTAGCGGGCTTCCTAGCGTGCGCAAACGGATCCTCCGCGACGAACACGTGCGCCGCTGGGACAGCGCCGCCGGGGCTCGCTCCCCGGTCTGAGATGCCAGACTGTATCATGCTGTGAAATGCCTGTCAAACCTATGTTACGATTGGAGTTCTCGCTCTTACGATGCTCAGGTTTCTTAAGATCAGACATCTCGCGGTCATCGATGCCGTGGAGGTCGAGTTCGATCCGGGCCTGAACGTCCTGACGGGCGAAACCGGAGCGGGGAAGTCGATTCTCGTCGAGGCCGTCAGCCTCCTCCTGGGCGGCCGCGCTTCCGGCGACCTCGTTCGAACCGGCGAGGACGCCGCGACCATCGAAGCGATCTTCGAACATGCCGGTCAGGAGCTGCTGGTCCGGCGGGAGATCACGGCCCAGGGCCGCAGCCGCGCGTTCATCAACGGCGCCCTCGCTACGGCGGCAGCGCTCAAGGATCTCGCCTCGAGTCTCATCGAGCTTCACGGCCAGCACGAGCATCAAACGCTGCTGGATCGCCGCCACTCATCTGGACATCCTGGATACGTTTGGGGATTTGACCGCAGGTCGGACAGCGGTTGCCGACGCGTTTGAATCGCTGGGCGCAGCGCGGGCGGAGTCCGAACGTCTCAAGTCCGCGCGCCAGGATCGCGAGTCGCGGCTCGAGTTGATCGCCTTCCAGCTCGCCGAACTCGAGCGTGCGGATCTGAAGGCGAGCCAGCCGGCCGAGGACGTCGAACTGGCCGCGCTGAGGAAGGTGCTTGCCAGCGCGGAGCGGGTCGAGCGGCTGTGTGCGGAGGCCTACGGATCGCTCTACGAAAGCGACGGGGCGATTCTCGGAGGACTCACCGCGGTCTGGCGGCGGGTCGGCGAACTGGCGACGCTCGACGCGCAGTTCCAGCCCTACGTCGATGCCCGGGACGGCATCAAGTCCCAGCTCGAAGACCTCGCGACGTTCCTCCGCCGATATGCGGATGGCATCGAAGCGTCGCCGGCGCGACTTCAGCAGGTCGAAGAGCGACTCGCGCTCCTCGAGCGGCTCAAACGAAAGCACGGGCCGACCCTCGCCGACGTTCTCGCCAGGCGCGACGCGCTCAGGCGCGAAGTTGCCGATCTCGAGAGCGGTGACGAACGGCTCCAGGAACTGGAGCGGGAGCTTGCAGCCGCGAGAACGCGGTATCTGTCGGCAGCGGGCAAGCTGTCCAAGGACCGGCGTCGAACGGCGGAGGCCTTCGCCAAGGCGCTAGAACGAGAGCTCGCCGCGCTCGCGATGGAGAGGACGCGTTTCGAAGTGAGGTTTGGCGACACGCTGCCGGAGCCTTCCTGGAGCGCGCATGGCACCGACGCGGCGGAGTTCTACGTGTCTCCCAACCCCGGCGAGGACCTGCGCCAGCTCGCGAGGATTGTCTCGGGCGGCGAATTGTCCCGAATCATGCTGGCCATCAAGACCCTCATCGCATCGTCCCGTCACGGATTCAGCGATGCGACCGAGCGTCCGCCGAGCACGGCCGCACCTGGGTTGATCTTCGACGAAGTGGATGCCGGCATCGGGGGCCGAGTCGCGGATGTCGTCGGACGGAAGTTGCGGACACTCGGATCGGCGTTTCAGGTGCTCTGTATCACGCACCTGCCTCAGATCGCCGCGTACGCCGACACTCATTTCCAGATTGCCAAGCAAGTCGGGCGCGGCAGGACGACCACGGCTGTGCAGCGCCTGGCCACGGACGGCCGCGTCGAAGAGCTTGCCCGCATGCTCGGCGGCGAGGCGATCAGCGATGGCATTCGACGTTCGGCTCGTGAGATGCTGGACGAGCGCAGCGTGCCTGCAGCTGCAGCGCGGGGGCGAAAGCGAAAGGGCGAAAGCGAAACCGCCAAGGCGAAAGGCAAGCGGAGAATCTGAGTGGCGCGGAAATATCTCATCGAGACGTTCGGCTGCCAGATGAACGTTCACGATTCCGAACGGATGGCAGGGCTGCTCGAGCAGGCCGGATACGAATCGACCGACGATGCCGGCGAGGCGGACGTGCTCGTGATCAACACGTGCAGCGTCCGAGAACGAGCCGAAGGGCAGTTGTATACGCGCCTCGGCGAGATGCGGGAGATGGCGGCCGCCCTCGGGCACGACCCGACCGTCGTGGTTGCCGGCTGCGTGGCGCAACAGGAAGGTGCGGCGGTCTTCAAGCGTGCCCCCGGAGTCGCCGCGTCGTGGTTGGAACCCAGGCCATTCGGCGGCTGCCGATGCTCATCGAGGACTCTCGGTCAGGGCCCGTCATCGATCTGAATCCCTACGATGATGTCAGCTGGCCGCTCGGCGTGACGCGACGACGCGATCCAGTCAAGGCGTACGTCACCATCATCGAGGGCTGCAACGAATTCTGCAGCTTCTGCGTGGTGCCGTACACGCGCGGCCATGAACGCATGCGGCGCAAGGCAGACATCGTGGCCGAAGTTCGCGACGCCGCGGCGACAGGCCGGAAGGAAGTCCAGCTGCTGGGACAAATCGTCAACCATTACGAGGCGCCCGACGATCCGGCGTGCGGTTTTGCCGGGCTGCTCGAGGCTGTGCAGGGAGTCGACGGTATCGAGCGGATTCGCTTTGCCAGCCCTCATCCGCGGCACGTGGACGACGCGTTTCTGGACACCATCGCCGGCCTGCCGAAGGTCTGTCGCCATCTGCATCTGCCCGTGCAGTCCGGATCGTCGCGAATCCTCGCGGCGATGCGGCGTCGCTACACTCGGGAGAGCTATCTCGATCTCGTGGCCCGCATCCGCGAGCGGCTGCCGGAGTTCACACTATCAACCGATATGATCGTCGGGTTTCCCGGGCGAGACCGACGACGACTTCGACGAGACGCTGTCGCTCACGCGGGCCGCGCAGTATCACAGCATGTTTTCGTTCAAGTACTCGCCAGCGGCCGAACACGCTCGCCGAAAGGCGTCTGCCGGACGACGTGCCGGAAGACGTCAAGACGGCGAGGATCGTCGCGCTGCAGGCCGTGCAGCGTGAGATTCAGTCCAGCCTGAACGGCCGCATGGTCGGACGGACCGTGGACGTGCTGGTGGACGCGGCCAGCCGGCGCCGCGAGACTGAATTGTCTGGCCGCACCAGCGGCAACGTTGTGGTGAACCTGCCGGGCCCGACGTCGTGGATTGGCCGGACGGTCGCCGTCCTCATCGAGCGGGCTGGGCCGCACAGCGTGTGGGGCCGATCGGTGGACGGCGTGCCGGTCGGGGTCGTTGACAGCGCCGCCTTCGGCGCCTAGGTTGTGACGTATGCAGATTGAGATGACCATCAAAGGTCTGATGGTCGACCCCATCACGAACATGCCGATCGTCATTCTGCGCGACAAAGACGGGCAGAAGGTTCTCCCTATCTGGGTGGGGCTCGTACGAAGCCAACGCCATCGCGCTGCAGATTGAGAATGTCGCGACACCCCGTCCGATGACTCACGATCTGCTGCGGAACGTCATCCAGGATCTCAACGCCGCCGTGCAGAAGATCGTCGTGTGCGACTTGCAGGAGAACACGTTCTACGCCCTGATTTACCTGTCGCTCAACGGCGGCGTCGTTGCCATTGATGCGCGTCCAAGTGATGCCATCGCGCTGGCCTTGCGGACGCGCGCGCCGATCTTCGTCGAAGACACGGTGATCGACAACGCAAAGACCTTCGATCCGGTCCCGGAGAAGGGCGACTCCGAGCGCCTCCACAAGTGGTTGGAGAGTCTGGACCCGGATGACCTCGGAAAATACAAGATGTAGTGGGTCCGGCGGGGACGAGCAGTGATACAATTCTGTCCCGTTCCGAATGATCGTTGCCATCGCGAACCAGAAAGGCGGCGTCGGTAAGACCACCACCGCCATCAACCTGGCCGCGGCCCTGGCCCTTCGTGGCAAGCGGACGCTGCTGATCGACCTCGATCCCCAGGCCAACAGCACGATGTCGTTCCTCGACATGCAGAGCGTGTCGAAGAGCGTCTACGATGCGATTGCCGATCCGACGGTCGCGCTCGAGGACGTCATTCTGCAGACGCCGACCGATCACTTGTGGATCGCGCCGTCGCGCATCGCGCTCGCCAAGCTTGAAGCGAAACTGGTGGGGGAGATGGATGCCCATTTCCGCCTCAAGGACAAGCTCGAGCCGATCCGGAAACAGTATCCGCAGATTGTGATCGACTGCCCGCCGACGCTGGGCCTCCTCACGGTCAACGCGCTGGTGGCGGCGACACACCTCCTGATTCCGATTCAGTCCTCGTATTTCGCGCTCGAGGGCACGGACGACTTGCTCGAGACGATCGAGAAGGTCCGGGCGCGTCCGAATCCGGCGCTCAGAATCCTCGGCGTCGTCATCACGATGCACGACAAGCGGACGGCGCTGGCCAAGGACATCCGGACGCAGATTCAGAAGGTGTTCGGCGGCAAGGTCTTCAAGACCGTCATCACCAAGAGCGTGCGGCTGGAAGAAAGTCCGGCCTACAAGGAGTCGATTTTCACCTTCGCGCCGGATTCAACCGGGGCGAGCGAGTACTACAGTCTGTGCGAGGAGGTCATCGACCGTGCCTAGACGAGGCCTGCCCGAATCCATCTCGATGCGGCACGACGAGCATTACGTGGAGGCGCTTGCCGCGTCGGCTGGCGCGCCCATCGGGCGGCTCGTGCCTATCGACCTCATCGATCCGAATCCCAACCAACCGCGCCAGGTCATGGGCGATCTGTCGGAGTTGATTGCATCCATCGCCGAAAAGGGCATTCTCGAGCCGCTCGTCGTCCGGCAGCGGGGCGAGCGATATCAAATCGTGGCAGGCGAGCGTCGCTACCAGGCCGCGGTGCAGGTTGGCCTCCGCGACCTGCCGGTCGTCATTCGCGATGTCGACGACACCGAGATGCTCGAGCTCGCGCTGATTGAGAATCTGCAGCGCAAAGACCTGACGCCGTTCGAAGAATCGGAGGCCCTGCAGGGCCTGGCGGAGCGCTGCGGCTACACCCACGAAGATCTGGCGCGCCGCCTTGGGAAGTCCCGAACCTCGGTAACCGAGTCGCTGACCCTGAACGCGATGCCGCCCGACGTCCGAACATTGTGTCGGCTGGCCGACATTTCGTCTAAATCATTGCTTCTGCAGGTGGTTAGGCAGGAAACCCCTGCGAAAATGACGGCGCTCGTCGAAAAGATCGCGAGCCAGGGCGGGACGACGCGCCAGCAGCTGCGTGAGGCCACGGCCAAGGCGCAGCCGGGACGGCCCAAGCATTTCGTGTTTGCCTATCGTCCGCCCACTAAGGCGTTCAATCTGAAGATCAGCTTCAACAAGACCCGGGCGTCGAAGGACGAAGTCATCGAGGCGCTCGAAGCGATCATCCGCGACCTTAAGAAATCGAAATAGCCGCGATCGGCGCCGGCGCGGGCTCTCGGTGGGCGCGCAGAGGGTTAGCGGCGTCGGCGAGGGCGGCGAGCGGAGATCGGACCGGACCGGCAGCCGCGAATCCGCGGGCTTGGCAGCCGTGAGTTAACATAACATCTATTATCGGACTCAGACGAAATAGCCAGGAAATACGGCCTGTGGATGTTTTGTGCGCCTGAACGAGGCGAGCCTCAGGCGCGCCAGTGACGGGCTTCGAAGACCTCGTCGGCGAGTCGGAACTCGAGTGGTCGGTGGGTCGGGTGCCGTTCCTGTTCGACGCTCGTCTGGTCGTATACCGCGACGAAGAACGATACCCACGTCGGGGTCTCCGGCGCGAGGTCGACCAGCGGAATGGCCATCTCCAGGACGCGACCGCACGCGACCAAGGATGCCGCCGACCCGATCGGGCGCCACCGCGCGGGCTCACCGACCCGCTCCCAATGGACCCCCACGGCCCCGCCCGCCGCGGACCGCACCGAGAAGCGACGGCCCGCGGGCGCGAGGAACTTGAGCGCGACCTCGCAGCCATCCGCGAGCACCTCCGTCATCGGTTGCCGGCCATCCACCCGGATGTAGAGGCGCTCCCGATCGAATCCGAACCTGACGCTGGTCAGACGCGGTGCCGCCCGGCCGGTCTGGTGCATCGCACCGGCGACATCGAGGACTTCGAACACGCCGGCGCCCAGCCATTCGAAGTAGCTCGTTTCCTCGCCGTCCAGCGTCGGACTCAAGAGCGCCGTCGGTTCGCTTTGCGCCGGACCGCGGGCTGATGAGATGTTGCTGACGAAGAGCTCGTCGGGCATCGGCTGGCCCATCAGGCTGTACGCGTTTCGAAGGTGCTTCCGGTAGAGCTCGTCGAACGCCGCGTCGTGCCCCGACGAGTGGTCGTCGCCGTACCACCAGCACCAGTCGCTGCCTTCGGCAATCAGGATCTCCTCACGCGCCGCCGCCAGATCCGGCGCGTCGCCGATCGCCGCGGCCTGGTCGAGTGCCGCGCGAGCTTCGGCCAGCTGGTTCCAGGCCTTCTGATCGTCGGGGTGACCGATCCAGATGTAGAAGTTGCCATCAATCCAGGATCCGGGGAACAGCGGTTGCAACCGGCGGCTGGCGCCGGTGCACCCCTCCGACATCGTGACCGTCCTGAGCTCCGGATGCGAAGACAGTCCCTTGTACAGCGCGCGCAGGAAGGGCCGACCGCCGCGGTCGAAGTGCTCCCAGGCGTTCTCCCCATCCAGAATGACCGGAATGAACGCCTCTTCCCCGTCGGTTCGGCGGCTGAAGCGACTGCCGGCCTCAGCCAGGCGGTTCGCGAAATCGAGCGCGGCCGCGTCGGCGTCCCAGCTCGAGTACGTGAAGCCAATCAAGTCGGACAGCACATGGTCGCGAAACGCGCACGCGATGGTGCGGTCGCCGACCTGAACGAGGTACGGTGCGTACAGGCGCTCGGGCTGCTCGAGGTGCCCCGCGGCGTCCCTTGAGAACGTCAGCCCCAGCGACCGCGCGAGAATCAGTTCGTCGGTCGCCATCCAACTGAATCCAGCATCCACGGCGAGCGGCACCATCGCTTCTGACACCGAGCCCTCCGAGGGCCAGAGTCCGGCGGGTCGTTGTCCGAACAGCTCGCCCACGTAGTCGGCGGCGCGTGCCAGCTGGAGTGCTGCATCTTCCGGGTGCACGAACGGCTGGCGGAGCCGGCGAGCGTCCGGGTGCGTCCTGAGATAGATATCCGAGTCGCAGAGCAGCGGCAGGATCGGGATGGTAAAACGGCGACGCCGAGATCTCGATCTGCCCGCGCGCGAGGGCATCGCGGTATTCGGGGACGACGCGATTCAGGATTTCGAGCTCCACCTGCCGCAACACAGTCTTGTCGGCTTCGGTGAACCCACGGCCGCGCTCGATGAGCGAGCGCACGCGCGCGTCCGAATCCAGGTAGGACGGATCGATCCACGCCAGCTTGTGCCACACCTGCAGATCGCGGACATCCTCCACGGTGTACGGCGCGGTGCCTTCCGCGAGCAGCTCGGCGTATCTCGGGTAGACGTCGATCATCCGCTGACGCTGGGCGTGAAAGAAGTTCACCCGGATGAAGTCGATCTCGGAGGGCGTGAGATCGGCCGCGGGCTTCAGGCTGAGCTCGAGTGTGCGATCGTGCGCGCGGTCCCGCGCGAACGCGTCGAGCTGCACGAGTAGCGACGGCACGAGGTTGAACGTGGCCTTCACGCCGGGAAATTCACGAAGCAGCGCCACCATCCCGTAGTAGTCCTTGATCGCGTGCAGGCGGACCCACGGGAGGATGTGCTCGCCCGTCACGAGGTCCTGATAGAAAGGCTGGTGCATGTGCCAGAGGATGGCGACGCGAGTCATAGGGTGTAGTCTAGTGGCTGGCGGTCGATGCTGAGAATTTTCGATCGATACCTTGTGCGCGAAATCCTGGCGCCGTTCTTCCTGGCGCTGGTGGTGCTGACGTTCATCCTGCTGATGCCGCCGATTCTCGAGAATGCCCAGCAGTTGATCGCGAAAGGCGTCGATGTTGCGACCATCGCCAAGATTCTGTTGACGCTCATGCCGCAGGCACTCAGCGTCACGATTCCGATGGCGCTGCTCTACGGCATTCTCATGGGCCTCGGTCGGCTGTCGGCCGATCGCGAGTTCGTCGCGCTCCAGGCCTGCGGGGTCAGCATCTTCCGCGCGATGCGGCCGATTGCCCTGCTGGCGGCGCTGGCCTTCGTGGCCGACCAGTACGTCCTGCTCGTCGCGCTGCCGAACGCGAACCAGACCTTTCGCGAAATCACGTTCAACGTCGTCGCGTCGAAGGCGGAATCGGATGTCAAGGCGCGGGCGTTCTATCAGGGATTCCCGAATCGCGTCGTGTATGTCCGCGATGTACTGCCCGACCGAGGGTGGCAGGACGTGTTTCTCGCCGACACGAGCCGGACCGACCAGACCTCCGTGTATTTCGCGAACGGCGGCCATCTGCTGATCGATCGTGAACAACGGACGGCGCATCTTCAGCTCGACAACGGCACCCGGCACACCACCTACACCGCGCGGCCCGAGGAGTACGACGTCGATTCCTTCGACCGCCTGGTGCTGAATCTGGATGCGGAATCCGTCTTCAAGCGAACGCAGCTGCTCAAGGGCGACAACGAGATGACCGTCGCGGAGCTCCGCGCGGACGTGGAGATGCGGAAAAAACAGCACCTTCCGTACTCCAGCCAGCTCTTCACCATTCAGCAGAAGTTCTCGATTCCCGTGTCGTGTCTCGTGCTGGCGGCGATCGGGCTTGCCCTGGGCGCGAGCAGCCGCAAGGACGGCGCGCTCGCAAGCTTCGCGCTGGGATCCGGCGTGATCTTCGTGTACTACGTGCTTCTGTATATGGCGCGCGCGGCGGCCAATGGCGGTCGGCTCTCACCGACGATCGCGCCCTGGGTCGTGAACGTGGTGCTTGGACTCGCCGGCGCGGCGCTCGTGGTCTGGCGGGCGGGAGCGTCGGGCGAAGGCATCCGCATTGCGCTGCCTCGGCTTCGAAATTCCACCGCGGCGGCACCCGGCGGCGACCAGACGCGGCGCCCGGGGCGGGTCATGCTCGTTGTTCGTGTCCCGCAACTCGGACTGCCCCGCCCGAACCTGCTGGATCTCTACATCATCCGCCGCTATCTGTCGGTGTTCCTGCTGGCGTTCTTCTCGCTCATCGGGATCTTCTACATCGCCACCTTCATCGATCTGGCCGACAAGTTGTTCAGAGGGTCAACCACGACCGGCATGCTGGCGCGGTATTTCTATTTCCAGACGCCGCAGTACGTGTATTTCATCGTGCCACTTGCCGCGCTGCTCTCGACGCTGGTGACCGTCGGTGTTCTGACGAAGAACAGCGAGCTCATCGTCATGCGCGCGTGCGGGATCAGCCTGTACCGATCTGCTCTGCCGTTGCTGCTGTTTGGCATGTTGCTGAGCGTCCTGCTGTTCCAGCTGCAGGAACGAGTGCTGGCAGAGTCCAACCGCGAGGCGCAGCGCCTGAACGCCATCATCCGCGGATGGCCGACCCAGACGTTTTCGGCGCTGTTGAGCCGGCGGTGGATCGTCGGCCAGAACGGCGATCTCTACTACTACGAGTTCTTCGACCCGCGCAGCAACCAGTTCAGCCGCTTCTCCGTCTTTCACCCCGACTCGGCGCGCTGGCGGTTGGTGGCGCTGACCTTCGCCACCAACGTGGCGTTCACGAAGACCGACGCGGGCTATGCCTGGCAGGCGCGTCAGGGCTGGCGACGGGATTTCTCCGATTCGAAGCGACGCGGTTCGACATCGCCGACGGTTGCCTATCGTGCCTTCGACGAGCGGACGCTGCCGCTCGAGGCGCCGGGATACTTCAAGTCGGACGAGCCCGACGCCGATCGCATGTCGTACGGCGAGCTGAGCGAGTACGTGACGCAGCTGCAGAAGAGCGGCTATTACGCGGTTCCCTATCAGGTGCAGCTTCAGAAGAAGGTCGCGTTTCCGTTCGTCGCGCTGATCATGACGCTGCTCGCCATTCCGTTCGCCGTGACGACCGGCCGGAGCGGAGCGCTGTACGGCGTCGGCATCGGCATCGCGCTGGCCATCGTGTACTGGACCGGCCAGAGCATGTTTGGCGCGATGGGCGGCGCCGGCCTCCTGTCGCCGGTGCTCGCGGCCTGGGCGCCGAACATCATTTTCGCGGCCGGCGCGACCTACATGATCCTGACCGTCAAAACCTGACGCGCGTCATGGCCCCCGCCTGACGAACGCGACGTCACTCAGCCAGATTCGTCCTGATGTCCCGGTCCGGGTGTTCGCGGTATCGACGACGAACATCACGCTTCTGAGCTCGGACGTCGGAATCGTTCTGGCGTCACGCGATCCGACAGGGCGGAAATCGTCGAGACGCAGGGTCAACTCACGTGTCGACGTGTCGATGTAGATCGAACGCTGCCAGCGGTCCGCGTTGAGGATCCGCGTCTGCACGGAGATGCGCATGGCTTTTTCGGCGCGGACGCGGAACCGGATCGCTTCGAACGGGTCGGCGCCGCCCGGCACGGTCAGGACCAGCGACGCGTACTGGTCGTCGACGGGTCCGTCCGCCAGACCGAACCGGAACCGGAGTTCAGATCGTTCCCCGGCCGGCGCGACATCCACGGCAGCCACCGATTGAGCGTCGTGCTCGAAGGTCCAACCCGCCGTCGTTCGGCCATCGAACATCGCCAGGGACCCACCGGATGAGACGGTCGGCTCGCTCGACGAGGTCGGGAGGCGTTGACGAGCGCCCACGAAGATCGGATTGCTTCTGATCCAGCTGATGGGGCGTGGATCCGGTGACACGATTTCGGCCCAGTACACGGCGGGGCCGTCGCCCGCGTGCACCGTGACGTCCTGACTGTCGTGGACCGTCGAGATCGTGCGCAGTCCGTCGTGTACGTAGGTCACGAAGCTCGAGGGGGCATTGCTGCGGACGTGAAGCGTGACAGGCCCCCCGACGCCAAGCCGGTCTCCCTGCCCCACCGTCCCGGCCGCGTTGGCCGCCGTGAATTCGAACGCCGGCGGTGTCGCGATGCCATCGACGGCGACGTACAGATGACCCGCCCTGATGGCCCGCAGGATCAGCGCCGCATCCGAGGCGGCGGCACCTGAAAGCGGCGCGTCGGGCCGCACGCGGATCGACAACACGCTGAACGACGACTCGTACGACGGCAGAGGCAGCGCGAATCGCGAGTTCCCTGGGTCTGCGTTGCGTGCGAGCTTGGCGTGTGCGTCCGCGCCGGCCACGGTGACCAGATTTCGTTGACCAACGACCGCGTTCCACTGTGGCAGCGCCGCGCTCGGCTGAATCAACCGCGCGATCGATTCGACCGGACGGAACGGATAGTCCAGAAGCCCGGCGAGCAGACGGCCCTTCGATGCCCAGCCGGGCTCTTCTGCGATCAGTCGCCAGCTCGTGTCCAGATTGAGAAGCTCGACGCCGTCGATCGGAGCGGTCCAGTCTTCCCACCTCAGCTCCGGTTTCGGCGAATCGGGGTGCGCGGCCACGCCAAAGCCCCCGAGCCGCGCGACGTCTTCAACCACATCCCGCGGTTCGCCTCCGAGCGGATACGGCGAGGCGGGCATGTCGATCGCGAGGTAGTGACCGCCGCTCGTGCTGATCTCCACGCCGTCGAGACACAAGACGCCTGAGCGGTAGGTTGGCGCATCCGGCGGCCGGGTCGCGTCCCCATGATCGGTGAAGATCAGAAACTTGAGACCGGCACGCGCCGCCGCGGCCGCCACGTCGTCGGGACGGCCCAGCCCGTCGGACCGGCTGGTGTGGACGTGCATGACGCCGGCAACTGTCCCGTCGACCAGCGGATCGAGGACGAGCCGGCGCGCCGGAAGCGTGATGACCGCCAACACGAGTGCGGCGGCCAGGAGGGCCGCCGCGGCTGCGAGGGTTTTGTTCACGCGATTGTGATCGGCGGCACCGCGGACCGCGCGGGCCTACACGCCTGCGGCCGACTTCAGCGCGGCAGCTTTATCAGTCCGCTCCCACGTGAACTCGGGTTCGGTCCGTCCGAAATGCCCGAACGAAGCGGTCTTCCGGTAGATCGGACGGCGAAGGTCGAGCTCGTCCATGATTCCACGCGGGGTCAGCTTGAAGTGATCGCGCACGACCTGCGTAATCTTCTCTTCCGCGACTCGGCCCGTGCCCTCGGTGTGCACCATCACCGACACCGGGTCGGCGACGCCGATCGCGTACGCGAGCTGGACGAGCGCCCGATCCGCGATGCCGGCCGCGACCACGTTCTTGGCGATATAGCGCGCCATGTAGCACGCGGAGCGATCGACCTTCGTCGGATCCTTGCCCGAGAAGGCGCCGCCGCCATGGGGGGCGGCGCCGCCGTAGGTGTCGACGATGATTTTCCGACCGGTGACGCCCGCGTCACCGTGCGGTCCGCCGACGACGAACCGGCCCGTCGGGTTCACGTAGATTTTGGTGTTCTTGTCGCGAAGGTTCTCGGGGATGACGCGGTTGATGATCTTCTCGGCGATGTCTTCCTTCATCGTCTCCTGCGTGACGAGCGGGCTGTGCTGGCTCGACACGACCACGGCGTCCACGCGGACGGGCTTGTCGCCGTCGTACTCGATGGTGACCTGCGACTTGCCGTCGGGGCGGAGATAGTCGAGTACGCCGTCGCGGCGGGCGCAGGACAGTCCCCGCGTCAGCTTGTGCGCGAGCATGATCGGCAGCGGCATGAGTTCGTCGGTCTCGATGCATGCGAAACCGAACATCAGGCCCTGGTCGCCGGCGCCGCCGGTGTCCACGCCCATCGCGATGTCGGGCGACTGGCTGTGAATCGAGGACAGAACCGCGCACGTTTCGGCATCGAAGCCGTATTTGCCGCGCGTGTAGCCCACTTCGCTGATTGTGCTGCGCACGACTTCCTGGAAATCGACGAAGGCCGTCGTCGTGATCTCGCCGGCGACGATGGCGAGGCCCGTCGTCACCAGGGTTTCACAGGCGACGCGGCTGATGGGATCCTGCGCCAGGATCGCGTCGAGGATTGAATCTGAAATCTGATCGGCGATTTTGTCGGGGTGTCCCTCGGTCACCGACTCGGAAGTAAAAAGATGCCGTCCCTTCCGGCTCATGCCGTGTGCTCCTTCGAAGAAATTGGCCCAACTGATAAACAGTTCACTTTATCACGGGCGCGGGTGGAAACGGTCGTAAATCGTACGCAGTCGAGACTCGAGGACATGCGTGTAGATCTGCGTCGTCGACAGGTCGGAGTGGCCGAGCATCATCTGGATCGCACGGAGATCCGCTCCGCGCTCGAGCAGATGCGTCGCGAACGAGTGTCGGAGGACGTGTGGGCTGAGCGTGCGCGGGAGTCCGGCCTGACGGCCGTACCGCTTGAGGATTTTCCAGAAGCCGACGCGGCTGAGCGGGCCCCCGCGTGCGTTGACGAACAGCCGTGCTGATGTCCGGCCGTCCAGCAGTTCTTTCCGGGCGGTTCGGGTGTACTTCGTGACCCACGCGGCGGCCTCTCCGCCAATCGGCACCAGGCGCTCCTTGCTCCCCTTGCCGATGCACGTCATGTACTGTTCGTCGAGGTGCAAGTCGGTGAGACGCGTCGCGACGAGTTCCGACACGCGCAGGCCCGTGGCATACAGGAGCTCAATCATCGCGCGGTCGCGCAACCCGAGCGTCGCCCCCGCATCGGGCGCGGCGATCAGCCGGTCGACCTCGGCGAGCGAGAGGTACTTGGGCAGCGAGGGCCACGCGCGCGGGGGCCGAAGGTCCTCGGACGGGTTGGTGGCGATGCGGCGGTCGACGGTCAGAAACCGATAGAACCCGCGGACCGCAGCGACGCGCCGCGCGACGGAGCGCGGCGACAAGCCGCTCGCCCGCTGTTCGCGCACGAACGCTTCGAGGTTGGCACGGTCGAGGGAGTCGACGCCTCGTCCGATGCCGGCGGCGTAGCTGACGAGCGCCGTCAGGTCGCGCGCGTAGTTTTCGAGCGTCAGCGACGCCAGCCTTCGCTCGACGCGCAGATGGTCCAGGTACGCGTCGACGAATGGTTCTCGCCGTGTCTCGTTCGGTGCCGTCACTGACGCACTCAGACGACTATGATAGTATTCGCGGCTCGCGTCTGAGGCCCTGAACGAAATGCCGTCCCGGTCCAAGTGGCAATCGCTGCCCACCGAACAGATCAACCCCGCCACACTCGCCATCGACAAGCTCGACCCCGCGGATATCGTCGAAGGCATGCTGAACGAGGACCGCAAGATGCTCGCGGCCGTGCAGCGCGAGAAGGAGCGGATTGCCGTCGGCGTCGAAATCATCACTCAGGCCCTGCGCAAGGGCGGCCGCATCATCTTCGTCGGCGCGGGCACGAGCGGCCGGCTCGGCGTGCTCGAGTCCGCCGAAATGCCGCCGACGTTCGGCACGAATCCGGACCTGGTTCAGGCGATCATGGCCGGCGGTCAGAGCGCCGTGCTGCGCGCCCGCGAAGGCGTCGAAGACAACTACGAAGAAGGCGCCCGCTCGATCAATCGCCTTCGACCGAGAAAACGCGACGTGGTCATCGGCGTGTCGGCGAGCGGCATGACGCCGTTCGTGCGCGGGGCGCTGACACGCGCGCGACGGGCTGGCTCGAAGATCATCTTCGTGACGTGCGACCCGCGGACCGAGCTGCAGACGTTCGTCGATCTGACGATTGCGCCCGCGGTGGGGCCGGAGGTCATCGCGGGGTCCACACGGCTCAAAGCCGGAACGGCGACGAAGATGGTTCTGAACATGCTCACGACGGCGTCGATGATCCGGATCGGCAAGACCTACGGCAACCTGATGGTGGACGTGCAGATGGGATCGGAGAAGCTCAAGGACCGCGCCCGCCGGATCATTATGATCGTCACAGGTCTGGACTACGACGAAGCCGACAAGCTGCTGCGGACGGCGCACTGGAACGTGAAGGCGGCCATCATCATGCAGAAGGCGGGGCTCACCTACACGCAGGCGCTCGCCCGCCTGCGACGCGCGCACGATTTCGTCAAGGACGCCATCGGCGAGGACGTCGAGGCGCGCCTGAAGCAGGTGCTGAAGCTCGGCTAGCCCGGGTGCTTCTGGTCGCGCCGCTTCGTGCGTCATCAGGCTGACGATTGAGCAGACGTCTTCGACGGGCGGCGATCTTGACGTGATCGAACAGGTGACGACGCATGTACGGTGATAACTCCCGGGATGATCCGCCCGGACTCTAGGATCGAGCGACTGCCTCCGGAGTTGAAAAGATTCTGACTCGCACGCGCGCCTAACTCTGGACCTGGGAATGCGCGCGCCCCCTCGTGCTTCCGCGAGCGCCAGCCGCACGGCCCCAATTGCGGGCTCTACGTCGAGGATCGAGACGCGGCTCCTCGGCGCGACTTCGACGAGCCGCCGCGACAATTCGGCCACCAGCCACGGCACCACGCGGAAAACGCTGCCGGCCAGATGGAACCCGAACGCTTCGCCGCGCATCTCGAGGCGCGACGTCACCGAGCGGGCCGCCAGTACCAGTTCCTCGGCCGCGCGCTCGAGAATGCGCGTGGCCACGGCGTCGCCGGCATCGCTGACCCGCTGGACCAGCGGTCCGAGTGCGGCGACGGCCATGCGCGGCTGCGCCCGGTCGTAGACGATGCCAGGCAGTCGCGAGATGTCGGCGATCTCGAGTTCGTCGAGGAGCGCGGCCGTCAAGTCGGTCCCGGGCCCGCGCCCGTCGGCGGCCCGCATCACCGCCGACAACGCCTCGCGCCCGATCCAGTAGCCACTTCCCTCGTCGCCGATCATGTGTCCCCAGCCACCCGCGCGCGCCGATTCGCCGAGTGTGTTCCGGCCGTACACGATCGACCCTGTCCCCGCGATGACGACGACACCGGGGGCGTCACCGGCGGCGGATACGAGCGCGATCAGAGCATCGTTGACGACGACGGCCCGTGATCGATACCCGAGGCGCCGCATGATCGCCCGGACCGTTTGCGCTTCGTCCTCGCGGTCAACGCCGGCGATGCCGAGACAGACGGCCGCCGGTGTCACGCTTCGGTCGCCGATCGTCGCTTCGATCACCTCGTGCAACACCTTCTCGACCGCGAGCTCGCCCGCGGCATGGAGATTCGCGCCGGCGCCGCGCGCCTCGGAGACGATGGCGCCGTGTTCGTCGGCAAGCAGGCACACCGTCTTCGTGCCGCCCGCATCGATCCCCAGGACGTGCATGTGAAATCGCGTTCTATGTTACCCTGCCGGCACCGATGCCCAGCGCGGCCCCGAGATGGTCCTGACGTGGATCGATTACCTGGTCATCTGCGGCTATCTCGTCGGCATCACGGCGTTCGGGTCCTACTTCGCGCGGTTCCAGAAAACCACGCGCGACTACTTCCTTTCGGGCCGATCCGTTCCCTGGTGGGCGATCTGCTTCACGATTGTCGCCACTGAAACGAGCACGCTGACGTTCATCAGCGTGCCGGCGACCGCCTACGCCGGCGATCTCACGTTCCTGCAACTCGTCATCGGCTACATCATCGGCCGGCTGATCATCAGCGTGCTCTTCATCCCGGCGTACTTTCGTGGCGATCTGATGACGTCTGTACGAACTGCTGCAGCGCCGTTTTGGTGCGCGCGTCAAGAATCTCTCGGCCGCGATCTTCCTGATGACACGCGCGCTCGCCGACGGCATTCGCCTGTTCGCCACCGGGCTGGTGATTGCCGTCGTGACCAACGTGCCCGTCCCGATCGCGGTGACGATTATCGGCGCGGCGATGATCGTCTACACGGTCCGCGGTGGCGCGTCTGCGGTCATCTGGACGGACGTCGTTCAATTGTTCGTCTACGTTGCAGGTGCCGGCGTGGTGTTCGTGTCGCTGCTGGCGCTCATTCCCGGTGGCTGGGCCGAAGTGATGCGGACGGGCGTCGAGGCGGGAAAGTTCCGCATCTTCAATCTGAGCACGCTGCTCTCGGAACCCTACACACTGTGGGCCGGCGTCGTCGGCGGCGTGGCGCTGACGCTGGCCACGCATGGGACGGACCAGTTCCTCGTGCAACGGCTGCTGGCGGCGCGTTCGTCGAAGGAGGCCGCGCGCGGGCTCATTCTCAGCGGATTCCTGGTGTTCGCGCAGTTCGTGCTCTTTCTCGTCATCGGCGTGATGTTGTTCACCTACTACCAGCATGTGCCGCTGCCGCGCGCCGTCGCACGCAACGACGAGTTGCTGCCCACGTTCATCGTCACGGCGCTGTCGCACGGCGCGGCCGGGTTCATCGTCGCCGCGATCGTCGCCGCCGCGCTCTCGCCGTCGCTGAACGCGATGGCCGCAACGACGGTGAACGATTTCTACGTGAAGTACGTGAGGCCCGACGCCGACGAGCCGACACTGATGCGCGTGTCGCGAACCTGGACGATCGTCTGGGGCGTCGTGCAGATCCTCGTCGCTCTCGGTGCGCAAGGGATGCAGCGGTCCGTCCTCGACGCGGGCCTTGCCGTCCTGTCCTATGCGTCAGGTTCGGTCCTCGGGGCGTTTCTCCTCGGGACGCTCGCGCCCTCGGTGGACGAAGGCTCGACGTTCGGCGGAATGCTGGCGGGACTCGCGGTCATGACGGGCGTCTGGGGGTGGACGACCATTGCGTTCACCTGGTACGTGTTCATCGGTGCGTCAACGACGGTCGG
Source organism: uncultured Acidobacteriota bacterium (assembly GCA_963724725.1). GTDB lineage: Bacteria > Acidobacteriota > Vicinamibacteria > Vicinamibacterales > CAVVIG01 > DATKHR01. The sequence continues at coordinate 2,206,615 of CAVRVT010000004.1, read as the reverse complement.
CGTGGCCTGGCTCGCGTCGCTGGCCAGGCGATCGACACGCGAACGTCCGCGTCCAGCTTAGATGACGAATCTTGCGCGTGCACACGGCGTACTGGTTGATGCGAGGGCCGCCGGAGTGTTCCCTTCGGCCACCGCGGAGGTCGGCAGCAGTGCGGCCGCCAGCTGGAACGACGCCATCGGCACGCTGTCGTTTGACGATTCCGGCCAGGTTCCGCTGGAGACGCCCTACGATCTGGCGTCCTTGACCAAGGTCATCGCGACCACGACGATCGCAATGCAGTTGATCGAGCAAGACGCGTTGACGCTCGATGCGCCCGTCAGCGACTTCTTCGGGGAATGGAGAGGCGCGGATCGCGAACCGGCTCGAGTGCGCGATCTGCTCGAGCATGCGTCGGGATTGCCTGCGCGCCTCCTCGATGGGCCACCGGCCACGGCGCGAGAATTCGTGCACGAAATCTGCGCGATTCCGCTCGAATACGCGCTTCGCAGCCGGTCCATCTACAGCGACCTAGGATTCATCCTGCTCGGATTCGTGCTCGAGGTGAGAGGTGGGGCGTCCCTCTCGGCCCAGTTCGGTCGCGTCTGGGCGCGGCGCGATTTGACGTTCGAACCGGGCGCTGATCTGACGCGTCGAGCAGCGCCGACGCGACCCATGGATGACGACCCGCGCCGCGGGCGCTCCCTGGTGGGAGAGGTCCACGACAACTACGCCGCCGCGCTCGGTGGCGTGGCAGGACATGCCGGGCTCTTCGGCACGGTGACCGCGGTTGGAGCGTTCGCGCGAACGCTGCTCCGCGCCGCGCGGGGCCGCTCGTCCGAACCCCCTCCGTTTTCTCATGCGCGCATCAGGGAATTCGTGACGCGGTCGTCGGTTCCGGGAAGCTCGCGCGCGCTCGGATGGGACACGATGCTGCCGACGTCCTCATGCGGCACGCGGATGTCCTCTTCGGCGTTCGGTCACGTGGGGTTTACCGGCACGTCCATGTGGATCGACCCCGAGCGCGACCGCTATTTCGTCCTGCTCAGTAATCGGGTCTGCGGCGGCGGCACGGTTGACCAGATGCGCGACGTCCGCCGCGCGTTTCACGATGCGCTCAGCGATGTCTAGGGCATAGACTCAGCTCGCCCATGACGCTCACCGCCACCGACTGGGTCGTCATCGCCGGCTACTTCCTGCTGAATCTTCTCATCGGCGTCTACTACGCGCGGCGGGCGCGCGGCAGCACCGCCGACTTCTTCCTGTCCGGACGCGAGGTGCCCTGGTGGCTTGCGGGCACCTCCATGGTCGCCACCACGTTCGCCGCGGACACGCCGCTCGTCGTCACCGGCATGGTCGCGCGGAACGGCATCGCCGGAAACTGGCTGTGGTGGAACATGGCGGCCAGCGGCATGCTGACGGTCTTCGTTTACGCGCGACTCTGGCGGCGCGCCGGCGTCATGACCGACGTCGAGTTCGCCGAGCTTCGGTATTCCGGCCCGCCCGCGGCGTTTCTCCGTGGCTTCCGCGCGCTCTATCTCGGCATCCCGATCAACTGCATTGTCATCGGCTGGGTGAACCTGGCGATGATGAAGATTCTTCAGGTGACGCTCGGTCTGGACCAGACCGGCGCGTTGTGGGCGCTCTTCGCGATGCTGGCGTTTACGGCGTTCTACACGACGCTCGCGGGATTGTGGGGCGTGCTCGTCACCGATCTGGTCCAGTTCGTGCTGAAGATGGGGATGGTGATCGCGCTCGCCTGGTTCTCGGTCAAAGCGGTCGGCGGGCTCGACGCGCTGGAGTCGCAGATTCGTGCGCTCGACCAGGCGGCCGGCGCCGGATCGCGACTGGCCTTCTTTCCGTCGCGCGATTCAGCGTGGATGCCGGCGATCACGCTGTTCGTCTACCTCGGCGTCAACTGGTGGGCCAGCTGGTATCCGGGTGCTGAGCCGGGCGGCGGCGGCTACGTCGCGCAGCGGATTTTCTCGGCGCGAGACGAACGCCAGGGGCTGTATGCGACGCTCTGGTTCAACATCGCACACTACGCCGTGCGGCCGTGGCCGTGGATCCTGACGGCGCTCGCCTCGCTGGTGCTCTACCCCACCCTCGTTGACAAGGAATCGGGATACGTCCGCACGTTGATGGATCCCGCCGTGTTTCCGCCGGCCCTCCGCGGCGTGATGCTGGCGGCATTCGCGGCCGCGTACATGTCCACAATCGGCACGCAGCTCAATTGGGGTGCGTCGTATGTCGTCAACGACGTCTACCGCCGCTTCGTGCGGCGGGATCGGACCGAGCGCGAGTATGTCGCGGCATCGCAGGCCGTCACCGTGGGTCTGATGCTCGCTTCGATCTACGTCACGCTCCATCTCGCGTCAATCGAGCAGGCGTGGAAGCTGCTGATCGTGACCGGCGCGGGGACGGGGACCGTTCTCCTGCTCCGCTGGTTCTGGTGGCGGATCAATGCGTGGTCGGAAGTCTCCGCGATGATCGCCGCCGCCGTCGTCTCGCTCTATCTGCAGATTGGGCTCGGATGGGACAGCGATCGGCCGCGCGAGTTCGCCTGCATCATGCTGATCACGGTCGGCATCACGACGGTCGTCTGGCTGCTGGTGACGATGATGACGCCGCCGGAGTCGGACGAGACGCTGCGGCGATTCTACGAGCGCGTGCGTCCGCACGGTATCGGGTGGGCGCAGGTCGCGAGAGCCGTCGGCGGCGCCAAGCCGTCAGGTTCGCTGACGAAGGATCTCACCAATGCGGTGCTGGGATGCCTGCTCGTCTACGCGGCGCTTTTCGGTGTTGGCGAAATGTTGCTGCGCAGCGTGGTGACGGGAACGATCTTGATCGGCCTCAGTGCGTGTAGCGCGATCGCGATTGCCCGAAATCTGGACACTTGATAAGCAATCGGTTATTTGGGACGTGGAGGCGGTTGAATCGGCCGCGCGGGCCCGAACGGAGACGTCGTCGGGTTGCCGGGGGTTCCCGGACCGCCGGGACGACCACTCGGATTCGGTGTTCCCCCGCCCGGCCCGCCGGTTCTGCGGCCGCCGCCAAATGGTCCGGGTCCGGTAAAAGGATTGTTGGGGTCGGTGGGGTTGTTGCCTCCAGGACCACCGCGTCCGCCGCGTCCACCTGGTCCCACGCCGCCCCCGCCCGGGGCCTGCACTTGCGGCGTGTTGATGAAAGCCCACTCGTTGTAATGATTGCGACCGTTGTAGAGGCGAATCGATGTGTCCTTGCTCTTGCTGACGACGCCAATCACGCCGCCGGTCGCACCGGCGCCCGGAGTGCCAATCGGTGAAAAACCGCGCCCTGCCGTGCTGAGTGGTGGCGCGGGCGCCGGGTTCGCGCCCCGCGCGCCCGGCGGGTTCGTGCCTGAGTTCGAATTCCGCCGCGAATCCAGCGGCGGCGTTGTCGTTCCGGGCACCGCCTGCCCGGCCAGAACCGGCTGGAAATCGTCGTTAGTGATGGGGTCCTTGTACTTCTTGCGCAGGAACCGTTGCTCGACGAGCACATCGAGATTAGGGGGACTGGCGTTCGCGTACTTCGTGCCGAAGAGTCGAAGCGCGCGGGAGTACTGCAGCCCGCGGAAGATGAGTTCGTCTTCCTTCTCCCGGCGCGCCATCTGCTTCCAGACGGGCATGACGACGGTCATCATGATCGCGGTAAGGCTCAGCCCGACGAGCAGCGCCGCCATCGCATAGCCATCGTCACGACGCGCTTGACCAGTGAGCTTCATGGGGCTAAGATGCTTAGAATCTTGAATATAGCACGCTTCAGGGACAGCCTGCTCGCGCCGATGGCCGCCGTGGTGATTCTTGCCTCGGTCAGTTGCGAGAAGGTGCCGCTCCTGGCGCCGTCCGGCTCCACGATCACGCTCACAGCGTCGACGACGGCCCTGTCAGTCAACGGAACCGCGCAACTCATCGCGCAAGTCGTCGAGCCGAGCGGAACGCCTCCCCATTCCGGCACGCACATCATCTTTACGACGTCGCTCGGCGCCATCGAGCCGTCGGAAACCGACACTGACATCAATGGGCGCGCCGTCGTGATGTTCAGAGCGGGCAGCGCGAACGGGACGGCGTCGATTACGGCGTCTTCGGGTGGCGTTACCATCCCCACGGCCAATGCCCTGAGAATCTCGGTCGGCACCGCCGCGGTGGGCCGCGTCATCGTCAGCGCCAACCCGACGCTGATTGCGGCAAACGGCGGCAGTTCGGTCATTTCGGCGACGGTTTCAGACATCAACGGCAACGCGCTGTCGTTCGCGCCGGTTGCGTTCTCGACGACCGCAGGCGTGATCGATCCGCCAAGTTCAACAACCGACTCGAACGGTGTTGCGACCACCAGCCTCCGGACGTCGACCACCGCGACGGTGACGGCGAGCGTTGGAGCGACGGGCGGCGGCTCGGGCGGTGGGACGACAACGCCGACCCCGCCGACGAGTCCGACGAATCCGACGGCCCCGACTGCGCCGACAACTCCCACGCCACCGGCGACACCAAGTCCGACAGGCCAGGCATCCGGCTCGGTCGTCGTGAATGTGGCGGTGGCCCCGACGCTCGAGATCACGCCTCCGACCAGCCCGAACGCCGGCCTGCCGGCCTCGTTCACGTTCAAAGTGACTCTAGCTGCAAACGGGAGCGCGATTCGCGATTTGACGGTCAACTGGGGCGACGGCAGTCCTTCGCAATCTCTGGGTGCAATCAGCACGACTGCGATCGCGACGCACGTATATCGGTCAGCCGGCACTTACCTCGTAAGCGCCGTTCTCACCGACTCTTTGCAAAACTCCGTGAATAACTCGACAACTGTAACTGTCGTTCCGGTACAGAGCCCTTCAATTGTAATTACGCAGTCGCCGAACCCCGGCAAGTCAGGTACGCCGACGACGCTGACGATCCAGGTAACGGTCCCAACAGGAATAGGAGTGCAGGACCTACTGATCGATTTCGGCGACGGCCAGAGCGCCGAGCTTGGTGGTGCGACGTCCGCAGCCGTGCCACATATCTACAATACGGGCGGTGTTGGCGCCACATTCAATGTGGTCGTCACGGTCATCGATACGACCGGCCAACGGACTATCGGTAGGAGTGTGGTTTCGATCATTCCGTGACCCGGATTTCACGGCGACCGCTTCGACTGGCAATTAATCCTGCGCGCGCGGCGCAGTCAGGCGATTCGGACGGTCAGACGACCGTCGGACTTGCCATCATCTCGGTGACGAATCCATAGGCCGCGACTACCGACAGCGGCGCAGACCGGACGGTCTGCGCTGCCGCCGATGGCGAGTCACCACGCTCTCGCTCTCGACACACACACCGTCAGCTCCGCTGAATGATTCGGCGAAGCAGCGGGGCGATGGAGATTCCCGAAGGCGAAACGCGGTGCTAGAACTCTGAATACGGGCGGCCGTCGAGGGCGGTCTGATCGGACCCGCTCTTGATGTCGTAGATGCCGACTTCGGCGGAGGGATTGTTCGGGTCGGGTTCCGCTGGAACTGTCTGCCAGCTGGACGCGCTCTTCGTGAACGGATCTTCGGGAATCTTGCGCAGGTAGCCCTCGCTCACCAGCGCGTCGATCGTCGCGGGATACTGATTCTTGTCCGCGTAGGTACTGATCGATGGCGTCGCGCATCCGGAACAGGTCTTCCTTGAGCGTCGCCTCGCGTGCGTACGTGATGCTTCGCGAGTACTGCGCCATTCCGATGGCCGACAGCGTCGTGATCAAGGTGAGTACGACGAGCAGTTCGATGAGCGTGAAGCCGCGAGCGGAGCGCCAGGTGCCTGTCTTCATTTCAACTTCCTACCAATCGCGGTACTTGGATCCGTCGAGCGCCTTGCCCTCGGTACGTCGTGTAGACGTCGAATACGTTCTGGCCGCCCCAGCGCGTCGAATCAGGTTTGTCCTGATACGAGCGACGGCCCCACTCGCTGCCACGCGTCATCGGGTCGGTCGGAACCCGCCTCAGGAACTTCAGCTTGCGGCCCGTAGCGTCGTTCGCCGCGTTCACGCCGTCGACCAGCGTTTCGAGGTCGGGTGGATAGTTTTCGCTGCCGACCTTGATGTCGAGCGACCCGATTTGTCCAGTGTCGGCCGCATCCTTGAACTTGTCAATCGCCGTCCGCATTTCGCGGAGCGCCCGCCGAAGCTCGGCTTCCCGCGACCGTTGGGCGGTCACCTTCGCCAGCGGCATGATGCCGGCGGCGAGAATCAGCAGGATCGTGGCAACGACCAGCATCTCGACGAACGTGTACCCGTCGGATGGGCCCAGGCGCCGCGCGAGCGAGAACCGCCTCGTCATCCCATTTCCCTACTGCTGCACCGTCACGGTCACCGGCGTGAACCGGAGTCCCATGGCCGTCCCTCCGGGACCCGTCCCCGTGCCGCTGAGCGATAGCGTGGCGGCGCCTGGTGCGATGGCCTCGAACAGCACCGCCGCCAGTAGGCCTGTGCCGGACGCTCCCGTCGCGTCCGCCGACCGCACGATGGTAATGTCGATGCGGTTGTTCCCGCTGGCCTGCTGCGTGAACGTAACAGAGGTCCCGCCCATCCGCATGAAGCTGCCTTCCTGAACCCGGCTGACACGCAGTTTGGTCGGGTCGAAAACCAGCGTGAGCGTGATCGTTGAGAGACGCGACGCGTCGGTGATCGACAGCGGAATCGTATAGGGCCCGCCGCCCACGCGAATCGGCGTGCTCGGCGGAGAGATGATCACCTGCGCAGAACCGACCCCCGGCGATGTGGTCGGCACCACGGGCGCAGTCGGCGCCGGAGCTGGCGTCGTCGCTGCGGGCGCCGTGGGTTCGGGCACCGGTGGAACGGCCGGCGACGGCTCGGGCTGCGTCACGGCGGGCGCCGGCTGCTGTGGCGGCGGAGTCGGCGCCAGAACCGTCCCAGGTATCGGTGACGAGCCAGGCGGCGCCATCACCGCCGGTCCGGGCTGTCGAGTTGGATTGGGCTGTGACGGAACACCGGTCGTCGGCGCCAGCGCAGGCGCGGGCTGCGCCGCCACGACTGGCGGCGGCTCCGCGGGTGCCGCGATGAGCGGTGGCGGGCCGTTGAGGCCGAGGTTCTGCTGCGATCCGATGTAGATCGGCTTCAAGTCCTCTTCCGTGATCTCGTGTGTGCGGATGATGTGAGGCGTCAGCAGCATCACGATGTCGGTCTGGTCGATCTGCTGGTCGTTGGCCGAGAACAACTGGCTGAGCACGGGCACGTGGATGGCGCCGGGAAAACCACTCAGCGCTTTTCGTTCGGTCTCCTGCAGCAGGCCGGCGAGCAGGTTCGACTCGCCGTCACGCAGGCGGAGTCTCGTCGTCACCTCACGATTACCGAATGACGGGATGTTGACGCCGGCGATGATGACGTCGGCCTTGCGCGTGCTGAGAGTGAGGGTGATGTCCAGTCTGATGTCGCCCTCGAGAGTGACGGTGGGCGTCATGTCCACCAGGACGCCGATATCCTTGTACTGGTACGAGCTCAAGGGGTTGACGCCGGCGCCGCCGGTGGCGATTGGCGTGTAGCTGGTTGAGATGATCGGAATCTGGTCGCCGAGCTTGAGCGAGAGCTTCGCGCCTTCGGCGCCGCGGAGCTGCGGCTTCGCAAGGACTTTGTTCCGCGTGTCACTCTCCAGAAATCGAACGATCGCGGTGGGCACGGCCAGGTAGAAATCGGCTGTGCTGACGCCGCGCGAAATCGTGTTGAGGTTGAAGGGCGGCGGCGGTTTGATACCGCTCGGCCCCGTCGAGGTCCCACCGGTGACGGTCGGCGTCGTCGCTCCGCCGCCGCCCGCGCCTCCGCCCGTCGACGACGCCGCGTTGGGAGAAACCTCGGGCGAAAAGACGGCGCCCAGCGCATACTCCGACAGGTTCAATCCGTAGGTCTTCGCCCGCGTGCGATCGACCTCGATGAATTCGACGTCGATCACGATTTCGGCGCGCGGCTTGTCGTTCTGCTGGATGATCTTCTCGAGAATCTGGACCATCGACGCCGTCCCGCGGACCGTCAACGTGTTCGCCGTTTTGTTGGCGACCATGATGGGCTGGACAGCGATGCCCGGCAGGCGCACGACCGAACTGAGAATCTGCGACACTTCCGTCGCGTCGGCGTTCGACAGGTAGAACGTGCGGATGACCTGTTCGTCGTATTGAGCGTGCTTCACGTTCGTGTCGGGGAACACGAAGATCGACCGATCGCTGACGACCTTGTACGACAGCTGATTCATCGTCATCAGCTGGTTCAGCGCCTGCTCCAGCGTGACGCCGTCGAGCTGCACCGTCGTCGATCGGTCCTGTACGTCGCGGTCGTACGTGATGTTGATACCGGTCATCCCGCCGATGGCGTTCAGGATGTCGCGGAAGCTCGAATTATTGAAGACCACCCGGATCGGATCGCGCGACGCGGGGTTCAGCATTGGCGGCGCTGATGCCGCGCGCGCGCGTTCGCGGAGCTGTTCGATGGCGGGTCGTGGTCGCGAGGCTTCTATCTGTTCACGGACCTTGCGATCGAGTTCCGCGACCTTGGCCGTGGCCTGGCGGTTCGTCGGATCGTACTCGCTGGCCTGCTTGTACTCGCCAAGCGCCGCTTCCAGCTGCTCCCTGCCTTCGAATTCCTTGGCCTTGTCGAGATGCGCACGCGACGCGGCAAGCTGCGCCCTCTCGAGCGCGATCTTGTAGTTGGCGTTGTCGGGTGACGCCTGCACGGCTTTGCGGTACGAGACGACGGCTTCGTCGAGGTTGCCGGCCTTGGTCGCATCGTTGCCCGCCTTGAAGGCGTTTCCTGCGGTGCAGCCCGCCGCGGCGAACAGCGCGACGCAAACGCCCGTCCGCCAGCCAATTTGCAATCTGCAATTTGCGATTTGCAATTTCACTCTCATGGTCATGATCCGGTATTAATCCGAATCGTCTGGCGTCCACGTCCGTCCAGATACGACATCTCGACCGACTCGACGCCGATCCGCAGGATCCGATAGCGGCCGGCGATCGTGTCGCCTTCCTTGCCGGACATCGGCGGTCCCTGTCCGTCGGTGAGGACCGCGAACGTCGTCCGGCCGCCGTCTTTCTGTACCGTGCCGATGAACTTCAGCGTGATCGGCGGCAGCTGCGGTATTCCAGACGGCGGCGGTGACGGCGGCGCCTCCCCGGGGCCGGCGCCCCGCGCAACGGGCGGTGGCGGCGGCGCTGCCTTCGGTTTGAAGCGGAACAGGTTCCGCTCGGGTCCGACAGGCTTCGGCCGTTCGCCATTCAGCGCGTCCAGATGCACGTCAGGCGCGGCCACCGCGCTGTCCCCGCGGCCGCCCCGTCCTCCAGGTCCACTCGCCCTAGCCCGGTTAGACGACGGCGACGGCGCGGGGGACGTGGTCATTGCGCGATACGCCAAAGCGCCGAGCAGCACGACGAGGAGGCCAAGCAGCATCTGCTTGCGCCGGTCAATTCCCATTCTTGTTCAACGCGTAGTAGGTGGACAGTTCGAGCGTGAACGTCAACGGTTTCCCGACCTCGCCCTCCATCAGCGTCACGTCGTCGATGATGACGAACTCCGGCGCGGTTTCGAGCTCGTAGATGAACTGACGGAAGGCCTCGTACTCACCCTGCAGCGATGCGACGATGTGCAGCCGCCCCAGGCGCGACTCCTTGTTCACCGGGTCCGGCGCCCAGCGGCGCCCGACGACGCGGACGTTGGCCTTGCGCGCGATGTTTGGCAACGGCACGTAGGTCAGCTGCACGGCGGCCATCTGGTCGGACGGCAGCACCTTGCCGTAGAACGTCAACAGCTCCTGTTCGGCCCGGGACTTTCCGGCGACGAGCGCACGGGCCGCAGCGAAATCCTGCTCCGCAGCTGCGAGGGATGTCGCGGCATTGGCCGCCCGGCTGGCGGCACCGGCCGATTTGACGCCGAGTGGATACACGACGAGCGCGTACACGAGGACGTTGACCGCGGCCGCGATGAGAATCGGCAGGATGACGCCGCGCTTCTCCGCGAAGATGCGTTTCGCGAGTGCGGCGTTCATCGGCGCGTCGCTCCCTGATGTCCCGCGGGCTGACCGGCCTCGGGGATATAGATTGCTTCGAGCGACGACACCAGCAGGCCTGTCTCTTCGTAGTGCTCTTCGACCGGTCCGAGTCCCTTGAACGCGCCGGTGGCCTGCAGCCGTTCCATGAATGTCTTCACGTCGTCGAACCCGCGGGCGACGACGGCGATGTCGATGACGATGCCGCGCTGCTTGTCGATGAGTGGCCGCACCGAAGTGATCCGGACGTCGTCGGGCAGCGTCGTTTCGAACTTGTTGAACAGCTCGGTCCAGGAGAAGGTGCGCCGGTCGATCAGTTCGTTGGCCTGTCGCGCCTCGGTCGACGCGAAATCGATCTGTCTCGGGTCGACGCTCGATCGCAGCAGCGCCGCCTGCTGGCGGAGTTGACCGGCGCGGCCCTCATCACGCGCGGCCTCACCGGCCAGCCGCGTATCGCTCCGTGAATAGCGAAGCACGCGCGTCACGTTGAACGTGGTCATCACCGCCACGACGCCCGCAGCAAGGAGCAGCCACGTGTGAACCGCGCGCTCGTTGTAGAACGGCCGCGTCGAGAGGTTCGTTCGGATCACGGCGTCAGACCCTCGCCCCTTCGGGTTGGTCCCGAAGCAGGAGACCCACGAGCGGCGTCATGGCGTCGAGCAGCGCCGGAGCCGCGGAGATGCGGTCTGTCAGCGACGCCACCTGACGCGGATCCACGTTCTCGATGGTCGTGCCGATCCGTTCTTCGAGGCTGCGCCGGACGAGATCGACGTCGGGTCCCGCGTAGCTCGTACCCACCGCAAAGGCACGAGCGAAGCCGGTGCCTTGCAGCCGATCCTCGCAGTACACCGCCGTTTGATGCATGAGGTCCATCGCGCTGCTTTCGGCGTCCGCCGGCCTGTTGCGGAAGAAGATCAGGTCCGCACCGCGCATGATGGCGATCGACGCCGAATCGGCCGCGACGTTGATCACCAGCCAGTCCGCCGCGGGCGCGGCGCCCCCGGCGAGCAACGCGTTGATAACGCCGAACGTCGAGAGATCCACGAGCCCGGCGTGCGTGCCTGCTTCGGCACAGAGCGCCTCGTATTCCTCGATGACGCCTCGGCGCGCCACGCTGACGACGAATTCCTGCCCGTCCGCCGAGCGCAGGCCGCTGACGTAGCTGACCTGCGCGTCCTCCAGCGGAAACGGCGCCGTCTTCTTGACCTGCCAGCGGATCAATTGATCGAGGTCGGCAGCCCGCGCGGGCACGTTTTCGAACCGGACCAGCGAGACCCGCGCGACGGTGTCGGGAACCACCAGCGCCACGCGGTTCGGGCGTCCGACGCGTTCCATCACGCGGTTGAGGGCCGTCATCACGGCGGCCCGGTCAACGACATTCGCCGTGGTCAGCGACGGGACGAGCGCTGACGGCGGGAGCGGTTCGACCGCGTGCGCCCCGATCACCGGCTGACGGCCCCGGCGCTCGACGACCGCGCCGGCGATGCGACCGGCGCCGATCTCGACGGCGACGTCGGGAGTGACCGCGTCGGTGATCGAAAACAGGCTGCTCATTCGACGAAGGTCACCTTGTTGATCTCCCTGAGCGTCGTCACACCGGCGAGCACCTGCTCGACCGCCGACTCGCGGAGAAAGCGCATGCCTTCTTCCCGCGCCGCCTTCTTGATTTCAGACGTCGGCCGCTTTTCGAGAATCATCTCGCGAATGCGGTCGGAGAGATCCAGCAATTCGCAAATGGCGGTCCGGCCTTTGTACCCCGTCCCTCCGCACTCGATGCAGCCCAGGCCCTCGTAGAAGACCTGCCCGTGGAGCGCGGCCGGGTCGAGCCCCGATTCCTCGAGCAGCGCCGGCGTGACGCGGGCCGGACGCTTGCAGTGGTGGCAGATGTTGCGGACGAGCCGCTGCGCGAGCACGCAGTTGAGCGCCGAGACGAACTGGTACGCCTCGACGCCCATGTTCAGGAAGCGTCCGAGGACGTCGAGGACGTTGTTGGCGTGGACGGTCGTGAAGACGAGGTGACCGGTGAGCGCCGAGTTGATGGCAATCTGCGCGGTCTCCGCGTCACGGATCTCCCCCACCATGATCTTGTCGGGATCGTGGCGCAGGATCGATCGCAGGCCCCGGGCGAAGGTCAGGCCTTTCTTCTCGTTGATCGGGATCTGCGTGATGCCCTTCAGCTGGTACTCGACCGGATCTTCGATCGTGATGATCTTGTCTTCGACCGATTTGATTTCCGAGAGCGCCGCATAGAGCGTCGTCGTCTTGCCGCTGCCGGTCGGCCCGGTGACGAGCACCATCCCGTACGGCTCGGCGATGTACTTGCGGAAGCGCTTGAGCTCGGCGTCAGGGAACCCGAGGATGTCGAGCCTGAGCTCGGTGAACTGCTCGCTGATCGATTCCTTGTCCAGGATTCGGATGACCGAGTCCTCTCCATGGACGCTCGGCATGATCGACACGCGGAAGTCGATCGTCTTTCCCGGCATGCGCAGCTTGAAGCGTCCGTCCTGCGGGACCCGTTTCTCCGCGATGTCGAGTTCGGCCATCACCTTGATGCGGGAGATGATCGAACTGTGGAACTGCTTGGCGATCGGCCGCATCGCCGGCTGCAGCACACCGTCGATTCGGTACTTCACGTAAACGGCATCGTCCTGCGTCTCGATGTGAATGTCGCTGGCCCGCCGCTGAATCGCCGTGTAGATCGTCGAGTCGACCAGCTTGATGACGGGGCTGATGTCGCTCGTCAGACGCTCGACAGTCAGGCTCTCGTCGCCGTTCTCCTCTTCCTTGAGCAGCTGGAGCTGAAAACTCTCCGTGGCTTCTTCGAGCACGCGCTGGGAGCTTTCGCTCTTCTTCAGAATCGACTCGATGGCGGATTTCGGTCCGACGGCGGCCTTGATCTGCGTCGAGAGCAGCACGCCGAGCTCGTCGATCATCGGCAGGTCGCTCGGATCCGAGACGACGATTTCGAGCACCTTGCCGACGCGGCGATGCGGGACGAACCCGTAGCGGAGCATCAGGTCGGCGGGGATCGATCGGAACAGCTCTTGATCGATCCTGAAGGTGTCCATGTCCACGAATTCGAGCCGCCACCGTTCGGCCAGGCGCCGCGCCTGCTCGAGCTCGGCGTGGGCGTCTGCGGGCGTGACCGGCGCGAGGTCGGTCGGCAGGTCGGCGGATTTGGGGTTCGTGGCCATGAATTCCTATTGACCGAGTACCGAGCTCAACTGGAAGAGCGGCATGTACAGCGCCAGCAGCAACCCGGCGATGACGATACCCATGACGACGAGCAGGACCGGCTCGACGAGCGTCACGAATCGTTCCATGTTGGTCGAGATCTCCTCGTCGTAGAAATCTGCGACGGTGTTGAGCATGTCCTGGAGCGCGCCCGTCGACTCGCCGACTTCCGCCATCTTGACCGCGACTTCCGGAAAGACGCCGCGCTTGTCGAGCGCCGCGGCAAACGATTCGCCCTCGCGTACGCGGGCGCTGACGATTTCCAGCTGGCCCGCCATGTATCGATTGCCGATCGACTTGGAGGAGATGTCGAGGGCGTTGACCAGCGGGAGGCCGCCGCCGAGCAGCGTCGCCACCGTCCGTGCCATCTGCGATGTCGCGAACTTGCGCGCCACCTGGCCGAGCATCGGCAGCCGCAGGAGCACGCGATCGAACCGCGCCTGCTGCCCCTGCTGCTGCGCCCAGATCACGACGGCCAGGACGGCGACCACCAGTCCAGCGACGAGGAAGAGGAACTGGTTGCGGACCACGTCCGAAACACGGACGATAATCCTCGTGACCAGGGGGAGCTCGGCGCCGAACGAGCTGTAGAAGTCGGAAAACGCCGGAACGACCTTGAGGATGATGATGGTCACGAGCACGAGCGCCAGCGAGATCAGGATCGCGGGATACACCAGCGCCGATACCGTTTTGCGCTTCACGGTCGCGATGATCTTCGAGTACTCCACATAGCGCCGCAGCACCGCGTCGAGGTTGCCGCTGCGCTCGCCCGCCAGCAGCGATGCCGTGTAGACACGGGGAAACAGGTCACCCTGCGCTGCGAAGGCATCGGACAGCGCGGTGCCCGATCGCACTTTCTCATGCACGTCGTCCAGCACCGAGCGGAACGTCGGCGAGACGACGCGGCGCTTCAGCAGGTCCAGAGACTGGACGAGCGGCATGCCCGCCTTGAGCAGGGTGGCTAGCTCCTGATTGAAGACGAGGAACTCCCGGGTATTCACCGAGCGCCGCTGAGGTAGCTGGATGGACAGCCCCCGGATCGCGCCCTTCGGCTGGAGCGACAGGACGTACAGGCCCTTCTCCTCCATCTCGTGACGCAGGCGGGCTTCGTTTTCGGCGATGTAGACGCCCTCGCTGATTTCGCCGTTGGGCGACGCGAGGCGACAGCGAAACTCCATCCGGATCTGCCGCAATTGTATCAATTTATGGCACGAGCCTTTGTGATCCTTAGACCGCCCGCGGGCGGGGACGGCTGGGCGCGACTGCGCGAATCTTCAGTGACGAACGAGCTGTAGGACGCGAGAGACGTACGCGCGGGTTTCGGGATAGGGCGGAATTCCACGGAATTTCTCGACCGCCGCCTCGCCGGCGTTGTACGCGGCCAGCGCGAGATGTGGCGGCCAGCGATCGAGCAGCGTCTTGAGGTGTTTGATGCCCCCCTCGATGTTCGCGGCGGGGTCGTAGGGATCGGCGACCGCGTACTGCCGGGCGGTCTGCGGCATCAACTGCATCAGGCCCATCGCGCCCTTGCGAGACCGCGCCGTCTGCTGGTACGCCGACTCGACCTGGATGACCGCGCGCACCAGCTTGGCATCCACGCCCTGTTCCTTTGAGACCCGATCGATGATCTCGGCGTACGCACGTCCCGCGTCGCGCGTACCGGTCGAACCGGACGGTTTCCTCGTGGGTGAGATCGGGCTCGGGATACGGCACTTCGTCGGGTTCGAAGCGTGTGATGAGCGACGACTCGACCATCATCTCGCCGCCCCCGCGCAGGGCCAGCACGAGCGTGTCGCCCTCGAGGCGGTGCGACTTGATCGACATGTTGCGACCGCTGGCGAAGAACGCGAGCTCCGCGCGGGCCGGGGCGGCCGCCAGCCCCACGAACGCGACACTCGCGACCAGTCGCAACGATCGGTGCATCATCAGGATACCGCTATGTTAGCGCGGGTCCACGAACGCGTGAAAGACTCGAATTCCCAGCTCGCGCGGATCCTTGCTGTTGGATCCAGGTACCAACATTGGTACGTACGTCTTATCGACCAGGATGCGCACTTCTGCGTTGTCACCAGGACCCAGTTGGTCCGCCTTGAGCGGGATCTTCTTGAGCACCTGGGACCCGGGCTCGAGCGTGAATTCGTCCAGCGGCTGACCATTCAACTGCAGCTTCACCTGTCTGGGTTCGTTCAATACCGTCGTCGGATTGTCGACGTCGAGATAGAACAGGCTGTCCTTCTTCGGATTCCGGAACATGAACGTCGCGTCTTTCTTCGTCCACTGCCACTGGACGGACGGATTGTGTTCGACGATTTCCGTGGCGTTCCAGCCGTCCTTGAACACGGACGGCAGGTTTTCGGTCTGCGGCTGGAGCTGCAGGTGTCCGATCTTGTACGCGCGCTGCCCTACCGTGTCGCCGTTGAGCGGCAGACGCTTCTGGGTCGCGGCTGAATAGAGACCGATCTGCAGCGTTGCCTCACCGACGTACGGATACACGGGGACGAACACCGTTCTGGTGTACTCGACCGTCTGTCCGGGTTTCCACTGGCGCGTCGGGATGGGCGGCTTGTGATCGTCGGTCCAGATCATCGCGTCGTCGGTGTCGACCACATGGAGCATTACCAGATAGTCTTCGTCGAACGTCGCGCCGTCGGCCACCACGAACTTGTACGTGAACTCGACAGGACTGCCGAGCGGTGCGCGATCGCGGTTGATCGTGAGACTTGGTGTGGCGACAGGCGGCGCTTCGGGCTGCTTGCGACTGCACGCGACCGATGGTGGCAGCGACAGGGCGAGGGCGTACAAAATCAGCAAACGTCTCATCGGATTTAGAACTCTACGCCAGTTGTCGCATCTCCTGCAATCTGTTACAGTTCCAGCCTTCGCGCTTGCGCGCATCCGCGCGGCAGGCCGCTGACGAACCCATGGCTCAGGAAGCGCTCGGTCTGGTCGAAACCAAAGGCTTCATCGGATCGGTCGAGGCGGCCGATGCGATGGTCAAGGCAGCGAACGTCACGCTCGTCGGCAAGGAGTACATCGGCGCGGGCTACGTCACCGTGATGGTGCGTGGTGACGTCGGCGCCGTGAAAGCCGCGACCGACGCCGGAGCTGCCGCGGCGCGGCGCGTCGGCGAGCTCGTGTCCGTCCACGTGATTCCGCGCCCGCACGCTGAAGTCGAACGGATCCTGCCCAAGGGCTAGCGTGTGTCCGATCGCGATCTAGCCTCAATCGCTCAAGCGCGCGAGCTCGCGGCGCGTGCGAAAAAAGCCTGGCTGGAGCTCGCGGAGTTCAATCAGGAGAAGATCGACGCCATCGTGGATGCGATGGCGTCCGCCGCGACGTCCCTCGCCGAGGCGTTCGCGCGCCTCGCCGTCGAAGAGACCGGGTACGGCGTCGTCGAAGACAAGATTCAGAAGAACCTCTTCAGCTCTCAGAAGGTGTACGGCTTCATCCGGCCGATGAAGACGGTCGGCGTGATCGCCCGCCTCGAGGACCGGCGCCTCATCGAGATCGCCGAACCGTTTGGCGTGGTCGCGGCGATTGTGCCTTCCACGAATCCCACGTCAACGGCGATTTACAAGATTCTGATCGCGATCAAGGCACGCTGCGCGATCGTCATCAGCCCGCATCCCTCAGCCGTCAAATGCATCACGCGCGTCGCGGAAGCCATGGAGGAGGCGGCGCGACGCGCCGGCGCTCCCGCCGGTGCGATCAGCTGGATGACGACGGTCACGCTGGAGGGGACGCAGGAGCTGATGAAACACCGGGACGTCGCGGTCATCCTCGCCACCGGTGGGATGGGACTGGTGCGCGCGGCCTACAGCGCCGGAAAGCCGGCTTACGGCGTCGGCCCGGGTAACGCCCCTGCGTTCATCGAGCGCACGGCGAACATCACCAAAGCCGTCCACGACATCATCACGGGCAAGACCTTCGACAACGGCGTGCTCTGCTCATCGGAGAATTCCGTCGTTGTGGATGCGGCCGTGGCCGAGGACGTCAAGCGAGCGTTCCTGAACCAGGGCGGCCACTTCATGAATGCCGCCGAGATGGCCGCCGTCGCGAAGGTGCTCGTCACGCCGCAGCGGCTGCCGAATCCGGCGCTGGTCGGCAAGTCTGCTGTGCACATCGCCGAGCAATGCGGCTTCAAGGTTCCCCCCGACACGCGTGTGCTGCTCGCACCGCTCGACGGCGTCGGCCGTGACTACCCGCTCTCGATCGAGAAACTCTGCCCCGTGCTTTCCTACTACGTCGTGACGGACTGGCGGGAAGGCTGCGAACGCTGCAAGCAGATTCTGCGCTACGGCGGCATGGGACACACCATGTCGATCCACTCGCAGAACGAACAGGTCATCCTCGAGTTTGGGCTTCACAAGCCGGCATTCCGCATCGTCGTCAACTCGCCGACGACGCACGGGTCCGTCGGGCTGTCGACCGGGCTGGATCCGGCCATGACGCTCGGCTGCGGCGGGTTTGGCGGCAACATCACGTCCGACAACATCACGCCGCGCCATCTTTTGAATATCAAGCGGCTGGCGTACCAGCTTTCTCCGGTTGTCAGCCGGTGGGATAAGGTGCCCCAGGGCGCGACAAAGTCCCCCGGTCCCCCGCCGGTGCTCCCGCAAGCGCCCGACCGGCCCCAGCCCCCAGCCGGCATCAGCGCGGAGGTCCTGTCCCGACGCATCGAGCAGTTCCTAAGCTCCCGGGGATTCAAGGGGGCCACGCCAACGCCTCCGGATCCGACACCGGGGGGCCAGGTGCCGCAGACCAAGCCGCTCGATTTCGTGTCAGAAGAGGATGTCCGACTCGCAATTCGAGCGGGGCGGAAGTTGCTGGTCGCCGAGCGGGCGATTATCACGCCCGCGGCCAGGGACCTCGGCGAAGAACACCGGGTCTTTTCGATCGCGCCCTGGCATGGGTGAAATTTTGCCAACTGCTGAGGCAGTTGGACTTAACGTTTGACCCAGCCGTTTGGCCGGTGCTAGACTGCCTGAACCATAGTGCGGGGGGCTCCTAGCCCTCCCCGCGTGAACAACGTCGGAGCCCCCGCAAGCTTGGAGTGGGGGCGACTTACGACAAAGGCGGACCGGGGCGGTTTTACCCTTTGTCGCGGAGCGCCCGGATGCTTGGATGTCGCTGGCAGCGCCGCTTTGTCGTTGCGCTGCTCCCCCTCGTAACGGCCTGCGGCCCGGCGATGAAGTCCAAGGCGGCGAACGTGTCGCCCGCTGCGCCCGCCCAGGGTCCTGGCACCGGTCCCTGAATCCGGGCCGGTCCAGGCCCTGCCCGTTCCCGCAGAAGACCCTGTTCTGACATTGATTGCCAGCTCCGAGCGCGCCTTCAAGGCCGGCCAGACCGAGCTCCAGCAGGGCCATTTCGAAGCCGCGAAGCAGGAGTTCAACCGGGCGGTCAACGTGCTGCTCGAGTCTCCGTACGGGGCCCGCACGGAGCCACGCATCCGGGAGCATTTCGACCGGCTCGTGGACCGCATCAGCACGTACGAAATCCAGGCGCTGGCGGCTGGTGACGGCTTCACCGAAGCCAGATCCGAACCGGCCACGATCGACGAGCTGCTGACGTTGTCGACGACGTTCGGGACGCCGACGGCGACTGCTGAATTGAAGAACGTCGTCGAATCCGATCTCGAGAAGGCCGACCACGATATCCCCATTCCGCTCAATCAGCGGGTGCTGGCGTACATCGGGCTCTTCCAGGGTCGTCTGCACGACTTCATCGAGGACGGGATGCGACGCGGCAGCCGCTACCTGCCGATGATCCAGAACGTCTTCCGCGCCGAGGGCCTGCCGCTGGATCTGGCGTACGTGCCGCTCGTCGAAAGCGCCTTTAAGCCGAGCGCGCTCTCGCGTACGAAAGCCAAGGGCGTCTGGCAATTCATGACCGGCACGGCGATCGAGAATGGACTCCGTCGCGACTGGTACATCGACGAACGTTCCGATCCCGAAAAGGCGACGCTGGCGGCGGCCAAGTACCTTCGGACGCTCAACACCCTGTTCCACGGCGACTGGCACCTCGCGCTCGCCTCGTACAACGGCGGACCTGGCCGTATGCAGCGCGCGGTGAAGAACGCCCGGGTCGACGATTTCTGGCAGCTCGCCGCGAAGCCGCGCCTTCTGCCGCGGGAAACGCGCGAATATGTGCCGATGATTCTCGCGGCGATCGTCATTGCGAAGAATCCGGCGCAGTACGGGTTCGAGTTCGACGCGGACGCGCCCCCGTCGTACGAGCGCGTGACGCTGCCGCGGCCTGTCGACCTTCGTCGGGTCGCCGAGTGGGCCGAAACGACGATCGATGAGATTCAGACGCTCAATCCCGAGCTTCGCCGCTGGACGACGCCCGTGCGCGACACGCAGTACAAGCTGAAGGTGCCGGTGGGCACGAGCGGCGTCGTGATGGCGCGTCTGGAAGAATCCGCATCCGTCGAGCTCGCGACTCTCAAGTACTACACCGTCAAGCACGGCGACTCGCTCGCGACCATCGCGCGGAAGCTGAGCGTCAGCAAAGCCGATCTGGCCGACGCGAACTACCTGCCATCGTCCGCCAGAGTCTCGGCCGGTCAGAAGCTGATGGTCCCGCACGAGGCGTCGGTTCTGATGGCCGCGCGCGCCGAACGCAGCATCCCGGTCACGGAGTCGCGGAAGACCGTCGCGGACGCCGGTGAACTGGCAGAGGCCAGCTCCACGAACCGCCTCAAGACGTCGTATCAGGTCAAGCGCGGTGACACGCTGGCGTCGATTGCTCGCGTATTCCAGACCTCCGTCGCGTCAATCAAGACGTGGAACCCGCGCGTCTCGGGCGATCGTCTGACGACCGGACAACGGCTGACCGTCTATCGGCTGGCGAACTAGCCTACACTGGTGGGGATGAGCCGCCCGGCTCCTCTCCTGCTCATCCTTCTCCTCGCCGGCACAGCCGCGACGGAGGGCGAAGGCTTTCAGGATTCCCTCGCAATCATCGGCACCGTCACGGCTGCGTCCACCGGGGATGTGCTGCGTCACGCGCGAGTGTTCGCGACGGCCGCGTCGGGCAGCGCCCCCGCCACGCTAACCGACGATCGCGGACGCTACGCGCTTACCGGTCTCGCACCTGGGCGTCACATCCTGACCATCGTGAAGCCTGGCTACGTGCGGCGGACGATGCCGGTTGACGTCCCCGTTCGACAGCTCGACGCGGTCGACGTCCAGCTCGTGAAAGGTGCGGTGATCTCCGGTGCGCTCATCGACGAACTCGGTGAGCCGGTCACGTCGACGAGTGCGACCATCCGTGCGGTAACCGACACCGGCGACATCACTCACGCGCGCATCGTGGCGGTCGGACAGACGGACGACCTGGGTCAATTTCGCGTGAGCGGTCTGGCGGCCGGCAGCTACATCCTCGAGGCGACGCCCGGCCTGACGCGAACGATGTCCGAGGACGCCTTGTCCATGCAGGCGTACACGGACGGGCGGCGAATGCGTGACCAGATTTTCTATCCGGGCGTCACGGACCCGGCGGCCGCGCAGCGTCTCACGCTCCAGGCGGCCGACGAGCGCGCTGGTCTCGTCATGGTGGTTCCCGCCGTTCCTCCCTTTCTGTCGAGTCCGTTGAACCGCCCCCCAGTCGGACCAGACGGGCGCCCGGATCCCAATGCGATGGCGATCGTCAAGGGACGCGTGACCAGACCCGAGGGCAGTCCCGTTCGCGGGGCGCAAGTCAATGCCACGCTCGTCGGCGCGCGGCCCACGACGGCGGTGGGCACGAGCGATTCAGAGGGCAATTTCGAAATCGTTCTGGGCGTCGCTGCGCCGGCGCGCGGGGCCGACTCTCCAGTCTTTCGCGTGACGGCGTTCAAAGCCGGCTACCAGGGATCGGACTTCAGACAGCGCAGCGCGACGACGAGGGGCGATCCGATTCCGATCGTCCCCGGAGAGGTTCACGATCACATCGACATCACCTTGCAACCACTCTCTGTTCTGAGCGGCCGGATCGTGGACGATGTCGGGGAGCCGGTCGAGGGTGCGCTCGTCCGAACCTCGCAGCTTCGCTACGTCAACGGACGCCGGCAGCTCGTGGACGTCGGTGCGCCGCGCCGGACCGACGACTTGGGTCGCTATCGGCTCTATGGACTTCGGCCTGGTCAGTATGCGATCAGCGCGTCGGTGGGCCAGATCGTTGTCGCGCAGCCGTCGGTCGATCTGCCGGGGTTCGGCACGACTTACTACCCGGGGACATCGGATCCTCAGGCGATCCAGCTCGTGCGCGTCAATCCATCGCAGGAGCTGTCGGCGCTGGATTTTTCGCTGCTGCGCATGCGATCCGCGCGCGTGGCGGGGCGTGCGCTCGACGCAGACGGCAACCCGATTACCGGCGGCATCGCGCTGATGCCCAGCCAGCGATCCGGCGGCAATACCGACGTCCAGATGGGCGCCCGAATCGATCCGCGCGGCGGCTTCGAGTTCCGGAACGTACCACCTGGCGATTACGTGCTGCAGGTCGTGCACGGACGGTCCGGATCGTGGAACGAGGGTGAGTTTGCATTTCGGTATGTGAGCGTTGCCGATGCCGACGTCACCGATCTGGAGATTCAGACAAGTCCCGGCTCCGAGATCACCGGCCACATCGTCGGCGAAGGCGGCGAGCTGCAGAAGATGGATTCGGTCGAGCTGTCGGCGATTCCCGCAGATGTCGATCGTGCCGCCCGGCTGGGCGGGCCACCGGCGCGCGCGCACATCACACAGGACGGGCAGTTCGAGCTCGCGGGCATCAGCGGACCTCGGCGTTTGCAGGTGGTGCGTGCGCCGTCGGGATGGATGCTCAAGTCGATTCTCGTGCACGGTGTCGACGTCACCGATCAGGTGCTGTCGTTCGGCAGAGACGAGGAATCGCTCGACGATATCGAGATCGTGCTGACCAACCGGATCACGCAGGTGCTCGGGAGCGTCAGTGATTTGAAAGGGCTGGCGCCAACGGATGTTGCCGTGCTGGCGTTCGCAAGCGACCCCGCGCAGTGGTACGCAGGGACGCGATTCAGGAAGCGCGTCAGCCCATCATCGGACGGCCGGTTCTCCATCGACGGTCTGCCGCCGGGCGACTACTTCGTCGTGGCAGCCGAGCCGCCGCGCGATCCAGGTGAATGGCTCAGTCCAGAGACGCTCGAGAAGCTGTCGCGCGGCGCGACGCGTGTACATGTCGGCGATGGGCAGCGCGTGTCGGTGGTCGTGAAGCCGAGCGGATCCTAGAATTGAAATTGGGTCTGGTGGCCGACTCGACGCGCGGGGACTCGTTGCAGTTTCTGGACTTCGCGTCCGTTCACCCTGCCGAAAATCTTCGATCGACGTTCACCATCCCGACCCTAACTCGTAGAAATCATTCGTGCGACCGCCGCGCGACGATCTTTGCTTTCGTTCCTTCGTGCTTGCGCGTGTGCGGACGGCGGCCGTGCTCGGCGTCGAGGCCTTGCCGGTCTTCGTCGAGGTGGACGTGTCGTTCGGGCTGCCGATGTTCGCGATGGTCGGCCTGCCAGATGCCAGCGTCCGCGAGAGCCGCGACCGCGTCCGCAGCGCAATCAGAAATTCCGGCTTCGAGTTTCCGCCTCACCGGATTACCGTCAACCTCGCGCCGGCGGATGTGCGCAAGGCCGGCGCATCGTTCGATCTGCCGATAGCGCTCGGCATTCTCGCGGCGTCCGGCGCCGTCGAGCAAAGACAGATCGCGGACCTCGTGCTCGTCGGCGAGCTTTCGCTGGACGGTTCGATCCATCCGACCCGGGGCGTCCTGCCGATCGCGATCGCGACGCGCCGTGACGGGCTGACGGGTCTGCTTCTGCCGTCGGCCAATGCCAGTGAGGCCGCGATCGTCTCGGGACTGCGGGTCCTGCCGGTCGCCTGCCTCGTGGATGCCGTCGGCGCGCTGAGCGATCCCTCACGCGCGAGTCCTCCACCAGCGGCCGCACCCAACTCGGCACGAGCCACACCGCTGGATCTGGCCGACGTCCGCGGCCAGTTGCTGGCGCGTCGGGCGCTCGAAGTCGCCGCGGCGGGCGGACACAACCTGCTGCTCGTCGGCCCGCCTGGCTCCGGCAAGACGATGCTCGCGCGGCGCCTGAGTGGCGTGCTGCCGCCATTGAGTTTCGACGAGGCGCTCGAGGCGACGGCGGTTCATTCCGTCGCCGGGCTGGTCCGTCCAGGGGGCGGGCTGCTCTCTGAGCGTCCATTCCGCGCGCCGCACCACACGATCTCCGACGCAGCGCTTGTCGGAGGCGGATCGGTACCGCGCCCCGGCGAAGTGAGCCTCGCCCACCACGGTGTGCTTTTTCTCGACGAGATGCTGGAATTCAGCCGCCACGTGCTCGAGGTACTGCGCCAGCCGCTCGAGGAAGGCATGGTGACGGTCTCGCGGGCGGCACGATCGGCGGTGTTTCCGGCGCGGTTCATCCTCGTTGGCGCGATGAATCCCTGCCCGTGCGGATTTTTCGGTGACGCGACCCGCACGTGTCGCTGCACCCCGCTGCAGCTGCTCCGCTATCGCGAGCGATTGTCCGGACCGCTCCGCGATCGTCTCGACATGACCGTCGAGGTCCCGGCGCTGCCGCCCGAATCGCTGCACGACGTCGGGGGCGGCGAAGCGTCCGCCGCGGTGCGCGAGCGGGTCCTCGCCGCTCGGGCGCGACAGGCTGAGCGCGGCGGTGGTGAGTTCCGCATCAACGCGGAGCTGACGCCGGCTTTGATGGCGAGGCACTGTCTTCTGAACGGGGGCGCTCGGCGGGTGCTCGCGGCCGCTGTCCGCCGGTTGACGTTCAGCGCGCGTGGCTACGATCGCGTGCGCAAGGTGGCGCGAACGATCGCGGACCTGGAGGGCGCCGACGTCATCGCAGCCGACCACGTCGCCGAAGCGCTCCAGTTCCGTGTCGACACGGCGACGTCCTGACCTCGACCGTTCGCGAGACGAAGACTGCATGGAGCTCGACTGCTCGAGGATCTTCCGTGCAACTCCCCAGCGCGCAGATGATAGGCTCGGCGAGGGAGGGATCGCCAATGCTCCCGTCTCACATCGCGCTCACCACGAATGGCGCGCCGATCAATTCGAGCCAGCTGACGAAAGTCGCGGCGGCGCTTGCCAAGCAGGTATTGCGCGACTTCGGGCCCATCTGGACGGTCCAGGCGACCGTCGATGCCTTCCTGCGACTGGACGATGTGCCGGTCGACTACTGGCCGGTCATCGTGCAAAGAGACGTGCAAGGCGCGGCCGGCTACCACGAAGACGAAAACGGTCAGCCCTTCGCGCTCGTGGAATACGCCTCGGACTGGTCGCTCACGGCCAGCCACGAGTGCCTCGAAATGCTGGTGGATCCGTTCGGCCGGCGGTTGCGCGCCGGCAACACGCCCGACCAAGCCATCGACGCAGGCGTGAAACCCGGGCGCGTGCAGGTTCTCGTGGAGGTCTGCGACCCGTGCGAGGACACGCCGTTCGCGTATCAGATCAACGGCGTGACCGTCTCGGATTTCTATACTCCGCACTACTTCGATCCGGTCGTGGCGCCCGGCGTCCGCTACAGTTTCACCGGTGCCATCGATCGCCCGCGCTGGGTGCTCAAGGGCGGCTACATCTCGTGGTGCAACCCGGTCTCGAAGCACTGGCTTCAGCTGCGCATGTTTCCCGACAGCCTGTCGTCCGAGCTGCCCCACGTCGTCGATCTGACAACGCAGACGAATTTTGCGGCGCTGGCGCAGGGGGGGAATTTTCGCGCGGCGACGGACCGCGTGACACCGCCTCCGAAGCCTGGCAAGCCTGACGCCTCAGCGCGTGCGCTCGCGAGCCGGACAGCGCGGAGCGCCGAGTCCGCGCAGCGCGCCCGGGCTGCATCGCTGCGCAAGATGATCAGCGCGCTGAAGAAGAATGAAGCTCCGCTCTGACCAGATCGCGCGGCGCCGACGGGCGCAGAAGCTTCGCGCGCAGATCGCGGAGCTCAAGAATCCAGTGACGTCGGACGCCGGATCCGAGCAGCAGCCAGGTGAAAGCGACGCGACGTACGTTCACCGCCGCATGCGTCAGATTGCGGCGGGAAGCCGGGCCGAGCTCCCTGCTGGCAAAGGACCGACGGGAAAAGCCCGCCGTCGGGACTGACCTCTGGAACAGCGTCCCTGCGAATCGACGCGAGCTATTGCGGCGCGGACGAGCGGACGCCGACTGTGCGGCCGCCTGGGTCGTTCGGTCGCAGCGGATCGGTGAACGTCCTTCCCGCGTCCGATAAATCGCCGTAGACCTCGTCGCCTTCTGGCCTGACGCCTTCCTTCACCCACTTGACGAGATCGTCGAACGCGCGAATCTGTTCCGGCTGGCTGAACTGGCAATGCCCTCCAATCCGATACAGTCGCTGCGTGAGCAGGCGGTCGTTGCCGGACGCGACGACGGCGCGCCTGAGCGTCTGCTCGAGGAACACGGGCACGAACAAATCGCCCGTGCCGTGCATGGTCAGCGTCGGCCGCGCAATTTTGCCGTCAAACGGCACGACTTCCTCGTAGGGACCGTTGGGGTTTCGCACGTCCGGGTCCGCGGCTTTGCGGTGCACGCGACGGTTGATTTCCTCGCTCGTCAGTCCGAGCCCGTCGGTAATGCTGTACCTGATGTGGGCGTTCGTCAGCGCGCGATTGCCTGGAGTGTTGCCGCCGACGAGTGCCGCCTGGCTCGTGCTCATGTTCTGGATGAACCGGCTTGCGAGGCCCTCCATCGCGAACGGCCGCGGCCCGCCGCTGATCTGGATCTCGATACTCGCCAACTGGCGACCCTTGTCGGTGTAGTCGGGCGGCTTGCCCAGCACCTCGGTCATCCGCGCGACGTCGTTCTCCATCGTGTCTTTCGAGAACTGAACGCCCGTGACGACTTCGGCGGCGGCGCTGACCGCGCCGAAGAAATCGAACAGCTCGGGGCCGGCCGGGCACATCGCGAGTCCGCCGGCGAACGACGTCGGGAACTCCTGCATGCCGAGCAGCGTCACATGGCCACCCATCGACGTTCCGGTCAGGTATGTCCGTTGTGGCGCGCGTCCCCCGTTCGTCTTCGTGAAGAGATCGACCAGAGCCATCGTGTCGAGCAACCCCTGGCCCGGCACGTAGCCGTTGCAGCGATAGCTCGACGCCGCCCACGCAAATCCTCCCTGGATGAGATGCTCGCGGATTGGATCGTTGCCGACGCGCAGGTTCGACCCCTGCGCGCCGGCATTCGTGACGAAGCCGTGCGCGTAGAGGACCAGCTCGCCGTTCCAGCTGTCAGGGATTTCGATGCGGTAGAGCCCGCCGTCGTATCGGCCGAAGGAACCCTTCGCGCCTGACAGCGCGTCGAACGCAGGATCGTTGAACTGCCATTCCTGTATCGGGCAGGGCACTGGTGTGACACCGGGCTTCCCCATCGCTGTCACGGGCTTGTGCGTGGGAGCCAAGAACACCGACAGCAGTGCCGCGATCACATAGGGCTGAGGGCGAAGCGCTGAGGGCTTCCGCTCAGATGCGAAGGGCTCAGGGCGTAAGGCTGAAGGCTTACGCATTGAATTGGTCAGCATGGCGATCAATGGGCCGCGGGTTTGCGCGGCAGCGCGAACGCCGTGAGGTTCGCGCCCGACGGGATGATCACGTACTGGCGGTCGCCGATCATGTACGTCGTCGGCGGCGCGAAAATCGTCGAGCCGGTCTGATAGGTGAACAGCTTCTGACCGGACTTCGAATCGGCGGCGAAAAAGTTGCCTTCATGATCGCCGCTGAACACGATGCCGCCCGCGGTCGCGAGCACGCCCGCCCAGCCGGCGCCTTCGTATCGAATTTCCCACTTCTTCGTCACCGTCACCGGGTCGAGGGCTCTCAGCGCTCCCCACGCCTTGTATCCAACTGCGGGCGCGACCGTGCCGCCCAACGTTAGATTGCCAACGTCGATGACGGGCGCCGGCGGGCGCCGGACGAACTTCGCGCACGTTTCGCGAACGCTGACGAAGAACAGTCCGTTCGCGGAGTCGAAGGAGGGCGACATGAAGTTGGTGCCGCCGTACCAATCGGGGCACGTCTCGGTGCCTTCAGCGGTCGGCTCATGACCGGGCAGCAACACTGGACGTCCGTCCTTCCCGATTTCGTTCGCCCACGTCGTGTTGGCGAACGGCTTGGCAACGAGCACGCTGCCGTTGGTCCGATCCAGCACGTAGAAGAAACCGTTCCGATTGGCCATCATGACAACCTTGCGGGTGCGGCCGTCGAGGGTGATATCGGCGAGCACGGGAACTTCGTTGGCGTCCCAGTCATGCGTGTCATGCGGCGTGAACTGGTAGTACCACTTCATCGTGCCCGTATCAGGATCGAGCGCAACGAGCGAGCCGGTATAGAGATTGTCGCCCGGTCGTGTTTCGCCGTCCCAGTCGGGATTCGGATTTCCCGTGCCCCAGTAGAGAAGGTTGAGCGTCGGATCGTAGGTTCCGGTCAGCCACGTCGGACCGCCGCCGCGGGCGAGCAGATCCACCGGCCACGTCTCGCTGCCCTTTTCGCCTGGTCCCGGAATGGCGTACCAGCGCCAGAGTCGATCGCCGGTCATCGGGTCGTATGCGTCGAGGAATCCTCGATTCGCGTACTCCCCGCCGGCGATGCCGACGATGAGCTTGTCCTTCACGATGAGGGGTGCGCCGGTGCCGGCAAAGCCGCGTTCGGCCTTCTCCATCTCGATGTCGAAGATGACCTTGCCGGTCTTCATCTCGAGCGCGACGAGATGCGCATCGAGTGTCGCCATGAAGAGCCGATCTCGATACACCGCGAACCCGCGGTTCACCATGCCGCAGCACACTTTCAGGCCCGGCGGGAGCGTTCGCTGGTAGTGCCAGATCTGACGGCCGGTACGACCGTCGATGGCCCACGCGTGATTGAGGGCGCCGGTGACGTACAACATGCCATCGATCACGATCGGCGTCGCCTCGAACTTGTTCGCGACTCCGGTCTGGAAGGTCCATTGCGCCGCCAGGTGTTCCGCATTGGCGGCCGTGATTTGCGTCAGCGGACTGAAGCGCCGGCCCGTGTAGTCGCCCGAGTACGACAACCACCGTGAACCGTCGGCGGTCAGTCCGGCCCCGACGTCGTTCGTCGTGATTTCCTGTGCGCCGGCGCCCGACACGGCGGCAATCACACACGCACCAAGGGCGGAGACGCAACGCTTCACGCGAATTCGCATGGCGTGCATGGTAGCGCGGCCGTTCTGCGCGCGCATCACTTTCGCGTAGTATTCGCCCATGGACTTCTCCCTTGGGAGGCAGACAACCCCTGTGGTAGAGTGCAAAAGCTTTGTCGGACGCGAGTGGCTTCGCGTTCATCCCCTTCAATCGTAAGTCGATAGCGTCGGAGTGACTCTGGACTCATGCGCGCGCGTCGTTACACAGTCGTAATCGCCGATCGAACGAGCGGCGTCGTCCGTCGCGTGACGGTCAATCTCCGGCCGACTCTTGCGATGGTTGCCGGCGCCCTCATGTTGCCTGTGCTTGTCGGACTCGGGGCGCGCTGGAGCGCGACCAGCGAAATTGACGAACTGAAGGTATCCAAGGCGGCGCTCGAGGTCGAAAACGGCAGCTACCGCGCGGCGACTGGTGAACTGACCGGCCAGATCCAGTCGCTCGAGAACGTAATCAGCGATCTCGGTTCGCGGGCGCAGCTGGATCCGGCTCAGGCGCGGGCGATGCAGAAGCTTCCGGCGATCGTGAAGGCTCGCGCCGCCGGCGGCAATCTGGAGCGCAACGCCGCTGTCTCGGAAATCGCCAAGGTTTCGCTTTCCTCACCGGAAGACACGTTCGGCGTGCTTCGCGATCTCCTGAATGGTCTCGAAAGCCGTCTTCGTTTCGTGCGCCGCGACGTCGAGCGGCGCGAGGCGCTGCGCGTCGGCGACGCCGTCCATCTGGCCCACACACGGCTGGCTCACCGGTACGTTCGGCGGCCGCAGCGATCCGTTCAGCGGCGAGTCCGCGTTCCACCAGGGCCTCGACATCTCCACAGACAAGGGACAGCCGGTGCTTGCGACGGCCGACGGCACCGTGGAGTCGGCGTCGTACACGGGCGACTACGGGAACCTCGTCGTCATCGCGCACGCATTCGGGTTGGCGACGCGCTACGGGCATCTCAGCGCGTTCGGCGTGAAGCCCGGCCAGTCCGTGAAGCGCGGCGATGTCATCGGCTACGTCGGCTCGACAGGCCGGGCGACCGGTTTTCACCTCCACTACGAGATTCTGGCAAACGGCAAGTTGATCAACCCGCTCCAGCTTCTGACGCAGCCTGTCGCGCACTGAGTCCGCTCGGCTAAAGCCTCGCGCTCCATTCGCTCCGCCCAAAGCCTCGATTCAAGTTCGGCCGCGCGCCGTCGATGCGGCAGGAGCGCGAGCCTTCAGGCGAGCGTCCTTTAGCCCCCCTCTGCTAGAATTGAGGGATACCCATCGGCTGGACGTCCAGTTCTAGATGCTCGATACCCTTCTCGCCAAAGTCGTCGGCACTCAAAACGAACGTGATCTGAAGCGGTTACGCCCGCTCGTCGCGCAGATCAATGCGCTCGAACCGGCCACCAAGGCGCTGTCGGACGAGCAGTTGCGCGGCAGGACCGCGGAATTCAAGAGCCGGGTCGCCAACGGCGAGACGCCGGACGACCTGCTGGTTGAAGCCTTCGCCGTCGTCCGGGAAGCCGGCCGCCGTGCGTTGAACATGCGGCACTTCGACGTGCAGCTTATCGGCGGCGCTGTCCTTCACAAAGGCAAGATCGCCGAGATGAAGACCGGCGAGGGCAAGACGCTGGTGGCGACGCTTCCTGCGTATCTGAACGCCATCGAGGGCAAGGGCGTCCACGTCGTGACCGTCAACGACTACCTCGCCCGCCGCGACTCGGAGTGGATGGGCAAAATCTACCGGTTCCTCGGATTGTCGGTTGGCGTCATCCAGCACGAGCTGACGGATGCCGAGCGTCAAGTGGCGTACGCGGCGGACATTACCTACGGGACGAACAACGAGTTCGGCTTCGACTACCTGCGCGACAACATGAAGTTCGAGCTTGCGCATTACGTCCAGCGCGGTCACAACTTCGCGATCGTCGACGAGGTGGACAGCATCCTCATCGACGAAGCGCGCACGCCGCTGATCATTTCGGGTCCCGCCGAGGAGTCCACGGATCTCGTACTACGAGGTCGATCGCATCATCCCGCGCTTGAAGATGGGAGCGGTGACGCGCGGCGACACGAAAGCCGAGGACCGCGAGGCCCTCGAGGCCACCGGCGACTACATCAAGGACGAGAAGCACAAGACCGTGACGCTGACCGAGAGCGGCATGGCGAAGGCGGAGCAACTGCTCGCGCATCGTCTGCAGCCGGGCGGGCTCTACGACCCGGCGAACATGCCGCTGCTCCACCACATCAACCAGGGACTTCGCGCGCACGTGCTGTTCCAGCGCGACGTGGACTACATGAACAAGGACGGCGAAATCGTCATCGTCGACGAATTCACCGGACGGTTGATGCCGGGGCGCCGCTGGAGCGACGGTCTGCACCAGGCCGTCGAAGCCAAGGAGAAGGTCAAGATCGAGCGCGAGAACCAGACGCTCGCGACGGTGACCTTCCAGAACTACTTCCGCAAGTACAAGAAGCTCGCCGGCATGACCGGCACGGCGGACACGGAAGCCGAAGAGTTCGCCAAGATCTACAACCTCGACGTCGTGGTCATCCCGCCGAACCGGGTGCTCAGGCGCGTCGAGCATCCCGACCTCGTGTATCGCACGGAGCGCGAGAAGTGGGAGGCGATCGTCACCGAGATTCTCGAGGAGCACGCCAAGGGACGGCCGGTGCTCGTCGGCACGGTGTCGATCGAGAGGTCGGAGAAACTCTCGGGCATGCTCGATCGACGCGGTCTCAAACGTGGAACGACGACCGGTGGCGGCGCCGACAAGCACGTCGTGCTGAACGCGAAGTATCACGCGCAGGAAGCCGAGTTCGTCGCGCAGGCCGGACGCAAAGGCGCCGTCACGATCGCGACGAACATGGCGGGCCGCGGCACGGACATCCTGCTCGGCGGGAACCCTGAATTCATGACGCGGCAGCAATGTCTGGCCGAACAGATTGCCGAGCGCCTGCCGAAGGGCGAAGAGCGCTTCGTCGAAGACGACCAGTACGTCTACTACTACCACCTCGACGGTTTTTACCGCGTGCCGAAGGCAGATTACTCGCGCATCTTCGAGCACTTCAAGCGGCAGTGCGACGCCGAGCACGACGAGGTCGTGGCGCTTGGCGGTCTACATATCGTCGCGACCGAGCGGCACGAGGCCCGGCGCATCGACAACCAGCTGCGCGGCCGCGCAGGCCGCCAGGGCGACCCGGGGGCCTCACGCTTCTATCTCTCGCTCGAAGACGATCTCATGCGGATCTTCGGGTCGGACCGCATCGCCGGCCTGATGCAGCGGCTCGGGATGGAAGAAGGTGTGCCGATCGAGCACGGGATGGTGACGAAGGCGATCGAGCGCGCGCAGAAGCAGGTCGAGTCGCAGAACTTCTCCGTCCGCAAACACCTCCTCGAGTACGACGACGTGATGAACAAGCAGCGCGAAAACGTCTACGCGCTCCGGCGTCAGATTCTCGAGGGCCAGATCAAGCTCAAGGACGAGAACGACGAGGAGACGATCCTCGATTCGCGTGAGTACCTCATAGAGCTCGCCGAGGACATGCTCGACGCGCTGATGGAGACATACGCGTCGAGGACCGCGGACTTCGAGGACTGGGATCTCGACGCGCTCAAACGCGAGGTCAATCGCGTCTTCGGCATCGACACCCCGTCACTCAAGTTCGACAACCTCACATCGGACGAGATCCGTGACCTGCTCTGGACACACATCCTCGCGTCATACGAGCAGAAGGAAAAGCTGGTGCCGCGCGAGATTCTGCAGCGTGTCGAGCGCGACATCATGCTGCAGATCGTCGATCAGCAGTGGAAGGACCATCTGTACAGCCTGGACCACCTCAAGGAAGGCATCGGGCTGCGGGGCTACGGTCAGCGTGATCCGCTCATCGAGTACAAGAAAGAAAGCTTCAACCTGTTCCAGGCCATGAAGGAGCGCGTTGACGAGGAGATCGTCCGCTACCTCTGGTGGTTGCGGCCGGTTGAGGGCGAAGGCGGCGCGCCGGTACAAGCTCCGCGTCGACCGGCGCCGCGCCGCCCCTCGCTCATCCTCAACGACCCCAGCACCGAGTCCGCGTCCGTGTCGGCTCTGAGCGGAGCCAGGTCGCAGGCGGAGGCCAGCCCGTTCGGACCGCCGCGTCAGCAGGCGCCGCCACAACAGCCCCCACGTGTGGGCGGCGACGACGCCAAGGTGGTGACCGTGCGGCGGGACGAACCCAAGGTCGGCCGCAACGACCCCTGCCCCTGCGGCAGCGGAAAGAAGTACAAGAAATGCCACGGAGCGGCGGCTTGACTCTCAAAACCGAACCCGCACTCGTCTCCATCGAAACCGGCATCGCCACCGCCCTGACGTTCGACGATGTGCTGCTCGTCCCGCGGCATTCCGATGTCGTGCCCACGCAGGTTGACGTCAGCACGCGCCTGACGCGCCGAATCCGGCTCGCCGTTCCGCTCGTGAGCGCCGCCATGGACACGGTCACCGAGTCTCGTCTCGCCATCGCGATGGCGCAACAAGGCGGACTCGGCGTGATTCACAAGAATCTTTCGATCGAAGAACAGGCGTCGGAAGTCGATCGCGTCAAGCGATCGGAGAGCGGGATGATCGTCAACCCGATCACGCTCTCCCCGGACCACCGGATCTACGAAGCACTCGAGCTGATGAAGAAATACCGGATTTCCGGCGTGCCCATCACGGAGGATGGCAGCAAGGAAGGCCGGCTGTGCGGCATCCTGACGAACCGCGATCTGCGCTTCGAGACCAACGTGAACCGCCCGATTTCCGAGGTGATGACGCGCGAGCCGCTCTTCACCGTTCCGGTCGGGACGACCCTGGACGCCGCGCGCGAAATCCTCCACAAGCACAAAGTCGAAAAGCTGCTCGTCGTCGACAGCCAGTTCCGGCTGAAGGGCCTCATCACGGTCAAGGACATCCAGAAGGCCGTGAAGTACCCCAACGCGTCGAAGGATTCGCTGGGCCGCCTTCGTTGCGGCGCCGCGGTGGGCATCGCGCGGGACACGGTCGATCGCGCCGACGCCCTGGTCGCCGCACACGTGGACGTCATCGTCGTTGACACCGCGCACGGCGCGCATGTGAATGTGCTCGAGATGGTTCGCACGCTGCGGCGCCGATTCACCGATGTGGACATCGTCGCGGGCAACGTGGCGACGGCCGAGGCCACCGAGGCGCTGATCAGTCTCGGCGTCGACGCAGTGAAAGTCGGCATCGGCGCCGGCTCGATCTGCACGACGCGGATCATCGCGGGCATCGGTGTGCCGATGATTACGGCGGTGATGGACTGCGCTCGCGCGGCAGCTCTGCACGACGTTCCGATCATTGCCGACGGCGGCATCCGCTTCTCAGGTGACATCACGAAGGCGATTGCCGTTGGCGCGAGTACCACGATGATCGGCAATCTCTTCGCAGGTACGGACGAAAGCCCGGGCGAACTGATCCTGTATCAGGGCCGGAGCTTCAAGGAATACCGCGGGATGGGCTCGATCGGCGCGATGCGCCGCGGCAGCCGCGACCGCTATTTTCAGGACGAATTCGATCTCGACGCACCCGGTGGCAGCGACAAGCTGGTCCCCGAAGGCATCGAGGGGCGCGTGGCCCACAAAGGAAGCGTCGCCGCCATGGTCCACCAGCTGGTCGGCGGCCTTCGCGCCGGGATGGGCTACTGCGGCGCCAAGAACATCCCCACGCTGCAGCACGAAGCCAGGCTGATTCGCATAACGCCGGCCGGTGTGCGCGAGAGCCACGTCCACGACGTCGCCATTACGAAGGAAGCTCCCAACTACCGGTCTGAGTAGGATTCGGCGTTCGGGATTCGGGCTTTGCTCGTGGGGACTAGGCCGCCGGGCTGCTGAGCGTGATTCGGCGCTCGTCTCCATCGCCGTGCTCGATGCGCACGTTGACGACATCGCTGGAGCGCGACGGCTTCAGCCGATCGACCCGGGGCAGCTTCTCGGCCCACTCAATCGACAGCACACCCGCCTGCGCCACTTCGTCGAGACCGAGGTCCTCGATCTCGCGCGGATCGTTCAGCCGATAGAGATCGACGTGGAATAACGGCAGGCGGCCGCCGCGGTACTCCTGGATGATGGTGAAGGTCGGACTGCTCACCTCGTCCGGGACGATGCCCAGCCCTTCGGCCAGACCTCTCGTGAACGCCGTCTTCCCTGCCCCGAGATCGCCGAAGATCAGGACGATCGCGCCCTCGTCGAGTCTCGAAGCCAGCTCCCGTCCGACGGCGGCGGTTTCTTCCTCGGACTGAGTGACGACCGTTCGTCCGGGCGCGATCAACTGGCGCTCTTGTCCACGACCTTGCGCCGCGCGGTCAGCTCCATGACGGCGTCCCCGATATGCCCGGCGAGATCCACGGCCGTCATCGACACTTCTCCTTCGTCGGCTTCCGCGAGATCGCCGGCCATGCCGTGGAGATACACCGCGAGCCTGCACGCGGCTTCGGCATCGAGGAGCTCGGCCAGCCAGGCGGCGATCATCCCGGTCAGCACATCACCGGTGCCGCCGGTGGCCATGCCGGGATTGCCGGTTGGATTGATGAAGACCCGCTCCTCGGGCGTCGCAATCAGCGTGCGATGCCCCTTGAGGACGACGTAGACATGGTGGGCGACGGCGAAGTTGCGCGCGATCTCGAGGCGGCTCGCCTGAACTTCGTCGCTCGACATGCCGACGAGCCGCGCCATCTCGCCGGGATGCGGCGTGATGATGACGTCGCGTCCTTCGCGGCCCATCAGGCGGTCGGGATCCTGCGCGAACGCGTTCAGCCCGTCCGCGTCCACCACGAGCGGCATTGTCGCGCGGTCGACCAGCTGACGGACGAACTCGCGTGTGGCGTCCGCCGTGCCAAGTCCGGGACCGATCGCGACCACGTCGCGCGCGATTTCGAGGAGTCGATCGACGCCGTCGGGGTCCAGGCCGTTGACCGCTTCGTCGAGCGGCTCTGTCATGTATTCCGCGCCCAGGCTGGCGACGACGTCGAGGCAGCTGGCAGGCGTCGCCACGGTGACGAGGCCCGCACCCGAGCGAAGCGCGCCGGCGGCACAGAGATGCGCGGCGCCGGTCTTCCCTCTCGATCCGGCGACGACCAGCACACGCCCGTAGTCGCCTTTGTGGCTGTCGGCCGAGCGGGGTGTGATCAGCTCGCGCATCGAGGCGCGCGTCAGCAGCTCGACCCGCGGTCCGTCGACGGCGTCGATGACTTCGGCGGGGATCCCGATGTCCGCGATGACGATGTCGCCGGCGCGCGCTTCGGCCGGCGGCAGCACGAGCGGGAGCTTCGGTGCCGCCAGCGTCACGGTCAGTGAGGCTTCGATGGACGGTCCAATCGGCTCG
Source organism: uncultured Acidobacteriota bacterium (assembly GCA_963724725.1). Lineage (GTDB taxonomy): Bacteria > Acidobacteriota > Vicinamibacteria > Vicinamibacterales > CAVVIG01 > DATKHR01. The sequence continues at coordinate 2,170,889 of CAVRVT010000004.1, read as the reverse complement.
TGCGAATCGGCGGAGAGTCCCGACGGCAGGTCGATTGCCACGATGGGAATTCCAGACGCGTTCACGTCGGCGATCACCGACTCGATCAGGCCGGAGACCGGCGCGTTCAGCCCCGTCCCGAAGATCGCATCGACGACGAGCGTGCAGTCGCTGAACTCGGCGAAATGGAGCTCCCACGCCTGGCTGTCGGCGATTTCGGCGACCGAGATGCCGAGCCGTCCGAGGACGTCGAGATTGGTGCGCGCGTCGCCGCGAACGTCGGCGACGCGGCCGATCAGAAACACCGACACGGCGACGCCGCGCTGCGCGAGCGTCCGCGCGACGACGAAGCCGTCACCGCCGTTGTTGCCGCGCCCGCAGAGGACGGCGACCTGACGGTCGGACAGGTCGGCGTACATCGCCTCCATCGCCGCCACCACCTGCCGACCGGCGTTCTCCATCAGGACCAGCGAAGCAAGGCCGATGTCCTCGATGGTCCGGCGGTCGGCGTCGCGCATTTGCGTGGAGTTGAGGATGCGCATGGGGCTGGCAGGTCGCTCGTGTGTCAGCGGCGGCGCGCGGTATGAGCGCCGGTGCGCTATTGCGCCGAGAATAGCACAGGCAGTACGCTTGATTTCCATGGCTGCCACCGTCAACGTCAATGGACGCGTCTCGGATCAGGCGCACGCGGTCGTTTCGGTCTTCGACCACGGGTTCCTCTATGGCGAAGGCATTTACGAAACGCTCCGGACGTACAACGGCGAGCCGTTCCTCTTCGACCGGCACATGCGCCGGCTGCGCAACTCGGCCAGGATGCTAGCGCTCGACGTCCCGCTGTCCGACAGTCAGATCGATCAACGGTTTCGTGACACAATGCGCGCCGCCGGCCTCGGCGACAGCCCCGAACGCGAAGCTTACATCCGCATTCTCGTCACGCGCGGCATCGGCGAGCTCACCTACGATGCTGCAGCCTGCCCGACGCCGTCGGTGGTCGTTATCGTGAAACCGAACGTGGCGCCGTCCAAAGACGCGTTCGAGCGAGGCGTCAAGGTAGCGCTCGTCGGCGTCGTGCGCAATCATCCGAGTTCGGTGAATCCGCTGATCAAGTCCAACAACCTCCTGAACAACGCGCTCGCGATGCAGGAGGCCTTCAACCGCGGAGCCTTCGAAGGCGTCATGCGGAACTACCGAGGCGAACTCGCCGAGTGTACGCAGTCGAACTTCTTCATCGTGAAGGACGGCGCGGCGCTGACGCCGCCGATTGACGCGGGCCTCCTGCCCGGCATCACGCGCGAATTCCTTTTCGAGGTCGGCGCGGAGAACGGCATCGCCGTCAGAGAGCAGGTGCTGCGCGACGGCGATCTCTTCAGTGCCGACGAAGCGTTCCTGACGAGCACCACCCGAGAAGTCGTGCCCATTGTTCAGGTCGACGATCGCGCAATCGGATCCGGAACACCTGGACGAATTACACAGTCGTTGCTCGACGGTTATCGGCGCAGAGCGCACGCGATCAAGCTCAAGCACGCTGCCGAAAAAATTTCTGCGAGCTGAACCACGATCTTTTTCTTGATCGCGCCGGCGGCTTGATCTAAGTTCTCGCCACTCCCCAGCACAACTCGATCATCTCGAGGAGGTGCGTCCGTGACCAAGATCTTCCGGACTCTCTGCACGACGTGTGTGTTGGGGTGGGCGGCCGCTGTGCTGTCCACCACCGCGGTGGGACAGCAGGGCCCAACCGAGGCACCCACCGGATTCGACAATCTGACAAACGGGTTCATCGACCAGCCGTCGTTCGATGCGTTCCGCGGAACGTTCGAGGAGCACGAGTTGATTTCCGACGGCCTCGGGCCCGTCGTACAACGCGGATTCGTGCGCCTCGTGCCACTCGAACCCGATCACCGGCGCGATCAGCCAGGTGACCGAGCTCAGGGCCGGGCATTTCAACGGCAGCACCTTCGTCGACCAGGTCGGCGGGTCGCTGATCAACGACCGCGCGATCGATCCCAGCATCCAGGAGCGCGTGCTCGGCAGTTCGGAGGTGCGGACGTTCCGAACCTCGCTGAACACGCTCGGCGACGGGTTCGTCGAGGCGATTGCCGATGCGACGCTCGTGTCGCTCGCGAGCAGCCAACCGTCGTCGATGCGCGGGCTCGTCATCCGAGTGCCCGTTCTCGAGGGCCCGCCGAACACCACGGCGGTCGGGCGTTTCGGCTGGAAGGATCAGCACGCCAGCCTGACGTCGTTCTCCGCTGACGCCTATCTCAACGAAATGGGCATTACCAGCACACTCCAGCCCACGGAGAACACGTCGAACGGGGCTTCGGTGGCAGCGTTCGACACGGTGCCCGATCCGGAGGACACGGACAACGACGTCGCGCAGTTCGCCGATTTCATGCGCGCGACCAAGGCCCCGGGGCGGGACGCCGCGCTTGCCGCGACGTTCGATGCCGTGAAGGGTTCGCAGCTCTTCGACGCAATCGGCTGCAATGTGTGTCACGTGCGGACCATCGTCACCGCGCCGAAAAACACGCAGATTCTCGGTGGTGCGCGCACTGTGGACCCGGCGCTCGCCAACAAGATCATCCACCCCTTCAGCGACTTCCTGCTGCACAACGTCGGCACGGGCGACGGCATCGTCCAGAACGGCGGGCCGAACACCCGGAATCGCATGCGCACTCCCCCACTCTGGGGCATGAGGTCGCGCGACCGGCTGATGCACGACGGCGATTCGCTGACACGGAACGATGCCATCCTCCGGCACGCGGGCGAGGCAACGGCCGTCATCAACAGCTATAAAGGACTGAGTACGACCCAGAAGAACCAGCTCGTGGCGTTTTTGAATTCGCTGTAGGAGGGGTTGAAGGAGCGCCTCGCGCTCCGACTGACTACGCGTATTCGGCGACGGGCGGACAGGCGCACATCAGGTTGCGATCGCCGTACGGGTTGTCAATCCGTCCGACGCTCGGCCAGTGTTTGTGCGCGCGGACGAACGGCAGCGGGAACGCAGCCTGCTCGCGCGAGTACGGATGCGGCCAGTCGTCGGCGGCGATTGCGGACGCCGTGTGCGGCGCATTTTTCAGGACGTTGTCAGCGGGATCGGCTTTGCCGTCGATGACCGCCTGAATTTCCCGATCGGATCGAGATCATCGCGTCGCAGAACCGGTCGAGCTCGTCTTTCGATTCGCTCTCGGTCGGTTCCACCATCACGGTTCCCGCGACCGGGAACGACACGGTCGGCGCGTGAAAGCCATAGTCCATCAGCCGCTTGGCCACGTCCAGCTCGTCGATGCCCGACGCGCCCGGGCGTCCTGCGGTCGCCTGCTTCAGGGGGCGGAGGTCGAAGATCATCTCGTGGGCGACCCGGCCGTTGCTCCGCATATAGAGCACCGGGAAATGCGGTTCCAGCCGTGACTTGATGTAGTTGGCGTTGAGGATCGCAAAGCGCGTCGCGTCGGTCATTCCGGAACCGCCGAGCATTTTCATGTAGGCGTACGAGATCAGGAGGATGCTCGAACTGCCCCACGGCGCGGCCGACAACGCGTGAATCGCGCGAGGGCCCCCGGTTCTGATCACCGGATGTCCGGGCAGATACGGCGCCAGATGTGCGGCCACGCCAATCGGTCCCATGCCGGGGCCGCCGCCGCCATGCGGAATGCTGAACGTCTTGTGCAGGTTGATGTGGCACACGTCGGCGCCAATGGTTGCCGGGCTCGTGAGGCCGACCTGCGCGTTCATGTTCGCGCCGTCCATGTACACCTGACCGCCGTGGTCGTGGATGACCGCGCAGACGTCCTGAATCGTTTCTTCGAAGACCCCGTGTGTGGACGGATACGTGACCATCAGCGCCGCAAGGCGATGGCGATGCTCCTCGGCTTTCCGCTTCAGATCGGCGACGTCGATGTTCCCGTCGGCCGTACTGGCCACGACGACGACGTGCATGCCGGCCATGACGGCGCTCGCCGGATTCGTGCCGTGCGCCGACGCGGGAATCAGACACACATCGCGCTCTGTTTCGCCTTTATCCCTGAGATAGGCGCGAATGACCATCAGTCCCGCGAACTCGCCCTGGGCGCCGGAATTCGGCTGGAGCGAGACAGCCGCGAAGCCCGTGATCCGGCACAGCATCGTTTCGAGCTCTCGGAAGATCTCGGCGTAGCCCTGCGCCTGATCGACGGGTGCGAACGGGTGCAGCTTGCCGAACTCGGGCCACGTGATCGGCAGCATCTCGGACGCGGCGTTGAGCTTCATCGTGCACGAGCCGAGCGGGATCATCGACGTATCGAGGCCGATGTCCTTGCGCTCGAGCCCGCGGATATAGCGCATCATCTCGGATTCCGAGTGGTACCTGTTGAAGACCGCATGCGTGAGGAACGGTGACGTCCGCTTCAGACTCGCAGGGATCGAAGCGTGCCCCTCACTGCCGGGTCTGACGACCGGAGCCGGCCTGTTCGCGCCCGTCGCAAACGCGGAGACGATGGCCTGAATGTCGCCGAGATCGACGGTCTCGTCGAGCGCGACGACGATGCTGTGGTCCGCGCGGTGCCCGAGGTTGATCTTCGAACCGACGGCCGCCTTCGCGATTGCGCCGACGACCGGCCCGCCACCCGGCACCTCGAACCGGGGCGTGTCGAAATAGTGCTCGTTGAGCTGACGCGTAGCCGAGCTTCGACAGCTCGCGCGTGAGCAGGTTGGCGAAGGCATGGACGCGATTGGCGATCCGCGTCAGGCCCTTCGGCCCGTGATAGACGGCGTAGAGTCCCGCAATATTGGCGAGCAGCGCCTGCGCCGTGCAGATGTTCGACGTCGCCTTTTCCCGCCTGATGTGTTGTTCGCGCGTCTGGAGCGCCATCCGGTACGCCGTGTTGCCGTGGGCGTCGATCGACACGCCGATGATTCGTCCCGGCGCCTGACGGACGTGCTTCTCGAGCGTCGCGAAGAAGGCGGCGTGCGGACCGCCGTAGCCGAGCGGCACGCCGAACCGCTGGGAGTTGCCGTAGACGACGTCGGCGCCGAGCTCGCCCGGCGGCGTCAGCAGCACGAGGCTCAGGAGATCGGTTCCAACCGCGACCAGTACGCCGGCGCGCTTCGCTCGAGCGATGAACGCACCGACGTCGTGCACGCGCCCGGCCTCGTCCGGCGTCTGGATGAGCGCGCCGAATACGCGCTCGCCGAAGGACACGTCCGTGAGGTTGCTGCCCGGCATCATGACGATCTCGATGCCGAGCGGTTCGGCTCTGGCCTTCAGCAGCTCGAGCGTTTGCGGAAAGCAGGCATCGCTGACGAGGAATTGCGCTGGCCCGACAACGCCGTCGATCTTCTTCGACTGCACGCGGTGCAGCATCGTCATGGCCTCGGCCGCGGCGGTCGCCTCGTCCAAGAGCGAAGCGTTTGCGACTTCCATGCCCGTCAGATCGCGCACCATCGTCTGAAAATTGAGGAGCGCTTCGAGGCGGCCCTGCGCGATTTCTGCCTGGTACGGCGTGTACGGTGTGTACCAGCCCGGATTCTCGAGCACGTTCCTGACGATGACACTGGGCGTGATGCAGTCGTAGTAGCCGAGGCCGATGAACGACCGAAGGACCTGGTTCTTGGCAGCCAGGGTTCGCAGTTCGCTCAGAAACCTGTGCTCGCTCTGCCCGGGCGGAAGGTCGAGCGGCGCCTTCAGGCGGATACGGGACGGGATGGCTTCGTCGATGAGCGCGTCCATCGAGGGCGCACCGACGACCTCGAGCAGCGCGTCGCGTTCGGCTTCGTCGGGACCGATGTGGCGGGACTGAAAGGATTCGAAGTCGAAAACGGATTCGTTCATTTCACGAGGTCTTGATACTGGGCAGCGTCGAGCAATCCGCCCTTCTCGGAAGCATTCGTCAGCTTGATGACGATCATCCAGCTGCCGTGCGGATCTTTGTTGACGGTTTCCGGTTTGTCCTTGAGGTCGGTGTTGACGGCCGTCACCTCGCCGGTCACCGGTGAGTACAGTTCCGACACCGCTTTGACCGACTCGATCGTCCCGAACGACTGACCCTGCTTGAGTTTCGCGCCCACTTCGGGCAGCTCGACGTAGACGACGTCGCCGAGCTGCTGCTGGGCGTAGTCGGTGATGCCGACTTTGCCGCTGTCGCCCGCGAGATCGATCCACTCGTGGTCCTTGGTGTACTTCAACGCAGGCGGGTACGAAGCCATCGTCTGCTCCTATTTGGTGCGCTTGTAGAACGGCATGGGGACCACGGTCGCGCGGGTTCGGCGGCCGCGGATGTCGACCTCGAACTCGGTACCGGGAGCGGTCTGCGCGGTTGGCAGATAGGCCATCCCGATCGCCTTCTTCAGGAAGGGTGTCTGCGTGCCACTCGTGACGGCCCCTGTAGGTGCCGAGGCTCCCGCGGTGTAGACGTCGTATCCGTGACGGGCGATGCCGCGATCCGCCATTTCGAACCCGACAATCTTGCGCGCCGGACCGTCGGCTTTCTGCTGCCGCAAAGTGGCGGCGCCCAGAAAGTCCGCCTTCTTCCAGCCGACGATCCAGTTCAGATCGGCCTCGACGGCCGTCGTCGTGTCGTCGATGTCGTTGCCGTGCAGGCGCATGCCCGCTTCGAGGCGAAGCGTATCGCGCGCGCCTAGCCCGCACGGGATGATGCCGACCGATTTCCCGGCGTCGAGAACGGCCTGCCAGACGCGATCGGCGGATTGCGGCGGGACGAACACCTCGAAACCGTCTTCGCCGGTGTAGCCGGTCCTTGAAATCGTGGCGCGGACGTTCGCGACTTCCCCGTGCGCGAACCAGTAGGTACTTGATGTCGGCGAGGTTGACGCCCGTCAGGGGCTGCAGGACTTCGAGGGCTCGCGGGCCCTGAATGGCGAGCAGCGCGTACCGCGAACTCGCGTCAACGGCGACCGCGTCACCGGCCGGCTTGATCTGTTCGACGATGTACGCGTAGTCCTTCTCGATGTTGCCGGCGTTGACCACCAGCAGGAAATGCTCCGGCGCGAGACGATAGACGAGCAGGTCGTCCACGAACGTGCCGCGGTCTGTCATCAGCCCGGAGTACTGCGCCTGGCCGATCTGGAGCTTCGACGCATCGTTGGACGAGATGCGCTGAACCGCGGCCAGGGCGTCCTTGCCGGCGATTTCGATCTCGCCCATGTGGCTCACGTCGAACAGCCCGGCTCGTTCGCGAACCGCCAGATGCTCGGCGACGATGCCCGAGTATTCGACGGGCATGTCCCAGCCGCCAAAGGGCACCATCCTGGCGCCGGAGGCGCGGTGACGAGCGTTGAGCGGCGTCTTCTTGAGAGGCGCGGCGGTAGCTTGTTCCATTCGGCGTTAGTTTCGTGTGGGTTGAACAAATAAAGTTACTATGCGCCTCCGAGTGGGTCAAGGCACGAGCGGACTACGGACGCTTGAGCGCCGGCACGTCGCTGCTGAGACCCCACGAGTGCGCTCCGAAAAAGGAGCGGTTCGATGCGATGTGGCGTCCGCTACAGAACCGCTCGGGAGGCGGTGGGCCCATGCCGCCGGCACTGCCCGTCACGCCCTGCGGACTCGCAGGCGAGGAGCGTGATCATACAGGATCGCCGTCACGCGGAAGCCGCGATCTGCCGGTGGCGATCCGCCGCTGGGTTTTCTCGCGACTAATGGTTCGCGTTACGCCGACTTCGTCTGATACTCGACGCCGCCAGGAATCCGAGCCATCCGCCCAGCACCGCGCTGACTGCGGCGAGCCCGGCGCCGGCGATGAGTACGATCGGAAAAATGTTTCCAGGCCCGATGACGAAGAGCGTGATCGTCATGGCCAGAGCGGCGCCGGCCGCGACACCAAAGGCCTGCAACCCCGCGTCGACGCCATCCCTCGCCCATAGAGCGGACGCGCATGCCCCGGCGACCGCAAACACGAGGACCGCGGCGCCGGCGGATGGGCCGGTGTTGAGAAACCACGGTTTGTAGCGATCCGCGGAATCGAACCAGTCGCGCCAGCGATAAACCTCGCCCGCGTGCACCGCCACGAACGCGGCGGCCCCGAGCGTGAAGCTCTTCAACCACGCCATCAGGTGACTCCTCGTTCAACGACGGCCCGCCCACCCGCGCGAGACGGGCCGTCGAGGACGTCATGCCGGCGCGCTGTTACCGGTTGATGCGTCGATCATCCCAGTTGACGCCGCCGTCCATGAAGCATTCCACTGCCCACGTGTTGCAGAAATCGCATCTCCAGCTTTCCCAGACGCGCCACCAGCTGCGGTAGGTGCAGCCGACCTTCGCGTAGCAGAGATCATGAACATCGCAACAGTACCGAAACACCGTGCCGTCCAACCAGTGCAATCCGTCGCAGCCGGGTTCGTTTGCCGACAGCGTCGGCGCAACAAATTGCATAATGCGATCGGACCAGCCTGGCTGACGCCTCGCCACGAACCCGTTCTTGTCGATCTGCGTCTTGAACTGATGAAAGGCGACGATCTGGATGTTCAGCCATTCCATGTCCGGCGTGAACGGCCAGTTGCCGTAGGCCTGGAGATGCTCGGGCCCGATATAGCCTTTCGTCAGTCCCGGCAGGTTCCACATGAGCACCCGACTCTCGGGAAACCAGTTCACGATTCCCGTGTCGGCGCCGTCCCGCGAGAGCCTGGTGACGAGCACTTCTCCTCCGAGCGCGCGGCCGGGAATTACATCGGTGTCGCGAACTGTTCGTCGGAACGTCTTCGCCGTGAGACCGTTGGACCATTCGGTCTGCAACTCGAGCGTCGCCCGTTCGAGGTCGCGCCTGGCGGCCCCGGCGCGGCGCATCAGCCCGCCCTGCCATTCGAACGTGTGACTGCCCTCGGCCTGGTCCTTCCACAGTGAGTACGCCTGTCTCGCGTTGCCGTGCAGCGTTGGCCGCACATTCGGGTCGTTGTAGGCCTGAAGTGCGGTTCCCGCTCGCGGTGAGTACTGGACGACATCGTTGATGCCGTCGACGCGATCGAATTTTAGCCGTCCGACTTCGCTTGCGGATGCGTCCGACAGCGTTGTCTGCAAGTCGCCGTCGAAGGTGCGTTCGGTGACGGCGACCGCGTCGTTGAATCGCGACGTCACTCGGAGGGCACCGGACTCGAGCGCGTAGTAGGTCTCTCCTTTCCGGCCGGGGTCGGCGCCGAATTTCTCCCCAATCGGAGCTTTCCGGACGGCGGAGGTCGTCGAGCGCGTCTGCGCGGCGCCCACACGAGATTGCCGCCACGGCACGGGCAGTAAGGCGGCGGCACCGAGCAGGCCGACGGCGACGATCCACATCCTGCGATGTCTGCGGTATTCCTTCATACGCACTTCCCTCGAATGAAGGCAAACGCGCGACCTCGCGGCGGACCGCCACCTGTCTCGTCAACCGTTCCTGCCGGAGACTCCCGGCTTCATGCGGCGCCTGATGCGCCAAGAGCGTTCTCGCTGACCACCTCCTGAATCGGATTGCACTCGATGCCCGCGTCGACCGGCGTGCGCAGGTACGCCTGCAACGTGTGATAGCTGATGCCCAGCACACGCGCGGTCTCGCGCTTGTTGCCGTGACGCCGCTCGAGCACCAGCCGGGCGTAACGCCGGGCCCACGCGCGCAGCGTCTCGTCGCGTCTGAGCGAGGGCCCGAGTGCCGACAAATGATCGCCGCCGACGAGCGGCGGCAGATCCTCCAGTTCGATGACATCCGCGGCTGCCAGCGTCACGACGCGTTCGATGAGCCGTTCGAGCTCGCGCACGTTGCCCGGCCAGTCGTAAGAAACGAGCGCGTCGAGCGCTTCCGGTGAAAAGCGGACCTGGCGCGTGAGTCGATGCCGCGCCAGAAAGTAGGTCGCGAGTTCGGCGATGTCGGCCCGTCGTTCTCGAAGACAGGGCACCCTGACGTCGACACCACTCAGGCGATAGAAGAGGTCCGGCCGAAAGGCCTTCTGCTCGACCAGATCCGCAAGCCGCCGGTTCGTCGCCGCGACAATCCGGATGTCAACCCGATGCGAGCCATTGCCGCCGACACGTTCGACGGCGAGGTCCTGAATGGCGCGCAGCAGCTTGGCCTGGGCCGACGGTGACAGATCGGAGACTTCGTCCAGAAAGAGCGTTCCTCCATCCGCGGCCTCGAACTTCCCTCTCCGTCCGCGTACGCCGGTCGCGATGCGATCCTCGATGCCGAAGAGCTCGGCTTCGAGCAGGGTTTCGACCAGGGCGGCACAGTTGATCGCCACGAAAGGGCCGTTGCGGCGGCGACTCGAGATCGTGAATCTGACGGGCGACGAGCTCTTTGCCGACGCCGCTCTCGCCTTCGAGCAGCACCGTGAAATCCGTTGCGGATACGCGCTCGATCGTGGACCTGAGCGCCTTCATGGCGGCGGTCGACCCGATGAGCGGCGCGGCGCCATCGCGCCGCGTGCGGGCGGCCGTCAGAAGGCCGGCGCGCGCCAGTTGCAGGCGCGCCCGTTCGATCTCGAGGATCAGCGCACCGACATGGGCGGCCACGCCGAGCTCCTGGAAATCCCAGTCCCCGAGTGCGCATCCAGGGTCGAAGGTGGCCTCAAGGACTCCTGGGCCTCCGGGTTCCGAGCCGGGCACGTCGAGTGCAATCGATTCGGCACCGGCACCGGGATCCTGACGAGCAGACCACGGGCTGCTCGGATCCTTCAGTTGTGCCGTGCGGATCGGCAACGCGCGACGCAGCGCATCCTCAAACGCCGACCGCATCGCCGACAGATCTTCACGTCGGTCGATCACTCGCGTAATGGCCGTCAAGAGATTCCGGTGACCTTGACGCCGGTCCTGCCGGCGCCGCGTCACTATCGGCTCGTGCGTCGACTGCTCCGATATGCCGGCTGTCATGTCGTCACCCCCTGGGCTCCCTGGCGCAGCGATCCAATCAACTTCGGTGCCGGAAGGAACCGGAGGCGTCTCACGCGAAAATGCCGATGAAACGGGCGACACGCGGTTCATGATCAGATGATCAGTTGGGTAGCATCTGCCCGCGCATCCAGCGCGGGCCGGTAATCGGAACCGGGAAAGCGATACCCGTGATCAGGTGCGAACCACGGTAGATGCCGTTCGAACTCGATGGCCCCGCGGTACGCGATGCACGCAGGGCCGACCCGAACGACGGCGCAATGCACGACGGTTCCGCGAACCCGTGCCTTGTGATGGTCCGTCTCCATGTGAAGCTCCACGGGACTGCCGGGCAGCAAGCGCCGGTGGGTTTCGACGAGAGCGCCAGCGGCGGAAACGTCGATGATCGTGGCGCCGTCCCCGGGCCGGATCCGGATGATGCGGATGCCATGCTCGTTTACTTTCGCCAGGCGCACGGCCCGTCGTCTTTCTTTCACCACGGTCACAGCGGTCTCCATTGACGAATACGCTCGTCGAATCGCAGGATTCGCGTCTTCCCGGTGTCGCCGTAAATCCGAACGACCAATTGACAGGTGCGACTGCGCAGGTACACGCTGCCGGAGCTGGATGTCCCGGTCGGCGTGAACGATGCGCTGTTGCTCGAACCCAGATGGATCGCGTCGGTGCCGGGTGCGACGCCGCCTGAGTCGACAGGCGGCAAACCGGGGAAGGTGCCGAATGCGACGCCGCTGAAGTTCGACTCGAGGCGTTCGGTACCGCCGAGTTGTGGGTCGGTTCCATCCCTGATGTCTGCCGAAACGACGCCGTTGCCGTTGCCGTCGACGAAGGTCGCGAAATCGCCGGTATCGGTGAATCGAAGGGCGACCGTCGTCGAACGCCTGACCGCTTCCATGCGCGCCCGCTGAAGGCGCGACGCGACGTATCGCGCCGCGCCCGCCGCCCGATAGTCATCCAGGACGCGAAGCATCGGAGGCAACGCGAGTCCGGACAACGTGGCGGCCACACCGAGCGCGAACACAAGCTCGATGGCCGTGAATCCTCGTGGTTCGAGCGTTGATCGCATTGGCAGGTTCAGCGTTCCGATTGCGCCGCCGCCTTCGCGCTTCCGAGCGTCAGCTGTGGCTTCAGTTTGAGGAAATTCTTCTCGCCGAGGCCCTGGACGTTCATCAACTCTTCGATCTTCTTGAACGGTCCATTCTTCTGCCGGTAGTCGACGATGCGCGCCGCCAGCTTCGGACCGATGCCGGGCAGTGCTTCGAAGTCGGCCGCCGAAGCGGTGTTGACGTTGACGATCTGCGTCGACGAAGACGGCTTCGACGATTTCGTCGCGGTCTTACCTTCTTGTGTGGCAAGAGCGGGCGCACTCGAGGCGGCGATGACGGCGATGAGCGCAACTGCTGCTGTAACGAGCCTGTGACGCATGTCGATTCTCCACTCGCGGGACGATGCCCGCGGAGGACGCCGTGCCCTGATGCACGCGCGCCGGTGACGGAGACTCCGGGTGCGGCCTCGCTCCGTGCGGGGAGGTCGGGCCCGGCGCGTGATCGATGTCGCCGCCCCGGAGTCGCGGGCCGATATGGCAAGGTCGCGACCAAATCCGGCTGGCGGGCGCGAGCTCGAAAACTGCTGTGGGGCCGGCGTTTCTGGCGAGGGTGCCCGCGCGCCGTCGTCGGCGAGTTGATCAGGGCTTCAGAATGACGCCGCCCGTTGCGCGGTGAAGCGCGTGGCCGTTTTCCAGAACGGCTTGTGGACCGTGGGGTTGTCGTCATGTGCGCATCGAAGAGACCGACCCCGTCGGCTCCCGGTCTGAGCCAGAAAGAAGCCCTTCCACGCACTCAGCTGCGGAGGATGCTCATGCCACGAACTCTGCTCGCAGTCGCCCTGTGTCTGGCTTTGGCTCACAACGCTTCGGCCCAAACACAGGAGCCGGCCAGTTCCGGCACGCTTGCACCTGCCCAGCCAGGCACACGCAGCGAACGCTTCAGCGCAGAGACGAAGGGCGCTCTTCTCGGCTTCGGGATCGGGCGTGCTGATCTTTGGCGGCGTCGGTGCGCTGATTGGAAAGGTGATGGCAGCAAAAGCGACAGCGCGAACAGTCGAACGCATGTGCGAAGGGTGGCGGTGTCGCCCGCAGTGTCGAAGTCGGCGGTGGGCGCCGGCGTGGCCTTACGCTTCTGATGCAGAGGTTCGTGATGTAATGGTTGCAGGGAGATCGGCCAACGCGCGGATTCGCGGGCAGTCGCAGCCGTCGTACAAACCCGCGATGTCGAGCAGCACGGCGTGCAGCCCTGCGGCGCGAGCACCCGCGACGTCGACGTGGTAGAGGTCGCCCACATGCAGCGTGGTTTCGGGCCGTCCGTGCGCTCTCTCGAGCGCGATCTGAAACAGACGCGGATCCGGCTTCTCCACGCCTTCCTCGTGCGAGTCGAAGAGGATGTCGAGGGCGCTCGTCAGACCCACGCGATCGAACAGATGGCGCAGTCTGCCGTTGGCGTTCGAGACGACCACGAGCTTCAGGCCGAGATCACGAAGGCGTTTCAAGGTCGGCATGACATCAGCGGGAACCGATTCCCACAGATTTTCCTGTCGGTGGTAGGTGGCCAGTTCCTCGAGCGCCGCCTCCGTCGCCGCGCTGGGTGCGACGCCGGCTTCCTCGAGAGTCAGATTGAAATACAGCCAGCCGCGCTGGCTGTCGTTGGTGGCGCTGATTGTGTCCCCGAAATCGATTCGCCGCTTCGCGCGGAACTCAGCAGTCGCCAACGCATCGGCCGTCACGTGAACGTGGTAGCGCGCGAGCGCTTCGCTGACGCGCGTCCAGTTTGGGAACACGAGCACGCCGCCCGCGTCGAGAAAGACGGTTTCGATCGCCATCGGCAGTAGTTCAGATCGGTCACTACCCTCGCGTTGGCCGTCCGATTCGCACTTCCAGCGCATCTCCCGCTTTCAAGCTCGCGGGCTCGTCGAATGTCACGTCGCCGCCGTCCTGTCGTCGCGCGACGAGCATTCGGCCACCCACAGTCGCGCTGATGGCTGGGCTGCCCGGGAGGTCGATCCGGAGCCCAAGTTCCGTGAGCGTCAGTGTCCCGCCAGCGAGATCGATTCTCGCGAGGGCATCCTGACGGGCGACCTTCTGGCTGAACGTACCCCAGCCGCTGCCCGTCGTAAAGAAGCAGCGGAAGTCCGCGGCGTTCAGGCGCGGCGCGAATGCGAGGCGCCGATCCGGCGCCGAGTAGTGATACCCGGAGAGCGCCGTGAGCAGTGACCAGCTCGAGAGCGCTCGCGCGTAGTGGTTGCCACACTCGACCTCGTTCCACGGGTTGCGCCGCTGGCCGTCGTAGCGGTCGCGCACGGCCTTCGTGATGGCGAGGCCTTCCATGACAAGGCCTTCGTAAATCAGATGCGCGGCCACCTGGTACTCGATGCCGGTCCACACTTCGTCCGAGTACACGAACGGCAGCGCCGGGCGGTTGCCGCGCGGCCAGCTGCACAGCAGCAGCCCTTTTTCGTCGTTCAGGGCATAGATGCGCTGCGTGTTCGCGTGATCCATGAAGTTGTGCTTGAAGTTGTGCCGGTAGATGGATTGAAGCGTCTCGCGCACGTGCTCTAGCGGCAGCAGGTACCCGAGCCCGACCACCGCGGCGAACCACTGGCCGAGCATCTGGTCGGAAAGACAGCCGTCGCCGTACTGATATTTCACGCCGCCGGCCTCCACAGCCGAGGCATGCCACGCCTCCTGATTTGCGACGTCAAGGGTCTTGATATCCTTCAGGTCAGGCACGCGCTGGACGTAGAAGCCGTTCGCCCAGAGATCGCGATCGAGTTTCTGACGGCCGCTCTCGAACAGCGAGTGGTACTTGTCGGCGGCGGCTGTATCGTCCATCGCGCGCCCCATGCGCTCGCCGGCGAGCAGTGCACCGAGGTAGAGCGTGCCCATCATCGTGTTCGGGCCATAGAACTCGATGTCGTACGTGTTGTGCTGTTCGCCTTCCATGACGCCGTCCTGGTCGGCATCCCAATGTTTCCAGGCGTACTCCAGCGCCCGTTTGGCCGACGGCCACAGCCCGCGCAGGAACTGATCGTCGCCGGAAAGCTGCCACTCGCGATAGAGCTTCATGACACAGCCCATCTGGCCGTCGGCCGCGGGCTTGAACTTCCAGCGCGCACGTCCTGTTGGCAACAGTGTCCGAAACGCCATCGCGCCGTCGTCCAGGAGGTTGACGGTGAAGTCGGTCGTCCGCATCGATCGCTCGAGCTCCGGGAAGAGGTGCGCGAGCGCCTGCTCGTAGTTCCAGACGTGCGTGCAGTTCATGGGGCAGCAACCTGAATCGTCGTTGTTCCCTTCGAAGGCGAAGAACTCCCGTCCCTCGAGCAGCAGGCAGGTGTTCGTACGGATGATCGACATCTGGCTCGACACGGCGTCGAGCGCGGCCGATGGAAGGGTCGTGGATACGAGGCTCTGGTGGAACGCGCGGGTGGCCTTTTCCAGCCGGTCCAGATTCTTCGCGGTGTACGAGGCGACATCCCAAGCGTCCTTGAACGCCGTCCCGTAGTGATTGCGCAGCTTCCGTCCCCGCACCTCCACCTCGCGGTTCCAGTAGTTTTCACGAAGCGGAAAATACCAGCTCAGGATGAACTCGACGGAGCGGCTTTCTCCACGCGCGAGGGTCATGCGCGGCGCCAGCGTCGCGTAGTTGGACTGCCCGTCCGGCGTTGGCTCCGAAGTGTGCGAGTCGGCCACAGTGCCACCCTTCGCGTACTCGTCCACCCACTTCTGAAACGAGTCCCACCAGCTGCCGCCCTCCCACGCCGTTCGTGCCGACACGTCCGTGGACGTCGTTACGAGCGCCATCGATCCGAAGCGGATGTTGTCGGCCTCGTATTTGTCCGATCGCATATCGAGGCCGACGAGCGGCGTTTCACGCCGCAAGCTCGTCATGTTCTGCCCGAATCCAGCGAACTCGTTGCTGTCGAGCGTCGCGTGCCCGTCGTACCCGATCGGGTTCAGAATCGAGAAAGCGAGCGCGACGTCGGCCGGGGCAGCGGACCGGTTGGTGACGCGGTACCGGAAGATCGCCACGGGGAGCGCCGAGTCATCCACCTGAAGTGGCACGAATGGGTTGAAGGCTTCGAGTACGACGGCGACCGGAAGGCTGTCGTCCTCGAAAGCGATCTCGGCGAACGGGTACGCACCCTTGAACGTGGCGCCCGTAAACCGAGGCAGCCCCGCCGCTCCATAACGCGGTACGCCGTCGCCGCCGCGGAACGGCGGCCGGAGCGGCGCCTCCACTACTTTCACGACGGGCGTCCCGTCAAGACGCCTGGTCCAGATCGCCACGAACGTGAACGGCAGCGACTTGTTCTTGTTCGGACGGTTGAAGATCTCCCAGTCGCGGAATTCGCCGCGGCCCCCGAGCGACACCGTGCCGGTGCCGATCCCTCCGAGTGGAAAAGCGATCTCGCCGAGCTGCGGGCCAGTGAAGCTGCGCACCGCTCCCGTGGCCAGCAGTTCCTGCTGCGAGAACGGAATCGTCGATCCGGCCGGCGACGCGAATGTGGCAGGTGGCAGCGGCGCCCCGCCCTTACCCTTCTGATCAGCTTCGACGATCCCCGGTGCGGCCGCCGCGCCGACTATGGCGCTCGACGTCCCGACGATGAACTCGCGACGATTGACTTTCTGGTCTTCGCTCATCGGATCCTCCCAACGCTGTCAGGCGTTAGATGTCGCGCGGTGGCTAGGGCGCCTCGATGCGCTTGATCGCCAGTTCCGCCGCCCAGCGCACACGCGGGATCTTGGTCAGGTCTCGCAGCACAGGCAACGCATCCTTCGCCTCCGGTCCTATGAGGCCCAGCGCATCGGCAAGGCTCCGCAGGACGTGCGGATGCTGGCCCTCGACCCGGCACGCCTTCATCAGCTCCGGCATCGCCTGTTTCGCTGCGGGGCCCTGCGTCGAGATCGCCTGCGCCGTCATCATGCGCACGTTTTCGTCCGGATCGGCGAGGTGGCCGATGAGCGTGCCGAGCGCCGGAGCGGACGCCGCGCGGCCGGCGTCGCGCAGTGCCACCGCCGAAAGTCCCCTGACGACCGGATCTCCGTCATCGAGCGCGCGCGTGAGTGCGGGCACGGCGAGCGCCGCCCCCTTGCCCAACTGCGTCAGGCTCCACGCCGCCGCCTCGCGAACGCTCCCGTCAGGTGCAGCGAGCGCGTCGGTGAGCGTCTTCAGACTCGCGGCCGTGCCGGCACCTCGTTCGCCCAGTCGACGGATTTGATCGGCGCGGCCGTTGGGGGATGTCGTGTTCTGACCGGGGTGTTCCGTGGAGGCCACGCGCGCCAGCACGAATGCATCGAGCCCCAGGAAATAGTTGGACGAGAGCGGGTTCTTTCCCACGCAGATAAACGAGACGACGTGTCGCCCCTTCGTCAGGGTGCGCCAGCCAAGCAGTCGATCCTCGCCGACGTACGTCTCGAGATAGTAGCTGTCGATGGCGCCGCCGGTCCCCGCGTTTGCGCCGGGTTCGTGCTCGAGTTCGACGGTCTCGCCAGTCGGCTTGCCGTCGAGAAGCACATTGTAGACGCCGTAGTCCGGGCTCAGGCCCATCTGCGCGATCACCTCGTAAAGGCCGTCCTCTGGCACATCGAGCGGCACATCGATCGTCGAGCCGGCGCCGGTGCCCTCGAAGACCAGCAGGTCCTTCGACCAGAACACGTCCCGCTGAACCGTCGGCTTGCCGCCGGCGACTTTCACATCCGCAATGAGATCTTCGATCTCGATCTGCTTCCCGTTTCCGTGGGGCAGGCGCGCGGCGCCGTACGGCGGCTCTGGTTGATCGTTGGCGATGCCGAGCTGATACCAGAACGCCACGGTGCTGAACAGATCCGGCCGCTCTTCGAATGCGGAACGCACCGAGCCATCGGGGTTGTACCTCCAGCCCTTGTGCTCGATGTCGAAACGCAAACTCGTCGTGAAGGGAATGGGATCCACGATGTGCCACCGATACGCGGACATGCGCGCGCCGACGCCGGTGCCGTCTGCGACAGTCACTCCGGTGTACGGGCCCTCGCTCACGCGGAAGGACCAGGCGTCGTTGATGTAGTCCTCGGTGCCGGTGCCTTCGATATCCGCCTTCTTCTTGCCGTCCACATAGAAGAAGTCGTCGCCCTCACCAAACCACGCAGCCTCGGTCTGGACAACGCTGAACACCGTGCCGACGTAATGACCACGCCCGCTGACGTTGAGGATCTCGAGCGGCTTTCCTGCCGCCGCCGGCAGGGCCTGACGATACCGCGCATGAAAATACCCCGTCGTCACAGGCAGGGACGGCAGCTTCGACCAGTCGACGTGATAGTACAGGTTCGACACGCGTCGGCGCCCCTCGTTGGTGATGGTGATCCGGCAGCGCTGTTTGAATGGCATCGGCCAGTAACTGTTACGCGATCGACCGATCGAGCTGTCTCGAACGAGCAGCGAGTTGAGCGGCCGCTCGAGGCCGTGGCCGACGCCGAAAAAGTCGCCGACTGGTGAGTCGACGCTCGGTGTAGAGCTGCCATCGTAGTAAACGCGCAGGCGCAGCAGTCGCGGCCATCCGTACTCGTTCGATGCGACGGTCAACCAGATGTGGCTCACCACGCCTGGTCCGGTGAGGTCGGCCAGCACGACCGTCTCTCCGGGAATCGGGCGCTTGCTGTCGTCGTTGCTGTTCAGATCCGGGTTGTTGCTCGAGACGCGATGTGCGGTGAAGTCCTTGATCTGGGCCAGCTGCAGGGGGTCCATAGGCAGGCCCGCCGGCGGCGCTTGCGCGCCGAGCGCCACACATCCGATCGCTATGGCACCGATCACCACGCACGATTTCCTCATCGTCCGCTCCCTGTTGTCGCTGAGCGTCGCGCTACTTCGCGTTCGCCTTCGTAATCCGCTCGGTATCAAGCCTGATCTGCTTCGGCACCTGTTCACCCGCGAGAATTTTCGCCGCCGTTTCGACCGCCTGACGTCCACCTGTCGGGTACACGAACGTAGCCTCGAGCTTGCCGTCCGCGGCCGCCTGCCGGCCTCCGTCCGGGCCCGGCAGAGCGTCGATGCCGATGAACTTCATCTCGCGGTCGCGCCCTTTCGCCTTCGCGGCCAGGTAGGCGCCGACGGCCATCGGATCGTTGTGCGCGTACACCAGGTCGATGTGATCGTGCGCGGCGAGCGCAATCTCCATCTGCGTCATGGCCTCTTCGCGCAGCCAGTTGGCGACCGGGTCGTGGATGACGTGGATGGCTGGAAACGCGGCGATCGCTTCGCGCATCCCTTCGCTCCGATCGCGCGCCGGTGGCGAGCCAGGCAACCCTTTGATCTCGACGATGTCACCTTTGCCGCCGAGCAGATCGGCTATGAGCTTCCCGGCCTCTCGGCCGATGAGCCGGTTGTCGGCGCCAATGAACGTCGTGTACGTGTCGCCTTCTATGGCCCGATCGATGACGATGACGGGGATTCCGCGCTCGTACACCTTGCGAACGACGGCTGTCAGCGGCTTGGCTTCGTTCGGAGAGATCATCAACAGGTTGATACCCTGCCGCAAAAATGTTTCGACGTCGGCCACCTGTCTTGCGTTGTCTTGCTGCGCGTCGGCGAACACAATCTCCATTTGCGGGAAGTCCTTTGCCCGCGCAGTCACTTCGGCGTTCATGGCCACGCGCCACGGCTCGCCCAGATTGCACTGCGAGAAGCCGACGAGGAACTTCGATTCATTCTTGCGCCCGCACGCAGACACGGCCAGTGCCAGGGCGAACGCGACCAGCAGACTAGAGCTGCTTGCGCTGCAGCCAGACCGCTCCGAGGATGATCGCGCCCTTGAGAATGAGCTGGAGATTCGCATCGATGTTGTTCAGACCCATACTGTTGTTGATGACGCCGATGATGAGCGTCCCGACGAGCGTGCCGCCGACGGTGCCCACGCCGCCCGAGAGGCTCGTCCCGCCGATGACGACGGCGGCGATCGCGTCGAGCTCGTACGCGACGCCGTCGTTCGGATTGCCCTGTTCGAGCTGCGCGCAATGGATGAGACCTGCAAGCGCCGCCAGCGCGCCGCAGATCACGTACACGATCGTCTTCTGGACGCCGACCCGGACACCGGACAGTCTCGCGGCCGCTTCATTGTCGCCGATCGCGTAGGCATAGCGTCCGCTGCGAGTCCATGCCAGCAGCACGTAGATTCCGGCAACGGCGCCGAGGAAGAGCACGGCTGGCGCGGGGACGAACGGAACGATCTGGCCGCCGAACACGCGGAAGGTTTCGGGGGCGGCGCCAGGCCCGAACGCCATCGGAATCGCCGCGCCGCCGCTGAGATACCTCGCCACTCCGCGCGCGGCGCTCATGGTGGCCAGCGTGACGATGAATGGCTGGATGCGCCACGCCGCAACCATCGCGCCATTCACGACACCTACGCCCGAACCGACGCCGAGCACGATGAGCGTCGTCGCCGCAACGCCGAATCCGCCGTGCATCAGCAGCAACGCGGACATGGTCGCAGACAAGGCGAGCAGGGATCCGACGGACAGGTCGATTCCGCCAGAGATGATGACCGGGGTCATGCCAGCCGCGAGGATCCCCTTTTCAGCGACCTGCCGCAGGATGTCCGTCAGGTTGCCGAGGTCGAGAAACACGAGGCGGCCGCCGCGATTCGGTGAAAAGAGTACCGCGAGCGCGACAACGGCAGCGAGCCCGAGCAGGCTGGCGCGCCGCCACATTCGATCGCGAATCGACGGCGGCGAGGCCGACGAGGGCGGCGCCGATCCGCTCGCGCGCGCAGACGCCGGAGTGGTCGACGTGGTGGCGGCGGCCAGGATGCCCTCCTCGGTCGCGTCGGCATGATCGAAGGCCGCTGCGACTTGTCCGTCGCGAAAAACGATCACCCGATGGCAGAGCGCCAGCAGTTCCGGCAGCTCAGACGAGCACAGGATGATGCCGTAGCCTTTTCGCGCAAGCTCGCGGATCAGCTCGTAGATCTCCGCCTTCGCGGCCAGGTCGATGCCGCGCGTCGGCTCGTCGAGCAGCAGGAGCGAGGGCGACGCGAACAGACACCGCGCGAGGAGGGCCTTCTGCTGATTGCCGCCGCTGAGCGTTCCGATCGGCACGAGCGGCGACGCCGCTCTGAGCGCGGTCTGCGCGATCAGCGCGTCGGCGGCGGCCGCTTCGCGTGCGCGTCCGACAAATCCGAGGCGCGAGACGCGGTCGAGCGCCCCCAGCGTGATGTTCGCGCGCACCGACTGGTGCGGAAAGATCCCGAGCGTCGCGCGATCTTCCGGCAGCAGAACGAGGCCCGCCTGCCGCGCAGCGGCCGGTGTCGTCGGCTCGTACGGCCGGCCGTTGACGACGATGCGGCCGTCGGGGCGCCGATCGAGCGCGCCGGTCAGCGCGAGCAGCAGGTCGCTCCGGCCTGCTCCAATGAGGCCGGCCAGTCCGACGATCTCGCCATGCCTTACGTGAAACGAGACGTTCTGCAGCCGATAGCCGCTCGGACGGCTCCGGTCAGCGAGCGAGAGATTCTCGACGCGCAGCAGCTCCCCTGCCCCTTCGGACACGGGCGTGAACGTCTGACGCTGGATGTCGCGTCCGACCATGAGACGGACGAGATGCTGCTCGGTCGTAGAAGCCGCGTCGAGCGTGGCCACGTGCCGGCCATCGCGGAGCACGGTAATACGATCAGCGAGGCGGAGCACCTCGTCCAGCCGGTGTGAGATGTAGACGACGGCGATACCGCGGGACGAGAGTTGATCGACGAGCCCCTCGAGACGCTGGACTTCTGCGGGTCCGAGCGAGGCGGTCGGCTCGTCCATGATCACCAGCCGCGCCTCGAGCGACAACGCGCGCGCGATCGCGACGAGCTGACGCTGCCCGGTGTCGAGGCCACGCACGGTCCTCCGGGTCAGGGCTTCCTCGCCGAGCGTGGCCAGGGCCGACGCTCCCCGATCGACGATCGCCTGCCAATCGATCAGGCCAAGCGAGCCGCGCGGCTCCTGCCCAAGGCAGACGTTTTCGCACGCGGTCAGCGCGCCGACGAGCAGCAGTTCCTGTGGAATCACGGCGATGCCGTGCCGGATGGCCTCGCGAGGCGAGGCGAACCGTATCGGCCGGGTGTCGAGCTTCAGCTCGCCGTCGTAGCCGTCGATTTCGCCCGAGAGGATCCGGATCAGCGTCGACTTGCCTGCGCCGTTCTCGCCGACGAGCGCGTGCACTTCGCCGGCGGCGATCGAGAAATCAACGCCGGTCAGCGCGCGTACCCCGGGAAAGCTCATCGCGATGCCGGTGGCCTCGAGTATTGCGGTTTCCATGGACGGTCAGTCGGCGCGCTTGCGCTGGCGTCGAAGCGTCGCCATCACGTCCGACCCGCCGCGGCCGAAGTGGTCGTGCAGCTCGAGATACTCGTCGTACAGTTCGTTGTACGTGTGAGCGTGCCGCGGATTCGGGTCGACGGCCCCCGGTCTGAGAGCCGCCATGTGCCGCGCGGCGGAAACGAATGAGGCATGGCCGCCGGCCGATTCGCCCGCCGCGACGGCGCCAAGCATGGCCGCGCCCGTCGCGGACGCATTCGCCGATGCCGCCAGCCTGATGGGACGATTCGTGATGTCGGCGTAGACACGCAGCAGCAGCGGACTGCGTTCGGCGAGCCCGCCCACCGCAATGAGCTCGGTCACCGGCACGTCCTCTGCGGCGAACGCGTCGAGGATCCGTCGAGTGCCGAAGCCGGTCGCCTCGACGAGGCTGCGATACACGTCGCCCCTCGTCGTCGCGAGTGTCATGCCGACGAGGAGTCCGGAAAGCTCCGCGTTCATCAGCACCGAACGATTCCCGTTCCACCAATCGAGGGCGACGACTCCGTGGCCGCCAGGGCCGGCTGCGTCCGCTTCGCGCTCGAGCGCGGCGAACACCTGGCCGCCGTCCTCGCCCGGGCCGCCGACGTGGCTCGCGTACCATCCAAAGAGATCGCCGACGGCAGCCTGCCCGGCCTCATAGCCGTAATAACCTTCGATGATCCCGTCGGCCACGACACCGGCGACGCCTTCCACGATCGCGTGACGATCGGCCAACAGCATGTGACACGTCGACGTGCCGATCACCATCACCAGGCGTCCCGGCGTGACGACGGTCGCAGCGGGAACCGCGCTGTGCGCGTCGATGATGGGCGCGCCGACCGCTGTCCCCGGCTCGAGGCCAAGGCGCGCCGCCATGGCTTTCGTCAGTCCGCCGATCCGGCGGCCGGGCGGTACGATGTCGCCTGGCAGCTTGCCTCGAAGATCGCCGAGCCGGGGATGGAGCGCGGTCAGGAATTCAGCGGAAGGAAACCCATCGTCCCGGTTCCAGAAGGCTTTATACCCGGCCGCGCAGGCGTTGCGGACGAGTGTGCCCGTCAGCTGCGACGCGACCCAGTCGCCGGCCTCGACGAATCCGGCAGCCGCCTCGAAGACGGCGGGATCCTCTTCGAGCACCTGCAGAACCTTCGCGAACAGCCACTCGGACGAGGTGCGTCCGCCGTAGTGGCGCAAGAATGGCTCGCGCCTCGACGCCGCGAGATCGTTGATGCGATTCGCCTGCGGCTGCGCCGAGTGGTGCTTCCACAACTTGACCCATGCGTGCGGATGCGGCGCCCAGGACGGCGACAGCGCCAGCGCCTGACCGCTGCGGTCGATCGGCAGAATCGTGCAGGAGGTGAAGGCGATGCCGATGCCGATAACCTGAGAGGATTCGACGCGGGCCGCGCCAAGCGCGCCGGCGATGGCCTGCTGTATCGACTCGAGATAATCGCCGGGGTGCTGCAGCGCCCAGTCCGCGCCGAGTGGCACCTGCGAACCGGGCAGCGTGCGCTCGATCACGCCATGCCGGTATTCCGACACTGACGCGCCGCGCTCTGCGCCAGTCTGCGTGTCGACGAGCACAGCCCGCACGGAGGCCGTGCCGAAGTCGAGGCCGAGCGCACAGGGCGCTGAAGCCGTTATGACTGGAACTCCCGCGGCTGATGGCGATCGAGCGAATCGTCCAATGCGCCGCACAGGTTCACGCCGATGCCGATTGAGCGCGCCATCGCGGCTTTCATCGCGAGCGCCTCCAGGGCCCGAGGCGCGTCCGGCGCGTAGGCGACCTGAATGTGGTTCGCCTGATGCTTGGCCATCAACTGGTCGCGCGACACACCGTACAGGATCGCGTGCATGATCGGCCACTGCGACGTCGTCTGCTGCCAGCGTCGCTCGGTTTCCTCGTTCGATAGCCGGACGACGCCGCCGCGGCCGATGTCCATTTTCAGCGCATCGCCTTCGACGTAGATGCGGCTCCAGACGATCTCGCCCGGCTTGCTGACGCCCTTGAGCGTGGATCCGCCGCGCGGGAAATACATCGGCGGCTGGCGTTCGCCAATCGCGCCGCGGTAGCCCTCGATGAAGTGGCTCGCGGGTGCAGCGCCGGAGATCTCGAATACCCACACGAACTCGTCGACGCCGCGCCCCGAGACCGATTCTCCCCATCGCACGTCGTGCAGCGTCGTCGATGGGTCAAGGTTGAGGTCGAGCCAGACGCGGTTGGTCAGGATCGCATCGACGCCGGCACATTCGTCCACTTCGTTGAAATGGGGTACCGCGAGTCCGTCGAAGAGGACGCGACCGTCCAGATTCCTGACGGGAGGCCGCACCGGGTTGTTCAAGAGCCCCTCGGCGAGATCCGAGGCGACACAGACGTCCTTGAGGCCCTGCTGGTACTGGATGCCAATCGCGGCGCAACCGAACTCGTGCGCCAACCGTACCGCGGCGTCGTACATCTTCAGGCCCTCGAGCACCTGGGCCTCCGTCAACTCGGTCGCATCGTCACGCCCGATCTGAAAGCGCATGCCGCGGGCCAGCAGCCACTCGTAGTGCAGGCGAGCCTGCGCATCGTTCACGTCTCGCAAAGTCGCGTACAGGGCGGACTGACTCAACCGTTCCTTGAAGAGTCCGAGCGCATGCAGCAGATGATCGGGGACGATCGCGTTGTACATCCCCATGCAGCCTTCGTCGAACACGCCAAGGATGGCCTGGTCAGACTTCAGCGTTTCGCCGAGGGCGGAGCCGCGATCGAGCGCGTTTGTGAGTGTCGCCGGCCACGGCTCGCGGTCGAAGTCACGAGCGTGCGAGCGATCGTGATCGATCCGCCCGCTCGCACACCACTGATTCAGCGCGCGACGCGCGAACGGGTCGGTGAAGTCGACGCTCCAGATCGTGCTGTACGGGACGCCGGCCTTGGTCAGGGACCCATTCAGGTTGAGCATTCCGACGAGACCTGGCCATTGGCCGCTCCAGTTCGCGAGCGTCAGGATGGAGCCGCGATGCTTCGTGAGACCTGCGAGCACGTGACTGGTGTACTGCCACACTGCCGTGGCCACGACCACCGGGGCGTCGGGATCGATCTGACGGAAAACTTCGATACCACGCGCCTGGCCGTCGATGAAGCCGTGGCCAGCGGAAGCGTCAACCGCATGCGCCCGCCGGACTTCGCGGCCAAGCTCTGCGAACACGCGCGCGACGAGCGACTCGAGCGCTGCTTGCGCGGGCCAGCACACTCGGTTGGCCGAGGGGCGCGAATCGCCGCTGGCCACGAGAACGATCGGCGTGGTCATCCGTGTTTCGAGGGACGGCACATGCTATCACCCCGTGGGCGAAGCGCTGCCGTAGACAGTTGAGCGGTCCCAAAGCTACGCTTGCCGACAAACCCTCAGACCGACTTTTCAGTAGGCACACGCTCTGCCCGGCGCGTCGCTCCCGACTGGAGACCGAGCCCGGAGTCGGCGCCGAGCACGATCGTCACCTCATGCACTCCGCCATCGTCCTTCAAAGGGATCGCTCGCGCATCAATCGGGATGCCATCGAGCTCCGCCGAGGCGATTCCGCAACAACGGTGCTCCGGGTTCGACACCGTGAAGCGATATCGGGTACGACCGACCCTCCACTCGAGCGAGTAATGCGGCCACGCCGTGGGGATGCAGGGGCTCACGCTGATTGTCGAGCCGCACCGCCGGAGTCCGAGGAGTGCTTGAATCGCGGCCCGGTACATCCATCCCGCGGACCCGGTGTACCACGTCCATCCGCCGCGGCCGACGTGCATCGGGTGCGCGTAGAGGTCTGCGGCCACCACGTACGGCTCCGCACGGTATCGCTCGGTGTCTTCCGCGGTGCGCATGTGGTTGATCGGATTGAGCATGTGGAACAGCTCCATCGCTTCGTCTCCGAGGCCGAGCCGGGCCAGCGCGATCACCGTCCAGAGTGCCGCGTGCGTGTACTGGCCGCCGTTCTCGCGAACGCCAGGCACGTAACCTTTGATATAGCCGGGATCGAGTGCCATGCGATCGAATGGCGGGGTGAGCAAGAGCACGATCTGGGCGTCGCGCCGCACCAGATGCGCTCGGACGGCGTCCATGGCGCGCGCGGCGCGGTTGGGCTGCGCTGTCTGCGAGAGCACCGCCCATGATTGGGTCACCGAATCGAGCTTGCACTCCTCGTTCTGGACGGACCCGAGGGGCGTTCCGTCGTCGAAGTACGCGCGGCGATACCAGTCGCCGTCCCATGCCAGTTCGAGCATGCCGGTCAGCCAGCGCGCCTCGTCCCGGTAGAGGCGAGCGAGATCGATCAGCCCGCGGCGCTCGCAGATCGGGGCAAACTCGTTCAACACGGTCACGAGAAACCATCCCAGCCACACACTTTCGCCACGGCCGGCCTGTCCGACGCGATTCATCCCGTCGTTCCAGTCTCCGGAGCCGATGAGCGGGAGCCCGTGCGCGCCGTAGCGCATCGCGTGACCGATCGCGCGCACCGAATGTTCGAAGAGCGTGGCGCTTTCCGAGGACGCTCGTGGCAGCGCGTACACTTCTACCTGCTCGGGCTCGAGCGCCGGCGCCTCGAGAAACGGGACGATTTCATCCAATACCGACTCATCGCCGCTCTGCGACACGTAGCTGGCGGCGACGTAGGGCAGCCAGAGCAGATCGTCGGAGCAGCGCGTTCTGGTTCCGCGTCCGCGCGGCGGATGCCACCAGTGTTGCACGTCCCCCTCGACGAACTGCCGCGAGGCCGCGCGAAGGAGGTGCTCGCGACAGAGGTCCGGCCGCGCGTACATGAGCGCCAGCGCGTCCTGCAGCTGATCGCGGAAACCGAAGGCCCCGCCGGGCTGGTACGGGCCGCTGCGCGCCCAGATGCGACAGCTCAACGTCTGAAACAGCAGCCAGCGATTGACGATGAGATCGAACGAATCGTCCGGCGTGCTGATCTGGATGGCGCCGAGGATCTCATCCCACGCGCACTCGACCGCCGCGAGTGTCGCCTCCGCCTCCGCGACGGAGGAATAGCGCGCCGCCAGCCTCATCGCGTCGGCGCAGTCCCGCCCCTGCCCGAGGGCGAAGGCCACGCTTTGGGACTCGCCGGGCTCGATCTCGAGGACGACCTGCAAGGCCCCGCATGGGTCAAGCCCGGCGCCCGTGCGCCCGGCGAGGCGCTCGCGGAAGAGCGCAGCCGGCGCGCTCACCGTGCGGTTACGTCCGATGAACTCAGCGCGGTCGCCGGTGTGAGATCGGGGTGTCACCGTGGTTCGCCAGAACGCGACGCTGTCGCCGTAGTCCGCGTTGTAGGCGTTGCGCGCCAGCATGACGCCAGTCTTGTCGTCCATCTCAGTGACCACAAAGCGCCGCTCGCCCGCGCGCGGCGGCCCCAGGCACCACTCGACATATCCGAATACGCTGAGACGCTGCCGCACATCCGAGGTGTTGGTCAGCGTCAGGACCGCCAGCTTCACAGGATCCTCAGGCGCCACGAAGACCGCCAGTGCCTGCTTCAGGCCGGCCACGGCATGCTGATAGCGCGTGACCCCGGCGGTGTGACGGATGATCCAGCGGCCACCTTCTGCGCGCCGAGGCAGCGGTCCCGGTGTTGCGCTCCACACTGCGCCGGTGTCGTCGTCCCGCAGATAGAAGGCTTCCCCCGTCGGATCCGTCAATGGGTCGTTGGCGAACGGCGTTAGCCTGTTCTCGCGGCTGTTTCCAGACCATGTGAAGGCGGACCCAGAGCTGCTCACGATCGTGCCGAACGTGGGATTGGCCAGGACGTTCGACCATGGCAGCGGCGTTTCGCGTTCGCCGTCGAGCACGACGACGTAGTCTCGACCGTCGCGCGTGAAGCCGCCGAGCCCGTTCGCCATGACCAGCGGCGGTACCGTCGCCGGTGTCGCCGCGGGCTCCGGCGCCCCGAACGTTGCCGAGCGTGGCACGTCATGGCCGGCGTACAGCCAGGGTGCCGGGCGCTCCAGCTGCGACACGAGATCCCCGAGGTCGCCGACCAATACGACCCGCGCCACCGCGGAGAGAAGACGGCGGTCCGGCTCGGGCATCCCATCGCTGCGCAGCAGAAAAATGCCTCCCGGCCTTCCGAGCCGCCCTGCCCAGGGCGGCTCCTGCACGAGCATGGACAGAAAGTTCTGCATCTCGTCGGCATAGTCCGCCGGATGCTCGTTCAGGAGGACGACGTCCGCCCGCAACCCTTTGACGCGCCAGTACTCCTGCGCGTTGAGCAGGTGTCGTGCGAGCGGCAGCGACTCCACGTTCCCGACGCGGAGGAGCACGATCGGCAGGTCCCCGGATATGCCGTAGCCCCACAGGTTCTGCTGTCCCAGCGTATTGCCAGCCAGGTCGGCCGGGCTGATGCGCGATGCGTCCGATCCGAAGACACGCGAGGCGAGGCGATCGAACAGCATCGCGTGCTCGTCACTGAGTCCCAGCTGCTGCAAGGTGATGTGCACGTGGGTGAACGCCATCGAGAACGCGCGCGCAGCAGCGCTCCCGTCACGATACTTGCGCGCTAGCGCCAACGCGACGGCTCGATCCGACGCAACGCCGGTTGCAAACGTCACGCGGACGTGCGCGCCTGGTGCGAGCCGAATGCGCTCCCGTAGGGCGGCGATCGGGTCGAGCACTGCGCCCGTTGTCCCAGACAACGCACGGCCATCGAGGGCGATCGGGGTGGCGGGCGAGCGCCCGCGGCCAACGAAGCGTGCACGGTCGGTCTCCCACTCGACAGCGCCGCCCAGTCGAGGTCCATCGACGCCGAGCACGTGGAAGCCTACCATTGGCGATTCGTCGGGTGCGCGCCGCCGGCGGCTGAACAGGAGGCCGGCGCTCTGCGAATCGAACTCCGTCTCGACGAACAGCTTACCGAACGCCGGATGCGCCAAGTCGTCCTCGGGACGGGCGAGCACGATCTCCGCGTAGCTGGTGACCTCGACTTCGCGCGTCTGCTCGCCGCGATTGGTGATCGTCAGGCGCCGCACCTCCACATCATCTTCCGACGACACGGTGATCTCGAGCTGCGTCTCGATGCCGGCATCGCGGCGACGGAACGTGATCTTGTCGAGATCGAAGGTCGCCTCGAACCGGTCCGGCTCCTGACAGCCAGGCTGGTAAGTGGCGGACCAGACACGATTCGACCACGGATCGCGCAGGTAGATGTAATGGGCGCCGGCGTCGGAGGTGGGGTCGTCGCGCCGCCGGGTGACGGCGATGTCGCCCCACATGCTGAAGCCGCCGCCAGCGTTCGTGACCGCCGCGGTGTAGCGCCCGTTCGAGAGGAAATGGGTATGCGCGCTCGTCGAGTGCGGCGTTCGGAAGCGTCTCGCGGCGAACACAGGAAGCGACGGCGGCGCCGTCGTGCTCTCGGCCGGGCGCGGCTCGGAGAGGATCGCCTCACGAGGCACGCGCTCCTGGAGCAGCAACTCCGTCGCCTGGACACGGGGATCCGCGTGGAAGCGCAAAACGAATGCGTCGCTACAGATGACGTTGGCGAGCGCGACAAGCGACATTCCCTGGTGGTGGGCGAAGTAGGCCCGGACCACGGCCGGTCGTGGGATCGCCGGCGGCGGCGTGTCGATGTCGCGGCCCCGAGGGTTGTAATCGAGGGCTTCGTAAAAGCCGAACCGGCCTTCCACGCCCAGCGCCGCGAGTCGATTGAAGTTTTCCGCCGCGAACTCTGGGGTGACCAGGCTCGCCAGTGCCGTCGCGTATGGAGCAATGACGAGCTCGGCGGACAACCCGCGCTTGAGTCCCAGTCCGGGCACTCCGAAGGCCCGGTACTGGTAATTGCCGGCGCGATCCGTGAACGCGTACGCCGATTCCGAGATTCCCCACGGCACGTCGCGCTGACGGCCGTAATCGATCTGTCGCCGGACGCTCGCGCGGCAGCTCTGGTCGAGGAGCGTACCTGGAAAGTTCCGCATCAATAGCAGCGGCATCAAATACTCGAACATCGTGCCGCCCCACGACATCAGCGTCGCGCGTCCGTCCAGGTTCGTCACCAGGCGTCCCAGGTGGAACCAGTGGTGCTGAGGGACGTCGCCTTTCGCAATCGCGATGAAACTCGCCAGCCTCGCCTCCGACGCCAACAGATCGTAGAAGGCGCCATCGAGGCGTCCCGGACCCTCGGCGTTGGCGAGGCGGTACCCGATTGAGAAAATACGCCGCCGCCGATCGTACAGGAAGTCGAAGCGCATGGCGTCGGCGAGTGCGGATACACGACTGGCGAGCGCCCGGAGCGAGTCCGCAGGGACCGGCTCCTCCGCCGCCGACCTCTCCACCGCCTCGAACACGGCCCTGCACCAATACTCGATCTCGTTCTCTTGATCGGACGGCTCCGAGTGCTCGAGCCCAGCCGCCGCGCTGACGAGATCCGCGCCCAGCGCCTGAATCGCTACGACGTCTTCAGCCGAAGCGGCGCGCGCGGCCGCGACCAGAGCGCGAGCCAGGCGGTTGATCTCGGTGACAGTCTGCCGAGGTCCGAATCGCGCATCGCTTAACGAGGATGCTGCCACGAGCAGATCTGCCGTGTCGGCCAGGCCGGCGAGCCGCTGCGCATGGATCTGAGGGTTCTGTTCGAGCTGAATCAGCCCCTGAGCCAACGCGATGAGCGCGCCGGCCAGGTTTCCGCTGTCGACGGTCGAGACGTACCGCGGGTGCAGCGGCGCCAGTGTCGCCGTATCGTACCAATTCAGAAAGTGCCCCTGAAACCGCTCGAGACTCTCCAGGGTACTCACGGTGGCGTTCAGGCGGCGGAGAAGCGCGCCGGTCGACAGATAACCGAGGTCATGCGCGGCCAGCGTCGACAGCAGGCTCATGCCGATATTGGTCGGCGACGTACGGCGCGCCAGCTTCGGGGCGTCGCCGGCCTCCTGGTAGTTGTCGGGGGCCAGCCACGCATCTGCTTCAGTGACGAACGTTTCAAAGTAGCGCCAGGTCTTGCGCGCCGTCCGCCGCAGCACGGTTCGGTCGCGATCGCTCAGCGGCCGAACGCGTGCGCCCACCGGCACGCTCAGCCAGTAGGCGATGACTGGCGCAAACGTCCACGCAAGGAGAAAGGGCGCCGCCGCCGGAAGCGCGGCTGGTTCCCGCGCCGCGAGGGCGAGGGCGACGGCGGCCGCGATAATCGGGCTGGCCGCCATCTCGACCACGAACCCGCGCAGCCCCTGCCCCTCCACTCCCGCCCCTTTCGCGGCCGTCGTTGCCGCTGTTTCCCATTCCAGCATCTTGCGCTGCGTGACCACGAGGCGCACGAGGGTCACGGCGATCGCATGCGCAGTGTCGAAGGCGTGGAAGGCGAGGAAGGTCACGGTGAGACCGACCTGCGCGAGCGCAGTAGCAATATCCCTGCGCAGGTTGCTGAGGAAGACGGGGATCGACTGCGCTCGGCTCGGTCCGACGAGCAGGCGCGCGAGCACCGGCAGGAGTTGTGACGCGGCCACTCCCATGACCGTCATCGTCCAGAACCAGCGGGGGCCGGGCAGCACCGTCCACCCGGCGATCAGCAGCGTCAGCAGCGTCGGCGCGACGAGGCTGCGACGCAGGTTGTCGAGGATCTTCCAGCGGCCGATGACCGGCAGGGTGTTCCGCTGGAGGCCGTGCAGCGACGGCACAAACGGGAACAGCCACAAGAGGATCTGCCAATCGCCGCGGATCCAGCGATGCTGGCGTCGTGCGTGAGAGAGCACGCTCGACGGGTACTCATCGACCAGCTCCACGTCCGAGACCAAAGCAACCCGCGCGTAGAGGCCCTCGAACAGGTCATGGGAGAGGAGGGCGTTTTCGGGGACCGAGCCCTCGAGCGCCGCTGTGAACGCATCGACGTCGTATAGACCCTTGCCGGTGAAGATGCCTTCGCTGAAGAGATCCTGGTACGTATCGGAGACCGCCGTCGTATAAGGGTCGACGCCGGTGTGTCCCGCATAGAGCCGCGCGAACAGCGACCCGGCGGCGCTCATGAACGTGACGCTGATGCGCGGCTGCAGGATGCCGTACCCTTCGGTGACGCGGCCAACCCGTGCGTCGAACCCGGCGCGGTTGAGCGGGTGCGTGATGATCCCGACCAGCTCGCGCGCTACACCTCGGGGCAGCCGCGTATCGCTGTCGAGCGTGATGCAGTACTTGACCTGCGGCAGGATACTCAGATCGCCGACCGACACGGTAAAGCTCGTGTCGGTGGCGCCGCGGAGCAGACGGTTGAACTCCTCGATCTTCCCGCGCTTGCGCTCCCATCCCATCCAGAGCCCTTCGCGCTCGTTCCACTGACGCAGCCGGTGGAACAGAAAGAACGGGTCCGCTCGCCCATCCCCGTACTTGGCGTTGAGCGCCGCGATACCCGCGCGGGCCGCCTCGAGAATCTCCGCGTCGTGCGGCTGCGTTTCGGTCGGCGCGTCGAGAAAGTCGCTCAGGATGGCGAAGTGAATGTGACGGTCGATGTTGCCGATCGCCTCGACTTCGAGATGGGAGATCAGATCGCCGACGCGATCCAGGCTGTCCAGGAGGGTCGGCATGATGACCATCGTCGTGGCCGACGGAGGCACGGCGTCGAGTTCGAGCCGCGGAAGGCGGCGGGGTGGAATCAGCGAGCTGATCACCCGCTGCAGAAGCTGGATGACCAGCTCGCTTGCGGGTACAGCAGCAAGGATCGCGACAAAAGCCAGCGGCATGCCACGCCAGCCGTGCAACCACGCGTAGAGGACAGCCGTCGCGACGATCACGGCGGTGCCCACTGCAATGGAGCCCAGGTACCCGGTGGTCGCCCACGCGAAGAAGAGCCTCCGCGCGCGCCCCTGGAGAGTGGGTTGCCATGCGACGCTGCGCTCGAACTGCCGCCGCCCGGCGCCAATCAGGTGGTAACCGACGTGGGCGTCGCGTGCGTCGGGAGTCCGCACGTGAATCTGCCGCGCGCGCTCGACGCTCTTCAGCGCGAGCAGCAGCTGACCCTCTCCGGTCGGCACGGCAAGCTCCTCGATGGCGTGGCGATACCGGTCGCGGCTGCGGAAGTCCATCCGGCCGTAAACCCCAGCCGGATCGCGCTGGAGCACCTGCTCGACGAGGCTCACGCTTTCGAAGAACTCGCTCCAATCGAATGTTGAGATCAGACGGAGGCTGCCAATCAGGTTGGCCATGCCGGCCTGTTCGGCCGCCTGGTGCTGCCCTTCTACCCGGATGGCGTCCTCGACCGTCTGGCCGCGGGCCGCCAGCGCCTCTTCGAGCTGATGGTGCAAGCCGGAGGCGATGGCGCCGAGGGCACGGGAGCGCTGAAGTAGGCGCGTGACAAACGCGTGATGGACGTGCGCGGGCCACTGGTCGAGGGAGACGGGCGCAGCTTCGACGGCTCCGGCCAGGCGATCCGCCGCGAGTCGGTGCGAGCGGCTGGCTGCGAGCTCGTCCGCTCTCATGCGCAGGTGGTCGAGGAGTGCGAGCTTCAACGCGCTCGGCCAGGCCCAGAGCTCGCCCATCGTGAGGGGCGTCACCGACTGGAAGGCGCTGATGAACCGCTGAAGCCGCTGCGCTTCGAGCCGGCCGGCGCTGACTCCGATCAGCTCGAGCGCAAGCGCATACGTGCGCGGGAGCCCGGCGAACTCGTCGGCGGCGATGCGAGGCAGGCGCTTGAAGAACGTGGGCGGGAGATCGTGATGGATGTCGCGCGCGGCAGCCGCGATGCTGTGAAAGTTGTCCAGCAGCCATTCGGCCGCCGGCGACATGCCTTCATGCCGCGCGTCCTCCGCGAGCTCCGTGTAGACGTCGCGGAGCGCGCGCATATGGTCGTCTACCTGCCGCAGATGGGCGCGATTACTGCCACCGCGCCGCGGCGCAATCGAGAGCAGCGCCGCCAGACGCCTGGCGTGCTCCTCGAGCTGCTCGATACTCAGCAGTTCCCTGCCGCCCGCCAGCGAGCGAGGTCGTGTGATTACAGGACGCCGCATGAGCTATTTCTGCTGCGCCAGCGGCTCACGCCAGGGAACGAGCCGACTCCTGGGCACGTCACCGTTTGCGAGGCCGTTTCGTGCCCGCCGACGGCATTCGCGCAGGTTCGGCTACGGCCGGGTCCCCTTTCAGTGGTTCGTCTGCGGGGTTGATTTGCCACTCGTGCGAACAGTTCCTGCAGGAATAGACCAGCGACGCTCGAACATCGTGATGGATCATTTCGCCGTTCGACTCGCAGACAGGACACTTGACGATGTGCGCGATTGTAGCGGTCATGAGTGAACCCTACTTTCTTCCTGACGTGAGAAGGCGCCACACGTTGCGTACCAAATCAGAGATCCGGCGGAGGGTCAATTCCTGTCTTCGATGCTCATGGATTCCCCCCTGAGCATACCCCCGGCGACGACACCGCGCGGTTCGCGTTGTGGGAGCTGCCGAGCTGGCAAAGCATCTCGACGCGCCGATCCGGCCATCACCTTGCGTCGTGCACCAGAATGGATTGGGCCGCCAGCGGCCGCGGTCCCTGAGACGTCGCGAGATTTGCTGAGACTTTCAGCGTAGGGACTTGGATGTTCCAGAATTTCCTCGACCTGATTTCGCAGGGTGGGCGGCTCAATTTTGATGCGGGTGAAGTCGAGCTGCGCCCACCAGGTGCGCCTACCACCGAACGCACGACTGCGCTAAATGGCGGGTTCAAATCGCTGGCGGGATTCTGAACCTCGGTCAGGTCAGTCCGGCGGCCTTCGAACGGCGGGCAACTCAACCAGCATAGTCCAGCCGTCCCATATTCCACTCAAACGCGGCCACTGCCGCCTACGCGATCTCGGTGTGGATGCCCTCTAAGCTACCGAGATGCCGATGATCAGTATGCCGGCAACCAGTGCGAGGACGGCATCACTATCGCCATCGCCGCCTTCCCTTGGCCGTACCCGGTAACAGATGACCCATCGGTTCCGGCAGTTGACGTTACTGCCGCTCGAGCACCGGAATATCGGTCGACGTGCCCCACTGATACGTCGCCCAGTTCGTGAAATTCGTGCTCGACTTCAAGATGAACCAGTGGCCCGTCGCCGGCCTGAAAACCGCGACGTCGAACTTCCCGTCACCGTCGTAATCGCCGGGGACGGGAACATCCGCGCCCGCTCCCCACTGGTACGCGTTCCACGTCGAGAAATTCGTGCTCGACCGCGCGACATACCAGACACCCGATAACGGTCGATACAACGCGAGATCGACCTTCCCGTCACCGTCGTAGTCGCCTGGCACGGGCACGTCTCCGTTCGTCCCGAATGTGTACGCGTTGTACTGCGTGAAATTGCTGTTCGATCGCAAGATGAACCAGACGCCTGCCGACGGTCGATAGACGGCGATATCGGTCCTGCCGTCGCCGTCGTAGTCGCCCGGCACGGGCAGATCCGAGCTGGTGCCCCACTGGTACGTGCCCCATGTCGAGTAATTGGTGCTCGACTTGAGGACGAACCAGTAGCCAGCGCTCGGCCGGTATATGGCTACATCCGTCTTGCCGTCGCCGTCGTAATCGCCCGGAACCGGCACGTCGCCCGGCGCGCCCCACGCGAACGTGCCGGTCGTCGCGAAATTCGTGCTCGAGAATCTCACGAACCAGTATCCAGTCGATGGCCGGTAGACGGCGAGGTCCACTTTGCCGTCACCGTCGTAGTCGCCCGGGACGGGCGTGTCGGTGCTCACGCCCCACGAGTATTCGCTCCAGCTGGAGAACCCGCTCGCCGACTGCAGCACGTACCAGCGTCCGTTCGACGGCCGGTAGACCGTGATGTCGGTCTTGCGATCGCCGTCGAAATCGCCGGTGAGCGTGACGAGTATCCCCGTGCCCGAAACGGCCATTGTGTTGGCGCCGCTCGTCCGGTTCGAATTCACCGTCACGACACCGCCATAGCCGACGTTCGACGTCGGCGCGAACGTGACGGTGACGTTTTGCGCCGCACCCCCAGGGATGACGCCGCCGGCCCAGTTCCCGCTGAAACCCGGCGGGAACGTGAGGCCGCTCACGGTCAATGGCGAGTCTCCGGCGTTTCTGATCGTCAGCGTGGCCGTTGCCGTCGATCCGACGTGGACGTTTCCGAAGGCCAGGCTCCCACCGAGCGAGACGACGCGCGTCGGTCCCGCCGACATCGTCATCGACAACGGATCGCCGTTCGCCGCGGTCGTGAAAGGAATGCTCGTGATCAAGGTGTTAGTGACGCTGTTGACCACATAGACACTCTGGTAACTGGCCACGTACGCGCGAGTTCCGTCGGGGATGAACCTCAGCGCGCGTGAACCGGCTGCGCCCGCGACATTGGCGAAGACTGTGCTGGTCACCGTGTTGATCACGGGCATGCCTGATCCTCCCATAGCGACGTAGGCACGGCCGCCGTCCGGGGTCACACGAGCGCCGTAGGTACTGCTTCCGGTGGGAATCGTTGCCACCACCGTATTGGTTGCCGTGCTGACGGCCGAGACGCTGTTGCCCGTCAGGTTGCCGACGTAGACCATCGCTCCATTGGGCATCACATCCACGCTCAGTGGGAGATTGCCGACAGGAATGTTCGCGGTCACAGCATTCGTCGCGGTATCGATCACCTTGAGTGTGTTGGTTCCGTACGTGGACACGTACAACCGTCCGCCGTCAGGCGTCACAGCGACGCCCCTTGCCTGCACGACCCCCAGAGGAATCGTGTTGACGATCGCGTTCGTGGCGGTATCGATCACCGACACGGATGTCGTTCCCGAACCATTGACGACGTAGACACGCGAGCCGTCCGGGCCTGCGGCGACGGCAATCGGACCGCTGCCGACGCGAATCGTCGCGATGACGCTGTTTGTCGCTGTTCTGACGACCGACACGGTGTTATCGATTTCGTTGGCCACGTAGACGAGCGCCCCGTCCGGCGAGATCGCCGCGCCGTCCGACCCCACGCACGAGCAGCCGACGCCGACGGGTATCGTCGCGACGACCGCGTTGGTCGACGTATCGATCACCGACACGGTCTGCGTGCCGTCGGTTCCGCCCTGCGACGGCGACAACCGGCGCCCGACGATGTATGCGTACGCGGGTGTGTCATAGGCCGACCCGACGACGGCGAATCCGTTGGCCAGCGTCGCAGACTCGGCGCCCGTCGTCATCGTCACGGTGCGGGTGCCTCCCGTGGCGCCAGGCAAGATCGTCAGGTCCACGGTCGCGTGCGTGGAGTCGACGACGTTGACGCCATTCACGGTGATGCCCGCGCCGAAATTCGCCGTCGTGGACCCCGCCGCGAAATGCGTGAGCTGTCCTTTTACGGCAACGAGCAGATTCGCGCCGGGCTGGCCGCGGTTTGGAACCAGCTGAAGGAGCAGCGGACTCGGCACCACCGTAAAGAGATTGAATCCGCCAGCCAGCTCGCTGCCAGTGGTGATGAGAAGATCGCGCGGGCCCAACGCCGCCGTCGGCGCGATCGAGATGTTCATGAGCGCATGCGTCGAATCCGTCACGGCCAGTCCGTTGATCGTGATGCCGGCGCCGAAGTTGGCGAACGTCACGCCCTGCACGAAGTGTGTCGACTGGCCGGTGATGCCGACCGTGAGGCCGGCCTGTGCCTGCGCACCGGTGTTCGGCACGACCTGCGTGATCTGCGCGCCCGTGCACGAATACACACGCACGTCGTCGAGCCACCAGCCCCAGTCGTACGTCGCGGAGTCGAGCGCCATTCGCCACCGGAATCGCAGCGTCTGCCCCGCCAGTGATGACAGGTTCACCCGGCTCGACATGTACCCGTGACTCGCACCGACAAACGCCGGTCGACCGGCGAGCGGATTACCGGATCCTCCTGCCAGAGTGCCCGAGTAGCCGTTGAAGTCGAACAATGGACCGGCGTCGTTCCACGTCGTGCCGCCGTCGCTGCTGTATTCGACCACGCCGCCGTCGAAGTTGGGGGTCTGAAAGCCGTAGGCGTGGGCGAAATGGAGGAACGCGTTCGGAGGAATGACGATCCCGGCCGCCGTGGCGACCGATGAGTCTGCCGCCGCAGCCGGATAGTCGTCCGCGTAAAGAAAGTGCTGACCCGAGTGGGCGAACGCACCATACGGCGAGTCGAGCCGCCATCGGATAGGGCCGACAGCCGCGCTCATGACGAAGTTTCCCGCGCCGCCTTCGAGGTTGTCGAAGAAGACACTCGCAGGCGTCTGTCCGATCCCGCAAAGCGGCGCTTCCGGATTGAATCCCGGCACGGGCTGGAGTGCCATCTCGACGGCGAGGACGGCGTTGCGCACCTGATCGCAGTCGCCGAGCGTGATGCCGGCCGTGCCGACGAGGTTCGCGCAGCCCTGATTCAAGGCATCTCCAAGGTCCGCGTAGTCAGACCCTGACGTGAGGAGGTGCGTCTCGACCTCGTAGTAAATCTTCGCAACCTTCGGAATCCCCAGACCGGCGATCGTCTGGCCGTTGAAGGCGCCGCCATCGACCATCAGATAGGCGGCCTTGTTGTTGATGCCGCTGTTGTAGTGCACCCCGCCGTTGTCGGCTGCGCCCGCGTAGTAGATCGGGCTCGTCATCTTGTCGGGATTGCCGAATGCCGGCGGATTCTGCATGTTGCGGATCGCGCCGACTCCCGGAATGTCCTCGCCGAGCAGCCACCGAACGCCCGGCGCGTCGTTCCCGTGACCGTTCGTCTGATCGATGAATTCGCCGAACACGTCCGACAACGACTCGTTGATGGCGCCGGACTGGTAGTAGTAGAAGAGGTTCGACGTGAACTGCGTCACGCCGTGCGACAGCTCGTGACCGACGACGTCGTCGGATTGCGAAAAGGCGTCGCCGTACGCCATCTGAGCGCCGTTCCAGAAGGCGTTCTGGAATCCAACTGGGCCGTAGTGCACGCTCGAGACGAGCGTCATCCCGAGGTTGTTCAGACTGTCGCGTCCGAAGTTCGTCTGGTAGAAGTCGTACGTGTCGCCCGCGTACAGATGCGCGGCGACGGCGTCCGCGTCACCGCCCGTGCAGGCAGGATTGGATTCGTTGCAGATCAAGGTGCCCGGCAGGGTCGACGTGTTGCCGGCCGTGTAGGTCAGACGGTTCTTGATCGTCTCGACCTGGTTGAACTGCAGAGCAATGGAACCACGGACCGCGTCCACGAGTACAAACTCCCGGATGTCGAGCCGGCTTGGCGATATCACCTCCATCCGCCAGACGAATCGGGCAGGGCCGTCGTCCGGTCCGATGAGCGAGGGCGCGAATATCCAGAGTTCAGGCGAGGACGTCGATAGCGTGGCCCCCGTCACCGAGTACGTTCGCGCCACCGTAGCGATCGCAGCACTCGCCGCCGTCGATGGCGCAATCGTCGGGTTGGCGCCGAACGACATGGTCGGCAACGTCTTGCCGGCGACCGTCCGGACGTTTCCGGCGCCGTCGACATCCACGTTCAGCTCGCCGGCGATGACGGGAACGCCGCCGTTGAGCTGCTGGAACCGGAGGACCCGTCGGTTCGCGTCGACAGTCTCGCTCTTCGTGACGATGAGATCGGAGGACTGGTCGGCCACCCCGAACAGCGAACCGCACACCGACAGGTACGCGCGCGCCGCGGCTTCAGGCGAACTTGCGGCATCGAACGGCCGCGGGTTCACGATCGATCGGCCTGCATCCATGCCGACGTAGCGCACGGCTCCCGTTCGGCGATGTCTGCTCACGTGTGCGTCGCCGGAGGCGAGGCAGTCCGCCAGTTCGCGGGCCGAGGCGAGCGGATCCTGCCCGGCCCTCGACCCGCCTCCCTGCGCCCGAATCATCCGTGGGAAGAGCGCGACGGCGGCGATGAGCGTGGACACGATCGCCGCGCGTGTCAGCAGGCCGAGGGTCGTTACGGTAGGAGGTCGCACGTTGCCTCACTGGTCGAAAGGTTGCCGCGACAGCGTACGGGTGAGAAGACGCGAGAGATCGGAGACGAGGGGCTCGAGCTGGCTGCCCGTCAGACTCATTTCATCGAGATGAAACGAGCGCGGTACGGAGCCGGATTCGATTTCGAGGTCGGTACTGGAAGCAATCGCGGCAACTCGACAAACGGGGCACGCGACTGTCGGGCGCAGGGGCTCGGCCAACGAGCGCTGCGATCCGGGACAGCTCGTCCGGGGGCAGCCGCTCGGCTTTCTGACGCTGACCACGACGGTCGGTCGCTCTCACGTCGCCCGCGCTCGTGAGGCGCAGTTCCTGATCGATGCCCGCGATGCCTCCAGACTGGCGAAGCGTGAGATGCCATTCGGAATCCTGGATGGTTCCGTCAGCGACGGTGGCCGATGTGGGTCCACAGATCGCGCCGACGATCAGGGCACCGGGCGCGAGGCCCTTCAGTCCCCTCCCGGCGATGCTCCCCGCGTTTCTCAGGATCGCCCGCATACAGCAGAGCTGCACACCGTGGCACAGCAGAGCTAGGAAGTCAATAAACTAGCGGGCGGAGGCCCGGATCGCTCGGCGATAATGGAATTTCCCCCCGAAAAGCGAGCCGCCGATGTCGAGGTTGCGTAGATACGCTGCTGTCTTTGCACTGACTTTGTCCGTCCTGATGACCGGTGCCGACATGGCGGCCGATCAGGTTCGGACCCAGCCTGCCACGCTCAGGGCCTGGGAGCCGGTTGAGGCTGGGCGGTCCACGATCGTCGTGAACGGAACGGGAGCCCTGCCGGTCGACGTTCGCTTCGACGTCCTGCGCGACGTCGCGATCAACGGCGGGACGATCGAGATTCCGGTGGCGAGCGACCTGACCCTCAGGGCTGCAATCTCGTCGCGGCATTCGAACGCGTCTGACACGTTCCTCGCGGGACCGCTCACGGACGGTCACGACGGCGAGGTCACGATCACGATCGTGGACGAGGCGCTGGTGGGACGGGTCGTCGTTGACGGACGCGTATTTATCGTCCGGCGCGCGCCGAACTCGGCCGTGCATCTCGTCACCGAGGTGGACCAGGCGTCGTTCCCTCCGGAGGGCCAGCCGCTCGCGCCGCCACCCACCACCGCGGTTGCCGATCAGCCGGCGAGCGCGCCCGATTCGAACGCGTTCGTGGACCTCATGGTGCTGTACACCCCTGCTGCGAAGACCGCCGCGGGTGGCGCGTCGTCGATCGTCGCCGAGTTGATTGGCGCCGTGAACAACGCGAACCTGGCGCTCGCCAACGCCGGTGTCGTTCACCGGTACCGGCTGACGCACTACGAAGAGATGGCTTACACGGAAACCAACAACATGAACGACAGCCTCACCCGCCTGACGACCAGCGGTGACGGCTACATGGACGGCGTATTCGCGCTGCGCGACCAGTATCACGCCGACGTCGTCACGCTGATGACCACCGATTCCGACGCCTGCGGCCTGGGCTGGCTGATGTCCTCGTCGAACATCAATTCGGGTTTTGCACCCTACGCGTACAACGTCAACCTCTGGAGCTGCTCGAACGGCAATCTCTCACTGGCGCATGAAATCGGCCACAACATGGGGTTGAATCACGACCGTCCGAACGCTGGCGGCACGCCGGCCTACTCGTATGCGTACGGCTACGGCGTCACCGGCGTCGCCCGCGACGTCATGGCCTATCCGTCGCCGTGCAGCTGTCCGAGAAAGGCCATCTTCTCGACGCCCCTCTTCAACTTCCCGGGAGTGACGCCCGCGACGCCGGCAGGGACTGCCACCGAGGACAATGCACGGGCGCTCAACGGCACGTCGCCGACAGTCGCCAACTTCCGCCGCAACCTGGTTCGCGGCGACTTCGACGACGATTCGAAGGCGGATGCGGGCGTCTTCCGCCCGTCGACCGGCGGCTGGTGGGTGCTGTCGTCGAGCACGAGTGGCTCGACCTTCCAGACGTACAACTTCGGCGCCAACGGAGACGTGCCCGTGCCGGCCGACTACGACGGCGACGGCAAGACCGACGTCGCGGTCTTCCGTCCGTCCGAAGGTCGATGGTACGTGCTCAAGTCGAGCACGGGCTTCGCGACACAAGTCCTCTACAACTGGGGCCTCAGCACGGACCTGGTCGCGCCTGGGGATTACGACGGTGACGGCAAAGCCGATCTGGCGATCTACCGGCCGTCGAGCGGCCAGTGGTTCATCCTGCGGTCGAGCGCGAATTACACCGCCTACGATGCTGTTCAATGGGGCGTCGCCAGTGATGTTCCGGTGCCGGCCGACTACGACGGCGACGGCAAAACGGACGTCGCGCTCTATCGCCCGAGCGCCGGGCAGTGGTTCATCCTGCAGTCGGGTTCAGGCAACAGTCCGGCCGCCTATACGTGGGGCACGAGCAGCGATCAGCCGGTGCCCGCGGATTTCGATGGCGACGGCAAGGCCGATCTCGGCATCTATCGACCGTCGGCCGGTCAGTGGTTCGTACTGAAGTCGTCGACGGGGTTCTCCGGTTCGACTTCGTCGCAGTGGGGCGTGAGCTCCGATGTGCCCGTGCCGGGCGACTACGACGGCGACGGCAAGGCCGACGTCGCCGTGTTCCGCCCGTCAACGGGCGTCTGGTTCATCCTGAACTCGAGCACGAACGGGTCGACGTACCAGGCTGTCTCCTGGGGCGCGAACGGGGACATTCCGCTCCTGAGGCGCCCGTAAATCGCACGAGACGCCTCCCGGGCCCTCGCGCAAGCGCGACTATGGCCGCTTGAGGATGGGCACGTCCGCTGCCGTGCCCCACTGCGTCGTCGTGTACGTCGTGAAGTTCGTGCTGGATTTCAAGACGAACCAGCTGCCTGTGGACGGACGATAGACCGCGATGTCGGAAACGCCATCGCCGTCGAAATCAGCCGCGACCGGGATGTCCGCGCCGCTGCCCCACTGAACTGTCGCAAAGGTTGTGTAGTTCGTACTTGATTTCACCAGGAACCAGGTCCCCGACGAGGGACGATAGATTGCGATGTCCGTCAGGCCGTCACCATCGTAGTCCTGCGGCACCGGGATGTCGGTTGGCGCTCCGAACACCAGGTAGGTCCACGCGGTGAAGCCGCTCGTCGACTTCAGAATGTACCAGGCGCCTGCTGACGGCCTGTAGACCGCGATGTCGGTTACGCCGTCGCCATCGTAATCACCGGGTACGGGCACGTCCGTGCTCACTCCCCAGTTGAAATTTGTCCAGACAGTGAATCCACTGCTCGATGTCAGGACGAACCAGGCGCCGTTCGACGGCCTGTAGACGGCGATGTCGGCAATGCCGTCGCCGTCGTAGTCGCCCGGCACCGGGATGTCGTTGGGGATGCCCCACTGGTACGCCGTGAACGCCGAGAAGTTGGTGCTCGACTTCAGCACGAACCACGTCCCCGTGGACGGGCGGTAGACCGCGACATCCGTCTTGCCGTCACCGTCGTAATCCGCCGGCACCGGCACGTCTGTGTTGACGCCCCAGGCGTAGGTGCCGTAGGTCGTGAAGTTCGACGCGGATCCGAGCACGTACCACACACCCGCGGAGGGACGATAGATCGTGATATCCGCTTTCCCGTCCCCGTCGAAGTCGCCGGTTCCGGCAAGCACCGTCAGCGTCCAGGTCTTTCTGGCCGTCAGGACACCGGACGGGTCGACCCGGACGAGCGGCGTGGAATCCAACACGGTCAGTTCCAGCGTGTGACGTCCGCGTCTGATTGTGTGATCGACGACGAAATCCGGAGCCGATCCGACGACGAATCCGTCCAGCTTCCAGGCGATACTCAACGTGTGCGTGGCCGGTTGCGGTTTGGTGACAGTGAAATGCTGGGGCGAGCCTGGCAGTACCGTCACCGCGGTGCTCGTCGGGGTCGCGCTGTCGATTGGCGAGACGTAGTTGTAGAAGCGCTTGACGTGCTGCTCGACGTTAATCGCGTGGAACGGCTGATTGAGACTGCGCATCTTCGAGTTGAACGTCGGCCGGAACACGCCGGTGTCGCAGTAATTGGCGCCTTCGTAAAGTCCGGGTGTGCCGTTGGGGGGAGGTGGTGCTGGCGTCGGGATCGGCGTGGACGGGTCGATCCAGGCGTTCCACTTGATGCTCGCGCGCGTGGTGACACGAGTCGCGTTCACCTGCGGCGGCTCGCCCGATGGATTGCACCCCGGCGGCGGCGGTCCGCCGTATTCGTCCGCGAGCAGCGCGAGCGTGTGTCCGGTC
Source organism: uncultured Acidobacteriota bacterium (assembly GCA_963724725.1). Taxonomy (GTDB): domain Bacteria; phylum Acidobacteriota; class Vicinamibacteria; order Vicinamibacterales; family CAVVIG01; genus DATKHR01. The sequence goes on along the minus strand of CAVRVT010000004.1, from coordinate 2,126,701 downwards.
TCGTGAAGGACGAGCTCCACGGCACTGGCTTCGGTCGACGCGACCGCGATGGCACCGCCCGAGCCCCCGTACTGCGGGTCGTTGACAATCACGAGGATGAGGTCGTGCGCCGTCGGCGCCGGCACGCTCGACGCGATGACGGCATTGACCTTCGTGGTGTTGACGCAGATCAGCCGGGTGATTCCGGAGCAGTCGTACGCCGCGTCGAGCGCGGTGTCCCTGAAGATGCCGGTTGAGGGATGGTCGGCGCCGCTCTCCGCACTCGTCACGTCCACGCGATAGATGTTGAAGTAGTTCCGATATTCGGTATACGGCACCTGCGCGAAGAGGCCGTTGACTGCCGTCAGCACATCGTTCGCGTACTTCCCGCTCGCGAGCTCGGCTGCGGTATAGCCATCGCCGAGGATCACCAGGTCGACGCGATTGGTCGAGCTGCCGGTATTCTGGAGGACGGTGACGGGCTCCGCACCTGCGCGGCCGGCCAACAGACAGAAGAGCGTGACGAGCGTCGCGCGCCGCATCACCGCGCGGATCCGATCGGAAACGACGCGATGAGATCGAGGCGCCAGCGGGCGCCGTCCCAGTGGGGTTGATAGAGCCGCACATCGGTCAGCTGGGGCATGTCGGGGAGCGCGATGACCAGCTGGACGTCAGCGCGCATCAGCACGTCGCCGGTCAGGACGCCGTCAGGGCCCGGATGTTCCGCCCGAACGACGCGCGGGTCACGAAGCAGCTGCCAGGAGAGCGCCGCGCCACTGCTCGTGGTCCCGACCGCGACCAATTGATCGGCGGAGAGCTCGGGATTCCTGTCGAGCGGGAGCGGGCCGGCGATCGAGCGCCGGTCCTGCACCTGGAACCGGTTCACGGGAATCGCCGTCGCGCCGGAGACGAGATCGCCCGTCGCGCCCGCAAACGCGCTCCAGTCGACCGTGAGCTGTTGCACGCGGTCGGGCGCAACGGCAGCAGATTGAGCGACGGTGGCTCTCAGCGTTTCGAAACTGAGGGAGGTCGATGGCGGTTGCTGCCCGACCAGTAACGTGAGGCCGCCAAGTGCGATCGCGACGATGTTCACGACGGCACTGATTGTGCCAGAATGACCCGCAAGTGAGCCGGCTTTTTTCGACGCTCGCTCTTGCCGTCCTGCTCGGCATGGCCTCCCCCGCTCGCGCCGAGCCCAAATGGACCATGCTGCGGAGCGGAGTCCTCACGGTCATCGGCGACCAGTCCGCGTCCACGCTTCGCGACATCGCCATCCAGATCGAGCAGTTCCGAACCGTCGTCGCCGGACTCATTCACGACGCCAACCGCCCGCCGTCGGTGCCGACCGTCGTGTTCGTCTTCGGCGAGCGGAAATCGCTGCAGCTGATCGTGCCGCTGTACAACGGCCACCCGATTTCGCTCGCCGGGTATATGAGCCAGGCGGACGACCTCAACATCATCGCGCTGTCGCTCGAAGGGTACGAAGAGTCCGCGGCCGTCACGTTCCACGAATATACGCACCTGCTCGTGCAGAACGCCGTCAGATCGATGCCGGTCTGGCTGAACGAAGGCCTGGCCGAGTACTACGGCTCGTACACGCTCGTCGATCGCGGCAAGGCCGCCACGCTCGGACGGCCGCGTCCGGAACACATCCTGCTGCTGCTCGAGCGGTACATGCCGATCAGCGAGCTGCTGACGGTGGACCAGACGTCGCCGATGTACAACGAAGGCGCGCGGCGTTCAATCTTCTATGCGGAATCGTGGGCCGCCACACATTACCTGCTGACGACGAGGCCGAACGGCGCCGCTGCCATCAACACCTATGTGAATCAGGTGGCCGAGGGACGTGCGCCCGTCGAGGCGTTTCGCGTGGCGTTCGGCGCCACGCCGGAGGAGTTCGACAAGGAGATGCGCGTGTACCTGCGCGGCCTGCGGTTCCTGCTCCAGCGATTCACCTTCTCCGAAAAGATTGCCGTCGTCGAACCGTCGCCGGGCCGGGCGATGACTCCGGGAGAAGTGGAGGCCTGGCTGGCGACGGCGCAGTTGCGCGTCAAGCGCGTGGATCAGGCGGCACCGCGCATCGAACGGGCAGCGTCGGCCGAGCCGTCAGCCGCCGCCGGCCAGATCGCGCTCGGACTTCTGAGGCTCGAGCGTCAGCAGGTTCCTGAGGCGCTCGACGCATTCAGCCGGGCGGCCGAACTCGCGCCCGACGACTTCACGATCCAGTACGTCAGCGGGCTCTCGAGGCTGCGTGCGGATCCCCAAGGATCGGAAGAGCATCGCGTCCAGGCACTGACGACGCTGAAGCGCGCCGTGGCGCTGAACGGCACTTCAGCGGACGCCTATGCGGCGCTCGCCTACGTGCAGATGCTGTCGTCGTCGACGCTCGGAGAGGCCCGGGTGTCGATCGAACACGCGGTTGTGCTGGCGCCGGGGAGACTGAGTCATCGACTCAGATATGCGGACGTCCTGATTCTGCAGGGCGAACTCGATGAGGCGCGCCGGCTCCTGACGGCAATCGCCGCGGTCAAGGTGGACAGTACGAGCGCAAATGCCGCGGCGGCACGGCTCGAGACGCTGGCGGACTACGAACGACGTGTGGTGGCCCGCGCCTCTGCCCGGCGTTCGAGTGCGCCATCCGCGCCGGGGCCGAGCGCCCCCGTCGGCACCGAGAACCACGCGACGGATGCTGCCAGCACGGAGTCCCGCTCCACTGAGACGCCGGCACGGCGAAGCGAATATCCGAACGCGGTGCGGCCGGACAAATCTCGCGATCGACAGACGATCTTTCTCCTGCGCAAGGTGCAGCCGGGCGAAGAACGCGTGCTTGGTGTGCTGTCGAGAGTCGACTGCACCACACAGAGCGTACGCTTTGCCGTGGAACTTCAGGGACGCCAGGTCGTCGCGGCCGCAACCAGCTTCGCGGACATCGAGCTGACCTCGTTCCTGGATGACAAGGACTTCGGCGTCGCGTGCGGAGCGCACTCACCACCGGATCGTGTGTACTTCACGTGGAGACCCGACTCGCGCTGGGGGAATGGATTGGCCGGGACGGCGGTGGCGCTCGAGTTCGTGCCGAAGGATTACACGCCGTGACCGCGCTCGCGAGCCGGATGGCCGGTGCTCGCGAGCGCGCATTCATGAGCCGCCGAGTGACGGAATTCGTCAACCGCTACGGGCGTTGAAGGGTCGGTACATCGGACCCCGTTCCCCAGACGTAGGTCCCATACGTACTGTAGTTCGTGCTCGATCTGAGGACGTACCACGCACCGGTCGACGGCCGGAAGACGGCAAGATCGGTCTTCCCGTCTCCATCGAAGTCGCTGGGCACCGGAATGTCGGTTCCCTGTCCCCATTGATATACGCCGTAGGTCGCGAGGCCCGTGCTCGAGTACAGGATGTACCAGGAGCCCGTGCTCGGCCGGTAAATCGCAATGTCCGCCATGCCGTCGCCGTCATAGTCAGCGGCCACCGGCAAGTCCGACGCCGAGCCCCAGTTGTAGGCGCCAAACGACGCGTAGCTGGTGCTCGACAGCAGGATGTACCACGTGCCGGTAGACGGCCGGAAGATCGCGAGGTCGGCCTTGCCGTCGCCGTCGTAGTCGGCCGGGACGGGAACGTCGGTGCTGATGCCCCACCCATACGCGCCGTAGGTCGCGAAGTTGGTCGAGGAGAACAGCACGTACCAGGTGCCCGAAGACGGACGATAGACCGCGATGTCGGCCTTGCCGTCGCCGTCGTAGTCGGCGGGAATCGCAATGTCGGTGCTCACGCCCCACTGGTAAGTCGTGAATGTCGAGAAGTTGGTCGACGACAGCGACACGTACCACACGCCGGCACTGGGACGATAGATGGCGATATCCGTCTTGCCGTCGCCGTCGTAGTCTCGCGGCACGGGGATATCCGAGCTGACCCCCCAGTTGTAGCCGGAATACGTCGTGTAGTTCGCACCGGATTTCAAGACATACCACGTGCCGCTCGAGGGTCGGAACACGGTGACGTCCGCTTTGCCGTCGCCGTCGAAGTCGCCGGAGCCGCTGGCCGTGGTGAGCCGGAACCGCACTTCGTTCGACGGCGCGCTTTCGGCCCCGTAGCTCAAGGTCGTCACCTTGTAGAAATAGGTTGTCCCGGCCGCCACTGTGGAGTCGATGTAGGGGACGGTCACGACCCCGGCGGTCAGCAACGTCTCTCCGCCCCAAGTTGTGCCGCGATAGATCCTGTAGCTGGACGCGCCGACGCTCCCGGTCCACGAGAGCGACGCTCCCGTCCCCGCCCGGGTCACAGTCAGTCCGGTCGGCGCCGGCACGAGCACCGCTGCTTTTCGGACACGATCGTTGTTCGTGTCGGCAACGTAAACGCTTCCGCCTCCGTCGACGCCGACGCCGTACGGATACAACAACTGCCCCGCACTTGCTGCACCGCCATCTCCGCCGTACAAACCGTTCGCGCTGCCCACCACCGTTGTGATCAGGCCAGTGGCAGCACTCACCTTTCTGATCCGGTGGTTGTACTGATCGGCAATGTAAAGGTTCCCAGCGGGATCGACCGCCACGCCCGTCGGGAAATACAGCTTCGCCAGCGTGGGTACCACCGATTCACCGTCGTAGCCAGTCGTACTTGTGCCGACGAATGTGCTGATGATGCCGGTTCCCGCTGTCACTCTCCGGATGCGGGAGTTGTTGGTGTCGGCGATGTACACGTTGCCGACCGCGTCCGCCGCAACTCCGGCTGGATTGTTCAACTGAGCCGCGGAGCCAGGTCCGCCGTCGCCGCCAACGCCGGCGGTTCCGGTCCCGGCGATCGTCGTGATGATGGAGGTGGCAGCGGAAACCATCCGGACCCGATGATTGGATCGGTCGGCGATGTAGATATTGCCCGCTCCGTCAACCGCGACCCCGGTCGGATAGTACAACGAGGCGGTCGTGGCGGCGCCGCCGTCGCCAGAGTACCCGGCTGTGCCATTCCCGGCGACGGTCGAGATGATGCCCGTTGCCGCCGAGACCTTGCGGATGCGTTGGTTGTAATAGTCGGCGATGAACACGTTGCCGGAAGCGTCCACCGCGAGTCCGACTGGCGAGTTCAATCGCGCCGCGGTAGCGGGACCACCTTCTCCCGCGTAGCCCCCGAGTCCGGTTCCGGCAATGGTCGAAATGACGCCGGTTGCTGCGGTCACTTTCCGGATCCGCTGATTGGATTGGTCGGCGATGTAGACGTTCCCAAAAATATCAGCGGTGACGCCGGAGGGCGTGTTGAGCTGCGCGCTCGTCGCCGGGCCGTCGCCGTTGTACCCGCCGGTGCCGGTGCCCGCGACGGTCGACAACGTCAGAGTCGGGACCGTCGGCGCGGCCACCTTGCGGATTCGATTGTTGTTCTGGTCTCCGATATACAAGGCGCCGGCGGCATCAACGGCGATGCCGGTCGGATAGTACAAGGCGCCGGCCGTGGCCAACCCACCGTCACCCTGGTAGCCCGCGGTGCCGCTGCCAGCCACGGTCGTGAAGAGTCCCGTTGCGACCGTCAGCTTCCGGATGCGGCCGTTGTAATAGTCCGCGACATACACGTTGCCGGCGGCATCAACCGCTAGCGCGATCGGCAAGTTCATGCGAGCCGAGGTTGCCGGTCCATCCTCTCCGAAGAACCCACCGACGCCAGTGCCGATCACGGTCGAGATCACGCCCGTTCCCGCGGCGATCTTTCTCACGCGCTGGTTGTTCTGGTCAGCGATGTACACGTTTCCCGGGCCGTCGACGGCCACTCCCGTCGGGTAGTTGAGGGTTGCCCCGATCGCAGGGCCGTCGCCGTTGTATCCGGCTGTTCCAGTGCCGGCTAGCGTCGCGATGTTTCCCGTTGCGGCCGACACCTGACGAATGCGCTGGTTGTTGGTGTCCGCAATGAAGATGTTGCCGGTCCCGTCAACAGTCAGGCCGTATGGGTAGAGCAACTGCGCCGCAGTGGCCACGCCCCCGTCCCCGCCGTAACCCGCGGTCGCACTACCTGCCACCGTGGTGATCACGCCCGTTCCCACGGTGACTTTCCGGATCCGATGGTTGTACCTGTTGGCGATGTACAGATTCCCGCTCGAATCAACGGCAACGCCGGTCGGGTAATACAGCCGTGCCGCGGTCGCCGCGGCGCCGTCTCCGAGGAAGCCCGCCACACCGGTTCCCGCAAACGTCGAGATGATGCCCGTGTCATGCGCGATCTTGCGAATGCGATGGTTGTTGGTATCCGCGATGTAGACGTTTCCGGCTGCGTCCACGGCCGCGCTCTGGGCGCTATTGACCTGCGCCGAGGTGGCCGGACCGCCATCTCCCGCGACTCCCGCGGTGCCGGTCCCCGCGATCGTCGTGATGACGCCATCCGGTGTCGCCGCGAACGCGGTCGTTGTCATCAGGCCATGGCACAACGCCGCCACTCCGAGGGAGCACACGAAGAGGAAGCGGGCGGAGGAACGGCGCAAGGGGGGATTGGCAGGCATGAGCGCGGGCACTCCTTGACGAACAGAGAGAAACCGGACGCGCGACCAGAGCCTTCTGGCCTACGCAGGTCATCAGCGCACGCAGGAACCAGCCCCAGAGGTCACAGGGATTTCGCCGATCGGACAGATCTCAAACGAATTACAATTTGTGCGGCTGAGCAATACGCAGGCCAACCCAGCTGTTCGGAGGAGTCAAGTGGCCGCCGGCTGCCGATGCCGAACTGTCGAAACGGATTGCGGCATTCTGTCGTCTAGAATTCGCGCACGTCGCATCGCCGACAATTCTGCAAGACTCAAGCGTTAAGTCAGCGCAGTCTCGGACTCCGACATCCGTCAATGAGCGTTACTCGGATTTGGTGGGGCTGCTAACGCAGCGGAGGGCCAGGACTCGTCGTGGCTTGGTTACGGGCCTTTCGTCCAATCTGCGCTGCGACACCAGTCGAGCGTGCGGCGCAGGCCTTCTTCGAGATCCACGATAGGCGCGTAGCCCAGAAGCGTCCGGGCCTTCGTGATGTCCGCCTGCGAATCCTTCACATCGCCGGCTCGGGGCTCCTGGTAGATCGGCTGCACATCGGTCCCCTGAATCCGGTTCATCGTCCGGAGGAGATCGTTGAGCGAGATGCGCCCGCCGGTCGCCAGGTTCATCATCTGCCCCGCCGCATTCGGCGCCTCGCAGCAGCGGAGCACGCCATCCACGACGTTGGCGACGAATGTGAAGTCGCGGGTCTGCTCGCCGTCGCCGTAGATGACCGGCTGACGTCCCTCGAGGATCGCGGTCGCAAACAGCGAGATGACGCCGGAATACGGCGATCCGGGATCCTGCCGCGGGCCGAAGACGTTGAAGTACCGTGTGGTGACGGTTTCGAGGCCGTAGAGCGTCGTGAACAGCTGGCAGTACTGCTCCCCGACCAGCTTCTGGAGCGCGTATGGCGACAGCGGATTGGTCGGCATGTCCTCGCGCTTGGGCAGCGTCGGCGTGTTGCCATACGCGGACGACGAGCCGGCATAGACGACGCGTTTAACACGGGCGTCGCGGGCGGCAACGAGGACGTTCAGCGTGGCGGTGATGTTGGCGCGATTCGACGTCACCGGATCCTTCACCGACCGGGGCACGGACGGAATCGCCGCCTGGTGAAGGACGTAGTCGACCCCCGCGACCGCCCGCTCGGCGACGCCCGCTTCGGCGAGGTCGCCCTCCTGGAACTCGGCGCCTTTCAGGATTTCGAGGTTGCGACGCTTGCCGGTGATGAGGCTGTCCACGATCCGGACGCGATGTCCACGACGGAGAAGCTCTTCCGCCAGTTGGGATCCGATGAACCCGGCGCCGCCGGTCACGAGGTAGGTGGGCACTAGTCTGTCAGGCCAGCGTGCGACAGACCGGGCGTCACCCTGAGGGCGTTCTGATAATACAGCTTGCGCAGGACCTGATCGGGTAGGCCCATGCCGTACAGCTTCCAGAACGCGTGGTAGTCGCGGTAATAGTCGAAGTATTCGTCGTTGGTTTCGAAGACTCGCCAGTAGTACGGGTACTCATCCGGCTGGTAGCTGTCCTTGCCGAAGAGAATCCGGTCCTGGTATTTCAGGAAAAACTCGCGCGCGGCGCGCGGCTGCCGGCCGAAGTCGTACAGGACTGCGGCGACGTCGTAGAACACGTTGGGATTGTCATCGAGAAGCTTGCCGGCGCGCGCGAGGTCGTTCGCGTGCCAGCCGAAGTGCGCCAGGATGAACCTCGTCCGCGCGTGCTTCCTGACCATGTTGTTCCGTTCGGCCATCAGCTCTTCGAACCGGACCCCCTCCTGGTGACGACGGTCGGAATAGAGCGACAACTCGAGCCACCGCTCGTTCTTGTAGTCGAGCGGATCGAAGAACGCCTGCGGTTCGGCGATGTGAATCAGGACGGGCACGTTCAGCCGGGCGCAGGTCTCCCAGACGGCGTCCAGTTCCGGGTCGTCGACCTTCAATCGGCTGCCGTCGGACTTTCGATCGAACATCCCCAGGTCCTTGAAGACCTTCAGGCCCATCGCGCCGGCCTTGACATCGTCGTCGAGCTGCTTCGCCGCCCGTGCGCCCCAGCCCGGCCCGACGTCGCGGAAGTTGACGTTCGCGAAGAGCACCATCCGGTCCTTGTACTTGCTCGTCTTCAGCGCCTCGACGCCGCGGCGCAACCGGTCGCCCGAGCTTCCGCTCAGGTTCACGAGGATCTGAAGGTTGTTCTCCTCCATCCCCTTCATCACCTGATCGAATTCACCCGTCGAAATCGGCGTCGGCTGGTGGCTGTGGATGTCGATGACGGGAAACTTCGCGCGCGGCACCGGGTGCTGCGGCACGACCAGCGTGGACTTCGGCTTGTACTCGCGAATCGTGGGCGGCGTGAACTCAGGGTCGCGGCCCTGGGCCGGCCGTGGCCGAACCTGGCCGGGCGGCGGTTGGGCGACCAGGAGCGGCGCGGCCAGCACGGCTGCCGCAAGAGCGAAGAGTGTGCGCTTCATCGAATACAAGGCCTCAAGAAAATCGCAGCGAGCCGTAAGCCGAATTCTGTCCGCCTTCGCCCTTTCAGGCTTCGGCGTGACGATCATTCCTCTGGCCCCGCCATTGCTGGCGGGATCAAGCGACCGACCCGGAGACGCTCTGGACGGGCCGTCCAGCCGGCGCGCAGCAGCGCGCGAACGCGCCGGCACGCCGAGGCCTCCCTATTTGGTCTTGCTCCGTGCGGGGTTTTGCCTGCCACCGCTGTTACCAGCGGCGCGGTGCGCTCTTACCGCACCTTTTCACCATTGCCACCGCGCCTTACGGCGCGGTTCGGCTGTGTGTTTTCTGTGCCACTGTCCTTCAGGTCACCCTGACCGGGCGTTACCCGGCGCACTGCCCTCCGGAGTTCGGACTTTCCTCTCACCTTTCGGCAAGCGATCGTCTGGCTCGCTGCGACGATCAATTGTACAGCCTAGCCGTCGCTCTCCTGGGTGATCTGATACTGCTCGAGTTTCTTGTACAGGTTGCTGCGCGGCGTGTCGATGGCTTCGGCGGTCTTCGAGATGTTCCAACCGTTCTCGCGCAGCTTCTGCACCAGATAGGTTCGCTCGGCGCTGTCCTTGAACTCGCGCAGCGTGCCCACCTTCGCCGGCTCCCCATCTCCGGCGGGCGCCGGCCTCGGCGGGGCCAGTCCCGGAGAACGGACCGCGCTCGGCAGGTCGGCGACGTCAATCGTCTCGCCGCCCGTCATGATGTAGAGGCGTTCGACGGTGTTGCGCAGTTCGCGGATGTTGCCCTTCCACCGGTATCTCTGCAGCGCATCCATGGCCGGCTGCGTGATCCGCTTCGGACGCGCGTTGTTCTCGCGCGTGAAACTCTCCATGTAGTGGCGCACGAGGAGGGGGATGTCCTCGGGCCGTTCCCTGAGCGGCGGGACGTGAATCGGAATCACGGCCAGCCGGAAGTACAAGTCTTCGCGGAACTGACCTTTGTCGATTTCCTCTTCGAGGTTCTTGTTCGTCGCGGCGATGACGCGGACGTCCACCTTGATTGTGCGTGCCGACCCGAGCCGCTCGACTTCCCCTTCCTGGAGGACGCGCAGGACCTTGGCCTGCGTCTTGGCGCTCATGTCGCCGACTTCGTCGAGGAAAATCGTCCCGCGGTCGGCCTGCTCGAACTTGCCGACCTGCTTTTCGGTCGCGCCCGTGAACGAGCCCTTTTCGTGTCCGAAGAGCTCGCTTTCGATCAGTTCCTCGGGGATGGCGGCGCAGTTCACCTGGACGAAGCGCTCGCGGCTCCGCAGGCTGTTGCGGTGAATCGTCCGCGCGACGAGCTCCTTGCCCACGCCGCTTTCGCCGGTGATGAGGACCGTTGCGTTGGTCGGCGCCGCGCGCGAGATCGCGGCCATGATCTGTTTGAGCACCGGGCTCTCGCCGACCATCTGATGCCGGACTTCGACCGCCTTCTTGAGCGACCGGTTCTCGTCGCGCAGCTGCCGCTGGTCCAGCGCGTTTCTCAGGCTGACGAGGATCCGCTCGCTCGCGAAGGGCTTCTCGATGAAGTCCCAGGCGCCTTTCTTGGTCGCTTCGACCGCCGTGCTGATCGTGCCGTGGCCCGAGATGACGACGATTGGGAGCTGATCGTTGAGGTTGCGCAGCCGCTCGAGGACGTCGATGCCGTCCATTCCGGGCATCTTGACGTCGAGCAGCACGAGGTCGGGCGCTTCGCGCTCGGCCAGAACGAGGCCTTCCTGCCCGGTTGCGGCGCCCAGGAACTCGTATCCTTCGTATTCGAGCGTCATCCGCAGCGACTCGCGGATCGCGCTCTCGTCATCGATGACCAGGATGCGGGATTTCGCCATGATGTCGGAACCGCGTGCGCTATCGGTCGTCCACGCGGATGGTCTTCAGCTGACGCTGAATCAGATCGGGTGCGTAGACCCACAGCGTCAGGATGTCGCCGGGCCGCGCCGCGCGCGCGATCCGCCGATAGTCCGCGGCCGATTCGACCGGCTGCCGGTTGATCTCGATGATGACCGTGCCGCGCTCGATGCTCGCTGTCCGCGGACGAGCTGATCGGCTCGACTCGCGTGACCAGTACGCCCCGCGTATGGCGCGGCAGATCGAGCCGCTCGAGGGCCTGACGGTCGAGATCGCGGACGGTCAAGCCGAGCGGCACTGTATCCTGCTCCGCTCTGACGCGTTCGGGCGGTGCGGATGCGGCCTTCGGATTCGGGCCGTCGCGCGCGGGACGCTCGGTCAGCTTGACGACAACGCTCTGTTCGTGGCCGTCGCGGATCACGCGGAGGCGGGCTCCCGTGCCGGGAATGCGCGCCGCGATCTCGCGAATCAACTGATCGTCGTTGTGGATCGGATGATCGTCGAGCGAGATGACGACATCATACGGGCGAACGCCGGCGCGGTCGGCCGGCGACCCATCCGTCACGTCCTGCACCATCGCCCCGTGGGCCACGCCGAGCTTGAGCGACCGCTCGATGTCCGCGTCGACGTCCCGCAGGGCGACGCCCATGTAGCCGCGGCTGACGCGCCCACGCGCGCGCAGCTGAGGCAGGATCGCCGATGCGCCGCTGATCGGAACCGCAAAGCCGATGCTGCTGCCCCGCGAGCTGATCGCCGAGTTGACCCCGATCACTTCGCCCCGCGCGTTGATCAGGGGGCCGCCGCTGTTGCCGAAGTTGATCGCGGCGTCAGTCTGGATGTAATTGTCCAGGCTCATGTCGAAGAGCTTGCGCCCCACGAAGCTGACGACGCCAACCGTCACGGTATGCTCGTAACCGAGCGGGTTGCCGATGGCACAGACCCACTCGCCCATCCGCAGCGTTCCTGAATCTCCCAGCGGCGCGACCGGCAGTCCGGTGTCCGCGTCGATTTTCAGGAGCGCGATGTCGATCTCCGGGTCCGCGCCGACGACGCGCGCGCGAAACGTGCGGCCGTCCGACAGCTTGACGATGATGCGTTCGGCGCGATCGATGACGTGATTGTTGGTCAGAATACTGCCGTCGGCGTCGATGATGAAGCCACTGCCGGCGCCGCGCCGCGATCCGTCCCGGTCTCCCCGCGGATTGAACTCGAAGGGGTCGTCGGGATCCGGCACGCTCGTCCGGCCCCGTCGTCGTCGTCCCGGCTGTGCGCGGGCGGTAGCGTCGATGTTGACGACCGCGGGATTGATCCGGTCGACGATGTCGGCGAAGTTGATCGCGGGCGTCGTCAGAGGCTTGGGCACGGCCGCGCGCGTGGCGGCGACGGCTCTGGCTGACGCACCCGCCGACACGGCCGAGCGAGAGACACCGCCGGCGAAGATCGCGCCCACGAGGAACGCCACCACGGCGGTGAGTCCCACCGTGACGATGGTAAACCGCTTCATCGCGGCTGCTGTCTCAAGGTCTCAGTCCTGAGATTCCATTATAAGCTTCAGAAAGTCGGCCTCCGACAAGACTTCCACGCCGAGCCTGCGCGCCTTCTCAAGTTTGCTCCCGGCTTCTTCTCCCGCGATGAGCGCAGACGTCTTCTTGCTGATCGACGAGGACACGGTGGCGCCGAGATTCGTAAGTTTTGTCGCAGCTTCGTCGCGCGTCATCGCCGCCAGCGTTCCGGTGATGACGAACGTCCGGCCGGCAAGCGGTCCGGCCGCTTCCCTCGACGGTTCCGGAAGCGACGTGTCCATCGAGACGCCGGCCGCCGCCAGGCGCTCGATGAGCGTGCGGTTGTGTGGCTCGTCGGCGAAGGACCGGATGGAATCGGCGACGACCGGACCGATTTCGGGCACGGCTTCGAGCACATCGCGCGACGCGTCGAGGACCGCCGGCATCGTGCGCAGGTGCCTCGCGAGCGTGACGGCCGCCTTCTCGCCGACGTGACGGATGCCGAGGCCGTAGATCAGCCTTGCCAGATCGTTGCCCTTGCTTCGCTGGACCTGCTCGAACACGTTGCGGCCGACCTTACCCAGCTTGCGCGGGACCGCACGATCCGATCGCGGCTCCTTTGGCGTGACGACGAGGTTCTCGAGGACTTCCGGCGTGAGGTGGTAGAGGTCGCTGAAGTCGTTGACGAGCCGCTGCTCGAGCAGCTGATCGACGAGCGACGCGCCGAGGCCCTCGATGTTCATCGCGCCTCTCGACGCGAAGTGCTCGAGGCTGCGGCGAAGGCGCGCGGGACACGACGTATTTTCGCACCGCCAGACGACTTCTTCCTCGTCGCGTCTCAATGTGCTCCCGCACTCCGGGCACGTCGTCGGCATCTGCCAGCGTTCGGCACCTTCCGGCCGTAGGCTGGGCACGGGCGCGACGACTTTCGGGATCACATCTCCGGCCTTCTCGATGACCACCGTGTCGCCTTCGCGGACGTCCTTGCGCTCGATGTCCTCGGCGTTGTGGAGCGTCGCCATCGAGATCGTCGAGCCGGCGAGGAACACGGGCTCGAGCTCTGCATACGGCGTCACGGCGCCTGTCCGTCCGACGTTGACACCTATGCGAATGAGCTTTGTGTTGGCCTGCTGCGCAGGGAATTTGAAGGCGGTGGCCCACCGGGGAAATTTCGCGGTGGTGCCCAGGCGTTGACGCAACGGCAGGTCATCGACCTTGATGACGACGCCATCGGTTTCGAAGGCGAGCGACCGGCGCTTGTCCGCCCACTCCTCACAGAATGCGACGACTTCGTCGATCCCGTCGCACGAGCGCCAGTGCGGTTCGACCGGCAATCCCCACGAGCTGAACGCCTTCAGCGTATCGTTGTGCGTCCTGAACGACGGTTCGCCGTTCTCGTCGGCCGTCACCAGCTGGTAGACGAATGCGGCGAGCTCCCGTCTGGCGACGAGCGACGGATCGAGATTGCGCATGGTGCCGGCGGCGGTGTTCCGGGGATTCGCATAGAGCGGCTCTCCGGCCTCTGCCTGCTCGCGATTCATCCGCTCGAACGATTCGCGCGGCAGGTAGGCCTCGCCCCTGACCTCGATGCGTCCGGTGGGACCGCCACGGAGCGAGAGTGGAATCGATCGAATCGTCCGGACGTTCATCGTGACGTCCTCGCCGAGCGTGCCGTCACCGCGCGTCGCGCCCCGAAGAAGACGGCCGTGTTCGTAGGTGAGCGCGAGGCTGAGTCCGTCGATCTTCAGCTCGGCGACGTACGCGACGCGTGCCGTCTCCGGGATGCCTGCGCCCTTGTGTACCCGTTCGTCGAACGCGCGGAGCTCCTCGTCGTTGTACGTGTTGTCGAGGCTCAGCATCGGCACGAGGTGCTGGACCGTCGCGAAGCCCTCGACTGCGCGGCCACCGACACGCTGTGTCGGCGAATCGGGCGTGACCAGCTCGGGATGGTCGGCCTCGAGGGCCTCGAGTTGGTGAAGCAGTTGATCAAACGCCTCGTCGGAGATCTCCGGGGCATTGTGAATGTAGTAGCGCTCCTCGTGATGCCGGATGGCGTCACGCAGCTCGCGCGCGCGCCGTTCTGGGTCGGTTACGCGTGCCACAGGCCTCGGGGGGTCATCCGGATATCGGGCAGTCGAGCGGACCGGGAAGCGCCGGGCCGAGGCGCTCGCCTGCGACGGCTGCCAGCGTTCGATAAGCCGGTTGACCGAACGCCACGAGGCGAATCAAGGTCAGTGAACGCGCCTGGTGCCCGCGGAAAACGTCGATCATGAGACGGCTGCATTCAGCGACTGGAAATCCTCCCACGCCCGTGCCGAACAAGGGAAAGGCCATGGACGACAAGCCTTCTCTTTCCGCGAGGTCGAGGCTGCTGCGAGTTGCGGCCGCGATGACCTTCGCAGAGGTCGCCAGGTCCTGTCCCATGACGGCTGCGTGGATGACATGCCGCGCGATGAGGCGTCCGCCGCGCGTGATGACACACTGGCCGGGTTCGACTGGTCCCTGCGCCATCGCCTCGCGCTCGATGTCCTGTCCGCCGCGCGCCTTGAGCGCGCCCGCGACGCCGGCGCCCATCCAGAAGTGATTGTTCGCGGCGTTGACGACGGCGTCGACGTCCTGGGCCGTGATGTCGTCGTCGAGGACTTCAATCGTGATCTGTCCAGATCTGAAGGCGACCAAAGGCCAGCGCCTGCGGCTATGCCGAGCGAAGGCCCGTGGAGCCTGAGCGAGGCATCAGCGTAAGAACTTACCGATCCCTAGAAAGCACATAGTCGGGCAGCGCCAGCAGCGCGTCGCGCTCGGGGCTCGGCGGAAACGTGTACAGATGCTTCTTCGCGCCGTCCGCATATTCGACCGCGCGCCGGTAGGCGTAGTCGATCGAGGCGTGCTCGCGGAGGCTGCGGCGCAGGTCGTTCCACTGCTCCTGCGTGACGGTTCGCGACGCGATGACGTCGCGGATGATGCGGGCGCCGGCGCCATCATTCTCGTGACGCTGCAGGTGGATGAGCGGGAGCGTCACCTTGCCTTCGCGGAGATCGCTGCCGATGGGCTTTCCCACCGTTTCGGCATCGCCCGTGTAGTCGAGCAGATCGTCCACGAGCTGGAACGCGATGCCGAGGTTGAAGCCGTACTCGCGCAGCGCCTGTTCACGTTCCTTCGACACCGATCCGAGAAGACCGCCAATCTGGGCGCAGCCGCCAAAGAGAAACGCCGTCTTGCGGCGCATGATGTCGAAGTGCTCTTCTTCGGTAATGTCCGCGTCGCCGTTCTTGGTGAGCTGGTAGAGCTCGCCTTCGATCATTTTCAGCGTCACGTCGCACAGGAGCCGCACGATGTCGAGCGTGTCGTGCGTCAGTGCGAGGGCCATGGACTTGATGTAGAGGTAGTCGCCGAGCAGCACCGTGATGTCGTTGCCCCATCGCGAGTGCACGGCCAGTCGGCCGCGCCGCAAATCGGCGTCGTCGATGATGTCGTCGTGGACGAGCGTCGCCGTATGGATGAACTCCACGACGGCGGCGTACAGGATGGCGCGGTCGCCGGTGTAGCCGCTCAGCCGCGACGCCATCAGGAGGACCGCCGGTCGCATGCGTTTCCCGCCGCTCGTGCGGATGTACTGCCCGATCTGAGGAATCAGCGAGACCCTGGACTGGACGTGACGGCCGAATTCCTCGTCGACTTTCTCGAGGTCTGCCCGGATCGGTTCGAAGATCTGAGAGAGGGCGAGCGATTTTTCCACAGCGGTGCAGGTGGACTTTATCACGGCCTGAATAAGCTGTGGAAGTTGGCCGTGGTCCGCCGCGCGATCGCGGCGGCGTCCGAGCCGTGCAGGTCCGCGAGCACGGCGAGCACCCGTTCAACGTAGGCGGGTTCGTTCCGTTTGCCCCGGTACGGCACGGGTGCCAGAAACGGACTGTCGGTCTCGACCAGCACGCGGTCGAGTGGCACACGGCGAGCGGTCTCCCGCAGCGCGTCGGCTTTCGGGAATGTCAGGACGCCCGCGAAGGAAACGTGCAGGCCCAGCGCCAGCCCCGCGGTCGCCAGGGCCGTGGTGCCCGTAAAACAGTGCAGGACTCCCCTGACGCGCTCGCCCGACTCCCCGAGAATCGCGAGCGTGTCCCCATCAGCTTCCCGCGTGTGGATGACGACGGGCAGCTGCCTCTCGCGTGCCAGCTGCAGCTGGGCGCGGAACACCTGCTGCTGGACTTCGCGCGGCGAGTAATCGTAGTGGTAGTCGAGCCCGATTTCTCCAATCGCGCGGGCCGTGGGCGTCCGGTCGAATTGCTGGCCGACGACCTCCGCCGCACGCGCGGGATGAGCGGCGAACTGATGGGCCTGATGCGGGTGGACGCCAATCGCGACCCGGACGTCAGACCACAGCTCGTCGAGGCGTTGCGCTTGTGCCGCTTCGCTGTCGTTGCCGGCCTCCAGGATGACGAGCGCGCGCTCCAGGCCGGCCGCGCGCGCTCGATCGACGACGTTCGCAAGATCGCCGGCGAACGTCTCGTCGGCGAGGTGACAGTGGCTGTCGATCATTCACCGAACCCTGGTGCCGGGTTCGGGCGGATTCGCGAATGTCACGACTTCAGGTTTCCCGCCGTCGGGGCTCGCGGCGAGGACCATGCCGTTCGACTCGATCCCCATCAGCTTGGCGGGTTTCAGATTGAAGACGATCACGACCGTCTTGCCGACGAGCGACTCCGGTTCGTACGCCTCGGCGATGCCGGCCACGAGCGTGCGCTGCTCGGTTCCGACGTCAACCGAGAGTTTGAGGAGTTTCTTCGATTTCTCGACACGCTCGGCGGTCAGCACTTTCGCCGTGCGCAGCTCGACTTTCATGAAGTCGTCGATCGAAATGCGCTCGGAGATCGCGCCGGGTTCTGTGGTTCTGGGTGCTGCGGTGCTGGGCGCGGTGCCGGGTACTGCAGTGCCGGGGGCTGGGTTCAGAGTGCCGGGTGCCGCGGGCGCGGCCGGGGCGTGCGCGCCGGGCGCCGCTCCGTCGGGTGGTAACGGATGATCGCTCACGGTTGTCGTCTCCTTGCGCGGCCAGAGCGCGCCTTCCTGGAGCAGCGTGCGCTCCCCGTCGTTGCGCCACCGGCCGTCCTTGTCCAGTTGCAGTTCGTCATTCCCCGCACCGACGCGACGCAGGATCTCGCGCGCGGACGCGGGCATGATGGGCACGAGCATGACCGCCGCAAGCCTGATCGCTTCCGCGGCGTCGAAGAGCGCCTGCGTCAGGCGATCGGCCTGCGACGGATCCTTTGCCAGGGTCCACGGCGCGGTGGCCGCGATGAACGCGTTGGCGCTGTCGATGAGTCGGAACGCCGCCGCGGCCCCCTCGTGCATGGCCAGGGCCTCCATGCCGCGCCGGTAGTCGGCGACGCATTGCTCACCGAGCCGGGCGAGGTGCTCGTTCGGCGCCGAAGTCGGGCGGACCGCGCCACTTCGGTATCTGCCGGCCATGGCCGAGACCCGGCTGACGAGATTCCCGAGGTTGTTCGCGAGATCGGCGTTGTAGCGCTCGTCGAGCCGCTCGAAGGAGAAGTCGCCGTCGCCGCCGAACGGGATCTCTTTGATCAGATACAGACGCAACGGATCCGGACTGCCGGATCCGACGTGGTTCGCAGCCACGACCGGATCGATAATCGTCCCGAGCGACTTGCTCATCCGCTGCCCGTTGATCGTCATGAACCCGTGGCCGAAGACCTGCTGCGGCAGCGGCAGCTTCGCCGCCATCAGCATCGCCGGCCAGATGACCGTGTGGAAGCGAGTGATGTCCTTGCCGATGACGTGCAGATCCGCCGGCCACCAGTGCGCGAAGCGCCGCTTGCCTTCGTCGGACTCGTCGCCGAGACCGACCGCCGATGCGTAGTTGATGAGCGCGTCGAACCAGACGTAGACGACGCTCGCCGGATCGAACGGCAGCGGAATACCCCACGACTGCCCCGCACGGCTCACGGAGATGTCATTCAGCCCGCTTTCGATGAGACGGAGAATCTCGTTGCGCCGGGCCTCGGGCTGCAGGAAGTTCGGGTTCGCGGCGAAATGATCCAGCAGCGGCTGCTGGAACTTCGAAAGACGGAAGAAGTAGTTTTTCTCCCGAATCCATTCCGGCTTGATCGTCGGATGGATCGGGCAGATGTCCGTCGACGAGGTCCTTCTCCTGTTTGAACTCCTCGCAGCTGACGCAGTACCAGCCTTCGTACGTCCCTTCGTACACGTCGCCGGCGTCGTGCAGACGCTGGATCAGCTCGGTCACGCCCGGTCGCATGCCTCGGCTGGGTCGTCCGGATGAAGTCGTCGAAAGACACGTCGAGGTGACGCCAGGCACGCCGGAACTGCTCCTCCATGCGATCGCAGTACGCGAGCGGTGAGAGCCCTTCTTCGACCGCCTTCTTGAACACGTTCTGTGAATGCTCGTCGTTCCCCATCAGGAAGTGCGTGTCGTAGCCCGCCAGCCGCTTGTAGCGCGCGATGACGTCCGCGCAGACTTTTTCGTACGCGGTGCCGAGGTGCGGCACGCTGTTGACGAAGTCGATCGCTGTGGTCAGGAAGAAACGCTTCACGGGTGATAGGCCTGGATGGCGATGCGCTGCACGTCCTTGACGGCAAGCTGGTTGGTGGCGGCGATGCGGGCACAGTCGTCGAATTCCGGAGTTGCGGTGACGATCCGCCCGTCGCGTCGCGAGACCTTGAAGCGGACGAGCCCAAGCGGCGTCTCGACGCTGATGATCTCGCGCGCAAGACACTCCCGCTCGGCCTCGTAGTGCCGCAGGCCGATGGTCGTGGTCTCACCGAAGATGACGTCGGTGATGGGCGCGAGCTTCTCCGGCGGGACGATCACCGTCAGCAGCGTGCCCGGGCGATTCTTCTTCATCTGCACGGACACATAGAAAACCTCCAGGGCGCCGGCGGCGTACAGTCGTTCCATGGCGACGCCGAAGATTTGCGGGTTCATGTCGTCAATTTCGCATTCCACGACGGTCACGCGCTCGGCCGCGATTCGATCCTCCGCGCGCCCGATCAGGACGCGCACGACGTTTGGTGTCGAGGGGTCGTCGCGATCGCCGGCGCCGTAGCCGACCCGCTCGATCGACATCGCCGGGATCGGACCGAACGACGACGCGTATTCGGTGGCGATGAGCGCGCCCGTCGGCGTCACCAGTTCCTTCTGTACGCCTCCGCCGTAGATCGGCGCCGCGCCGAGGAGCTTCACGGTCGCGGGAGCCGGGACCGGAAAGAGCCCGTGAGCGGAGTGCACCATGCCGCCGCCGACGTTCAGCGGCGAGCACACCACGCGGTCCGCACCGACCCACTCCATCGCGAACGCGATGCCGACGATGTCCATGATGGAGTCCAGCGCGCCGACTTCGTGCAGATGGACCCGGTCCACGGGCATCTGATGGATCGACGCTTCGGCTTCGGCCAGGCGCTGGAACATGCCTTTCGCGCGGCCGCGAGCGGACGGCGCAAGCGCCGACTGATCGATCAGCCGGAAGATCTCCGGGAGACTTCGGTGCTGCCCGTGATTGTGACCGGGCTGCCCGTGATCGTGACCGTGCTCGGCGGATCATGACCGTGCTCGGCGGTGATCATGACCGTGCTCGGCGGGATCATGAACGTGCTGGGGATCGTGACCGTGCTGGGCGTCATCGTGACCGTGCTTGTGCGCGTGGACGGTGAATTTCGTCGCCGACACGCCCGCGCGCAGCACCTTCTTCGCGTGCACGTGCGCGTCGCCGAGTGCGAGCCCGCCGAGCGCGGCTCTCAGATCAGCAAGCGGCAGGCCGGCGTCGATGAGCGCGCCAAGCGCCATGTCGCCCGACAGGCCCGAGAAGCAATCGAAGTACGCCACTCTCACAGCTGCCCCAGCTCCTTGAAACTGCAGTATCGCGCGTCGCCGAGCACGATGTGATCCACCAGATCGATGCCCATCAGCACACCGGCCGCCGCGAGACGTCGCGTCAACTCCACGTCCTCGGGGCTCGGTGTTGGGTCGCCGGAGGGGTGGTTGTGGAACGCGATAATCGCAGCGGCGCTGCCGAGCGCCGCCTCGCGGAACACCTCCCGAGGCTCGACGATGGAGGTATTCAGCGTCCCGCTCACGAGCACCGTCGTCCGCGTCACGCGGTGTCTCGAGTCCAGCAGAACGACGCCGAACTGCTCGACCGCGCGACAGCCGTAGCGTGGCGACAGATACGCCGCCGCCTCGCGGGCGTTTCGCAGCTGGACGCGCGCGCTGGACCCGCGGGTCAGCGTCCGGCGTCCGAGTTCCAGCGCCGCGACGAATCTGCGCGGCCCGCGCCCGACCGATGCCGCCGATGCGCGAGAGATCATCGGGCGAGCACCGCGCCAGACCCTGCAGCCCGCCGTGCGCCGCCAGCACGTCGTTCGCGACGCTCAGCGCGCCGGCCTGCCGTGATCCTTGTCCGATGACGAGCGCGACGAGTTCGTTGTCGCCAAGCGACGAAGCGCCATGGCGCAACAACTTTTCTCGTGGCCGATCGTCGAGCGACAGTTCTTTCATCGGTACTACAGCCGCACGTATACTTGAACGGATGCTCACGCGCCGATGTCTCTCGTCGCTTGCCCTGCTCGCGGCGCTGGCCTCGGCGTGCGCAGGTCCGCCGGACAAGGAAATCCAGCAGGCGCAGGCGGCGATTGACGCCGCGAAAACGGCCGGCGCCGACCGCTACGCCCCCGAAGATTTCAATGCCGCCCAGCGACGCGCTGAAGCTGGCGAACGACGCCGTCGTCCAGCGCGACTATCGGCTGGCGCTCAATCACGCGCTCGACGCACGCGAACGTGCGCAAAGCGCATCGAAAGACACCGCCGACCGGAAGGTCGTCGTCCGCGCCGAGGCCGAGCGGGCGATGGCGAGCGTTGGCCCCGCGCTGAGCGAAGCGCACGTGCGCCTTTCGGCCGCCGAGGCCGCGCACATTTCGCCCCGGACGCTCGCCGAAGCGCGACACACCATTGCCGGCGTCGATCAGGCCGTGCAAAAAGCAGGCGCAGCGCGGGATCGCGGCGATTACCTCGATGTCGTGGAGCTGTTGAAGAGCGCGATGCCGCGTTTACAAGCAGTTGCGAAGGATCTCGAAGCGGCGACGCCGCCGGGGTCGCGCCGTCGTCGAGGATCCGATTGAAGAATCTGCACTGAGCGCTCGGCTGAAGCCTCGCGCTCCGAACCCACGTAACTTATCCGACCCACCTGACCCACTAGGCCTACCCGACCCACCCGACCCATCTGCCCTCGAAGAGCACTTCCGCCCATCCGGTCAGGTACACGCTGTCGGCGCGCCATTCGACCCGCTGGCTTCCACCGGGCGCGACGACCTCGGCGTCGCGCAACGCACCACCAAACGCCGCGGCCGCGATGAGCGATGCGCACGATCCGGTCCCCGACGACAGCGTCGGACCGACCCCGCGCTCCCAGATGCAGGATCCGCACGCGTTCCGGTCGTTCGACCCAGGCAAATTCGACGTTGGTCCTCGCCGGGAACAAATCGTGGCGCTCGAGCGCCGGCCCGAGCTTCGCGAAGCGGGTCTCATCTGGAAGGGGTCCAAGCACGACGCACTGCGGGTTGCCGAAATCCATGACGCACAGGCGCAGCGACTCGCCGGCGGCCTCGGCGGGAACCTCGCGAAGATCCCGCGGCAGTCCCATGGCCGCGACGAACTGTTGCCGTGAACCGTCCCGGCCGGTGCGCGTCAACACTTTGGCGCCCGCATCCGTCTCAATGACGACGCGGCGGTCGACCGCGGGGTCATCGCGAAGGACGAGGGCCGCGAGCCCCCTGACGCCGTTGCCCGAGACTTCCGACCGGCTGCCATCGGCGTTGAAGAGCTGCATCGACGCGCCGTCGGCGGTCGGCACGTAGAACACGAGGCCATCGGCGCCGATGCCCGCGTGCCGGTCGCACAGCCGTCGGGCCAGCTCGCCGCGCGGCACCTCGCCGGCGTCTGTTCCGCGCACGTACAGGAAGTCGTTGCCGTACGCGTGAGCTTTGATGAACGGGATCATTTGGTGCAAAACGCGAGGAGGTGCCAGCCGAAGCGTCGCACAGCCGCTCGCGGGAGCGCATTGAACGCGCCGACGAAAAACGTGTTGAATAGCGCGCCCTTCCAGCCGCCGTGAAGCCGCGATTTGACCGGGAAGCGCTCGGGAACGATCCGGACGTCCTCGAATCCTCGCAGGAGTTGGCGAAACTCGCCGAGGCTGAACTTGAGCAGCACGGGCGCGTCCTCGTGTTCCAGCTTCACCTTCATCAGCCGGCCAAGCCCGTTCAGCCAGGAGATTCGGTTGTAGACCTGAAACACGGCCTGGCCGCCAGGCTTCAGCACGCGCCGGCATTCGTCGACCAGCCGCTGCGGATTGGCGGTGTATTGCACGACGCCGTGCGCGTACACGAGGTCGAACGTGTCGTCGGGAAATGGCAGCTGCTCGCCGTCAGCGACTTCCAGACGGCCCGAGAGACCCTGTTGTTCGAAATTGGCACGGGCCAGGTTGATGGCCGAGGGAGACAGGTCGACCCCGGTCACGCGCGCCCCGCCCCGGGCGAAGCGCGCGAGGTCCACGCCGGCGCCGCACCCGACTTCGAGAACCATTCGCCCGCGCCACCCGTCAAAGTCGACGAGGCGAAGCAGGTGGTGGAGCTTTTCGAAATGATACTGGTCGAGATCGTCGAAGAACCCGCGCGAGCCGACCGGGTTTCGGGAAATTTCAAGATCGTGGATGTGGTGATCCCAGTACGCGCGCACCTCCGCCGTCGTCGCCACGGCAGACACTATAGCAGTAGGATGTCCCGTTCATGATTCGTGATCTCGACGAGCTCTCGACGCGATCGTTCGACGTGGCCGTCGTCGGCGGCGGCGTGTACGGGTTGACGATCGCGTACGACGCCGCGCAGCGCGGGCTCTCGGTTGCGCTCGTGGAACGGAACGACTTTGGCAGCGGCGCCTCGTTCAACCACCTGCGAACCATCCATGGAGGCCTGCGCTATCTGCAGTCGCTCGACTTCTCACGCGCGCGTGAATCCGTGCGGGAACGCCGGACGATCGCGCGGATTGCGCCGCACGCGGTCCGGCCGCTTCCCTTCGCGCTGCCCCTGTATCGATCGCTGACCCGGGGGAAGCTGGCGATGCGCGCGGGGTTCCTGCTCGATCGCATCGTCGCGATCGGTCGCAACCAGGGAGTGCCCCGATCGCATCGGCTGCGCGGTGGTCGCGTGTACTCGAGAAGCTCGGCCATCCAGCAGTTTCCCGGCCTCAAGCGGCAGGGTCTGACCGGCGCGGCGGTCTGGTACGACTACCTGACGATCGAGCCGGATCGGCTGACCTTCGCGTGGGCGCAGGCGGCGGTTGGACACGGTGCGGTGCTGGCGAATCATGTCGAGGCCGTTGAGGTCGCACGGGACGGATCGAAGGTCGTCGGTGTCCGCGCCAGGGATGCCGTCAGCGGCCGGGTCATCGACATTCGCGCCCGGGTCGTCGTCAACGCAGCCGGCGCGGCGATCGATCGTCTTCTCACGCCGATCGGACTCGCGTCGAACGTGTCGATGATCAAGACCATGAACCTCGTCACGACCCGTGACGCCGGTGACGAGGCGCTCGGCGGCCGGGGACCGACGGGCCGGAATCTCTTCATGGTGCCGTGGCGCGAGCGCGCCCTGTTCGGCACGTGGGAATCGCGGGAGCTCAGCCGGCCGGGGGATCCGGAGGTCGCCGAGCGCGATCTGGCGGAGTTCATCGCGGAGCTGAACTACGCTTTCCCTGCGCTCGATCTGTCGCCGGCGGACGTCACCCTGGTCCACCGAGGGGTCGTCCCGGCGGCGGTGCACGGGACTCGTGTACAGCTCGAAGGCCACGATCGGATTCGCGATCACGCCGCGGATGGCGCCGATGGACTGTTCACGGTCGCCGGTGCGAAGTACACCACCGCGCGCGCGGTCGCCGAGCGGGTCACGGATCGGGTGCTGCACAAACTGGGTCAGGCTCCAGTGGCCTGCCGAACGGCGACGACGGTCCTCCCGGGCGGTAGCCTGCGGGACATCGGGCTGGCGATTGCCGAGGCGCGGCGCGACCACGACGCGGGGCTGCCGACCGATACGATCCCGCACCTCATCGCCGCGTACGGATCGCAATATCGCGACGTTCTCGAGCTTGCGGACAGCCGTCCGGGACTGAAGTCGCGCGTGGCCGCGGGCTCTCCGGTCATCGGCGCGGAGCTGGTGAAAGCGGCGCGCAACGAGATGGCGGTCACGCTGGCCGACGCCCTGATTCGCCGCACGCCGCTTGGTGCGCTCGGCTATCCCGGCGACGAGGCGATCGCGCGCGCGGCGGATATGGTCGGCGTGGAACGTGGGTGGTCAGACGAGCAGAAACGTTCCGAAGTCTCGGCGGTCAAGGCCTTCTACGGACGCTCTACGGGACCTTGAAGGCGTTGATCACGTACGTGAAGCCGAACGTCACGCCGATGTTTGGATCGGCGGTCGTCAGCCCGATGTAGACGCCGCCGTCGACACGCAGCATCCCATGCGTGAATCTTCCGCCCAACTTGATCATCGACCGGCTCTCGGTTCCCGGTATCGGATCGCCGCTTCTCGTCGATGCCCTGCCGTTCAACTCTCCTACCAGTTCGATCGGTTGAGTCACGGCGCGCGCAAACGAGACTCCGTAGGTCAGGACGTCGTTCTGCCGGTTTCCGGACGTGGGGTCCGCAAGGATGCCAACGCCGATGTTGCCGACCAGGCGAATCGACTGCACCGTTTTGCCAACGAGCGCCGACATGAAAAAGTCCGTCGTGTCGAGGCCGAGCCCGCTCTCATTCGAGGCGTTCGGGAGCTTCGTCGCGAAGCGCACGCCAAGCGCGGGGCGGCTGTCCGTTTCCGAGAGCACGCGAATCTTCGTGGCGATGACGGTATCTTCGACGTCACTCGTGCCCGGCCCCGTCGCTGTGACGAGCGAGGACAGCGGCGCTTCATGACGGGATGTGATGTTCAGGTGATCGTAGAAGCCGCCGTCGATCTGCAGCTCCGCGATGGAGCTCAGGCCGATACTGACGCCGAGCGTCGGCAGTCGAAGCAGCTTGCCTTCGAGGCCCGAGACGGGATACGGCTGGTCCTGGGCGATGTCGACGCCGCCTTCGAAGAGGATGCGTCCGGCGCCGATCGTTTCGGGGTCTTCGGTCACGAGAGGGCGTTGCTGGGCGCAAGCAAGCCGGGGAATCAGAACGAGCATCGCGCTCGTGAACAGCGTCGCCGCGAATCGCGTCATCCACACCTCGCCGGTTTCAGAATTGCTTTTTCGAATCGAGCAGGAGCGTCACCGGACCCTCGTTGACGAGCGCCACCTGCATCATCGCCCGAAAGCGGCCGGTTGCGACGCGCAAACCTGCGGCTTCGAGCTGCCGAACGACTTCTTCATAAAGCGGCTCAGCGACTTCTGGCGGCGCAGCGTCGTCGAACGACGGCCTGCGACCCTTGCGACAATCGGCGGCGAGCGTGAACTGCGACACGATCATGACTTCTCCGCCGGCTTCCTGGACCGATTGAGAGAACCCCTTCCCGGGCTCGTCGAACACGCGGAGCTCCCGAATCTTCCGCGCGACGTACTCGGCGTCCGCGGGTCCGTCGCCCCGCTCGACGCCGAGGAGCACGAGCAATCCCTTCTTGATCGCGGTCGAGTGAGCGTCGGCAGAGACGCTGGCCGACGACACGCGCTGAATGACGGCCCGCACTAAGCCGTCCGGTTCGCACCGGAAGCGGCGGAGATGTTGGCGGCCGGGGCGCGTGCGCGCAGCTGAGCGGGTGGGTTGAGTCTCGTGTCCAGCAGATGCCGCGGTGCGACGTTGCCGAGAGCTTTCAGCATCGACTGCTTGACACCAGGATGCTCGCGCTCGAGCTCCACGAGCAGCCGCTTGGCTCGCTGGCGCTGCAATCCGAGATCCCCGCACGCGGGGCAGCAGCAGCCGATGATGGGCAGCTCCGATTCCTTCGTGTAAGCGCGCGCTTCGTCCTCGCCGACATACACGAGCGGTCGGATGACCACGTGCGCGCCATCGTCGGACACGAGCTTGGCGGGCATCGCCTTGAGCGAGCCGGCGAAGAACAGATTGAGCAGCAGCGTCTCGATGAAGTCGTCGGCATGATGACCGAGGGCGATTTTCGTCGCGCCGACTTCTTTCGCTACGCGGTACAGCACGCCGCGGCGCAGGCGCGCGCAGAGCGAGCAGGGCGTATCGCCATCGTCGAGGATGTCTTCGATCAGCTCGCCGATGCCGGTGTGCTCGATCCGGTATTCCCAGCCTCTCGCGTCGCACGTGCTGGCGATGAGCCCGTGCTTGTATTCCTTGTAGCCGGAATCCACGTTGACGGCCACGAGTGAGAAACGCACGGGAGCCCGCTGGCGGAGCACGTCCAGCACCTGCAGGAGCGCCCAGCTGTCCTTGCCGCCCGACAACCCCACCATGATGCGGTCGCCGTCGTCGATCATGTCGAAGTCGACGATGGCTCTGGTGGTCTTCTTCGCGATCCGCGCTTCCAGTTCCGTGGTGTAAGCCATTGGCGTCTGCGAGCGCCCGCGAGTTACCCGCCGGCAATTCGAGGCAGCAAGTGTACCTCGCTCGACGGAGAAAGCGGCTGGTAGCCAGGCTGCGTATAGATCTCGCCGTCGACGGCAACGGCCAGGTCGGCGATATGGGATGCGATGGCC
The DNA here is from genome assembly GCA_963724725.1 of uncultured Acidobacteriota bacterium. Taxonomy (GTDB): domain Bacteria; phylum Acidobacteriota; class Vicinamibacteria; order Vicinamibacterales; family CAVVIG01; genus DATKHR01. The sequence goes on along the minus strand of CAVRVT010000004.1, from coordinate 2,099,683 downwards.
GGGTACTTCCGCGCGAGCTCGTCGAGGGCGTCGCTCACTCTGGCCGCGTCGAGCTCGACCGTCGCGACACCACCGGTGAATTGCCTCAGGCCGCTCGGCACGTGAAGTGTGGCCATGCCCGGCAGTGTCGCGAGGCCGTCAGCGATGGCCGCCCTGCCCTGTGCCAGAGCCGGCCGCGACGGGTTCGCGTTCACGATCCAGCGCAGCGAAGACGCGGGGCGGCGACAGCGGCAGCTCCGTGAACCGGATCCCCGTTGCGTCGCACATCGCGTTGGCCACGGCGGCGAGGGGCGGAACGATCGGCACCTCGCCCACACCGCGCACGCCGTACGGGTGCAACGGATTGGGCACTTCGATGATCACGGTCTCAATCATCGGCAGGTCGGATGCGACCGGCATCCGGTAGTCGAGGAAACCCGCGTTCTCCATGATGCCGTTGCGGTCGTAGACGTATTCCTCGTTCAGCGCCCAGCCGATGCCCTGCGCGGCGCCGCCCTGCATCTGTCCCTCGACGAAGCCCGGGTGGACCGCCTTGCCGACATCCTGAAACGCCGTGTAGCGCACGACGCGGCTGCATCCGGTTTCCGGATCGACCTGGAGGTCGCAGATGTGCGCGCCGAACGCGGGGCCCGCCATGGGTGCGTACAGTGACGCGCGACCGATGATCGGTCCGCCGGTCTGCGACAGCTTGGCCGCCAGTTCCGCAACGGACAGCGGCTCGGCCTTCTCCGCGCCGGCCGGCGGAATCGCCCGGCCGTTGTCCCAGCCGACGGCGCTCGGATCGACCTTCCAGATCATCGCGGCGCGCGCCTTCAGCTGTTCGCGAACATCTTCGGCGGCCTTGATGACCGCCATCCCGGTCGCGTAGCACACACGCGATCCGCCGGTCACGTCGGTGAAGCCGCTGCTGTCAGTGTCTGCCACGATCGGCCGGACGCGTTCGACGGGAATGCCGAGCTCCTCGGCGACCATCAGCGCCTGGGCGACGCGCGTGCCGCCAATGTCCGGATTGCCTGTCACGACGGCGGCGCTGCCGTCCATGTTCAAGGTGACGCTGGCGCTCGAGTTCATCCCGGCGTTGAACCAGAATCCGCAGGCCACGCCGCGTCCCTGGTTCTTGCCGAGCGGACTCGTCCAGTGCGGATGCTTGCGCGCGGCCTCGAGGATCGTCCTTCATGCCGATCGGCCCGTACGCCGGTCCGTAGGGCGCCGGATCCCCTTCGACGGCCGCGTTCTTCAGCCTCAGGTCGATCGGGTCCATCTTCAGCTGCCGCGCGACCTCGTCGAGCACGGATTCGACGGCAAAGCTGGCCATCGGTGAACCGGGCGCGCGGTACGCGGCGACCTTCGGCTTGTTGACGACCACGTCGAACGCTTCAATCGCGAAGTTGGGGATCCGGTACGGCAGCGTACGCGCACATCATGCCTGCACCGGCCGGCGACCCGCGGTAGGCGCCGGCTTCGTAGTAGAGCGACCCATCGGCGGCGACGATCGTCCCGTCGCGCCTGGCGCCGATCTTCATCCGGATCTTCGTCCCGGATGTCGGGCCGGTCGCGCGAAACACTTCGTCGCGGCTCATGACCATCTTCACGGGACGCTGGGTCTTGCGCGACAGGGCGATCGCCAGCGGCTCGAGATACACGACGATCTTGCCGCCGAACCCGCCGCCGATCTCGCTCGGGATGACTTTCACGTTCGCCGGATCCATCGACATGATGGCGGCGCACTGGTCGCGAACCGCGAACGGTCCCTGCGTCGAACACCACACGATGGCGCGTCCGTCTTCTCCGTAGCGGGCGACGCAGGCGTGCGGTTCGATGTATCCCTGGTGCACCGTCGCCGTCCGGAATTCGCGCTCGACGACGACATCGGCTTCGGCAAAGCCCTTGGCCAGATCGCCGCGCTTGAGTTCCATACGAGAGGCGACGTTGCTCGGACTGCTCGCGCCGGGCTGACCCTTGGTCACCATGCCCTCGTGGAGGATGGGCGCATCGGGCGCCATCGCGCGATCGAGGGTCATGACCGGTTCGAGCACGTCGTACACGACCTTGATCTGCGCGGCCGCGGCGCCCGCGGCCTCGGCACTGACAGCCGCGACGGCCGCGACCGCATGGCCGTTGTACAAGACCTTGCCGTGCGCGAGCAGGTTGTCGCCGACGTCATGGAGGTCGATCGCGCCCTCGCCGAGCATCAGCTTGGCGTTCGTCTCCGGGATGTCGACGCCGGTGATGACGGCTTTCACGCCCGGCATCGCCTCGGCCGCGCTCGTATCGATTGACACAATCCGCGCGTGCGCGTGAGGACTGCGGAGCACCGCGCCGTGGAGCATGCCGGGCAGGCTGAAGTCGGCGCCGTAGTTGGCGCGCCCGGTGACTTTGTCCACGCCGTCATGACGGATCGGACGCGTGCCGACTTGCGTAAAGGTCCGTGCGCTCATACCGCCGCCTTCCTCGTTTCGGCCGCCGTGTCGAGCACGGCTTTGATCACCTTGTCGTAGCCGGTGCACCGGCACAGGTTGCCGGCGAGCCAGAACCTGGCCTCGACTTCCGTCGGATTGGGGTTGCGATCCAGCAGCGCCTTGGCCGCGACGATGAAGCCGGGCGTGCAGATGCCGCACTGCAGCGCGGCATGTTCGAGAAACTTCTGCTGGAGGGGATGGAGGGCGTCTCCTGTCGCCACGCCTTCGATGGTCGTGATCGATCGGTCCTGGGCTTCCGCGGCAAGCACCAGACATGACGGAACCAGCCGTCCGTCGAAGAGCACCGAACAGGCGCCGCAATCGCCCGTTGCGCACCCCTCTTTTGTTCCCGTCAGGCCGAGTTCGTTCCGCAGCGCTTCCAGCAGCGACTCCTGAGGCTCGCACAGGAACTCGGTCTCTTCATCGTTGATCGTCGTCCGGATATGCAGTTTCGCCACGCTAGTTCCCTCTGGCGCGGGCTGCGGCGGCAGCCGCTGCCCGCCTCGTCAGTACGCCAACCACGGATTGCCGGTATGCGACCGTGCCGCGCTTGTCGTCGATGGGTGTGGCCGCGGCGCTCGCAGCGGCGGCCGCCTTCTCCAGGGCGCGGTCGTCCAGCTTGCTGCCGACGAGCGCAGTCGCCGCACCGGGCACGAGCAGGGCCGTCGGCGCGACAGCGCCGATCGCGACACGGGCCGCCGTGCAGACGCCGCTGGCATCGAGCGTCACGCTCACGCCCGCGCCGGCCACGGCGATGTCCATTTCACTTCTGGGAATCAACCGCAGATAGGCGTCGGCCGTCAGCGGCGCCGGACGCGGGATACGAATGGCCACGAGGAATTCCCCCCGCTCGAGGACGGTGCGTCCCGGGCCGGTGCAGAACGTGTCCACCGGTACGACACGTTCGCCCTTCGGTCCGGCGATCAGGCACTCGGCACGATTGACGATCAGCGCGCAGGTCGAGTCGGCGGCCGGCGATGCGTTGCACAGGTTGCCGCCGACGGAGCCGCGACCCTGGATCTGCGTCGATCCGATCAGATGCACGGCCTCGACCAGGCCGGGAAACAGGCGCTTGACCTCTGGGTGCTCGCAGATCTCGGCCGCGGAAGTCGCCGCGCCAAGACGCAAACCCTTCGCGTCGATCGAGATGCCTATGAGCTCGGGGATTCGCTTGACGTCGACAAACGCGGTGGGCTGCCGCAGGCCGGCGCGGAACTGAACCAGGAGATCGGTGCCGCCGGCGAGAATCCTCGCGCCCGGGTCGGCCTGGATGAGCCTGACGGCGTCGGCGATCGACTGAGGGGCTTCGTATCGGATGGCGTGCATCAGAAAACTATACGTCAGACTGGCTCGCGGCTCCGCGCCTCGAGCCGACAACCCGGGCAGGCATACCGACCGCGATCGCGCCGGCTGGGACACTTTCGCGCACCACCGCCCCGGCGCCGACGACGGCGCCGTCACCGACGTTGACGCCATCGAGTATCTTCGCTCCGGCGCCAATCCAGGCGCCGTCGCCGATCGAGACGCCGGCTGACGTGCGCCCCTGTGACAGGACCGCCGCCGACGGATCCGAAAAATCGTGATCGCCGCCGATCACGTACGTGTACGCGGCGAGGAGCGCATGCGATCCGATCCGGACCTGGCTCGCGGAGAACACCTCGCAGTTGAACCCGATGTTTGCACCATCGGCGAGCTCGATGTCGCCATCCTTGCACGACAGGATCGTGTTGCGCCCGACGAACACGCCGGCGCCGATGCGGATGCCGCGATTCGTGGTGCCCTTGGCATCGAGCAGGCAGTTGTCGTCCACGACGACGTTGTCGCCGATGTGGATCTTGTGCGGATGGCGCAACACGACGTTCTGCCCGAAGACGACGTTCCGGCCGCAGGAGCCGAGAATCCACGGGTAGAGCGATTTTCGCAGCGCCAGGCCGAATGCGCCCGCGCGCGCCTGCGCCAGCATGATGACCGCCTCGTACTGAATCAGCGCGCCGAGACCTGGCCGGCCGACGACGAGCTCCGCGTACTTCTCGCGGCTCGACTTGCCAGGCGCGAACAGCTGGTCCTGCGCGCGCTCCGGTCCCCGTCGTTCAGAGCCAGCCATGGGCCCGGTACCACTCGAGCGTTCGTCGGATGCCGTCGCGCAGGGTCACCTGCGGGTCGTAGCCGATTTCCGCCCGCGCCCGCGCGATGTCGAACGCGCGGCTCTTGGTGAAGAAATCCACGCGCCTGCGGTACAACGGCGGCTCGATTCCAAACGGCACGCACACCGCCTCGCAGAGCGCGCCGGCCATCCAGAACGGCCACACGGGCAGGTGCAGCCTCGGCTCCGGCACTTCGGCGGCGTCGGCGATGAGGCGGACGAGCGCGTTCAATGTCGTGACTTCCCCGCCCGCCAGGATGTAGGTCCGATTCGCGGCCTTCGGCTGTTCGCCACAGCGCAGGAATCCGTCGATGAGGTCATCGATGTAGGTGAGATGGTAATAGATCTCGCCGCGCCCGAGCGTCACCCAGCGCCGGCGCGCGACGCCGCGAAACAGCCGGAGCAGCCGCCGATCGCCGGGACCGTAGATGCCCGACGGGCGGGCTATCGTCACTTCGATCCCGACGCGCCGCCCGGTCTCGCGGGCCAGCTGCTCGCCTTCGAGCTTCGTCAGCTGATAGATGTCGCCGGGCTTGAGTGGCGCGTCTTCGTTGGCCGGCGGATGCTCGACGTCGCCGTGGACGCCGACCGTGCTGCAATGGACGACGCGGCGCGCGCCGCCTCGTGCGGCGGCCTCCACGATTTGCCCCACGGCCGTGGTGTTGACCGCGCGATACACCTCGGAACCCACACCAGCCTCGCGATAACTGGCCGCGATGTGGTAGACGACGTCGACGCCGGACGCGGCCGTATTGAGTGCACGCTGGTCGCGAAGGTCGCCGATGGTGATCGCGATGCCGTCCGCCGCCAGGCTCGCGGCGGCGGGCGTCGGCTGGCGCACGAGCGCGCGCACGTCGTGCTTGCGTCGGACGAGAGTGCGCGCGAGGTGCCCGCCCGTGAAGCCCGTTGCGCCGGTTACGAGGACGCGCACCGTTCAGCGACGATGGAGACGGGCGACCCGAACGCCTTCAGTAAGCCCACCTTGTCCAGCACATCTTCAACACCCGTCGTCAGGCGTCGCGATCCAATCGCCTTGTGAAGGGCAATCGGAAGAACGAACTGACGATGCATCGATCGGATGCGGAAACCGGCGCGGTCGAACGCATCGGCGATCGCCTTGTCCGTGAAGACGCGATAGTGTTCCGTCCGGATGCCGACGCCGTGCATCACGCGCCGCGATGCGGACTCGAGAAGCGCGAAACTCGCGGCCGCTGGATAATCCACGACGACAAGTCGTCCCGCCACCCGGCAGAGCTCGGCCACGCACGCGCGCCACCGAGGCGTGTGCATCAGGACGCGCAGGCAGACGACGGCGTCGAAGCTTCTGTCGGGAAAGTCGAGCGCGTGCGCATCGCCCACCTGAAACCGCACGTTGACCCCTTCGGCGGCCGCGCGCGCGCGCGCGACCTCGAGCATCGCGTCCGACGCATCGACCGCCGTCACGTTCGCGCCGCCCCTGGCGAGCAACAGCGCGGCGCGGCCGGTGCCGGTGCCGACGTCGAGCACATCCCGCTGCTGGATCCGCCCGATGAAGTTGGCCAGCACGCGCGCCTGCGTCGCGGCGACGAGGTCGCCGATCGGACCGCCAAACCGGCGATCGTCGAACGTCCGGGCGGTCGCCGGATCCGCGTAATGGCGGTAGCTGTAATGGTCCGGCGCGGGCGACGGCGTCATGCGACGTCCCTGACCCCGACCGGGGGCGACTCGTTTCCGCCGGCCATCAGCGCGGCACAGGCCTGACGGGTTTTCTCGAGATACGCTTCGTAGCTGTATTTCGATTCCGCGAGTTGACGCGCGCGCTCGCCGATGGCCCTCGCCCGGGCGCGGTCAGCGAGCGCCGCCAGGATCCCGCCGGCGAATCCCACCGGGTCGGCGCCGGTCAGGATTGCCGTCTCGTCGCTCAGTACCTGTGTGTGCGTCAGCAGCCTCGTGGCGACGATGACTTTGCCGGACCGGAGGTACTGGTAAATCTTCAACGGCGTATTCGTCCCGCGTGACCGTGGGGACACGAGAACGTCAGAGGCCAGCAGGTACGTCGGAATCTCCGACGCTGGCCGCTCTCCGGTAAACGTGGTCACCTCGGCGATGCCGACGCTCGTGGCCTGCTCGCGCGCCTTCTCCACCTGGTCGGGCCGGCCGCCTGCGAGCACGAGCCGCGCGTCGGGTCGATCGCGATGCACGAGCGCCATCGCTTCGAACAGGAGATCGAGGCCCTGATAGGCCTCGAACGTGCCGGTGTACAAGACGACGGGAGTCGAGGCGTTCAGTCCGAGCGTTTGTCGGAGCGCCACGGCCTGGTCGGGCGTCGCCCGTTCCTCGCCGGACCCCGGCGCGTTTTCGATGAGCACCGAATGCGCGGACGGTTCGATCTCGCGGACGGTGTCCTGCAGCGCCGGACAGATCACGATCACGACCCGCGAACGGCGGATCATGAACCGCTCGATCGCCAGAAACACGCGCTGCACGACCCGCGAGCGGCTGAAGGAGAAATTCGTCAGCTGCTGCGGGAGGCTTGAATGCATGTCGTAGAGATGTGGCACGCGGAGGATCATGGCCAGGAGCGCGCCGATGAGCCCGCCTTCCTCGTGCGAGTGAATCGCATCGTACCGCCCGGTCACTGCGCGTCTGACGGCCGTCAGCGTCAGCAGCGCGTCGAGCGGAATTTTGGCAAGCGACGGTCCGATCTTGACGTGCGTGACGAACGGCGGCCTCAGACTTCGGAACACGCGAAGGCCCGGCACCGTGACGGTCTGTCCGAACGGATACGTCACGAGGTCGACTTCGTGGCCGAGGGTCGTCAGCGCCCGGATGCGGTGGAATTCGCTGAACGGCGTCCCGCGCGGTTCGAAGAACGGCTCGGGCGCGATCATCAGGATGCGCACGTGGTCGTGTAATTTTCGCACGAAATCGTAGTACAGTAAGTCGTTCCATTTCTCCTGGATGACGACGCCGCCCGCTGAACGACGAGCTGCGCGCCACTACGGCCTCATGGCGGCCAAGCTTGCCGTGAGCGTCGTCCTGCTTGCCTTTCTCTTCTCCCGGATCGACCTTGCCAGCCTGTGGGCGAGTGCGCGTCGTGCCTCGATTCCCTGGCTCGGAGCGGCCGTCGGCATCTACGTCATCAATGTGCTGATCAGCGTGTGGCGCTGGCGTCTGCTCCTCGACGCGCAGGACGTCGAGCTGCCGTGGCGCATGCTGCTCGGCTCGTTTCTGGTGGCGACGTTCTTCAATAATTTCCTGCCGAGCAATATCGGCGGCGACGTGATGCGCATCAGCGACACGGCCAAGGCGGCCGGATCGAAAACGCTCGCGACGACCGTCGTGCTGACCGACCGCGTGATCGGCCTGATTGCGCTCGCGCTGGTGGCGGCGGTGGGCGCGACGACCGTGGCCAGCATCGCCGGTCACGTGCCGTCGCCGATCTGGCCGTCGTGGCTGTGGGCCGGCTTCCTCGGGGCAACGATGGCGACTGCGCCCGCGGTGCTGGCGCCGTCAGGTGTCGGCCGGCTGCTCCAGCCGCTGACGGTATTTCATCCGGAATGGGTCGGCGATCGAATCGAAAGCGTTACCGCGGCGCTGGCGCGCCTCCGCGACCGGCCGACCACCATCGCACGTTGTTTTGCCGGAGCGGTGATGGTGCAGGTGACGATCGTGACGTTTTTCATCGCGGTGGCGCATGCGCTGCACGTGCCGGTCGCTCCGTGGGATCTGGCCGTCATCGTCCCGCTGTCCTTCATCGTGCAGATGCTGCCGGTCTCGGTGAACGGCTTCGGGGTGCGCGAAGCGACGTTCTCGTTCTATTTCACGCGCGTGGGCCTGTCGATGGAATCCGCACTGCTCGTGTCGCTGGTCGCCACGGCGCTGGGAATGCTCGTGTCGTTGTCAGGCGCCGTCGTGTGGTTTGCCCGCGGTCACCGGTAGACGAGGCCACGAAGACACGAGCGGGATCGCCACGAAGTACGAGAAACCGGTTGGTCAGTCTTTCGGATACGCGATGATCTCGTACAGTTGCGTGTCCTCTCCTGTGTAAATCAACCGAAAGTACGGCGCCAGCTCCTCCAATCGCGTCACGACATCCTGACGGTTCGATTCGTTGTAGCCGTACATGTGGAAGACGGCGTAACGGACCTCGAGCGGTTCGAGCAGCTTGAGCGCCGCCCGGCTCGGGAAGGCCGCAAGCGTCGGTGCACCTGCCACGAAATCCGGCGGAATGTAGTCGCTGTAGCCATTCACCAGCGGCATCCAGTGCGTGGTCGAATACAGCATGTACTTCGAGTGCAACTGGAACATCCCCTCCAGATAGAAGGGCATTTCGATGACCGGCGCGCGAGGCAGCGTGGCCAGGGTCCGATAAACGGGCTCGAATCCGTTCATCTCGCGAAGATTCGATGGCACGAGCAGTTCGGCGACCGTGATGAGAACCAGGACGGCCGCGGCCGTCGTACGGTGCGTGAATCGTCGGGTGGCTGTCAGCAGGGCGCTCGCGCCGAATCCGGCCAGGACCGACAATCCAAACACCGCGATCAACGCAAAGCGTGCCGGAACGCGGAGCCAGGCGAAGAGCGGAACCGCGTGATACAGGATGCTGTAGAGCCCACCGGCCGGACCGAATGACGCCCAGAATGCCAGCAGCGCAAGCCCTCCGTAGATCGCCAGTGTCTCGCCTTTTCCGCGAGCGCGCGCCATCCACGCGCCCGCGATTCCAAGTGTGGCGGCCACGAATCCCGGGAACGCGACCTCCACCCATCGCGGGAGATGGGCCAGCATCCAGTCGTGGGCGTGCGCGGCGCTCGCGAAGTAATCGCTCCAGTTCGAGGAATAGATCCGCGCTTCGTCGAGCGCGCGTCGAAAGCCCTGAACGCGCTGAAGCGTGACGTACGGGAGGAACGCCGGCGCGACGATCGCACCGGCAGCGACGGCGCCCACGGCGAGACCGACCCAGTAGCGCCCGCTGGTCCACACGCCGCGCGTTGTCGCGACGACGAGCACGGCGAAGCCGACCATCAGCACGACGAACACGCCGTAGTAGCCGCAGAAGAGCGCCGTCACCGCCATGGCCGCACCGAGCGCGGCGCCGCGGGCGGGCGATCGGCGGTCTGCGAACCGATGAAACGCGTACATCGACAAGGGCAGCCCGGCCGTCATGAGCAGCTGCACGTGCGCGGAGTGCGCGAACATGAAGGGCGTGAACGCGAAGCACACGGCGGACACGATGGCCGCGGACCGGTCGGCCGTCAACAGCCGCACGAGGTAGTACATGGACGCAAACGTCAGAACGAATCCGATCAGTACCGCCGAGTTGTGCGCGGTCAGCGGATTCCGAGTCACCCAGTAGCCCGGGATGGCGAGAATACCCGCGCCGAGATTGTTCTCCGAATACGCCAGCGTGTTGGTGTGTGGATAGAAGATGTTGGCGTCGAACACATGCACCGGGTCGACGACGAGCGCTCGCGCCACCCAGGCGACGTTCCAGATTGACAATTGTCCGTCGCCGTTGTCGATCCGGCCGAGACGCCCGATCTTGCCGGCGAGGGGCCACGTCATGACGACGGTCAAGAGCGATCCGAGCACGAGAACGGCCAGCAGTTCGCGCAGCCTGGCGTTCACTTCGACGTCTGCTTCGGGACGGCCGTGAAGCGCACCAGGACGCCGAGGTTGCGGCGATCGTCACTCGTGGGGTCCTGCACGTGCGGGGTGAACCCATCGGAGGAGCGCGCGGTCAGGAGGTAGGCGTAGCTGCGCAGGTCACGCACTCCGGACGCCGGCACGTCGAACGTCATCGGTTGATTCGGCTGCAGGCGCACGCGCGCCTCGGCCCCGCCCATCGACACCGTGAACGTCGTCGGCACGCGGGACTCCGCGGTCATCGTGAGGTGATCGATCGGCCACTCGCATCGCACGAGGATGTCGGCGCGACCATCGCCGGCAATCCAGATGCCCTGATGTCCCTGCGCGTCAATCGTCTCGGGGCTGTACGCATGTTCGTCCAGGAAATACATCAGCACATCGCTGAACCACGCGTGGGCGCGGATGCCTTCGAGCATGATCGGCAGGTCGTTGGCCATGGTCAGCTCGACCGGCAAGCGCCGTGCGAATCCCCGCTCTGTCGTCTGGTTCGGGAACTTCGCGGCCACAAACGGGTTGACCAGTATTTTTGCGGTGAAGAGCGCTCCGCCCGTCCAGGCGAGCATCGCCGGAAGAAACGACGTGAGCGGCGGCGTCAGGAACAGCATCGCCGCGTAGACGCTCATGAAATAGCGATTGCCCGGTGGACCGCCGCCTCCACTCCAGGTGAACGGCGCGAGAACGATGAGCGCCAGGGCCGAGGCAACGACCCCGAGCATCGTGAACACTCGCCACGGCCTGTAGCGCTCGACCGAAAACATCCAGAGCGCGAACGCGACCACTCCGGGGAAGAAGTACGGCACGAAGCCGAAATGGCGGCCAATCAGGAAGTACTTCACGTTGAGCGTCAGCCTGTTCGTGAAGTCGGCGAGCACGTTCTCGGCGTCGGAATCGTTGGTGCTCATCGCGACACCGCGGGCATCCCACACGTCAGCCGCCGATCCGTCGAACGGGAACTTGTCGTAAAAGGACTTGCGGTCGCCGCCTTGATAGTTGAATTCGCCCGTGTTCAGCGCCGTCGCGCCGTACAGCACCGCGGTAGCCGCGGCGAATACCAGACCGACGATGACACCGTGCCGCCAGCGCCGCTGCCAGCACGCGGAGAAGACGAGCGGTGCAATCAAGAAGACGTGCGTCGGCTTCGAATACGTGACGGCCCCTATCAACGCGGCCGCGGCCAGGTCGCTGGCGCGGCTGCGCAGGAAACCCGTTCCCTCGGGGGCGACTTCCTTGTACAACCAGAGAAAATACGCGATCGTGACGATCGAGAAATTCAGGATCTCGGGCGCGAGGAAGACGGCGTAGACCGGGACGCAGCTGGCGAAGATGAACGCGAGCGTGAACGCGAGCGATGGTCCGGGTCTCGACCGGGCCGCGAGAAACACATACGCGCATACGCCTGCGGCAAACAGCCACAGCACATGCGACACGAGAAAGCCGTTCAGACCGAAAAGCCGCACCATGGGCGCGGCGAGCACGCCGTAGAGCAGCGCTTTCCCGAAGTACAGCCGATCGGTCCGCGTATCCACGCGCGTGACGAGGTGCACGAACGGCGGTGACCCGTCGACGACGACCCGCAGCTGCTTCCCGCGCTTGAGGAAGATCCCTTCCGGGCCCGCGCGGTAGAGTCCGAAGAAGCGCTCCAGATCGCGGCGCTCGTACGTCAGGTCACGATCGAACGCGGCGCTCAGACCCGAAGACACGTAGGTCGCCTCGTCGCCCTTGATGCCGAATCCGGTTTTGACGACGTCAACCGAGATCGCGGCCGCGAGGCACACGGCGAGCAGAATGCTCCCGACTGCGGCTGCGTCGCGCGATGACACGCGCCTCATGATAGCTGACCTCACCGCCAATCGACCGATCCCGCGGTGCTAGAATCACTCCTTCCTCGTGACGGACGCCTCGCAATTCATCGCAGACGCGTTTCTCATCGTCCTCGGCCGCGAAGTCACGCCGACCCAGCTCCGCGACGCCGGCCGCGGGTTCCGCCGCGACGCCGACGCCGAAGGTCTCGTCGTCCGGCTCCTGTCCTCGCCTGAATTCAGATTGCTGCACGATGCCTTGCAGGCCGATCGCCCGACGGGCCGCGATCCCGACGTCCAGGAGTGCGCGCTTCGAACAGTCGGCGACGAGCGGCGTTTCGTCAACCTCGGGTACGAGCTGCTGCTTGGCCGGCCAGCGGACCCGGATGGTCTCGCCCACTACGCGGCCGCGATCGAGCGGGGGGATACCAGGACGAGCGTCCTGCGGTCGCTCATCGTGTCGCCCGAGTTCGCCGATCGCTACCGTCGCCTCGCGCCGCAGGGCGGCGTCGTTCCCGTCGACGTCCAGCTCTGCGAGCTCGCGAATCCGGCCAAGTGGGACAACCCGGAGTGGATGGAGCTCCAGGGGAGCATCGGCCTGGCCACTCACAAGCTGTCGATGCACCGGAAGAACTACGAGTTCACCCAGCTCGCCTATGGGCTGAAAAGACTTGGCCTGCTCAACGACCGCGTGAACGTCGTCAGCGTCGGCGCCGGGCACGAAGCGATCTTGTACTGGCTCGCGAATCGAGTACGGTTCGTCGTCGCGACGGACATGTACGAGGGCGTGTGGCAGGCCGTCCAATCACGCGAGGGAGATGCGGGTGTCATCCGCTCGCCGAAGGACTATGCGCCGTTTCCGTACCGTGAGGAGCGCCTCGTGTTCCTTCAGATGGACGCGCTCGGACTCGGGATCCGCAGCGGCGTCATGGACGTGGCGTATTCGCTTTCGTCGATCGAACATTTTGGCGGCGTGGATGGTGCGGCACGCGCGATCGACGAAATGGCTCGCGTCGTCAGGCCGGGCGGCATCGTGGCCTTTGCGACCGAGTACGTGCTTGCGGGCCCGCCGCATGAAGAAACATTCACGCCGGACGAGTTCGACGCGCTGCTGAACCGCCCCGGATTGAGGCCGCTCGGCGAGTTCGATCGCTCCGTATATTCGAGGTACGAGTATTCGGCCGTGGATCTATACGGCAATCCACACCAGACCCCGCATATGGTCGTACCGGTTCAACGACACGGTGTTCACCACCGCCTTCGTGTTCATGCGGAAGGCGGACTGAGTCGACCACGAGGGCTGGCGGGTCGGGTGGGTCTTAAACGCCTGATCGGAGTACAATTTAGCGTCCCTGTGCTGTCTGAGGCGGTCCCCTTCAACGAACGCGGCGGACGACTGCGCGGCGTCCTCGACGCTGTGAGCGGACGCTTCCCCGGTTTTGTCTTCGGCGGCCGGGTCGGGGACGATATCCTTCCGGTTTTTCACTTTCACGACGAGCGGCAGGAGGATCTCGAGCCCAGGCTTCGTTACCTGGCCGAGAACGGCTATCGATCGGTGACGAACGACGAGATCCTGCGATTCGTCGACGGCACCTTGCCATCCGATCCACACAGGATTGGCCTCTGCTTCGATGATGTGTGGGCAAGCGTGTGGACGGTGGCGGCGCCGTTACTGAAGAAGTACGGCTTGACGGCCATCGTGTACGCCATTCCGGGACGGATTGAGGAGAGTGAGGGCTGCAGGCCGGCCGCGCTTGACGGATTGTCGGAGCCCGGCGGCCCACCGCTCGTCACGTGGCCGGAACTGTGTGCGCTCCACACCAGCGGCCTGGTCGACGTCCAGAGCCATACGTACTCGCACTCGAGGATTTTCTGTTCGGCGGTCGTGACCGGCTATGTGACGCCGGATTTCGAGTCGACTCCCCTGCTCAACAGACCGCGGACGACGGACGCGCCGGCCCTGCGATTCATCTCGCCGGACGACCTGGGTGCGCCGCTCTACGCGGCTCGCTCGCGCATGTCCGGCGGCCTGCAGGTTTCCGTCGATCCAGCTGTTCAGCCTCGATGCCTCGCACACGTGGCGGGCGCGGGCGGGCGACGATTTTTCGACAGGCCGAACTGGCGTGCAGAACTCGACGCCATCGCGCGCGATGCACCCTCGCACGTCGAGTCCTCGGCTGCGCGCCGGGCGGCGATCGACGAGGAACTGGAACGCGGTCGGGCGGTCTTGAACGATCGACTGCGAACGCATACGGTGAACCACGTGTGTCTGCCCTGGGGTGTGTCGAGCGAGGACACCGTCGGCGCTCTGAAGCGCCTCGGATTCGCGACGGCATTCGCGAATCGGCTGCGCGGCGTACACGCCGTCAGAAGGGGCGACGACCGGTACTGGCTCAAGCGCCTGCCCAACAAGTACATCTTCCGCCTGCCCGGCCGCCGGCGCCGCATCTGGAGCGGGACGGCTTGATGTCGTACGTGGAGCGCGACGGCGTCAGCCGAGCGTCGTTGAGTCCATTCCCCGCCGACGTTGGCGTCTCGATCGTCTGCCACAACAACCGCGACAAGCTGACCGCCACGATGGCCTCCCTCGACGCGGCGGGATGCCCGCGCTCGTCGATCCTGGTCGTCGACGTCGCCAGCACCGATGGGACGGTCGACTGGCTTCGCCGCGATTTTCCTGAGATTTCGATTCGAACGCTGGATCGAAACGACGGCCCGAGTCCGGGGCGCAACGTCGGGATCCGCGAGAGTCCGTTCCCGTTCGTGTTTCTGATGGACGCGGACGTCCAGGTCGAACCCGACACAATCCAGCTGCTGCGAGCGGCGATGGCGGAAGACCCGAACATCAAGATCGGCAGCCCGATCGTCGTTCACGTCGGCGCGCCGGACACGATTCAATACGCGGATGGCAGTCTGCATTTCATCTGCGAGGCGATCAACCCGTGGCTGGATCGCCCGCTGCGGGAACGCGGGCCGCTCCCCCGGGACATCGGGGTCGCACCGACGTGCGGCCTCCTTCTCGACCGCGCGGCCGCGATCGACGTCGGCCTGTTCGACGAACGCTACTTCATCGGCAAGGAGGACGGCGATTTCACGCACCGGATCCGTCTTGCCGGCTATACGATTCGCGAGCTTCCGTCTGCGCTCGTCCTGCACCACAGCCGGCCGCGCGGAACGTGGCTGTTCTACTATCAGATTCGCAATCGCTGGCACTTCATGCTGAAGAACTATCAGCTGAGCACGCTCGTGCTCATCCTGCCGTGCCTCGCGATTCACGAGCCCCTGCAGGCACTCGTGCTGCACGCGAAGGGGCATGGTGCGATCTACTGGAAGGCCGTTGGCGGACTGATCCGGATGCTTCCGACGCTCGGCCGCGACCGGGCGATCACCAGAAGAATCCGCGTGGTGCCGGACGCCGCCCTTCTTCGCGCCGACAGCCTGATCATTCGCGACGATCTGGCGAGCCACCCGCTCGTGCGGTTTGGAAAGCGCGCCTACGAGGGCTGGCTGCGAGGCTACTGGAGCCTGTTGCAGCATACCGTGCTGGCCGGAGCGCGACGCACGGCCGACCGCGCGACGCAGGCGCACGATTCCGCGTCATGACGCCGCGGGCGGTCGTCCTGACGCCGTTCTTCAGACCGATCGTCGGAGGTGTCGAGAGCAATGCCGAGCGTCTCGCCCGGTACCTGGCGGCCGCCGGTTTCGGCATCACCGTGCTGACCAAGCGCCTGACGCCCGACTTGCCGGAGCGGGAGGCGCTCGATGGCGCCACCATCCTCCGGATTGGTCCGCTCGGTCCCCGTTCGCCGGGCGCCAAGTGGCGCATGCTCCCCGCCGTCGCGTCCTGGCTGCTGGCGCACCGCCATGAGTACGACGTCGTCGCTTCGATCGACTGTCGCGGCGTCGGTCTTGGCGCGATCGCCGCCCGGTCGATCACGCGTCACCCGGTGATCGCGCAGCCACAGACCACCGGCGTCCTGAGGCCGGACGGAACCGAAGAAGTCGGGACTTCGGCGATCAAGAGCATTCTTGGCTCGTTCTACTGTCGTGCGGATGCGATCGCCTGTATCGCGCGGACGATCGAACGTGAGGCGCTCGCACGAGGGGTCCCGCGTGCGCGTGTGCATTTTCTCCCCAACGCCATCGACATGGCCCGCTTTCGCCCGCCGACGGCTGACGAGCGCGCGGTGGCCCGACACCGGTTCGGCGTGTCGGATAGTACCGTCGTGTGCGTTTTTGTCGGCAGGCTGAGTCGCGAGAAGGGCCTCATGGACTTGATGGAGGCGTGGCGCCTGCTTGCCCTCGGCGGCCAGGCGACTCTCATCGTGGCGGGTCCCGACATGGACGGCCACGCGTGGAACGTCGGACCCGAGGCGCGCGCGTTCGCCGAGCGTCACGGCCTCCAGGAGTCGGTTCGGTTCGTCGGCGCGACCGACGACGTGCCCTCCATGATGCATGGCGCCGACCTCTGCGCGCAGCCGTCGCACTTCGAGGCCATGGGACTTTCAGCCGTTGAAGCGCTGGCGTGCGGGGTGCCGGTCGTCGCGTCGGCGGTCGGCGGACTCGTCGATTTCGTCATCGACGATGTCAATGGTCGGACGTGTCCGCCCCGACAGCCGGCCGCCCTTGCGGAAGGCCTGCGCAGCGTCGTGACCGATCCGGTCCGGCGAGCGAGACTGACCCGAGCGGCGCGGCCGTCAGTCGAGCGGCAGTACGACGAACGCGTCGTGTTTTCCCAGTTCGCCGCACTCATCCGCGAGCTGGCGACAAACGGAACGCGATGAGGTCTCTGGACCGCCAATCGACGACGCGAGTGGCCATCGTCATGACGATCGGACTGGTCGCGTCGTACGCCTACTTCTATCAGGCGGGCGGATGGAATCAGAATTCACGCTTCGCGCTCGTGCGCGCGATTCTCGAACGCCACACGCTGCAAATCGACGCCTACCAGCTCCACACCGGCGACAAGGCGCTCTGGCGCGATCACTATTACTCCGACAAGCCGCCCGGCACTTCATTGATGGTCGTTCCCACGGTGGCGGCAGCGCGAGCGATCTCGCGCGCCGCCGGCGTCGATCCCGAATCGTTCCCGGGTATTGCGTGGACGTCGTACGTCGCGGCGGTGACGAGCGCCGGTGTCTTCACGGCGCTGGCCGCGCTCACCGTCTTTCTGCTGACCCGCCAGTGGGGATTTTCGACCGGCGCGGCGCTGTTCGCCGCGACCGCGTATGGACTGGCCGGACCCGCCTGGAGCTACGCGACGCTGTTCATGTCACACGGCGTAACGGCGGGCAGCCTGATGGTCGCGTACGCCGCGACCTTTTCGCTGCCGGATGCGGCAGGCCGTCGCCGTACGGCTCTCGCGTTCGCCGCGGGGCTTGGATGCGGCCTGGCCGTTCTCAGCGAGTTCCAGGCCGCGATCCCCGTCTTCGTCGTCACGGCCATCGCGCTCGGCCAGGCGTTTCGTCGCGGACAGCCGGGGTTTCAGCAGGTGGCTGTCGCTTTCATCGTGCCGGCTCTGGCGTGCGCCGGTGTGCTCTTCGCCTACAACACGCTCGCCTTCGATTCTCCGCTGCATCTGGGTTACGCGAGCGAGGAGGGGTTCGAGCATCTGCGCACGGGCTTCTTCGGCATCACGTATCCGCAGTGGTGGCGCGTTCGCGAGCTGCTCGTGGGCGAATATCGGGGTCTGCTGCCGCTCAGTCCGCTCCTGGTGGTGGCGCCCGTTGGACTGGTCGTGCTCGCGCGCGATCCTCACCGACGGATGCCGGCGATCGTGGCGATGTTCATCGGCGCGTATTACCTCCTGCTGAATGCCTCGTATTTCTACTGGGAGGGTGGCTGGTCGTACGCGCCGCGCCAGGTGACGCCCGCGCTGCCCTTCATGGCGCTGGGTCTGCCACCGTTGTGGGAGCCTGGTCGGCGCGCCGTACGGGGCCTCCTGATGGCCGGCTGGATCTGGGGCGTTGCCGTCACCCTCGTCGCCGTCTCGACCACTCCGCAGCCGCCCTCGTCTTACCGCGCCCCGATGCGCGAGTTGCTCTGGCCGGCATTTCGTGACGGCGATCTGTCGCTGAACCACCAGACGTTCGTGCACGGATCCGCGTCGCCCGATCAAATGCGCGGACGCCAGATTCCGCACGCGGCCTGGAACCTCGGCGAGGTGGCGGGACTGCACGGGCGCGCGAGTCTGCTGCCGCTTGCCGTCCTCTGGCTGGCAGCCCTCCTGCTGATCTTCGTTCTCTGAGATGACCGCAGACGCCCCCCAGCAGTTCGGAAATCTCGAGGCGAACCTCAGGTTCATCGATGCGACGAGGCTCCTGTCTCCCGGATCGCACGTCCTCGAGATCGGTACCGGCACGGGCTCGCTCCTGCACGAACTGATCGCGCGCGGTGTTCGCGCCGAGGGCGTGGAGCTGCGGCAGGAGCTGATCGACGAGGCACACCGCTTCTTCGGGCCGTTGCCGATCCAACGAGTCGCGGGCACTGCGCTGCCGTTTGCCGACGCGATGTTCGACGTGGTGGCGAGCTTCGATGTCTTCGAGCACATCCCGGACAGTGATGCGCATCTGACCGAGGTGCGACGCGTGCTCCGTCCGGGCGGCTCGTACCTGATTCAGACGCCCAATAAGTGGACGAACACGGTCTTCGAGACGATCCGGTGGCGGAGCTTCACGCGGTTTCGAGAGGAACACTGCTCGCTTCACACGCTCGGCGAATTGAACGCGCGGCTCCGGCGGCTCGGTTTCGAGCCAAACACCTACGACGTTCCCGTCGTCAACGACTTCTTCCGAGCGAAGGTGGGCAGGTACACCGGAGGCATCGGCCTGCTTGCCCTTCGTGTGGTCAATCCGGATCGGCTGCCGCCGTCGTGGCGCACCAACTTCTACGTCGCCGCGCGCAAGGCCAGCTGATGCTGCGCAATTTCGCCTACTCGACTGTTTCGTCCGGCACGGCCGCCCTGCTGCTCGTGCTGATGATCGTCGCCGGCCGTGTGCTCGGTGAAGTCGAGTTCGGGAAGTTCGCGTTCGCGCTGCTGCTCGGCGGCATCTTCGAGACGGCGATGGATTTCGGCCTGCATCAGGTGACGATTCGGGCGGTCGCGCGGGACCTGTACGCGGGCGTCCGCGTTGCTGCAACACACGCTGGCCATCAAGCTTGTGTGGGCGTTCGGCGCGCTCGCCGCCCTGGCCTTGACGGCGACGATCCTGCGGCCGGAGCCCGACGTCCGGATGGCCTGTTACCTGATCGGCGGCTCGCTCGTGTTCCGCTCCTACATGCTGACCATCCGCGGCGTGCTCCAGGGACTCGAGCACTTCGGCTGGGACAGCCTCGTGGTCATCGCGGATCGCGGACTGCTGCTCGCGTTCGGCATCGTGGCGCTCGTCGGCGGAGGTGGCCTTCGCGGACTCGCGATCGCCTTCGTCATCGCGCGCGGTGCCGCGCTGGTGATTGCCGTCCTCATCACGCAGACGCGCCTGGGCGGTGTGGGTTTCCGGTACGACCGCCAGGTCTGGCGTGAACTCCACGCCACGGCGCTGCCGCTCGGGTTCTTCCTCGTTGTGCTCAATCTCTATTCGTACGTGGACGGCGTGATGCTGGGCGTGCTTCGAACCGACGCCGAGACCGGACTGTACGCGGCGGCGTACAAGGTGTACCAGGGCTTCACGTACGCGCCGATGGCGATCTCCGCGGTCCTGACGCCCAGGCTTTCAGCACTGTTCGTGTCGGATCCAACACGTCACCGCGTCATGTCTTTGCGGGGAGCGCTCGGGTCGGCGGGCCTGGCGATTATCGTGGGCGGGGCCGGATACGTGCTCGCGACCCCCCTGCTCGTCCTGCTCTTTGGCGCCGACTATGCGGCGGCGACGCCCGCGTTTCGAATCCTCTGCCTCGGGCTGCCGATTGTGTTCGTCATCTGGATTCTGCATGCGATCGCGATTTCGGTGGACCGCGAACGGCTGCTCGCGCGCACGGCGCTCGTCGGCCTGGCTGTCAACGTCGCTCTGAATCTGTTCGTGATTCCCCGTTACGGCGGCAGCGGCGCCGCGCTGGCTACCGTCGTGGGCGAACTGGTGAGCGCGGCGATGCTGACGACGGGATTGCGAACCGCGTGGCGGTCGGCGTCGCGGTGACTTCCAGCGTCCCCTTCAGGACGTTGAAGAAGATGTCCGCGATCTTCTCGTAGCCGGCGACGTTCGGGTGGAGCCCATCCGGCCCGATGTACTGCGCGTAGGCGCTTCCCATACCTGTGTACACGTCGACGAGCGTCACGGCCTGCGCGGCAGCCAGTGCGCGGATCTGATCGTCGAGCGGCGCGACCAGCCTGTTGCCGCACGCGCGCGCTCCGCCCGGCACCATCGGCGGGACGGTGGCGAGAAACGGCCGAACCCGCTGGCGTTTCGCCTCGCTGATCATCGCGTTCAGGCCGCTGATGGCTGGCGCGATTTGGGTCGGATCGCCGTAAAAGATGTCGTTGGTCCCTTCCATCAGGAGAACCGCTTCGTACGGCTTGGAGCGCAGCACCGACTGGAAGCGGCCAAGCGTGCTCGATGGAGCGGCGGGTTCGCCCGGCTGTCCTGCGTTGTCCACGAACAGCAGGCCTGATTGTGTCGTGTACCGGGCCGCGAGTTTCTGTCGCAGCGATCCGGGGTACTGAACGCTTTCCGGTTGTACCTGCACGCGCGGACGAATGGGGCCGAACGATTGCGGGGCCACGTTGTTGTTGCTCCCGCAGACCACCGAGGGATCCCCGTCCTCGCCCCAGGTGATGCTGTCACCGAACGCCACGAACCGCGTCATCGAGATGACGGGCGTCGCCTGGACGACCACGTCGAAGCTGCACGTGTTGCTCCGCTGGCGCGAGTCGACCGCCGTGCACGTGACCTTGGTCGTCCCAATGGAGAACAGCGATCCGCTGACCGGTGCGCAGGAGACGGCGACAGGCGGCGCGCCGCCGGTTGCCGAAGGCGTGCCGTACTGCACGGACACCGGCTGCGCGTTGATCGACACGACCGGCGGTGGCGCTGCCGGACAGAGGATCGTAGGACCGTTGGGATACGGATCGACGGGCGTGGGACTCGACGGGCTGCAGCCGGCCGCGCCAGCCAGAAGGATGACAGCACCCACGGCCACGAACGAACTCTTTATAGACAAACCGAGATTACACGATACCGCAGCAAAGCGGACGACCGCCAGCCGCGTGCTACCGGCGCCGGCGCAGAGGAAGGGGAACGGAGGCGTAGCTCGTCGCGTTCGCCACGGGCACTTCGAGTGCGGCCTTGATCGAGGCAAAGAACGTGTCCGCGATCTTCGCATAGCCGTCCGCGGACGGGTGCAGCCCGTCGAAGCCGATGTACTGCGCCGTATTTGCTGCCAGCGCGGCGTGCACATCGACGAGCGCGACGCCTTCCGACGCGGCGAGGCTGCGAATCGAGTCGTTCAGAGTCGGAACGAGACTCCAGGCGAGTGCCCGCGGGCCGCCCGGCACCATCGGCGGGACGGTCGCCAGAAACACGCGAAGGCCGCGGCTCCTCGCGTCCTGAATCATCGCGCGCAGACTGGCGATCGCCGGGGGGATGTCCCGCGAATCGCGGTCGCCCAGATCGTTGGTCCCCTCCATGAGCAGGACGACGTCCACGATCCGCGTGGCGCCTGAGAACCGTGTGATCGTCTCCGATGTGCCAGCCTTCTCACCTGATTGGCCCGCATTGCCGACCTGAATCGTCTGGCTCGCATAGCGGGTCTGGAGCGCGATCTGGAGCGCTCCGGGATATGTCTGCGACGTCGGAAAACGGGCCTTCGGCAGCAGGACACCGAAGCCTTCAGGCGACAGGCTGGTATCGCGCCCGTCTTCGCCCCAGGTGATGCTGTCGCCGAAGGCCACGAACCTCGTCACGCTGATTTTCGGCGGCGCCTGCACTTGCACGACGAACGTGCACGAGCTCGATCGCTGTCGGGCGTCGACGGCGGTGCATGTGACCGTCGTTGAGCCGACGGCGAAGGTGGCGCCGCTTGGCGGAGCACACGCAACCGACACCGCGGGCGCTCCGCCGCTGCTCACGGCGCTGCCGTACTGAACCGGCACGGCCAGACTGTTCGGAGACACGACCGGCGGCGGGGCCGCCGGGCACGTGATCGTCGGTCCGTCCGGAGACTGATCGACGGGCGGCGTCGGCGCGGTCGGCTTGCTGCACTGCGCTGCCAGCAGCCCGAGCGCGAGGGCGAGCACCGCCCGCCGATCCCGAGTCAGATCCACTAGAACGGGAACGTCCGACCGGAAGACGCCGGGAACGGGATGACGACCGTGTTGGAACGCTCGTGAACGATCGCGGCGTCCTTCAGCCGCTGATCCCCGGCGGTCACGAAGAACCCCACCATCTCTCCAGGTTGGGGCTGCCGCGCCATCGGCCCGCAGTAGTACGTCCAGTTCGCCGCAATCTGATTGTTGACCGTGATGTCGCCGCCGCCGGCTTCGAGGCCGTACCAGAACTCGATCGGGCTGCACGTGTGCCACTGGCCGCCGAGGTTCATCGCGATCCAGAGCGTGTACTGCAGCGCCCCGCTCCAGCCGGGAGGAATGACGTCCGGCCACCGGCCCGGTCCCGACTTCTTCGAGAATTCCACCGACACGCCGTCCGGCCGCACCGACAGCGACGTAATCGTCGTCGTCACCGGCCAGTTCACGACGCCGGTGGGCGAGGCGTGGATTTGGGCAAAGCGCAAGTCGAAGGCGTCCGCAGCCACCGGGCCGCCCGGGTTCGGATTGGTCGGCGTCTCGACGGGTTGAGCCGGCGTGCTGAATGCAAACACACGGGCCCACGGCCCGCTGGTCGTCGGGTCGAACGCGCGGACGTGCCAGTAGTAGGTCTTCGAATATGCGAGATCGGCGGCGAGGTTGAACGTCGTTTGCCCGGCCGTCTCTCCCGTCGTCAGCGTCGCCACACGTGTGGCAAAGGAAAAATCGTCACTGAGCTCGAAGAAGTAGCCGATCGCGCCGACGGGTCCGGTCCGTGTGGCGTTCGCCACGGTGAACTGCGGCCGGACCGTGTTGACCGTCGAGTTCTCGGCCGGCGACAGCAGGGTGGGTGCATTGATGACGATTGGTGTGTAGACGTCGAAGCTGACGCCGTCTGCGTAGTCGCCCGTGTTCGCACCGTCCTGGGCGAGCGCGCGCCAGTAGGTACGTGCGCCCGGTGGCCAGCGCGTCCGGCAGACGAAAGCTGGTCTTACCGCCCTCCCCGGACGTGACCTTGTCGCGCGTGAACACCTTATGGGCGAATTTCACGTCGGTGGCGATCTCGAAGGCGTAGCTGAGCGGCCGCACGCCGGTGGTCGTCGCGTTCTGGACGGTCAGGGTGATCGGTTGCTTGTCCGCTTCGATCTTCTGGCCCATCGCCGGCTCGACCGGCGTCGGTGCGCTGATCGTGACGCCTGGAATCGGGCCCGCCACGGTTGGGCTGAGCGGATTGGAGCTCTTCGAGACTTCGCAGCCGCCGCTGACCACCGCAGTAAGGAGGGCCAGCGAACGGACGACGAGGTACGGATCAGCTGTCTTCATAGGCACCCACCGCTGCACACCTTTGCATATCGGCGCGTGCCGCCAGGAGTTTAGGGGGAGGCGAATCAGGAAAGGAGCGGGCGAACCTGGCAGCCCAGGAGGCGCCGGTCGTCGGATCTCGGGATCGACGTCGGCGGGCCTGAACGAACGGGCCGCCCTCGCCGAGACCGCGACGCGTCTGGTCCCTGGCGCCAGAGGAAACGAGAGCTCCCGGGTTTCGTTCGGTTGCAGCTCGAAGTCCATGGCGCGTCCGCCGACGTTCAGCGCGACGCTCCCGCCGGTCGGTCCGACGTGCAGTACGAGACGCAGGGTGCTCGCGCCGGCCGTCGCGACCACGACACTTCCCTGTTCAGAGTCGCGCGTCCAGAAGACGCCTTTCTCCGGGTAGGTATGGTCGTCCGTGTACGCCATGAACCCCCGAATGGCGCCGTCGACCGGTTCAACGATGTGCCACGCTTCGGCGTCCTGCGCCGGCCCGGGCACGAGCGCCAACGGCCGGATCTCGATGCGACTCACGGCGCGCGCGGCGCCAGCATCGCTGACGCCGACAAACGCGCGCGTGCGAATCGGAAGATCGAAGGCCAGCACTGCCGGATTCGTCACCGGAGCCGTCGTCCGCGCGAGCACGACATCGTCGGTCAACGCGACGAACGCCTCGGTTGCAGGGGCGGCGTCGCCGGCGAAGTACACGCGTGCTTCGTAGGTGCCTTCCGGCAGTTCGAACGGACCCTCGAGCACCCGCGGATTCGCGACGTCCTCCTGGCCTCCACGCTGAAGCGTCAGCGCCGCGGCGGCGAGCACTGCCCTCTCGTCGAGTCGCGTCACGTGGCTGACATCGACGGCTCGCAGCCGCGCCGGATCGTATCCACGCATCAGCGACAGCTGACCGCGGACCGTGACAGCCTGGCGATTCGGCACCGGTCGAACGCCGAATGCGAGCGCCGCGACCAGCAGCAGGCCCGCGCCACCCGTCGTCGCCGTCCAGAACACCGAGCGGAGCCAGCCGCGGCGAACCGAGATCACGAGAGCTGACATCACGGCGGCCACGGCGAGAAGCCACGGCAACAGCGCGCCAATCGGGGCGCGCCAGTTTTCCTCGGTGAAGGTCGGAAGCGAGACGTCCAGCGGAGCACTGCCCTGCACGGCCTTGACGAGCGACGACACGCCGTGCGGGTAGCTGTAGAGGAGCACTTCGGCCGGGGAACCGAGCGTCACCGTGGTCAGAGCAATCGTCGCGACGAGTGTCGCGACGAGGGCGCCTCGCGCGATGACTCCGCGCGCGTGTGAGGCGGCGACTGCTATCAATGGTGCCAGTAGCGGCACGATCGGGACGAGAAAACGCGCTGGCGGACTCGTCCCTCCCCACCACATGTACAAGCGGGTCGCACTGGTGACGTAGGTGACCGCAGTCAGCGTCAATGCGGCGGCGTAGAGTCGAGTCGACGGATCGCGCAGCCACGTCCACGCGCCGACGATGGCCAGGAGGTAGATGGGACTGAAGACCAGAATGCCGAACTTCTGATCGAACAACAATCCCAGCACACCGCGCGGGATGTTGCTCGCCAGGACGAACATCCGCGTGTAGGTCCCGTACGGCGCTTCGGGGTTGAACTCACCGTACATCCAGTAGAAGGAAAGCACCCAGGTCGCACCAGAGATGGCGATCGGAAGAAGCAGCGCGAGGCCCCGCTTCAGTCGCGGCCACATCCGCGAGAGTTCGAAACACACGAAGGCGGCCACGAACACGACGAACTTCGTATGCAGCCATGGCAGCGCCGCCAGCGCGACCCCGTGCAGGAACAACGTGCGCGGCGCCGCGGGCGGCTGCGTACAACCAGAGCGCGGCCCACGCGACGACGAGCGCCCCGGGCAGCTCGGGGTAGATCAGCCAGGCGTGCGGTACGAACGGTACCGAAAAGCACGTGGCCAGCCACGCGATCGTTCCGGAAGTCGCTCCCGCCAGCTTCGTGGCAAGGTTGAAAACGGCGAGCGCGGTCAGCGCGGCGAGAAACGCGACGAAGAGCACGGCGCCGCGGGCGCCGTACGCAGCGTATGCGGGTAACAGGAGCGCAGGCAGCCCCGGCGCGTGGATTGAATAGGTCTCACCGCGAACGCCAAGACGCAGAAGATCGGGTCGCAGCTCACCTGGGAAGAACGATCGGTACTCGCGCCGCTCGTGGTTGTTTGCGATGTCGAGGTCGCGATCGGCCAGCAGGCTCTGCGTGATGATCAGGTAGTGGGGCTCGTCGCCGTTCAAACCGACGTCCCGCAGGGAGCGCAGGCCGAGCGACGCGTACAACGCGAAGCTGACCAGCAGCACGAGTGAGCGTCGTGGCGCAGCCGCGCGGGCAAGTGTTTCGAGAAGGAAAGGGTTCCTGGTGAAGAGCACGCCGGCGGCGGCGACCGCCACCACGACCCATCGAGCCGGGCCGGCCAGGACGAGCAACAGGGGGGCACGATCGGGAAGCCAGGGGAAAAAGGGCACGGCCCACAGCCAGAGCCAGAGTGTGGGCGTCAGCGTGCGGATAAGATTGTCGACGCTTCGGCCGAGAACGCGCCACAGAATGGCGAGCGCTCCGAACGCCACAGCCGCGACAGCGATTGCCAGGTACAGTCGCGACAACGGCGCGAGATAGGCGATTCGAACCGGTCCGCTGGCCGGCCAACGCGTGATCTGCACCGACGCCGGAATCAGCCACAGCATCGCCGCGACCGCCCCTACCTCAACGGCGAGCCACGCGGGAGCGGACTTCACACGACGAGCGCGGGCTTCCGCAGCACGGCCATGTAGTGCGCGGAATAGATTCGGAATGGCGATGCTTCGAGGACGGCTTCGACGGGCCGAAACAGTCGCAGCACGAACGCTGGCACGAACTCGGGCATGAAGGTGAAGTACGACGTGGCCACCAGCGGCGCATCACTGTACATGCCGAGCCGGTGCGGCAGCAGCCATCGCTCGGTGCCTTCGTCGATACAGTTCAGCGACGGAAAGACGTAGCCCATGTAAAACCGGAAGAGCACGTTTCGCGTGTTGATTTCGTGCACGAAGACGAGCCCGCCCGGGCGGAGCACGCGGAGGAGTTCGGCGAAGGCCGCGCGCTGCTCGTCGACCGACGCGAGGTGATGGAGCACGTTGATGCAGTACACGAAGTCGTACGACGCGTCCGGAACCAGGATTCGGAGGGCTGAGCCTTCCACGATGATGTTCGGATCGTCGACGTGGCGCCGGGCCAGCGCGACCTGCCCCGCCGACTCGTCGATGCCGTGCACGTTGAATCCCAGCTGGCGCATTTTCGCGATGTACCAACCCTGACCGCATCCGACGTCCAGGCCGTCCGCGCCGACGCCGAACGCTTGGAGGGCGTCTCGCATCAGACTGGTCTTGCGGGCGAGAAGCGCGTCGCGCTGCGCGCGCGGGATCTGGGTGTCGTAGGCGTACGCGATCTGGTCGAAGTGCCGGGCGGCGGACTGTACGCGGGTCCGCACGTGCACCCACACGAAGATGCCACCGAGCATGGCGGCCAGCCCCGCCGTCACGATGCGCGTGGCGAGTACGGCAATCGCCGCATCCGATTCAGAGACGCCGCTTCCACTTAGAAATGCGAGGACCGACGTGCCGACGACGCGGATGCCGCCGGGCGCGAGCATCAGACCGCCGCTGAGTGCGGACGAGGCATACGCGAACTGGGCACGGACGAAGGCAAAGCTTCCCGACAGACTCGACACGATGGCCCAGAGGGCGATCGCGGGCAGCAGCCACGCGGCCACGCTGGCCAGAAACGCCGGAAGCCATGCCGCGTGACCGGCCAATCCGTCGACGTCCTCCGCCTGCGCTTCGCGGTCCGTACCGGAGACTCTTCGAACCACTGCGTTCGCGACGCGAACGGCCGTCATCAGCGCGAATCGGCGGAACGAACTCGTCAGCGTCACCGCCACGATCGTCAGCGGCAGAATCGCGACGGCAGGTCCCCCGAGCATCGACCCGCTGACCGCCGCGATGAACGCCAGCGCGGACACATCCAGCAGACGCTCCCAGAGATTCACGACGGTGGTCGTCGCGAACGGGACGCCGGCGCGCGACCGCTGGACCGATGCGCGGACCACCGTTTCGCCGACAAGCAGAGGGACGAACAGCAGGCTGAATCCCGACAGATAGCCGATGCAGGCGTCTCCCAGGGGAACGCGGACGTGCGTGCGTCGCAGCAGGAACACCCAGCGAATCGTTCGAAGACCCAGGCTGGCGCAGGTCACGAGCGCGCCCAGGCCGACGGCGGCCCAGAACGTCAGCGGGATCGGCGTCGTGCGAGGCCGGACCGTGCTGAGGATCACGACCGTGGCGGCGACGCCGACGGCCACCGAGGCAACCGCGAACGCGATCAGGATCAGCCGCGCGATGGGACGCGGAGCGGCGCCGGCCGGCACGCCTTCGCCGGCGAGCGAATCTGTCGCTAACATCTGGACCGATAGGATACCGCGCGCGGGCGCTCGGCTGAAGCCTTCGCGCGCCATCAACGGAACGGCGACTGATCGCTCGGCTGAAGCCGATCGCTCCAACAAACAACGGGCCCGGAAGTCGTGTTGACTCCCAGGCCCGTTCGAATCGCCAAGTGCGGAAACACTTCCGCTTTGCGGTCCCGCCCGATCGCTAGCGCTTCCTCGTCAGCACTTTTCCGGCTGCCGAGAACACGTAGCTGATGCCGCCGCCGTTCGTCCACGGAATCAGCGCGATGTTCGAGCGCTCGCACACGGCGGGACACGTCGCGCGTGTGATGTTGTTCCCGTCGCGGAGGTTGCCCGCCCCGACGCAGAGGCCGACGAGTTCGCCGTCCTGTGGCTGGTAGTAGTTGATCGGCCCCCAGCGGGCCGGATCGTAGAACCAATTCACGCCAACGTAGCTCGGCGGCGTGGAGTCGGAGAGCTGCGCGTCCGTACCAGAACTGCACCACGCCCGAGCAGTACCACTGGTTCCCATGCGGATTCACGCACATGCCGAGCGTGTACTGCAACGGACGCCTGGCATCCCGCCGGAATCATGTCAGGCCAACGGTCCGGCCCTGTTCGGCGGTCGAAATCGACCTCGAAGGCGTCACCGGTGAAATCGATGCTCGTGATTTTCGCGCCTTCGGGCCAGACCGCAAGATCCGGCGGCGAGTTCACGATGATGGCCTGGCTCAGATCGAACGGCACATACCTGAACTGGACGGTCGATGAGTAGGGACCGACGATGCCGTTGGAGTTGTCCGATGCCCTTACTCGCAGGTAGTAAGTGCCGTTTGTCGTCAGGTTGGCGTCCATGCGGGCGCTGGTCTGATTGGCCTGCTCGGCGACGTTGGGCGCCACGAAGGCGAGGTTTCCGAAGGACGACGAGTCCGAGATCTCGAAGCGGTAGGTCAGTGCACCGGCGGGACCCGTCCGTGGGGCATTGTTGACGATCAGCAGCGCCTGGCTCGAAAGCTGTCCGCCATTTGTCGGTGCCGTGATCGTCGGCGCCTGGAGCACGACTTCCGGTCCCACGTTGAAGGTCCGGATGGTCGAGAACAATCCGGCCACGGTGCCGGCGGACGCGCGCGACCGCCAGTAGTAATCCTTGTTCCCCGCGAGCTTGTCGATTGTCAGCGCGGTCTGTCCGGCGCCTTCCGGAACCCCTTCGCGCGAGAACACGATCGCACCGAACGCCGCGTCGCTCGCGACCTGGAAGGTGTAGGTCAGAGGAGTCGACCCGGTCGTGACGCCGTTCTTGACGGTCAACGTGACGGGCTGCTCCGCAAACTTCAGCCGGTGGCCGGGTACCGGCGAAATGGGCTGCGGAGTGGTCAACGTGACCCCGCTCTTCGCATCCAGGATGCTCGAGACCTCGTCGGAGGCTCCCGTGTCGGTCGGCCGGGTTGGACTGCTCTTCGTGCAGGCCGTCGTCATGACGATGGCTGCGAGCGTGCTGAATACACTTAGGCACTTCTTATTCATGAACCCCTACCACGCACTCCCCTTGTTGATCTCGGACCCGCGCCTCTGGGACGAGTGGCGCGTGGACGGTTAGACCGTCGTTTGCCCGACTTTCAGGCCTTTTGAAACCGTAAGGATCAATTGTAACGGAAAACTGTCAGGAAAGGGAGTTGGCGATGCGGTCGTCGATGGCGGTCTGCCGGATTTCGCGAATGACGTAGGTCGGCTTGCCCTGGGACTCGTGGTAGGTCCGGGCCTGGATTTCGGCTACCAGCCCTATTGTCACGAGCTGGACCCCGGTGACGATGAGCAGGATGCCCAGGAGGAGCAGGGGTCGATTGGACAGGGACTCTGCGCCGATCAGCCGCTGGTAGGCCAGCCAGCCGCTGATGCCCGCGCCCACCAGGCCGACCACGCCTCCAATCAACCCGAAGAACTGCAGAGGACGCGTCGAATAACTCAGGAGGAACTTGACGGTCAGGAGGTCGAGCATCACGCGTGTCGTCCGGCCGATCCCGTACTTGGATCGCCCGTACTTCCGCGGCCGGTGGTTGACGGGCATCTCCACGATGCTCGACGTCTGTTCGCTCGCAATCGCGGGCAGGAACCGATGCATCTCGCCGTAGAGCCGCATCCCCTTCACGATCTCGGCGCGAAAGACTTTCAAAGAGCAGCCGTAGTCGTGCAGGTGTACGCCCGTGACCAGCGAGATGAGTCCGTTCGCGAGCGTCGACGGCAGGCGGCGGGACACGAACGCATCCTTGCGATCCTTCCGCCAGCCGCAGACGATGTCGTTGCCCTCATCGATGCGGTCGACCATCAACGGGATGTCGGCTGGGTCGTTTTGGAGATCGCCGTCCGAGGTCGCGATGAGTCGTCCCCGCGCGTAGTCGAACCCCGCGGCGAACGCCGCCGTCTGACCGAAATTGCGACGGAAGCGGATCACGCGCACGCGCGGGTCCATCGCCTGGATCCGCGCCATGATCTCGAAGCTGTTGTCGGTGCTTCCGTCGTCGATCAGGATGAGTTCGAAGGAGCGACCCCAGCGCGTGAGCGTGTCGGTCAGCTCGCGATGCAGCTCGACCAGCGACGCGGCCTCGTTGCGCACCGGGATGACGACGCTCAGGTCGATCACGGCCACTGCGGACATTTTATCGGTTCTTGTCCCCTTGCGCTTTGCGCCAGAGGAGAAAAGCCAAGAACCCGGCACCGAGGACGCCGATCAGGATGAGCGACGCCTGCGCGCCGTGGTCGGCCAGGTAGTCGGCCGCAGTCTCGCCGTATCGGTAGGCCAGAAACCCGAGCGCCGTGTATCGAATGCCGCGGCCGATGGTGATGGCGGTCGCCAGGCGCAGGGCGCTGATGCCAATGACACCGGCCAGCAAAATGAAGATCTTGAACGGCGCGGGCGGTGGCAGCAGCGAGGGGATGAGCACCGACATCACACCGTACCGTCGCAGAATCTCCGTCGCCCGCTCGACGCGCGGTCCGGCGAACTGACGCCGGATGAGGGCTTCTCCGCCTGCGCGACCGATCGCGTGCGTCGCGACGCAGCCGAGCACGGAACCGGCGATGGCGGCGATTACGTAGGGGATCGCGCGATCCTTGTCGCGAGTAATGAGCACGATGACGAGGAGATCGGTGATGCCTGGAAGCGGAAGGATCGACGAATCGAGAAACGCCACCGCGAAGAGCCCGGGCGCACCCCACGCCAGCGCGAGGGTGCGCAGTCGATCGACGAATTTGCCCATTAAGATAAACAGGTGATTCTGGCACAGGTGTGATGGATGGTGCTGTCTCGTGCGGTGTCGTCCGGTTTTGTTCGCGTTTTCGGTCTTTAGTCCTTCCCTTCGTACCTTCTCGGTACTGCCTCGTATCGTCTCACTCGGTAGCGATCCGGAAGCTACGTCAATCGTGCAGCACCGCGTTCAGTTTGGCTGCCGCCGTCTCCTGCATCGATGGCAAAGCGTGCGAGTAAAGATCCATCGTGACGGAGATTTTCCGATGTCCCAGCCGTTCGCTGACGATTTTCGCGGGCACGCCAGCCAGCAACAGCATGGTCGCGGATGTGTGCCTCAGTCCGTGCAGCGTAACGCTTGACCTTTGCGGTCTTGATGAGTCGCTGGAACTCGATGCCGACACCCTGAAGTTGCAGGATAGGCGGATCCCAGCCACTACCTGAGCGTCACGCAAACGGCGCCGCCGTCGGGAGAGATGACGATTTGTCGCATCCCGCTGGGCAATTACAGCGCAAGTAACTGCAAGAGGTTCAGGTCATCGCGAGATACTCGTGTGCGAGTCTGACCACCATCGATCCCTCGCCGACCGCCGATGCGACGCGGTTCATGGCGCCCGCGCGCAGGTCACCGGCTGCGAACACACCGGGCACGCTCGTCTCGAGCGGCAGCGGCTCGCGCGGCTCCTTCCAGGTGCGTTCGTAGGCATCGGCCGCCATCAACTCGCGGCCTGTAAGGACGAACCCCTTCGCGTCGCGCAGCACCTCGGACGGGAGCCAGTCGGTGAGGGGGCGAGTGCCGATGAACACGAACAGCGCATCGGTCTCCTCGATCGAGGTCGTGGGATCGTCGACCGAACTGAGCGCCACACGCTCCACATGGCCGTTGCCTTCGACGCGCTCGAGTTCGGTGCGCGGCCGGAGTCTGATGTTCGGCGTCTTCTCGATCTGCTCGATAAGGTACTGCGACATCGTGGCGTGCAGGCTCTCGCGCCGCACCACAATCTGGACCTCCTTCGCGAAGCGTGAGAGGTACATCGCCCCCTGACCGGCTGAGTTGCCTCCGCCCACCACCAGTACGCGCCTGCCACTGAACGCCGGCGCCTCGGTCGTTGCGGCGCCGTAGTAAACGCCTGCGCCCGAATGCTCGGCGACGCCGGGAGCCGGGTGCTCGCGATAGCGCATGCCCGTCGCGGCCAGCATGGTTCGAGTGACGATCTCGCGGCCGTCGCCCAGCGCGAGATGCTTGTAGCCCGCGTCGATTCGGACGCCGGTCACTTCGAGGGGCGCCAGAAATTCGGCGCCGAGCCGTTGCGCCTGTGTCAGGGCGCGGCGCGTGAGTTCACTGCCGCTGACGCCGGCCGGGAAGCCGAGATAGTTCTCGATCCGCGAGCTGGTGCCGGCCTGGCCGCCCGGCGCATGGCGATCGACGAGCAGCGTGCGCAGACCTTCCGACGCGCCGTACACCGCCGCCGCGAGGCCGGCCGGCCCGGCGCCGACGATGACCAGATCGTAGACGTCGTAGGCGGCTGTCAGCGACCGGCCAAGGCGCTCGGCGACCTGCCGCGGCTCCGGATCGCTGAGGAAAGAACCATCCTCGAAGAACAAGAGCGGCAGGCGCTCGGCGCCCACCGACGCCGCGTCGAGCAGCGCGCGCGCCTCGGGATCGCGCTCGACGTCGATCCAGTGATACGGCAAGAGGCTGCCGGCGAGGAAGTCTTTGATCGCGTGCGATCGAGGTGACCACTGGTGGCCGACCAGCCGCAGCCCTTTGGCTTCAGGCAGCGACTCCGCTTCCCACGCGTCGAGTAGCTCGTCGATCACCGGATAGAGATGCTCCTCGGGCGGATCCCATGGCTTCGACAGGTAGTGATCGAGGTGCGCCTCGTTGATGCCCTTGATGGCGGCGTCGATGTCAGAGTAAGCCGTGAGCAGCACGCGCCGCGCCACCGGATAGATTTCGCGCGAGCGCGCCAGCACTTCGTGGCCCGGCATGCCCGGCATGCGCTGATCGCTGATCAGGATCGCGAGCGAGTCGCCGCGGCTCTTGAGCTCGCGCGCCGCCGCCAGACCCTCCTCGCCCGAGGTTGCACTGGATACGGTGTATCGGTCCCGGTATCGCGATCGCAGATCGCGCCGGACGGCCGCGAGCACCTGCGCGTCGTCGTCCACCACCAGCATCACGGGCTTGTTCACGAATGCTCTCCGGATGCCGTCTCGGCGATCGGCAGCGTCACGCGGAACTCGGTACGGCCAGGCCGCGATTCGACTTCGATTTCGCCGTCGTTATGGCTCACCAGACGCCGGACGATGTCGAGGCCGAGGCCGGTGCCGTGACCCATTGGCTTGGTTGTGACGAACGGATCGAAGATACGGCCGCGGACGTCGTCACGAACCCCGGGGCCGTTGTCGATGACGCGCACGACCACCTGCGCCCGTTCGGCGCTCGCGTGCACGTCGACGCGGCCGCCGGCTGGGATCGCGTCGAGCGCGTTGTCGATCAAGTTCGACCAGATCTGGTTCAGCTCGCCGGCGAACCCACGGACACGCGGCAGACCGGGCTCGATCTCCACTGTTACTGCCGCCGACTTCCCGCGTGCCTTCGGTCGCAGGACTGCGATCGTGTTTTCTAGACCGCGCGTCACCTCCACCGGCTCGGCGACCGACGCCTGATCCATGTGGGTGAAGCCCTTGATGGCCGCGACCAGCGTCGCGATCCGGGTGGCGGCCTCCTGGATTTCCGACGTGAGAAGGTGGGCAGAGCAGCCGGTGGCCGCCCAGCGCAGCACGGCGTTCAGCGCCGGTCCGTCGATGGCGCGCGCCACGTCATCGAGCGCGGCGATGCTCACCGCGGTGTCGGCGAGCGCGTCGAGCGTGGACGGCTCGACGCCGTGGCGGTCGAGCCAGTCCGCAATGGCTTCTTCATGTTCGGACTGCGCGATCGGCGAGCGGACGCCCTGCACGTGCGTGGCCAGACACGAGACGCGGATGCGATCGGCTGCTGCACGTTGTCCAGGAGTGAGCTGCGCCGCGCCCAGCGCGCGCGCGGCGTCCGTTGCCTGGTCCAGGCGCGACTCGAGCAGCGCGGCGCTGCGCTCGATCGCCGACGCCGGGTTGTTCAGCTCGTGCGCGAGGCCGGCCGACAGCTTGCCGAGCGAGACCATCTTTTCGTCGTGCAAGTCGCTAACGTTGAAGACGCGAGCGCGGTCGAGCATGGCGTGCACCAGCAGGCCGGTGAGCTGGTGGCACTCGCGAATCATTTCTCGCACGTGGTCGCGGTGAACGGCGAGGTAAGTCGTCGGTTCCTGGGCGATCGAATTGCCGGGTGCGTTGACCAGGCGCGAGTACGGAAGGACGCCGGTGACGTCACCGGCGCGCCATTCCATGATCTTGTGCCGCCCCGCGCCGCGGTCGACGAAAATCGCGACGTGCCCGGTCAGCAACACGAACATCTCGTTGACCGGCTTGCCTTTTTCAGCCACGAGGTCGCCCGGCTGGAGCTCGAGCAGCTCGCCGTGCCCGGCCAGCCATTCGAGCTCCTGCCGAGGAGCCGAGCCGATGGTCCGGTGCGCCGCGAGTCGATCGACGAGATCGGTGGTTGTGGTCATGCGCGTGTTGCCTTCAGAGGCGGCCGTCGGCAGGCGAGAAGCATGGCCGATTGTCGCACGAAGGCAACAGCTGGCGACGTGGTGCGGCCCGGCGCCCACGATTAGTCAAGTGGATCCGCTCGATTTCGCTTGCCGAGTCGAGGAGTACAAGTCTGAATTCTGAACTATCAACTCAGAAGCATTTTGAGCGATGAAGTTCACAGTTCAGACTTGATGGGGAATTGTCCAAGATGGCGCGCCGGGTAGGACTCGGAATGGTCGAGAAATGCTGCGACCTCTGGGACTCTCAGGTATTCAGGCAGGTCTGCGAGCGGCGTATGCCGAGTGATAACGAGCCGCGGCGATGGGCAGCAGCGGGTCCGACGTCCTCCATTACCAGATGGTCAGACGCTTGATTCCATCTGGGAGCGGTACGGCGACCGGTGCGTCATGTGCTCGGCTCCGAACACCGCGCTTATCGTGCTCGGTATCGGGCGACAGGTACACCACGTTGCGCCGTACGCGCAGGAAGGTCATAGAGGCCCGCTGGTCCCTATTTGCGCGCACTGTCATCCAATCGCCACCGAGCGTCAGCGCATCTACTGGTTCATTCAGAATGTCGTGGTGCGGTCGAGAGGCGACGCGATCGCGAGAAAAGGCCCGCAAACACGGGCCTTTTCCCCCACTAGAATAAACAGGTGATTATGCCGTCCGGGACGCGCCGGCTCCGGGCGATGGCTGCGTTTGTCGCGGGTCTCGCGGGCGTGACGGGTGTCGTGGCAGCCCTGCACTACCACCGTCTCGGATTGACGCTCAGCCACTACGACGCGCGCGGCCATCTCATCGTCGCGCGCCGAATCTTCGATAGCATCACACCAGGCTGGCAGCAGATCGGCGCCGTCTGGCTGCCACTCCCCCACCTGCTGAACGCGCTGCCGGTTCAGATCGATTTCTTCTACCGCACTGGCGCATCGGGTGTTGCGATTTCGATCGTCTCGTTCGCCATTACCGCGGGTGCCATCGCGTGGATCGTCGCCTCGGTCAGCGGGTCATCGTCGGCCGCGCTCGCCGCTGCGCTGGTGTTCATCCTCAATCCGAACGGGCTGTACCTCCAGTCAACGCCGATGACCGAGCCGCTCCTCCTCGCGTTCACGACGATCGGCGTCGCCATGACGATGGACGGTGTCCGCAGACCCGCCGGCACGGCACCCGATCACGCGACGGGTATCGTGCTGGCGCTCGCCTGCCTGACACGGTACGAAGCCTGGCCGGTGACGATGACCGCGCTCGCGATCGCGGCGTGGGTGCGATGGCGCGCGTCGGGCTCCGTGTCGCTCGCGGTGCGAGAGGTGTCGACGATCGGCGTCTATCCGCTCGTTGCCGTCGTCGGTTTCATGCTGTTCAGTCGCGTCGTGATTGGCGAGTGGTTTGTCGCGAACGGCTTCTTCGTTCCGGAGAACAAGGCGCAAGGCGACCTCTGGCTCGCGTTGAAGGAGATCGGCTGGGGCGTCGAGATGCTGAGTCGATCGTGGCTGGTCTGGCTCGGCGCGGCAGGGCTCGCGGTGGCGGCGCTCGCCGCGCTCGGCCGCCGCCCGGAGGCGCTCCTCGTCCTTGCGCTGATGGCGACCGCTGCGACGCCGCTCGCCGCGTTTTACAAAGGGCACCCGTTTCGGATCCGGTACATGGTGCCGCTGCTCGTCGTGGAGGCCATCGGCATCGGACTGGCGGCGGGCGCTTTCCGCCGATGGCGTGTTCCGGCCGCGTCGACGGTCGTCGTGCTCGCGATTGCGACCTTACGTCCGTTCGATGCGAACGCGCCGATGGTCGTCGAAGCGCAGTGGGATCGTCCGAATTCGCCGGTTCGAGCGGAGGTGACGGCCTGCCTCGGCCGGCCGTTGGCCGGCGAGAAGATCATGGCCAGCATGGGCTCGCTCGGTCACTACATGCAGGAGGCGTCACGCAGTGGCTTCGCGCTGCGCGACTTTCTGCACGAAGGCAACGGCGATATCTGGCTGGCCGCGCTCGACGATCCGCGGCCGTTTGCTGACTGGCTGCTCGTGGAGGAAAAGGCCGAAGGCGGCGACATGCTCGCGCGCATCGCGCGCGAGCACCCGCATTTTTTCGACGGATACTCGCGGATGTGTGAGGGTGCGGGCCTCGCTCTGTATCGACGGACTCCATAATTACAATATTCTTATCAGTTTCCGCCGGACCGCTTATGTCCGGCCATCTCAGCGGTCATTCCGCGCCTGTCTCATTGAATTCTCTGCAGAAAATTTATAGTTTCTTTCGAGATATTCATACCCGCAGTGGACAATGCTTTCTGGTGGTCGGAGACCGCCTGATGAAGCCCTTCCAGGTTCTACCGTCCACGACTTCACACAAGCGGGAGCCGCTCATTCCAACGCTCGAGGTCTTTGCGCGGCTGGGCTTCTGCAATCTCGACTTGAACCTTAATCACCTGGTCGAGCGCGGTGTCAGGGTGGACAAGGTCCGGGATGCCCTTGCGGCGAATCGTCAGCACGTCGTGATGGTTTCCGGCGGCTGGTGTGATTTCTTCGATAGTGAGCCGAAAATCCAGGAAACGTTCGCGTCGGTCGAACGCCAGGTCGACATGGCGCGAGCGCTCGGCGTCTCGATGCTCCGGCTGTTCTTCGGACGCCTGCCTTACGAGCACTTCGGCCCCGAGGCCGAACGAACGATCGTCGCGAACCTCCGCCTGCTGGGCAGCAGGTATCCGGAAATGCGATTCGTTCTCGAAAACCATGACGGGGCGTCATCGTACCCGCACGTCTGTCGCCGCATTCTGGAGGACGTCGGCCTGCCCAACGTCCGGTTGAATTTCGATCCGATCAACTTCGAGCACCGCGGCGTGGCGGGGATGGATGCGCTCGAGGAGCTCAGGCCTTTCATCGCGCACGTTCACCTGAAAGGCTACGAGCGCGGCCGCTTCTGCGAGTTCGGTTCGGGCGATGTCGACCTGGTGCCGCTGCTCGAGGCGTTGATCGACGGCGGATACCGCGGGGGCTTCACCGTCGAGTACCAGGGTACATTCGACCGGACCCTGAGGTCGTTTCTGGGTGTGCGTACGGCCGCGTCGGTGATCGACCGACTCGCGAAGGCGAGCGTCCGGGCGGCGCCAGGTTAGCAGTCCCCCGGCGCCGCCCGATCGACTACCGCTTCGTCGTCAGGACCCGGGCACCGGTGCCAAACGAGTAGACCGCGGATCCGTCCTCGGCCCAGGGGATCAGCACTACGTTGGTTCGTTCGCAGACGCGCGGGCAATTGACGTAGCCCGGATCTCTGCGACCACGGAGGTTGCCGGCCCCGGCAAAAAACCCGACGGTTTCACCAGGTGACGGCTGATAGCCCGTCATCGGACCCCATCGCGCCGGATCGTAGAACCAGTTGTACGACACTTGACTGGGAAGCCCTCCGGCCGTCAATTCGCGACCGTACCAGAACTGCACCACCGCTGAACAGTGCCACTGCGAGTTGATGAACAGACACATCCCGAGCGTGTACTCGATTGATCCGGACCCGAACGGCTCGTCCGGCCACCGATTCGGACCGTCGCGACGGTCGAAATCCAGCACGATGCCGTCCGGCTGCAAGGCGACCAGCGTCACCTTCGAGGTTTCCGGCCAGAAACCGAGGTCGCTCGGCGAGCCTTCGATGATCGCCTGCGACATGTCGAACGGCACGTACTTGAACGAGAACACCGACGAGTACGGGCCAGAGATGCCGTTCGACGGGTCGCTGGCCTGCACGCGCCAGTAGTAGATCGCATTGGTGACGAGCGCCGCTGTCATCTGGACGGACGTTTGACCGGCCTGCTCGGCCGTCGTACTCACGAACTTCAGATTGCCGAATGCCTGCGTGTCTGATACTTCGAAGCGATAGAAGATCTGCCCGGCCGGGCCCGACTTCGCCGCATTCTGGGCGACGAGACTGCCGACGCCGTTCAGGGTGCCATTCTGCGCCGGCGAAAGGAGCGTCGGCGCCTGGATGACGACCTCGGGTCCGACGTTGAACGCCCGCCCGGGCGAGAAGAGACCGGTGGCGCTCCCGGTGGACACTCGGGCGCGCCAGAAATAGTCCTTGTTGCCGGCGAGCTTGTCGATTTTCAGGGTTGTCTGCCCGCTCCCCTCGGCCACGCCGTCCTTCGAATACACCACGCTCGCGAACCCGGCGTCGGAGGCGACTTGAAAGCTGTAGGTGAGCGGGCTCGAGCCCGTGCTGACGCCGTTCCTGACGGCGAGCGTCAGAGGCTGGTCAGCGAACTTGAAGCGTTGACCGCTCGTGGGCGTCACGAGTTGCGGCGTCGTCAACGTGACGCCGGTCTTGGCATCCTGAATTGTCGAAACCTGATCGGAAGCGCTGGCGTCGGTCGGACGTGTGGGGCTGCTCTTCGTGCAGGCCACCGCCAGACCCGCCAGAGCGAGCGCAATTGAGAAAGCGAGACACGTCTTCTTCATGGACTCCTGCTGCAAACTTTCCCCTGATGGTTGATGTTGCCCGCGCGCTGGGACTCAGGTGACGCGGGGACGGATGCGACCGTCTCTACCTAGAATTTATGGAGGGACTCAAAGAATACGGTCTTTGAGATCGGAGGTCAACTGCGATCCTGTGCGAACCCAGCGAACCTGTGCGAAGCTGGCGAGCCCAGCGAACCTGTGCGAACCTGTGCGAACCTACCTAAAACCGAAACGTCATCGTGAAGAGATAGTTGAACCCGCCGAGATCGATCTTCGGGCCCGCGAAGAATTGATCGACTGGCAGCGTGGCTTTGGCGTCCTGCCAGCGAACCTCGCCGCCCACGCCAAAAGGACCAACCGGGAACCGGACGCCGCCGAGCACGACGGGACCCACCTCGGCGCCGCTGCCGACGAAGTTTCCGTTGAAGATATTGTTGTTCGAGTCGACGAACTGACCGGTCTCACTGTAGCGCCACAGGAAAATCCCGACGCCTGCGCCGACGTACGGCTCGAACCCGTTGCGATGACCGAGCGGCAGGAGCCGTACGGTCGCGGACAGGGGAACGATCCGCAGCTTGAGGTCCTGGAAGATTTCGGTGCCGTTGTCGTTGATGAGATCGGTGTACACCGTGGGGACGGTTCGCTGGTAGTAACCAATGCCGCCACCGACTTCCACGAACCGGCCGACCCCGATCAGGTAATCGCCGCCGAACGTGAAGCCGATGAACTGGTCGATGTCGATGCCGCTCGTTCGATTGAGCGTGGACAGAAACGCGCTGTTCTGGAACAACACGTCGTCAGGTCCGCGCGCGTCCATCGGTGCCGGGACGAAACCGCCCATGTAGAAATCGACCGACTGCTGCGCGGATGCACTCGGCGTCCATGCGAAACCCAGCACGACGGCGATGGTGAACGTCGGTAACAGTCGGCGCATGAGCGGCTCCTTTGCACCGTGCTGTAGCAGGAGGGGTGCCAGGCAGATTTCGACGAATTCAGGCCGAAAATCGCCGGTCCACGATTTCGTGTCCGCCCTGGGGGACACAGTGGAACCAGAAGGCTTTAGCCGAGCGTCATCGTTTCGTTGCCGCGAACGCCGCAATCACCTCGAGCATCGAATCGTGGAGATGCCCATTTGTGGCCAGCACGTGACCGCCGCGCGACGCAAACGGCCGCCCATCCATGGCCGTCACTCGCCCGCCGGCCTCGGAGACGATCAACGCCCCGCCGGCCATGTCCCACGGTTTCAAATCGCTCTCCCAGAATCCGTCCATCCGTCCGGCGGCAACCCAGCAGAGGTCAACCGCCGCGGAACCGAGGCGCCTGACGGCCCGCGCCTGTGCGACGAACGCGCCGAAGAGCCCGACGATCTCCTCAACGCGCGAATGTACGTCGTACGGAAAGCCCGTGACGAGCAGCGCATCGACAAGCCGGGCCGCGCCCGACACCCGCATCGGCTTGCCGTTCAGGAACGCGCCGCCACCGCGCTCGGCCGTGAACAGCTCGCGGCGATTCGGATCGTAGACCGCGGCCAGCTCGGGCACGCCGTCGATCTCGAGCGCCAGCGAGGCGCAGAAGATCGGGAGTCCGTGTGCGTAATTCGTGGTGCCGTCGATGGGATCGAACACCCAGCACGGTCCTTCGGGAATGGCTGACGCGCCGCCGAGCTCCTCGGCGAGAACCTGATGATCGGGAAAGCGCCCGGCGATCATCGCGCGGAACATCTGCTCGACCGCGACGTCCACCTCGGTCACGAGATCGATTTCGCCCTTCTTGTCGACTTGAATGTCCTGGCCGAACCGCGCCATCTGCAGGTCGCCGGCGCGAATGACGGCCTCGACGGCCGTGCTGAGGTAAAGAGGGTTAGGTGCCACTCGGCTGCACGCGCTTGACCATTCGGATCTCCATGCCGCCTTCCGGCGCACGCTGGAGTCGCACTTCGTCCATGAAATTGCGGATGAGGAAAATGCCGCGTCCGCTCGATTTCAGCAGGTTCTCCGGCGCCAGGGGATCGGCGACCAGCTCGGGGTCGAAACCGTCGCCCTGATCGCGGACGCGAATCGACAGCGCCGGCCAGCCTTTCGCCGCGTCCGTCTCGAACTCGACGAAGACGCGTTTGGACGAGTCATTGCGGTTGCCGTGCTTGATCGCGTTGATGACCGACTCGCGAATCGCCACGCTGATCCAGTGCGACGCGTCGTCGTCCATGCCGACGCTGTGGGAAACGTGGTCGCTCACGACCTGTACGAAGTCGAGCATCTCGAACGCACTGGTGAACTCGAGCCGGACGATGTGGTGGCCGTTGGCCGTCACGCGAGTCCTTTTATCATAAGATGCTTTGGAGATGCCGCCGCGATCCGCCGTCACCGTCAGACCGGCCCGCCGGCTGCGGGGACGGCTCCGCGTGCCGGGCGACAAATCGATTTCGCACCGGTACGCCCTGCTGGCGGCCCTCGCCGAGGGCCGTTCCGAACTGACCAACTACGCGCCCGGCGCTGACTGCCACTCCACCCTCGCGTGCCTCCGGAGCCTGGGCGTCGACATCGAGGAACGCTCCGCCGGCGCCGTCACTTTAATGGGACGAGGATTGGGCCGGCTGCGTTCGCCCGCCCACCCGCTGGACGCCGGCAACTCCGGGACGACAATGAGGCTGATGGCCGGAATCCTTGCCGGTCATCCGTTTTCGGTCACGTTGACGGGCGACGCGTCGCTGTCGCGGCGCCCGATGGGCCGCGTGACGGCCCCGCTCGAGATGATGGGCGCCCAGATCATGACGACCGACGGCCACCCGCCGCTCGTCATCCAGGGCGCGACGTTACGGGGCATCTCCTATCAGTCGCCCGTGCCGAGCGCCCAGGTCAAGAGCGCGATCCTGCTCGCGGGACTCCACGCCACTGGAACGACCCGTGTGACCGAGCCGGCGGCCACACGCGACCACACCGAGCGAGCCCTCGAAGCGTTTGGCGGCTGTGTGGACGTCGACGGGCTGACGGTCTCGGTGTCCTCCGGCCAGCGGCTCGCAGGCCGGTCGTTGACGGTGCCGGGCGATCTGTCGTCGGCGGCGTTCTGGCTCGTCGGCGCCGCGGGATTGCCGGGATCGCGGATTGAAGTCGTGGACGTCGGGCTCAATCCCAGCCGCACGGCCCTGCTCGACGTGCTCGAGCGCTTTGGTGCGCGCGTGGAAGTGACCGTGACCGCCGGGGACGCTGCCGGCGCCGAACCGCGTGGTGACGTCGTCGTGGAGTATTCGCGCGCCGGCCGGCTGGCGATCGAGCCCGACGAAGTCCCGGGCCTCATCGACGAGCTCCCGGCGCTCGCCGCGCTCGCCGCGTTCGGCGGCGAGGTCAGTGTGCGCGGCGCGTCCGAGCTTCGCGTCAAGGAAAGCGACCGCATCGCCGCGCTGGTGGCGGGGTTTCGCACGCTGGGCCTCGACGCCGACGAACGGCCGGACGGGTTCGTCGTGTCGGGTGCGCGCGCCCGCGAAGCCGGCGGTGCACCGGATGCGCGTGGCGATCACCGGATGGCGATGGCGTTCGCCGTGGCGGCCCTGGCCGCCGATCGCCCCTCGACGATCGTCGGCGCCGACGTCGTCAGTGTGTCGTACCCCGGCTTCTTCGAGACGCTCGATCGTCTGGTCGCCGACGTGGACCCTTCGGGAGACCGCTGAGCGCGTGCGCGCGGACAAGATCTATCTGGTCGGATTCATGGCGGCCGGCAAGACCACCGTGGCGCGCGCGCTGGCGCGGCGGCTCGACTGGCGCGACGTCGACGTCGACGAGCTGATTGAAAAGCGGGAGCGGCTGACCGTCTCCGATATCTTCGCCCGTCACGGCGAGGCGTACTTCCGGGCCGTCGAGCACGCCGTGCTCCTCGAACAACTCGTCCCACGCCACACCGTCGTCGCGACCGGCGGCGGCACGTTCGCCGATCCGCAGCACCGCGCGCTCATCAATCGCGACGGTGTGTCCGTCTGGCTCGATGTGCCGCTCGACCGCCTCATCGCGCGGGTACCAGCGGACGGCCGTCGTCCGCTCGCAGCCGACCGTACCGGGTTCGAACGCTTGTATCATCTGCGTCGTGCCCACTACGAGCAGGCGCACGTGCGGCTGGACGCCGGACGCGCGAGCGTAGACAGCCTGGTCGAAGAGCTGATTGACTGGCTCGACCGCTGAACCGATGCGATACCTGGTCCTCACCGACATCCACGCCAACCTCGAGGCTCTCGATGCCTGCCTGGCATTCACGCGCGCGCGGGGCTTCGATCGGACCCTCGTCCTCGGAGATCTGGTGGGCTACGGGCCCGACCCGAACTTGACCATCGAGCGGATCAGCGGTCTCGATCCGGTGGCCATCGTTCGCGGCAACCACGACAAAGTGGCGTGCGGCATCGATCAGGCGGAGGGGTTCAACGCCGTCGCGAGGATGGCGGCCCGCTGGACCCTCGAGACGCTGACGCCCGCCAATCGCGACTGGCTCGCCGCGCTGCCCGTCGGCCCGATCCTCGTGGACGAGCTCGTCGAGATCTGCCACGGGTCGCCGTTTGACGAGGATGCGTACATCTTCGACGAGCTCGACGCGGTGCG
Source organism: uncultured Acidobacteriota bacterium (assembly GCA_963724725.1). Taxonomy (GTDB): domain Bacteria; phylum Acidobacteriota; class Vicinamibacteria; order Vicinamibacterales; family CAVVIG01; genus DATKHR01. The sequence goes on along the minus strand of CAVRVT010000004.1, from coordinate 2,055,771 downwards.
CGCGCTGAAGATCGCTCAGCGCCCGCTGTGCCTCTTCGGTCACACGCATTACCCGGTGACGTTCGAGCTGTCGGCCAGCGCCTTCGACAGCGTCGGCCCTGCGGCATCGGGAGATACGATCCTGACGCTCAAACCCGGGGCGAAGTACCCTAGTGAACCCGGGTTCGGTCGGTCAGCCTCGTGATGGCGACGCGCGCGCAGCCTGTGCCATCGTCGACGTCGAGCGCCGGCATCTGGAGCTCTTTCGCGTCCCGTATCCGGTGGCCGACACGCAGGCGAAGATTATCGCGGCCGGATTGCCCGAAGTGCTGGCGCAGCGGCTCGGCTTCGGCCGCTAGATCAGGCCTGGTTCGTCAGGCCTGGTTCGGCTGACGGGAGCGCGACGCGCGTTCTTCCCGTCGGCGGAGTTCCGCAGCGAACGCGTCGCGCGCGGCCCGCGATCCCAGGACCCACCCAATCACGATGCCGATCAGCAGGACCGAGGGGATGAAGATGAAATGTCCGGCGGTCATCGCCGCGTGCCGGACGTCCGGCGCTGCTCGAGGCCCCGCATGTCAGTCTCCAGCTTGCCGAGGCGCCGCCAGATCGTCCACAGGTAGACGAGCGTCGCGATCCAGACGAAGGCGTACGCGGTGACGAGCAGTGGCGCCGACGGCAACTGATCGGCCGGCGGCAGCTTGTCCACGGGCACGAACTCGTTCTGCTGCGGAGGCTGGGCGAGTGCTGAGCCAGCGAGCACGAAGAAGGCGAAGAGCGAACCGAGGGCACGTCTCATCATGTCCACTACTCTTCTTCCAGGTAGAGCGCGTCGAGCGCGGCGCGCTGGTTCTCCAGGTGTGTGCGGGCCGTGATGAGGAGCGCGCACAGACTCAGGAAGGCGACAACACTGAACCAGAACGGCCCGGGCATCCCGCCCGGCAGCGTCGGCACGACGCTCGTCTTCGGGTGAATCGTGCGCCAGATATTGACCGACATGTAGACGAACGGCACGTTGAACATGCCGAAGATGGCCATGGCCGCCGCGAGCTTCTCGGATCCGGGTCCCGCAAATTTTCGAACCAGCAGGTAGCCGACGAACGTCAGCTCGACGAGCAGCGCCATCGTCACGCGCGCATCCCACGGCCACCAGATGCCCCACGATTTTCGGCCCCAGAGGGGGCCGGTCACCAGTCCCATCAGGCCGAACAGGACCGCGACCTCCCCGGCCGCGACCGCGATTCGGTCGGCCGACGGCTTTTTTCTGAAGAGAAAGATCGCGCTCTCGATTCCGCAGAGGAACACCGCCGTGAACATCGCGAACCAGGACGGCACGTGGAAGTAGAAGATCTTCTGCACGAGGCCCATCGTCGATTCGTACGGCGCGTTGGCAATCATGATCGGCGTGTACGCGAACATCGCGGTGGTGACGACCAGAAGTGGAGTGAATACTTTCCTCATGATGCTGACGCTCGGCTGAAGCCTCGCGCTCCGCTGTCCTACCACCAGACCCACCAACTTATCTGACCCACCCCACCTACTTCGACCCGCACGACACTATTCCGTCATGAGCGGCTCGAAGGTCCAGAGCGCCAGCGTCAGGAACACGACGTCGAAGGCCAGCAACAGGCTGATCCACATCACGGCCACGGCCTCGTCCGGCGGCGAACCGAGCAGCGCGGCCGTGCCGCGTACGCCTGCAATGATTACCGGAACCGTGATTGGATACAACAGGATGGGCAGCATGACGTCCCGCGTCCGCGACCGCACGAGCATCGCGGCGAACAACGTCCCCACCGACGCGAACCCGACCGTTCCGCTGATCAACAAGCCGACGAGCAGCAGCGGCCGGGCGAAGAGCGCGGCGCTGAAGAAGAGCGCGACGAGCGGCACGAGAATTACCTCGGCGGCCATCAGCAGCATCACGATGCCGAGCAGCTTGCCGACGTAGATGGCCGACCTGGGCGCCGGCGCGAGGAGCAGCGCGCGGACGGTTTCCGCGTAGCGCTCGCGTTCGAACGTCCGACCCAGGGCGAGCGTGCCGGCGAACGCAATGGCAATCCACAGAATCCCGGCCGCCGCGTCGGCCACCACTTCCCCGTCCCGGACGAACGCAAACGCAAATACCAGGACACAGGACACGGCGAAGAACAGCGTCGTCGACAGGATCTCGAAGCTCCGGAACTCGATCGTGACGTCCTTGCGGAGCACGAGCAGCGCCACGCGTCCGAACATCGCCTACCGCCCCACCAGATCGCGGTACCGGGCGCGAAGTCCGGGCTCGGCCGCCGCGTCCGATTCGAGCCTGCCGCCGCGGATCAGCGCCACACGGGTCACGAGTCCGTCGGCGACGTCGAGATCGTGCGTGGCCATGAACACAATGCTGCCGGCCGACGCGATCTGGCGAATGCGGGCGGCCACCACGCCAACCGCGTGATCGTCGAGGCCGGTGAACGGCTCGTCGAGGAGGACGAGACGCGGCGCATGGAGAAGTGCGCGTTCGAGCGCGAGCCGCTGTCGCATGCCGCGCGAGAATCCCGCGACGGGATCATCGGCGCGATCGGTCAGGCCTGCGCGTTCGATCGCGTCGGGAACGACCCGGCGACTCTCCAGGCCGTACAGGTCCGCGAAGAACGTCAGGTTCTGACGCGCCGACAGCTCCGGGTACAGGAGCAGTTCGTGTGCGAGCAGCCCGATGCGCCGTCGCAGGGCGCCGCCGAGCTCCGCAACCGTTCGATCGCCGTAATGCGCCTCCCCGTCATTGGGCGCCACCAGCGTGGCGAGGATGCCAATCAGCGTGGACTTGCCGGCGCCGTTCGGCCCGAGCAGGCCCACGATGTCGCCGGCGCGCGCCGTCAGCGAGACGCGCGCAAGCGCGCGCCGACGCCCGAAATGGCGGGACACGTCGCGGAGCTGAACGGTGTCGAAGTCGAAGATCACGCGGCGACGCCCGCGCGGTCGGCGGGCTCTGGTCCATCCTCGTCCAGGGCCGAGTACCACGGTTTCGAGCGCCGCCATCAGCTCCTCGCGCCGCGCGGCGTAGCGCGCTTGGTCGGCGTACGGGCCGCGTCCGCCGCGGCGGTCCTGCTCGAGTCGTGCGAGGTCGTTCATCAATCGTTCGCGCCGGGCGACGAGTCGCTTGCGCTCGCTTTCCCGTCCGGGGGGTGCGGCCTTCGGTTTGCCTCCGACCACGATGCCGACGCCGATGATGCCGACCGCCAGGAGAAGTGCGATTGTCCGCGGGGCGCTGCTGTGGTGCGGCAGGCCGTCGAGCGTCAGCGCAACTGGCTGGCCCGCCGCCACGGCACCGCCGGTCGCCGCGATGAACGTCTGGCCATCGGCGGGCATCTCACGCTGGTTTTGAATCTGCGGCGACGACAGCCGCGCGTCGCCGGCTTTCTGCGCGACGACGGCCAGCGAGGTCAACGCGGCCGGAAACGCCTGGCTGATCTCGATCGATCCCGACGTCGTGGGAATCGCCATGCCGACCTGGACGAACGTGTGCCCCGGCGGAAACGGCGCCTGGACGGTGACCCGGCGTCCCGAAAGGCTCGCGTTCGGCGTCGAGCCCTGCATGATGCCGCTTCCGACCGCTTCGGCTGGAAGATCGAACGCAAACAGGCGTGGCGGATTCACGGGAACGCGCGCGGTGTTCTCGATGTCGAGCAGGTAGAAGACGTTGACGGCTTCCTCGCCCGCTTCCATCACGATGCGCGACTGGTCCGTGAGGACGACGTCCCCGCTGACGGCAGCCGCGTCCGGGCTGGTGGCGGGAGCGGCGCTTTTGTCGGTCGCGACGAGCATCAGCCGGATGCCGCCCTGTGCCGGCGCCCGGAACTCCTGCGATTCGAGATGCTCGCCGCCGACGTCAGCCGACGCTTTCACCGTTGCGCCAGCGGCAATCTTGTCGAACTGGGCGCGCCCGCTCTCGTCAGTCTTCACGGTCTGCGGTTTGCCGCCGACGACCAGCTCCACGGGATGGCCAGTGATGTTGTTGGACAGGGATCCACGAATCAGCCGGACGGAGATGCTGCCGGCCGGGAGGTCGTCGACGGGACGGGGAATGCCGGACATCTGTTTCGGGTCCGGCATCTGAAACTGGGCGCGCGCGGTCGACGCAACGGACAGAAGCCCGACGATCACCGCGGCCACCATTCGTCGAGCGATCACAGTCGTGCTCCGCAGCTCTTGCAGAAACGGGCGTCGCCGTCGTTTCGGGAATCGCACGACGGGCAGGTTCGCTCGGCTGAAGCCTTCGCGTTCCGTTCGTCGCTGGAGGCCTTCGCGCTACCTTCGTCGCTGGAGGTCTTCGCGCCCCTCTCGCCGATCTTCTTCGCCAGATCGCGTTCGATCTGCTCGCGATACCCGGCGCCGGCGTCGAGCTGCCGCATCAGCCGCGCCGCCCTCGCGCGCAGACGGCCGGCCATTTCCTTGAAGTCCGCTTCCGACAGCTTGCCCATCGCGCGATCGAACTCGAGCTCCTTGATTGCGCGGAGCGCGAGCAGCTTGTCGCGCTCGAGCGCCGCGCGCGTACGCTGGCCGAGCATCGCGGTCCGGTCGTCGTCCGGCGACACGAGTGGACGGAGCGCGCGCAAGGCAGCCATGCCGATCAAGGCGGCGCCGGCCATCAGAATCGAGAGCATGACGACGACCGTGATGCCGCGTCCGCGCGCCATGAAGGTGGCGGCCGTCGCGCATCCCAGCCCCGCCAGGACGAAAAACTGCCAGGGTTGTAGTTGTTGGCTGTTGGTGGCTGGTGTTGGTTGTTGGTGATCCACGCTGGCGGCGTCCTGCTTCGGCCGCACTCTGTCAGTCGAGGTCGCGGAGCTCATCGTCCAGGCGCGCCTCGACGTCGGGATCGACGGCAGGCACGGGTGCGGCATCGGCCTCGGGGCGCCGGGACCATCGCATCGCGGCAAAGCCGATCATCACCGCGCCCGTCGCGCCGGCCGCGTACGGCAGGAGCCACGCCAGGCGGTTGAAGCCCTTGTCGATCGGCGCGCCGAGCATTTCCTCGGATCCGTATTTCGCGATGAACGCCTGGATGATCTCGTCGTGTGTCTTCCCCTGGTCGACGAGCGCTGCGAGTTCGCCGCGCATCTGATGGGACGTCGAGCAGTTGTCCTTCCGGCACTCGGCGAGATTCTGATGTCCGCATGCGCCGCAGGTGCAGACGATTTCGTGCTGCATCTGCTTCTCGAATGGCGTCCGCGCGTAGAACGAGGCGCGCGTGTCTTCGGCGCCGCCCATGCCGGTCTGCGCGCGCAGGGTCGCGCCGCCCATGAGGACGACGGCGAGAGCCAGCATCCCAATTGTGCTCGCCGCCGCGGCTTCCGCCGGCAGCTTGGACAGCGCGAACGCGAACGACCGCTCCGGAAGGAGGGCGATACCGGTTCCAAGCGCCATCACACCGAAGCCGAACCAGATCCAGTTGACCAGCGGGTTGACATGGAGCTCGAGGGTCGCCGTTTGATCGCCCAGGTTGAAGCCGCCGAGGACCACGTAGAGATCCTCGGCGACCGTCCGCCTGATGGCGACTTCCGTCGTCGGCTCCGATTCGTGGTGACGATAGGCCCACCGTGCCGGATAGAGCGAATCGATCTGCTCGCCGTTCACCAGCACCGCCAGGTACGCCGTCGTCATCTGCTTCTGACCGTCGTCGGCGACTTTGATGCCGTTGTTGCGAATCGTGTAGCGGCCGATCTTCGTCTCGGCGCCCGGCTTGAGCAGCACCTGATCGTCCAGCTTGCGGACGTTGCCCGCGAACCCGAAGAAGATCAGCACGATGCCGACGTGGACGATATAGCCGCCGTAACGGCGCTTGTTGCGGCCGACGAGGCCGACGAGGGCCGTGAAGAGATCTGTGCCGGTGTTTTTCCGGCGCACGAGCGCACCGCGATAAAACTCCTGCGTCACGGTGCCGACCACGAATCCGCACAGAGCGAAGCACAGGCCGGCGGACCAGATCGGGATCTTCAGCACGAGCGTTACAGCGAGGCTCGCCGCGGCCGCGGCGCCGGGCCAGAGGAACGAATCGATCAGATTGCGGACCGTCGATCGACGCCACGCGAGAAGCGGTCCGACGCCGGTCAGCACCAGCAGCACCAGGCCGATCGGGACCAGCCACTTGTTGAAGAACGGACCGGCCACGGTCAGGCGCTCGCCGGTGACTGCTTCGCTGAGCGTCGGGAACATCGTGCCGAAGAGCACGAGCATGGCCGAGAACAGGAGAATCCAGTTGTTGACCAGGAACGCCGCCTCGCGCGACAACCACGAATCGAGTTCGTTCCGCGCCTTCAGCAACGGTAGGCGATAGATCACAAGGCCGAAGCTGAACGTCAGGATAACGACCATGAACCCGGTGAACAGCCATGCGAGGGTCGTGTCCTGGCCGAACGCATGAACTGATTGCACGACGCCGGAGCGGGTCATGAACGTCCCGAAAATGGTCAGGAAGAATGTGACGATGACGAGCGTGACGTTCCAGACGCGCAGCATGCTGCGCCGCTCCTGCACCATGACCGAGTGCAGGAACGCCGTCGCGGTGAACCACGGCAGCAGTCCGGCGTTCTCCACCGGATCCCAGGCCCAGTAGCCGCCCCACCCGAGTTCTTCGTACGCCCAGATCATGCCGAGCGTCAGGCCGAAGGAGAGAAAGAGCCAGCTGAACATCGTCCAGCGGCGTACGGCCCGCAGCCACGAGTCGTCGAGGTGACCCGTAATCAGCGCGGCGATACCGAACGCGAACGGGATCGTCATTCCGACGAAGCCGGTGTACAGCGACGGCGGGTGAATCGCCATCCAGTAGTTCTGCAGCAGCGGATTGAGGCCCTCCCCTTCGGCCGGCGCGTTCGCGACATACGTCGTGAACGGGTTCTTGTGCACCACCATCAGGTACAGGAAGAACATCTGGACGGCGCAGATGGTGGCGACGACGTACGGGATGAGCTCGCGGTGACGCTCGCGGTTCACATACACGGCAATGCTGCCGAACACCGAGAGCAGGAACACCCAGAACATGATCGAGCCGTCGAGTCCGCCCCAGTACGACGTGATCTTGTAAAAGAGCGGCTGGACGCTGTCCGAATAGTGAACGACGTACTTGATCGAGTAGTCGTTGGTGAGGAACGCGTTGATCATGACGGCGGACGCGCACGTCATGAACGCCGTGATCGAGATAGAAAGCGCCGATGCCGCTTTCGACGAGCCGTCGCGACCCCTGGCGTGCGCCGATGACCGAGGCGACCGCCGCATAGCTGCAGACGACGAACGTCGCGAGGAGCAGGAACGAGCCCAGGGCAGCCATGGCAGCGGCCCTAGGTGCCGGCGACGCCGACGCCGGCCTTCGCTTCGTATTTCGACGGGCACTTCGCGACGACGCCGTTCGGATCCGTGTGGAACCCCTGCGGCGTGAGTCGACCCTTCAGGACGACCTCCGCTTCATCCTTGAACGTGTCGGGCACCACGCCTTTGTACGAAGCCTCCACGACGTTGCCGGATTGGCCCGAGCGTGCGGGATTGTTCTGAACCTTGAACTTGTACTCGAGCGTGTCGGGCCGGACCAGGATCGAGCCGGGCACCACGTAGCCGTGCAGTTGCAGCGGCTTCCCTTCCCATGCCGGGCGATCGATCATCACTTCGTCAACATGCTTGAAGTACTCCGTCCCGTCGCGCAGCGTCGCCCACATGAGACCGGCGAACGCGGTGAACAGCACGATCGCGGTCACGCCTATCTTGATATATCGATGTGTCATAAGGACTTCCGGGAAGAGTCAGACTGAGAATAGCTCGACTCTCCGCCTGATGCAAGGCGAGAGACGAGCTCAGCCACGGCGGCAACCGGCAGCCCGACGACATTGGTGTACGAGCCCTCGATGGACGGAATGAACCGCGACGCAAGGCCTTGAATCGCATAAGCGCCGGCCTTGTCGCCTCCTTCGCCGCTAGCGACATAGCCCGCTATCTCGTTCTCGGACATGGGCGAAAACGTCACCCTGGTAACGACTACCGCTCCAACCTCTGCACCGCCGTTTCGAAGGCTCACGCCGGTCATGACCTCGTGCGATCGCCCGGCGAGTCGTCGCAACATGGACGCGGCGTCTTCGTCGTCCCGCGGCTTTCCGAGAATCAGGTCGTCGACGACGACTGCGGTGTCCGCGCCCAGCACCGTGATATCCCCGGCCCCGGCCGCCAGCTGCTCTGTGACGGCCGCCGACTTCACCGCGGCAAGTCGCCGAACGTACTCGGCGGGCGACTCACCCGGACGGACACGTTCGTCAACATCGGCCGGGATGACGTCAAACGCAAAACCGGCCAGGCGCAGCAGGTGGGCGCGCCGAGGCGAGGCAGAAGCGAGGATCAGCCGCATGCTACGATCTTCATCGCAATGCAGGCCCTTTCGCACGTGATTCCCGACGCGCTCCTCCACCTCCTGCGGGATGTGCCACTCTCCGGCGGCAAAGTGGAGTTTGCGTGGCGGGCGGCGGTGGGTCCCGCGCTCGGGCGTGCGACACACGTCAGACTCGAGGGCCGCGTGCTGCTCGTCGACACGACCAGCGCGCCGTGGTCGCGCGAAGTGCTGCGCTCCTCGCCGGTCATTCTGAGACGCCTTCAGGAACTGCTTGGCCCCGAGACGGTCGAGCGCATCGAGGTCCGCCGTGCGTGAATCGGTGATCGTCAGCGCCGTTCGAACACCGACGGGAAAATTCCTCGGTGCGCTCAAGAGCCTCACGGCTCCCCAGATCGGTGCGCTCGTTGTCGCCGAGGCCGTGCGGCGCGCGTCGGTCGATCCCCAGACGGTTGACGAGTGCATCATGGGCAACGTCGTGTCGGCCGGCCTGGGCCAGAACCCGGCGCGGCAGGCGGCGCTCAAGGGCGGCCTTCCCGATCACGTGGCGGCCCTCACGATCAACAAAGTCTGCGGGTCCGGCCTGAAGGCCGTGATGATTGCCGACCAGGCGATCCGTGCAGGTGATGTGGACATCGCGGTCGCCGGCGGCATGGAGTCGATGAGCAACTGCCCGTACCTGCTGCCCCGCGTGCGCGACGGCCTGCGCATGGGCAACGGCGAAGTCGTGGACTCCATGATCAACGATGGCTTGTGGTGCGCGTTCGAAATGTGCCACATGGGCAACGCCGGCGAGGTCGTGGCCGAAAAATATCACGTCGGACGCGAGGCGCAGGACGCTTACGCTGCGGAAAGCCATGCGCGCGCCGCGCGTGCCACGACCGACGGCGCGTTTGCAGATGAGATTCTGCCTGTCCTTTTGCCGCAAAAAAAGGGCGAGCCGTTGAGAGTCGATCGCGACGAACCGATTCGCGTCGACACGACGACCGCCGCGCTGGCAGCACTCAAGCCGGCGTTCAAGAAGGACGGGACCGTCACGGCCGGCAACGCGCCGGGCGTCAACGACGGCGCGTCTGCGCTGGTCGTCATGTCGGCGGACCGCGCAGCTGCGCTCGGATTGACGCCGCTCGCGCGCATCGTCGCGCAGGCGACGAGCGGGCTCGCGCCGAAGCTCGTGCTGATGACGCCGGTCGAGGCCGTCCAGCGCGTCGCACGCAAAGCCGGCTGGAAGCTCGCGGACGTCGATCTCGTCGACTTGAACGAAGCGTTCGCGGTGCAGGCGGTCGCCGTTCTACAGGAACTCGGCATCGAAGCCGCAAAGGTGAACGTCAATGGCGGTGCCGTCGCCCTCGGCCACGCGATTGGGTCGAGCGGCTCGCGCGTACTCACGACGTTGCTCTACGCGCTGAAGAACCGCGGCCTGAAGCGCGGCATCGCGACGCTCTGCCTCGGCGGCGGTAATGGCGTCGCGCTCGCCGTCGAGCGGCCGTAATCGTTGCCTTCGTGCTCTCGAGTCTTTCCGGCTGTCTGGTTTCTTCGTGTCTTCGTGGCTAGTCAGTTTTCGTGTGGTCGTGTCTTCGTGGCTGGCTCTTCAACATGATCAAACACGTCGGTGTGATCGGCGCGGGCACGATGGGCAACGGCATCGCGCAGGTCTTCGCACAATCCGGGTTCACCGTCACGCTCGTTGACGTCGCGCAGCCGATGCTCGACCGCGCCCGCACGACGATCGACAAGAGCCTGGCGAAGTTCGTCGAGAAGGGCCGCATGACGGCGGGTGATCGCGACGCGACGCTCGGGCGCCTCAGCACGGGCACGGCGCTCGATCGTCTGGCCGGTGTGGACTACGTCGTCGAAGCCATCGTCGAGGACGCCGAGGCGAAGCGGGAACTCTTCGCGGCGCTCGATTCGCTGACGCAGCCCGACGTCATTCTCGCGTCGAACACGTCGTCGATTTCCATCACGCTGCTCGGCGCCACCACGCGCCGGCCGGACAAAGTGCTCGGCATGCACTTCATGAATCCCGTGCCGCTGATGACGCTCGTCGAGATGATTCGCGGTCAGGCCACGTCACCGGAGTCCATGAAGGTCGCATCGGATCTCTGCGTCGCGCTGGGCAAGACACCGGTCGAGGCCGCGGACTACCCCGGCTTCATCGCCAACCGCATCCTGATGCCCATGATCAATGAGGCCATCTTCGCCGTCATGGAGGGCGTCGGCACGCCGGAAGCCATCGACGCCGTCATGAAGGGCGGGATGAACCATCCGATGGGGCCGCTGACGCTCGCCGATTTCATCGGTCTCGATGTCTGCTTGGCCATCCTCGAAGTGCTCCACCAGGGCCTGGGCGATCCGAAATATCGTGCGTGTCCGCTACTCCGCCGGATGGTGGCGGCTGGACATCTCGGGAGAAAGTCTGGTCGAGGTTTTTACGCCTACTAACCACGCCAGCGCCGCAATCGGTCCGAGCGTTGCGATTTCCTGTACGACGGCCAGCACGTTGGCGCGCATCGACGCCGCCGAGAAGATCTCGCGCCGCGCGGTTCCTCTGAAGAGATCCCAGTCGGAGATGAACCAGCGATCGCTGAACGGCCAGAGAACCTGAAGGCCGCGCGGCGGCACATCATCCACCGCCAGCCAGTCCAGGAGCAGGTGCGACGCGTACGCCGCCGCGCAGATCGTCGTTGTGCGCCAGACGAAACGCGTCGTGACCTGTCCTGTCACGACCGCGGCGATGATAGTGATCACCGCCGTCGCCACGAGGCTGTGTGTGATCGTGCGGTGCGTGTACGGCGCGGCGAGGTCGATATCCGGGAGCGCCGCAAGCGCGGCGCATGTGATCGTCAGAATCCGGAGTCGGCGGGAATCGGGAGGCGCACCCGGGTTGCGGATGCCGATGGCAGGGGCGCTGCCGAACGCGATGGCGGCGCCGGCCAGGGCATGGCCAATTGGGCTGGGCATCGGGCTCCGTATGATTGCAGATTCTTCAATCCCGCGTCAGGAGAGGCGAAAGTGTCACGATTCGTAAGGTGAAGATATACAATGTGTTCTGGCTTCAGCTGCGCAATTTTGCGATTGACTTTCGCCAGGCACGTTTCTAGAATACTAGAGCCTCGAAGGAGATGCCCACATGCCCGCACTCGAGCGAGACGAGCGTCAGGACCGCGAGAAGATCAAGGCCGTCGATCTGGCTTTTGCGCAAATCGAAAAGCAGTTCGGCAAAGGATCGATCATGCGCCTCGGCCAGAAAGGCGCCATCCAGCCCATCGACGCCATTCCGACGGGCGCCATCAGCATCGACTACGCGCTGGGCGTCGGCGGCGTCCCGCGAGGCCGCGTGGTGGAGATTTTCGGTCCTGAGTCGTCGGGTAAAACGACACTCGCGCTGCAGGTGATTGCGGAGGCGCAAAAGCTCGGCGGCATGGCCGCGTTCGTGGACGCCGAGCATGCGCTCGATGCGGCGTACGCACAAAAGCTGGGAGTCGACATCGACAACCTCCTCGTGTCGCAGCCCGACAACGGCGAGCAGGCGCTCGAAATCGTCGAGGTCCTCATCCGCTCGAACGGCGTGGACGTCGTCGTTGTCGACTCGGTCGCGGCGCTCGTGCCCAAAGCCGAAATCGAAGGTGAGATGGGCGAAGCGCAGATGGGCCTTCAGGCCCGGTTGATGTCGCAGGCGCTCCGCAAGCTGACCGGCGCGGTCTCCAAGTCGAGAACCTGCCTCATCTTCATCAACCAGCTGCGCGAGAAGATCGGCGTCATGTTCGGCAACCCGGAAACGACGACGGGCGGACGAGCGCTGAAGTTCTATTCATCGGTGCGGATGGACATCCGCCGCATTGCCAGCATCAAGGACGGCGATGTCGTTGTCGGCGGGCGGACGCGCGTGAAGATTGTGAAGAACAAGGTGGCGCCTCCCTTCCGCGAGGCTGAATTCGACGTGATGTACGGCGAGGGCATCTCACGGACGGGCGACCTGCTCGATCTGGCCGTGGACAAGCGCATCATCGAGAAGTCGGGCGCCTGGTTCGCGTACGGCGGCGAGCGTCTGGGTCAGGGACGCGAAAACGCCAAGCAGTTCCTCAAGGAGAATCCTGACATTTACAAGGCCATCGAGGACCGCGTCCGGCGGGACCTCGGGATGGTTCGGGATGCCGAGCCGGTTGCGGTCTAGCCGGCTCGAATCAAAATTCGGGAATGGAGCGCGAAGGCTTTAGCCGAGCGCGTTTTCAACCCTCCGGCCGCCCGGCCCATCCAAAGCGGCATGCGATATCTAGCAGCCGCTTTTTTCACGCTGTCCGTGGCCAGCTCCGGGCTGGCCCAGACACCATCTGACATCCACGGCACCTGGACGGCCGAGCTCCGTGAGGGGAAGGCATTTCTGCAGGTCCGTGCGCCCGCACCCCGCGACTGGAACGGCGACCGCTGGAACGGTGACTGGAGTATGGGTCAGAGCCTCGCCATCGAGGAGTTGACCGGACTCCCAGCCACCGGCGACCAGTTCACGGTCTCGAACATCAAGTTCGAGTTGCGCCGCGAAGCCGGGACGTTGGCCTTCGACGGATCGTTCCGCGACGGCCGCGGCGCCGGATTGTTCGCGTTCACGCCGCGCGCCGACTTTGTCGCCGAGATGAAACGCCTCGGCTACAACGACGACCTCCCGCTGTGGCGGCGCTACCAGCTGGCCGTGCACGACGTCGGGCCGAAGTACATCAGCGCGCTCAATGCCGAAGGGATCCGGGGGGCAGGGGCCCCCGGAGTGGGCAACGACAGGTTGACGCTCGACGAGGTCCAGCGCGCGAAGACGCACGGCGTATCGATTGATTACATCCGCGACATCAAGGCGCAGGGGTTTCGTGCCGCGACACTCGAAACCCTGGTCCGGACGCGCGACCACGGCGTCACCGGCGACTTCATCAAATCGATGAAGGCCGAAGGCTACACGGGCGCGACGCTCGAGGAATTCGTCAGGCTGCGCGACCACGGTGTCACGCCGGCCTACGTTCAGGAGATGAAGCGCGCCGGCTTCACGAGCGCGACGATCGAGGATCTCGTGCGCGCCCGCGACCACGGCGTCACACCCGAGTTCGTGCAAGAGATTCGCGGGATGGGTCTGAACGTCTCGTCACTCGACGGCTACGTCCGGCTGCGCGACCACGGCATCCGCGCCTCGTTCGCGAACGACCTGAAGGCCGCCGGCTACGACAAGGTCTCGGCGGAAGAGCTGATTCGTGTCCACGACCACGGTGTGACATCCGCGTTCGTGCGTGAGCTGGCCTCGAGCGGATACAAGGGCGTTCCGCTCGACGAGGTCGTCCGCGCCAAGGATCACGGCGTCAGCGCGGACTACGTCGCCGACATGAAGGGCCTCGGGCTGAAAGACCTCACGCTGTCGCAGATCGTACGGATGCGCGACCACGGCATCACGCCGGGGTTCGTGAACCATGCGCGCTCGCGCGGGTACAACACGACCGACCCTGACGAACTCGTGCGCTTGAAGAACGGTGGGCTCTGGCGGGACTGATCGGCTGTTGCGCCGCGGCGAGCGCCGACGTTATCATCGTGGTTCGCGCTCAGCCGTGGCGAGGTAGCTCAGTTGGTAGAGCATACGACTGAAAATCGTAGTGTCGGCAGTTCGATTCTGCCCCTCGCCACCACATCGAAGTAACTTAACAAGAAGCAATTACTTGAAACCGCCCGCCCCGGCTCGAAAGAATACAAAGCCCTGATCACTCGCATCCGACACGAAACCGACCTCTTTCGTCAGGCGCTCCCCAGCGACGACGATCAGCACGTCTAAGCCGGCAGCCCCGGGGCCATACTCGCGCGATGCCGTGGTTTCCCGTTGCGATAGTCGCTGACGACGTCGTCGTGCTCACGATTGTCACGTTGGTGATCCGCTCCAGATAAGAGCCGCCCGAGCTGTTCCAACCGCCAGCGTCAGGGACCTGACAGACGGGACCGTGGCTCGCGACTATCCTCGTCGGCGTGCCGCCATCACCCGTTTCGTCGCTCATAGCCCGCCTCGAACGCATCGAACAACTGGCCCACGATCTGATCCACAACATCAGTCGGAACGGGGCCGTTGAGTCGCAGGCGTCACTGGATGTCGCCGACGAGATCAGCATCGAAATCGTGGCCGTCATCCTCGCTCTCCAGAAACGAACACGACGCGTTCCGAAGCGGTAGCCTTCCGTCTGGCAATCGGGGGGACACCTTGAGACCCCTGGAAACGGCTCAGACGAATCGGACGCCCGGGGAACCTCGATCGTATTGCGAGCGTATGCTTCACAAATGAGCCACGGACTGCGGGTCGTTGTCCTCGGAGTGCTTGCTGCCGCGGCCGTCAGTCTTTCCCGCGCTCCCCTGGCCGCGCGCAGGCCGGTCGAGTGGACGGCCTACGCCGGCGATGCCGGCGGCTCGAAATACTCGCCGGCCGACCAGATCACGCGCGGTAACGTCGCCACGCTGACACCGGCGTGGATCTACCGCACGGGCGACTATGGCGTCGGCCGCGTGCAGGCGCGGGACGAGACGACGCCGATCTTCGTTGACGGCGTGCTCTACATCTCGACGCCGTTCGGCGGCGTCCGTGCTGTTGACGGCGCCACGGGACAGGAGCGCTGGGCCTTCGACGCCAACCTGGATTTGACCGGCGACTACGGCGACTTCACGAACCGCGGGGTATCGACATGGCTCGATCCGTCCGCGCCGCGGAATGCGCCCTGCCAGCGCCGCATCTTCGTCGCGCCGGTGGACGCGCGCTTGATCGCGCTCGATGCCCGCACGGGTGCGCCGTGCGCTGGTTTCGGCGAACGCGGCCAGATTCATCTTGATCGCGGCCTGCTGAACGCGCCCGCGTACCGGAGCGAGTACTCCATTACCTCGCCTCCAGCCGTCGTCAACGGCTTGCTCGTCGTCGGCTCGTCTATTTCCGATGGCAAGCGCGCAGCCGCACCGAACGGAATCGTGCGCGCGTACGACGCGAGGACCGGCGCGATCAAGTGGACGTGGGATCCGATCGCGCGTGACGCCTCGCAACCGGGCTTCGATACCTGGCGCGGGCCCGCGGCACACACGACCGGCGCGGCCAACGCGTGGTCGATCATCAGTGCTGACGCCCGGCGGAATCTCGTGTTCGTTCCAGTCGGCAGCGCCAGCCCGGACTTCTACGGCGGCGAGCGCCTCGGCCAGAACCTGTTTGCGAATTCAGTGGTCGCCCTGCGTGCGTCGACCGGTGAGCGCGTGTGGCACTTTCAAGCAGTGCATCACGATCTGTGGGACTACGACATCCCCGCCCAGCCGGTACTGTTTACGATGCACCGCGATGGCCACGAAGTGCCGGCGCTCGCGCAGCCGACCAAGATGGGGTTCCTGTTCATCCTCAACCGGGAGACTGGAGAGCCCCTGTTTCCTGTCGAAGAGCGGCGAGTGCCACCGAGCGACGTACCAGGGGAAGAAGCGTGGCCGACGCAGCCGTTTCCGACGCGACCAACGCCCCTCGTCCCGATTCAGCTGACGCCGGCTGATGCATTCGGCATGACCGAAGAATCGCGCGCGTGGTGCCGCGATCGCATCGCATCCCTCCGATCGGAGGGCATCTTCACGCCGCCCGCCGTCCGCGGATCCCTTGCGTATCCCGGAAACGTCGGCGGCTCGAACTGGAGCGGCGCCTCGATCGATCCGGTGCGTCACCTCGCGTTCCTTCCTCTCAACCGTCTCGCGACGCTCATCGAATTGATTCCGCGCGATCAATATCGCGATGCGCAGCGGCGCTCCGGCCGCGACTTCGAGGTGGCGCCGCAGGCGGGAACGGCGTTCGCGATGCGGCGGCAGACTCCGCTGGCGGCGCCGGACGGCGTTCCGTGCTCTCCCCCGCCGTTCGGCACGCTGTCAGCGGTCGATCTGGAGTCGGGCGACATCAAGTGGGAGGTCCCGTTCGGCCGCGTGGACAAGTTCGCTCAGATTCCCGGAAGCGAGCACTGGGGATCGCCGAGCCTTGGCGGATCGCTGGCCACGGCCGGAGGCCTCGTCTTCGCGGGCGGCACGCTGGATCGCCGGCTCCACGCGTTCGATCAGCAGACTGGCGCAGAGCTGTGGTCGTTCGAGCTGCCGGCTGGCGTTCACGCCGCGGCGATGACCTACGTGACGCAGGCGGGCTTGCAGTTCCTCGTCGTGGCCGCCGGTGGACATAAAGATCTGGGAACCACGCCCGGGGACTTCGTTTTCGCCTTCGCGCTCCCGGCCCAGGGCACGGCGCGCCCAGTGCCGACGACGATCGCCGCCGGGCGCTACGAAGGCACGATGATCCTCGACAACACCCGCTCGCCGGCCACGCTCGATTTGGTCATCGCGAACGGCACGGCGTCAGTGGCGCTGGTGACGCAAAAGGACGTGAAAGGCTCCGGGCCGGGGAAGATTGCCGGTGGGTCCGGCGACTTCGACGTCGCGTGGGAGTACGCGCCGAAAAACTGCTCAGGGACGATGCACCTGACGGGAGCATCGGCAAACGGCGGGGCGGCGCTGATCGGTGAGGTCTCGTACAAAGACGGCTGCGACGGCGGCAAAGAGAAGCGGGGCACGTTCGCGGTCTGGCGCGGACCGCGCGTGATGGCGTCACTGTCGCGTTGACAGGCTGTCTGCGCTCACCGGACGACGAGGCGGTTCCACCAGTCTTCGTGATCCTTTTTCAGGCTCGTCATTTCCTGGTCGAGATCCGACAGAATCGATCGAGCGCATTCCATGACCTTCGTCGATCCGCAAGTGTGCACGGAGGTCGCGATGAACAACCCGCCGACGGGCATCGCGGGCGCGTCGTACACGATCGTCTGGGCGATCGCCGTCCCTGTCCCGTCGGCCGTCGGCAACGACGGCAGGATCAGGCGGATGACCGGAACGATGTCGCCCTCGTCGTGCGGCTTGCGGTATTTGAAGCCCTCCACGCGCTGGAAGATCGAGGAACGCCCCACCGCCTCGCGAACCTCGAATACCACGGCCCGCCCCACCGCGTCCTTTTCGCTGACGCTGGCTTCGACAAACACGGGGATCTTCAGGGTCTGGGCCGACGCCGGAATGCCGACGAGGCACAGCAACCCCAGGAGGACGCTCGTCTTCATAACCGGTTTATCGGCCGTTTCCGCAATCCCTGATAGCATCTGCATGATGAGAACAACCGCACTCATTCTGCTTGCAGCCGGTTTCGGGTCCGGGTGCACTTCTTCTGCATTTGATCCGGCCGCCGAAGCAACCGCACTGCTCGCGCGCGACGCGCAATGGGCGACGACCGCGTCCGAAAGCAAAGACGTCGAGAAGACGATCTCGTACTGGAGCGACGATGCGGTGGTCATCCCGCCGGGCCAGCCGATCGTCGAAGGAAAGAGCGCTCTCCGATCGTTCGTGACGGACAGCTTTAAAGTCCCAGGCTTCAAAGTGCATTGGGTGTCGCGAGACGTGAGATTCTCCCCGGACGGCAAGCTGGCCTACATGCGCAGCGATAACGAAATGACCGTGCCCGGCACCGATGGAAAACCGATGAAGATGTCGGGGCGGGCTGTGACGATCTGGCGCCGCGATCCCGACGGTCAATGGCGCTGCGTCGTCGACACGTGGAACGACCCGCCGGGCGGTAGCGCCCACTCTCAGCGCGAAGTGAAATGACAAATGCGTTGCAAGTCGCGCGAACGACTCGGCATATACTTCAGGTGGTTGCTTTTTTGAGCTCTTCGGCCATTCCGGGCCCGAGCCCTCACCAAAGCCCTGATGGCAAGGATGGGAGGCTCGTCTGAATCCGCGCGTCCACCTGATTAATCCGAGCAATTTTTCTTTCGGTGTTGCGGTCATTACGCCGCGGTGGCTGTACGTGCTGGCCGCGGCAACGGGAACCGAATGGGGCGATCCGGTGCTCGTCGACGAGACACTGGATCGGATCGATCTGGAGACGATCGCCGAGGGGGATGTCGTCGGCATCGGCATTCATACAGGCAATGCCCTGCGCGGTTATGAAATCGGACGTCAGGCCCGCGCGCGCGGCGCGTGGGTCGTGTTCGGCGGAATTCACGCCACGTTGTTCCCGGACGAGGTCCATCGCGAAGGTGCGGCGCACGCCGTCGTCAAGGGCGACGGCGACGTCATCTGGGCATCGGTCGTGCGCGACTGCCTGGCGAATCGGCCGCTGCGTCTGTATGAAGGCGGCCGCATCCCCGGTCAGTCTTTCCTGCCGGCCCGCTGGGATTTGCTCCCGGCGGGGCGCTACATGTGGGGATCGGTGCAAACGGTTCGGGGGTGCCCGAAGCACTGCTCGTTCTGCTCGGTCTGGCGGACTGACGGTCAGGAGCCGCGTCAGCGGAACGTGGATTCCGTCATCCGCGAAGTCGTCGAGCTTCGCCGGCTCGGATTCCGCTTCATCGCGCTCGCCGACGACAACTTCTATCCGGTGACGCACGACGACCTCGCGCAGGCGCGCCGCCGCGCCGATTCATCTCGCCTGCACGAACTCGAAGCCATCCGCGACGAGCGCTTCGCGCTCATGGCGGGACTGGCAAAATTGCCGGACGACCTCGTGTTCTACACCCAGATCACGATGGAAGCCGCCGAGGATCGGGAATTCCTCGACGCAATGAAGCGGGCCCATATTCTCGGTGCGCTGGTCGGCGTCGAGTCGGTGACCCGTGAAGGACTCAAGGACGTGTTCAAGGGCTTCAATCTGTACGGCGACGAGCTCGTGGCCCGGCTGCGGACGTTCCGCCGTCACGGCATTCACGTGCTCGGGTCGTTCATCTTCGGTCTGCCGAGCGACACCAAGCAGACGTTCGAAGCGACGGTCGCCCTGGCCGAACAGGCCGACCTGACCTTTGCGCAGTTCGTCCTGCTGACGCCCTTCCCCGGCACGGTGGATTTCGAGAAGTGGGTGGCCGACGAACAGAAGCGCGGGACGTCGGTGAACGGCGTTCCGATTACCACGCACTGGTTGATTCCCGAGGCGCACCGCCCGAAACTCTACTCTGCCCATCCGACAATGTCGTTGGAAGAGATTCGCGTGGGCGCGCAGGGTGCGTGGGATCGTTTCTACAGCTGGCGGCAGGTGTGGCAGCGGTCGCGCGTCGTGACGTCGGTGCGCGCGCGCGTGGCCTTCGTCCTGGTCTCGAAGCTTTACAGACAGATGTACGCCAACACGGGCATCGCGACGGACAGCGCACGCGTCGAACGGTCCGCGCGGTGGGCGCGCTTGATGGGCCTCGCGTGCCGTCGCCTCTTCATCGGCAAACCGATGCCGGAATTGTCCGTGCCGTAGGCTCATGTCGTTCTCTGGTCTGAATCTGCACCCGCTGCTCGAGCGCGGGATCAAGGAACTGGGCTTCCGGAGGCCGACGCGGATCCAGTCGGACGCCATCCCGCCGGGGCTCGCCGGACGCGACGTGCTCGCCACGGCCATGACGGGCAGCGGGAAGACCGCGGCGTTTCTGCTGCCGATTCTGCACGCGCTCATGAGCCGACCCCGCGGCACGACGCGCGCACTCGTGCTGACGCCGACGCGCGAGCTGTCCGCGCAGATTCTCGGCGACCTGACGGACCTCGCGATGCACACGCCCATCACGGCTGCGGCCGTATACGGCGGCGTCAGCCTGGGACCCCAGGAACATGCGTTCCGAAGCGGTGTCGACGTCATCGTGGGGACGCCGGGCCGGCTCCTCGATCACTTTCGGGCGCCGTACGCCCGGCTGGTCGGCCTCGAGTTCCTGGTGCTCGACGAAGCCGACCGCATGCTCGACATGGGCTTTCTGCCCGACATCCGGCGCATCCTGCGGCACCTGCCGTCGAAGCGGCAGACGCTGTTCTTCAGCGCGACGATGCCGGCGCCGATTGCCTCGCTGGCCCGCGAGATGCTCCGCAACCCCGTCTCACTCGACGTGGCACGGCCGACCACGCCGGCGGTGGGCATTACGCACGCGGTCTATCCGGTTCCTCAGATGCTGAAGGCGCCGCTGCTGGTCAGATTGCTCGGTCAGGAAGTCGAGGACGCGCTGGTGTTCACACGAACCAAGCATCGCGCCGATCGGCTCGCCCGGCACCTGGTTCAAGCCGGCATCTCCACGGAGCGGATTCACGGGAATCGTTCGCAGGCACAGCGGACCCAGGCGCTCGACGGTTTCAAGCGCGGCCGGTTCCGCGTGCTGGTTGCCACCGATATCGCGGCGCGCGGGATCGATGTCGTCGGCCTCAAGCACGTCGTCAACTTCGACGTGCCGGCCGTGCCTGACGACTACGTCCACCGAGTGGGCCGGACCGGTCGCGCCGAGGCCGTGGGAACGGCGTTCACGTTCGTGTCACCCGAAGAGGAAGGCAGCCTTCGCGACATCGAGCGCGCGATTGGGAAACGGCTGTTGCGGGTGACGCTTCCCGACTTCGATTACACGGCGAAGCCCCAGTCACTCGAGGTGCCGCACGCGCAGCGCATCGCCGAGATTCGCCGCCGAAAGCGGGAGGACCGCGAACGTTCGCAGGCCAAGGCCGCGCGACGAGCCGCCGCGGCACGGGGTGACCAGCACGCCGTGGGGCGACCAACCGACGGTCAGCACCGATCGTATGGCCGCAGACGGCGACGCTGATCGAGACAGCGGCCTCCGCCGCTACGCTTCGATATGTGTACCAAGGAGAAATGACCCGAGCAGGTCGTGCGGATTCGAGCGGACCTGCGAATGCGACCGGCAGATCGAGCGCAGCGACCCGGCCGTCAGCGGGTCGCCGAAATTCTCCGACGAGTAGCCGCAGAAGAGCGTGAACGGTGTGCGGGCGTGGAGTTCATTCCAGAGATTCTCGAGGAGTTGCGCGCCAGCAAAGTTCCCCTGGACCGCCAGCAGATCAACGATCTCGCCATAGACGCGCACGCGATGGCTGCGCGCGACGAGCTCGCGAACCTGTGCGCCGATGCTCGCGTCGAAGAGGTGTGGATCCAGGCGGCCGCGCCGCTCGAACAGTCGGAGCGTTCGGGCTGCATCGCGGACGATGAGTTCCCCACCGGCCAGGGCGTGATCGACATCGACACCTGCGGCGCGAAGACGCTGCTCGACCGCCAACCAATGCTCGGGCGTCAGAGCGAGAAGCGCAGTCTCGTGATTCAGCAAACCCTGGTGGACGAATGCCGCAACCACGTCGCCCAGGGAGTCCGGGCCATCGAAGAGTTGTAAGAAGTGCTGGCTGCCACCGTCAGGATCGCGCGCGAGCGCTGTCTCACCCATTGATCGTGAGGTCAGAATACATCCGATTGGGACGATTGCAAGGCTCGCGTCAGTGTTGCCCACTTCCTCCCGGCGCTGCACAGCCTGCTACGGCTGAGTTAATCATGGCGCGGTAGAATAGCGGGCGCTTCAGGCAAGCCACCCACACCTGTATGGACTTCAAACGACGCTTTCTCTTTCACGGCAACGCCGCCGCCATCGGCGGACGCATCGTCCGACGCAACACCAACACGCCAATCGATTTGGTGATTGAGAGTACCTGCGAAAGCTCGCTGATGCCGGTGGGCGGTCGTTCCCGGTCGAACGTACCGGCCAAGAGCTACGACGGCCTGGTGTCGTTCAGCTCCGCATCGACCTTCGCGGAAGGCCTGTTCGACAATCATCGAAAGGCCGTCCAGGCCAGCTACGGACGACTTCCGGAAGATTCCCTGATTGCGACCACGCGAGTCAGCGCTGAAATTCATGACGTCGTGGTGGGCACCGGTCCCAGGCTCGAGGTGAAGCTGCTCCGTGCAACACTGCACTCGCAGAGTCCGCTCGGCAGCGGGCAGCCGTCCATCAAACCGGTCGACGCGCGGAAGCAGACCGCCATCGAGGGCGTGTCCATCGATGGGCACGAGCTGCTCGTCGAGCTGAACCTGCCGGTATTCAAGCAGTGCGACACGCAGGCGAAGCTGCTGACCGCGGTCGACAAACCCACATTCGTCAAGCTTCACGGTCATTGCCTGTTCATGCGTTCCGGCGTGGACAAACGGACGCCGCCGCCGTCTGGCCGCCTGGTCACCTCGCATCAGAGCATTCACGGGACGATCGTCAGGAAGCTGAAATGGCGAGGCAAGCCGTTTCCCGGCGCGCACATCGATCACAACTCCGTGAAGATTCCGAAGTTCGGACGGATCTACTTCGGCGAAATCCTGATCTCCGATCGGGCGCGACGCCTGACGATGATGCGGCTCAAGCTGGGATCGCCGATTGGCGGCGATTTGGCGTTCGCGAGCAGCGAGCCCAACGGCGTCTGGAGCTAAGGCTCGACAAGGCGCGCGGATGAAGCGAGCGGCAGTCCTGCTTGCGCTAATCGCATCCGGCGCCTGTACGCCTGCGTCGCAGAAGCCGGCCCGCACTGAGACCGAGGCTGTCGCCGCGATCAGGCGTGGTGAACTCGCCGCCGCTCAAGCCCTCGCCGAGCAAGGGCTCGCTCATGCCACGCCCGGCCAAGACTCGGAGTTGCGTTGGAGGTTCCGGCTGCTTCGTGCCGAGAGTCTCATCCTCCAGCTCAAGGTCAAGGATGCTCGCGCTGATTTGACCGACCAGATCCCAGCGGGCTTGTCGCTTGATCCGCTTCGGGCGCGGCAGAAATACCTTCAGGCCCGAAGCGAGGTCACTGAAGGACACTTCCAGGCGGCCATGGCGATTGTGGATGAGGGGTTGGCGCTCCCATCACCTGCTGATACGCACCTCGACCTCGGCGTGCTCGCCGGCCAAATTCGTTTGCGGCTCGGCAAGCCTGACGCGGATGCGATTCTGAACGCTATTGTCCTGGAGGCGTCGGCCAAAGGCGATCGCTACCACGAGGCTTTGGCGCTCAACAACCTCGGGATGGCACGTCTGACGAAGAGCCGTTATGACGACGCCCTGCCATGGTTCGAACGCGTTCTCGGGTTGACGGATCTCGATCGTTTTCCAGTTTATGCCGCGGCGCTCAGCAATGCCGGAAGCTGCTACAACCAGTTGGGGGACTTCGACCGCGCGGTCGCCCTTCAATCCAGGGCCGTGCAGCTTTTCGAACGACATGGCGCGACGACCCAGTATGTGCAGGCGCTCGGCGAACTCGGCCGGACGCTCTTTACGAGAAACCAGACGACAGAGGCCCTGCCCTACTTGCGGCGAGCCTTCGATGCCGCCAACTCCGCCGGCATGGCCGCCGACGCCGCACTCATCGCTGGCAACCTCGCCTGGTCGTACGCCGGGCTGAAAAGCTGGGACGATGCCGAACGGTTCAATGCCGAGGGCATCAGGCTCAAGGAGCAGCTCGGAACCGGCCGTCTTGTTTACAACACGATGAACACCGCGCGGATCGCGGAAGGCCGAGGTGACTGGCTGCAGGCGCGAACGCTCTACGAAGGAGTGATTAAAAGCTCGCCCGAGGCAGGCATCGAATGGGATGCACACGCCGGCCTTGCGCGAGTGGCGACAGCGAACGGACAAACGCGTCAAGCGACCGACCACTACGAGCGTGCGTTGCAGGTCATCGAACGCACGCGCTCGGATCTCCTGAAGACGGACTACAAGCTGTCGTATCTGAGCAGCCTCATCCAGTTCTACCGCGAGTACGTCGACGCGCTGATTGATCAGGGCATGATCGAGCGTGCCCTAGAAGTCGCGGACTCGAGCCGCGGCCGCGTTCTCGCCGAGCGGCAGCGTGCTCCGTCGCCGACGCGAGTGAGCGCCGTCGGGTTTCGATCGGCCGCACGCCAGTCGGGGCGAGTTCTCCTCTTCTATTGGCTGCAGCCGAACGCGTCTTGGCTGTGGGTGGTCACGCCGACCGAGATTCACCTGGCGAAGGTGCCCGCCGCCGAACGAGTCGAAGCTCTCGTCCGAGGTTATCAGGCTACGATCGCGTCCCCGATGGCCGATCCCCTGAGTGGCCATCCGACGCCCGGCGACGAGCTCTATGCGGCGCTCGTCACGCCGGCTGCGCGATGGATTCCGAGCGGTGCGAAACTGCTGATCGTCCCTGACGGAGCGCTTCACGGCCTGAATTTCGAAACCCTTCCCGTCGACGCGTCCCGTCGTCACTACTGGATTGAGGACGTGGAGATTCAGACGGTGCCGTCGCTCGGACTGCTGGCCAAGTCCATGCACGAGCGGGCGGCGAGCCGGAACGATGGGGATTCGCGCCAGCCACCGTCCCTGCTGCTCATGGGATCGCCGAGTGTCAGCGATCCGAAATTTCCGGCACTTCGATACGCGTCGTCCGAGATGACGAAGGTCGCCGCTCACTTCGAACCCGACCGCGTCGTCTCATACGAAGGTCCGCGTGCATCGCCGGCGGCGTACCGCGGTGCGTCACCTGAGCGCTTTTCGATGATCCACTTCACCGCGCACGCGGCGGCCAATGTCGAGAGTCCGCTCGACTCGGCGGTCATTCTCGCGTCGGACCACGGCGCGTACAAGCTGTACGCTCGCGATATCGCTGACCAGAGCGCGCGTCCCTTGCACGCCGAGCTCGTCACCGTGTCGGCGTGCAGAGGCGCGGGCGAACGCACCTACTCGGGCGAGGGTTTGATCGGATTCGCCTGGGCGTTTCTTCGCGCGGGCGCGCGCCGGGTGATTGCCGGCCTGTGGGACGTTGACGATCAATCGACGGCCGATCTGATGGACGCGCTGTACGCGGGCATCGCGCACGGCGATTCACCGTCGCGGGCGCTCAGAAGTGCCAAACTCGCGATGCTTCAACGCGGCGGGGCGCTGGCGCGGCCGTACTGCTCGGGGTCCGTTCGAACTCTTCACCGTCAGTCCCTGAAAACACAGTCCTGCCGGGTCGCTGACGGTTTCGAAACTCGCGAGCCGCCTGCGACTCTTTCCGCACACTGAATCAGAACAGGACCTCGCGTCGTAAGTCGTGGTCTCCCGCGGAGATACGTCGTCGAGTTATGGATGAGTTCGTGGTACGTCGCTTGCCACTGAGTGTCTCCATCGAGGTGTCAGATGGATACGTTCTTCGACAAGAAGCAGCTCTACGTCGGCGCGGTCTTGCTCGGCATCTTCGAGCTGAGCGTCGTTCTCGTTCGCGCGTTCGCGCACTGAAGCGGAACGCCCTTCGCCCCCAGTGCAGGACGTCTACTGCTGGTCCTTGCCTCGCAGTCGGCGTCTCTGCACGCCCGCCCGGTAGTTCTGCTCGATGTACTCGACGCCTTCGGCCGTGATCACGAGCAGCGAGTTGTCCGACCTCGTCATGAATTTCTTCTGGATCAGATACCAGAACGTGAACTCCAGATGCTCGCGTGGACGCCCGGTCAACTGCTCGAGGTCGGGCGCGAACATGCCCGGGCTGTAGGGCTCGACTCGCCTTCGCGTGTAGAGCACTTCGAGGACCGTCAGTCGCACCTGCTCTTCTGCGTCGAAGTCGTTCTCGGCTTCGGATCCCGTTGAAATCAGCCGCCACCGCTCCTGGCGTTGTCCCGTGTGGACGACATCGTACTTCGCGCGGCGTTCCGGATCGCTGAGGATTTCGTACGCCTCCGTCAGTTGACGAAAGCGAGCGTCGCTCCCGGTTTCCTGATTGTCAGGGTGGAAGCGCTGCGCCAGCAGGCGATAGACGCGGTGAACCGTTTCCGGCTCCGCGTTCGGGCTGATCTGCAGCACCTCGTAGTAGTCGGTCGGCGCTTCGGTTTGCGTTGACATCGCTTTCGGGTTATCGGCCGGTCCGGGGACTCTCAGGAGGACGAACGCTAGGGGCAGCGAACATCCTGCGCGACGGTCATCGCGGGACCGCCAATCCGCGCAAAAGTGCGCCGCGCGTCTCCCCGCTCCCACTCGAACCAGCCGACGCCTTCGCCGAAGTAGAAGTGTTCGGGGGCGCCGGGCCCACCCGCCGGATCGACCGGCGCGTACTCGAGCACGAGCACCCGGCGCGATCCGAGGTCGCCGCCGAGCGGCCGCGACGCTTCCAACCAGACTTGCTGATGGTACGTGTACTGCCCTGACCGCCCCGCCTCGATGCGGCAGGATTGATCGAACCACGTGATGCGCGTGTCAACGGTCAGCTGCCAGTCACCGGCGATCCGTCTCGGCATCCAGCGGCCGTCGTCGAATCGATACGACTCCCCCGTGTTCCCGTCGATGGCGTGATCGACGACGTGATAGACGAAACCCTCGTCCCACCGCCAGCACTCGAACGTGCGCGGGTTGGCGTATTTCACCCAGCACACTTCCCGCTTGGCCGCGTCGACGACCTGATTCTGCGAATGGCTTCCCACGCGAGGCCAGGTCTGCGGGTTACCGATCATGAAGTCGAGGACGTCGGTGCCGGCCGACGCAGTTGAGGGCTCGCCAGGCGCGTGGCAGGCGGAGACGGCCGCCAGGAGCACCGCGGCCCACAGCGTTGGAGTGGCGGCGCGCCACGTCGTCTCCGCGAAGCATCGAGCGGCCATCGAATTCAGTTTCCGAAGGGGATGGAAGCGCGCTGCGAAGTATAATCCGCCGTCCTTCAGGAGGCGACTGCGCCGATGTGGCAGCACAACTACGAACCCGTCGCCGGCAGTCTGAGCGCGTCCGCGCTCGTCGCCACGATTCCCATCGTCGTGCTCTTCGTGATGCTCGGCGTTTTGCGCCGGCCGGCGTGGATGTCGGCGGTCAGTGCGCTGGTCGCTGCGCTCATCGTGTCGCTCTTCGTGTACGGCATGCCGATCCAGCTCGCGCTCCTGTCGACGATTTATGGCGCGGCCTACGGCCTGTTCCCCATCGCCTGGATCGTCTTCAGTTCGATCATGCTGTACCGGCTCGCGGTGGACACCGGCAAGTTCGAGATCATCAAGGACTCGGTCGGCACGCTGACAGACGATCGCCGACTGCAGGCGATGTTCATCGCCTTTTCGTTTGGCGCGTTCATCGAGGGCGCCGCGGGATTCGGGGCGCCGGTCGCTGTGTCGGGCGCGATGCTCGCCGGGCTCGGGTTCGATCCGTTCTATGCGGCCGGCATCTGTCTGCTTGCGAATACCGCCCCCGTCGCGTTTGGATCGATCGGCATCCCGGTGACGACGCTCGCCAACGTGACGGGTCTCCCGGTGCTGCATCTGAGCGCGATGGTCGGACGCCTGTGCGCGATGATCTCCGTCATCATCCCCGGCTATCTCGTCGTCGTCATGGCCGGACCGTCGAAGGCGTTGGAGGTACTGCCCGCGATCGTTGCGTGCGGCCTGTCGTTTGCGGGCGTGCAGCTCTTCGTGTCGAACACGCTGGGGCCGGAGCTCACGGACATCCTCAGCTCTCTCAGCTGCATCATCGTGATGGTCGTGGTGCTCAAGGTCTGGCGGCCGAAGACGATCATGCGCCTCGAAGGCGACCATCCGGTGACGGCCAAGGCGCGCACGCACCCGCTGGGAGAGATCCTCGCCGCGTGGCTGCCCTACGGGCTGCTCGTGGCGTTTGTGCTCGCGTGGGGTGAGCCGTCAATCAAGGCCAGCCTGGATCGATGGACGCACGGCCTGCTGTCTCCGTCGTTCCCGAAGAACGGGACCGTCTTGAACGGGCTCAACGTGCCCGGGCTGCACAACCTGATCAGGCGCATCCCGCCTGTGACCGCTGCCCCGGCTCCCTACGCCGCCGTCTTCACGTTCAACTGGCTGAGCGCGTCAGGCACCGCGTGCTTTCTTGCCACCATCGCTGCCGGTCTGCTCCTCGGCGTCCGCCCCCGGCGGTTTGTTGGTCTGTATGTCGCGACGTTCAAACAATTGTCGTTCGCGATGTTGACGATCGCGTCGATGCTCGGCCTGGCGTATCTGATGAACTACTCGGGAATGACGTCCACGCTGGGCCTAGCACTCGCCGCGAGCGGCGCCGCGTTTCCGTTCTTCAGCGCCGTCGTCGGCTGGCTCGGCGTCTTCCTCACCGGGAGTGACACGTCGGCGAATGCGCTGTTCGGCAATCTGCAGGTGGTGACGGCCAACGCGCTCAACCTCAACCCGATCCTGACCGCGTCGGTCAATTCCGCCGCCGGCGTCATGGGGAAAATGATCTCCGTGCAGAGCATCGCGGTCGGCGTGGCCGCTACCGGTATGACCTCGGCGGACGAGAGCCGGCTCTTCCGCTTCACGATCAAGCACAGCGTGCTGCTGATGGTGGTGATGGGCCTGGTCTCGATGCTCTTCGCCTACGTCTTCCCCGGCCTGGTCCCCTCGCCGTCAGCGAAGTAGGAATGGTTCGGTTGGACGTCTGGCTGGACGTCTCGTGTCTGTTCCGAACGCGTTCGGAAGCGCAGAACGCGTGCAAGGCCGGGCGCGTCGAAGTCAACGGACAGCCGGGAAAGCCTGATCGGCATCTGCGGGTCGGCGACCAGCTGCAGATCAAGCGGCCTTACGGCAGGATGCAGCGGATTCTCGTCAAGGGCCTGCTGGATTCGCACGTCGCCAAAGCGGAAGCGCGAAAGCTTTACGAGGATCTGACGCCGCCGCCGACGCTCGAGGAGATCGAGGCGCGCCGGCTCGAGCGCATCTATCGCGCGGCGATGACGCCACCGAAGGCGCCCGACAAACGCGATCGACGCGCGCTGCGCCGTATGCGCGGCAAGTCCTAGCGTCGGCCGAACACTCCCGCGATTCCGCGCCCGATCGATCGGAAGAAACCCTCGACCGCACGCGCGGCGCGTTGCTTCAACGAACCTTGATGGATGGGGCAACGTTCCGACGGAATGGAATCGCCGTCCTTGAAGTACTCGGTGTAGGTCGGGCAGCCGTCGACCGGCTTCAAGTAGGACACACTGCATATCTCTTCGGCCCGCAGGCCGCTAGGCACGGCGAAGTCTCCAGCAGGCAGGATCTGAGCGGTGCGCTTCATGAAGTCTGCCCAGATCGGCACGGCGATACGTGCGGCGTACGCGTCCTGTCCGATAGCCGCGGGCTGATCGAAGCCAATCCAGACGCCGACGACCACCGAGGTGGAGAAGCCGACGAACCAGGCGTCATGGTAATCGTCAGTCGTGCCGGTCTTGCCCGCGATCGGACCACGAACGCCGAGCGCGCGAGCGGCGTTCCCTGTTCCGCGTTCGATCACGTCCCGCAACATGCTCGTCGCCTGGAACGCGACCTCCGGGCTGACGATCCGTCGCTTCTCGATGGCGTTCGTGAACACCGGCGAGCCTTCGGCGTCCAGGACTTCGAGCATTCCCCGCGGCGTCACGAACTCTCCCCCGCCCGGAAAGATGGTGTAGGCCGCGGTCAGGTCGAGGGGCGTGACCAGCCCGGTGCCGAGTGCCAGCGATGGCACGTCCGGCAGATCCTGCAGGCCCGCATCACTTGCCAGCGTAAGGACCGGACGGCTGCCGATCTCGGTCTGCAGATGCGCGGCGGCGGCATTGTTCGACTCGAGGAGCGCGGCGCGGAGCGTCATCGCGTCCGGCTGTTCGCCGTGCGCACTGCGCGGCGTCCACTCCGGATTGGCGGGCGCCGACACCTGCTGTAGCTGTTTTAGTACCGACACTGGCGAGTATCCCTTCGCCAGCGCCGCCGCGTACACAATCGGCTTGAACGCCGACCCAGGCTGGCGCTTGGCACGGACCGCCCGATTGAAGGTACTCCGCGCGTAGTCGCCGCCGCCGACGAGGGCAAGGATGTCGCCCGTCGCGGGATCGACCGCGACGAGCGCGGCCTCGAGCCCGGGTTTACGAAGTCGGGTCAGGCCCGCGGCCACGGCACGCTCCGCCGCATCCTGAGCGGGCCGGCGAAATGACGTGTGCACCTGCCAGTCAGGCGGATGATCGCCCCCGAATTCGTTGCGAAACTGCTGGCGGAGATAGTCTTTCGCCCACGCGTGTCTGGTGTCGCTCGGCTGACGATAGGGCTGGATGGCCGGGCGAACGAGCCGCGCCGCCTCGTATTGCTCCTTCGAGACGAAGCCCTGATCGCGCATCTGGACGAGCACGACATGGCTGCGGTCGAGCGCGCCGTCATAATTCGACCACGGCGACAGCGTGGATGGCGCGCGAATGAGCCCTGCGATCATCGCCGCCTCCGGCAGAGTGAGCGCCCGTGCCGGCTTTCTGAACAGATGCTCCGACATCGTCTCGGCGCCGTACACGCCGGCTGAGAGATAGACCCGGTTCAGATAGAGCTCGAGGATCTGGTTCTTGGTGAGCTGCGCCTCGATCAGGATCGCGAGGCCGGCTTCCTTGATCTTCCGGCCGTAGGTTCTCGCGTTCGAGAGGAACAGCGTGCGCGCCAGCTGTTGCGTCAGCGTGCTGCCGCCTTCGACTTTGCCGCCGCTTCTCACGTCGCGCACCAGGGCACGGGCGATTCCAATCGGGTCCACGCCGGGATGGCTGTAGAAGCGGCGATCTTCGATCGCGACGACGGCGTGCTGCAGGTCGACGGATATCTCGGACAGCGCGACGTCGTGGCGCTGCTCATCGAGTCGAAACCACAGCTCGCCGGACGCGTCGTAGAAGACGGTATCGCCGACGCCGCGGGCCAGCCTGTGGACCGCTACGGCGTTGCGCGACAGCCAGACGCCCGAAAATCCGGCCGCTCCGATCAGCGCGAGGATCAGAACGAGGGCGATCCAGTCCGCCCATCGGCCGGGACGAAACAGGCTCAGCGGTGTGCTCCTTCCAGACGCCTGGCATATCCGTACGCGATCACGAAGATCACGATGATGAGCCCGAGCGAGATGGTCTTGGGAATTTCGAAGTGAATGTAGCCTTCGGTGTGCAGGTACTCGACGAAGAGCTTGATGGCGACCCAGCCGATCACGACGAACGCGCCGTCCACGAGCGGCGGGTAGCGCTCGACCAGCGCGAGGAGCTTGCCGATCACCAGCCGCATCGTCACGATACCGAGCAGGCCGCCTGAGATCACGACCCACGTCTTCGGGGACATCGCGACGGCCACGAGAATCGAATCGATCGCAAAGACAATGTCGGTCAGTTCCACTTTGACGACGGTCGCCCAGAACGCGGACAGGCCGAAAGCAGGCTTGGCCTTGGGCTTCACTTGTCGGTCGGCGGTGTCACCGACACTGAAGTGGCGATAGACGAGGTACAGAAGGTACGCGGCGCCCGCCAGTTTCACCCACCCGAGGCGGATCAGATAGACCGCAAGCAGCGTCGCGATCGTCCGGAACACGAACGCGCCGAGGATGCCATATCGCAACGCCTTCTTCTGCTGCACCTTGGGCAGGCCGAGGACGAGGACCGCGAGCACGAGTGCGTTATCGGCGCTGAGGAGACCTTCGAGCGCGACCAGGAGACCGATGGTGAGAAAGTCGGATGGCTGAACCACAGGCTCTCAGAATACTATTGCTGAAGTTGACACGAGTCGTATCAATTCCTATACTTGACTCGGCGCAAGGTTCATGGCAATCGACCAGAATCTCGTTTTTATCAGCATTGCGGCCCGGATGCTCGGCATGCATCCACAGACGCTGCGGAAGTACGAACGGCTTGGCCTGATTCAGCCGGCGAGAACGATTGGCAGCATGCGGCTCTATACGCGCGAGGAGCTCGAACGGCTTCGGCTCATCAAGCGGATGGTGGACGACGCCGGCATCAACCTCGCCGGGGTTCAGCGCCTGTTGTCGATCGCCGAAGTGGTCCAGCGCGTGCGCCCACTGCTGCGTGACGAAACGCTCAACGCCCGCGACGCGCGTCGGCGGCTCGCGCACGAGCTCGACGAGCTGTCTCGGATGCTCGGCCTCGACTAGGCTTCGACCTCGACTTCGACATCTCCATGGACTTCAAGGACTACTACACGACGCTCGGCGTCGCCAAAACGGCGACCGAAAAGGAAGTCAAACAGGCGTTCCGGAAGCTGGCGCGCAAGTTCCATCCGGATGTGAATCCCGGCGACAAGTCCTCGGAGTCGAAGTTCAAGGAAATCAACGAGGCGTACGAGGTCCTGGGCGATCCCGAGAAGCGCAAGAAGTACGACGAGCTCGGCGCGAACTGGCGCATGTACGAGCAGGCCGGTGCCGCCGGCGGCCCCGGTGGCAGTCCCTTCGGGGCCGGCAGTCCGTACGGCGGTGGCTGGAACGTCAACGTCGGCGGCGGGCGCGGCGGCTACCGGACGATGACGGAAGACGAGATGAGGGAGATGTTCGGGGACGCGAATCCGTTCTCCGACTTCTTCCAGACGTTCTTTGGCGGCGCGTCTGGCGCAGCCGAGGACAGCCGGGGCGGCGGGCGGCGCACCGGACGCGCACGATCTCGCGTCCAACCGGGTCGAGACGTCGAGCAGGAGATCGAGCTGCCTCTCGAGGAGGCGTTCAGCGGGACGATGCGCCGCTTCTCGATGTCGGTCGATGGCGAGAATCGGACCTTTGACGTACGGATTCCCGCGGGTGTGGGTGAAGGATCGCGCGTCCGGGTCGCCGGCGAGGGCGAACCGGGGATCGGTGGGGGCAGGTCCGGCGACTTGTATCTGCGAATCAGGCTCGCGCCGCACGGCAAGTTCGAGCGCAAGGGCCGCGACCTCTACACGCGCGTGCCCGTGCCACTGACCACCGCGGTCCTCGGCGGCGAGGCGGACGTGACGACACTTGGCGGGAAATCGCTTCGGCTGAAGATTCCGCCGACGACGCAGAACGGACAAGTGCTTCGCCTGCGCGGGCACGGAATGCCGGCCCCCGGCAAAGAGAAGAAGGACGAGACCGGAGATTTGTACGCGACCGTCGACGTGCAGCTCCCGAAAGAACTGACGCCGGAGCAGCGGTCGCATTTCGAGGCGCTGCAGAAATTGAACCAGCCATGAATCTCAACAAGTACACCGAGAAGGCACAGGAAGCGGTGCTGGGCGCGCAGCAGCTCGCCGAGCAATCCAGCCACGCACAAGTCGAGCCCGAGCACCTGCTCGTGTCGCTCATCGAGCAGCGAGAGGGCATCGTTCCCGAACTGCTTCGGAAGCTCAACATCGATCCGACCGCGCTGGCAAAGGATGCGCGGAATCTCATCGCCCAGATGCCTCAGGCGTACGGCGGCTCCCAGCCAGGGCTGTCGCCGCGCCTGAAACTCGTGACGGACATGGCGCAGGCAGAGGCGGATCGGCTGAAGGACGAGTTCGTCAGCACCGAACATCTGTTCGTCGCGATTGCCGGCGAGACGGGCCGCTCCCCCTCTGCCCGGCTGCTCGCGCCGCGCGGCATCACAAGGGACAAGGTCTTCGAGGCGCTGACGAGCGTTCGTGGATCGCAACGCGTGACGAATCAGAATCCCGAAGGCACCTATCAGGCGCTCGAGCGGTACGGACGCGATCTCACCGAGCTGGCCAGAAAGGGCAAGCTCGATCCCGTGATCGGGCGCGACGAGGAGATCCGGCGAGTCATCCAGGTGCTCTCGCGCCGCACGAAGAACAACCCGGTTCTCATCGGCGAGCCCGGCGTCGGCAAGACCGCCATCGTCGAAGGCCTCGCGGGCCGAATCGTGCGCGGCGACGTCCCCGAGGGACTGAAGAACAAACGGATCATCGGCCTCGACCTCGGTGCCCTGGTCGCCGGCGCGAAGTACAGAGGCGAGTTCGAGGAACGGCTGAAGGCGGTCCTCAAGGAAGTCACCGATTCACAGGGTCAAGTCATCCTGTTCATCGACGAGCTGCACACCGTCGTTGGCGCGGGCGCGGCGGAAGGCTCGATGGACGCCTCGAACATGCTCAAGCCCATGCTCGCGCGAGGCGAGCTCCATACGATTGGAGCAACGACCCTCGATGAGTACCGGAAGTACATCGAGAAGGACGCCGCGCTCGAGCGCCGATTCCAGCCCGTGATGGTCGGCGAACCGACGGTCGAGGATACGATCAGCATCCTGCGGGGGCTGCGCGAGCGGTACCAGATCCATCACAAGGTGAATCTCAAGGACGCCGCGCTCGTGGCGGCCGCCGTGCTGTCGAATCGTTACATCGCCGACCGGTTCCTTCCGGACAAAGCGATCGACCTCGTGGACGAGGCCGCGTCGAAGCTCCGGATGGAAATCGACTCGATGCCCGTGGAGCTGGACGAAATCCGCCGGCGCATCATGCAGCTCGAAATCGAGCGCGAGGCGCTGCGCAAGGAAAAAGACAAGGCGTCGCAAGAACGCCTGGCGCGCCTCGAGAAGGAGCTCGCCGATCTGAAAGAAGAACAGACGCGCCTGGCGGCGCACTGGCAGCAGGAAAAGGCGCTGATTCAGGAATCCGCGAAGCTGCAGGAGCAGCTCGAGACCGTGAAGGTCGACATCGAACGTGCCCAGCGGTCGGGCGATTATCAGAAAGCATCCGAGCTTCAGTACGCTCGCGTGCCCGAGATTGAAAAGCACATCAAGGTTGTGGAAGCCCGCCTCGCGGAGATGCAGAAGAGTGGACGGATGCTGAAGCAGGAGGTTGATGAGGAAGACATTGCGGAGGTCGTCAGCCGCTGGACGCATATTCCCGTCAGCCGGCTCATGGAGGGCGAAGTTCAGAAACTGATCCACATGGAGGAACGCCTCCACAAGCGCGTCATCGGACAGGACGAGGCCATCACCGCCGTGTCCAACGCGATTCGACGCGCGCGCGCCGGCCTCCAGGATCCGAATCGCCCGCTCGGCAGCTTTCTGTTCCTCGGACCAACCGGCGTCGGCAAGACCGAGCTCGCGCGGGCGCTCGCCGAATTCCTCTTCGACGACGAACAGGCGATGGTGCGCGTGGACATGTCGGAGTACCAGGAAAAACACACCGTGTCGCGGATGATCGGCGCCCCTCCCGGGTACGTCGGCTACGAAGAAGCCGGCCAGTTGACGGAGGCCGTGCGGCGGCGCCCCTACGCGGTCGTGCTGCTCGACGAAATCGAGAAAGCGCACCCCGAAGTGCTGAACGTCCTGCTGCAGCTCCTCGACGACGGCCGTCTCACCGACGGCAAGGGTCGAACCGTAGACTTCAAGAACACCGTGGTGATCATGACGTCGAATCTCGGAAGCCAGTACCTCACCGGCGACGTCACTGAAGGCGCGCGTCGGCAGGTGACCGAGGCGCTGAGAGAACATTTCAGGCCCGAGTTCTTGAACCGCATCGACGAGATCATCTTCTTCCATGCGCTCGATCGATCGCACATGAAGCGCATCATCGACATCCAGATTGCCGGGTTGATGAAACGTCTGGAAGAACGGAAGATTCACGTGGTGCTGACCGAGAAGGCGAAGGATCAGCTCGTGCACGAGGGGTACGACCCGATGTACGGCGCGCGCCCGCTCAAGCGAACCATTCAGCGTAAGGTGCTGGACCCGCTGGCGATGAAGGTCCTCGAAGGCGAGTTCCACGAAGGCGACGTCGTGACGGTCGACGCGGATAGGGACGGACTGGTCTTCGCGAAACGCGAAGCGGTCACGGCTGGATAAGGGAGCGAGCGTGCCATCCAAGAACTCTCCCCGATTCACTTCGCGCGGCGGCGATCGCCGCGGCCAGCGCCAGCTGCCGACTCGCAGTCCCTCGTCGCTCTGGTACGGCCTCGCGTTTCTGCTGCTGCTGGGCCTGGCCCAGGTCTGGTACCTGACGCCGACGGGCAAGCCGATTCCGTATTCGGAGTTCAAGGCGCTGCTGAAGGACGGCGGCGTCACGGAAGTCACGATTGGCGATCAGCAGATCCGCGGCACCCTCAAGCAGGAGTCCAGGCCGTTCACGACGACGCGCGTCGAGGATCCGAAGCTCGCCGAGGAGCTCGAAGCCAGAGGCGTCAAGTACAACGGCGAGCTGACGAACCGCTGGCTGCCGGAACTGCTCGGCTGGATTCTCCCGCTGCTCTTCTTCCTCGGCAT
Source organism: uncultured Acidobacteriota bacterium (assembly GCA_963724725.1). GTDB lineage: Bacteria > Acidobacteriota > Vicinamibacteria > Vicinamibacterales > CAVVIG01 > DATKHR01. The sequence continues at coordinate 2,019,746 of CAVRVT010000004.1, read as the reverse complement.
CTGGGGCTTCTTCTTCAGGCGCATGAGCGGGGCGGAGGGCGGCGTGATGTCGTTCGCCCGCTCGCGCGCGAAAATCTACGCCGACGACGAGGTGAAGGTCCGATTCGCCGACGTCGCCGGCGTCGACGAGGCGCGCGAAGAGCTGAAGGAGATCGTCGAGTTCCTGCAGAATCCCAAGAAGTACACGAACCTCGGCGGCAAGATTCCCAAGGGTGTGTTGCTCGTGGGCCCGCCAGGTACGGGCAAGACCCTGCTGGCGCGCGCCGTCGCGGGCGAAGCGCACGTGCCCTTCTTCAGCCTGAGCGGATCGGAATTCGTCGAGATGTTCGTCGGCGTCGGCGCCGCCCGTATTCGGGATCTCTTCCAGCAGGCCGAGGCCAAGGCGCCGTGCATCGTCTTCATCGATGAGCTCGACGCGCTCGGCAAGGTGCGGGTCCAGAGCCCGCTCGGCAGTCACGAAGAGCGCGAGCAGACGCTGAATCAGCTGCTGGCCGAAATGGACGGCTTCGATTCGCGCAAAGGCGTCATCATCATGGGCGCCACAAATCGCCCCGAAGTCCTCGACCCGGCGCTGCTCCGCCCGGGCCGCTTCGACCGGCAGGTGCTGGTCGACAAGCCGGACGTGAAGGGCCGTGAGGACATCCTGCGGATTCACGCCAAGGGCGTCAAAATCGGCGACGACGTCGATCTGAAAGTGGTGGCGGCGCGCACGGCCGGTTTCGCCGGCGCCGATCTGGCGAACCTCGTGAACGAGGCCGCGTTGCTGGCGGCCCGCGGAGACAAGACGGCCGTCACGATGAAGGACTTCGAGTCGGCCATCGACAGGTTGATTGCGGGGCTCGAGAAGAAACGCGTCATGAGCGTGAAGGAGCGCGAGATCGTCGCGTACCACGAATCGGGCCACGCGATCGTCGCCACACTTCTTCCCGGACTCGATCCGGTGCACAAGATCTCGATCGTCCAGCGGGGCTTCGGCGCGCTCGGCTACACGATGCAACTCCCGATCGAGGACCGCTACCTGATGCAGCGGCAGGACCTCGAACATCAGCTGGCCGTCCTGCTCGGAGGGCGCAGCGCCGAAGAGATCGCGCTCCAAGACATTTCGACCGGCGCGCAGAACGATCTGCAGCGCGCCACGGATATCGCGCGCGCGATGGTCACCGAGTTCGGCATGAGCGACTCGCTGGGGGTCGTCAACTACGACGCGAACAGGCGCCAGCGTTTCCTGGACATTCCCATGCCGCAGGAGCGCGGCTTGTACTCCGAAGAGACGGCGCAGACAATCGACGCCGAGATCAAGCGGCTCGTCACCGACGCACACAACACGGCACAGCGGATTCTCACCGAGAATCGCGAGAAGCTCGAGCGCGTGACTCGCCGCCTGCTCGAGGTCGAGGTGATGGAGGGTGAAGAACTGAGGCGCCTCCTGGAACCGCAACCGAGCGCATCGCTCGGCTGACCAGCCTCCGCACTAATTCCCAACTCCTAGTTCCCAATTCCGAGTGTCGCTGTTCGCCCCGTCTGACCACTGCGTGAACGCAATCGTGGCGCCGATGGCCTGCACGATCATCACGAGCGCGACGCACGCCGGCCATCCGCCCCGCGCCCAGACGAGCGCCGGCAGCGCGCCGCCGGTGCTTCCGCCCCCGTAGTAGAACGTCGAATACATGCCGACGGCGAGCGCACGGTCCTGCGTCGTCACCGCCCCGATGTAGCCGCTGGTCGTTGCCTGCGCGATGAAAACGCCGGTGGCGCAAAGCGCCAGGCCGGCAACGATCGTCGGCAGCCACGGAATCAACGTCAGGAGCGCACCGGCGCCGCCAATCGCCATCGCGGATCCCAGGCCTGCTCGATGCCCGTATCGATCCACCCACGCCCCGGAAAGCGGTGTCACCGCCGCGCCCACGAGATAAACCACAAACAGCCAGCCCAGCGCCACCGTGCTCAATCCGAACGGTGGCGCCGCGAGGAAAAACGTCACGTACGTGAACATCGCGACCTGTGTGAACAGGACGCAGAAGCCGACACCGAAGGTGGCAACCAGGCGTCGGTTGTGAAGCAGCTGCAGCGGATGCGCCGGCGGCCGGTGGACGACGGTCCTGCTTCGCCGTTCGGCCGGCAGCCAGAACCAGAGTGCGAGGGCGACGGCACCATTCAATAGCGCGAGCGCGATGAACGATTCGTGCCACGTGGCGTCGGCAGCGACGATGCCGGCCACTACGCGACCGGTGAAGCCGCCGAGCACCGTCCCGCTCATGTAGGCGGCGGTGCCGCGGCCCGCGCGGGAAGCCGGCCAGACCTCGTGAATGTAGGCGATCGTGCTGGCGAAGATGCCGGGTGTGACGACGCCCTGCAGGAAGCGCCAGACGATCAACTGTCGCAGGCTCGTGGCGGTGGCTGCGAGAGCCGTCGTGATCGTCAGGGCAAACGCGGCGAACAGAATCATGCGGCGGAGGCCGATGCGATCCGCGAGGCGGCCGACCGCCGGCGCCGCGAGTGCCACCGCAATGGTCGGCGCCGTGACGGTCAGGCCGACCTCGAATGTTGACGCGTTGAACGTGCGTGCGAGCAGTGGCAGCAGCGGCTGCGTCGCGTACAGATCAAGGAAGGCCGCGAACCCCGCGAGAATGACCGGAAAGGTCGGGACGTCGCGTGGCGCGTCGCGGTCCGAAGCCGACATCCGCTATATTGTGGCGCATGAAACGAGTTTCGCTCGCCGCGGCGTCGCTTGGCGCCATCACGCTCGCGCTCGCCTTCCCGCGGGCGCAGACGCCTGACACGGTCCGTGCCTTCACGGGCGCACGGGTATTCACCGCGACAGACGGCCCGCCCATCGACAACGCCACGGTTCTCGTGCGCGGCGGGCGCATCGTCGACGTCGGTCCGGCGGCCCGGATTGCGGTGCCCGCCGGCGCAGTTCGCGTCTCGCTGTCGGGCAAGACGATTGTCCCCGGTCTCGTGAACGCGCACGGGCACGTGGGGAACACCGTGGGCCTCGAACAAGGCCACTACTCTGCTCAGAATGTCGAGCGCGATCTCCGGACCTACGCCGCGTACGGCGTCACGACCGTCTTCTCGCTGGGCGACGATCAGGCTGCCGGGATCAGCGCGCGCGACGCGCAGTCGGTCGCGACACTCGATCGAGCCCGGCTCTTCGTCGCCGGTCCAGTGCTCGATCCGAAAACGGCTGCTGAAGCACGGACACTCGTCGCCAACGACCAGGCGATGAGAGTGGACATCGTCAAGATCCGCGTGGATGACAACCTCGGCACCACGACGAAAATGCCACCCGAGGTGTACCGCGCCGTCATCGACGAAGCGCACAAACGCGGGCTCCGCGTCGCCGTCCACGTGTTCTACCTGGACGACGCCAGGGCGGTTCTGGACGCGGGTGCAGACTTCATCGCGCACAGCATCCGCGACAAAGACGTGGACGCCGACCTGATCGCGGCGCTGAAGCGGCGCGACGTCTGCGTCTGCCCGACGCTGACGCGCGAGGTCTCGACCTTCGTGTACCAGTCGACGCCGCCGTGGTTTTCCGACCCGCTGTTCCTGAAGCACGCAGACGCCGCCACCGTCGCCGCGCTGAAGGAGCCTGCGCGTCAGCAGCGGATGGGGACGAGCGCCTCCGCGCAGCGCTACAAAGTCGCTCTCGAGCAGGCCAGCCGGAATCTGAAGAAGTTGTCCGATGCAGGCGTGAAGATCGCCATGGGCACTGATAGCGGGCCGCCGGCGCGTTTCCAGGGCTACTTCGAGCTTATGGAGCTCGAGCTGATGCACAAGGCGGGACTCACGCCGCAGCAGGTGTTGACCACCGCGACGCGTGACGCCGCCAGCTGTCAGCGCCTGAACGACGTCGGAAGCCTCGAAAAAGGAAAATGGGCGGACTTCGTCGCGCTCGACGCCGACCCGCTCGTCGACATCTCGAACATCCGCAAGATCGATTCAGTCTGGATCGCGGGAAACAGAGTGGTTCGATGAATTTGGTAATTTAGTAATCTGGTAGTTTGGTAATTGATTGGTTGATTGAATCTCTTGATCGATCGATTCAACAATCAATCACCAAATTACCAAATTACCATGATTCAGATTTCTATGCTGGTTTGTCGGCGCTCCCTGCGACCGCGGCCTCGGCGGCCTGGAAGCCGATCTTCGAGTGGGTGCCATCGCAGAACGGCTTGTTCGTCGAGCCGCCACACCGGCACAGCGCAAACGGCCGCTTCGGAATCGTGTAGGCGGTCCCATTCCAGTCCACCACCGTCACATCGTCGCCTTCGACAAGGTACGGGCCGTTCTGTCGCAGCTTGATCGTCGCCATGAAGGTCAGCTCATTTTCTGCATCGACGCGAGAAATTCCGCGTTCGTCTTCGTCTTCCCCATCTTATCAAGGAGCAGTTCCATCGCTTCGACTGGCGACAGCGGGTTCAGCACCTTTCGCAGCACCCAGATCCGATTGAGATCCTCTTTCGGGATGAGCAGCTCTTCTTTGCGCGTCCCGCTCTTCTGCACGTCGATCGATGGAAACACGCGCTTGTCGGTGAGCTTCCGGTCAAGGTGGATTTCCATGTTCCCGGTGCCTTTGAACTCCTCGAAAATGACGTCGTCCATGCGCGACCCGGTGTCGATGAGTGCGGTCGCCATGATCGTCAGCGACCCGCCTTCCTCGATATTGCGCGCCGCGCCGAAAAAACGCTTCGGCTTCTGAAGCGCGTTCGAATCGAGGCCGCCGGAGAGGATCTTTCCCGACGGCGGAATGACGGTGTTGTACGCGCGCGCCAGCCGCGTGATCGAGTCGAGCAGGATGAGCACGTCCTTCTTGTGCTCGACGAGCCGCTTCGCTTTTTCGATGACCATCTCAGCGACCTGGACGTGGCGCTGCGCGGGTTCGTCGAACGTCGATGAGATGACTTCGCCGTCGACGGACCGCTGCATGTCCGTGACTTCCTCCGGCCTCTCGTCGATGAGCAGCACGATCAGGTACACCTCGGGATGGTTCTTCGCGACCGACTGCGCGATGCTCTGCAGCAGCATCGTCTTGCCCGTGCGCGGCGGGGCGACGATGATGCCGCGCTGGCCCTTGCCGATCGGCGTCCAGAGGTCCATGACGCGCGCGGAAAGGCTCTCCGGCAGTTCCAGCGTGATCCGCTCCTGCGGATAGAGCGGCGTCAGGTTTTCGAAGAACAGCTTCTCGCGCGACTGCCCCGGCGCCTCGAAGTTGACGGCCTCGACTTTGATGAGCGCGAAGTAGCGCTCGCCTTCCTTCGGTGGCCTGATCTGTCCGGAGACCGTGTCGCCGGTCTGCAAATCGAACTTGCGAATCTGCGACGGCGACACGTAGATGTCGTCAGGACCGGGCAGGTAGTTGTAGTCCGGCGCGCGCAGGAAGCCGAAGCCGTCCGGCAGGACTTCGAGCACGCCTTCGGAGAAGATGAAGCCGCTCTGCTCGGTCTGCGCTTTCAGGATCTGGAAAATCAGATCCTGCTTCCGCATCCCGGTGGCGCCGCCGACGTTCAGGTCCTTCGCGATCTGCGTGAGCTTCTGGATGCTCATGTCCTTCAGATCGGTGATGTTCAGGCCCGGGCGCCGCTGCTCCGTCGGCGGAGGCGCGGCCGGCGCGCTGCCCGTGTCTGCGGGTCTGACCTCTGCGGATCCGGCTGATGGGTCGGAGGGCGCGTCTTTCGAAGGCTCTGCGGGGGCGGACGCGTCGGTGGCGACCTGCGCGCCCCCTCGCCCCGGATGATGGCGCTTGTGATTGCTCGGCATAGGTGCGATCGCTGATTAGAACTGATGAGGATTACGCCCGATAGCGACGATGCTGCACGCGACGATGGGTTTCAGCGAGAGTTCGCGGGCGCGAGCGATGAGCGCGTCGCTCTCCGCGCCCGGATTGAGCCACACCTCACCTACTCCCTTACGCGCGACGTCCGTCGATCACCTGCTCGCCGACGTCGGGCGGCACGTAGAACGACGCCATGTCGATCGGTCCCGGGGACATCGAGAATCGAGCCGTAGGCCTTCAGCCCTTCGATCTCGGTCTCGTGCGGGTTGATCGGGACGACGGTATAGCCCTGCTCCCGATACGCCCGGACGGCGCGGTTGCCGAACTTGTGTCGATCGTTCGAGGCGCCGATGACGGCGACCACCTTGCCCATCACTCCAACTATAGCCGCGACCGGTCCGACGCCGCCCCTGCGGCTGCTACCCGGCTGCCGCCATGCCGGGCACTTTGCTCTGGACGAACTCGAGGATGCGGCGACTGCCCTCGCGCAGGTTCTCCATCGACGTGGCGTAGGAGATCCGGATGAATCCCGGCGCGTCGAAGGCTTCGCCCGGCGTCACGGCCACGCGGGCTTCGGCGAGCAGCGCGTCGGCGAACTCCGACGAGGTCCGGAAGCCGTCTGACTGACAGGAGCATCCCCGATATCGACGAACATGTAGAACGCTCCCGCCGGCTTGCGGCACCGCAGACGCGGATCCGCGGTCAGCCAGCTCATGCAGCGCGTCGCGGCGCGTCCGGTACTCATCGAGCATCGCTTCGACCGGCGCCTGCGACCCGGTGAGCGCCGCGACCGCCGCTTTCTGCGTGATCGACGTCACATTGGAGGTCGAATGGCTCTGCAGGGCGCTGGACGCCGCGACGACCGCCGCCGGACCGAGCGCCCAGCCGCACCGCCAGCCGGTCATCGCGTAGGCCTTCGATGCCGATCCGCAGAGCACCGTCAGATCGCGACACTTCTTCGCCAGCACGGCGGGCAGGTTGTGCGGCGCCGGATCGTAGATCAGTTTCTCGTAACAGAGATCGACGACGATCCAGATGTCCTTCGCCAGCGCCGCTTCGGCAATCTGCGCGAGATCGTCTTCGGCTGATGAGCGCGCCGGTCGGGATTGCACGGCGAGTTGATGATGATGCCGCGCGTTCGCGGCGTCATCGCGTCCAGCATCGCGCTGCGCGCGGATCGCGAAGCCATCGTCCGGGAACGTTCGCACCAGCACCGGCGTCGCCTCCGCCAGCTTGATCTGCTCGCTGAGCGTCGGCCAGTACGGCGCGTGCGTGATGACCTCGTCGCCCGGGCCGAAGAGCACCAGCGCCGTGTTGTACAGCGCCTGCTTGCCGCCGGCGCTGACGATGACCTCGATCTCCTTGTACTCGACGCCGTAGTCGGCTCGGTACCGATCGCAGATCGCGCGCTTCAACTCGGCGATGCCCGCGACCGGCGTGTAACTGCGTGAAGTTCTGATCGAGCGCCGTATGGGCCGCGGCCTTGACGGCGTCCGGCGTGGGAAAGTCGGGCTCGCCCGGCGCCGAAGTCGATGACGTCGATGCCTTCCCGCCGCATCCGGTCGACCGTCGCGGTCACCTTCATCGTCGGGGACCCGGAAATGTGCGTGGTCCGTTCCGCGAAGCTCTCATGCGTCTCCTTCGCCATGCGACTTTGTCTCGCAGCCTGGCCTCGACGCATTCGGGCACGAGCCCGTGCACGCGGCCGCCGAGCGCGAACACTTCCTTGATCAATCGCGAGCTGATGTAGGTGTACTGCTCCGCCGGCATCATGAAAATCGTCTCGATTCGTCGAGTTCAGGCGCCGGTTCATGAGCGCCATCTGGAACTCGAACTCGAAGTCCGAAATCGCGCGCAGCCCGCGGACGATCACGTTCGCCTGGCGCCGCTCGACGTAGTCCACGAGCAGCCCGTCGAAGGTCGTCGACCTCGACGTTCGGATGGTCCTTGAAGACCGCGCGCGCGATCTCGACGCGCTCATCCATCGTGAACAGCGGTGACTTCTCGGCGTTGACGAGCATCGCGACGACGATGCGATCGAACAGCCGCGCGCCGCGCAGGATGATGTCGACGTGGCCGTTGGTCAGCGGATCGAACGATCCGGGATAGACGGCTAGGGTGGACATCGGAGCGCGGCCGCCGCGGCGGGATTGCCGCAGGCGTCGACCCTCTCATCATTCGTAAAAGGACAGCATCGAGTCACCCGATCCGATCTGCGCGTGCGTCGCAGCCCGGCCGCCGCCTCGGGTGCGGCCTGTCGTCGCGCGTGCTCGAGGACCAGAACGCCCGACGGCGCGAGAACGCCGCCGTGTCCGCAATCACCTGTCTCCGGAGACTCGTCGTAGGGCGGATCGAGCAGCGACGATGTCGAACGACGCGCCGACCGAGCGCGTTGAACGCCGAGGCTGCGCGGATGATAACATAGCCGCTCTGCGATGCCGCAGCGCGCGAGGTTGGCGGCGATGAGGGCGCGCGCACGTCGGTCGGCATCGACGAACACGACCTCGCGCGGCGCCGCGGCTCAACGCCTCGATGCCGACCGCGCCCGTACCCGCGTAGCCATCGAGGACGCGCGCGCCGCTCGATGCGCGGCGCGAGCACGTTGAAGAGCGTCTCGCGCAGCCTGTCCGACGTCGGCCGCAGGCCCTCCCAGTCGGGCGCCTCGAGCCGGCGCCCTTTGAGCGTGCCTGCAATCACCCGCACGTGCCGACCCCGTTCATCCGACTTCGATCAGCCGGAACCGGTGCGTCCAGTTCTCGATCACGATTCCGTCAACGACCTGCCGGCGACGGCTTCGCCGTGGCGAACCAGCGCTCCGCTTCTTCCCGCGGCGCGATCGAGCAGCGCATGGTCGCGGACGAGATCGATCAGCCGGAACGTCGGGACGCCGGCCTGTCGCGTGCCGAAGAAATCGCCTGGCCCGCGCAGCGCGAGGTCGCGTTCGGCAATCGCGAATCCGTCGGTGGTCTCCGTCATCGCCCGCAGCCGCTCGCGGGCTTCGTCCGACAGCGGCGCCTGGTACAGCAGAAAACAGTACGACTGCGACGTACCCCGGCCGACGCGCCCGCGCAGCTGGTGCAGCTGCGAGAGGCCGAAGCGTTCCGCATGCTCCACGATCATCACGCTGGCGTTCGCGCATGTCCACACCGACTTCGACGACGGTCGTGGACACGAGTATCTGCAACTCCCCCGCCACGAACGCGCGCATCACCCGGTCCTTGCCCTCGGGCTTCATTCGCCCGTGCAGCAGGCCGACGCGGTACTGCGGGAAGACGTCGGTGCGCGAGCGTGTCCGCCATCTCCGTGGCGGCCTTCAGGTCGATCTTTTCCGATTCCTCGACGAGCGGATAGATCACATACGCCTGGCGCCCGGCATCGACCTCGCCCCGCACGAAGGCATAGATGTCCTCGCGCCGCGATTCGGGTTTCGCCGTCGTGCGAACGGGCAGCCGACCGGCCGGCAGTTCCCGAATGACCGGATACGTCCAGATCGCCATAGAGCGTCAGCGCGAGCGTTCGGGGAATCGGTGTGGCGGTCATGACCAGGACGTCCGGGTGGAGGCCCTTCTCGCGGAGCGTCGCCCGCTGCAGGACGCCGAAGCGATGCTGCTCATCGATGACAACCAGGCCGAGGTCGCGTGAAGGTGACGTCGCCTTGCACGAGCGCGTGCGTACCGACGACGAGGTGGATGCTGCCGGCCTCGATCTCGGCGCGCTGTTCACGGCGCTCCGCGGCGGTCGTCGATCCGGTCAGCAGAGCTGACGCGGAACCGCGAATCGCCCAGCAGACGCGCGATGTTCGCGAAGTGCTGCTCGGCCAGAATCTCCGTCGGCGCCATGAACGCCACCTGGAGGCCGTTCTCCATGGTGACGAGCGCGGCCAGCAGCGCCACGATCGTCTTGCCCGATCCGACGTCGCCCTGCAGCAATCGATTCATCGGAGAGGGTCGCTGCAGGTCGTCCACGATTTCCTTGAGTGCCCGCTTCTGGTCGCTGGTCAGCCGGAACGGCAGCACCCGACGCGCCGATTCGCGGATTCGGTCGTCCACGGCGATCGGCTTCGGCTTGCGCTCGTCCGCCGCGATTCGCCGGCGCCCCTGAACGCCGACCTGAAACAGGAACGCTTCCTCGAATATCAGACGCTGCTGGGCCGCCGTCTCGAACCGGTTGAGCGCGTCGAACGGGACGTCATCCGGAGGGAAATGCGTCGCGCGAAGCGCCGCCAGGCGACTCGGCATCCTCAGGCGCGCGCGCAGTTCTTCGGGCAAGTGCTCGGGCAGTTCCGCAGGCAAACGCTGCAGCGCCTCGAAGACGAGCCGCCGCTGCATCTTCGGGGTCACGCCGCCGGTCCGCTCGTAGATCGGAACGATCCGTCCGGTATGAATCGTCTCGACGTCCTCGTCGTCCAGGATCTCGTACTGCGGATTGGTCAGCTGGAGCCCGGCGTTGCCGCGCATCTCGATCGGTCCGTAGAACACGGCATGCTGACCGACACTGAAGACGTCGCGAAGAAACGGCTGGTTCAACCACGTCGCGCGCAGCGCTCCGCTGGCGTCGCCGATGAGCGCTTCGAAAATCTTGAAGCCGGGGCGCCGGGTCGAGCGCACGCCGCAACTGAGCACGCGGCCGACGAACGACGCGGACTGTCCCGGCTTGAGCGACGCAATCGGCTGGAGTCGGCTGCGATCTTCGTAACGGACCGGAAAGCGGTACAGCAGATCCTCGACCGTCTGAAGGCCGGCGCGCTGCAGATCCGCCGCGCGGCGCGGACCGACACCCTTCAGGTACTGCAACGGCGTCGTCAGGACGTCTGCGTTCGTGCCGGGCCTTTCGGGTCCGGCAGGAGCAGTCATTGCACGATTATGGCTTGGCCTCGCTCGACCTGGATCTCGCGGATGCGCGCGGGGAGTGCAAACGGATCGTCCAGACCGATGCCGGACGGCTTGTCGGGGGTGCGCGAGTAATAGCTCACGATCTCCTGCAGAAGCAGCTTCGGGACGGGCACACCACCCACCGTGGCGCTTTCGAGCTGGAACCAGCCCATCCCCTCGCTCGTCTTGAGCGTGCCCGTGGCCGTGACGGGCAATCGGCCCGTGAGGTAGTTCGTGGGGTCGAAGAGGCTCGAGGACGCGCGCGACTTCCGAACGGCATCGAGGTCCACGACGGCTCGACCGGATAGCCGCCCCGTTCCGAGAATGCTCACCGAGGGCTCGACGACGCCGGTCGGCAGCTGCTGTCCGGCGTCGAATACGAGGTACGAGTTGACTTCGTTCTCGGTGATGGTCGTGCGACGGGCCTGGCGAGCGGTCCGCTGACCGTGCTCGTTGATGGTCGCAACTTTCTGCCTGAGCTGGTCGGCAGACTGGCGGGTGTATCGCGTATCGGCCTGGACGATCCCCACCGCCCCCGCAGCGGCCAAGCCGGTTGCCGCGCCGATGATGAGGATTGCGACCCGCGTCACCCTTCCGATTATAAGCGCCTTCTCTAGCGCTTGCCGCGGTTGGCTTGCCGCGCCCGCGCGACGAGCTCGAGCTTACGGCGCTCCATCATCTCCTCGAAAACGCGAAACTTCGCCTGCTGCCGGACGTCCAGGACCTGGTCGATGGCTTCGTACGCCTTCCGGGCGTCCGTTTGCGCGCGCTCCTCGTCGTCGGTGATGGCCTTCATTTGTTCGCGGATGGCGGCATCGTCCGGCGCCGCAGCGTTGAGCAGGCGGCGGAGCTCTGCGACGCGTCGTGCGCGCGATTGCAAAGCCCGCCGGCGAATGTCCTGGAGTGTCCGGAAGCGCGTGAGGAACTGCGGAAACTGGTCGTCGGTGATCTGAAGCTGCTGCTGCGCCTGCATCAGCGCGTACGAATCGAACATCCGCTGGATTTCCGCCGGCGAAACGACGGCCTCTTCGGGCGCACCAGGCTGCGCGCGACCGCCCTGCGCCGCGGCAGGCGCCCCGGCAATCAGGACGCCAAGGACCGCGAGGGCGACCTTCATGTGCCGAGCTCCGCGCGGAGCAGCCTCTGAAGTTCTTTCAGGTCGTTCGCATCCAGATGAGAGACCGCATGTTCCGCACTTCCGCTCGGCGCAAGTGCGGCGGCGTCAGCCGCGTTCCAATCCACATCGACCGCGAGGTCGGCGATGAGTTGAAGCGAGGGGTCGTCGTCCATCGAATCGCGCAGCAATTCAGCTCGCGGCGCCATCGTCGCGCTGTCAGCCGCTGGCAGCGAGGCGAAGGTCGGGGCCGCCGGAGCATGCGGCTTCCGGCCCGCGCTTGAAAGGAGTACCGCAGCCGCCACGACAAGCGCCGCCGCAGCCGGGACGAGGATCGCGGGTTGAAGCGATCGCAGGAAGCGCGCGAGCGCGCCTTCGTTCTGTCGTTCCGCCTCGGCGGTCTCGACGACGCGCCGCTGCAAGCTGTCCCAGAAGAGCGGCGATGGCTCGGGGATCTCACCACCCAGGTCGCCGACCGAGGACATCATGGCCCGCAGATCCGTCAGGCGTGCCTGGCATGCCGCGCACGCAGAGAGATGCTGATCGACGGACGGATCCGTTCCGTCGTCGGCCGCGTCGACCAGCTGTTGCGGTGTCAAATGCGTTCCGAACCTACTATCCATCTGCGAGCATTCTCTTCAAATTGTTCATCGCGTGAAAGAAATTCGCCTTGACCGCCCCGACGGAACTGCCGAGGACGTCTGCAATCTCCTGATGAGACATCTCGTGAAACATCCGCAGGACAAGCGTCAGTCGCTGCTTGCGCGGCAGCTGCGCGATCGCCCTGCGCACGCGGACTCCGCGTTCTTGACGCAGCAGTCGGTCGCTGGGCGATTCCTGACGATCGTCCACGAACTGCTGCTCGTCGATCGGCTCGCTCGCCTGCGCCAGGGGCGCCTTCGCCGAGACCTTGTTCAGACTGACGTTGACTGCGATGCGATAGAGCCACGTCGCAAGCGAAGACTGCCCTTTGAACCGGCGCAGGCCCCGGTACGCGCGGAGAAAGACGTCCTGCGACAGGTCGCTTGCGTCCTCGTGGTTGCCGACGAAGCGGTAGCACAACTGATACACCGGCCGTCGATGCCGCTCGACGATGAGGTCGAAGGCGCCGGCCTGTCCGGCGATGCAGGCCTGGACGAGCGCGCGCTCATCCAGCTCCGCCAGCTGAACGTCAGCAGAGGACATTGTGCCAGGGGCGCCAGGGGCTCCAAGGGCCGGCCAGGGAGTAGGAATCGTCCACGCGAGCGATGACGCCATCGATCAGCCGTTCAGAGAGATTAGACCAGCTGGACAGCGGAACGTTACATCCCCTGGCGCGCGGCCAGCAATTGCTCGACTTCTTCGGCTGTCGGAAGCCCGCCGCGGGCCCCGAGGGCCCGGCAATTGAGCGCGGCCACCGCATTGGCGTAGCTCAGGATGGTCTCGATGTCGTCGAGCGGGTGACGAAGGCAGGCGGCGGCGAACGCCCCGCGAAACGCGTCGCCCGCGCCGGTGCTGTCCACGCAATCCACGGCAAACGCCGGTGTTCGGATTTCTCGGCCCTGACACCAGGCGAGGCTGCCCTCCTTGCCGAGCGTGACGCACACGAGCGGCGCCTTGAAGTCGCGCGCGATGATCTGCAGCGCGCGCCCCAGCTGGTCTTGTCCGGTGAGCGCCGTCGGGAATTCCTGCGCCATGATGATGGCGTCCAGGTGCTTGAGCAGATCGGCGATGCCCGGGCGGACGCGCTCGATATCGGAGACGGTCGGCAGTCCCGCCTCGCGCGCGAACCGCGCGACCTGCGCCGCCGCCGCGGTCTCGTGACAATCAACGACTACCAGACGACCGGACGTCACGGCCTCCCGCGAAATGGTGGCGGGATCAGGTACTGAGGGCTGGGTCGCGGTCCCACAGAACCGTCCGTTCTCCCGATCGCGCGTCCACGAGGATGATCGCGAACTGATTCGTTGCCCCGCGAACGACGCGCGCGGCGCCGACGTCCACGCCCAGGCTCGTCAGACTTTCCCGCGACAGGACGCCCAGATCGTCGTCGCCGAAACTGCCCAGGTACGACGCGCGAAGTCCGAGCCGCGCACAGACCGCCATCGCCGTCGCAATCTGCCCACCGGGGAGCCGGGCAAACCGCTGGAGCCGCTGCTTCGAGTTCGAGTTGGGAAATTCGGCGACAACGGCGAGGAGATCGATGCTGTTGAGGCCAAAACCGACCACGTCGAAGGGTTTCGAGCCCGCGGGAGGTACGCGAAACGGGATGCGCACGGGGGGCGATCCTAACATTCAGAATACCGGTCGGGTTCGGGGTGCTGGGTGCAGGGTGCTGGGTGCGTTCGGGGTGCTGGGTGCTGGGTTCTGAGTGCGGTGTTCAGCGTGTTCGTGAATGCCGTTGACCTTCGCCTTTCTTTTGCGTATAGTCCGCTCATGCTTCCATTGACCAAACGGCAGCGCGAGATTCTCGACTACCTGAACGAGTTCATCAATCAACACGGGTACGCGCCCAGTCTGGAAGAAATCGGTCGCCGCTTCGGTCTGTCTTCGCTCGCCACGGTCCACAAGCACTTGACGAACCTTCAGGAGAAAGGCTTCATCAAGCGCGCGTGGAATCGGAGTCGATCCGTCGAGATGATGCCGACGCGGACGGGCGGCCGTGCTGTCGAGCTGCCTCTCCTCGGTTACGTGGCCGCGGGCCTGCCCATCGAAGCCGTCGCCTCGAACGAGACCATTGCGGTTCCCGAGGATCTGGTCGGCCGCCGTGACACCTACGTGTTGCGAGTGCGCGGCGATTCGATGATCGACGAGCAGATTCGCGACGGCGACTTCGTGGTCGTCGAGGATCGCAAGACCGCCGACAACGGCGAAATGGTGATCGCGCTGCTCCGGGGCTCGGACGTCACGCTGAAAAAGTTCTATCGCGACCCGGGCGGGAAGATCCGGCTCCAGCCGGCGAACGCCGCCATGCAGCCGATTTTCGCCGACCCGGATCAGGTCCAGATTCAGGGCGTCGTCGTGGGGGTGATGCGGAAGTATTAGACTCTTCGGCATGGCCGACCCAACCAAGCAGATCAATTTCACCATCCTTCCAGCCGAAGATCCCGCTGAAGGCGCGTCGCGCACCTACGCGAACTTCTGCTCCATCGCGCACACGCCCTTCGATTTCACCCTCACCTTCTGCGAAGTGATGCCGCTCTCGGAGAAGGAAATCAAGGAGGCCGAGTCCGAGCACGTCGTGCGCGCGCCCGTCCGCGCCAAGATCGTCGTGCCCGTCCAGTTCGTTCCGAATCTCATCGCGGCGATGCAGGAGCACTGGCGCGTCTTTTCGGAGTCGGTACTCGAACGTCGGCTGGAACAAGGGTCCCGTCCACTAGAGGCATTCACGCCGGTGAAGACCGCCCACGAGACCAACGAGATCTTCGACAAGCTCGAGACGCAGCATCCCGGCGCCGACACCGAGCTGCACTTCTCGACGGCCTTCGAGCTGCTCGTGGCGACGATGCTGTCCGCGCAATCGACCGACGCGCTCGTGAATCAGGTCACCCCGGCGCTCTTCAAACGTTATCGCGATGCGACGTCACTCGCCCGCGCGCGCGTGCCGACACTCGAAAAGCAGATCCACTCGACCGGATTCTTTCGCGCGAAATCGAAAGCACTTCTGGGCATGGCGAAGGCACTCGTCGAACGTCATGACGGCGAGGTGCCGGCGACCATGGAAGCCCTCGTGGAGCTGCCGGGGGTGGGACGGAAGACCGCCAACGTCGTGCTCGGCCACGCGCTCGGGATCCCCGGACTTCCTGTCGATCGCCATGTGCTTCGTGTGGCGAACCGGATCGGCCTCGTCGAATCAGAAGACCCCGTCGAAGTCGAACGGCACCTCTGCGCGGTGCTTGCGCCGGAGCGCTGGACGAGGGCGTCGGATACCCTCATCCTCCACGGCCGCCGCATCTGCCGATCCAAGCCACTGTGCGACAGCTGCGTGATCCGCGACGACTGCGATTATTTCCAAACGGCCGTGTCGCGTGAGCGGGCGCCGAAGAAACCCGCGCCGAAGGCCGGCAGGCGAAAGGCGACTCGTGCGTCGAGAGCAGTTCGAACGCCACGTCGCTGAAGCGCTCGCGTCGATTCCTCGCCGGTTCCGCGACGCGATGCGCAACCTGGCCATCGTTGTCGAGGACGAGCCCGGCCAGGAACTCCTCGACGAAATGGAGATCGCGCCGCCGGACACGCTCCTGGGCCTCTACCAGGGCGTTCCGCTGACCGAACGGCGATGGGACCATGGCAACACGCTCCCCGATCGCGTGCTGATTTTCCAGGGCCCGCACGAGCGCGAGGCGGACGACGACGAAGACCTCGTCGTGGCGATCGGCGAAACGCTGATTCACGAGATCGGTCACTACTTCGGTCTGAGCGAAGAAGAGATCCAGGAGATTGAGGACCAGTACCTGGCACGGCCTCGATGAGGACGGCGCCGAAGACGCCGACGAGGATGAAGCGTCGTGATCCGCGCACGCAAGCGGTTCGGTCAGCACTTCCTGGAACCGGCCTGGGTCGACAAGATCATCGCCGCCATCGACGCGAGGAGCGATGAACGATTCCTCGAGATCGGTCCCGGACGTGGTGCGCTGACGCGCCCGCTGGCCGCTCGCGCCGCGCGCGTCACGGCCGTCGAAATCGATCGCGATCTCGTGCGTGCGCTCCAAGATACGGCCGTGCCGAACCTCACCGTAGTCGAAGGGGATTTCCTGAATCCACAGGTGCGTGAGCAGATCACGCGCCACATCCTGACTGCCGGGGCCCCGTGCCGGGTGGCGGGCAACCTTCCCTACAACGTCGCCTCACCGATCCTTTTTTCCCTCCTTGACCTGTTCAACATGGGCGTGCCGCTCCTGGATGCCACCGTCATGCTGCAACGCGAGGTCGCTGATCGTCTGCTCGCGTCGCCGGGAAGCAAGACCTACGGTCCGCTCACCGTCCTCGTTGGCCACAACGCGAGCGTCGAGCGTGTTCTGAATCTTCCGGCCGGCGCCTTCAGGCCTGCACCGAGGGTTCTGTCGAGCGTCGTACGATTGCGATTCCATCGTCCCGAGCCCGGGGTCCGGGATCCGGCGCGGTTTCGCGATCTCGTCCACGCCGTCTTCTCGCGACGACGGAAGACGATGGCCAATGCGATACAGGCCTTGCCGGGTGCCGGCCGCCTGCCCGGGTGGCTCGATGGCCGGCGCCGCCCGGAGACGCTGGCCATTGCCGAGTTCGCGCGCCTCGCCGACGATTTCCCCC
Source organism: uncultured Acidobacteriota bacterium (assembly GCA_963724725.1). Classification (GTDB taxonomy): domain Bacteria; phylum Acidobacteriota; class Vicinamibacteria; order Vicinamibacterales; family CAVVIG01; genus DATKHR01. Next base: position 2,002,717 of record CAVRVT010000004.1, on the reverse strand, counting down.
GGTAAATCCTGAGCTATGCTATAGTCCGCGTAAGTCGTTCAGCCCGCCCCGTTTATCTCAGGCGCACCCAGCAGCCTGACGGAGCCGCCGTCGCGCGGTTCCCTTCGTTCGCACGCCCGCTCCGCCTGGAGCGCGATCGGCGAAGGTGCGTTCCTAACCCGTAGATGCTTGAAATCGTCGCGCTGGGCGGTCTCGGCGAATTCGGAATGAACATGCTCGCGCTGTCGTGGGGAGCGACCACGCTCGTCATCGATGCCGGCGTCATGTTTCCCGATCCGGAACTGCTTGGTGTGGATCGCATCATTCCGGATTTGTCGTATTTGCAGCAGAAAGGCCGCGTCGCGGCGCTCGTCCTCACGCACGGTCATGAGGATCACATCGGCGCCGTGCCGCACATCGTGCCGATGGTCGACGGCGCGGTGTACGGCACTCCGCTGACGCTCGCGCTCCTCGAGCCGAAGCTCCAGGAGCACGGCCTCGACGGCTCGAACCTCGTGCCCGTCAAGCCACGCCAGCGCGTCACTGTCGGGCCGTTCGAGATCGAGTTCATCCGGGTGACGCACAGCATGCCGGACTGCGTGGCCCTCGCGATTCACACGCCGGTCGGCGTGGTGGTGCACACCGGCGACTTCAAGATCGATCAGACGCCGATCGACGGCGAGCATTTCGACGTCCATCGCTTCGCGGAGCTCGGCGCGTCAGGTGTGCTCGCGCTCTTCGCCGACAGCACGAACATCGATCGCCGCGGCTTCACGGGATCGGAGCTCGAAGTCGTCGAGGCGTTCGAGGAGATCTTCACGAGCGCCACCGGCAAGCTGATCGTCGCCGCCTTCGCCTCGAGCATCTATCGCATGCAGATCCTCGTCGACCTGGCGGCACAGTTCGATCGGCGCGTGGCGTTCGTGGGTCGAGGCATGATCCAGAACTCGGAGGTCGCGCAGCGGCTCGGGTACCTCCGTATTCCGGCCGGACTGCAGATTCGAGATTCCGACGTCTCCAACTACCCGGCCCAGGACGTTCTCTGTCTGGCGACCGGATCGCAGGGCGAGCCGATGTCGGCGCTGTCGCGCATGGCCATCGACGACCACCGGCACGTCAAGGTCGGCCCAGACGACACGGTCGTGCTGTCGGCGCGCTCGATTCCCGGCAACGAGAAGTCGATCGGCCGGGTGATCAATCACCTCGCCCGGCGCGGCGCCGACGTCATCCACGAAGGCCTCAAGCACGTGCACGTCTCGGGACACGGCAGCGAAGAAGAACTGAAGCTGATGCTCTCGCTCGTCCGTCCCCGCTACTTCGTGCCCGTCCACGGTGAATACCGTCAGCTGTCCCAGCACGCGCGGGTCGCGAAGAAAGTGTTCGCCGGCCGCGACCCGCGGCCCGAGATTCTGCTCGCCGAGAATGGCGACGTGATGACGTTCGACGAGCACGGCGGACGAATCGCCGGCAAGGCGCCCGTGGGCCGCGTCCTCATCGACGACACGCGGACCGGGGAAATCGGCGACGAGGTGCTGCGCGACCGCCGGCATCTCGCCGAAGACGGCCTCGTCGTCCCGGTCGTCGCGATCAACAAGCAGACCGGTGCGCTCGAGGGCGTGCCGGACATCATCACGCGCGGCTTCGTGATGGAAGACAGCGAGGCGCTGCTTGCCGACGGCGCGCGCCTGCTCAGCGAGGTCGTGGAACAGGCGAGCGTCGAGGAGCGTACCGATCAGGGACTGGTCAAGGAAAGGGTCCGCGTCGAGCTGCGGCGCTTTTTCCGCAAGCGTTCGGGCCGCCGGCCGTTCGTGCTGCCCGTCATCATGGAGATCTAGGCGTGAAGGGATCGAGTGTTTCGCGGCGCTTCAGCGAGTTCGCCGGCGTCGCTCTATTCGCGGCCGCCATGATCTGGGTCATCGCCCTCGCGACGTACGAGCCGAGCGACCCGGCCTGGTTCTTCAGCACCGGCCTGCACTCGACGCCCGCGAATTTTGCCGGCCGCGTCGGTGCCTTTCTGGCCGAACTGTCCTTTCAGCTGTCCGGCTACGCGTCGTATTTCATCCCGGCGGTCCTGGTCATCGTCGGGTGGAACTACTTCTGGTGCCGGAAGCCCGACGCGGCGGGCACGAAGGTCGCGGGCGCGGCGCTTCTCGTCGCCTGCATCAGCACGTTCCTCAGTCTCGTCTTCGGCACGGTGCAGCTGTCGGGCAAGCCGTTCCGGGCCGGCGGTTACCTGGGCGATTTCCTGGCGCGCGAGATGTCCGATTACCTCGCACGAACGGGTTCGCTCATCGTGATCCTCGCGCTGATCTTCTTCGCGATCATGATGTCGACGCAGTTCTCGTTCGGCCGGTTCTTCGGGTCGATGCTGTCGTCGCTGAAGGCGTCGATCGTCGAGGGCATCGATTCGTTCCACGCGTGGCGCGAAGAACGGCGGCGCGAACGCGAGCGCCGCGAGGTGATTGCCAAGCACACGAAGAAGGGCGCGCCGCCGCCCGAGGTGAAGCCGCGATCCGTGCCGGCCATCGCAACGGTCGTGGCGGAACCGGAGGGCGCCGAGCGCCGGTCCAAAGCCGGCCGCACCAACGGCGCACCCGCGAAGGAGGCCGTGCGCGCAGCGGGGGCCCGGCCGGAGCCCGGCGAGGAGGAATCGGGCTCGGCGGCCGGATTCGCCGGCTGGAAATCCGCGCCGAAACCGCCGCGCGTCACCCTGCCGGCGCCCCTTCCCCTCCCGGATCCGGAGCTCGTCACGAAAGCGCCGGCCGAGCGCCGCAAAGGCGACTATGCGCTGCCGCCGCTGGCGCTGCTCGACGCGGCGAAAACCGAACGTAAGATCGACGAGCGCGAGCTGATGGACGGCGCCCGGCTGCTCGAAGAGAAGTGCCGCGAGTTTTCAGTCGAGGGCTCCGTCGTCCAGATCCACCCCGGGCCCGTCGTGACGACCTACGAGTTCAAGCCCGATGCCGGCGTGAAATACGCCAAGATCACGAGCCTCGCCGATGACCTCTGCCTGGCGATGCAGGCCGAGTCGGTCCTAATCGACCGCATTCCCGGCAAGTCCACGGTCGGTATTCAGATTCCGAACCGGAACCGCGAGCAGATTTCGCTGCGCGAGCTCCTCGAGTCAGAAGCGTACCGGCGCTCTTCGTCCAAACTGACGCTCGCGCTGGGCAAGACCATTCACGGCGAGCCGCACATGGCGGATCTGTCCGCGATGCCCCATCTGCTCATCGCGGGCTCGACGGGCGCCGGAAAATCGGTCGGCATCAACGGCATGCTGACGAGCATCCTCTACCGCGCCACACCCGACGATGTGCGGATGATCATGGTGGATCCCAAGCGGCTCGAGCTCGGGATGTACGACGACATCCCGCACCTGCTCACGCCCGTGGTCGTGGATCCAAAGCAGGCCGCGAACGCGCTCCGGTGGGCCGTTCGCGAAATGGAGGAGCGCTACAAACTGCTCGCCGCCGAAGGCGTCCGGAATATCGAGCAGTTCAACCGGAACATGGCGAACGCCATCGCCGAGAAACGCGAGCCGAAGGAAGGTCAGGAGTTCAAGAGCCTGCCGTTCATCGTCGTCGTGATCGACGAGCTCGCCGATCTGATGATGGTCGCCGGCAACGAAGTGGAGGAATCGATCGCGCGGCTCGCGCAGATGGCGCGCGCGGTCGGCATCCATCTGATTCTGGCGACGCAGCGGCCATCGGTGGACGTGATCACCGGGTTGATCAAAGCCAATCTGCCGTCGCGTATCGCGTTCCGCGTCGCGACCAAGATTGACTCGCGGACGATCCTCGACGGCAACGGTGCGGAGCAGCTGCTCGGCCGCGGTGACATGCTCTTCCTGCCGCCGGCCTCGTCGCGTTTCATCCGCATCCACGGCCCGTACATCTCCGAGCAGGAGAGCGCCCGGCTCGCGAGCTTCCTGCGCAAGCAGGGCAAGCCGACGTACGACGAATCGATCACCGCAGAGGAGAAGACGACGGCCGACGGCGGTCTCGAATTCGAGAAAGACGACCTGTACGACGAAGCGGCCCGCATCATCGTGTCGAGCGGGCAGGCGTCGATCTCGTACCTGCAGCGACGGCTGCGAATCGGTTTCAGCCGCGCGGCGCGCCTCGTGGACATGATGGAAATGGAAGGCCTCGTGTCGCCGGCAACCGGCGGGAAGGCCCGCGAAGTGCTCGTCGACAAGCACTACTTCGACGAAGTGGACGCGCAACTCCGGTAACTGCTTATGGTGAAATCAGCCTTCGCTCTCGCGATTGTCGCCGCCAGCGTCATGGCCGCGACGCCCACCGTCCGGAACATGTATGACGACGCGCTGGCACGGGAGCAGAGTGTCCGCGCAGCCATGGCGGCGGAAGGCGCGCCCCCCTCGGTGCTGAACGACGTTCGTGCCACGGTTGCCCGGTACGAAGCGGTCGTCCGCCACTATCCTATGAGCAGCTATTGTGACAACGCGCTCTGGCAGGCGGCGCAGCTCTCGCTCGATGCGTTTGCGAAATTCGGTCAGGCGCCGGACAAAGACGCGGGCATGCGCCTGCTGAAGCAGCTGGCGTCGATGTACCCGACGAGCAAGCTGGCAGCACAGGTGCCGGCGCAGCTCACCCGCCTGACGGCCGATGGTCCGCCCGCTGTACCGCGGGTGGTCGAGCCTGCACGGCCGACGGTTGTCGAGGCGCCACCACTGCCCGCGCCGCGTCCGGCGGACAGAGTCGAAAAGGCCGAGAAACCCGAGAAAGCCGACAAGGCGGAACGGGCCGCACTCGCGACGATCAAGGGCATCCGTCGAACGGTGCTCCCTGACGCCGTGCGCGTCGTCATCGAGCTCGACGGCGAAGTGGACTTCCGGCAGGATCGCATCGACGGGCCGCCGCGCGTCTTCGTGGACCTGCCGAGTACACGTGCAACGGCTCCGCTGGTCGACAAGACCCTTCGCTTCGAAAGCGACGCTGACGTCGTCCGTCAGGTGCGGATTGGGCGTCACCCGAACAATACAACGCGGGTGGTGCTGGACGCCGCCGGCGTGTCGAGCTACAGCGTCTACCCGCTCTACGGACCGTATCGCCTCGTGATCGACTGCGTGCGTGCATCCGCAATCGCGGCAACGAGCGGCGTGGTGATGCCGCGGGCTGCCGCAGCGCCGATTCCGGCGGCTCGACGTGAACCACCATGGCTTCCCGCGCATTCCATCCCACCCGACTGGCTGCGTGCCGCACCCGGGAACGGACCGCAGCATTCATTGATGATCGCGGACGCGCGGCAACCGGCACCGGAGGCACTCGCCGAGGCGCCGGTCGCACCGCCAATTTCGAAGCCGGCGGAACCTGCGACCAGACCATCGGACACGACGAAGCCAGGCGATTCCGCCACGGCGCCCGCGGCGAAAAACGGGAACGGCGGGTTTTCGATCGCCAGACAGCTGGGGCTCGGCGTGTCGCGCATCGTGATCGACGCGGGACACGGCGGTCACGATCCCGGGGCGCAGGCCCGTGGCATCGTCGAGGCGGAGCTGGTGCTTGACGTCGCCCTTCGTGTCGAGAAGCTGCTGCAGAAGACTCCGGGCGTGGAAGTGGTCCTGACGAGGCGCACTGACGAGTTCGTTGCGCTTCAGGAGCGGACCGCGATCGCGAACCGCGAGGGCGCCGACTTGTTCCTGTCGATCCACGCCAACGCAAGTTCGAGCTCGCAGGCGCACGGGATTGAGACCTACTTCCTCAATTTCGCGAGCAACCTGAGCGCGGCGGCTGTCGCCGCTCGCGAGAACGCCGCATCGGGGCAGGCGATGAATGCCCTGCCGGACATCGTGAGGGCGATCGCGCTCAACAACAAGCTCGACGAGTCACGGGACTTCGCCACACAGATTCAGCACGCCATGATCGAGCACCTGGGGAAATCCAACAAGGCCATCAAGGATCTCGGCGTGAAGCAGGCACCCTTCGTGGTCCTCATCGGCGCGTCGATGCCGAGCGTGCTCGCCGAGATTTCGTTCGTGACCAATCCGCAGGAAGCGCGTCTGCTCAAGAACAACAACTACCGTCAGCGAATCGCCGAGGCGTTGTTCAATGCGATACGAAAGTACCAGGCGTCGTTGAAGAGCCTGACGGCCGCTGCTCAGTAGTGGTTGGCTGTTGGTTGTTAGTTGCTGGGGCGGGAACGGACCCACAGCAGAACGGCGGCGAGGAGCACGGCCGCGACGACCGACGCGAGCGTCAGGACGCCCGTCAGGCCCAGCGCGCCGTAGAGAACGTCGTACAGCGACTCCTCTTTCTGCTCGACGATCTTGACCATGATGGGAGACGACGGCTGGAGGGCGAGGAGCAGCGTCACCCCTCGAGCGTCTCGAACGCCAGCGAGGCCAGCGTCCGGACTGCGACGCCGGTCGCCCCTTTGGGCATGAACGGCCGCGCCTCGTCCGCCCACGCCGTGCCGGCGATGTCCATGTGGACCCACGGCAGGCCACCCGTGAATTCCTTCAGGAAGAGCGCCGCCGTAATCGATCCGGCCGGCCGGCCACCGGTATTCGAGAGATCAGCGATTTCGCTCTTCAGCTGATCGCGGTAGTCGTCGAAGATCGGCATCGGCCACGCCTTGTCGCCGGCTCGATCGGCCACGCGACGCACATGTTCGACCCAGCGGTCCGGCGTCCCGAACAGCCCGCTCGTAATCTTACCGAGCGCGACGACGACCGCGCCCGTCAGCGTGGCGACATCGACCAGATGTGTGGCGCCGAGCTTCCGCGCGTACCACAGGCCGTCGCCGAGGATCAGCCGGCCCTCCGCATCCGTGTTGATGACCTCGACGGTCTTCCCTTCGGCGCTTTTCAAGATGTCTCCAGGTTTGATCGCGCGTCCGCCCGGCATGTTCTCGGTTGCCGGGACGACGCCGATGACACGCATCGGCGCGCGCAGCAGACCGATCGCGCGCATGGCGCAGGCCACCGCCGCGCCGCCGGCCATGTCGTCCTTCATGCGTTCCATGCCGTCGGCCGGCTTGATCGAAATGCCGCCGGTGTCGAAGGTGATGCCTTTGCCGACGAGGCCCAGAACGGGCGTCGCCGGCGCGCCTGGCGGGTCGTGTCTGAACACCATGAGCCGCGGCGGTTCGCTGCTGCCGCGCGCAACGCCGAGCAGCAACCCCATCCCGAGCTCGGCGAGCTGCCGTTCGTCCAGAATCTCGACTTTGATGCCCCCTTCGGCGGCGATGGCTGACGCGCGCGACGCAAATTCGCGTGGCGTCAGCGTGTTGCCGGGCTCGTTGGCGAGACCGCGCGCGAGGTTGCTGCAGTCGCCGAGAATCCATCCACGGTTCACGGCCTCGGCGGCGCCAGCCGGCTCCGCGCCTTCGAACGCGATCGTCCACACGGCGGGTGGCGCAGGCTGCGGCTCGGTCGTCTTGTAGCTGCCGCCGTAGAATTCCGCGAGCGTTAGTCCCTCGGCGGCTGCCTGGGCGAGCGCCGCCGGGTCGCCACCGCCTCTAATCAGGAACGCGGCGCGCCCGACGCGTCGCTTTCGAGCCTCGAGTCCCGCCGCCGCAGCCAGCTTGCGAATGATTTCGGTGCCGGCCGCTCCGCGCGCTCCTGCGCCCATCAATGCGATGCGACCGGTGCGCCAGCTCGAGTCGCTCACGCGCGCGATGAACACGTCAAAGGGCTTGGCCTGAAACTCCTTCTGCGTGAGCGCGCGTTGCACTTCCCCAGCTGTCGCCAACTCGAGGCCGGAGACGGCCGTGATGGATTCGCCTTCGAACCAGGGAATCACCAGGAAGTCGGCGTCGATCGCCGAGAGTGGACCGGACAGCGTGGTAATCGGCGAGCCGGATCTGACTGAGGGCATCGTCGTATTATCCCCGAAGGTGCTTGCCGCAGCCGAATGCCGCCGTTACAATCGTTTGTAGTGAGCAATTTGCGGCGCGTGGTCCGTGCCAGTCTCGGGTGTCTGCTCATCCCGATTGCTCTCTGTGCGGCCAGTCCCGGGGGAACGCAGAAGACCGACAAGGATGCTGATTCGAAGCGCCCCAAGATCAACCTCAAGGCACAGCCGATGATCGCGATTTCCCCGGCGCGCGTCGTGCTGACCGCCGAAATCGTCGGTGGCCCCAACGACTACGAGGACTTCTACTGCCCCACTGTCGCGTGGGATTGGGGTGACGGTACACAGTCGGAATCGACGAGCGATTGTGCGCCGTACGAAGAAGGCAAATCGGAAATCAAGCGGCGCTTCACCATCGAACATATGTTTCGAGCCGGGCAGTTTCGCGTGACGTTCCGGCTCAAGCGCAGGGACAAAGCCGTCGGCTTCGCGAGCGTCAGCCTGCAGATTCGCCCCGGACTGCGCGAAACAGGGCAGTAATCGTCCCACAAGCGAACAGAATCGCCGCCGACGGCACGACCGCGGCGCATTTCTCTAGCAAATCGATCGATTCGTGAGTTTCGAATCTGGCACGGAGTTGGCCTTGATCGCCGCGTGCCTGCTCGACGCCCTCTCGGGAACGCGCTCGTCGCGACGGCGATCCTCGTCCTGGCGACGGTCGCCGTAGGATTGACGGCCGGCGCCGAAGGGCCTTTCTCGATCGTTGTGCGACCGGTCTTTCTCCGGCTCGGCTTCGACGTGGACATCAAGCTCGGATCCATTCATCTGCACGCGAACTGGTCGGCACTGCCGGATCCCGCGTCGCCGACGCCGTCAACCAAAACCGCGCCTGACCAGCTCTAAGCACCGCATGGACACATTCCTTCAGGATCTGCGCTACGCCGTTCGCCTGTGTCTGCGGGCGCCCGGCTTCACGGCAGTCGCGGTTCTCGCCCTCGCGCTCGGCATCGGCGCCAACACCGCAATCTTCACGATCGTCAACGCCGTGCTGATCGAGCGGCTCCCGTTCAAGGATCCGGCACGTCTGGTCCTGTTGTGGGAAGAGAACGCGCGACGCCCGGGCCGGTCCAACACGGTAGGGCCGATGAACTTCGTCCGCTGGAAGGAGCGGGCCACCACGTTCGAGGACATGGCGGGCTTCGCCGACACGCGCACGAACCTGACGGCCAGCGGCAACCCAGAGGAACTGACCGTACAGAACGTCACCGCCGGGTTTTTTTCGATCCTCGGCGTGTCGCCGATGATCGGCCGGAACTTCAGCGAAGCGGAGGCGGCGGATCGTGGCGCGGCCGTCGTCATCTTGAGCCACCCGCTCTGGCAACGCCGCTTTGGTGGCGACCCGGCCTTGGTCGGCAAGACGATTCAACTGAACGGTCGTGCCAACACCGTCGTCGGTGTGATGCCGCCCGACGTTCGATTTCTGATGAAGTCCAATTCGCTCGTCGGCAAGCCCATCGACCTCTGGACACCCTGGGTCCTCCCGGCCAACGCGCGCGATGCTCGTGGCCGCTATATGTCCGTCGTCGCGCGGCTGAAGCCTGGGTCGACGTTCGAGCGCGCGCGCGCCGAAATGGGAACGATCGCATCCTCGTTGACGACGGAGCTTCCCGAGGTCGACACCGGTTGGACTGCCCGGGTCGTCTCGATTCGCGAGGAATTGTCCGGCGACATCAGGCCAGCGCTTCTGATGCTGGCCGGCGCCGTCGCGTTCGTGCTGCTCATCGCGTGCGCGAATGTCGCCAATCTCCTGCTGGCGCGCGGCGCCGCCCGGCAGCGCGAAATCGCGATTCGCTCCGCGCTGGGCGCCGCTCGTGCGCGCGTCATGCGGCAGCTCTTGACCGAAGCCTTGCTGCTCGGCGTCCTCGGCGGTCTCGCCGGGCTGGTGGTGGCGCAGTGGAGCCTGGACGCCATGCTCGCCCTCAGTCCTGTTGACCTCGGGCTGTTCGGTCCTGTGAAGCTCGATTACACCGTGCTGGCGTTCACGGCGCTCGTGTCCCTTCTCACCGCGGCGTTCTGCGGCTTCGCGCCCGCGTTCGAGAGCGGTCGGGCCGACGTGCAGGATTCGCTGCGCGACGGTGCTCGACAGGTTGGCGGCGGCGTTCGCCAACGCCGCCTGCGTCAGTCGTTCGTGGTTGCAGAAATCGCGCTGGCGGTCGTGCTCCTCGTCGGCGCCGGTCTGATGCTGCGCAGCTTCAGCACGCTGCAATCGGTGGACTCGGGCCTGGACACGAGGAACGTCCTCACCGTGCGGGTTGCGTTGCCCAACCGCAAGTACGACGCGCCGCCGAAGACGTTGCGTTTCTTCGAGGATGCCACGCGCCGGATCGCGACGCTTCCCGGCGTGCAGTCGGCCGGGATGATCAGCTATCTCCCGTTCAGCATCCTGGGCGCGGCCACCAGCTTCGAGATCGTCGGCCAGGCGCCGCCACCGCCTGGGCAGGAGCTCGTGAGCGACGTCAGCGTCTGCGACAACGGCTATTTCCAGACGATGCGGCTTCCCCTGGTTCGAGGGCGGCTGTTCACTGAGCGCGAGATGCGCGAGCGATCCAACGTCGTGGTTATCAACGACGCACTGGCGAAGCGGCATTTTCCGAACGAGGACCCGATTGGCAAGAGCCTCGTCATTCACATGACGGACCCGAATGTCCCGACCGAGATCGTCGGCATCGTCGGTAATTCGAAATTCGTCGACCTGCAGACCGAGATCCGGCCGACCACTTACTGGCCGCATCCTCAGCTGGCGTATAACGCCATGACGCTGACGGTCCGCACAGCTGGAGATCCGCTGACATTTGCGCCGGCCGTCGAGCACGAAATCTTCACCATCGACGCGGACCAGCCGGTGTCGGACGTCCGGACGATGGACCAATGGGTCGCACGAACCTTGTCACAGGCGCGATTCAGCTCGTTGCTGATGGTCATCTTCGCGGCGCTCGCGCTCGGGCTCTCCGCGGTCGGCATCTACGGCGTCATGTCGTACGCCGTCAGCCAGCGAACAGCCGAAATCGGCATCCGCCTGGCACTCGGCGCAGAGCGTCGAGACATTCTTCAGTTGATCGTGGGCAACGGCGCGCGGCTCGCCGCCATCGGACTCGCGATCGGCGTGGTGCTGGCGCTCGTGCTCAGCCGGACCATCACGAGCCTGCTCTACGAAACGGCCGGCGCCGATCCAGTCACATTCGCGGCGGTCGTCGCCGTGCTGGGAACGGTCGCGCTTCTCGCTTGCTACCTTCCGGCGCGCCGCGCATCGCGCATTGCCCCAACCGAAGCGCTTCGGTGCCAATGACCCAGCAACTCTGGCAGGATGTGAAGTACGCGCTGCGCGCTCTCCTGCGCGCGCCGGGTTTCGCATTCGTCGCCGTGGTCACGGTGGCGCTCGGCGTCGGCGCCAACGCGGCGATCTTCAGCGTGGTGAATGCGACCTTGTTGCGTCCGCTGCCGTTTCCAGACGCGGGCGACCTAGTCCTCGTCAGCCAGGCCAACAGGCAGACCCGGCAGTCAGCCGGCGATGCCACGCCGGCAAATTTCCTCGACTGGCGAACGCGCAGCCACAGCTTCGTGGGCATGGCGGGATTCCGCGAAGCCAGCCTGATTGTGTCAGACGGCGAATTCCCCGAACGGCGCCGGGCCGCAATCGTCAACGCGAATTTCTTCGACGTCCTCAGACTCCGCGCGGCAGTCGGACGCACGTTCCTGTCGCAGGAAGAAGGCCAAGGGGCGCCGCGCGTGGCCATCATCAGTGACGCTCTGTGGCGCGAGCGATTCGGACGTCGGGCCGATGTGCTCGGCCAGACGGCCCGCTTCGACAACGAGACCTACACCATCGTCGGCGTCATGGCGCCTGGCATCGACTTTCCGGGCCGCGCGCAGGTCTGGATCACCCCGCACTGGTCGGTCCCGGACGACCCGCTGCTCCCGTCCACCGAGGATCCTTCGACGCAGCGCGGCCACGGGTACTTCTCTGCCCTGGCGCGCCTGAAGCCCGGGCTGACGGTCGAGACCGCTGCGGCCGACATGGACACGGTGGCCGCGTCGCTCGAGCGCGACTATCCCGACGACAACATGAATACCGGAGCGGCGGTCGTGCGCCTGCGCGACGACCTCGTCGTCAGCGACGTCCGGTCGACGACGCTGCTCCTCTTTGCAGCGGTCGGGCTGCTGCTCCTGATTGCTGCCGCCAACGTGTCGGGGCTGCTGATGGCGCGTGCGACGGCCCGGCATCAGGAAATGGCGTTGCGGGCGGCGCTGGGTGCGACGCGTGGCCGGATTCTCGCGCAGCTCCTGACCGAAAGCGTCGTCCTTGCCACCATCGGCGGCGGCGCCGGCGTGCTCGTGGCGCTCTGGCTCGTCCCCGCGCTCGTCGCGCTGAGTCCCACCGACCTGACAGTCACGGGCGCTGTGACCATCGATCGCACGGTGATGGCATTCGGCCTCGCGATCTCGACGCTCGCCGGTCTCCTGTTCGGCCTGGCGCCGGCCCGTCAGCTCGCGAACGTCGACGTGCACGACGACCTCAAGCAGTCAGGCCGAGGAGCCGGGGTTCGGCAGCGGCGCACGAGAAGCGTCCTGATCGCGGTCGAGATCGCTCTGTCGCTCGTGCTGCTCGTGGTCGCCGGCCTCACCGTGCGCAGTTTCATCACCCTGCAGCGCGTGTCCCCCGGCTTCGCGACCGAGCGCGTGCTGACGTTTCGGCTGCAGCCACAGGCCACGCGCACGCAGGCCGAGCGCGCCGAGTTCTGGGAACGTTCGGTGAAGGCGATGGCCGCGATTCCGGGTGTCGAGATGGCCGGCGCGACAAGCCGCCTCCCGCTGCTGCCGGGCAACAGCACGCGCGGCCTTTCCATCAAGGATCTGCCGACAAACGCGCCATCGTCGGCCGACTATCGGACGGCGTCGCCCGACTATTTCGCCGTGATGGGTATTCCCATTCTGCGCGGGCGAGGATTCACGGATGCCGATCGCGAAGGCCGTCCACTGGTCGCGCTCGTCAGTGCAGTGGCCGCGCAGCAGTTCTGGCCCGGGCGCGATCCCGTGGGTCAGCATTTTCAGATCGACGATCCGGGACCGGAGTACACGGTCGTCGGCCAGGTTGGCGACGTGCGGTCTGCGTCACTCGAGGTCGCGCCTCGCCCGACGGTGTATGTGCCCTACCGCCAGGACGCGTTTCCGTCGATGGTCGTCGTGTTGAAGACGCCGCTGACGGCCGTCGCCATCACCAGCTCGGTGCGCTCGGCCATGCTGCAGGTGGACACAGACCAGCCGGTCGGCGCCATTCTTACGATGGACGAACAGCTGTCGCGCTCCCTGACGCGACGACGGTTCAGCGTCACGTTGCTGTCGCTCTTCGGCGTCGTCGCCGTGCTGCTGGCGGCGGTTGGACTCTACGGCGTGCTCGCGTTTCTGGTGTCTCAGCGCCGGCGTGAGATTGGCGTGCGCATTGCCCTCGGAGCAACCGCGCAGGACGTGATGAAGGACGTGCTCGGAGAAGGTCTGCGTCTCGCAGGACTCGGCATGGTTCTGGGTCTTGCGCTGGCGCTCGCAGCGACGCGGCTGATGTCCGCGTTGCTGTACGCGACGAGCCCAATCGACGTCGCCACTTACGCAGGTGCCGCGGCGGTGCTGGCGGTCATCGCCGTGGTGGCCAGTTTCGTGCCGGCGTTTCGCGCGAGCCGGGTCGACCCGATCATCGCGTTGCGCGACGAGTAGCCGCGCGTCTCCTCCCCAACGCCTCCGCGACGGTGAGCCACTACGGCGTCGGCTTTCGCAGGTCCGCGCCCGTCATCCGGCGGCTCTTCGCCTCCGCGCTGACGCTCTGCAGGTAATCGCTGATCTGCAACGCCGTTCTGACGACGAGGCGGCCGAGCGAACCGAGGCCGTTGGCCTCCGACTCCCGCCCGAACACGGCGTCCCCGACGGCTTCCGCGTCTCGGTCCGCGAGCGTGCCGAGCGTGGCGATCACGTGCAGGTAGTAGCGGCCCGTCGCGACGATGCGATCGCTTTTGCCGATTTCGAGGTCGACGGGCATCGCCGGCGGCGGCGGCTGGTCGCGCGTCATGCGCACGACTCGAATGACAGCCGGATAGACGAGACGATCCCACACGGGTCGGCTCTCCCAGAGCTCGACCTGCAGACGCAGGTGGAGCGTGCCGTTGTCGTCCAGTACGCGCCGGAAGCGATCCGGGAGAAGGTCGCGAACGTCGAACGCGGCCCGGACCATGACGTCCGCCTTGACCTCGCGGATCTGCACTTCGAGCGCGTGCGAGCCGACGGCATTGGCGAGCAGCAGCGACAGCGCGAGCGCGACGGTGCGTCCGGGGCGGACCATCAGAACGTCTTGCTCAGTCGCAGGACCACCTGCAGCGAGCTCGGAATGGCGTCTGTGCGGTACCCGAAGTCGACGCGGAAATCGCCGACGCCCACGCCGAAACCGAGGCCCTTGAGCCAGTCCACGTCCGTCCCGGCGCGGCCGGCATCGAAGAAGCCGAGCACCTTGAAGCCGCTGCGCCAGCCGAGCGCATATTCGAGGTTCAGCAGCGCGAGCGACGTCCCGGTCTGTTGCTCGAAGTCGTACCCGTGGACCGAGCCGATGCCACCGACCGAGAACAGGCGCTGCGACGGCAGAACGCCCGATGACCACCCGCTCATCGCGCGGATCCCGAAGTCCTGATGCGGCGAGAGCGGACGCCGGTACCGGGCGCTGAGGATGCTGCGCGTGAAGTTGAAATCGCTGCCGAGATCCGGCGTCGAAATCTCCGTCGTCCAGTCCACGCGCCAGACGCCGGACCGATCGTGTTTTCCCGCGGGATAGTCGAGGACCTGACCGAAGAAGGTGTCGAGCCGGTGCCGGCGATAGGTGCCGTCGAGCGATTCGCGCTCGAACCCGCCGCCGTCGACCGTCGCGCCGACGATGAGCGCGTTCAGATGACCATCCACGGCGGGTGGATTCGGAGGGAACGATTCGTCGCTGTTCCAGAAGCTGAAGTCGCTCGTGACAGGAAGCGGCTCCTCGCGCTCAGTCCGCCAGAATCCGAGGAGCTCGACGTGCGGGTCGGGCCGGAACTGCGCGCCGATCTGGACGCCGCGGCGCCGGTAGTAATCACGATAGCTCTTGCGCGGTCCGATCGCCGCGAGACTCGCTTCGAGCGACGAGATCTGCCACTGGTCGTCGCTGGCGGTCAGGTCGTAGAGCTCGCCGCCGACGTACAGCTTCCGATCGCGAAAGAAGGGGCGCTCGAATCCAAGGGCGTATCCTGCGCGTTCAGATGCAAATTTGTACGAGAGGTGACCGGCGACGTACGAGTGGTTGAACTCTTCGTGATCGAAGACGGCGGCACCGAAGCCCAGAGACGGGACGAATCCGTCGACGGAGCTGAACCAGTCCTCGCGATCGCCGAGATCCGGCAGCATCCGGAAGCGTCCCGCAGGCTCGTACAGAGAGACGACGAGGATGCGCTGTCCACCGCGATCGATCAGATCGAACGTGTCGTGGCGGTGGCGGAGTTCGTCGCTGTCAGTGAAGCTGACGCCGGGGGTTGCACCGGCATGCGACGGCCGCACCGCCCCGCGCGTCGGCCGCAGCAGGACGTCGAGCGCCTGGCGGGCGCGCGGGCGATTGAACGTGTCGCCGGCCCGGAGGGCGAAGTCCTCCGCGAAGCTTCGCTTGAGCCGGTCAGACACGCCCGTGAACTCGACACCGTCGATGACGCCTTCGTCCACGTCGAACGAGAGAACCGCTGACGAGGTATCAAACGCCGCGTGCACGCGCGCGAACGCGTAGCCCTCGTCCTTGTAGTGCCGCTGGACGCGATCGGCCAGGTCGTCGATTCGATCGACGGCCACCGGCAGGGGCTCGCCGATCCGTATCCGGGCCACGCGTTGAAGGGCCTCGTCGGCGAGGTCGTGGGTGCCCGCAAAATGGATCGCGCGCACGGCCGGCGGCGGAGGCGTCTGGGGCGCGGGTTCCTGCGCCAGGACAAAGGCAGGCAGAGACAGACCAAGGATCGTTCCGACCAGCGCGCCGGACAACCGGGTCATTCAGGCGACTGTGACGAAGGGCGCCGGGAGAAAGTTCCCGTCCAGGAACCAGTACAGCTGCAGGTCGGGCCGCGCGTGCTTCAGGCTGACGATGAGAAACAGATGACGGGGGTAATTGGCTTCGGCCCGATCCGTCTCGGACGGCACGGCGGCCGATCGCGGATGCGAGTGGTAGAACCCGACGACGTCGAGCCCGCGGCGACGCGCATCGCGCAGCGCGTCGAGGTGATCCTTCGGGTCGATGAGAAACCGAACCGCCGGTTTGTCCGCGATGTTGCGTGCGGGAAAGGCGTCCAGCACGTCCTGGCCCTCGCCAATCAGCACACCGCAACACTCGTCGGGCGCGATGTGCCGCGCGTGCGCGACCACACGATCAACGACGAGACTCTTCACTCGCCTGGTCGGGACCTGTTCCACAACTCACTGAACCGATTCGATGACCATCGCGATGCCCATTCCGCCGCCGACGCAGAGCGACGCCACGCCGTAGCGCAGCTTTCTTGCCCGCAACGCATACACCAGCGTCGTCAGGACGCGGGCGCCGCTGGCGCCGATTGGATGACCGAGTGCGATTGCGCCGCCGTAAATATTGACTCGCTCGGCGTCGACGCCCAGCTCCCGGGTGACGGCGACCGACTGCGAGGCGAATGCCTCGTTCAACTCGAACAGATCGATCTCGCCGATCGAGAGCCCGGCACGGTTGAGCGCCCTGGTGACGGCGGGCACCGGTCCCATGCCCATGATCGCAGGGTCGACGCCTGTCGAGGCGTAAGACACGATGCGGGCCAGAGCTTGTCGGCCTATGCGGCGCGCCTTCTCGTGCGAGGTGACGACCAGCGCCGCTGCGCCGTCGTTGATGCCGGAGGCATTGCCGGCGGTCACCGTTCCGGTCTTTCTGTCGAATGCCGGCTTGAGCTCGGCCAGCTTCTCGACGGTCGTGCCCTTCCGTGGGTATTCGTCGGTGTCGATTCGCTGCGGGTCGCCTTTTTTCTGCGGCAGAACGACTGGAACGATCTCTGCCGCGAAAGCCCCCGAAGCGATGGCGCGCTCGGCGCGCTGCTGGCTCCGGGCCGCGAAACGATCCTGCTCCTCGCGCGAGATCCGATATCGCGTCGCGACCTCTTCGGCCGTGATGCCCATGTGGCAGGCGCCGATGGCGCACATCAAGCCTTCATTCAGCATCGAGTCGACGACTTCGCCGTTGCCCATGCGGTAGCCCCATCGGGCGCCGTTCAGCAGATACGACGCACTCGACATCGATTCGGTGCCGCCGGCGACGACCGCGTCAACGGATCCGGCGCGAATCGCTTCAGCCGCGTGCACGACGGCCTGCAGTCCCGATCCGCAGACGCGATTGACGGTTTCAGCCGGCACCTCGATCGGCAGGCCGGCCTTCAGTGCCACCTGACGCGCGACGTTCATCCCCGCTCCAGCCTGAAGCACGCATCCGAGGATGACGTCGCCGATGTCCGCCGGTGGGACGGTCGACCTCGACAGCGCCTCGCGTACCGCGACCGCGCCCAGATCGACCGCCGAGACGTCTTTGAACACACCGCCGAACGCGCCGATCGGGGTCCGGCACGCGCTGAGGATCACGGTCTCGGTGTCGTCGCTCATGATCTAATAATACCCAATGACTTTTCGACGCTACCGACGCGTGTCGGCAACCGTGCTGACCGCCCTCGTCATCGTCCTCGTAACCTTTGTGGCAACGGCGCAGTCGCGCCGGCCCGTGACGCTCGACGATGCGATCGATCTCGTCCAGTTGTCGGCGCCCCGCATCGCCCCGGACGGCCGACGCGTCCTGTACACGGTGTCCGAGCTCGGCAAATGGAAAGACAACACGCGCGTGACGTCGATCTGGATGAGCGACGTCGCCACCGGGGAAGCGAGGAAGTTTCTCGGTCACGAGCGGGACCGAAACGCGGCCTGGTCGCCCGACGGACGGCTGATCGCGTTCCTCGCGTCGCGCGACGCGAAGCCGGACGGCGATCGCAACGGTGACACGCCGTCGCAGATCTGGATCATCGCGACCGACGGCGGTGAAGCGACACAGCTGACGAATCACAAGGGCGCGATTCGATCCTTCGACTGGACCGCCGACGGCTCATCGATCATCTTTGCCGCCGAACCAGCGAAGAGCGACGCCGACAAAGCGTCCGACAAGGCTGGTGACGATGCGATCTTCGTCGATGAGGCGGCGAACGGCCAGGAGCGCGGAGACTACTCCGGACTGTGGCGCATCACGATCGCCGACAAGAGCGAACAGGCGATCACGCACGACGCGGCACTCCTGATCGAAGACTTCAAGACCTCACCCGATGCGAAGAAGATCGCGGTGATTTACCGCCGTGAGAACACGCGTAATGGACAGTTCCACGCCGAAGTCGCCGTCGTCGACGCCGAGACCGGCGCGCTCAGCGACGTCACGCACAACAACGCGCCTGAACAGAGCGTCCAATGGTCGCCTGACGGAACACTCCTTTCGTTCCTCGCGCCGAGCGACGCGTCATGGGAGCTGGCCGAACAGAAGCTGTGGATCGTGCCCGCGACCGGCGGCGCATCGAAGAGGCTCCTGAACGGCTTCGCCGGGTCGCTTCGTCAGTACACGTGGGCGCGTGACTCGCAGTCCATTGTCTTCGCCGCGGCGGCCCACGGCCGCGGGGCGGCGTATCGAATGGCGGTTCCGTCGGGCGCCGTGACGAAGCTCGCCGGCGGCGAATGGTCGGGCGTGATGGAGTCCGTTTCGGCCGACGCGCAGTTCGGCGCGGCGGTGGTGAGTTCTCCCGACGCACCCGCCGAAGTGCACATCGTCGACCTGCGCTCGGGCACGGTCAAACCGGTGACGCACGTCAACAGTGCGAGCGTACAGGCCCTCGCCTTGTCGCAATTCAAGCCAGTGACGTGGAAGAGCCGGGATGGCCTCGAAATCGAGGGGATGCTGTGGCTGCCCGCGGACTACAAGCCGGGAGCCCGCCTGCCGTTGCTGCTGTCCGTACACGGCGGGCCTGCCGGCGTGTGGGACGTGTCGTTTCGCGCGATCAATCACGTCTATACCGGCCTCGGCTGGGCGGTCCTCGAGCCGAACGTCCGCGGCAGCAGCACGTACGGCGATGCCCTGCTCCGGGGCAACATGAAGGACATCGGCGGCGGCGACTACTTCGATCTGATGAGCGGGGTGGACAAGCTGATTGCCGACGGAATTGCCGACCCCGATCACATGGCCATCCGCGGCTGGAGCTACGGCGGCATCCTCGGCGGCTGGACGATTACCCAGACGACGAGGTTCAAGGCTGCATCGCTCGGAGCCATGGTGAGCGACTGGTCGTCTGAATACGCAATGGGCTTCAACCACGACGTCCGGCTCTGGTACATCGGCGGCACACCCTGGGAGAGCGCCGAGCGGTATCGTCAGCAGTCCTCGGTACACGCACATCGCATCCGTGACGACGCCGACGCTGCTTCTGCACGGCGAGCGCGATACGACCGACACGATCGGTCAAAGCATGATCTACTACCAGGGCCTGAAGGATCGCGGCGTGCCGGTTCGCTTCATTCGGTTTCCGCGCGAGCCGCACGGGTTCCGGGAGCCGCACCACATCCGCATCCGGGACGCTGAAGAAATTGCGTGGCTGATGAAGTACGCCCGCGGCATCGACTGGACGATGCCGGAACGCAAGGACGCCGATGCATCGGCGGCGAAGAAATCCACTGACCAGTAAATCCTTATGACTCTGAAGATTCGCCGGCTCTTCGTCACCTCGTGTCTGACCGTCTGCTGGGCCGCCGTTCTTCTCGCGCAGGCTCCGCTCAATCTTCAGGACACGCTGCCGTTCGACAGCGCCGTCAGGACCGCGACGCTCCCGAACGGACTCAAGTACTACATCAGAGCGAACAGCCGCCCTGCGCAGCGCGTGTCGATGCGCCTGGCCGTCAAGGCAGGCTCGATGATGGAAGCCGATGACCAGCGAGGTCTCGCGCATCTCATCGAACACATGGCGTTCAACGGCAGCACGCACTTCAAGCCGGGTGAGGTCTTCGCGTATTTCGAGTCGGTCGGCGCACGGCTGGGTCCGCACGTCAACGCGTACACGAGCTTCGACGAAACCGTGTACATGCTCGACCTGCCCTCGGACAAGCCCGAAATCCTCCAGAAGGCGATGGAGGCGCTGTCGGATTACGCGGGCGGCCTGACGCTCAGCCCTGAGGAGATCGACAAGGAGCGTCCGGTCGTGATCGAAGAGTGGCGTCTCGGACTCGGCGCGGGCTCTCGCATCCGCGACAAGCAGTTGCCACTGCTCTTCTACAAGTCGCGGTACGCGGAGCGGCTGCCGATCGGGTCGCCCGACGTGATCCGGAATGCCCCCCCCGCACGGCTCCAGACGTTCTACGACACCTGGTACCGTCCTGAACGCATGGCGCTCATCGTCGTCGGCGACATCGCGCCGGACGCAATCGAATCGAGCATCAAGGCGAGCTTCGGACCGCTGACCGATCGCGCGCCCGCCGCGCCGATGCCGGATCGAACCGTGCCCATTCACACGGAGCTCCTCATCAGCGTCGTCAGCGATCCCGAGGTGACGGCCTCGAACGTGACGATCGAACGGAAGCGGCCGCGCGAGAGCGAGGACAAGGTCGGCGACTATCGCCGCGACCTGGTTCAGCGGGTTTTGGAGCACGTCATCAACGAACGCTTCGACGAACTCGAACGTCGTCGCGACTCAAAAGTGCTCTCAGGAGGCGTCGGCGGCGGCACACTCAGTCGCGATGTGGCGACGTTTTCGATGGGCGCGCGCGTCGAGGACGGACGGATCGAGGACGGCGTCGCCACGCTCGTGCAGGAGGCCAACCGCGTCAGGGAGTTCGGTATCAGCGGGTCGGAGGTCGAGCGCGCCAAGCAGTGGATGTCGGCGTTTTACGAGCGCGCCAACGCCGAGCGCGACAAGACCGAGAGCGGCTCGTACGCCGAAGAGTATGTGCGTAATTTCCTGAACGGCGAACCCAGTCCCGGCATCGCGTACGAATATCGCCTGGTCAAGCAGGTGCTGCCGACGATCACGGACGCCGAGGGGTCGGCGATGGCGAAGGCGCTCTTGAGCGACGACAGCCGCGTCATCCTGGCGACGTCACCGCAAAAGCCGGGCATCCGGATTCCGACCGACGCCGAGCTCCAGACCGCCCTCGCGAGCGCGAGCCGCGTGCGGGTCACGCCCTGGGTGGACGCGACGGCGACACGCAGCCTGATGGAACACGCCCCGGCCGCGGGCACCATGTCGAGCCGCCGGACTATCGATGACCTCGGGATCACGGTCGTCCGATTTGCGAACGGCGTGGAGGCCTGGCTCAAACCGACGGACTTCAAGAACGACCAGGTGCTCTTCTCCATGAGCGCGTCCGGTGGAGCCTCGCTCGCGCCGCCGAGCGACTTCGTCGAGGCCACGATGGCCGACGACTACGCGTCGCTGTCCGGCGTCGGATCGCTCAGCGCCATCGATCTGCAGAAGGTGCTGACCGGCAAGCTCGCGTCGGCGAGGCCGTTTATCGGACTCTCCTCGCACGGTATCGGCGGATCTGCGGCACCCGCACAACTCGAGACGGCGCTGCAGCTGCTGTACGAGGAGTTCACCGCACCGCGCGACGACCCGGACGCGTTCCCGCTCATGCGGCGGCAGCTCGAGGCCGCGGTCGCGAATCGCGGGCGTGCGCCCCGGCAGGTCTTCGGCGAGAAGCTCGCGCAAATCAACTCCGCCAACCATTACACGACGCAGCCGTTGACGGCCGAACGCGTCGCCACGCTCGACAAGGGCAAGATGGTCGGCTTCTACAAGCAGCTCTTCGCCAACGCCGCCGACTTCACGTTCTTCATGGTCGGCGCCTTCAAGGTCGAGGATGTCATCCCGCAGCTGGCCCAGTACGTCGGCTCGCTGCCGTCGACCGGTCAGCGGACGTCCCGCTTCAAGGACGTCGGCCTGCGCTTCCCGCCGGCACACGAAACGGCGAAGGTCGAGGCTGGACGCGAGCCTCAGGGACAGACGGTCATCAGCTTCTTCGCGGACCCCAATCCCGATCCCATCGAGCAGGAACATCTGATCGAAGCGACGACGGTCCTGCAGATCGCACTCCGCGACATCCTGCGCGAGGAGCTCGGCCAGACCTACAGCGTCTCGGCGGGCCTGCAGCAGCCACTGCCGCAGCGCGGCGGCGGCCGCGTCGAGGTGCGGTTCGGCGCGGCGCCGGAGAACCTCGAGTCGATGACGAAACGGGTGATGACGGAAATCACGCGGCTGCAAACCGAGGGGCCGTCGGCGGACCTGACCAATCGCGCGAAGGAGAGCGCGCGGCGCGGATACGAGACGGCGCTCAAGCAGAACGACTACTGGCTCGGGCGACTCGAGACGATCCACGCGTTCGACCGCGATCCGCACGAAATCCTGACGCGCGGCCAGCGGATCGACAGCGTGACGCCGCAGGTTCTGCAGGACGTCTTCAGGAAGTATTTCCCCGCCGATCGATCCACGATCGTCACGCTCGTGCCGGCAGCGCCGTAATCGTGAAATTAGGAATTGAGAATTTCATGATCGCCCGTCCGTCTTGAGCTGCACGCGCCACCGGGCGGCGGCCTCGAACACTTCGTCGAGGCGGTCACCGGTTCGGAGATCGGTCCGCAGGTCTTTCAGGACAGCGATGAGGGCGTCGAGCGCAGCGCCGATGTGGTCGGCGTTCGTGGCGGTGATGTCCTTCCAGATGTCGGCGGGACTCGCCGCCAGCCGCGTCGTGTCGGCGAGTCCGCGCCCGGCCAGCGACAACCCGTCCGCTCCGACCCGGTCGCCGACGACCTGCATCAGCGCGCTCGCCGCCAGTTGCGGGAGGTGACTGAGGGCCGCGACGAGTTGATCGTGCGCCTCCGCGGTCATCATCTTCGGCACGGCGCCGAGGGCCTGTACGAACGCCGTCAGTTTGGCCGTCGCGCTCTCCACCGCCGGCGCCGTCCGATCCGATTCGTCGGCCGTCAGAATCCAGGGCCTGCCGCGAAACAAATCCTCACGGGCGTACTCGAGACCGCTCTGCGCCGATCCCGCAAGCGGATGACCGCCGATGAACGTGAATCGGTCGGGCAACTCGCGCGCCGCTCTCGTCATCTCGCGCTTCGTGCTGCCGACGTCGGTGACGACTGCCGGCGTCCGGACGTGATCGCCCAGTTCCGCGAGGATCGCCAGATTCTGTCGCACGGGCGCGGCGAGCACGACGAGGTCCACCTCGGCGAGCACGACGAGGTCGTCGGCTGCCACGTCGATCGCATGGAGCCGCATCGCCGTCTCGAGCACGTCCTTGTTGTCCACGGCGACCACGAGCGACGATGGCCAGAGCTGGCGCGCGGCCAGGGCAATCGAGCCCCCGATGAGGCCGAGGCCGACGATCCCGACCTTGTCGAAGATCGGCGGCGCGCCCGCCTTCGGACGTCCTGGCGGCCCGGGCTGAATGACGGGGAGTTCCGTGGGGCTCATCTCCGTCTCACCACCCGCGGCGCGCCACCGGCTCCAGACAGATGCTGCGCCCGATGGCCGGCGCGATGATGCGCAGTTCGGCCATCAGTCGATCGAACTGCGCGGGGAACATCGACTGCGCGCCGTCGCTCAACGCGCGGTCGGGATCGCAATGGACCTCGATGATGAGGCCGTCCGCCCCGGCGGCAACCGCCGCGCGCGCCATCGGGGCCACCATGTCGCGGCGTCCGGCGCCGTGGCTCGGGTCTGCGACGATCGGCAGGTGACTCAATTTGCGGACGACCGGAATCGCCGAGATGTCGAACGTGTTGCGCGTGGCGGTTTCGAACGTCCGGATTCCACGCTCGCACAAGATCACGTCGAGATTGCCGCCGGAGAGCACGTACTCCGCGGAGAGCAGCCACTCCTCGATCGTCGCCGAGATACCACGCTTGATCAGCACGGGCTTCCGCGCGTGACCGAGTTCGCGCAGCAGCGTGAAGTTCTGCATGTTGCGCGCGCCGACCTGGAAGATGTCGGCGTAGCGATCGACGAGCTCGATCTGGCTGACGTCCATGACTTCCGTGATGAGCTTCAGGTTCTCTCCATTCGCCGCATCCCGCAGCAGACGGAGACCCTCCTCCCCCAGACCCTGGAAGCTGTACGGCGAGCTCCGCGGCTTGAATGCGCCGCCCCGGAAGATCTTCGCGCCGGCGCGCCGGACCGCTGCGGCGGCCGCCCGCACCTGCTGTTCGCTCTCAGCCGAGCACGGACCGGCCATGACGATCACTTCATCGCCGCCGATGCGGACGTCGCCGACCGACACGACGGTCCCTTCCGGTTTGAAGGTCCGGCTCGCGAGCTTGTAGGGCTCGGAGATCCGCAGCACTTCGTGGACGCCGTCGAGCATCTCGATGATGCCCGCGTCGGGACGCCCCGATCCGACGGCGCCAAGCACGGTGCGCGTGACACCGGTCGAGCGGTGGACGTCCATTCCCATTTCGACGAGGCGCGCGACCACACGTTCGATCTGCTCCTCGCTCGCGCGTTCCTGCATGACGACGACCATAGATCCTGCTGCCTCCACAGTGTTCACGATGTTACTTCGCCTCGGTGTCCTCTCCGTCGACGAGCCGGCGCTCCAGACGCCGCGCTTCGTCGATGATGCGTTCGAACAGCCGGGCGATCGCGTCGGACCCCAGCGGACCCTCGACGGCGATGCCGCGGACGTGCGCCAGCACCTGCTTCTCGCGCTCGGGCTGGTAGACCTCCACGCCCAGTTGCTTCTTCACCTTTCCGATCTCGCACGCCACCCGTGCGCGCTCGTTCAGCAGCCGCACCAGCACTTCGTCCACGCGATCGATGTCGTCGCGGAGATCGTCGAGCGATCGCACTACGGCCTCCCCGCGGTCTCCAGACGCCGACGGTCGCTGCTCTTCAGCCAACGAACGTACTCCTCCACTCTGCGAGCCAGATCGGGCTCACACCCGTGCTCGGCGACGACCGAGACGAGCGCGCTGCCCACGACCGCGGCGTCGGCATACGCGCCGACTTCGGCCACCTGCGCCGGACTCGAGATGCCGAACCCGAGGGCAATCGGCAAAGACGTCCGGGCGCGAATGCGGCGGACGAGCGACTCGGCGCCAGATGCCACCTGATCGCGGGCTCCGGTCACCCCGAGCCTCGAGATGCCGTAGAGAAATCCGCTGCCGAGCTCCGCTGCCTTCTGGATCCTTGCGTCTGACGTCGTCGGACTCAACAGGAAAATCGTGTGCAGTCCCTGTGCGGACAGCGCACCGCGAAAACCGTCGGCTTCCTCGATGGGCAAATCGAGCGCCAGCACGCCGTCCACCCCGGCCGCGGCGGCGCGCCGGGCGAAGGCGTCCAGTCCCATGCGGACGAGCGGGTTCGCGTAACTGAACACGACGATCGGCGCCGCGATTCGGGGCCGCAGATCCGCGATGAGATCCAGCGCCCGCCGCAGCGTTGCACCCGCTGCGAGGGCGCGTTCGGTCGCACGTTGGATGACGGGGCCGTCGGCGAGCGGATCGGAGAACGGGATCCCGACCTCGAGCACGTCCGCGCCCGCGCGGTCCAGCGCCAGCAGGACGTCGCCGGATCGCGGGACGTCGGGATCGCCGACGGTCGTATAGGTCACGAGGCCGACACGGCCCTCCGCGCGCGCCCGATCGAAAGCCGTCGTCAGTCGAGACATTGCTGTACCGTCTGGACGTCTTTGTCGCCTCGCCCGGAAAGGTTGACCAGGACGATGGCCGAAGGCCCGAGCGCTCGCGCCAGCTTCATCACGTGCGCCACCGCATGCGCCGACTCGAGCGCCGGCAGGATGCCTTCGAATTTCGCCAGCGTCTGGAACGCCGACAACGCGTCCTCGTCGGATGCGGTCGCATATTCGGCGCGGCCGAGCGCGCGGAGCCAGGCGTGCTCGGGACCAATGGCCGCGTAGTCGAGGCCCGCCGAGATCGAGTGCGTCGCGTCGATATTTCCGTCCTCGTCCTGCAGCACGAAGGTGCGCGTGCCCTGCAGGATGCCCGCGCTGCCGCCGGCGAATCGCGCGGCGTGCCGGCCGCGAACGATCGCTTCCCCGCCCGCTTCGACACCAATGAGCCGCACGTCGTGGTCTTCGAGGAACGCGTCGAAGATACCGATGGCATTACTGCCTCCACCCACGCACGCGACGACGGCGGTTGGCAGACGGCCGGCCATCGCCAGGATCTGTTCGCGGGCTTCGCGGCCGATGATTGCCTGAAATTCGCGCACCATCAGCGGATAGGGATGCGGGCCGAGCACCGATCCAAGCAGATAGTACGTGTCCGCGACATGCGTCACCCAGTCGCGCATCGCTTCGTTGATCGCGTCCTTCAGCGTCCGGCTGCCTCCATCGACGCGGCGGACCTCCGCGCCGAGCAGGCGCATGCGGACGACGTTGAGGGCCTGCCTGGCCATGTCGTCAGCGCCCATGTACACGCAGCAATCCAGGCCGAGGAGCGCACAGGCCGTCGCCGTCGCGACGCCGTGCTGGCCGGCGCCCGTCTCGGCGACGACTCGCTGCTTGCCCATTCGCTGGGCCAGCAGGGCCTGGCCGAGCGCGTTGTTGATTTTGTGAGCGCCGGTGTGCGCGAGGTCTTCGCGTTTGAGGTAGATCGTCGCCCCACCGGCCTGCTGCGTGAGTCGTGCGGCTTCGTACACCGGTGTCGGGCGGCCTACGTAAGTGGTCAGGAGGCGGCTCAGCTCCCGCTGAAATTCTTCGTCGTCGCGCACGGCGAAGTACGCGGACGCGAGTTCCTCGACTGGTTCCACGAGCGTTTCGGGGACGTATCGGCCCCCGAACTCGCCGAAGTATCCGCGCGCGTCAGGATCGCGATGAGAGATGCTGGGCATGAATGGCCTCGAACAGCGCGCGAATGCGCCCATGATGCTTGATGCCGGGCGCTTCTTCGACGCCCGATGACACGTCGATCCCGTACAGGCCGGACGCGTGCGACCGCCTCTCCGACGTTCTCCGGAGTCAAGCCTCCGGCCAGGAGGACCGGCCGCCTCGCGGCCACTCGTGCAGCGCGCTCCCAGTCGATCGGACGACCGGTCCCTCCATGCTGCCTCGGGGCGTGCGCGTCCAGGAGCAGCAGAACGGATGCCGGCCATGGTTCGACCGAGTCCTGGAGCGTGATGCTTTTCACGACCGGTCGCGACAGCGAGGACGCGGCAGCGGGCGTTTCCCGGCCGTGCAGTTGCACGGCGCCGAGACGAACCAGACTTGCCACCCCGGAAATGTATTCCATCGGCTGATCGACGAACACGCCCACCGGCGTCACGAATGGCGGCAGCAGGCTCGCGATGGCGCGGGCCCGGTACGGGTCGATGCACCGTGGACTTCCCGGCCAGAAGATGAAGCCGATGGCCGACGCCCCTGCGCGGACGGCCGCCTGCGCATCCTCGCTGCGAGTGATGCCGCAGATCTTCACGATCACGAGCGATCTCCGCGTGCGCCGCGCGCACGCTCGATGGCCACGACCTTTCCCTCCGAACTGCGGCTGGCGGCAAGAAACGCCCGGAGTTCCTCCCCGGGATCGGGCATGGCCATGAATCGCTCGCCGATCAGAAACGCGCGATAGCCCATGTGACGCAGCCGCTTGACGTCGGCGGCGCTCTTCAGTCCGCTTTCGCTCACGCTGACGACGGACGTCGGAATGTTCGCGATGAGCTCGTCGGAGGTCCCCGGATCGATTGCCAGCGTTCGCAGATTGCGATTGTTGACGCCGATGATTCTGGCGCCGACGTCGACCGCGATGTCGAGCTCGGTGGCGTCGTGCACTTCGACCAGCACGTCGAGGCCCAGTCGAAGCGCGTGGTCATGAAGGACCTTCAGCTCCACCGGCCGCAGGGCCGCGACGATGAGCAGCACCGCATCCGCGCCGGCGGCTCTCGACTCGAGCAGCTGATACTCGGAGACGACGAAATCTTTCCGGAGGATCGGAATGTCGACGACGGATCGCACGCTCTGAAGATGTTCGAGCGAGCCATCGAAGAAGGTTGATTCGGTCAACACGGAAATCGCCGCGGCGCCGGCGTCAGCATAGGCCTTCGCAATCGCCGGCGCGTCGTACAGACCTCCGCAGGACGCCGCGCGACGGCGAGCGCCGCTTGCACTCCGCGATGACTTTCACACGGTCGCCCTGCGCAAGTGCGACCTGGAATCGGCCGGCCCGGGGCGCCACGAGCGCCGCGCGCTTCTCGAGGTCGGCTCGGGACTCTCGAGCCTCACGGACCTCGACGATTCGTCGGGTGGCCGCGACAATCGTCGCCAGGAGATCCGCCGTGGGAGTCTCCGCCTCCGTCACGCGACTCCTCCTGCAGCCCCTGGCTCGGCCGACGAAATCTCTATCAAGTGGCTCAGTGTTCTCGCGGCCCTGTGGCTATCGATGGCGTCTGCGGCTCGCGCAATGCCGGCAGCCACCGACGCCGTGTGTCCAGCCACGAAGAGCGCCGCCCCCGCGTTCAGCAGCACGACATCGCGGGCCGCCCCTCGTTCGCCGGACAGGACTGACCGGATGATCTGTGCGTTCGCCGCCGCGTCGCCACCGGCGAGCGCGCTCGTCGGCGACTTGGGGAGCCCGACGTCGCTCGGGTGGAGATAGAACGTATTCACCGTTCCGTCCTTGCACTCGGAAATCTTCGTATACCCGGCAGTCGTCAACTCGTCGATGCCGTCGGCGCCGTGCACGACCCACGCGCGTTGGGTGCCGAGCAGGAGCAAGGCCCGCGCGATCAGTTCCGTGAATTCCGGCCGCGAGACACCGACGACCTGTCGCGTCGCGCCCGCCGGATTGGTCAACGGTCCGAGCAGGTTGAACGCGGTTCGGATGCCAAGCTCGCGGCGCACGGGGCCGGCGTGCTTCATCGACGGATGAAAGGTTGGCGCGAAGAAGAAGCCCATCCCGACCTCCGTCAGGCAACGCTCGACGGTCGGCGGGGCCGCGGTGATTCGAATGCCGAGCGCTTCGTAAACATCCGCGCCGCCGGTCTGGCTCGAGGCCGAACGATTGCCGTGCTTCGCGACCCGCACGCCGCAGGACGCCACAACAATGGCCACACACGAGGAGATGTTGAACGTGCCGGATCGGTCCCCGCCCGTCCCGCACGTGTCGAAGACGTCGTCGTACCGCTGAGACAGCTTGATCGCGCGCTCGCGCATGGCGCGCGCCAGCCCGACGATCTCCGACGGCCGCTCGCCCTTCATCGCCAGGCCGATGAGCAGACCGGACACATGCGCCGGCGCGGCGCGACCTTCCATGATCTCGGACATCGCGAGCGACGCCTCGTCGGTCGTCAGATCCTCGTGACGCGTCAGCTTGTCGATGATGGGCTGGAAGCCCGGAAACGTCGTCACGCCCGTGTCCTCAGAAAGTTGCGAAGGATGCTTCGGCCCTCGCCCGTGAGAATCGATTCGGGATGAAACTGCACGCCGTGAATCGGGCGGTGCCTGTGCCGCAGTCCCATGACGATGCCGTCCTCCTGCGTGCGTGCCGACACCTCCAGCGCGTCCGGCCAGCCCTCATCGGCGACGATGAGCGAGTGATAGCGCGAGGCGGCGAACGACCCGCCGATGCCCGCGAACACCCCGCGCCCGTCGTGATCGATGGTTGACGTC
The DNA here is from genome assembly GCA_963724725.1 of uncultured Acidobacteriota bacterium. Classification (GTDB taxonomy): domain Bacteria; phylum Acidobacteriota; class Vicinamibacteria; order Vicinamibacterales; family CAVVIG01; genus DATKHR01. The sequence continues at coordinate 1,973,177 of CAVRVT010000004.1, read as the reverse complement.
TTTCCGTGCATCGGCACGTTCGCACGTATCACGCGGCCGCCGAAAGCGGCGCCGATCGCCTGATGACCCAGGCAGACACCCAGAATCGGCACGCGATCGCCGAACTGATCGATGACCGGTATGGTGATTCCGGCGTCTTCGGGACGTCCGGGTCCCGGTGAAATCACAATCTGATCGGGCCTCGCCGCCTTCACATCGTCCATGGACACGACGTCGTTGCGCATCACGCGAAGGTCCGCACCAAGCTCGCCCAGATACTGGACCAGGTTGTAGGTGAACGAATCGTAGTTGTCGATGACCAGCACCATGGCGCCCGCCGTTACAAACCGTTCTGCGCGAGTTGCAGCGCCGTCAGCAGCGCCTTGGCCTTGTCGCGCGTTTCTTCGTATTCCGACGTCGGATTCGAGTCGATGACGATGCCGGCCCCGACCTGCACGTATGCGCGGCCCCTGGTCATGATGACCGTTCGAATCGCGATACAGAAATCGAGGTTGCCCGCGAAATCGAGATAGCCGACCGCGCCGGCGTACAGCCCTCGCCCGGCAGGCTCGAGGTCGCGGATGATCTGCATGGCTCGAACCTTGGGCGCTCCCGACACGGTTCCCGCCGGAAAGCACGACACGAGCGCGTCAAGCCGATCGCGATCGCCCGAGAGCTTGCCCTCGACGATCGATGTCAAATGCATGACGTGGGAGAAGCGCTGCAGGCCCATGAACTGGGGCACGCGAACCGACCCGTACTCGCACACGCGCCCGACGTCGTTGCGGCCGAGATCAACCAGCATCACGTGCTCGGCGCGTTCCTTTTCGTTGCGTTTCAACTCCTCGGCCAGCCGCATGTCCTCCTCGTCGGTGCGCCCGCGGGGCCGCGTGCCGGCGATCGGATGCGTCTGCACGCGCTCGCCTTCGACGCGGACGAGCATCTCGGGCGACGATCCGACGACGGATACGCCGCCCATGCGGATGAAGAACATGTAGGGCGACGGATTGACGTGGCGCAAGGCGCGATACACCGTGAACGGATCGGCCGCGACGTCGGCTTCGAGGCGCTGCGAAAGCACCACCTGGTAGATGTCGCCGGCCGCGATGTGCTCTTTCCCTGCCCGGACGCTGGCTTCGAACTCCTCGCGGGTCCGGTTGGACGAGACCTCCAGGGCTTTCTCACTCCCGCCCTGCGTTCTCGACAGATTGCGCTCGAGCTCGCGTTCCAGAAACTGAATCTTCGCGCAGGCGAACTGATACAGGGATTCGAGATCCTCGTTCGGCGTCATGCGCGCGTTGGCGATGATGAGGATGCGGTGCTGCACGTGGTCGAACGCCAGCACCGTGTCGAAGAGCATGAAGCCGGCGCGATCCGATCCGTCCACGCCCGGACCCAGGTCGCCGAGCACGGGTTCGAACCACGATGCGGCGTCGTACCCGAGATAACCGACGGCCCCCCCGGTGAATCGCGGCAGCTCGGGGACAAACGGCGATCGGAAGTCCGCCATCAAGCGGCGCAGGGTGTCGATGAACGGTGTGTCGCTCTCGGTCAGCTCGCCGCCGCGTTCGATCGTCGTGCGCCCGGCTTGTCCGGCTTCGCCGCGGGTCGCGCGCAGGATGAGGAACGGATCCTTCCCCAGGAACGAGTAGCGCCCGACATGCTCCCCGCCTTCGACGCTCTCGAGAAGGAAGGCGTAGTCGGCGTTCTCGGCGATCTTCAGGAACGCGGACACCGGCGTCAGCAGATCCGCGACGATCTCCTTGCAGACCGGCACGAACGTGCCACGCCGCGCCAGTTCCTTGAATTCTTCAAACGACGTGATTTTCATCGCGCGAAAGCTCCGCCAGCCGCTTGATCGCGGCTTCCCGCATGACGCCCACCGGTGCCCGCACACCGGTCCACCATCGAAACTGCTCCTGCGCCTGGGCCACCAGCATCTCCAGCCCGCCGAGCGTCAGACAGCCGACGCTCGCCGCCTCCTGCTGGAGCCGTGTGGCCGGAGGGTTGTAGACGAGGTCGTACACATACCGGCCGGTGAGCTGATCCATCGGGACCGGCGTCTCGCCTTCGTGGGGGAACTGCCCAACCGGCGTGCAGTTGATCAGTAGATCCCAGCTTCCCGCCTCCGGCGGCCAGGATCCCGCCTCGGCGGACGTCTGCATGGCGACCATTTCGGCCTGCGCACGTTGACGCGCGTGGATGCGCACCCGGCACTGGCACGACGCCAGCGCGTCGGCCACGGCCCGCGCGGCTCCGCCGGCGCCGAGCACGGCGGCCCGAAGGCCCTCGAGTGAGAGCCGATCCTGCAGCGGCTCGAGGAAGCCGGCGGCGTCGGTATTCTCCCCAACCCAGCGCCCGTCCTGGACACGAATCGTGTTGATCGCGCCGATGCGGCGCGCCCCGGCATACACCTCGTCGAGCCGATCGAACAGGGATACCTTGTGCGGAATCGTGACGCTGGCGCCGCTGATGCCGATGGCCTTGCCGAATGCCACGAAGTCGTCCGCGCTCCTGGCCGGCAACGGCAGATACACCGCGTCGACGTTGACCGCGCGGAAGGCGGCGTTGTGCATCGCCGGCGACACCGAGTGTCTTACCGAGCCGCCGACGATGCCGTAGAGCTGAGTGCGATCGCTCACGGTCCGGAAGCGATAATCCTCGAGCATCGCGTTCGCGGTCAGCTGCCCGATGCCGTCCAGCTCGCCCGCATAGGTCCATGCCGATCCGAATCGTTCCGCGACCACCCGCGTCGCAAGGCCGAACTCGCCGAGGGCGAGCAGGACGAGACGACCCGGACGCCCGGCCTGCGCGCCGAGATCCAGAAGCGGGATGCAATCGGCGAGCGCGTTGGCTTTGACCGCAATCTTCAGGACCTGTGCCCCCGTCGCACGCATGGCGTGGTGCCTCGCCAGCAGGTCCGCGGGCACGCCGTCGAAGTCGTGCGTCGAAAGCACGATGCGCGTGGGATCGGTGGCGATGAGGCCGTCGAATCGCGCGCGCCACTCGACGTCCACGTACTCGGCTCCAAGCCCGAGCGCTTGTGCCAGCAGGCGCTGCCGCTCTTCTTCCGAGCCCTTGAAATGACCACCTTCCCACGTCGGCCGGCACGTCACGACGACGGGCCCGCGACGCCCGGCGAGGGCGCCCGCGACATCAGGGTCGCGAACCGAATCGAGCCGCAATTCGACCAGATCGGCACCCGGCGACGCCTGATCGCGTCGCTGGCGCAGTTCGGCGGTCGACGCCGCCGTCACGGTCACGCAGAGAAATGGCTTCGCCACAAACAAAAAAAGCCTCTTCAACCGTTCGGCTGAAGAGGCTCTCGAAAACTCGTCGCGCGGCTGGGTCAGGCCAAGGCGGACGCCTCTTCAGTCGGGGCCCAATACCACCGCCACGCGGCGCCACACTGAAAGGAGACCGGACAACCAGCCATTGAGACAGCCACGATAACAAACCTTCGCGATCCATGTCAAAATGAGGCAAATGCTTCATCGCCGGTTCGTTACGACCGCGGGAGCACTTCTGCTCACGCTGGCACTGACCGGGGTGCGTGGCGGAACGGCCGTCTTCGGCGACACCGCCACGATGCCAGTGCAGGATATCCGTCCCGGAATGGTCGGCGTCGGTCGGACCGTCTTCGACGGTGTTCAGGTCGAGGACTTCAAGGTCCACATCATCGGCGTCCTCGAAAACATCATCGGTCCGAACCGCAACCTGATCCTGGCCAAGCTCGAAGGCGGTCCCCTCGCCCATACGGGCGTGATCGCCGGCATGAGCGGCAGTCCGGTTTATGTCGACGGCAGGCTCATCGGCGCGATCTCGTATGCCCTCGGGAGCTTCTCGAAGGAAGCCATCGCCGGCATCACGCCGATTGCCGAGATGACGGATCCCGCCCACTCTCCTGAAGTTCGTCCGGCATCGGCCCGCGTTCGCGTTGAGTACCCACTCACGCGACAGGGGCTGGCCGCCGCCTTCCAGAAGGCGCTCAACTGGAATCGGCCTTTTGCGGACCGCGACACCGACGTGCGGCCAAGGAGCGCGACGCCGATCGACGATCGCGGCCTCGGCCAGATCGGCACGATGCTGCGGCCGATCGCGACTCCGCTCGTGATGTCCGGGTTCGAACCGGAGCTCGCGGACCTTCTGGGCGGCGCGTTTCGCGAGCAGGGCTTCGTTCCGGCCGGCGGCAGCGCGGCCGGATTCCATCTCGGAGAGAAGCCGTTCGAGGGCCCACTCAAGCCGGGCGACGCCATCGGCGTGATGCTGGTGGGAGGAGACCTGATGCTGGGCGGCACCGGCACCGTGACGCACATCGACGGTGACCGCGTCTACGCCTTCGGTCACCCGATGTACAACCTCGGGCCGACCGATTTTCCGATGACGCGCGCCTACGTCTACACGGTCCTGCCGAGCCTCTTCTCCTCGATCAAGCTCTCGAGTACAGGCGAAGTCATCGGCACGTTCCTTCAGGACCGCGCGACGACGATCGCGGGGCGGCTGGGACCCGGACCGCGCATGATTCCGGTCACGATTTCCCTGGCGTCCACCCGTGCTGCGACACGCACGTTCAAGTACACGGTCGTCAACGATCCGCTCTTCGGACCGTTGATGACGTACGCGAGCCTGCTCAACACGCTGATGTCCTATGAACGGAGCATCGAAGCGGCGACGTTCGCCGTGCGTGGGACGGCCCGCGTCAAGGAGCACGAGTCGATCGCCTTCAACAACATCTTCTCGGGCGATCAATCCTCAATCGCCGCCGCCACCTACATCGTCGGTCCCGTGCTGGCCCTGATGAACAACGATCACGAGAAAGTGGATCTCGAAAGCGTCGAATTGACCATCACGACCACCGAGCAACCGAAGACGGCCGTGCTCGAGCGCGTGTGGCTGGACGACCTGCGTCCGCGCGCCGGCCGGACGGTGCCGCTCAAGATGCTGCTGCGCACGTATCGAGGCGACGAGCAACTGCGGACCGTCTCGATCGAGATTCCGGCGAACGCCAACGGCACGCTGTCGATCGTGGTGTCGGACGGTGGGCGGCTCGGTCTCCTCGAGCAGCGTGAGATGCGCACGCCGCAGGGTTCGCGCGCGGTCGATCAGATGATCAAGTCGCTCAACAAGAGCCGCCGGAACGACACGCTGTACGTCCGGCTCGTGAATGCTGACGCCGGCGCGGTCGTCAGCGGCGAGACGCTCTCGTCGCTGCCGCCCTCCGTGTTGAACGTGCTCGAAGGCGAGCGCAGCGGCGGCAACTTCAACCCCCTTCACAACGCGACGCTCGGCGAATGGGAGCTCGTGACGGATCACGCAGTCAGCGGATCGAAGACGCTGACGTTGACCGTTTCGCAGAACTGATGGCTGCCCCGCGGCTCCGTCTCCTGGTGGCCTGCGCCATCGTCGCGCTCGCGCTGCCTCTTTTTGCCTCGTCGCCGAAGTTCTTCCTGGCAGCCACGCAGTCCGATTTCCTGAAAGGCGACGTGGACAACCTGTCCGTGGACAGCCGCGGTGAGCTCGCGCTCGGGCCGGCGACCGAAGTCGTCTACGAGACGGCCGCGCCGTTTCTGTGGGCGGTTGAAGGCCAGGCGGACGGTACGCTCTACGCCGGCACCGGGAACGAAGGACAGGTTTTCAAGATCGATCCCGCCGGAAAGGCGTCCGTGTTCTACGACAGCCCGGAGCTCGAAGTCCACGCGCTCGCGCCGGCGCCCAATGGCGGACTGTTTGTCGGCACATCACCGGACGGCCGGATTTATCAGGTGGACCGCAACGGCAACGGCAAGCCGTTTTTCAGCAACGACGACAAGTACATCTGGGCGCTCGTGGTGGACGGACGCGGCAATCTGTTTGCGGGGACTGGTGACAAGGGCATCGTCTACAGGATCACGCCGGACGGCAAGGGCGCGCCCTTCTACAAGACAAACGCCACGCACGCGACGGCGCTCGCGTTCGACCGGACTGGTAATCTCTTCGTCGGCACGAGCTCGCCCGGCCGCGTGCTGCGAGTCACTCCTGACGGGAAGGGCTTCGTGCTCCTCGACTCGCCCTTTCAGGAAATTCGTTCGCTTCGCTTCGACGACAAGGGCGCCCTGTACGTCGCTGCGCTGAGCGGCCGCGCTTCATCTGGCGGCACCGCAACGACGACGGAGACGGATCGCACGCCGACTGACACCGCTCGCGCACCCGTCGCTTCGGTGTCGGCGGAGATCACCTCTATCTCGATCGTGGACGTCGGCGAGCGGCCCCACGCAGTCGGCGCCGCGCGAGGATCGGCGGTCTGCAAAGGGCGCGGTCTATCGAATCCAGCCCGACGGCGTCTGGGATGAGCTCTGGGAATCGCGTGAGGATTCTCCGTACGATCTGGCGTTCGATCAGTCCGGCGCGCTTCTGATCGGTACCGGAAACAAAGGCAAGCTGTATCGCCTCGAGGGCGAACCGTTGCGTCCGACGCTCCTGACGCGGGCGGGCGCTCAGCAGATCACGGCGTTCTACAAGGACACGCGCGGTCGGCTGCTCTATGCCACGGCGAACCCCGGTAAGCTGTTTCGTCTCGCGGCGGGACGTGCAACGCGTGGCTCGTACGAGTCCGAAAGCCGCGACGCGCAGATGGTCGCGACCTGGGGCGCCTTGAGCTGGCACGGGACGACGCCCGCCGGCAGCCGCGTCGAACTATTCACGCGGTCGGGCAACACCGAGACGCCGGACGACACCTGGAGTGCGTGGTCGGCTCCATACCTGAAGGCGGAGGGCTCGCAGATCACGAGTCCCAAGGCGAGGTATCTGCAGTGGCGCGCCGTGCTCACGGGCCAGACGAGCGGTCCCATTCTGACGTCCGTCACGGCCGCGTACCTGCAGCGCAATATCCGGCCCCAGGTGCGGTCGATCACGGTCCACCCGCCCGGCATCGTGTTCCAGAAGCCCTTCTCGACCGGGGATCCGGAGCTTGCGGGCTTCGAAGATCAATCCACACCCGATCGCAAGCTCGCCGCCCAGGCCGCTGCCCAGAGCAGCGGCGCGTCAGCCCCGGCGCTCGGCCGTCGCACGTATCAGAAAGGCCTGCAGACCATCGTCTGGCGCGCGGACGACGAGAACGAGGACGAGCTCGTGTACGACGTGCTCTATCGGCGCGAGGGCGAGACGAGCTGGAAGATTCTGCGGAAGGGCGTCCAGGAAACCATTCTCGTGTGGGATACGAACACGGTTCCGAACGGGACCTATTTCGTCAAGATCGTCGCGTCGGATTCCCCCGCGAATTCGGCCGCCGATGCGCTTGCCGGTGAGATGGACAGTGTCGCGTTCGAAATCGACAACACGCCGCCGTCAATTGCGATCGGCGCCGTGCGCGTCGAGCGCGGCCGCACGATCGTCCCGTTCGACGTCACCGACGACCACTCACCGATTCAGCGCGTCGAGTTCTCACAGGACGGTCAGCACTGGCGAAGCGTGTTCCCCGTTGACGGCATCGCGGATTCGAAGTTCGAGCGATACGAGCTGTCGATTGACGGCGAGCTCGGGGAGCGTGGCGTGACGCTTCGCGCGACCGATTCGATGAATAACGTGTCGACGGCGCAGGTCGATGGACGGCGCCGCAGGTAGCGGTTGCTGAACGTCAGGCGCGCACGACGTACGCGCTGGCACGCAGCGTCTCCGCTCGCTTCTTGAGCGGCGGAGGCGCAATCGGATCGAGCGGCAGGGGCTTGATGACGGCGCTGGCCCGCACCGTCGCGTGCTCCACCAGCCAGAGCACGCTGCCGGGCAGAGCGACACCGAGCGTCGGCGCGCCTTCGAGCCGGAGGCGCGTCACCGAATCGAGCAGCGTTTCAATCGTCCGCGCGCGGCCCGCGGCCGCGCGACGACCCGTGCGAAGCACTTCGAGGTTCGCCAGGTGGCCGCTCTGGTGCGTCACGACCTCGTCGAGGGCAAACACCGACTCCTGCTCCGCCGATTCGTTCGCGCTCTTGAATCGCGCTTCCCACTTCGCCCGGCAGCCGGCGCTGTCCGACACGTCGATGTTTTCGCATTCGAGCGGCGTCGCGACGAGGGTCACAATCGCGGCCAGCGAATCGGGCCGCTCGCTGGTGGCGAAACGCATCATGCCCAGCATGATGACGACGCACGCGACCGTGGCCATCGCCGCACCGAGGCCCGCATAGACGAGCCGGATATCGTCGAACATGTCGCGAACGTGCGCAAGAAACGACGCGCTGTCCTCGGCCTTCAAGCGGCTGACGACTGCCTGGTTGAACGCGGCGGCGGCCTCTCTCGTCAACGCGGCCCGTCGCGCGGAGAGCGCCGACAGCATCGAGCCGACGCCACGGATTTCCTCGAGTGATGCCGCGCATCGCTCGCAGGACGCCACGTGCGCGCCCACGGCGATCTCGTCCGAGACCTGGAGCTCGCGATCGTGAAACGCCTGCAGCAGACGGCCGGCGGCGGCGCAGCGCAGTTGCTTCATAGCGCCCTCGCTTCTCGCAGCTCCGCACGCAACGCCTGGCGCGCGCGGGTGAGCCGCGACTTCACAGTGCCGACGGCGACACCGAGGGAGAAGGCAATCTCTTCGTAGCTCAGCCCGTCCACTTCGCGCAGGACGATGGCCGTCCGTTGATCGAAGGGCAGCGCGCCGAGCGCCTGCTCCAGCCGCGCGGCCAGCTCCTTCTGCGCGAGCGCGCGTTCGGGCGTCGAGTCGCGATTGGACAGGAACTCGCCGTGTGTGGCGATGTGCTGATCGAGCGACACCTGGTCAGCGCGGTGACGGCGGCGCCAGAAACGGTGCCGGTTGCGCGCCTGGTTCACCGCAATGCGATAAATCCAGGTGCGGAGACTCGACTGCCCGCGGAATCGATGGATGGTGCGGAAGACCCGGAGAAAGACGTCCTGCGAGAGGTCCAGCGCTTCGTCCTTGTCCCCCAGCAGGTTCATCGCCAGGTGGACGACCATGCGCTGATGCTCGGCCACCAGTTCGCCGCACGCGGCCTCGTCGCCTTCGGCGCAGCGTTGCACGAGCGCGGCCTCCCGGCCACCGACCTCCGACCAACTGACGACCCGCGCCTGCTTCACTGAAACTTCCACTATAGTAGCTTAGACCCCGTTCCCGCACGAAGGTTCCGGTGCGGGTGGGTGCCATAACTCCATCGTGAAGAAGACCATAGCCGTCGTCGGAATCCTGGCTGCCGTCGTGGTCGGGACGGCGCTAGCGGCCCAGTTCGCGGCCCGCCAACGCGACTACCGCGCGTTCCTCCTGCGCGGGGACGACGCGCTCAGAATCGACGAAACCTTCGACGCCATCGAGGCGTACAGCGGCGCCATTGCACTGCGACCGGACTCGATGTTCGCGTATCTGCGACGCGGTGAGTCCTATCGGCAGCGCGGCGAGCTCGAAGCCGCCGCGCGCGACCTGCTCAAAGCCTCCACCCTCGATCGATCGGCGCCCCGGCCGCTCGAGGAGCTGGGCGACGTGATGTACCGGCTGCAGCGCCACGATCGCGCGGTCGATGCGTATCAGGCCGCGTCGCGGCTCAATGAACGTACCGCCCGGCTGTCCTGCAAGCTGGCGCTCGCCCGCTATCGCAACCAGGATCTGGACGGCGCGCTGTCGGCACTCGACGAGGCGATCCGACTCGACGAGCGGATGGCGGACGCCTATTACCTCCAGGGCATCTGCCTGCGCGAGCAGGGTCACATGGCACGTGCCCTGAAAGCGCTCGAAAAGGCCGTAGCGTTGTCGCCGGCGCTCGTGCCGGCCCGTGAAGAACTCGCCGACATCTTCGGCACGCTCGACCGCCGAACCGACCAGATCGAACAGCTTCAACTCCTGGCCAGCCTCGATCGCGATCACGTCGCCCGCACGGTCGCAATCGCGCTCGCCCACGCCCGGAGCCATCGCTGGGATACAGCCGTCGTGACGCTCGGCGGCGCGCTTGAACGCGCGCCCAACGATCCGCTCCTGTATCGCGCACTCGGCCAGGTCTGGCTGGAGAGCTCCATCGCGAAGAGCGATCGCGTAGATCTGGGCAAGGCACGCGAGGCGCTCGAGCGAGTCGCCTCGAGTCCCGCGGCGACGAGCGAGATGCTGCTGCTGGCGGGACGGGCCGCGCTCGAGGACGGCGACGTGGAGAGAGCCGAGCGCGCGTTCGACGACGCCAGCACGCGATTCCCCATCGAACCTGCGGCGCTGCTCGCGCTTGCGACCGCGGCCGAGCGTCAGAATCACTTCGACGCCGCACGACGCGCGCTCATCCGGTACGAGGCGCTGGTGACGGACGATTCGGATTTCACGGGACACGCGGGCCGGGTCGCGACGCTGTCACTGCGCGTGAACGACGCGGAAACGGCCGCCGAGTGGACGAGGCGCGGACTGGACAAGGATCCGCAGAATGCTCAGCTGCTCGCGATCAGCAAGCGTCTCAGCGCACCCTCTTCGGATCCGCCAGATCGCGCAAACCGTCCCCGAGAAAATTGAATCCAAGCACGAGGACGGCGATGGCGAGCCCGGGAAATATCGTCAGGTGGGGCGCGTCCAGCAGGTGCGCGCGGCCGCCGTTCAGCATCGTGCCCCAGCTCGGCGTCGGCGGCTGAACGCCGAGCCCCAGAAAGCTCAGTGCTGCTTCGCCCGTAATCGCGCCAGCCATGCCGAGCGTTGCCTGCACCACCACGGCCGGCATCGCCGTTGGTATCACGTGACGCCACAGCACGCGCACGACGCTCGCGCCCTGGGCGCGAGCCGCCTGGACGTACTCGAGCTCGCGTGCCCGCAATACTTGACCCCGCACCAGCCGCGCGTACCCGACCCAGCCGATGATCGCCAGCGCGAACAGCACGTTCCCCAGACTCGGGCCGAGCATCGCGACGAGCGCGATGGCGAGCAGCAATCCGGGAAACGCGAGCAGGATGTCGATGACCCGACTCACGGCATCGTCGAACAGTCCGCCGAAATACCCGGCGAGCGCGCCGAGCAACGTCCCGACGGAGGCGGAGATCGACACCACCGTGAGGCCGACCACGAGGGAAATCCGCGCGCCGGCGAGCACGCGCGCCAGAATGTCGCGGCCGAGTTCGTCCAGGCCGAACACGTGCGTCACGCTCGGGCCGGACAGCCGCAGCGACAGGATCTGCGTCGCGGGATCGAACGGCGTCAGCCACGGGCCGAGAACCGCGGCCAGCACCGTAACGAGGACGATGGCGCCGCCGACCTTCAGCATCAGTCGTAACGAATGCGCGGATCGAGGAAACCGTACAGCAGGTCGGTGAGGAGGTTCATCGAGACATACGTGCCGGCGATGAGCAGAATGCAACCCTGGACGAGCGGGTAGTCGCGAAAACTGATCGACTGGATCAGCAGTCGACCTACGCCAGGCCACGCGAAGATCGTTTCCGTGATGACCGCGCCCGTGAGCACCGCGCCGAACTGCAACCCGATGACCGTGACCACGGGGATGAGGCTGTTGCGAAACGCATGTCGAACAACGGCGCGGAGCCTCGATGCGCCCCTCGCCCGCGCGGCCAGAACGTAGAGCTCGTGCAATTCCTCGATCACGCTCGCGCGCGTCATGCGCGCGAGCACGGCCGCCAGCGGTGCCCCCAGCGTGATGGCCGGCAGCACGAGGTGCGCGAGGCTGCCTCGTCCCGAGACCGGCAACCAGCCGAGCACCACGGAGAAAACGATGGCGAGGAGTGGCCCGAGCCAGAAATTCGGAATCGAAATCCCGACGAGCGCCAGCGTGGTTGCCGCGACGTCCGTGGCCGTGCGCGCCCGAACGGCGGCCAGAATGCCGAGCGGGAGCGCGATCGTGATGGCCACGGCCATCGCCGCCAGCGCCAGTTCCAGCGTGGCCGGCATTCGCTCGGCGATCGCGCGCGCGACGGACTGGTTGGTCCTCAGCGACGTCCCGAGGTCGCCGGATACAAGCCCTTTGAGGAAACTTCCGTATTGGACGAGCAGCGGGCGATCGAGGCCGAGGCGCGTGCGCATCTCGGCGACGTCCTGGGGCGAGACGCCTTCACCGAGCATCGACTGGACGGGGTCCCCAGGCACCAGGTGGATGAGTGAAAACACCAGCGTGGCGACGCCGAGCAGAACGGGAAGCGTGAACAGCAGCCGGCGGGCCAGATAACGCATCATCGCAGGCACGATTATGCCGTTCACTCCTTCCCCGTCCAAACGCTTACGCGATGCCGAGGCGGGTCATGAGCTTGGTCAGGCCCTGGCGGGAGACGCCAAGTTCGTCCGCCGCCCGCCCGCGGTGGCCTCCTGTGCGCACGAGGGCCGCGCGAATGAACGCCTCCTCGAAAGTGCGTCGGGCGCTTCGCAGCTGCCACTTGTCAGGATCGGTCCGGGTTGCGACGTGGGTCGGCAACGCGCTCGGCGGCACGATGCCTCGCTTCGGACTCCTCACGGCCAGGGCCGCCAGCACATTCTGCAGCTGCCGCACGTTCCCCGGCCACGCGTACTGCGTGAGCGCAGAGCGGGTCGGAGCCGCCAGCGTGGCGCGGCTTCCGAGGCGCCGCGTCGCCTCGTTCCAGTAGTGATCGATCAGCACCACGATGTCTTCGCGGCGGTCGCGCAGCGGTGGCACCACGATCCGGACGACGTCCAGTCGATAGAGAAGATCGAGCCTGAATCTTCCGGCCTCGACTTCATGACACAGATCGCGATTGGTGGCTGCCACGATTCGCACGTCGACGCGGCGTGAGATGTTCTCGCCGACGCGACGAAGCTCGCCTTCCTGAATGACGCGCAGGACCTTTGCCTGCGCCCGCGCTGACAGCTCGCCGACTTCGTCGAGGAGGAGCGTGCCGCCGTGGGCGTCTTCGAACACTCCGGGCCGATCGGCGACCGCGCCCGTAAACGCGCCGCGCGCGTGTCCGAACAGTTCGGCTTCGACGAGCTCGTCGGGAAGCGCGGCGCAGTTGAGCGTCGAAAACGGCCGGTCGCGCCGGGGGCCGGCGCGATGGATCGCGCGCGCGACCAGCTCCTTGCCGCTCCCGCTCTCGCCCTGTATCAGGACGGCGAACGGCGCGGCGGCGGCGCGCTCGATGTCCCGCCGCAGGTCCACGATGCTCGGGGTGACGCCGAGGAGGTCGAGGGCCGGCGTGACCGCCGGCTGGGACTGCCGCGCGAGGAACGCGGCGACCAGCGGGCTCGCGGCGACAGCGGCCATCGACAACACGGCCGCCGCGCGCGAGAGGTCTTCGGTCGTGCCGATCGTCCATCGCGCGCAGAGCGCGCCAAGGGTCTTTCCACCGTACTCGACGAGCGCGGCCGATTCGATCCGCTCCCGCACCCTCGCCGGTGCGATCGTGGCACCCAGGCCAAACGCCCGCTGCGCGATATCGGGCTCGAGGCGCGCACCGTCCGCCGCAAGCGTCCCATAGCCTCGATCGGCGGGAACGATCAGCGCTACGGCTGCCGCGCGCAGACGCTGGCGAACGCGCGCGCAGACCGCGCGCAACAAGGCGCTTTCGTCTTCGGCTTGCTGACAGACTTGCAGAATCGCGACGACGTCGCCGACGACGGGATCGAGCCCGACCGACGTCGCGGAGCGGCAGACGCCGGCGAAGAGGTCGAGCGCCTTCAACCCCGAAATCGCCGTCTGCCGCGCCGTCACGACGTGAGCGTCAGCTCCGCTGCCGAGTGCCGCCAGCAGATCCCATCGCGCTCGCAGAAGGGGTGTCGCCGTGGCGGAGAGGCGACTGAGGATCCGGGCGGCGGCGTCCGTCAGCGGGCGCGAACGTCGGCGATCGGCTTCGGCCTGGATCAATCGGGCGGAGAGCATCCGTAAGGGCAGGCGCGCCTGTCGAGCGGCCGCCACCGAGCGCGCCGCATGATGGTCCACGGCGTCGTAGTCTCCGATGACGAGCTTGACGAGGCTGGCGGTGTCCTCGAGGTCGGCCTGGAGGTCCGGCGCGCCGCCCACCGCGCGCGCCCGGCATTCGTCGAGCGCTGACAGCGCACCGGCCGAGTCGCCTCGCGCCGCGGCGATGCGGGCCATCATCCTGAGTCGACGGATTGTGATCGCAGCCGGGACGTTAGGCTCCGGCGCCGGCTCCAGATACGCCGACGCGGCCGCGTACTCCGCTCGCCAGAACAGGCATCGCGCCAGACCAGTTGACAGCATGACCTCGCGTTGACGATCCCCGGCCGAGCGCGCACTCGTCAGCGCCGTCGTCAGAACCCGCTCCGCTTCGTCGAGACGCGCGAGGTCGATCCAGGACTGGCCCGCCAGGTGCGCGATGGCCAAAAGCGATCCGGCGTCGTTTGCGTGCCCGGCGCAGCGCGCCGCATCGTGCAGGGCACGGAGCGTGTCCCTGGGCCGCCCGCGCTTCATCAACTCGAAAGCGAGGGTCAAGCCGCCGTCCGTGGCATCGGTCCAGGCCTGGCGGCGCGCCAGCCCGCCGAGTGCCTGTCGAAGCAGGCGCAATCCGGGCGCGTGGCGTCCTGCCGCGAGCAACGTATCGGACTGCTCCACCCGCCGGCGCAGCGCTGTCAGATCGCCGGCACCCGGCGGCGGCGAAGTGAATTCGCGCTCTCGCTTCGGCCGTGCTGAGGGGAACACGTGCGGACTGCGCCGGTTTCCGGTGTATGAGGCAGGTTGCTCTGCCACGCGCGAACGCGTGCCGGACCGGCGATCGCCCGCCGCATAGCGGCCCGAATGGATCGCGCCGAGCGAAACGCACTGCAGGCCGGGTTTCTCATCGGTCCCGATGCTGAGGCACACATGCGCGCGCGGATTGATCAGCACGGCTCGAACATTCGGCATCAGCCCCGACCCATCGTCGATCACGCAAAGAGTTCTGTCCTCGATGAACGCCAGATGTGGGTCTATCGCCTTTCCGGCGATGGGAACGAACCCCTGCAGGCGCGCCAGCCTTGCCAGCACGAGAACCGCGGATTCCAGGCTTGACGAGGTCGGACCCCGGAGTGCCGCCGCGGCGCCCCGACGAGCGTCGACGGATTGGAAGAGTTCCGCGAGAGCGGCGATGGCCGGACGATCGGCGATCGAGGCGCTCGCCGCGTCGCCGACAGCAGTCGAGGTCTCGCGGGCGAACCGCGTCATCGCATCCGCAGTCGACCAGGCTTCGAACTTTTCAGCCGTGCCGATCGGCCCGTAGTCGATGAGCATCGCCATCGCGTCGAATTGCGATCGAAACAGACCGTCGCAGGCCACAGTCCACTGTCGATCCAGATCCGCGTGGCCGCGCGGGGTGATACGCAGCCATATCGATCGATTCGTGGCCAGGTCGAACGCGTGGCCCTGTCGTGTCGGTGCTCGCACGATGAATCGATCGGCAATGAGCTGCATCCCGCCGCTCCCAGGGCGCGCACGTGCAAGAAGACCGCCTGCGCGAATCGTTCGAAAGATGGCTGGTGGCGTCGCCGGGCGTCGCAATTTTTTCGGATAGAATGAGGCGCGAATGTTGCGATTTCTTACCGCCGGTGAGTCGCACGGCAGAGCGCTCGTCGCGATCATCGAGGGCGTGCCGGCGGGGCTCGCGCTCGATTTCGACGCCATCACCGCGGAGCTTCGTCGTCGCCAGACGGGTTACGGCCGCGGCCGCCGCATGCTGATCGAGTCGGACAAAGCCGAAGCGCTCGGCGGCGTCCGGCACGGCGAGACGACGGGCGGCCCGATTGCGCTGGTGATTGCGAACCGCGATTGGGAAAACTGGCAGCGCACGATGTACGTCGAAGCCGAGATGCCGCCGGGCGCGTCGGGCACGGATCGTCCGGCCGTCACGCGCCCTCGGCCCGGACATGCCGACCTGGCCGGCTTCGTGAAATACGGCCATGACGACATCCGTGACGTCCTCGAACGTGCGAGCGCACGGGAAACCGCCGCCCGCGTCGCAGTGGGATCGGTCGCACGGCAACTGCTCCACGCGCTCGGGACGCGGATTGCCAGCCACGTCACGACCATCGGAAACGCGTCGATTCCGGATCCCCTGGCATGGAGCTTCGAGCAGATTCAGTCGATTCCGGCGGAGGCGCCGCTCCACTGCGCGGATGCCCAGGTCGAGCAGCAGATGGTCGCCGAGATCGATCGCGCGCGCGAGGCGGGGGACACCATGGGTGGCGCTTTCGAGGTGATCGCTCACGACGTGCCGCCCGGGCTCGGCAGCTACGTGCAGTGGGACCGCAAGCTCGATGGCCGGCTGGCGCAGGCCCTGATGTCGATTCCCGCGATCAAGGCCGTCGGGATCGGCCGCGGACCCGCGGTCGCGTCGATGCCGGGCTCGCGCGTACACGACGAAATCGTCGTGGGACGAACCGGACGCTCGCCGATCGGCGTCGCCCGTCCGACCAACAATGCGGGCGGCCTCGAGGGCGGCGTGACCAACGGCCAGGACCTTCGAGTGACGGCCTACATGAAGCCGATCTCAACGCTCATGCAGCCTTTGCGCTCGGTTGACCTGGCCACGATGATCGAGAGCCCGGCGGCCATCGAACGCAGCGACGTGTGTGCGGTGCCCGCCGCGGCGGTCGTTGGTGAAGCCATGGTCGCGCTCGTTCTCGCCGACGCAGCCGTCGAGAAATTCGGCGGTGACTCGATGGTGGAGCTTTTGGCGAACTGGAAGGCCTTCACCGGACGGACCGCCGAGCGTTTCTCGCTGCGATGATCGTCTCCACGTCAGGCCAGTCCACGGAACGATGATCCGGCCCATCCTCAAGTACGGCGACTCGCCGCTGCACGAGGCGGCGCGGTCCGTTGACGCCGTCACCCCCGAGATCGATCGGCTCGTCAACGACATGATCGAGACCATGTATGCCGCGCCAGGCATCGGGCTCGCCGCGCCCCAGATTGGCGTGCCGCTGCGAGCGTTCGTGATCGACCTTTCGATCGGACGCGATCCCACGGGTCTGCTCGTTCTGATCAATCCCGAGTTGGTGGAAGTCGATGGCGTGCAGCTCGAAGAAGAGGGCTGCCTCAGCCTCCCCGGTTTCAATGCCACGGTCGTGCGCCCGTCGAAGGTCGTCGTCAAGAGTCTCGACCGGCATGGCGCCGAGCAGGTCATCGAGGGTACCGGGCTTCTGGCGAGGGCGTTTCAGCACGAGATGGATCACCTGGACGGCGCGCTCTTCGTCGACCGCCTTCGAGGCATCAAACGCGACATGATCGTGCGCAGAATCAAGAAGCTGGCGCGATCGGGAAAATGGTAGCCGGACCGTCGCTCCGCGTGGCCTTCTTCGGGACGCCGGATTTCGCCGTGCCGACGCTCGACGCGCTGCTGGCGTCCCGTCATCAGGTCGTGGCGGCCGTGACCCAGCCGGATCGCCCGCGAGGGCGCGGGCAGAAAACGACTCCTTCGCCGGTCAAGGCGCGTGCCGTCGCAGCGGCCGTGCCGGTCATGCAGCCGGCGATGCTGAAGGATGCCACCTTTGTCGAAGCGTTCGCGGCCCTTAAAGTGGATCTGGGGGTTGTCGCGGCGTACGGCAGAATTCTTCCGGCCGCGCTCATCACCACGCCGCGGCTGGGTATGATTAACGTCCACGCGTCGCTCCTGCCCCGGCACCGGGGGGCGGCGCCCGTTCACCGTGCCATCATCGCGGGCGACCAGGTGACCGGCGTGACGATCATGCGCGTCGTCAAAGCGCTGGACGCCGGGCCGATGATGGCGGTCAGAGAGCGCGCGATCGGACCGGATGAGACCAGCCAGGACGTCGAGCGATCTCTCGCCGACATCGGGGCGGAACTCCTGGTCTCGGTCGTCGACCAGATCGCCGCTGGAAGCGCGCGCGAAGTCCCCCAGGACGACCGTCTCGCCACGTATGCAAACCGGCTCACACGCGAGGACGGGCTGATCGACTGGCGGCTCCCGGCGTCAGCCATTGACAACCTCGTGCGCGGATTGGTGCCCTGGCCGCACGCGTTCACTTTTCTCGACGGCGCGCGCTTCATCGTCATCCACTCGAAGCCGATCGGTTCGGGCGGAGCGCACCCCGAGCCCGGAACGATCGTGAAAGCCAGCGGCGATGAACTGCTTGTCGCCGCAGGCGAGGGCTTCCTTCAGCTGCTCAGGATTCAGCCGGAGGGCCGGCGGATCTTGACCGCCCGCGAGTTTCTTGCCGGTCACGCCGTTCGCGTAGGATCGACGTTCGGACCACACGCTTGATCGCCCGCGCTCGCGTCGCCGCGTTCGACATCCTGCGTGCGGTCTCGTGCGGCAGCGCCGACCTTCCCACGGCGATCGCGAGCGTCCGCGGCCGGCTGACCGACGAGCGCGACGCCGCGCTCGCCGCCGAGATTGCCACCGGCGTCCAGCGCTGGCGCGCCGCGCTCGATCATGTGATCGCGGCATTCGCCAGGCGACCCATCGCTCGCCTCGACGGCGAAATCGTCGAGATCCTCCGGCTGAGCGCGTATCAGCTCCTCCACCTGACCCGCGTTCCGGCTGCCGCCGTTGTGGACGATGCCGTCGACCTGGCGAAACGGGCGGCCAAGAAGAGCGCAGCTGGTTTCGTCAACGCCGTTCTGCGCGCGATCTCGCGCGGACGACGAGACCTGCCATTGCCCGGACGGCCACAGAACGCCGCTGACCGGGTCGCGGCGCTCGACTACCTGAGCATCACACTGTCGCACCCGCGGTGGCTCGCCGAACGCTGGCTCGATCGCATCGGCCTCGAGCCGGCCGAAGCCTGGATGCGGTTCAACAACGCGCCCGCGCCATTGACGCTCCGAGTGAATCGGCTCCGGATGACGACCGCCGAGCTCGTGGTCGAGCTCGAGAAGGAGGACGTTCGCGTGCGGCCGGGGCAGTTTTCTCCGGACGCGCTGATCGTGGAAGAAGGCCATCCGCTCCGTGGCGACGGCCTCGAGCGCGGCTGGTTCGTCGTCCAGGACGAAGCGTCCCAGCTCGTGGCGCAACTGGCCAACGCCCGGCCAGGCATGCGCGTGCTCGACACCTGCGCGTCACCTGGCGGCAAGACGACGGCCATGGCGGCCATGATGGGCGGCACCGGCCGCATCGTCGCAAGCGACGTGCGAGACCGCCGCATCCAGTTACTTCGGCGGATCGTGTCGGCTTCGGGTGCGACGAACGTCGCGATCGTGCGTGCTGATCTGCTTCGCCCGCTGCCGTTTTGTCAGCCATTCGATCTCGTCGTCGTGGATGCGCCGTGTTCGGGCCTCGGCACCCTCAGGCGTGACCCCGACATCCGGTGGCGCCGCAGTGAGGACGATCTGCCCACACTCGCAGCCGCGGAGCTGACGATGCTTCGGCACGCAGCAGACGCAGTGGCGCCAGGCGGTCGCCTGGTTTACTCGACGTGTTCGAGCGAGCCGGAGGAGAACGAAGGCGTCGTGAAGGCATTCCTGGCCCGCGCACCCGGCTTCATGCCGCTCGACGCGCACGCGGCGGCGCCCTCGTTGCCCGCCGCAGTCATCGACGACGGAGGATGCCTCAGAACGCAGCCGAATGTTCACGGACTCGAAGCGTTCTTCGGCGCAGTGTTCACGCGACTCGCGTAGCCCCACCGACCCATCCGACCTATTTTTTCCACTGGCGACGGGGCCCCACCCCCGTCGCGTGCTGTCGCTGATGCTTCGTCGCGGCTGCTCAGGCCGCTCCTCGGCATGGCCGCAGGCGCTACCCACCCGACCCACCTGTAGTACGATCACGCATTCGATGGCACTCAAGACGCGCGTGTGGAGCGCGGGCAAACTCGTGGTCCTGGCCGGTGCGCTGGTGGTCACCTATCTGCTCTTCGCCGCTGCGTCGATGCGAGTCGCATTGCGCGCCCGCGAAGTGGAGGTTCCGGACCTCGCAGGTCGGACTGCCAATGAAGCGACGGCGATTGCCGCGGATCTCGGGCTGAGCGTTCGGGTGGACGACACTCGCCGGCCCGATCCGAAGATCGCGGTCGGGCGGATTGTGGCGCAGGAGCCAGCCCCCGGCTCGACGGCGCGCCGTCAGCGCAGTCTGCGCGTGTGGCTCAGCGCCGGTGAGCGCGTCATGATCATGCCCCCACTCGTCGGCGAAACCGAGCGCGCCGCGCAACTGAGGCTGACGCAGGATGGCCTGGCGTCCGCGACCGTGACGGAAATTCGTTCGCACGATCTGCCGTCCGACGTGGTCGTCGCACAGGACCCGCCGGCGAAAAATCCCGCGGCCCATGTGGCCCTGCTCGTCAACCGCGGCGAGCGGGGGCAGAGCTACGTGATGCCGGACCTGATTGGTGTCAACGGCGATCGCGCCGCCGAGATTCTGCGCGAGCGGGGCTTCCGCGTCGCCGTCGTCGGATCGACGCCCTATCCCGGCGTCGCCGCCGGCATCGTCATCCGCCAGATACCGCAAAGCGGTTTTCAGATCGGACCGGGCGAACCGGTTTCTCTCGAGGTGAGCCGATGAGCGTCCTCATCGCTCCGTCCATCCTGTCGGCCGACTTTGCCGTCCTCGGCAACGCGATCGCGGCGGCCGAACGGGGCGGGGCGGATCTCATCCACGTGGACGTGATGGACGGCCATTTCGTACCCAACATCACGATCGGACCGCCAGTCGTGAAGTCCATTCGCCGCGTGGCCACGGTGCCGCTCGACGTTCATCTGATGATCTCCGACCCCGACCGCTACATCGAGGCGTTTGCCGACGCCGGCGCCGCGATGATGTCTGTTCACGTCGAAGTGCTGCCGCACCTTCACCGGACGATTCACGCGATCAAGGCGCTCGGCGTCAAGGCCGGGGCGGTGCTGAACCCGGCGACACCGGTTGAGGCGCTGGAGGAGATCGCACCGGATCTGGACTACGTGCTCGTCATGTCGGTCAACCCGGGCTTTGGCGGGCAGTCCTTCATCCCGCGAAGCGAGTCTAAAGTCCGGGAAGTGCGCGCCCTGCTCGACCGGACCGGCAGCCGCGCGACGATCGAGATCGACGGCGGCATCGATCTGCAGACGGTCGGGCGCGTCGTGGCGGCCGGGGCGCGGATCATCGTGGCGGGATCGGCAATCTTTCATGCGCCCGATCCGGAACGAGCCACGCGCGAGCTGAAGACGGCGGCCCTCGGCGCCCTGGCGACGACGTCGCCGACGGGCATCCCGAGCTAGCCTGCCGATGACGCCTCCCCACTCGGTCTCGACGCTGCGGGTGCGCTACGCTGAAACGGACCAGATGGGCGTCGTGTACTACGCCAACTACTTCGTCTGGTTCGAGGTCGGCCGCACCGACCTGCTGCGCCGCACCGGCTGGAGTTACCGGGACATGGAACAGGAAGGGGTCTCGCTGCCTGTGATCGAGTCGCATTGTGCGTATCGCCAGCCCGCGCGGTACGACGATGAAGTCGAGGTGAGGACGACGGGAAGCGTGGTGTCGCCGGTGCGGGTGCGCTTCGACTACGAGGTGCTTCGCCCTGCGGACGGCGTGACGCTCGTGACTGGATTCACGGTGCACGCGACGCTGGACCGAAACGGCAAACCCTGCCGCCTCCCCGCGCGTGCGCGCGAACTGTTTACGTGAAAGCCCTGGTCACCGGCGCCGCCGGGTTCATCGGATCGACGCTCACCGACCGGCTCCTGCGCGAAGGCGCTGAGGTGGTCGGTATCGACTGCTTCGTCGACTACTACGCGCGCGCGCTGAAGGAGCGAAACCTCGCCGACGCGCTGAAGCATCCGCGGTTCACGTTCGTCGAATCACGGATCCAGGATGTGGATCTTGCGGGGATCCTCCGCGACCGCACGCACGTCTTTCACGCCGCCGCACAGGCCGGCGTGCGAAAGAGCTGGGGCCACGACTTCGCGATCTACACGACCCACAACATCGACGCGACGCAGATACTGCTCGAAGCGTGCCGTGGCCGGGATCTCGAGAAAGTCGTCTACTCATCGAGCTCGTCGGTCTACGGTGACGCCGTTCAGATGCCGATGCGGGAAGACGCACTTCCGCAGCCCGTCTCGCCGTACGGCGTGACGAAGCTGGCAGCCGAGCAGCTGTGTTACCTCTACAACGTCAACTTCGGCGTGCCCGTCGTGTCGTTGCGCTACTTCACGGTGTACGGTCCCCGTCAACGCCCTGACATGGCCTTCCATCGCTTTCTTCGGGCGACGCTCCGGGGCGAGCCCATCACGCTCTACGGCGACGGCCATCAGACCCGGGACTTCACGTTCGTCTCGGACGTCGTCGAGGCCAACCTGGCGGCGGCGGCAAAGGGCGTTCCGGGCCGTGTATACAATATCGGTGGGGGCTCGCGCGTGTCGGTGAACGACGTGCTCGAGATGATCGGCAAAATTACCGGCCGCCGGCTGTCTGTTCAGGCTGAGGTCGACCAGAAGGGTGACATGCGTCACACCTACGCCGATACGCGGCTTGCACGGATCGAACTGGGCTTCGCGCCGCAGGTCGGTCTCGAGGAAGGATTGGCGGCAGAGTATCGATGGCTGTCGGACACACTGTGATCGGGTCACGTTCCACTCGCATCCTGGCAACCCTTGCGGTGGCGTGCCTGCTGCTCCCCGTCGCTCTGACTATCGGCGCGTGCTCGTCAGCCGGCTCGCGCATGCTCGTTCCGCCCGGCACGAGCGAGCCGGACAAGTACCTGTTCGATAAAGGCACTGCCTCACTGAACTCCAAGAAATGGCTGTCCGCGCGCGAGTTCTTCAAGCAGGTCACAGAAACGTACACGCAGAGCCCTTATCGGCCCGACGCCAAGCTCGGCATCGGCGACACGTATCTGGGGGAGGGCAGCGCCGAGGCGCTCGTGCTCGCCATCAACGAATTCCGCGAGTTCCTCAGCTTCTACCCGACGAATCGCCGCGCGGACTACGCCCAGTTCAAGCTCGCTCTGGCGCACTTCCGTCAGATGCGCAAGCCCGAGCGGGACCAGACCGAAACGCGTGAAGCCGCCAAGGAATTTCAGACGTTCGTGGACCGCTATCCAGGCAGCGATCTGATGACGGAGGCCAGCGCCAAGCTGCGCGAGGCCAAGGATCGGCTCGACCAGTCCAGTTATCTCGTCGGGTACTTCTACTATCGCCAGCGCTGGTACCCGGGGGCAATCGATCGCTTCAAGTCAGTCCTCAAGGAAGACGCCGGGTACAGCAACCGCGACGCGCTCTATTTCTATCTGGCCGATTCCCTCGTGAAGTCCAAGAAAGAGGCCGAGGCGTTGCCGTACCTCGAGCGGCTCGTGGAAGAATTCGAGCAGAGCGAGTTCCTTCAGGAAGCCCAGAAGAAGATCGACGAGCTCAAAGCTGCGCAGGTCAAGACGTCCGGGCAGCAGCCTGGCGCGTGATTCGGATGTTCACGCGACGCGATCGTCGCGCGCGACCGCGTCGGTGCGTGCGAAGGGGCTGAACCGCCGGAAGTAGTCTGCCGCCGACAGCATCGCGGTCACCAGAACCAGCCACAGCGCCGCCTGGCCGATCCACCACAACACGTCGGGGAGATTTCCGGCCGACGAGAGGATGAGCGCCAGGATCGCCACCACCTGCGAGATCATCTTGATCTTCCCGAGCGGCGACGCCGGAATCGCGACCCCACGAGAAAAGCTCAACGATCGCAGTCCGGTGACGGCGAACTCGCGTCCGATGATCACGGCCACCATCCACGCGGACGCGAGACCCATCTGCACGAGAGAAATGAACGCGGCCGAGGTCAGCAGCTTGTCGGCCAGCGGATCGATGACCTGGCCGAGTGGTGTGATCTGTTTCCGCCGTCGCGCGAGATAGCCATCGGCCCAATCGGTGAGCGACGCGAGGCCGAAGATGCCGGCGCCGACGAACTCCACGGGGATGCCGAAGATCTGACGGCCTTCGAACTTCGTCAGCAGCACGACCACGAGCAGCGGCACAAGGCAGATGCGCGAGACCGTCAGTGTGTTCGGCAGGTTCATGACCGGCGGACTCAATGATAACATCGGTGGTTGCGATGAAGGCGATCCTCCTCGCGGGTGGCAAGGGTACGCGACTGCGTCCGCTGACCATCCACACACCAAAACCGATCGTTCCGATCTTCGAGCGCGCATTCCTGCATTACCAGCTCGACCTGCTGAAGCAGGTGCCCGAGATCGACGAAGTCATCCTCAGCCTCAACTACCAGCCGCGGCGGATCGAGGAGATTTTCGGCGACGGCGGCGATTCAGGTCTCGCGCTCAAGTACGTCGTCGAACCCGCGCCGCTCGGAACCGCCGGCGCGGTGCGCTATGCGGGCGAGTCTTTACGAGAATCTGTCGTCGTCTTCAACGGAGACGTCCTCACCGAGGTGGATCTGAGGTCGGTCATCGCGCTGCACCGCGAGCGGAAGGCCAGGGCGACGATCGTCCTCACCCCGGTGGAGAACCCGACGGCCTACGGACTCGTGGAGACCGACGCCGGCGGCAACATCCTTCGCTTCCTGGAGAAGCCGAACCCGGACGAGATCACCTGCAATACGATCAACGCTGGCATCTACATTCTCGAGCCCGATACCTTCGACCGCATTCCGAAGGATACGGCCTGGTCGATCGAGCGCAGCTTCTTTCCGTCGCTCATCGAGCGCCACGAAACCTTCATCGGCTACGTCTACGGCGGCTACTGGATCGACATCGGGACGCCGGAAAAGTACATCCAGGTGCACCGCGACATCATGGACGGTCGCTTCGTTCATGCGGGACTTCCCTTCCCGGCCGCCGGCATGAACGGGCACAGGGCTCTCGTGTCACCGCAGGCCAGGATCGAAGAGGGCGCTGTCATCGAAGGCCCGTGTTTCGTTGACGAAGGCGTGGTCGTCAAGGCCGGCGCCCGCATCGGACCCTACGCCGTTGTGGGGCGCCAGTGCCACATCGAAGAACACGCGGTCGTCGAGGGCACGATTCTCTGGGCGAACACGCGCGTGAGCCAGGAGGCCGTCGTGCGGGGCTCCATCCTCGGCCGTCATACGCACATCGGCCGCAACGCGACGATCGACGGTGGCGTCGTGCTTGGTGACAAGTCGGTGGTGACCGACTACAGTCGTCTATGAATCCAGACATTTTCAAAGCGTACGACGTTCGTGGTGTGTATCCCGGCGAGATCGACGAAGCGGGCGCGCGCGCGATCGGGGTGGCGTTCATCGCGTATCTGAGAGCCAGACGTATCGCCGTCGGACGGGACATGCGGGTGTCGTCGCCGGCGCTCGCCGCCGCGTTTATCAACGGTGTGACGTCACAAGGCGCGGACGTCGTCGACTACGGCATGATCCCGACCGACATGCTGTACTACGCGGTCGCCACGGACAAACTCGAAGGCGGGGCGCAGATTACCGCGTCGCATAATCCGAAGCAGTACAACGGGTTGAAGATGGTGCGGCAGGAGGCGCTGCCGCTCAGCGGTGAGGCGGGCATCTCCGACATCCGCGACATGATTGCCGCCGATCGGCTTCCCGCGCCTGCGTCGACGCGCGGTGAAGTCACGACGAAGAACGTGCTCGATGCGTATGTCGACCACGTCATGTCGTTCATCGATCCGTCAATCGTCAAGCCGTTCAACGTCGTCCTCGATGCCGGCAGCGGGATGGGCGGTCTCGTCGCGCCGAAGCTGTTCGACCGGCTCCCGTGCAAGACCACGCGTCTGTGTTTCGACATCGACGGAACGTTTCCCAATCACGAGGCCAACCCGCTCATCGAGGAAAACCGTCGCGACATCGTCCAACGGGTCGTGGCCGAGAAAGCCGACATCGGCATCGCGTGGGACGGAGATGCGGACCGCTGCTTCTTCATCACCGGCGCCGGCGAATTCGTCTCCGGCGACTTCGTGACGGCGCTGCTGGCGGAAGCGTTCCTGATGAAGAACCCCGGGGCGTCAGTGATCTACGACCTGCGCGCGAGCTACGCCGTCAAGGACATCGTCGCCAGCTACGGCGGAACGGCGCTGATGAACCGCGTCGGCCACGCGTTCATCAAGCAGCGGATGCGCGAGACCAACGCCATCTTCGGCGGCGAAGTCACCGGGCACTACTATTTCCGTGACAATTTCTACGCGGACAACGGTTTCATTCCGGCCATGCTGATGCTCGAGCTGATGTCGCGCAAGGGCAAAAGCCTGCATCAGCTGCTCGAGCCGCTGGCGGCGAAGTACTTCATCTCGGGCGAGATCAACACGAAGCTGGCCGGCATGGATCACGTTCCGGCGAAGCTCCAGCAGATCGCGGACAAGTACGCCGGCGGGAAACAGTATCGGCTCGACGGACTGTCGGTCGAATTTCCGGACTGGCACTTCAACGTCCGGCCGTCGAATACCGAGCCATTGTTGCGCCTGAATCTCGAAGCGACAACGCGGGTGATGATGGAAGCGAAGCGCGACGAGGTCCTCGCGTTGATTCGATCCTAGGAGCGCGAGGCTTTAGCCGAGCGATGCTTCCTACCTCACCGCGAACGTAATCTCCATCGTCACCAGCACGGGCACCGGCTGCCCGAGACGCGTTCCAGGCCGGAATCGCCACTGCTGAGGGGCCTGAACCGCTTCGTCGTTCAGGCCAAATGAGGGCTCGAGGCCTCGCACGACCCCGCGTCCGACTGCACCGACCGTTCGTGTCGACGACGCATTCGACGAGCACGACGCCCTGGATGCGCGCACGCATCGCATCGGCGGTGTAGCGGGGAATTCCCTGCTTGATTTCGATCGGAGCGGTCACGCTGCCACCGGAGCGGTAGGCTCGCCCGCCCACCCCCTGGTCGAGGCCATCGCCCAGGCCTGATCCGCGTTCCGGACCGTCTCCGGAGCCGTCACCAGTACCCGACCCAGGTCCGCGACCCGAACCACGCGAATCGCTGGAAGATCCGATAGCGTTTCAAGAGCACCGGCGACCGAAACGATCGACGACGCGAGCGATTGTGCGGGGAGATCGAGCCGAGCCCTCGGGTCGCCGTCGGTCGGCGTCGCCGAAACGTGGCGGGAACTCGCGACGTCAACCGTTCGCGGGTCTGAACCCGGCCGCTCAGCTCGCCGCGGCGGTTCCGGACGCTGGTTACCGCCGCCGCCACCACCGCCACCGGGCCCCGCTTCGCTGGACCAGACGATGTGAGGAAGGATTGTCATCGGCGACTCTTTGCCAGAATCATGCGAGGGTGCGCCGGTGTGTGGCGTGGCGGGCGTTTTGGTCTGCCCGCCAGCCGGGCATCGCCGTGTGCATGCGTCGCCGCTGTCTGACGGAGGTGCTATCGTCCCCTGAGGGCCCGAGACGATGAAACTGGAGCCAAGTATCGTCACAGTGCTCGCGTTCGTCCTGCTCTCGACGAGTGCTTGCGGAGCGTGGATTGGCGTCACGCCGAAGTACGTCGTCACCACTGAACCGCTCAGCGTTTACAACGGATTGCGCGGGCTTTGCTTCGCTATTGATCCCGGTGATCCGAAAGGCCTGTGGTGGTGGGGCCCTGGCAGAACAGGGTGTGCCACTCGCAACACAACGTCTGATCCAGCGAACGCCAGTGGCCTCGCGGCGCTATTTCATCAAGGCGACGCCACCGTCGCATCCCTTCCGGGGTCGGGCCAGGTCCAGGCGCACTTTCGCCTGGGATTGCACGGACCACCGGATCTCGCGGTCGTCGATCTCATCGCGGACGGGGAGCACATGCGCTCAGTTCAGACAGGTGCGCAAGTGAACACCAGGAACGTCAACATGCTCGACATTCCCCTCCTGGCTCCCTACGGACGCCCGTTCTAGGGTTTGGCGGGTTCAGTCACGCCTGATAAACTGGGCGGCGATTACCGGTCGGACTGCGGGAGTAGTTCAGCGGTAGAACGCAGGCTTCCCAAGCCTGATGTCGCGGGTTCGATCCCCGTCTCCCGCTCCAATCTTTCACCACGTGCGTGGCACGTGCCGCGGTTCGTGGTCGTCACGTGCCGCCTTTTCTCGATGCCTCGCCGACACCTCTAACCAATTCGAACGTCACCCTTGAAGACCATGAAGACGAGCACAACGTCGAGAAGGGCAACGTACGACGTCGCCATCGGTGCCGCCCACCACGCGATACGTGGCACCCCAACGAGACCGGCCAACCAGAGCGCGACGAAAGTCGCTGCTGTTCGCTTGCGTAGTTCGCCGTACACGATTCCGAGAGTAATCAGCGTCCAGAAAACAAACTGAGCGACCCACACTCCGACAAGGGACGAGCCGATCATGTTGCTAATGTGTGGTGTGGTTCAGCATGCCCCGCGCGGGCGAAATGCTCAGCCGCCTGCGCGAGGGTGATGTCAGTTGGAACCTCTGCCAGCCACGAAGGCCGCGATCGTGACGGGCACAGCCAGCAGTGTCAGCACCAGACTGGAGCGGCGTTGTCTTCCGTTTCCATGGAAGCCTTCGCCGTTCCTTGACGCGGAACGCCGCTGCGGGATCGCCCTCAGCCCTGCGGGTTGAACCGATAGCCGACCCAGGGCTCCGTAACGAGATACCGCGGATTCGACGGATCCGGTTCGAGCTTCTTGCGCAGCTGGCCCATGAAGACACGCAAGTACTCCGGCTGCTCCTGCGACGCCTCGCCCCAGACTGCTTCGAGGAGCGTGCGGTGCGTGATGACGCGGCTGGGATGGCGCGCCATGTAGACGAAGAGTTCGAACTCCTTCGGCGTGAGGCGCACTTCCTGTCCGCGTGCATGAACGCGCCGGCTGCCGAGGTCGATCCGGAAATCGCCGGCGTCGATGACCTCGACCTCGTTCTCCGATCCGCTTCGTCGCAGCGCCGCGCGTACACGCGCCAGGAGTTCGTCCATCCCAAACGGCTTCGTGACGTAGTCGTCCGCGCCGGAATCGAGTGCCTCGACCTTCGTCCGCTCCTCTCCCTTCACCGACAGCACGATGATCGGCACGCCGGAGATGGCGCGAATCCGTCGGCACAGCTCGAGGCCGTCCATGTGGGGCATGTACAGGTCGGTGATGACGAGCTCAGGCTTCCAGTCCGCGAAGTTGCTCAGCGCGGACTCGCCTTCCGCGGCGGTCTGCACCTGATATCCCTGACTGGTCAGGACGGTTCGCAGCACTCGGGTAATCTGCGGCTCGTCGTCGACCACGAGCACGCGTGAACGTTCGGCGGTAGCTAGTGTCATAAATCTCCCAACCTGATCAGACTGTCCTCGGTACCGAAAGGCCTTGTCAATGGACGGTCATCGCGGGCGCCGGCTGCGGGGTCGCGGCTTCGGCCTCTACGGCCGCAGGCAAGAGCACGACGATCACCGTGCCGTGCCCGAACGGCGGCGCCTCCACCCAGATCCGTCCACCCTGTGCGTCCACGAGCCGCCGCGCAATCGGCAGCCCGAGGCCCGCGCCCGCGCGACGCGGATCCAGGGGTTCCCGCGCGGGAACTCGGAAAAACTTCTCGAAGACCCGCTCGCGCAAGTCTTCCGGGATGCCCGGTCCCTCGTCCGCCACGGCGATTCTCACGTTCGCCTCATCCGCGCGTGACGCGCGCAGGGCAATCCGGCTGCCTCGCGGCGCGTACTTGCTGGCGTTGTCGAGCAGGATGTAGATGACTTCGGTCATCGCCGCGGGGTCTACCGATACCGCCGGCAAATCGCGGTCGATCTCGACTGCGACGCGGTGATCGCGCGTCACGGTCTCGGCCCGCACCAGGCCCGCCCGCAAGATCCTATCGAGCGACTCCATCCGGACATGGGACGGCTGCGAACGCTCCCTCGCATCGCTCGTGGACAATCCTTCAATAAATCGATTGAGGCGATCGGTTTCCTCGTTGATGACCAGCAGCAGCTCCACGCGACCTTCGGAGGGAAGCTCCGGCTCCCCGGGCACGCCGGATCGAATGAGCGCCGTCACGGCCGCCTTGATGGCAGTCAGGGGAGTTCGAAGATTGTGCGTCAGTGCGTCGAGCAGCGCGGCCTTGAGCGCCTCGTTTCTTCGCGCGGCTTCGGCTTCGCTGGCTCGTTCGAACGCGGTCCTCAGTTCCTGGTACAAGCGTTCGATCTCGAGCCGGCCCGCCTGGGCCTCGGCCGCGCGACGCTCGGCGCGGGACGCCAGCTCTCCGGCCAGGACCGCGGTCACCGTGAAAGTGACGAACGCAATCCAGTCGTCGGGGCTCTCCAGCCCGAAGCCCTCGGGCGGCAGGAAGAAGTACCGAGTACGCCGCCGCGCCGAGGCCGGCGGTGAGCAGCGCCGGACCGAACCCGAACAAGCGGGCGACGACGACGACGTCGAGCAGGAGGAGGGGTGCGGCAACGGCGGCGTGGTCGACCGAGGCGAGCTGCAGGGCGCCCACGACGCCCACGACCGTCGCGCCCGCCACGAGCCATTTCCAGCCGCGCACAACCCGATTATGGACCGTGCGGCTGGCGCGCGCCATACATGGTTTCCTTACATCGCCGTTTGGCTGTAAGAATCGAACGGTGGTTCAGTTTTCGAACCGTCGTTCACGTCGGGCCGACGCCCGGCGGCTCGGCATCCTCAAGGCGGCGGCCAGCGTCTTCCGCGCGCGCGGCTTCGCCGCCGCCGGCATGCGCGACATCGCGGTCGCCGCCGACCTGTCGCCGGCCAACCTCTATCATTATTTCCGCGGCAAGAACGAGCTGCTCTACTTCTGCCAGGACCGGACGCTCGACAAGCTCCTGGCGGCCCTTGCCGGGGCGCGCCGCGGTGACGGAACGCTTCCGGATCGACTGCGGCAGCTCGCCGAAACGCACGTCCTGAGCCTGTTAGGAGAAGTCGAGGGCTCGGCCGCGCACTTCGAGGTGGACGCGCTCCCCCGCCGGCTGCGCACGCTCATCGTCGCGAAACGGGACCGCTACGAACGCGGCGTCCGTTCGCTCATCGCCGACGGCATCCGCCAGGGGATATTTGCGGCGACCGACCCGGACATCGCCGCGCGCGCATACCTGGGCGCGTTGAACTGGACGGCCCACTGGTTCAGGCCCGACGGCGAGCACGACGCGCAGTACGTCGCCGCCATCGTCGCCGACTTCGTTGTCAGCGGCCTCAACCCCCGCACTTATGCCACACACACACACGTCAATCGAACTGCTCGTCAACGGCGAGCCAACCGAAGTCGCGTTCGCGTCGTACAAGACGCTGCTCGAGATCCTGCGTGAAGATCTGAACCTGTGCGGCACCAAGCACGGCTGCGAGCTCGGTGAGTGCGGTGCCTGCGCGGTGCTGCTCGACGACGAGCCGGTGCTGTCCTGCCTCGTGCTGGGCGCGGACTGCCACGGACGGCGAGTGACGACGGTCGAGGGCCTCGCCTCGGATGGCCGGCTGCATCCCCTGCAGGACGCGTTCGCGGATCTGGGCGCCGCGCAGTGCGGCTACTGCACGCCGGGATTTCTGGTGACGGCCAAAGCGCTGCTCGACGAACACCCGCATCCCACACGCGCGCAGATCAAGGACGCCTTGTCCGGCAACTTGTGCCGCTGCACGGGCTATCAGCAGATCTTCGAGGCGGTTGAAGCGGCCGTGGTCGGGGGGGACGCCCGTGGTGGGGCCACAGCGCCAGTGGAAAGAGAATGAACATCATCGGGAAATCCCGACGGCGGGTCGACGCGCGCGCCAAGGTCACCGGGCAGACGCGCTTCGCGGACGACCTCTCGCTGCCGCGGATGGTGCACTGCAAGCTGCTGCGATTGACGGTTCCGCACGCCGACATCGTCCGCATCGACATGTCGCGCGCCCTCGCCCATCCGGGCGTTCACCTGATCCTGACCGGCAAGGATTTCCCCACCAGCTACGGAATCCTCCCGGTGAGCCAGGACGAGCACGCGCTCGCCGTCGACCGCGTGCGATTCGTCGGCGACCCGGTCGCCGCGGTGATAGCGCGTGACGAGCTGACGGCGTTTGAAGCGCTCGACCTCATCGACGTCGAGTACGCGCCGCTCACGACCGTCGCCACGCCAGAAGACGGCCTCGAGCCGACGAAGTGGCCCATTCATTCGTACGGCGACCAGGACAACATCCACAAGATCGTGTCGCTCGGTTTCGGCGATGTCGAGGCGGCCTTTGGCAAGGCCGACCTCGTGTTCGAGGACACGTTTTTCTACCAGGGCAATACGCACCTGCCCATCGAACAGCATGCGGCCCTGGCGGCGAAGGATCCGGACGGCAAGCTCGTGCTCTGGTCGTCCACACAGACGCCGCACTACGTGCACCGGGCGCTGGCCAAAGCGCTCGGGCTTCCGGCGGCCCACATCCGGATCGTCGCGACGCCGAACGGTGGAGGGTTTGGCGGGAAGAGCGATCCCTTCAATCATGAAGTGGTCGTCGCCAAGGCCGCGTGGATACTCGATCGACCCGTGAAGATCTGCCTGACCCGCGAGGAGGTGTTCTACTGCCATCGCGGACGCCATCCGGTGCTGATGCACTTCAAGACCGGCGTGAAGCGCGACGGCACGATCACCGGCATGCACCTGAAGACGCTGCTGGACGGCGGCGCGTACGGATCGGTACGGCGTCGCCAGCACGTTCTACACGGGCGCGCTGCAGACGGTGACCTACCACATCCCGACGTATCACTTTCAGGGCTGTCGCGTGTTCACCAACAAGCCGCCGTGCGGGCCCAAGCGCGGACACGGGACGCCGCAGAGCCGGTTCGGCCAGGAGATTCAACTCGACAAGATTGCGGAAGCCCTGTCGATCGATCCGGCGGAGCTGCGCCTGCGCATCGTCGAGCAGCCCGACACCCTGACGGCGAACTACCTGCGCGTCGGGACCATCGGCCTGGCCGAGTGCATTCGACGTGTGACTCGAGCTGCCGACTGGGTTCACACGTATGGAAAGCTTCCCCTGGGGCGTGGTGTCGGCCTCGCCTGCTCGTCGTATCTGTCCGGTGCGGGCCTCCCGATTTACTGGAACGACATGCCGCACTCGGGCGTTCAGCTGAAGCTCGATCGCAGCGGCGGCGTGACCGCGTTCTGCGGCGCGACCGAAATCGGCCAGGGATCGGACGACGTGCTCGTCGGTTGCGTGGCCGAAGTGCTCGGCATCGACCCGCTCGACGTGCGGCCCGTGACCGGCGATACCGATCTCACGCCGGTCGATCTCGGCTCCTACTCGAGTCGCGTGACGCTCATGATGGGCCACGCGGCGATCCAGGCGGCGGAACGCGCGCGCGACATGCTCGCCGATGCGGTCTCGGCCCGTCTCTCGATCCCGCGCGACCGGCTCGTGTTCGCTGAGCGCCGCGTGTTCGATGCAGCCGATCCGTCCGCCGGCGTCAGCTTCGCGGAAGCCGTCTGCCTCGCCGAAGCGAAGTTCGGAACGATTGGCTCGACCGGCTCGTACACCCCGCCGCGATCCGCGGCGAAGTTCAAGGGTGGCGGCGTGGGACCCTCGCCGACCTATTCGTACTCAGCGGCCATCGTCGAAGTGGATGTCGATCCGGACACGGGATGGATTCAGGTGCCGCGCGTTTGGATCGCCCACGACATCGGCCGCGCGCTGAACCCTCCGCTGGTACGTGGACAGGTCGAAGGCAGCGTCTACATGGCGCTGGGCGAAGCGCTGATGGAGGAGCAGATCTTCCGACGGCTCCCACCACGGCTGTCCAATGCGCTCGTGCACAAATTCCCTTCCATGCTCGAGTACAAGAGCCCGACGACGCTCGACATGCCGGAGGTCGTGACCGAGCTCGTCGAGAATCCGGATCCGCGGGGACCGTTTGGAGCGAAGGAAGTCGGCCAGGGTCCTCTGCTCCCGGTCATGCCCGCACTCGCCAACGCCGTCTACGACGCCGTGGGGGTCCGCGTCGACGAAGTGCCGATCACGCCGGAGAAGATCCTGAAGGCGCTCGAGGCCAGGGCCGCGGGCAAAGCCGCGCGCTATGGGCCCGCGAGCTTCCCGGCAATCGCCTGGCCACAGACGCTGCTGGTGCCACCACCCTGGGAGGGCGGCGACGGCCGCGCCATCAACGACGCGACTGCGAGGACCAGGACACCATGATGCGCCTTCCCCGCTTCCGTTTCGTCAGCCCCCGAAGTCTCGGTGAAGCGGTCGATGTTCTCGCGACGGCGGCGCCCGGCGACGCGATGATCCTCGCGGGCGGAACGGACCTCATTCCGAACATGAAGCGTCGGCAGCAGACGCCCGGAACGCTGGTGGGCTTGCGGGCGATCGACGAACTTCGGACTATTCGCAACGGCGACGGCCTGACGATCGGCGCCGGCGTCACGCTGACGCGGTTGATTCGCGCGCTCCAGAACGGGCCGGGCGAGAGCTGCAACGGTTTGCGGCAGGCGGCCACACAAGTCGCCACGCCGCAGTTGCGGAACATGGGAACGATCGGCGGGAATCTGTGTCTCGATACCCGCTGCAACTACTACGACCAGAACTACGAATGGCGAAAGGCCATCGACTTCTGCATGAAGAAAGATGGCGAGACGTGCTGGGTCGCGCCGTCGAGCACACGCTGTCTCGCCGTCTCCTCAACTGACACTGCGCCGGCGCTGATGGCGCTTGGCGCGAGCGTCGAGCTTCGGGACGCGGAAGGATCGCGCCGGGTTCCGCTGCGCGCGTTGTACAGAAATGACGGCATCGACTACATGTCGCGGAAACCGACCGAAATCCTGACCTCCGTTCAGATACCGCCGCTCGACGGCTGGCGCAGCACCTACTGGAAGCTGCGCCGGCGGGGCTCGTTCGATTTCCCGGTCCTGTCCGTGGCCGCCGCGGTGAAGTTCAGCAGAGACCATTTGGTCGAAGACGCTCGAATCGTCCTCGGCGCCGTCGCATCGTGTCCGGTTGAGTCTGCCGTTCGCAACGTGCTTGCCGGTCATCCCTTGAGCGACGAGCGCATCCTCGAGGCCGCGCAACTGGCGGCGCAGCCGGCACGGCCGATGGACAACACGGACTTCGGTCTGGTCTGGCGCAAGCGGATGGTCAGGACGTTCGTCGGCTATGCCCTGCGCGAGCTGCGAGGCGACGACATGCGCGCGGACCGATACAAGATCGCCCGTCAGCTCCTGTGAGTCCGGATTCCGATCAGTAGCCGGACGCGGCGGCGGTCGCCTTCGAACCCGTCGCCTGCTGGACGATCTTCACGCCGGCGCTGGCGCCGACCCGTGTCGCGCCCGCCGCCACCATCGCCTGCAGGCCCTCGAGATCGCGCACGCCCCCCGCCGCTTTCACACCCATGTCGGCGCCGACGACGCGGCGCATCAGCGCGACGTCAGCAGCGGTCGCGCCGCCGGGACCAAAGCCCGTGGACGTCTTGACGTAGTCGGCGCCGGCCGCCTTCGCCAGCGTGCACGCCGTCACCTTCTCGTCGTCGGTGAGCAGCGCTGCTTCGATGATCACCTTGCTCAACACACCGCAGTCGCGACAGGGCGTCGTGACGGCTTCGATGTCGCGCTCGACGACGTGCAAGTCGCCGGACTTGAGGGCGCCGACGTTGATGACCATGTCGATCTCGCGCGCGCCGTCGAAGATCGCACGCCGCGTTTCGTATCCCTTCACGTCGGCCGTCGTGGCACCGAGCGGAAAACCCACGACCGAGCAGACGCCGACACCACTCCCGGCGAGCAGCCTGGCGGAGGTCGCGACCCACACCGGGTTGACGCATACCGTGGCGAACTTGAACTGCGCCGCCTCCCGGCACAGCTCCTCGATGTTCTGGCGCGTCGCATCCGGCTTGAGGAGCGTGTGGTCGATCATGGCGGCGACGCCCGACGGCGCGCCGCCGCTCGCGTGGACGCCGACGCGGCTGGCCCCGGCATCGATGACGCCGCGCAGACGGTCGGGACAGCAGTCGTCGAGGACCGCGTGACACTGGCAGCGCGTCTGCGGCCGCGTTCCGGCCACCGACAGCTCGGACACGATGACATCTATCAGCCGTTGGAGCTCGTCGCGGGTCACCGGTTCTCCAGGTCCTTGATCTTGGCGAGCCGCCGGATGTACCGCGGTTCGCGCATCGGCGTGGTCAACCACACGGTGGCGATCGCCTTCGCGTCCTCCGTGCTCAGAAGCGTGGCTCCGAGCGTCAGTACGTTGGCGCCGTTGTGTTCGCGCGAATATCGTGCAATGGTCTCAGAGGTCGCCATCACGGCCCTGATGCCGCGAATCTTGTTCGCGGCGATGGCCGATCCGATCCCCGCGCCGTCGATGACGATGCCCGCGTCGGCTTCGCGCCTGGCGACGGCGTCTGCGACGGATGCCGCGATGTCCGGATAGTCAACAGGATCGGTCGAGTCGACGCCCAGGTCATTCACCGCCAGCCCGCGCCCGCGAAGAAACGCGACCAGCGTCCGTCGCAGCGTGATGCCGGTATGGTCGCTGGCGATGGCCACGCTGCGAATCTCCGCCACCGGGATGAGCGCCGTGTCGTCACTCGATGCCATGCCCTCGCGGACGACGACGATCCGCCGCTCCCGAAGTGTGTCCTGCGCCAGCGGCGTCACGTGACCGCCGCGCGCCAGCATCACCGCCTCGCCATGCGGCAGTACGCGGGCATCGCTCTCGGTGATGATGTCGAATTTTTTCATGCGGTATCATGGGCGCCCTATGAGCGAGCTCAGCCCCACCGAAATCCTACTCTCTCAGGCGCAGATCCAGAAGCGGGTCACGGAGCTGGCCGCCGAAATCCGGCGCGACTTCCCCGGCGATCTGCACCTCGTGGCCGTGCTCAAAGGCGCCTTCATGTTCCTGTCCGATCTCGTGAGGGCCATGCCCGGGCATGTCTCGCTGGATTTCATGGCGTTATCGAGCTACGCGAAGGGCACGACGAGTTCCGGCGAAGTCCGCCTGCTGAAGGATCTCGATACCACGCTCGACGGCAAACACGTGGTCATCGTCGAGGACATCGTCGATACCGGGCTGACGCTGGTCTACCTGCAGGACATTCTCCGCGCGAGAAACCCGCGCAGCCTGCGGACGGCGTGCCTGCTCAGCAAGCCGTCCCGGAGACAGGTCGATGTGAAGGTGGACTACGTCGGCTTCACCATCGAAGACCGATTCGTCGTGGGGTACGGCCTCGACTACGCCGAGCAATACCGGAACCTGCCGCACATCGCCGTGCTGGGCGCCTGACGAGGCTATTTCCGGACGGCGTCGCGCACTCTCGCCGCGAGGCGGTTGGCGTCGGCAATCACGGCGGTGCGGTCCAGGGTTCGAACCTTCCGATCCCTCATCAGCACCGCGCCGTTGACGATGGTCGTACGGACGTCGTCGCCGCGCGTGGTGTACACGAGGTGCGACACCGGGTCGTAGAGCGGCGTCTGACGCGCCGCGCCCACTGACACGGTAATCAGATCAGCGCGCCGGCCGGTTTCGAGTGACCCGATCTGCTGCGTCATTCCCAATGCCCGGGCTCCGCCTCTCGTCGCCAAATCGAGCGCGGTTCTTGCCGGCACTGCGGTGGGATCGTGCGATGCGTGCTTGGCCAGAAATGACGCCTGCCGCATTGCCTCGAACATATCGAGGTCGTTGTTGCTCGCGGCCCCATCCGTGCCGAGCCCGAGTGCCACACCCGCGTTCAGGTACTTGACGACCGGCGCCGTTCCACTCGCGAGCTTCATGTTGCTTTCGGGATTGTGCGATACCCCGATCCCATGACGCTTCAGGATCTCGATATCCGCATCGTCGACCCACACGCCGTGCGCCGCCAGGGTCTTCGGTCCCCAGAAGCCGATCGACTCGAGGTACGCCGCTGGCGTCAGCTGATGCTGCTGCCGTGAGATGCGAAGCTCCTCTTCCGTTTCGGCAAGGTGGATCAGGACCGGCACATCGTACTTGCGTCCAAGCGCCGCCGACGCCACGAGCGTCGCCGCGTCGTTCGTGTACATCGCGTGAGGCGCAACGCTCGGCACGACGAGTGTGTCGTCCTTGAACTCCTTGATGAACCGCTCTGCGCGCGCAAGCCCTTCGGCCGGCGTTCTGGCGTCGGCGACGGGAAACTGGATGATCGTCTCGCCGAGGATTCCGCGCAGGCCGGCCGCACGCGTCGCCTTTGCGATCTCTTCCTCGAAGTAATACATGTCGGCGAACGTCGTTGTCCCGGACTCGATCATCTCCAGCGCGGCGAGCCGTGTGCCCACACGGACCATCTCAGGCGAGACGGTCTTGGCTTCCGCCGGAAAAATGTACTGGTTCAGCCAGTCCATCAGCGCCAGATCGTCAGCCAGGCCGCGGTACATGACCATCGGCGCATGGGTGTGCGTGTTGATCAGGCCGGGGAGGACGATGTCGTCGGTCGCATTGATGGTGTCGCTGCCAGTGAAGCGGCGAGCGATGACGTCCGGCGCGTCGACGCCGACGATGGAGTCGCCGTCGATGGCAACGCTACCCGGCGACAGAATCTGCCGCGCCTCGTTTTCGGTGATGACGAATCGACCATTGACGACGAGCGAGACGCGCCGGGGGCCCTGAATCGTCTGCGCGACGACGAGCTCCGCAACGCACAGAACGGCGCCAGCGAGGATCCATTTCATGCGGCCGCGATTGTAGCAGCCCCTTCGCTGAGCCCTCAGTCCTTTGCCCTGAGCCCTTCGCTGAGCCCTCAGCCCTAAGCCCTGAGCCCTTTTGTGTATAGTGATGCCCGTGCCGCTTCACATCGTCGATCATCCGTTGGCGCACGACGCGCTCGCCACGCTTCGCAACAAAGGGACGACACCCGAACAGTTCCGGCAGGCCGCCAATCGGATCAGCGTGCTCCTTGTTGCGGAAGCATTGCGCGACGTCCCGACGGAAGGCACGATCGTGGACACGCCACTTGGCCCGGCCGCCGGACGGCGAATCGGCCGCGATGTCGTCGTCGTTCCAGTGCTGCGGGCCGGACTCGGGATGCTGGACGCGGTGCTCGAGCTCGTCCCCTCCGCTCGTGTCGGCCACATCGGTCTGCAGCGGGATGAAATGACCGCCGTCGCGTCACAGTATTATTCGAAGCTTCCGGAACCGCTCGGCGAGAGCTACGTGCTCATGATCGATCCGATGCTGGCGACCGGTGGGAGCGCGGTGGCAGCACTCGACCTGCTGGCGCGGTCCGGGGCCCGCACCGTGCGGCTCGTCTGCATCGTGGCCGCGCCCGAGGGCGTCGCGCTGGTGGAGCGGCATCATCCTGAAGCGGACATCTATACACCCGTCGTGGATCGCGAGTTGAACGCGCAGAAGTACATCGTTCCGGGACTCGGAGATTTTGGCGACAGACTGTACGGGACGGTTTGAGCCAGCCGCGCCTCGTTGCGCAGAACTGAGATCTCTATGTCGACCAAACAAGTGGAACGGCGCGCCCAGTCCAGGGAAACCCACGAGCGCTGGCAGACGTCGCTGACGGCGATCGAGCCCAACAAGATCCAAGTCCGCGGCTATTCGCTGGACGAGATGATGGGTCGGCTCGGTTTCGCCGAAGCGGTCTACCTGCTGCTGATGGGTGAACTGCCAACGCCCGCGATTGGACGGATGCTGAACGCGGTCCTGGTCTCGTCGATCGATCACGGCGTGACACCTCCATCCACGCTGGCGGCCCGGAACGTCGCGACGTCTGGGGCGCCGCTCAAGGACTGCGTCGCCGCCGGCATCCTGGCGTTCGGCCCGCATCACGGTGGCGACATCGAATCCTGCATGCGCTTCCTCGACCGTGGCCTGACACTGATGCGCGGTGGCAAGACGATGCAGCAGGCGGCGGAAGCGATCGTGGCCGAGTGCGCCGAGCAGCAGGAGGTCCCGCCCGGCTTCGGCCATCGGTTCCATACGAGGGATCCACGCGCCGCCCGACTCTTCCAGATGGCGCTCGAACTCGAGATCGAGGGCGAACACGTGCGGCTGATTCGGGCAACCGAACGCGCGTTGAGCGCTCAACACGGTCATTACGGGCGCGCACTGCCCGTGAACGTCGACGGCGCCATTGCGGCGATCAGCGCGGACCTTGGGTTCGCCTACGAGCTCGGCAACGCGATTTTCCTGATTTCGCGGCTGCCGGGGCTCATCGCGCACGCGCACGAGGAGCGCACGCGCCAGCCGCCGATGCGGCAGATCGACCCCAAGGACCACGACTACGACGGGGCGCGCGACCGTCGTCTTCCCGAAGGACGGAAATAGTGAGCGGACTCAGGTTCAGCCACGAAGTCGCCTCGGCGTATGAAGACGTGCTCACGCCGGATGTGATGGCGGCGCTGCACGCGCTGGAACCCTTCGATCGAACCCGGCAGCAGCTGATGTCGGCTCGCCTCGCACGCCGGGCAGCCCGCGCGAAAGAGCGAAAGCGGATCGGTTTCCTCGACTCCAACCTCCACCTGGCGGGAACGTCGATGACCGTCCGCGACGCGCGCGAAGGTCGGTTTGTCGGCAGTACCATTCCGCACGATCTGAAGCGGCAGTGGATTCAGGGAACCGGACCGGCGGCCCGGCCGCACAGCACACCGGAAAGCAGCATCCGCAACGTGGCGTATGCACTGCTGTCGGGCGCCGACGGCTGGATGTTCGACGGCGAGGACGCGCTCGGCCAGCTTTCCACCATGGCGCTCGACAACCAGCGCAATCTCAAGCTGGCTTTCCATCACGATCCGCTCTTCGTGCGCGTCGTCGAACAGGTCGCGCGCGAGATGAACGCATGGGGGGAAGGGTTCTTCGGCCGCCCGATCGTGGACAACTGGCAGCAACAGCTGTCGTTCACGACGCGGATCTTCCGTCCGCGGGGGCTTCACCTCGACGACCGTCACGTGCGGTTCGACGACGGCCGCGGCTTCTCGGCCTCGATCGTCGACACGGCGCTCTACATCGTCAACAACCACTCGCAGCTCCATGCGGAACGTCGATCGCTCGTTCTCTACATTCCGAAGCTCCAGACGGCTGAGGAAGCCGCGCTCTGGAATGCCATCCTGACCGCGCTCGAGGAGCACCTCTACCTCCCCGCCGACTCGATCAAGGTCTACGTTCTCGTCGAGCAGCTCGAAGCGTGTTTTCAGCTGATGGAGATCCGCGCGGTCCTGGGGGGACGGTTCATCGGCTTCAACACGGGCCGATGGGATTACATCAACAGCGTTGCCGATGCGATGGCGTGGGACGCCGGGTTCATCGATCCCAACATCGACGCGATCACGATGATGTACGGCTACATGCGCAACTACGAGGATCGCGTGCGCCGTGCGATGAACACACCGGATCTCCGTGGACATTTCGCGCTGTGGCAGGGCGGCATGGAGCCGAACATCCCCGTGGGCTCCGCGTCGGGCGTCAAGGCCGCGATGGAACGCGCCGTCGCCGGCGCCACGCGTGAGCAGCAGGCGGGCGCCAGCGGCAAGTGGGTTGCGCACTGGAAGATGGTGCACATCGTGCGACCGGTCTGGGAGCGCGCCGGCGAGGACAATCAGCTTGGACGGCAGTTTCCTGCGCTGGGCTACACGGATGCCGACGCCAACGCCCTTCTCGAGCTCGAGCCGGCGCCGCGCACAATCCGTGGCGCGCGGGATCTGCTGAGCGTCGGTCTGCAGTACGGCAACGCGTTCGGCCAGGGCATGCAGGCCGCTGCGCTCAAGCCCGCCGACTTCTTCGGCAACGACGATGTGCTCTACCTCATGGAGGACATGGCGACCGGGGAAATCCGCTTGAGCATCCTGTGGGAATGGATCCACAAAGGCGCCGTGCTCACAGCTGACGATCCAGGCGGGGCGAAAGCGGGCGATCGCTTCACGCTGGAGCTCTTCGCGCGGCTGCTCGACGAGGAATACGACAAGCTTCTGCGCGCCGATTCACGAGACGTCCATGACAATTCGAAGACGACGACGCTGCCGATTGCCAGAGCGATCGTCGACCGCTATGTCAGGGAACCCCAGAAGCTTCCGTGGTACATCGACCTGCTCAACCTGACGCTCGGCAATACCGATCTCGAGGAGGCACGGCGCCGTATCGATCGCCTCGCGCGGCTGTTCAGCGAACACGGCACGCGGTTGACGACACTGCCCGAGCCCGTCGCCTAGCGCGGAGCGCGAGGCTTCAGCCGAGCGGCCGCTTCTCTCGACGCAAGGGCCGGCCAGAGTGGACGCCACTGGGCTTACCGTCCTCGAAGACGACCTGACCGTTGACCCAGACGGTGCTCACGCCAACGGCTTGCGCCTGCGCTTTGCCGAAGTCGGCACGATCGGCCACCGTCGCCGGATTGAACAGCACGAGGTCGGCGAAGTAGTCGGGCGCCACGCGGCCGCGCTTTTGAACGCCGATGTCTTGCGCGGCGAGGCTGGACATCTTGCGCACGGCTTCTTCGACCGTGAACAGCTTCCGCTCGCGCACATACGGTCCCAGGACCTTGGCAAAGCTGCCGAACCCGCGTGGATGGAGCCCGAACGACTGGCCATCACTGCAGACGTTCGCGAACGGCCACTGAATCAGCCGCTCGACGTCGGCGTCGGCCATCCCCTTGGCGACAATCCCCGCGCCGTCGCCACCCGGCTCTGCGAGCAGCGCCATCAGCGTCTGCTCGGGCGTCGCCTTCCGCGCCACGGCGACGTCGGCGAGCGTCTTGCCGACGTAATCCGGGTGCGCACGGAAATTGTTGAAGATGATGTCGCCGGGCAGCGAGACGTGCGCGAGGACGAACGCCGTTTCTGCCGGGTCTGCAAAGTTGCGCTTCGGATAGAGCACGCCGAGGTTCGACTGCCAGTACGTGTAGGGGTAAATGTCGGCCGAAACCTGAACGCCCGAGGCCCGTGCGCGATCGAGGACGGCAATGAGCTTCTCCGCCTGTCCCCATAAGTCGTGCATGCCCAGCTTGAGGTGTGAAACCTGCACCGGCATCTTGTCGATCCGACCGATCGCGATGAGTTCGTCGAGCGCCTCCCAGAACCAGCGATCCTCGCTCCTCAGGTGGCTCATGTAGCGCCCGCCGGCGTCTGCCGCAACCTTCGCAAGCGCGAGCACTTCCTCTCGCGTCGAATAGATCCCGGGGTCGTACTCGAGGCCGGTCGAAAGGCCTAGCGCGCCGGCGTCCATTTCGGCCTTGAGCAGCGTCTTCATGCGCTCGACTTCGACGTTCTTGGAGGGCCGTGCGAAGTCCTGGCCGAGCACCGTTCGCCGAATGGCGCCGTGGCCGGCGTACGACGCCACGTTCACCGCAACCGGATGGCTCTCGAGCCCCGCGAACAGTTTGGCCAGATTCGAGCCGCCGCCGTCCTGCCCGACGACGATCGTCGTCACGCCCTGGCTGACCATCGCGACGGCATCGGGTGCCGAGTCGAGGCCACGATCGTGATGGCTATGTGTGTCGATGAAGCCCGGCGCCAGCGCCAATCCGCTGGCGGCGACGACGTGCTCGCCAGGCGTCGGCGGCAGTTCCCCGACCGACACAATGCGGTCTCCACGAATGCGCACGTCGGCGCGACGTGCCGGAGCGCCGGTTCCGTCGATGACGAACGCGTCGCGAATCAGCGTTGTCGTCGGTGCTGGTGCCGGCTGGTTTGCCGCGCCAATCAGCGCGACGGCGAGCACGAGAGCGGTCGTTCGTCCGATCATGGAAGGATGGCCATTCGGATCACCCACTATATCGGAGCGGGGAGCCCGAGGCTTCAGCCGAGCAAAGCAGGGAGCGCGAAGGCTTCAGCCGAGCGGTCTGGCATAGGATGTGTTCATGCGAACAGTGGCGCTGATCGCTCTGCTTGCGGTCTTCAGTCTGTCTGCTGCCGGTCAGCCTCAGACGGGGACGAAAAAGAGGCTCCTCTTCCTGACCCACGCTGCCCTCTACAAGCACACGAGCCTCGGGCCCGCCGAGAGAGCGGTGATCGAGCTCGGCGGCAAAGGCGGCTTCGACGTGACGACCGTCGAAGGCTACAAGCAGGACGCCGCGAGAATCGATCTGTCGTTTCTGTCATCGGATTACCTCGCCAGCTTCGATGGCTTGATGATGATGACCAACGGCAATCTGCCGATGACCGATGCGCAGAAACGGAGCCTGCTCGATTTTGTCCGCGGTGGAAAAGGGTTCATTGGCGCGCATTGCGCGTCGCTGACGTTCTACAACTATCCGGAGTTCGGCGAGATGCTCGGCGGGTACTATCGACGGTCGATCAAGCAGAATGCAATTGCCGTCCTGAAAGTCGAGGACCCTCGACATCCCGCCACCCGGATGCTCGGCGGCAGCTGGCCTCTGGTCGACGAATTCTATCTGTTCGGCACGGCGCCGTGGGATGCCGCGCGTCCGGGCGAGAACGTCGACGTGCTGTTCGGCAACCACATCCCCCTCGCCTTTACGCGCGACCGCGTGCACGTTCTCCTCAGTCTCGATACGGAAAAATCCGACATTGCGGGATTCCCCGATGTGGTACGCGGAGGCGACTATCCACAGGCGTGGACTCGGACGTATGGCGCCGGCCGGTCGTTCTACACGGCACTCGGCCACCGGGATGACATCTGGAGCAACGATCCGGTGTTCAGAGCGCATATCCTGGGCGGTATTCGTTGGGCGCTCGGCCTCGACAACTAGGAGCGCGGTCGTGATGACAACCGTCGCCGCTCGCCTGCGCTCGGCTGAAGCCTCGCGCTCCATTGGAGCCTCGCGCTCCTTTGACGCCTCGCGCTACGTGCGTGTCTCGTGCCTGCTCGCCTCGCTCGCCGCGATTCCCGCTGCTGTGCGGCCGTCCGCGCAGACGACACTGGCGCTGCCGGCGCCCGGTTTTCATCATCTTCATCTGAACTCGCTCAACCCCGACGCGGCGATCGATTTCTACTCACGCCAGTTCGCAAGCACGTCCCGCGGAACGTTTGCCGGACGTCCGGCGCTGCGGTCGCCAAACAACGTCTGGGTGCTGTTCAACAAGGTCGAGACACCGCCGGCCACGCAGCCGCCCACGGCGTTCTGGCATTTCGGCTGGCACGTCACCGATGTCCACAAGAGCCTCGACATGTACAAGCAGCACGCGATCACCCTGCTGCCGCTCTACGCCGAGGACAATGGCCGCACCGTGTTCGTCAGCAGCGACACGTGGCCCGGTGCCGGGGGTGTCCTCGGCCTGACCAGGCCCCAGATCGCCGACGCCAAGGCGCGTGGAGCCGTGCCCAGCGGCGGCGCCGGGTTCGCGTACCTCCAGGGTCCGGACGATGCGATCGTCGAGTATCAGGGGAACATGCCGGTCGAGCGCTTCAACCACATCCACATGTACGAGGACCAGCCGTTCTGCGCGCAGATCTGGTATCAGACGCACCTGAATGTGCAGGTACCGAT
Organism: uncultured Acidobacteriota bacterium; assembly: GCA_963724725.1. GTDB lineage: Bacteria > Acidobacteriota > Vicinamibacteria > Vicinamibacterales > CAVVIG01 > DATKHR01. Next base: position 1,928,192 of record CAVRVT010000004.1, on the reverse strand, counting down.
GCGCGGCGGACAACCGCCGCGAACCGAGGCCAATTGCAGGGTCGCACGCGGTCCGGACAAGACCTTCCCCGCGCTCGATTGGGATGGGATGTATCGCACGCCGTCTCTGACGAGTATCGCGTTCGGCGACGTGTCGTTCTACTGGTACATGAATCAGGGAGAGTCGCCGGCGCCGAGTACGCGGGGTCATCTGATGGATCACGTGGGCCTGAGCGTCGCCGGCCTCGATGCCTGGATCGCAAAGCTCAGGGCCGAGCGCGTCGTGTTTCTCGAGCAGCCGTACAAAGTGGGCGATTTCGCAGCGATCATGATCGAAGGCCCGAGCCGCGAAGCCATTGAACTGATCGAAGTCAGGTAAGATAGAATTCCTAGCCGGCCGTTCGGGCGCTTAGCTCAGTTGGTTAGAGCGCGTGCTTCACACGCACGAGGTCAAAGGTTCGAGTCCTTTAGCGCCCACCACGCCTAACCATTTCGATGCCGCGACCAAGGCGACGCACGGCATTGATTTCGTGGAGGCGCAGGCGCTGTGGTCGGACCCGGACCGCATCGAACTTCCAGCTCGCCCGATGAACGAACCACGGGTCCTCATCACGAACCTCGGTTCGGATTCATGATGACGGACAAAACGTTTACCGAACTTCTGAGTTCGTCAGGACCGATTGATGAACGCTGCGCGACTCTCATCAAGCCTTCAGTGCTTTGCCCCGCTCCAAACCGCCAGACTAGGTATTCGCGACCATTCTTCTACTGGGACTTGAGCCATCGACCGGTCGAGTTTACCGAGGCCGGATTGATCGGGCGGGGCTGCGTCCGCCCGGCCGCTCGAATGCCGATAGTGGACCGCGACTGAACACGATCCGACGAGAACCTCTGCGGGAACGGCTTGATGCTGCCATCCGACAGCGCGGTGGTGCGGGCCGTGGTATCGCTCGAGCGCCCGCCGAAGCCGGCGCGACGGTCGACTGCACGGCCCGCCCTGCGGCTGCCGCATTCCTAGTCACGATGGTGCGAGCGGCGGTCGTGCTCGTCATCGTTGGCGCATTCGTCGTCGTCGGAATGCTTCGCACGGCGGAGGTTGTGCCTGTGCACATACGCCCCGATGTCGCGTCCCAGATCGGCGCCGGCCTCCTGATCGAAGCGAAAATGGATGCCGCCGAAGATGCGCGCGTCGCTGATATCGTCCGTGATCTGCTTGAACGTGGTGTAGTGGAACGTCACCCCGGGCACGGCGGCGTTCGCCATGGTGATGGCATGGCCGCCTTCACCGTAGGCGCGCCTCAGAATCTCGGCGGCGCTGTTGCTTGCGCTCCCGTGATTCGACGGATAGCTGGGGAAACACGGCGTGAGAATGTACGGCACATAAGCCGTGTCGGCGTCGGTTCTCGGGTTGCCATCCAGGTTGCCCTCGAAAATCGCCGTCTCGGGCCGCCAGAGCTTGTAGTGATACTTCGTCCAGAACGACGCGACGAGGCTGTCGTTGCTGGCCATATTGAGCAGCGCGAGCGCTCGTGCATTCTTCGAAAGCGAGCTGCCCTCCGCCACCGCAACCTGCCGCGCGGCCAGATTGAACACGAAGGCCGGCGAGGACGTCGCGTAGAACCGCGCCACATCGGCCCGATCCTGCGGCCGCTCGGTGAGATCGCTGGTCACGCTGCCGACCCGCTTCAACTCGTTGTAGTCCCTTGCGTATCGCTTGCTGGTGAGCGCCGGGGGCGGGCCCGGGGCAAACTGCGCGATCCACGCCTGGCTGCCGGGAGCGCTCGGCACACCGAACGGGGTAATGTCCTGCCACTGAAACCCGACGCCGCCGGCCGCGGGGCAGCTTGGCGTGAGCTGCCACACGCCGGGGTCCGTCGACGCAGGTGCGTAGAACTGCGGTGGTGACGACCCGTCGTTCAGGCGCAGCGCGATCATTTGCGCGGCCGCAGCCTGGCCTGTCGCGATGCCGCCGCTTTTGGCGGAGCCGTCGGGGATCCCCGCCAGCGACGCCGCATACGCGGCATCGAGATTCGCCGCCGCCAGCGGGAAGTAATTCTTCAGCACCGTGTACGCCGCCGCCACTGCTGCGGCATCAGTCGATGCTCCCACCGGCGCGACGACGGTTCCGAGGTACGGCTTGTAGTCGCCCGCGATAGCGTTGACGGCTTCGAACACGGCGAGCTGCACGATCGCCATGAAGCGTGACTGCGCGTACGGACTCTGGCCGGCCACCGTGGACACCGCGATCGCGTTCCAGTCGAGAACGACGTCAGCTCGCGCGGCGATCGGGCTGCACACCAACAGGACAACGAGAGTGAGCGAAGTAAGTACTCGCCTCATAAGCCTTCTCCCTTCGGTTGCGATGGGACTGGCGGTGTCGCTTCGACATCTCGCCTCCCGCCACGAAAGGCGGAAAGGGACCGCCGAAACGGACAAGGCGCGAAAGCCGTTAGAATGCAGCGATTTGGGCCCGACCCACGAGGTGACGGTTCTCCTCAGAGCCTGGCGCGAAGGAGACGAAACGGCTCTGGAAGCGTTGATGCCGCTCGTCCACGACGAGTTGCGGCGTATCGCCCGCCGGTGCTTGTTCGGCGAGCGGGCGAACCGCAGCGTGCAGGCAACCGAATTGGTCAACGAAGCGTTCCTGCGCCTGGTTGACGTCCAGCACGTCGACTGGCAGAACCGGACGCATTTCCTGGCCATGTCGGCGCGGTTGATGCGTCGCGTGCTCGTCGACCTCGCTCGATCGCGGGATGCGGACAAGCGGGGCGGCGGCGCCGTCCGCGTGTCGTTCGACGAACGCGGCGATCGGCGGCGTGGCACCAGACGCGGACGTGATCCGGCTGGACGATGCGCTGCAGACGCTCGCCGCGCTGGACGACCGCAAGAGCCGCGTCGTCGAGCTGCGATTCTTCGGCGGCCTGACCGTCGACGAGACCGCCGTCGTGCTCCAGGTTTCGTCGAAAACCGTGCTGCGCGACTGGGAGTTCGCCCGGGCATGGCTGCAGCGGGAATTGACCCGCGAGGCAGGACGTGACGCCTGAGCGCCTGCGCAAGATTGAACGGCTGTTCCACCAGGCTCGCGAGCGCCCGTCCGCCGAGCGCGACGCGTTTCTCGCGCGCTCGTGTGCGGACGATTCCACGCTGCGGCGCGAGGTCGAGTCGCTGCTCGCGCAGCCGACGGGCGGGATAATCGACGCGTCGGTTGGCGCGCTCGTGGCCGAACTCGTCTCGCCTCCTGCGCCGCGGCTCGCACCGGGCTCGTCGGTCGGTCCGTATCGGATTGAGCGGCTGCTCGACGTCGGCGGGATGGGCGAAGTGTATCGCGCGTGCGATCACGAAGCTCGGACGCGACGTCGCGATCAAGATCCTGCCGCACGTGTTTCACGAACCATCCAGAACGCCTGGCTCGCTTCGAACGCGAGGCGCGCATGCTCGCCGCGCTCAATCACCCCAACATCGGCGCCATCTACGGCCTCGAAGAAGCCGATGGCGTCAGCGCCCTGGTGCTCGAGCTGGTGGAAGGCGAAACGCTGGCCGATCGGATCCAGCGCGGACCGGCGCCGGTAACCGACGCGCTCACGATTGCGCGTCAGATCGCCGATGCTCTCGACGCCGCGCATGAGAAAGGAATCATTCACCGGGATCTCAAACCGGCGAACGTCAAAGTCACGCCGGGCGGCGTCGTGAAGGTGCTGGACTTCGGCCTCGCAAAGGCAGAGACCGGCGAGTTTCAGTCGCCGACGGTGACGGTGGGCGGCGCGCAGGAGGGGACCATACTCGGCACGGCGGCCTACATGAGCCCGGAGCAGGCGCGGGGCCAGACGGTCGACAAGCGCACGGACATCTGGGCGTTTGCCTGCGTGGTGTACGAAATGCTGACCGGCCGGATCGCTTTTCCAGGCGCAGACGGTATCGGACACGATTGTCGGCTATCCTGGAACGCGAGCCGGATTGGGCGGCGCTGCCTGCGGCCACTCCGCCAATGGTCGTGCGCCTTCTGCAGCGCGGCTTGGAGAAAGACCCGAAGCGGCGTCTGCGGGATATCGCCGATGCGCGCGCCGAGCTCGATGACGCGTTGGAGCACGGGAAAGCGCCGGCGACGGTGGTGGGACGCACGACCGTTGTCTCCGCGCATTCGTCGTGGAGTCGATGGGCCGCGATCGTTCTTCTCGCGCTCGCGTCGGGTCTGGCGGGCTGGGGTGTGAGGCGCCTCAATACCGCTCCAGACAACCCCTTGTCCAACGCGACGTTCGCCCGGTTGACGAATTTCGAAGGCAATGAGGCCGAGGCGGCCCTATCGCCTGACGGAAAATTCGCCACGTTTCTTTCCGATCGCGATGGCCCCCTCGATGTGTGGCTGTCGCAAGTGGGTTCGGGCCGCTTCGTGAATCTTACGGGCGAGAGCCACATGCCGGGATTGAGGCCGGTGCACAACATCGGTTTCTCCGGCGACGGATCCGAAATCTGGTTCGGCGGCGCGCCGGTCAGCCGCATGCGGATCATGCCAATGATGGGCGGACCGCCGAGGCCTTTCCTGGGTGACCGGGTGGTGGAAGTGGCGTGGTCGTCCGACGGCGCGCGGATCGTGTATCACACCGATGCCCCGGGAGACCCGATGTTCGTCGCGGATCGTACGGGCGTCGGCGCCAGACAGATTTTTGTCGATCCGATAGTAGGAGGACACAACCATCATCAGGCCTGGTCGCTCGATGGTCGGTGGATTTACTTTGCACGCGGCGTTCAAGACATCTCGCAAATGGATGTGTGGAGGATCGCAGCCAGCGGCGGACAACCGGAACGCCTCACCTATCACGACGCGTATGTGGGTTTCCCGACACCGATCGACGATCGCAATGTCTTCTACATCGCGCAGGATCATGAGGGCTCGGGACCATGGTTGTGGTCGCTCGATACAAACACCCGAGCGACGCGCCGTGTTGCTTACGGAACGGAGCAGTACCTGTCGATTGCAGGCAGCGCCGACCATCGTCGTCTCGTGGCGTCCGTGGCCAACCCGAGTGCGAGCTTGTGGACCGTGCCGATTCTGGATCGCCCTGCGGAGGATGGAGAGGCGAAACCGATGGCGCTGCCCACCGTGCGGGCACACGCGCCACGGCTTGCCGGGCGGGCGCTATTCTACTTGTCCTCGCAGGGCACCGGTGACGGCCTGTGGCGCGTCGAGGACGGCAAAGCTGTCGAGATCGTGAAGGGATCGGACGAAGCCCTGTTTGAACCGCCGGCGGTGTCGGTCGATGGCCGTCAGCTGGCCGTGATCCTGAGGCGCGACGGAAAATTGCGCCTTCACGTCTTGTCCGCAGATGGCGGCGATCTCCGATCGCTCGCGGAGCCGATTGACATCCGGGGATCGGTTGACTGGTCGCCCGATGGCCAGTGGATCGTTGCGGGTGGCATCGACGGGCGTGGACCCGGGCTGTTCAAGATCCCGCTCGACCATTCCCCGCCTGTCCGGCTGATCGCCGGCACCGCCCGCGATCCCGTGTGGTCGTCGTCCGGAGACCTGATTGTGTATACCGGAGCCAACGTCAGCGTCGACGCGCCCTTGTTGGCCATTCGAGCAGACGGTACAGAGGTCGAATTGCCCGCAATCCGGGTTCGCGTCGAAGGTAAGCGCTATCGATTCCTTCCAAATGGCCTGGCGCTCGTGTACGCGCAAGGAGCGTTTCGGGCGCAAGACTTCTGGCTGCTGGACCTGCCGGCGAGGAAGTCGCGCCAGCTGACCCGCTTGAACAATTCGGCGGTCACGCAGTGCTTCGACGTGACCGCCGACGGCAAGCAGATTGTGTTCGACAGAGTCCGGGAAAACGCGAATGTCGTCCTGATCGACCTTGCTCGATAGGGCAGCTCCACGGCGTCAAGTCCGCGGACGTGGGTGCACGAGCCGATCGTAAGCCCGCATCACGCGAATCACCGGTGGTGGAACCGGTTCCTGACGAACCCGTACGACCAGTCTGAATCCTGACGGAACCTCGAAAGCGCCGGGTCGATCGGAGCGGTCGAAAGCTCGATCACTTCGCTCTCCCAGGTCAAGACGCGCGGCCGCGTCGAGCCATCCGGCAGCGTGATGGTTCCAGACGAGCGTGCCTTGCTGGCGACGGCAAAGCCTCTTTCGGGCTCGCCGACGTCCTTGAACGTCGGCATGTCGCCTTCCTCGCCTTGTTTGTGAACGGTTGCAAATGCATGACCCGAACGCCCCGACCGCCACAACGGCTCGCAGGAAATGTGGATGTCGAGGTCGATGTACCAGGCGTCCGTCACGGTGGTGTCGGCGCCGCGCTTCGCACCGGCCAGTGGAGTGACCCGTCTGGTCGTGACCACATGGCGGGCGGTGCGGCCGAAGAACTCCTTCCGTTCGCCGGTATCCACGGTTTCGGTCTCCACGAGAACCGTCGGTTCTCGCTGCGGCGCGACGACCTGCTGACCGGACGCCGCCGCCCGGGCCAGCATCTCTTCCCGGGTGGGAACGGTTTGCAGCGGGCTGGCGGTGTACTCGCGATCGTCGAAATTGAGATGGAATGTCTGCTTCACATCACAGCGGGTGATGAGCGCGGTTCGTGGCGCCGGACGGAACATCGTTCGCCCGTTCGGTCGAAGGCGGTACCCGAAGGAACCCCGATGTTCCCTCCGTCTTCGATCAGCCTGTAGGTACTCGACGGATTCGGATGGCGGCACACGCCGATCGTCGGGCAGCGTGTGACGATCGGTCCGCCGGATGGTGAGTACTTCAGCCACCGAGGTTCCCTTCGCGGGCCATTCTTCTAGGGCGCGAAGCTCGAGCGCGCCTGAACACCCCACTGCCCGTCTTTCATCGTCACGATCCAGAGCGACTGGTACGTCGCGTACCTGGTGCCGTCGGCCTTGTACCGGCTGAAGACGACTTCGAAATGGACTTTCATCGCATCGTTCTGCCGCATGGACACCGAATCGAGGGTGCTGCGCGCCCACCACTCGCTTCGCGTCAGGCCGTCGAAGTTCGTCGCCGCCTCCGACGCGTCCTTCCAGACGTTGACGGCACCCGCCTCGTTGATGCGAACGTGCGGATAGTGAAGCGTCTTCTTCAGCGCGTCGTTGTCGCGTGCGTTGAACGCCTTGAAGAATGCGTCGATCGGCGCGCGTCGGCGTCGCGAGCGGAAGGCTGCTCATCGACTGAGCCCGCCCGGCTGCACGAACCTGCAAGGGAGCGGTCTTCGAAGGTTCTGCCAGCTGAGCGTCACGGGCTGCGTGTCAACCGCCTCGCAGGCTGGAGCGGCGTCCTTCCTGGTCACGACCTTGTGCGTCTCCATCGTCCATCGGACGCCGCCGTCGTCCTGCAACGTCGCGACATCCAGCAGCCCGCAGACGCCTTCCGGCCCTTCTGTGCTCATCCAGCGACTTTCGGATTCACGGCGGAAAACGCGTTCGTAGCGATTCGTCGTGATGAGACACGTGTCGGGCGCGGCGGCGGATGTCGTGAGGAACACCTGCTGAAAGGTGCACGTCATCGCGTTGCGACTCGCGTCGAGCTCGCACTCGCCGCCTTCGAAATCGAGATCCTTAAGCTTCGAAGCATCCGCGAGAAACGGGATTGTGACGTGCGACTGCGAAGTCGAAACGGCAGTCTGCGCGAGCACTGGCGGCCGCCAAGAGCCGACGGTCAATATCCCAAGGGCGACGACGAACCAGCGCCAGACGAAACGGATTCTCATGTGACTAATGTTTGTAAGTTGCGCGCAAGGCGCGTAACTGCTCTTGGAGTTCTTCGGAACTGTGCCACTGACCTCCTGTCATCACTCCAACGGGTGCTTCAGTATTCTTGACGTTGTCGAGAGGGTTCGCACTCAAAAGCAACAGGTCCGCGCGACGGCCGGTGCTCACCACTCCGAATTCAGTCTCCTGGTGGAGAAACGTCGCCGCATCCGCGGTACCGGTTCTCATCGCTTCGTACGGCGTCATGCCGGCTTTGACAAAGTTCTCCAGTTCATCGTGCAGCGAAAAGCCTGGAAGCGTCCCCGGCTTGACAGTATCCGTACCAAGCAGGAGACGCGCTCCGCCACGGTGCAGAGCCGCGACAGTCGCGATATTCAAGGCGTGAACTTGATAAATGGTCCTCGGATCTATTCCACGATTCGGGTACATCCTTCGGTACCGTTCGAACACGTTCGGAGGAACGAAGCTCGCTTCTTCGAGCCATGTTGAATCAGTCCGGGGAAGGTCATTCACCACCACAGTAGGGCAGATCCACACACCCGAGTCCTTTATCGCCTGGACGACGGCGGGAAGCTTCTTCAGGTCAGCCTCCTGGATTCGTTCACTCAAGGACTTGGGTGCGCCTGCCGCGCCATCTGGCTGCAACACGGCCAGGAAGCTGTCCAGGTGCTCGATCGAATCCTGACGAGCCTCGACCGCGCCCATCAGGCCGACACTGATCGGCACGTGGCCCACTACGGGCATTCCCTGCCGCCTTGCTGCCCCGACTATCGTGTGATAGGCCTCATTCGAAAGAGCGCTGTATACCTTGATCGCGACGTAACCCCTCTGCTTGTCGGAACGAACCGCGTTCTCGGCCTGCGCGGCCGTCTCCACAATGCGGCTGCCCTGCCAGATCGGAGGATCACCATCGGTGATCGGTCCCGCCGAGTAGACGTGCGGTCCGATGACGTCGCCGTAATCGATTTCGTGAGCGAACGCGTCGATGGTCTCGCTCCCCCACAAATTCCGGACCGTCGTCACGCCGTTCGCGACGAACATCAGCGCGTAAGCGCGATTCTCACGCTCGTGATCGTCCGAGGCGGAAGCCGGTATTCCTGGCTGGCGAACCGGTACCGTTCGGATTGGCACGCTGGGGTTCCTGCTTCAGGGCTTCGCGGACGAAATGCACGTGCATATCGGCGAGCCCCGGCATCAGAAACTTGCCCGTGCCATCGATCTGTACCGCACCGATCGGAACACGAATCGACTGTGACTGGCCGATTGCCTTGATCCTGCCATCCTGGACAATGACGGTCTGCGCCGCCACGACGCGTTCGCGGTCCATCGGAACCACGGTGACGTTGACAATCGCAATCGGCCTCTGTTGATCCTGAAGCGCGAGAGTGCTCAGGAGCGCCATCAGTGCCAGTCTGGCCATCGATCTCCCCTCACTTCTGCGCCGGCACGGCCTCCATCAGGATCGCGAGGGCTCTTCGGAACGCCTCGCCTCCAGGCGTCACGCCTTTGTAGTGACCGATCCGCACGACGACGAGTCCGTGCGACGGGACGATGAGCACGGTCTGCCCGCCGGCGCCCGACATGTAATACGCCTCTTTCGGCACCGGAAAGGTGTTATCGCCGTTGATCCAGAAGAAGCCGCCGTACACCGGACGTCCATCCGCGGCCCACGCCGGGGCGACGGTGCTCACGAATTTCGCGTAGCCTTCCGGGAGGAGCCGCTCGCCGTTCCAGATGCCGTCCTGCAGATAGAGGTTCCCGAGTCGTGCCCAGTCCCGACCAGACATCAGCTCGTAGCCCTGCGTCAGGAAATTGCCGTACGGATCGGTTTCCATCACCATCGACCGCACGCCGATCTTGTCGAAGAGACTCCGCTGCGGAAACGACAGGTATTCCTCGCCGCGCTTCTCAACCGCGAGGCGCACGAGATAGTTGATGAGCACCGGATCGGTGTTGCGGTAGCGGCCCACCGTGTTCGGCGGCCATTGTGGCGGACGCGTCGCCGCGTACTTGAATGAGTTCACGCGCCCCGTGTAGAGATACAGATGATCGGGATAGGTCTTCGGATCGAAATCCGGGTCGTCCGGCGCTTTGATCCGAATACCGCTCGACATCCGCAGGATGTCTTGAATGCGGATCTTCTGACGCGGATCGCCGGGCTTCTGCCACTCGGGCACCGGCGCCGGCTGCTCCAGGCTGTACACCCCCTGCTTGATCAGGAGCCCCATCATCGTCGCCGTGACGCTCTTGCCCATCGACCAACTCTCGAGGGGCGTCGTCTCGGAGATGCCGGGCATGTACCGCTCACCGATCAGCCGGCCCTTGTACGTCACCACCAGTGCAGACGTGAGCGCCTCCGCCGGTTCGAACGCCGCGTCGATGGCGCGTTTCAGCTTCTCGCCGTTGACTTCAGCCGGGAGCGGATCGGCCGGCAGCACATCGCCCATTGGCCACGGAGTCGTTTTCGGGTCCGGCAGGTGGCGCGGCACGTCGACGGGCTTGAAGAAGACGTCGTTTCGTCCGGGCGGCAGGGTGATGCAGCCCTGCGATCCGAAGTGCCGCGCGACGACGGCGACGCCGTTCGGCAGGGTGATCCGGATCTCCTTCTTCTCGCGGTCGACGACGGGCTTGCTGACTTTCTTCCGCTCCTCGTACGGCCCGGTGAAATAGCCCACGCTCTCGGCGGCCACGTCGGGATCGAGGCCTGTCATGAACACGGCCGAACACATCGTTTTCGCATAGCCCGACGTGTTGTGTTCGAGCGGATCCCCTGGCGGCGCCTCGTACGGTGTATTCAGCTCGAACGGTTTCGCACGCTCGGCCAGCGCCGCATTCGAAGGCAGCGGCGTCGGCGCAGGCACGCTCGGCGCGGACGAGGCCGCGGGTTGGGCGGCGGTCCTGGCGGGCTCCGGGGAAGTGCACGCAACCGCCAGGATTGCGGAAACGGCAACGATGAGCGCGCGGACGGCCGTCGGCGTGAACAACGGGACTTGTCGATTCGGTCGCATCATATGGGCGCCCATTCTGCCTCTGATGCGCAGCGGCATCAACCGCATATCGGTGCGGCCGGGGCGTCAGTCTTGTCTGAGGGCGAGCGTGACGTTCAACCGGCTGGCGCGATACGCCGGTGCAGCGCTCGCGATGAAGGCGGCGCCCACGAGAAGTCCGATCATCAACGTCGCGGTTGGCAGATCCGCCGGACGCATCCCTTCGACCAGCCGGAACATGACACGGGAGGTGATCCATGCTCCGCAGGCACCGAGCGCCGAGCCTGCCGCGATCAACGTCGCGCTCCGGCCCAGCACGAGCCGCCGAATCTCGCCGGCAGACGCCCCGAGCGCCATTCGCACGCCGAATTCCCGGACGCGCGTTCGGGTCACGTAGGCCAGAAGCCCGTAAATGCCTACACACGCGAGCAGCAGCGCGAAGCCGGCGAACGTGCCGACGAGCCACATCAGCAGGCGCTGTTGCGCGAGCGAGCCACTCACGAGCTGCTCCAGCGTGCGGAACTGATACAGCGATTGGTCGCCGTTCACGCCGCGCAGCTCGCGTCGCATCGAATCGGCAACGGCCTGCGGCGGCACAGTCGTCCGAACCGCGATCGACATGATCGACGAGAAGAAGTGCAGCAGCCGATCGGGGACCTGCGCCAGCGGATAGTAGATCTGATCCTGAACGCTCGACTGATCGTCTGCGCCCAGTCCCCAGTGCCGGACGTGGCCGACCACGCCGACGATCTGAACCGGGGACGCACTGATTGCAGGAATCCAGAGCTGCTTCCCGACGACGTCGTCACGGCCGAAGGCGTGCCGCGCGAGGTTTTCGTCCACGACGATGACCGGTTCGCTTCCGAGCTGATCGTGATCGTCGACGAATCGCCCGTGACGAAGCGGGATCCCCATCACCAGCGGATACGCGGGCGTGACGCTGGACGCGAGCGCCGACGGCAACTGCGCGACGGGAACCGCGTCCGCGTTCGTCGCGTACGGCAGGGTGTTCTCGCCGGGGCGCATGGGCACGATATCGGTGAGCGCAACGGCCCGGACCCCGGGAATTCGCGACGCCCGATCGAGGGCATCCTGCCAGGCGGCGCGAATGCCGGCGGGACGCTCGACCAGAGCGGGCGAGATCGCGAACCGGGCGGTGAGAACGTTCTTCACGTCGAGGCCCGGGTCGAGGGACGACAGCGTCAGGAGTGTCCGGCCAAGCGTTCCGGCGGCCGCCAGCAGCACAACCGCCAGCGCGAGCTGGCTGACGACGAAGATGCCGTGGAGGCGGCTCGATCCACCAGTCATCGTTCGGCCGCCGACGCGAAGCTCGCGATCGACACGGAGGGGAATCCGGATTACGGGGACGATGCCGAAGCACAGCGCCGTGCCCATGGACAGCGCGAGCGCAAAGAGGCACACCGGCGCATCGACGCGGATCTCGTCAACGCGCGGCAGATTCCCCGACCAGCTGGCCACGAACGGACCGAGTGCTGCGAGTGCGCCGAGCATCCCCAGTGCACCGCCGAAGAGGCTGAGCCACGCGCTCTCGGTCAGGCACTGCCGCAGCAGACGGCCGCGGCCGGCGCCCAGCGCGGTTCGCAGCGCAAATTCGCGTTCGCGGGAGGACGCCCGCGCCAGCATCAGGCTGGCGATGTTCACGCACGCGATCAACAGAACGATGCTGACGGCGGCCATGAGCAGCCACAGCGTCGGGCCGACTCCCCTCACGACGTCGCGCTGCAACTGAAGCACTCGAATCGCACGGCCTTCGTTCGACGTCGGATGCTCGAGCGCGAGACGCCCACCGATCGTCGCGAGCTCTGCCCGTGCGTCCGCCGGATTGACCCCGGGTCGCAGGCGACCGACCACGCGAATGAACCGGGCGCTGCGATTTTCCAGTCTGGGATCGGGGTCCTGGCCAAGCGCCGTGAAGATGTCCGCGTCCCCTTCCAGCGCAAAGCCGCGAGGCAGGACACCCGCGACCACGTAAGGACGCCCGTCGAATGTGAGCGACGCGCCGATGGGCGAGGCCTCACCGGCGAACCGCCGCTGCCAGAGTCCATAGCTGATGACCGCGACGGGGCTTCCGCCTGGGCGATCGTCGCCGCCTTGGAAACCGCGTCCGCTCAGGAGCGAAACGCCAAGCACCTGAAGGAGCTCGGCGGATATCTTCCGCCCCTGGAGGTACTCGGGATTGCCCGGCGCGCTCAGCGTTCCGCCACCGTACGCCCATGCGGCGAGGGAGACGGTTCGGCTGGCGTCCCGAAGGTCGTCGAAGTCCGGTTTCGAGAACCCCCAGTTCTGCCCTGTCTTCTCGGTGAAGCCGCGGAGGCTGATGAGGCGATCCGGATCCGGGTACGCGAGCGGCCGCAGGAGGACGCCGTTTGTCACCGCGAACATCGCCGTGGTCGCGCCGATGCCGAGCGCGAGAATCAGGATGATCGTTGCGGCAAATCCAGGCTCGCGCCGGACCGTGCGCATCGCGTAGCGGCTGTCCCGCAGCAGGTCCTCGAGCCAACGCGTGGGTCGGACCTCGCGGCACTGCTCCTTGACCTGCTCCGGTCCGCCGAGCGCCAGGCGCGCTTCGCGTCGCGCGGTGTCGGGGTCCACGCCGCGCGCGATCAGCTCCGCCGCGTGCGTCTCGACGTGAAACGCCAGCTCCTTCTCGAGCTCGGTGTCGCGGGTGGTCCCGCGCCGCGATCGTCCTGGCGCGGTCATTCGGCGCCTGCGCCCGACGTGTTCAGAATCAGGCCGATGGCCTCGGTCAGCCGCCGCCAGCTCGACGCCTCGGCGGTGAGCTGCGCGCGGCCGCGTCGCGTCAGGCGGTAGAACTTGGCCTCGCGGCCCGTCTCGGAGTCGCGCCAGTCGGCGGCCAGCAGCCCTCGGTTCTCGAGCCGGTGAAGAGCCGGATAGAGCGATCCCTGCGGCACCTGCACCACGTCGCGCGAGATTTGCTGCAGTCGCTGGGCGATGCCGTAGCCGTGAACCGGACCCAGCGCCACGATCCGCAGAATGAGCAGGTCGAGCGTGCCCTGGGGGAGATCGGACTTCGTCGTCTGCCTGGCCATACACCTCCGACTTCTACATGTTACTCGCTTGATGTGTAGAAGCGCAAGGCGTTGGGCGATCAGGCCGACGCGGTCAGCGTCCGCGAGGACGGTCGGCCGTGCCCGCGTTCCTCGCCGCCTCCGCCTGGACGGGCGACCGCAGGCACGGTCACGACAAACGTCGCGCCCTCATCGTTACCGGGACTGTGGGCCGCAATCGTGCCGCCGTGCAGTTCCACCAGATGCTTCGCGATCGAGAGGCCCAGGCCGAGCCCGGTGGCCGACCGTGTGGACGACGCGTCCTGCTGACGGAACCGCTCGAACACGTGCGGAAGAAACGACGGTGAGATGCCCCGGCCGTTGTCCTTGACCGTCAGCTCCAGACTCTCCTCGTGACGCTGGAGCTGGATTTCAACGCGGCCGCCGGCCTTCGAAAACTTGACGGCGTTGTGGACCAGGTTCCACAGCACCTGCTGGAGGCGACGGGCATCCGCCACAATTCCGCCGACATTGGACTGGACGAACGCGATGAGCTGCACGCCCCGCGCGTCCGCCGCCGGTTTTAGGCTCTGCATCGTCAGGTGAACGAGCCCGGCGACCTCGACCGGCGCCACATCGAGGTGGACGTTGCCGGATATCAGGCGATTCATGTCCAGCAGGTCTTCGATGAGTTTTGCCTGGAGCTGCGCGTTCCGGCCGATGACGGCGAGCGCCGAGTGGACTTCGCGAATGGGCTTGCCGCTCTCGAGAATCGACAGCCATCCCAGAATGGCATTCATCGGCGTGCGCAGCTCATGGCTGAGCGTCGCGAGAAACTCGTCCTTCAGCCGGCTCTGTCGCTCGGCCTCGTCCCTCGCGTCTCGTTCGTTCCGGAGCAGGCGCTCACGTTCCTGCGTGGCGTTCCGCTCCGACGTGATATCACGGCTGATCCCGACGATGCGATTGCCGTCGACGTCCGAGAAGACACGACCGCGCTCGGTAATCCAGGCGATGCTCCCGTCGGGCCGGACCGCTCGATACTCCGCTTCGTAGAGCCCGGTCTTGAGTGACGCCGCCGTCGACTCCTCGACTCTCAGCCGATCGTCCGGGTGAATCGCCCGGAACAGCCGCTGCTCCTGACCGAATGAGCCCTTCGGAAAGCCGAAGACGGCTTCGGGATCGGTCGACCAGCGCATCTGACTGGATGCCAGGTGCCATTCCCAGGCCGCCACCTGCGCGACCTCGAGCGCCATCCGAAGCCGTTCCTCGTTCTCGCGGACGTCCTGATGCGCTCGATTGAGCGCCATCGTGCGTTCATAGACGCGTCGCTCGAGATCTTGATTCGCCTGCCGCAACGCCTTCTGCGCCCTCTCGCGCGCGGCCATTTCGCTCTGCAACGTGTCGTTGAGGACAGCCAGCTCCTGCGTCTTCCGGAACAGCTCGATGAACACCCCGACCTTGGATCGGAGGATCCCCGGATTGATCGGTTTGCTCAGATAGTCAACGGCTCCGACGCCGTAGCCCCGCAGCATGTCCTCTTCGTCGATCGAAAACGCCGTCAGGAACAGGATCGGCACGTGCTGCGATCGCTTGCGCTGCTTGATGAGCGACGCGAGTTCGAGGCCGCTCATGTCCGGCATCCGGATGTCGAGCACCAGCGCCGCGAAGTCATGCCGAACCAGGTGGAGCAGCGCTTCGTCAGGAGACGACGCGCGAATCAGATCGCAATCGAGATCCCCGAGCATCACTTCGAGGACGTCGAGGTTCCTCGGCTGGTCGTCGACGATGAGAATCTTTGGCTGATCACTCGAAGTCATGAGGATGACCCGGCACTAGCGATACAGCCAGACGCGAAGCAGCGAGAGCAGCTGGTCCGTGTTGACAGGCTTCGCGATGTAGTCGGACGCGCCGGCTTGCAGGCATTTCTCGCGGTCCCCTTTCATCGCCTTCGCCGTGAGCGCCAGGATCGGCAGCGTGCGGAAATCGGGGTTCCGCCGAATCTCCCGGATCGTCTCGTAGCCATCCATCTCCGGCATCATGATGTCCATCAGCACGACGCTCAGGTCGGGCGTGTTCTGAATTAATTCAATCGCCTGGCGGCCATTCGTGGCACTCAGGACCGCCATATCCTGATTCTCGAGAGCCGTCGTCAACGCAAAGATATTGCGCGCGTCATCGTCCACGACGAGGACTTTGGAGCCTCTCAGCAACTCGTTGGATCCGTGCAGCCGGTCGAGCAGCCGACGCTTCGCCTGCGGCAAATCGGCGACGACGCGATGCAGGAACAGCGCGGTCTCGTCGAACAACCGTTCCGGCGACTGGACGTCCTTCAGCACGACGCTCTTGGCCACAAGGCGGAGTCTCGCCTCTTCGTCAACCGACAGTTGCCTGCCGGTGAAGACCACGACCGGGATCTCGCGGAGGCCGGCGTCGTTCTGAATCTCGTCCAGAAGCTCGAACCCGGTCATGTCCGGCAGGCGGAGATCGACGACGCAACAGTCGAAGCTCGCGGTCCTCAATAGTTCGAGCGCTTCTGCGCCTGTTCCGGTCGCTTCGATATCGATGTCCTCTTCACGCAGAAGTTCGACGATGCTCTCCCGTTCGACGTCGTTGTCCTCGATCACGAGCAGCCGCTTTCTGTGAGGCGCCACGTACGTCTTGATTCGTTCGAACGCGTGCCTCAGCGCCTCCATGGTCGCGGGCTTGACGAGATACGCGAACGCGCCGTGAGACAGCCCGTGCTGGCGCTCCTCTTCGACACTGAGGATCTGAACGGGAATGTGTCGTGTCGCGGGGTCGAGCTTCAGGTTGCTCAGGACGGTCCAGCCCAGCATGTCGGGCAGGAACACATCGAGCGTGATGGCCGTCGGGCGATACTGCTTGGCGAGCGCGAGCGCCGTTGCCCCACGGTTCGCGACGATGGCCTTGAAGCCTCTGTCGCGCGCCAGGCCCAAGAGGACGCGCGCATAATGCGGATCGTCGTCGACGATCAGCAGCACGTTGTCGCCCTCACGGATGTGCTCGCGGTCGTCCGCGATGGCGTCCTCGGCTTTCGCGACGGTGAGCACCGGCAGCGTCGGCGCGCCCGGACGAAACGCGGTCGCACGCGCCGTCGCCGGAGCCGTCACCGGCCGCGCGGGACCGGTATAGGTGATCGGCAGATACAGCGTGAACGTGCTGCCGAAGCCGGGCGTGCTCGCCAGTTTGATCTCGCCGCCAAGCAGCATCGCGAGCTCGCGGCTGATTGCCAGACCGAGCCCCGTTCCGCCGTACTTGCGGCTCGTTCCGGCATCTGCCTGCTGGAAGGCCTCGAAGATCAATCGCTGCTTCTCCGGCGCGATCCCGATGCCGGTATCGCTGACCTCGATCGCCGCGGCCGATTGCACGAAGCGCAGGATCGGATGATCCAGCGACCAGCCCGACTTGACTGCCTGCACGCGCATCGTCACTTGACCCTGCGACGTGAACTTGAATGCGTTCGAGAGCAGGTTCTTCAGAATCTGCTGCAGGCGCGTCGGATCGCTCGTGAACGATCGCGGCAGCCCGTGGTCGATGTCCAGGTGGAAGCCGAGGTTCTTCGACTCCGCCACGTGATGGAACGATCGCTCGACGGTGTCGCGCAAGCCGGCGAAGGTGATCTCCTCCGCCTCGACGGTCACCGTTCCCGATTCGATCTTCGAGAGGTCGAGAATGTCGTTGATGAGCGTGAGGAGGTCCGTTCCAGCCGAGTGGATGTTTCGCGCGAAATCCACCTGCTTCACGCTCAGGTTGCCGGCGCTGTTCTCGGCCAGCTGCTGACCGAGAATCAGGATCGAGTTCAGCGGCGTCCGGAGCTCGTGCGACATGTTCGCGAGAAACTCGGACTTGTACTTCGACGTGAGCGCGAGCTCGGCTGCTTTTTCCTCGAGCGCTCGACGCGCCTGTTCCACTTCCTTGTTCTTTCGTTCGACCTCGACGTTCTGTTCGGCCAGCTGCTTGGCCTTCGACGCGAGCTCCTCGTTGGTCTGCTGCAGCTCGCTCTGCCGCGTCTGCAGTTCCAGCGTCAGCTGCTGCGACTGCTTCAGCAGGTTTTCCGTCCGCATCGTCGCTTCGATGGTGTTGAGCACCACGCCGATCGACTGCGTGAGCTGTTCGAGGAATGCGAGATGGGTCGGTGTGAATTCCTGAATCGACGACAGCTCGATCACGGCCTTGGTTTCGCCCTCGAACAGTACCGGCAGCACGACGATGTTCTTGGGGCGGGCGCCGCCGAGGCTCGAATGGACCTTCGCGTAGGTCCGTGGCACTTTCGTGATGAGAATGCGCTGCTTTTCGAGCGCGCACTGGCCGACGAGGCCGTGGCCGACGTCGATGCGGCGCGCCTGATCGTCGCCGACGGCGTACCCCGCGAGCAGCGAAAGCGCGGGCGAGGTGTCGGCCACATCGCTCAGCGTCTGATACACCGCGCCCTGCTGGGCGTTGACGAGGGGCGCGAGCTCGGACAGCAACGCCTTGCCGACGGTCACCAGATCGCGCTGGCCCTGGAGCATGCGCGCGAACTTCGCGAGATTCGTCTTCAACCAGTCCTGTTCCTGGTTCCGATCGGTCGTCCCCCGGAGGTTGTCGATCATCGTATTGATGTTGTCTTTCAGCTCCGCGACTTCTCCGCGCGCCTCGACCTGGATGGAACGTGTCAGGTCGCCCTTGGTCACCGCGGTCGCGACCTCGGCGATGGCGCGCACCTGGTTCGTCAGATTCGCAGCGAGGAGGTTGACGTTGCCGGTCAGGTCCTTCCAGGTTCCCGCCGCGCCGGGCACGTTCGCCTGTCCGCCGAGCCGGCCGTCGACACCGACCTCGCGCGCGACGTTGGTCACCTGTTCGGCGAACGTCGCGAGCGTGTCGGTCATGTTGTTGATGGTCTCGGCAAGCGCCGCGACCTCGCCCTTCGCCTCGACGGTCAGCTTCTGGCGGAGATTGCCGTCGGCGACGGCGGTCACCACTTTGACGATGCCGCGAACCTGATCGGTCAGGTTGGCGGCCATGACGTTGACCGAGTCGGTGAGGTCTTTCCACGTCCCGGCCACACCGAGCACTTCCGCCTGGCCGCCCAGTTTGCCTTCAGTGCCGACCTCGCGGGCCACACGCGTCACTTCGGCGGCGAAGGCGCGCAGCTGATCGACCATCGTATTGATCGTGTTCTTCAGCTCGAGGATTTCGCCCTTCACGTCCACGGAGATCTTGCGTGACAGGTCTCCACGCGCGACGGCCGTGGTGACCTCGGCGATGTTCCGGACCTGCGCGGTCAGGTTGGCGCCCATGACGTTGACCGAGTCAGTGAGATCCTTCCACGTGCCTGCCACACCCGGGACGACGGCCTGCACGCCGAGGCGGCCTTCAGTGCCGACCTCGCGCGCGACGCGCGTCACTTCGGACGCGAAGGATCGCAGCTGCTCGACCATGGCGTTGATGGCCTCCTTCAGCTGAAGGATTTCGCCGCGCACGTCCACGGTGATTTTCTTCGACAGATCGCCGTTGGCGACGGCGATGGTCACCTCGGCGATGTTGCGCACCTGGCCCGTCAGGTTGGACGCCATCGAGTTGACGTTGTCCGTGAGGTCCTTCCACGTGCCGGCGACGCCCGGCACGAGCGCCTGGCCGCCCAGCTTGCCCTCGGTGCCGACCTCGCGCGCGACGCGGGAGACTTCGGACGCGAACGCGTTCAGCTGATCGACCATCGTGTTGATCGTGTTCTTCAGCTCGAGGATTTCGCCCTTCACGTCCACCGTGATCTTGCGCGACAGGTCGCCGCGCGCGATTGACGTGGCCACGTCCGCGATGTTGCGCACCTGTCCCGTCAGATTCGACGCCATGAAGTTGACGTTGTCGGTGAGGTCCTTCCACGTGCCGGCCACGCCCGTCACCACGGCCTGACCGCCCAGCCGTCCTTCGGTCCCGACTTCGCGCGCGACGCGCGTGACTTCCGAGGCAAACCCGTTCAGCTGGTCGACCATCGTGTTGATGGTGTCTTTCAGCTCGAGGATCTCGCCCTTGACGTCCACCGTGATCTTGCGCGACAGGTCGCCGTTCGCGATGGCCGTCGCCACATCGGCGATGTTGCGCACCTGGCCGGTGAGGTTGGACGCCATCGAGTTGACGTTGTCGGTCAGGTCCTTCCATGTCCCGGCGACGTCCGGCACCTCCGCCTGTCCGCCGAGCTTGCCTTCCGTGCCGACCTCACGTGCCACGCGGGAGACTTCGGACGCGAACGCGTTCAACTGGTCGACCATCGTGTTGATGGTGTTCTTCAGCTGGAGGATTTCGCCCTTGACGTCGACGGTGATTTTGCGCGACAGGTCACCTTTGGCGATGGCCGTCGCCACGTCGGCGATGTTGCGCACCTGGCCCGTCAGGTTGGACGCCATCGAGTTGACGTTATCGGTCAGATCCTTCCACGTGCCCGCCACGCCGTACACCTGCGCCTGGCCGCCCAGCTTGCCTTCGGTGCCCACCTCGCGCGCGACGCGCGAGACTTCGGACGCGAACGCGTTCAGCTGATCGACCATCGTGTTGATCGTGTTCTTCAACTCGAGGATCTCGCCTTTGACGTCGACGGTAATCTTGCGGGACAGATCGCCTTTGGCGATCGCCGTCGCGACGTCGGCAATGTTGCGCACCTGGCCGGTCAGGTTCGACGCCATCGAGTTGACGGAGTCGGTGAGGTTCTTCCACGTGCCGGCGACGCCGGGCACGACGGCCTGACCGCCCAGCCGTCCTTCGGTCCCGACCTCGCGCGCGACGCGCGTCACTTCCGATGCGAAGCCGTTCAGCTGATCGACCATCGTGTTGATCGTGTCTTTCAGCTCGAGAATCTCGCCCTTGACGTCCACGGTGATTTTGCGCGACAGGTCCCCGCGCGCCACCGCCGTCGTCACTTCGGCGATATTGCGGACCTGCGCCGTCAGGTTCGCGCCCATGGCGTTGACCGAATCAGTCAGATCCTTCCATGTCCCGGCGACGTCCGGCACCTCCGCGCGGCCGCCGAGCTTCCCTTCCGTCCCGACTTCGCGCGCCACGCGCGACACCTCGGAGGCGAACGCGTTCAGCTGATCGACCATCGTGTTGATCGTGTCTTTCAGCTCGAGAATCTCACCCTTGACGTCGACGGTGATCTTGCGCGAGAGGTCGCCGCGCGCGACCGCCGTGGTCACGCCCGCGATGTTGCGGACCTGCGCCGTCAGGTTGGACGCCATCGCATTGACCGAATCGGTGAGATCTTTCCACGTGCCGGCCACGCCGGGGACGACCGCCTGGCCGCCCAGCTTGCCGTCGGTGCCGACTTCGCGGGCAACGCGCGTGACTTCCGCCGCGAACCCGCGCAGCTGATCCACCATCGTGTTGATGGCTTCCTTGAGCTGAAGGATTTCTCCGCGCACGTCGACCGTGATCTTCTTGGACAGGTCACCGTTGGCGACGGCGATGGTGACGTCCGCGATGTTGCGGACCTGCGCCGTCAGGTTGCCGGCCATCTGGTTGACCGACTCAGTGAGCTCCTTCCACACGCCGGACACGCCCCGAACCTGCGCTTGACCGCCCAGTTTTCCTTCCGTGCCGACTTCGCGTGCGACGCGTGTGACCTCGGACGTGAAGACCGAGAGCTGGTCGATCATCTTGTTGACCAGCCTGGCCGAGCGCAGGAACTCGCCCTCGAGCGGCCGGCCGTCGACTTCGAGCGCCATGGCCTGCCCGAGGTCCCCCTTCGCGACCGCACCAACTGCCCGAGTGACCTCCGTCGTCGGCCAGACGAGGTCATCAATCAGCATGTTGATGGCGGCCACTTCGTCGGCCCATCCGCCTACCACGCCCGGGACAGACATGCGCTGTTTGAGCTTGCCCTCCTTGCCGACCATGCGCGACATGCGCGCCGTCTCACGCGCCCGACGGTCGCTCACGGCGGCGATTTCATTGAACGCGTCTGCAATCTTGCCGTTGACGCCCGTCAGATCCGATGGCAGTCGCACGGTGAAGTCGCCGTTTCTGAGCGACAGGAGCGCGGAGAGTAGGTCTCCAGAGAATGAGTCGACGGCGATCGAACGCTCTGCACTGGTGGGAAATTCTGTGCGGCCGGCCATGGCCGTAGGTCCGGTGTTCTTCATAGCTCCTCAGCAGGCTCGGAGGCTGCAGGTGTAGCAAATCCCGACAACATCGGCTCCGGGTGAACGAGAACACGTCAAGGTTGGGCTTCGAAGCTCGCAAAACCTCGAGTTAGCAAAGAAAACGCCAGCCACCTGATGCGGAGGGGTTGCGCGACGCAGCGCAGGGCGCTAGCCGCGGTTCGAAGCGCGAGGCTTCAGCCGAGCGAGCTAGCGGAACTTCGAGAGGCGCAGGCGGGATCCGACGAATGACGCGACGAAGAACGGGGCGCTCAGGATGGTCGATGCCGCCAGCGTCAGCGGCCACAGGTTCCCGATCTCCCCGCCGCGCACCATCATCGTCATCACCTGGCTCGGCGCGACGACGAGGGTCCACTTCCAGTCGGTCGATCGTGACAGGAATCCGATGGCGACCGAGACGAGGCAGGCGATCGGCAGACCGAGTGTCCAGAACTGGGCGCTGTCCCACGCTTCCCGCCGTCCGCTGAGCGCGTGGATGCCGAGCTCCAGGACGACGCCGGTCAGGATGGACAGGCCGATTGTGACGCGTTTCCCAAGCACGATCAGCCTATCGGCGCGACGGCACGGCTGATGAGCCGCGGGTCTTCATCAGCTTGCACGTCGCGGCAACGTCACGGAAGAATGTGAAGCTTGACGTCACGTGAAAGGAGACCGATATGGCCAAGGCAAAGAGCGCGGTACCGGAAGGCATGCACACCGTCACACCGATGCTGACTCTCGACAACGGAGCGCAGACCATCGAGTGGTACAAGAAAGCGCTCGGTGCGGAAGAAACCTCGCGCAGCACGGGGCCGGACGGAAAGATCATGCACTCGGAGATTCGCATCGGCAATTCGCGAATCATGCTGCACGACGCGATGATGGGCGGGAAAGGACCGAAGACACTCGGCGGTTCACCTGCATCGCTCTGGATCTACGTCGAGGATTGCGACGCCATGTTCAATCGCGCGGTGGCGGCCGGCGCCCGCGTCCCCCCGGGACCCATGGGACAGATGGCCGACCAATTCTGGGGCGATCGCTGCGGAAGCCTGACGGATCCTGAGGGCTACACCTGGACGATCGCGACGCGCAAAGAGGATCTCACGCCAGAAGAGATGCGCCAGCGCCAGGACGCCTGGATGAAGCAGATGGCCGCAGCGCACGGCTGACCACACCCACGCGGCTCTTCGTCCGCGGTATCAGGTCTTCGAGAACGGCCGGGTCGCCTATAATGCCGGGGTCGAAGGACACTGATGCCACGGACGATGAGGATTCGTGCGGCCGTCGTCGCTTCGGTCGTCATCCTGTGTGCGAGTCCGTCGCAGGCGCAGCAACCGCACCGCCTTCCCGACTTTCACGGCGTCTGGACCAACGCCACCGCGACGACCCTCGAACGGCCCGATGAGTACGCCAACCGCGCCTTTCTCACCGAGACGGAAGCCGACGCCTACGAAAAAACGGCCATCGAGCGCCTGCTCAACGCCATTCCGGAAGGCGACGTCGTGACCGCATCGGATCTCAACGTAATCTATCTCGACACACACGAGTTCAAGATGGTCGACCGACGCCGAACCTCGCTGGTCGTGGATCCGCCGGATGGCAGACTGCCTCCGCTGAGACCCGAAGCCGTCAAGCGCGCTGCGGCGCGTCCCGCACACTCCTACGACGACCCGGAAACCTTCGATCTCGACGAGCGATGCCTTCTCGAGACCGCGTTCGATTCGTCGAACGCCTCGCCGCCGATGGTGCCGAATCCATTCGGGCAGAATTTCTATCAATTCGTGCAAACGCCCGACTATCTGATGATCTACACCGAAGTCGTACACGACGCTCGGGTCATCCGCATCGGCGACCAGCACGTGCCGCCGACCATTCAGAAATGGCTCGGCGATTCGATCGCGCGATGGGAGGGTGACACGCTCGTCGTCGACACGACAAACTTCACGCCGAAGTCTCATTTCAAAGGATCCGGACCTCGCCTGCACGTCATTGAGCAGTTCACCCGCAACCCGAAAGGCATCGGCTATCGCGTCACGGTCGAGGATCCGGATACGTGGGACAGGCCCTGGACAGCCGAGATTCCCTTCGTCGCGACCAAGGATCGAATCTTCGAGTACGCGTGTCACGAGGCCAATTACTCGCTCGAGATCAGCCTCCGCGGCGCTCGCGCCGACGAGAAGGTCGCGCAGAAGGCGAAGGATCGCTGACGTCCGGAGTCGATCAGCGCGGACATGCCCCGCGACCCTTGAACATCGCGAACGGAATGCTGTGTCCTTCGCCGCCCGCAATCGGCCACAGGCCACCATCGATGCCGGCCTCTGCGCCCGTCGCGACCTGCCGGTCGCCGATCGCGTTACCGGCGGAGACCGTCCACCCAAACAGCGTCGTGTAGAAACGCGAATTCCGCTTCTGCGCCGAGCGCAAGCGTGCGGGCGCAAGGGGGCCGCCACACAAACCGGGGCAGCCGTCCGCCCCACTCCGGCGCGTGCAGCTATACTTTCCGCCGAGGTTTTCATGCCGACTCGCCGCGTGGTCGCTGCCGTTTCCATCGCCGTGGCGTTCTCGGGGACTGCTCACACGCAGGGCGCGAAGCGCCTGCTGTATGCGGGCGTTCCCGGCGTCGGCAATCAAACCGAGCACGGCGGCACCGGCATCCTGGTCTTCGACATGGACCGCGGATACCGCTTCGTCAAGCGCATTCCGACCTGGACCGCACCGGAAGGCGCACGAGCGGAGGGCGTCCGGGGCATCGCGGCACACGCCGCCACGGGGCGGTTGTTCGTGAGCACCAGCCGACGCCTCGCGGCGTTCGATCTCGCGACCGACACGGTCGTCTGGGAACAGACGTACGAGGGCAAGTGTTGCGACCGGATGGCGATCTCTCCGGACGGCCGGATTCTCTATGTGCCCGCGTCAGGCTCGCCGAAGTGGTACGTCGTCGACGCCGGGTCCGGGGCGCTGATCAAGGCGATCGACAAGCCTGGTTCTCCGCACAACACCATTTACTCCGCTGACGGCAGGTACGCCTATCTCGCCAGCCAGGGGCGCCAGACGCCAATGCTGACCGTTGTCGACGCGCAAACGCACACGGTCGCAAAGGAAATCGGGCCGTTCGGCGACGTCGTGCGCCCGTTCACGATCAACGGCGCGCAGACGCTGCTCTTCGCCAACGTCAACAACCTGCTCGGCTTCGAGGTCGCCGACCTCTCTACCGGCAAGGTCCTGCATCGAATCGAGGTCCCCGGTGTTCCTGTGGCGAACTCACCTGTGCACGGAACGCCCAGCCACGGCATTGCGATGACCGCCGACGAACGCGAGATCTGGGTCGCCGACAACACGAATCACAAGCTCCACGTCTTCGACGCGACGGTCATGCCGCCGAAGCAGAAGTTGAGCATCGACGTCCGCGACGAGCCCGGCTGGATCGCGTTCAGCCTGGACGGTCGGACGGCGTTCGCGTCGACTGGTGACATAATCGACGTGCAGACGAAGAAGATCGTCGCGACGCTGCAGGACGAACACGGACAGGGTGTCGAGAGTGAGAAAGTCGTCGAGATCGACTTCGGGGACGGCAAACCTATGCGCGCTTCCGACCAGTTTGGAAAGGGCGCCGTCAAGCCGATTTGATCGCGTGGCCAACGGGCAGTATAGTGACGATATAGTCATCACAGCTTCATTGACGACCACTCTGCGGCGCGCGCTCGTTATCGCTCTCCTCATCGCTGTGGCCCTGGCGCCAGCCGTCGCACGGGCGCATCTGCGCGTTTCGGCAAACGCAGCACCAGGGCAGGAAAGCGCCCGCTTCAGGTGGAGCAACAGCTGCGAGAACGTGCCGTCGCGGCTTGCCGCGGACGACGAAATACCACCCATCCCGGTCGTCCCGTTCACCGTCGTCGCTGACAGCTCTCCTCGCCGCTACACGTGGCCGGAGGAGGACATCGTCCGCCTCGTCACTCTCGACATCAGACCACCGAGCCTCCGCGCGCCGCCCAGCTTCGTTTTCTAGACAATAGTCGCGCCGCCCGCGGCAAGCCTCCGCGGACGCGCGCGCGCCGATCGTCTGCGTTTGCAGCTCGAAGGAGGAGGCTGTGAGCGAACTGTTGTCCCCGGCGCTGGTCGAGGAGTTACGTCATCTCGACAGCTGTGTGATTTCGAATGCCATCGAGACGTTCAACGTCCGTTTGCGCAATCAGGGATTTACGAACAGCGACATTCATTGCATGTTCGACGACTTGCCGCCCGTAGTGGGCCACGCCGTGACGGCGACGATTCGATCGTCGACGCCCCCGCCCGTCGGCCACGTCTACGCCGATCGTACCGACTGGTGGAACCACATCCTCACCGTCCCCGCCCCGAGGATCGTCGTGGTCCAGGATCTGGACGAGCGTCCTGGCGTCGGGGCGTTTCTCGGCGAAGTGCATGCGAACATTCTTCGTGCGCTGGGCTGTATCGCGTACCTGACCAACGGTGCGGTTCGCGACCTTCCCGGCGTCCGGCGGTCCCAACTGCAGGCGTTCGCCGCAGGCGTCAGCCCGTCGCATTCGTTCGTTCATATCGTCAGCTTTGGCGAGCCGGTCGAAGTGGCGGGCCTCAAGATCGTGTCCGGCGAACTGCTCTTCGGCGACCGTCACGGCATCGTCTCGGTGCCGCCTGAACTCGTATCGCGCATCCCGTCGACCGTGGCCTCGATGCGGCAACGGGACCGCCGCATCATCGAGTTCTGCCGGTCGCACGATTTCAATGTCGCGGGCCTTCGGACGCTCGTTCAGGGCTGGGATTCGTAGGTGAGGTCTGTGCCAATGACTATGAGTCTGCGTTTGAAACACTTCGCCCGCGCGCTGACGCTCGTTGGCGTCGTTCCGGCGGCGGCGTGTTCGAGCTCGCGGGCCGCGACGGCCGTCGCCCCTGACAAGCCGACCGTCGCGGTCGCCCACACGGCTTGGGCGGACCTGTCGCGGACGTTGACGCTCGCCGCGGAGTTCCGGCCGTTCCAGGAGATTGACGTGCACGCGAAGGTCGCCGGCTTCCTGAAGGTCATCCGCGTCGACGTCGGCGACCGGGTGCGGACGGCCAGCTGCTCGCGGTTCTCGAAGTTCCGGAGCTCCAGGACGAAGCGGTGCAGGACGAAGCCGCCGTGCAGCAGAGCGCAGAGGAAATCAACCGCGCCCAGGCCGACCTGCGAGCGCGCCGAATCGGCTCACGAGTGGCACACCTCGCGGCGACGCGGCTCGCAGGCGTGCTGAAGGCCGGCCGAATCTGGTCGCGCAGCAGGACATTGACGACGCTGACCGCGCGCGATCGGATAGCCGAGGCGCAAGTCGCCACCGCCAAAGCGGCCCTCGCCGCGGCGCGACAGCAGCTCGACGTGGCGAAGGCGTCGCGAGAACAAGACCAAAACGCTGCTCGCCTACACACAGATCACCGCGCCGTTCGCCGGCGTCGATCACCCACCGCTATGCCGACACGGGCGCGATGATCCAGGCCGGCACCGTCGTCACAGACGCAGACGATGCCCTTGTCAAGCTGTCGCAGAACGACGTGCTGCGGCTGATGATCCCGGTTCCCGAGTCGGCGGTTGCCGAGCATTCGCTTCGGCGCAGCCGGTCGAGGTCACGCGTCGACGCGCTGCAACCGACGCTGCACCGGCAAGATCGCCCGCTTCGCCGAGCGGCTCGACCCCGACACGCGGACGATGCGACATCGAAGTCGACGTGCCGAACCCGACCTCGAGCTGGTCCCGGGATGTACGCGCAACGTCTCGCTCGCGCTCGAGCGGCCAGCGGACGTGCTGACCGTGCCCGTTCGAGGCGCTGTCGCGCAGCGAGGCGGCGAACAACCATGTTGGTCGTGGCCAGCGACGGCGTCGTCGAAGCCGAGCACCGTGACGCTCGGACTCGAGATCGCCGGACCGCGTCGAAGTCGATGGGCGGCGTTCGCTGCAGACGACCTCGTCGTCGTCGGCAACCGCAGCCAACTCAGGCCCGGGCACGGCGGTGAACGCCAAGCTGACCAGCCGCTGCTGCCGCAGCAAAGAGTCGAGTGATGTCTCGCTTCTCCATCCGCAATCCGTATCTCATCGTCGTCGTCTGCCTGATCGTCGCGGTCATCGGCATCACGAGCCTCGTCCGGATGCCGGTCGATCTGTTTCCCGACGATCAACATCCCGCAGGTGGTCGTCGCGACGTTCTACAGCGGCATGCCGCCGGAGCAGATCGAAACCGACATCACCGGACGGTTCGAGCGCTTCTTCACGCTCGGCGCCGGCATCGACCACATGGAGTCGCGGTCGCTGCCCGGCGTCAGCATCATCAAGGTGTTCTTCCAGCCGGGGACCAACGCCGACTCGGACGTCAACGAGATCTCGAACCTCGCGATGGCCGATCTGCGCCGGTTGCCGCCGGGCACGCTGCCGCCGATCGTGCAGAAGTTCGACGCGTCGAGCCTGCCGGTCTGCCTGATCACGCTGCAAGGGCGAGGGGCTCAGCGAGACGCAGCTGCGCGACCTCGGGTCAGTTCGCCGATCCGCAACCAGCTGGCGGGCGTCCCCGGCGCCTCGGTTCCGCAGCCGTTCGGCGGCAAGTACCGGCAGATCATGGTCTACGTCGATCCGGCGAAGCTGCAGGCCTACCAGATGAGCCCGATGGACGTCGTCCGCGCCGTCAACAACGCGAACCTGATCCTGCCGGCCGGCGACGTCAAGATCGGCCCGTACGACTACACGCTCTTCACCAACAGCCAGTTCCGGACCGTCGCCGATATCAACCGGATTCCCGCTCAAGACGGTCGGCCGCTCGATGGTGCCGGTGTAGCGACGTCGGCCGTGCCGAGGACGCCAACCAGATCCAGAACAACATCGTCAAGGTCGACGGCCAGCCCTCGGTCGTACCTGCCGGTCATGAAGCAGGGCGGTGACACGAACACGATTGCGGTGGTCGACGGCATCAAGGCGGTGATCGACAGGCTGGTCGACGTCCCGCCGCAGCTGAATGGCCGACGTCGTGTTCGATCAGTCGCTGTTCGTGAAGCGCGCGATCGAGACGCTGCTCGACGAGGGCGGCATCGGCCTGGTCCTGACCGCGCTGATGGTGCTGGTCTTCCTCGGCAGCCTGCGCGCGACGTTCGGCGGTCTTCCTCTCGATTCCGCTGTCGGCGCTCGCGGCGTTCATCGCGCTCTACTTCGGCGGCAGCTCGATCAACACGATGATCCTCGCCGGCTTCGCGCTGGTCTTCTCGCGGCTGATCGACAACGCCGTGATCGTGCTCGAGAACATCTTCCGGCACCTCGAGATGGGCGAGCCGCCGGAGGTCGCCGCGAGAAGGGCGGCGACGAAGTGTCGCTGGCGGTGCTCGCCGCGACGCTGACCAGCTCGGTCGTCTTCTTCCCGGTGACGTTCCTCTACGGCGTCAGCCGGTTCCTGTTCTCCGCGCTCGCGCTGGCGGTCGTGCTCGCGCTGTTCGCTTCGTACTTCGTCGCGATGACCGTCGTGCCGCTCTTCTGCGCGCGGTTCCTGAAGTGCCGCGCGCCTGCACCGACGCGGTCATGGCACCAGCGCGCGCCTGCGCAGCCGCGTCGGACATGCAGCGGTTCAACCGCGGCCTTTGCCGACGCGGTTCGACGCGCTGCTGGCCTGGTACGAGCGCCGCGTGCGACGGGCGCTCGTCGCGCCCGCGCACGGTCGTCGCCGGGATCACCGGGCGTGTTCTTCGCTGAGCCTGCTGCTCTATCCGCTCCTCGGCGTCGCGTTCTTCCCGCGCACCGACGCCGGGCAGTTCGTCATGAACGTCAAGGCGCCGATCGGGCACGCGCATCGAGGTGACCGCGGCCGACGTCAGACACGGTCGAAGCGCTGGTGCGCCGGGTCGTGCGTCCGGAAGACTCTCGACTCATCGTCTCGAACATCGGCGTGCAGCCGGGGTTCTCGTCCATCTACACGAGCAACGCCGGCCCGCACACCGCCACCATTCAGGTCGCGCTGAAGGAGGACCACAGGGTCGGCAGCTACGAGTACATGGACCGGATGCGGCAGGCGATCGCCGACGCAGCTGCCGCAGCTGAGCGCGTATCTTCCAGTCGGGCGGCATGGCCGACGCCGTGCTCAACCAGGGTCTGCCGGCGCCCATCGACGTGCAGCTCAGCGGATCGAACATCGAACTGCGTGCTACGACGCCGCGACCGACCTCGCGGCCGCGATCCGGAACGCTGCCGGGACGTCAGCGACGTGTTACATCCCTCAAGACATCGACTATCCGTCGCTGCGGCTCGACATCGATCGCGAGCGGGCCGGCGATCTCGGCCTGGACCAGCGCGAGGTCGTCAACAACGTCATCACCGCGCTCACCTCCAACCAGATGATCGCCCCGAGCTACTGGGTCGACCCGCGCAGCGGCAACGACTACATGCTGACCGTCCAGTACCCGGAGGACCAGATCCGCAACCTCGCTCGACCTGCGCAGCATCCCGCTCCACGCCGCACGGCATGAAGGATCCGACGCTGCTCGACGCGGTGACCAAGGTGACGCCGCATGCGATTCGCCGACCGAAATCGATCACTACCAGATCCGGCGGGTCATCGACATCTACGTGAACCCGGCCGGCGAGGATCTCGGCGCGGCTCGCGACCGCCATCGACGCGGCTGCATCGCCGCGCGTCCAGAGCTGCCGGCCGGCGTGCGCGTCGACCGTGCGCGGCATGGTCCAGGGGATGCGCGCCTCGTTCCGAGCTTCGCGCTCGGTCTGCTGCTCGCGCTGGTGCTGCTCTACCTGATCCTCGTCGCGCAGTTCCGATCGTTCGTCGATCCGGTCTTGATTCTGCTGGCCGTCCCGACGGGGCTGACCGGCGTGCTGGTGGCGCTGTTCATCACCGGCACGACGCTCAACGTGCAGTCGCTGATGGGCGTGCTGATGATGGTCGGCATGGTCGTCTCGAACAGCATCCTGATCGTCGAGTTCACGCACCGCCTGCAGGACGACGGCATGCCGCTCCTGGACGCGGTCGTCAACTCCTGCCGGATCCGGCTGCGGCCGATTCTGATGACGTCGCTCGCCACCATCTTCGGGCTGCTGCCGATGGCGCTGAAGCTCGGCACCGGCAGCGAAGCGTACGCGCCGCTCGCGCGGGCCATCATCGGCGGGCTGACCGTGTCGGTCGCGTTGACCGTGTTCATCGTTCCGGCGGCGTATCTGCTGGTCTACCGTCGTTCGGCCGACGCCGGGCCGGAGGCGGCATGATGACGAGGGGCACGGTCGGGGTGACCGCGGCATTGCTGATGGCGCTCGCCGGCGAGGCGTTCGCTCAGGCGCCTCCGCTGACGCTCGAGGAAGCTGAGCGCCGGGCGCTCCAGAATCATCCCCAGCTGCAGGCCACACAGTTCGCGTCCGCCGCGGCGCGGGAGGTCGTCCGGGAGTCGAAGTCCGCGTACTTCCCGACCGTTTTCGGCAGCGTCACCGGCGCGGAGGCGCTCGACGGCAGCCGCATCGCGGCCGGTGCCCTGAACAACCCGATCATCTACGACCGGTTTGCGACCGGCGTGGCCGTCGGCCAACTCGTCACGGACTTCGGGCGGACTCGCGCGATCGTCCGCAGTTCGACGCTCAATGCGGACGCGCGGGCACAGGATGTGGACGACCAGCGCGCATTCGTGCTGCTGGAGGTCGACTCTGCCTACTTCGGCGTTCTTCGGGCGCAGGCGGTCGAGCGCGTGTCGCAGGCGACTGTCGACGCACGGCGACTTGTCCTGGATCAGGTGACGGCGCTCGCCCAGAGCAACCTGCGATCCGGTCTCGACGTCAGTTTCGCGGCCGTCAACCTGTCTTCGGCACAGCTCCAGCTCGTGCAGGCGCAGAACGACACGCAGCGCGCGTTCGCAACGCTGGCGGTGGCACTCGGCGACGCATCCCTCACGGCGTACGCCGTCACGGACCAGCCGCTTCCACCGCAGCCCGCTCCCGACAGCGCCTCGCTCGTGGCCGACGCGTTGCGGCAGCGCCCCGACGTCCTCGCGGCACGGCTGACAGCCCAGTCCGCGGCGGCGTTCGCCGACGCAGAAGGCGATCTGTGGCGGCCGTCGATCGCGGCGGTCGGTGCCGCCGGCCTCACGCCGTATCACCAGGTTGGCATCGACGATCGCTACGCCGCGGCAGCCGTCAACGTCAACGTGCCCATCCTGAACGGCGGCCTGTACAGCGCCCGCCATGCCGAAGCTTCACTGCGCGCGCGAAGCGTCGCCGAGCGGCTTCGCGATCTGGAAAATCAGGTCCGCCGCGACGTGCAGGTGGCGTGGCTCAACGCACGGACGGCCTTTCAGCGGCTCGATCTCACGCGCCAGTTGTCGGAGCAGGCGGGTAGCGCGCTCGACCTCGCTCAATCCCGGTACGACCTCGGCCTCGGCTCGATCGTCGAGCTCAGCCAGGCCCAACTGAACAAGACCCAGGCGGATCTCGACGGGGCGGCTGCGACCTACGACTATCAGGTCGAGGTAGCACTGCTCGCGCATGCCGTGGGCGCGCGAAAGTGAAGCGGCGACCCCGACCTGCGGGCCGTCAGCCCCGGGTCTTGCGGGCGCGGACTCGGACGCCCGGCGCCGTCACTTTGACCTCGAGGTCCCGCAGATCGCCCCCGGCCAGCGGCGGGGAATAACCGAGCATGTAGTAGTGGCTGGCTTCGTCCCAGATCCGCTCGACGGCGGTGTCGAACGCGTTCGAGTTCACGTACGACGCACCGCCAGTCAAGGCTGTCAACGACGCGCTGCCGCGGATCTTCAAATCGTCGGTCGCACCCCACGGATCGATGACGTACACGCCAACGTTGGCGCGGGACGCAGCCTGCAGCGCATCCACCCAATACGACCAGATCAGGCTCTGCCGGCCCTGCACCGGTTCATTGATGTCGAAGACATCGGGTGCGCCGATGCACACGATGGCTTTTCGACGGTGCTCCGTGGCCTCGAGCTGTCGCGAGATCGTCGTCACACGCGTCAGGGCGTTCTCGAGCGTCTCGCGGCCAAAGTGCGGAACCATGCCGCCGCGGTAGCTGGCAATGCGCGACAACGCGATCGACTTGTCGCCAACGGCTTCATCGCTTCGCTGCGTGAGCCGCACGACGGCCAAGCGGTCGTCCTGCCCCATTCGATCGATGAATTGCCGTGCGATCTTCTGGACGGTGGTCGTCAGCTGC
This sequence comes from uncultured Acidobacteriota bacterium, assembly GCA_963724725.1. Taxonomy (GTDB): domain Bacteria; phylum Acidobacteriota; class Vicinamibacteria; order Vicinamibacterales; family CAVVIG01; genus DATKHR01. The sequence continues at coordinate 1,895,187 of CAVRVT010000004.1, read as the reverse complement.
GGCGGGATGCCGGTGTCGTCGAGGACCAGGACGACGGATCGACCATCCGCGCGGCCGAATGCGCCGAGCGCCGATCGTTCCGTGAACGAATCGATCGTAACGACGCGTCCGTTTTCTCTGACGTGGAACTGGTCCTGACGAAGTCCCTGGACCGGCCGGCCGGTGTCATCAACGGCGACGACGTCGAGTTCCACGCCGACGGCCGCGCACTGCGCCGACAGCGTCGCTCCACTCGGCGTGACGAGCGCGACGACGAGCGCCGAGAAGACGACGAGGCAATTCCTCATTTCGTATTCTGTCCCTGCCCAGGGTGATACTGCCGCTCGGTGTGCGCGTCGAGGTCCTGGCGAGTAGCAGTACACATCGCGCAGGTCGCCGGTTGCGTAACGCGCCGCCTGATCGTTGAAATGGGGCGACGCCGTGTCGCCGCTCTGCCCTCCTGCCGTGACCGCCCGAGCCCGCACCTTGTCGCCGAACTCGACGACGGCGACGAAGCTGTTGCCGCTCGTTCCGTACATCTTCTTCGTCTTCGGGTAAGTCTTCGCTCCAAACGACGCCAGCGATCCCCAGCGCCCCGACGTGAAGCCCACCGGAATGCTCGCACCCCCATCGTCGAAGGGATGGACGATGTCGTCGGTCAGGCGCTGGAAGCGATTGATGTCGCCCCACGGCGTCTGCCATTTGCCGAAGTCGGCCGTCAGCTTGTCGGACGCGGCCGCCAGTGCCTGCAGGAGCGTGTCGTCGGAGGCCTTCCGCGCGGTAAATTCCTCCGAGGACAGGCCCGCGGCTTTCGCGTCTGCGTTCACGCGGTGACCGACTTCCTCGCCCCAGTACACCGCGACCGAGGTCGCCACGGAGTCAACCGCCCATCGACGATCCCACTTCTTCAGGAGCAGGATCGGCTCGGCCAGCCTTTGCTTCAGTGGATTCGACGCAGGCGCGCGGTCCCACGCCTTCACGAGCGCGGGAATCTCCTCCTGGAACGCGGGCAGATAGCTGTCGTACGCCGCCGCGATGAGTGATTCCAGCGTGAAATCCTTCTTGTTCTCGAGCACCTTGATCGCGTGAACGCCTCGAGGATTTTCGCGGTTCCGCTCCACATATGCGGGAAACGCCGACTTCTTTTGGCTGCTGGGTCCCGCCGCCGACCAGGGCCAGTTGTTCGTGTTGTACAGCCACCCGCTCGTCGGATTGAACAGGCCTGGTGTTTCATCGACCGAGAGCAGGTCGCCCCATTCGGTCGCCGGGTTACTGCCGTCCACCGGCTTCGTCCAGTCGAATGCCGGATCCCGCCGCGGGATGAAATTCGAGTGGAAGTACGCGATGTTGCCGTCTGCATCCGCATAGATGGTGTTGTTCGACGAGTTCGTGTGCAGGTCCATCGTCTCGCGGAATGTCTTGTAGCTGCGCGCCTTGGTCCGCGAGTACGACTGCGTCAGCGCCTTCAGCGGCTCCTGCATCATGCGCACGCTGACCCACTTCCCGTTCTCTTCCCGGACAACGGGGCCGTGGTGGGTGCGAAACACCGTGAACTGTTTTTCCGCCATGCCGCCGCCGGACGTGTACGCGACCGTGATGTTCCTGGTGACGACCGGCCGGGTTTCCGATCCGTACGTGTACGACAGGCTGTCCCCGTTCTTCGTCACGGTTTCGAGGTATTCGTCGATGTTGTCCACGCCGCTCGACGTGTGCATCCAGCCCGCGCGTTCGTTGAACCCCTGGTACACGAAGAACTGCCCCCACGTCAGTGCACCGTAGGCGTTCAGGCCTTCGTCGCTCACCATCTGCGCTTCCGCTCTGAAGAAGAACGACGTGTGCGGATTGATGAGGAGCAGTGAATGCCGGCCTGTCGTATTCGACGGCGCGATCGCGATGCCGTTGGAACCGGTCGGCTCGACGTAGCGGGAATCATCGGGACTCGCTCCGTCCCCTGCGGGCCCGCTCGTCGATTGGGCCGTGCTCTTGCCGCCCTTGCCGTAGAACGCTTCGAGTTGCGTGAGGTTGACGCGCTCGATGTCGCCGCCGATGCTGCCTTCGCTGAAGGTGAGCGCCATCCACGGCTCGAAGCGCTTGATGACTCGCGGTGTGACGTTCGGATGTGTATGCAGGTAGAAATTCAAGCCGTCGGACCAGGCCTCCATGAGGCTCTTGAGCCACGCCGGGCTCGACTCATACGTTTTCTTCATCTCTGCCGGATCGATGAAGATTTCATCCGCAGGTCGCGGTAGATTTCTGACTCGCCCTCGGCCTCCGCCAGACGGCCCATCGAGTTGAGGTAGTTCGTCTCGATGCGATTGAAGTCGTCTTCCGCCTGCGCGTAGACGACGCCGAACACCGCGTCGGCGTCGGTCTTTCCGTAGACGTGTGGAATGCCCCACGTGTCGCGGATAATCGTCACGCCGGTAGCGCGCTTCTCCCAGCTTGCAACTTCCTTATCGCTGGCCTGCGATACTCTGTCAGCGCTCCCGTCCGGCTTCTCTCCACCCCCTGCAGGCGCGCACGCGATGCTGGCCAGTACGAGGGCGACGGCAACGGCATAAGGAATCAGTTTTTTCACGAGGCGATTGTGACATAGAAGGTGGACACACCGACGCGCAACTGTCGTCACGTCGAGACAGCTCGCCGCCGACGGCCTCGAGGGGCGGATGGTGCAAAAGGTGCAAGGGGGTTCGAGAGGTGCAAGGGGGTTCAATGGTGCGAGAGGTGCAAGAGGTTCGGTGGTGCAAGCGATGTGGTTTGCTTGCCTTCCTGTTCGCGCTCGCCTGCTGCCTGATCGCGCCGGCGGTGTTGCACGCGTCGCTCGGTGGAAACCCGTCCAGCGTCCAGGATGATCGCGTCCGTATGCAGGGTGCCCTGCGGCAGGTTGTTCGGAGCGGACCCTTCACGCTCCACGAAATGCAATCCGCGTCAGGCATCGTCGTGCGCGAGTACGTCTCGGATGCAGGCACCGTGTTCGCCATCACCTGGCAAGGCGCCACGTTTCCGGACATGCGACAGCTGCTTGGCCCGTACTTCGATCGGTATCACGCCGAAGCCGAGCGACTGGTACGCGCGCGAAGAGGACATGGTCCCCTGACGATTGATCTCGGCGATGTCGTCGTGCAGACCGCCGGACACAACCGCGCCTTCAGTGGCCGGGCCTATCTGCCCGGCGGCATGCCGCAGGGCGTCGGCATCGAAGCCATCCGTTGAAGAGGAGATCCCGTTGAATCGATGGATCGTTGGAATGCTGCTCCTGGCGCAACATGTCGCGCCGCAGTGCGGAAGCGGAAGCTCGTCGAGCTCCGCGGTTCCACAGAACATGGTGGTCATCAACCTGAACGCCGGCCCGACGGGCGACGCCTTCAACATGCCGTTCGTGTCGGTCACCGTATGTGTGCCAGGCCAGACGTCGGGCTGCCAGACGATCGACGGCGTCGAGGTCGATACCGGTTCGAGCGGATTGCGAATCCTCTCCTCCGCGCTGACGGTCGCGCTGCCGCGCCAGACCACGACGTCAGGAGCGGTCACCGAGTGCTTCCCGTTCCAGGACGGCTACACCTGGGGACCTGTCGCGACGGCCGACATCCGGATCGGATCCGAGCAGGCGGCCAGCGTGCCGGTGCAGATCATCGGCGCGTCCGATGCGCCGGCCGCGCCGGACGCCTGCACGAGCAGCGGCGGGGCGGCGGAGAACACGCTCGACACGCTCGGCGCGAACGGAATCCTCGGCGTCGGGATCTTCCGGCAGGACTGCGGTCCGGCGTGCTCGTTCGTCGGCTCGTCGAATCCGGGGTTGTACCACGCGTGCGGGTCTTCGGGCTGCTTCGTCGCCACCGAGTCGCTGACGCAGCAGCTCCAGAATCCCGTGTGGATGTTCCCGCAGGACAATAACGGCGTGCTGATGCAGCTGCCCAACGTGACCCCGCCCGGCCAGGCGCAGGCGAGCGGACTGCTCTTCTTCGGCGTCGGCACGCAGTCAAACAACGCGCTCGGGAACGCGACCGTCTTCACGCTCGATGCCAGCGGCAACATGACGACGACGTTCGGGTCGACCCGGTCGCCCGGCTTCATCGACTCGGGATTGAACGGCTACTATTTCCTGGACAGCGCGACGACGCAGATTCCGACGTGCGCCGACATCAAAGACTTCTATTGCCCACCTGGGACCTTGACGCTCTCAGCCGGCAATCTCGGGGCGAACGGCCGCAGCAACACGGTCTCGTTCTCCATCGCGAACGCGGACAACTACCTGAACCTGCCCGACAGCCTGCTGCCGCAAATCGGCGGGCCCTTTGCGGGGTACTTCGACTGGGGTCTGCCGTTCTTCTACGGCCGGAGCGTCTTCACCGCCATCGAAGGACAGAGCACGACTGGCGGCGTCGGTCCGTACTTCGCGTACCAGTACGCTCGGCTAAAGCCTTCGCGCTCCTCGTGTGCCGAGGCCTTCGCGCTCCGGTTACTGCGTCTCTTTGTTGTTCGCCGGGCAGGTCGCGCCTGACAGCGTCGAGAGCAGAATCAGCGGATTCTTCCCGCGGCGCTCGACCGCATGCGGCGTCCCCAGCGGGACAACCGCCAGCGACCCGGGCTTCATCGTCACCACTTGATCGCCGATGCGAACGGCGCCCTCGCCTGCCACGACATACAGCACCTCATCCACCTTGTCGTGGACGTGCTCGGCCATGTTGTCGCGCAGCTGAAGCAGACGCACAATCTCCGCCGGCTTGCAGGCGAGAATGGACTCTTTGATCGGATCTCGTCCGATGAAATTGCGGTCCAGGAAATCCGGAATGTTGACGCTGACCGGCGGGCCCGACGGAACGACCGCCGGCGACGGCGCACGAGCGGGCGGCGGCGGTGCCGGCGGTGGTGGCGCCGGCGTCATGACGATGTCCACGGGCGTCAGGGGACCGGCCGCCTTGACGGAGAATTCACGCTCGAGCGTGATGAAGCCGGTGTATTCGAGCCGCAGGCGGTAGAGTCCGTCCTTGACATTCGTCAGGACCGCTGTCCCGGCGCCCGCCGTCGAATACTCACCCTCCGCGCCGCCCGACAGAATCAGGTGGACGCCATCGAGGTTCTCCCCCTTCGGGTCGCGCACGGTGACGCGCACTGAAGTGGTTTTCGCAGGCACCGGCGTTGCCGCGCGAGCTGGCGCTCGACCGGTTGTGCCGGTTGGCGTCGTTGCAGGCGTCGTCCCCGTCGCACCAGCCGGTTTTGGCGGCTGCGTTTTGGGCGCCGGTATGGTCGGGCTTGGGGGAGCCGGGGTCTGAGCGATCGCCAGCGATCGGCTCAGCATCAGCACCAAAGCGATCAGGGCTGCTCGTCTCATGCGTGTCTTTACTCCGCAGCGATCACGTGCCAGCAAGGACCGTGCACACCGCCGGCTGGCGGATTCCTGAGCAAATCAGCGGCGTGCTTCGACGTCGGTTGTCCGCCGGATGACAGGCCGTGTAACGCGTTCAGCTTGAAGCTCGACAATCGGGGGAAAATCCCTGGGCTCGGTCGCTCTCCCGTTGATCTCGACGTACTTATATGTCATCGAGAACGTCGAGGCGCCGACGATGAGCACGTTCGCGGTCGAGCTCATCGCGACGGGAACGTGGACGCCTTCGACGCGCGCATATTCGCGAAGGATCTTGACGTTCCGGGTCCAGAACGAGGGCCGCCGCGACAGCTCGCCTTCGATGCGCACGAGATCGGCGGACTCTGCCTCCAGGAACAGGGCACCGTCCACGAGCATGACGTGCTTTCGCCGCGGCCGCACGTCCACTTTGACGAGGTTGATGGGGGACGAGCTCATCTCGAGGAATTCGTAGTTGGCCGCGGTCAGCGCCGCCTGATCGCGATCGCCGGACGTGACGGCGGACTGCTCGGCTTCGAGCGCCGCCCGGAGCACCTTGCGGCGAATGATGGCCGCTCCCTCTTCGGAGACAATCTCGAACCGGAACCCTTGCACTGGATCGAGCGACGTCCAGGCTTTCATGGTCGCGCTCATCTTTCCGCCTCGCGTCGTCGCGGTCAGCGTGCGGAGTGCGCGGTACTGGCGAAGCGGCTTCGTGTCAGGAGCGAAAAATCTTGCCAGAAGGTCCGCCGACTGGAGCCTTCCGAGTTGCGTCCCGGACTGCGCGCCAATCGGCCTCACGAACACGGCGACGAAGGCGCAGACGGATGCCGCCCAGAATAGAGCCGGCCGTACGTGTCGCAAGGACGCAAGCATGGGGTGAGCGCTTGAAGTATACCGGGAAGCAGCGGCGGCGGCGAACCGGTTTGATTCAGGCCAGACCCAGCGCGGCAGGCGTGTTTCTGGTGCGCGCCTTGTGCAGGGTCTGCGACGGCGCCTCGCCGAACAGCGCCTTGTATTCCCCGGCAAATCGGCCTAATTCGTAGAATCCATGCAGGGTGGCGACGTCAGTGACCGTGCCTTCGTCGCCAGTCACGGCGCGGAGGGCGCGACGCACCTGATGGAGCTGCCAGAGCTTCAAGTACCGCTTCGGGCTGGTCGTGTAGACGCCATAGAACGCGTTGCGGAGACTCCGTTCGCTGACGCCGGCCACCGATGACAATTGTGCAATCGACAAAGATTCGCCGACGTGATGCCGACAGAATTCCTCCACGCGTCGTACGATCTGGCTGCGCCCGACGAACGACTCGATCTGCCGACCGCGAGGAATGGCGCGTGCCAGGCAGGTCTGGACCAGGCGCCCGATGTCGGGACCCCGCGCGCGAAACCGCGTGCTCCGCGCCAGCAGTTCGCTGACAAGCGCGCAGGCGTCGTCCTCCCGAAAAGTGGCGACGCCGCTCGGCGCGCAGTCGCCGGCCAGCGCCCAGAGCCGCCGCGCCGCGGCCGATCCGGTCTGGAGGGTGATGACCGCGAATCGTGTGCCGGCCGGATCGAAGCCGAAGCACTCGGCGCCCGGCGAACAAATCAACGCGTCCTGGGGCCCTATCGCCGACGCGTTCCAGCGCGCCGACGCGGGGACGAGAATCGGAACGAACACGGCCCACCGCCCGGACGGCACGCGCAGTCGGCGGACGACCGCGACGTCCTCGCGAGCGATCTGGACGACCAGGTTCGCCGTGCAAAGGACCGTCCATTGGCCCGTGAACGGCCTCGGCTCGAGCTGCACGTACTCGGCGGTCACTCCGTCGGCAGCGGCGGCCGCCATCGAGTCGATGTCCTCGACATGGCGTGTCGTGAAGGGCTGACTCTTGAACGAGTGCATTCGTAGCACTGCATCATGGCTAGAATTCGTTTGGTCGATGAACTGTCAACTCATACAGTGAAGAGCGGCAAAAGTGCCATAGAACGCCCGAGCCGGCTTCGCGAGGGGCTTTGCTGGCGAAATGCCGGAATCGCATAGGGTCCGATGGCGCTGCCGTGTATAGTGCAAAAGTTGCCGGCAGCAGGGAGTGGCGTGATGTCGCGAGTATCCGGTAAGGCCGCCGTCGTTATGATGGCGCTGGGTCTTTGGTCAGGTTGCGCGCCTGCGCCGATTTACCGACCGATCAAGGGTGGTGACGTGGATGCCGGTACCGGGAGCCTCGAGGATGTTCGGGAACGGTTCAAGGGCACCTGGGCTCTGATGGCGTACGAAATCTACGAGAACGGCAAACCGCGCCGACTTCCGGCGCAGGGAGAAATGGTCTGCGACGAGTTCGGCAACCTGAAGATGCACGGGCAGTTGAAACGCGCGGCAACCGGGACCGCAGCCGCGCCTCCGCCGATGCTGCTGAACTACTCGGGCCGCGCGGTCATCGACGTGAAGTCGCATCAGCTCCGGCTGCTCGACGTCAACGAAGGGAAGGAACCGCTGCCCGGTGCCATCGCGGATGCGGTCACACCCGAGAACGTGCGTCGCTACGACCTCAAAGCGGACACGCTCGCGCTGACGATTCTCGATGCCAAGGGACTTCCGACGGCGTCGTCGTCGTGGAAACGACAGAATCCCTGATGACCTGGCTAGCACTCTTGACAGTTACGCATACGCACAGACATTGCTATAAGGACGCGATCCATCGTCATGCAACCAACATCGGCTGTTTCACCACGGGACGTTGACCGCATGGGCAAGCCACGCGTGCTGCTCGCCGACGATCACACGCTGCTGCTCGAGGCGTTCCAGAAGCTGCTCGCCGACGATTGCGAAATCGTCGGCGCGGTCTCGAACGGCCGCGCCCTGGTCACGGCAGCTGCCACGCTGCGCCCCGACGTTGTCGTCGTCGACGTGACGATGCCCCTTCTGAACGGCATCGATGCGGCGCGTCAGATCCGCCAGAACGATTCGGACGTGCGGATCATCTTCCTGACGATGAACGAGGATCCGGACCTTGCGGCCGAAGCGTTTCGGGCGGGCGCCTCGGGCTATCTGCTGAAACGGTCCGCCGCATCCGAACTCGTGACCGCCATCAACGAGGTGATGAAACGCCGCTCGTACATCACACCGCTGGTGACCGAAGGGCTGGTTGGCTCGATGCTCCACGGCCTCGACAGCCGACCACCGACGCTGACCCCGCGCCAGCGCGAGATCGTGCAGCTCGTCGCCGAAGGCCGTTCGATGAAGGAGGTCGGCGCGATTCTCAACATCGCACCGCGGACCGTCGCCTTCCACAAGTACCGCATCATGGAACAGCTGCACCTGAAGTCGACGGCCGAGCTGATTCAATTCGCGATCAAGCAGCACATCGTCTAGAGAGGGATCCGGCAGATACCTGAGGTATACAGTCATCGTCATGGGACGCGCGCGAATTCTCGTCGCCGACGACCACGCCAGCATGCTCGAACGCGTGTCGCGCCTCCTCGCCACCGATTACGATGTCGTCGCCGCCGTGTCCGACGGCGTTGCCGCGGTGAACGCGGCCATCGCGCTTCAACCCGACCTGCTCGTGTTCGACATCTCGATGCCCGGCCTGACCGGGCTCGAAGCCGCCGCGAGACTGGCGGAGCATCCACCGCGACCGCCGATCATTTTTCTCACGGTTCACGACGAACAGGAATTCATCGATGCGGCGCGCGAACTCGGCGCAATGGGGTACGTACTCAAACGCAACATCATGACCGAACTGCTGCCCGTGGTCCGGCGGGCCCTCGCCGGTCAGGCGACCTTTCTGACGTCGTTGCTGGTGCGCTCCACGCTGACCAACAGCTGATCACCCGGCGCGCCTGACGGCGACCGCGCGCGGTTGCGGAGAATACGGAATCCTGGCGTCGATACACGCGCCCCCTGCGGGCCCCGACCGCGTGGCGAGCGAGCCGTGCAGCAACTCCACGCGTTCGCGCATTCCGAGCAGACCGAGACTCGACGCGGTGGCCGTTCCAGCCGGATCGAAGCCTTTGCCGTCGTCCTCGACGATGAGGCGGAGCCAACCATCGCGATAGTCGAGCCCGACGCTCGCGCGGGTTGCCGCCGCGTGACGAACGACGTTGCTCAGGGCTTCCTGGGCGACGCGGAAGAGACACAGCCCCGGGCGATAGTCCACGCGAGGGACGCGATCGCTGACCTGCACGTCGACCTCGATGCCGTGACGCCGGCTCAGATCGCGCCCGAGCTCGCGGAGTGCCGCCGGCAAGCCAAGGTGCGTCAACGCCGACGAATGGAGCTCGTGTGAGAGATCGCGCACTTCGTCGGCAATGCCTCGCGCTTCCGCGGCGAGGGCCGTTGCCCGACGAGACATCTCGCCCCCGGCGTTCATTCGTTCGAGGTGTTGCAGGTCGACCATCAGGAGCGACAGGCGCTGATTGACGCTGTCGTGCAGCTCGCGCGCGATCCGCCGGCGTTCCTCTTCCTGCGCGTGAATCATGCGGCCGCCAAGCGTCCGCACGTCGGCTTCCGAGCGGCGCCGCCGCTTGATCTGCACGACGAGCGCGCCGATGAGCAGGGCCTGCAGGGCAATGAGGCTGAGCGCGCCCAGAATCGCCGCACGATTGCGCTCCCAGGCATTCGGCTCTCGACCGATGATTCTGGTGGCTGCCGGCAGGCGGGCAGCGTTCAGGCCCCACCGCTGAAGCTCCCGCCAGTCGGCCTGGTCCTCGGTACGGCATCACCTGGGGCGGCACGTCCCTGACCGTCGCGCCGTGCAGGATGAGCAAGCCCATCGCCGCGGCGCGCCGGGCGCTGCCCGCGTAGCTGAACATGTGGCCCGCCACACACCCGCGGCCCATGTGCGTTTCACGAACGCAGAAGACCGGAACAGGCGATGCAACCGAGAGAATCGCCGCCACGTCCGAGCCGGCGTAACTGCGGCCGCGATCGTCACGATTGATGTTGTCGTAGACGACAATCGCGTTGGACGGCAGGTCTCTGACCCGGCGAACAGCGTCCTCGACCGTGGTGTCAGCCACCAGCTCGATCTCGACTCGATTCGAGAAGCGCTCCCACTGTGCCTTCGCGTCGTTCGCGAACGACTCCGAAAAGGCATGCCCCGACAACAGCAACACCTGCATCGTCTGCGGCAGGAGGGCCAGCGCCAGCTCCAGCGTGCCGTCGTACCCCAGCCGGCTGAGCACGCCAGTCATATCCGGCGGCAGACCATCGCGAGGGAGAATGGTCGTGCCGACGGTGGTGATGACCTTCGGCACGCCCGCAAAGAGTTGCGGACGCTCGAGCAGTGCGGCGACGACCGGTTGGCCGTTGGCGATGACGAGATCGAACGGTGTGCCCTTGTATTTCGCCGTCACGGCGTCGAGCACCTGGCCGACCTGGTGCCGCAACCGCGACTGGTCGATGTACCTCCTCAAAGAGCTGGACCTCGATGTCGCTCGCGGCTGACATCACCTCGCGAATCGCGCGCGACGTGACCTGATTGACCGGCAATTCAGGTGAGTACCTGATTCAGGAGCAGGACGCGCTTGAGTGCTCCGGGCGCGTCCGTTGGCGAACTGGCGGTCCGATCGCTCGCGGAGGCCTCGAGGCAGCCGAGCGTGCCTGTCAGCGCGAGCATCGCCGCCACCATTCGCCGCACGTCAGTCCTTCGGAATCGAGTACTGGGCGAGCAGAACAGTGACGTTGTCGGGGCCGCCCGCGTCGAGCGAAAGATCAACGAGCGCCTGGCAGGTGTCCTCGAGGCGGCGCCGGTTTGCGAGAATGTCGGCGATGCGCTCGTGCGGTACCACCGAGGACAGCCCGTCGGTGCAGAGCATCACGCAGTCGCCGTCCTTCATCCGGTACTGGCCGAGCTGAACGTTGGGCGCGCCGGCTCCCCCGCCGAGCGTGTCGGTCAGGATGTGCCGCAGGTCGTCGGTCGCGTAAGCAAACGGCGTCGGGCGGCTCGACTGCGCAAGGCGATTCTCAACGGTCTGATCGCGCGTCAGCAGGCGCAGATCACCGTCACGAAAGAGATACGCACGAGAATGTCCCACGTGCGCGATGAACAGGTCGTCGCCCGCGCTGCAGGCGGCAGTCAGCGTAGTCGCCATGTTGGTCAGCTCGGGCGTCGCGCGGCTGTGTCGCTGCACCGCCTCGTTGACGCGGCCATAGGTCCACTCCAGCCGTTCGGTCACTTGGGCCGCGGTCCGCGGATCGACCCGCAGGTTCCAGTGGCCGTAATGGATCATCATGTGAACGAGCGTATTCAGGGCGACGCGGCTCGCGACGCCGCCCGGACCGCTTCCGCCCAGTCCGTCGGCGACCAGCATCGCGTAGCCGTGCTCTTCGAACGGCGCGGGCGTCTCGGACGCGCTCAGGCTCGACGCGACAGTCTGCTGCCCACGGCTGATCTTGACAATGAGGTAGTTGTCTTCGTTGACGGTCCGTGTCTTCCCGGTGTTCGAGGCCGAACCGAACTCGACGGTGACGCGCGAGGAGAGCGGCTGAAAGTCCTCGGGCGTGAGCACCGGCGAGAGTGCGCGGCGGCGACCGAGGCGTTCGGCTTCGCGATCGTCAATCATGTCAGGGTGCCGGTGTCGCGGAACGCCACCTTACCACGATCGACGCGGTTGTGGTGGTATCGCTGCGCTTGAAACCTGGAACCGGATCGTGGTCGTAGCGCCAGAGAAAGCCGAGCTTGAGCGCCAGTCGCTTGTTCAGGGCCGCCTGCGCCGTGATTTCAGCCTCCGATCGGTAGCCGGTGCTGTCCGTGAAATTCGGGATGAACGTGAACCGCTGCGTGGTCTCTCCCGTCGTACCGAAGACGTACTTGTTGAGCAGACCCAGCAGGGCCTCGGCCGCGTCCTTGGTCTCGCCGGTCACACGATCCTCGTGCTCCCACGCAATCGACGTCAATCCGTCGAGGGTCCATTGCGGCTCCTTGACGATGACGTAGGTCAAGCCGCCGTCGAGGAGCGATCGAAAGTCGAGGCCGCCGATTTGATCGCGTTCGAGCTTCCAGCCGCTCGTGGCCGATATCCGCTCGGACAGCTTGCGCCTGACCCGAAACGCCGCAATGTACTGCTCGGCCGTCGTCGTGTCCTTGTCCGTCGTGTGAACGGCCGTCGCGACCGTGTCGAAGATCCACAGCGGCCATCGCCGATGGGCCTCGAAATTGGCGCCGAGTGAGGACGTCTCGGAGTTGCCGCTGGTCCCGACGAACGAAGCGCCCAGCTGGACATCCCAGAGTGGCACGGGATCGGGCGGCGGGTCCTGCGCGGCCGCCGTGCCGACGAGCGCTGCCCACACCGTAAACCCGGCCACCGCCCGCCACCACACCATGAGAACGCGTCTGTGCATCGGCGTCAGTGTCTCCGATTCGCAGAATCCGGGACTATGCGGAATCGGCAGCCTGCGCGGGCCAGGCCGGTGCGGCGCCGGGCGTAGGCGGGGGTGGTTCTACGCGGATTCGGCGGCCCGCGCCAGTTGGGAACGGGACTCGACGGCGAGAACCAGGGGAAGGTGGACACCGATTCGAGTACCTGCACCGCGCGCCGACCCGATCGTCAAACGCCCGCCCAGGTGGTTGACGCGTTCTCTCATGCTCACGAGCCCGAGTCCGGTGCTCTCGAGCGCCTCGGGGTCGAACCCGGCGCCCTGGTCGTCGATCCGCATGAAGATCGTGTCGCGGTCGCGCACGAGCCGCACTTCCGCCCGCGTGGCGCCGCTGTGTTTGGCGACGTTGTGCAGTGCCTCTTGCAGGATGCGATAGAGACACAGCGACGTTGCCGGCGACACCGTGGCCGGGACGCCTTCGTGCGTGAAGTCGACGACGAGGTCGGTCTGGACGGCGACGTCACGGCAGACGCTCTCCATCGCACGAATCAGGCCGAGCATTTTCAGCTTCGACGGATGGAGCTGGTGCGACAGCTCGTGAACGTCGCCCGCGATTTCCGCCGCGCGCTGGCTCGTGGCCCTCGCTTCTTCCGCCAGGTCGGCGTCACGGCCCGCCAGACGACGTGTGAGCTGGTCGAGATCGATGTTGAGCAGCGCGAGCTTCTGGCTCAGGTCGTCGTGCAGTTCGCGGGCGATGCGCTCGCGCTCGGCTTCCTGGCTTGCGATCAGCCGGCCGGCCAGATCACGATTCCGGTCGTTGCTCGCGCGCAGCGCGGACTCGCGGCGGTGCAGCATGTCCAGGCTGATCTGATGCTCGGTGAGATCGCGGACGATCGACACGATCCGGCGCCGCTCGTCACAGACGAGTCGCGCTTCGTAGGCGCGCAGGATCCCTTGAATCGGCAGCGAGTACTCGATGACGACCGGATCAGATGTCAGCTGTGCGCGGGCGAGCGCGTCCATGAACGTCTCGGCCAGCGCGGGCGGCATCAGATCCCGGATCGTGCGACCGAGAAAGCGCTCGGGTGGAGCGTAGAGGTCCGCGGGATCGCGCGCGTAGTAGTCCAGATACGTGCCGTCCGGCGCCATGACGAACATCAGATCCGGGATCGCGCGCAGGATCGCGCTCGTCCGCGCTTCGGTCTCCTGCCTGGCGCCCTCGGCCCGCCGGCGGCGGATGCTCTGGACCAGCAGGCCGGCGATGAGCGCACTCTCGGCCACCAGAATGATGACCGCGGCAAGGGTGCTCGTCATGGGTTCCAGCGATTGTAGCGTCGATCCAGCCCGACGATTGCGTGACAAAACGGCGACGACCGGCGGGCGACACATTTTTCCGGATGTGCCGAATTTGCACGGCGCTGCCTGGTCCGCGGATGGTATGGTCGCAGCGTGTTCAGCCGATTTTCTGTCGCGCTGGTTCTGACGCTGGCAGCGGCGGCCCCCGGCCGCCCGTTGACCGCCCAGCGGTCCCTGCCACCGGACATCACGTGGATCCTCAAGGAAGCGGCGCAGTTCCCCGACGATCGCCTGCAGGCGCTCGAACGCGGTGAGGTCATTTCCCGAGCGGGCTCCTCGGACGGCGATCTGGAGGCGGCGGTCATTGCGGCCGTCCGGATCGGGGTCGCCAAAGAGCTGACGGCGAGCTACTTCCGGCAGATCGTGGACTTTGAAGATGGTGAGGTCACGCTGCAGCACGCCGCGTTCAGCCAGCCCCCGAAGATGAGCGACGTGGCACGCCTTACCCTGAGCAATGACGAGCGGGAAAACCTGCGCTCGTGCCGGCCGGGCGACTGCGATCTCCGGATTGGTGCGGCTGGCGCTCGAGAAGTCGCGTCAGCCGTCGAATGGACCGCGCCCGACGCCGCGGCCCGAGCCGATGTCTGGGTGCGCTCGCGCCTGATGGCGTACGTCACGGATTACCTGGCCAAAGGCGACGCCGCGCTCCTCACCTACAACGACAAGGAGACCGCCGTGCCGCTCAAGCGCGAATGGGCGGGCATTGTCGCGAATTCGCCGGCGTTGAAGACGTACGCCCCCGATCTGCAGAAGTACCCTGACCGGATTTCCGGGCGTCACGCTCCGCGGCGTTCGCGACGAGGTCTACTGGGATCGCCAGAAATTCACGGGACTCGACGCGATCCTCGGCGTGACGCACATCATGACGTGGACCGATCCCGCGCGCACCGATCGCATCCTGATCGCGCAGAAGCAAATCTACGCGAGCCGCTACTTCTATGGGGGGCTCGCGGTGACGCTCGTGCTGCAGGATCCGAGAGACGTCAATCCCCCCGCGACCTATGTCGTCTACACTAATCGCTCACGTGGCGATCTGCTGAAGGGCGGCTTCGGCGGCGTTCGGCGCCGCGTTGCCGAGCGGGCAGTGACATCCTCCGCGGAGGATCTGCTCGGCAGCATGAAAAAGGCGCTCGAGAAATAAACCGATCACGCCAGTGATTTCAGCCGGACACTCAGCGCCACGAGCAGCGCGCCGAACACGAGCGCGTAGCCGCCGATGATCCAGATCACCGAGAGCGCACCCGCGCCCGGATTCACGATCAACAGCGCGCCAAAGGCAATCGACAGGACGCCGGCAACGATCAGCATCCATTCGCCCTCGAGCACCTTGCGGAACTGGATCGCCACGACGATTTCGAAGATGCCGCGGACGATCGCCCAGCCGGCGATCAGATACAACAGCACGATGGCGGTTAGGCCAGGGTACGCAAACGTGGCGATGCCGGCGCAGATGCCAACCACTCCCAGGATCAACGACTGCCAGAATCCCCCTCCAAAGCCGCCGGTCAGCGCCACGATTCCGTCGACGAGACAGTACGCGCCGTAAAGGAGCACGAGACTGGCCAGCGTCAGCCCCGGCCACATGAACGCGCACAGCCCGAAGAGGATCGCCACGAGACCACGCACCAGCAGAATCCACCAATGTTTTGCGACGATCCGCTTGAGGTTGCCGCCGAGCGAAGGAGTCGTCATCGGATACCTCCTCGGCGGAGCTTAGACGGAGCCGCGCTGGATTACCATGCGAAAACGGCACGTCGAGATTTTCCGCAGCGCCCTGGTGAATTTGGATAGACTCTGGCCCCCGTCACGGGCAAACACTTTGTGGATGTCGGTCCGCGTCTCAATGATGTGCTCCTGACCGATGATCGATTCGTTCCCTCACGGGGCTGTGCGAATTCGGCAACGCCAGGGGTCAAGCGTTCAGTGAACGCGCTCCAGTGTGAGGCGGCGGGTCAGGGTCTCGCCGGCGACCGTCATGGAGTTCGGCGCCGGACCGAAGAGGAGTCTGCC
This sequence comes from uncultured Acidobacteriota bacterium, assembly GCA_963724725.1. Lineage (GTDB taxonomy): Bacteria > Acidobacteriota > Vicinamibacteria > Vicinamibacterales > CAVVIG01 > DATKHR01. Next base: position 1,879,201 of record CAVRVT010000004.1, on the reverse strand, counting down.
CTGATCAAACCGATAGAAGCGCTTCTGCTCAGTGCCGACATAGTCCGGTCGCCACGCGGCCTCGACCTTCAGGGTCACCGCTCCGGCCGAGTCGTCGATGACGCACGGCCCGCTGTACGCGATGTAGGTGCTGAGCAGCGCGGCTTTCATCTGCTCGACCATGGTCGTCGGGCCGGTCGAAAACGCCGGCGTGTCGCTCGACATGATCTGGACATAACAGGCACCGCCGTCGACCACGATCGATCCCACCGGGTGTCGGCCCCACGGATACCTGGCAACGGTGCCGTCGGCTCGCAGATCTTCCGCCGCGAGCAGGCGCCAGCGACCGACGAGCGTGTCCGCGCTCGCGATACTCGCCGCCGCCACAAGCAGAGCGCACGCAACCGCGAGGCGGCGCATGGCTACCGCCCCGCCGTGGTTTGCGTCGCCACCGGAATGACCGGCAGGACGATGTGGGACGGATGTGTGCGGTCGTGCACGATCGTGTTCATCGCAACGATCGTGCGCCGGTTGTCGTTCAGCTTCTCCCCGGTGTTCGGATTGACGTCGAACCGCGGGAAGTTGCTGCTCGACAGATCGACGCGGATGCGGTGGCCCCGCTTGAAGACGTTCGATGTCGGATAGAGCTTGATCGTGAACTCGGTACACCGTGCCCGGCTGCATCAGCTTTTCCTGCGACAATGAATCGCGGAACCGTGCACGCACGATGCCGTCCTCGAGGTTCAGGTCGAAGCCCGCCGGGTAATCGCGGTTCGGTGGATAGACGTCGACGAGCTTGGCAGTGAAATCGGTGTCCGGCGCAGACGACGACGCCCACAGCTTGACCTCAATCTCGCCGGTGACCTCGACATCCGAGTCGAGCGGCTCGGTCTGGAACACCAGCACATCCTTGCGCGCCGACAGCGGAATCGGCGTCTGCCCATTCCAGACGTGTGGTCCGCCGCGCTGGTCCCACGCCCCTTGCAACATGATCCCGTCGGCCGACGAGATGTTGCCGCCGATGGTCGGCACGGGATCCTTCGGATCGAACGCGTACGTGGCGGACGCATTGGCCGCGTCGGGCGCGACCGTCGACAGCGCGCCGTTTTCGCGGACGTAGTACTTCGTGTATCGCGTGCGCGCGAGCGGCCACTCACGCTCCTCGCGCCACGCCCCGCCGTGATTGTGGCGGCCACCCTCGCCCTTCATCTCGTCGCCGCCGCCCATCACGAAGATCCGCACCGGTGTGGCGAATGGTGCCGAGCGGCCGACGGAATTCGTGGCGCCCTTCAGCCAGTGATCGAACCACTCGCGCCGCCAGCCGAGCGGATCGGCGACCGCGGCGTCCTTCCCGAAACTTATCTGGCCGTGCGCGGACATCGACTGCTGACCGTGAATCCACGGCCCCATGATCAGATACACGGGACCCTTGATCGCCTTGCTCAGCGCCTGGTAGTTGCGTGCGTGTTGCCGGCCCAGGAGTCGTACCAGCCGCCGACGAGGTACACGGGCATGTCCTTGTAGCGGTCCGTGTGATCGACGATGTTGTTCTGCGCGTAGAAGTCATCGTTCGGCCCGTGACCGAGCGCGTCGACGAGCCAGTCTTCGTACTCCGGCGCAATCTGCAGCGGCGTCGTGCCCCTGCGGATCGGCAGCTGCTGCAGGTACGCGCGCTTGTTCTCAGCCATCTCCGACAGCGCCGCGGCCTTGACCGGGTCGCGCGCTTCATGACTTCCCTGCGGCGCTGCCATGGCCACGATCCAGTTGAACCAGCGGAGCTCGAAGGCGCCGCCGTTGCGCATGCTCTGGTAACCCGTAATTCGACATCGCGTCGACGGGAATCGCGGTCTTCAGATTCGGCGCCTTCTCGAGCGCGATCGCGTGCTGCGTCCCGCCGACGTAGGACGTCCCCATCGTCCCGATGCTGCCGTTCGACCAGGGCTGCCGGCCGACCCAGTCGCACAGATCCGCCCCGTCCCGCCCGTCGTCGTTCGTCATCCGCCAGACTCCGTCGGAGCGATACCGGCCACGGACGTCCTGCGACACGAACGCGTAGCCGTGCTCGGCGAAATAGCGGCCCTCACGCTCGCTGCCCGTCTTGTTGTACGGCGTGCGTTCGAGGATCGTCGGCAGGCGATCGGCGACAACCGCACCGTCGCGCGTCGGAAGATAGATGTCGGTGGCGAGCCGGACGCCGTCCCGCATCGGAACCATGACGTCGCGCATGACAGCGACGCCGCCCGCGCCCTGCTCCGCGGCGTGCGGCACGTTCAACCAGACAACGAAGCCTGTGGCGGCGACGGCAATCCGGAGGTGACGAATCGGCATGGCGACCTCCGCAGACAGTGAACGAGATGCTCGCCTGGGTGAGCGAGCGCGAGAATATCACGTCGGCGTCGCGGCAAACGTGGTAGAGATTCTCCATGCGAACGTCGATTCCGTCCGTTGCCGTCCTGGTCACAGTGGCCGTCGGCATGGTCACCGTGTCGGCACAGCAGCAGATCGGGTCCCGATCCGCTCAGACCGGCAGAAAGCTGGCGCTCGTCGGCGGCATGCTTCTGACGGGCTACGAGGTCCCGCCGATTCATCGCGCAGCGGTGGTCGTCGAGGGGGGCCGGATCGTCGCCGTCGGTCCAGCCTCAGAGGTGAAAATCCCTCCGGACGCAACCCTCGTCGACACGAGCGGACGCGTCATGCTGCCGGGCCTCATCGAAACGCACGGCCACCTCATCGTGCTCGGCCACGGAAGCTACGACACGTGGTTCCCTTGGATCGACAGCCACGGTGGCCAGGCGATGCTCACGCGCGTCATGGAAATCTCGGCCAGACAGCTCCTGATGGCCGGCGTGACGACGACAATCGATCTCGGCGCGCCGCTCGAGGCGAGCCTTCGCATCCGCGAGCGCATCAACAAAGGCGACGTCGTCGGAACGAGGACATTCGTCAGCGGCCCGTGGATCGCGCGGCTGACCGGGCCGGCGGTCACCGGTGCAATGCAGGTCGGGTTTGGCGGCCTGAGCATCTCGACGTCAGCGGAAGCCGCACGGGAAGTCGAGCGACTGGCCGCGGCTGGTGTCGACCACATCAAGGCGCACGCAGGCCTGACGCTCGAGGACTATAAGGCGATCGTCGAAGCGGCGCATAGACGTCAGCTGCGCGTCTACGCCCACGTGTATGCCGAGCCGGATGTCCGTCACGCGCTCGAAGCTGGTGTGGATGTGCTGCAGCACGCCGGATCCGCCGGCACGGCGCCACCGTACAGCAAGGAGCTCATTATCGACATCGTCAACGCGGGCCGTCCGGTCGTTGTGACTGCCGCGCATCGCGCGTGGGTCTACCCCGACACGGCCGAGTTTCCCGAGCGGCTGCAGGATCCGGATCTGAAGAGAGCGTTCGGACCCGATATCTATGCCGAAGTACAGGACTCGCTCAGGAACTGGTGGACGCTCGGCTACTTTCAGCGGACGGATCGCGAGATGCTGTTCCGCGAGCGCGGCGTCAAGCAGTTCATCGAATCAGGCGCCGTGATGGGCATGGGCACCGACTCGGGCACGCCGATGAACTTTCACAGCGAGGCGCTGTGGCGGGAGATCAAGGTCCACGTGGACATGGGAATGACGCCGTCGCGCGCGATCGCGGCGGCGACGCGTGTCAACGCGCAGATCATCGGCAAGGCGCGTGACCTCGGTCGATCGAGCCCGGCAAGATCGCCGACATCATCGTCGTCAACGGCAATCCGCTCTTCGACATCACCGCGCTCTCGCACGTCGAGGTCGTCGTCAAGGACGGCGTTGTCTACAAGGGTGGGCTAGCGACTGATTCGAAGATGCGCGATCGGACACCCTGACGACAAGCGCCATGAAGACACAGAGGCTCGAGGCACGGAAGCGGAAGATCGTGAACGTGGCACTGTCATGCTGAGCCGAGCCCATAGGCACAGGGCGCAGGCTGTGTTGCTTTGCACGTTGACTCTCGTCGTGGCCGGAGGTTGTGCCGCCCGCCAGCCGGCGCGCTCCTTTTCAGACTTGCAGCGACTTCTGCACTCTGGAAATACCGTGTTCGTTATTGATACCACCGGGAGCGAGACGAAGGGAAAGGTTGTCGACGTATCGCCGTCCGCACTGGTCCTTGACGTCAACGGCATTCGGCATCGCATGGAACACGACAGCATCCGTCAAGTGCAGCGCTACGGCGATTCGCTGTGGAATGGCTTACTGATCGGCGCCGCTGTGGGAACTGGCGGTATGCTCATTGCCGACCCGACATACGAGCACTGCACGAACAATCCGCAGCAGTTGTGTGCGAATTCTCAGGTGGGTCAGCGCGTCCTTGCCGTGGCAATCACGAGTGCCGCTGGCGCCGGCATCGACGCGTTGATTCGCGGTCGTCATCTAATCTACCTGGCGCCCGGCCAACCTTGAGTGCGGCCTCGGCACCCTAGTGGGGCCTGACGACAAGCGCACGAAGACACGAAGTCGTCAGCCACAAAGGCACGAAACGCAAAGAATTGGGTTGCCGTCACTGATCGAAGCCCTGTGGAGATGGCCGACGGAGCTCGAGGCTATCGTGTCCCAAATGCCAGCAGTACGTTGCCACGGGCGCCCGCGCCGAGGTCCGAATATCCTGACGGCACGAACACCATTCCGCCAGCGACAACCGGTCCTGCGGAATTGATGGTGCCCCCGGCGGCCAGCACGCCATTCACCGTCTCGAACGCGCGAGCGGTGTTGTACTGCCACAGCGCCTTGCCGTCGACCGTCGAGTACGCGTAGATCTTTCCTTCACTTGATCCGAAAAACACGACGCCGGGGATGACCGTGACGGGCGCGGCGCCGCCGTCCGGCGGTGACGCGCGCCACGCGATCTCGCCGTTCTCCAGCCCCAGCGCCGCGAGGCCAAGAGGCTGACTGCTCCTGACGATCGGAAAATACGCGAGCCGGTCGTCGGCCGCCGAGCCCCACATGATGGCACCGCCGCCGTTGTCGATGCCGAGCCCAACTTGTCGGCTCCAGACGACCGCGCCCTTCTTGTCCGGATCGAGCGCCCAGGCGTGGCCGTCCTTCTGGCCGATGACGATGAGCGATCGCCCCCCGGGCAACGAACGAAGAATTGGCGCGTTACCAAAATCCATGTCTGGTCCCAGATCGTCCGGACACGTCTCCGACTTGTTGTCGGTTGGCACGTTCGGGCGGTACTTGCCAGGGCAATCGCGGACGTACGCGTCGTTCGCCATCACCTGACGGGTCCAGAGGCGCGCGCCGGTGTCGAGATCGAATGCGACCACCGCGTCCGATGCGTCCGCCGCGGGCTCGGTGTACGCGTTCCCGGTCGCGACATACACGGCGCGCCGCTTGAGATCCACCGTGGGCGACGACCAGACGCCCGCGCCGGCCGGGCCCCACAGCTGTGTGCCCTTCGACGTCTTCTTCAGCGGGATGGGCTCCTGCTGGATCGTGTACGACTTCCAGAGACGACGACCGGAGACTGCGTCGTACGCCACGACACCGCCGCGGAACGTGCAGCACGGATAGCTCGGGTTCCCGGCGCCGGATTCCTCGAGTGACGACATCGGAACGTAGAGTCGTCCGGCCGCGAGCGTCGGCGCACCAGTCACTCGCGCGACCGGATGCGTGTCGATCCGCTCCTTCCACACCTGGACGCCGGTCTCCGCATCCACCGCGTACACATTGCCCTTCACGTCGCCGAAGTAGCCGAGCCATCGATGCGCCCTGCTTCCCTCGCCGATGCTGACGGCCGTGCGCACGCCGGCGGCAGCTCGAAACGACCAGTAAATGCATCCACTCGTCGCGTCGAGCGCGTACACGAAGCCAGTGTCGGCGCCGACGAACACGCGGCCGCCGACGACGACCGGCTGGGCGTACGCGGAGTTGCCGTTTGGAAAGCCGAACGCCCATTTCAGCGTCAACTGCGGGACGTCCCCCGCAGCGAGCGCAGGGGCGGGCTGAAAGCGCGAGTTCGCCTGGTCGAAGCCCCAGCCGTTCCACGCACCGCCCGGTGACGGCTGGAAGGACCGACGACTCTCACAGCGGTTCTTCATCAGCGACGCATCACCCGTCGCCGCCGATCCCAGCGGCCGTCCCCCCACGTACACGGCGACCACGCGCTTCTCGTAGTCCGTCAGCCCGTTCGCATATCGCGCCATTGTGCCGGTTGTCATCGATGCCAGGACTTCTTCGGGCGTGCGCCGGTTGAGCAGGTACCTGTCGGGCGCGCCGTCCGCCCTCGCGTCGTGGCAGCTTGCGCAACGTCCTGTGAACGCGTAGATGCCGGCATTGGTCCCCTGCGGGTGTTCCATATCCTGCGATGGCATCGGAGCCTGCGCGCCAACCTGCCACGCTGCGGCCGGCACCAGCAACGCGAGGCGGACGACCCGGGATACCCTTGAGCTCACTTCGGACTCCTCCCGCCGATCGCAGGGACAATCCCCTTGCCTTCCTCGATCGTAATCAGCCTGCCCGCGGCAGCAGAGGTGACCCTGTCTTTGATTCCACTCGGCCATTCCACTTCGATCGACGACGCCACGCTGTCTCGGCCAAGGCCGAACGTGAGCGTCAGGTCGCTGTGCGACGCATAGCTCGATCCGCTGCGTACCATGTTCCACTGCCTCCCGGACGCGCTTTCCACCCGCACGACGGCGCCGATGCCGTCACGGTTGGACTTCACACCGCGCGTCCGGACCGCAATCCAGTTGTTGGCGTTCCCGCCATCGTTGCGAAACAGATACGCGGGTCCGCCGTTCGTCGTGATGAGGACATCAAGGTCGCCGTCGCCGTCGTAGTCCCCGTACGCCGCTCCGCGCGCGACGATCGACCTCGCGAACTGCGCGCCGACCGCCCCGCTCGCGTTGTCGAAGCGGCCGCGGCCGGCATTTCGAAACAACAGCGGCGGCTGCTGATACTGCACGCGAGGCTGGACGCGATTGATCTCCTGCTCGATGTGACCGTTCGCCGCGAGAATATCCGGAAGCCCGTCGAGATCGTAGTCGAAGAAGAACACGCCGAACGTGAGCGACAAAAGGCTCGCGCGACCAACGGCGGACTTCGGCGCTTCGTCCACGAACAGCCCGTTGCCGTCGTTGTGGTACAGCCCGAGCATTTGATTCGAGAAATTCCCGACCAGCAGATGCGGGCGGCCGGACCGATCGTAGTCGGCTGCGTCGGCGCCCATGGCCCCGCGCGCGATGCCTTCTTCGCTGTAGGCCACGCCCGACTTCGTGCCTTCGTCTGTGAACGTACCATTCCGGTTATTCCGATACAGCTTGTTCGGCTGCGTGTCGTTCGCGACGAAGATGTCGGGCCACCCATCGCCGTCGTAATCGAGGATGGTGACGCCGAGCGACTTGCTGGTCGGATCGCTGATGCCGGCGCGACTGCCGGCGTCTTCGAAGCGGCCTCCACCAAGGTTGTGAAACAGGCGTGACGAGGTCCCACGATACGACTCCGGCGTGCAATACGATTTCGTGGAGCCGTCGAGCGAACACCAGAGGTCCGTCTTTGCGCTCCACTGGACGTAGTTGGCGACAAAGAGATCGAGTTTCCCGTCCTTGTCGTAGTCCAGCCACGCCGCGCTCGTGCCGAAGCTCGTGTTGCTGATTCCGGATGCGGCGGTGACGTCGCGGAACTTCCCGCCTCCCTCATTGTGAAATAGCCGGTCTCCCTCGAGCGCCGTGACGTACACGTCCTCGCGGCCGTCATTGTCGTAGTCGCCGACGGCGACGCCAATGCCGTAGATCGCGACGTCAAGCCCGCTGCCGCGCGTGATGTCGATGAAGCCTCCGTGGCCGTTGTTCCTGTAAAGCGCGGCGGTCGACGCGGCGGCACGTGAATTCCAGTCCGTGCCGTTGACGAAGAGGATGTCGATCCATCCATCGCCGTCGACGTCGAGAAAGGCGCAACCGGATCCGAGTGTTTCCGGCAGGTAGCGCTTGCCGGACCTTCCGCTGTTGTGCGTGAAGTGGATCCCCGCCGTCGAGGTGACGTCGGTGAACGTGACACCGGCCGGCGCCGCAGCCAGCGTGCAGGCCGCCGACGCCGCGAGTGCGACGACGAGCCTTTTCACGGCTGGCGTCCGAGCGGCACGGTCTCGTGCTCGTGAATCAACTGGCGCTCGTTGTTGTCCTCGGGACTGACCGTCCGGCGGGAGTGCGTGATGGCCTGTGACGCCTCGTCGGCCTTGAATCGAAGGAACAGGGCCTCCTCGCGGGCGGCCAGCTCGCTTCTGCCCAGCGCGCGATAGCAGAGCATCGCCGTGTAGTGCATCTGCAGGTCCTCAGGGTCCACGTCCTGCACGCGGTCCAGCGCGTTCAACGCTTCGTCGAAGCGGCGCGCAAGGAAGCGAATCCTGGCAATCTGATTGAGGACGACACGGTCGCGGGGATAGGTCGCAGCCGTCGTCTCGAGCGAGCGCAGTGCCGCATCGTAGTCACCGTCGGCCTTCTCGACGAGCGCCTTGAAGTAATGAATCCGGCCGAGCGATGAATCGAGCCTGAGCGCTTCAGCGATGAACGGCTTCGCGGCGTCGGTCTCCCCCTCCTGGATGAGCGCGCGCGCGACGTTCAGCCATCCATCCGCGTATCCGGGCTCCGCCCTGGTCACCTGTCTGAACGCGTACTCGGCACCCTTGAGATCGCCCTGGAGGAGCAGGCCGATACCCCAGTCGTTCCAGCGCTCGCGGTCCGCCTGCGTCGTCATCGGGGTCCACATCGTCGCCCCGCCCACGGGAAGGCTGCTCGTGGCCTCGGCCACCACGACCGTCGGCACATCCGGAATCCGATCGCGAATCTCGCTCGACACATTCGCAGGAATGTGTGCGGCGTCGAACGACCACTCCCGGTTGTCGAAACCAGGTCCGACGAGCGACGCTGACTGATCGGGCCTGGGCTGTCCGGCAAAGGCAAACTGCGTGTAGTAGTGCGCGAACTTGCGGTAATTCAACTTCGCGGTCAACGAGACCGGACCCTGAACGTCGGACGGAATCCTGATCCGAAAATGCGCGACGTCGGCCGCGCCCGGCGGGATGAGCTTGACGTACAGCGCGCTTCGCGTCTGCCACGCGTTTCGCTTGTTGATCGGATTTCCCTCGCCATCGAGCTGATACGATCGGTAGAAGTGCGCGCCTGTCTCGACGGGCCCTTTACCATCGTTCGCCGCGCGCCCGCTCCAGAAGATCGTCCGGCCCGCCCTGTCGCGAGCCTCGAGTTCCAGCCAGACGTCGAATGCGTCGACCGTCCCGCCGGGAAAGAAATGACCGATCTTCCGCGTGCGAACGACGACATCGACACGGACGGTGGATCCCGGCGCGACCCGCGGCTGCGCCTTGTCCAGGGGGGCCGCGACCTCGCTAACGTTGCGCATGGTCGCCGGCTGCCCAACCTCCGCTTCCTCGCCGACCGCGAAGCTCGATAACGCCCGCACGGCATCCGCCGGCCGCCGGAGCATGGGCGTGCCCGATGCCTTTTCGTCAACCGGTGAGGCGGCAAAGATGTCGACGCTGATGAACCCGGATGTCAGGAACCGCTCGGTTTCCGCGTACTGCGTCCGATCGTGGTTCACGAATGGCACCGCGGTGTTGGCCGCGGCGAACCTGTGTGAGTGAACCGTCCCGTCCGCGTGATGTCCGGGATCCGCCGACTGCGCCGGCGGCATGTGGCAATCGACGCACGACTGCTTCTGGGCAGGATAGTAGAACGATCGCGCGCCCTGGCCCGACACGCCGCTCGCCTGCCAGGCATCGTAGTCGTTGAAGCCGCGGAACCAGCGGTAGTCGTTGACGGGTTTGTCCAGGTGCACCTTGTGACACGACGCGCAGAACTCGGCCGAATCCTGTCGGACGAACGGCTTCATGAACGTGCGTCGGTGCGGCTCCGGATCGAGATAGGTCAGGAATCGATCGACGGCGTGAACGAGCCGATTGCGGCTCGACGCGAGGCGATGGAGCGGCGGGTATTCGACCGTGAAGTCTCCGTTCCCCATGCTGCTGCCGACGCGGACAATCGAATGGCATGACGTGCATCCGAGGCCCGCGCGCGCTTCCACCGTGTCGATCTGTTCGGAAATCGGTCGATCGAACCGCCCGTTGAAAAAGACGGCGTGGTCGTGACAGCCGGCGCACCACTTGCTCGGCTGCGTGCCGACGACCGCTTGCATGTGCTCGATCGATTTCCGGTAGAACTGGTTGTTGAACGATGCAAAGTGATGCATCGAGCCTTTCCACTGCTCATAGATGTCCCGATGACACTCGCCGCACGTTTCCGACTCGGTAAAGAAATCCGCCGGAATCGTCCCACCGACCGTCGTCTGCGCCGATGACGGAAAAAACGGCGAGGTCGGTCCGCCCCCCTCGGCCTGCATCGACATCGGCGTCACGCGAGGATTGACGATGCGGTCGTCGGGATTCGGATGCGTGGCGGCGTACGTCCAGGCACTCGCGGGAAAGACGGCCAGGAGAATCGCCCCTGCCTGGAACGCCAGGCCGAACGATCGCTCGCCGCCGTCGCGCCGCGCGAGCCGCGCCGCATACGGCATGACCGCCAGGACGGCCGCGCAGCCCGCAGCGATGTGGGCCAGAAGGGCCCAGCGGTGATCGCGGACGTTGCCGGCGACCAGCAGAAAGCCGGCGCAGGCTGTCGCGACGGCGATGGCGATCGCGGCCGCGCCAATCGCCGGCTGACGCCACAGCCGATCGCGAGCGAGCAGCCACAGCGCACATCCGACCACGACGGCGCCCACCGCCACGTGGGCAACGACCGCCGCCATGTAGTGGATCGTCGGCGAAGCAAACGCCCAGATGTACGCCGTATCAGCGATCAGCGCGACGAGTCCAACGCCTGTGAAGGTTCGCAGCGACAAGGCCCTTGCTTCCAAACGGAGAGGATCGTAGCGTCACGCCATGCACCACGCAAGGCGATCAGCGTGTCTCCTCGTCGTGGGCGGCGCCGTCAGCCTTCTCGCGAGCGCCTGCTCGCGCTCGGCTCCGGGCGACGCCGAGCGCGTCAGCCGGCCGCCCGAGGTCCGTACGCCCAATCCGGATGAGGGCGTCGAGGCGCTCGCGGCCCGCAAGCAGGCTCAGTTGGCCGCCGCTGGCAGTCTTCGCCCGTTCCACGATTTTCAGTTCACCGACGCCATCGCGGCGAGCGGCATCACCTTCGTCCATCACATCGTCGAGGACGCCGGGAAGCATTACAAGGCGGTTCACTACGACCACGGCAACGGGATCGCCGTCGCTGACGTCGACGGCGACGGTCTGTACGACATCTACTTCGTCAATCAGGTGGGCGGCAACGAGCTCTGGAAGAACCTCGGTGGCGGGCGGTTCAGGAACATCACCGAGGAAGCGGGCGTGGCCCTCGCCGGACGCATCAGCGTGACAGCCTCCTTCGCGGACGTCGACAACGACGGCGACGAAGATCTTTTCGTCACGACCGTCCGCGGCGGCAACGTGTTGTACGAGAACGACGGGCGCGGGCATTTCAAGGACATCACGAAGGAGGCGGGCGTCGATCTCACGGCGCATTCATCGGGCGCTGTGTTCTTCGACTACGACAAGGACGGCCTGGTGGATCTCCTCGTCTGCAATGTCGGCCGCTACACGAACGATCAGAAAGGGCCGGATGGCGCATACGTCGGGCTCGAAGATGCGTTCTTCGGTCACCTCCACCCCGATCGCTTCGAATACCCCGCCCTCTACAAGAACCTCGGGCGCCGCCGCTTCAAAGACGTGACGGCCGAAACCGGACTGAAACCGTCCGGCTGGGGCGGCGATGCGACCGCGGCGGACGTCAACGGCGATGGCTGGCCGGATCTCTTCATCCTGAACATGCAGGGGCAGCAGCACTATCTCGAGAACGTGGGCGGCCGCTCATTCATCGACAAAACCAGGCAGTACTTCGCGAAAGCCCCGTGGGGCGCCATGGGCGTCAAGTTCTTCGACTTCGACAACGACGGTCGTCAGGACCTGTTCATCACCGACATGCACTCCGACATGTTCGAGATGTTGACGCCCCAACGCGAGAAAGAGAAAGCGCGAGTGCATCCGCCCGCGGAGGGACTCGGCGGCAATCCCGACGACTTCGTCTTCGGCAACGCGCTCTTCCACAATGTCGGCGGCGGCAGGTTCGAAGAGGTTTCCGATCGGCTCGGCGCCGAGAACTACTGGCCGTGGGGACCCAGCATCGGCGACGTCAACGCGGACGGCTGGGACGATATCTTCATCGCGTCGAGCATGAACTACCCGCACCGGTACGGCATCAACTCGTTGCTGCTGAACGATTTCGGACGGAGGTTCGCGGACGCCGAATTCGTGCTTGGCGTCGAGCCGCGGCGCGCGGGGCGCACGGATACGCCGTGGTTCGTCCTCGACTGCCTGCAGGAAGGTCTCGGGACCGATCTCTGTCGCGGTCAGGCGGGAAAGATCACGGTCATGGCGCCGCTCGGCAGCCGGTCGGCCGCCATCTTCGACCTCGACGCCGACGGCGACCTCGACATCGTCACCAACGACTTCAATTCCGCGCCGCAGATTCTCGTCAGCGATCTGACGGGACGTCGTCCCGTCCACTGGATTGCGATCGCACTGACGGGAACGACATCGAATCGGGACGGTCTCGGCGCGACGGTCCGTGTCCGCGCCGGCGGGCAGACCTTCACGAAGGTCAATGACGGCAAGTCAGGGTACCTGTCGCAGAGCGCGTTGCCGTTGTACTTCGGGCTGGGCGACGCGGAGCGGATCGAGCGCGTCGACGTGGACTGGCCGTCAGGGAAGAAGCAAATCGAAACGCAAGGCTTGACGACAAATCGAATATTGAAGATCGCGGAGCCGCGATAGAACTCTCTTCGTGGCTGGCCTTACCGCGAACTCTCGACCCCGCGTCCAGTTCCCCGCCCAAGCACCGTGATTCGATCCGCGGGCACGTCCCCGAACGCTTCGCGCGTCCCATCCGCCCACCTGACGACCACGCCACGCACGAGGGTTTCCTGCCCCAGGCCCACGTGAACGCGCGGATCGCTGCTGGCCAAGTAGCTGTACGCCGCCCTGACGTCCCGCCGGATCGTCCGCGACCCAACCGTCAGCGTCACCTCTGCGCCGATCGCATCACGTCCATGATCGAGCGCGCGCAGCATGATCCAATGGCCGCGCGGCTTCATGACGTTGTGCAACAGGTACGAGCGGCTGTCCCGGTTGGCGACGACGATGTCGACGCCGCCGTCGTTGTCGATGTCGCCGAACGCCGCGGCGCGGGCGGTGGCGAAAAGCTGTGTGCGGGTCCCGCCCCTCGGCCGCACCTCCTCGAAGCGAGGTCCCGGGAATCCGCGCAGCAGCAGGCTCGGCTCGGCATACGGATCGGTCGAGTACATCTCCGACTGGCGACCGACCCGGCCGTTGGCTTCGTAGAGATCGAGCGCGCCGTCGTTGTCGAAGTCGGCCAGCGCCGTTCCGAACCGTGTGAACGGACGCGTCGGCGTACGCAACCCGGCCGACACCGTGTCGTCGACGAAGAAGCGACCCTGGTTTCTGAAAAACGAATCCGATTCTCCGTCGAGGTTCACGACCAGCAGATCGAGATCGCCGTCATCGTCGGCGTCGACGGCGTATACACCCATACCGGACTTGGCCGTGCCGTCCTGGTCGAGCGCGCATCCCATCGCGAGCGCCGATTCTCGAAAGCGACCGCTACCCTGGTTGATCCACAGATGATTCGGCGTCCGATCGTTGGCGACGAACACGTCGATCCGGCCGTCGCCGTCAAAATCGCCGGCCACGACGCCGAGGCCGTTGCCCACGGCGGCAGAGATTCCGGCTTTTTCGGAAACATCGGTGAACGTGCCGTTTCCGTTGTTGTGAAACAGAAGCGACGCAGACGGCACGTCGTAGCTCGCCGGACTGCAATAGTCGGGCACGCCGGTCAGGCTGAAACATTCGACCTCGGCAGACGCCTTCCAGTTCATGTAGCGGACGACGAAGAGGTCGAGCCATCCGTCGCCGTCGTAGTCGAGGAAGGCCGCGCTCGTGCTCCAGCCGGAACCCGCCACCCCAGCTTTCGCCGTCACGTCCACGAAATGACCCTGTCCGTCGTTCTTCAGCAGGACGTTGCGACCGAAGCCTGTGACGTACAGATCGGTGTGGCCGTCGTTGTCGAAATCGCCGGCCGCCACTCCCATGCCGTAACTGCGCACTCCGGCGCCGCTCCGCTCGGTGACGTCTTCGAACGTGCCATCGCCGCGATTCCGGTACAGCCGGCTGCCCGTTCCGCCCGATTCGTTCGCGAGACTCCCGCTCTGCACCAGATAGATATCCAGAGCGCCGTCGTTGTCCATGTCGAACAGCGCCGCACCGCCGCCCATGATCTCGGGCAGAAGGTGTTTCGTCTCGTGCCCCGAGTGGTGCACGAAATCGATTCCGGCCCGCGTCGCGATCTCTTCGAACCACGGCGTCACTGACGCCGCACCGCTCGACGGATCCGACGCCTTGCCGCAGCCAATCGAGAGACCGTGCACGATCAAGATGCAGGCCAGCAGTGTCGCGGCTTTGCGCCAGCTCATTTGGGACCGCCCGCTCTGCCTCGAACCGTTTCGAGCCGCCTGGCGGTGTCCCTGACCGCCGGCCGATCGGGCTGAAGGCGCTGCGCGTTCTTCAACGCCGCGGATGCCGCATCGACGTCGCGCAACGTGAGCGCGGCATTGGCCATTCCGATCCAGGCATCGACGCTGGTCGGATCTGCCTGCGTGGCGCGTTCGAATGCGGTCATGGCGTCCTTCGGGCGATCGAGGTTGGTCTGAACCATCCCCATCCACACCAGAGCCCTGGCATTGCGGGGATCCAGTCGAACGGACGTGTCGAAGGCGGTCACGGCTCCGCGCGGATCGCCGCTTCGCCACAGCACCAGCCCCAGCGTCTCGTATGCGGGCGCGAACGACTGGTTGAGCGAGACCGCCCGATCGACGGCGGCGCGCGCCTTCGACAGCTGACTCTGATGCATGTAGCCCGTCGCCAGATCCACGTACGCCTCGAAGCGATCGGGTTGCTTCGCAACCACCTGCTCGAGCAAAGAGACCCCGTCGTCGTCTCGGCCCGCGGCGACGTACACCTGGCCAAGGTGCGCCATCAGCACAATGTCGTCGGGTTTCGTCCGCCGAAGCTGCTCGAGAATCCGTGTCGCCTGATCGAACTGCCCCGCGATCACATACGAGGTCGCGTCTTTCAGAAGCGCGGCGTATCCGCGGCGGAAGCCGGCCATCTCGTCGGTCCAGGGATCGCTCCACTGCGGCTCGCCCTTCGCGCCGACCGCGAGCGCCGACGCGGCTTCGTCGGCGCGCCCGAGGCGGCGGAGGGCAGTGCCGAGAAGCTGCAGGACGTAGCCGTCGGCCGCGCCGGCCTTCGCGAGCTGTTCGAGCAGCCCCGCCGCCCGGGCGTCCTCGTTGCGCTGAAGGTAGACGCGAGCGAGGCCAATCCAGCCGGCCCGATCCGCAGGCTGGATCTCGGTCGCGCGGTTGAAGGCGCGCTCCGCCCCCTCGAGCTGATTTAGATCGAGAAGCCACAGTCCGAGCCTCCAGAACGACGGTGCGAACGCCGGATCGATCTCCGTCGCGCGACGCATGTCCCGCGCCGCTTCCTCGGTCCGGCCAAGACGCGATTCGACGGCTGCGAGATGGAACCACCACTTCGCTTCGGCGGGCTGCAGTTTCGTCGCGAGGGCGTACGCGTCGCGCGCGCACGCCGGCAGCCCATTCGCCTGACACACCATCCCGAGACGGCCCCGCCGGAATCCGTCCTGCGGGCTTTCGTCGACGCTCTTCAGTGCCTGACCGACGATGTCTTCGATCTCGGGGGCGAGTGGACCGAGGCTGGCCAGACTGGGTGGTGCCGGCGCCCGGCTCCGCAGGTATCGCGCGACACCGAACCCGCCAGCCGCAATGACAGCGACCAGCAGGAGCACGACAGACCAACGCCAGACGTGACCGTTTTCTGAGGCGGGCTGACGACGCTTGGGGCGGGCGGCCGCTTTGTTGCGGCGAACGTGGGGCAAGACGCGAGGACCGACTTGACTGGCGTGGGGCGAAAGGCACTCGAGCCCTCGCCCCACGCTCTCAACTCACGAGTTTACCAATCGAACTTGACGCCGAACCGCCACAGCCGTGGCGGCACGATGGTCGTCGGCTGCAGGTAGGTGGCGCCGGAACCCCAGTTGATGTTCTGCGCCGGGTTCGTATTCGTCAGGTTGTAGCCATCAATGAACCCGGCGAGCGACCGGCTTCCGCCCAGCTTGAACGACTTCTCTACACGCACGTCGAAGAGGTAGATGTTGTCCTGCTGCTGCGACCCGAACGGCTCGGCCAGCACTCTCTGCGCTCCGTAGTTCATGGTCACCTGGAACGTGCGGCCGAATGGCTGCCCCTGCTGCATGCGAACGGCCGGCGTCAGTCGTATTCCCCACCATGGCGTATCGTACGAGCCGTTGATCTTGGCCGTCCAAAGGTTGAAGACGTAGCGGCCGTCGACCGTGTTTATCGTGTCGTTGGGGTTCGCCACGTCCTGTCTGACACGCAGGTTCTGGCCGAAATAGGCGTTGGCGTTGTCGTAGTTCCAGCGATACGAGTACGACGCGTTCAGCGACCACCCGTGGCTCAGCCGACGATTGGCGCTCAGCTCGAGATTGTAGAAATCGTCCTTCCCCGGGGTGTTGTGCAGGAAGTTGACGACCGGCAGCGCGGCATTGACTGGATTGAGATTGTACGCCTGCAGTGTCGGCCCACCCGGAGTAATGGTCCCGTTCGGGTTCGGGATCGGGACGGTGATCGGAACGTTGTAGGCGCTGACCGGACGATTCAGGTTATCGCTCTGGGACAGCTGATCGATCTGACGATAGACGAAGCCGACGTGGACGCCGACGTTCGCCATCACCTCTCGCTCGAGGAACGTCGCAAACTCGCGCGTCCGCGTGTCCTGAAGATTGGGATCCAGCTGCGTGCTGCCCACACCGCCGAACGATGACGTCGGCTTGGCGCTCTGCTCACCGGGCTGCCAGATCTTGTCTCCGTTATCAGCCCAGGTGTAGCGCCCATACCAGTCCGGCGCATTGGGGTTGACGAGGGAGTCTATAGCCGTCGTCCCCGGATTCCACCAGTAGCTCGCGTAGTTCGCCTTCAGCACGGTCTTGCCGTTGCCGGTCAGGTCGTACGTCAGGCCCGCGCGCGGCGCCAGCGTGTTCCACGTGATCAAGTTGTTGACCGCCGGGAAATTCACCTGCGTTGGATTGAAGGGGCCCACAGGCGGGCCCGTCTGCGCGGGCAAGTAGGATTGGTACCTGTCGTAAACCAGACCCAGCGTGAACGTCATGCGGGAGCTCACTCGCCAGACGTCCGACGCGTAAAGGCCTGTCGTCCACAATCCGTTCAATGACGCGGATGGGGTCTGGAACAGGATGACCTCCGTCGGTACGCCGCTCCTTGTGATCATCAGCACGTCGTTCGGCACCTGACCAAGGCCGTTCTGCCCGCGCAGGTCGTCGAAGCGCTCGTTGAAGAACTCGCCGCCGACCTTGAAGTTGTGGCTGCCCGCCCAGCCGTCCTTGAAGTAGCTCAGCGACCCGAGAACCTGATTGCGCGTGATGTCGCGGAACCATCCGTCCTGGTTGCCGCCGCTGACGATGTTCGTCGCGAGGTCCTCATAAGCGGGCGCCTGCGTGTACCGCGTGTTCGGCCACAGATAGTGGAACTGGCCGCCATGGACTTCGAAGAACATCTTGTCGTTCACGACGTCGTCCCAGCCCACCTTGTAGGTGTGGGCCCAGTACGACTGGTTCCAGGTCGAGTCGGCGCTGTTGTGGATCGCGGCCGTCGCGGCAATCAGGAACGTGTCGAGCCGGTTCGGCTGCTGTTTCTTCCCCCATTGCGCAAAGCCGACGAGCTTGTTGTTCGAGTTCAGCGAATACGTCATCTTGCCGGTGATGTTCTGCAGATGCGTTTCGAACGGTTTCACAGCGAAGTTCGGCAGCAGGCTCTGCGCGTCCTGATCGCGCAGCGATCCGTACCACCAGAGTTTGTCGGGCTTGATGAAGCCGCCGACGTCACCGTTCAGATCGTGGTAGCTGTGCATGCGGTTCAAGTCCGTCGGGCCCAAGCCGCCGCCGCCCTTCACGCCGAGCGCGATCTGCGCGTCGTCGATGTTGCGCGACTGGATGTTCTCGTTCTCGTAGTCCGCGTAGATCCTGCCGTGATACGTGTTGCCACCGGACTTCGCGATGAACTGCGTCATCACGCCGGCCCACGGCATTTCCGGGGTGTTTGCGCCCGTCGTCACCGACACTTCTTCGACGGCGCCGTAGTCGTAGTAAAAGCCGGCCGCGTTCGTGCCTTCGGTGTTGACAATGCCCTCGACCATCGGGCGATGCTGGTCGGACTTGGTGTCGTATGTGGAGTAACCGGTCTGCGTGCCCGCGGCGCTGCCGCCCACGTCGATGCGCTGCATCTGGATGGCCGGCGCCGCGGCCAGAATCGCCCAGAAGTCGCGTGCGTTCGGGAGCGACGAGAGCTGCTGCGCATCGAAGTTCGTCGACGTCTTCGTCGTCGCGACATCGACGACGGGCGACTGGCCGCTGACGGTGACCGACTCGGTGAGGCTGGCCACCCGCAATTCGATGTTGACGGTTGCGGTGAAACCGAGGCCGACGCGAAGGCCTTCGCGGGTCACTTTCTCGAACCCGCTCAGCTCGTAGACGACTTTGTACTCGCCCGGCGGGATCGCCGAGAAGCGGTATACACCGTCAGGTCCTGTCGTGTCAGTCCGCGTGCCCTGCATCGAAGGGCTCGTGATCGTGACGGTGACGCCTGGCAGAACCGCGCCAGTCGCGTCAGCGACTTTGCCGTTGATCGCGCCCGTGGTCGTGCTGACCGTCTGCGCGACGGCGGCACCGACCGAACCGAACGTCAACCCAAGAACGATGACCGGGACAATCCATTGCAGCCGCCTCATGTGCCTCCTTCGCGCTCGAATGCCTAGAGACCGAGGACCCTGACGCCGCCGGTGTAAGTCGTTCCCTCCCGAGTTTTACGGGACACTACACCTGAATCTTTCGGAGCGCAATGAGTTTCCTGAGAGTTTCTTGATTCCGCGACGGCCGTCCGTCTGAATTTTGGATCTTTGCCGCGAGGCGCTCGGCTGAAGCCGTCGCGCTCCTTCTGCCGGGCGCCCGGCTGAAGTCTTCGCGCTCCGTGTTCACCGTCCCGATTCGTATCTGATTGTGTACTTGGTCTGAAGGTGTGCCGACGTGACGGTCCTGGTCCCGGGAAGGGGTTCGACCGTCGCCCCATCCTTTGTGTAGAGATCCATGTCCTTGCACCAGCCGCGCGCGTCGAGCACGAAACGGCGGGTCCATCCGGGCTTGACTGGGCGTGCCGGCGCCGAGAATTCGAGGTGGATCTCTTCGCCAGGACCGATGATGGCGAGCGCCCCGTCTTCAGCTGCCACCAGCTCGGAGACGGGTCCTTCCGCCGTGTAGGATCCCGCCGGATAGCGGGCATCCCACAGGGGCACGCGTCGGTCGTAGTCGTAGAACGGCCGACGATCCGCCTTCAGGTCCCGAACCGCATAGCCGGCGCGATCCAGCCGGGCGGAGACGAGCGGCAGGTCCTGTCGCGTCACCATCGGTGCGGGCTCGGCGTACGCTAGGGCCAGGCGATCCCAGTAGATTTCCTGGTTCGTACGAAGCCGAAGCTCCCGGGTTCCGCGCGGCAGCGTGCCCAGCGGGACGGACATGCGGCGCGCCATTCCGGCCGGATAGCCAAACTCCTGGCGGAGGATGTGCCAGCTCCCGTCGCGGCCGCGGGCTTCGATCGTGGGCGCTTCGTAAGCGACGCCGGCCTGCCACGCGGCGAAGAGCGTCTGCGCGTACGGATACTCGACCCACCCGTCCGCCATGAAGATCGGCGCGGCTGCCTCCTCGTCGATCGCCGTGTCGAATCGGAGCGTCAGCGAGTGCATCGCGGTCAGTCCGATGAATCGCTGGTCGAGTTTTCCGGGCGGTGCGGCGACGCCGTCCGCCCTCAGGATTGCCTGCGTGACATCGCCCGACACATCGTCCAGCGCCTGGACTGGAAGTCGTTCGGTCCGGAAGAACCGGGCTTCACCGCTGGCTTCGGGAGGCGAGATCGCCTTGCGTTCGTCGAGGACGATCTGCCAGCCGGGTGGCAGGTCGGTACGCGGCGAGTCGCGCAGCATCCAGATACGCGACCTCTTCCATCGGCTCGGTGATTTTCAGCGCCAGCCGCTCGGGATGCCCTGACCCGACTTGAAGCAAGCCGTCCGGCATCAACAGGCTTTCGCGTGGACGCGGCGAATCGTACACGCCCGGGCTCGTCGGCGTGCCCATGCCTCCTACGCCGAGCAGATCGGTGACGAACGCGAAGCGATGCCCGTCGAACGCGAACAGGACGGGACAGCTCGACAGCTGTCGTTCCGTCTCTTCAATCCGGCGGATGGATCCGGGCGCAAGCGCCAGCTCGGTCTGAAACACGCCGTCAGACCACGTCATCGCGACGAAGTCGATCTGCGGCTCGCCGCCCGTTCCAATCGCGAGCGGCTGCAGGCCTTGCCCCGGTCCTGACTGCGCCCGCAGACTCGGGAAGGTGGTCCAACGGGAATCCGTCCGCGCGGTCAGCGACGTGCCGATTCCCGATCGATTCGATCGCAGCCGCGCGCCGTTCCTGTCCTGCCCGGTTAGCGTGACCGTGACGAAATCGAAACGACCGGCTCCCGCGCGCCAGAGAATTGGGGGCCCGCCCGAGTCAGCCGGCATGGCTACGATCGACGGACCTCGCACGATATCGAGCGCGGCCAGCGTCCACCCTGCGACAGCCGGACCATCGGCGTTGAATGCGGCTTCGGCCTCGCCGGTCGATGACAGGCGAACGGCTCGCCAGTGGCCGTCAGCGGTGCTGCCGACAATCTCTGGCACTCCATCACCGTCGACATCCGCCAGCGCCAGCTGTTTAGCGCCGGCAAAGTCACGCGATTGCGCAATCGCCTGGGGACTCCACGCACCCGACGCGGAACGCGTCCAGCGTTCGAGACCATTCGCACCGGACGTATACAGCTCGAGTCGGCCATCGGCGTCGATGTCCCCGGCCACTGCCGCCGTGATCGCGGTCATGGAGAGTTGGTCGAAGACCGGATCCCGGTGGTATTGCCAGGTGCGGTCGTTGATCAGGATTTGATTCGCGCGACCTTCTTCGCTTGGCGGAAGCCTCGCGCTCCCCGAGGTCTGCCCACCGATCACGATGATGTCAGCGTCGCGGTCGGCGTCGAGATCCGCGACGACGACCCCGGACGACGACCGGGCGGTGAGCCCGATGGTTGTGCCGAGCGCCCGAAACGTGCCGTTGCCGTTGTTGTTCAGAAGTTCGCTTTGCGCATCGCTCTTCACGAGTAACAGATCGAGGTCGCCGTCGTGGTCCGCGTCGAAGATCGCACCCTCGACCGTGGTACCTCCTCCGCCCGCGGTGCCTGTCGCCTGCGTGACGTCGGACCAGACGCCCTTGGAGGTCTGCCGCCAAAGCTGATTGGCGCCGCGGCGACACAAGTAGACGTCGACCAGGCCGTCGTTGTCGTAGTCGCCCCACAGCGCCGCGTTGACGTCCGACACGGACGCCAGCGGATGATCCAGATCGATCAGGAATCCATCGCCGCCGCGGTTGACGAGGACCGCGTTCTTCACGACGCCGCGATCCTCGAACGCATTCGCGATGAACAGATCGACGCGACCGTCGCCGTCCACGTCGGCCGCGGTGATGCTCGCCGGATGCGCCGCGTCGAAGCGCCGCCATGACACCGCCCGAGACGGCTGGGCGAGCGGCAGGGCGGCGCGCTCGAACGTCGGACCGGCGGGTTTCGATGCGCTGATGCGTGGCCGTTCGTCGGTTGGACGAACGGCAGCGAGCGATCCCATCCTCGTGTACTTGAACTCGACGATCTCGGCCTGCGGGTTCGTCTCGAGATCTCGAAAGCGATCGAGCATCCGCTGCGCTTCATCCCCGCGCCCGAGCTGTTGCAGCGCGCGAAACGCACCGTACGCCGCGCTTCGCAGGCGCGGGTTGATCGTGAACGCCCGCTGGTACCCCTCGAGAGCGCCGGCAAAATCGCTCAGCTGCGATCGGCACTGCGCGGCAAAGTACGCCGCGTAGGCGTCGGTCCTGTCGCGATCCGCCACGAACGTGAAATGCCCGAGCGCCTCGCGGGCGTTGCCGTGATGGAGCAGCACAAGCCCAAGACCAAAACGCGCGCGCGCTTCGTCCGGGCGGCTTCTGAGGACGCCCTCGAATATCCGCTGCGCGA
Source organism: uncultured Acidobacteriota bacterium (assembly GCA_963724725.1). Classification (GTDB taxonomy): domain Bacteria; phylum Acidobacteriota; class Vicinamibacteria; order Vicinamibacterales; family CAVVIG01; genus DATKHR01. The sequence goes on along the minus strand of CAVRVT010000004.1, from coordinate 1,856,881 downwards.
GCTCGTCGTCTCCGGCGCGCTGGCGGTTGAGAGTGGCGATGGCAAGGTTGAGCTGAATCTCCGGGCGGTCGGGGTGCGCGGAAGCAAGCTGCGCGAAGGCCTCGCGGGCGCGATCGAAGTCGGTACTGCCCCATCAGGCCGATGGCGCGGTTTTCTGCGGCGACTTCCTCTGGCGTCAGCGCGCGGCGGCTTCGTTCGCCCCCGCACGCCAGCGCAAACGTCGTCGCCGCGAGGAGAGCGAAATGCCAGAACGCAAGAATGCAAAAATGCAAACGAGCACGGAAGCAGAGGGACGTCGCCGTTGCATTCCTGTCTTTGTGCATTCCTGCATTTCTGCATTCTTGCATTTCGTCTTTACTGCCTCGCGCTGCTGTCAGGCGAGGCCACGACGCGAATGACGCCCTTGCCCTGCTCGATAGTGATCCGCGTGCCGAAGGGTTGTGACAGCCTCTGCATCCGCTCGAGGATCGTTCGCGCCACGTCCGGTGACGCGGGGCGCGGAACGCCGCGGTCAGCCCCTCGCGCTTTGTAATCGAGATCGACCGGCGTCAGCTGGATTTCTGCGAGCCGTCCCTTCTCGAAGCGGCTCGTGGTGACGACGCTCTGGTACCAGATGTCGCCGCCGAAGACGAGCTGGTTCCACATCGCGTCGAACTCGGCATCGGTCGTCGAGGCCTGGTCCATCTTGTACTGCTCGTAGAGATCGCTGCCGACGGCTTCGAGCAGATCGAGCTGGAAAATGAAGTTGCCGAGGCTGTAGAAGATGGGCTTCCCTTTGTAGACCTCGACACCGCGCACCTGATGCGGACCGTGCCCGATGAACTGGTCCGCGCCAGCATCGATGGCCTCGTGCGCCAGGGTCGGCAGGAAATCCGCGGGCTCCTGGCTCCAGTTGCCCGGCTCGTGTGCGTGAATCGTGACGATGACGAAGTCGGCGAGCTGCTTGGCGGCGCGGACGCTTTTCAGGATTTCGCGTTCGTCCACGGCGTCCATGCGGAACGTGAACCCGCGATGATTGCCGACCTTGTAGCGGACGCTGAACAGCTCCAGTTCGTCGGGCGGTTCTTTTTCGGCAATCCGGAACGAGCCGGCGGGCTGCTCGTCGCGAATCTTCCTGAGCGCGCGGAGCTCGTCCGCCGTCACGAGCGAGTATCGGGTCGTGCGGAGCGCGTTGATGCCCGGCCGCCCTAGCGCCTGCCCGACCGGCGGCGCCGAACGCGACAGCGGCGTGAACGTCGAGGCAATCGAGATGAGCGCGACGCGGCCCTTGTCGGTGTCGAAGAAGCGCGCGGCCCTGGCCGCCGCCCGGTGTTCCGCGGCGCCGGCGTGCACGATGCCGGCCTCATCCAGGGCGCGGTTCGTCTGCCGCATCCCCTCGAGCCCCCAGTCGGTCGCGTGGTTGTTGGCGCGCGACATCACGTCGAATCCGATCGCCTTCAGATCCTTGGCAACGGCGGGCGTACCGAGAATCCAGACGCCGCCGAACTCGGCCTGTGGCACCGCGGGCGTGCGCGACAGATCGAGCGCGGTGCCTTCAAAATTTCCGAACGCGACATCGGCGTCGTGGACGATCTTCCCCACCGGACCAAAGCCTGGCGTCTGCGAGACGGGCCGAACGATGATGCAATCGCCAACGGCCGCCACGGTGAAGCCATCGGCCGCGCTCATCGCGAGCTCGCGTTGGGGATCGCGGGCCTGGGCGGCGGGCGGCGCCTGTTGCGCCCGTCCAAGGCTGCCGCCGAGACACAGGACACATGCGACGAGGGCGAGCCGCGGCATCGAATCCTCCGTTCCTGTTGCGCGCGGCCGCTGGCCGCGCTCGTGAAGCGGCACCACTATAATCGGTCCGTCACAAGGAGCGCGAGACTTTAGCCGAGCGAGCTTATGGATCCGATCTATCTTCCGGACGTCGAAGACGGTGGAAAGCCCGGCGCCTGGCTCGACGCGATCCGCGCCATGCAGCGCAGCGGATCATCCGAGTACCCGCAGATCTGGCACCTCTTTGCGTATCTGCCGGACGCGACGCAACACCTCGCGCGGTTCACGCAGGCCGTTCTCCGTGGACCCGCGCCGCTCAGTCCAGGACTGCGCGAGCTGATCGCCGGTTACACATCGGCCAGGAACGACTGCGAATTTTGAATGAAGTCCCACGCCGCAGTTGCGGCGGAACTGCTGGGGGATCCCGAGCTCGTCGAGGGCGTCATCCGCGATGCGGCGACGTCGAAGCTGGATGCCAAACATAAGCGGCTCTTCGCGTTCCTCGACATCGTCAACAAGGACTGCGCGTCGGTGGCGCCGCAACACCTGGCCGATCTCCGTTCGGCCGGTTGGACTGACGAGGAGCTGTACTTCGCGATCAGTGTCTGCGCGCTGTTCAACTTCTACAATCGCTGGATCGACGCCAGCGGTGTTCACGGCATGTCCGACGAAGCGCACCGGCTGGGCGCGAAGCGGAGCGCCGTCCATGGATACGTACGTGAGTGATTAGGGATTAGGGGTTAGGGGTGTCCCCGGGCGCGATGTAGCCGGGGCCGCCGCGGGCCACCGCCGCGGTGACGAACCTGACGATGGATTCCTTCGACGGCCCGTCGTTCCATGAAGGCAGCGCATCTTTGGGCTGGGCCAGCAGCACGGCGCACAGCAACAGAACGCCGACCGCACACGCGAATCTCGACAATCGCCTCATTGGACGCCTCCGCGGACGGTGAAAAGGGCGCCTCACCCGGAAGCGCCGAGAGATTCTAGCGACGCCTTCGGGCCGCAGCTATGCGCATTCGGCAGGCTTCGTCTTCTTGCCGATTCTGCATAGCCCATCCGCCGGACGGCTCCGTAGGCTGTTAGACTGTTCAGGCACCTCGTCTTTTCACACTCTTTCTCCGAGGTTTGGACTTCCATGACGCCACATCCCCTGCTCAAGATGCTCTCCACCGGAATCGCCATCGTCGTGCTCGGGTCGCAAGGTACCGCACAGACCAAGCCGGCAAGCCCGAACACGGATCCCAAGGCGCTGCCCGTCCCCTTCTCGTTGCGTGCGTTCGCAGTCAACATGAGCAACATCGGCCCGGGATCGGCCGGTGTCGTCGACTTCAAGGTCGATAAATGGTCCACGGCCGACGAACGACAGAAGATCATCACGACGATGATCGAACAGGGTCCCGACAAGCTCCTGGACCTGCTGCAGGACCTGCCCGCAAAAGGCCGCATGCGATTCCCGAATTACATGGGACCGGACCCGAACAACCTGCGGCTGGGATGGGACATCAAGTACACGTGGACGACGCCGCTTCCCGAAGGCGGACACCGTGTCATCCTCGCGCTCGATCGCTACATGTCGTTCAGGGAGGTCGCCAACCAGCCGCGAACGGTGGATTACCCGTTCACACTCATCGAGGTTCATCTCAACAGGGAAGGCAAGGGACAGGGCAAGATGGCCTACGCCACGAAGATCACGTTCGACAAGAAGAAGAACACGGTCGAACTCGAGAACTACTCCAGCGAGCCAGTCCGCCTGAACGAAGTGACGCTCGAAAAAGGGTAGATAGGCCGGGTGGGTCAGATACGTCGGGTGGGTCGGGAGGTCAGAACTTCCAACCGATCGAGTTCGTGATGCCGAAGTCGTTCTTGTTCGCGTTCACGGGAGGATGCGAGTCGTAGTTCTCGGTACAGCGTGAAGTTCCAGTACAGGTTCCGCGCGATCTCGAAGTTGAGCGTCGGCGCGTGGTTCAACCGCACTCGTCCGAAGGTCGTCAGACTCGGATAGACGGTCAGGCGGGATTCCACGTCCACGGTCTTGAAGTGGAAGGTACGAGAGGCCGGGGCCGAAGACGGCTTCGACGTTGTTCGTGATCTGCGATCCGGGCTGGGCCGTCCAGGTCGCCCGTGTACTGCGCGTTCAACCTGCTCGCCACGGGCAGACCGACCGTGGGCTTCTGACCGGCGGGCTTTTGGGCTTCTGCCTTCGGGGCGTGTGTCACCGCGCTCGCTGTTGAAATGTGTGCGGCCACCAGGACCGCTGCGAAGAGAGCTCGGGTCACGTCGTCATGTTCTCCATGACAAAAAAACAGATGGAGGTGTCACGCGGTTCTGGACCGATCGGCCGTCGTGGTCTCCGCGAGATCGGCCTGGGACCGGACGGTCGTACACGGCACGCGGACGCCGATTCTCGTCCCAATCCCGGGTGCCGATCGGATGACGATATCGCCTCCGGCGAACTTGACTCGCTCGCGCATACTGACGAGTCCGAGGCCCGTCCGCCCCATCGCATCCACATCGAACCCGCGCCCCTGGTCCGCCACGTGGAGACGTAATTCACCGTTCGAGCCCGTCACTTTGACGAGCGCGCGGCTGGCGCCGCTGTGTCTCACGACGTTACGCAAACTCTCCTGCACGATGCGGAACAGGCAGAGGGCGATCTGCGGATCCAGATCGGATGGGACGTACTCGTGCCGGAACTCGACCTGAACGCCGTGCTGGCTGGACACGTCACGGCAGACGCTCTGAATCGACGGCACTAGGCCGAGCGCTTCGAGCTTCGTCGGGTGGAGTTGATACGACAGCCGGTGCATGTCGCTGGCGATTTCCGCGGCGCGATCCGAAATCTGCTTGACGTGATCGACGTTCTCGTCCGCCAGCGATCGATGCCGGCCGAGTTGATCGATGTCGATCGTCAGGAGCGCGAGCTTCTGGCCCATGTCGTCGTGCAGGTCGCGCGCGATTCGCGCTCGCTCCGCTTCCTGCGCGGCGATCAGCCGACCGGCCAGATCCTGAATCTCGGCATTGGTCGCCCGCAGCGCGAGCTCGCTCGTGCGAAGCGCAGCTTCCGCGCCCTTACGATCCGTGATGTCCCAGAACGTCCCGACCATGCGGCCGGGCATGCCGCGTTCATTCGAAACGGCGGTGCCACGGCACTGGAACCACCGGACGGAGCCGTCACGGCACACCATCCGATGTTCCTGCGCGTAGACCGTCGCCCTGCCGTCCACGCACGCGCGAGCGGCGGCCTCGGTCACCGGCCGATCGTGGGGGTGGACGTATTCGAGCAGACCTTCGAATCTCTTCGGCGCGTCGAGGTCGTACCCGAGGATCGTCATGAATCCAGAGTCGATGTAGAAATCCAGCGTCGCCAGATTCCAGTCCCACACGCCGGCGCCGCATGCCGTGGTCGCGAGCTCGTAGCGCTGACGGCTTTGCAGTACGTCCGCGCTCGTGCGCCGCTGCTCGGTGACGTCGCGTACCAGACTCATCACGATATCGCCGTCGCCTTCGCACGCGACGAGCCTCGCCTCGAACTGGTGTTCCGTGCCGTCGAGCGTCAAGGCGTACTCGACGACCCGCGGCTCGTCGTCGCGGCTGGCCAACGCGAGCTCGCGCATGAACATCGACACGAGCTCGGGCGGCATGACGTCAGCGAGCCTGCGACCGAGCAGCTGTTCCGGCGGCGCGATGAGGAGGCCCGGGTCGCGGGCGTGATAGTCGAGGTACACCCCGTCTTTGTTGAAGAGAAACATCAGGTCGGGCACCGCGCGAAGCGTCGCTCTGTTGCGCGCCTCACTGCGACGCAGCGCCTCCTCGGCGCGCTGACGCCGGCGCCGATGCACGAGCAGCGCGCCAATCAGGAGCGCCTGCGCAGCGATGACGAGGGCGGCGCCGAGCACGTAGCCGCGATACTGCGACCAGAAAGTCGATTCCTTGAACAGGACGCGGCTTCCGGCGGGCAGTGAGGACTCGGCGAGTCCGTGTTTCCGGAGCTCGCGCCAGTCGAACACCGGGACGACGACGCCGGCCGCCGGCGCGATGGCCGCCGCGGGCGTCCCTGACGCGACACGGAGCGCGAGGTCCGCGACGCGTGCCGCGTTTCCCTCCACGCTCGAGACGTATCCGCCGATCAGACCCGCCCCAACCAGCGACTGTGCCGTGCCATAGACCGGCAGCGACGTCACGGCCCTCACCCGCGACAAGCCATTGACTTGATCGATCGTTTCGCCGTCCGCTCCGATCAGCTGCCGGAGGTACAACACCAGCGAGTCGGGCGGCGCCGCGCGCAAGGCTGCCTCGACCTCGTTGAGCGGCCGATCGCGCAGGTACGTGATCGAGAGACGCGGCTCGAAGTCGTGAAACGATCGAGCGGCCTCCTGATAGGCGCCAATGTTTCTCAGGGCGCTCTCGACGACGTAGAGATGCCGTGTCGCCGGATGAAGCTGGAGCCCCAGGCTCACCGTCTCCGCCAGGTTGGATCCGGTCCAGATGCCCGTCAGCGGCTCGCCCTCTCGCGGTTCGAGCAACCTGGTCGTCAGACCCACGATCGGAACGCCGGGAAACAACTCGTCGTGGTAGGTCCGGACGAACTCGAGCGCGGTGTCATAGACCGCGACGACGACATCGATCGATCGGCTCTGGTACTTCTCGCGGAGGAACCGCCGCATCAATTGCGAGTGGTCGGGCGCAGGAAAGCGGTACAGCTCCAGTACTTCCGAGTAGATCTCGAGCGGTCCAATGACAGCCGACCGAAGGGCTTTCTGGAGGGCCGGGTCGAACGCGACGCGGAACGGCATGTCCATGCCGTACTGGTGAATGACCAGCACGCGCGTCGGCACCGTTTCGGCCGCGGCGGCACTCGACGCGGCGCCGAACATGACTCCCAGCGCCAACCACCACGCGACGAAGACTTTACGCATGGTCGAGCTCCGAAGCTGCGGCTCCTGAATGGCGGAAGTGCGTTCCAATGACTTGTAAGAATCGCACCGACCCGGCTCCGGCTGCAAGTGCACCATGGTGGATCAGTAATGACCAGCCCAGCGCCAGCGCTACGGATGAGTCGTTCTTCTTCTGACCCGCCGGCGGGGCCGAATCGAAGCTCTCGTAGACGTTGTTCAACGCGACGTGGTCGACCTTGCCATGGTCCGCGCGCATCGGCCGCAACGAGAAGCTAGAAGGCAGCAGCGACCGGAACGAGCCGCCGAGTCACAAGTGGCGGTTGTTTCCGGCCGACATCATTTCCTGGGATAAGGCAACGCGACGATGAACTTCAGTTGATAGCCTGCACGACAAGCCCTTCGTGCTGGGGACGCTGTCGATCGGGATAATCGTCCTGAAAATCATGCTCCAGTCCGCCGTGAGCTCGAACGGGATGACGGGCTGAAAGTTCAGATTGAAGAACGTCGAGTCCTCGCAGCCAGTCCGAAGGAAACGGCCACGACAAGCGGAACGCAGGGCGGATTCGGCACCATCGTCACTTTTCGACGTCGAACAGCCAGCGCGTCGCCGCCTTGAACGTCTTCTCGCGCAGCCCGAAAATCGTTTTCGGCTGGACCTGGAAGATTGGGCCCATGGTCGGGTCGAGCTTCCAGGGTTTGTACTTCTTCGCATAGAACGGCGAGATGCGCTTCAGCAGGTCGGCATCCGAGACCGTGCTTGCTTCACCTTCCACGATCACCGCCTCGGCGGCTTTCTCGGTGCACACGATGCACTGCCGCCTGGAGGCGAGATTCTTCGCCTTGCGCGAGCCGGCGCCCGTGCTGAAGTAGAAGCAGCCCTCCACCCAGATGCCCCACACGATCATCGTGTGGGGCCGCGCGTCCGGCCGGCTTGTCGTCAGCCAGTAGTTGTGCGATCGGGTCAGACGCTGTTCCGCCCACGTCCACGGCAGCAGTCCCTTCGTGCCGTTCGGCATCCCGTAGCCGGGCATGTGCGGACGGCTGGCTTTGGGCGAGGCGGGCTTGGATGCTCGCGGCACGGTCGGAAATTACAAATTACCAAACTACCAAATTACTCGATTAGCAGATTCACGATCATTTCGTCCGCGTCACCGTGGTGAGCGTGACGGGTTCGTCGGCGTAGTCGTCGACGATCACGTTCGTCGCGTCGGCGTTCGGCTTGACCCGCGCGGCGGCGTTCAGGACGCCGGTACCCTTTCCAGCGCTGTCGAGTTCGAGGCGGATGACCGCCATCTCATACCCCCTGCGGGACTTCGGATCCGTATCGCCGCCACCGAGGAAGAACAGCGGCTTGTCCGTCGCGGCGGTCACGGTTTGTGTGGATCCACTCACGGTCTGTGCAGCCCAGCGAAGATCCCACTTCTGATCCTTGATTTGCACGTAGCCGACGACAGGGGTCCGTTTGAACGCCGGAAGAAAATTCTGATAGCCGTTCATTCTCAGCGCGCTCAGCAGAATGTTCCGATCGCGATCGGACGTGTAGCTGTCGATATGAATCCTGACGGTCGTTGTCGCTTTGGCCAGCGCGGTCGTGACCTCGGCGTTCGCGGTAAAGTCCACGGGAACGTCGCCGGGCTTCTGCCCGGCGACGCGCGGCGCGAACGACACGACGATCCCGCCGACGATGGCAAGTGCTGCGAAGGCTCGCATGGCGGACCCGCTTACTTCGGGCGCTCGACGCTCGTCAAGAGCGCTTCGGTGTACGTGATGTCGATCTTGTCGCCGGGCTTGACGCCCTCGAGGTTCGACTTCTTCTCCACCTTGCGTGTCACGGTGACGCCGTCCGAGGTCGTGACCGTAATCGACGGAATCGACATGTCCACCGATTTCACGGTCACGGTCTGCACGGTCTGCCGCGCCATCGTCCCGCCGGGCAATTTTTTGCCGCCTGGCACCATCGCACCGGATTCGGTCGCCGTCTTCGACGCACCGCTCTTGCGCAGCTGATAGACGGTCGACTCGTAGTAGGTGAACGTGACCTTGTCGCCGACCTTCAGCTCGTTGAAACGCTGAACTGCGGGACCGGCGGTCACCACGTCGTCGGTGCCGTCGGTGTTGCGGAACGTAATCCGGCGCGTGGCCGAATCGATCGCCTGGATCGTGGCAGTCACCGTCACCTTGTCCCCGGGCTTCGTGACGGTCTTCGCCTGCGCGAACGCCGCGGTCGCGCACAACAGCAGACCCGCCGTGCACAAAAGAGATTTCGTGGCTGTCATAGGGCTCCTTCTGTTCATCTCACTTCTTCGGCAGCTTCTTGACGAGATCCTTGATCCCGTCGCGGATCATCTCGTCGCGCTCGTTGTCGTCCTTGATCTTGTCGACGTCGCCCTCCGCGATCCCGCGCCACACGACGTGCGAGACCTGCGTGGACACGATATCCAGCACAATCGCGCCGCGCTGCACGATGTCGAACGACGACGTGGCCGGCACGTACGGCGGGATCCCCCACTGCGTCACCGTCGGCAGGAACTGGCCCGCCGTCTGTGTGGCAAAACCCACCGTCACGAGCACGTAGTAGTGGACACGGATGTCCGGAACGCCCGCGACCGGCGCCTTCTTCAACCCCCAGGCCGTGAGCTCTTTCTCGACGGCGGCGACCAGTGTCGGCTCGATCCGCCGGCGTACGAGCTCCGGATCGTCTTCCGAGCTCCGCGCGAGCTTCACCTCACCGGGTCCGGCTGCGTCCCACGCCCAGGTCTGCACGCGCGTGAAGTCGAAGGTGCGATCGAAGTCGGCGCGGCTCTTGAGCTTCGCGGCGCCCAGATCGACAGCCAGCGACACGCCGAGCAGAGCGAGTACAGCGATGAGGCGTTTCATAAGACCTTTTGCCGTTTCATTTCCTTGACGGTTGCGTCGAGGACCGAATCGACGAGCTGCTGTGTGGATTCGGGGTTGATCGTTTCGCTGCGGCTCGCCCAGAGGAGTTTGTCCTGCTTGACGGAGTACACGTTGGCTTCGATGGAGACGACGGTATCGCGCTGAACGTAGCCGGGACTGTACGCCATCCCCCATCCATATCCGTATCCGCCCGACCAGGTCCCGTACGGCGCCGGTCCCCACCACGACGTGCCCGGCACGTACGTCGCCTGCTTGTCCACGCGCGCGAAACGAATGACGACCGCGCCGTCATAGCCGGCGGCAGCGATCTTGTCCTTCCCATGATCCTCGGCTTTCGCCTCGGCGTCGCTGAGCACGGTGTAGGACGGCTGTGCGTTCGACAAGCGCTGCGCGAGACGTGTTTCGATGCTGCGACGGATTGCCTGATCGCTCATCTGCGCGACGAGCAGGATCTTCGTGAACTTCATGGGCGGCGGCACGGACGGATCCTTCCACGTGGCGGTCAGGCGCGTCGCAGGCGCGCAGGCGCTGATGCCGATGGTCAGGACTGATGCGGTCGCCGCCAAAAATCGCGATGAAACCATGTCTCCCGCCCCGTTCGTCAGACTAGAACGTTCAGCATACCCCGACTATGCAGAATCGGAAGTCAGGATTCGTCGTCGAGCGCCCTCAGAACTGATACGCCAGGGAATAGATGAATCCCCAGTTCTGCACGTCGATCCGCGTGCGGACCACCTGTCCGTTCAGCAGGTTGTGGAGCGCGACGTCGTCTTCGCTGCCGGTCTTGTAGTTGACGCCGGCCGCGAACACGAACTTGCCCAGCGAACCGCTCACGCCAGCCGACGACGAAGTCAGATTCACCTTGTTGAACACCTGGTCTGCGTCCGCGACGGGCGAGCGATTGGTCCCCACGCCACCGTGGATGCGGAGCGTCCGGCTCTTGATCAGGAGGAAGTTTCCGCCAGCGGCCACGTTGACGACGCCGTTGGATGCGGTCGTCAGACCGTTGAAGGGACGAAGCAGCACGGTCGGCGGCGCGCCACTGCCGTTGTCGGTGTAGGTGACGGTCGGCTCGCCGCTCGCGATCAGCGAATAGGCGGAAATCGGCGTATAGGCCAGGAGGTCCACCTCGATTCCGACGCGGTCACCCACGTACGCAGGCTCCGCCCTGAAATTCCCACGGCAGGTGGTGCTCCGCGCTCGCGTTCGCGTCGAAAAGCGACCCGCCCTGTGACGAGGCGCCCCGATCGAGCGTGCCGTCGACCGTGATCACGCCGCTCTTGTAGAACGTCGCACCCGGCGTCCGCATGGCCAGTCCGAAGCGCCAGTGGTCGATGTCGTACTGCACGCCTCCCTGAAGGCGCAATTGCACGGCCGTCGCGGTCGTCCGTCCGGAAACCGCTAGCGACTGCAGACCGGTGCTGGTGGCCAGGCGCTCGCTCGAGCTCGAGACGAGACGAAGGTCCATCAGGGAGAACGCAAAGCCGCCGCCGTACCGCCAGTGGCCGCTGCTGTAGCCCACGGCGATAGCCGCAACGCGCCGCTCGAAGTCCGAATCAGCCGAGTACGCGAACCGTTGCTGGCCCCCACCCGCCGCCGTGCTGACCAGCTGCGTATCCGTCTCCTGCATCCACGCGTTCGTGGTCACCAACGCGAAGCCAACGGTATACCCCTTGCGCGGGCGGAACGTGAAGCCGACGAAGTTCGGCAGTTGCTGGATGGCTCCGCCCTGATTGGGCAGCGCTTCCGGCGAGACCGATGTGCGCTGATAGACGCCAGCGCTGCCGCTGATCTGCGCCGTTTCCGCACGGGCCAACCCAGCGGGATTGAACCACGCAGCCGAGGGATCGCCGACCCTGGCGACGTACGCCGAACCTTCGAGCCCGCCGAATGGACCAACCGGGACGGAGTCATAGTTGTTCAGCACGAGGTTGTGCGGTGGAGTGATGACGGCGTCCTGCGCGGCAGCCGGCATTGAGATGAAGCACGTGAACGTGAGCGTCGCAAGAGTTTTCATGGCGCCTCGATCGTCTCGACCACCACGGCAGTGACCCTGCGGATATTGTATGGGCGAGCGCGCCGAGAGCTATGCAGTTTCGGCAGTGTCGAAAAACCGGCAGGACGCGGGCTAGGCCAGAACGGGCGACGAGCGCCGCGCGCGCTCGTCGCCAGCGGTCCGGGATCAGCGGATGTCGACCGTCGAGGTGAGCGACTGCTCGCGGCCTTGTGGATCGACGAGGTTCACCGTCGCCCTCATCGCGTGCGGCGTGACCACGGGACAGCCGAACGTCGGATGCATCGCGAACGAACGGCTCGTGTTCGCCAGGACGATCGTCGGTCCGAACTGCGAGTTCAGCTGCATCGTCGGAATCGTGACCGATGGACCACCGACCGTCGTCCCGTCGAGCAGCGTAAACGTCGCAGCGCTCATAGACTGCGACCTCGCGCCCGCATCGATGATGACGAAGAATGACGGCGCGAACCCGTGACCGGGACAGTTGAAGCCGCCGAGCGCCGTCAGATTGATGAGACTCGGTGAAACCGTCGCGACCGCGGTCACCGCCGGGGCCGTCGCAATGAGCCCGACGCCGTTGTTGTTGTCGCACGCGCTCGTCGCGATGGCCGCGGCGAACACGATCGACAACAAGCTCGTGGCGACGGTACGTGGGTGAAGGCTGGGGGTCCTCACATCGCACCTCTCTTCCGCCAGGACCGTTGCGGTCCCTTGCCGCGAATCGTATGCGAATTTGTGGCGCGCACGCGGAGAATTACGCAGCATGAGCTTGCGATTTTGCAGATAACGTTTTTCGTAGATACACTTTTGGTGGGTGAACGATGAAGCACGCTGCTGATCGAATCCGTCACGAAGTTGAAAGCTGGCCGGGCGTCCACGCCGCACCCCATCGATTCGGCGGAGTGGAATTTCGCCTCGATCATCGTGAGCTCGGTCATCTGCACGGCGACCGTCTCGCCGATCTGCCGCTCCCGATCAAGGTGCGCGACGAGCTCATCGAGGCCGGTCGCGCGCGGCGCCATCACGTCATGCCCGCATCAGGCTGGATCAGCCGCGACATCCGCTCCGAGGACGACGTGAGGGATGTAATCGCGCTGTTCCGGTTGTCGTACGACCGGCCGTGGCGAACCGGCGCGCCGCACGACCTGGTGGACGAAGCGTCGGAAGACTCGTTTCCCGCGAGCGACCCGCCCGCGTTCGTGCCGGTAACCGGCGTGGGAGGCGTCAGCGATCTCGGCGACGAACCCGATCGCGATCGGTAACGGCCCGAAGCAGCGCGGCGGCCGCCGCGATTTCATCCTCCGCGATCACGTGCCCCATCCCCGGATAGATCCGTTCGTCCACGCTCGCGCCCATCCGGCGCAGCACGGCCGTCGATTCCCGAACCCGCTCGACGGGAATGTGCGGATCGATATCGCTGCAGCCGAGGAACATCGGCGTGCCGTCGAAGGCTCCTGCATAGTCCCGGGACGTGCCGGGTGGACCGATCAGCCCGCCGCTGAACGCAATCACGGCCGCGTACTTCGCGGCGTGCCGCGCCGCGAATTCCAGTGAAAGGCACGCACCCTGTGAAAAGCCCGCCAGCGCGATGCGGCGGCGATCGATGCCCTGCGCTTCCAGCTCTCCCACGAGTCGTCCGAGGATCTCGAGTGACTGGGTCAGGAACGGCTCGTTGCGCTCCATCGGCATGAGGAAGGAGTACGGATACCACGTGCGCCCCGGCGCATCCGGCGCCACGAACGCGACATCGTCGCCGCCGATCTCCGGCGCCAGCGTGATGATGTCGGCGGCCGATGCGCCGCGGCCGTGCACGAGAATCGTCGTGAGCCGCGCCTGCGCCGGCGAGGGACCGGCCCTGAGCACGGTCGTCATCGTGAGTGCGCCTGAAGGTCGAGGCGCAGCGGCGGAAGCGTGTGCTGGATAGCCGCGCGCTGACTTTCCAGCCAGGGTGGCAGCACCAGCGTCTCTCCCAGGCGGTTCGCGTCTTCATCGACCGCGAATCCTGGACCGTCGGTGGCGAGTTCGAACAGCACGCCGCCAGGCTCGCGGAAGTACACCGATTTGAACCAGAACCGATCGATGACTGGCGTCGCGTGCGCACCCGCCGATTCGACCCGCCCCCGCATCACCATCTGATGCGCGTCATCGTCGACGCGCCACGCGAGGTGATGGACCGCACCAACGCCCCACGCGCCTCGTCGAGCGTCAGAGGCATCACGGACGTCCAGGACACCGATGGCATTCGAAAAACCGTAGCGAGTCCAGCCCTTCTCGTCGGCCAGTTTCGTGAAGCCCATGGCGCCGGTCAAAAACGCGGCGGTCGGCGCGGCGTCGCGCTCCCAGAGACGCGCGCTGAACAAACCGCGGACCTGCCGGTCGGCGGGGACGGGACCTCCGTGCCACGGTGCGAACGGTCGGACGGTGCCAGCTTCGATGAGCGCGACCTGAAGCCCGTGCGGATCGGCGAACGAGATCAGCTTCTGGCCGAAGCGTTGCTCCTCGCGCGCGACGCGCGTACCGTAGCGCTCGAGCCGTTCGCCCCAGTAGCCCAGACTTCCGAGGGGCACTTCGAGGCCGACCTCCATCGCAAGCCCGTACCCCGCGCGAGGCGGTGCCATCTGCGCCCACGGAAAAAACGTCAGATCGCTGCCAGGGTGACCCTCCGCGTCGGCGTAGAACAAGTGGTAGGTGCCGGGATCGTCCTGGTTGACACTGCGCTTGACGAGCCGCATGCCGAGCACGCCTGCATAGAAATCCAGGTTCTCCTGCGCCGGCCCCGCAATGGCGGTGATGTGGTGAAGCCCGTTGACGCGATCCATGCGGACATTGTGGCTCATGGTTGTTGGTTTTTGGTGGTTGGTTATAGTGGTTGGTACTCTTCGACGGCGTTTGTGAGCCGTACCTTTCGCGTTTTCGTGGCTTTTCTTTCTTCGTGTCTTCGTGGCCTCGCCTTCTTCGTGTCTTCATCATCTATAGTTGGTAGATGTCCCAGTCCTGGCCGGCCCTTCCTCTCGAGTCGTGGCGTGATACGTATGGCACGCTGCACATGTGGTCGCAGATCGTCGGCAAGATCGCTCTTGCGTCCACACCCAGGGTCAATCACTTCTGGAATATCGCGCTGCAAGTCACGTCCCGCGGGCTGACGACGTATCCGCTGACGGCGGACCATCGAATCTTCACGCTGGCGTTTGATTTCATCGACCACGATCTGGTCATCCAGTGCTCCGACGGCGGCGGCGATCGCCTGCCGCTCGCGCCGCGGACCGTCGCCGACTTCCACCGCGACCTGATGAGCCGCTTGCGCGCGCTCGGACTGAACGTCCGCATCTGGACGATGCCGGTGGAGGTCCCGAACCCGATTCGCTTCGAGGACGATGTCGTGCACCACTCGTACGATCGCGCCCCGGTCGAGGCGTTCCATCAGGGACTGGTCGCGATGACGCCGGTGTTCCAGGGCTTCCGCGCGCGCTTCGTCGGCAAGTCGAGCCCCGTGCATTTCTTCTGGGGCAGCTTCGATCTCGCGTCCACGCGCTTCTCGGGGCGACGCGCGCCCGAGCGTCCAGGGGCGGATCCGATCACGCGGGAGTCGTACTCGCACGAAGTCATCAGCCACGGTTTCTGGCCGGGCGGCGGCGCAGTCGAGGAGCCCGTGTTCTACGCGTACGCGGCGCCGGAGCCGGCGGGATTTCGTGAGGCGGTGGCCCGACCGCCGGCGGCGGCGTATCTCGTGGCGCTGTCGGAGTTCATCCTGCCCTACGAGGCGGTGCGGACGTCGCGACGGCCGGCCGACGAACTGACGGCGTTTCTCGAGAGCACGTACGACGCGGCGGCCGACCTGGCCGGGTGGAACCGCGGGGAACTGGAGCGAGGGTGATCCATGGCGGACGGAACCTGCGCGCATATCGACGCGCTGACCACCATCAAGCACGCGAAGCATCCTCAGTGCGATGAATGCGTGAAGATTGGATCGACCTGGGTGCACTTGAGGACGTGCCAGACGTGCGGCGCGACGCTGTGCTGCGATTCGTCGCCCAACCGCCACGCGAGCACGCACGCACGCGCGAGCAGCCATCCGGTGGCGGCGTCAGCCGAACCGGGCGAGCGCTGGGTCTATTGTTATCAGGATGAGGCTTTCGCTGAGGTCCTGAACCTCTCTACGATGTCTTCTTCAGCTGCGCGATGAGCGCGTTCAACATGTTCGAGTAGCGATCGTCGGCGGACCCGAACGCCTTCAGGTAGTCCTGCTCCGACAGCTTCTGCTTCTTCCAGTCGCCGTCAAACGCCACGGGCTTGCCGGCGACTTCGTAGATGTCGAACGGCTGATTGTCCTCACGTTTGGCCTTCAGACCGTCGGCCAGTGCGTCCTGGACGAACACTTTCGACTCCGGCACCGACGCGCTGCTCAGGTCGATGTACGTGTCCCGGTACTCTTTCTTGGTGAGCCGCGCGTCGAGGAGCTGGGGCGCCGTGTACTTCGCCGACACGACCAGCAGTTGCGCGCCTGGAAAATACAGCGCCGCGATGAACGTATCGGCGGCGTTCGGATCCTTGGCGGCCACACTATCGAGCTTCGCCGCGTCGAGGGCCGCCGCCAGCTGCTTGGCCAACGCGCCCGACTTGCCCTCCTGCGCCCATGCCGATGGCGCAGCCGCGAGGAACCCGAGCAGCGACGAGCAGACGGCGACTCGCGTCAGGGACATGAGGCCTCCGGAAAGAAATGGACGGCCTCTTTGTACACCCCGCCACGGCAGAGGTCAATTGGAAGGAGCGCGACGCTGAAGCCTTGGCGGAAGCGGTCAGCCGAGCGGATCAGATGAAGAGCGCGTCTTCGTCGTCGCCGCGTCCCGAGCGGGACCGGCCGTTCTGGCGGAGTTCGCGGAGGGCCTGGAGGGCGGCGCGAAATCCGCTCATGATCGCGCGGCCCTCCCGGGCCGGCGCCTCGATCGATGTCTGCAGCCCGTTGAGCGCCTGGTCGACACGGACGGCGACGTCGGCGAACAGCGCGTCAGCCCGCTCCACCTGTGCGGCGGCGAGCGCAGTCGCCCGTGAGGCCTCCTTGCCGATCGAGTTGAGATGCCCGAAGAACGGCTTGAGATCGCGCTCGACCTGCTCGGCCAGCCGCGCCACACGGCGCGCCGCAAGACCGGCGACGATGACGACGCCGACCTGGGCCAGCGCCGTCGCCAGCGTGGCGAGCGCGATGACGCCGAGGAAGATTTCCGCGCGGTCGGTCACGCGTTCTCCCGCGCCCGTGCCTGCTGATAGGCTTCGCGCCCGCGCTCGATGGCGGTCGTCAGCGTCTCGCGACCCTGGTTCAGCGCGTCACGTCCCTTCGCCGCGGCTTCGGCCGCGCGACCGCGCGCTTCGTTGGCACGCTCGCCCAGGAATTCGCGCGTCTCACGTCCGGACTGCGGCGCATACAGCAGCGCCACGGCCGCGCCGCTCACCGCGCCCATGAGGAATGCCAGCAGAATGCTTCCCGCCCCCGCGCCGTCGTCTCTCGACATCGCAGCCTCCAGGGCTCGCTTGCGAGCCGTCAGAAAATGCTGATCTTCACGTTGAGGTACTTCTTCGGGTCCTTCTGAATCGCGGCCAAGAGCGATCGCGCGTCGTTGATCGCTCCATTCATGTTCTCATATAACTGCTTATCTTTCAGCAACAGCCCGGCCGTGCCCTCGCCGGCGTTCAGTTTGGTGACGAGGTCGTTCAGTTGGTTCGATAAATCGTTGAGCCTGTTGAAGAGCGCCGGATCGGTGACGAGCTTGCCGATGGTGCCATCGCCGCGATTCAGCCGATCGGTCAACGTCCGCAGGTTCGACGTGGCACCCGTCAGCGACTGCGCGAACGCGTCGTCGTTCATCAGTTTGCCCAGGCTGCCCTCGCCCGCGTTGATCCGGCGCGTCATCGTCTCGAGGTTCTTGAGCGACGCCTCGAGGGCGTTGGCGGTCGCAGGGTCGTTGACCAGCTTTCCCAGCGTGCCACGCCCTCGTTGAATCGCGTCCGTGACCGCGTTCAGGCTCTGCGTGAACTGCCGGAGCTCGACATACAACTGGTCGTCGGTCATCAGCTTGCCGACGGTGCCCTTGCCGCTTCTGATGTCCTGGACGAGGCCGGTGATCTGCTCGATGCCTGCCGTCGCCTGCTCGGACACGTCGGCAATCGACCCCTTCGAGCGGCCGGACGGCACGTAGCCGTAGTCGGGTACCGGTGTTCCGCTCATCGCGGCGGTGATATCCACGGCATTCTCGCCCAGCAGCGACACTGACCCCAGCGACGCCTGGGACTTGTCCGTAATCCGGGGGCGCATCGTCGTTCTGACCTCGAAGATGACGTCCACCTGCTCGCCGGCGAACTCGACGCCGGTGACGGTCCCGACTTCGACTCCCGCGACGCGAACGGGCGACCCTGACGCCAGGCCCGCGACGTTTGCGAACCGCGTCTTCAGAGTGTAGCGCTGCCACGAAAAACCCTTCGTCCCCGTGAGACTGAAGATCAGGATCGCCGTGATCACGACCGCGGCGATCGTCAGGACGCCGACTTTGAGCTCGGACCACGCCAGCGAACGGGTTCTTGGCATACAGCTAGTCTCTCGCGCGAATCGTGGACGATGGGCGCCACTGCCGACACTGTGGCCGCAATGCGAATCATGACAGGAATGTCTGAATGTAGGAATCGGGACTCGTGCGCAGGGCGTCGGCGTCGCCTTCGAACACAATCAGCCCGTCGCGAATCATGATGAATTCGGCCTCGCGCTCCTTGGCTCGCGACGCCGGGACGATCTTCACGACCCCGTCTTCCCGGATCGCCATGTGCGTGGCGATATAGAACGCGTCCCTCAACTGGTGCGTGACCACAATCGAGCTGACGCTCTCCAGGTCGCGCAGTTTGATGATCTCATCGTCCACCGTCAACGCCGTAATGGGATCGAGCCCCGTCGTCGCTTCGTCGTAGAGCAGGATGCTGGGCTTGAACGCCATCGCTCGGGCAATCGCGACACGGCGGCGCTGTCCGCCCGACAATTCCGACGGCATCTTGTTCAGGTACTCCCCAAGCCCCACGAACCCGAGAACCTCCTGGACACGCTTGTCCACTTCGGCAATCGGCGTGTCGGTTTCCTCGTACAGTTTGTAACCAACGTTCTCCCGAACAGTCAGCGAGTCGAAAAGCGCACCCTCCTGAAAGATCATGCCGAGGTCTTCACGGACGGACATCATCTGATGTTCCGACAGCTCATCGACGCGCTGGCCGTTCACCCAGACGACGCCCGCATCCGCCTTGAGCAGGCCGGTGATGATTTTGAGCGCCGTCGACTTTCCAGAGCCGCTGGCGCCAAGGATGATCTTCGTGTGGCCTTTGATGAGCGTGAAGCTGAGTTGCTTCAGCACGACGTTGTCGTCGAACGCCAGCTGCACGCGATCGAACACGATGACGGGCGCGCCCGTCTCGGAAAGGATCTGCTTGACGTCCATCAGTACAGCACCGACATGAGCAACTGGGTCACGAAGAAGTCCGCGGCAATCACCGCCACCGACGCCGCCACGACCGACAGCGTCGTCGCTTTCCCTACGCCGGCCGTGCCGCCGGTCGTCCGCATCCCGACGTGGCAGGCGATCGTCACGATGATGAACCCGAAGACGAACGGCTTGATGAGCCCCATCCAGACGTCTGCCATGTAGAGGACCTTGACGACCGACGACCAGTACAGGCCCGTGTTCACCTGAAGCACAAATCTCGCCACGACCCAGCCGCCGAAGATCCCGATGAAATCGGCCAACACGGTCAGGGCCGGCGTCATGAAGAAACCCGCCAGCATCCGCGGAACGACGAGCTTCCGGACCGGGTCGGTCCCGAGAGCACGCAGGGCGTTGATCTGATCCGTCACCATCATCGAACCGAGCTCGGCGGCGATGCCCGACCCGACGCGCCCCGTGATCATCAGCGCCGTGAGGACGGGGCCAAGCTCCTTGATCATCGCCGCGCTCACGAGACGCCCGACGACCGGACGCGCGCCGAACTGGTCCAGCGTCTGGCCCGTCTGGAGCGCCAGGGCCGCGCCCGTGAACAAGCCCGAAAGCGAAACGACCGTGAGGGATCCCACACCGATCAGGTCGAGCTGTTCGACGATGTCGTGCCGGTAGATCGGCGGCGTGATCACGCCGTACAGCGTCGCCGCCGTCAGGCGCACGTAGTCCTGCGCTTCCTGGGCGGCCTGCTTCATCCAGCGATTGACGAGCGACAGCACGCGGCGGTCAGGCCCTCCGCGCCGGCCGCGGCAGACCCAGCTCGGGGTTGCGCAGGCGTTTGATGTCGTCGCGGAGGCTCGCGGCTTTCTCGAAATCGAGATTCGCGGCCGCCGCCCGCATCTGCTCCTGGAGTCCCGCGATGTGCGCGTCGAGCTGCTGCTGGTTGTGGAAGCGTTCGGTGCCGTCCAGGGTCGCCGCCGGCGTCACGTAGTCGCGCTCGTACACGCTCGACATCACATCGTCGATCTGCTTGATGATGGATTGCGGCGTGATGCCGTGCTCCTCGTTGTACTGCGCCTGCACGGCGCGCCGACGATCGGTCTCGCTGATCGCCGTACGCATCGAGTCGGTCACCGTGTCCGCGTACATGATGACGCGCCCGTTGACATTTCTGGCGGCGCGGCCGGAGGTCTGGATGAGCGACTGGGAAGACCGGAGAAAGCCCTCCTTGTCGGCGTCGAGAATCGCGACAAGCGACACTTCGGGCAAGTCGAGGCCTTCACGAAGGAGGTTGATGCCGACCAGCACGTCGAATTCCCCGCGCCTCAGTCCTCGCAGAATCTGCACGCGTTCCAGCGTTTCGATATCGGAGTGAAGGTATCGAACCTTGACGCCGAGTTCCTGATAATACTGGGTCAGATCCTCGGCCATGCGCTTGGTCAGGGTGGTGACCAGCACGCGCTCGCCACGATCCGCGCGCGCACGAATCTCGTGCAGCAGGTCGTCCACCTGCCCCTTCACCGGCCGGATGTCGATGGGCGGATCGGTCAACCCGGTCGGCCTGATGATCTGCTCGACGACGACGCCCTGCGACTTCGCCAGCTCGTACGGCCCGGGTGTCGCGGAGACGAAGATCGTCTGGCGCGCACGCTCCTCCCACTCGGTGAAGTTGAGCGGCCGGTTGTCGAGTGCCGACGGTAGACGGAAACCGTACGCCACCAGGACTTCTTTGCGCGACCGATCGCCAAAATACATGCCGCGAATCTGCGGCACCGTCTGGTGACTCTCGTCCACGATGACGATGGCGTCCTGGGGCAGGTAGTCGAGGAGCGTCGGCGGCGGCTCTCCCGCGTTCCGGCCCGTCAGATGCCGCGCGTAGTTCTCGATGCCGTGGCAGTAGCCGATCTCCCGGATCATCTCAAGGTCGAACATCGTCCGCTGGTGCAGCCGCTGCGCCTCGAGGAGGCGACCCTCGGATTCCAGCTGCGACCGCCGCTCTGCCAGTTCCGCCTTGATGGTCTCGACGGCGCGCCGCGTACGGTCGCGAGGCGCGACGAAGTGCGACTTGGGATACACGGCCGTCTTGTCGTGACGGCGAATCGTCTTGCCCGTCAGTGCGTCGAACGACGTGAGGGCGTCAATCTCGTCGCCGAACAGCTCGATCCGCAGCCCCTGCTCTTCGTACGACGGAAACACCTCGACGATGTCCCCGCGGACACGAAACGTGCCGCGGCCGAAGTCGTGATCGTTGCGCTCGTACTGAATTTCAACGAGCTTGCGCAGGATCTCTTCGCGCTTGATCCGCTGTCCGCGCTCGAGCGGCAGGAGCATGCCGTAGTAGGCTTCCGGTGATCCGAGGCCGTAGATGCACGACACGCTGGCGACGATGATCACGTCCCGGCGTTCGAACAGCGAGCGGGTGGCCGACAAGCGCATCCGATCGATCTCGTCGTTGATCGTCGCTTCCTTTTCGATGTACGAGTCGGTCGCCGGCATGTAGGCTTCGGGCTGGTAGTAGTCGTAGTAACTGACGAAGTACTCGACCGCGTTGTCGGGAAAGAAGCGGCGGAATTCCTGATAGAGCTGCGCGGCGAGCGTCTTGTTGTGGACCATGACCAGCGTCGGACGGTTCACGCGCGAGATGGTCTGCGCCATCGTGAACGTCTTGCCCGACCCGGTGACACCGAGGAGGACCTGATGCGTGTCCCCTCGTTCGAGCCCGTCGGTCAGCTCGCCAATCGCGCGCTCCTGATCGCCGGCGAGCGAGAAGTCGGAGACGAGATTGAAGCGGTCGTACACGGAGGGCATCGCAATCAGCAATCGTACTACAGCGAATCATCGTCGTGCTTCGGGATTCGGGGTTGTCACTTCTTCATGGGTGCGAAATACCCCTTGCGAGCGCGCGTCTTCAGCCCGCGATCGGCCTTTCGTACCACGCGCACTTCGACCTTCCGCCAGGCGCCGTCGGTCTTCGGGTTTGTCGACACGTAGCCCAGGGTGTACTGGGCGCGGATCTGCGCCAGCACCTTCTGGTAGATCTCGTCGAGCTGCCGGGCTGACGTCGGAAAGAACGCCTGGCCGCCCGTCACCTCGGCGATCTGCTGCATGACGCCACGCTGCAGGCTGCGGACCGACGTCGGCTGGTGCTCGAGTTCTCCGATCACGTACACCGTCGCGTCCGACGCCTTGAGCAGGTCCATCAGATCATGCAAGGTCGAGGAGCTGCGCGTGTCCCCCCCGTCGGTGTAGAGGAGCATGATCTTCCGGCCGCGTTGGCCGCTGGCGCCGTCGAGATACACGCCAATCGCGTCGTAGATGGCCGTGTCGCCGCTCACTTTCTTCTGGCGGATGCGCTCAATGAGGCGGGCGAACTCGGCCTGGCTGAACCTGGCGACACGAACTTCGGTGTCGAAGTCGACCACGGTGACATCGACCGCCTCGGTCAGCGTGTTCAAGAATTTGACGGCAGCCGTCTTCGTGAACGGCAGATCCTCTTCCATGCTGTCGCTGACGTCGAGCAGCAGCCCCAGATGCATCTCCGGGGTCGGCCCCTCGGACGGATCGCCGACGGCGAAGTACGTGATGTCCTGCTTGTGGCCGTCCTCGATGATCTCAAAGTCGTCCGCGGCGAGATCGTCGACGAGTCCGCCCTTCTTGTCGGTGACCGTCACCGCCACGTTGACCAGGTCGATGCCCGCCTTGAAAACCGGCTGCTGCTCCGCGAGCGCGCTCGATAGCACCGACGGGACTGACACGACCGCCAGTACGGACAGGGCCGCAGCCGCACAGCTGATCGTCACCAGCCGCCGACCGAGCGCCCCGTATCTCCGGAACGACACAAGGTGGCACTCTACACCGCTCGCCGCGGGGCCGCCAGCCGAAGCGTATAATCAGTGGTTGTCGCCACGATGCGGTGTCTAGCTGTCTGCCAGGACGAACTGGTCATCAGGATGCTCGACGAAATCCTGCTGCCCGGCTTCGAGGTGGAATTCATCGTCGAAACGCGCCCCCTCGCGCGACGCCTCCACGACGCCGGCGTCACGGTCAACGCCGGAGACCCCCGACGGACCGAAACCTGGGTCAAGGCCGATCTCGGTCCCAGCACGTGCGTCATCATCGAGGACAACGGCCGCCGCAGCCTCAAGAAAATCCTCGAGGCCGTACGCGACGCCGGCGGCGCGCTGGTGTACGTGCTCACCGTCGGCGCGGGGTCGACCAGCGATCATGCCGAGGTATACCGGCAGGAATTTCCAGACGTCGCCTACCTCTCGATGTCGGAGCTCTTCGGCGGACCGCTGCTGACCGAGTTCAGCCGATCGCTGACGCGGGCGCGGGTCCAGCAGTACCAGCGCTATTTCAGCGACGCGGATCGCGTGCTCATCATGCTGCACAACGATCCGGATCCCGATGCGATGGCCAGCGGGCTGGCGCTGAGGAACGTCCTCCGGCGCACGAAGACCACGGCCATCATCGGGGCGATTGAAGGCATCACGCGGCCCGAGAACCAGCGGATGGTCAATCTGCTCGACATCCACGTCGAGGCGATCACGCCGGCCACGCTGCGCGATTACGACCGCATCGCGATGGTGGATGTTCAGCCGCACTACTTCGGGGAGATGATCGAGCGCGTCGACCTGGTCATCGACCATCACCCCGAGCAGCCGGGGTACACCGCCGTCTTCAAGGACATCCGCCCGGATTACGGATCGACGTCCACGATCCTGACCGAGCACCTCCGCGCCGTGGACGTGAACATCTCGGAGCGGACGGCAACGGCGATGCTCTACGCGATCAAGTCGGACACGCTCTTCTTCAATAGGTCCACCAACCGGGTGGACCTCGAGGCGTTTTCGTACCTCTACCCGCTCGCCGACGCCGCGCTGATCCGCAAGATGGAGGGCGCGGAGATCACGCTCGAGCGGCTCGATTACGTCATGAAGGCGTATCGGACCGGCCGCCTCGCGGACCAGGTGTTCTGCGCGTTCCTCGGCGCCTCGCCGCGCGAGGACTTCATCCCCTACGTCGCCGATTTCTTCCTGCAGCTCGAAGACGTCAAGTGGACCATCATCGCCGGCGTCGTCAACGAGACGCTGATCATCTCGGTTCGCAACCTCGGCTACACGAAGAACGCCGGTGAATTCGTGCGCAGGGTGTTCGCCGACATCGGCAGCGCGGGCGGCCATCGGGCGATGGCAAAGGCCGTCATCCCGATGCGGGCGTTCCGTCAGAAGTTCGGGGAGCTGAGCGGCGACGAGATCGGGGCGAAGCTCTCGCTGCTCGTGCAGGAGTTCCTGACGCACGAACAGGCAAAGGAGAAGGAGAAAGCGGTTTCCTCGGCTCCGTAGCAGCGAGGTGTGCGCGGACTCTCACCACAGGCCGCTAGCCCGCTTCTTATGAAAATTCACGTGCTGGTCGCAGCCGCGGTCCTGCTCGGCCCTTCAGTTCAACAACCGGCCCAGGCGCCGCTTCTTCAGGACCCGCAGACGATTCCCTTGTGGTCGGGCCGCGCGCCGGGCGCGCAGGGCGACGAGGACCGCGACACGCCGGCGATCACCGTCTACATGCCGCCGAACACGACGGGGCCGATGACCGCGGTGATCATCGCGCCGGGCGGCAGCTATCAGCGGCTCTCGATGAACCTCGAGGGGCGCGAGCCGGCCAATGCCTTCAACGCGCTGGGCGTCGCGGCGTTCGTGCTGCGTTACCGCCTCGGTCCCCGGTATCGCCATCCCATCGAGCTCGGCGATGCACAGCGCGCCATGCGCACCGTCCGATCGCGCGCCGCCGAGTGGCACATCGCTCCGGATCGCATCGGCTTCATGGGGTTCTCGGCCGGAGGACACCTGGCGTCCTCCGTGTCGACGCACTTCGACGCGGGCAACCCGGCCGCGGCCGATCCGATCGATCGCGTCAGCAGCCGGCCGGACTTCGCGGTGCTCGCGTATCCCGTGATCTCTTTCATCGAGCCGTGGACGCATCAAGGCTCGAGGACCGCACTGCTTGGCGAGTCTCCCGATCCGGCCCTGGCGCGCAGCCTGTCGAGCGAGACCCAGGTCACCGCGCAGACGCCGCCGGCGTTCATCTACCACACGACTGCCGACACGACCGTGCCGGTCGAGAACGCCGTCGCCTATTTTCTTGCGCTGCGAAAGGCGGGCGTGCCCGCGGAGATGCACATCTTCAAGGAGGGCCGCCACGGATCCGGCCTTGGGTCGGGCGATCCGGCGCTGTCCGAGTGGCCGAGGCTGCTGGCCAACTGGCTGCGGGTCAGCGGACTCCTGAGATGACGGTCCGCTCGTCAACTCCCCAGGGCCTGGTCGAGATCCGCGATCAGATCCACTGAATCCTCCAGGCCGACCGACAGCCGCAGCATGCCCTTCGTGACGCCGGCCTGCTTCAGCTGCGCGTCAGTGTGACCCCACTGCGAGGTCAGCACCGGCATGCTGACGAGGCTCTCGACTCCCCCCAGGCTCGCGGCACGCTTGATCAGCTGAAGGCGATCGTAGGTGCGCGCGGCACGCTCGTAGCTGCCGCCGAGGTCGAAGCACACCATGCCGCCGTAGCCGAGCATCTGCGCGCGCGCAATCTCGTGGTCCGGATGCGACGTCAGGCCCGGATAGAAGACCTGGCTCACACGTCGATCGCCGGCCAGAAATTCGGCGACCGCCAGAGCGTTGGCGTTGTGCTGGCGGATTCTGATCGGCAGCGTCTTCAGACCGCGGCCCAGGGCGTATGCCGGATGCGGATCCATCACGGTGCCGACGAGGCGTCGCGCCTTCTCAATCGGCGCGACCAGCGCCGCCGATCCCGTGACGGCGCCGCCAGTGACGTCGCTGTGGCCGTTCAGGTACTTCGTCACGCTCTGCATCGACAGGTCGACGCCGAGCGCCAGCGGTTGCTGGTTGATCGGGCTGGCAAACGTGTTGTCGATGATCGACAGCACGCCCCGCGCGCGGCAGGCGGCGGCGATGGCACGGATGTCCACGCACCGCAACGTCGGGTTGATCGGCGATTCAAACCACACGATACGGGTCTTCGGCGTGATGAGCGAGTCGGGGTTCGCAAGCTCGTCGAGCGAGACGAAGCGGGGCGCGACACCGAACTTCGCCATCACGTCCTGGAGCAGATGCAGCGTGCCGCCGTAGATCGCCGCGCTGCACACCACTTCATCGCCGGCCCTCGCGTGCGTCATCAGGATTGTCGTAATGGCGCCCTGCCCCGACGAGAACGCGAGCGCGGCCTCCGACCGGTCGAGCGCGGCCAGCTTGCGTTCGGCGCTGACGACCGTCGGGTTGGTGTACCTGGAGTACAAGTATTTCTGCGATCGGCCTTCGTTGTACGCCAGTACTTCCTGGGCGTTCTCGAAGACGAACGTCGTCGTTTCGTAGATGGGTGTGGTCAGGGGCGTGGCGATGCCGCGATCCGACTCGCCGGCGTGAATCAGCTCCGTGGCCGGGCCCCTGTGAGCCGCCGGACTTTTGTCAGTGGTCTGGCTCTTCATGATCGCTCCGTTCGTACCGCCGTCGGAATGCGTTCGCCACTGGCGCCCACGACGGGATCGATGAACTGCTGGTAGCCGTCCTCGTACCCGCGCGCCATCAGTTCTTCGAGCGACTGCCGCCGCTGCGACCGATCATCGAACCCGCCCGAAAAATCGAACGGTCCAATCGGGTTGTGGACTGGTCGCACCGTGTAGATGCGCACGCCCGCCGTCGTCGTGGTCGCGTCGTGCAGCACCGACGCCTCCGACGATTCGAGGTACTCGCCGAGCCGTCCACGTCCGTCTACGCGCGGGGGCGCGAGCGTGTGCGGACCGGTCGTCTCCGGTGTCGCGGCAGCGAGGATGATTTGCTGTGCGCCGAGATCGATGAGCTCGTCAATCAAGCGAATCAGGCTCGCGGGTCGGTCGCAGAGCCGGTGCGTTTCGCCGCGCCAGTACGCATCCGCCGCGAAGGTCATCGAGCACGGCTCCGTCATCAACGGGACCGCGAGGGAGGCCGCGACGGCGTCCACCAGGTATTCGCGTCCGGTTCCCGCGAGATCGAGCACCTCGGCGCGCCGACTTTCGTCGGCGGCGGTCGTCGGCCGCCGCACCAGCTCACGCCGGCGCGAGTCGCCGAGAAGGGCCACAATCAGGTCCCGGTGTGCATCCAGATCGTGGACCGTCATCAGCAGCTCACAGAACCCCGGCTGCCCGAGATTGTCGGACAGGACCTCGATGTAGCGGCGCGCGAGATCTTCAGGCGTCGGCTGCTTCAGCTGCGCAGCACCCCGCAGCAGATCCCAGACGGTGCGCCAGGTGTGCGCCACGGCCTGTGACGATGAGAGCGGCGCGCGAATGCCACGCCACCACCAGGGTCCGCGCGGTGCCCGGGCGTCGCGAGACCAGCCCTCCGCGATCACGAACACCGCCCCCGCCGTCAGCACGAGAACGACCAGCCGTGGCAGCCACGTCGGCAGCGCGTCAGGCGCAAACGCGGTCTGCGCGGCCCGCACGTACGCGCCGACGAGCCCCGACGCCGCGCCGATGCCAATCATCTTGAGGACGAAATCAATCGGAAACACGACGAGGCCGAGCGCGACCACCGCGATGGGCACTGCCACCAGCGCGAACGCCACCCCGATGGCGAGGCCGACGACTCGCGGCGGCGTGCGCCAGGCATACAGGGACGTGACGGCCCCGACGCGCCAGAATCCCTTGTCTTCCCACAGTCGCGGCGCACCATCGATGGCCACGAACAGAGCGCCGATCGCGCCCATGCCCCGGCCGGCCACGATGTCGATCTTGACGCCCGCCTCGTGCAGGGCGCGCAGGACGCCTGCGTGGTACGCCCCGGCCGTGCCGGTGCCGGTCAGAACCAGCGCGGTCCTTCGTCGGGGGGAATAGGGTTCGAAGGCGTGGGACGGTGGATTGCCGGCCCGGTCGTTCATCCGGCGTCTTCGTCGTGGATGGTGATGAGCTTGATGATTTCGAATTCGCGGGTGCCGCCCGGTGTCGCCACCTTCACGGCGTCGCCCTGCTCCTTGTTCAGGATCGCGCGTCCGATCGGCGACGTCGTCGAAATCATGCCTTTCTGCGCATCGGCATCTTCGGGCATGACGAGCTGGAACACCAGCGTTTCACCGGTGGTTTCGACGACGTGGACCGTCGACCCGAAGCCGGCGCGATCCTTGGGAATCCGATCGACGTTGATGAGCGCGATCTCCGAGACGCGCTTCTGCAGCATGCTGATGCGTGCTTCGACGAGGCGTTGCCGCTCCTTGGCGGCGTGGTACTCCGCGTTTTCGCGCAGGTCGCCCAGTTCCCGGGCGCGCTTGATTTCCTTCGGCAGCTCGAGCTTCAGCTCGTAATTGAGGGCGGCGATCTCCTCCTCGAACTTCTTGATCAGACGGTCCTTCATGACGAAAACCGCATAGTACCATAGCGCATGCGCCGAATCGCGAGCCGGCAGAACCCGATCGTCGCACGCTACAAGCTTGCGGCGAGAGGCGATGGGGTCCTGCTGCTCGACGGCCCGCACCTGGTCTCGGATGCGCTGGCCGCCGGCGTTCGCGTGACGGAAGCCGCGGTCACGGTCGAGGCCGGCGAGAGCATCGAGATTCGGCGTCTGGTCGATCGGCTCGGGCTTGCAGGGGTCGACGTCGCGTCGGTCACCGCGCCGGTCATGGACGCGCTCAGCCCGGTTCGGTCCTCGAGCGCGATCGTGGCGCTCGCCGAGCGCCCGGACCGCCAGGCGAACGTGTTCGGTGACCGCGATCGCGACCCCCTCGTCCTCGTCGCCGTAGACGTGCAGGATCCAGGTAATCTTGGCGCGCTCGTCCGTGTCGCCGAAGCGGCCGGCGCGACCGGCGCCATGATCGCCGGCGCGTCAGCCAGCCCGTACGGGTGGAAAGCCCTGCGCGGATCGATGGGGAGCGCGCTTCGACTGCCCATCCTCGTCGGAGAGGATGGGGACCCTGGGAACGTCGTGGCCTTGCTCCGGCGGCATCGCTGCCGGATCGTGGCCGCGGCGCCACGGGGCGGCCGTTCACTCTTCGCCGTCGATCTGGCGGGACCGCTGGCGATCCTCGTCGGCGGCGAAGGGGCCGGCCTCCCGGCGGCGGTGCTCGACCAGGCCGACGTGCGGGTCAGCATTCCGATGGAGGCGCCGGTTGAATCGCTGAACACGGCGGTATCCGCCGCCCTCCTCACGTACGAGGCCCGTCGACAACGCGTCGGCGCTACGCGACCCATCGACCATGAGCAGCCTGTTCCCTGACGATCCGGCGCCGGCGGTCTCGGCAGACGCGCCGCTCGCGGAGCGGATGCGTCCGCGCACCTTCGACGAGTTCGTCGGCCAGGAGGATCTGCTGGCGCCGGGCAGGCCGCTGCGCGAAGCCATCGACCGGGATCTCCTGCAGTCGATCATCCTCTGGGGACCTCCGGGCACGGGAAAGACGACGCTTGCGCGCATCATCGCGGACACGACCAAAGCGCGGTTCGTGTCCTTCAGCGCCGTGCTGGCCGGCATCAAGGAAATCAAGGAAGTGATGACCGACGCCCAGCGACGGCGTCGAGCGACCGGACAGCGCACCATCGTCTTCATCGATGAGATCCACCGATTCAACAAGGCGCAGCAGGATGCCTTCCTTCCGCGCGTCGAAAGCGGCGACATCGTGCTCATCGGCGCCACGACCGAGAATCCGTCGTTCGAGGTCAACGCGGCGCTGCTGTCCCGATCGAAAGTATTCGTGCTGCGCGGCTTGACGACCGACGAGGTCGACGCCATTCTGCACCGCGCGCTGACTGATGCCGAACGCGGGCTCGGATCGACGCCGGCTCGGGTCGAGCCGGACGCGTTACAGGCCATCGCGATGTACGCCAACGGCGACGCGCGTGCGGCCCTTAATCTCCTCGAGCTCAGCGTGTCGGCCGCGCCCGTCGTGGAGGGCGTCCATGCGGTCGACGCTGCACGCGTCCTGCAGACCGCGCAGACGCGCCAGTTGCTCTATGACAAGTCGGGCGAAGAACACTACAACATCGTGTCGGCGCTTCATAAGTCGATGCGCAACAGCGATCCCGACGCGTCGGTGTACTGGCTCGCGCGGATGCTCGAGGCGGGGGAGGATCCGCTCTACATCGCACGCCGCCTCGTGCGATTCGCGTCCGAAGACGTCGGCAACGCAGACCCGCAGGCATTGACCGTCGCCGTCGCCGCCAAGGACGCCGTGCACTTCATCGGCATGCCCGAAGGCAACACCGCGCTTGCCCAGGCTGCGATCTATCTGGCCACGGCGCCCAAGAGCAACGCCGTTCTCGAGGCGTACGGCCGGGCCGCTGTCGATGCCCACCGCGACGTCGCCGAACCGGTGCCGTTGCACCTGCGCAATGCCCCGACGAAGCTGATGAAAGATCTCGCCTACGGCAAGGGCTACAAGTACGCGCACACGGAAGAGGACGCCGTCACCGACATGACGTGCCTCCCGCCGGCGCTCGAAGGCCGGAAATACTACGAGCCGAAGGACCGCGGCTTCGAAAGGGAGATCAAGAGGCGGCTGGACGGCTGGGCCGAGGTCAAAAAGAAGAGAAGGGCTGAGGGCTAAGGGGTTAGAGCTCAGACCTCAAACGATCGGACGAACAGCTCCTCGATCGCGCGCCTGCCGTTCTCTTTGAGCGTCCGCGTCCCGGTCCCGGTGAAGTGCACGTGCGCGATGACCGGACCATCCGAGGCCGTCCGCGGCTGCCAGTCGGACCCCGTCCAGGTGAACCAGCGGTCCTTCTCCTGGTCGAAGACGTGCAGCGGCTTGTTGCACAGCTTCGCGAACTCGGCGCCCCACCCCGTTCCGCCGCGCACGGTCCCGTCGGGCAGCACGGTCCCGACGACGTAGATTTCCTGGCCGTTGTTGACCTGATACCACATGGTCTGGAGGACCTTGCGAATCGTCGGCGCGTCCGTGTACCGACGCTGCATCAGCCGCGACACGTATTCCAGGCTCACGTCGCCGTTCTGCAGCTCCTCGTGGTTGAGGACCCGCACGCCGCGGTGCCGGTCGATCCTGTGGCCGTCGAACGTAAAGTTCACTTCCTCGATTCCGTGCCGCTCCGCGCACGCCCCGAACTCGGCTTCCGCGCCCGGCGCGCCGCCGCTGAACAGAATCACGTCACGTGGTTTCATTTCGGAGACTCCATGAGGGCGCGATCATAGCATTCGGCGCTCGGCTGAAGCCTCGCGCTCCGAGGCTCGTCAGCGCGCGAAGATGGCCTTGGGCAGGGACGCGTGGACCCCCTTGGTCGCGTCCACGGCCTGCGTGACGTGAAGGTCCGCGGCCAGCGAACACAGCATGTACGCCTCGTCGCGCGTCAGATGTTTCTCGGCGACCAGAAAGTCCACCATCTCCCGGGTCGCCAGCCGCGTGGCTTCGTCGAGATCCTCGTTGAGGCCCATTGCGATGTAGTGCGTGGGTGTTTCAGCCCTCGGCCACCGAAGGCGTTGTCCTTTTCTCACGCGAAGCTCGAACGTACCCCGGAGCGACGTCTCGAGCGCGGTGCCGGTGACTTCCCCGTCGCCCTGCAGCGCGTGGCCATCCCCGATCGAGAGCAACGCACCCGGCACGTGCACCGGCAGGTACAGCGTCGAACCAGCCACGAGATCCTTGTTGTCGAGATTGCCGCCGTGCCATCCTGGCGGCCGGCTGGAAATTCGTCCGACGAGCGGAGGCGGGGCGACACCAATCGAACCGAAGAACGGCGCGATCGGCAGGCTGACACCTGGCGAGAAGTCGACGCGGGTCGCGCCAGGCTGCCAGCGCAGGAGGCGGAGCTGTGCGTACGGATAGTCGTCCGGCAGCACGCCACCACCTGGACTGAAGGCGTTGACGCCGAACGGGTGCAGGAACTCGATCGCGACGATCCGAATCTCCAGCGTGTCACCCGGTTCGGCGCCCTCGACGAAGA
Organism: uncultured Acidobacteriota bacterium; assembly: GCA_963724725.1. Taxonomy (GTDB): domain Bacteria; phylum Acidobacteriota; class Vicinamibacteria; order Vicinamibacterales; family CAVVIG01; genus DATKHR01. The sequence continues at coordinate 1,824,919 of CAVRVT010000004.1, read as the reverse complement.
TCGGTCCGCTCATCGGATGCGCGCCAGGGCCGCGCTCGGTAATGGCGCGCTCGACTGCCTTCAACGATTCCGGAATCTCTTCGTCCTTCACGCCGGCAAGCCGCAACCGTTGCAGTCCGCCGGCAACCATCGTCTCGACGCGGACGCGATCGCCAGACGCGACGCGCAGGGCCGGCGTCAGCCTGGAGTCGTAGTAACCCCAATGGACGCTGGATGGCGAAAGCGGGAGGTCGTGCGTGCGCTGTGTCTGCGCGTGTGGCGTCGCCGCGAGAACGGCCGCCACGACGACGGACGTCGTGCCGACGGTTCGCCTGGACCCCCACGTCATCTGGCCGCTCCCGCCCACGCCGTGATCTTCTCGCGCAGATAACTGATCGGCACACCGCCGTCCTCGAGCACCCGGTCGTGGAATGCCTTGATGTCGAACCGGTCGCCCATCGCCGCCTGGGCTTCGGCGCGGGCATCACTGATCTCGAGTTTTCCGATCATGTACGAGGTGGCCTGTCCCGGGTAGATGATGTAGCGATCGACTTCGGCTTCGATGTCGTGCGGGGTTTCGGCGGTGTGGGTCATCATGTAGTCGATCGCCTGCTGCCGGCTCCAGCCCCGCGTGTGCAGCCCCGAGTCCACGACGAGGCGTGACGCGCGCAGCGCCTGCGACGACAGCATTCCAAGACGGTCCAAGTCCGACGAAAACAGCTTCATCTCGTCAGCGACCCGCTCGGCATAGAGCGCCCAGCCTTCCGCGTAGCCGCTGTTCGACAGATAGCGGCCGATCGGATGGATGTCCTTCCGCTCGAGTGCAATCGCCCCCTGAAGATGATGCCCGGGAATCGTCTCGTGAAACGCGGTCGACTCGTCGACGACGCGGCTCTGCTTCTCGGCCTGGTACGCGCTGATGAAGAACACCGCGGGACGGCTGCCGTCCTCGGCCGGCGGGTTGTATTCGTTCGGCGCGTTCTTTTCCCTGAACTTGGGATACGGCTGGATGACCACGTCGGCCTTCGGCAGCAGACCGAACCATCCCGGGACGGCCGTCTTCGCTCGCTGCAGCGCCGCCTGCGAATAGGCAATCTTCTCGTCGCGGCTCTTGAACTTGAACGCCGGATCCGTTCGCGCACGTTGCAGAATGGCCGGAACATCGTCGGTCTTGAACATCCGCTGACCGATCGCCTTCATCTCGGCGCCGAGCGCCTCGTTCTGCCGCAGTCCCAGCTCGTGGACTTCCTTTGCCGTCTTGGGGACCGAGCTGAAATACCGCACGCTGGCGTCGTAGCACTTCGCCCCGTCAGGGTGGCTCGTCACGCCAATCGCTTCTCGCGCCGCGGGTAGATATGCCTTCTCCAGGAAATCCGCGTAGCGAGTCATCGCGGGCTGGATCTGCTCGGCCACGAGCGCCGTGAATGCCTTCTTGAACTCCGGCGAGGTGTCGCGCTCGGCCGGCGTTCCAAATGGCGAGTCTTTGACGGGCGTCGCTGCAAGGCTTCGCACTTGCTCGATCACGATGCGGACGTTGAGCTTCGGCGACGTGTACCCGCTCTTCGCCCCTTCGCGCAGATTCGCGATCTCCCGGTCGATGTACGCCGGCAGGCTGGACCATCGCGCCAGCGCCTCATGCCGCGCCTCGTCGGTTCCGACGGGCTGGATGGTGACGAGATAGCCGAGGCTCACCTGCCATCCCGTCATCTGGCTGACCGGCCACAGCTCGTCACGGCAGATTCGCTTCGCGACGTCGGCTTCGATCGCCTGACGCGCGATGGCATAAGTGGCCCGCAGGGTCCCGGGGGTGATCCTGGCGGGATCGACCTGACCGAGCTGGTTCAACAGAGCGTCCTCGCGGGCCTTCCAGGTCTCCAGCGCGGCGAGCGAGTTGTCGGTGAGTTTGTCGTGATGCCGACCCGGAACGCCGAACAAGGTCGCGCTCTCGGGAAAGCGATCGAAATACGCGTTGACGAACTCGTCCGCGAGCGCCTTGACGCGCGCGTCCGGACCGAGACCGGGTGCGTAGGCGACGACGGGCATCTTGTCCGGCGCGGCCTGGCACGCGGACACGGCCAAGCACCAGACGACGACCGCCAGACGTCGACGCATGCCTCGGATCACAACCGCGGGTCCGCGCGCAATCAGAGCGCGCTCGTGCAGGCGCGGCACTTCTTGGCGGCCACGGGCACGGCCTCCATGCAGTAAGGACACGATTTGGTCGCCGGCGCAGGCTCTGGTTTCAGCAGCCACTTCACGATCAGAAACACCGCGAACGCCACGATGATGAAGTCGACGATGGTGCCGGCAAAGGCACCGTAGTTGATCGAGTTGATGACCTCTTTCCCATCGGGCCCGGCGGTCTTCGAGAGGATGATCTTCGACGCGCGCCAGTCGCCACCCGGCATCCCCAGGCTGATGACCGGCATCAGGAGGTCGGACACCACCGACGTCACGACACGACCCAAGGCTGCGCCGGTAATCACACCGACGGCCAGCGCCAGCGCGTTCTGCTTCAAGAGGAATTCCTTGAACTCACGCCACATGCGTCCACCTCTGGGCGCATTATAGATTGCGGATTGGGGATTGCCGATTGGGGATTCGGGATTGGAAATTGCGAACAGGAGCGCGACGCTTCAGCCGAGCGTCACGACCTCAACGACTGGCACGTCGGTGCCCTGTCGCCGCGCCGGGACCGCCAGCGGGCGCGTATCCCGGCACCTTGCGCAACATCTCGACGCGAATCGGCAGGATGAACGAAAAACGATAGTCACCCTGCATCCGGCCGATCGGAATGCCGACGAGATCGCCGCGGCGGTTGAGGACGCCGCCACCCGACACGCCGGGGTGCCCGTCGGTCAGACACGTGATCAAGCCGTTCGCGGTCCGCTGCCCGACGTACCCGTCGACAGCATGATCCCCTTCGAGTAATCGTTGCCGAACCGGAAGATCGGCTCCGCGAAGTCGTAGCTGAACGACGGATCGAGATTGAGGGGCGGCAGGTCCAGATCCTTCTCGGTCCGGACGATCGCCCAGTCGCCGCTGTGCACCTCCACGTCCGCATCGCCCGCATCCACGAGCCTGACCGCGACGTCGTGACCGCGATACACGATCCTGATGGACGTCACGTGTCGCAGCACGGCCGGGTCTTCGTCGTCTTTCAGCGCGACGACCGCGTGCTTGCCGGTGATGAAGTAGCCGTGCCCGAGGTACCCGGCGGTGCCGTAGTTGGTCTTCCCGAAGTTGTCCGTCGCATACAGCTCGACGAAGCTGGCGCGGCGATCGCGCAGGAGGGGCACCGGCAGCAGCCCGAGCTCGCTGCGCAGCTGCTCCTTGACCTCCGCCACTATCGTCGCCTGCGCGTTGATGCCGGGGGGGACCGTCTCCGATGGATCGAGCGGCAGGTCTCGGCCGGCGGTTGCCGTCGCCGACGCCTCCCCGGCCTTCGTGCGACCGATTCTTTCGTGCAGTTCCGTCCTGAGGGCGTTGACTTCGTCGCGATACCGCGAGCGCGCCTCATCGTCGGACCGGCGTGCCTGCAGCACGCCCAGCGCGAACGAGCACAGCATCGCGGCGGCAAGTGACCCGAGGACCACGACACGTCGCGGCATAGTCTTGTCGATTGGAAAGCGCTGACGGCCAGTCAGTTGGGGGGCAATGAAAACTCTAGCAACCGCGTTCTAGCGAGTCAAGCGCGTAAGCCCCCAGCCCGCGAGAAAAACCGCGACACCGGCGGCAAACATGCGCGGATTTGGTCCAAGGGGACCGGCCGTGAAGAGGTCGACGAGCAGCAGCCACATGCCGAGCAGCTGCGCGCCCCGCCCCGCGTAGTAAGCGGCGCGCCCCATTCAGATCCGTTCGAAGTTCTTCTCGACTTCACGCCGCGTGAGCCGCAGCATCACCGGACGGCCATGGGGACAAATCGTCGAATAGGCCGTCGCGCGAAGTTCTTCGAGGATGTGCATCATCTTCTCGTAGGTCAGCGGGTAGTTCGCCTTCACGGCGGCGTGACACGCCGTGGTCGCCGCGATGCGCCGCAGCGCCTGCTGGACGTGCGCCCCGCGATCGAGGCCTTCGAGATCCTCGGCGAGCGCCCGCAGCGTCGTCGCGCAGTCATCGGTGTTCAACAGCGCCGGCACCGATGAAACCTTGATCGTCGAGTCGCCGAATTCTTCGATCTCGAACCCGAAGGCCTCGAGATCCGCCGATCGTTCGGCGAGCGTCTGACACGCCGACGACGAGAACTCGAGCACCAGCGGCACCAGCAGCCGCTGCGACTCGAGCCGGCCCTTCGTCAAACGCTCCATGACCCGCTCGAACAGCACTCTTTCGTGGGCGACGTGCTGATCGACGATGGCGATGCCTTCATCGTCGACGGCGATGATGAAGGTGTCGCGGAACTGACCGAGGGGGATCATCGGTTTGAACACGGCTTCGCCGACCGTGCCAGCGGCTTCGCCGACCGTGCTCACAGCCTCGCCGACCGTGCTCACAGCTTCGCCGACCGTGCTCGCGGCTTCGCCGACCGTGCTCACGGCTTCGCTGACCGTGCTGCCCGCCGTCGGAACGGGACGCGAGGCTCCCGGCACCCAGCGATTCGGGTAGACGCCGCCCGACAGGACGCCCGGCAGGCTGGCAACAACCGGTTGAAGCGTCGTCCTCACGTCCGGCCTCAACTCGAGTTCCGGTGGGCGGCTGCCCCCGAGCGCGTCGAGCAATGCGCGACGCACCACTTCGTGCACCAGGGACTGATCGCGGAAGCGGACCTCGGCTTTCGTCGGATGGACGTTGACGTCGACGGCATCGGGCGGCATCTCGATGAACAGATGCACCTCCGGGCTTCGCTCCTTGATGGACGCCACGCTGTAGGCGTCGATGATCGCGTGCGCGATCGTCCGGTCCTTGATGATGCGCCGGTTGACGAACACGTGTTGCGGGCCTCTGGTCGGACCCTGATCGGCGAGCGCCGCGATGAAACCTGACAGCCGGAGTCCACCGGCGTCTTTGTGTACGGCGACAAGATCATCACGGTCGCCGTAGATCTGAAACAGCCGCTCGCGTGGCGTGGCGGCCGGCGGGCACTGCAGCACGGTCCGGCCGGCGCTCGTCAACGTGAACCCCACCTGGTGGTACGCGAGGGCCAGCTGCGTCACGATGCGCGACACCTGCGCGGATTCGGCGGCGTCCGACTTCAGGAATTTCCGGCGAGCCGGCAGGTTATAAAAGACATCGTTGACCTCGATCGCTGTGCCTTCGGGCGCTCCGATCTCCGCGACCGCGGCAATCGTCCCGCCGTTCACGCGGACTTCGGTGCCACTGGGTTCACCTCTGGCACGCGTGCGCAGAACGAAGTGCGACACCGACGCGATCGACGGCAGGGCTTCGCCCCGGAACCCCAGTGTCCGAATCGCGGCCAGGTCGTCCGCGTGACGAATTTTGCTCGTGGCGTGACGCTCGAGCGCGAGCCGCGCATCCTCCGCCGTCATGCCTTCGCCGTCGTCTTCGACGCGGATCTGTTTCTTGCCGCCGAGCTCGGTGTGGATGACCAGCCGGCGCGCGCCGGCGTCGATGGCGTTCTCAACCAGCTCCTTGACGACGGACGCCGGCCGCTCGACGACCTCACCGGCGGCAATCTGGTTCGCCAGGTCGGCGGGCAGGCGGCGAATCTTTCCCATGTTCGGTCGCGGCTCCGGCTACATCCACCGCTTCCGGTGGAAGTACATCAGCATCATCAACGTGATGACGGCCGACACGCCGGCCAGCCACCAGAACTGGACCTGATCGCCGCCGGGAAAATGCGGCAACGGCACGTTCATTCCGTAGATGCCCGTCAGCAGCATGAGCGGCAGAAAGACCACCGACACGATCGTCAGAACTTTCATGACCTCATTGAGTCTGTTGCTGACATTCGACAAATGCGCATCGAGGATCCCCGTGATCCGATCCTGAAACATCAGGGCATCGTCGGACACGCGCACGAGGTGATCGTAGATGTCGCGGAACCGGAACGACATCTCTGTGCTGATGTCCACGAAATCACGCCGTGCCAGCCTGGCCACGACGTCGCGCTGCGGCTGGATGATGCGCCGAAGCGCCGCGACGTCCCGCTTCCTGCCCAGAATCTGCCTGACAAGTTCCGGTGACGGATCGTCGAAGATCGCCTCTTCGAGTTCGTCAATCCCATCCTCGAGCTTGTCGATCTCCGGGCGATAGTGGTCCACCATCGTGTCCACGATCCGGTGAAACAGCGCCACCGGCCCTTCCGCCATCAGCTTCGGGTTGCGGACGACGTGCTCGGCGATTTCGACGATCGACCGCGAGGTGCCGTCGTGCACGGTTACGAGATACGTGGGACCCAGGAAGAAATCGACGTCGTGCGTACCGAAGCACCGCTCGGCGTGCTGAAAGTTGATGCCGTGTAGCACGACGTACAGGTAGCCGTCGTACGCCTCGGCCTTGGGATACTGCCGCTCGCTCATCGCGTCCTCGACCGCGAGGCGATGGAATCGAAACGTGTCGCTCAGCACCAGCGCTTCGAGAACCGAGGGTCTGGCCAGGTCCACCCAGACCAACGCACCGGACGCAGGGTTCAGCCACGAGCGTTCGATGCTCGTGACCTGCTCGGTCTGGCCGTTTCGCTGGACGAAGATCGAGACCACCCCGCCGTCTCTAGTCGCCGACCTTCACGGACAACGCCGCGTGCGCGGCCGCGAGCCGCGCCACGGGAACCCGATAGGGCGACGCGCTCACGTAGTCGAGGCCCACCTGTTCGAAGAAATGAATCGATGCCGGGTCGCCGCCGTGCTCGCCGCAGATGCCCAGCTTCAGATCCTTCCGCGTCTTCCGGCCCAGCTGCACGCCCTTGCGTACCACCGCGCCGACGCCTTCAACATCGATTGACGCGAACGGGTCCTTCTCCAGAATCTTCTTGTCCAGGTAGATCCTCAGGAATTTCCCGACGTCGTCCCGCGAGAAGCCAAAGGTGAGCTGCGTGAGATCGTTGGTGCCGAAGGAGAAGAATTCTGCTTCGGTCGCGATCTTATCCGCGGTTTCGGCACCTCGTGGGACCTCGATCATCGTGCCGACCAGATACTTGATCTTGACGCCCGTCTCCTTCATCACTTCGGCAGCCACGCGATCGACGATCGTCTTCTGGTCACGGAGCTCCTTCACCATGCCGACGAGCGGTATCATGATTTCCGGAACGACCTTCAACCCGTCTTTGTTCAGGCGGCACGCCGCCTCGATGATGGCGCGCGTCTGCATCTCCGTGATTTCGGGATACGTGATGCCGAGACGTACGCCGCGATGGCCGAGCATCGGATTGAACTCGTGCAACTGCTCGACGCGATGCAGGAGTCGCTTCTTTTCATCCAGCTCCTTGCCCGTCTTGCCCGTCGCTTCGAGTACCGCAACCTCCACCATCAGCTCTTCCCGCTTCGGGAGGAACTCGTGCAACGGCGGGTCAATCGTTCGGATCGTCACCGGCGTGCCGTGCATGCCCTTGAAGACACCGATGAAATCCTCGCGCTGCAGGGGGAGGAGTTCCGCGAGCGCCTTCCGGCGATCCGCTTCGTTGTCCGCAAGAATCATGCGCTGCACGATCGGAATCCGGCCCTCGCCGAAGAACATGTGCTCTGTGCGGCACAGACCGATGCCGCGCGCGCCGAACGCATAAGCGAGCTCGGCCTGGTCCGGCTGATCGGCGTTGGCGCGGACGCCGAGTCGGCGGACGCCGTCGGCCCAGCTCAGAAGCTTCTCGAACCTTTGATAGATGTCGGATTTCTTCGCCGGAAGCGTTTTGTTGAGCACCTGGAGAATTTCGCTCGGGTGTGAGGCGACCTGCGCCAGCTTCACCTCGCCGGTGAGGCCGTCGAACGACACGTAGTCGCCTTCCTTGACGGTCTTGCCGTCCACCTTGAACTGCTTCGCGCTCTCCGTGATCTCGAGAGCGCCCGCGCCGACAATCGACGGCTTCCCCATCTGTCGGCCGACGACCGCCGCGTGAGAGGTCATGCCACCGGTCGCGGTCAGGATGCCCTGCGAGACGAACATGCCGTGGATATCGTCCGGCACCGTTTCCCGGCGGACGAGGATCACCTGCTTGCCCTGCTCGGTCCACGCCACGGCATCGTCCGCGGTGAAGACCACCTGGCCGCTCGCCGCGCCCGGCGACGCCGGCAGCCCTTTCGTCACCGTGGGGATCCGCTTCCAGTCGTCAGGCTCGAAACCCGGCGCGAGGAGCTGATTGAGGGACTCCGGATCGACCAGCAGAATGGCCTCTTTCGGCTTGAGGAGCTTCTCCGCGACGAGGTCGGTGGCGATCACCACCGCCGCGTAACCGGTCCGCTTCCCGCTGCGCGTCTGCAGCATGAAGAGCCGCTCGTCCTGGATCGTGAACTCGAAATCCTGAACGTCCTTGTAGTGCTTCTCGAGCCGCGTCGTGATCTGGCGGAGCTGCGCGTACGCCCCCGGCATCACCTGCTCGAGCTCGCGAATCGGCTGCGGCGTCCGGATCCCGGCGACGACGTCCTCGCCTTGCGCGTTGATGAGGAACTCGCCGTAGAACTCTTTCTTGCCAGTGGCGGGGTTGCGGGTGAAGCCGACGCCCGTCCCGGATCGGTCGCCCGTATTGCCGAAGACCATCATCTGGACGTTGACGGCCGTCCCGATGTGATCGGGGATGTCGTAGATGCGGCGGTACTCGATGGCGCGGGCGTTCATCCACGATCGGAAGACGGCGTCGCGCGCCATCTTCAGCTGCTCGTGCGGGTCCTGCGGGAATTCGCGGCCCGCTCTGGTCTTGACGACCTTCTTGTAGCGCGCAACCACGTCACGGAGCGCCTTCTCGTCGAGGTCGGTGTCGAGTCTGGCGCGAACGGATTTCTTGACGGCTTCAAACTCGTGCTCGAACACGTCCTTACCGATCTCCAGCACGACGTTCCCGAACATCTGGATGAAGCGCCGGTAGCTGTCAAATGCGAAGCGCCCGTTCTTCGTTCGGGTCTTCAACCCCTCGACGGCCTGGTCGTTCAGACCCAGATTCAGGATGGTGTCCATCATGCCGGGCATCGAGAACTTCGCGCCCGAACGCACCGAGACGAGCAACGGATTCTCGGTCGAGCCGAGCGTCGCGTCCGCCGCTTTCTCGAGCTTCTTCAGGTTCTGTTCGATCTCCCGATCGATGGCGCCGGGAATCTTGGCCTTCTGCTCGTAGTAGATCGTGCAGACCTCGGTGGAGATCGTGAAGCCGGGTGGCACCGGGAGCCCGGCGTTGGTCATCTCGGCGAGGCCAGAGCCCTTCCCGCCGAGCAGATCCTTCATGTGCCGGTTGCCGTCGGCTTTGCCGGACCCGAAGAAATAGACATGCTTGCCAACTTGCGGATTGCGGGTTGCGGATTGCGGATTCCTGCGCTTCGCCATCGCCTTCTTTGCCATCTCAACTCCGTCGATCGATCACTGAGTCAATGAATCTAGGAATGTGGTGATTTGGTCAAGCGGTTATTCGTTACTGTTTCGCCTCTTCTGGCGCGAGCATCGCGATATCTCCGATGTTGATCGAGATGAGATGCCTGAGCCCCATGAGCAGATCCAACCGCGCGTCACGCAAGGCTACATCGTCGACCATCACCATAACGTCCTTGAAGAATCGGTCGAGCGGCTCGCGCAGTGTCGCCAGCAGACGGAAAGCCTCGGCGTATCGACCCTCTCCAGCAGAAATGTGAATCAAAGGCCCTTTTGTGGCGAGCGCCTGTGCCAGCTCGAGTTCGGCTGGTTCACGTAACACGTCGACGAGCTTCTGGGAAGGTGCCGAGACAAGCACATCCTTCGTAATGTTCTTGACCCTTTTGTAAACGACTGCCAACGCGTCGAAGTCCGCCGTCCTTCGCGCCGCTGCCAGCGCCTCAATCCGTTGAAGCGCACTGCGGGGGTATTTCCACCACTGTTGCACAACACGAGCTTCGTCGTTCCCAAAACCTCGACGCTCGAACAGATGAGTCTCCCGTTCTTTCAGGAAGTCATCGGTCGCCGTTCGCCAGCCGGGTGCCTCAGACAGGCCGGGGCCAAAATTCTGCGCGCGCACGATCGATCAAGCGGTCGAGTCCCTCCGCAGTTTGCGTGTCCACGAGAATCTTCAAGACTCCGTGCGCGGCCCGCCGAAGACCAAACGGATCCCTCGAGCCAGTGGGTTTCTCGCCCGCCGCGAACAACCCGACGATCGTGTCGAGCTTGTCCGCCAGCGACACGGCGGCCCACGTCGCGGCCGCCTTCCCGAGCTGGGTTTTCGAAGGCGGCGCATCCGCTTCGACGCCGATCGGCAGATAGTGAAAGTAGATGGCCTTCCAGACGGTCTCGGGCAACCCTTCTTCTCTGGCGTAAATGCCGCCCATCACGCCCTGCAGCTCGGTGAACTCGCGCACCATGTCGGTCGTCAGGTCAGCCTTGGCCAGTCTCGCCGCCACCGCCGCCGCGTCGGCGTGTGCCTGATCGATCCCGAGCGCGTCGACCGCGATCACGCGGGCGAGGCGTTCGATCCGCTCCGCCTTTTCCTTGTAGGTTCCAAGCTTGCGATGGAACAGCAACGTGGACAGCCGGTCGATCCGTGACTCGAGCTTCGTCCGCCTGTCGCTTTCCCAGAAGAATCGCGCGTCACGCAACCGCGCGGTCACGACGCGTTCCGCATTGCGGGAAATCGTCTTCTCGTTGTCCGGCTCGCTGTTGATCACCGCGAGGAACGCCGGCAACAGGCGCCCGTTGTCGTCCTCGACGGGAAAGTAATGCTGATGGTGGACGAGTGTCGTCACGAGCACTTCTTCGGGCAGCTCGCGGGCGAACTCGGAGGCAAAGGTGCCCGCGACGACCGACGGATACTCGACCAGGTCCGGCACTTCGCTCAAGAGCTCCGATTCAGCGTGCGCCGCGCGGCTCACCCGCCCCTTGAGGCGCTGCGCCTTGGCGTCGAGCTCTCTCGCGATCTTGTCGTGCCGCTCGCTGCGTTCGAGGATGACGAAGTTTTCGAGCAGCCTGGCACGATACTCGTCGAACGAACGAACCTTGATTGAACGGCCCGCGCGGCCGCTGGTCGTGAGAAAGCGATGCCCATAGGTGACAGCACCCGTGGACACTTCCTGAACCTGACCGGTTTGCGCGGCCGGTGTGCGGGCAATGCTGAACGGAACGACACGCCCGCCGTAAAGAAAGAGCAGCCACCGGATTGGCCGGCCGAAGAGCAGTTCGCCGCGGCCGTCGTCGAGCATCGCGTCCCAGCGCATGGCCTTCGGGAACGTCAGCGCGCGCAGCACGCCGGACAGCACGTCGGGGAGGACGTCCACCGCGGCCTTTCCGCGCTGCCGTTTGCGGAATGCGACGTACGCCCCTTTTGGCGTCGTCACGCGCTCCAAGGCGGACACCTCTACGCCGTGCTTCGTCGCAAAGCCCACGGCGGCCTGCGACGGCGTTCCGTCTTCTTTGAACGCGGCGGAGACGGCGGGGCCATTGATGACTTCCTCGAGATCGGTTTGCCGCTCGGACACGTGCGCAATCCGTGTGGTCAAACGCCGCGGCGTGCTGAAGGTTTCGGCCGGCGCGTCGGGCGACAAGCGGTGCTCGCGAAGCTGCGCCACCAGCACGTCGCCGACCTGCGCCGTCAACGCAGGCAGCCAGCTCGCAGGCAGCTCTTCGCATCCAATCTCGAGGAGGAGTTCCCGTTCCATCATGAACGCGTCGCGCCCTTCACCGCATCCACCCCGCGACCTTCCAGATCGTCGACATAGGTTTTGGCGAGCGCGACGGCGAGCTGTCGCACGCGGAGAATGTAATGGGTGCGCTCCGTCACGCCGATGCTGTTGCTCGCATCGAGGATGTTGAACAGGTGCGAGCACTTCAGTGTGTATTCCATCGCCGGCCAGATCAGCCGTGAGGCAAGGAGTGCTTCGGCCATTCGGTAGCATTCCTCGAACATGCGCCGGTGGAACGCGCTGAACTCCCCTCGGGGAGCCGAACGCCCGCGTTGAACACGTATTTCGACTGCTCAACTTCCTCGCGGTACCGCACATCGGCGTACTTCACCCCCGGCGCCCATTCGAGGTCGAAGACACTGTCCACGCGCTGCAGAACCTGCGCGATGCGCTCGAGTCCGTAGGTGAGCTCCGCCGAAATCGGCGCGAGCTCCATCCCCCCGGCCTGCTGAAAGTACGTGAACTGCGAAATCTCCTGGCCGTCGAACATCACCTGCCAGCCGATGCCCCAGGCCCCCAGCGTCGGCGACTCCCAGTTGTCTTCCTCGAAACGGATGTCGTGCTGGCGCGGGTTGATGCCGCAGGCTTCCAGACTCTCGAGGTATGTCTGCTGCACCTCGTCGGGCGCCGGTTTCAGAATCACCTGGAACTGGTGATGCTTGAACAGGCGATTCGGGTTCTCGCCAAACCGGCCGTCCGCCGGCCGGCGCGACGGCTGCACGTAGGCGACGTTCCAGTGCGCCGGGCCGAGCACGCGAAGAAACGTTTCCGGATGCATCGTGCCCGCGCCGACTTCGAGATCGAGCGGCTGCTGCAGGACGCACCCGCGCGATGCCCAGAATTCCGACAGCTTCAGAATCAGGTTCTGAAAGGTCATCGTCGCATCTCGCGCAGCACGCGTACAGACTTCAGGTCCTTCTCGAGGTGCAGCGTGATGAGCGCCTGGTGCGTGCGCTCCAGTTCTCCGAGCGTCCGTGACGACACGACGACGTCGCCGAGCGCGAACGGACTCGCCGCGCGCATCGTGGCCAGAAACGCCCGCGCATCGGCCGACAGGCTCGCGTCCTGTTCGTAGACGCCCTGCAGCCGCAGCATCCAGGTACTCGAAGTAACGGGCCAGCGGTTCGACCGGCACCCCGAGTGCCAGGGCCTCGACCATGGAGGCGCCGAGCCGAAAGACCGTCTCGCTCGGATCGGCTTCCTGCGCGCACTCGTCGATCAGCTCGGCGAAGTACCCGACGTAGCCGAGGGCCTCGCCGTCGGCCGCACCGAGAGGCGACCGGATTGGTTCGACGTACCTGCAGGTGCACCAGCTCGCGCCGCTCGCGCTCGATGTATCCCACGCGACCGTGCGTGAGCGGCTCGAGAGCGCCTCCGAATCGTCGCCGGCTCTGGCGCGCATTCCTCGCCACGCCGCGCTTCTTGCCACGGTCGCGCGTCAGGAACACGACAATTCGATCCGACTCACCGAGTTTGTACGTCTTGAGAATCAGCGCGTCGGTGGTATAGGCCGGCATCCAGAGGGCGGTTGATAACTGTACTGACAGCCCGAGATCCTTCAACACATTCTCGTCCTCACGCCACTCGGACCGGACGCGGACGTGCAGGTCGAGAAAGACGCGGGTCCCGAAGAAGCGCTCCAGGTCCTCGCGCGCCGCCGAGCCGATGCGCTTGATCATGTCCCCGCCACGCCCGACCACAATGGGCTTCTGGGCTTCGCGATCGACCACGATGGTGCAATAGAGCTTGAGGAGGCCTTCACGCCGGCCGTCCTGGCCGGCCGCGGCCGCGGATTCGTCGAAGCGCTCGACGATGACGGCGCTCGAATACGGCAGTTCCGCGCGCGTGAACTGCAGCACCTTCTCACGGACGATCTCGCCCGCGAAGAACCGCTCCGGCTGATCGGTCAGGTAATCCGGCGGGTAGACGGGGTCGCCTTCCGGCAGCCGATCGATGATCACGCGCTCGAGCCGGTCCACGTTGTCGCCGGTCTGCGCCGACACCGGAATGATCTCCGCGAAGTCGCCCTTCGTGCGGTACCGATCGATGACGGGCAGCAGACGTGGCTTCCGCATCAGATCGATCTTGTTGAGGATCAGGAACACCGGCGCCGTCGACTTCTTCATCAGCTCGACGATGAAATCGTCGCCCTTTCCACCCGCCTCCGTCGCGTCCACGACGAGTCCGACGATGTCTACTTCGCTCAGCGTGTCGACAGCCATGTCGACCATGCGGACGTTCATGCGGTGCAGCGGGCGGTGGATGCCCGGCGTGTCGAGAAACACCACCTGCGCGTCCTCGTAATTGCGAACCCCCAGAATCCGGTTTCGCGTCGTCTGGGGCTTGTCGGACACGATCGCGAGCTTGGTACCGACGAGGCGGTTGAGGAGCGTGGATTTGCCGGCATTCGGCCGGCCGACGAAGGAAACGCACCCGTATTTCACGCGTTGAAGGACTTCGCCTCCGCGTCCTCGGCGCGCCGCTGCGCGGACGACGTCTGCTTGAAGATCCTGACGCGGTTGATCCGGCGCCGCTCGGCGTCGAGGACTTCGACGGTCAGACCGTCGAGATCGAACGTCTCGCCCACGGCCGGCACGCGCCCGATGTGGTGCAACAGAAAGCCGCCGACGGTCTCGAACCCCTCGCGCTCGATTTCCACGTCGAGGCGCTGTGCGACCTCGTCGATGCTCACCTTGCCGCTGAAGACGAAGCGCCCTTTCCCCTCGTCGACAATCGGCTCCGACTCGACGTCGTATTCGTCCCGAATCTCGCCGACGATCTCCTCGAGCAGGTCTTCGATCGTGACGAGCCCGGCGGTCCCACCGTATTCGTCCACGACCAGCGCGCACTGGGTCTGCTGCCGCTGAAACTGCTTCAACAGTTCGGGCACGCGCTTCGTTTCCGGCACGACCACCGGCGGCCGGATGAGCGGGCGAATCGGAGACGCGTCGGTCACCGCCGATCCGAGCGCGACGAGATCCTTGATGAAGATGAAGCCGGCGATGTTGTCCAGGCTCTCGCGATACACCGGGAACCGGGAATACTCCTGCTCTCGGAACAGCGCGCGGAGGTCGCCGATGGTCGCGTCCTCGCGAATGGCGACGATGTCGGGCCGCGGCGTCATCACCTCGCGAACGAGCGTGTCGCCGAAATCCACGATGCTCTGCAGCAGACGACGCTCCTCGCCGTCGCCGCTTCCCGCCTGCTCTCCCCCGTTCCCGTACGCCTGTTCCGGCGTCGTCGTTCCCGCGTCGGCTTCCTCGGCGCCAGGGAGCGCCGCGCGCGAGGGACTGTGCACGGATCGAGCGATGAGCCGCGTGAGGGGCGCGAGGGTCCTCGCGACCGGCGAGAATGACGGCAGCAGCAGATCCAGCACCCGCTCCGGATTGCGACCGACGATGACCAGCGGCAGCAGGACTTCGCACACGATGACGAACGCGATGATGCTGAGCAGGACGAGCGTCAGCGTGGGCGCGCCGTCGATGCCGACGGCGCGTGACAGCAGCGCCGTGGCGACACCCGTCACCAGTCCGAGCAGCAGTCTGACCGGGATGAACAGCAGCAGTGGATCGTCGAGGTAGACGCTCGAGCGTGCCGGGCCGCCGGCTACGCTCGGCGACCAGGCGCAGCGACAATCGCATCAGCGCGCCGAACGCCGCTTCAATGGAGCCCAGATACACGGCGACGCACGCCAGGAGGAATGTCAGCAGCGGAATCATGCGCGAGCCCGCTCGATCAGCCCTTCGCGGAGGCCACCTCTCCGCCTCAGCCGCTGCTCCACGCGTCGCATGGTGCCATTATCGCGCTCGTGGTCGTACCCGAGCAGGTGTAACAAACCGTGCAGCGCGAGGATTCGCAGCTCAGTCGGCCCGCCGTGCCCCGCGGCGCGACCCTGGCGGGCGGCCACCCCTCGCGCGATGACGATATCGCCCAGAAACCGTTCGCCTGCGGGGACATCGGCAATCGATGCGTCCTGGCTCGCGGGAAACGACAGGACGTCGGTGGCGTAGTCGAGTCGCCGATACGTACGGTTCAGCGTGCGCGCGCGACGATCGCTGACGATTGCAATGCAGACTCGCCCGCGCGCGCGGCGCGGGGCGACGCCGGCCAGCCACTTGGCGAGGCCGTTCATCGCGACGGGCCGTCCTCGTTCGTCGCCGACGCTGACGAGCAATCGCCGGCCGCGGCTTCTTCGCGCGGCGCGGCGCGTGTCAGGAGGTTCACCCTCAGGCATGCTGACGGCTGTTGCCGTTCGAAAACGCTTCGTAGGCCTTGACGATCTGCTGGACCAGTTTGTGCCGGACGACGTCCCGCTCGTCGAAGTGGGTGAAGGAAATGCCATCGATTGAGCCGACGACTTTCATCGCTTCGACGAGGCCCGACATCCGGCCCGAGGGCAGGTCAATCTGCGTCACGTCGCCGGTGATCACGGCCTTCGATCCGAAGCCGAGACGCGTCAGAAACATCTTCATCTGCTCCGATGTCGTGTTCTGGGCCTCGTCCAGGATGACGAAGGAATCGTTCAGCGTGCGGCCGCGCATGAAGGCGATTGGCGCGATCTCGATCGTGCCCGCGCTCGATGTAACGCGCGACCCGTTCGGTCTCGAGCATGTCGTACAGCGCATCGTAGAGCGGGCGGAGGTAGGGATTGACCTTCTCCTGCAGATCGCCGGGCAGGAAACCCAGCTTCTCTCCCGCTTCGACGGCAGGCCGCGCCAGGATGATGCGGCTCACCTTCTTCGCGATGAGGAACGACACGGCCTGCGCCATCGCAAGGTACGTCTTGCCGGTTCCCGCCGGGCCGATGCCGAACACGATGTCGTGCTGCTCGATGGCGTCCAGGTAGCGGCGCTGGTTGACGGTCTTCGGCGCGACGCGCCGGCGACCGGCCGCCGTCAGGCTGCCCTTGAGGAAGTGATCGCGAAGATCGACCGAGTCGTCCTGCGCGGCAAGCTCCGACGCGGTCTTCACGTCGGCGTTCGAAAGCTTGTAGCCGTCGCGCATCAGCGCGGACAACTGCCCGATGACGCGGTCGACGCGCTCGACGGCCGGCGTGTCGCCGTCGACGAGGAGGTCGTGGCCCTGCGTGCGAATCGTGACGTTGAACAGCGACTCGAGGTATTTGAGGTTCTCGTCGTAGGAGCCGAAGAGCGTCTCTATCCCTTCTTCCGGGACGGCAATACGTTTCATGTCAACTCCGGGGGCCCCTGCCCCCCGGTCTACTCCGGGGGCCCCTGCCCCCCGGCATCACGATCAATTCTGGATGCGCAAATGGAGCTCGCGCAACTGCTTCGCGTCGACTGACGAAGGGGCGCCGGCCATCAGATCCAGCGCGTTGGCGGTCTTGGGAAACGCGATGACGTCCCGAATCGACGGCTCCCCTGCGAGAATCGCGACAATCCGGTCGAGCCCGAGCGCAATACCCCCGTGCGGCGGTGTGCCGTATTCGAGCGCGTCCAGGAAAAAGCCGAACCTGAGTCTCGCTTCTTCCTGCCCGATGCCGAGTCGCTCGAATATCCGGGCCTGCAGCGCCGAATCGTGAATCCGGATACTGCCACCGCCGATCTCCGACCCGTTGAGCACGAGATCGTAGGCCTTGGCACGGACGGCGCCCGGGTCGCTCTCGATCTTGTCGAGGTCCTCATCGAGCGGTGACGTGAACGGATGGTGCATCGAGTACCAGCGTCCGTCCTCTTCGTGAAACTCGAGCAGCGGAAAGTCCGTGACCCACAGAAACTCGAACGCGTCGGGGTTGAGCAGGTTCTCTCTCTTCGCGACCGCGAGCCGAAGCTGGCCGAGCAGCTTCGACGTGTTCGCGGCCGGTCCGGCAGCCATCAACAGCAGGTCGTCGCCGCCGGCGCCGACGCGTGCAAGCGCGGGGCGGAGGACACCTTCGCCAAGCGCCTTGACCGACGAGAGCGGCGGCTCGCCGGGCCGAACCCAGATCAAACCGGTAAAGCCCATCTGCTTCGCCTGATCCACGAGCACGTCGAGCTGGCTGCGCGTGTACTTGTTGCCCCCGGGCACCGAAAATCCACGGACCGCACCGCCCTCCGCCACGATCTGCTTGAAGACACGGAATTCGGAATCGCGGAAGACCTCAGATAGATCGTGGATTTCGAGCCCGCAGCGAAGATCGGGCTTGTCGGATCCGTACGTCGCGATGGCGTCCGCGTACGCCATGCGGCGGATCGGCAGCGCCACGTCCCGTCCGATCTCCTTGAAAATCTCGCGCATCAGCGGCTCGATGAGCCCGTAGATGATGTCCTGCCGCGCGAAGGAGACCTCGACGTCCACCTGCGTGAACTCGAGCTGGCGGTCGGCCCGCTGATCCTCGTCGCGGAAGCAGCGGACGACCTGAAAGTAGCGGTCGGTGCCCGCAATCATCAGGATCTGTTTGAAGATCTGCGGCGACTGCGGGAGCGCGTAGAACTCACCGGCGTGCACCCGACTCGGCACCAGGAAGTCCCGCGCGCCTTCGGGTGTCGACTTCGCCAGGATCGGGGTCTCTATCTCCCAGAACCCGTTCGCATCGAAGTATTTCCGGACCGTCATCGCGACGCGGTGCCGCAGGCCGATGTTCGACTGCAGCCGCGATCGGCGCAGATCCAGGTAGCGATACTTCAGCCGCACTTCCTCCGACACCGGCGAGTCCTCGGCAATCTGGAACGGAGGCGTCTTCGCCTCGTTGAGGATCCGGATGTCGCGCGCCAGGACCTCCACTTCACCCGTCGCCAGCTTCGGATTGATGGTCTCCGCCGATCTCCGCTGCACGGTGCCCGTCACGCCGACGACATACTCGGGACGCAGCTTCTTCGCCACGTTCATCAGCGCGTCATTCTCGCGGACGACCACCTGCGATACGCCGGCGCGATCCCGCACGTCGATGAACGTGACGCCGCCGAGATCGCGGATGCGGTGGACCCACCCCAGAAGAACGGCTTCGGCGCCGACGTGGCCAACGCCAAGGGCGCCGCAGGTATGCGTACGAGTGAGAGTGCCTAGCGCTTCAGCCATTCGTAGTTGTTGGTGGTTGGTTGTTGGTCTTGGTTGTTAGTCGTTGTCGAACGAAATCGGCCGCCTGGTCCGCTGCGACCGACGTCTGTTCGCCGCTGCGCAGATCTTTGATCGCCACCACGCCAGCCGCGCGCTCATCGTCGCCCTCGATGACGACGAAGGATACGTGACGGCTCGACGCGTACTTGAACTGCTTCCCCAGTTTATCGGGTTCCGGATAAACCTCGACGCGCAATCCGCGCCGACGGAGATCGGCGGCCCGCGCGACAGCGCGGGCGATGGTGCCCTCGTTCCAGACCGTCACCATGATGTCTACGGCGCCATGCGCGACGTCTGGAGGAAACATGTCCCGCTCGGACATGACGACGAGAAGCCGCTCGAGACCGAGCGAGAAGCCGCACGCTGGAACCTCCCGGCCCAGGAACATCCCGATCAGGCCGTCGTAGCGTCCGCCCCCGCCGAGACTCCCTGGCAG
The DNA here is from genome assembly GCA_963724725.1 of uncultured Acidobacteriota bacterium. Taxonomy (GTDB): domain Bacteria; phylum Acidobacteriota; class Vicinamibacteria; order Vicinamibacterales; family CAVVIG01; genus DATKHR01. The sequence continues at coordinate 1,805,710 of CAVRVT010000004.1, read as the reverse complement.
GTCGGCGACGGCAATTTCCATGATGGCTCCTGTGTAATAGGACAAACCCCGCGCGAGACTTGGATCGACTCGAATCCGCCTACCCGCGGCCGTCCCTTCGAGTGCAGTCACGATTGCGCGAAGATTCTCCACCGAGTCGTGGGAACCCATCGCCTTCTCGATGCGGGCAAGCGCGTCTGCCGGCGCGCCATCGCCGTGATCGTCGAAAAGCCGCAGACAGGCGTCGGCTGACCGCTCGTCGATTCCGCGGGCCACGAACTCCTTCTGCACACCCTCAATGCCTATCTTGTCGAGTTTGTCCAGAGCGACGAGGGCCGCCCCCTGCAGATCCGCACGTACGCCGGCGACGTTGAGCAACCGGGTCAGCACCACCCGGTGATTCAGACGGATCGTGAAGTCCTCGAACGTGAGCTTCGTCAGCACGTCGCAGACCGCGGCAAGAATCTCGGCTTCCACGATGGGCGACGTCGACCCGATGGAATCGAGGTCGCACTGATAGAACTCGCGAAAGCGGCCGCGCGCCGGACGATCGGCACGCCAGACCGGCTGAATCTGGTACCGTTTGAAGAACTTCGGCAGCTCGCTCTGGTACTGCGCCACCACGCGAGCGAGCGGCACCGTGAGGTCGTAGCGCAGCGCGAGGTCGGCTTCCCCCGTGTGCTCGTGCTCCCCGCGTTTCAGAATCTTGAAAATTAGCTTGTTGCCTTCGTCGCCGTACTTGCCGAGCAGGGTCTCGATGTTCTCGAAGGCCGGCGTCTCGAGCGGTTCGTAGCCGTACTGCTCGAATACGTCGCGAATGACACCCGTCACGTACTGACGTTTCCGGATCTCGTCAGGAAGAAAATCGCGTGTGCCGCTCGGCGGTTTGGTGCTAATCACCTTTTTCCACTGGCGGCTGGACCCCACCCCCGCCGTGTGCTAACGCTGATGTCCATACCCGCCCCCGTCACGCCTACCCGACCCATCCGAACCAGCGACTCATCCACCGACCTACATGTACTCGAGCCGGTATCCGACGTAGCGAGCCGCGTAGGCGAGGTTCTCGGCGACCTCGGCCTGCGTCAGCAGCCTCTTGACCTTGCCCGGGCTTCCCATCACCAGTGATTTCGGCGGGACCTTCATTCCTTCGACGAGCAGCGTCCCTGCCGCCACGATCGATCCACGGCCGACCTGCGCGCCGTTCAGCAGAATCGCGCCCATGCCGATGAGGCACTGATCCTCGATCGTGCAGCCGTGCACGATCGCACCATGGCCAATCGTGACGTGGTCGCCAATCCGCGTCGCATGCGTCCCTGTCATCACGTGAACGATCGTGCCGTCCTGGATGTTGGTGCGGCGTCCGACGCGGATCGAGTGGATGTCGCCCCGGAGCACCGCGCACATCCAGACACTCGTCTCCTCGCCAATCTCGACGTCGCCGATCACCTGTGCGGACTGGTCGATGAACGCGGACGCGTGCACACGGGGCAGAACACCCCGGTAGGGGCGAAGCACTACGGAATTATAAGTCGGGTGGGTTCAATGGGTCAGGTGCGTCAAGGGGCGCCGCCGCCCACGAGACCTACCCGACCTACCCGCCCCACTTGACTCAGTTGTTGTTGTTCGCGTTCTTCGCGCCACCCGGCTTCGGGCTCGGCCCGCCGCGGAAGGTGAGCACGTGATCGCGAACCGCGTGAATCTGCGCCTCGGCGTCGCCGCTGAATGCGTCGGACAGCCACTCGAATCCCTTGACCTGCTTCGTATACATCGACTTGGGATGGTCGGGCCAGAACGACGGCATGCGCGTGCCGGGCAGGATCGTCGCCGGATTCCTCAGCCAGGCGAGAATCCAGTCGGGATTCAGACGCTCGGGCGCCATTCGCAGGTCCGGCGCGAGGTTCGACGTCGGCTGATCCTTCGGAATCGTCCCGAGCACGTGGCACTGCTGGCACTTCAACAGTTCGAACAGATTCTTGCCGGCGGTCGAATCGGCATTGCTCACCGTGCGCATCTCGTGCGTCTGGAACGGACCGATCGTGTTCGAAACGGCGCCGAAGTAGCTGATGACGCCATTCAGGTTCGGATCGTCGAGGCCGAAGGTCGGCATCCGGACGTTCAGCCAGGGACGGATCGTGATCGGACCGCGCAGGAACGCGTAGAGCCAGTCAGGCTGCACGCGCGCGCCTTCAGGCGTCAGCATCGGCGGGCCGAGCGATGGGTCCGCCACGAGCTTGCCGAAGTCGCCGCCGTCGCCCTCGATGATGTGGCAGCCGACACAGTTGCGGCGGTGCACGAGCGTGCGGCCCGCGACCTCGAAATCCAGGCGCGCCGAGCGCGCAGGCATCGCCGCCGGCGGCTGAATTTCGCGCTGGAAGCTCATGATCGCGGTGAGCAGCCGCTGAATCTCGACGTCGGAGAAATCGAAATTCGGCATCCGCAGCTTCTCGAGCGGCTGCAGCACGCGGCCGCGGTCGAAGATGCGCGGATCATGAAGCTTGGTCCTGAACCACGCGGTCTTCGACGTGTGCGGGATGTCGGCGATGAACGCGAAGTCGAGTCGCGTGACGAGCTTGCTCCCCTCCTCCGACAAGTCCGTGCCGATCGACTGCGCCTTCTCGAAGCCCTTGATGTCGTGACAGCTGAAGCAGCCGTACCGGCTGATCGCGCGCTGCCCGAGCTCGACCTGCTTCTGCTGCGGGTTCCACTTTGCCAGCTGGGCTCGCGCGTCTTCGAACGGCATCACGTTCTTCAGGTAGTCGAGCAGCACATCGTCGGTGACCTTGGCGTCCGGATTCGCCTTGGCGGCATCACCGCTGCCGCCCTTCAGGCCCGAGAGATACGTGGCCACGTCCGCCACCTGCGAATCAGTGAGGCGGAGATTCGGCATGTACGTGTCCGGGCTGTAGTGCTTCGGGTCGCGGACCCAGTTGTAGATCCACTCGTAGCTCGTCTTGTTGCCGATGTTCTCGAGCGGCTGACCGAACGTCCGTCGCGGCCCGATCTCGTCGCGCTTGCCTTCGCCGACCACGTGGCAGCCCTGACAGCCGATCTGCTTGACGATCTGCTCGCCGTTCTTCGCGTCGCCGTGCGGCGGATTCTTGACGGCGAATTCGTGCGGCTCCGCGTTCGCGAACAGGTATGCCGCGATGGCGCTGATCTCCGCCTCGTTGCGCGGTGCGTCTTCCGGGGAACCGTTATTCGAGTTGTACCAGAAGCGTGGCATCCACGTCGTCGGCTTGACCGCACGTGGATTGCGAATCCAGCTCTTCACCCAGTCCTGCGAAAGCTTCGAGCTGATCTTCGTGAGAATCGGTCCGGGCTTCCTGACGTTCGTATCGAAGCCCTTCGTCTTGTGGCACGCGTAGCAGCCGGCGCGCTCGTACGTCGCGTAGGCGATGTTCAGCGCATCGGCCTTCGGGATGAAGACGTTCTGCTTGTGGCACTTCGCGCACGACGCCTCGGTCATCTTCACCGGCAGCATCGGGTAGTCCCACTGGTGCGGCTCCTCCCAGTGGTACTTCTTCTCCCACTCTTCCTTCTGCTTCTCGTTCGAGGGCATGTGCGACGCGTCGCGAAAACTGATCGACTGGCCGGAGCCTTCGTGACACACCGTGCACCCGACCCGATCGATCGGGTGCGGCGACGAGCTGCCGATGTACTGATCCAGGTTCGGGTGGGTCGTGAACGGCTGCGGATACTTTTCGTAACCCTTCTTGTCAATCGCCAGATGGCACGTCGTGCACCGATCCATCTTGTACACGCGGATGAAGTTCACATCGTCGACGACGTTCGGCAGGATGATCTGCTGAACCTTGATCGTGGGCGCCATGAAATCCATCAGCGGCGCATTGCGGATCTTGTCCTTGAAGTTCGGCGCGATGACGTTCAACCGCTTGGTCAGACGCGTCTGCTCGGCCTGAAGATCGTCGATCTGCTTGGCAATCGCCGTCGCTTGTCCGGTGTACTGACCGAGCTGCTTCTGGAGGTCGGCCTTTTCGGCTTCGACCTTCTGTCGCGCCAGGTCCAATTCGTCGAGCCGTGTGCCTTCGTCCTCGGCGAGCTGTTTCTTCTTCGCCGTACTCGACGAATTCGGATCCGCGGCCCGGGTCGCCTCGAAGTCGTAGCGATCCTGATCGTAGGTGGCCTTCATCGTCTGAAAGTCGGCCGTCGCTCGGAACAGCCGGACGTCGACATCCTTCAGCTTGGCCTGGATCTCGTCGACCTTGGCCTGGTTGCTCGCAATCGACGCCCGGGCCGTCGTCTCCTGCGACTGCAGCTGCGCGAGCTTGTTCTTGTCCACCGCGCGCGTCGCCTGCTGGAGCTGCGCCTGCGTCACCTGGTACTCGAGCTCCGAGAATCGCCGCTGCGCGTTCTTCCATTCCCGATCGTAGTCGTCCCACACCATCCAGACGACCGACAGGAACAGGAACAGGCTGGACGCCGCGAAGACGACGTTCAGGAAGTCGACGTTGTAGGCGTGCCCGACACCTTTTTTTTCAGCCATACGTCAGATATTGAAGAAGAACTCGGGAATCGCGACGATGTACTTCAGGTTGAACAGCCAGCGCGCCAGCATCTTGATGGGCAGGGACATCATCGAGAGAAACAGCACCACCGTCACGTAGTAGCGCGGGGCGCCGAGTTTCTCGAAGTACGCCTTGAACCACAGTTTGGCGAGGATGACCGGTAAGGCGAACACATAGAACAGTACAAGCAGGATGCCGAAGGCTTCGCGCACGAGCCAGAACGACGGCAGCCCCGTCCGGAACGCGCGGACCCAGATGTACTCCGACAGGTTCACGTTGGTCAGCGCCGCCAGCTTGTGAATGTCCCAGAACTCGAACGGCCCGAAGAAATTCCAGTTCGGCCCGCGCAGGAAGGTGCCGAGGACGATGAGCGAGCACCACAGCACGACAAATCCAAAGAGAAAGATCGTGATCTCGGCCTTGCGCTCGGAGAACGTATAGTAGCCGTTGCCCCTCGGGTTCTTGTCGACGTATGGAATGCAGATGAGCCCCACGATGATCAGGCTCGGCAGGACGACGCCGGCCAGCCACGGATCGAAGTACACGAGCATTTCCTGAAGCCCCAGGAAATACCACGGCGCCTTCGACGGATTGGGCGTGTTCGACGGGTTGGCCGGCTGCTCGAGCGGCGCCTTCAGGAAGATCGACCAGACGATCAGGACCACCGAGCAGACGATGAGCGAAATCAGCTCGGTGTAGACGAGGTCCGGCCAGACCCAGACGCGATCGGACTCGGCTTTCTCGATCGGTCCCTGCCCCGCCGCGATCCTCCGGTCGTTCAGCACCCCTTCGCGGACCGAGTACCAGACAAAGAACACCAGCAGGAAGATCAGCCCGACGATCGGCACGTTGTCGGGCTTGGTGACGATGAGACGGAAGTTGGGATCGAAGGTGCCGAAGATGAAGAAAACGCTGAGAAGCCCGAGCAGCCCGTAGCCGGCGGCATTCGAGGCGACCTGTTCGCGTTTCCACACCATCACGACCAGCGCGGCCACCGCGAGGAGAAAGAACAGCCTCGGATCCGCGACCGCGTTAATCAGACCTTTAAGGAAACCCATGATCAAGTCTCAAGTCTGAACCCTCAAGTCTCACTCTCCAGGCATCCTGAGAGTTGAGCCTTGGGAGTTGAAAGTTGTTAAAGCGGTCCCGAGATGCCGCCGTCCTTGCGCACGCGCCAGAAGTGGACCGCCATCAGCACCGCGATGCCGAGCGGCAGGCCGACGCAGTGCAACACGTAGAACCGCAGCAGCGCGCCTTCACCCACGAACGTCCCGCCCAGCAGCGCAAACCTGGCATCGTCGGCCGCATGAATCAGCTTCACGTCACCGAGCGCCAGAAGCGACGCACCCGGACCTTCGTGGCCGAGGAAGGGCGTCGCGCGCGCCATGTTCGAGCCGACCGTGATCGCCCAGATGGCCAGCTGATCCCACGGCAGCAGGTATCCGGTGAAGGACAAGAGCAGCGTGAGCACCAGCATGATGACGCCGATCGACCAGTTGAATTCGCGCGGCGGTTTGTACGATCCGGTCATGAAGACCCGGAACATGTGCAGCCACACGGTGATCACCATCGCGTGGGCGCCCCACCGGTGCATCTCGCGCATGATGCCGAGCGGCACATGTTCGCGGAGACCGATGATGTCGGTGTACGCGTACTCGAGCGTCGGCCGATAGTAAAACATCAACAGCAGACCGGTGAACGTGAGAACGAGAAACAGGAAGAAGCTCAGCCCGCCCATGCACCATGTGTAGCGAAGCTTGACGCCCGATTTCCGGATCCGCACGGGGTGCAGATGCAGGAACACGTTCGACAGCATCACCAGCACGCGGCCACGATCGCTGTCCGGCCGATCGTGCCGGAAGATCGACTTCCACGCCTGCGTCTCGGTCAGCCAGTTCCAGAACCGGGTGCCGAGCCCTTCCTTCGGAGCGACCGTTTTCGTATCAGCCATATCACGCAACTCTCAAGGCTCAAGGCTCAACGCTCATCCTGAGGGTTGAGCCTTGAAACTTCAGACTTTCAAGAATGCTTCCGGATCAATCCACTGCCCCAGCTCGCGCTGGAACTTGCGGCTCTTGTCGACGAGGATCTGCCCGTCGTCGGCCATGACCACGCGGGCGCGTTCGAGCGGGCGGGGCGCCGGCCCCTCGAAGTTGACCCCCGTCGTGCGGAAACCGCTGCCGTGGCATGGGCACTTGAACTTGTTCTCCGCCGAGAGGTAATTCGGTGTACAGCCCAGATGCGTGCACACGCTGATCAGCGCGTAGAAGCCGCTGGCGTGCTGATCGATATCATCGGGGGTGCGAATGAGCCAGATGCCGTACTTCTCTTTCCAGCGTTCGTCGACGCCCATGCCGTACTCGTTCGGGAAGCCCACCTTGAACTGCTGCGGCGGCTCGTTGAGTACGTTGGGAAACATGAACCGCCCGGTCGCGGCCAGCGCTGCCGCCGATGCTGCGGAGAACGCACCCCAGGCGAGGCCAAGCCATGCGCGGCGTGTAAAGAGTGGCGACGAGTCGTCCGGATCCCGCGTGGCAGCCTTCGCGGCGGCTGGGGCCGGCACCCTCGCGGCCAGACCGCCAGGCGACGCCGCATTGGTCGTCCGGCCGGTCAGATCGGGAAGCGGTGCAGCCGGTTTAGGCGGCGCCGCGGGCCGGGCCGCGTGTGCGGCCGCTGCCGGTGCGGCCGGCGTTGCCGCCGCGGCGGGAGTGCCGGGCGCCGAAGACTCTGGCTTACTCTCGTCTGCCATGTTCCCTCATGCGAAACTCACGCACTACCCCATCACCTTCAGCGCCTCGATTGCGGCGTCTCTGACCTTCAAGCTCCGGTCGTTCCGGCTCAGCGCAGTGACTGACGGTCTCAACATTTCGTCGTTCAACGTGGCGGCCGCCCGCAACCCGCTGATGATCACGTCGGCGATTGGATCTTCATCAGTATCCTGACGGACATCGCGCTTCACGGTCTGCTCAACGTAGGACCGATCGAGCATCTGCTTCAGCACGGGCACGCCTTCATGATTGCCCTTCCGCGCCAGCGCCACGGCGGCGTTCCACCGCACATCGGCCGTGTCGTCCTGCAGCGCCGTGCGGAGCGTCGTCAACTGCTCGGTGCCTGGAAGCGCGCCGAGAGCGTACACCACCATTTTCCTGATGCCCGCGTCGGCGTCCTGCGCTGTATATAAAGGTATCAGCCGCGGCACGACCGCGGCGTCGCCGGACGACCCGAGTGCCCAGATCACGCTGATTCGGGTTTCGCTGTCGGGATCCTCGAGCGCATGGGTCAGGTCCGCGATCGCGTCAGCCGGCAACGGCGGGTCGAGCCGCCCGATCGCCAGCGCGAGATAACGGCGCACTTGAGAATCGCCTTTGGATTCCTGAAAAGCCTTGACCAGCGCCGGCGCGAGCGTCTTGTCCGCCCGAACTTTCGGGTCGGCCATCAGCCGCGACAATTCGTACGCAGCCGGCCAGCGGCGATTCGACCCACCGGCCTGGACTTCGCGCAGGTAGTCCTGAGGCGAGCGGGAGTCAGCGAGCAGCGATCGAAACCCGACGTACACGCCGACGGCCAGAGCAACGACGACCAATGGGATCAAAAAAAACTGGACGGCGAGGGCTGGCGCGGCAACGAGGGAATTTCGAGGCGCGGTCTCGCGCTCGACAAGTTTGTCCATGAATTCGGAAAAGGCGCGAACGCCCCGGGTACACCCGAGGTGGCAAAGTTTTACCATTTGCGTCACTCGGGGGTCAAGGCAAGCCTGAGCTTGAAACGCGCGCGGCACTTCGCTTGCACAACACACCCCCGGAGGAATCAAGCATGCGAAGTGTGCTCATCAGCACGGCGACCCTGGTCGCGATGGCACTTGTCGCGACCCCCGCGTTGGCTCAGCAGAGCCCTCGGAGCGGCGGCCCGCGCACGCCGACCGCCGGCATGTGGGGCGTTGGCGGATCGGTCGGGGCAGCAGGCCCCTCTGACGCCAGCCTCCAGAACGGTCTGGACCTCGCCGGAAACTTCGAGCGCTACCTCACGTCGCGTGTGTCAATTCGCGGCCAAATCGGCACGACGTGGTGGGACGTTCAGGGGCGCGGTTTCACGGGCACGATCACGCCGTTTTTTGCCGACGCCAACGCCGTCTACAACTGGGAAGGCGGCGCGATCCACCCATACATCACCGGCGGCGTGGGCTTGTATCACTACCACGCCTCGGAAAGCGGCACTCAGGATCGGTCCGATACGAAGCCCGGCGTGAACGTTGGCGGCGGCGTGGAGTTCTTCTTCGATCGCCGGACGACCATGACCGGAGAGCTCACCTACCATAAGGTCGGCGCATTTAGTTCTCCGCTTGCCACGTTCGAGGACGGATCGTTCTGGCGGTTCGGGCTGGGATTGAAGCGGTACTTCTGAGGTCGAACCTGACGAGTTGGCGAAGGGTGAGGCTCCGATGGCTCACCCTTCGCCCTCGTCGCGTATTGATTGACGTCAGCGGGCCGTCCCGACCGTTTCCTCGGTCGCCACCGGTTTGAGGAACGGCATGAGCCCACGCAGCCGTGAGCCAACTTGTTCGATCTGCGCGTTGCGTTCCATGTCACGTGTCTTGTTGAACCAGGGTCGTCCTTGCTCGTTCTCGGCAATCCAGTTTCTCGCGTACGTCCCGTTCTGCACGTCTTCGAGAATCTTCCTCATCGCGGCGCGCGTCGCCTCGGTGACAATCTTGGGCCCACCCGTGTAGTCGCCGTGCTCCGCCGTGTCGCTGACCGAGTACCGCATGTAGTTCAATCCGCCCTGATAAATAAGGTCGACGATCAGCTTCAGCTCGTGGAGGCATTCGAAATAGGCAATCTCCGGCTGGTAGCCCGCGTCGACCAGCGTTTGGAAGCCGGCCTTGATGAGCGCACTGACGCCCCCACACAGAACGGCCTGTTCGCCAAACAGGTCGGTCTCCGTTTCCTCGGCGAACGTGGTCTCGATTACGCCGGCGCGGGTGACGCCGATGCCCTTCGCGTACGACAACGTGAGATCGCGCGCGCGGCCGGACGCGTCCTGGTGAATCGCAATCAGCGCCGGCGTGCCCGCGCCTTCCACATACAGCTCGCGGACGCGATGCCCGGGCGACTTCGGCGCGACCATCGTCACATCGACGTCGGGGCGCACCTTGATCGCGCCGAACCGGATATTGAACCCGTGCGCGAACATCAGCATGTCGCCGGGCGACAGATTCGGTTCGATCTCGTCCCGATAGACCCTCGACTGCGACGTGTCCGGAATCAGAATCATGACGACGTCGGCCCACTTCGAAACGTCCGCGACATCGCCGACCGTCAGTCCCGCGGCCTGCGCCTTGGCGCGCGAGGCGCTCGCGGCAGGGAGTCCCACGCGAACGGTCGCGCCGCTGTCCTTCAGGTTGAGCGCGTGCGCGTGTCCCTGCGAGCCGTAGCCGACCACAGCAACCTTGCGTCCGCGAATCAGCGACAGGTCAGCGTCCTTGTCGTAATACATCGTCGCCATACGAAAGCCTCGCAATTCTCAGTGTGAACCCTGAACTCAATCCGCAATCCGAAAAGGCTAGACCGAACAACTGCTGACGTCGCCACCGATTTCCGCCGCCGGCAACTGCCGCGCGGCCGCAATCTTCCGCTGCGAGACAACGCCGCGAGCCATCGCGACGCGTCCAGTCCTCACCATCTCGATGACGCCGTATGGGCGCAGGACTTCGAGCAGGCTGTCGATCTTGTCCTCGGTGCCCGTCGTCTCGATCACGAGCGACTCCGGGCTGACGTCGACGATGCGCGCGCGATAGACGTCGACGAGCTGCATGACGTGGGTGCGCGCCTCGCCAGTAGCCGCGACCTTGATGAGCGCGAGGTCCCGTGAGATGGAAGGCGCGGTCGTGATGTCGTCCACGCGCCGTACCGGCACGAGCTTGTACAGGTTCGCTTCGAGCCGGCGCGCGCCGTATTCGTCGGTGTCGACGACGACTGTCATCCGCGACAGCCCCGGCGTCTCGGTATGACCGACGGTCAGCGACTCGATGTTGAAGGCGCGGCGCCTGAACAAGGACGCGACACGATTCAGCACCCCGGGCTTGTTGTCGACGTAAACGGTGAATGTGTGCACCATAGGCAACTCTCAACTCTCAAGGCTCGATTTTCAAGACTCACGGCATTTCTTGCATTTCGGCATTCTTGCATTCGTGCATTTCGATCGTCAGTCCGCTGCAGTCTCGACGATGGGCGATGGCCTTCGAATCATCTTGTGCAGGTCTGCTCCTGCGGGGACCATCGGATACACCGAATCTTCCTGCTCGACCTGGAAGTCGATCACGACCGCGCCCTTCGACGCGCGCGCGCGATTGACGGCCGGCGCCACGTCTCGCCGCTTCGTGACTGTCGTCGCGGCGAGGCCGAAGGCCTCGGTCAGTTTTGCGAAATCAGGTCCGCTGATGGGCGTCGCCGCGTAGCGCTTGTCGTAGAAGAACTCTTGCCATTGACGGACCATCCCGAGATAGCCGTTGTTGATGATGGCCACGTTGATGTCGAGTCGCTCCTGCGCGATCGTCGCCAGCTCCGCCATCGTCATCTGGAAACCGCCGTCGCCGACGACGACCCAGACTTCGGCGTCGGGACACGCGATCTTGGCGCCGATGGCCGCCGGCAGCGCGAACCCCATCGTGCCGAGGCCGCCCGAGGTGATGAGCGTCCGCGACCGCTCGTGCTTGTAGTACTGCGCCTCCCACATCTGATGCTGTCCGACATCGGTCACGACGAGAGCGTCGCCGTGGGTCAGACGCCACAGATCGTTCATCACGTGTGCCGCATACAGGTGGCCATCGTCGGGGAGGTTCTGGATGTCTCGGACGGCGGTCGAGCCCTTCGACGTGTTGATTCGCGCGATCCAGGACGATCGATCGCGTCGCTGGATGAGCGGCAGCCATTCGTCGAGCGCCGTCTTCAGATCCTTGGCGATCGCGACGTCGACGCGGACGTTCTTGTTCAGCTCCGCGCGATCGACGTCGACGTGAATCTTTCGGGCATTCCGCGCGTACGTCTTCAGATTGCCGGTGACGCGGTCGTCGAAGCGCATGCCGAGCGCGATCAGCAGGTCCGCTTCCTGGATGGCTTCGTTGACCCAGGCCTCGCCGTGCATCCCCATCATCCCGAGGTTCAGCGGATGGGAGGCCGGCACGGCGCCAATGCCGAGAAGTGTCATCGCGATCGGGGCCTGTGCGCGCTCGGCGAGTGCGAGGATCTGACGTTCGGCCCCCGACAGCATGATCCCGTGGCCCGCGAGGATGAGCGGACGCTCGGCCGAGTTGATCAGCTCGACGGCCTCACGGTAATCGCCGTCGCCAGGAAGGGCCTCGTCGAGTGCTTCTGTCAGCTGCGGCTCCGCGGCCTCCCAATCGAACTCCGCGGTCCCCTGCTGCGCGTCTTTGGTGATGTCCACGAGCACCGGTCCGGGGCGGCCCGTCCGCGCAACCGCGAAGGCTTCGCGTACGGCCGATGCGACTTCGCCGGCGTTCGTCACGAGGTAGTTGTGCTTCGTGATCGGCAGCGTGATGCCGGTGATATCGCATTCCTGGAACGCGTCCGATCCGATCAGCTTGCTGCCAACCTGGCCGGTAATGCAGACGATCGGCGAGGAGTCCATCATCGCCGTCGCGATACCCGTCACCATGTTCGTGGCGCCAGGTCCGGACGTGGCGATCGCAACGCCCACCTTCCCGCTGGCGCGCGCGTAACCGTCAGCCATGTGCGTCGCGCCCTGCTCATGCCGGACGAGGACGTGTCGGATCGGGTAGCCGAGCATCGCGTCGTACGCCGGGAGGATCGCGCCTCCCGGGTACCCGAACACGTCGGTCACACCCTCGCGACAGAGCGATTCCCACAGCATTTGTGCGCCAGTCAATTTCATAAGTCCTCGTATTGCGGATCGCGGATTGCGGAATGCGGATTTATTGACGATTGAATTGCCAGTTGAATCCGCAATCTGCAATCCGCAATGTCACTACCCCGTCACCGCCCCCGTGGCCGCCGACGACACCAGCCGTGCGTACTTGGCGAAGACGCCTCCGGTATACCGCGGCGCCGGCGCCTGCCAGCCCGCCATCCTCTTCTGTATTTCGGCTTCCGGCACTTCCAGGTTGAGGGTGCGGGTACCGGCGTCGAGGACGATCGAATCGCCGTCCCGCACCGCCGCAATCGGGCCCCCGCGGGCGGCCTCGGGCGCGATGTGGCCGGCCATCAACCCCCGGGTCGCGCCCGAAAACCGCCCGTCGGTGACGAGCGCCACCCGATCGCCGAGCCCGGCCCCGACAATCGCGGCCGTCACCGCGAGCATCTCGCGCATGCCCGGCCCGCCGCTCGGGCCTTCGTAGCGGATGACCACGACATCGCCGGGCTGGATGGCCTGACGCTGGACGGCATCGAAGGCGGCCTCTTCGCTGTCGAACACGCGCGCCGGCCCGCGGTGCGTCAATCGATCGGCGCCGGAGATCTTCATGACCGCGCCATCCGGCGCGAGGCTTCCTCGCAGAATCACCAGTCCGCCGTTCGGCTTCAGCGGCCGATCGACCGGACGGACCACTTCCTGGCCCGGTGTTTCCTTCGCGCTCGACGCCTCAATGCCCAGTGATTGGCCGGTCACGGTGGACGCCGAGCCGTCAATGGCCTTCGCGTCGAGCAGCCGCCTGGCGACGAGCGCGCTGCCTCCAGCGGCGTGCAGATCCGTCGCGACGAAGCGCCCGGACGGCTTGAGATCCGCCAAGAGCGGTACACGCGCGCTGACGCGGTCGAAATCCGCGAGGGCGAGCTCGATCCCTGCCTCCCGCGCAATAGCCGTCAGGTGGAGGACCGCGTTCGTCGATCCGCCGGTCGTGGCGACCGACGCGATCGCGTTCTCGATCGCCGCCCGCGTGATGATCTGCCGCGGCTTGGTCCCGGCCCGCACGAGATCCATCACGCGCTGCCCGGCTTCCCGGGCGACGCGGCTCTTGGCCGGATCGTTGGCCGGAACACTCCCGCTGCCGAGCGCAGCGATGCCGAGGAATTCGCAGGCAATCGCCATCGTGTTGGCCGTGAACTGGCCGCCGCATGCGCCCGCACCAGGGCACGCGGACGCCTCGAGCGTGCCGAGCTCGCTGTCGCTCAACCGGCCTGCCGCGTTCGCACCGACGGCCTCGAAGACATCCTGGATGGTGACCTCGTGGCCCTGCCAATGGCCCGGCGCAATCGAGCCGCCATAGAGCACGAGACCGGGGATGTCCAGCCGCGCGAGCGCCATCGCAGCGCCCGGGATCGTTTTGTCGCACCCGACGAGCAGCACGAGGCCGTCGAAGCCGTTCCCGCGCGTCACGAGCTCGATTGAGTCCGCGATGACCTCACGGCTGACCAGCGAGGCACGCATGCCCTCTGTGCCCATCGTGATGCCGTCGGAGATCGAGACGGTGTTGAACTCCATGGGGGTCCCACCCGCGGCGCGCACCCCGTCCTTCACGTGGGCGGCGAGCTCGCGCAGATGGTAGTTGCACGGACCAATCTCGATCCACGTGTTGGCGATGCCGATGAGCGGCTTCTTCAGATCGGCGTCGGTGTAGCCGACGGCCTTGAGCATCGCGCGCGCCGGTGCCCGGCTGGGCCCCGTGGTCAGCGGATTGCTCACGAAACCACCTCGAACGGATCCGGCATGCGCGCGGGCGCAGGTTTCCAGCTCGGATACGAGCCGAGCGTTCTGAGCGTCGGCGCGAACTCGGCGAGGTGTCCAAGCGCGCGCGCGCACGTCAGGTTGTCGCGCGCCGCAGCCAGATCGGCGTAGAACAGGTACTCCCACGGACGACCCGGAATCGGCCGCGATTCCAGCTTCGTGAGGTCCACGCCTCTCAGCGCAAACACGCTCAACGCCTTGAAGAGCGCGCCCGGCTCGTTGGGCACGGTGAATACGATGGTCGTCTTGTCCGGCACCGCATTCGTGAAGGGGCGGCGGCCGATGACAAGGAACCGCGTGATGTTGTCGTCGAAATCCTGGACGGACGAGGCGAGCGGCTTCAGACCGAACACGTCGCCGGCGCGGGCCGAGGCAATCGCCGCCGACTCAAGCGACCCGGAATCCGCCACCATCTTCGCGCTACCGGCCGTGTCGTAGGTCGCGACGACCTCCACGCCCTTCAGCGAGCGCAGAAATCGCTCGCATTGCGCCAGACCCTGCGGATGCGAATACACGCGCTTGAGTCCCTCGAGCGTCGCGCCTGGCATCGCCAGCAGGTGATGAACGACGGGCAGCTCCACTTCGCCGACGATCGTCAGTTCGTGGGCGAGGAGCAGGTCGTAGTTGCGGTGGATGCTGCCACCGATCGAGTTCTCGATGGGCACGATGCCATAGGCGGCCGGCCCCGCATCGACGGCGTCGAACACCTCTTCGAAGCTTCGACAGGGCACCAGCTGCGCTTCGGCGTCGACTCTTCGGGCGGCGGCTTCGCTGAACGCCCCCGGCTCTCCTTGATAGGCAATACGCATACATCCTCGCTCGCGTGGCTGACCGTCCGTACGGCAAAAGGGCCGTTACCCCTTTTGGATAACGGCCCCTTGCTCTTGCGCTGCTTGAGTGGCCGTTATCCGTCGCTGGGTCGAATCGCAATCAACGTGGCGCTAAACGCCACGACGGCGACACCGACCGACACGCGAAGGACGACGGGCACGGATGCCATGAACGAGTGGATTACAACGCCTCGGCGACTAGAAGTCAAATTGATAAACTTTACCGGATCATAACCTAGAGCCGCGGTAGCGTGACCCCCCGCTGCGCCTGGTACTTCCCCTTCTTGTCGCGGTACGACCGGGCGCACACCTCGTCGGCCTGGAAAAACAGCACCTGGGCAATCCCTTCGTTGGCGTAAATCTTCGCCGGAAGCGGCGTCGTATTGGAGATCTCGATCGTCACGTGCCCCTCCCATTCGGGCTCGAACGGCGTGACGTTGACGATGATGCCGCACCGCGCGTAGGTGGACTTCCCCAGGCACACGGTCAGGATGTCGCGCGGGATCCGGAAGTATTCGACCGTGCTCGCCAGCGCGAACGAGTTCGGCGGGATGATGCAGACGTCCGCCACGATGTCGACGAACGATTTCGGATCGAAGTTCTTGGGATCGACGACCGTGTTGAAGACGTTGGTGAAGACCTTGAACTCGTTGCCGACGCGCACATCGTAGCCGTACGACGAGACGCCGTAGGAAATGACGCCCGCCCGCACCTGCTCGTCGACGAACGGTTCGATCATCTGATGATCGCGCGCCATGCGCGTGATCCACGTATCGGATTTGATTGACATATTTTCACATGCGGCGGGGCCCCACCCCCGGCGCGTTTCTTCGCTGATGCGTCACTCAGGCTTCGCAGGCGGCCTTCGTTCCGCATCGCCGCAGGCGCTGATTCACCTCCGAAACAGCCCGACGATGATGGAGAGGATGATACTCAGGATGATGGAGGTCGTGATCGGGAAATAGAAAGAGAAGTTGTCGCGCTTCACGGAGATGTCGCCGGGCAGCCGGCCGATGGGCAGCCCCAGCATCATCAGCACACCGACGCCGGCGATGGCCAGCCCGACGAGGAGTAACACTCTGCCGGTCACCTGGCCTCCCTCTTCCTGACCCGGAGGCTACGCCAGTTCCATGCCCGAGAAGAAGTAGCCGATTTCGTACGCGGCCGTCTCCGGAGCGTCGGACCCGTGCGTCGCATTGCGCTCGATCGACCGGGCGAATTCCTTGCGCAGCGTCCCGGCGTCGGCCTTCGCCGGATCGGTCGCGCCCATCAGCGTTCGCCACTTCCTGATCGCGTCGGGCGCTTCGAGCACCATCACCACCGCCGGTCCCGACGACATGAATTCGGTCAAGCTTCCGAAAAACGGTCGGGCGCGATGGACAGCGTAGAATCCTTCGGCATCCTTCTTCGACAAATGCACGCGCCGCATGGCGCGGATCTGGAACCCCGCGTCTTCGATTCGCTGAATGATCTTGCCGGCCAGACGCGACTCGACCGCGTCCGGCTTGATGATCGCCAGCGTCCGCTCACTCATCTAGCGGAGCCCTTCCATGATCTCTTCGAGCGCGTCCTTCCCGGGTCGAATGCGCTCCAGCGGCAGTGTGGCGAGCGGTTCGTCGACAAGGTTGAGCTGCGTCAGGAAGTCATCGCGGTCAGGCTCGATGTAGATGAGTCCAGTGGCGAACTCGCCGCGGCGCGCGCTCTCGTGCAGGCGCCTGAGCGCGCCGATCTTGTCGGTTGCGTCGTAAGCTTCCTCGAGCTTCTTCAACAGCAGCTTCGAACCGTCGTGCATGGTCACTTCGTGTGCGGTGCCAGGCTCGTACTCGACATGGATGTCCTCGAAGAACGGCACGAACGTGACGTCCTCGACCGGATCATCGTGGTCCTTCGCGTAGGCGTAGCTCTTGGTCGAGCCCTCGTGGTCGTTGAACGTGACGCACGGGGAGATCACGTCGAGCATCACGGTGCCGCGATGCGCGAGCGCCGCCTTCAGGAGCGACAGCAGCTGCTTCTTGTCGCCCGAGAACGATCGGCCGACGAACGTCGCGCCCAGCTCGATCGCCAGCGCGCACGTGTCGATCGGCGGCAGGTCGTTGACCACGCCGGTCTTGAGCTTCGATCCGACGTCGGCAGTCGGCGAGAACTGACCCTTGGTCAGGCCGTAACAGCCGTTGTCCTCGATGATGTAGATGATGGGCAGGTTGCGGCGCATGAGATGCACGAACTGGCCGATGCCGATCGCGCCGGTGTCGCCGTCGCCGCTGACGCCGATGGCGATGAGCTTGTGGTTCGCCATCATCGCGCCGGTGCCGACCGACGGCATGCGCCCGTGCACCGCGTTGAAGCCGTGCGAGCTGCCCAGGAAGTACGCGGGGCTCTTGCTGGAGCACCCGATGCCCGACAGCTTGATGACCTGCTGCGGGTTGACGCCCATCTCGTAGAACGCGTCGATGATGCGCTCGGAGATCGCGTTGTGGCCGCAGCCGGCGCAGAGCGTCGTTTTTCCGCCCTTGTAGGCCTGCGGCTCGAGCCCGATTCGATTCACTTTCAATGGAGTCGTCATAGCTATTCGCCACCCGCGCTTCCCGCGCTCACACGGACCGTTGTCTTCTTCGCAACCTCGTAGCCTTCCTGCGCCAGCACGCCGTCGGTGATGCTGCGGGCGTCGATCGGGAGACCGTTGTAGTGCAGCACGCTGCGCAGTTTCAGCTGGCGGTCGGGCGTGAGCTCGAGCTTCATCAGCTGCAGCAGTTGCGCGTCACGGTTCTGCTCGATGACGTAGACGCGTTCGTGAGCGTCGATGAACGTGACCAGATCTTCGTTGAACGGGTAGCCGCGGAGGCGGAAATACGAGGTCTCGAGCTTCATCTCCTCGCGCAGCTGATCCCGGCTTTCCTGGGTCGCGTAGTCCGACGTTCCGTATGCGATGAACCCGATCTTGGCCTTCGGGTTGGATTCGATCGCCGGCTTCGGCACGTATGTCCGCGCCGACTCGAACTTGCGCGCCAGCCGATCCATGTTCTCGACGTAATCGTCGGGCCGCTCGCTGTACTGACCCTTGGCGTTGTGACCGGAGCCGCGCGTGAAGTAGGCCGGCAGCCCATCGCCCGGAATCGTGCGGTACGCAATGCCGTCGCCGTCGACGTCCTTGTAGCGGCCCCACTCCCCGAGCTGCTTCAGCTTCTCAGCGGTCAGCAACTTGCCGCGGTTGATCGGCCTGGTCGGGTATGTGAACGCGTCCGACATCCAGTTGTTCATGCCCAGATCGAGGTCCATCATCACGAAGACCGGCGTCTGGAAGAGCTCGGCGAGATCGAAGGCCTCGATCGCCATCGTGTAGGATTCCTCGACCGAGCAGGGGAAGATCATGATGTGCTTCGTGTCGCCGTGCGACAGAAACGCCGTCTGCAGCAGGTCTCCCTGCGCCGTGCGGGTCGGGAGCCCGGTGGAGGGACCCACGCGCTGCACGTCGAAGATGACCGCCGGTGTTTCCGCGTAATACGCCAGCCCGGTGAACTCGGACATCAGCGAAATGCCAGGACCTGCGGTCGCCGTCATCGCGCGGGCGCCGGCCCAGCTCGCGCCGATGACCATGCCGAGCGACGCGATCTCGTCTTCAGCCTGTACGATCGCAAATGTCGCTTTGCCGGTCGTCTTGTCGACACGGTATTTCTTCATGTAGCCGATGAGCGATTCACAGAGCGAGGACGACGGCGTGATCGGATACCAGGCGACAACCGTGACGCCGGCCATCATGCAGCCGATCGCGGCCGCGGCGTTGCCCTCGATGAGAATCTTGCCGGCGGTCGCGTTCATTGACTCGATAAAATACGGGTCCTGCTTCGTGAAGTTCGCCTCCGCATAGTCCCAGCCGGCCTTCAGCGCGCCGGCGTTCAGCGTGACGGCCTTGGCTTTCTTGCCCAGCTGCTTGCCGAGGGCCTTCTCCATCAGGGCGAGATCGATGCCGAGCAGCTTCGCGAGGATGCCGTCATAGATCATGTTGCGCACGAGCCGGCGAAGCTTGGCGTCCGGGCACACTGGCGCGACGAGCTTGTCGAAGGGAACTGGATAAAACACGAGATCGCTTCGAAGCGCGTCGAGCTTCAACGGCGCGTCGTAGACAACCGCCGCACCGGGCTCGAGCGTCAGGACATCTTCCTTCGCCGTCTCCGAATTCATGGCAACAAGGAAGTCGACTTCCTTTTTTCTTCCGACGTATCCGCGCTTGCTCGCGCGAATCGTGTACCACGTCGGCAGCCCGGCGATGTTCGACGGGAACATGTTCTTGCCCGACACTGGGACACCCATCAGGAGGATCGAGCGGAGCAGCACGAGATTGGCCGTCTGGCTGCCCGACCCGTTGACCGTCGCTACCTGGATGCTGAAGTCGTTGACGACCTTCTGGCGTTTGCCGGAGGCCTGCTGTTCCTGAACCGCGAGATCGCTCGGTGACATGCTCAAGTCCTTACCACGTATGAAGATAGGGGTGGAAACAACTAAACGAGTATACCAAAGTCTCAACTCTCAAGTCTCAACGCTCACGAGTGGAACAAGATTTCACTCCTGAGACTTGAAAGTTGAAACCTACAGCAATTCTTTGATCGCCCTGCCCATGTCGGCAGGGCTTTTCACGACTCGCACGCCGGCCGCGGTCAGCGCGGACATCTTCTCAGCTGCCGTCCCTTTGCCGCCGGCGATGATCGCGCCGGCGTGACCCATGCGGCGGCCGGGCGGTGCAGTCTGGCCGGCGATGAAGGCGACGACCGGCTTGCTGAAGTTCGCCTTGATCCACGCGGCGGCATCCTCTTCCGCGCTGCCGCCGATCTCGCCGATCATGATCACTGCATCGGTATCAGGGTCGTCACTGAACAACTGCAGCGCGTCGATGTGCGACGTGCCGATGAACGGATCCCCGCCAATGCCGATGCACGTCGTCTGCCCCATCCCGAGCCGCGTCAGCTGGTGAATGGCCTCATAGGTCAGCGTCCCGCTCTTCGAGACGATGCCGATCCGGCCTTCTTTGACGATGTTGTGCGGAATGATGCCGACCTTGGCCTTCCCCGGCGAGATGATGCCGGGGCAGTTCGGGCCGATAAGGCGGGTGGCCGGGCGGGTCTTGAGGAATGTCATCGCGCGCATCATGTCAAGGACGGGGATTCCTTCGGTGATGCAGACGACAAGCGCGATGCCGGCGTCAGCCGCCTCCATCACCGCGTCGGCGGCGAACGGGGGCGGCACGAAGATCACGGACGCATTGGCACCCGCCGACTTCACGGCGTCCTGGACGGTGTCGAACACAGGCCAGCCCTCGTGGGTCGTGCCGCCTTTGCCCGGCGTCACACCTCCCACGACGTTGGTGCCGTAGGCGGCGGCCTGCTTCGCGTGGAACGTTCCCTCACGGCCGGTCAAACCTTGAACGATCAGCCGGGTGGATTGATCGATTAATACGGACATGCGGAATTCATCCTGCGAGCTGGACGACCTTCGCAGCCGCTTCGTCCATCGAGTCGGCCGTGGTGAGTTTCATGCCGCTCTCCCTGAGGAGCCGCTTACCCTCGTCCACGTTGGTCCCCTCCATGCGGATCACGATCGGAACGGTCACGCCGAGTTCTTTCACCGCAGCGATGACGCCTTGCGCAAGCACATCGCAGCGCAGAATGCCGCCGAAGATGTTGATGAGCACCGCACGGACGTTCTTGTCGCTCATCAGGATCTTGAAGGCGTTGCGAATCTGCTCGGCGTTGGCGCCGCCACCCACGTCCAGGAAGTTCGCTGGCTCCCCTCCCGCCAGCTTGATGATATCCATCGTCGCCATCGCGAGACCGGCGCCGTTCACCATGCAGCCGATATTGCCATCGAGGTGGATGTAGTTCAGCGAGAACTTCGACGCCTCAATCTCGAGCGGATCTTCCTCGGCCGTGTCGCGCAGCTCGCGGATGTCGGGGTGGCGGTACAGCGCGTTGTCGTCGAAGTTCATCTTCGCGTCGAGCGCCAGCAAATCGCCGGCCGCCGTGACGACGAGTGGGTTGATTTCGACGAGCGACGCGTCGGTCGCCGTGAACGCCTCGTACAGCGCGGTCGCGAGCTTGACGAACTTGTTGACCTGCGCGCCGTCCAGTCCGATTGCGAACCCCAGCTGCCGCGCCTCGAACGGCACGAGCCCAACGCCGGGCTCGATGTAGACCTTGACAATTTTCTCGGGCGTTTTCGCGGCCACCTCTTCGATGTCCATGCCGCCGGCCGCACTCGCCATCAGCACTGGCTTCCCCGCGGCACGATCCAGCAGCAAGCTCAGATACAGCTCCCGCTGCATTTGCAGGCCTTCCTCGATCAGCACGCGCCCGACGACACGCCCTGCTGGGCCGGTCTGATGCGTGACGAGCGTCATGCCGATCATGTCCTGCGCAATCGTCGTCGCTTCGGCGGGACTCTTGGCGAGCTTGACGCCGCCGCCCTTGCCGCGTCCTCCCGCATGGATCTGCGCTTTGACGACGACCACAGGCGTGGCCAGTCGCGTGGCGATCGAGGCCGCATCGGACGCGTCGAACGTGACCCCTCCCCGGGGCACGGGCACTCCGTGGCGCGCGAGGATGGCTTTAGCCTGGTACTCGTGGATTTTCATACGGCAGGAAACTCCTGATGGTATCTGCCGAAATGCGCGAGCGTCAAGAAGTGATCGTCGATAATGGCGACGCTTTGCCGCGAATTCGCCGGGCGCTTGGCCGGGTCCGCACAAGCCTTCGTCTCCGATTGCAAGCGTCGACGCGCTTCATCAGCGGCTCGGCTCGCCGGACGGCGTTGAAACGCGGCCGCGGACTCCATGTGCACCTCGGGTGCGGCGACGACCGTCTCGACGGCTTCACCAACATCGACTATCGGCCGACCGCCGCGACCGACGTCGTCATGCGGCTCGAAGCGCCGGCATTCGGCGCCGGCTCGGTGTCGCTGGCATTCAGCAACGCGTTCTTCGAGCATCTGTATCGCGATTCGCGCGGCCCGCATCTTCGTCGGATTCGAGACGCGCTCGAACCCGAAGGGGTCTGCTGCTACATCGGCATCCCGTACTTCCCGAATGTCGCGCGTTTCTACCTCGCACGCGCGCCAGGAACGGTTGGCAATCGATTCGATCTGTTCAACGTGTACCGCTACACGCACGGCGACCCGGAGCATGCCCGCGGCTGGTGGCTGGGACAGCTGCACAAGAGCCTGTTCGACGAGGAGGAAATCGCCACGCTGCTCACAGACGCGGGATTTCTCTCCTACACGATCTTCTGCTACGCCTATCCTGGCGACGATCACGAACTGCCGGTGACCATGGGGTTCTACGCCACGGCGTGCGAGACCGGCCGCGGGAACCTGCGGAGCGCGTGCACCGCGTTCCTTCAGCGGTTCGCCGACACGCGGGTGCGCATCGAGTCGCTGCAATGGCTGGATGCCTGAGGGTATCGTGGAATGGAGACTCTCGTTTGCGCGACCTGCTGACGGAACAGTAAACTGAGCGCGTGATGGCGTCACGATCAGGGCTCTTCTCGTCCTCTGTGGGGACCAAGATTCTCATCGGGCTCACCGGCTTCGGACTCTTCCTGTATCTCGTCATCCACATCGTCGGAAACCTGATCGTGTTCGCGGGCCCCGCGGCGTTCAATCTGTACGCGCATACCCTCGAGAGCAAGACGCTGCTGCTCCGGCCGATCGAGATTGCGCTGCTGCTGGTCTTCCTGATTCACATCTACAAGACGATACGGATGTTCCTCGCGAACCAGGAAGCCCGTCCCACCAAGTACGTGATGAAGAAGCGTGCGGGCACACCGAGCCGCAAGTCCTGGGCGTCGACGACGATGATTGTGTCGGGCCTGTGGCTGCTTGCATTTCTGGTCATCCACGTCAAGGCGTTCCATGATGGCTGGGGCCACGAGTACCCGCTGCCGGACGGCGGGCGCGACCTCTATCGCCAGGAGCTCGAGACCCTCTCGAACCCGTTCCTCGCCGGCTTTTATATGTTGTCGATGCTCGTCGTCGGCTCGCACCTGTGGCACGGTGTCTCCAGCTCGTTGCAGTCGCTGGGGCTGGATCACCCGGTCTGGACGCCTCGCATTCTGGCCGCCGGCAAGACCATCGCTGTGCTCATCGCCGGCGCGTTCATCGTCATCGCAGTGTGGGCTTACCTGCAGGGCGGGAGGGTCCACGTATGACACTCGACGCGAAGATCCCGGCCGGACCGATTGCGCAGAAGTGGGACCGGCACAAGTTCGAAATGAAGCTGGTCAACCCGGCCAACAAGCGCAAGTACACGATCATCGTGGTCGGGACTGGACTCGCGGGCGGATCGGCGGCCGCGTCGCTCGGCGAATTGGGCTACAACGTTCTGAACTTCTGCATCCAGGACTCTCCGCGCCGGGCGCACTCGATCGCCGCACAGGGCGGCATCAACGCCGCGAAGAACTATCAGAACGACGGCGACAGCATCTATCGTCTGTTCTACGACACGGTCAAGGGTGGCGACTACCGCTCGCGCGAAGCCAACGTCTACCGGCTCGCGCAGCTGAGCGTGAACATCATCGACCAGTGCGTGGCGCAGGGCGTGCCGTTCGCGCGCGAGTACGGCGGTCTGCTCGACAACCGCTCGTTCGGCGGCGCGCAGGTCTCGCGCACTTTCTACGCCCGCGGGCAGACCGGCCAGCAGCTGCTCATCGGCGCCTACCAGTCCCTGATGCGGCAGGTCCACGACAAAACTGTCAAGTTGTTCGCGCGGCGCGAAATGCTGGACCTCGTGGTCGTGGACGGCAAGGCGCGCGGCATCATCGTCCGCAACCTGACGACCGGAGCCATCGAGCGCTACGTCGGCGACGCCGTCGTCCTTGCGACCGGCGGGTACGGCACGGTCTACTATCTGTCGACCAACGCGGTGAACTCCAACGTCACCGCCGCATGGCGAGCGCATAAGCGAGGGGCGATCTTCGCCAACCCGTGCTTCACGCAGATCCATCCGACGTGCATTCCCGTCAGCGGGGACCATCAGTCCAAGCTGACGCTGATGAGCGAGAGCCTGCGCAACGACGGTCGCGTGTGGGTCCCGAAGAAGAAGGGCGACCAACGGCCGCCTGACCAGATTCCGGACGACGAGCGCGACTACTACCTCGAACGCAAATATCCGTCGTTCGGGAACCTCGTTCCACGCGACGTCGCGTCGCGGAATGCCAAACAGGCGGCGGACGAAGGCCGCGGCGTCGGCGACAGCGGCCTTGCCGTCTATCTGGACTTCAAGGACGCGATCCAGCGCCTCGGGCCCGACGTGGTGAAAGAGAAGTACGGCAACCTCTTTCACATGTACCAGAAGATTACGGACGAAAATCCTTACAAAGTGCCGATGCGCATCTACCCCGCCATCCACTACACGATGGGCGGCCTGTGGGTCGACTACAACCTGATGAGCAACGTGCCCGGGCTGCATGTGCTCGGCGAAGCCAATTTTTCGGACCACGGCGCAAACCGTCTGGGCGCCAGCGCGCTGATGCAGGGTCTGGCGGACGGGTACTTCGTCATCCCGTACACCATCGGTCACTACCTGGCCAGCAACCCGTTGCCGAAGATGACGACCGATCACGACGCGTTCAAGGAAGCCGCCGACAACGCACAGGCGCAGATCCAGCTTCTCCTGTCCGTGAAGGGCAATCGCAGCATCCGTGAAATTCACCGCGAACTCGGTCGGATCATGTGGGACGACGTGGGGATGGCGCGGACCGAACAGAGTCTCAGGCGGGCGCTCGCGGCGATTCCGAAGCTCCGCGAAGAATTCTGGAACGGCGTGTCAGTGCCAGGGACGAACGATAACCTCAATCAGAGCCTGGAGTACGCCGGCCGCGTCGCGGATTACCTCGAGTTCGCCGAGCTGCTGACGCTCGATGCGCTCCACCGCCGCGAGTCCTGCGGCGGGCATTTCCGCGAAGAGAGCCAGACACCGGAAGGCGAGGCGCTGCGCGACGACGAGCATTTCATGTACGTCGCGGCGTGGGAATTCAAGGGCGTCGGTCGGGAGCCGGCACTGCACAAGGAGCGTCTCGAGTTCGACGAGGTGCATCCGTCGCAGAGGAGCTACAAATAAGTCTGGTGGGTCGAGTGGGTGTACGCAGGAGCGCGAAGGCTTAGCCGCGCGAGGGCATTCGTGAGATTGAAACTGAGAATTTGGCGACAGGCGGGACCGAGCGCGGCAGGTCGCCTCGTGGACTACGCGGCCGACCACGTGTCACCCGACATGTCCTTTCTGGAAATGCTGGACGTCGTCAACGAGGGCCTTGTCAAGAAGGGCGAGGACGCGATCGCGTTCGACTCGGATTGCCGCGAGGGTATCTGCGGGATGTGCAGCCTGGTCGTGAACGGCGTCCCGCACGGTCCGGACCGTGGCACGACGGTCTGTCAGCTGCACATGCGGCGATTCAAGGACGGCGACTCTATCACCATCGAGCCCTGGCGCGCGAAGGCATTCCCCATCGTCAAGGATCTGGTCGTGGACCGAAGTGCGCTCGATCGAATCATCGCGGCCGGCGGCTACGTCTCGGTCAACGTCGGCGGGGCGCCGGACGGCAACGCGATTCTGATCCCGAAAGAGATCTCCGAGACCGCCATGGACTCGGCCGCCTGCATCGGCTGCGGCGCCTGCGTTGCGGCGTGCAAGAACGCGTCGGCCCATCTGTTCATGAGCGCCAAGATCACACATCTGTCGCTGCTCCCTCAGGGGCAGCAGGAGCGGTCGCACCGCGTCGTTGCGATGATCGAACAGGCGGACTCCGAAGGTTTCGGCAGCTGCTCGAACGAAGGCGAGTGTGAGGCCGTCTGCCCGAAGGAGATTCCAATTTCCAACATCGCCCGGATGACTCGCGAGTACGCGCGGGCGGCGTTCTCGGCAGGGAAATAGACCGCAGTCATCGCAACAGCAGCGGCTGATGAGCGCCACCAGTCCGGCCTTCGCAGTTGGCGCGCTGATCCTGGCCGTCGTGGCGCTCTTCATCATCGACCGTGTTTTCGGGACCGCACCGGTACCCGAGCGACGGTTCAGTTCACTCGACGGCCTTCGCGGCTATTTGGCGCTGGCGGTCTTCCTCCACCACTCGGCCATCTGGTACTTCTACCTCCGCTCGGCCGCGTGGGCCCTCCCGCCTTCCCGGCTGTACACGCATTTCGGCCAGAGCAGCGTGGCCCTGTTCTTCATGATCACCTCGCTTCTCTTCTGGTCGAAGATCATGGACGGGCGAGATCGACCGGTTGACTGGCTTCGCTTGTATGTATCCCGGGTGTTGCGGCTCGTTCCGCTGTACCTGGTGATGATCGTCGCGCTCTGGTTCATCGCGCTGGCCTCGGCTGGTTTCGTCCTCCGGGTCCCCATTCGCACGGCTGTGACAACGACCGCGCGCTGGCTGTCGTTCACGATCCTGGGCACGCCGCCTTTGAACGGTTTTCCGGAAACCAACACCGCGCTGGCGGGCCTGGTCTGGTCGCTGCCGTACGAATGGTGGTTCTATGCGACGCTCCCGCTCGCGGCGATGCTCTTCCGCCCGCGTCAGCCGTGGGTATGGCTCGCGTTCAGCATCGTCCTGGCTGGAACAGGCGCTCGATGGGCGTTGTCGCCCTTCGGTCGCGAAATTACTGCCTCGTTCATCGGCGGCATCGTCGCGGCCTATGCGGTGCGGAACGATCGATGCCGTCAGTTCGCCGCAGGCCCGACCGCTGCCGTCGTCTGCGCACTTGCGCTGTTCGCCGCCTCAAGGACGGACACGGCGTTCCACTGGCCCGCCCTCGCGTGCCTGACACTTGCGTTCGTCATCATCGCGTGCGGCAACTCACTCTTCGGCATTCTGGACTGGCGTGTCTCGCGGGTCCTCGGCGAGATGGGCTACAGCCTTTATCTGCTCCATGGCCTCGTCCTTTTCGTCGCTTTCAGGTGGATTGTGGGCGAAGCGGCCGGGACGCTCAGCGTCGGCGAGCACTGGATGGTCGTCTTCGTCTGTGCGCCAGCGCTCGTGGCAATCTGCTACGCGACCTTCAATCTGATCGAGTGGCCAGCGATGTCATCCGCGGGACCGGTGACGGCCTGGCTACGACCGCCGGCGCGGCCGTCCGGGTCGTCATGATTCGCTCGTCCACCCCACGGTCGCCACGTCGTACGACTCCGACCAGGCGAATCCAGACTTCACCAGCAAGCCGCGAGTCGCTCGCGCCGTCGGCTCGACGGCAATCGACAGGAGACCCGCACCGGGCGCGAGAACCCGGCGCGCCTCCAGGACGATACTCATTCCCTATCTCTTCACGCGGGTCATTCAGCACGAAGCGCCGTCATCGGATCGACCGATGCCGCGCGGCGCGCGGGCAGATAACCCGCCGCCACTGCGGTCACCGCGAGCAGGACCGCCAGCCCCGCGGTCATGCGGATATCACTCGAGACGATTCCCAGAAGGCCTGCCTCCATGGCCCGGCCGAGGGCGACCGCCAGCAGCCAGCCGATACCGACGCCCGTCGCGGTCAGGCGGATGGCCTGCGAGAGTGCGAGACGCACGACGTCTCGTTCGCTCGCGCCGAGCGCCATGCGAACGCCGATCTCACGCACGCGCCGGGCGACGAGGAACGTCATGACCGCGTAGAGGCCCAGGAGCGCCAGCAGCAGAGCAATGCCGGCGAACACCGCCATCACGCTCGCGATGTATTTCAGGCTGATTGTCCGATCGCCCAGGACGTTGCGCAGCGACATGATGTCGAAGAGCGGCTGCTGCGGATCCACTCGCGCGACGGCGGCACGCACGGCCGTGACGAGCGACATCGGATCGCCGTTCACCCGGATTGCCATCGTCACCGAATCGGTCGGGGCCTGGGCCAGCGGCCGGTACAGCGTCGGCAAACGTCCATCGAACCAGTCGTGCACGACGTCGCCGCACACGCCGACGACACGAAGCCACGGTCCGTCGCCGACACGCAACCGGCCATCGAGTGCGTTCCCATCAGGCCAGAACTTGCGCGCCATCGACTCGCTGACGACGGCGACCGGCTCGGCGCCCTCGCGATCCGCGGGCGTAAACGCGCGTCCGGTGACGACCGGCATCCGGAGGACGTCAAAATACTGCGGCGACACCGCCCGGTAGTCGACTTCAGGCGCCTTCGATCGACTATCCGGCGGGTGACCCGCGATCTCGATCGCACGCTTCCAGTTCGAGTCGAGCGCGGGCACGAGGTTCGCGACGGTGACCGCGCGAGCGCCGGGAACCACGGTCAGTTCGTCGAGCACCCGCGATGTGAACCGCTCGCGGCTCGGCGCGTCCGGGTAACGCGACGCTGGCAGCGACGTGCGCATCGTCAGCACGCCGTCGGGATCGTACCCCTGCCACCCGGTGAGGAACCGCGTGATCGTCGAGGCGCTCAGCACCGCCGCCACGAGCAGCGGCAAGGCGAGCGCGATCTCGGCGACGACCAGCGCGCGACGCAGACGCTGGCGGCCCGGACCGGCGCCAGCCCGGCCGTCGGCCTTCAACGCATCGGACACGACGCCGTACGACATGTGCAGCGCGGGCAGGGTGCCCGACGCCACCGCCGCGATCGCGGCGCACAGGAGCGCCGCGCCAATCGTCCAGGCGTCGAGGCCCATGCGGTCCCAACCGGCGATGTAGCGAATGATGCGCGCCGGCATGAATCCATGCATGACCCTCAACGATCCCCAGGCGACTAGGAGCGCAAGTGGAACCGAGACCAGCACGAGCAGCGCGCTTTCGAGGAACGACCCACGCACGATGCGCCCTCGGCTCGAGCCCAGCGCCAGGCGAATCCCGATCTCCCGCTCGCGTTCGGAGGCACGCGCGAGCAGCAGGTTCGCGATGTTCGCGCACGCAATCAGCAGCACGAAGATCCCCGCCGCCTGCCAGAGCGCCAGCACCGACGGCACGCCCACGTCGGCCATCCCGCGGCTGAGCGTGAGCACTTGCGAACCGAGCTGGGCGTTGGTTTCCGGGTGATCGTGCGCCAGCCGCTGCGTGATCGCCGTCAGCTGGCCGCGCGCGTCCTCGAGCGAATGACCGGGCGCCAGCCGGCCGAAGACGGTGAGGTACTGTCGGGACCGGTTTCGCGCCGTCGCCTCGTCGAATGTGAGCGGGGCCCAGACTTCGGCGCGCATCGGGAAGGCGAACGTCGCCGGCATGACGCCGACGACGAGCCACTGTTCGCCGTCCACGAGAATCGGCTTGCCGACCACGCCGGGATCGGCGCCGAAGCGGCGCTTCCAGAGGCCGTCGCTCAGCACGACGCGCTTCGCGTTGGCCGGCTGCTCCTCGTCCGGCAGGAACACACGTCCGATCGCGGGCGACGCGTCGAACGCCTGAAAGAAGGCCGGTGACACGAAGAAGCCCAGGACGCGTTCAGGCTCGTCGCGGCCCACGAGGTTGGCGTCCCACCAGTCGGCCGCCGCCAGATGCTCGATTGCGCCGCCACGAAGATCGCGCCGCCAATCCAGAAAATCGGCAGGCGAAACGGTTTCACGATGCCCGGTCCATTTCGGCGACGTCCCGATCGGCATGACGATGCGATCCACGTCCCGGATCTCGAAGGGGTGGACCAGGAGCGCGTCAATGACGCCGAAGACCGCCACGTTGGCCCCAATCCCCAGCGCCAGTGTGACCACGATTGACGCCGCGAACAGCGGTCGCTTGATCAATCCTCGAGACGCCAGTCGAAGATCCATCCACAGTCTGTCCATCGTGTGTCTCCGTACCGTGTTTGCCGGGCGAAGCTGCCACCCATATCGCGCCATTAGTCGGACGGCCTGGGTGCAGTACCACACGCGCGCATGAACCGCGCCGCGCCGCGCCGCGATTGCTCCAAAGGATTCCCGAAGGTCGCCGACGATATCGTCCCGGTACGGCGAGGCGGCGAGTGCCCTTGCCAGCAGGCGCTCGACGCCGACGGGCGGCTGATTCGACTGCGGCATCAGGACGGTCCCAGCTTCGACTCGAGCCCGGTCCACAACCCCAGAAGGACGCGCCTCGACGCGCGGAGCGCCGTGAGGCCCGTGGGCGTGACCGTGAAATAGCGGCGGGCGCGGCCACCCCGCTCCGGCAGCGGCGGGCCCATCGTCGAACGGAGGCACCCCTTCACTTCGAGGCGTTCGAGCGCGGTGTACAGGGCGCCACGGGCGATTCGACGTCCAGCGGCGGAGACGAGCTCCTCGCCGATCGGGTTGCCGTAGGCGTCGTCACCCAGGCGGAGGACGATGAGCAGGATCAACTGCTCCAGCTCGCCCAGGTAGACCTCTGATGACTTCATTGTAGGCATTATACGCAGGCCCACGGCCGGAAGTTCCGATGGCGAATCAGACCTTGATGACCTCGACGAGTTCCTTGACGGCGGCTGCCGACTTCTTGAACGCGGCGTCCTCGTCCGGTGTCAGCTTGATTTCGATGATCTTCTCGAGGCCGCGCGCCCCCAGCTTGCAGGGCACGCCCACGAAAAGATCTCGGACCCGTACTCGCCCTGGAGGAACACCGAGCACGGGACGATCTTGTGTTTGTCGAGCAGAATCGCCTCGACCATCTCCACCACCGACGCACCGGGGGCGTACCAGGCACTCGTGCCGACGAGTTGCGTGATCTCGGCTCCCCCACCGGCGGTGCGGGTCACGATGCGATCGATCGTGCCCTTGTCCATCAGGTCCGTGATTGGAATTCCCGCGACAGTGGAATACCGGGGCAGCGGCACCATCGTATCGCCGTGCCCGCCAAGAA
Organism: uncultured Acidobacteriota bacterium; assembly: GCA_963724725.1. Lineage (GTDB taxonomy): Bacteria > Acidobacteriota > Vicinamibacteria > Vicinamibacterales > CAVVIG01 > DATKHR01. Next base: position 1,774,927 of record CAVRVT010000004.1, on the reverse strand, counting down.
CGAACGCATGCACGTTGTCGACTGACACGCTCAATTCCTTCGCGATGAAGGTGCGCATGCGAGCCGAGTCGAGCACGCCCGCCATGCCGATGACGCGTTCTCGGGGGAATTTCGAGAGCTTGTAGACGGCCTGAGCCATCGCATCGAGTGGATTCGAAACAGGGATGATGATGCAGTTGGGCGAGTACTTGACGATCTGCTCGGTCACCTGCTGCATGATCTTGTAGTTCACGTTCAGCAGGTCGTCCCGGCTCATGCCCGGCTTGCGCGGCAGGCCCGACGTAATCACGACGATGTCGGAGTTGGCGCTTTCGGCGTAGTCCCCTGTCCCCAGGACCCGCGCGTCCGATCCCCAGATGGGACAGGCTTCCAGCATGTCGAGCGCGACGCCGGCGGCTTTCTGATCGGCGATATCGATGATCACGACATCGGCCAGTTGCCTGTCGGCCACGCCGCGCGCCACAGTCGCGCCGACGTTGCCGGCGCCTCCTACAACGGTCACTTTTCGATTCATCGTTGTCTCCACGCTCGGCTGAAGCCTCGCGCTCCGTCGTCAGCCCTTAGCCCTCAGCCCTACATGTTGCCGATGATGGCGTCTCCAAACTCCGACGTCTTGAGCTCCGTGGCGCCGTCCATCAGCCGCGCAAAGTCGTAGGTCACGCCTTTGGCCGCAATCGCTCCGTCCATTCCCTTCACGACGAGATCGGCGGCTTCGGTCCAGCCCATGTGACGCAGCATCATCTCGCCGGACAGGATCACAGACCCGGGATTCACCTTGTCCTGGTTGGCGTACTTCGGCGCGGTGCCGTGCGTGGCTTCGAAGACCGCGTGGCCGGTCACATAGTTGATGTTGCCGCCCGGCGCGATGCCAATACCGCCGACCTGCGCCGCGAGCGCGTCGGAGAGGTAATCGCCATTCAGGTTCGGGGTCGCGATGACGTCGAATTCGTCCGGCCGGGTCAACACCTGCTGCAGCGTGATGTCCGCGATCGCGTCCTTGACGACGAGGCCGGCGCCCGGCTTCCCCTCAGGAATCCGGCACCAGGGTCCGCCGTCAATCTCGACAGCGCCGTAGAAGTCCCTGGCCACCTGGTAGCCCCAGTCGCGGAATGCGCCCTCCGTGAACTTCATGATGTTGCCCTTGTGGACGAGCGTCACGTTCCGGCGCTTGTACCGCACGGCGTAACCAATAGCGCTGTGCACGAGGCGTTCGGTCCCGACGCGGCTGATCGACTTCAGTCCGACCCCCACTTCGACCGCGAGCGTCCGCTTGGGCGCGCCGATCGCTTCGAGCTTGGCCTGCCATTCGGCCATCGCCTCCACGCTGCCGAAGCGGATCTTCTTGAACTCCTTGGGGAACTGCCTGGCGAAAAAGTCGAGAACGGTCTGGGCTTCCGGTGAGCCGGCGGCGTACTCGATGCCGGCGTAGATGTCTTCGGTGTTCTCACGGAAGATCACCATGTCGACCCTTTCGGGGTGACGGACCGGTGACGGCACGCCTTTGTACCAGCGGACCGGACGCAGACAGACAAAGAGGTCCAGCAGTTGGCGCAGCGCCACGTTCAACGAACGAATACCTCCGCCGACGGGCGTCGTCAGCGGGCCCTTGATGCCGACGTAATAGGTTCGAAAGGCGTCAACCGTCTCGTCCGGCAACCAGTTATTGAACTGCTTGAAGCTCTTTTCGCCCGCGTACACTTCCTTCCAGGCGATTTTCTTTTTGCCGCCGTAGGCCTTGGCCACCGCCGCGTCGAGCACGCGCACGCTGGCGCGCCAGATGTCCGGTCCGGTGCCATCGCCTTCGATGAACGGAATAATGGGATCGTCGGGAACTTCGAGGCGGCCGTTCTTCAGACTGATCGCATTCGCCATATACGTTTTAGGTCAGGTCACCTGTTGACGGTGGAAGATTTCCGCGAACGCTGTGGAAAAGTCTGTGGAAAAGCATCGTTGTTTACGCGGTCGTCACGCAGAGTTTCGAATGATTTAGCGATTTGCACCACAGCAGGGCGAGCCAACAGTGGCCGCACGCAGCAGCCAGAACCGACGGATTATACTGTAGCTTCGGGTTGACAAGGAGCATCTGATCAATGTGGTACCTCACACTCGCACTCGCCGGCGCGTTGATGTTTGCGCAGGAGCATCCCTCCACACCAGGCGCGCACAATCATCCGGAAGCCGCGAAACAGAAGAATCCGGTCGCCGCCGACGCCGCGTCGGTTGCGGCGGGCAAGCAGTTGTACGAGAAGAATTGCGCGAACTGCCACGGCAAGACCGGCGCGGGTGACGGCACGATGGGCGAACAGCTCAATCCGAAGCCGTCGAACTTGGCTGACGCTGACTGGAAGCACGGATCATCGGACGGGGAGATCTTCAAGGTGATCAAGGAAGGCGTCAAAGGCACCGGCATGAAGTCCTTCAACAGCAAGATGACCGAACATCAAATGTGGGACGTGATTAACTATGTCCGGACCTTCGCGCCCGCGAAGAGCCACTGAGCGTCTCCCCAAACGATGAAGATTGTTGTCGCTGACGACCTCCCCGCCTCGGCGCTGGAGTTGCTTCGCGCCGACGGAGGCTGGGAGGTCGACGCGCGTACGGGCAGAACCGCAGCGACGCTCGCCCAAGACCTCGCCGACGCGGACGCGCTGCTGGTGCGAAGTGCGACGACAGTCACGGCCAGCCTCCTGTCGGCGGCGCCGAAACTGCGAATCATCGCACGGGCCGGCACGGGCGTCGACAACGTGGATGTCGAGGCCGCAAGCGCGCGCGGCATCCTGGTGGTCAACGCGCCGGGCGCCAACAGCATCAGCGTGGCCGAGCACACCTGGGCGCTGATGCTGTCCCTGGCTCGCTCGGTCCCGGCGGCCGACCGGGCCATGAAGGAGAGGCGCTGGGACAAGAGACGTTTTCTCGGCAATGAGCTGCGTGGAAAAACGCTCGGCGTCGCCGGCCTGGGCCGCATCGGCCAGGAAGTCGCGCAGCGTGCACGCGCGTTCGACATGCGCGTGGTCGCGCACGATCCCTACATCGCCCGCGATATCGCCATCGTCACTTGGCGTCGAACTGATGACGCTCGACGAGGTCTGCGCTGTCGCCGACTACCTGACGCTGCACCTGCCGTCCACACCGGAAACCCGGCATCTGTTCAACGACGATCGGTTCGCGCGCTGCAGGCCCGGCGTTCGGATCGTCAACACGGCGCGCGGCGAGTTGATCGACGAAGAAGCGCTTCGGACGGCGATCGACCGGGGAATCGTGGCAGCCGCAGCCCTCGACGTCTTCGAGCGCGAGCCTCCCGACGATTGGTCGCTTGCCCAACTGCGCGCAGGTCGTGGCCACGCCGCACATCGCGGCATCGACCGAGGAAGCGCAGGAACTCGTCGGCATCGACACAGCGGCCACCGTTCGGGACTTTCTCCTCCATGGCCTGGTGAAAAACGCCGTGAACTTTCCGTCCGTACATCCCGACGAAATGCAGCGGCTTCAACCGTGGATTCGACTCGCGGACCGCCTTGGCGGGCTCGTGTCGCAGTTGGGCGCCGGCCGGATCGAAGCCCTCGGTGTCCGCTCCTACGGAGCGCTCCTGGAGAGTCGTGGTGTCGATGTCCTGGCCGCCAGTGCGGCCGCCGGCGCGCTTCGCCACATCCTCTCTGGAGGCGTCTCCATCGTGAACGCCATGAGCGCGGCCCGGGAACGGGGTATCGACGTCATCGAATCCCGCAGCTCGCGCGCGAGGCACTTCACGGGTCTGCTGTCGGTGAAGCTGCATACGGACAACGGCGAGCGATGGGTCGAGGGGACGGTCTTCGAGCCGGACAGTCTTCGGCTCGTGTCGCTCTACGGCATTCCCGTCGAAGCGCCGCTCGGCGGGACGCTCCTCATTGTCCGGAACGACGATCAGCCAGGCGTCATCGGCGAAGTGGGCACGATCCTGGGCCGCCGGCGCGTCAACATCGCCAACTTCGCGCTGGGTCGCGGCGACGGTGGAGCGATCGGCGTCGTGAACGTCGACGAGGCGCCGGGGCAGACCGAACTCGAGGAGGCCGTTCAGGAAATCCGCGCGGTGCCGGCGATCAAAAGCGCCTGGATCGTGCGGCTGGCCTGACGAGGCACCGCCTCACACGGCGATCATCAATGCACCCGCGTGGATTCGGATCCTGAGGCTCGTCCCGCCGCGTAACGGCTCGCCATCCACGTGAAAGTCCATGGGCTCGTCGCTTTCGATGACGGCGCGTCGTATTCGCGCCGCCCGATAGCCGCTCACCCACTCCGCGCGGCCGGTAAACAGCTTCGGCATGTCGACGAGCGTACGGAACCGTGACGACTCCTCAACCATCACGAGATCGAGGAGGCCGTCGTCCACCACCGCGGTTGGCGCGATGCGTGCGTTGTTGCCGTACTGCGCGCCGTTTGCGATGCCAATCAAGACCGCACGAGACTCGGTCGTCGTGCCATCGAGGTCGAGGCGGTAGTGTCGCGGGACATACGTGAACAGCGCACGGCCGGCGAGCTTCGCATATGCGATGAACCCGCGCCCGACGTTCCCGGGACCATTGAACATCGCCGCCACGTACGCGTCGAGGCCAACGCCGGCGACGTTGACGAAGAGGTGTCCGTCGATCTCGCCGAGATCGATCGGGCGCGCCTGTGCCGCGAGCGCCGACCCGATGGCCACCTCAGGCCGTCGGCTGATGTGAAGTTCGTTGGCGAGACCGTTGCCGGACCCGGCGGGAATGATTCCCAGCGGCACGTCGTCGAACGCGAGCGCGGACGCGACCTCGTTGATTGTGCCGTCGCCGCCCCAGGCCATCACGAGCCGCGCGCCCCTGCGGACCGCGGATTTCGCGAGTTCCCGCGCGTGGCCGGCGCGCTCGGTGACGAATACCTCGGCGTGATCGCCGTGGCGTTCGACGGCGCTCATCGCCAGCCGGGCGCGCGCCGCGACGGCGCCTCCACGGCCCCCGCCGGAAATCGGATTGATGATGACTGCGACGGACAGGGAGCGGCCCTACTTCAAGGCAAGGCGGCGGGTCGTGTTGTCGGTGAGATCGATCAGCTCGACGACTTCGGACGAAATCCGGGCGACGCGATAACGGGCGGTGACGCCTTCGCCTTCCTTGACGATGAACAGCTGTCCCTCACCCGAAATGAACGCCTGACGGACCGGGCCCTCTTCGCCCGGATCCTCGCTGATCCCGGCCAGCCTCAACGCGGGCATGGGCGCCGCCGGCGCAGCGAGCGGTATTTCGGTTAGCGCTGCACGCGGCCCTGCGACGGGGGTGACGGGGACCGGCGCCGCGTGGAACGTGAACAGATTTCGGCTCGGCGTTCGGGGCGTCGTGGACGGCCGCAGGCGTTCGTGAAGTCGCGTGATCTCGCTCGCGAGCGCCGCGCCGCGCGCGTCGATCGTCGCGGGCTTCGGAATGATTGGAGCGGAAACCGCGCGATTCGACGTGGCCGCGCCGGCAAACCACGCCGCGAGTGCGCCGCCGACGAGGACGATTGTTGCCGTCCGCTTCACGTGCATCTCGTCACCTGGGATCGTAGCACGGGCATTTTCCGAGTGTGCTATTATTCGTCGTGCACCCTGCATCGACTACGTCGAGAGTCGATCCGGTTCCTTCCCTGAAGATCGTCGCCATCATCCCCGCACGATACGCGTCGACGCGGCTCCCCGGCAAGGTCCTCGCCGACCTGGACGGACGTCCGATGATCGAGCACGTCTACCGTCGCGCCGCGCTTTCACCCGTCGTCTCGGAAACCATCGTCGCGACCGACGATCTGCGTATCGCGACACGGGTGAGCGGATTCGGCGGCAAGGTTCGTCTGACCAAAGCGCACGAAACGGGCACCGATCGCCTCGCTGAAGTCGCCGCCACGCTCGACTGTGATGTCGTCGTCAACGTCCAGGGCGATGAGCCGCTCATCGATCCCGGCGCCATCTCCGAGCTCGTTGCCCCTTTCACGGGCGATACCGGGCTGCAGATGACCACGCTGTTCCGGCGCATTCACGATCCCGCCGAACTGTCGAACCCGAACATCACCAAGGTCGTCGTCGATCGGGGCGGCTTCGCCCTGTATTTCTCGCGGGCGCCAATCCCGTACATCCGCGATCCGCGGGGCGGCTGGCCGCCCATCTATAGACATATCGGCCTTTACGCCTATCGCCGCAGTGCGCTGCTCGTGTTGGCGTCCCTCGAGCCGACCCCGCTCGAACGGGCCGAATCGCTCGAACAGCTGCGGGCGCTCGAGCACGGCATCCGCATCAAGGCCATCGAAACGGAGTACGAATCGTTCGGCGTGGATACGCCGGAGGACCTGGAACAGGTGCGCCGCCTGCTCGCGGCGCCCCAGTCAAGCTGAGTCGAGCTAAGGAGATCAATGGACGGGCGAACTCCCAAGTACATCTTCGTGACCGGTGGCGTGGTGTCGTCGCTCGGCAAGGGCCTGGCAGCCGCCTCCATCGGCTGTCTGCTCGAAGGCCATGGCTACCGAGTCACGATGCAGAAATTCGACCCGTACATCAACGTCGATCCGGGGACGATGAGCCCGTACCAGCACGGCGAGGTCTATGTCACCGACGATGGCGCCGAGACCGACCTCGACCTGGGCCACTACGAACGGTTCACGAACACGGTTACGACCAAGAATTCGAACTGGACGACCGGGAAGATCTACCAGAGCGTCATCCAGAAGGAGCGGCGCGGCGACTACCTCGGGCGCACGGTCCAGGTCATTCCGCACATCACGAACGAAATCAAGGACGCCATCCGCGCGGTCTCGCAGGGCGTCGACATCGTGCTGGTGGAAATCGGCGGCACGGTCGGCGACATCGAGAGCCTCCCCTTCCTCGAAGCGATCCGGCAATTCCGGCAGGAGGTCGGCCGCGACAACTCGCTCTACATTCATCTGACGCTCGTGCCCTTCATCGGGGCCGCCGGGGAGCTCAAGACGAAGCCGACGCAGCACAGCGTCCGCGATCTGCGATCCATCGGTATTCAGCCCGACATCCTGCTCTGCCGCACCGATCGCTTCCTCGACAGCGATATCAAGCGGAAGATCGCGCTCTTCTGCGACGTGGACGAAGAAGCCGTCATCACCGCCAAGGACGTGCCGACGATTTACGAAGTCCCGATGGTCCTTGCGGCCGAGGGTCTCGACCGCATCGTGCTGAAGTACCTGCATCTGCCGCCCACCGAGCGCCGCATGCAGGCCTGGGAGGATCTCGTCGCGCGCATCAAGAATCCCGTCGACGAGATCACGATTCACGTGGTCGGCAAGTACGTGGGCTACGAGGATTCCTACAAGAGCCTGAACGAGGCGCTCTACCACGGCGGTTTCTCCAACCGGCTCAAGGTGAACATCAAGTGGATCGAAGCCGAAGCGCTCGAGGAGCCCGACGGTCCGGCGTTGCTCGATGGCGCCGATGGCGTCCTCGTGCCTGGCGGATTTGGTAACCGCGGCACACGAGGGATGATGAAAGCGGCGCAGATAGCGCGCGAGCGGCGGATCCCGTACTTCGGCATCTGCTACGGTTTCCAATGGGCGACCGTGGAGTACGCGCGCAACGTGGCAGGCCTCGTGGACGCCGACTCGACGGAATGCACGCCGGACACACCCACGAAAGTCATCTACAAGCTGCGCGACCTCCTTGGTGTCGATGATCTCGGTGGCACCATGCGGCTCGGATCGTACGATTGCGAGATCACGTCGGGGTCGCTCGCCCACCGCGTGTACGGCGCGAGCCTGATTCGCGAACGGCATCGCCACCGCTACGAGTTCAACTGCCTGTACGAAAAAGTCCTCAACGAGCACGGCCTCCGCATCTCAGGACGGTCCCCGGACGGAAAGTTCGTCGAGATCGCGGAGGTGCCCGGGCACCCGTGGTATCTGGCCGTCCAGTTCCATCCGGAGTTCAAATCGAAGCCCACGCGTCCGCATCCGCTGTTCGCGGCGTTCGTCGGCGCCGCGTATCAGCACAAAAGCGAGCACAAAGCGCCGGCCGGCGCCGTCGCTCCGCTGGCGCACGGCGGCCAGATGCGTCAGGTCGGCTGAGGCGAGGCGGAGTTGGTGATTCCCGTCTCGCTGGGTGACTTCTCGATCGGCGAGCCGCACCCGCTCGTGCTCTTCGCCGGTCCCTGCGTCATCGAAAGCGCGCAGCACGCGCACGACCTCGCGGGCCGCCTCGTCGACATCACGAGACGGGTCGGCATCCCCTACGTGTTCAAGGCGTCCTATGACAAGGCGAACAGAACGTCCGGCCAGTCGTTTCGGGGCCCGGGCCTCGAGGATGGCTTGCGAACCCTCGCCGACATCAAGGCGTCACTGGGCGTTCCAGTCCTGACCGATATTCACGAACCATCACAGGCCGCACCGGCCGCGCGCGTCGCCGACGTGTTGCAGATCCCTGCATTCCTGTGCCGCCAGACCGACCTACTCGTCGCGGCCGCCGCCACCGGACGCGTCGTCAACATCAAGAAAGGTCAGTTCCTCGCGCCCGATGACATGAAGCACGCGGTGAAGAAGGTGAAGGACGCGGGCAACGCTCGGGTCGTCGTGACCGAGCGCGGAACGACGTTTGGTTATCACAACCTCGTCGTCGACATGCGTGCGTTTCCGATGCTGCGGGCAGAGGGCGTGCCGGTCGTCTTCGACGTCACCCACAGCCTTCAGCTCCCCGGGGGCGGTGACGGCGTGACGGCGGGCCAGGCCGAATACATCGAACCGCTGGCGTCGGCCGGAGTCGCCGCCGGTGTCGACGGGATCTTTCTCGAGGTCCACGACAATCCGCCACACGCCCGGAGCGATGCGCAGAATGCGTTGACGCTGTCGGCGCTCGAACCACTGCTGCGCCGGCTGCTGGCGATCGATCGGATCGTCCGACGCGCCGAGGTGGCCGCGCGTGGCTGATCGATCGCTGGCGCGCAAGGTTCTCGAAACCGAGGCAGCCGCCATCCTCGCGCTCGTCGATCGCCTCGACGACAAGTTCGACTGCGCTGTACAGCTGTTGCGCCAGTGCCGCGGCCGCGTGATCGTCACCGGCATGGGCAAGAGCGGCATCATCTGCCGGAAGATCGCCGCGACCTTCGCCAGCACCGGCACGCCGGCGTTCTTTCTTCATCCCGCCGAGGCCACGCACGGCGATCTCGGCGTCATCCAGAGCGAAGATGTCGTCATCGCGTTGTCGTACAGCGGAGAGACTGATGAGCTCCTCCGCCTGCTCGAAACGATCCGCCGGCTCGGCGCGAAGCTGATTGCCATAACGGGTGGACCGCGCTCCACGCTCGCGCAGGCGGCCGACGTCGCGCTCGACTGCAGCGTCGCGTCCGAAGCGTGTCCGATGAACCTAGTGCCGACGGCGAGCACGACCGCCGCGCTGGCGATCGGCGACGCCATCGCCATGACGCTGCTCGTTGAAAAGGGCTTCCGGCAGGAGGACTTCGCCAACCTCCACCCGGGCGGAAAACTCGGCAAGCGGCTGATGCGCGCGGAAGCCCTGATGCACGCCGGCGACCGATGCCCGACCGTCCACGCCGCGACGGCCATGCGAGATGTCATCTACGAGATGTCGCGCAAGGGTCTCGGCATGACCTGCGTCGTCGAGTCGGACGGGGCGCTCCTCGGCATCATCACGGACGGCGACCTTCGGCGCCAGATGGAACGCGGCGCGGACATCCTGACGCGGACGGCCGGCGACGTCATGACGCGCAATCCGATCGCCATCACGCCGGCCACGCTCGCGGCCGAAGCGCTCAACATCATGGAGCAGCGGAAGATCACTGCGGTGGTCGTGGTCGACGGCGAACCGGCGCGGCGCGTAGCCGGTGTCCTCCACCTCCATGACCTGTGGCGGATGGAGCTCTTCTAGTTGTGACCGCTCAGTCGCTGCAGCAGGCCGCCCGGCGGATCAAGCTGATACTCTTCGACGTGGACGGAGTCCTGACGGACGGAAAGATCCTCATGCACGCCGACGGGACGGAAAGCAAGCGCTTCGATATCAAGGACGGGACGGCCATCGTCTGGGCGCTCCGACTCGGCATCACGGTCGGCTTTCTGTCCGCGCGCGCGTCGGCGAGCACCGCCCAACGGGCCGCGCAGCTTGGTGTCACGCTCGTTCATCAGGGCGTCGCGAGCAAGCTCGAGACCTATGATCAAATCGTGGACGAGCTGCTGCTGGATCCGGACCAGGTGGCGTACATGGGCGACGACGTGCTGGACCTTCCAGTCCTGGGACGTGCCGGCCTTCCGGCGGCGCCAGCCGACGCCGTGCCCGATGTTCGCGCCCGCGTGCACTGGGTCAGCAGCGCGAGAGGCGGCGACGGCGCGGCACGCGAGCTCGTCGAGCTGATTCTCAAGGCCCAGGACAAGTGGAATGGCCTGGTGTCCGCCTACGTGGCCGAGGGCGAGGACGAGCACGCATGAGCGCCTACGCGCCACTGCTCGCGGCACTGCTGGCGCTGCTCGTCGGGCTCGCAGTCGGCAAGGCATGGGAACGCTACAAGCTGCGTGACGGCAAGTGGTTCGATCGTCGTCGGGCGCGCGAATCACCTCACTACATTCTTGGTCTCAATTTTCTCGTTGCCAACCAGATCGATCTTGCGATCGAGGAACTGAGCCGGGCGGCCAGCGTGGACCCCGATGCGCTCGAGGTCCACATGATTCTCGGCAACCTGTACCGCGAGAAGGGCCAGGTCGGCAAAGCGATCACGGTCCACCAGTCGCTGTTGCAGCGGCCCAGGCTGAATCGTCTCGAGCACGCGTACGTGCTCCTGTGCCTCGGTCTCGACTACAAGCGAGGCGGATTCGTCGACCGCGCGCTCGAAGCGTTCAACGAGGTGCTGCGACTGGACGCAAAGAACGAATATGCCCTGATGAACCTCCAGAAGCTCCACGAGGAGCAGCACCAGTGGCTGGAAGCGTACGACACGCGCGCGCGGCTCACGCACCTGACGGCGAGTGACTCGCGGCCGTCGAACCAGGCGATTCTCGCGTTCCTCGAAAACGAAATCGGCCTCGAGGCGCTTCGGCGAAAGGACTATCCGGAGGCCATCCGGCGGTTCGAAGGCGCGATCGATCTCGACGCGAGCGCGGTGCCGGCGTATCTGAACCTCGGCGACGTTCGCGTTGCCGAGGGCAACGAGCGAGAAGCCGCGGCGATCTGGGAAAAGCTCGTCGACGTAGCACCGGAGCGAGCGTATCTCGCGTTCGACCGTCTCGACGCGCTTGCCCGGCGGACCGGCCAGACGGATCGCTTCACGCGACTCTGCCGGCGCCTGATCGAGGAGAATCCGCAGGACTGGCGCGCGCGCCTGGCGTTATCGCGACACCTGGCGGCGGCGGGTCAGCCGCGCGAAGCCCTCGACCTCCTCTTCGCCGCGCTCGTGCAGAACCCGCATGCCCTCGGCATCCACCAGGCGATCTGGCGTGCGCTCGGTCAGCTGCACCACCCCTCCGCGCTCGTCGATCGCTACGGCGAGCTGACCGAGCACGCAGTCTTCTATCTCGATCCGCACGTCTGCATGCGCTGCCGCTACCGCAGCACCGAGCTGCTCTGGCAGTGTCCCCACTGCCACGACTGGAACACGTTCGTGGAGGAACGCATCGCGCCGGCGCAGGACGCGAGCGAAGTCGAAGTCTAGCCTCAGGAGCGCGACGGCCTCAGCCGGCCGGCCAGCTGTTCGTCCTGATGACGTCGAGCAGCGTCGCAATCTGTCGGTCGGTGTTCTCGAATGACCCGTCGGTGTCGACGACGTAGTCGGCGCGAGCTGCTTTCTCTCCAGTCGGAAGTTGCGCCGCCAGCCGCTGCCGCGCCGCTTCCTCGTTCATGCCGCGCTTGACCAGCCGCTCAATCTGCGACGCCTCGGAACACGTCGTGACGATTACGCGATCGTAGTCGCCGGCGCGTCCGGTTTCGTAAAGGAGCGGGACATCGACCACGGCAAACGGATGTCCGAGCAGATCGAAGGCGCGGAGCCCCGCAGCGATGGCGCGGTGGACGACGGGGTGGACGATAGCCTCGAGATCGCGCCGGGCCTGATCGTCGGCAAAGACGATCGGCCCGAGCTTCGAGCGATTGACGCTGCCGTCAGCCGCGAGAATGTCGCGGCCGAAGCGCTCCGCAATCGCCGCGGCACCTCCGGTGCCGGCCGTCATGGCGCCATGCGCCAGCGTGTCGGCGTCGAGCACCGGCACGCCGTGCTCGCGCAGGCGATCGGCGACGTGGCTTTTCCCCGTCGCTATCCCGCCGGTCAGGGCGATCTTCAGCATCAGAACATTTTCCCACTGGCGCGGGGGCCCCATCCCCCGCCGCGCTCTTACGCCGATGCCTCACTCCGGCTGAACAGGCCGTCGTTCGGCATGGCCGCAGGCGCTCGACTAGGGCCGCCGCGCTCCTGAATCCGAAGTCCGCGATCCGCGATCCGCAATACGCAGTTCTGCCGCCCTGACCGTGTTCTTCAGCAGCATGGCAATCGTCAGCGGCCCGACTCCACCCGGAACCGGCGACAACGCTCCTGCCACTTCGGCGACCTCGGGATGCACGTCACCGACGACGATGGACCCGCGCCGCTCGAACGCGTCACGTCGCTTCGATCCGGGGCCGAACAGACGCTCGACGACCGCTCGGTCGCTCACCTGCGTCGTCCCGATGTCGATCACCGTTGCGCCGGGTCGAATGAACTCGCGCGTGACGAAGCCGGGCCGGCCGATCGCGGCCACGACGATATCCGCCTCCGACGTCACGCGTGGAAGATCGACGGTCTTCGAGTGACATACGGTAACCGTCGCGTTGCGATGCAGCAGCAGCAGTGCCATCGGCTTGCCGACGATATCACTTCGGCCGATGACGACGGCTCGCGAGCCCGCGAGCGTCACACCGGATCGCTGCAGCAGCTCAATCACGCCTGACGGCGTGCAGCCGACGAGCGGCGCGCGGTTCTGCACGAGACGGCCGACGTTGGTCGGGTGAAAGCCGTCGACGTCCTTGGCGGGGTCGATCAAATCGAACACGCGGCGCTCGGCATCCTCCCCCATCGCAGCGGGGAGCGGCGACTGCACGAGGATGCCGTCGTAGAAGTCGCTCCGGTTCAGGCGCTCGACGAGGTCGAGCAGCGGCTCGAGCGAGGCCGTCCGCGGCAGGCGCTCGACGTCCGCGCGCAACCCGGCTTCGCCGGCCGATTTCAGCTTGTTCCGGACGTAGATTTCCGACGCCGGGTCGTCGCCGACGAGCACCAGCGCGAGGCCGGGCGGACGCCCGGCCTTCCTGACAAACGCCGCGATCGAGGGCGCGACCTCGCCGCGGATCTGATTCGCGACGGCAACACCGTCGAGGAGCCTGGCCGTCACACCCCGTGGCTAGCGCACGACGGCGCGAGCGCTCTCGAGCCGGCTGTGGCTGCGGCCGTACGAGAAGTAGAACACCAGGCCGATGACGAGCCACACCGCAAGCCGCAGCCAGTTCGTCCAGCCCAGGCCGTAAATCATCGAGCCGCAGACGAGGATGCCCGCGATCGCCACAAACGGCAGCGCCGGCACCGTGAACCCGCGCTGGATGTCCGGACGCCGCTGCCGCATGATCCACACGCCCGCACACACCAGCATGAACGCGAAGAGCGTCCCGATGCTCGTCATTTCGCCGACGATGTTCTCGGGCAGGAACCCCGCAAAGAGCGATGTGAAGACGAAAAACAGCATGTTGGACTTGTACGGCGTCTTGAATTTCGGGTGCACGTCCGAGAAGATCTTCGGGACCAGGCCGTCGTGGCTCATCGAGAAAAACACGCGCGACTGGCCGAGAAGCATGACGAGGATGACGGAGGAGAATCCCGCGAGAATGGCGATCGTCACGAACTTCGCGAGCCATCCGTAGCCCGCCATGTACTTCGTGATCGCGAACGTGACCGAGGCCTCCTTGCCTGCCGTACGGAAATCCTCGACCGTCGCGACGCCGCTCAGCACGTACGAGAACAGCACATAGAGCACGGTGCAGACGACCAGGGACCCGAGGATGCCGATCGGCATGTCCCTCTTCGGATTCTTGGCTTCCTGCGCGGCAGTCGATACCGCGTCGAAGCCGATGAACGCGAAGAACACGACGCCCGCGGCGCCTAGGATGCCCATGATTCCGCCGTACTGATGGGTGATCCCCTGCGAGGTCGTGAACGTCGTCGGCGCCGGGACGAACGGCGTGTGATTCGCCGGGTTGATGTAGCCCCACCCGATCACGATGACCATCAGGACGATGGTGACCTTGGTCACCACGATGATCCCGTTGACGAACGCCGACTCCTGCGTGCCGCGAATGAGAAGTGCCGAGAGGATGAACAGGATGATGATCGCGGGGATGTTGATGATGCCGGTCACGCCGTTCATGCTCTCGAGAGGCGAGTGACACCATTGGTACGGGATGTGCCAGCCGACGAACTCCAGAACCTTGTTGAAATACTCGCTCCAGGCAATGGCGACCGTCGCCGCGCCCACCGCGTATTCGAGCACGAGATCCCACCCGATGATCCACGCCACGAGCTCACCCATCGTGGCGTAGGAGTAGGTATAAGCGCTGCCGGCAATGGGGATCATCGACGCGAATTCGGCGTAGCAGAGGCCCGCAAAGGCACAGCCGACACCGGCGACAATGAACGCGATCGTCACTGACGGCCCCGAGCGTTCGGCGATGGCAGCCGCGGTTCGAACGAACAGGCCCGCGCCGATGATGGCCCCGATGCCGAGCGCGATGAGCGCCACGGGACCCAGCGTCCGCTTGAGCGTGCCCTCGCCGCTGGTCGAGGCGTCAACGAGAAGGCGATCGATCGACTTGGTTCGAAACAGTGAGCCTGCCACTAAATCCTCTCAGTCTTGAGACCACGCGATTATACGCGGCGCGACTCCCCGTCCAAGCGCCTCCCGGATTCAACGCCCGTCTGCGGGTATCGTCCTGACGGTGACCTCGGGAAAGGCTTTCATCGCCGTTTCAAGAACCCCGCGCCGCCTTAGGAGCTCCTGGTCAAAATACTCTCGCACGATCATGCGGGTGATCGCCGTGGCCCGGACCGGATCGATCGCGCCGAGGACGGGGTGCTCCCGTAGCGGCCCGCCCCAGAACGCCATGTCGCAGAAGTCCAGATGCCGCGTTCCCGGTACGTCCACCCGGAAGTACGGTTGCGCCGCGCGGCGATAGATCGGGTCGCTGGCACCCAGTCGACCGGGACGCGCCGAGTAGACCATGAGAAAAGGACGTCCCAGCCGCGCATCGATCATCCCGCCGTACTGCGGGATCCCGTCCAGGTTGAGCCCCGCACGACAGCGTGCATCCTCGACGCAGAACTGCGCCGCGGTCACCCCGCCCATCGAGTGTCCAAAGACGCCGATTCGGCCCAGGTCGAGGCGCGCAGCAAGTCGTCCGGCGACACTGCCGCGCGGCAGGCTCGGCAGTCGATCGAGCACGAGTTTCGTATCGTCGACCCATCGCCGCAGCGCAACCTCGGTGCGTGGAATCCTCGACAGGTAGCCTCGTAGCAGTTTCAGTTGTTCATCGCCTTCTGAAGCGCGTGTCACCGCGGCCATCGTTTCGTCTTCGAGCTTCCATTCGTCGAAGACCTCCGCAACCGGCGCCACCGGGTGCCCGGCATCATCGAGCATGGTCACGACGCGCCCGTCGGCCAGCGTGGCCGCACTGGCCTCATAAGGATGGACGACGCTGAGCACCGCATAGCCGTGGCTCGCGAGATCTTCGAGGAGCGCCGTGTACGCGCTCGGGATGCCGGTATAGCCGTGCGAGAAAACGAGCACCGGCAGCTTCTGCGGCGTCGCCGCGACGGAACTGTCGATTTCCGCGTGCGTCTGGACGCGCGCGAGATTGTCAAACACTGTTTCAGTGCCGAAGCCGCGCGCAAAAGCCCGGACTTCGGCGAGGCCCTCCCGGAGGTACGGCGCTCGTGCGGCGCTCCGCGGCGCGGCCGCCGGGTACCAAGCGAGCACCTCGATTTGGCGTGATGCTCCCGCCGATGAAAACGGATCGAGCCTCGAGGTGTCCGTCAGCCGCCAGACGGTCGTTCCGACGGGATACGCGCCGGTTGGCGCCGGCAGCTCGAACGAACCGCTCTGCGCGTGTGTCGATGCGCCGCTGCACACCACGACCGCGGCGCCCACTAAGAGGCTCGCTCGGAGGTTCGACGTCATCGTTACCTCTGTATTCCACCGAGTAGGGCAAGGTACGCGACCGTTCGCGCTGCCGGATCGCCGCCCACGAACAGGTCGCTGATGACCGCCACAGAGGCCGCGCCCGCGGCGATCACCGATGTGGCGTTGTCGAGCCGAATTCCCCCGATGGCAACGACGGGGCGGCCGCTGCGCGCGGCTCGTGCGACCATCTCCAACCCGACGGCAGCGTAGCCCGTCGCCTTGGTCGTCGTTTCGAAGACGGGGCCGACCGCAAGGTAGTCCACCGGTTCTTTTGCCGTCGCCTCGATTTGCATGACCGAATGCGTCGAGCGTCCGATGATCGCGGAGGGACCGAGGATCGCCCGCGCTGCCGACGGCGTCGAGATCGTCCTGGCCGAGGTGAACGCCGTCGCGCGCCCGCGAGCTTCGCCACATCCGCACGATCGTTGACGATGACGATCGCGTGACTCTGCCGCGCGAGGCCCACAACGGCGGACGCAAGGTCGAGAAACGCCGCACCCTGGAGATGTTTGGCGCGAAGCTGGAGAAAGCGCGAGCCGCCGGCGAGACAGGCACGCGCCACGTCGAGCGGCGCCCAGCCCGCGGCGATCGCGGCATCGACATCGACGATGGCGTAAAGAACGGGGATTCGGGATCTGGGACCTGGGATTGGATTGGTGCGGGCCGACGACCGCGACACTAGACCGCCTCGGCGAGGCGGCCTCCGCCCGACGCGCGCCTGGAAGCGTTCCATGAACGACGTGCTCAGGCGACCAGTCTGGAAGTCGGAGTCATTCAGGATTCGAAGATGCAAGGGAATCGTCGTCCGGATGCCCTCGACCACGGTCATCTCGAGCGTCCGGCGCATGCGGGCGATCGCCTCCTGACGGTCACGCCCGTGGACGATGATCTTCGCGATCATCGAGTCGTAGTACGGCGAGATCGTGCACTCCGAGTGGGCGAACGTCTCGACTCGGACGCCCGGGCCGCCCGGCACGCTGAACACATGAATCACGCCCGGAGACGGGACGAACGTCTCGGGATCTTCGGCGTTGATACGGCACTCGATCGAATGGCCGGTGAAGGTGACTTCACTCTGCTTGAACGAGAGCCGCTCGCCCGCGGCGATACGAATCTGCTCCTTGACGATGTCGATGCCGGTGACCATCTCGGTCACCGGATGCTCGACCTGCAGCCGCGTGTTCGCCTCCATGAAATAGAAGCGACCGTCGGGATCCATCAGGAACTCGAACGTGCCGGCGTTCGTGTACTGGACCGCCTTGGCCGCATCGATGACGACGCCGCCCATCCGGCGGCGCATCTTCTCGCTGAGCGCGGGCGACGGCGACTCCTCGATGAGCTTCTGGTGACGCCGCTGAATGGAGCACTCCCGCTCGCCGAGGTGGACGACGTTGCCGTGATGATCGCCGAGCACCTGGAACTCGATGTGACGCGGCGACTCGACGTACTTCTCGATGTAGACGTCGCGCGACGCCGAACGCCGCCTCGGCCTCGCGCTGGGCCGTCTTGACCGCATGTGACAGTTCGCCGGGCGCGCGCACGACGCGCATGCCGCGGCCGCCGCCGCCGGCCGTCGCCTTGACGATGACCGGATAGCCGATTTCCTTGGCCAGCTTGAGCGCCTTCTCTTCGCTCTCGATCGGCCCGTCGCTGCCGGGCAGAATCGGCACGCCCGCCTTCTTCATCACGCGCCGCGCGCGGGCCTTGTCGCCCATCAGGCGGATGACCTGCGGATCGGGACCGATGAACTTGATGTGGCAGGCTTCGCAGACCTCCGCGAGGTATGCGCTCTCGGAGAGGAACCCGTAACCGGGATGGATAGCGTCGGCGCCCGTGATCTCCGCGGCGCTGATGACCGCGGGAACGTTCAGGTAGCTGTCGGCGCTGCGCGCCGGGCCGATGCAGACGTCCTCGTCGGCGAATCGAACGTGCAGCGAGTTCTCGTCGGCCTGCGAGTAGACGGCGACCGTCTTGATGCCGAGCTCGCGGCACGCGTAGATGATCCGCAGCGCGACTTCCCCGCGGTTGGCGATCAGGATCTTCTTGAACACGCTCTATGCCTTGGCTCCTGCGAATCGCGAAGAGCCGCTCGCCGTACTGGACCGGCTGGCCGCTCTCCACGTAGATGTTGACGATTTCGCCGTCGTACTCCGAATCGATCTCGTTCATCAGCTTCATCGCCTCGATGATGCAGAGCACCTGGCCCTTCTTCACGGTCGCGCCGACGTCGACGAACGACGGCGCGATCCGGGCTCCGGCGAGCGATAAAAGGTCCCGACGATTGGCGACTTCACGACGGCGAGCTCGATTTCGGTGTCGCCGTCGATTCGGCGGCTGGCGGCGCGCCGACGGCCGCACTCGCGACCGGGGCGGGTGAGGCGACCGCTCCCGCGGCGGACGGCGGGGCGACGGACGGCGCGGCGGCCGGCGGGTGAGGAACGACCGACGCCGGTCGCCATCCTTCCGGACCTTGAGCCGCAGGCCTTCGTGTTCGATCTCGAATTCCGACAGCTCGTGCTCGCGCACCAGCTCGAGCAGGTCTTTCAGTTGGTTGAGATCCATTAAGTCTCGATGAGGTCGGTCGTCACGTTCGTCAGCACTTCGACTCCGCCCTCCGTCACCAGCACATCGTCTTCGATGCGCACTCCGCCCCAGCCCGGCAGATACGCGCCTGGCTCGATCGTGAAGACCATGCCCGAGGCGCACCGCGTTCGCGCCCGTTTGTTCGTCGCCTGCGCCGGCGGCGCGTGATCCGGGGATCCTCGTGCACCTCGATCCCGAGTCCATGACCCGTGCCATGACCGAACGCCTCGGCCAGTCCATATCGGCCCAGCGTGTCGCGTGGCGGCCGCATCAATCGCAAACCGTGGACCGGCCGGGTGCCACATGTGCAATGGCTCGGTCGTGGGCCTCGAGCACAGCTTTGTAAACGTCCCGGGCTCGGTCGCTGGCCTTGCCCACCGTCACCGTACGGGTGAGGTCGACGCAGTATGAGTCGTAGACGCCGCCGAAGTCCAGCACCACGAGGTCGCCTTCGCTTAGTCTTCGCTCTCCAGGGCTCGCATGCGGAAGCGCGGCGTTCGGACCGCTCGCAACGATCGTGTCGAACGCCGGCTTGATGAACCCAGCGTCGTAAAGGCGAGACTCGACAGCCCTCGATACCTCGCGCTCGCTCCGGCCGGGACGGATTTCGCCCGGCAACGCACGAGCGACCGCGGACAACCGGCGCGCCGCCTCGCGCAGTGTCGCAATCTCGAACGCATCCTTTACGATGCGCGCGGTCTCAACGATGGCCTCGGTCGCGACGAGCTCGGGAGCGGGCGCGGCCCCGGTGTTCAAGGTCTTCAACAGCCAGTCGTAGCGGCTGACGGTCAGGTGTGCGGCCTCGAACCCAACGCGCGTGCGGCCGAACGACGCGATCAGCTCTGCAAGCGTCGCATCGTAGGCTCCCTCCACTTTCACGAGTTCCAGATCGGGACAACGATGGGGCGTGCCGGCCGCGTCGGACATCACGGTCACGTAACGAAAGTCCGTGATGAAGTGCAGCTTCTCGCGGGGTCAGGACGACGATTGCCGTGCTGCCTGTGAAATTTGTCAGGTAGAGAATGTTCGGTAATGACGTGACGACCAACGCGTCGAGCGAGCGTGAGCCGAGCGCGTCTCTAATCGTGCGGTGCCGCGCGCTAAGCGCGGTGGTTGGGGCGTGTGACATGAATGGCGTCGAGCCACCCTTCGAGTGCCACGACTGTACGCCGATCGTGGTCGCGAACCGGGTCGGATGGCTCCGACGCTGATGATGTCATGGGTGCGGCCGCAGGTTCCTCCGCCCGAGTCGTCGATCCGCCTTCCCGGCGACGAGACAGCGCCGCAACATTCTCCTCGAGGTCGGGATCGTTCGGCGCCAGCGCGAGCGCGGCGCGATAGTGGAGGAGCGCCTCGTCGAGCACGCCGCGACGACTGAAGATTTCGCCAAGGCCCCGGCGGGCGGCCAGGTTTTCGGGCGCACCCGCCAGCACGCGTTCGAGTTCGGTCTGCGCCTGGTCGAGTCGGTCGAGTTCGAGGAGCGCGCGGCCGAGTGTGACCCGCGCGGAGAGATACGAAGGATGAAGGGCCAGCCCGGCCAGGCTGACGTCGACGGCTTCCTGCAGCGCGCCGGACCGCCGGAGCTCTTCCGCGAGCTGCGCGAAAGCAATCGACGCCGGGTCCTTCTGGACCCGGCGTCGCAGATCTTCGATCCGCGGATTGTCCGCCATCCCTCAGGAGACCGTGACGTGGTCACTCTGCCTATACCGACCCTGCCCTGCTGTCGGTTACCGTCAGCGTGACGGTGTATGTGCCGGGCAACGTGTACGGATGAGACGGGTTGGCGAGCGGCGTGCTCGCCGAGTCATCACCGAAGTCCCACTGGTACGACACGATCGTCGCCGCCGCCTGACGTCGTCGTGCCGCTCGAGTTGAACGTGACGTTCATGATGACCGCGGACTTGGGCGCGCTCGGCGAGAACGTTATGACAACGACCGGCGCGCCCGTGCCAACGGTGATCGGCTTGGCTGAAAAGACCTTCTTCCGCCGATGTCGTCGACCACGCTCAGGACCACGTTGTAGGTGCCGGGCTGCGTGTAGGTGTGCTGCGTCTGGAATCCGGTTCCGCCGCCGCCGTCGCCGAACGTCCAATTGAATTGCGTCGACCTGATGGCCCGCCGAAGTCTGGACCTGGTCCGCGTTGAAGAGGACCGGGCTGTTGATGATCGGATTGAGCGGCGAGATGACCCAGTCGCCCGTGAACGGATCGCTCGAACCAACGGAGACGATCTGTGTGATCGACGCCTGGATGCCGCGATCGTTCGTGACCGTCAACGTCACGTTGAACGTGCCGCCGCTCACGAAGCTGTGAGTGACCGAGGCTGCCGATCCGGTCTGACCATCGCCGAAATTCCAGGCGTAGGTACTGATCTTGCGTCGCGTTCGTGCCCGGCTGGCTGCTCGAACCATCAAAGATCGTCGGCACGCCCACGCTCACCGGCTGACGGCCCGTACGTGAAAGCGGCCGTCGGCGATCCTGACGGCGGCAGAATGACGCCGGTGGGCATCAGCCGGATATCCACAGACTGGCCGTTCGACGTCGCCGCATCGGTCCGATAGGAATCGCGACGTATGGACACCGTCGTGGCAGTCGCAATCGACGCGGGCAGCGGCGGCGGCGCGGTGTAGACCACTCTGCGCGGTGCCGTCGTTGCCGGTCACGACCGTTCGCGCCGAGAGCGTCCCAATAGTCGGCGAGTTCTCCGCCGACCATCATGTCCATCCGCGAGAGCCACGCCGCTCAGCGAGGAGCCGGTCGGGCCGAAAGCCTGCATCGGTACCGACGACTGCGAGGCGCCGTCCTGATTGGATCCGGTCGGAATCGGCCTGCAGCCGTCAACGACGTCGAGAACGTCGATGGCCCCGACAGCGGCGGCTCCTCGGTCTTATGGACGCAGGCCGAAGCCGACACTGCGGCAGCAACAGCGATGAGACGAACAATCGTGTGTCTTCATTGGTCACCGAAATTGCCGAAGTCGACGCTCATCGACCCGGTCACGGAAATGGCGTTCCCGACGAGATCCTGCCCGTAGAACGTCACCCGCGCGATCGTGATGGAGGATGTTCGGGTTGCCCGCCAGCTGCGCGAGCGGCGACTCCTCCTTCGCGGTGTGGCGCACGAGTTCGAAGGTGAGCGTCGAGGTGCCGGTCTCGGGCACGGTGCCGGTCGCAGCGCCGTCGAACGGAAACGGCACGTCCACGCCGGGCGTGTTATGACCGTCGGCGCGCACGAACTCGACGTGATACCGACTGAGCGTGACCTGGTTGTTCGACGTCGGCGCAATCGTGATGTTCTTCGGCTGTGACGCCAGCGTGATGCGGCCGAGGTCGTTGTACACCGTGGCGCACGGCGAGGTTGCGCTGCAGGGCGGCGGAGCGTTGAGCAGCACGACGACGTCGGACAGGAGGTTCCCCGTGAACGTGTTCGCTCCGTGTCCGCCCGTCGGCGCGGCTTCGAGCGTGTTCACGACGAGGAGCATGGGCGAGTTCGAGCTGCGCACGACGTCTCCGCAGGAGACGCCGGCCGCCACGATGCGGCCGAGTGCGAGGTATCGAAAGATTCTGCGCATAATCAAATCTTGGTGATCTTCGGCGTGATGAAGATCAACAGCTCCGTGCTCTGATCGCTGACCTGGTCGCGCCTGAACAGCCATTTGATGAGCGGCACCTGGCTGAGCCCCGGCGTCCGATCGTTCAACGACTGTTCCTGGCTGACGAAAATGCCGCCGATGACGGTCGTCTGACCATCCGTCACCAGCACCTGCGTGTTCGCCCGCTGGGTGTTGATCGGAGGAATGCCGTTCACCGAACGGCTGAAGTCGGGCTGCGCGTTCTCGAGCGCGATCTTCATGATGACGGTGCCGGCCGCCGTGATCTGCGGCGTCACCTTCAGCGTCAACGCCGCATCGCGGAAGCTGACCGTCACCGTGTTGTTCGCGACGGTCTGAATCGGAATCTGCACGCCCTGCGTGATCTTCGGCTTCCATGTTGTTCTGCGCCGAGACGCGCGGCGTGGACAGCACCCGCAGGTTGCCCGCGGTTTCGGCTGCAGTGAGCGCGAAGTCGAGATTGAACGCGCCGTTGACCGAGCCGAGCGCGAGGCCGACTGCGCTCGTCGGCGCGCTGGCGCCGAGGTTGACGGCGGTCGGTGTCTGTCGTCGCCGACCGGTCGGTCACCTTGCGCGCCCAGACGGCCACCCAGGCTGCCGCTGTTGGGGAACGCCAGATTGGTCGTGTTGCCCAGCGTCGGATCGACCTTGCCGTTGAAGCCCCACTGGATGCCGAGCTGACGTGCGTAGTTCTTGTTCGCCTGAACGATGCGCGCCTCGATCTCGACCTGCGGCTGCGCCTTGTCGAGCGTGTTGATCAAGTCGGTCGCGATCGCCAGCCGTTCCGGCAGGTCGCTGATGATGACCGTGTTGGTGCGTTGATCGACCTGGACGATGCCGCGCTGTGAGAGCGCGCTTTTCGTCAGGAGCGTCTGCAGTTCCTCGGCTTTCGCGTAGCTGAGCGTTCTGGTGAGCACCTGGAGCGAGCCGGCCATCGCCTGCTCTTCACTGAGCTTGCGGCGCTGCGACTCTTCGTCAGCCAGCACCGCGAGCGGCGCAACTCTGACGATCGTGCCGTCCACCATGTATCCCAGCTTGTTCGCCCGCAGAATGATGTCGAGGGCCTGATCCCACGGCACGTCGCGGAGCGCTACGTCCACCGATCCCTGCACCGCCGGATCGATGACGATGTTCAGGCCGCTGATTTCGGCGAACGTGCGCAGGACGGCGCGGAGATCGGCGCCCTGGAAGTCGAGGCTGACCGGGTGACCGGTGAACTTCCGTCCGGTCCCGGGCTGATCCTGCACCGTTGCCGTCTGTGTGGCTTGACCGTTGCCCGCCCGTACGGTGACCGAGCCCGTCGCCTGGGCCGCAGGAGGCGCGACCGCTGGCAGCTGCGCTAGGGCGCCAACCGACGTCGTCAGCGGCGGCGTCTTGGTCTCCAGCGTGCCACCGAGACCGAGCGCTGCGAGCAGGGTCAACCGTCCGGGTCGCCGGCGGCAGAATAGAGGACGCGGATTTCACCGACATTTTGTCGAAATCGATGACGATCGTGTTGCGATCGCTCCGCACGCGATACGCGACCGGCTGCATGAGCGCGACTCGGATGCGCGAGCCACGAGCGCCTGCTCCCTCGCTCGGCTCAACCTGCACGGCCACGATCGGGCTCTTCTCGTTCGGCGCGACGCCGTTGGTGACATCGTCGGCCACGGCGTTGCGAACGTCGACGACCACGGTCAGCGGATCGGGCCGTGTGGCGATGTAGGCAACGGGATCGGTGGCTTCGATGATGAGCGACGCGCCCTTCGCGCTGATTTTCGAGCTGATCGTCTTGAGGCGCGTGACCTCGGCGCCGGCCGATCGTTCTCCCGGACCGGCTGCCCGGGCGGCGATGCCCAATGTGCCCGCCATCGCGACGCTCGCCAGCAGGGCGAGGCTCCTAGTGGGTGTCATGGCTTCACGACCTCGAGTGATCGCAGCAATTTCGAAACCTCCCGCTGCTTCACGAGCGACAGCGGATCGTTGACTTCTTGAGTGACGATGAGTCCTTGCGGTGTGATGGTCTTGATAACGCCGTCGAGCAGCTTGTCGCCCTGATGCACGATGTACGTCTTGTTGTCCGGTCCCTGAATCATCGCGACGAGCGAGCCGCGACTCTGCAGGATGCCCCGGACCGACACGTCGGCCACGGCCATCCCGCCGGGCCCGTCGCCCTGCCGTCCGGACGAACGCACTTCGCTGCCACCAGTACCGATCAGGCTGGTGAACGGATCCCGGCGGCCATCGGCGCTGTAGCTGTACGGTTCGGGTTGCACGGCCGGCGCCGCCGCTGACGGCGCGCCGGTCTGCGGTGCGGGCGCCGCAGTCGGCGGAGCGGCGTTCGGTGTCGGCGCCGCCGGGGCCGGTGTTGGCGTCGCCGGAGCCGCCTGTGGCGACGCGGGCTTAGGCGAGGCGCCTGGCGGCGGAACCGGCTGGGGCTGCGCAGGTTTGGGCTGCTGACCGCCTGGTGCGGCTGCGGGTTGCGCCGGCTTCGCAGGCGGGGGCGCCTGCGCGCGCAGCGGCGCGGCAGTCGACGCGACGGCGACGACCATCACGAGCACCAGCCGCATGGCTAATTGCCTCTCCCGGCCGGCGGCGTGGGCGCGGCACCGCGTCCGCCGCGGCCGCCGCTCGTGTTCGGCTTATCCAGCAGGACGAAGGTCGTCGCTGTGCACGTCGCGGTGATCGTCTGGCTCGGCGACGAGTTGTCGCGGCCCTTGATGTCGACGTTGCTGATGTTGATGATCCGCGTGAACTTGCCGACGCGATCGAAGAACATCGCGAGGTTGTGATACGTGCCCTGCAGTTCGAGCGTGATCGGCCATTCAGCGTGCAAGGTCTTGGTCACGATCGGGTTGGGGCGGAAACTGCGGATGTCCAGACTCGACTGCGTCGCCACCGTCTGCATCCGGCGCAGCAGGTCGGCGGCGTCCTTCTCTTCCGGCAGCACGGCCCGCAGATTCGCCAGACGTCCTTCGAGTTCGGTCACCTGCGAGCGGAATTCGGGCAGCTTCCTCGCGGTGTCGAGACCTTTCTGGATGTCGGCGCGCAAGGCGACGAGCTGCTGCTGACGGCTCTTCATCTCTTCGCGTGCGGGCATCTCGTACGAGTAGTAGAACCACCCGACGCCGCCACCCGCGAGCACGAGGAACGCGCCGAGCTGCGCATACCAGGGAAGCTTTGTGAGACTGATATTCATCTGCTGAGCTACTGAGGCCTATCGGGGTCACTCCCCGATGGCTTTAGTTCCCGCCCGCGCGCGCCACAGGCGCCGCCGGCTTGGCTTCGCCGGGCGTTTCGAACTGCGCGCGAATACTGAACTTGATCAATTCACCGGGCGGTTGCGGCAACGGCTCGGCGGTCGTGCTGAGAATTTCCACGGACTTCTTGAAAAACCCAGACGCTTCCAGATTGGCGACGAAATCCGAGAGTCCGGTCAGCGTCGTGCAGCGTCCGTCGAGCGTGACCTCACCAGGGACGGCGGCGTTCTGCTTCAACTCGGTCAGCCACAGCATCGGCGGCAGCGCGCGACTGACCTGGTCCAGCATGTGGACCGGGCCGGTCTGTCCCTTCCGCAGCTGCTCGATCAGGCCGACGCGCTGCTGCAGTTGCGCGCGGCGTTGTTCGAACTGCTGCACCTGCATGATGACGCCGTGCAGTCGCGCCGTTTCCTGTTGCGCCGCCGCGATCTCTTCGTCGAGCCGCTTCGAGTCGGTCTCGAGCGCGAAGTACCGCCACGCGATGAGCCCCGCCGACAGTACCAGAATCAGACCGCACCCAATCGCCATCTGCTGTCCGGCGAACGGGACGGCTGAGGGCTTCTTCGCGCTCGCGCGTTCGACGGCGAGCAGGTTGATGCGAATCATCGGTCGCCCGCCTTTCGGAGCGCGAGTCCGACGGCCACAGCCGC
Organism: uncultured Acidobacteriota bacterium; assembly: GCA_963724725.1. Classification (GTDB taxonomy): domain Bacteria; phylum Acidobacteriota; class Vicinamibacteria; order Vicinamibacterales; family CAVVIG01; genus DATKHR01. The sequence continues at coordinate 1,748,664 of CAVRVT010000004.1, read as the reverse complement.
CGTCGGCAGGACGTTGTCTGTGTCGGTCACTCCGAACTTCTGCGGTTCGAAGGCAATCTTGCGGAACGGATCGAACGTCTCGACCGGTGTGCCGAAACGCTCCTGCAGCGCCGGCACGAAGCCGTCGACTCGTGAGGCCCCGCCGCTGACCACGATGCGATCGATGCGATCCGACGAAGCGGTCGCCTTGAAGAAGTCGAAGGTCTTCTGAATTTCGAGCAGCACGTTTTCGGTCATCGCGTGCAGCACCAGCTTGACATCGTCCGCCGACACGCCCTCGACGGGCAGCCCCTTCTTGGCGTGCTCTGCACTCTCGAACGGCAGCGACAGTTCCTTCTGTAACGCCTCGGTGTACGCGTTGCCGCCAGTCGAGATGTCGCGAGTGAACACCGATTGATCGCCGCTCAGGATGTTGATGTTGATCGCGCTGGCGCCGGCGTTGAGCAGCACGACCACATGGCCCGCCTCGAGGCCGTAGTTCGCTTCGTACGCGTTCTGCAGCGCGAACGCATCGACGTCGACGACAACCGCGGTCCGCCCCGCCTGCGTGATGACGCCGGTGTAGTCGGCGATCTTGTCTTTCTTGGCGGCGACCAGGAGAACCTCCATCGTCCCTTTCCCGTCGGCGCCGGGATCCAGAATCTGATAATCGAGGTTGACGTCCTGGATGTCGAAGGGGATGTACTGCTCCGCTTCCCAGAAGATCGACTCGCTGAGCTCGGTTTCCGTCATGACCGGCAGGTTGATCTTCTTGACGATGACGGCGTTCCCCGAAAGCGAGGCGGCGACATCCTTGGTCTTGAAGGCCTTCTGGTTGAAGACGCGGCGGATGGCTTCGGCGACCGCGGTGCCATCGATGATAGCGCCGTCAACGATGCTGTCGGGCGGCACCGGCTCGGTCGCGAACGCGGCCACCTTGTAGGTTTTGCCCGCGGCCCTGAGCTCAATGGCCTTGACGGCGCTCGACCCGATGTCGAGGCCCACAACCGACTTCGATTTACCTAGTCCAAACACAGTAATGTCCTGATGAAGTGCCGGTCCCTGCCGGGCAAAGCTGATACCAAACCGTTAGTGCCCGAAGATGCACGAAAACAGGCGTGATACAGCGAAAAGTGCGATCGGCGCGTGCAGTTCCTACCCTCTCCATTTACAATTCTGTCGGCCGATCACAAATCGGTGTGTGCGGCTGGCCTTCCTCTGCATTATCGGCAAGAGTCGGACGAGGCCGCAGCGAGTTGGCAACCTGCTTGACAGTGCCCAGAAAGGCTCGTATGATTTGGGTTTACCGTTGCCTGGACCTGCCCGACTTAAGTGCTGTCCGGGCGGGAAATCCCCTAAAGCGGTTTTCCAAGCGCGCGGACCCGTTGGAGGTTGTCGGGTCCGTTCCTGCACGTGGACCACGCGTCCGCGTGTGAACAAGGTTCGCGGGCGATGCCCGCCGCAGGCGCGCGCGAGAGGCGCGCAGGAACACGATGTCGTCTACTTTCATGCCCAGCGCCCAGGCGGCCCTTGCCGACAAGCACTGGCACATCATCGACGCCGAAGGTCAGGTTCTTGGCCGCATCGCCACGATCGCCGCACGTCTCCTCCAGGGGAAGCACAAGGCGAAGTACACGCCGTTTCTCGACATGGGCGACCACGTCGTCGTCGTGAACGCCGCGAAGGTGAAGCTGACGGGCCGCAAGGAAGACCAGAAGATCTACCGGCGGCACAGTGGATACGAGGGCGGGCTGCGCGAAGAGCGTGCACGGATCGTCCGACAAAGGAAACCGACCCGTCTCGTCGAGGAGGCCGTGCACGGCATGCTCCCGAAGACGAAGATGGGTCAGGCGATGTATCGCAAGTTGAAGGTGTACGCCGGTCCGGACCATCCGCACGCGGCGCAGAAACCCGTCAAGCGAGAGGTTGCGTAACGTGGCAGCAGTCGAGTATTACGGCACGGGCCGCCGGAAGACATCCACCGCCCGCGTATTCCTTCGGCCCGGATCCGGGGCCGTTTCGGTCAATCACAAGGCGTTCGACGCGTTCTTCCCCACCGAGGCGCTCCGCACGCAGATCCGGCAGCCGCTGGTCCTCACGGAAACATCGGACAAGTTCGATGTGCTCGCCACGGTCGCCGGCGGCGGGGTGTCCGGACAGGCTGGCGCCATCCGGCTCGGCATCGCGCGTGCGCTCGTCGAATACAACGCCGAACTGCGCAAGCAACTGAAGACCGAAGGACTCCTGACGCGCGACGCGCGCGCCAAGGAGCGCAAGAAGTACGGCATGGCGGGAGCGCGCAAGCGCTTCCAGTTCAGTAAACGGTAAGGGAGGCATTTTTGGCCGCGATCGCGATGACGGAACTGCTGGAGGCGGGAGTTCACTTCGGTCACCAGACGAAGCGCTGGAATCCGAAGATGAAGGAATACATCTTCGGCGAACGAAACGGCATCTACATTCTCGACCTGGGCAAGACGGTCAAGCTGTTCCGCGAAGCCGAGGAATTCGTCACCAACCTCGCTGCCGAAGGCCGGACCATCCTGTTTGTCGGCACCAAGCGCCAGGCGCAGGATGTCATCGCCGAAGAGGCTCAGCGCTGCGCGATGTTCTTCGTCAACGAACGCTGGCTCGGCGGGCTTCTCACGAATTTCGCGACGATTCAACGCAGCCTCGGCCGGCTCCGCGATCTCGAAGCCATGGCGACCGACGGCCGGTTCGACACGCTTTCGAAAAAAGAGATCGCGCGCAACGAGAAGGAACGCCGCAAGCTCGCGAAGAACCTCGAAGGGATTCGTCAGATGTCCCGGCTGCCGGATGCCGTCTTCGTCGTGGACACCAAGAAGGAAAAGATCGCGGTCGACGAAGCGCGCAAGCTGAAGATTCCGGTGATCGGCATCGTGGATACGAACTGCGATCCCGATGAAGTCGACTTCGTCATTCCCGGAAACGACGACGCGTTGCGCGCCATCCGCCTCTTCGCGTCGCGGATCGCCGATGCCGTCATCGCGGGACGCGATATGAAGCAGTCGGTCGACGCCGAAAACGCCCGGCAGGCGGCCGAGGACGCGTCGGCCAACGCGGACACCGATCCCCGGCGGGCGGCGCGGCCGCAGCGTCGGGCCCGGGAAACGGCGCCAGCATCGGCGTAGACATGCAGGCCTGAACGATGCAGGGCTGAGAGCTCAGGGCTACGGACCAAGCTCAAGTTTCGAAGGCGCCGCGTCTGTCAGGAGTCGGCGCCTTTTTCGTGTACGGAGAGAACAGCAATGGCAACCACGGCAGTTACGGCAGACATGGTGAAGAAGCTTCGCGACCAGACGGGCGCGGGGATGATGGAGTGCAAGAACGCGTTGACCGAGGCGAGCGGCGACTTCGAGGAGGCGAATACCATCCTCCGCAAGCGCGGGCTCGCGAGCGCGGCGAAGAAGGCCGGACGGACCACGAGCGAGGGGCTGATCGCCCACCGCGTGTCGAGCGACAACTCGTCGGGGACACTCGTCGAAGTGAACTGCGAATCGGACTTCGTCGCGCGCACGCCGGACTTCCAGCAGCTGATGCAGAACGTGCTCACGGAGATCGAGAAGGCGGGCGAGGCGGCCAGCGACGCGTGGCTGAAAGATCCCGGCGCACCGATCACCCGTCTGCTCGCGCCGGTCATTGCCAAGCTCGGCGAGAACATGGCCGTGCCCCGTTTCGTGCGGTATGCGGGCAAGGGCTATGTCGGGCAGTACATCCATCTGGGCGGTAAGATTGGCGTCATGGTGGAGTTCGCCGGCGTCACGCCGGCGACCGCCGGAAACGCGGAATTCCAGACGCTGGTCAGGGAAATCGCGATGCAGGTGGCGGCCGCGAGCCCCTCGTATGCGACCCGCGACCAGGTACCCGCCGATGTGCTCGAGAAGGAGAAGGCCATCTACCGATCGCAGATGGAGAACTCCGGTAAGCCGGCGAACGTGATCGAGAAGATTGTGGAAGGCAAGCTCGGGAGCTATTACCAGCAGGTCGTGCTGGTCGATCAGCCCTCGATCCGTGATCCCAAGCAATCGGTCAAGGACGTCGTCGCGCAAGCGAACACGGCCCTCGGCGCATCGCTGACCGTCTCGCGCTTCGCGCGGCTCAAGGTCGGGGAAGCACAGTAGCAAAGATCGAGAAGAGCTTAGGGCTGAGGGCGAAGTCCTCAACCCTTTCTAAGCCCTAAGCCCTTCGCCCTCAGCTCTAATCTATAATTCCCTCTCGTGACGTCTCCGCCCTCCCCCGCCTACAAGCGAGTCCTCCTGAAACTCTCTGGCGAAGCCTTGATGGGCTCGCAGGGCTACGGCATCGATCCCGCCGTGGCGGCGCAGATTGCCCACGACATCTCCGACATCCAGAGCACGGGCGTCGAGACCGCCATCGTCATCGGGGGCGGCAATATCTTCCGGGGCGTGGCGGCCAGCGCTCGCGGCATGGACCGTGCCACCGCGGACTACATGGGCATGCTGGCGACGGTCATCAACGCATTGGCACTTCAGGACGCACTCGAACAACAGGGCGTGGTCACGCGGGTCGTCACGGCCATCGAGATGCGCGCGGTCGCAGAGCCGTTCATCAGGCGGCGCGCCATCCGGCATCTGGAAAAGGGCCGTGTCGTCGTCTTCGGTGCCGGGACGGGCAATCCGTACTTCAGGACCGATACGGCCGCGGCCCTGCGCGCGATGGAAATCAAGGCGGACGTCATCCTCAAGGCCACGAAGGTGGACGGCATCTACGATGCGGACCCGATGGTCAAGCCCACCGCTACGCGATTCGATCGGATTTCCTACCTGCAGGTGCTTGAGCAGGGCCTGAAAGTCATGGACGCGACGGCCATCTCGCTCTGCATGGACAACCGACTCCCCATCGTCGTCTTCAATCTCACGACGCCCGGCAACATCAAGCGTGCGATCTTCGGTGAAGCTGTCGGCTCGCTGGTCACCGCTTGAGTCATCATCTCGGAAGACTGCCATGGATGTGAACGACCTCAAGAGCCTGTTTGCCGAAGTCACCAAGCGGATGACCACGAGCGTCGACCACGTCCGTCACGAGCTCGCAGGTGTGCGGACTGGACGCGCGTCGGTGACGATTCTCGACCCGATCCACGTCGAGGCCTATGGATCGAGGATGGCGCTCAATCAGCTCGCGAGCCTGTCGGTTCCGGAGCCCTCTCTCATCGTCGCGCAGCCGTTCGACCCGTCTCTTCTCGGCGCGATTGAGAAAGCCATTCGCGCGTCGGATCTGGGGCTGAACCCGGCCAACGACGGCAAGGTCGTGCGCATTCCGATTCCCTCGCTGACGGAAGAACGGCGCAAGGAGCTCTCGCGCCATGTTCACAAGCTCGCTGAAGAGGGCCGCAACAGCATCCGCGCGGTCCGCCGTGATGCCAACGAACGCCTGAAGAAACTGCTGAAGGATCACAAGATCTCGGAAGACGATGAGCGGAAGGGCCTCGACGAGGTCCAGAAGCTGACCGACAACCACAGCCGCACAGTCGACGAGCTTCAGAAGAAGAAGGATCAGGAACTGCTCGGCAAGTAATGTCCTATTTCACCCATCTCGAGTGCAGCGTCCCCTGCGGCGCGCCGGCGCTCGATCCTCGACAGAAACAGTTTCTCTGCCAGTGCGGCGCCCCACTGCTGGCGCGCTACGATCTCGAGAGCGCGCGCGCCTGGCGGCGCGAATCGCTCGTCGGGCGTTCGCCGAACATCTGGCGGTACCGCGAGCTGATGCCGCTCTTCGATGGCGACGAGCCCGTCACGCTCGGGGAGGGATTCACTCCGCTCGTGCACGCCAGGGCCCTCGGCGCGACCGTGGGCCTCGAGCGCCTCTTCATCAAGGACGAGTCGCTCAACCCGACCAATTCCTTCAAGGCGCGCGGCCAATCGGCCGCGATCACGAGAGCCCGCTATCTCGGCGCGACGACGATCGCGCTTCCGACGGCAGGAAATGCGGGCAATGCTGCGGCCGCTTACTCGGCTGCCGCCGGCCTCTCGTGCGAGGTCTTCATTCCCAGGGACGCGAAGCGGCCCTTCGTTGACGAATGCCTTCTGTACGGCGCCAACGTCACGCTTGTCGACGGGTTGATCACTGACGCCGGACGGATGGCCGCCGAACGGGGCAAGGCGCACGGCTGGTACGACGTCTCCACGCTCAAAGAGCCGTATCGCATCGAAGGCAAGAAGACGATGGCCTACGAGCTCGCCGAGCAGATGGACTGGACGTGGCCGGACTGGATCATCTATCCGACGGGCGGCGGCACGGGCATGGTCGGCATGTGGAAAGCGTTCGATGAAGTCGAGCGCATCGGCTGGGTAAAGCCGGGGCGTCGGCCGCGAATGGTCTCGGTCCAGGCCGCGAACTGCGCGCCGATCGTCCGGGCCTTCGAGAAGGGCACGGAAAAGGCAGAGCCATGGGAACATGCGTCAACGATCGCGGACGGTCTCCGGGTGCCCCGCGCGATCGGCGACTTTCTCATTTTGCGCGCCATCCGTGAAAGCGGCGGCACGGCCCTCGCGGTGGACGATGCCGCGATGGTGGACGGGATGCTGGCGATCGGCAAGCACCAGGGAATCAGCGCGGCGCCGGAAGGTGGCGCTGCGTGGATCGCCGTGCAGCGACTCGTCGCCTCCGATACGATCAAACCGCACGAATCGGTCGTGTTGTTCAATACTGGCGGCGCGCTCAAGTACCTCGACGTCCTCGGTTCGCGGAGCTAATCGCCGAACGTCACGCCCAGCGCTTTGGCCGTCTGCAGCAGATCGAAATCGAGCGGCACGGTCTTCGTCTTCCCCACCACTTCGTCGAGCTGGCGCGCGATGATGTCCGGCGGCGCGAACGCCACCATCGTCCCGAATTCGCCGCGCCTGATCAATTCGACGGCTTTCGCGCCGAACCTCGTCGCGAGCACGCGATCGAAACTCGTCGGGGCGCCGCCACGCTGCAGGTGCCCGAGCACCACCGACCGCGTCTCCTTCCCCGTGGCACGCGCGAGCGCCTCGCACACTTGCGCGCCGATCCCGCCGAGCCGTTCGACGAAGCCGTCGCGCGCCTCCGCGATGAGCGAACGCACGCCGCCCGTCGGGCACGCGCCTTCCGCCGCGACGACGATGCTGAACTTTGCGCCCCAGCGGTCGCGCTCGAGAAGCCGTTCGGCCACCTTCGAGATGTCGAACGGGATCTCGGGGACGAGAATGGCGTCTGCGCCTCCTGCGACTCCGGCATAGAGCGCGATCCACCCGGCGTACCGCCCCATGACCTCGACGATCATGATGCGCTTGTGCGCTTCGGCTGTGGTGTGGAGGCGGTCGATGGCATCCGTCGCGAAGGCGACCGCGGTGTCGAACCCGAAACAGTTCGTCGTGCCGACGATGTCGTTGTCAATCGTTTTGGGAACGCCGACGATGGGAATCCCCATCTTGAAGAACTGGTGCGCGATGCCGAGCGTGCCGTCGCCGCCGATGACGACGAGGGCGTCGAGGCCCATCGTTCTGAACGTCTCGACGACACGGTCGGAATAGTCGCGTGTGCCTTCAGCCGTCGTGACGGGGTACGCGAATGGATTGCCGCGATTCGTCGTGCCGATGATCGTCCCGCCGAGCCGCAGGATGCCGGTGACATCGCGCGGCGTCAGCGTCCGGGCATGCCCGGGTTCGATGAGCCCGTCGAAGCTGTCCTCGAGGCCGACGCACTCGATGCCGCTGTTTGCCGACGATTTCACGACGGCGCGTATCACGGCGTTCAGGCCCGGCGCGTCGCCGCCGCCGGTCAGGACGCCGATTCGTTTGACGTTCGTCATTAGATCGAGTCTAGCAGGCCGTGGTAAAATTGCGGTTCGGTCAGTGGGCGGCTAGCTCAGTTGGGAGAGCGCCGCGTTCGCAACGCGGAGGTCGGGAGTTCGAGCCTCCTGCCGTCCACCATTTCCTGTCTCACTCTTGCGGTGGCTCCAACGCGCGCACGACGTGTTCCCGCCCAAGGCGCAGCCGCGTGTCAGGGGACTCTGATCATCCGGAAACCGAGGTGATTGGTGCCCGTGTTCGGCTCGCCTTTGCCGCGCGTGCCAACGATGTAACGGGAGCAGTACTGATCGGTGCAGAGAAACGAGCCGCCGCGGTGGACATGCTTCTTCTCGCGCGGTTCTGACGGGTCGTACGATGAGTCGGGCCCCTTCGGATTGCGGGCGACGCCGCCCTGCGCAACGAGCTGCGCGTAGTAGTCCGGCCGGTACCAGTCGCTCGTCCATTGCCACACGTTCCCCGCCATGTCGAAGAGTCCGTAGCCGTTCGGCGTGAACTGGGCGACCGGCATCAAACCTGCCGTTCCGTCCTCGGCGTCGTCGGTATCCGGGAAGTGGCCCTGAAACGTGTTCGCCATCCACTTCCCATCGGGCCTGAACGATTCGCCCCAGACGAACGGCTGGCCGGTCAGACCCCCGCGCGCCGCGAACTCCCATTGGGCTTCAGTCGGCAGCCGCTTGCCCGCCCACTTGCCATACGCCTCGGCGTCCTCGGTACGCGACGTGCACGACGGGATACTCGATCCTTCCCCGCAATCGAACTGGACGGACCGATCGGATGACGCCAGCTCGCACCCTTCACGTACGACCACCACTCTAAGTGATTGTCGAGCGGCACCGGGTGATCGGGCGGCGAGAAGACGACCGACCCGGCGACGAGGTTTTCCGGGGGCGCGCCGGGAAAGTCCTCGGCGCGCGGCTTCCGCTCGGCCATCGTGACGTAGCCGGTCGCACGAACGAACGCCTCGAACTGCTTGTTGGTGACGACAGTCGTGTCCATCCAGAAGCCGTCCACATACACGCGATGGATCGGCCGCGAGTCGCTCGTTGCCTTCATCCCGACATCGTCCATGTCGGGCGGATCGCCGGCGCCCATCGAAAACTCGCCGCCGGGGATCCAGACCATCCCGTCGGGCGCCGGACCCGGTGGATCGGCGGTGTTCGGCGCGGTTGGCAGAAACGCAGCGGAGGTCGTTGTCGACGCGGCCGTCGCTGAGGGCGCAGCGTGGTCATGCCCTGCGGCCGTGACGACCGGCTGCGCGGACGTCGTCTGGGCGTTGCGGCGGGAAACCAGCGCGGCAGTGCCGGCGATCGCTGCGAAGAGAAGCACCGCGGCCACGGACACGGAGAGCGCCGACCACCGCGCCCGACCTTCATGCTGGGCGTCGAGCTGCTTCCTGGTCCGACCCCGTCGCTGCTTCTTGGACATCCAGACTCCTGACGCGTGCGCCTCTGGACCTTGATACTACCTAAACCTCGTGCGTGCTGTGCAGATTCGGCATGGGATCACGACCCGGGCAGCTACCCCTCGGTCACCGACTTGCCGCATAGTCACCTATAATCGCCGCCGGCCCCGATGACACAGCGGATTGAAGAAGTTTCTGCGGATACCGTGGCAATCACTCCACGGCACGAGTCTGCCTGGCGCCTGGTATTGGCGGCTGCTCGGGCGGCGGACCGGGCGGCCCAGGGCGGCACGCGCTCGGCTTACAGCTTCAACCGGACGAGCGAGCTGATACGGACCGGCGACGCGGGTGACTCGGCGGCCCTCATCTGGGAGCCCGATGGCGGCTGGATCCTGCCCGAGCTGGACGATGGCGGCGGTGCGCTGGTGGACCTCTACCTTCCGATCTGCAGCGCGACGGCGACGAAACCGATCACGGTTGCACACCTCGGGGAGAGCCTCGACGGTTTCATCGCGACCCATACCGGCGACTCTCGCTGGGTGACCGGTCGCGCCAACCTGGTTCACATGCACCGGCTCAGGGCGCTCTGCGATGCCGTCATCGTCGGCGCCGGGACCGTCGCGGCGGACAATCCACGGTTGACGACCCGCCTCGTGGCCGGACCCAATCCGCTTCGTGTCGTGCTCGATCCCGGACGTCGATTGCCGGCAGACCATCGCGTCTTCAGCGACAACGGTGCGCAGACGCTGTTCGTGTGCGCTCGCGATCTCGTTGAGGACGGCGAGACCAGGTTTGGCAACGCGGAGGTCCTTCCTGTTTCTGGGACGGCCGACGGCCTGGATCTCGCTGAACTGATGCGAGCGCTCCGCGCGCGCAACTGCACACGAGTGTTCGTCGAGGGCGGGGGCGTGACGGTGTCCATGTTCCTGCAGGCGAATCTGCTCGACAGACTGCACCTGGCCATCGCTCCCTTACTCATCGGCGACGGCCGCGCGGCGATCCGACTGCCCGCTCCATCGCTCCTTGGGGACTGTCACCGGCCGGAGTATCGTGTATTTCGCATGGGCGGCGACGTGCTGTTCGACTGCAACCTCCGCTCGCGCGCCGAAGCGCCGGACACGGAAGACGCCACGAACGGCATCAGGCGAATCATCTAAGTTTGGGAATTTGGTAATCTGGTAATTTCGTTACCAACCACCAGCGACCAATAACCAACTACCAAGCCGCGATGTCGAGGTGACCGACTTCGATGCGCGAACGTCCGCCCTTCACGTCCGCGAGCCGACGCTCGAGCCAGGCGGCGACGCGGTCGGTTTCGTCCGGAACGATTTCGCACGTGGCAGCCGCCCAGCCCTGTATCAGCGCTGCCTGGAGTTCCTGCATCTCCGGCGTCAGATCCCAGTCGCTTCGCTGAAGTCGAACCTGGTAGCCGCACGCGGCAAACGATCGGGCCGCCTCCCCGGCTGCGTCCGGTCCGGCGGCCCGCCCGAAGCCTTTGTCGCTCGACCGCTGATGTCGATTGAAATGCTCGAGCACGAACGTGTCATCAGGATCGGCGGGCGTGCAGCGCGACCAGCCGTTGTAGTTGAGCGAAAACAAGGCAAGGGCGCCTGCGTCTCGGCATCGCATGGCCATCTTCGCAATCCAGTTCGAAGAGACGAGATCGAGCAGTGCCGAGGACGTGACCAGATGGACGCCCTCGAAGAGCGCCGGATCGTCGAGGCGGCCAAGTTCCATACAACGCGCGGCGACACCGGGCGGAAGATGGGCCATGAGGGACGACTCGCGATCCACCGCACACCAGGCTTGTGGAGCCGGCAGACGTGGCGCCAGAAATCTGATATTGGACCCCGTCCCGGTCCCCAGATCGAGAACTCGCAGCGGCCGCGCGGGCGGAAGCCTGTCCGCGAGCGCGTCCGTCAGCGCCTCCGACCGCGCCGCGTGATCCACCGCCTCTCGAAGCGCGAGCCAGTCCGACAGCTTCGGCTCAGACATGGCGCGGCATCGAAGCCAGGATGTCGGCCAGCCGCTGAACGGCGCAGCTCCACGGCTGCAGCCGCGCGCGGGCACGAATGGCTGCGGCTCGACATCGCGCGCGCTTCCCCGCGTCCGACACGATGGTCCCGAGTGCCGCGCGGAAGGCTGTGTCGTCGCCCACGTCTACAAGTATTCCCGCATCGCGGCCGACGAGTTCGGGGATCGCGCCTGTCCTCGTGCTGACCACGGGCAGCCCGCGCGCAAGGGCTTCCGATACCGCCATGCCGTAGGTCTCTCGCAGGGTGTTGAGGACGAAGACGTCCGCGCGGTCGTATTCGGCGGCGAGCGCGTCCGACGTCAGTTCGCCCACGAATGACACGCGATCCCGGAGCGACTGTGATTCCATGAGGCGAACCACCTTGTCCGCCGTCTTAGGATCGCGTGTCAGGCTACCGACGCAGGTCAGGGTCGCTGGCGCGTCGATGGCCGCGAACGCCCGAAGTAATCCCTCGTGCCCCTTTCCCCGCGTGACCGCGGCCACACAAAGCAGATGCGGCGTGCGACCGCCAGATCCGCTCGCGAGCGGCGCCGGGTCGCACCCGGGTTCGACGAGAACGGGCTGCGGCGCCCCGTGTCCGATCGTCGCGAGGGTCTCGATCGTCGCGCGACCCGTCACGACGATTGCGCGCGCAAGCCGGAGCGCCCGGACTTCAGTCTGCCGTCGCCGGGTCGCAAGGGCTGCATCGATCCCAACTTCCAGTGCCAGCGGCATGTGCACGAGCGCAACAAGATTCAGTCGCGAGCCGTGGGTGTCGAGCATGTCCGGTATGGCGCCGAACACGAGCCCGTCGACGATCACGACTTCGTTGTCGGCGATCGTCGACAGGGCGACCGCCGCGCCTTTCAACGCGTCGGCGGTCGGCTCGGGAAACGTCGAATCGAGCTCGCGGACATCGACGCGCCAGCCGAGAGCCCGTAAGCCGTCGACCATCCGGCGGTCGTAAATCGATCCACCGGTCAGCGCGGTCAGCGATCCCGGGACGAGGAAGACGGCCGAGGGCATCGAAAGAGACCGCTAACGGATCGTGCTCTCGTAAGAGGCCGACGCGAGATGAGACTCGTGCAACGTGACGCGCAGAGAGTCGATCGCGGCGCCAGCACCCAGTTCACCGCGAGCGATCGCCGACGCGATCCGATCGAACACGGTCCGCGCCAGAAACTCCGTCGTCGTATTACGCCCCGTAAACGCCGGGTCATCGTCGAGATTGCGGTAGCTCAACGCTCCGAGGACGCTTTCCAGACACAGCGAGGCGCGGCCGATGTCCACGACGATTCCGTCGCTGTCGACCTCGGCGCGACGAAATTCGACGTCGACGACGTAGGTGGCGCCGTGGAGGCGTTGGGCAGGGCCGAACACGTCGCCGCGCAGGCTGTGCGCGATCATCATGTGCCCGCGGACCGTGACGCTAAACATCGGGAGTGTCCTCGAAAGACTCATTCATAGCGGATCCGATGGCACAGCGTGCCGCCGGGCGTCGCCGCGAGCCGGGCCATGACGTCGGGCAATTCGTCAAAACTGCTCTCGCCGGTGATGAGTATCTCCAGTGACTCATCCGCCAGAAGGGACAGCGCGAGCGCCATCCTCCGCCGGTGGTCCCAGCGAGATGCCTGCGCCGGCGGGAGGCGCCCGACCTGCGATGACCTGATCGTCAGGCGCCGGGAGTGGAATGCCTCACCCAGCGCGACCGGCACCATCTGATCGCCGTACCACGAGAGATCGACCACCGTCGTCTCGGTTCCGGCAACCGACATCGCCGTCGCCAGCCCACTCGGCGAGCCACTCGCATGAAACACGAGATCCGCGTCCCTCGTCAGCGCCGCCGGCTCACCAAAACGGATGCCCAGTCGATCGGCCACTGTCCGACGCTCTGGGTTGATGTCGCAGAGCTCCACGTCACAGCCCGCGATTCTTGAAGCGAGCCAGGCGAGCAGGCATCCGACGGTTCCCGCGCCGATCACGCTGATGCGGTCCCCGACCTGTGGATGTCCATCCCAGATACCGTTGATCGCGGTCTCCAGGTTCGCGGCGAGCACCGCGCGACGCGAAGGGACGTTGGCGGGCAGTAGATGGACCGCGCCGGCCGGCACCACGTACTTCGTCTGATGCGGGTGGAGCACGAACACGCGCTGGCCGACGACGTCCTGCGGGCCGCTCTCGACGACTCCGACGCTGGCGTAGCCGTATTTCACGGGAAACGGAAAGTGGCCCGCCTGAAACGGCGCACGCATGCGCTGGTACTCAGTCGCCGGCACACGTCCGTTGAACACCAGCGATTCGGTCCCTCGACTGACGGCGCTGTATTCCGTCCGAATGACGACATCAGCGTCACCGGGCGCCGGCTGCGGCTCGTCGTGGATCTCGCCCCGGCCGGCCGCCACGATCCAGAACGCGCGAACGCGTGTCACGGGTGCCATTCTGGTGCGTTCTGGGGCGGGATACAATCCTGCGGCCCGTGGCGTTCAGTTCGCTCTATCTCTTCAAGGCCGGCGCGACGTTCGGGATCATCGCGCTCGTCGCTGTCACAGGTCGTGAACGTCACCATCCGTTCGCTCGATTCGGACCAGCGAACCAGGTCACGGCGCTGCGCGCGCTTCTCGTCTCGCTCACGCTCGCGCTCGTCGGTGAGCGCCCCTCGGTCGAACTCGCCGGCGTCGCGGTCGGCTTTGGTGTGCTCGTCACGATTCTGGATGGCGTGGACGGCTGGCTCGCGCGCCGGACCGCGATGGTGAGTGACTTCGGCGCGCGGTTCGATCTCGAGGTGGACGCGCTTCTGATTCTCGCGTTGTCGATTCTCGCCTGGCAGTACGGCAAAGCAGGCCCGTGGGTCATCGCATCCGGTCTGTTGCGATACCTGTTCGTGGCCGCCGGCTGGATCTGGACGTGGCTGCGCGCCCCACTGCTCTCCTCCTGGCGCGGAAAAGTCATCTGTATCGTCCAGATCGTGGGTCTGGTTCTGACCGTCTCGCCGCTCGTGCCGTGGCCCGCGAGCGCACTCGTGGCCGGTGCCTCGCTCGCCGCGCTCGCGTACTCATTCCTCGTGGACGTTGTGTGGCTGTGGCGGCGGTCAGACCGATGAGAGCTTGTGACCGAGCTTCTCTTTCTTCGTACGGAGGTATTCGCGTGACAGATCCGAGGCCGGCACTTCGAGCGGAAGCAGCTCGATGACGCGCAGGCCGTGACTCTCGACACCCAGAAGCTTTTTCGGGTTGTTGCTCAGCAGCCGGACCGAATGCACGCCCAGGTCGCGCAGGATTTCGACGCCGCTGCCGTATTCCCGTTCGTCGGCGCCGAAGCCGAGGCGCTCGTTCGCCTCGACCGTGTCATAGCCCTGCGTCTGAAGCGCGTACGCGCGAATCTTGTTGGCGAGGCCGATGCCCCGTCCTTCCTGATTGAGGTAGACGAGGACGCCACGGCCTTCGGCCGTAATTCGCTGGAGCGCGGTCTGCAGCTGCTCGCCGCAGTCGCATTTGGACGAGTGGAAGATGTCCCCGGTCAGACAGCTGGAATGCAGGCGGACCAGGACGTCGCGACCATCGCCGAGCTCGCCGTGCACGAGCGCCACATGGGTCTCGCCGTCGTCCTCGCGCTCGTAGACGTGAATCTGGAACTCGCCGTACTCTGTGGGCAGCGGTGCCGTCGCGACGCGTTCCATGGGGCGTCTCGATCGTAGGGGCCCCGCACGTCGAGTGTCAAACCAACAATGGCAACGTCCCCGCACCGATCCGTGTGGTCCCGCCGGGCAACCCTGGCAGTCGCGCTGCTCATCCTTAACGCGGCGCTGACCTTCGAAAACATCTGGCCGACCCCGGCCGTGTGGTGGACGGGTGGACTCTCGGTCGAACTTGCGGTTGGCCTTCTCGTCCTTATCGCGATGCTCACCCGACGCGGACCGCTGTCGCCGCGTCTCGTCCCCTGGCTCGGCGCGTTGTGGACCGTGCTTGCACTCGCACGCTACGCGGAAGTGACCGCGCCGGCGCTGTACGGACGCGACGTCAACCTGTATTGGGATTTGCGTCTGATGCCCGACGTCGCCGCCATGGTCACTCGAGTGGCCCCGGTCTGGCTCGTAGCGCTGGCGGTCGGCGTAGCCGTGTTGGTCCTGTGGAGCGTTCACCGCCTGTTCCGGTGGTCGTTCGGTCGCGTGACCGCCGCGCTGACCGAGGTCTCCGTGCGGAGGCGGGTGGCGGGTGGCGCAGCGACCGTCGTGCTCCTCTTCGCCGCCCAGCGGCTCGGCGCCCCGATTCCAGGTTCACTTCCGGCGCCCGTCGTCGCGACTTGCGCCAGACAGGCTGGTCTCGTACTGGCCGGCTGGCGAGGCACGACATCGCTGCCGCCAAGTCCGCCGATGGAATCGACATTCGCCAACATCGGCGGAGCCGACGTCTTCCTCGTGTTCGTCGAGTCGTACGGAGCGGTGAGCGATCGGGCCGATGTGGCGAGCGGCCTCGCAGCCGGCCGGCGACAGCTCGATGCCGACATTCGCGACAGCGGAAGGGAACTCGTCTCCGCGTACGTGGAGTCACCGACGTTCGGCGGATCGTCCTGGCTGGCTCACATCAGCCTGCTCAGCGGGATCGAGGTTCGGGATCCTGATACCAACGCCATGCTGATGACACAGCGGCGCGAAACGCTGGTCAAGGCTTTCGCGAGACAGGGATTCCGGACCATCGCGCTCATGCCAGGCCTCCGACAGCAGTGGCCCGAAGGGGCCTTCTACGGCTTCGAGGAAATCTACGGCGCCGATCGGCTCGCCTACATCGGCCCGGAATTCGGCTGGTTCGCCCTGCCCGATCAGTTTTCGCTGGCGAAGCTCGACGTTCTGGAAGGCAAGGTGACGACCGGACAGCGGCGGTTCGTGTTCTTCCCCACCATCAGCACGCATTTTCCGTTCCGCCCGACGCCTCCGTATCAGCCAGACTGGCCGCGGATGATGGACGCACATCCGTACGACGGACCTGCAATCGTCCGAGCGTACGCACGGCAACCCGACTGGACTCACTTCACGCCCGGCTACACGGAAGCGATCGCGTATGACTTCGCCGTGCTGGGCGGATATCTGAAGAAGCACGCCGACCGAGACCTCGTGATGATTCTCATCGGCGACCATCAGCCGCCCGCCGCCGTCAGCGGCGAGGGCGCGACCTGGAACGTCCCCGTGCACGTCGTCACCAGCCATCACATGCTGCTCAATCAACTGATGGCCCGTGGATTTCGAACGGGGTGGCCCGCCGGCCAGCCCGCCATCTCGAAGATGCACGCGCTCCTTCCCACCCTGCTCGACGCGTTCGGCAGTCATGACTGACCGAGGCGAGCGGCCCGCGACCGACCGTGTCGGCCTCTGCGCCTCGTGCGCTCATGTCGAGGTCGTGTCTTCGTCGAAGGGTTCGACGTTCTACCTCTGTCGGCTTGCCGAAACCGACCCCCGCTTCCGCAAGTATCCCGTGCTGCCCGTCATCACGTGCGCCGGCTATCAACTCAAGACATAATCCGGGCATGAGCGTCGCGTCACACTTGGGAATCCGCCTCGAGGAATACGATGCGCGCATTCGAACGTTCATTCCGGACTACGAGGAAATGCTCGGCGTCGCCGCGGCCGCGGTTCCGAGAAACGCGCGCGCCATCGTCGATCTCGGCACCGGAACGGGCGCGCTCGCCGCGCGATGCCTCCGCCGCGCTCGCATGGCCCGGCTCGTCGGCATCGACGCCGACACGGAGATCCTGAAGGTCGCGGGACGACGGCTGGGCGCCCGCGCGACGTTCATCGAGGGCTCGTTCCTGCGCGCGCCCATTCCCCGCTGCGACGTCATCGTCAGTTCGTTCGCGCTGCATCACGTCCGGACACGCGGTGCGAAGGCGGGGCTCTATACGCGGCTGCGGCGTGCGCTCACCAGAGGCGGACGACTGATTAGCGTGGACTGCCAGCCGTCGCTCGACGCCGCCGTCGCCCGGACACAGATGACCGCGTGGTGTGCGCATCTCGAGCGGCGATACAGCGCGCCGGAGTCGCGCAAACTGCTGCGAGTCTGGGCTGGCGAGGACACGTACGTTCCGCTGGACGCTGAAACAGCAATGTTGAGACGTGCGGGCTTTCGTGTGGACGTGCTGTGGCGGAAGGGAGCGTTCGCAGTCCTGCTCGCGAAGTGAAGGCTAGTACGCCTGGAGCATGCGGCGCAGTTTCCGTTCGGCCGCATCGTCGGCTTCGCCGCGTGTCTCACCGGTCGCCTCGATACCCACGGGTTCGCTCGACCCGTCGGCCTGCGCCTCGTCGATCCGGGCTTTCCACCCTTCTTCGAACGGCTCGGACAGGATCCAGAACTGGCGACCCTTGAGCTCGAGTTGTCGCGACATCAGTTACGAACCTCAGAGTCCCATTACAATTTCGTGGCTCGAATCAGCTCTCAACTACCTGTCCTCGTCAGTCGATCACGAAAGCCGCGTATCCAGTTTCGGGCTTTTGGCCGCGAAAAGATCACAATTTCTCCGCCCTGCGCGATCGGGCTCTCTTCATAGTCTCGGCTCGGCATTGGTCTTGCCGTAGGGTCGCCACTCTTCCGAGAGGCGACTATGTGGAAGTGGTTCAACTGTTATCTGTCCGGCCGTCATGATTTCGGGATGTGGTGCGAGCCGGGCGCGATCTTCCTGCGGTGCATTCACTGCGGCAAGCGGTCGAGCGGATGGATCGTCGATCCCAAAGCGACCGCAGGAGTCGCGCACGTCCATCCCCACGCGCCCAAGGCCCCGACGCCGCTGGCGTCCGCGGTCCGGACAACGACGCGCGTCCTGCCGTTCCAGCGCGCCGCTGCACGCTGACCGCACTGCGGCCCGCCCCGGGCGTACCGTTGACACGCCCTCGAAGCGCGATCACAATACGGAATCGTGCCGGTTCCCCGCATCTCAAAGGAAGATCTCAAGCAGCGTCTCGATAGTGGGGCGCAGCCCGTGCTCGTCGACGCGCGTCTGAAGTACCCGTACGAGCACAGCACCGTGAAGCTGCCCGGCGCTCTCCGTGTGGCGCCCGACGACGCCGTGCCTGCCCTGCCCCGGGATCGGGAGGTCGTCGTCTACGATTCCGATCCGAGCGAGCTTGCGAGCTCCCACGTCGCAGCGGTTCTGATTCGGCAGGGATACACGGCGTCTGCACTGAAGGGCGGCATTGTCGAGTGGCTGGCGGCCAACCTTCCCACCGAAGCCAAGGAAGCCCCGAAACAGGCGCCGCCCGCGGCTGGCGCGCTGAAAGGCTGAACCACGTCCTCACTACAGCGGACGCTCGAGCAGCTGTCGCTGCTGGCGATGGTCCGCGGAGACGCGGCGGAGAGCGCGCTTCTGGCGCGCGCCGTCGCGATCACTCGCGACCTCGGCATCACGTCTGACAACGATCTCGATCGCCTGGTGGAATCGCCGCCGGCCGGTGCGGACCCCGCCGCGGTGAAGCGACTTCGCCAGATATCGGAAGCCGGCGGCTGGGTGCTCGTGGAATCGGCGCTGGCGGACCTCCCTGCTGATCTGCGATGGCTCTACGAATCCGGGGCCGTGACGCTCGAACAGCTGGCCGCCGCGCACCAGGTGCTCGGGCTGACATCGGCGGCCGACCTCGCGGCAGCCGTTCAGATGCAGACGTTGAGAACGGTTCCCGGTCTTGACGCATCAATTGAAGAACGCATCGCGGCATCACTGCCCGCGTTGCGATCGTCGATTCCACGCATCCCGCTCGGCCGGGCGGTCGCCGTCGCGGAGCCGCTGCTGGATCGCCTTCGGTCAGCACCGGGCGTCTCCTGGGCAGCGGCCGCAGGCTCGCTGCGCCGGGGCCAGGACACGGTGGGCGACATCGAATTCGTCGCGGCATCGTCGGATCCCGCGGGAGCCATCGCCAGCGTTCTCGAGGAGCCGGACGTCGGCCGGTGCCTGCACCGCAGTGAGCGACGCCTTTACGTCCGCACGGATCGCGTACAGGTCGGAATCCGGCTGCCCGATCCCGCGGCTGCGGCAGCCGAGCTGCTCTTTCTGACTGGCTCCCACCGCCACGTGCAAGCGCTGAAGGATCACGCCAGTCAAAAGGGATTCAGCCTCACCTCGTCCGGCCTCCGGGCATCGACGGGGGATCTCGTCCCGACCGCGCAGGAAGACGACATCTACCGGGCGCTGGGCCTGCCCTGCATCCCGCCGGAAATCCGGAATGGCGACGACGAACTTGCAGCGGCGCTCGGCGGAGCACTGCCGGACCTCGTCGCGCGGAAGAACATCCGCGGCGACCTGCACATGCATTCGGTGTGGAGCGATGGCCGTGATTCGATCGAGACGATGGTCCGTGCCAGCGTCGGCCTCGGCTACGAGTACATCGCGATCACCGATCACTCGCCGAGTTCCGCGGCATCGCGGAATCTGACGGTCGACGGTGTGAAGAAACAAGCCGACGAGATCGCGGCGCTTCGAGAACGGTACCCATCGATCCAGATTCTGCACGGCTGCGAGGTCGACATTCTCGAGAGCGGGCGCCTGGATTTTCCCGATCACGTCCTCGAGCGCTTCGACATCGTGTTGGCGTCGCTGCACGAACGCCTGGGCCACTCAGCTGAGCAGCTCACGAAACGCTACCTCGCGGCGATGAATCATCCGACGGTGACGATGATCACTCACCCGACCAATCGGCTGTTGCCGAATCGACTCGGGTACGAGCTGGACTACGATCGGCTCTTCGAGGCCGCCGCAGAAACGCGAACGGTTGTCGAAGTGGATGGTTCGCCGTCGCACCTGGATCTGGACGGCGCCCTCGCGCGCCGGGCGGTGGCGGCCGGCGCGACGCTCGCAGTCGACAGCGACTGCCATCGTGCCGACCAGCTCGCGCGTCAGATGCACCTCGGCATCGTCACGGCTCGCCGCGGCTGGGTCGAGCCTCGCCATGTCCTCAACACCCGTCCGCTCGGCGAAGTTCGTGCGCGCATCGCCACCAAGCGCGCACGCTGATTCATCCGGCCGGCCTCGGGCTCGCACGGCCGTCGCCTCGCTCGCCGTCGCCCTTGCCGCGTTCGCGCTCTACCACGCAACCCTCCTGCCTGGCGTCGACTTCGGCGACAGCGGATCGATCCAGACGATGGCCGGGTCGTCGCTGATCACGCCGCGCGACGGGTATCCGTTGTACTTCGCCATCGCCGATGTGATGCTGTGGCTCACACGCATGGAGCCTGCGCACGCGATGAACCTGATGTCGGCGATCGAAGGTGCGGTCGCCTGCGGGCTCTTCGTGCTGGTCGCGACTGAAATCGCCGGCTCTCTCTGGGCGTCTGTCGCCGGCGCCCTCGTCTTCATGGTGTCCTACACGTTCTGGAGCCAGTGTGTCACGGCCGAGGTGTACGCACTGCACATGGTTCTGGTGCTCGGCGCGCTCTACGCTCTCTTCCAGTGGGAGCACCGGCCGACGACCGCGCGGCTGGCCGTGTTCTTCACCTGGTATGCGCTCGGGTTCGGTAATCACTTGTCGATGATCCTGCTCGCGCCGGGCATCGTCGTCTTTCTCTTTCTGGCTGTACCGCGGGGATGGCGACAGCTTCTGTCGCCTCGCGTCGTCGCGCTGGCCGTCGGCATCGCGGCGCTCGGCGCCACGCAGTATCTCTGGAATCTGAGGACGCTCTGGCTCGTGCCCGATCCTCCCGCGTCGATCCTGTCGAGCCTCCAGACGTTCTGGTTCGACGTCACCAAGTCGGACTGGCGCGACACGATGGTGCTCAACGTGCCGCAGTCGATGCTGGCGGACCACGCGTCGATGTACTGGTTCGACCTCCGCCAGCAGTTTGGTGCGCCCTTCGTCGCCATCGTCGTGCTCGGGTTCCTGAATCTCGGGTTCAGACAGCCGCGTCGAGCGTTGCTGCTCGCGCTGCTCTACCTCGCGAACCTGGCGTTCGCGTTCAGTTACAACGTCGGCGACGCCCACGTCTTCTATCTGCCGTCACATCTGATGCTCGCGCTCGTCGCGTCGGCTGGCATCAGCGTGTTCGCCTCGTCGCGTCACGTCTCGCTCGGCCCGGGGCTGACCATCACTGCGGCTCTCGTGCTTGGAGGCTCCGCCACCTTCCGCGGCTATCACGACTTTCCTGCCCTCGACCGAAGCCGGGACGCGCGCCCCACGCGGTGGCTGGAGTCGTTCACCGCCGGCCTCGACGAACATCGTCAGCTGTTGCTCGTGGATCTCAACTGGCAGGCCGCGAACGGGCTGTCGTATTTCGCGAAGTCCGTCGCGCCGCAGGTTCTCGTCGCGCGCATGCGCGACGTCCTGCTCTACGCACCGGCGCTGATTCTCGACAACCTCGTCGCGGGTCGGGACGTCGTCGTCAACGCAGATGCCGGACGCCTGTTGACCGAGTCATACGGGCCGCTGTTCGACATTTCGCCCGACACGCCGGTCCAGACTCTGAGTGAAACCGCCATCCGTGCGCCGAAAGGGACGCGGTACGTCCTTTGTCTCCTGAAGCCGACGCGGGATTTTTCCGTCGACGCCAGCGACCTGCAGGCAACCGTCCGCTGGTTGACCGGCGGACGGGACATCGAGCTGCCACTCGACGAGTACGCCGCGATGGCCGGTGTTGTCGGCGAGCCACCGACCCTCGTCACGAGCGGCGACCGGCCCTTCACCCGCAACGTCACTCTTCTCGACGTGCCGGTCGAGATTCGCATGGACTCGTGGCTCAACGCCGACACCATCCGTCGCATGGGCTTTGGACATGTGATCGCCCGGCGGCGTCATGCCCTTATCGTCGAGCGCGGAGTGAGCCTGACCGCCTTCGGCGACGATGGCGCGCCCGTTGCCGAAGCGTACGGCGCGAGCCTCTTCGCGAAGCAGCCGCGCTACCTCGTCCGTGCAGCGGAAGCTCGAGTGCTCGCCGACGTGCTAAGGTGATTTCATGCCGTCGAGTCGCCGAGCCATCGCAATCGCCGTGCTTGTGACCTCGTGCGCCTGGCCTCTAGGTGCGGCCGATCCAACGCCCGGCGAGGTCGCGGTGGCGCTGCAGCGGAAGATCGAGAGCGTTCACGACTTCTCGTCGGATTTCGTCCACGTCTACGAAGGCGGGGTCCTGAAGAAGCAGGTCACCGAACGCGGGCGCCTGCTCGTCAAGAAGCCAGGCAAGATGCGCTGGGAGTACTCGGCGCCGGAGGCCAAGACCTTCGTGTCGGACGGTGTCAAACTCTATTCGTACGTCCCGGCCGACAAACAGGTGCTGGTGTCGCCGGTGCCCGCCGACGATGAAGCCACGACCGCGACCCTGTTTCTGGCCGGAAAAGGCAACCTGACCCGTGACTTCGCGGCCTCGTTCGCCGATCTCCCGGCCGGACTGCCGGCGGGGAGCCGGACGCTGAAACTGGTACCGAAATTCAAGCAGCGGGACTACGATTGGCTGATGCTCGTCGTGGACCCGGCCAGCCTGGCGATCCGGGGGCTGGTCACCGTCGATGGGCAGGGGGGGAAATCGACCTTTTCCTTCGTAAATCTGAAGGAAAACGTTGGTTTGGCCGATAAGGACTTCGCGTTCAAGATTCCTCGTGGTGTCGATGTCGTCAGCACTGCCAGTCGCTTCTGATTCTCGTCGGACTTGGCGGGCGGCCGTCGTCGCAGCCGTGTGCCTGGTCGTCGGCGCCTGCGCTTCATCAAACGCCCTTCACAATGGCATCGCGGCAGAGCGTCGTCAGGACTACGACCTCGCGGTCGTCGAATTCACCAAAGCCGTCCGGTTGAACCCCGACGACGTCGAAGCGCGCGCGTCGCTCGAGCGCGCGAAACTTCGCGCGTCTCAGGACCATTTCACGAAGGGACGCCGGTTCGCCGCCACTGGCAAGCTGGACATGGCGCTCGCCGAGTTCGAAATCGCGGCGGAGCTGAACCCCGGCAGCGGCGACATCGACGACGAGCTCCGATCGACGCGCAATAAACTGCGCTCCAAAGTTGCTGCGTCGCGTGAGGGCAAGACCGAGCTGCAGACGCTCATCGAGCGCGCGCGCGATCTTCCACCTCCGGGCCTCGACCTGCCGACGGGCGTGAAGATGCCCGCGTCGCTCACCTTCCGCGACGCGAGCAGCCGCGATGTCTTCACGGGCGTTGCGCGGCTCGCGGGTATCAGCCTGATTTTTGACACCGCGTTCCGCGACAGTCCGGTGACCGTCGATCTCCGCAACGCGACGCTCGACGACGCGCTGAACACGGTCGCCGGCGCGACGCGGACGTTCTTCCGCGTTACGGCGCCGAAGACGGTCGTGGTCATTCCTGACACGCCCGCCAAACGCCGCGAGTACGAGGAAGAGGTCGTCCGCACGTTCTACTTGAGCAACGCGGATCTCAAGGAAACGATGGACCTGCTGCGCCTGGTCCTGGATGCCCGGCGGATTTCGCCGACGACTGCGACCAACGCGCTGACGATCAAGGACACGCCCGAACGCATTGCGGCCGCGTCCCGGGTGCTGACAGCCATTGACAAGGCCCGGCCGGAAGTCATCATCGACGTGGAACTACTGGAAGTGAATCGGACACATCTGGCCGAGTGGGGACTTCAAATCGCGTCGCCGAGTTCGCCTGGACTCAACGGATCGATCGGCGTGGCGACGGACAGCGCGGGCGCCGTGACGCTCCAGACCCTTCGGAGCCTGACCTCGTCCGATATTCTCCTGACGAATCTTCCGTCGCTCTATTACCGTCTGCTCAAGAGCGACTCGAACACGCGAACGCTCGCGAACCCGCAGCTCCGGACGTCGGAGGGCCTGGCGGCGCAGGCGAAATTCGGCGATCGCGTGCCGGTCCCCGTCACGACGTTCGCGCCGATTGCGACGGGCGGCACGCCGCAGCAGCCGATCACATCGTTCAACTACGAGAACATCGGCGTGAACATCGACATCACGCCGCGCATGCACCATGACGACGACGTATCGCTGAACCTGACGGTGTCGATCACCAACATCTCCGGCACGGGCTTCGGCGGGTTGCCGACGTTCGGCAATCGCGAAATCAAGACGGTCATCCGGCTGCGTGACGGCGAGACGAACATGCTGGCGGGCCTGATCCGTGACGAGGAACGCAACGCGCTCGACGGCGTGCCCGGATTGAGCGACATTCCGCTCGTCGGACGTCTATTCGCGCACAATACGAAGTCCACGACGCAAACCGACGTCATCCTGACGCTGACGCCGCACATCATCCGCGTCCTCGACCTGACGGAAGCGGACCTGCGTCCGTTCCGCGTCGGCCGCGATTCACTCTCGCCGATCACCGATCTGCCGCCGCTCGAGCCCCCGCGCCCCGCCGAACCGCCCAAGGAAGAAGCAGTGCCGCCGAAGAAGCCCGGCGGGCGTTAGCGACATCGGATCGTCAGAAGCTCAACTCGCTGACACGGGCACGCATCACCTGCTCGATGACCGGGCCAAGGCTGGTGATTTTGGCGGCGAGCTTGAGGAATCCCTCCTGACCAAGCTGCTTCACGAGCAGCGATCCGCCGTCCATTTCGGCCAGCTTGTTGATGCCGTACGAGAGGGTGATGTCGCTCGGGTTGCCGCCGATTCCCCGCTGACTCACCGTGAACGGCGCGTTGGCCTTCTTGTAGATGGGCGTGAGCTCCGTCTTCACGATGTTCTGAAACTCCGCGATCTTGCCGACCGGTATCCGGACTCGTGTCGACACAAGGAAGTTCGGCGGTGTCGACGTGGTGTTGCCGAGATCCTCCATCCGCGTGATGAGATAGCTGTGCTGACTCGCGATGCACTTGCGCAACTTCGACGTCAGCTTCTCGGCCCCCTCGGCGCCGAGCGCACGCGTCTGCGGATTGGGATTGTCAAAATCGGCGAACTTCTCAATCGGGGTGATCGAGAGGAATTCGCCGGTCGTGCCGAACAGCCCTGACGAATAGACCGTCCGCGTCTTGACGCCGCCTTTTTTCAGGGCGGGAACGAGCTCGTTTTTCTGCAACTGGAGCCACTCGTCCAGCATGTCGGGTTTGACCTGCGTGACGGTGACCCGCAACGTGGTGGGCGGTGCAGCCATCTGCGCCCGCGCGATCGAGGGAACGCTGCCGAGGGCAACGCCGACGACGAACACGCCAAGCCGGACGGCCATCTTCCTCATGCCAGCCCCCTTTTCGAAACGAAGATCCTCTGGTGAGACCTGAACCGCAGTTGCTTTTCCAGACGTGCGCGAAAGCTAGAGGATCGCACCGGATTGTGCTGTTCAATTGAGCACACCTGAAACCAGAAGGATGGGACCTGGAAGGCTGTCCACGACAGTGGCGCGGGCGGAGGCAGGTTCCGAGAAGGGACTTTTCGGCTTCAGTTTATCGCTTGTCGAACTCGACTTTGTAGTGGTCAGGGCAACTTGGCGACTCTCGCGCCGAGGCCCTGCAAGCGTTCGACAAGCCGTGCGTATCCGCGCTCGACGGTCTCGAGCGGCGCTAGGCGACTCTGACCGTCGGCCGCCAGCGCGGCCGCGATCAACGCCATCCCGGATCGCAAATCGCGGCTGTCCAGCGGCCGCCCTCGAAGCTTCCGTGGTCCTGCAACGATGATGCGGTGAGGATCGCAGAGGAACAGATCCGCGCTCATCGCGCTCATCTGCTCAAGAGCGAAGAGCCGCAGCTCGTACATCCAGTCGTGCACGAGCGTCTGACCTTCCGCTTGCGTCGCGAGCACCGTCACGAGGCTGATCAGATCGCTCGGGAATCCCGGCCAGAGTCCGGTGATGATCCGCCCCCCCGATCGAGGCCGTGACTGCTCCACCCGGAAGACGTCGCCGTGCATCCCGCACTGAACGTGCAGCCGCTTCAGAACGGCGGCGACGACCTCCAGATCGATCGCGCGGGCACCGACGACGTCGATTTCTCCGCCGGTCACCGCGGCAACGACCGCCCAGCTTCCGGCTTCGATGTAGTCGCCCCACAGCTGATGCTCTGCGCCGTGAAGGCGCATGCCGCCTTCGACCCGAATGGTTGATGTGCCTTCGCCGCTGACTCCGGCTCCAAGCTTCCGGAGGAACGTACACAGCTCGACAACGTGCGGCTCGCAGGCCGCGTGCCGTATTTCGGTGACGCCCTTCGCCGCAGCGGCGGCGAGCAGCGCCGTTTCCGTGCCGGTCACCGATGCCTCGTAGAGATAAATCGACGTGGGCTTGAGCCCGTCGCGGACTTCGAGCACGTGTCCGTCGCCGGACGCGATGCGCGCGCCCATCGACTCGAGCGCTTCGAGGTGGGTGGTGATCGTGCGACGTGCCGGAAAATCACCGCCGGGCGGCGCGAGGTGGGCCCGGCCTCGCCGCGCGAGCAGCGGACCGAGGAGCAGCACCGAACCGCGCAGCCGGCCCACCAGGGCGGCATCGGGCTCGTCCTTGACGACCTCGGGGCAACGAATGCGCAACGTCGTGCTGCCAATCCCCTCAACGGACGCGCCGAGGTCGAGCAGCAGGCGCGCCATCACCTCGACGTCGCTGATGCGCGGCACGTTTCTCAGCACGCATTCGTCTGTGGTCAACAGGCAGGCTGCCAGAAGCGGCAGTGCCGAATTCTTGTTGCCTTCGACCTCGACGGATCCGGAGAGCCGCTGGCCGCCTTCAATCAGGAGCGTCGACATGAATGCTCACCATTCGCCGAGGTACACGATCTCCTCGCGCAACGAGACACCGAACCGTTCGCGAACCCTCCGGCGACATTCCTCGATCAGGCTCCGGATGTCTGCGGCCGTCGCGGATCCGCGGTTGACCACGAAGTTGCCATGCGCAGGCGAAACCTCCGCCCCGCCGATGACCACGCCCTTCAGCCCGGCGCGATCGACTAGCGCGCCCGCCGACCACGGGATACCCTCCGGCACGCGGTCTTCGCCCCGCTGCGGATTCTGGAACACACAGCCGGCGCTTCGCGAGTCGAGCGGCTGCGTGCGTTTGCGAAACGCGAGCGACTCGCGCGCCGTCGCGCGCAGAGCGGCCGGAGCGCCGTTCGTCACACGGAAATCGGCCGACAGCAGAATCTCTCCGGTGGTCTGCAGGCGGCTGCGATCGTAGCCGAACGCCATCGCCGAGGTCGCGAGATCCGTCACCGCGCCGTTGCGATCGACGAGCCGGACCGAAGCAATCAGCTCACCGATCAGCCGGCCGCCGAAATGCGCGTTGCCGAACACCGCGCCGCCGACGGTGCCCGGCGTGCCCGCCCAGGCTTCGACTCCCGCCAGCCCGTGATTGATCGTCCATCGCACGAGGCCGTTGATCGTGACAGCGGCGTCGGCGCGGACGAGACCGTCCACGGTGCCAATCTCACCGCCGCGGGGCCGGATCACGAGGCCCCGGATTCCCGCGTCGGCAATCAGCACGTTCGAACCGCCCCCGAGCATTGTCAGCGGCGTGCGGTGCCGCGACGCCATCCTGACCGCAGTCACGATCTCGTCGCGGCTCCGCGTTTCGACGAGCCACTCGGCCGGGCCGCCGACGCGAAACGTGGTCAACGGTGCGAGCGGCACGTGACGCTGCACGCGCGATCCGAATGCCCTCGTCACATCGTCACCGAAGTCCGTCACGGTGACTGCTCCACCCGAAGCAGGGCCTGTTCCTGAGCGATGAGCGCGGCCATCGCTTCGCGTGGCGAGCACACGGCGAAGCGGATCGCGTCCCCCGGCGCGAGCTGAGCAGCAATCGACAGATCGGCCGTGATCGCCGTCGCAATCTTCGGGTACCCGCCCGTCGTCTGGCGGTCAGCCATCAGCAGGATCGGTTGGCCGGACGCGGGCACCTGCAGCGCGCCGAGACCGGTCGCATCGGAGATGATGTCCGCACTGCCCGAGTGCACAATTGGCGGTCCTTCGAGCCGAAAGCCCATGCGGTCGGACTTATGCGCGATCACATACGGCGCGGACTGCAGCAGGTCGAGAGCCGTGGGCGTGAAGCGATCCAGCTGCGGCCCTGGAAGCACGCGAACGGTCGCCGCGCGATCCGGAATTGGCATGACGGGCACGAGCGGCGGCCTGACCGTCCGCCTCTCGACCGACATGGGTCCGAGCGGGACTCGATCGCCCGGCCGAAGCGGCCGTCCCTCGAATCCCCCCATGCGGCTGATCACATGCGTCGAACGGCTGCCGAGCACCAGGGGAACATCGATGCCGCCTGAGACGGCGAGGTACGCACGTGCGCCGCGGTGACGCGCGCCGAACCTCAGTCGCGCCCCTGTCGACACCATGAACGGGCTCGTGCGGGGAGACGCAGATACCAGCCGCCCGTCAACGGTCAACGAAAATTCCGCGCCTGCGACCGCGACCACACGCTCGTCCTCGAATTCGAGCTCGGGTCCGAGCAGCGTGATCTCGAGCGTCGCAGCGTCGACGCCGTTCCCCACGAGCGCATTGGCCAGGCGGTGCGACACCAGATCCATGGGGCCGGCCACCGGCACACCGCTCGCCTGAAATCCCCACCGGCCGCGGTCCTGCACCGTCGTGAGCATGCCGGGCCGGATTACGACGAGGGCCACGCGTCGAACTCCGCCGGGGTGATTGGATAGAACTGCACCGTGTCGCCGGCCTTCATCAGCGACGGCTGCGCGCGTGTCGGATCGAACGGCTTGACGGGCGTGCGACCGACGAGCTGCCAGCCTCCGGGTGTTTCTGCAGGATAGATGCCCGTCTGTACTCCGGCGATGCCAACCGAGCCGAGCGGGACCCGAACGCGCGGTATCGAGTGACGCGGCATCGCGATGCGCGAATCGACGCTGCCCATGTAGGCAAATCCAGCGACGAATCCGAGCATGAACACTCGATACGGCACCGCCGCGTGAAGGTCGATTACGCCCTGTTCCGACGACCCGGCAAACGCTGCCACCGCGGGAAGGTCCGGCCCGAGATCACTTCCATAGCAGACCGGAATCCTGATCGTTCCGGCCGAATGACGTGTCGCCCGGCCAGCGTCCAGCTCAATCCGGTCGAGATAGTCGCGGAGCCTGTCGTATTGAACGCGAAGCGGATCGAAATACACCGCCACTGACCTGTAGGTCGGAACGACGTCCCGCACGCCGATGATCTTCTCCGCAGCAATCGATTCGGCGAGACTCACCGCCCGCGCGTTGACCTCGGGATCGATCCGTTCGTCGAGCTCGATCACCAGCGCCGAATCGCCGGCCGTGATCACGTTCACGCTCACGACAGGGCCTTGAGCAGTTTCTGATGAATGCCTCCGAACCCGCCGTTGGACATCAGGACCACGAGGTCCCCAGGTCGGTGCTCGCGCGTGACGATGGCGATGATGTCGTCGACGGAGGTCGATTCACGAGCGGCAATCCCGGCGCAGTGAAGGTCGGCCACGAGTTCAGAAACCGAAAGCCGCTCGTTTTCAGGGAGCGATGATCTGAAGATCGGAGCGAACACCACCTCGTCGGCGCCCGTGAACGCCTTCGCGAAAGCATCCTGAAAGACGCGGCGGCACGATGAGGCCGACCGCGGCTCGAACACCGCCCAGATCCGCGCTGCAGGATTTGCCGCGCGAAGCGCCGACAGTGTCTCGGCCACGGCCGTAGGATGGTGCGCGAAGTCGTCGTAGACGGTGACGCCGTCCGCGACGCCTACAACTTCGAGCCGACGCCTGACGCCGGCAAACGTACGCAATCCTTCAGCGATCCGCTCGTCGCTGATCCCCACTTCGGCCGCCACTGCGACCGCCGCCAGCGCATTACGGACGTTGTGGACCCCGACGAGTGGCACCTCGAACGTGCCCCACGGCGCCCCGTGCTTCCTGACCCTGAAGCGCGTGCCGTCGCCGATCGGCTCGATGTCGTGTGCCTGCCACTCGGCGTCGTCGTCCGTGCCGAACGTCTGCACGCGCGACACGGCAGAGCCCACGAGCGCGCGAGCGCCCTGGCTGTCGGTCCCGACGAGCAGCAGGCCCTTCCTCGGCACCAGACGCACCAGCCGCCTGAACGCCAGCGCGACGGCGTCGAAATCCTCGTAGATATCGGCGTGATCGAACTCGACGTTGTTGACGACGGCGATGTCCGGCAGGTACTTCAGGAACTTGGCGGTCTTGTCGAAAAACGCGCTGTCGTACTCATCGCCTTCGATGACAAAATCGCGGCCGCCTCCCACTCGATAGCTCGACCCGTGCTCGCCGAAGTTTCGCGCGATGCCACCGACGAGCACACTCGGGTCCACACCGCCGTGCGTCAGCAGCCATCCCGTCAGCGACGTGGTAGTCGTCTTGCCGTGGGTGCCCGCGATGACGATGGAACGCGCGCCCCACAGGAAATGCTCGCGAATCGCCTCGGGCAGCGAGCAGTACCGGATCTTGCGATCGAGGACTTCCTCGAGCTCGACGTTGCCGCGCGAGATCGCATTGCCGACGACCACCAGATCGAGGTCGCCCGTGATGTGATCGGCGGCGTATCCGCCGAGAGCAGGGACGCCCTCGGACGCGAGGAAATCGCTCATCGGCGGATAGACGTCCTGATCCGATCCGCTGACGTCGAAGCCCTTGTGCTTCAACATCGCTGCAAGGGTGGCCATCGCCGTGCCACACACGCCGATCAGATAAATCCTGCTGCTCATTCGACGGCGGCCTCCTCGACGATGAGCGCCGGCCGCGGGTTCGTCACGACGCGGCAGCGAACGCCGAACGGCAGCGTCATCGCGGGCCCGATGGTGTGTCCGGACGGAAATCCAATCAGCACGGGCCCGTTGAAATCCGTGAACAGCTCGGCCATCACGCTCCGTGCCGTTGGATGACCGCCGGGCTCGTCGCAGTCGGGCAGCTCGCCGATGACGACTGCGGACGCGCGCGCGAGCAGCCCGCTCTGTCGCATCTGCGTCACCATCCGATCCAGCCTGTACGGCCGCTCGCCAACCTCCTCGAGGAAGAGGACGCATCCTTGCGGCGGCGAAAACTCGAACGGCGTGCCAAACGACGACAGCAGCTGCGTCATCGTGCCGCCGTACAACCGGCCCGACGCGTCTCCTGCGTGAAGTACGTCGAGCGCCGGCGCCGTCAGCTCGCCCATCGGCTCACGTCGCGTGAGCGCGTCGAGAAAAGACTTCTCGTCGTAGCCGGCCGCGCCTCGCGAGAACCGGCGATCCAGCATCGGTCCATGGAACGCGACGGTTTCGCAGCCGAGTGTGAGGAAAGTCAGTAGAGCCGTCAGATCGCTGTACCCGACGAACGCCTTGCGGGCCCGCCGCGCATCGTCGCGGCCAAGCAACGGCAGGACCTGCGCGCTGCCATAGCCGCCCCGGACGCCGACCAGACCGGCGATGCCCGGATCGCGCCACGCTGCGGTGATGGCCGCCGCTCTCACGTCGGGCGGACCTGCGACGTAACGCGCGCGCGCGAAGACGGACTCATCGAACACCGGCTCGAAGCCGAGACGCCGGATCTCGGCGACCCCGCGATCGAACTCCTCACGGTCGAATCCGCTGGCGGGCGCGACGATGGCGAGGCGATCGCCCGGGACAAGGGCCCGCGGCTTCTGCATCACAGGAATTGCGTCATTTCGTCGGCGATCGCGCGGTGTTCGTCGCGCCCGATGGCGGCGCGGAGGGCACGGCCAGTCAGGGGCCTCGCGCTGACACGCGATGCCAGAAATCTCTCTTTCGCCTTCTGCTGACGCGCCAGCGCATCGTCTACACGCGTCAGCGGAAGCGTACCGTCCTCGACCGCGTGGATCAGCGCTTCGAGCGCCGAAACCTGGGCGACGTGGTCGCCGCTGCAGATCAGCATGCCGTCACAGCCCGCCTCGATGGCCATCACCGCCGACCTGGGGACGGCGTATTCGTTCGCCACCGCCTTCATCTCGAGATCGTCGCTCAGGATGACCCCTTCGTACCGAAGCTCGTGTCTCAGCACATCGGTCACGATGCGCTTGGACAGCGTCGCCGGCCGGCTCCCGTCAAGCGACGGAACGAGCACATGCGCGGTCATGATCGTCGCAACGCCTGCCTCGATCGCCGCTCTGAACGGCGCGAATTCGGTCTCGCGCAGCCGTTCGGGCGGGTGCTCGATGAGCGGTAGCTCGTGATGCGAATCGGTGCTCGTGTCACCGTGGCCGGGAAAATGCTTCCCGCACGCCGCAATGCCTTCGGCCTGCAGCGTCCGGATGATCGTGCTCCCGAGTCGCGCCACCTCACGAGCCGTTTCCGAAAGCGCGCGATCGCCAATGACGGGATTCTTCGGGTTGGTGTGCACATCGAGCACCGGTGCGTAGTCGAGCGTGATGCCGACGGCTTTCAATTCTGCGGCCAGCGCACGAGCGAAACGCTCGGCCAGCGCCACGTCGGCGCTGCGGCCAAGCGTCGCCATCGGCGGCCACTCGGTGAACGGTGATTTCAACCGCGCGACGCGCCCGCCCTCCTGGTCGATGGAAACCCACGGCGGCACATCGGACGTCAGCTGCGAGGCTTCGAACGCGACTTCGGCGACCTGCTCGGGATCACCGACGTTTCGTGCGAAGAAGATGACGCCGCCCAGACCGAAGTCACGCGCAATGGACCGGAGTTCCGGGGAGAGCTCGTGGCCGTTGAATCCAGCGATCAGGAGCTGGCCGATGCGGCGCCGTACGCCGCTGGGGGACATAGTCACAAATTCTACCAAGCAAACGATTCGAGCGTGGCCGACGTCAGATGGCCGAACCCAATGGCACTCCACCACTGGCAGTCGTCCTGTTGAAGCCACTCCCTTCCCCGGACGACGACCGGCTGGTTGCGGTCTACGAGCAGAATGCCGGCCTTCGACAGGCGACGCAGCTCGTCGCGCCGGAGCGTCTGGAGGCATGGAACGAACGCGATGTGACATTCGACGGACTTCGCGGCTTCCTATTTCGAGAACATGAGCTGCTCTCGCGGTCGCCCGCCCGGGGCGGCTGCGCCGACTCATGGAAGACTGACGCGTATAATTCATCGGTGCGCCTCGCTTCGTCTGCGCCGACCAGAATCGATCTGGCCGGCGGCACCATCGACATCTGGCCGATCTACCTCCTTCACGACGGCGCTTCGACGCTGAACGCCGCGATCAGTCTCCGTGCGCATGTCTCCATCGAACCGCGGACCGATGGACGTGTCGTTCTTCGATCGATTGACACCGACCGGACAGTCACGGCGTCCAGCTGGCAGGAACTGAACGGTGCCGGTGAACTCGCACTTCTCGCGCTGCTGGCACGCTACTACCGGCTCGAGAACGCCACCCTGACCACGAAAGGCGAATCGCCGGCCGGCGCGGGCATCGCCGGCTCCTCAGCGCTGACGATCGCGTTATGCGGGGCGCTGGCCACGTGGACGCACGCGTCAACTGATCCCGATCACCTGCTGCAGGTCGCCATGAACGTGGAGTGTCAGACGATTCGTGTTCCGACCGGTGTGCAGGACTATCGGCCGGCGATGTACGGGGGCATCGCGGCGATCGAGCCTCGCCTGGACGGCATTCTCCGCACAGCCCTGGCCGTCGATCCCCGCGAGCTCGAATCACGGATCGTCCTGGCGTACACCGGCGCTCCGCGGAACTCCGGCACGAACAACTGGGACATCTTCAAGCGCCACATGGACGGCGACCGGCACATCTTCGACTGCTTCGAGCGGATCCGCGACACGGGCGTGGCGATGCGCGCGGCACTCGAGCGCGAGGACTGGGACGAGGTCGGCCGCCAGATCGCCGTCGAGTGGGAGAATCGCAAGCGGCTCGCCCCGGGCGTGACGACGGGGGTGATCGAAGACTTGATCGCCCGGGCCACGGCGGCGGGCGCGACGGCCGCGAAGGTCTGCGGGGCGGGGGGCGGCGGCTGTCTCTTCTGCTACGGTCCGCCCCACGTTCGCGAGACCGTCGCCGCCGCGCTCGCCTCTGGCGGCGCCCGTCTCCTCGACTACCGGATCGAAATCGAGGGGTTGAGAGTACAGATCTCCGAGAACGCCGGTGGATAACCGCGGTATTTCCAGGATTCTTCGGGAGATCGCCGATCTGCTCGAAATCAAGAACGAGAACCCGTTCAAGATCCGCGCATATCGAAACGGCGCCGATATCGCGGCGAACCATCCCCACCACCTGGCCTCGCTCGACGAATCCGGGCTCCGCGAGATTCCCGGCATCGGCAAGGACCTCGCGTCACGCATCCGCGAGATCGCCCTGACGGGCGCCTCGTCCTTTCATCAGGAGCTCGTCGCGGAGTTTGCGCCCACGATCCTCGATCTGCTCCGGCTGCAGGGCGTGGGACCGAAGACGGTCGCGACGCTGTACCGGGAGCTGGGCATCCGAACGCTCGACGATCTCCAGCGCGCCGCTACGGACGGCAGGATTCGGGCCCTGCACGGCATGGGCGCCAAGAAAGAAGCGCTCATCGTCAAGGCTCTCGAGGAGCGCAGGCGCTTCGAGGGACGTCATCTCCTTCCGGCGGCGGCCGAGACCGCGGCCGCGCTCGTCGCGCATTTGACGAGTCACGCGCCAGAAGCGCTGATTGAGCCGGTTGGAAGCCTTCGACGGGGATGCGAGACCTGCGGCGATCTGGATTTCCTCGCCTCCCGCGCACCGGCGGCGATCATGGACGCGTTCGTGCGGTACGAAGCGGTCGAGCGCGTGCTCGGACAAGGCGAGACCAAGTCCAGCGTGCTCCTCTCGGGCGGCTTCCAGGCCGACCTCCGGCTGGTTCCCGCCGACAGCCGCGGCGCCGCGCTTCAGTACTTCACCGGGTCGAAGCCCCACAACATCGCGCTGCGCGACCGCGCTATCGGTCTGGGATACAAACTCAATGAATATGGTCTCTTCCGACTCTCAGACGATGCCAGGATTGCGGGCCTGACCGAGGAAGACATCTACGGAGGATTGGGACTCGACTGGATTCCGCCAGAGTTGCGCGAAATGCGCGGAGAGATCGCCGCCGCCGCCGACCACTCGCTGCCGCGGCTGATCGAACGCTCGCATCTGCGCGGCGATCTCCACATGCACAGCACCGAATCCGACGGCAAGGACGACATCAGAACGATGGCGCTGGCGGCGCGGGCGCAGGGCCACGAGTACATCGCGATCACCGAGCACAGCCAGTCGCTGGCGATGGCCAACGGACTGGACGAGCGCCGGGCTGCCGCGCACGCCGCGCGGATCCGGGCGCTGGACGCCGAAGGACTCGGCATCCGCGTCCTGGCCGGCATCGAGTGCGACATCAAGGCGGATGGTTCGCTCGACCTCTCCGACGACTGTCTCGCCTCGCTCGACATTGTCATCGCATCGGTGCATTCCGCGTTCACGCAGGAGCGCGGTCAGATGACGGATCGCCTGTTGAAAGCCATCGACAACGCGCACGTGGACGTCCTCGGCCACCCGACCGGCCGGGCGATCCTCAGGCGCGAGCCCATCGACGTCGACATGAACGCGATCGTCGACGCCGCCCGCGACCACGGCGTCGCGATGGAAATCAATTGCCAGGCGCATCGTCTCGATCTGAGTGACGTCAACGCACGCCTCGCGCGCGAACGCGGTGTCCGGATCGTCATCTCGACCGACGCCCATTCGCACCGGGCCCTCGACAGCCTTCGCTACGGCGTGCTGGTCGCGCGCCGCGCCTGGATCCAGCCGTCGGACGTCCTCAACACGCGCTCGTTCGATGAATTCAGGGCGCTCCTCCGGCGCAATACCAGACGGGCGCGCGTCGCCGCCAGGAAGAAGCGATGAAACTGCCGATGTTGTCGGAGCAGGACAAGGTGGCGGAAATCCGTCGCCTGTACTTCACGACGACGAAGGACACGATTCAGGACGATCTCGCGCGCGCGCTCGATCTGTTGAAATCGATGCCCGGTGAAACCGAGCGCGAACGCGTGGCCGTCTACATGGAGGGCCTGGCACAGATGCGGTCGGACTGGGGCAAGGCGGGGAGAGGGCGAAAAAAGAAGCGCCCTCATTCCTAATCCCTAATCCCCAATTCCTAATCCCCATTTCCTTGTTCCACTATCCCCTTCCCGGCCCTGCCGTGATCCTCTTCCGTGCCGCCACGCGAAGCGGCTCCGGGACGTTTCGATCGACTGACAGCTGACTGAGATCGCGATCGTTCAGGCGCTGCATCATGTTCATGGACATGGCGAGCGGTGTCTTTGGATTCTTCACGAGACCGACGAGGATCCCGTAATTCTTGGTCCAGGCGCGATTGTTGGCGATGATTCGCAGGACATCGTCCGAGACGTTCGTCATGCGGGAGATCGCTTCCACCTCGGGCTCCGAGATTTTCGGGCTGCTCAGGACCGCTGCCGCGATCATCTTGTTCGGATCGCGGATCAGGATCGCCCGGATCTCACGACTGCCCTTCATGGCCGCCTTCAGACGCTGAGTGAAACCCATCTTCGCGACCCGTTGCGCCGCGGTCCCTTGGTCCTCGTCTTCCGGGATCTCCTCGTCCTCGTCGCTCCCGGTGGCGTCCTCGACCGCCACGAGCGGCTCGTCGACTTCGATGGCGGGAATCTCGTCGGGGAACACGCCTCGATCCGCGAAGAATTCGCGCAGACCGACGGCGACGTCAGAACGTCCGAGGAACTTCCGCAGGGACTCGACCGGAATGCGACTCAACGTGGCCTCGGCCGCCGCGCGAATCTCCGCCTCCGGGTCGTCGACCAGGAGAGCGAGGATCGCGAGCTGTTCCTGCGCACGCGTTTCGAGCCCGCCCTGCGCCGCGAGCAGCCGCACGTCGCGAGGCACCTCGCCTTTCCTGAAGAAATCGAGAAGGGGGGACGGCGCGCTCACCGGGCCTGGAGGTAGTCGCGGAAGTTGGCCGGCGTGACGCGGGCCGTGATCACTTCCCCGTTCTTGCCGAGCGATCGCGCTTCGGCGCCGTTGACCGTCATTTTGATGGCTGATGCGTCGCCTGCCGTCAGCATCAGTTCTCGTTTCACGTCCACGACTTCCTTGTCGCCCACCTGCAGGAGCCTGCTGATGGCCTTCTGACCATCCACGGTGGCCGACACCCACACAGGACGGCGCGCGGACAGCTCGATCTTCAGCCCTTCGTCTGCCACTGAAGCCGCGATCGGTGGCGGCACCGCGGCCGGCGCTGCGACGCCCGACGTCGCCCCGCTCTGAGGCGGTGCGGCGACGGGATCGGCCGATGGCCGCTGACCGCCGGTCTCCGTGGACGGCGACGTGTCGGGCGCCGGAGTCGGGTCCGGCAGCGTGGCCCTGGCCGCCGGCGCGGGCGCAGGCTTCTGCCCGCGCTGACCGCCTCCACGTTCCGCCATCCCGAGGTACAGGACACCGCCGGCCAGCGGAACGCTGATCAGCAGTATCCAGAACACCGAGCTCGCGACCCGTCGATCGCTCTCGAAGAGTTCTGTATCCTCGACCTGGTCCGCTCGCGGGTGCCCCGCCGCGACCGAATCGTGCGGCAAGAGACCGATGAATTCCTCCACCGTCGTGTCGGGATCGAGGCCGACCTCCCTG
This sequence comes from uncultured Acidobacteriota bacterium, assembly GCA_963724725.1. Classification (GTDB taxonomy): domain Bacteria; phylum Acidobacteriota; class Vicinamibacteria; order Vicinamibacterales; family CAVVIG01; genus DATKHR01. The sequence goes on along the minus strand of CAVRVT010000004.1, from coordinate 1,711,060 downwards.
GCATACGAACGGACGAACCCGCGACTGAAAATACCGCCTGGCAATTTCGAGAGGTCGCTGCGCTCGAGCGACTCGAGCACGCCGACGGATATCTTGGTGCGGTTCGCGATCTCGCGGAGCGTTACGCCCTTGCGCTCGCGCGCCTGACGAAGCCGGGTCCCGAAATCCGCGGGGCGATCTGCGCTCATTCGTCGGACTCAGCCATGTTAGGAAGCCGATCTCAGGCTGTCAAACCGGCGGCGCGCTTCCCCGGTCCGTTCCATGAGCCGCGTGTCCGAGAAGAGACCGATGGCCGCGACACCCGCCGCGCCGGTCGCGGCAATCTCACCGAGACGGTCGAGCGTCACGCCGCCAATGGCCAGCACCGGCACCGTCGCCGCCGTCACGATGGCGCGCAAGCCGTCGAGGCCGAGCAGCGCGGACACACCGGATTTCGACGGCGTCGGAAACACCGTGCCCGCGATCACGTAGTCCGCTCCCTCGACCGCACGCGTTTCGACAACGTCGTGCACCGAGCGGCCGACCAGGAGCGGCGACGGCGCCAGCGTGCGCGCCGCGGCGACGGCTATCGAGTCGTGACGCAGGTGCACACCATCGGCGCGGGTGGCGATCGCGACGTCGAGGCGATCGTTGACGACCACGCGAGTCCGCGACCCGCGCGTGACCGCAAGGATGCTGCTGACCAGATCGGCGAGGCTCGCCGCTTCGAGATCGCGCTCACGGACCTGGATCAAGTCGACTCCTACGTGAACGGCGAGACGCACCTGGTCCAGCAGATCGGGAATGGGTTTGACGAATCGCCGTCGATCGGTCACGAGACAGAGGATCATGGCCGGGGTGACATCTCGTGTGGTTCGCGCGCCGCGAAGATCTGGGCGAGATCCGCAAAGCCCGCGTACAGATTCACGAGCCCGAGCCCGGTCACGGCACCTCGGACGAAATTGTTGGTGACGAGCGGTTCGAGCGGCGGCCACTCGACGACGAAGTAGTTGTGCTCCCAGAATCCGGACCACGGCAGGACGACCAGCAGGAGGCCTACCTCGAGGAAGAACGCGACGTATACCAGGCGGCGGATCAGTGCGCTACCCTCGGGCCTGCACTTTGGCAAGCCGATCGACGCGCTCGTCAACGTCGCGGTACGATCCCGCATCGGCCTGAAGCTCGAGGCCGACGGCGAGCGCGCGCGTGACATCGCCGCTCGCTTCGAGCCCTTCGAGCAATTCGAAGAGCAGCTCGTGATATTCAGCCGGCGACGGCGCCGGCGCCTGGGCCGCGCGCTCGAACCAGTCGATGGCGTCGGAGATCTGTCCGCGTTCCTTGTAGAGACGGCCGAGCAACGAGCCGGCGACAAAGCGGAGAGACGGCGCGCGTGTGGCGACCAGCAGCGCATCGACGCAGCCGTCGAGGTCACCGGCTGCCTTCAGGGCCAGCGCGCGGCGATACTCACTCTCGGCGGTTTCCAGCATCGACTTCCGGCTGACTTCTCCGCGCAACTGGACGAAGACATCCTCGAGATCCGGCGCTCGGTCCGCAGCGGGAAACGAACGCCCGGTGTCCGCCGCAGGATCGGCGCGCGGATGGAAGCCACCGTCCAAGTCGACGTCGATGTCGCCCGCGTCCGAAGGCGGCGGTAGCGGGTTGAGCACTGTGCTCAGGAACGGCGTCTCGCCGCTCAACCGCTCGGCGATGATCGCATCGGGATCTGCCACCTGGAGCAGCACGAGCGCCTGTCTGAAGCGGTCGAAGTTCGCGTGCTCCCATGGCTCGCGCGCGACAAGTTCTTCGGCGGCAACGCGCGCCTGTTCGCCGAGCCCCGCGCTGAGATACGCGTCAGTGAGCCGCGTCAGCGCGGGGATGAGCCGCGGTTCGAGCAGGCCGTCCACACAGATTTCGACCAGCCGCTCACGCGCCGGCAGATGATGCGGCGCACGTTCAGAGAATGCCTCGATCGCGTCCGCGGCGACTGGCCACTCGCCGTCAACCGCATGCGAATCCGCGACCAGTTGGGCACTTCGAAAAGCCGCTGCGGTGAACTCGGCAGCGGTGTCGAGCGCCAGCGCGAGAATCTGGTCTCGCCAGGCCGGATCGGTCTGGAGTAACTCGAACGCGATGGCGGCGGCTTCCTCGCCGTGGCCTTGTCGAATCTCGATCGACACGAGGGCCAGGCGCTCTCCCACATCGCTCGCGGGATCGAGCCGCGCAGCCTCGCAGCCGATTTCCAGGGCTTCCGCGTGGCGACCGGATCGTTCGAGAGCGTCCACCAGCACACGGAACTGATCGGAGGTGGAGGCGCACGCTCGGGCCTCGGGAAAATCCCCGGCCTCGACGTGAACGTCGAAGAGCCGCCGGCGCACCTCGTCGTCGTCCGGCGCCAGCCGCCCGGCCTCGGACAACACTTCCACCGCGTCCCTGAATCTGCTCAGGTCGCACAGGTCACGAGCGATCGTTACGAGATCGCGAACGGCATCCGGCACTTCGCCGAGTGCGACACGGGCCGCGGCTGCCGCCCGCCGCGCGGAATAGTTCGACGGATCGAGCGTGTTCATACGGATGCGTGCGCGGACGACACCCACTTCGTCGCCCGCCTGCCTCCGCCTGTCTTCGATCGTTTTCAGAAGTGCGCGAGCGTCCGCCAGAGTGCCCTGGGTGGCCGCGATTTCCGCCGCCTTCCACAGCACCGGCTCGAGATCCGGCTTCAGTCTGATGGTTTTCTTGTAGAGCGCGGCCGCTTTGGGAAGGAATCCCTCGTCACTCAACCCGTCGGCGATGCGAACGAACTGCTCGACGGCTTTGTTGATTTGGCCGGCGCGGACGTACGCGTCGCCAAGCGTGTTCGCCGTCGTCCAGTCACGGGGAAACTGCTCGACGACCTTGACGTACTCGCCGATAGCGGCCTCGAGCTGCCCCCGTCGCAGCAGTTGTTCGGCATTGCGCAGCGTCGCAGGGCGATCGATGGACACGCAGCTCAAATGTTATCAAACAGCGTCGGAGGGCGGAACGAACGGCGGTGGACCTCTGAGTAGCCAAAGCGTGCAACTGCGTCGAGATGATCGGCGGTCGCATAGCCCTTGTGCCGATCGAATCCGTAGCGCGGATCACGGCCGTGCAGTTCGGCCATGAGCCGATCGCGCGTCACTTTCGCGACGATCGACGCCGCCGCGATCGCCGCACACCGGCGGTCGCCGTGGAGTACGCCGCGCTGCGCCATCGGGAGATCCGGGACCCGGAAGGCGTCGACGAGCACCACGTCCGGGAGCGGGTTGAGCGCGAGGATGGCGCGCTGCATCGCACGGAGTGACGCCTGGTGAATGTTGATGCGATCGATCTCGTCAGGTTCCGCCGCCGCAACGGCCCAGCTGATGGCGCTCACGAGAATCCGATCGTAGAGCGCCTCGCGCTCAGCGGCCGGAACGGCCTTCGAGTCGGACACGCCGGCAATGTGCCGATCGGGATGTAGTACCACCGCGCCCGCGACGACCGGGCCCGCCAGGCAACCCCGTCCTACCTCGTCGGTGCCGGCGACGTACATGAAGCCGACGCGGCGGAGCGCGTTCTCCAGGGTTCGAGTGGCTGGAACGCGAGACATCTCTTCCGGAACGCCGGCGTTACGAGCTACTTGTCGGTTTTGGCCGAGTCCTTCATGCGTGCCGCCTTGCCCTTCAGGTCGCGCAGGTAGTAGAGCTTCGCTCGACGCACCCGGGCGGACTTGGTGACCTCCACCTTCTGAATCGTCGGCGAGTGCAGCGGGAAGATGCGCTCGACGCCCTGCCCGAAAGACACCTTCCGGACCGTGAACGACGCGCGAGTTCCGCCACGGTGGATGCCGATGACCACGCCTTCGAAGATCTGAATGCGCTCCTTGTCACCTTCGCGGACCTTCACATGGACCTTCACGGTGTCGCCCGCCTTCATCTTTGGCCGTTCGGCAAGCTGCGGTTCTTCAACGAGTTCTATCGGACCCATCAATTCCTCCACTTATCAAGTCTCAAGTCTCAAGAAATTCTCACGTCTTGGTCCGGTCCCTCAGCTCGCGCAGCAGCGCCCGTTCTTCGTCGTCCAACGCCGCGTCCACCAGAAGATCCGGGCGGCGCTCGAGCGTCCGGGTGAGCGCTTCGCGCTTTCGCCAGCGCCGGATCTCCGCGTGGTTCCCGGAGAGCAGGACGTCCGGAACGCTGAGCACTGCGCCGCCTTCGTTTCCGTCGCACCGGATCTCGGCCGGCCTCGTGAACTGTGGAAAATCCAGCAAGCCCCGGCTGAACGAATCCTCTGTCACCGACTGCTCGTCCCCGACGACCCCGGGCACGAACCGCGCGACCGCGTCGAGAATCACGAGCGCCGGCAGCTCGCCGCCGGTCAGCACATAGTCGCCGATCGAGAGCTCGTCGGTCACCCGCGACCGGACGCGATCGTCAAAACCTTCGTATCGTCCGCACAGCAGGACGACATGCGGCCGGCTGCTCAACCCCAGGGCTTCAGCCTGTGTGAACCGCCGGCCCTGCGGCGTCGTCATCACGACCGTCAGTGGCGTCCCACGCTCCCCCTCGATCGCATCGAGCGCGCGGAAGATCGGATCGGGTTTCAGCACCATCCCCGGGCCGCCGCCATACGGTACGTCGTCCACGACCCGGTGCCGGTCGGTCGTGAAGTCGCGAAGGTCCCGCACCTTCACGTCGAGCACGCCCCGATCGATCGCCCGGCCCAGAATCCCGGCCGCGAGCGGCGCTTCGATCATCGCCGGAAAAATCGTGACGATGTCGAATGTCGGCATCACGTCGAATCCCGCTCACCCCGGCCTGGCGTTCAGGTCGAGCAGACCTTCCGGTGGATCGATCACGATCCGTTTCGCCCGCGGCTCAATCGATCGACAGATCGCGGCGGCGATCGGAATCAGGATCTCCCCGCGCGTTCCCTCCACCACGAGTCGGCTGCCGCCCGACGCCGTATCAACGTCCGTCACGACTCCGACCACAGTTCCGTCACCCATCTCGACCTGGCAACCGACGAGGTCGTGGTGATAAAACGTTCCGTCCGGCAGCGGTTGGAGCCGATCGGCCGGGACTCGAAGTTCCAGGCCGGCCAGCCGTTCGGCTTCGTCAATCGTCGAAACGCCGTCCACGCCAATGACGGGCCGATCGCCCTGCCGCCGGACGCTGGCAATCCGGAGCGTCTCGATGTTGTCGCCGCGCCGCACGAACACTTCTGACCCTAGTCGAAACCGCTCGTCGGGAAAATCCGTTTCGAGATTCACGATCATCTGGCCGCGAAGGCCGTGGGTGCGGGCGATCCGACCGACGACCGCCATCTCATCCCAGACCATGCGACCGCGGCGCTACCGGCTCTCGCGAATCTCGAGCGTCACGTCCTTGCCTTCCTGCTCACCGGCGCTCGCGGCCAGGGTCCTCAGGGCGGCCGCGGTCCGGCCCTGCCGTCCGATCAGCTTACCCAGATCCGATGGCGCCACGAACAGCTCGATGAGCGTCTTCTGTTTGTGCTGCGATTCGGTCACCCGCACATCGTCGGGCCGATCGGTCAACGCTTTCGCCAGCACCTCGACGACCGCCCGGACGCCCGTCCCGCTGCTGTCGCTCATTGCCGTTACTTCATCGCCGCGGGCGCAGCCGCCGCCACGGGTGCAGGCGTCAGATGCCGCGCGATCAGCGTCCGCACGGAATCCGACGGTTGCGCGCCCTTCTTCATCCAGAAGTCGACGCGATTCTTGTCGATGTGAACGACTGCCGGCTTGGTGCGGGGGTTGTAGTGTCCGAGAATTTCGACGAACGAACTGTCTCGCGCGGCGCGCGAGTCGGTGACGACGACGCGGAAAAACGGGCGCTTCTTGGATCCGGCCCTGCGTAGGCGGATGACGACCATCGTGCTCTCCTTCAATGACGTTCCGGACTCGATCCCCGGTCGCCTGTTTCGCTTCGCACCGCGAGTCGCAGATCGCTCGGCTGAAGCCTCGCGTTCCTCGGCTGCGCGTAAACGAGTCCGCCTTAGTGGCGGTTGCGAAGCATCTGCATGGCCTGACGGCGGGCGTGTTTCCCGCCGCCGGCCAGCCCGGCCATCCCGCCGAGCTGCTTCAACATCTTCTGCATCTGCACGAACTGCTTCAGCAGGCGGTTCACTTCCTCGACCGACGTGCCGCTGCCCCGCGCGATCCGCTTGCGTCGGCTGCCGTTGATGATGTACTGCTTGCGGCGCTCCTCGGGCGTCATCGAACTGATGATCGCCTCGACCCGCGACAGCTGCCCGTCATCCGGCTTGTTGTCCGCCAGGGCCTTGAGATTCCCCATCCCCGGCAGCATGCCCATGATCGATTCGAGCGGGCCCATCTTCCGGATCGCCTTCAACTGATCGCGGAAGTCGTCGAGCGTGAACTCGTTCGACCGAATCTTCTCTTCGAGTCGCTCCGCGTCCTCCTGGGTGATGGCCGCTTCGGCTTTCTCGATGAGCGACAGCACATCGCCCATCCCCAGGACCCGCGACACGACCCGTTCCGGATGAAACGCCTCGAAGTCATCGAGCGTCTCTCCGCTTCCAGCAAACGCGATCGGCACGCCGACGACGGAGACGACCGACAGCGCCGCGCCACCGCGGGCGTCGCCGTCCAGCTTCGTCAGCACGACGCCGCTGACGCCAACCCGCGCGTTGAACTCACCCGCGCTCTTGATGGCGTCCTGCCCGGTCATCGCATCCGCGACGAACAGTCGATCTGACGGGTCCGTGGCGTTCTTGATCGCCACGAGCTCCGTCATCAACTCGTCGTCGATGTGCAGGCGGCCTGCTGTGTCGACGATCACCGTGTCGAAGCCCAGGTTCGCGGCTTCGGCTACCGCCCCACTCGCACGCGCGACCGGATCCATCACCCCGGACGGATCATGGACGCGAACGGCGGCCTGCCTTCCGACGACATTCAGCTGCTCGATCGCGGCCGGACGCTTGACGTCGGTGGACACCAGCAAGGGATGCCTCCCCTGCTTCGTCAACCACTTCGCCAGCTTGCCCGTCGTCGTCGTCTTCCCGGCGCCCTGGAGACCGAGCATCAGGATGACGCGAGGTCGCTTGGAAGACGGCTGGAGCCCTCCCTCGGCATCGCCGAAGAGGGCGAGCATTTCGTCGCGGACGATCCTGACGACCTGCTGCGACGGGGCCAGGCCCCGCAGCACCTCGCCGGATTGTCCCGTCGCCGCGTCCATCGCGCGGTCCCGGACGCGATCGACGAACGCCTTGACGACCTTGAAGTTGACGTCCGCTTCGAGCAGCGCGAGGCGAATCTCGCGCAGCGCGGCTTCGACATTCTCCGGGGTGAGCCGGGTCTCGCCGCGGAACGACTTGAAGACGTCCTGCAGTCGTCCGCTGAGAGAATCAAACATGGAAGGCCGCCCTAACGTGCTCTAGCGCAAACCCTTATCCTAGCACATCGGGTCGTCGCCGCGGGCAGGCTTCAGATTTTCCGGCGGTAGCGGTATTCGAGCCGGAACGGCTTGCCATTCTGGACACCGTCGACGCGCGCGTAGAGACCGTTCTCGCCATCACGGCGGTATTCGATGCGGTGGACCCGGTCCACGCCTTCGGTGTTCTCGAAAATGTAGCGCTCGCCTTCGCCGGACGTCAGCTTGAAGTCGACCGGTGGGCGCCCGCCCGGCTGCGGGATGTAATAGATGTCGGCCCCGCGCTTCTCGAGCCTCATGAATTCGAAGCCCACCGTGCGGCCGTCCTTCACCGTGCGGCTGACGCCCAGGATCACGTTCGCCGTCGGCGACATCCAGCGCTCTTCCGTCGCAGAACCGTCCGTGGACTCCCAGACGCCAGCGAGCCAGCCGAAGGTCGAGAGTTCCCGCTCCTCCGCGCGCACGGCGCTACTGAGAATCACGATGCCGGCGACCAGCACCAGGTGTCGCTTCATGACCGCGCAACCCTCTCCGGACCGTCAGACGGAGGACAGCTTATGCCCCAGCTTTTCTTTTTTCGTCTTCAGATAGCGGCGCGTCGAATCCGAAGCCGGAATCTCGAGCGGCAGCCACTCGCTGATCGACAGTCCATAGCCTTCTATGCCGACCAGCTTTCTCGGGTTGTTGCTCAGGAGCCGCATCGAGCGGACGCCGAGCTCTCGCAGGATCTGGACGCCCATACCGTAGTCGCGCTGATCCGCTTTGAAGCCCAGCCGCTCGTTGGCTTCGACCGTGTCGAAGCCTTCGTCCTGCAGCTCGTACGCGCGGATCTTGTTCGCCAGTCCGATACCGCGGCCTTCCTGCTGGAGATACAGGAGGATTCCCCGCCCCTCAGCGGCAATCCGCTGCATCGCCGTGTCGAGCTGCGGGCCGCAGTCGCACCTGGCCGAGTGGAAGACGTCCCCGGTCAGGCACTGGGAGTGCACGCGCACGAGAATATCGCGGCCGTCCCCGACGTCGCCGCGAACGAGCGCGACGTGCGTCAACTTGTCGGTCTGGTTTTCGTAGGCGTAGACGTTGAAATCGCCGTATTCCGTGGGCAGTTTCGCACTCGCCACGCGTTTGACGAGCGACTCGGTTCGCATCCGGTACTTGATCAGGTCCGCGATCGTGACCACGAGCAGGCCGTGCTTCCCGGCGAACTTCGTCAGCTGCGGCACGCGCGCCATCGTGCCGTCTTCGTTCATGATTTCGCAGATGACCCCGGCCGGATACAGTCCAGCGATGCGGGCGAGATCGACGGCGGCTTCGGTCTGTCCCGCGCGGACCATCACGCCGCCGGTACGAGAACGCAACGGGAACACGTGGCCTGGACGAGCGAGATCGGAAGGTCGCGTCGCCGGATCGATCGCGGTCAGCACGGTCGTCGCCCGGTCGGCAGCCGAAATCCCTGTCGTCGTCCGGCCCTTGGCCTCAATCTGCACGCAGAAGGCTGTTTCGAACGTGGACGTGTTGTTCGTCACGACGAGCGGGATTTCGAGCTCGTCGAGCCGTTCGGGCGTCATCGCCAGGCAGATGAGGCCGCGGCCGTAGCGCGCCATGAAATTGATGGCTTCCGGCGTGACCTTCTCGGCGGCGATCGTCAGGTCGCCCTCGTTCTCCCGATCCGCGTCGTCCACGACGATGACCATGCGGCCGTGGCGGATGGCGTCGATCGCATCTTCGATTTTCGCGAACGGAGTGGGCGCCGCGGGAGCTATTGCCAGCGCCGGCGCCGCGTGGTGAAGCACCTCGGTCGGCCGTCGCCCTCCCGCCCGGGCAACCGATTTCTGTGTTCGGCGGCTTGACCTGGCCGCCCGTGTTGACTTCGTCGGCTTTCGTTTCACGACTTCGACTCCCCTTGTCTGGTGCCCATCCGCCCCACGCCCGCGACCTCCGCCGCTCTGACGACGTACTTCCCGACCATATCGCATTCGAGGTTGACGCGATCGCGGGGCCGCGCGCTTTGCAGGTTCGTATGCTCCATCGTGAACGGCACGATCTGGACGTCGAAGCGATCGAGGCCGAGGCGCGCCACCGTGAGGCTGATGCCGTCAACGGCAATCGAGCCCTTGTGCACGATGAACGGCGCGAGCTCCGGCGGAAACCCGACCGTCAGCCAGACGAACTCGGTGTCGTGACGAAGCGCGTGAATCACGCCCAGGCCGTCCACATGGCCCTGAACGAAGTGGCCGCCGAGCCGGCTGTCGGCGCGGAGCGGACGCTCCATGTTGACTTTCGTACCAGGCGCAAGCGCACCCAGCGTCGTCACGCGTACGGTCTCCGGGCCGATGTCGGCCTGCACCTCGTCGCGCGCGGCGGCGACGACGGTCAGACACACACCGTTGATCGCAAGGCTGTCGCCGAGCGACAACTCGGGCGCCAGGGCGCAACCAATTCGGAGACGGTAGCCGCCGTCGGTCGCGATGCGCTCGCGAATCTCTCCGACGGCTTCAACGAGGCCCGTGAACATATCCCTCGATGAGCACATCGGGTCCCAGGATCGAGACCTGACGATCGATCAGCGCCGTGGACGAGAATTCCCGATCGGGCAAGAAGGGCACTCCAGCTCCGAGAAGATGCGGGGTGACGTAGAGCCTGACGAAATCCACGACACCCTCGTCCCACGCGGCGCCGTGGAGCGTTCCGCCGCCCTCGAGGAGCAGCGACGATACCTGGCGTGCGCCGAGCAAGGTGAGCGCGTGCCTGAGCGAGCCGTCATGGACCACGATTTCAGCTCCGCGCGACTCGAGCGCGGCCCGGCAATCGGCCAGCTTCGCGGCCCGCTCGCTCGTCACGATGATGACAGGCCCGGCGTCACGTGTCGAGAGCAGCCGCGCCGAGGGCGGCGTGCGAAGCGTGCGGTCGAAGACGACGCGAACGAGCGGCCGTTCCCGAAACGCCCCTCGCGCGGTCAACTCGGGGTTGTCGGCCACGACCGTTCCCACGCCAACGGCAATCGCGTCAATCGTGGCCCGGAGGCGATGCGCATGGCGGTTCGCGAGGGTCGAGGTCAGTTCGGTCGGCCGATCGCGCGATTCCGCGATGAACCCGTCCGCGCTCGTCGCCGCTTTCAGGATGACGAACGGCCGTTCTTCATTCATGAGGGTGAAGAACGCCTGATTCAGCGCGCTCGACTCCGTCGCGCCGAGGCCGACGTCGACGTCGAGCCCATGCGCGCGCAAGTAGGCAAAGCCCCGTCCGCGAACGAGCGGGTTCGGATCCTGTACGGACGCGACGACCCGCCGGATCCCGGCGTCGACAATCCGTGCAGCACACGGGCCCGTGCGACCCTGGTGCGCGCAGGGCTCGAGCGTGCAGTAAAGGGTCGCACCGCGGGCGCGATCGCCGGCTTCCGACAGCGCGTGAACTTCGGCATGCGCCTCGCCCGCGCGCTCATGGTAGCCCTGCCCGACGAGCACGCCATCCGGCGACACGACGACCGCACCCACGAGCGGATTCGGGCTGGTGCGCCCGGCACCTCGAGCCGCGTGGAACAACGCCCGCGTCATCCACCGTTCGTCGGCCGGCGTCACGCTCACGGCCTTCACCATTTCTCTTCGAAGAGCCCGTCGACGTACTCGTCCGCGGAGAACGGGACGAGATCGTCGAGTCCCTCGCCAATGCCCACGTAGCGAATCGGCAGCTTCAGGTCGTTGGCGATGGCGACGGCGATGCCACCCTTGGCGGTGCCATCGAGCTTCGTCAGCACGATGCCGTTCACACCCGCGGTATCCATGAACGCGCGCGCCTGGTTCATGCCGTTCTGCCCGACGGTTGCGTCGAGGACGAGCAGCACTTCCTGCGGCGCACCTGGCACCTCGCGCGCGGCGACGCGCCGGATCTTGTCGAGCTCGTTCATGAGATTCACGCGTGTGTGCAACCGGCCCGCGGTGTCGACGAGAATCGGATCGCGATCCTTCGCCTTGCCGGAGGAAATCGCGTCGAACACGACCGCCGCCGGGTCTGCACCTTCTTTTGCGCGAATCATGTCCACGCCGGCGCGCTTTGCCCACACCTCCAGCTGTTCGACCGCGGCGGCGCGAAACGTGTCGGCCGCACAGATCAGCGGCGAGCGGCCCTGCCGTTTCATCAGGCTCGCGAGCTTGCCAACCGTCGTCGTCTTCCCGGTGCCATTCACTCCGACGATGAGCGTGACGTTCGGACGTTGTGTGACGACCACCGGCCGATCCACCCCGTCGAAGACCTCCTTGATCTCGTGCTTGACGAGATCGCGCAGGCTGGCGCCGTTGGGCGGCCGGCTCTTCACAGCCGCAAGGATCCGATCGGTGGCCGCGACCCCGACGTCCGCCGAGATGAGCAGTTCCTCGAGTGCGGCGAGTGTCTCGACGTCCACGGGCCTGGCTCGCCGCGACGGCTCGTCAGCCCGCCCCACGATCTCGTCGAACCGCTCGACGATCTGCTGCTTGGTTCGAGTCAGGCCCTCCTTGATTCGATCGAGGATGCTCACAATGTCTCTGCCTCCGCCCGCTGACGTCTCAGCATCAGCGCCTCGATCGCCGATCGCACGTCGGTCCGGCCCGCCAGCACCTCGCCCATCTGCTCCGCAATCGGGAGTTCGACGCCGTGGCGCTCCCCGAGCGCCAGCGCAACCCCGGTCGTCCGCACGCCCTCGGCGACCATTTTCATGCCGGCGAGAATGTCGGCGAGCGGCCGGCCGCGTGCCAGCTCGATGCCGACATGTCGATTCCTGCTCAATGATCCGGTACAGGTGAGCACCAGGTCGCCGAGGCCGCTCAAGCCGGACAGGGTTTCCCGACGTCCGCCCACCGCGCACGCCAGACGCGTCACCTCGGCCAGCCCGCGTGTGATGAGCGCGGCCAGGGCGTTGTGACCAAGCCCCAATCCCTCGACCACGCCCGCGGCAATCGCGATGGTGTTCTTCATCGCACCGCCGATCTCGACGCCGACCACGTCTTCGCTGGCGTACAAGCGAAACGTCGGTCCCCTGAATTCGGCCTGCACGACCTCCAGCGCGCGGCTGTCCGTCGATGCGGCGAGGACAGCCGTCGGGAGCTGGTGCGCGACCTCGACGGCAAAGCTCGGGCCCGACAACACCACGACCGGGTGGGAGCTGCCGGCCTCCTGCGCGACGACCTCTGACATCCGCAGCAGCGACTCCGATTCGAGACCCTTCGTCGCGCTGACGATGACGGCACCCTTCGTCATGTGCGGCACCGCAGACCGCACGACGGCGCGGCAGCCATGCGACGGCAGCGCGGTCACGATGATGTGCGTCGAAGCCAACGCAGCCGCCAGGTCGTGCGTGACGCTGACCTGCACCGGCATCGTGACGTCCGGCAGGTACACGGCGTTCGCCCGCCGCAGGTTCATCTCACGGACGAGCGCGGCGTCGCGCGCCCAGAGCCGCACCTCGTGACCGATGCGGCCGAGGTGAATCGAGAGCGCGGTGCCCCAGCTGCCCGCGCCGAGAACGGTCACGGTTTTCACGCTCGAGCTCCGACCCGGCGTTCCGTGCCGGTGCGCAGCCGCGCGAGGTTCGATCGATGCCGGAACACGATCAGTGCCGCGGCGGCGAACGCGGACAGAACGGCTGGTGCGGGACTGCCCAGCGCATACGCAATCGGCGGCAACGCCAGCGTGGCGAGCACCGATCCCGCGGAGACGTACTTCGTCAACCACACCGCCGCGACGAAGACGGCCATCGCCGGGGGGACGGCCGCGGGCGTCAGCACCGAGAAGGCGCCGCACGCCGTCGCGACGCCCTTCCCGCCCCGAAAGCGCAGCCACACGGGATAGATGTGCCCGACAATCGCCGCAAAGCCGGCGATGGCGGGCGCCGACGCGTTGTCGCTGAATCGCGACGCGAGCGCGACACCGACCGCGCCCTTGGCGACATCCAGGCCGGCCACGAGGAGTCCCGCGCGCACGCCCGACGCCCGCATGACGTTGGCGGCACCCAGATTGCCGCTGCCCGTCCGCCGCAAGTCGGTGCCAAAGCGGCGCGCCAGCAGTAACGCGAAGGGGATCGATCCAATCAGATAGGCAACGGCGACAACGAAGGTCATATCGAAGTCAGGTTAGCACGCGCCAGCTCGACGTAGCGCGGCGGGCCGGACGAGAGCTCACTCTTGTATAGGGTGACGTGGTCGATCTTCTGTCGAATTGCGCGCTCGAACGCTGGATGCTCCAGGACGGCATGCCTGTCGGCGGGGCGTGACCGCCTGAATCTGGCGATCGTGAGATGGGGGTGGAACGGCCCTGAAGCCCGGTCGAGACCGACTTGTCGCAGACGTGTGACGACCTCGCGGTGAAGCGCCAGAACGGACGCTTCGCCCTCGCGAATGCCTGTCCAGAGCGCGCGCGGAGCGCCACGTGGAGGAAACACACCCAGACCCGCCAGGATGATCTCGAATGCCGATTGCGGCACAGGCGGTGTGAGCGCCGCGATCGGTCGGTCGATGCGCGAGTCCGTCAGCTCGCCGAGAAAGACCAGCGTCAGGTGGAGTTGTGCGGGCTGAACCCAACGGAGGTCGGCATCGATCGCCGCGCGCAACGCGGCCTGGCCCTCCTCCACTGCCCGCCGCGCGGGTTCATCGAGATCGAGCGCGGCAAAGAGCCGCATCGCTACATCAGCATCAGGCGCAGCATGTTCATGGCGGCCTGCGCCGACTGGAACTTGATCATCTCGCGACCACCGAACAGCTTCAGCGTCCGGATTTTGGTCTTCCCATCGACGCTCACCGCGACCACGACGGTCCCGACTGGTTTCTCCGCTGTTCCGCCGTCCGGGCCCGCGATGCCGGTAATTCCCACGCCGACGCTGGCGTTCGACCGTGCAGCGGCCGCCTCTGCCATCGCCAGCGCAACTGGCTCGCTGACGGCGCCGTGCTCGCGAATCATGCTGTCAGGAACGCCGAGCAGCTCCGTCTTCGCCCGGTTGCTGTAGCAGACGACGCCGCGCTCGAAATACGCCGAGCTGCCGGGCACATCGGTCAGCCTTGACGCCAGCAAACCGCCGGAACAGGACTCTGCGACGGCAATCGTCATTCCCCGTTCTTTCAGCATCGCGCCGACGACAGCTTCGAGCGGCCGCCCGTCCACGCTGTACACCGACGGACCAAGCGCGTCCTGGAGCTGCGCCACGGCTCGATCGAGCGCGCGATTCCCCTGCTCGGCATTTGCGGCGGACGCCGTCAGGTGCAGCTCGATCTGCCCGAGCGCCGCCAGAATCGTCGTCGAGATCGGCACGTCCTGACGGGTCCACGGGGAATAGACCGGCTGCACGATCGCGTCGACCTCGGATTCGGGACGGCCGGTGATCTTCAGGGTCCGCCGAAACAAGCCGCGCGCCTGACTCTTGCCGGCGAGGCGATCGCGAATCACGGCGTCCAGCATCGGCGTCATCTCGCGCGGAGGGCCGGGCAGGAGAACGATGTCCGTGCGACCTGCATTGAGCAGCAGTCCCGGCGCAGAACCGTTGCGATTCTCGAGCACGACGGCGCCCCTCGGCACCATCGCCTGCCGACGGTTGTTGTCCGACATCACGAGGCCTCGCTTCGCAAACCGATCGCGAAGACCCTCGACCATCCGCTCGTCGATCTCGAGAGACACACCCACCACGCGGGCCACCGCCTCGCGCGTCAAATCGTCTTCCGTCGGACCGAGGCCACCGGTGACGATCAAAACGTCCGCCCAGCCGATCGCGCTCTGCATGACGGCTGCGATCTCGTCGATGTCGTCCGCGACGACGGCCTTCAACCGCACGTCGACGCCGATCGCGTTGAGCCGCTCGGTGATGAGCAGCGAATTGGTGTCGACCTTGAACGGCGTCAGCATCTCGCTGCCGACCGCCAGAATGCAGGCTTTCACAACGCCATCCTACCCGGCGGCGTGCGCGAGCACCCAGAGACTTGCGCGGAGCGCAAGGTTCGCGTAGACGGCCGCCATCGCATCATCTGCCATGATGCCGACGCCTCCGTGAAGGCGCTCGAGCTGGTTCGCCGGATAGGGCTTGACGATGTCCGCGGCTCGAAACACCAGGAATCCGAGAATCGCTCCGGCCCAACCGACAGGATTCATGAAGAGCGTGATCAGCATGCCGAGTACTTCGTCGATCACGACCTGGCCCGGATCCATGCGGTCGAAATGCCGTTCGGCGATGCCGCCGCTCCATGAGCCGGCCACGAAGATCGTCACGATAGCCAGGCCCTGGACCAACGGTGACGCGGGCAGGAGCCACCACAGAACGAGACCGACGGCCGAGCCAAACGTCCCGGGCGCAACCGGGGCGTAGCCGACGCCGAGCGCTGTGGAGATGAGGATCGCCGCCCGGTGCACGGGCGACGTCAAGCGGACGCGCGAACGACACGCGTGCCTGCGAGGCGATCGTGCAGGCCGCGCTGGTCGCGGCTGAAGACGGTCAGAAAACCGAGACCGGCCGGGGCTGCGAGCAGCATCCAGACGATCGTGCGGGTCACGGCACGATTGAAGTCCAGCGTACCGGCCGATTCCGTGGCGACGACGCGGATGCCGGTCGCCATCTTCCCGATGGTCTGACCACCCGCGGTGAAAGCAGCCAGGTAACCGCCATTCTGAACTAGGAGGAACGCCGCCAGCGGCACCTTGGGAATCAGGCTCAGTTCGTCGTACGACACGCCGCAAATCTTCATCGTGAAGTAGAGGACGACGAAGTCGACGGCGCCGAGAATGACGAGGTCAATCAGGACCGCGACGAGGCGAAGCCCGACCGCCGCAGATTCAGCCCGCTCCGGCCTGGCCGCGGGCCACTCTTCCGCGGTTGCGCGCGCGGCCGGAGTGAAGATGTCCGAGTCGGCCTCCGGCAGCGGGTCGTCCAGGTCGAGCGCAAAGTCGAGCGACTGGGCCCTGACGGTACTTCGCAGGCGAGGGACTTCGGGCGTCGCCCGGCGGACCGCCAGCGGCGCTCGTGGCGCCGATGGGTGCTTGATGAGCGGCTCATCGTCCGGCCGTTCGGAGTGAAAGAGCGGGAGGTCCGTACCGGTCCGGGAAGGCTTCGGCGGTGTCGGACGGAACAGCGCCCGCTCATCGTCGCCAAGCAGTTCGCCTGGCGCGGTGGCGGCGTCGACGAGGGTCAGATCGTCGAGCGGCGCCAGCTTGCGTGTATCCCGACGAAGGTTGATGTCAGGGGGCGGCGCGGCCGCGGTCAGCGAGAAGTCGTACCCACAATTGCGACAGCGCTCCATGTCCTCGAAGCCCAGGTAGCCGCACTTGGGGCACTTCATGGCAGGCGTTTGTCCGGAGGCGTGGTGGGCATCGGCGTCAAGGCCAGCAACTGACGCTGAATGTCGGCCCGCAGACGGTCCGCTTCGTCGCGCTGCGGGTCGGTCGGGCGCACCTGTTCCAGCACGGCCATGGCATCGTGGAGCCGTCCACCGGCGATGAGCGCTCGACCCTTGAGAATCGCGGTCTCACCGCGGCGTGGCAACGGCAGCGTCAGATCCTGAGCGACCGGCGGACCGGCATTGCCCGGGGGCGGATCTGACAGCGACAAGAATGGCAGCAACAACTGCAGATCGGTGCGATTGACCGCCACCAGATAGCCCGCCAGTCCCACGACACCGGCGACGAGCACGGTCAGGAGCGCGACACCCACCCGCGAAGAACGGCGGCGCTCGCCGGCGTCGGCGCGGCGTCCTGCCGACGGTCGTCGCGTGGTCTGCGGGTCGTCGTCGGACCGAAGGTCGGCTGGGACCGTCCGACTCAGCCGTTCCAGTACCCGTGAGCGCTTCGTCGGGCGGGGCGCCGCCATCGATCGCCGCCTGCAGCAGTTGTCGCGCCTCGGCATCGTCACCGCGCTGAAAGGCAGCAACGCCCTTGTGCAGCAGCTCTTCGGACTGCCGCTGCCGCTCGGCGAGCGCGCTGCGCGCCCGTTCGATGTACGCGCGCGCGCGGGCGTGGTTCCGGTCGAGGAAGAGCGCGCGCGTCCACACGTTGATGGCGTGCTCGTACTGTGAGGCGAAGTAATGATCCAGGCCGACGAGAAGGAGTTGCTCGATCTTGGCGTCGTGATCGCCCGATGACGCGGCCTCATTCGAGTGAGCATCTCGACGATGGATCTCTGACAAAACGCCGGAATTATAACACCTCGTTGAAACGGCAGATGGCAGGTTGATTGAAGATTGCCGGCAATCTGCCATACTTCTGCCAATCTGAAATCCAATCTGTAGTGTGCCATCTGCCGTCTGCCATTCGCTCGCTGACAAACGTATGGCTTTGATTGAGTGCATTCCTAACGTGAGTGAAGGGCGCCGGGGCGACGTCGTCGACGACATCGCCGACCGACTGCGTGGCGTCCCGGGTCTCAGCCTCCTCGACTACTCGTCCGACCCGTCGCACAACCGCTCGGTGTACACGATGGTCGGGAGTGCTGAGTCGGTGGAGGCCGGGGTCCTGACGCTCTTCGAGCGGGCGCTGGCGGAAATCGATCTTCGTGGACACAAGGGCGAGCATCCGCGGCTGGGCGCCGTCGACGTGGTCCCGTTCGTGCCCATCGAGGGCGTGACCATGGCGGACTGCGTCACGCTCGCGAAACGCGTCGGCGCGACGGTTGCCGAACGGTTCGGCGTGCCTGTGTATCTGTACGAGGAGGCGGCGACGCATCCTTCGCGGAGGAATCTCGAAGACATTCGCCGGGGCGAGTTCGAGGGCCTGGCGGCCAAGATGCAGACCGGCGACTGGACGCCAGATTTCGGGCCGCACGCGCCGCACCCGAGCGCCGGCGCGTGCGTCATCGGCGCGCGGATGGCGCTCATCGCCTACAACATCAACCTTGCGACCGATCGCCTCGACGTCGCGAAAAAGATCGCCGCGGCGATCCGTCACAGCAGCGGCGGCTTTCGTTTCGTCAAGGCGGCGGGATTCAAGCTGGACGACCGGGGCATCGTGCAGGTCTCGATGAACCTGACGAACTACGAGAAGACGCCCGTGTTTCGGGTGTTCGAGACGGTCAGGCGCGAGGCCGCGCGCTATGGGGTGGCGATTCTCGAAAGCGAAATCGTCGGGCTGATTCCCTCCGCGGCGCTCCTCGCCACGGCCGAGCACTTCCTCCAGATCGAAGGATTCAAGCCGGAACAGGTGCTCGAGAACAAACTCAGGACGGTAGCGCAGACGCGCAGCCACGCGGGCTGAAATCGCTCAGACGGCTTCTTCTTCCGTCTCGGGACGACGCGACGGCGCGATCCCGAACGTTTTCATCTTCCGGTACAGATTGCTGCGTTCGACGCCGAGGACGTCCGCGGTGCGCGACATGTTCCCCTGCTGTTCGGCCAGCGTGCGCAGGATGAGTTCCCGCTCAAAACGATCCCGCGCTTCGTGGAGCGTGAGTTTCTCACTGACCGCCAACTCTGCCTCCGACGGCCCCAGGGACCGCGGGAGACCGGTCGACTCCAGGAAACTGAGGTCCGATAACGCGATGCGATCCCCCGGCACCATGATCATCAGCCGCTCGATCACGTTCCGGAGCTCGCGCACGTTGCCGGGCCACGGATACTGCTCGAGCGCCGCACGCGCGCCGGGTTCGAACGTCTTCAGGCGCCTGCCGTCGGCGCGCGCGAATTCCGCCATGAAGTGATCGGCCAAGAGCGGGATGTCCTCCTGGCGATCGCGCAGCGGTGGCACGAAAATCGGGATGACGTTCAATCGGAAGTACAGATCGTCACGGAACTGGCCGGCCCGAATCTCCGACGAGAGGTCCTTGTTCGTCGCAGCCACCACACGCGCGTCGACCTTGATGCGCGTCGTGCCGCCGACTGCCTCGAGCGTCTGTTCCTGGAGGACGCGAAGCACTTTTGCCTGTGTCTTCAGGCTCATGTCGCCGATTTCGTCGAGGAAAATCGTTCCACCGTTCGCCGCCTCGAATTTTCCGCGCCGGTCGGCGACCGCGCCGGTGAACGCGCCGCGCACGTGTCCGAACAGCTCGCTTTCGATCAGTTCCTCGGGGATCGCGGCGCAGTTGACCTCGACGAACGCCTGATGGCGCCGGCGGCTCAGACCGTGAATGGTGCGGGCGACGAGCTCCTTGCCCGTTCCGTTCTCGCCGTAGATCAGGACGCGTCCGTTGGTCGGCGCCGCCATCGCGACCTGCTCGCGCAGCTGCCGCATGGCGTAGCTGTCGCCGACCATGGTCTGCGCACGATCCACTTTGGCCCTGAGCGCGCGATTTTCCTGTTCGAGTCGACGCTGGTGCAGCGCATTGCGGATGACCAGGATGGTCTTCTCGATGGACAGCGGCTTCTCGACGAAATCGAAGGCGCCCATCTTGATGGCGCGCACGGCGGACTCGATGTTCCCATGGCCCGAAATGAGGACGACCTGCGCATCCACCTGACGTTCGCGCAGGCGGGCCAGCGTCGCCAGGCCGTCCATCCCCGGCAGCCACACGTCCAGGACCACGAGGTCGACCGCCGAGCGCGTCAGCCGCTCGAGGCAGGCTTCACCGCTCGGGACGGCGTCGACTTCGTAGCCTTCGTCGCGCAGCACGCCGCTCAGGGCGGAGCGTACGCCCGGCTCGTCGTCGACGATCAGAATCGTGTGCGCCACTCAATGCTCATACGGAATGCAGAAATGCACGAATGCGGGAATGCCGTGCGCGCCAATCGCGCCGAGGCGCTCGGCATTTCGGCACGTCTGCATTTCTGCATTATTGCATTCATGTATTTCAATCAACAGGGCAACTCGATAGTGAACCGAGTGCCGTGCGGGACGTTCTCGCCCACTTCGATGCTGCCGCCGTGTTCCGCGATGATCCGTCGGACGATCGCCAGTCCCAGACCGCTCCCCCGCCGTTTCGTCGAGTAATACGGAAGGAAGAGTTTCTCCCGTTCCGCCGGCGGAATGCCGGGGCCGTTATCCGAGACGACGACGCGCACGATGGCGTTCGAGGGATCGAGTTGCGACTCGACCGCGATGTCACCCGAGCGCTCCATGGCCTCGATCGCGTTATCCACCAGATTGATGACGACGCGACGGATCTGCTCCGGATCGAGGCGCACCAGCGGCACCTCGGGATCGAAGCGGCGGGCGAATCGAACGTCCGCGAAGATGCCGTCGTAGAGTGCCATGGTGTCGGTGATGAGCTGCGCGAGATCGGTCGGAACGGTTCGCGGCGACGGCATCCGCGCGAATTGCGAGAATTCGTCGACCAGCCCCTTGAGGGATTCCACTTCGCCGATGATCGTCGAGGTGCACTCCTCCACCAGCGCGCGTGCCTGCGTCGAGGCTCCCGAGAAGTGGCGGCGCAGGCGCTCGGCCGACAACTGAATGGGCGTCAGGGGATTCTTGATCTCGTGCGCCAGACGACGAGCGACCTCACGCCACGCCGCGACCTTCTGTGCGCGGATGAGCGGCGTGACGTCGTCCAGCACCACGACAACGCCGTCCGGTGCGCCGCTGTCGCCGGGCAAAGCCGTCGCGACGACCGCGAGGTGGCGTTCCTGGCCCTCGCTCGGAATCGCGAGCTCGTGCGTGATGGATTCCGACTTGCCGCGAGCGGCGGCCGCGGCCAGCCTGCCGAGCGGCTGAAGGTCCGCGCGGTCGAATACCGTCGTCGCCGGCTGGCCCACGATCTGCCGATTCAGACTCAGCAGACGCGCCGCCGAACTGTTGATGGTCGTGATCGCGCCGGCGGCGTCAACCGAGATCACGCCCGTCGAGATGCGCTCGAGAATGGTTTCGATATAACGCCGCCGCCCTTCGACTTCGACGTGCTTCCGCTCCAGCGCAATCGTGCCGCGCTCGACGCGGCGTCGGCTCGTGGCCAGTTCGCTGGCCATCGTATTGAAGGCTTCCACAAGCGACCCGAACTCGTCGCTGCTCTCGGGCTCGATGCGCTGGTCGAGGCGGCCAGCCCCGATTTCGCGCGCGGCGGCCGCGAGCGCCTGTACGGGCCGGGTAATCCGCTTCGCGAGGTAGAGCCCCATCCACGTGGCACCGACCAGAATCAGCAGCGTGGTCATGAGGAAGAAGGACAGGTACACACCGGTCAGAGGCCGCTTGAGCACGCGCAGCTGGTTGTAGTTTTCGTACGCCTGCGTCATTCGCCGCGAGCGGACGACCAAATCGCCCATCAGGTAGTCGGTCGCGACCACGACGCCGATCGGCGACCCGCCCGGGCCCGACACGACGGCGGCGGCGTGCAGCAGGTCGCCGCCGTCGCCGAGCGTTTCAATCGACTTCGTCACCGACGAAGAGGCGAGCGCCTGCGCCGCGAGACGGGTGGCGGCGTCGCGGCTGTAGCCGGCCGGCAGCGTGGGCGCGGCGACGTCGAGAACGGGCTCGAGCGCCGGCGACCCGCCTTTCGCGATCAGGCGATAGACCTCGACCATCTGCACGCGCTGGGAGGTGACGTCGGGCGTCAGGCGGTCTCGAAGCGGGCGGACATCGGCGTTCGACAGATCCGCCGGCGAGATCGCGCGTGAAATTCGCACGGCTTGATCGCCGACCGACGCCTGACGCTCCGCGTAGTAGTCGGCTGCGATCTTGTTCGCCGAGGAGAGTATTTCGTCCATCGGGGCGTTGAACCAGCGATCGACGCTCGTCCGAATCAGCTCGCTCCCCACAATCAGAACGAGCACCGCAGGCACGAGCGTCATGGCGAGCAGCAACAGCACCAGCTTGGCGCGGAACCGCGCGAACGGCAGCGCCCGCCGCCGCTCGACGACGAGCTTGACGATGTTGCGCGCAAGCACGAACACCAGCGCCACGAGCATCGTCAGGTCCGCGGCCGAGAGCGCGTAGAGAACGAATTCGCTCACGAAGTCGGGCGAGTAGGGTGAGGTGCCGATGAGGACCGCCAGGACCACCATCAGCCCGACGAGAAGGACGATGCCCGCCAGAATCAGCCGCGGGTTGTCGCGGAAGGGTCGCCGGCCGACCGATTCGGTCCTCACTGAACCGCCCGTGCGCGCGGGCGTGATCGACGTCACGTTGCCCGGCATGATGGCCTCGAAGCCTACTCCTTGGGATTCAGCAGTTCCTTCAGCTCGTTCGCGAACTCGTTGATGTCTCGAAAGTGGCGATACACCGACGCAAAGCGGACGTACGCCACTTTGTCGAGCCGCTTGAGTTCCTCCATCACGAACTGACCGATGTCGACCGTCCCGATTTCCTTCTCAGGTCGCTCCTGCAGCGTCGCTTCCACGCGATCGGCGACCGCTTCGAGCGCCGCGACGCTCACCGGTCGTTTCTCGCACGCCTTGAGCAGACCCGCGATCAGTTTCTGGCGTTCGAAACGCTCGCGGCTCCCATCCTTCTTGACGACCATGTACGGGATTTCATCGATTCGCTCGTAGCTCGTGAATCGCTTGCCACACTCGAGGCACTCGCGACGGCGGCGGATGACCTCGCCTTCCTTCGACTCCCGCGAGTCGACGACCTTGTCGCCGAGGTGGGCACAGTAGGGACACTTCATACAACTCTCACGGCCCAACTCTCAAGGCTCAACTCTCGGTATTCAGCGTTGAGCGTTCAGAGTTGCCAGTTGTCATGCGATGTGTTCCTGATCGGTCAACCGCCGCATGCCGCCGACATTCAAACCCTCCTGCGCGGCGAAGAACAACCCGAGCAGCAGCGCCGGACCGATCGAAAACAGATGGAGAACGATCGCGGCGCCGACCGCTGCATCGTCGGACGCACCGAAGAACGCGACGACGCCGTAACGAAAGGCGGCGTGGAACCCGCCGACCGCGCCAGGCGTTGGCACCGCGACGCCGATGACCAGCAGGGCCACGACGAGAAACGTGCCCGTGAACGAGAGATCGATCTGGAACGCGACGGCCACGGCCCAGATGCCGGCCGCGATCGACAACCACAGAGGCACCGACCACGCGAGCGCCACGATGAGCCGGCCAGGCCGCCGGATGGCACCCAGCCCACGGGCGAACTTCTCGGCGACCCGTGCGATCAGGCCCGCCAGGGCCGACGGAAGGACACGCTCGAGGCGCTCCAGCACGAGGCGCAGTTTCTCCGGGTTCCCGGCCAGCAGAAACAGGACGAGGAGCGCGGCAGCCGATCCGAATGTGACGGTCGCCACGGCCCACTTCAGGCCCAGGAACGCGGTGGGGTTCGCGCGCCCCACGTCGTGGCCGAACACGAAAACGTAAGACGCGAGCAAACCGACAACCGTCAGGATGTCGAGCAGGCGCTCGAGGATGATCGTGGCGAATGCCCCGGTCGCCGACATGTGCGTGGATCCCTTGGCGTGCCGCGCCAGGAAGTAAGGGCGAATGACCTCGCCGGCCCGAGCCGGCAGAAGACTGCTGGCCGCAAATCCAACAGCCGTCGCCCTGAACGCGTTGCCAAATGTCGTCGGCCCGAGCGGTTCGAGCAGGTAACGCCAGCGCAGCGATCGAATGGCGAGGTTGACGAACATCGTGCCCAGCGACAGCGCCAGCCACTCGGGGCGCGCGCGCAGGATGTCGTTGGCCACGCGCCAGAGATCGACGTTGCGAAGGAACAGCGCGACGAGGCCGACGGCCACCGCGAGAACGATGACGTTGCGAACGTACGATCGCATGTGACTTGAGCGCCTTCTACTATACCGCCCCTACATGTTGTTGTTGTCGGCGGATACGGCCAGCTTGTAAGATGCGGAGCTTTCCCCACAGAGGCCACTTTGTTGTCGTTCGCCCCTCCCGTTCTCCAGACCACGCTCGGCGCACGTCGACCGGATCGACAGGGCAAGGTCCGCGACATCTACGATTTCGGCGACCAACTCGTCATCGTCGCTACCGATCGTATCTCGGCGTTCGACTACGTGCTCGGATCGGGGATTCCCGACAAAGGCAAGATGTTGTCCCAGATGTCGACGTTCTGGTTCACGCGAACGCGGGGTATCGTCGACAATCATCTGCTGTCGACCAGTCCGGGGGACTATCCGGCTGAAGCACGTCAGGCCGCAGATCTGCTGAAAGGACGCTCGATGCTCGTCAGACGGGCCGAGCCGCTGCCCATCGAGTGCGTCGCGCGCGGATACCTGTCGGGTTCGGGCTGGAAGGATTACGTCGCGACGGGCGAAGTGTGTGGCCACCAACTCCCCGCCGGGCTTCGCGAGTCCGATCGGCTCCCGACGGTTCTCTTCACACCGGCCACGAAGGCCCAGAGCGGCCACGACATCAACATCAGCGAGGACCAGGCCGCACAAATGATCGGCCGGCCGGTACTGGAACGCGTCCGCGATCTGACGCTTCGGCTGTACGCGGACGGAGCCGCCCACGCCGAGTCGCGCGGGATTATCGTCGCCGATACGAAGTTCGAGTTCGGAACGCTCCCCGACGGCACGATCATCGTGATCGACGAGATGCTGACGCCGGACTCGTCGAGGTTCTGGCCGAAAGAGACGTACTCCCCAGGCGGACCGCAGCCAAGCTTCGACAAGCAATTCGTGCGCGATTACCTCGAGACGATTCGCTGGAACAAGCAACCACCCGTGCCGTCGCTGCCCGCGGAAGTCGTCACGCGCACGCGCGGAAAGTATCTCGACGCTTTCCGTCGCCTCACAGGACAGGAGCTGCTGTGATCGCCGACAGACTCGAAAAGCTCGTCGAGGAAATGGTCGATCGGGGCGTGCAGTTCGACGACGCGGTGCACGAGTTCGAGCGCCGGTTCATCTCCCGCGTGCTTGGCCAATGCGACGGCAGCTTGACGAAGACCGCCTGCACGCTCGGCATGCACCGGAACACGCTCACCCGCAAAATGGGGGCGTACAAGATCAAGCGGCGAACGAGCTGAAATCCCCGGGGCGCGAGCCGGCAGCGTCGGTCAGGTGGGTTGCTCGGAGTTGTCCATCGTCCGAATGACGCGCCACTCGCCGCCAGTCTTCCGCCAGATCTCCAGAAAACGCCGCTGCAAGCACTGCTTGTCGCCGGCCGCTCGCGAGATCAGCTCGATCCGCAGTTCACCCCGTACGACCGCGAGATCTCCCGAGACCAGAATCTCATCGTTCCGGACCTCGAGATGGCCTTCGTACCGAGCCATCACCTGCGAAATGCGCTGTTCGGCTTCGAGTCGCGACTCCGGCGGCGCCCCCTGCCGCCACTTAATGAGCGTGTCGTCGTAACAGCGCATCAGCGCCGCAACATCGCTCGCGTTGTAGGCGGCAATGAACCGGCCAATCGACGCTTCAATCTGCTCTTTGTCGGTCATCGTGCCTTCTGTGCCGCTCGCAGGCTTGGCGATTCACCAACCGGACCCATCTGACCTGCCGCGACCCGCGACACCCGACCCGTGCTCCTAGCACTCGCCGGTTGACACTGCTAGCGAACCTGACTATATTTAGCAGTCGTTCTGCCCGAGTGCTAACGTGCAGAGCAATGGCAATCCGGGGGCCCTCCCCCGGTCGGTACCACGGGCCGTCCCTGGCCTCTCATCGACAGACGGAGTAGACAGCATGAACGTCAGACCGCTTCACGACCGACTCATCGTTCAACGTATCGAAGAAGGCGAACAGAAGGTTGGCGGGATCATCATCCCGGACTCCGCCAAGGAAAAGCCCCAGCAGGGCAAGGTCATCGCCGCCGGGAACGGCAAGTCGAAGGACGACGGCAAGCGCATCCCGCTCGACGTCAAGGCCGGCGACACGATTTTGTTCGGGAAATATTCCGGACAGGAAATCAAAATCGATGGTGAGGAGTACCTCATCATGCGGGAAGACGAAGTCCTCGCAGTCATCGAGGGCGGCGGCGACTCGAAGAAGAAGAAGTAATTCAGAATTCTCAAATTCTGAATTCAGAATTTCAGGGAGAACAACGAGATGGCAAAACAGATTGTGTACGGCGAGCAGTCGCGACAGGCGATCCTGCGCGGCGTCAACCAGCTGGCCGACGCGGTGAAGGTCACGCTTGGTCCGAAGGGGCGCAACGTCGTCCTCGACAAGAAATTCGGGTCCCCGACCATCACCAAGGACGGCGTCACGGTCGCCAAGGAAATCGACCTCAAGGATCCGCTCGAGAACATGGGCGCGCAGATGGTCCGCGAAGTCGCGAGCAAGACGTCGGACACCGCGGGCGATGGCACGACGACGGCGACGGTGCTGGCGCAGGCGATTTATCGCGAGGGCGCGAAAAACGTCGTGGCCGGTGCCAACCCGATGGACATCAAGCGCGGCATCGAGAAGGCGGTCGAGGCCCTGACCGGTGAGCTGAAGAAGATGTCCAAGCCCGTGAGCGGCAACATGGTCGCGCAGGTCGGAACGATCTCGGCGAACAACGACGAGACGATCGGCAAGATCATCGCAGATGCGATGGACAAGGTCGGCAAGGACGGCGTGATCACGGTCGAGGAAGCCAAGAGTATGGAGACCTCGCTCGACGTGGTCGAGGGCATGCAGTTCGACCGCGGCTACCTCTCGCCCTACTTCGTGACCGACCCTGAGCGCATGGAAGTCGTGCTCGAGAATCCGGTCATCCTGATCCACGAGAAGAAGATCAGTTCGATGAAGGACCTCCTGCCGGTACTCGAACAGGTTGCGCGCCTCGGTCGTCCCCTGCTCATCATCGCCGAGGACATCGAAGGCGAAGCGCTGGCGACGCTGGTCGTCAACAAGCTGCGCGGTACGCTGCAGGCCGCCGCGGTCAAGGCGCCGGGCTTCGGCGATCGCCGCAAGGCGATGCTCGAAGACATCGCGATCCTGACGAGCGGCCGCGCCATCACCGAGGACCTCGGCATCAAGCTCGAGTCGATCAAGCTCGACGACCTGGGCAAGGCCAAGAAGGTGACCATCGACAAGGACAACACCACGATTGTCGAAGGCGCCGGCCAGTCGAGCGCCATCGAGGGCCGCGTCAAGCAGATCCGCACCCAGATCGACGACACGACGTCCGAGTACGATTCGTGAAAAGCTGCAGGAGCGGCTCGCGAAGCTCGTCGGCGGCGTCGCCGTCATCAAGGTCGGTGCGGCCACCGAGACCGAGATGAAGGAGAAGAAGGCGCGCGTCGAGGACGCGATGCATGCGACGAAGGCGGCCGTCGAAGAGGGCATCGTCCCCGGCGGCGGCGTCGCGCTCATCCGCGCATCGAAGGTGCTCGGAAACTTGAAGCTCGGCGGAGACCAGCAGATCGGCGTCAACATCGTCGCCCGCGCCATCGAAGAGCCGATGCGCTGGATCGCGACCAACGCCGGCCACGAAGGGTCGATCGTCGTTCAGAAAGTGCGCGAAATGAAGGACGCCGAGGGCTTCAACGCGCTGACCGACACCTACGAGGATCTCGTCAAAGCCGGCGTCATCGATCCGGCTAAGGTCGTCCGATCCGCGTTGCAGAATTCATCGTCCATCGCATCCCTGCTCCTCACGACCGAGGCGCTCATCTCCGAGATTCCCGAGGAGAAAAAGGAATCGCCGCAGATGCCGGGCGGCGGCGGCATGGGCGGGATGTACTAACGCAGGAAACTCAGCGTTGGGAATGCAGAATTAGGAATCGAATTCCTCATTCCCAATTCCTCATTCCAAATTCAAAGGGCCCGGCAGGCGCGATCCTGACCGGGCTCTTTGTTTTGAAATTGAGAACTAGGAATGAGGAATCCGCAATCCGCGATCCGAAGTCCGCCATGCGGAGAGTCAGCGCAGTGTGAAGGTGAGCTCGATCGAAATCACGACGGGCACCGGCTCGCCCAGGCGGCTGCCCGGCGCGAAGCGCCACTGCTTCGCGGCCTTGATGGCCTCCTGATCCAGTCCGAACGTCGAGTCGAGCGAGCGCGTCACTTGCACGTCCCCGACGGTCCCGTCGGGACGAACGACGCACTCGAGCACGACGATGCCCTGGACTTTCGCGCGCATGGCGTCCGACGTGTAGTTCGGACGGACTTCGCGAAGCACGCGAGGCAGCGTGACGCCGTTGCCGGGCCGATACACACCGCCGCCTGTTCCACCGCCGCTGCCGGGACCCAGACCTGAACCCGTGCCGGGGCCGATACCCGATCCCGTGCCGGTCCCCGCGCCCCCTCCCGATCCCGAGCCTTGCGACAGCGTCGGCGGACCTGGCGGGGCGTCGATCGCCCCCGGGAGCGACTCCTGGGCCGACGCGAGAGACTTGGCCGGAATGTTCAATTGCTCGACGGGCGACGGCTCGTTCTTGGCTACCTGCTGTTCGAGTTTCGGTGCCTTTTGGACGGGAACCGTAATCTTGTCCTTGCCCGGCATCTCGGCCTGCCGTGGCGGCTCCTTCATGCGATTGCCGCCACCGCCGCCGCCACCACCCGGACCGGGCTCGGCCAGCCAGATGATTTGAGAATTCGTCGTTTCCGGCAGGAGCGCGTTGGCCGCGTAGGGTTTCACGGGCAGACTCCCGAGCCAGATGAGGAGCGCCAGAAACGCGACGTCCAGCAGCGCCGACGCGACAAACGACGCCGTCAGGCGCTTCGGCTCCTGGTCGAACGAAAACTGCACCTCGACGGGGTGGTTGCCCTCGACGTGGACGGAGAGGTGTCCGGCTGACGTATTGGCGCGGACATCCCCGGTCTGGGACAACTCGGTCATCTGGAAGGGACTTGTTCCGATGGAAATATTTTCCCGCACGACGTCCTCGCAGGCAAGCTGCAAAAGCAGTGCCTCGGCCTTTGTGCGTAAGACGTTGAATTCAGGGGATCGGCCGGTCTAAAGCCGTCCGGCCCAGGCACCAATTGCAGCGTTCCCGCCACCGTACGAGTGCAGGATGGCAAGCGCGTCGGCGGCGCGGGGTTCGGAACGGATGGCCACGAGGACGCCGCCCCTGGCCAGCAACGCTTCGAAGATGCGTCCGTCGTGCGGCTGGAAGCCGACTCGCCGCATCGTTCCGGAGATTCCGAGCTTCGCCAGATCGCGGCTCGTGCTCTGCAGCGCATCCACAAGACGGCCCTTGGCGAGTACCGCCCCGACGTTGAAGATGTCCAGCCGGTCGGCGCCGCCCCCGAAGGTGGACTCGAAGAGCGACGCGGCGTCCGGACCGTCTTTGATCATCAGCGTCAGAGCGTCGGGCGGGAATCCCGCCTGTTTCAGCGCGTCGAGGCCCTTGCCGGCCCACGCGGCGTTCTGAAACACGGCCACGGTAAACAGACCACTCTCGACGTCAACCATCAGATTCCTCTCGGCATGACACGCGGCGGCCGGCCGCGCGGACGTAATGTATCACGATGGATGTGGGGGTCGTCGGCGCCGGACCTGCGGGAGCGTGGGCCGCGTACCAGCTCGCACGCGCCGGCGCGCACGTCACGATTTTCGACGGCTCACACCCACGCGAAAAGCCGTGCGGGGGCGGCGTCACCGGACGCGCGCTGTCGCTCGTCCGCGCGGCCCTGGATGGATCGCGCGTCCATGGCACGAACATCCGCACGGCACGTTTCACGAGCGCCGCAGAAGGGCGTTCGGCGATCGTCCCGCTCGACGACCGCGCGCTCGAGGTGACGGATCGCCGCGGGTTCGACAGCGCCTTGCTGGACGCGGCCGTCCGTGCGGGCGTCACGTTCGTTCGGTCACGTATCGTCGACGTCACGGCTGCCCCATCGATTTCCGTTCGCACACGCGACGCGACCTACGCTGCGGATTTCCTGATCGGCGCCGACGGTGCGAACAGCCTCGTCCGTCGAAGGCTCGGCGAGCCGTTCACGCGGGCGCAACTCTCGATCGCAACCGGCTGTTTCGCGCGCGGCGTCACGAGCGACGAGATCGTCATCGAGATGGTTGGCGATCCGCCGGGATATCTGTGGTCGTTTCCTCGTGCCGACCATCTCGCGGTCGGCGTATGCGCACAGGCGGACGCCGGCGCCGGTTCGGAGACGCTGCGACGCGTGGCGTCGCGGTGGATTCAGGCGGCGCGCTTGACGCCGCCGGCGTGCCGGCTGGACTGGTATTCATGGCCGATCCCGTCGCTCGCCGCGCGCGACCTCACGACCCAGACGATTGCGGGACCGCGCTGGTGCCTTGTGGGCGATGCGGCGGGGCTCGTCGATCCGATCACGCGCGAAGGGATCTACTTTGCACTCGCTTCAGGCGGATGGGCCGCGGCTGCCATCTCGATCGGACGGAATGCCGCGCGCGCGTATGCGAGTCAGGTGCGCGACGAAGCCTGCGAGGAACTCGCCGCCGCGGCGCGGCTAAAGCGCGGATTTTTCCGTCCCGCGTTCACGGCGCTGCTTCTCGACGCGCTCGAGCGAAGCGCGCCGATTCGGGCCGTGATGGCGGATCTGGTCGCCGGGACGCAGAGCTATCGGACCCTGAAGTGGCGTTTGCTGAATACGTTCGAGATCGGGCTCGCCTCGCGGGCTCTGAAAGGGTTGATCACCCGTAAGGCTTGAATAAGGAGCGGCGACGCGGCACGGATCGTCACCAGACCGCACTATCAACAGTGGTACAATCGCAGACGCAAAGGAGCTACACCATGGGTCGCGTTGGGTTGCCAGAACTTCTCATCATCCTGGCCATCATCGTCATCATCTTCGGCGCCAACCGCCTGCCCGGCCTCGGTCGCGGCATCGGGAGTGCCATCAAGAACTTCAAGGACGGTATGAAGGACGGCCAGTAGTCAATCCGATCGACGCCGCGCTTTTCTCCCGCGCTTCAGAGCACGATCCTCGAATCGCCCGATCGACGCGTCACGCGCTCTCTGTCGAGATACTCCAGCAACGGAATCGCAAACTTTCGCGTCAGCCCGTAGCGTTCCTTGAACGCGGCGACGTCGATCCGCGTCTCGACGCCAGGACGCTTCATCGCCGCGACGTCCGCCTTCAACTGCCGCAGCACGTCGGCGTGAAACCACAGCGTCCCGATTCTGACCAGCGTCTGCTCACGCTGAAGCCGTCTCGCCACGCGGTCCGCGACGTCGGATCCGACTCCGATCGCGGCGGCCACCACGCTCAGATCGTCAGGCGCGAGACCGCGCCCTCGCACGGCCGCCTCGACGGCCTCCTGCGCCCGCGTGTCTTCGTCGGACGGCGATGGTCGATGAGTCGCCAATGCGATCCGCTCACGAACTAGAATCCTTCCCCCTTCGGCGAGGCGACTCAACGCGTGATTGAACACGTCTGGGTGACCGCGTCGGAACGTGCGCGCGCGCAGCACCTCGCGAGGAACACCGTCAGACGACGGATCGCCCCGATGGTGCTCGGCGAGCACCGAGAGCATGCGTTGTTCGACCCGCACGAGGATGGCCTGGTCAACCAGCACATCACCCGCTACCGCCGTCTCGCCGCGCGCCTCGAGCGTGCGCGCGAACGATGTGACGTCAGAGGGACGCACGCCGACGCGCGACACGAGCATCGCGCCTGGCAATGACGCGGCACCGGCATCGCGAATCATGATCTCCGCCGCCCGAAGGTTGCCCTCCGATTCACCGGGCTTCTCGAAGGACAGAGCGCGGCACCGCTCCGCGGCTGCCGCGAGGCGAATGCGATCGCGCGGGGGTACGGGGTCGATCACGTGTCCGCCGGCAATCGTTTCTGGCGGAGAGTATGCGCGCAGGATGTAGCGATCGCCGCGCGCCAGCACGGCCGGCGACTCGAGCCGAAGCCGAAGGAACCCGTGTCCACCGGACGGCACCTCTGTCTGCGGGCCGATCACGCCCACACGAGCGAGCATCTCCGCGGTTCCCTGGTGTACGCGCACGCGCGCGCCGTGGCGCAACGGCCGTGCACTCGTCAGCACTTCGACTGAGACGTCGGCGACGCGCGTTTCGACGAAGGCGTCGGACGTCACGAGTGCCTGACCGCGCCACACGTCGGCGAGGTCCACGCCGGCGAGGTTGACCGCGCACCGCTCCCCGGCTTGCGCGTCGTCTCGACGCTGGCCGTGCACCTGGATTCCACGGACCTTGACCCGGCGCGTGCCCGGCACGATCGCCAACTGGTCATCGACGGCCAGCCGACCCGAGACCAACGTTCCCGTGACGACCGTGCCGAACCCTTTCATGGAAAACACCCGGTCGATCGGCAATCGTGCCACGGCCTCGGATGGCCGCACGAGCGCCCGCCCGCTCGCGTCCACGAGCACGCGCCGCAGATCGTCGAGACCTGTTCCGTCGCGGGCCGACACCGCGACGACAGGCGCACCATCGAGGAACGACCCGGCGACGAGATCACGGACGTCGAGGCGGGCCAGCGCGAGCGTCTCTTCGTCAACGAGGTCGGACTTCGAGAGAACCACGACTCCCGTCGGCACGCGGAGCAGGCGGCAGATCTCGAAATGCTCGCGTGTCTGCGGCATGACGGACTCGTCGGCGGCAACGACCAGCGCCACCACGTCAATGCCTCCGGCGCCGGCCAGCATGTTCTTGACGAACCGCTCGTGGCCGGGGACGTCGACGAAGGCGACGTTCGTGCCACCGATCGACGTGTGCGCGAAGCCCAGATCGATCGTGATGCCGCGCGCTTTTTCTTCTTTCAGCCGGTCCGGATCGGTTCCCGTCAGCGCGCGCACGAGCGCGCTCTTGCCATGGTCGATATGCCCCGCCGTTCCGACGACGACCGATCGCATCGATGCTGACCTGGTGGTGGTGTCCGGCTTCAGCGGCGACCGCGCTTGCGGTGCTGGCGTTCCCGCCGGCCGGGACGCGGCTTGCGTCGCGGCTTCTCGCGGCCGGGCACGGCCTTGCTTCGTCGCGGCCCGCGCTCGCCTTCGCGCACACGCTCGAGAATCTCGACGAGCCCGAGATCGATCTGGCGCTGCTCCATATTGACGCGAATGACCTGCACCTTGACCTTGTCGCCCAGCCGGTAGACCTTCTGCGTGTTCTCACCGCGCAGCAGGTGCGCGGTTTCCACGAAGCGATAGTAGTCGTCGGCCATCGTCGACACGTGGACCATGCCTTCGACGAAGTGTTCGATGAGCTCCACGAACAATCCGAACGAGGCGACGCCGGTGACGTAGCCCTCGAATTCATCGCCGACCTTGTCGGCCATGAACTTCACCTTCTTCCACTGCAGCAGTTCGCGCTCCGCGTCGTCCGCTCGGCGCTCCATCTCGGAGGTGTGCCGCGCAATCTCTGGCAGTTCCTCCGCCAGTTCTTCGCGCGCCTCGGCGTCGGCCTCCGTTCGCCCGCCGTCCGCGGCCGCGCGCGCCCCTCGGAGCGCACGGTGGACCACCAGATCGGGATAGCGGCGGATTGGCGACGTGAAATGCGCGTAGCTCGCCGCCGCCAGACCGAAATGTCCGAGATTCTCCGGCGCGTAGCGGGCCTTCTGCATGGTGCGCAGCATCAGGAACGCGATGGGCTTTTCTTCGGGCTTGCCGTGGATCCGCTCGATGAGTTTCTGGAAATGCCGCGGCCGCAGCGCCGACAACGGCGCGCCGAGGCTGTACCCGAAGCCCGAAATGAAGTCCTCGAACTTCGAGACCTTCAGCACGTCCGGCTCTTCGTGAACGCGGTAGAGCGAGGGTGCGCTCTGGTTGTCGAGGTACGATGCCACCGTTTCGTTGGCGAGCAGCATGAACTCCTCGATCAAGCGGTGCGCGACGTTGCGCTCCAGCGCGATGATCGCCTCGACCTGACCGGCTTCGTCCATGACGACTTCGGCTTCGTTCAAGTCGAAGTCGATCGATCCGCGCCGGCGTCTCGCGTCGTTGAGGATCTGAAACAGCTCGCGCATCTGTTCGAACATCGGCACGAGCGTCGCGTACTGCTTCATCAGCGACGGATCGCGGTCAGTCAGGATGGCGTTCACGGCCGTGTAGGTCGTCCGCTCGTTGCTGTTGATGACGCCGTCGTGGAACTCCGACCGGAGGACGTGACCGTGGCGATCGATCTCCATCAGACACGACTGAACGAGACGGTCGACTTTCGGGTTCAGGCTGCACAAGCCCGTCGCGAGTTCCGACGGAAACATGTGCACCGCGCGCTCGGGAAAGTACACCGACGTGGCGCGGTCGTAGGCCTCGCGATCGAGCGCATTGCCCTCCTGCACGTAGTGCGACACGTCGGCGATGTGCACACCCAGCCAGAAATGTCCGTTCGACAGCTTCTCGATCGTGATGGCATCGTCGAAATCGCGGGCGTGCTCGCCGTCGATGGTCACGGTCGGTACGTCGCGAAAATCCGTCCGGCCGCGGATGTCGCGCTCCGAGACCACGGTGCCAAGCCGCGTCGCTTCGGAGACAGCCTCGGGTGAATGCGCGTCGGGGATGCCGTACTTGCGGATGATGATTTCGGTATCGACGCCCGGTGCGTCGATGTCGCCGAGCACCTCGGCCACGCGTCCGACCGCGCCGCGTGTCTGGGTCGGCCACCGCGTCAGCTCGACGATGACCATCTGACCGGCGTCAGCGCCGCCTTCCTGGCCCGACGGGATGAAGATGTCCATCAAGACACGGCGGTCGAACGGTACGACGTATCCCATGCCGCTGTCACCGCGGTCGTAGCGGCCGATGATGGACTCGTTCGCGCGCTCGAGGATCCGGATGACGCGCCCTTCGGCCCGGCCCCCTTCCTTGATGCGTTCGATGCGCACGACGACGCGGTCGCCGTGCATGGCCTCGTTGAGGAGCGGGCCGGAGATGTAGATGTCGCCGCCGGATTCGAGCGCGCGCTCGGGTGTGACGAAGCCGTACCCGGCCGGATGCGTTTGCAGCCTGCCGACGTACAGGTCCATCTTTTCCGGCAGGCCGAACCGATGACCGCGAATCTGAATGAGCTCGCCCGACGAGACGAGCGATTTGATGTGCCGCTTGAACGACGTTCGATCGTCGCGAGGCACCTTGAGTACTTGGAGGAGCTCGCGCATGGCGGCCGGGTGATGCACCCGGTCGCGCATCAGCGCGAGCACTTGATCACGTGAAAACATTGAAAACGTTAGGCTAACAGAAAGAGTTGAAGGTCGCCGACGTTCGTGCCGGTCGGACCCGTGTGGATGAGATCGCCAAGCGCGCCGAAGAACGCGTAGCTGTCGTTGGTGGCGAGATACCGGTCCGGCGGACGCCCTTCGGCGAGCGCCCGGTTGATCGTCGACGAATCGGCGTACGCACCGGCCGCATCGGTCGGACCATCGATGCCGTCGGTACCCACGCTGGCCACAGCCCCCGGGACCTCGAGCTGATCGAGCAGTTCCGCCGCGGCCAGGACGAATTCCTGATTGCGGCCGCCGGTGCCGCTCCCCGTGACGTGCACGGTCGTCTCCCCGCTCGAGACGACGCAGACGGGCCGCTCGAGATCGCTCGCGAGCGCAAGGACGGCTCGCATGTGCGATGCAGCCGCCACGCGCGCCTCGCCGACCACGGGATCGTCGATGCGGACCACGCGGTATCCCCGAGCGCCCGCCTCGGCGACGGCCCCGCTCATGGCGTCTCGCCGTGAGCCGATGATCGTCGCGTCAACCCGGGCCAGCCGCGGGTCACCCGGCTTCGGTGTCTCCGGGAGGCGGCCCTGCGCACCCTCGGCGAGTCGCCGCACAACCGCCGGCGGAAAAAGGTCGGTTCCGCCGCACCGCCGAAGCACGTCGAGCGCGTCGGCGAAGTGGCTGGCGTCCGCGACCGTCGGGCCCGACGCGATCACGCTCAGATCGTCTCCCACGACGTCCGAGATCACGAGGACCGTGCACGCCGCCCGCGTGGCGGCCGCGAGCTGACCACCTTTGACAGCGGACAGGTGTTTGCGGACCGTGTTCAATGCGTGGATGTCGGCGCCTGCGCGAAGCAGCGTCGCCGTCGTACGGCGTTTGTCCTCGAGTGTCAGGCCGTCGGCTGGCACGGCCATGAGCGAGGACGCGCCGCCCGACAACAGCACGAGCAGAGAATCCTCCGCCGCCAGCGCACCTGCGTATGCAAGCACGCGACGACCACCCTGCTCGCTGCCTTGTGTGGGCACTGGATGTCCCCCGAGGACGTATTCCATTCGCGTAGCGGAAGATTCCTCAGTCGCCCCGACCACCACGCCGCCGGAGAAGTCGGCGCCCTGATGCTGCGTCGCGGCGGCGGCCATTCTTCCGGCCGCCTTGCCGGCGGCAATCAGATGCCGTGGCATGCGGAACGAACCGGAGACCAGACGCCGATCCAGCGCGCGCGTCGTCAGATTGACGGCGTCGCACGCACGGATACCTGCCCGGACGATTGCCAGGGTGTCGTGTCGAAGATCAGCGAGCGAGCGGGTCAGTGTAAGCGCTTGGGATCGGACCAGGCGGAGAGGCCGGTCACGACGTCGAATTTCTTGAGCAGCGAACTCACGAGTTGAGGGGCGTTGTCCTTGGTCGAGAGCTGTTCGAGCTGCGCCATGACGTTGGCGAGTGCGGTCTCCACGTCAGTGATGGCGCTCTCGGAGTAATACGGACGCTGGCGCTGGAGGCAACGGTGGTGTTTGGCAAATTCTTCCCGGTAGAACTCGGCGATTGGGTGCTGCGCGCTGATCGGCCTCGACTTAATCACGAAGCGTGGCATGCAGATCCTCGGAATGAGTTGTCCGGACGAACGATCCCAGTGTAGTGCCGCGCGAAAACGGGTGTCAAGATTGCGTAAGCCAGCCTATTGGGTCACCCTGGCCGCCACCAGTCCCCCCAGGCACCCGACCGCCATCCCCCCGACGACGAGCAGCACGGAGATCTCCCAGGGCAGGAACTGGATGGACGACAGGTTGATGGCCGACGCGAGAGGCGCCAGATAGTTCGTGCGCGTCGCGAAGAACACCGCCCCGAGTGCGATGACGGCCGCGAGGGCCCCGACACCGCCCTGGAGAATCCCTTCCATGACGAACGGCCCCCGCACGTAGATTTGTGGCGCACCGACCAGATGCATGATCTCGAGCTCGTCGCGGCGCGCGTAAAGGGCGAGACGGACGACGTTGGCGACGGTCAAGGCGGCCGCGATCGTGAGCAGCCCCCCGAGCAGGAGCCCCACGGTCCGGACGACGCCGATGGCCGAGATCACACGGCTGAGCCATTGCCGGTCGTAGCGGACATCTGCGACGCCGGCCGTCTGCCGCAGATTCGAGGCGAGGGCATCGAGCGCCGCCGCGGACGCGGTCCCATCGGCGCCGGCGCGGAGCCGGACCTCGTAGGAGGCCGGGAGCGGGTTCTCCCCGAGCCCGTCCACGGCGCCCGCCAGATCCGCGAACGTCTGCTTGAATCGGGACAGCGCATCCGCTTTCGAGACGTACTCCTTCGCGGTCACGAGATCGCTCGCGGCCAGCAGCCGCTCGATGTTGGCCCGCTCCTGCGGTGCCATATCGTCCTTCAGATACACGGACATCTCCGCGGCGCGGCTCCATTCATTCCCGAGCCGCTCGAGGTTGGCCGTGACGAGGAGAAACGCGCCGAGCACGAACAGCGCAAGGGCGATCGTGGCGGCCGACAACAGACCGGACTGCCGGCCGCGCCAGAGGCTGCGGACCGCTTCGTCGAATGCGTAGCGCAGCGCCTGCGTCACGCGACCTCCACGATTCTGCCGTGGTCGAGCGTCACGGCACGTCGGCCCACGCGACGAATGAGCTCTCTGTCGTGCGTGGCGACGACCACCGTCGTCCCGCGCGCATTGACCTCGCGCAAGAGGTTCATGATCTCGAGCGACAGGTCGGGATCGAGGTTGCCCGTGGGTTCGTCCGCGAGCACGAGCTGCGGATCGTTGACGAGTGCCCGCGCGATGGCCACCCGCTGCTGTTCGCCGCCCGACAATTCTTCAGGAAGCGCGTTCATGCGGTGCTGAAGGCCGACCCATTTGAGCACCTGGAACGTCTTGCGCTGCTGCGTCGCGAGCGGAAGGCCGAGCACCCGCATCACGAACGCGACGTTCTGGAAGACGGTGAATCGCGGGATGAGACGAAAATCCTGGAACACGAAGCCAACGGTGCGCCGGTACGCCTGGACCTGCGAGGGTTTGAGCGTCTGCAGGTCCTTGCCCATGACACGCAGCTCGCCCTCGTTGGGGAGTTCTTCCCGGAGCAGAAGCCGCAGGAACGTGGATTTTCCGGCGCCGCTCGGGCCGGTGAGGAACAGGAATTCGCCCTTGTCGATGGTGAGAGTCAGTCCGCGCAGCGCGTACACGCCGCGCTTGTAAAGCTTCGAAAGCTTGACGCTTTCTATCACGTTGCCTGTACACCCACGCGGTTGGCCGTCAGTTGGAGTGGGGCCAGCATAACATGGCTCCGCTCGCGCCCCTGCTCACGACGTGCCGAGCGCCTTCTTCAGCAGCTCGTTCACGCGCCGCGGATTGGCCTTGCCTCCAGTGGCCTTCATGACCTGCCCGACCAGGAACCCGAACGCGTTCGACTTGCCGGCGGCAACTTGTGCGACCGCGTCGGCGTTCCTCAGCAGGACGTCGGCGATCGCCGTCACGATCTGCGACTCGTCGTCGATCTGGGCAAGGCCTTCCGCTTCCACGATCTCGCGCGCGGATCGTCCCGACGCATACATCTTCCCGAAGACGTCCTTGGCGACCGTGTGGCTGATCGTGCCGCGCTCGGTCAACTCGACGAGGCCGGCCAGCGCGGACGGTGGAACCTTGTCACGGATCGCGCCGACATCCTCGATGCCGAGATCGTTCATCTTCGAACGCATCACACCCATGACGAGATTCGCCGACGGCTTGGCTGGCGCACCACCCTTGACCATCTCCTCGAAGTACACGCCGAGCCCCGGCTTCATGGTCAGGGCCACGACGTCGCTTTCGGGGAGGCCGAGCTCCGATCGCAGGCGGCGGCGACGACTGGCCGGCAGTTCGGGCATCGACCGCCGAATCGCCTCGACGCGGGCCGGCGTCGCGACGAGCGGCGGAAGGTCCGGCTCCGGAAAGTACCGGTAGTCGTGCGCCTCCTCCTTGCTTCGCATCGAAAACGTGCGTCCTCCAGCCGCGTCCCACAGACGCGTTTCCTGGACGATGCGTCCGCCGTCGCGAAGCTCCTGCTCCTGCCGACGGATCTCGAAGTCGATCGCCTTCTCGACGAAACGGAATGAATTCAGGTTCTTGATCTCCGCCTTGACGCCGAGCGCCGTGTCGCCAGCCGCGCGAATGGACACGTTCGCGTCGCAGCGCAAGCTGCCCTCTTCCATGTTGCCGTCGTTGACACCGATGGCCACGAGCAGCTCGCGCAGGTAAGCGAAGAATGCAGCCGCGTCTTTCGCCGTCCGGAGATCCGGCTCGGTCACGATTTCGATGAGCGGCGTGCCCGCCCGGTTCAGGTCGACGTAGCTGCTGCGATCAGAATCCCGGAATCCTTCGTGCAGGAGCTTCCCGGCGTCCTCTTCCATGTGCACGCGCTTGATCCGGATGTCATAGTCGGGCGCCCAGTAGTCACTGCGGGCCGCGACCAGCCCGTCGGTCGCGAGCGGCCGCTCGTACTGCGAGATCTGGTAGCCCTTCGGCAGGTCGGGATAGAAGTAGTTCTTGCGTGCGAAGATCGAGGTTTCGTGAATCCTGCAGTCCAGCGCAAGGGCGGCCTTGATGGCGGCATCGACGGCTGCGCGATTCAGCACCGGCAGCGCACCGGGCAACCCGAGGCACACGGGACAGACGTGGGTGTTGGGAGGGGCGCCGAACGTCGTGCTGCAGCCGCAGAAGATCTTCGAGGCGGTCAGGAGCTGCGCGTGGATCTCGAGGCCGATGACGGGTTCGAAGCGCATGCTGGGCGCGCGGGCGGCCGCTGTCAGGCGTTGGGACCGGCCGCGAGGACGTCGGTTCCGACGCTCGATTCGAACGTCTTGAAGTTGTCGCGGAACATGCGAGCGAGCTTGCGCGCCTGCGCGTCATACGCCGCGCCGTCCGACCAGGTGTCCCTCGGACGCAGCACCGATGCCGGGACGTCAGGGCACGCCCTCGGAATCTCGAGGTTGAAGATCGGATCCTTTTCGCAGGGAACGTCGTCGAGCGCGCCCGACAGCGCCGCGCGAATCATCGCGCGCGTGTGCGCGATTTCCATGCGTTTGCCGACGCCGTAGGCCCCGCCGCTCCACCCGGTATTGACGAGCCAGACGCGCGCGCCGTGACGCGCAATTTTCTCACCGAGCATCCGCGCGTACATTCCCGGCGCGAGCGGAAGGAACGGTGCGCCGAAGCAGGTGCTGAACGTCGCCTTCGGCTCCGTGACGCCTTTTTCAGTGCCTGCCACCTTCGCGGTGTACCCGGAGAGGAAATGAAACATGGCCGCCGCGGGCGAAAGACGCGCGATGGGCGGCAGCACGCCGAACGCATCCGCCGTCAACATCACCACGTTTCGCGGGTGACCGCCCTGCCCGGACGGCACGGCGTTGCTGATAAAGGAAATCGGATACGCCGCCCGGGTGTTCTCCGTGAACCGATCGTCGTCCAGGTTCAGGGCACGCGTCTCCGGATCGACGACGACGTTCTCGAGCACGGTGCCGAATCGCCGGGTCGTGGCGTAGATCTGGGGCTCGGCTTTCGCCGACAGCCGAATCGTCTTCGCGTAGCAGCCGCCTTCGAAGTTGAAGACGCCGTGGTCGCTCCAGCCGTGCTCGTCGTCGCCGATGAGTCCCCGATCCGGATCGCTCGACAGCGTCGTCTTGCCCGTGCCCGACAATCCGAAGAAGAGGGCGACGTCGCCGGCAGGCCCGACATTCGCGGAGCAATGCATCGAGAGCACGTTCTGCAACGGGAGCAGGTAGTTCAGGACCGTGAAAATCGACTTCTTCATCTCGCCGGCGTAGCTGGTGCCCCCGATGAGGACGAGGCGCTTACCAAAATGCACGGCGATGACCGTAGCCGAGTTCGTGCCGTGCCTCGCCGGGTCGGCCTGGAAGTTCGGCGCGTCGATGACGGTGAACTGAGGCGCCCCCGCGGCGCCGGCGGCCGGATCGTCGATGAACAGATTCCGGCAGAACAGGTTGTGCCAGGCAAATTCGTTGACGACGCGCACCGGCAGGCGAAACGTCGGATCCGCGCCGGCGTGGCAATCGAGAACGAACAGATCCTTGCCGCCCAGCGATTGCAGCAAGTCGGCGTGCAGCAACTCGAACTGCTGCGGACCCATCGGACGATTGACCTTGCCCCAATCGACGTGACGCTCGCTCGACGGCTCGCGCACCACAAACTTGTCGTTGGGCGATCGCCCGGTGTGCTGACCGGTGCGGCAGACCAGCGGGCCGTCCGCCGAAATGACGCCTTCCCCCCGGCGAACCGATTCCTCGTAGAGCACGGCCGTCGACAGATTCCAGCGCACGCGGTCGCTCGCAATCCCGTTGCGCTCGAGGTCCAGCCCTCGCTCGACTTCCGTACTCATCGATTGCTCCCCGGGGGCCCGGAGTCTCCTAAAATATTCCTGTTGAGCGACATACGCGGAATCCGGACATCGTACTCGCCGGGATCGGTCGAGTCAATCAATTGTGACACTTGCGGTACACTGTAAACGCTTGGCGGACCTGATCGTAATGCCCGTATGAGTGCAGACCACAAACCGCTTCACGAAACGGCAACGGACGTCACCGGCCCCGGGACCTCGTCCGTCCGTCGTGCCGGTGGTGCACCGGCAGCGGCACTCAACGAGGACACACGGATCGCCGTCGAGATTCGAGGTCTGGTCGAGCGCGGAGCCCCGGGGAACATGGACGAGGCGCGCGAGCGCTTCGGCGATCTCGTCACCCGCCACCAGCGCCGCGCCGCTCGCATCGCGTATCAATACCTCCGGGATCCCGGCGAAGCCGACGAAGCGGTCCAGGATGCCTTCGTCAAGGTATTCACCCACATCGGGTCGTACCGGGAAGCGTGGCCGTTCGAGGTCTGGTTCACGAAGATTCTGGTCAACGGCTGCCTCGATCGGCGCAAGGCGCGCATTCGCCGCGACCGCTGGTTCGTCGGCGGGGAGATCTCCAGCGCGGACGAGGCGCGGGTCTCCGCGGCCGGTCCGCGGGTCGATCCCGAACAGAAACTCCTGGCGCGCGAACGCCGCGCCAAGATTGCGGCGGCCGTCGATCGGCTCGACGGGCGTCAGCGGACGGTCTTCATGCTGAGCCAGTACGGCGACTGCACGCCCAAGGAGATCAGCGCGATCACCGGGCTGAACGAGTCGACCGTGCGGGTGCATCTGTTCCGGGCAGCCAGGAAGCTTCGCGGACTACTGGGAGGCAAGTCGTGACCCGTCAGGCGCATCT
The DNA here is from genome assembly GCA_963724725.1 of uncultured Acidobacteriota bacterium. Taxonomy (GTDB): domain Bacteria; phylum Acidobacteriota; class Vicinamibacteria; order Vicinamibacterales; family CAVVIG01; genus DATKHR01. The sequence goes on along the minus strand of CAVRVT010000004.1, from coordinate 1,668,631 downwards.
CCCCGAAGAGCAACTCTTCGACTGTTACCTGGCCCACCACAACGGCGAGGCGATCGATCCGCCTGCCGCGGACCATCTCGCCGACTGTGAGGCATGCGCGGTCCGTTACGCCGATCTCGCCGGCTTCATGAACGGTCTTCGCGAGGAGTGCGCGTCCGACGCTGACGCGGTGTTCACGCCGGAAAGGCTGCGCGAGCAGCAGCAGGAAATCACCAGGCGCCTGGAGCACGTCGGCCGGCAGGCACGCGTCATCAGTTTCCCGAGCCGACTGGTCCGACGCACGATGAGCGCACCGGGGTCTCATGGCGCGCCACGATGGATTGCAGCGGCGGCGGCGGCCGGGCTCTTCGTCGGCGTCGCCGTCGGCGCCGGATTTCGCTACGGTTCGCATCCCCGCGGCATCGAACAGACACTCGCGCGAACGGCGCCGGTCGCCCCGCGAAGTCTCAACCCTTCGCAGTCGTCCGCTGACGATGCATTCTTCTCGGATCTCGAAGTCGCGCTCGAGCGCCCGCACACGCGCGAGCTCGTCGCCTTCGACGCGCTGACCCCGCACGTGCGCGAGGTCACCACGCGGTAAGATCCGATTCGATGCCCTCGCTGATTTTCCGAAAAGGCCTCGACCTCAAACAGGCGGTCGCCGGCATGCTGGCCGACAGCTACCACAGCGGCATTGTCGAGCGCATCAAGGCCGAGGATTTCACGTACCGCGCGGGCCGCCTGACCGTGCACCTGGCGCGCGAGTTCGGCTTCTGTTACGGCGTGGACCGCGCAGTCGATTACGCGTACCAGACGCGCGAACGGTTTCCCGACCGCCCGGTGTACCTGACGGGCGAAATCATCCACAACCCGCACGTCAACGAGAAGCTCCGGTCAATGGGCATCGGCTTCCTCAGCGACGAGCCGGGATCCATCGAACGCCTCGGCCCGGACGACGTCGTGATTCTGCCCGCGTTCGGCGTCACCGTGGCGATGCTGCAGGAGCTCGATCGACGCGGCGCCACGCTGGTCGACACCACGTGTGGATCTGTTCTCAATGTGTGGAAGAACGTTCGTCGATACGCAGAGGGCGGCTACACGTCGATCATTCACGGCAAGATGTGGCACGAAGAAACGCAGGCGACGGCGTCGCACGCCGTCGAGTACGGCGGCCGGTATCTCGTGGTTTACGATCTCAAGGAGACCGCTGCCGTCTGCGCCTATGTCCGCGGTGGCGGGAACCCCGCTGAATTCATGGCGACGTTCGGGAAGGCCGCCTCGGCCGGCTTCGAGCCCGATCGCGACCTGCAGCGCCTCGGCCTGGCGAACCAGACGACGATGCTCATGAGCGAGTCGCTCGAGATCGGCGAGAGGCTGCGCGCGGCGATGCTCGAACGCTACGGACCTAAGGAGTTCGACAGGCGCTACCAGGCCTTCGACACCATCTGCAGTGCCACGCAGGACCGCCAGGACGCCGTCGTCGCCCTGCTCAGGGAGACCCCCGTGGATCTCATGGTGGTGATTGGCGGCTACAACAGCAGCAACACCGCCAATCTCGCACGCATCTGTGCCGAGACACGCCCTACCTTTCACGTCGCCGATCCCGATTGCCTGCTCTCCCCGGACCGCATCCGCCATCGGCCGGTCGGATCCAAAGCCGAGCTTGAAACAACGGGCTGGCTCCGCGCGGAGGGTCCCGTCACGGTCGGGCTGACATCAGGAGCATCCACGCCAGATAACCTCGTCGGTGCGGTGATCGCGAAACTGGAAGGTTTCTGTCAGTAGACCCACCGCCGAAATCGTTTGATTCTCGTAAAAGATTGTCATTCGGTTAAATGGCCGCCGGGAGTCCGTCGTAATCCCTCAAAGAACTGTATATTCAGAGGTTTACGAATGACGCTCAGTAATGGGTCCTGGCGAGGTTGTCTGACGGGCATTCTCGTGGTGTTGGTGCTCGGCACGGCCCTGCACGGCCAATCGTTCGGCTTCCCCTGGTGGCGCGATCCGCAGTTCCAGCGGGACCTTTCTCTGACAACGGATCAGAGCACCAGAATCGACGCGGTCTTCCAGCAGACCATTCCGACGCTCCGCCAGAAGAAAACGGAGCTCGACGCGCAGGAAGAAGAACTGTCGAAGATGATAGCGGCCAACGCGGACGAGACCGCCGTTACGAGGCAGGTCGACAGGGTCGAAGCCATCCGGGCCAACATGAACAAGATGCGGACGCTGATGCTGCTGCACATGCGGCAGGTTCTGTCGCCCGAGCAGCGCGTCAAGCTGAACAAATTGCACGACCAGTGGGAAAAGGATCACCGGCCGAAACCGAGCCGGTAAGAGAAACGAGGAGCGCGAGGCCTTAGCCGAGCGTCATGACGAGCGTGAGGTTTCAGCCGAGCGGGGGACAAAGCCCGCGAGGCTAGCCGAGCGATGGAGAGAATGGCAATGAGATCGAGTGGAATTCGTTCGATGGTGACTGCGGCACTGGCGCTTTGCGTCGCGGTACCGGCACACGCGCAATTGTCCGAGGCGCGGATTCAGGAACTGATCAAACAGGCGGCGGACAGCATCGGGTCCGGCGGCACCGTACCGGGTGACCAGGCGGCGCAAACGCGGGCGCCGGGCCAGTCGAGACCGGTCGTCAGGTTGACGTTGGACGACGCGGTCAAGTTCGCGCTGGATCGCAACCTCGATATCGCCGTGCAGCGGCTCAACCCGGAGATCAACGACATCGCCATCGCGAGCATCCGGACGGTGTATCACCCGTCGCTGACCTCGACGTTCAGCGGGACGTCCCAGACAACGCCCAACTCTTCGTCCGTTCAAGGATCGTCATTCGCAGGCGTCCCGATTATCACAGGGTCGACGGTGTTCAACGGCGGCATCGCTCAGAGCGTGCCGTGGGGTGGCGGGGCGTTCACGGTGGGACTGAACAACAATCGAAACACCACGACCAGCTTGAACACGCTCTACAACCCGACCTACAACACGTTCTGGTCAGGTTCCTATACGCAGCCCCTGCTGCGCAACTTCAACATCGACTCGACCCGTCAGCAGCTCGCGGTGACGAAAATCAATCGCGACATCTCGGACGTTCAGCTTCGCTCGACGATCACTAACACGCTGTCGAACGTCCGTAGCGCGTATTGGGACTACGTGTTCGCTGTCCAGGCGGTCGACGTGGCCCAGCAGTCGGTGACGCTGGCCGATCAGCTCGTGAAGGACAACCAGACGCGCGTTGAGGTCGGCACGATGGCGCCGATCGACGTCGTCCAGGCCCAGTCGCAGTCAGCAACGGCCAAGCAGAACCTCGCCGTGGCCGTGCAGACACGAAACACCGCGGAGCTCGCGCTCAAGCGGCTGATCGTCAACGGCACGCAGGACGTGAACTGGAATGCGCAGCTCGATCCCGTCGATCGACCGGAGTTCCGCGCTGAGGCGATCGACGTCGACGCCGTGGTGCGGCGCGCCCTGGCCGAACGAACGGACCTCGACATCGCGCGCAAGACGGTCACGGAAAATGACGTCACGCTGAAGTACTTGAACAACCAGCTCAAGCCGCAGCTCGACTTCGTCGGCACGTACGGATTGGTTGGGCTCGGCGGATCCCAGTACACCTACGATCCTGAGTTCAGGTACCGGAGTGAATCGCGTGCCGAACGGCGTCATCCCCGGTGGCTACGGTGACTCGCTGAGCTCGCTGTTCAATGGCGGCAATCCCCGCTGGACGGCGCAGATCAATTTCTCGTATCCGCTGGGCGCCAGCTCTCAGGAAGCGTCCGTGGCGCGTGCGAAGGTGCAGCTGAACCAGGTCAACGCGCAGATGAAACAAATCGAGCTGCAGGTCGCGACTGAGGTCACCAACGCCGCGGTCACGGCGCAGAGCAACGTCGATCGCGTCGAGGCGGCGCAGGCGGCGCGCGAGCTGGCCCAGAAGCAGCTCGAAGCCGAACAGAGCAAGTTCGAGGTCGGGATGTCCACGAACTACAACGTCATCCAGTCGCAACGCGACCTTGCGACGGCACAGAACAACGAACTCCAGGCGGTGCTGAATTACCGGAAGTCGCTCGTCGAGCTCGATCGCCTGCAGCAGACGACGCTCGGCAGCTTGAACGTGACGCTGCTGAACGCCGGCGGCGCAACGGGCAACGCGCTGTCGACGGCGGCGAACACCGCGGCGAACACGGTGAATACGACCACGCGCCAACAGTAAAGGCAGGCACGGGAAACAGCGACCAACGAGTCATGAAACGAGCGATTACCGTTTTCCTGTTCATCGCGGCCATCGGTGCCGGCGCGGGCGCGTACTACTTCAAGCGCGGCGGCACCGAACCGCAGGTGAATAGCGCCCCGGTGACTCGGGGCGACATCGTCGACACCGTCGGCGCGACGGGCACGCTGCAGGCCGTCACCACGGTGCAGGTGGGAAGCCAGGTGTCCGGGAACATCTCGTGGCTCGGCGCCGATTTCAATTCAATCGTCAAGAAGGGGCAAGTCATCGCGCGGCTCGATCCGTCGCTCTTCGACGCGCAGCTGCAGCAGGCGAAAGCCAACCTGGCGCAGGCCCAGGCGAACATCACCAAGGCCCAGAGCGATCTCAACCGGGCCCAGGTCATGCTGACCGACTCGCAACAGAAGTACACGCGCGCCAAGGAGCTCGCCGAGCGGAGCCTGCTGCCGCAAAGCGATCTCGACGCAGCGAAGATCGCGGTCGATTCCGCGCAGGCCACGCTGGCATCGCAGCAGGCCACCGTGACGCAGGTCCAGGCGTCGGTGAAGCAATCGGAGGCGTCGGTCAATCAGAACCAGGTGAACCTCGATCACACCATCATCGAAGCGCCGATCGACGGCATCATCACGCAGCGCAGCGTGGACGTCGGGCAGACGGTGGCCGCCAGCATGCAAGCCCCGACGCTCTTCATCATCGCGGCGGACCTGACCAAGATGCAGGTCAACGCGAACATCGACGAGGCGGACGTGGGACGCATCCGCCCCGGACAACACGTCACGTTTCGCGTCGACGCCTACCCGACCGAGGACTTCCACGGGACGGTCGCGCAGATTCGCCTTCAACCGGTCGTCGTCCAGAACGTCACGACGTACGGCACGGTCATCGACGTCCCGAACGCGCAGCTGAAGCTGAAGCCGGGCATGACGGCGAACGTGAAGGTCGAAATCAATAAGAAGACCGATGTCCTGCGTGTGCCGAACACTGCGCTGCGATTCCGGCCCACATCGGAAATGTTTGCGGCATTCAATCAGACTGTGCCACCCGAGGTGCAATTCGCGGGGAGAGGTTCGCGCGGACAAGGCGGATCGGGTGGGGCTAGTGGGTCGAGGGAGCCTGGCAGAGCCAGCGGGTCGCCGGACGGAGCGCCCGCGGCCATGCCGAGAGAGGGCCTGGGTAGCCCGAATGAGGCATCAGCCCCGGCGCAAGTGGAAAAAAGGATGGAGCGCTTCAAGGCGATGTCGCCCGACGAGCAGCAGCAGTTCATCGCGCGCATGAAAGATCGCGGCGTGGACACGAGCGACTTCGAAAAAGCGCTTCCACCCAAACCCGACAAGAAGACTTCGACGAAACCGAAGGGCGGCGACGCAAAACAGGCCGAGACGATCGATGCGCTGTTTGCGCCCCTGCCGCCTGTCGAATCACGCGGGCGCGCCTGGCTCTTCGTCGAGCACCAATTGAAATCCGTGAACATTCGTCTGGGGATCACCGACGGCACGAACACCGAGCTCTTGAGCGGCGACCTCCAGCAGAACACAGAAGTCGTGACGGGCATCACCGGCGTCGGCACTACACGGACGACAGCCACTGGAACGGGGACCGGAAATCCGCTTCTGCCGGGCGGCCGTGGTCCCGGCGGATTCGGCGGCGGCGCCGGAGGCCGGGGCGGACGCTGATGCCGAGCGACGCCGTCATCGCGGTCAAGAACCTCGTCAAGACCTACAAAGTCGGCGAGCACGAGGTGCGCGCGCTGCGTGGCGTGAACCTCGAAGTGCAGCGCGGCGAGTTTCTCGCGGTGACCGGCCCGTCGGGGTCCGGCAAATCGACGTTCATGCACATCATCGGCTGTCTCGATCGGCCCACGTCGGGGCAGTACTTTCTTGATGCCGAGGACGTGTCCCGTATGTCCAAGGACGCCCTCGCCGCGGTGCGCAACAGGAAGATCGGCTTCGTGTTCCAGGGTTTCAATCTGCTCTCGCGAACATCCGCGATCGACAACGTCGAGCTGCCGCTCCTCTACGGCGCGTCCATGAAAACCGCGGAGCGGCACAAGCGGGCGAAGGAGATGCTCGAAGCCGTGGGTCTGGGTGAACGGTTCGACCACCATCCCAACCAGCTTTCAGGCGGTCAGCAACAGCGTGTCGCCATTGCGCGCGCGCTCATCAACAACCCGTCGATTCTCCTGGCGGACGAGCCGACCGGGAACCTGGATACCCGGACCAGCATCGAAGTGATGGGGCTCTTCCAGAGGCTCAATCTCGAGCGGAGCATCACCGTCATCCTGATTACGCACGAGCTGGATATCGCCGAGTACGCCACGCGGATCGTGTCGTTCCGCGACGGCCAGGTCGTCGCCGATCGTACGGTCACTCGTCGTCGCAACGCGTCGGAGGAGCTCGCGAGCCTTCCACAACCCGCGGAGGCCGTATGAACGCTCGGCTAAAGCCGTCGCGCTCCGAACAGCGACAGCGGCGCCGCGGCCATGCACCGCGAGGGCCCGTGAAGCCCGGGCGAGGCATCAGCGTCAGAACGCGGCGGGGGTGGGACCCCGCCGCCAGTGAAAAGAAGTTGGCCCCATGTCACTAGTGATGATCCTCCGGATCGCGCTGAAGGCCCTCGCCCGCAACAAGATGCGCACCGCGCTGACTATGCTCGGCATGATCATCGGCGTCGCCGCGGTCATCACGATGGTCGCGCTCGGCACCGGCGCGCAGTCGTCCATCGAGTCCCAGATCCAGGCGGCCGGGACCAACATGATCATGGTCAGCGCCGGCAACTTCTCGCAGGGCGGCGTCAGGCAGGGCCAAGGCAACGCCAGCACGATGACGCCCGACGACGCGGCGGCGATCCAGCAGGTGCAGGGCGTCCAGTACAAGGCCTCCGGCGTCAACACGCGCGGCCAGGTCGTCGCCGGCAACCAGAACTGGGGCACCCAGATTCAAGGCACCGACGTGGACCTGCCGCTCATCCGATCGTGGCCGACGATCCAGGGATCGTTCTTCACGCCGGTGGACGTCGCGACAGCGTCGAAGGTCGCTGTCATGGGCACGGTCGTGCGCGATCAGCTCTTCGGCGGCGATCTGGATCCCGTGGGTCAGGTCATCCGGATCAACAACCAGCCGTTCACGGTGGTCGGCGTGATGTCGAGCAAGGGCCAGTCCGGCATGGGCACGGATCAGGACGACGTCGTCTTCGTTCCGTACACGACGGTGATGAAGAAGCTGCGCGGGATCACGTTTATCCAAAACGTGACCGTTTCGGCGACGTCGGCGACCGACACGAGTCCGACGGCGGATCGCATCGCGACGCTGCTGCGGTTCCGTCACAAGATTCAACCCGGCGATCCCGACGACTTCATGGTCCGCACCATGGAGGAAATGGCGAGCGTGCGCGTCCAGGCGACACAGACCATGACGGCGCTGCTCGCGAGCATTGCCGGCGTGTCGCTGCTCGTGGGCGGCATCGGCATCATGAACATCATGCTCGTGTCCGTGACCGAACGGACGCGCGAGATCGGTCTGCGTATGGCGATAGGCGCGCGAGGGCGCGACGTGCTCCTGCAGTTCCTGGTCGAAGCCGTCGTCCTGAGCCTGTTCGGCGGGGCGATCGGCATCGCGCTCGGCTTTGCGTTGTCCCGGGGTGTGACGTTGTGGATGTCGTGGCCGACGGCGGTGTCGCCGCAGGCCGTGGTCGTCGCGTTCGGATTCGCGGCCATCACCGGCGTGTTCTTTGGTTTCTATCCGGCGCGGAAGGCCGCAGCGCTCGATCCCATCGACGCGCTCCGGTTCGAATAGCCCATGCGAATTCTCTCGTTGATGTCCGTTCTGTCCGTCGCGGCGCTGGTGTCGGGGTGTTCGGGCGAGGCCTTGCAGCAGACGCCGAGCCCCGGCGGCGGTCGCGGTGGTGGCCAGAACCCACCGGTGCCCGTGACGACGGCCACCGTTGAACAGAAGGCCGTCCCGCTCGACGTGCAGGCCATTGGCACCGTCATCGCGGCGTCAACCGTTGCGGTGCGCTCGCAAATCACGGGCGAGCTAACGTCAGTCAACTTCAAGGAAGGCGACGAAGTCGAGCAGGGCCAGGTGCTTTTCACGCTGGACAAGCGGCCGCTCGAAGCCGCGCTGCTCCAAGCGCAGGCCAACCTGCAGCGCGACGAGGCGCAGGCCCAGAATGCGCGCGCGTCTGCTGTCCGCTACGACGATCTCCTGAGGCGCGGCATTGCGACCCGCGAACAGGTCGATCAGTTCAAGACGCAGGCCCTGTCGCTCGACGCGACCGTCGGCGCCGATCGTGCAGCGGTCGAGAGCGCCCAGTTGCAGCTCGACTACGCAACCATCGAGGCGCCGATCAGCGGGCGCACTGGTCTGCTGCAGATCCACAAAGGCAACCTCGTTCGCGCCAACGATACGACACCGATCATCACCATCAATCGCATCTCACCGGTGTACGTCACGTTCGCGATCCCCGAGGCGATGCTGCCGCAGTTCAAGCAGTACATGGCGGCCGGCACGCTGCGCGTCGAGGCGCGCGCGCCGAACGACACAGGCCGGGCGTCGACCGGCAAGATCGACTTCATCGACATCGCGGTCGACGCGACGACCGGCACGATCAAGGTGAAAGGCACGTTTCCGAATGAAGATCGGCGGCTGACGCCCGGACAGTTCGTCAACGTCAGCGTCACGCTGACGACGGATCACAACGCGATCGTCGTACCGACGACGGCGGTCCAAAGCGGACAGCAGGGCACCTACGTCTACGTCGTGAAGGCCGATCAAACCGTCGAGCTGCGACCGGTCACGGTCGCGCGAACACACAACGATGAATCGATCATCAGCACCGGCGTGAAGGGCGGCGAGACCATCGTGACTGATGGGCAGCTTCGCCTGATTCCCGGCAGTCGCGTCAGCATTAAGAACGCGCAGAAGGCGGCCTCATGAACCTGTCAGCCCTGTTCATCAAGCGCCCGGTCACGACGACGCTGATCGTCCTCGGGATCATCGTCTTCGGCGCGATGTCGTACCGGCTGCTGCCGGTGAGCGACCTCCCCACGGTCGACTTTCCCACGATTCAGGTGAACGCCGGCCTGCCGGGCGCCAGCCCTGAGACGATGGCGTCGGCCGTCGCGCTCCCACTCGAAAAACAGTTCGCGACGATCGCCGGACTGAATTCGATCAATTCGACGAGCGCACAAGGCAACACGTTCATCACGCTGCAGTTCGATCTGAGCCGGAACATCGACGCCGCCGCGCAGGATGTCCAGGCGATGATCGCCAAGACCGCGCGCCAGTTGCCGCCGCAGATGCCGGCGCCGCCGTCGTACCAGAAGGTCAATCCCGGTGATCAGCCGGTGCTGTTCCTGGTGCTGCACTCGCAGACGCTGCCATTGTCGCTGATCGACGAGTACGCCGAATCGACAATTGCGCAGCGCATCTCGATGGTGAGCGGCGTGGCGCAGGTGAACGTGTTCGGCGCCGCGAAGTACGCGGTGCGGATCGACGTCGATCCGCGCAAACTCGCGGCGCACGGCCTGGGCATTGACGAAGTCGCCAACTCGATCATCAACGCGAATGTGAACCTGCCGACGGGAACGATGTACGGCGAGGACAAGACGTTCGTCGTGCAGGCCAACGGTCAGCTGCTCCGCGCCATGGCCTACGGTCCGACCATCATTACGTATCGCAATGGCAACCCAGTCAGACTGAACGAAGTCGCGCACGTCTACGACGGCATCGAGAACGACAAGAGCGCCGCCTGGTACAACGGCGAGCGGACAATCTACCTCGCCGTTCAGAAGCAGCCGGGCACGAACGTCGTCGCGGTGTGCGACGCGGTCAAGGCGCTCCTGCCGACGTTCCGCGAGCAGCTCCCGGCATCACTGTCGCTCGACGTCCGCACCGATCGATCCATTCCGATCCGCGAATCCGTCGCCGACGTGAAGTTCACGCTGCTGCTGACGATTGGTCTCGTCGTGCTGGTGATCTTCCTGTTCCTCCGCAACCTGTCGGCGACGATCATCCCCAGTCTCGCGCTGCCGGCGTCCATCGTCGGGACGTTCGCGGTGATGTACCTGCTCGACTACAGCCTCGACAACCTGTCGCTGATGGCGCTCACGCTATCGGTCGGCTTCGTCGTGGACGACGCGATCGTGATGCTCGAGAACATCGTGCGTCACATGGAGATGGGCAAGCCGCCGATGCGGGCGGCGTTCGACGGATCGAAGGAAATCTCCTTCACGATCATCTCGATGACGATCTCGCTCGTTGCCGTATTCATTCCCGTCCTGTTCATGGGCGGCGTCGTCGGGCGGCTGTTGCACGAGTTCGCCGTCACGATTGGCGTGGCGATTCTCGTGTCAGGCATCGTGTCCATCAGTCTGACGCCGATGCTGTGCAGCCGCTTTCTGAAGCCGCCGCATACGCAGAAGCACGGCTGGTTCTACAACGTAACGGAGCGGATGTTCCAGGCCTGGCTGCGGCTCTACGACTGGTCGCTCCGTCTCAGTCTGCGGTTCGGCGCCGTGACAATGGCCGTGTCAGTGGCCCTCGTGGTCGGCACCGGTTACCTGTTCACGATGGTCCCGAAGGGGTTCCTCCCGAGCGAGGACCAGGGCCGGTTCATGATCAGCACCGAGGGCATTCAGGGCATCGGCTTCGACGAGATGGTGCGGCACCAGATGCAGGTCGCCGAAATCGTGGCGAAGGATCCTGACATCCTGAGCGCCAGCAACAATGTGGGCGCGGGCCCCGGCGGCGGCGGACTGAACAACGGCCGCGTGAGCGTCGACCTGCGGCCCAGGAAAGAGCGGAAACGATCGGTCGATCAGATCATGGCCGAGCTGAGGCCCAAGCTCGCGCAGATTCCGGGCGTGCGGGTGTACATGGTCAACCAGCCGCCGATTAACCTGGGCGGCCAGCAGGGCGCGCGCAGCCTGTACCAGTTCACGCTGCAGGACACCGACACTGCAGAACTCTACAAGTACGCGCCGATCCTCGAAGCGAAGGTGCGCGAGATTCCCGGGATCGAAGATGTCTCGAGCGACCTGCAGATCAAGAATCCGCAGGTGCAGGTCACGATGGATCGCGACAAGATCTCGGCCCTCGGGCTGAACGTCAATCAGGTCGAAACCGCGCTGTACAACGCGTACGGCACACGACAGGTCTCGCAGATCTACGCGCCGAACAATCAGTACCAGGTCATCCTGCAGGTCGCGCCGCAGTTCCAGAAGGATCCGGCGGCGATGTCGATGCTCTACGTCCGCTCGTCCGGTGGGTCGCTGATCCCGCTGAATACGGTCGCGACGACGTCAACCGATGCCGGCCCGCTGACGGTGAGTCACACCGGTCAGCTGCCGTCGGTGACCATTTCGTTCAACCTGAAGCCCGGCGTCGCGCTCGGCGATGCGGTCACCGAGATCCGGCAGGCAGCCGCAGCCACCGTGCCGGCGACGATTTCGACCATGTTCCAGGGCACGGCGCAGGCGTTCGAGGACTCTCTGCGCGGCCTGGGCCTGATTCTGTTCATGGCGGTCGTCGTCATCTACATCGTGCTCGGCATCCTGTACGAGAGCTTCACGCACCCGCTGACGATTCTCTCGGGCCTGCCGTCCGCCGGCTTCGGCGCGCTGCTGACGCTGCTCGTGTTCAAGACCGAACTGAGCCTGTACGCGTTCGTCGGCATCGTCATGCTCGTCGGACTCGTGAAGAAAAACGGCATCATGATGGTCGACTTCGCCGTCGAAGCGCAGCGCGAGCACGGCAAATCGCCGCGCGAGGCCATCCACGAAGCCTGTCTCGTGCGCTTCCGCCCGATCATGATGACGACCATGTCGGCACTCGTCGGCACGCTGCCGATCGCGCTCGGTTTCGGCGCGGGCGCCGAATCGCGGCGGCCCCTTGGCCTCGCCGTCGTCGGCGGCTTGCTCGTGTCGCAGCTGCTGACGCTCTACATCACGCCGGTGTACTACGTCTACATTGAAGGCGCGCGTCTCCGGCTCGCGAAGCGTCGGACCAGGGCCGCCGCCGAACCGCATCGCGACGTCCACGGCGCCTCGACCGAACCGGCGCTGGCCATTCCATCGATTGAAAGCAGCCGAGGCAGCGCGTAGGACGTGATGATCCGCGCGCTGTCCCGGCCGTTGTGTCTGCCACGCATAAGAAAAAGGTAAACCCGTGCGGTACGCGCAGTTAGGAATTCTTTCGATCTCGGCCGCCGTCGCGCTGACTGCGTGTCAGAACATGTCCGGTCAGGCGGGTGGCGGGCGCGGAGGTCGCGGAGGCGGACGCGGCGCCGCCGTCGCCGTCCAGACGACGGGGCTGCAGCGTGTGACGGTCAAGCGGCAGGTCGACCTTCAGGGCACACTCCTTTCGCCCGATCAGGCGCGCGTCAGCAGCGAGGTCGCCGGCATCGTGCGTGACGTGCCCGTGCAGCTCGGATCCGAGGTGCGCGCGGGCGACGTGCTCGTCCGGCTCGAGCCGCGCGAGCTGCAGCTCGCGCTCGACCGTGCCGAAAGCGCCCTGCGGCAGGTCGAAGCGCAGCTCGGCATCGATCGCACGCAGGACAAGCAGCCGCCTCCCGACGAGCAAGTCGCGCTGGTCCGTCAGGCGGCGGCCAACCGCGACGATGCGCGCAGCACGTTCGAGCGGGCCGAACAGCTGAACGGCCGCGGGCTGATGTCCAAGGTGGACTACGACACGGCGGACACACGGCTCAAGGTCGCCGAGGCGAATTATCAGGCGGCGCTCGAGAACGCCCGCAGCCTGAAAGCGCAGCTCCAGGATCGACGCGCGTCGTTCGAGCTCGCGCAGAAGAAAGTCGCCGACGCGGTGGTGCGGGCGCCGGTCGCCGGCTCGGTGTCCGAGCGCCTCGTGCAGCCGGGCGAATACATCCGCGAGAACACGCCGGTCGCGATGATCGTCCAGATGAACCCGCTGAAGCTGAAGACCGCCATCCAGGAGAGCTACGCCGGCGTGATCCGCCCCGGCCAGCTGGTGCAGTTCGCCGTCGAAGCGTTTCCGGATCGCATGTTCGTCGGCAAGATCGCCTACGTCAGCCCAGCCGTCGATCAGGCGACGCGGACGTTTCCGGTCGAGGCGATGGTCGAGAACGCCGACCGCGTGCTCAAGCCGGGCTTCTTCGCCAAAGGCATCGCCGAAGTGAAAGTGGACAGCGACGTCCTGGCCGTGCCCGATGCCGCCGTCTCGACGCTGGCCGGCGTGTCCACCGTCTACGTCATCGAGAACAACAAGGCGCGGCAGCAGCAGGTGACCCTCGGCGTTCGCCAGGGCCCGCTCGTCGAAGTCACGAGCGGACTGAAGGGCAACGAGACGCTGGCGACGACCAACCTCAGTCAGCTCGCCACGGGCGTGTCCGTCAAGCAGGCCCACAACGAGGACGAGGAAGGGACCAAAGGGTCGGGTCGGTCAGGAGTGCCCGAATGAAACTCGCTGACGTCAGCGTCAAGCGCCCGGTCTTCGCGATCATGATGACCGCGGCGCTCATCGTGCTGGGCGCGGTCTCGTACGAAGAGCTCGGCCTCGACCTGATGCCGAAGACCGATGCGCCGGTCGTGACCGTCCAGGTCAACCTGCCGGGCGCGAGCGCCGAAGAAATCGAAACCCAGCTGACCAAGCGCATCGAGGAGGCGGTCAACACGATCAGCGGCATCGACGAGCTGCGCGCCACCTCCGACCAGGGCAACTCGCGCGTCACCATCACCTTCACGCTCGAACGCGACATCGAATCGGCGACGCAGGACGTCCGCGACAAGCTGGCACAGATCGTCAACCAGTTCCCGCGCGATACGCGACCGATGCAGATCACCAAGATGGATCCCGACGCGCAGCCGATCTTCGGATTCGCCGTCTTCGGTCCGCGCGCGCCGAAAGAGATCACGGAGATCGCCGAGAAGCAGGTCAAGCAGGAGCTCGAAACGGTCAAGGACGTCGGGTCGGTCGGCTACAACGGCGAGCGGAAACGCGAGATCCAGCTGCTGCTGAACGCCGACCGCCTCAATGCCTACGGGCTGACCGTCGATCAGGTCCGGAGCGCGGTCCAGCGCCAGAACGTCGAGATCCCGGGCGGCCAGTTCATCACCGGCGCCGCCGAAGTCGCCCTCCGGACCATGGGGCGCATCCGCAACGTCGAGGATTTCAACCGCATCGTCATCTCGCTACCGAGGACGGTTCGGTCATCACGTTCGGCGACGTCGGCCGGGTCATCGACAGCGTGCAGGAGGTGCGCAGCGCGACGCGACTCGAGCGGCACCCCGGCGATCGGCGTCGCAGGTCCGCAAACAGTCGGGAACCAACACCATCGAGGTCGTCGATCGCGTGCAGGAGAAGCTGCAGCGGATCCAGCAGCAGCTGCCCGCCGACATCCAGATCAGCATCGGCAACGACCAGTCGCGCTTCATCCGCCGCTCGTTCGAGGACATCAAGCTCCACCTGATCCTCGGCGGCTTCCTCGCGAGCCTCGTCGTCTTCCTGTTCATCCGCAACATTCGCGTCACGTTCATCGCCGCACTGGCCATCCCGGCGTCGATCATCGGGACGTTCACGTTCATGAAGCTCGCCGGCTTCACGCTGAACAACATGACGATGCTCGCGCTGTCGCTCGCGACCGGCATCGTCATCGACGATGCGATCGTCGTCCTCGAGAACATCTTCAGGTTCGTCGAGGAGAAAGGCGTGACGCCGAAGGAGGCCGCGGCCGAGGCGACGGCCGAGATCGGCCTGGCCGTCATGGCGACCACGCTGTCGCTCGTCGTCATCTTCGTGCCGGTCGCGTTCATGACCGGCCAGATCGGCCGGTACTTCTACTCGCTTCGGCATCACGTCGGCGGCGGCGATCCTGCTCTCGATGTTCGTGTCGTTCACGCTGACGCCGGCGCTGTGCGCCATGTGGCTGCGGCCCGAAGACGCGAAGATCCGATCACTCCAACACCAAGTCCTCGGGCTGCTACGCGAAGATGGACGCCGCCTACGGCCGCATGCTCCACTGGGCGCTGCCCACCGCGCGGTCATGATCGGCATCGCCGGCGGCGGTCGTGCTGTCCGCCGTCGTTCCTCTACCCGTACGTCGGCAAGGAACTCGTGCCCGATGACGACCAGGGCGAGTTCAGCATCAACGTGCGGCTGCCGCGCGGCACCAGCTACCAGCGGACCGAGGAATTCATCAAGCCGATCGAGAAGGAGGTCCTCGCGCTGCCGGCGCTGCAGCGCGTGATGCAGAACGTGAACGTCGGGCTTCGCGAACTTCAACATCATGATGGTCCCGCTCGAGGAGCGGAAGATTTCGCAGCAGGAGCTGATGGTCAGGCGCGCGGCAGATGCTGCGGAAATACCAGGGCGCCCGGATCAGCGTCTCGGGCGGAACCGACATTTCCGGCGCCTCGTCGGGCGGCCGTGGTCCGGGCGGCGGTGGACCGGGGGTGGCGGCGGCGGCTTCAACCGTCTCAACATCCTGATTCAGGGACCCGATATCGAGCAGCTGCAGCAGTACACCGTCCAGCTGATGGACAAAGTGCGCGAGATTCCCGGCGTCGTCGACGTCGACACCAACTTCGAAGCGACGCAGCCCGAGCTGCGCATCAACGTGGACCGCGCGCGCGCCGCCGATCTCGGCGTCAACATCGACACGCTGGCGAACGACCTGCGGACGCTGGTCGGCGGCGAAGAAGTCTCCGAGTTCAAGGACGGCGACGATCAGTTCAAGGTCCTGCTCCGGCTGGACGAGCCGTACCGCAACATCGAGACGCTCAACAGCCTGCTGATCGCGGCGGGACCCGGCCGGACGGTCAAGGTCAGCGACGTGGCGCAGCTGCGCCGCGACTACGGCCCGGCGTCGATCGATCGCTACAACCGTCAGCGGCAGATTTCGGTGAACGCGAACCTGCAGGGCGTGCCGCTCGGCGAGGTCCTCGCGAGCGCCCGTCGAAGGTCGAGGAGCTGAATCTGAAGCCTGGCTATCAGGCCGTGTTCGGCGGCAGCGCGCGGACGCTGGCCGAGGCGTCGAGCAACTTCACGATCGCGATGATCCTGGCCGTCGTGTTCATCTACATGGTGCTCGCGTCCCAGTTCAACAGCTTCATCCACCCGCTGACGATCATGACGTCGCTGCCGCTGTCGCTTCCCGCGGGGCTGCTGGCGCTGATGGCGTTCGGCATGACCATCAACGTGTACAGCGCCATCGGCTGATGATGCTGTTCGGCATCGTGAAGAAGAATTCGATTCTGCAGGTGGATTACACGAACACGCTGCGCGAGCAGGGCATCGAGCGGCACGAGGCGCTCATCCGCGCCAACCACGTCCGCCTGCGGCCCATCCTGATGACGACGATCGCGATCGTCGCCGGGCATGATTCCCATCGCGCTCGGCAAGGGCGCCGGCGCCGGATCCAGGGCCTCGATGGCGGTCACCATCCTCGGCGGCCAGGTCCTCTGCCTGCTCCTCACCCTGCTGGTCACCCCGGTCGTCTACTCGTACTTCGACGACCTGCGGGAGTGGAAGCCCGCCGCGGCGCTGAAATGGGTACGCCGCCTAGGGCTTAGGGCTGAGGGATCAGGGATTAGACAGGGCTAAGGTTAAGGGTCGGGGCTCCGGGCTCGTGGCTAAGCCCTAAGCCGTCAGCCCTTCTCTCGCCCCTCATCCCTGAGACCTAAGCCCTTTTCAACCTTCAGTATCCCGCCTCATCCAAGCAGTTGTAACGGTGATACGTTGGCAACCGGGACGATGGCACTGACCGGCGAGGTTCAGTTGCAGCGGGGCATGGACAGCGACGTGGCCCTGGCCGCGCGAGGGGATGCGTCCGCATTCGAGCGCCTCTATCGCACGCACGTGGCGCGAATTCACAGCCTCACGCGCCGGATGCTGGGCGCGCAGGAGGCCGACGAGGTCACCCAGGACGTTTTCGTCAGGACCTGGCAGAAACTCGGCCAGTTCCGCGGGGACTCGGCGTTCTCGACGTGGCTGCACCGCCTGGCGGTCAACGTCGTCATCGAACGCCGCCGGTCGTTCGCCATCCAGCGTGAACGGATGTCGGACGACCAGACGGCGCTGGACCTGGCGACCGTCGGCCCGGCCCGTGCGGATCTGAAGGTGGACTTCGAGGCCGCGATCGAACAACTGCCCCCAGGAGCGCGCGAGATCTTCGTCCTGCATGACGTCGAGGGCTACAAACATCGTGAAATCGGCACCATGCTGGACATCACGACGGGAACGTCGAAGCGTCAACTGCACCGGGCGCGGATGCTGATGCGCAAGTATCTGAGCGGATCATGACAATGCACGAGGAATGGACGGACAAGCTGTCGGATTATCTCGACGGCGAACTCGAGGCGGCGGACCAGGCAGCCGTCGAGGCACACCTGCGCGAATGCGCGGAGTGCATCGAGGTGCTGAACGACCTGAAGCGCGTGGTGGCGCGCGCGCAGGGACTCGACGTCCGCCCTCCACAGCGCGATCTGTGGCCCGGCGTCTCGGCCCGCATTGATCGCGTCGCGCCGCCGCGGCGCGTTTCGTTCACGCTGCCGCAGCTCGCCGCCGCCGCCGGCGTGCTGATTGCCGTGTCGGGAACCGTCGCCGTCCGGCTGACCGAGCGGGCGGAGGCACCTGCCCCCGTCGCGCAAGCGCCCGCGCCGGCTGCCGGCGGCGCCCGGTCGATCGTCCCCGACACCGGCATCGGCGGAGGCGCGCCGCTCGTCGAGCGCGTGAGCTATGCGGATGCGCAGTACGACGCCGCGGTCGTTGATCTCGAAAAGGCCCTGAAGAACGGACGCGGACGGCTCGACCAGGCCACGATCGACATCGTCGAACACAACCTGCAGATCATCGATCAGGCAATCGCGCAGGCGCGGGATGCGCTTGCCGCCGACCCGGCGAACGGATACCTGAGCGGGCATCTGGTCGAGGCGCGGCGCCGGAAGCTCGATCTGCTCCGACGAGCGGCGGCACTCGCGGAAACGGACTAGACATTGCGGAATGCGGATTGCGGATTGAGGATTTGACCAGATGATTGCTGAACTGATCATGATGGCGATGGCGGCGGTGGCGACCGATCAGACCGTGCCGGTGGCCAAGGGCACGAAGCTGAGCGTGAACAACTTCGCCGGCGACGTCATCATCAAGACCTGGGACAAGGACAGCGTGCGCGTCGAAGTGAACCACTCGGACCGCGAGACGGTGGACATCAAGCAGACGGACCAGACGCTGTCGGTTCGGTCGCGCTCCACGCGGGGCGGGCCGTCACGCTCGCTCGATTACACGATTTCGGTGCCCACGTGGATGAGCATCGCCGTGAACGGCACCTACGCGGACGTCACGGCCGAAGGCGTTGGTGGTGACGTCACCGTCGAGACGACACACGGCGATATCACGGTGCGCGGCGGCTCCGGGTTCATCTCGCTGAAATCGGTTCAGGGCGCCATCGTGCTCGAGAAGGCGAAGGGCCGAGTCGAAGTCCGCGCGATCAACGAAGGGATCAGGCTGGCCGACATCAACGGTGACCTGTCCGCCGAGTCCACCAACGGCAGCATCATCCTCGATCGGATCGATTCGACGAGCGTCGATCTCTATACGGTCAACGGCAACGTCTCGTACGACGGCCCGATGAAGGACAAGGGCCTCTACCGCCTGACCACGCACAACGGGCTGATTGCGCTGCCGGTGCCGGAACGCGCGAACATCACGCTGTCGGCGCGCACCTACAACGGGTCGATCCGCGCCACATTCCCGCTTCCTGCGCCACCGGGCGGCACCGACGACCGCGATCGTGAACGCCGCAACAAGCGCGTGACGTTGACGCTCGGCAACGGCAGCGCGCACGTGGAGCTCGAATCGTTCAGCGGGTCGATTGCGCTGCGGCGGCCTGGCGAGGCGCGGCCCGAGACCGAACGCCGCCGTCGCGACCGTGGCGATCGCATCAGGACGACGACAAGGACAAGGAGAAGCGGAAGGAGAAGGGAGACGCGTGGGCCTGGGCGGTTGCGCCGCCTGCCCCACCGGCTCCGCCGGAACCTCCTGCGCCAGCCGTGAGCGTTGCCCCTGCACCGCCGCCGGCGCCGCCGGCCCCGCCCACGCCTCCGGCGCCGCCTGCCCCGCCGGCGCCGGTCAGGCCATTCGGTCCAGCAATTCCCTGACCGTCAGCCGCGTCACCGGGTCGACGAGCTCCGGTGCGAGTTCGATGAGCGGCTCGAGGACGAACCGCCGCTCGCGGAACCGCGGGTGCGGGATCGTCAGCTCGGTCTCCTCCGAGACCAGTTCGCCGAACAGAATGATGTCGAGGTCCAGCGTCCGGGGCGCGTTCGGATGCGGGCGCATCCGCCCGCGCTCGCGCTCGATTGCGAGCAGCGCGTCGAGGAGCGCGCGCGGCGTCAGTCTCGTCTGGCCCACGGCGACGGCGTTCATGTACAGCGGTTGCGGTCCGGTGACGCCGACAGGCGCCGTCTCGTGATACCGGGAGACGCGCAACTTGTGGATGACGCTCTGCAGGCGCGACACCGCGTGGTTCAGATGCCCGGCGCGGTCGCCGAGGTTGCTGCCGAGCGCGACGGCTACTCGATCCAACGCGACGGCAGCACTTCCCCGTGCGAGGGCCCGACCGCCTCGCCGCGGCGGCCGAGGAGATCGGTGCGTCCGGCCAGGGCCTGTTCGAAGAAGCGCTTCTGCTCCAGCACTTCGCCGAGGACCACGCGCAGCATCTTCGCGTGGCGGGCGTTGGCCATGGAGTCGATGCGGGGCCTCCATCGATCCACGAACGCCTGCGCATCGCGCGCGTCCTCTTCGAAGACGGTTCGAGCCGCCGCCTGCGCGTTGCCGCCCGGGCGCCGTTCGGGCTCGGTCGCATCGGTGGTCACCCCGCCGAGCTCGGCGATCGCGGTACGCCACCCACGAGAGCTGCGTCTCCTCGCGGTTGACGATGTACTGGTACGTGTTGTTGACGTCGTACTGGCCGACGAGGCGCGCGCCGGCCTGATGCCGCAGCAGTGCCGTCGAGCTTCTCGCGGTAGAAGCTCCTGCAGCAGCGCGCAGCAGATCGGTCACGAGTTCTGCTTTTCCTTGCAGCTGATGCAGACGCGCGTCCACGGGATGGCGTTCAGCCGCGCGGCGCGCGATCGGCTCGCCGCAGTCGCGGCAGACGCCGTAGGTGCCCTTTGTCGATGCGCACCAGCGCTTCTTCGATCGCCTGCAGAATCTTCGCGTCGGTCTGCTTGAGTTTCAGCTGGATGTGGACTTCGTTGTTGCCGCTGGCCTGATCCGCCATGTCGCCCTGGCGGGTGTTGTTTTCCATCGACGCCTGGAGCGGCTTGATGCCGCCGGTCCCCAGAATTTCTCCGCGCTTTCTTCAGCAGCTGCGTCCTTGTAGGTCTGGTTGTCCATCGCAGGATTTTTCCCTCTGACTCACTTCCCACTGTCTTCGCCCTTCTTGCTGCTCTCGCTCCTCCGCCCCAGGGGGAACATAAAATCATAGCACTACCGCAGGAAGATGTATCGCGCGGTCAGCAGCACGGCGAACACGTACACGAGCGCGTGCACCTCGCGGCGGCGTCCGGTCGCCAGCTTCAGCACCGCGTACGCGATCAATCCGAACGCCACGCCCTCGGTGATGCTGACCGCGAGCGGCATGATCACGAGCGTGAGAAACGCCGGAATGGCTTCCGTCGGATCGTCCCACGCGACGTGCCGCAGGCCGCCGATCATCATCGTGCCGACCAGAACGAGCGGCGCCGCGATCGACCGGATACAACGTCGTCGCGCCTGTTGCGACACCCCGCCGCCGATCGTCTTGACCAGCGGATAGAAGAACAACGAGAGCAGAAACAGCGCGGCGGTGACGAGGCTCGTCAACCCCGTGCGGCCGCCGGCCGCGACGCCGGCACCGCTCTCGATGTAGGCCGTCACGGTCGACGTGCCCGAGCGCCGCGCCGGCGACTGTGCCGATGGCATCCGCGAGCAGCGCCTCGCGCGCCCGCGGCAGCGTGCCGTCGCGCATCAGCCCGGCCTGCGCGCCGACGCCGACGAGCGTGCCCACGGAATCGAAGAGCGCCAGGAAGAAGAACACGAACACGACCGTGATCATCTTCGGGGACAAGCGCGCCGACCGAGATCGAGGCTGCATGAAGCGTCGGCGCGAGCGACGGCGGGGCGCCGACGACTCCCTCGAAGTGCGCAAGCCCGAGCGGCACAGCCGGCCAGTGTCGCGGCAAGAATGCCCCAGAGAAACGCGCCGGGCACGCGCCGCGCCATGAGTATCGCCGTGAACGCCAGGGCCCCGAGCGCCAGCAGCGCCGGCCGGTCGTGCAGGTTGCCGAGCGTGACCAGCGTCCCGGGCGCGCCGACGATGATGCCCGCCCACTGCAGCCCGATCGTCGCAATCAGCAGGCCGATCCCGCCCGCAATCGCGTGCTTCAGCGACGTCGGGATCGCGGTGATCAGCCGCTCGCGCAGTCCGATGCCCGGCGGTCAGGATGAACAGAAGTCCGGC
Source organism: uncultured Acidobacteriota bacterium (assembly GCA_963724725.1). GTDB lineage: Bacteria > Acidobacteriota > Vicinamibacteria > Vicinamibacterales > CAVVIG01 > DATKHR01. Next base: position 1,646,949 of record CAVRVT010000004.1, on the reverse strand, counting down.
GATCGCCACGCCGCCGAGCGCCACCTGCCAGGGCACCTTCATGCGCGATGACGACCGAATAGGCGAAGAAGAAATTGTGACCCATCGCCGGGCGCGACGGCGATCGGATAGTTCGCCAGCAGCGCCATCAGCGCCGTGGCGAGCGCCGTCGACGAGACACGTCGCGGTCAGCACGGCGCCGAAGTCCATTCCGGCGGCGCCGAGCACCGCCGGCTGGACGAAGATGATGTACGCCATCGTCAGGAACGTGGTGACGCCGGCGATGACTTCGGTGCGAACGTTCGTGCCGTGAGCGGTCAGCGCGAACCGGCGGTCGAGGTTGAACACGCGCGAATTCTACGTTTACTCCGCGCGAAGCGTCGACAGCGGCTTGTTCCGGAGCACGTCGAGGCTGGAAAGCACGCCGATGGCGGCGACGAGCAGCGCCGTCAGGGCGACGCCCGCCGAGTGCTCGCCGGCGAAAATGCGCCACGGGATTCGAGCGCGTAGCGGCTCACGCCCCAGGTCAGGGCGATGGCGCCCGAGCGAGCCGACCAGGCCCGCGAGCGCGCCGAGGACGCCGTACTCGAGCAGCAGCATCCGCGCAATCGTCCGCGTGTTGGCGCCGAGCGTCTTGAAGACCGCGGCTTCGTAGACGCGCTGGAACTTGGTCATCGCGACGGCGCCGATCAGAATCAGCGCGCCGCTGAACAGCACCAGGCCGCCGACGACCGTGATGGCGAGCGTGACCTTGGACATCACGTCGCGGACCGTCTCCAGGATCTCGCGGAAATCGATGACCGACACGTTCGGGAATCTCTCGACCAGATCGTGCTGGAACCGGGCGCGCGCGGCTGGGTCCGACGGCCCCTTGAGCGGCGACACGAACGTCTGCGGCGCCTCGTCGAACGGACCCGGCCGGAACACGAACATGAAGCCGCCGTTGCGCGATTCGCGCCACTCGACGTCGCGGATGCTCGTCACCCGCGCCTCGACGGTCCGGCCGAGAATGTCGAACCGCATCGTGTCGCCGACGTCGATGTTGAAGCGCTCGTGGATGCCGCGCTCGATCGACACCTCCGGCTCGGTCGAGGGCCCGCTCCAGAACCTGCCCTCGCGAACGCGCTCGTTGCTCTCCAGATGGTCGCGGTAGGTGATCGTGTACTCGCGCGCCAGCGATCCCCGCGCGTCGGACGTCCTCGACGCTGTCGAGATGGGTCTGGCGGCCGATGACGCCGGTCACGCGGGCGCGCATCACCGGAATCAGCTGGAAATCGCCAGCGCCGTGGGCAGGATCGGACAGGAACGCGCGAACGCCGTCCGCCTGGCTGCGCTGGATGTCCAGCAGGAACATGTCCGGCGACTCTTCAGAGACCTGAACCGAGAACTCGTCGAGCAGCGTCGCCTGCAGCGACCGGACGCCGACGATGAAAAAGGCGCCGAGGCCGACGGCCAGCAGGATGACGCGCGTCTGATTCCCAGGTCGCGACAGATGCAGGACGGCGTGGCGCAGCGGGAACGACCGCGAATTCGCGAGCGGCGCGACCAGCGCGCACGAGCGCCCGGCCGGCCAGCATGCAGCACGACGGCAAGACCCGCGAAGCCGGCGCAGACGATCAGCCCGACTCTGCAGCGACGCCGCCTGCCACGCCGTGATGGCGACCAGACCCGCGGCCACGACGACGAGCACGGCGATGCCCAGCCAGTCCCAGTCGGCGCGGGACGGCTTCGTCGCGCAACAGCAGCGACGGCTTGACGAACCGCACCTGCAGCAGCGGCACGACCGAGAACAGCAGCGAGACCAGCACGCCGATGCCGATGCCCTGCGCCGCGGCGCTCCACGTGACGCCGTAATGCGCCTGCGCAAGGAGCGACGACGAGGAGCCGAGCGCGTACGGAATCGCCGCCACCGCCGCGCTCGCGATGCGCGACGCCGAGCAGGCTGCCAGCCAGGCCCAGCGCCACGACCTGCAGGATGTAGACCGCGATGATCTGCGCGCTGCGTGCGCCGAGGCACTTCAGGACGGCGATGCTGCGGATCTTCTGCAGCACGAACACCCGCGTCACGCTCGACACGGCGATGCCGCCGAGAATGACGATGACCAGACCGACGAGGCTGAGGTAGTTCTCGGCGCGATCGAAGTCCCGCCCGATCTGATCTTCGTTGGACCGGTACGAGCGCACGTTGGCGAACTCCGATCGCAGTTCGCTGTCGAAGCGAGCGGACCAGACCGTCGATCCGTTCCTCGGGCACTTTCGACGAGCAGCTGGCGTCCGGCGCGGCTGCCGAAACTGAGCAGTCCCGTGGACGGCAGATCCGCGTAGTCGATCAGCACGCGCGGACCCAGGCTGAAGCCGCCCATCCCGCGGCCCGGTTCGTTCGCGAGCACGCGCGCGAATCGTGAACGTCGCCTGGCCGATGACGATGCGATCGCCGACCTCGACGCCGAGCGCCGTCAAGCAGCTCCGGGCGAACGATGACGCCGTGGTCCTCGACGAGCGCATGCGAGTACGGGCGGTCGCCCTGAAGCGTCATCGTGCCGTAGAGCGGAAATCCCGGCTGAATCGCCCGCAGCTCGGCAACCTTCGCGACCGGACGCCCGTCCGCCGGACGCACCATCGTCGGCGTCTCGATGGTTTCGGTCCGCGCTGTGGCGCCGGCTTCAGCGAGGTGCTTGTCGATGGCCGCACGGGCCGCGTCGGACCAGTCGCGCGTCGTGCCGAACACGACGTCCGCCGCGATCAGCGCCTTGGCTTCGGTGCCGAACACACCGCGCACGCTCTGAATGACCGAACGCAGCGCGACGATGGCGGCGACGCCGACGGCAATGCAGACGAAGAAGAACAGCAGCCGCCGCCACGACGCGCGCGTCTCGCGGACCGCCATCCTGAGCACGAATCTCATGCGCGTCTCATATCGGAGTGGACGGCGACAGGATCGGCGCCCACGCCGGTGCTTTCGACCACACGTCCGTCGCGCAGGACGAGCCTGGCGTCCGCCATCGCGGCAAGCTCGGCGTCGTGCGTGACGAGCACGACGGTGCTGCCCCGTCGCGGTGTGCACGGTCTCGCAGCAGTTCCATGATGTGCCGCCCGTTGTGGCTGTCGAGATTCCCGGTCGGCTCGTCCGCCAAGACGATCGGCGGATCGTTCGCGAGCGCACGCGCAAGCGCGACGCGCTGCTGCTCGCCACCCGACAGCTGCGACGGATAGTGATGCGCCCGGCCGCGCAACCCGACCTCGTCGAGCAGCGCGTCGGTGCGAGCCTTCGGCGTCGACAGCGCCGGCGATCTCCATCGGAACCGCGACGTTCTCGTACGCCGTCAGCGACGGAATCAGGTGGAAGAACTGGAACACGAAGCCGATCTTCTCGCCGCGCAGCCTGGCCAGCGCATCTTCGCCGAGCGCCGTGATGTCCACGCCGTCGATCACGACCTGCCCGGTCGTCGGCGAATCGAGGCCGGCGATGAGTCCCAGCAGCGTCGACTTGCCGCTGCCCTGACGGCCCGACGATGGCCACGAACTGTCCTTTGGGAATCTGAAGGGTCAACGGATGGAGAATGGTCAGCGGTTCGGTGCCGCTCATGACGGTCTTCGAGACCTCGCGCAGCTCGATCATGATCCGGAACGTCCCTTGCCTTTCGCCGCCTCCGCGACAGGTTTGAGCACCCGCCAGACGTTGTCGGCCACGATGCGCGCGCCCGCCGCCGTCGGGTGGATGCCGTCGGCTTGATTCAGAGTCCCGCTGCCGGCCACACCCTGCAGGAGGAACGGCACGAGCGCGACGTGGTACTGCTGCGCGAGTGCTGGATACACCTGATGAAAATTGACGATGTAATCGCGCCCGTAGTTCGGCGGCGCCTCCATCCCGGCCAGGATGACCGTGATGTGGCGCGCCTGGGCCCGTTCGACGATGGTGGCGAGATTCTGCCTCAACGCGTCCGGCGGCAGCCCGCGGAGTCCGTCGTTGCCGCCGAGCGCGACGACCAGAATCCGCACGTCGCCTTCGAGCGCCCAGTCGAGACGTGACAAGCCACCGGCCGACGTGTCGCCTGACACACCCGCGTTGACCACTTCGTAATTGAACCCTTCGTCCTTGAGACGCGCCTGCAGCAGCGTCGGGTACGCCTGATCCGCGGGAAGACCGAGTCCGGCCGTCAGGCTGTCGCCCAGGATGACGATGCGGGGTCGTGAGGCGCGTATCGGGACCGGGGGAGCGTCAGCTTTCGTTGACGCTGCGGGAGCGACCGCCTTGAGGTCCTTCTCCTCCGACCCGTTCTCGCGATTGCGGCATGCCGCGATGAACGCGAGGCACGCGACCAACGCGACCAATGCGACAGGGACAGCCAGTCGACGCACGATTTCCTTATGTTACGCTGCCGAGCCTCTGGAGTTCGATCTCGAGGGATGCGATCGCCTCGTCGAGCATGCGGCGATGCGCGTCCGACCGCGCGGCAAGCCGATCTGCTCGCGACTTCGCGAGCGCCAGCTCGAGCGTCCGACGCGTCGCCTGCGCATCGCGCTCGGCCGGAGTCAGCGATCGTCCGAGCGTTTTCGTGCGCTCTCGCTCCGCCTGCTGAAATTCAACGTCCTTGCTCTCGAAACCACGAGCCATTCCTAAAGTATTCTAGCGAGATGCGTCTCCATCTCGGAGTCCTCAGTGAGGTCGTCGAATCTCGACGGCATCGCGCGGAGGCCGCCGCCGCTGGACTCTTCAAGCGGGACCCGGCAACATGGAGCCTGGACCCGCACGTTCAGAAGACGATCGCGAATCGGCTCGGCTGGCTGACGTCGCCGCAGCTGATGGCCGATTCGATTCAACGCCTCGCGCAGTTCGCATCCGCGGTGAAGAACGACGGCTTCACCGATGTCGTGCTGCTCGGTATGGGGGGCTCGAGCCTCGCGCCCGAGGTCCTGCACGCGATTGTGGGCGTCACGCCGGGATACCCGCGGCTGCACATGCTCGATTCGACGGATCCGTCAGCTGTCCGGGCGGCCGCGACACCTCCGGATCGGACGCTGTACCTGCTGGCAAGCAAGTCGGGCACGACGATCGAACCCAACGTGCTCGCCGCCCACTTCAAACAGCGGCTGATCGATGCCGGCGCCGCCAGATGGGCTGCGCATTTCGTCGCGATCACTGATGACGGCACCGAACTCCATCGCCGTGCGCTCGCTGACGGATTCCGCGACGTCTTCGTCAACCCCTCCGACATCGGCGGCCGCTATTCCGCCCTTTCGTTCTTCGGGATGGTACCGGCCGCGGTCATGAATCAGGACATCCGGGCCATCGTCTCCTCCGGGCTGGCGATGCTCTCCGCACCTGATCCAGCCGTAGAACTCGGCCTGGCTATCGGCACAGCGGCCGCTGCCGGCCGCGACAAGACGACGCTGGTCGTACCCGAGAACCTCGAACCATTCGGACTCTGGGTGGAGCAACTCATCGCCGAGAGCACCGGGAAGAACGGCGTCGGCGTGGTGCCGATTGCCGGCGAGCCTGCCGGACCGGCGTCGGTCTACGGACCGGATCGTTTTTTCGTCCGTCTGGGTCCGAACCCCTCCGCCCTCGACGAAGCCGGCATCGCCGATGCACCGCACGCCGACATCGAGTTCCCCGAGCCCACGGCGCTCGGCGCGGAGTTCGTACGTTGGGAAATCGCCACAGCGGTGGCGGGCGCGATTCTGGGCATCAATCCGTTCGACGAGCCGAACGTCCAGCAGGCCAAGGATGCGACGCGAACGCTGCTCGCCGCGTACACGGCGAACGGGCGCTTGCCCTCGACGTCACCGGATCGAACGCTGACCGGGGGGACGGGGCTCGCTCTGAGTACCGCCGCGCGTCAGGAGCTCCAAGGGAACGATGCGGGGGCGTTTCTGACGCTGCTGCGCCCGCGCGACTACTTCGCCGTGCTCGCCTATCTCGGACCGGACGACAAACTCGCCCGCGAGCTTCGCGTTCTCAGGCAGGCGGTTCGTGACCGCGCGCACGTAGCCACGATGCTCGGCTACGGCCCACGCTACCTGCACTCGACAGGCCAGCTGCACAAAGGCGGGCCGAACTCGGGCGTCTTCCTCTTGATCACGGCCGGTTCGCGCGAGGATCTGGCGATTCCAGGCGAGCCGTTCTCGTTCGAGACGCTCGAGCACGCGCAGGCGCTCGGCGACTTTCAATCGCTCGACGTGACGGGCCGGCGCGCGCTGCACGCGCATCTGCCGTCTGCGGATCCGGCGTTGTTGAAGGCGGTGGCGGATCACCTGCTCGCGCCGCTCCCCTGAAGGCGTTGCAGGAGCGCGAGGCTGGCGTTGTACCGAGGCTGGCTGTAGGAGCGCGAGGCTGGCGTTGTAGGAGCGCGAGGCTTCAGCCGAGCGTTCGTCTGGAGTACATCGATGCAGATCGGTTTCATCGGCCTCGGCCGCATGGGCCTGAACATGGTGACGCGCCTGACTCAGGGCGGACATCAGGTCGTCGCCTTCGATCGAAGTCCTGACGCCGTGGCGCGCTCGAAGGACGCCGGTGCGCAGGGCGTCGGATCACTCGAAGCGCTGACAGCCGCGCTGACGCCGCCGCGGGTCGTCTGGGTCATGGTCCCCGCGGGCGCTCCGACAGACGCCACGATCGAAGCCCTCGGCCGTCTGCTCTCCCCCGACGACACGATCATCGACGGCGGCAACACGAACTTTCACGACGACGTGCGACGGGCCGAGGCGTTGAAGGCTCGCCAGATCCACTACGTCGACGCCGGCACGAGCGGCGGCATCTGGGGCCTCCAGGAAGGCTACTGCCTGATGGTGGGTGGCGAGGCGATCATCTGCCGGCGGCTCGAACCAGTCTTCCTGACGCTCGCGCCCAAGGACGGTTATCTCCGCGTTGGCGATCACGGCGCCGGTCATTACGTGAAGATGATCCACAACGGCATCGAGTACGGGTTGATGCAGGCCTACGCCGAAGGCTTCGAGCTGATGCACGCAAGCGAGTATCACGATCGATCTCGGCCGCCGTGTCCGCGCTCTGGAACCACGGCAGCGTCGTGCGATCGTGGCTCCTCGAGCTCGTGGCTCGCGCGCTGGCCGAGGATCCGGAGCTGAAGGAGCTTCGCGCCTACGTGGACGACTCCGGCGAAGGACGCTGGACCGTCCAGGAAGGCATCGATCGCGCGGTTCCTCTGCCCGCGCTGACGGCGGCGCTGTTCACACGATTCCGCTCACGCGAAGACAATCCGTATGCCGAGCGGCTGCTGTCCGCCATGCGGAACCAGTTTGGTGGCCACGCGGTGAAAAAGGCATGACCACGGACGCCGAGCCAGGCCTCGTCGCCGACGAGCTCGCCAACGACGAGCATCGTCCGGTCGCCGACTCCGTCACGATTGTCATCTTCGGCGGCGCGGGCGACCTGGCGCATCGCAAGCTTCTTCCGGCGCTGTACAACCTCCATGTGGACGGCCTGCTCCCCCCGCGCACGGCCATCGTCGGCGTCGGCCGGACGGACATGACCGACGAGGCCTACCGCGAGTTCGCAAGGAGCGGCGTCGCCGGGTTTTCGAGACGGCCGATTGACGAGCAGGTGTGGCGATCGTTTGCGGGCGTGCTGTTCTTCGTCAGAGCGTCCATTGAGGATGCGCACGCGCTGGCGCCGCTCGGCGCGCGCCTCGACATCATCGAGCACGAGCGTCAGCTGACCGGCAATCGCATCTACTACCTCGCCATTCCGCCGACGCTCTTCGCGCCGACCGTCAAGCAGCTGGATCGGGCGCGCTTCCTTCCCGCTCGGGACGTCAGAACGGACGCGACACGACCGTTCGCGCGGCTGATTGTCGAAAAGCCGATTGGGCGCGACCTCGCAGAGCGCGCGAGCCATCAACGATGGCATTGCCGAGGTATTCGACGAACGGCAGATCTATCGCATCGATCACTACCTCGGAAAAGAAACCGTCCAGAACATTCTGGTGCTACGGTTTGCCAACAGCATTTTCGAGCCGCTCCTCAACCAGAAGTACGTGGATCACGTGCAGATGACCGTCGCGGAGGAGGAAGGCGTCGGGACACGGGCCGGCTACTACGATCAGGCGGGCGCGCTGCGGGACATGGTGCAGAACCATCTGCTCCAGCTGCTCTCGCTCGTCGCCCTCGAGCCGCCCCGATCTCTCGACGCGGATGTCATCCGCGACGAGAAACTCGAGGTACTGCTCTCGCTGCGTCCCATCGAGGGCGATGCCGTCGACGCCAATGTCGTGCGCGGGCAGTACGGACCCGGGTTCGATCTCGGCGAACCTGTGCCCGGGTACCGGCAGGAAGCGAACGTCAGCAGTCAGTCGACCATCGAAACGTTCGTCGCGATGCGGCTGTTCATCGACAACTGGCGGTGGGCCGGCGTGCCGTTCTTCCTGCGGACCGGCAAGCGGTTGCCGAAACGCGCGAGCGAGATCTCCATTCACCTGAAATCGGTTCCACCCATCCTGTTCAACAAGGACCCGGACGGACGTCTGGAGCCGAACGTGCTGTCCATACGCATCCAGCCCGACGAAGGGTTTGCGCTGGGGATCAGTTCGAAAATTCCAGGACCGCGTGTGCGCGTCTATCCGGTCAAGATGGACTTTCACTACGGGAGCACCTTCGGCCGATCGAGCCCGGAAGCCTACGAGCGGCTGCTGCTCGACGTCATGGCGGGCGATCCCACCTTGTTCATGCGACGCGACGCGGTCGAAGCGGCCTGGCGCTGGGTCATGCCGATTCTCGAGCGTTGGGCGAGCTCCCCGGCGTCGCTTCCCACCTACGCGGCGGGAGAGTGGGGACCTGAAGAGGCGAATCGTCTGATACAGGCGACAGGACGCCAATGGCGCCAGTTGTGACCGACGGGGCCTGGCGGCCATCGAGTCCCGACGCGGTCGATCGCGACCTGGCGGTGCTCTGGCGCGAGATCGCGGATCGCGGACCGGTTGCCCGCGCCGTCATGTCGAATCTCGTCGTGTTTCGACTGCAGGAACGTCGAACCGCCGATCGACCGATCGCCGACGCGTCGACTCACGCGAGCATCCACGCCGCGGGGGTTGCTGACGATCTGCTGCGCGACGTCGTCTCCCGGCATCCGTCACGGACAATCGTCGTCGAGCACGACCGCGGAGAAGCCCCGCCGGGGCAGCCGGTGGGCGCGCGGGTCGGCGTCAGCGTGTTCGGCCCGCCGGCCGCGCAATACGGCGTGGAATGGGTCGTGCTGCGTTCCGCTTGCGCCGAGGCGGCTCTGCCATCGGTCGTGCGACGCTTCGCGCGCGGCGATGTGCCCACGTCGATCTGGTGGACCGAAGATTTGTCGAGCGCGCGGGTGCTCGAGCCCATTGTCGCAACCGGACGTCAGCTCGTGTACGACAGTCGTCTCTGGCGCAATGTCGAGGCAGGCATCAGGAACCTGGCACCGTTGCTACGGGAAGGTCGCGTCGATCTCGCAGACCTCAACTGGCGCCGCCTGGCGCCTCTGCGACTCGCGCTCGCTCCGCCGGGATTCAATCTGCCGGCGACCGCGGCACCCCCCACGCGAATTCTGCATCGCCGGAACGAGCTGGCGCTCGCCTGCCTCCTGAGCGGCTGGCTCGCCTCGCGCCTGCGTTGGACGGACGATCAGTGGCCGTCGCTCGTCGAAGCCGACCTGGACGACGACGACGCACTGCGGTTCGAGCTCGGCGAAGGCGATCGCCGGCTCGTCGTCCGGCTGAACAGCCGACGCGTGGAAATCGCGCAACAAGGGACGACGCCGCTCGTGATCGCGACGCCGGGCCAGGCGGCGGCCGAGAGCATCGCCGTCGAGTTGAGATCGCTCTCAACCGATCGCCCGCTGCGCGACGCGCTGACCTCACTCTCGAACCGGCGGGCGCGTTGAGCCGGTCAGACCTCGGCGGGCGTACAATCACCACATGCGGTATCTCGTCACCGCTCGCGTGAAGGCCGGCCGTCGTGCGGCGCTCGACCGGGCGATCGCTGACGGCACGCTCGGCCGCGGATCGGTCGCGGGCGGCGGAGTACCTCCGCAACATGGAAGACGCACGCGAGCAACCGGACGGGCGCGTCCAGTGGGTCGAGGTCTGCTACTGCCCGACGCCGCTCGCCGAAGAGCGCGAGTACTGGGAGCCCTATTTCGATCTGACCAAGGTCCAGGACGCGCATGCGCGGAGCCGGTGCCGCGACCTGAACGGCACCGAGCCATGGTCGTGCGGCGACTGTGACTGCTCCAGCCGCCTGGAAGCGCGACTCGCCTCGTCCGGCCGCAAGTTCCGCCTATAATTTCGACGTGGCCTCGTCATCGCTGCACGCGCTCCTGGCGCGCGCCGGCGCGGCGCTCGAACGCGGCCGCGGCTCCGAAGCCGCGCAGATGCTGGCGCCCACGCTGCGTTCGTCGCTGACGCGCGACGATGAGCTCGCGGTGCGGGCCATGCTCGCGGAAGCCCTGCTCCTGCAGGACGATCTCGATCAGGCGGCGGCAGTCCTCGGCAGGACCCCGGACACTTTTCGGGACACGGTGACCGCCGGCCGGTTGTCCACGCTATGGCGCCTGCACGGCCGGCTGGCCTGGGCCCGCGGCGACCATTCCCGCGCCATCGCGCTTCAGCAGCGGGCGTTGAAGCAGGCGGAAAGCGCGCACGACTCCCGCGCCATCGGACTGGCCCACTACGAGCTCGGGCGCTGCTACCGTCAGGTTGGCGACATCGCCATCCTCCGCGAGCACATCACCAAGGCCGCCTCCGCGCTCCACGCGGCGGGCGACCGTCGCCACCTGGCGCTCGTCCACTCGCTCTCGAGCATCTCCCTCGCGCAGCTCGGACGGTACGACGAGGCGATGACGGCGCTGCGCCAGGCGGAGCGCGTCGCCTCGCTCGTCCACGCCGACGACGTGCTGGCCACGGTGTGCGGCAATCAGGCCAGCGTGATGATGCTGCAGCACCGGTACGAGCAAGCGCTGGCGCTGGCGGAACGGAGCATGTCGCTCCACGAGGCGCACGGTTCCGGCCATGGGCTCGCCGTGGCGCTGGCCACGCTCGGACAGATCTGCGTCCGCCTCGGCGATCTCGGCCGGGCCGAGGAGGCGCTTCACCGCGCGCTCGACGTCCGCAGTCCGATTCAGTTCCACGAAACGACCGGTGCCGTATTCGACACACTGACCCAGATTCATTTGATCCGCGGGCACTATGACACTGCGGAGGAATTTCTGGTGCGGGCAACCGAAGCCTATGGCGCGTACGGCCGTCAGACCAGTCAGTGGTACGAATGGTCGGTCCGCGTCCTGAGCGCGCGTCTGTCGATGCGCAAGGGCGACCTCGAGCGCGCCGTCGCGCAGGCCGAAGAAATCCGCCACGCGGGCGCCCCTCCTCTCGACGCGCTGCAGGCGACCCTGATCAGCGCCGAAGCCCTGACCGCCGCGAACCGGCTCGACGAAGCGCGCCAGCGGCTCAACGCAGCCGCTGATGCGCTTGACCCGAAGGCGGCGCCCGCCGCGTGGGGCGAGTATCTGCGATTGCGTGGGGCGCTCAATGCCCGCAGCGGCAACGCCGCCGACGCATACCACGACTTCGCCCAGAGCGCGACGCTGCTCGAACTTCTCGGCGAACGCTATCAGTCGGCGCTCAGTAATCTCGCGCTCGGCCGGCTGGTCGCCGAGACCGGCGCCAGGTCGGTCGCGGAGCGGCATCTCCGGAAAGCCGAAGCCGTGTTCCAGCAGCTTGGCGCCGAGCGCGACCTCGACGACACCCGCCAGGCCGAAGGGCTGCTGACGTCGATCGGTACCGGCGAGTACGTCATCTCGCCGGCCGACGCAGACGATGCCATCGTGAGACGAATGGTGGATGCGGCCGCGCTCGTGGACCTCCTCGGGCGCGAGACCGCAGCCGCACTGCACGAGGCCGCCGCCGCCGATTCGGCGGCCGTCGTCATCCAGCGTGGCGGTGGCGACATCCAGGTCATCGCGGTCGCCGGCTGCGACGAAGACGCGGCCCGAGCCATGGCGCGATCGGCGCTTCAGGGCAGTTCCTACGGACGGGGCGAATTCGTGATCGAACCGCTCGGCCGCGATGCCGACGGCTTGCGCTACGGCATCGTCGCGTCACCACGGCCGATCGGACACCCGATCATGCGGCGGCTGCGCATGATTGCGGCGGTGTCGCGCCAGGGCTTCGCGTTGTGCGCGGCGCGGGAGCGCACGCCGCTGCCGGTCGGCGTCACCGTCGATCGATCGCTCGAGCCGCTTCTGCCCGGATTCCTCTCGGCCAGCGCGGCCATGACGCGCGTCGTCGAGCAGATCCAGCGGCTTCAGGGGAACGACCTCACGGTCCTCATCACCGGAGAAAGCGGTACCGGGAAGGAACTGATTTCTCGAGCCATTCACGTCGGCTCCCTTCGCAGCGCGGCCATGTTCCTGCCCTACAACTGCACGACGACAGGGCGTGACCTGGCGGACAGCCAGCTGTTTGGACATCGGCGCGGCGCGTTCACGGGTGCCGTGTCGGATCAGCCGGGACTCGTGCGCACGGCATCGGGCGGCACGCTCTTCCTCGATGAAATCGGCGACCTTCCGCTCGACGTCCAGCCCAAGCTGCTCCGCTTCCTGGAGCAGCACGAGATCATGCCAATCGGCGAGACCAAGCCGCAGAAAGTCGACGTCCGCGTCCTCGCGGCGACCAATGCCGACCTCGAGCAACGTGTGGCCGAAGGAAAATTCCGGGAGGACCTGTATTACCGCTTGAGCGTCATCCGGATTCATGTCCCGCCGCTGCGCGAACGCCGCGAGGAGATCCCCCACCTGAGCACCTATTTCCTGCGGGAAGCGCTCGAGCGGCTGGGCAAGCCCGACATCCAGCTCAGTTCGGAAACGCTGGATGTCTTCGCCCAGTACTGGTGGCCCGGCAACGTGCGCCAGTTGAAGAACGAAATCCAGCGCGCGGTCGCCCTGAGCGCGCCCGGGGGGTCAATCGAGCCCGAACCATCTCTCCCCGGAAATCGGGACAACCCGGCTGCCCGGCGCCGCTGCCGGCACGCGCAGCCACTCTTCGTCCGGCCCGGATGACGTCCGCGAACCTCGCGACCGCTGTCGAACAGATCGAGCGCGACATGATTCAGCACGCGCTGGATCGGACCGGCGGCAACATCTCCGAGACGGCCAGGACGCTCGGCCTGACGCGCCGGGGTCTGTACTTGAAGATGCGGCGTCTGGGGCTCGATACCCGAGTCGAGATGGATACGTAGTGCTCGGATAGGGTCGGATACCTTGATACTGAGTATCCAGTTTCCACCGATCTTGTATACTTAGTATCCGTTCTGCACGGAGATTCGTCACGCTGCACGCTTTAGTAAGCCTCTGGTCTTCAGACATTTAAGGACAAACTACTAGTCGGGCCTGCACGAAATCTGCACCGGGTCCGGACCTTGATACTCATTCGGGCGTGACCAACCAAACCAAACGAGCCAGCGACCGCCGAATCGTGACGCTTCCCGCCCGATTGACCTGGAAAGACCAGCGGGGCGCCACCCGATTTGCGGCCGTCCTCACGCGCAATGTCAGCGAGCACGGCGTCTACGTGGAGCTGCACTCGCCCGTGTCGATTCCGCTCTATCGGCTGGTGCAGTTTCAGCTCGAGCGCGAGGTGCGTCAGACCGATGCGCTGCCGTCGACGCTCCAGCAGGGTCGCGTGCTCTCGGCCGTCTATCGCGTGTCGCCCGCGTCGCCGTCCAGACCCCAGGGCCTGGCGCTCAGGCTGATGGTGGACCCGAAGCGCGCGGTGGCTGCGGTGGTTACGCCCGCTTCCGCCAATATCGCGCAAGTCCTCGCCAGCTGATATCGAACCGGCCCGCGACCTCATACGCACTGGCGTCGTCGTTCGAGAGTCGGCGGCGCAGCAACGCCGCGAATCTCGTCGGTAAACCATGCCTCGCGCGTCTCATCGGTGGCGCCCATCCGCGAGCGTCTGGCGCACGAGATCCGCGGCCAGCCTCGAGATGCGACGTCATCTCCGCGATGTGCGCGGAGCCGCGGCGCATGCGGGCCGAAGTGCGTGACGAACAAGGTGTCAGCCTGCCACGCATCGATCGCGTCGAGGCTGCGGCGCCAGGCCTCGACGTCGATGTCCGGCGGGGGCGTCGGCGGCAGAATAACGCCGCTCTCCGTCAGCTTCATCCCGGCCGTGTCGCCGACGAACGCAATGCCGGTCGCTGTCCAGAAGTAGTCACGTGATGGGCGCGTGGCCCGGCGTGTAGATGACGTCCGATCGCGGCCGCCGACGCTGATCCGCTCTCCGCCGGCGAGCGTCACGATCGCATGGCTCGGCACGGGCCGCATCTCCCCCCAGAGCCTGTCCATTTCATCGCCCCAGAGCCGCGTCGCGCTCGCGATCAGATTCTCCGGCGGGCCATGTGCGGCGCACCGCGCTCGTGCACGTGGACGCGAATCGCGGGATTCTCGTGCACGAGTGTGCCGGTCGCGCCGGCATGATCCAGATGAATGTGCGACAGCACAATCGACCGTGACGTCAGCGATGGACATGCCTGCGGCCGCCAGTGACGCTCGTCAACGCCGGCAGCGAGCTCGACGGCCCCGGGTCGAGAAGCGACACGCCGCCGGGTCCGTGCAGGACCGCCGTGGCGATGATGCGCGGCACCCCATGGAAGTTAAGGTCGACATACGAGATCCCTGACAGCGAGCGTGATCATGCGGTCTGCTCTCTTCGACGCGCGCCACCACCACGACTGTGCCAATCACGACGATGACAAGCCCAATCAGGCTGGTGCGCCCGATCCACTTCTCGAGTGTGTCCCAGCTTCGTCCCAGAGAAGTATCCAAACGAGCCGCGATGGCGGTGCACCACACGATCGCCCCGCTGGCGTTGTAGAAGATGAACGTCGGCCAGCGCATCCCGCTGCCACCCGCCAGGATCGCGCCGACGACGCGGAGTCCGGTGATGAACCGCGCGATGAACACCGTCCGCGGCCCGTGGCTTCGCAAAAAACCGATCGAATTCCGCCAGTCGCGCTTTCGTGAATCCGATGCGCCAGCCGTGGCGCTCCGCGATCCGCGTCCACCGTGCCGGCCAATGAAGAAACCCAGGTTGTCGCCGAGCGTGGCGCCGAGGATGGCGGTCGAGTATGACCCACGTCGAGCCACAGCGTCCCAGCTCGCGAGCGCAGCAGCCGGCGAGCAGCATCGTCTCGCCAGGCACCGGGACAGGCCGATGTTCTCGAGGAACACGCCGAAGAACACCGCCGCGTAGCCGTAGCGCGCAAACAGATCGACGAGCCACTGCGGCACGGTGCTGACGATCAGTTCCGCCGGAGGCTTCGGCGTGTGCGTCGGCGTGAAGCCCGGTCCACGCAGCGGCCGGCCCGGCACGCTCGGCCGTCATCACTCCGTCGGCCAACACGCGACGGCCGTTGACGAGGACGTGTGTGCACGCCGGTCGAGTAGTGCTTCGGATCCTCGAACGTCGAGACGTCGCGAATCGTCGCCGGCGTCGAAGATCGCGATGTCGGCCTTCAGTCCCGGGCGCAGCACGCCCGCGGTCGATTCAGGTGCGACGCGCGTCGCCGGCCTTCGATGTCATCTTGCGGATCGGCCTCCTCGAGCGCCAGCAGATGCTCGTCGCGGACGTAGTGACCCGAGAATCCGCGGGAACGATCCCCATGCGCGCGGGTGCGATTTCGATTCCGAGAGCTTGCCGTCCTCCGCCTGCGCGCCGGAGTCGGTGCCCACGCCGACCAGCGGATGCGTCGAGCGCCGTCCGCACGTCGTCTTCGTCCATGATCGATGTGATGACGGACGTCTCGTCGCGATCGGCGATGACGAGATCCATCACCGCGTCGCGCGGATCCTTTCCCATCGCCTTGCCGATCTGCGGTCAGCGTCATGCCTTCGTACTTGCGAAGTCGGGATCGAGCACCGTCGAGATCATCACGCCGTCGCCGCCGCCCGAGCCGTGCCACTGGTTCTCCCACGTGATCGCCGCTCGGATCGTCCATGTCCTGCTTGATTCGATCGCGCTGGCGTCGGATCGTTCAGCCGGGCGAGCATCTTGTCAAGCCCGCCCTCGCGGACCCAGAGCGGCAGGCAGGACGACAGGCCGTTCGACGCGCGCGTGTACGGATACTGGTTCGGCCGTGACGTCGAGTCCGCGTGCGCGGGCGGCCTCGATGCGCCGCAGGACGTCGGCCATCTTGCCGAAGTTCGGCCTTGTACGCCGTCTTCAGGTGCCAGATCTCGGCGGGAATGCGCGGCGCGCTCGGCGATCTGGAACACCTCGTCGAGCGACTCGAAGATCCGCGCGCTCTCCGAACGCTGATGCGTGAAGTAGACGCCGCCGTAGCGGGCGGCGACTTTCGCGAGCTCGACGATCTCGTCGGTCGATGCGAACCGGTCGGGCACGTACTGCAGCGACGTGCTGACGCCGAGCGCTCCCTGTTCCATCGCCTGCAGCGACGAGCCGCTTCATCGGCTCGAGCTCCGCAGGCGTCGCGGGCCGCTCGTCCTTGCCGATGACGTAGTTGCGGATGCCGCCGGCGCCGACGAACGTGGCGACGTTGATCGCCGGATGCGACCGCATCTCGAGCCGCCGGAAGTAGTCGGCCAGTGTCCGCCAGTCCTGGGCCACGCCGAAGTGCTTCGCGCTCGGCGCGCGCCTCGGCGATCAGTCGCGTCGTTCAGCGGCGCGATCGATGTGCCCTCACCTGTCACCTCGGTCGTGACACCCTGTATGACTCTTGCTGGCGGCCCGGCCGTCGACGAGGACGTTGAACTCCGACTGCCCGAGCAAATCGATGAACCCAGGCGCAACGACGAGATTGCGTCGCGTCGATCGTCGTCGTCGCCGTCGCGCGTCCAAGCGATCCGATGGCGGCGATCGAATCGCCGACGATCCCGACGTCACCCCGGTACCAGGGCGCACCGGTGCCGTCGACGATGCGCCCATTGGTAATGAGAACGTCAAATTTGTTTGCGGTCCGTTGTGCACCGCGTGAACACTCACGAGGACAGCGAAACCCAGAGAGGACACCAGCACATCGCGAAGCTGAAGCATGCATCAGCGGAAATGCTAACAGAGTGGCCGTCCTACACATTAAACCTTTGTCGACGCAGGATGGTCCAAGCCATGCAATTGGCACCTCGTTCTCGAATGCGTCGTCGACCGACCGTCACCGTTGTCCTCGCGTTCTGCCTGTGCTCGACGCTTCTCACGACTGCGCCAGTCGCTGCCGCGACGACGGTCGCTACAGTGGCCACAGCGGGCGACGCGTCCATCTCCCACGATGAGTCGTCCGGCACGTGGACGCTGTCCGCGGCCGGGACGAACCTTACGCTGACGCTCGATTCAGGCCGCGACTTCAACATCGCTCGCATCGTGACGCCGTCGGGTACGTCGTGGGCGCGATCGGCCATCGTCCGATTCGCATCATCAAAGTCGGGACGTCGACAATTGCGCTCGGCAGCGCGCACGTCCGGTTTTGTGCTGCAGGACGTGTCGGTCGAGACAGCAGGGCGAGCGCGCTCCAGCTGAACGCGACCTTCGAGCTCGCGTCCGGCGGACCTTCGCGTCACACGGCACTACGCGATCGCCGCCGGCGCGCCCGCGTTCGAAGCATGGAACGACATACGACTGCGGTGCGTGGAACGCCGACAGTGTCGGATCTGAACGCTCTCCAGATCGTCGTTCAATCGGGAACGATTCGCTCTCTCACCGGACTCAAGGCGACAACGCCGACGTCGCCGGCCGACGAGCGTCTTCACGCTTCAGCAGAAGACCGTCACGTCGAGCCATGACGATCGGATCGTCAGGACGTGCATCCGAGATCATGCGGTGCCGTGGCTCGGCGATCGACGGCGGCAAGGACGAGTTCTACATGGCGCTGATGTGGTCGGGCGCCTGGTCGATGACGGCGACGCGCACAGGCAGCGCGCTCGTCGCTCGCCGCCGGGCTCGGCCCCGATGACCACGACACTGCGCGGTGCGGTCGACGGTCCGCACGTCATCTTCGGCGCCGTCACCGGCGGCGCGTGCCGCAGGCACCGGCGCCGTGCGCTCCTACATCGCTCGACGGCCTCCGGGCGGGCGTGCACTGTCTGCCGCTCGTCACCTACAACACCTGGTTCGCGTACGGCACCGAGATCGACGAAGCAGTCGATGATCGCGGAAATGGACGCGCGCCGCGGCGCTCGGCGTCGAGCTGTTCGTGCTCGATGCCGGCTGGTACCCAGGCGCGGCGCCGGCGGACCGTTCGACTTCGACGCCGGCCTCGGCGCGCTGGACCGCGGATCCGGCACGGTTCCCCAACGGTCTGCGCGCCGCTGCGCGATCACGCGCACGCGACTCGGCATGCAAGTTCGGCCTCTGGGTCGAGCCCGAGCGCGTCAACCTCTCGCGCGTCGGGTCCGCCGGGATCGACGAAGCGTGGCTCGCGACCAACAACGGCGAGTACGGATCCGACCACGCGGCCAAATCTGTCTGTCGACCAACGCCGCGCGCGGCATGGATCCTCGGATCGGCTGACCGCGCTCATCGACGACGTCCAGCCCGACTATCTGAAGTGGGACAACAACATGTGGGTCAACTGCGATCGCGAGGGCCACGGGCACGGCGTCGACCGACGGCAACTTCGCGCACAGGTGAACGGGCTGTACGACGTTCTGCCGACGCTGCGCGACGCGCTACCCCAATCTGCTGATCGAGAACGTGTCGGGCGGCGGCAACCGGCTCGACGTCGGCATGCTCCGCTACACCGACGTGGCGTGGATGGACGATCGGACCGCGCCGTCGGTTCACGTTCGACACAATCTCGAGGGACTGAGCGCGGTGTTTCCGCCGGCCTATCTGCTGTCGTTCGTCACGGACCACGACGACGAACCGCTGCATCGACGCACCCGATCTCGTCGCTGTACGTGCGCAGCCGCATGGGCGGGCGCTCGGGCTTGTGCTTCAGGAGCGCGGAGTTCGCGGACGCCGACGCCGCGAACATCTGCGCACGAGATCGACATCTACAAGGGCTTGCGCGACACCCTCGACAGCGCGTCGGCGTCGCTGCTCACGATGCAGGCCAGCGCAGACAACGGCCCCGCCTGGGACGTCATGCAGGCCACGGCCGGCGATGACGGGGCGGCCGTCATTTCCGCGTATCAGACCGACGATGGTGTTGATCGGATCAACGTGAAACCGGTCGGCCTCGAGTCCGCCACGACGTATTCGGTGCAGTCCGTGGATACGGGTCTGCTCGGCGAGGCGACCGGCGCGGACCTGATGTCCGCCGGCATCGACATCCTCCAGTCGCCGAACAGCGCAGCCCACATCCTCATCGCTGCGCGCGAAGAACTAGAATCACGCGGCCGGCCTTCGGGTAAACCGTCTTTCCGCCCAGTGACCGGTTCGATTCACCTTGATGTTCATGATCTCGTTCGGGATCGAACGTCGTGCGGATCTCGTTCGAGGACGACGAAGTCCGCCAGCTTGCCGGCGGTGATCGATCCCTTCAGGCTCTCTTCCGACGAGGCATAGGCGCCGTTGATCGTGGCGATGGTCAGCGCCTCGTCGACGGTCACCTTCTGTTCGGCCCCCACACGCGGCCCTTGTAGTCCTTGCGCGTGACCATGCTCTGGATGGCCATCAGCGGCTCGAACGGGCCCGGAGTGTAGTCGGACGCGCCGGGCACACGGATGCCGGCGTCGAGGAACGACTCGTGCGCGAACATCCAACGCGACCTTCTCGTCGCCGTATTGCGTCCATTTCTCGCCGTGGTAGTAGATGTAGGTCCAGAACGGCGTCGGAATCACGCCGATCGCCTTGATGCGCCGGAGCAAGTCGGGGTTGACGAGCGTGCAGTGCTCGATGCGATGGCGGCGGTCCGGATTCGGGCCACTTCTGCAGCGCGCGCTCGTACGCCTTCAGCACCATGTCGATGGTGACGTCGCCGTTGGCGTGCACGCCCACCTGGAAATTGTGGCTGTGCGCATCGTCAATCGCGTCGTAGAGCTGATCCTGCGTCATCGTCAGGATGCCGTAGTCGTTGCGTCCCGACGTACGGCGTGCTCATCCGCATCGTGCGTTCCGACGCGGAGCCGTCGGCGACGAACTTGACGCCGCCGACGCGAATCCAGCTCGTCGCCGAAGCCGGTGTGGATGTTCGCGGCCTTCAGCCCCGCAAACGCCTCTGTCGAGCTGATCATCATGTAGGCGCGGTGCGTCAGCTCGCCGTTCTGCCGGCAGTCCTCGTAGGCGAGGATGTGCTCCGGCTAGGTTCCGGCGTTGTGCACCGACGTGAGGCCCGCAGGCGTTGAACAGCTCGGACATGTGCGCCATGCCGCTTGCGCGCGCGGCTCCGTCGCTGCTCGGGCGTGAACGGTTCACGCTTGCCGACGCTGGTTGAACACGTCGCGCGCGTTCTCGGCCACCCGGCCGTTCAGCATCGCCGTTCTCCCTGAAGAACCGTCCGTCGGGCGGGATCGGGCGTCTGCATCGGTGATGCCGGCGAGTTCGAACGCCTTGCTGTTGTAGAATTCGTGTGGCCGCCGCGGTGCGCGACCGACGACCGGATGCTCCGTTGTCGCTTCGTCGAGGTCCTTCGCGTCAGCGGCCGATCGAGCTTGGTGTCGTCGAACATGAAGCCGGTGATCCAGACGTCCGGGCGGCGTGGATCTCGGCCTTACGGCGAATCGCCGCCTGAATTTCGCGCACGGTGCGAAGGTTGGTGTTGACGCCGTACAGTTCCTCGACGCCGCTCGGATGGCAGTGCGCAGTCGATGAACCCGGGCGTCACGGTCATTTGCTGTGCGTCGATGACCGGCGTGCGCGCGTGGCGAGGTTGCGGACGTCGCCGGCGATCCGACGGCCATGAACCGCCCGTTCTTGACGGCGAACGCTTCGGCGCGCGGCTGCGTCGTATCGCTCGTCAGGACGCGCGCGTTGACGACCGCGAGATCGGGCTCGGCGCTCCCCGGACGCAACCGCCGGAGTCTGCGCGTGCGCCGTGACGTCGGCGTCAGGCCAGCGCCCGAGCGTGAACGCGCCGGCGAGCGCCGCGCCGAATCCGAGAAACTCCCCGCGTGTATACTTGCCCATAGTGCGCGGATTCTAACTCATGATCCTTCATCAGTTTTACCTGAATTGCCTTGCGCACGCGTCGTATCTCATCGGCGACGAGTCGAGCCGGTGTAGCCGCGGTGGTCGATCCGCAGCGCGACATCGAGCAGTACCTCGCCTTTGCGGCGCAGCACGGCCTCCACGATCAAACACGTCTTTCTGACGCATCTTCACGCGGATTTCATCGCCGGCCATCTGGAGTTGCGCGACCGCGTGGGCGCGACGATCTATCTCGGCGCCAAGGCCAAGGCGGAGTACGCGTTCACGCCGCTCGCCGACGGCGACCGCGTCGAGTTCGGACGCGTGCGGCTTCAGGCGATCGAGACGCCGGGTCACACGCCGGAATCCATCTCGATCGCCGTCTACGACCTCGACCGCAGCGACATCGCAGCCGCACGCGGTCCTCACCGGCGACACGCTGTTCGTCGGCGACGTCGGCCGGCCGGATCTGCGCGCGTCGCTCGGCTGGTCGGCGACGGACCTCGGCGGGATGCTCTACGACTCGCTGCCGCACAAGCTGCTGGCGCTCCCCGACGCGAGCCTCGTCTACCCGGCACACGGCGCCGGCTCGCTCTGCGGCAAGGCGTTGAGCAAGGAGACCGTGTCGACGATCGGCGAGCAGCGCCGCGTCAACTACGCGCTGCAGCCGATGTCGCAAGAACGCGTTCGTCGACCTCGTCACGGCCGATCAGCCGGATGCGCCGCCGTACTTCACCTACGACGCCGTGCTGAACAGCAAGGAGCGGCCGACGCTCGATGCGGCGCTGGCGCCGAGCGTCAACCGCTGTCGCTCGATCAGCGTGCTGGCGCTACGCAGAGATCAGGCGCGCAGATGCTCGACACGCGCGACCCTGTCGGAGTTCGCCGCCGCGCATCTGGCCGGCAGCATCAACATCGGTCTCGGCGGCCAGTACGCGACGTGGGCCGGAACGGTCCTCAGTCGCGATCATCCGATCGTGATCATCGCGGACCCTGGCCGCGAGAACGAATCGGCGATTCGCCTCGGCCGCATCGGCTTCGATCACGTCGTCGGGTTTCTCGAAGGACGGCCTGCGCAGCCTCGATCGGCGCGGCCCGACCTGACGGCCACGACCGAACGCTGTCGCCGCCACCGCTGGCGGCCGAGACGTCTGGCGGCGGGCGCCGCGGTGGCCGTCGACGTCCGCGACGCCGCTCGAGCGCGACGCGAAGTCAGTCGCCGGAAGTCTCAGCGTCCGCTCTGACGTCAATTACTGGACTCGGATCGGCGATCTGCCCGAGGATCGTCCGCTCTGGTCTTCTGCGCCGGCGGGCTATCGCTCGTCGATCGCCGCAAGCTGCTGCGCCAACCATGGTCTTCAAGGACGTCAGCGAAATTGCGGGCGGCTTCGCGGCGTGGGAAACCGCACATCTTCCGTTGCACGCGCTGAACACACCTCGGCTATCTGTGCTACAGTCCAGCTCGTTCCCCATCCACGAGAGTTTCCGACATTCATGGGAGAAATTCGCTCTCGCAAGCCTGTGGCACCTGCCAGACGGCACGACCTGTCTGCTGCTGAAAGACCCGCGGCCGAGAACTGGGAGATTCGCGTCATGAGCGAGGCCGAGTCGTTCTGAAGTGCGAACGATTCGGCAGCCCGATCGCTGCGATGGAGGAAGCCAAGCTGTGGCGCATCGTCCTATGACGTCCGGCGCCGCAGCCGGCGTCGCTGACGCGTCGACGTCCCCACGGCGGAACCCGCCTCGTCGCTGTCGCATCGCTCGGCGCCCTGCATCGTCCGCAATGCCGCAATAGTGGCACTGTCACCGCCTCCGTCAGTTCGCACGGCAACGGATTCTCGTCCGCGCTCGGCCCGTAAATCGACGGCACCGGCACGTCGAGCAGTCGCAGATACACCGACAACTGCCCGCGGTGGTGATAGGTGTGGTTCAGTCCGAGCGCCGCGCAGCAGCGCCGACCTTCGGCATCGTGAAGAACGCGGCCCCGCCGCCCTTCGGTCTCGCCGCCCACGTCTTGGACACTTCCTCGTCCGACATCTTCGACAGGATGTCCTTGACGCTCGACACGCTCTGGTCGTGCTCGGCCACGATTTCGTCCGTGGACTTCGGATCGGGCGGCGAATCCGCCGCCGAACTCGGTCACGTCCTCGAGCGCCCAGCCGCAGAATGACGCCCGGACTCATCGCTACGTGCAGCGCGAGCTTGCCGAGCGACATCGATTTTGGGTGCGGCTTCCAGGCGAGTTTGTCGGTCGGGACGCGCTCGAGCACGCGCCTGTCGTCTTCGCTTCGTTTTCGAATTCCGTGAGAAAGGCTTTGGTGACGGACATGGTCACTCCCTTCGCCAGACCTGACGTGTCGAACGTCCGATTCTAGACCCGGCGCCCTGACTTAGGCGCAGATTATGTGAGTCTCGTGCGCCGATTCTCACGCATACCGGCGGGCCGCATCCCGTCGAACCGCGGATCCTGCGCGTTTTCGAGATTCCTGCCGGGGCACGAGATTTGCGCAGATCACTCCTGGACCGAGTCTCCCTGACTACTCCAGCCCGATCCGCGAGCCGCGCAATCGCCGAAGCGTTCGCGGCGCGCGGCCATCCTGGCTGTCGTCGCCATCATGGTGTCGGCGCCCGTCCTGCGGATCGGCGTCGTGCGCGCCGCCTTCGAGCCGATCTCTGCGCTCCTCAGTCTCCAGAGTGCGCCCCGAGCCGTGTCGGCGAACGTCCTGTCGGAGCACGAGATCGAAACGCTCGACTCGATGAGCCCCCAGAGCCAGGCCGTGCTGCTGCTCGAACGCTCGATCAACCATTTCAGAGGCGCGAACGAACAGATCGCCAGGCGCGTTGGCGGCTGGCTCGGACAGCTGAAACTCGAAGGACGCCTGCAGGATCTCTTCACGACCGCGCTCAATTCAGACGACCTCGTCGTCCGCGTCGCCGCGGTCGAAGTGGACCTCGCCGCCAGAAACGTCGAGCGGACACCGGCAACCGTGGATCGCCTCGAGCCGGCTGCCCGCGACGGCGCGCAGGGCCCGCGCGCGAACGCGTTGTGGGATCTTGCGCTGCTCGGCAACCGCGGCATCGAGCCGGAACGGATCCGGCTGATCCTGATGGGCGGAATCCACGATCCCAACGTGAACATCCGCTACTGGGCCGTCGAAGGCCTCGCCTATCTCGCCACGGACGACGTCGTCGCGCCGCTGCTCGATATCCTCCGACGACGATCCGTCGGGGATGATTCGCGAGCGCGCTGCGTGTGGCCTCGCACAGTCAGGCATGCTCAGCGACCGTCAGCGCAGAAGCGCCGTACCGCGCCTGCTCGACTACGCCGACGATGGCGGGATGGATCGGCAGACGCACGAATGGGTATTTCAGGCGCTGCGCGACATTACCGGTCAGACGCTGCCGCACGATGCACAGGTGTGGCGCGAATGGTACCGAGCCTCATCCGCCAGATAACGCCCCGCCTCGCGCCCATAAAGAAGTTAAGCGTCGCGACATTGTTGATTGACTCCCGGGAGTCGGGGGCGTAGCGTTCTGCCTTCCGATCCATCACAGGAGGCACTCCGCAATGTCCACGGCCCCCCGAGCGCTACGACTGACCGCATGTTCGGCGCTTCTTCTGTTTCTGGCCGCGCCACTCGCCAGCGCTGCGACGCTTGGCCGAGGTCTGGAGCAACTGGTCACGCTGTTCGAAACCAGCAATCCGAAACTCGCCTCGGCGATGCGCATTCATCTGACGAACGCGATCGGCGATCCGCTCGTGCACGTGCGACTCGACCCGTCCGCGAACGCCGCCGACGTTCTGCGGCAGCTCGTGGGGACCGGGTTCCGCCTCAGAACCGTCAGCGAGCTCGACCCGCAGCTCCTTGAAGGCTACCTGCCGCTCTCGTCGGCGCGAGCGGCCGCCGCGGTGCCGGGCGTGCTCCGGGTGCTCGCTGTGCAGAAGCCGTTCGCGCTTGCTGGAAGCGTCCAGAGCCAGGCGGTCGCCGTGCAAAAAGCGGATCTCGCACAGGCCCGCGGCATCGATGGGACCGGCATCCGTGTCGGCGCCCTGTCCGACAGTTTTGCCTCCCTCGTCGAGTCGCCCAATGCGGCCGACGACGTGGCGTCGGGCGATCTCCCGCCGGACGTTGTCGTGCTCGAAGACCTTCCCGTCGGCGACGGAGAAGACGAGGGGCGCGCGATGCTGCAGCTCGTGCACGATGTGGCGCCGGGTGCGAAGCTCGGCTTCGCCAGCGCGTTCACCGGCGAGGTCGAGTTCTCGAACAACATCCTCAGCCTCCGCCGGTCGTTCAAGGCGGACGTGATCACCGACGACGTGATCTATTTCGACGAGCCGATGTACTCCGATGGGCTGCTCGCGCAAACGGTCGATCAGGTTGTGTTAGAGGGCGCGGCGTATTTCTCGTCCGCCGGCAACAATGGCCTCGAGGCGTACGAAGCGTTCTACGACGACGTCTCGCTGGCGCGCGCAGGACAGCTCGTCGCCTCCGGAAAGGAAAATATCGATCTCGACGCTCTCGCAGCGCACGGCCTCCCGGCCGCGAGCTTCCACAACTTCCGCAACACGGACGGAAGCACGAGCATTTCGCAACGCTTCACGTCCTACTTCGGCGACGTGGTGGACTTCCAGTGGGACGAACCCTTCAACCTCGGCAAGGTGAAGACGGATTACAACATCTACGTCTTCGACGCGGCGGGCCATTTCATCGACCCCAATGATCCACTCTCGGACGCCTTCTTCACGAGCGACAACAACATCGACACCGATCAGGCGCTCGAGTTGATGGCGGTGAATCCCGGGACGTACCAGATCGTCATCGCGAAGGTGAACGATGGACCCGCGCGCCGCATCAAGTACGTCGTTGTGAACGGCACGGGCGAGAGCGATCGCGAGAATGCCCCTTCGATCTGGGGACACACGGCCGCACGCAAGGGACAATCGGTCGGCGCGATGTACTACGGGATTACGAACTTCCCGGAAGACTTCAGCTCACCGGGTCCCGTGACGATCCTGTTCGACAAGCGAGGCCGTCGCCTCGACCATCCAGAGGTCCGGCACGTGCCGCAGATTACCGCCGTTGACGGCGTCGACACGACGTTCTTCGGCGGCGATATCGACGGCAACGGCTTCCCGAATTTCTTCGGGACGAGCGCCGCTGCGCCAGATGCCGCGGCTGTCGCCGCGCTCGTGCTCCAGGCCGCCGGCGGACCGGGCAGCATGGATCCGGACGATGTCTACGAACAGCTGCAACAATCGGCCACGGCGATGCCGCTGTCGTCCAATCGAACCCTGGCGGCAGCCTTTGCCGGCTCGCTCGTCGCGGTGGCAAACGGGGACTTCCCGCGCGAAACGAACTACTGGCAACTGGGGGTCGCGCCGTTCATCAAAGAAACGGTCAGCAACGTCACGATCAATCTGACGAACGCGGATATGCACTTCTCGAACCCCGCGAGTCCGACGACGGGCTTCCACGTCGGAGCGACGCTCGGGGTCGCGGCAACCGACGTCACGGTGTCGCGCAGCGCCGATCTGACGTCGCTGACGTTGACGTTTGCACCGGGCAAGTTCGGTGCGGGCGACTTCATCACCTTCGCCAACTTCGCCTTCCCGACCCAGCTTCCCGTGCAGTTCGAAGTGGACGCGGATCGTGTTCAGGGCGGGCAGGTCGTCGTGACCTTTTCAAACGGAACGACGAAGACGGGAACCTTCAATGTGGCGCCGGCCGAACGGGTGAACAGCTTCACCGGCGCCGGTTTGGTCAACGCGGACAAGGCCACGAGGGCCACCAGATCGCGGCCCCACCGCGACCGGTAACCTGGGAATACGACGGACGGATCGCAGCCGCAGTTGCCTCCGTCCGTCATTTCTGTCCTTCCTGCGTTGGCTGGCCTCGTTCACGACAGCAGTCAGACCGACACGTGTGAAGACTGATCCTGGCGCGGTCCTTTTCCGGCAAGCAGCTCTCGCGAACCGACGCCAAGCCTCAAGACGCACTGCACCGCGGCGGATACGGGCACGTCGAGCCGGCGAATCTGATCTTCTCTAAGGTAGTAGATCGTCCCGGCTGCCGGTGTGGGCGCCCTGGGGACGAATACCGTCAGCATCCCGTTGTCGTGTTTGTCCATGACAAACGACAGCATCCACGTCTCGTCGATGTGCGCGAGGGCGACTGACACGCCGGCAGACTCTGCGTTGTCGGGTGTGGCCATGCTCTTGTAGAGCGTGTAGCCGGGAATCCGCCGCAGGATGAGGTGCTCGGTCCGGTCAACCACGCGAACGCCGACCCCCGTCCGGGCGACGAGGCCGGCGAGGAACGCGACCGCCACGAGCAGGACGACACCCAGGACGTTCTCCATGGCAATCCCGGCGAACGAATCGTACGGCATGAATCGAACGATCGGGCCCACGATCCGATGCGTGTAGAGGAGCGCCTCCCCAAGGAGGTAGAGGATGACCACCAGCGGCAGCAGGAACATGACGCCGCCGCCGATCGTGGTCTTGACGAACTGCAAGTCCGACTTCACGGACCGAGTTTACCCTTCCGCCACGGGCCGTGGTAGAAGGTCATATCCCGATGACTGATGCTTCGCCGCTCTTTCCTCTCGGACCGGATGCCCACGGCGGGCGGATGTTCCCGACGCTGACACCCGCGCAGATCGCCAGAATCGAGGCCCATGGTGTCGTCCGCCCGATTCGGCAGGGAGAGATCCTTGTCGAGGTCGGTGAGCAGCCCGCGCCGTTCTACGTCATCAAGTCCGGCCAGGTTGAAGTCGTGCGACTCTCGCCGACTGGCGACACGGTCATCACGGTTCACACCGCCGGTCAGTTCACAGGCGAGATCAACATGATTGCCGGGCGGCGCGCGTTCTTCCGATCCTGGGTGCGCGAATCGGGCGAGGTGTTGAAACTCGATCGCGCGCAGCTCTCGGCGCTCGTGCAAACCGACGCGGAGCTGAGTGACATCCTGATGCGCGCCTTCATTCTCCGGCGCATCGAGATCATCAACACCGGGATGGGTGACGTCGTGCTCATCGGGTCGACGCACTCGGCCAGCACGCTTCGCGTCAAGGAATTCCTGACGCGCAACAGCCATCCGTACACGTACATGGATCTTGATCGCGATCCCGACGTGCAGCAACTGCTCGAGCACTTTCACGTCGGCGTCACCGAAGTGCCGGTCTTGATCCGCGCGGATACGGTGCTGCGGAATCCGACGAACGCGGAGATCGCCAACTGCCTGGGGTTCAACGAGGCCATCGATTCCTCGCACGTCCGTGACGTGGTCGTCATCGGCGCGGGACCGTCTGGACTCGCCGCGGCGGTCTACGCGGCGTCGGAAGGCCTCGATGTCCTCGTCCTCGAGGCGAACGTCCCGGGCGGACAGGCCGGCTCCAGCTCCAAGATCGAAAACTATCTCGGCTTCCCCACCGGAATTTCCGGGAACGAGCTGACCGGCCGCGCCTACACGCAGGCTCAGAAGTTCGGCGCGCAGATTGTCGTGGCGCGGGGCGCCACTCAGGTCACCTGCAACCGCAAGCCGTACGTCGTCCGCATGGCGGACGGCGCCGACGTGCCGACTCGAACGCTCATCGTCGCAACGGGTGCGGAGTACCGACGGCCGGCCTGGAAGGGGCTGTCGGACTTCGAGGGCACCGGCGTGTACTACGGGGCCACGTTCGTTGAGTCGCAGCTGTGCAGCGGCGACGAGGTCATCGTCGTCGGCGGCGGTAACTCAGCGGGTCAGGCCGCTGTGTTCCTCGCGCAGGTGGCGCGCCGCGTGCACATGCTCGTCCGCTCCGACGGTCTGGCCAACCGCATGTCCAGGTACTTGATCCGGCGCATCGACGAGAGTCCGGTGATCCAGCTGCACACCGCGACGGAAATCGTGGCGCTCGAGGGCGACGGGCACGTCGAGCGCGTCACGTGGCGGGACAGCACCGGCACTGTCAGCGAACACGCGATCAGACACGTGTTCGTGATGACCGGCGCTGTGCCGAACACCGGTTGGCTGAACGGCTGCGTGAAACTCGACGCGCACGGGTTCATCAAGACCGGGCAGGATCTGATCCCCGACGACCTGGCGTCGGCGAACTGGCCCCTCAGCCGCCCGCCGCGGCTGCTGGAGACAAGCCTGCCGGGCGTCTTCGCGGTCGGCGACGTGCGGAGCGGCAACGTCAAGCGCGTGGCGTCCGCGGTCGGCGAGGGGTCAATCGCGATCTCATTCGTCCATCAAGCGCTGAGGGAGTAACCGCTCAGCGACTTGAGAGATACTAGCGTCAGTTTGAAGGAGGGTGCGGTTATGGACGGTGCAATCAGCAGCCGGCGCGCGTTGGCCATCCTCTTTGTCTCGATCGCGAGCTTCGTCGGCCTGGCCGGAGCGCCGAAGGCGACGCGAATCAATCGCGCCATCGACCTCCTTGAACAGGGCCAGCCGATTTACTACACCGGCTCCCACGAGGGCACTGACGGCAGCTTCGAACAAGGCGTGAAAGACGCGCAGACCTGGGCGGACTACATCAGTTACGACATGGAGCACGCCCCGTACGACGTCAAGAGCCTCGCCGACTACATGCGTGGCCTGGCGAAGGGCGGACCGACCAGGAGCGGCCACCGCTCGCCCGCGGTCATCGTCAACGTGCCCGTCAACGGCACTGACGAGGCGACGGTGCGTTCCAACGCCTGGATGTTCCAGCAGGTCCTGGCCACCGGTGTCCACGGCGTGCTGTTGTGCCACGCCGACACGCCTGGCGCCGTCCGTGCGTTCGTGGAAGCCGTTCGATTCCCCGCTTACGGCGGCCGCCGCGGTGTGCACGGCAATTCGACCGCAGCGCGGATCTGGGGCATCTCCGCCGACGAGTACGCCGAGAAGGCGGACGCGTGGCCGCTCAATCCGAAGGGCGAGCTGCTGCTCGGCTTGAAGCTAGAAGACAAGTACGCGCTCGAGAACGCGGATGCCAATACGAAAGTGCCGGGCATCGGATTCGCCGAATGGGGACCGGGGGACATGGCGTTCTCCCTCGGCGTCAAGAACGGGCCAGGTCCGATGCCGGCGGCGCTGCAGGCGGCGCGACAGCGCGTGTTCGCCGCAACCAAAGCGAGCAAGATCTTCTTTCTCAACTCCGTCAATGCGGACAACGTCGTCGACATGATCACCGAGGGCGTGATGATCGGCGCGGCCGACGAGCGCGCGGCGGAAGTCGGCCGGCGGCATACAAAACGGGAGATGCCCTGGTAGAACGGATTGTTTTCAATCGGCGCGCCCTGATCCTCACCGCGATTGGCGCGAGTCTCGGACTCCGTCAGGACGATCCGGCGTCTGCCCGCCCGCGAGAAGGGGATCGCCTGATCAGGACGGGCGATGCCGGCCTGGCCCCTCTGAGGCCGGACGATCTTCCGATCGCCGCGGGCCTCACGATGGCGTGGGCCTTCGATCCCGTGCAGAAGATTGTCCGCAACGGCACGCGCCTGAATCAGATCATGCTGCTTCGTTTCGATCCCGGGAGTCTCATCGCGGAGACGCGAGAGCGTGCCGCGTCCGGCGTCGTCGCGTACACGTCGGTCTGCACACACAGCGGCTGCGACGTCGACACGTGGCTCGACAAGGAACATCAGCTGTTCTGTTCGTGCCACGAGTCGATCTTCGATCCGAGAGACGGCGCTCGAGTGGTCGACGGCCCTGCACCTCGTCCACTGCCCGCGCTCCCCCTGACGATCGTCGACGATGCGCTCGTGGTGGCAAAACCGTTCACGACTCCAGTGGGGTATGAAAAGGGCTGATATGCGCCGACCACTCGTCTTCGTCACACTGCTGTCGGCGACCGTCACCGCCCAGCAGGCGCCGCCACCGCCTGCACCGCCAGCCGCCGCACTCTCCGCACCAATGCCGTCGGTCCTGCAGCGCTACACGCCCGTCGACGCCGAGCGACTGAAGCACCCAGCTGACGGCGACTGGCTGATGGTCCGTCGCACGTATGACGGATGGGGCTACAGCCCCCTCGGCGACATCACGCCGGGCAACATCGCGCGGCTCCAGCCCGTGTGGTCGTTTTCCACTGGCGTCGTCAACGGCCACGAGGCGCCGCCGATCGTCAACAACGGCGTCATGTTCGTCGCAACACCGAGCAATCAGGTGATTGCCGTTGACGCCAGAACGGGCGTTCTGCTGTGGCGCTACAAGCGCCCGCTACCCGAAGATGTCGTGCTGCTTCACGCGACCAGCCGCGGCGTGGCCCTGTATCGCGACAAGGTGTATTTCGCGGCGGGCGAGGCGGTGCTGGTGGCGCTCGACGCCCGCACGGGACGCGAGGTCTGGACGACCAAGGTGGCGGAAAACAAGGAGGGCTATTACATGTCGGTGGCGCCGCTCGTCGCCGACGGCAAGGTCCTCGTCGGCTGCTCCGGCGGCGAGCTCGGGATCCGCGGGTTCGTCGCCGCGTTCGATCCGGACAGTGGCAAAGAGGTCTGGAAGACCTACACCGTGCCCGCACCGGGCGAACCCGGCAGCGAGACCTGGCCGAAGGGCGATCAATGGAAGACGGGCGGCGGTCCCGTCTGGGTCACCGGCACCTACGATCCCGATACGAACCTGACGTTCTGGGGCACGGGCAACGGCGGCCCATGGATGGGCGATCGACGTCCGGGCGACAACCTCTACACGTCCTCGACGATCGCGCTGGACGTCGCGACGGGCGCGATCAAGGGACACTTCCAATACCACCCGAACGATTCATGGGACTGGGACGAAGTCTCGCCGCCGATTCTCGTCGACTACAGACGCAATGGACGGACGATCAAAGGGCTCGTGGATGTCGCGCGCGACGGATACCTCTGGTTCCTCGAGCGCACCAGCGGCGCGATCACGTTCGTCGACGGAAAGCCGTACGTGAAGCAGAACGTTTTCAAGAGCCTCGACCCCAAGACCGGGCGACCCGACATCGATCCCGCCAGGCAGCCGGGCACCGGCAAGGAGGCCGAGTTCTGTCCCTCGCACTGGGGAGGCAAGAACTGGCCGCCGATCGCCTTCAGCCCGAAGACGCGAATGATCTATATTCCCGCGAACGAGAATCTCTGCACGACGATGGTGGGCGCGCCAGTGACCTACACCGCCGGCCGCGTCTTCATCGGCGGGAACAGCAACATGACGCTGGTACCGGGCGCCGACCACATCGGCGAAGTGCAAGCGTGGAATGTCGACACGGGCGCCCGCGTGTGGACGCACACATTCGCGGACTCCGCGAACTGGGGACCAATGCTCGCGACCGGCGGCGGACTCGTGTTCAGTGGTGGCACGCAGGATCGACTGTTCCGTGCGTTCGACGCCTCGACGGGTAAGGTGTTGTGGGAATTCCCCACGAACTCCGGCGTGATCGGCCAGCCGTCATCGTTCAGCCTCGACGGGAAGCAGTACATCGCCGTGCAATCCGGCTGGGGGATCGACTCGCGGAGCATGCAGGCGCGGCTGAACCGACTCGTGCCGGGAAAATTCCCGGAGGTTCCTGAGGGCGGCGCGATCTGGGTGTTTGCGGTGAAGTAGAGGTCGAACCCAGCCTCAACGGTCTGCTTGCGCACAGGCCATCGCTGCGGCGGTCACGGACGGCGCCGCCGCTGAAATCTGCGCGGGCGAGGACGCCGTTCGGTCAGCCGCAGCGACCCGCCAAGACGACTCCAGCCGAGGCCACCGGTGCAATCGACGCGGCCGAAATGACACTCCTGGAAGCCGTCGTCGGCACCCGGACAGCGGCGAGCTGTGTCGGTTCGGGAATCAGGCCGCCCGCTCGAGCCGACGTGCCGCAGTATCCGCCCGACGCGCTTGCCGGTAGCCTTCAGGGCGTCGTCCTGGCTGAAGTGACTCTCGATCCATCAGGCAGCGTCACTGATGCGACGATCCTCCGATCGATTCCACTGCTCGATGACGAAGCGCTGCGCGCCGTACGCCACTGGCACTACTCGCCCACCGTTGTCAACGGCGTCGCCGCACAAGTGAAGATGGTGATCACCGTCAACGTCACGACCTCGCGGTGAAGAAGCTCGGGGCGCCGAGGGTACAATGCTGCCGTGACGGCAGAGGCCGAGCCCAAGTACCACACATCCGGCATCGTCCCGCTGACGCGGCCGCAGCTTGTCGGCACGATGACCGGATTACTCCTCGCGGCGCTGCTGGCTGCCATCGATCAGACCATCGTCGGCACGGCAGAGCCGCGCATCATCGCGCAGCTCTCCGGTTTCGATCGCTACCCGTGGATCGCCACCGCCTACCTCCTGACGTCGACGGTGTCGGTCCCAATCTTTGCGAGCCTGTCTGACATTCACGGTCGCAAGCCGTTCATTCTGCTCGGCGCGACGCTCTTTGTTGCGACGTCCGCACTCTGCGGCGCCGCGGGCAAGCTGACGTTCCTGCCGATCGACGGCATGGGCCAGCTCATTCTCTTCCGCGGACTGCAGGGCATCGGCGCGGGCATGGTGATCGGGCTGCTGTTCACCATCGTCGGGGACATCTTTTCACCTGCGGAGCGGGGTCGCTATCAGGGGCTGTTCGCGGCCGTCTGGGGAGTGGCGTCGATTTTCGGGCCGACGCTGGGCGGCTGGCTGACCGACCATTGGTCGTGGCGCGCCTGTTTCTGGGTGAACCTTCCCGTCGGTGCCGTCGCGGTGGCCGCGATCTACTTCGAGTTCCCGCACATGAAGCCGCGCGGCGCCGCCCGGCAGCTCGACTGGGCCGGCTTCGCGACGCTCATCGGCACGTTCGTCCCGCTGCTGCTCGCGCTGACGTGGGCCACCGAATACGGCTGGACGTCGACGCGCGTTGACGCGCTGCTCGCGCTGTCCGTCGTCATGCTGGTGGCGTTCCTGTACGCAGAAACCCGGGCGCCGGAACCGGTCGTCCCGCTCGTGCTGTTTCGAAACCCCATCATCAGCATCTGCTCGGTGTGCGCGTTCGTGCTCGGCATCGGCATGTTCGGCGTGATCATCTACCTGCCACTCTTCATGCAGGGCGTCCTGGGTGTTTCGGCGACGCAATCGGGAAATCTCCTCACGCCGTTGATGATGGGCGCGGTCGTCGGCAGCATCGTCGGCGGGCAGACCGTCTCGCGGACCGGCAAGTACAAGACCGTCGCGATGGCCGGATCCATCCTCGTCGCCGCGGGCATGGTCGTCTTTGCGCGGCTGGGTACGACGACGGCGCGTCTGGACGTGGTCTACGGGATGATCGTCGCCGGCCTGGGTATGGGCCTCCTGCAGCCGGTCTACACCATCGCCGTGCAGAACGTCGCACCCCGGAAACAGATGGGCGCCGCGACGTCCTCGACGATTTTCTTCCGGCAGATTGGCAGCACCGTCGGCGTCGCCGCGTTCGGCTCGGTGATGCTCACGCGGTATCACACGGTATTCACGGAGGGGTTGCCGGCCCACGTTCCGGCGGTGGCACTGCCCTACTTCTCGAATCCACTGATGCTGATGCAGGTCCGGCCGCAGCTTGAGACGGCGTTTGAACGCGTGCCGGGCGGCGCCGCGCTGCTCCAGACGCTCTTCGACAATGTGCGCACCGCGCTCGAGAGCGGGCTGCATCTGATCTTCGTCTGCAGCGCCGTCATCATGATTCTGGCCGTCGGGCTGCATCTTGCGCTGCGCAGCGAGCCGCTGCGGACGCGCGCGGCGGAGCCGGAGCTGGCGGTGCACTAACAGCCCGGTAGTGTCTCTGGACGATGCGAACGCTATTCAGGGTCCGCTACGGCGTGCTCACGGTCCTCTGCCTCATGTATTTCGTGGCGTACGTGGACCGCGTCAATATTTCAGTCGCCGGACCGATGATCCGCAGGGAATTCGGTCTGAGCGCGACCGAACTCGGCCTGATCTTCTCCGCGTTTGCGTATCCGTACGCGGCCATGCAGATCGTCGGTGGCTGGCTCGCCGATCGGCTGGGCCCGCGGCTGGTGCTGACCCTCCTCAGCGTGCTCTGGGCGGCCGGCACGATCCTGACTGGCCTTTCGTGGGGTGTGGCGTCGCTCGTCTGGTTCCGCGTGATCGTCGGCCTCGGCGAAGGAGGCGCGTTCCCCACTGCCACGCGCGCGTTGACGTTCTGGATGCCGGTGGCGGAGCGAGGCGTCGCGCAGGGCGTCACGCACGCCTCCTCAAGGCTCGGCGGCGCCGTGACCCCGCCGATCGTCCTGGCCCTCGTCGCTTCGTCTGGCTGGCGCGCGTCGTTCGTGGTACTGGGATGCGTCAGCCTCCTGTGGACGCTTCTGTGGCTGAACGCGTTTCGTAACACGCCGGGTGAACACTCCGGGGTCAGCGCGCAGGAACACGATGAGCTGAAATCAACGCCGCGAGCGGAAACAGGCGCGACTCGACCGACGCCCTGGCGCGCGCTCGCATCGCGCATGTGGCTGGTCACCTTCGTCGACTTCTGTTACGGATGGTCGCTCTGGGTCTTCCTCACGTGGCTGCCGTCATATCTGGCAGATGCACGGGGCTTCGACCTGAATTCGCTCGCGATCATGACTATGCTCCCGCTCTCGGCCGGCGTCGTGGGCGATGCCGTCGGCGGCGTGGCTTCGGATGCGCTTTACAAGCGCACAGGCAATCTCCGCCTCGCGCGCGTGGGCGTTCTGGTCATCGGCCTGGTCGGCGCGTTCGCCTTCATCGTACCGGCCGCGCGCACGGCAAGCGCTCAGGGCGCCGTCTACGCGCTCGCGGCCGCCTTCTTCTTCCTGGAGCTGACGAACGCCGTGCTCTGGGCCTTGCCGATCGACATCGCCGGCCCGTACGCGGGCACGGCCGGAGGCATGATGAACACCGGATTCGGCATCGCGGGAATGTTGTCGCCGGTGGCGTTCGGGATCATCATTCAGCGGACGGGGAGATACGATTTGCCATTCCTGATCTCGGCAGGACTGCTGCTCATCGGCGCCGGCTTCGCCGTGTTCATCGATCCCATGCGAACGCTCCCTCCCCTTCCAGTCGCACGAAAGGCCCTGACATGACGCCGCACCGGACCGTCGTCCCCTCGGGCGCAGCGCTCGCCGCGGAAGTCACAGGCATCGATCTGACTCGCTGCGACGGCGATGCGTTCGAGTTCATTCACGCGGCATGGCTCGAACACCAGGCGTTGCTGTTCCGCGGGCAACATCTGTCCGACGCTGATCTGATTGCGTTCAGCCGGCGGTTCGGCGACCTGGACGAGGCGCCGGTCCAGGAGAACGGACGGCGATTCGTCGACGGCTTCCCCGAAATCTACGTGGTGTCGAACGTGGTCGAGCGCGGCGTCGCGATCGGCAGCCTGGGATCGGGCGAAGCCGTCTGGCATACGGACATGTCGTACCTCGAGCGCCCGCCAAAGGCCAGCGTGCTGTATGCGCTCGAAGTCCCGGAGTGCGGCGGCGAAACGGGATTCTGCACGATGTACGGCGCGTTCGACGCACTGCCTTCGGCCTTGCAGCAGCGCCTCGCGGGCGTGCGTGTGAAGCACGACGGCACCTACAACAGCGGCGGCTACGTCCGCGCCGGCGTCACGCCGACCGACGATCCCCGGACGGCGCCGGGAGCGTGGCACCCGATTGTCGGCGTCCACCCGGAAACCGCCCGCCGCTATCTGTACCTGGGCCGCCGCCGGAACGCGTCGATCGAAGGGTTGTCCGCCGGAGAGTCTGACGCGCTGCTCGACGAAATCTGGTCACACGCCACCGCCGATTCCCTCACGTGGTATCACCGGTGGCGCGTCGGCGACCTCGTCATCTGGGACAATCGCTGCACGATGCATCGCCGCAATGCGTTCGACGCTCGGTCCCGCCGCATCATGCACCGCACCCAGATCAAGGCCTGATCATGTTAAGGTGATGCCGTTTTAAGACTGCCCAGGAGGTCTCCATGACGGCTGCGGTGTCGAGGTTCCTGCGTGTGGCACTCGTCTTTGCTTCACTCGGCGCTTCTCTCGGCCTTCTCGCCTCGTCGGCCTCCGCGGAGGTCGTCCGCATCGACGTACGATCGCGCGTCGACCTCGTGAACGGCCAGCCATTCGGCGCGGCCGGCCCGTACGAAAAGCTCTCCGGCCGGATCTACTTCGCCGTGGATCCGATGTTGACCGCCAACCGCATCGTGACCGATCTTGACAAGGCGCCGCGTAACGCATCCGGCAAAGTCGAGTTCTCGGCCGATTTCTTCGTCATCAAGCCAAAGGACATGGCCAAGGGCAACGGCGCCGTGCTCTACGAGGTGTCCAATCGTGGCGGCAAGAGCATGGTGGGCTTCTTCAACCATGCGGCGGGCAGCCTCGACCCTTCATCCGAAGCGGAGATGGGCGACGGCTTTCTGATGAAGCAGGGTTTTACGCTGCTCTGGGTCGGCTGGCAGTTCGACCCACCCGACCGCCCGAACCTGATGCGGGTGTATCCGCCGGTCGCCACCGACAACGGACGGCCAATCCGCGGTCTCGTGCGCAGCGACTTTGTCGTCACCGAGAAGGAATTCGATCACTCGCTCGCGGACCGCGACCACGCCGCGTATCCGGTCGCAGATCCGAACGACGCCGCGAACGTGCTGACGGTGCGCGACTCGGTCGACGGGCCTCGACGCGTCGTGCCACGGGACCAGTGGGGCTTCTCGAAAACGGCCGAAGGACGCACCGTTGCCGACCCGACACGCGTGTACATGTCCGCGAAGTTCGAGCCGAACAAGATCTATGAGGTGGTGTACGTCTCGCAGAACCCGCCGATCGTCGGCCTGGGGCCTGCCGCAATCAGGGACGTCGTGTCGGCGCTCAAGCACGCGCCCGCCGGCGCGCTGGCGCCTCTTGCGATCCCGGCTGGATCGATCACTCGAGCGCTCGCGTTCGGCATTTCGCAGAGCGGCCGCTTTCTCCGGACCTATCTCTACTACGGATTCAATCGAGATGAGGGCGACCGCAAGGTGTTCGACGGCGTGATCGCGCACGTCGCCGGCGCAGGCCGCGGCAGTTTCAACCATCGCTTCGCGCAGCCCTCGCGTGACGGCCACCCGTTCTTGAACTTCTTTTATCCGACTGACATCTTCCCGTTCACCGATGCGGCGGAAACGGATCCGCAGACAGGCGTCACCGACGGACTGCTGACCCACGCCGGCGCGCCGGAGCTCCTGCCGAAAGTCTTCTACACGAACTCTGAGTACGAATACTGGGGGCGCGCCGCGTCGTTGATCCATACGACGATCGACGGCAAGGCGGATGCGCCGCTCATGGAGAACGTGCGGATCTACCTTCTCACGGGCGGACAGCACGGGCCCGCGGCGTTTCCGCCCACGCAGACGATTGGCCAGCAGCGGAACAACCCGCTCGACTACCGCTGGGCGATGAAGGCGCTGCTCGTCGCGATGGTTCGCTGGGCGGCGAACGGCACGCTCCCGCCACCCAGCCAGTATCCGCGTATCGCGAACGGCACGCTTGTGCCGCTCGATCGTTTCAAGTTTCCCAGCCTGATGGACGTCAAGGTATCGGGCGACGTACATCGCGCGTATCGCGCGGATTACGGACCGCGGTTCGCGACCGAAGGCGTCGTCACGATCGAGCCGCCGAAGATCGGAGCGCCGTTTCCGATCCTGGTTCCGCAGGTGGACGCCGACGGCAACGGCCTCGCGGGCATCCGCATGCCGGAGTTGATCGCGCCGCTCGCCACGTACACCGGCTGGAATCTCTTCAACGCCCGCTCCGGGCCGACCGACGTGCTCTCGAGCATGCAGGGGTCGTACATCCCGCTGGCGCGCACGGCCGCCGATCGGAAACGCCATAACGACCCGCGCTTGTCGATCGACGAGCGGTACAAGGACAAGGATCAATATATTGGCGCCGTCTCGAAAGCCGCGCTCGAATTGACCAGGCAGCGCTTCCTTCTCCAGGAGGACCTGACCGCTATCCAGCGGGAAGCCGGGCGTCACTGGGACTACACCGTCTCGTCCGCCACGTCCTCGACCGCTCAGCGGTAGGAGGAGCGCGCCGCCGAAGGATCGCGAGGCTTCAGCCGAGCGAGGACCGCCGAGGAGCGCGAGGCTTCAGCCGAGCGAGACTGGCCAGGTCGCCGGCGCTCGCGACGCTCAGGAACGTCGTAATGTGCGGGCGCGCGGCGCTCATCCCGCTCGCGCTGGGCTCGTAGCCGTCCGTGTCGAGCAGCGGATTCAGCCAGATGAGGGCTGCCGATCGCCGTCGCAGTTCCGCGACGGCGTCGCCGAGCTCGCGCGGGTCGCCCACGTCCAACCCATCGCTCGCAATGATCGCCAGCGTCGCCGGCCCGAGAGCGCGCTCGCCGAAGCCCTGCAGAAATGTTCGAATGCACGCGCCGATGCTGGTCCCACCTCCCCAGGCGCGCTCGAGGCCTTCGAGAGGCCGCGCCTCACCGGCCGCCGCCCGCCGGACGTCGCCCGTGATCCGTTGAAGCGACGTCGAGAACGTGAACACGTCCACACGGCGCGTCGCGCCAGCCAGCGCGACCGCGATTCGCAACGCCGTCTGCGTGTACGCGCTCATCGATCGGCTGCCGTCGATGAGCACGACGAACCGCGGTGCCCTCAGCCGCCGTCGAAGCCATCGGGGGGCCAGCGGCTCGCCACCGGTGTGGAGGCTGGCCCGCAGCGTGCGGCGGAGATCGAAACGGCTACCCGTCGCACCCGCACGCCATCGCCGTGAGAGGCCGATCTGCACGCGACTGACGAAGGTCCGCGCAGCGGCCGTCCAGTCCGCGTCAACCGGCGTCAGTGTTGGGACATCGCTTGACTCCGCGGCAAGCGGACTGTAGCTGGACCGCTCGAGGCGTCCTCGTGCGTCGGACTCGGCGTCGCTCACCTGGACGGGGATGAAGGACGGCTTGTCGCTCTCGCCTTCGTCGGCGAATTCCGGATCGTGCTGGGAAGCCGTGCGCTCCAGATCCACGCGCTTGCCGGATCCGGACGCACTCGCGCCTGGCTCGAGTCGAACCGCGGCAACTTCGTCTTCCCATGGGTCGCCGCCCTTCGTGAAGAAGAATTCGGCGAACGCCGCGTCGAACATGCGCGCATCGTCGGACGTCCCGCTCAGGATTGGACGCAACGCGTCTCGAACGATCCGCGACTCGCTGATGTCGACGAGCTCGAGCGCGCGCGCGGCGTCGTGCAGCTCGCCGGGACCGATGCGAAAGCGATACCTGCGCCGGAGCGCGTCGCAGAACGCCGCCAGGTTGTCGGGAAGGCTGCCGAAGGGGTACGTCACCGGCGGGGCGTCGACACCGACCCGAACCCGAAATCGGTTTCCAGGCTGTAGCCGCCCGGCGCGGCGCCTGGCCGCTGCTCACTGAGCACCGGCTCGAGCTCGGTCCGATGCGCCTCCACAATCGCGCGATCCTCATGCACTTTCACGACGCAGCCGAGCGTCTGCTCGAGCGCATGAGCGTCGAGATGATCGCGATGGAGGGCAATGAGCGCTCGCGCCCAGTCCAGGCTTTCCGCGACGCCCGGCGCCTTCCGAAGCGGCAGCGCGCGCAGCGTCTGCATGAGCCTGGCGATCTGGTCGGCCAGCCGCGCCGGCAGCCCCGGGGTGCGCGCGTGCAGGATCTCGATCTCCTGCTCGAGTGACGGATACGGGATCCAGACGAAGAGCGCCCGCCGGCGAAGGGCGTCCGACAGGTCGCGCGTGCGATTGCTCGTGAGGATGACGTGCGGTTTGTGGCGGGCGCGAATCGTGCCGAGCTCGGGAATCGTCACCTGCCACTCGGCCAGCACCTCGAGCAGGAAGGCCTCGAACGCCTCGTCCGCCCGGTCCACTTCGTCGACGAGGAGCACCGGCGATCGATCATCCGTGATCGCCTCGAGCAGCGGACGCCTGAGCAGGAACGCCTCGCTGAAGATCTGGGCTTCGCGCTCGGCCAGCGACGCCCCCTCGCTCAGGCGGGCGTGCAGCATCTGCCGCGGGTAGTTCCATTCGTACAGCGCCGCCATCGAGTCGAGCCCCTCATAGCACTGCAGGCGAATCAGACGCGTTTCGAGGACCTCGGCCAGGACCTTGGCGCTCTCGGTCTTGCCGACGCCGGCTGGCCCTTCGATGAGCAGCGGCTTCTCGAGCGCGAGCATGAGGTGCAGCGCGGTGGCGAACGCCTCGTCGACGACGAAGCCGCGCTCGCGAAACCGGGCGCGGAGGGCGGCCGCATCAGTCATGAACGGGGCTGCAGGAACGCCTGCGGATCCTTGACGAAGCCGGCGCGGCAACCGGCGCCGCAGAAGTAGTACGCCACGCCGTCGAGCGACGCTGTGTGCCGCGCAGAGGTGATCTCGACGCGCATCCCGCAGACGGGGTCGACGGCGACCGAAGATGCTGCAGACGGACGTGTCTCCGCGGTCGTCTCATTCTTCGAGGGCGCCTCGGAGAGTTGGGCCTTGACGATCTCGGCCAGAATCGAGAGCGCAATTTCCGGCGGCGTCCGCGCGCCCAGGTCGAGGCCGGCCGGGATGCGGATCGCGGCACTGCCATCGACCCCGCTCTCAGCGAGCAGCTTCTGCACGGTCGCACCGCGCTTTCGCGAAGCCACGAGCCCCACGTAGCCGGCGCCCGCCTTCAGCACCGACGCAAGAGCCTCTTCGTCATAGTGCCCCTGCGACGCGACAACGACCGCGGCCGCACGTCCGGCGCGACGAACCAACGTCTCGAGCGACTCGAGCGTCTCTGTCCGCACGCCCGGCGCTTCGACCTCGAGGCCGCTCTTCTGGCGCGCATCGACGACGCGCACCACGTCGTACTCCATGGCACGACCCACACGCGCGAGCGCGGCCGCGACCGGTGTTTCGCCCACGACGATGAGCGAGCGAGGCCGGAGGCACGGCTCGATGTATACGTCGATTGCGCCTTCCGACGCGCAGGTCATCGGCACGACGACGTGCTCGTCGCGGGCTTCCGACGAGTCCGCGGCGTCCGGACGGATGGACACGAGCCGGCCCTGGCCGACCTGCAACACCGCTCGCGCCTGCTGACGCACGATTTCCCGCGAGCACGCGCCGCCGACGAAGCCCTCCATCCGGCCGTCGGCGAACACAATCGCGCGATCCCCGAGATGCGCCGAGACCGGCGGCCGCCGGCCCACGACCGTCGCCACGGCGAACACTTCGCCGTCCCGGCGCAGGGCCGCCACGCGCTCGAAGAAATCGCTCATATGTCCATCTTAGCCAGCAATCGTGCGGCGCGGTCCTTGAGCGGACCGAGACGCCCCGCGAGTTGCCCTTGAAACTCGATCGCGACCAGCCGCGCGGCCTGCACGTCACGTCCCCACCGATTCTCGAACAGGCCATTCAACAGCTCGAACGTCTCATCGTCTCGCCACAGTGCTTCCTTCTGAAGACGATCGAGATAGCCCCATTGAAAGCGCTCGTCAGGCAGCGTGCCGTCGACGTACTCTTGCAACAGCCGTCGATACGGATCGATCGTCACGACATCCTCGTTCTGCACACGCGCGCCGATCGCGACGGGCAGATGATCGGCGAGCGCGGGCACGAGCTCGTCGGGCACGATCGCCAGCTCGTCCAGGTGCAGGCGCACGGCCCCGCCATGGAACAGGATGAATTGCGGGCTCCGATGGGCGACGCCGCTCGCGGTCGTCACGCGATCGCTCGCCGCCCGATCCTCCGGCAGCCGGATGAATCCGACGGCCACGTCGAGCCGGGGCTCGAGGACCTTCTGCACGACGTCCCACGCATCGAAGGTCTTGTCGCTGGTGCCCGCCTTGAAGATGGCCGCCCACTCGAAGCGATCGAGCAAACGATCCACGTCGGCCGGCTGGCGCAGCGGGAAAAACCGCTCACGCAGACTGACCCTGGGCATCGCGCGTCGCGCTGGGATTGAGGTTGGACAGCTCCTGCCGGACATTGGAGAACGCCTGCGCGATGAGCTTGTGCGCCTGCGCATCGAGCACGCGAGAGCCGACGGCAGCCACCGGTCCGCGCACCTCGGCTTCGCCACTCCACTTCAGCGCAGCGGACGCGCTGCCAGACGCCACGACATCCGCGCCGGCCGTCATGTCCACGGTGCTGCCGAATCCGCCGCCGGAGACTTTCAGCTCGATCCGCTGGCGTGCGGGATCGGGCTTCAGCTCCAGCTGCAGCTTGAACTTGCCGCGTACAGGGCCGACCGCGACCTGCACGACAGCTTCGGCATGCGTCTGGTCCTTCACGGTGACGTCCACGACCTCCGGGAGACACCGCGCCACTTTGTCGGGATCGCTGACGAACGTCCAGACCGTTGCCGCACTCACGGGGATCTGCTCTTCGCCGGTGTATTGCAGCTTCATGACTTCTTCGCCGCCTCAGCGTCGCGAATCGCACGCCAGACCTTGTCACGATTGACGGGCATGTCGATGTGACGCACGCCGAGCGGCGACAACGCGTCGATGACCGCGTTGACGAATGCCGCCGGGCTGCCCACGTTCGGGCTCTCGCCGACGCCCTTCGCACCCATCGGATGGTGCGGGCTCGGCGTCACGGTGTTCGCCGTCTCCCAATGCGGCGTCTCCAGTGACGTCGGCACGAGGTAGTCGGTGAAGTTCGTGTTCAGGTGATTCCCCTCGCTGTCGTACTGAATCTCCTGCATGTAGGCCATCGCGAACCCTTCGGTCAGGCCGCCGTGGATCTGGCCCTCGACGATCATCGGGTTGATGACGATCCCGCAGTCGTCCACCGCGAGGAATCGACGGACCTTCACGTCTCCGGTCTCGCGATCGACGTCGACCACCGCGATGTAGGTCCCGTTGGGATAGGTCATGTTGGGCGGGTCGTAGTAGTACGTCGCCTCGAGCCCCGGCTCGTTCTGCGCCATGTTCGTGTAGGCGGCGAACGCCACGTCCTTCATCGTGACCGTCCTGGCCGGCACGCCTTTCACCTGGAACTTGTAGTCGACCCACTCCACGTCGGCCTCGCCGACCTCGAGCAGATGCGCGGCGATCTTGCGCGCCTTTTCCCGGTACACGCCTCGCGGCCATCGTCACTGCGGCGCCGGCGACCGGCGTGCTGCGGCTCGCGTAGGTGCCGAGCCCGTAGGGGGCCGTGTCGGTGTCGCCTTCCTCGACCATGATCGTCTGCGGGTCCAGCCCCAGCTCCTCGGCGACGATCTGCGCCCACGTGGTCTCGTGTCCCTGTCCCTGCGACTTCGCGCCTGTGCGGACGATCCCCGCGCCGGTCGGATGGATGCGGATTTCGGCGCTGTCGAACATCTTGATGCCGAGGATGTCGAAGTGCTTCGACGGCCCGGCGCCCACGACTTCCGTGAACGTCGAGAAGCCGATGCCCATCAGTTCGCCCTTCGCCCGCTTTTCCGACTGCTCCTTCAGTAGCGCGCTGTAGCCGATCTTCTCGAGTGCGAGGTCGAGCGTGCGGTGATAGTCGCCGCTGTCGTAGGTGAAGCCGAGCGCGGAAGGATACGGAAACTGTTCTTTGCGGATGAAGTTCTTCCGGCGCAGCTCCGACGCGTCGATGCCCAGTTCGTCCGCGAGGATGTCCATGCCCCGCTCGATGGCGTAGCTCGCTTCAGTGACGCGGAACGAGCACCGATACGCGATGCCGCCCGGCGCCTTGTTCGTGAAGTACGCGTCGACCTCGGCGTGCGCGACGGGAAAATCGTAGCTGCCGGTGACGATGCCGAAGATTCCGGCGGGATACTTCGAGGGATCGGCGGCAGCATCGAAGGCACCGTGGTCGGCGGTCGTCGCCACGTGCAGCGCCGTCACGCGCCCATCGGCCGTGGCGCCGATCTCAACATCCATGTGGTAGTCGCGCGCGAAGCCCGTGCTCGTCAGGTTCTCGGTCCGTGTCTCGATCCACTTCACCGGCCGCCCAATCTTGAGCGCGCCGACGATCGCGCACACGTAACCTGGGTACACCGGCACCTTGTTGCCGAATCCGCCGC
Source organism: uncultured Acidobacteriota bacterium (assembly GCA_963724725.1). Classification (GTDB taxonomy): domain Bacteria; phylum Acidobacteriota; class Vicinamibacteria; order Vicinamibacterales; family CAVVIG01; genus DATKHR01. Next base: position 1,602,026 of record CAVRVT010000004.1, on the reverse strand, counting down.
CGAGGTCCGGCGAGATGACGTGAATCTTGTCCTCGGCGATGCCGGTCACAAGGGCCAGCGCCGTGCGGTACACGTGCGGCGCCTGCGACGTGACGTAGAACTGGAGGCGACCCATTGTGTCGAAGAACGCCACGCAGCCACACGGCTCGAGCGGGGCGGGATGACAGCGCTGGAACCAGAGCCGCTGCTTGATGCGCTTCGGGCTCGCGGCGAGCGCTTTCGCCGCGCCGTCCTTGTCGCCGACTTCCCAGTGGAAGATGTGGTTCGTCTTGCTCTCCCGATCGGGGCGCAGCAGCACCTTGTCGGTTTTCGAAACGAAGGGATCGGCCACGACCGGCAGTGGCGTGTACTCCACCTGCACCGCTTCGGCGCCGTCTACGGCAGCCGCGCGCGACTCAGCGAAAACGGCGGCCACCTCCTGGTACTGGAACAGCACCTTCCCGATCGCCAGCACCATCTGTTTGTCGAACCCGTGGAAGGTCGGCAGCCAGCCGAGTCCGGCGGCGTCGAGGTCCTTCCCCGTAATCACGGCCTTGACGCCCGGTACTTTCATCGCCTCGGCAATATCGATGCTTTTGATCTCTGCGTGCGGATACGGGCTCCGGACGAGCGAGAGGGTACAGCATTCCCGGAAATGACAAATCGTCGACGTAGTGACCCTTGCCCTGAATGAAGCGCGGATCTTCTTTGCGCTTCATGGCCACGCCGACGGAGTGACGAGACTTCGCTTCGTTGTTCATAGGGGTCATCACATCCTCCGTCGGGATCAGCTCGCCACGCCGGCCGGCTGCTGCAACGCCTCAGCCGCCTGCTGCACCGACTTGACGATGTTCTGATAGCCCGTGCAGCGGCACAGGTTGCCGGCCAGCCCTTCGCGGATGTCGCCTTCGCTTGGAGCGGGATTGCGTTTGAGCAGCACATATGAGGTCAGCAACATCCCGGGCGTGCAGTAACCGCACTGTAGCCCGTGCTGATCCCAGAAAGCCTGCTGCAACGGGTGGAGCGTGCCGCCCTGCGCCAGTCCTTCGACCGTCAGCACGTCATGACCGTCAGTCTGGACCGCGAACATCGTGCACGATTTCACCGCGCGAGTGCCGTCGATGACGACGACGCAGCAGCCGCAGCTGGAGGTGTCGCAGCCGACGTGGGTGCCGGTCTGGCCGCATTCTTCCCGGAGGAAATACGCCAGCAGCGTGCGCGTCTCGACGTCGCGCTCGTAGCTGACGCCGTTGACTTTGACGTTGACCTTCATACGCGCACCCCCAGTCGCTCGAACGCCTGCCGGAGACCACGGGCCACCAGCACGCCCGCGAGATGCTTCTTGTACTCGACGCTGCCGCGCAGGTCCGCCTGCGGCGCGCTGCGGCGCGATGCCGCGTCGGCCGACGCGCGTATGACATCTGCGGACGGCTTCTGGCCTGTCAGCGCACGCTCCGCTTCGTCGACGCGCACGGCGCACGGGCCCGCTGCCGACAGCGCGACGCCTGCCGCGCGAATCGTGCCATCGGCGTTCAGCGATACCTGAATCGCGGCGGCCGCCGTCGCGAAGTCGCCGACCTTGCGTTCCACTTTCTGATAGGAGCCGGCCGTCCGATCGTCCGGCACCGGAAAACGCACGGCGGTCGCCATCTCGCCTTCGCCGACGGCGGTCGTGAAGCTGTCGACCAGAAAATCGTCGATCGTGACGCGCCGGGCGCCGCTCTTGCCGCGGACCTCGACCTCGGCGCGCGAGGCGAGCGAGACCGCCGTCCAATCGCCGGACGGATCGTTGTGGCACAGGCTTCCGACGAGCGTGCCCATCTGTCGCACGACCGGATCGGCCACGACGCGTGACGCATCGTGGATGAGGCTCCACCGCCGATCGCCGATCCACGGCGCGCGCTCGATGTCGATGTCGCGTGCAATCGCACCGGCGACGAGCGTTGTGCCGTCAATCCGCAGCTGCGTGAAATCACCGACGGCGTTGATGTCGACGAGCACGGCCGGGCGCGCGAGTCGAAAACGCATCGCCGGAATCAGACTCTGTCCGCCTGCCAGCACGCGGGCGTCGCCGCCGTGCTTCTGCAGGAACGAAAGCGCTTCATCAGGGCTGTGGGCGCGAAGGTAGTCGAAGGCGGCGGGAAACACTGGCGAACCTCCCTCTCAACGACGTTCGTGAGCAAGGTCGTCACACTATGTGGCGATCGGTCGTGCGAGCGAATTTCGATTCTACTATGCGACGGGATGTTCTACTCGCTAGACTCCGGCAATGATCACCGCCGTCGTTCTCGCCGCGGGAGGCTCGACCCGCATGGGGACGAACAAACTTCTCCTTCCCCTCGGCGGCGAGCCGCTGGTGCGCCGTACGGTCCGCGAGATTTGCGGGGCTGGGTTCGACGACGTACTGGTCGTCGTCGGGCACGAACATGAAGAAGTCGTAGCGGCGCTGGAAGGTCTGGCGGTGAGGCACACTCGCAACGAGGAGTACGCTGCGGGCATGGGAACATCATTCCGCTCAGCGGTTTCGAGCCTCGAGAGCGACGCCGCGCTCTTCGCGCTCGCCGACCAACCGTTCGTCACGACGGCGGAGTACCGTCGCGTCCTGGACGCCTACCTTGAAACGACGCCGGCCATCGTCAGCGTTCGTTACGGCGACGTCATGGCACCGCCCCACCTGTTCGTCCGCGAGCTCTTTCCCGAGCTCGCACGGCTCGAACACGGCGCCCGTCCGGTGTTGCAGCGCCATGCCGATCGGGCCGTCGTCCTTCAGTTTTCTCCGGATCTCCTTATGGACGTCGACACGCCTGACGACTACGAGCGCGCCAGGACTCGCGTGTCGTCCGGCCGGTGAAGGCTGCCGAGCCAACCCGTCAGGAAGCCGCCGTCGAAGCCGCGCACGATGGCGAGAATTTCGCCCAGTACGGACAGGGCGACTTCTGCAGGCGTTTCAGCGCCGACGGAGAGACCGATGGGGTTGCGCACGCGCGCCAGCGCAGAGGGGGACGCTGAGTAGCCCTGTTCAGCGAGCCCCGCCAGCAGTCGGTCGAGGCGCGCACGGGGTCCGAGGACACCGATATAGCCTGCCGGCGACTCCAGCGCGAAGCGCAGACTCTCCTGGTCGCGTTCGATGTGGTGGTTCATCACGACAACGAAACTGCCGGCCGTGAGCGTGATGGCGCCCGCGAACTGGCTGAAGTGCGCGAGCACCCGCGTGGCGTCCGGAAAGCGATCGGCCCCCAGGAAGGCCTCGCGGACGTCGACGACGGTGACGTTGAAGCCAAGCGCCCATGCCAGCCGAGTCATCGGGACCGCATCGTAGCCGGCGCCGAAGACGACCAGCGCGGGAGCCGGCGTGTTGACCTCGACGAAGAACTCGGCGCCGGCGATTCGCTCGCTCGCTGACGTGGGATGCCTGGCGCGCAGGCGAGCAAAACCGCGATCGGTCGCTGCGCGATCGATCGCGGGGTCGCCCAGGCTGCCGCGCACGCGTCCGTCAAGGTGCAGCAGCAGACGTCGCGACAGCTGCGGCGCGCGCTCCGTAGTCGTCGCGTCCGCCGCCAGCGGCGTGACGAGCGCCGCCGCCTCGTCGCCCTCCAGAATCCCCAGCCATGTCGTCGTCAACTCGTCGTCGCCGAGCCGCTCGATTCGGACGTCGACGGCTCCGCTGCAGCCGATGCCGAGGCCCCAGACCGAGTCGTCTGCGAGATCGTAGGTGACCACGATCGGATCGCCAGTCGCAATGACACGCGCGGCGGCGGCGGCAACGACCGGCTCGAGGCAGCCGCCCGACAGCGCGCACTCGTAGGTTCCGTTGCGGCGCACGACCATTCGGGTGCCCTCGCGCCGATACGCGCTGCCGCGCACGCGGACGACCGTCGCCAGGGCGACCGAATCGCCGGATGCCTGTGCAGCGCGAATCGTCGTCAGGAGCTGTTCCTTCTCGCGGCGGTCCATGACGTCACCATCGCACAAACGGCGACAGGCGACAACCGCCGGTTACTCTGTGGACACGACCGGCCCGGCGTCGGGACTCGTCGCCGCCAGCAGCGCCTGCCAGGGCAGCGTGGCGCACTTCAGGCGGACGGGAAATCTTCTGATGCCGACCAGCGCCGACAGCGGGCCGAGATCGTCCACGGGCGCATCAACCGAAGCAGCGATGAGGCGGCGGAGACGCCCGAACATGGCTTCGGCTTCGGCAACGGTCTTGCCGATGACATAGTCGGTCATGAGAGACGCTGTCGCCATCGCGATCGCGCAGCCGAATCCCTGGAACGACGCGTCGGCGATCACGCCATCGCGAAGCGTCACGTATACAGACAGGCGGTCGCCGCAGACGGGGTTGTGGCCTTCGCCGCGCCGGGCGCCATCGAGGGTGCCGAAGTGTCGGGGCCGCCGATTGTGATCGAGGATGACTTCGCCGTACAGCGTGTCGAGGTCGTTCATGCGAAGCGCTCGCGCACGGATCGGATCGCCCGACCGAGGACGTCGATCTCGTCGCGTGTGTTGTAGAGCGCCAGCGAGAGCCTCGCCGTGGCCCCGAGGCCGAGGCGATCCATCAGGGGCTGGCAACAATGGTGTCCGGCGCGAATGGCAATGCCGTCGCGATCGAGGATCGTCCCGATGTCGTGCGGATGCACGCCATCGATGAGGAAAGAGAGCACGCCCACTTTCTTCGCGGCCGAACCGACGAGCCGGACGCCCGGCGCCCCGGCGAGCATGTGTGTGGCGTATGCCACCAGGTCGTCCTCGTGCGCGGCGATCGCCTCCCATCCGATCCCGTCGAGGTACTCGACGGCGGCCGCAAGAGCGACCGCGCCGCTGATGTCGGGCGTACCGGCCTCGAACTTGTACGGCAGCGCGTTGAATCGTGTCCGTGCGAAGGTGACGCTGCTGATCATGTCGCCGCCGCTCTGGTACGGCGGCATCGCATCGAGCAGCGACGCCCGACCGTAGAGCACGCCGATTCCCGTCGGACCGAGCATCTTGTGTCCCGAGAAGGCGTAAAAGTCGCAATCGAGAGTCCGGACGTCCACCTTCATATGTGACACCGCCTGCGCCCCGTCCACGAGCACGGGAATGCCGCGCCCGTGCGCCATCCGGACGATCTCGCGCACCGGGTTCACCGTGCCGAGCGCGTTCGAGACGTGCGTGATCGCAACGATTCGCGTCCGATCGCTCAGGAGCGACGGCCACTTCTCGAGCACGATATTTCCCGCATCGTCGATCGGCGCGACCTTCAGGTGCGCGCCTTTTTCCTCGCAGAGCAGCTGCCATGGCACGATGTTGGAGTGATGCTCCATCTCCGAGACCAGCACCTCGTCGCCCGGCCCCACGCGCGATCGTCCGTAGGTGGCGGCGACCAGATTGATCCCCTCCGTGGTGCCCCTGACGTACACGATCTCGCGCGGGTCGGACGCACCGATGAAGCGCGCCATCGTTTCGCGCGCCTGTTCGTGAGCCGCGGTCGCGCGCTCGCTGAGGGTGTGCACGCCGCGGTGCACATTCGCGTTCTCGAAGCTGTAGTAGCGCGACAGGCGATCGATCACCGCCTGCGGCTTCTGCGTCGTCGAGGCATTGTCGAGGTAGACGAGAGGTCGATGGTCCAGCTTGCTCCCCAGGATCGGAAAGTCGCGTCGAACCGCTTCAACGTCCAACTGCGCGAGCCGATGCGTTGCGGGATCCTGGATCAATGGCGGCAGCCGCCTCCATGATGGCGCGTACGGCTCGAATTCCTCAACCCCTCCGGGTGCGAGCCCCTGCGCCTCCCTCTCCGCTCGTGTTGGTTCCTGGGGCCAGTTCGGTGCATGATCTGGCCAAGGAGCAACCCGATGAAGCGTTTTCTCGTAGGCACTCTGTTGTCAGCGGCGATTGTGGTTCCGGCGTTCGCCGCGCTCAAGCAGGGCGACACGGCGCCCGACTTCTCCACCAAGGCATCGCTGGCCGGGAAGGAATTCAACTACTCGCTCAAAGACGCGCTCAAGAAGGGGCCGGTCGTCGTCTACTTCTATCCGTCCGCCTTCACGGCCGGCTGCAACATCGAGGCGCACACATTCTCTGAGAACAGAGAAAAATTCGACGCGGCAGGCGCGACGATCATCGGCGTCTCCCGCGACAACATCACCCGGCTGAACGCATTCTCCGCCGATCCGCAGTACTGCGCGGGCAAAATCGCCGTTGCGTCAGATCCGGACGGTGCGATCGCCTCGTCTTACAACCTGACCAAGATGGACATCAAGCCCGGCATGAAAGACTCGCGCGGCGTGGAGATCGACCACGACTTCACCGAACGTACGACGTTCATCGTGACGCCGGACAACAAGATCTTCGCGACGCTCTCGTCCGCCGACGACAAGATCAGCCCTGCGGCGCACGTCGAGAAGTCGCTTGAAGTCGTCCAGCAGTACGCCGCCAAGAAATCCTCGAAGCACTAAAACCTTGACCCGACCGCGGCGCGCCTAGAGCGCGCCGCGGTTCAGATCAGCGATGCGACCATCCACCGACGCGCTCGTGCTTCGAAACGCCCACACGGGCGAGCTGCTCGAGCTTCGGCGCATTGCCGAAAGCGGCCAGACGTGGCTGGCGCTGTATGGAACGCTTCCGGCCCATCGGCCGGGACGGCCGCGCCACGTCCACTACAACGAAGTAGAGGAAGGCAAGGTGCTGGCGGGCACGCTCTCCGCAGAAGTGGATGGACGGCAACTTCAGGTGGCGGCCGGCAACTCGGCGACGTTCCCTGCGGGTTCGGCGCATCGCTGGTGGAACGACGGGGACGAGATGCTCGTGTTCGAAGGAAAGACGCATCCCGTCGTCGATCTCGACCGGTATCTGCACGCCGTGTTCGAGGTGATCAACAGCGGCGCTCCCGATCGACCTCCGCTCTTCTACATGGCGCACGTCGGCTGGCGGCACCGCCTGACACAGGCGGTGCTGTTCATGCCACGTCCGCTGCAGTTGATCGTCCTGCCGATCATCGTGCTCCTCGGAACCATCCTTGGAAAATATCGCGGCACGAACTGGCCGGGATCGCCGGCCCGATGCACGGACGCACCGCTCGTTGTCGCTGAACGAACTTAGCCGCGTGCTGCCGACGTTCCGGCGGCTGCCCGTTCGTCGTGCGAATCGAGGACAGTGATTCCTCGGCTGAGGACATCAGGACTCGTTCGACGTCGATCGAGCGCTACCTGACGCGCGCCAAAATCCACAAAATCTCGAGCTTCGCCACCCTGCCGCTCTTCGCCGCGGAACTCGCACTCGGCTCGTCGCTCTACAGCGGATCCGGATCCGGCGGAGCGAAGACCGCGCACGCGGTCGTCGGCGTCGGCATCGTTGGACTGTTCGGCGTGAACACCGTCACCGGCACGTGGAACATGTTCGGCGAGGGCTGGCAGGTGAAGGACGGCCGGACGCTTCGACTCGTGCACGGTCTGATGATGATGGCCGCTGACGTCGGATTCCTCGCGACCGCGGCAGCAGGACCGAAGAGCGGCGGCCGACGCGGCGCCCTGACCTTCGAGACCGACAAGGTCACGCATCGCAATATCGCGGTCGCGTCCATCAGTGTGGCGACCGCGAGTTACCTCCTGATGCTGTTTGGAAATCATTAACGCAATGAAAGAGGTGCTGGAGGTGTGGGCGTCGGCCTACGCGAACCGAGCTTCAGCTGCTCACGCGTACTCATCGCCTGGTGGCTGCCGGTCTTGTCGCGATCTTCATCAGCGGCCTGCTGCTGCTCGCGGCTGACGTCGATACGTACTGGCATTCCCGCGTCTACTGGCTGAAGATGGCGCTCGTCGCACTTCTCCTTGCGAACGGCGCATTCCTGATGATCGCCGAGCGTCAGTTGCAGCTCGGCCACCCGAAAGCGTGGGCGCGCCTTCGCAACGCCGCGCACGCCAGCCTGTCGTTGTGGTTTCGGACGACGCTCGACGGCGCCGCACTTCCGAACATCGGTTGAGATACATGGATTCACGAGATTCATCGAGTCGAGTCGTCTCCTGTGACGTTGGCGAGTGCGGCAATGGCGGCACCGACCGTCGAGAGTTCCTGCGATCGGCGGGATGCTTCGGGGCGATGGTGGCGTTGCTGCCCGTTTTTGCGACGAGCGGCGTCGGTGACGGCGGCGAGCGTCGCTATCCCGTTCCTGCGTCGGACAGCGTGAACGTGGACCAGGCCGCTCAGCTGATCGTCGTCCGCGCGGACAATCACATCTATGTGTTCGCGTTGTCTTGTCCGCACTAAAACAATTGTCGTCAAGTGGATTGCGAAGGATCACCGCTTCCAGTGCACGAAGCACGATTCGCGGTACACGCCAAACGGGACGTACACGTCGGGCCGCGCGACACGGAACCTGGATCGCTACGTCATCCGCCGGGACGGCGACTCTATCGTCGTCGATCTGCACAAGTGGATTCAGTCCGACAAGGATCCGGCCGGCTGGACGGCAGCGACCATCGCCATGTGACAACCAGCGGCGTCTGAAAGGATCGTCGTCGGAGATGTAAGTCGGCCGTCAAAACTGTCCGCGGGGCCCGCAATGTGTACGGCTATCCCGTCAGCGTCGTAAAGAAAACCAATAGAACCTGACTGGCATCGACTTCGCCAACGCTTCCGTCACCGAAAAAACTCTCGGAGGCATACGTGGCGAAGACGTTTCAGATTTGCATGGCCGTGGTCCTTCTCGCGGTGTCAACGGGATGTAACAACAGCACACCGAGTGCACCCTCCTCGACGGGGTCGAGCCAGGCGGCGTTCACGGTTTCAGTGCGGCCGAGCCCGATCACCGCGACACATTGCAATCCGCAATGTCCCGGCTCCGGATCCGGCACGTTCGCATTCGCGGCGGACATGACCATCAACGTGCAGGAAACCGCGGGTATTGGCGGCAACGCCAATCAGCTGACGCTGACGGCCAGCGCTGGGGGCCAGACCTTCCAGCCGCTTGTGTTCACGACCGACGACATCACGCAGTACGCCGGTACGCACCACGTGGACGGTCACGCCACACTGGCGATACCGCTCAGCATCGTCTACAACACACCCTCCGGCGCGGCGAACCTCACGATCAGCGTCAGTGTTCAAATGACCGACGACCGCAACAACCAGGTGACGGTGTCGGGCCAGGTGAATGTGATCTAGGCGTCAGGACGAGAGCCAGAACAGCAGGTTGACGCCGATGAACATTCCCACCAGTGTGACCGCGAGCGCCACGGGATACGCAAACCATTTCTTCGCGCGCTTGCCGAGCGCCGCAACGGTGGCCGCCGTCACCAAAATCGGGAAAACGAACGAGAAGAGCGCAACGACGCCGAAGGCGACTCGCGCGTAACCCTCCGTCGCGACCAGACGATTGCCCGCCCATCCAGATGCCAGGACGAGCGAGAGTCCAAGCATCACGAGAATCGCACGCGCCAGCATCAGGCCGTTTTCAGGTTAACAGAGGCTCCGGTTAGAATGGCCCGACAGAGGTCCATGGCCAGCTTGATCGAGTCGCAGCGTCGCCGATGGCTTCGCCATGGGTTCATTTTTCTCTTTGTCGCCGTCTGGCTGGGGATCGCCACCGCCATCCTGCCGCATCCCCGTGCGTGGCTGGCCGCACATCTCACGGCGTTCTTCACGTGCCTGATTCTGGTCGCGATTGGACTGGTCTGGCGCGAGCTGAAACTCACCGAACGCCAGCGATCGATTGGCCTGATCACCGGCTTCACATCGGCGTATCTGGGCCTGGCGGGGAACATCTTCATCGCGATTCTGGACCTGCCGGGGCCGGCGTCACAGCCCGGCGTCCCGGCACCCATGCCTCAGGCCGCGATTTTCTTTACGCTGCTCGCGGTCATCGTGCCGACGACGCTAATCGCGTTCGGACTGGTGATGTACGGGATGCGTGGGGAGCCTGATCTCGGGTAATGCACGATCCGCGCAACTACTTCTTTCCGGTCTGCCGCTCCTCCGTGCGGGCCGCTCGCAGGATGTTCATCAGCCCGTAGTTGCCCTCGTTACACGCGAACTCGTAGATCCTGTCGCTCGTGCGCGTCATGGTGAACGCGCCGGTCCACGGCCGGGTGAACGCCGTCGGGTCATCGATCGTGAACTCGTACCGCAACGCGTCAGGCCCATCCAGCGAGAAGCGCTCGACCACGCGCAAGTTCTCATCGGAGCCTCGGAAGCTGACAGGCTCTGCGAAGTTCGTCGTCTCCACGCTGAGCGTGTCGCCCTCCCAGTGTCCGCGCGACGAGCCCAGCCAGAAGCGCATCGCCGGCGGCGGTGCGGGACGAGCATCGAGCGTCACGATCCGCGCATCGTGGATCATCTCGCTGAGCACGAGCACGGCGCCCGGCGTCTGCACGATCTGCATGTTGTTGTTGTACGGACCCGGCAGCAGCGGCGGGCCCGCGCCGAACACCAGGCACCGCTCCTGCAGCGTACGGTCCTCGGGGTTGTCGGCGGCGCCACGCTGTGCCCGGGCGCGCCGCGCGGCTGCCTTCGCGCTCGCGGCCGGCGTCAGCGGCGGTACGCGCCCATCGGCCGGATCGATGATGATCGACGTCCGTCGATCGGGGCCCACGTGCTTCCCGTAGTCGAGCCACTCCGGCGCATGCACCGCGAGGACGTCGCCGCGATGCTCGTCGGTGCGCTGCTCGAATGCCGCGGCCTCTTCAGCCGTCAGGTACGCTTTGCCTTCGAACTCCTTCGGGCGCTCGAGCGGTGTGGCGGAGCCGAAGTACCAGTAGCCCTGCAGATCCGGATGTCCGTCCGCCGAACGCAGCGCCGCCCGGGGTGCCTGGGCGCGGACGGCAACGGCGAGCACGATTGCGACAAGGGCAGAGCCCATGACTCGAGCCTTCACGTCCACCTCCCCGTGCGTGTGGACCCCAACACTCTCACAGTCGACGGACAATACTTGGGCCGTTACGTTCGGTTGTCAACACGAGGCGAGGGTTCCGCGCCTCAGGATGCACGCCGCCAAGCGGCTTGACACGCCGTGGACTATCATTCCGCAAACACAAAGCCGCCACGAAGCGGCATTGCCGGGGAGCAGCACAATGGAGGGATTCGCCTCGAGACTCGCTCTAGGTGTGGTGTGTGCTGCCCTTCTAGCGACTTCCACCGCAGTGAGCACCGCGGACCGGGCGCCCGGCGCAACCGACTGGCCAAGCACGAACTACGATCAGACCGCCAACCGCTACAGCCCGCTGACGCAGATCACGGCAAGAAATGTCGGCACGCTGCAACAGGTCTGGAGCTTTCATCTCAAGCCTGCCGGCTTCACCGGCCCGATGCGGGAGGACGAAGCCATTCCCATCGTGATTGGCAACACGATGTATCTCGGCTCACCATATGGCGCCGTCATCGCGTTGGACGCCACGACCGGCGCGGAGAAATGGAGATTTCAGCTTCCCAACAATGAATTGCCGTCGAAGCGCGGCGTGGCGTATTGGCCGGGCGGAGGCGATCTCCCTCTCCCGCCTTCGATCCTGTTTGGGTCGACGACCGGCAGGCTCTACTCGCTCAAGGCTGCGGACGGCACCCTCAATGAGTGGTTTGGTGAGAATGGAGTCATCACCCTCAAGACGCCCGAGGTCATGCAGACCGGGACGAATGTGGCCTACTCGCTGCTGTCTTCTCCGACGATCTACAAGAATCTGATCATCACCGGCGCGGGCACCGGCGAAGGGCCGGGCGGCTCCAATGGCGGAGCCGGACCCGCGGGCGATACGCGCGCCTGGGACGCCAGGACCGGCAGGCTGGTGTGGACGTTCCACACCGTGCCTCGGCCGGGGGAGTTCGGCTATGACACGTGGAGGGGAGACAGCGCCAAGAACCGTTCCGGCGTCAACGTCTGGGGTTATACGTCACTCGATACGGAGCGCGGCATCCTCTATATGCCGCTTGGCGCCCCGAATAACGACCGCGTCGGCATCGACCGTCCTGGCAACAACCTGTTCTCGTCCTCGGTCGTCGCGGTCGATGCGAATACCGGCAAGTATCTCTGGCACTTCCAGCTCGTGCACCATGACATCTGGGACTACGACACGCAGTCGGCGCCGCTGCTCGTCGATCTGCGCCGGGACGGACAGATGGTGCCCGCCGTCATCATCGTCAACAAAACCGGATTGATGTTTACGTTCAACCGCGTCACCGGCAAGCCCATCTTCGAGATCGAGGAGCGCCCCGTGCCCAAGAGCGACGTGCCCGGCGAGCAGGCGTCGCCGACCCAGCCTTTCCCGATCAAACCCGAGCCGCTGGCGCAGAATACTATCTCCCGCGACAAACTCTACAGAGGCGAGCCACAGCATCAGTCGTATTGCGAGCATCTGGTCGACGACAACAACATGAAGCTGGGCGGGCCGTACATGCCGATCGCCTTCAACCAGTACAGCATCTCCCCTCCGGGTCCGGCGGGCGGCATCAACTTCTGGGGACCGTCGTACGATCCCGAGCTGCATCTGTTCGTGTCGAACACGAGCAACATCTTCCAGCCGATGCGGATCATCCAGCGGCCGGACGGCAGCTACGCCAATGCCGGACCGCTCGCCGGCACGCGCCGCTTCGGCGATCCCGATCGAAAACTGCTCTGCGGGCCGACGCCGTGGGGCGAGCTGGTCGCGGTCAACATGGATACCGGCAACATTGCCTATCGCAAAACGCTTGGCGTCTCCGACGCGTTGCCTGCCGGCCTGCAGGACACGGGTCGCCCGAGTTCCGGCGGCGTTGTGCTGACCGCCAGCGGCCTCACCTTCGTTGGCGGCACGGATGATTTCCGGTTCCGCGCCTTTGCGACCGCGACCGGCGAGAAGCTGTGGGAGATCAAGTTGCCATCGTCGGTTGAAACGACGCCCATCACGTATCTGGGAGCCGATGGCCGGCAATTCGTCACCGTGGTGAGCACCGGCGGCGGGCTCACCGGGTCGCAGGTCACCAATGACGAAATCATCGCCTTCGCCTTGCCGAAGAAATGACGGGGATCGATTTTGATTTCAGCGGGAAGAGTGGAGTGGACGTTATGGAGGTGCCAATGACCGTCGTATCCTCGCAGATCCGCCGCCACCTTGCCGCAGCACTCGTCCTTGCTGCCGCCGGTACACTGACCGCGCGCCTCCTCGCCCAGCCACAGATCGATGTCGACGCCAGACTGAGAGGATTCGACGATTACATGGCGCAGGTGATGAAGGACTGGAATGCGCCCGGCATCGGCGTCGGCATCGTCGTGAAGGACAAGCTCGTCTTCGCCAAGGGATACGGCTACCGCGACTACGGAAACAAGCTCCCCTACACCCCGACGACGACGCAGCCGATCGCCTCCAACTCGAAACTCTTCACGGCCGTCGCCCTGGGCTTGCTCGTCGAGGAGGGGAAGCTCCGCTGGGACGAGCCGATCAAACGGTTCGTTCCCGCCATCCGGTTCTACAACGACGAACTCGACCGCTCGGTGACGATCCGCGATATGTTGTCGCACCGAACGGGCATCACCCGCCACGACGGCATCTGGTACAAGTCCACGTTCTCGCGACGCGACCTGTGGGATCGCCTGCGCTACCTCGAACCCGCCGCACCGATTCGCACGACCTTCCTCTACAACAACCTGATGTATACGGCGGGTGGTCAGGTCGTCGAGGAATTGAGTGGGCAGACCTGGGAGCAGTTCGTCCAGCGCCGGATCTTCGACCCGTTGGGAATGTCGCGCTCGACCCTGACGATCGAAGACAACCTCAAGGGACCGGAGCCGGCAGTGCCGTACTCCGAGCGCCGCGACAGTACGGAACTCTACAAGCAACCGTACTACACGGCGGAGGTCGCCATTGCGCCGGCCGGCGCGATCAACTCCAGCGTTCAAGACCTGTCCCGATGGGTCATCGCGCTGCTCAACGACGGCACGGTCGATGGAAAGCAGATGATCCCGAACGCAGTGATCCGGCAGACGATGTCACCATCGCTCGCAATGCCGAACGCCGCGCTCGAGAGCCGTGGATGGGGAGAGAACCTGAACCAGTACTACGGCATGGGCCGTTGGATTTCGTCGTACCGCGGTCACCTGCTGGCGCTCCACGGGGGCGACCTGCCCGGATTTCACTCGCAGGTCTCGATCATGCCCAACGATTCCATCGGCGTGATCGTGCTCGTCGTCGGCGATCACGTGGCGCCCTTCTACAATGGGCTCACCTACCATATCTACGAACGGCTGCTCGGGATGTCGCTCACGCCCTGGTCTGAGCGACTCAACGAGATCCGCCTCAAGAACAAGGCGGCCGGGACGCAGGCGCGCTCGGTGGCCACGGTTGGGCGGGTGACCGGCACAAAGCCTTCGCATGGCCTCGACGACTACGTGGGCGAGTTCGAGCATGCCGCATACGGCGTGGTCACCGTGGCGCGTCGCGACCCGGGACTGACCTTCGAGTTCCACGGCATCAAGATGCCGCTCAGCCACTTTCACTACGACCGCTTCGACACGCCCGACGATGAAGAGGATGGCAAGTTCTCGCTCAACTTCCGGACCAATCCGATGGGCGAGGTCGAGAGCGCGGAGATCTCTCTGGACGAGGCAGCGGTGACATTCACGCGCCGCGTTCCCGCGGCGCTACTGACCGACTCGACGCTGAAGATGTACGCGGGAAGCTATTTGTCCCCTTCCGGCGCAAAGATCGAGGTGGCGTTCCAGCCGGGAAAGGGTCTCTCGATTCGCGGCGCCGGTGGTTTCGACCTCCAGCCCTGGCGGCCGCACCAGTTCCGCGTCAAGGAATTTCCGGACCAGGTCATCTCCTTCACGGTCGAGGGCGGAAAGGTGCTCGCGATGCGGCAGCGGCAACCCAGCGGGGAGTTCCTCTTTCCGCGTCAGCAGTAGACGTCGCGGGCCCGGCGTATCCTCAAATGGATCCGGCGAGCGACCGGTTTGCCTCAACGCCGGTCGCTCGTGATGGCTTCGTACACGTAATCCGTCAGCTCGCGGAGACGGAGCGCGGCGGGGTCGGTGCTCGCCCGTCCGGGCTTAGGCATTGAGGGGGTCTCCACCGCATGCACGGTAATTAGAGCGGCCGCAATCGTCGCTCTGGCCTGGATTTCACTCGGGTCCATGTCGTGTCTCCTCTGTTAGGTCTACGCCACGTCGTGCTCTGTGGCCCAACGACTTCTACAACCGATCGCGCTCTCTGGCAATACTCTCATCGATTGCTGTGGTGGGCAGGGGCCCCGGCGCCGACGGTCGACAGATGTGACGTGGGCGTCGCGCTATAATTTCGGGCCATGATGATCACCCGTCGAGATGCCGTTGCCTCGTTCGCGCTGTTTGCCGAACTCGTCGCGTCCGGCCGTCTCGTCGAGGCGCAAACACAAGCCACGCCGCCGGCGACGCCTCGGCCGCCGGTTTTCAAGCATGACCTGCCGAATCTGACGTTGGATGACTGGGAAGTGACGGTCAGCCACGTCGACTACCCGCCTGGGCGCGTTGGCACGGCACATCATCACGCCGGCTTCGTGCTGGCCTATGTCCTCGAGGGTGCCGTCATCACGAAGATCTCGGGGCAGGGCGAGGAACGAACGTACACGACCGGGCAGATGTTTTACGAACAACCCGGCGCCACGCACGAGGTCTCGAAAAACGCGAGCCAGACCCAGCCCGCGAAGCTTCTGGCGATGATCTTCGCGAAGAAGGGCTCGGTCCTCACGACGCAGGGTCCCGCCGGTCAGGGCCGCGGCGGCGTATAGACCGCCGTGTTGCGGTGAAACTCGGACCAGGCGAACCAATACTCGGGTTCAAGCACTAGCGCCTCGAGCGCCGATCCTTTCAACCGCCCGGAGACGCACGTGCCGTACGCATTCCACCGGGAGCTGGTTTCGCGATCGATCAGCACGGACGCCTCGGCGTCCGCCGCCTCGAAAGTGAGAGTTTTTCCGCCCGAACGCGCGATGAACGCCGTCGTCGTGTCGGAGGTCGGCTGGTGCACGATCAACACCGGCTTGCCGCCCAGCACGTCGTTGACGACGCGCACGCGCTGCAAGGCGTCGAGGGGGAAGGCCTTGCTCGCGCCGCCCACGTCGAGCCCGAGCACCATCGTCTTCGGCTTCAGCCGGTCGTCGTGATAAATCACGTCGTCCGGCGCCGCGCCCTTGCCCGATAGGCCTTCGCGAATCATCTTGTTCATGTCCGCGATCCGATCGGCGTAGCCCGGCCGCGGCTTCAGAACGAGCGTGTCGGGGTGAAGCCGGCGCCATTCCTGCCAGCTCGTGAGCAGAAACGGATACAGCTGCAGGTGCGTGCCCTTCAGCGGACCGGAAATCGCCTCGAGGCTCGACTGCTGCCAGCGACTGCCGGTGCCGCGATCCTTGAACACTTCATTGCCGGCGACGACGCCCGCATTGTCCAGCACGAGCGGCCGGCCTTTAGCTTGGGCCCTGAACACGAGGGCCGTGTTGCAGTACCGATCACCAGGTGATCGCGATCGGTCCTTTCGGCGATTGATCTTCCACGAGGCCGTGCTGCGCCAGGATGCCGGCTGGAAACGCCTTCGCCGTCTTTCCAATCGTCAAACCGATCACTCGATCTCCGTCGTTCATGAAGCTCGCGTCTGATGCGCTGATGAACTGCGGATCGTGGACCGCGGCGTAGGGCAAGCTCGGCGGAGTCGGACTCTGCGATGCCGGCATGCCGTTCGCCAGAGACACGCCGATGACAACGAACGCGAAGAAATGTCTGTGCATCTCGTTCCTCCGCACTGAACGCCCACACCTTATCACGATGGCCCCCAGGAGCTTCGGCGATGGCCTTCGATGACGTCGCCGCCGAGGTCGATGGACTTCGTGGTCCTGAAACGATTGACCCCGTCGAACCTCAAACCATAGCCGCGCATGATTTCGCCGTTGAGGCGGGGTGGCTTCGCCGTCTCCACGAGCACCGGAGAACGTCGGGCACGCGGCCCTCAGGACAGCTTCAGCGTCAGGATGGTGATGTCGTCCGACTGTGGTGCGGAAGCTGCAAACGCCTTCACGTCCTGCAGCAAGCCGGCCGTAATGGCCGAGGCGGCGCCGGCAGCATATCGTTCCGTTGTTTCGAGCAACCGTTCAGCGCCGTAGAAACCGCCCACGGGATCCTGGGCCTCCGAGACGCCGTCTGTATACATCACCAGCGCGTCACCCTTGTCGATGGTACGGTCCGTGACGGGATAGTCGCCGATCTCCATCAGCCCGAGGACGCGCCCTCCCTCGGACTCGAGCGGTCCTGCGTGGCCATCACTTCTGAGGAGGATCGGTGGCTCGTGGCCGGCCGTCGCGAACGTCACCGTTCGCGTCTCCAAATCGAGAACGCCGCAGACTGCCGTGACATACATCCCGGTCTTGTTCTGCCGGCACAGGCTCCGGTTGATCATCGCGAGAACGGCGCCCGGATTTCGTTCCTGTGCGGCCACTGCGTCGAACAGCGTTTTGGTGCGTGCCATGAAGAGTGCAGCGGCCACTCCTTTACCCGAGACGTCGCCGACGAGGAAGAACACGCGCCGATTCTGCTCGAAATGATCGAACAGGTCGCCGCCGACGGCGCGAGCGGGCACCAGTGTCGCTGACAGTTCGTACCCGGCCGACCCGCCGCCGGCCGTCGGCTCAGGCAACATGTCGGCCTGAATGCGACGCGCCGCCTTCATCTCGCCCTCCAGCCGCTCTTTGGCGGCAGTCGTCTCCTTCAGGTTGCGGATGTACTCCTTGAGCGAGTCCCGCATGTGATGAAAGGCTGTGGTCAGCGCTCCTACTTCATCGCGCGAACCTGATTGCGGCAGTGGCCCGTCGAGATCCCCGGTGGCCAGCCGACCTGCGCTCGCCGCGAGGGCGCTTAGGGGACGCGTGATGCGCCGCGACAGAATCACGACGGCGCCGGCAAGGAGCGCAAGACCGGACGCGGCTAACGCTATCTGTGTTCGCTGCAGCCGCGACACCTCCGCGAGCAGTTCGTCTTCGGCGTAAGCCGTGGCCAGAAACCACCCTGGGTGGGCGATCGGCCGAAACGTCAGACGGAAGACTCGCCCGTTGAACGGTATTGCTGCGAACCCGGACTCGCCCGTCTGCGCGCGCCGAAGGATCGGCTCGACAAGCGAGCGGAGGTTGGGGGAAAGCTCGGCCAACGGATCGTGCACGCCGTTGCTGAGGTCTCGACGCGAGTGCGCAACGAGCAGCCCGCGTCTGGAAATCACCACCGCAAAGCCGCTCACGCCGAGATGCACGTCGCGAACGGCGGCGGAGAGAGACTCGAGGCTCACACTGGCCGCGGCGGCTCCGCCGAAGCGGCCGTCGGCGCCGCGAATCGGGACCGCCCAGGTGATGAGGGTGGTGTTCCCCCTCTCAGAGTCCCGGTACGGTTCGCTCCATCCTGGCGCGTTGCGGGCGCGCGTATCCTGGATACCAGGCTGGGGCTGTCGCGTCGCTGCCGGCCAGAATCACCATGTACCGCGCGACCGTTCCACGATGGTCGACGGAGAAGCCGTCCACGAGGCGACTCAGAGCGTCCGGAGTGGGGTGGAGCTCCGACACCGTTCGTGCGAGGCCTGCCGCGCTCGCTTCAACCACGTCGAGGACATCCTCGACGGCTCGCGCAATGGCTTCGGTGCTGTTGTGCGCCTCGCGTTCCGCCGCGGCAATGGCCGTCCGTCGTCCCTCTCGATTCGTCAGACCGATCGTCGTCAGGTACACCGCGCCGGTGAGGGCGAGGCTCCAGACGATGAGGCGGGTTGTGAGGCTGTGGAACACTCGGCCGCCATTCTAGCTGTGGCCGCCTGTTCCGACGCGGCTACTCGTGTCGCCTATGACATCGAGTCAGGAACCAGGAAGTTGGAACGACCGATGGAAACCACACCGACTCCGTGAGCTGCTTCGGGAAGGATGGCAGCTTGAGGCGGCCGAGGGACACCGAGCCATCCCAGTCGACAGACTGCAGGTTACTTGCACGACCCTATGTAGTCGCACGTTCCCTGGGCGCAATGGCCTTGGTGAGCCGGCCACGCACTGACGTCGATGGTGATCGTGTGGCGCGCGCTGTAGTTGCCCGGCGGGATGTGACAAATCGTCATCTCACCCGACGACGGTGGCGTTTGAGTGACGCCGAGGTAATGGCTGGGATCTGAGTCGTCGACGGAACCGGACGCCGAGTTCGCTGTCACCTTCCCGACGTTGCCGTACTGACCCAGGGTCGCGATTCCAGATCCAGTACAGGTCATCGTCTGCCCGGCTGGAAGAATCGTCTGACCGACGCATTTGACCGATACGCCTCGATCATCGACCACGACGATGCCGCTCAGGTTGATCGTGCCGGTGTTGGTAACGACGTAACTCCAGGTCACGGGACTCCCGACCAGGATGCTCGGACCAGGTGCGTTGTCTGCATCTTCACCGTTGGTTGACTTCTTGATCTTCACCGCCGGTCCGACTGGTTGGCAGTTCGCGTCGAACACTTGCCTCTGGGTCCCTGGGACGGGCTCGCCCACCTTGGCGTCTCCGTGGGCCCGGTGCGCCGGCTCCGCATTCACACTGACGTCAATCAAGTGGTACTCGCCGCTGTCCGTGCGATGGCAGAGCGACACCTTTCCGGCCGAGCGAGTTTCATTCAGGATGGTGGCGCTGTTGCCGTTCACCTGCACCTGGATGTCGATGAACTCGTCCTGAGCCACGTTGGCGAGCTGGGCGGTGGCGTTGACCGTCGCGTCCTTGAAATTCAACTGCACGCTGCCCGGAGGCACCCGGGCGATTTGGAAGGAGCCCGAGCTCTCGACGACCGCCGCCAGGTCCGTGCCCGTCACGCCCACCCTCAACCCGAGCGGCGCCCCGGCCGTACGGATGACCGTTCCTGTGATGGTTGCGCCGGCCCCCGAAGGCGCCACGGGGCTGCTAGAGCCGCTACAGCCAGTCACCGCCGCAAGTGCCAGACACCAGGCGACGAATTGAGTGCGGAGTGCCGTGGGCATGATTACCTCTCTAGGATGATACCGCTCGAAGCCGCCGACTCAGGAGCAACGTGCGTGCCTCAAGTGCCCGATTGACTAGTTTCAGCGCTTTGCCTTGGCGGCCAGCTTATCAGAGCTGACTTCCACGCCTGCAGTCGACGCCTGAATTACATATCTGGCAGCAGGTAGCTCAGTCGCCGTTTCCCAAGAAGCGTCACAGTTGCGCCTCGCTCGTGGACGTATTCCCGTCGCTCCCAGGTCCTGACGTCGGGACGGTAATCGACGGCGCGCATCACCGACATCGGTGCACACGGCTTCCGCATTTCCTGCCTTCGTCAATGAACGATGTCGCCAAACGGTCGCGATCGCCGCCAACGACGCGACAGCCTCGGCTGGAGTTTGTGCTTGGCCACATAGCCGCTCGACCCGATCGTGCGCGCACGTGCCGCTGACTGGCGAAGAGACCTGCACCGCCGCCCGGACCTCCCAGCACACCTCAGGCGGCCGACACCTCGATCCGATACACCGGATACTGCGCGGCAATCGCCGCGAACTCGCTCAGCGGTACGCCGACGGGCAGCGAGAAGTGTTTGCGACCGCTCGACGCGACACGGACGTACTCCTGGAGAATCGGCGCCCGCTCGTCGGGCGCAGCCAGTCCCCCACCAGATCGCGCAGCGCATACGCCGGGCGCATCAATCCTTCGGTTCTGATGTCCAGCCCGTTGAAGAAGGTAATGCCCCAGCTCGTGCGCAGCTGCGCGGCCGGTCGCGCGCGCGATCAGCTCGTCGCGGATTTGCGGGGCGAGCTGCCTGACCGGGTACCCCGCGAATTCAGACAAGGACACGACGGATGTGATGGCTGGGAGCGACACGAACAGGTGCGGCGTGAGCTGGCCGCCCTCATCGAGGGCGACCCACGCCAGTGTCGGCTCGACGCGCGTTCTGCCAGGCGCGGCGGAATTCGCAGGATTCGTAACGAGACAAGGGCCTGGCCCGGGGTGCGAGGCGTCTCCATAACGTCCCGACGTCACTTCCACACCGGCGTTGTCCCATATTCTCAGTATCTGACCGATCACAAGCCGGACCTGATCGCCCGAGAGTCCGCCATCCTGATCCACGCTGACGTGGACAGAACTGACGAACAAGGCAAGAGCGAGCGTCGCCAACATGATTACCGTCCCTCCCGAGGGCGAGACGGCCGTATCTTGGCTGGGACGCGGCAGGCGCGGCAGATCTTTACGGTGTTTTACGGAAGGTGCGCACGAGCGCCCGTCTATTCCTCGCGCAATGCCACGATGGGATCCACGCCCGCGGCGCGTCTCGCCGGCAGCGCACAGGCCGCGAGCGCCACGATGCCGAGAATCGTCGCCACGGCAGCAAACGTGACCGGGTCGCGAGGCGCGAGGCCGTAGACGAGACTCGTGAGGGCGCGGCCGAGCCCGAGCGCCCCGAGTAGTCCGATGCCGATACCCACTCCGGCAACGGTCATGCCCTCCCTGACGACCAATTGCACCACCCCGCTGCGCGGAGCGCCGAGCGCCACGCGTACGCCGATCTCACGCGTGCGCTGGCTCACGGAGTAAGCGAGCACGCCGTAGATTCCGATTGTCGCGATCAGAACCGCCAAAGCAGCAAAGGCTCCCACGAGTATTCCGCTCAGTCGCGGCTGCCCGGCCGAGCTCGAGACCCACTCGTCCATCGTCCGCACGGTGGCGAGCGGTAACTCCGAGTCGAGCTCACGCACCTTTTGACGAATCATCGGCAGCACCGAGGATTGCGGCATATCGGTCCGCACGACGACGTCCATCAGCGGCCAGACGCGCGACGCCGCGGGGTAGTACACCGCAGGTGATTCCTGGTTGAGCGTCGTGCTGCGCACGTCACCCACCACACCGACGACCGTGTACACACGTTGGGCAGCGGCCGTGGGCCGCAGCGTCCGGCCGAGCGGATCGGCATCGCCCCAGAGTTTCTTCGCCGTCGCCTGGCTGACGATCGCCACCAGTGGGGCGCCGGGGCCATCGCGATCGGAAAAGTCGCGTCCGCGCAGCAGTGGAATCGTCATCGTCCGAAAGTATCCCGGACTGACAATGCGCCAGTCGATCGGGACCGACGTGTCCGGCGGCAGCGCCGACGGACCCACGGCCATGAATGGCGTCGTCGTGTAGTTCCCCTGGCCGAGCGGAATGCCACTCGACACGGCGGCGCTTCGCACGCCGGGAACGGTCTCGAGCGCTTCAACGAGCGCCTGGTACAACTTGGACGCTCTGTCGGTCAGTGGATACTTCGTCGCAGGCGGGGACAACTGGAAGGTGATCAGGCCGCGTGATTCGAACCCGAGCCGCGCCCGTTGCAGGTTGAGAAACGTCTGGATCAAGAGAGCGGCGCCGACAAGCAGCATCGTCGCCAGCGCCAACTCCGCGGCCGCCAAACCGGACCGGAGACCCGTGCGCGCCGCGGCGCTGCGACCGGACGCCTTCAGCATTTCGACGATGTCCAACTTCGAGGCGTACCAGGCCGGCGCCATTCCGAAGATGATGCCGTTGGCCACCGTAAGACTGATCCCGAACAACAGAACCGTCGCGTCAGCCGAAACATCGAGAACGGGCAGCAGGTTCGGCGGCAGCGACGCGTTGATTCCATCGATCGCCCACACCGCACCGATCAGCCCCACGGTGCCCCCGATGGCCGACAGCGTGAGGGTCTCCACGAGCAGCTGTCGGAGCAGTCGGCTTCGTGACGCGCCGAGCGCTGTGCGCACGGCGATTTCCTTCTGACGTGCGCTTGCGCGCGCCAGCAGGAGATTCGCGATGTTGGCGCAGGCGATGAGCAGCAGGAACGCCACGGAGGCGAGCAACACCAGGAGCGCCGTCTCGAGCTGTTGGCTCACGAAGGTTTCGCGGAGCGTCAACAGATGAATCCCCCAGTCGCGCATTTCGGGATACATCTTCCGAAGGCCGGCCGCCATCGTGTCGCACTCGGCCTGCGCTTGTTCGATTGTGATGCCGGGTTTCAGCCGTCCTGCCACGAAGATGACGTGATTGAGGCGGCTCTCCTTCGAGGGATCGATCGTGAGCGGCACGTACACGTCGCCCGACGAGAACAGGCTCAGTGCGGCCGGCGCGATCCCGACAATCGTGACCGGTGTGCCGTTCAACGACAGCCTGCGGCCGACGACCGACGGATCGCGACCGAACCGTCGTGCCCAGAGGCGTTCGCCGATCATCGCGACCAACGGCGCACCGGGGGCTTCTTCCGCGTCTGTGAATCCCCGTCCCGCGACCGGGGCCAGTTCGAGCACGTTCAACAGCGCCGGGCTGATGCGATTGCCGACGTACTGTTCGGGTTCGCCAAGGCTGGTCAGGTTGAAGCTGGCGGGCCCGAGGGCCGCGAGCCGCTCGAACGCGCGGGTCTGCTCGCGCCAGGACACGAAGTTCAACACCGAGGCGCCGAAATTCTGAATGTTCAGCCGCTCGTTCGTTTCCGCAACCTGGACCAGTCGATTCGATTGTCCGAACGGCAACGAACGCACGAGAACGGCGTTCACGACACCGAACATTGCGGTGTTCGCGGCGATCGTCAACGCGACGGTCGATATGACGGCGAGCGAGACCGCCGGCGCGCGCCGAATCGTGCGAAACGCATACCGAAGATCGTTCAGTAGCACGTCGATTTGTTCTTTGGGAGCCGTGACGAGGAGATCCGTGATGACGTGGAGCCACACGCGCACGGCTGGTTCCTGTCTCGAGCGGTCACGAAACAGCTGTGTCATTTCCCGACCGTACTCGCGCCTAAACTCGGCTGGGTACAAATGGAGCAACAGACGATAGAGCCGATCGGTTGAAGCCATGGGCCGGCTAACTGATTTTCGGGACGAGGCCCGCCGCGCGCGCATGTCGTACAAGCGTCGCCAGCCGACCAAGTTCTTCCCGCGCCACCCGTCGGCCGCGCGGCGTGATCCGGTAGTAGCGACGGCGGACGTCGTCCTGCTCCGGATCCGGACGCTCGTCGAACTCCTCGATCAAGCTGTCGTGGAGCATCCTCTTGATCGACCCATAAAGCGTGCCCGGACCGAGGCGCACGGCGCTGTCGGTCCGGGCGGCGACCTCCTGCATGATGCCGTAGCCGTGTCGCTCGCCATCGGCGAGTACCACGAGGATATGGAGCACGGGTAAGGGAATGGCCACAGCCTTCTCAGATCGTCAGCGGCGCTCGAACAGCGAGAGAGGCACGGCGTTTCCCTGGGCGACATTGCCGGAATCGTTCACGTGCAGATGGTCCTCAGCGGCGTACGCCGGAAGCAGTCGCGTCGGTCGCCCCGGATCCCGAACTTCCGCGTCGAAATCAACGACGCCGTCGAATTGCCCACTGCGCCGTATCCAGTCGTTGACGGCCGTGCGGGCACTTTCTCTCTCGGGCGTGTAGAAGGTCAGGTTCAGACCGGCGCCCGTGAATGTCGCGCCCTCAAACGGCGGGATCGTCGTCCCGATGATCCGAATGTCCTTCTGGTGGGCACGCGTGATGAGGCGACGATATCCTTCAATGATGTTCGCGGCGGTCACGGTTTCAGCGGGCGGCGTGAAGGGGAACGCAGGAAACAGGATGTCGTTGACCCCGAGGCACATGAAGACGAACCGGACGCCCGGTTGTTCCAGCACGTCGCGCTCGAACCGGGTGACGCCCGCCTCGCCGAGAACCGGGCCGAACGGATTGGTCGCCGTGCTGGGGCTGTCGTTCAGCAGACGATTGCCGATGATGCCCTCGTTCAGAACTCCGAGCTCGGCTCCGCCGCCAGCGCGTTTCTGCAGGCGCTCGGCCAGTATGTCGGGCCATCGCCGGTTCGCGTCCGTGGTTGAGCCATCGCCATCGGTCGTCGAGGAACCGAACGCAACAATCGCAGCGCCGCGCGACGATGCCGCGATATCCACACCCGTGAGGAAGGGCCACGACGCGATCGTCTTCGCGACTGGGAACTTCACTTCTGCCGTGGCGTCACCTGTTTCGGCCGACACGTAATTCGTTTGCAGAGCCAGGGCATGAGCCGTGGTCGCGACAGCCGTCTCCGGGAAGAACAGGCTGATTGCCAGGTCCGACAGTGAAGGCACATCCAGGTCGACAGGATCGCTGACGACGGCGGATCGCGCGGCGATCGTCGTGGACGACTGGCCGTGGAACGTCAAGGCTCGATCGGATGCGGAGTCGATGTCCGCCGCCGCCGTCCGCCGGGCCACACGCGCGCGGCCGATCGCCATCGGCTGCTTGCCATACACATTCGACAGCCTGATTCTCAGCTTCTTTCCGCCGGCGCTCGTGTGGACGATTAACCGGACGGACTGATTGCGAAACGCCACAGCATTCGCCGGCCTGGCCGGCTGTGCCGCAGTCGCCCATGTTCCAATCCAATGATCAGCGTCCGCGGCTGGAACGGGCGGCGCGTGGAGAACGAGCCAGACCCCGAGGAAGAGTGCGAGCCGCCCCTGCCGCGCGCATGTCATATGGATAGTCTCCGCCTAGCCCGCGTGCCGAATCGAAGCAGACGGCGCAAATATATCAGATCTTGATATATCAACAAGCGTTCGTGCGGTCGGACATCCGGGCTGGCCCGCCCGGCAGCGAGGCGCTACCGCGAGGACGGCGTCGCCGAACCGTTCTTGAACTGGGTCAGATCGATGGCATCGGCCATCGCCTTGTATCCTGCGTCGCTCGGATGCAGGTAGTCGCACGAATCGTACGGCTCGAGAAGTTTTTTCGGATCCGCCGGATCGCGCGTCGCCTTGTCGAAGTCAATGACGCCATCGTAGGCCTTGCCGGTCCGAATCCACTCGTTCACCGCCTGGCGCTTGCGTTCGCCGACTTCCGTGTAGTAGCCAGCGCCCCAGAACGGCGTCAGCGTGGCGCCGATCATTCTGATCCCGCGTGCGTGACCCTGCTCGATCAATTGCTTGTGCGCCGCGATGAGGTCCTCGGCCGTCGGCGTCGGGTTCTGCCGCGCGTTGCCGATGTCGTTGATGCCTTCGAGCACGATGACGTGCGTCACGCCCGGAACGGAGAGCACGTGACGTTCGAAGCGGGCCAGCGCGTTGATGCCGGCGCCGACGGCTCGCGTGTCGATGCCGGCCGGCACGGACGCTTCACCCAGCAGCCGGTTCCCGGCGATGCCGGCATTGACGACGGCAACCTTCATCCCCTGCGCCAGCAGTCGTCGCGCGAGATGGTCCGGCCACCGATTGTTCGTGTTCGGAGTCGATCGCGTGCCGTCCGTGATGGAATCGCCGAAGCCGACTACGACGCCGGCCGCGTCGGGCGCGACGACGTCGACGCGCGACAGCAGAAACCAGCTCTGTGTCGTTCCGACCTCGGGAAGCGTCGACTTTCCGACGTAATTGCCCGTCTCGGAAATGTAGCTGGTCTGGAAGGCGCCGCCATGCATCGTCAGCGTGGCAGGTGTGTTCGTCGTGCCGGGCAGATACAGATCGATTGCGACGTCCGACATCTGAGGAACGGCCAGATTCACCGGATCGCTGTATGCGACCGCGTTTGCCGGAATCGTGATGGTCGGTTTGCCGCTAAACGTCAAGGACCGGTCCGACGCGGCGTGGATCGCGCCCTGCGCCTCGCGCAGCGCAATGTGGGCCGCACCGATCGTTACCGGCGCGGTGCCGTATGCGTTGCTCAACACAACACGCGCCCTGGATCCGCCGATGCTGGTGTGGACGATCTGTCGCAGCGTCTGATTCGTCAACTGGAGGAATGGTGGCGGCGCGAGCGGCTGTCCTGCCGGCGGTGCAGCTGGCGGCGCGGGAGGTGCCGGGCACCGCGTGTTCGTCATGAACGGCTGCAGCACAGGCGACAGCGGCGGCGCAGGGTTCTGGGGACGGCCCACTTCGGCGGTGGTCCACGTCGCCACCCAGCGATCGGGCATGGCGCTCTGCGCGCGCACGTCGACGACATCGACGCCAGGGTGCACGAGCAACAAGGCCACCGCGGACGCCGCCACAACACTGGACACGACCAGATAGCGGGCGCGGGGCGCGACGATGGATTTCATGCCACGACTCCTCAGTGCTATCGAACTCGACGACAGTTTTTCGCTACCGCACCGACAACTCACTCATGACGGCGTTCAGCACCACCGGAATCGCCTCAGCCAGCGTGTCGACGAAGCGGTCCAGCAGAGCGTCGCTGGTCATCAGTGGCGGCGCCAGGCAGATGCAATCCATTGCCACGCGCGTGTACAGACCGCGCTTGAGCATCGCGTTCGTGAGCTTCTGCGCGAGCCCAGCCTGCGGAGGAAAGAGCTCCTTGGTGTTCTTGTCGGCCACCACCTCCACCGCAGCCATCAGCCCCTGGCCGCGGACGTGGCCCACTCCGTCCAGCGACTCCAACGTTCGCAGTTTCCCGAGCAGCCGCGCACCGCCCTCCGCCGCTCGCTCGACGAGGTGCTCGCGCTCGATGATGTCGAGGTTCGCGAGCGCCACCGCGCAGCACGTCGGGTGTCCCGAGTAGGTGAACGCGTGCATCCAGCGTTTGGCGGCCGGGACGCTGTTGATGGCGTCGCGGATCGGGTCCGACACGCCGATGCCGCCAAGCGGCACGTACCCGCTCGTAATCCCTTTGGCGAACTGGATGATGTCCGGCTCCACGCCGTAGTGCTCCAGTCCGAACCAGCGACCGGTCCGGCCGAACCCGGTGATCACCTCGTCGGCGATGAAGAGCACGTCGTGCCGGGTGCAGATTTCGCGGATGCGACGGAAATAGTCCGGCGGCGGCACGATGACGCCGCCCGCGCCCTGCACGGGCTCGGCGATGAAGGCTGCGACGGTTTCAGGACCCTCGCGCAGGATCGCTTCCTCGAGCTTGTTGGCGGCCGCCACTCCAAGGCTGACGCCGGGATCCGGATTGACGAAACGATACGGATCGGGCGCGTCGATGTGCAGGAAACCCGGCGTGCGCGGCTCGAACATCGGCCAGAAGGCAGAGAGACCGGTCGCGCTCATGGCAGCGAGCGTCAGTCCGTGATAAGCACGGTGGCGCGAGATGATTTTGATCTTGTCCGGTCTTCCGAGAGCCTTCCAGTAGAACCGGGAAGTCTTGAATGATGTTTCGGAAGCCTCCGCACCGCCGCTCGTGAAGAAGAATGTGTTGATGGAAGGATAGACGAGCCCGCTCAAGCGCTCGGCCAGCGCGATGGCGGGCTCGTTGGAGCCGCCCGCATATGTGGAATGGAACGCGAGGGTGGCCATCTGTCGACTTGCCGTCTCGCCCAGCTCCCGACGTCCGTGCCCGACGTTGACGTTCCAGAGTCCCGAGAGGCCGTCGATGTACTCACGCCCGTCCGCATCCTTTATCAGAGCGCCATCTCCGGAGACCCAAATCCGTGTTCCGGCGTACGCGGAGGGATGGTGCAGGGGATGCAGGAGATGTGCGCGATCGTCATCGAGGGTGACGTGAGTGTTCATGGGCTCATCCTACCGTAGTCCAGGATACCATCCCGCCTTATCCTCGCGGCGGTGCCAATCCAATCATCTCGCAGGCGACGCCAGATCCTGCTCGCGATACTCTCGCCGCATTCGGCACGTTCCATCGCTACCTGCGCTCGCGAGCGTTCTACTATTCGCAGGAGAGGCGATGGCGCCACTCACCATTCTGGGCGCGCAGGTCGAAATTGCCCGCGAACATTGCATAAGGCGAAGCCCGGCGGCGATGAGAACATCGGTGTAACACTACGGCGTTTATCGCGGGTAGTGGTCGGCGCTGAGTCACGGGCGCCACGCAAGAAGCTCTCGACATCTCTCTGTGGGAGCCCGCTGGATCTTCATTCGAGGAATCACGCCCGTACGTTTCGTTGGGTTGTCGACACTAGCCGCCGCTTGTCTGCTCGTCAACTCTGCTTGTATCGATCGCGTATGATCGCGCCAGACCATGGGCCGCCCAGCGCGACGCTGATGTAGCACACATCAAAGAGGCCAGCAGTCAGTGGGAGGACGCTCCAGAGCATCGATAGCACGCCGAACGGGTGATGCCGGAAGACAAAGCCGACGATGAGGAACGCTGCGCCGGCCACCACGCGGAAGACGCGTCCCCGAGGGCTATTGATGAAATGCGAGAACCGGGAACGATTGAAGGTCTCGTGCCAAGTCATGGACGTTTCCAGAGTTGGGCTCGCTCGTTGAGCGGCTGGTTACCGCTTCGACTGAGCCGTGCGTCGCGGCCATCATCGCACGGACCGTCCGACGCGTCGGCTCCAGTTACTCAACACTGGTCGCCCAATGTCTACCTAACTCGGAGGACATTGAAAAAGCTCACAGGGGCGGGTGTTGTGACCCAACCATCATGGGACGGCGACTTTGAGTCGACTTCTCGTCCAAGTTCGGTTGTGGACTGCCGACGAGACGTATGCAGAAGTGAAAGCGGCGGCGACGAAACGACGGAAGGCCGCAGCGAGAAAGGCTGCGACCACGCGGCAACGGCGCGCGGCGGGAAACAAAGCTGCTGCGACAAAGAAGCGAAAGGCGGCGGCGCGCAAGGCGGTCGAAACCCGCAGGCGCGCGGTTTCGGCGCAAACGTCTAATGATGTGAGGGCGGAGCCAATCGAAATCGAGACGTTTTCGGCTGAAGTGGTGACCACACCGGTCACCGGCGACGAAGTGTAGCCGCTTGTTCTGACGCTCTGCTCCCAGCTCGATGGGACGCTCCATCGTCGGGCGATGCCTCCTCGGTGAGCTTCGAGCACCAATCGAGCCAAGGCCTCGAGAGCTCTGCCGCAGGCTTCCCGGTCGATGCGTAGGAGCGAGGCAGCCCATCGCTGCTCGCCGCGTCCAATTCGGCCTGGAATATTTCAGAGGCGCCGCCGGTTAGAACCGCGCAGAGGTAGAGACGTCGAGGTACGCCGATGTCCTCCGCGCTTCTGCTACGCGGAAGTGAGAGTCGCTGTATTCGAAACAGAGGAGAATCGCATGAAGAATCGCAACACAGGGCAACACCACATCACGCGTCAGATCAGGCTCATCGCCTGCATTAGCGCTCTCGGGACGGCTTTCATGATCGCGCTGCCGCAAGTCGCTCACGCGAAGGATCTCACGCCGCCATCAGTGCCCGACAGACTTCACGTGCCCGAGGGAAACGAGGTGTTTCTCATCGGCCACGCCTTCGGCACCCAGGATTATGTGTGCGCAGCATCGGGTTCTGGCGTCGCCTTTGTGTTGACCACGCCCGAGGCCGTGTTGTTCGACAACCCAGCACGGCGCGTCGTCAATCACTTTTTCAGTCCCAACCCCGTCGAGGGCGGCACGATACGCGCCACGTGGCAGAGCACACGGGATTCGAGCGTCTTCTGGGGCAAGCTGACCGCTTCCGCAACTTTCCTCACGGATCCTGACTTTGTCGCCTCGGACGCCATCGCGTGGCTCACTTTAAGTCAGGCTGGCGTTCTCAAAGGAATAGGCGGCGGCAACACTCTCGCAGTGGCCTCGTTCGTTCAACGGGTGAACACCGTGGGCGGGCTGGCACCGTCCATCGGTTGCAACTCGCCGGCCGACATCGGGAACACGGCGTTTGTGCCTTACGAAGCCGACTACGTGTTCTATACAAATCCCGCCGCGACAGCCGCTGTGTCCGAACGCAATTAGGTCAGAGGCGCGAACGACTTGTCGATCGCGCCGTTCTTCCGCGCTCGAATCACCAACCCCGCGAGCGGCGCACCGGCTTCCATCCGCAATTCGGCCTCGGCGATCTCCGGCATTCCGGTTCATTGTCTACTCCGAGAGGTCGGGCCAAGCGTTCGCGCCCGTGTCGCCGCAGTAGCCGCCGGGTCATGCTCCCGGCGAACGAGTGCGTGACCATCGGCGAACGCCGCAGCTTCGTCCCGGCTGCGGTTCGACTCTTTGAGGAGAGATCGTCGACCCGCTTGTCGTTCGAGTTCGGATGTAGACTGCCGACGGAGAGTGCGCACATGGCACGCAAGACTGGAAAGTCGAACGTAACCGCACCCAAAGCCGCACGAACCCGACGTCGACGTGCTGCAGGACTGAAGGCGGCGGCGACGAAGCGACGGAAGGCCGTGGCGAGAAAGGCTGCGACCACACGACGGCGGCGCTCGGCGGGACGAAAAGCTGCCGCAACAAAGAGGCGGAAGGCAGCGGCTCGCAAAGCCGTCGTGACGCGCAGGCGTGCTGTGTCAGGGCAGACATCTGATGTGGTCGCGGTACCAATTGCAGTCGAAACATTTTCGGCGGATGTTCTGACCACAACGGTCGCCGGAGACGAGGAGTAATCATCGTCCTCGACAGCTTCGGCCTGACCAGCGAATCGTCAAGGCGTAAGTCGCATCATGCTGTTACGCAGCGTTGCCATTTGGTTTGTGCTCATCGGCGCGGAAGTCATGCACGGCATCGCCCGCACCTTCTGGCTCGTTCCCGTCGTGGGCGATCTCCAATCGCGGCAAATCGGCGTGTTCACTGGCTCGATGATGAATCTCGCTGTTGCGGCGCTCTTCATACGTTGGATTCGTCCCGCGCGTATCGCCGACGTCCTCATCGTCGGCATCACGTGGCTCGCTCTGACGCTGACATTCGAAGTAGCCTTCGCGCGTGCCGTCATGCAGGCCTCGTGGCAACGGATCGGATCAGATTACGACCTCATCCACGGCGGCCTGCTTCCCATCGGGCTGCTCATACTCGCCCTGACTCCGTTAATCACAGCCAAAGTGCGGCATCTGTTGTGAGGCGTCGTAAGCGCTATGTAGTTGAAGTCTGCCGTGTCATCGCACGATGCCCTCCTCAGTGAACTCGGAGCGCAGTGTCACGGCGAGTGTCGATTGCCAGGAACTCTGCTATGAGCGAAACTGTCGATTCTGAATAAGCAACGAAGAATCTCCGCGAGCAGTGGCTCTGCCACTGCACCGCTATCTCTCGATTCGTGGCCACTTTGCAGCGGCACGTCGGCCATCTGATCTCTACGCTGAGTGCAGCCGCGCGAGTGCGTGATTGTGGTCACGTGTCGCGGCACCACCGCCATCGACCGCTCGGCCATCCCTCCCGCCTTCGCAAGCGTACAACACCACGCCTGTTCGCACGGATTCAGAGTTTGGGGTGTTTCAGATGCCAGTCAGTCGCCTGCTGAAAGGCGTGTGCCGCTCTCAGCATCCTGGCTTCGCCGAAGACGCGGCCGACGAACGTGAGGCTGGTCGGCTGCCCTTTTTCGTTGAAACCATGCGGCACGGCGACGCTTGGCTGTCCCGTCAGGTTGTTGATCGACGTGTTGAGCGAAGCCACCGGATTCGGCGTGTAGTCGGAGTAATCGAACGGCGTGACGTAGACGTCCACCTCTGACATGACGTGCGCCATCTTGCGCATCAGCACTGTACGGGCACGGTTGGCCTCCAGGTAGTCGGCGGCCGGAAACAGGCGAAACGAGTTCTGCCAGGCGGTCCGGTCCTTCCGGACGAGTTGCTCGGGCGCGGTCTGAACGGGGTCCCTGAGGGACGCGCAGGATTCGGCGTAGAGAATCGCGATGGTCGGAACCTCGGGGCGCTCCGGCAGGCGCACCTCGATCGGCGTGATGCCCAGACGGCGAAGCGTTTCCAGCGCTCGCGCGTCATTCGCGTCGGTCTGCGGTGTCTGCCTCGTGTTCTCGAATGCGGCCTTGAGATAGCCGACACGCAACCCGCGAAGATCCATGGTTGCGTCCCAGTTGAACGGCACCGATTGGACAGAGAGATCCTGATCGTCTGGTCCTTGAATAGCGGCCAGCACCAGGGCGCAGTCCTCGACGCTGCGGCACATCGGACCGATCTTGTCGAGGCTCCAGCCGAGCGTCATCACGCCGTGGCGGCTCACGCGGCCGAACGTCGGGCGGAGGCCGGTCACACCGCAGATCGCGGAAGGCGCAACGATGGACCCGAGCGTCTCGGTGCCGATCGAGAACGCCACGAGGCCGGCCGCCGTCGCGGAACCGGGGCCCGCGGACGAACCTTGTGAGCCCATGGAAAGATCCCACGGGTTCTTCGTCTGCCCCCCAAACCACACGTCATCGATCGCGAGTTCCCCCGTCGCGAGCTTGGCGACCAGAACGGCGCCGGCAGCATCGAGCCTCGCAACGACCGTCGCATCCTGATCGATGATGCGATCCCTGAATGGGGCGGCTCCCCACGTCGTGGCGTAGCCTTTCGTCGCGAAAAGATCCTTCACCCCCCAGGGGATCCCGTGCAGCGGGCCACGGTAGCGGCCGGACGCAATCTCCTGATCCGCCTGCCTCGCCTGCCGCAAGGCACGATCCTCGGTCAGGTTGACGACGCATTGAAGGCGGGGACCGTGGCGCTTCAGCCGCTCCAGGTAAATCTGCGTCAATTCGAGCGAAGAAATGCGCCGGGTTCGGATCAGTTCGGAAAGCTCCGTCACCGGCAAAAAGCTGACGTCCTCGCTGCTGCCCGGCCGATTCACGTGATCTGGCGTGCTCCGTCGCAGCGGCCGCGACGTGCGATCGATCGCCATCCCGGGCAACACCGGGTTGAAGTACAGCGGGGGTGCAACGCTGTTGTCCAATTGCAGCGTATGCAGGTCCGCGTAGATGGAAAGGTTCTCGTTGACGCGATCCACAATCGCGTCGAGTTCCGTGTCCTGCAACGGTCCGCCTGCGACGCGAACCGCATCAGCGAGCATCTGCCTGGTAATACCCGGAGGATCCTGCGCCGCGACGTCGGCGTGCAGCGTCTCGACGCGAAACGCTGAGGACAGGTGCAGACCGGCGAGATATGCCATGAACTGCCGGCGGTCGGATCCCGAAGTCACTGCGTCCCTTCGCGAGTCGGGTTCGTGAACATGTCGAGATTCTACTGCTACAGAAATCGCCTTCCTCGATATAGTTGCCACTGATCAACTTCTTTCGAGAGAGGACATGCCATGCGTTTCATTTCCGGCTGTGCACTTGCCGTCGCGATCGTCTCCCTTGCCCCCGCCGTCTTCGTCGCTCAGGGCCAGGAGGGTGCCCGCGCCGTCGCCGGCGGCGGCATCTCCGTCCCGGGCTGGACCGGGAAGATCGACGCCAGTGAAGAAAGGGCGGGGCAGGTCCTGAACAACTCCAAGCTCACGCAGGCCGGCAACGTCCTTCACGTAACCACCGGCCCCGCGGTGACCTATTGGAATCCGGCCAACAAGGCCACGGGCACTTACTCGGTGAAGGCCACGTTCATGGAACCGAAGTACATGAGCATCAACGACCACCCCCATCCGTACGGCATCGTCATCGGCGGCAATGACCTTGGCACTGCCCAACAAAGCTATCTGTATTGCGCGGCGTACGGAGACGGCACGTTCATCGTGCGTGGATTCGGTCCCGAGGCGTTTCAGATGGGAGGCAGGAATCCAGAGCCGAACGCCGCTGTGCACAAGGCTGCGGGCCGTGGACAACCGGTGACGCAGGAGATCGCCGTGTCCGTGAAAGGCAATCGCGTCGAGTGCGCGATCAACGGCACGGTGGTGGCGGGTTACGACAAA
Organism: uncultured Acidobacteriota bacterium; assembly: GCA_963724725.1. Lineage (GTDB taxonomy): Bacteria > Acidobacteriota > Vicinamibacteria > Vicinamibacterales > CAVVIG01 > DATKHR01. Next base: position 1,567,643 of record CAVRVT010000004.1, on the reverse strand, counting down.
GCTTCGCTGGTCACGGCGGGAAAGCTCAAGTCCACCGACGGCGTCTACGGCATCCGGTTCTCACACAACACCGACGCGACCGTCACCGGCTTGAGCATGAAGAAGGAGTAATCTGGCGCTGATGAGCAATGAGGAACTCGCGCTGATATCGCTCGTCGTGATCGTCGGCGTCCCGGTCATCGCGACGGCCATCGTCCGCTTGCTCGTCGGACCGAGTCGAAGGCACGCCATCATGATGGGACTCGGCACACTCACGGGCCCGTCGATCGGTGTCGCGCTTTCGAAACACGACATGGATTCGAGACAGGTGAAAGGGATCGAGCCACCGGATACCTTCTACGTCGGGTTTCGCGATTTTGCCGCCGAACCACCACATGTCACCTTTGACAGCGATCCCAGGATTTGCTTTCAATTCCCAAAGCTAAAACCAGCCGTCCTGGCTCCGGGGCAGAGATTTCGCCGGGTCGACCTGACAGGCCCTTTTTTTTGAATTCAGCTGGCGCCTCCGAAAAGCAGGCGTTCACACATGGCGTGAGACGCACAACGTAGTGATCGTGCGCAGTCGACCTTACGCGGAGGAGGGCACGGCTCCAGAAACTGACTGAATCTGGCGGACAACGTGCGATGGCTTCCACTTGGCCATCCCTCCGCGTCGAAATCAGCCTGAATTCGCGCGATTTGGCACGCGCGGTTTCGCCCCAGATTGCCCGTCGCACAGCCCTCGTTCTGGGCCACATCGCGCGAAGTTCCTGGGACGGCAAGCTCACGAAGGATGCACTGCACGACGCGACTTCCTCGCTCGAACCAGCGCTGTCGTGGCAACACTGCGGCAACGCGCGGCGATTTCATGCTCCATTGAGCACCGGCCTTCTAAACCAGAGATCGGGCTAATCTAGCCGGAGGTCATCGGACGGAGGGCCTTCTAAGCCGGAGACGACCGTCGCGAGTCGTCGCGAACCCCCGCCAACCGTCGCCCGTCGGTTCCAACCGCGCCTGTTCATCGCAGCTCGTGGCACCCTCGGTAGCCCTTCGTGGCAAAACGTGGCAAAAGCTCTTGACCCCGCGCCACAAGCTCGCGCAACCTGCCCATCGATGGCGGTCGGGTGGGTTCGCCTGCCCGACGCACTTCCTTGCAACTTGGAGGCGACGATGACGAAATGGATTACTCGCGTTGCTCGCGTGCTCGCCGGCCTGTTCACGATCTTTTGCTTGATTTTCGTCGTCGGGAACGGCTACTCGTCGATGACGTATACCTACGGAGATGTCCCGGCTGCGAACGCGTGGATGGTGCAGCCGGAGTCGGTCGAACGGACGGTCATCTGGTCGATCCTCGCTGTGGTGTCCGGGCTGTTCGCGATCCGCGGGCGCTTTTTCCTTAAGCGTGCAGGCTCCATCACGAAGTGGAGTGCTCGCGCGTTCGCCGGCCTGGTCATGGTTGTTTGCGCGATTCTCTTTGCGATGTACGCGCAGTGGATGATTCGTGCGGGCGCGAGTTCGTGGATGAGGTACCCGTGGGGCGCCGGTCGCACGGTCGTGTGGTTTGCCCTGGCCGTCGTCTCTGGGCTCTTTGCGCTCAGCGGGCACATTTTGCCAGGTCGTCAGTCTGCGCGTCAGGGCTGAACGTCTCGCGCGACGCCGAGCGCCACGAACGCGCGATGCTCGACGTGGATGACGAAGTGCTCGACCGCGTGCGCGAACCGCACCTCAAGCGACTTAGGGACCGAAAAGCCGGGGCTCCCGCGTTCGAGTCGCGGCGCACCAGTTAAATATCAGAACATAAAGCACTCGCTGAATAGGCTCCGCCTCTTACAGCAACTTCCGCCGGTTCGGCGTCGCCACGGACGAGAGTTCCGCTAGAGTGGCTCCATGAGAGCCGCCATTCTCGCCGCCGCCCTGGCGCTCGCCGCTCAGGCGCCGGCCGATCGTCCGTCCGTCACGGTCAAGGGGCAGACGTACACGCCCGCCTCGATCCTCGCGCGCAACATGGGCACGGTCGAGGATCAGGAAACCGCGTTTCCTCCGCACAAGATCGTCGGCAACATCTATTACGTTGGCACGCGGACGCTGAGCTCGTTTCTCATCGCCACGCCGGAAGGCCACATCCTCATCGACACGACGTTTGAGCGCAACGCACCCGTCATCCGGAAGTCGATCGAGTCGCTCGGCTTCAAGATTGCCGACATCCGGATCATCCTCGGCAATCACGCGCACGACGATCATCAGGAAGGCGATGCCATCTGGAAAGAGACGACCGGCGCGCGCGTGCTGGCGATGGCCGAGGACGTGCCGGCGCTCATGCAGATGATGCCCGGTGGCAGGAAGCACCCGATTGACGGCGTCCTGCACGACAACGACACAGTGAACATCGGGAACACGAGGCTCTACGCGCGCCTGACGGCCGGGCATACGCGCGGCGCGACGACGTTTACCACACAAGTGACCGAAGCCGGGAAGACGTATGACGTCGTCTTTTTTTCGAGCCTGCGGGCGGGCGCCGTCACGCCGGCAATCGCCGCGGAATTCGATCGGACGTTTCTGATTGCCCGCGCCCTGCCATGTGACGTCCCGCTGGGCGATCATCCCGCGGAGTACGGGATGGCGGCGAAACACGCGAAGCTTCTGGCCGGCGGTGCGAATCCGTTCATCGACAAGGCCAACTGCTTCGCCGAGGTCGATATTCAGGAAGCGATGTATCGCGCCCTCAAGTAAATGCCCGTCGTTGTCTCTCTCGGGATCTCGCGAACCTGATCGGCGCCGCCCCCACCCGTCACCGCGCCGTCTGTCGGCTTCACGCTCACGCGACAAACCGGAGTCGCTCGTCCATGACGTGACGCTCCTTCCAAGGCATGCCCCCCTCCTGGTGGGGGCAAAGTGTCACCTATGCGCTCGGAATACGCTGTTACCTATGGCTCAGGAAGGACGTGCCGGGGCCGGGCATCGAACCCGGACGGACCTTTCGGTCCGCAGAACTTCAAGTCCTGTCAGGATGACGATTAGGGCCCGTATTTATTAGGTGAATCTGGTCTGAGTCCAAAAGCCGAAACATCAAGATCCAAAGGTCACGCGCGTGATCTGGGTCGCGACTCCCATGGGTCAATTGGACTCTTTGAGAGAGAAAAGTCCCTGCTCGTGGCGATTTTGATCTTGTAAGTCTCTCAAAAGCGCGCCGATCTCATGACGATCAAAGCGCGCCCACGTCTCTGCGTGCGGCATCCTATTTGCGGATAAGGCCTCCAGACGACACAGACAGACGGGGTGGAACCTTTCCAGCCCGCGAGCGCAGGCGACACCCATTGAACGCGTTTCAAGAAAGCGGGCCAATGTCACACATTCTGGCGATCGAATCCGATCGACTGCGACGAAGCTTGTTGAAGGTACTCATTCGCAAGTACGTACTGGCAGACGTCACGTTGGTGGATACCGTCAGTGACGCGATCGCCAGCTTTGAACACCGACAACCCGATCTCATTCTGGCGCCGGCGCTTCTTCCTGTGGAGGACAGCGATCGTCTGAGCGAGCATGTGAAGTGGCATGCGGATCCGCACGTCCAGATGCTGACGATTTCCGCACTCGATATGCTCCGTAAGGCGCCCTCAGAAGCACCGCAGCGATCCAGGTTCTTCAGGCGCCGTCGTCCACTGAGTCTCGGTCTACAGTACGACCCATCGATGGTGGGGAGACAGATCGCAGACGCGCTCGACCGAGCGCTGACCCGGCGCGAGGAGCGAGGCGCGACGCTCGATGTGCGTCCGTTGATCAGGCAGCCGAAGTCGCCGCTGCTCGTTGAACCGGTCCAGGTGGCGGCGTCCCCCACACCGGCGTCCGCATGGAACCTGCGGGAGCGTGCCGAGCGGATGCCCCAGCGCGGACCGTGGGTCTGGGGCGTTCAAATGCCATGGGGCGCGGAGGTCGAACTCGTCAACATTTCACGCACTGGCCTGCTCCTCGAGTCTGCCTCCAAGGTGTCACCCGGCGTGACGCTCGAACTCCAACTGAGCGGCATGGGTCAGAACTGTGTGGTCATGGCACGATTCGTTCGCAGCGACATCGCACGGGTCGATCGTTCTGGCGTGAGTTATCTCGCGGCGGCGCAGTTCGAAGAGCCCCTGGCCATGCTGGGACTTCGTGCAGAGTCGACGCCTCGAGCCACACCTCAATCACTTGCCGAACTTTTTACAACGGTCGTGTCTGGGTTGAACTCGGAGGAGGATTCTTCAATGCGGTTTGCCCAGGGCCTTCGCGGACTGATCGGTGCGCGCGACATTCTTATTCGACCGACCCCCATTGGTCCCGACCATGACTCCGAATCGATCTACTTCCGTATCGGGGACGACGATCAGTCGGGCATGATTCTGCAGGTTCTGCTCGATCGCCATCGTGCGTTGACGACCGCCGAATTCCGGTTGCTCAAAGCAGCCTCCGGAATGGCATCGGCGGTGCTCGAGCTGAAGCGGGCGTCAATCCACGATCGCAGATTGTTACCGGCTCGGGTGGGAGCGGGCGCAAAAAGACTCGTCGCGTAACCTGCTGACAGAAGACGGCGCGCGCCATGCGCTCCCAAAGTCGCCCGCTAGACAACCCCGAAAGTTCGCGCTCTTAGTAAGCAAGGATCACAAAACAAATGTTTGTCCGCCTGACTCGACTCACGCGCCCGAATACTCGCGCGTCGTTATCGTCACACGCGAAAGAACTTTCCTCAGCAAAAGTGCCGGGGGCGAGGATCGAACTCGCACGATGCTTTCGCATCACAGAATTTTAAGTCCTGTGCGTCTGCCAGTTCCGCCACCCCGGCATATGGTTCAGTGCTTGGAACTTGTGGATTCTACAAGAGCGGGCTGATCGTGGGAGATTGAAAGCATTCACTTTTCTTCGTCCGACCAGGTTGTGCGGTACCGCCGCACCGGGCTACCCCATCGGCGGTACTCTAACGTAATGCGACCCCTTCGGTATTCCATCAACGTCACATTGGACGGGTGCTGCGATCATCATGCAATGTCCGCGGACGAAGACTTGCATCGTCACGCGGTCGAGAACATCGATCAGGCCGATGCCCTCCTCTTTGGCCGGGTGACCTACGAAATGATGGAGGCCGCGTTTCGGCCGCCGGCGCGGACGGGAGCGAGGCCTGATTGGACGGAACCCTTCGCCCGGACGATCGACGCGGCAAAGAAGTACGTCGTGTCGAGCACCCTGGACCGGGTCGATTGGAACGCGGAGCTCGTGCGCGGGGATCTGAGGAAGGCCATTCAGCAGCTCAAGCGGGAGTCGGGTAAGGGACTGCTCGTGGGAGGCGTGAAGCTTCCGCTGACGTTGGCGGAGTTGGGATTGATTGACGAGTACGAGTTCGTGGTGCAGCCCAGGCTGGCGGGCCATGGGCCGACGTTGTTCGCCGGGCTATCGAAGCATGTCGACTTGAAGCTCGTAAGCCGGCTGGAGTTCGGCTCGGGGGCGGTGGCGATGCGGTATGAGCCGAGAAGGTAGCCATCCACGTGGCCAGCGCTTCACCGTATGAGGCGCACATCGTCCCCGCCACTCTGAGGCCCGCTTCCTCGCTGATCTCCCCACCCGACTGATCGGCGACCGCGGCTACGACAGCGACCCGCTCGATGACACGCTCATGCGCACCTACCGATGGAGACGATCGCCGCGAATCGTCGGGGCCGCGCCTGCACCCAAGATGGCCGCCCGCAGCGCCGTATCCGCCGACGATGGAAAATCGAACGCTTCTTCGCGTGGCTCCACAAATCCCGGCGCGTCGTCACGTTTCATCATCACGTTTCGCTTGCGGGGTGAGACGCGTAGTGGAACGTCTGCGGCTGGCGGACATCGCCGTCGTGTCCAGGATAGTCGCGGTCGCGCGCTCGCTTCGACCGTGTGCCAAATTGAACAGCGCCCTCAACGTGGTGCCACTAGAGTCCACAGAATTCGTTCGACTCCCGACTGCGGCCGGACCTAGCGAGAGTCCACGTCAGTTTCGGAGGGCACCATGGTCTTTGTTGACGTTCCGAAAATCGGCGATGTTGTGATCCGTCGGGGTGACGGACCAGACACCTTGTATGTTCTCAGTTTCGTTCCGGGGCCTGACCGCTGCGGCTACGCGACTCGCGCGGAGGCGGACAGGATGGCATGTGCCTATGCCGAGCACGCAGGCGTTGACGTTTGGCTTGCCCAATTCCCGAACGAGTTCACGCCCCTGTTCCGCGTCCGAGAATCCAAGCCACGCACGTCCACCGTTCCGCATGGGGCGCGCTGGATCGTTCCAATGCACAGCCTTTGCGAAGACTGAAGTCCTTCGTGGGCATTCCCGCCGTCGAACAGGTCGAACCATAGGAAGGCTGGCGCGATCGCCACGGCGACCGGCATCCCGGCGGCGAGGAACTGCCGGGTCGCGGCGACGAACGGAAACATGTATTGCGTCGACGCAGTCGTCAGACCGCTGAGGCGCTCTCTGTTCGCGCTTGCGCGACGTGCACGAGCTCAGCTAGATTCGCGGAGCCATGTTGTCGCCCCGAACTGTCCAGCGATCCTGCCCGGCTCGCCGCTGATGCTCGTCGCGATCGTGGGCGGACCCGGAATCGGCAAGAGCACGCTGCTGCATCAGCTCGGCGACCTCTACCGCAATGGCTCGTACGGCGAAGGCGAAGAAGGCGTGTGGGACCCACGCGTCCTCGCGGACATCGAGGCGGGACGCAACGCCGTCGGCGTCACGAAGTACTTCGCGCGGCTCTACGACGAGAACTACCGTGACGCCAGGGCGCGCGAAAGGCCCGGCGACGTCACCTTCATCGAGGGCGCGTGCATCACCCTCGAAGCGCACATGGCCGAGTATCCGGTCGAGGCGCACGCCGGCATTCGAGACGTGCTGGCTATCGGCGACGCGTGGCGGCCTGACCGCACCATCGTCCTGACGTCGAGCACCCATACCATCGAACGGCATATCCGCGGCAGGAACCGGCCGCACGAGGCCGTCGAGAACATGGTGCGCCGTTTTCTCCTGATCGACGGTGAATTCCGGCGGCTGGCGCCAGCCTACGAGGGCACGGTCATCGTCGATCGTGACGGCATCGAATTTCACGAACGCGGCGGTCTCGAACGGATCGTTGAACTCGCAGGGTTGCCGCGGTTTCGTGATTTGCGATACGAGCTTTTGGGCTGAACGACGTGGAGACCCTATCGTCACCGCAAGACCGTCCAGAGCCCGATGGCACCGGGAGGGGCGGGAGACGCTTCTACACGTGGGCGGCGTTGTTCGTGATCGCCTTCGTCATCGCCGTTGCCGTCTCGAGATACTTGAGGATCCGCAACTCGACTGGCGACTGCGTGATCCATGCGTCCGCTTCCATCGTCACCCGGGACGCTCCGATTTCGCGTTCGATGAACATCACGACTGACATGTTGATGCTTCGTAACGAGGACGGAGACACGTGGAAGGACGTCGCGGTGACCGCCTCCGGATACCAGCGGACTGGGACCCAGGGCAAGCAACCCTCTGGCGCGTACGCGCTCCCGCCCACCAGACTTCACGACAAGGGCGGCCTCTACGCGATTCAGATGAATGACTTCGAGAAGGTTGATGGAGGTTCTCGCTGGATCTCGCTAACGATGACGGCTGAGGTGTTCACCGTGGAGGCGACCGTCAACGGCAGGTCGTGCAGCGTTGAGGTCACTCCGAGCCCGAAGTAGAGCGCCGAAGAGCAACCGGCTGGGCCAGCGCCGTCCGATCCTGTCACGTTGACATTCCCGCACGCGTGAGACAACGATGGCGGTTGATGCTCCGTGTGCTGGTGCTTGCCACGCTTCTGTCGGCCGTGCCGGCAGCGGTAGCGTTCCAGGCCTCCGAGAGCATTCTCCACATAAAGGTCGCGGTGCTGGATGCCCAGCAGAAGGCGATGCCCGTGCCCCGCCACGCGCTCCTAATCAGCGACAACCCACCCACGACGACCCCGCGCCGCGTGGTGACGGGCATCGACGGCACGGCGAACGCCCGCCTGCGCCCCGGGAACTACACCGTCGAGTCGGACGAACCGTTCGCCTTCGAAGGCAAGGCGTACCAATGGACGCAGCTCGTCGACATCGTCGCGGGCCGCGATGCGGTGCTCGAGCTGACCGCGGGTAACGCCGAGATTGCGCCGATCGCTATCGGGACCACGCCCTTGGATACGCCGGTCGAGATCAGCGTCTCGTCGCTGCTCGGTCAGTGGCAGGACAGCGTCGTCGCGCTCTGGACTCCCACAACCCACGCGTCCGGGTTCGTGATCGACAACGACGGGCTCGTCGTGACGAACCAGCGCGTCATCGCCGCCGCGACGTCCGTTGAAGTGCAGCTCACATCGAACCTCAAAGTGGCGGCGACCATCGTGGCGTCAAGTCCAGAGAAAGATGTCGTCGTTCTCCGAATCAATCCCGCGCTCACTTCGTCAGTGCGACCCGTGCCGCTCGCGTGCGCCGCCGACGCAAAAGCGACAGTCGTCAAAGACCAGGAAATCGTCACGATCGGATCGCCGCTCCGCGAGTCGAAAGGCCCGAGATTCGGAACCGTGAGCCGTGTCGAGCCGCATGCCCTCCTGTCCGATCTCGTGATTCCGGCCGGGAGCTCCGGGGGGCCGGTGTTCACGTCTGCAGGCAGCGCGGTTGGAATGACGTCTGTCGTCGACGAAGAGGACTTGCGGAGGCGCGGGAACGCGCGCATCGTCCGGGTCGAAGACGTGTGCGACGTCGTCGCCGCCGCGCAGGCGAAGCTTAAGGATGCTGCGCCGCCCAGCGAGGCGCATCTTCCAGTCGAGCCGTCGCGCCCGTTCCCATCCGACGCGCTGAAGGAGGCCGCGCGACGACGCGTCGGAAGCCTGAGTCCGTACCAGATGTCATCGACGGACTTCGACATCGCCTTCATTACGCCGGTGATGATCTACGGCGCCCAGTATCAGTCCGAGCAGATGAGCGCGCGCGATCGCGGGAGGGCTGGGCGCCCTGCCGACCCTGGGCAGACCACCGTCCGTCCGCTGATGGAGTTCAGCAACTGGTCGGACTACGTCGCTGATATTCCCCCGGTGCTGCTCGTTCGGGTGACGCCGAAGCTGGTCGAAGGATTCTGGACCAAAGTCGCGCGCGGCGCGGCGCAGACGCAGGGCGTTGCGCTGCCCCCGTTCAAGCGCATCCGTTCGGGATTCTCGCGGATGCGCACGTTTTGCGGCGACGCTGAAGTGACGCCGATCCATCCCTTCAAGCTCGAACAGCGCGTCTCGGGCACAGAGACGATGTACGAAGGACTCACCGTCTTCGACCCGGCTGCGCTCGGGCCGTCGTGCAGCAGCGTCAAGCTCGTGCTGTATTCGGAGAAGGAGCCGCAGAAGGGCGAGACCCGAGTCGTCGATGCCAGAGTCGTCCAGCAGATCTGGGATGACTTCGCGCCGTATCGAGCCGAGTAAAATGACCCGAATTGGGCCCGGCGCGCGGCATGTCATGAAGAAAGGCCTCTGACCGTTCGACATTGCCATCGAACGCCAGCCTGATTGCGTCGGACGTTTCCGTTAGTCCGACTCGGGCAGATTGATCGAGAGCACCAGGCTAAACCGTACGGGTTTGCCATTCCGAAGGGCAGGTCTGTACCGCCACGCCTTTGCCGCGCTCACAATCATCCGGTCATGGTAGGCGTTCAGCGGCGAATGCAATTTGACGGCTTCAACTTGCCCGGCACGATTAATCAGGACCTCGAGTCGTCCGGTTGTTTGGGCTGTCAATCCTGCCGGAGGAAGAGCAGGAAGCTGTCTTCCGACCGGTCGAGGCGGACTCACATCGAGGTCTGCGCTGGAGTAGATCTTATCTTCCAGGGTCGTTCGCGCCGCGATCGCCGATGCACGCAGACGGGAGACATCCGCGCGCAGGTCAGCTGGGACGACCGCCAAATCCGGGTCGTCGAGCAGGGTCGCCGCCCGTTCGGTCCCGGCGACCGCGCGAGCGTAGTCGCCCCCGTCGAATGCGGCCCTGGCCGCTTCATATTCGTGCGCGGCCAGGCTTGGCAACAGGATCTGCTTACTTCTCTTGAAGACGGCGAACGCGTCAGCGGTTACAGCGGCCGGATCGAGGCGATGTAGAGGATCTCTGAACACGATCGAATCAAACACGATGGACGCTTCGTCCCTGAGGCCTGCTGCGAGTAGCGCCACGCCGCGTTGCTCATCCGCAATGAGTGCGCCGGGCGCTTGCGTGGGACGCACCGCTGCCACCGTTGGACTGCGGCCCGGATCCTCTAGTGGAGCCAATACGCGAACGTCGTTCGGATCCGAAGGACGCACCCCCGCGAGACGATCAGGTCGTGGCGCGTAAGATTTTGAGGCCGGGGGCAATGGGGCCCTTGCGGCGATCGCGCCGGACGAAGCCGTCATAGGTTGCTGACCTCGCAAGACTGGCGTCGAGACGGACAATCGCATGGCGGGAACCGGCGGATCGGATCGCGCCGCATCGGTTGGCCGTCCTCGTACGGAGAACCAAACGAGCGAAGCCGCGCCAACTACGGCAGCCAATATTCGCAGCAACGAACCGTTCGTGGTTCGCTTGCGGGGCGGTCTCGAATCCAAGTCAGCAGCGGGGACCCTGCGCTCACTGACGACATGCCCGAGCCAAACGCTCCGATTCACGGGCTCGGCTAAATCCGTCGAGAACTTCGCTTCCACGCCCCTATGGAAGGCGGCTCGGATAGCCTCCGTTTCGCCAGGTCGCTCGAAGCGCCGCAGCGCGTTGGCGAGTTCTTCAACCGATGAGAATACGGGCACGTCAAAGGAGGCTTGTGCCGCGATGAGACGCAATTCCGACGGAGCAATGGACTCGTGCAACAGCGACCGCAGGACGCGCCCCACCTGCTGAACCAGCGGATCGCTGCTGGTCCCTCCGGGGAGGACCTCCACGTTGCCGGCCTGTGTAATCTCCACGTTCCACGGTTCGATGGCAGAGCGCTGGATCTTTGCCGCGGGATCGCGCGCAATCCTGCGGCAGAGTTGCTGGGCGATCGCCACAGCTTCCTGCCAGTCGAGTCGAACGCTGTTCTCGAGAAGGTCCGCGATGGAGAGCGAGGCGTTCGATGGAGCCGATCCGGGCAACGGTTGATCGCTCGGGCTCAGCGCAAACCCGTGTTCGGTGTTCTGATCAGCCGAGCGTTCCGCGTTACGCTCGAGTCCGCGTTCGCCCTTGTCTTCGGCACTGAACTCGTCCTCCGATTGAAACACGCTGAGATCGAAGTCAGAGCTCAAGGGCACCTGGACTACTGGATCGCCACGATGAGCCACTTGTCCATCGGCGGCCGGACGCAGCGACACCTCGCCTGAAGGGCCGTCGACATGCTGCTCGACGGCTTGACCGGCGCTCAAATGCTCCGTCGGTTCTGGCCTATCGATCTGGCGCAAAGTAGCCACCCCGACTGGTCACAACGATCTCCGACGACCTGGAGCGTATCTGCACATCTCTCCACCCGCCATCGCGGGAGGAATTCGTCGACGTGTAGCTCACGACGTAACGCCGCCTCAGGTTCTCGATGATGTGTTTGTACTCGTCCCGAAGGCCGGCCACTTGTTCGGGAAAGTAAGCTTCTCCAGCGGACATGCGGGCGATCTGCTCGAGTGGACCGCGGTCCACCCTGGTGCCGAGCCCAATAGTGAAAATCGATGCGTCCGTGTCCCTGACCATCGTCAACACATCGTTCAGGGTCCGCACACTTCCGGGTCCCGTACCGGGATTGTTCTCGTCGCGCCCGTCGGTCAGGACGACGATGGCCCGTCGACCTTCGACGCGCTTCAGCCGCAGCAAGGCATCGCCCAGCGCATCATAGAGGGCTGTTCCTCCTGATGCCTGATAGCTCTCGATGGTCTTTATTGTGATCTCACGGTTGGTCGTGAGATCGTGGGCGAACACGACCTGATCGGAAAAGAGAACCGGTGCGAGACTGTCCTCAGGCCGAAGCGCGCTCACGAATTCGCGGGCCGCTTCCACGACCTCTGTCGCGCTTCGCCGCATGCTGCCGCTGGCGTCAAGAGCGAGGACAATAGAAACGGGCGCGAGCGCTTCGTGGAACGCCTCGATTTTCTGTAGGACGCCGTCCTCGACAATCTCCAAATCATCTGCACTGAGATCGACATAGCGTTGTTCGTAATCAGTGATCGTGAATTCCATCGTCGGGTGCACGGGAGGCGGCTTCGGCGCCAGGTAGCCGTCCCGAGTTCGAACCAGGTAGTTGCCCGTCGTCAGAAGCTTGACGGACCGCCAGGCGCCGTCCACCGCCTGATTGCTCGGCGTGTAGGTGACCAGGTACCGATTCTGCGCATCGATGGCGAGACGCTCCTGCGCCGCACCGAGATCCTCTTCTCGCGGGGGGAAAAAGGCCTGACCTCCCGTTTCTTTGGCGATTCGCCGCAGGAGCCGTTCGCCTTTCGTGGAAATTCCGGCGATGCCGCCGATGCCCACGACGTACACCGTCACCCGCGCGGCCTTGACGGCGGCCAGTGCGTCCTCGGTTGACGTCACGCTGTTCTCGTCGTACCCGTCCGTGATAAGGACGATCGCGCAGCGTCCCTGGTCCGTTGGCAACTTGTCGACAATCTCGACGAGACTGTCAAGAATCGCCGTCCCGCCCGCAGCGCCGATGTGGCTGACCGCGTCCAGCACCGTGTTGCGATCTCCCGTCGGGCCCGTCAACGCGCCTAGACCGCGCGTGAATGGAGCGACCAGCACTCGGTCTTTCGGGCGAAGGAATTTTGCGAATCGCCCAGCCGCGTCTCGAACGACGTCAATCCGTCGCGACATGCTTTGGCTGCTGTCGATGAGCAGCGCAAACGTTGCCGGCAGCGTCTCCTGATTGACCAGGTCTATTTCCTGTGCCACACCGTCTTCGATTACCCGGAAGCTTGACGGGGTCAGGCCGCCGACGAAGTGGCCTTGCTTGTCGTACACCCCGGCCTCGAGCAATACACGACTGACGCCTGTCACCTCGACAATCTCGAACGGCTCGAGGACCACCGAATCGCGAACGACGTGTCCTACGTCGTCCTCGACTTCGATCTCGATCTCACGGCGTTCATATGGATTCTCATCCAACCACTCGACCGCATATGGCGGACCATCGTCGTCCTGGCCAATCAATTTGCCGTCGACGAAGAAGCGGACCGGCCGGATCGTCGTCCCCGGTGCGGCTTGAATCTGGCCGACAATCCGCACTTTCCCCGATGTCCCCATCCTCCCCAATGGCGACGTTATTCTCACGGAGAGGGGCACTGGACCAGCCGTCAGCCCTGCTGCGAACATGATCGACGCAACGGCCAGAAGCGGAAAGAGTGCGAAACGAACTCGTGCGGCACGCATGACGGATGTCTCAATAACGGCCGGCTGCCCGCGCACGTGTCATGTTGATACGCGCCGCTGTCAAATTCGGATCGATCGCGAGAGCGGCGCGACAGGCCTCGATTGCAGCGGAAGGTGCGCCGTCCAGGAGCGAGAGGTAGCACAGATTGCTCAGTGCGTACGCCGCGCGCGGTTCGGCCGCGATCGCGCGCTCGTACTCGCTCCGAGCCTCGGCCCTGTGGCCAAGTTCGGTGAGTAACGTGCCGAGGGTATTGTGCGCTGGCGCCCATGTTGGCGCATAGTAAGCGGCACGCGTCGCATCGCCGAGACCGAGTGCGGGAAAGCCCCAGTCGCGCCAGATTCGCGCCAAGCCGTCATATGCGACGGCGTCAGTCGGATTCAACTTGCACGCGCGCGCGTAATGATCGGACGCGAGATCCAGAACACCGAGCTGCAGATAGCGCTCCGCCACTCTGCGTTCAGCCGCCGCCGTATCGCGGACCGCCAGGGCGATCAAAGCGCTCGAAAGCGACGCATCGGTCGATTCGAGAGTCGGCAGCGTTGCCCGAGGCGCGCGGCGCGCAGCCTCTCCTATTCGCACCGGAGACGTCGGCCGATGCGAGGCACACCCGATCTGAAGTACGAGGAGGAGGGGCAGTACCGCGATTGGCGTCTCGCTGAACGCGCGGCGCACACCATGGCCCCACGACGTCGCGAGGGTCAACCCCCAGCAACGCCCCCACCGCAACCGAAGCGCCACCGATGGATCCCTAGTCCTGGCCCGCTTCGCGGCCCAACCGGGCTCGTCGCCGCATTAGGTACAAGACTACGAGTACGCTGAGCACGACGAGGATCGCGGTAGTCGTCATATCCATCTGTCTCCTCCGTAACTGGTACAACGCGCGGAACATACTCACAACGACGGGACCCAGGCACACAACGTAGAGCGCCGGAATGAGGCACAACGCGAGAGGAAATACGAGCCGGACGCCGATCGTGCTGGCTCTTTCCTCAGCACGCTGACGACGCTTGGTTCGAGAGGTGTCCGCATGCGTGCGCAGGCTCTGCGCAATACTCGTCCCGAAGCGGTCGGTCTGGATCAGCATTGAAACGAGGGCTTTGATTTCATCGATGCCCGTCCGTTTTGCCAGATCCTGAAACGCCTGCACTCTCGGCTTGCCCGCTCGGACTTCGGTGGCGACTGTCCTCAATTCCCGCGCGATAGCGGGCACGGCGATCTCGAGCTCCGTGCTGGCTTTCAAAATGGCGTGATCGAGGCTCGATCCTGCCTCCACGCAGATGACGATGAGATCAAGCGCGTCGGGCAGTCCGTCCTGAATGGCTTTTCGATTCCGGGTAATCCGGCGGGCGACCAGAAGGTCCGGCGCCGCGTACCCGACGAACGCTGCCGCGATGCCGATGAACCATCCGACCCGAAGTCCCAGCACAAACAGCGGGATGAGTCCGAACACAACCGGAGTGACCAGCTGCAGTGCAGAGTAGAGGACGATGGCGCCCGCGCCATCAAACCCGGCAGCGGCGAGGCGACGCTTGAGCCTCGGCGAATTCTTCGACGGCTGCGGCAATATTCCGGACAGACGCTTCATCGCCGGGCTCGGCGCTTCGAGGAGCACGTTGGATGGCTGGACGGCCACGACGACAGAGGCGCGCAGCTGGCGCAATCGGCGCCGCTCCGGTGCGAGGCGCGACAGCGCGACCGTGGTGAGCGAGCCTGAAACCAGAGCCACCGTCGCGAAGACGGCGGCGAGCGTCAATACAAGGTCAATGCGCATCCTTCACCGCGTGTCTTTCAGAATTCGATATTCACGATCCGACGGATCACAATCGTGCCGATCAGCTGCAGCCCGAGCGCGCCGGCCACCATCTGACGACCGAGAGGATCGTCGATGAGAATTCGGATGTGCGCGGGGGCAATGACCATCAGCACGCACGCCAGCACCGGTGGCAGCAGCGTCAGCACCCAGCCTGTCACGCGACCATGAGCGCTCATCGCGCGGACCTGCCGGCGGATGCGGAAACGCTCGCGTATCACCGTGGAGAGTTTGTCCAGTACTTCGGCAAGATTGCCGCCGGTTTCACGCTGCGTCAGGACGGCCGTGACAAAGATCCGGGCATCGAGCAGAGGAACCCGCGCGGCGAAGTCTCGAAGAACATCGGGGAGCGGCTTTCCGTAGGTCTGCTGGTCGTATAACAACCTGAATTCGCCGCCGAGGGGATTCGCCAGATCTTCGGCGACCATCAACAGCCCGGTGGTGAACGCGTGGCCGGCTCGCAGTGAGACCGCGATCATGTCCACTGCCTGCGGTAACTGCTCCTCGAGTGCGCGCAATCGTTTGGTCGCGGAGCGCCGGACGTACAAATATGGCATCGCAGCCGTCACGATGCCGGTGACGGCTGCGATCGACATCGAAGACGTCAGCAGTTGCGTGATGAAGAACACCATCGAGCCAACGAAGCCGCAGGCGAGCAGCACCGTGCCAGTCGTCGCACCCATGCCGGAAAGCTCGATCGACGTCTTCAGACCGGCAGCCAAGCGGCCGGAACGCGCCAATGCGAGGTCGAGCGCATGCAGCGCGCTCAAGCGGATTTCTTTCTTGGTCAGAGTGTTCTCGGTCGAGCGAGAGAGACGCGGCCGCGCTAACCTTCGCCTCAACGCCCGCACGACCCTATCCTCGGGTCGGACGATCGCAGCCCAATAGATGCCCAGGATGATCGTCGCGCACAGCACGAAGGTCGCAGCGGTAATCGGGATCATCGGATCTCCTCAGGCGACCGCTTTCATGTGCGTGAACATGTCGATGGGCAACTGAATCCCGAGCGCCGCCAGGCGATCGCAACACTTCGGCCGGATGCCCGTCGCTCGGAACCGGCCACACACCTTTCCGTCCCGACGCAGTCCCGCGCGATCGAACAGGAAAATATCCTGCATGGTGACCATCTCACCTTCCATGCCGGTCACCTCCGTGACGCCGGTCACCTTTCGGGTCCCGTCCGACAATCGGCTCACTTGAACGATCAAATTAATCGCTGAAGCAGTCTGCTGCCGCACCGCCTTCTCGGGAATATTCAGGTTCGACATGGCCACCATCGTGTCGAGCCGATAGAGTGCGTCGCGAGGGCTGTTGGCGTGAATCGTCGTCATGCCCCCGTCGTGTCCCGTATTCATCGCTTGTAGCATGTCGAGGGCTTCGGGTCCACGCACCTCGCCGACGATGATTCGATCGGGCCGCATTCGCAACGCATTGACGACTAAATCGCGCTGCCGAACCGCGCCCTTCCCCTCAATATTCGCCGGCCGCGTTTCGAGCCGCACGACATGACGCTGCCGGAGGTGCAGTTCAGCGGCGTCCTCGATGGTGACCACACGTTCGACATCCGAGATGAAACTGGACAACACGTTCAGCAGCGTGGTCTTTCCCGCGCCCGTGCCCCCTGAGATGATCACGTTGAGACGCGAAGCCACGGACGCTTTCAGAAAGTCGAGCATCGGCTCGGTGAGGGTCTCGCGGTCGACCAAGTCATGTGCGCCGAGACGAGCCGTGCGAAATCGACGGATCGAAAGAACCGGGCCGTCCAGCGCCAGCGGCGGGATGATGGCATTCACCCGCGAACCATCTGTGAGCCTGGCATCGACCATCGGACTGGATTCGTCGATCCGGCGCCCGACCGAGCTGACGATCCGCTCGATGATCTGCAACAAGTGACGGTCGTCCTTGAACAGGACCGCCGTTGTCTCCAGCTTGCCGTTCCTTTCGATGTAGATCTGATCGTGACGGTTCACGAGGATGTCAGAGATGTCCGAATCTCGGAGCAGCGCCTCCAATGGACCGAGCCCGAAGAGCTCGTTCAGCACGTCGACGACGAGATTCTCGCGCTCCGCGAGGCTCAGCGGAACGGTCTGGGTCTCGCTCGTAATCATCCCCACGATCAGATCGCGAATCTGCGGCTCCGCCTCCTGACGGGGAACTCGCGTGAGGCGCTCCAGGTTCAGCCGGTTCAGCAGCTCCTGATGAATGCGGGCCTTCAGCTCCTGATAGTCGTCGCTCTGGCTTGTTCAGGTGAGTGGCTGTGATCGTGGTTGTGTTCGCGTTCATTGGGCTCCCCTGACGTCACGAGGTCCTGAGACCCAAACGGCCGAACAGCCCACCGGGACGACCAGGCAGTGAGGCGTCCGCGCGCGGCGGATCAGGCTGCAGGTTACGGACAAAGCTTTCAAACGACGCCGCCAGTTTGTGGTGATTGTCGAGGACTAGCGGTCGTCCGACATTCAGCGCGCCCAGCGCGACCCTGTAGTTATTCGGGAAGACATGGGCGACTCTGCCACCCATGACCCGCTCGATTTCCTTGCGACCGATCTCTGCCGTCGGATCAAACCGCGTCACCACGATGGCCACCCGTTCCTTGCTGTACCGCTGCCGGAGCGCCGCGGCCATCCGACTCGCGCTTCGCAGCGTCGCCAGCTCCTGGTTCGTCACAATGACGATCATCATGGCCATCTCGAGGGCGTCCACGATCGCGTGGTCGGCGCGTGGCACATCGAGGATGACCGTATCGATAGTGATGCGCGGCACACTCGATCAGACGACGAACCGCCCGAACGTCCACTGACTCCGGCACGGCGCGCTCTGACGATGCCAGAATGTCGAGACCGAATTTGGTGTGGCCGACGAGAGATCTCAGGAACGCATCGTCGAGCCGATTGACGTTTTCCAGCGCATCGGCGACCGAAAACCGCGGCTCGCTGCCGACGAAGAGGGCCGCATCACCGTATGCGGCGTGCAGGTCGATCAGAAGGGCTGAGCCCGGATGCCGCCGCGCGACCGCGGCGGCCGTATTCACAGCAAGCGTCGTCGTCCCGATCCCTCCTTTGCCGCCGATGAACGCGTAGACGTCTCCCACCTCAGATGGGGGGCGTTTGGCCGCAACCCGGTCGATCGCGGCGCTCAGCTCATCCTGCGTCGTGGGATCGGTGACGAACTCGGTGACCCCAGCGCGCATCGCTTCGAGCATCAAGGTCGGATCGAGCGAGGACGCGAAGATCACCACACCGACCGTGGGGTGCTGCTGACGCATCTGCGCCACGCCCGGGGGCATCGTTCCGCGCTGTCTCATGTCAACGACGACGACCTGTCCGTGCACAACAGGCTGTGTCGCGAGCGCACTCAGATCATCGACCGACGCGCGCGTGGTATGCATGCCGCTGACGTGCAACAGCTCCTCGAGGTGGCGATCGATTGGACTCACGACATAGACGTTCATCGAACTCGTCACCTTATGAGTGCTACGGCCTTGAGGAACGATGAAGCGTTGCCGACCTCCGGGTCGCCACTCGAAAGCAGCCCGGGATAGCTCGTCAAATAACCCACTGCTCGACCGGGCCCCTCGACGTGATCGAGAAAGAAGCCGACGATATTCGCGATCCGCACGCAGCGTCCGCCGCCCGGACAGCCGCTCCAGTCATCATTCGCCCGCATGAATTGATATTCATCCACGTTGAAGGCGGCGATTGTGACCACCCGGGGACTTACGGCCGCACACGCAGGTGCGCAGCTCCCGGTAACCCTTCTTGTCGCGGCGTTCCACGACGCGCCTGGATCCTGGGCGATCAGGTTCGTGAAGCCATCGGTGCTCGGCGATTCCATGCCGGGACTTCCGGTCGCGATCTGCTGGCCCAATGTGACCCGTTGTGCGTTACAGAGAGCGATGTTTTCTTCGAACGTTTTCGGCCCCGGAAGGATCAGCGGCAAAAACCAGCCGGGTGAAATCGGGTCATGCGCCGCCTGAGGATTGCCGAAGTCGAGAGTCAGCTCGACGCCGAGATCGCGGGGATCCACATCGTCGATGGGAAATTGATAGCCACTTCCGGTTGTCGTCGCAGTCGGCGGATCATATGCGTCCGGCAAGGGAGTCAAGAGGCTCCCTGGCGCCGGGCCTGTTTCCGCATAGCGCTCGAAAATCCCGTCCGGTGCCCCGCTCGGAAAGTGTTCGATCCATCGATCCGGGAACGCCCACGGGCGCAGGCAATCGGTCGCATTGCCGGCGGCGACCCGCGCGGTGGCAGTCGCCCGAATGCCCTGTGAGATCAGCCCGAGAGCCGATCCGAACAGCACCGGCAGCGGGTTGCCAAACTCCTCGTCTCGATGCACATCCACCCTGACACACCGGTTGCCCCCGGGCACTTCCGGCGGGCAGTCGAACGTCACGACGGATGTCGGAACTTCCCGCCAGACCTGGTTGAGTTGAGCCACCTGCGTCGCCGATGTCACTGTCAGCCCACCACCCGGAGGCGGATCGGCGAACTCGTCGTAAGCGCGTGCGATGGCGCCGGCCGCCGCCGCTGCGTCCGCCGCGTTCTGCGCCTGATTACGGCTGACCCAGAAAATTCCATGATCGAGCACGAACGTGCCAAAGCCGACGAGAACGAAGATCGCGAGGGCCGTTTGAACCATGACCGCACCGCGTTCCGACCGGGAAACTGCGACGTCACTCATGTGCTCACTTCGGCTCTTTGGCGGGCTTCTTCGGTTTCGACTCGCCCTTCGCTGTGGGCGCGTCCACTAGTCCACCGTCCTCAGACCCGGTTTCCCCGACTGGAGGCGGAAGAAACCGTCGGGGTCTCGTCGGCAGCGCCGGTACCTCGTCCGGATCGAGCGCCTGCACGAGCCGTGGCGTGATGAGCACCATCAGTTCGGTGCGTTCCGCGCGATCCGCCTTGCTCTTGAAGAGATTGCCGATGATCGGCACTTTGCTCAGGACGGGAATGTCCGCGCCATCCTCCTGCGTCAAATTGTCCAGAAGACCCGCTATGACGAACGACTGTCCGTCCCGGAGTTCGACCTCGGTCTCTGCACGGCGCGTTGACAGTGCGGGGATTCGAAAGCCGGATAGCGTGATGCCGTTGCTGAAGTCGAGAGTACTCACCTCGGGCCGAACCTTCAGCCGAATCATGTCGCCAGCGATCGTCGGTCTGAAATTCAACCGGACGCCGAACTCTTTGTAGACGACGGTCACTGTGCCGGTCGCACCCTGTACCACAGGAACCGGTATCTCGCCACCCGCGAGAAAACTCGCTTCTTGCCCGTTGTAGGCAATGAGATTGGGTTCTGCCAGGCTCTGGAAGAATCCGCGCGACTTCAAGGCTTTCACGACCGCGCCCACGCCCTGGTTGCGCTGAAAGAAGAAAAGGTTGAGAAAATCACTGAACACCATGTCGGGCAGATCGGCCGCGGTGGCACCCTTCTGGAAATTCGGTCCCGCGAACTGCTGCGTCGTTGAACGACCCGTCGCATCCGGTCGATTCATCAGCAGGGTGACGCCGAGTTCGGTCAACGCCCGGCGGTTGACCTCGGCAAATCGCACCTGAAGAATCACCTGCTGGCTCTCGTTGGCACCAGGGAGCTGCAGCAGGTTGATGATTTTGGCTTTCGAGGCGCTCGCTTGTGCAATTTCCCCTGCACGAAGAACGACCCGATTGCTCGAGACCTGACCCGAAAGGATGATGGCTTCGTCGCTTGCGCTCACGTGGATGTCTTCACCGGAAAAGAGCGCCCGCAGTTGCTGCTGGAGTCCGGTGACCCCTTGTTCCACGACCACGTCGTATTGTTCGCGTTGGGTTGAACCCCACACTATCAGGCTCACGGTACCCGCCGCCTTGCCGTCGATCAGGATCTCTCTCGGCTGGACGACAACAGCGTCGGCGATCGCAGGATTTGTGACGGCGATGCGGGACACATCAAAATCAGTCGACACGACGGTGGAACGGCCCGCCGTCAAAGCCACCTGTTTCACCGATGCCGATGTTGTTGCCTGACCGGATGCAGACGCCCCGGGGCTGGCGCTCGCCGAAAGTAGACCGACCAGGGCGATCGACATCAGGCGGCGTCCGACTCCTGTCATCAATGCACGACCTCTTCGGTCCGTTTCGCCGCTCGAATCGCTTCGACCGTGTAGATTCGTGGCGCCGCGGGTGGCGGCACGGTGACGGCCGCGGCGACGACCGCCGGCTTCTTGGCAAGGACTGGCGCCCTGGCGGGGGCGGGCGGCGCGGCGATGGCCTCGCCGAGCAATGCCGCCGTGCGTACACCTGCACTCGCCGTCGGTTCGGTATCCAACGGATTGCGCAGCGCCAGCATGATTTGGCCTTCGGCCTGGGCCAGGGCGATTCGCTCGGCCTCGTCGGGCTTGACGAGAAGGGTCACAACGGCTGCAGCGACAGGGGGCTTGCCGTCCTTCACTTTCTGCTGGTCAGTACGGCTGCCCGCCGTCAATACCTCGACGTTGCTGACGACCGTTCGTGACGTGCTCTCGTCGCGCTTGCGAATGGTCACAACCAGATCGACGCGCGTGCCCGGATCGATGAATCCAGCCACTCCGATGACGTCATTCACTTTCACTGACATGGCGCGCATCCCCGGTGGGATCGCCGGCGGCAGTCCCGCACCCGCGTTTGGCCGCGCGAGTTTGCTCTCAACCAAGGGCTCATTCTCGACCACGCTCGAAAGCAGGCCGCGGTTGACGACAGCATCGACGTTCGAGAAGCCGCCGGCCACCATACTGCTCGACGGCCAGGGCGCGAGTCGTACGTCGCGGGCGGTGACGCGAACACCCGTCGGCAACGATCGGGCCGCGACGACGACGAACTGCTGGGCGACCTCGACCTCACGAACCGGAATGCGCTTGATGGCCAGATAGACTCCGCTGCTGGCCAGCGCGGCGGTCAGGACAGCCACGCTGATGACAATGAGGTGCCGTTGACCACGATCCATGCGAACTCCTGTTCAGTCCCCTTACGGTCCAGGGCAATCGGACGCCGGAAACTCATTGCGCATCGCGGCCGTGGCACGCAGGTTCGTCAGTGCGAAGTCGCCACCAAAGAAGGACGCAATCCCGGCCACGAACGAATATGTGTGCGGATAAGACACGGTCACCGGCCGCACGGTGACGCACTGCGTGCCTATCGTCAGCACTTGTGGCGCGCCGACCGTCGTGACGGCCGGCGCAGTGAGCCCGCCGGCCGCGAGGTATTGCGACACGCGGAATTGCACGTCGGCATCGAGATAACCCGGCAACACGGCAACCCGAGCGCCCTCGCGCGCTGCATTGGTCACAACCTCATATCGCTGGAACAGCAGACCAAAGTCGAAGATCCCAAGTGCAACCAGTAACAGCAGGGGAAACACCAGCGCAAATTCAATCAGCTCTGCGCCCCATTCATCCGCGAATCGAGAACGACCGTTCAGCGGAGCCAAATGGTCACCACGGTTCCCACCAGAATAGGTGCCGCGTACGCGAGGCGGGGCCCCCGTGCAGTCGCCAGTGTCAATTCCGGAATCGGTCTGACACCCAGGACACGCCACGAGGTCAGGATGTATCCGACGTTGTTCCAGGCCTCGCGTAGATATCCGCTCGCCGCCGCCACAAACAGCGCGATGATGCCGCCGGACAACGTCGTGAATATGCCGGCCCACATCGCGTGAGAGGGGCCGAGCCATGCTCCCAGCGCGCCCAGCAATTTCACGTCGCCGGCTCCCAGCCCCCCGAGCGCGAACGGCAGAATCAACATCGCCACGCCGGTCAACCAGCCCCCAACGCCGGTCGTAAATCCGCTGAATCCGTTGATCGTCGAATGAAACGCCACCGCCGCCGCGGCCGCTCCGAATGTCAGGCTGTTTGGAATACGGCGCGTACGAACGTCGAACACGCACGCACAGGCCGCCACCAACACCGCAGCACCTTGAGCAGGAGTCATCGCGTTCATGGACAGGGCGAAGCCGCCGGAGCACATGGCTCCCAGGCGGCTCGGACTCCCGCTTGCCAACCGAGATATGACGTTCTCATGCCGGTCACGATCGCGGGAATCAACAAGCGCACCGGCCGCTCCCACGATTCCGCTCAGCAAGGCGTACTCGACGAGATCCTGCCCCTCGTCGTCGAACGCCAATGAACGGAATCGTTCGCGCATCGATACTGGCATCATGGCCACACCGGTTACCCGTTTCCCGCCCGCTGCGGTTACGGGGGATGGCGGCCCTCAACGCATCCATCAGATTGGAAGGTTCGCGTGCCGAGCGCTGTGATCAACGCGGCCCCGACCGCCGTGATGATGCCCCCGAGCAGTGCGTACTCGATCAGGTCTTGTCCCTCGTCCTGTCCAACGAACCGCACGATCAAATTCCTCATGACACGTCTCCTTTGATGCGCATCGAGTTACCGACGACCGATTTCCTGGGATGACGAAACGAAGACTCCTCCGCCACTACGCCTCGCAACACGGACGCAATCGCCCGGCGAATCGAGCGTTCGCCCTTGCGATGCGTGGGCACGAACTCAACGCCGACGAGATAGATCGCGCTCGACCCTTCCATCAGCACGCACCGCGTCACGCGGACGTCATCGACGTAGGTCAGATGCTGCACTTCAAGACGCAATTCGCCGACCGTGCCAATGTCGATTCGCTGCCGGCTCTCGAGGAGACATCCGGTCCGACTGATATCGAGCAGGCGCGTTGGAACGTTCCTCGCCAGCAAGCCAATGGCTTCCGATTCATCTAAGGCGTCAGGTAGCATCGGAATCGTCCGGGACACGGGTTCGGGTTATCAGGTCACGATTGCCAGCCGCAGCCGGTGACGAACCGCGCCATCGACCAGGACTGGCACACTCTCCTCGACGCGAACGTGCCACGTATCCGTCGTGCCCGCGTCAAGCGCGTCAAGCGTGAAGACTTCATCGCGGTGCGCCGGGACCGTGCTGACAACCCACACTTCGCCGTCGGTGAAGGATTCAATGACGACGTCCGTCGGCAGCCGCAATGCCCCCTCCCACGGCACCGACAGAGTGAATCTTTGGTCGCGACGCCTGGCCCGCATTTAGCTCTGACAATTCGTCGATTCAAAATGACCGAACAGCGGCTTGCGGAGAGCAACCGATGTGCCTGCAGCGAGAAGCGATTAAATCGTTGTACGGGTTCAGGATCACCGCACGGACGGTCTGAACGGCGGCGCGCTTCTCTGGTCGGGACCAGATAATAGTCGCGAGTGCCGCGGCTATGACGCCGTCACGAGCAGACGATCTCCGCGCGAGATGTTGAATCGTGCGATGGTGCCTGCGCACAACTCGATCGTGGCGTAGGCGCCGAGTCCGACGCCGATTCGCCATGGAGACAAGGTTCGGCATGCCTTGACCACGCGTCCGCTTCGATCGACGAACACGGCATCAATCGCGAACTGCATGAAGAGTGTGTGGATGGCGCCGCAGGGGGCGATGATGAGTGCGAAGTTCTCCTCGAGCGTGTCTCTTCCGAGCAGACCCCGTCGCCTGGACGTGCTGTCGAACGCCGTCTCGACGTGAGTGGCGATCGCCTGCCCGGTCGATTCAAGGCGAATGCGCAATCGATCCGACGGGGTGTTCAGCGCAGCCAGCAGGAACGAGGACCGGGGGCTCACGCCGCCGGGCCGACGGCGCGTCGACTCGC
Organism: uncultured Acidobacteriota bacterium; assembly: GCA_963724725.1. Classification (GTDB taxonomy): domain Bacteria; phylum Acidobacteriota; class Vicinamibacteria; order Vicinamibacterales; family CAVVIG01; genus DATKHR01. The sequence goes on along the minus strand of CAVRVT010000004.1, from coordinate 1,542,829 downwards.
ACGATCCGCCAATCGTGCCCTCAGCGGCGAAGCGACTCGCACGGGAAGCCGCGTGGAGTGAGAACGGTCGATCGATCCGTTAACCATCGAGGCGGTTCGAAACTCGTGGAAATCGATGACACAATCGTGAGCGGCTAGGAAATTCATGAACGGCTTGTAGTCTGAGTCCGGCATGCCAAAAAGCTTCAACACGGCGCGATAGCTCCCGCGTGTTTCGGTCAACCCTCGTCGCAGGAGCTGGCGCAGGTCATGACGGGTCATGTCCCTGCTCAAGAACAGCGTGTGAATGTGGTCCCAGAACGTATAGTGGCCCCCGACCAGCGCATCATAGAGTTCGGTCGACAACTGTCGCCGCCGCTCGCGTTTCGGCAGCAGCGCGTGCGGATCCCCTGCAATGTCCTCCGGGATATCCGCGAGCGACACTTCGTCCGATTTGCACATCCACGCAAGGTGCTCGACGACATTTTGCAGCTCACGAACATTGCCGGGCCAGCGATACCGTTCCATCGCCTTCAAGGCATCTTCGGAGAACTGAATCGGTCGCTTGGTCCGCTCCACGGCGAGCGCCACAAGCGGTCGGATGTCCGCCCGCCGATTCCGCAGCGCGGGCACGCGCAGGTGAATAACTTCCAGACGGTAAAGCAGGTCCTCTCGGAACTCGCCGCGCGCAACGCGCTCCGGCAGATTTCTATTGGTCGCGGCGATGATGCGGACGTCGATTCGCGCACGCGGAGATCCGCCGACGGTTTGCATGTCACCCGTTTCGACGAACCGAAGCAGCTGTGCCTGCATCCGGAGACTCATCTCGCCAATTTCATCGAGAAAGATCGTCCCCTGATGGGCAACCTCGAGACGACCGGGCTTGTCGCGATATGCACCGGTGAAGCTGCCTTTTGCGTGGCCGAACAGTTCCGTTTCGAGCAGCGTTTCCGGAAAGGCGGCACAGTTGACGGCCACGAACGGCTTGTCCGACCGCGGCGACCGAGCATGGATGTACTGCGCCAGCAGGTCCTTTCCGACGCCGCTCTCGCCGGTAATGAGGACCTTGGCATCCCCAGCCGCCGCCCGAGCAGCCGTCGCGCAGAGCTCCTGCATCAGCGGGCTCGAACAGACGAGCGTTGGGTCGTGCCCCCTCGGACCCACGCGCAGCAGACCTGACGGTCCCAGACTGCTCATCACAGAATTGTTACTTGTTGCGCAGGATTGCGCGGCTGTGCAAGAGCTGGACCGTCCTCAGTCTGTGCGTGATGTCCAGGAAAGTCCGTCAGATCCGTGGTTGAGCACGCGTGAAACCACTCGAAATGCCGACTTTATTCTGGCAATTCTGTCGGCGGGACGAGCTGCAGAAACGCCGGCTGGCGATAGAATCAGCCGATCTTCGTCGGGAGGCGCCACGAATGCCCGCCTACACTTTCCGTCTCAACGGCCGACCCGCAACGGTCGATTCGTGGGACCCGAATCAGCCCCTTCTTTACGTACTTCGCGGCGCGATGGGCCTGCACGGACCGAAGTTCGGCTGCGGCCTCGGCCAATGCGGTGCCTGCACCGTGCTCGTTGACAGTCAGACGATGCGGTCCTGCACGCTGCCGGTCAGCCGCGCGGCGGGACGCGCGATCACGACGCTCGAAGGCCTTGGCACGCCGGAAAAGCCGGACCGCGTGCAGGCCGCGTTCATCGCCGAACAGGCCGCGCAGTGCGGCTACTGCACCAACGGGATGATCATCGCCTCGGTGGGCCTGCTCGCGCGGACGCCGAAGCCGACGCTCGACCAGATCAGACAGGGCCTCGCCGGAAACCTGTGCCGCTGCGGCACGCATACGCGCATCCTGCGCGCCGTCATGCGCGCGGCGCAGGCGTAGGAGAGAACATGAGCACACTCACGTCTCTCTCGCGTCGCGACGTCCTCAAGGCCGGCGGGGCGCTCATCGTCACGTTCACCTTCGATGGAATGCTGCCCCGTCCGGTCTGCGGCCCAGAGCCGCGGCACGGTCGGCGATCCGACCAAGCCGATCGATCCGAAGCTGGTGGACAGCTTCATCGCGATCCACACCGACGGCTCCGTGACCGTGTACTCCGGCAAGGTGGACATCGGCACCGGCATGCGCATCGCTGTCGCGCAGATGGCGGGCGAAGAGCTCGGCATCGCGCCGTCGCGCATCGCGATCATCGACGGCGACACCGGTCTCTGTCCCGATCAGGGTGGAACCGGCGGGAGCAACGGCCTGACGCGCGGCGGGATGGAGATCCGCCGGGCCGCGGCGACGGCGCGTCACGCCCTGCTCGCGCGCGCGTCGGACCAACTGCGGCGGCCGGCCGCCGAGCTCACGATCGTCGACGGCCAGGTCCGTCCGATCGCGGGCGGCGCCGGTCTGTCGATCGCATCGCTGGTCGGCGACCGCCAGCTCTCGATTGCCGTCGACGAGAGGGTTCCGCTCGTCGAACCGGCTCGCTTCACCACGATTGGCAAGCCGCTGCCCCGTCCGGACGTGGTCGACAAGTGCACGGCGCGCCATGTCTACGTCCAGGATTTCAGTCTGCCGGGGATGCTGCATGCGCGCGTGATCCGTCCGCCGTCCATCGGCGCGACACTGCAGTCGATCGACGATACCTCGCTGTTCGGCATCCCCGACGTGCGGATCGTCCGTCTCGGCGGATTCGTCGCCGTCGTGTCCAAAGACGAATGGGCCGCCGTGCGCGCGGCCGCGGCGCTCAAAGCGACGTGGAGTGTGTCGGAGACGCTCCCGGGATCGACGGACCTCGCACGGCACGTCCGCGAGAGCGCGCGCGATCGCACGCAGTCGATCGTCAGCAAGGGTGACGCCGAAGCCGCCCTCGGCGGGGCAGCGAAGAACCTGGCCGCGTCGTACTTCTGGCCGACGCAGAGTCACGCGCCGCTCGGGCCGTCGTGTGCCGTCGCGGACGTCCGTGACAACGGCGCCTCCGTCTGGTCCTCGTCGCAGGGCACGCACGGGCTGCGCACCAACCTGGCCAAGGTCTTCGGGCTGAACGTGGACAAGGTCCGCGTCGTGTTTCTCGAAGGCTCGGGATCGTACGGCACGAGCGGCTACGACTACGCGGCGGCTGACGCCGTGCTGCTCTCGAAGACGATCGAGCAGCCCGTCCGCGTCCAGTGGTCACGGCAGGATGAGCTGCGCTGGGATCCGAAAGGTCCGCCGCAGCTGCTCGATCTGCGCGCCGGCTTCACCGCGACAGGCGACATCGTCGCGTGGGACACGCAGATGTGGCTGCCGACGACGAGGCCGGGGACGCGCGCGTATCTCGCCGCGGAGGAAGCCGGCATCCCGCAGGATCACGGCATGAGCTCGGGCCTGCTCTCGCAGAATGGCGATCCGCCCTACGACGCGGCCAACGTGCGCGTCGTCGCGCACTGGCTGAAGGACACGCCGCTGACACCGTCGAACCTGCGCGCGCCGGGCAAGATCGCCAACGTTTTCGCCGTCGAGAGCTTCACGGACGAGATCGCGGCCGCCGCCGGCGTCGATCCGGTCGCGTACCGATTGAAGCGAATGAGCGACCCGCGCGCGATCGAGGTATTGACTCGGGCGACAACGGCGTTCGGGTGGCAGCCGCGGACGTCACCGAATTCCAGCGCTAGGCAAGGCGGCCGACTCATCGGCCGCGGCGTCGCGTACATGAGGTACAAACAGGCCGAGAATTACGTCGCGATGGCGATGGAGATCTCGGTCGATTCGGCAAGCGGCAAGGTGCTCGTCAGGCGCGTCGTGTGCGCGCACGACTGCGGGCTGATCGTAAATCCGGACGCGCTGAAGAATCAGATCGAGGGATGCATCGTGCAGACGATCAGCCGGACACTGCACGAAGAGGTGAGGTTCGACCGGTCGCGCGTGACCAGCGATACCTTCGCGACATATCCACTTTTGACGTTTCCAGAGGCGCCGGCGATCGAGGTGATCCTGATCGATCGTCCGGAGGAGCCGATCTTCGGGGCGGGCGAAGCGTCGACAACACCAGTCCCAGCGGCGATTGGGAACGCGTTCTTCGATGCCACCGGCGTCCGCCTGCGTGCGGCGCCGTTTACGCCCGATCGCGTTAAGTCGGCGCTTGCAGCAATCGGCAAAGGGTCAACGGCAGCGCACTGAGAAAAGCGGAGGCAGTATGGGAAGACTGATTCTGGCGGCGCTCTCGATCGCGGCCCTGGCGACCTTCCGCGCCTCGGCCCAGGACGCGGCGACGGTGATCGCCAACGCGTCGAAGGCCCTGGGCGTCGACGCGCTCAAAACGGTGCAGTACTCGGCGACGGGGCTCGATTTTGCGCTCGGACAAGCGCCCAACCCCAGCTCGCCGTGGCCGAAGTTCATCAACAAGAGCTACACACGCGCCATCGACTTCGAAGCGCCCGCTTCGCGCGTCGACCGCGTGCGGGTGCAGGGCGAGAATCCACCGCACGGCGGCGGGCAGCAACCGATCGTGGGCGAGCAGCCGGTGAATCAGACGATTGTCGTCACCGCCGACACGCCCTGGGTGCAGCAGCTCGAAATCTGGATGATGCCGCACGGCTTCCTGCGCGCGGCGGCCAGGAAGAACGCGACGGTCGAAGCAAAGACGATCGGCGGTCGGAAGCTCACCGTCGTCAGCTTCGTCGGCGATAACAAGGCCAAAGTCAACGGCTACCTCAACGATCAGAATCTGATCGAACGCATCGACACGTCGATCGACAACCCCTTCTTCGGTGACATGCCGTTCGAGGCCATCTACAGCGACTACAAGGATGCCGGCGGCGCGAAGTTTCCGATGCACATCGTGCAGAAGCAGGGCGGGTTTCCGATCTTCGACCTGACCGTCACCGACGTGAAGCCAAACGCGCCGGTCACGATCCAGGCCCAGGGCCGGGGCGGCGCGGGTGGTGGCGCTGCTGCCGGCGGCAATCAGGCGACGTCGGAGAAGCTGAGCGACGGCGTGTATCTCATTCTCGGCGGCTACGCGGCGATTGCGGTCGACTTCAAGGACCACGTCACCATCGTCGAAAGCGGCCAAAGCGAAGCGCGCGGCCAGGCCATCATCGCGGAGGTGAAGCGGCTGATTCCCAACAAGCCGATCACCTACGTCGTCAACACGCACAGCCACATCGATCACTCGAGCGGGCTGCGCGCCGCCGTTGGGGAGGGCGCGACAATCCTGACCTATCAGCTGAACAAGCCGTATCTCGAGAAGACGCTGAGCCTGCCGCACACGCTCAATCCAGACAAAGCCCAGCAGAACGGCAGGAAACCAGTCGTCGAATCGGTCGGCGAAAAGAAGGTCCTCACCGACGGATCGCACGTCGTCGAGCTGTACCACATGCAGAACTTCGGGCATCACGACGGCATGCTGCTCGCGTACTTCCCGAAGGAGAAGGTCCTCCTCGAAGCGGACGGCTACAACCCGCCGGCTGCGACGACGACGCCCCCCAGCCTGCCGAGTCCGTACACGGTCAGCCTGGTCGACAACATCCGCCGCTTAAAACTCGACGTGCAGCGGATCGTGCCGGTTCACTACCCTGCCGACAATCGGGTCGTGACGATGGCGGAACTGACCAAGTGGATTGGGCGCTCGTCGACGAACTGAAGGCTGTCGGCTACCGTGGCGACAGGTCGAAGTGGACGTGAGGCGTTCCACCCGACCTGTCGCGGTTCTCCCTCACTTCTGAAGCGACTTGATGTATTCGGTCAAACCCGCGACCCGCATCTGCGCGGTGTCCTGACCGATCGACCGGAACAGGTCACCCCACATCGGCATGTCGCGCGTCCCATGCGCTGGCACTTGATCGGCGCCTTCAATGTATCGCGACACCTTGACGTCAGGAAACTTGCCTCCGTTGCGGGCGCTGATCTTCGTGAGGTCGGCGGGCACTTTCGTGAGCGCCGACGCGGCGGGTCCGTTGCCCGTTCCCTCTTTTCCGTGGCAGACGGCGCAATAAGTATTGAACATCTTCGCGGCGTCTCCCGCCGAAACGGGCTTGATTGGCACTTTCTCGATCTTTGCCTGCGCGTAAGCTCCGGTCGCCGACAACAACAGAGCCACGACTACTGCAACGAAGGATCTGATCATCGAAACCTCCTGTCCGGCAAATACGTCTTGGGGGCGATCGCTGCATGAAGTGGACCGCCGTGATTGCCTGCAATTGCGTCGTCAACGGGCCGGACAGCCGAAAATCCGTCACGCCCCGACTTGGACTGGAAACTCGCCATGCGTTCCTCATGTCGTGAAGAGCCTGGTGACGGAAATCCGGCAGGGCTTCAGTCCTGCTCTTCCAGTCAGGCAAACGAAGTGCCGCGAGGATGGTCAGTGCATCGGCCGCCCCGCTGACCTCAGAGCGTCGGACGGTTCGTCACTCTCCGCAAGGCCCCGCCAATGGCGCCGACGATCATGGCAATCGCCAGCGCCAACGGAAACGGTCCCCATCCCCGCTGCTGGCTCCAGTACTCGCGCATCGTCTTATATCCGCTGCGCTGGAACGCAAGAATCCTGTTGGGCTCGTAGCTCATGCGATCGATGAACCATTGGTTCAACACGACGAACGTCAGCCAGAGCATGGCGACGCTGACCAGGCCAGCAAACGCTCCCCGTGCGATCGACGATGCCGCGCCACGAGCGTGTCGCGCGATCAGATATCCGCTACCGGCCCACGCGACGACGAGACCGACCAATGTAAGCATGAGACCCAGTGTGACGTCGCCCTGATTGTCGGGGAACTGGAACACGAAATCGTGCAGGACGTAAGCGAGCGTCGGAAGAATGGCAATCGTCAGCCAGAGAAGGCGGCTCTTTGCAGTCACGGCGCCTCGTCACCTCACGAACTCGAAGGCACGGCCAACCTTATTGCGACTATGACGGGGAGAACGCGCCCGTGAGGTCGGCTGTCCGCGTCATGTTAGACCAGGATGATTGGAACCGGCCACGCTGGACGACGGCGTTCAGCGCGTGCGGCTGACGGGTTTCCGGCAGATCTTCAACAGCTGCCGCGGCTCACGGCACATCTCCCTCAACATCAGCGTTTGCGAGTGCGAACGACTCTTGCACGTGCGGCCCCCAGCCAAGCGTCTCGGTCACTACGTTGAATCAGCCAGGAGGGCCCTGATGTCGCGAACAGTTTCACGTTCCGTCCTGTGGTTCTTGGGCATCGCGCTCACAATCGCCGTTAGCGTCGCACCAAGCCTGTCCGGGCAGTCTGCCCCAGGGTTCCCGAGCAAGGAGCGCGGCGAGTGGGCGGCCTACAACTCGGACATCAAGGGCAGCCGCTACATGCCGCTTGATCAGATCAACGCCTCGAATTTCAACCGGCTCGAGGTGGCGTGGCGCTTCAAGACCGACAACCTCGGCCCGCGCCCCGAATACAAGCTCGAGGGCACGCCGCTGATGATCAAGGGCACCCTCTATATGACCGGCGGCACGCGACGCGCGGTCGTGGCGATCGACGCGAGAACCGGCGAACAGAAATGGGTCTACAGCCTCGACGAGGGACGGCGCGCCGAGATGGCGCCGCGCGTCCTGTCGGGCCGCGGCCTGTCGGTACTGGACCGACGGCAAGGGCGACGAGCGCATCACCTACGTCACCATCGGCTACCGCCTCGTTCAATTGAACGCGAAGACCGGCCAGCCGATTCCAACGTTCGGCAAGGACGGCATGGTCGACCTGAAAGAGGGCGTCGTCTACGGCAAGCTGGTGAACGGTAAGTGGCAGCAGGTACAGATTCCGCTCGTCGAGGGCGAGATCGGGACGAACTCCACCCCGCTGGTCGTCGGCGACGTGATCGTGGTGCAGTCGGCGATGGCCGAAGGGTTGCGCTACGAGTACACCAACAACGCCAAGGGCCTCGTGCGGGCTTACGATGCGCGAACAGGCAAGCTGCTCTGGCGGTTCGATATGATGCCAGGGCCCGGCGAATTTGGCCACGAGACGTGGGAAAACGGATCGTGGAACTGGACGGGCAACACGGGCGTGTGGACCGAAATGTCGGCAGACCCCGAGTTGGGCCTTCTCTACCTTCCGGGAGAATCGCCGACCATCGACGCGTACGGCGGCAACCGTGCCGGGAGCCGGCCTCTTCGGCGAGACACTCGTGGCCGTCGATCTCAAGACGGGCAAGAGGAAGTGGCACTTCCAGATCGTGCATCACGGTCTGTGGGACTACGACCTGGCCGGCGCGCCGCTCCTCATGGATGTGACCATCGACGGAAAGCCGCGCAAGATCATCGGACAGCCAAGTAAGGAAGGCTGGCTCTACACGTTCGATCGCGTCACCGGCGAGCCGATCTGGCCAATCGTCGAGAAGCCGGTTCCGCAATCGGATGTGCCGGGCGAAAAAAGCTGGCCGACGCAGCCATTCCCGACCAAGCCGCCGACCTTTTCGCGCAACTATCTCGCGAAGGACGACGTGATCGATTTCACGCCTGAACTGCGTGCGAAAGCACTCGAGAATCTGAAGAAGTACCGGTGGGAAGAAACGCCGTTCGTCCCGTACGTGATTCCGGGCGACAAATGGCTGGGAAGCATTCTCGTCGGCAACACGATGGGCGGCGTCAACTGGCCGGGATCATCGTTCAATCCCGAGACCGGCATCTTCTTCACGCAGGCGAACAATTCGTCGGTCACGACCGGCGGGCTGCCGCGCGACTACTTCGACAAGATCAAGCCCGAGGTGCACACGCCGGATCACGTGGCGATCTGGGAAGCGCCCGGCTTCGGTCAGCCGGGATTCGAAGCGCCGTCGACAAGCGGCTACGCGCGACGTGAGGCGCCGGCCGCACCCACCGCGGGTGCCGGCGCATTCCGCGGCAACCCGTTGACGGACGGGCTGGGCGGCCTCCCGATCATCAAGCCGCCGTATGGCGTCATCACGGCCATTGACATGCACTCCGGCACGATCAAGTGGCAGGTGCCGCATGGCGATACACCCGATGCGGTGCGCAACAACCCGTTGCTGAAGGGCATGACCATCCCCAAGACGGGACAGACCGGCATCGTCGGCGTCGTGCTGACCAAGTCGCTCGTCATCGTTGGCGATCCGCAAGTGACGACGGCGCCGGATCGGCCGCGCGGGGCGATGCTGCGCGCCTACGATCAGCAGACGGGGAAGGAAGTCGGCGCAGTGTGGATGCCATCGGCGCAGAGCGGAAACCCGATGACCTACATGCTCGACGGGCGGCAGTACATCGTGGTCGCTGTGGGCGGCGGCAACTACACCAGCGAGTACATCGGGTACGCACTGCCGCAGACCGAACGGGCACGTCCCACGAACGACCGGTGACGCCATGAAGACGCTCATCGTCGCCGTCGCGGCGGCGTTCGCGTTGATGCAGGGGACGCGATCGGTCTGGGACGGGGTGTACACCGAGGCACAGGCCACGCGCGGCGCGACGTTATTTGATCGCGCGTGCGCCGACTGTCACGGGCCGGCGGGCGCCGGGGGCGGCATGGCCCCCGCGCTCGTCGACGCGGCATTCCTGGCGAACTACGACGGCCAAACAGTCGGGGATCTGTTCGACCGCAACAGGAACACGATGCCGGTCGGCCGCGAAGGACAACTGAGCGCGCTGCAGGCCGCGGAAATCACCGCGTTCATGCTGCAAGTGAACAAGTTCCCGTCCGGCGCGACGGAACTTCCGGCGCAGAGCGCGGCGCTGAAGATGATCGCGTTCATGGCGCAGAAACCGGAGGCGCCGTACCCACGAGGCCGACCGCAGTGAGCTCGAAAGCAGGGGCACGTCGCCTTGATTGTCCGGAAGCTGAAAGACGAAAGCGCGCAGCACGTAAGCAACGGTCGGAGCCGTTGCGACAAGCTACCAGTGCTTTCTGGCGACCCACCAGAAGCCCGCGATGAAGCAGACGGCCACAACGAGAAACAACGCTGACCCGAAGCCCACGCCGAGCACGAACCCCATCGACCAGGAGCCCGCTTCCCCGCCTCCCCTCTGCAGCCGAAGCCGGATCAACTGCACGCACAACGGCACGACGACCGTGAGCACGGCCCCCACCAGCGCGGCCATCGCGCCGACGAACGTCGCCTTCACAAACACCATCGCTCAGTGAATCGTTTCGGATCGGCCGATGAGCACGGCCTGCGACAACACTCGCGTAATCATCGTCTCGAGACCGGTCTTGTCGATGTCGAACGGCCCGGCAATCGCCGCGCCGAGTGAAATCTCGATCGCGATCACCACGCCCCCGTCCTCGAAAGGATTGACGATCCAGCTGAGTCCGCGGAGTGAGATCTGACGATCGCTTTCCCCCGGCCGCTTCAGCCGATCCATCGCGCGCAGCATCCCCTGCAGCACCATCCGCACGTCATCGTCGCTCCACTCACGCGGAGTGCGGACGATGCCATCGATCCTCTCGGTGGTGGCGTGGTCGTCACCTCGCAACCAGACGTCCACGGATACCATCATGTCCGCATCTCCAGATCCCTCTCTGACCGGCGCCCGGAGGCGCCCCGATGAATCAATGCACGTTGATCGCGGCGAGCGGGTAATCCTGCAGCGCCGCAGGCGAGCCCCACGTGCGCGAGAAGGTCGAACCATCCCTGCTGGACTTGACCACGAACGCCGGGCCGAGGCGCTTGGCCCAGACCGCGATATCGGTGATACCGTCGCCGTCATAGTCTGCCGGCGCCGGCACATCCTCGAACAGACCGCCGACCGGAAGCGAATTGTCAAAGATCCCCCAGTAAGCGCTTGTCACGGCACCGTCGGAGCTTCGTCGAACGAACCACAACCAGGACTTGTCGACGAGACGGATGATGGCGAGATCCGTCTTGCCGTCGCCGTCGTAGTCACCGGTTGCGATATGGTCATCTGACTTGCCGAAGTACGTGGCTGACACCGCGCCAGCCGCGGTCTTGATGAAGAACACACCTAGACCGCCGCCGTCGTCACGTCTGATCGCGAAGTCGCTCCGGCCGTCCCCGTCGTAGTCGCCAGGCGCCGCGCGATCGTCTTGCTGACCCCATGCGGTCGCGATGATTTCGCCTGTGAGGCTGCTGCGATACCACCAGACACTCGAGGCGCCAGCTTGCGTTGCGGCGCGATAGACCGCCACATCGGTCTGTCCGTCCCCGTCGTAGTCGGCGACCACGCGTGGGTCATCGCCGGTCTGGCCGAATGGATCGAAGTACGCGATACCGGTCGAACTCGGAACAATGTAGAAGCCGGCGGTGCCGGGCGCTCCGCTTCGCCACACGGCTACGTCCGCTTCGCCATCGCCATCGAAGTCGCCGGAGACGGCCTGGTCGATGGGAAAGACGCCCCACTCGACGAATCCCGTCGCCGCGGATGCGCTGTCCGCGAGCCACCACTGATAAGGAACCTGAGGGTTGGTCCCGATGCGAACGATCACGAAGTCCGCGCGGCCATCGCCGGTGAAGTCCAGTGGAGTCCGGACAACGCCCGCCGAGGCGGACAGGCCCGTGACCAACGCCAAGAGCACCGCGAGGATGCCGTCATTCCTGACGCATCGGCTCATGCGGACGCCTCTCGCCTATCCCCAGTTCGTCAAGCAGCGCGCCCGTGGTCGTCACCGGCTGGCGGCACGCGAAATCCCGGCACACGTACGCGGCGGAGAGGCCATCCACCGGCCGCATCGCCGCGATGAACGGCAGCTTTTCCCCAAGGACACCCTGGCGGCCGATCGGCACACGGAGCGTGAGCGCAAACGGCACGTAGCTCGATGCGATCGCGCGCGCCAGCGCCGCGCCATCGCCGGAGCCGTCGACGATCACGATCTGCTGCACGCCGGCAATCGCGGTCGACAGGGCGGCCGACATCATCGGCACGGCGCGGCCCAGCTGTTCGAGGCGCGCGCCGAACAGCTTCAGGGTCCGTTCGGCGCGGGCCGCCCAGTCCGCGTCCTCGACCAGATGCGACAGCCACAGCAGATTGAACACCGAAATGGAGTTCGGCGACGGCTCGGCGCCGTCGTACTCTTCCTTCATGCGCAGCAGCACCGACGGATCGTGTCCGTCCGTGCTGAACCAGCCGCCGCCCTGTTCGTCCCAGAAGAGCTCGTCCTGACGTCGCTGCAGATCCACCGCCCATTCGAACCACTGCGAATCGCTCGTGGCCTGGAAGAGTTCCAGCAGACCGAAGATCAGGTAGGCGTAGTCCTCCGCGTACCCGGGAATCTCGGCATGGCCGTCGCGATACCGGCGAAGCAGCGTGCGAGATGACGAATCCCACATCCGCTCGCGCAGAAAGCCGGCCGCGCGTATAGCGGCGTCGAGGTACGGTCTGCGCTGACTCCGCGCTCCCGCCGAACGCGGCGGCCGTGCGGCCCACGCGGGCGAATGCCGCGATCATCAACCCGTTCCAGGCCGTCAGGACTTTGTCGTCACGGTGCGGTCGCGGACGGCCGAGTCGGGACTCGAACATCTTGAGCCGCGCGCGCACGAGCACATCTCTGACGTCCTGGGTCGACCTCCCCAGCTCTTTCGCGATCTCGTCAATCGACCTGGCGACATACAGGAGATTCTTGCCGGTGAACTCCTGCTGCGGATCGTGCGGCGCGTTGCCGTCAGGCAGAATGCCGAAGCGCAACTTGACGATCTGCGCGTCGCCGCCGAGAAGCGTGTCGAGCTCCGCGTCGCGCCACAGGTAGAACGCGCCCTCTTTTTTCTGCGCCACTCGACACATCTTCGGGCGGGACGCTGTCGGCGTCCTCGGCGGAATAGAAGCCGCCGGTCTGGTCGGTCATCTCGCGCATCACGTAGCGCAGCGTGTCCTCGGCCACCTCGGCGTAGAAGGTCTCGCCGGACGCCTGCGCGGCCTCGACACACGCCAGCACGAGCTGCGCCTGGTCGTAGAGCATCTTCTCGAAGTGCGGCACGCGCCACGCGGCGTCAACCGAATAGCGGTGAAAACCGCCGCCGATGTGATCGCGCATGCCGCCGTCGGCCATCGCGCGCAGCGTCCCCAGTACCATGTCGAGCGGGCTGCGGCCGTCGGCGTCCGCGCCGCCCGTGCGGTTCCGCGCGTGTTCGCGCAGGAGGAACAGCAGCTCGCTCGGACGCGGAAACTTCGGCGCGTCGCCGAATCCGCCGTGACGGGCGTCGAACGATCGCCGGAACTGCTCCACGGTCCGCGCAAGCGCGTCGGCGCCGGGCAGCGTCCACGTCGGCGACGGCTGCTCCATCGTCCGCAGCTGCGCAACCATCGCGTCGGCCGAGTGCGACGACCTTGTCCGCGCTCGGCGCGCCAGACCCGCGCAATTTCCTGCAGGATGTCGACGAATCCAGGCCGTCCCCACTTCGACGCCGGCGGAAAGTACGTGCCGCCGTAAAACGGCTTCAGGTCCGGCGTGAGCCAGACGCTCATCGGCCAGCCGCCGGGGCCCGTGCGTCGCCTGCACGAACGTCATGTACACGCGGTCCACGTCGGGCCGCTCTTCGCGATCGACTTTGACCGACACGAAGTGATCGTTGAGGACCGCCGCAATGCCCGGGTCCTCGAACGACTCGTGCTCCATCACGTGACACCAGTGACAGGTCGAGTAGCCGATGGAGAGAAAGATGGGCTTGTCGTCGGTGCGGGCCCTGGCGAACGCCTCGGCGCCCCAGGGATACCAGTCGACCGGATTGCCCGCGTGCTGAAGCAGGTACGGACTGCGCTCGCGCGCGAGACGATTCATCGGGATCATTATCGCTCGGCTGAAGCCTCGCGCTCCAATCCGCAATCCGCAATCCGCGATCCGCAATCTGCTAAGATGCGCTCGATGAACGACGCTTGGCGGGAAGCGCGTCGCGATGTTCGTCGAAGACGATTTCGACGATCGCGAGTTGACCGGACCGCTCGAAACGCTGCGCGCGGCGGGCGCCACCGTTACGATCGTCGGCCCGACTGCAAACGCCGAGTTCCGCGGCAAGCGCGGCAATGCCGTCATGAGGTCGGACCTCGCGGCGGGGGCTGCGCGGATTGCCGACTTCGACGCGATCGTCATTCCCGGCGGCCACGCGCCGGACAAGATGCGGATGCGCCACGCCATGGTGGATCTCGCGCGCGACGCGATGGACGCGGGCAAACCGGTCGCCGCGATCTGCCACGGTCCGCAGGTGCTGATTTCGGCGAACGTCCTGCGCGGCAAGCACACTGACCTGCTGGCCGTCGATCGCCATCGACGTCAAGAATGCGGGCGGCCTCTACGTCGACAAGCCCGTCGTCGAGGACGGCAACCTGATCACATCCCGCAAGCCCGACGATGTGCCGGTGTTCAGCGAGGCGATCATCCGCGCGCTGGTGCGGGTTCCAGTTTAGCCGACGCCCACAGGGGGATCCCGCGGCGGCGCCGCGGGCATGCCCTCGGGCAGCCCGCGCCGGAGCCGCGCAGTACGCGGCCGTGAACTCCACGCCATAGAGCAGAATCACCGCCTGCACGTACACCCAGACCAGAAAGACGACAACGACCGCAGATCGACCCGTTGACGCGGGTGAAGCGCCTCATGTCGCGAATGTACCAGGAGAACGCCTCGAGCGCGCCCTTCCACAGGAGTCCCGTGACCAGGGCGCCGATCCAGACGTCGCGGAACCGCACCTTCGCGTTCGGCACGAAGTAGTACACGAAGCCGACGACGACGATGAACAGCAACGTGTGGCGTTGCGGAGGGCCAGGCTGCGCAGGATGCCGAGACCGGGAAATCCCGTGAGGACGCCGGCGAACCACGACGCACCCACCATCTGCGACGCGCTGACGAGTGCCAGGGCGATCAACAGGATGCTGCCGGCCACGAGCAGCATCAGAAACGAGAAGAGCTTGTGCTTCCAGTAGCTGCGCTGCTTCTCCACGCCCCAGGCGTAATTGACGGCCGTCGTGATCGCGCCGAAGAACCCGAGCGCGCCCCAGACAAGCGCGAGCGTGCCGGCGACGCCGATCCGCAGCGAATGAGTCCGGAACGCGTCGAGTTGCCGCGTGATGAACTCGAACTGACTGGGAAAGTACTGAAGCACGAATGTCAGCACCTGGCCGCGGTCGTGCTCGTCCGCGGTGACGCCACCCGAGAAGGGCAAACGCCAGCAGAAAACGGGAAACAGCGACAGGAGCGAGTAGTAGGCGATCGACGCCGCGTAGGTCAGGTTGTCGCTGTTGTAGAAGCCGACCAGCCCGCTGCCACGCAGACTGCGCCGGTCAGGCGCGCGGCGTCACGGAGCCCGAGGGCCCGCGAGTCTGAAATTCCGAATTCTGAATTCTGAATTCTGAATTTCACCACGCGTTACTGTTACTGCACCGAGGGCGCCGGCACCGAAGCACTCGCGCGCGCCGCCTTGCCGGCGTCGCGGATCTCGTGCTTCTTCATCTTGCTGTAGAGCGTCGGCCGGTACAGCCCGAGAATCTGCGCGGCCTCCTGCTTGTTCCAGTTGGTGCGCTGCAGCGTCTGCAGGATCGCCATCTTCTCGATCTCGGCCAGCGTGCGGTGCGGCGGGATCGACGAAATCGGTCGAGCCCGTGGACTCCTCGCGGATCGATTCCGGCAGATCGCCGACCGTGATCTCGCGTGCCCTTCGCGACCAGCACCGCGCGCTCGATCGCGTTTTCGAGCTCGCGCACGTTGCCCGGCCAGCGGTTGCGGATCAGCAGGTGATAGACCGACGGCGCGAGCGTCTTCACGTTCCGCTGATAGCGCTGGCGGAACTTGTCGAGGAAGTAGTCGCACAGCAGCGGGATGTCTTCGGTCCGCTCGCGCAGCGGCGGCACGCGCAGCGTGATGGTGTTGATGCGGAAGTAGAGATCCTCGCGCAGCCGTCCGTCGCGCAGCGCCGTGTCGAGATCGATGTTGGTCGCGCAGATCAGCCGGAAGTCGACGTGGACGATGCGGTCGCTGCCGATCGGCCGGTACTCGCGCTCCTGGAGCACGCGCAGCAGCTTGGTCTGCAGGTAGGCGGGCATCTCGCCGATTTCGTCGAGCAGCAGCGAGCCGCCCTCGGCCATCTCGAACAGGCCTTCCTTGTCCAGTCGTCGCGCCGGTGAAGGCGCCCTTCTTGTAGCCGAAGAGCTCCGACTCGATGAGGTCCTTCGGAATCGCCGCGCAGTTGATCTTGATGAACGGGCCCTTCGACCGCTTGCTGTTGTAGTGGATCGCGTTGGCGATGAGCTCCTTGCCGGTGCCGTTCTCGCCCTGAATGAGGATGTTCGCCTCGCTCGCCGCCACGCTCTCGACCAGCTCGAACAGCTCCTGCATCTTCTTGCTCTTGCCGATGACGTTCTGGAACTTGTAGCGGTCCTGCAGCTTCTGCCTTGAGC
The DNA here is from genome assembly GCA_963724725.1 of uncultured Acidobacteriota bacterium. GTDB lineage: Bacteria > Acidobacteriota > Vicinamibacteria > Vicinamibacterales > CAVVIG01 > DATKHR01. The sequence continues at coordinate 1,526,586 of CAVRVT010000004.1, read as the reverse complement.
TGCTCGTTCTCGTCGATGAGCGTCTTCTGCTTGATGGCCTTCTCGAGCTTGTCGAGCAGCCGCTCGGCGTCGACCGGCTTTTCGAGGAAGTCGAACGCGCCGGCCTTGACCGCCTCGACCGATCGCGGAATGTTGCCCTGCCCGGTGATGACGATGACCTCGGCCTCAGGGTCGAGCTGCTTGAACTTGCCGGACCAGCTCGATGCCGTCGACGTCCGGCAGCATCATGTCGGTGATCGACGGCGTCGGGCTGCCACGTCCGGAACAGCTCTTCGCCGCGCGTGCCGATGAGCGCGGTTCGGACCTCGTAGCCCGCGTGCTCGAGCAGAATCTTCAGCCACTCGGTCATCGCCGGCTCGTCGTCGATGGCCAGGACGCGCTTCTTGCGCTTCAGGCTCATGGCTCTCAGGATCGGCCAGGTGCGCGCAGTATGTCAATACACAAAGCCCCCTGGCTGTAGCACTGCGTTACATTCCGTCTTGAATTACTACATTTGACAGGTGCCAGCTGAGCCAATTTCGGGGACAGCCTGCCGGACTGGAAGTCCAGCCGTTTCTGCGATAATCGCCGCCATGGCCGATTCGAGGCCCGCACCCCGCCCGATTACGCCGATTCGATTGGCCTCGCTTCCGGACTCGGCGACGACCGACTGCCACGGCACGGCAGGCGCGCCCAGTCGGCCGGCGGCGAAAACAAGATGCTGTGCGACCGCTGCGGCGCCGAGATGTACCGCATGCACGCCGTCTGGCGATGCCCGGCCTGCGGGTTCAAGACCGACTGCTGCGGCTGGTGACGATGCAGCAGATCGAGAGCCACGTCCGCCCGACCGATCCCGTTTTTCAGGCCAATCGCGATCGCATGCAGCAACTCGTCGCCGAGCTGCGCGCGCACCAGGCCACGGCACGCGAAGGCGGCGGCGCCAAATACCTCCAGCGTCATCGCGAGCAGGGCAAGCTGCCGGTCCGCGAGCGGATCGAGCGGCTGCTCGACCCGGGCTCGCCGTTCCTCGAGCTGTCCCCGCTCGCCGCGTTCGGACTGTACGACGACGAAGCGCCGGCGGCCGGGATCGTCACGGGCATCGGCCGCGTGTCGCGGCCGCGAAGTGGTCATCGTCGCCAACGACGCGACGGTCAAGGGCGGCACCTACTTCCCGATGACGGTCAAGAAACACGTCCGCGCCCAGGAGATCGCGCTCGCAGAACCGGCTGCCCTGCTCTACCTCGTCGATTCCGGCGGCGCGTTCCTGCCGCTGCAGGCGGACGTCTTTCCCGATCGCGATCACTTCGGCCGCATCTTCTTCAACCAGGCGCGGATGTCGGCCGAAGGCATCCCGCAGATCGCCGTAGTCATGGGGTCGTGCACGGCGGGCGGCGCTTACGTGCCCGCGATGTCCGACGAAACCGATCATCGTGAAGGGCACGGGCACGATCTTTCTCGGCGGTCCGCCGCTCGTGAAGGCCGCGACGGGCGAAGAAGTCACGGCCGAGGATCTCGGCGGCGCCGACGTGCACACGCGGCTTTCGGGCGTCGCGGACTATTTCGCCGAAGACGACGACCATGCGCTCGACATCTGCCGCACGATCGTGTCCACGCTGAACCAGGCCAAGCAGCTCCCCGCCGACATGACGACGCCGGAAGAACCCGCGTACGATCCGGCCGAGATCTACGGCATCGTCAGCGCGGACCTGCGCAAGCCCTACGATGTCCGCGAGATCATCGCGCGCATCGTGGACGGCTCGCGCTTCGACGAGTTCAAGGAGCGCTACGGCAACACGCTGGTGACCGGCTTCGCCCGGCTGCACGGATTCCTCGTCGGCATCATCGCCAACAACGGCGTGCTGTTCTCGGAGTCGGCGCTCAAGGCGACGCACTTCATCGAGCTGTGCAACCTGCGCGGCGTGCCGCTGGTCTTCCTGCAGAACATCACCGGCTTCATCGTCGGCAGCAAGTACGAGCGGGCCGGCATCGCCAAGGACGGCGCGAAGATGGTGCACGCCGTCGCCAACTCCGTCGTGCCGAAGTTCACTGTCATCATCGGCGGGTCGTTCGGCGCCGGCAACTACGGCATGTGCGGCCGCGCGTACGAGCCGCGGCTGCTCTGGATGTGGCCCAACGCGCGCATCTCGGTGATGGGCGGCGAGCAGGCGGCGTGCGTGCTCACGACCGTCAAGCGCGATCAGCTGGCGCGCGAGGGCAAGGCATTTTCCAACGAAGAGGACTTTGCCATCCGCCAGCCGATTCTGGACAAGTACGAAGCACGAAGGTTCCCCCTACTACTCCACCGCGCGCCTGTGGGACGACGGCATCCTCGATCCGGCCGAGACGCGCCAGATGCTGGCGCTGGGGCTGTCCGTCGCGTTCAACGCCCCGATTCCACCGGCGAAATTCGGCGTCTTTCGGATGTAAGGCGCGGTGATGACGTTTTCGAGTCTGCTCACCGAACGCGACGGTTCCGTCGAGCGCCTCACGCTGAATCGGCCGGACGTTCGCAACGCATTCAACGAGCACGTCATCGCCGAGCTCACCGAGTGGGCGCTCCACATCGCCCGCGAACCGCTGAGTGACCGTCCGCGTGCGGTCGTGCTCGCCGGCGCGGGCAAGACATTCTGCGCCGGGGCGGACGTCACGTGGATGGCGAAGACGGTCGAGTACTCCGAGGAGGAAAACATCCGCGACGCGATCGCCATGTCGCGCATGTTTCACGCGCTCGACACGCTGCCGATGCCGCTCATCGGCCGCATTCAGGGCGCGGCGCTTGGCGGCGGCGCCGGCCTCGCCGCGGTGTGCGACATCGTGGTCGCCGAGGAGCAGGCGGTCTTCGGGTTCACCGAGACGAAGCTCGGCATCCTGCCCGCCGTGATCTCGCCATTCGCCCTCGCAAAGATCGGACGCTCGGCCGCGCGGGAGCTGTTCCTGACGGGCGCGCGGTTTTCGGCCGCCCGCGCCCGGGAGATCGGTCTCGTTCACGCGGTCGTGCCCGCGTCGAATCTCGATGGCGCCGTCGACGCGCTACATCCGCGAGCTCCTGACCGCCGGTCCGGAGGCCGTTGCCGCCGCGAAAGCGCTGATTCCCGCCGTCTGGGGGCAGTCGATGGACCTCGCCACCGAGCTGACGGCCCGGGCAATTGCCGCGCGCCGGGTGTCGAAGGAAGGCCAGGAAGGACTGCGCGCGTTTCTCGAGAAGCGGCCGCCATCATGGAAGGTCTGACGTTCTGTCGATGATCAGACGGCTGCTGATTGCCAACCGCGGCGAGATCGCGCTCCGGATGATCCGCGCGTGCCGCGAGCTGCAGATCGAGAGCGTCGCCGTCTACTCGGACGCCGACGCGCGCGCGCCGCACGTCCTGTCGGCCGACGACGCCGTCGCCATCGGCGGAGCGACCGCCATCGACAGCTATCTCTCGATTCCAAAGATCATCGACGCCGCTCGATCGTCGACCGCTGACGCGATTCATCCCGGCTACGGATTCCTGTCCGAGAACCCGGCGTTCGCACGGGCGTGCGACGCAGCAGGCATCGTGTTCGTCGGCCCGCCTGCCGCTGCCATCGAGCGCATGGGGTCGAAGATCGAAGCCCGAAAGGTGGCCGTCGAGGCTGGTGTTCCCGTCGTTCCCGGCGAGACACCTGCCGACCAATCCGACGCGGGCGTCCTTGCGGCGGTCAGGCGCGTCGGTCTTCCCGTTGTCGTCAAAGCGTCGGCCGGCGGCGGCGGGAAGGGCATGCGCACCGTGCGGGACGCGGCGGAGGCCGCCGGATCGGTTCAGGCCGCCCGGCGCGAAGCGCTGGCCGCGTTCGGCGACGGCACGCTGTACGTGGAGCGACTCATCGACCGCCCACACCACGTCGAAGTGCAGGTGTTCGCCGACGACCACGGCCGCACCATCCATCTGTTCGAGCGCGAGTGCTCGGTCCAGCGCCGGCATCAGAAAGTGATCGAAGAGAGCCCCTCGCCGATCCTGACACCGAGCTTCGCGACCGGATGACGCGCGCGGCGGTTGACGTCGCGCGCGCCGCCGACTACCGGAACGCCGGCACCGTCGAGTTCCTGGTCGGATGGCGCGCGACGTTCTTCTTTCTGGAGATGAACACGCGCCTCCAGGTCGAGCATCCGGTCACCGAAGGCGTCACCGGTCTCGATCTTGTTCGCGCGCAGTTGCTCGTGGCGTCCGGCGAAGCCCTGCCGTGGCGCGACGCGGAGATCTCGCAGCGCGGTCACGCGATCGAAGCTCGCGTCTACGCCGAAGATCCGTCACAGGGCTTCCTGCCGCAGGCCGGCCGGCTGTCTGAATACCGCGAACCGCAGCTGCCGGGCGTCCGCATCGATTCCGGCGTCGCCGAGGGCGGCGAAGTGTCCGTCTACTACGACCCGATGATCGCCAAGGTGATCGCGACGGCCGAATCCCGGACACTCGCGACCAATCGACTGATCGCCGCCCTGCGCGCGTTCCACGATCCGTGGCATCCGAACCAACGTGGCCTTTCTCGTGCGCGTGCTCGACTCGGACGCGTTTCGACGGGGCGCCATCGACACCGGGTTTCTCGACCGCGAAGGCGCCGCGCTTGTCGAATCGATCGACGAAGACGGCACGTCGAGCCAGACGGCTTCAGCCGAGCAACCTGCCAATCCGCGCGGGCAGAGCCCGGCGTTCGATCCGTGGAACGGCGTCCCGGCCCAGGCCGCGATTCGCGGTCCGTCACCCGAGCGGCGCAAGCGCGCCCGCAGCGACGGTCATCAGGTGCTGACGGCGCCCATGCCGGCGACCGTCATCAGCATTCCCGTCAAAACCGGCGATGCCGTGCGCAAAGGCGACGTCGTCGTGCTGCTCGAGGCCATGAAGATGGAACTGCCGCTCCGCGCGAGGGCTGACGGCGTGGTGGCTGCCGTGCGTTGCCGGGAAGGCGAGCTCGTCCAGGCGGACGCGGCGCTCGTGGAACTGCAATGATTCCCAGACGCGTGACGGTTGTCGAAGTCGGTCCGCGCGATGGTCTGCAGAACGAACGCGCATCCGTCTCGACGGCCGACAAGATCGAGTTCGTCAATCTGCTGAGCGCCGCCGGGCTTCCCGTCATCGAAGTCTCGGCATTCGTGAGCCCGAAGTGGGTCCCGCAGATGGCCGATGCCACCGACGTGTTCGCGGGGATCGCGCGGGCAGCCGGCATCCGCTACACGGCACTCGTGCCGAACCTTGCCGGCCTCGACCGCGCGATGAAGGCCGGGGTCAACGAGGTCGCGATCTTCGCGTCGTCCACCGAAACGTTCAGCCGGAAGAACATCAACCAGAGCATCGAGGAATCGCTGGCCACCTATCGTGGCGTCTGCGATCGCGCGCTCGCCGCCGGACTGCGCGTGCGCGGCTATCTTTCGACGGCGTTCGGCTGTCCGTTCGAAGGCGCCGTGGCGCCGGAACAGGTCGCGACAGTGGCCGAGCGCCTGGCGGCGCTCGGTGTGTTCGAAGTCGCGGTCAGCGACACGATCGGCATGGCGCACCCCGGCCAGGTGCCGAAAGTCCTCGACGCGCTGCTCGCGCGGCTTCCCGTCGATCGCATCGCGCTGCATTTTCACGACACGCGCGGCACGGCGCTCGCCAACGTTCATGCGGCGCTGCCCTACGGGATCGCGACGTTCGACGCGTCAGCCGGGGGCCTCGGCGGCTGTCCGTACGCGCCGGGAGCGGCCGGCAACCTCGCCACCGACGATCTGATCTACATGCTGGACGGAATGGGCATCGAAACGGGCGTGTCGCTGACGCGCCTGAGCCGCGCGTCAGCCTTCATCGAATCTAAGCTTGATCACCGCCTGCCGTCGCGGTTTGCGCAGGCGGTCCGGTCAACAGCTTGACGACGTCCTCGAACGGCATCATGTTGATGGCGTCGTAGTCGGCTGGACAGCCGAACTCGCGCTGCTGCGGCGCCGTCGGATTGCCGAGGGTCACGCAGAGCCCGCAGCCGATGCAGAGATCGGCGCGCACCGCGCAGACCATCCGGCCGTTGACGTCGGGTTCCTCGACGATGCAGCTGGCGACCGGGCAGGCGGCCTGGCAGATCGAGCACGCGAACGCGCCGAAGCAGCGGTCCGGATCGATGACCGCAATCGTCTTCGGGGCCTTCTTGCGAGGCCCGGACATCATCTTCGTCCACATGGACCGGAATTATATCTGAATCAGCGCAGCGGGTGCCCGGTGGGAGGCTGGCCGACTTCAGGCATCGACGGGAAGATCGTCGCCGTGTCCTCGTAGATGGACCCGCTCGCGTTCGACGAGAAGAAGCGAACGTTGGTCGGCTCAACCGGATCCGCACCGGATCGGAATCCCTGTGCGCTCTGGCCTGCGCCGAGGCCGTTGCACGTAGGCGGCGACCCGGGGAATGGAGCGCCATCCACGGTGATGGTATAGCCGCTCTTGATGACGGAGTTGCTGCTCGTCAGTCCGGGCGAAAGGAACGGTTCGCGGCTTCCGGGCGGCGCGACGCCGAGCGTCATCAGATTGGGCGCGTAGAAGCCGCTGCCGCACGTCAGCGCGTACGTCAGTTCCGCGCTGTTGATCGATCGCATCGACCCGATCGCCGAGGCCGATCCGGCCGACTGCCGCGCCAGCAGCAGGCGCGGGAGCGCGATGCCGCACAGCAGCCCGATGATGCCGCATACGAAGATCAGATCGATGAGCGCAAATCCCTGCGCTTTTCCGGCCCTCACGAGATCATTCTCCTGTCCTCGGGATTAGCAGAGGTCGTGCCGTACGGGCCAAATCAGCAAGTCGCTTGCGTTCAATCACTTACTGAACCGACCGCCGCGGAATTATTGACATTAAACGTCAAGTGCTCGAGTGCCTGACAATTGTTGCCACCATTTTTTCGGCAACAGCGGCCGCTACCTGTACAGCTTCGAGGCGACCACAGCCGAAGAGGTCCCGATATTGCACAACGCTTCACTTATGACCTGCTCTTCCGTTCGCCGAATCGCTTCCCCGGCGGTTCTTCTTCTCATATCGGCCGCGCTCCTCCGAGCGCAGACCGCGGTCACGCCACCGGAGAATTCCTACACGCCTGCGCAGGACGTCGAGCTCGGTCAGAAGGCGGCGCAGGAAATGCGCGCGCAGCTGCCGATTCTTCCGGACGATGAAGCCCGGTCGTATGTGGAAGGCGTGGGCCGTCGTCTTGTCGGCGCGATTCCACGAGAGTTCCAACATTCGGAATTTCACTACACGTTCGAAGTCGTCAACGTCCGCGAGATCAACGCGTCCGCGCTTCCGGGCGGACCGATGTTCGTCAACCGCGGGATGATCGAAACGGCGAAGACCGAAGGCGAGATCGCGGGCGTGATGGCGCACGAGATCAGCCACGTCGCGCTGCGCCATGGAACGGCCCAGGCGAGCAAGGCGACGAAGTACGAGGTGGGATCCGTCCTCGGTCAGATCGCCGGCGCGATTATCGGCGGCGGATGGGGGCAGGTCGTGTCGGGCGCGTCACAATTCGGCTTCGGCACGGCATTCCTGCGTTTCTCGCGAGACTTCGAAAAGCAGGCCGACATCGAAGGTTCGCACATCATGGCCGCGGCCGGCTACGACCCGCGCGACATGGCGAACGTGTTCCGGACGATCGAGCAGCAAAGCGGAGCGGGCGGTCCGCAGTGGCTGAGCGACCATCCCAATCCGGGCAACCGCGTCGAGTACATCACGCAGGAGGCGAAGCTGCTGCGCGTGCAGAATCCCGTGGGCGACAGCCGCGCCTTCACGCAGGTGCAGGCGCACCTGAAGCGGCTGCCCAGGGCGCCGACGACCGAAGAAGCGGTGAAGAGCTCGCAGCGGTCGTCGACCAACGGCGGTTCACGATCGGGAACACGGCCCTCGGGGCGGGTGGACGCGCCGTCCTCGCGCTTCGAGACCTACAGCGAAGGCAATCTGTTTCAGGTGTCCGTGCCATCGAACTGGCGCGAGTTATCGAACAACAACACGGTCACGTTCGCGCCCGACGGCGGCTACGGCGAGGGTGTGTTCACGCACGGCATCGAGCTCGGGCTTGCGAGGCACGAGTCACACGACCTTCAGGGGGCGACCGACGAGCTCGTGCAGTCGCTCGCCCAGCAGAATCCACATCTGGGCCGGCCGTCAGGGTACGACCGGACCACGATCGACGGGCACCGCGGCCTGCGGACTACGCTGTCCAACTCGAATGACGGTCATCCGGAACGGATTGCGGTGTTTTCCACCATCCTGCGCAACGGCAACCTGTTCTACGCGGTTGCCGTCGCGCCGGAGGATCAGTTCGATTCGTACCGCGGCGTGTTCGAGCGGGTCGTCGCCTCTCTGCGAATCAGTGAGTAGCGGGGGCGAACGAGCCGTCGGTTCGGCGCGCCTCTCGCCCTAGAATTTCAGCGCAAGGCCGACGCTCGCGCGCCAGAAATCCAGCTTTTGGTTGGTGAAGAAACCGAAGTCCAGGTCCGAAAACGTCTGAAATTTCCGCAGGTCGCCGCGCACGCCGACGGACCGGCTGAAATAGAGGTTCACGCCGCCACCGATGTCCCAGCCGAACGAGTTGCTCTCGAAGTCGGTGAGGCTCGACACGTTCTGGAAGTGCGGACGAATCAGACCAACGCCGACGAGCGCATACGGACGCACCGGGCCGGTCGGGAAACCGACGAGCAGGTTGCTCATCAGCGTGAGCACCGCGTTGTCGGACGTCGGGGTCTCGCCGAAAAAATTCTTCGAGTAGCCGAGGTCCTCTTCGAATCCAATCACGTTCATTGTGCCCAGAGAGACGCCCCAGTCGGAGCGGTGCTCCTGGCAGTTGGTCAGACTCGGACAGCCCGCGCCCTGGTCGCCACCGAAGTTGAAGCCGTAAAACGGCGTAAGGAATCCGTCCGCGCGCGCGGGCGCAGCGGACGCCAGCGCGAACATAGCGGCCAGCGCCGCGAGTCGAAGTCGAAGCATCTGTCGGGAACCTCCACAGGGTGAGCCGAGCAAAACGCACGCCACCATCGACGGTAGTATCGGCGCCGCCGGCCTCCGGCATGAGTGACTCGGTCCGGGCCGACACGTCGGCCCGGCAGACAGCCGACTGTAAACGTGACGCGGATCATCCCTACGAGCGACGGCTCGCGATGCTGTTCCAGTTCTTGATGAGATGATCCGCCGTTCGCCACGCCAGCGCCTGCACGGTGAGCGTCGGATTGTGTGCGCCGCTCGTGCCCATCGTGGACGCACCGAGCACGCCGAGATTGGGCACCTCGTGAGAGAAGCCAAAGCGATTGACGACGTTGCTGCTCGCGTTGTCACCCATGCGCGTGCCGCCGTACGCATGCGTCGACACGCCCATCGCACCGCCGACGGGCGCGCGCTGCACCGCAACCGCACCGGCCTCGCGGTACCACTGCTCCATCCTGTCCTGCGTGAACGCCGCGATCTTCCGCTCGTTTTCCTTGAATTCCGCCGTCACGCGCACGACCGGGATATCCAAGCGGATCCGTGACGACGGGATCGAGATCCAGGTAGTTGTCCTCGTACGGCAGCGTCGTTTTCTGGATGTACGACTGTGTTCGATCGGTCGGCGTTCTCTTTGATGAACGCCTTCCACGCGGAGCCCCAGCCGGGCACGCGTCCGAACGTATTCATGCCCGCGGCCGCAATCGGACGACGGTCGGACATGACCCACAGGTTGCCTCCGCCGATGAAATCCAGTCCCGCATGATCGAAGTTGTCGTCCGCCCAATCGTCAACCGCCACCCCCTGCGCGGGCAGCCCGTACCACGCGTTCAGGTTCCAGGGAAACAGCGCGCTGACCGGCGCCCCCTGGTGATGACTGAAATAGTGACGGCCGACCTGACCGTGGTTGTTCGCCAGGCCGTTCGGGAATGGCTTCGACTTCGACAGCAGCAGAAGCCGCGTGTTCTCGTACGTGAAGCTCGCGAGCAGCACGACCTTCGCAGGCTGGAAGTACTCGGTCCCGTCGGTCACGTAATTGACCCCGGCGACCCGCCCGGCCTCGTCCACCTCAATCGTCGTCACGTGCGCGCGGGCCACGACCTTCAGATGTCCGCTCGCCTGCGCCTTCGGAATCGTCGTCACCGCCGTCGAGTTCTTCGCGTCCACGTGACAGCCGCCGCGGTTGCAGAAGCCGTGATACATGCACGCCGATCGGTTCTGGTAGGAGCGCGAGTTGATCGCGGCCGGTCCCGGAAACGGATGCCACTTGAGCGAGCGAGCTGCGCCGGTCATCTTCTCGAGAAACTCGGTGCTGCGAAGCGGCGGCATCGGATAGGCCCGCCGGCGGACCGCCTCGAACGGATTGCCGCGCGGATCGATCTTGCCGTCGATGTTGCCGGCCTGGCCCGACACGCCGATCTCGTACTCGACCTTGTCGTAGTACGGCTCGAGCTCCTCGATTCCGAACGGCCAGTCCTCCACCGTCGTGCCTGCCGGGATGCGCGACGCCCCGTACCGGCGTTTCGTCTCCGAGACGACCTTGAAGTCCCATGGGTTGAGCCGCCAGCTCTGCGCCCAGTAGTGCAGCGTCGTTCCGCCGACGCTGTTCTGCATCGGATGAATGTTGCCGCGCGGACCGGTGGGCGCACGATTCCGTCGCGCGGGACGTCGGGAATCTCCTGATTCGCCTTCTGCACCGCCTGCGGCCAGCCGCGATAGTTGTTTCGCAGTTCGTCGGGCGCGAAATCCTTCCGCGTGAGCAGACCGCCCGCTTCAAGACCGATGACCTCGAGACCGGCCTGCGCGAGCGGCAGCGCCGCGACGCCGCCGGCCGCCCCCAGCCCGATGATGACGACGTCGGCTTCCTTAAGCTTCGTGGTCATGGGCACGCCTTCGTGAACGATTCGTATTCGTAGGCGGACTTGTGGTTCGTCTTCAGCTGCTTCGCCTCGAGCGCTCTTCTGATCGGCGGCTGTCACCATCGTGCGCACGCCCGGATAGCCGACGAGATCCCATCCGATGAAATTCGCGTTACCGCCGTAGTACGGGTCGCCGAACGTTCCCTGGTGCGTGTGATTGAGCACCATCGCGAAGAACGCGGCGGAGCTGGCGATGAAACCGGTCGCTGCGCCCGTTTCGACGTCGATGAGCACGGAGTCCTGATCGGTCGGCGACAGCATCGTGAACGCGGCGCCGCTCGACGACTGCGCGTAGCGATTCGAGCGCCGCGAGGCCGGTCGTGTAGGCCTGGCGCGAGCTGGCCAGCGCGCCGCCGAGCGCGCGATCGATATAGCGCACGGCGTGCGCCTCCGTCGCGCCAGGGCCGTTCTCATCGGTGGGAATCAGCCTGGCGACGATCGGCGTCCAACAACTCGGCCTCGGTCGCGGTGAAGTTCTCGAGCGCGGCGCGTGGCGCGCCGCCTGCGTCGGGTTGACCGTCGACGCGGCGGTCGGGCCATCGGTCACGCCGTCGAGATCCGAACGTCTCGGGTCATCGGCGCGGCCGCCGCCGCATCGCCGACCCGCTTCAGCAAATCGCGTCTCGAAATGAACGTCATGGTTTTCGCTCGTATGTGGCGATGATCTCGCCCTGCGCGAGAATGTGCCCGTTGATGGCGCCGAGAAGATCGGCGCGCGTCAGCCCCGGCTGAAGACCCGCAACGTCCAGCGCGTAGACGACGAAATGATAGTGGTGGACCTTTCCGGGAGGCGGCGCCGGACCACGATAGATGGGTCGTCGAAAGCCGGACACGCCTTGAACCGCGCCGGCGATGGCCGTCGGCATCGGCGCATTCGGCTCGAACGGAATGTTTTCCGGAAGCGCGTTCACGTTCGGGGGAACGTTGTAGATCACCCAGTGAACGAACGGCGGCGGGTTGCCCGCGTCCGGGTCCTCGCACACGAGCGCGATCGACTTCGTTTCCGGCGGCACGCCGGACCAGCCGATCGGCGGCGACATGTTGCGGCCGTCGGCGGTGTAGTCGCGCGGGATCGACTCGCCGGATTTCAGCGTCGGGCTCGAGACGACGAGTCGCGGTCGCTCGGCTGTAGCCTCCTTCTGTGCGGCCTTGAACAGCTCGGCAATCTCCTGACGATCCGCTCGCGAGGCGTACAGCGTCGCCGTGCGGCCCAGTGAATCCTCGATGCTGACGTCCGCGCCTTTGGCCAGGAGTCGCTTCACGACGTCGGGGTAACCCGCAGCCGTCGCCTTGATGAGCGCCGTCCAGCCGTCGCTGTTCGTGGCGTTCACGTTCGCGCCGTGTGTGAGCAGCACGTCGACGGCGTCCACGCAGTCACCGCCGGCCGCGACGATGAGCGGCGTCGTGCCCGCTTCGCTGACGTTGACGTTCATACCGGACTTGACGAACGACTGGACGATCGACGCGTTGCACCGGCCGGCCGCGAGAATCAGCTCCGTGTTCGACGGCTTCGCGCCGTGCGCCTGCAGAGCGTCGGCCGCCTCGGCCTGCCCTTCGGCGGCCGCGTAGGTCAGCGCGGTCCCGCCCGACGCGTCTTTGACGCCGACGTCCACGCCGGCTTTCAGGAGCGCGTCCACCGCGGTCCGACTGCCGCTCGACGCGGCAGCCATGAGGGCGGTCCTGCCCTGATTATCCGTGGCACGGACATCGGCCTTCGCCGAGATGAGCGCCGCCGCCGCGTCCGCATAGCCGCCCACGCACGCCATCATCAGCGCGTTGACGCCGCCGCTGGTCTTCGCGTTGACGTCGGCGCCTTTCGACACCAGGAGTTTCACCATATCAGCACGTCCCGCTGAGGCCGCGCGCATCAGCAGCGTGACGCCGTCCTGGTCCTTCATGTTGACGTCGGCGCCCGCGAGGAGCTTTCGCGCCTCGTCCGCCCGGCCCATCACGACGACGTCTTCCAGCTCCGCCGCCTGAAACATCGGCGTCGTCAGCAGGAGCGCCAACAGCGTTGCGGCCGCCGTCACGCCCTGAGCTCCGCGGCGGTCAGGCTGTTGATCTTGTGCACCAGCTTCGCGAACACCTCGATCTGACTGTGCATCAGCTCCGGGCTCAGCTTTTCGATACAGCCGTCCGCCGGACCCGCCAGCAGGTAATTCGGCTGCGGGATGTAGCCGATCGTCGGTATGCCCGCGCGCGACAGGCTGCTGCCTTCGCCGAGGAATCCGCCCTTGACCGGATTGACGACGCCCGCGCGATCGCGGCTGCCTTGCACGGCGTCCACGAGCAGGTTCGCCATCGGCCTGGACGGCGTGATCGCGACGCTCCATTCCATGCGACCCGTATCGCGATAACGAATGGACCCGGCCGCGACGACCTCGTCGAGCCATTCGCGGCACCCGAGGTGTTCCACAGTGACGGCGGCGACAGTCTTCTTGATCACGTCGGGATTCTTTTCAATGAATCCGCGAATCGATGGCACCCACGGCCCAGCGAAGTGGCCGGTGGTCATCGGAAAGATCAGCGTTCTACGTCGATCGGCCCGAGGGATCTTCGAGAAGTACTTCGCGAGGGCGACAAGTCCGAGGGCGCCGTTTTCCTCGGTGGCGTTCGGTCCGTCGGTGTGCGTGTTGAGGATGGTGGCTTCGTCAGCCGACGCACCCGCAAGCGTCGCGACGAGCGTGTCGGTCGGCGTATCCGCGACCGTCTCCGCGTCGAGCACGACCGTGGCTTTCGCGCCACTCCCTGCGAGCGCACGCAGCTTCGCGCCGACATCGCGCCCCACGTAGAGGCCCGGAATGTTCTGCGGTGGCCGCGAGAAGGGCGTGTACTGATCGGCGGCGTTCTCGTCGGAGATATCCGTCCACGCGAGAATCACCGCCAGCGCGCCGGCCTGCTGAAATGGGGTCAGATCGGCGATCGGACCGCGCGCGGGCCGCGTCTCGGCCGGAAAATGATCATTCGACGGATGGACGCCCCATGCCTGATACAGCTCGGCGAACTTTCGAGCGTTGACCGGACATTCGACGAGCGCGATCTTCCCCTGCAGGTTGTCGAGCGCAAACGTCGGATTCCGGCCGGCGAAGGCAAGCTCGCCGGTCACGCCCGTGGCAGATGTGTGTCCCGAGTACCGGGAAGTACCGACGTCACGGGCGGTCGAAACGCCGGCGCTCCAGACGGCGAGATGGCGATGCTCCATCGGCGCGCTTCCCATCTGGGAAACGTGTAGCGCTCGCGCGTCACGTCAAGCCCCAACTCCTGCATCTGCGCCGCGAGGAACTCGACGAACTCGGCGTGCGCCTTGTTACCGGTGTACTTCGGACCGAGCTTCGCCATCCACGTCTGCTGTTCCCAGATCTCGCGCTCGGACGGCAGCAGGTCAGCCCGATATCCGCTCGGCGCGACGGCGGCGAGACGTCGAGGAAGGCCGATCGTCGAAATAACCGCAGTCCATTGCAGGAAGCGGCGGCGTGAATACGCCATAATCCCTCCCGAAGAGCAGGCTTACCTTAACACGCGGGAGGGCCGCATGTGGCTACGTGCGTATGTCGTGGTTTCGTCTCTGATGCTCGTCGTGCTCACCACGGCGGCGTTTCGCCAGCAGCCAGCGCCCCGACAAACTGACATCACCGTCGAGCGCATCAACATCGTCGATCGGGACGGCACGTTGCGCATGGTGATCTCGAACAAGGACCGGATGCACCCCGGCGTGATGGACGGCAAAGTGATCGATCGCCCGCGGCCGTACGCGGGCATCATCTTCTTCAATGACGAAGGCGACGAGGCCGGCGGCATCACGTACGCCGGTCAGGTGGCCGGATCGCTGCGGACCGCTTCGGCCGGGCTGACGTTCGACCAGCTCAAACAGGATCAGACGATCGGACTCCATTACGGCGAGGCCAACGGTCAGCGATCGGCCGCGCTCGAAGTCTGGGATCGATCAGACAAACCCATCTCGCAGTTGATCGAGCAGCTGAACGCCGCCAGCGCCATCACGGATGCCGCGGCTCGCGAAGCGGCGATCGCGAAGGCGCGCGCGGCGGCCCCTCCCGCGCCGCGACGCGTCTTCGTCGGCAAGACCCTCGAACGCGCGGCGGAGCTCTCGCTGTCGGACGCCAACGGCCAGGCTCGGCTCAACCTCACGGTGGACGCGACGGGCAACCCCCGCATCGAGTTCCTCGACGCGCAGGGCAAGGTCATCTCGCGCATCCCGGCAAAATGAACCGCGCGTTCATCACGACCGCGCTGAAGCGCGGTCTGACGAAGCGTTGTCCGCACTGCGGCGTTGGGCCACTCTTCTCCGGCTGGGCCCACCACCTGCCACGCTGCCGGCACTGCGGTCTCGTCTTCGAGCGCAACGCCGGCGACACGTGGGCGTTCACCATCGTCGGCGATCGGTTGCCGCTCGGCCTGCTCGTGGTCCTCGTCTACTTCGGTGTGTTTCGCGCGAACCGGACAATCGGCGTGGCAACGTTCATCGTGATCGGCATTCTGTTCGTGCTGACGTCACCGAACCGGTGGGGCGCCGGCATCGCCCTGCACTATCTCTCGCGCGTGTACTGGCCCGACCCCGAGGACCCGATTCCCGGCGAGCCGCGACCACGCGAGCAATAGTCCCCAGGCGTACACCGAGCCGATCGTCGCGGTTGCCCATCCGGCCGGCTGGCCGATCGTGATGTACGCGAACGGCACCCACAGGAGCGGGCTCATCAGCAGGACGCGCGAGGGTCGCGTTCCCGGGAGCATCCACCACAGGTAGTACACCCAGCCGAGCGGCGACGCGAGCAGCGCACTCGCGACGAGCGCCGGCCAGCTGCCGTCGACGTCACGGTCGCGCGTGCGGATGAGCGTCACGACCACGATTGCGACGGCGCTGACGAGATACAGCAGCCGCGCGAACCCCGGAGCGTCGAGAAGCGGCGGCGCGCCGGTGAAGTTCTTCGTCAGCGATCGATCGATCAGGCCGCGAATCGACGCGTTGCTGAACGCCCCCGGCCACTCGGCGCCGGCCATCGTCGCAATCCACGCCCGAAACACGTCGGTTCCATAGACGGCGACGCCGACGCCGAACGCCGCGGTCGTCGTTGCCACAGAGACGGCACAGGCCCGCCACTGCCGTTTCAGCACGAGCCACAGAAGGAAGACACCAAGGAATATCTTGAGGCTGAGCGCCAGCCCCAGGCCGATCGCGCCGGCGGTCCACCGATTCCGCCGCCAGCACCACCACGTCCAGATGAGCAGCGGCCACAGAATCCACGTCACCTGATTGAGCGTCAGCGCGTGATGGAACGGAGCCCACGCGAGCGCCGCGCCGTAGTCGGCCGCGCTCCATTGCTCAGGACCCTTCCGTGTGAGCCACCAGACGCAGCCGCACAGGGCCATCAGGTTCAGACCACGCCAGACTTCCGATGCGACGTCGAGCGGCAGGCGGGTCAGCGGCCGGATCAGCAGCTGGAACTGCGGCGCGTTCATGTTGCCGCGCGGCGGGCCGATCGGCCGGATGTACATCTCTGACGAGGAACGCTTCGCAGAGTAATAGAAGATGGTGAAGTCCGACGTCGTCGGCGGCTGCCTGATCTGCCATGCGTAGATCGCCATCGCAATTCCGGCCGCCAGCAGAAGCCACCTGATCGGCGAACGGTCGAGTGATGTCGGCCCGAGCGGCCGATCGGACGCGTCCACGGCCGGTAGTGTATCCAACAACCCAGTGCTAGACTCGAAATCATGGCCGCCCGCTACGACCAGCTGCCGGACGCCATTCACCGGAATCTGTTCGAACGCTCTCCCGACGGCATCCTCGTGGTTCGCGGGGATCGCATCCTCGCCGCCAACCGCGCGGCAGCGGACATCCTGGGGGAACCCGCCAGTCTCATCGACCGATCCCTGGTCGAACTGACGAGCACGGCAAGTCGTCAGCCGTTGACCGACTGGCTCTCGGCGGTCTCGTCCGGATCTGGCGGACACTCCTGTGACGTCCAGATCGAACGGCGCGACGGCGCCGTCGCCGAGCTGACCGGCGCACGACTGGACGATGGCAGGGTGCAGATCGCGGTCCGTGATGTCGCGGCACGCCGGCGCGCGGAGGCCGCCGTGCGCGTGAGCGAGGAGCGCTTGACGCTCGCGTTCGCCGGTGCGCAGGAAGGCGTCTGGGACTGGAATCTCGAGACCGGCGCCGTCGTCTACTCGCCACGCTGGAAGCAGATGCTCGGGTATGCCGACGAAGAAGTGGAGCCCCATGTGCGCGCGTGGGAGCGACTGCTTCATCCCGACGACCTGCCGCGGGCGCAGCAGGTCAACGAACGCGTGATGCGCGGCGGCGGCAATTATGAAATGGAAGTCCGTCTGCGCCACAAGGCCGGCCACTACATCGACGTCCTGTCTCGCGGCTATCCAATCCGGCGGACGGCCGATGGTCCCGTCGTGCGTATCGTTGGCACGCACCTTGACCTGACCGACCGCAAACGCGCCGAAGCCGCGCTCCGCGAGAGCGAGGAGCGGTTGACGCTGGCGTTTGCAGGAGCGCTCGAGGGCGTCTGGGATTGGAATCTGGAAACCAACGCGGTCGTGTACTCGCCGCACTGGACGCAGATGCTCGGCTATTCGGCCGACGAGATCGAGCCGCACGTCAGTGCGTGGGAGCGGCTCGTCCATCCCGACGACCGGCCGCGCGCCGACCAGGCGAACGAGCGCGTCGCGCGCGGCGAGCCCACGTACGAGGCGGAGTTTCGCCTGCGTCACAAGGACGGCCATTACATCCACGTGCTGTCCCGCGGCTTCCCGGTCAGGCGCGAGCCCGGCGGCCCCGTCGTCCGGATCGTCGGCACGCACTTCGACCTGACCGAGCGTAAGCGCGCGGAGGCCGAACGCGCCCGGACGGAACTACTCGCCCGCCTGGTCTTCGCGCAGGAGGACGAACGGCGGCGCATCGCCCGGGAGATGCACGACCAGTTCGGTGAACAGCTGACGGCACTGACGTACCGAATCAGTGCGCTGAAGACCGCCAGTGCCGCGCACCCGGACCTCCATGTGCACGTCGAGGCGCTCGAGGCGGTCGCGCAGCGTCTCGATCGAGATGTGGATCAGCTCGTGTGGGAACTGCGCCCGACCGCGCTCGACGATCTCGGCCTACGCGCCGCCCTCGCCAACTACGTCCAGGACTGGTCGTCGCGCGTCGGCATTCCCGCGGAGCTTCATACGTCAGGGCTGCTCGACGCCCGCCTGTCGCCCGATGTCGAGACGACGCTATACCGCATCGCCCAGGAGGCGTTGACCAACGTCGCCAGGCACTCGCGGGCGACTCGCGTGGAGGTCATCCTGGAGCGCCGTCCCGAACACGTGCTGCTCATCGTCGAGGACGATGGCGTCGGGTTCGATACGGTCGACGCCACGACCGATGCGACGAGCGATCACAAGCCGGCGGGTGCAGAGACTGCTCGCGCACGCGGCGGCTTCGGACTGGGAGGCATGCAGGAGCGCGCCGCACTCGTTGGCGCCAGCATCGAGATCGAATCGGCGGCCGGCCGGGGCACGACGATTCTCGTGCGCATGGCAACACCGACCCACACCACGACGGACCATGGCTGATACGAAGAAGCCGCGCCTCCGCGTCCTGCTCGCCGATGATCACGTGACTGTCCGCCATGGTCTCAAGCTGATTATCGAGGGGCAGCCGGACATGGCCGTCGTCGCCGAGGTGAGCGACGGGGAGACGGCGATCGAACGAGCGCTGGCCCTCAAGCCCGACGTCGTCGTCATGGACATCTCGATGCCGGGGATGACCGGGCTGGTCGCGACACGGAAGCTCAAGAAACTCCAGCCCGACGCGGTGATCATCACGCTGACCCGGCACGGCGACGATGCGTACCTGCAGGAATTGCTGCGCGCGGGTGTCGCGGGTTACGTGCTGAAACAGAGTCCGCCAGCCGAGCTTCTGCAGGCGATCCGGGCGGCCGCGGCCGGCGGTCAGTATCTGGATTCGTCGCTGACCGCGCGCGTCACCGCCGGCTTCATCGGGCGGGACGGCAAACGTGACGGCAAGGCTGCGGCGGCGCTGTCGGAACGCGAGTCCGACGTGCTCCGTCTGATTGCCTCCGGCTACAGCAACAAGGAAATCGCCGCGCGACTGTCGCTGAGCGTGAAAACCGTTGAAGCGCACAAGGCGAACGCCATGCGCAAGCTCGGTCTCAGCGGCCGCATCGACATCGTCAAGTACGCCGTCCTGCAAGGCTGGTTGCACAACGCGTAGCGGCGCGTAACGATTCGGTAACGCACTTTCTCTTTTCGTAGCATTTCCCCTCCGGTTTCTCTCTTCGTCCTTCTCACTTGGCTCCGACTTCTCCCAACTTCTGGATCCGTGCGCACCCTAGGGATTTTCCCTATCCTTTCTGTCCGTTTTCCTGATAGCCGGTCCAGGCCACGAAGCGTAGATTCGCCGCATGCGGTGGCCTGCTGTTCCGCTGGGGAGGTACGCATGGAGCACTCGTCGAACGTCTACATCGGAGCCGCGCCCTTGAACGGCTCACTCGACTACGACCCACCTCTCTCGGATGACTGGACCATCGCGAGAACCGCGCGCGTGAACCTGCTGCTCATTCAGCAAGAGGCAGCGGTCGCACACCTGCTCGACCAGCTGCTGCCGGACCTCAACGAGCCGATCGCACAGTGGCGACCCGGCCAGCTTCTCGTCCTGCCGCCAATCCATCTCGCCGGAACGATGGTGCTTTACAACGTCGGCGCCCTCGCGCAAGACGACCAGCGGCGGCTGCTCGACTGGCTGGAAGCCAGCGGCGGCCGGACCCAGGTCGTCAGCACGACGCCCGAATCCCTGCTGCCCCGCGTCAATGCCGGCACCTTTCTCGACACGCTCTACTACCGGTTGAACACCGTGTGCGTGGAAGCCGGCCCGGTCTGCTGAGGAATACAATGGGCCGCATCCTGGAGTGGTCATGCCCATCATGCGGCCGTTCGGTTCCGGACTGTTTTCGCTCGCCACACTGATCGCGGCGGCTTCGGGCGCATCCGCGCAGACGCCGCCAATCGCCCCCGACATACCGGCCGCGTACACGGCGCCGACGGCGGCAAACGACTACGTCAAGCGCGAGGTGATGATCCCGATGCGCGACGGCGTCAAGCTGTACACCGTCATCGTCGTGCCGAAGGGCGCGCGGAACGCCCCTATCATTTTCACGCGCACACCGTACAACGCCGCGGAGCGCGCGACGAGAAGCGAATCCACGCGGATGCTCGCGACGCTCCCGCAGGGTGACGAAGTGTTCGTCACCGACGGTTACATCCGCGCCTTTCAGGATGTCCGCGGCAAGTACAAATCCGAAGGCGATTACGTGATGACACGGCCGCTGAAGGGGCCACTCAACCCCACCCAGGTCGATCACTCCACCGACGCTTACGACTCGATCGAGTGGCTCGTCAAGAACGTCCCCGAGTCGAACGGCAAGGTCGGCATGCTCGGGAGCTCGTACGAAGGCTTCACGGTCGTGATGGCGCTGGTGAATCCGCATCCGGCACTCAAGGTGGCGGCGCCGATGAGCCCGATGGTGGACGGCTGGATGGGCGACGATTGGTTCCACTACGGCGCCTTCCGTCAAACGAACTTCGATTATTTCACCGGGCAGACGGCCGCGCGCGGATCGGGCGAGTCCATCGTGCGACAGGGCTACGACGACTACGAGAACTTCCGCCGTGCCGGGTCCGCCGGCGATTTCGCGAAGGCCGCCGGCCTCGACCAGTTTCCGTACTGGCGGAAGGTGTCCGAGCATCCGGCGTACGACAGCTACTGGCAGGAGCAGGCGCTCGACAGGACGATGGCCGCGCAGCCGCTGAAGGTGCCGACGATGTGGATTCAGGGACTGTGGGACCAGGAAGATATGTGGGGGGCGATCCACAGCTACGCGGCGGTCGAACCCAAAGACGCGAAAAACGATCTGAACTACCTGGTGATGGGACCCTGGCGCCACAGCGGCGTCAACTACGACGGGTCGTCGCTCGGGCCACTGAAATGGAATGGCGACACCGCGCTTCAGTTCCGCCGTGATGTCCTGAAGCCGTTCTTCGATCAGTATCTGAAGGATGGCGCGCCGAAGCCGGACACCCCACCCGTGTTCATCTACAACACCGGCGAGAATCATTGGGACCGCTTCACGTCCTGGCCACTGGCGTGCGACTCGGGCTGCGCGACGAAATCAACGCCGCTCTACTTCGCTGACGGCTTTGGATTGTCGTCTACGGCGCCCGCACAGGCAGGATCGAACGGTGCGGTTCACTACGACGAATACGTCTCCGATCCGGCCAAACCGGTGCCCTACGTCCCGCGGCCTGCGCGCTTTGCGGACGGCGACACGTGGCGCCGATGGCTCCTGCTCGATCAGAGGTTCGTCGCGGATCGACCCGACGTCGTGTCCTACGTCACGCCGCCGCTGACGCAGGCGGTACACATCGCGGGCGCACCCATCGTCAACCTGGTGGCATCCACGAGCGGCACCGACAGCGACTGGGTTGTGAAACTGATCGATGTGTATCCGGACGAAGTGCCGAGCCAGCCGGAGATGGGCGGCTATCAGTTAAGCATCGGCATGGACATCTTCCGCGGCCGGTATCGTGAGAATTTCGCGACGCCCAAGGCAATCGCATCGAACAAGCCGCTGCTGTATACGTTCGGCCTGCCGACGGCGAACCACGTGTTCCTGCCCGGCCACCGCATCATGGTGCAGGTCCAGTCCACGTGGTTCCCGCTTTACGATCGGAACCCGCAGACGTTCGTGCCGAACGCCTTCTTCGCGAAGCCGGGCGACTACGTCAAAGCGACGCAGCGGATCTATCACGCGCCGGATGCGGCGAGCTTCATCTCGCTGCCGATCGTGTCGACGCGATAACGCGCTATTTGCCTCCGACCAGAAAGAGATGATCCTGGCGCTTCAGCGCCCAGCGCGCCTTGCCGTCGGCGCCGATCATCATGTCCTCTTCCTGCGCCATCTGCACCGGCTGACCATCCCACTCGGGCACCGGCGTCGTCGCCTGTAACTCGACCGAGAACCACATCGAGGGGATGACGCGCGCCTCGCCGCGGCCCTGCACGCCGTCCTGGTAATCCCACAGGCCGATGAGCGGGCCGGCACCGTGGCCGTTCATGCCGATCGGATGGGAGTACATCGTGCCGGTGATGCCTTTGGCCTTCATGCGTCCGAGCACCGCGCCGAGGATCTCGTTGCCCGTTCGTCCGGGCCGCGCTTCTTCCATCAGGAACTCCTGCATCACGTTCGCGTTGGCGAGAGCCGCCTTGAGACCCGCGGGCGCGTCGGTCTCGCCCGGCCGCAGCACGTACGCGTTATGCTGCGTGTCCGTGTTCAGCCGCGCGACGGTGATGCCAACGTCGCAGTGCAGGACATCACCAGGCTGGATGACGGCATCCTCACCGATCTCGCTCGTCTTGACGCCTTTCCGCTGAATGTTCACGCTCGGCTGGAACCACGTGCCCAGCCCCTGATCGTTGGTTCGCTGGCGCCACCACCAGACGAGGTCGCTCCGCCTTGTCACGCCCGGCACGATGACCTTGTCGGAAAACATCGTCTGCGTCATCTGCCAGACGAGCGCGGTCATCTTCCGGAAGAACTCTTCCTCCTCGGGAAGGCGTGAGGCAATCAGATCGAGCGGCAGACCCTCCGCGTCCTTGAACTTCGCCGTCCACGTTGCGCCAAGCGCTTCGGTCATCCCCTGCAGCTCGCCGCTCGACAGGCCGTCGCTGAACGCAAAGATCTTCGAGCGGTTGATACCGATCACTCTTGGCTTCCGCTCCTCGACAACTTCCTTGAGGAGGAGCCATTGCTCGTCGCCCCAGAGCTCAGCCTGTCGTGAACCGGTCGCCGCGCTGATCGCCTTCATCGACGACCGCGTCTGGAAGACGCCGCCCTGTGACGTGCCGCCCAGCGCAATCCGTTCGACGCAGGCCGGGGACACGGCCGTGCCGGTGACGGCGCACTTGTCGAAGAACACGTAAATCGTACGGCGGCGCGCGTAGAAGGTTTCCGGCGCGGTAATCGACGAAAAGACCGGATCCTCGTTGTACTCGCGCATCGGCACGACCCACATGTCGATGGCGTACTTGCGCATCAGCGCGGGCAGAACGGTGTCGAGGCGCTTCTTGAGCCAGGCCTGCTGCATGGCGGCCTGCTCGCGCAATGTCCCGAACGGCCGATCGGCCGCAACGAGCGCACCCGCCGCGATTCGGCTTCCCTCGGTAGCCGCGCGCTCCTGGCCGCGGGCCGCGAGCATCAACATCGGCGAGAGGACGACCAGCACCGTCAAACCGGCGCGACGCAGCGACGAGGATGAGATCAGCATGCGACAAATCTTATAAGCTTGCCGACCATGAGACAACGCTTCGTCATCATCGCCGTCAGCTTTGCCGTCAGCTTTCCCGCTGCGATTGCGCCCGCACGGGCCCAGGACCGCATCGTCACGTTGCTCCAGCAGATTACGGACACCCCCGGCCCTCCCGGATTCGAAGAGCCGATCCGGAAGGTCATGGTCGACGCGATGAAGCCGTTTGCGAGCTCGCTGACGTTCGACGGCCTCGGGTCGATCATCGCGACCCAGGGCTCGCAGGGTCCGCGCGTGATGGTGGACGCCCACATGGACGAGCTCGGCGGCGTGGTGCGGCGGGTCACACCGCGCGGCTTCTTGACGATGCAGATGCTGGGCGGATGGCTGGACCAGGCGCTCGTAGACCAGCGATGGATTATCGTCGGATCGAAGGGCCCCGTGCGCGCCGTCACCGGGATCAGGGATATCCACGTGGTGCCGGCCGAGGAACGCACGCGGGTGTATCCGCGTGACAGCCTGTTCCTCGACGTGGGCGCCACGAGCGAAGCGGAAGTCGCGGCGATGGGTCTCGCGCCCGGTGATCCGGTCGTGCCCGACGCGCCGTTCACAGTCCTCAACGGCACGGACAACTATCTCGCCAAGGGATGGGACGACCGCGTCGGCTGCGCCGTCGTCGTCGAAGCCATGCGACGGCTCGCAACCGCTCCGCATCCGAATCAGATTCTGTGGACGATCACCGTGCAGGAAGAGGTCGGCCTGCGTGGCGCGGAGTCCGCTGCGGCGATCGTGAAGCCGGAACTGGCGCTCGCGCTCGAAGGCGGCATCACGGGTGATGTCTTTCCGGGCCATCCTGAAGAAACACAAGTACGGCTCGGTGGCGGACCTGGCATCTTTCTCTTCGACTCATCGGCGCTCCCCAACCGGAAGCTCACGGCCCTCATCAAGCAGATGGCCGCCGAGAGAAAGATCCCGCTGCAGACCGATCTGGTGCAGGGTTACGGTGACGATTCGGCGGAGTTGCAGCGCAGTAACGGGGGCGTGCCGACGATCAACATGGTCGTGCCGATCCGCTACACGCACTCGCACAACGGCATCATGAACCGGCGCGATTTCGATCAGATGGTGGATTTGCTCGTTGCGGTGCTTCAGAAGCTGGACGGACCAACGGTGGCGAAGATCCGGGACTTCAATCCGTAGATAGATGAATCTGGGAATTTGGGAATCTGGTAATTTGGTAATTCAGCGACTCAGGCGACCCTGGCGGGCGCCCGCGACTGCGGTGTCGACCTTCTTCCGCACGTCGGCTTCCATCGTGGCCGGCCACACGTCTCGAATCAACTGCGCGGCGTCGGTCGCGCGGCCGCAGTAGGCCAGCTGCATCGCCACGGTGTACGCAGCGACGCGGGTCTCGTCCACATCGAAGACGGCCTTCGCGCCTGCGGCCTTCGATGCCGCTTTCTTCGGCTCTGAGAGGTTCGCCAATTCCGCGGACAGATCCCCCTGGCCGTGC
The DNA here is from genome assembly GCA_963724725.1 of uncultured Acidobacteriota bacterium. GTDB lineage: Bacteria > Acidobacteriota > Vicinamibacteria > Vicinamibacterales > CAVVIG01 > DATKHR01. Next base: position 1,501,903 of record CAVRVT010000004.1, on the reverse strand, counting down.
AAGGTTCCTGCGAGCATCGCCTGACAATATTCGGACGTGATGTCAACGAGTCGACCCGATCTGAACTGCTCCGCGATTTCGACCGTCGGCGACTGCGCCATCGACGGACCGAGATCGTAGAACGCCACGGTCGTCCAGATGACCGTGCGACCCTGACCGTCGCTCTCGAAGCCCGGATTCGGCAGGCGTGCGATCACGCGGGGGGTCGGGCTCAGCGAGATCACGTGGTACTCCCAGCAGCAGCGGTTGCCGCCGCCGGTGTCGATGCCGACGATCAGATCCCCGCGACCGTCGCCGTCCACGTCGCGGCCGCTCTCCGGGTGCAGCCGCGTGTTGAAGCCCTCACCTTCGAAAACGGCCTTGCCTGTCGCATCGCGCACCTCTGCGCGGCAGCCGTACTCCACGTCGAGGTCAGTGCTCGGACCGATGGTCAGCGTGAACCCGTCGATGGTTCTCGTCATGGCGCGACTCACGCTGCGCTTGTCTGACCAGCAGGCGACTTCCTGCGCAGGCTGACCGAGCGCAACAGTCGCAACGAGGATTCCGATTGGCATCATGCTTTCTTGATATATCGGTCGTTGGTGACCGGATATGCTTTCGCCGTCTGAAATTTGAGGAGATCAAATGACCCCATCGCGCCGCCGAGCTTTCTTGTGTCTTTGCGCGTTGACGATTGCGCTCGTGTCCTTGAAACCCTCGGCGACGTCGCTCCATACGCCCATGGACTACACGGGAGATGGGCGTGCCGACTTCGCTGTGATTCGTATCGTGAATGGCGCGATTCAATGGTGGATCGCCGACGCCGCCACTTCTTCGTACACCTTCGCCAACTGGGGAAGCCAGACGCACGGTGATACCGCCCTCTCGGGCGACTTCGACGGCGATGGGAAGGCCGACCTCGTGCTGTGGCGGATTACCGGACCCGGCATAGGATTCTGGATCGTCTCGAGCGCCACAGGACAGGGTCAGTACGTTGACTTTGGCGGGTCGGGGGATGACATCACGGTCTCGGGCGATTACGACGGCGATGGCACGATGGACCTGGCGACGTACCGTGAGGCAACCACACCGGGCGGGATCAGTTACTGGTGGTACCGAAGCAGCCTGACGGGGCAGATCCTGTATGTGCCATGGGGAACCATGGGTGACAAGCCCGTTCCTGGCGACTTCGATGGAGATGGCAGGAACGACTTCATGGTCGTGCGGAACACGGGATCCACGGCCTCGGATCCCGCGGTCTTCCTGCTGAAGACCGCAACAGGCGCGATCAGCGCTCAATATTGGGGAGTGTTCAGTGACCACGTCGTCCCGGGCGATTACGACGGGGACGGCAAGACAGACATCGCGGTTGTACGCGAAGTCTCCGGCGGCACCAGTCCGCTGCTGTGGTTCGTGAAACGAAGTTCGGACGGCGGTCTCTTGTCGGCAAACTGGGGCACGTTCGGTGACCTCACCACCCAGGCTGATTACGACGGCGACGGGCGGACCGACTTCTGTGTGTATCGAACGAGCAGCACTCCCGGTGCGACCGCGTTCTACGTACTCACGCAAATGGGCAACACCATCGTCCGCACTTGGGGAGCCGCCGGTGACTATCCGGTCGCATACTTCAACACGCACATACCGACCCATTGACCGCCGCCCGGGCCGGTGGCGGAGCGTCGTGCGGTTCCGTCCTCCGAATTGATGGGAGTTATCGCTGCATTAGTCACTATAATCCCACTGCCTCGAGTAACAGGTCGCGATCGCCCGAATGTTCTCGGCGAGCGGCGAAACGAAACGGCGCGTGGCCGCACTATAGAAGGTGGCGAACTCCGGCCGCTCATTGACGGAGGTCCCAATGGTCCGCTGGCTATCCGCGTCGGTATCCGCTGCGTTCCTCTCTGCAATCACCTTCGCCGCGGCCGCGCCGCCCGACACGGCCGCAGACTTCTACCGCGCGATCCGGTCCAACGATCTCGCCGCCATCGACTCGCTCATCAAACAGGGCGTCGACGTTCGCGATAGTGACGGTGTCACCCCGCTCATGTACGCAGCGGCCGTCGGGTCGACCGAAGCGATGAAGCGCCTCGTCGCCGCCGGCGCGGATGTGAACGCAGTCAACAACCTGGGCTCCCCCGCCCTGACCTGGGCGACCAAGGACATCGACAAGGTTCGGCTGCTGCTGGACCACGGCGCGAACGTCAATGTCGTTTCCAAGTCCGGCCGCACTCCGCTGCTCGTTGCGACGATGCACGATCCGTCGGCCGAAGTGGTCAAGCTGCTCGCCGCACACGGTGCGGATGTGCTGGCGGCTGACAAGCTGAACGCCAACGCGCTGCACACGGCCGCGGTCGCATCCGATCGCGACACCTTGCGTCTGCTGATCGACGCAAAGGTCGACGTCAACGCCCGTGACGCGGCCAACTTCACGCCGCTGATGGTCGCCGCGGCGAACGGCAGCGTGGAAGCGGTCAAGCTGCTGTTGTCGCATGGAGCGCGCGTCAACGACGTGTCAGGTGACGGCGAGGTGATCGTCCATGCGCCCGCGCGGGCCAAGAACGGTATGCTGGCGCTCGGCACATTCACCCCGCTGCTCCTCGCGGCGCCGGCGAGTTCGCCGGAGCTGGTGAAGACGCTGCTCGACGCTGGCGCCGACGTCAACGTGAAGGATCTCCGCGGGATGACTCCCCTCATGCTCGCGGTAGCCACTGACCACGCCAGCGCCGACGCGGTTCGGCTGCTGATGGACAAGGGCGCGAACGTGAACGCCAGCAGTGCCGAGGGCGAGACCGCGCTCGACTGGGCCCGGAAATTTGGCGACGCGCCCATCGTCTCGATGCTGAAACAGGCGGGCGCCACCGGACACGACGCGCCGGCCCTGCCGCCGCTGAAGGCGGCACCGGTGGATCTGCCGACCGCGGTCACGCGCAGCTTTGCTCTGCTCGAGCGCGCGTCGAGCGCACAGTTCCTGGCAAAGGGCGGCTGTGCGGCGTGCCATGCGCAGAACATCATGGATATCGCGAGCGCCGTGGGCCGCACCCGCGGCATCCACCTGGACGACAAGGAATCCGCGAGCCGGCTTGGCGCGACGAAGGGGCGATTTGTCGTGTCGGTGCAGCATCTGCTCGAGCGACTCGACGTCGCCGGCACTCCTGACGTGCCGCTCAACTCGATCGCGGCGCTGGCTGCTACCGGCTACGCGCCGGATCGGATGACCGATGCGATTACCGTGAACGTCGCCGCCCAGCAGTTCCCGGACGGGCGGTGGCACGTTGGCTGGACGGCGCGTCCGCCGATTTCCGACGGCGACATCGCGCGGACGGCGCTTGCCATTCGCATGCTGACCGCGTACGCGCCCCCCGCCCTGGCTCCCGAGATGAACACGAGGCTCGCACGCGCCAGACGCTGGCTCGAATCGGCGGTGCCGACCACGAGCGAGGATCGGGCCATGCGCCTCCTCGGCCTGCGCTGGGCCGGCGCTGATGAAGTGACGCTTCGAACGGCGGCGGTCGCCGCCATCGCAAAACAGCGGCCGGACGGCGGCTGGGCACAACGAGACGAGCTGGCGAGCGACGCGTACGCATCGGGCCAGACGTTGTATGCGCTGGCGACGGCCGCGAGAATCCCGTCAACAGATGCCGCATTCCAGCGCGGCGTGCGCTTCCTGTTGTCCACGCAGCAGGCGGACGGCTCGTGGTTCGTCCGCAGCCGGGCCGTCAAGTTCCAGCCGTACTTCGAAAGCGGATTCCCGTACGGCGGCGATCAATGGATCTCCGCGATGGGCACGGGCTGGGCGATGACCGGGCTGGCCACCGCCATGGAGGCGCGCGGCCAGGCCACCGCACCCGCGCGCTGACGTAGCGACGGTGAACGGCGCAACGCTTACCTTGCGGCCGCCCGATCGCCGCCAAGTGAAGGTGAGCTGCGACGGAGACCCACACGATTCTCGACGCGATTGCCGCCCGTCACCGAATTGGTGATAATCGCGAGTCCATCCGGACAGATGGCAACCTCGAAAGTTCGCTTCAAGTGACGGGCGTCGAATGGGTCGTGGAGGCCTATGGCTGCTCTCCACTCCTTCTTCGGGATCTCGCGACGCTGCAGGCGTTGTTCGCGCATCTCATCCGCGATCTCGACCTGCATCCGTGCGGTGAAGCCCAGTGGACGCAATTCGCCGGCGCCGGCGGGGTCACCGGATTTCACGTGCTCACCGAATCACACGTCGCCTGTCATTCCTTTCCCGAGCACGGCACGCTGTGCCTGAATCTTTTCTGCTGTCGTCCGCGGCCGGATTGGGATTTCTCGCGTCATCTGCGCGATCGCCTCGGCGCTCGCACGGTCAACGTGCGTCGCCTCGAACGGGCCTATCGCGAGGCGTCCGCCACCGCGATGGCCCCGTTGAATACGGGCACGGGCACAGGCGAAGATGAGTAGCCGATCCGCGAGTTGTCCCAATTGCGGTGCGCCGCTCGCCTTCCGCTGGTCGAGCAGCGTCCAGACCGTGTGCGAGCACTGTCGATCCGTGCTGGTGAGAACCGACGTGGATCTCAGGAAGGTCGGGCTCGTCGCGGACCTTCCTGAAGACGCCTCGCCGATTCAGCTGCTCACCGAGGGCCGGTACGGCGACAGCGGGTTCGTCGTCGGCGGCCGGATTCTCTATCGTTACGAGCAGGGCGGCTGGAACGAGTGGCACCTCGTGCTCGATGGCGGCAAGGATGGCTGGCTGTCGGATGCCCAGAACGATCTCGCCATCTCGTTTCGCGTCAGCGCGCCGCAGCTGCCTCCTCCCGAGCAGGCGACCCTCGGACGCACGTTCGTCTGGAACGGCATCCGTTTCGTGGTCACCTCGCGAACGCTGGCGCACTACGCCGGAGTCGAAGGGGAATTGCCCTTCGAATACTGGGACAAGACCGACGTCACTTTCGTCGACCTGCGTTCCGAGCGCCAGGACTTCGCGACGCTCGACTACAGCGACGACACGCCGGCGCTGTACATCGGACAAAGTGTGGACTTCGACGCGCTGCGCCTGCGGAACGTCCGAAAGTTCGAAGGATGGTAACGGTCGCGGTACGATCGGTCAGCTGTCCCTCGTGCGGGGCGCCGACGGCGGTCCGTCTGTTCGGCCACGCCGTCAACGTCGTGTGTCAGAGCTGCCACACGCTGCTCGACACCCGAGACGCCGGCGTCACCATCCTGCAGCGCTTCACCGATGCGGTCCGCTACGAGCCGGTGATTCCGCTCGGCACCCGCGGCACGCTGCAGGGCGTGGTGTACGAAGTGGTCGGATTCCAGGTCCGCCAGGTGGTAATCGACGGAACGCCTTACCAGTGGCGGGAGTACCTCCTGTTCAATCCGTACAAGACGTTTCACTACATCACGGAGTACGCGGGTCACTGGAATCTCGTGTCCCCGCTCTCCACGCTGCCAGGCGGCGATGCGTCGCCGGGAACCTCGTCGCGCTTGTTCCACGGGCACACGTACCGGCACTTTCAGACGGCGACGGCGACGACCGTTTTCGTGCTGGGAGAATTCCCGTGGCAGGTGCGCGTCGGTGAGAAGGCGACCGCCGCCGACTACGTGTCGCCGCCGCTGATGCTGTCGGCCGAAGTCAGCGCCGACAAGGAAGTGACGTGGTCGCTCAGCGAGTACATCAGTAGCGCGGAGATCTGGACCGCCTTCGCGCCGCCCGGTCAACCACCTCGTACCGAAGGGATCTTCGCGAACCAGCCGTCGCCGTACGGACCTGTGATCGGCGGCATGTGGAAGAACGCGATGCTCCTGGCGGCGCTGGCAACGCTCGTCTTCGTCGTGTCTCTGGTCAGCGCGCAGCAGAAGCAGGCGTTCACGCAGGGCTTTGTCTACGATGGGCGCTCTGGAAACGACACGGCGATTGTGACGCCGACGTTCGAGCTGGACGGCCGGCCGTCGGCCGTACGAGTGGACACGTCGGCCGACATCGACAACCAATGGATGTCCGTCGGCTATACCCTCATCAACGACGAGTCAGGCGAAACCGTCGACTTCGGACGTGAAGTGTCGTACTACCACGGATACGAGTCCGGCGAATCGTGGACCGAAGGGTCGCGCGCCGATTCAGTGACGCTGCCGACGGTCCCGTCCGGTCGCTACTTTCTTCGGATCGAGCCGGACGGTGAGCGTGGCAGCAAGCCGATCCCGTACCAGGTCACCGTCGTCCGTGGCGCGGTGACGCCTTTCTGGTTCTTCATCGCGCTGGGACTGATCGTCGTTCCGCCAGTGATGACGTCCTGGCGCGCCCTAAGCTTCGAGCGCCGAAGATGGCAGGAATCAGGCGGCTCGTCGAGTGACGCAGGAGGTGAAGACGATGATGAGTAGGGTGTATCTGGCGTACGGACTGCTCGTCATCGGCTTGATGGGCATCGCAGAGTACCGTGGCTGGAGTCTCACGGCAGGGACGCAGGGCCGGACCGTGCCGAAATCGGTGCGCGACAACCCGGGTTCGTACCGTCCAGCGTACGGACCCTTCCGACACTTCACCGGAGGAAAGTGATGGACATGGCCCACAACATCGAAGCGGCCCTGGTGTTCGCCTTCATCGGCATCACGGTCTTCGTGCTCGCGTTCGCCATCATCGACAGGATGACGCCGTATCACCTGTGGCGCGAGATTGTGCAGGAGAAAAACGTGGCGCTGGCGATCCTGGTCGGCGCGATGTCGATTGGCATCTGCATCATCATCGCGGCTGCCGTGCACTGATTCCGTGGCCATCGCGCTCTTCGTTTCGATTCTGCTCGTTGCCGCCTGCGGATTGATCTACGAGCTCATCGCGGGCACGGTCGCGAGCTATCTCGTCGGCGACAGCGTCTTCCAGTTCTCGACGGTCATCGGCGCCTACCTGTTTGCAATGGGGATCGGGAGCTTCCTGTCACGATTTCTCCGGCGAGGCATTGCGCGGCAATTCATCCGGATCGAGCTTCTCATCGCGCTGGTCGGCGGTTTCTCATCGAGCGCGCTGTTCCTGGCGTTCGCGTTTACCCAGGGTTTCCAGGTGCTCCTCTACTTGATCGTGGTGGTGCTCGGAACGCTCGTCGGCCTCGAGATTCCGCTGCTCATGCGCCTGATCAAGAGTCGGTATCGCTTTGCGGATACGGTCTCGCACGTGCTCACCTTCGACTACATCGGCGCCCTGTTTGCGTCGGTGCTGTTTCCGCTGGTCGTCGTGCCGCGGCTCGGCCTCGTTCGCGCGGCGCTTTTCTTCGGTGTCGTGAACGCCATCGTTGCGCTGTGGAGCACGCGACTCTTCAAGGATCAGCTGACGAGGCTGGGGCGGCTGCAGGGCGCCTGCGTGGTGACAATCGCCGTTCTGGCCGTCGCGCTGGCCGAGGGGGGCCGGATCAACGCCTTCGCCGAAGACAACATCTATGCTGACGAGATCATTTTCTCGCGGGACACGCGCTATCAGCACATCGTGCTGACGAAATGGAAGGACGACCTCCGGCTGTTCCTGAACTCGCACCTGCAGTTCAGTTCGCGCGACGAATATCGGTATCACGAAGCGCTGGTTCATCCGGGACTGGCATCCGTCGCCGGTGCTCGACGTGTGCTGGTGCTTGGCGGCGGCGACGGCCTCGCGGTGCGAGAAATTCTGAGATATCCCGCTGTCTCGGAGATCACGCTGGTCGATCTGGATCCCGACATGACCCGTCTGTTCTCGACCAATCCGCTCCTGACTCAACTCAATCAGCGGTCGCTCCTTTCACCCAAAGTCCGCGTCATCAACGCCGATGCGTTTCTGTGGGTCGACACATCGAGTGATGTCTTCGACTTCGTCGTCGTCGATTTCCCGGACCCGACGAATTATTCGCTTGGCAAGCTGTACACGACCGTGTTCTTTGCGGCGCTCGGTCACCATCTGAGCGAGCGCGGCGCGTTCGTCGTCCAGAGCACGTCGCCGATGTTCGCGCGACGATCGTTCTGGTGCATCGAGGAAACGGTGAAGCAGGCCGGATTTCACACGGCCCCCTATCACGCCTACGTGCCGTCGTTTGGAGAGTGGGGGTTCGTGCTGGCGAGCCGGACGACGGTCGCCCCGCCCGCCGTGCTCCCCGACGGACTCCGATTCCTCGTTGCCGAACATCTGTTTACGCTCTTCGAGTTTCCGTCAGATATGGCGCGCGTTTCGATGCCGGCCAACCGCCTGAACGATCAGATACTCGTCAGGACACTCGAAGCAGAGTGGCGGGACATCACCCGCTGACACGATGACACCAACGCGCCGCGAGTTTTTCGGTGCTGCGGCGGCGCTGGTTGGTTTGTCGATCAAGGGCGATCGGCCGATCCCCGGCGGCTTCGTCAACGACGACGTCGGGCTGGGCCACGCCATCCGCGAGCGGCATCCGATCGGCCCGGCGCGCGAATTCGTGCGCGTGCCCGTGGTGATTGTCGGCGGCGGCATCGCCGGCCTGAGCGCCGCATGGCGACTGCAGAAGCGCGGCGTCGATGCTTTCGTCGTCCTCGAGATGAACGCGCAGCCGGGTGGCAATTCGCGATGGGGCGAAAACGAGATGACGGCCTATCCGTGGGCGGCTCACTACGTGCCCGTTCCGGGAAAGAGCGCCGTCTACGTGAGAGAGCTGTTTTCTGAACTCGGCGTGTTGAAGCCAGATGGAACCTGGGACGAGCGTTACCTGTGTCTCGCGCCGCAGGAACGGCTCTTCATCTACGGGCGGTGGCAGGAGGGAATCGAGCCGGCGGCCGGACTGACGACGACGGATCGGGAACAGTTTCGCCGTCTGGCCGAGGTGACTGACTCGCTTCGAATGACCGGCCGATTCACCGTGCCGCTCGACGTCGGCCTGTCGAGCCGGGACGAATCCCTCGACCGGATCTCCTTCGGCGAATGGCTCGACGCCCACCGGTTCGATTCGAAGCCGCTGCTCTGGTACTTGAACTACGTCTGCCGCGACGATTACGGCGCGACGGCTGCCGAGGTCTCTGCCTGGGCCGGGCTTCACTATTTCTCGTCGCGAGACAGCGAGGAGAAGGGACCGCTCACGTGGCCCGAGGGCAACGGCTGGATTGTGAAGCAGCTGATGAAACGGGTCGGGCGCTTCGTTCGACCGGCGCAGCCGGTGCGAAGTATCCAGCGCGAGGGTTCGTCGTTTCTGGTTCGCGCAGGCGATGCCGAGTACCGCTGCCGCGCAGTGATCTTTGCCGCTCCCACGTTTCTCGCACCGTACATCGTCGACGGTTTGGCGCCACCGGCGAGGTTCGAGTACTCGCCGTGGCTGACGGCAAATCTGACCCTCGACGCGATTCCCGATCTCGATCGTGGAGAGCCCGCGTGGGACAACGTCGTCATGGGGTCGCCGACGCTCGGCTATGTCGACGCGATGCATCAGTCGCTCAGGACGTTCGCCGATCGAAGCGTGTGGACGTTCTACTGGGCGCTCGCGAACGGATCGGCGGCGTCGAATCGCCGTGTCCTCCTCGACAAGGACTGGTCGTACTGGAAGGAGGCCATCCTGTCGGATCTCGAGCGTGTCCACCCGAGCATCCGCAAGTGTGTCTCACGCATCGACATCATGCGCATGGGTCACGCGATGGTGCGGCCGACGGTCGGATCGATCTTCTCGCGCGAGCGCCAGGCGCTGAAGCGCGGAATGAATGGTCTCCTGTTCGCGCACTCCGACGTCAGCGGTCTCTCTCTTTTCGAGGAAGCGCAATACCGCGGCGTGACGGCCGCCGATCGGGCAATGCAGATGCTGGGATGATACTCACGATCAGGCAGAAAGAGCGCAAACACATAACAAGGAGCGCGAGGCTTCAGCCGAGCGCAAGGCTTCAGCCGAGCGGGTTGTTTTCTTACGTCGCGGCGGGAGCGCTCGCGCTGCCGATGGTGCGATAGCGGCGCCCTATCCGGACGCGCCACAGCCAGTACATCATCAGCAGGATCGGGAGCACCGCGGCGAGCGTTCGGAAGCCCGGACCGAGAAATAGCTCAGGAAGGACCTTCGCGACACGTGCGCGGATGCTGAAGAACGATCCGGTCGCGATGAACAGCGCCAGGCACATCCGCCACAGGTGGCGTCTGAGGCGAGGCGCGCCTCGCTGAATTCCTGACCTGATGACGCGGATGTCGCCGGCGGCGGCCAGCAATCCGACGGCCGCAAAGAGGAAGTACGCCGGAAAGGGAGCACCGGCGAGAATGCCGCGGGGCCGCCCAAAGGCCACGAAACCCAGGAAGAGATTCAGCAGGCCGAGCGCGAACGCCAGGAGCATCGCACCGACTTCCAGTTGATGCGCGCCGACGGACGGCCGCCGAACTGTAGTCCACGCGGTGACGACCAGATAGGCGGACATGAAACCGCCAATCGCGTTCGGGTTCAGCCCGCTTCGGAGCGCCAGCACCGACCCGCTGCCCCCCATCGTCAGCATCGCGACGACGAACGCCATCCCGCTTTTGCGATGGAGGTTCGCCCCTTTCGTTGCCGCCAGCGCAATGGCGCCGCCGATGATGGCCAGTCCGCCGGCGAGGATGTGTACGGGGAGCAAAGCCTCCACGGAATCATAGACGTAGATTGCCTACGGCTTTGTTCCATGCGAGGCGGCGTGGAAAGAATCACCGATAGCATAAGATCGTCGGGTGCGCCGTCGGCTTCGAATCGCCGCCGCTACGATCACGACGACGTTCGTGATCACGTACTCATGTGCGCCCGCGGCAGCCAAGCCGGATTACACGAGGCGTACGAACAAGCCGTGCACGTTCTGCCATCCCGGTCCCGGATGGGTCCTCAATGACGCCGGCCGGTACTACCGCGACCACAACTACTCGCTGAAAGGGTACGAACCCAAACCGGCGCCGAAGCCGTCGCACTGACAGCGAGTCGCGTTAGCCAGGATGTGAACCGCCGCTCGGTCGCCAGCCGTTACCGCGCTTCTGCAAGGTTGGCCCCTAGTTCTTGTCTTGATCGACTGTGAACGTACGACCCGCAATCGTCAACGTACCTGTCCTTTTCTTGCCGTTGTTGGCGGCCACATTGAACCGGACCGTGCCATTGCCGCTGCCCGTCGCTCCGGTAGTGACCGTGATCCACGAGTCTCCGCTCGTGGCCGTCCAACTGCACCCAGCAGCGGCCGACACCGCGACTGGTTTACCCGCGCCGCCATCGTTGCCGATCGACTGACTCGTCGGGTTGATGGAGTAGGTGCAGCCTGCGGCCTGATTGACAGTAAACGTCTGACCGGCAATCGTGAGTGTGCCGTTCCTCGTGCTGGCTGTGTTGGCCGCGACGCTGAACGTGACGGTTCCCGCACCACTGCCGTTGGCCCCCGAGATGAGCGTAATCCACGCCACGTTACTCTTGGCGGTCCACGCACAGCCGGCCATCGTCGAGACGGCGACTGTATCACCCATCCCGCCATTGGCGCCGATGGACTGATTGTTCGGCGCAATCGAATACGAGCAGCTTGGCGAGGGCGCCGCTTGCGTAACGGTGAACGCCAAGCCGGCGATACTGAGAGTACCGGTTCGAGCCGTGCCGGTGTTCGACGCGACAGTGAACGTCACAGCACCACTTCCTGTGCCGCTTGCACCAGCGATGATGGTGATCCAGGGCGCCTCGCTGGTCGCCGTTCGCGTACAGCCGCCATTGCCACTTACAGAAACCGTCACCGAGCCGCCTGCGGCGCCGATCGATTCTGCGGACCGCTGTAGGGAGAACACACAGTCGGGGGGGGCGGACGATTGCGTCAGCGTCACCGTCTGGCCGGCAACCAGAAGCGATGTGCTGCGCGTCCCGCCTGCGTTGGCGTCGACGCGAAGGCTGACGCTGCCGCTCCCGGTACCGCTCGTGGCGGTAAGCGCCACCCAGCCAGCCTCGACAGTGGCCTGCCAGCCGCAGCCAGCAAGTGTATTGATCGCGACGGAGACTGTTCCTCCTGCAGGGCCAACGGTCTGGGTGGCGGGCGTGACGTCAAACCGGCAAGCCGCTGGTTTCTGCTGAATCGAAACGTGCTGGTCGTTGACCGCGATGTCGCCTTGCCGAGCTGTTCCTGCGAGATTGGCTGCCGCGTGAAAGTCGATGCGACCGCTGCCTTGGCCAGACGTCGGCGTGAGACCAGCGATCCAGGTTGCAGCCGATGACGCGGTCCAACTGCATTCCCGCTCCGTCGACACCGTAACGGCGTCATTGCCGCCGCTGGCGTCGATAGAGTTGGAAGGCGCTTCGAGCGAAACCTGGCACTTCACGGGGGAAGGCCCCGTGGCGGTGCTCGACTGGGTTTCGCACGCGATGGCCGCAACGGCCAGAACAAGCGCCAGTGAAGGCTCGAGTATCCGGCGCGCAGGCGAGCGACGCAGTGCCAGAAGACGATAGGAAACATGAGGGGCGTCTCGCGTTACCATAACGCCCGTTCTCTCCCTGCTTAGGCCTTCCCTGTCGACAGGCCGGCGACGCCGCACGTTAGGTCAGCTCTGTCAGACCGCCGGGTTCGACGTCGCCTCCCGATGAGGTCGTTCCGTTCATCTCCGGCCATGGCGCATCGCCAGCAAGGGGGGGGCCAGCAGAGTTGGAAGCTTAACCTTCGCCATTTGCGCGTGGCCGAACGACAACATGCGAGAACGGACATGCATCACACAAGTAACCGTTCGAGCCATGCTATCGCGAGATTACGAGCTGGAAGATATCTGCCCACTCTAGCCAATCTGGTTCCTTGGTTGGCCAGAAACGAGCTCATCCAAGCCGTGAGCCACGACAGTCCGGATGCCACTCGAACTTAGCCGAAAATTGAGACTGTACTTGGCCAATGATGTGCACTCCGCACGACGCGGTCCGCATCATGCAAACGGTTTCGTCGGTTCTGCCGACTCTGGCTCTTTCACTGATTTCGTACTCCTGCACGACGACGCAAACCTCAGCAACTGCGCCTGACTCTGTCAAATGTCAGGTAACGGTCAGTGGAACGACTGCATCGTTCAGCGCCAGCGGCGGCAGCGGCGTCATCAGCGTATCGGCTGAACGCGAATGTCCCTGGACATCCAACGCCAGCGCAACGTGGATCTCCATCAGAGGCTCGTCGAACGGACAGGGCGACGGCAGCGTGTCCTACTCAGTTGCGGCCAATCAGGTTCCGTCGCCTCGTTCGGGTGCGCTGGTCGTCGCAGCCACGACGGTTCTGCTGAATCAGGCGGCGGCTCCGTGCGTGTTCTCGCTGAGCCCGACGCAGGAGACGATCGCCGCTGGCGGCGGGCGGTTGACCGTTGACGTCTCCACTTCGAGCGGCTGTGCGTGGACGGCGACCGCAGTGGACTCGTGGATTGCGGTCGCCGCGGGCCAGAACGGGAGCGCGAGCGGAGCCGTGTCGTTGTCGATTGCGGCGAACACGAGTGTCACGCGTACGGGCCGCGCATCGATTGCGGGCCAGAGCTTCATCGTCGTCCAGGACGGCGCGACCGTTCCAGCTCCGCCCCGATCAGCGCCGCCGAACCTACCGGCCACCGTTCATCTGGACGGTCGGGTTGATTTCCTGATCGGCCGGTGTCCGAATCTTCAGTTCGTGGTCGGCGGCACGCAGATCATCACGGATGCCGCCACCGACTTCCGCAAGAAGCCCAAATGCGACGACATGCGGCTTGGGGTTGCTGTCACGGTGGACGGTGTCCGCGAGAACACGGTGGTGCGCGCGAAGTCCATCGAGATTCAGCCGTGAATAGGCGTTGGATCGTCCTGGGGGCGCTCGTTTGTGGCTTCGTCGGGGCCGGCCGTGCCGAAGCGCAGACCGTGTCCGACGTGCTTACCTTTCTTTTGAACAATCAGGGCGTGCAGACAGGAAGCGTCGAGCGCGATCGCGCTGCCGCCCTGGCGACGACCGCGACGATTTCGCGGGCGCTGCTCGCCAACCTGGCGACGCTGCCGGTGCCCAGTTCATCGAGTGGATTCGTCTATCGGCTCAATTCGGAGCTCGGCACGATGGAACGTGCCTCGCAGAACTTCGGACCCTTCTTCGTGGAACGGGCGTTGACTGGCGGCAAGGGCGAAGTGTCGTTCGGACTCGCGTTTCAGCACCTGCGATTCTCAGCGCTCGACGGGCAGGACCTTCGCAGTGGAACGCTGGTCACGACCGCCAACCAGTTCGTGGACGAAGCCCGGCCGTTCGACGTCGATCAGCTGACGCTCAATATCGACGCCAGCGTCGCGACGTTCTACGGCAGCGTGGGAATGAGCGATCGCGTGGATATCGGATTCGCCGTGCCGTTCCTGTCGCTCAATCTTTCTGGCTCGCGCGTGAATACCTACCGTGGCCAGACGTTCACACAGGCCTCGGCGACGGCCAGCGCGGTGGGCCTGGCGGACGTCATCGTGCGGACCAAAGTGATCGCGTATCGCGAGGAAGGCACCTCGCTCGCAGGCGCGGTTGACGTGAGGCTGCCGACGGGCCGATCTGAAGACCTGCTCGGCGCAGGCTCCGCGTCCTTGAAAGTCTCGGCGATCGGATCGCTCGAAGGTCGCCGCTTGTCGAGCCATGCCAACGTCGGAGTCAGCTTCGGTGGACTCGCTCGAGAATTGAGCGCTTCCGGCGCGGTCACGGCCGCCGCTACCGGGCACCTGACGATTGCGGGCGAGCTTCTCGGCCGCTTCATCGATGGGCAGGGAGGCATCGTTCCCGTCGCAGCGGCGCATCCAACTCTGCAGGGCGTGGAGACGATCCGGCTACTGCCAAGTGGGACGCTGCTGGCGATGGTATCCGCGGTCGCGGGCTTCAAGTTCAACCTGTCGGACACGTGGGTGCTTGCCGGCAACGTCACCATCCCGCTCACCAACGACGGACTGACCACACGGTTTACGCCGTTTGTCGGGCTCGACTACTCACTGGGACGCTGAAGCAACAGCAGACGAGAATCGGCGCTCTGCCCTCACTGAATCGATCTGCCAGTCGGCGCCGCGTTTGCGGAGCGTGAAGGTCCACGCGCGCGGCTCCACCTTCGGCTCGCGTCCACCGAACCGCGGCGTGTAGCGGGTCGAGCCCTCGCAGGTCGCGACCGCGGCTGCATCACGCAAGCTTACGTCGCAAGCCGAGAAGATCAGGGTCTGGGACTGCAGGGAATCGAACGCACGGCCGAGCGCGGCTTCGTTGACCGATGGCCACACCATGCGAGCCGATTTCGCGTCGAGCCGTTCGTAGGCGCGGCGATAACGCTCCAGCGCCAGCTTCACGCCCTGTTCGTCGTTCGGCGATGCCGGCGCGGCGGCCGGAACGGCGACCGGGACGGCAACCGGCAATTCTGGTTCCGCTGCGGGAGAGGGTGGTGCGCTCTCCGTCCGTACTGGCGACGTCGGCGGAGGAGCCGGCGCCACCGTGCGCACCGAAGAATCCGGAGCAATCGTCGGCGCCACACGACGCTCCGCAACCTTGACCGCACTCGAGCGCCGGTCAATGACCCGTGCAGAAGGCTCGCCGACGGGTCGAATCCTCGGCGCAAGACGCTTGGCCGTGTCGATGGCGCGGGCGTCGCCGGCCCCGCGATCGAGACGGTTTGCTCGTCCGCCCGCGATCAAACCGGCGAACCGGGGCATGAGCGGCGTGGCTTTCAAGGGTGACGTCCTGGGCCGGTCCCTTGTAGTGAAGAGCGCGCCGCTGAAGCCGGGAGGGCGAAGCTGCAGGTAACCTCCCAGGGTGACCGCAGCCCACACCGCGGCGGCAGCCATCAATCGGCGGCGTGCGGATTTGCCGGACGCGACCTTGTAATAAGGGGTGTCGGTGAATGGCTCGATGAATCCGTCGCGCAGCGGTGGTTCCTGCGCCACGCGAAACGTGTCAGCCGCTACGAACAGTTCCTCGTCGCGGACCTCAACGTGCGAGAGGGTCAAGGACCCCGCTATCGGCCTCTCGTCGTGGGTCGGTGTCGGGGCTGACTGAAGTGTGTCAAGCAGCGCTCCGAAGGGGAAGCCGACGGGAGCAAGAGGTTCAGGTGGTGCAAGAGGTTTAGGAGGGACCAGGGGCGCAAGAGGTGCGGGAGGTTGACCGGGTGTCGTCTTCCTGTCGAGATCGATCTGCTGGCGGAGCGAATGCGCGGCGAGGAGATTGGGATCGATGACGAGCGCGGCATCTACCGCCTGCAGGGCGGCCGCGTGATCGCCGGCGTCGAGGCGCGTGCGCGCTGCCACCAGATGCGCCTGAAGCGCTTTCCAGGTGTCGCGGCTCTCCATCGCGAACTGAGATGCAAGAGGAATTCCATGGCGCGTCGACCACCTCTGCAGTTGAGACAATTCTGGAGGCCTGCGATGCAAACCATCGCTTACCTCGGGATGGAAAGTGTTCGCGCAAGGGCCTTCGAACGCTATGAACCGAACTCCTCTGAGCCTCCTCCTCTTCCTCATCGGAGTCATTCCGGTGGTGACCGAAGGCCAGCGCGTTCTCACGATACCCCTAGCGATAAGTTCGTCTTAGCCCTGTTTGGGGGGTTCTGTTCCCATATTGTTGCCACGTTTGGGGTGGAGGGCATGACGATTGACGCCACGGAGACGACCCATTTCCTGGGTCAGCGCCTTGAAGACTTCGAGGCGTTCCCCGAAGGGGCCAGGTTGATCTGCCTGGCGGCGCTGACGATTGCCGCCGAGGGCGGCACGGGTCGACATCGTCAAGCCGATGCGCGGCCGGGGGTCGGGCGTGTTCGAGATCGCACTGCCCTTCCGCGGGAATGCGTTCCGCGTCGTCTACGCGGTGCAAATCACCGATGAGATCTGGGTCGTCCATGCATTCCAGAAGAAGTCGACGCCGGGCATCAAGGCGCCCACACGAGAGGTCGATCTGATCAAGGACCGCTTGAAACGGCTGAAGGAGATGCGGCAATGAAACGGGACACGTTGAACCTCTTGCGAGGGAGCGGCAATGTATTCCGCGATCTCGGGCACAAGAATGGCGATGTGCTGCAGTGCAAGGCGATTCTCGCGGCCGAGATCCTCGAGGCTCTCGACCGAGACGGCCTGAGCGTGCGGGTAGTCCACGTAGACGCTGCCGTTGGGCTTCGGCTTGAACACGACAGCCGCGCGCCAGCTCAGCTTCTCATCGACGCGCGTGAGGCCTTCGCGCTTCCCAGCCTCGCGCGCCGCTTTGAATACAATGATAGGTAACGACATTGTCCTTTTTCATAGGAGCGTTTTCTCTGTCCGGTTCGCGTCTCCGCACTCGGATGCAGGCGCTTGAGACGGCCGCTGCGCTGCCGCCAGATTTTCGCTTGTCCCGCTATGAGGACGCGCATCTCACGCTCTTGCACGGCGATCTCGGCGTGCTGCCCGAGACAGGGTGGCTCGAGTCCGACCGCGGCATTGGCGCAATTGCCGGCTCTCTATTGCTGGGCGCTTCCACCAACAAGGAAGATGGACAGGGCCAGCCGGAACTCGACCAAGCCGTAGTCGAAATCAACGCCAACGGTGCGGCGTACCTGCGGCACGCCAACGGCACGTTTGCACTCTGCGTGTACGACAAGATGGCGCATCGCTTGACGCTGGCAAGCGATTCTCTGGGTGCCCGGCCGCTCTACTACGCAGTGAGTGACAGTCTCCTCTTCTTCGCAACCTCTATTGAAGCGCTCGCGCGGATCGACGCCGTGCCGAAGACGTTTGACGTGGCCACGTACATTGAGGAAGAGGCGTTTTGCTACCCACTGGGATGCCGGACGATGTACACGGGCATCCGAGTGGTCGTCGCCAACGAGGCTGTAGCCGCGATGGACGGCATGGTGCGGACCTCGCGCTATTTCGATTGGGCGAGCTTGCCGCTGGCGGATGAACCGGTCGATGAACTAGCAGCCCACTGCCGATTCGCACTGCGGCAAGCCGTGGCGAGCCGAGCGCTGGCGGCAAAGCAGACCTGTCTTCTCAGCGGCGGCCTCGATTCCAGGGTGGTTGTGGCGGAACTCCTCGAGCTCGGTCATGAGACTGAAGGCATCAATGTGGCGCCCGAGGGCTACCAGGACGACGTCTATGCGCGACGCTTCGCGGAAGTCGCGCGCATTCCGCTGTCGTCCGTCTCGTGGTCCGACGACTTGGTGGGATCGTCGGCCGCCGCCTGCACGGCGAATGTGCTGGGCACGGCGGTGTCCCCCCTGGGAGCTTGCGCCGTTTTCACCGGCGACGGCGGCGGCGAGACCTTCGCCTTCCTCGTCATGAACGCCGGGTCGGCGGAGCTGCTGAACGAGGGAAAGCCGAAGGCAGCCGTCGAGAAGTATCTCTCTCACTACGCGGTGCCGAAGTACCTGTTCAAACCAGAGGCCTTGGCGCAGCTGAGGACGGTTCCTGCGGACCGGATGGAGGCGGAACTCGCAAGGATCGGCACCGGACTGCGCGAGAAAGCGTTGCACATATTCGTTCTGACCAACGATCTCCGGTGCCACCTGCATGAGTACTTCAACCGGCTGCCTCGCACGCGCGTCGAATTGCTCCTGCCGTTCTACGACCGCCGTGTCATCGAGTCGGTACTCCGAATTCCACCTCCGGTCGCACCGCTGATGAAGCACGCCTTCTATCACCGAATACTCGATTTGCTTCCGCCGCTCGTGCAAACGGTACCCTGGCAGACCTATCCCGGCCACGATGCGTGCCCGCTCGCGGAAGAGAACCCGCCCCCGGACCAATGGAGCCGGAAGGGACGCTTCGGTAATACACTGGCAACGCGCTGTCTCAAGATGGCGCTCACACCCGGGTTCCCTCCTGTCCTGCGGCGATCTGTCGTGCTGGCCGCGGTCGCGCTTCACAAGGCGCGGCGCCGTGACTACACGTATCTGTTCAAGACCTGCATCAATCTGCACGCCCGGTGCGGCGGCGACGCTCGCTGGGTACTCCGGGAAGATGGCGCGGCGCCTGTACCCGAGTACTGCGCCTGAGGATCGCCGGTGAGCACGACTGGGCGAATCCGTTACTACGTGGAACGCGGCCGTGACCGCCTCGAAGAGTTCGGATTCCGGTTACGCCGTCGCAGTCTCTTGTTCTACACGCGTCGAACGAAAGGCGAGGCTGTCACCGAGCTTCGCTATACGGGCGATGGCTTCATCGGGCTCGTCACGCGCGAGCAGTTCCTCCGCTTTCGCTGGACCGGCCCCGCGATCGTTGTCAAAGATGCGGCCACCTGGCGCGTTCCAGGTCGTCGCTGGGCGATCGCCGCCAGGCGTGGCGATGAGATGGATGCCTTCTGCTGGCTGGAAGCGGAGACGGCTGAGATCGTCTTCCTGGACATGGAGTGTCCACTGCCGCCGCGCACTTTCTACCTGTCCCGGGTCTGGGTGCATCCGGAGTTGCGTGGCCGCGGCGTCGGTCGGTCGCTGCTGCAGTTCGCGGCAGCTTACGGGGCCGCGGCCGGCGCCGAACAGTTGATTTCTGCGTGCGTGCCGCACAACGATCCCATGAAGCGTTTGTTTCCCGACCTCGGCTGGACGTACCAGCAGCGCGTGGACTACTTGCGGTGCGGGCCAGCCCTGTGCTTCTGCCTTCGGCCCGAGTCTTCGCGACCGAAGCGCGCGTTTTCAGTCCAAGAGGCCGCCCGGCGGTTGACGGAGAGTGCCGCACCGGCAACCCGGTTCAACGGCGGGCGACCCCCACGAGACCCGTGAGCGCCGCGACTCGCATTTGTGACTTCGCGACTCGTCTGCTGAACGAGATCCGCCGAAAAGCCAGCGTCGCCTACGAGGCGTACATACTCGACGGCGTCGTAGGGCCGCGTGTGATGCATTCTCAGTTCTTCTTCTGGTCGCGATTCATTCTGAAGAAGAAGAAGCCACTCGTGATCGGGATCACCGGATCGGTCGGCAAGTCCACGACGACCGAGGTCGTTTCTGCCGTGCTGACGCACCCTGCGGCCGAGGCGGTCGTCGGCAAGATCGGCCGAACCTTCAATAACATGAACAACTACGACGGGCTCCCGCTCGTCGTGCTCGGCTTTCGAGACTGGTACAAGACACCGCTCGAGAAGATCTGGCTGACGTTCAGGTTGCCGTTCCGAGCGCTTCGGCTGGCCCTGTCTCGGCACTACCCGAAAGTCCTCGTGCTCGAATACGGAACAGACCGAACCGGGTATCTCCAGCCACTCGTTGACCTCGCACCTCCGGAGATCGCCATCATCACGGCAATCGGTCCGGCCCATCTGCAGGGAATGGGGAGCATGGAAGGGATCGTCCGGGAGAAGGCAACGCTGCTTCGTGGTATTCCCTCGCCCCGGCTGGTCATCCTGGGCGAAGAGCACGACTACATCGATCAGTTGGAGGCGTGCGCCACCTCGCTGGTAGTCCGTGTCAGGGGCCGCGGCGTGGATCTTGCCGAGCGTATCGCACGCGTGCTGGCCGAACAGCTCGGCGTTCCCGACAACGTGTTCGACGCCGGGTCGGAACTCAAAGGTCCGGAACGACGGTTGCAGCAAATCGACGTCGGCCGCATCCAGATCATAGACGATTCTTTCAATGCGAATCCTCTGTCAATGACACTTGGCCTCGACACGCTCGCGAGCACCGCGCGGGATGGTGGTCGCCGTGTTGCCGTCCTCGGGACGATGGCGGAACTGGGTGAGCAATCGCCCGAGTATCACGCAGCGATCGGAGACCACGCGCGACGCTGCGCCGATCTGACGATCGGCGTTGGCGACATGGCCGCGCATTACAACGCCGATTTCCTGTTTCCCGACAGCGATGCCTGCGCGGCGGCGATCGGCGGCCTGCTTGCCAGTGGCGATCACGTCCTGGTCAAGGGATCCGCTTCTGTAGGCATGAGCAAGATCGTCGAGCGCCTCAGGTCGGACCAGAATACGAGTCAATAGTGTTTGGCATGCAGAGGCAGGGACGGGGAGGCGCGCGAGCACATTGAGCACTTGGTTCATTGCCCTGTCGGCGCTCGCTATGGTCATCGCGGCGTTGCTGATCCTCGGTCTTCGATTGAAAAAACGAGGCCAGGGGAAACTTGACTACTCATCGGCCCAGCCAGAGCATGCCGCGACGACGGCCGATGCCTTGTCCCGCGAGATGGAACGCGTGGCGAAATCTGCCGGGGGCTCGGTGGGCGTTTTTGCCGTCCACCTCGAGTCGGGTCGTCATGCGGGATTCAATGCCGAAGAGCGGTTTCCGATGGCCAGCTTGTTCAAAGTGCCGCTGGCGGTCGCGTTGCTGTCGCGTGCCGATTCCGGAGAGCTGGATCTCGACAGCATGATCGAAGTGAAGGCAGCGGACCTCCGCACGGGTAGCGGCTTGCTGCAGATGACGTTTAAGCAGCCCCGCGTCACCCTCTCGGTTCTGAGCCTGATCGACCTGATGATGGTTGTCAGCGATAACAGTGCCTCGGACATCCTGCTGCGCCTGAGCGGCGGGCCTGGCGCGGTGAATAGTCGGATGCGGCAAATAGGTATTCGGAACGTTCACCTCGATCGTTCCACCGCCCAACTGATCGCAGATTTCGATGCCAGCCAGGAACGGTTTCTGGACGACTCGCGAGACACCGCGACGCCTGAGGCGATGACGAGGCTCTTGGCGCAGATCTGGCGCAGTGAAGCGCTACGGCCGGACACTGCCGAACTGCTGCTGGATGCCATGCGCCGGTGCCAGACCGGTTCAGACCGCATCCCCGGCCTACTGCCAGGGATCACCGACGTCGCTCACAAGACCGGCACCCTGGGGGCGGTGGCGAACGATACAGGCATCATCACGCTGCCAGACAGGACCCATCTTGCCATTACCGTCTTGTCTACTCATCGAGAGGCGACCGACGCTCAACGGAGCCGCACCATCGCCGAGATGGCACGGATCGGGTTCGACTACTTCCTCTTGGTGAAGTAGTGGGTCAAGTCCGAGTCCTGCTGGAAACACCGCGCGCACCGAGCGCCTCCTCCACGACCTTGCGGACGGCGAGCAGATCTCTGTGGGCTCTTCCGCACCTGTCAGTGCTCCGGCGCTGACCTTTTCCGAACTCATACTCAATCCTCCTGGACGTCGCCCGTCTTATCGGCGGCCCAGGAAAATCGGGTGCGCTTTACTCGTTGCCGACCGTCGACTTCAGACGGATCTCATGATCCGCCGATATCCGCGCTTCGCCGCGATACCGTTCGGAGGAAGGAAGGGGCGGACGATGCGGCCGCTGCGAGGCGGAACGCGGCCGCGCTCATCCGGTTTCTCATGGGGAGGTGCGGCTCGGGGATTGCCACGGGTTGGGTCCTGGCGGGCGCTGCGCGGGTTGATGACGGGAGACAGCGGCCGGCTGTGGTTTTTGCCCCGGATCGTTCACCTCATGGACCTCGCGACGGTGTGCGCGCACGGGCGTAAAGGGCGCAGACCAGGCGCGGCGCGATACGCATCCCGACCCTCGCAAGGCGGATCTTCAGCGATCGTTCTCGAGAGGCAACCAGATGATGCTGCGCCGCCGCGAAGTCACCCTCGAGCATCCGCTGTTTGGCATGTTCGATCTCGAGGCGATCGATGAGCTGCATGGTACGCATGCGTAACGCCGTTCGCGTCGGCGCATCGAGCATATGCCGGCGACTGAACCGATCCAGCAGGTTGATCGCCCGTTCGAGTTCAGCCACCCTATCGCCGGAAAGACCGGCAGCCCGGACGCGGCGTTCAGCCAACACGAGCGGGCGGTAACGGATCGTCGCGCCTTTGAGCACGAGGCGCAGCCACAGATCGAAGTCCTGGCCGCGCCGCAGGCCTTCGTCGAACATGCCGGCTTCGGCGATCGCCTCGCGGCGGGCAACGACTGTCGACAGAATCACGTTGCAGCGTTCTTCGACCAGGCTCAGGAAGGTGACAGGACCGTCCGACGGCGCACCTTCCATGAACCGGTGGCCCGCGAGCGGCGATTCTCCGGTGATCGCGGCGTCGGCGTACACGAGCGTGCAATGTGGCTCCGTCTCGAGGTAGGCCACCTGTCCTTCGAGAAACTCAGGGTACCAGCAATCATCCGCGTCGAGGAAGGCGAGATACCGGCCGCGCGCGGTTGAGATGCCCGTATTCCTGGCAACCGCGGCTCCACGGTTCCGCGTGAGTTCGATGTAGCGGATGCGCGAAACGTAGGGCGCCAGTGCCTCCTTCAACGCGGGCGTGTCCGGTGAGCCGTCATTGATGACGATGACCTCGACGCTGGAAAAAGTCTGCCCGAAGACGGAATCGAGTGCGCGGGCTATGTCGCCGGCCGCGCAGTACGCGGGAATGATCACCGAGACTTCAGGCGAGTCATCTGGCGGATGCGACATGGGTACCCCGTGTGGTCAGTTGATTCAAGAGCGGCACCAGAACTTCAACGGCTACACAAGCGAAACAACTGACAACGCGAAGACCGTATCAATTGCAACGACCGTTACGAAGCGGTCGTCCGATCGTCATCTGACCGGTGACGATCGGAAGCATTATGGCCCTTTCGCGATTAACTTTTCAGCCCCTCCCCCGCACACCGGTTGGTCATCGATCCGATGGAAGAGCTTGAACGGTGTGCCGCTGCGAAACGGAGTCAGCTCGATTTACGCGGACATGATTGCGGCCCTGCCCTGGCTCCACCCGGCACATCAGGACGATCGTTTACTCGCAACCGTCCTCCAGATCGCGACGCGGTACCTTCGGCGTCCAGTTGCTCTCGTGACGCGCGACATCAATCTCCAGAACAAAGCGGAGTTTTGCCGTGTTCGCCTTCTTAGAGCCACCAAGGGAATGAGGCCGTAACATCGAACTTCCCGCCAATGGGTCGCGATAGCAGCGGTCCGGAGTAACGAACAACAGCAGCCACTCATTCTCCGTTGAGGAACGACAGTGTAATGGCACCGACGATTTCAGAAGCAGAGCTGGACGGAGCGGCGCCGTTCTTGGGGCAGACAAAGATGGAATACGGTTTGCGGCATGACGGATCATGAAATTGAAGGTGTTACTCGTTTTTGGTGCCGGGTTCGCCACAGCCATGATTCTCGGCTTTGGACTCGGCGCGTCGGCCGAATGCCGCGCCGGCGATATGGCGAGTACGTTGAACGCCCAGAAGACCAAAGACTTCGAGAATTTCTTTGGCCCCTGGATCCACCGGGCACGCCAATGTCACGTTGGCGACTACGTGGTCGTCGCGCCGGTCTCCGCCGGGCGGTCCGATATCATCGTCGCGCGAAACGGCAAGGCGATCTTCATGGCGTCGAACGAGATCACCCAAGTCGTGGATGACGACCGCGTGCTGTACGAGTGGAATCGCGGTCGTTCGGTCATCACCTTCGCGGCTTACGATCCTGAGCGCAAGGCGTGGGTCGAGAACTACGACGTGAACGCTGACGGCACAATTGAGATGCGAACGATCGACTTTGGCGACCACGAGAAGAAACAGGAGGTTCCAGGAGACGATCGCTGGCTTGAAGTCCTCAAGCGCGACGGCCGTAGCGGAACCGTGGTCAACGATCGATTCATGTCCCTCAGTGATGCGCGGGCGAAACTCGCCGCCGAACGGTTGGGACAGGTGAGCAATCGGTAACGTCGTTCCTTCCCATTGATTGGGTAATCGCGCAGGACAACACGAACGCGGAAGACCTCGCGAAGGCTGTCAGGCATCGCTTTCAACGACCGCGTTAACGGACAGATGCCATTTCGTCGACTGCTTACTGCAAGAGGACTTCATAATCGCGAACTTTCCATAGGGTGGTAACGAAGATTTTGTGCTCTTGTCTCTCGACTGCATAGCCATTACTCTCGCAATGCCGCCTCAGCCGGAACGTGTGCCAAATTGAACAGCGCCCTCAATGGTGTGCCACTAAAGTCCGGGGAATTCGTTCGACTCTCGGCCGCGACCGGAGCTGGAGAGAGTCGACATCAGTCTGGGGAGGCACCAAGGTCTTGATTCTCATTCCCAAAAGGGCGATGTTGTGATCCGTCTGGGTCTCGTCCTCGGTCTCTTGCTACCCCTGGTTGGTCTAATCGGGGTCGCCTACTGGCTCCTGGTGCATGTGGCGCGCGATCGCGTGGGCCGTCTGGAGTAATTCAAAGCCCGTCTCCAAGGCCTTCGCGAAGAGATTCCCGAGTTCGGCGAGTTGCGACTCGTGTTGTATGGTCGCATCTGATTCGGGCGGATGACGAAGCACACGTCTGGGTGAACGCCGCGCGGGTGGAAGGCAGCGAGGCGGCGCTGCAGTCGACGGTGTCGTCGCGCATCGCCGCCGCGGTCGCGTCGAAGACTCAGCCCGCTCGCTAAGCGCTTTTCTTCGCCGTCACCAGCACGTCGGGATCGTGCACCGTCAGCGTCATCGCGCCGGCCACTTCTGCGAACCGCACGCGCACGTGCTCGCTCCCCATCGGCACGAACTCGTATCCCCCCAAATGGTTCAGACCACGGGCGAAGCGGCCGGGCCGCGCAATCGAGATCTGGTTCTTTTCGTTCGCGGTGACCTCGAAGCGGCTATAGATCGCGACGGTCCCGTACACGTACGCGCCAACGAGCTTCTTCGTCTCTTCGGCCGTTAGCGGTTTGTCGGCCGGCCGCTCGTCGGCGCCTTCAACCGTTTTCAGATACTCCACGACCGCCTGCGCCTTCGGCCCACCCGCCATCGCATGCCGGAGCAACGTGATGCTGTGCGGACCGGGGGTGCGTTGGATGCCCGGTGATGCCGTGATGAACGCCTTGACCGCGTCGAGCTGTCCGAGCATGGCCGCGGAGAAGATCGTGGCCCGTGCGCCGTTCGCGATCAGGAATTCGGCGGCCTCCCGATTGCCGATGTGCGAGGCCGCGTCGATCGGCGTTTCCCAATCGCCGAACCCCCAGTCGAACGAGACCTTCGCCAGCGCTGGCCGGCGGCCCACCAGCTCTTTGAGGCGCGCTGTCTGCGCGTGCGCGACGAGGACCACCTCCTGCACCAGCTCCGGTTCGTGGGCCGGAAAGTCGCCGCGGATGACATCGGCCCGCGCAATCGCCGGGGCCAGTAGCAACGAAGACGCCGAGAGAAACGAACGACGAGTCACCATAGTCTGCTCCTTGGCGCTCAGGATGGTCCGGCGGCGGCCACGGCCGCAATCGACGGCGCCTGAATTTTCGCTGAACTTGGATGAATTGCGGGGATATGTGGATTCTTCAGGGTCCGAAGAAGACACCTTCCGACTCAGCGCCGGCTCGGTCAAGACCGTCGGTCGCGCCACGCGCGCCGACTTCATCGCCGACGCGCCGCTCGTCTCGCGTGTGCACTGCCGCCGATGTTCCCATAGGTTAGAGGTCATCTGATAAACAGGTCGTGCGGTACCGTCGTATCCGGCTGCCCCATCGGCGGTACTCTTAAGTAATGCGACCCCTTCGGTATTCCATCAACGTCACATTGGACGGGTGCTGAATGCTCGCGGACGAAGACTTGCATCGTCACGCGGTCGAGAACCTCGACCAGGCCGATGCCCGCTCTTTGGCCGGGTGACGTAGGAAATGATGGAGGACGCGTTCCGGCCGCCGGCGCGGACGGGAGCGAGGCTCTTGAGCGGAGTCGATGAGCCGTACAAGACGCTGGTTGAGCTGATCGCGGCGACGGGTTTGCGGATCGGCGAGCTGCTGGCGGTGCGGTGGCGGGCGCTCGATCTGGACGTCGGAACGCTGGCGGTTCGCGAATCGGTGCACGAGGGCAAGTTCCAGCGACCGAAGACGCACAAGTCGCGGCGGACGACTCCGCTGGGACCGCATGCGATCACATCGCTGAAAGAACACCGCGATCGATCGGCGCGCAAGAGCGACGACGATCTCGTGTTCCCGAACAAGTCCGGCGAACCTCTCCGCGAATCGAAGCTGCTGGAGCGCGTGCTCCAACCGGCAGCGGAACGTGGGGGGATCGGGCGCGTGACGTGGCATCAGTTCCGCCACATTCATTCGTCGCTGCTCAACGATCTGCGCGTGCCGGTGAAGATCGCGCAAGAGCAACTCGGGCACGCGAGCATCCAGACGACGCTCAACATCTACACGCACGGCGTCGACGCGTCGCACCGCGCGGCGGTCGAACAGCTCGAACAGCAGTTGTTCCCAACTGTTCCCAAGTCGCCGAAAGCGGACCCTCCGTCCGATGCGCTAAGTGTCAGGAAACGTGCTGGTTAGAATTGGAGGCGCCGCCCGGATTTGAACCGGGGGTGGAGGTTTTGCAGACCTGACAGGCGCCTTTTCCCGATCGATCGAAATGCGCCACTTTTCGGATTTGCTGAGGAAAACTGTCGATCTGCATCGTGCGAGATAATGCGAAAGATGCGTGCTGTGCGAGCCCGGCGTGACAGTCGCGTGACAGTGAATCCGCTCAAAATCCGGCATGCGATCGAGCTCGCCGCAGGCGTGATGCTGCAGACGCTGCATCGGCGCGGGCGCGATCCGTGGCCAGCCGACGCGATCGTGCATCCGCAATTGCGGGGAGAGGTGACCGCGGGACGGTTCAAGAAACCCGGGTTGGATCTCGCCGTCGATGCGATGCAGGCGCTGATGGTCGCCGAGGATTTGTCCGTTCACGCCGCGGCTCAGCGCGTAGCGCGCACGATGTCTCGCTTTTGGAAAGACGCCTGGTCGCGATGGGCGACGTCCAGCGATGACCTTGAACGCCTGAATGCGGCTACGCTGGCCGGCCAACTGCGACGGGCGTATTACCACCGGCAACGTCGTCGTCGACGCCGTTCGTAGTTTCACATCTCAGACCTTCTGCACAATTGAACGCCTCGCCCATCACGCGCACACTCGCGCTCGTGAGCACGATTAAACACACTCAAAAGAAACCGGACCGCCGGCCCCGTCCCGCGTCATTAAGCCAGCGCCTCTTAACGGTCACACAAGCCAGCGCCGTGTCTGGGATTCCGCGGCGTTCGCTGTGGGATGTCATCAGTGCCGGCAAGCTGGCGATCATCAAGCTGCCGGGACAGACCCGCCGCGCCTGGATTGACCGACGCGATCTTGACGCGCTCATTGAGTCCTCGCGTGAGGTGCGCGCGTGACCGACGGGCGACGGGCCGCGATCGCGGCTCGCATCTTGGCTCGCCTCGATCAAATCCTCGAGCGCCTAGCTCGCCTTGAAGATTGCGTCGGTGACGTCGCCGACACCGTCGACGCGCTCGACCGCTACAACCGGCCCTGTGGCGACGGCACCAAATTGAATCCGCCCCGCCGGCGGATGCGTCGCTGACGGTTGCGTCGATGAAGTTCGAGATTGTTCACGACGATCATTTCCGCGCGATGTTCGTCGCCGAACAACTGCAGTTCGATATTCGCTATTTGCGTCGCGACCGCGGCGAGCAGCTCGGCGATCTCCGCGTGTCGTGCGGGCTGAACGGCGCGCGCACCTTCGGTGACGACGAAACGATTTCCGCGGGCACGCTCAACTTCTCCAGCCGCGCCGCGCGGTTGGCCTGTGCGAAGTATCTGGGCGGCCGCGGATTCACCCAAACGAAAGTCGACTTTGTCGGGATGCTCGAGGCCGTGTCCGACGCGGTTATCAAGGCGGACCGAAACGGTGAACCCGGCGTCTGGTTGCATGAACTGCCCAAGGCGGTCACGTCCCGCACGTTCGACGTCGACGGTCTGGCGCTTCTGACCGACCACGCCAACGGCATCTTCGCGCCGGGCGGCGTCGGCAAGTCGCTCCTGGCCCTCTACCTCGCGGGCCGACTCAATCAACAAGGTGTGAAGGTCGGGTTCGCCGATTCAGAACTCGAAGGCGCCGATCAACGCGAACGCCTGGCGCAACTGTTTCCCGGCGCACTCCCGGCGATTCGCTACGTCCGCTGCAAGCGGTCCGTCGTGCATGAGGTGGACCGGCTCCGGGAGGAAACCGCACAGCATCAGATCCAATTCTGGATTTACGACAGTGTGGCCTTCGCGTCAGATGGCAGCATCAATGACGCCGACGTCGCGACGGCCTATTTTCGGGCGGTCCGGGCCGTGGGCCGCGGCTCCTCCACATCGCCCACACGAACAGCAGCGACCACGCCGAGGATCGGCCCTTCGGGAGCGTGTTCTGGTTCAACGGCTTTCGCGCGCTGTGGTATGTGAAGCCGGCGGCCGACACGGCCGATCCGGACCGGCTGACGATTGGCCTGTTCCCGAAGAAACGCAACATTGGCGCGAAGCGGGCCGCGGTGGGGTTCGACTTCCAGTTCAGCGGCGATCGCATTCTCGTGACCAGTGTCGACGTGCGCAACGTGCAGGAGCTCGCCGAAAGCCTGCCGATGTGGCAGCGCATGAAATCCGCGCTCGCCCGCGGACCGCTGACCCTGGCCCGACTCGCTGAGGACCTCGGGGCCAACGTCGATACGCTCGACCGGACCGTGCGGCGCAAGAACGGGTTGTTCACTCGCGTTCCAGGGCAAGACGGCATTGCTCGGATCGCGCTCGTCGACTCGCGGGCCGCCTGGAACGGTGAGCGAAGGAGTGCCAATGAAGCCGCGGCCGGGATCGGCTGAGAAGGGCGGACATATTGTCCGCTCTTTGTCCGGACACGTCCGGGGACGGACCGGACGGACAACACCCCCCTTAAGGGGGTGTCCGTCCGCTGTCCGCTGTCCCAGGAGGCAAGAGGAAAAGGTGACGGCCGTGAGTGATGTGCTTCAGTCTACGACCAAGCGAACTTCACGAGCTTCCACACAAGCAACAACATGGTGACCCCGACGAACGATAGGAGGGCCCAGAACAGCAGCCGTCGGAACGCGTGAAGCGGTCGAAAGCCGAAGGACGCCAGCCACGTTATTGCGATGATGGCCAAAACTGCGCCGAACTCTGGAGAGGATGCCGTGCCGGTAAGGAGCGCGAGCGGAATCAACCATTTTAGGTGGCGCGTTGGTTTGCGCTGGTCCGACGCAGGAGGCGGAACGACGTCGTTCGTCGTCATGGGGCTTACATCACCACACCAGTCGACCGGCTGGCACTTCGATGACGTGGCTCAGGTCGGACGAACTGCGCTCGATGGCCGCAACACCGACGCTCCGAGGCGCTGTGTAGTCAGTCGAATCGATGTGTTCAGGTCTGACTGGCGACGCGTGCTCGCTGAGCGGACATACGTGCCAGACAACGGCGAGGCATCCGACCACGGCGACCGGTCTTTTCCAATTGTTGATGTCGGCGAGAAGGTCAGGAATCGTCATGCAGCTAAGTGTCGCAATAAATGGTTGAGCTTCGCAAGGAAACGCGAGCTGAGGTATGAGCACGGAAGACGTCGTCAGAGACCAAACGGAAGCGCCCGAAATTGAGGGGTCGGAGGATAAAGAAACCTCCGCTTCCGGGCAAGTCGTTGCGTCCTTGGATGGTTGCGACTCCCCTGTCACGCCACTGTCACGAAATGCGGTCGCCCTCGAGGCGCACGGGGCAACCCTGAACCCCCTAGCGGCCGTGCGGCATGGCGTCGGGCCGCTCACGGCACGCGGGGAATTGCCGGCCGGGTCGGAGTTCGACCACTTCCGCGATGTGCTCGAGGACCGGCGCCGGCAGGCCCTGGCGTGGGTTGGCGGCGACGATGCGAGTGTCTTTGACCGGGACGTCGTGGAGTCCTATGCGCGCTGGAGCACGGCCCACGACGTCGTCTGGGGCGTCCTCATGGGCGAAGGCATCTTCACCAGGACGCGGCGGCGTAAGTCGCTTGTGGAGCTCGCGGAACGGATCGACAAACGCGCGAGCTATCACCGGGAACTCTGCCGCGACCGGCATGCTGTGAAGGATGTCAGTCAGTTGTCCGTCCATGACTGGCTTGCGCTCGAATCCCAACGTCAACAGAAGGAGTGAACCGCGATGGCCGCACGACTTGACCAACTTCGAGCACAACGAGAACTCGCAGGCCTTTCCATTTCACAACTGGCCTCTCTCTCGACCACGTCCGACACCATCGTCAATCGGCTGGAGGCGCTGAACTTGCGGTCATCGACGGGCGGGGAATGCACGATTGCCGAAGCCGACGCGATTTGTGCGGCGTTGGGCATCTCGCGCGCGACGGCGGGATTTGTGGACCTCGGCTGAGCCATGCGGACCTCGATGGTACGGGAGGGGGCGGCAAGTGAGGAAAGCTTGAAACAGCGCATCCGCGACCTCGAGGCGTCTTTGCGCCAGGCCTTGGCGGCGGCGGCGATGGCCCGCGCGCGTGAGCAGCAGGCGACGGCGTCCGCGGAAACGGCGTGGCGCGTCTGTGCGCGCACCAATGGACGTCGGCATGAGTGAGCAGACCGACAAAGACGGGCGCTTGTGGAGGATCTGCCCTTCGTGCGGCCAGTCGTTCTATCTGACGGCGGTCGCTTGCGCGACCTTCAAGGCGCGTGCGCTCGAATTGCCGCGGCGCTGTTGGAGCTGTCGCCAACTCCGGCGAGACCTCCGCGAGGCCGGCATCTTGCACGAGAAGGAGCGATGAACAATGGCGACGGACGGAGCGATTGAGCAATAACGGCACTGGAAACCGAGCGCGACGCGCTCACCGCGGCGTTGACGGGGGACGCAGCGGAGCGGTGTATCGCGAGTGAACTCGCGGCCTACGATGCGAGCAAGATCGTGCGTGGCGTGGATACGACCGTGCCGGCGGAGCGGGCCAAGTTTGAAAACGGGGTGCGGACGAAGTATGACGCGACTGGCGCGAGCGGGCCGCGGCGCTCAGCAGAAGCATACGGCGCTGGTGCGGGAGATTGCCGAGCAGACGACGGCCTGGCAGCAACCGCCATCCGAGACCAATCTCGGGCTCGATACGATGCGCCAACTGGTGGCGCTGCAACGGTGGCAGGGGCGGACGCTCGCCGATATCATGCGCGCCTATCAGGCGACGCCGGACACGACGAACCCGACGCTGATCCGCCTGATTGAAACCGATCTCGACGCCTTCAAGCTACGCCCCGACCGAGAACCGACGCGACCGCGGTCGTGGACTTGCGGCGCGCGATCGCAGAACGGCGCACGTCGCGCATTCCCGAAGGCTATCGGGGCGCGCTCGGCGGGCGGAGGCGATCCTCGCGGGGGCCGGCGTGTCGACGCTCTTAGACCATCTCCGGCGGGGCCGAGGCGTGGCGACGGTGCGCACGTCCACGCTCGCGGCGGTGAAGTGATGCGCGCGCGAGGACTGCGGCCGCATGTGACGAGCTGGCACAGCGGGACGACGCATTGGCACGGCGCGGTCGTGTGGGCGCTCGCGCCGCCGAATGCGACCGTGCGGTCGGGCTCGGATCGCGTTCCCAAGACTTCACCGTGCCGATCGCGATCTGCCGGCCGGCGCCAGTGCCGGCGCGCCCTGTTGTTGCCGGATGGATCTCGCCGCGGCGCCGTTTAGCATTCTCGAGGTGCGCGAAAGTCACTTCTGTGCGAGTGCCGATGCCGGCTTGAATGCGATGGGCGTATTTTGTGCCGCCGCGATTCCAAGATCATTGACGCTCGAATCGGAATTTTTCGATGACTGACGCGCGATGACGTTCGCGCACTTCATGGCGACGTTGGTCCGGGTGCGTGATGACCGGACGGGGGATTCGCGGCCGCCGGTCCTGCATCCCGAAGAACGGCGCCTCGTCGCGGCGATGGATGCGCGCACGGCGGACGGTGTGCGCCAGCATCTCACCGTCGTGATTTCGTGGCCGCGGAAAGCCGGCAAAAGTTTCATGTCGGCAGCAATCGCCGTCTACATGCTCGCGTTCGATGAATTTGCCACGAACCGCGAAGTGCTGGTGCAGGCCTCGACGAAGGACCAGGGCCGGAGCGCGGTGTTTCTCGCCGCGAAGCGCCTCGTCAAAAGCAATCCGTGGCTCGCCACGCGCATCACCCTCACGCAAGACTCGATGGTGTATCTCGATGAACGTGGCATCGAACATACCTTGAAGGTGTTGCCCAATGACCCGAGCTCGATTCACGGTCTGAACGGGTCCTGCACGATTTACGACGAAGCGTGGATTCACACCTCATGGGAAGCGCTCGAAGGCACATCGCCGAGTCCGGCGCGTCAATGTCCGCTCACGGTGTGGGCCTCGTATGCCGGACTGAAATCGCAACGGCATGATGGCAATCCGTTGTTCGACACCCTCACCGCGGCCCAACGCGGCGATGACCCGCGCGTCTTTCTTTCGCACATCAGCGGACGTGAGGCCGTGCGCGCGGTGCCCTGGCTGACGGATGGCTGGCTGACGCGCCTGGAGAAGCAGTTCACACACATTCGCAGCAAGTTTCTGCGCCTCGGCCTGAACATCTGGTCGACCAGTGATACCGGCGCGTTCCTCACCGATGAAGAAATCACCGACGCGATTGATGCAAGTCTGACCGGCATTGCGCTCACGCGGCGGCCGAGTGCGCGGATTGGCGTCGACCTTGGACTGGTGCGCGATACCACGGCCATCGTCGCGACCGACCTGGACCCGGACGGCCGGCTGGTGGTCCTGCACGTCGACGTCATTCGCGGCACCAGGGCGCGCCCGGTGTCGCTGGTGGACGTCGAAGCCCGCGTGTTACGCCTCGCGCAGACCTTGGGCACGACCGCGATCACCGTCGACCGCTGGCAGTCGGCGCAGATGGTGGAAGGCTTGCGCCAGCGGGGCCGGTTGTCCGTGCAGGGGGTGACCTGCGATGCCGCGTGGTTGGACCGGTCCGCGATGAACTTGAAGCGCTGGTTTGCGCAGCGGCACATCCGCATTCCGCAGGTGCCGGCGCTGCTCGAGGAGCTCGAAGGCTTGGAAGCCGAAGAACTGCGCCGCCGCGATCGCATCCGGTTTACCGCCACGGGCAGCAATCACGATGACGCGTGCGTGGCGCTGTGTCTCAGTGCGCAAGGGTTCGCGGGCACGATGCACCGTCCGGAAGAGACGCAAATCGGCCGGCCGAAGATGGCGGAAATTGCCGACTGTGTCGCGGAGCACGTTCTGGGCGACCTGCATGTCATCGAATGCCCGGTCGCGGGCGAAGGCCAGGGCCTGTTGCCCGGGTGTCGGCGCTGTCCGATGCTCCAATCCGTCCAGGCGCGCTACGGCGCCTATCTCGCGCAGGGATCGTTTCTTCCGCTCGCGGACTTCGCCAAGCTGCACATGGCGCCGAATGCGTGGCTCAGTCGTCGACAGTTTCAGCGGGTGGCGGAAGTGATGTGCTAGATGGCGACTACGAACTTACGAGAGTCGATCCGCTTGGCGCCGCTTGAATTGAACGCTTGCCCTAGCTGAAACAACAGGGGCGTGCAAAACCCTTTTTGACTCAACGCGCTTTCTCTCGCCTATTTGCCTGTCATAGTGTATGCTTAGCGTCATGCACAAGAAGAACCCCGCGGCCGTGCAGTTGGGCCGACGCGGCGGGCAGGCGCGCGCGAAGACGCTGACCACGGCGGAGCGGCGCGCGATTGCTGTGAAGGCGGCCACGGCGCGATGGCGCCGCTGGCGGCAGGCGCAGAAGAAAGGCGGGGCGTGATGTGGCCTTCTCTCTCGCTGAGCAGTGTCCTCTCGGTCGTGGCGACCGGGTTAGCGGCGGCTAGTTTCTGGAATGCCTACTTTACGCGTGGTCGTATCGTCCTGCCGCAACCGCTCGGAGTGACACTCATGCAGGCGTCGGGGTCGGGCAATCAGTCTCGTCAGGCTGGATCCATGTGTGGCGACTGTATCTGTTTTTCTGCAATACGGGCGCAAGACCGCGGGTCGTTTACAACGTCCGTCTGAACGTGACACATGGGGAGCAGAGCACCACGCTGCCGATTATACAGCGCGTGAAGACGGTCATGCCGCAGCACGACGAGAGCAGCTTGACTGCGGCGGGGGGAGATTTCGCCCACGCGTTCGCGCTTGCTCCTCGCGGCACGTTTGAACAAGCGAGCATGTTTAGGGCTCCAACGACCGCAGAACCGTGGCTGCATCAGGAAGGGGTTTATCAGTGCGCGATTGAAGCGCTGGTTGATCGTCGTTGGCTCCAGCCAGCCTGGAAGACGCTCACAACCTTCACTGTGACCCTCACTTCCCAGAAATTAGAAGCGCTCGCGTCCGGGCACTGGACGAACGCCGAAACCGAGTCGGAACATCTACCCACGGTGGACGGTGCATGATGGGCCAAGGACTGATTTTTCAACGGACCTACAAGGCGACGGATGGCGCAGTCAAGACCTGCCGGACGTGGACGATCCGCTGGTATCGGAACGGCCGCGCCCACGAAGAGTCCACGAAGTTCACGCGCAAAGGGGACGCGCTGAATCTGCTCAAGCTGCGCAATGGCGACGTCGCGAAAATCAAACCGATCACCGCGGCACAGTTCAAGCTGACGTTTGACGACGCCGCCAAAACCGTCCTGGATGACTTCCGGGCCAACGGCAAACGGTCCCTAGCGGTGGTGAAGCGCCGCATCGAGAAGCATCTCACGCCGTTCTTCGGAGGCCGCCGCTTCTCGGACATCAGCGCCGATCACGTGCTCGCCTACATTGCCAAACGGCAAGCCGATACCGCCATCGTGCAGCGCGCCTACGACGTCACGCCGAAGACGGCACCATCCGGCATGTGCCGGAGAAACTCCGCGCGATCGCTGGCGTGTCGAACGCGCAGATCAACCGCGAACTGCAGGCCCTGAAGCGGTGTTTCTCGCTCGCCCTGAGCACGGCAAGATTTTCACGACGCCCGAAGATTCCTCTGCTGCAGGAATCCGCCGCCGCGGGCCGGGTTCTTCGACAAGGCGCAGTGCACGCCGTCTGCGCGCATCTGCCGGCGCCGCT
Organism: uncultured Acidobacteriota bacterium; assembly: GCA_963724725.1. Classification (GTDB taxonomy): domain Bacteria; phylum Acidobacteriota; class Vicinamibacteria; order Vicinamibacterales; family CAVVIG01; genus DATKHR01. The sequence goes on along the minus strand of CAVRVT010000004.1, from coordinate 1,466,332 downwards.
GCGGCCGCTCGTGCAGTTCGCCTTCATCACGGGCTGGCGCATCGCCTCCGAGGTGCAGCCGCTGCAATGGCGACAGGTGGACTTCGACGGCCGGCGACCGTGTCGCTCGATGCCGGGACCACGAAGAACGGCGCAGGGCGCGCATCTTCCCGTTCACGCCGATCTGCGAAGCCTGCTCGAGGCGCAGCGCACAGCGGCCGACGAGCAGCAACGACGGCACAACTGGTCGTCCCGTGGGTGTTCTTCCGGCTCGTTGCGAATGGTCGCAGCGGACCGAAGCAGGCCGAAGCCGATCACGTCGCTTCACGAAGGCGTGGCGCGCCGCGTGCCCGGCCGCAGGCTGCCCGGGACGCATTCCGCACGATCTGCCGGCGCTCGAGCCGTCGCGTGATGGTGCGCGCCGGCATCCTGAGCGCGTCGCGATGCAGTTGACCGGCCACCAGACGCCGTCCGTCTTCCGAGCGCTACAACATCACGTCAGCCGAGACGGATCTCCGCGAGGCGGCCGCGAAGCGATCGGCCCAATCCTGACAGCCCGCGACCGTGACAGTATCGTGACAGTGGCCGGCCGACCGGGCGACGCGGGTCACGCGATCAGGAGAATTGCTTAGGGAAAGTTGGAGGCGCCGCCCGGATTTGAACCGGGGGTGGAGGTTTTGCAGACCTCTGCCTTACCTCTTGGCGACGGCGCCCCGGACGGTTCGCGCGACTAAGACTGTCGCGTCACTAACTGCGCGCGAAGCGCGCGTGACCGGAGTCGGGCCCCAGAGTGCACGCGAAGCGGAGTGGGCGTCTGGCCCCACGTAGCGAAGCGTGCGTGACCGGGGTAGGGCCCCCGGAGCAACAAATGGAGCGGGAAACGGGATTCGAACCCGCGACTTCGACCTTGGCAAGGTCGCACTCTACCACTGAGTTATTCCCGCACCCGAACCTTCACCGTAACATCAAAGCCGCACGGAGCGCAAGACACTGGCGGCTTCTTCCGGCGCTGTTGGATTGATGTAGAAACCCGTGCCCCACTCGAAACCGGCGACCGGCGTCAGCTTCGGGATGATCTCGACGTGCCAGTGATATGAGTGCGCCACGTCCTCGAAGCTCGGGGCCGTATGCACGACCAGATTGTACGGCGGCGACTCGAGCGCGCGGTCCATCCGCTGCAGCACCGACTTCAACGCGCGCGCGAGGCTCTCGACCTCGTGCCGCGGCGCATCTTCGAATCGCGCACCATGACGCCGGGGCAGCAGCCACGTCTCGAACGCCAGCCGCGACGCGTACGGCGCCAACGCGATGATGTCGGCATTCTCGACGACGACGCGGGAGCCGTCGGCGATGTCCTGGCCGATGACGTCGCAGAAGACACAGCGCTCCTTCACCCCATAGTGCCGGCGCGCGCCCTCGACTTCCTCCCGCACGAAGTCCGGCACGATCGGCAGGGCGATGAGCTGCGAGTGCGTGTGCTCGAGCGTCGCGCCCGCGGCCGCGCCGTGGTTCTTGAACACCATGATGTACTGCATGCGCACGTCGCGCTTGAGGTCCAGGATGCGCTCGCGGTACGCCCACAGCACCCGCTCGATCTCGGGATCGGACATCGCCGCCAGCGTGCGCCCGTGATCCGGCGTTTCGATGATGACCTCGTGCGCGCCGACGCCGCTCATCCGGTCGTACATGCCGTCGCCGACACGTTCGAGCGTCCCTTCCACCTGCAGCGCCGGAAACTTGTTCGGCACGACGCGCAGGTCCCATCCGGGCGTGTTGGGGGCGCCGCCGTTCTGACGGTACGAGAGGATTTCCGGAGGCGTCAGCTCCTCGCGACCGGGACAGAACGGACACTGATCGCGGCCGAGGATGATGGGACGATCGAGGCGGAAGTCGCTCGGCCGCTTCTGGCGATCCGCCGCGACAATCACCCATCGTCCTGTGACTGGATCTCTACGTAGCTGCGGCATCGAATGCGTTCTGAAACACCTGAACGTCGGGCGCGGAAGCGCCGACGTCCACGGACACGACGTCGAACCGGCAGCGACAATCCGCCATCCGGTTGCGCGCCAGATACATGACGGCCAGCTGGACGATCCGGCGCTGCTTCGCCGCCGACACGGCTTCGGCCGGCGCGCCGTACTCCCGGCCATCCCGCGCCTTCACTTCGACGAACACCAGCGTCTCCCCGTCACGAGCGATGATGTCAATTTCGCCCGCCCGCTGACGCCAGCGCCTGGCAACAATGGCATAGCCGCGGCGTTCCAGCTCACGGCATGCGAGATCTTCACCGGTTTTTCCGAGCGCGAGGCGAGCCACCGTCATCGGGCGGCTCGGAAAGCAAGGTGCGGGCCAGGTTATTTCGCAACCTCCGTCAGCGCCTCGTCGAAGATCCTGACGGCGACATCGGCCTGCTCGCGCGTCAACACCAGCGGCGGCGAGAAGCGGATCGCGTTCTTCCCCGCCCCGAGGACGAGAAGCCCGCGGGCAAACGCCGCGGACACGACCGCGTCGCGTTCCCGGGTGGCGCGCTCCTTCGTCAGTCGATCGCGGACGAGCTCCACACCGACCATGAGACCGCGGCCGCGGACGTCGCCGATGATCGCGTGCTTGTCCATCAACGCCTCGAGGCCGGCTTTCAGGTGCGCACCCACAACTGCCGCGTTGTTCATGAGCTCGCGTTTGAGCAGCTGAATCGTCGCGATGGCCGCCGCGCACGAGACCGGGTTGCCGCCAAACGTGCTCGCGTGCGACCCGGGCGGCCAGGCCATGAGGCCTTTCCTCGCGACGGCCACGCCCAGCGGAAGCCCCGACGCGATGCCTTTTGCGATCGCGACCATGTCGGGCTCGACGCCCGCGTACTCGATCGCGAACATCTTCCCCGACCGCCCCATCCCCGACTGCACTTCATCGTCCACGAGCAGGATGCCGTGCGCGGTCGTCAGATCGCGCAACCGCTGCATGAACTGGTCGGGCGCGACGACGTAGCCGCCTTCTCCCTGGATCGGCTCGACGACGATGGCGGCGACCTCGTCTGGCGAGACGAGATGAACGAAGAGCTGATGATCGATGAAGTCGAGACACTCGGCCGCACAGTTGTCGGACTTCAAGCCGAGCGGACAGCGATAGCAGTCGGCGTACGGCGCGTGATACACGCCGGGCAGGAGCGGCCCGAATCCGCGACGCTGAATCGCCTTGCTGGCGGTCAGCGACAGCGATCCCATGCTTCGGCCATGGAACCCGCCGAAAAACGCGATGAGATTCTGCCGTCCGGTCGAATAGCGCGCGAGCTTGAGGCACGCTTCAACCGCCTCGGTGCCCGAGTTGCCGAAGAACGATCGAGAGCCGCCGGCGATCGGTGAAATCGCGGACAGTTCCTCCGCCAGCCGCACCTGCGGCTCGTAATAGAAGTCCGTCCCCGACATGTGCAGGAACTTCCCCGCCTGCTCGGTAATCGCGCGAACGACGTCCGGGTGCGAATGGCCGGTGGAGTTGACGGCGATGCCGGCCGCGCAGTCGAGGAACACGTTGCCGTCCACGTCCTCGACCATCGACCCGTAGCCGCGTGCGATGGCCAGCGGATACCCGCGCGTGTACGACGGGGACACGACGGCGCCGTCGCGTTCGATGAGCGCCTTGGCCTTCGGCCCCGGCAGCGGCGTCCTGATGACAGGTCTCGTCTCGTTCATTTGCGCTTCCACCGCGTTCCGCCTGGTCCGTCCTCGAGGATCACTCCGCGCGCGAGCAGGTCGGCGCGGATTCTGTCCGCGGCCGCGAAGTCGCGACGCCGCCTGGCGGCCTGTCGATCTGCGATGGCTTGTTCGATTTCGGCAACCGGCACCGGCGGCTGCGCTTCCTCCGCGCGCCTCAAGCTGATGACGCCGAGAACGGCATCGAACTCGTCGAACGCGTCGTGGACGACGGGCGCATCGCCCTTTCCAAATGCGCCAGCGTCGATCGCCGAGTTCACCGTGCGGACGAGATCGAAGATCGCGCCCAGCGCCGCCGCGGTGTTCAGGTCGTCCTGCATGGCCTCCGAAAACGCCGCACGCGCTGCCTTGACTCGCTCGGCCATCTCCGGATGCGTCCCTTCCCTGCTCACGGCGTCGACGCGAGTCAGGCAGTCCAGCAGCCGCCGGAGGGACTCTTCGGCGCCCTGCAGGCTCTCCCACGTGAAGTTCAACTGCTTGCGATAGTGTGCCGACAGCAGGAGCAGGCGAACGGACGACGGCCGAAATCCCTTCGCGACGACGTCTGGAATGGTGTACGTGTTGCCGAGCGACTTCGACATCTTCTGTTCGTCGACGATCAGGTATTCGACGTGCATCCAGAATCGCGCGAACGGCTTTCCAGTCGCGCCTTCGCTCTGGGCGATCTCGTTCTCGTGGTGCGGAAAGATGAGGTCGATGCCGCCGGCATGAAGATCGATCGGCGGTTCGCCGAGCAGCCGCAGCGCCATCGCCGAGCATTCCAGGTGCCAGCCGGGGCGGCCTGGTGGGTCGATCAGATCCCACGTCGGCTCGTCCGGCTTCGCGGCCTTCCAGAGCACGAAATCGCGGGCGTCCTCTTTCGCGTAGGTATCGGTGTCGACGCGCGCGCCCGGCTTCATCCCGTCGTGATCGAGCCGGGCCAGCCGACCGTATCCCGGCAGCGTCGAGATCTTGAAATAGATCGAGCCGTCACTTCGATACGTGTGGCCGTTCCGCTCGAGTGCCTTGACCAGATCGGCCATCGCCTGAAGATTGGCCGGGTCGGTGGCGCGCGGCCGCTCTTCCACTTCCTCGAGTCCGAGCGCACGCGCATCGTCGCGAAACATGGCGATGTACTGATCGGTATAGGCCCTCAAATCCATGCCCGCCTTCTGCGCACCGAGGATCGTGCGATCGTCCACATCGGTGAAGTTCACGACCTGGCGGACCTTGTAGCCGAGCAGATGCTTCAGCGTCCGTCGCAGGACGTCGACGCAGACGAACGTCCGGAAATTTCCGATGTGGCCCCTCGCGTAGACAGTGAGCCCGCAGGTGTACATGCGGACCGTGTTGTCAGTCGTCGGCGCAAACGATTCTTCGGTTCGGGTCAGCGTGTTATAGAGGCGCATCGGAGCTGAAAGCCGTCAGGACCCGCGGTCAGGGAAGCGGACGCGAGGTCCGCCACTCGGCCCCGCCCGCGTACGTGATTGTGATCTGCAGCTGCCCGGAATGCGCGCGGAAGCTGACGTCGCATCGGGGGTGTCCGGCCGGCGCCGACGACTTCAACCAGGCTCGCATGGCCGTTCGCAGTTCCTCCGTGGCCGCCGCACCAAAGCCGACGTGCACCAGCAGCGTGCGTGCGACTTCGGCGAGCATGGCGTCGAAATGGGGCTCGTCGGACAGCTGGAGCGCGAAAACGAACTCATGGGCTGCCACGATGCGCGATTTTACAGTGAAAGCCGACCGAACAGCACGCGCGCGGCCCGGACGTCCGCGTCAATCTGCATGCGCAGCGCGTCGAGCGAGTCGAACGTCCGCTCGTCCCGCATGCGCTGGACGAAACCGATCCGGACCGCCTGGCCGTACAGCTCCCGATTGAAATTGAACACGTGCGTCTCGACCGTCGTGGCTCCCGACGAATCGACGGTCGGCCGCGTCCCGACGTTGGTCACCGACGGGTGCACAACCGCGCCGATTCGCGCCGTCGTCGCGTACACGCCGTGCGGCGGAAGAAGCTCGTTGTCCGTGCACAGGTTGGCTGTCGGAAACCCGATCGTCCGGCCTCGATGTGCCCCATGGACGATCGTCCCGTCGATGAAGTACTGATGGCCCAGGAGCGCGCCCGCTTCGTCAACGCGCCCTTCAGCCACGAGCCGTCGAATCCGCGTGCTGCTGACGACGAAGTCCTTGTAGCGTACGGGATCGATCTTTTCGGCGTTGAAGCCGTAGCGCGCCCCGAGCCCCCGCAGCATCGTGACGTTGCCCGCGCGGTCGTGCCCGAAGAGAAAGTTGGCGCCGACCCAGACCTCCGAGACGCGGAGCCAGTCCACCAGCACGGTCTTCACGAACATCTCGGGATCCCAGCGCGAGAGCTCAGGTGTGAACCGCACGACTGCGGCGCCCTGGACGCCCGTGTCCGCCAGCATCTCCAGCTTCTGCGCCGTCGTCATCAGGAGCGGCGGCGCCTTGTCGGGCCTGACGATCCGCGGCGGATGCGGGTCGAAGGTCATGACGACGGCGGTCGCGCCGCGTTCGGTGGCGACGCGGCGGATGCGATCGAGGATCTTGCGATGCCCCCGATGCAGGCCGTCGAAGTTGCCCAGCGCGAGAACGGGCGCGTTCCATTTCGACGGCCGCGGATCGTCGGGGAAATGGATGACGTCCATCAGACGTTCAGCACCAGGCCATCATAGGCCAGCGCCACACCGGGCGGCAGTTGGGCGCTCGTTTCGGCGTGCGGCAGATCGTGACAGATGTGCGTGAAGTACGCGCGCGACGCCCCAAGGCGCGCGATGGCTTCGAGCGACTCCGCGACGCTGAAGTGCGTCGAGTGCGGACGGTGCCGCAGCGCGTCGATGATGACCGTTGAAACGCCGCGGTCCTCCGTCAGGAGCGGCCACGACGCGTCCGGAATCCGGTTGCAGTCGGTCAGGTAGGCGAACGAGCCGATGCGAAACCCAAGCACGGGCAGCACGCCGTGCATGAGCGGGATCGGGACAATCTCCACGCCGCCGAGCGTGAACGTGCCGGCGATTGGAAAGAGCGTGAGCTGCGGAATCCCCCCGCCCTTCTGCATCGGCGGGTCGAAGACATACGAAAAGATGCGACGCAGATCGCGCACGGTGTGCCCGTCCGCGTAGCACGCGATCGAGCTCCGCTGCATCTGGTTGTAGCGCCGGACATCGTCGAGACCGAAGATGTGATCCGCGTGGGCATGGGTGAACAGAATCGCGTCCACCCGATTGACGCCATTGGCCAGCGCCTGACTGCGCAAGTCCGTCGAGGTGTCCACCAGAATCGACCGCACCGATTGCGCGAACTGCGGCTTCGCCGTCTCGTCGAGTTCGATGACGATCGAGGGCCGGGTGCGATGGTCGTGCGGATCCGTGGAGGTGCAGACGGCACAGGCGCAGCCGATTGCCGGCACGCCGTTCGAAGTGCCACTGCCGAGAACGGTGACGCGCATCACGTGAAACGGGAGACGATGGGACGCCCTCGACGCGCGGCCGCGATCACGGGGTGATGATCCGTTTCTCGTCGGCCAGGCCCTGGACGAAACGCATCCGCAGCTCGTAGAGCACCTGTTCGAGCAACTGACGCTCCTCGGCCGTCAGATTGCCTTTCGTCTTCTCCTCGAGCAGGGCCAGGATTTCGATCATCTGTGCGGCACCCTCGAGGTTCGGCTCGGACGTGCTCCCCGACGGATCTGGAAGATCGCCGAAATGGATGGCCGCGCTGCTGGCCAGCGACAGCACGAACGAGACGAACGTCAGCTTCTGTTGTTCTGGCATCGGTCCTGATGAGTCCCCAATCCACAAGTGTACTCGCGCCACCACCCGGCCGCCAATCACGCACGCCCGACGGTCTCCGGGTCGGCTACAATCGAGCCGCAAGGCCCCCATGTCTGCTTCCCGGGACCGACTCTGCGCCACCGCGTGCGCGGCTGTGACCGCCTTCGTCGTCGCGTCCGCACCGCGAGTGACGGCGTGGGAGGAGGATCTCCACTACGGCCTGACGTTCTGGCTCGCCACACAGGCAGGCTTCTCGCGCAACGATGCCGACGAGATCGCGAGGGGCGATCAGAGCTACGACGACAGCGAGCACACGAGCGCGATTCCGACCGTGCTCTGGATCGGTACTGAGCAACGACACCGGCGCCGCGCGCGACCTTCAGCTGAAACATTTTCCGAGCGATGCCCCGCTTCCCAGTCCGCCCCTCAGACGAGCGGTCGCGCCAAACAGTCCGTCGGCGCGCAAGGCAGTCGAGGCGGCGATGAACCCCGGCGATTCCGCAACGGCGCTGCTGGCGCTTGGCGAAGGGCTGCATCCGTTCCAGGACTCGTGGTCGCATCAGGGCGTGCCCGATATCCCGTACAACCTGAAGCCGAATCTGATCTCGGCGCATCCGCGGCCGCGTGGCGGATGGAAGAGTCACGACGCCGACCTGACACCTCTCCACCCCGACGAAACCGTTGACGTCGCGCGCCAGACCTACCTGCTGCTCGAGCGATTCCTGAACCAGAATCCGCGATTCCGCCGCAAGCCCGCCGCGTCGTGGGCGAGCCTCGAACCGATCGTGCGAGCGTTCGCAACAGCGAGGACCGCCGACGAGAAACAGACTTGGGCTGCGCGCTACATTCCCGAACGCCCGCGAGAATTGCATCAGTCCGCGAGCGAAAGCCGAAAGCTGCACATCAAGACATTGTCACCGCCGATGACGAACTCGCGGGGCGCCGCCAGACTCGCCCCTGCTGACGAGGACGCACTCCTCGCAGCCGCGGGCGACTTCCTTCAGCTCTGGCTCACCCGCCGCGACGTTGGCGGCGCGCTGAAGTATGTCGACGTCTCAGCCATCGCCTCGCAGTTCCCCGACGAGCCTCGAATGACAGCCGCCGGCGCGGTCGACGAGTGGTGCGGCAAGTTCCTGACCATGCAGCTGCTGGACGATCATGCGGCCGCCAATGACGTCGGCCACGGCGACCCGGCCCACCCTCGCTACGGCGAACTTCCTCGCCGGCCAGTCAGCACCGGTCCGTTCAAGGCCACGCGTTCCGCGGATGCGCAGGTCATCAGCGGTCAGGACTTTCTACGGACGGACATCGTCGAGCCCGCTGGCTGGGCGCTGGTACTGGCGAACGACGACGTCCTGCACGATGCGCTGACGTTCGTGTGGCAGCAGACTGGCGGCCGATGGCGGGTGACGCGCATGCTCGCCATGCCTGATTAGGCGACGACGGACCCGACGTCGTCAACGGGGTCTACAGCTGCGTCACGTACTTGACGCTGACTTCGACCGCTTCGTCGAGCGGAAGGCGATCGCGGTACGACGCCATGTACCCGTGCTCGATAGCTGCGCCGCGCTCCGCGCTCGTCCCGTGATGCTCGCGCGCGTCGACATCGTCGTCGCCGAAATTGAACTGCGTCAACGCGAACACGGCCGCCGGAAAGCTCGGTTGTTGGCGCTTCCGAATGCCCGAGTAGTAGCCCGCAAAGAAATCCGCCTGAAGCTCGATCCGCTTGTTGGTGCGCTGGCCGGCGAGGACGCGCCCCCTTAGGTTCCGCTTGAGCTGAAGGATGTGACCGAATTCGTGCGCGCACACGGCGATTATTGCGACATCTGGGTTCTCAGGCGTCGCGAGCAGCTTCTTCAGAAGCCGCTTGCCGAAGAGCACGGTTCCGTCGGGATTCCGCAGAACGGCATTGACGTCGGCAGTCGCGAATGCATTTGGAAACTCGAAGTCGTCGTAGTACGCGAACCCCGGGAGAATACCGAACTCGTCGGCGATGTTGGATAACGTCTGGACGAGAGCGAAGTCAAGGTCAGGGTCACCTGAATTGGGAATGACTTTTTCGTGTCCCGTCTCGTTCAGACGCAGCGACGTGGCGCCGTTCATGTACCTCGTGGCTGCGCCGGGCTCCAGCAAGCAGCCGTGCTGCCTCCGTCGCGATGCACCCTGAGCGAGAGCCGGGGATTTCGCCGCGACCCATGCGGCGGCCGCGAACAACCCCGAACGCAGCACGACACGCCTCGTGCACATACCTACCGCCTCTCGGTGCACATGTTGGGGAATTTCTTGCAGGCTTCGGACTGTGCGGCAGGGGGCGTGGAACCCGCGTCATCGTCGGCCTTGGGCGGAGCCGCTTTGCTCTTGGCGGACTTGCCAGCGCTCGGGCTGGCGGGATTCCCCACCGAGGGCGCCGGGGCCGGCGTCGCTGGCGCCGCTGACTGAACTCCCGGAAGCTGATACGGCACCGCGTTCGGACCATAGACAAAGCTGGCGTATTCGATTCGATTCGTGAGGCTGCTGATGCCGAAGACCCAGTACGACACGCCGAACTGGTGCTGCGCCGACATAGCGTACAGCACGCCGGCGGGAAGCGGAAGCTGCTGCGTGACGATGATGTTCTGGACGAGGCCAAGCTGCGCGAGCTGGGGATAGTAGCCGGTGTTGCCAGTCTGCACCGCGATGGTCTGCCACAATTCCTGGCCGTACCACAGCGGGTTGGGACGGCCGGTCTGGCTCTGCAGGATCATGCCTGCGAGAATCTGACGAGGATCAGTCTGCGCGGAAAGAGTCGCGATGCGAGCGACCATCAACAACGAGAGCAGTCCAGCGCACAGTGCGGGGCGCAACTTCATGGAACTCTCCTCGCTCAGCGGGATTGTCGGCCGATCCCGGAAATCTTAACAGACACTCGGATACGCGCGATTCGACAATCTTCAAGCTCACAGGCGACTCTGTGAAAACGTGGGAAGCGCGAACTTTGTAAGATGCTCCGCATGTCCGAATCCGATCGCGCAGGTCTGGCGTTTGCGAGGCTCGTCGAGACGATGGCGACGCTCCGCGCACCCGGCGGATGCCCCTGGGATCGCGAGCAGACCCTCGACACCCTGAAGCCGTTCGTCCTCGAGGAGGCCTACGAAGTGGTCGACGCCATCGACCGCGGCGATCACGACGCCTTGCGCGAGGAACTTGGCGATCACGTGTTCGAGGCCGTGTTTCTGGGCCAATTGGAGAGCGAAGCGGGACGTTTCACCGTCACCGATTCGATCAACGCCATCACCGACAAGCTCATCCGCAGGCATCCCCACGTCTTCAAGCGGGACGCGGGCGAGCCCGCACTCCAAGATTCCGGTCAGGTGAAGGTGCGGTGGGAGGAGATCAAGGCGCAGGAACGCGCAGCCGCGGGCAAAGCCGCCACGAAGACCCTCCTGGCCGGCATCGCACCCGCCCTGCCGTCGCTGCTGCGCGCGTTTCACATCGGGACGCGCGCCGCGTCAGTCGGCTTCGACTGGACGCGCCCTGAGGACGTCGTCGCGAAGATTCAGGAGGAGGTCGACGAGCTCCGGGAGGTTTCGACCGATCCGGAGCGGGCTGAAGACGAACTCGGCGACCTGTTGTTCGCGATCGCGAACCTCGCGCGAAAACTGAACATCGAGCCGGAGACGGCGCTCCGGAAGGCGAATGAGAAGTTCACGCGGCGGTTCACCGACATGGAAACGCACCTCGCCACGAAGGACAGGCGGATGAGGGAACTGACGATTCAGGAGCTCGAGCAGGAGTGGCAGGCGGCGAAAGCGCGGCTGGGCACCGATCAGGTCGAAACGCGAACACCAGAGCCACGAAATCTCGAAAACACGAAACAAAATCAGTTCACTAACCGAGAACACAACCATGAAAACACAAGGTCCCGAGAGGATTCCAAGTGACGTCAACTCCGGGCTATCACCCGCTTGATTCCTTCCGGAAGAACCGGGACGTTGAAGTTGATCAGGAGCGCCACAGGCAACTTCGCAGCCCGGAGACAACTCAGCACCTGCGCGGTATGGAGCGGGATCAGGCGTTCAACAGCCTTTAGTTCCAGCAGAATCGATTCACCCACGACGATATCCAACCTGTGAGTGTAGATGGGCCTGCCGCGATATGTGATTGGCACTGTTGTCTCGCACTCGAAGCGAACGCCGCGGTCCGCCAATTCGAAACAAACCGCCCGCTCATAGGCGACTTCGACGAGCCCCGGGCCGAGGCTCTTGTGGACTTCGATGCAGCAGCCAATCGTTTCGTGGATCAGTTCCTCGGTAGTGACGCTGAGTCTTGTCGGTATCTGGAGCATGTTTGCCTTTCAATGTGCCGGCGCGCACTTGTGATGACCGATTTTACGTTTTCGTGCTTTCGTGGCCCTTTATTTCGTGTTTTCGTGGCTCCGGACTGTCAGGGTTCGTCCATCCGTCTCCACCAACACCGCCCCGTCCCGGTCCGTTCGGAAGATCTCCGCTCCCACGGCCCGATAGCGCTCCAGCACTTCCGGCACTGGATGCCCGAAATGATTCGCGCGTCCAGCGCTGACGATGGCAATGTGCGGTTGGAGAGCGTTCACGAACTGCACGGAGCTGGACGTCAGGCTCCCGTGATGAGGAATCTTGAGCACCCGAACGGGAGCCGCTGGTATCGCGGCGGACATCAAAGACGCCACCGAGGCTTCCGGCACGCGTCCGATGTCTCCGGTCAGCAGAATCGATACGTCACGCCATCGGATCTCAAGCACCAGTGAATCGTCGTTCCTGACCTTCTGCCGCTCCCAGTCGGCCGGCTCCGGATGTCGAGCAATGACATCGACGTCGTCGATGCGGATGGCGTCGCCGGCGTAGACGTTCCTCCATCGCGCGCCGAGCGACTGCGCCTCGACACGAACCGCCGCCAGCGCGTCCGACCGCGGGACGGGAATCCCTTCCCAGACCTCCTTCGGCCGGAACTCACGGAGGACTGACAGCGCGCCGCCGATGTGGTCGGGATCTCCGTGCGTCAGCGCAAGACGCCCGATCTGCCGGTAGCCGCTCGCCCGGATCACCGGCGCGACGACGCGATCGCCAATGTCGAAGCCAGCCGCGAACCCGAGTCCGCCGGCGTCCACGAGCAGCGTCGACCCTTGCGGAAACACGACGAAGATCGAATCGCCCTGCCCGACGTCGAGAAACGTGACGTGCAGTCGGCCATCACCGCGAGCCGTGATGACGCTTCCCGGATCCCAGAGAATCCAGACGGCCGCCACGGCCCAGACGGCGATCCCGCAAACGCGCAACCTCGCTCGAAACGGTGGCTCATGACTGCCGAACCGTTCTCGTCTGGCGCTCCAGCCGACGAACCCGATCGCCAGCCCCGTGTAGTAGAGCCCGCACGCCCCGGCAGAGGGCGGCGCGACACGCCAGGTCAGCGCGGGCATCAACCGCACGAGATCCGCCGACCACACCAGTCCGCTGGCGCCAAGATGAGCGACGAATCCGGCCACGAGCGCCAGCGACGAGGAGACCATCGCCGCCGGCACGACCAGCATCCCGGCAATCTGCGCGACGCCCATGAGCGGAATCGCCAGCATGTTCAGCACGAGACCCGCAAACGTCACGCGGGCGAAGAACACCGCACCAACCGGCAGCAGCAACACCTCCGCGGCCGCCGACGCCACGGCGATCGCGGCGACGGCGGCCAGCCGGCGGCTGCGCAAGACTGGATCGGTGAGCGGTGCCGCCACGAGGATCGCGAGGGTCGCGCCGCACGTGAGTACGAACGCAGGATCCGCGACCGACAGCGGATCCACAGCCACCAGGACTGCCGCGACGACGATGAGGGCGTTGAGCGGTGGACTGCGCTGATCGAACACTCGCGCGCCAAAGTAGACGACGGCCATGACCGCGGCGCGATCGACGGACGCGCCGCCGCCAACAAACCGCGCGTAGCCGACGATGAGGACGATCGCGGCCAGCATCGCGGACCGACCGAACCAGCCGACCCATCGAAACGCCCACAGCAGGACGCCTGCGAGGATCGCGATGTTGCCACCCGAAATGGCGACAACGTGATAGGTGCCGGCCTCCTGCAGCCGGCGCTGGACGTCGGACTCTAGGCGGCTGCGATCCCCGATGACGATCGCGGCGACGATCCCGCCCGACCGGGGGCTGAAGCGATCGACGGAGTTCGCCAGCGCCGCACGCGAAAAAGCGCGCGCGCCGGAAACCGCTTCGTCCCACCACGCGGCCCGCGCCAGGAGGTCGACGAGGGCGGCGCTCTTGACGGTCCCGACGAGGGTCGTGCCGCGCCTGGCCAGTGCACGCTCGCCATCGGGAACGCCGGGGTCGAGATAGCGTTGGGCGCGGTGGAGACGGGCCGGAAGCCGGATGCGGCGGCCGGCACGCCACTCGCCGGCATGGTCGCGGGCGAGCTCGCCGGTGACGGTGAGGAGCACGCCGCCGAGAGAGGACTGGCCTTCGGCCTCCTGGTTGACGCGCTCGACCGCGAGGCTCAGCGACACTCCGGCTTCTCCCGGAGAAGCATCGCTGCGCAGCACGCCTTCGAGCGTCGCGCTGACTTCGTCGTCCAGGGGGCGGCGCTGCCCGGCCGCTTCTGCCTCCGCGCGCTCTCTCCGGGCGATATCCTCGAAGGCTGCGCGAAGCGGCGGGCGCCAGGCGCGCTGCCAGGCGTCGGCTGACAGGCACACGCCGCCGATGAAGAAGACGGAGGCGACCGCACACTCGAGGACCGGCCGCCGATTCGACGTCGTCGCCAGAATCGCCGCCACGACAACCGCCGCTGCGGCGATCGCGAACCTTGAAACGAAGTCGTCGACGAGCAGTCCTGACACGGCGCCGGACAATAGCGCGATCGATGGGGGCGCGGCCGCGTAGCGCACGGCGGTCGCGCATGCAAGCTTCGATGCGGGTGGTTTCTATCGACGGGCGGTGGGCACGCGCTCGCGCTGATGCAGAATTTGCAGCAGCGTCAGACCTTCTCGGCGGCGATTCCCGCGTAGTAGTCCTGGAGCGCGCGGACGCCGAGCCCCTGCCGCCGCAAGGCGCGAATCGCCTGTACGGCGGCGGCGGCGCCAGTCAGCGTCGTGATGCACGATACTTCATGCATCATCGCGGCCCGCCGGACCGTGCGGTCGTCGAAGAAGGACTCGCGGCCGAGCGGCGTATTAATAATGATGTCGACCTTGCGGTTGACGATCGCGTCCGCGATGTTCGGCCGACCTTCGTTGACTTTGTATACGACGTCAACGTTCAGGCCGTACGCGCGCAGGTAGGCGGCGGTTCCGCGCGTCGCGACCAGCTGGAAACCGAGCTCCGCCAGATCGCGCGCGATCGGCAGCAGGTTCGCCTTGTCCTTATTGTTGACACTGACGAACGCCGTCCCGCTCTGCGGGAGCCGGTGGCCCACCGAAAGCTGGGCCTTCGCGAACGCCACACCGAAATTCGTGGAGCCGCCCATCACCTCGCCGGTCGACTTCATTTCCGGCCCGAGCAGCGTATCGACGCCGGGGAAACGGACGAACGGAAACACAGGGCTCTTGACGAACGTCCCGGCCACCTGAAGGTCTTCGGTCAATCCCAGATCCGCGAGCGTGCGGCCGGCCATCACCTTGGCGGCCACCTTGGCAAGCGACACGCCGGCGGCCTTCGACAGATAGGGAATCGTCCGCGACGCCCTCGGATTCACCTCGAGCACGTACACGACGTCGTCCTTGATCGCGTACTGCACGTTCATCAGGCCGACGACCTTGAGTGCCCGTGCGATGCGCCGCGTGTAGTCGCGGATCGTCTGCAGATGCCGTTCGGGACAGATGAACGGCGGCACGACGCAGGAGCTGTCGCCGGAATGAATGCCGGCTTCTTCGATGTGCTCCATGATGCCGCCGATGACCACGACGCCGGTCGCGTCGGCCACGGCATCCACGTCGAATTCGAAGGCGTCCTCGAGGAACCTGTCCACCAGGACCGGATGCTCCGGCGAGGCGTCCACCGCCTGCGTCATGTAGCGATCGAGCGTGACGACGTCGTAAACGATGGCCATGCCGCGACCACCGAGCACGTACGAAGGACGGACGACGACCGGAAATCCAATCGTCGCAGCGGCGTCACGCGCCTCCTGCCGTGACGTGGCGGTCCCGCTCGCGGGCTGCGTGATGTCGAGGTCCGCAAGAAGCGTCGCGAACCGTTTGCGATCCTCGGCGAGATCGATCGAGTCGGGCGACGTCCCCAGAATCTTGACACCCGCATGCTGCAACGCGAGCGCGAGCTTCAGCGGCGTTTGTCCGCCGAACTGGACCAGACACGACACATCGCCACCGGCCGAGCACTCGGTGTCGATGACGGCCATGACGTCCTCGAACGTCAGCGGCTGAAAGTACAGCCGGTCTGCGGTGTCGTAGTCGGTCGAGACGGTCTCGGGATTGCAGTTGATCATGACGGTCTCGAGGCCTTCTTCCTTCAGCGCGAAGGCCGCGTGACAGCAGCAGTAGTCGAACTCAATCCCCTGCCCGATTCGGTTCGGTCCGCTCCCGAGGATCACGACCTTGTCGCGCGCGTTGGGATAAGCTTCGTCTCCCAATCCGGGGGCCCCTTCCCCCCGGTCTCCCAATCCGGGGACCCCTTCCCCCCCCGCTCTCAATCCGGGGGCCCCGGCGCCCCGGCCCGTCGGCTCGTAGGCGCTGTAGAGATACGGTGTGAACGATTCGAACTCGGCGGCGCACGTGTCCACACGCTTGTAGACAGGCTTCAGTCCCGCGGCGAGCCGACGCTCGCGCACGGTTGACTCGTTCGAGTCGACAGCGAGCGCGAGTTCCTGATCGCCGAACCCGGCGCGCTTCAGACGGCGCATCGCCGTGGCATCCAGTCCATCGAGGCCTGCCGCTTCGGCCTGCTTCCGCATCTCCGCGATCTCGACGAACTGCTGAAGGAACCACGGATCGATTTTCGTGATCTCGTGAATCTGATCGACGCTCCAGCCTCGACCGATGGCACGGAACAAGTCCCACATCCGTCGATCGTTGGGAATCGCCAGCCGCTTTCTGAGACTCGCATCGTCCTCGGCGCCGTCGACGCCCGTTCCATCGCGGTCGGCATCCGCGGGCGCGAACAGGAGTCCGCTGCGCCCCAGCTCGAGCGAGCGCACGCCCTTCATGAACGCTTCCTTGAACGTCCGCCCGATCGCCATCGCCTCGCCGACCGACTTCATCTGCGTGGTCAGCGTGCGATCGGCCTGCGGGAACTTCTCGAAGTTCCACCGCGGAATCTTGACGACGACGTAGTCGATTGTCGGCTCGAAGGACGCTGGCGTCAGGCGCGTAATGTCGTTCGGAATCTCGTCGAGGTGATACCCGAGCGCGAGCTTGGCCGCGATCTTGGCGATCGGAAAACCGGTCGCCTTCGACGCCAGCGCGGACGACCGCGATACGCGCGGGTTCATCTCGATGACGACCATCCGGCCGTTCGCCGGATCGACGGCGAACTGGATATTCGACCCACCGGTTTCGACGCCGACTCTGCTGATGATGCGCCGCGCGGCGTCGCGCATGCGCTGATATTCCTTGTCGGTCAGCGTCAGGATGGGCGCGACGGTGATGCTGTCGCCTGTGTGGACGCCCATCGGGTCGATGTTCTCGATCGAGCAGATGACGACGAAGTTGTCCGCGACGTCGCGCATGACCTCGAGCTCGAATTCCTTCCACCCGATGACCGATTCCTCGATCAGCACTTCGTGGACCGGACTGAGCTCGAGCCCGCGCTCGGCCAGCTCCCGGAATTCCTCGATGTTGTACGCAATGCCGCCGCCGACGCCTCCGAGCGTGAAGGACGGACGGATGACGATCGGAAAGCCGAGCGTCCGCGCCAGGTCCACCGCTTCGGCCGTCGATCGCGCGAGGCCGCTCTGCGGGACGTCCAGTCCGATCTCGCGCATCGCGTCCTTGAACCGCTGGCGATCCTCCGCAACCTTGATCGCCTCGATTGACGCGCCAATCAGCTTGACGTTGTACTTTTCGAGCGTCCCTGCCGCCGCCAGATCGACGGCGAGGTTGAGCGCGGTTTGGCCGCCGACCGTGGGGAGCAGCGCGTCCGGCCGCTCGCGCTCGATGATGGCGGCGAGCACCTCTGGTGTGAGCGGCTCGACGTACGTGCGATCCGCCAGTTCCGGATCCGTCATGATCGTCGCCGGATTGCTGTTGACGAGGACGACCTCGAGGCCTTCGGCCTTCAGCGCCTTGCACGCCTGGCTGCCCGAATAGTCGAATTCACACGCCTGGCCGATCACGATCGGACCAGACCCGATGATGAGTACACGTTTGATGTCGGTGCGTTTCGGCATGTCGCGTCAGTCACTTACTCCGGGGGCCCCTGCCCCCCGGACTCACTCCGGGGCCCCTGCCCCCCGGACTCACTCCGGGGCCCTTGCCCACGGCTCCAGTGGCGCCGGCCACGCTAGCCACGTTTCTCAATCAGCTCCAGGAAGTCATCGAAGAGGTAGTCGGCGT
Source organism: uncultured Acidobacteriota bacterium (assembly GCA_963724725.1). Classification (GTDB taxonomy): domain Bacteria; phylum Acidobacteriota; class Vicinamibacteria; order Vicinamibacterales; family CAVVIG01; genus DATKHR01. The sequence goes on along the minus strand of CAVRVT010000004.1, from coordinate 1,448,366 downwards.
CGTGCGGGCCCGGCGATGCTTCGGGATGGTATTGCACGCAGAACACCGGGCGTTCGCGATGCCGGAGGCCCTCGACCGTGCCATCGTACAGGTTCAGATGCGTGACCTCCACGTCGTCGGGGAGCGACTTGGGATCGACGGCGAAGCCGTGGTTCTGCGATGTGATTTCAATCCTGCCGGTCTCGAGCTTCTTCACCGGATGATTCGCGCCACGGTGGCCGAACTTCAGCTTGTATGTGTCGCCACCCATCGCGAGGCCGAGGATCTGATGACCCAGGCAGATGCCGAACACCGGAACGTCTGACGCGACGAGCGCTTTCGCGTTGTCGATCGCATACGTCAGCGGCGCGGGATCGCCGGGCCCGTTGCTCAGGAACACGCCGTCGGGCTTCGTGTCCAGGAGCTGCGACGCGGGTGCCCGCGCGGGGTACACGCGGACGTCACAGCCGTGCGCGCTCAACCGGCGGAGGATGTTCCATTTCATTCCGTAGTCGTAGGCAGCGATCTTCAACCGCCGTTTCGCCCGACGGACCGGTGCGATGCCGAACTCGTCCGGGTCTTCCTGCGGCCAGTCGAATGCCTTGTCGGTGGTCACGTCGCGCACGAGATCCGACCCTTCCATCGTCGGAATCGACTTCGCGCGTTCGACGAGCGCCCGCGGATCCAGCTGATCGCCCGTCACGATGACGCCGCGCAGCACACCGCCCGATCGGAGGTGACGCGTCAGCGCGCGCGTGTCGATGTCGGAAATCGCCACGATATGATTCGCGACGAGGTAGTCGCGCAGGGTTCCGTCCGCGCGCCAGTTGCTCGCGACTGGTGACTCGTCGCGCATGATGAAGCCGGCAACCTGCGGGGCACGCGACTCGACGTCTTCGTTCGAGACGCCGTAGTTGCCGATCTCCGGACAGGTCATCGTGACGATCTGTCCGGCGTAGGACGGATCGGTCAGGACCTCCTGATATCCCGTCATCGACGTGTTGAAAACAACCTCGCCGCGGGCTTCGCCTTCAGCTCCAGCCGCCTCTCCGCGGAACCACGTGCCGTCTTCAAGGGCCAGGATCGCTTCCACACTCATCGCCGTTTTCTATCCTTCATCGCCGTTTTCCATCCTTCGATCGCACGCTCACCATGACTCCAATCCGCAATCCGCAATCCGAAATCCAAAATTGGGCTAGGGCCTGTCGAACGAGGCCGTCACTCTGCTTGGTTCGCCCGCGACGATGCGCACGGTCGACGTCCAGTGACGGTAGCCGTCGCGCTCGAGGCGAATCGCGTGCTCGCCTGCCTTGATGCTGGGCATCGCGAGCGGCGTCACGCCGATCTGTTTGTTGTCCAGAAACACGCGGGCGCCGGAAGGTCGCGACTCGACGCTCAAGCGGCCGACGAACTCGCCCGAGGTTCCCGCCGGCACCGGAGCAGCGGCTCGCTCGCTGGGGCGTGCAGGGGGACGTTCAGGCTGGGTTCGCGAAGCACTCCGGCGCTCGGGTGCCGAGACCGCCCGCCGTTCGGGCGTCGACGGCGGGCCTGTTTCCTGCGGACGAGCGGCCGGCGTCTGCGACGACGAAGCGGTGCCCGGTTTGGGCGCGAGCGCGATCTCTGTGCTATCGCGGCCTGCCGCTGCAGGCGCCGTCGACGGAGGCTGCGCCTCGGTGACGGGCGGCACTGCGTGCTCGCGAGTCGTCCCGACGCCATATCCGCCTGCGAATCCAATCGCGAGGCCGATGACGAGGGCGGCCATCAGCGGCCAGACGGCCGAGCGAGATTGCTCCAGAACGGCGGCCGACAGCACGTGAGGTTCAACGGGTACGAGACTTTCGCGACGTTCGAGGAGTTCGCGAGAGACAAGGGGTTCAGGAGGTGCAAAGGGTTCACGGGGGGCCAGTGGGTACAAGGGCCGCCAGAGGTTCGAGAGGTTCGGCATCGGCGGAAGGCTCCTCGGACGCTCCCAGTTCGACAGGCTCGAGAGCGTTTGCAACTGCTCCGATTCCGCTGATGTCAGGCACCGCCGGCGGAGGCGCAGGCGGCTGCTCCACCGCAGGCGACAATTCGAGCTCCGGTTCCTCGAGCGGCAGCGTCGACGCTGGCTCCCTTTTGCGAGGAGCCGCCGGCCGCTTCTTCGGCGGCGCGGGATCGCTCAGCTGCACGTCCGGAAACGCACTCTTGAGTGCTTCCGCAAATTCCAGCGCCGAATCGAACCGATCTTCGGGCCGCTCCGCGAGCGCTCGGGTGAACGCCGCGCGCAGCAGCTTCAGCCGGGCACCCGGGATGTCCGTCAGGCTGTCCGCGACATGATCGCCTTCTGCCGCGACGCGTTTGCCCCACAGCAGCTCGTGCACGAGCGTCGCGAGGCTGAACACATCCGCCTGACGACCCCAGGCGCCACCCGTTCGCCGCTCGAGCGGCGTATAGGGTCGCCGCACCGGTGTGGTAATCCCCACTGTTTCGAGCGCGCGCGCCACGCCAATCCCGGTCAGGCGTGTCTCGTCGTCGGACAAGAGGACGTCTCGCGGATGGAGCGCACCATGATTGACGTTCGCGACCGCCGCGAGATCCAGCGCGCCGGCGAGCTGCACGGCGACCCGGAGGGCGTCGGCCGGCGGCGCCGCCCCGTATTCGCGAACCGCCAGATCCAGCGACTCGGCAGCGACATAGTCCTGCGCGAGATAGACGGAAACGCCCGTGATGCCCGTCGCCAGCGGTATCGCGACGGCCGGATGGTTCAACTCGGCGGCAATCAGCTGCTCGAATTCCGCCACGAGCTGATGGACACGCTCGGGGGGCAGGTCCAATCGGTACAGCTTGACCGCAACCAGACGCTCGCGCCGCGCGTCATAAGCGCGAAATACCGGCCCAAGCGTGCCTGCACCAATCTGATGAAGAACCCGAAACGGTCCGAACGCGTCTGGAGCCGCTGATCCAGCAGGTTCTGTGAGCAGTGAAGAACTCCTGTGAGGAAGGCGCCTAAGTTTAACATGGTTGACAGTTTCCGCGACGCTCTGCGACAGTAGGCTCTCTGGTGCCGGTCAACTCCAGCCACCCCGCATCCGCCCCAACAGACGAGCCTTCGGTGCGTGTTCCCGTCGACGTGCGCCGTTTTCCGTGGATGCGCCGGCTCGCCATCGACTACGCCTACGACTTTCGATCGATTGCGCCGTTTTTTTCCGGCGATCCGTCGGATCGCTCGGCATGGGCCGACGCGATTGCGCGCACGCAGGCGCATCCGCGACGACGAAGTGAGATCGCGGCAGTCATCGGCGCACAGCAGGCGCGGCGCAACGCACCGGCGGCCGCCCGTGACGCCGCCCGGCTGCTGAGCGATCCACGCACCGTGGCCATCGTCACCGGTCAACAGGCCGGTCTCTTCGGCGGACCGCTCTTCACGCTGCTCAAAGCGATGACGGCGCTAAAGCTGGCGGAACAAGTCGCGCGCGATCACAAGGTGCCGGCGCTCGCGGTCTTCTGGATTGACGCGGAGGATCACGACTGGGAGGAAGTCCGGTCGTGTACGGTCTTCGACGAGACTCTCACGCCCCGCACCGTCGCCCTCCCCGCCCGCCCCAACGCCGACCCCATGCCCGTCGCAACCGTCCGCCTCGACGAAGAATCCATCGTCAAGGCGTTGAACGAACTCGGCCAGATTCTGCCGCCGACGCCGTTCAAGGACTCGGTGATCGAGGGCCTTCGCGCCGCTTATGGGCCCGGCATCGGCATGGCCGAGGCCTTCGGCCGATGGATGGAACACGTGCTCGGCCATCGCGGCCTGGTCGTATATGACTCGTCGGACACGGCCTCGAAGCCGCTGGTCAGCCAGGTGTTCGAGCGAGAGCTCGCCAATCCGGGCCACACAGGCAAGCTGGCTGCGCTGGCGGGCACCGACCTGACCGCGCGCGGCTACCACGCGCAGGTGCATACGCAGGACGAGAGCCTGGCGCTCTTTCACCTCTCGGATGGCCGGCGGCCGATCCGCCATCAGGATGGCCATTTCGTCGTTGGCGACGATTCGTACGCGGCGGCAGCGCTCCTGAAGGAGGCGACCGAAGCGCCGGCTGGATTCAGCCCGAACGTGCTGCTGCGCCCGGTCGTCCAGGACACGATCTTCCCCACGATCTGTTATGTCGCGGGGCCCAACGAGCTTGCGTACCTCGGTCAACTGCGTGGCGTTTACAACCACTTCCGCGTCCCGATGCCTCTGATGTACCCGCGCGCCAGCGCGACGCTCGTGGACTCCGCGGCGGCACGGTTCCTGAACCGCTACAAGATGCCGCTCGAGGCGCTGCAGGCGCAGGACGAAGCGGCGCTGAACGACCTGCTGAAGTCACAGATTCCGCCCATCGTCGAGGATTCCTTCGAAGAGGCGGCGCGTGTCATCGAGTCGCAGATGACGCGCATCATCCAGGCGATGCCCGCGCTCGACCCGACACTCGAAGGCGCCGCGCGGTCGACGCTGGGCCGCATGCAGCACGACCTGGAGACCCTGCATGGCAAGATGATCTCGGCCGCGAAGCGCCGCGACGAGACACTTCGGCGCCAATTCATGCACGCACGCGCACTCGCCTTTCCCAGCGGCCACGCGCAAGAGCGTACGATCGGCTTTGCGTCGTTCCTGAACCAGTACGGGCCGGCGCTCGTCGAACGGCTCGACGAGGAACTTCCGCTCGACCTTGGGCGGCACTGGATCGTCACCATCTAGCGGTCGCCTCGACAGTTCGCGGTCGGCGGCCGGCGTGGGAGCGCTGGTCTGACGAAGACGAGAACCCGTACGGCACTCCTGAAGATTCGGGTCGCCGCGATCTGGCGGCGGCGATGGGTGCGGTGGACCGCGCTGGCCCTGGCCATCCCGCTCGTGGTGGCGTGCTTCGCCGCAGGCTACTACTACGTGCGGTTCGCCGGCCTCATCGACGATCGGCTGCACGGCGAACGACAGACGGTGCTCCCGAAGGTGTATGCGAGGCCGCTCGAGCTGCGCCGCGGGCAATCGCTCACCGCCATGCAGCTCGTCGATCGTCTGAACGATCTCGGCTACGCGCAGCGGGTCAACGTCGCCAAGGCCGGCGAGTTCGCCGTCAGCGCCGGCGCGGTGGCCATCGTGCCGCGCAGTCACGAATTCAAGGGCGAGACCGTGAAGGTCGTATTCCAGCGACCCACGCCGGCCGGGAGTGCGGCGGCGAAGCGTCCACAAACCGTTCGCGTGCCCGATCGCGTGCTCCAGCTCGAGGTCGGCGGCCATCCCGCCGAGCGCCTGGCCCTGGACGCGCCGGTGCTCAGCTCGCTCGTGAGCGGTGAGCGAGAGAAGCGTCGTCCGGTCGCGCTCGCCGTCATCCCGCGGCACATGACCCAGGCCGTCCTCGCAATCGAGGATCGACGGTTCTACGAGCATCCCGGCGTCGATCCCATCGGCATGATGGGCGCGGTCTTCTCCTACTCCACCGGCCGGAGGACGTATCTGGGGGGCGGCAGCACGATCACGCAGCAACTGGTGCGCAACGTGTTCCTCCCGAAGTTCGGCGGGATGTCGCTGCAGGAGGCGCGCGCGCGATCATTCCAACGGAAACTGCTGGAGATCTGGGTCTCGATCGTGTTGACGCAGCGGGCGTCCAAGGACGAAATCCTCGAGATGTACCTGAACGACATCCCACTCGGACAGCGCGGGTCGTTTGCGGTGTTCGGCGTTTCGGAAGCGTCGCGTCTGTTCTTCGCCAAAGACGTCAGCAACGTCTCGCTTGCGGAAGCCGCGACGATCGCCGGCGTCATCCAGCAGCCGTCGGCGTTGTCGCCCTTCAACAATCCCGACCGCTGTCGCGACCGCCGCAACATCGTGCTCCAGGCCATGGCGGACTCGGGCTACATCGATCAGGCCGCTGCGGACAAGGCGTCGAAGGAACCGCTCGTCGTCGTGCAACGCGCGCTCGAAGCGGAGGCGCCGTATTTCGTGGACTACATCGGCCAGACCATCTCCGATCAGTTCTCCAAACTGACCACCGTGCCGAATCAGGCGATGGAGGTGTACACCACGCTCGATCTGCATCTGCAGCGCATCGCGCAGGACGCGGTTCGCGATGGCCTGACGAAGGTGGACGAGCTCTTGTCGCGGCGCAGGCGCAAGGGCAAGGCCGAGGCGGCGCTCATCGCCGTCGATCCGCGAACGGGCGAGATTCTCGCCTTCGTCGGCGGACGGTCCTACAACCAGTCGCAGTACAACCGCGCGATCCTGTCGCGCCGCCAGCCGGGATCCGTGTTCAAGCCGTTCGTGTACCTGAGCGCGTTCGAGCAGGCGACGCACGACGGCCGCACCGATGTCACGCCGGCGACCATCACGAACGACGAGCCGGAAACCTTCGAGTTCGACGATCAGGTGTGGACGCCCGAGAATTACGAGGGCAAGTACGACGGTCCGATCACGTATCGGCAGGCGCTCGCGCATTCTCGGAATCTGGGCACGATTCACGTCGCGCAGACCGCTGGTTACAACCACGTCTCGGATCTCTGGAAGTCGCTTGGTGTGGGCAACCCGCCCAGACCGTATCCGTCGATCGCGCTCGGCGTCTTCGAAGCGACGCCGTATGAGATCGCCACCGCGTATACGATCTTCCCGAACGCGGGCATCGAGCGGCCGTTGAAGAACATCCTGCGGCTGACGAGCGGTGGCAAGGACGTCCTGCGCCCGCCGGAGCCCAAACCGCGCACGATCGCGCGGCCCCAGACGACGTTCCTCGTCACCAACATGATGCGCAGCGTGCTGAATGAAGGCACGGCGGCCGGTGCGCGCAGCGCAGGCTTCACGCTGGACGCCGCCGGCAAGACCGGGACGACCAACGACCTGCGCGACGCCTGGTTCGCGGGCTTCACGCCCGAGCTCCTGGCTGTCGTGTGGGTCGGGTTCGACGACAACCAGCCCGTCGGACTGAGCGGCTCGCAGGCCGCGTTGCCCATCTGGACGCAGTTCATGAAGGCCGCGCTGGCCGGTCGGTCGAGCGTGCCGTTCGACGTCCCCGACGGCATCACCTTCGCCGCCATCGACCCGTTGAACGGCAAGCTGGCAACCCCCGCGTGTCCCAAGACGTTCACCGAGGCGTTCCTGGCGGGCACCGAACCCACGGCGCAGTGCGAGTTGCACCGGTGAGCCGCGCGCGGATGGACCCCGTATAATTCAGTCAGATGAACCGAGAAGTGTTTGCTGCCGTGGCCGATGCACTGGAGCGCGGCGAATCCGCCGCTCTGGTCACCATCGTCGCGACGACGGGGTCGACGCCGCAGCGCGTCGGCGCGAAGATGCTCGTCTTCGGCGACGGGCGCATCGTCGGCACCATCGGCGGTGGCTGCTACGAGAACGACGCCTTCTGGAAAGCCCGCGAGGCGATCAAGACTCGGCGCCCCGAAGTCGTGCACTACGAGCTTGCGGACGATTTCGCGCAGGAGACGGGTCTCATCTGCGGCGGCCAGATGGACGTGTACATCGAGCCGATCGAGCCGTCGCCCGAGCTGTACATCATCGGCGCCGGGCACGTCGGATATCACCTCGCGCGCCTGGCGGCCGAGGTCGGGTTTCGCGTGCACGTCGTGGATGACCGCGAGAAATTCGCGAACGCGGAACGGTTTCCGACGGCGGCCGAAGTCATCGTGGACGACATTCCCTCGTGGATTGACCGCGCGAATCTCCCGTCGCACGCCTACGCCGTCATCGTCACGCGCGGCCACACGAACGATCTCGAGGCGCTGCGCGCCCTCGCCCCGCGCGAGCTGCGCTACCTCGGGTTGATCGGCAGCCGTGCCAAGGTCGCCCGCATCTACGACGCGCTCGTCGAGTCGCAGATGCCGGCCGAGATGCTCCAGCGCGTCCACGCGCCGATCGGCCTCGATATCGGCGCCGTCACGCCGCAGGAAATCGCCGTCAGCATCCTGGCGGAGCTCATCGCCGTCAAGCACGGCAAGGAGCATCCCGCGGCGATGCGCTGGACACCGCCGCAACTCGCGAAGCGCGACGTCTGATTTGTCGCTCCTCATCCGCAACGGCGTCGTCTTGACGATGGACGACAGGTTCAGCGTGGTCGAGGGGGACGTTTCGATTCGAGATCGTCGAATCGCCGCCGTCACGAGCCACATCACCGACACGCACGATCTCGTCATCGACGCGCGTGGCGGACTGGTCCTTCCAGGCTTCATTCAGACGCACGTGCATCTGTGCCAGACGCTGTTCCGCGGCTACGCCGACGACCTGACGCTGATGGACTGGCTCCGCACGCGCGTGTGGCCGATGGAGGCCGCGCACAACGCCTCGTCGCTGCGCGCGTCCGCGCAGCTCGCCGCCACCGAGCTCTTGTGCAGCGGCACGACGGCCGTGCTGACGATGGAGACGGTTCACGACACCGACGTCGTCTTCGAAGCCATTCTCGAGAGCGGACTGCGCGCGACGATCGGCAAATGCATGATGGACTCCGCAGGCGACGCACCCGCGCGACTCCAGGAGTCCACGCAAACGTCGATCGACGAGAGCGTCGCCATCCACAAGCGATGGAAGGATGCGGGCGAGGGCCGGGTGCGCGCCGCATTCGCACCGCGCTTCGCCGTCTCGTGCTCTCGAGAGCTTCTCGAAGCCGTGGCGACGCTCGCAGAAGACCACCGTTCGCTCGTGCACACCCACGCGTCGGAATCCCGCGAGGAACTCGCCATCGTCAGGCAACGATCGGGCGGATTGTCGAACCTCGAGTACCTCGAGGAGCTGCGCCTGGCATCGCCTCGCCTCTGCGCCGCACACTGCGTCTGGGTGGACGAACGCGAACAGCAGATGATGGCCGACCGCGACGTCAAGGTCATGCACTGCCCCGGCTCGAATCTGAAGCTCGGATCGGGGATCGCGCCCGTTCCCGAGATGCGCGCGCGCGGCATCACCGTGTCGCTCGGCGCCGATGGCGCGGCCTGCAACAATCGACTCGATATGTTCGACGAGATGCGGACGGCGGCCACGCTGCAGGCGATGCGGCGCCAGCCGGGTCTGCTCACGGCCCGTGATGTCGTGTGGATGGCGACACGCGCGGGCGCGCGGACGCTTGGTCTCGAGGCCGAGATCGGATCCATTCAAGTCGGCAAGCGCGCGGATGTCATCGTCGTCGATCGGGATCGGCCGCACCTCGCGACGGGCCCGGACCCCTACTCGACGCTCGTGTACGCCGCGCGGGGGACAGATGTGCGCGCCACCATCGTCGACGGCGAGCTCTTGGTTGACGAGTTCGCGCCCGTGCGGATCGATCGCGACCAGGTGGTCGCCGCGGCCCGACAGGCCGCACGCCAGCTGGCGGCGAGGGCTGGCCTTTGAGCCGTCCGAGCCTGTATAATTCTTTAGCACTCTCAGACCGCGACTGCTAGCACGACTGAGGGCAGCAAATTGATGCAGGAAACCAACATCCGGTCCAGGCGCGTTCTCGCCGCGCTCGTCCGCGAATTCATTGCGTCTGGGGAACCCGTCGCGTCGTCCGTTCTGGTGACGGCCGCCGGCCTGGGCATCTCATCGGCGACGGTCCGGAACATCCTCGCGGCCCTGGAGGATGAAGGGTTCGTCCAGCAGCCACACACCTCGGCCGGCCGGATTCCAACCGATCGCGGTTACCGCTTTTACGTGGACCTGCTGCTCGAGAACAAACGAACGGGCCGGGCGGCGAACGCGGTTGAGGCAAGGCTTCGTCGCGACAGCGCCGATCGGCGACTCGAGACGGTCCTGCCGCAGGTGTCGCACGTCCTGTCCCAGGCGTCGCACACGGTCGGCTTCGCGATTCGGACGCCCAACGAGAGCGCGGTCTTCGAGCGCGTCGAGTTCGTTCCGCTGACGGCGTCACGCGCTCTGGTCGTCATCGTCGCGCGCGGCGGGCATGTGATTCAGAAAGTCATCGACGTCGGCGAGCCGCTCAGCCCGGATGATCTTCGGCGGGCGGCGAACTACCTGAACGCGGAGTTTTCCGGCTTACCGCTGCACCTCGCGCGCGAGGCCGTGCTGGATCGCATCAACGAGGAGCAGCTGCTGTACGACGCGCTCATCGCCAAGGCGATGAAGCTGGCCAGTTCCACGTTTTCCGATCTGCCCGACGACCACACGATCTACGTCGAAGGCACGTCATCCCTGCTCGAGGACGGCAGCGGCCTGACGATGACGATGTTGCAGGCGCTGCTCGAGATGATCGACGAGAAGCAGCGGCTGCTCACGCTGCTCAACGAGTACATCGATGGAGAAGGGCTCACGGTCGTGATCGGCGCGGAGCACCTGGACCCGAGCCTCCGCCCGTTCAGCCTCGTCGCCTCGACTTATAACGACGGGACGCGCCATGGGACGGTCGGCGTCATCGGGCCGACGAGAATGCGGTACTCGCGAGCGATCGCGGTGGTCGACGGCGCCGCGGAGGCGGTGTCTCGCGTATTAAGGGACCCGAACTGAACACTGTCGTGATTTGGGGTTTGGGATTCGTGGTGTTGGTGATTCGAGACTCTGTGATTCGTGATCTTCGTGGGTGATTTCTTGTTCGTGTCTCTGCGTGAAAGCAGTCTATGAGTGACGAACCCGTGGCCGATCCGGTCGAGACCCCGGCGGCCGCTAACGATCAACTGACCGAACTTCAGCGCGAGCGTGACGACTATCACGATCGCTGGATGCGCAAGGCGGCGGAATTCGACAACTATCGTCGGCGGATCGAACGCGAACGCCGCGAGCAGGCCGACCAGTCCGTCATCGATCTGCTGCAGGAACTTCTGTCGGTCGTGGACGACTTCGATCTCGCGCTGACGACTGATGCCGGCGAAAGCGCGAGCGCGTACCGCAAGGGCGTCGAGCTGATTCACGCGAAGCTCCACGACCTGCTGCGCAAGAAGGGCGTCAAGCCGATTGACGCCATCGGCGCCGACTTCGATCCGAACCTGCACCAGGCGGTGGTCCACGAGGTCAGCCCCGAGCATCGCGAGGGCGAAGTCATCAGCGAAATGCGCAAGGGTTATACGATCGGTGATCGACTGCTGCGGCCGGCGATGGTCAAGGTAGCGAAGTCATCGTGAGCCGGGTGGATTACTACGAGGTCCTCGGCGTGTCGCGAAGCGCGGCGGACGGCGAAATCAAGAGCGCCTACCGCAAGCTCGCGATGAAATACCACCCCGATCGCAATCCGGGGGACAAGGCCGCCGAAGAAAAATTCAAACAGGCGGCCGAGGCCTACGCGGTGCTCGCCGACGGGGAGAAGCGCAGCCTCTACGACCGCTTCGGCCACGCGGGCGTCAGCGGCACGGGCGCCGGCGCGGGCTTCGATCCGAGCGTGTTCAACGGCTTCGAAGACATCCTCGGGGGGCTCGGCGACATTTTCGGATTCGGCGATCTCTTCGGCGGCGGCCGGCGCCGGAGCGGCCCCCAGCGCGGCGCCGACGTGCGGTACGACCTCGAGATCACATTCGAAGAGGCCGCGAAGGGAACCGAAACCGCGATCCAGATTCCGCGCCAGGAAGACTGCGAGACGTGCCACGGATCGGGCGCGGCGCCAGGCACATCCCCCACGACGTGTCCGCAATGTCGTGGACAGGGACAAGTCAGATTCCAGCAGGGGTTCTTCACGGTCGCCAGAACCTGCCCGCAATGCCGCGGCAACGGGAAGGTCGTCTCGTCACCCTGTCACACCTGCCGCGGCGCGGGCCGTGTGTCCCGCGAGCGCAAGCTGACGGTGAAGATTCCTCCCGGCATCGCCACGGGCCAGCAGCTCCGGCTCCAGGGCGAGGGCGAATCCGGGACGCTTGGCGGTCCCGCGGGCAACCTGTATGTCGTCGTCCAGGTGCAGGAGCACAAATTCTTCCGCCGGGACGGCAACAATCTCTTCTGCGAAATCCCGGTCAATTTCACGACCGTCGCGCTCGGCGGCGAGATCCAGGTGCCGACACTCGATGGCAGCGAGCCGGTGAAGGTTCCGGAAGGCACGCCGACTGGCACGACCCTGCGTCTGCGCGGCAAAGGGATGCCCGACGTCAGTGGACGCGGCCGTGGCGACCTCTTCGCCACCGTACAGGTGCAGACGCCGAAGAAGCTCAATCGCGATCAGCGTCGCCTGCTCGAAGATCTCGCCAAAGCCCTGCCGGCCGAGAAATTCGAGCCGCGAGCCCACCAGGACGAAGACGAGCGCAACCTGTTCGATCGCGTGAAGGACATGTTCGGCTGACGCGCGCGTGAAGGCCTACCCCGCCCTCGACATCCGTTCGAGAGACCACGACCTCGTGTACGCGGCGCTCGACGACCTGGCGCCGACGGCGATCGAGGAACGCGAGGACGGCCTGCGCGCCTTTTTCAGCGCCACGGCCGCCCGCGATCGCGCGCTTGACCAGCTCGGCCCGCAATTCGACACGTGGGCGGTCGACGTTCCGGACGAAGACTGGGCGCGGCGCTCGCAGGAAAATCTCGCGGCCATCACAGTCGGGCGAATCCTGGTCATGCCGGAACCGACGCCTGGAATGATTCTCGACCCGGGTCCGGCCCACGTGCCTGGATCATCGATCACGATCTGCATCCGGCCGTCGATGGGCTTCGGCACGGGGCACCACGCGACGACACGGCTCTGCCTCGCGGCGCTGCAAACCCTCGACCTTACGGGGCGGCTGTTTCTTGACCTCGGTACCGGATCGGGAATCCTGGCCATTGCCGCCGGCAGGCTTGGCGCGCGAGCGATCGGCATCGACCTGGACGAGGACGCGATTCAGTCTGCCCGGGAGAACCTCACACTGAATCCCTTTCCCGGTGAGGTCTCGTTTGCCGTGGCCGACCTGTCGCGAAACCACCTGCCGGCCGCGCATGTCGTCGCCGCCAATCTGACCGGCGCGCTTCTCATCCGCTCGGTTGGCGTCATCCGGAACGCGACGGCGAGCGATGGTTACGCGATTCTCAGCGGCTTGATGCGCCACGAACGTGACGACGTGTGCCGCGCGTTCGCTGGAACAACCATCGTGTGGGAGCGCGAAGAAGACGAATGGGTCGGACTGGTCGTGAAAAATCCGTGACAGTCAACCTCGGCCCGTCGCCTCGTGTCTAATCAGACAGCGATGATCCCCGGAGCGCGAAGGCTTCAGCCGAGCGTCGTCGTCCTTGCGATCTCATTGACCGCCCTGCTGCGTGCGACACCGCAACAGCCTCCCCGCGACACTTCGGCCCGCACCACGGATCCCGCGCCCGCACCGACCGGCAGAATCAGCGGGCGCGTCGTCGCGAGCGACAGCGGGCGTGCGTTGAAGCGCGCTCGGGTCTCCATCAACGCCGCGGAGCTTCCCGGAGGGCGTGGAATGCTCACCGACGATGCGGGAGCATTCGATTTCACGGAACTCCCTTCCGGTCGCTACACGGTCACGGTTTCGAAATCCGGCTTCGTGTCGCTCTCGTACGGGCAACGGCGTCCGCTCCAGGCAGGCACGCCGCTGCAATTGAATGACGGCCAGCAGCTTCGCAACGTGGACTTCCAGCTTCCTCGCGGCAGCGTAATCGGAGGGCATGTCCTCGACGAAGACGGCGAGCCGATGCCGGGCGTTGCCGTGCGGGCCATGCGCTATCAGTACCTGCAGGGCGACCGACGTCTGACGGCGGCCGGCAGCGGACAGACGGACGACAAAGGTCAGTTCCGCATCTGGGGCCTGACGCCGGGTGACTACTACGTCAACGCGACGGCGCGCGCCACGGGGCCTGGAGGATTCGGCGGTGGACGAGGCGCGATCTTCGGTGCAGGCGGCCGTGGCGGCCGCGGCGCAGGTGGTGCGACTTCCGCTCCGGTCGTGGCCGCAGGTGGATCTGACGCCGACGCCGAGAATGTCAACTACGCGCCGACGTACTATCCGGGCGTGGCGTCCGTGAATGACGCGCGTGCGGTCACACTCGGCCTCAGCCAGGAGCTGCTCGACGTCAACTTCGGCATGCAGCTCGTGCGCATGTCGCGTGTTGCCGGGCGCATGACGACGTCGGACGGATCGCCGGCGGCTCGCGGCCAGGTGAATCTGGCGCTGGACACGGGTCCACGCGGCAACCAGATTGGCGCCACGCTCGGCGGTCGGGTCCTCACTGACGGCTCGTTCACCATCAACAACGTTCCGCCCGGACGCTATCTGCTGCGGGCGTTCGGCGGAGATCAAAGCGCATCGCAATTCACGACGCTGCCGGTGACCGTCAACGGCGCTGATGTCACCGACGTTGCCGTCGTCCTTTCGCCGGGCGGGACGATCGCGGGCACGGTGACGTTTCCGTCGGCGGCGACCGCAGCGCCCGACGTCACGCAGTTCAGAATCATCGCGCCGGCGGCGGATCCCGGGACCACGGTCGGTCCGCAGGCCAACGCTCGGCTCGACAAAGATGGACGGTTCACTCTGACGGGTCTGCCCGCCGGACTCCATTTCCTGCGCTCGGGCGGCAACGCGCGCGGCTGGACGCTCAAGTCCGTGACTGTCGGCGGTCGAGACGTCACCGATACGCCCATCGAGCTGCGCAGCGGCGAAACGGTTGGCAACGTCACGATCGTCTTCACGGACAAGGTCAATGAAATCAACGGTCAGGTGATGGGCGGTCAAGGCACGCCGGCGGCCGAGTACACCGTGCTCGCCTTCTCCACCGAGGCCTCGTACTGGCGGCCGCAGTCGCGCCAGATCGCGACGACGCGGCCGGACCAGACCGGGCACTACAGAATCCTGACGCTGCCGCCGGGCGAGTACTACGTGGTGGCGGTCGACCCCGCCGAGCAGGGAGAGTGGTTCGAACCGTCATACCTGGACAGCCATCGGGCGGGGGCCGCGCGTGTCACGCTGTCGGAGGGCGACGTCAGGACGCAGGACCTTCGCGTCCGGCAGTGACCGCGACGGGTTCGGGGTTCAGGGTGCAGGGTGCTGGGTTCGTTCCGAGTGCTGGGTGCAGGGTTCAGGGTGCGGGGTTCAGCGTGCCGGGGTTCCAGCGTGCCGGGGTTCCAGGTGCCGGGTGCTGAGTGCCGGGTTCAGAGTGCTCTGTGACGAGTGCAGGTTCAGGTTGTATGCTGCGTTCATAGGGTTCGACGCCCACAGGGAGAAACCTGAACCCCGCACGAACCCAGAACCCGAACCCAGAACCCAGCAACGCCGAACCCAGAACCCAGCACCCAGCACCCGGAACGAACCCAGCACCCTGCACCCTGAACCCCGAACCCTCCGTATAATCCGCCCCGGTGCATCGCTTCTTCGCCCCGACCCTGGATCCCGGTGACGAGACTGTCACGCTGCCGCGCGACGAAGCCGAGCATCTGACGCGCGTCCTGCGACTGGGCCCGGGAGATCGTCTGTCAGTATTCGATGGCCGGGGGCACGAGTTCCTCGGCAAGGTCGCCAGCGCAGGCCGACGCGAGGTCCGCGTGCAGCTCATGTCGCGGATTGAACCGGCGGCCGAGTCTCCAGTGCCTCTGACGCTGGTCCAGGCGGTGCTCAAGACAGACAAGATGGACGACGTCGTGCGCGATGCGGTGATGCTCGGCGCCGCCGCCGTGCAGCCGATCGTGACGAAGCGCACCGAAGTCACGGTCGCCGCGCTCATGCGGGGCCAGCGACTGGACCGCTGGCAGCGCGTGGCACTCGCATCGGCGAAGCAATCCGGCCGCGCCGTGCTTCCCGAGATCCGCCTGCCGCTGACGCTCGAAACGTACCTGAGCGACCCGCCGGCGGCGCTGCGGCTGATGCTCGTCGAGCCGTCGGCGGATATCACGACCGAACCGTTGTCGGCGCTTCGCGGCCAGCCACTGCCGGCCGACGCCGCGTTGCTCGTGGGACCCGAAGGAGGCTGGGCGCCCGGGGAATGCACCATGGCCTCGTCGCGCGGGGTCCGGATGGTGACGCTTGGGCGCCGAACCCTTCGCGCCGACGCCGCACCGGTCGCGGCCATCAGCGTGCTGCAGTTCATCTGGGACACCTAACAGAGCCACGTCAACTCTCAACTCTGAACTCTGAACTCTGAACTCTGAACTCTGAACCCTGAACCCCGCACGCACCCAGCACCCTGCACCCTGAACCCAGCACCCGAAGACGTTTTCCCCTCTGCTATACTCGCCGCCAGTGTTCTTCCGCGGACAGATCATCGGGAAGTACAAAATCCTCCAGACGATCGGCAGCGGCGGGTTCGGCACCGTGTACCTCGCCGAAGACACGTGGATTGACAAGAAAGTTGCGCTGAAGGTTCCGCACAAGCAGAGCGTCGATTTCGGCGAACTCCTGCGCGAGCCTCGGCTCCTCGCCAGCCTCAATCACCCGAACATCGTCACGATCCTCACCGCGGAGAAGCAGGAGAACGTGTTCTTCATCGTGATGGAGTTCGTGCCCGGCGAGACGCTCGAGTCCATCATCGCGCGCGAGGGCGCGCTCGACCTGGCGCGCGCCATGGACTACACGTGTCAGATCTGCAACGCCGTGGACCACGCGCATCGCCAGGGCGTCCTGCACCGCGACCTGCGCCCGTCGAACGTCCTCGTCACCGACCGAGGCCTGCTGAAGGTCGCCGACTTCGGGACGTCGCGCTTCCTGGAGATCGCCGCGCACGGTCACGACGGTCATCGGGAGCCCGCCCTACATGGCGCCCGAGCAGTTTCACGGCAAGGCGGTGTTCGCGTCGGACGTCTACTCGCTGGGCGTGACGATGTATCAGATGCTGACGGGGACGCTTCCGTACGACACGCCCTCGCCGGCGGATCTCGATCGGTTGATGCGTGGTGAACTCGTGACCGGCCCGCGTCTGCGGAACCCGAAAATCCCGAAGGCGATCAACGACATCGTGCTGCGCGCGCTGGCGCCGGACATCCCCTCGCGCTATCAGCGCGCCGGCGATCTGCTCGACGAGGTGCTCGCGGCGAGAGATGCGGATCACCATCGCGTTCGCCGCACGCCGAAGGCGCCATCGGGCGATGTCGATGCCGGTGTCGCCGCGGCGCATGACCTGCAGGTCCGACTCAAGGCGCGCGAAGCGCCGCTGCCGCGCTTCTGCTGGCACTGCCGCAAGCCGCTGCACGCCCGCTCCGACCGGTGCCCGTTCTGCGGCGAAGCACAATAGCGCAATCGTGCGCACGCGTGACGCGACGAATGTCGTCGCTCAGGCGTTCTCGCACGTACCCGATGTTAAAATTGACAGCGAGGAGTCACGCCGCATGACCTTCCCCGGGACCGGCAAGATCTGGATGAACGGCACGCTGGTGGAGTGGAAGGACGCCACCATCCACATCGCCTCGCACGTCATCCACTACGGCAGCGGCGTCTTCGAGGGCGCGCGTTGCTATTCGACGCCGAAGGGCTCGGCGTGCTTCCGGCTCGACGCGCACATGCGACGGCTGCAGGAATCCGCGAAGATCTACCGCATGACCTATCCGCTCGATCTCGTCGGGTGGCAGAACGCCGTCCTCGACACGATTCGCGCGAACCGGATGCAGGCCTGCTACATCCGTCCGATTCTGTACCGCGGCTACGAAACGCTCGGCGTGAATCCGCTCACCTGCCCCGTCGACGCGGCGATTCTTCTCTGGGAATGGGGCGCGTACCCTGGGACAGGAGGCGCTCGAGCAGGGGGTCGACGTCAGGGTGGCGTCATGGTCGCGCATGGCACCGAACACGCTGCCGGCGATGGCGAAGAGCTCCGCGAACTACGCGAACTCCGGCCTGATCAAGATGGAAGCGCTCGCCGACGGGTACTCGGAAGGGATCGCGCTCGACGTCCACGGTACGGTCAGCGAAGGCAGCGGCCAGAACATCTTCATGGTTCGCGATCAGGTCGTCTACACGCCGCCGATGGCGTCGTCGATTCTGGGCGGCATCACGCGCGATTCAATCATCACGCTCGCGCGCGACCTGAACTACACCGTAACGGAAACCGGCATTCCGCGCGAGGCGCTGTACACGGCGGACGAAGTGTTCTTCGTCGGCACGGCGGTGGAGGTCACGCCCATCCGATCGATCGACAAGATCACCATCGGCAGCGGACGCCGCGGGCCCGTGACCGAGAAGATTCAGCGCGCGTTCTTCGACGTCATCAACGGCCACATCCCGGACCGTCACGGCTGGCTCACCTACGTGCACGTCGAAGAAGCGCGAAGCGGCCGCGACGGTGAAGGCAGTCCGATCCGTACGCCAGCCAATGCACGTTAACGAACTGCTGAAGGTCGCGGTCGACAACGGGGCGTCGGACCTGCACCTCAAGGTCGGCAGCTACCCGATGATGCGCGTGCGCGGATCGCTCTACCCAGCCAGCAAGGTGAAAAAGCTCGACCACGAGGACCTGGTGGCGATGAGCGCCGCCGTGATGTCCACGTCACAGCGGCAGAAGTTCAAGGAATCGCAGGAAGTCGACCTCGCCTACAGTGTGCCCGGCCTCGGGCGGTTTCGCTGCAACATCTTCCAGCAGCGTGGCACGGTCGGGCTGGTCTTGCGTGTCATCCCGATGCAGATCCGGAACGTCGACGAGCTCGGCCTGCCCCCCGTTTTGAAGTCGATCGCCAGCGAGGAGCGTGGACTTGTGCTCGTCACCGGCACCACGGGCAGCGGCAAGAGCACCACGCTGGCCGCGATGATCGATGAGATCAACCGCACGCGATCCGCGCACGTGATGACGGTCGAGGATCCCATCGAGTTCCTGCACCGCGACGATCGGTCGATGGTCAATCAGCGCGAAGTCGCCGTCGATACGCGGTCGTTCGCGCAGGCGCTGCGCAGCGCCCTGCGACAGGACCCGGACGTCATCCTCGTCGGCGAAATGCGCGACTACGAAACGATCGAAACCGGCCTGCTCGCCGCCGAGACCGGGCACCTCGTGTTCTCGACGCTGCACACGTTGGACGCGACGGAAACGATCAATCGCATCATCGCGGTCTTTCCGCCGCATCAGCAGAAGCAGATCCGGCTGCAGCTGGCGAGCGTCCTCCGCGCGGTCATCTCGCAGCGCCTCATTCCGAAATCCGACGGCAAGGGACGCGCGCCGGCCGTCGAGGTCATGATCAGCACGCCGTTCGTGCGCGACTGCATCGTGGACAAGGAAAAGACGCACCTGATTCCCGGCGCCATCGCCGCCGGCACATCCCAGTACGGCATGCAGACCTTCGATCAGTCGATCTTCGGGCTGTTCGAACAGAACCTGGTCACGTACGACGAGGCGCTGCGCTGGGCGAGCAACAAGGACGAGTTCAAGCTGCGCGTCCAGGGCATCGCGACGACATCGGATCTCAGCCGGGACTCGATGGCCAGAAGCGCCGCCGGCGTGCCCGAAATCACGAGGTTTGGCAGCTAATCCAGCCTATCTCGACGGTCTCAAACTGCTCGCCCGTCGCGAGCTGTCCAAAGCGCAGGTCCGTCAGCGGTTGTCGCGACGCCACGCGGCCGATCTCGTGGACGAGGCCATCGCGCGCCTGACCAACGAACGGGCAATCGACGACGTGCGAGTGGCCGAGGCGATCGCGCGGACGCAGACGGCCGTTCGAGGACGCGGGCGGCAGCGCGTGCGCCTGGAAATCGAGCGGGCCGGCATCGACAGGGTCACGGCCCGGCGCGTCGTTGACGAAGTCTTCGCGGAGCTCGACGACGACGCCCTGCTCGACGCCGCCCTGAAGCGGCGCCTCCGGCTGGACAGCGTCGACAGGGTCGACAGTGTCGACAACGTCATACGGGACGACCGGCAGTTCGCACGCCTCTATCGGCGCCTCGTCGCCGAGGGGTTCGATGCCGACCGGGTACTCGCGTCGCTGAAACGCTGCAAACGCGACGAAGACCGGTAAAATCAATCAGGACCACGACAACCAGCAGCCGATGACCTCGAACGACATACGCGCGTCGTTTCTCAAATACTTCGAGTCCCACGGGCACCGTATCGTCCCGAGCTCGCCCCTTGTCCCCGGCGACGACCCGACGCTCCTGTTCACGAACGCCGGGATGAACCAGTTCAAGGACGTGTTTCTCGGCCGCGAACGGCGCGAGTACAGGCGCGCGACGACGTCGCAGAAAGTGATGCGCGTCAGCGGGAAGCACAACGACCTCGACAACGTCGGGCCGTCGTTCCGGCATCACACGTTCTTCGAGATGCTCGGCAATTTCTCCTTCGGCGATTATTTCAAGAAAGACGCGCTGCCCTTCGCGTGGAATCTGCTGACCGACGTCTGGAAGATGTCGCCGGACCGGATGGTCGTCTCGATCTTCAAGGGCGAGCACGGCATTCCGCGCGACGACGAGGCGTACGACATCTGGCGGCGCTTCGTGCCGGCCGATCGCATTCTCGAGCTCGGGCTCGACGACAACTTCTGGCAGATGGGCGAGACCGGCCCCTGCGGGCGCTGCTCCGAGATCTACTACGTGCGCGGCACCGGCACCGATCCCGAAATCGAAATCTGGAACAACGTGTTCATGGAGTTCGAGCGCGGCGCCGACGGAACGCTGAAGCCGCTGCCCGCTCCTTCGATCGACACAGGCATGGGGCTCGAGCGTATCACCGCGGTGATGCAGGAGAAGGACTCCAACTACGACACCGATCTCTTCATGCCGCTGTTGACGGAAATCGGCCGAAAGGCGAGCCACACGTATCGCGGCAGCATGGAAGCGTCCGACGTGTCCCTTCGCGTCGTCGCCGACCACATCCGATCGACCACGTTCCTGATTGCGGACGGCGTGACACCGTCGAACGAATGGCGCGGCTACGTGTTGCGCAAGATCATGCGCCGGGCGATGCGCCATGGGAAACATCTGGGCTTCACCGATCCGTTCATGAGCGAGCTCGTCGGCATTCTCGTTCGCGAGATGGGCGACGCCTACCCTGAGCTCAAACGCAACCGCGAGACGATCGAGCGGACCATTCTGGCCGAAGAACATCGCTTTGAAGCGGTGCTGAACGAGGGCCTGCCCAGACTCGAGGCCGAGATCGCGAAAGTCCTGGGCACGAAATCCAAGGTCCTGAGCGGCGACGCGGCCTTCCGTCTGTACGACACGTTCGGGGTTCCGTTCGATTTCATCGAGGACACGGCGGCGACGCAAGGCGTCACGATCGATCGTGCGGGCTACGACCGGGCGATGGCGGGCCAGCGCGACAAGGCACGGGCGCAAAGCGCCTTCGGTGGCAAGAAGACCGAAGACTTCCAGCTCGGAGCGGACGACGTGCTCAGGCGAAACGGTGACCAGTTCGAAGGCTACAACACGACACGCATCGCTGGCGCGCAGGTACTTGGACTGTTCGACGCCGAACGCCATGCCGTCGAGTCGCTCGCGGCCGGCGCCGACGGCTACGCCGCGCTGACGAACACGCCCTTCTATCTCGAGGCCGGCGGCCAGGTGTCCGATACAGGCACCATCGTGAGCGAGGCGGGGACGTCATCGTCCACCGTGCTCGGGCTCGGTCGCCTCGGCGCTGGTCTCCCGCGCGTACACCGGGTTCATGTTGACACCGGCACACTTCGTGTCCGCGATCTGGTCACCGCCGACGTGAATGCGACGACGCGTGACGCGACGCGCCGGAACCATACGGCCACTCACCTGCTCCATGCGGCGCTCAGGCTAGTGCTGGGCACACACGTACAGCAGAAAGGGTCGCTCGTCGCGCCGGATCGGTTGCGCTTCGATTTCGTGCACTTCCAGCCGGTGACCAAGGAAGAGCTCGAGCGTATCGAGCAGATCGTCAACGAACAGATCTCCGCAAATACGACGGTCACGACCGAGGTCCGCTCGACGCAGGAAGCAATTGCCGCCGGCGCGATGGCGCTTTTCGGCGAGAAGTACGGCGACAAGGTCCGCGTCGTCAGCGTGCCCGGCTTCAGTATGGAGCTGTGTGGCGGCACGCACGTTCGGGCGACGGGTGACATCGGCGCGTTCGTCATTGTGTCGGAAAGCGGCGTCGCCGCCGGCGTCCGCCGTGTCGAGGCGCTGACCGGCGCCGGCGCGATTGCCTGGATGCAGCAGCAGCGGGCTGCACTCGACCGGCTCCACCACGCGCTCAACGTCGCGGACGATCAGGCGGTCGCCGCCATCGAGAAGCTGCAGGTCGACGGCAAACGTCTGGCGCGCGAGGTTACGCAGCTGAAAACACGGCTGGCAATGGGCGACGGTACGGCTGCCGACAGCGGCGGCGACGTCGTCGAAGTTGCCGGCGTCAAGCTTGCGCGACGGAAGGTCTCGGACCTCGACAAGGACGGACTTCGTGCGCTCGCCGACTCCCTGAAGGGTCAAATTCAGACCGGCGTTGTCGTCATCGCGTCAGCCAACGCGGACAAAGTCCAGATAGTCGTCGCGGTGACGCCGGACCTCACGTCGCGCGTCAAGGCCGGCCAGATCGTCAAGGAGATCGCGCCGATCGTCGGGGGAGGCGGCGGCGGTCGCCCCGACTTCGCCGAGGCGGGCGGCAAACAGCCAGACAAGATCGACGATATGCTGCGCGCCGCTGAAAGCGTGGTGAAGAAACTGCTCTCGCTCGGCTGAAGCCTCGCGCTCCTCCCTTAATCCCTAATCCCTAATCCCTGAGCCCTTTGAGCGCCCTGCAGCACCTCGGCGCTCCTGCCGATAACCTCTTCTGTTGAACCCCGAACCCAGCTCGGGGTGTGAACTCGATGTCGCCAACGACGAGCAGCCGTTACAAATTTGTCTGGACTCGAAGCCACGCAGTTTCACGTCGACTGAATGCCCGTTCGCATGCCTAAAGCCCTGCCCTGCCTGACGTTGCTGGCGATACTCGCGGTGTCGGTCCCCGCGCAGGCGCAGATCTATTCGTGGCGCGACGCCAATGGCAACCTGGTCGTCTCCAACATCAGGCCGCCCGACACGGGCAGCGTGAAATCGTATGCAGTTCCGAAAACAAGCGCCGTTCGCGCGACCCGCTACGCGACGCTCGATCGCAGCCGCATGTACGACGACCTCATCGTCGAGCACGCCCGACTGAACGGCGTGCGGACGGATCTCGTGCGGGCGGTGATGCAGGTGGAGTCCGCGTTCAACCCATCGGCGCGATCGCCAAAAGGCGCGATGGGCCTGATGCAACTGATGCCGGAAACGGCGAGGGTGTACGGCGTGTCGAATCCCTACAACCCGGTCGAGAACGTGCGCGCTGGGGTGAAGTACTTCCGGGCGCTGCTCGATCGGTACGAAGGCAACGAAGAACTGGCGCTCGCCGCCTACAACGCCGGGCCCGGCGCCGTCGACAAGCACGGGCAGAACGTGCCGCCCTACAGAGAAACCCGCAACTACGTCGCGCAGATCAACCAGATGGCCAGCCGGCCACTCGAGCTGCGGGGCTCACAGATCTACAAGGTCGTCGAGATCGTCGACGGCCGGCCCGTCGTGCGCTACACCGACCGCAAACCCGCCACAGGCGCCTACGAAATCGTTGCGCGCTGAAATCAGGCGCGCTCAGACTCCCAACTGCAAGAATGCAGAGATGCAAGAATGCAGCATTCCTGCATTCCTGCATTTCGTGATCGCTACTCGGCTCTCTCTACCGACAGCGCATCCAGCCGTGCGTAGACCGGACCCAGGAGCTCGGTGACGACGACGGCCTCGACGATCAAGATGACAGTCGCCAGGGCCGCCGCCGGCACATACGCCGCTGCGCCGATCAGGTAGCGCAATACGAACCAGAGAATCCCGCCGGCAAGGGCCGCCGGCAGCGTCATGACGATCAGCGCGAGCCACGTGCCGCCAAGCGTGATGAGGCGCTGCCCCATCGCGTCGAGTCCCCGCGATCGCTGGGTGCCGAGCGGCACCCACGCTGGAAAGAACAGCGCAGCCGCGTTGTGAATGGTGAGCTGCGCCAGCGCCAGGGCCGGCGCCAGAATCAGCGCCGCGCCGCCGACCCCGAGCCGCGTCCCGAGACGAAATTGCGGAAACGAGGCGCCCGACAGCGCGATGCCGACGGCCATCATCGCCCACGCCACCGCCGTGACGAGCGCAACCGGCCAGAGCAGCTCGCCGCGAATGGTAGCCTCAGGCTGAACGGGCCACGTCTTCAGGAGGTCGAGATGTTCGAAGTCGTCCCGGATGTCGAGGCGGATCGCCTGCGGCGCCAGGAGCAGCCACAGCAGCGCGCCGCCGACGGCGAACCCGCCGGCGACCGCGACGACGCTGTTGTTCCTCCCGAGCGAGGCGCCCGCAACGGTCAAGGCGGCCAGCATCGCGCCCAAGCGGAGCACCAGCCGCACGTCGACGGACCGGACCGTCTGCGTCGCAGATTTCCAGGCAAACGCGGTTTCAGCCCGCCCCGCCGGGGCAAGCGACCACGCCTTCGCACTCGTCCGATATTTCGAGGACGAGGCCGCCTCCTGCCGCTCAGACCTGCGATCGGCCGCGGCCTCCGTCGCTGCCTGGAAGGCGCTGTCGCTCAGCATCACCCAGGCGATGCACGCTGACAGGACCACCGCGGACGCCAATAGTGACGTGAGATACGGCTGCGGCCAGGCTGCGTAGAGCGGCCCCGCCGCGGCCGTAAACGGTGCGAGAGCGATCCACGTGGCACCGCGCCCGGTCACCAGCGCGAAGCGCTGAAGAAAGTCCTGGCCATTGCGAACCGGCCCTGAACCGAATTCCCGGACCAGAGTCACTCCGACGATCGCCAGCGCGGTCGAAATCATCGCGAGCGGCAGCCAGGCGACGCGGCGGGCGCGCGCATTGCCAGTCAACAGTCGCGCACGAGCAAGTGTCACGCCTGTGAAGTACACCCTCACCGTGCACAGCAGGAGCCAGACGCCGAACGCAACTCGAAGGCGAAAGTACCCGTCGAGTGACGGTGATGCGAGGGCGACAACCGCCGACGTGAACAGCATGCCGAGCTGCGATCGCATCAGGCGGTGCAGGATGAGCCAGCGGCGCGATACAGGTGCCGGGAAGAGGAACTGCGTTTCGGCGTCCGAGAACTCGAGCAGCCCGCTGTTGAAAGGAAGGAGCCAGGCGGCGGCCGCGCCGACTATCAGGCCAAGGCCGGTCAACGCCGGACCCGCCGCCAGCAGACCGCCCGGCGGGACCGGGACCTGCCCGCCTCGCCTTCGCATCGACGCGGATCGCGTGGACCGCAGGCGCGCGAAAAACGCGAAGTACACATACGCGGCCCCGACGACGGCGCCGACGAGATAGCGTGGCTCGCGGAGCCGGCGCAACCTGACGCGCAGCCGGTTTCGCGCGGAGCAGACGAGGATGTAGAGACTCGCCTCGATCATGGAACGGGATCGGGCAGGTCCCGTCCGGTGACTCTCAGAAAGATCTGCTCGAGACTCGATCCGGCGACGGCGAGATCGACGCGGGACGCCAGTTCCTCGAACGTCCCGTCGGCAACCTTCCGGCCGCGATCCATGATGATGACGCGTGTGCAGATCTCCTCGACCAGGTGGAGGAGGTGCGAGGACAACAGAATCGCTGCGCCCGCGCGGCCACGCGACAGAATCGTCTGGCGCATCCGCCGGATGCCGAGCGGATCGAGGCCCGTCAGCGGCTCGTCGAACAGCAGCGTCGTCGCGTCGCGCACGAGGCCGCAGGCGATCACCACCTTCTGGCGCATGCCTCGTGACAACTCGCCGGGCAACGCCTTCTCTTTCCCCGTCAGCTCGAGTTCGGACAGGAGCTCCGCGCCCCTGCGATCGATGTCGGCCACCTGGTACAAGCGCCCGGTCAGACGCAGGTGCTCTTCGACGGTCAGGTACTCGAAGAGATGCGGCTCGTCCGGCATGAAGGCGAGCCGTCGCTTCGCCTCGATGGGGTCGGTCGTCAGGTCGTGGCCGTCGATCCGCACGCTGCCCGAGGTCGGGCGCAGGATGCCGGCCAGCGCGCGAAGCGACGTGGTCTTGCCGGCGCCGTTCGGGCCGATGAGCCCGACGATTTCGCCCGGTTGAACCGAGAACGTGAGGTCTTCGACGGCGGTGAAACTGCCGTAGACTCGCCTGAAGTGCTCGAGCGCGAGCGCCATGCTAAGATTGGAGGTTCCGGAGGTCAGAGATTACGTGGCATCGCACGCATCGGCGCTGAAGGCGCATCGGCAGAGTCTCAAGAACCGCGAGCACAACCGTCAGTTCCGGTCGCGCCTGCGGACGGCGCTCAAAAGCGTCCGCTCGGCAATCGACGGCAACGACAAGGCCGCCGCCAAGGCGGCGCTGCGCGACGTGGTTTCCCTCGTCGACAAGCTGGCGAGCAAGGGCATCATCCATAGGAACGCCGCCGGCCGCTACAAGTCGCGGCTGGCGAGCCGGCTCGCCGCGCGATCCTGACCGCGGCGTCAGGCCTGCCATCTCCGCGCCGTCCCGGCCGCCGCGCCGCGCGCCTTCCTCGCACACAGCTCGACGACGAGCTGTTCGAGGAGGATGCGCGTATCGCCGGCCGACCGCTTCATGTCCTGATCGGTCCGGAAGACCGCTTCGATGCCACGGCGCACATCCGACGGCGCAATCTGCGGAAACTTCGCGCGCACGAGCCACGCCAGCTGGCCGAGAATCTTCTCCGGCGGCGCCCCGGCGTCGAGCATCATCGCGAGCTGCCGCAGCGCGTCGCCGGGGCGCGCCCCTTCGATCGCGCTCGTCATCGCCCAGTCGTCGAGCAGCGCCGCAGGTCCGGCGATCGCGCGGGCATCCTCGACCGTGATTCGCTTCTGACCGAGCGCATACAGCAACAGACGGTCGACTTCAGCCCGAAGACGCCTGACGTCGAGTCCGGCTCGGACGACCATCAGTCGCGCCGCATCAGGATCGATGTCGGCGCCGCCCGCAGCGATCCGCGTCTTCACCCACCGCTCCGCGTCCGCCTGATCCTCGATGACGCCGCATTCGACAGTCGTGGCCTGTTTCTGGAACAACCGGTACATTCGCCCGCGTTTGTCCACGGACGCCGCCACGAAAACCAGCGTGGTCTGACGTTCCGGATCCCTGACGAGGACTTCGAGTGCCTCGAGCGCGCGCGCCGCGGCTTCGCTTTCGCGCTTGGGGGCCAGCATCGTTTCGGCCTGCAGCACGATGACGACGCGGCGCGGGGACATCATGGGCAGTGTCCGCGCGGCAGCGGCGAGCGAGCCGACGCCGTCGGCCAACCGGTCCCCGCTGGTCCAGTCGCCGGCGTGGATCCGCTCGACGTTGAAGGCCCGCAAGTCCTCCTCGACGAGGTCCGCGAACTCGGCGGCCAGCGCCGACTTCTCGAGCTCGTCGTCGCCCGAAATCAGATAGACGGGGTCGGGCGTACCTGCGGCGATCTGCCGCCGGACCGCCGACGGGGTCAGGCCGGCCATGCGTGACGGGGTCTCAGAACGCCTCCAGGATGGCGCTGACGATTGTCCGCGCGAACTCGCCGCTCATGCGGTCGAGCGCGTTGGTGTCCTGCTGAAAGAACGCGGCCGGATCGGTCGCGCCGCGGCCGCTCGTCGCCTCGTACTCCTGGCGGAAGAACACGGCGGGATTCTCCCACAGGACCTTGTTCTCACGCAGATCCCGCAGCTCGATCCTCGCGGTCATGGTCACCGCGTAGCGGGACGCCAGCTGCGTCGCGTTGAAGCTGGCCGGAACAATCGACACGGCGGTAACTTCGCCGTTCAGCAAGGCATCCACGCCGGTATTCTGCGGCAGGATTTGATACTTGCCCCGTCCGATGAATTCCGCACGGACTTTCTGTGTGAGCATCGTCTCGAGATTGAAGACCGTCGTGCGGTTGACGAATTGCGGCACGCCAATCGTCTTGATGTACGCGGGCAGAAATGACCCACGACCCGCGAGCGCATAGCCGCACCCCGAGCTGCCGAACACCAGCCCCGCAATGGCGCACGGCAGGAGCACCCTCGCACGGAGGGTCCTCACGACGCGACCACGCTGACGAGTGGTCCTTTGGCGACGAACACCTTCCGGATCTCCTTGCCGGCGAGATGCTGCTGCACCGAGGAATCCGCGAGCGCCAGCTCACGCAGCTGCGCCTCGGACGCTTCGGTCGACGCGGTAATCCGCGCGCGCACCTTGCCGTTGATTTGCACGGGTACCACGACTTCTTCAGCCTTCGCGACAACGGCGTCGAACGACGGCCACGATGCCGCGCTCAAACCACGGGCGTGACCGAGCATTTCCCATAACTCCTCGGCCATGTGCGGCGCGAAGGGCGAAATCATCAACACCAGCGATTCCAGCGATTCTTTGAGGACGGCGACGGCCTGCGGGCGCTCGGCCGCACCCGCGAGTGGCTCCTGACGGGACGGCGCACCTCGACCGGTCGTCTCGCTGAAGGTATACAGAGCATTGACCAGTTCCATCAGCGAGGAGACCGCGGTGTTGAGGTGCATGCGCTCCTCGATGTCGACGGTCACGCGTCGAATCGTGTCGTGTGTCTTGCGCCGAAGCGCGCGCTCGCCGCCGTTGAAATCCTGATCCAGGGGCAGCGCCGTGCCGCGGGCGACGTCCGCCCAGTGATCGACCATGCGCCAGACGCGGACGAGGAAGCGGAAGCTGCCCTCGAGACCGCTGTCGCTCCACTCGACTTCCTTCTCCGGCGGCGCGACGAACATCACGTACAGCCGAAGCGCGTCGGCGCCGTACTTCTGAATCATGTCATCGGGATCGACGACGTTGCCTTTCGACTTCGACATCACGTCGCCGTTCTTGAGCACCATGCCCTGGGTGAGCAGCCGCTTGAACGGCTCGTCGAATTTCACCAGACCCACGTCGCGCAGCACACGCGTGAAGAAGCGCGAGTACAGCAGGTGCAGGATGGCGTGCTCGACGCCGCCGCTGTAGAAATCAACCGGCATCCAGTACGCGGCATCCGCGGGCTCGAACGGCAGGGCCTTGTTCCGCGGATCGCAGAAGCGGAGGAAGTACCAGGACGAGTCCACGAACGTGTCCATCGTGTCGGTCTCGCGGCGTGCAGGCCCCCCGCATCGAGGACACAGGACGTTGACCCACTCGGGGACCTGCGCGAGCGGCGAATCGCCGCGGCCGGTGAAGTGCGCGACCTTCGGCAGTTCGACGGGCAGATCGTCGAACGGCACGCCGACGATCCCGTCGTTCGGACAATGAATCACGGGAATCGGCGTCCCCCAGTAGCGCTGCCGCGAGATGCCCCAGTCCTTCAGCCGATACTGGACCTCGCCTTTCCCGATGCCGCGAGCGTCGGCGTCAGCAATCATCCGCGGCATCACGGCCGGCGCTTCCTGGCCGCTCCACGGCCCGGAATTGATCAGGCGCCCGTAGTTCGTCGTCGCCAGCGTCATCGTGTCGGCGGACATGTGACCGTCGCCCGATTCCACGACGATCTGGATCGGCAGGTTGTACTTGCGGGCGAACTCGAAGTCGCGCTCGTCGTGAGCCGGCACCGCCATGATCGCGCCTGTGCCGTACTCGGCCAGCACGAAATTCGCAATCCAGACCGGGACTGGCCTGCCCGTGAACGGGTTCATCGCCGTACGCCCCGTGTCGAAGCCTTCCTTCTCGATCGCACCCGTCAGGCGCGCCTCGCGATTGAGCGAACGGAACGCCGCGACGCGAGCGCGGAACACCTGCGGATCCGGGTCTCGGCGGCAAAGACGTCGACCATCGGATGCTCAGGGGCGAGCAGGACGAACGTGGCGCCGTAGATGGTGTCGATCCGCGTCGTGAAGATCTCGATGTCGCCACCGGCACCGCCGCCGGCATCGACCACCGGAAAGCGGACGCGCGCGCCCTCGGACCGGCCGATCCAGTTCCGCTGCATGACGACGACCTTGTCCGGCCAGTCGGTCAGCGTGTCGAGGCCGGCCAACAGCTCGTCGGAATACGCGGTGATGCGGAACACCCACTGTTCCAGCTCGCGCTGGACGACCGTCGACCCGCAGCGCCAGCACACGCCTCCATTGATGACCTGTTCGTTCGCCAGCACGGTCTGATCGACCGGACACCAGTTGACGGTCGAGCGCCGCCTGACGGCCAGGCCGCGCTCGAGCATCTTCAGGAAGATCCACTGGTTGAACTTGTAGTAGTCGGGGAGGCACGTGGCAATCTCACGGTCCCACGCATAGCTGATCCCCAGCCGCTGGAGCTGCCCTTTCATGTGGGCGATGTTTTCGAGCGTGGACTGCTCGGGATGCGTCCCGGTCTTGATGGCGGCGTTTTCCGCCGGCAACCCGAACGCGTCCCATCCGAAGGGGTGCAGGACGTTGTACCCCCGCATGCGCTTGGTGCGCGCCATCACGTCGCCGAGGATGTAGTTGCGGACGTGGCCGACGTGCGCGTAGCCGGACGGATAGGCGAACATCTCGAGGCAATAGAATTTCGGCCGCGAGGCGTCGGCGCTGACTTCGAACGCCTTCGAAGCGGTCCACCGCGCCTGCCATTTCTTGTCCAGTTCCCTGGGTGTGAAGTCGGTCATGAAGGACTTCAACTATTCTAGCCTCATGCAGAACAAGGTCGTAGTGGTTACGGGCGCCAGCAGCGGGATCGGCGCGGCGCTCGCGGATCTCATCGCGTCGCGGGGCGCCTCGGTGGCACTGGTGGCTCGACGAGAAGAGGCGCTCCGACAGGTCGCCGCCCGCTGTGGCGAGCGCGCGCTGCCAATCGTCGCGGACGTGACCGAGCGCGCTCAGATCAGGCGGGTCGTGGACGAAACGGTCCGGCGCTTCGGACGGATCGACGTGTGGGTCAACAACGCCGGACGCGGCATCACCCGCCCGCCCTCGGAGCTGACCGACGAAGACGTCGACGAGATGATGCGCGTGAACGTCAAATCGGTCCTGTACGGGATGCAGGAAGTCCTGCCCGTCTTCAAGGCGCGCGGCGCCGGACACGTGATCAACGTGTCATCGATGCTCGGTCGTGTGCCGTTCGCGACGTTCCGGTCTGCCTACAGCGCCTCGAAACACTACGTCAACGCGCTGACCGCGATGTTTCGCGACGAGATCCGCCAGACGCACCCGGACATTCAGATCTCGCTCGTCTCACCGGGAATCGTGCGGACAGAGTTCGGTCTGAACGCGCAGCACGGCGGACCGGATTCCCGCCAGCTGCCCGGCGGTCAAAGCGCGGAGGAAGTGGCGGCCGTCATCGCGAGCGTCATCGACACGCCCAGGCCCGACGTCTATACGCGGCCCGGATCCCGGGCGCAGGTCATCGACTACTACACGGGCCTGGGGGCAGACGCCGGGTGATGACCGGACGAAAGGTGCCAGAACGCCTTCAAGGCGGCGCGGGCCGTGGCGACCGCACGCGCGCCACGGTCGGACGCGATGCCGGAGTGAGGCCATCGTGGTGTCTTCGGGGGGCCGTTGAGCGTCTCAATCGTCGTGTCGAGACAGGCGCCCAGCGCCTCGAGGTCGTAGCCGCCTTCCGTCACGGCCACCAGATGACCGCGACAGAATTCCTCCGCCACCTTCCTCAGTTCCATCGTCATCGCGCCGAACACGTCGGCCGTCAGGCGCATGCCGCCGAGCGGGTCGTTCTCGTGCGCGTCGAACCCGGCCGACACCATCAGCAGGTCAGGCTCGAACTGGCGGAGCACGGGGCAAACGACCTCTGAAAAGACCGCGTGATAATCCTCGGCTACGGCCCCCGCCTCGAGCGGAAGGTTGACCGTGAACCCCTCGCCCGCCGCGCGACCGACTTCCTCTGCGGCGCCGGTGCCCGGGTAGTACGGATACTGATGCGTGGACACGTACAACACGTTCGGGTCGGTCTCGAACATGTGCTGCGTCCCGTTGCCGTGGTGCACGTCGTAGTCCACGATCGCGATCCGCTTGACGCCCTGCGAGCGGGCGTGCGCGGCGCCGACGGCAATGTTGTTGTAGATGCAGAACCCCATGGCGCGGCCACGTTCCGCGTGGTGGCCCGGCGGCCGCACGAGCGCGAATGCCGCGTGGTGGGGCGCGCTCATGACGCGCTCGACGGCATCCACGACGGCGCCGGCGGCGAGCAGGGCCACTTGCTGGGATTCCGGTGACGTGTATGTGTCCGGGTCGAGCTGCCTCGCCTGTCCTCGCGTGTCCAGAATGGCCCTGAGGTAATCCTCGCTGTGCACGCGCGCCAGTTGCTCGTGGCTGGCCTCGCGCGGCGCCACGACCTCCACGCCGCGCTCGCGCCAGCGGTTGGCGACCGCGTCAAGGACCTCGGCGCGATCAGGCCGCTCGGGATGGCCGGGGGGCGTTTCGTGGTCCGCGAAGCGTTCGGTGTGGATCAGGGTCAGCGACATGCGCGAGCGTCATCATAGTTTCAGCCTGAAGCAGGCGCAAACTCTCAAAGCTCAAGGCTCAGGACATCCTGAGACTTCAGACTCGAGCGTTGAGAGTTTCGTCGTCACGGCTGGCGATTCTCCTGCAATCTGACGCCGACGCGACGGGCGAGCTTCGACTCGAAGTCCGGGAAGGTGAAGCCGAAACGCTGGAGCGCCTGGTCGATCGGCTGGCCCCCATCGAGGTCCTGCAGCAGCTGAGTGATCCCCGGGGTCCCGATGCGCTCGATCAGCACAGACGCCGCAAAGAAGCTCTCGGCGTACGCGACGGCGGCCTGCCGCTCGTTCAGCCGTCCGAAGCTGTTGCGCAAGGCTGACAGCGGCACGAACAGCCGATAGGTCGCGAGCGCCTTCTCGACGGCCGCGACGTTGTAGCCTTCGAAATACATCGCCAGCCCTTCGTTCAGCCAGGCCGGCAGGTTTCGGGACGCGACGCTCCTCAGCATCGCGTGCGTCAGCTCATGTGTCAGCATCCGGTCGAATTCCGGCAGGTTCTGGAGCGCGCCCTTGACCGGCATCCGGATCTGTCCATCGAATCCTCCACCCGCCCACTCGGGCGCTCCGGTGATGTCGCGAAACTGTTTCTCGGTGTAGAGGATCACGTTGATCGAATTGCTCGGATATGCGCCGATGACGGTGCCAATCTTCCAGAAAGCGTTACCCAGCACGGTCGTGGCGCGGGACGCGAGCTTCTGCTCCGCCGGTCCCTCGAACATCACGGCAAAGCGATCGTCCTTGACGCTCTCG
This sequence comes from uncultured Acidobacteriota bacterium, assembly GCA_963724725.1. GTDB lineage: Bacteria > Acidobacteriota > Vicinamibacteria > Vicinamibacterales > CAVVIG01 > DATKHR01. The sequence continues at coordinate 1,415,474 of CAVRVT010000004.1, read as the reverse complement.
AAGCCGCGATAGGCGGACGCCTCGTTCTTCCAGACATCGAGGCGCTCCTTGAGCGCGGGGTTCCGCGGCGCGTGTTTCAGCGCAGCTTCATAGGTCTTGATGGCCAGATCGAGATTGCCGCCGCGATACGCAATCTCGCCGAGCAGCGTGGACGCCTGCGTCAGTGTGGGATCGCCCTGAAGCGCCTTCTGAAGGAACGATGTGGCGTCCTGCTCACGGCCCTGCAAGTGGGCCGCGAAGCCCGCGCCCATGTTCAGGCTCGGATCGCGGGGCCGCATCGCCAGGGCCTCGCGGAAAGCCGACGCCGCCCGGTCCGCGTCGCCTCGTTCGACGGCCTGCCAGCCGGTCTCCGCAAGCCGATCCACGCCCTGCGCCCCAACGGACGACGCGATCGAGAGCGCGATCAGGAGCCAGGCGAGCGTGGTTGGAATCTTCCGCACGCTCCGAACGGAGCAACGGGTGTACCCGGATCGAGCTCCAGTCCGGGAACGCGAAACCGTGCAGGCTGATTACGGAACGGTCGGCACTCCCGCAATCGTGTAAGTGCGTGGCACCAGCGACTCAGCGGATGAGCGCCAGCGCCCGGGCCTCGAGCGCGCCGAGCCGTGCTTCGAGCGTTCGGCACGCCTCGCTCACGTCGGCGTCGGTTGCCTCGGCGGACACGTACATCGGCTCGCCGACCGCCAGTCCGACCGTGCTGAACGGCTTTGGAATTTGCGTGCGGTCCCAGCTCTTGAGCGTCCAGTGGCGATCAGCTTCGAGATGAAACGGAAGAACGGGGTGACCGCTGGCCTTCGCCAGCCAGACGGCGCCCGGCTGCGCGACGCGGGCCGGGCCGCGCGGGCCGTCGACCGCGAACCCCACCGTGCGGCCAGCCGCCAGGTCGCGCTTCAACTGCAGCAGCGCTCGCATGGCGCCGCGCGACGTCGAGCCCCGCGCCGTGTCGTAACCGAAGCGCTTGATGATCCCGGCAATCCACTCGCCGTCGAAGTTCTCGCTGATGATGACGACGATGCCGCGGCGCTGGAAATGGACGGTGGCGGTAAGGATGCGCCCGTGCCAGAAGGCCATGATCGGCTGCCGGCCGCTGCGCGCGATGGTGTCGAAATGCTCCAGTCCCTCGGTGCGCCACCTGAGCGTTCGGCCAAGCAGCGCAATGACCGGATAGCCCGCAGCCGGAATCGCCGCGGCTTCCCATCGCCTCAGACGTGACGAGCGCCAATCAGCGGCGGCCACCGGACGTCACAACGACGAGGCCTTCGTCAGCCGGCCGTTCACGTAGGTCATGAGGTCGACGAACTGCGTGTCGGCCTGCGCACTCGCCTGGGCGCCCTTCAGCATGATCGAGCAGAACGGACAGGCGGTGACGACGGTGTTCGCGCCAGTCGCGCGAAGCTGTTTGAAGCGCACGTCGCTGATACGGCTTCCGGGCTCTTCTTCCTTGTCGGCGAACAGCAACCCGCCGCCGGCGCCGCAGCAGTACGGGTTGTCGCGGTTGCGCTCGGGTTCCTTGATTTCGGCGCCGAAACGGCCAAGAAGCGCGCGCGGCTCATCCACGGTGCCGGCATACCGGCCGAGATAGCAGGGATCGTGGAAGGTGACGACGTCACGCTCGGCCGGAGCCTTCGCGCTCCTGGTGAGTTCCTCGACGTAGACCGACGAGTGGACGATCTCCACGTCGTAGCCGAATTTGCGGTAGTCGTTGCCGATGGTTTTCACACAATGCGGGCACGACGTCAGGATCTTCTTCGGCGCCGCGGCCTTCAGATCCTCGATGTTCGCGTTGGCGAGCTCCTGGAACATGTACTCGTTGCCGGTGCGCTTCGCGGGGTCCCCCGTGCACTTTTCCTTCGAGAGGACGCCGAATGTCACACCTCGGGCGCGCAGGATCTCGAACAGCGAACGCAGCGATTTCTGGAAGTCGGCGTCGAACGATCCCGCGCAACCGAGCCACACCAGAACGTCGTGTTTCCCTACATCGAACGTTTCGAGCGCCGCCGACTGGATGAACTTCGTGACGCTGGTCGTAGCCGAGACCCCAGATGTTGCTGCGGCGCTCGAGATGGTTGTACATCGCGCCGAGATAGGCGGGCGCGTCGCCATTGGATACCAGCCCGCGTCGCGATCCGATGAGGATCGGCAGATGCTCGATGCCGACCGGACACTGGTTCTCGCACGCGCCGCACGTCGTGCACTGCCAGAGCACTTCCTCGCTGTAGATCGCACCTAGTTTCTTGTCGCGTTCGCCCGCGAGCAACGCCTCCTGGGTCTGCAGGATGATCGTCTTCGGATTCAGCGCCTTGCCAGCGCCCCACGCCGGGCAGTTGACCTGGCAGCGCCCGCATTCAACGCACGTGAAGGCGTCGAGCGCCATCTTGCGGCCCAGGTCCTTCACGGTCTCGAGACCTACCTGCTCCTTTTCGAAATCCAGATTGGGCAGGTTGCCGAGCTCGGGCGATTTCAGGAAGACCGTGACGGGCGACAGCACGAGGTGCAAGTGCTTCGACGCCGGAATCAACGCCATGAACGCGAGGATCACCAGCATGTGGATCCACCAGTTCACGTGCGCCGCAATCGTGCCCTCCTCCAGACGGGACGCCAGCAGGAACGTCACCATCAGCGTCATGATGAAGAGCGCGATGACGATTGACTCGATCGAGACCTTCGTGCCGAGTGCGGCCGGACGCACGAAGGCGCGGCGAATCAGCAGGAACAGAATCCCCACGAGGACGGCCCCGGCGAACGGCGTCAGGAGCGCGCGATAGGCGGCAAACCAGCCCGTGCCGGTGAGGTCCACGATGCCCAGACCGTACAAGAATTCAACCGAGGTATACCCGCCGAAGGCGACGAAACCCCAGAAGACGAACGCGTGCATCAGGCCGGCGGCGGGACGCTCGCGGATCGTCCGACGCTGCAGCACCACGTCCACGAGAAAGCGATTGATGCGGAACGGGAGGTTGTCGAGCGAGAACCCGCCGGGAGCCGCGGCGATGATCTGGAGGCGGCGCGCGACCTGCGCCACGAACGCACCGACAAACGCCAGGAACAGCAGCCAGAAGGCCAGCGTTCCCGCCATCTAGGTCTTCACGGCCTCGATAATCGCTGGCACGATCTCGAACAGGTCGCCGACGATGCCGTAGTCGGCGACTTCGAAGATAGGGGCGTCGGGATCCTTGTTGATGGCGACGATGGTGTTCGCGCCCTTCATTCCGACGAGGTGCTGAATGGCGCCTGAGATCCCGAGCGCCAGATACAACTTGGGCGCGACGGTCTGCCCCGAGCTGCCGACCTGACGCTCCATCGGCAGCCAGCCGGCGTCGCAAATCGGTCGCGACGCCGCGATCTCGGCGCCGATCGCCTGCGCGAGCTTCTCGGCGACCTGAATGTTCGTCTGCTCCTTGATGCCGCGACCGACCGAGACGATGCGCTCGGCCTGCGAGAGGTCGACGGCCTGCTTGGCCTGCTGAAACGGCGCCTCGGGCTTCTGGCGAATCGCGGACGCGTCGACGTTGACGGCAAGAGCGCGCATCGGCGCGGCCGACGCACCTTTCGCGACCTGATCAACGCGAAACGCGCCGATCTGAAACGTCACAAAGCGCGGGGCGGGGCCTTCCGGCACCACGTCCGCCGTCAGCTTGCCCTGGAACATCGGCCGCACGAAAACGGGTGGCGCGCCGGTCTTGACGGCCGTGACGTCGGTCAGAACGGCGCGATCCATCCGCGCGGCGAGCTTCGGCGCGAAATCCCGCGTCTGATAGGTGTGCGGCAGCAGCACGTACTCCGGCGCGAGCTGGCCGATGGCATCCTGAAGCGCTGTGGTGAATCCGTCCGGCGTGTACGGCTCGAGCGCCGGATGTTCGACGGTGACGACTTCCTTGACCTGCGCCGCCGCGAGTTCGGCTGCCGGTCCTGAAACGCCGGTGCCCATCACCAGCACGGCGACGTCACCGCCCATCTGCTGCGCAGCGACGATCGTTTCCCACGACGCCCGGTTCAGTTTGCCTTCGCGCTGCTCGGCGACGACGAGAATCTTCACAGGACCCTCGCTTCGTCACGCAGCTTGCGTACCAGCTCTCTGGCGGCCTCGGCCGGGGAGCCGCCGATGATCTGCGTCTTCTTGCCTTTTTCCGGCAGATAGAGGGCGAGTATCTTTTGCTTTCCAGTGACGCCTGCGGGTGCCGAAGCCTTTTTGATTTCCTTCTTCTTGGCCGCCATGATGCCCTTGAGCGTCGCGTAGCGCAGCTGGTTGATGCCGCTCTGGATCGTCAGCACGGCAGGCAGGGGCATCGATACCCACTGGAACCAGCCGCCTTCCAATTCCCGCTTGACTCGTACGACTCCGGGGGCCCCTCCCCCGGGTCGGCGGCCGCCGCGTTGCCGACCTGCACCTCCATGATGATCGTCGCGTGCGGAAGGCCCAGCCGTTCGGCGAGGATGACGCCGACCTGCGCGAACCCCTGATCATCAGACTGCAGACCGGTCAGCACGAGGTCGAAGCCCTCGTCCTTCATCGCCGACGCGAGCGCAGCCGAGCTCACGAACGCATCCGCGCTCGCCAGTGCGTCGTCTTCCACGTGAATGGCGCGATCGGCACCGCGGGCCAGCGCTTCGCGGATGACCTGCGCCACGCGCGCAGGCCCCGCCGAGCACACGACCACTTCGCCGCCGTGCCGCTCCTTCAGGCGAAGCGCCTCCTCGAGGGCGTATGCATCCGGTTCGTTCATCTCGAAGCTGGCGTCAGCCTCGCGAATCCAGGTCTTCGAATCGTCGATGCGCGGCTGCCATTCGCGCGTGGGGACCTGTTTGATGCAGACGGCAATCTTCATCGGGGCTCAGGCTTCATAGCGCTTGAACAGGAGGGCCGCGTTCGTGCCGCCGAATCCGAACGAATTCGACAGCGCGTATTCGATCTCCATCCGGCGCGCGTGATGCGGGACGTAATCGAGATCGCACAGCGGATCGGGGCAATCGAGATTGATCGTGGGCGGCGCCACCTGGTGGTAGACCGCCAGCACACTGATGCCCGCCTCCAGCCCACCGGCGGCGCCGAGCAGATGCCCGGTCATCGACTTGCTCGATGACACGGCCAGCGATCGCGCGTAGTCGCCGAAGTACGTCTTGATGGCCAGCGTTTCGGTCGGATCGTTGATCGGCGTGGACGTGCCGTGCGCGTTGATGTAGTCGACGACGGTCGGCGGGACACCGGCCGACTCGATCGCGGCCCCCATCGCCCTGACGGCACCGTTGGCGTCCTCGGGCTGCCCGGTCATGTGGTAGGCGTCACCCGACATACCATAGCCGACGATCTCGGCATAAATCTTCGCGCCGCGGGCGCGCGCCATGTCCAGCTCCTCGAGCACGACAACACCCGCCCCTTCACCGAGCACGAAGCCGTCACGGTCCTTGTCGAACGGCCGGCTCGCCTTGACCGGATCGTCGTTACGCGTGGACAGCGCGCGGAGCGCGGCAAAACCGCCGACCCCCATCGCGCACACCGCCGCCTCGGAGCCGCCGGCGATCATCGCGTCCGCCGCACCGCGGCGAATGATTTCATACGCGTCGCCGATCGCATGCGCGGAGGCCGTGCAGGCGGTGCACGTGGCGGAATTCGGTCCCTTGGCACCGAACCGGATCGACACCTGTCCCGCGGCCAGGTTGATGATGGCGGACGGGATGAAAAACGGCGAGATCTTCCGAGGACCGCCGTCCAGGTAGGCCTTGTGCTCGCGTTCGATGGTGGTGAACCCACCGATGCCCGACGCGATCAGCACGCCGACGCGCGTGTCGTTGGCGGACGTGATCTGCAGCGTCGAGTCGGCCATCGCATGGTCCGCGGCGGCAATCGCGAACTGGATGAAGATGTCCATCTTCTTGACATCTTTCTTCTCGATGAACTGCAGCGGGTCGAACCCCTTCACTTCTCCGGCGATCCGCGTCGAAAACGCCGACGCGTCGAAGCGCGTGATCGGCCCGATGCCGCTCCGCCCCGCGCACAGCGCTTCCCAGTTCGCGTCCGTTCCGATCCCGAGCGACGACACCAGGCCGATGCCCGTGACGACCACTCGCCGACTGTTGGTCATGTCTCCGTGTTGGCTCCCCTGAGTGCCGGCCGGCCTACTTCTTGGCTTTGGCGTGCGACTCGATGTACTCGACGGCTTCCTTGACGCGCGTAATCTTCTCGGCGTCTTCGTCAGGAATCTCGATCCCGAACTCTTCTTCGAACGCCATCACCAACTCGACCGTGTCGAGCGAGTCCGCGCCGAGGTCGTCCACGAACGAGGCGTCCGGTGTCACTTCCTCTTCGTCGACTCCCAGCTGCTCCACGATGATGCTCTTGACTTTGTCGGCTACCGCCATCATGCCTCCTGATCCGGCCATGCGCCGGATACTTCTGGCGCCCGCGCTCGCGGACGCCTACATGTACATCCCGCCGTTGACCGCTAACACGTGCCCTGTAATATACGCTGCCTCGTCCGATGCAAGAAAGCACGCCGCCGCCGCCACATCGTCCACGGTGCCGAGGTGGCCGAGCGGAATCTGCGCCGCCCAGTCGACCTGCGCACGGTCGGCAATCGCTTTCGTCATGTCCGTGTCGATCAGGCCGGGCGCGATCGCGTTGACCGTAATTGCGCGCGACGCCACCTCGCGCGCCAGCGCTTTGACGAAGCCGATGAGACCGGCCTTCGAGGCGGCGTAGTTGGTCTGACCCGCGTTGCCGATCTGACCGACGACCGAGCTCACCGCCAGGATGCGCCCGCCCCGCTGACGGATCATCGGCCGGACGGCGGCCTGCGCGAGCACGAACGTCGCCGTGAGATTCGTCGCAATGACCGCGTCCCAGTCCTCGCGCTTCATCCGCATCAGCAACTGGTCGCGCGTGATGCCGGCGTTGCTGACGACGATGTCGAGGCGGCCGTGGCGCGAGACGATGTCCGGCGGGACTTTCTCGAGCGCCGCGGTGTCGGTCACGTCCAGGGCCAGCGCTTCGGCGTTGAGGCCCCTCGCCGTCAGCGCGCCGACGCACTCGTCGGCGTTCGAGCCGCGAGCGGCGGCGACAACGATCGCGCCCTGCTCGGCGAACCGCGTCGCGATCGCCCGTCCGATGCCGCGGGACGCACCGGTCACGAGCGCCACCTTGCCGTTGAGGTCAAACATGTCAGGTGCTGGAGCGCGAAGCCGTCAGGCGAGCGTCCGTTCAACCGCCTCCAGATCATCGGGGCTTTCGACGCCGAGGATCGTGGCGTCCCGGTGAATCCTCTTCACCATTCCGCCGAGGACGGTGCCCGGCCCCACCTCAACATACGTTGTGACGCCTTCCGACGCAAGGCGCTCCACCACCGCCTGCCAGAGCACGGGCGACGATACCTGCGCCACGAGCGCCTCGATCGCCGCGGCGCGATCACGTTTCGGCTGGGCGTCCACATTCGCGATGATTGGCATGCGCGGGTCGTGCGCGGTCGGCATCAGTGCCCGGAGCTCCGGCGCCAGGCGATCCTCGGCGGGCTTCATCAGGGCACAATGAAACGGCGCGCTCACGGTGAGCGGAATCGCGCGACGGGCCCCGAGGGCCTTGGCTTTTTCGCTCGCCAGGGCCACGGCGGCACTCGAGCCGGCAATCGCCACCTGTCCCCCGCCGTTCAAATTCGCGGGGCTCACGATTTCGTGCAACTCGGTGGCAGCTGCCGCGCAGGCTTCGGCGACTTTCCCGGCGTCGAGGCCGAGAATGGCGGCCATCGCGCCCGCACCAACCGGCACCGCTTCCTGCATGTAGCGACCGCGCCGGCGCACCAGCCGGACGGCGTCGGCGAGCGCGAACGTGCCCGCCGCGACGTTCGCCGAGTACTCGCCGAGGCTGTGGCCAGCCACGAACACCGGACGGATGCCACGAGACGCGAGCAGCCTGAACGCGGCCGCACTGACCGTGAGAATCGCGGGCTGCGTGTTCTCGGTCAGGGTCAGTCGATCGTCGGGTCCTTCGAAGATGGTCCTGCTCAGCGATTCGCCCAGTGCCGCGTCCGCTTCCTCGAACGTGTCGCGACAGATCGGAAACGCGTCAGCGAGCGCCTTGCCCATCCCGACTTTCTGGGACCCCTGCCCGGGGAAGATGAATGCAATCACGATTGCGAGACCGCCGCAGCGGCGATGTCGAGCTCGAGCCGCTCGATGTAGCGCTGCGCCGCGAACCGGTAGGCCATCGCGATGGCGTTGCGGACCGCCTTCGCGCTCGATCGGCCGTGACCGACGATCGTCGCGCGCGCGACGCCGAGCAGTGGCGCGCCGCCGTACTCCGAGTAGTCCACGCGGCGTCGGAAGTGCCGAAGCGCCCGGCGTGTCAGGAGCGATCCCACGCGCGTCGTGACCGTTTTCGACAGCTCCTCGCCAAGGAACTCTTCCATCACTTCCACCAGGCCCTCGCTGGTCTTGAGCGCCACATTGCCCGTGAAGCCGTCGCAGACGATAACGTCAGCGGCGCCGCTGTAGACGTCCCGGGCTTCGACGTTGCCCACAAATGACAGCGTCGAGGCCTTCAGCAGGCGATGGGCCTCGCGCGTCAGCTCGTTGCCCTTGGTCGCCTCCTCGCCGATTGACAGCAGGCCCACCCTTGGCGATTCGATGTCGAACGCGACGCGCGCGTACAGACGGCCCATCACCGCGAACTGGAGGAGGTGATGCGGCCGGCACTCCACGCTCGCGCCGACGTCCAGGAGAATGGCGGGAACCGGTGGACCGAGGCGATCGGCCCCATCGGTGGCGCGCCGCCTGGTTGGAATCGTCGCGGCCAAAGCCGGTCGATCGACACCCGAAAGCATGCCGAACGCCGCATGGGCCGCCATGACGGTCGCACCCGTGTGGCCGGCGCTGAACAACGCCGCTGTCTCTCCGCGGGCCACGGTCTCAGCCGCGACCCGGATCGATGCGCCGGGCTTTCGCCGCAGCGCGGCGGACGGCGACTCGTCCATCGCAATGACGTCGGGCGCGTCGACGATCCTGACGCGACCCGAATCGACGTCCTGGCCATGGCGATCCAGTTCGGCTTCGAGACGGGACGCGGGGCCGACGAGCGTGACGCCCAGTTCGAAGTGCCGCGTCGCCGCGAGTGCGCCGTCCACAATGGACTGCGGCGCGTGGTCGCCGCCCATGGCGTCAACAGCAATCCAGATCATCGAACGGTCATGGCGTCATTCTTCGTCGACCGCCCGAGCCTGGCGTCCGCGGTAGTATCCGCAATTGGCGCAGACGCGGTGGGGCTGCTTCGGCTCGTGACAGTGCGGGCATTCGCTCAGGCTCGTGGCCTTGAGCGCGTCGTGGGTCCGTCGCTTGGCAGTACGGGTTTTCGAATGGCGTCGTTTCGGATTCGGCATCGTCGGTTCCTTCTATCAGTCGTCCTGCAATCGTCAGTCAATCCAGCAAACCATCAATCAATCCGGCCAACCGTCAATCAATCCTCAATCCGCAATCCGCAATCCGCAATTGAAAGAGTCGCTACGATATATTCTCGCGAATCTTCCGGAGCGCCGCGAGCCGCGGGTCGTCCCAGTCGCGCCGGCAATCGCAGCTGCCGCGATTGAGATTCGTGCCGCACACGGCACACAGTCCGTGACATGCGTCGCTGCAGAGCGGCTTCATCGGCAGCGACAGCAGAAACTGCTCGCGCATCAGCTGGCCGAGGTCGATCTCGTCGTCCACGTAAAAGGCCGTCGAGAGATCGTCTTCCTGGATCTCCTGCTCGTCGGCCGACGCGCTGGGTGTCTGCGGCAGATAGCGGAGATCGAACGCCGCGTCCACCGGCCACGTGAACGGCTCGAGACACCGGCTGCACGGCAGCTCCAGCGTCGTCTGAACCCGGCCCGACAGCTGAAACTGCTGCTTGTCTTTGCGAATGTCGAACGCCAGGGCGACCGGCGCCGCGACACGGAAGCTGTCGTCCACGGGAAACGCGTCCGCCCGGTAGACCTTCTCGTAGCGCTCGAGCGGTGTCCGGATCCGGCCCAGATCCAACAACATGGAACCTCCCAATATACCATGCGGTAGTGGTCGGTCGTTAGGGGTTGGTTCGTTGTCAGTTGGTCTTGGTGGCCCTGATGCGCGCTTTCGAAAGTGGAATAGAGCCCATAACCAAATAACCAACAACTACTCGATCGCCCACGGCTTCGGGATGTAGATCTGTTCGAACAGACGGACGGCGTAGCGATCGGTCATGCCGGCCACGAAGTCGCGCGTCGCGGCATCGAGTCCTTCAGTCTCGATCGTGCGGCGATCGAGATATGCGTCGGGACGCTCCCGCACCTTCTCCCAGAGCCCGCTCAGGATGTCGGTCGCTTTCTTGAACTCCTCGGTGGCGATGCTGTTTTTGGTACACGGCATCGAAGAGAAAGCTGCGAAGGGCGAGGACGGCCTGCAACACTCGATCGCTCATCCGGATTTCGGTCAGCCCGCCGCCGAGGGTTTCGGTGACGACATCCTTGACGAGCGTCGCGATGCGCGCCGACGAGGTGGGGCCGAGGATCGCGATGGGATCCGGAGGCAGGTCGGAGGGGTTCAGCAACCCGGCCCGCGTCGCGTCGTCGATGTCGTGATTGACGTACACGATGAGGTCGGCGACGCGCATGATCTGCCCTTCGACCGTCGCCGCGCGGAGCGTGGGAGGCATCCCAACCGGGGTGCCGGACTTTCCCTTCGAATGCTTGGCGATGCCGTCGCGCACTTCCCACGTCAGGTTCAGACCGCGGCCATCGTTTTCGAGCAGGTCGACGATCCGCAGGCTCTGCTCGTAGTGATTGAAGCCGCCCGGCATCAGGCGATCGATGACGCGCTCGCCGGCGTGCCCGAACGGGGTGTGGCCGAGATCGTGACCAAGCGCGATCGCCTCGGTGAGCTCTTCGTGGAGCCGCAGCACTTTGGCGATCGTCCGGGCAATCTGCGAGACCTCGAGCGTGTGCGTCAGGCGCGTGCGGTAGTGATCGCCGGTCGGCGCGAAGAACACCTGCGTCTTGTGCTTCAGCCTTCTGAAGGCCTTGCAGTGGATGATGCGGTCCCGGTCACGCTGAAACGCCGGCCGGACATCGTCTTCGTTCTCGAAGCGGAGGCGGCCACGCGATTCGGCGCTCCTGGCGGCCTGTGGCGCGAGGACGTCACGCTCGCGTTGTTCCAGCTGTTCGCGGAGGCTCGTCATGTGAGCTCTCGAAGAAAGCTCGTACCGTGCGTAAGGGGGCCCACGCCGAAGAGCTCGGCCAGCGTCTGGCCGAGGTCGGCGAATGTCGCACGGGTTCCGAGATTGCGGCCCGCCACGACGTGTGGACCCGTCACGAGAAGAGGGACGTACTCGCGGGCGTGATCGGTGCTGACCGTCGTCGGGTCGTTGCCGTGGTCAGCGGTCACCACGAGCACGTCGCGTGCTCGAAGCGAAGGCAGCAGGCGCGCGAGCCTCGCATCGAACTGTTCGAGGTTGCGGGCATATCCGGCTGTGTCGTTGCGGTGGCCGTATTGCGTGTCGAAGTCCACAAGATTCGCGAAGATCAGACCGCGGTCGGTGACGGCCATCTGGCGCTCGATCTCATCCATCCCGTGGGCATCGCTCACAGTGTGCACGGCGGTGGTCATCCCGCGGCGTGCGAAGAGATCCTCGATTTTGCCGATGGCGACAACCGGCCAGCCCGACGCCTTCGCTCGATCGAGTAGCGTCTCACCAGGCGGCGGCAGCGCGTAGTCGCGCCGGTTGGCGGTCCGCTTGAAGCTGCCGGGCTGCCCGACGAAGGGTCGCGCGATGACGCGCCCGACACCCAGCCCTTCGCCCACGAGCTCGGTACGCGACCTCGCAGGCCCGATACAGTTCCGGCAGCGGAACCACTTCCTCGTGGGCAGCGATCTGAAACACGCTGTCTGCCGACGTGTAGACAATGAGCGCGCCCGTTCGCATGTGTTCGGCACCAAGGTCGTCGATGATCTGCGTGCCCGACGCCGTCCGGTTGCCCAGCATTCCCCGCCCGACCCGCCGGGACAACTCCTGAAGCACGTCTGCGGGAAAGCCCCGAGGGAACGTCGGGAACGCCTGCGCCAGTACGATCCCCATCATCTCCCAATGGCCGGTCACGGAATCCTTCCCGGCCGACGCCTCCGCCATTCGTCCGATCGCGCCGCGCGGGGGCGCTGCGGTCACGAGGCCGCCGATGTCCACCAGGCGATCCAAACCCAGACGGCGCAGCGTCGGCACGGCCAGCGGCACCAGCCGCCCGATGTTGCCCAGCGTGTTGCTGCCCTGGTCGCCGTACGCCGGCGCATCCGGCAGCTCGCCGATGCCGACGCTGTCGAGGACGATGACGATGGCCCTGGTGAACGGCGACGCCACGCGCTACTGGTGGGAAAAGTAGTTCGACACTGACTTGGGTGTCTTGATGGCCGCGATCGCATGTTTGAAGAGCATGTGATCCACTCCGCCCTGCTCGATGATCACGGCGAAGCGATCGAAGTTCTTGATCCGGCCGTCGAGCTCGCTGCCGTCCATCATGCGAATGGTCACGGTGAGCTTCTCGCGGCGGACGTAATTGAGGAACACGTCCTGGATGTTCGGGCTCGACTTGTCGGACATCGTGGTTATTGGTTCTTCGTGGTTAGCTAGTGGCGCGAAGGAAGTCGAACGTCGAGAAACTGGAGGACGCGGGCGACGGTCGACGCCGATTCACCCGGGCCGTCAAACCAAGTTAGATTAGGCTCTTTGCGGAACCAGATCAACTGGCGGCGGGCATAGCGCCGGTTCTCCTGCGCGATGAGCGCACGCGTCGCCGCCTCGTCGCGCTCGCCGCGCAGGTGCTCGAGCGCCTGACGATACACGAGCCCGCCGAACGGGCGCGCGGTGGCGGGAAGCCCTCGCGCGAGCAACGCACGAATTTCGTCGAGCAGTCCGCTCGCGAACTGGTCGTCCACGCGCCTGGTCACGCGGTCGGAAATCTGATCCGCCGGCAGCCGCAGCGCCACCGCAACGACGTCCACATCCGGGAGTGGCGACGTTGTGGCAACAAAGTGCTGGGTCAGTGGCCGGCCGGTCAGAAAGTAGACCTCGAGGGCGCGGACGAGGCGCTTCAGATCGCGCGGCTGGATGCGCACGGCTGAATCGGCATCCACTCGGCCGAGCATGCGATGCAGGAAGGCGACGCCACGGCGGGCAGCCACGGCCTCGAGGCGTTGGCGCAAGGAATCATCCCGGCCCGGACCCGGGAACAGGCCGCGCGTCAGAGCGCGATAGTAGAAGCCGGTCCCACCCACCACGAGCGGCATCCGGCCCCGCGCATGAATCTCGCGAACGATGGCGCTCGCCTCGCGCGCGTAACGAGCCGCGGTGTAATGCTCTGTCGGATCGACGATGTCTATCAGGTGGTGCGGGATTCCTCGACGATGGGATTCGTGAAGCTTGTCGGTGCCGATGTCGAAGCCCCGATAGACGGCCGTCGAATCGCAGCTGATGATTTCACCGGCGTAGCGCTCCGCGATGGCGAGAGCGAGGGCGCTCTTCCCCGTCGCCGTCGGGCCGAGCACGGCGATCACGACCGGCTTCGACACGAGCGGGTGGCCTCCAAGAGTCCATCAACGCCACGACGACACGAAGGCACTCCCGGCACCTGCCAGCACACTAGCGTACGCGCAGGATCACGTACAGGACGAACACCGCGAGCACGATCACCAGACCGATCCGCTGCGAACGCGTCATCGGACTGTCAAACGGTCGGCTGCTCGACGAGAGCCTCGCACCGACGCGCCCAGCGCGGCGGCGTCATCGCGGCGCTTCGTTGTAGAAGAACGTGACCGTGAAGAATGCCTTCTCGGACGGATACTCCGGAGGCAGCGGCTGCGTGGGATTGGAGGCGGACAGCGCACCAAAGGCGGCAGAGTTGAACGCGTCAATCGGACACGGGCCGGCGACGGAGAGATCCGAGATCGAGCCGTCCTTGTGCACGTTGAAGGTGATGACGACGTGCCCCTTCATCGACATGGCCGCGTACGGAATGATCCAGTTGCGCTTCACCTGGGCGATGAAGCGCCGAATCCAGGGTCCGAATTCGACGCCTTTCGTGTCGAACTGGATTTCCGGCCCGAACTGCCCGCCTCCGCCGCCCTGGTTCTCGAACGATTCGTTCTGTGTGTAGCGTTGGAGATTGCGCAACGCATCCCCCAGCGATCCCCCGGGCGTCGTCGAGCGTCCGCTCGCGTTGGACGTCGACGACTGCGTCTTCGACGAGGGCACCTGGAGCGGAGCATCGAGTTCGGGAGCCTTGAAGGCGGACTCTGCGGCGTTCTCCGCCGCGCGTTGGCCCTGCTGGGGCTCGGGCTGCGGGCCCCTGCCCCTGGCGGCTTCCTCGCGCATCGCCTCGACGCGTTCTGGACTGTTGCCGCGACTGTACGGCAGCGGGTTGGTCGGCTTGTCCGCGCGTTGACGGGCGCGCGCCTCGCGGTCGATGTCCGAGAATTCGGCGCGATCGGGCGGTCTCGCCGCAGGCCGATCCAACTTCGGCTGCACGAACACGAAGCGCGCCTGATCCTCGAGCCGCTGCTGCTGGGCCAGAAGCAGCCGCTGTCGAAGCGCGTCGTAATTGTCAGGAAACAGCCGCGGCGCCAGCAGAATCAGCACGACCACCACCAGGTGCGCGATGATCGAGAGGAGGACTCCTTCGCGCCACGAGATGACGCGCCCGATCGTCGGTGTGTCGGGCCGGTAGTCCTCGAAATCAAAATACATCAGGAACTTACAGCAGTATATCAGGCGAGGACTGAGCGCCTGGACCTCAGGCGGTCGGCGGCGGCGCCTCGGGCGCGCGAATCCGGCGCGCCGTATAAAGAAAGACGATGCCGAAGGTCAACGGGACGGCGGAGATACGCTCGAACCCGGACTGTCGCAGGATTTTCACAAACTCGTCCGGCGTCGCGAACGATCCGACCGAGGCGGGCAGGTAGCCGTACGCACTACGGTCGCGCGAAATCAGGCGGCCGACGATCGGCAGGACCCGACGGAAGTACCACAGATAGAGCGGCCGCACGACAGGTGCCGTCGGCATCGCGAACTCCAGGACCGCGAGACGGCCGTTCGCGATGAGCACCCGGGCGATTTCCCGGCATGCGGCGCCCGTATCCTCGACATTGCGGATGCCGAAGCCCATCGTCACGGCGTCCACGGACGCATCCGCTGCCGGAATTTGCGTCGCGTCACCCCGCACGAGCGAGACGCGTCCGTTCTTGCGTTGACGCCGCAGCTTCTCGAGGCCGACACGCAACATCCCCCCCGCGAAGTCCACGCCGACGACCCGCCGGGCGCCGACCGCGCCGACATTGCCTTCAGCGGCCGCAATCGCCAGATCGGCGGTGCCGGTACACAAATCGAGGACGGTCTCTCGTCCGGTGAGCTCGAGTGTCCGAATCGCGCGTGCACGCCATCGCCGGTCGATGCCGGCACTCAGAAGGTGATTGAGGAAGTCGTACCGCGTCGCGATGCCGTCGAACATCCCGGCAATGCGCGCGGGCGATTTAGAAACAACGCTCAAGTCTCAAGTCTCAAGACCAACAACCAACAACCAACAACTACCGACCACTGACCTGCCCCGTCCACTCAGGGTACAGCTTGTGTTCGAACCCGAGCGCCGACAGCACCTTCCCCGCCATGAAATCGGCTAGGTCGTCGAGCGTTCGCGGCTGCTGGTAGAACGCCGGCATCGCCGGAAGGATCATCGCACCGGCTTCCGCGCACAGGACCATGTTGCGCAGCTGCGGCAGGCTCATCGGCGTTTCACGCGGCACGATCACCAGGCGACGGCGTTCCTTCAGCATGACGTCAGCCGCCCGCTCGACCAGGTTCCGCGACAGTCCGTGCGCAACGGCGGCGAGCGTTTTCATTGAACACGGAACAATCGCCATCCCGGAGCAACCGTGGCTGCCGCTGGCGATCGTCGCACCGAGGTCGCGGTTGCTGTGCAGCGTGATGCTGCCGGCCGACACCGGCGCGCCATAGCGATCGGTCAGGTACGGCATCAGCCGTTCCACCGACGCTTCCTCGCCGAGTTCATCACGCAGGAGTCGCCGTCCGTAATCCGAGACGATCAACTCGACGTGGACACCGCGCTCGAGGAGCGCGGCCAGCGTCCGCGTCGCGTAAACCGCACCGCTTGCGCCGGTGATGGCGATCGCGACCGCTGGCTCAGTGGCCATAGAGCGACACCATCAGGATGACCAGATACAGGATGCCGACGTAGCCGTTCAGGTCGAAGGCGCGTTTGACCTGCGAGAGATCGTCCGAGGACACGAGCGACTGTTCGTAGGCGAGCAGCGCGGCGACGATCAGCACGCCAACGAAATAGACCGAGCCGAGTGGGGCCACAGTCGCCAGCGCCAGCAGGCACGCGATCGTGACGATGTGCATCACGCGCGAAATCGCGAGCGATCCACGGACACCGAACCGGACCGGAATCGAATACAGCCGGTGCGCACGGTCGAAGTCCAGGTCCTGGCACGCGTAGAGCACGTCGAAGCCGCCGACCCACGTGCCGATGGCAACGGCCAGCAGCCACGGCTCCCATCCGGGCCCGCCGCCGACCGCCAGCCACCCGCCAACGGGCGCCACCGCCATCGCCAGGCCGAGGTACAGCTGCGTCCACGTCGTATAGCGTTTCGCGAGCGAGTACCAGAACACGATGGCAAGCGCGACCGGCGACAGAAGCAGGCACACCACGTTCAGTTGCGACGTGGCGGCAATGAAACCCAGCGACGACACGACGACGAACGCGATGGCTTCGGTGCGAGACATCGCGCCTCTCGGAAGCTCGCGTCCGGCCGTCCGGGGATTGAGCGCGTCGCTCCCTGCGTCCACGAGCCGATTGAACCCCATCGCGGCGCTGCGCGCCCCGACCATCGCGACGAAGATCCACGCGATCTTCGACCAGGTGATGGGCGTGTGCCGCGCGGCGAGCGCCGCGCCGGCAAGCGCGAACGGCAACGCGAACACGGAGTGGCTGATGCGCACGAACGAAGCGTAGGTTCGCAGTCTGGATAGCATGACTGATGACGAATTCAACTCGGCGTCGCTCGGCTACAGCCTTCGCGCGCCATGCCGCTCGGCTAAAGCCTTCGCGCTCCATCCAGGGGATCGAGCCATCGGATCTGTGCCGGGCTGATGCCCCCCACCAGATATTCTTCCACATCGCCGGCGTCTGGCGAGAGGCTGACGGCAATCAGCCGGGCGCGCTTGGACGGCTCGATGCTGCCGTAGTCCGCGTCGAATCCCAGCGCACGGGCACCTTCGAGGGTCGCGCTCCGCAGCAGCGCCGTGGCTGGCACGTCGGGCGCCAGCGCACGCATCGTGGCCAGTTCCGCAAACACGTTCAGGTCCGGCGCGCTGGCAAGGCTGTCGGTGCCGACTGCCACCCGCACGCCCGCGTCGTAGAAGTCCTGAATGGGCGGCGCGCCAGCCCCCGTGTGCCCGTTGCTGCGCGGACACGTGACGAGCGTCGTGCCGCGCGCCTTGAGCCGCCCGAGATCGTCGAGCGTCATCTGAACGCCGTGGACCGCAAGCACACGGGCGCCGAGAAATCCCGCATCGTCGAGAAACTGCACGGGGGACACACCGGGCGGGACCCACTTGGGATCCCACGCGCCCACGTCTTCGAGCAGCGACCGCCACGATCCGGTGCCAGTGCGGATGAAGTCGACCTCTTCCGTGGATTCGGCGAGATGGACGCTGCACGGCGTAAACGCATCGCGGTCGACGGTCTCCCGAATCGCGCGAAACACCAGCGGCGCGACCGAGTACGGGGCATGGGCCGCGAGACTCGCCCGCACGGATTCGGTGGACGGCAACGCCTCGATTGCCGCCGCCGCCGCATCGACGAACGACCGTGGATCGGGCGCGTTGAAGCGGATCAGCTCGTAGAACACGACCGCCGCCAGCGCGCTGCGCGTCAGCGGCTCGAAGGTCACGAGCGTGTTGGTGATGTCTCCAACGGCCACCGTGCCGGCCGCGTGCGACTCGGCAATGGCGTGATCGATAGCGGTCAGGATTTCCGGCGCCCGGGGATCTGCATGCCGGCGCCGGGCCGCCATGACGCCGCGGACCCAGGTGACGAACGCCGGCGCGGGCGGGACTTCGTCGCGGAGGTAAGACAGTTCGAGGTGTGTGTGGGCGTTCACGAGGCCGGGCAGCACAGCCACATCGCCCAAGTCGACGTCACGTGCACCGTCGGACGGAGCGCGGTGGCCGACGGCGATGATGCGTCCCCGGTCGACCGCCACCCAGCCGTCACGGATCGGCGGCTCGGAGATCGGCAGGACCCACGATGCGTGATAACGGATCAATGTGGCCTGGCGGGCCCGGAAGACACGACCCGCAGCTGCTTGCCGGTGCGGCTCCGCGCTTCGTAGTTCGTGAGCTCCTCCGGCACCGACGAGTCGCCGTCTGCCCGGGCTGTGGAGAGCTCCAGCATGCGCGGGATGTCGCGCTCACGGAAAATCGGATCGCCGAGGATTTCGTAGTGCATGTTGCGGCGCTTGGGGACGTATCCGGCGTCTTCGATGTTGCGCACGATCTCGACTTCGTCCATACAGTAGCTGGCGCCGGCCGCGCGGACCACGTTCTCCTCGATCATGACGCTGCCCATGTCGTTCGCGCCGTACGCGAGGCTGAGCTGCCCGACTTTTCCGCCCTGCGTGACCCATGACGCCTGCAGGTTGTCGAAGTTGTCGAGGACGAGGCGCGCAATCGCGAGCGTTCGCAGGTATTCGATGCCCGTGGCTTCGCTTCCCCCGAGCTCCGTGTGGTCGGGCTGGTAGCTCCACGTGATGAACGCCGTGAACCCGCCGGTCTCGTCCTGCAGGTTCCGCAGCCGCAGCAGGTGCTCGATCCGTTCCTCGCGGCTCTCGACGGTCCCGTACATCATCGTCGCGGTCGTTCGCAGGCCGGCACGATGCGCCTGACGCATCACCTCCAGCCATTCGTCGGCCGTCGCCTTGCCGTAACAGTGCAGCAGCTTCCGCACGCGGTCCACGAGAATTTCGGCGCCACCACCGGGAATGCTGTCAAGGCCGGCGGCAATCAGGCGCTCGATGATGGTCGACACGGGCAGCTGCGAGAGCCTCGACAAGTGGATGACTTCGGGCGGAGAGAGTGCGTGCAGCTTGAACGTGGGATAGCGGCCTTTCACGGCACGGAACAGATCCTCGTACCACTTGAGCGGCAGATCGGGATTGTGCCCTCCCTGCATGAGCAGCTGCACACCGCCGACGGCGATCGTTTCGTCGATCTTCCGGAACAGCTCGTCGAAGCCGAGCACGTAGCCTTCGGGAGACCCGACGTCGCGGTAGAACGCGCAGAAGTTGCACTTCGCAACGCACACGTTCGTGTAGTTGACGTTGCGGTCGATGATGTAGGTGACCAGCCCCCGGGGTGCTTACGCGCGCGGACATGCTCGGCGAGCTGACCGAGCAGCGATGTCGACGCGCCCGAGTACAAGGACATCGCCTCGTCGCCGCTGATCCGAAGACCGCGACGCACGTTGTCAGCAATCCGA
The DNA here is from genome assembly GCA_963724725.1 of uncultured Acidobacteriota bacterium. Classification (GTDB taxonomy): domain Bacteria; phylum Acidobacteriota; class Vicinamibacteria; order Vicinamibacterales; family CAVVIG01; genus DATKHR01. Next base: position 1,395,936 of record CAVRVT010000004.1, on the reverse strand, counting down.
TCGATGCCCAATCCGGTACCGGCCATCACGCTTTGAAGAATCTGAGCGGCTGCGTCCGCTCGACGACGCCTGCTTCCGCGGCGAACCGGTAGAACAACTGCAGGCCTTCGCGTTCACGATCGCCGAGATAGTACTTGATATTATCGCGCAGGTATTCGGCTCCCAGCGTCTGCCACTCGGGTGCCGCCGCCAGGTACTCCCTAGCCAGCGTGTCGGGCTGCCGGACACCCTCGTCGCGCGCCTTCACGAGCACGCTCACGTCGTCCGGCGAGAGCGCCGACGATCGCCCGGCCCAGAATGCGTAGACAAATGGCAACCCGGTCAGCTGCCGCCACGCCTCACCGAGATCGATCTTCTCAATTCGGGCGGCTGACGACGACCTCGCCGACAGCGGCCCGTGAAACAAGGCCTTGTCCCCGATGATCAACGCGGCATCGCACCGGTGCAGCATGTCGTCGAGATCGGGTCCGCGCGATTCGAGCGATGGATCGATCTTGAACAAACGCGCACACAGGACGCGGACGAGCGCGACCGATGTCCGGGAACTGGTGTCCAGCGCGATCGATCGGACGTCGGCTATCGGCCGGGTTGTGAAGATCGAGACGGACGCCACCGGACCATCCGAGGCGATGGCCAGGTCGGGCACGATCCGGTACGGCCCACCGCGCAAATACTCGATCGAAGGAATCAGACCGAGATCGATGGCGCCCTCGTGCAGGAGCCGCGCGCATTCTGAAGGCACGTCGTACCGAACGCTGAAGCGCGGCTGACGATCGAGGCCGTAGACGAGCGGCCGGGCGTTCAGATAACCCACCGCGCCAATCCGGACGACGCTCATGCGGGAATCGGATCGAACCGCCCGTTGCGCTCGACGGGCTCCAGCCCGGCCGCACGAATGCTGCGCCGGATTTCCTCCAGCGGCGCACGACGCCGGCCTTCGGTCGTTTCGCTTTCCGCAGACACGCCGTCCACGTCGTCGGCGCCGACCGTGAGCGCCACCTGCGCGAGCTTCGGGCCGTAGCGCGCCCAGTCCACCTGGATCGAAGGGACGTTGTCGCAGACGAGCCGCGCGAGCGCAACGCGCTTGACATCCTCGTACCCCGTGGTGGGCACAGCCGGATTCATGCGTCGAGGCAGCGGGGCGAAGGCCTTGAGCACACCGACGGCTCTCTGCAGCTCGGACACGGCTCTGAGCTGCGGCAGGGAGTCCGCGGACGCGAACTGATCGATCGTGAGACGAGCCAGCACCAGCCCGGCGATGTTCACTTCTTCGACCGAGCGGCGAGCGTCGACGAGTCGGTCGAACGGCGCCTCGGCGACGAGCTCGAGCCCGACGGCCTGCAATTCCTCGAGAAGGGCGCGAAGGGTCACACCCTCGCGGGAGGAGAGTTGTTCGAGATCGGCCAGTGAAAAGCCGGAAAACGGCACGCCGCGGGTCCTCCCCGCAATTTCGGCCACGCGCGCGATCGCAGTCTCGCGCGTCGGGGGTGTCCCGACGATCCGAATCTCGCCGGCTGCGTCCGGCCAGGCGACTGGCGATCCGACTTCGGCGTCCACGTCGGCGACGCGCACGAACGTCGTCCTGGCACCGTGTCGGGCCCGCCGGACTTCGTCGGCGGCCATACCCAGGCTGAGGATGTCGTGCGAGGTCGCGAACCCCGCCAGCTCCTGTTCCGAGACCGCCATCCGATCGAGCTTACGTCACCGCCGGTTCGCAGGACAAGCCGAGGGGCGCGAAGGCTTCAGCCGAGCGACGCGCTCGACTCAACGCTTGATCCGCGCCCAGATTTCGGTCGCGCGTCGTCCGGCGGCTTCGGTCGTGGCCACCCGCTCGGGCCAGGTGCGCGTGTAGCCTTCCGACGCCCACTTCCTGGTCGCGTCGATGCCCATCTTTCCGCCAAACGCCGGCAGATCCGCTGCATCGTCCAGGTCGTCGACGGGACCCTTCGTCATCTGGATGTCGCGGATCGGATCCATGTGTGTGCCGACAATCCAGGCGACCTGGCTCGTATCGTGAACGTCCACGTCACGATCCACGACGACGATGGTCTTCGAGAACATCAGCTGTCCGAGCCCCCAGAACGCATTCATGATCTTGCGCGCGTGACCCGGATAGCGCTTGTCGATCGAGACGATCACGAGGTTGTGAAAGATGCCTTCTGCCGGAAAGTGCATGTCGACGATTTCCGGCAGTGTCTTGCGAATCATCGGCAGGAAGATCCGTTCGCTCGCCAGCCCGAGGTAGTAATCCTCCATTGGCGGCACGCCGACGACCGTCGTCAGGTAGGTGGGTTTCTGGCGCCGGGTCGTGCACGTCAAATGGAAGACTGGGAAATTGTCCGGCTGCGAATACAGTCCCGTGTGGTCACCGAACGGACCCTCGCGCCGGCGCTCACCGGGCTCGACGTAGCCTTCGAGCACGATGTGCGAGCTGGCGGGCACGTCGAGATCAACGGTGACGCATTTCACCATCTCGATGCGCGTCCGCGACAGAAAGCCCGCGAGGAGCAGTTCGTCGAGGCCTTCGGGCATCGGCGCGGTCGCGCAGTACCGGCAAGACCGGCTCGGCGCCGAGCGCGACTGCGACCTCGAGACGCCGGCCGAGGCGCTCGGCGACACGGTAGTGCTGCGCGCCCCCCTTGTGCCGCTGCCAGTGCATGCCGGTCGTACGACCGTCGAACACCTGCATGCGGTACGTGCCGATGTTGCGGACACCCGTCTCAGGATCCTTCGTGAAGACGAGCGGGAAGGTGATGTAGCGACCGCCGTCACCGGGCCAGCAGGTCAGGATCGGCAACTCGTCGAGCGTCGCCTCTCGAGCAACGACTTCCTGACACGCCGCGTCTTTCACCGTCTTCGGCATCAGATCGCGTAGCCGTCCGACCATCGGCAGCATCTTGAGCGCATCCATGATGCCCGCCGGCATCTGCGGCGTCATGAGCTCGTCGATCTCGCCGGCCAGGTCGTCAAGAGACCTGACACCGAGCGCGAGGCACATCCGCTCGTACGATCCGTAGAGGTTCGTGGCCACCGGCATGGACGAACCGGCGGGCTGCTCGAACAGGAGCGCGGGCCCGCCACCCGGCGACTTGCAGGCGCGGTCGGTGACGGCCGCGATTTCGAGGTTCGGACTGACGGGTTCGCCGACGCGCGTCAGAAGGCGACGCTTGTCGAGATCGGCGATGAAGTCGTTGAGGTCGGCGTACATCGATGCTAGCGCCCGGCAGCCATCTTATCCGCGATCAGCTGCGCGAGCGCGAGGGCGCGACGCCCCTCCTCGCCGGATACCATCGGTCGCCGCTTCCTTCGGGCTGCGTCCACGAAGTCCGTCAACTCGCGGAGCAGCGGCTCTTCCTGCACGACGTCCAGTTCGCCGCCCTGGATCGAGGGCACCGGCCCGGTGCTGCGATCGAGACGCCAGACTTCCACTTTCTGCGCCGCGTAGTCGATCGACACGTAGGCCGCTGGCTGAAAAAATCGGATCTTGCGGACGCGATCGCGGCTGATGCGGCTGGCCGTCAGGTTGGCGATGCACCCGTTGGCGAAACGCACGCGTGCGTTGGCGATGTCCACGCGCGGTGTAATCACCGGAACGCCGACGGCCTCGAGTGATTCGACGTCGGACTTCACGATCGACAGAACGACGTCGAGATCGTGAATCATCAGATCGAAGACGACGTCGATGTCGAGACTTCGCTCCGGGAACGTCCCCAGCCGGTGGACCTCGATGAACCGCGGGTCGCTCAGAAGCGGCGACGCCGCCGCGACGGCGGGATTGAAGCGCTCGGTGTGCCCGACGCCGAGCACAGCGCCGCCTTGGGCGGCCGCAGCGATGAGGGCATCCGCTTCCGCGAGACTTCGCGCCATCGGCTTCTCGACGAGCGTCGCCAGTCCCGCGGCCAGGCAGGCGCAGCCGATCTCGGCGTGCAACGCGGTCGGCACCGCGAGTGTGACGGCGTCCACGCGCCCGATCACGTCGCGATAGTCGTAGAGCGCCTGCGTGCGATTCGTCGCCGCGATCTCGTCCGCGCGGGCGCGGTTCACGTCCACGACCGCGACAAGGTTGACGTCGGGCACCGACGCGAGAATCCGCGCGTGATGCCGACCGAGATGGCCCACGCCCACAACGGCGATGTTCAACGGCATCAGCAGATCGGCTGTCGGTCGTGTTGAATCATCGGCCGACGATGGCGATGCCGGCTTCGTCGGCGGCTCGCGTGATGGATTCCCCGTCGATCATCAGGGTCTTGCCGGCGTCAACCGACAGCAGCGTCGCGCCGGCGGCCTTCATGGCCTCAATAGTCGACACGCCGACGACGGGCACGTCGAACCGCATGTCCTGGTTCGGCTTGGCGACTTTGACGACGCGAGTGCCGGTGCCCGCGAGCTGCCCGGCGCGCGCGATCACCGCGTCGGTGCCTTCCATCGCCTCCACGGCCACGACCGCCGCCGACTTGACGACAATCGTCTGGCCGATGTCGAGGCTGGCCACGGCATCCGCGACTCGATAGCCGAGCTCGAGGTCCGCGCGTTCCTCCGCGGTGGGCGTACGCCTCGTCAGGACGCCCTGCCGCGCCATCAGCGGCGCCAGGAGCGCGGTCGAGTCGATCAGCTCGACGCCGTTGTCGCGCAGCACGTCGGCCACGCCCGAAATCAGCGCATCGGTGTTTTTCGCCTTGAGCTTCATCAGCACGCCGAGCAGCGTCAAGTCCGGCACGATGTCGGCGAAGAGCTTCGTGTGCTTCACCTGCCCGGCCATCACGGCCTTCGTGACGCCAGCGCTCTTGAACACGCTGATGCACTTGCCCAGCTGACCGAGCGAAATCCAGTGGACCACCGCCGACGGCGGCTTCGCCGCCAGCTCCGCGAGTTCGGGAAATGTCTCTTCCTTGAGCGCGACGACCGTGACGTCGTGTCCCGCCCGGCGCGCGGCGTCGAGCACGAGGAACGGAAAGTTGCCGTTGCCGGCGATCAGGCCCAGGCGCGACACCGCTGCCTCACTCTTCGGCCAGCACTTCTTCGGCGCGTCTGGAGGCACGGCGCAGGATCACGCCGCGCTGCGAAGTCCGGATGAAATCGAGGAGGTACTGCACCTCGGCGCAGGCGAGCGAGCGATCGCGCTCGATCTGATGGAGTGCGTTGGTCGTATTGAGCTTCGACTGGAGCAGGTAACGGAACGAGCGTCGGAGCTTGGCAATGACGTCGGGCGCGACGCCGCGACGCACGAGCCCAATCGTGTTGACGCCGAAGATGCGCGCCGGACGGCTGCCGACGGTTCGCGCGAACGGCAAGGCATCCTTCGTCACGACCGAGTAGCCGCCGATGAACGCGTGGCGGCCGACGCGGCAGAACTGGTGGACGCCCGATCCGGCGCTGATGTTGGCGAAGTCGTCCACGGCGACGTGGCCGCCGAGCGTGGCCATGTTGCCGAAGATCGTGTCGTTCCCGACGTGGCAATCGTGCGCGACGTGCACGTAGGCCATGAACACGTTGCGGTCGCCGATCCTCGTCACGCCGCCGCCGCCGCGTGTCCCGCGATGGATGGTGACGAACTCGCGGAAGATGTTGCGGCGGCCGATGACGAGCCGCGTGTCCTCGCCCTTGAATTTCAGGTCCTGCGGAATCTGCCCGATCGACGCAAACGGGTAGATCTCGGTCTCGTCGCCGATCTCGGTGAAGCCGTCCACCACCGCGGACGCCCCGACGCGGCAGTTGGCGCCGATCTTGACGCCCGGCCCGACCATCGCATGCGGGCCGATCGTTGTCCCTTCGCCGATTTCCGCCTGCGGATGAATGATGGCCGACGGATCGATGCTGGTCCGATCGGTCCTGACGACGAGCACCAGTTCGGCTTCGGCGACGACCTGATCCTCGACGAACGCCGACGCCTGCGCGCGCACGATCGCGTCACGTCGCGCGCCGAGCGTGACCTCGAGCCGCATCCGATCGCCCGGCACGACCTGGCGACGGAACTTGGCGTCGTTCACACCCCGCAGGTACACGCGCTGGGTCGGACGCCGATCGTCGCGTTCGAGCAGCAGGACGGCGGCGACCTGCGTCAGCGTCTCGAGCATCAGGACCGCCGGCAGAAGCGGCGCGCCCGGGAAAGTGTCCCTGGAAGTACTCTTCGTTGACCGTGACGTTCTTGACGGCCACGATTCGCTTGCCCGGTTCGTGCTCGGTGATCGCGTCCACGAGCATGGACGGATAGCGGTAGCACAGGCGATCCAGGAGGACGGGGATATCGATCACGAATGCACGAATGCAGGAATGGAAAAACGCAGGAAATGACGAGGACGGAAAGGCGCCGCTGACTGAATGTTGGAACGCACGCGCTGCCGGCAGATTCTAACGCGCCGCCGCAGTCTCTGCATTCCCCCGTTCAGGCATTGTGTCTTTCTGCATTCTTGCATTCCTGCATTCTTGCATTCTTGCATTTCTACGTTACGGTTTTGGAGCAGCCCCGGCCTTCGCGGCGTCGAGCTTCCTGATGATCTCCGAGGACAGGTCGAGTCCAGGATCCACCCACGCGAACCCGGCGTCGCCGGCGTTGAACACCATTTGCAGCCCCTTTTCCTTCGCCATCTGGTCGATGAGGGGCTGAACCTTGCGCGCGAAATCGTTCTGAACTTCGTTCTGCAGCTCGGTAATCTCCGCCTGCGCGTCCTGCTGGAATCGCTGCAGATCGAGTTGCTCTCTCTCGATTTCCTTCTCGAGCTGGCCACGCGCCGCGTCGCTCATCACGCTGCCGCTCGCCTGCAGCTTCTGCTGATTGTCCTGGAGCGTCTTCTGGCGCGCAGTGTTCTCGGTCTGCTTCTTCTGCGTCAAGGCCTGGACACGGGTCAGCGCGGACTTGCCGTCGCTCGACTCCTGGAAGATGCGCTGCGGGTTGATGAAGGCCACCTTGGCGCCTGCCGGGAACGGGGCCGGCGGCTGCGGAGGAGTGGCTGGCGGTTGAGCCGGCGCCTGGGGAGCGGGCATCACGGGCTTGGCCTGGCCAGCGGCCGGCGTCTGGGGCGTGGGCGTCGCGGGCTTGGGCTGGCCGGCGGCCTGCGCGAACGCAGATCCGGCGCCAAGCACGCCAAGTGAAACGGCAAGCAACGCGGCAGTCGCGGAAACCTTCATTACACAGAATCCTTTCGTAAACAACGGAAGTCTTTGATTCTACACGAGTAGGTCGGGTGGGTCGAGTTGGTCACATGGGTCTGGGAGGTTACGGAGGCCGACAGACCCGACCGACCCGACCCTGTCAGAATGTCGAACCCACCGCAAAGCGGAACTGGAACGCCTTCTGGGGCTGGAGGCTGTTGTCGTACACGCCGGAGCGCTGCGGGTTGTACGCGAAGATCAGCCGGAACGGCACGTTCAGCACCGGCATGAAGAATCGCACCTCGAGGCCGGTTGACGTCTTGAAGTCGCGCAACGCGAAGGGCTTCGAGGGCGTCTGATAGAAGTTGTACCCGCCGAGCGCCACGAACGGATAGGTCGTCGTCGTCACGCCGGCCTGCACCTGACCGGCGTCGTAGAACGCGATCAGACGAACCGGGCCCGCGATGGTGAACTGCTCTTCGAAATTGAACAGCAGGCTCTTGTCGCCGCCGACGATCAGATACGGCGTCTGCGGATCGGACGGACCAATCGTCCGGATATCGAAGCCCCGGACGCTGTATTCGCCGCCGAGGAACAGCTTTTCGAAGATCGGCAGCTGCGCGCCCGTGCCGGTGAACTGATGAATGTATTCCAACTGGCCGCGCATGCCGAACACGAGACGATTGGTCTGCTTGATGAACCACACGCCTTCGAGAATCGGCTTGTAGAAGTTCGTGTTGCCGCCGAGGCCCGCGAGATCGAGCGACGCGGTCAAACGCTTGCCGGTCGTCGGGAAAATGGGCTGGTCCACCGAGTTGTAGACGACGCTGGGCGTCACCTTCGAGACGATGCGCTCGCCGCCCGAACCGATGAGGAGCGAGTCGGCCAGAAATGGATTGCGCTGCAGGACGGTCTGGTCGGTGTACAGCTCGTTGATCTCGCTGACCTGCACCCGCTGGTAGCTGTAGTTGTTGAACATGCGCCAGTAGCCGCGGCCGAGCGGATAGCCGAGGCTCAGCACGGTGCCCGTCGACTTCTGCGTGTACTGCCCGACGTAGCGCACGTTGGTGCGGAAGACCTGCGCGCCGAGCGTCATGTTGCGGTCGAACACGAATGGCTCGGTGAAGCCGACCGAGTAGGTCTGCGCGCGCGATCCGGACTGGAGCGAGACCGTGAGGCTCTCGCCGCGGCCGAGGAAGTTCGACGTCTGGAATGACAGCTGTCCGAACACACCCTCGTACTCCGAAACACCGGCGCCGAAAGTCAGCTGATTGCGGTTCTGTTCCTCGAGCTTCAGCTTGACATCGACCTTGTTGGTTTCGCCGGGCGTCTTCTCGACGTTGACGTCCTTGCCGCCCTCGAGCGGCTTGAAATATCCAAGCTGGTTCAACCGCTTGATGCTGAACTTCAGCGCCTCCGTGTTGAAGACGTTGTCCTCGATGAGGCGCAGCTCGCGGCGGATCACGGAGTCGTGGGTGGTCGTATTCCCGGTGAACGTGATGCGGTTGACGAAGAACTGCTGCCCCTCGACCATCCGGAGCGTGACGTCGACGATGGCCTCGCGCGACTCGGGCTTCGGCGCCTCGGGCGCGGCGAGGGCCTCCGGCGCCTTCGGCTCGTTCGGGTTCGGATCGTCGCGAAACTTGTAGTCGGGGAAACCCGTGAACTCGAAGTATCCACCGGCGCCGTAGACTTCGCGCGCCTTTTCCATCCCCTTGCGGATCTTCTTCTCCGAGTAGAACTCGCCCGGGTTGGTCTTGAAGAGCGGCTTGAGGTAATCGGTTCGCACGACCGTGTTGCCGGCCACGTCGAGCGTGCCGACCTTGTAGCGCTCTCCCTCGGTCACGGGGATCTTCAGCTCGATGAAGCGGGTCTTCTGGTCGTCTGAATCGTTGATGACGCGCAGTTCCGGAACGCCGACGTTGGCCTTGATGTATCCGTGGTCCCGGTAGAACGAGACGATCTTCTCGGCATCCTCGTCGAACTTGGCTTCCTTGTACGACCGATCGCCGATGGCGGAAGAAATCCACGTCCAGAGGTGCGCGAAGTCGTGGAACCCGGCGTTGTCTTTCGTGTCCTTCAGCTGCGCCTTCAGGTCCGCGTCCGACATGGCCTTGTTGCCGACGAAGTCGATGCGCCGAATCTCGACTTTCGGGCCCTCGTCCATGTGGAAGGTCAGGTGGATGAGTTTCGGACCGCCCGGCATCTCCTGGATCTCCGGCGTCACGCTCGCGAACTGGAAGCCTTTCTCGCGGAGCATGTCCTGAACGATGCCCTGGACCTTGCGGACGAGCGCGGGATCGATGAAGGTGTCGAGGCGGATCTGGGCGTTGCCGTCCTTCAGCTTCTCGTCGATCTTCGACGTCTCGAGCTTCTTCGAGCCCAGATAGTCGACGATCTTGACGCGCTGCCGCTCCTCCATGTTGTACGTGACGATTTTCCCGGTCGCCCCGTTGGGAAACTTGTAGTCGCTGACGTCAATCCACAGGTTGTCCAGGAACTTGGTGCCCCACAGCTGCTGAAAGTCGTCCTGCATCTGCGTGACCGTCGCATCGTTATAGGGAATCCAGACGTTCTCCGACGGGCGGCTCTGCCTCAAGTGAATGTAATAGAGATAGGTCTGCGGCTCGATGACCGACGACCCACCCTGCGCTTCGAAGCAGGGACCGAACGCGAGGACGACGGGACCGGAATTCGCCGGCGGCTGGGCGCGCGGGGCGGCGGCCGCCTGACCGCAGAACTGAATCGGGGCGAGCTGGTTCGCCGCCTGCGGCTCCGCGGCCGGCTGCGCCGACGCCGATTGGGCGGCGGCCTGCGGCTGCGCGAGCGCGGGCACTCCGGAGGCCCCGTACAGGGCAAGGCCAGCCAAGGCCACCGTGAACGACCGGACGCGCATGAACGGTATTTTAGACTGCGGACTCAGGGCTTCAGCCTTGTTGTATCAGGCGTGGCGGGCATCGGGATCTAAGGTATTGGATCCCGGCGCCGTTTCCAAGTCCTCAGGCGAGCTTTCTTCCGGCTTCGAGCTCCCCGGCCGGCCGATAGGCCAGCTGGCCGGCGTCCAGATAGACCTCGATTTCGCCCGCGCGGAGGTGGCCTCTGATGAGCTCCTCGGACAGCGGATCCTCTACGTAGCGCTGGATCGCCCGGCGGAGCGGCCTGGCGCCGTACCGAGCGGTCCTTGCACGTGACCTCGATGATCCAGTCCACGACTTCCGGTGTCAGCGAAATCGTCAGCTTCCGGTCGACGAGGTTCGCGTTCAGCTGCGTCACGAGCAGCGCCATGATCCGCCGCAGGTCGTCGTCGGACAGCGCTTCGAAGACGATGATTTCGTCGATGCGGTTGATGAACTCGGGGTTGAACGTGCGCTTGACCTCGCCGAGCACCATGTCGGAGACGCTCTTCTCGATGGCCTGGTTGTCCGCCGACTGGAATCCCATCGAGCTCTTCTTCTGGATGAAGCGAGCGCCGATGTTCGACGTCATGATGATGATCGTGTTCTTGAAGTTGACCCGGTTCCCCAGACCATCCGTCAGGTGCCCGTCTTCGAAGACCTGCAGCAGGATGTTGAAGATGTCCGGGTGCGCCTTCTCGATCTCGTCGAGCAGCACGACGGAGTACGGGTTTCGCTTGACCTTCTCGGTCAGCTGACCGCCCTCTTCGTGGCCCACGTATCCGGGCGGCGAGCCGATCAGCTTGCTGACCGAGTGCTTTTCCATGTACTCGGACATGTCGAAGCGGATGAGCGCGTGATCGCTCCCGAAGAGGAAGTTGGCGAGCGCGCGTGCCAGCTCGGTCTTGCCGACCCCGGTCGGGCCCAGGAACACGAAACTGCCGACCGGCCGGTTCGGATTCTTCAGGCCGGCGCGGGAGCGGCGGATGGCCCGCGAGATCGCGGAGATCGCCTTCTCCTGACTGATGACGCGCTTGTGGAGCTCGGTCTCCATGCGCAGCAGCTTGTCGCCTTCGTCCTGGTTGATCGACGCCATCGGGACGCCGGTCCACTTCGAGACGACCTCGTCGATTTCGGCCTTCCCGACGATCACACGGCGGGCGGATGACTTGACGTCGAACTTCTCGCGCACGAGCTGCAGGTTCTCGCGGGCGGCGGCCTCCTGGTCGCGATAGTGTGCGGCGCGCTCGTAGTCCTTCTGCGCGGCGGCGCTTTCCATCTGCTCGATGCTCAGGCGGATGCTCTTGTTGATCTCGCCGAATTCTTCGCTGTACCCGGCCTCGCGCAGCTTGGCGCGCGCACCGGCCTCGTCCACCAAATCGATCGCCTTGTCTGGAAGGAATCGATCGGTGATGTAGCGGTTCGATTGATAGACCGCGGCGTCGATCGCTTCGCGTGTGTACTCCACGTGGTGGAAATTCTCGTAGCGATCCTTGACGCCGAGCAGGATCTCGATCGTCTCACGCTCGCCCGGCGGATCGACCTTGATCGCCTGGAAGCGGCGTTCGAGCGAGCGATCCTTTTCGATGTACTTTCGGTATTCCGCCGGCGTCGTCGCGCCGATGCAGCGGATCTCGCCGCGGCTGAGCGCGGGCTTCAGGATGTTGGCGGCGTCGAGCGACCCTTCCGCCGATCCGGCGCCGACGAGCGTGTGCAGCTCGTCGATGAAGACGATGATGTTCGGGTTGTCGGTCAGCTCCTTCATGATCGCCTTGAGGCGTTCTTCGAACTGACCGCGATATTTCGTGCCGGCGACAATCAGCGAGATGTCGAGGGCGAGGATCCGCTTGTCCGCGAGGAAATGTGGGACGTCGCCGTACACAATCTTCTGGGCCAGACCCTCGACGATGGCCGTCTTGCCGACGCCGGGCTCGCCGATGAGCACGGCGTTGTTCTTGGTCCGGCGGCACAGCACCTGCTGGACGCGTTCGACCTCGTGCTCGCGGCCGACGAGCGGGTCCAGGTGGTTCTTCATTGCCGACTCGGTGAGGTCGCGGCTGAACTCGGCCAGGAGCGGCGTTTCCTTGACCCTCGTCAACGTCGTCTTCTCGTTCAGGAGCTGGACGATGTCGTCGCGGACGGTGTTGAGGCGCATCCCCTTTTCCATGAGGATGGACGCCGCCACCGAGCGCTCTTCGCGAAGGATGCCGAGCAGCAGGTGCTCGGTGCCGATGTAGTTGTGCAGCAGCCGATCGGCCTCCTCGGCCGCAAACTGCAGCACGCGCTTGGTTTCGGCGCTGAACGGAATTTCGACCGACGTGGAGACCTTTTCCCGGAATACCGTGCGGCCTTCGATTTCCTTGCGAATGTTCTCGAGGGAGAGGTGCGAGCGCGCGAAGATCCGGCTCGTCAGCCCTTTCCCCTCGCGAATGAGCCCAAGCAGGAGGTGTTCGGTCTCAATGGAGATGCTGCCCAGCTGACTGGCTTCGTAGCGGGCGAAGAAGAGAACTCGTCGGGCCCTTTCCGTATACCGTTCGAACATCCGGGTACCTAGGTGAAAGCCGATTGTGTTGTGGCCATGGAACTTATGACCACAGTATAAAGCATCGCTCCCGAGAAACCCACTGGATTCATCCCCATAAATCATTATCGGTCTTAGGGTTCGCGCCCCACAGGGGTGGCACTGTTGAAGGGCTTAGGGCTGAGGGCAAACTGAAGGAGCGCGCGGCTTCAGCCGAGCGTGGGTGAGGCTTCAGCCGACCGAATCGCTTACGCCGCGACGAGCCTGCCCTCGTGCAACCTGAGCACTCGATCGCACGCCGCGGCCAGGCGAGGATTGTGGGTCGCGATGATCGAGGTCAGGCCGAAGTCGCGATGCATCTCGCGCAGGAGGGCGTGGAGCGATTCGGCCGTCGCTTCGTCGAGATCGCCCGTCGGCTCGTCGGCGAGCAGCAGCGCCGGCTTCATGACGAGTGCGCGCGCCACCGCGACGCGCTGCTGTTCGCCGCCCGAGAGCGTCCCGGGACGATGGGTCAGCCGGTCACCCAGCCCGACGCGCTGAAGCAGACTCTCCGCCCGCGGCCGCGCCTCCGACAACGCCACGCGCGCGATGCGCATCGGCATCTCCGCGTTCTCGACCGCATTGAACTCGGGAAGGAGATGATGAAACTGAAACACGAAGCCGACTTGGCGGTTGCGGAACGCCACGAGCTCGGCATCAGGCAGTGTCATCAGCGACATCCCGCCGACGGTGATGTCGCCGGCGTCGATCCGATCGAGACCGCCGAGGATATGGAGGAGCGTGCTCTTCCCGACACCGGACGCACCGACGATCGCCACCATCTCGCCGCGTTCGGCCTGAAGATCGAGTCCGCGAAGGACGCTCAGCGATCGGCCGGCGGCCTCGTAGCTCTTGACGATACCTTTCGCATCAAGAAACGACATAGGCTAGCCATGCAGACACGAAGACGGAAACCACAGGAAGCACAAGATCTTCTTCGTGCCTTCGTGGCCTATTCATAGCGAAGCGCTTGCGCTGGATCCAGCCGTGCCGCCTGCCGCGACGGATAGATCGTCGCGACGAAACAGACGAGGATCGCGACCGTCACGACAATGAGGAAGTCTCGTGGAAGGACGGTGAACGGCAGGTGCGAGACCTGATAGACGTCCACGGGCACGCGGATCAACTTATACCTGTCGAGGATCTTCGACGCCACTGCGCCGAGCGCACCGCCGGCGGCGGTCCCGACGAGCCCGATGATCAGGCCCTGTGCCATGAAAATCGTGGTCACGCTTCTCGCGTTGGCGCCCATCGTTTTCAGGATCGCGATATCGCGGCTCTTCTCCATCACCAGCAGGATGAGCGACGCGATGATGTTGAGCGCGGCGACCATCACGATGAGACCGATGGCCAGCGACACGGCGATCTTCTCCAGCGCGAGCGCCGAGAACAGCTGGCGATTCATCGACCCCCAGTCCTGCGCACTGTAGTCGGGGCCGAGCGTCGCCTCGAGTGAGCGCGCGACCGCGCCTGCCGACCAGATATCGTCGACGCGCAGCTGGATCAGATCCGCGCCGTCCTTCGCGAAGAGCCGCCGCGCCGTCTCGAGCGTCACGTAACCGATCGTCGTGTCGAACTCGTACAACCCGAGGCTGAATGTCCCGGCCACTCGCAGACGGCGCGGGTACGGCATCCGGCCGTTCGGCGTCAGGATCCCTTCCGGCGTGGTCAGGTTGACCGAGTCGCCGGCCGACACGCCGAGCGTCGTCGCCAGGTCCTTGCCCAGCAGCACGCCCGGCACATCATCGTCGTTCCTCGGCTGCAGGGCGTCGAGGCTCCCTGTGAGAATCGCGTGCTCGATGTCGGTGACGGCCCGCTCGAGAGCCGGATCGATGCCCTTCACCTGCAGCGGCTCGGTCCGGGTCTGCGCCGACACCAGCGCCCGGCCGAGGATCGCCGGGGCCGCGCCGATCACGTGCGGCACGTTTTCCAGCTTCGCGATCTCTGCCTTGTAATCCGCGATTCCGGCCCGGTTGTAGACGTAAATGTGCGGGCTCGAGCCGACGATGCGATCGCGGAGTTCCTGTTGCAGACCGGTCATGATCGCGAGCGCGACGACGACCGCCATGACGCCGACGGCGACGCCAAGCGTCGAAATCAGCGAAATGACTGAGATGAACGCCTGTTTCCGTTTGGCGAGCAGATATCGGATCGCGATGTGGAGCTCGAAGGGGATGTTCACATTCTTCCACGTGCGCTGGGGCCCCGCCCCCAGCGCGTTCTGACGATGACGCTTCGTCGCGGCTTCACAGGCCGCTCCTCAGCGTAGCCGCAGGCGCCTCTCTCATTGTTTTCTCATCAACGGGAAGAGAATGACGTCTCGAATTGACGGGCTGTTGGTGAGCACCATCACCAGCCGGTCGATGCCGACGCCTTCCCCGCCGGTCGGCGGCAGGCCGTATTCGAGCGCGCGGATGTAGTCCTCGTCCATCGCGTGCGCCTCGAGATCGCCACTCGCGCGGTTGGCGAGCTGCGCCTCGAAACGCCGGCGCTGCTCGTCGGGATCGTTGAGCTCGCTGAAGGCGTTGGCGATCTCGAAGCCACCGAGGTACATCTCGAAACGCTCGACGGTGTCGGGATCGCCGGGCTTCTGCTTCGACAGCGGCGAGACCTCGGTCGGGAAGTCGTACACGAAGGTCGGCTGAATCAGCCGATCCTCGCAGAGCTTCTCGAAGATCTCCATCGCGACCTTGCCGGCGCCGTACTTGGATTCGATCGGAATGTGCAGGTCCGCGGCAATCGCCCCGGCCTTCTCGCGGTCTCGAAGGTCCGCGTCGGTCACACTGCGCCCGAGTTTCTTTGCCGCTGCCTCGGCCGCCGCGACGCGGAGCGACAATCGAGTGTAGGGCGGCTTGAGCGAGATCTGGTGATCGCCGAACTGCACCTGATTGGTCCCGATCGCGGACCGCGACGTGTGATCAATGAGCTCCTCCGTCATCGTCATCAGTGCCTCGTAGTCGGCGTACGCCTCGTAGAACTCCATCATCGTGAACTCGGGATTGTGTTCGGTCGAAATCCCTTCATTCCGGAAGTTCCGGTTGATTTCGAAGACCTTTTCGAGGCCGCCGACGGTCAGTCGCTTCAGGTAGAGCTCGGGCGCGACGCGCAGGTACAGCGGCATGTCGAGCGTGTGGTGGTGCGTCACGAACGGCCGGGCGAGCGCGCCGCCGGCGAGCGGCTGCATCATGGGCGTCTCGACTTCGAGGTAGCCGCGCGCCGTCATGAACTCGCGGATCGCGGCGATGACGCGGCTGCGCGTCTCGAAGACGCGGCGCGAGTCCGGATTGACGATGAGGTCGAGATATCGCTGCCGGTATCGGACCTCGACGTCGGTCAGCCCGTGCCATTTCTCGGGAAGCGGCAGCAGGCACTTCGACAGGAACTGGAGTCCGGAGGCCCAGATCGTCAGCTCGTTGGTTTTCGTCCGGAACAAACGCCCCGAAACGCCGACCCAGTCGCCGAAGTCGAGGAGCTTGTAAACCCGGAAGTCGAGCTCGGGAACGGAGTCCTGGCGAATGTAGACCTGAATGCGCGCATGACCGTCGGAGAGCACGAGGAAGTTCGCCTTGCCGAACGCGCGGATCGCCAGGATCCGTCCGCTCGTCGTCGTATGGACGTGGCTTTCCTCCAGCTCGTCGTGCGTGCGATTGCCGTACGCCTCGACGAGCTGCGACGCCGTATGGCGTCGGTCGAACCGCCGCGGGTACACGTCGATGCCGAGCGTCTGGAGCTCGGCCAGGTTGGCGCGCCGCTGCTGAATCTGTTCTTCAAGTGAAACGGCCATAGCTCACATCGGGGTGTCGTTGGGTTCAGCGTTGAGCGTCGAGTTTTTTCCTGATCGCGTCGAGCATGCCATTGATGAACTTCACCGACTCTTCAGTGCTGAACGTACGCCCCAGTTCGAGGGCCTCGTTGATGACGACCGCCGGCGGCGCGCCGGATTCGTTCATCAGCTCGCGGGTGGCCATCCTCAGGATCAGACGATCGACCACGGCCATACGTTCGGGACGCCAGCGTTCCGTCGTCTCGGCGATCAACGTGTCGATCGACCCGAGACGGTCGACCGTGTCCCGCGCCAGGGTCGTCGCGAACGCGCGCAAGTCGTCCGTCGGCGGATCGCTGTTCGGCCACTGATGGGCGAAGAACGTCTCCGCGGCCTGATCCACGTCGCGGCCGCCGACCTCGGCGTGATAGAGAATCTGCAGCGCGGCCTCGCGGGCGCGGTGCCTGGCGTCTTTTTTCAGAGTCCGATTTCCCGTTCGGTGCGCTGCACGAGCTGCGCGATGACATCGGCCATCTCGAGCGCCGCCACCGCTGCTTCCCGGCCCTTGTTGTCCGGTCCGTCGCCGGCGCGGGCCAGCGCCTCCTCCGCAGAGTTGGTCGTCAGCACGCCGAACGTCATCGGTACGCCGGTGGCCGCCGCCGCCGCCGTCACGCCCTGCGCGACCGCCGATGAAATGTACTCGAAATGGGGAGTCTCGCCCCGGATGATGCATCCCAGGCACACCACCGCATCAAAGCGCCCGCTCTCGGCGGCGTGCTGCGCGGCAAGAGGGATTTCGAACGCGCCCGGGACCCGGACAACCGTGATGTCGCTCCCGGCCACACCGGACGACTCGAGCGATGCGACGGCCCCCGCCTGCAGTCGATCCGTCACGAAACTGTTGAACTTCGAGACCACGATGGCAATCCGACGGCCGGCGTCGCGTCGCCCGTGCTCGATGGTCACGGTCATCGGCCCGTGAAATCCGGCTTGCGCTTCGCCAGAAAAGCGGCGGTGCCTTCGCGCATGTCGTCAGTGGATGCGACGAGCCCGAAAAGCGTCGCCTCGTAGTGGCACGCCTCGGCAAATGCCATCTCGCCGCCGCGGTTGATCGCGTCGATGATGTATCGCATCGCCACGGGCGCGCCGAGCGCCAGGCGGTCGGCAAGCTTGCGCGCCTCGGTGATCAGGTCGGCCGCCGGCACGACCCTGTTCACCAGGCCGATCCGCTGGGCTTCGTCGGCTGAAATCTGCGCACCCGTCAGGATCATCTCCATCGCGCGCCCGCGCCCGACGAGCCTCGGCAGACGCTGCGTGCCGGCGTAGCCGGGGAGGAGTCCCAGTGCCACCTCGGGCTGGCCGAGCTTCGCGGTATCCGCGGCGATGCGCAGCGTGCACGCCATCGCCAGTTCGCAGCCGCCGCCCAGTGCATAACCGTTGATCGCCGCGATGACCGGCTTGCCGAGGGTCTCAATCACGTCGAACACGCGCTGCCCGGTCAGCGCGTGCGTCCGGCCCGAGGTCGGCGTCTGCACGGCAAGCTCAGTGATGTCAGCGCCAGCCACGAACGATTTATCCCCGGCACCGGTCAGGATCACGACGCGGACCTCCTCGTCGCGCTGCAGTTCGAGCATCGCGCGGCCGAGTTCGTCGAGCGTCGCCGAGTTCAGCGCATTCAGCACCTTGGGGCGGTTGATCGTGACGATGACGACAGCGCCCTGACGATCGATCGTGAGGTTGTCGAAGGCCATCGAAGACTAGAGGGGAAACGGGAACATCAACCAGCCGAGCACGATCGCCGATACGAGAAATCCGGCGAACATCAGGCCTCCGAAGCGCAGCTGCTCTCGGGCCTCGTCTTTCGCAATGAGCGCGAAGACCAGCGAGACGAAGAACGCGAAGAGCGCCATGAGCACGAAATGGCTCTGCATCCCGACTTCCTCACTTCCTCCCCAGAGCGACGTCGTACGCGTCGATGACCACCAGCAGGTTCAGCAGACCCGCCACAATCAGGAACGCGTTGCCGTACTCGTACGTGACCGCGCGCACGTCGCCGGCGCCGAATCCGAGGGCCGACCCGATGAAGTACGGCAGGCCGACGCCCACATCGGCGACCGCGGCCAGCGCGACGAGGGGTTCGGACATGTCGAACGGAAACAGCCGGCCGTGGATCGCGAGCCCGATCGCGAACATCAGCGGCAGAGCGACGAGGAAGATCAGACCCTTGGTCCGGCGGCCCAGCCAGATGTGGCCGGCGCCGGGGACGGCCCAGGATGCGAGGCACAGCAGGACGAGCCCGCCTGTCTGCGTCTGTTCGGCGGCAGTTGCGCGCACAATCCGTTAGTTTACATCGTATACGAGGAACGCCGCGATGCCGGCACCGAGCGCGGCGCCGGCCGCGGCTCGCACGGCGTTCGACGGCATCACCCCCGTAGCCCATTCGTAGATCAGCGTGAGCCCGTTCACTGCGAGTGCGACCGCGCCGACGCGAAGCCGCAGGGCTCGTGCATCTGCGTCTGTGCCGGCAGCGCGGGAGCGATGGCGCGTCAGCGCCAGAACAATACCCACCAGCGCAGTCGCCGCGTAAATGCCGGTGCACCGCGCGCACACCGGCAGTTGACGCCCCCACGAGATGAAATGATCGCTCCGGCAACTGATGGCAGACCGCCGAACCGATGGCGAAGACGATGGCGCCGACAGAGTACACGGGCACGGCGGGACTCGCGAGCGACGATCCGGCGGTCGCAACCGGGATCGCCGCGGCCCACGACCGCTGACGCCGTGACGAACGCGCGACGGAACGCCACCCCAGGACCGACCATCCGCGGCGAATGGTACACTCTCGCCGTGCCATCGACGCGCTCGTCGGCCGGACCGCTCCTGGGCGTCGGTCTGGTGTCCGCGTCGCTCCTGATGACCGAGCTGGCGCTCACGCGCATCTTCTCGGTCATCATGTACTACCACTTTGCGTTCCTCGCGATTTCGATCGCGCTCTTCGGCGTCAGTGCGAGCGGCGTGTTCGCGTATGTCCTGCGTCGTCGGCTCGCGTCGAGTTCGACGCCTGCCTTGCTGGCGGCCGCGTCCCTCGTCTACGCGCTCTGCACGATCGTCGCGCTGTTTTTTCTCGTACGCCTTCGCGTCGGTCTGAACTACTCGCCCGAAAACCTGCGGCTGATGCTGACGATTTATGCGCTGGCGGCGTTGCCGTTCTTCAGTGGTGGCCTGGTCGTCACGCTGACGATTTCCCGGCTGACCGACGCGGATCAACGCGATCTACGCCGCCGATCTCCTGGGCGCGGCAGCCGGTTGCCTGTCGCTGATTCCGCTGCTCGACCGCCTTGGCGCACCCGGCGTGGTTCTGAGCGCGGCGGCGTTGGCGGTCTCGGCCGCTGTTCTCTTCGCAGCGGTCAACGCAAGATGGCGCACGCTTCGCCGGCGGCGCGCAAGCATTTTTGCGGTCGCGGTTGCGGGCCAGATCTCAGGGCCCGCGGGTTTCGACGTCGTCGACACGAAGGGCCACATAGGCGACCGCGTGCTGTTCAGCAAGTGGAACTCGTTCTCCCGGATTGGCGTGTACGAGCGCGAACATGGCGACTGGTCGCTCAGCCCGGCCTACGCCGGCCCGCGCCCGGATACGCGATTCATGGACATCGACTCGGCCGCCTCAACACCCATCCTTCAACTCAGAGCCCGATCTCTCCAACGCCGCAGTACCTGCGATTCGAGCTCACCGCACTGGCCGTATCACCTCAAAGCGCCGGGCTTCCGGGCGCTCGTCATCGGTCCGGGCGGCGGGCGCGACCTCGCGTCGGCGCTGGTTTTCGGCGCCGGCTCGGTGGATGGCGTCGAAATCAATCCGATTATCGCTGACGACGTGATGCGCGGGCAATTTCGCGATTACTCGGGCGGCATCTACACGAACCCGCGCGTCACATCGCGATCGACGATGGACGCAGCTTCGTGCGGCGAGCCACACAGCAGTACGACGTCATCCAGGCGTCCCTCGTCGACACCTGGGCCGCGACGGCCGCGGGCGCGTACACGTTGACGGAGAACACGCTGTACACGGTAGATGCGTTCGACGACTATCTCGACCATCTGAGCGACGGCGGTGTCCTGACGATTACCCGCTGGGTGTTCGACGGGCTGCGCCTGGTCTCGCTCGCGCAGGATGCCTGCGCACGCCGGGGCTGGCGCATTGCGGATCGCCTGTTGGTGGTGCGCTACGAGCGTGTCGCCACATTTCTGTTCGCGCGGTCGCCGTTCACACAGGCACAAGTGGACACGATTCGCAGCGACGCCGCGAGACTGGGCTTCGACGTGCTCTACGCGCCCAGCAGCGCCGCCGCCTCGAACGAGGACGTCGACGGCACTCAGACCGGCGACTACGCCCGCTGATCACGACCTCGGATCGCGATCAGTTTTACGCGACGTACCCGGCCGACATCCGGCCGACGACTGACGACCGCCCGTTCTTCTTTCACACGACGAAGTTGAGGGATCAGTTCACGGTGGCGTTCGGACGGTCGATGCTGTTCGGCAACGGCCTGAGCGCATTTCTCACCCTGCTCGGGATCTCCGTCGCCCTCGTCGTCATCTTCGTCGTCGGGCCGCTGGTCCTAGCCGACCGCGGGATCGTGCATCCGCCAGGCTGGTTCGTGCTGGCTGATTTATTTTGCCGCGCTCGGCATGGGCTTCATGCTGATCGAAGTCTCGGTGCTGCAGCGCTTCGTGCTGCTGCTCGGCCATCCGGTGTATTCGCTGACCGTGACGCTGTTCTCGCTGCTCCTCGGCACCGGTCTCGGTGCCGCGTGGAGCCGGACGTTCGCGGAGCCGTCGTTGCGCCGTTCGGCCGGACGCGCGCTCGCCGTGATTGCGGGGATCGGGCTGGCGGTCGCGCTCCTCGCCGCGCCGCTCGTCACCTGGGCGATTCCCTTTTCACGTGTCGCGCGCATGGCTCTGGCGGTCGGGGCACTCGTCCCCATCGGCGTCGTCCTCGGCATTCCGATGCCGACGGGGCTGCGCATCCTCAGTGCCCGGCACCCCGACCTGGTGGCGTGGGCCTGGGGCCTGAACGGGGCGCTCTCGGTGCTGGGCGCCACGCTGGCGATTTTCATCGCGATGAACTGGGGCTTCGGCGCGACCCTCGTCGTTGCATCAGCGACCTATCTGCTCGGTCTGGCTGCCCTTCGGGCTGCTGCTTAAGACGTTTCCCAACAACAAGTTAGGTGACGATGAAACCTAAACGACGTTTCGACGTCTAACGACGTTAGACCACTGAACACCGTTCAACACTGGGGAAAAACAGCACATGGGGATTAGGGAGCGACAGGAAAGGGATCGCGAGGCGGTCCGGCGGGCCATTCTCGACGCCGCCCGCGAGTTGTTCGTCGTCGAGGGCTATCTCAACGTGTCGATTCGGAAAATCGCCGAGCGCATCGAGTACAGCCCCGCCGCGATCTACAGCTACTTTCCAAGCAAGGACGACATCTTCTACGCGCTCGCCGAGGAAGGCTTTCGGCTCCTCGGCGGCCTCGACGAAGCAGCGACGCCGCGATCGACTGGACGGCCTCTCCCCGCTTGAACGCGTCCGCGCGATTTTCTGGCGGTTCTACGAGTTCAGCCGTCAGCAGCCGCAGTATTTCGCGCTGATGTTCGTCGATCGCTCAGTCCCGCGGATCAGCCGCGAGTACGAGCGGTTTGCGTTCGCACATACCATCAAGCAGCGCATCCTCGGAGAAATCGAGCACTGCATCTCCACAGGCGAGCTGCCCGCCGACCTCGAGCCGGCCGCGGCCATGCGCGCCCTGAGCGCCGGCGTGCTCGGCGTCGCGGTGATGTGCGTGTCGGATCGACTCGCACCCGGCGAAGACGCCGACAAGATGGCGTCGAACATCCTGGATCTCACGCTGGCCGGCCTCAGGGCCGGCATCAGCCTTCAACCAATCACGACCGCCGCCTGCCCGCTGGACGAACCGCTCGTGACCGAGGAAGCCGCCGTTACCGTCGAGGAGCACCGATGAATCGCGCACGTTTCAACTTGTTTCTGCTGGCTATCCTCTTTGCCGCGCCGCTCGTATGGACCGCGTGCAGCGCCGGCGACGCCAAAACCAAGGAGTCGACCGCGACACCGAAGGCGATTTCCGTGGCCGCCGCAACCGCGGAGGAACAGCCCATCTCGCGCTTCATCCGCGTGACTGGATCGCTGATGGCTGAAGAGCAGGCCGAT
Organism: uncultured Acidobacteriota bacterium; assembly: GCA_963724725.1. GTDB lineage: Bacteria > Acidobacteriota > Vicinamibacteria > Vicinamibacterales > CAVVIG01 > DATKHR01. The sequence goes on along the minus strand of CAVRVT010000004.1, from coordinate 1,373,401 downwards.
GTCGCAGCCGAGACCGCAGGCCGTGTCGTCGCGGCCCCCATCGAGCGCGGCAGTTCGGTCGTCGAGAACGCCGAGCTGGTCCGACTCTCTTCCACGGAGACCGACGCCCAATTGAGGGAAGCCGAGGCCAACGCGGCGCAGATTGAGGCGCGGCTCGGCATGAGCGGCGGCGGGACCTTCGACGTCAACGCGGTGCCAGAGGTCCAGAACGCCAAGGCATCGTACGACCTCGCGCAGAGCGAGTTCAACCGCATCAAGTCGCTGCTCGATCAAAAGGTCGTCTCGCAGTCCGAGTACGACCAGCGCCGCACACAGATGGAGGCGACCCGCCAGCAGTACGAGGCCGCCAAGAACGGCGCGTCGCAGCAGTTTCAGTCGCTTCTCGCGGCGCGGGCGCGCGTTGCCCTCGCCCGAAAGGCGTTCGCCGACACCGTCGTGCGCGCACCCTTCACGGGAGCGGTGGCCGAGCGGCTCGTATCGATCGGCGACTACGTCACGCGCGGTACCAAGGTTGCCGTCGTTGTACGAACCAACCCGCTTCGCGTCAAGCTGACGGTGCCGGAGCAGTTCATCTCGGTCGTCTCGATCGGACAGCCGGTCAACTTCGAAGTGGATGCCTATCCCGGTCGTCAATTCGTCGGCAAGGTGCAGTTCGTGTCGCCGTCGCTCCAGGCGGACCAGCGGGCGCTGACCATCGAAGCAGTCGTCCCCAATCCGAAGGCCGAGCTGAAGCCCGGCTTGTTCGCCACCGCGCGCATCGAGCAGCGCGACCGCTCCAAGGGCGTCGTCGTGCCGGCGGCCGCGGTCCAGACGAGCGCCGGCACGAGCCACGTCTATGTCGTCAACGGCGACAAGGTGGAAGAGCGCATCGTCACGATTGGCCAGACGCTCGGTGACCGCGTCGAGGTGTCCAGCGGACTGAAAGCCGGCGAGCGCGTCGCGACGACCAACGTCGGACAACTGGCGGACGGGATGAAGGTCCAGTCGTGACGTCTTTCAATCCGTCTTTCAATCCCCAATCCGCAATCCGCAATCCGCAATCTTCCTCCTAGGTGCCGTATGCAATGGCTCGCAGCTCTTTGCGTCAAACGTCCGGTCTTCGCGAGCGTCTTGATTCTGTCGCTGACCGTCGTCGGCGCGTTCGCGTTCACGCTCCTGGGCGTCGACCGCTTTCCCAAAATCGACTTCCCCACTGTCATCGTGACGACGGTCCAGCCGGGCGCGGCGCCTGAGCAGATCGAGACCGAAGTCAGCGACAAGATCGAGGAAGCGGTCAACACCATCAGCGGCATCGACGAGCTCCGCTCGATCTCGTCGGAAGGCGTGTCGCAGGTCATGATCAGCTTTCTGCTCGAGAAGGACCCCGACGTCGCAGCTCAGGAAGTGCGGGACAAGATCAACGGCGTTCTGCCGCTCCTGCCGAAAACGATTCAGCAGCCGCGCGTGGACCGGTTCGATCCTGACGCGGCTCCTGTCCTGAGCCTCGCGCTCAGCGCCAATCGCCCGATCCGGGACATCACCGAGTACGCGGACAAGGTGCTGAGGCGGCAGCTCGAAAGCGTGAGCGGCGTCGGGCAGGTCCTCGTCCTCGGGGGACGCCAGCGCCAAATCAATGTCTTCCTGGACGGCACCCGCCTGCGCGCCTACAACCTGACGGTGACGGACGTCGCCCGCGCCCTTCAGGCCCAGAACGTCGAGATTCCTGGCGGGCGCATGGATCAGGGCCAGCAGTCGGTGACGCTTCGCACGAGAGGCCGCGTGCAGAGCGTGGCCGAGTTCGGCGACATCGTCATCCGCGCCAAGGAAGGCCACCCGGTTCGAGTCAGCGATGTCGCGAGCGTGGAAGATGGCGAAGCGGACCCGGAAACCGTCGCCAACGTCGACGGCGCCGGTACGGTCCTGCTGCAGGTTCGCCGTCAGTCAGGCACCAACACCGTCGAGGTCGTTCGGGCCGTTCGAGGACGATTCGACGATCTCAAAGGGCGCCTGCCGGTCGGCTACAACGCACGCATCGTGCGCGACACCTCGGACTTCATCGAAGCGGCGATTCACAACGTCGAGGAACATCTCGTCGTCGGGTCGATCCTGGCGGCGCTCGTCGTGCTGCTCTTCCTGGCGAATCTTCGTTCGACGATCATCTCGGCGATCGCCATCCCGACGTCGATCATCGCGACGTTCGGGCTCATCTGGTACATGGGTTTCACGCTCAACCTCATGACCATGCTGGCGCTCACGCTCTCGGTGGGCATCGTCATCGACGACGCGATCGTGGTGCTCGAGAACATTTACCGGTTCATCGAAGAAAAGCACGAGGATCAGTTCCAGGCGGCCATCGACGCCACACAGGAAATCGGGCTCGCGGTGCTCGCCACAACGCTGTCACTCGTCGCCATTTTCGTGCCCGTCGGGTTCATGGGCGGGATTGTCGGCCGATTCATGAAGAGCTTCGGCCTGACGATGGCGTTCGCGATCATGGTGTCGCTGGTGGTCAGCTTCACGCTGACGCCGATGTTGTCCGCGCGCTGGTTGAAGATCGACCGGTCAGGGAAGAACAACGGGCACTCGTCGAAGGACTCCAGGGTCTTTCACGCCATCGACGTCTTCTACACGCGAATTCTCGAGTGGGCGATGGCCCATCGAGGGGTCGTGGCTGGTCTGGCGGTGCTCGTGCTCCTGTCGAGCGTCCCGCTCTTCATGATGGCCAACAAGAACTTCATGCCGCAGGACGATCAGTCCGAGTTCGAGATCAACCTACGTGCGCCCGAAGGCACGAGTCTCGAAGGCACCGAGGTCATCACCAATCGAATCGCGAACACGGTCCGCCTGCGGCTTCCGGAAGTGAACTACACGCTGGTGACCATCGGGGGCGACCCGGCGAAGACGCGCAACCTGGGCAACATCTACGTGCGGCTCAAGCCCATCGAGGATCGCAGGCGCGATCAGTTCGCCGTCATGGGGATCATCCGTGACCAGATTCTTCCGCCGATGGCGGCGAACCTGCGCACGTCGGTGCAGCCGGTCGCGACGATCGGCGGCGGCGGATCGCAGTCGGCGGACGTTCAGTTCCTCATCAACGGGCCGGACCTCAAGGAACTGGAGCGCATCAGCCGCCAGCTGGTCGATCGAGTCAAGAAGCTGCCCGGCGTCGTAGATATCGACACGTCGATGAACGTCGGCAAGCCGGAACTCTCCGTTCAGGTGATTCGCCCGAAGGCGGCGGACCTTGGCGTCCAGGTCGGCGACGCCGCTGAAGCACTTCGGCTCCTGGTCGGCGGCGATCAGGTGACGACCTACAACGAAGGCGGCGAGCAGTACGAGGTGCACCTCCGCGCAAGAAGCGAGGACCGCACGACGGAGTCGGCCGTCGGCAGTCTGACCGTGCCCTCGTCGCGGCTCGGCAGCGTCGCGCTGAACGACGTCGCGGGCTTCACGGCAGGCGCGGCGCCGTCGGATATCAACCGGCTGGCGCGCCAGCGGCAGGTGACGGTGTTCTGCAATCTGCTGCCGTCGGCGTCGCAAGCCGCGGTGCAGAACGCGATGCTCGAGGAGTTCCGCAAGCTGAATGTCAGCGGAGACTATCGAGGCGCGTTCACCGGCCGCTCGCGCGAGCTCGGGCGTGCGGCGCAAAACTTCATCACGGCGTTTATTCTCTCGCTCGTGTTCATGTATCTGATTCTGGCGGCGCAGTTCGAGTCCTGGCTGCACCCGGTCACGATTCTGCTCTCGCTGCCGCTGACGCTGCCCTTCGCGCTCCTGTCGATCATCATCTTCAGGCAGTCGCTGAACATCTTCTCCGCGCTCGGCCTGCTGGTCCTCTTCGGCGTCGTGAAGAAGAACTCGATCCTGCAGATCGATCACGCGAACCAGCTCAAAGGCACCGGCCTTTCGACGCACGACGCGGTCGTCCGTGCGAGCCGCGACCGTCTGCGTCCCATCCTGATGACGACCTTCGCGTTCGTCGCGGGCATGATTCCGCTCATCGTCTCGCGCGGGATCGGGGCGGGCACCAACCACGCGATCGGGTTCGTCATCTTCGGTGGCCAGACGATGGCGCTGCTCCTCACGCTGGTCGTCACTCCCGTGGCCTATTCCTTGTTCGACGACGCGGCCAGGCTGCGTCTCTTCAGCTTCTCAGGTGTCATGATGCGTAGAACAGCACTCGTCCTGGTTCTGGCCGCCGGCCTTGCCGCCCAGGCGTCGGCACAGACGTCGGTCGCGAACACTCCCGCCACGCTCCGCCTGTCGGTGGATGATGCCGTCAAGCTGGCGATGGATCACAACGTCGATCTCAGCGCCGACCGCATCGATCCGCAGATCAGCGACACGCGAGTCGCCGCGGCCAACGGGGCGTTCAGGCCGACCTTCAATACCGGCGTCAATTCGAACAACCAGCTTCTGGCTCCCACGAGCTTCCTGTTTCCCGTCGCGACGCAGAACGACGTCCTGACGGGCAGCGTCGCGCTCGCGCAGCGGCTCCCGTGGTACGGCACGACGTACAGCGTCTCGTGGTCCGGCACCCGCACCAACAGCAACAGCTTCCTCAACAGCTACAACCCGCTGGTGCAGAGCGGACTGGGACTCAACGTGTCGCAGCCGCTGCTGCGGGATTTGAAGGTCGACAACGCGCGGACGCAGCTCGCGATTCAGCGAACGAACCGCGACATCGCCGACACACGCCTGCGCGAGAGCGTCGTGCACACGACCGCCGCCGTGAAGACGTCGTACTGGAATCTGGTCGCGGCGCGCGCCACGGTTGACGCCCGGAAATCGGCGCTCGATCTCGCGCAGGAGCTCGTGCGCGTGAATACCGCCAAAGTGGACGTGGGAACCGCGCCGCCACTCGATCTCGTGTCGGCGCAAGCGGAGGTCGCGGCGGACCGCGAACAGCTCATCATCGCGGAAACGGCGGTCAGGCAGGCGGAAGACGCGATTCGCCTGCTCATCCTCGATCCGACGAAGCCGGAGACGTGGACGACGCAGATCGAGACATCGGACACGCCGCCGATCGCAACGCCGACGCTCGACGTCAACGCAGCCGTGACGCGTGCGCTCGCGGAACGCGCGGACTTGCAGCGCTCGCGCAAGGACGTCGACAACGCGCAGACGAATCTCAACTATCTCGCGAACCAGAAGCTCCCCGACATCCACCTGAATGCGAGCTACCAGGCGAGCGGGCTCGGCGGCACACAGATACTCCGAACGGGTGGCTTCCCGGGCACGATCGTCGGCCCGGGCTCCACGACCGCGTTCGGCAACGTGCTCGGACAACTGGTCAGCAACGACTACCCGACGTGGGCGGTTGGCTTCAGCGTCGTGTATCCGCTCGGCCAGAGCATCGAGGAATCGAATTACGCCCGCGGCAAGCTGGAACGCGCGCAGGCCGACGAGCGATTCAAGAGCACGGAGGGCAAGGCGATCCAGCAGATTCGCACATCGGCGTACCAGGTCGAGATGAACTCCAAACGGATTGAGACGGCGCGCGCGGCTCGCGATCTCGCCGAGCAACGGCTCGACGCCGAGCGTAAACGGTTGGACGTCGGGATGTCGACGAGCTTCCTGGTCATTCAGGCCCAGCGCGATTTCGCACAGGCGCGAACCAACGTGGTCAGCGCGGTGCTCGCCTACGTGCTGTCGCTGGTCGATTTCGAAGCGCTGCAGGAGGCGGGACCGGCAGGTTCGGGGGGTTCGCAGGGTTCGGCTGGTTCGGGTCAGGTTCCGGCGGCGGGCGCGGTGCTCAGAGCCGTGACGACGACCTCGTCGAACATCCCTGGAGTGACGCCAGGGCAATAGCATGACGAACGAGGCGGAGCGCATCTGGCGGGCGCGCAAGAACCACACGTGGATCGATGCGCAGTTGCGTCCGTCAGATGAAGCGACCTTCGAGCTGCGGTTTTTCTACGACGGTGGCCTGGTGTTCCGCCGATCCTGGCCGACGCGCGACGCGGCCCTGGCGCACGCGGCGCGCCAGCTGCGCGAGCTGCAGCGGGCCGGCTGGAACACGCACTGGTGACTCACCATCCGGCGACGCGCAGGAGCAGGCGCTGCCAGGCCGGAGCCAGCGCGGCCTTGAGCAGCACGTCGAGGACCAATCCCCCCGCCGCCAGCGCGATGACGCGCCTGCCGAAGCGCCAGTCCACCTGAAATCTCCACACCCGTGAGAGCAACGGCGCCGACAACACGACGCCGAGGCCGACGAAGCTGACGATGCGGATGACAGCCCACGGATGCCACCCGAGGAGCATCGCCGCCGCCGGGTGTCTGCTCGCGGCCGCCAGCGACCCGACGTACGTGCCCATGTAGTTCATCAGCGCGGCGCCCATCGGCATCGCCAGCAGTCCGGCCGTCCCGAGCGCCAGCAGGGTGAACAACGCGGCGTGGCCGGCCTGCTGAGGAACGAACTGAGAGGGCGTGCTTTCCGCACCGCGACCGCTCATCACCCACGCGAACATCTCCGCGCGATACGCGTCGCCGCGCAGAAAGAGCGCGCCGGCCCGCCACGGCGCCGCATACGCGACGATCGTCGCGCAGACGCCCATGGCCAGAGCCCACACGAGCATCAGCGCCACGGCTTCGCGGGGCCGTCCCCGTCGGAGCGCCGCCACCATGAAGGGGTAGCTCGCGATCGTATTCAGGATCGGGACGAGGACCGGCAGGCCGATCGCAATCGAGACCGCATAGGACAACACGGTGGCGACGACGACGAACGCCGCCGTCACCACGGCCTCGGAGACGACGGGCGGCGTTCAGTCCGCCACGGCGAGCGGACCGAAATGCTCCTCATAGCGCGTGATGAATTCATCCCAGGTGTACGCGTGGCTGAGGCCGCCGAGGTGCTCGAGCGCATAGGTCGCAGCAACGCTCCCGAGTCGGGCCGCCGCGGCGTACGGCAGGCCGAGCGCGATGCCTTTCATCAGCCCCCCGCGAAACGCGTCGCCGACGCCGGTCGGATCGACGATCCGGTACGGCTTCACGGCGGCCACGTCGACACGCCCGTGCCGCGTGAGGACCGACGATCCGTGCTCGCCTCGCGTCACGATCAACGCCTCGGAGTGCGCGATCAGATCCGCCTCGGTCAGCCCCGTCTTTTGCTTGAGCAGCTCCAGTTCGTAGTCGTTGACGATGACAATCGTCGCGCCGCGGACGCCATCCTGCAGCTCGCCGCCCGACATGCGCGCGCACTGCTGCCCGGGGTCGAAGATATACGGAATCTTCAGAGTCCGGCATTCCTGCGCGTACTGGATCATCGCGCCGGGATCGTTCGGCGCGATGATCGCGAGACGGCAGTCGCCGACCGAACGGAACGACAGCTGCCCGGCGTCCGCCATCGCGCCCGTGTAGAAGGACGCGATCTGGTTGTTCTCGGAATCGGTGCTGCAGAAGAACGACGCGCAGAACTTGCCGTCGACCTCCTTCACCTGCGACGTGTCGACGCCGGCGGATTCCAGCCACTGCCGATACTCGCCGAAGTCCTCGCCAGCGGTCGCCATGATCGTCGGCCGTTCGCCGAGGAGCGCGAGCGTGTACGCGATATTCGGCGCGCACCCGCCGCGGCGCTTGTCCATCGAATCCACAAGGAAGCTGAGGCTGACGCGCTGCATGTGCTCGGGCAGGAAGTGTTCGGTGAACTTGCCCGGGAACGACATCAGGTAGTCGAAGGCAATGGAGCCGGTGACGATGATTTTCATGAACGTGGGTTCGCGAGGTTCGCGGGGTTCGCGGGGTTCGCAACGCTGGCAGGCGTCCAGCAATCACATCTCTTTACTGGTCCGCTTCGTGCTTCTGTTTGTCCATGGGCGTCAATCGATTCGAGGATCTCGTGGCCTGGCAGCTCGCGTCTCAACTCCAGAGCGATGTGCTTGCGTTCACTGCACACGGATCGATCCTCCGGGATAGCAAATTCTGCGATCAAATTCGTGAATCAGCACGATTGGCTCCCAGAAACATCGCCGAAGGCTTCGGCCGTTACTACCCGCGTGAATTCGCGCGCTTCTTGCGGATCGCAACCGCATCGCTTCACGAGACCAAGAACCATCTGCACCACGCAAACGATCAAGGCTACCTGTCCAATCTGGAACACGAGCGACTCGTGCGATTGACGCTACGTGCGATCAAGGCGACAACGAGGCTGGCTGCCTACCTGCTCGACGCTGAAGCGCCTATGCCCCGACGCTAGCCATGTGCCATCAACCGAACCGGCCAGACCCCATCGAACCGGCGCACCTTCCGAACCTTCCGAACCTTCCGAACTCCGCGAACCTATTTGAGATATTTCCCGACAATGAGCGCCAATTCCTCCCGCGTCTTCTGAGGCACGTGCTCAGGCCTGGTAATGATGGCCGTCGCAAGCGCGTCCTTGCACGCGCACGTGCGCGCGTGCGACAGACGGCTGACGGTCTCGGCGATCGTCTTCTGCGCCGTGGCGGCATTCTGCATCAGGTTCGCAATGATCAGATCGACGGTCACGCTGTCGTGATCGGGATGCCAGCAGTCGTAATCCGTGACGAGCGCGAGCGTCGCGTAGCAGATTTCCGCCTCGCGCGCGAGCTTGGCCTCCTGCAGGTTCGTCATCCCGATGACGTCCATCCCCCACGAGCGGTAGAGCCGTGACTCCGCCAGGGTCGAAAACTGCGGGCCCTCCATGTTGACGTAGGTGCCGCCGCGATGAACGGTGGCACCGACAGCCTTCGCCGAGTCCGCCGCGATGGCCGCCAGGTCGGAACAGACCGGGTGCGCAAACGCCACGTGCGCCACGAGCCCGCGACCGAAGAACGTGCTGATGCGGCCTTTCGTCCGATCGTAGAACTGATCGGGAACGAGGATGTCGAGCGGCTTGTACTCGTGTTTGAGGCTGCCGACCGCGCTCGCCGAAATGATGCGCTCCACGCCGAGCGCCTTGAAGCCGTAGATGTTCGCCCTGAAGTTCAGCTCGGAGGGAAGAATGCGGTGCCCGGCGCCATGCCGCGCGAGAAACGCCACGCGCCGACCGCGAAGCGTGCCGGTCACATACGGTCCCGACGGATCGCCGAACGGCGTTGAGACCGCCCGATCTTCCCGATCGTTCAGCTCGGCCATGTCGTACAGGCCGGATCCTCCGATGATGCCAATCTCGATGGTCATGTCGCTCGAATCTCCGCTCTCTGGTCTCAGACCGCCGGCTCAACGAATCGCGTGCCGCCCTGCTCTCTGATGTATCCGGCTGCCACGGCGCGATCATGCTCGAAGAACACGAGCGTGTCGTTCGCGACGGCATCGGCGATGAAGCGCTGCTTCGCCGTCAGCGTATCGACCGGATGCAGATCGAACCCCATGATCCAGGCGTCGGCAAGATGCGAGGTCGTCGGGAGCAGATCGGCGGGGAACGCCGCCGTCTTGCCACCCGACTCGATCGAGACCATCTGATGATGCATCGTGTGCCCGCCCGTCCGACGCACTTGGACGCCCGGCATGATCGTCGCATCGTCGTCGACCATCTGCAGCACACCGGCCTCGGCGAGCGGCATGTAGTTGGCTGCCAGATAGCTCGCGCGGTTCCGCGCATGGAGGTGCGTCGCGTCCTCGAACTCGCCGCGCCGCACGATGTACTGCGCGCGCGGGAACCGCGGGCGGACGCGTCCGCTCGCGTCGCGCATCGTGAAGCCGCCCGCGTGGTCGAAGTGGAGATGCGTCGCGACGACCACGTCGACATCCTCGGGGGAAAGCCCCGCATCGGCCAGCGTGTGATCGAGGTTCCGCCGCCGATTGACGGCATAGATGTCCTTGAACTTGTCGGTTTCCTTGTCCCCCAGTCCCGCATCGATCAGCATCGTCCGCGCGCCGCGAACGATGAGCGGTCGCATCGCGAGCGTCACGCGATTCCGATCGTCGGCCGGCTCTTTCTTCGACCAGAGGACTTTCGGCACGACCCCGAACATGGCACCGCCGTCGAGACCGAGGAACCCGTCGTTGACGGAGATGAGCTCGATGTCGCCGACGGTAAACCGTCGCACGCGCGCGTCCAGCGTCACGGCGCCGTGACCCGTGGCGCCTGCCGCCGCCTGCTTGAGTTCGACCAGCACACCGTTGGTGGCGGCGGGATGGACGAATGCAATCGTCGACCCTTCGGCGCCCGGTCGCGGCGACTCGTCGATCATCCGCACCCCGCGATCCTTGAGGCGCACGACCGCGGCCTGGATGTCGTCCACGCGCAGCGTAATGTGGTGGAGACCGGGTCCACGTTTGTCGAGATGCTTCGCGATCGGCGAGTCGGGCGCCGTGGCCTCGAGGAGCTCCAGCGACGACCCCCCGACCGGAACGAAGTGCGCACGAACACGCTGCGAGGTCACTTCCTCGGGGGCCTCGACGTCGAGGCCCAGCGCATCGCGATAGAACGCAAGCGCGGCCGACAGATCCGTGACGGCGATACCCACGTGGTCGAGCACGGCCTTCATCTCAACGACCTGCTTTCATAGCGGACTCACCGCCGGATCGCCCGTTCGAGCAGCGCCGCCGCCGCAGTGTATGGATCCAGTTCGCGCGCGGCGATCCGGTCGACAGTGGCGGTCAGCTCGCCGGGCGTCAGAACGTGGCGCTCGAGGTGATCCATGAAGCGCTGCGACACGAGCTCGCGCAGCCGGTACTCGCTGCGGGTCTTGCGCCTCGCGTCCTCCGTCGCCTTCGAGTGCGCGCGAAACGTGTCGATCATGTCCACCAGCTCCGACACGCCGGCGCCGGTGGTCGCGATGGTCTTCATCACGGGCGGACGCCATTCGCCGCTCGCGTACGTCTGCAGCGTCAGGTTGGCTTCCACTGACGCCACGAGCCGATCCGCACCTTCTCGATCCGCTTTGTTGACCACGAAAATGTCGGCGATCTCCATGATGCCGGCCTTCAGCGCCTGCACCTCGTCGCCGGTTCCCGGCACCAGCGTGACGATGGAGATGTCCGCCGTGCGGACGATGTCCACTTCGTCCTGGCCGACGCCGACGGTCTCGATGATGACGACGTCCTTGCCGGCCGCATCGAGCACGAGCGCCGCGTCGCCGGTCGCGCGAGCCAGACCGCCCAGATGGCCGCGCGTCGCCATGCTGCGGATGAACACGTCCTCGTCCTGCGCGTGCGCCTGCATGCGCAGCCGATCACCAAGGACCGCTCCACCGCTGAAGGGGCTCGTCGGATCCACGGCCACGACGCCAACCGTCTGCTTCCGCGCACGAAGCGCCGTCGTCAGGCGATCGACGAGCGTGCTTTTGCCTGCGCCAGGCGGACCGGTGACGCCGATAAGATACGCGCGGCCCGTGCGCCCGAAGATCGTCCGCACGAGTTCCGCGCTCGAGGGATCTTCGTCCTCGATGAGCGAGATGGCGCGCGCGATCGCCCGTGGATCGCCCGAGAGCACGCGGCCGGCCAGTGATGGGGCCGTCGTCACGCGCGGGACAGGAGCTGGCGAGCGATGACCAGTCGCTGGATCTCGCTCGTTCCCTCGCCAATCGTCGTCAACTTGACGTCGCGGAAGTATTTCTCGGCGGGATAGTCCTTCACGAAGCCGTAGCCGCCGTGGATCTGGACGCAATCGTCGGCGACCTTGACGGCGATTTCACTCGCGTAGAGCTTCGCCATCGCTGACTCGAGCGACGTCCGGCGGCCGCGCGACTTGAGATGCGCGGCGCGGTACGTCAGCAGGCGCGCGGCCTCGATACGCGTGGCGGCGTCGGCGAGCTTCCACTGGATCGCCTGGAACTGGCTGATGGTCTTCCCGAAGGACTTTCGCTCGCGCGCGTACGCGAGTGCCGCCTCGTACGCGCCCTGCGCGAGGCCGACAGCAAGCGCGGCGATCCCGATGCGGCCCGCGTCCAGGACCTCCATCGTGTTGACGAAGCCCTGGCCTTCCTCCCCCAGGAGCTGGTCGACCGGAATCCGGCAATTCTCGAACAGCACCTCGCTCGTGTCGCTGGCGCGCATGCCGAGCTTGTCTTCCTTCTTGCCCGCCGACAGGCCCGGCGTCCCGCGCTCGACGATGAACGCCGAGATGCCCTTCCTACCGGCGTTCTTATCGGTGACCGCCATGACGACGATCACGTGCCCGACGCGGCCGTGCGTGATGAACGTCTTCGCACCGTTCAGGACCCAGCAGCCCGCGACGCGTGTCGCCGTCGTGCGCATCCCGGCGGCGTCGCTGCCCGACGTTGACTCCGTGAGGCCCCAGGCGCCGACCTTTTCGCCGCGCGCGAGGGGGGTGAGGAACCTCTGCTTCTGCGCCTCCGTGCCGAAGAGATTGATGTGCGACGCACACAGCCCGTTGTGCCCGGCCACCGACAACGCGATGCTGGGATCGACGCGCGCGAGCTCCTCGATGCAGATGCAGTAGTCCACGGCGGACATCGCGGCGCCGCCGTACTGTTCGGCGAACTGAATGCCCATCAGCCCGAGCTCGGCCAGCTTCGGCACGAGTTCGGTCGGGAAGTGCTGCGTCTCGTCCCACTCGCGGATGTGCGGACGGATCTCGGTCTCGGCGAATTCGCGGACAGTTCGGCGCAGCAGCGCCTGTTCTTCCGTCGGGCGGAAGTCCATAAACTCTCAATGTAGCACAGGGTTAGCGATTGACGGCCGCCGTCATGAGCGCGTACTTGCGGCGCCCCGCCTTCTGTAGGAACGCGAGGCGCGCGCCGTCACTCGACCAGGCGGGAAAGAGCGCGTCCTTCGTGCCCGGCACTGCACGCGTGTGCTTCGCCTGGTCGATGAGCGTGAGCCGGCCGCGTGTGTCGGCGTACACGAGCGCGCCGCTGCCGAGAGGTCCCCAGCCGAACGTATCGCCCGCCATCGGCGCGCCGTTGATCCAGTTGCCGATTTCGTGCCCGAGGTAGCGCACGGTGACCTCGTGCTCGTACGCGTCCACCGGGTTCTTCGGGTCAGGAGTCTGCGCGCCACCGTTGGCGAAGCCGCCCATGAACGGGGTGGGGCGCGTGCGCCGGTTCGTCTCGGTGATCTCGAGCTTGAGCGACGGGAGGCCTGGCGCGGCCAGCGCCGACTTGTGCATCCAGTACTCGCCCGCCCAGGCCGGCTCTCCGAATGCGCGGCTGATGTCGTGCGTCACCAGATCGACGATGTAGTCGTTGACACGCTCGTCGGCGTCGGCGGTCTGCAGATGGAGCGAGGTGGCATTGGGATTCCAGGAGAGACGCCGCAGCGATCCGCTCAGCTGTTCGAGGTCGACGTCGCAGATCTTGATCGGCGTCGAGATCTTCGTCGCCGAGACGTCGAAGGTGCCGACGTCCGGCACCTGCGTCAGCGCCAGCGCGAAGGCTCCGAAGCTAGCGCGCCACACTTGCATACACCAGCGTGAACTTTTTCCGCCCCGTGCGCTGCACCCACGCCAGTCGCGTGCCGTCCAGGGTCCACGCGGGGAATCGCGCGTCCTTCGCGCCGGACACGCCGTGCTTGTGCTTGCGCTGGTCAAGCAGCGTCAGCCGCCCGTCGCGATCCGTGAACGCGATGGTGCCGCTTTTTTCTGGGCCCCAGCCGAACATCAGGCCCGGAACCGCCTGCTCGTTGACGAACTCGCTCACCGTTTCCCCGAATACCTTGAAGCGAACGACGTTCACATGCTGACTCTCGGCGGCTTTCTCGACATTGCTCGCGCTGGCGCCGAAGGCGTTCTCGCCGCCCAACCCGCCGGCGCTGCGATCGGCGGCGCCGGCGGAGCCGGTGCCGAACTTCAGGTTCTCGATCTTCTGCTCGACCTCGATCGCGATCCATTCCATGCCGGGCACCAGACGATCCGACTTGTGCGCCCAGTATTCCTCGGCCCAGTCGGGCTGAACGTCGAGCGGCTTCACTGCGCCACCCGCGACTGCAACCGTGTAGTGATGGAGCTTCGGCGCCTGCGGATTGCCTTCCGCCGTCTGAATGTAGAACTGGGTCAGATCGGGAGACCAGCTGACCTCACGAAGGTCGCCCTTCAGCCGGCCGAGGTCGAGTTCGACGACCGTCTCCGGGATACCGAGAGTCAGCGTCGAAACGTCGTACGCGTCAGGAAGTGTGGCCGACGCCTGGAACAGAGCCGACAGAGCGAGGACCAGCCACTGGAGCATTGTGGGTCTCCCAGTTCGTATGGGGCGCGCAGTTCCGGATGAACCAGTCGCGGAGCAGGCCTGAATAAGTGCGCCACCGCATACCGTGGCGCGCGTAGAACGGCTTCAGCTCACGCTGCAAGGCAGGCAGCCGGTAGAACGGTACGCCCGCGAAGTAATGGTGCTCGAGGTGGTAGTTCGAATTCAGAAACGCGAAGTCCCAGAACCAGCTGCCCCGCATCAGCGTTCCCCACTTGGCGGGGTCGGCCGGGTCGATGTCGTAGTGCTGGCCGAGCCGGTTCAGCGTGAACGCAATGGGAAACACGAAGAACACCGGGATGACATGCGCGCGGAGCGCCGCGGCCAAACCGAAAGCGGTCCAGATGAGCGCCAGAACCGTGAGGTGCGTGGCCATCGATACGCGTCGCTCGAACGCGATCTGGCGTTGGAGCGCTTCCGGATAGGTGCTGCTCTCGAGGCGTGCGGCGCGGAAATAAATCGGAAAGAGCGCCGGCGTGCAATAGAGCAGCTTCAGCCAGCGCGCGTTGATCTTCGGTGACAGGTGGTGTCGCTTCGGATCGTCCTCGCTCGAGCCCAGCTCAGCATGATGATCCAGGTGCCAGCGCGTGAACTGGCTCGACGATATGCCGCTCGGAACTGCGTAGAGCCAGGCAAGAAACCGCTCAGCAGCCGGTCGACGCTCCGCAAAGACCGTGTGGTGGACCACTTCGTGCAAAAGCACCGTGAAGTTGAAGACGGTGAACCCCTGGACCAGCGCCAACGGAATCCAGATGAGCGGGTTCGTCGACACGATGAGCCCCCACGTCGCCGCGGCCAGGATGGCGAACTGACGCGCCGCGACCAGCAGATGGCGGGCACCGTTCTTGGCGTGCAGTTCGCGCAGCCGATCGTGGGGAATCGTGGTCCCCAGCTCGGAACGAAGGGCGCCGGAGTGCTGACTGTAGAAGTGGGACTTCACCCTGTCAGGAATTGTAGCCTCTGGGCAGTCCGCCGGGCCACCGCGCGGGTGGCCTCTTGTACTCCAGAGGTCGACGCCCTATGATGCCCCTAGGAGCCACATGTGGAGGGATTTCCAGATGATTCGACGAGTTCTGGCGATGACGATGTTGGCGGTGTTCGTGGCTGCGGCGCCTGCTCGAGCGGACATCACGGCCTTCCTCGGCACCAACACCACACCCGACAACCGGCTGTCGCGTGGTGTCGCCCTCGGGTTCGGGCTCGTCATCATCGGCTTTGAGTTCGAATACTCCGCGACCTCGGAGAGCACCAATCCCGCGGCGCTCGCCCCGTCACTCAAGACGGGTATGGGCAACGTGCTCCTGCAGACGCCCGTCGCCATCTCGGGCTTTCAGCCGTACTTCACGGTCGGCGGCGGCATCTACAGCGAGACGCTCGGGGCGCACAACGACATGGGCCTGGGTGGAAACATCGGCGGCGGCGTCAAGATGGATCTCGCCGGGCCGCTCCGGCTGCGCGTGGACTACCGGGTCTTCAAACAGGGAGGCGGTGCGCTGTATTCGCCAGCGCACCGCATCTATGCAGGGCTCAATGTGAAGTTCTGACGGCTACTTGCCCAGGTCGCCGACGAGCGACAGGTGCAGGATGTTCTGCGCCGGCTGCCCGTAGCACTCCGAGTAGGTCTTGTAGAGCGCCGTGCCTTCGGCGCCGAACCCTTCAACGAGGAGCGTGCCGATCGAGTAGTCCGCGCCCTTCGCGATCGGATCCATCACGAACACGTAGATGGACGATCCCCCCGGGCCTGCTTCCGATGCTTTGAACACCTTCCACGTCTTCGCCTGTTCCTTGCGCTCGGGTTTCTCGCTTTTGCCGAGCGCTTCCTTGACCTTGCCCACGATCATCTCGAAGTCGGCGGTCTTGTCGGCCTTCACGAAATTCAAAATCGCGCCTGCATCCGAGCTGAACACGTACATCGACTGAGCAGCGGACGCCTGCGCGGCGGGCTGCTGCGCGTGCACGACGGTCGCCGACAACGTTCCCACTACGAACACTCCCAGAGCCATCCATCCTGACCGGCGACCGACAGCCGGCGCGACGATTCGAAGCATCGCGGCCTCCTTCGCGAAAGGCTGTTACTCTAACGTACTCGGGGCTACACGAAAACCATCATTACGTCGTGCGACACCAGCATTCCCCGACGCGTCAGCCGTAAACGCCCGGGATCGTGCACGAGCCATTCCCCGTCGACGAAGCGCTGAAGGTCCCGCCCGTAGCGTTCCCAGACATCGACGCCGTGGCGAGCCTGGATGGCGTGCAGGTCGACGCCCTCGGCCAGCCTCAGACCGGTAAACAGCGCATCGCCAAGGTGTTCCTCCGGTGACAGGCGGTGGACATCGACCGCGGTCTCGTGCGCCCGCGCCGACCCGCGCGACATATTCCTCCGTCGAGGAGACGTTCTTCCAGCGCACGCCGTCGCAGGTCGAGTGGGCGCCGCAGCCAAATCCCAGCCACTGCCCGTCGGACCAGTACTTCAGGTTGTGGCGTGATTGCCGTCCCGGCCGCGCCACGTTCGAAATCTGGTACTGCTCGAGCCCCGCCGCCGCCAGCCGATCCATCGCGGTCAGGTACATCGTCTCCGCATCTTCGTCGGGCGCCTGCGACCAGCGCGCACGCGCCATTTCGTCACGAAGCGGCGCGTTCGGATAGACCTCCAGCAGGTAGATCGACAGGTGTTCCGGCGACAGCGCAATCGCGGCATCGACCGATTCCAGCCAGTGGTCGACCGGCTGCGCCGGCAGCCACATCATCAGGTCGAGGCTGACGTTGTCGAAACCCGCGGCACGCGCCTCGCCGAACGCGGCCCGGGCACGATTCGCGCCATGCAGTCGCGAGAGCCGCTGCAACTCATCGTCGCGAAACGACTGGACGCCGAAGCTGATGCGGTTCACGCCCGCCGCTCGATAGTCCGCCAGCCTTTCGGTCGTCACCGTTTCCGGATTCGCCTCGATCGTGACCTCGGCGTCCGACGTGACCGCGAACGTCGACCGGCAGTTCTCGATGACGCGCTGGATTTCGGACGGCTCGAGGAGTGACGGCGTGCCGCCGCCAAAGTAAATGGTGTCGGCCGTCGGCGCGCTGGGCGGCGGCGCTGCGCGCTCGATTTCCTGAACGAGCGCGTCGACGTAGCGGCGCTTCAGGTCAGCGTCGAACAGCCCGCGGTTGAAGTTGCAGTAGTTGCAGATCGCGGAGCAGAACGGAACATGCAGATAAAGACCTAACATGGTGAAACTATCCAGGGCTCAAGGCTGAGGGATGAGGAGGAAGTGAAGGGCAGAAGGCAGAGCGCATCGATGACCGTTGTCAGAGCGCTCAGCGCTCAGCCCTCCTTCGTTTCTCATCCCTCATCCTTCACCCCTAGCCCCTCAGCCCTGTTCAGGATCCTGCCCGCCCGCCTGGCCACTTCAGGTCGGCCCGGCCATCTCGCGCGGGCTCTTTCAGTTGGGCGCGCGCCTGGCGTCCCGTGCCACGCGGGGACGGCAGCGGTCCCTTCTTCCGCATCTTCCACAACCCGATCAGATCATCCACGCCGCCGTTGGTCGGCATCTCGCGGTAGTCGGCGCCGTCGAGGACGACGAACTCGCACATTTCGTGCAGCCGCGATCGCATGCGATGGCCGATGCGAAACACGAGCGAATTCGGATCGGTGTCGTCCGGGATGTCCTCGTAGTTCGACGTGAACACCGTCACCCGGCGCTCGTTGTAGCGGGTGTTGACGATCAGGTTCATGGTCTCTTCGACCCATTCGGACGTTTTCTCGGCGCCGATGTCGTCGAGGACGAGCAGGTCGGCCCGCATCACGGGTCGCAGGATTTCGAGCTCGGTCGTGCGGATTGACGGGTCGTACGGTGCTGCGGATCACGCGCAGCAGGTCGCGCGTGTCGTAGAAGAGGCCGTGGGCGCCGGCGCGCTCGATGACGCGCTTGAGCACGGCGGCCGCCAGGTGCGTCTTCCCCACGCCCGGCTGCCCTTCGAGGAACAGCCCCCTCGCCACGGCGGGAAACGCATCGGCCACCGCGCGAGCCTGGGCGACGGCCCGCTGCAGGGACTCGTTGTAGGCGCTGAAATTGTCGAACGTGCAGTGCTGATAGCGCTTCGGGATGCTCGCGGTGTGAAGCAGATCCTTCCCGAGCTGATCGCGCCAGCAGTCGCACCGCACGACGCGCCGCGTGCCGTTGTCTTCGACGGGTCTCCATCCCGTGTCGTCGCAATGTGGGCACGCCATCGAGCGATTCTATCAGTTCAGGTGACTGCGCAGCTTCGCCGATCGCCGGAGTTTTTCCTTCGCGCGCGATTCGATCTGCCGTACGCGCTCGCGCGACAGGTGAAGACGGTCGCCGATTTCCTGCAGCGTGTGCTCCTGATCGTCTTCGAGGCCGAAGCGGAGCCGCACGATCTCGCGCTCCTTGCCGTCCAGATCCGATAACGCGCTCGTCAGCTCGTCGAGATCCGCCTGGTGAATCATCTCGTCGTCGACCGCCGTCTGATCCTGCGACAGCAGGTCGGCCAGCTCGCGGCCCGGCGCCTCGCCCGCGGCGGCGGCCGAGCGGCCGCCGACGGGTTCGTTGAGCGACACATCCTCCGGTGCGTTGTGGAGCGTCGCGAAGAGTTTCGGGGGAAACGAGAACGCGCGCGTCTGGTCCGAGAGCGCATGCATCATCGCTTCGCGGATCCACCACACGGCGTACGTGATGAATTTGACGTTGCGGGAAGGGTCGAACCGCTTGGCTGCCTCGATGAGGCCGAGGTTCCCCTCGTGAATCAGATCCAGGAAGCTGACACCGAGGCCGCGATAGCGCTTGGCATACGAGACCACGAACCGGAGGTTCGCTTCGACGAGCCGCGTGAGCGCGGCTTCGTCGCGGTTCTGCTGGATGCGCCACCCGACCTCGCGCTCCTCGTCGACCGTCAGTCGCGGGAGCTTCGCGATCTCGCGGAGATACGCACTGAGCGTGCTGCCGTTGTCTTCGCGACGCGACGACACGATCGTGAGTCTACAACAGTTTTTTTATTTCTGATGCGTCTTGACGAGATCGGTTGGCGACGATTTGACGAGCGCCGTCGACAACCGCTGCTCCCAGTCGTCGATGCCGCGCGCCATTTCTTTCTTGACGTACTCCATGAACTGGTTCACTTCGCCCTGCATCTGTTCGATCTTCCTGCGCATGTTCAGGATGATCTCGACGCCGGCCAGATTGACGCCCAGATCTCGGGTAAGTGACAGAATCGTTTCGAGCTGCTCGAGATCTTCCTCGGAATACAGACGTGTGTTGCCTTCCGTCCGCGACGGCTTCAGCAGACCCTCGCGCTCGTACAGTCGAAGCGTCTGTGGATGGATGTTGTACTTCTGCGCGACGGCACTGATCATGTAGTACGCCTTCCCGGTCGGCTTCTTCACGACGCGCGGCCTTTGTCGCGCTCGGCGTCGTGGCGCGAAGTCATCGGCTCGCGAACGTCGTCGGTCCCGTTGATGCGGCCGAATTCGCGCAACAATTCCTTCGACCGTTCGTCGAGCAGGCGCGGCAGCGCCAGCCGCACCTCCGCGACGAGATCTCCCCGTCGCCCGTCGCGGGGAGATGCGACCCCGCGTCCGCGAAGGCGAAGCCGCTGGCCCGTCTGTGTACCTGGCGGAACCCGCAGGCGCGCCGGCCCATCGGGCGCCGCGACATCAATCCTCGCGCCGAGCGCCGCTTCGTGAATGGCGAGCGGCAGCGTCATATGCAGGTCGTCACCCTCGCGTCGGAACACCGGATGCGGCCGTACCTTCAGCGTGATGTAGAGGTCGCCGGTCTCGGTGCGGTTCGGACCCGCGTGCCCTTTCGACGGGACGCGCACGCGCGCGCCGTCCGCCAAACCCGCCGGCACGTTGACGACGAGCGTTTCGGCGCGCCTCTCGAGCTGCCGGCCTCCACACGAGGGGCACGGCGTCTGCCCATGGCGGCCCTGTCCGCCGCAGTGGGGACACGCCTTCGAAAACACCATATGACCACGTGCCGACGTGACGGCGCCGGTTCCATGGCAATACGTGCAGCGCGTCTCGGCGACGGGGAGACGGCCCGCACCTCGGCATGCCGTGGCAATGCACCTGACGCGTCACGGACACGCTGCGCGGGCCGCCCGTCAAGGCCTCCTCGAACGTCAGCTCGATCGTGTCGTGCAGATCGGCGCCGCGTTCCGGCGGCCGGGCGGCCGCGCGCTGCTGAAAGACTTCGGCGAACAGGTCGCCGAAGGTCGGCGCGTCGGCACCTTCGACGCGGACGGAAAAATCGAAGCCCTCGAACCCGAACGTCCGTGCATCCTCGGCGGTCGTCGCCGGACCGTGCACGTCGTACCGACGGCGACGGTCGGGATCGCTCAGTGTCTCGTAGGCCTCGGCGATCTGCCGGAACTGTGCGGCGGCCACCCGGTCCCCCGGGTTGATGTCCGGGTGGTAACGCCGCGCCAGACGCTTGTACGCGCGCTTGATGTCGTTCAGCGTCGCGCCGCGTTCGAGGCCCAAGAGAAGATAGAAATCCATCAAAGGCTCAACCGCTACTGCTTTCCTTCATCGACAACTTCGGCATCGATGACGTCGCCGCTCTTCTGTCCGCTCTTCTGTCCGCTCTGACCGCCCGTGCTGTCACCGGACGCCTGGCCGCCGCCCGCGGCTCCGCCGTCGCCGCCGGGTGCGCCGGCGCCGGCTGCCTGCTGACGATAGAGGACCTCCGCGGCCTTGTGCTGCACCGACGTGAGATGGTCGAGCGTTTTCTGGATGACTGCGGCGTCGTTGGATTCGGTGGCTTTCCTGACGGCCTCCATCGCGCCCTCGATGGCGGCCTTGTCCGAGGCGGGAAGCTTTTCGCCCGTCTCCTTCAACGTCCGCTCGGCGCCGTACACGGCCTGATCCGCGCGGTTCCGAAGCTCGATCTCCTCACGCCGTTTCTTGTCTTCGTCGGCGTGCGACTCGGCTTCCTTCATCATCCGCTCGACTTCATCCTTGGCAAGGCCACTCGACGCGGTGATCGTGATCTTCTGCTCCTTGCCGGTGCCCATGTCCTTCGCCTGGACGTTGACGATGCCGTTGGCGTCGATGTCGAAGGTCACTTCGATCTGCGGGATGCCGCGCGGCGCCGGCGGCAGGCCGACGAGATGGAACTTGCCGAGGGTGCGATTGTCCCGCGCCATCGACCGCTCACCCTGCAGCACGTGGACCTCGACGCTCGTCTGGTTGTCCGACGCGGTCGAAAACGTCTCGCTCTTCCGCGTCGGGATCGTCGTGTTCCGCGGAATCAGCGTCGTCATCACGCCGCCCATCGTTTCGATGCCGAGCGACAGCGGTGTGACGTCGAGCAGCAGCAGGTCCTTGACGTCGCCCGCCAGGACGCCGGCTTGCACGGCAGCGCCCACCGCCACGACTTCGTCGGGGTTCACGCCCTTGTGCGGTTCCTTGCCGAACAGCTCCTTGACGATCTGCTGCACTTTCGGAATGCGGGTCGATCCGCCGACCAGCACGACCTCGTCAATCTTCGACGGATCCAGGCCGGCATCGGCGAGCGCCTGTTTCGTCGGGCCAACAGTCTTCTGCAGCAGTTCCTCCACGAGCTGCTCGAAGCGCGCCCGCGTCAGCTTCATCTGCAGGTGCTTGGGTCCGCTCTGGTCGGCGGTGATGAACGGCAGGTTGATGTCAGTCTCCATGACCGTGGAGAGCTCCATCTTCGCTTTCTCCGCGGCTTCCTTCAGGCGCTGCAGCGCCATGCGGTCGCGGCCCAGATCGATGCCGTCGGACTTCTTGAACTCGCTGATGATCCAGTCCATCACTCGTTGATCGAGGTTGTCGCCGCCCAGGTGCGTGTCGCCGTTGGTGGCCTTCACCTCGACGACGCCTTCGCCAACTTCGAGGATCGAGATATCGAACGTGCCGCCGCCGAAATCGTAGACCGCGATCGTTTCGTCTTTTTTCTTGTCGAGACCGTAGGCCAGCGCCGCGGCGGTCGGCTCGTTGACGATGCGCGCGACTTCGAGGCCGGCGATCTGGCCGGCGTCCTTGGTCGCCTGGCGCTGGGCGTCGTTGAAGTACGCCGGCACCGTGATGACGGCTTTGCTGACCGGCTGTCCGAGATACTCTTCGGCGGCCTGCCTCAGCTTCTGAAGAATCATCGCGGAGATTTCCGGCGGCGAGTACTCCTTCCCGTTCGCGCTGACCCGCGCGTCGCCGTTGGTGCCACGGACGACCTGATACGGCACCATCTTCATCTCTTCGGAGACTTCGTCGTACTTGCGGCCCATGAATCGCTTGATCGAGAAGACCGTGTTCTCCGGATTCGTCACGGCCTGCCGCTTGGCCACCTGGCCGACGAGGCGCTCCCCGGTCTTGGTAAAGGCGACAACCGATGGTGTCAGCCGTCCGCCCTCCGGGTTCGTTATGACAACCGGCTCGCCGCCTTCCATTACGGCGACGACGGAATTGGTGGTGCCGAGGTCGATTCCGATGATTTTGCTCATAACTGCATTATGAAATCTGAGTCATGGGAAAGCAATGTTTGCGTCTTGTGTCATCTTTCTCTTACGGCGCTGGGGCCCTCCCCCCAGCGCGTTCTGACGCTGGTTCCGCTCGGCGCCGTAAATAAGCCGTAGTGATACACTGTCCCCGCCAGCCAGTCCTTGCCTGCAACCCGCAGGGTTGTATGCGAATTTCCTCCTTCGTCTGCCTGACGGTGTCGTTCCTCGGGTTCGCCGTCTCGAGCGCGATCGCTCAGGAATCGGCCGCCCCACCCGCCCACATTGCGTTCGTCGAAGGCTCCGCCGCACTCGAGCGCAACGGCGAAGTCGAACCGGTGGCGATCAACATGCCGGTCATCGAAGGCGATCGCCTGCGCACGACCAGCGGACGATTGCAGCTGGCGTTTCCCGACGGATCCGCCGTCGATGTCGAGCCCAACTCCGATATCGAATACGTCGGCAACGGACGCGTACGCGTTTTCGCGGGGACGATCGAGAATCGACCCGCGATGGCGGTGCGCTCAGCGTCCGCGACCTACCTTCCGGCGGACAGCCAGTCGTACGCTGCCGATTTCGATCAGAACGGCACGTGGCAGTACAACGCCTCGGTACGGGAACGTCTGGTATCCAACGGTCGCGGCAGACTGGCGGCCGTACTACTACGGCTATTGGTCGAGCGTTCCGTCGTACGGCTGGACGTGGATCGGGTACAACCGCTGGGCCTGGCCGACGCACCACTACGGGCGCTGGGGTTACGCGAGCAACCGGTGGTTCTGGATTCCGGGGCGCGCGTACTCGAGCGCCTGGGTGTCGTGGGGAACCGCACCGGGATATGTCAGCTGGTGCCCGCTGGGATTCGACAGCCGTCCGGTCGTTGGGCTCTCAGTTGGTTACTCACACGGCTGGAATGCCTGGACGATCGTCCCCCGCGATCATTTCGGGTGGCGCGGTTACCCCGCCCATCGGTACGCAGTCGAGCCGCACCGCATCGCCGCGACGACGCCGTTCATCGTCCACCGATCGCAGCCGGCGTTGAGTGTCCGCGGGGCCGGATCGTATGTGTCCGCGCAACGGTCCGCTGCGTTTGTCGCGCCACGAGGGGGTGGGTCCGGCGCGGGGACGGCCGTCCCCCGGGTACTCGAACCCGACCTACTCGCGGAGCGATGGTGTCACCCGGGGGCCTGCGGCCGGCAGCCTCGCCAGACCACAGGAGCGCGAAGGCTTCAGCCGAGCGACACCGCCCGGCGGCTTCAGCCGACCGATAGACCGCGGAAGCATCAGCCGACCGCCAGATCGCGGGGGCGTCAGCCGACCGATGGAGCGCGAAGGCTTCAGCCGAGCGCCAGCCCCCTCCTATCAGCGATCGGCGCCATCGTACCAGCCGTCAGCCCCATCAAGCCCGTCATCCCGCCCGACGTATCAGCCATCGCGACCGTCGTATCAGCCCGCCGCGCCGAGCGGACCGCGTCAGGGCGGTGGGGGCGGAGGCGGAGCCCACGTGGGCGGCGCGCCGCACGCCGACCGCGGAGCATCAAGCGGATCGCACGGCGGCGGGTCACACAGCAACGGGTCGCACGGCGGTTCGCAGGGCACGGCCGTCAGGCGACCGCGATAAAATGAACGCCAGCCATGACGCACGTCGTCGTCCGCATCGCGAAGAACGCCGGACTCATTGCACTGTTCGTCATCTTCGCGATGCTCGGGATTCTGAGCGGCGTGCTCTTCGCGTACGCCGGGGATCTGCCGCAGGTGACGGCGCTCGACAACTATTCACCGAGCACGATTACCCGAATCCTGTCGAATGACGGCAAGGTCATCGGCGAGTTCGCGACGCAGCGGCGGGAGGTCGTGGCGTATGACGACATCAACCCGCTGCTGCGTCAGGCCATCATCGCCACCGAGGACGCGGACTTCGACCGCCACTTCGGCGTCAACATCTGGCGCATCGCCGTCGCAGCGCTGACCGACATCCTCGAGCGCCGCCGCGCGCAGGGCGCCAGCACGCTGACGCAGCAGCTCGCTCGCAACCTCAAGGAGCAGTTCGGCCTCAGCAACGAGAAGTCGTTCGAGCGGAAGCTCCGCGAGGCCATTCTCGCGATTCAGATCGAAAAGCGTTACACCAAGAAGGAAATCTTCACGATCTACTGCAATCAGATGTATCTCGGCCACGGCGCCTACGGCGTGGAAGCGGCGTCGCGCCTCTACTTCAACAAGTCGAACAAGCAGTTGAACCTCGAAGAAGCGGCGCTCGTCGCCGGCATCTTCCAGACACCCGAGCGCCAGAGTCCATTCGTGGACATGAAGCGCGCCGTCGCCCGGCGCAACATCGTCCTGCAGCGGATGGCCGACGAGAAGTACATCACCCAGGCGCGCGCGGACGAAGCCAAGCAGACGTCCATCGTGACGCGCGGCCAGCCGACGCAGCCGCCCGGGATCGCGCCGTTCTTCGTCGAGGAGGTGCGCAAGCATCTCGAGCGGCGCTACGGCGCGAAGGTCCTGTACGAAAACGGACTCACTGTGCAGACGACGATCGACGCGAAGCTGCAGGATCTGGCGAACAGGTCGATCGAACGCGGGCTGCGTCGCTACGACAAGCGCCACGGCTGGCGGGGGCCTCGCCGGAACGTCCTGGATGAGAAGCACACCATCGAAAGATTCAAGGACGAGCGCTGGAATCGCCCGATGCAACCCGGCGACGTCGTCCCCGCGGTCGTCGTGACCGCGCCGAAGGCCGGCGCGGCGCGCGTGCGGTTCGGGTCGTACCACGCGGATTTGAATCGCGAGGGGTACACGTGGACGCGCAAGACGTCCGCGGCGGATCTCTTCAAGCCCGGCGATCTCATCGACGTCGCGATCGTGAAGCTGCCTGAAGCCGGGGCCGGCGGCGAGGCCGCGAACATCGCGACGGTTACGCTGGATCAGACGCCCATCGTCGAGGGCGCCATGCTCGTCCTCGAGAACCGCACCGGCCAGATCAAGGCGATGGTCGGCGGCTGGAACTTCAACCGGAGCAAGTTCAACCGCGCGGTGCAGGCGTATCGGCAGCTCGGCTCGACGTTCAAACCGATCGTCTACACCGCGGCGATTGACCGCGGATTCACCCCGACATCCATCATCGTCGACGCACCGGTGTCGTACTCGTCGGGCAACGGACAGATCTACAGCCCGGTGAACTACGACCACAAGTTCGACGGCCCGATCACACTGCGCTGGGCGCTCGAGGAATCACGCAACATTCCTGCGATCAAGATGATGGACACGCTCGGCCCGAAGACCGTCCTGGACTACGCCAAGAAGTTCGGGCTCGAAGAGGAGTTTCCGCCGTACCTGCCCATCGCGCTCGGCGCCGGTGACGCCACGCTGATGGAAATCACGAGCGCGTACACGGCGTTTCCGAATCAGGGCGTGCGGATGAAGCCATTCGGCGTCCTGACGGTGAAGGATCGCGAAGCCAATCTGCTCGAAGAGAACCGCGGCGAGCCGTCGGACGCGATCCGCGCCGACACCGCGTTCGTGATGACGAACCTGCTCAAGGGTGTCCTCGTCCGCGGCACGGCCATCCGTGCGGCGGAAATGGCCTCGAAGTGGCCGCTCGCCGGCAAGACCGGCACCGTGGACGACAACACGGACGCGTGGTTCATCGGCTTCGATCCCGACATCACCGTCGGCGTGTGGATTGGCTTTGACGAAAAGAAATCCATGGGCAACGCGGAGCAGGGATCGTTCGCCGCGCTGCCGATGTGGATGGAGTTCATGAAGGCGTACATCGACGCGCGGCCCGACAAGGACGAACCGCCGGCGTTCGAGCCGCCCGGGAACATCGTGTTTCTGCAGGTGGACAAGGCGACCGGCGCGGTCCTGCCGTCAGACGCGCCCGCGTCGATTCACGAAGCGTTCATCGCGGGCACGCAACCCGGCGCCGGAAACCCACTGCTCGGGCCGCGGTAGCGGACGGTTGCCCGGAGCGCGAGGCTTCAGCCGAGCGAATAGCGAATCAGTGGCTGGTCGCCGGATCAACGCGAGTCACTCGGCTGGCGGGCAGATAGTCTTGCCTTCGTGTCTTCGTGGCCGCCTTGATCGCCGCTCGGCTGAAGCCTCGCGCTCCTCGCGTCTAACCCACTCGACCCACTCAACCTATCCGACCCATCTGCCCTAACCCGACCTATTGCGTGCCCTTCGCAGTTGTGATCTTCACGCGCGAGATCTTGCCCACTCCGCTCTCCGCGAGCCAGAGGTCGCCGTTCTTGTCGATCTCCATGTTGCGAACGGTTCCGCCGCCTCCCGGAATCGGCCACGTCAGGAATTTCTTCGTCTCGGGATTGAAGCGTACGAGGATGTTCTTGGCCTCGTCGCCGGTCTCCACGTACCAGATCGCGCCGTCAGCTGTGACGTCGATCGCATAGGGCCGCGAATCCTCGCCGCCCGGTGACTTGAATTCCTCGACCTTGCCGGTCTTCGGATCGAGATGACCCAGATAGCCGCGCGCGTAGTCGCCATACCAGACCGTGTCGTCCTTGCCGATCGCGATGCGGCGCGGGCGGGCTTTCGGATTCGGCAGCTCGAACTCGCGCACCAGCATCGTCTTCGTGTCGAACATCCCGATCTTGTTGCTGTTGAAGAGATCGAAATACGGCACGCCTTTCGAATCGAGCCGCACGCCGTACGGCCGTGAATTCGCCGTCGGCGCTTCGATCAGCTTGATGTTTCCCGTCGGCGCGCTCGGATCGAGCGTTCCGATGAAGTTGCCCGCCTGCACAGTGAAAAAGATCCGGCCGTCGCGCAAAAACGCCATCGTGTGCGGATCCCGCGCCTTCGGATTCGGCATCTTGTACTCGGTCACCTTGCCCGTCTTCGGATCGACCTTGCCGATGAGGCCCGCGGCGTTGCCCGTGTACCAGATGTTGCCGTCCTTGTCGGCCTGAAGGCCGTGCGGACCGGAGTTGGGCGTCGGCAGCGGGAATTCCTTGAACTGCTGCGTCGCCGGATCGAACCGGCCGATGACGTTCGCGCGCTGGCCCGTGTACCAGATGGATCCGTCGGGCGCGACCGCCGGATCGTGCGGATAGGGCGGATTGCTCGGCGTCATCCACTGATCGATCTTGACGTCCACCGAGTCGCTGATGGGCGCCGCGTGCACCATCACGATTGTCATCGCGGCGCCGAGCAGGATGGCGGGCCATCGGGAAATGCGCATCGGTATACTCCTTCTGTGCGGATTGTAGCGCCGTTGGTCCTCTTGCTGCTGTGCCTCACGGCCGCCGCGTCGGCGTTCAAGGAAGGCCCGTACCCCAACGTCACCGGCGGGTTCGGCGAACGGTCGTGCCACCTCTGCCACCTCGACAATCCGGTGAACGCGCCCGGCGGATCGCTCGAGATTGCCGGCGTTCCGCCGTCTTACACGCCGGGTCAGCTCTACACGATCACGGTGAGGATCGAACGCGAGGACATGCGCCGCGCCGGTTTCGAGATCGCCGCGCGCTTCGCATCCGGCAAACAGAAGGGCCGTCAGGCCGGCGCCTGGCGTGTCCTCGATGCGCGCGCGCAGCTCATTCCAGGCGCCGTGGACAAGGCGCTGACGTTCGTGCAACACAATCTCGCGGGCTCGCGATCGCCGTCGCGAGGATCCAATGCCTGGACGATCGAGTGGACCGCGCCAGCCGTGGCCACCGCGCCGATCCTCTTCAATGTCGCCGGAAATGCGTCCAACAACGACGACTCGCCGCTCGGCGACTACATCTACCTGAAATCCGCACGGAGCGTCCCGGCGAAGTAACCCCACGCAAAAGGTAACACCAGGGCAGACATCTTCTCTTACAACTGGCCGACTGGCAGAACGCGAAAGCGCGACATAGAATCCGCGAATCCGCGCATGATCGTCCACGCACTATTTCGTCGGCGGAGACCACTGCTGTCCGGGGCTCTCTTGGGACTCGTCCTCTCGGCCAGCACGGCGAGCGCACAGACCTACACGCCGCTCCATTTCTTCACTGTCATCGAGGGCGTCGGCCCACAGGCAGGTCTGATCCGCGCCACGGACGGCTATTTCTACGGAACAGCCGACCTCGGCGGCGCGGGCCCGGATCCGAGAGGCACGATCTTCCGGATGGACGCGTCGGGCGCCATCTTCGTCTTTCACGTGTTCCAAAATGGAGACCCGGAAGGGGATTTCCCGCGGGCCGGCGTGATTCAGGCGTCCGACGGCAATTTCTACGGGATCAATTCATCAGGCGGCGCTTCACTGCTCGGCACGATCTTCAAAATGACGCCGGCCGGAGCCGTCTCGCTCCTGCACGCGTTCACGTTGACCGACGGCGGCGTGCCCTTTGGTGGCCTGGTCGAGGGCCGGGACGGCAATCTCTACGGCACGACGTCCGGGGGCGGTTCGTGCATGACGTGCAACAGCGGAACAATCTTCAAGATCTCGAAGGGCGGCACATACACCGTGCTCCACGACTTCGTGTACGCGGATGGCTACGGCGTGCAATCCAGCCTGATTCAGGCGTCGGACAACGCGTTCTACGGGACGACCACCAACGGCGGCGACGGCTACGGCACCATTTTCAAGATCACGTCCGACGGGAGCTTCACAAAGGTCCACTCGTTCACGCAGACGGGCGCGAGCCCGGAAGGCTCGCACGCGCCGCTCGTACAAGCCGCGAACGGCAGCCTCTACGGGACGACGTTCCGCGGCGGCGCGAACGGCACCGGCATGGGCGGGTTCGGCACCATTTTCAAGCTGGATCTCGACGGCACGTACACCACGCTCCACTCGTTGGCGGACGTCGACGGCATCAACCCCGAGGCCGGGCTCATTCAGGGGCCCGACGGCAACTTCTATGGTACGACGTCGGCGCGCGGCGCGAACAATCTCGGAACCATCTTCACGATGGATCCGCTCGGCGCTGTAACTGTGCTGCACCACTTCGCGGCCGCGGACGGCATTCATTCGACGTCAGGGCTCGTAATGGGGGCCGGTGGCAATCTGTACGGCACGACAATGTCTGGTGGCAGCAGCACCGGCGTCGTCTACCGTGTTCACGTCACCACGATGGGGACGACGACTGACGATTTCGACGGCGACGGACAAGCGGATGTCACGGTCTATCGTCCGTCGACGGGTGACTGGCGGACGCTGCACTCCGACTCGCACGGACTCTTTTACAGCGCCTACGGCTGGGGCAGCACCGGTGATATCCCCGCCCCGGGTGACTACGACGGTGACGGCAAAGTCGATCCGGCGGTCTTCCGTCCCTCCAACGGCACGTGGTGGTTCCTCAACTCGAGCACGAACTACGCCTATTCCGTACTCGCCTGGGGCGCCGCCGGCGACACGCCCGTCCCCGCCGACTACGACGGTGATGGCCGACCCGACCTTGGGGTCTTCCGTCCGTCGACCGGCGTCTGGTGGATTCTGAAGTCCAGCACGGGCTACGCGACCTTCAGTTTGTACTACTGGGGGATTGGCACGGACATCCCCGTCCCTGCCGACTTCGACGGCGACGGCAAAGCCGACGTCGCGATCTACCGGCCGTCGAGCGACACCTGGTACATCCTGAAATCAAGCACCGGATACACGAGCTACGTCTCCTACAACTGGGGCCTGAGTACCGACGTTCCAGTCGTCGGTGACTACGACGGCGACGGCAAGGCCGACCTCGCCGTCTTTCGGCCCTCGACCGGCACGTGGTTCATTCTGAAATCGAGCACCGGCTATGCGACTTATGTTGCCGTCAACTGGGGCGCCGCCGGCGACGTCCCCGTCGTCGGCGAGTTCGACGGCGACGGCAAAGCCGACGTCACCGTCTATCGACCGTCAACCGGGACCTGGTGGATCCTGAAATCGTCCTCGAATTTCTCGACCTACACCGCCTACGGCTGGGGCGCGGTCGGCGACACGCCGATCGGAGGGCGACCGTGATTCGTAATCACGAGCCTTCCTTCGAGCCGATCTCCCTCGCGTACTTGGTGATGAGAACAAGCCCGAGGATCTGCGTCCACTCGGAAACGATATTGCCGATGACCTGACCGGCCTTGCTGTCCACGTCGCTGCGCGCGTAGACGACGGCCCAGATCACGCCGGTCGCCGCGAGGACGATGGTCAGCGAGTGGCAAATGAGGAAGTCCAGCACTCGCTCGTGCGGCCTGACCTTCGGCCGTCGGCTCTCGCGCGATCCGATCTCGAAGAAGTACTTCGTCACGACGATGAACACCAGCGTGCCGAACCAGTCGGCGATCGCGTTCCCGTAGAACTGGCCGATGTGCGTTGTGGCATCGGACCACAAGTACATGACGAGCAGAAAGAGAACGATGGCGCCGACGATGAGGCTGAGGGAATGTTTCTGACGGAACCCGCGTCGCTTTGCGGTCATGCGGTTATGGTAACCGCCGCCGCTCGGCTAAAGCCTTCGCGCTCCTCGGCTCAGCAACCCGAGGGCGCTTTTCGCTTCCGGAACGCCGAGCGCGACCGTCGCGGACAGAAACACGATGCCGTACAGTCCGAGGATGAGAATCGCCGCCAGGATCGGATGCGGCGGGAAGAACGTCAGTTTGACGGCCCACGCGGCCGCCGCCGCCGCCGTTGCCGACGCCCAGAGCGTACCGAAGTAAGCGGCCGACAAACCAGTCCGGCCGATCCGCGCGTTGAGCGACCGCCGCAGCAGCAGCATTTCCACCCAGCCGGCGATGCCGGCCGACGCCGTCAGTCCGGCGGCGCCCCACGCTGGCGCGACACCGAGCCATCGCGGCAGCGGAATGGCGAACACATAACCGAGGACGGTCGTCAGGACGACGCGGATGATGGCGAAGTTGAGCGGCCGCCGCGTATCGCGCAGCGCGTAGTACGCCGAAGAGTACAGCCGCCCCAGCGTCGATGCCAGCAGACCCACCGCGGATCCGGCGAGGATGCCCCAGACGTAGACGGCATCGTCGTGCCCGAAGCGCCCAGTCTGAAAGAGCGCGGCGGCGATGACGTCGCCGAGCGCGAGAAACGCTGCGGCGGACGGCACGATGAAGAACGCGATCTGCCGCAGCCCGGCGTCGAGCCGGTGGCGGAGCGTCTCGATCCCGTCCTCGTCGGCGTGCGCCAGGCCTGCCATGGCCGGCAGTTCGGCCGCCGACACGGACATACCGAACAGACTGATCGGCAGCAGATACAGCGTCTGCGCGTTTGCGAGCGCGGTCGTCGCGCCCGTCGATACGAGCGTTGCGAGCAGCGTGTCGATGTAGCCGCTCAGCTGCACGACGCCACGACTCATGAAAACCGGCACGAAGTTGCGGGCGATGGTCCGCACCTGGTCGGACCGGGTGTCGAGCGCGAACGACAGGTTCGGCGCCACACGGAAGACGACGGGCAGCTGCGTCGCGACCATCAGCGCGCTGCCGACAACCGATCCCCATGCCAGCCGCTCGGCGAGCAGCGGAAGCTCGCTTCCCTCCCCGAACAGCAGCATGGTCGCGATCATCGCGCCGTTCCAGATCACCGCCACCGCATACGACAGGAAGAAACGCCGGTGGCTGTTCAGCACACCGAGGCACCACGCCGACATCACGGTGAGCCCGACCGCCGGAAACAGGATCCGTACGAGCCTGATGGCCAGCTCGCGTGTCGGCCCGGCGAACCCGGGCGCGATGAGCGGCAGAATCCACGGCGTGACCGCGATGCCGGCGACGACGATGACGGCCACGACCAGTGCGAGCAGGGCGGCGATGGCGCCGGCCACGCGATCGGCCAGCTGGCGGTCGCCGCGCGCGAGCAGCGAGGCATAGACCGGAATGAACGAGCCGGAGAGCGCGCCTTCGCCAAACAGGTTGTTCAGGAAATTCGGAATCCGCGAGGCGGCGGTGAACGCGTCGGCGGGCGCGGTCAGCCCGAAGTAGTGCGCGAAGACGCGCTGCCGGACGAGGCCGGCCACACGACTGGAGAAGATCCCGAGGGCGACCCGAAGTGCCGCACGCTCCCCGCGATCGGGTCCGGGGCCGCTCGGCCGATCGTCCACGCCACCAGCGTCAGTCAACGTCCTCGTCTGGCGTCTGCGCGAGCGTGCCGCTCGACTTCTTCATCAGGTAGGCCTTGATGAACTGATCGATGTCGCCGTCGAGCACGCGGTTGACGTCGCCGACCTGCTCCTTCGTCCGGTGATCCTTCACCATCTGGTACGGATGGAGCACGTAACTTCTGATCTGGCTCCCGAAGGCGATGTCCCTCTTGATGCCGCCGATCTTCTCCAGGTTGGCGAGCTGTTCCTTCTGTTTCAGATCGTAGAGACGTGCTTTCAGCACGTGCATCGCCGAGTCCCGGTTGCGATGCTGCGACCGCTCGTTCTGGCACGAGACGACGATCCCGGTCGGAAGGTGCGTGATCCGAATGGCGGAATCGGTGACGTTGACGTGCTGACCGCCCGCGCCGCTCGACCGGAACGTGTCGATACGGATGTCCTTGTCGTCGATGACGACGTCGACGTCCTCGGGAAGTTCCGGATAGGCGTGCACCGACGCGAACGACGTGTGCCGCCGCGCCGCCTGGTCGAACGGCGAGATCCGCACGAGACGATGCACGCCGACCTCGGCCGACAGCAGACCGTACGCGTACTCGCCGGTGACCGTCAGCGTCACGCTCTTGAGCCCGGCTTCATCGCCGGGCTGATAGTCGATCATCTCACGCTTGAAGCCGCGACGCTCCATCCAGCGCAGGTACATGCGGAGGAGCATTTCGGCCCAGTCCTGCGACTCGGTGCCGCCCGCGCCGGGATGGATGGTAATGATGGCGTTCTTGCGATCGTGCTCGCCGCCGAGCATCTTCTTGATCTCGCCGGCCTGGACCTCGGTGTCGAGCATGTCCAGCGCCTGCGCGAACTCGGCGTCGACGGCTTCGCCAGCCTCCGCCCACTCGACCAGAACGGCCAGATCGTCGCTGCGTTTTTTCAGAGAGCGTGAGAGATCGCGATCCTGCTCCAGCCGGCGCCGGCGCTGCAGCACTTTCTGCGCCTCGGCCTGGTCCTTCCAGAAATCGGGCGACGCCGCGAGGGCTTCGAGCCGGTTCAGTTCGTCTTCCGGGCGGGAGCCCTCAAAGATAGCTCCGCAGGTCGGCCGCGCGCTTGCTGAGTCCTTCGTAACGGCGCATCAAATCATCGACTGTAGACATCACTCAACTCTCAACTCTCACGGCTCGACTCTCAGGAATCAGCTCTCAGGAATCGAGCTGCCCATTTTACACGTGGGACTGCCGGCGGCGCGGCCAGAGCAAGAGTACCACGGCGACGACACAGGAGATCGGCGCGACGATCTCGCCGTGGCGCGCGTAGAACGTCGTCGTCGTCAGCATCCGCGCCTCGCCGACGATGACGGCCGGCTGGAAGATCGGAGTCTGGCTGAGCACGCGGCCGTACGGATCGACGATGCCGCTGATGCCCGTGTTGGCCGCCCGCACGAGGTATCGGCCCTCTTCGACCGCGCGCATCGCCGCCTGTTCGAAGTGCTGCGCCGGCGCGGACGTGTCGCCAAACCACGCGTCGTTGGTGATCGTCGTCAGCATCTCGCTCCCGGCCGACACGAACCGCCTGACGAGTGACGGATAGATCACTTCGTAGCAGATGGCGACGCTCACCCGGTGGCCGTCGACCGGCAACACCTCGGCCCGCTCGCCCGGCGTGAACGTCCCGACCTGTTCGGTGAGCGGCGCGGCGAAAAACAGCAGCCGCTGCATCGGCACGTACTCGCCGAACGGCACGAGCCGGATTTTCCGGTACACGCCGCCGACCGACCCGTCGGGGCGGAGCAGGAACGCCGAGTTGTAGAACTTCTGCGGAACACTGCGCTCGATCTGATCGCTGCCGAAGATCAGCGTGACGCGCGCCTGGCGGACCAGCGTCCGCAGTTGTTCGGCGCCGATCGGATCCTCTTCGAACATGAACGGCGTCGACGATTCGGGCCAGATGACGAGTTCGGCGCCCTCGAAGATGGCCTGCCGCGTCTTCCGGACGTACTCCTGGAAGATCGCGTCGGCGCTCCCCGGATCCCATTTGATCGCCTGGTCGACGTTGCCCTGCACGAGACCGACCCTGATCGCGTCACCGAGACGCGTCAGCTCGCCGCTGGCGACCCGCCGGCTTCCCCAGGCGGCCACCAGGATGATGACGAGCAACGCGAAGGCGAGGGGCGCGAACCTGCGGCGCGAAACGGTTGCGGCGAAGACGACCGTCGCGCCGACGCCCGCCGTCAGCCACGACAAGGCATGGACGCCGCCGATGCTCGCGAGCTGCGCGATGGGTCGCGCGGCGATCTGACTGTGGCCGAGAACCGCCCAGGGAAAGCCCGTCACGTAACCGCGCGCCAGCTCGCTCGCCACCCAGACGAACGGCGCGGCGAGGATGGCTTCGCGGCCGTGGACCGACACGAGCCGGCGCATGGCCGCAGCGAACAGCGCCGGAAACAGCGAGAGGTACACGATGAGGCCGGCGTTCAGGAGCGCGGCGAGCCAGAACGGCAGTCCGCCGTACACAGCCATCACGCGCGCAATCCAGTAGAGGGTGCCGCTGAAATACACGAGGCCTGTCACAAAGCCGAGGGTCAGCGCGCGCCGTTGCGGACTGCGGACTGCGGACTGCGGATTGGTGAGTGCGGACGTCAGCGCGAACAGTAATGGCGCGAGCGCGACCCAGGCAAAAACCGGGTGGCCGTATCGGGGAAAGCTGAGCGCGAGGAGGACGCCGGACGCCGCGGCTAACGCGTAACCCAGGGCTTGAGCTGCTCTTCCTTCTGGAGTTTGGCCGCCACGGTTTCGGCTTCCCGCTTGGTCGGGAACTTGCCGACTCGCACACGATACACCGATGGCATGCCGCTGACAGGCGCGAGGACGTAGGCCGAGTAACCCTTCGACGTGAGGCGCTTGGCCATCGCGTCGGCTTCGCTGCGCGCGTTCACTGCCGCGATCTGCACGGCAAAGCCCTGTCCGATCGGTTCGGCCGTTCCGGCGGTCGCGCTCGGGTGCATCGGCGGCTTCTCGGCGGCGGTCGGCGGCGGCGTGGGCGGCTTTTCGGTTGCCGGCGCAGCCGCGTGGTCAGGTTCGACCTTCGATTCGGCCTTCGGGTCGGGTTTCGATTCGGAGTCCCCCGCCTTGGTCGCCGCTTCGGGCTTCTTCGCCGAGTTGTCCTTCGGAATTGGTTTCTCGAGCTCGCTGTTGGACCGTGTCTCGGCCGGCGTCGTTTGCGCCGGCGCGGGAGTAAGTGAAGGCTCCGCCCCGGCCGCCGCGACGTCGACGCTCGCGTTACGTTCAGCGCGGACGTTGCGACCCACGAGGACACCACAGAGGAAGATCACGACGGAGACGACGGTCGCCGCCATGAACAGGAAGACGAGCTGCTTCCCGTTCAGCTGGATCTCGTGGAACGCTTCGTCTTGAGTGGGTGCCACAACCGGCCTGATTTTAGCACGTTAGAGCGCCTCATCGTTCAGTGAGGCGCGCGACAAGCGCCTTGGCTTCCGCTGAGGTCGGGTCGATCGCCAGCGCACGGTCCGCCTCGGCCCGGGCCGATGTCAGG
The DNA here is from genome assembly GCA_963724725.1 of uncultured Acidobacteriota bacterium. Taxonomy (GTDB): domain Bacteria; phylum Acidobacteriota; class Vicinamibacteria; order Vicinamibacterales; family CAVVIG01; genus DATKHR01. Next base: position 1,337,307 of record CAVRVT010000004.1, on the reverse strand, counting down.
TCTCGATCCTGCCGGTACGCCTCGCCGAGGACCGCGTGCGCCGCCGAGGTCTCCTCGCTCCAGATCGAGATTTTCAGCGCGTCGATGGTCTCCTGCACCCGGCCGTTGCGCAGATGAATACGCCCGAGGAGAAGATGCGCGCTCGCCATATAGGGCGACAGGTAGAGCGCGCGCCCGAGTTCCGCCGCCGCCTCGCGGTCGTTCTCGCGAGCGAACAGGCGTTCGCCGCTCTCGAGGTAGAAGCGCGCGAGCTGCTGCTGATCGCGCTGCTCGCTCGTCGCGAGCTTGTCGACGATCTCGTGGCCGTGCGGCAGCCCGACTTCGCTCTTCACACGCTCGAGATCCCTCGGGATGGGATCGGACGCCGGCCGCCGATCCCACTGCGCGAACTCGGAGGACAGTCGGCGCGCCAGTTCCTTTTCGCGTGCGGCTTCGGTGGTGTTCCCTGCGGCAGCGAGCGCCACCCCGAGCACGTAGTGGGCGACGCCGTCGGCGGGGCGCCGGCGCACGGCTTCCCGAAGCCAGTAAATCGACGCCTGCGTGTCGCGATCGGTCCAGTACGCGTAGCCGAGGTTGAAGACGTAGTCGGCGTCCGCGGGATCGGCCTTCGCCGCCTCGTTGAAGAAGTCCGCCGGTCGTCCGCTCTGAACCGACGCGCTTCGCCGCAGCTGCACGACGCCGAGATTGTTCACGACCTCGGGCTCGGATCGCTCGTCGGCCAGTCCTTTGAACGCGGCGAACGCGTCGTCGAATCTGCGGAGATCGAGCTCGGAAAGGCCCGCGAGAAATCGCGCCTGCCGGGAATCGGGGGAATCGCGACGGACGGCCTTCAACGTCGCGAGCGCCTTCTCGTACTCGCCCTGGTCCGTGTACACGTCCCAGAGGGCGAGGCGCGCGCGGTCGAACGCCGGTTGAAGCTTCAGCGCCGAATTGAAGTAGTCGATGGCCGTTGCGGGCGTCTCCGCCAGCAGTCCCTTGATGTAGTTCTCGAAAGCGGCGACCGGCGGCTGTCCGCTCGAGACCGACGGCAGCGCGTGCGCCTGCGCGATGCGGGCCGCAAGACGCTGAAACGTCGCGTAGAGATCCGGGAGCCCACCACCGTCGGTGACGTCGGCCTGCACGCGGCCGGCATCGAGCGCGATACTTCGGGCCCGAACTTTGAGCCGGTCCCCCTCCAGGCTGAGCGTGCCCGTCACGACGCGATCGGCGCCGACGAGCTGTCCGATACGGATGATCGTCGCGTCGGTCAAGGTCGCTGCCGGAGGGACCTGCAGCCGCTCGAATGCTTGCAGACGTTCAACCCGCGTGATCGGGTTGGCGCCGAGCGTTGTCAGGTTGTCGGTCAGCAGTACCGATGCGGCCTCGCCGAGCCAGAAGACGCGGGCTTCCCGCTTCAGTGTGTCGAAGGGCATGACCAGTATCCGGCCGGCACCCTGCGCCGCGGCGGCCGCCGGCACCGCGAGCAGGGCGATCGAGAGCAGGCCGGCAGCGGACGCGCGTCCCGCGCTCATCGGTCGTCAGCCCGTTCAAGGCTGCCGCTCGGGATGGCCACCTGCAGCACACACTTGGACTCGCCCCTAGCGCGGCACGTGACGACGCTCGTGGACGCGCCGATGTCGAACATCACGAGCAGCCGCGTAAAGGCGGCGGCATAAAACCCGCACAACGGATGCGAGACGGGTTCACGAACCGTACAGAAAATCGACGCGCGGAGATCGACCTTGGCCGTTCCGCGTCTGAACCGCGAGACGGCGCGGCTGCCCTGATACGTTTCGCGCACCAGCCGTCGTCCGCGCCGCATCAGAAGGCGGCTGCGCAGCCAGGACGGCGCCGCCTTGATTATCGTGCGGCGTGCCGGCGCCATGGACTGCACCGTCCACTCGGCGGCGTACTCGCCGGCGCGCGTCGTGATCATTTCGTACGCATCGCCCTCCTGACGGAGAAAGCTCAGTACCGCGTAGAGAGGCGCGAGGCCGATCGTCCCCTCGCGGAGTCCTTCCGCGTTCAGCCAGTTCTCGTAAAACGACAGACGCGTCGGTAGAATATCGGCGATGGCCTGATGAAGGCTCGCCACGAGCACGCGACCGACCCCGGCTTCGCTCATATCTACGGTAAGATTTCCCAGTGACACCGATCGCCGCGATCCTGAACGGCGGGCGCGCCCGGCGATTTGAGGGCGTCGACAAGGGGTCGCTCGTGATCGAGGGGCGAACGATTCTCGATCGTCAGGTCGAGATGCTCCTGACCGTGCGGCAGTTCCATGACATTCTTCTCGTCGGCGGCCCGTCCGGCCATCCGTCGGTGCGCAGGATCGCGGATCGGATCGGTCGCTCCGGCCCGCTCGGCGGCATTCACGCGGCACTCGCGACGATTGTCGAAGCTGATGGCGACCGCGCGTTCGTGATGGCCGGCGACATGCCGTACGTCACAGCGGAGCTCGTGAACCACCTGCTCGAGTTGAGTCGTGAAGCGGACGCCGTCGTGCCGATGACCGAGAACGGCTGCCATCCGCTGTGCGCGGTGTACACTCGCGCGTGTCTGGATCCGATTGCGCGCCGGCTGCATGAAGGGCGGTTGAAAGTGATGGACGTCCTCGGCGACGTGAACACGACGGTCGTGGGCGCAGATGAGCTCGAACGATTCGGCCAGCGTCATCGGCTACTGAGCAACGTCAACACGCCCGCGGACTACACCGCGCTCCAGAGCTCCCAGAGTCACCAACTGTAATCGTATCACGAACTTAGCGAACACTTTCCGCGCTCACGCGACCCGTACATGATTCTGACCGTTCAGCGACTCGTCCATGCGGCCATCTCCGGCGTCATCCGCCGCCACTTCGGCGTCGACGACGTGCCGCCATTTGCGGTGGAAGTGCCGCCCAATCGCGCGCTCGGCGATCTCGGCGTGCCTGTCGCCTTTCAGCTCGCCCGCTCGCTTCGCAAGCCGCCGCGCGCGATCGCGCAGGAGCTCGCCGCCGCCCTCGACAAGCCGCCCGGTGTCGACCGCGTCGTCGCCGCGCCGAACGGCTATCTGAACCTGTATCTCGACCGCGCGGCGTTTGCGATCCCTCGCGTACGGAACGCGATTCCGGCGGCTACGGCCGAATGCGGCAAGACGATCGTCGAGCACACGGCGATCAACCCGAACAAGGCCGCACACATCGGGCACCTGCGAAACGCGGCGCTCGGCGACACGCTCGGCCGTGTCCTGCGATTCCGCGGCACGCCCGTGGAGATCCAGAACTACATCGACGACCTCGGCGTCCAGGTCGCCGACATCGTCGTCGGGTTCCGGGAATTGGAACGGAACGATCTCGCCGGCGTCCAGCGGGTCGCGGACACCACGCGGTTCGACTACTACTGCTGGGATCTCTACTCGCGCGTGACCGAGTGGTACGACCGCGACCCGGCGAACCTGTCGGTCCGCGCGTCGACGCTTCACGATCTCGAGCACGGCGGCAACGAAACATCCGCCATCGGCGCGTTCATCGTGGACCGCATCGTCAAAGCCCACCTGGCGACGATGGCACGGCTCAACGTCGCCTACGATCTGCTGACGTACGAGGGTGACATCGTCAGGCTGCAGTTCTGGGCCAGGGCGTTCGAGGTCCTGAAGGCGCAGGGCGCAGTGTACCTCCAGACCGAAGGCAAGCTCGCCGGCTGCTGGGTGATGAAGATCGAAGGCGAGGAGACCACAACGGACGATGAGAGCGCGAGCGCGGACGGCGATCAGGACGCCGCGCGCGAAAAAGTGATCGTCCGATCGAATGGTGTGGTCACCTACATCGGAAAGGATCTGGCGAACCAGTTCTGGAAGCTCGGGCTCCTCGGGCGTGATTTTCATTACCGCGTGTTCGCGACGCAGACCAGCGGACGGCCGTTGTGGTCGACGACGTCGGAACCCCCCGGCGAATGCGCCCCGACGCCGCCGGCGTTCGGCGGCGCGACGCGTATCTTCAACGTCATCGATTCGCGCCAGATGTATCTGCAGGCGCTGCTCAGCCAGGCGCTGAGAACGCTGGGGCACCCGCGCGAGGCCGAGAACTCGATCCACTTCTCGTATGAGATGGTCGCGCTGTCGCATGCGACAGCGCGCGAGCTCGGCTATTCGATGGTGCCGGACAGCGAAGACGCGAAAAAGCCGTTCGTCGAGGTGTCGGGACGCAAGGGCCTCGGCGTCAAGGTGGACGATCTGCTCGACCTGCTGACGGGCAAGGCCACGGCGGAGGTGGCCAAGCGCAACCCGGAGTTCTCGGCGGAGGAAAGTCGCAAGGCCGGGATGCAGATCGCCGTGGCCGCGATTCGGTACTTCATGCTGAAGTTCTCCCGCGGCAAGCTGATCGTGTTCGACATCGAGGAGGCGCTGAGCTTCGAAGGCGAAACCGGGCCGTATCTTCAGTATTCCGTGGTTCGGGCGGCGAACATCCTGCGCAAGTTGCAGGAACGGGAAGGCATCTCAGAGGCCGACGTGCTGGCGTCACTGGATGGACTCGAGCCTGACGAGCTGGCTGGCGACGCTTCGGGCGAGACGCACGACCTCTGGAGCCTTCTGCTGGAGGCCTCGCGGCTCGATGAGATCGTCGATCAGGTCGTCCGCTCCCTCGAATTCTCGGCGCTCGCAAAATATGCGTTCGGCCTCGCGCAGCTCTTCAACGCGTTCTATCATCGGTATCCGATCCTCAACGAGGAGGATCAGGCCCGTAAGCGGTGGCGGGCCGCAGGCGTGTCCTACGTACAGCGTCAGCTGACGTGGGCGCTCGATCTGATGGGCATCGAGATTCCCAACCGCATGTAGTCGACGGGGCTCGGCTTCCGGCCCGCGAGAGTGCTATGGCTGTGATCGGCATTACGGCGTCGCGAAAACTCGAGGACTATCGTCAGGCCATCCTGCACGTGGGCGGCGAACCGCGGGTGCTCGAAGCCGCGACGCCGGTGAAGGACGCGCTCCAGGGCCTCGATGGGCTGCTGCTCACCGGCGGTGACGATGTGACGCCGGCGCGATATGGAGAAGCGGCGCACGCGACCGTGCACGAGGCCGAACCCGGGCGTGACGACTTCGAGCTGGCGCTCGTGACGGCCGCACGTGCGCAAAAGTTGCCGATCTTCGCCATCTGCCGCGGGATTCAGGTTCTGAACGTCGCGTGCGGCGGCACCCTCCTGCAGGACATTCCGTCACAGGTGACGGGCGCGGTCGCCCATAGCCTGCCTGTACCGCCGAACGAGTCCTACTCGCTCGCGCACGAGATCTGGATCGACAAGGACTCCCTGCTCGCGCGGCTGATGCGCGACCGGATCGCGGACGACACCTGCGAGGTCAACAGCCGGCATCATCAGGCGGTCAAGGCCGTCGCGCCCGGGTTCAACGTCTCCGCCACCGCACCCGACGGCGTCGTCGAGGCGATCGAGGATCCCGAGGCCAGGTTCTGCCTCGGCGTTCAGTGGCATCCGGAAAATTTCTGGCGGACTGGAGAATTCCGGCCGCTCTTCGAAGGATTTCTCGGCGCAGCGACCAAGGTGTAGTTGCCACGTAATGCAACGATGCAGGAACGCAAGAATGCAAAGGCGGGTTGCACTCGTGCATTTGTGCATTGAAGGGTTTCAGCGAATCTCGAAGGTAACCACGGTCTCGACATGCGGGGTATTGGGGAACATGTCGAACGCGTCGACCCGCGTCACGCGATAGCCCCCGCCGACAAACGCTCGCGAATCGCGCGCGAGCGTGGCTACGTCGCACGAGACGTAGACCATCTTCGGAATCTTCAATGCGAGAATGCCATCGAGCGCCGCCCGCGACAGACCCGTGCGCGGCGGATCGACAATCGCGGCCGTGAACGCTTCGTCGGATCCGCGAACGTCGCGAGCTCGGGTTGCGACGAACGATTCGACATCGGACCTGACCGCCTCCACGAATCCACCCGACTCACTCGACCCACCTGGCACGCCCGCACGCTCGGCTGAAGCCTCGCGCTCCTGCTTGCCTGAGCCGGCGCGCGCGTTGTGCGCGAGATCCTCGGCCGCGAACCGGTCCCCTTCGACCGCCGTGACTCTCGCGCCTGCCATCGTCGAGGCCGTGACGGAAAAGAGGCCCACGCCGGCGTACAGATCCAGGACGCGGCCACCGGCCGGGAGCTGCCGCACCACGTGGTCCACGAGATCTCGAATCAGATACCGGTTTCCTTGAAAGAACGAGAGCACGTGCCGGCGGAGGCGAAGAGGAGCGTCGGTCACGTAGGGACCTCGTGTCACACCCTCCCCCTGCGTCAACGCGTCGAGTGCGCGCCGATCCACGGGTCCGGATGTTTCGACGTGCACGACGCGCTCGGTCGCCGCGATGTTCTCCGACAGTTCCACTTCGCGGACCAGGTCGCCAAGCGATCGCGCAGACGCCATCAGGCGCTCGAGTGCGTCGCAGGTTTCAGGCAGCAGTTGCCGCGATGGGCGCGGATCGCAGACGTCGTGCGTGCCCTCTCGAAAAAAGCCCAGTTGTCCGCCGCGGACGTGGAGCCTTGCCCGCATGCGGTAGCCATCCTCGCGAGAGGCCGCAACAGGTATCGCGGAGGGCCATTCCACACGTCCGATTCGCGCGAAGGCATCAGCAATGACCTGGCCCTTGATCTCGAGCTGTCGCGCGTAGGCGATGTGGCTGTAAGCGCAGCCGCCACACGAGGGATCGGGCAACGCGTCCCGGCGGTCGGGCGACGATTCCCGTACGTCGATCGTCGTCGCGAACGCGACACTTCGGGCAACCCGATCGATCCGGGCTTGCACGCGCTCGCCGGGAATCGCGCCGGTCACGAGGACGATCTGTCCGTCCGCGCGCGCGATCATCGGGCCGCCGACGGCGGGTCGCTCTACGACGAGCGAAAGCACGTCGCCTTGCGCCGGCATGCTCAGCTGAACCGCAGCATTGGAAGTTGAAGGCGCTGGCGCACCAGGGTGTCCACGGCGCCACGTCGTGCGCGCGCGTACTCGTCGGCCGTCATCCGGTCGCGAAAGGATGAGAGCTCGGCATCCGCGTCGGCAACGATCGCGTCCATGGTTGCCGGGGCGATGGCCTTCGTTGCCGTCGCGAGCATCTCGCCATCGGTCTCCTCGAGTCGCGACAGCAGCGCAGCGCGCGCGTCCCCGCGCAGGCCTCCGGCTTTCACCCTGGCTGCGTCGAGCTCCGCGGAGAGGCGATCGATGAGGGCGTCGAACTCCGGCCCGATGACGCCGGACGCCCGTCCGCTGCTCAGGCGAGTGATCGCACGCTGAAGGTGCGACGGCAAAGACGCCGCCCTGACGACTTCGTCTGGCTCAACCGAGCCATCATCACCGTTTCCGTTCGAGCGAATGCCGGTCGCCCGTCGCCACTCGTCGAAGACGTCGAGCACGTCAGCCTCGCAGAAATCAATCTTCACCGGACGGCGCCGCGGACCTGAACGATAGTACCGTTCGAAATAGCGGTCGATCCCTGAATACGCAACCTTGAGTGGAATGCCCCGCGCTGCCCAATCCGACACCAGCTCGAAGGACGGCCCGACGACCCGGATCAGATGTCCGTCGTTTTTTTTACAGAGGTAGGCTTCGATCTCTCGACAGAAGTCCGCGATTTCCAATCCGTCCTCAGCAATCCGCAATCCGCAATCCACAATTTACGTAGGTCGATTCCTCTCCCACACGAGGCGGAGCCCGTGCAGCGTCAGGTCGGGATCGACGTGCTCGATTTGCGGGACTTCCGGTGCGATGACGTCGGCGAGCCCCCCCGTGGCCACACAGATCGCGTTGCCGCCGAGTTCCTGCGACATCCGCTTGACCAGGCCCTCGACCATCCCCACGTAACCGAAGAAGAGCCCGGATTCCATCGCGCCAACCGTCGTCCGGCCGACGATGCCGGACGGCTTGCGCACGTCGATCCGCGGCAGCCGCGCCGCGCGTTGGAAGAGCGCGTCCGCGGAAATCTGCACGCCTGGACAGATCGCGCCGCCCAGGTACTCGCCCTTCGCACTGATCGCGTCGAGCGTCGTCGCCGTTCCGAAATCGACCACGATCATCGGGCGGCCCTTGCCGCGTCCGAATCGTTCCCAGGCCCCGACACCGTTGACGATGCGATCCGCGCCGACCTCGGCAGGATTCTCGTACAGGATCGGCATACCCGTATCGGTGCCAGGCTCGATGTTGACTGCCGGTACTCCGAAGTAGCGCGCGACCATCGTCTTGAAAGTGCCGGTCAGCGGCGGCACGACCGAACCGAGAATCACGCCGTGGATCTTCGACTTGTCGATCTTTCCGTGGGCGAAAAGGCCATCGACGAGCAGCCCCAGTTCGTCTGACGTTCGTTCGCGGAGGGTCTGCAGACGCCAGCTCTGCACGAGCCTGTCGCCGTCGAACACGCCCAGCACGATATTGGTGTTGCCGACGTCAATGGCTAGCAGCACGTCAACCTCACGAATTCCGCAATCCGCAATCCGCAATCCGCAATTTCACGATTCCCAGTTCACTTCGCCGGCGACGATGCGTTCCACGCCGCCGCTCGTCCGGACGAGCAGTGTGCCGTCGGCATCTATGCCAGATGTCACACCTGTGACCACGCCCTGCGGTGTCGTCCACGACACGCGCGCGCCGGTCGCGGCCGGCGCCCGGCTCCGCCACGCGTCGAGGATAGCATCGTAACGTCCCGCGAGCAGATCCGCATATCGGGCCGCGAACGCCGCCAGCGTTTCCGCGAAGATCAGCAAGCGATCGATCGGCCGTCCGAGTTCAGACTCGAGCGACGTCACCCGGTCGCGCAGCTCCGGTGGATACGCCGTCGATTGAACGTTGACGCCATATCCAACGACGACGAGACGTGACGGTGATCCCGAGGCTTCGGCCAGAACACCCGCCAGCTTGCGAGCGCGGATGTACAGATCGTTCGGCCATTTCACCTCCACGCGCAACCCGGTAGCGGCCTGAATGCCCTCCGCGATCGCCAGACCAGCCGTGAGGGTCAGCAGCTGCGTCGCACGCGCGGGGTCGACGCGGGCGTGTGCCGGCGCGAGGACGACCGACACGTAGAGGCCGCTGGCCGCCGGGGAGAACCACGTATGTCCCCGTCGGCCTCGGCCGGCCGTCTGCGAGTCCGCAAGCACGACTGCGCCCTCCTTCGCCAGCGACAGCGCGTAGTCGTTGGTCGAGGACGTGGTTTGCAGGAAATGGATCTCGCTGCCCAGTCGATGCAGGCGGGGCCGCACGCGGTCCATCGCCTCGGTCAACGCAGGTGGAGGCGGATCAGATCGCAACGATCTCGAAGCTGATGTCGATGGCCGGGGCCGAGTGCGTAAGTGCGCCGACCGACACGAAATCCGCGCCGGTCGTTGCCAGGTCGGCGATTCGATCCAGTGTGACGCCACCCGAGATCTCGACCTTCGCGCGGCCTGCCACGGCCGTCACCGATCGAACAATCTCCAACGTCGTCATGTTGTCGAGCATGATGGTGTCGGCGCCGGCGCGAACGGCCTCGTTGACTTGATCAGGCGTTTCCGTTTCAACTTCGACCCCGAGGCCCGGATTCCGCTCGCGGGCCGCGGCGATAGCGCAGCTGACGCCGCCGGCGAGCCGGATGTGGTTGTCCTTGATCAGGACGGCGTCGAACAGCCCCGAGCGATGGTTCGTGCCGCCACCCGCGCGTACCGCGTATTTCTCCAGTGCTCGCAGAGTGGGCGTCGTCTTGCGGGTGTCGAGGACGACGATGCGGCCGGCAGCGGCGTCCACGTACTGACGGGTCCGCGTGGCGATGCCGGACATTCGCTGGAGGAAATTGAGCGCCGTCCGCTCGCCGGTCAGCAATGCGGCCGCGGATCCGCGGACCTCGGCAATGACTGCGCCCGGCTGGCAGCGTGTGCCGTCCGCGACACGAATCTCGACATCGACGCCGGCTTCGATCTGCCGAAACGCTTCGACGGCCACGTCAAGCCCCGCGACGATGCAGGGCGCCTTTGCGAGAAAGGCGCCTTTGGCGCGCGCGTCGGCGGCAACGCAGGCCCGCGTCGTGACGTCGCCGCTGCCGACGTCTTCGGCAAGCGCGCGCCGCACCAGGTCGCGGTACGCGGACGGGTCGAGGGTCGTGAGCGGCCCGCGCTCAGACGGCTTCATACGCCGCAACCAGGATTTCGCGCGGCTCGCCGACGCTGGCTTCGAATGCCTGCACGCGCAGCGCCGCACGCAGGTCCGCGTCCACGATGGGCAGCAGTGTCACTTCGGCGGCCGGCGCCTTGATCGTCACCCGCGTGATCGGCACCTTGAGCGGCTGCTTCGCTTCGGACCGCTGCTTGCGGACTTCGAAGAGCACCCACGTCGCCCATTGATAGGCCGCTTCGTCGGCCGTGCGCGCGGATTCGGGGTCGTCACCGACCTGCGCGACGAGCTCCGCCGCCGTCGGCCACGCCGCCCGGTGCACCGAGCCCTCGCGCCACCACGACCAGACTTCTTCGGTCACGAACGGCAGAAACGGCGCGAAGAGACGAAGCATGGTGGAGAGCGCCGCCGTCAGCGCGGCGTTGGCAGAGCCGGCGCCGGTCGAACCCTGTTCGCCGTACCGGCGGCCCTTCACCAGTTCGAGGTAGTCATCGCAGAAGCGCCAGAAGAACGTTTCGGTCCGCTGGAGCGCGCGCGCGTAGTCGTACTCCTCGAACGCGCGTGTGGCCTCGTCGACGAGCGCGGCCAGACTGCGAATCATCGCGCGATCGACAGGTGCCGTGATCGCGCCCTGCGGCTCGGCGTTCGACAACGCGAACTTCGACGCGTTCAGAATCTTGATGGCCAGCCGTCGGCCAACGCGCATCTGATTCGTATCGAACGCCGTGTCGGTTCCGGGCCGTCCGCTTGCCGCCCAGTAGCGCACACCATCCGCTCCGTGCTCTTCGAGCAGACCCATGGGCGTCACGACGTTGCCCTTGGACTTGGACATCTTCTTTCGATCGGGATCCATCACGAAGCCGGACAGCGCGGCGTTGGCCCAGGGCAGGACATCGTGTTCGAGATGGGCGCGCAGCACCGAATCGAAAAGCCACGTGCGGATAATGTCGTGCGCCTGCGGCCGCAGATCCATCGGGAACGTGCGCGCGAACAGATCCTGGTCGTCGGGCCAGCCGCAGATGATCTGCGGCGACAGCGATGAGGTCGCCCACGTGTCCATCACGTCGGGGTCACCCACGAAGCCGCCGGGCACGCCGCGCTGGTCGGCACGATAGCCGTCAGGGACGTCGCTCGACGGATCGACAGGGAGCCGGTCGTCGTTCGCGAGGATGGGTCGCGCGTGATCCGGCTGGCCGTCGGTCGTGACCGGATACCACACGGGGAACGGCACGCCGAAGAACCGCTGCCGGCTGACGCACCAGTCGCCGTTCAGGCCGTTCGTCCAGTTCTCGTAGCGCACTTGCATGTACGCGGGATGCCATTTTAGCTCGCGACCGCGGGCGAGCAGGGCCTCGCGAAATTCAATCGCCTTGATGAACCACTGCCGGCTCGTGACGATCTCGAGGGGCCGGTCACCTTTTTCATAGAATTTCACGGGGTGGGTGATTGGTCGCGGCTCACCGACCAGATCGCCGGACGCCTTCAGCTGGTCGACGATCTTCGCGCGCGCTTTCGACGCGGACAGCCTCGTGAGCGCGTCGTAATGCTGCTGCGCGCGGGCGGCATCAATGGATTCCCACCCCGACGAGCCCCACTGCACCGGGCGCAGCGTCCCGTCAGGCTGGATGATCGCGCGGACCGGGAGTCCAAGCTCGCGCCACCAGGTCACGTCGGCGACGTCACCGAAGGTGCAGATCATCGCGATGCCGCTGCCTTTTTCGGGATCTGCGAGCGCATGCGCTTTGATCGGCACGCGTACGCCAAACAGCGGCGTCACGACCTCTTTCCCGAACCACGGCTTATACCGCTCATCGTCCGGATGGGCGACCAGGGCCACACAGGCCGGAATCAGCTCGGGACGCGTCGTTTCGATCTCGATCGCCGCTGCATCTTCTACAGCGGTGCCTGGCACCGGTTTCAAGGGCGCGCCAGCGATCGCAAACTTGATCCGGTGGTACGCGCCGGCCACGTCACGATCTTCCAACTCGGCCTGGGCGACTGCCGTTTTGAAATCCACGTCCCAGAGCGTCGGCGCCTCGATTTGATAAGCAAGGGCCCGCCTGAGCAGGCGGAGGAACGCCAGTTGCGATACCCGCTGCGCGCGCTGTCCAATCGTGGCGTACGTCATCGACCAGTCGACGGACAGGCCGAGGAACCGCCACAACCGTTCGAACGCTTTCTCGTCCTCGACCGTCAGGCGTTCGCAGAGCGCAATGAAATTCGGCCGTGACACCGAAATCGGCGGTTTGGGCGGCTCCGCCGGCGGCTGAAACGCCGGATCGTACGGCAGCGACGGATCGCACCGGACGCCGAAGTAATTCTGCACGCGACGCTCCGTCGGCAGGCCGTTGTCGTCCCACCCCATGGGATAGAAGACTTCGGCACCGCGCATCCGGTGGAATCTGGCGACGAGGTCGGTGTGCGTGTACGAGAAGACGTGGCCAACATGGAGCGAACCGCTGACGGTTGGCGGCGGCGTATCGATTGAAAAGATTTCCGCGCGCGAACGATCACGGTTGAACCGGAACACGCCCGATTCTTCCCAGCGCGCCATCCACTTGGCTTCGAGCCCTTCGAGGGCAGGCTTTTCCGGCAGAGCCATCAGGCGATCGTATTACAAATCGCCACGAGGAACGATGCTGGCTACTTGATCGCGTTCTTGATCCGCTCGATTTCCTCTCGCACGAGGCGTTCGGCAGTGTCGCTCGCGATGCCCGTGACCGTTTCGCGCACGACGCGATCGGACATCCGATCGAGCACGCGGCCGACGATGCGATCGACCTGCTCGTCGGTCAGGTCGAGCGGCACGGGCGGCGTCGGTTCAGCAGCGGCTGCCGCCTGGAGAGGCGGCCATGCGGGGCGACCTGCGGACGCCGGCTCCGCCTGCTCGGCGGCGAGAATCGCAGCGAACGCGTCAGCAATCGACGGAAACGCAGTCGAGGGACGGCCCGCCGACACCGGCGCGCTTGACGCGGCCGGCAGGCTGACCGACGGCGACGACGTGACTGTTGCGCGGGCCGGCACGGGAATCGGAGCCGGTGACACGCCGGGAAATTCGGAGGCCGGCAACGCGGTCGAGGGCCGGAACGGCATCGGCTCGACCGGGGTCTCGACTGGTCGCGGCTCCGCCGCCTGAAGCACGGGCTCGGGCGACAGCGACAGTTCCGGCGTGTGGCCCTCTGAATGCTCCGACACGTACCGGTCAATCTCGTCTGCCACCGACGACGGGGAATCGGCGACGAAGTCGGGCCCGCGATCGACCTCCTCTGGCGGATTCGATTCGCGCTTTGCGTCCGAAACCGGCCTTCCTCCCGACAGCTTGGAAAACGCGACGTCGAGTCGATCGAAATAGTCGTCCAGTTCCGCCGGCCCCTGATTCGCGGCCGGCTCGGGGGCCGGGACCGCTGCGGCGGCCGTCGCCACCGGCGCGTCGGACGACAACAGCTCCTTGACCCTGCCAATCACGAGTTGCGGCTCGAAGGGCTTCGCCAGCACGCCGTCGCACCCGACCTCGGCGGCTCGCGCCTGGTCCACGGGCTCGAAGGCGCCCGTCAAGAGGACGACCGGAATGTGGGACAGCTTCGGCGACTGTTTGACGTACTTCGCCACTTCGTAGCCGTTCTTGCCGGGCATGCCGATATCGGCCAACACGATGTCCGGCGGCGACGCTTCGAGGCGGGCGATGGCCTGATCGCCGTCGCTGACCGCGACGACCTGGACATCCTCGTCCGCAAACGTCAGCTCGATGACGCGCTGAATGGTGACGCTATCGTCGGCGAGCAGCAGGGTGTGGGTCACGGTGCACTTATCGGCAATGGGTGCCTAGAACTTCACATTATGGAGCCTTGAACCTTGAACGACTAGACATGACTCCTCGTTCGAGTCCGAGCGTTCGCATTGATGAAGTCGATAATGTCCTGCATCGGGGTGCCGGGCAGGAAAATCCCCTTGACGCCGATGCTCTTGAGCTTCGGGATGTCGACATCGGGGATGATGCCCCCGATCACCACCAGGACGTCGTCGAGTCCCTTGGCCTTGAGGAGCTCCATCAGCCGCGGCGCGATGTGATTGTGGGCGCCGGACAGGATGGACAGTCCGATGACGTCGGCGTCCTCCTGCAGCGCGGCCGACACGACTTGCTCCGGGCGTCTGACGCAGGCCCGTATAAATGACCTCCATGCCGGCGTCCCGCAACGCCCGCGCGATGACCTTGGCGCCCCGATCGTGGCCGTCCAGCCCCGGCTTCGCGATGACAACCCTCAACTTCGGCGTCATGAGATTAGGAATTGGGAATTAGCGGCCCTCAGATTATTGGGACCTCTTCGTATTCGCCCCACACCTGCCTGAGCGCGTCGCACATCTCGCCGACGGTCGCGTAGGCGCGGACGGCGTCCAGGATGGGCGGCATCAGGTTGTCGGCAGGCCGCGTCGAGCGCGCCGTGTCCCGCAGCGCGTCGAGCGTCCGCTTGACGCGATCGTTGTCGCGCGTCCGCTTCAGCCGCTCGAGCCTGGCCAGCTGGATATCGGACGCTTTCTCGTCGATGTACAGGATCTCGATCGGCGGTTCGTCGGCCTGCACGAAGTCGTTGACGCCGACGATGACCTTTTCTTTTCGTTCGACGGACTGCTGGAAGCGGTACGAGCTTTCCGCGATCTCCTTCTGCGGGAATCCCCGCTCGATGGCCTCGACCATCCCGCCCATCTTGTCGATGGCGTCGAAAGTAGGCGCGGGCGCCGTTCACCATGTCGTCCGTCAGCTTCTCGATGAAGTACGAGCCGCCGAGCGGATCGACCGTGTTCACCACGCCGCTCTCACTGGCGATGATCTGCTGCGTGCGCAACGCGAGCGTCGCCGCCTCGGCCGTCGGCAGCGCGAGCGCCTCGTCGAGCGAGTTGGTATGTAGTGAGTTCGTGCCGCCGAGGACGGCCGACAGCGCCTGCAGCGCGGTCCGGACGACGTTGTTGTAGGGCTGCTGCGCCGTCAGCGACACGCCCGCCGTTTGCGTGTGGAAGCGCAGCTTCCAGGACCGCTCGTTCTTCGCCCCGAACCGATCGCGCATCGCCATGGCCCAGAGCTTCCGCGCGGCGCGGTACTTCGCGATCTCCTCGAAGAAATCGCTGTGCGCGTTGAAGAAGAATGAGATCTGCGGGACGAACACGTCGACGTCCAGACCCGAGTCCACGCCCCACTGGACGTATTCCAGGCCGTCCCTGAGCGTGAACGCCAACTCCTGCAGCGCCGTCGATCCCGCCTCGCGGATGTGATAGCCGCTGACCGAGATCGTATTCCACTTGGGCACCTCGGTCGCACAGAAGCGGAAGATGTCCGTGATGATCCGCATCGACGGCCGCGGCGGGAAGATGTACTCCTTCTGGGCGATGAACTCCTTGAGGATGTCGTTCTGAATCGTCCCGGAGATCGTCCGCCAGTCCGCTCCCTGCTTTTCCGCGACGACCAGGTACATCGCGAAGATCATCGCCGCCGGCGAATTGATCGTCATCGAGGTCGTAATGCCGGCGAGGTCGATGCCGTCGAAGAGCGTTTCCATGTCGGCCAGCGACGTGACGTTGACGCCGCACTTGCCGACTTCGCCGAGCGAGAGCTCGTGATCCGGATCGCGCCCCATCAGCGTCGGCAGGTCGAACGCGACGCTCAGACCCCGTTCCGCCCGCCCGGAGCAGGGTCCGATAGCGTTCGTTGGTTTCTTCGGGCGTCCCGAACCCCGCGAACTGGCGCATCGTCCAGAGCTTGCCGCGGTAGCCGGTCGAATGGATGCCGCGGACGTAGGGAAACGCGCCGGGGTCGGCGATGTCGTGTGCGTAGTCGAGCTGACCGACGTCGGACTGGGTGTAGAGGCGCTCGATCGGACGACCGGAGATCGTGGTGAACGCGGCCGCGCGTTCCTGCGGCCTGGCAACGGGCTCGTCGCTGACGGTTTTCATCCCTGAAACATTATGGCACGCCGCTCGGCTGAAGCCTCACGCTCCTCTCGTTGGGCGCAGGTGGCGTGGTTGACTCGTCGAGCCGGGCACGATACCTTGGTCCGTTTTTCGACCTGAGGAGCGACATGGCAGAAACCGGCGCAATCTTCGACGACATGCTCCAGCAGTTCGATCGAGCCGCTCGGATTCTCGACCTCGAGCCGGGCATCTGGAAGATTCTTACGCATCCCAAACGACAGATCGTGGTCTCCTGCCCAATCCAGATGGACAATGGCGAGATCCACGTCTTCACCGGATACCGCGTGCAATACAACATCACCCTGGGACCCGCGAAGGGCGGCATCCGGTATCACCCGGGCGTCACGCTCGACGAAGTGACGGCGCTCGCGGCCTGGATGACATGGAAATGTGCGGTCGCGCACATTCCGTTCGGTGGCGGGAAGGGCGGCGTCATCTGCGATCCGACGAAGATGTCGAAGCGCGAGATCGAAGCGCTGACCCGCCGCTATGTCGCTGAAATCATCGACGCGATCGGACCCGAAAAAGACGTCCCCGCGCCCGACGTCAACACCGACGCGCAGATCATGGCGTGGGTCATGGACACCTACTCGATGCACGTCGGCCACACCGCGACGGCGGTCGTAACCGGCAAGCCGCTCGAGATCGGCGGATCGGCGGGCCGCCGCGAAGCGACGGGACGCGGCGTCATGATCGCCACGCGCGAGGCCGCCAAGCACGTCGGCTTCCCTATCCGCGGCGCCACCGTCGCCGTGCAGGGCTTCGGCAATGTGGGATCCATATCCGCCGAACTCCTGGCACGAGACATGGGCGCGACCATCGTGGCCGTCACCGACTGGAAGGGCGGCGTCTACAACCCCAGGGGCCTCGACATCCCGAAACTGATCGAGCACGTGGCGAAGGCCAAGACCGTCGAGGGCTTCACCGGCGCGGAGCGGCTCGCCAACGCCGATCTCTTCACGCTGAAAGTGGACGTCCTCATCCCCGCCGCGCTCGAGAATCAGATCACGATGGACAACGCCGCGGCGATCCAGGCCAAGGTGATCATCGAGGGTGCGAACGGACCGACCGATCCCGAGGCGCACAAGTATCTGCACGAGCATGGCGTGTTCATCGTGCCCGACATCCTCGCGAACAGCTCCGGCGTCACGACGTCGTATTTCGAGTGGGTGCAGGACCGCTACGGCTATTTCTGGACCGAGAAAGAAGTGAACGAGCGCCTCGAGGCCAAGATGGTCGAAGCGTTCGAGGCCGTGCTCCAGACGTCGCTGAAATACAACGTGGACATGCGCACGGCCGCCTACATCGTCGCCATCAGCCGCGTGGCAGTCGTGACGCGCATGCGCGGCATGTACGCCTAAGAGTCCGCGTCGGTTTCCGTCAACAGATCTGGAGGGCCGGTGTCGAACGTCAGCGAACCCACGTCGCTCAATCCGTTTGCGATCGCGCAGTATCAGTTCGATGCGGCTGCCAGCCTCTTGAATCTGGATTCCCGGCTTCGAGCCGTGCTTCGCGAGCCCGTACGCGAGCTGCACGTCTCGCTGCCGATCCGCATGGACGACGGCGACGTCCGGGTGTTCAAGGGCTTCCGCGTTCAGTACAACGATGCACGAGGACCCGCCAAAGGCGGGATCCGATTTCACCCGGACGAAACGATCGACACCGTACGGGCGCTCGCCGCGTGGATGACGTGGAAGACGGCGGTCATGGACCTGCCGCTCGGCGGCGGCAAGGGCGGCATCATCTGCAATCCCAAGAAACTGTCGGAACGGGAGCTCGAACGGCTGTCTCGATCGTACATCGACGCCATCGCCTGGATCATCGGACCAGAACGCGACATCCCGGCGCCCGACGTGTACACCACGCCTCAAATCATGGGCTGGATGATGGACGAGTACAGCAAGCTTCGCGGATATACGGCGCCCGGCTCGATGACTGGCAAGCCGCTGTCCCTCTGGGGATCGCTCGGCAGGGAGGACGCGACCGCGCGAGGCGCCTGGTACGCGATTCGTGAAGCCGCGCGGGTCCTCGGCATGGAGCTTGCGTCAGCGCGCGTCGCCATACAGGGATTCGGAAATGCCGGCACGTTCGCCGCGTCGCTCGGCAAAGATCTGTTCGGATGCACGATCATCGCCGTCAGCGATTCTCAAGGCGGTGTGTTCAATCCCGACGGTATCTCTTATTCGGACATCAGCGCACACAAGCACGCCACCGGATCGGTCGTCGGCTTTCCGAAGGGCCAGGCGATCAGCAACTCGGACATTTTGGAGGTCGACGCCGACATCCTGATTCCCGCAGCCCTCGAAAATCAGATTACCGGGAGCAACGCCTCGCGCATCAAGGCCCGGATCGTCGCCGAGGCGGCAAACGGACCGACCACCCCGGAGGCGGATCGGATCCTCCACGAGCGCGGGATCTTCAACATCCCCGACTTCCTCTGCAACGCGGGCGGCGTGACGGTCTCCTATTTCGAATGGGTGCAGAATCAGCGCGGCATGCCGTGGGAGCTCGACGACGTCCACCGCCGGCTCGATCGGAAGATGACGCGCGCGTTCAGGGAAGTCCTGGATGCGAGCCGCGCGCATCGCGTGGACATGCGGACCGGCGCGTACTGCGTTGCGGTGTCCCGCGTCGCCGAGGCCACTCGCGCCCGAGGCTGGGCCTGAGGCCCGCGCGAAGCGCTACGTCGTGACCCGGAAGTCGACGACGTCTTTGGCCTCGCCGGCGGGACCGCTGGCGCTGACCTCGATCAGGTACTCCCCGACAGCCAGCCCCGCCAGCGGCACGTCGAGTGTGTTGACGCCACTGTCGGTGGGCGTGACGGTCAGCTCGCGCATCGGTCCCAGGCGGCTCAGCAGCCTCGCCGACACGGCCACCGGCGCATTCGCCGGACCGTAGGCCCGGAAGCGAACGAGCAGCCGTTCCATCCGGCTGAACTCGCGGGACGCCGCGGGAACGGCCATCTCGGTATCGAGCGTCCGGAATTCGCGCGCGTTGCGGGCGCGGAGCACTTCCGGCGATCCGATCAACACCCCGCCCTGCATGTCTCGAATACTGATCGACCGCACGTCGGAATCGATCACCTGCTGGGCGAGATCCTCGATCGACATCCGGAGGCGCAGCCGTCCCGGCACCATCTCGAACACGGCGACCGATGGCGTTCCGACGGGCTCCGCGACCAGGCCCGGTGCGGTTGGATTGACGACACCTTCGAACAGCACGGCGTTGTCGGGACCGAGCGCGGTCAGGGAAAGCCGCGCCGGCACGCGGCGGAATCGCTCGCCGGTCTGGCGGGGCGCCGGCTCCCAGACGAACGTGACGCGCGTCTTTCCGCCTGCGCCGCGGGTCGTGCCGAACCACGCGCGGATGAGCGGGCTGACATGCGGCGCCGGCTCGAGCGGCACGACCGGCTTCGGCTGGGCCAACTGCGCGAGCAGCGCTGCGCGCAGCGTATCGTCCGGTGACGGCGCGAAGTAGCCGCTGCGCGCGCGGAGGCTCGTGTTCGGGCGCTTCACCTGCACCTGCACGGGATGAAAGCGTCCGTCATCGAGACGCTCCGCCCGATAGGTCAGCAGGTAGTATCCGCTGGCGTCGTCGAGCGCACGTCGGAGGCCGCCATCGACATCCGACCCGATCGCCTCGCCGGCGGTCTCCCCGGCGAGAGGCCGAATCGTGTCGGACTCGTTGGGGTCCGTCGCGGGATTGACCGGATAGATGGCGACGTTGGCGCGCTGCGCCGACCGCACGATGGTGTCCGTCGTCGGCAGGTACTCGAGTCCGCGCCGACGTTCGCCGCGCCCCATGCCTTCACTGACCACGATGAGCGTCTTGCGGCGGTCGGGCACGCTGCCCAGATGCACCGCGAGCGCGTTGATCGCGGACAGCGCCACCTGGGCCCGGGCGCCGTCGATCCGCGCCGGCGCGCCGGCCATGAAATTCTGCTCGTAGGAATTCCTCGGCGTGTAGTCGCCGCCGCGCCCCTCGAACCCCTGGACGATCGCCCGCGCCGCCTCACGATCGCGCGTCAGGCGAATCGTGAACAGCGAGTCGAGGGGCTTCATCACGACCAGCGAGTCCTCGGGACCCAGCGCGCTGCTGATGAACGTCGAGAGCGACTCGCGGACGCGAGCGGTGCTGCCGGCGCTCACGTGGTATTCATCGAGGAAGATCGCGACCAGGCGTCCCTCGTCCGGCGTCGGCTTCACGAACCGCGCGCTCTCCAGCGACTGGACGACGCCCTCGTCGCGCACCTCGAAGTCGGTCGGCTTCAGGTTCTCCAGCCTGCGGCCGCGGGCGTCTGAGGCGATGACGTCGATGCGGACAAGCTGCGGGGTCGGCTTCAGCGCGGGGAGATGGCGGCCCGGAGCTTGCGCGTCGGAGCCACGGGACGGCCGCGCCGATGCGCCGCCCGCCGCCTGGAGCGCGACGATCGCCGCCGAGACGACAAGAAGCCGCATGCGATCAGCCCGTGATCCGAAACGCGACGAGTTCCTGTGCCTCGCCGGACTCGGCCTTGGCCTTGATCTCCACGAGGTACTCGCCGGGCGCCAGGCCGCTCAGCGGCACGTCGATCTGCTGCTCGCCTTCCTTGGGCGCGGGCGTCGCCTGGATTTCAGACATCGCCTGGCCGGCGCGGTTCAGCAGATGGACGCTCAGCGCCGGGGCCGTGCCTCCGGGACCGAAGATCGGCACGCGAACGAGAATCCGGTCGGTGCGGCTGAATTCGCGGACCGCGATCGGCATCGCGCCGGCATCGGTCTTCAGCGCCTGATAGTCCCTCAAGGTTCGTGCACGAAAGACCGCCGGCGTTCCGAGCAGCGCCTGGGGACCGGTCATGTCGGGCACCGCCAACTCACGCATCTCGGTGTCAAGGACCTGCGATGACATGCCTTCGACCGACACGCGGAGCTGAACTTTGCCCGGATTCACGTCGAAGCTGACCGTCCCTCCCCGGCTCACGTTGACCTGCCCCGGACTTCCGGCCGACGCGCCCGCTTCGATCTTTCCGCGATAGTACGGTGAACCGTCCGTGCCGACGGCCATCAGCGAGACGCGCGCGGCCGGCTCGCTGCGGCTGGACACGACGTCGCCGGGCGCTTTCGGAATCGGTTCCCACACGAACGTCACGCGCGTCTTTCCGTTCTCACCGCGCGTCGTGCCGACCCAGGTGCGGACCACCGCAGCGCTCGACGGACGCGTGATGGCTGCGTTCAACGCGTTCTCCACGGGCTTGGGCGGCGCGATTTTCGTGGGCGACAACGCCCGCGCGGTTTCGGACGCGGTCAAGGCCCAGTAGCCCTTGCGTGAGCGGACCTGAACACCCGGACGCTTCACGCGGACTTTGATCTCGTGAAATTTGCCGTCCGCGGGCGCCTGCGACGAACTGTAGCCGATCAGGTAGTAGGCGCTGCTGTCACGCGTGATCTGCGCCATGCCGGCCACGATGTCGTTGCGATTGACGATCGCACGCCCGTCGGTATTTTCGGCAAGCGTGCGCAGCGTGTCCATCGTCGAATTCAGGTAGGTGCGATCCGTCTGCATCCCCACGCTCTCGTTGATGTCGAATTCGAACGGGGCGAGGCCGCGCGGATCCACGGAATAGATCGCGACGTTGTTCCGGTTCGCGGTGTCGTAGATCTCGCGCAGGTCGCTTTCCAGATCCATGTTCGCCGACCATGACGCGCGATCCTCGTTGATGTCGTTGGTGCCGGCGTTCGGGTTGTTGGCGTTGGGGTTGCCCAGCCCGGGCACCGTCGCATTGGCGTTGCGCATCTGCGGCGGCACCATGTAACTGAAGCCCTCGCTCACGAGGATGAGCGTCTTGCGACCCTCCTTGAGCGAGCCCATGTGGACGATGAGCGACTTGATCGCCGACATCGACACCTGAGTGCGGATGCGCTCTACCGTTTCCGTCGGATAGTAGGCGTACTTTTCTTCGAACTGGTTCTTCGGCTCGTATTCGTACTTCCGCCCGAGAAACTGCTCCAGACCTCGGACGACCGCGGAATGGTTCCGCGTCATTCGCACCGAGGAAGTCGACTCGAGCGGATACATGACGCCGATCATGTCCGACGGTCCGAGCTGTGTCGCCACGAACTTGGCGAGTTGTCCGCGCGCGACCATGCTCGTCCCGCGCCGCACGTGGTAATCGTCCAGAAAAATCGCAAAGAGGCGGACGTCGTCTCGAGCCGCTTCCGCTTCCTCGTCATAGTCCGTCCGGATTTGCTTCGGCGGCTCCTTGATCGCGTCCGCGGTCCCGCCATCAAGCTTGATCAACTTGAAGGATTCGATCTTCTGTGGCTTGTTGTCCTCGGTGAGGTCGAAGTCGGCGGCCTGAAGATCGCCGACCGGGTTGCCGTTCTTGTCCGTGATGATGACGTCCACGCGGACGAAGTTGATGCCCGCCCGGAAGGTGGGCGGCTGCTGCTCCTGCGCTGGCTGTGCGGCCGGTTGCTGTCCTGCCGGCGCCTGGCTCCCCGACTGCTGCTGTTTTTGCGGCGGCGGCTGCGGGGCCTGGGCGTGACCGCGAGCGATGACGAGCACGAGGAGGGCCGCAGCGGCGGTCGATTTCCGCAGAAGGCTGACCATATCTAATATTACGGCTATCTGCGCACCCGGAAAGCGATGTATTGGCGAATCGTGCGGCCGCCCAGGCGGCCCGTCAATTCCAGTACGTAGTCGCCTTGCCCCAGTGTCGGCAGTGCCAGCCGCACTTCGCAACTGTCCGAATCCGCGACGACGGGCAAATCCGTCAACGGTCGGCCGTCCTGGGCCAGAAGCCGGCCGACCACCTCGGGCTGCCCTCGAATGCCCGCGCGCGCGACCAACGTGCCGACTCGCGGAAACTCGGGCCGCGTGGCAGGTGGTCCGGCGAGACGCCCCTGCGCCACGGCCAGGACAGGCGCCGCAAGAAAGTTCGCAGCTTCGCTCGACGCGCCGGACTCCTCTTGCTCAGGAACGTGTAAACGCCTCCGCTCGGCCGGCTCGTTCGCGTCCGGACGTAGCGACTCAGCCAGACGGGCCAGCGCCGCCGTCACCTCGGCCGACACTGGCGCCGGGGGCGCCGATGCCACGGTTTGTTCCGCCTGCTTGAACGCGAGATACCCGGACCGGGCCCTGACGCTCAGGCGCGGGCGCTTCACCTTCACGATGACGTTGTGAAATTTTCCGTCGTCCGGGTGCGGCGACTCGTACGCGATCAGGTAGTACGCGCTCGAATCCCGCGCGACGCGCCTCAGCGCGCGATCGAAGTCGTTCGTCCCGACGATGGCGTCGCCGCCCGTGTCGAGCGCGAACTGCTTGAGCACGTCTTTGGATCCGGTCATGCCAAGCACGCCGGGGCTCCCGCGGACCACACCCGCCGGCATGCCGAGAGGGTCGACCGGATAGATGGCGACGTTCATACGATTGGCGGCCATCGAAATCTCGCGCATGTCGGCCGTGTCCATCGCGAACCCTTCAGTCACGAACAGCAGGGTCTTTCGACCCTCCTTCAAGCCGCCCAGGTGAATCGCGAGTGCCTCGAGCGCGCGGCGCGCGATGTCCGTCCGGATGGACTCGATGCTGCGCGGCTGCTTCAGATGCTCCTCCTCGACGGGAAACTTCGGCGTGTAGTCGCCGCGGCGTCCGTAGAACGCTGAGATCGCTTTCAGCGCCGTTTCCCGATCGCGGTTGAGGTGGGCATCGCGGATCGAATCGAACAACCCGTACACACCGATCAGATCATTCGCGGGCAGGTGCTCCACGAACGATCGGATCGGCGGAATGACTCGCAGTTCGTGCTGCCGTGCGACGTGATAGTCGTCCAGGAGAATCGCAAAGACACGCACTTCGTCGCGAGACGCTTCGCGTTGCTCGTCGTCCACGTTTCGAATCGGCGCGAACGGACCGCCGAGCTCCGATGATTGCCCGAGGAGTCGCAGGCTGCGGATCGCCATCGGCTTGCCGTCGTCCTGAAGATCAAAATCGTCGGCGGTCAGATCGGTGACCGGTTCGCCGTCGCGATCGTCGACGATGGCGTCGATCTGTACGAGGTTCGTGCCGGATCTGAACGTCGGCGGCTGGATCTGCTGAAGCGCGGACAGTAGAAGGGCGGAGACGACGAGACTTCGTCGCACGGGCATCCTCGTGGCAGGCGTCAAGATGATACCATCAGCGACGGAGTTCACCTGTGACGACGCACTCACATACGGCGGTGCCGGCCCTCACGACCCTCGCCGACGACGAGCGTCTGTTTCGAGACAGCGTGCTCGAGTTCGCCAAGCGGGAAATCCGTCCGAACGTACGGGAGATGGACGAGCACGCAAAGATTCCACGAACGCTCATCGACAAGCTGTTCGACCTCGGCGTGATGGGTATCGAAATACCCGAAAGCTACGGCGGCGCGGGCGCGAGCTTCTTTCACTCGGTCCTGGCGGTCGAGGCGCTCTCGCATGTCGATCCATCCATCGGCGTCCTGGTGGACGTGCAGAACACGCTCGTGATCAACGCGCTCCTGCGCTGGGGCAGCGATGAAATCAAACGCCGCTATCTGCCTAAAATGGCGACGGCGACGATCGGCGCGTACGCGCTGTCGGAAGCCGGATCAGGAAGCGATGCGTTCGCCATGGCCACCCGGGCAGCGGAACGCGACGGCGATTGGGTCGTCAACGGACGCAAGCTGTGGATCACCAACGGCCACGAAGCCGACTTGTTCATCGTCTTTGCGAACGTCAATCCTGATGCAGGTTACCGGGGCATCACGGCATTTCTCGTCGAGCGCGGCACGCCCGGCTTCACGGTCGGGAAGAAAGAGGACAAGCTCGGGATACGCGCCAGCAGCACGTGCGAACTGCTGTTCGAGGACTGCCGCGTTCCCCGCGCCAACGTCCTCGGCGAGGTCGGTAAGGGGTACAAGGTCGCGATCGAAACGCTGAACGAGGGCCGCATCGGCATCGGCGCGCAGATGATCGGTCTCGCGCAGGGCGCGCTGGAGCACACGATCGCCTACACGAAAGACCGCAAGCAGTTCGGGAAGGCGATCTCGGACTTCCAGGCCGTCAAGCACCAGCTGGCACGCGCGGCCACCGAGCTCGAAGCCGCGCGTCTGCTCGTCTACAATTCAGCGCGGCTGCGCGACAACGGACTCCCCTTCCTGACGGAAGCCGCGATGTGCAAGATCTTCTCGTCGGAGGTCGCCGAGCGCGTGACTTCGCTCTGTGTGAATCTCCATGGCGGCAACGGTTTTGTGAAGGAGTACCCGGTCGAGAAGCTGTACCGCGATGCGAAGATCGGACAGATTTACGAAGGCACATCGAATCTGCAGCTGGAGACCATCGCCAAACAATTGATTGGCTGACCTGAAGGGAGCTGGAACCCGCCGTGTCGAACGAGGATTTTCGCGCCGCCCAACTCGCGGACATCACCAAGACGTTCAGGAACTACAAGAAGCTCGGGGACGCCGCGCTCGCCACAGTCCCTGACGAGCATCTGCATACCGAGCTCGATTCACAGTCGAACAGCGTCGCGGTCATCGTGAAGCACATCGCGGGGAACCTGCGATCGCGCTTTCGGGATTTTCTGACGTCAGACGGCGAAAAGCCCGATCGGAACCGTGACGGCGAGTTCGAGATGCCCGAGAAGGTCTCGCGGGAGGAGATCCTGGGTTGGTGGGAACGGGGATGGTCCACGGCGCTCGGGTCCATCGACGCGCTCACGCCAGCGGATCTGGAACGGACGATCGAGATCCGCGGCGAGGGTTTCCTCGTCACCGAAGCCTTGAACCGATCCGTCACGCACACGGCGTATCACGTGGGCCAGATCGTGTATCTCGCCCGGCATTTCGCGGGACCGGCGTGGAAATCGCTGTCGATTCCGAAAGGCCAGTCGACGAAGGCTGCGGTCGGGAACTTCAAGTCGAAGGGGATTGTGCGCTAGGCAAATGCAAGAATGCAGGAATGCACCTGCAGGCGCCCAATCCCCAATCTGGCAATCAATTACCAGATCACTAAATCACCAAATCACCAGATTCAGGTCTAATCCGTCGCTTTTCCCTCGTAGAGCGCGTCGGTCTTCAGCGTCTGCGCGCCGTTTTCGGTGCACACCGCGTAGGTCGATTCAAACATCGCCACGCCAGCGTATTCGCCCTTGGCGTTCAGACAGTAGAAATTGAGCCCGAAGTTCGGCTGGCCTTTGGCATTCAGCAGCCGCTTTTCGATCGTGTTCTTCGCGACGCGTTTGAGCGCGGCCAGCGCGGCATCCTTGGGGTGCGCGCCGCGGCGCATCTCCTCGACGATGAGGTAGGAGCAGAGATTGTAGAGATTCGCTTCGCCGCGGCCTGTGGATCCGGCGGCGCCCACGTCGCCGTCGACGTACAGGCCGGCGCCTAGAATCGGTGAATCGCCGGCGCGACCCGGAATCTTCCACGCCAGTCCGCTGGTCGTCGTCACGCCGCAGATCTCGCCCTTCGGGCTGATGCCGTCGCAGTTGATCGTCCCGTAGTAGTGCTCGCGATCGACGATACCCTCCGCGATCATGTCCATGGCGACCTGGCGATACGCCACCTGACGTTCCTTCGGCGTGAGGTAGTGCAGCGGATCCGTTCGGCGCTTCCATTCCAGCCACTTGTTCCG
The DNA here is from genome assembly GCA_963724725.1 of uncultured Acidobacteriota bacterium. Classification (GTDB taxonomy): domain Bacteria; phylum Acidobacteriota; class Vicinamibacteria; order Vicinamibacterales; family CAVVIG01; genus DATKHR01. The sequence continues at coordinate 1,310,642 of CAVRVT010000004.1, read as the reverse complement.
CGAGTTCTCGGTGTTGAGATCGGCCTCGATCTTGAAGCCCATGTTGCGCGCGAAGTCTTGCGCGCCTTTGCCGACCAACAGATGGTGATCCGTCGCGTCCATCACGAGCTGCGCCACCTTCGACGGGGTGCGCACCCCCTCGATTTCCGCAACGCCGCCCGCGCGTTTTTTCGGCCCGTGCATGCAGCATGAGTCGAGCTGAACGACGCCTTCGGCGTTCGGCAGCCCGCCGTAGCCCACGCTGTCGTCGAGCGGGTCGAGTTCGACGATGTTGACGCCGGCGATGAGCGCGTCGAGGACGTCGGATCCGCCGGTGATCATCGAGAAGGCCGTCTCGACACCGGTCTTCGTCCCGCCGTTCTTGAATTTGTTGCCGTTGCTGGATGCGACCACGACGGGCTTGACGCTCTTCGGCATCATCATCGTGGGCGCCTGGCCGAAGACCGTGCGCGACGCGGCGGCCGTCACGACACCGGCGGCGGTGGTGGTTTTCACGAATTCGCGGCGATTCAGCTTTCTCGTCATAAGGCAACTCTCTTCCAGTTGCGCTGGGGCTTCACCCCACGCGACCCACCAGACCGACGCGACCCTTCCGACCCCTAGGAAGTCGCCAGTATCTGAGCGGCGATTATCATACGCTGGGCCTCGGACGTGCCCTGATAAATCTCCGTGGCACGGACGTCGCGGAACAGGCGCTCGACCATCGACCCGCGGCGGTAGCCGGCTGACGCGAGAATCTGCATGGCCTTGTCGGCGGCCTTGTGCGCGGCTTCCGACGCTGCGAGCTTGGCCATGGACGCTTCGAGCATCGCCCGCTCCTGACGATCCTTCGCGGCTGCTGCCTTGAAGGTCAGCATACGGGCCGCGTCGAGCTCGGTCGCCATGTCGGCCAGCATCCACTGGATGGCCTGGTAGTTGGCAATCGGCTGTCCGAACTGCTCGCGTTGCTTCGCGTAGGCGATCGCTTCCGAGAGCGCCGCTTCGCCAATACCCAGCGCCTGCGCCGCGATCGCGACGCGCCCACCCTGCAGCGCCCACATCGCGAGCCGGTATCCCTGATCGACGTGACCCAGGACCTGGTCGTCAGACGACCTCGATGTCGAACTCGAGATCCATGCAGCCGAGACCGCGCACGCCGAGCGAATCGGCGCGAGCCGTACGCATGATTCCCGGCGTGTTCATCGGGACGAGAAACGCCGTCACGCCCTGCCCGCGCAGGCCCGGTCGTGTGCACGCGAAAACAATCGCGACGCTCGCCTCCTCCGCGTTGGCCACCCAGACCTTGCGTCCGCGGATACGATAGCCCGCTCCCGCGCGCACGGCCGTGGACTTCTGATTCGCCGCATCAGTCCCCGCATCGGGTTCGGAGAGCGCGAACGCGCCCGATCGCTTCGCCCGCGGCGAGCGGCGCGCAGCCAGCGCTCCCGCTGCTGGTCGCGGCCGGCATGGGCGATGACTTCGGCGACGAGCGAATTGGTCACCGACAGCGCAACCGCCACGGTCGCACTCGCGCGCGCGATCGCCTCCATCGCCAGCGCGTAGCTCAGTAGTCGAGGCCGGTGCCGCCCCATGCCTTCGGGATCGTGACGCCGAGAAGTCCATGCGCCGACGCCGCGTGCATGACGTCAGCGGGATATTCGCCTGTCTTGTCGATCGACGCGGCGCGCGGCGCCACGACCTCGCGGGCGAAGCGCTCGATCTGCTCTCTGTAGGACTGCTGCTCTTTCGTGAGTTCGAGATTCATGTTGATTCGGGCGACGGAGTCTTCTTATTTTCGACCTGCTTGACCCACCTGCCGCTCGCGTCAGGCGTTTTCTCTCGACAGCCGTTCGAAGATCGGCTGCAGGCGTTTTTTCGTCTCCGTCAGATCCTCCGGCAACACGCGCGTCTCGCCAATCACGGACATGAAGTTCGTGTCGCCCGTCCATCGTGGCACAAGGTGGATGTGCAGGTGATCGGCCACGCCGGCGCCCGGCCGACCGACCCAGATTCATGCCGACGTTGATGCCCTGCGGCGCGTAGGCTTCAGTCAGCGCCATCTCCGCCAGACGCGAAAATCGCATCAGCTCCACGCGCTCATCCGCCGTCGTCGCTTCCAGCGTCGCGACGTGACGGGACGGCACGACCATCAGATGCCCGTTGTTGTACGGATACAGGTTGAGGATGACGTAGACCGTTCGGCCGCGTACCAGGACGAGATCGTCGCGACCGGGCTCAAAGGCGTCACAGAAGATGCAGCCACTCGGACCAGCGCTGGCGCTCGTCACGTAAGCGAGTCTCCACGGCGACCAGAGGCGGTTCATGCAAAAGGACGCTGTCGGGTTCTGGGTGCAGAGTGCTGGGTGCTGGGTTCGTTCTTGGTGCTGGGTTCGGGGATTCGGGGTTCTGGGTTCGGCGTTCTGAGTTCTGAGTTCCGAATGCTCAGCGGACGACCTCAGCACCCTGCACCTTGAACCCGGTTCGCGTCTTAGACAGAAACGGGATTGGAGCCGCTGCCCTCCGCCGGCGGTGTCGTCGGAGCCGGCTCCTTGTTGATCAGCTCTTTCAGCTCCTTACCGGGCTTGAAGTACGGCACTTTCTTCGGCGGCACGTCCACTTTGTCGCCGGTCTTCGGATTGCGGCCCTTGCGCGGCTCGCGCTTGCGGAGACGGAAGCTGCCGAAGCCGCGCAGCTCGATCTTCTCGCCGCGATGCAGTGCTTCAATGATGCTGCGGAAGACGGTGTCCACGATGACCTCAGAGTGCTTCTTGGTCAGATCGGACACGCGCGACACTTCCTCCACGAGCTCCGCCTTGGTCATGCTGCCATTGGTCATGTCGAGTACCTCGCCTCAGATTCGCTGAGGGCTGAAGGCGGAGGGGTCAGGAAAGAGCTCAGGGCTCGAGCGCGATTGCTGAGCGCGACGTCAACCTGAGCCTTCGGTCCTGAGCCCTCCTCTAGTCCCTCATCCCTAATCCCCAATCCCTTAACGATTTCTAAAGTGATCGCCCAGCTTGGCCGTGCCGTCGCCCGAGCTCTCCTGGTATTGCTCCCAGTCCGACTTCGGAATTCGTCCGACTTGAGCGCGCGAATCGACAGGCCAATCTTGCGCTCTGACGGCGCCAGCTTGATGATCTTCATCGGGTAGGTTTCGCCGACCGTCAGCTCCACCTTGTCCTTGCCGGCCGCATCGTCGAACTCCGACACGTGAATCAGCCCTTCGATGCCTTCGTCGAGCTCGACGAACGCGCCGAAGTTGGTCATGCGCATCACCTTGCCTTCGATCGTGTCCCCGACATGATGCGGTGTGTGAAGAAGTCGTCCCAGATGTCGGTCGCGAGCTGCTTGAGACCGAGCGACAGCCGCTGATTCTCGGCATCGATGTTGAGCACCATGGCGTCGACGACATCACCCTTCTTGAGGATCTCCGAGGGATGCTTGACCTTCTTGCTCCACGACATGTCCGAGATGTGGATGAGGCCGTCGATCTCGTCCTCGACTTCGACGAACGCGCCGAACTCGGTGAGGTTGCGGACCTTGCCCTGAATTTTCGAGCCGACCGGATACTTGTCCGCAAGGTCGTGCCAGGGATTGGTCTCGACCTGCTTGAGGCCGAGCGAAATGCGGCGAGCCGTCGGATCCACGCCGAGCACCATCGCGTCGACGCTGTCGCCGACGTTCAGAATCTTCGACGGGTGCTTGACGCGCTTGCTCCACGACATCTCGCTGACGTGGATGAGTCCCTCGACGCCGGCTTCGAGCTCGATGAAGGCGCCGTAATCCGTGAGGCTGACGACCTTGCCCTGCATCCGCGCGCCGACCGGATAGCGGTCCATCACGTTCGCCCACGGATCGGTGATGAGCTGCTTGTGGCCGAGCGACACGCGTTCGGTCGACGGGTCGTACTTGAGCACGATCACGTCGATCTCGTCGTTGACCTTGAAGAGCTCCGACGGATGACCGACGCGGCCCCAGGACATGTCGGTAATGTGCAGCAGGCCGTCGATGCCGCCCAGGTCGATGAACGCGCCGTAGTCGGTGATGTTCTTGACGACGCCCTTGAGCACCTTGCCCTCGGCGAGCGTCTCGAGCGTGTGCTTCTTCTTCTCGGCGTTCTCTTCCTCGAGCAACGCCTTGCGCGACAGGACGATGTTGCCGCGCTTCTTGTTGACCTTGATGACGCGCATGCGCAGTTCCTGACCGCGCAGGGCGTCGAGGTTGCGAACGGGACGAACGTCGATCTGCGACCCTGGCAGGAACGCGCGGACGCCGATGTCGACGGCGAGTCCGCCCTTGATTCGTTCGATGACGCGACCGATGACCACCTTCCGCTCGGCGTAGGCCTTCTCGACCTCGTCCCAAATCTTCATCTTCTCGGCTTTTTCGCGCGAGAGGACGACGTAGCCTTCCCTGTCTTCGGTGCGCTCGAGCAGGACGTCGACGATGTCGCCCGGCTGAACGGTGACTTCGCCGGCTTCGTCGAGGAACTCGCCGACGCCGATGATGCCTTCGGATTTGTAGCCGACGTCGACGATCACCTCGGATGGGGTCACCTTGAGCACGGTGCCCTTGACGACTTCGCCTTCCGCGATATTCCTGAAGCTGTTATCGTAGATGTCCAGCAGCTTCGCGAATTCTGCGGGCTCGATCTTCTCGTCATCGTCCCGCGGGCGGGCCTTCACGCCGGCACGATCGGTGCGATCGCGCTCCGGACGTTCGGTCGTCGCGACTCCACGCTGGAGTCAGCCGGGGGTGTTCTCGTCTTCTACGTTCGCCATGCCTTGCGCGTCCTCCTCCATCGATCGGTCCCTTCGGATCGAGCGATTGCCGGGGGTTGAGTCTGACGGGTCCGGCGCCCCGCGAGGTTTTTCTGAATTTCGATAAGCAACAGAGCGTACGACACTTATCGGCAAACTGTCAAGGTTCCGGAAAGGAAAAACCCGATGGCCAGACCGAAAAAGCCCGCACGAGGACGGCGTCGAGCGACGACGCGACGACGGGCCGCCTCAGCCGCAGCCCGCCCCCGCGGCAGCCAGAAGGCGTCGGCGGCACGATCTGGGAAACGCCCAAAGAAGGCGAGCCGGAAGTCCGGCAGTTCAGCCAAGCGGAAATCGGCACCGGTCAGCCGGGCCAAGCCGTCCGTCGCGAGGCCGAAGCCCAGGCCCCCGGCCATTCAACGCGCGCCGGCGAAGCAGCCTCGCCTCGATCGCGTTCGTCGCACGCTCGACGACACCGTCGTCCCGACCCCGCCTTCGTCGTTGAACCTGGACCGCCACGGCTCCGCGCGCCAGATCCGGCCGCGCAGAGATGGAGGCCAGCCAGCGGCGCCACGGCCGGAGCATGTCGCCCGGCATTGACCGGCGGCGACGTGGACGCAGACTTCGAGAACGCCTACTTCAGCGGCGACGAGGCGCCGGGCGGCGACAACCCGACGCCGGACCAGGACGTCGTGGACGACATCGGCAAATCGCTGGGCGTCGAATACAACGATGCTGAGGAGCTGAAGTCGGAACGCAAGGTCAGCGACCGCGACAAGCACCGCTGGGAGCTGGATCCCGCGTCGTCGGAGGACTATCGCAATCGCGACTAGGGCTCAACGGATCCGCTGCCGCACGATCGACAGCACGGTCTTCGACGACCTCATCGATCGATCGGCCGGTCGTATCGACGACGATGGCGTCGGCAGCGACGTAAAGCGGCGAGACCGTACGCGTGCTGTCGATGCGGTCACGCTCTGTCAGCAAGGTCGCCACTTCTGAGACAGCGGCGGGGCCTCCCGTGTGTGCGGGGTCGTTGGCGCGCCGGCGCGCGCGCTCTTCCGGCGCCGCATCCAGATAGATTTTCACGTCCGCGTGCGGGAACACGACCGTGCCGATGTCGCGTCCCTCCATCACGATATCGAGCCGTCTTCGCCCATCTTCCGCTGCAGACGGACGAGGACCGCACGCACGGCCGGGAGCCGAGCGACAGATGTCGCGGCGCGATCGATGTCCGGTGTGCGAATTTCGCGCGTGACATCGATGACCGATCGATCGATGACGCGATCCGACGTCACCTCGATGACCGACCGCTCCGCGACACCCGCAACCGCATGTTCGTCGGTCGAGCGCCACGCCGTCGCGCAGGGCCTTCCAGCCGACCGCGCCGGTACATCGCACCGCTGTCCACGTGCCCGAACCCAAGTGACGCAGCCACGGCCTTGGCGACCGTGCCTTTGCCAGCTCCCGAAGGGCCATCAATCGCGATGATCATTTTTCAGTGGCGCTCGGCTAACGCCTTCGCGCTCCACCCACACGGCCCACCCCGACCTGCTCGCCCCGACCAACGCGCCGGGAAGGGTAACATGCGATCGTGCGGCTCATTCGCCTCTTGGCGATCTCGTCGCGGTCGCCGGCCTGGCGCTCGTCACGCGTCCGTACGTTCACGGGCTGGCGTTCGTCATTCGCGCCGCCGACATGCAGGGCACCGCGCGCCGCCTCGCCGATCTCGATACGGTCGCGACGCACGAACGCGACATCACCATGCAGATGCCGCAGGGGTCGATGCGCGGGCGGGTGTACGAGCCGGACCGTCGCACCACGCGTACTGCGCTGCTCGTCTCCGGCCTTCATCCGTCCGGCATCGACGAGCCGCGACTGGTCCGATCTCCGCGGCTCCTCGCGTCGAACGGCATCACCATCGTCACGCCGGACATTCCTGAGCTCTCGCGCTTCGACGTGTACACCCGCGCTGACCGACGCCATCGAGCACGCCGCGGTGTGGCTCGCGAACGACTCCGGACTCGCGCCGGATCGATCACATCGGCCTGTTCGGCGTCAGTTTCAGCGGCGGTCTGTCGATTGTCGCCGCGGGACGACCGTCGCTCGCCGGTCGGGTGTCGCACATCTTCGCCTTCGCCGGTCATGACGATCTGCCGCGCGTGCTGAAGTATCTGTGCACAGGCCAGGAACCATTTCCGCCCGGCCAGGCGCGCATCACGCTCGACGCGGCGGGTGCCGCGGAGCGCCGCGTCCGGCAGATACGCAGCGCAGCCCTACATGCGCGCGCCGCATGATTACGGCGTCGCGGTCATCCTCCTCGGTGCCGCCGACCGTGTCGTGCCGGCGGCGCAGACCGACGCCCTACGTGAAGCCGTCCGTCAATACTCTGGTGGCGTCCGCGCTCGACGGCGGCGTGGACAAGTCGCAGGCGCCGGCCGAATTCGAGGCCCTCACGGCGCGCATCGCCAGATTGCCGGAACCATCGAAGACCCTGATGCGCTACGTGACAGCCGCGACGTCGTGCACCTGGGCGCCCGGCTCCTGCCGTACATCAACGGCTACGCGTCCGCGCCGGCGTTGTCCGTCTCGAAATCCCCCAAGCCGAGCGCACCGGTCTTCCTGCTGCACGGGATCGACGACAACATCATCCCCTCGATCGAGTCCGAATATCTCGCCGAGGACTTGCGCCCTTACGCGCCGGTCAGGCTCCTGCAGAGCGGGCTCATCTCCCACGCAGAAGCCGACCGTCCATTCAAGGTCGGCGACGTTCTCCAACTCGCCGGCTTCTGGGGCGATCTCCTCTCGCGATGAACAAGGCTCAGCGTTTACAGAAGATTCTCTCGCAGGCGGGCATCGCGTCGCGCCGCGCGTCCGAGCAGCTGATGCTCGACGGCCGAGTCACCGTCAACGGCACCACTGTGACGGAGCTCGGCTCGAAGGCGGACCCTGCGCACGACGACATCCGTGTGGACGGCAGCCGGATCAAGGTCGTCCAGGATCATCGGTACATCCTCCTGAACAAGCCGCGCGGCTACGTGACGACGCGGTCGGACCCAGAGAAACGGCCAACCGTGATCGACCTCATCGGCATCCGTGAATACGTGTACCCGGTCGGCCGCCTGGACTTCGAATCGGAAGGCCTGCTCCTGCTCACCAACGACGGCGACCTCGCGGCAAAGCTGACGCATCCACGCTACGGCGTCATCCGTGTTTACGAAGCGCGCGTGCTGGGCGTCCCCGATGCGCACGATCTCGCGCGGCTGGCTCGCGGCATCATGATCGACGGCAAGAGGACCGCGCCCGCAGATGTCGTCCTGCTCGGATCACGGACCAAGGCGTCGGCGGCGCGCGCAGCGAAGATCGTTTCAACGCTGAAGTTGACGCTGCGCGAAGGCCGAAACCGCGAAGTGCGGAAGATGTGTGACGCGATCGGACATCCGGTCGAGCAGCTGACCCGCGTCGCGATCGGCCCGATCCGAGACCCCAGACTCAAGGTCGGCCAGTGGCGCGAGTTGACAGCCGACGAGGTCCGGGCGCTACAGCGGACCACGGCCAGCGCAAGCGCAGGTCGCAAGTCGCAAGACTTCACACTTACTTAATGTATCGAGCCGCTCGGCTCGTCGGAAAGCGGCGGCACTTGGTCGGGCTCGTCGGTCGGCAGCATCTCCTCGGTCGTCGGCTGCTCGACGAGCAGCGGCGCCTCGAGCCCCAGTGCCTCGGCCATGTCCTCGACTTTCGGTAGATCGGCGAGCTCGTTCAGGCCAAAGCGAATCAGGAATTCCTTCGTCGTCGCGTACATGAACGGCCGTCCGACGACCTGCTTCCGGCCGACGATCTTGATCAAGTGGCGCTCGAGCAGCGTGTTCAACACACCAGACGTGTTGACCCCCCGAATCTCCATGATCTCCAGCGCGGTCACCGGCTGCCGGTAGGCAATGACTGCCAGCGTCTCGAGCCCCTGCACGGTGAGCTTCTGCGTGGTGCGTTCGTGGAACAGGCGGCGGACCCACTCGTGAAGCTCGGGTCGCGTCGCGATCTGATAGCCGCCGGCGACCTCGACGAGGTGCAGTCCGCCCGGACGCTCGTAGTCGCGCTTCAGCTGTTCGATCGCTGCCAGCACGTCCTCGCGTGGTTCGTCCGCGAGGAGCTTGAAGATCTGTTTCGGTGTCAGCGGTTCCGGCGACGCGAAAATCAGCGCCTCCAGAATGGCCCTCAGTTCGGCACCCGCCAGACGCGGCGCCTTTTCAGTCGCATCATCCGGTTCGACGCCGTTGGATCGGTCGTTATCGCTCATGATGGCTCTCTGGGTCCCCGATGGGATGGGGCGCGTCCGCGGGCCGGGCGCGCTTGTAGACGCGAATCGGACCGAAGCTGCCCGACTGGAACACGCGCACGAGCTTGAGGCGAATCATCTCGAGCAGCGCGAGAAACGTGACGATCAGCCCGGCGCGGTCGGCAACGTCGGCGAAGAGATCTTCAAAGCCGCACGCCTCGGTCTCGGAGAGACGGGCGAGCAGCTGGTCGATCCGGACCTCTATCGGAATCTGCTCCGGCGGCAGCAGCACCTTCGGGCGGTGCTTCGCGCGCTCGACGACCTGCTGGAAGGCCGTCAACAGGCTGAAGAGGTCCACTTCGAGCTCGGGCTCGTACTCGTCGCCGGCAATCGCCGCGACGGCCTCGTCGGGCCGCAGCCACTGCGCGGCGCGCAGCTGTTCCCGCTCGTGAAGCAGACCCGCCGCCGCCTTGAATTTCTGGTGCTCGAGCAGGCGCCGGACGAGCGCGTCGCGCGGATCCTCTTCCTCCCCCTCGACGCCGGCGGCGGTTTCCGGCCGCGGCAGGAGCATCTTCGACTTGATGTGAATCAGCGTCGCCGCCATCACGAGGAACTCGCCGGCGACGTCGAGGTTGAGCTCCTGCAGAAGCTCGATCGCCTCGAGGTACTGCCTGGTGATCAGCGTGATCGGAATGTCGTGGATGTTGACTTCGTTGGTCTTGATGAGGTGCAGCAGCAGATCGAGCGGACCCTCGAAGAGCGCCAGTTTGACCGGAAAAGCGTCCGGTGCCGACTCGAAGTCTGGATGAAGCTCGGTCATCGGTACGAAATCTTCACGGCGTCGCGGACGCGCTCCATCGTCGTGGCGGCGACGACGCGCGCCCGTTTCGAGCCGTCGAACAGGATGTCCTTCAACCGGTCGGGACGGGACAGCACCGCAGCGCGGCGCTCGCGAATCGGGTCGAGGTACGCGTTCAGCGCGGCGGCCAGCTTCATCTTCACCTCGACGTCCCCGACTTTACCAGCGCGGTAGCGGGCCTTCAGATCGTCGACCTCGGCGGTGTTGCGGTTGAATGCATCGTGATAGACGAACACGGGATTGCCTTCGACCGTACCCGGGATGTCGGCCCGCACGCGCTTCGGATCCGTGTACATCTGGCGGACCTTCCTGACGACTTCATCCGCTGTGTCGGACAGGTCGATCGTGTTGCCGACACTCTTGCTCATTTTCTTGCCGCCGTCCAGACCCGGCAGCCGGGCGAACGCACGGGTGACGAGCGCCTCCGGCTCGACCAGCACATCGCCGAAGCAATTGTTGAATCGCCGCACGACCTCGCGCGCGAGCTCGAGGTGCGCGACCTGATCCTCGCCGACCGGCACGAGCCTGGCATCGTACATCGCCACGTCGGCGGTCTGCAGCAGCGGGTAGCCGAGGAACCCGATCGACGAGAGGTCCTTGTCGCGCAGGTTCTCCTGCTGTTCCTTGTAGGTCGGCACCCGCTCGAGCCAGGGCACCGGCACAACCATCGAGAGCAGGACGTACAACTCCGCGTGTTCCGGCACGAGCGATTGGACGAAGAACGTGCTCTTCTCGGGATCGAGGCCTGCGCCGATCCAGTCGGCGACGTTCTCGTAGGCGTACGCCGTCAGCTGGCTGGTGTCGGCGAAATCGCTCGTCAACGCGTGCCAGTCGGCGACGAAATAGAAGCAGTCGTACGTCTCCTGCATCGGCACCCAGTTGCCGAGGGCGCCGACGAGATGGCCGAGGTGCAGGCGGCCGGTCGGCCGCATGCCGGAGACGACGCGAGGTTTGGCCGTCACCGTGTCGGCAGCCAGGAGAGGATGAATGAGTACGGCGGCCACACGATGGCGTTGAAACCTCCGGTCAGGATGAGCGCGTACAGCAGCAGAAATCCGTACGGCCGCAGGCGATTGAAGGACGCGCCGAGCGACGGCGGAAGCAAGCCGGCGAGGACATTGCCCCCGTCGAGAGGCGGGATCGGAATCATGTTGAACACGGCAAGCAGCACGTTGAGTCGAATCAGCAGGCTGAAGATTCTTGCCACCGGCACCGAGACGTTGGTTTCACCGGAGATCTGCGGAGAAATCGTGAGGGTGGCGAGGACCGTCGCGGCCGCAAAAGCCAGCACGAGGTTGCTCGCCGGACCCGCTGCCGCGACGAGAATGTAGTCACGCCGCGGATGGCGAAGCGCCCTCGTGTTGACCGGCACCGGTTTGGCCCAGCCGATAATCGGCGCGTGCGTGATCAGCGCGACCAGCGGGAACAGGACGGTGCCAATCGGATCGGCGTGGACGAGGGGGTTGAGCGACACGCGGCCAAGCAGTCGGGCGGTAGGGTCTCCCAGGCGATCAGCGATCCACGCGTGCGCGCTCTCGTGCACCGTCAACGAGAACAGCAGCACCGCGAACGAGATGAATACCTCGACAAGATTGATGTCCTGCAAAGAACAAAAAGGTTATGCCTGACGCGCAAAAAACGCAAGAACGGCATCGGCGGTTCGCGCGCCGACGACAGCGGCAAGGTCCTCCCGCGTCGCGCGGCGGACGCCCGCCAGGCTTCCGAATTTCGTCAGGAGCGTCTTGCGCCGGCGCGGCCCGACGCCGGGCACGCCGTCGAGCTCCGACCGCAGATCGCGCATCGTGCGTGCGCGTCGATGAAACGTCACGGCGAAGCGATGCGCCTCGTCGCGAATCCGCTGCACGAGCAAGAGCGCCGGATCGTTGGTCGCAAGCGCGATCGGCTCCTCGCGATCGCGGACGAAGAGCAGTTCTTCCTTCTTCGCGATGCCGACCCCAACGAGGTTCGCGAGGCCCAGTTCCTCGAGCGCCGCGTACGCAGCGGAGAGTTGCCCCTTCCCGCCATCGATGAGCACCAGGTCCGGAAACGGACCGCCCTCCTCGAGCAGTTTGCGGTAGCGGCGCTGCACGACTTCATGCATGGCGGCGAAGTCGTCCTGTCTTGCGGATTGCGGATTGCGGATTGCGGATTGCGGCTTCTGGGGCGCGTATGGCAGCGAACGGCTCTTCGAACCCCGAATCCCGACTCCCGAGTCCCAGCGGATCCTGAACTTCCGATATTCCGCCCGGCGCATGCGTCCGTCCTCACAGACGACCATCGAAGCCACGGTTTCACTGCCCTGAATGGTCGAGATATCGAAACACTCGATCCGACGCGGCAGGACCGGGAGGCCAAGCACATGCTGGAGCGTTTCGAGCGCCTCGTACTGCGCGGCGCGCGCCTGGTTGAATCGCGTCTGGTACGCGAGCCCGGCGTTGCGGTTCGCCAGATCGACGAAGCCGCGCTTTTCGCCGCGCTGCGGGACGATGATCCGCACGCGCCGGCCGGCCCGATCCGTGAGCCAGCTCTCGAGCGCGTCCCGCTCGTCGGGCTCCGCGGGCAGGTGAATCTCCGGCGGCGCGCCGCGGATCTCGTAGAACTGCTGCACGGCGGCGACCAGAATCTCCCCTTCGGTCGATCCGACGATCGCATCGTCGGTCCCGAGCTCGATGCGCTCGACGACCCGCCCGCCCCGGACCTGGAACACCTGGACCACCACGCCGGCGGGACCGAGCTTCATCCCGAACACATCGCGGTGCCCGAGTTCCACCGTCGCCATCTTCTGCTGACGATCGTGGAGGGTCTGGATCGTCCGCATCGCGTCGCGCAATTGCGCGGCCTCTTCGAAGCGCTCGCCGGCCGCCGCGTCGAGCATGCGGGTCCTCAGCTGGCCGGTGAGCTCCTCGTTCCGGCCTTCGAGGAAGAGTCTCGTCATGCCGACCGCGCCCGCGTACTCATCGGGCGTGCAAATCGTGTCGACGCAAGGCGCGATGCAGCGCTTGATGTCGTACTCGAGGCACGGCCGGTTGCGCTTCCCCGTGATGACTTCGTTGCACGACCGGATGCCGAACAACCGGTGCGTCAGCGCCATCGTCTTGCGCGCGAAGTGCGCCGGGAGAAACGGACCGGCGTAGAAGCTCCCGTCGCGCTCGACGCGGCGCGCAACCAGCACGCGCGGAAACGCCTCGTTGGTCGTCAGCTGCAGGTACGGATAATTCTTGTCGTCGCGGAGCAGGATGTTGTACTTCGGCGTCCGCTGCTTGATGAGATTGTTTTCGAGTGCGAGTGCCTCGACGACCGAATCGGTGACGATGTACTCGAGTCGGACGACTTCGTCGAGGAGCGCGTCGGTCTTCGGATCGTTGCCGTACGCACCGAGGTAGTTCCGCACCCGGTCGCGCAGCGCGCGCGCCTTGCCGACGTAGATGGTCTCGCCACCCGCGTTGAAGTACAGATAGACCCCGGGCTGCTCGGGCAACCGGCCAATCTGATCCTTGAGTTCGTGGATGGCCATACGCTACTATGTCGCGATTTCTCTCAGTGTCTGAACCTTCCATTATAGCGCCGCCGGCGCAGGGCCAGGCGCCAATGTCGCCGATGTCGACGATGTCGCCAGGGACGGCGACCGTGACTCGAGTGACCGACGCGTCGTCGTCCACGCATGACGCACGCCCTCGGATGACCTTCACCGGCGCGATCGGCGCCATCTGCATGTTCCCGCTGCGCGCGATCATCGCGACGTGCGTCAAGCTGCGGATTCATCCCAACGTGCTGACGTTCGTCGGAGTGGTGATCAACGTGCTGGCCGCGTACGCCCTCGCGCTCGGCCGTTTCGTCCTCGCCGGCGTCATCATGATCGTCGCAAACATCTTCGATTTCATCGACGGCAAGGTGGCGCACGAGCTGAAGCTCGAGTCGAAGTTCGGCGCTTTCTGGGATTCGACGCTCGATCGCTTTTCGGATCTGGCGCTCCTCGTCGGGCTCATCTACCTGTATGCGAGCCTCGGGCGCACGGACTACGTGCTCGTCGCCGCGCTGACACTCATCTTCTCGATCATGACGAGCTACGCGCGCGCCAGGGCCGAGTCGCTGGTCGAAAAATGCAAGGTCGGTTTCATGGAGCGGCCCGAGCGCATCGTCCTGTTCATGATCGGCGCGTTCACGAATCGCATGGCCGGCGTGCTGTGGGTCATCCTCACGCTGTCGGTGCTGGCCGTCGCCAACCGGATCTACTACACGTATCTCGCGCTCAACCGTCTGCCGCTCCCGTCCCGCGAAGGGTTGGTCGGCGCGTTCAATCGCGCGTTCTTCTGGACCGATGAACGTGCCACGCTGCCCTACGATCTCTGGGTCATCGCCATTCTGGCCTTCGTCTGGCTGACGCCACCGGACTGGCTCGGCGATCCGATGGCCACCGGCCCCGGCCTCCTCGGCTTCTTCACCACCAGATAGCCGTGCGCGCGGTCCACGTCGGCGTCGTCGCGGCGCTGCTGATGCTGCCGGCGCCGGCATGGGCGGCCGGACAGAACGCGGTGGGCGCGCCGCCTCACCTCCTGAACGTCACACGCGTGCGGGTCAAGCCGAAGGACCCGGCGGCGTACGTCGCGCTCGAGTCTCAAATCGTCCGTGCGTTCGAACGCGCCCGAGCTCGCGTGTACTGGATCGGCCTTCAGTCGGCGAAAGACGCGCACGACGTCTTGTACCTCAACCTGCTCGGCTCGACCGACGACCTGGACCGCGCGACGGAGTCGTACCGCGTGGCTGCGGCGGCACACCCCGACCTGACGCAACTGCAACAACGTCTGGCCGATCTCACCGCCAGCACGACCACGACCCTCACGACACGACGGGACGACATCGATCGCGCGATGACCGACGCCGATTTCGCGACGATGCGCACGCTGCGCCTGACGACGTTCGAAGTGCGCCCCGGCCGCGAAGGTGAATTCATCAGGGCGATTCGAACCGCGAACCCGAAGGACGGCGCCTGGCTCGTGTACGAGGCCAACGACAGCTCGACGTTCATGCTGATCACCTTGAAGAAGACGTCGATCAACCGGAGCGACGGCCCCGCGATTCCTCGTACGCTGCGCCACGGCAAGGGTCTGTATCTGAAATCCGATTCCCACATCTACGCGGTGAAGCCCGCGATGAGCCACGTCACGCAGGCGTTCGTGGCGCTCAATCCGCAGCTCTGGCGTCCCGGCGCGGCGTCAGGCCTTCACTGACCGCTCCCTCGACCGCGTCAGCTCGCAGCCCGAACATTTCTGAGGCGTCTTCGTCAAAGCCTTGTGACACAAGGTATGCCCCTCGACACCTGGATGGAGCAGCTTCGGCGTGGCAGCCTGGACCTGGCCATCCTCCTGTCGGTGGCCACCGGGCCCCGCTACGGCCTCGCCATCATCCAGCATCTCGAGGCCTTCACCGACCTCGTCGTGACCGAAGGGACGATCTACCCCATCCTCGGCCGCCTCACCCGTGAAGGCCTGCTCGAAGCGAAATGGGTCGAGGGCGAAGCGCCACACCCGCGGAAGTACTACCGGCTCACCAACCTGGGCACGAAGCGCCTCGCCGACATGAAGGCCGAGTGGCGCGCGTTCTCGGAGAAAATCGGACGCCTCCTCTATGACTCTCAGTGACCTCGGCGAGTCGCGCGTCAGGGGCTATCTGTTCGTGCTCGAGCGGTCGCTCGGCACTTTCCTGCCGCGAGATGTCAGAACCGACGCCGTCCGCGAAATCGAATCGCACCTGCGGGAACGCATCGCCGCCGCCACCACCACGCCGGACGAGCGCATGGCACTCGAGAAGATTCTGGGGGAACTCGGCCCCCCGCTCCGGGTCGCCCAGGCGTATTCGGCCGAACGCACGATGGACGAGGCGGTCACCACCGGCCGCGTCGTGCCGATGATGCGCGCGGTCTGGCACCTGGCGGTCACGACGGTCACCGGGTTCTTCGCCGCGCTCGGCCTGCTCGTCGGCTACCTGACCGGAATGGCGTTTCTGATCATCGCGGTGTTGAAGCCGATATTCCCGAGCAATGTCGGTATCTGGTTCGCGGGCGGGATTCCGACGTCGCTCGGCGTGCAATATCCCGTCCCGCCCGACGCCGAGCTGCGAGGCGGTTACTGGGTGATTCCCATCGCGCTTCTCTGCGGTCTGGGCATCCTGGTTGGCACGCACCGGGGCGCGCGCCAGTTGCTGGCACGGTGGCGCGTCCGGCGGTTTGGCCTGCCTGCAGACTCGGCGGCACCCTGAAAACGCAAGGAGCGGTGCCACAAATCTGCTATGGTGAAGCGCGTTCGAACGTCAACCACTCAGAGGAGGCCGTATGTCGCTATCCCGTCGGTCGTTCTTCCGCACAGCCGGAGCGGCGGGTGTGGGTTTGTTCTCGACCGAATGGCTGACGGCCCGAGGCCGCGAGGCATTCGCGTCCGCGGCTGACGCACACGCCTTCGACGCGGCCTGGCAGAGTGCCGACCTCCGACGCGCGATCCACATCGACTCCAACGAGAACGCTTACGGGCCCGGCACCGCCGCCCTCGATGCTGCGCGCAGCGTGCTTGGACCGCTGGCAGGACGCTACCCTGCGAACGAACGCGACCTCCAGGCGGCGATCGCGAAGCATCTGGGCGTCGAGCCGCAGAACGTCCTGATTGGCACCGGTTCGACCGAGGTCATCGAGGCCGCCGTGCTGGCGTTCACCACTTCGACGCGCCATCTCGTGGCGCCACTCCCCACCTGGGAGAACCCGGCGCGGAAAGCGCGGGCGATCAAGGTGCCGGTGAAGGACATCCAGGTCGACGGCGACCTGAAGCTGGACGTGCCGGCCATGATGACGGCGGCGACCGGCGCGGGGCTGGTGTTCTTCTGCAATCCGAACAACCCGACCGGGACGGTGCATTCGAGCGCGACGGTCACGAAGTTCGTCGAGGACGTGCTCACCGCGTCACCCCGCACCACGATTCTGCTCGACGAGGCGTACTACGACTTCGTCGTCGATCCGTCTGTACGCCACCGGAGTGCCGCTGGCGATGAAGTATCCACGCGTCATCGTCACGCGGACCTTCTCGAAGGTGCATGGGATGGCCGGACTCCGGGTCGGATACGCGATCGGGCATCCCGATACGCTGAAGGCGATTGCGGCACGCAAGACGGGCGACATGAACGTCCTCAGCACCGCGGCCGCTGCCGCGTCGATTCGGGACGCGATGCACGTCGCGAAGCAGCGCGAGCAGATCCGGACGTCGCTCGAAGCGACGATGAAGACGTTCAAGGACGCCGGCTATCGGGTCAGCGATTCACAAGCCAATTTCGTGCTGGCTGACGTCAAGCGTCCGGCCAAGGAATTCCGACAGGCGTGCGAGCGCATGGGCGTATACGTCGGACGAGACTTTCCGCCGCTGACCAACTGGGCGCGCGTGTCGATCGGGACGGCCGACGAAATGCGAGTCGCCAACGAGGTCTTCAAGAAGGTGATCACGGCGACTGCATCGACGGCGCTCAACCGGTAGGCACGTCATTCGTACCGAAGCGCGTCGATCGGGTCCACGCGTGTGGCCCGCGTCGCGGGTATGACACAGGCGGCGAACCCCGCCACGCTCAGTGTCACCACGACGACCGCGAACACCGATGGATCCCACGGTTTGACGCCGAAGAGCAGGATGCCGAGGGCGCGCGACAGTACGGCTGCGAAACCGAGTCCGAACAGGACACCGGTCGCCAGCTGCAGGGCGCCCTGCCCGAGCACGAGTCGCAGAATGCTTCGAGCCCCGGCCCCGAGCGCCATGCGGACACCGATCTCACGCGTGCGCTGTTCGACCGCGAACGACATGACGCCGTAAAGGCCGACGACCGCGAGCGCAAGCGCGGCGAAGCCGAACGCCATGAACAGCGTGCCGAACGCCCGGAAGAACCAGGTGTCGAGGCGATACTGCTGCTCGAGCGAGCGCACCCAGTAGAGCGGAAGCGTCGGGTCAACCTTGTTGACCTCGGTCTGGATGGCCGACGCGTACGTCATCGGATCCCGATCGGTTCGAACGACCAGGCTCATGAAGTTGATCACGTTCTGGTCGAGGGGCAGATACACGCCTTCGTCCTGTGCATCCAGTCGGCCGATGGCGCCGCCGAGGTGCATGTCGGGCACGACGCCGACGATCGTCCGCCATGGCTCGGTGTCCTCCCCGAGCTTGATGCGTCTGCCGATGGGATTGTTCCCGCCAGCAAATCGCCGGACAAACCGCTCGTTGACGACCGCGATCGGCAGGCGCCCCTCCTGATCCGCGTCGGTGAAGACTCGTCCGGCCGTGGGCTTCACGTCGAACAGATCGAAATACCCCGGCGTGATCACGACGCGCCGTGCGCGAGGATGATCCGACTCGGCTGGATACGCCACCCCGTCAACGGAGAGCCGCTGCATCTGCGAGAACCCGCGCGACGGGAGATCGGATGTGTAGGCAGCCGTCCGGACCCCGGGCAGGTTCCCGACCTGCAGCCGCACGCGGTCGTAGAACTGACGCTGGGCGAGCGGGGTCGGGTAGTCCTTCGCGAACAAGCCGAGCCTCGCCGTGTACACGTTCGCCGTGTTGTAGCCGTAGTCGAATCGCGCCACGTTGACGATGGTCCTGATCATGAGGCCGGCCGCGACGAGCAGACCGCACGAGAAGGCCAGCTGCCCCACGACCAGCACCTTGCTGATGCGCCCAAGACGCAGGCCCGACGACCCGCGCGCTTCGTCGTTGAGGATCTCGCTCACGTCGCCCTTCGAGGCGCGGAGCGCCGGAAGGGTGCCAGCCAGAATTGCGCTCAAGACTGTTAACGCAAGGACAAAGGCGATGACGGCGGGATCGAAGCCCACCACGAGCCAGAGCGGCAACTCCTGGCTCGCCGTGGAGGCGTTGAAGAAATCAATGCCGACCTTCGCCACGAGCAGTCCGGCCGCCGTACCGGCAACCGCGAGCACGAGCGTTTCGGCCAGCAGCTGAAAGATCGTTCGAAGGCGTCCGGCACCGAGCGCCGTCCTGATCGCGATCTCCTTGGTCCGCAAGGCTGTCCGCGCGAGCAGCAGATTCGCCACGTTCGCACACGCAATCAGGAGCACTCCGAACACCGCGCCGAGCATCGTCAGCAGCATCGACCTGCCCTGCGGGCCGATGAAGAGATCGGTCTGCCGCATGACCATCACCCCGATGCCGTCGTTCGATTCGGGATGATCCGCGGCGATCCGCCTGGCGATGAGGGACATCTCGGTCTGGGCCGTTTCGAACGACACGCCGTCCTTGAGCCGCGCCACGGCCTGGAGCTGCGTGCCTTCGAGCGCGGGGCCGGACCCGCGAGGGAACGCGAGCGGGTCGATGCGTAACGGCAACCACGCGTCCATCTGGCCAGGGAAATCGAATTTCTGCGGCATTACGCCGACGATGGTCGTCATCTCGCTGTTGGTCCGAACGGACTTGCCGATGACCTGTGGGTCGCCGCGGAATCGGTCCTGCCAGGCCCGGTAGCTCAGGATCATCACCGGCACAGTAGACGGCTTGTCTTCTTCGGGTCGGAAGGTGCGTCCGAGCATGGGACGGACGCGGAGGATGTCGAACAGGTTCGCGCTGGCGTAAGCCCCGAGATAACGCACGGGCTGGCCCTCGCTTCCGCTCACGTTCACAGTCTCGGCGTAAAACGCCGCAATCGCGTCGAAGCTCTTCTGCTGTTCGCGCCAGTCGGTAAAGTCGTGGATGCCGACCGGCATGAACTGGATGCCTTGGGCGGGACGGTCGCGAAAGATGGCCGCCAGCCGGTCCGACCGGTCGTAGGGCAGGCCCTTCAGCACCATCGCATACACGATGCTGAACATCGTGGTCGTCAGGCCGACACCAACCGCGAGCGCCACGATGGCCAGGGCGCTCAGCCCCGGGCGTTTGCCCAGCATCCTCGCGCCGTAACGGAGATCGCCGAGCAGGTTGTTCATAGGTGCACGGTTGGACGGATGACCGGTCCTTAAGGTTGCGGTCGCTCCATCGACCACTTCAGCTCGCGGCGTGCCTCCCGCAGAATCGCGCGCACCTTGTTCGATTCCCGCACCAGACCGACCTTCAGGAACGGTTTGAGCTCGGCGGATGCCGACGCGAGGCCTGCGGCAGCCTCGAGTCGTGGGACCGGGCCGAACTTGAGGGCCGGGTCGTGGTCGAATCGTTCGCCGCGCGCGTAATTGAGCGGGACGAGCAACCTGGCGATCCGGCGGATACGCCATTCAGGCGGCGCCGCGAGGCGGCGTCGGCCGGCGCCCGTTCGATGCGCGCTTCCGCGTCCGCGCGCCAGGCGCGGAGGTCGCCGCCCAGGCCGGCCAGCGCTTCGAGGATGGAGCCGAAATCGATTTCACCGCCCGACGCCTGCTGGTACTGGCCAACCGCGGACGCGATCTCCTCGACCGCAAGGGCGTAGTCGAACGGGTGCAGCGGCGCGTTGAGGATCCGCGCGATGGTCGTCACATACACGGCGAGATCGCGGCGCAGAATCTCGAGGTCCGCGACTGGCATGAGATCGTCGGGTGTGTGCCACGCCGTGTTGCCGCCGCATCCTCCGACCGCGTAGTACCCGCGCCGCTTGCGCTCTTCGATCGGGATGTTCGACAACAGCATGTAGAGACCGGTCGGTCCGATCTGGTTGAAGGAGTAGTCGCCTGCCCGCAGCGGGCGGACGCGCTCCGAGGCCACGCCGAGCGCGTCGCGAATGGACGATCGGCAGAGCGGGTCGGCCTCGGCCATCCACATGACCTCTTCGTAGGCCGTGGCATCGGCACAGCCCGGTGAGTCGATGTCGAGCTGAGCGATGCAACGCTCGTCGAGTTCGTCGGCGAACGTGTCGGCGTACCACGTCGATCCCGCGTAACGGCCAGTCGAATGTCCCGGCCACCAGGCAATTCTCAGGCTGCGTTTCAGCCGGTCGCGAAGCGTCCACAATACGCGCGCCAGTTCCAGGAGCGCCGCGTCGCCCGTCGCGTTGTCGCCGATGCCCTCGTACCAGGAGTCGTAATGCCCGTGGACGAGGAGGAACTCGTCGGGATCGGTCGTCCCCGGGATTTCGGCGATCGGCAGTAGACAGCGCATCCAGCCCTCGCGCAGCCACGTCCGGAGCGAGACGCGAACCTGTCCCCGCTGCAGCTCTGCGATGAGCGATTCCCCGTCGGGCCGATTGATACAGGCCACCGGCATCGCGGGCTTGCGGCCGATGGATTCGTGCGTCGGCGCACCCCAGATGGACGTGCAGATGCCTTCGTGGATGCGCTCGCCGGGGTGAATGTAAATCTGCGCGACGGCGCCGCGGCGCGCGAACGCCTGCACGGTACCGGGCATCGAAAAACCCTCGGTCAGAACGATCCGGCCCTCCACGGGATCGGTGCCCGTCGCCTGCGCGCCGCCGCGCGCGGCGTCGGGAACGTCGAACAGCGAGGCCGTGCCGGCCGCAAACTTCGACGGCACGTAACACACCTCGCCGTCGACCGCCTGATCTCCCGTCGAGCGGGCCATCGCGGGCGGCCGCGCCCGGATCGATCTCGAGCCGCTCGTCCCCGCGACTGCAATCTCCGCGCGCTCCGGCACGCTGATGTACAGGTCGGGCGCATGCAGCGTGACGGGAATCCCGAGCGCCTTCAACCGCTCGACGATGTAGCGGGCGGCGGCGTCCTCGTCGGGAGTCCCCGACTCGCGCACCAGTGTTGAGAATCGATCCAGCAGTGCCCGGGGCTCGTCGAGCGCGATCGCTGCCCTCGCCGCCGTTTCCAGCGCGTGATCGGTGAAGATGCCAAACGTCGCAGTCACCACACCCTCCTCAGTTCCGATCGAAAAAGATCCGCAGGTTCTCGTCTGGCGCCGGCTCGGTCGCACGGCTGACCAGGACGAACGTGATCGCGCTCAGCACGACGCCCACTTCCACGGCGTCGATGCCGTGCGACGCGAAGCTGCGCTGCAAGGTAAACGTCCACGCGAGACACCCCGCGAAGCCGGCCACCATGCTCCAGATCGCCCCTTCCTTCGTCCCGCGGCGCCAGTTCAGTCCGACCACGACCGGGACGAAGAAGAAACTCGCGATGAACTTGGCCTGCTCCACGACGATGGCCTGCACGTCGGCAAGCTTTCGCGACGCGAACCAGAACGGGATCACCCCCAGCACGACGATCGAGATGCGGTTGATCCAGATGAGCCGGCGCTCGGACGCGTGCGGGTTCACGAGCCGCTTGTAGAGATCGTGGGAGAACGCGCCGCCGGTCACGAGCAGAATCGAGTTCACGGTGGACATGATCGCCGACACCATGGCGATGAGGAACAGCGAGCCGACGAGCGGCGACATGACCGTCGACGCCATGATGCTGGACGCCTGATCCGCCGACGGCAGGAACGGGAAGAGGGCGCGCATCCCGATGCCGAGGATCATGATGCTCGAACCGATGAGCACCTGTGCCACGAGCGCGATTCCAATCGCGTAGCGCACGGTGCTCACGTTGCGCATCGAGTAGTAGCGCGTCATCTCGTAGGGCGCCGCGGCGATGGCCAGGCCGAACGCCATTCCAAAGGCGACGATCTCGCGCCAGGTGAACCACCAGCCCGTGACGCGCGGCTCGATCGATCCCACATACTCGCCGAGCGCCCGCAACCCGCCCGCGTTGGAGATCACCACCGGAACGGCCAGAACGAGCGCCACCACCATGATGAGCGTCTGCACGAATTCGATGTACGAGCTGGACCGTACGCCCCCCAGCACCGTGTAGAAGCCGGTGCTCGCGAGCAGCGCCGTCATGGCCACGAGTGGCGCGATGCCGAAGATGGCCGACGCGATCTCTCCTATCGCCTGGAACTGCGCGGTGAGGAAGATCGTGTACGTGAGGATGATGAGCGCCGCCGCCAGCGTGCGCGCGCCTTCGCTGGCGAAACGCTTCCCGACATAGTCCGCGACCGTCAGCGCGCCGAACCGCCGCAGCTTGGGCGCAACGAAGATCGCGGAGATGGCCCATCCCGACCAGACACCGAACCAGATCCAGATCCAGCTCACGCCCGTGAGGTAATGACGCCCGAGCGTGCCAACGAACGTGCCCGCGCTGATCTGCGTCGCGGCCAGCACGGCCCCGCCCACCCACGGGCCGATGGTTCGGCCGGCGGCGAGGAAGTCCTCTTCGGTCTTCGTGTGGAGGGATCCCCAGATCGCCACACCCAGAACGATCGCGAAGTAGGCGGCGGAAACGACCGTGAGCACCATCGTGTTACCCACGCGATCCACCTGACCTACTCGACCCACCAGACTGAGCATCCCGTCTGGACGGCGGCGAATGCCCACAGGAAGTACACGACCAGCCAGATGACGGCGGCGACGAAGAACCCGTAGAAGCTTGCGCCGAAACCCATCGTTACCGTCTCACCCGCCACACCCAGATGGCGCTGGCGCCCGCACAGACCATCACCGCGATCGCGTCCATGATTCGTCCGACGTCCCAGCCGCGCGCGGCGCCTTCGGGCGCGAACGGCACAATCACGTGTGACGGAAGATGCGCGAGCGTTGTCGACCCGTGCGTACGGGTCCACACGAAGCCGGGCATCGAATTCCCAGCCGACATCGTCGGCGGGATGTCGATCGTCAGATGCACCGCACCAGGCCGGCCGTCGGTCGGCACCGCCGGCAGCCAGATCGGGCACCGATTCGCGCGGCTCTCGGACTGCACCGCCCGGTAGCTGAATCCGTACGGCGCATCGCGCGGGACTCAACACGAGCGACTCGGTACGGCCGATCGCGCGGACGCCGCCGGTCTGCCGCGCCCCGTGCACGTCGATGAGTTCAACGCGGCTGCCCTCGAAGGATTCAATCCGGTGATCGACGTCCGAGGCACCGGCGACCGTCAGGTCCATCGTGACGTCGCAGGAGGTCGGCGACGTCATCGTGATCCGGACGTCGGCCGAGCGGAGAACGGGCGTGGCGAGCGCGGAGGTCGCGAAGCCGGCGCCCACCAGAACGCAGGCCACGACCGACAAGCGCCCGGTCCTCGTTGTCACCAGCGCCATCGGCTGACAACTATACCCAGACTCGGGTGGCGGAACAGGAGCTCTCTGGATCTCGGGCTTTACGCGCGCTTGCGCTTGCCCTCGCGGGCCGCTGGGCGCGCGACCGGGACTTTCGCGGTCTTCTTCTTCCCGGCGCTGACGGCGTTGAGACTCTGCTTGAGCGCCTCCATCAGGTTGACGACCTTCTGCGGCGCTTCCTGGGCCGGGGCGACGATTTCCTCGCCGGCAATCTTGGCGTCGATGATCCGCTGCAGGCCCTCGCGGTACTCGTCCTTATAGTCCGAGAGGTTGAGTGGCGCGTCGAAGGTCGAAATCACCTGCTTCGCCAGCTTCACTTCCTCGGGCTTCACCTTCGTGGGAACCGAGCCGAGCTCGTCCACGGCGTCGATGCTCCGGATTTCCGCGGCGTGGTGGAGCGTATACATCACCAGGCCGTTCTCGTGCGGCTTGACCGCGACGAGATACTCGCGGCCGTACAGGGCGAGCTTCCCGACGCCCACCTTCCCCTTCATCCCCTCCCGCATCACGGCGAACGCGTCGGACGCGACGCCGCCGTCGGGCGCCAGGTAGTAGGCCCGATCGACGTACATCGGGTCGATCGACGAGTCGTCGGCGAACTGCACCAGATCGATCACGCGCGTCGACTCCGGACGAACCTTGTCGAAATCCTCGTCCGAGAGCACGACGTATCGCCCTTTCTCGAACTCGTAGCCTTTGACGATTTCGCTGTTGGGCACTTCGCGATTGCAGTGCTCGCACCACCGCTTCTGGCGAATGCGCGTCTGGCACTCGCCGTGCAGCTGGTTGAAGGAAATCATTCCGCTCGATTCGGTCGCCGGGAACACCTTGACGGGGATGTTCACGAGGCTGACTTTGAGGAAGCCTTTCCACGTCGCGCGTGCGGCCATGTTTTCGCTCTTATCGGCGGGAACCCGTTGCCCCGGAAGGGCTGCGACGACCTCCAGGCGGACCTGGACATCCAGGTTGATCTAGATGCTGTCGCGCGCGTCGTGCCCCCCGAGATTCAGACCCGTTCCCTCGAGGTGAATCTCGCGGTCGCCGATCTTATCGCGCAACAGGCGGCGCGCCGCACCGTACTTGTCACCGGGGACGGAGAGCCGGCGTGCAAGAGTGCGCAATCGTGAGGTGATGAGGAGGGTCACCTGGTGCTCGCCCTCCCGCCAGCTGATGCCGCCGACGTCCGCGTACGGGATGAACGTCGAGTCGGCCCAGATGCCGTCCTCGTAGAACCCGCGCCCGATGCGACGTCCGAGCGGCAGGAGATAGGCGTAGTAGATGAACATCATCGTCTCGCCAAACGCCTGCCGATGGGCGAAGACGACCTTGTAGAACACGAGGAGGCCGAGCGCGACGCCAATCGACAGCGACAGCGCGTACTGGGGAGGCTTGGGCGGCGGCCACGTCAGGAGCGCTTTGCGGCGGCGGCGGAGGAACTGCGCGTACTCGAGAATCGCGCGCGCGTTGACGACGAGAAATCCTGCGCCCAGCAGCAGCAGGACCGGCTGCACATTCAGGAGCTGCATGATACGACAAGGCTGACGGCCGAGGCTACGTCTTCGCGGCCGGGGCGTCGGCAGCCGGCCGATCGGCGTCGGCGAGATGTGGATCGAAGCAGTGGCGGCAGCGCGCTTCGTACAGGCCCGATGCGCCGACCAGCACGCGGTCCTGGCTGGCGACGAGGCGCTGCGTGTGGTTTGCCGGATCGCCGCACACGACGCAGATGGCGAGCGTCTTGGTGATGTACTCGGCGATCGCGAGCAGCTGCGGCATCGGCTCGAACGGACGGCCCAGGTAGTCCTGATCCAGTCCAGCCACGATGACGCGCTTGCCGCGATCGGCGAGCGTGTTACACGCGGCCGGGAGATTGGCGTCGAAGAACTGGCCTTCGTCGATGCCGACGACCTCCGTGTCGTCGTGCACCCGAGACAGCAGCTCGTCGGAGGAGCTCACGTTTTCCGACGCGATCCGCATCTCGCTGTGCGAGACGATATGGCCGTCGCTGTAGCGGTTGTCGATGACCGGCTTGAAGATCTGGACCTTCTGCTTCGCGATCTGTGCGCGGCGCAGCCGGCGAATCAGCTCCTCGCTCTTGCCGCTGAACATGCTGCCGGTGACGACTTCGATCCACCCGTGCTGGGGACGGGAGCGGACGACATCCATATGTGATCAGAATTTGGTGATTTGGTAATCGGGTGATTTGGTAATTGATTGGTTGATTGAAGTGGAGATCGACCTCAATCCGTCAATCCTAATCAACTACCAAATTACCAAATTACCAAATTACCAAATTATCAAATTATCAAATGACTAGATTCAAGCTCCTAAACCCGCGACTGATACTCGCCCGTCTCTGGTACTGACCCGCACCTTGTCGCCTTCGTTGACGAACGGGGGAACCTGCACGACCAGGCCCGTCTCGAGCGTCGCGGGCTTGACCTGCGCGCTCGCGGTCGCGCCCTTGATGCCGGGGACGGTTTCCTTCACGACCAGATCGACCGTCGGCGGAAGCTCGATGCCCACGGGCTCCACGTCGTAGAACTCGACCCGGATAATCGCGTCCGGGATGATGTAGTCCTTCGAATCGCCCATCGCCTCGGTCGAAATGTGGATCTGCTCGTAGGTGGACGTGTCCATGAAGTAATAGTGATCGCCGTCGTTGTACAGATACTGCATCTCACGCTCGTCGAGCACCGCGCGCTCGACGTCTTCCTCGGCCCGGAACTTGTGGTCGGCCAGCGAACCTGAGCGGATGTTCCGCATGCGCGCCTGGATGTGCGCGCGCTTGTTGCCCGGCGTGAGGTGATGCAGATCCATGATCCGGAAAAGGTCGTTTCCCTGCTTGATGAGCATCCCCTTGCGCAGCCGTGTCGCTTGAACAGATGACGCCATTGGTTGTCCGTATATCCTTGGAATCGTAGCACATATGGGCGCGAGCGGCCAGCCTTCGGCCCGTCCGTGCTACGATGCCAGACGTGGCGTTCACACGCTGGGATCCGCTCCGCGATCTGCTCGCGCTGCACGAACAGCTCGGCCATCTCGTCGGCTCCGACGCCCCTGGCTGGACCCCACCGGTCGATCTCTACGAAACATCACGCGAGTTCGTCCTCACCGCTGAACTTCCCGGCCTCACGCGCGATCAGATCGACATCCTCGTCGAGGACAGTCGGATCGTCATTCGCGGCGCGCGCACGTCCGTCGGACCGCACAACGACATCCCCTGCGAGCAGTACCACCGCGTCGAGCGCGGCCACGGGAACTTCTCGCGGGCGTTCGCGCTTCCCGAAGCGATCGACGTGGACGCGATCGTCGCCGAGTTGAAGGATGGCGTCCTGACGGTCACGATTCCGAAAGCGGCCGATCGATTGGCGCGTCGAATCGACGTGTCATGAAATGTTGCGCAGGCTGGTCGTTTCGATCGTTCTAGTCTCTGCGGGATTCGCCGCCGGCCTCGTCCTCACCGGTCGGATGCGCACCGCATCGGAGTCGCGCGCGGACGTCGACGCCGTCGTGCAGGCACCAGCGACGCGACCCGCTGCCGCACCCGCGGCTGCGCCATCCTCGGCGGTGAACGCGGGCCCCGACTTCACGCGCGTCGCCGCCCAGGCCGTCAAGGGCGTCGCGAATATTTCGTCCATCACGGTCGTGCGCCAGCGCCAGTCGTCGCCGTTCCCGGACGATGAGTTCTTCCGGTACTTCTTCGGGGACAGCGACATGTTCGCGCCGCGGGATCGCCGGTCGATGAGCCTTGGCTCGGGCGTCATCATCTCCGCGGACGGCTACATCGTCACGAACAATCACGTGATCGGCGAGAACGTGCGCGCCTCCGCGACCGAAGTCACGGCGTCGCTGCCTGACAAACGCGAGGTCCGCGGCAAGATCATCGGAACGGATCCGGCGACCGACATCGCGCTCGTGAAGGTGAACGTCGCCGGTCTGCCCTCGCTGCCGTGGGGTGATTCCGCGCAGCTCAAGGTCGGCGAGTGGGTGCTGGCGATCGGCAGTCCATTCCAGCTGAGTCAGACGGTCACGGCCGGCATCGTGAGCGCGACGGGCCGCGCGCAGCTGGGCTTCGCCGATTACGAGGACTTCATTCAGACCGACGCGGCCATCAACCCCGGTAACTCGGGCGGCGCGCTGCTCAACACACGCGGTGAGCTCGTCGGCATCAATACCGGCATTTTCAGTCAGAGCGGCGGCTATCAGGGGATTGGCTTTGCCGTGCCGAGCAATCTGGCGAAGCGCGTCGTGAGCGATCTGATGGTGTACGGCGAGGTGCGTCGCGGATCGATTGGCTACATCGGTGTCGAGAAGCTGACGGCGCCGCTCGCCGAGGACGTCGGCGCGCCGAACACCGATGGCGCGCTCGTGTCCCGGATGAATCGAGGGTCGGAAGCCTACGAGGCTGGCCTGCGTCCCGGTGACGTCATCGTCGGCTTCAACGGGAAGACGATTTCCGATCCCGCGCAATTCTCCAGGCTGGTGGCCGACGCCAGAATCGGGACGACGGCCGTCGTGAAGGTCCTGCGGAACGGCAAGCCCGTCGAATTCAAGCTCGCCATCGTCTCGACCTCCACGTCGCGGCCTCGCCGCTGATTCGCCTACGGCAGCGTGCTCACTGTGAAGAACGTCGACAACGCCACGAAGCACGTCGCGCCGCCCGTCCCCGACACGCGCTGCTCGTTCAGGAATACCTGATACGTTCCCGCTGACGGCAGAGTGAATGTGCGGCTCAGTGCGACGCTTCGATAGGCCGGCTGCTCCCCCGTCGCCGTCGAGACCCACGACTGGTTCTGGAACGCGATGCCCAACACGGGGTTGGCCGGCGTGATCTGGCCGCCAAGCTCGAACGCCATCGCCATCGGAGCGGCAAGCGTGCAGAGTCCGCTGCCCAGGACCAGCGCGGTTCCGCCTGACGGGACGGTGAACGTGATCGAACCGGCCGACGCGGCCGCAGGCGTCGCGACGAACGACGCGAGGTTGACCTGCTTGAACGCGGCCGACGGGCCGGCCTGGCCCGCGGGACCGGCTTCGCCCTGCGCGCCCTGAAGTCCTTGGAGGCCCTGCGCGCCTTGAGGGCCTTCCAGTCCCTGTGGGCCCTGCGGGCCCGCCGGCCCGGCGGCCCCGGCGGCGCCGTTGCAGACAAACTGGGGATCAGCACCTTCGAGTGGCTGCGCCAGCGAATCGAGCAGGATCAGCTTGATACCTCCGAGCGCGCCGCATCCCTTTCCGTCGTCAGGCGCAACGGTCACGCTGAAACCTTGTGGGCCTTGTGGACCCGAAGATCCGGTCGTGCCGGCAAGCCCCTGCTGGCCCGGCGCGCCCTGCGGACCTTGTTGACCCTGTTGACCGGGCACGCCCGGTAGACCCTGGGGACCCTGCGGCCCTCGAGGGCCTTCCGGGCCCTGGACGTTCCATTTCACGCGCTGTTCGCGCCGCTCGCAGCGCTCGGATTCGGCGACGAGACGGACGAGCTTCCCCTCGTCTCCATCTCGGTCCAGACGGATGCACGCGTAAAACACGTTGTTACTTGGGATTTGGGCTTCGGCAACCTCGACGCTGGCGGGCATCGCCAGGACAATCGAGGCAAATAGGCCAAAGGCTACCTGGGGGAAAGCCTTGCGCACTATGGAACTCCTGTTCGCTAAAGTACTCTAAACGACCTTTAGCGATGGTAGCCCAGTGGATCCAGCTCGTCAACAACGAGTTATGCAATCGCTTGCCGTGCTTCCAGCCATGACTCGAAGTCGTTGAAACGACGGGACAAACGGACCGGATCGGCCAGGCGTCCCGCCACGACTTCGCTCGTCTTGTACCCGTTGCCCGTCACGCAAATGACGGTGGGCTCGTCACGGGGAATCACGCCCCGGTTGATCAGATCGACGGCGGCAGCGACGGTCGTTCCCCCCGCCGGCTCGGTGAAGATCCCCTCCGTTTCGGCCAGCAGCCGAATCCCATCGACGATCTGGTCATCCGACACCGCCACTCCGGTCCCTCCGGTTGTCCTGACGCTTCGAACGACCTGATAGCCGTCCGCCGGATTGCCAATCGCGATGGACTTCGCAATGGTGTCGGGCCGAACCGGCTCGGGGTATTCAATCCCCGCTTCGAGCGCGCGCACGACGGGCGCACAGCCCGCGGCTTGGGCGGCGTGCATCTTCGGCAGGTCTCCCTCGACGAGGCCGACTTCGCGCAGTTCCCGAAATCCGCGCAGAATTCGTGGCAAGAGCGTGCCCCCCGCGACCGGCGCGACGACATGTTTCGGGTAGCGCCATCCGAGCTGCTCGACGATCTCGAAGCCGCAGGTTTTCGCGCCTTCCGCGTAGTACGACCGCAGATTGATATTGACGAATCCCCAGCCGTACCGATCCCCGACCTGGCTGCACAGGCGGTTCACGTCATCGTAATTGCCGGCGATCGCCAGGATCGTCGGATTGAAGATCGCGGATCCGAGAAGCTTCCCCGCTTCGAGGTTGTCGGGAATGAACACGCAGCACTCGACGCCCAGCCGTGCGGCATGCGCCGCGACGCTGTTGGCAAGGTTGCCCGTCGACGCACACGCGAGCACCTTGAAGCCAAGTTCGAGCGCACGCGTCGCGGCCACGGAGACGACGCGATCCTTGTACCGACAGCGAAGGATGATTCACTGAATCATCCTTGACGTACAGCTCGCTGATGCCGAGGCGGCGGGCGAGCCGATCGCAGCGCACGAGAGGCGTGAAGCCGGAATTGAATCCCGTCCGTGGTTCGCCGAGGATGGGCAGCAGTTCCCGATACCGCCACAAGTTCTTCGGGCGCTGCTCAATGGTCCCGCGCGTCAGATGAACGGCCGAGTAGTCGTACACCGCTTCGAGCGGACCGAGACAACGATCGCAGGCGTACAACGCCTCGAGAGGAAACGTGGTCTTGCACAGGTGACACTGCAACCCGATGAGCGCGCTCATACGGCCTCCGCGAGAATCGACGTCAACACATGTGAACGCCCGCACGCGAGCTGACGGCGGATGCTGAAGTCCGACGTCAGCCTGGGCGGCGGAACAATGGCGGAACGATCCCGCGCGACAGCCGCGATGTCGCTGATGATCGCCACCGCCGTCGGCCCCCCGCCGGCGCCCGCCCCCGATATCGTGATGTCGCCGGCATGCTCCCCCGTGACGACGGCCACGTTCTCCGGACCGATGGCGCGGCCGAAGACCGAATCACGCGCGACGACGACGGGAGCGACCCAGGCGGTGAGGACGGAACGCTCGCGGTCGTACTCGGCGTGTGCGAGCTGACGAATCGTCGCGCCGGCTGCCCGCGCCTTCCGGAAATCCGTCTGGTTGATCGCCGAGGTCGTCCTTGCCGGAATATCGTCCGCGTCCACGCGGATGCCGAACGCGAGCGCGCAGAGAATGGCGAGCTTGGCCCGCGCGTCGTCTCCGTCGAGGTCCCGGGCGGCATCCGACTCTGCAAAGCCTTTCGCGCGCGCCTCGTCGAGCGCCTGCGGCAACGCCACGCCGTCTGTGTCCATGCGTGACAACACGGCGTTCGTGGTGCCGTTCAGGATCGCGACGATACGCGTGAGCCGATCGCCGGCGAGGCCGTCCGAGATCGCGCGCACGATCGGCATGGCGCCGCCAACCGCCGCCTCGAATCGAAACTGGCGGCCCTGGCGTGCGGCCAGCGCCCAGAGCGCCGCACCGTGCCGTGCGACGACTTGCTTGTTGGCGGTGACGACCGACTTGCCGTGCAGCAGCGCCTGACGGATCCACTCGGCCGTCGGCTCAAGGCCGCCGATCGCTTCGACGACGATATCCGCGTCGCCGTAGAGGACGTCGTCGATAGAGGACGTCCAGACGGCTTTTGCATGCAAATCGAGCGCGCCGCGCTTGCGCTCGGCGCCGCGGTCGAAAATCTGGGTCAGGGCGTAGCTGAAGAATTGGTTCGCGGGGTTCGCGGGAAGAAGCCGTCGTGCGACGGCGGATCCAACGGTACCAAAGCCAAGCAGAGCGACGCGGGTCACGGACATCCTCCTCCATCTTTCCCCGCGGTTCGTGCCGCCGACCTGGCGGCGCCGGACCCGAGGCAGGAATTGGCACCTGAACCGCGACTGTTGCGCTCGCGTGGTTGCCGTGGCGTCGTCGGGCCTGTCCCTCAGCCACTCTGGATAAAGAAGTGCGTATTCAGTTGTCCTGCGGACTATATCAACTACATCGACGTATGTAAATAGGCTGATTTATGTCGCGCACTCACCGTCCATCACCTCCGGCGCGAACTCTGCCACCTCGCCCAGGTCGATGAAATCAGTCTGGGCGGCGTCCCCCGCCTCCAGACGTTCCAGATCGGCGAGCACGGGTTTGACCCGCTCGAGCGGGACGCGCGCAAAGAACGCCGTCGCGGACTCGGCCTCCTGTTTCTCGCTGGCGTAGAGCCCGATGAGTCGATCGACGGCTTCCGGAATCCGCCGCGCCGGAATCTTCGCCGCCAGGCGTCCAAATGCGGCCCCGCCGTCGGTCGCGCCGCCGCCGACCATCACGAAATACTGGGGCACCGCCTTCGACCCGAGGCGGCGAACGCTTCCCTGAAACCCGATCGTCGCGATGTGATGGAGGCCGCAGCCGTTCGGGCAGCCGCTGACTTTGATCCGCGCGCCATCGGCCGCCGCAATCAAATCCGGCCGCGCCCGCAGATGATCCTCCACCAGTCGCCCGAGTCCGCGGGACTGCGTCACCGCCAGCCGGCACGTCTCCGCGCCCGGGCAGCTCGTCACGTCCGCCACCGTGCCGGCTTGCGCGAGCCCGAGCCCGGCGGCCGCCAGCCGGCGATACAGCTGACCGACATCGCACGAGTTGATCCAGCGGAAGACGAGGTCTTGTTCGGGCGTCACGCGCACCGAGCCGTCGCCGTAGGCGCGAGACAGCTGCGCGAGCACACGCATCTGCTCGCTCGTCAGGTCGCCAAGCGGCACCGTCGCCAGGGCCATCACGTACCCAAATTGCTTCTGCGAATGCACGTTCGTGGCGCGCCACCGCGCGTAGTCCTCGTCGCCCGGCTCGTAGACCGGCACAATCGCGGGCGTCAGGCCGGGTCCGGTGATGCGTCCGGCCGCCACTCGCGCGGCGATGTCGCCGACCGACAGTGCCGAGTCGCGTGCCTCGTCCAGCTTCGATTCCGCGGCCGGTGGATCGATGTCGAGCGTCGGCACGTCACCCTGCAGGCGGCACGCCGTCAGCTCGCGCTCGTATTCCTCGCGCCACCGCGTCCAGCCGAGCTCGCGGATCATGAACTTCATCCGGTTCCGCTGCTTGTGCTGGTAGTCACCGAATCGCTTGAAGACTCGCAGCACGGCTTCCGCCACACGGAGAATCTCCGAAGCCGGCAGGAACTCGTGGAGCACCCCGCCGGACCGCGTCATGATCGCCGTGCCGCCGCCGGCCGTCACCCTGAACCCGCGGCCACCGTGATCGCTCACGACGGCACGGAAGCCGAGATCGTTGATCGAGGTCATCACGTGATCGGTCGGGCAGCCTTCGAAGGCGACCTTGAATTTCCGCGGCAAGGTCGAGCTGAGCGGATGGCGCAGCAGATGCCGGGTCAGCGCCTCGGCATACGGCGTCACGTCGAAGCGCTCGTCCGCTGCGACGCCGGCATACGGACACGCCGTGATGTTGCGCACCGAGTTGCCGCACGCTTCGCGCGTCGTCAGGCCGACGTCGGCAAGGAGGCGCATCGCCGGTTCGGCGTCATGCAGCTTGACGAAATGAAACTGGACGTTCTGGCGGGTGGTGATGTGCCCGAAGCCGCGCGAGTACCGCTCGCCGACGTCCGCCAGCGCCTCGAGCTGATCCGCGCTCAATACGCCCTGCGGAATCTTCACGCGCAGCATCTGCGCGTCGTCGGCCTGACGTTGGCCGTAGGTGCCCCGGCCGAGGCGGAACTGTCGCCATTGATCGGCCGTGATGTCGCCCCGCTCGAACCGCTCGAGAGTGGCGACGAACTCGTCGATGTCGTGCGCGTCGGCAAACGACAGCCGCGCGCGACCGAATGTTTTCGGATCGTCGATGACGGACATCCTCAGCTCCCGCAAGCCAGCGCCTCGTCGAGCGCTGCCTGCACGTTCACCGTCACGACGTCGCCAACGACGATTGTGCCCGCCGAGGACGTAGTGACACCCTGCTCCGCGTGGCGGCCGGCGGCGAGATCGTCGAGGGTGCCGCGCCACACTTTCTGCGCCGGCGTCGACGCGTCGGTCACGATTGCCGCCGGTGTTCCACGCGACCAGCAGTTGTTCAGAAGTTGCCAGGCGATCGCACTCGCGCGACTCAGCCCCATCAGCACGACGAGTGTGATGCGATTGGGCGCAAGGCCCGTGGTGGCCGACGCCACGCTCTGCTCGTCGTGCCCCGAGACGACGAGAAACGCGGTCGAGATGCCTCGATGGGTGACGGGAATCCCCGCGGCCGCGGGAGCTGCGATCGCGCTCGAGATTCCCGGAACGACTTCGTACGCGATCCCGGCACGCCGAAGCGCCAGCACTTCCTCGCCGCCGCGGCCGAAGACGAAGGGATCGCCGCCCTTCAGCCGGACCACGCGGCGTCCGCGCCGGGCGGCTCGAACCATTAACGCGTTGATGGCTTCCTGGGTCATCGCATGGCGGCCGGCACGCTTGCCAACATAGAACCGCCGCGCGCGACGCGCGAAGCGGAGGATACGCTCGTCCACCAGCGCGTCGTAGAGCACGAGTTCGGCGGAGCGCAACCGGGCGACCGCGCGCCTGGTCAGGAGTTCCGGATCGCCGGGGCCGGCGCCCACCAGCGCTACACGTCCGTTCAGAGCCATGAATCCTCGGGTCCACTCAGCCAGGGCACACGACTCGAGGTCGCGTCACGGTCGAGTGTTGTCGGGTAGAGATCGTTGAGGGCTTGCAGCAGGAGGGGCTTTCGCGAATCCATCGGCAGGCGGTCACGCCGCCATTCCGCGCGTTGCTCGCGCGCGGCCTCGACCCAGTCGCCGAGATCGTGCGGCAGCACAGCATCGAGGCCCTCGCGAACGAGCGAGGTCAGCGCCGGTGCGTCGCCGCTCGTCGAAATCGCGATCGTCACATCGTCTCGACGGACGACGCCGCTCAGATACGCCGTCGCGTTATCGGGATCGTCGACTGCGTTGACAAACACCCGCCTCGCCTCGGCAGCGTTCGCGACCGCGCGATTCACGTCAGGCGTGGCCGCTGCGACTGCCAGCCAGACGCCGTCGAGGTCCGACGGCTGAAACGTCCGGAGAACGATCTGGACGTCCGCCGACTGACTGACACGATCGATATCCGCCAGGACCAGAGGCGAGACGACTCGAACGCGGGCACCGGCCGCGAGAAGTTGTCGAAGCTTGGCGGACGCCACCGGTCCCCCGCCGACAAGGAGCACGTCACGCCCGACCAGATCGAGAAAGAGCGGTAACAGCTTGCGCATAAAAAGAAAAAGGCCCGGGAGGTTGAGCCTCCCGGGCCTTTGGGTTCGCCGTTCTGTGTGCGGTCAGATCATCGGGTGATCGTCGGTATGCACGCGGCTAGACCATTGGTGCGGGGGCTGATGAGCCCGCAACAACAACAGCAACAACACATGCAAGTGGCACCGACCACAAATCATAGTGTCGCGCCGCCGGGGGGGCTTCGTCAAGCGCGGCCTGAGACCGACGGATGACCCGTGATGAAGGCCCGCCACGGGCGCTCGGTCCCGACACGGATACCGATCCGCGGACTCCACTCGATCGGCCCCGCCGGAAGGCCTCGGTCGTCGACGAACAGCCGGTCTCCCAGCAGATCCAGCTCGTTTTCTTCCTGCGTAATCGCCATCGCCATCGTCAGGTTGCCGGGCCCGCGGCAGAGCTCCGCCGCTTCGAAGCCACCCAGGCCGAGACGTCGCCGCCCTTTCATCGGCGTTCCCCGCCGTCGTTGCATCGTCGTGACACCATCGAGCGGCTCCAGCGCGCGGATCAACACCGCGGCCGGGCAGCCTTCTTTCTCGGTCACGAAGTTGACCAGCCTGTGAATACCGTAATTCAGGTAGACGTACGCGAAGCCCGGCGGACCATAGAGCGGACGGTTGCGTCTGGTGGGTCCTGGCGCCGCGTGGCACGCCGGATCGCTCTCGCCGATGTACGCCTCTACTTCGACGATGATGCCGGATGTGACGACGCCGCGGCGGTTGTGGACCAGGACTTTGCCGAGCAGATCGCGGGCGACGTCCAGTGTGGGACGGTTGTAAAAGGGTCGAGGCAGCTTCAAGGCGCTGCCTCGATCTTGTATCACGCTTACGAGGCTGGTTTGCCGGTGCCGCCCGATCGCAGCCAGGCAACCGCGCGGGTTCCCGCGAATGCGACCGCCGGATCCTGGTCGCTGGCGAGCGGCGTCACGAGCGGCAACGCGCTTCGATCGCCCGCCAGGGTCAGAACCTCGGCGACCTCGACGCGAATCCGCGAATCGGGGTCCTGGGCGTGCCGCGAGAAGCGCGAGGCGTGGCCTGCTGCGAGCTCGACGAGATACCGTCGAGCCTGATCGTGGACTCTCGAACGCACGAGGGCTTCGCCAATCTGATCGATGGGCGCATCCGCCAGCATCGTCGCCGCAAACGACATCGCGAGCTCGACCTCGTCGGATCGCTCCTTCTGGAGCGCGGTCTGAATCTCGCCGAGCTTCACCAATCCGTGCATCCTCGCCAGACCCTCGACGGCAATCGTGCGGCACGCGATGGATTTGGACGCCAGCTGTTCCTTGAGGAGCGGCGCGCTCGACGGGCTGGCGATTCGGGCCAGCGCATCGAATGCAGCTTCGAAGTCAGTGCCTTTGGCGTGTGCCGTGACCGTTTCGGTCAGCACCTGGACGGCGGGCTCGTAACGGACGTCGCCGAGCGCCTGCATCGCGGCAGCCTTGACGCCGCCGTCTCTGTCGTTCAGGGCGGCCAGGAGCGCGTCACCGATCGACGCGTCAACGGGCGGGTCCCACGGACGCCTCGCGTAGAAGCGGCCGATCACCTGCGCCGCACCCGCGCGCAGTTTGGAGCTGCGAACCTCGAGCAGCGACGCGAGGTCCTCTGCGCTGACTCGCTGCAGCGCGGGGCGCGCGGCCCCTTCCTGCTGTGAGGCGAGCGCACCGAACGCATACAGGGCCTCGGCAGCGACCCGTGGATTCTCGTCGTGCGCGGCGACGCGCAACGCGTTCGAGGACTTCGGAAGGCACCGGCCGGAGACTGACAACGAGCGGGCCGCTCTCGAACGCGGCCTCCGCGCTGAGCGACGAACGTTTTTCGACCGTCGGATCACCGTGCTTGCGCGACGTGACCTTGTCGGCGAGGAACAGGTCGAGCTCGGTCGCGATCGCCTGAAGCTGAATGGAATCCTGCTGGTCGATGATGAGATTCGACACCGGGACAGCGGCTTCCGGATACCCGGCATCGCGCAGGGCCTGAAGGGTCTTCAGCCGCACGGCGGGGTTCTCACTGGCCAGATCCTGGATCGCCTGCTCGAACTGGATTTGTGCCACGGCGATACCCGGAGCGGCCAGCGCCACGGTGAAAGCCGAGAACAGGACCAAGCGGCGGGCGCGATTCTGTGAAATCACGTTGAGCGAAGTGAACATGGTGTTGTCCCAGTCGCGCCGGTGGATGCCGATGGCGCTCCATCCTCTTATCGGCAGCGGGGCTCTCGCCCGCCATACCGCACCTCGCGGCCTGTGGTAAGGAGCGCGACGCTTCAGCCGAGCGGCACCTAGCGGCCCGCGGCGTAGGCGTGCGACCGGCCTTCGGCCAGGACCGGCCGAAGGTACAGGCCCGTGTGCGAGCCGTCGATCTGTGCGAGCTGCTCGGGTGTGCCCGTCGCGACGATCGACC
Organism: uncultured Acidobacteriota bacterium; assembly: GCA_963724725.1. GTDB lineage: Bacteria > Acidobacteriota > Vicinamibacteria > Vicinamibacterales > CAVVIG01 > DATKHR01. Next base: position 1,272,855 of record CAVRVT010000004.1, on the reverse strand, counting down.
CGCCGTCCTCGCCGCCTTCGGGCCCCAGGTCGATGATGTAGTCCGCCGTCTTGATGACGTCGAGGTTGTGCTCGATGACGAGCAGCGAATGCCCCGCTTCGAGCAGCTTGCGGAACGCCGTGAGCAACTTCGCGATGTCGTCGAAGTGCAGACCGGTGGTCGGTTCGTCGAGGATATAGAGGAGCCGTTCGCCGCTGTGCGATGACAGGTGCGCGGCGATCTTGATGCGCTGCGCCTCGCCGCCCGACAACGTCGTGGCCGGCTGCCCGAGGCGCAGATAGCCGAGGCCGATTTCGTCCAGCACCTGGAGTCGTCGAAGCACCTTCGGCGAGCTGCCAAAAAACGTGAGTGCCTCGCGGACGGTCAGGTCCAGGACCTGATGGATCGATCGCCCGCGATAGCGGACTTCCAGCACCTGTGGCTTGAAGCGCTTGCCGTCGCATTGATCGCACGGCACGAAGACGTCCGCGAGAAACTGCATCTCGACGCGGACCTCGCCTTCGCCCTGGCACGCCTCGCAGCGGCCGCCCGGCACGTTGAAGGAAAAGTGGCTCGCCGACAGGCCACGCGATCGGGCGTCCTTCGTCGCGGCAAACAGCTCGCGAATGGGATCGAAGGCCTTGAGGTACGTCACCGGATTGGACCTCGGCGTTCTGCCGATCGGCGCCTGATCCACGAGCACGGCGTCGCTGATGTATTCTGCGCCCTCGAGCGCTCTGAAAGCGCCAACGCGCTTATCCCAGCCCCCTTTCGCGCGCTTGATGGCCGCGTAGAGTACGTCGTGGACCAGCGTTGACTTGCCCGAACCACTGACACCGGTCACACACGTCAGCGTGTTCAGCGGAATCCCGACGTCGACGTTCTTCAGGTTGTGCTCGGTTGCACCGAGCAGCCGCACTTTCTGTCCCGTCCCACGCCGCCGCGAGGTCGGCACCGGGATGGCAAGCTCCTGTCGCAGGTACTTCGACGTCAGCGAGCGCGGCTCCTGCAACAGCCCGTCGAGCGTTCCCGAGAACACGACGCGCCCGCCCTGCTCGCCGGCGCCCAGACCCAGATCGACAATGTGATCGGCGACACGAATCATGTCGGCGTCGTGTTCGACGACGAGCACGGTATTGCCTTGATCGCGGAGCTGGCGAAGAATCTCGATGAGCCGGAGGTTGTCGCGCGAATGAAGCCCGATGGACGGCTCGTCGAGCACGTATAACGTGCCGACGAGGGCCGAGCCCAGTGACGTCGCGAGGTTGATGCGCTGCGCCTCGCCGCCTGACAGCGTGGACGACAGCCGGTCGAGGGTCAGATAGTCCAGGCCGACGTCGCTCAGGAACGACAGCCGCCGGCGGATTTCCTTCAGGACCTTCTCCGCGATCGCCTCTTCTTTCGGCGTGAGATCGAGAATCTTGAAGAAGCCCTGCGCCTCGCGGACCGTGAGCGCGGACACCTTGTCGATCGTGCGGCCGGCAACCTGAACGTCACGCGCTTCCCTGCGGAGCCGCGCGCCGCCGCAATCCGGACAGGTCAGGTACCCGCGGTACCGGCTCAGGAAGACGCGGACGTGGACCTTGTACTTCTTGCGTTCGAGCCACCGGAAGAATCCACGGATGCCGTCGAAATCGTCGTCGCCGTCCATGACGAAGCGGCGCTCGTCGTCAGTCAGCTCGGCCCACGGCACATCGAGACGGATCTTCGCTTTCTTCGCAGCCTTCTTCAGGTCCGCAAGCTGCGTCCGGTAGTGCGGCTTGCTCCACGGCTCGATCGCGCCCTGACTGATCGACTTCGTCCGATCGGGCACGACGAGGTCCATGTCGAGCTCGATGATGTTGCCAAAGCCGTGGCACGTGGGGCACGCACCGAAGGGGTTGTTGAACGAGAACAGGCGCGGCTGCGGATCTTCGTACGCGATGCCGCAGTTGCGGCACTCGAAGCGCTCGGAGAACCGGTGAACGGTTCCGCCGGCACCTCCACTCGCGGTGTGCGGGACCTCGACAGCCCAGGCGGCGCCGCCGCCTTCGAGATACGACGTCTCGATGGAATCGGTGAGGCGCTGGAGCTGGTCTTCATCGCCCAGCTGAATCCGATCCACGACGACGTTCAAGATCGACCGATCCGGCAGCGTTGACGGGTTCACCTCATCCAAGGTGACGGCGCCTCCGTCCACGAGCAGGCGCGCAAACCCTTTCCTTCTCAGAACCTCGATCGTCGCCGCCACGGCGGCCGCCGTCGGCCCCGAGGAGCCCGGGGCCTCACGCCCGTTCGACGCGTCTTTGCCGTCGCCGTTCTCCTCGTCGACGATCTCGGCAAGCTCGTCCACCTCGCGCGCATCGACCGCCGTCGTGGTCTCGAAGACGGGGATGTCGAAACCGAGCAGCAGCCGGGTCCCGGATGGCAGGTCTCCGAGTTGGCGCGCGACGACTTCGGCCGTCTCGCGCACGACCACTTTGCCGCAGTTGCGGCAGCAGGTCCGCCCCACGCGGGCGAACAGCAGTCGCATGTAGTCGTGAATCTCGGTCGTCGTCCCGACCGTCGAGCGCGGATTGCGGATGCTGTTTTTCTGACGAATGGCAATCGCCGGCGCAATTCCGTCGATCCGATCGACGTCGGGCTTCTCCATCCGTTCCAGAAACTGGCGCGCGTAGGCGGACAGCGATTCGACGTACCGCCGCTGGCCCTCCGCGTAGATAGTATCGAACGCGAGCGAGGACTTCCCGGAGCCGCTGACGCCTGTAATAATGATCAGCCGCCCGACGGGAAGCGTAAGATCGATGTTCTTCAGGTTGTGCGTGCGCGCGCCGCGCACGACCAGATCGGCGGTCTCCACTGGTAGCTTTCCTGGCGATGGCCTAAACAAGCATCATAGCGCATAATTCCGCCCATGCAGCCGGACGATCCGTTCACTCCGGGCGCTCCGCTCCAGGGCGTCACTCCGGGGCCGTTCACTCCGGGGCCGTTCACTCCGGGGCCGTTCACTCCGGGGCCGTTCACTCCGGGGCCGTTCACTCCGGGGCCGTTCACTCCGGGGCCGTTCACTCCGGGGCCGTTCACTCCGGGGGCCCCACCCCGGAGTACATTCACTCCGGGTTTCCCGCTCCGGCGTACTTTCACTCTGGGTTCCCCGCGTGGGCGCTCGCGGTCGCGCCGGTGGTTTCTCGGACTCGGGGCGGCGTGGGGCGCGGCCCTCGCCGCGTGCAGGAAGCCGCCGGCGGCGGAGCCGAGCGCACTCGGCGCGCCGGTCAGCGCCTACGGGTCGCGCGCGCGCTTCGAAAAGGCGGGCCGCTTCGTCAACCAGAACACGAAGGTGCCACTCGAGGAAGCCGCGAGCCGCACACCGCTCCACGACACGTACGGCATCATCACGCCTTCGTCACTGCACTTCGAGCGTCACCATGCCGGCGTGCCCGATCTCGATCCGTCCACGCACACGCTGACGATTCACGGCCTGGTCGATCGACCGCTGGTCTTCACGGTCGACGAATTGAAGAAGCTGCCGTCGATGTCGCGCATTCATTTCCTCGAGTGCTCCGGGAACAGTTCGAGCGAATGGCGTGGATCGGGCGAGGCCGACGCACAGCGGGCACATGGGTTGACGAGCTGCAGCGAGTGGACCGGCGTGTCGCTGGCGGTGCTGCTGAAGGAATGCGGTTTACGGCCCGAAGGTTCATGGATCCTCGCGGAGGGTGCCGATCCCTGCCGTCTGGCTCGGAGCCTGCCAATCGAGAAGGCCCTCAGGGACGTCATGGTCGTGTACGGTCAGAATGGCGAACCACTTCGGCCCGAGCAGGGCTACCCAATCCGGCTGCTGGTACCCGGCTGGGAAGGAAACGTCAACGTCAAGTGGCTGCGCCGGGTCAAAGTCCTCGACCAGCCGGCGATGACGCGCGACGAAACGTCGAAATACACCGACCTGATGCCCGACGGCACCGCGCGCCAGTTCACGTTCAAGATGGAGGCGAAGTCGCTCATCACCCGTCCGTCCGGCGGCGACGCGCTGCCGGGCGCGGGCCTTTACGAGCTGACCGGACTCGCGTGGAGCGGCCAGGGCGCCATCTCTCACGTGGACGTCACCGTCGACGGCGGCAGCACCTGGACACGCGCCGACCTTCAGATGCCCGTGCTTCCGATCGCGCACACGCGTTTCCGCCTGTCCTGGCGGTGGGACGGACGTGAGACACGTCATCGCGTCGAGATGCACGGACGAAACCGGTTACGTGCAGCCGACGCTCGCGGAGCTCGTCGCCGTCCGCGGCGTGAATTCGAACTACCACAACAACGCGATTCAGCTGTGGGAGGTCGGCGCGGACGGGAATGTCACGCAATGGGAATCGCGCGTAGCTGCGGCCCTGCGGTGGTCTGGGTTGCCTGCGGTGCGGCACTCTGGAGCGCGACGGCTTCGAGCTCAATCGCCCTCATTCGGCGTCGGCCGCACGCCGACGCCCGGCGAACTGAGCGCGATCGACATCGAGGTCGCTGCCCGACGGCCGCGGCCTTCCGGCCGGAGCTCGACGGCCGCGACGCGGCAAGGACATTTACGCCCGCCGCTGCGTCACGTGTCATGGCCCGACGGGCATCGAGGGCCCGCAGGACGTCCTCGTCGGCGGGCGGGCAGGGCATCGCTGCGGGACGGCGGCGCCGCTCAAGACGGTCGGCAGCTACTGGCCGTACGCGACGTCGCTCTGGGACTACGTTCGCCGCGCGATGCCGTTCGATCACCCTGGCACGATGACGACCGACGAGGTCTACGGCGCCACCGCCTACCTTCTCTTCCTCAACGGCATCGTTGCCGAGCAGGACGTGATGAACGAAACGACGCTGCCGAAGTGAAGATGCCGAACCGCGACGGCTTCGTGCCCGACCCGCGGCCCGATGTCCCGGCCGAAAAAGAAATGAAGGTCTTTCGCGCCGCCGACACGCCGCCGAACGCCGCCGATGCGAAGACGTTCACGGGGCCCGCGAAGACTGCCGCGTCGCGGCTGACGACACGTCAACACCGGTGCACGTCTACCGCGTCGTCTTCGAGCCCGGTGCACGCACCAACTGGCACATCCACTCGGGTCCCCAATGGCTGTTCATCGTTGAGGGACAGGTGCGCGTGCAGACCGCCGGCGGTGTCGCGATGGATCTGGAAACGGGCGACGCCGCGGTGTTCGCGCCAGGCGAGAAGCACTGGCACGGGGCGGTTCCCGGCGAGCGCGGCGTGCACCTCGCCGTGAACGTCAACCTGACGACCGAGTGGCTCGAACCCGTCTCAGATGCGGAGTACCTCACATGATTCGCAGCGTGTTCGTCGCGTTCCTCGTTGTCTCGTCCGTCGAAGTCGGCCACGCGATTCCGCAGCCATCCGCGTCCGGCGGCGCCGTGTTCGTCGCGTACTACTGGCGCGCCAAGCCCGGCCAGGCCGAGACGTCCGGGAACTACATCAAGAGCGTCGCGGAGCCGATCGACGAGAACGCGCGGCGCGCCGGCGTCTTCGAGGAAGTCCGCACGGTGACACCGGCGCCTGGCACGACGACTGACTGGACGCATCTCCGCATCTTCCGCTTGAAAGACGCGGCGGCTGCCGAGGCGCTCGGCGCGGGTCTCGACGCCGCGACCGCGCGCGTGGTCCCCGAGGAGGCGAAGCGTAAAGCGAACAGCGAACGTTCGGCGGGTATGCGGGATCTCGTGCGACGCGAGGTCTGGGCGGAGCTGCACTGATCGCCGTGGTAGAATTGCGGGTCCTGCCGATGAGCCGGCGTAGCTCAGTTGGTAGAGCGGCTGATTCGTAATCAGCAGGTCTCCGGTTCAAGCCCGGACGCCGGCTCCATATTCCCTAAGGAAATCTCGATTTCATATTGGGTGTTCCACGCTGACGGCTCAGTTGATGCCCTGACTGATGCCCTCACGCTTCCGCGCCGCTCCAAAGCACCGCGCTCATTTGCCGGGCGGCCTCCTCTTGGAGTTCCTGGCCGACGTGTGAGTAGGTATTCAGGGTGAGTCGGATAACAGACCCTGCGAAAGGCTCCGAAGAAATGAGGGAGTACGGCTGGACATTCCCGTTGCATCCTGAACTAGCACCAATTCACGGCATCGACCTTCGCAGAGTGATTCAACATGACGCGCGGAAAGTTTCTGCTGCGTTCGCACTCTCGAAGAGAGCGCTAGCCGTGACCACGGTGGCCGCTCTCGTGTGCTTTTGCTTCCTGTCTTTTGTGTTTCTCCGCCAACGTGCCGCGCTTAGCCAAATATCCACGACCACAGTCTCTAGAAAGGTGCCGTGGCTCATGCCGGCGATCGAGCTAAGAAACGAGGGAGCCGAAGGTCCTGATAGCGACATCCTGAGTCAAGACTGGATCGATACGCTTGACAGCCTCGTGGCGTTCCGGGAGGAGAGGGTCTTGCGGTCCATTTGAATTGGTTTGCGAGTGGCGATCACGCAGCCGCCGCTAAGGCTCGGGCAGAACGCGCTCGGACGTACGTTGTGGCGAAGTATCACTTGCCGCCGTCGTCCGTTCTTGTCGGAGGCGTCGTTCAAACCAATTTCGATTACACGACGGTGGACGTCAGACTGAAATCTGACGCCCTGCCCACCAACCCTTCTGCCTACGAAAGGCTACTGTTCGTCGCGGTTCTCGCGAGTCTCGCATTGTCGGTCCTTGTCTGGGCGCTCGTTCGCTTCGGAGCATCATTTGGGGACACCTCGCGGCGTCTCCTCCGAGGACACAACGACGGGCGAAAGTCCAAGCGGGATGCGAGACGTTCTTAGACGCGTGCCGGGGCCGAGCGCGTTCCTCGATGGGTTACCCGCAGCAGTTCTGCTAGAGCCGTCGGTTAGCCGCCTCCCTGCTCCCTGAAGGCCCCGCCAATCTCTTGCCCATTCGATCGCGGACTCGCGCGCCCTGGTCGCTTTGCGGTACCGAGTGACGAAGCCGACAGCATCGTCAGGCGTGCGAACGTGCGCCAGGGCTTGCCCTATGCCCGTCTCCAGCATGGGTTCGTATCGCTCGGCTAGCGAGCACGTCCATGACGATTTGGTCCCCCGGTGCCTACGCTGAGAACGAAAATCCTAGAAGCCGAGCTTGTCGAGATTTCGCTGTGCCGCGATGCGCAACCCTGTTGGTTCGGCACCCAGGTGTGGCTCGAAGCCTGACGACATCGCGCGCCCGCCGTCAGGCACTCGCGTTATTTGACAACTGAATAACTTGAATTGATCACGGAGCCATCTGCCGAATGGCTCCGTGCGCAACAGCGGGCCGTTCCGTTACTGGACAGAAATGAACCCGAACTCCCAATCGTTCAGGAAGTGGCTTCTATTCATGCAGACAGCGAGATAGCGGCCCTTCTTAGGAAACCGAACCTGCAGCAGCGTGCCGGAGGCTGTCGGAGTCGCGCCAGTGAGGAACGCACCGACGACTGTGCCGATCTGAGTCGACGTCCCGAGCAGCCTGTTCGTCGGATCGTCCAATCGAAAGAACGGGGGATTTGTGCCTGACATGATGATGACGTCGTTCTTGCCATCCCGAATCGTGACGTCTCCGTTAGCGAATGAGGGATCCCCGCAGGGGGCCCCCGCAACGTGAGCGCACAGTTGCGCGGTAATGTCGTCACGTGTCGTGTTGTCGCTAACTGGATAAATTGCAATTCCGTGACCGCCCCCATTTACGATGTACGTGACGGTCCCGTCCTTGCCGACTAGTGCATCGTCGGGAATCAGAACGTGATTGGCGGGGGGAACCACCGAAAAATCGGGATCGCCGAAATTCACAACGACGTTCAACGGAGTGTTGCTGTCGAGAGCAACCACTCTGGCTGTCAGTAGAACTGCGACGATTACGGCGAAGGCGGCGCGGATACGCGGAAACGTTCGGCGGCTGTTCATTTCGCTGCTCCTACTGAAAGCCGAGTTTGGCGGAGTCTTCGTTGTTTGATGAGCTCAAGCCGAATGCTGAGGCTGAGCTTGGATCGAAGTCAAGAGCAGACTGGTCGTTAGGCTCGCGAACGCGCCAATTACGAATGTGAAACGCTTAAGACCTATCGAAATTCTTAAGGCGCGCTGGGCTCAGCTGCCAAAACGAGTGGGCCAAAGACTGACGGCAACAGATCGAGAAGGGCGGCGTGTGATGACGGCGTTGACGACTACGATCACGTGCCCCGCGTGCGGACATCAGGCCGTCGAAACGATGCCGACGAACTGCTGCGTCGTCTTCTACGAATGCGTGGGCTGCAAAGCGCAGCTCAAGCCGAAGGCGGGCGATTGCTGCGTGTTCTGTTCCTACGCCGATCGGCCGTGTCTATCCAAGCAGGAGGAGCACGGCTGCTGCTGAACTGGCAAGGCGCGTGAGTCCGCAATTGAGTGGGCGAAGGACTGGCGGCTGCGCAACGAAACCGGGCGGGTGCAGTCCTGCGAGTTGCGCGACGACTCTACGCCGGGCGCGAGACATCTGCGCCTCGACGCGCGACCCGTCGTCATGATCGCCACCGACTTCACCAAGCGGCGATCATGTGGCACCGGCGGTGCCATTTTGCACGATGAACGCAGCCTTCAGCGCGTCACAGTGTATCCCGACACCGCCAGGAGGCACTGAGAGTTACCCGGAGTCTGTCCGTTCTGTCCGCTCCCGAAAGCCATAAAGGCTACCGTGCCCGGGTCGGCATAGATCCGTGTCAGGTGACTACCCTCGACTGTGGAGGTACCGAACTGGGGTGTACCAGAGGTGGACATCATAAGCGGCGTTCACGCCTCCAACGACCGTTTCCAAGGCCACACTCACGCCGGTAATGCCACCGAGAAGGACACAGTGTGCCGAGAGGTATTCGATGACCAGACGGCGGTCCGACGGCACATTGATCACACTGGGGCGCCCCTGGCAGTCCAAGAGGTTGCCCCCTGAAGGAAACGACCCGCAGAGAAGCGCTTGGAACGGAGACCGCGCAGGATTGTCCAAATCCGTGACGTTCACGGGGCCGACGAGCGGGTTTTTGCTGACTTGGGCTTCGACAGGGTTTGCGCCTGACAGCGAGACAAGGACCATTATGACGACCGCACGGACAAGCGCCGTACACACCACGTGACTGTTCTTCATCGTGAGCCTCCTGTGAAAATCGCCTCGGGCCAAGGGGACGGCTGAGGCTGGCCATCCTGTGTCGAAGCTCGACAGGTTGTCAATCAGTAAAAGAGCCCACTTTGGGTCGCGCCCGACCGCGGCCGGTCCGGCAACCGCGCCCTGGCGAGCAAGTCTGGCGCGTCCAGCTTGAAGACGGTCGGATTCAGACGTGCGAGCTTCGCGACCATAGCGGCATGGGCGCTGGCTGGATCTGGCCGTCCTGGAGAATGGTGAATTGTTGTTCACCCGGCAGTGCGTAAATGAATTCACCGCGCGCGGTATTGCGGCGATGATGCAGCGCGATCAGCAGCGTGCGACTGTCGTGAGGTCGAGAAAGGCGGCGCGTGATGCAAAACAAGAAGACGCCGCCACTTAGGTAACAATCCCCGTCCATGGAAGACCGCCGCCGAGACACTACTCGAAGCAGCTAAGCCAGTGAAGAAAGAGGTGAAGACTTGAGGCGGCGAGAAGCTCGCCGCCGATGGTTTGATGGACGCGCTCTATAGTCCGTACGCGATGCTTCTGGGCTACGCGATCGAATGTCTTCTGAAGGGAATATCAGGATAGGATCGCACGGAGCCGCGATGCGCATAGCTGTTTTCGGGTTCCGGCAAAGTGTTCCATTCTTGATCGCTTGCGCCGTAGTCACGCCACTCCTTCAGCGCGTGCAATGCCAGACTGATCCCGCGCGGCTCTTATCGTTAGTTGGCGCTTATGTCGCCGACTATGAACGCCAACTGGCGGTCGTGGTTGGCGAAGAAGATTACACACAGCGCGCGCTCGAGCCGGTTCAATATGTGGTCCCTTCCAACTCACAATCATCTGCAGCCGTAACTCTGCGACGCCGCCATCTTCGTTCCGAGTTTGCGATTCTGAGGCTCCCCACCGATGAGAAACAGTGGACCGGCTTCCGCGATGTCTTCGAAGTTGATGGAAGGACAATTCCCGACCGAGTCGGCCGCCTTATGGCGCTTTTGAAGTTGCCCTTCGGAAGCGCTGTCGACCAATGGCGCGCCCTGGACGAAGAAAGTTCCCGCTTCAACATCGGTAGTATTCGTCGCACGGTCAACGTTCCGACTTTTGTGCTGCTTTTCCTGCGAGCCGATAACCAGCGTCGATTCGTGTTCGACGCGCCGCACTCAGACGGGGCAGACGTCGTCGTCGCGTACCGAGAGGTGACACTTCCAACGTTCATTCGCGACCAAGATGGTGATGACGAGCCAACACGCGGCTTTTTTCGCGCAAACGCGAAGTCCGGCGCTATTGTGTCGACCCGACTGACTGTTGGCTTAGCCAGGAACGACGTGCAGGCTCAGATCGACGTCCAATTCAAAGTCGACCGCAAGCTCAGTTTGCTCGTTCCGGCCGAGATGCGCGAGCGGTACGTGGCTCCGTCAGGTGCGCGTGTAGAGGCCATCGCTCGATACCGGAGTTTCAAGCGATTCGAAGTCGACGCGACGTGGAAGGTACGCCCGTGACCGCCGAATCACTCGCTGCGCCGCTGAGTTGAGGTCGCGACGTCCCCGCGTGAACTCCATGGAATTGCGGGATAACGCCCTGCGCAGGCGGCGATCGCGGCCATGGGTTCTGACCCACTATCTGACCCACTGACGGATGGACGCTAGGCGAAAGTCCAGGACGCCCGTGGACGGACTCATTCGAGAAAACGTCCACTAGTGGACCGTACTAACGAGTTGTACAGCGGTCATGCGATTCTCCGCGACGGGTCCGCGTAGGACCAGCGGATGGGCGTCGCGGTCTTGTTGTAATGCTTGATATAGCGCATCAGCTTGCGGCGCAGGTCGGTGACGGAGGTGAAGATGCCCCGCGCCGTGACATCGCGCTCGATCTTGGAGAACCAGAGTTCGACTTGATTGAGCCAGGACGAATAGGTCGGCGTGTAGTGGAGATGGACGGACGGATGCGCCACCAAGAAGGTCCGGACCTGCTGCGTTTTGTGGGCCGAGAGATTGTCCACGATGATGTGCATCTCGCGCCGTCGGGGCTGCGTCTCGACGACGGTCTGCAGGAAGCCGACGAATTCCGCGCTCGTGTGGCGAGCCGCGGTGTGGCCCACCACTTCGCCCGTCCGCGTGTTCAGCGCCGCATAGAGCGACAGCGTCCCGTGTCGGTGGTACTCGAAGCCGTGCCGTTCGGCGCGTCCTGGCGACAACGGCAGGACCGGGTCCAGCCGATCGAGGGCTTGAATCGCCGTCTTCTCGTCGATGCAGAACACCACGGCGTGCTGCGGCGGATCGAGGTACAAGCCGATCACATCCGCGGCCTTCGTCTCGAATTCGGGATCGGTCGACCGCATGTACCGCTCGAGTCGATGGGGCTGCAGGCCGGCGTGGCGCCAGGCGCGCGCGATAATCGTGTGTTGCACGCCCAGCTTGCGGCCGAGCGATCGCGTGGACCAGTGGGTGGCGCCATGAGGCGGCGGTCGGCGCGTCCACGTCATGATGCGCGCTTCCAGGGCCGGCGTCAGCACGGTCGGCTTCGAGCCGCGATGGCGGGCGGCCAATCCCGCCAGACCGTCCTTCGCGAAGCGCTGCTTCCACAGGGCAATCGTCCGCGAACTGCATCCGGTCATCGTGGCGATCGCGGCGTAGCTGCAGCCCTCGGCGAGCAGCAGAATGACCCGCGCCCGTCGCGCCGCATCCGCACGACCGCGTCCCGATCGCACGCGCGCTTCGAGGTCGGCTCGTTGGTCGGTCGTCAGCACGAGCGTTGTCGATGGCATGCGCCATCATATGATTTAGATCCACGGAGGTCCACTGACTTTCGCCTGGCGCTAGTTCGTAATCAGCGAGGTCTCCGGTTCAAGCCCGGACGCCGGCTCCATTAGTTTCTGCAGGGTCTTAGGACCCTGGCAACACTTCAGCTCTCCTTTTAGCTAGTCATCGCTCGCACGGGGTTTAACCGCCAAGAGCTCCGTGCGGGCGATGGTAATGGCAACAGTCTTCCCATTCGCGCGCAGCTTCTCGTTGAAGCGGCGCCGTGCCGGCGGGCAACTTGATGACCCGCACACACTGATACGACACATGCTAACGTGATGCACGCCATGCCCATGCGTTTCTGCATCTATCCGGACTTCCGACTGCTGTTTATTCGTGGCCACGGGGTGATCACGCAGACCGAACGTGTTGAAACGATGCTCGCATGGTTAGAAGACCCCTGCTACGAACTTTGCACCGGCGCGCTCTTTGACATCGCTCAAGCCCAATCCACGCCGAAGCTCGCTGAGCTACGGCAGATCGTCGCGATCCTCCGACAGCATCTGGCTGCCAGCGGCCGCCGCGGCCCTCGGAAACTCGCCATCGTCACGGCGAAACCGATTGCGTTTGCGGTGGCGCGCGTCTTCGAAAAGCTGATCCAGCTGAAGGGCATCCCGCTCGAAATCAGGATCTTTCTGGATCAGGAGCGGGCGTGGAAGTGGCTCAGGCCGGATGATCGGGCGCCCGATCCGAGGTAGCGAACTGTCAGAACACGAGCCCACACAGCCGCCGCCATCCACATGGACGCCGCACTTGTGGGTGCTTATCGTGCCGATTGGCTTCGTGGTGGTCAGCTACGCGCTCTGGTTTGCCTTCATCTGGCTGTTGCGATTCCCCGATTGGCTCGCCGCCCTGTGGCACCGCTGACCGTTTGCGCGCGTGACGTGGGTCGCGAGGTCGCTTAAAACACGACGACTTCGGTTCCAGACCGTGTGTCCATCTGCACGCCATAGCACCCCGGCCCGGGACTCCGCATCGACGAGGGCCAGAAGGACAACGATCGATCGGAGGCAGCATGGACATGTTGTTCGGCGCCCTCGCGGCCACCATCGCGCTCAAGGCGAGATCAATGAAACAGTTCGTCATGGTCGCAACGTTTGTGGCATTGCCCGCCGCAGCGAACGGAGCGACGTTCGTGGTCAACAGGTACCGTCGATGCCGTGGACGCGCTGCCGGGTGACGGCGTGTGCGCCACGGCCGATGGTGTGTGCTCGCTGCGAGCGGCCGTGCAGGAGGCCAATGCCCTCACAGGTGTGCACGCGATCACTCTTCCCGACGGAACCTACACTCTGACCATCCCGGGTTCGGGAGGCGCCGAGGTCGGCGACCTCGACATCGGAGCAGTAGGCCGCACCTACATCACGGTCAATGGGTCCAGCGCCGCGGCGGCGGTCATCAACGCGAACAACATCGATCGCGCTTTCAGCGTTGCTCCGGGCCTTGGATCGCTCACGCTGAATGATGTCACGGTGCAGAACGGTTCCAAGGCCTGCATCTTGGTTGAGGGTGCGCTCGCGCTCAATCGCGTCGTCGTCCGAGGTTGTAATGGCGACAACGGAGGCGCGATTGAAGCCGGATTGTTTGGGTTTACAGCAGTGACCCTGGTGGACACGACGATTACGGAGAACGCCAGCTCGTACACGGCGGAGGCCTGTACTGGGTCCGGGTACCTCAGCCACCATCACGCGTTCCACAATCTCCTACAACTCGGCTGTCAATAGTGGCGGCGGCATTTTTGCCGCGGGTAACGACGCCTTTGGGAATTCTGTCATCATCGCCAACTCGACGATCGCGCACAACACGAGCGCGAGCGGCGGCGCACTGATGATCGCGGATTTTGGTCCTTTTCACAGCTTCATGAACTTCTCGCTCGTGAGCGCGACGATTGCCGACAACACAACGACGAAGTCCGGCGGTGCGATTGCGGAGTTCGCCTACTTTAGTGCGCCCCCACTCAGCGTGAAGAACACGATCGTCGCAAACAGCCCCGGTCGCATATCCGCGAATTGCGTCCTCGTGCGGGCGGCCACGGAATCTGGGAACAATCTCGAATTTCCCGGCACCTCGTGCGGCTTCATTCAGCCGAGCGACCGGCGGGTCGATCCGTTGCTCGGCGCGCTGGGCACTCACGGTGGCCCGACGCTGACGATGGCCCTGCTGAAGGACAGCCCGGCGATCGATGCAGGTGACGATGCCGCCTGCGCCGCGTCACCCGTGTCCGGTCAGGATCAACGCGGCGTCAGCCGATCCACGGGAGCGGGCGCGCATTGCGATATGGGCGCCTTCGAGCGGCCGACGAGGATCGCGCCGTTCGATTTCACCGATGATGGTCGGACCGATTGGACGGTCTTCCGCCCCAGCACCGGCATCTGGTATGTGTTGAGCGGCAGCGATCCGACCGCCACCAAATGGGGAGTGGCGACCGACGTCGATGTGCCCGGGGACTACGACGGCGACGGCCAGGCGGATCTTGCGGTCTGGCGCCCATCGAACGGCGTGTGGTACATCGTCGATTCCAGCGACAACACAGTCCAGACAGAGTTCTGGGGAGTGGCGGGTGATGTCCCGCTCGCCGGAGATGTCGACGGCGATGGCAAAGCCGATCTCGTCATCTGGCGGCCGAGCACGGGCACGTGGTTCGTGAAGGAATCGGGCGGAGGCACGCGCACCGCGAACTGGGGCGTGAGCGGCGACCAACCGCTGCTGGCGGACTTCGATGGCGACGGCAAGGCGGACTTCGTGATTTACCGTCCGAGTGCCGGCGCATGGTTCGTGCTGCTGTCGGGCGGAGGATCGCCAACCGTGCAATGGGGCGCGCCAAACGACATCCCGATCGCCGGTGACTGGGATGGAGACGGCAAAGCGGACGCCGGGATCTTCCGGCCCAGCACGGGTCAGTGGTTCATCAACGCCTCGAGCGGCGCGACGATCGTCGTCAACTGGGGTGTGCCTGGGGACGTGCCGGTGGCCGGCGATTGGGATGGTGACGGCAAGAGTGACTACACCGTGTGGCGCCCGTCCACGGGCGCGTGGTTCACGCGGTATGCGACGGGCGACGCGGCCGCGGTCGTATGGGGCGTGACTGGCGATAAGCCCGTCGGCCGCCTCCCCGGATCATAGGCGCGCCCAAGTGCCGACTCTGGAAGACCGAAGATGTCCTCAATGAACCACATGATTCGCCAGACAAGCTTCCTACTTTAATGCCGACTACCTGGGGAAGTAATGGTCCCGTGGAACGAACCGGAAGTGAAGCCTGTCGTCAGGTCCACCAAGCGTTCCATGGTGAAGCTCCCTGCGGCGTCCGAGAATCGACCCGTGCCACCTGTGATGGTGTTGATTTCCACAATACGGTTAAGACCGGGTGTGTCCGTCGGCTCGGCCTGGCCGACAAGCGTAGTGAAGATGCTGTCTCCATTGGCTGCGATCAACTGACAGCCCCCCACACCCGAACCATTCGCGAGGGTCACGGTAACGTTCCAAAGCAATGTAGATCGACCAAGGTGGGTAGCGATTCCGTTGGCATTCCCGTTGACCACCAGTGTTCCGGGCGGAGGTCCCTGGAATACGTCGTCTTCATGTCCCTGGATCGAACCGCTGAAAGGGACCTGCTTCGCGGCCTTCTCTGCCGCCGCCGTGGCGGGGCCGGCGAGCACCCCGGAGATTCCAGTTTTCGCATGACGTGCGCATGATTCGCGAATGGGGACGGCCCGAAAACTCCTCGGCCGTCTCGAAGACGTCGGTTACCGCTGCCGTTTCGTATTCCGACGGTGAGTTCGGCTCGTCTTCTGGGCCAGTGCGCGCTGCACGGAATGCGTCATTACTCGAGGCACCAGCTCGCCACCGAACCGTCGTGTGCCAAGCGTGGCCTTGGCCGCCTTCAATGAGACAGCGTGAGCGACGAGAGAGGCGACCAGTACGTGAGGTTTCGACGAATAGGTCATGTAGGCAAGCTAGCGCGGTTGAGGACGCCTCGAAGTACCGAATTGCACACCTGACGACTCGTATCCGGGAAGTCTCCTGAGGAGATGATTGCGCGGGTCAGTTTGAAAACGGATCATGCGGCCACCAGCACTACCTCATCGGCGCCTACTCGACCGTTGAGAGTGTTCATTCCTGCGACCGACCGCAGTGTTCGATCCGTGGCTCGCCACATCCCGCCGGTGAAATCCGGGGCAAATCCACGACGACGACCACAAGCATTAGCGGAGTGCGCGGACGCGAGCGCCGCCTGATCGGGATGGGACCTCAGCTGGCGGCGCCTATCGAAAGCGTGAGACGGTTGCGGTGATGTCGTCGCGCTGCTCTTCCTTCCCGCAGAACGTCCGCACGGCGTCGAAAATGCGACCGAGCAGCAGATCAGGGCCGTCGCCCTGTCGTTCGACAAGACACTCGAGCAGGCGGTTCTCGCCAAACTCCTCGTCGTTTGCGTTGCGCGCTTCGGTCAGGCCGTCAGTGAACATGACGAGTGCGTCGCCGCGCCGCATCTCGACCACGCCCTCGTCGAATGACGCCGAACTGAACGTCCCGAGGATCGGGCCGCCCGACGTCAGGCGCCGCACGTCGCTCGGCTGAAGCCTTGGTACGCCTTGAAGAATCACGGGAGGATTGTGGCCGGCGTTCGAATACACCAGACGGCCATCCGGTGACAGCACCGCGTAAACCAGCGTCGCGAACCGGGCGCCGAAATCGCGCGCGATGAGACGCCGGTTCACGCGCGTCAGGACGCCTGCCGGGCCGTCCGCGTGAACGTCGCTTTCGAGCATGCCTTGAATCAGCGCGGCGAGCAGCGCAGCCGCCGGCCCCTTGCCCGCGACATCGCCCATCACGATTCCCAGACTCCCGGACGGCAGGTCGATGAAATCGAAGAAGTCGCCGCCAATGGCGCGGCACGGCACCGAATGGCCGACCGACTCGTAGAACGAACCCGCGGCCGTCGTCCGGGACTGAAGGGCGCGCTGCACTTCCGCGGCGGTCTCCAATTCCTGGTCGATGCGCACTTTCTCGAGTCGTTCGAGCAGACCGGCGCTGTCGTAAATCCGCTGATCGTGCACCACCCGGCCCCC
The DNA here is from genome assembly GCA_963724725.1 of uncultured Acidobacteriota bacterium. Classification (GTDB taxonomy): domain Bacteria; phylum Acidobacteriota; class Vicinamibacteria; order Vicinamibacterales; family CAVVIG01; genus DATKHR01. The sequence goes on along the minus strand of CAVRVT010000004.1, from coordinate 1,255,938 downwards.
GGCGATGGTGAGGAGCAGGACCAGGCGATAGCTGATCGGGACGCCGAGTGAGGCGCGCCCGAACCAGCTGGGCAGATCGCTGGAGGTCAGCGTGCAGAGCACCGCGACTCGATCGCCATCAACGAGCACGGTCGACACGTCGACGGTGATATTGGCGAGCGACGAGAAGAGCCTCCCCCAGCTGGCGACGATGTTGTCGCGGCCTCTGATTTCGCCGAACGCGGGGCTTTCGGCAACCGCGTCCTCGGCGTAACAGTCGCCCACCTCCGCGAGATCGCGGCTGCGCGCGGCCGTGAGCAGCCGCCAGACCAGGGCCAGTGCGTCTTCGCGGGACACGGCCGATGAGTGTACCTTTCCCGCATCCGACCCGTCTTGGAAATGTCGCGCCGAGGAGCTACTGTGTCACCGATGACTCACAATCCCCGACGCCGCCTTCGATGGATCTGTGCCGCGCTCGCGGCGGCGGCAACGGCGGTCTTCGTCGCGGTTCCCCTGACGGCGACGCATCGTCACCTCCTGATCATCGTCGACGGCTTGCGCCCGGATTACGTTTCGCCCGAGGTCATGCCCAACCTCACGACGCTTGGAAAGCGCGGCGTGATCTTTCGGCGTCACCACTCGGTGTATCCAACAGTCACGCGCGTCAACGCGTCCTCGATTTCGACCGGCGCGTATCCCGGAACGCACGGGCTGATGGGTAATTCCGTGTTTTTTCCGAAGGTGGACCCGACGAAGTTCCTCGATACCGCGGACAGGAGCAACCTCCTGAAGATTGCCGAAGCCGAAGGGCGCCTGCTGACGGCGCCGACGCTCGCCGAGGCCCTGCAGGCGGCCGGACGACGGCTGCTCGTGGTGAGTTCGGGATCGAGTGGATCGGCGTTCCTCAACAATCACACCCTCGCGGGTGGCGCCATTCTCCACTATCAATTCGCGCAGCCCGACCGCCTCGCCGAAGACCTGAAACGTCTCGGCCCGCCGCCGACCGAGCGTGCGCGTGCGGGCGAGCTCGACCGGTATGCCGTCGATGCATTCCTGCAGGTTGGTCTCTCGCGGGTCGACCCGTCCGTCACGGTGCTCTGGCTGAGCGACCTCGACACCGCAGCGCACGACCACGGCATCGGTGCCGCGGACACCGTCGCCACGCTGAAACGCGTGGACGCGCACATCGGGCGAATCCAGGACGGCCTCAAGGCCGCGGGCCTGCTTGACGACTACGACATCTGGGTCAGTTCGGACCACGGGTTCTCAACCTATACCGGCGCTCCCGACGTCGCGACTATCCTCAAGCCCTTCGCGCGCGCATTGCCCGATGGCTCGCAACGCATCGTTTCGGGTGGCGGCGCCATCTACGTGCGCGATGGCGACGAATCCGCCATCGCTGGAATCGCCGGCGCGCTCCAGCGCACGCCGAAGGTCGGCGCCATCTTCACTCGAGCCAAGACGCCAGGGTCGCTCGAGGGACACGTGCCAGGTACGCTGTCCTTCGACGCCATCCGCTGGCAGCACGAACGGTCCGCACAGATTCTGTTCTCGCCGGACTGGACCGACGCCACGAATGCAAACGGCTGGCGGGGATCGACCGCGTCCGGCGGGACGGCAGGACACGGAAGTTCGAGCCCCTGGGACATTCACAACACGCTCATCGCAGCCGGGCCCGATCTCAAACACGGCGACGTCATCGATGTGCCGAGCGCCAACGTGGACTTCGCGCCGACGTTCCTGTCACTCCTCGGAATCGCCGTCCCGTCGTCGATGCAGGGCCGCCCGCTGCGTGAGGCGCTCGTCGGCGGCCCAGCCGCGGCGTCGATCTCCGTTCAAGAATCCGGAATGGTGACAGGGACGAGCGACGGCGCGTACGAAGTGACCGCAACCTTCTCCGTCGTCGATTCTGGCGGCAACCCGTTTCGGTACTTCGACCAGACGAAGGTCACTCGCAAACACTGACGCCGCCGAACATCTTCAGCGCGCGTCGACGGGAGCCGGGCTGGCTTGCGCACTGAGCACGGTCGTGGCCGCCACGCCGGCGAGCACAGCGAGCACCATCAGCATCAGCGCGATCAGGACGAGGCGTCGCGAATCCATGATCGAGTCCTCACCAAACAGCGGCAGCGTAGACCGGAACCGCAAGCCTGCTTTCACAGAATCAGCATTCTGGCCGGGAGGCCAAAGAATTGGCCGCCCTCGAATGCGCTGTCCAGCACGTCACTAGTTGTGAATGTCAAAGAGGTTGTTCATTAGGCAGCCTCTAGGAAACGCGTCCACGGCGAGCGCCGACCAAGGCTCGCGTGCGGTCGCCGGTGGTTATAGAAGCGCAGATACGGGCCGAGAGCGGTCGTGCGGCGCGCCGAGCTCAGATAAGGTCGACGGTAGGCCCACTCGCGCAAGAGCGTCTGGATCAATCGCTCGGCCTTGCCGTTCGTCTGCGGGTGATAGGGCCGCGTATAGCGCTGACGAAGCGCCCAGGTGCGGCAGACATCGCAGAAGGTCCGCGCCCGGTAGGCCATCGCATTGTCGGTGAGTAACCGGCGGATCCGCACGCCGCGGCGGTGAAACCAGGTGAGCGTACGGCGTAAGAACGCCGCGCAGGCCCGCGCATCGCCGGCCGGTAAGATCTCCGCATAGGTGAGCCGCGTGGCGTCATCGATGGCCACATGCAGAAATTCCCAGCCCACACGGCGCGCTCGCCGCCGTCGATCGCCGTGGATGCGATGGCCGATGCCGACGATGCGGCCGAGGCGTTTCAGGTCGAGGTGGAGTAGGTCGCCGACGTGCGGCCACTCATAGCGCTGCACCGGGCCGCTCGGTTCGACCAACGCCAGCCGATTCAGCCCCCGACGGGCTAAGACGCGCGTGACCGTCGACCGGGGCATCCGCAACGCCGCGCTGATTTGCCACGCGGTCGCGCGGGTGCGACGGAGCGCCACGATGGCCGCTTCGGCGGTCGCGCGGGTGCGACGCGGCTGCCGCCGTGGTCGCGACGAGCGATCGGCCAACGCCGTCTGGTGCCGCGCCAGCCATTTCGCCACGGTCCGTACACTGATGCCGAGCGCCTCAGCGGCTTGCCGTTGCGTCCACCCGTGTTGACGAACCCGATGGATGAGCAATTGACGCTGATACACGTTGGTCTTCGCGCTACGATGAGATGTCATTCGGGGGACCCTCCAGAGACAACGGGTTGGTGTGGTAACCCCCATTGTTTCCAGAGTCTCCCGAATGAACAACGTGTTTAGCATTCACAACTAGTGTCGGCGGGGCGTCCAGCGTTACAGCGTTACAGCGTTACAGGGGTTAGAGGGATGGTGATGCCAGACCTCGGAAGCGGACGGGACGCGGCCGGAAGGAGTCACGTGCGCTGAAAAACCAGCGCACGGCCGGCCGCGTGAAGGGAACGGAGCTGGGCTTATTTGCTCAGGATGCCTGCTGAGGAGTCTTGGCGGCCGCGGCGAGTTGCATTTCCCGCTGACCGCGGAGAATCGAGCACCAGTCCTTGTGTTCGGCAACGGGCATTCCGCACTCGACGCAGACACGAACGCGGGTCTTGGGCGGTTCCGACTTCCCAAACAGTTTATTGAACAGTGACATGTCCCCTCCGGGCTCGACGCCGATGTGTGTTGATACGTTAGACGGCGTGGAAGGGTTCCCGGTTGACCGGGGGGACTGGCAATTCCGGGACTAGCGGCCGCCCGCCTTACGCCCGATATCGACGGCGCTGAAGCCGGCCTCGCCCCAGCCCATGACGAACACGCTGAAGCCCTGTTTCATCCGTGTTTCGATGTCGCTGGGGTTCGCGGGATAGCCGCACGGGATCTTGAACTCTTTGCATGCGGCCAGTACCTGCTGAATGGCGTTCTCCCAGCCAGCCTGATCCAGGACGCGTTCTCCGGCCGCATTGGTGGACGAGAACACCTGGCGCAGCGTGCCGGCGCCCGGCCACAGGACGCCGATGCCTTTCACGGCCGCGATTTCGCGCACATGCGCGAGGCCCTCCCTGCTCTCGACAATCGTCCAGTTGATGAGTTCGCCGTCAGGATTGAGCGGCCAGAGGTCCGCCTTGCGCTTGTACTCCGGCTCGCTCATGCCCCAGTACGCAGGCGCGGATCCGACGGCATCGGGCCGCGTACCTCCGTTGCTCTTGAACCGCATCGCAGCGAGTCCGGCGCGCACCTCGTCGGTGCTTTCGGCTTCGACGAACATGATGCCGCTCGTGCCCAGGTTCAGCTGCCGGCTGATGTTGTCGATGACCCTGGCCGGCGGGTCGGCCGCGATCTTCGACGTCTTGATGATGAGCGGATGCGGCAGGCGCAGAAAGGGTGTCTTGGTCAACTGTCCCACTTCCGCCGTGGCCTTGACGAACTCGGCGAACGCCGGCAGCGCGCGATCGACGTTGTCCTCCATACTGCCGTTGAACAGGAAGTCGCCGCGCTCGTACGCCAGCGCCTCGCGCGCGAGCTCGATCGGCGGCTTCGGCGGCGTTGTCGGCGGCGGGGCACCGCGGCGGCCGGGAGGATACGGGCTCGGCGCGTACACGCCGAAGACCGGCCTGCCCTGCTCGAGGAGATCGATGACGGGATTCAGGCGCTGCTTCGCGGCAGCGCCCGTCAGAGATGCAACGGCCAGGGCGGCGATCCCGAAAGCGATCGGGACGCCGCGCCTCAGCACGACACGCACTTGTGGTTGTTCTTCGCGCCGAGCGACTCGAGCAGCGCCAGCGCTTCGGGCCACGGCTGGATGCGCTGCACGGGCCCGTTGGCCATGTCCGCGGTCGTCTTGCCCTCGCGGTTGACGGCCTTCACGTCTGCACCCTTCGACACGAGGTACTTGATCATCTCGACGTCGCCGCGGGCCGCGGCGTTGTGCAGCGCGGTGTTGCCTTCGTGATCCTTGGCGGTGACGTCCGCGTGCAGCTCTTCAACCAGATACTTCACGGCCACGAGCATGCCGGTCGGCGCGAACCGATGCGAGTTGGCGGCAAAGCCCTCGCCGTACCCGCTGCCGGCCGCCGCAACGAGCGGAGGAACGCCCGGGCCGCCGACGGGAACGGCCGGCGTCTTGGCGATGTCGACGGCTTCGCGCTCGCCATCACCGGTACGCGGACGGCCAGCGCCTTTCATCGACGGGAGGTTGGGGTCGGCGCCGTGCGCGACGAGCACTTTCATCGCCGCCACGTCGCTCGCGTAGGCGGCGCGCCAGAACGCGGTCGCACCGATCTCGTCCACGCCGGACAGGTCGAAGCTGTAGCCGGAGTACCAGATCTTCTTCCGGAGTCGGGCGTTCGGATCGGCGCCCTTCTCGAGGAGCGCGGTGACCAGGTCCAGATACGAGACCTTCTGGTTGAGGTACGCACGCGGCTGCGGGTAGAGCGATTTCGGCGCCCATTCGCAGTTGAGCGCGGCGTAGAGCGGAGCCGCCCCGTTCTCGGACGCAAGATTCGGATCCGCCCCCTGGTCGAGCAGCAGCTTCGCGAGATCGAAGTGGCCGTTGATCGTGGCAATCAGCAGCGCCGTGGTCTTGTCCCCGGCGCTCCGCTGGTTGATATCGACGCCCGCTTCCAGGAGTGCGCTGACGGTTTCGGTGTAGCCCTGGCGCGCGGCCAGGAGCATGGGCGTCAGCCCGCCCTGCGCGTAAATCAGCTCGTTCAGCTGGTACTGCCGCTCGATGCCCGCCTTGCCCTGGAATCCGCGGCCGCCGGGGACGTTCCGCCCCTGCTGCCCGCCCTGCGACCCCTCACTCAACCCGCGGCCGCCCGAGGGCGGCGGAGGCGCCGGATTACCGAACAGCACGTCGCCCATCTTGGCCCGGTCGAGACCGTTCAGGTCGAGGACACGGCTGGTCGCGGCGAAGTCGGCCTTGTTCTTCGCGAGGAATGTGACGACCGCCGCGCGGTTCGCTGCCGCGGCGAACATCGCCGCGTTGAGTCCGCGAACCGGTTCCCGGGCGCTGACGTCTGCGCCCTTGTCGACGAAGGCTTTCACCGCATCGACGTTGCCGGACGCCGCCGCGAGCATCAGCACGGTCGTGCCGTTGCCCGTTTTCGAATTCACGTCGGCGCCGGCCGCGACGAGCGTGCTGATGACCGCCGCGCTGCCGTTCTGCGCGGCCAGCACCAGCGGGGTGTAGCTGCCGATACGGGTCGTCGCACGGACGTTCGCGCCGGCGTAGAGGAGCGTCTGCGCGAGGTCCGCGTCGTTCTTCATCGCGGCCCAGTGCAGTGCGGTCATGCCATCGCCCTGAGCGGCGTTGACGTCGGCGGCTTGCCTGAGCAGCGCCTTGACCGCGTCGCGGTCGCCCTGCTGGGCGGCGTCGGCGACAGCAGCGCTGGGCGCCGCCGAAATCAGCGAGGACATCGCGAACCCGAAACCGACGATCACCAACGCGAATTTTCGAAACATAAGCGTCAACTTTTTTCACTGGCGCTGGGGCCCCACCCCCAGCGCGTTCTATCGCTGATACCTCACTCGGGCTTCACAGGCCCTCGCTCGGTATGGCCGCGGGCGCTTCTGACCTACCCGACTCACCTGACCTACCCGACTCTCTTACGCGACCGTCGTCGCCGCCGCGGTCGCGTTCAGATCGAATTCCGACGTGCTGTCGCCGAATGACGGCGCGTCCACGCCCAACTTGTGGAGCACCGACAGCATGACGTTGGCGAGCGGCGTGCCATCCGCGGCGCGCACGTGCACCCCACCCTTGAGCGAGCCGCCAGCGTGTCCCGCGAGGAACAGCGGCACGCGCTTGTGGTTGTGCAGATTCGAATCGCCCATCGGTGAGCCGTACAACACGAGCGTGTTCTCGAGGAGGTTGCCGTCGCCGTCCGGCGTGTTCTTCAACCTCTCGAGGAAATACGGAATCATGCTGACGTGGTACGTGTTGATCTTCGAGAAGTCCACGATGCGATCCTCGCGCTCACCGTGGTGCGAGGAGGAGTGGAACGCGCCTTTGAAGCCGCTCTCCGGATACGTGCGGTTCGAGGCGTCGCGGCCGAGCTTGAACGCGAAGACGCGCGTCAAATCCGATGCGAACGCGAGCGCCTGCAGGTCGAACATCAGCTTGACGTGTTCGGAGAACGAATCCGGCACGCCGATCGGCGCGCCCGGCAGCTCGCGGGGTTCGCCGCTGCGATTGTAGGCTTCGACTTTCTGAATCCGGCGCTCGATCTCGCGGATGTTGTCGAGGTAATCGCTCATACGCGCGCGATCCGCGGTTCCCAGGTCCTTCTGCAGCCGCGCAACGGATCCTGACAGCCAGTCCAGAATGCTGCGGTCCTCGGCGCGGCGTTCGCGCCGCTCGCCCGGCGTCGCACCGACGCCGAACAGCTGATCGAAGACGACGCGGGGATCGCGGACCATCGGGAGCGGCTTGTCTGGCTCGCCCGGCTTGGTCGCGCCAATCCAGCTGATGGAGTCAGTGTAGGTGCAGGAATACCCGTACGAGCAGCCGCCCGACTGATCCACGTTCTCGATGCAGAGCTGCATCGAGGGAATCGGCGTGTCCTGCCCGAACTTCTGGGCGTAATACTGATCGAGGGACGTTCCGACTTTGACGTCAGAGCCTTGTGTCTGCTTCGGGTGCATCTGCGTGAGGAACACCGAGCTCGACCGGAAGTGGTCGCCCCCGATTTCCGGCGCCGTGAACGCTTCCGCGTTCCGAACGTCGCAGTTGCTGACAATCGTGATGTGCTCGCGGAACGGTTCGAGCGAGCTCAGGCTCGTCGGCGACAAGTCGAAATCCCGGCCGACGGCTGCCGGCGCCCAAAGATTCTTCTTGATACCGATTTGGGAGCTGCCCGCCGACCCGTGAACCATTTCGACGGCGACGAAACGAATGCGTTTGCCGCCGGTCGCCCCAAACGCGCTCCGCGCCGGGACCATCGCCTCCAGAAACGGCAGTGCCATCGTCACACCCACGCCCTTGAGGACCGTGCGGCGTGACAGGTGTTTCTGCGTCAGGAACATCGGACTCTCCTTGTGTGCCGTCATCGCGACACCGCGTCGGCGGCGAGCGCCTTCGCTGGTGCTTCCACTTTTGCCATCCGGAACGCCGAGCTATTGACCACGCCGAGGACGAACGCCGACATCCGGTTCTCGTTCTTCGCCGCATCGCGAACGATCGTGCGCACGGCCGGCATGTCCGAATACTCGACCCGGCGGCCGATCGCGTAAGTCAACAGGTTCTGCGCGAAGCTCCGCAGCACCATGTCCTGGTGGCGAATCAGTGCGTCACGCAGGCCCGCAGGCCCGTTGATCTTGGTGCCGTCGTACAGGTCACCGACGACGTCGACCGCGACTTCGTTGTCCTTGATGCGCCAGGCGCCGGTCGCGTCGAAATTCTCGAGCGAGAGCCCGAGCGGATCGATGAACCGATGGCACGCGTTGCACGTCGGGTTCTTGCGGTGCTCTTCCATCCGCTGTCGCGTGGACAGCATCGTTCCGCCCTCGTTGGCTTTGACCGAGTCGTCCAGCGCGGGGACATTGGGCGGCGGCGGAGGCGGCGGCGTGCCGAGCAGCACGTCCATCACCCACTTGCCGCGAAGCACGGGCGACGTGCGATCGGCGACCGACGTCGAAACCAGCACGCTGCCCTGCCCCAGGAGGCCGTGACGGTAACCGGGCACCTGGACGCGGCGGAACTGATTGCCGGTGACGTTCGGGATGCCGTAGTGCTTGGCAAGTCGCTCGTTGACGAACGTATAGTCGGCCGTCAGCAGGTCGAGAACGTTGTGATCGTCGCGAACGAGGCTGTCGAAGAAGAGCTCCGTCTCGCGAATCATCGCCTGCGCGAGCGTGTCGTCGTCCTGCGGGAAGAGGAGATAATCGGGAGTCATCTTCTCGAGGTCCTGCAGCCGCAACCACTGGCTCGCAAAGCGCGTGGACAGCGCCTCGGACCGTCTGTCGGCGAGCATGCGCCGCACCTGTTTCTCGACGCCCACCGACGTGCGGAGCGACCCGGCCGATGCCGCCTTCACGAGCTCCGCGTCAGGACCCGATCCCCAGAGGAAGTACGACAGCCGCGACGCGAGCTCCTGATCGCTGATGCGATAGGTCCCCGACGCGTTCTTCAGCTGGTTGGCGGGCGCCTGCTCGAGACGGAACAGGAAGCGCGGGCTGACGAGGATCGATTGCACCGCGAGGCGGACGCCGTTTTCGAAATCGCCGGACTTCCGGCCGCGCGCGTAGAACTCGAGCGCGTCCTGGATGTCATCCGGCCCCGCCTGTCCGCGATACGCCTGCGCTGTGAGGTTCTTCACGATCTGCGCGGCGCAGGTCTCCTCCTGCGCCTGATTGAGCGGACGGCAGATGAAGATGCGCTTGCGGCTTGGCGTCTCGGACACGCCCGTGACGGCGGACGGCCCGATGACGGACATGTCGCGCATGTGCGGCAGCGCGGTGACGCCGTAGCTGATGTTGACGTCCGCGAGCGTGTTTTCGAGCGGCGCGATCAGATCGTCCACAGGACCGTCGAGGCGCTGGACGAACGCAACCGACACGCGCTGCGGCCCGGCCTTGATATGGAGAGCCGGCGTCTTCAACTCCAGCCCGTTGGCGCCGCCGTTCTGGCCGAAGTCCGTTTCGCTCATCGACGGGCTGACGTCGAGCAATGCGACGCGCTCGCCGTTGATGGCGACGTCCACCTGTTCCTTGATGTCCATCGTCAGCATCGAGTAGCGGCCGTAGATACCGCCGAGCGGCTCGTTGTGCATCGACACCTTGATGACGTAGTCGCCATCGGCCGGGAAGACGTGGGTGACCGACGTGCCGCCGCGCGTGCCCATCGGCGTGCCGTCCACATGGCGCATCTGGGATGCCGTGCGGCCGATCTTGTACGTGACCGACGTCGGACTGGCGTTGCGGTCGCCAACCGCGAGCCGGCTGATCTGGCTCGCGGCCCGCAGATAGCCTTCCATCAGCGTCGGCGAGAAATTCTGAACGTCCGCGATGTTGTCGAAGCCGCTGCTGACGGTGTCGGGCGGCAGGAACGAATTGACGTCCACGTCGAAGCCGAGCAGGTCGCGAACGGCGCGCGCGTACTCCGCTCGATTGAGTCGCTGGAACGGCCGCCAGCCCGGGTTCGGATTCACCGCGGCGACGCTGTCGATCTTCGTTTCGAGCGCGTCGACGAACGACGAGATCGTCGCGGCGTCAGGACGCCGCGCGCCGGGCGGCGGCATCATCCCGGCGCGAAGCTTGCGGATCATTTTCTCGGCGACGTCGGTGTTCTTCTCGATGGTCGACGCGTCGAAACCGGCGAGCGACAACTGACCCGCCTTGCCTTTTTCGCTGTGGCAGGTCGCGCAGTATTGACTGACGAGCTTGTTTTGGGAGTCGACGGCCAGGCCCGCCGGGGCCGCGGGCTTCGCGGTGGTGTGCGACGTCGCCATTTTGACCGGCGATGGTTTCGTCGCGGCAGGAGTCTGGGACGGCTGCGAGGGAGCGGACTGATCAGCGGTGACAATATCTCCGCCGGCTGCCGCGACGCCAAGAACTGCCGCGGCCACAGCCGCATACACGAACTTCTTCATGCTCCCCCCGGATAACGAGCGCCCGAAGCGATACATGCAAAGTATAGGGTGATTGGCGTGAAAACGCGGGTACTTTGTCGTCGCTAAATGTCAATAAATGTAACATTTAGCGCCGGTCGCCCCGGCTCTATTCACTGCGGAGCGTCAGGAGCGGGTCGGTGCGGGCCGCGCGTCGTGCCGGAGCATAAACCGCCAGCACGGTCGTCAGCACGAGAATGGCCGGAATCGTCGCGAACGTCAGAGGATCGTGCGGGCGAACTCCAAACAGCAGCCCTTCCATGAATCTGGTCAGGGCAACCGCCCCAAGCAGTCCGACCAGCAGACCGGTCAGGGCGAGCGCGAGCCCGCGCCGCATCACGAGACCCAGGATCGCGCCACGCGACGCGCCCAGCGCGAGCCGGATGCCCAGCTCCCGGCGTCCCTGTCCGACGAGATACGCCATGACCCCGTAGACGCCGACGACCGCGAGACCGAGGGCCAGTGCAGCAAAGACACTCAGGAGTGACATCGCAAACCGCCGCCGCGCGAGCGACTCATCGACCCGCGCGTCCATCGTCCTCAGCCGATAGATCGGGAGATTCGGATCGACTTCGCGAAGGGCCGCTCGAATCGCCGGCGTCGCACCCGCCGGATCGGTGCTGGTCCGGACGACAACGTTCATGGACCGCGTTGGAAACTGCGCGTGCGCAAAATACATGGCGATGCGCGAGTCCTCGTCGAGCTTGTATTGCTTGACGCGCCCGACGACGCCGACCACGGTCAGCCACGGAGACGTCGATCCGGCGCCACCGAATCGAAGTCGCTTGCCGATGGCCGATTCGTTCGGCCAGAGCTGATCGGCCATGAAGCTGTCCACGACGACAACCGGCTGTCCCGCCTTGACGTCGTGTTCGTCGAACACGCGACCGGCGACCAGCGGGATGCGAAGCGCTTCGAAGTAGTGTCCGGCGACGGTTCGAACGTCGGCATTGATGAACGCTTCGCCGGGCGCGGGCGTGCGGCCTTCCACGGTCACCGGCCCCCAGGCGAACATCTGGCTCAGCGGCAGTGCCGATACGGAACCAGCCTCGGTGACGCCCGGAATACGCGCCGAGTCGTTCCAGCATCTGACGGTGCAAATCGACCGTCGCGCCGGCGTCCTGATACCGCCGGCCGTTCAACGCCAGTTCGAAGGTGAGCACCTGACGCGAGTCGAACCCCGGCCAGACTCGCTGCAGCTCGACAAAGCTTCGAATCAAGAGTCCCGCACCGACGAGCAGGACGACGCTCAGCGCCAGTTCGAGGGCGACGAGCAGACGTCGGCCGCCGTGGCCCCGTCCCCAGACGGCGCCCGCGACCGACGCGCCGCGCGCGGCATCCTTCAGTCCCTCGTTGACGTCCAGGCCACCGATCCGCAAGGCCGGAGCGAGACCGAAGAGGACGCCCGACGCAACCGACGCGGCGAGCGTGAACACGAGCACTTCCCCGTTGATGGCGACTTCCCCCAGGCGCGGCACGCTCTGCGAGCCCAGCAGCCGGATGAACGCAAGGCCGAGCGCAGCGAGCGCGACGCCGAGGACGCCACCGGCGACGGCCAGCAGCAGGCTCTCGCCGACGACCTGAGCGGCCAGGCGAGCCCGGCCCGCCCCGAGCGCTGCGCGCACGGAAAATTCCTTTTGACGCCCCAGCGCGCGCGCAAGCTGCAGATTCGCCACATTCGCGCACGCGATGAGCAGCACGAATGCCACCGACGCCATCAGCACGACGATGGTCCGCCTGACGTCGCCGACGACCTGCTCCTGGAGCGGCACGATACCGAACGTCAGGCCGCCGTTCGGCGGATACAGATCCGGATGCTCGCGACGCAATCGCGCCGTGATCGTGTCCATCTCGGCGCGCGCGGCCGCGAGCGTCACACCCGGCCTCAGCTTGCCCACGATGTTGTAGTCCTCGCGGTCGCGGCGCGTGACATCGCCGGCCCCGAGGGGCAGCGGCAGGACAACGTCGGCGTTTTCGGCGCCGTTCAACGTCGGCATCACCTCGCGCGGCAGCGAAAACGACTTCTCCAGGACGCCGACGATCTCGTACGGCTGATCGTTCAGCCGAATCGTTCGTCCAATGACACCCGGGTCGGCGCCGTAACGGCGCACCCATGTGGCGTACCTGAGGATCGCCGTGCCCGCCAGTCCGGGAACATCCTCGTCGGCCGTGAACAGGCGCCCGAGCGCGGCGCGCGCCCCAAGCATCGGCAACAGGTTCGAGGACATGCGGATCGTTCCGATTCGTTCCGGCTCGCCGTCACCCGTCAGGTTCGGGGATCCGCCGATGGCAATTGCGACGTCCTCGAAGCCCGGGTGTCCCTGCTTGACATCGAAGTATTGCGCGGTCGAAAACCAGTCCTCCGCGATCCCGAGGCCGGGGGAACGGTTCCACAGGATGACGAGGCGGGGGGCGTCCTTGTACGGCAGCGGATGCAGCAACAGCGCGCTGGCGACACTGTAAATGGCGGTGTTGGCGCCAACGCCAATCGCAATCGAAAGGACGGCGGCGATCGTGAACGCCGGCGTTCGAGCGAAGCCGCGGGCGGCGTGACGCAGATCCTGAAGCCAGGACTTCACGGCGTCTTCCCCGTCGTCGAGCTCCTGATCGACTCATCGAGCAGCTGCGCCAGGTGCTGCGGACGCATCACCGATCCGCGGCGATGCAATCCGCCGCCGATGTGGAGCAGGCAGCCGAGATCACAGCTGACGACCCGGTCGGCGCCGGAGGCCTCGAGACTCGTCAGCTTGCGGTCGAGCATGCCCGACGAGATTTCGGCGTTCTTGATCGAGAACAGGCCGCCGAAGCCGCAGCATTCTTCCTGCTCGTGGACGGTTACCTGTTCGACGCCCGCGACCGAGCCGAGGGCCGCGAGCGGCGGCTCGCGCACACCGAGGCCGCGCAGGAGATGACAGGAAGGATGAAACGCGACGCGTGCGGGCAGCTCGCCGCCGATTCCGCCCGGCGCGACCTCGGCGAGAAACTGACTGAACTCGCGGCAGCGCGCAGCCACGCGGCGAGCGACCTCGAGCGTGGCCGGTTCGGCCTCGAAGAGCACGGAATACTGGTGCACGAGCATGTCGGCGCACGAGCCGGAAGGAATGACGATGGGTCCGGTCGTGGCATCGAGCACGCTCAGCGTGTGACGCGCGACTTCACGTGCCTCGTCGTGGAACCCGGCATTGAACGCAGGCTGTCCGCAGCAGGTCTGATCGAGCGGCACGCTGACCTCGATGCCAAGGTGTTCGAGGACGCGGACCGCGGCAAAAGCGACTTCTGGATCGAAATCGTTGACGAGACACGTGTGAAAGAGATGAACGATCATCCAAGTCTCAACTCTCAAGTCTCAAGTCTCAACTCAAGAGTTGGTGAAGAGTATAGCGTTCGAGGAAGGGTCTCTCGTGAGGATGGCTGCGCCGGCCTCCTCAACTGGTATGGACGCCTGGCGAAGGCGCTGCGCAAGCTGGTCGATCGCCGGGCGATCGGGAAGCCTCACGGTGAAATGTCGAAGACCAATCGCGCCTGGCGGCGGTGGCGGAGCTCCAACGCCCGCCCAGGTGTTCAGGCCGATGTGATGGTGATAGCCGCCCGCGGAGACGAACAACGCGCTCGAGCCGTAGCGCTGCATCAGCTCGAAGCCGAGGACGTCGACGTAGAATTGCCGCGCCGCCGTGAGATCCGACACGTGAAGGTGCACGTGGCCGACAATCGTGCCTGACGCCAGCTCGCGTGGATGTCCTTCGAGTGATTCGTCCAGAAGCGCATCGAGATCGAGGGGATCCACGCCCATGTGCAGACGGCCGTTCACGATCGGCCATTCCGCGCGAGGCCGATCACGGTAGATCTCGATGCCGTTGCCGTCAGGATCCGCAAGATAGATTGCTTCGCTGACGCCGTGATCCGCTGCACCCTGAAGCTGTGTGCTCGTGTGCACCAACCGGCCGAGCGCCCACGCCAGATGCGCGCGCGACGGGACCAGAATGGCGAAGTGATACAAGCCCGTCGTCCCGCTCACGTGCGGCGCGGTCGGGGCACTCGTGAGGACGACCAGGGCTTCGTCCGGCCGAGCGCCGGCAACGCCGAGCCGCACGTCGGCGACGCCGCGGTGGAGCACGACAAACCCGAGGTGAGACTCGTAGAAGCGGATCGAGCGGTCCACGTCTGAGATCGTCAGGTGGACCGCTCCGATGGAAGTGGACGGGTGTATCAGAACGCCTGATTGCTGGTCGCGCGCGGCTCCGCGAGGAGCTTCTCGACGAGCGCGGTGATCTCTTCCTTCGCCTCGACGTGGAACTTCCCGCTCGCCTTGCTCGGGAATCCCGCGTGCGCGCTGCGCACGCGCCCATCCCGCCCAAGGAAGAACGACGTCGGGAACGAGTTGAGGTTAACACCCTGCGGCATTTTGTCGTTGAGCTCCTTCGGCTCTCCCGGCAGGAGCACGGTGTAATCCACGCCGTACCGCTTCATGAACGCGCGCAGCCGCACGGGATTCTTCAGCTGGGCTTCTTCCTCGAAGGACAGGCTCACAATTTCGAGTCCGCGCGACTTGTACTTCTTGTACAGCTCGACGAGAAACGGCGTCTCGTCGTGGCAGTTCGGGCACCAGCTGCCCGAGATGCTGACGATGACGACCTTGTTCTGGAAGCGCGGGTCGGTGTTGGCGACCGGATGGCCGTCGAGATCCGGAAAGCTGAAACGCAGCGGCTCGCTCGGATCCTTGACGCTCGTGAAGCGCGACGGATCGCTCGGCTGCGGCAGGCCCTTCGCCAGAGCCTGGTCGGCGCGCACCGCCGTCAGCGCCGCCTCGTGATTCTGTACGACGGCGAGCGTGCCGTCGGCATTCGGCCTCAGCTCCACGCGAAGCGGACGCGCGCCCGAAAAGTGACTCAGGACGAACGTGCCGTCGCGATACGCGCCGCTCAGCGTCCCGGTGTCGCCGTCGATCCGAAGAATCGCCGCCGACGCCTCGGCGCCCGATTGGCGGACAATCAGCTGCCAGGCCGACTCGCCCTTCGAGCTCTTGACCTGAATGTTCCAGAGGCCCGCGACCGCGGGGATGTTGCGATCGCCGACTTCGACGGCGGTGAAGCGCTTCGCCTGAAACGGGTACGGCGCGCCGCGCGTCCCGCGCGTGTACTGGCCGTCGAGCCTGCCGTCCTTGAACGTCGCTTCGAGCTTCGTGCCGTACTCGTCGAAGCTGAAGTTCACCGCGCCGTTCGAGAACTGACCGGTCGTCGACGTGACCCTGTCGTCGCCGTTGAAGAACGACCCTTTCGGCGCGGCGCACGCCGTGCCGGCGCAGACGATTTCGAAACGGAACGGGATGTCAACGCGCACCGGCTCGGCGCCTGCCGGCGCCGTATTGACGACGACCGACGCGTCCCACATGCCTGCAGGCAAGGTCTGCGCGGCGGAATTCGACGCCACACCAAGGCCCGCGATCATCGCCATGAGCATGATTGACGCACCCCACCCACCCGACCGAGCTGACTCACCCGACGTGTCCGGCCTAGCTGATCTCGTCATTTCAGACTCCGGAAAAACGAAAGGGCCCGGTTGGCGTTGCGCCTTCCGGGCCCTTGTCGACTGGTGAACTGGTTCGAACCGTATCCGTTCAGGGAGCGAACCTCGTAGACGCAGCGCGGCGCGGGCCGGAGGCGAATCCGGCCGGACAACACGAGCAACAACACAGCGCCAACGCCAACATCCTGACTATTTAGCGCCCCGCATCAGAGAATTGTCAAGCGCGACCTCCCAATGGACCGCGCGGTCGTCGTGCGACGCGAGCAGGGCCAGCGCTTCGGGCGGAACGACCGCCGCGTCCGCGTCCGCTCCCGCAAATGCCCGGATGGCGTCGATCGAATCCCACAGGGTGATGACCGTGAACTCGACGCGCGACCCGCTCGTGCGGCGCAGGGCGTACGCGCCGCGATGGCCCGGAATCCCTGTCAGGCCTGGAAACGTGCGCTCGCGCAGATGCGCAACGTAACCATCGGCGTGTGAAGGCGCCGTCGCGCCCTGCCAGATTCGTGCAATCACGATGGACTCCTCTGTCGCTCGGCTGAAGCCTCGCGCTCCTTCACGTTCATCACGACGCTCGGCGGAAGCCTCGCCGGGGACTGACGGAGCGCGAGGCTTCAGCCGAGCGTCCGACTCGACCGCGCTATCCTACAGTCATGTCCTACTTCGCGCTCTTCTATGACTACGGCACCGATGACACCGTTGCGGATCGGCGCAAGCCCTACCGCCAGGCTCACATGGCCTTGATCGATGCCGCCGAGCACGAGGGACGCCTGGTGCTGGCAGGTCCGTTCAAACCGGCCGACGGCGCGCTGCTGGTCTTCCGAGCCGAGACTGCCGGTGACGTCGAGCAGTTCGCCGCAGGGGATCCGTACGTCACCAGCGGCGTCGTCAAATCATGGCGCGTGCGGGAATGGTCGGTCGTCGCCGGCGACGGCGCCACGCGCAACGTGCGGTAGGATGTCCAGGTGCGTGCGCGCCGTCTGACGCTCGCCGCCGTCCTCGTGGCGCTCGCCGCGTCGCCATTCGGCAGTTGGTCCGTGCGCGCCGCTCAGCAGCCGCTCCAGGATTCCCGTCCGTTCAAATCCGGCGTCGAGCTCATCAGCATTACCGCCACCGTGACCGACGCCGAGGGGCATCTGGTGACCGGCCTGCCGCGTGACGCCTTCGAGATCTTCGAGGATGGCGAGAAGCAGTCGGTGGCACAATTCACCAACGAGCGTGTACCGGTCGGTCTCGGACTGCTGCTCGACGTCAGCGACAGCATGTTCGGCAAGCGCATCAAGGACGCACGCGCGGCCGTGGACCGCTTCCTCTTCGACCTGCTCGATCCGTCCGATGAATTCTTCGTCTTCGCGTTCAACCACCGGCCCAGGCCGCTGACGGGCTGGACGCACGCCCAGCAGGAAGTACAGCGGGCGCTCGCCGCCGTGCAGCCGTCCGGCGGCACCGCCATCTATGACACGATTCTCGAATCGCTGCCGCTCATGGCCCGGCGGTCGAAGCAGCGCGCCGCCGTCCTCGTCATCTCCGACGGCGCGGACACGGCGAGCACCGCGTCGATGCGGGACGTCCGGTCGGCGCTCCTGCGGAGTGACGCGTTCGTCTATGCGATCGCCATCGATTCGCCCGAGCGTCAGGCCATCAACACGCGGGTCAACGTCGACACGCTCCGCGACCTGACCGCCGAAAGCGGTGGGCGGACCGAGGTCGTACGGAGCACCGAGGATTTGTCCGACGCGACCGCGCGGATCGCCGAAGAGCTCAACAGCCAGTACGTGCTCGGGTACTACTCGAGCCATCCGGTGGACGGGCGCTTCCACAGTATCCGCGTCCGCGCGGCCGGCTACCGGGTGAATGCGCGCCACGGCTACGTCCGGTAGGGGCTGCCAGTTCCGCAGGCCGGGCCATTACTTGACTGAGTCAACTAATCAGTCGACAATGCCAGCGAGCATGGCCGTCGCGTCCGCACACGTCGATTCGATCCGCAGCTTCAACCGCTTCTACACGCGCCGCATCGGCGTGCTGGGCGACCACCTGCTCGACAGCCCCTACTCCCTGACCGAAATGCGCGTCCTCTACGAGCTCGCGAACCGCCCGGCGACGACCGCGACCCAACTCGGGCGGGAGCTGGGGCTCGACGCGGGTTATCTCAGCCGCATCCTGCGGCGATTCGAAGCACTCGAGCTGATTGGCCGCGCCCCCGCGAGCGACGATGCGCGCCGGAGCGTGCTGCAATTGACCGCGGCCGGCCGCAAGGCGTTCGCGCCGCTGGACAACCGGGCACGGCGTGAAATCAGCGACATGCTCGGGCCGCTGACCGCCCCGGCACAACGGAACGTCGTTTCGGCCATGCACGACATCGAGCGGTTGCTCGGCGCGCCAGCTCCGCGCCCGGTGCCCGTCCGGCTGCGCCGGCACAAGCCGGGCGATATGGGCTGGGTTGTCCACAGGCACGGCGCGCTCTACGCACGCGAGTGGGGCTACAACGCCGAATTCGAAGCGCTCGTCGCGCGCATCGTCGCGGACTTCCTGGACCACCTGGATCCGTCGGCCGAGCGCTGCTGGATGGCGGAACGCGGCGGCGAGATCGTCGGCTCCGTCTTCGTGGTCCGGAAGACAAAGCAGGTGGCCAAGCTTCGACTCCTCCTCGTCGAGCCGAGCGCGCGCGGGCTCGGCCTCGGCAAGCGCCTCGTTGACGAGTGCATTCGGTTCGCGCGCCGCGCCGGCTACAAGAAGATGACGCTCTGGACGCAGGCCGAGCTGACCGCGGCGCGCCGCGTGTATCAGCAGACCGGGTTCGTCTGCGTGAAGCGTGTCGCACAGCGCAGCTTCGGCGCCGAGCGTACGGCGGAGACGTGGGAACGAACGCTCTAGTCGCCGCCGCGGCCGTGGTGTTGTGGTCCGCGGTCAACGCGGCGCAGCCCTCACCCCTCACCATTGACGTCGACGCGCGCAGCGTCCAGCCGGGCGAGCTCGTGGTCCTGACGATTGGCGCTCCGCCGGCCGCGCGCACCGTCCGCGTAAACGCCTTCAACCGCACGCTCCAGGCGTTTGACCTCGGCCAGGGGAAATGGGAAGCGCTGGTCGGAATCGACCTCGACGCCAAGCCCGGGACGAAGGTCATCACCGTCGAAGCCGGCGCCGCGCGTGCGACGCGAGAGATCGTCGTGAAGCCCAAGACGTTCCGAACGAGGCGTCTGACCGTGGACCCCGATTTCGTGACGCCGCCGCCCTCGGCCGAAGCGCGAATCGAAGCCGACGCAAAGCTGCTCACAAAGACCTGGGAGTCCTCGGCAGCCGAGCGGTTGTGGAGCGCGCCGTTCTCGCGGCCGGTGCAAGACGCCGCCAACAGCGCGTTCGGCACCCGGAGCATCTTCAACGGCGTTCCGCGAAACGCCCACGGCGGCGCCGATTTTCTGTCGCCGGCCGGGACGCCGGTTCACGCGCCGAACGCGGGTCGCGTGCTCGTCGCGCGCGACCTCTATTATTCCGGCAATACGGTCGTTGTCGATCACGGACTCGGGCTGTTTTCGATGTTCGCGCATCTGTCGGCGTTTGACGTGCACGAAGGCGAGCTGGTGGAGACTCGGGCGATCCTCGGACGCGTTGGCGCCACGGGTCGCGTCACCGGCCCGCACCTGCATTGGGCCGTTCGCGCGAACGGCGCGCGCGTGGATCCGCTCTCGCTCTTGGCGGTCCTCGGAAAGCCGGGCGACTGATCGAGTTTCACGCGCTCGCCTGCAGGCTCGCGCTCCGTACGGCGGTGCCAGGAGCGCGAAGGAGCGCGACGCTTCAGCCGAGCGTTCAGATCTGCATGATGACCGCGTCCGCCGGCGAGCCCGTCGCCGCGGCGACAGCGTCCGCGTAGAGCTGCACCTGACGAACGTAGCTCGGCGTTCGCGCAAGGAGTTCGCGGTCGGTCTTGAAGTCCACGACCGTCCAGCGTCCGGCTTCCTCGAACGCCAGATCGATCGTGCCCTCGACGAGCGTGCCGTCGTCCTGACGAAGCGTGACCGGCGTCTCGCGCCGGCACGCGCCACGCTGGTCGGCGGCGTGGGCCCTCTTCATGAGGTCCACGGCGAGCGCGCGGTGCGCGACCTTCGCGGCCGCGCTGGCCTCGTCTGCCGCCAGATCGAGAAGCCGCGCGTGCAACAGCGCAAGATCCACGAGGGACTCCGCCGACGCGTCGAACGACGCTCGCGCGAGGAGCTCGTGAACCAGCGCGCCGAAGTTGACGCCGCCGGTGCGTTCGAGCTCTGCGGGATCGCGCACGTCCAGAATCCTGATTTCGTGTAACGCGGTGGTAGCGGCCTCGGCCGCTTCGCGCACGGTCTGCACGCGACAGGACGGCACGGAGCCCGATTCCCGCGCCGCGCCGCGCGCGAGCACCCAGCGATCGTATTCGCCGCGGCCGTCCGCGACCACATGCCGCGGCACGTCCTTGACGATCAGATCCTCGCGCCGCACACCAAACGGCGGCTTCTTCTCGAGGTCGAGCGCGTTCGGATCCCACCAGACCACGGAGTAACCCGCACCAAAGGTGTGCTCGCCAGGGGAGACCGTCGATGGCGCTGCGGTCTCGTCGTTGGGGCGCCGCAGGACGCTGTCGCGCGACTTGAACGCCGGACATCCCGGCCCGCGTCTGCCTTCGCGCCGCGAGTCGATCACTGGATACAGCGCGGGGTTCAGCGGTTGGAGCCAGCCGCCTTCCCACGGTTCGTCGCCGAGCGTCGGCACGACCAGCAGATCGCGCGCCCGTGTCGCGGCCACGTACGCGAGCCGGATGCCCTCGGCCTGATCACGCGCGACTTCTTCCGCCTCGTGATCGTGCAGCTCGTGCGGCGCCCAGCCGCTCAGCCTGACCGCGCAGAGATTTCTCGACGCGTCGAGATACCGGCTGGCGTCGTTTCGATTCATCCGACACGTGAGGTCCGCCAGGATGACGACCGGAAACTCGAGACCCTTGGCTTTGTGAACCGTCATCAGGCGGACGCCGTCGCTGCCCTCCTCCACGATGGGCGCCTCCGCCGTTTCGGCGGCCGCGGCGGATCGCAGCTCGTCGATGAAGCCGCGAAACGAAATCCCGCCGCCGGCCTCGTACTGCCGCGCGAGCTCGGCGACGTGCAGGACGTTCGCGAGCACCTGCTCGCCGGCCGGCCGGAGGATGAAGCCGACGTGCGCGCGCGTTTCGGACAACAGCCGGCCAATGGTATCGGCGACCGGACGATAGTTCCGGCGGCGATGCAGCTGCTGCAGCAGCCGAAGCGCGTCTCCGATGGGCATCAGATGCGTGGTCGGTTCGCCGGTGAGCGCCAGCTCCGTCCCGCTGTTGCCGCCCAGTTCCTTCGGCACGCGGAACGGATGGAACGTTCCGAAGCGATGACGGAACTCGAGCAGGTGTTCGTCGTCGATCGCGAAGAGCGAGCCTTTGAGCGTCGCGAACACCGACAATTCATCGTCAGGCCACTCGATGGCGGCAAGGGCGGCGCGAATCGTTTCGACTTCCTCGCGCTCGTGGAACGACCGTCCGCCGACGAGCAAATGCGGGATTCCGCGCGCCTCGATTGCGTCGATGTAACCGCGGGTGATGTCCTCGCCGAAGCTGACGAAGCGCCGGAACAGGACGGCGATGTGTTTCGGCCCGAGCGGCGCCATCGTCGTCGAGCCGTCAGGCCGGCGCTCGACGACCTGCCAGCCGTTTCTTGGATCGACCAGCCACGCGATGTACGCGCCGATGGCGTCGGGCAGCGATTCCTCGATCGCCCGAGCGGACGCCCGCAGCGGCCCGCTTCGGCCGTACGGGTCTCGGTACCGGGAGCGCGACGATCGCCGGCTGCCCGTCGACCGGCGGGCGATCCGGTGACAGCGGTACGTAGCCGGCCTGAAGCGTGTCCCGGTCGTCCATCATCTCCGGTGCGAACGCCGCGTTCACGAAACGCTGGATCGCCGGCACGCTGCGGTAACTCGTCGTCAGCTGGACGACGCGCCCCCCGCGCGCCGCAAGCCGCTCTTTCACGTCCCAGTAGGTCGCGACGTCGGCGCCGCGGAACCGGTAGATCGCCTGCTTCGGATCGCCGACGATGAACAGCTTGCCCGGCACATCGCCGGCGAGGTTCAGCAGGATCTCCGCCTGGATGGGATCGGTATCCTGAAATTCATCGACGAAGACGCGTTCGAATTTAGCCTGTAGATGGCGGCGGACGACGTCGTTAGTGGCAATCAGGCTGCGGGTCCGCGCCAGCAGATCGGTGAAGTCGAGCGCGCCAGCCGCGCGCTTCAGCTCCTGATACCGTGCCGTGGCGCCAGCGAGCTCCTGCTGCAACGCCGCCGCAAGATCCGCGTCCGCGATTCTCCGGAACTGCTGCAGATCCGCGAAGAGCGCATCACGCGCCGCGAGCACTTCGGCCCGCGTGACGGTCTCGCCGAACCGGTATCCGCTGCCTTTGCGAGTGCGGGAGAGTCCACGATCGCGCGTCAGATCGACGAGACGCGCTTCCCAGCCATCGAGATCGCGCTGGCCGAACGACTGTTCGAGACGAATCTGCCGGCTGAGACGACGAACGGCGTCCGTGTCGGAGAAGAGATTGTCCCGCTCGAAAAGCGGCGCGGCCGTCAGATCCGCGAGACGGTTGACGCCGTCGATGAGTCGATCGATCTCGCGCTCGCGATCGAACGACGGCCTGCTCCACGCGCACGCGAACTCGCGTTCCTCGGCCAGTCGCCGGCCCGCATTGCGCAGCCGATCGACCGGACCCTCGGCGTCACTGCCTCCAAACGATGGCGCGCTCGTCCGGCGCAGCGCGCGGCGAACGCCCTCGGGCGGCGCTCGCAGCGAGTCCTGCAGCCAGCTCCGAAACCCCCGCGCGTACAATCGATCCGCCTGCGGCTCGGTCAGCACCGCGAAGAGCGGATCGACCGATGCCTCGACCGGACGCTCCCGCAGAAGCTCGGCACAAAAGCCGTGAATGGTGTTGACGTGCGCCTCCTCGAGTGTCGCCAGCGCACGCTCGAGGCGCTCCAGCACTTCCGGGTCCTGTTCCTGAAGCCGCCCGCGCTCCAGGGCTTCGCGGAGCCGGAGCTTCAGCTCGCCCGCGGCCTTTTCGGTAAAGGTCACAGCCACGATCGTCGTCATCTTCGCGCGGCCCGTTGCAAGCACGCGAAGGATTCGCTTGACCAGTTCAGTGGTCTTGCCGGTACCGGCCGCCGCCTCGACGATGAGCGTGGTGTCGAGATCCTCGGAAATGGCCAGTCGCGCGTCGTCATCGGGTCTCACCGCATGCTCCTCATCGCCGTGAGATCGGCGAGCCGATCGGCCGCCTTGCGCGCCGTGCGTTGCTCTTCGCGCGGACCGCAGACCGGACGGAAATCGCACCACGTGCACGCGCGCTCGGCGGGTGCCGGCGCGAGAAATCCGCCTTCGACCGCTCGATCGACGATCTGCAGCACCTGCAGTCCCTGGCGGCGTGCGTAGTCGTCGATCGTGATCCGGTGTTCCGCGTATCCGCCCGCCGTCGTCGCGTAGAACAGCCGGCCCTCGACAACCCGACGGCCAAGACCCTGCTCGATGGCAACGCTGTAGAGCACCGGCTGCAGGGTGGCGCCCCCGCCGACGATCAGATCCTTGTTCGATCGGTTGCGCCCGGTCTTGTGGTCGGTGACACGGAACACGTCGAGGTCCGCGCGATGTTCGATCAAATCCACCGAGCCGCGTAGAATGAAGCCGCCCTCGACGACGATCGGATCCGGCAGGCTGCGCGGGTCTCGACCCTCGTCGCTCAGACCGAAGCTGAACTCGAAGTACGTCGGCCGCCACGCGTCCGGTCGGTCGACGTCGGCGATGCGCTGAAGCCAGATCCCGAGATCGCGTCGCATCTCCTCGATCTCGTCCTTCCACACGCGCTCGATCGCGGGTGCCAGCGTTTCTTCGTATTCGGCGGCCACCCGGCGCAGGACCTCGTCAAGGGTGGCGGTGGCATCGCGGATGTGGCCGCGCGCTACGGGAAGCGCGCGCCGGGCGTCCATCGCACGATAGAACTCCGCCTGAACCTTGTGGAACAGGCTGCCGCGCGTGAGTGGATCCATGCGCACGAGCGGCTCGGGCTCGTCCCACGGTTCGAGCCGGTAGATCGTGGCGAGCAGAAACTGATAGGGACAGCTCGAGAATCGTTGCAGGGCGGATAGCGAATACGGGCGCTTGTTGAGGCGGTGGGCCTCGAGCGCCGCGCGAGTGCCGGGCGCGACGCGAATCAACCCGTCGCTGGTGGACCACTCGCGTCGGTCGCGCGACCAGCGGCTGATCACCGATCGCCGCAGCGCCTCGTTCAGCCCCAGCATGTAGTGCGCGCGTCCCCTGACCGCCGACCGATCGGCGGCGTCGAGGAGCGGCTTGAGGACCGCCAAGTCGTGCTCGAGATCGTCGATGGCCTGCCCGGGCTTCGACGGGGCCGGCCACGCCAGGTTCGCGCCGCCTTCGCGCGCCGCGTCGTACTCGAGCTCCTGGTGGTTCGGCACGGTCCCGGTCATCGCGCGCATGACGTCGAGGGCGTAGAACGAGGGGACTCTCGCGCGCGTCTCGCTGACGTCGAGACGCGGGTACGACAGAAACAGGCGCTCGCGAGCCGCCCCGATCGCAATCTTCAGCAGCAGCCGCTCGGCCGACCCGCGCTCGGGCAGCGTCATCAGGTCGGGGGCGACCGTCCGCCGCATATCGTCCAGGAGCAGCGGATCTTCCCGCGGACGCTGCGGTACGACCCGCTCGGCGAGCCCCGGCACGAAGACGACGCGAAACGAACGGCCGCGGGCCTGGTGCGGTGTGCCGACGAAGAGTCGTCCGTAGCGACGCGACGGCGGATCGCGGTCGAGGGTCGACAGGCGTTCGTGCAGGACATCGCGCGCCTCTTCAATCGCGACCGGACCGATTGCGGCCATCGGCCGAAGGTCGGCAAGTGTCTCCAGCACTCGAGTGGGACGACCGAGCGCGAGACGAGCCATGTCTCCAAACCGCTCGAGCCACTCTCCCCATCGCGCCGCGTCGGGCCAGTCGGCGAGCCGATCGATGATCGGGAGCGCGAACTCGCGGAGGTGCGCCAGGTTGCGGAGGTCGCGCCGGTATCGGCCGATGCGAGCCGACTCGGGCTCTTCGGTCTCGAGCTCCCTGATGCGGTACTCGTAATCCGCCTTGAGACCGTCGAGCCGGCGGCGCCATCTCTCCCTGCCGTGCGTGCGGGTCCGGCCGCCGACCACGGCCGATTCGACGATGAGCTCTTCCCATTTCCACGGCGACCGCAGCGTGCCGGCCACGACCGCTTCATCGTCTGAATCGACGATCGGGCCGTCCGCGGACCGATCGAACCGGATTTCTTCCGAGCCGAAAGGACCGCTGACGAACGACGCGGCCTCGTCGTTCGACACCACCGGCGGTGGAGGAGGCGGATCGCCGACCTGCGGAACCTGGCCTAGCGAGAGGTACTCGTCGAATCGCTTTGCGGAGAGACCCTCGACGGCGCAGGAGAGGAGCGCGACGAAGGCCCGTCCGGCCGGGTCGGGGCGCTCCGTTCCGCGATTGAAGTACGCCGGCACGCCGCCGCGTGCGCACGCGTGCTCGAGGAGTCCGAGATAGGGCGCCGGCGCGCGCAACAGCACCGCCATCTCGTCGAACGGCACGCCGCGTTCGGCTTCATCGAGCGCGCGCCGAACGATCTCCACGGCTTCGCGTCCCTCGCCCGGCGCCGAAAACAGCCTGACGTCGCCCGCGCGCGCGCGCGGCTCCGGACGCTCTGTCCTGAAGACGAATCGCCGGAGGTGCGCAAGATCGGAATGTGGCGGCGCCGGGTCGGCTATCGTCTCCACCGGCACGCCAAGCGCCTCCAGCGCTTCACGCGCGAAGATGTCATCGTGTGGAACGGTGGCCAGCATCTCCGGCGACACCGACGCGAGCGCGCCGACGAAATCCCGCTCCGCCCGCGAATCGAGCGGCACGTCGAGGAGGAGCAGCGGCAACCGCGCCCAGCGCACCTGATTCGCGCGGCAGGCCGCGGCGGCGAGCGAAAAGAGCGCCGCACGATCGCTGACGCCGGCAGTTGTCAGCGCCTCCTCGAATCGCGCGAGCAGACGCCCGAGATCGGCGCACCCGCGATCCCTGGCGGCGAGGAGTGCCTCGGCGCCAACGCCGGCGAGCCGGAGCTCGTACATCGTCCGAGCCAGCGCCCTCGGAAAACCGGGCAGCGCGGAGACCGGCTCGAAGTATTCCAGTTCCTCTGCGGTTCGGGTCTCGAAGGCCGCGCGCGCCGCCAGCGCCTCGGCGCCGGCCTGCGTGCCCGGCGCGTGCCGGATACCGGCGAGACGTTCGGCGGCTGCGCGCGCCGCGAGCTCTGTGAAGCTGAACCTGGACAGACCGAACGTGGCGGCCGACCGCATGGCCACCGCCCGCACGAAATCGTCGGCGGCGCCGCGCGACGCGCCGACAATGACGACTTCTGTGGCCGGTGGACGTCCTGAGAGAAAGGCGTTGGCCGCATCGAGACGAGCCGACGCGGACGTTGACGCGATCGCGCGGAGCATGCGGCACCTCCCCGGTCGCCATGCCGGGACATCGGACTACGGCGGCGCGACGCCGCCGTTCACATCGCGGGTCTGGATTGGGGATTGGGGAGCCGAACCACCAAATCCGCAATCCGAAATCCGCACTCCGCAATTCTATCTGGCCGTCGTTCGCACGCTGAGCTCCCGATCCATATCGAGGAGCGCGGCCGGATCGTTCTTCACCAGCCGGAATTTTGCGACGATTTCGCGCGAGACTTTTTCTTCCTCGACCTGCTCGGTGAGAAACCACTGGAGCTCCGTCATCTCGGCGAATGCCTTCTCGGAGAAGCAGAGCTCGTACAGCTTGTTGATCTGCCCCGTGACCTTCTGCTCGTGCTTGAGCGCCTGCTCGAATACCGCCTGCAGCGATTCGTAGGACACTTTGGGCTTGTCGATCGTGTCGAGCTCGACCTGACCATCTCTGGCGAGCACGAAATGAAACAGCTTCATCCCGTGCTGACGCTCTTCCTCGGCCTGCAGCTGCAGCCACTTCGCCGCGCCGAGGAATCGCTGTCGCTCACTGTACGCCGCCATCGCGAGGTACGTATACGACGACGTGAATTCTGAGTTGATCTGCTCGTTGATTGCCGCGCACACCTTCGGATTCATCGAATTCTCCAGCCGTTGACCGGCCCGCTGTGGAAAAATGCCGCCGGCGTCATGATACCGTCCTTCTTGAACACCTGTCCGTCCTTCATGACGAACTGCACATTCTTCAACGCATCCACATCGTCCAGCGGATTGGCCGGGGTGGCGATCAGGTCGGCAAAGAATCCCGGCTTGATCGGCCCGCGAAGCTTGTCGATGTCCGCGGCCTTGTAGCCGTTGATCGTCATCGCGCGGAGGATGTCGGCGTTCGGAATCCCCGCGTCGTGCCAGGGCCTCAGGAACTCGAGACAGAGTTCGCCGCGCGTCTTGCCGGCGACGAAGTAGTCCGCGTCAGTCGAAAACGTCAGGCCGACCTTGTTCTCGTACGCGTTCTTGAGTCCCGCCACCGTGCGTTCGTAGGCTTGCGGTGTCACCGCATGTCCGGCGAGGCCCATCGGCGTCTCCGTGCCCGCACGCCAGATGCCCTTCGCAGCCATCGCCTTGTGGAGCTCGTCGTTCAGCGCGCTGCCGTGCTCGATCGAGAAGATTCCGCCGTCGATCGCGTTGCGCGCGCCGGCAGAGGTCTGCACGTGGCCCGCGACCTTGAGTCCCGCCTTCGCCGCCTCTCGGACGAACAGGCGGATTTCGTCGGCCGTGTAGCCGTACGGCTTGCAGTCGACGCAGATCTTGATGATCTTCGCGCCGAACAGGATGTTCTGCCGGACCGCCTTGACGATCTCGTCCGGCGTGTCAGCGTCCAGGTACTCCGGGTAGACGATGCTGTGATCCTTCGCCATTTCCGGCGACGGATAGAACTGGCCGCCCATGCCGCCGATGATGAGGCCGGAGTTGACGAGCGTCGGACCGGGAATCCAGCCTTGATCGATCGCCTGCCGAAGCGCCGTGTCCGCGTAGTTGCCGTTGTTTCCCAGATCGCGCACGACGGTGAAGCCGGACGCGAGCATCTGGATGCCGTTGGACGCCGCCTGGATCGCGCGAAGCGCTGTCGAGTCCTGAACGTACGTGTAGTAATACACGTTGTTCTCGGGCTCGGGCTTGTAGGTGAGCGCCAGGTGATTGTGCGAATCGACGAGGCCCGGCATCACGGTCATCCGCATGAGGTCGATGACCTGAGCGCCGGCCGGAATCGCCACGGTGGGGCCGACGTCGCGAATCCGGTTCCCCTCGATCAGGATGATCTGGTTCGCGAGGACACGGCCGGCTTCCGGATCGAGGAGCCGTCCTGCCCGAATCGCCGTCAGCGGCGCCGCGGGTTGGGTCTGAGCGGCCGGCGTCGCGCCAACGAGCGCGCACACGGCGAGTGCGGAGGTGATCGAATCGCATGGGGCGCCTGCTACGGATAGGTCAGGGCTGCGCGGTGTTGGTGACCTTCCCGCCGGCCTGACGTGTGAACTGCTTGAACCAGGACATCATGTACAGCTGCGTCCTGATGTAGTTCGACGGCCTTGACCCCGTGCCGTGATATTCCTCGTTGAACTGGAGCAGTCTGGTCGGGACGCCCTTCACCTTCAGCGCCGAGTAGTACTCCTCGGTCTGCGGCATGGGAGTCCGTCGATCGAGCACGCCGGTCATCAGGAGCGTCGGCGTCGTGACCTTCCCCACCGTCATCAGTGACGAGTGCGAGAGCCAGTCCGACGGATCTTCCCAGAACGGTTTCGCGAAGAAGCTGTACGTGAAGAGCGGGACGTCCGTGTGGCCCGCCATGCTCATCCAGTCGATCACCGGGCATCGCACGGCGGCTGCCGCGAATCGATCCGTGTGGCCGATGACCCAGCTCGAAAGCACGCCGCCGCCGCTGCAGCCCGAGACGTACATCCGCGACGTGTCGACGTAGCCCTTCCCCACGACCGCGTCCACGCCGGCCATGAGGTCGTCGTAGTCCGGGCCGGGGTAGTTGTGATCGATGCCGTTCGAGAACGCGCTGCCGTATCCGGTGCTCCCACGCGGGTTGGTGTACAGGACGACGAAATCGTTGGCCGCGAAATTCTGGAACATGTAGTTGAACGCGACCGAGTACATCGCGAACGGCCCGCCGTGGATTTCGAGGATGAGCGGGTACTTCTTCGACGCGTCGAAGGCGGGAGGCTTCACGATCCAGCTCTGGACCTTCGTGTTGCCGGTCGACGTGTACCAGAGCTCTTCGGTCTTCGCGAGCTGCTTGCCCTGCAGAACGTCGCCGTTGACGTCGGTGAGCCTGGCGATCTGCGGCTGCCTCAGGCTGTAGCGCACGACGTCCTGCGGATGATCCGGATCGGTCGCCGTTCCCGCCGCGAAGAGCTCGCGCGAACTCGCGGCGATCGAATCGAACGTCAGCACATGCGTCCCGCTCGTCACAGCCTTGACGCCGCCGCCAGTCGAGCGCGACGAACTGGACGTTCCTCGCGCCACGATCATCGGCGTCGAAGATAAATGCCGCTGCCGTCGGGCGCCCAGCGGATGTTGATCGGATCGCGGTCGTAGTCGCCACTCACCTTCCGCATATTCGAGCCATCGATGCCGACCAGATACAGGTCATCAACGGTGTGCGACCGACCGGTGACCTCGTAGCCGGCGAACGCCACCTGCCTGCCGTCCGGCGACACCACCGGGTGCGACCACGCCCCCCGCTTGGTCACGAGGTCGCGAACGTTGCCGGTCGTGACGTCGACGGTCAACAGGTTCGAAATTTCGTACTGGGTGTCGGCGTCGGTCGCGCGGTTGGCGTTGAACACAATCGTCTTGCCGTCGGGGGTCCAGTCGAACTGGGCCGGTCCGCGCAGCTCGCCCGCGCCGACATTCCACCGACCGTTCGTCACGGCTCGGGGCGTGCCGCCGTCAGCGGGCACGACGTAGAGGTGCGTATACCCGTCGTCCAGAAAGCCGATGCGGTCCTGACGATAGTGCAGCGCCGAGACGACGCGTGGAGCCGGCGTCCATTTGGCGCCTTTCGGCTCGGACGGCATGCTGATCGTCCATTTCTCGGGTTCCGCGGCGAACATCGTGAACGCGATCGACTTGCCATCGGGCGACCAGCGCATCCCGCGCGGCGCGTCCTGGACGTGTGTGATCTGGGTGGCCGGGCCATCAACGTCGACCCAGCGAACGAAGAGCTGCGCGCCCTTGGGTTCGCCGTCGGCGAGATACGCCACGCGTTTGCCGTCCGGCGACCAGCGCGGCGCCGATCCCTTGACGAAGAAGCGGTTCTGGCCGCCGTCCGCGTTCACGACCCAAATCTCGGAATCCCAGCGGTCTTCCTGCTGGTTCACGTGATCGCGCGTGTACAGCACGCGCGATCCGTCGGGCGAGATCTGCGCGTCGCTGACGCGTTCCCAGTCGAGATAGTGCTCGGTGGTGAGGCGCGTGGATGATCGCGTCTCCTGGGCGATGAGCCCGGCGGTGGCGGCGCAGGCTACGGTGAAAGCAATGAGTACGCGTTTCATGGCAGTCTCGCTTTTCTCCGGATACACCGTGTCAACATTCTTCACTGCCGCCGGGGCTCCCCAGCCACAGGCGCTCTTCACCTACTTGACCCACCCGACTAACTCGACCTACTCGACCCAGCCTGGCCGCAGGCGCTCCCGTCCTATCGCGCCGGAGCCTGCGAGGTACTCGACTTGGACTGCGCGCGCTCCAGTCCCTGGACCGCGGCGCGGCGGTTCGGCATGCGCATCAACGACTGTTCGAACTGCGCCATCGCGTCCTTCGTCCTTCCCTGCTCCAGCAGAAGCGCGCCGTACAGCTCGAACGACGGTTTGATCGGCTCGGGTGGACCGGATGGCGGGTCGAGCGACGCCTCGATTTGCGTCGCCTCTTTCAGGAGGCGCTCGGCATCGGCGGTGTTCTTCTGCGCGACGGCAATCGCCGCCGCGACTTCCTTCTCCATGACCGCGATCGGCCGCGACCTGTACGCGTTCGATCCCGATTCGGCCTGCGTGCGCATTGCGGTCAGCTTGTCAAGGGCGACCTTTGCCGTCGCGAGGTCGCCGAGCACAGCGGCGCTCAGGCCCGCCGCGAGCACATACGCCGTGCTGCCATCGTAGCCGGGCGCGCCGCCGTCGCGAACGGCGCCGGCGGTCAGCGGCAACGCTTCCCACTTGCCCGTCTCCACGATCTGACGGGCTTTCATCGCGGCGTAGCCGTCACGAACCTGCGGGCTCACGTCCTGGTCGGCCACGGCCTTCGCGGTCGCCAGCGTCTTCGCCGCTTCGTCGAACTTGCCGGACTGCAAGTAGCCGGTACTGGAGCCAGGACAGCGTATGGAAGTCCTCGCGGCCGCGCGGCAGGTTCTTCGCCGTCGCCAGTTGATCGGCGGCCTTGTACGCCACGATGTTCGACGCGATCACGTCGTCCCACATGCCCAGTTGCACGAAGATGTGTGACGGCATGTGGAGCGCATGCGCAGCGGCCGGCGCAATCTTCGAATACGCGCGCGCGGCGGGCAGCGCAAGGATGGCGTGATCCGGATCGTCGAACGAGTGGATGATGTAGTGCGCCGCACCGGGATGCTGGGGATTGCGCTGGAAGACGGATTCGGACAGTGCCGCGGCCTGCATCGCGTGCCTGATGCTCTTGTCGCCGGGCCGCGCCGTGCCGAGCAGTGCGAGCGCATAGAACGTCGTGATCTCGTCGTCGGCCGGGAGTTTTTCGTGGATGCGTTTCATCGCGTCCGCGTACGCGATGTCCCGGGTCAGCTTGTCGTTCGAACCGCCGAAGAGGACTTCGAGCGACTCGACGAGCATGCGTTCCTTGCCCGCGGGCGCCTTGGCCGATCGGGCCGCCGCGGTCGGCGCGAGCTTGTCCATCGCCTTGCGGGCTTTGGCCGAGATCCTGCTGCGCCCAGAGGGGGTGGTTGTAGCTCATCGCCTCGCCCCAGTAGCCGAGCGCGAACGACGGATCCGCCTTCTGCGTTTCGAGGAATGCGTCGCCGGCGATGTCGAATTCGAAGTTGAAGAGCGCCTTGACGCCGGTCAGAAACGCGGGCTGCGCGGCAGCCGATGCCGACGTCGGAAAATTGATGGTGCCGAGCTGGCCTCCCGACTGCGCCTGCACACCCGTCTGTGCGAAGAGCAGGATCACCGTGGCGGCACCGGCAAGAACAGTCTTCATCGGATCCCCCTTGAGTGCTGCTGAGCACCGTCATTTTAGGCGATTCCGCCGTTGTACACTCCGGCAAATGACGGTGACAATCCGTGCGGCGGAGGCCCCGGACGCCGAGGCCATCGCGGCAATCCACAACCAGGGCATCGAGGACCGGATGGCCACCCTGGACACGACCCTGCGGACGCCGGAGGGCACTCGCAGCTGGCTGAACGAGCGAGGATCGCGCTACCCGGTCATCGTGGGCATCGGACCGGCGTCCAACGGCTCAGCGTCGGACGTCATCGGCTGGGGCAGCCTGAATCGGTTCAACCCACGGGCCGCGTACGACCACGCCGCCGATTTCTCGGTCTACGTCCGGCGCGACTGGCGCGGCAAGGGTGTGGGCCGGCAATTGCTCGACGCACTCATCGATCGCGCACGTGCGCGTGGATTCCACAAGATGGTGTTGTCTGCGCTGGCTCGAAACAACACGGGCGTCGCGCTCTATCAGTCGACCGGATTCAGTCGCGTCGGCATCTACCGCGAGATGGGCTGGCTCGACGATCAATGGGTCGACGTCTTGCTGATGGAAAAACTCCTGTAGCTCCTCAGCACAGCCGCGTGCGCTACCCGACCAGCGCGACGACGGCGAGCGCGAGCGCCACGCCGGCCAGCACGTCCACCGCATAGTGGTAACGGCCCGCGACGCAGCCGATGGCGATGCCGACGGCGACCGCGAGCAGCGCAGTGCCCGCAAGCGGTGCGAACGGCATGACGGCGAACGCCACCGTCAATGATCCGGCGGTGTGGCCGCTCGGGAACGTGTTCGCTCCGTGGCTCGTTCGCCGCACCCAGACGAGACCCGCCTTCCGCATTCCGCGTGATGCATGCGGATCCAGGTCTTCGACGCGCCACGGCGGGCGCGAAGGCAGCCACGGCAGCAGCCCGAACGCGACGTACTCGGACACCGACACCATCGTCCAGTAGTGATCCGCCTGTGCGCGAAATCCGCTCGCGACCAAACCCGCGAAGCCGGCCGGGACCACCAGAAACGTGCCCGCGTACAGCGCCTCGAACACGGCCTCGAGCGGCGGCGGCATTCGCGTCAGTCGCGACATCAGCGGCAGGTGTGAGTCCGCCCGCGTGAGCCACTGTTCGAACCTCTCCGACGGCCCGATGAACAGCGCGCCGCTCGCGTAGTACGAAATGAGGATGGAAACCGCGGGCGCCCAGTCGCGCGCGGACACAATGGTCGGCAGCTGCGTCGCCGCGGACAGCGCAACCGGAATCCCGATCATCAGCCCGGCGCACATCCAGACGATGGCCCGTCGTCGCCATCCCCACCGTGGCAGCACGGCGAGGGCGGCGACGTACGCGCCGAAGGCAATCGACAGGCTTTCGCTCGTGCGCAACAAGTGGCGGAAACGCTAGCGTCCGGTCCGGAAAACGTAGTCCCAGAAGGGCGTCGAGACGCCGAACTGACGATCGGGCGCCGAGAAGTGATGCTGAAAGTGGTAGCGGCGCAGCCACTTGAACACACCGCGGTCGGCTTCGTACGCGTGAATGCGGTAGTGGATCAGATCGTAGGAGAGGTAGCCGAGCGCAAAGCCCGCGAGCAGCGGAAACGCCGGCGGCCCCGCCAGAATCGCAAGGGCGAACAGCGCCGCGCCAATCGGCGCGCTCGACGATGAGCGGGAGCACGAGCCGATGCGGATCACGCGGGTACGCATGATGCACGCCGTGCGACAGGTACGCGAGCGCCACGCCGAGTCGAGACCGGGGCACGAAGTGAAAGAGGTACCGGTGGATCAGATACTCCGACAGCGACCAGAGGATCGCACCCGCCAGCAGGCGCACGACGATGCCGGACGTTGCAACGCCCCCGCGGACGCTGAGTGCGAGCAGCACGACAACCGAGATCGAATACACCGACGCGACCAGTCGAGGGTGAGCGGTCGTAAGGATTTCGAGAGCGGCGTGATCGAACAGCCGCGGATGGCCGTCCTCCGGCTTCGACCAGTCGTGGAGGAAAATGCCGATGCGTCCGACGAGCGGCACACGTCCGGCGGGAAAACGCTCGAACACGGTCGACCACTCGGACCTTGCCGCCATGATGAAATGCTAAAGTAGCACACTCACGTGCTGGAGATTCTGCCGGTCCGCGGCCGTCGAGACTTCCGCCGCTTCATCAACTACGCCTACACACGTAACGCATCGGATCCGCACTGGGTCCCGCCACTTCGCCTGGGTGAACGCGACCGTCTGAACGCCGGCAAGAACCCGTTCTTCACGCACGCCGACGTCGAACTGTACCTCGCGATGCGCGACGGCCGCGTGAGGGGACGCGTTGCGGCGATCGACGATCGGCTGCACAACGAGACGCACCACGACAATGTCGCGATGTTCGGCCTCTTCGAGGCGGACGATGCGGACACTGCGCGCAAGCTGCTCGCGCAGGCCGAGGCGTGGGCCGCCGGGCGCGGGCGGTCGGCGATCCGCGGACCGATCAACCCGTCGATGAACGACAACTGCGGCCTGCTCGTGGATGGGTTCGACACGAAACCCATGCTCCTCATGCCGCACAATCCGCCCGAGTACGCGGCGTTCATCGAATCGGCCGGCTACGAAAAGGTCAAGGACCTGTACGCGTGGATCTACGATCTCGGTCGGCCCGTGCCCGAGGTCGTTCAGCGACTCGCGGACCGCCGGCGTCAGCGGCTGGCGTTGACGATTCGATCGATCAGGATGCGCGAGTTCATGCGCGAGGCGGATCGACTGCGCGAGCTGTACGCAGGCGCGTGGGAACACAACTGGGGCTTCGTCCCGCCGACCGTGGAGGAATTCCGCCACATCGCCAAGGACATGAAGCTGATCTTCGAACCGCGCTTCGGCGTCGTGGCCGAGGCGGACGGTCGCCTCGTGGCGTGCGCGGTCGCGCTCCCGGATATCAACCAGGCGCTCGACGGCACCGACGGTCGCCTGTTCCCGCTCGGCCTGGTGAAACTGCTTCGTCGGAAGCGATACATCGATCAGGGACGGCTGCTGCTGCTGGGGATCGACCCCGCCTACCGCGCGTACGGACTGTTTCCACTCCTGCTCGTCGAGCTCCACCGGCAGGTGGCGGGAACCCCGTACAGGCGGGTGGAATTCTCCTGGGTGCTGGAAGACAACGACGACATCAATCGCCCCGCCGCGGACGCCGGGGCGCGGCGCTACAAGACGTACCGGATTTACCAGAAGGCGTTGAGCCGGGCGTCCTCCGGTGCCTGAGGCGACAGGCCGATCGACGCTGCGGGTGGCTGTCACCGGTGCCGGCGGCTTCATCGGCTCGCATGTGGTTGCGGCGCTCGCGGCGCGCGGTGACACACCCGTTCGAATCACACGTCCGTTCGCCCCCGACACGTTGGCGGTCAGCTTTCGAGACGTCGACGTCGTCGTTCATCTGGCCGGAGTCGTTTCCGCCGTTCGACGACAGGACTACTTCACGGCGAACGTGGAGGCCACAGCCGCGGTCGCCAGAGCCGCGCGCGCGGCCGGCACCGCGCTCGTGCACGTCTCGAGCCTGGCCGCAGCCGGACCCGCTCCGGCATCCGCACCACGATCGGAGGACGACGAACCGCGGCCCATCACCGCGTACGGCGAAAGCAAGCTCGAAGGCGAGGGGATCGTGCGTTCGATCAACGGGCTGAAATGGATCGTCCTCCGGCCCGGCGTCGTGTACGGCCCCGGCGACCGCGCGCTGCTTCCGCTCCTGCGCTACGCCCGACTCGGCGTTCTGCCGCTCGTTGGCGACACTGGGACCGCGTATACGTTCATCTACATCGATGACCTGGTGCGGGCGATGATCGCGGCGGTCGACGCGGTCCAGGCCCGGCCGCATGCGCAAGAGACGATCTTCGTCGGCCATCGGCAGCCCGTCAGCGCCCGCGGACTGCTCGAGACGATTCGCGTTGCAGTCGGCTCGTCGGCTCGGCTGGTGCACGTCCCGAGAGCGCTGACGCGTATCGCCGCGTCACTCGGCGATGCTGCTGGCGCGCTGACGGGACGGCCATCCACGATCAACAGTCGTCGCTACATCGAGCTCTACTCGCCGGGCTTCGTGTGCCGAGTCGATCGGATGCACATGCGGCTCGGCGTCGAGGCGACTGTCGATCTGTCAGCCGGCGTCGCACGGTCGGCGCGCTGGTACGAAGAGCAAGGGTGGCTTCGTGCAAAACGCTGAAGAGCGCGGTCGACTGGCGTACGTCAGCTCTGATTGTTGCTCTCGCCCTGCACGTCGTAACCGCCGCAATCGCGTTGTACGACGCCCCGCAGCCGCAAAGTGACTTCGATCGGTACTATGAGATCGCAGGCGGCGTGGGACGACCGTACGTCGACTATCAGGTCGAGCATCCCATCGGCACGCTGATGGTGTTCAAGCTGCTCGCGGCGGTACCCGGCGGTCGGCCCTCGTTCGGACGCGGTGTCGTGACCGTGAACGCGATCGCCGACGCCGTCGTCATTTGGGCGCTGTCCTGGGCCTGGGGCACTCCGGCCGCCGCGTTCTACGCGGTCGTCAGCCTTCCGATGGCCGGCCTGTTGTTCCGCCGAATCGACCTGTGGTCCATGTCGGCCGCGACGCTCGCCGTTGCCGGATGGCGCAGGCAGTTGCCGACCCTGTCGGCGGCGTCACTTGCCGTGGGCGCGTCTTTCAAGCTGTGGCCACTCGTCCTGATCTTCGCGCTCTGGCGGACCGACAATCGCCGCCGGGCCTTGACCGTGTTCGTACTCGTGGCAGGAGCGCTGGCGGGCGCCGCGCTTTTGCTCGCGGGCAGGCGCGCGATTCTGGAAGTGCTCACGTTCCGCGGGGCGACCGGCTGGCAAATCGAGAGCGTGGCCGGCAGCCTCATTCATCTGATGAGTGCGACCCCCGCTCGTCTCGAGAGCGGTGCGTGGCGGATCGGGACCATCGGCCGCCTGACGTCGATCTCGCTCTTTGCCGCAGCCGCGCCCGTGTGCATCTGGGCGAGCTGGCGAGGGTTTCGCGCGAATCGTCCCGGCACCGCGTGGCTGGCGGCCGTCGGGGCGCTGCTGACACTGTCGGCGCTGTTCTCGGCGCAGTATGCGGCCTGGATCATTCCTGGCGGCGCGCTGGCCTGGGCGGAGGGCAATCAGCGATCGTCCACGTTGACCGCGGCCGTCGTGTTTCTCACACAACTCTTCATGAGCGCCTACGATTCCGTCATCGGCGGCGCCATCGTGATGGTTGCCCTTGTCGTTCTCAGAAATCTCGTGCTCGGGGCGCTGACATTGGACGCGCTGCTGACGCTCGGGCGGACATCACTGGCCGAACCGCACCTGCAGCCGTAGCTGGCGACCGTAGGAGTTGTAGAAGGATCCGAACGCCGGCGACGACAGGTTGTTCTGGACTTCCGTCGGCGAGAAGCGGTTGAGCGCGTTATACGCGCGGATGCCGATCCACGGTTTGAACTTGATGAACGTGAACCGGTGCTCGAGGTCGAGGTCGAGCATCACGAAGGTCGGAAAGTTGAAGACCTGATTGCGCGGACCGACCCAATCGAGCATGTCGTTCACGGCCGAGTACGGGAATCCCGTGTGAACCTCGAGGATCGACGAGACGAGCACTCGATTCGCGAACACGGTCCGCGTGCTGGCAATCAGCCGGCTGGGGACGTAACTCGCGGTCGGCGCGTACGCATCCTGCCCGATGATGGGCCACCGGATGTTGTCGAAGAACGCGGTGTACGCATTGAGGTTCGCCATCGCGGACGAATGCGTGTAGGACGCGCTGAATTCCGCCTGCCTCGACGGCGCGAAACGGACCGTCGCTTCCGCTTCCGAATAATCAGAGCGTCCGCCGCTCGTCAAGAGCAGCTGCGCCGGACCGAAGAGCGATGCGCTCGTCGGTTCGATGATGAGCTCGTTCGACCCCTTGCGCCGGAGCGCCGACAGACGGAACGACAAGCCCTTCATCAGCCGCTGGTCGTACTGGATGTTCCAGGTCGCGCTTCGCGCGACATCGAGGTTCGGCGCCACGACGTGCTGATAGAGCGCGGGCGGCCCGAGCGGCGTGATGCCGTCGGCAGCAAACCGCGTCTCGGTGCTCATGTCGAGCTGGTTGAACGCACCGGCGATCGACGGCGTGCGTTCGAAGAACAACCCGTAGCCTGCGCGAATCGTGGCGGTGCCGCGTGGCGTCACGAGAAAGACGGCGCCCAGACGCGGCGTCGCATTGATCTTCTCGAGCACGCCGTCACGATCGACCCGTCCGCCGAACTCCAGGAGCAGCCGCGGGAACGGCTGAACCCGATCCTGCGCGAACAGCGCCAGGTCGGTGCTGGTCACGTGCTGCCAGACTGGACCGGTGAAAACGAGCGATCGCGCCAGCGTCAGGTCGTCACGCCGGACCGAGACAGGTCCGCTGTCGCTGCTGCCGGTCAAATCCGATCGCATCACGTCGAAACCGGCTTTGAAGAGGTGTGACACGCGTCCCCAGTCGTAGGTGCCGGTCATCGTCTGCACCCACTGCAAGGTCGACGTCGAGCGGCTCTGCTGGTTGAAGAAGTTGCCGGTGTTGCCCGAAGGAATCAGCTGCATCGGCACATCGCCATGGGGCGTCACTTCCGCGGTCAGCGAGCTCGCCTGGAACGTCGATTCCAGCACAACCTTATTCGACAGCGGCGCGTGGACGGCCAGACTTCCGGACGCGAAGCGATCGTGCTCGTCGGGCGAGACCGCGGGACCGTTGAACGTGCTCAGCGTGACGTTGTCAGCGGCGCTGCGAAAGACGTTCACGTTGCCAATGATCGACAGCTTCGGGGACACGTTCGCGTCCAGCCGCGTGAAGTTGCTCATCCACGTGCTGGTCTTGGTCTGGTCAGGCGGCCGGCTCCAGACCTCGGACAACTCGTATCGAAACTGCGCGCTCTCTTCGAGAAACAGCCGGTTCTTCACGAGCGGGCCGCCCACGCCGATGCGCGGCCCGAACGACTCGAGTCCGATCGGATGCCACGGCTCGCCGCGCGCCGTGCGGAAGCTCACGTCCGGCGCGTTGAGCGCGACGTGCCACTCGTTGCCGCCCTTCTTCGTATTGATCAGCGTCAGGCCCGACGAGAAACGGCCGAACTCGACGGCGTAGGGGTTCGGGAGGACCTCGACCGTGTCAATTGCATCCGCCGGAATGCGGAAGAGCGGCGAACCGGTGGACGGATCAGTCTGCGTGGTCATGCCGATCTGCAGACCGCTCTGGTTCGTGCGGCCGCCCTTGATGCTGACACCACCGGGACCGTCCACGATGCCCGCCAGCATTTTGAGCGCGGACAGCACGCTGTGGTCGCGAACGGGTAACTGTTCGACGACGCGGCTCTCCAGGACGCCTTTCGTGCTCAGGCCCTCCCCAATCGTGGGCGGTGCCGTCTCCGCATTGCCGATGACGTTCACTTCTTCGGTCAGGCCGGCAAGACGTAGGTCGATTGCGGTCTGCGCGGTCTTCTCGGCTTCGATCCTGACGGTCGTCCGAGATTCTTCGAACCCGGCCAACGACGCGGCAATGTGGTAGGTGCCCGGCGCGAGCGTGGCCACTTTCACGATGCCCTGCCCGTCTGAGACTTCCGTCAGCATCGCGTGATCGTCGAGCGACGACACGCGGACGGTCGCTCCCGGCAGAACGATGGAACCGTTTTCGGCCGTCACGATGATCACGAGCGCATTTGGACGCTCCTGTGCGTCCACCAGCCCGGCCACTGCGACGAGGCAGAAAGTAATGAGGCAGGCAGCCCTTACCACGGCAATGGCACGCCGCCGTGCAGATCCGAGAACGGTCATGGAGACAGCGAATCCATTGTACCCGGCATCCCGCCAATTCACAGATGAGTGGCGTCGGAGGGGGAGCCCGGAGATCGCCTGATTGCGGTCCACAATGAACGCCCGCTGATAACCGTGATGACGAGCGCACCACCAGCTGTGCTGAATCCGTAAGAGATGGCACGCTCGATAACGGTTGCCGCGATCGCATTCGACGGGTTCACGTTGAACGCGACCAGTCCCACCATCAGCGACCCTTCAACGGGACCAAGGCCGGCCACGCCCGGCACGAGCCCCCCGAACATCGCCAGCATCGACAACGCCGCGAGCTCGGTGATCGGGAGCGACAACCCGACCGCACGTGTCGCACACGCCAGGCGCAGGATGTCCTGGATCCACATCATCGATGCGAGCGCCGCGCCGGTCAGGTACGTCCTCAGGCTGATGCGGTGCGCGGCAAGATGCTCGGACCACCAACGCAATCGATGCTGCGAGCGTGTCAGCAGGCCGAGGCCGACGCCAACCACAACGATTGCGGTCGCGGCACCAATCGCGAGCATCCACGAGCGCCGGGCGGGGATCAGCTGACGCAGTACCGACGGCGCTCATGGCGGCGAGGACGGCAATCGGCGGAAGTTCAGCGAGCCGATCCCACGCCGCCGCAGTCGTGGCTTGACGCCACGTGACGGAGCCAGACTGACGCACGAGAGCGATCCGGCAGGCTTCACCGCCAAATCGAGTTGCCGGAGCGATGTTGCCGGCGGCGATGCCGCCTAGGTTCGCAAGGGTGGCGCGGCCGAGGCCGACTTCCCCGCCGAGCGCACGGACGAACGTGCTCCACCGCGCACCCACAAGGAACAGACTGACCACGTACAACGCGAGGGCGCCGGCGACGTAGATCGGATCGGCGGTCGCCAGCGCCGTCATGCCGCCGGCCAGCACGCTCCACATGTCGCGCAGATCGTACCACGCGGTCGCATCGGCGCGCGTTGGATAGAATGGGTGTCTCTCAATGGGCGCTCCACTTCGCACCTGGCTGTCGCGAGCGATCGTGACGCTCATCACCGGCGCGATCATCGCTTTCAGCCTGTCGCTGGCGGCACCGCTCTGGGCACGGATGTTCGCGACCTTAACATTCGTCGCGGTCGCGATCGCCTTCGCCTATCGGATACTGCCAGCCTTCGATCCATTCGGCCGCGTGCGCTGGCGCGTGCCACCAGAAGTCGACGGCAACAGACGCTGCGCGATCACGTTCGACGATGGTCCGACGACGGCGACGGCGCAGGTGCTCGACATCCTCGCAGCCGAGGGCGTGTCCGCGACGTTCTTCGTCCTGGGCCGGAATGTTGAGCGGCATCCCGACGTGGTTCGTCGCGCACAATCGGACGGTCACGCCATCGGCGTGCACGGCATGGACCACACGAGGCTTGCGGGCGCTGGCGAAGCGCTGATTGCGAGGCAGGTCGCCGGCGTCACCCGTGCGCTCACGGCAGCCGGCGTCAGGCCGGCACCGGTCTATCGCACGCCGCACGGCCTGAAATCACCAGGGGTGTTTGCCGTCGCTCGCCTACAGGGCCTGACGCTCTGGGCGTGGAGCCGCGGGGTATGGGACACCGATCGCCCGGACCCGCAGGTCATCGTCCGGAGGGCGACGCGGTTCGCCCGATCGGGGATGGTCCTGCTGCTCCACGACGGGCGCGGCGACGACCCCCAGCCGGATGTGACGCCGATGGTCGCCGCGCTTCCGGACATCCTGCGAGAGCTGAAACGGCGCGGCTTCGCGTTCGTCCGCCTGGCAGACGTGTGAAGGTCGGGCTCCTCTGCGAGAACTACTTTCCGACGCTGGGCGGCGAGCAGGAGCACCTCTTCCACCTTCGCCGGTATCTCGAGCATCCGCGTGACGGCTCGCCGCCGATCGAGGTTCGCATCATCGTGCCGAGCGTCGCCTGTGACACGTGGCACGGCCCGGCGGATGACGCGTCGATCCTCCGGCCTGCGCGATCGTTTCGGATTCATGGCTACGGATCGGCCTCTGAAGCGACGCTGACGCCGCGCGCGTGGTTCGCCTTGCGCAGGATCTTCGACCGCGAGCGCTTCGACCTGCTGCACATCCACGCGCCGTGCGATATCGGTCTACCGGGCTGGGCGCTGCTCGCGTACGACGGCCCTGTCGTCGGCACCATCCACAGCTATTTCGCGCACATGCCGATCCGTACCCTCCTGGCGCCCTACTATCGCTGGGTGATGGGCCGTATGACGAAGGTCATTGCCGTCAGCGATGCCGCGCGCGACACGATCGGCCGCTACGCGCATTTCGAGAGCACGGTGATTCCCAACGGCGTTGACTGCGACACCTTCGGGAGCGGTCGTCCGGTGGCGCAGCTGAGCGACGGCATGATCAATGTGCTCAGCATCGCGAGGCTCGAAGAGCGCAACGGCATCGACGTCATCATCGACGCGTTTGCGCTGCTCGCGCGCGAACGAGCAGACGTCAGACTCCTTCTGGCGGGCGATGGCCCGCTGCGCGCGCAGTACGAGGCGCAGGCGGCAGCCCTGCCGCGCGCACTCGGGGCCCGCATCGTCTTTCTCGGCCCGGTGTGGGAAGAGCGCGCGGATCTCTACGCGTCCGCGCAGTGCTTCGTCCTGGCTGCCCGGAAGGCCAGCTTCTCGATACTCCTGCTCGAAGCGCTCGCCGCGGGCCTTCGCGTCGCCGCGATCCCTGGCGAAGGAACGACCAGGGCCGGAGAACACTGGTCGCTGGCGGAAATGGCGGCGTCCCAATCCGCGGTCGACCTCTCGGCGGCCATGGGACGGGCGCTCGTGCCGAGGACGCCGGACTACCTCTCGCGCGCGCACGCCATGGCCCGGCGCTTCGACTGGAGCGTCGTCGTTCCCCGGATTCCGCCGCGTCTACGACGAAGCCGTCGGCTGAACCGTCAGACGACCGGCTTCCACAGGAAGAACCACGCGGCCAGCAACGTCTGTCCCGCCGCGAAAGCGACCGCGATCGGGATCAGGCGTCGGCGTGGGATCTGAATCGCCAGCCAGAAGAACATCGGGAAGAGCACGGACGCGAAGCGGCCAAGCGACAGGAACAGATGCGCTGCGAGCGGGGGAAAGACGTTGACGGCGATCCAGATCGCGTAGGCTGCGCCGAATCGACGTCCGACGGGCCTGATGGCCAGCGCCGCCGCCCCAAAGGCGCCGATGTTGCCGACCCAGGTGATGACTTCCTCCATTCCGTAGTGAGCCTGCCACGGCAGCGGCGCCGGATCTGGTGCGCCCGCGCGCCCGAGCAGCGGGACACCCCAGGCGCGTTGTCCAGCGACCCATGCGAACGCGTCCTCGAAACGGATGTGAAGGTAGGTCGAGTACAGGGCAACGCCGATGAGCGGAGCGCAGGCGGCCGC
This sequence comes from uncultured Acidobacteriota bacterium, assembly GCA_963724725.1. Classification (GTDB taxonomy): domain Bacteria; phylum Acidobacteriota; class Vicinamibacteria; order Vicinamibacterales; family CAVVIG01; genus DATKHR01. The sequence continues at coordinate 1,212,420 of CAVRVT010000004.1, read as the reverse complement.
GAGCGCGAGCGCCCGGCGATAGCGCACCTCGCGTTGGTCGCGTCCGGACGCAATCCGTGTCCAGCCGAGCACGGCCAGTGCCAGCGACAGCCAGAATCCGTTTGGACGCGTCAGGCCAACGGCGAGACCTGCAAGCGCGCACAGCGTCAGGTGGCCGCGCCGCATGGCGTAAAACGCTCCGACCGAAAGCAGCAGGAACAACGATTCGGTGTAGACCGCCGAATAGAACAACGCATAGGGGAAGGTGACGAGCAGCAGGATCGCACGCCACGCGTGCTCCGGGCCGACCTCGACGATCGCAAGCCGATACAGGATCGCAATCGCCGCCGTGAACGCGACCAGCGACACGACAAGCCCGGCGAGTAGTGGATGGCCGCCGATGACGATACCACCCCACCGCATCATCAACGGATAGAGCGGAAAGAAGACGACGTTTTCGTGGCGGAACACCTGCGGGTTCCACGCGTACCCGGTGGTGGCGATCGAGTAATAGTAGGCGGTGTCCCACCGCGCGAGCAGGTTGGCCATCTCCTGCGACGACACCCGCCAGAGTGCTTCGGCAACCGGCGGCGGATTCGTGCCGACGAGGACCACAGCCAGGAGCCCGACCGCCAGCACCGGCAACCGCGTGAAGAGCAGAGCCGACAGCGCGACCGCTCCTGTCGATGGCGCCGACCGATCATCAGCGGCAATCGGGAGCGCGCCCGCAAGCCGTTCGGTAACGCTCACGCGAATCACAATTCCGCATCAGGCCAGGGGCCGAGGGGACTGAACGCCTGCGCTACAATCCGAAGTGCCATCCCGATGATCATGTGAAGCCGTATCGTACTGCGGTCCCGTTTCCCAAGGCTCTGCGCACCATCGCCGCCCCGTTCATCGTCAGCCGAGGAGGCGTGCTCCTGCTCGGCCTCGTCGCCTCGGTCGTCAGCAGGAACTGGCCCCCCGCGAGCCAACCCGCGATGTGGCGGGTTTCTTCCGATCCGCTGCCCAACATGCTCGCACGATGGGACACATTCTGGTACTTCGACATCGCCACACGAGGGTACCGCTGGAACGGGAATCCGATGGAGCAACAGAACGTCGTGTTCTTCCCGCTCCTGCCGATGTTGATCCGGATCGGCGGCCGCTTGTTGGGCGGCCATCCGCTTCTCGCCGGGCTCATCGTGTCGCTCGTCACCTTTCCCCTCGCCCTCGCGTACCTCTGGCGCTGGACCGCGGAGCGCCACGGAGAGGAGACTGCGTCGGCAACCGTCGTGCTCTTGTGCGCGTTTCCCTTCAGCGTCTTCTTCAGCGCGGTGTACACGGAGTCCATATTCCTGCTCGCGGCGATTGGCGCCTGGCACCACACCGAGGGCCGGAGCGCGATTCCGGCCGTCCTCTTTGGATTCGCCGCAGGACTCACGCGGCCGAACGGCTTCATGCTCGTGGTACCGCTTGCGTGGCTGCTGTGCGAGAACCGAGAGGGACGGGGGCATGTGTGGACCGCCTCCTCAATCCTCGCCGCGCCGATCCTCGGAATGTTGACGTACACGGTGTACTTGCAACTGCATGTCGGCGCCCCGTGGGCGTGGATCCACGGGCAGGCGGCGTGGGGAGCAAACGCTCTCTGGGGCGGACCGGTGCAGCCTGGCCCGGGACCCGAGCCGTTCGATCCCTGGGGCACAGCGGTCGCGGTCGGCAACGGCGCGGCATTGGCACTCGCCGCTCTTTCACTCCGAGGCGTTTCCCGTCGCGTCGGAATAGCGGCCGCAATCTGGATCGCGTTGTCCCTTCTTTTTCCAGTGGCTCGCCACGGCCTGCTGTCGGTCGGCCGTTTCACATCCGTGCTGTTCCCGCTGTTCGTGTGGCTGGCTGTGGCCTTTCCGACCAGGCGGCGACTCATGACTGCGACGTTCGCCATTGGTCAGAGCGCCGCGGCAATTCTGTTTTTCACCTGGCGGCCGCTCGTATAGTGCACCTCGATCGCGCGGCGGCCACCAGCCCGTGGCGAAGAGCATCCGCACACGATTCTCCGGAAGCGTCAGGCGCGGAGGCTGCCCACGACCGATGCCGCCGCCGCCGTGTCCGGCCGCGGCACGATGTGATGACCCGGCCGCTCGCTCGTGTGAAGCATCACGGCGAGATAGAGCGCCGTCAGCTGGCAGAGAAATCCCACGCATTCGCGAAGGTTCATCTTGCTCTCCCCGCTCGAGCGTCCGACGAAGACGTAACCGACCTCCGCGACGCGCTTCGGTCGCGCCCTGACGAGGACCTCCAGCCCGATCTTGAAACCGCTGACCGCGGTGCGGAAGTTCGCGAGGCACCGGCGCCGCACGAGAAAAAACCCCGACGTCGCATCGCGAACCGGCGTCACCGGGCGCGCGAGCCAGCACGCGACACGCGAGAGCATGCGCCGGCCGATCGGCCAGTGTCGCGTCCCTGCGCCGGGAATGTAGCGGCTCGCGACGACGACGTCCAGTCCCCCGCCGACGAGCGTCGTGTAGAGCAACGGCAGAAGATCTGGCGGATGACTGAGATCCGCGTCCATCACGCCGACTACGTCGCCGTCCGCGAGAGCGAAGCCGTCCATCACGGCGCTGCCCAGGCCCAGTTTCCCGGCGCGGTGGAGAACCCGGACGCGGCCGCCAACGGCCCACTCCTCCGCCCGTGCGCCCGTCCCGTCTCCCGAATTGTCGTCGACGACAATCACCTGCACGGTGATCTGATGACCGTCCAGGGCACAAAAAATCCGTTCGAGCAGCGAATCCAGTCGGTCACGCTCGTTGTACGTCGGGATCACGAGCGTGAGGTCCGGACGACGCGCACGCGACAGGAGCGCGGTCATCGGCCGCCGCCGATCTTCGGCGGGGTCAGGTTCAGCTCGCGGAGGCTGGTATCCACGCGCAGGTCGGCGTCGAGTGCGCGTCTGATGATGCCACGCAGCTGCTCGTCGCTGGCCTCGAGGCGGTCACGGATGGGCTCGTTGTCGGGCTCGAGCGCAAGGCCTTCGCGCCACGTCTGGCGCGCTCTTTCGCGCTGATCGAGCCTGAAGTACCCATCGCCGAGCGTCTGCAGAATCCGTGGCATGTACGTGACAGTCGGCTTCTGCGACGCGATACGCCGGGCCGCCTCCAGGTCCGCGACGCCCTTGTCGGTCCGGTGGAAGATTGCCCGGTCGTAGTAGAGGTTGACCAGACCGCGAATGTAGAAGGCGAGATCGGACGGCGCAAGGTCAATCGCGCGTGTCAGCGCGCGGATGGCGTCGCGCCCGAGCAGCGCCTGCCGGATCGAGCCCGACACCGGCACCTTGTCCACGTAGGAGAAGGCTAGATTGATGAACGTGTTGGCGCCCGCCCCCGGACGCTTCGAGAGACGCTCGAAGAGCGCGATGGCCCGATCGTACGCCCGCTCGGCAATGACCTGCTGCCGGTAGTCGGCCGCGGTTTTGAGGCTTTCGGGAGCGCCGAGCACGTCGCGCTCGAGCGAGTCCAGCCGCGTCGAGTCGGTCGACGCGGCCGCGGGCGGCGCGCCGGCGACGAGTGCGATCAGGGTCAGCGTGCACGCGAGTCGTCTCATGAGGACATGTGCCGTTCTGATCGGGGGACACGGTGCGCGAGATCCGGGGCGCGTCCCCGCTCTTATCATGCGCGCAGCAAGAATGGTGCTCAGCCCACGCCGCCGACCAGCGTAACGCCGGCGCCGACCTTCGCAAGGATCTCGAGCGCCCGCGTAATCTGTTCGGGTGTGTGCGCGGCGGAACAGCTGGCCCGCAAGACGCAATCGTCCTGCGGACAACCCGGCGGCAGAATAACGTTCACATAAAGACCGGCGGTCAGCAGCCGGTTCCAGATCCCCACGGTTCGCTCTTCGTCGCCTGTCAGAATCGGCACGATCGGCGACTCGCTTTCGCCGATCGTAAAACCCAAGTCCTTCAGTCCTCTTCGAAACTGCCGGATGTTCGCCCACAGCCGATCGCGCAGCTCCGGCTGCTGCCGGATGACGCGCACTGCGGCCGAGACGCTGGCGATGTTCGACGGTGATCCCGACGCCGTGAACACGTACGCCCGCGCCAGAAAATGCAGCGCGCGCAGCTCGCGGTGATCCGACACACAGACACCGCCGATCCCCGCCAGACTTTTCGAAAACGTTCCGACGATGAAGTCGGCCTGGTCGAGCACACCCTGGTCTTCGGCACAGCCGAGGCCGGTCGCGCCGTACGTGCCGAGCGAATGCGCCTCGTCGATCAAGAGATACGCGCTGTGGGCACGGCAGACCGCCGCGATCTCGCGCAGCGGCGCCACGTCACCGCGAATCGAATACAGGCCTTCGACGACGACCAGCCGGTTGCGGTCGGCCGGGCCGAGACGTTCGAGCTTGCGACGCAGGCTTTCGGGCGAATTGTGCCGGAAGCCGATCACCTGCGACGCGGTCTGGCGCGTCGCGTCGTAGATGCTGGCGTGGCTGTCGCTGTCGATCAGAATCACGTCGCCGGCGCCGCACAGGCCGCCGATGAGCGACAGGTTGGCCTGATAGCCGGTGCTGAAAATGAGCGCGTGACGCTTGCCGAACCAGTCCGCGAACTGGCGCTCGAGGTCTTCGTGGATCGTGAGCGTGCCGTTGGCGGTGCGCGATCCGGTCGTTCCCGAGCCGTACTCGGCGGCGCTGCGCTGCGCGGCCGCCACGACGTCGGGGTTGAGCGTCAGGCCGAGGTAATTGTTGGATCCGAACATCAGCGTCGGCCGGCCCTGGATGACGACCTCGCATGGGCCGAGCACGCGCTCGATGACGGTGCTGCCGGGCATCGCAGCGCGCGCGGCGTACTTGTCGCGGCGCTGTTCGACGGCGCGGAGTTTGTCGAGGAGGTCCATCAGCCCTCAGCCCTCAGCCCGGAGCTCTTCGTACCTGGCACGCGTCTCGGACCGCTGCACCTTGCCGCTCGTCGTCCGCCCTACGGTGCCGCTCGGGACAATCGCCACTTCGTCAACATAGAGTCCGAATAGATCCGCGACTTGTCGCCGAATCGCGTCTTGCAGCGTCGCCGCCGCCGCCGTGCCGTTCGGCTCCGCGACGATCACCACGCGGTCGGGCTGTCCGGATTTGACGGCGCCGAACGCCACCACGCGACCTCGTCGCACGCCGGCGAGCTGGTCGACCGCCCACTCGAGATCCTGCGGGTAGTACTTCCGGCCGTGAACGATGATCACGTCCTTCGCCCGACCGCAGACAAACAGCTCGCCACCGGACAGATACCCGAGGTCGCCCGTGTGCAGCCAGCCGTCGCGGACCGTCTGGCTCGTCAGCGCGTCGTTCCTATAGTAGCCCAGCATGACCGACGGTCCGGCGAGCACGATCTCGCCGACGGACCGTTCCGGAACCGGCCGTCCGTCTTCACCGATGACTCGGATTTCGTGTCCGGGAAACGGCCGCCCGCAGCTGACAAGCGTGATGCCGTTGTCTCCGGCGGCCGGCTTCGCGACACGCGCGCGACTCAGGGCGTCCTCGGACACGATCTCGCTGCGCGGACCGCGACCGCACGGCGCAAACGTGGCCGCCACCACGTGCTCGGCCAGCCCGTAGCTTGGGAAGAGGCTCGCGCGCCGGAACCCGACGGGCGCGAACTTCTCGGCGAACGCCTCGAGGGTCTGCGCGTGAATCGGCTCCGAGCCGCAGCCGGCGACGCGCCAGGGCGACAGGTCCAGGCCGTCGAGGTCGTGATCCCTGACGCGCCGGACGCAGAGATCGAAACCAAAATTCGGCGAGAAACTGATCGTCCCTCTGTGCCGCGTCATCGCCTTGAGCCACTCCGCAGGCCGGCGCACGAACAGTTGGGGCGGCATGAGCACGCTGCGGCACGCGGCATAGACGGCGCAGAGCACCATGCCGACAAGCCCCATGTCGTGGTTCAGCGGCAACCAGCTGATTGCGACGTCATCGGTGCGGATCGCAAGGGTTGAGGGCCCGCTGATCGCGCCGACGTTCGCGGCGACGTTGCGATGACTGAGCGCGACGCCCTTGGGCGCGGAGGTCGACCCTGAGGTGTACTGCACGAACGCGAGGTCGTCGAGGCCCGGCACGTCGTGCGGTTCGGCAGCGGGCGCATCGAGGCCTTCGCGCGTCAGGATGATCGAAAGATTCGGGCACGTGGCCCTCAGTTCGTCCACGTGCGCGAAGAGCGCCGGCGTCGTGACGACCGCGCGCGCGCCCGACGCGCGCAGCACATTCGATGTGAGCTCGAAGTAGCGGTGCAGGTCGGTGGTCGTGGACGGCGCGTACAGAGACGCCGGCACGAGCCCCGCCATCGACGTCCCGAAAAATGCCGTCAGGAACTCTTCGGCGTCGGGGAGTATGAGCGCGACGAGATCGCGGCGTCGCAGTCCGGCCTCCCGCAGCGAACGCGCGACGCGAAGGGCTTCGATCTGCACGTCGGCGTACGAGTGGAACACATCGAGAGGGGCCGAGCCGGCCAGCGCGCCGCCACCGGATCGAATGAACGTGAAACCTGCGCCGTCGCGGGCGGCGTCGGCGAGCGCCTGCGGCAGGGTCCGCAGCTGGTTCATCAGGCTGTCGGCCGCTCGGCTCGATCGGCGAGGAGCTCGGCGACCTGCGCCACGACCTGCTCGACGTTGCGCGTCGTCGGCACGTCGTTGAGCGGAATCGAGATGTCGAAGCGATCCTCGAGCTCTGCGATTACCTCGAGGACCTGGAGCGAGTCGAACCCGAGGTCGGTGACGAGATCGTTCGCGAGCACGGGATCAATCGGCCGCCGACTGACCTTCTTGAGCACGTTGATGACGCCCTCTTCGATGTCGGCGATGGCTGGCTGGAGCATGCGGATCGGCACCGGAAGAATATCACCGGTGCATCATGAAACAATAGCCGGTATCATACGTTACACATCCGGGGAGTCTGTGTCAGACGACATCGAGCGTCAGGTCATCGCAGCCATCGCCAAGAAGAAAAAGCTGGATCCCGCGACGGTCACGGCCGCGAGCACCTTCGAGGAGCTCGGACTGGATTCACTCGACGCCGCGGATCTCATGTTCACGATCGAAGATACATTCAAGATTCTCGTTCCCGACCAGGCCGCACTGACGATGAAATCCGTGGGCGAAGTGATCACGGGCGTCAGACAGCTCGTCGCGCAGCGCGCCGACGGGGCGAGCGGCTCCTGAAAGATCCGTCGTGAGACGCGTCGCGGTCACCGGTGTCGGCGCGATCTCGGCGCTCGGACGGGGCGTGCCGGCGTTCTGGTCGGGGGTTGTCGCGGGCCAGAGCGGTGTGCGGCGCATTTCGAATTTCGACGCGACCGGATTCCTTGCACAGGTCGCCGCGGAGGTCCCCGACTTCGACCCCGCCACCTGTTTCGACGACGCCGAGCTCGAAATGCTCGATCGCTTCTCGCAGTTCGCGCTGGTCGCGACCGCGGAGGCCTGGGCGCAGTCGGGTCTGACCCTCGCCGAGGGCGAGCGCGATCGGGCCGGCGTGGCGATCGGCAGCGCGATGGGTGGCGCGGTCACGCAGGACGAACGCTACAAGAAGCTGTACGGCGAGGGCGCGATGCGGGCGCATCCCTTCTCCATCCCGCGCATCATGAACAATGCGGCGACGTCCCACATCAGCATGCGATACGGCCTGCGCGGGCCGGCGATGGCCATGGCCACCGCGTGCGCGGCGTCGGCGCACGCGATCGGCGAGGCGGCCGAGATGATTCGCGCGGGTCGTGCGGACGTCATGATCGCGGGCGGCGCGGACGCGCCGATTGCACCCGGCATCGTCCGGTGCTGGGAGGCGATGCGCGTGCTGGCGCCCGCGCCGGCCGACGATCCGTCGCGCGCCTGCCGTCCGTTCAGCCGCGACCGTCTCGGCATGGTGCTCGGCGAGGGAGCGGGCATCCTGGTCCTCGAATCGTGGGAGCGCGCCACCGCGCGCGGCGGGCGCATTCTCGCCGAGCTCGCCGGCTATGGCGCGACGGCGGACGCCGAGCACATCACGCAACCGGGCAAGCGGTCGCCGGCCCGGGCCATCGCCATTGCGCTCGAACAGGGACGGCTCGCGCCGACCGACATCGATTACGTGAACGCGCACGGGACCGCGACGCGCCTGAACGACACGACCGAAACGGCCATCCTGAAGCTCGCGTTCGACGCCCACGCGACCAACCTCGCGATCAGTTCGACGAAGGCCGTTCACGGGCACGCCATGGGCGCGTCCGCCGCGCTCGAGGCGATCGCCACGATTCTCGCGCTCGGCGAAGGCGTCATCCCGCCGACCGCCAACTACACGGAACCGGATCCCGAGTGCGACCTGGACTACGTGCCCAACGTGGCGCGATCGAAACCAATCGACGCGGCGATTTCCAATTCGTTCGCGTTCGGAGGGCTCAACGCCGTCCTGGCGTTCCGGCGCGTGGACTCGGGGGTAGCTCCGGCTTCGCCCCGTCGGGCAGCGGATACCGATCGACGTTGAGCGCCATCGACACGATCTGGTAGTACCCCATCAGGCCAATCAGATCGACGATGCCGCGCTCGCCCAACGCGGTGACCGCGGCCTTGAACGTCGCGTCGCTGACCTCTTTGCGTTCGATCAATTCGGTCTCGAACGTGTACAGCGCTTGTTCATCCGGTTGCAGGCCGGTCGGCCGCCTGCCGGCGGCAATCGCACCCACGACGTCCGGCTGCAGACCGGCTTGGAGCGCGAGCCGCTTGTGCGCGTACCACTGGTACTGCGCGGTCCAGTCGCGCGCGACGATCAGGATCGCCATCTCGTTGAGACGTCGCGGCAGCGACGAGTGGAACCGGATGTGCGCGCCGAGTTGCTGCGCGATGTCGCCCATCTCGGGGCTTCGCAGGAACACGTTGAAGGGCCCTCCGGTGCCGGCTCTTTCGCCGGCCAGCAGGTGCTCGATCAGCGTGCGCTGCGGCGGCGTCATCTCGTCGTACGTGAGAGGACGGAACCGATCGCCGACGAGCTTCACGTCGCGCGGGCTTGGCGCCTGCGCCGACGTTCCAGTGAGGGCGATCATCAGCATTCCGGACAGAACACAGAGACGACGGAGCATGGAGCCTCCTTGCGGTGGCTAGAGTCTATGTGATCACGTACGGCTGAGGGCGAAGGGCTGATCGCGTCGAGCTGAAGGCGACGGGACACCGTGGAGCGCCGAGGCGGCACATTGGACCGCGAAGGCTTTAGCCGAGCGGCAGGAGTACACTTGCAAACGCGCATGTCCGGGACACTGAGCGATACCTCCGTCTCCGCAGCCGTCGCGGAGCTGAAGCGCCTGCTGGGCCCGCGTGCCAGCGATGCGGCTTCGGTGCGGGAACATCACAGCCACGGCGAGTCCTATCACACCCCGGCGCCGCCCGACATCGTCTGCTTTCCGACGACGACCGACGAAGTCGTCGAGATCGTCAGGACCAGTGCACGCCACCAGCTCCCGGTCGTCCCGTTCGGCGCCGGCACGTCGCTCGAGGGGCACGTGCACGCCGTGCGCGGCGGCATTTGCATCGACCTTCGGGAGATGAAACGCGTGCTTCGGGTAGGCGCGGCCGACCTGGACGCCACGGTCGAGGCCGGCGTCACGCGTCTGCAATTGAACAAGGCGCTGAACAACACCGGGTTGACGTTTCCGGTCGATCCGGGCGCAGACGCGACGATCGGCGGCATGACCGCGACCCGGGCCTCGGGCACGACCGCGGTCCGCTACGGAACGATGCGCGAGAACGTCCTCGGCCTGACGGTCGTCCTCGCCGACGGACGGGCGATTCACACGGGGACGAGAGCGCGGAAATCGTCGGCGGGGTACGATCTCACCCGCCTCTTCGTCGGATCGGAAGGCACGCTTGGCGTCATCACCGAGGTGACCGTCCGGCTGCACCCGCTGCCCGAGGCCGTGTCGGCCGCTACGTGCGCGTTCGATTCCATTCAAGGCGCGGTCGAAACGGTCATCGCCACAATTCAGCTCGGCATTCCCGTGGCCCGGATCGAGCTCCTCGACGAAACGCAGATGGACGCCGTGAACCGTCATTCGAAGACGGACTACGTCGTCGCCCCCACGCTGTTCTTCGAATTCCACAGCGACAGCGCACAGCACGTCTCTGATCAGGCGGAAACCGTTCAGGCGCTCGCGGCCGAGCGCGGCGGTCGCGGCTTTCAGTGGGCGACGCGGCTCGAAGACCGTGAGAAGCTGTGGCAGGCGCGTCACGACGCGCTCTACGCCGCGCTGGCGCTGCGTCCGAACGCACGCGCCTGGACGACCGACGTCTGCGTCCCCATCTCGCGCCTGGTCGATTGCGTGATGGCGACTCGGAGCGACAATGCCGGCGCATCCTTCCCAATCTGCCTCGTCGGCCACGCCGGCGACGGGAACTTCCACCTGCTCTACGTGCTCGATCCGGACAACGTCGCCGAAATCGACGAGGCGCGCCGGTTGAACGAGCGGCTCGTGCTGCGCGCGCTCGAGATGGGCGGTACGTGCAGCGGCGAACACGGCGTGGGCCTCGGCAAGATGAAGTACCTCGAGGCCGAGCACGGCGCCGCGCTCGACGTGATGCGCGCGCTCAAGCGCGCGCTGGATCCCGACAACCGCATGAACCCCGGCAAGATGATCCCGGACGAAGCCGGAAAAGGATAGTCCCGGCTGAGCCCGGAAGAGGATGTCCCGGCTGAACCCGGGAGAGGATGTCCCGGCTGAACCCGGGAGAGGATGTCCCGGCTGAACCCGGGAGAGGACATGACCATGTGCAGACGAATTGCCGCCACCGTTGTGCTGATGCTGGCGATCGCGACGACGGCGTGGGCCAGCGCGTTCAGCGACGACCTCAAGGCGCGTCGCGCCAGAGCCATGGACCGACTCGGTCCCGACTCGATCCTCGTCGCGTGGAGCGCCTCACCGAAGGTGTACTCGACCGACGTCGACTACGAATACCGCCAGGACAGCAACCTGTATTACCTCACGGGCCTGACGCAGGATGACACCCTCCTCGTTCTGATGCCCGGCAACACGACGCTGCGCGAGGTGCTCTTCATCAAGGATCGAAACCCGGTGGCCGAACACTGGACCGGGCGGTTGCTGGCAGCCGACGAAGCCAAAACGCGGACGGGCATCGAGACCGTGCTGCCGACGAGCCGGTTCGAGGCGTTCATCAGCGCGATGCTCGATCGCCGGGCCTTCGGCGGGATCGACAAACAGCAGGCCGCGCGATTCTTCGAGGCGCTCGACGCGGGCCGCGCCCGGGTCGCGCTGACGCTGCCGCCCAACCGCAAGCTCGACGAGCCGCTCACGCCGCCGCTCGAGTTCGCGCGCCAGATTCGCGATCGCTTCTTCGGCTTTCAGATCACGGATGCGTCGCCGATCTTCGCCGAGCTCCGGACGATCAAGACGGCCTACGAACGCGAGGTCCTGATCAAGGATCTCGAGATCTCGAGCGACGCGCAGATGGCCGGCATGCGCGCCGCGCATCCCGGCGCCTACGAGTACGAGGTCAAGGCCGCGATCGAAGCCGTCTTCCGCAGTCGCGGTTCGGTCTCGTGGAGCTATCCGTCGATTGTCGGCAGCGGCCCCAACGCCACGATCCTTCACTACCCCGAGGGTGAGCGCCAGATGCAGGCCGGCGAACTGCTCCTGGTGGACGCCGCCGCGAACTATCAGTACATGTCGGGCGACATCACGCGGACGTATCCGGCGAGCGGCACTTTCTCGCCGTTGCACAAGGACATGTATCAAATCGTGCTCCAGGCGCAGGAGGAGGGAATCGGCGTCGCGCGCGCCGGCGGGTCGCTGCAGGCCATCCACGACAAGACCGTCGAGGTCATCAAAGGAGGGCTCCTGAAGCTCGGCCTGATTACCGATACAAAAGGGGATCAGTACCGGATGTGGTACACGCACGGTGCCGGTCACTACATCGGCATCGACGTGCACGACGTCGGCGACAGAAACCGCCCGCTCGTGCCGGGGATGGCGTTCACGATCGAGCCGGGCATTTACATCCGGCAGGCCGGTACTCGATGCATTGCCGCCGACGCCTGAGAATGCGGCGCTCATCGCGAAGATTCAGCCGGCCGTCAAGAAATATCTCGACATCGGCGTCCGCGTCGAGGATTCGTTCCTGGTCGAGGCGTCGGGATTGCGCCGCCTGTCCGCGTCCGTGCCGCGAACGATCGAGGAGATTGAGGCGTTCATGAAGCCACGAGGCAGCAAGTGATCCTGGCCGCGCGCGTGCGGCGCGCGTCTCTCGTTGTCCTTCTGTCGCTGGCGTTCGCGCTCGCGACGGCGGCGCGTCCGTCGGCGCAGAGCCGGAACTTCGGCTGGCGCGTGACGAGTGCCCAGGGCGCCATCTACCTGGTCGGCTCCGTGCACCTGCTCACGAAGGATTTCTACCCGCTCAACCCTGCGCTCGAGAAGGCCTACAAGGATTCGAACCTGCTCGTCGAGGAAGTGGACATCGCCGAAATGACCGCGCCGGGCACGCAGATGACGACGCTCATGCGCGGCATGCAGCCCTCGTCCACGCCACTCGACAAGGTGCTGTCGCCCTCGACGATGGCGGCGCTGTCGAAGAAGGCCCAGGAGGTGGGACTTCCGATCGAGGCGCTGAAGCAATTCAAGCCGTGGATGATCGCGCTGACGCTCGAAGCGATGGAATGGCAGAAGGCCGGCTTCGATCAGGAGCTCGGTCTCGACAAGCACTTCTACAATCAGGCACAGGGCGACGGCAAGCCAGTCCAGGGCCTCGAGACCATCGAGTATCAGATCTCACGGTTCGACGAGATGCCGATGGAGCTGCAGGATCATCTGCTGGCGGAAACGCTCAAGAGCATCGACACCGAGCAGGCCAGCATGTCGCGGATGATCGAGGCCTGGCGCGCCGGCGACACCGCCGCGCTGGAGCGTATCGTCCTGAAGGACCTTCAGCAGGAGCCGCAGCTCTATCAGCGTCTGCTCGTCGAGCGGAACAAGAACTGGCTGCCGAAGCTCGACGCGCTCTTCTCCCGCGCCGGCCACGCGCTGGTCGTCGTCGGCGCCGCCCATCTCGTCGGCCCCGATGGCCTGCTGGCCATGTTCAAAGCCAAGGGCTACAAAATCGAGCAACTCTGACGCTTGAAACTCTCAATTCTCAAGTCTCAACTCTCACCGATCCTGTGACTTGAGCGTTGAGCCCTGAGACTTGAAGTGGGTTTCGTACCACCTGATGCTGCGGTCGGTCCAGTCGACGACGTGCTTCGGTTCGCGCACGCCGTGTCCTTCTCTCGGGTAACGGACCATCACCGCTTCGGTCCCGACGTCCTTCAACGCGACGTAGAACTGCTCCGCTTCCGCAATGGGCACGTCGTTGTCGTTCTCCCCATGCACGAGCATCGTCGGCGTATGCGCGTTGGCGACGTGACGCAGCGCTGAGCGCTGCAACAGTGTGTCCATCAGGTTGCCCTGGTGCGGATACGTGCCCCACGTCATCGCCTCGTACTGGTTGTAGTACGTCATGTAGTTGTAGCTGATGATGTTCGTGATAGCCGCCGTGGGAATGGCCGCCTTGAAGATGTTCGTCTGCGTGATGAGCCACGTGCTGAGCTGCCCGCCGTAGCTCGTGCCCTCGACGCCGAGCCGATCCCGATCGATCCACGGGTACCGGCGAACCGCGGCGCTCACCCCCCACAGGACGTCCTGGCCTTCGTTGCCGTTCTGGTCGGCGAACACGGCATCGGTGAACACCTGGCCGTAGCCGGTCGAGCCGCGATAGTTCACCATCAACGTCGCCCACCCGCGCGCCGCGTAGATCTGGTTCCGGAAGTTGAAGGCGGGCCCCTGCTGGCCGTGCGGCCCGCCGTGGATATTGACGATCATCGGATAGCGCTGGCCGCCTGAAGCGCTCAGCCCCGCCGGCTTCGTCAGAAACGCTTCGACTTCGAACTTGTTGTCGTTCGACGTGAAGGTGAACGATTCGACGTCGCCGAGGGCCTTGCCGCCGAGTACGCCGTTGTTCAAGTCGGTCACGCGGCGAGCCTGGGCTCCGTTCGAACGGAGATAGAGCTGTGCCACATCGGACGGCGTGGCGAGCGTGTACGCAAGAACCGATCGGGCCATCGAGAACGAACCGACCGTCCCGCGTTCTGAAATGACCGCCTCCGGCTTGCCGCCCGCCAGCGGCGCACGATAGAGCCGCACCTGGCCGCGTTCCTGCACGGCGAACAGCAGCGCCGATCCGTCCGGCGTCCACTGCGGAATGCCCTGGCGGTTGTCGACCGCCGCGCCGAGGTCCCGACGGCCTGATCCGTCGGCGTTCATGACCCACACGTGGGTGTCCTCCATCGTGGTTTCCCGATCCGTCAGGCCGCGCTTCGTGGCCTGGAACGAGATCATCCGGCCGTCGGGCGACCACTGCGGGTGGTACTCGTTGCTCTCGGTCGCAGTCAGCCGACGCATCGACTTGTCGGCAAGCCTCAACGCGTACACGTCGTAGTTGAAGAACTCGTCATCGTCGGCGTCATGGTTGGTGAGGAAGAGGAGTTCTGCGCCACTCGGCGACCAGTCCACCGAATGCTCGTAGTGGTTTCCGGAGGTGAGCTGATCGACGCGGCCTGTCGCCACCTCGATCACGAAAAGGTGCAGGCGCTTGTTGTCGTTGAAGTGCGTCATGCCCTCCGACGCATCCGGTTTGTAGAGATATCGCGTGATCACCACCGGGTCGCCTGTGGCGTCCGCGGTTTCGGGCCCCGGCACCGCCGACACGTAGGCGATACGCTTGCCGTCCGGCGACCACGACGCCGTCATGCTGGCTCCGGGCAACGGCGCGTTCGTTCCGGCCACGTCGGTCAGCAGCCGCGGGCCCGTGCCATCGGCGCGCGCCACGATCAAGCCGCCTTTGTCACCGAGGCGACCGCGGTACGCGATCGACTGCCCGTCAGGCGACCAGACCGGATCGCTCGACGGATCCTGTTCGGCGCCGAGCCGCGTCGATTTGCCGTCGCCGACCGTCATGATCCAGATCTGACCGTAGGGCCGGCCGGCGCCGTCGTTGTTTTCCACGACGTACGCCGCACGCGACCCGTCCGGTGACAGCTGAACCTGGGTGACCGATCGCAGCTTCAGGAAGTCGGCGGATTCGAGACGGCTCTGCGCGAACGCTCGGCTGAAGCCTCGCGCTCCATGCGCGCCGGCAATGCCGCCTGCAATGGCTGGGATCAGAAGGATGGCGGTTCGCAGACTGGTCATACTCGCTCCACTTGGCTGGCGTTCGATTCGCGCGGGCCTAGGGCCGCTTGGTCGCAAGCGGAAGGTCGTCGCGGTTGCCCCACTCTTCCCAGGCGCCGTAATAGTTCCGCAGATTGCCGTACCCAATCAGGTGCAGCGCGAAGAGATCGACGGATGCCCGCATGCCCACCTGGCAGTACGCGATGACCTGCTTTGACGGGACGATGCCGCGGTCCTCGTAGATCTTCCTGATGTCGTCGGCGGACTTGAACGTCCTCGTCGGCGCGTCGAGCAGCTCTTCCCAGTACACGGGAACCGATGATTCGATGAACCCGCCGCGCTTGATGCCGCGCAGGTCCTTGCCCTCGATCTCGGCGGCCGTGCGCGCGTCGACGATGGTGGTGTTGGGCTGGTTGATCGCGGCGACCACGTCCGCCGCCGTCGCCACCATCCCGGGGTTCGGTTTCGGCGTGAACCTGCCAGCGGCCGGCGTCGGCACGTCAGTCGACGTCGAGCGATGCTCGGCCGACCACTTGATCCAGCCACCGTTCATCAACGCCACGTTGGTGTGTCCGAAGTAGTTCAGGATCCACCAGAGCCGCGCGGCGTACAGACCGCCTCGTTCGTCGTAGACGACGACCCGCGTCGAATCGCCGACACCGAGCGTCGCCATCAGATCGGCGAAGGCCTGCGGCGTCGGGAGGAACGTGGGTGGCGCCTTGGCATCGCGGATGGCGACCGGCGAGAGGTAGACGCTTCCGGGCACGTGCCCCTCCGCGTAGCCGTTCTGACGCATGTCCACGATCCGGACATTCGCATCCTGAGCGTGCGCAGCCACCCATTCGGTGTCCACCAACTGCTCCGGATGCGCGTACACACCAGCGAGAAGTGCGAGGAGGGCAAGCATGCGTGGAGTTTAGCAGTAAGATCGCGAAACCAGAGATGCCGCCCCTGTCCGGGACGTCGGTCATCGTTGCCGGGGCCGGGCTGGCTGGCCTTTCCGCGGCGCACGATCTCCTCAATCTCGGCGCAAACGTCACCGTCTTCGACGCGCGCGACCGCGTCGGCGGCCGCGTCTGGACCATCCGGGACGGCTTTGCCGACGGCCAGCACGCCGAAGCCGGCGGCGACTTGATCGACGACGGGCACCAGGAAATCCGCGGCCTCGTCGCCGAATACAAGCTGAAGTTGACCCGGATTCTTCGCGGGGGCTTTGCCTACGTCAGGAACGATCGCACCGGGCGCCCGCGAATCGTTGCGCGAAAGACCATGCGGGGCTGGGACCGCCTGGCCGGTCAACTCAGGGACGTCATCCGCCCGTATCGACTGGCCGACCAGCGATGGGACTCGCCGATCGCGGCGGCAATCGCCCGGCGTTCGGTGGCGTCGTGGCTCGACGAGCGACACGCGGATGCAGAACTTCGCGCCACCGTCGTGGGTTTGCGAGGATTTTTTCTGGCCGACCCCGAGGAGCTGTCGCTCATCGCACTGGTCGATCAGTTCAGCAGCGCCGAGGGATTCCCCGAGGCGTGGTATCGCATCGATGGCGGCAACGATCGGCTGGCCACGGCCATCGCCGCGCGCCTGGGCGATCGGATCAGGCTGAAAAGCGAAGTCGTGGCCGTCTCGCAGCGGGGCCCAGGCGTCCGCGTGACGATCAAGGACGCGCACAGCCAGTCCCATGCGTCCTGCGACTACCTGCTGCTCGCGCTGCCCGCGACCACGCTTCGCCGGATTCCCATGACGCCGTCGCTGCCGGCGCGTCAGCACGACGCGATTGCCGCGCTCAAGTACGGACGCGCCACGAAAACGCTGCTGCAGTTCGCGCGGCCGTTCTGGCGCGTTCGCGGCCGTCCGCGCGCCTTCGGGTCACCATTGAGCTTCGGCGCCGCATGGGACGGAAACGAGGAACAGCGAGGACGTCCGGGGATTCTCACACTCGTCGCCGGCGGAACCGCGAGCGACGAGACGCAGTCGCTCGTCGCGAAAGACGGACCGACGGGGTTGGTGCGCACGCTCGAATGGCTTGGATCGAAGAATCAGTCGCTCGTCGCGTCACGACAGGTCGTCTGGGAGGACGATCCGTACGCGCGCGGAGGCTACGCGTATTTCGATCCAGCCTTCGACCCGGACTTCCGGGCGTGGCTGTCGCGACCCGCAGGCCGGCTCTTTTTTGCCGGCGAGCACACGAGCATCAGATGGCAGGGCTACATGAACGGCGCCGTGGAGAGCGGGCGGCGGGCGGCCGCTGAAATCGCGGCCGGTCATTCCCTCCAATTCGCGGCGACGCGCCCGGGCGAATAGACTCTCGCGGCCATGCCCACGACGACCGCGACGGCCCAGCAGAGCGACGACCGGCTCGTCCGCGCGATCGGCGCGCCGACCCTGACCGCGAACATCGTCAACCTGACGATCGGCGCGGGCATCTTCGTGCTGCCGGCCCTCGTCGCCGGCGGTCTCGGACCAGCCGCGCCCGTGGCCTTCGTCGTCTGCGCGGTCTTGATGGGCCTGATTGTTTCCTGTTTCGCCGCCGCCGGAAGCCGTGTGTCGCTGACCGGTGGCCTTTATGCGTACATCGAGGTCGCGTTCGGACCCTTCATCGGTTTCCTGGCGGGCGTCCTCTTCTGGCTGATGGCGTCGTTCGCGGTTGCGTCGGTCGGCAGTGCGTTTGCCGGATCGGCGGGGGCGCTCTTGCCGGTGGTGGACGGACCGATCGGTCGGGCGTTGATTATCGCGGGGCTCTTTTCATTTCTAGCGATGGTCAACGTGCGCGGCGTCCGGACCGGTGCCGGGCTGATCCGCATCGTCACGGCCGCCAAGCTGCTTCCACTCGCGGTGTTCGTCCTCGCGGGCGTCTGGTTCGTGGATCCTCAGGCGCTGAGATGGCCGGGCGTTCCAAGCGTGTCGGCGATCGGGCAGACGTGCATCATCCTGATCTTCGCGTTCGCGGGTGTCGAAGTTGCGCTGGCGCCTTCCGGCGAAGTCATGAATCCGACGCGCACGGTCCCCCTCGCGGTGTTCACCGCCCTCGCGATCACGACGTCGTTCTACCTGCTGATTCAAACGACGGCGCAGGGACTTCTCGGATCGTCGCTGCCCACCTTCGCTACGGCGCCTCTGGCAGAAGCGGCGTCGCGCGTGCTGGGCTCGTTCGGTCGGGCGCTCATGCTGCTTGGCGCCACGGTCTCCATGTTCGGTTACGCGTCCGGCGACATGCTCGGCACGCCGCGACTGATCTACGCGTTCGGCCGCGACGCCCTCCTGCCCGAGCCGTTCGCGCGGATTCACGCCGGGCGGCGCACGCCGTACGTCGCGATCGCGTTTCACGCGATCGTCGTCTCGGTGCTCGCCATCAGCTCGAGCTTTGCGCAGCTCGCGATTCTCGCGAACGTGTCGGCGCTTACGCTGTACGGCACGTGCGTGGCGGCGTCGATCGAGCTGGAGCGTCGTGACGTGCGCGACGCCTCGGACGTCTCTCCCGGGAGCACGCCGTTGCGGCTTCCCGGCGGTCCGACGATCCCCGCGCTCGCCATCCTCGTCATCGTCTGGCTGTTGTCGCACGCCACCCGTCGCGAATTCGGCATCGAAGCGATCGTGCTTGGTATCGCGACGGCGTTCTACTTCAGCCGCAGAAGGGGCGCCTCCGCGTAAGGCTCGTCGCACCGCCAGCCGTGGTGCCTGACCGCCGCATTGGCAATCGCCAGCGGGCGCGCGTCCGAGGTGCGATCGATGGCGTCGTACACGACCACGCGCGAGTTCTCGAACTCGCCGATCGGTGTCCAGTCGAGCCGACCGGTGCTGCTCGCGCTTCCGAACCGCTGCCTGAACATCTCGACTTCGCCGTCCTCGAGGACGATGAACGGCCGGCGGCCGCTGTCCGCGAGAAACCGGACCGCGCGATCGAGCCAGGCGGGATCCAACTGGTCGAACCTGAGCGTCAGGCGTCCGGCGTACATGCGCAGGGTCCCCGTATGCTGCAGGGCGATCGCGACGGCATTCCGGTCCGAGCGGCTGGCGACGAAGCGGGCGACGTCGACGTACCGCCGCTCCCAGCGGCCGATGTCGAACGCTGATCGTTCCACCGCCGTTGCCACGCCGACGACGCCCACGAGCAGCACTGACGTCCCGAGCGCGACGGCGCTGGCCCACGGATGAACCCTGCGCGTCATGGCGTCTACGCCGGCTGCTGCGGAGATCATCATCACCGGCCACACCGGCAGCAGGAATCGCAGGTACCACCAAGCGTCGAAGGGCAAATAGCAGATGTAGGACAGCACGATCGCCGCGGCAGATCCGCCCAGCAGGAGCCGACCGTGTGGCACGGGCGACGGCCGGCAGACGACGGGCGCGACGAAGTACACGAGGCCGAGGAGCACGAACGGCGTCTGAGTGGAGAACAGCCAGTTCGAGAATTGCCTGACGTTCGTGCCGACATAGCGTAAGGAGTACAACGCATCGGCGCTTCCATATCCCGACAACCAGGGCGCGCCGTAGAACCTGGTGTTGATCCACGCAATGGCGATGATCGCGGGCGCCAGGGCCACGAGGAACCGGAGGGCGCGCCCTCGCGTGATCGCCAGCCACGCGACCGGGACGACGACGAGCGGCAGGAGATTCGGACGAAGGAGCATCACCGCGGCTCCCGCGATACCGGCCGCGAGCGCCCGGCCGTCGATGAGCAGCACGAGCATCAGCGCGACTGCCGCCGTCACCGGAACGTCAGTCATGGGATTCATCAGCTGATACAGAAAGATAGGGCTCGTCGCCACCAGCGCGGCTGCCGACAGCGCGATGGCCGGCGCGGCGAACGCCCGCATCCCAAGGACGTAGGTGAACCAGATGGTCAGTGCTCCGCAGACGGGAACGACGAGAAACGCGGCGCAGAAGCCGCCGACCGCCTGGAAGATCGCCATCAGCAGGGGAAGGCCTGGAGAGTACAGCGGAGCGATCGCGTCACGCCGGCCGGCCGCCGGGAGGTAGCCGAGAGGGGCCCACGTCTCGATCGCCAGGGGCCACGGCGACTCACGCGCGATCTCTTCGTCGATCACGAGGCCGGTGCGCTGGATCTGACGCCACTGCCCCGCCTGGCTGACGTAGCCGTACGAGTCGGCGCCGCCGCCGACCGTGGATCCCCAGTGCAGCGCGGCCAGGAACACCGTCAGCGCCGCGACGAGAGCCGCGCCGGCCGCGGCGCGCGCACCGGTCATGGCTGACGTTGATGCACGACTTTGCCGCTGACGATGGTCGTCAGCACCTGGACGTCCTTCACACGTGCCGGCGGAATCGCAAAAATGTCCTCGCTGAGAATGACCAGATCTGCGAGCTTGCCGCGCGCCAGTGTGCCTTTCTCGCGCTCCTGGAATTCTGCGAACGCCGACCCGGCGGTGTACGCCGTGACCGCCTGTTCGATCGAAATCTTCTGCTCCGGCATCCAGCCGTCCGGGTTCTTGCCATCCAGCGTCGCCCGCGTCGTCGCAGCGTAGAGGCCGAGCAGTGGATTCAGCGGGGCCACCGCCCAATCCGTGCCGAACGCGAGGCGCACGCCTTTGTCGAGCAGCGTCTTGAACGCGTACGTGGTCTTGATCCGCTCGGGGCCGATGCGCCGCTCGGCAAAACGTCCGTCGTCGATCGCGTGGTACGGCTGCATGGACGCGACGACCTTGAGGGACGCAAAGCGGTCGAAATCCTTCGGCGCGATGTGCTGGGCGTGCTCGATCCGGAACCGCCGATCCCTGTCGCCGTTGGCGGTCAGAATCTCCGAAAACACGTCGAGGATCGTGGAGATGCCTGCGTCCCCGATCGCGTGAATGCAGAGCTGAAGGCCGGCGTGATCCGCCGCCATGAGCCGGGTGCGCATGTTGTCGATCGGCTGCATCTCGTCCGACAGCAGGCCCCGCGTGTTCGGTGTGTCCGTGTACGGCTGAAAGAAATACGCCGTCGTCGCGCCGAGCGAGCCGTCGGCGTAACCCTTGATCGCGCCGATCCGCAGCGCGGGCGATCCAAACGCGCGCCGCACACCGATCTTGGCCTGGTCGTACCAGTCGGTCTCCATCGGTGCGGCGTAGATCCGCGTCGTCAGCTCGCCGCGGCTCGCGAGCTCTGCGTACGCCGCCAGATCGTCGTACGACGGGTTCATGTCCTGGACGCTGGTGACGCCGACCGATGCCGCGTGTGTGAGCGCGTTCCTGATCACGCGAAGACGCCGTTCCTCGGACATCTTCGGAATGACGCGCTGAACGAACGTCATCGCCGCGTCCTTGAGGACACCCGTGGGCACGCCCTTCGCGTCGCGCACGATGGATCCGCCAGGTGGATCCGGCGTCGCCTCCGTGATGCCCGCGCGGCCGAGCGTCGCGGAATTGGCGAGGGCCATGTGGCCGTCGTAGCGATAGACGAACACCGGCGTGCCGTTGGTGATGTCGTCGATGAGCGCACGCGTCGGCAATTCCGGCGGTGACCAGCGCTGGTCGTCCCAGTTGCCGCCCAGAATCCACTCGCCGGGCTGCGACCGCGCGCGTTCGCCGATGCGTCGTGCGAACTCCGCCGGCGAATCGGCGTCCTTCAGCTCCACGTTCTCGAGCTCGGCGCCACCGTCCACGAAATGCACGTGGGCATCGTTGAAGCCGGGAACCACGCGGCGTCCTTCCGCGTCCACGACCTGGGTGTCCCGGCCATGCCATCGCTCGATGTCTTTGGCGTTGCCCACGTCGACGATGCGTTCACCGATAACCGCCAGGGCCGCCGCGGCAGGCTGCTGCGCTTCGCCCGTCCAGATGCGGCCATTCGTCACGATCAGGTCGGCGCCGATTGGCTCGCGTGTGCCGCATGCCGTTAACAGGCCGCACGCCGTGGCGACGATGAGTGCGGCGATCGATTTCATGAGCGGGCGAATTGTACAATGGGCGGATGGCTCATTCGAATCCCTCCGACGAGGACCTCAAGGCTCTACTGACGACGGCCTCGACCATCGCGATGGTCGGCGCGTCGTCGAATCCGGACAAGGCGTCGTACGGCATCATGCAGAAACTGCAGCGCGCGGGCTACAAAGTGATCCCCGTCAACCCGCGCGAGACCGAAGTGCTCGGCGAGCGCGCCTATGCGTCGCTGGTCGACATTCCGGAACACGTCGACATCGTCGACGTGTTCCGTCGATCGGAGGACACGCCACCCATCGCCGACGAGGCCGTCACGATTGGCGCGAACGCGCTCTGGCTGCAGACCGGAATTGCGAATGAGGACGCGGCGGCGAGGGCGACTGCCGCCGGGCTGACCGTCGTGATGAACGCGTGCATCGGCTCGACGCACTCGTTCCTGCGCATCCCACCCAGGCAGGCGACGCGCTAAAGCGTGTCGATCGCCTGCTCGAGCCGCGTGACGAGGCCGTCGAGCTGATCGACGACGGCGCGGACGGTCTCCGGCCGGCCGAGATCGACCCCGGCCTTCTGCAGGAGCGGCATCGGGTGATCGCTGCCGCCGGACTTCAGGAGTGTCAGATACCGTTCGATGGCGGCCGCGCGCTCCGACTCCGACCCGGACGTCAGCTGCTTCATCAGCTGCGCGCTCGAGGCGAAGCACGTCGCGTATTGATAGACGTAATACGGCGTGCTGTAGAAGTGCGGAATGCGCGCCCACGTCACCCGCGAGAGGTCGTCGTAGTCGAGGGCGTCGCCATGGTACGCCTTCAGGAGCCCGAAGTAGATCTCGCTGAGGGTGTCGGCGGTGACGGGCCGCCCTTCCTCGGCAAGACGGTGCGCCTGCTGCTCGTAATCCGCGAACAGCACCTGCGTGTAGAACGTCCCCACGATCCCGTCGATGGCGTGCTGGAGGAGAACGATGCGCTCGCGCTCGTCGCGGGCGCGCCTCAGCATGAACTCGAGGAAGAGCATCTCGCTGAGCGTGGACGGCACTTCGGCGACGAAGATCGTGTACGCCGAATACACGAACGGCTGATGCGCGTTCGACAGCTGCGTGTGCATCGAGTGACCCATCTCGTGCGCGAGCGTGAACACAGCGTCGAGCGTGTCGTTGTAGTTCAGCAGCATGTACGGATGGACGCCGTACACCGGCGCCGAGTAGGCGCCGCTGCGTTTGCCGGTGTTCTCGTACACGTCAATCCAGTCGCCGAACAGGACGCTCCGCAGTTCGTTTCGATAGGCCTCCCCCAGAGGCTCGACTGACGCGGGCAGCCACTCGAGAACGCTCTCGTACGGGTACTTCTCGTCGAAATCGACAAGAGGGATCGTGGAGTCGTAACTGTGGTACGTGCTCAGCTCCAGCACGCGTCTGCGCAGCCGGTGATAGCGGCGCAGGGGTTCGGTGCCGGCCTTTGTCGACTCGATCAGGTTCGTCACCACGGCTGGCGGAATGTTGTTGCCGTGCAGCGCCGCGTCCAGCGTGGATGCATACCCCCGCGCCTGCGCGTGAAACCAGTCACGCTGGAGCACCCCGTTGTACAGCGACGCGTACGTGTTGACATTGGCCTCGAAGATCTTGTGGTACGCCGCGAACGCGCTCGCGCGATCGGCCTGATTCCGGTTCGTCGCCAGAATCGCGCGGTACTGCCCGTAGCTGAGCGTGACCTCGTGGCCCGACGACAGCCGAACCGCCGGATGTTTGATGTCGGCAGTTGAAAGCGCGGCGTACGCGTCGTTCGGCGACGACGAAAAGCGGCTCGACAACGAGAGCAGGTGCTCGCCCTTCTCGTCGAGCACGTGCTCCTGCTGCCGATACAGGTCTTCGATGGCGAAGCGATACACGTTCAGATCCGGCAACGCGTGCATCCACGCCTGAACGGTCGCGAGCGGAATCGCCAGCAATTCAGGGTTGAACCACGCGCTGGCCTGGCTGGCCTTCGCAAACAGGATTTGCACCTGCTGCCGGCGGGCGTTCGCCTGATTGTCACGCTGATCTTCGTCGTACTTGAGCGACGCAAAGTACCAGACCTTGTACGTCAGCTGACCGATATCGTCGGACCGCTTCATCGCCGTCAACAACTGTTCCGCGCCCCTGGCCAGCGTGCCCTGCAACGCGACGTACGCGCCGATCTTCGCGTCGAGATCGTCGTAGGCGGCCTGCCACTCCGTCCAGTCGGAAAAGATGTGTGTGAGGTTCCACTTGAACTTGTCAGCGATCTCGGCGCGCGACTTCAGAGGAGGCGCGGCCGTCGCTTCGGCGGGCGCGAAGAGGTCCATCACGCGATCATACTGCACGAACGGCGGCGGACCCCGTGTCGCCGAACGCGCGAGCCACGTCCTCGCGCGATAGTTCACGCCACTGCCCGGGCGCGAGATCCCCGAGTTCCAGGCGGCCGAACGCGACGCGCTTCAGCCGTGTCACTTCATGACCGATCGCTTCGAACAGACGCCGGACTTCGCGGTTCTTCCCTTCCCGGAGCTCGACGGTCAGGTGGGTTTCTCGTGCCGACGCTTTTCTGACAATCACGGACGTGGCGCAGAGGCGGGTCCCGCCGTTCACGATGCCACGCTCGAGCCGTGAGACTTCATCCCCGATCACGGATCCCCGAACCGTGACGACATACACGCGCGGTACGGCGTGGGCGGGATCGGTCAGTCGATGGGCGAGCTGCGTGTCGGTCGTGAGCAGCAGGAGCCCGGTCGTGGCGAGGTCGAGTCGCCCGACCGTCACGAGACCGCTGGCATCGCCGCCTCCGCTTCCGACGATGTCAAAGACCGTTGGACGCTTCTGCGGATCCCGGGTCGTCGTCACCACACCGCGTGGCTTGTGCAGGAGAATCGTCCGCCAGGCTCTGGCGGTCTCCCGCGCGCCGTCGAGGTCGATGGACGCCAGCTCGGGCACGACCGGGCGGAATGGATTCAGTTCGACGCGCCCGTCCACGCGAACCCGACCCTCATGAATCGCCGCCGTCGCCTGCGCGCGCGAGAGAATCCCGAGCTTCGACAGCGCGCGATTGAGCGGGACGTTGCCTCTCGGGCCTCTCGGGCCTCTCGGGCCTCTCCGGCTTCCGGGGGCGCGCGGATCAACGGTCCGGCCGGGGCGTCCTGCCATCGGCCGTCGTCTCATGGTTGCGAAGCGTCGTACAGCGTGCGTGTGAGGTCGGCGACGAGCTTCGAACCCACCGTGGGATCCGCCAGCCCGCGAACCAGCACGACGAGCACGAATGGGCGCTTCGCGTAGACGATGGCGGCGTCGTGCTGGATCTTCGTGATCTCACCGGTCTTGTGCGCGACGCGGGTGCCGGGCGGCAGGCCCGCGGGAATGCGGTCGTGGAACGTCTGGCGCTCGAGCACCGCGGTCATCTGGTCGCTGGCACTCTGATCGACGGCCTCGCCTTGCGCCAGCCTCTGCAGGAGTGTCATGAGCGCTCGCGCCGTCGTCGTATTGTTCAATCCCTTCTGGAAGGCCTTGTCGTCCTCGACGCCCCGCAGCACGTGCATGCCGGGTG
Source organism: uncultured Acidobacteriota bacterium (assembly GCA_963724725.1). Classification (GTDB taxonomy): domain Bacteria; phylum Acidobacteriota; class Vicinamibacteria; order Vicinamibacterales; family CAVVIG01; genus DATKHR01. The sequence continues at coordinate 1,186,834 of CAVRVT010000004.1, read as the reverse complement.
CTCCGAGCTGGTTGACCGTCTCCTGGATTCGCTTCGCGCCCAGCCGCTCGATGAGCAGATTCGTGGCAAAGTTGCTGCTGAGGGTAATCATCGCCTCGCACAGTTCGCGGTATGACATCGTGCCGCCGATCCGCGTGTAGACTGCGGCGTCGGAGTCGTCGCCGACGTCGAGCTGGTACGGGCTGCCGTCGACGATACTGTGGAATTCGTTGACAACGCCGATCCGATCGTCAAGGCCCATCGCCCCGTTGTGCGCCTGCCGGAAGAGCTCGATCATGACCGGGATCTTCATCGTGCTGGCGGCATGAAACTCATCGTCCGGACGGATGAGAAGCTCGTCGCGCCCGTCGAGCGGGTGAAACGCCACGGCCACGTCGCTGCCGGAGTGCGTGATGAGCGCGTCGACTCGACTACGAACCGTGGAATCAACATCGAGGTGAGCGTCGATCGTCGGCTCGTCCAGAGCGAGGCAGAGGAGAACCAGGACCACGGCGGAAAAAACCTTCGTCATCGGGCCAATTCTAAGGCATTGTGTGGAGATGCGAATTGTCCGCTTCGCGGCCATCCTGCTGTTCGGCGTCAACACCGCCGGCTGCTTTCAGATGACGACGGTCGTGAAAGTCAACGGCGACGGCAGCGGAACGATCGATCACACGCTGCTCGTCACCAAGGCGGCGCTCGCGCAGCTGCGCAATTTCAGCGCCCTCGGCCGAGGGCGGGCTCAGCCGATCGACCTGACGTCGGAGGATCAGGCCCGGGCGATGGCCGACACGCTCGGCCCGGGTGTCGCGTATGTGTCGTCCGAGCCGATCGACACGCCGCTCGGCGAAGGTCGACACGCCACGTACGCATTCCGCGATATCAGCCAGGTCCGCATCAGCCAGCAACCGAGCACCGATGGACTGCCGGTGAAAGTGGACGCCCGCAGCGGCGACATCACCTGCTCGCTGACGCACGACCCGAACGGCAACTCGGTCCTGCATATCAATCTGCCCGAGATGAATCTGCCGTCGAGCATCGGAAACGCCACGAACGGCAATCCAGGCCTGGCGCAGCAACTGGCCCTCGTGCGCTCGCTGCTCGCGGGCGCGCGCGTGTCGATCGGAGTCGAACCGGCCGGGCAGCTGGTGAGAACGAGCAGTCCGTACGTGGACGGCGGCCGCGTCACGCTGCTCGACGTCAACCTCGATCAGGTGCTGACCAACGAGGCGCTGCTGACGCGGCTCCAGACGTCGAAGACACCCGAAGAGATCAGAGCGTCGCTGACCGACGTACCGGGTCTGAAGATGGCGCTGGACCGCGAAGTCACGATCGAGTTCACGCCAGCGAAATGATCTCGACCTCGGGCGCCGCGGACCCGATCCGCAGCCGGGCCACGCTGGGCGCCACGTCGAATCGCCTCGGCCCGGCGGCGCCTGGATTGACCGCGAGCCTCCCCGACGGATCCCTGAACACGACCGCCCGATGCGTGTGGCCGAAGACCACGACGTCGCCCGTATAGCGCGCGAGAACAGCTTCGGGCGTCACACGTCCAAACTCATGGCCGTGCGACACATGAATGGTCACACCGCCGATCGTGACCGAACGCTCGCGCGCGAACGCCGGGTCGTGCGCGTCGTCCACGTTGCCGAAGACGGCAACGACACGCGCGATCCTCTGGAGGGCCTCGAGCACTGATGGCCCGCCGACGTCGCCGGCGTGGACGATCAAGTCGACGTCCCGAAAGATTTCCACGATCTGCGGGCGCCAGAGCCCGTGCGTGTCCGAGATCAGGCCGACATGAGTCGACGGAGCGCGAGGCTTCAGCCGAGCGGGCTGCATGAGGTCACGGCGCAGCAGTCGCCTTCGGCACGGGTGCCTCGCGCCGATACTGTCGCAATGCCGGCGTCACTGCCGAAAGCCACAGCGTGCAGGCCAGGCAGCCGATCCCGCCACTGACGACCGAAAAGGGTGCGCCGAGCCAGTTGGCGACGACGCCGGCCTCGAGCTCGCCGAGCTGCGGTCCTCCCATGAAGAACACCATGTTGACGCCCGTCATGCGGCCCCGCAGCCGATCCGGTGTCTCGAGCTGCCGGATGATGTTGCGGATGACCATGCTGACCGTGTCGGTCGCGCCGGTCAGCGCGAGGCACGTGAACGTCAGCCAGAACGAGCGCGAAAGACCGAACACGACGGTCGCCAGACCGTAGCCGGCCACCGCCCAGAGCAGCGTCGGACCACGGCGATCGATCCGTTCATTCAGCGGCACCATGGCCGCGCTCATCGCGAGCGCGCCCGCGGCCGGCGCCGCATACAGCCACCCGTAACCCCTTGCGCCCACCTTCAGAACGTCCTGCGCGAAGATCGGCAGCAGCGCGGTCGCCGAGGAGAAGAACGTCGCAAAGAAGTCCAGCAGCATCGTCGAACGGATGAGCGGCGAGCGGAACACGAACTGGAGCCCCTCGAACGCCGAGCGCAGCGAAATGTCAGCCTCGGATCCTGGCGCGGACGACTCGCGATTGGGCAGGTCGCGCATCATCATCAGCGCGGCGACCACGGCGCCAAAGGAAATCGCGTTCGCGAGATACGCCCATCCCACGCCCGCGGCGGCGATCAGGAGCCCGCCAAGCGACGGGCCGACCACCGATGCCGTCTGAAACATGATCGTGTTCAGGCTGATCGCGTTCGGCAGATCTGCACGCGGCACGAGGGTCGGCACCAGCGCGTTTCGGGCCGGCAGGTCGAAGGCGCCGACCGCTGCGCCAAGGGCCGCCAGGAGATAGACCGGCCACGCGACCGTCAGACCGCGAAACGCGAGCACGGCCAGCGCCAGCGCCACGAGCGTGGCCGCGACCTGCGTCGACAACATCAGCCGCCGACGGTCCCACGCGTCGGCGACCACGCCGCTGATCATCGAGAAGATGACAATCGGCACGACTTTGACGAGTCCGACGAGTCCGAGGGCGAGGCCCTTGTTGTTCGGGACGAGCAGCGACACGTGCCACAGGAGCGCCGCGTTCTGCATCATCGATCCGGTAAACGACAGCATCAGGCCGAACCAGATCAGCCGGAAATTGCGGTGCTTCAGGGCGACGAGGGAACCGGGCAGGCTCACGTGTGTCCGAGGATCCGGTGCGGCTCGTACGGCGCCTCGAGAAACGCCACTTCGTCAGCGTCGAGGCGGACGTCCAGTGCGGCGATATGGTCCTCGAGATGCGACGGCTTCGACGCGCCCACGATCGGCGCCGTCACGACCGGTTTCGAGAACATCCACGCCAGCGCGATCTGGGTCGGCTTCACGCCGCGACGTCGTGCGAGTTCGCCCACACGATCCGCGACGGTAAAGTCCGAATCGGCGTAGTAGAGATCGTGCGCGTGCTGATCGCTCGTCGCCCGCGCGGTCTCCCCTCCGGAAGCCTTATCGGCCTTGTTCCGGTTGCCGGCGAGAAAGCCGCGCGCGAGCGGGCTCCACGGGATGACCGCGATCCCCTTCTCGCGGCAGAGCGGCAACATCTCGCGCTCCTCCTCGCGGTACACGAGGTTGTAGTGGTTCTGCATCGAGACGAAGCGCGTCCACCCGTGTGACGCCGACGCGTGGAGCATCGTCGCGAACTGCCAGGCGAACATGCTCGACGCACCAATGTAGCGGGCCTTCCCCGCCTTCACGATGTCGTGGAGCGCTTCGAGGGTCTCTTCGATACGCGTGTCGTAGTCGAAGCGGTGAATCTGATAGAGGTCGACGTAGTCGGTGCCGAGCCGGCGGAGCGAGGCGTCAATCGAATGCAGGATGTGCTTGCGCGAGAGCCCGCGCTCGTTCGGACCGTCGCCCATCGGATAGTAGACCTTGGTCGCGAGCACGACCTGGTCACGCGTCGTGAAGTCCTTGATCGCCCGGCCCGTGACTTCCTCGCTGACGCCGCGCGAATACATGTCGGCGGTGTCGAAGAAATTGATGCCGTGCTCGAGCGCGCGCTTGATGAAGGGGCGGCTCGTCGCTTCGTCGAGGACCCACGGACGCCACGCGGGCGTCCCGTAGGTCATCATCCCGAGACACAACCGCGAGACCTTGATGCCGGTCTGTCCGAACCGGACGTAGTCCATGCGAGAGACGTTACGAAACGCCGAGCAGCTCGACGTCGAAGACGAGCGTCGCGTCGGGAGGAATGGCGCCACCCGCGCCACGCCGGCCGTAGCCGAGTTCGGATGGAATCACGAGCGTCCGCTTGCCGCCGACTTTCATGCCGGCCACGCCCTGATCCCAGCCCCGGATCACCATGCCGGCGCCGAGCCTGAACTCGAACGGCTCGTTGCGATCACGCGAGCTGTCGAATTTCTTGCCGTGGTGGTCGGGCGCTTTGCCGTCGTACAGCCAACCCGTGTAGTGCACCGTCACCGTCGTCCCGGCCTTGGCCTCTTTCCCCGTTCCGACCGTGGCATCGCTGATCTGCAGGCTCGTCACGTTGTCCATAGATCGACAATTGTACGTCACACGACGAGGACGAGTTTGCCGACGTGCGCGCCGGATTCCATCACGCGATGTGCGGCGGCCGCATCCCGCAACGGAAAGGTCGCGTGCACAACCGGTGCGACCGTACCGGCTTCGAGAAGCGGCCAGACGTGGCGCCGGAGCGCGCGCGCGATCGCGCCCTTCTGTTCGACCGAACGAATCCGGAGCGTGGAGCCCGTGACCGTCAGGCGCCGCTGCATGATCGTCTGAAGGTTCAGCTCCGTTCTGGTTCCCTGCAGCGTCGCGATCTCGACGAGCCGCCCTTCGACCGCCAGCGACTCGATGTTGCGCGCGAAATAGTCCGCTCCGACCATGTCGAGGATGACGTTCACGCCGGCGCCGCGTGTCAGGTCTCGTACAACCGCCACGAAGTCTTCGTCCTTGTAGTTGATGCATCGCTCCGCACCGAGGCGCTCGCACGCGGCGCATTTCCCGGCGGACCCCGCGGTGGCAAAGACGCGTGCGCCGATCGCGCGGGCAAGCTGAATGGCCGTCGTGCCGATGCCGCTCGATCCGCCGTGAATCAGGACGGTTTCACCCGCACTCAGATGGCCGCGCTCGAAGAGGTTCGTCCAGACCGTGAAGTACGTTTCGGGAATGGCGGCGGCCGCGACCATGTCCAGTCGATCGGGAACCGGCAGACATTGAGGCGCGGGCGCGACCGCATGATCGGCGTATCCACCGCCCGCCAATAGCGCGCAGACGCGATCGCCGCGCTTCCAGTCACGGACGCCGCTGCCGATCGCTTCAATCGTGCCCGCCACTTCGAGACCAGGGATGTCGGACGCGCCCGGTGGCGGCGGATACTTCCCGCGCCGCTGCATGATATCCGGCCGGTTGACCCCGGCGGCCGCGACCCTGATCAAGACTTCGTCCGGGCCGGGTGCCGGGGTCGGCCGTTCAACGGACACGAGAACGTCGGGCTCGCCCGGCTTCGAGATTTCGATGCAGATCATTCCATGTCTCCGAACGCCGCGCGCGTTGTCGCCGGCTCGAGCACGAGCGTCGCAAGCGCGATACCGACGGCCAGGCTGACCGTGAACACGGCAGGAAGCGCACGCACCCGAGCGACAATCACGGCGTCGACGAGGAGCAGCGCTGCGAACAGCAAGTCCACCAGGACGGTCACGCGCGCCGCGCGGCGGCGTTCGCGCACCAGATGCGGCCGGTTCATCCGTTCGGTGAACAACAGATGACCGCGGAACACTCCCCCGATCGTCGCCGCCGCACCGATCGCGACGAAAATCGAGACCGTGACCGGCGTTTCGATCCAGTCCTTGATCTGCCAGGCCGCCACCGCCGCGACGACGTACATCGCGACGATGGCGAGCTGATGGGTCCTCCACCACACGATAGGGGTGCCGGAGGACACTTCTCCAGGCGGTCCGTCGAGCGCGGCCACAATGGCCGCGGCTGACGCAAAGCGCTCGTCCGGCGACTGACGGAGGCATTGCGCGACGATCGCCCCGATCGCCGGCACGGTCCGGGCCCCACCCGTCGCAAACGGATGCGTCCCGCAGGCGTATTCGGACATCAGGACACCGAACGCGTACACGTCGGCGCGCGCGTCGCCACGTTCGCCCGCCAGCTGCTCGGGAGCGATGTAGCCGGGCGTGCCGACGAGAAGACCCGCACGCGACGCGGCCGTCAGCTCGGCCGGCGCCTGCGAACGGGCGAGACCGAAGTCCAGAATCTTCAATCGCCCGTCCCTCGCGCGCATGACGTTGTCGGGCTTCAGGTCGCGATGGACGATGCCGGCCTTGTGGGCGCCCGCCAGCGCTTCCGCCAGCTCGCGTGCCGTGCGCACGATTTCATCCGGCGTTGGACGCCGGCCTTCGCGGATTTCGTCGCCGAGCGTATGGCCGTCGATGAACTCCGTGATGATGTACAGCTCGCCGTCGATCTCCTCGAGCGCGTAGACCGTGCAGATCCCCGGATGGCTCAGGGCGGCCGCCGCTCTGGCTTCTCGCCGCAGGCGCTCGCGTTGGCGCGGGTCCCGCAGCAAGTGAGGCGCGAGCACTTTCAGCGCGACCGTCCGGCCAAGGCGTGCGTCGGTCGCCAGGTACACGCGTCCCATTCCTCCGCGTCCAAGCTCGCGGACGATGGTGTACGAACCGATGGAGGCACCGACGGCCAGCGCCTCGTCCGATTCGAGCAGCTCCGGAATCGCCTCGGCCACCGCTTGTGCGAGGAATTCGCCCGCGCGCGCGTGGTTGCGCAGGAGCGACAGCACTTCGTTTCGCACGGACGCCGCATCACGCGCGGCCTCGCGTTCGACGAAAGCGGCGGCCTCGTCGGGACCGAGCTCGCTCGCCTGCTCGAACAACTCACGGACGCGGGACCAGTGGTCGTTGGTTGTTGGTTGTTGGTTGTTGGTGGCGGGTTGTTGGTCGTGGCTCATGGCGTGTCGCCCGCGAGCTCGCGAAACAGCCAGGCACGCGCCAGGCTCCATCGACGCTTGAGCGTCGCCGGGGACATGCCCATGGCGTCCGCCGTTTCCTCGATGCTCAGCCCAGCGAAGTACCGAAGCTCGACGATGCGCGCCTGTTCCGCATCGATGCGTGCGAGCCGTTCGAGGGCCTCATCGAGCGCCGGCAGCATCGACTCCGGGTCGGCCGCGACGGCAAGGGAGTCCGACATCGAGACGCGATTGAGACCCGCCCAGCGTTTCTGCGCACCGCGCGCCCGGGCGCGTTCGACCAGAATCTGACGCATCGACCGCGCGGCAATCCCGACGAAGTGACGTTTGTCCGTCCATGGTGCGCCCGCGTTCGCCAGCCGCATGTAGGCCTCGTGGACGAGCGCGGTCGGCTGGAGCGTCTGTCCCGGCCGTTCGCGCCGCATGTACGCGGCGGCGAGGCGCCTCAGCTCGTGGTAGACGAGCGGCGCGAGCGCGTCAGCGTCCTGCGGGTCGCCGGACATTTCGCTATCCTACCCGGTAAGGTGGTCGTCATCCTCATGGGCGTAGTCGGATCCGGCCAGACCGTCGCCGGACAGGCGTTGGCCGCCGAACTGGGATGGCGGTTCGAGGATGCCCGGATTCGGAGCGACGAGCCCGATCGGGATCTGTGGGTCGCAGCGCTCCACGGCATCGTCGCGCGTGCCACGGATCGCCGTGAACCACTGGTGGTCGCGTGCCCGGCGCTGGAGCCGCGACTACGCGACATTCTGCGAGGCGAGTTGCGGCAGGTCCGATTCGTGCAACTCGCGGCCGGCACCGCGCAGGAGCCGTCCGACACCGTCGCGATTGATGGCACTCGACCGATCGACGCCGTTGTGGCCGACATCAGGCGGGCATTCGGACTCTAAGACGTGGTGGCTCAGGCGTCGACGACCCAGTCTCGGGCACGCAGAGAAAGCACCGGATACTTCGAGCGGAGCGCCTCGACGCGATCGCTGTACTCCTTCTTCGGAAACTCCTTGCGGATGTACCGTTCGCGCAGGCGACGAATCTCGTATTTGTAGAGGTCGCGCACGTAGTCGCGCGCCAGTTCTGGCGACGTCGTGGCCGTCGGTCTGACGCCGTGCGCCAAGAGCGCGCGCAGCACGTCCTCGCGGTAGATGTAGATCACTCGCGCTTCTTCTGGGCGCGAACCTTGGGCAGCAGATCCCGAGCGCTGCGCGCGTACGCGTCCGTTGATTGTGCGACGCGCTCGAGCTCTTCCTCAGCGGCGTCGAGTTTCCCAAGGCGAATCCACGCCTTGGCCCGCACGAAGCGGGCCGGATACTCGAAGGCCGAAGGCCCTGCGACGATCACGGCGCCCAATCGATCGTCCGCCTCGCCGACGTCGTCGGTCATCATCAGCGATACCGCGAGGAAGAAATTGCCCGCCGCGTCGTCGGGCTCGATCGTGACGAATCGTCGAAGGACGTCGGCCGCCCTCTCGTATCGGCGGCTCCCGTACGCCTTCATCGCCTCGTCGAAGACCGGTGACATTTCGCCCGTGCGTTCGAGTGGCGCGGTGTAGGCTGGCGGGTCGAACTTTCCGAGCTCGGCGAGAACCCTTCGCGACTGAGCGGACGCGACGGCTCCCGCCGCCGCGACGCATGCGATGGCGGTCAGAGCGACGACGCGTCTAGGGCGCGAGCACATCCTCGACCGCCTTGATGTCTGCCCGAATCCGCACGATGTGCCGGGGTCGAGCGATGGCCTCCTGGAGCGGCGCCGGTTTCTCGACGCGCCGGCCGATGATGGGCTCGACGATTTCGCTGAACTTCGCGGGATGCGCGGTCGCGAGCAGCATTCCCGGACGGCGATCGGAGGTCTCCCGACACTTCAAGCCGGTGTACGCGACGGCGCTGTGCGGATCCAGCGTATACCCGGTCCTCGTATACACGTCGTGAATGGTGTCGCGAATCTGACGGTCGGACGCGCGCGCGCCGACCACATCCCGACGGATAGCGTCGACATCGCCACCGTAGAGCCTGGTGATGCGCTCGAAATTGCTCGGGTGCCCGACGTCCATCGCGTTGGCGAGCGTCTGGACCGACGCACGCGGCGTGAACGTGCCGGTATCGAGGAATTCCGGAAACACGTCGTTGGCGTTCGCCGCCGCGATGAATCTCGCGACAGGCAAGCCGGCCCGTCTGGCCAGCAGCCCCGCCGTCAGGTTGCCAAGGTTGCCGCTCGGCACGCAGCACACCACGTCTCTCGCGGCGCCCGCATCGATCCGAGCCAGCTGCCCGAACCCGTAAAAGTAATAGATCGATTGCGGCAGAAGCCGCCCGAGGTTGACCGAATTCGCAGACGTCAACGGAACACGCCTGCGGATATCGCGGTCGCCGAAGATCTGCCGCGCGAGCCGGTGACAGTCGTCGAAGCTGCCGGCCACCGCGTACGCCCGCACGTTCGCGCGCACGCCGTTGAACATCGTCAGCTGCGCTTCCTGCGTGGGGCTCACGCGTCCGTCAGGATAGAGAATCACGACGCGCGTGTGGGGCACACGATGGAATGCGTTCGCCACGGCGCTGCCGGTGTCGCCCGACGTGGCAACCAGCACGGTCAGCGGGTCGTCGGCGTCGTGCATGGCCGCCATCAGGCGCGCCATCACGCGCGCGCCGACGTCCTTGAACGCGAGCGTCGGCCCGTGAAACAGTTCGAGCGCGTAGATCCCCCGCTCGATTTCGACGAGCGGGATCTCGAAGTTCAGGGCTTCGACGACGACGGCTTCGAGCGTCGCGGGATCGAGCTCGCCGCGCGTGAACGGCCGCAGCGCGCGGAGGCCGATTTCGGTCAGCGTCCGGCGCGGCAGCCGGGACAGCTCGTCCGGCGTCCACGGTTCGATCGTGTCGGGCACGTACAGCCCGCCGTCGGGAGCCAGGCCCTCCATCAACGCAGTCTTGAACGAGACGGCGGGTCCGCCTCGTGTCGTTACGAACCGCATGTGGACGGCGTCACCACGCGCGCACCTTGCCGAGCCACCGCGGACACATAGGTCTGCGAAGCCGGCGCCACATATGTCCGAACAGCCTGCGTCATGGCGGCAGCCACGCGGTCCGCAATCTGGCGGTTCTCACACAGCGCGAAGAGCGAGGGGCCGGATCCTGAGAAGCTGCAGCCGAGCGCGCCCGCATCCGCGGCGGCCTGCTTGACCGCGCCCAGTCCGGGCAGCAGCACCGATCGACGCGGCTCCGCGATCGTGTCTTCGAGCGATCGGGCCATCTGCGCGAAGTCGCGCCGGTGCAGGGCGTCGACGAACGCCCCGACGTTCGCCCACTGGCGGATGGCATCGCCGAGCGGCACGCTCGTGCCGAGGAGCGCTCGGGCTTTGGCCGTCTCGATTTCGAGTTCCGGGTGGACGACGACGGCGGTCAGTCCGTCGGGAACCGGCAGCCGGATGATGTCGGGGGGATCGGGCCGGCGGACGAGCACGAGGCCGCCCAGGAGCGACGGCGCGATATTGTCGGCGTGCGCCGATCCGGCGCCGTCGCGTTCGCCCTGAAACGCACACGAGAGGAGGACATCCGACGACAGCTTCGCGCCCGCGAGCGCGTCGACGGCGACCACCGCGGCCACCGCGCTTGCGGCGCTGCCGCCCAGGCCGCTCGAGAGCGGCAGTCCCTTACGAATCGTCAGCGCGACTCCGCGGCGCTCGCCGAGCATCCGTAACAACGCGGCCGCGGCAATGCCCGCGGTGTTCCTGACGGCATCCTTCGGCAGGCGTCCGCCATCGTTCTCGATCGCCTCGATCGTGACCGCGGCGTCCGTCCAGCGAACCGACACTTCGTCACCGGGCTCGTGAAGCGCGAAGCCCAACACGTCGAATCCACATGCGACGTTGGAGACCGTGGCCGGCGCGAATGCGGTGACGCGATCCATGAAGGAATTCATCTTACTTGGCGGCGCGGGATTCGAGCTACCGATGGTAGCGCTCGCGGATCGTGGGGATCAGATACTCGTGGAAAGCGCGATCAAAATCGTAACGTGGCGAGAAACCCCAGTCGCGACGCGCTGAGGAGTCGTCCACGTCCGACGGCCACGAATCGACGATGCCCTGTCGCTTGGGATCGATCTTGTAGGTAACCACCGCATCCGGGAACGCGCCGACGACGACTGCTCGAATCTCCGCCGCGGAGGGATTGAAGGCGGTCAGGTTGTACGCGCTGCGCGTCAGCCGCTGCCGGGGCGCGGCAGCCAGTGCGAGCAGCGCCTCAACGCCGTCCGGCATGGCCATGAAGGGAATCGTCGTATCGGGCCGGACGAAGCACTCGTAGGCGTCTCCCTTCGCCGCCGCGTGGATCATCTCGGGTGCGTAGTCGGACGTGCCGCCGGACGGGACCGTCATGGCCGAAATCAGACCGGGAAATCGGAGGCTGCGGAAATCGACGCGCGGAATGGCATCGGCAGACAACTGCTTGTAGAACCGTCCGTAGTAGTTCCCGAGCAGCTCGCAGTACAGCTTGTTGCAGCCGTACATCGTCTTCGGGTGCGTGAACTCGTCCTCGCGGACTTTTCCCGCTCGCGACTTCGTCGCGAGATCGGGCAGGCCGTACGCCGCGACCGACGACGGATACACGAAGAGCACCGGGCGCCCGTGCGATTCGCCCTGGCGCTGGGCGAACTCGAGCAGGTTCAACGTCCCTTCGACGTTCACGTGGTGTGCGGTCACCGGCGTGAACTCGGATCGTGTCGACAAGAGCGCGGCCAGATGAAAGATGCGATCGACTTCGAACTCCGCGAGAATCCGATCGAGCAGCGACACATCGGTGATCGTTCCGGTGAATTCCCTGCCCACCTGGGCGGCGACCGACGAATCGAGCGGCGCGACGTCGAGGGTGATGATGGGCGCAGCCGCCGTGGCGAGCCGCGCCACGAGGCCGTGACCGATCTCGCCGCCGGCGCCGGTAATCAGCACGACGGGTTTACGCATCGACACCGCCGCCGGCCATCATCGAACGAACTCGTTGGTGTAGGTCTTGGACAGATCGATCGAGGCGCCCCGGACTTTTTCCATCGTGTCGGCCAGCAGGCCGCGGACCGCCGCGGCCCCGTCTTGGGTCATCGCCCCGTCGGTCGAAAACATCGGCATCGAGCTCTTCAACGCCTCCACGTACAGCGCGTCGTCCTCGCCACGAAGCGACTTGGGCGTCTTTTCGGCGATTTCCGCCGCGGAATGCGCGTGCATCCACAGCAGCGTCTGCAGGATCGCGCGCGCGAGGCCGCGCGTCGTGTCGCGATTCGCACGAATCCAATCCGCGCTCGAGTACAGCACCGCGGCCGGATAACTGTTCGTGCCGAACGCGGCCTTCACGCCAGCTTCGTCGCGAAGATCCGCCAGCACGCGGACCGTCGGATTCCGCTTCTTGACGAGCGTGAACGACGGATCCGCCAACCAGCCGGCGTCCACCTTGCCGTGCTCGACCGCGGCGATGGATGTGGCCGCGCTTCCGATGGCCGTGACGCTGACCGCGTCGGCGGACACACGATTCCGGGCGAGGAGAAATGTCAGGAACATCTGCGACGATGAGCCGGCCGCCGTCACGCCGACCATCCTGCCCTTGAGGTCCTCGATCGTCGTGACCTTGTCGGCCGCCTGAGGAGACGTCGTCAGCACCAGCCCGGGAAATCGCAGCATGTTGACGAAGGCTACGAGTTCGCGGCCCTCGGCTGCCATCTGGATGGTGTGATCGTAGAAGCCGGACACCACGTCGGCGCTGCCGCCCACGAGGGCCTGCAAGGCTTTCGCGCCGCCCTGAAAATCCTGCAGCTCGACGTCGAGACCCTCCGATTTGTAGAACCCGAGCTCCTGCGCGAGCGTCGTCGGGAGGTAGACCATCTGGTTTTGACCGCCGACCGCGAGGCGCACGTGGGCGAGCTTTGCCGAACCGTCCGACGATCCCGCGCACGAAGCCAGGCCGAGCGTCATCGCACAGGCGATGATCCTGGCAACGCGCCAGTGCAGACCCCGTGTCATGCCTTCCATCTCAAGAGATAGCGCTCCAGTCTCGTGACGCCGGCGCCGGCGATCGCCACTACGGCGGACAGCACGGTCATGCCCGCAAAGACGCCGGTCGTGTCGAATGTCCCCTCCGCCTGAGCGATCACATAGCCCAGGCCCCGCGCGGCGCCCAGATACTCTCCCACAACCGCGCCTACCATCGCGAACCCGAGGCTCGTGTGCAGGCTGGAAAAGATCCATGACAACGCGCTGGGGAAGAGCACGTGCCGCATCAACTGCCGCTCGGTCGCCCCCAGCATCCTGACGTTGTCCACGATGACGCGGTCGGCGTCCCGCACGCCTTGATATGTGTTGAAGAACATCACGAAGAACACCAGCGTGACGGCAAGCGCCACCTTCGACCAGACGCCGAGACCGAACCACAAGAGGAACAACGGCGCCAGGACGACGCGGGGCACGGCGTTGAGCATCGTGATGTACGGATCGAGCACGCGGGCGGCAAAGGGCGATCTCGCCAGGGCGAATCCCAGCGCGATGCCGAGTGCAGAACCGATGAGCAGGCCGAGCAGCGATTCCTCGATCGTGACGGCCAGGTGCCGCCAGATCGATCCGCTCGACACCCAGGTCACGATGCGCGCCGCGATGTCGCTCGGGCGACTGAAGAAAAAGGGATCGAGGATCTTGAGAGTGACACCGGCCTGCCACACCCCGACAATGGCGACGGCGACCCCGATTTGCCAGATACGCACCGACGTCCGGCTGAAACGCTCAGCGTGCACGCGCGGCTTCTCCCCTCTGGCTCTTGATGACCTCTTCCCGCAGGACGGACCACGTCGCCTTGTACAGCTCGATGAACGCCGGCGCGGTCCGAAGTTCCATCAGGTCGCGCGGTCGTTCGAGAGGGACCGGATAACGGGCGACCACGCGGCTCGCCGGACCGGCGGAAAGGACGACGACTTCGTCGGCGAGCGCAATCGCCTCTTCGAGATCGTGCGTGACGAACAGAATCGTCCGCCTCGCCGTCCCTTCATCCCAGAGCGACAGCAGTTCCGTCTCCATCCGCAAGCGCGTGTGAACGTCAAGCGCGGAGAACGGTTCGTCCATCAGGACGATGGGTTTGTCGAGGACCCAGTTCTGCGCCATCGCGACACGCTTCCGCATGCCGCCGCTCAACTGGGACGGGTAGTGCGATCTGAACGCGCTCAAGCCGACGCGCGCGAGCCACTCGTCGGCGCGAACGCCAGCCTCGCTCCGGGTTGCGCCAGCAAGCACGAGCCCCAGACCCACGTTGTCGCGCACGTTCTTCCATGGCAGGAGTGCGTCCTGCTGAAACATGTAGGTGGCGCGCTGGTTCAACCCGGCGAGCGGTATCCCGTCGATCGTCACGGCACCACTCGTGGGCGGCCGCAGACCGGCGGCTGCGTTCAGCAGCGTGGATTTGCCGCAGCCGCTCGGTCCGACGATGGCGACGAACGCGCCGGCGGTGACGGCAAACGACACATCGCTGACCGCGTGATACGCACTGCCGTCCGGGGCCTCGAAGTCGCACGACACACGATCGAACGCCATCGCGGTCATCGTGCGTATTCCCCGAGAAACGACGTCGCCTCGCGCGTCACCCGATCGGCCGTCGCGCTCTCGGTATGGGGACTGTGCGCACCGTCGTCGAGCAGTAACACCTTCGTCACCGCGCGCCGCCGCTCGAGCGCCGCGCTCATCGCATCGAGCTCGCCCGGTTCCGTCCTGGGATCCTTTCCGCCGTGCACGACCAGAATTGGCGCTGAAGTCTCCGCGAGACGCCCGTCATAGAGATCGGCGTCAGCCGACGGAGCCTCGTCGGCGATGCGGATCCAGGCGTCACCGTTCATCTGGATGAGCGACCGCCAGCGGCGGCCATGCTCGCGCTCGAGCGCGTCGACAACCCGCTCGCCAAGCTGCTCGGGCGCGTCGCGCATCGTCTCGAAGAAGGGCCGCGAACGCGGCTTGATCCGAAAATAGTGCGTGGCTTCCGCGACGATGGCCGTCACGCGACCGGGGGCGAACAACGCACACAGGAGCGCGATAATCGCGCCGTCGCTGTGTCCCCAGAGGGCCACTCGCTCGAGACCGAGCGCATCGATGATGGCTAGCGTCTCCTGGGCAGCACGTCGGTGGAAGTCGGGTCGCTGGACGTCCAGCGTGCCGGAACCGCCGTAACCGGTGCGGTCGGGGATCAGGAGGCGATACCGCGCTTCGAGCCCTGACACCTGTCGATCGAAGGGATAGAACTCGTATCCCCAACCGCCGTGCAGGAACAGCATCGAAGGACCGCTCCCTGCCTCGCGGTAGCGAATACGAACTGGCGATCGATCCGGCGCGAGCGGCGACGTGTGGAGATCGACGTAACCATCGGTCATCAGTCCACGGTCGGCCGCCATCAGCAGGTGGCCATGCTAAGGTAGGCGAATCTTACCCGACACCGACTCCCACGGTCTCGTCTCGAGGTTTGCGCTTCAGCTGACCGCGTGGAGCGAACGTTGGATCCCCGACGCGTTCGTCTTCGCGCTCGTCGCGACGATCGTGGTTTTCGCGGCTGCCCTTACGGCCACGCCCGCGACTCTCGGGGAGACCATCGACGCCTGGGGCCGCGGATTCTGGGATCTGATTCCGTTCACGCTGCAGATGGCCCTCGTGATCATCACGGGCCACGTGCTCGCGACGTCGCGACCGATGCGGCAGGTGATTCGATTCATCGCCGGCTGGCCGCGTTGCCCACGGTCAGCTGTGGCAGTCGTGACGTTGTTCGCGCTCGCCGGCTCTTGGATCAACTGGGGCTTCAGCCTGATTTTCTCTGCCGTCCTCGCGCGCGAGATGGCACGACGAGTCGAGGGCACGGACTATCGCGCGCTCGCCGCCGCGAGCTTTCTGGGACTCGGCAGCATCTGGGCCCAGGGACTCAGCGGATCCGCGGCGCTCCAGATGGCGACGCCCGGCGCGCTTCAACCGCAGATTCGTGACATCGTCGCGGCCGGCGGCATGGTGCCGGGTGGAATCATTTCCTTCCGGCACACGATCTTTCTCTGGCAGAGCCTGTGCTCGGTCCTCCTGGAGATCATCGTCGTCACCCTGGTCATGTGGCTGGCGACGCCGCCGCCCGGAAGAGCGCGGACGGCCCGTGATCTCGGTGTCGACCTTCGTGAGACGCGTGACGATGACCTGGACGGACCGGCGGCCGCCGTGCCGCGTGCGCTCACACCCGGGCAACGGCTGGAGCATTCCCCGATTCTTTCATGGGTGGTGACCGCCCTCGGTGGAGTGTATCTGGTGCGGTATTTTGCCGCCGCGGGCGAACCCCTGAACGCGCTCAACCTGAACACCCTGAATTTCGCGTTCCTCCTGCTGGGCATTCTGCTGCACGGAACGCCGGCGCGGCTGATGCGCGCCGTCCGGGACGCGACGCCGGCTGTCTGGGGCGTCATTCTGCAGTTTCCGTTCTACGCCGGCATCGCCGGTGTGATCACCGCGACACACCTGAACGAGCTGCTGGCGGGTGCCTTCGTCCGCATCTCGACGCCCGCGACGTTCCCGCCGCTGGTCGCGCTGTATTCCGCAGTCCTCGGCGTCTTCGTGCCGTCAGGCGGATCCAAGTGGGTGATCGAAGCGCCGTACGTGATGTCGGCCGCGCACGCGCTGAAGGTGCATCTCGGGTGGGTCGTCTCTGCGTACGATCTCGGCGAAGCGCTTGCGAATCTGGTCCAGCCGTTCTGGATGCTGCCGATTCTCGGGCTCTTCCAGCTCGGCGCCCGCGACGTGATGGGCTACACATTCGTCGTCTTCGTCGCGCTCACGCCAGTCGTGCTGCTGCTCGTCACGCTCTTCGGCCTCACGCTTTCCTACCCGTTGTAGTCAACACCAGGAGCGCGAGGCTTCACCGCAGGAGCGCGAGGCTTCAGCCGCAGGAGCGCGAGGCTTCAGCCGAGCGATGCGCGCTAGCCCGTGACGAGCGGTCCCAGCTGGCCCCACGTCTCGGGGTCCTGACAGAGCAGCGTCTTCAGATACAGCCGGACATCGTCTTGCGGGAATTCCGCGTTGAGCTTCGACACCGCCGGAGAAAGCTTCGTGCTGTCCGGCTTGACGCTCTCCTCGTCGATGAGACCGTTGTCGTGCTTGATGCCCAGCGCATCCAGGAACGCGCCCATCATGCCGCGCTGCTCCGCCAGGTGGTAGACGATGAGCGCTCGCGCGGCGAGCGGGTCGGGAAGCGCCGCGAGGCTCGCCAGGTGTCGCGCCTTGCGGTCGAGATCGAGCGAGACGACGGTCTTCGGTCGGAATTTCTTCTGCTGGGCGATGAGGAGCGCCGCCTGAATCTGATCGTCGGTGGCTTCGGCGTCGGACCAGAACGCGCGGGCGGCGCGCTGCCGCTGATCGAGCGTCATCGTTTTCCACAACCGCGAGGGCGTCAACGCAGTGTCGGTCATTGCTGCTATTCTAGCGGCATGTCGTACCCGAAGCAGGTCCGCCAGATCCGGTGGGCATGAAACTCATCGCCTGCGTCATCGCGGCCGTCATCGCGGCGCAGTCGCCGCCGGTCCACCCGCTGTCGGGTCGACCCATCGCGCCCGTGATGGGATGGCAGGGCGCGGACTGGCTCGAACGGGACCGGCGCCTCGACGAAGAAGCGCCGGACGAAGCCGTTCGACTGCTGAAGATCCCGAGCGGCGCGTCGGTCGCCGACATCGGCGCCGGCAGCGGCTACATGACCGTGCGCCTGGCGGCGCAGGTGGGGCCGACCGGACGTGTGTACGCGAACGACGTCCAGCCGCAGATGATCGAGATCCTGCGTCGTCGGCTCGAAAAACGGAAGATCACGAACGTCGTCCTGGTACAGGGCGAGATCGACGATCCCAGACTTCCGGCCACCACCATGGACCTCGCGCTGATGGTGGACGTCTATCACGAGCTGTCGCAGCCGCAGAAGATGCTGAAGCACATCCGAGAATCGCTGAAGCCTGGTGGCCGACTGGTGCTGCTCGAGTACCGTAAAGAGGATCCGAGCATCCCCATCCGCCTCGAGCACAAGATGAGCGTGCGCGAAGCGAAGCTCGAGGTCGAAGCCGAGGGATTCGCATTGTCGAAGGTCGACGAATCGCTGCCCTGGCAGCACGTGCTGATCTTCACGCCAACGCCGTAGCCCAGGTCGCGCCTCAGCCCTGTCAGCGACGTGCTGTTCACCGAGCCCACGTTCCTCTTCCTGTTCCTGCCGATTCTGCTCGGGCTCTATTTCGCCCAACGGGGCGTTCATGGCGCGTACGGCAACTGGCTGCTGCTCGTCGCCAGCGTGGTCTTCTACGCGACCGGTGGCGGGTCGTTCACGTGGCTGATGCTCGGTTCAATTGCCTTCAACTACTGGATGGCGATAGCCGTCGACCGCGCCAGGGGAACGGCGCGCGCCAAGCGGCACCTTGCCTTCGCCGTCGGCGTCAACCTCGTGGTGCTCGGCGTCTTCAAGTACGCGAACTTCTTCGTCGACAACGTCAACGCGTTGTCGTCGGCCGTTGGCGGCGCAGCGAAGCTGATCGACGTCCCGCGTGTTCTGCTGCCAATCGGCATCTCGTTTTTCACGTTTCACGCCATTTCGTACGTGGTGGACGTCTACCGTCGCGACGCGACCGCGCAGAAAAGTCCGGTCCACGCCGCGCTGTACCTGCTGCTGTTCCCTCAGCTGATTGCCGGGCCGATCATCCGCTATCGTGACATCGCTGACCAGCTCGCGCGCCGTCTCGTCACCAGGGACGACTTCGCAGACGGCATCCGGCGGTTCGTGGTCGGCCTGGCGAAGAAGGTCCTCGTCGCGAACGTCGTGGCCGGACCGGCGGATCGCGTGTTCGCCATGCCGTTTGCGCAACTGTCAGCCGCGCACGCCTGGCTCGGGATCGTCTGCTACACGTTTCAGATCTACTTCGACTTCTCCGGCTATTCCGACATGGCCATCGGTCTCGGTCGGATGTTCGGCTTTCGCTTCCCCGAGAATTTCCGCTGGCCGTACATCGCGCGGAGCGTCCAGGAGTTCTGGCGGCGCTGGCACATCTCGTTGTCGACCTGGTTCCGCGACTACCTGTATATTCCGCTCGGGGGGAACCGCGTTCCGCCGGCGAGCGCGGTATCGCAATCTCGTGCTCGTGTTCTTCCTCTGCGGGCTCTGGCACGGCGCGAGCTGGAACTTCGTCGTGTGGGGTCTGTGGCACGGCGCGTTTCTGGTCATCGAACGCGTGGCGGGGCCGCGCGTGAACACATTGCGCCAGTCCCGATCGCGCGTGATCGCGTGGCCGATCTGGGATCACGCCTACGTCATGCTCGTCGTCATGATCGGCTGGGTATTCTTCCGCGCCGAAACGCTGACTGCCGCGGGCGCCTTCCTTGGATCGCTCGCCGGCCGGAGTCCCGCGCTGCCGACCGCGTACACGGTCGGGTTCTCGCTGACGCCGGAGGTCTGGCTTGCGCTCGTCGCTGGCGCGATCGGATCGACGCCGTGGGTGCCGTCGCTGGCGGAGTGACGTCTCGCGCTCATCCGACTCCGCTCGCGATCGAGGCCTGGCGTGGGTCAGCACGCTGACGCTCGCCGCGCTGCTCGTCGCGTCCATCCTCAGCGTGGCCGCTCGGACCTACAACCCGTTCATTTACTTCAGATTCTGATGCGCGGGCCTCTCATCATCGTCTTCGTCGCGCTGATTTCGCTTCCCGTCTGCGTCAACCTGGCGGGATACGACGGCGGCGATCCGGAGGGCGAAAACCGCGAACTCGTGACCTTCGTGGGGACGAACATCAGGCCCTGGTTCGACGATCACTTCGGCCTGCGGTCCACGCTCGTGAAGTGGTACGGAGAAACCCGCCTCTTCGTGTTCGGACAGTCGCCGTCGACGTCGGTGTTCAAAGGCGGCAACGGCTGGTTCTTCTACGCGGACGACAAAGCGGCCGAGGACTACGCGTCCGAGACGCCGCTGACGCCCGAGGCGATCGCGAACTGGCGCAGCGCGCTCGTCCGCGCGCGGCGGTGGCTGTCGTCGAGGCACGTCGCGTACGTCTTCCTGCTCGCCCCCGACAAGCACGTCATGTATCCGGAGGAGATGCCGGCGACCGTCGTGCGCATCGGCCCGATGTCGCGCATGGATCAGTTCTACGGAAGCTTGCAGGACATGGGCTTCATCGTCGACGTTCGGGCGGCCCTGATCGCACAACGCGCTCAGGAACGGATCTATCAGAAGACCGACACGCACTGGAACGAACGGGGAGCCTTCGTCGCCTATCAGGCCATCATCAATGCCGCGCGCGTTCAGCGGCCGGACATTTCGCCGCCGTGGTCACGCGATGACTTCGAGGCCGTCGCCCGCGATGTCGAGGGAAAGGACCTGGCGGCCATGATGGGCTTGAAACGCGTCCTGCGTGAAGAAGATCTCGTGCTCGTGCCCAAACGGCCACGCCTGGCAAGGGTCATCGAGCCCGCGAACGCCCGACCAACCGACGAAGAGGGCCGCCTCGTGACGGAAATCCCCGGCTCGCCGCTCCCGCGAGCGGTCATCTTCCGCGACTCGTTCGCGTCCGCCCTGGTGCCGTTTCTTTCGGAGCACTTCAGCCGCGCCGTCTATCTCTGGCAGAACGACTTCGATGCGCAGGTCGTCGAGCAGGAGCACGCCGACATCGTCATTCAGCAGATCGTCGGCCGCCACTTGCACAATTTCATCCCGTCGCCGGAACTCGTGCCAGACCCGAAGCCGTAGCGAGAATGCTGTCCCCCCTAAGCGCAGCCATCCCGCTTGCTTTCGCATCAGGCCTGAACGTCTACGCGACCGTCGCGGTCCTGGGCGTGTGTTCGCGCTATGGTCTGGTTGCGCTGCCGGATCAGTTCCGCGGATTCGATCACCCGCTCGTGATCGGCGTCGCCCTGACGATGTATGTCGTGGAGTTCGCGGTGGACAAGATCCCGTGGCTCGACTCGCTGTGGGACGCCGTCCACACCGTGATCCGTCCGATCGGTGGCGCGTTTGTGGCGGTCGCCGCCATCGGCGACGCGACGCCCGCGATGCGCGTTCTCGCCGCGCTTCTCGGCGGATCGGTCGCCATGACGACGCACGTAACCAAGGCGAGCGCCAGAGCAGCCGTCAACACGAGCCCCGAGCCGTTCAGCAACTGGATCCTGAGCTTTGGCGAGGATCTGCTGGCGCTGGCGCTCTCGTACGGCGCGCTGACACATCCCAAGCTTGCACTCGCCGTCGCCCTGGCATTGCTGGCAGCGATTGTCGCCTCGGCATCGGTGATCGTACGCTTCGTCCGACGTCGCCTCTCGAGATGATGGCCCACGCCGCTCGGCTGAAGCCTCGCGCTCCTTCGGGCCCGACGCTCCAACGGCACCAATAACCGACAACCAACAACCAACAACCAATCCGCCTAGCCCATCCGTCAGCGCTGTTCCGTGGTCCGGACTCCGTTTCCGGATTGCGGCGTGGCGCTGCCGTAGTACAGGCTGTTGAAAAACATCCTGAAGGTGCCGTGCGGCTGAGCGCGCCACAGGACCTCGTTGCCGAACAGCACCACGTGGCCCTTGCCCACAGGCGATTCGACGATCGACACGGCCTGATCGAGGTATTGCTGTCCCCACGCCCAGCCGCTGCGAAGCGGTGTTGCCGAGTCGTACCAGGCAATCGGTGTCACGCCCTTGGCCACCGCCTCGGGCTGCAGCCGGAACGCCGGGCTCTCGTCGTAGAAGACCAGCGCCCTGCTGTCCATCCCGAACGCAAGGGGCTGTGTGTTGTCGATGCGGGCCTCGAGGATGGATCCCGGCACGTAGTACTTCTCGCGCGGCAGTTCGCGTGTGACACCGTTGACCGTCTCGACGAGCGCGTTCCGAATCGGGAGGCCGAGGTGATAGCCGAGCGCCGTAGACGATCCGATCGTCACGATCGTCCCGCCGTTGTCCACGAACTTCTTCAGCTCGGGCACAGTCTTCGACACCGTGACGCGGCCAAGCCGACCTCGGAATTCGGCGGGAATCGTGTCGGCCGCCGGCTGAGCGCCAAAGCCACCACCGCCGCCCGTCGTGTCGCGCTCCGGAATCCCACCGTCCACGAAGACCAGCACGTCGTACTTCGCATTCAGATTGCCGGCATCGAGGGCCTGCGGGTAGACGACCTCGAACGGAAATTCGTACTGCTCGAACACCCATCGCGTCCAGCCCGACGGCATCGATCCGCCGTACTGGTCCCAGAGACCGATCCGCACGGGCTTCAACTTCATCGCATCGCCCGCCGGTCGGGCCGGAACCGGCTCGAACGACAGGCCTTTGTCGGTGACGAGCTTCTGGAGGATCGGCAGCGTGGAGGCCTTCGTCGCGACGTACATCGTTCCCGCCGGATACGTCTTTCCGGCGGCCGTCACCGGTGACTTCAACCAGTACACGTCTTCGTTCGCCTTCAGCAGCCGATTGACCGCCACGAACGCGTCGTTGACCTGGTGGCTGAGGAGATAGCCTCCGCCAGCGGGCGCCTGCGCGAGCTTGCCCGCGGGCACTGGTGCAAGGTCCGGGATCTTCTCGAAGGGACCGTCGAACGCATCGAGGATGCGGTCGAACTTGATCCCCATCGAGTACGCGATGTTGTATCCCGTCACGTCGTACGGCGGCCGCGGCGCCCCCCCGGGTACGGGATGTCGTCGGGATGGTCCTGGGGTTCGAACATGTCCATCAGGTGCGCGCGAAACGGCTGCGCAGCCTTCACGACGTACGAGCCGGCAGGATACGACTTGCCGGCGACCGTAAATGCCGCGGTCGCGCGGTGCACCACGACGCCGCCCTTGATGAGGATGTTCACGAACTTGGTGGCAGTGAGAAAATCGGGCTGGTCGGAGGGTACGATGAAGCCGCGCGGGTCGCGCATCGCCGGATCGCGCAGCACGGTGTTGTAGACCGCCACCGGCGCGCCGCCTCGTCCGAGATTTCCTCCGGCTCCACGACCACCGCGGGGTCCGACATTTTCAGCGCCTCTGCCCGAGCCGGGTCCAGCGATCGCGTCTTCCGCCGCCTTGATCCGCTTCGGATGGATCGTCCAGCTGTCCCGGCTGCCCTTGTCGATGGCGTTCCTCGCCATCTTGTACATGTTGAAGAGGAAGTCTTCCTTCCGCTCCGACGCGATATCGAGGATGGCGTAATTATTCGTGATCGAGTACTCGATCGACTGCTTGAAGTGCCACGTCTGCGGCGCGATCGGGTAAGGCACGTCCGCGCGCGGCAGCTGCATGTCGAGGACGAACGGAATCTCCACGGGCGTCGGATTGCCGATGGTTTCCGTCAGAATACCGATCTGATTGTGGAAGTATGACGTCGTCCGGATCCCGCCGTTGAACCAGGTCGAATACGGTGCGCCCGATCGCATCACCGCCCCGGGCTTGCCTTCGACCGCGAGCCGCGTGTGGATCGCGGCGCCCACCATGTCGATGCCGAGCGGGATGAGCGGATCGAAGTTGTAGTTGAACGGATCGCGGAATGGCGGGGCGAAGAGCACCGCGCCGGCGGGACCGGTCTGGTGATGGTTGTACATGATCGCCGGATACCACTCGCGATACATCACGCGGTTCGCGTTCACGCTCTCCGACATGTTCACCATGTAGAAATCGCGGTTGTCGTCGTGGCCGATGTACTTCTGGTACAGCCGCGGGATGCCGTTGGTGGATCGTTTCTTCTCGTCGGGCTCGCGCATGTACCAGTTCGACACCAGCTCCATGCCGTCCGGGTTGACGAGCGTGCACAGAATAATGTCGTCGTTCAGGATCCGCATCGTCTCCGGATCCGTCCGCGTGCTGAGACGATAGATCGTTTCGATCAGCTGCTGCGCGCCGAGCACTTCGGTTGCGTGCAGGCCGCCGTCGATCCAGACGACGGCCTTGCCTTCCTTCGCGAGCTGATGCGCCTGCTCATCGTTGACGTCGGCCAGCGCCAGCCTGCGGTTGATGTCCTTCAACTGCGCGAGCTTCTTGTGGTTCTCCGGCGAGGTGATGATCGCCGTCAGCTCGGGCCGTCCCTCTTCCGTCTTGCCGATTTCCACGACCGTCGTCCGGTCGGACTGCTGGTCGAGCTTCTTCAGGTACTCGACGTACTGCGTGTAGTTGACGAGACGATAATCGTCGCCGATGTCCCAGCCGAACTGCTCTTTCGGCGATGTGACTTTCGGCGCGGTGGGTTTCTGCGCCTGCGGCGCGGCAGACGCGAGGAGCAGTGCCAGGGCGACGGCCGCCTTGGTGTTGGACATGTGAGACCTCGCGGGAAGATGAACGTTCGCGCGATGGTAGCGCGAATCATCCCCGCGAGGCCATGTAAATAGATGTAAAGCGGGCCACCACTCGCTGGCGTTCCGCCGGGGCGAGATTGAAATCGACGCGCTCGATTCCGAAGAGTTCAACGGCCGAATGCACGGCCATCATCAGGC
This sequence comes from uncultured Acidobacteriota bacterium, assembly GCA_963724725.1. GTDB lineage: Bacteria > Acidobacteriota > Vicinamibacteria > Vicinamibacterales > CAVVIG01 > DATKHR01. Next base: position 1,162,499 of record CAVRVT010000004.1, on the reverse strand, counting down.
CCTTGGCCGTGTGAACCTTCGACGCCAAAAGGTAGTGACCGAGCTCGTGCGCCAGGGCGCGTCCGAGCGCGCGCGAGAGCAACGTCTCGCGCTGGAGCTGCGGCATCGCGCGCGTCTTTCCGACGACGCCGTCGGATTTGTCGAGCAATACCAGCGCGTTCTCGTACGACAGATAGATTTCCTGCTCGGGCGTCGCCGGATCATCGAACACGATCCATCCGAGCGGCAGCTTCCATTCGGCGGCCGCGTGCCGTTCGTGGCCAATCTGCACGCGCAGCATCGGAGTGCGATACGGCGAGGGCATCGGCGGCGCTGACTCTCGCGCCTGACGCTGCCAGAAGAAGGTGATGCCCGTGCCCCGCCAGATCGCGTCGGTCTCGGCGACGATCGCGTTCACGAGTTTGGCAGGGACATCGGAGGCGGCGACGACGCTCACGATCATCGGCGGCATCGTGGTCGCGGGAGGGAGTGGATCGGCGGCGGCTGCTGGTGTGACAACCGCCAGGGCAACGCTCGCGGCAACAATCAGCATCTTGTCCGCTATAGACGGACCGCGACGCAGAAAGTTTGATGTTCGAAAACGTCAAGAACGGACGGATCTAAATCTCAAAATCGCACGAAACGACCTGTTCACACATCCCAGCTCCGAACTGTGCAACGGGAATGTGACGTGGATCCTTCGCGTACGCATCGAGCGCGGCGCGACCAGTGAAGGTGATGCTCAGACCTGTGTCGCACGACCGTGGGGATCGAACGACGTCCTCGCCAACCTTCAGGTCGACGATCCCGTCCAACGAAGCGAGCCCCTTCAGGCGCTGGCGGTGGTCTGACCGCGATGCCTGATCGACGTCCGCTTTGTACTTGAAGCACACCAGATGCAGCAGCATCACAACTCCTCACCCTCGATCTCGTCGTCGGCCATGTCGGCAACGAGATTGTGGATATCGACCCGAAACCATTCCCTGAACGTTTGGACATCCCGCGTCTTCGGCCAGCTGGCTTCGTCGTCGGTCCACGCGGAGAGCTGAAATTCGAAGAGCCACGGGGCGTTTTCTTCCACCCATTCGAGTACGTCTTCCTCGAGCTCGAATTCTGGAAGAAGAAAGACGGACCCGTACGGCTTCGCGCGCACCACCGTCAGGGTGCCACGCGTGGCGTCACCGTCGGTCTGTCGAGTCCAGTCGAGGTAGGGCTGGGCGCCGACGACCGAGATGGCGGTGCGATTGACGACGCGCATGCCCGCATTCTAGCCGGTCATGTAGTTCTTCAACGCCTCGAGCGTCCTTATCATCGATTCGCGCGCGATGGCCGAGGCGATCGGCCCGGCAATCGGCTTGATCAGCCAGGGGACGTCGCGGCTGAGCGTCAGCGACTCGAGGCTGACGAGCACGCCGTCGGCACGGCCTTCGTACCGCCAGTACCAATTGAGCCGCCAGAGGAACCCGTGGTCGTCACCGCCGACCTCGTCGATCCGAGTCGCGACACTGCGGGCGGTCGCCAGTGTCGGCGACCATCGACGGAACGCCATATCGTGCTCCGTGTCGTAGCTGACGGTCACGATGGCGTGGCGGACGAGCCGCATGTACACGGTGAGCGAGTCCTCGCTCCTGCCGATCACGCGTGAGGCCACGACGTCCTGCTGAGGGGGTGGCGTTCCAGGATTCTGCAGTCGGTCGAGGAGCCGAGCGAGTGAGACGTCGGGGATGAAGATGGTTCCCCGCCAGTGCGAGATCGTTCCGCTTCCGACGTCGATCGAGCGGCCGTCGACTACCACGGTGGAGGGTCGCGGCACTGGCCGGCCGCGCTCACGATCGAGTCGTGTCTCGGACTCGGCAACGTATCTGTCCCACGCCGCGAGCGTCGAGGAACCTGGCGCCGCCAGGGCGCTCCCCGCCATCGCGAACACACCGAGCGCCGTCATCACGATCGACTTCGCCACAGACGGAATTCGGTCGCGCCGTGCCGGCAACTGCGCGACGCGGGCGCTCCCGTCAAACACCCACCGATCGGCCAGGAGAAAGTTCGCGACGCTCATCACACCGACGGCCAGGACGTTCGCCGCGATCGGCTCGATGTGGGTCGTCCGGAGCACGACCGCCATCACGGCCAGGTTGCCGGCAATTGACGTGAAGGCGGTGCCCGCATTGAACTTCGCGAAGTCACCGAACCAGGGTGACCGGGCCGATGCCGCACGCTCGCGCCAGGTCCACCGGCGGTGCCACACGAAGTTGTGCGCGATCGCGCTTTCGACGGCCACGACGGTTGCAGCCAGCCACGACCAGCCCAGCCGCGTGAGCGCCGCGAACGCCGCCAGCTGAACGACGAAGCCGAGAGCGCCGACGACTACGAACCGGCGGACCACAATGCCGCTCCAGGCCTGGGCTCATTGCACGAGGCGATGCGCACCGACTCGGCGTCGAGTGGCGACGGTCGTTCCGCGCGATACAGCGCGATGCCATTTCTGATCGCAGACACCACGAAGGCGACGCCGAGACCGACGGCTGCGACCACTCCTCCGACGTCGAGCAGCAGGACATGCCGGTCCATCAACTCCACCGTCGGCGCGGCCGCCACTTTGATGGCGCCGGCGGCCAGCAGAATTCGGAGCTCCGTCGGACCGAAACCCGCGAAGGACATCCGGAACACTCCAACCGAATGCGTTGCGAGGAAGCTTTCGGCGGCGACCATCAAGTACATCGCGAGCAGCGCGAACCCGATGGCCGGCGTCATCGCTCCCGAGAGCGCCATGCCGCCAACCACCGCGGCAGTACCCGCCAGATCGATGACATGGTCTACGTAGAAGCCGTAGCGCGGACGCTGCCGGTCGCGAACGCGCGCGACTGTCCCGTCGAGGCTGTCGCCGAACCAGTTGGCGGTCAGGAGCAGGATGAATGAGGCCGCGAACCACGGCGAGAGCGAAATGCACGCGAATGCAACGCCGGCTCCCAGCATCGACAACAGGGCCAGGGCGCTCAGATGGTCGCTAGTAATAGAGGTGGGCAGTTTTCGGGCAATTCGAACGAGAAGGCGCTTTTCGGCAGCTGCCAGTACGCTGCGGTTGTCGCGAATATGGGCCATGACGTCTCCATTCGAGGATGCGTGGCCCGGGTGGATTTCAGCTCACGAGCGCTGCCGGCGGTCCAGCTCGTCCCAGCGCGCGTAAGCGCGGACGACGGCCTGGCCCAGCTCGTCGGCGCGGGCAAGCGCGTCGCGGATGGCCGCCGGCGACTCCTTGTAGAAGTCCGGTGATCCGATCCGCCCTCCGAGCGCACGCTGCTCGGTCTCGAGTGCGTCGATGACGCCGGGCAGCCCCGCGAACTCGCGCTGCTCGTTGTAGGAAAGGCGCCTGGGTTTCTTATCTCCGACAGCCGTGGCGTCGCGCGAAGGGGTCGACGAGGCGGCGCGGCGCGGCGACGGATCGGGTTCGACGATCCGGCGCTGCGCAAGCCAGTCCTCGTAGCCGCCCACGTACTCCTGAACGCGGCCGTGCCCCTCGAATGCGAACGTACTGGTCACGACGTTGTCGAGGAACGCGCGATCGTGGCTGACCAGTATCAGCGTGCCGGGCCAGCCGACGAGCTCTTCCTCGAGCAGCTCGAGCGTCTCGATATCCAGGTCATTGGTCGGCTCATCGAGCACGAGCACGTTCGCCGGACGTGTGAAGAGACGCGCGAGGAGCAGCCGGTTGCGCTCGCCGCCGGACAGCGCCCGCACCGGAGACTGGGCGCGTTCGGTCGAGAACAGAAAGTCATTCAGGTACGCGTTCACGTGGCGGGTGCGTCCATTGGCCGTCACCGTGTCGTTGCCGTCGCCGATGGTCTCGAAAACCGTGCGGTCCGGGTCGAGCCGCTCGCGCTGCTGGTCGTAGTACGCGATGTCGACGTTCGCCCCGCGTCGGATTTCGCCGCTCTCCGGCAGCAGCTCTCCCAGCAGGATTCGGAGGAGCGTCGTCTTGCCGGCGCCGTTCGGGCCGACGAGCCCGATGCGATCGCCCCGCATGATGCGGCAGGAGAAATCCTTGATGATTGGACGCGACGGGTCGCCGAAACTCCTGGAGACGGCCTTGGCTTCGAAGACCATCCGCCCGGAGTTCTCCGCCTGCTCGACCGAGAGCCTGACCAGTCCGGTCTGCTCGCGTCTTGCGGCGCGTTCCGCTCGCATGGCCATCAACGCGCGCACGCGGCCTTCGTTGCGGGTGCGTCTGGCCTTGATGCCTTGCCGCAGCCACGCCTCCTCTTCAGCCAGCTTCCTGTCGAAGCGTGCGCGTGCGACCGCTTCGACGGCCAAGGCGTCGTCCTTGCGCCGCAGATACGTCGCGTAGTCGCCGGGCCACGATGTCAGCGCACCCCGATCGAGCTCGACGATGCGCGTGGCGAGATGTTGCAGAAAGGCGCGATCGTGCGTGACGAAGACCACGGCACCGTGGTAGTCGGCGAGGAAATCCTCGAGCCATCGAATGGCGTCGATGTCGAGATGATTCGTGGGTTCGTCGAGCAGCAGCAGATCGGGCTGACCGACGAGCGCACGCGCCAATAACACGCGGCGGCGCCACCCGCCCGACAGGGTGTCCACGACGGCGTCGGCCGGAAGTTCGAGCCGCGACAGGTACGAGGTCGACGTGGTGTTCGCGCAGCCAGGCTTCGTCTTCATCGAAGTGGTGCGTATGACCCTCGGCGACGACATCGAACACGGATCGCGTGGACGACAGCGGAATGTCCTGCTCGAGGCGGGCGACCTTCAGACCGGGCTGGCGCCAGACCGTGCCGTCATCGGCCGGGAGCTCTCCGCTGATGACGCTGAGGAGCGTAGACTTCCCGGTTCCGTTGCGTCCGATGACACCCACACGCTCGCCGGCGTCAATCTGCAGCGTCGCCTTCTCGAGCAACGGCAGGTGGCCGTACGCGACGGCCACGCGGTCGAGGGACACCAGAGGCATCCCTCAACCGTACCATCGTCTCGCGAAATTCCGAATTCCGAATTCCCGAATTCAGAATTTCATGACTCGTCAGCGCGTGCTCGTCTTCGATCGCGGATCGTCGCTCGGGTTGACGTACTTGAACTCCACCGGGCCCATGCCGTACAGCACGATCGTCGATTCGGTGCCGGTGGTGTACGCGAAGTGGTTCATGTTCGCGGGCATCAGCGCGTACCCGCCAGCTGGCAGCGCCTTGTTCGTTGGTTCCTTGGAGAGCTTGTCGCCCATGCCGAACGTCAACGAACCGGTCACGACCACGACGTTCTCGTCGGTCGGATGCGAGTGCGCGGGGATGGCGTAGTTCGCCGGAAACCTCAAGCGAACCGCGTACGGAACCGATTTCGTCGGATCGCCTGACAAGACCGCGATCTGTGCGCCCGGCGGGAGCATCGGCGGTGCCGGGCCCCACTCGGCGTCTTTCAGCGAGGCGATGACGTGACTGTGGCTCTGGGCCGAGACGCTGACGGCCGCAGCCACCAACACGAGCGCGCACATGAACTTCCTCATGAAATCCTCCTGCGCGCACTGTAGCGACCCGCGCGGAGTCCTCGCGTCCCACAGGCGGGTCATTTTGAAGGAATGGCCTGATCGGGCCAGCGTGCGGCTCTCTCGGTCGCTCGGCTGAAGCCTCGCTCCTGGGCTTTAGCCGAACGTCACAGAAGGCCCCGCCGCGCCGCCTGGGCGACGGCGGCTGCGCGTGACGAGACGCTCAGCTTTGAAAAAATGTTCGCCACGTGTCTGTGGATCGTGTGCTCGCTGACGAACAGCTTGTCCGCGATGATCTGATTGTTCAACCCCTCGGCAACCAGCTTGAGCACCTCGATTTCGCGAGCCGTGAGACCCGCGGAGCTGTCTCTCGCCTTCGGTGCCGGTTCCAACTTCGTATCGAGCGACGCCAGCACCGTCCTGGCGCGCGCCAGCTCGAGTTCCGCATGCAGCTCTGCCAGCAGATCGATGGCGCGCTGCGCTTCGTCGCGGGCCGCCTCGGTACGCCCGAGCGCGGCCAGCGCCCGAGCGAGCTCGATCCGTGCGCGCGCGACCTCGAACGGCGCGCCGCTTTGCAGAAACAGATCGACCGCGTCCTCGAGATGACGCCGGGAGTCGTCCGCGTGCCCCTCGGCCAGGGCCACGTAGCCTGCCGCCAGGCTTGCCGCCGCCGTGAGCGGCTTGGTCGCGACGAGAACGGCGATGGCATTCAGCTCCGCGAGCGCCGTTTTCGCACCCGCCACATCGCCGGTGCCGGCCAGCGCGCGCACCAGAAGATCGAGCGCGACGACGCGGTCGGTCCGGTTGTGCGACGGGACCCGGCGCAGGTAGCGTTCGGCGGCTTCGGCGGCGGCACGAAGGTCGCCCCGATCAAACGCGAGCTCCGCGCGACCGAGCGCCGCGAGCACGTGGTGTTCGGCCTGCTGGAACATCGCGGCCGCTTCCACGAGCCGGCCCTGACGCCTTCGCAATTCGGCGAGTCGGACCAGGCCGTCTGCCGTCATCGCTGGACGCGACGAAGCGAGCTCGTCGGTGGCGGCGGTCAGCTCCTGCTCCGCCTCCAGCCATGTCCCCCGCCACATGCACACCGACGCGTACTGCGTGCGGCAGACCGCGAACAACGGATGGAGTCCCCATTTCTCGCAGAACGCCTTCAGCCGCGTGCACCACTGGACGGCGCGGTCGTAATCGCGCACGCGATCGCATGCGGCGATCAGGTAGCACGACGCCAGGCCGATCGCGATTTGATCCTTCAGCTCGCCGGCCACGACGGCGGCGTTGACCTCGTCGAGCAGCTTCATCCCTTCGGCGACGGCTCCGGACGCCACGAGTGCCAGCCCTTGCAGCGACCGCCCGAGCATCTCGTAGTCGGTCGCGCCGGTCGCACGGCCGACTCGCACGGCTTCGGCCGCGTGACGATGAGCACGGTCCGGATCGCCGTCCTCGGCGAGCGCCAGCTGACTCTCGCGCGCTTCCAGCCACGCGAGCTCCGGCGAGTCGGGAAGACCCTCCAGATGACGACGCGCGCGCTGGAGCCATCCATTCGCGACCGCCGTCTCGCCGCGAAACGCCCAGCAGTCCCACGCGAGCCACACGGCAATCCGCGCCGCCGATCGGCGGTCGCCCGCATCCAGATACAGCGTGTAGGCGCGCTCGCGCGAGTCGAATACGAGATTGGCCTCGTCGAGCCACCAGGCGGCCAGGCCCAGACCCTCGAGCGCGTCGCCGCTTTCCTGCTGCTCCAGCAGCGCTTCGAATGCGCGGCGGGCCTCGGTCCAGGCCCCGCGCGCGAGGGCTTCGTGTGCGGTCGTCACCGCCCGCTATTATGCGGGCTTTGGTTGTTCGGGGTTGATGGTTGGTTTGTGGATAATGCACCGATGACACGACTGACGATCCTTGCGGTGGCGCTCGCCTCGACGTCTCTGCTCGCGCAACCGCGCCTGACGTTCGACTACCCCGCGATTGCGCGGCGGCTCGTGCAACAGCTCGCGCTCACGCCCGGCGAACGCGTCATGTCCATCGCCGAACCCGGCGTCTTCGCGGATCTCGTGCCGCATCTCCGCTATGAGGTCATGCGCGCCGGCGGCGTCGACCTCGGAGTCGTCGAGATTCTTCGCGAGCCAGTGCCCGAGTCGTTCGACCAGAACGTCCTCAGCAAGGGCGCCCGCGACGCTCGCGCGTATTACAAGGCCATGTTTCGCGACGTGGATGCGGCGATCATGTTGCCGGGCGCGACGCCCGCGCACCCCGCTTACGCGGCGATGCAGGACTGGTTGAAGGACGACCTCACGGAACATCGCGGCCGCCGGACCATTCATTTTCACTGGATCGAGAACGGCAGCGCGTACAAGATCCCGGGGCAACCGCTGCCGCTACGGAGCGCGATCGATGCGCTCTACCAGCGCGTACTGCTCCAGACCAACTATCAGGAGCTCGCCGCCCGGCACCGCGCGTTTGCCGACGCGCTCCGAAGCGGTGACGTCCACCTGACATCGCCGGCCGGAACGGACCTGCGGTTCAGAGTCGGCGATCGACCGATCAACCTTCAGGACGGCGACGCATCGAAAGCCCGCGCCGCACGGGGGCTCGTGCTGATCGACAAGGAGATCGAGCTGCCTGCTGGCGTCGTCCGCGTCGCGCCGATTGAAGAGAGCGTGGAGGGCACGGTCGCTTTTCCGACGTCACAGTGGGATGGACGGGTCGTGGAAGGCCTCAAGCTGAAATTTGCGCGCGGGCGCGTCACGGAGGTGACCGCGATGGTTGGCAAGGAGGCTGTCGAGGCCGAGATGTCGCGCGCGGGCCAGGCCGGCCGGGCGTTTCGCGAATTCGCCCTTGGTCTCAACCCGCTGCTCGCGGTCCCCGACCGGAACCCGTGGATTCCCTACTACGGCTACGGGTCCGGCGTCGTCCGCCTGTCGCTTGGCGACAACTCGGAGCTCGGGGGCCAGGTCGGGGGCGGCTACGTCCGCTGGAATTTCTTCACGGACGTGAAGGTCGTCATCGGCAGCAGGGACTGGACGAAGGGCTCATAGCCGCGGCGATCGCGACGGCCGCGTCCGCCGCGGCCGTCTGCGCCCTGCCGAAGACCTCGACGATCGTCGCCGTGACGTTGCCCGTGTTCTTGAACGTGTGCTTCGCGCCGGCCTTGAGCGTCAGCACCTGCCCCTGCGTGACGTCCACCGGGCTCTCGCCCTCGACCGTCAGCGTCAGCTGCCCTGTCACCAGCACGAACACATGCCACGTGGCATCGTCATGAGAGTGCATGCGACGCACGGCGCCGGGCTCGGCGTAGTCGCGCAGGACGCGGAACTGCGGCTGGTTCGTGACGGCCATCGACGACACGCCCGGATCGCCGGCCACGGGACGCGCCTGGTCGGCTCCGCCGACGGCTTGCGCTGCCACCCGCGCCGCCGAGAGCAGCACCGCACACAGGACGATGAGTTTCATATGGCGTGGAGCGTGCCATCGATCCGGGCAGAACGCAAGCAACGGACTTGCTACCATTGGTACATGTCGAACGAGACAACGAACACCGGGCCGAAGTCGGCTTACGAGCTGGCCATGGAGCGGCTGAAGAAACGCGACGCCGAAGCGGGCATCGAGTCGCGGCCGATCACGGACGCACAAAAGGCGGCGATCGCGGAAATTCGAAATTTCTACGACGCCAAGCTCGCCGAAGTGCAAGGTACTTCACGAATCGAATCGTCGCAAGGCGACCGACCTGGCGTCGCTCGAAGCGATCGAACAGGAATATCGGCGCGAGCGGGAACGTTTGACGTCTGAACGTGATCGCAAGGTGGAAAAGGCCCGCTCAGCGTGAAGTTTCTCGCGATTGCGCTGGCGATTTCGATTGCAAGCGTCGCCGCGTGCCGGCGAACCGACGCCCCGTCGCGCTCAGTACAAAGCGAGCGGGTTCAACCTCCTGCACCACGTGAACCTCCTGCACCACGTGAACCCACTGAACCTCTGGTCTCCCACGTCGGCTTTCACTCCAGCCGTCAGCTGACGGAACATTTCGAAAAACACGGGTCGGAATTCGGCCGAATCTCACGTGAGGAATACCTGGCACGCGCCCAGCGGCTCCGTGACGGTCCTCTCGACTCCAGGATCGTCGAGGCCGTCCGCCGGGACGGCGTCATCACGCGCTTCGACAGGACGACGGGCGCGTTCATCGCCTTCGACCGTGATCGCACCATACGTACATTCTTTCGTCCGAACGACGGAGAGTCGTACTTCGAGCGGCAGGCGCGACGATGACCAGGGCGAAGGGACCCGCCGATGCCGTGAAGCGCTACCTGCGCGATCGCGGCGCACGGCCCGATCTCGTCGAGGCTGGATTGCCCGGTCTCGTCAAGCGATGGGCCACCATCGTCGATGAGATTGCGCGCGGATACCAGCTGACGCTCGACGATTATCTGAACGACATGGACGTTCGCGACATGATCGCAGGCGCGCTTGCCGTGGCAGGCACAAAGGAGCGGGACGCGCTCGAACGCTCTCTAGCGGAAGCCGATCGGAAGCTCCACGAACTGACGACCCCGTCGCCGTCGCTGTGGGGCCCGGCCGCGAACATTCCGAACCAGCAGAACCCTGCGAACTCCGCGAACCTGGCGGACCGCGCGAACCTCCGCTGGTGGTATTTCAGAAAGCCGCGACATCCCGGCAAATCGCTGGAAGCGGACCTGGCGCGCCTGGCCTAGGTTCCTACGTGGAGCGGTTCCGGCGCCAATACCAATAGCCCGGGAGCCCGAGTGCAACGAGGCCGAGGCCGATCAGGGACTCACGTGGCTTTTCGACCAGCGTGTTGACGACGAGGACGAACAGTCCTGCCACGAACAGCATCGGCACGACGGGATATCCCCAGGTGCGATACGGCCGCGGTACTCCTGCGTGGGTCGTACGCAGACGAAAAATGGCCAGCCCGCCGAGGACCCCGAATACGACGGACGCAAATGTCACCCACGTGAACAGCTGCTCGTATGTGCCGGTCAAGGCCAGGAGGGCCGACCACGCGCATGTGAGGATGATGGCGATGTGCGGCGTGCGATACCGCGCGTGCACCGAGGCGGCCGACCTGAAGAACTGCCCATCGGCAGCCATTGCGAAACACGCGCGCGACATGGCGATGACACCCGCGGCGTTGCACGCCAGCGTCGAGACGACGACGGTCGCGGCGACGAGCGCGGCGCCGACCGGGCCGACGAGCGCCGTGACGGCTTTCTCCGCGATGCGTTCCACGCCGCTGATTTCCGCGAGTGGCAACGCCAGCATGTACGCGACGTTCACCGTCGTGTAGATGGCAACGAGCGCGGCGATGCCCATCAACAGGGCGCGTGGCACCGTGCGCCGCGCGTCGGCGATCTCACCCGCGCAGAACGGCAGGTAGTACCAGCCTTCGTACGCCCACATCACCGCGATCATCACGATGCCGAATGCACGAAGCGGTGATGCAATCGCGGGAACGACTGGTGTCAGCATCAACGTGGATGGATGCAGCGCGAGCGCGAGGATCGGCAGCGCCGCCAGCGCCGCGATCTTCAGCACGGTCAGCGCGGCCTGCAGACGATTGCCGGCCTGGATGCCGATGTAGTTGACGGCGCCGAGCGCCATGATGGAAATCGCAGCGACGATCTGCCCCGCGGAAATCGCCCAGCTTCCCCACGGCAGCGGGAGCGAGAGCAGGAGCCGGTCCGTCCCGAGCGCCGGCACGAAATAGCTGAAGTACTTCGCGAAGCCGACGGCCACCGTCGCGACGCTCCCCGTCAGGATGACGAGCGTACCCGCCCAGCCGAACAGGAACGCGACGAGCGGTCCGTACGCTTCTTCGAGGAACACGTACAGCCCGCCGGATCGCGGGAACATCGCGCCCATCTCAGCGTAGGTCAAACCACCGCAGACCGCGATGGCGCCGCCGGCGACCCATGCCAGGAGGAGCAGCGATTCCGACGGCAGCGTCGCGGCCATCGTGCCCGGCGTCAGGAAGATGGCCGAGCCGATGACGTTGGTAATCACGAGAAACGTCGCGTCCCGCAAGCCAATGGCGCGAACGAGCCTGGAGTCACTCGCGGTTCCTTCGGCGGCGATGGCGCCAGTCACGGGCACTTATCCTACTCGACCCACCAGACGGGTCCGACCCATCCGACCCATCCGACCGGCGCGGTCTGACCAACCCGACCTGCCTCGACCCTATAATCGCGAGCATGAGCACGATTTCGCTGACGGTCAACGGCCGGGCTCACACCGTAGACGTCGATCCGGCGACGCCACTCCTCTACGTGCTCAGCGACGACCTGGGCCTCCGCGGCCCGAAATTCGGATGCGGCCTCGGCCAATGCGGGGCGTGCACGGTCATCGCGGGCGGCACGGCGATTCGGTCCTGCGTCACGGCGCTCTCAACGGTCCAGGGCGCCGAGATTCTGACGCTCGAGGGGCTCGGCTCTCCAGAAAAACCACACCCCCTGCAGCAGGCGTTCATCGAAGAACAAGCCGCACAATGCGGGTTCTGTCTGAACGGCGTCATTCTGACCGCGAAGGCCCTCTTCGATCGCAACCCGAGGGCCAGTCGGATCGAGACGGAGACCGCGCTGTCCGGTGTGCTGTGCCGGTGCTTCACGCACATTCGGATGCTTCGAGCCATCGATCGTTATGCGCGGAGGAACGTATGACGCGCGCCGCTCGAAGAGCGCTCCGGCGCGAAGGCTTCACGCGCCGTGATTTCTTGCACACATCTGGCGCCCTCGTGGTCGGCTTCGGCGCCGCGACGGCATTCGAATCGATCGGCCTCGCGCAAGGCCCCTTTGACACGCGCGCGTCGCACATCGATCCGTCGAAGCTCGACTCCTGGATCGCGATCGCGGCGGACGGTACCGTCACGGCGTATACCGGGAAGTGCGAGCTCGGTCAGGGAATCCTGACCGCACAGACGCAGCTCGTGGCCGAAGAATTGTGTGTCGCGGTCGATCACGTCCGGATCATTCAATGTGACACGGCGGTCGCCCCCGACCAGGGCACCACGTCGGGCAGCCAGTCCACGCCAACGAATTTCAACGAGCGCAATCTTGCGCAGGCCGCGGCGACGGCGCGCGAGACGCTCGTCGCGCTCGCCGCCACGCGGCTCGGTTTGCCCACGGCGCAACTCACGGCCGCCAACGGGTTCGTCCGTGCCTCGTCCGACGACGCAAGACGCGTGAGCTATGCCGACCTGGTCGGCGGGCGTCTGCTCAACGTCGCGGTTGATCCGCGCGCGAAGCGTAAACCGCCGTCGGAATGGACGGTGCTGGGCACATCCTCGCCGCGCCTGGACATGGCCGCGCTGGCGACGGGTCAGTACCAATTCGTGCACAACGTTCGAGTGCCCGGCATGCTGCACGGCGCCGTCGTTCGGCCGCCCACCACGCGCGCCACGCTCGTCGGCGTGGACGAACGATCGGTCGCCGATTTCGCGGGCGTCGTCAAAGTGGTCGTGAAGAACAATTTCGTGGGTGTGGTCGCGACGAAGCCGTGGCAAGCCATCCAGGCGGCTTCGAAACTGAAAGCGACGTGGAAGGACGGGCCGGATCTCCCTGACCAGCGCACGTTTCACGAGCACATGCGCACGCAACCCTCGAGCGATACGTACATCGTCAAGGCGGGAGATGTGGACCGCACGATCGCGGACGCGGTGGCGGCGGGTCGCCTGGTGCGTGCGACGTATCTCCATCCGTACCAGATGCACGGCTCGATGGGCACGTCGTGCGCCGTTGCGGACGTGAAGGCCGACAAGGTGACGGTCTGGTCGCCGACGCAGTCTGCGTATCCGACCCGGAACGGCGTCGCCATGATTCTCGGTGTGCCAGTCGACAGTGTCCGCGTCGTCTTCACGCGCGGCTCGGGTTGCTACGGCATCAACGGCGCGGACACGGTGTCGTACGATGCGGCGATCCTGTCGCAGGCTGTCGGCCGGCCCGTCCGCGTGCAGTTGTCGCGGCGCGACGAGATGGCGTGGGAGAACTACGGGCTGGCGTGCGTGATCGATCAGCGCGTCGCCCTTGACGCCGACGGCTCCGGAACGATCACGGCGTGGGACCACGAAGCGTGGTTTCCCTCCCGCGGCGGCCGCCCGGGCTACGATCGTCCCGGTAACGTCGTGACCGGAATGCTTCTCGGTTTCGAGCCGGCGCCGTTCCGGCCGCGCCCAGCGGTGGAGCCATCCGGCGGGTTCCGCAATGGAAGCAATGCTGCGCCGTCCTACGTGCGCGGTCAGGTCGGCGGTCGCGCCGGAGGCGCGGGCGTCATCGCGAACGAGCGCGTGCTGACCCATACGATCGAATCGCCGTTCTTCACCGGCCCGCTGCGGTCGCCGGCGCGGCTGCAGAACACGTTCGCGCACGAATGCTTCCTCGATGAGGTGGCCGCGCACGTCGGTGCGGATCCCGTCACGTACCGCCTGAAGCACATCCGCGATACGAGATTGAAGGACGTCGTCGCGGCGGCGGCCAAGAGCGCCGGATGGATCGCGCGGCCTTCGCCGAGGCCGAACCTCGCACGTGCAGGTGTCGTCACCGGCCGCGGCATCTCGTGTGTGGTGTACGAAGGCGACAACGGTTACGTCGCGATGGTGGCCGAAGTCGACGTCGACCAGGACACCGGACGAATCGCGGCAAAGCGCTTCTTCGTCGCACAGGACTGCGGGCCGATTTCAAATCCGGACGGAATGAAGAACCAGATCGAGGGCGGTGCGCTGCAGGGTCTCAGCCGGGCTCTCGGCGAGGAAGTGACGTGGGATCGGACGCGCGTCACCTCGATCGACTGGCGAACCTACCACAGTCTGTCGCTTGGATTCGCTCTCCCCACCATCGAGAGCGTCCTCATCAACCGGCAGGGTGTCGAAGCAAGCGGCGCGGGGGAGACGGCGATCACGATTGTCGCCGCCGCCGTGGGCAACGCCGTGTTCGATGCGAGCGGCGCACGCCTGCGCGAAGTGCCGTTCACACCCGAGCGCGTGAAAGCGGCGCTCGCCGCCCGGGACGCGCGAGGCTAGCGCGGCGATTGCTTCATCTCAGGCACGCGTGCAAACCGGGCGCCCGTCAGTTCGATCGCGCTCGGCTTGCCCTCTGCGTCGAGCACGAACGTCACCAGTTCCGGCTCCCGCCATATGGCCTCCCACTTTGCGCGGAAGGTGTTGTAGTGCCAGTGCTCGAGCGGGCCAACGAAGGCGGATCCGTACCTGCAGACGCAATCCTCCGCCGTCTTCTGTGACCTTGATGTCGCCATGGAGGGGCTCGCTGTAGGTGCCGGCGTACTTCGCGAGAGGCAGCGAGGGTGACGTCCCGGCAATGCGAGCGGCGTTTTTCTTCGCCCGTTCCTGGTCGGCGTCGCTCCTCAGTCCATCGGTACAGCTTCAGGAATTCCGCGCTCCAGTCGTGATCGCGGTGGCCGGCGTAGCGATCGATGACCGTGTACATGATCGCGTGACGCAGCTCGGCGTGGTCCAGATTGCCGAGCACATAGACGCCGAGCCCCTCGTCACGCACGAGGCCGTGAATCGCCACCATCCCGTCGATGCTGCCGGTGTGAAAATCCAGCGCCTGACCGCGGTAGTCCTGCTGGAACCAGCCGAGGGCGTACGTCATCCAATGCGGTTTGGTGATCCGCGTGGTCGGGTACATCTCATAGGGCGCTATCGTCTGCGGCGTGAACAGTTCACGGAACGATGCCTCCGAGAGGAGTCGCGTGCCCGACCGTCCACCGACGCGCCCGCCGTCCAGCATGAACTTCATCCACTTCGACATGTCCGCGACGCTGGACCACACGGCCCCCGCCGCAGCAACCGGATCGACGCTGGCGTTTTCGATCACGCGCACTCGACCATCCACAATCGCGTGGGGCGAGGCGACGTTCCCGCGCGACGCGAGTCCCGCCGCCGTCGCCTGGCTGTCCTTCATGCCCAGCGGCTCGAAAATGCGAGTCCGGATCAGGTTCGGCCACGAGGTTCCCGACGCAGCCTCGACCACGGCACCCGCCGCCGCGTACATAATGTTCTGATAGATGAAGCCCGATCGAACGGGGTAGGCCGGATCGATGAGCCTGACGCGTCGCAGGATCTCGTCGGTCGAACTGTGCTGCCCGTACCAGAGATAGTCGGCGTTGCCGAGACCCGCACGATGCGTCAGCAGATCCCGCACGCTGACCTCCCGACTGACGGCGGGATCCTTCATCTGGAACCACGGCAGGTAGCGGGTGACGGGCGCGTCCCACTCGAGCTTCTTCTCGTCCACGAGCATCGCGGCCAGCGCCGCGGTCATGGCTTTCGTGGTGGAGCCGATGGCAAACAGCGTGTGCTCGTTGACCGGGTCCGGCTTGCCGAGTTCGCGAACGCCGAAGCCGCGCTCGAAGACGACCTCGTCGTTCTTGATCACCGCCACCGCAAAACCGGGCGCCCGCCAGTCCTTGACGGCTTTGGCGACGTAGTCATCGAAGCCCTCGAGCGGCCTGGGTTGTGTGAACGCCTGCGCCGTGCAAAGCGCGGTGCATACCACGGCAAATATCAATCGACGCATGAAACCTCGCTCGGCTAACGCCTCGCGCTCCCGGGTCCGGTCGTTCGACGGCGGGGCGCTCAGGCGGCTGATAGTACACGCAGTAAGCTAGGTGCATGACCGGTTTCCGGTCGATGCGCTCGGCCCGCCTCCTTGCGACCTACATCGCCCTCGTCGCGAGCGCCGCGGGCGCGCTCGCGCAATTCGGCGGACCGCGTGGTCCGTTCCGCGAGCGCCCGAACATCCCCTACGACGGCCGGTTTACGTTCGTACGCGTGAAATACACAACCGCGCCCGGCGGCTACTGGTACGGCGGCTGGCCCGCATGGGGTCACGGCTATCCGCTCGCCGAGCAGAACCTGATGAACATCATGAACGAGGTCAGCTATCTGAACCCGCACATCGAAGACATCAACGCGGTGACGTTCGACGACCCGGCGCTCTTCAAGTATCCAATCGCGTACGTGATCGAGGTGGACTGGTGGGCGATGACCGAGAGCGAGGCCGAGTCGCTGCGGACGTACATGCAGAAAGGCGGGTTCGTCATCGTCGACGACTTCAAGCCGAGGCGCAGGGGCGGGGGCGGCGAGTACGGGAACGGATGGGAGGTCTTCGCAGCGAACATGCAGCGCGTCATGCCCGGCGCGACGTTCTTCGATCTCGATGCCTCACACCCGCTCTTCCACACCTTCTTCGAGGTCAACAACCTGGACATCATCCCGCAGGCGTACATCATCGGCCGCCCGATCTTCCGCGGTCTCTTCGAGGACAACGATCCGGCCAAGCGACTGCAGATGATCGTCAACTACAACACGGACGTCTCGCAGTTTTGGGAATGGTCCGGCACCGGCCTGCGTCCGATGAGCGACACCAACGAGGCGTATAAGCTCGGCGTGAACTACGTCATCTACGGGCTCACGCACTGATCTGATCGCCGGCGCCGCGCCGCTCACTTCGGCACGAAGCGCTTGAAGAAGCTGTCGTCGTTCCAGGCCGGCCGCGTCGCCCGGTTCGCAACGGCCTCGAGCAGCGCCACGTACACCTTGTTGAAATCCTCCGCCGCCTGGCGGTCGATCGGCTGGGCCAGATCGTCGGACGGCGCGTGATAGCGTTCCGCCCGCCACTTCTTGACGGTCTCGTGCTCCGGCGAGCCCTTGACGAAGCCGACCTTCAACGAAATCGACGGAATGCCCGCGCGGATGAAGCTGTACTGATCGCTGCGGACGAACGCGTTTCGCTCGGGTTCCGGGTCGGAATACACCTCGATCCCCATCGGTCGCGCCGTGTTTCGGAGATCGGCCGCCAGATCGGATTCCTCGAGACCCTGGACGACGAGGCTGTGGAGCGGGAAGAGGGGGAGGAACATGTCGGTATTGAGATCGGCCACCATCGCCCGGGACGGAACCGTCGGCTTGCTGGCGTAGTACCGCGACCCGAGCAGGCCCTTCTCCTCGGCCGTCACGGCCAGGAAGATGATCGAGCGCTTGAAACTCTTTTTCGCCGCGGCCGCTCTCGCCGTCTCGATGAGTGTCGCGATGCCGGACGCGTTGTCCATCGCGCCGTTGTAGATGACATCGCCCGTTCCGGTTCCGGTGCCGACATGATCCAGATGCGACGACACGACGATGTACTCGTTCTTCAGCCCAGGATCATTGCCCGGCAGGATGCCGACGACGTTGTCGGAGCGGAGGGAATGGGCGTCGATGGTGACCGTCGCGCGAATGGACGCCGGAATCGCAAAACGCGGCAACACCTGACCCGCATTCGACAGTTCGAGCAACTCGGCGAACCGGTGTCCGCTGCCCGTGAAGAATTTTTCCGCCGTTGCGGCGTTGACCGTCACCGCCAGCTGCTGCCCGGACGTTTCATCGAGCGCAGGATCCGCGATGGCCATCGACGGCAGGAACCGCGCGAGCTTCGATCGCTCCCAGGGGATGTCCTGGCCCTTCGGGTTCTGGATCGAGATGACCCCGATGACGCCTGCCCGTTTCAGATACGACCAGCGCGTGTTCTGGTAGTGCGCCAGCAGTGGACCCGGAATCGACGAGGGGCCGCCCGTGAGCAGGAGGACGACCTTGCCTTTCAGATCGAGGCCGGCGAGATCGTCGTGTTTCGCTTCCGGCACCTGGAGGCCGTATCCCCCAAACACGATGGGGGCTTCGATGTGCGCCGCCGGCTCGATGCGCATGCTGAACGTGGCCTCGTCGCCCAGCACGACGGGAACGACGTCGGCGCCTCGGACGAGCGCGAGGCTGGACCGCGCTTCCACAATCGACCGCGATCGGAACGGAACGCTCTGAAAGTAGCCGTCCGTGCCGCCAGGCTGCAGCCCGACCTCCTTGAAATGGCGCGCGATGTATTCGGCCGCCTCGCGATGCTCGGGGCTGCCGGT
The DNA here is from genome assembly GCA_963724725.1 of uncultured Acidobacteriota bacterium. Taxonomy (GTDB): domain Bacteria; phylum Acidobacteriota; class Vicinamibacteria; order Vicinamibacterales; family CAVVIG01; genus DATKHR01. The sequence continues at coordinate 1,144,129 of CAVRVT010000004.1, read as the reverse complement.
CTCGCGGCCTTTCATGCGATCGTCGGCCAGAAATGCCACGTGCGCCCACCAGCGCTCGGCCGGCGCCTGTGTCACGACTTTAGCCGTATCGACGAGCAACACTGCAGCGAAGGCGACGGGCAGGAGCGCTCTTTTCACAGCTGATCTCCTCGTGAAATTCGATCGGCGAGCATCATAACAGGGCGCCCGGCACAGGTTATCCTTACGGCCCTGGAGCGACCCATGACCATCAACGACCGAACCGCGCTGCGCCTGGCGACGGCGCTTGGCGCCGCGGCAGCCCTGGCTGCCATCGGTGCCTGCGCCACGCGTCCTGGCGGAAGCCCCCTGCGCATCGCTGTTTCGTTTCCGGAATCCTCGGGTCTGACGTCGGCGGACGGCCGCATGCTGGTCGTCTTGTCCGCGAACGACCGGCAGGAACCGCGCTTTCAGGTCTCCGACAGCGATCGGACCGCGCAGATTTTCGGCGTGGACGTCGATGGCCTCAAGCCTGGCGCCGAGGTCACGGTCGGCGACGACACCCTCGGGTACCCCCTCAGCGGTCTCAATGACGTGCCGCCCGGCGAGTACTGGGTCCAGGGACTGCTACACGTATACGAGACCTTTCAGCGGAGCGATGGCCACACGGTGAAGCTGCCGCCCGATCGCGGCGAAGGCCAGCAATGGATGTCGGCGCCCGGCAATCTGTACAGCGAGCCGCGCAAGGTCCGCATCGATCGCACCTCGGGAGACGTCGTCCGCATTTCGCTCGACAAGAAGATCCCGCCGCTGCCCGACCTGCCGGAGACCCGGTACATCAAGCGTATCCGGATTCAGAGCGAGCGCCTGACGAAGTTCTGGGGGCGGCCAATGTACCTCGGCGCGATTCTCGTCCTGCCTGAGGGCTGGGACAGCCATCCAAACGCGCACTACCCGCTCGCGATCTTCCACGGCCACTTTCAGCGCGAAGTCTTTCCGTGGCGCGAGACGCCGGCCGATCCCAAGCTGCCGCCAGCGGATCTCAAAGGCATCGCCGAGTACTGTCCGAACGGACACGAGGGCGAGCTTTGCACGAAGTACGGCTACGAACGTGTGCTCCAGGAGTACCGGCTTCGAGCTCTACAACCTGTGGCGGTCGAAAGATTTTCCGCGTGTGATCATGGTGAACATCCAGCACGCGAATCCGTACTACGACGATTCGTACGCGGTGAATTCCGAAAACCTCGGCCCCTACGGCGACGCGATCACCCACGAGCTAATTCCGTACATCGAAAAGCAGTTTCGCGGCCTCGGCCCGTGGGCGCGCGCGCTGTACGGCGGCTCGACGGGCGGCTGGGAAACGCTGGCCGCGCAAGTCTTCTATCCGGACGAATACAACGGCGCGTTCACCAACTGCCCGGATCCGATTGACTTCCGTCGCTTCACGAACATCAACATCTACGAGGACAAGAACGCGTACTTCACCGAAGGGACGTTCAGGCGCACGCCTCGCCCCGGCTACCGTGACTACCTCGGACAGACCCGCTCGACGATCGAGCAGATGAACATCCGCGAGCTGGTGCTCGGAACGAAATCCCGATCCGGCGGGCAGTGGGACATCTGGGAGGCCGTGTACTCGCCGGTCGGCACGGACGGCTACCCGCAGCGGATCTGGGACAAGCGCACCGGCGCGATCGATGAGAAGGTCGCGGCGTACTGGCGCGATCACTACGATCTCGTCCACATCATGGAACGCGACTGGGCGACGCTCGGTCCCAAACTCCGCGGAAAAATCGTGCTCAACGTGGGGCTGTCCGACAACGTCTTCCTGAACAACGCCGTGTACCTCGCCGAAGAATTCCTGAAATCGGCCAATCCACCAGCGGAGGCAAAAGTGGACTACGGCCGGCGCGACGAGCACTGCTGGAGCGGCGACCACGATCATCCGAACGCCATCTCGCGACTGACGTACAGCAACCGCTTCATCCCGGCGATGGCGGCTCGCTGGCAGAAGACCGCCCCGGCCGGCGCCGACACGAAAAGCTGGAAGTACTGACCGGGATGCCTCGTCTGCCTTTGTCTGCGGCGGCGTGCGCGCTCGTCGGTCTCATCGCGACGGCGCTCCGGATCGAGGCGGTCACGCGGTTGTCGTCGGCCGACGGCCAGTACTGGGACATTCAGGACACGTCGCCGTGGGCGCAGGACAGCGGCGGGATTGCGACAGGCGGCGCGTCCAATCCGTTCAACGGCTTCGGCTATCTGAAGCTGCGAGTTCGTGCCACGACAGGCGCGACGATCGCGGGGCCGATTTCCCTGCGGGGCTTCGGCCTCGCGTACGATGGCGGCGAGCGATTCGACTCGATCACGCCGGTTCTCGAGAGCGGAGTCCTCGTCTCACGTGGCATCTTCGCCCCGCGGGACACAAGCTACCTGCGGTACATCGATCGCTTCACGAACACGACGTCGGGCGCGCTGACCGTTGACGTCGCCTGGGGCGGGGCCGCCGGCGCGTTCGAGGACGGCGGCCTGATGACCGTCGCCACGACGTCGAGCGGCGACCGGCGAGTCGACGCCAGCGACACGTTCGTCACGGTCATGCAGGACCTGACGAAGGCTGAAGATCCGTCGCGCGGACCCTCGGGGCATGGTCCGTCGTCGCACGTGCTGGGCAATGACGCCACGCGGATCTTCACGGGCATCGGTGACATGTACGGCGACCCCTTCACCGACCCATGGCCCGGCTACGATCCGGCGTACATCGCCTACCGCTTCACGCTGACGATCCCGGGCGGCGAGAGCCGCGCGCTGATGACGTTCGTGGTCAAAGGCGCGAGCGAGGCGTACGATCCGCGCGGCGGGCTGGGCACGCCGATTCAGAACGGCATCGTCGCGCCGAAATACGATGCGCCGTACCGCGGAGCCGACGCGAAGATTGCGGCGCCGGGATCTGAAATCGCGCGCGTGACCGGCGTGGCTCGACAGCTCGTTGCCGAACCAGACCTGCGGGGACTCACGGAGCGGCAGCTCTTACACATCGTCAACTGGCGCCCACCGATCTCGCGTCGCGACGTGCCGGTCTTCACCGTCGTCGAAAAGACGGCGCACGAAATCCAGGCGGCGCTGGAGCGCGGCGACATGACGAGCGTCGACGTCGTCGAGGCGTACCTCGGGCGGTTGGCCATCTTCGATCGGCACGGACCGACGCTGCGGTCGATGCTGGCTTTCAACCGCCTCGTGATTGCCGACGCCCGGCGCGCCGACGCAGAACGGACCGGCGGACGCGTCCGCGGTCCGCTCCACGGAATCCCGGTGGTCTACAAGGACAACATCGACGTCCTCGGTCTGCCGACGACGGGCGGGTCGCTGGCGCTCGTGGACCATCGGCCGCGGCTGGATTCGAAGGTCGCGCAGGGCATGCGCGACGCCGGAGCCATCGTGCTCGGCAAAGCGAATCTCGACGAGTTTCCGTTCGGCGACTTCGGCATCAGTTCGGTCGCCGGAACGATTGGCAACCCGTACCATCCAACGCTGAGCACCGCGGGTTCGAGCGGCGGCACGGCCGCGTCGGTGGCTGCGAGCCTCGTCACGCTGGGTTTCGGGACCGACACCTGCAACTCGCTGTCGAACCCTGCATCGTTCGCCTCGCTCGCAACCATTCGAACGACACGGGGCTTGACGAGTCGCGCGGGCGTGATGCCTCTCAATACGTACAACGACGCCGTCGGCCCGATCGCCAAGTCCGTGCGTGAGCTGGCGCTCGTCCTCGACGCGGTGACCGGGACCGATTCGGCGGACGAAGCGACGGTAGATGCCAATCGTCACCGGACGCCATCGTTCGCGACCGCCCTCGACGCGAAGGCGCTCGGTGGAGCGCGCATCGGCGTCCTTCGTCAACTGTTCGTGGGCATCACGGGCGAACGTCAGGCGGCACAGGCGATGGAAGCCGTCATCGCAGAACTGCGATCCGCGGGTGCGACGGTTCTCGACGTGTCGATTGCCGATCTCGACGAGCAATACCGAAGGGCCCGCGGGTCGGCACCTGGGTCATTGAAAGCCGGCTGGGACGCGTACCTGTCACGCGGCGCGCACCCTGGTGACGCGGTGATCACGCTGGAACAGCTGCTCGCATCCGGGAAACTCGCACCGGTCAGCGCGCGGCGCTTCGAGGACACGTTGAAGCCGACGCCGACGGGTGCCGAACTGTCGGCCGCGACCGGAACGTTCTACTCGGCGCGCGAGGCATTCCGGGACGTGTTCATCAGGCTGATGGATCGCGAGCGACTCGACGCCCTCCTCTACCCGGCGAACCAGGCGAGGCCATCGACGCACGAGGGAGGACTCGTCCGGTACGGCGAGGAACCCGGGACGTGTGAAGAGAGCGCGATGACCGGCCTGCCCCAGGTCACCGTGCCGGCCGGCATGCTCGGCGGCCGCTATCCTTTCGGGGTTTCGTTCCTGGGACGGCTCTGGGACGATTGGCGCGTCCTCGCGCTCGCCTTCGCGTACGAGCAGGCGACGCACCATCGGACGCCGCCGATCCTCGATCCGGCCGCTCGCCGCTAACGGACTGGCTGTGACGGTCGGCCCCTGAATGTCTCGGCCGCGCCCTGCGCTTCGAAGTCGACTGTCTGCCCGCCCGCGGTGCCCTTCACGCGATAACGGCCGCGCAGCTGCAGAAAGTCCGGACCGGCGGCCAGGGCGCCGCCGCGATTGACGATCGCGTCCTCCACTTGAATCGTCATCTGCAGGTCGAGCGAGTCGCCTCGACCGCGAACCGTGATCTGACGCGGGTGCCCGGTCGCCGGATCGTCGGTCTCGTCGATTCGGACCCTCGTCGAATAGCCAGTCGGACCGTCCGGGCCGAGCGCGATCAGAAATCCGGGAACGCGCGTCGCGTCGGCGGCGTCCGCCGGCGGGAAGACACGGCCGTACACAAAGGATCGATCGCCGTGCTGCACCTGCCCCCAGCGCCACGACACGCCTTCCCAGAATCCCCAATTGTGATCGTGATAGCCGGTACCCGCCAGGTTCGTCCGCGCGCCGTCCGCATCGATCCACCCGCTGAGGGAACCCGACATCACCGGGATCGTGTAGCCGGAGACCCACCCGCCCGCGCCACGCAGAACGAATGGCGGCAACGATCGTCCCGCCACGGCCTCGACGTCGAACTCGCCTGACGCACCCGGGAGATCGAGTGTGACGTGATATCGCAGCCCGTCGAGCCTCACATGATTGCGACCGATCGTCACGTCAGGCGCCGTGCGCAAGAGCTCGCGATCGTCAACCGAATCACTCGCCGAGTAACTCGTGACGCGCCCGCTCCGATCCAGCTGAAGGCGCACGCCGGCACGACGACGGCCGTCGGGCTGCACAGCACCAACCAGAAATGTCGCGTAAAACTGAAGCTCCCCGGATCGCCCTTTGAAATACAGCCACTCAGCCCACGACGATGCGCGTGCCGGAACATCTGGCACTGAATGAAAGCGGTCCATGCCGCGCAGCACTTCGGCGGGATCGGGCGCTGTCCAGCGGAGATCCGCGGCGGTGTCCGTCCACGACACGAGGCCGGACGTCTCCGGATCCCCGAGCGAGCGTTCGAGGCTGGGAATCCCTGCTCTGGCCCGGACGGGCACGGTCGCGCCGTTGCGGACAAGAAACAGATCGGCTCGCAGGCGCGGAGACGCTGTGGTAGTTAGCTGTTGGTTATTAGCTTGTTGTTGGTTCGCACCAGCGCGATGGATACGGTCGATGACGTACCGCGCTGACGTCATCGGTCCGTTCACGCCGCTGACGATCCACTGACCGCCGCCGGTCAGCTGCGGAGCCCGCGCCTGCTCGAGTACGACTTCGCCGACACCCAGCAGCGTCGCCATGACGCCGACGCCGAGACCAAAGCCGATTCCAAGCACCGACGCGCGAACCGGGTGCATGAGCAGCGATTTCAGGGCCAGCCGGAGAATCACGAGCGACTGTCCTCGATGCGACCATCGCGCATCATGAGCGTCCGCCGTGCGCGCTCGCCGATGTCCGGATCGTGCGTGACGACGACGACCGCGGTGCCGTCGGCGTGAACACGATCGAGGAGCGCCGCGATCTGTTCACCTGTGGCGCGGTCGAGTTCACCCGTCGGTTCATCCGCTAGAAGCAGACGAGGGCGGTTTGCAAGTGCACGAGCCACCGCGACCCGCTGCGCTTCGCCGCCTGAGAGCTGGGCCGGCCGGTGGTCCGCCCGATGAGACAGGCCCACATAGTCGAGCAGGTCTGACGTCCGCGCGCGGCGCGCGGCACGACCCACACCCGCCTCGGCAAGAGGGACCTCGACGTTCTCGCGCGCCGTCAGCATCGGGAGCAGGAAGAATCGCTGGAAGACGAAGCCGATGCTCCGCAGCCGGATGTCGCTTCGCTCGGCGTCCGGCAACGCCTCGACCGCTCGCCCGTCGAAGCGGAGTTCGCCGCTCGTCGGCGTGTCCACACAGCCGAGCAGGTGCAGCAGCGTGGACTTCCCGCATCCCGACGGTCCCCGGATGGCGAGGTAATCGGCTGGCGCGATCTCCAGCGACACGTCCCGCAGCGCGTGCACCGGCCCGGCTGGCATGAGGAACGTCCTCGTCAACTGGCGCGCGCCGACGAGCGCGCTCAGGAGACCACCTCGTTCCTCAGCGTCGCCGCGATGGACAGCTTCGTCACAAGCCACATGGGATAGGCGGCGGCCAAAGCCGCGGTCACCGCGAGCAACGCGGCGTGCCAGACGAGCGCGCGCGGTTCGAACACGAAGAAATGGAGCGCGATCGGAATCCCGGGCATCTTCTTCAGGATTGCGTCCAGCCAGACGGAGAGCGCGACGCCGAGCGGCAGCGCGAGCACGCCGCCGGTGCCGACGAGCAGTACCGACTGACACAGGATGTCGGCCGCGAGCCGGGCCCTCGAAAAACCGAGCGCGCGGAGCGCCGCGATTTCGGCCAGCCGCTGGTTGACCGAGACGGTGAGCAGCACCGCGATCAGCATGAATCCAAACAGCATCGTGATCGTCGACAGCACCGTCGAGATCTGCCTGAAGTAGCTGAACCCCTGCTGCTGCATCCGCGCGACAATCTCGTCGTTCGTGGCGGGATGAAGGTCGGGCCGCCGTCGGCGAATCGCGGACACGGCACTGTCCGCGCCAAAGCCTTCCCGTGACGCGATCATCACCATGTCGGCCGTGTCATCCGTTCCAGCGCCGCACGCCGCTCGGACCGCGGAGCGAAGCGCCACCGCGGAGAATTGCGACTCGGTATCGAACGGAAAGTCGGCCACGCCAGCCACGCGGAACGGAGCCGGCGGCATGGCGGATTGATCCATGGCGCACGTCGCCCGCACGCTGATCAGGTCATCGGGCGCCACGTGCAGAGCCGCCGCCAGTCGCTTGTTGACGAGGATGGGCGCGGGGACTGCGCCTGACTCCGGCTGCGCCGCCGGGCCAAGCAAGTCGTGGCCCGACTCGAGCGTCCATGGCCGACGCGTGTGCACGTCGATCCCCATGAACGAAAACCCGACGGGGCGGCCCAAGGCCGACGCTTCCCCTTCGGTCATCCGGATCGGAACCGCCTCGGCAACTTCAGGCAGAGCGGCCAGCTGACTCGCAATGGCGGATGCGTCCTGAAGTCGGGGTCCGCCGATCGGACCGAGGTCCCCGGCCAGCACGCGAACGTCGAATCCGATGCTGTCGAGCAGATCCCGGAACGAGACGACGAGCCCCCTCGACAAGAGCAGCATGTCGAGCAGCAGCGCGCCCACGGCGGCAATGCCGAGGATGCCCACCGACGCGCGTGCGGGCTGACGGCGAAGGCTTCGCGCGGCGAAGCCGAATGACCGTGTCAGGAGCCGCATTGTTACCGGCGTGCTCCAACCAGACCCTGACGTCTGAGCAGCGACCACGACGAAGCCGTGGCCGCCGCGACACCCAGCGGAACGGCGATGGCCACCGACCGCAGCGCGATCCGCGGCGTCACGCGCACGAAAACCAGCATGGTGTCGTATCGCCACTGAAAGAAACGGTTGATGCCTCCCTCGAACGCGGCCGCGAGCAGGATGCCAATCAAGGCGCCGGAGACGGCGAGGACGAGACCTTCCACAAGGACGTACAGAAGGATGCGTTGCCGTCGATATCCGATGAGCCGCAGGATGCCGACCACGTCGCGTCGCTCGTCGACGAGCATAAGCATCAGCGCAAGGAGGAAGATGCTGCTCGCGATCACCGTCACGATCGCGATCGCGAGGTGGAATCGCTCGAGAACGATAAACGGCGCCGCGCGCTGGTCATCGCCGCCCATCGGACGGACGGCGACGCCTGGCAACGTCTCGTTCAACTTGCGGGCGAGCGCCTGTCCCCTGGATGGATCCGCGACGAGAACGTTGATCGCGTCCACGGTCTCGAGGTCGAGCGGGTCTGCTGCCGTGTGTCGGGTCGATTTCTCCGCCGACATCGCGATCAGATCCGGCAGGTGCAGTCTTACCTCATGACGTGTAGCACCGAGCCGCATCGGATTTGGCATCGGCTCGTAGGCGCCAACGACTCGGAACGGCCGTGCGCCGGCGCCGGATGGGTCCATCGATAGCGAGACGATCTCCCCAACCGACAATCCCTGGGCGTCGCGAAGCTGACGCGAAACCGCAACGGCCGGAATGTCGCCCCCATCCGCGGTCGCGGCTCCAGCCTGCCGCGCGAGGGGTGACCCCGTCGGCCCTCCCAACACCACGACGATGGCAATGACGATGACGGTCAGGACACGAAGGGGCACGTCGCGATTATGCCCCAGCCCCGCCACCGGAGCGCGAAGGCTTCAGCCAAGCGGCGTCGGGAGATAATGGAGACGCGTGGATACGGCGGAACGCTACGAACAACTGATCGCGTACCTTTCGTCACGGCTCTCGGAACCGGTGGAGCAACACGAGCAGGCAGACGGCTCGCTGCAGTTCATCGCGGGCGATCCGCCTGAAGTCGTCGTCGTGCTGACGGACACCAGCGTCGTCGTGTCGGAGTTTGCGGCGGCGCGCGAGGTGCCACATGCGCTCACCGTCAAGCCGCGCCGCGTCGGTGTGCTGAAATGGCGACGGCTGCCCGAAAACGAACTCTTCAATGCACTCGCGGCGCTGTTGAAAGGCGCGCGCGAGGCCCGCACAGCGCAGTTCCGCGTGTGCGAGGAGTGCGGCCGCGGCACTCCACCCGAACGCCTGTCCACGGAATCGGTCTGTCAGGATTGCGCCGATCAACATCGGCGGCTGGTCCATTGATCAAGTCGTCCCGCAAGAGTGATTGCCGAGCTTGCAGCTCGTCGCCGACGCGCCTAGAGTCTCGCCGGAGGCCCTCATGGCGGACGTCAAGAAGTGCGCGCATCCCTCGTGCAGCTGCATGGTCGCCGCGGGCGGCGAGTGGGGAAAGTACTGCAGCGAAGTCTGCAAGGAGAAGGGCGAGCAGACCGAGCTTCGGTGCGAATGCCGGCACCCCGGATGCGCGTGACCAGGAACGTCGCACGGCATCGCGCAGGCTGACGACATGCGGGCGCTTCACCTAGGATGACGCCCGTGCCAACCGTCGTTGTGCTCGCAGGCCTCGGTTGGATTGCCGCCGCCGGAGTAATGGCAGCGCTGTGGGCGATGCAGCTCCGAACGAAGAACGCCGGCGTCGTCGACGCTGGCTGGACGGCGCTCGTCGCGGGCCTCGCGATCTTCTACGCAACGCAGGCGCACGGAATGCCCGGGCGCCGGCTGGCCATCGCGTCGATGATGGGTTCCTGGGGCGCGCGCTTGACGATCTATCTGCTCTACGACCGCATCCTGGGAAAGCCCGAGGACGGCCGATATGCAGAACTCCGACGGTCGCGTGCCCACGCGAATCGATGGTTCTTCTGGTTCTTCCAGGCGCAGGCGGCCGCCGCCGTATTGTTCTCGACGCCGGCGCTCTTCGCCAGCGTGAACCCCGCGCCGGAGTTCACGCCCCTCGAACTTGCCGGGGCCGCGCTCTGGATCGTCGGCTTTGCCGGAGAGACGACGGCGGACCGGCAGCTGCTGCATTTCAAGATGGACCCCGAGAACAAAGGGCGCACGTGTCAGGTGGGGCTCTGGCGGTACTCGCGCCACCCGAACTATTTCTTCGAATGGACGATCTGGATCGCGAACGCGCTCTTCGCGGCGGCATCGCCCTGGGGTTGGGTGTCTTTCGCGTGCCCGGCGGCGATGTTGTACCTGCTCCTCAAGGTGACCGGCATTCCGGCAACGGAAGCCCAGGCGCTGCGCTCACGTGGCGACGGATACCGACACTACCAGCAGACAACCAGCGTGTTCGTCCCGTGGCGCCCGCGGGTGGTTACTTCCGATCCGTCGCCGGCACTTCCTCAGTAATCGACTCTGCGTGTCAACTCATCGGCACAGATCCTGCTAGAGTCGGTCGACGTGACTCGTCGTCGCAAGTGGATCTGGTTCTCGACCGGCGCGGTGGCGTGTCTGACCACCGCCGCCGTCACCCTTGTGTCGGCCGTTCCTCTTCGATCGGAAACGCTGCGGCGGCGGATCGTCGCGACGCTGTCGGACCGACTCAACAGTAACGTCACGCTGGACGATTTGAGTCTTCAGGTACTGCCTCGTCTTCGCGCTGAAGGTCGCGGACTCGTGCTCCGCCAGCGGGACCACCTCGATCAGCCACCGCTCATCGAGATCAAATCGTTCACCGTCGATGGGGACCTCCTCGGCGTCTGGCGCAAACACGTCGCGCACGTGAACGTCACCGGTTTGACCATTTCGATTCCGCCGGATGACGAAGACCATCAATCACCGGACACACGGCCGCATCCGCTCCACACGAGGAGAGACGCGCCTCCGTCGATGGACCGCGTGCCGCGCGATTCCAACCGAAGCGACGTCGTCATCGACACGCTCGACGCGAACGGCACGCAGTTGATCATCGTTCCACGCGACAAGTCCAAGGCGCCGAAAGTCTGGTCGATCCACACGCTCCGGATGCACATGGTCAGCGCGAACTCGTCGATGCCGTACGACGCCACGCTCACCAACGGTGTTCCACCCGGAGAGATCCTGACATCGGGGAATTTCGGCCCGTGGAACCGTGACGAACCAGGTGGCACGCCGCTCGACGGCACGTTCACGTTCGACAACGCCGATCTCGGCGTCTTCAAAGGAATCGGCGGCACGCTGTCGTCGCGCGGATTGTTCGCCGGCACGCTCGGCTGGCTCGACGTCAACGGAGAAACCGGCACGCCGAATTTCGTCGTCGACGTCGGCGGCCATCCTTTTCCTCTCCACACGAAGTACCACACGATCGTGGACGGAACCAATGGCGACACGCGGCTCGAGCGGATTGATGCCGACTTTCTTAAGTCGTCGCTGGTTGCAAGAGGTGCGGTCCTCGACGGCCCACCCGGCAAGGGACGCACGGTCAGCCTCGACGTCCAGATGACGAACGCGCGCCTCGAAGACATCATGGTCATGGCCGTCAGGGCGCCGAAGCCGCCTATGGTGGGCGGACTGAAGCTGACAACGAAGTTCCTGTTGCCGCCCGGCGAGGCTGATGTCGTCGATCGGCTGAAGCTGAATGGCCGATTCGAGATCTCGGCGGCGCGGTTCACGAACGACGACGTGCAGCAAAAGATCGCGGAGCTGAGCCGGAGAGGGCGCGGACAACCCGGGCAGCCGGGGAACGGCCAGGTCGCGTCGGATTTTCGTGGCCGGTTCATCCTCGGCGGCGGACGGCTGGAGCTTCACGACCTCGCGTTCGCGGTCCCCGGCGCCCAGGTCCGGCTCGTCGGCAGCTATGCGCTGAAGAAAGAGGCCATCGACTTCAAAGGCAACCTTCTGTTGGATGCGAAGGTCTCGCAGACCGTCACGGGCTTCAAGTCGCTGATCCTGAAGATCGTCGATCCGATCTTCGCCAAGCCGGGCGGCGGCAGTTCCATCCCCATCAAGATCGAAGGCACGCGCAGCGATCCGAAATTTGGTCTCGACAGGGACCGAGTGTTCAATCGAGGGAACGGCTTCTGAGAAAAGCCCGATGGGCCTGATAGTCAGGGCACGCTCTGGCCACCAGCTTCCAGAATGCGGGCGAATGGTCCATCCGCCTCAAGTGCATCAGCTCGTGGATGAGCACGTAGTCGCGGACGGCGTCGGGCATCAGCACCAGGCGCCAGTTCAGGCAGATGTGGCCGTTCCGTGAGCACGATCCCCACCGGCGCTTTTGATTTCTGACAGTGATCTTCCTGACGGCGAGGCCCTCTTCGCGGGCCAGTGCGAGCAGACGCGCGGGCAGATCGTGCTTCGCACGGTCGCGCGCCTCGCGAGAGATGCCCGCGTCCGCCCATGACTGCGGCGTTTCCCTGTCGCGCGCAACGCGATGTCGCTCGAGTCGCTGCCGCTGCTTCGCAATCCAGCTGCGCTCGCGCTCGACGAAGGCACTGGCTTCGCGCCGCGATCCCCAGCGCGGCACCGTCACACGGACGCTGCCATCGTCCTGCACGCGGATGATGTACCGGCGCGCGCGCGGATGACGCGCAAAGACCGTGACGAGTGAGTGCCTCACTACCCCAGCGGCGTCTTCCTCGACCCCGAACGGCAGGCCCATCTGCGCCAGATGTGCTGGCGAGGTCCTGGAGCTCAATGGCCGCCGAAGACGGAATAGCCGCGCTTGCGGAGGCTGTCGGCGAGCATCACCTCCATGTCTTTTGCGCGCGCATAGGGCATCGGATTCAAGTGTGAATAGAGCCGTGGCACCAAGCGCTCGCCGTATTTGCGGACGACGCGGGCGGCCTTGACACCGGCTTTGTGATTCTGGAATCGCTGCTCGGGTGACAGCCCGGTCATCCCGACGTAGTAGCCGGCCTTCCCGTCGCCCTTGGGGTTGCGCAAGTAGACGACGTAGACATGGTGATGATCAGACCTTGCCGACTTCCTCGACGTTCTCGATAGTCTCTTCAGGGACATCGAATGGCAATCCGTCCGTCAGCTCGGGCGCCTGGAGCATGCGCGGTACGCGATCGATCGGCTCCAGGGTCTTGATCTCTTCGCCACCGTTGGCGGCCTGGAGCTCCTTGAACTTCCGCGCCTTGATGAGCACATTGCCTTCGAGCGAGCCGACCGCCTGATTGTACGCCTCGAGGCTCGCCTGCAGCCGTCCACCGAGATTCTCGAAGTGCGTGCCCAGCACGCGCACCGATTCATACAGCGCCTTTCCGAGGTCGCTGATCTTCCGCGCGTTCTCCTCCATCGCCTCCTGTTGCCAGCCGTACGCCACGGCCCGCAGCAGCGCAATCAGCGTCGTCGGGCTCGCGGGAATGACCCGCTTGTCCACGCCGAACTCGATGAGCGTCGGATCCTGCTCGAGCGCGGCGCTGAAAAACATCTCGCCCGGCAGGAACATCACCACGAATTCAGGCGTCGTCGGCACCTTGTCGTAGTAGTTCTTCGCGGACAGCTGCACCATGTGCGTCCGCACCTGCCGTGCGTGGTCGGTCAACAGCTTCTGTCGAGCGTCCTCGTCGGGCGCCTCGAGCGCACGAAGGTACGCGTCGAGCGGCACCTTCGCGTCCACGATGATGTGCTTGCCGCCAGGCAGGTTGATGAGGACGTCCGGTCGAATCCGACCGCTTTCGGTGACGACGGTCTCCTGCTCGGTGAAGTGGCAGTGTTCGAGCATGCCCGCAAGCTCGACGACGCGTTTCAGCTGCAGCTCGCCCCAGCGGCCGCGAACGCCGGGCCGCCTCAGCGCATCGACGAGCCGTTGCGTCTGGCCGCGCAGGTCCTGCCCCATCGAATCGAGCGCCGCAATCCTCTCAATGAGCGTCGCGCCACTCTCGATGCGCCTTCGTTCGCTCTCCTTGATCTCGCGATCCAGGTGTTCGAGAGTCTTCGCCATCGGTCCGACGAGATCCTCGATGGCCTTCTTTTTCGAATCGATGTCGGCCGACGCCTCGGTGCGCGCCTGTTCGAGCTTCGTCTGCGCGAGGGACAGGAACTGCTCGTTGTTGTTCTTGAGAGCTTCGTTGCTGAGCGAGGAAAAGGCGTCCCGGAGCTTCGACTCGGCGTCCTGGTAGGCACGGAGGCGCTCGGTGTGGACGGCGCGATCGCGCTCGAGCTCGCTCCGCAGGCGCGCCTGTTCAGGCTGCCCCGCAAGCCATCCGACGGCTGCGCCCAGTGCGAGGCCGGCAATCAGGATGGCGATGAGAAGAAGAGGATCGATGGGCAACATTGTACCGCGGCTTCGACGTCCTTTGACTTCCTTCAACGGGCCACGACGAACGGAAGCCACGCGTCGGGCAGCTGGAGCTCGGCCGCATGGACGGCTTCCAGAATCGCCCGCTCGCGATCAGCCGCCGGAAGGCCACGCGTGCTCAGACCCGAGGCGATCTGCTGGAGCACATGACGGGCCTCGATCTGCGCGTGTCGGCGGCTCGCCACGTAGGTCGGCGTGCTTGCGCGGGTGCTGGCACGCTCGGCCTTCAGGCGGGCGAGCCGTGCGTGATCCACCGGCGCGAACGGCAGCTGGTACTGAAAACGCTCGACTGACGTGGTGTTGAGGTCCCCGGCGGCCTTCAGCGCGCGATCGCGTTCGAGATCCGCGCGGTAGCATTGAAAGCAGAGCGGCCGGCGCTCCGCGGCCTTCTTCACCCGGCTGCCGCTCGCGCCTGCGAGCGCCGTGGCCTTCAGCGCATCGCAACAGGCAGGACAGAGCGCTCTGGGACGCCTCGCCTCGAGTTCTCCGCCTGGAAACGTAACCCATTCATCTGCAGCAACTTCCGAGTGGTTCAGGATCATGGACTACAGGGTAACCCGCGGGTGTGACAGGGGAGGTCACACAACCAATTGGGGATTTCGGATTGCGGATTGCGGATTCGGGCCGCGCGGCTTCCGCCGTCAGATCGACACGTACTGCACGCGGTTCCCCACGGCCTCCAGAAATCGGGCGAAATCGGCGGCCGCAACGACCAGAGTCACCGTATTGATGTTCGGATGAAAGGACAGCCGCTCGGCCGATTTCAAATCTCTGTCGAGGACGACGCGAACGGCGTGGTCGCGATCGTTGATCAGTCCGAACGGCGATACGGACCCTGGCGTGAGCCCGAGATACTTCGCCAAGCGTTCCGGCGACGCGAAGCTGAGCTTTCCGTCTCCGATCTGATCGGCGACGGCGCGGAGATCGGCCTTCTTCGAGTGCTTCAGCACGACCAGATAGTGACGGTCGCCCTTTTGATTTCGCAGAAACAGGTTCTTGCAATGCGTTGCGTGTATGTCCGACCAGTACCGCTCCGCGTCCTCGACGGTCGGAACCGGCGGGTGTTCATGGCGCCCGCACACGATCCCGAGCTCTGCCAGCCTCGCTTGGACTTGACGCTCCTGCTCCGTCACGGAAGGGTTGCCTTCCACGCCCGACCTCGATCGTGCGGCACGGTGACCACCGCCACGCCCGGCGGCCCCACGTTACCCGAGTCGTCCTGACAGGCGACGAAGAGCAGGTAAATCAGATCGAACTGGCCGTCGTTCTTCTTCGCGCGCAGCTTCGCGGTGAGCGGCCCGGTGATCACGAAGTTCGGGTTCGGAGGTCTTCCTCTCCCGCGGCCATCGTCTCCGCCGACCCTCCACCAGTCATCGAAGTCGTTGCTGATGATCGTCTGGATGGAGCAGTCCGGCGACGGATCGGCGGCGTCGAACGACGTCGCCGTCACCACGACATCGACGAGCTGATTGTTGGCCGGCTGCAGGACGGACGGCGTCACTGTCAGCATCGGCCGCGAAGGGGGCGTCGTGTCCTGAACGACGAACGATGTCATCCCGCTGCTCGGAGCGAACGAGGGCGACCCTGAGTACTCCGCGGTCGTCGTGTGCGTTCCGAGCCCGAACGACGCTGCTGGAACGGTTGCGGCCGCCGACCCATTGACCACGGGCACGTTGGCGCTGAAGCCGGCGCCGTCGGAAAAGTGCACTGAACCCGAGGAGACCACGCCACCCGGAACGCTGATGGTCGCAGTGAATACGATGTCCTGCTCGAAGTCTGCGGGGTTCGGCGCCGCGACGAGCGCCGTGGTCGTCGTCGCCGGAAGCATGAAATAGGCGACGACCGGATCGTGGTCCGACAGGCGCTCGGGACGCGTGAAATCGCCGCGCAGTGTTTCTGGAAAATCGGCATTGCTGTGTCCCCACTGGATGCCCGCGAAAATCGCGGCCGCGGGCTGCGTGGCGAGCATGTGGTCCAGCGACTGCGCGCTTCCGTTGAAGGAATACGAGTAGCGCTGCGGTGTCGAGTCCCGCTCGATGAGATCGATGAGCGGCGAACCCGCGTTCGGCACATTGGTACTCGACAATACGACCTGATCGGCCGGGACCGGCGTGCCCTTGATCGTCCCGATGACATCGACGTAGCCGTCGCTGAACTCGAACGCGTTGAAATCGCCCACCGCGACGACGGGCTCTGACGCAGCCTGCTGCTGCAAGCCCTCGATGAGGTGACCCAGGTATTCCGCCTGCGCGAGCCGCTTCGCGCGTACTCGTGCGCCGTCCGTCGACGAATCCACGTCGTTCAGCGATCGAAGATGATTCGCAATCACCGTGACGTCCAGCGGTCGGTCGGCAGCCGTGTGGACTGTCGCCTGAAGGACCGTCGGCGGCCGATCGTTGAGGATCTCGGGCTGGCCCGTCAGCGGGTTGATGTAGGTCGTGTCCTTGCCTTCCTGGTGCACGTCGCGCACGCTGACCCGCAGCGTGTTCACGAGGACGCCATCGTCGATGCCGCCGATGTCGTTGCCTTCGAACAGATACGCGACGTAGTGGACCGCATCCCCGGAGTCCGCGTTCACCTGATTGGCGATCGCCTCGAGGACGCCGATGTTCTCGACTTCCTCAACGCCGACGATGTCGGGCGTCTTCATGACGTCGCGAATCTGATGAGACACTTTAATCAGTCGATTCGCGAAGGCCGTCGGCGTCAGTACCGACGTCGCTCGTCGAAGGGTCGTTGACCGTATCGAAGAAGCGCTCGAGGTTCGCCGTTCCAATCGTGAACTGATGGGGCGCCACATCGCCCACCGCCGTGAAGGCATGCAGACCCGAGACCGTGCCCTGCGATCCGAAGTCCGGGAGGAGAAGTGTACGACCTCGAGCCGTAGTCGAGGACGCCGGTGATGTTCGTCACCACGGCGCCCGTCATCACTTCAGTCGTGTCGTTGGCGCCGAACGTGGCCTGGCCGTTGCTGTCCACGCGAATGCGCTCCGGGTTGGCATCGAACCGCGGAATGCAGCAGGGCGATCCCGTCGGCAGCGGGTCCGGCAGCTCGATGCCCGGTTCGCGAAACGGCCGCGCGAGGCTCGGGATGACACCGAAGTACACGCCGCTCGTTGACGCCGTGGCGTTCGCTTCGTTGACAGTGCCCTGCGTCGGCGCAATCACGACCAGCGAATCGACGTGAACGCGCATGCCCTCGAACCGCTCGAGCTGATCGATCGGGCCTGCCGGGTTCGTGTTCGCTTCCGTCAGCACGATGGCCGCCGGCATCGGATTCCCCGACGACAAGCCGATCACGACGGGAGAAACGATCTCGGTTTCCGTCGGGCTGTTGGGATCCGTGGACGGCGCGAATTCCTGCACGGTCCCTGTGACCCGCACCCGATTGCCGACTGCCGCCGCGGCTGGGGGGGCCGACGACGTGAACACGAAGAGGCCTTCCGAAGTGGCCGGGTCGGCGTCAGCCTCGGCGTCTGGCGCCTGGATGAAGAATCCGTTGTTGAAACGACGCGCCGTGACGATGCCTTCGGTCGTCACGATCTGCGCGTTGACTGGTGAAAAGGCGCCGCTGCCCTGAATGTCGTGAATGGCGGTGAGAACCGGAGGCGCTTGCACCACGAGCGCAATCGAACCAGCCGCCGTTCGCGCCGCCGCATCGACCACGGTGAACGGCAGCGACTTCGTACCCGGCGCGGTCGCGAACGCGACGTTCACCGCGAGCGAGTAGACGAGATCGCCTGCCACCGCGTCACCGTGGGTGCCGTCGTCGAACAACGATTGACCGGCGCCCGCGCCAATCGCGCTCAGGTCGCTCGTCACGCTCGCGATCGCTTCAGGGGGGACCCCGGGTGTGACCGTCACCGCCAGCAGCGTGGGATCACCAGGAGTGACGGTGCTCGGCGTCGCCGTGCCAACGCCGCTCGGCGGCGTCGCCACGACGATGTTCTGCGGCGTGATCGAGAAGTCGTCGATGGCGAGGCCATCGTCGGCGCCGGTGGCGTTGAAATCCACCCAGCGAATCCAGAACGTGGATCCAGGCGCGATGGCGAGACCGTTGACCGTGGCCGACACCGCTGTGCGGTTCGACGCTGAGTTTCCATCGAGCGCGCCGACGGTGCCCAGCGTGTTCGGCGAGTTGAAATCCAGTGCGTCGACATCGACCCACGTGCCCGTCGTCAGCGACGTCGTTCCGCTGCTGGTGCTGTACTGGAAGTCCAGACGATCCGCGCGGCCGGCGGTGCCAAGCCGCCACTGCTCGCCGGTGTAGGCAATGGCAAGCGCCGTAATCGTCTGGCCGGTGTCATTGGTGAGGGCGGCGCCAATCGCCGGCACGAGCGATCCGCTTTGAAGTCCACCCAACGCACGCTCAGTGCTGCCGGAGGCGCCAAAGCTGTAGGTGTCGCCCGCGTTGCTCGACCCTGTGCCGGTGGTGTACGTGGCGTTGGCGTTCGTCCCTGTCTCTTCGAAATACCAGCCGGCGGGAAGTGTCGAGGATGTCCCCGTCGCCGCGAGCGTGTCGAAATTCTGGGTGGACACGCCGTTGATGGAACCGAGACTCACCGTGCCGCTGCCCGTCGCCCGCAAGTGGATGCCGGCGGCGGCCATCGCACAGAGCAGGAGCAGGACCAGGCGGAACGTTCGAACCATCGATGACCCCATTGAAGAGGAAGTGGACGAGTCGGCGGATGACGCCGCGATTCTGCCGTACGCGGGCGTTTCGCGCGAAGAAGTTTCCGCGATCGATGTGACGGACTGATGACAGAGCGTGTGGTTGTTGGTGGTTGGTGATTGGTTTTGGTGATTGGTTTTGGTGATTGGTTTGGTCAGTTGGCCGCCGACCAACAACCAAGCTCAACAACCAACACCAACAACCAACAACCAACAACTACTACGGGAACCGCCCAAGCGCGTTGAGCAGGTCGAGCCTCGCGCGACGGAGCTGATCTTCGGCAATCGCCACCGCCATGTCGGTATCGCGCGCGACCCGCTCGGCGTCGATGACCTCGATGTTGGTCGCCCCGCCGGCGCGAAAACTGACCGTCGTGATGTTGACGACCTGCTGCGCCTGGTCGGCGGTGGCGCGCGCGAACGCGAGGATTCGCTCGCCGCTTCGAATGGCTTCCCGCGCCGTCCGCACCTGCGAGTTGGCTTGCGTCGTCGCGCCCGCGAGCGTCTGACGCGTGCGTTCGAGTTCGGCCTGACGCTCGGCCTTCACTGAACGCCGCTGGCCGCTGTCGAAGATCGGCACGTTCGCCTGGACGAGCAGCCGCCAGCTGTTCTGCGGCAGGAAGAACTGCGATGGGTACGTTGTCGACGGCTGAAAGATCGCGTCAACCACCGGATACCAGTCCTTCGTGCTGTCGCGGACGGCCCGGTCCGCCGCCTGCTGCTCGGCAGCGAACAACTTGAGGTCGGACCGCCAGAGCGTCAGCTCGGCGGGCTCGGTCGCGCTCGTTGAAAAATCAGGCTCCGACCCGGCGTCGGCCGGACCATCGACCGCAATCAGGACGCCGAGCGCCTCCTGAGCGCGATAGACCGCGAGCTTCGCGACCTCGACGAGACCTTCGTCGGCGGACGACTGTTGCTGTGCTCGCAGTGCGTTCAGGCGGCTGCCGAGCCCCTTCTGTTCGAGTTCGGTGGCGAGATCGAAATGTGCCTTGGCGGTCTCGTACGCGCGCGCGTTGCCCTCGACAACGCGCCGCGCCGCGAGGATCGCGAGGTACGCGTCGGCGGTCGCCAGCGCGACCTGCCGCTTGACGTCCGCGACGTTCAGCTCGGCAATCGCCTTGTTGTCCATCGCCTGCGTGCGCCTGGCCCATGCCGCCGCCGCCAGAATGGGCATGTCCGCGACGATCGTCGCAGTCACCTGACTCTGCGGCGTGACCGTGACGCCGTCGAAATCGACGCCGCGATTGAGCGTCGTCCACGCGACGGTGCCACCCAGGTGCAGCAACGTCTCGGCGCGCGCCTGTCCCATGAGCGCGTCAGCGCGAAGAATCCCGGCGGCCGCCGCCGAGACGGTTGGGTTGTTGTCCTGTGCGCGTTGGATCGCCTCCGCAAACGCCACGCGGATCACGGGAGCCGGCACCGGCTGTGCGCTCGCACCGATCGCAGGCCCGGCGACGATCGCGATCGCCGATACGACAAGCGTCTTACGAGCGGCGACGCCCAAGTCTCTTCACCATGACGTAGAGCACGGGAATGAACGCGAGGTTGAGGAACGTGGACGCCACCATCCCGCCGGCGACGGCGGTACCGACCGAGTGTCGCGCCTCCCGTCCGGCGCCGCTCGCGACGACGAGCGGCATGACGCCGAGGATGAAGGCGAGCGACGTCATGAGAATCGGCCGGAGGCGAATGCGCGCCGCTTCCACCGCCGCCTCGGCCACCGACATCCCGCGAGCCCGCAGCTGCTCCGCGAATTCGACGACGAGGATGCCATTTTTCGCCGACAGCCCGATCAACATGACGAGTCCGATCTGGCAGTAGACGTCATTGATGAGACCGCGGCCCCACTGCGCCAGCAGCGCGCCGAGAATCGCGAGCGGCACCGATAGCAGGATGATGAACGGCAGCGTCAGGCTTTCGTACTGGCCGGCGAGCGTGAGGTACACGAGCAGGAGTCCCAGCCCGAAAATGGCCGCGGACTGACTCCCCGCTTTGATCTCCTCGAGCGAGACGCCCGACCACGCGTAGGAGAAGCCTTGAGGCAGCGCACGGTCCGACAGCGACGCCATCGTCGCCAGCGCCTGGCCGGAACTGAAACCAGGCGCGGCGGATCCGTTGATCGTCGCCGAACGAAACAGATTGAAGTGCGTGATCGACTTGGGCGCGGTCGCCTCCCTGACCGAGACGATGTTGCCGAGCGGCGTCATCCGGCCGGTAGCCGTTCGAACGTAGTACTTCTCGATGTCCGACGGGTTCGATCGAAACTGCTGATCGGCCTGGACGTAGACGCGATACGAACGGTTGTTGAAGTCGAAGTCGTTGACGTATGTGGACCCGAGCAGGATCTGCATCGTGTTCGTCACGTCGGACAGCGACAGACCCAGGCTCTTGGCCTGCTGGCGGTCGATGTTCACGACGAGCTGCGGATCGTTCGCGGTGAACTGCGTGAAGAGCCCGGTCAGCCCGGGCGTCTGGTTGCCCCGGGCGATCAGCTGATACGCGGCGGCCTGGAGCCCCTCGATCTGCCCGCCGCTCTGGTCGAGGAGCTGGTACGAGAAGCCGCCGAACTGCCCCAGCCCCTGAATCGAGGGCGGGAGAAACGGGATGACGAGCGCGCCCGTGATCTGGCTGAACGCGCCGAACATCTGTCCCACGAGAACCTTCGCCGCGTGCTGGTCGCCTTTGCGATCCTTGAAGTCCTTCAGCTGCGCGAAGAGGATGCCCTGATTGGGGGCCGAACCGGTGAACCCGAAGCCGCCCGCGGCGAACATCTGCTTGCTCTCCGGCATCTTCGTCATGATCTGCTCGATCTGCCGCACGATGCCCATCGTGTAGTCGAGCGAGGCGCCGGGGGGCGCCTGAATGAGGACCATGATGTAGCCCTGATCCTCGTCGGGCACGAAGCCCGACGGGACGGAGGTGTAGACGAAGTACGTCGCACCGAGCAGCGCCACGAACACGAGCGTGACGACGACGCGCAGGCGAATCAGGCCGCGGAGCCCGGCTACCATGGCGGCGGTCCCACCGTCGATGATGCGGTTCACGACCCGGAAGAACGCGCCCTTGGGCTTTTCGACGTGCCCGAGCAGCAGCGCCGAGAGCGCCGGCGTGAGCGTCAGCGCGTTGAACGCCGAAATCACCATCGAGACCGCGATCGTCAACGCAAACTGCTGATAGAGCCGGCCGGTTGTGCCCGGGAAAAACGCGACCGGAATGAACACGGCGGCCAATACGAGCGCGGTCGCAATCACGGCGCTCGTGACCTCACGCATGGCCTCTGAGGCCGCGGCTGCCGTGTCCACGTCCGTTTCGCCTGCGCGGTGCCGATCGTGAATGTGCCGCTCGATGTTCTCGATGACAACGATCGCGTCGTCGACGACAAGTCCCGTCGCGAGCGTGATGCCGAAGAGCGTCAACGTATTGATCGAGAAGCCGAAGAGTTTCACGAAGGCGAACGTGCCGACGAGTGATACGGGAATCGTGATCGCCGGAATCAGCGTCGTCCGCCAGTTCTGAAGAAACAGGAACATGACGAGGACGACGAGCCCGATCGCTTCAGCCAGCGTCGTGACGACCTCTCGAATCGATTCCGACACGACGCTCGTCGTGTCGAACGCGATCTGGACCTTCATGCCCGGCGGGAAGCGTCTGGACAGCCGATCGATCTCCGCAGTCACATCGCGATACACCTGCAGCGAGTTGGCCGTCGGAAGCTGCAGGACGCCGAAGCCGATCGCGTCGCGGCCGTTGAATCGTGCCGCCGTCGTGTAGCTTTCGGCGCCGAGCTCCGTTCGGCCGATATCGCGGACGCGGACGAGCGCACCGTCCCCGGATCGCTTGAGGATGACGTCCTCGAATTGCGCGGGGTCGTTCAACCGTCCTTCCGCGCGCACGCTGATCTGATAGGTGTGTCCCTTCGGCGCCGGATTCGCGCCCACGGCGCCCGCCGCCACCTGCACGTTCTGCTCGCGCAGCGCCTGCACGACTTCGTCGGCGGTGAGGTTGCGGCCGGCCAGCTTGTCCGGGTCCACCCAGAGCCGCATCGCGTAGCGGCCGATGCCGAAGACGACGACGTTGCCGACGCCGGGCACGCGCTTGATTTCGTCCACGACGAACCGGTCGACGTAATTGCTGAGGAACAGCGTGTCGTACTCGCCGTGTTCGCTGACCGCGGCCGCGGCAAGCACGAAATTCGTCGAGACCTTCGTCACCGAGATGCCGACCTGCTTCACCTCGTTGGGCAGCCGGCCTTCCGCCTGCGAGATCCGGTTCTGGACGTCGACCGCCGCGGCGTCGAGATTCCGGTTGATGTCGAACGTGATCACGATATTCGACGAGCCGTCGTTGCCGCTCGTCGAGGTCATGTACTGCATGCCCTCGACGCCGTTGATGGCCTGCTCGAGCGGCGTCGTGACGGCGGTCTCGACCGTCTCGGCGTTGGCACCGTTGTAGAACGACACGACCGACACCTGTGGCGGCGCAAGTTCCGGGAACTGCGCGATGGGCAGTGTCGGAATGGAGATCGCGCCGGCCAGGATGATGACCAGCGAGCACACGCTCGCCAGAATCGGACGGCGGATGAAGGTGTCTGCCAGCACGGTCTACGACGCCGGTTGGATGGGCGCTCCGTCCGCGAGCTTCTGCGTGCCGGACGTCACGACGCGCTCGCCCGGCTTGATGCCATCGAGCACCGAGTAGTTGTCGCCGACGATGGGACCGACCTTGATGGCGCGCTGCCGCGCGACCAGCGCAGGGCCTTCCGCTGCCGCGGCACCGGCTCCAGCCGCAGCCGACGGCGCTTCGGCGATAAACGCGAAGAACTGCCCGTTGATACGCAGCACCGCGGTCACCGGGACGACGAGCGCGGGCGTCGTCTTCCACACGATTCGGGCGCGGACGTACTGCGACGAGCGGAGGCCGCCGGTCGCGTTCGACACCTGTCCCTTCACGAGAACCGACTGCGTCTGATCGTCCACGCGGGGAGAAATGAAGTTGACGGATGTGGACGCGATCTTCTGGGAGCCATCGCCGCTCACCACCTGAATCGGCAACCCCATTTTCAAATCGTGTGCCCGTTCGATCGGCACGTTGACGTACAGCTCCAGCGTGCCGTTCTGATCGATGGTCGTCAGGATCGTCTGAGTGGTCACCTGATTGCCGACGCGGACGGGAACGTCGCCGACGATTCCGGCCGTTGGCGCCCCGACCGTGTAGTACCGAAGCTGCACGACCTGCTGCTGGAGCTGCGCCTGCAGCGCCTTGAGGTTGGCTTCAGCCGTCTGGAGTCCGGTGGCCGCCTGCTCCTGCTCCTGCTTGCTGATCGCGCCGGCCGTGTAGAGCTCCGTCGCCCGCTGTGCCTGCTGACGAGCGAACGCGACCGCAGCTTCGCGCGCGGCGAGCTCGGCCTGCTGCCCCGATACCGCGGCCTCCTGCCGCCGCGGATCGATCTGGACGACCGGTGCACCCTGCGCGATCCGATCTCCCGACTTCACGAAAATCTGTGTGATCTGACCGTCGATCTGCGGCTGGATGGCGGTCGAGCGCAGCGAGCGGACGGTTGCGACGTATTCACTCGTCTCCTCGACCGGTGTCACCTGCGCGACCGCGATCGCGACGGGCGTCGGCGGCATCCCGCCTCCCTGCGGAACCGCAGACTGACCATTTCTGCACGCACCAGCGAGGACGGCGAGCGCCACCGTCGCTCTGATGGCCCTTCTCAACGACATAGCACTTGGACTCTGGAAATGGAAACGAGGGTCCGCGGGGGCAGTTCAAAACCGTCATCCGCGCTCGAAAATGTAACATGACCACCGACTCATCCGCGCCAATGTGGCCATTCTCAATGGTTTCCGGCGCATTCCAAACTGTAACTTACGGCATCCATGTTGCCGTGCGCCGAGACATGATCTCGTCGCTGCTCTCCCGTTTCTCCCACGATCTCGCCATCGACCTGGGCACCGCCAACACCTGCGTCTTCGCGCGCGGCCGGGGCATCGTCGTCAGCGAACCCTCCATCGTCGCGCTCAACAAGATCAACGGGCGCATCGAAGCGGTGGGCACGGACGCGAAGGAAATGCTGGGCCGGACACCGGGCAATATCACCGCCATCAAACCGATGAAGGACGGCGTCATCGCGGACTTCGAAGCCGCCGAGAAGATGCTGACGCACTTCATCAGGAAGGCGCACCGCCGCAGCGGATGGCTGCGGCCGCGGGTCGTCATCGGCGTGCCGTCCGAGATCACGCAGGTCGAGCGCCGCGCCGTCAAAGACAGCGCTTTTCGCGCCAAGGCGAGCGAAGTACACCTGATCGAAGAGGCCATGGCGGCCGCGATCGGCGCCGGGATGCCGATCACGGAAGCGGCGGGCAACATGGTCGTCGATATCGGCGGCGGCACGACCGACATCGCGGTCATCTCGCTCGCTGGCGTCGTGTACGGCAAATCCGTGCGCGTCGCCGGCAACGAACTGGATGAGGCCATCATCCTTCACGCGCGCAAGGCGCACAACCTGCTCATCGGCGAACGCACCGCGGAACAGATCAAGATGGACATCGGCTCGGCGTTTCCGCTGGACGCGAAGACGACCATCGAGGTGAAAGGCCGTCACCTCACCGAAGGACGCCCGAAGACCGTCACGATGTCCAACGAGGAAATCCGAAAGGCCCTGAGCGAGCCCGTGAAAGCCATCGTCCAGGCCGTGCACGACGCTCTTGAACGGATCCCGCCGGAACTGTCGGCCGACATCTTCGACCGCGGCATCATCCTGACTGGCGGCGGAGCGCTCCTGAAGAATTTCGACAAGCGCCTCCGCGAGGAGACCGGACTCCCCGTCCAGCTCGCCGAGGATCCGCTGTCGTCGGTCGTCCTCGGCGCGGGCAAGATGCTGAGCGATTTCGATCTGCTGCGACGAATCTCACTCGACTGATACCGTCGCTCGGCTAAAGCCTCGCGCTCCGCCCTTGCCCGTTTCGCGGTATCCTGCGGCCATGCCGCGCAACGCGGAAGTGATCCGCCAATGGACGATTCTGCGCGAGATCGAGCGGGCGTCTGCCGCGGGTGTCACCATCGATGATCTGGCGTCGCGCTGCGACGTCACGACCCGCACGATCCGCCGCGATCTCCAGGCGCTCGAGGAGGCGGGCTTCCCCTTGTTCGACGACCGCTCGCACGACGATGGCCGGACCCGCTGGCGGATGAACGGTCAAGCATTCCGCGGACTGGCGGCCGGGTTGACGCTGTCGGAGCTGTGCGCGCTGTACTTCAGTCGCACACTGGTCTCGACACTCTCGGCGATGCCGTTCAGAGACGACGTGGAGAGCGCGTTCGAGAAACTCTCGCACGCGCTGACGACGCACATGCGCGGGTTCCTCGATCAGCTGCCCCGAGTGATCGCCACCAAGCCCGATGCGCCCGGTCGCCCCAGGCACGCCGCGACCGCGCAGCAGTCGCAGGTCATCGCGCGAGCGCTCGACGCCACGCTGCACATGCGCCAGGCGCAGATCACCTACCACTCGAAGTCCAGCGACAGGACCAAGTCGTACCTGCTGCACCCGTACCGGCTTGCGTACGCGCAGGGCGCGCTGTACCTGCTCGCGTACGTGCCTGAGTACTCGGAGGTCCGGACGTTCGCTGTCGAACGCGTACAAAGCATCTCGCTGCTCGAGGATCGCTTCACGCCGATCGAAGAGCTCCCGGACACGGCGTTTCCGCATTCGCTCGGCGTGCACTCCGGGCCGCCGGAGCACGTCGAGATTGCCTTCGACTCGGGTATCGCGGATTATGTCGGCGCGCGGGAATGGCATCCCTCTCAGCGCGTCACAACGACAGCGGACGGCCAGGCACTGATGTCGCTCGACGTGTGCATCGACCGGGCGCTTGTCAGCTGGATCCTCAGTTTCGGACCGTTCGCGCGCGTGCGGACGCCGGACCACCTCGCCCGGGATATCGCCAATCAGTTTCAGGAAGCGCGAGCCAAGTACGTGTCATGAAGAGATCGCTTTTCGTCGCTCTGATCTTCTCTGTTCTTCTCGCGGGATCCGCCGCCGCGCAGCCGACGGCGATCAGAGCCGGCCGCGTCGTCGCGTCGCCGGGAACAGTCCTGACCAATGCCGTCATCGTCGTTGAAAACGATCGCATCACCGCGGTGACGACGGGCGTGCCGCCCAGCGCCGCGACGGTCATCGACCTGGGTCGATACACGATCATCCCGGGCATGATCGACGCGCACACGCACATGACGTATTTCTGGGACGGCGCGCCTGGAACGCGACCCCGCGGCGTCAACCGGTTGGCGTCGGTCTCGATGGTCCTGGCGCAGGCCAACCTGCGCAAGACACTCGAGACCGGTGTGACGACCGTACGCGACATGAACGCAGCGGAATACACGGACGTCGCGATGCGGGATCTGATCCGCATGGGCATCTGGACCGGCCCGCGGATGTTCGTGGTGGGCTACGGTCTGGGCGTCACGCGGCAGCCGTTTCGACAGGGTGTCGCCCCAGGCCCTGGAACCGCGGACGGCGTCAGCGAGGTGATGCTCCGCGTCCGGCAGCAGATCGGGGCCGGCGTGGACTGGATCAAGATGTTCGGATCGACCGGCAGCTTCGAGGACGTCACGCAGAATCAGACGTTCACGTACGACGAGATGAAGGCGGCCGTGGACACGGCGCACGCGCTCGGCAAGCCGATCGCGATTCACACGTACGGGCCTGCCGGGGCCCGTGATGCGGTTCGCGCGGGCGCCGACTCAATCGAACACGCGACCGACATGGACGACGCGACGATGCAGGAGATGGCCAGACGGGGAACCTGGTACGTTCCGACCATCGATCACAATCGCTACTATGCCGAACACACCGACGAATACGGCTTCGCACCCGGATCGGTCCAGCGACTAAACGAATTCGTGACGAGGAACCTCGAGACCGCACGCAAAGCCGTCAAGGCCGGCGTGAAATTCGCCATGGGTTCCGACGCCGTGTATACGATGTTCGGAGAGAACACGCGCGAGCTCGGCTGGTTCGTCAAGGCCGGCATGACCCCGGCGCAGGCGTTGACTGCCGCGACGTCCAACGGCGCGGCGATGCTCGGCATGGAGACCTCACTTGGCGCGGTGGCGCCCGGGTACTTCGCCGATCTCGTCGCGGTCGAGGGCGATCCACTGACCGACGTCACCGCGGTGACCGATCGGGTCCGCTGGGTCATGAAAGGCGGACGCGTGGTCGTCGACAAGACCGGAAAAGGCAGTTCGCAGGGAGGACCCCGATGGGAAGCCCGATGAGAGGATCGTCGAAAGAACTGAGGCTGGTCGGCACGATTGTTCTTGCCGCGATGCTCGCGATCGGCGTCACGCCTCCTGCGTCCGCGCAGCCAGCCGACCACAAAGCGATTCAGGACGCTGTCGAAGCCTTCCTCCTGCACCTCGGCGACGGGGACTTCGACAAGGTGGCCGCGGATCTCGCGCCGAAAGCCATCGTCGTCATCACCCGCCAGCGCGACGGCAAATGGGGCAACAGCTATCAGACCGGCGACGAGTGGCTCGCAGCGCTGAAACACAACACGAACTTCTCGAAGTTCCGTGAGCCGATCACGAACATCACAATCACCATCGACAGTGACGCGCTGGCGTATCTGCGCGCTGATTTCCAGGTCGTCCGCGACGGCAAGGCGTTGTCCCACGGCGTGGACCAGTTCACCCTCGTACGTGAAGACGGGCGGTGGAAGATCGCGGCGGTCGCGTACACGTCGATCCCGACGTGATCCATCTGCTCGCCATCGACATCGACGGCACGCTGCTCGACAGCCGCGGTCGTCTGCCGGATGTCCACCGCGACGCCCTCGTCGACGCTTCCAGCCGCGGCGTCAGCGTTGCGCTGGTCACCGGACGCAGCTTTCACTTCGCGAGACCGATTGCGGAGCTCCTGCCGATTCCGCTGACGCTCATCGTCAACAACGGCGCCGTGGTGAAGACCAAGGCCGGCACGACCATTGTCCGGCACGCGCTTTCTCGCCAGACAGCGCGCGAGATTCTCGAACGCACGCCGGGCTACGAGACCGACGTCGCAATCGTTTTCGACTACGACCACGGGAATGTGGGCGCCGGCGCGCCGGGCGAAGACGAGCGGCGGCAGGTCGTCTTCGATCGGATGGACTGGAGCGCTCCGAACCGCAAAGGGTATTACGCGAAGAACCAGGCGTTCATTGCGTCCTCGGCTGGACCGCTGGTCGACGCGCTGACGGCGGATCCCATTCAGGTGATGTTCAACGGCAGCGTCGAGCCGATGCGAGTGCTGGCCGTGCATCTCAAGGGGCTGCCGTGCCGCCACGACATCTCGGTCGCGCTCACCGAGTACCCCAAACGCGACTTCTCGCTCGTGGACGTCAACCGCGCCGGCTGCTCGAAAGGCTCAACGCTCGCCCAGTGGGCCGCCTCGCGCGGCTGGTCGTCTGCCCACGTGATGGCCGTCGGCGACAACCTGAACGACGTGGACATGCTGGACTTCGCCGGCACGGCGTACGTGATGGAAAACGCCGAGGACGGACTCAAATCCCGCGGCTATCGTCGGACCGGCTCGAACGACGAAGGGGGGCTTGCGTCCGCAATCAGGGAGCGACTCACCGAAATGCACGAATGCAAGGATGCAGGAATGCAAGACTGAAGTCGCGAACCGATTTGCATTCCTGCATTCCGGCATTCCTGCCTTCCCGTGTTGCTCGTTTCCTTCTTGTGCTTCCGATCGCTCATCAGTACGCTGACCGTTTCCGAGTACCACGTTCGTCGTCGGCGGCAACAACCGGTCGGTGGTTGAGGAGGCGGTCTGACAAGAGCGCTTCGGTGCGGACTCGGGACCCTGGTATTGGTATTGGCGGCGGGGGTGGCGTGGGCGGACGAAGTCACGGACTGGAATCAGATGATGCTCCGAGTGAGCCTCGTCGCGGCTACATCGCCGCTCAATATGACCCGCGTGGCGGCGCTGACGCAGGCGGCGGTGTTCGACGCGGTCAACGGCATCGACCGGCGCTATACGCCGGTCCACGTCACGCCGGCAGGACCGGCGGACGCGTCGCGGCGCGCGGCGACCATGCAGGCCGCGTTCGTGATCATGGCAAAATTCTACGGCGCGGGTGGCGTGTTCACGCCGAACCAGCAGGCGACGCTGGACGCGCGGCGAACGGCGGCGCTGGTGGACATCGGTGCTCACGAGAGCGCCGGGTCGATCGCTGCGGGCGTAGCGTGGGGACAGTGGCGGCCGACACCGAACGATCCATACCCGGGCACGTCGTCGAACGGCGTCGGATACCCGCAATTCTCGTCGCAGGTCACGTGGGCGATCGACTCGCCGTCGCAGTTCCGCTCGCTCGTCCCGGGGCCGCCCGCACTCGGAAGCGCGCAGTACGCGACCGAGTTCAACGAAACGAAGTCCAAGGGCAGCCAGATGAGCACGACGCGGACGCCTGACGAGACGCTCTACTCCTGGTTCTGGAACACCGGCACAGGGACCTATCTGTGGAATAACGTCGCGCTCGAGCTTCTTGATCGCCGGGAAGACGACGCGCGCGACGATGCCCTGGGGTTCTTCGATTGGGATCAGCAAGGACATCATCATCGCGATCGGCTGCTCGAGAACGCGCGCGTGCTTGCGACCCTCGACGTCGCGATGGCGGATGCGGGGATCGGATGCTGGGACGCGAAATACTCCACACGGCCTGGCGACCGATCACGGCTATCCGCGGCGCGGCGGACGACGGCAATGACGCAACGGTTCCGGATCTCCTGTGGAAGCCGCTTTTCGCGACGCCCGGGCATCCGGAGTGTCCATCCGGGCACTCGTGCCTGAGCGGAGCCGCCGTGGGGGTGCTCTCGCACGAGTTCCGCAACCGCCAGCGCATCGACATCACCTCCGACAAGATGCTCGGCGTGACGCGCTCGTTCCGGAGCCTGTCCCAGGCACTCGAGGAAGTGAAGAACGCGCGGATTTTCGCGAGCATTCATTTCCGCGCCGCGTGCGAGGACGGCACGACGCTTGGCAAGGCCGTGGCGGACTACGTGATCGCCAATAAGTTCCAGCGCGTGAGGTAGACGGTCGTTACTCGTACCTGAGTGCGACCATCGGATCGATCCGGGTGGCGCGAAGCGCGGGCACGTAGCTCGCGCCGAGCGCCGCCACGGTCAGCACAATCGGCACCGCCACGAACGTCATCAGATCGGTCGGGCTGACGTTGATCAGCAGGTTGCCGAGCGCCGTCGAGACAAGACGCGTCACGATCAGCGAGAACGCCAGTCCGACCGCGACGCCGATCACGGTCAGTCGAAATCCCTGCAGGACGACCATCCGGAGCACTTCTCCGCGCGACGCGCCGAGCGCCATCCGGATGCCGATCTCGCGTGTCCGCTGGTTGACCGCGTACGCCATCACGCCGTAGATCCCGATGACGGCGAGCAGCAACGACAGGCCCGCGAAAATCAGCAGCAGCGACGCAGCCATCCTCGGCGCCCAGAGCGACTGATCGAAGATCTGCCCGAGCGTGAACACGGCGGTCAGCGGCATGTTCTTGTCAAGCTGCTGGATTTCTCCGCGCAGTGTTCCGAGCGCCGCACCCGGGTTCCCCGCCCTCACGATGAGTGACACCGCGGGCTGATACACCTGCGTCGTCGCTTGATAGATGTACGGAGTGGGATCTTCGCCGATGAAGTTGTACTTGCTGTCTTTCGCCACGCCGACGACCTGATTGAAGAAATCCTGTCCGAAGAACTTGAACCGCTTCCCGATCGGGTCCTGATCGGGCCAGAAGCGCTTGGCCATGGTTTCGTTGATCACGACGACGGCTGGCGTGTTCGGCTGATCGGTTTCGGCCAGGCTCCGACCGCGAAGCAGTGGAATGCCCAACGTGTCGAGCAACTTCGGGCTGCCGACGGTGATCTGCACGAGCCGGCCGGAGCGGCGGTCCGACGTGTCCTGACCTTCAAGGAACACCGTCCGCGCGAAGCCGCCGGCAAAGAGCGGAATGGTGCTCGAGAGAGACGCGCTTTGCACGCCGGGCACCGACGCGGCCCGCCCGAGCGCTTCGCGCTGGAACTGCTGACCGCGCGGTTCGGTATATCCCTGTCCGCCGAGATCGAACGTCAGCGTGGCGAGGTGCTCGGCGTCGAAGCCGGGGTTGATCCGCTGCGCGTTCTGAAGACTGCGAAGGAACAGTCCGGCGCCGATCAGCGCGACGAGCGACAGCGCCACCTGCGCCGCGACGAGCAGATTCCGCGTGCTGAAGACATAGCCAGATCCCGTCGGCGCGCTGCTCTTCTCCTTCAACTCCACGACCAGATCGGGCCGCGAGGCCTGAATGGCCGGCGCCAGGCCGAACAGAATGCCGGTCACCAGCGAGACGGCCAGCGTGAACAGCAGCACCCGTGTGTCCGGATGCAGGTCGACCGCATCGGGTTGGAGAAACGGCGGACGGAAAGACCACAACAGCCCCTGCGCCCAATACGCCACCACAAGGCCTGCTGCCCCGCCGATGAACGCCAGCAGCGTGCCTTCACTGAGTAACTGGCCGATGAGCCGACGCCGACTCGCCCCGAGCGACAGCCGGACGGCGATTTCCTTCTGCCGGGCGGACGCGCGAGCCAGAAGCAGATTCGCAACGTTCGCGCACGCGATGATGAGGACGAGTCCGACCACTGTCATCAGTACGCCGCCGGCCATCACGATGTTGTTGCGGAATCCCGGATTGATCGTCGCCTGCGCAAGGGGAACGGTGGTGACGTTCCGGCCTTTGTTCTCGTTCGGGTATTCCTCCTCCAGCTGGTGCGCGATCGTCTTCAGGTTTGCCTCGGCCTGCTTCGCGGTGACACCGGGCTTGAGCCGCCCCGTCGCATTGAGCACCAGGCCACGGCGGCTCTCCGGCCGGATGAGTTCGAGCAGAACGCCCGCGGTCATCTCGCGGTACGTCATGTACGGAACCCACAGCGCCGGGGCCCCGATGGCATTGGTCCCCTTGAACCCGTTCGGCATGACCCCGACGACCGAGAATTTCCGACCGTTGAGAGTGATCTCGCGGCCGACGATCGACGGATCGCCGCCGAACCGCTTCTGCCATTCCCCGTAACCGAGCACGCACACCAGCTTCTCACCGGGCTTGACGTCCTCGTCAGGCAGAAACCCTCGACCGATCAACGGCGGGGCGCCGAGCACAGTGAAATAGTTTCCAGACACGATTTCGCCGAACACCTGTTGGGGCTCGCCCGTGCCGCCCGAGATGCTCATCGGAATGCCCTGGTGCGAGGCCATGTCGGTGAAGACTTCGTTCTTCTCTCGAAGATCTTTGAAATTCGCAGGTGAGAGCTGGAGGAATCCAAACCCCGCGGCATCCCTGTTCCGCTCATCCGTCGCAAAGACCGACACCAGCTGTGACGGATCCTCGACCGGCAGCGGGTTGAGCAGGACGGCGTTCACAAGCGTGAATATCGTGGTGTTCGCGCCAATGCCGAGCGCCAGCGACAGCGCCGCCACCACGGTGAAACCCGGCGACTTGGCCAGGAGACGCGCACCGAACTTGAGATCCTGGAGGAAGGTCAACATAACCCTAGTTTAGACGTTCGACCACGGCCGCCCGTTCGGGTAGGCCGGCAATTTACGGCTCCGTCGTATGATCGTCAGGTGCCACCGCATCCCGAACGCACTCCCCGCACCGTCCGGCCCGTGGATCCCGCATCTCCCAAGAAGGGCGTCACGACCGGCGCCATGGAAGAGGCCCGGGCCCTCATCTGGACGCACCGCAAGCGCCTCGCGCTCGGCCTCGGCTTGATGCTCGTCAACCGACTGGCGGGTCTGGTCTTACCGACGACAACCAAGTACCTGATGGACGACGTGATCACCCAGGGACACTGGGAGCTCCTGCCAAAGCTCGCGCTCGCCGCGGGCGGCGCCACTCTTGTCGACGCCGGAGCGGCGTTCGCGAACTCGCAAGTCCTGGGCGTTGCCGCACAGCGTGCGATAACGGAAATGCGCAAGGACGTCGAGGCGCACGTCATGCGCCTGCCGATCGGCTATTTCGACTCGACCAAGACCGGCATCCTCATCTCGCGAATCATGAGCGACGCCGAGGGCATCAGAAATCTCGTCGGCACCGGCCTGGTCCAGCTGACCGGGTCGATCCTGACGGCCGTCATCGCGCTCGCCGTTCTGCTCTATCTGAACTGGAAGCTGACGCTCGTCACGATGATCATCCTCGGCGCATTCGGCGGCGTCATGACGACGGCGTTCAAGAGGCTCCGTCCGCTCTTCCGTGAACGCGGCCAGATCAACGCCGAGGTCACCGGGCGGCTGGCCGAATCGCTCGGCGGCGTCCGCATCGTCAAGTCCTACACGGCCGAGAAGCGCGAGGAGCTGGTCTTCGCGAAGGGTGCGCACCGGCTGTTCCGCAATGTCGCCAAGTCACTGACGGGTGTGTCCGCCACGACCGCGTTCTCGTCGCTCGTCATCGGCGCGACCGGTATCGCGATGATGCTGATCGGCGGGAACTCGATTCGCAACGGCTCGATGACGATCGGCGACCTGGTCATGTATCTCTCGTTCACCGCGCTGATGACCATGCCGGTCATTCAGCTGGCGTCGATCGGCACCCAGCTGACTGAAGCGTTCGCGGGCCTGGATCGCATCCGGGAAATCCGCCGGATGGCGACAGAGGATCAGGAGGACGCCACACGGATGGCGCTGCCTGATGTCCGCGGCGAGGTGGCGTTCGACGATGTCACGTTCGAGTACAACGTGGGCGCGCCCGTGCTGAAGCACGTCTCGTTCACGGCACCCGCCGGTTCGACGACGGCGCTGGTGGGCTCGAGTGGATCGGGCAAGAGCACGCTCATCAGCCTCGTGATGGCCTTCAACCGCCCGGCCACCGGTCGTGTTCTAATCGACGGTCACGATCTGAACGCGGTCAAGCTGCGGGACTTCCGATCGCACCTCGGCGTCGTGCTTCAGGACAATTTTCTCTTCGACGGCACGATTGCAGAGAACATCGCCTACGCAAAGCCGCACGCGTCGCGTGATGAGATCGTCGCGGTCAGCCGCATCGCCCACTGCGACGAGTTCATCCAGGAATTCGAACAGAAGTACGACACGATCGTGGGCGAACGCGGTGTCCGACTGTCGGGCGGTCAGCGCCAGCGCGTCGCGATCGCGCGCGCGATTCTCGCGAACCCGCGGCTCCTGATCCTCGACGAAGCGACGTCGAGCCTCGACAGTGAGAGCGAGTCGATGATCCAAGACGGTCTGCGGTCCCTGCGACACGGCCGCACGACTTTCGTCATCGCCCATCGCCTGTCAACCATCCGCAGTGCCGATCAGATTCTCGTCCTCGAACACGGCGAAATCGTCGAGCGCGGCACGCACAACGAGCTGCTGGCAGCGGGCGGACGGTATCGTCAGCTGTACGACAAGCAGTACAACTTCGAGAAGGATCGCTTCATCAACCCTGGCGAGGACTTCACGCCGGAGCCCGAGAAGGTCGTCGCAGCGGCGGCTCGCACAAGCAACGCCCTCTGAGCCAGAATATGGCATGCTCCGACTCCGGCCGACCCATCGCCAGTGGGCCCTCCTCGTCGTCATCCTCACGCTGACCCTGGTTTCAGACAGCCACCGCCTCATGGCCGAGAGCGCGCCACCGTGGCTCGAGGCGTACCGGGATCCGTCTGCGCGTCTGATTGGTGAAGCGACCGGCAGCACCTTCGCGTGGCAACGGCTGTCCGAGCTGACTGACTCGATTGGCAATCGCCTGAGCGGCAGTCCAGCGCTGGACCGGGCCATTGCGTGGGCGGTTACGGAAATGAAGCGCGACGGCCTCGAAAACGTCCATACCGAGAAAGTGATGGTTCCGCGCTGGGTGCGCGGCAGCGAGCACGCCGAGATTGTCGAGCCGGCGCCGCATCAGATCGTCATGCTCGGTCTCGGAGACAGCGTGGCGACGCCCGCCGAGGGCCTGACGGCCGAGGTGCTCGTCGTGCGCGGGTTCGAGGACCTCGAAGCGCGCGCGGCTCAAGCACGCGGCCGCATCGTGCTGTTCAACGTGCCGTTCACGAACTACGGCGAAACCGTCCGCTTCCGGTCGCAGGGGCCGTCGCGCGCGGGCCGGCTCGGCGCGGTCGCCATGTTCGTCCGGGCGGTGGGTCCCGCCGGCCTGCGGACGCCGCATACCGGAGCGCTCCAATACGCCGCGGACGCACCGAAAATTCCCGCCGCCGCGATCACCGCCGAAGACGCCGATCGACTGCAGCGCATGGCCGATCGCGGCAGCCGCACTGTCGTCCGCCTGAAGATGGAAGCGCACTTCGAGCGCGACGCGGAATCGGCGAACGTCGTCGGCGAACTTCGCGGACGCGAGGCGCCCGACGAAGTCGTCGTGGTCGGCGGCCACATCGATTCCTGGGACGTCGGAGCAGGCGCGAGCGACGATGGCGGCGGTTGTGTCGTGACGTGGGAAGCGCTGCGCATCATGAAGAAGCTGAACCTGCGGCCGCGACGCACCGTGCGAGTCGTGCTGTGGACGAACGAAGAGAACGGCGGACGCGGCGGTCAGGCGTATCGCGAACACCATCGCGACGAGCTGTCCAGGCACGTGATGATGATGGAATCCGACGGAGGCGTGTTCCGTCCGCTCGGCTTCGGGTTCACGGGCAACGACACTGCGCGCGACACGGTTCGTGCGATCGCGACGCTGCTGACCGGGATTGCCGCCAACCAGATCTCGCCGGGCGGCGGCGGCGCGGACATCGGTCCCAGCGTTCAGGAGGCCCGCATTCCAGCGATGTCTCTCGACGTCGAAGGGTCGAAGTACTTCCTCGTGCACCACACGCCGGCGGACACGATCGACAAGATCGACCCGACCGACATGGCCCGGTGCGCCGCTGCCGTTGCGGTGATGGCCTACGTAATCGCGGATCTCCCGCAGCGGCTCGGTGCGCCGTGATAAGTCACCGCCGGAGCGCGAGGCTTCAGCCGAGCGATCGGGTCATGACACTGGAATCCACATGAGACACCTGCTGATCTCGAGCGTGCTGCTCGGCGCCGCCTGTTCCTCGACGTCGGCTCAACCGCCGAAGACACAGTCCGCTTCGGACGTCGTCGCCACCGTCGGCTCCACCTCGATTACGCTGGCCGAGGTCGATGAGCGTGCGTTGCAGCAGCCGGCGACGAATTTTGGCAGTTTGAAACTCGGCCAGGCACTCTACGAATCCCGGCGGCTGGCGATCGAAGACATTGTCGCCAACAAGCTGATGGACCAGGAGGCGAAAGCCCGCGGCATCGAGCGATCCGCGCTGGTCGAAAAGGAGATTGGCGACAAGGTCGCGCCAGTCGGCGATGTCGATGTCGTGAACTGGTATCAGGCGAACCAGGGTCGCGTGCAGGGCGCGCCGCTCGATCAGGTGCGCGCGCCGATTCGCGCGTACTTGATCCAGGAGCGTATGGAAGACGCGCGTCAGCGGTACGTGGATTCGCTCAAGCTGAAGACACCGGTGCGCGTCATGCTCGAGCCGCCGCGCCAGCAGGTGTCGGCAGCCAACGGTCCGTCGAAAGGCGCGAGCGGCGCACCCATCCTGCTGATCGAGTTCTCGGACTTTCAATGCCCGTTCTGTCTCCGCGCTCACGCGACCGTCGATCAGGTACTGAAGACGTACGGCGACAAGATCAGGTTCGTGTACCGCCACTATCCGTTGCCGACTCACCCGAACGCGAAGCCCGCGGCGGAGGCGTCTGCGTGCGCGGCGGACCAGGGCAAGTTCTGGCCGTATCACGATCGGCTGTTCGAGCAGCAGACGAAGCTCAGCGACAGCGATCTGAAGCAGCACGCGGCCGACCTGGGACTCGACGCAGCGAAGTTCAACTCGTGCGTTGACACCCATAAGTTCAGGGCGCTTGTCGATGCGGACACCAAAGATGGCGAGGAGGCTGGCGTCAACGGGACGCCCGCGTTCTTCATCAACGGCCGGATGCTGAGCGGCGCTCAGCCCTTCGACGCGTTCAAACGGATCATCGACGAAGAGTTGGCGAACAAGAAATAGACATTTCGGATTGCGGATTGCGGATTGCGGAATTCCTCGGAGCGCGAGGCGTCAGCCGAGCGTTGATGGAGCGCGAGACTTCAGCCGCGCGACTGTAGACGCTCAGCGACCGATCGGCAGCGCGGTGAAGACCGTGTAGACGAGCGCCAGGAACGTCGCGGCAAGCAGCACGAGGGCGATGATCAGGTGATCGCCCTTCTCCCGCGTCAGCGGGTTGAAGAGCGCTGACACACCGTAGCCGCCGAGAAACCCGCCGAGGTGCGCCGTGTTGTCCACGCCGCGCATGAACAAGCCCATGACGAACAGAATCAGGACGTAGTTGAGGGCCGTGGAGTGTATCAGGCGGCTGCCGCTCTTTCTGCCGTAGTGCAGCAGCGCGCCGAGCAATCCGAGCACTGACGCCGAGGCACCCAGCGTCAGCGGCGCGCCCCCGAAAAATGGAATTGGAATCGGCGCGTACGGCATCACGGAGCTGAGCAGGAATCCACAGATGCCGGACACGACGTAGACGATGACCGTTCTCGGTGCGCCGATCATTTCCACGAGAGCGGGACCTAAATCGCGCACCCACATCATGTTGAACAGGATGTGGAGGAAGCTGCCGTGCAGCCAGCTCGCGGTCAGGAGCGTCCACCAGTGACCCTGCACGAACACCGGGAACGCGCCGCTCGCGCCGAACATCAGCATGGCCTGCTGACTGGGAACGAGAAACGACATCGCCCCGCCCGCCACCTGCATGCCGCTGCCGGACGCGAGTAGCATCAAGGCATAGATCACCGAGCAGCTGCCGATGACGAGCGGCGCAAAGCCGAAGTCCGCGCCGAGTTGTCGAAGCGCGGGTCCGAACCCCCACAGTCCCGGATTGGCGCGCCCGCAGGTGTAGCACTTCTCATCGCGAACGCCGACAAGCGATCCGCACGACGGACACACGACCGACCCGGTGGTTCTGCGCTTCAGCACTGACTGATTCTACTCTGCCTTTTTCGGGCGCATGTTCGCCGCGAGAATCCGTTTGCGCAGCCGGATGCTCGACGGCGTGATCTCGACCAGTTCATCGTCGTTGATGAACTCGATCGCCTGCTCGAGCCCGAGGCGTCGCGGCGGGATAAGGCGGATGGCTTCGTCGGCGGTCGACGCGCGCATGTTCGTCTGCTTCTTCTCTTTCGTGACGTTGACGTCCATGTCGTTCGGCCGCGCGTTCTCGCCGATGATCATCCCCTCGTAGACCTGCGTCGCCGGATCGATGAAGATCTCGCCGCGCTCCTGAAGATTGAAGATCGCGTAGGATGTCGTCGCCCCGGCGCGATCCGCGACCAGCGCGCCGTTCGCGCGGGACGGAATCGCGCCATGCCACGGTTCCCAGCTCGAGAAAATGTGGTTCATGATCCCCGTGCCCTTCGTGTCGGTCATGAACTGGGACCTGAAGCCGATGAGTCCGCGGGCCGGAATCCTGAACTCGAGCCGGACGCGACCGCCGCCGTTGTTCACCATCTTCGTCATGACGCCCTTGCGCTCGCCGACCTGGGCGATGACGACTCCCTGATGATCCTCGGGTACGTCGATCACGAGCTCTTCGACGGGCTCGACGATGGTCCCGCCCGCGTCCTTGGTGACGATGTCTGGGCGAGAGACTTGGAGCTCGTAGCCCTCGCGCCGCATCATCTCGATGAGGATCGAGAGCTGCAGCTCGCCGCGTCCAACGACCTTGACCTGCTCGGGCGAGTCCGTGGGTTCGAGCCGGATGGACACGTTGCCGAGCAGCTCGCGGTCGAGCCGGTCGCGCAGCTGGCGGGACGTCACGTACTGACCGTCACGGCCGGCCATCGGCGACGTGTTCACGCCGAAAATCATCGACACCGTCGGCTCGTCGATGGCCACGGGCGGAATGGCGATTCGGTGCTCGGCGTCGGCAATCGTCTCGCCGATCGTGATGTCGGCGATACCCGCCAGGCACACGATGTCGCCGGCCGATGCCTCCTGAATGTCGATGCGCTTCAAGCCGTCGAACGCGTACAGCTTCGTGACCTTGGTTTCCTGCACGGCCTGATCGAGTTTGCAGACCGCCACTTGATCGCCAATCTTGACGCGCCCGTTGAAGATGCGACCGATCGCAATTCGTCCCACGTAGTCGCTCGAATCGAGATTGGCGACGAGCAGCTGGAGCGGGGCATCGGGATTCCCGCGGGGTGGCGGCACATGGGAGACGATGGTGTCGAACAGCGGGCGCAGGTCGGTGCCCGGCGTTGCGACATCCAGGCTCGATGATCCGATTTTCGCGTTCGTGTAGAGCACCGGGAAATCCAGCTGTTCCTCGGTGGCGTCGAGGTCGATGAACAGATCGTAGATTTCGTTGAGTACTTCCTTCGGTC
Organism: uncultured Acidobacteriota bacterium; assembly: GCA_963724725.1. Classification (GTDB taxonomy): domain Bacteria; phylum Acidobacteriota; class Vicinamibacteria; order Vicinamibacterales; family CAVVIG01; genus DATKHR01. Next base: position 1,103,823 of record CAVRVT010000004.1, on the reverse strand, counting down.
TGGCATCCGATCGGTCGATCTTGTTGATCACGACGATCGGCGGCAGTCGGCGTTCGAGCGCCTTTCGCAACACGAATCGCGTCTGCGGCAGCGGACCTTCCGACGCGTCAACGAGCAGCATCACGCCGTCCACCATCGACAGCGTCCGTTCCACCTCTCCACCGAAATCCGCGTGACCCGGCGTGTCGACGATGTTGATGAGGATGTCGCCATAGTGGACCGCGGTGTTCTTGGCGAGAATGGTGATGCCGCGCTCGCGTTCGAGTTCGTTGCTGTCCATCGCGCGCTCAGCCACGCGTTCGTTGGCCCGGAACGTCCCGCTCTGATGCAGCAACCCATCGACCAGGGTGGTCTTCCCGTGGTCGACGTGCGCGATGATCGCGACGTTGCGTCGGTGGGGATTTGCGACCGAAGACATCCCTCCAGTATCGCAGACTTTGGTTGTCAGTTGTTGGTTGTTGGTTGGTCGCAACTTACTTCAAGCGCGAGAGGATCTCGCGGGCGAGCGATCTGGAGTTCCTGACGGGCTGGAGGATCGCTCGACGTTCGGAGCTCGCCGATCTCTTCGACGAGCCGCAGTTCGACCGAATTCAGGCATTGGACCGTCGAGACCAGCACGTCGGCCGCCATGGGCCACGGTCGCTGGTCGGCGAGGACGAGGCCGAGATAGAAACCGGTCTCGCAGTCGTAGCAGCCGGCCTCCACGAGCCGATCCGCATCGGATAGGCGCTCCTGGGCGTGGGTGTCCGGAACAAGGGCCGGCAGCCTCGCCGCTGACGAACATGCCCCCACGCGATGAGGGCGGAAATCGCGCATAATCGCCGCATCCATCCCTCAGACACCGCTCGCGGCCCCTCGGCCTCGCGTCGATCAGTTCTCCCCGCGCCCATGCTGGCAAGGACGTTCGCCCTCTTCGCGCTTCTTGCGGTGGTCCACACCTGGCCGCTGGCGTCAGCGCCGGCGCGACTCTCGCGCCATGACAACGCGGACGCGATGCTCAACCAGTGGACGCTGTCCTGGGTGGCGCACCAGGCCTTCCACGACCCGCTGCGCCTCGTGGACGCCAACATCTTCTACCCGGATCCGCGGACGCTGGCGTACTCCGAGTACCTGATCGTTCCGGCCGCCATCGGCGCGCCCATTCTGTGGCTGGGTGGCTCGCCGACGCTCGAGTACAACCTGCTGGTGCTTGTCGGCCTGACGTTGACGGGCTGGGCCGGCTGCATCCTGATTCGCCGATGGACCGGCGATCTGGCCGCCGGGATCGTCGGCGGCGTGATCATCGCATTCAATGCGCACACGCTGACGCGACTGCCGCAGTTGCAGGCGCTGCACGTCGAGTTCCTTCCGCTCGCGCTCCTCACGTTCGACGAAGTGATCTCGGACGAGGGTCCGGCCTCGTCGGTGTTCTGGCTCGCCACCTGCGTGGCGCTGACCGGCATCACGGCGTACTACTCGCTGGTCATCACGATGGTCGCGCTTGCGTCAGCCTGGCTGGTGCGCCCGGACGTCTGGCGACGAGGCCGAACGCTCGGAACCGTCACGCGTGTCGCCCTTGCGGCGGCGATGTCACTCCTCGTGCTCGGCCCCGCCCTGCTCCCCTACGCCAGACTTGGCCGCGTGCGGTCGCTGGACGAGATTGCGCTGTATTCCGCTTCCGCGCGGGACTATCTGGCATCGCCGGCCCGTGTGCACTTTGGCACGTGGAGCGCACGGTTCTTCGGCGGCACGACGGCGTTGTTTCCGGGCGCGACGGCGCTGATATTTGCGGCCGTCTCGCTGGCGTCAGGCATCGCGTTCCGCGATCGTCGCGCGCGAATGGCCGTCGCGTTCGGTGTCGTCGGCGTCGCGCTGTCTCTGGGCCCGGCGCTCCCAGGCCAGGCGTTCCTCTACCGGATGCTCTTGCCTCTGCAGGGCATCCGGAATGTGGCGAGATTCGGATACCTCGCGACGGTCGCCGCCGCCATCCTTGCGGGCTACGGCGTCGCGCATCTTCGCAGGACGTGGCCCCGAGCGAACTGGATGCCTGCGGCGGTCATCGCCATCTTCTGCTGCGCAAATATCGACGCGCTCTCGGCCCCCCTTGAATACGTCAACCCCGAACCCGTGGCCGCCATCCACGGCCGGCTGCGGGACTCAAGGGCCATCGTGGCCGAATTCCCCTTTTACCCAGTCGACCGCGTGTTCAAGCATGCGCCGTATCTGCTGCATTCAATCGACCACTGGCGCCCGATGCTGAACGGCTACAGCGGCCTGACGCCCGATTCCTTCGTTCGGCACGCGCAGGCGCTCGAGCATTTCCCTGATGCGCGATCCATCGATGCGCTGCGCACTCTTGGCGTCACGCACGTCTTCGTGCACGACCGCGCGCTGCGCGACTGGACGGACAACGAAACCGCTGACGCCGTGCGACGCGCTGACGGCCTCGCGCTCCTCGCAGAAGAGGGAGACGTCGCGCTGTACGAGCTTCGCTGAGCAGCCAATTGCCGCGGACCATCCCGTCGGCGGAGCGCGAAGGCTTCAGCCGGGCGTTCAGAACAGCGGATGGATCGTCGTGAAGAGCGCGAGACCGAGCGTGTAGAACAGCGCGAAGACGACGATGAGGGTCGTTCCGACGACACGCGATTGAAGCGACGCCAGCCAGATGAAACAGGGAAACAGGATCGAGCAGTAACGGCCGACGCCTTCGAACACCCCTGACGACAGCGGCAGCAGCAGGTTCGTCAGCACGAACAAACCGTAACCCGCCCCGAACCGCCGCCACACGAACGGGACCGCGATCAGAAACAGGATGCCGGTCACGCCGTACAGCACGTCGTAGATCCCGACACGTTCGCCGGCGAGAAAGGCGTACGGGTGCGTCACCAGCCGGCTGACGAGGGTCAAGGGCGCCGTCCATGGCGCGCCACCGATCTGGTAGTTCCATCGCTGCAGCGTCGCGGCCCACTCGAATGGGTTGCCGCTCAGCGTGTAGACGTACGCGCAGTACCAGACGAACCCGACGAGTGAGAGCGCAAGGCCTGCCGCCGCAATCGCCCGGTCGCGGGGTGCCGGTTCGGCCGCTCGCCACGCCGTCCAGGCCAGGGCGGGCCACATCAGCACACCGGTGACGCGCGTGGCGATCGCAACCGCCGCCGCCGCACCACCCGTCAGCCAGCGCCGGGTTCGGAACAGATAAAACCCCAGGACCGCGAAGAGGAGAAACGTGCTCTCGCTGTAGATGACGCCGAAAAAGAACGCGAACGGAAAAATCGCCGTCAGGAGCACGGCTCGTTCGGCCCGACGCCTCGGCAGATCGAGACGCGCGAGGTAGTAGAGGACCACCATGGCGAGCACGAACGACGTCCACGAGACCACGATGCCGCCCAGATAGTAGGCGGCGTGATGACGGCCGAAGAGGCGGCCGACATGGCGCATCAGCATCGGGTAGACCGGGAAGTACGCGATGTTGCTGCGCCCGCCTTCCGCGTAGCTGTAGCCGTCACGCGCGATGCCTTCGTACCAGCCGCTGTCGAACCGGGCGAACGTGTCCCAGAACGGACTCGGTGTGCTGTAGACCGTCATCTGCCGGGGAGCGTCCAGCGGAAACGCAATGTTGATGAGCAACGCGAGGACGGCTGAAAGCGCTCGGAATCCGAGCGCGCCGGCAGCAACGCGCAGCGCCGCAGGGCGGTCAGTTGGGCTGGACAAGCGCCTTCGGAAGGCGCATGGCTTCGGCATCCGCCAGTGCCTGGTTCAGGCCGGCCAGCGGGTACGTCTTTGCGCCGATGGTCCGCCAGGGAATGGATTGATGGTGGCGATCGAGGATGCGAAGGGCGCGCACGAAGTGACCGACCTCGCTGCCCCAGCAGCCGCGAATCTCCAGGTGCTTCCGGTTGATCTGCTGGTGCGCGTTGATGGAGCTCGGTCCCGCATCGGTGTAATGGCCGGCGATGACGTAGCGCCCGCCATCACGAATCAGATCGAGCGCCTCCTCGACGGCCCGCGCCGATCCGGCGGCTTCGACGGCGACATCCACGCCGAGACCGTTCGTCAGCTCCAGGATCCTCTCGCGCCGCGACGCGGCTGATGTCGTTTGCACGTCGACGACCGCATCCGCACCCATCGACGCCGCCAGCGCGAGCCGGTCCGCCGGCGCGCCGAATGCGACGACGCACGTCGCCCCCGAGAGCTTCGCGAGCGCGATGACACTGAGGCCGACGGCACCCGTTCCTTGAACGAGCACCGTGTCACCGAGCGTCAGCGACGCGCGATCGATCGCGTGGACGGCCGTGATCAGCCCGCACCCGCCGCTGATGTACGTCTGCGGCGGTACGCCGGTCGGCAGGCGCGACAGCGCGACGCCCGGCTCCAGGTAGATGGCTTGCGACCAGCCACCGAAAAGCCCTTCGGAGGCCGGGTCCGTGACGCCGTAGACGCGACGAGACTCGCAGCGCGTCGGGGTCCGCGTCACCGCGCACGCGCGACAGCGTCCGCATGTCCGGTGAACATCGAAGAATGCCAGCGTGTCGCCTTCAAGCACATCCTGGCCGTCGACCCCGCGCACACGGCCGCGCACTTTCGCCGCGATCCCGACTGACACGTGACCGGGAATGATCGGATACGGGACGCCTGCCAGGCGGCCGTGCCAGATGTGCACGTCCGTGCCGCAGACCTCGGAAAACATCGTGCGCAGCAGGACCGAGCCGTCTTCCAGCGCAGGCTCCGGAAACTCGCGCAGTTCGACCGGCACCCGTGGCGCCGGCATCACGGCGGCGAGAATCGGCATCAGTCGCGTAGAATACCTTATGCCTCTTTTTGAATACGAATGCCGCGGCTGCGGTCGTCACTTCGAGTACCTGACGCGGGACGGGCAGTCGCCAAGGTGTCCGTCGTGCAAGAGCGAGGATCTCCAGAAGCTGTTGTCGGTGTTCGCCGTCGCGGGCGGAAGCGGCGAAAAGTCATTCAACGCGCCAGTCGGCGCGTGCGGCCATTGCGGCGATCCGCGTGGACCCGGATCCTGCTCGATGAACTGACCGGCTGGCGCTAATGGGGCGCTCGCTCCTGCGCCCTCGGCCGCCTCCTGCCTCGACGTTCCTCAGCGTCTGCATTTTCCACCCTTCGAACAGCGGGTCTATTCGCTTCACGCTAAGTGGGCCTTCCTCAATGGTTTGCCTTCATTAATTAATTATATGAATCTACATATTGATTTACTTAAGTTTCTGGCTATATTTTATTCATATGTCTCAGGACTGGCAGGCCTTGACCCGCCTAACCGCTGGCGCCCGGCTCACGATCGAACGCGTCCGGATCATCGAAACCGGCGTGCGGATCGACGGTGACTTCGACCCCCCTCCCCTCGCCCAGCTCCCTGCGGAGGATCAGGTGTTCGTGGCCGCCTTCGTCCGCAGTCACGGGTCGATCAAGGAAATGGAACAGACCTTCGGCGTCAGCTATCCGACGATCAAGAACCGCCTGAATCGCATCGCTGCTCAGCTGCCGTTCGCCGAACTGGACCCGCCGCCGCCGTCGTCCACGAGCGAACTGCTCTCGCAACTCGAACGCGGCGAATTGACCGCGCGCGACGTCGTCGCGCGCCTGAAGAGGCCCGACCATGACCGCCACCGAAAATGACCATCGCCGTCGGATCCTCGACCTGCTCTCGCAGGGCAAGATCACCGTTGACGATGCCGATCAGCTGCTGAAGGCCCTCGGTGCTGCGTCACTGGAATCGGAAACCACGACGTCCTCGGAATCGACGGGCAAGCAGGCGGCGCGCTGGATTCGCGTGACCGTCGACAAAGCCGCTCGCGACGGCAAGCCGCCCAAACAGGTGAGCATCCGCGTGCCGATAGCGCTCGTGCGCGGCGGCGTCAGGCTGGGCGCGATCTTCCCTCGATTTGCCCACAAGGACGGCGATGCCGTCAGCCAGCACCTGCGGGATCACGGCGTCGATATCGATTGGTCCAAGCTGGATCTCTCGCAGCTCGACACGGTGCTCCAGAACCTCGACGAGACCACCATCGACGTGGACAAGGGCAAGGCGCAGGTGCGAATCAGCTACGAGTAGCGCCTCGAACTGAACTGGCCGGCGTGCTACTCCCGCGGCGTCGCGGCCGGCGAGCCGGGCTTTGGAATCTTCTGGTCGGCCATCGCGGCGCGGTAGGCGAACGTGGCCATGACGATGGCCGCCTGTCGGATGTCTGCGGTGTTCACGCGATCGATGGTATCGACGTTCGTATGATGCGTGCGGATGTCGTAGTTGACGTAGTCCTGAATCGGGTTGAAGCCCGGAACTCCGACGTCGGTGAAGCTGAGGTGATCGGTCGACCCGACCGGCTCGATGACGTTGCGGCGTGCCTGCAGATCCTTCAGCGGCGCGAGCCAGGCATCGAACAACGACGACACCGATTGCATGTTCTGGAGGTACCAGCCGTAGATCGGACCGGTGCCGTTGTCGATGTTGAAATAGACGTCGAATTTCGCACGCGCGGCGGCGTTCTTCTCGCCCGCCAGGTGCTCGGCGACCCAGGCCTTCGACCCGAGGAGTCCCTGCTCCTCCCCACCCCACAGCGCGACGCGGATCGTGCGCCGTGGCCGCGCACCGACCGCCTTCAGAATCCGCATCGCCTCGATGACGGTTGTCGAGCCGTCCGCGTTGTCGGTCGCGCCCACGCCGGTGTGCCACGAGTCGAGGTGGCCGCCGATCATCACAATCTCATCCCTGACGGCGGGATCGACACCGGGGAGCTCCGCGATCACGTTGTAGGCGTTCCCGCCGTCGGCATCGTAGAAATGCGTCTGGACGTTGAGGCGCAGCTTGACGGGGATGTTCCGCTTCATCATCCCCGCGATCATGTTGTAGTGCTCCGCCGCGAGCGTCACCGAGGGGACGGTTTCAGGTCCGCCAACGCGTCCGGTGACGAATACGGTGCCGTGCTCGCCGATGCTCGGTTTGACGATGATACCGGCGCCTGCGTCACGCACGGCCTGCGCCATCCGCTGCGCGACCGATTGCGCGCCCCGGCCGCCCTGGTTGCCCACGCTCGTCGCGTACGCGGCGGACATGGGCTGGTAACTGGCTTCGCTCGGCTGCGGCCGATCCTTGCGGACGAAGTTCGTGAGGATCGGCTGCGTCATCACGATCGCGCCCTTGAGCGACGACGCCATCGCGGCGATGTCCTCGGGCGATTTGTCGCCGACGAACACGGGGGACGCGACGAGTTCACCTTTCGTGGACGCCGACCAGCCGTCCGCGTACCCGATGAGCGGGAGGTATCGCGGCTCGATCATCTCGATCGTGATTTTCTCGGCCGTCCAGCCTGGCCCGAATTTCCACGGTTCCAGGTGGACGTTCGACAGCCCGCGGGATTCCAGGCGTGCGCGCACCCATTCCGCCGCGCGTTTGTGGGCAGGAGAGGCCGTCAGGCGTGGACCGATCTCGACGGTCAGTTCGGTGAAGACCGGATCGACTTCGGACCGCTGCAGACCTTCGTCGCGAATCTTCGAAAGGGTGTCCGGGTCGGTGGCGGTCTGCGCGGCCAGGGCAACGGACGCCAGAAGAGCCAGAGCCAGAATTCTGATCATGAGTCGAATCCCGAACCGCGAGTCACGAATCCCGACGTGTTTCCTATTCTGCCGGCGCCGGGCGCATGCCAACGGCCGTCTTTGCTCGTCCGATGAAGTCCTTCCACCGGCGGCTCAGCCCCATCTGCTCGAGCGCGTCGAACTTCACGTAGGCGACCGGTACCAGGAGCAGCGTCAGGAAGAGACAGAGCGACTGGCCACCAATCACCGTGACGGCAATTGCCGCGCGGCCCGTGCCTCCGATGCCGAGACCCAGCGAGGTAGGAATCAGGCCGGCGATGATCGCAGACGTCGTCATCAGAATGGGCCGGAGTCGAGTCCGGCAGGCGTCGACGACCGCCTCCCGGAGCGGCATGCCCGTCGCGCGGAGCGTGTTGGCGTAGTCCACCTGCAGAATGGAATTCTTCTTCACGATCCCCAACAGGAGCAGCATACCGAGCGCGCTCCACAGGTTCAGCGTCCGGTGCGTGATCCAGAGCGTGAAGAGCGCGAACGGCACGGAGATCGGCAGCACCAGCATGATGACGATGGGCTGGATGAAACTCTCGAACTGTGCTGCGAGCACCATGTAGACGAAGATCATCGCGAGCGCGATCGCCAGGATCAGATTCGTCGTCGTCTCGTCGAGAATTTTCGACTGTCCCTGCAGCCGGAACGACATCGTCGGCGGCAGGCTCAGGTCGGCCATGATGCGGCGAATGTCGTTCGACGCCTCGTCGAGCGCGTGCCCGGGCGCCACACTCGCGTTCAGCTGCACGGTGAACTGGCGATTTGACCGCTGCAGTGCGCTCGGCCCAAGCCCGGCCTCGATGCGCGCGATGTTGTCGATGCGGACGGGGCCGATCGGTGACGGCACCGTCAGACGGCCGATCTCCTGCGCGTCGCGCCGCTGGTTCTCGAGGACGCGGACCTTGACCGGATATTGCTCCTGCCCTTCCTTGTAGAAGGAAATCTGATCGTCGCCCGAGACGGCGAGCCGGAGCGTGTTACCGATCGTGGCCATCCGTACCCCGAGGTCGGCCGCCCGGCGCCGATCCACCGCGACGTGAATCTCAGGGTTGGACACGCTGAGACTCAGTTTTGGATCGACGAGGCTCGGTGTCTGCTGCGACGTGGCGAGGGTTTTCAGCGAGTAATCGGTCAGTTGCGGGAGGTCTGGACCCAGAATGTTCAGCGAGATCCCGTAGCCGCCGGCACCCTCGCCGCTGCCCAGCGCGTTGCGCGAGGTGAGGCTCGGCCGGTACGCTGGATACTTGGCCAGCCGGCGGCGCATTTCCGCCATCATCTGCGCCTGCGTCTGCTTGCGATCCTCGATCGGCAGCGCCTGCACATTGAAGTGCACGTGGGTCACGTTGCTGCCACCGCCGCCGCCGACCACACCGCTGCCGCCCGGATTCACGAGCGGCTCGATGTCGGCGACGCCCGGAATCCCCTGGAGCTCCTTCAGCAACTTGAACGCCATCTCCTCGCTGCCCTGGAGCGAGGTGCCTTCGGGCGCGTCCATGTGAATCGTCCACTCGCCGAGATCCTCGTCGGGCGTGAACTCGCGGCCCACCATCCGATTCAGCGGAAACGTGAGCAGGAACGCCACGACCGAGATCGCGATGATGACACCGGAATGATCGAGCGCCCAGTTCACCTGCCGCGCGTACCACAGGTCGAGCCAGTGAAAGAACCCCTTCTCCTTCGTTTTGTGGTCGGCGACGGCGTCAGACAGCTTCAGGAAGCGCGAGCTGAGCATTGGCGTGAGCGTGAAGCTCACGAGCATCGACACCATGATCGAAAACGCCATCGTCCAGCCGAATGGATTGATGAAGCGTTTCGCGTAGCCGTTCATGAACGCGATCGGCAGGAAGATGACGACGAGGGAGAGCGTCGTGGCCATGACCGCGAGCGCGACCTCGCGCGTGCCCTGGATGGCGGCGTCGAAGGGCGTGCAGTTTTTTTCTTCGATGTATCTGAAGATGTTCTCCAGGACCACGATCGCGTCGTCGATGACGATACCGACGGCGAGCGTGATGCCGAGCAGTGTCATGTTGTTCAGCGTGAACCCCATGATGTTCATCAGCGTGAACGTCGAGATGATCGAGGCCGGAATCGCAAGCGCTGAGATGATGACCGCCCGGATGTTGCGGATGAAGAACAACACGACGATGGCCGCGAACAGCGACCCGAAGATCAGGTGCTCCTCGAGCGAGGCGATCGACGCGTAGATGAACTTCGAGTCGTCGCGGACCCACGTCAACTTGACCGATTTCGGCAGCGAGCGCTGGATGGAGGGCATCCGCGCGCGGACGCCTTCGACCACTGCCACGGTGTTCTCGCCCATTGCGCGCCGGATGTCGAGCTGGACGGCCGGCTTGTCGCCGTACCAGACCGACGAGGTGGGCCGCTCGAAGCTGTCCTCGGCGTAGCCGACGTCCGATACCCGAATCGGCGTGCCGTTCATCGTCGCCACGACGATGTTGTTGAAGTCCTGGCTGGCGTCGATCCGGCCGAGCGTCCGGAGCAGCAGCTGGCCCTTGCCCTGTTCGATGGCGCCACCCGGGATTTCGACGTTCTCGTCCACGACGGCGTCACGCACCTGCGCGATCGACAGCCCGTACGCAGTTGAGCTTCTGGATGTCGACCACGATGTGAATCTCGCGCGCGCGGGTGCCCGCGATAGTGACCTGGCCGACGCCGTTGACGGTCTGAATAGACCGCGACACCTGCTTGTCCGCGATCTCGGTGAGCGTTCGCAGGCTCATCGCGTCCGACGACACCATGAGCGACATGACCGGGTCCGCGTCGGGATCCACCTTCGTGATCACGGGCGGGAGCAATTCCGGCGGCACGCGCTTGATGGCGCCGGCGACCTTCTCCCGGACGTCGTTGGTCGCGTCGTTCAGATCGCGTTCCAGGACGAAGCGGACCGTGATGTTGCCACCGCCCTCGCTGATGCGCGCGGAGATTTCGTCGATGCCCGAGACGCCGCTGATCGCCTCTTCCATCGGCTCGATCACCGACGACGAGATCTCGTCCGGGCTCGCGCCTGGCAGCGAAAGCGAGACGTTGACGGTTGCCGGATCTGCGCGCGGGAAGAGATCGACGCCGAGACTGCGGAAGGAGAAGATCCCGGTCACGACCAGCGACATCACGAGCATCGTGGCGAAGACCGGCCGGCGGACGCAGAGTTCAGACAACATGGCTATTCCGCCTTGGCTCCGACGCTCACTTTCAAGCCGTCCACGAGCTTGTCGACATCGGTCATCGCGACAGGATCGCCGGCGTTGACGCCGCTGACGATCTCGATACGATCACCGAGACGCTCCCCGACGCGGAGTTCCTTGGCGACGAGCCGGTCGCCGTTGACGACAAAAACGCGGTTGACGCCGTAGCGGTACTGCAGCGCGGAGTACGGCAGCGTGAGCACCTGATCCGTCTTGTTCGTCTGGACTCTGACCCGCGCGAAGGTGCCTGGTTTCAGCAGCGCGTCGCCATTGGGCACGAGCGCCTCGAACGGGAATGCGCGCGTCGCCGTGTTCACGGCAGGGCTGATTCGCGACATCCTGCCGGCGATCGCCTTGTCCGGATAGGCGTCCACGTGGAGCTCGACGGCCTGGCCGACGCTGATCCACGGGACCATCTTCTCGGGAATCTCGCTGGTGACCTTCAGCGGGTCGACGCGCACGACCGCCATCACCGGCACCGGGACGCCCGAACCCTTGACGAGTTGCCCGACATTGACGAATCGCCGCTGCACGTACCCATCGAACGGCGCACGGATGTAGGTGTCGCGCAGCTGACGATCGGCGAGCTTCATGGCCGCTTCCGCGGCCATGATGTTCGCCTCGAGGTTCTTCGCGTTCTGCAGCGACAGTTCGTAGCCCGCTTTCTTCGACTGCAGCACGGCGTCCGCATCGTCGAGCGTCTGGCGCGGCACCAGCTGACGATTCATCAGTTCCTTGGCGCGGTCGTACGACTGCTGGGCCTGCACCATTTCGGCCCTGGCTTTCTGCACGTCGGGGGTTCGCTCGACCGCGGGCAGATGCGCAGGATCCGGCGCACCGTACTGCGCGAGCGCGCGCGCCAGCGCCGCTCGCTGCTGCGTCAGGTTGTACTCGGCCTTCTCGCGATCGAGCTCGACGAGGGCATCACCGGCGTGGACGCGATCGCCCAGGTCGTGGAGAATCCGATTGACGACCCCGTCCGCTTCGGACGACACGGTCACTTCGTCAACGGCGGCCAGCGTGCCGACCACTTCGACCGAGCGGGTGACGGCCTGCTGGCTCACGGTTTCGACCTTGATCGGCTTCGTGCCGTCGTCCCGCCCGCGCGCCTGCGCGGTTTCAGATCTCGAGCAGGCGGCCGCGGTGGTAGCTAGCGCAACAATGCAAATCGCTCTCTGAAACATAGAAATTTGACAACAAAAGTATATGCGACGTGTCATCGTCGCCTTGTAACCGATTGTCTTGTCTAAAGATCGTAATGACGCAGCCTGAGCGCGTTGGCAATGACCGAAACGGAACTGAGCGTCATGGCCGCGCTGGCCCACATCGGACCGATGAGTATGCCGAGGAACGGATACAGCGCGCCGGCCGCGACCGGGATGCCGATGACGTTGTACACGAAGGCCAGGAAAAGGTTCTGACGAATATTTCTCAGTGTCGCCTGCGAAAGACGACGGGCGCGCACGATGCCGCGAAGGTCACCCTTGACGAGCGTGATACCCGCGCTCTCCATCGCGATGTCGGTTCCGCTGCCCATTGCGATGCCGACGTCAGCCTGTGCCAGGGCCGGCGCGTCGTTGATGCCATCGCCGGCCATCGCCACGCGGCGCCCCGCTTGCTGCAATGCGGCCACGGCGTCGCGCTTCGCGTCCGGCAGCACCTCGGCGCGGACTTCGTCGATGCCGACACTCCTGGCAATCGCCTCGGCGGTCGCGCGGTTGTCACCAGTCAGCATGACGACGCGGACACCCTCGAGCTTCAATCGAGTGATCGCGTCGGCAGCGGAGTCGCGCACCGTGTCCGCCATCGCGATCACGCCCGCGATACCACCATCCACGGCAACCGCAGAACCGTCTGGCCCTGCCGGCGTCTCTCGGCGGTCGCGAGACGCGAGCCAGGAGACGTCGACGCCTTTTGCGGTCATCAACGCCGTGCTGCCCAGCAGGACACGCCTGCCCTCGACGACGCCGCTCACACCGAGTCCGGTCGCCGATTCGAAGTTCGACAGGGCCGGCACGCCGACCGCGCGAGACCGCGCGGCGTCGAGGACGGCCTTCGCGAGCGGGTGCTCGCTCCCCTGCTCCACAGCGGCCGCCAGCCGGAGCACGTCCGTTTCCGACCAGCCCTGGACGATGTCCACGGCCGTGACGCTCGGACGCCCCTCAGTGAGCGTTCCCGTCTTGTCGACCACCAGCGTATCGACCCGCGCGAGCCGTTCGAGTGCGGCGGCATCGCGCACGAGCACGCCGGCCTTCGCGCCCCGGCCGGTACCGACCATGATCGCCATCGGCGTCGCCAGACCCAGCGCACACGGACACGCGATGATGAGAACGGCGACGGCGGCAACAAGCGCGTTCGGCACGCGCGGCTCCGGTCCAAGGAGGATCCACGCCAGAAAGGACAGAAGCGCCGTGACGACAACCGCCGGGACGAAGTACGCCGCGACGGAATCGGCGAGGCGTTGAATCGGCGCACGCGTCCGCTGCGCCTCCGACACCATCCGCACGATTTGCGCGAGCATCGTGTCGTTGCCGACGCGATCCGCACGCATCGTGAACGTCCCGCTCAGGGCGATCGTCGCGCCAATCACACGCGCGCCGTCGCTCTTCTCGACGGGAATGGACTCGCCGGTGACCATCGCTTCGTCAACCGCCGCGCTCCCAGAAATCACGACGCCATCGACGGCGATCTTCTCGCCGGGACGCACGCGCAGGACGTCGCCCGGCCGGATCGACTCGAGCGGCACATCGTCCTCGACGCTGTGGCCCTGCGAATCGCTGCGCACAAGACGTGCCGTCTTCGGCGTTAAGCCGAGCAACTGCCGAATCGCGGCACCCGTCTGGTGTCGGGCCCGGAGTTCGAGCACCTGGCCCAGCAGCACGAGCGCCACGATCACGACACTAGTGTCGAAATAGGTGTGACCCGAGCCGGCGAGCGTCACCCCCGCGCTGTAGAGATACGCGGATCCGACCCCCAGCCCGATGAGCGTGAACATGTTGGGGCTGCGGTTGACGAATGACCGCCACATGCGTTCGAAGAACGGCCAGCCGCAATACCAGACGACCGGCGTGGCCAACGCCAGCTCGATCCAGTTCACTGGGCCCATGCCGAGCCGATGGACGATGCTTCCGCCCGCAACCATGTCGGCCATCGTGACGATGAATACCGGCGCGCCGAGAACGACTGACACCCAGAAACGGCGGCGCATGTCCACCAGTTCCGGATTCTCGGCATCGGTGAGCTCGGCGACGGACGTGACGATCGGCTCGAGCGCCATCCCGCACTTCGGACACGCGCCAGGCCGATCGCTGATGACTTCCGGATCCATGGGGCACGTGTAGCGCGGTCCGAGCGCGCGTTGTGTCGGCTTCAGCCCGCCGATCGCGATGACCGGCGCATGCGCCATGGGTTCCCGCGTGCCGTCGAGGTACTTCTTCGGATCTGCCTGAAACTTGGCCGCGCACCCCTTCGAGCAGAAGAAGTACGACGTGCCGTCGAGGGTGAGCGTCGCTGCACTCTTCGCGGGATCGACCGTCATCCCGCAAACAGGATCAGTCACCATTGAGCGCCTCGATGATCTGGCATTCCGCTTGTCCGCCTCTCTCGCACGCGCCCACGAGGTGATCGAGGGCTCCGCGCATCGACTGCAGGTGTTCGATCTTGCGATCGATCTCGCGAATCTTGCGCTGCGCAATCGCGCGAACACGCTGACGCCCGGCGCGCTTCACGCCGCGGAGGCGAACGAGCTCTTCGATCTCGTCCAGCGAGAAGCCGAGTTCCTGCGCCCGCTTGATGAACCGGACGATCCGGACGGCGTCCGCCGAGTACTCGCGGTACCCGGAGCCTCGGCGATGGGGCGTCGGCAGCAGCCCCCGGCGTTCGTAGTAGCGAAGTGTCTGGGTGTTGACGCCCGCTTCCCTGGCGGTCTGACCGATCCACATGTCCTGATTGTGACCCTGTACTTAAGTATAAGGTCAAGCGATCGGCTCCGGGCGCCGCGCGGTGTCAGCCGGATCGGCGCCGTTGGTGCGGGCGCTCCCGCTTCGGCGCGTAGACCGCGATGCCGACGCCGTCGCTCTTGGCCCGATACATGGCGATGTCGGCGCGCTGCAGCAGCAGTTCGGCCGACTTGCCATGCTCGGGGCCGCAGGCGATGCCGATGCTCCCGCGAACGCTCAATTGCCGGTGATCGACGGCGCACGGCAGCTCGATCTCCTGCAACACGCGGCCCGCCGTCTGCGTCGCTCCGTTCAGGTCGGTCGAGGGGAGCACCAGCGCGAATTCATCACCACCGAGCCGGGCGACGGTATCCACATCGCGAAGCATCGCCCGCATGCGCCGCGCGATGTGCTGCAGGACCCGATCGCCGGCGCGATGCCCGTACGTATCGTTGATCTCCTTGAAGCCGTCGAGATCGAGAACGAGAAGGGCGACCAGCGCGTCGATGCGATGAGCGGCACGAATGGCCTGCGACAGGCGATCATGGAGCAGCGTGCGGTTCGGCAGGTCGGTCAGCGCATCGTGATAGGCCAGGTGCGCCATGCGCTGCTCGAGCCGACGCCGCTCGCGGCGGGCGGCGGCCTCCCGAAGTTCCAGGCGGACCGCGGGCAGGAGCCGCTTGAGCGCGCCTTTGCGGATGTAGTCGTGCGCGCCTGCCTTCATCCCGTCAACGGCCGCGTCCTCTCCGGCTGTGCCGGAGACGAAGATGAACGGGAGATCCACGTGCTGCTGACGGACGAGTCGCAGCGCCGCAATCCCGCTGAAGCCGCGGAGGGTGTAGTCCGCGATCGCCAGGTCCCAGACCTCGCGCTCGAGGGCCGCCGCCAGCGATTCGGCCGTCGACACCCGTTCGTACCGCACTTCGTAGCCAGCGGCCACGAGCGCGCGCACCACCAGCGTGGCGTCGTGCTCGGCGTCGTCGATGATCAGTACTCGGAGTGTCGACGTCACGGTCTTCCCGCGAACGCCGTGAGTACCGGGGGTAAGGTTATTGTCCGACGCCGGAACGCGATTGCGCTACTGCCGATTTCGACAGTCCGGAATCCTGCGATAACAATTGTGTGGCTGTCGAAAATCTTGGATCGATATCCACGGGCACGGAAGTCAGCTTGTCGAGGGCCTTCTGCACGACTGGACGAACGATTCCGAGCCTGTCCGCGAGGCCCTTGGCTTTCTGGTAATCGCCCTCAGCCTGAATCGTCATGAGCTCGCGCGTCAGCCCCGTCACGCCCTCCTTGATTCTGGCGGCGTTCACGGCAAACGTGCCATCAGGCTTGACCTCGAACCCGCGCTGATCAAGCAGGTAATTCAGCTGGATCGCGATGCCGCGGCCGTGCGCTTCGTTGACGCCGAAGCGAATCGAGCGGAACGCCGACGCGAGAAACGTGGTGTAGAGCGTGCGCTCGAGCGAACGCGGCACCACGCCTTTGTCGATCATGTGCTGGAGGGCGAAGAGCCCGGAGATATCGGCCTTCGCCTCTTCGAGCGTGCTGTAGGTTTCCTTGAGTTCCTGCCGCACCGTCGTCTGCCGTCCGCCGACCGTGATGCTATGGGGACCAAGGCCGTGCATCAGTTCGTGCACCACGATGTGGGTGAAGAAGGCGTCGAACGCGAGATCCTTCTGATCGGCCGTCGCCAGGACCACCTTGGAGATCGGCACGAGCGTTTTCGCGAACTTCGCGTCCTGGACGTTCTTCAGCATGACGCGCTTGGCGCCCTTCTCGCGCACGACCCGCTCGTCGTTGGGCAGATTGAACGCGGCGGTCTGGACTCCGCGGTTGCCGTCGCCCGCCGCAAAGATCTCGTTGACCACGACGATGGGGGCCAGCACACCGAGCTTCGGATTTCGATGTTTCGGATCGATGGGCAGATGGTCCTCGATGTCCTGCAATTCACCCGCGAATCTCTGGAGCTTTGCGCTCTCCGCCTCGTCTCGTACGGTGATGTAGGCCTCGAACGCCGCCTTAAAGTTGAGGAGCTCGTCCTCGTAGACCTCGTACGGACCGATGGTCGGTTCAATCCGTCCCTGTAGCTCCATCCACGCGACGTCACTCTCGTAGTAGTCGTTCGAGAGCAGCGCGTCAGCTCTCGTGGTCAGGAAGCGTCTCAGCGTCGGTTCCGCCGTCAATGCGGCCGCTTCGCGCAGCAACACAGCCGCACGGCCCAGCTCGGCCTGATACTCGACGTTGTACGGAACGGCGGCGAACCCGTTGCCTGTGCGCCGGACCACCGTGAAGAAGCCGTTGGCACGAACGCGATTCTCCTCAGGCAACGATTGCATCCACGCCTCGAGCTGCGCCTTCGTGACGCCCTCAGGGTAAAAGTTCGCGCCGGCCGGCTTCGGCGGGGCGCCCGAGACAAACGCCTCGTTGTGATCGAGTCTCGACCAGGGGCCCTTGTTGATCAGGAAGTACTTGAGTCGCGCGCGGCCGAGCGCAGACTGGTCGCCGGCGAGGTCCATCAGCATCGCCTCGTTGCCAGACCAGACCTGGCGCAGAAACAGCAGGTCGACGACTTTCGACGCCTCGACCAGTTTCGCGATCACCTGCCTGTCAGCTGGCGACAGTGTCGACAGATCGGCCGTCATATCGGTCGGCGCGAAGCGCGCGGCCATCGCCTGCAGCTTTACCGCATCGGGCATGGGCGGCTGTTCAGCCGCGGGCATGTCGACCGCCAGCGCACCCACGACGAGCACGAGGCTGATAACGATCGGTTTCATGACGCGATCCTCTCACGAAGGCAAGTTGCGGGAGCCGATGTCAGTGCACGCCGCGCGACATCTGGAGCGTGTTCGGATCCGCCCCGAGACGTCGAATCGCCGTGTCCCACATCCGGTCGGGGGGCGTTTTGAAAATGATCTCGCGGTCCACATCGCTTATCAGCCAGGCCGACGCCTCGATTTCGGCCTCGAGCTGCCCGGCCGACCATCCCGAATACCCGACGAAGAGGCGGGCGTAGTCGGGCGGCTCGGGTTCGAGCATTCGTCGAAGCAGCTCGGGATCCGTGGAGAGGTAGAGACCGTCGGCGACGCGCATGGCGGAGGGCATCCCCAACTCGTCTGGTTCCGAGCCCACGAGAATCGAGCTGCGCTGCGGCTCGACCGGCCCGCCGACCCAGAGTTGGAGTTCGCGGTCGGTCGCGACAGGCGGATCGAGATTGACCATCACCCGTCCCTTCGTGAGCAACGGGCGGTTGACCACCAGGCCAAACGCCCCCTCGTGCGTGTGCGTGCACAGGAGCACGACGGTTCGGCTGAAATTGGGGTCGAGCATTTGCGGCATCGACAGCAGGAAAGCCGGAGCGATCGAAGACGAACCCATCACCTTGTTGTGCCACGAAACCAGCGAAATCGCGACACAATTTTCAACGGCGGTTCTCGAGCGCGGCTGCGACGTTGCGACGGAATCCCTCGACCTTCGTGCGCCGCATCGCGCTTCCCGACAGGGAATGCTGCAGCTCGTCGTCGTTCGCCACCGACAGCGTGGCAAGGCTTGGGGCATCCCAGAGAGGCCTCGGCTGCCACGCCCTATCGCTCGAGCGCGGGGCGACCGCGTTCCAAGGGCAGACCTCCTGGCAGATATCGCATCCATACACATGGGTACCAATCGCGCGCCGTTCGGTTTCGGCGAGGTCGCCCCTGTGCTCGATGGTCAGATACGAGATGCACTTGTTCGAATCGAGGACACCTGGCGTCAGCGCGCGCGTCGGACAGGCCTCGATGCACAAGTTACACGTTCCGCACTGGTCGAATGCCGGAGCGTCCGGATCGAGAGGCAGACTGCAGATGATTTCTGCGAGAAAAATCCACGAGCCCAGTGCCGGGTTGATCAGGCACGTGTTCTTGCCGATCCAGCCGATGCCACCGTACTGCGCGTAAACGCGTTCCTGGACCGGGCCCGTGTCGACGTACGCCCGCGCGTCGAACGGTTCCGGTGACGCCGCGCGCATCCACGCCAGGAGCGCGTCAAGCCGCGTGCCGATGACGTCGTGGTAGTCGTCGCCCCACGCGTAGCGGGCGATGTGCGCGCGATCTCGATCGTCGCACTCGACCGAATAGGGCCGATCGGTGTTGTAGACCGTCGCCGTGACGATGACGCTTCGCGCCGACGGCACGACGCTTCGCACGTCGGCGCGGCGGTCGGCGCTGCGGTGGAGGTACGCCATGCTGGCGGCATACCCTCGGGAGAGCCACTCGCGAAAGACCGTCAGCTCGGGATGCGCAGCCGCCGGCGCGATGCCGACCGCGTCGAACCCGAGCCGTCTGGCCTGCGCCTTGATCTCGGACGAAGTAATAGCAGAAATCGCCATACGCTCGACTGAAGCCTTCGCGCTCCGTGCCTCTCGGGCGCTCAGCGCTTCGCGACCAGCTGCCGCAGGACGTACGGCAGGATGCCGCCGTGCCTGAACGCGACGAGCTCCTCGGGCGTATCGATGCGTGCCGTCGTGGTGAACTCGATTGCCGTCCCGTCGTCTTTGACCACTCGAACACGCACCTGGCCGGCGGGCTTGAGGCTCTTTTCGATGCCGGTCAGCTCGTATCGCTCCCGCCCGCTCAGTCCGAGCGACGCCGCCGTCGCAGCGGTCTCGAATTGCAGCGGCAGGACGCCCATGTTGACCAGGTTGCTGCGATGAATCCGCTCGAAGCTCTCGGCGATGACTGCTTTCACTCCGAGCAGCAACGTGCCCTTCGCGGCCCAGTCGCGCGATGAACCCGATCCGTACTCCTTGCCCGCAATCACGAGGAGCGGGACACCAGCCACCTGGTACTTCATCGCGGCGTCGAAGATCGTCATGACGTCGCCGCCGGGCTGGAGCGTCGTCCAGCCGCCCTCGGTGCCAGGCGCGAGCTGGTTGCGCAGCCGGACGTTGGCGAACGTGCCCCGCATCATCACTTCATGATTCCCGCGGCGCGCGCCGTAGGAGTTGAAGTCCTTCGGATCGACGCCGTGCGCGATCAGATACGTCCCCGCCGGGCTGTCCTTCTTGATCGATCCGGCAGGCGAAATGTGATCGGTGGTGATGCTGTCGCCGAGCAAGGCGAGCACGCGCGCACCCTGAATGTCTCGAACGGGCGCCGGCTCCATCGTGATGTGTTCGAAAAACGGCGGATTGCGGATGTAGGTGGACTTCTCGTCCCAGACGAACCGCTCGCCTGTCGGCACCGGCAGCTTCTGCCAGCGTTCGTCGCCCTTGAAGACGTCGGAGTACTGTTCGCGGAACAAGTCCGACGTCACGGCCTTGAGCATCGTTTCCTGGATCTCCCGTTCGGTCGGCCAGAGCTCGCGGAGAAAGACCTGCTGTCCGTTCCGATCGACACCGATCGGTTCGGTCGTGAGATCAATAGTCATCTTCCCGGCGAGCGCGTACGCGACGACGAGCGGTGGCGATGCCAGATAGTTGGCGCGAACCTGCTGCTGAATTCTGCCTTCGAAATTTCGATTGCCGCTCAGGACGGACGCGACCACGAGGTTGCGTGCCTCGACTTCGGCTGAGACATCGTCGGGCAGCGGCCCGCTGTTGCCGATGCAGGTCGTGCACCCGTAGCCGACAAGATTGAAGCCGAGCTGATCGAGGTAAGGCTGAAGTCCGGCCTTGACGAGGTACTCCGTGACGACCTTGGAGCCGGGTGCGAGGCTCGTCTTGACCCACGGCTGACGCGTCAACCCTCGCTCCACGGCCTTCTTCGCGAGCAAGCCCGCGCCAATCATCACGCTGGGATTCGATGTATTGGTGCAGCTCGTGATGGCGGCGATCACGACCGAGCCGTGATCCAGCTCGGGAAGGGACGGCTTCTCCGCGACAGCGACCGCCGCCGCTGCGGTCTTCTTCACCCCGGCCTGGAGCGAACCAAGCGCCGCCTGGAAACCACTCTTCGACTGTTTCAGCGACACGCGATCCTGCGGACGCCTGGGACCGGCGAGGCTCGGCTCGACAGTCGCCAGGTCCAACTCGATGGTTTCCGAATACACCGGATCCGGATCGGCGGCTGTCCTGAAGAGACCTTGCGACTTCGCGTACGCGTCGACGAGATCGATGCGCGCTTTGTCCCGTCCGGTGAGGCGCAGGTAGTCGAGCGTCATCTCGTCGATCGGAAAGATGGCGATCGTCGCGCCGTATTCCGGACACATGTTGCCGAGCGTGGCCCGGTCGGCAATGGTCAGATCCGCCAGGCCGGGACCGTAGAATTCGACGAACTTGCCGACGACGCCGTGTTTGCGAAGACGCTCGGTGATGGTGAGGACCAGATCGGTCGCGGTGGCGCCCTCGAGCATGGCGCCCGTCAAGCGGAAACCCAGGACCTTCGGAATCAGCATCGAGATCGGCTGGCCGAGCATCGCGGCCTCCGCCTCAATCCCGCCGACGCCCCATCCGACAACGCCCAGCCCATTGACCATCGTCGTGTGGGAGTCAGTCCCGACGAGCGTGTCCGGATAGGCCGCGCCGTCGACCTCCGACACGATCACTCTCGCGAGGTACTCGAGGTTCACCTGGTGGACGATGCCCGTGTCGGGCGGGACGACCCGGAAATTGCGGAACGCGCCCTGCCCCCAGCGCAGGAACGCGTAGCGTTCCCTGTTGCGCGAGAACTCGAGCTCGGCGTTCAGTTGAAACGCGTTGGGCTGACCGAAGTAGTCCACCTGCACCGAGTGATCGATGACGAGCTCGACCGGTTGGAGCGGATTGACGCGTCCGGGGTCGCCGCCGAGTCGCGCGATGCCGTCCCGCATGGCCGCGAGATCCACCACGGCGGGCACGCCCGTGAAATCCTGCAGAAGAACCCGCGCCGGGGCGAACGAGATCTCCTTCTGCGCCGCGCCCCGAAGGTCCCATTTCGCCAGCGCCTCCACGTCCGCCGCCTTCACGAACCGCCCGTCCTCGTGTCGAAGGAGGTTCTCGAGCAGGATCTTCATGGAGTACGGCAGCCGGGCAATCTCGGGAAATCCACTGCCCTCGAGTTTTGGCAGGCTGTAGGTCTGATGCGTGCGTCCGGCGGCGGTCAACGGGGTGCGCGTTCCGAAGCTGTTCACGGTCGACATCGGGCTCGTCCTTCGTCTCGGGGAGAAAGCCCGATCGTACCACGCGTCACGGACGCCCCCCCGCGTTGGGCCGGCGGCCGCCAGCGGGCGGAGGCCGCCAGCCTTGAAGTCCCGGCCTCGGCCGGCAAAATGCGTGCGATGACTACACATTTGTGTCGATTCTGCACGCGATGCAACAGTTCTTAGGTTACAGGACCTATGATCTGCAAGATAGACATCAATTACGTGCATTACCTGCACCTGTACTGCTAACATCATCTCCGGACGGAGGTCCCCGGAATGACGTTGGAGCAGGTTCGCAGCAAAACTGGGCGCATTCGCGAGTTCTCGGCCTTGCCGTTCTTGCTCGTGGCGGCCGTCAGCATCCTCGGCGCCATGTTCCGCGGTGCCCCCCAGATCGTGACCGGAGGGCCCGTCAACTCCGGCGACGTCGCGTGGATGCTGACCGCGACCGGCCTTGTGCTGCTCATGACACCGGGTCTGTCCTTCTTCTACGGCGGGATGGTGCGAACCAAGAACGTCGTGTCCACGATGCTTCAGAGTTTCGTGGCGATGGCGGTCATCAGCATTCTGTGGATCGTGGTGGGCTTCAGTCTGGCGTTCGGCAACAGCGTCAACGGCCTCATCGGTCACCCCGCGACGTTTTTCATGTTCCGCCACATGGGCGCCGCGACGCATCCGGACCTGGCGCCGACGATTCCGCTGGTCCTGTTCGCGCTGTTTCAGCTGAAATTCGCCATCATCACACCGGCGCTCATCACCGGTTCGTTCGCCGAGCGCGTCCGCTTCACGAGCTACCTGCTCTTCATGGTGCTCTTCAGCCTGTTCATTTACGCGCCACTCGCACACTGGACCTGGCATCCCGACGGCTTCCTGCACAAGCTCGGCGTGCTCGACTTCGCCGGCGGAACGGTCGTCCACATGTCGGCGGGCTTTGCCGCGCTGGCCGGCGCCATGGTGCTCGGACGCCGGAAGACCCACGAGGCCGGCGAGGCCCATACGCCCGCCAACATCCCCTTCGTCATTCTGGGAACGGGGATGCTCTGGTTCGGCTGGTTCGGTTTCAACGCCGGATCGGCGTTGTCGGCGTCGGGTCAGGCCGCGATGGCGTTCGCGACGACCAATACCGCGTCAGCGGCGGCGGCGCTGGCGTGGATCTTCTTCGACGGCATGCGCGGTCACAAACCGTCTGCGCTCGGCGCCTGCGTGGGGGCGGTGGTGGGGCTCGTGGCGATTACGCCGGCGGCCGGGTACGTCAGCATCGGGGAGAGCATCTTCATCGGGACCTGCGCGAGCGTCATCTCCAACCTCTGCGTGCACTGGAAGAACCATTCGTCGTCGCTCGACGACACGCTCGACGTGTTCCCCTGCCATGGCGTGGGCGGCATGGTGGGCATGATCATGACCGGCATCTTCGCCAAGGATGTCGGGTTGACGTCGGGGTCGCTGCACACCTTCCTCGTCCACAGCGGCGCGCTCGTCTTCGTCGCGGCCTTCTCGTTCGTCGGCTCGTGGATTCTCTATCGTCTGACGGACATGGTGATTCCGCTCCGGGTCTCGGAAGATCAGGAAGATCTCGGACTGGATCTCAGCCAGCACGGCGAGGTGATGGAAGAAGGCGTCGTGCCGCAGATGCCCGTCTTCGCGAAGATCGCCTGACGTCAGTCGCGCCAGTGGTCGTGACCATAGCCGTGCCAGTGGTAGCGGTCTAGCGACCGATGGACCTCACGACGGATGCGATGGGCTTCCCGGAGGGCTTCTCGCCGCGCGTGCCAGGCCTCGCGCGAGGCCTCGCGTCGCGCCTCTCTCATCGCCGACCGGGCCTCACGGAGCGCATCCCGCACCTGTTGCCGGATTTCGGCCCGCATTTGTCGTCCGGACCAGTAATCGTCCCGCCAGTCCTGTGTCCCCGCGGCCAGACCGGGCGCGGCGCAGACCGCGACCATCAGTCCTGAAATCACCAACACACGCAGTGAAGTGACCATACGCCTCCTGCTGCCGACTTACAGGCCTTAGACGAGTCCCGACGCGTCGAGGTTGTCCGATATTTCCGACAGGGAGCAAACGCGAAAACCCGGTGTCCAACAGGCGAGGACACTATGCGGCACCGCGCTCGCCTGGCCTTGTTGTCGGTCGTGACGATCGGGACCCTTGCCTGCGGCCCCTCGGTCGATCTCACCAGCGCTCTCCAAATTGACGGGCTCAGCACGGGATGGTTCGACGCCGGCTATGCCGACGGCCTCAACAAGATCACACCGTCGATCTCGCTCAGATTGACCAATGGGTCGCCGTCGACACTGGGACCCTTGCACCTGAACGCCGTGTTTCGTCAGGCCGGCCACTCGTCGGAATGGAGCGCGCGCTTTGTTCCGGTGGCAGGGTCGGAGGGTCTCCGGCCCGGAAAGGTGACGGAACTTGTGCTGACGTCAGACCTCGGCTACACGAGCTTCGATCCCGTCGAGGAGATGCTCCTGAACAGTCAGTTCGTGGACGCCGACGTCGATCTGTTCGCGCGCTACGGGTCGTCGCAATGGGTCAAACTCGCGACGTATGAGATCGAGCGACACTTGGTCGAACACTGAAATGCTGGCCGTCCTGCCGTCAGCGCGAGTCGAGGAATGCCTTGACGATCTGTGTGATGTCGCGGTGTTCGGCGTCGGCCGCGTAGTTCATCGACCGCATATCAGCGGCTGATATCCGACCGCTGAGCCGCTCGAGCGCGGTTCTGACCTCTGGATACCGCAGGAGTGTTTCGGCCCGTGCGACGATCGCCGCATCGTAGGGTGGGAAGTAGCGGCGATTGTCTTCCAGCTGGAACAGATCCAGGCCTTTGATGAGCCCGGCGGTCGCGTCGCCGGCGATCACGTCCACCTGCCCCGACGCGAGCGCGCGGTAGCTGAGCGTCAGGTCCATCACACGCGGCGTCTCGGCGAAGTGGAGGCCGTACGCTTTCGCCAGGCCGGGGAATCCGTCGGGCCGCTCGAGAAACTCGTACCCGAATCCGGCGCGCCAGGACGGCGCCATCCGTGTCGCGTCATCGATCGTCCGGAGATGCCGTTCGCGGGCGTCACGACCGCGAACGAGAATGGCGAACGTATTGTTGAACCCGAGGGGTGCCAGGAGCGTCCGCCCCGTACCGGCTGTATCGCTCACGGACGATCTCGAAGACCTGCGTGGGATCGCTCGCGACGGGTTCGTGAAACACCGCCGTCAACGCCGTGCCCGTGTACTCGACGTACGCGTCGATGTCGCCGGTCAGGAGCGCGCGGTCGCAAATCAGGGTGCCCCCGAGGTTCAACCGGCGATCGGCCCTCGAACCGGTCTCCCGTTCGATGGTCTGCGCCAGCAGCTCGCCGAGCACCAGTTGCTCGGTGAAGTTCTTGGATCCGATCACGATCGCGCCCGTCGTGCGGCGGCCTGCGATGACGCTCACCACCAGCACGACGGCGATCACGGCGACGGCCGCGACCGGCGTGATACGTGGCAGTCGCCCTCTTCGGCGAGACAGCGATCGCTCGAAACCGTAGAGCAGCACATCGACCACGATCGCGAGTCCCGCCGCTGGAATCGCACCGCCGAGAATGACCGTGGAGTCGACCATCGACAGACCGCGGTAGATGAACTCGCCCAGACCGCCTGCACCAATTGCGGCCGCAATCGTGGCGGACCCGACGCCGACCACGGCCGCAACCCGAACACCCGCAATAATCGACGGAAGCGCAAGTGGCAGTTCCACCACACGCAGCAGCTCTCGATCGGTCATGCCCATCGCGATTCCCGCTTCGCGAATGACGGGATCGATGCCGCGCAACCCGGCGATGGTCATGCGCACGATCGGCAGCAGTCCATAGAGGATGAGGACCACGAGCGCGGCGCGCGCCCCGACGCCGCCGATGAGCGGCACGGGCAGCAGAAAGCCGAACATGGCCAGGCTCGGAATCGTCTGGACGATGTTGGCGACGGCGGTCAGCGGCGTGGCGAGACGAGGGCGCCGCGAGGCGAAAATCCCCAGCGGAACGGCGATGACGACGGCCGCGAGCGTCGAGACGACGACGAGCAGGACGTGCTGGCCGAGCAGGGTCAGCAGCTCCGTCCAGTGCGCCGACCAGAACGTCAGCAGGCGGCTCATGCCGTGTCGTTGGCTGGCGCGGAGGTTGCCCCTACCGACGGGCGGACACGCGGGCCCAGTCCCGGCATCGCCTCCAGCAGGCGCCGGATTCGCGGATCGCGGCTGGCCAGAATCGCCTCCGGACGCTCGAACGCGACGAGTGCGCCCTCGTCGATGACTCCGATGCGATCGGCGAGCGCAAACGCCTCGCCCATGTCGTGCGTGACGATCATGACCGTCTTGCGGACCTGCGCCTGAATTCGATGGAACTCGACGTGCAGCTCGGCTCGCGTCACGGGATCGAGAGCACCGAACGGTTCGTCCATCAGCAGCACCGGCGGGTCGACCGCGAGCGCACGGGCCACGCCGACGCGCTGCCGCTGGCCGCCGGACAATTCGTCCGGCCATCGCGTCTGGAAGCGATCTGCGGGAAGTCCCACGAGTTGCAGCAGCTCGGTGACGCGCGCCTGCGTTCTCGCTGCCGGCCACCGCTCGAGCCTCGGGATCACGGCGATGTTGTCCTCGATGGTCAGATGCGGGAACAGGCCGACGTCCTGAAGCACGTACCCGATCCGGCGGCGGAGGACGATCGGATCCCAGTCACGCGTGGACCGGCCCTCGACGACGATTTCCCCACGATCAGGCAGCAACAGGCGGTTGACCAGCTTGAGAATCGTCGTCTTGCCGGCGCCGCTCCGCCCGACGAGGGCGACGATGTCGCCCGACTCGATCGCCAGGCTGAACTGATCGAGCACCGGACGGTCGCCGGCCCTCGAAAACGCCACGTCGCGGAATTCGATCGCGTGAGGGGCCATCCAGCGCTCGCTTATCGACGGGATCCCATTCGCACGAAGAGAGACGCCGCGACCCACGGAGAGTAACGTGCTCCGCTATCGAACGCGACACCGTTGACGCGGGCCGCGAACCCGCCCTCAGCGCGCACGCCGTATCCCTTCAGCCGCGAGTCTACGCGAGAAGCGAAGAGATATTTGACGCCTCCGCTGACGCGATAGAGCTGACCGGTCACCACCAGCGTTCTCGTCTGGTGCAACTGCCGGAGATACGCGGCGTTGCCGGTCACGAACGGAGTCAATTTCGGTGACGCGCGCACGGGAAAGTACCAGAGCGTCCCACCGCCGATCACGTACTGCTTGACCGCATCGGTGGCCGTCACCTGACCGCCCGCTTCGATGTCGTTACTGATCGTCGTGCTGAGCGTCGGCTGAGAGACCGCACCGATCACCTGCGCTTCCAGATGCCCCACGATCTTGACCCCGACGTGTCCCTGAAACCCGGCGGCGCCTCCAAGCGACGTCGACGTCGAGAAGAGGGGCGACGATCCACCTCCGGGCGTCGTCTCCGTGGCGTCGCTGGTCCCGAAGTTCGAACGACCGAGCCACTCGATGCCCGCGCCGACCTCGACGCGGCCCGCAGGCACGGCGCTCTGTGCGGCGGCACGGGGCGCGTAGGCACACCACGCGGCGGCCGCCATCACAAGTGTCGTGACACGCCTCACTTGCTCACCACGGACAATTCGACCGACCCGGAGTCGCCTCCACGCGGAACGACCACGAGCCGGTCGTACAATCAGAACCCGAAAGTTCACATCGATCGTTCGCGATGCGTCGAAGAAGCTGTCCGTGTCCGCGTCGTCGAGTGGCTCGACTCGAACGACTTTGGGTCCCGGCGAGAGGCCGCCAATCGAGAACTCGCCGTTCGTCGTCAGCGTGAACCCGGCGACCATTTTGCGCGTCGCCGGATCGAACGCGATCACGTGCGCGCCGTACAGCCCGACGCCGTTCTTCGTCACGCGGCCCGACAGGCTGCCGTCGTTGGCGAAATCACCGTCGGGATACAGATCCGAGATGCCCGCGATGTCGTCGGCTTTCAGCGTGCGACCGCGCGATGCTTCCCGCGGTGAACGCAATCGGAAACATGACCGTTTCCGAGGAGATCACGCGGCGGCCACCGCCGTCGCGCAACTCGGTCTCGCCGAGCGCCGAATGTCCCAACCCGTTGAAGTGGCCGATCTCGTGAAGGGCGATGCTCTCGAGATCGTAGCGGCCGGCCTCGCCGCTGGGCGACACGGACCACGGAAAAGCGGAATTGAAGAAGATGTCGGACTCGATCAGGGCGCCGGTCGTGTTGTCGATGAGGAGACTGGTCGATGCGAGCACACGATCCTGCTCGGGATGGCTCTCGAACCCGAGCGTCGACGACCCGTCGTCTTCGCCTGGCCGCGCGAGCGTGAGACCGCCGTACTGGTAGGACACAGCCGACGTCTGGACGGATTGCCAGGAATTGAAGGCACGGGCCATGGCGGCCTCGAAGTCGCTCACGCTGACGCCGGGCACACTGCTGCGGGCCGAGACGAAATAGCGAACCGGCGTCTGCGACCATCGCAGCGTCAACTGGCGGCCGCCCGCCCGCACGCCGAACTTGAGATACGCCGACGCCGGAGTGGCCGGGCCGAGGACGAGCAACGCGATCGCGATGCGAACGGCACACTTCATTTCGCACCGCCCGCCAGCGCCCGCACGCGCGATTCGAAGTCCGACAGGGCGAGCGGCTGTCGGGCGACATCACCTCGCACGATGCGCGCGCCCACGGCCGACGGCAGGAGGGCAGGCGGCGTCACAATCCAGCCGGCCCCGTCCGAGGACGGGGAAATGCGATAGACGCCCTGATTCAGCCCGAGGATGTACGGGACCATCGGGCCCGTGGCGCCGAGAAAGAGTATGACGCGCTGGCCGACGGCGAATTCCGGCGCGCCGACGACCACGCTGCGAAAGCGACCCAGTTCGCCTCCCGGAACGCGAAACTGCAGGGTGTCACCGAGCGCGCCCTTCAGATAGCCGTCGACTTCCAGCGTCACGAGCGTTTCGATCGTTCGCCGGTCGTCGGTCCACCGCCCTTCGACGGCCACGACACGGCCTCGCGGAATCGCACGCGCCTCGTGCGCGAGCTCGCCGAGATCGGCGGCGACAACGACCGTCGCGCGCGGCTGCGCCGTCGCCACCGCAATCATCATCAGCAGGACCGTGACGTACCTACGCATGGGCTCTCCTCCGGGCTACCTTGAGTATGGCGTCCGCGGCGCGTCCACTCGCGCCCGGGGCACCCAGCCGCGCACGCACGCGCGCGAGGCCGTCTCGCATTCTCGCCGCCCGATCCTGATCGGTCAGCAGCGACACCGTCTCTGCGGCGACACGCGCCGGCGTGAAGTCGTCCTGCACGAGCTCTGGCACGATCCGCTCGCCCGCGATCAGATTGACCATGCCGATGGCGTCGACGCGCACGAGCCGCCGCAGCAGCTGGTAGCTGATCGGGGACACGCGGTACACGATGACCATGGGCGTGTTGTGCAGCGCCGTCTGGACCGTCGCCGTTCCCGAAGCCGTGACCGCCACATCCGCGGATGCGAGGACGGTGTCGGCATCGCGCTCGACGATCGCGGTCCGATCCAGCGTCGCGATGTGCGTAAACAACCCGTCGTCCAGATTCGGCGCCCGCGCCACGATGAACTGCGCGTCGGGCACCTGCTGGCGTATCAAGGGCATGGCCGCTGCGAGAACCGGCAGGATCCGCGCAACCTCGTTCGGCCGGCTTCCCGGCAGCAGCGCCACGCAGGGCGCGGACGGGCTGAGACCGCGCGCACGCAGGAAGGCCTCGCGTGGCGCCGTGGTCGCCGTCAAGTCCACGAGAGGATGACCGACAAACTCGACCGGAATCTGATG
This sequence comes from uncultured Acidobacteriota bacterium, assembly GCA_963724725.1. Taxonomy (GTDB): domain Bacteria; phylum Acidobacteriota; class Vicinamibacteria; order Vicinamibacterales; family CAVVIG01; genus DATKHR01. The sequence goes on along the minus strand of CAVRVT010000004.1, from coordinate 1,074,164 downwards.
CTTCCGGTACAAATCTTCTTCGAAGGGGAAGATCACCAGGACGAGATCCGCCAATCGCCGAATGGCGTTGATCCTCCCCGGCCGCCATGCCCAGATTTGCGGGCTGACGTAGTAGATGATCGGAACGCCAAGGCGCTTGATGCCTGGCGCCAGCCGGAAATTGAAGTCGGGCGAATCGATGACGACGAGTGCGACAGGTTGCTGCGACCTGGCCGACTCGAGCAGCCGGCGCCGGACCGCGAACACCTCCGGAACCTTCGAGAGTGCCTCGGTGAGGCCGGTCACGGCGATTCCGCGGTAGTCGGCAATCAGCTCGCCACCGGCGGCCTGAAAGTGCGGTCCGCCGAGCCCGGCGACCTGCAGATCGGGCTCGCGCTCCCGCAGCGCGCGCGTGAGCGCCCCGGCGTAGAGGTCGCCGGACGCCTCTGCGCACGACAGCAGCAGGCGAAGGCTCAAGAAGGACGCTTGAAGAGCGCGGGATCGATCGGGCTGTTGATCCTGATGTCCGTAATCGTGCGCGCGATCGCCTGCGGGCCGCTTCGCCGCGAGGCCCTGAACGCGATCTGCACGCCCGCGACGGCGCGATAGTCCGAATACTCGTCCTCGACGTTCGGGCGGCCGGGCGTGTCGGCGACGAACGTCATCTTCCTGAGCTGTGAAGACTCGGCGTCGATGAACAGCACGACCGGAGTGAAGTCGGGCGCGGACAACTCGAGGGCGTGCTGCGCACGTCCGTCCAGATCCTTGACGTCGGGGAGCACACGTGGCGTCATGCGGCCGTCGGTCGCGGCGAGCAACAGCGCGATCGGATCGCGTCGAAGCGTGTTGCGCGCCTCGCGCGTCACCGTCGCCGGAAGATCGCGAACGCCCTGCGGGTCCCTGGCCCAGAGCTCTGATCCGTCGAAGACCTGGACGTTGACGAACCCCTGGGCGACATCGTCTCCGTCCGGAAATGATCCGGATACTGGATATACGTCGTGGTCTGGAATCCCTTGTCGGACGGAACGGCGGGATTGGTCAGCGTCTGCGTGACGATGATGCTCTTGACGGCACGAAGGGTGTCCACGCCGCCTTTCGCATCCAGCACGTGGCCGACGAGCGCGCGGCTTTCTCGAGCTCGTCATTGCGTCCGCCAGCAGCGGGCGACTGCGTATACGCCAGTGTCGGCATGGCCGCAGGCGCCGCGGCCAGCGCCACTCTCCCATCGCCTGCCGCCCTCGTCCCGGAGCGTTTGAGGCTGGCCGCCATCAGATCGAGATCGGGCAGCTCCACGGTCTCGTAGGTCGCAAAGCCGACGCCGCGAAGCTGCCCCTCAAACGCGGCCGCGTTGCCGACGAGCACGACGGACAACCGATCGGGCCGCAGAAACGCGCGCGCGACCCGCTGAATGTCGTCGACCGTGACGGCGTTCACACGCTCACGAAGAGTCTGCAGCTGGTCGAGCGGTAACCCGTAGAACACGTTGTTCACGACCTGCAGGGCGATCGCATCCGGCGTTTCGATGGTGAGGGGAAAACTGCCGGTCATGTACGCCTTGGCGTCCGCCAACTCGCGTTCGCCGACGCGCTCGCGCTGCAGCCGCCAGAACTCGTCCACGATCAGGCGCAGGACTTCGCCGGTGGCTTCCGAGCGCGTATTCGTCTGGGCCTCGAAATCGCCGCTCACCTTGAGCGCGTCCATGTTCGCCTGCGCGCCGTACGTCAGGCCGCGTTCGGTCCTGAGCACCTGATGGAGCCGATTGCTGCCCTCGCCACCGAGAATGCGGATGGCGAGGTTCACGGCCAGGTAGTCCGGATGCCCGCGCGGGATCCCGATATGCCCGACCCTCACTTCGGTCTGCACGGCGTCCGGCTTGTTGACCACGACCAGCCTGCGGGTCGGATCCGGCGGATCGATGTAAGTGTCAGTCGGAAGGTCGCGCTTCTGCCAGTCCCCGAACACCTTCTTCGCCATCGTGAACGCCTCGTCCGCGGTCACGTCGCCGACGATCGCGAGGATGGCGTTGTTCGGATGAAAGTACTTCAGATGAAACGCGACGAAATCCTCGCGCGTCAGGCTCGACAGGGTTTCGGGTGTGCCACTGTCGGGCATTCCGTACGGATGGAAGCCGTACACCAGGCGATCGAACACGGCGTTGGCGACGTATTCGGGATCCTGGACGCTCACCTGGAGTCCCGACAGCATCTGCTGACGCTGGCGATCGATTTCGCCCTTGTCGAACGCCGGGTGGCGCGCCATGTCGGACAGCATGCGCATGCCAATCTCGAAACTGTCCTTCATCACGACCATGTTGGCGTGCGTCAGGTCGGTGGCCGCGCCCGCGCCCATCGCCCCGCCGATGAAGTCGATGGCGTCGGCGAGTTCTTCGGCGGATCGCGCCGGGGAGCCGTCTGCGGCCGCGGTCCCCTGGTCGAGCAGCGAGGCCGCGAGGCGGGCGGTGCCGAGCTTATCCTTCGGATCGGCGGCCGAACCCGCCCGCACGAGCAGCCGCATGCTCACCACGGGCTGCTCGTGGTGCAGGACGGCGATGACCTGCAGCCCGTTCGGCAGCGTCTGGAGCTCGTAAGGCGGGAACTTGATGTCGCGTGCGGCGAGCGGACGCGGCGGCCCCTCGCTCGGCCAGTTCTTCACCTGGGCATTGGCGACGAAAGGGAGGGACAGAATGCAAGAATGCACGAATGCAAGAATGCACACCCGAATGACTGTGCGCTTGCGTCCGCGATTGCATTCCGGCATTCCTGCATTCCTGCATTTCGCACAGTTCATTACTGCGGCCCCTGTTTGCCGTTCGGCATCAACGTCAGCACCATGCGGTTCTCCGGGGTGAAGTAGGTTCGCGCCACGCGCTGCACGTCGGCGACGCTGATGTTCTGGAAGATGTCGAACTCGCCGTCCGCGGTCTTGATGTCGTTGTGAATCACGACCGCGTGGGCGAGCACGCCGGCCTTCTGCTGATTCGATTCCCTTCCCAGAATGTAGTCCCGCGCGAACTGGTTCTTCGTCCGCTGCAGCTCGCGCGCGCTGATGGGTTCGGTCTTCAGCCGCTCGAACTCGGCAATCAGCGCGCTCGCCACTTCGTCGGGCGTGTGCCCCGGCTGCACGATGGCCACCGCGTAGAAGAGATTCGGATCCTCGATCAGATTGGCGCTGCCGAACGCCGCGACCGCCATCTGCTTGTCGTAAACGAGCTTCTTGTAGATGCGGGAGCTCTGGCCGTCGGACAGCACCTTGGCGGCGATGTGCAGGGGATACGAGTCCGGGTTGCCGTCATACGTGATGTGGTGCGCGACGATGACGGCGGGCAGCGGCCATGGTTCCGACAACGTGACGCGCTTCTCTTTGGTCTGCGCGGGTTCCTTGGGGATGTCGCGCGGCACGTCGCGGTCCGCCTTCGGCACGCGCCCGACCAGCTGATTCACGAGCTGCAACGCCTGCGCGGAGTCGAAATCGCCGACGAGCACCATCGTCGCGTTCGATGGCACGTAGTACGTCCGGTAGAAGTCGCGGACGTCTTCGACGGAAGCCGCTTCGAGGTCCTCCATGCTCCCGATCGTCGCGTGCTTGTACGGGTGAACCGTGAACGCCTGGTCGTAGATGATCTCGTTCAACCGGCCGTACGGCTGGTTGTCCACGCGCATCCGCCGCTCTTCCTTGACGACCTCGCGTTCGTTGGTGAACGTGTCCTTATCGATCCGAAGCGTCGCCATCCGATCGGCCTCGAGCCACAGGACCATCGGCAGGTACTGAGACGGTACGGTTTCCCAGAACACGGTCTCATCGTCGGTCGTGTAGGCGTTGCTCTGGCCACCGACCGACGCGACGTACGAGGTGTGCGCCTCGGGCATGACGTTCTTGGAGCCCTTGAACATCAAGTGCTCGAAGAGGTGGGCAAAGCCCGTCCGCCCGGGCTTTTCGTTTTTCGAGCCGACGTGATACGTGAGGTTCAGATGAACGATGGGCGTCGAGTGATCTTCGGACATCACGAGCGTCAGCCCGTTGGGCAGCGTCGTGATTGCGTACTGCAGCTTGGGCGGCCGAACCGCCGCGGACGCCTGCTGGACGAGGATCGCCGGGATCGCCGCCAGGAGAAACACCGCGGCCAGCACTCGCAGGCGTCTGACCATCATGTGCTCGATTATCTAACGATCCGTCCGCTTCTGGTATTCGGACAGCTTTTCCTGAAGTTCCGCGAGGCGCTGCTCGAGTTCGTCCACGCGCTTGCGCAGATCGGGCAGGTGACGGACGAGGACCTGCGCTTTACGCCATTGCGCAGTGGGCATGGACGGATAGCCGGACACGAACGCGCCGCGCTCGACGTCCCGCGTCACACCCGTCTTCCCGCTGGCCGTCGCCCCCTGGCCGATGCGAATGTGACCGTTGACGCCCACCTGGCCCGCCAGCGTCACGTCGTCCTCGACGACCGTGCTGCCGGCGATGCCGACTTGCGACGCGACGAGACCACGCCGGCCAATCCGGACACCGTGGGCGATCTGGACCAGGTTGTCGATCTTGGTGCCGGCTTGAATGCGCGTCTCGCCGACGGCGGGCCTGTCGATGGTCGTGTTCGCGCCGATCTCGACGTCGTCTTCGATGACGACGTCGGCGAGCTGCGGGATTTTGAAGTGCGTGCCGTCCGGCTGCCGAACGAACCCGAAGCCGTCGCTGCCGATGACGGCGCCGTCGAGAATCGTGACGCGATGGCCGATCGTGACGCGGTCATGAATCGAAACACCCGCGTGGATGACACAGTCGTCGCCGATCCGCGCGTCTTCGCCGATCACCGTATTGGGATAGATGACCGTTCGAGCCCCGATGGATGCGCGCGCGCCGACGACGACGAATGCCCCGACAGACGCACCGGCACCCACGGTGGCGTCTGCGGCCATCGCCGCGAGTTTGTCGACGCCGGCGGGTGGACGGCTCGCGCTGGTCATCAGACGCAGTGCCCTGGCAAACGCCAGATAAGGATTCGGATTGCGGAGCACCGCGAACGAATGCAGGGCGTCGATCGATTGCGCGTCGCCGACAATCACAGCGGACGCGCGCGTGGTCGCCAGGTGGGCGTGATACCTGGCGTTGGCGAGAAAGGTCAGCTCACCCGGCCCGGCCCGATCGATGGCCGCTACTCGGGTAATCTCGACAGCACCGTCGCCTTCCAGCCGGCAGTCGAGTCGCGCTGCGATGTCACTCAGCTTCAAGATTGGAGGATCTGAAGGACTGAGGATAACATCAGCACCCCATGCTGCCCTACGAGCTGGTACTGCGACTGCTCCTGGCCGCGGGACTGGGCGCCGTACTCGGCATCGAGCGCGAACTGCGTCGCAAACCCGCCGGGCTTCGCACCAACGTCCTCATCGCGCTCGGCGCCGCGCTGTTCACGATCACATCGATCCTTCTGAAGGATGCGGGCGGCACCGCCGACCGCGTCGCGGCCCAAGTCGTCACGGGCATCGGCTTTCTCGGCGCTGGCACGATCCTCCGTAACCGCGGCGGCGTGCACGGAATGACGACCGCCGCCACAATCTGGGTCAATGCGGCCATTGGCATGGCCGCGGGAGCCGGAGAGTCGAGCCTCGCGCTCGCCGCGACGGTTGTCACGCTCATCGTTCTCGCGATCCTGGGCCCGCTTGAAGCCTGGTTCGAAAACCGTCCCAAGCTCGAGCGCCCGTAGCTATTTCCTGACCTTCTGCGGCGGGCGCACGTCCACGGTCTTCAGCACAGGACGCCCAGCCGATTCCCACGCGCCGACGATGACACTCGCCGTCGCGGCGATCGACAGCGACAGCTGCTTCTCGAGGATGGGTCTCACCGCCGCAAAGAATTTCTCGAAGTACTCGTCGTCGTAGACGTCCTTGCCGGCGATGGCCGCCGAATCCGCCTTCAGAATGGGATCGACGTGCGTGAAGCTCTCGGCCGCGGTCTCGAACGCGCGATCGCGCGCGTTCATGATCGGCTTGACGGGCCCCGGCGTGAGCGTCAGGCGCGACGAGAACCGCTCGATGAGATCGCGTTCGAATCGAGAGTGAATGCCGTTGTTGCCGGTCAGCTGCCCATCGTGGTTGTTGGTCGCGTGGAACGGCTGATGGGCGTCCTGCAGGTAATGCGATGTCACAGCCGCGAACAGCACGACATCGCTCGTCGCGTACGGCGCCTGCCGGTTGAAACCGTCGAATCCACGCCGCAGATGCCCGAACATTTCAGCTTCGCGCCAGGGGAGCATCCCGATGCGCTTGAGCTCGGCAATCCCGAACTTGTCGAGCGCCTGCGAGTATTCGCGCGGGAGTCCCGCGAACGGATACGGGCCGAGTTCGGGCAGGCCGAAGTCCACGAAGTGATTGGGATCGTCTTCCCACCCGACGTTGCGCCACAAATCCGGATCGACGACCCGGATGACGATCTCCTCGCGGAAGCGCTCGAAGAACGGCTTCAGCTCGCCTGGGAGCATGTCGATCGCCCGCGCCATGATCAGACGATGGCCGGCGAACCCCCAGGCAAACGCCGGGCTCGCGGCGAGCGTCACGGCAGCGATGATGGCGACGATGACTGGCGCTTTCCGCATGCTGGTATATTAACGAATACCGGCGACGCGCGTCCCAGGCGACGAGGCCCGGCACACCGCAGCCACTCAGACGTGGACAACATCACACACAGCTTGTTCGGGGTCACGCTTGCGCGCACGCCGCTGGGCCGCGCGGGCCGCGGCACGACCGCGGCGCTCCTCCTGGCGTCGAATGCGCCGGACGTCGACTTCGTGGCGACCGCCGGCGGCGCGGCGAAATACCTCGAATGGCATCGCGGCATGACGCACGGGCCGCTCGGATTGGTCGGTCTCGCGCTGGCGAGCGCCGGACTCGTCGCGCTCGGGCGTCGCCTGAATCCCAGGTGGCGCCATGCTGACGATGCGCCGTTCCCGATGCTGGTTGCGGTCGCCCTGATCGGTGTGCTGTTCCACGTCTTGATGGACCTGCCGACGTCCTATGGCGTCCGGCTGTTGAGCCCCTTCAGCTGGCGCTGGTTTTCCGTCGACTGGATGCCGATCGTCGACGTCTACCTGCTCATCGTTCTGGCGTCCGGGTTGTGGTTCGGACGGGTGACCGATCAGGCGAAGCGCAGGAACGCGCTCATCGTGCTGACGTTCGTCGCCATCATCTACGGCGTCCGCGGCGCCGCGCACCGCCAGGCACTCGATCTTGCACCCATCCTGTTCGGCCCCACGCTGCCGCCCCGTTGCGATCAACCGGGCGGGAACGAGTGGCTGGACTCGTGGCCGAAGCCGACAGCGCCACTGCGGCCCGATGGCCGGCGGTGTCTCGTTGAAATGGCGGCGCTTCCCAGCTTCACCTCACCGTTCGAGTGGCGCATCGTCGCGCAGATGTCGAACGCGTTCGAGCTGCACGACGTCAATGTGCTCGATCGACGGTTTCAGGCGGGATCGGACCTTGAAGCCGACGGCGGTCATTTCTGGCGTCAGTCCATTCGATACCCGAACGTCTGGACACCGGTCGTCACCGAGGCGGCGACGACACGAATCGGCAGCGTCTTTCTGGGGTTCTCTCGATTCCCGGCGGCACGCACGGCGAACGATTCGACGGGCGCCGCCACGGTGCGGTTCACCGACGTGCGGTTCGTCAGCTCCACGCCGGCGGACCAGCGCGGCCCGCGGTCGCAGCTCTTCACCGCCACGATCAGATTCGACGGTCAGGGCCGCGTGATGTCACAGACACTCGGGCCATAGCGCGACGAGTCAGATCGTCTCTCCAAAGACTTCCGCTTCGAACCGCCACACGTGCGCACCGCGCTTCCAGGCGTCGGCCGGCAAGCCCGCCTTGCGACACGTCTGCGCGAGAAACGTCTTTCGATCCCACTTCCATTCGGTCGCCACCTGCGGAAGCAGCAAGCCACGGCGCCAGCGTTCCTCGATGACAAGGCCGTCGCGGCCGATCTCGACCTCGACAACGTTGCCCACGGGGATGAGCGGTCCAAGCAGGGACAGCTCGATCTGGAGCGCGGCCACTTCCGATGACGTGACCGGAGGAAAGCGGCTGTCCGCGCTGCACGCGAGGACCGCGCAACGCGCGACCACCGCGGCGAGCGGCTCGTCCGGCTCGACATGACCGATGCAGCCGCGCAGCTCGCCGCGCGCTTGAAGAGTGACGAATGCACCGCGATGCTGTGCGAGCGCGCCAACCAGTGCCGCGAGGGACGACACTTGTCCGTTGGTATGCGCCACGATGGAGTCGCGGGCAATCGACAGGAGGACACGGCGGTCGGCGTCGCTTGTCATGACGACTGCGGCCGGCACAGCGCCGCCGCCAGATATCCAACAACGGAGGACTTGTCGCCCGAGATGTCACCGGAGTCCGCGTACTCGAGAATCCAGGCCGTCGTCGCACCAAGCGCCCGCGCGGCTTTCATCACCGCAACCGTTGGACCACCGCCACACGCGTGATCAGGTCGACGATCGAGCGCGCGCTGCAGGCCCTCCGGATCCAGTCGCGCCACGCAATCGATGACCACCGAATCGAGGCGCCGTGCGGTCTCCGCGTCCTGATAGTGCGAGAGGTCCGTGCTGGCGACGAGCAGCGCCGACCGACCGCGGACGGCGCCGGCGATTGCAGCCGCGAGCGCGTCGGCCATCGTGGCCGTCTGGTGCCCCATCAACAACGGCACGATCTTCGTGTCCGGTGACAGATGACGCAGAAACGGCAACTGCATCTCGAGTGAGTGCTCGCGAACGTGCGGGCCCGCGTCCGGCCGGATCGCGGGCGACAGCCGAAGAAGGGACGCCGCAACGTCATCGTCGATCTCGGCAACGCCGAGCGGTGTCTCGAAACCTCCAGCCGCGGCGACGACGACGCCTTCGAAGGCGACGAAGTGAGAAGGCCCGACGAGAATGGCCACGTCGAACGTGCGCCCCTTCAGCAGGCTGTAGGCGTGCGCGGCAACCGGCCCCGAATACATCAGGCCCGCGTGCGGCGCGATGAGCGCCACGAGCTCGCCGCTGACGGCGGGGGTCCCCGCACGAGCGAGGTGCGCGTCGATTGCGGCTTCGAGCGCGCCGGCCGCGGCTGGATACCACGAGCCCGCGACTGCGGCACGACGGAGGTTCTTCATCCTCAACCCATGGAGCGCGGGATGTCCCCTCGACTCAGGAGCGCGAGGCTTCAGCCGAGCGACCGACTCGTCGATGAGCATGCTAGCATTTGCCGTGCCTTCCGAATTCACGCGCGATCGCGTCGCGGCGGTCGCTGCGCTGGCCCATCTCGAGCTGAGTCCGGGCGAAACGGAGATGTTCGCCCGCCAGCTCGCCGATATCCTGGCCTACGCCGAAGAGATTCAACGAGCCGACACCACGGATGTGCCGCCGACCTCGGCGGTGATGACGCCGGCGAGCGTCGAGCGGGAGGATGAGGTCCGCCCATCACTCGACGTGCGGGATGCGCTGGCCAATGCACCCGACGCCGCCTTCGACGCCGGGCTGTTCCGCGTTCCCCGGGTCATCGGATGAAGGATCCCGTGTCGGCGCATGCCGCACGCGACGCCGTCCGGTCAGGCGCACGATCCGCCGTCGAGATTTGTCGCGAGGCGCTCCACGAGCTCGAGAAAAGCGAGCCGCGCCTGCACGCATTCAACACGGTCATTGGCGAACTGGCTGTCGAGCGGTCGCGAACCATCGACCGCGAAATCGAGCGGTGGCGTCACGCCCCACTCGTGGGTGTGCCCATCGCCGTCAAGGACAACATCTGCACGCGCGGCGTCCGGACGACGGCCTCCTCGAGAGTCCTGGAGCACTACACGCCGCCGTACAACGCGACGGTCATCGACCGGCTCGAAACCGCCGGCGCCGTCATCATCGGCAAGACCAACTGCGACGAGTTCGCGATGGGGTCGTCGAACGAGAACTCGGCGTTCGGTCCGGCCAGGAATCCGTGGGCACTCGACCGCACGCCGGGCGGATCGAGCGGCGGATCCGCCGCGGCGGTCGCCGCACGCGTCGCGCCCGTCGCACTCGGATCGGACACCGGCGGTTCGATTCGTCAGCCGGCAGCCATGTGCGGCGTCGTCGGATTGAAGCCGACGTATGGCCGCGTCTCGCGCTACGGCCTGATTGCGTTCGGTTCGTCACTCGATCAGATCGGACCGTTGACGACGACAGTCGCCGACGCCGCGCTGACGCTCGGCGTGCTCGCGGGACGGGACCAGGCTGACGCCACCAGCGCAGGAGAGGCCGTTCCCGACTACACGGCGGCATTGACGGGCGAGGCGCGCGGACTGCGGATTGGCGTCCCCCGCCGCCTCCTCGGCGAGGGCGTGGACACCGACGTCTTGCGCGCATTTGATGCTGCCATCGAGGTCTTCGTCTCGCTCGGCGCCACGGTCGTTGATGTGGAGTTGCCGAACGCGCGCTACGCCATCCCCGCGTATTACCTCGTCGCCACCGCCGAGGCGAGTTCCAATCTGGCCCGCTACGACGGCGTGCGGTACGGCCTGAGGGCCGATGCGCCGTCGAGCGGTGCGTCGCTCAAGGCCATGTACGCGCGGACCCGCGAGTCGGGCTTCGGTCCCGAGGTCAAGCGACGCATCATGCTCGGCACATACGTGTTGAGCGCGGGCTACTACGACGCGTACTATCTGAAGGCGGAACAGGTCCGTACGCTGATTCAGCGCGACTACCACCGCGCGTTCGAGCGCGTCGACGCGGTCGCCATGCCCACGAGTCCGACTGCGGCATTCGCCCTCGGTGACAAGGCGTCTGATCCGCTGCAGATGTACCTCATCGATGTGTTCACGGTGAGCGCCAACCTCGCCGGCTTGCCGGCGATCAGCGTGCCCTGCGGATTCACGTCGCGCCAGCTGCCCATCGGGCTACAGCTGACGGGACGGCCGTTCGACGAAGCCACGCTCCTCCGCGCGGCCGAAGCGTACGAGCGCGGCACGCCCTGGTCGAAGATGACGCCGCCCGAGTTCGCGCGCCATGCCTGATCCCGCCTGGGCCGACTGGACCGACGAGCAGCTCCTGGCGCTGCGGATGTGTGACCTCGGCCTCACGATCGAGGGCACGGCGATCGAGCCGCGGCTCGCTCGACTGAACGCCGAGCTCCAGGCGCGGAGACTCGCCTGCCCGTTCTACTACCTGGCGGACGAGTGGTTCACGCCGGACGGCGTGCCCGGCATCGCCATCCCGTTCTACCTGGCGCATCCGCGGCTCGAGAAGCTGGAACTCGCGGAAATGCTGGAGGTCGAAGGCGGCGACGAAGAGTCGTGCCTCAGGATTCTTCGCCACGAGGCGGGACACGCCATCGACAACGCCTACCGGCTGCGCCGCCGGCCGACGCGCCGGCGACTGTTCGGCAACCCGCAGGTCGAATATCCCGAGTACTACCTGCCGAAGCCCTACAGCAAGAGCTTCGTGCAGCACCTCGATCACTGGTACGCGCAGAGCCATCCCGACGAAGACTTCGCCGAGACGTTTGCGGTGTGGCTGGATCCCGCGTCGATGTGGGCAACACGCTATGCGGGCTGGCCGGTCCAGCGCAAGCTCGAATACATCGACCGGTTGATGCGAAAGCTCGCCCGGACGCGGCCCGTCGTGACATCGCGACGGCACGTGGATCCGCTGTCGCGGCTGAAGAAGACGCTCGGCGAGCATTACCGGACGAAGCGCGAGCACTACGGCCTGGACCATCCGGACTTCTACGACAGCGACCTCCGCAACATGTTTTCCAACGGTCCGGAATACGCGAAGAACGCGCCGGCGGCTCGCTTCGTGCGAAAGATCCGCAAGGAGGTTCGGAGCACGGTCGCGAGTTTCACCGACAGCTACCAGTACACCATCGACCAACTGCTCGAGAAGATCATCGAGCGGTGTCGCGAACAGAATCTCCGGCTGACCGAATCCGAAGAGGAATCCAAAATCGATTTCATGGTCTTCCTGACGGTCCAAACGATGAACTACCTGCACGGCGGACGTCACCGCGTCGCGTTATGAGCGGAACCAAGCTGCGCGTCGTCGCGCTCGTCCACCGGCACCTCGTGCCGCCGGCAACGATTGAGGAGGGCACCGACATCACGTCGGCGCCGTGGCGGACGGAATTCGACGTCATCTCCACGTTGACGGCGATGGGACACGAAGTCCAGCCGTTGCCGGTCCACGACGACCTGGGCGAAATCCGCCGACTCGCCACCGAGTGGAAGCCGCACATCGCGTTCAACCTTCTCGAAGGATTCGACGACGTCGTGATCTTCGATCAGAACGTCGTGTCGCACCTCGAGCTGCTGAAGCTCTCCTACACGGGCTGCAATCCCCGCGGCCTGCTCCTGGCGCGCGACAAGTCGCTCTCCAAGAAGCTGCTCGCCTACCACCGCATCGCCGTCCCCGAATTCGACGTCTTCCGGATCGGCCGGCCCATCCGGCGGCCCAAGCGGCTGACATTCCCGCTGATCGTCAAATCACTCACGCAGGAAGCGTCGATTGGCATTTCGCAGGCGTCCGTCGTGGACAACGATGACAAGCTGAAGGAGCGCGTCGCGTTCATACACGAAAGCATCGGCACGGCCGCGATCGTCGAGCAGTACATCGAGGGCCGCGAGCTCTACGTCGGCATCCTCGGCAATCAGGCACTTCAGGCGTTGCCGGTCTGGGAACTGTTCTTCACAAACATGCCCGAGGGCTCCAAGCGCATCGCCACCGACCGCGTGAAGTGGAGTGTCAAGTATCAGAAGAAGTACGGAATCGACAGCGGTCCGGCAAGAGATCTGCCTGAAGAAACGGCGGCCGAGATTCAGCACGTCTGCAAGCGTGCCTACCGCGCGCTCGAGCTGAGCGGCTATGCGCGCGTGGACCTGCGCCTCGACGATGCGGGACATGTCTGGGTGCTGGAAGCGAATCCGAACCCGCAGATTGCGCGCGGTGAGGATTTCGCTGCGTCGGCCGAGAAGATCGGGCTCAGCTACGAGACCGTCCTGCAGCGGATCATCAATCTCGGGCTGCGTTGGCAGCCCGAGAGCGTGGCCTGACGGGAAAAACTAGACGGGCCGGATTGCAGGACGCGCCGCGAGCCTGACGAGCGCCCAGACAGCCAGGACGACGAGGGCAATCGGCAGCAGGGGGATGAAGAGCGCGAAACCCACTGCGAGCAGCGCGAGCCCCACCCCAATCGCGCCAATGAGCAGGACGATCGGAAGGACCACGAGAGCCACGGCTGTCTTGATTACGAGGCGCAGGAGCAGGAAGGGCAGCGCCAGCAACGCAAAGGGAAGCGCCAGCAGCGCGAAGGGCAGCGCGATCAAGGCGAACAGGACGCCAAAGGCAATCCGGAACGGCAAGGTCAGCAGCCAGAACATGGGATGTCCTCCGTCGCGCAGCCCCAAGGACCGCGCTACTTCTACTTACGCGCCGCGGCCTCGACAAGTTCCGGCGCCCGGAGCTGGTCGGCCGGTCCCCGGGGGGCGGTCGGCGCCAGATACACCATGGCCTGGTGCGTCAGCCGTTCGTCGAGGCTCTTGATGACCGTCGCCTTGCCGCCGGCCGTCTTGATGGTCTTCAAGAAGCCGGCAATGACGCAGAAGCCGATGAACAGGACCAGGACAAACACGGCACTGAACGTCAGGCCCTTGACGGCGTCGATGATGAGGACGATCGCGTCGCTCATGCTTCGCCCTCAGGCCGCTTGGCTTTCGGAGCCGGAATGTCGTAATAGACCAGGCCCCGACGGACTTCCTCCATGGCGAGGCGCTCGGCCTTGTGCGGCAGAACCGGCGCCTCGTCGCCGAGGCGTACCCGGGCGCCTCGCCGCAACTGCTTCGCGCGGAGGGCAGCGACGTCCACAAAGAGGAACCGGCTCCCGATTGGCGGAGCGGGCTCGGACGGGATCATCGGCTCGTCGGACAAAGGCTGTTCGGCGCTGACGGTCGGATCGGTCATGGCGGGCAAATAGCCTAACACACGACTTGCGGAATGCGGATTGCGGATTTTGGAATGCGGATTGAGCGTTTGATGCCGAAATACTCAATCCGAAATCCGAAAACCCGCGATCCGCAACGCGATTACGCGGCGACTTCGACCTTGACCTGGCGCGGCTTCGCCTCTTCACGCACCGGGATGCGAACAGTCAGCACGCCGTTCTTGTAATCAGCGGCGACCTTGCTGGCGTCCACGGTCTGCGGGAGCGAGAACGAACGGCTGAACGTTCCATAGCGCCGCTCGACGTGATGGAACTGTTCGTCCTTCACTTCGCTCGACAGCTTCTTCTCACCCTTGATGGTCAGCACGAAGTTCTCGACGTTGATGTCGAAGTCTTCGCGCGCCATGTCCGGCAGCTCCGCCTTCAGCACGATTTCATGGTCGCCGTTCTGATAGATGTCCACGGGCGGCAACCAGGCGCTCGATGTCGCGAAACCAAAGTCACGAAACGGATCCCAGCGAACGGTAGTCATAACGTCCCCCCTCATTAAGTTGTGTGGGTCGGGTGGGTCGGGCGGGTCTGGTAAAACCACCCGACGCCCTCGACCTGGTTGTTAACGCGTCTCGGCGTACTCCGCGTCGACGACCTCACCCTGTTTCACATCCGAACCACTCGAACCACTAGCACCACTTGAACCACTGAACCATTGAACCAGTTGAACCACTTGAACCAGTTGAACCAGTTGAACTGCTTGAACCTTTGTAGAGCTGCTCCGCCATCGCGTGTGACGCGTGCTGCAGTTCGTCGAGCGATTGCTTGATGGCGCCGAGGTCATCGCCCTCCGCTACCTTTCGCAGGTTGGCAATGGCCTCCTCGATGCGTGACAACTCGCCGACCGGCACCTTCCCGCGATTCTCGTTGACCGTCTTCTCCACCTGATACGCGAGAGAATCGGCCTGGTTCCTTGCGTCGATCAGCTCGCGGCGCGACTTGTCTTCCGATTCGTGCGCCTGCGCATCCTTCACCATCCGGTCGACGTCGGTCTTCGACAGACCGCTCGATCCGCTGATCGTGATCTTCTGCTCCTTGCCCGTGGCCATGTCCTTGGCCACCACGTTGACGATGCCGTTGGCATCGATGTCGAACGCGACCTCGATTTGCGGCACGCCTCGCGGCGCCGGCGGCAATCCCACGAGATGGAAGCGCCCGAGCGTCCGGTTGTCGCGCGCGAACGGCCGCTCGCCCTGCAGCACGTGGACTTCCACGTTGGGCTGGTTGTCGGTCGCCGTCGAGAAGATCTCGCTCTTGCGCGACGGAATCGTCGTGTTGCGTGGAATCAGCGTCGTCATGACACCGCCAAGCGTTTCGATGCCGAGCGACAGGGGCGTGACGTCGAGCAGGAGCAGGTCCTTGACTTCACCCGTCAGCACGCCGCCCTGCGCGGCCGCACCGACCGCGACGACTTCGTCAGGATTGACGCCCTTGTGCGGCTCCTTGCCGAAGAAGTCGCGCACGAGCTGCTGGACCTTCGGCATGCGCGTGGATCCGCCGACCAGCACCACTTCGTCGATCCTCCGCGGATCGACGCCTGCGTCCGCCAGCGCCTGCTTCACCGGTCCCATCGTCCGCTGCAGCAGGTCGTCGACGAGCTGTTCGAGCTTCGCGCGCGAGAGCTTGATCTGCAGGTGTTTGGGACCGCTCTGATCCGCCGTGATGAACGGCAGGTTGATCTCGGTCTCGAGCGCCGTCGACAGCTCGATCTTGGCCTTCTCGGCGCCTTCCTTGAGCCGCTGGAGCGCCATGCGATCCTTGGCCAGATCGATTCCGTCGGTTTTCTTGAATTCCGCCGCGAGCCACTCGATGATCCGATCGTCGAGATCGTCGCCGCCGAGATGGGTGTCGCCGTTGGTGGCCTTCACTTCGACAATCCCCTCACCCACTTCGAGGACGGAAATGTCGAACGTGCCGCCGCCGAAGTCGTAGACGGCGATCGTCTCGTCCTTCTTCTTGTCGAGGCCGTACGCGAGTGCGGCCGCAGTCGGCTCGTTGATGATGCGCTGGACATTGAGGCCGGCAATCTTTCCCGCGTCCTTCGTGGCCTGGCGCTGCGCGTCGTTGAAGTACGCCGGCACGGTGATGACCGCGTCGGCGACTTTCTCGCCGAGGTAGTCCTCGGCCGCCTGCTTCAGCTTCTGCAGCACCATCGCCGAGATTTCGGGTGGGGAGTACTGCTTGCCGCGGGCGTTCACCCACGCGTCCCCGTTCTGAGCGCTGACGACCTTGTAAGGCACGCGCGAGGCTTCGCTCGCGACTTCGTCGTACTTCCGCCCCATGAACCGCTTGATCGAGAACACGGTGTTTTCGGGGTTGGTGACGGCCTGGCGCTTCGCCACCTGGCCGACGAGCCGCTCACCGTCCTTGGTGAGCGCCACGATTGACGGCGTCAGCCGCGCGCCTTCCTGGTTGACGATGACCGTCGGCTGTCCGCCTTCCATAACGGCGACCACCGAGTTGGTGGTGCCGAGGTCGATTCCAATCACTTTGGCTGGCATGGGCTGGGTCCTCTCTTCCTTCAAGATGACCAGAGTATAGAATCACTATGAGTCTTTGTCAAGCATTTAATCTTACCAGATAAGACTCATGTCTAAGTTGTTGTTCTGCTTGGCGCTGCTGTGCGATGATGGCGGAGTGCGGCCCAGAATCCACGCGATCGCCTTGTCTTCAGAGCTTGGCGAGTTCTCGGAGGAAGTGCGCCGGGTCTTTCTGGAGCTGGGCCGAACGACAGGCAACGAATCGCTGGCCGGCGAATGCTCCCCTGCCATCGACATCTACGAAACCGACGAATCGGTCGAGGTCGTCGCGGACATCCCCGGCGTCGACCGGTCAGCGATTCGGATCTTCAGTAAAGGCGAGTGGATTCTCATCGCTGGCGAGAAGCCGCCGCGCCGCGTCGGCGGCGAATCAAGTTTTCATCTTGTCGAGCGCGGGTATGGGCGCTTTGCGCGTGCCGTCCGCCTGACGCGCGCCTGCGAGATGTCAAAGGCCGCCGCCACGCTCGTCGACGGCGAACTTCGGATCTCCGTGCCCAAACTCGCCGACCGGCGTGGCCGGGCGCTGCAGATCTCGATCAAGGGCAGCGGCCACTGACGGCTGTCTGCGCACACCCGCGGTTCTGCATGCGAATCCTGTTCATTGGAGACATCGTCGGCAAACCTGGCCGCGACTTGATTCGGGTGGGTCTGTCCGCCCTGATCGACTACCACGCGATTGATTTCGTCATCGCCAACGTCGAGAACGCGGCGGGCGGCTTCGGCATCACGCGCGAGATCGGCGATCAACTCCTCGACGCCGGTGTGGAAGTCATGACGTCGGGTAACCACATCTGGGACAAGCGCGAAGCGCTGGACTACATCGGCGTCGAGCCGCGGCTGCTCCGGCCGGCCAACTACCCCGCCGGCGTTCCGGGCAACGGAACCTACCTCGCGCGATCGAGGAGCGGCGTGAGCGTCGCGGTGGTCAACCTGATGGGCCGGGTCTTCATGCTGAATCTCGACGATCCGTTTGCGGCAGCCCTCCATCTCGTCGACACGCTGAAGGCTCGGACGCGGATTATCTTTGTCGACTTCCACGCCGAAGCCACGTCGGAGAAGCTCGCGATGGGCTGGCACCTCGACGGCAAGGTGACGGCCGTGGTCGGGACCCACACGCATGTCCAGACGGCAGACGAACGGATCCTTCCACAGGGCACCGCGTATCTCACCGACGCGGGCATGACGGGGCCCCATGACTCCATCATCGGTGTCGAAATCGAGCCGGCCCTGAGCCGTTTCCTCAACGCGCTGCCGTCAAAATTCGAAACGGCGACGGCCAACCCGCGCCTCAATGGTGTCGTCGTCGAGGCCGACGAAGCGACCGGCCGCGCGGTGGACGTCGAGCGCATCAGCTACAGCCTCGCTGAATTGAGCGAGCTTACCCATGCCGGATCTCTTCGACCTCCTGTTTGAGGACGAGCCCGACGGCGACCCGAAGCCGCCGGCCCAGGCGTCGCCGCCCGGCCAGGCGCTAGCGGGCTCCCCCGCCAGGCCGCCCGCGCTGCCGTCAGCGCCGGTTCGTCAGCCGGCGCCGGCGATGGGACGAACCATCCTGTCGGTCACCGACTTGACGATCCGGGTGCGTGATGCGCTCGAGCAGCAGATCGGAGAAATCTGGGTCGAAGGCGAGCTCTCAAACTGCCGGGTCTGGAACACCGGACATCTGTACTTCACCCTCAAGGATTCGAACTCCCAGCTGCGCGGCTTCATGTTCAAGACCGCGCTTCGGTATCTCCGGTTCAAGCCGACCGACGGGACCCGCGTCGTCGCGCGCGGACGCATTTCCGTGTACGAACCCAAGGGCGAATATCAGCTCGTCTGCGAGCACCTCGAACCGCAGGGGCTCGGTGCGCTCCAACTGGCCTTCGAACAGCTCAAGAAGCGCCTCGAGGCCGAGGGGCTCTTCGACGCGGGGCGCAAGCGACCGCTTCCGACGCTGCCACGAAAGATCGGCGTCGTCACATCGCTCGATGGCGCAGCCGTGCGAGACGTCATCAAAGTCCTTCGCGCCCGCTACGGCAACATCCATCTCGTGATCCGGCCGACGCGCGTGCAGGGCGACGGTGCGGCGCTCGAAATCGCGAAGGGTGTCCGGGCCATCGGACGCGTGCCCGGGGTCGACGTGCTCATCGTCGGGCGCGGCGGCGGATCGGTCGAGGACCTCTGGGCGTTCAATGAGGAAGTAGTCGCGCGCGCGATCGCGCAATCACCCATCCCCGTCATCTCGGCCGTGGGCCACGAAACCGACGTGACGATTGCCGACTTCGCCGCGGATGTTCGCGCCGCGACGCCCTCGGCGGCCGCCGAGCTCGTCGTCGCACGGAAGGATGAATTTCGATCGCGCGTCGGACGGCTGCGCGATCGACTCACCGCAGCATCGCGGAGCCGCGTGCAGACGGCCAGTCGCCGCGCTCACGTCGTGACGGCGCGGCCCGCGTTCGCAGGCTACCCCGCGCGGCTGGCCATGCGCGATCGCCGAGTGTCCGATCTGGCCAGCTCACTGATGCGATTCGCGCGGGGGGCGGTCGTGGTCCGGACGCGCCACCTGCTGGGGCTCGAGCGTCAGCTGTCGACGTTCGACCCTGGACGACGGCTGGCCTCGCTGCGGATCCGCCTGGTCTCGGCAGACGGCCGCATGTCGGGCGCCACGACGCGCCGACGAGAGCGCGCGATCGCGCAGCTCCAGACCGTCGTCGGCCGGCTCGAGTCCCTGAGCCCCCTCGCGGGTACTGGGTCGCGGATACGCGGTGGCCTGGACCGCCGACAAATCGCGAATCCTGCGCGACGCGGCGGTGGTCTCACCGGGAGAGACCATCAAGGTGACCTTGAGCCGTGGCGAGATTGAGGCTAAGGTGTCAGACAGGTCATGACCGACACTTCCATAAAGGACTTCGAGGCCGCGATTGCCGAACTCGAAACGATTGTCAAGAAGCTCGAGGAAGGCGACCTCGCGCTCGAGCAGTCGCTGTCGCTGTACGAGCGTGGCGTGCAACTCTCGCGCTTCTGCCACTCCCGCCTGGAAGACGCGGAACGCCGGATTGAAATCCTCGACGAGCGCGGCGAGCTGAAGCCGGCGGGCGGCGCTCTCGTCTCAGACGACCCCGGTCGCTGACCGTGGCGCAGCCGCTCGCCGCGTTCCTCGAACACGCACGCCTGCGGGTGGACGATGCACTGGAGCGCTGGCTGCCAAAGCCGCCGGCGTGTCCCGCGATCGTCAGCGAGGCGATGCGCTACAGCGTCTTCGCGGGCGGCAAACGGCTGCGGCCCGTCCTGGCGCTCGCGGCGGCGGAGGCCGTCGATGCGTCAGCGACCGACCTGGCGCTTCCGGCCGCCTGCGCGATTGAGATGATTCACGCCTACTCGCTCATTCACGACGACCTGCCGGCCATGGACAACGACACGCTCCGTCGCGGTCGACCCACGCTGCACGTGGTCTACGGCGACGGCATCGCGATCCTCGCGGGCGATGGACTGCACGCCGAAGCCTTCACGTTACTGGCCCGCGAGCCGGCGCTCGTCGAAGGCTCGCGCGCTGACGCCGGGCCGAGCTTGGCGAACCGGAAGCTTCGAGTGATCGCCGTCGTCGGCCGTGCGGCCGGGCCAGCCGGCATGGTCGGTGGACAGGCGGTGGACCTGCAGGCGGCCGGCCAGGTGCCGGGCTCGACGGTTGATCTGGATCAGCAGGGGCTCCAGGCCATGCATGCACGCAAGACGGGTGCGCTCATCCGCGCGTCGGCGACCAGTGGCGCGATCATGGCCGGCGCTTCCGAGGTGGTCCTGGACGCGATCGATCGGTACGCCGCCGAGGTCGGCCTGGCCTTTCAGATTGTTGACGACATCCTCGATGTCGAAGGCGACGCCGCGTCGCTCGGGAAATCGGCCGGCAAGGACGCCGTCGGCAACAAGCCGACCTATCCGCGACTCTTCGGGCTCGACGAGTCCCGGAAACTCGCGGCTGATTGTCTCGACCGCGCCTGCGGCGCCCTGCGCGACGCGCACCTGCTCGAGACCCACCTGCCCGCCATCGCGGAATGGGTCGTGAAACGCAAGAACTGAAGTCATGGGCTCCACGCGTGCCGGCCGATCGACGACGCAGCGGCTCGACGTCGCCCTCGTGGAGCGCGGGCTGGCCGCAACACGCGAGCGCGCCCAGGCGCTCATTCTCGCCAGGCAGGTCGCCGTGGACGGTCAGATCGTTTTCAAGGCCGGTGCGTCAGTCGCCGCCGACGCTGCGGTGACGCTCAGGACGCCCGATCACCCTTACGTCGGTCGCGGCGGCGTCAAGCTTGCTCACGCGCTCGACGCGTTTCAGGTCGATCCGCGGGGGCGCCGCGCGCTCGACATCGGGGCATCCACCGGCGGATTCACCGACGTGCTGCTGCAGCGCGGCGCTGAGAGTGTGATCGCGCTGGATGTCGGCCACGGACAGCTCGACTGGCGTTTGCGAAACGACCCTCGTGTCACCGTTCTCGAAGGCGTCAACGCGCGACACCTTACCGCAGCCGGCCTTCCGCATCGTGTGTCGCTCGTGACCGTTGACGTGGCCTTTATTTCACTGCGACATATTCTGCCCGTGCTCCCATCGCTCCTCGAAGCGCCCGCCGACGTGGTCGCTCTGGTAAAGCCGCAATTCGAAGCCGGACGAGCCGAGGTCGGCAAGCACGGTCTGGTGACCGATCCCGCCGTTCACGACGCCGTCATCGAGCGTGTGACCGCGGCCGCGGTTGACGTCGGGTTGTCACGCGTCGGCATGACGCCGTCGCCCATCGCGGGGGCTACCGGCAATCAGGAATTCTTCCTTCACCTGCGATGAATGTCCTCGTGCTCGGCGCCGGTGCGATTGGCAGCCTCTACGCGGCCAAACTGGCGGACACTCATCAGGTCACGGTGGTCGCGCGTCCCGATCACGTCGACGCGATCAACCGCGCTGGACTCCGGCTGGTCGGCCGCGAGTCGTCGACACATCGCGTCGCGGCCGTGACCGAGATCGACCGGGTCGCGCCGGGCACACTTGTGCTCCTGACGACGAAGGTGCACGACACCCGTCAGATGTCGCATGCGATTCGCGGCAAGGTCGGCAGAGACACGATCATTCTGTGCATCCAGAACGGGCTCGGCGGCGAACAGATTGTGAAGGACGTGCTTCGCGCCGATCCCGGCGCGGGCGACGATGAAATGGCGCTCGTCCTTCGCGCCGTGACGCACTTCGGCGCCATCTTCAAGGAACCTGGCGTCATCGACTTCGCCGTGACGGGCGACACGCTCATCGAGAGCGGGCCGCGCAGTCAGTGGGTCGCCGACCTGCTCACCCGGAGCGGCCTCGATGGCCACGTCTCCAACAACATCAAAGTCGACGTCTGGCGCAAGCTGATCTTCAACTGCGTCATCAATCCGATCACGTCGCTCATCGGCTCCGACGTCGGAGCCATCGCCGACACGCGGCTCGACCCGATCAAGCGACGCGTCGTCGACGAGTGTCTGGCCGTGGCCGCCCGCGACGGCGTCACGTTCGACGTCGACTTCATCGAGGCGCTTACTACGGTGTTCGGGCCCTCGCACAACATCGCGTCGATGCGTCAGGATCTGATTCGAGGGAGAGCGACCGAGATCGATTTCATGAACGGCGCCGTCGTCGAACTGGGCCGGCGCTACGGCGTCGACTGCCCCGTCAACGCGTCGCTCGTCGCGCTCATCAAGGTGATGGAAGCGCGCGGTCGTTTTGTGGTTCCATAAAGAGCCCATGACCGAGCGTGCTGCGCCGCCCGTACGAATTTCGCGTGTCGGCATCGTCGCCAAGTCGCATCTGCGCGCTGCGGCGCCGCTCGTGGGCGAAATCGCCGCGTGGCTCAGGGCGCGTTCGATTGAGCCCGTCTTCGAGACAGCGACCGCGGCACTTGCCGCAACCGAGGAAGCGACAGGTTCGCCGAACGTGCTCGACAAGCAGGCGCTCGTCTCGGCCGTGGATTTGGTGGTTGTGCTGGGTGGCGACGGCACGCTCCTCTCGATGGCCGACTGCATCGGCGCGGCGGACGTCGACGTTCCGATTCTCGGCGTCAATTTCGGACGTCTCGGATTTCTGACCGAAGTCACGCTGCCTGAGCTGTACTCGGCGCTCGACGTCGTGCTGGCGGGTCGTGCGCGAATCGAGGAACGACTCATGCTGCGATCGACCACGACGAGAAAGAGCGTCGCTCTGCCCGAGCATGTGACGCTCAACGACGTCGTGGTCACCAAGGCCGCGCAGTCGCGAATGATCGAACTCGAGGTGTGGGTGGGCGACGAGTTCGTCACGCGCGTCAAGGCGGACGGGCTGATCGTCGCGACGCCGACGGGATCCACGGCGTACAACCTCGCCGCCGGCGGCCCCATCGTTCAGCCAGGCATGAACGCGCTCGTGCTGACGCCGATTGCGCCGCACATGCTGACCAACCGGCCGATCGTCATCCCGTCGCTCTCGCCCGTTCGTGTGCAGCCGGTGATGGACGAACGTGACAAGGTGTACGTCACGTTCGACGGCCAGGACGGCTACGAGCTCGAAGCCGGCGACGAGGTCCGAATCTGCTGCGCGCCCCGCCGCCTGAAGCTGTTACATCCGTCGTCCAGGAGCTACTTCGAAGTACTACGTGAAAAACTGAAGTGGAACGAGCGGTAACTACCCACCCGACTTACCCGACCCACCCGACTTGTGGTCCTTGAAGTACTGCACCTGATACTTCAGGACGTTGCGGTTGTGCTCGTCGAGCGTCCGCGCAAACTCGTGTGACCCATCATTGCGGCTGACGAAGTACAGATAGTCCGCGGCCGAAGGCCGCGCCGCCGCCTCGATGGACGCGCGTCCCGGCGATGCGATCGGTCCGGGCGGCAGACCGGGATATCGGTACGTGTTGTAGGGCGAATCGAACGACAAATCGACCTTGTGGATGTTGCCGTCGTAGCGGTGCGCCCGCGTCAGCGCGTAGATCACGGTCGGGTCGCATTGCAGCGCCATCCCGATCCGCAGACGGTTGCTGTACACCGCCGCGACGATCGGCCGTTCGTCGGCTTTTGCCGTTTCCTTCTCTACAATCGAGGCCAGCGTCACGAGTTGGCGGATCGACAGATGTCGCGCCGCCGCGGCCGCTCGCACGTCCGGACTGAGCGCGTGCTCGAAGGCCGCGACCATCTGCCGCACAAGGCTGGCCGCGTTCGTGTGGCGGGACAGGGCGTAGGTATCCGGAAACAAGTAGCCTTCGAGGTCCCGGGCGAGCGGATCGACGTCGCGGATGGCGCTGACGTCCTTCGCGGCGTCGACGAAGCTGGACGCCGGCCCGAGACCGTGTTCCTCGAAAATCGTCGCCATCTCGGCGATCGTGAGGCCTTCGGGAAACGTGACCGGGATCACGAACACGTCGCCGCGCGCGATCTTGTCGATGACCTCAGCCGGCGTCATGGCCTTGTCGAATCGGTACTCGCCGGCCTTCAAGTGGCGCCCTTGACGGCTCAGGTAGAGCGCGATCCGAAACGTCCATGGATCGCGCACGACGCCGGCGGCAGCCAGCCGGTCGCCGATCGCCCGGCTGCCGGCGCCGGCGGGGATCTCGACGAACTGGTCCGTGTTCTCGAACCCGCGGTACGGCTCGTTGACGCGGGCGTACAGCGAGTACGCCGCGGCGCCGCCCATGATCACCACGAACAGAAGGAAGACCAGGAATCGCTTCATCGAGCGCGGTCCAGGTAGTCCTGAAGCACCACTGCTGCGGCGGCGGCATCGAGACGCGCTTTGCGTTTGCGCCAGTCACGCTCCCGAAGCGCCAGGCGACTCTCGGCTTCACGGCTCGACAACCGCTCGTCCTCCGTGTCGATGGGGATCGTGCTTCGAGACTTCAACGCGTCCGCGAAGCGGGTCACGCGCAGCGTCGCGTCGTTCGGCGTTCCGTCGAGGCTCGCCGGAAGGCCGATCACGACCCCTGCGAGCCCGTCGGGTTCGGCAACCAGCTGCGCAATCATGGTCGCGACCTGGGCCACTGCGTCGTCCTCCCCATGGACCGAGAGCGTCGTCAACGGTCGCGCCAGGGTCCGCGACGGATCGCTGATCGCCAGTCCGACACGACGACTTCCAACATCCACGCCAAGTACGCGCATCGACAACCCCATCCGCGGATCGGCCGTTACCTGGATGTTATAATTTCACGGCCTGCAACGCTGTGAAGCGACTCCTCGCGTTCCTCCTGCTCGTTAGTGTCGGCACGGGGGCGTGCGCCCGTAGTCGCCCGGCGGAAAAGTTTCAACAGAAGCTCGTCATTCTCGGATTCGACGGCATGGATCCGAGACTCGTCCAGCGCTATATGGACGAAGGCCGCCTGCCGAACTTGCAGAAGCTGGCGAAACAGGGCGGGGGCGTGCACCCGCTGGGTACGACGCATTCGCCCGAGTCGCCGACCGCATGGGCGTCGTTCGCCACGGGCGTCAACGCGGGCAAGCACAACATCTACGATTTTCTGGTCCGCGACACGGGAACCTATCTGCCGGATCTCGGCATGGTGACGCGAGAGCCGCCGCACTTCATCCTGAACTACATTCCGATCTCGCGTCCCAACATCAAGTCGATTCGCGGAGGAACCTCCTTCTGGGTGACGGCCGGCCGCGCAGGTGTGCGGTCCAGCATGTTGACCGTGCCCGTCACCTATCCGCCCGAGGAAGTTCCAAACGGCGAGATGCTCTCCGGACTGCCTCTGCCGGACATCCGCGCAACGATGGGAACGTTCTATTACTTCGGCACTGATCTGAGCCGGTACGAGGAAGGCGACACCGAGTTCGGCGGCATCCTGAAACGCCTGATCTTCGACGGCGACGTCGCGCGTACCGAACTCGTCGGCCCGCCCAATCCCATCGTGCGACAGCAGCTGCGTGCGGTCAGGGCCGCCGGAGTGCTGAGCGAAGCCGACAAGCTTCGTGTCGCCGAGCTCGAAGCGCGCGGCGACGTCCGCCTTCCGATGACGATCCACTGGAACCGCGAGGGCAAGTCCGCCACGATCGACGTCGGCGACAACTCGATCCACTTGTCCGAGCACGAGTGGAGCAAGTGGATCAATCTCGACTTCAACATCAACCTGCTCGTGCGCGTCCACGGTATGGCGCAGCTCTATCTGATCAATGCGGGACAGGAGCTGCAGCTCTACGTCTCGCCGGTCAACTGGCGACCTGACAGTCCGCCCGCGCCCATGTCCTACCCGGCGTCGTTTTCCGGCGACATCTACGAGCGACTGGGGCCCTATCGCACGCTCGGCTGGGCCGAGGCAACCTGGCCGCTCAACGAAGACCGGCTGGACGAGAAGACGTTCATGGACGATCTGTTCCGCGCCTTCGACGACCGCGCGCAGGTCATCCTCCAGCGGCTCGAAGCGAAGCAGTGGGATCTGCTCGTCGGCGTCATCGAATCGACCGACCGCGTGCAGCACATGATGTGGCGGCTGATCGATCCACAGCATCCGATGTACGACAAGACGCTCGCGGCGCAGTTCGGCGACGCCATCGAGCGCGTGTACCGCCGGTGTGACGACTTCGTCGGCGAGGTGATGGCGCGGGTGCCTGAGGGCACGCCGATTCTCATCGTGTCCGATCACGGGTTCCACTCGTTCCGCCAATCCGTCAACCTGAACACGTGGCTCGTGCAGACAGGGTTCATGGCGATTCAGGGTCAGGCGCCCGGCGAGAAGAAGCTGCAGGATCTGTTCGGTGGCGGGACGTTCTGGGAGAACGTGGACTGGACGCACACGAAGGCGTACGCGATGGGCCTGGGTCAGATCTACGTCAACCTCAAAGGCCGCGAATCCCATGGCATCATCGCGCCGGGCGAGGAATCCATGCGGCTGCAGGACGATCTCGTCGCGCAACTCCTCGCCATGACCGATCCCACGACCGGTGCGCGGATGGTGGACGCCGTCTACAAGGCCGACGATGTGTACTCAGGCGAGTTCGTGAAAAACGCGTCGGAGCTCCAGGTCGGCTTCGCCGACGGGTACCGCGTCTCCTGGCAATCGAGCCTGGGCGGCTCGCCGCCGGGACTGGTGTACCCGAACATGAAGAAGTGGTCGGGCGACCATGGGTCGTTCGACTACAAGACGACGCCGGGGACGCTCATCTCCAGCCGGCCCCTCGCGGCCGGGAACGCACGGCAGATCATCGACATCGCGCCGACGGTGCTGAAATACTTCGGCGTGCCGATACCCTCAGATATTGACGGACGTTCGCTGTTTTGAAGGCGTCGCCTGCTCCACATAATGCAGAAATGCACTAACGCAAGAATGCACGAATGCGGATCGAATTCAGCGACAGCCCCACGCCTCCGCCTGTTTGCATTTGTGCATTCGTGCATTTTTTGCATTTCCGCCGTCGCGCTCATCGCGCAACAGGCCGACCGTGCGCGAACCGAGGCCCTCGCGCGGCGCGCGGGCGACCGTCTCGTTGCGCTCCAGCGCGAAGCGGATCGCCTGGCCAGCGACGAGCGATCGCTCCTGAACGATCTCCGTAAGCTGGAAATCGAGCGCCAGATCAAAACCGAAGAGTTGAAGCAGGCCGAAGCAGAGGTCGCGAACATCCAGGCGGATCTGGACGCGACGGCCGCGAAGGTCCAAACGCTCCAGGCAACCGAAGAAGCGGCGCGTCCCGAGCTGCGGTCGCGCCTGGTGGAAATCTACAAGCTGGGACAGGCGCGCTACGCGCGCCTGCTGCTCTCCGCGCCGGACCTTCGCCGCATCGGTCAGGCCTCGCGGACAGTCGCCGTTCTCGCGCACCTCGACCGCGACCGCATCGCCAAACACGAACAGATGTTGAAGGACCTCGATGCGACCCGCGCGACGCTCGAGGAGAGAAAGCGAAGCGCGGTCGCCGCCCGAGCCACGGCCGAACAGGCACAGATCGGGGTGCAGAAGGCCGCGTTGGCGAAGAGCAATCTCATCCGCGACATCGACGGGCGCCGCGATCTGAATGCCCAGGTGTCGGCCGAGCTGCAGACCGCCCAGCTGAAGCTCCAATCCACGCTGCGTGATTCGTCGATCGCCGCCGGGGAATTGCCGGCACTTCCCCTGAAGCCGTTCAGGGGCGATCTCGGCTGGCCCGCAGCCGGACAGCTCCGCCGCCGGTACGGGGTCACGTCCGGATCGCCCGGCGGTTCGTCGAATGGTATAGAGATCGGGACCGAGGACGGAGCGCCGGTCTCTGCCGTGCACGACGGGGTTGTGGCGTTCGCGGGCACTTTTTCCGGATTCGGCAACTTGATCATCCTGGATCACGGGTCGCAGACTTTCAGCCTCTACGGGGATTTGCTAGATTTCTCGGTGGCCAAGGGGGCACGCGTAGACCGCGGCCAGGCGCTGGGGTCGGCGGGGCCATTGCCCTCGGGAGGGACAGGAATGTACTTCGAGCTCCGCGTCGACGGCCGCCCCGTTGACCCGTTACAATGGCTCAGGAAGGCTTCCCAACCATGAGTTCCCGTACGCGCCTGGTCGTCATGTCGATTTCCGCGCCGGTCATCGCGTTCGCGATCGTCGGCGGTCTCCTCGGCAAGGTCATGGCGCGCGAGGGCAGCTACCAGTATCTGAAGGTGTTCGACGATGTCGTCGGGCTGGTCACCAGCAACTACGTCGAAGACATCAACGTCGACAAGGTGATGAAGGGCGCCATGCACGGCCTCGCCGACGGCCTCGACGCGGACAGCGCCTACCTCACGCAGGAGCAGGTGCGGCAGGTCGAGGGCAACGCGCCGCTGGCACCAGCCGGCGTCGGACTGGATTTGACCCGTCAGTACTACCTGCGCGTCATCGCCGCGCGCGACAACTCGCCGGCCTCGAAGGCGGGAATCCGTACTGGCGACTACATCCGTGCGATCAACGACATGCCGACACGTGACATGTCGGTCTGGGAAGGCATGCGCGCACTGCGCGGCGCCGCCGGCTCGAAGGTGTCCGTCACGGTCATCCGCGGTAACGCCGCCGATCCGCACGTCGTCGAGCTCACACGCGAGGCGGACCTGCAGTCGGTCGTCACCGGGCGCATCGCGGCGCCCGGCGTCGGCTACGTGCGCGTCCTCGCGATCGCGTCGAATACCACCGCCCAACTCAAATCGCAGGTCTCGGATCTCACCAAGGCCGGCGCGACCAGGCTGATCGTCGACGTCCGCCGGACATCGAGCGGCACGTTCGAGGAAGGGCTGGCGATGGCGCGCTTGTTCGTCGGCAAGGGCACGCTCGCGCTCCGGGAATCGAAAGCCGCCCCGCGCGAAACG
The DNA here is from genome assembly GCA_963724725.1 of uncultured Acidobacteriota bacterium. GTDB lineage: Bacteria > Acidobacteriota > Vicinamibacteria > Vicinamibacterales > CAVVIG01 > DATKHR01. Next base: position 1,045,407 of record CAVRVT010000004.1, on the reverse strand, counting down.
ATTGCCGCCGAATCGGGCGACGGCGCCATCACAGCGCCCGTGCTCGTGCTCGTCGATACCGGAACGTCCGGCGCAGCGGAACTCTTCGCGTCGGCGCTCGTCGGCAATCAGCGGACCGAACTCGTCGGCGAACACACGATCGGCCGGGCCGCCCAGCAGAAACTGATCAAGCTCCCCGACGGCGCGGGCCTGTGGCTGTCCACCAGCCGCTTCTTGACGCCGTCGGGCGCACAGCTGCACGAGAAGGGGCTCGAACCGACCGTTCCGGTCGATGAACCGGATGTCGCCGAGTTCGGCGCGCCACCACCCGCCGGCGACCCGATCCTGGACAAAGCGCTGGAGCGGCTGACCGAGAAGAAGGCCGCGTAGCGTTCGCCCTCACGTCTCTGGCCACCAGTGCTGATCTGGTATACTGAGCGTTCGTCTAAGACCAGTATTTTCAAGGTGTAGGCGCGTAGCTCAGAGGTTAGAGCGCCTGCTTGACACGCAGGAGGTCGGTGGTTCGAGTCCACCCGTGCCTACCAGACGTCAGTCTCCATGAGCCACGTGAACGTCACACTGCCGGACGGGAGCAATCGGACTGTGCCCGCAGGATCGTCGGTCCTCGACGTGGCGACACAGATCTCGCCCGGGCTCGCGAAAGCCGCGCTCGCCGGGATCGTGGACGGCCGCCTGGTCGACCTGACCCATCGCCTCGAGCGCGACGCCGCCATCCGTATCGTCACGGACCGAAGTCCTGAGGCGCTGGCGCTTCTTCGCCACAGCACCGCTCACCTGCTTGCGGCCGCGGTGACGAATCTGTTTCCCGGCACCCAGTGCGGTATCGGTCCAGCCACCGACGAAGGCTTCTACTACGACTTCATCGTCCCGCGCCCGTTCGTGCCGGAGGACCTCGACGTCATCGAGCACAAGATGCGCCAGCTCGCGTCGGAGGATCTGATCTACGAACGTCAGATGTGGCCGCGCGAGGACGCGAAGCAGTTCTTCGCGGGCCGGGGCGAGCCCCTGAAAGTTCAACTGATCGAAGAAAAGACCGCCGGCCAGAAGGAAGTCTCGTGCTACACGATCAAGGATAAAGAGACCTTCATCGACTTCTGCGTCGGGCCGCACGTTCCATCGACTGGGAAGCTCAAGGCGTTCAAGCTGCTGAACACGTCGAACGTGTACTGGAAGGGCGACGCGAAAAACGCGCCGATGCAGCGCGTGTACGGGACGGCGTTCCTGTCTGACAAGGACCTGAAGGCGCACCTGACACAGATCGAGGAAGCGAAGAAGCGCGACCACCGGAAGCTCGGTCGCGAACTCGGGCTTTTCACGTTGCACCCATGGGCGCCGGGGGCGACGTTCTGGCAGGCCAAGGGCACGACGCTGTACAACACGCTCGCCGATTACATGCGCGGCGTGCTGGTGCCGAATGGTTACGTCGAGGTCAAAACGCCACTTGTCTACAACAAGGCGCTGTGGGAAACATCCGGGCACTGGGATCACTACCGGCAGAACATGTTCCTCATCGAGTCCGAGAACGAGCAGATGGGGATGAAGGCCATGAACTGCCCGGGCCAGTACCTGCTCTACTCGAGCGAGGCGCACAGCTACCGGGAGCTCCCGGTGCGATACCACGAGCAGACGCCGCTGCACCGGAACGAGGCCTCGGGCGTGCTCAGCGGGCTGACGCGGGTGCGTCAGTTCGCGCAGGACGACGGTCATAGCTTCGTGATGCAGGACCAGATCGGCGACGAAGTCGAGCGCATGATCGGCCTGGTGCGTCGTGTATACGGCGACTTCAATCTCGAGTACACCGCGAAGCTCTCGACCCGGCCGCCCGACTTCATGGGCGAGATCGCGACGTGGGACTCGGCGGAAGCACAGCTCAAGAGCGCGCTCGAAAAGGCCGGCCAGGAGTACACCCTGAACGAGGGCGACGGTGCGTTCTACGGACCGAAGATCGATTTCGACATCACGGACGCCATCGGCCGGAAGTGGCAGTGCGCCACGATTCAGCTCGACTACAACGCGCCGGAACGGTTTCAGCTGAAATACACCGGCGCCGACAACGCCGAGCACCGGCCCGTCGTGATCCACCGGGCAATCTTCGGAAGCTTCGAGCGCTTCATCGCGATTCTGATCGAGCACTACGCGGGCGCGTTCCCCCTGTGGCTGGCGCCCGTTCAGGCAGTCGTGGTGCCCATCTCGGACCGTCACCTGGCGTATGGCGCCTCGGTTCGTGACCGGCTGGCGGCCGCCGGACTGCGGGTGGAGCTCGACGAGCGACAGGAAAAGATTGGATATAAGATCCGGGAGGCCCAGCTGCAGAAGATCCCCTACATGCTCGTCGTGGGCGATCGCGAAGCGGCGGACGGAACGGTCTCCGTGCGTCACCGCACGGACGCCGATATCGGAGCGTGGCGGTTGGAGCAGGAGCCCGCGGGCGGGTTCATTCCCTGGGCGAAGCGAGAAATCGAGACCAAAGGGCGGGAAACGGTCAAGGAGCTGACGGGCATCAGGGTCGAATCGGTCGCCCGGCAGTGACGTTTTGTTCTGGATACGCGCGAGCGGTTGACGTCGCGAAGCGCGTCGCGCGCGGGGGTGGGGCCCCGCGCCAGAGCGCGTGGGGGTGGGGCCCCACGCGCATTACGTAGGAGGCCTTATCGCTTTTGATAGAAGTCCCCGCCGCGACGATCGCGTGCGGGTCAACGAACGCATCCGCGTCCGCGAAATTCGTGTCATCGACGACACGGGCCAGCAGCTCGGCATCATGCCGCCGCCGCAGGCCCTGGCGATTGCCAAGCAGAAAGGGCTCGACCTGGTTGAGATCTCGCCGACGGCGGTCCCGCCGGTCTGCCGGATCATGGATTTCGGGAAGTACCAGTACCAGGAGCAGAAGCGCGCGCGCGAGGCCCGGCGGCATCAGAAAGTGATCGAGGTCAAGGAGATCAAGTTCCGCCCGAAGGTCGACGAGCACGACTACCAGTTCAAGAAGAAGCACATCGAACGCTTCCTGGAGGAAGGCGACAAGGTCAAGGCGACCATCTTCTTCCGTGGACGCGAGATGGCGCACCCGGAGATCGGCCGGCGGATTCTCGAGCGGCTCGTCGGCGAGCTCGCCGACGTCGCGATCGCCGAAACGATGCCGAGGATGGAAGGCAACCAGATGCACACCATCCTGAGCCGCAAGCCGCAGTCGGGCGGCGGCAAGGCGAAAACGAGCGCCGCGAGACAGACGACGGGCGCGACGTAGACGACTGAGATCTCGAGAGACGCAGAGGACGACATCGAATGGCGAAGAAGATCAAACTCAAGACGCACCGCGGCGCCGCCAAGCGCTTCAAGCGCACGAAGCGTGGAAAGTTCCTGCGGAGCAAGGCGTTCAAGCAGCACATCCTCAGCAGCAAGACGACGTCCCGGAAGCGCAAGCTGCGCGGCACGGTGACGGTCGCGGATGTGGACGCGCCGAAGCTCGCACGGATGCTGCCTTACAAATGAGTCGCGAAATGCACAAATGCAGGAATGCACAAATGCAAGACGTGCAGCATTCCGCATTCGTGCATTTCTGCATTCGTGCATTTCTGCATTTAGGAGCGAAGTAAGAGTATGCCGCGAGTAAAAAGAGGAACAGTCCGTCGGGCGAAGCGGAAGAAGCTGCTTGGCCTGGCGAAAGGCTATTACGCGAACAAGAGCAAGCTGTATCGCGCCGCGAAAGAATCCGTCGACACCGCGCTCAAGTACGCGTTCGTTGGCCGGCGCCGCAAGAAGCGGGATTACCGCCGTCTGTGGGTCGTGCGGATCAACGCGGCGGCCCGTGAGAACGGCTTGACCTATGGGCAGCTGATCAGCGGGCTCAAGCACGCTGGCATCACGCTCGACAGAAAGAGCCTGTCCGAGCTCGCGACGTCCAGTCCAGCCGCGTTCGCGTCGCTGGCCAAGCAGGCCAAGAGCGCCGCTCGCGCGTAACCTTGTCCGACCTCCCGCCAAGCCAGGAAGCCGTCGCGACGCTCGTCGCCCGATTCGAATCCGAGCTTGGTCAGACGAAATCCGTTCGGGACGCACAGCTGGTGCGCGATCGGTACCTCGGACGCAAGAACAGCGTCGTCGCCGGCTGGATGCAGCTGATTGCCGCTGCGCCAGCCGACGAGAAGAAGACGATCGGCCGTTACGCCAACGAGCTGAAGCAGGCGATTGAAGCGCGGTGGACGACGCATGCCGGGCAGGCGCACGACGCCGCGCCGGCTGGCGCCGTCGACGTCACGCTGCCCGGCCGGATGCCGCTCGTCGGTCACCGCCATCCGCTCACCATCGTCCGCGATCGCCTCGATGAGATCTTCGGGCGCATGGGCTTCACCGTCGTCGAAGGCCCTGAGGCCGAGGACGAATGGCATTGCTTCGACGCACTGAACATGCCCGCCGAACATCCCGCGCGCGACATGCAGGACACCCTGTATCTCGCGAGCCCGATTCGCGGCGCGGGCGGCCCTGGAGGCCCCCGAGGCAACGACGATCTGCGCACACTGTTGCGGACGCATACCTCGTCGATGCAAATCCGCTACATGCAGACCCACACGCCGCCCGTGCGGATCGTTTCGCCTGGACGCGTGTATCGACGCGACGATCTCGACGTCACGCACTCGCCGGCGTTCAGTCAGATCGAGCTGCTGGCGGTTGACGAAGGGCTCTCGCTCGCAGACCTCAAAGGAACGCTGCTGGCGTTCGCGCACCAGATGTTCTCGCCACGCTCTCGCATAAGGTTCCGTCCGAGCTTCTTCCCATACACCGAGCCCAGTGCCGAGATCGATTTGAGCTGCTGGCAGTGCGACGGCGCCGGCTGCGCGATGTGCAAGAAGACCGGCTGGATCGAATTGGGCGGTTGCGGGATGGTCCACCCGGCCGTGTTCGAGGCGGTGGGCTACGATCCCGAGCGCTATACCGGCTTCGCGTGGGGCATCGGCATCGAGCGCGTGGCCATCCTCCGTTATCAGGTCGAGGACATCCGCCTGTTCTACGAAAACGACCTGCGGTTCCTGGAGCAGTTTCCGTACCTAACGGAAGCGCCCGTATGCGACTAGTCGTCTCCTGGCTGCGTGAGTTCGTCGACGTCAATGCGTCGGCCGACGAGATTGCGGCGACGCTCGGCCTGCGAGGCTTCGAGGTCGCGGCGATCGAACGGATCGGCGACGACGCCGTCATCGATTTCGAGATCACCGCCAATCGTCCGGACTGCCTGAACGTCTTGGGGCTTGCGCGGGAGGTCTCCACGGCCTTCCAGGCGCCGCTGCGGCTGCCTGGCCCTGGTGCAAACGACGCGATCGCCCCTGCCCGCCTCGCGACGCTCCCGACGGGGCCTTCCGATCGCATCAAGGTGACGATCGACGACGAGGAACTCTGTCCGCGGTACGCAACAGCCGTCGCCGACGTGAAGATCCAGCCGTCCCCGGCCTGGATGGCGGCGCGTCTCACCGCGGCCGGCGTGCGGCCGATCAGCAACGTCGTGGATGTCACCAACTACGTCAACCTCGAACTCGGGCAGCCCATGCACGCGTTCGATCTGGCGAAGCTCGCCGGCGCTGAAATCCGGGTACGCCGCGCCAAAGCAGGCGAGCGCATCAGAACGCTCGACGACGTCGAGCGAAAGCTGGACGCCGACATGCTGGTGATCGCTGACCGCGATCGCCCGCAGGCCGTCGCGGGGGTGATGGGCGGGGCCGAATCAGAAGTGTCGAGCGCGACGACGACCGTGGCATTCGAGAGCGCGTACTTCAACGCCGTCTCGGTCCGCAAGACGAGCAAACGGCTGGGCCTGAAGACCGAAGCCTCGTTCCGCTTCGAACGCGGCGCCGACCTGGCCGCGCAGCGGGTCGCCATCGAGCGTGCCGCCGCGCTGCTCGAGCGCCTGAACGCCGGTCGGGTGATCGGCCCCGTCGTCGACTGCTATCCGCACCCGCGGGCGCTTCGAACGCTGCACTTGCGGCGCGAACGACTCGCGCGGCTGCTCGGCGTCGCGGTGCCGGACGCCGACGTCGTGCGAATCCTGACGGGACTCGGCCTGCCCGTTCAGGCGGGTTCCGATGACTGGGATGTGATCGTGCCTCTGTTTCGTGTGGACCTGCTGCGCGAAGCCGATCTCATCGAGGAAGTCGGGCGTCACTACGGCTTCGACCGGCTGGCGCCGACGTTTCCTCCGCTCCGCGTCGAACCTGAGCCGCCCGATCCTCGGATCGCGCGCGACCAGCTGATCCGGCGCCTGCTGACGGCGGCCGGTCTCTCGGAAGCCATCACGTTCGGATTCATCGAGGCGAAAGCGGAAGAGGCGTTCCGGACCGCCACCTGGACGACCCCCATCGCCATCGCCAACCCGCTCTCGGCGAAGTTCGACACGCTCCGTCCCTCGCTCGTTCCCGGCGTCGTCGACGTCGTCGCGCACAACCGGCGCCACGGACGAAGGGATGTCGCGGTCTTCGAGATCGGCGCGCGGTTTGCGGCAGCCGGCGAGACGCGTGGTGTCGGCATCGCGTGGACGGGCGGCGCGAGCCCGGCGCACTGGTCGGGGGCGGCGCGGGAAGTTGATTTCTTCGACGTCGCGGGGCTCGTCGAGCGCGTTTGCGCGGCGCTCGGCGTCCCCGTTCGCCTGTCTCCGGCCAGCCAGCCGTTCCTGGTCACGGGACAGACCGCGTCGGTGATCGTCAGCGACGGTCCCGACCGCGATGCGGTCGTGGGTGTCATCGGACAGTTGGCGCCAAACGTCGCCGATGAACGAGGGCTGCCACGTCAGGACCGCGTCATGCTGGCCGAGCTCGACCTGGACGCGCTGCAGCACGCGGCGATTGCGGCGCCCGAAGCGGTCCAGCCGCTGCCCCGGTATCCGTTCGTCGTCCGAGACCTGTCGATCGTCGTCCCAGCCACCTTGCCTGCCGAGATCATTCGTGGCACCATTCAGGCGGCTGCACGCGAGTCGCAGACGCACGCGCCGCTTGCCGGCCTGAGCTTCTTCGATCGGTATCAGGGCAAAGGCGTTCCCGATGGTTCCGTCAGTCTGTCCGTGCGGCTGACCTTCCAGTCCGACGAGCGCACGTTGACCGATGCCGAGGTGCAGAAGAGTTTCGACACGATTCTCGCCGCGCTCGTTCGGGAGCACGGCGCCATTCAACGTTAGCGGGGCACGCAGACAAAGTCAGCGGGGCACGCAGACGGAGTCACGAGAGATCGCACATGGCAAAGACCGCAATTCGAAGCGTGGACCTGGAACCCATCGACCGTCTCGAAGAGAAGATCAAGGCGCTCGTGACGATGGTCGAGCGCATGAAGAGCGAACAGGGGCGCGCCGCTGAAGAAAATCAGCGGCTGGCGCGCGACCTCGACGCGTTGCGCTCGCGGCTGGCGTCGAGCGACACGCTGGCCTCGGAGCTGTCGGCCCTGAAGGACGAGCGCGACATCATCCGCGGTCGCGTCAGCGACATGCTGGAGCAGCTCGAAGCGCTCAACCTCTGAACGACGCCATAGCTCATGGCTGACGGCAAGGTCATCCCGGTCGAGATTCACGGTCAGCGCTATCCCGTCCGGAGTGGCCTGGATCCCGAGTACGTCGCCCGCCTGGCGACGTACGTGGACGAGAAGATGCGGACCGCCGCCGACTCCACGGCGACCGGAGACACCTTGCGGCTCGCCGTTCTCGCGGCATTGAACATCGCAGACGAGTACTTCCGCTGCCGGGATACCAACGACGCCAAAGACGGAGAAATCGCCGAACGTGCAGGGGAACTCGAACGGTTGCTCGATAGGATTCTCTTGGCATAGGTTGTAAGCCGTGAACCGTTGCGAAACCTCGAGAACCCTCAGAACCTCGCGAACCCTCCGAACCTTGCGAACCTTGCGAACCTTGGACTAGGATTCCAAGAGCGTTTGAGTTCCCTGCTTTGCGCGTGATGGCGGTAGGCTCGTTTGAGCCAACGTTTTACCCAAGTGAGTCGCGACGCCGCGTGGTGTGCATGCCTCTGTAGCGAGGAAGCCTGAAGCGCGGCTTTTAGAGCGGTTCCACCTGCTTACGCAGGTTCATCGACCTCCCCACACGGCAAAGCGGGGCCGTTCTCTCGGTTCAAGTTCTCAGTTTGCCGTCGTTTGCATCCACGCGGGTCCGTGGAAAAGGACATCACGCGTGTCGCCGATATTCGTCAACGTCATTTTGCCCTTCGCGGTCGCCCTGGTGGTGGCCGCGGGTGCCTTCGCCATCTGGAGCGCCAGCCGCAAGCGCATGGCCGCCGAGACGATCGGTCAGGCAGAGGAACGCGCTGCGCGCATCCTGAAGGACGGGGAGCGGGACGCGGAGACGCTCAAGAAGGAAGCGGTCCTCTCCGCCAAAGAAAAGGCCCACGAACTGCTCGTCGAGGCCGAGCGCCAGGCACACCAGCAGCGCCAGCAGGCGGCCACGCTCGAACAAAGCCTCGCCCGTCGGGATGCCGCGCTGGCGGACAAGCAGGCGGTTGCCGAGCGACTGGAACGCGAGCTCGCGGCGCGCGATCGGGTCGTCTCCGAACGCGAGAAGGCCTCCGTGGCGACCGCTGCCCGGTACGACCAGCTCGTCACGAACCAGCAGCGGGAGCTCGAGCGCGTCGCCGGACTGACTGCTGAAGAAGCCAAGGAACTTCTGATCAAGCAGATGGAGGGCGAGGCGCGCCACGACGCCGCCAACCTCTTCAAACGTCTCGACGCCGAAGCGCGCGAAATGGCGACCGACAAGGCGAAGCAGTACATCACCGAGGCGATTCAGAGGTGCGGCGCCGAGCACGCCATCGAAACGACGGTTTCGGTGGTGGATTTGCCCAGCGACGACCTCAAGGGCCGCATCATCGGACGCGAGGGCCGCAACATCCGCGCGCTCGAACTCGCGACGGGCGTCGACCTGATCGTGGACGACACGCCTGGCGCGATCATCCTCTCCGGTTTCGATCCCTACCGCCGCGAGATCGCAAAGAAAGCGATCGAACGCCTGATTGCCGACGGGCGAATCCATCCCGCGCGCATCGAAGAGGTCGTGCAGAAGGTGAAGGACGAAACCGACGAGGAAGTCCGCAAGGAAGGCGCGGCGGTCGCCTTCGAGCTCGGCCTCCACGATCTGCACCCGGAAGTCCTGCGGCTGATGGGCCGCCTGAAGTTCCGCACCAGCTACGGGCAGAATGTCCTGTCGCACTCCGCCGAAGTCGCGCGGCTCGCCGGCATCATGGCGCGCGAAGTCGGGCTGGACGCGCACGTTGCCGTCCGGGCGGCGTTCGTGCACGACATCGGCAAGGCCATCGACCGCGAGATGGAGGGCACCCACCTGCAGATCGGCATCGATTTCCTGCGCAAGCACGGCGAGAGCGAAGCGGTGGTCATGGCCATGGCCGCGCACCACATGGACATCGACTGGCCGTCGCTCGAGGCGATGATCGTGCAGGCGGCCGACGCGATTTCGGCCGCGCGTCCCGGCGCACGGCGCGACATCCTCGAATCGTACGTGAAGCGCCTCGAGAAGCTCGAGGGGATCGCGGATTCGTTCCGCGGGGTGTCGAAGTCCTTCGCGCTGCAGGCCGGGCGAGAAATCCGGATCATGGTCGAAAGCGAGAAGATCTCCGACGAAGAGGCGGTCTGGCTGTCGAAGGACATCGCGCGCCGGATCGAGAACGAGCTCGAGTACCCGGGACAGATCAAGGTCACGGTCATTCGCGAGACCCGTTCCGTGGACTATGCTAAGTAGCGAGCCCATCACAAGCCCTCAACTCCGACCCACCGTCTCCGACTGCACCGAACGAGAGCTCATCGCCCGCATCCAGCAGCGGCTGGTGCCGCAACCGGCCTGGGTGCACGTCGGCATCGGCGACGACGCCGCGGTCGTTGAAGTCGAACGGAACCGTCTCGAGGTGCTGAGCGTCGATGTTCTCGTGGAGGGCGTCCACTTCGATCGTGCGCTGATGCCGGCCGATGCCATCGGTCACCGGGCGCTCGCGGTCAACCTGAGCGATCTGGCCGCGATGGGCGCGACGCCGCGCGTCGCGCTGCTCTCGATGGCTTTGCCGGGCGCGCTACCGCTGGCGGATTTCGACGGGATCGTGGACGGCCTCGCGGCTCTTGCCGCGCAGACCTCGACGCATCTGGTCGGCGGCAATCTTTCGCGGACTCCCGGACCCTTGACAATCGACATCACCGTCGTCGGTACGGTCAAGCCGCGGCGGGTGCTGACCCGTGGCGGCGCGCATCCCGGTGACGAGCTGTACGTCACCGGCGCAATCGGCGCCGCTTGCGCGGGCCTCGAAATGCTCCGCTCGGCTGGCACCGCCGACCCGACCCGCTCGACCCACCAGACCCACGTGACCCATTCGACGCACCTGACCTGTATTGCCCGCTACCAGCGTCCGGCGCCGCGGCTTCGCGTGGGCGGACTGCTGGCCCGCAACCGGGTCGCAAGCGCGTGCATCGACCTCAGCGACGGGCTCGCCGACGGTGCGCGACAGATCGCCGAGGCCAGCGGCGTCGGTGTCGAAGTGCACGCCGAATCACTGCCCGTCGATCCGTGCGCGCGCGACTGGTTCGCGTCTCACGGCCGCGACGCGATCAGTGAATCACTGACCGGCGGCGACGACTACGAGCTCCTGTTCGCCGTGCGGCCGCGGCTGCGTAGGCGGTTCGAGGGCGTGGCGCGGCACTTCGACGTTCCGGTCACGCGGGTCGGTGTCTGCACGGCAGAAGCCGGTGCGCGGCTCGTTCGATCGGCCGCGGACGGCGCCACGTCGACGCCGCTCCCGCGCGGCTACGGACACTTTCGATGATTCACCTGACGCGGGCGCTGGTGCGCCGATGGCTCGATGCGCTCTTGCACATCCAGGACACACCCGAGCGCACGGCGTCAGCGTTTGCGCTCGGCGTCTTCTTCGGCTTCTCGCCGTTCCTCGGATTCCACACGATTCTCGGCATCGTCTTCGCCTTCGTCTTGAACCTGAATCGCGTGGCCGTCCTGCTCGGAATCTACTCGAACCTGCCGTGGATCATCGCACCGTACTACGCGTTTGTGACGATCACCGCGGTTCGGGTAACGGGCCATCGGCCGCCGCCCGGTCTCGGCGCACGTCTCACGGCGTTGTTCGAGCTGTCGATCTTCGGCGGCCCGTTCTGGCGCGACCTCGCCCACATCCTCAAACCTCTGCTGTGGCCGTACACCGTCGGTTCGCTCGTCGGCGCGCTCGTGCTGGCCGCGTTGTCGTATCCTCTCGCGCTCGCCTTCGTCAACAGCCGGCGTCGCATCCACGACATCATCCACAAACCGCACTGAAATCCTGCGCAGCCGGCGACAGTTTTCGTATTTCGTCGTCAGATCTGCAACTGCGGAAAAATCAGGCCGGATTGCCGGAGCTTGAACCTAAAATCTCGGTAGGCCTGCATGATCATCTCGGGATCGTTCTGGCGGAAATCGGCGGTGACGGCGGTCGCCGCGATCGCGTTCGTCGCGCTCTACGAAACGACGACCTTGGACTCGAAGTACGCAGCCCGGCTGGCGACGCTTCGCGAATCGACGGCACTTCCCTCGCCAGGCTCGCGGCTCGCCTTCGCCGCCACGGCGTATTGCAAGGGCATCACGACAACCTCCGGCGTGGCCGTCCAGAGCGGCGTCGCGGCCGCGGATCCGGAACTGCTGCCGGGCGGATCGGTCGTCGATCTCGACGGCTTGCCGCCCAAGTACAACGGCATCTACACGGTGCTCGATACCGGACCTGCCGTGCAGGGCCGGCAAATCGACGTCTACATGTGGAGCTGCAACGAAGCGCTCGCGTTCGGGCGGCGGTCGGTCCGCATCACCGTCCTTCGGCTCGGCTGGAATCCCCGCTCGACGGCACCGAGCTTCCTCGAACGGATCTTCAAGCGTCCGGAACCGGCGCAGTTGCCATCCCGGCCCCTTCCTCCGACACCGCCACCGGGCTCCGGATCCTAGCGAGGGCGTCCAGGCCTCATTCGCGGAGCCGGCGCATGGTCGTCCCGAACGCCTGACGACCCGCGTGCGGGTCGTAGACGATGACCGGCATCAACTGATCGCGAATGCGATCCGGATTCAGCCGCGCGTAGGTCATCAGCGTGGTCGCGAGCAGGGCCTTGCGCTCGCTCGACGCTTCGTCCGCCGGACTCCCGGTCAGGAGATCATCGAACGTCAGGCCCCACGGTTCGCTCCGCAGCAGCGCGTCGACGACTGCCCCTTTCAGCACGTTGTGCGAGAAGTTGAAGAAGAACGACAGCGGCGAGTACAGCCGATCGACCGGCCGCAGCAGCTCGAACTCCCCGATCAGATCGGGCCTGTGCGCGAAGAAGCCGTCACGGAAGCGATCCAGATCCAGCGCACATTTCGACAGCGACGCCGGCGCTTCGCCCACGAAGGCGCGTGCATCGGCCGACAGGCCGTTCAGGAGCGCCTCCACGACGGGGACTCGCTCCGATTCCGACGCACCCGACGATCGCAGGCGCGCGTATTCCGACATCACGACGGCAAGCGCGTAACACAGCCACGGATAGTCGGCGACGTTGTCGTCGCGCATGACGATCGTGTCGCGCGCGTAGGTGGCCTCAAAGCCGAATCGGAGGTGGCTGCCCATGCTGGCCGCGTGGCCGAGCGCGATCCTCGTCTGGTGGGCCGCGTTCAGGCGCCGGACCCGGTCAAGTAACCGGTCGTAGCCGCGCTCCTGGACCTCGAAGTGCGATGTCGCGACGAGAATCAGCGTCTCGGCATCGCGGACGAACAGTTGACCGCTGCCTTCCGGCCCCTGCAGCGACGCGAGCAGATGATTGACGCGGTCGAGGTTCTCGTCCGGATCGCCGTCGTCCCAGACGCGGAGCGAGAACAGCGCCAGGATGTTGAACAGGTAGTAGTCGAGCAGAATCGCGACCGCCGTTCGATCGGCCGTGTCGCCGCCGCGCATGCGCGCGATGTAGTTGAGAACGTCCACCGCGATGGTGTCCTCTCCAACGCGGTCCGCGCGCCCGTCCCAATCGTTCAGGACGTGAAATCCCTCCTGGCGGGTCTCGCGATCGAACGCGTTGACGACGCGCTCGAGCGCGATGTGACGGCCGCCCGCATTGAGGACGTTGGCGCGCATGCCGGCCCGCAGCCGCTGCAGCGATTCGGCGAGCGTCGCTTCGCTCGACAGATCGTCGATCAGATCCCGTCGCGCCGACGCCGTGAGCGACGATTCGAGCAGGGAGCACCCGATGTCGAAGGTGCTCTCGCCCCTACTGCGCATATTGGAGTTCGAAGAGCTTGAAGTAGATACCGCGCTGCGCGAGGAGCGCCTGGTGCGTCCCCTGTTCGCGGAGCCGGCCCTTGTGCAGAACGAGAATCTGGTCCATGTCCTGAATCGTCGAGAGGCGATGCGCGACCGCAATCGTCGTACGGCCAGCCATAAGGACGCGGAGCGCGTCGCGGATCGTCATCTCCGTCTCGGTGTCCACGCTCGACGTCGCCTCGTCGAGAATCGAGTACTCGGGGATCGAATGCCAGCGCCCGGGCAAACGACAGGAGCTGCTTCTGTCCGACGGACAACGTGGATCCGCGCTCGGCCACTCTGCTCGCGTAGCCTTCGGCCATCTTGGAGATGAATGCGTCAGCGTGCACGGCCTGTGCGGCCCGGTGGACCCGCCCGTCGTCGATCGCCGCGTTCCCCAGCCGGACGTTGTCGGCAATCGTGCCGCTGAACAGGTGGACGTCCTGCAGCACAAGGCTGAAAAGTCCGCGCAGCTCGTGCAGATCGAGCTCCCGGATATCGACCCCGTCGACGGTGATCCGTCCCCTCTGGACGTCGTAGAACCGCAGCAGCAGGTTGACCAGCGTGGTCTTGCCGGACCCGGTGGCGCCCACGATACCCACACGCTCGCCGGGGCGGACTTCGAAAGACACATCGCGCAGGACATAGTTCACTCCGGGGGCCCCTTCCCCCCGGTCGCGCTCCGCGGGGGCCCCATCGCCCCGCTCCGCCGGCGTGGTGTCGTAGGAGAACCAGACGTGCTCGAAGCGAATGTGCCCGGAGGTCTGCGCCCGGCGGCGGGGCCGTGCGGGTGACGAAATCGCGACCGGCTCGTCGAGCAGCTTGAAGATGCGCTCGGACGACGCCATCGCAGACTGCAGGACGTTGAACTTCTCCGACATGTCGCTGATTGGCCGGAAGAAGCGCTGCACGTACTGCAGAAAAGCGACGAGTCCACCGAGCGTGAGCGTCCCGCCGATCACGCTGCCGCCGCCGTACCAGATGATGAGCGCGGACGCCAGCGCCGCAATCGCCTCGATCGCCGGATAGAACACCGCGTAGTAGAAGATCGACTCGATGTTCGCATCGCGGTGTCGGCGATCGATCTCGTCGAAACGAGAGAAGTGCAACCCTTCCCGCCGGAACAGCTGCACCGTCGTCATCCCGGTGATGTTTTCCTGCAGGAACGCGTTGATCCGGGCGATCAGGCCGCGGACGACGCGATACGAGTCGCGCACGTTCCGGCGGAACCACTGCGTCACGAGGATCACGAGCGGCAGCACGGCGAACGCGACGAGCGCCAGCCGCCAGTTCATCCAGAGCATCATCGCCATGATGCCCGCAAGGGCGAAGACGTCGCCGAACACCGTGACGACGCCGGCGGTGAACAGGTCGTTCAGGACATCGACGTCCGACGTCACCCGTGTCATGAGCCGGCCGACGGGATTGCGGTCGTAGAACTGGAGGTCGAGCCGCTGCAGGTGGGCGTAAATGCTCATCCTGAGATCGAACATGATGCGCTGGCCTGTCAGCTGCATCGTCCAGGTCTGGAGATACTCGGCCGCGAACGCCACGACCAGGACCAGCAGGAACAGGGCCGCCAGGCTGTCGAGGCCCTCGAGGCGCCGGGCGGCGACGTGCTGATCGATGGCGACCTTGATCAGGTACGGCTGGGCGAGCGAGGCGGCGCCGCCGACCACGATCGCGACCAGCGCCAGGACCACCTGACGCCAGTAGGGTCTCAGGTAGTGCAGCAGCCGCCGCATCAGCCGCGAGTCGTAGGCTTTTCCGAGAACTTCGTCGTCGTGCGCCACGGGGTTGATCATAAGGGCTGGCAACCTTTATCGTCCTGTGGTCGTCCAACATGAGCGACGGAGGGCGAGGCCTAGCCGGATCGAGCGCGAGGCTTTAGCCGAACGATATGACTGAGCCGAAATCGGACATCCTCCAGGGCACGCTGGACCTGATGGTCCTCCGGACCCTCGACGTCATGGGCCCGCTGCACGGCTACGGCCTGGCGCGGCGTATCGAGCAAATCAGTGAGGACGTCCTTCAGCTCAATCAGGGCACCATCTACGCCTCGCTGCTGCGGCTTCAGCAGCGCCGCTGGATTTCCGCGAGCTGGGGCATCTCCGAGAACAAGCGGAAGGCGAAGTTCTACGCCATCACACGGGCCGGGCGGAAACAGCTGGCCGCACAAACGGAGAACTGGGAACGGGTCGCGGGTGTGATTGCGCGGCTCTTGAAAGCGGAGCCGTAAGCCGATGAGGGCCTGGTTCTGGATCGCCATCTCGCGCGTCCGTGGGTTGCTGCTGTCGAGCCGTCTGGATGACGACTTCGACCGCGAGGTCGCCACGCATCTCGACTTACTCATCGAAGAATATCTGGGACGCGGCATGTCACCGGACGAAGCCAGGCGCGCCGCCATTTTGCGCTTTGGAGGACCGATGCAGGTGAAGGAGCACCATCGCGAACATCGCAGCCTGGCTTTCGTCGAAACGACGATGCACGACGTTCGCTACGCGTTTCGATCGATGCGCAAGTCCCCCGCGTTCTCGCTCGTGGCGATCGCGACCCTCGCGGTCGGCATCGGCGCTGGCACCGCCGTCTTCAGCTTCGTCAGAGCGGTCCTGCTCCGTCCGCTGCCTTACACCAGGCCGAACGAACTGGTGCGCATCTTCGAGACCAATCCGCTGAGGAACTGGACACGGAACATCGTCGCGCCTGCCAACTGGGCGGACTGGCGAGCGCGCAACCAGGTTTTCACGGACATCGCGGCCTACGAACAGTTCAGGCAGGTCGGCAGCGGCGCCAATGAAGTGTTCCTGACCGGTTTCGGCGAGCCGCAAGGGCTCAAGTCGATCTCGGTGACCGGCAACTTCTTTTCGGTTCTCGGCGCGGCGCCGATGCTCGGCCGTGCTTTCACAGAGGACGAGATGTACGAAGGGAAGGCACGGGTCGCCATCCTGAGCTACGGCCTCTGGCAGAGCGCATTCGGCGGCGACCCGGCCGTCCTGGGGCGGACGATTACCCTGAGCGGCCGCGGTTACGACGTCGTGGGCATCATGCCGAAGGCGTTTTTCTTCCCGGGCCGGGACGTTCAGCTCTGGATGCCCGTTGGCTACCCGCCCGACATGATCACGAAGACACGCCGGCCGCACTTTCTCGGTGCGATTGCACGGATGAAGCCGGGCGTCGGTCCAGAGCGCGCGAAGCAGGACATGGACCGCATCGCCAAGGAGCTCGAGGCTGAATATCCCGACACGA
Source organism: uncultured Acidobacteriota bacterium (assembly GCA_963724725.1). Taxonomy (GTDB): domain Bacteria; phylum Acidobacteriota; class Vicinamibacteria; order Vicinamibacterales; family CAVVIG01; genus DATKHR01. Next base: position 1,028,896 of record CAVRVT010000004.1, on the reverse strand, counting down.
ATACGCAGATGGGAGTCCGCCTCGAATCGCTCCACGACAGCTTCGCCAGCGAACCGAGGACGGCGCTGCTGATGCTGAGCGGTGCCGTCGGTCTGCTCTTTCTCATCGTCTGCACCAACATCGCCAACCTTCAGCTGGGTCGGACGTTGAGCCGGTCGCGCGAGCTCGCGATCCGGCGCGCGCTCGGCGCCGGACGAGGGCGCCTGTTGCGCCAGCTGCTGACGGAATCTCTGGTGCTCTCGGTCATCGGCGGCGCTCTCGGCGTGGGGCTTGCCCTCACGACGGAATCCGCGCTCACCCGATACGCAGCCTCGGCCGTCCCGCTCTTCGCGCAGGTCGGCATCGATCGGTCGGTGCTGCTCTTTGCGGTCGCGGTCTCCATTGTCGCGCCGGTCCTGTTCGGGACGGCGCCGGCGCTCGCATCCGCGGGGACCGGAGCCGTTTCCCAGCGCGTTGAGTCAGGTTCCCGCGAAACGCGACGCCTCCGCAACGTTCTGGTCAGCGCCGAAATCGCACTCTCCATCGTCCTGGTGGTCGGTGCGGTGCTTTTGATTCGCAGCATGGCGCGCCTGCAGGACGTGGACCCGGGGTTCAATCCGGAGCAGGCGGTCGCCTTCACTTTGACGCTGCCGCCCGCGCGATACGCGGACGCGGCCGCTCGCTTCAGAGGCTTCTCCGAAATCGAACGGCGGCTCCGCGAACTGCCTGGCGTTCACGCCGTCGGGGCGACGAGCACGCTGGCGTTGCGCGGCACCGGCTGGTCGGGAGATTCGACCATCGAGGGAAGGCCGGCGACCGATTTCGAGCGGGAACTGCAGCACGCGTCGACGACCAGGGACTACTTCACCGCGATGGGGATCCGGCTGCTGGCCGGCAGATTCTTCGGGGACACGGATACGCGGGAGATGCCGCCCGTCACAATCGTGAATCAGACGCTCGCGCACGCGTACTTTCGCGGTCTACCGGTCGAGCAGGTGATCGGCAAGCGCATCACGTTTGGGCGGCCCCAGGACGGCGCCCCCTGGAACACCATTGTGGGCGTGATCGCCGACGAACGGCAAAGCGGACTCGACAAGGCGACCCAGCCGACGGCCTACTCGCCCATCGCCCAGCGCCAGCAGAATCCGCTGACGTTCGTGATCCGATCCGGCGCGGTCCCAGAAACGGTGATCGCGATGGCGAGGCGAATGGTCGCCGAGGTCGACAAAGACCTGGCGTTGACCGACGTGACGACGCTTCGGGGCGTCGTGGAGGGTTCGTTGGAGGGACACCGCTTCCGGACGACGCTCCTGTCCGGGTTCGCGGTGATTGCGCTCTTGCTGGCCGCGCTTGGCGTCTACGGCGTGCTGGCATACTTCGTCTCGCAGCGCTCGCGCGAGCTCGGAATTCGCCTCGCGCTGGGCGCCCGTCCGATGGAACTCTGCCGGCTTGTCGTCGGTCAGGGCCTCAAGCCGGTCGTCGCGGGAGGCATCGTCGGGCTCGTCGGAGCGGTGGCCCTGACGCGCCTGATGCGCACGTTGCTGTTCGGCCTGGACGCAATCGATCTGACCATGTACGCGTCGGCCGTCGCCGCGCTCGGCGTGATCACCACAGCGGCGTCGGCCATCCCGGCCTTAAGGGCCATGCGGGTGGACCCACTCGCTGCGCTCAGAGATGAATGACATCAGGAGGCGGCGAGCTCTTCTTCGAGCAGCTGCTTCCGGTACAGCTCCGCGTAGAGTCCGCCGCTGGCGATCAGGCCATCGTGCGTGCCCCGCTCCACGATCCGGCCTTCATCCAGCACGAAAATCTGGTCCGCGCGGCGGACAGTCGAGATGCGATGCGACACGATGATCGAGGTCCGTCCGCGCATCACATCCTGAAGTCGAGACAGAATCTCCTCCTCGGTATACGTGTCGACCGCGGAGAGCGCATCGTCGAGCACCAGAATCCGCGGATCGAGGATCGCCGCGCGCGCGATGGCGGTGCGCTGCTTCTGTCCGCCGGACAGCGTGATGCCGCGCTCGCCAACGACGGTGTCGTAGCCTTTGGGAAAGTCGGCGACGTCCTTGTCGAGACGGGAGACCGCGGCGGCGGCCACGATGCGGTCCGCACGCTCGGCTGAAGCCTCGCGCTCCATTCCGCCCTCTGACGCCGGCTCGTTGGAGCGCGACGCCTTCAGGCGAGCGTCGGGATCCGCATCAAACCCAAAGGCAATGTTGTCGGCGATCGTGTCGGAGAAGAGAAACGGTTCCTGCGGCACGAAGCCGACGGCATCGCGCAAGGTGGCGAGCGGAATCTCGCGCACGTCGACGCCGTCCACGAACACGGTTCCTGCGGGCGGGTCGTAAAGCCTGGCCAGCAGCGAGATAAGCGTCGATTTGCCGGAACCGGTCGGGCCGACGAGCGCAACGATCTGGCCCGCGGGAATCGTCGCCGAGACGTGCGACAGCACAGGACGGTCTCCGTAAGCGAACGTCAAATCGCGAAACTCGATCGAGCCGTCGACATTGCGGATTGGGGATTGCGGGGGCGGATTGTAATCCGCAATCCGCAGTCCCCAATCCGCAATTGACGGCTCCGTCTCGAGCACCTCCAGCATTCGCTTCCAGGACGCCATGCCGCGCTGCAGCATGTTCGTCACCCACCCGAACGCAATCATCGGCCAGCTGAGCATCGTCAGATAGGCATTGAACGCGACGAACTCGCCGACCGTAATCCGTCCGCGGATCACTTCGCGGCTCCCCAGCCAGATGACGAGGAGCGCGCCAAGCCCGAGGAAGAACGACATGCTGGGGAAGAAGAAGCCCTGCAGCGTGATCAGCCTCCGGTTTCGCCGCAGGTACTCGGTGTTCGCGTCTCGAAAGCGATCCAGTTCCGAGTGCTCCTGACGGTAGGCACGCACGACCCGCACACCCGCCAGCGCTTCCTGCGCGACAGCGCTGACCTCCGACAGCTGCGCCTGAATCTGTTCGAATCGCCTGTGGATCGCGCTGCCGAAGTACTTCACGGAGACGGACACGAACGGCAGCGGGATGAGGGCGTACAGCGTCAGCTTCGCGTCGATCGCCAGCATCATCGCGAGCGCGACCACGAACGTCAAAATCGTGTTCGCCGAGTACATCACCGACGGACCGATCATCATGCGCACGGCGTTGAGGTCGTTGGTCGCGCGCGACATCAGGTCGCCCGTCCGATGGGCCTGAAAGTACGACGCCGGCAGCTTCTCCAAATGGGCGAAGAAGTCGTTCCGCATGTCGTACTCGATGTCCCGGGACGCGCCGATGAGAATCCGACGCATCAGGAACCGGAAGACGCCGCCGACCAGGCCGATGGCCAGCAGGGCTGTCCCGTACTCGAAGAGCTTCACTCGCGTGACGCCGCGCGTGAGGTCGTCGATCGCGAACTGAAGCACTTTCGGAGACGCGAGCGTCACCGCCTGGGTCACCACGGTGCACGCGAGTCCGGCGAGAAAAGCGCGCCGATACCGCGTCACGTAGACGAACAGCCGGCGAAAGGCGCCCATATCCTTGTGAGTATAATCCTTGGGCCATGCACGCCCTTTACGTCATCGTACCGGCGCTGGTGCTTTTATGGATTGCTTACCGGTACTACAGCGCGTTCATTGCCGCCAAAGTCTGGGCGCTTGACGATGCGCGGGTGACGCCAGCGCACAGGAAATACGACGGCGCGAACTTCTACCCGACTGCACGCTGGGTGCTCTTCGGTCATCATTTCGCGGCCATCGCGGGCGCCGGTCCGCTCGTCGGACCTGTCCTCGCCGCGCAGTTCGGCTTCGCCCCCGGCCTGCTCTGGCTCGTCGGCGGCGTCTGCCTGGCCGGGGCCGTGCAGGACTCCTTCTGGCTGTGGGCGTCGGCGCGGCGCGGCGGACGATCGCTCGCGGACATCGCGCGGACCGACGTCAGCCCCGCTGCCGGTCTGACCGCGGCCATTGCCGTCCTGTTCATCACCGTCATCGCCATGGCCGGCCTCGGCATCATCGTCGTCAACGCGCTGGCGGAGAGCGCGTGGGGCGCGTTCACCATCTTCGTCACGATTCCGCTGGCGCTGTTCATGGGCTTCTACATGTTCCAGTGGCGCAAGGGCCACATCCTGGAAGCCACCATCCTCGGCATCATCGTCATGTTCCTGGCGGTCGTGTTCGGCAAGAACGTGGCCGAATCGAGCGTCGGCGGCTGGTTCGTCCTGTCGAAGCACCAGTTGACGATCGCGATGGGCCTGTACACGATCGCCGCGTCGATCATGCCGGTCTGGATGCTGCTGACGCCGCGCGCGTACCTGAGCACCTTCATGAAGATTGGCACGATCGCCTTCCTCGTGGTCGGCGTGATCGTGCTGAACCCGCAGCTGCACATGCCGGCGTTCTCGCAGTACATCGGCGGCGGTGGACCCATCATCCCGGGACCGCTCTTCCCGTTCCTGTTCATCACGATCGCCTGCGGGTCGATCTCCGGATTCCACGCCGTGATCTCGTCGGGCACGACGTCGAAGATGGTCGATCGCGAATCGGACATCCGGCCGATCGGCTACGGCGCGATGCTTGTCGAAGGCGTCGTCGGCGTGGTGGCGATCATCACGGCCACCGCGCTCCATCCGGGCGACTATTTCGCCATCAACACGTCGCCGGCCGTGTTCCAGACGCTCGGCATGAGCGTCGTGAACCTGCCGGAGCTGCAGCGTCAGATCGGCGAGAACGTCATCGGCCGCACCGGTGGTGCCGTATCGCTTGCGGTCGGCATGGCGCAGATCTTCAGCGGACTGCCGGGCATGAAAGGCCTGATCGCCTACTGGTACCACTTCGCGATCATGTTCGAGGCGGTGTTCATCCTCACGACGATCGATTCGGGCACGCGCATCGGCCGCTTCCTCGTGCAGGAATTCGCGGGCCGCGCATTTCCGTCTGTACGCGCGCTCGGACTCGATGCCCGCCGCCATATCGGCCACGCTCGTCATCGTCCTCGGCTGGAGCTATTTCATCTGGACGGGCAGCATCAGCACGATCTGGCCGATGTTCGGTGTCGCCAATCAGCTGCTGGCGGTCGTCGCGCTCGCCGTCGCCACGACGCTCGTGATCAACGTGGGCCGGGCGAACTACTGGTGGGTGACGGGCTTGCCGTGCGCCTTCGTCTCGATTACGACGCTGTCCGCGGGCTGGATGAACATCACGGATAACTTCTGGCCGCTGACGTCGGCGGCCGATCCGTCGGTGCACCTGCAGGGCTACGTCAATTCCACCTGCACCGCGATCATGATGATTTGCGCGGTCGTCATTCTGCTGGAGACGGCGCGGCGCAGTCTGCGCGTGATCAACGGACAGCTGCGGGTGCTGGAGCCCGCGGAGGGCTGACGGTCGACAGCAGCGTCAGCGCCGCCGCGGCGACGACCGCGGCACCGATGAACGCATACTGATAGCTTCCCGTCGAGACGAACACCCGCGATCCAATCAGCGGGCCGAGAACGCCGGCGAATCCCCACGCCAGCAGCAGCAGGCCGTAGTTCGTCGACAGGTACTTGATGCCCCAGAAGTCGCCGGCGAGGGCGGTGTACACGGACAGCTGCGTGCCGTAGCAGTAATAGACAACGAAAAGGAGACCGAAGAACAGCGCCAGCTCTCCTCTCCAGAGATAGAGCGACGGCGTCGCGAGCATGGACGCCACGACCATCAGGCGAAGCGTGAACAACCGCCCGAGATGATCGCTCATCCAGCCCGAAAAAAAGCGGCCCGTGGCGCTGCCGGCAGCGCCGACCGAAATCGCGAGCGCCGCGGTCGGCCCACTCCACCCTGCGGCGCGCGCGAAGGGCACGAGCTGACTGATGACGAGGGTCCCGGCTGTCGTGCCGAGCGCGTACGCGATCCACAGCACGAAGAACGTCGGTGTGCGAATGACGACGGAGGTCGGGACGTCCACGAGTGGCCTGCGCGACTTGGCTGCGCCTTTCGAGGCCGGGACCGGCGCCTGGTAGCCCGCCGGGGGATCCTTGAGCAGGTAGGCGCCCAGCATCGTGAACGCGAAGAACATCAGTGCCAGAATGCGGAACGTGTCGCGCCATCCCACACGCTCGATGAGAACCCCCGCGACCGGGCCGAAGATTCCGGAGCCGGCCGCAAAGATGCCAATCGCCAGGCCGTTCACGATGCCGAGGTGATCGGGATACCACCTGGACCCGGCGGCGATCGGCGCGGAGTAGCCGAAGCCGAGGCCCGCGCCGAGCGTGACACCCCAGGTGAGATAGAGCATCGGCAGCGACGTCGTCCAGCTCGCGAGAAACAGACCGGTGCTGAACAGCAGGCCGCCGATGAACGCGTTCAGACGCGATCCGAATCGCCGCTGCATGAAGCCGGCAACCAGGAACATCGACGCCAGCATGACCATGTCGATCGTCGCGACGAGCGACGTCTGCGTGCGGGTCCAGCCGAACTCCTTTTCGAGCGCGGGAACGAAGACGCTCCAGGCGTAGTACGAGCCCAGCGCCACGTTCAACAAGCCTCCTCCGACGAGCACCAGCCAGCGTTTCTGGGTCACCATGTCGTAAGGATGGTAACAGAAGGGATCCGCGGAATCTCAGGAAGGGAGTCGGGGTATGCTTGCTCCATGCGGAACGCACTCGCACTGGCACCTGTTCTTGTCACGGCCGTGTATCTGTCTGCCGCCGGCCTCGGCGCCGCGGAGCAGGCCCAGCAAACCCGGGAAACAATGACCGGCCAGATCACCGACAGCATGTGCAAGGCCAAACACGAGGAAGCCGCGGAAGGCGCGGGCAAGATGGCCGATCACGACTGCACGGTCTCGTGCGTCAAGGGCGGGTCGAAGTACGTGCTGCTGGTGGACGGGAAAATCTATCAGATTGCGAACCAGACGTTCGCGGATGTCGAGAAGCTCGCCGGCCAGACGGTCAAGATGACTGGCGACATCCAGGGTGACGCGATCACGGTCAGCAAGGTGGAAGCCGCCAAGCCGTAATTGGTCGTCGCTCGGCCAAAGCCTCGCGCCGCATCAGGACGCTGAAGATCAACCAGTACACCCCGCCGGCAAGCACGACGAGCATCGCCCATCGCATCGCGCCCGCCCAGAACGCCAGATCCAGCGTCGGCCACTCGAAGCGGAATCGCCGCAGCAGATCGCCACGCTCGATCGTCCAATGCCAGGCGGAGTGCGCGACAAGGGCTGCAACGATCACCGTCGCCATCCGCTCACCGACGACGTACCGCATGATCAGCGTGAGCGCCGAAACGGCCGCGACGAGCACGGTGAGCTGACCGAGCGCAAGGCCGGCGTCGAAAGCGAGCAGCGCCGACACGTGATGGCCGCCGGCGAACTGCAGGTTCTGCTGCAGGTCGAATGAAAGACTGAAACCGTCGATCAGCCCGAAGACAAACGCGCACAGCCGGCGCCGATCGAGATTCGTTCCGACGATGTCCTCGAGCGCGGTATAGAGGATGATCGCCGCGACCAGCGTCGCGATGAGCGGCCGAAACCACAACGCATCTGGCGCGAGGCCGAACGCTGCGGCCGCGAGCGTCATCGAGTACCCGACCGCGAACGCTCCTGCAACCGACGCCAGTGGGCGGAGCCTCCGAAACGGCAGCACGAGGCACACGAGAAGCAGGAGCTCTTCGATTCCGTTCACAAGCCGACTGAAGCCCAGCTTCGTAAACTGACCAATCGCCTCGTCCGTCCGTGGATCCAGTCGAACGACACCCCGATCGCCGTCGAGCTCGAAGACTCGAACATCGCCCGAGGGCGGCATGAAGCGGACGACCGTCAGCGTCCTGATTCCCAGTCGGGCGAATCGCGGATCCATCGAGAAATGCGACTGGTCCGACCGGATTGAAAACTCGAAGAGGACGTCGAGCAGCCCCTGCGCCCACACGAACTCGGTGTCGTCGGGCAGCTTCGGACCCAGGACATGCGCCAGCGCGGCGTCGTAGGATGCAAACGACTGATCCGACTGAAGGGAGGCTCGCACCGCCGCGACTGTCGGATACGGAAGTTTCCGGCCATCCTCGTAGACGTCGAGGAAGTCGCCGACCCACAGCGTGGCCGCGTCGCGCAGCGTCGAGTCCGCCCGTCCGATGTCGAGCAGCCCGGAGTTGAGGGCACCGCGCTTCGGGTAATCCACGTCGCGCATGGCGGCCAGCGGCACACGCAGGACAACCCGCATCCGCTGCCCTTCCGGGCGGAGGAGGGTCTGAATGGTGACGTCGTTCGGAATTTCGTGGGCCCGGGGCGTCGGAGCGCAGAGGAGAACGAGCCAGGCCATGGCGAGCGCCGCGGCCAGACGACGCGAACCGCACGCGCCCACGCGGAAGCCGCTGATTCTGCTGGAAAATCTCACTCGACGGCTGCTCTCCGACCCTCGTCGTCGGGTAGTATACTGGCGCATCTCATATGGAGGGGGGCGGGTCTATGACGCGCAAGCGGACACTGTTCGTTGGCACTGGCCTGATAGCCGCCGTGGCGGCGCTTGGCGTGGGACAGCAGCTGCTCGAGCAGCGGGCGACCGCGCAAGCAAAGAGCGCGGTCCAGGCGCCGCGCTTCGAAGTGGATCCGATGTGGCCAAAGCCGCTGCCGAATCACTGGCTGATGGGCAATGTGATCGGTGTCGGCGTTGACAATCAGGATCACGTGTACATCATTCACCGCGGGGCCGGGTCGCTCGAGGCGAAGGAAATCTACGCCGCGGCCAACCCCCCGGAATCGGAGTGCTGCATCCCGGCGCCGCCCGTCATCGAATTCGACGCGGACGGGAACGTCATCAAGGCTTGGGGCGGTCCGGGCCAGGGCTTCGAGTGGCCCGAGTCGAACCACGGGATCACGCCCGACAGCAAGGGCAACCTGTGGATCGGCGGCAACGGCGCCAACGACGGCCACGTGTTGAAGTTCACGCGTGAGGGCAAGTTCGTCAAGCAATTCGGCTTCGCATACGCGAGCGCCGGCAGCAACGACCCGTGGGCCTTCAACAAGGTGGCGAAGATCTCGCTCGACGAGGCCGCCAACGAAGCCTACGTCGCGGACGGGTACGGCAACCATCGCGTCGCGGTGCTCGACATGGAGACCGGCAAGATCAAGCGCTATTGGGGCGCGTACGCGAACAAGCCGGACGACACGAACCTCGGTCGCTACAACCCGCAGGCCGCGCCAGCGCAGCAGTTCCGCAACCCGGTTCACTGCGCGGAACCGTCGAAAGACGGCTTCGTGTACGTCTGCGATCGACCAAACGATCGAATCCAGGTGTTCTCGAAGGACGGGAAATTCGTGAAGGAAGCGTTCGTCGCCAAGAACACGCTCGGCGACGGATCGGTCTGGGATATCGCGTTCTCGAAGGACCCGCAGCAGAAGTATTTCTATCTGGCCGATGGCGCGAACGAAAAAATCCGCGTCTTCGATCGCCAGTCGCTGACCGAGCTCACGACGTTCGGCGACGGCGGCCGCCAGCCCGGGCAGTTCTACGCGGTGCATTCCATCGCGACCGATTCGAAGGGCAACGTCTACACGACCGAGACGTACCGCGGACAACGCGTGCAGAGATTTGTATTCAAAGGTATCGGGCCCGTCACGAAGCAGAATCAAGGAACGGTCTGGCCCACTAAGACGACGTCGCACTAGGGAGAACACGACTAGGGCTTAGGGTTCAGGGATTAGGGCTTAGTGAAGGGCTGAAGGCTTAGGGCCTACGAAGAGGGCTCGAAGAGGAGCGGTGCCATCGCCTTCTTCGGGCCCTTTGTCTTGCTCGGCTTCCTGCACGCTGAACGCAACCCTCAGCACGTTGCCCTCTGCCCTTCCTCATCCCTCAGCCCTTAGCCCTCCGCCCTATCGGGGCTCTTTTCGCGTTGTATACTCCCTCCGCAACCGCCGGGAGGGGCAATGAAACGGACGTTGTCAGTGAGCGGGATCGCTCTCGCTCTGTTCGTCACCGAAGGGCTCGCTCAAGCACCCACATTCGAAGTCGAGCGTCTCTGGCCGAAGCCGTTTCCGGTCGCCAAGAAATGGATCCTCGGATCCGTTTCCGGTGTGACCGTGGACGCGCAGGACCGGATCTGGGTCGTCCATCGCGGCGTGGACTCACTGCAAACCAACGAAAAAGGGCCGGCGCTCGAACCGTGGGCCAGCATGTGCTGCTTCGCCGCGCCGCAGATCCTGGCGTTCAACGCCGCCGGCGATCTCGTCGCCACCTGGGAGCCGAAAGACACCAAGGGCTATGACTGGCCGACGAACCCCGCCGGAATCGCCGTCGATGCCAAAGGCAATGTCTGGGTCGCGGGCGGGCTGCCAACGCCGTCGCTGGCGCCAGCCGGCCGGGGCGGACGCGGCGGCCGCGGCGATGCGCCGCCTCCCCCACCCGCTGACGCGCAGGTTCTGAAGTTCGACAAGCAAGGTCAGTTCGTCATGCACATCGGCAGGGCCGGTCAGATCGGCAAGAACGATAGTCAGACGAACCTGAATGGGCCCAGCGGTGTGGCCGTCGACGACGCGGCGAACGAAGTCTACGTTGCCGACGGTTTCCAGAACCGCCGCATCGTCGTCTTCGACGCGAACACGGGCGCATTCAAGCGCGGGTGGGGCGCCTACGGCGAGAAGCCGAGCGACGAGAGTCTGCCGCCGTACGATCCGAATGGCGCGCCGGCCCGCCAGTTCCGAACCGTCAGCTGCGTCAAGCTCGCCAGGGATGGCATGGTCTACGTCTGCGACCGCCAGAACGATCGCATCCAGGTGTTCACGAAGGACGGCAAGTTCCAGAAGGAAGCGTTCGTGTCGAAGACGACAACCGGCGATGGATCGGTCTGGGACATCGCGTTCTCACCGGATCAGAAGCTGCTCTACGTGGCCGACGGCCACGACAAGAAGATCTGGATTCTCGATCGCACATCGATGAACACCCTCGGCAGCATCGGCAGCGGCGGCCGGTATCCGGGCCAGTTCTATGGTGTCGGAAGCGTTGCCGTGGACTCGAAAGGCAACGTCTACACGGGCGAGAATCTCGAAGGGAAACGCGTCCAGAAATTCGTGAAGAAATAGCCGTCGAGACACGAAGAAACGGGCACAGCGCCTGGAAAAAAGTTGGCCATATGAAGCGAAACCTGTTGATCGGCATATCGTTCGCAGTACTGCTCGTAGTCCTGGGCATCGGCCAAGGCTTCCTCGAAAAGCGCGCCGACGCGCAGGCCTCGAACGGCACGAAGATTCAAGTGCCGCGCTTCGAGGTCGATCCGGCGTTTCCGAAACCGCTGCCGAACGGCTGGTACCAGGGCATGTCGATTGGCGTCGGCGTGGACGCCAACGATCACGTGTGGATCGTCCATCGCCCGGACACCGTCAACGCGCTGGAAGCGGCGGCTGACGCCAAGACGGGCACGTGCTGCTCGAAGGCGCCGCCCATTCTGGAATTCGATCAGCAGGGCAACCTCCTGCGCCACTGGGGCGGCAGCGACGGCGACGGCTATCAGTGGCCGGCGTCCAATCACGGCATCACGATCGATCACAAAGGCAACGTCTGGATCGGCGGCAACGGCGGCGGGGACGGCCTCGTGCTGAAGTTCACGCAGGACGGCAAGTTCATCTCGATGTTCGGCAAGAAGGGTGTCCAGGTGGACAGCAACAGCACCGAGCACTTCGGCCAGGTCGCGAAGATCTTCATCGACGCGAAGGAGAACGAGGCGTACATCTCTGACGGCTACGGCAACAAGCGCGTGGCGGTCATCGATGCGGACAGCGGCAAGTTCAAGCGCTACTGGGGCGCCTACGGCAACAAGCCGGACGATACGAACCTGGGCCGCTACAACCCCGACGCGCCACCCGCGCAGCAGTTCCGCACGCCGGTGCACTGCGCCGAGATGTCGAAGGACCGTCTCGTCTACGTCTGCGATCGCGTGAACGATCGCATCCAGGTGTTCACGCCGGAGGGCAAGTTCATCAAGGAAGCGTGGGTCAGCAAGCGGACGCTCGGCGACGGATCGACGTGGGACATCGCGTTCTCGAACGACCCGCAGCAGAAGTTCATCTACCTCGCGGACGGCAAGGACGAGCGTGTGTGGATTCTCGATCGGCAGTCGCTCGACATCCTCACCAGCTTCGGCGACGGCGGGAAGATGCCCGGTCAGTTCTACGCCGTGCACAGCATCGCGACCGACTCAAAGGGCAACATCTACACGACCGAGACCTACGACGGCAGGCGGCTGCAGCGATTCCTCTACAAGGGGATGCAGACGGTCACCAAGGGCGAGGAGCAGGGGACGGTCTGGCCCAAGACAACCACGACACGATAGGGCTCAGGGCTAAGGGCTCAGGGATTAGAGAAGGGCGCAGAGCTCGGAGGGCTGAGGCTCGCAGAGCGCGAGGCTTTAGCCGAGCGAGGCAGCAGTGGTACTCTCAAGCGGATGAGTGAATCGGCTCGAGTCAGTCGTCGAGACTTTCTGGCCGCTTCGCTTCTCGTTCCAGCGCTCGCGCGCCTCCAGCCGCCGGCCAACTCGCGGCTGCTCGGCACAATCCCCTTCGGCGTTCCCGGATCTCGGACAACCCCGCTCAACCAGCTCCTCGGCGGCGGTCTCGACGCACGTCTTTTCTCGGACCTCTCGCATCTGTCGAACGACGCCCTGGCGACCCCAACGGAGCGGTTCTTCGTCAGGACCGCCGCGGCCGCCTCGCTTCGGTCGTCAGACTCGTGGACCGTGACCCTGGGCGGGCTCGTCATATCGAGCGTGACCATCGACTTGTCAGGTCTGCAGAAAATGAGTCGACCCTCCGGCCGCGTGCTGATCGAGTGTGCCGGCAACAGCGACCCGGCGAACTACGGACTCATGAGCGTCGCCGACTGGGACGGCGTGCCCTTGACGGCCCTGCTCGATCGCATCCGGCCGTCGGGAGCACGGCATCGCGTGCTCGTGTCCGGTTTCGACGACGAGCGTACGCAGACACGCACCTCCGTACCAGGGGCCAGCTGGATCTTCACGCGCGAGCAGCTGGACCACGCATTCCTCGCGACCAGCATGAACGGCGCGCCGCTCACTCGCGACCATGGGGCACCCGTCAGGCTCGTCGTTCCCGGGTGGTACGGCTGCGCATGCATCAAGTGGGTCAACCGCATCGATCTTGTAGCTGACGCTGCACCGCGAACCAGTCAGATGGCGGAGTACGCAGGCCGCACGCACCAGAGCGGGCTGCCGGAGCTGGCGCGGGACTACACGCCCGCCGTCATCGACACCGCCGCCCTGCCTGTGCGGATCGAACGATGGATGCGCGACGACAAGACGTTCTACCGCGTCATCGGGATCATCTGGGGCGGTTCGAGCCCTACGAACGCGCTGGCGATTCGATTCAGGCCAGCCGGTCCGTGGGTCCCGGTCGAGAGCTGTCCGATGCCGGCGAGCACGCGGTCGTGGAGCCTCTGGACGCACACCTGGACCCCGGCTGAGCCCGGCCGCTACGAGATCGTGCTGAAGGTAACGGATCCAGCGATCAGGACGCGGCGACTGGATCTGTTCTATTACGTGCGGGACGTAACGATCGACGAGATGTGACCGTGCTCGGGGACCACGACCGTGCTTGAGGATCACGACCGTGCTCGGGGATCACGACCGTGCTTGAGGATCACGACCGTGCTTGGGGATCACGACCGTGCTTGGCGATCATGACCGTGCTCGCTGAGTCGAGAGTGTGCTGGCGGCACCTGACCGTGCTGGAGCGCGAGGCTTCAGCCGAGCGAGATCCTCACCGCGCGAGCTGCTTCGCCTCCGCGATTTCTGGCCGATTCTGGTCGGCGCGACTCCACATCGTCAAGAATTCGCGCGCACTGCGTGACGCCAGCGCCGGCTGTTTCGCCGCCGCGGCGGCTCTGGCGAGGCCGATGAGCGACGCCGCCCGGCGCGGCGTGCGCTGCAGCGCCGCCTGGAACTCGCGCACGGCGCCTGCCGCGTCGCCGGCCGCAAGCAGCGTCTCCGCGTAGAGCTCCCCCGCCGGCTTGACGGGATACGGCCGCGCGATCGGCCGCGGCATCTGGCTCTCGAGGCGCGAGGCCGACTCCAGCGCCGCGAGCCCCTCGGCCTTCTCTCCACGCATCATCTGATACAGGCCGCCGATCTGGCGGTACATGATCTCTGCCAGGCGTTTGTTATCGGCGTCAGGAGCGGCGCCGCGGGCGCCCTGGAGCTGTTCGAGCGCTGCTTCCGCACGTCCGCGATCGCTTAGCTTGACGCTGGCGAGGCCGAGGGCGAACAGCTCGTCGACGTTATCGAAGGACGGCTGCCCTTTCATCAGCTCCCAGCGTCCGCTCTCCACGACGAACCTCGCGCGCATGGACGCGCGCTCGCTCAGAAGCGACAGCGGTCCGTTGCCGCGCCCGATCTCGCTTTCAACATGGTTCGCGTGGTTCGGGAGGTTCGCGGTGTTCGCGGGGTCCGCGGGGTTCGGGGCGTTCGCAAGCGCGGTCTCGACGAGCGGCACGAGCGACTGCGCCTTGTCGAACCGTCCCTGCTGCAGGTACTCGTAATGAAGCCAGCCGAGGGCGTGGAAATCGTGCTGCGCGGACGAAAGCCCCTTCCGTCTCGCGAGATCGACCGACGTCTGCCACGCGGCCTCGTCGGACTTCGACGCCTCATCCCACAGCCCGAGCGGAAGAAACGCGTGCGACGGCATGTGCTGCGCGTGGCTCGACGCCGGCGCGATCCTCGCGTAAATCCTCGCCGCGTCCAGCGCCATCGCCGCGTGCTCTCCATCGTCGTACGCGTGGAGCGCGTAGTGAGCGGCGCCGGGATGCTCGGGATTGCGCTTCAGAATGGCCGTCGCGATGCCACCGGCCTTCAACGAAATCGCCGTGTTGCGCTGACCGCTGGAAATGGTCGCCAGGAGCGACAACGCGTAGAAGGCCGCCGCTTCGTCGTCCGCCGGATTTGCGCTCGACAGCGTCGCCATGCGATCCGAATAGGCCTGGTCTCGTGCTGCCTTCGTACCCTCGCCGAAGAGGCGCTCGACGGCGTCGAGATACCCCTTCTCGCGCGCTGTGGGCGCTTTCGCCTGCCGCGCGGCCGGCGACGACGCCAGACGAGCGAGAGCGGCTCTGGCCTTGCCGACCTCCTCGTGGTACCAGAGCGGCTGGTTGTAGCTGAGCGCCTCACCCCAGTAGGCCAGCGCGAAGTTCGGATCGATGCGCTCGGCTTCCCGAAACGCCGCAATCGCGTCGTCGTACTCAAAGCTGTGAAGCAGCAGCACACCGCGGGCGAACGGCGCCTGCGCGGCCGGCGCCCCGGAGTTGGGGAACGAGATCCTGCCCAGAACGGGCGTCGTGGGGGGCGCCTGCGCGAAGGCCGACGCGACAACAAATGCGAGCGCCGCCGTCACGAACCAGCTGCGGGAATACCGTGGCACCGGGAAAGTGTACTCGTGACGCGGTTCACCTGCGCGGTTGGAGCTCCGGCAGATTCAAGTCCGCGCGATGCTCCACCGGAACACGAACCGAACCATCACGCGATCGCATCAGGCCGTTCTCGACGACGAGGGCGATGTCGACGTAGGCCGGAATGTCGGGATTGGTCGGCGATCCGTGGAGCGGCACGCGAAACCCGACGTCGATGGCCTGGGATCTCATGTAGTGCGCGACGGCCGCGCGTTCGCCATGAAAGACGCCCGGGCCGGTCGAGCGGCTCGCGCAGCCGGTTTGCCCGGGCTCCCACCACCAGACGCCGTGCGGATCGGCGGGGTCGGCAGCGACGCAGAGCGGCCTCGACGGCAACGACAGGCTGAGCGGCGCCTTGGTCACGATGTACTGCCGCGGACCCGAGGAAGGCGGCAGCGAGCGGCAGGTGAACAGCCCAACGGACAGGAGCGCTACGCTCAGTGCGCGCCATCGGTCGGCGTTCATGAGGATAGTCTACGGCACAAAAGAAAGGCGCCGAGACCCGGAACATCGCTCCAGAGCTCGACGCCTCTCGACCTACTCGACTTGCTTTTCACTGGCGGCGGGGCCCCACCCCCGCCGCGTACTCTCGCTGATGCCTCGCTCCGGCTCTTCAGGCCGTCGCTCGGCATGGCCGCAGGCGCTTAGACCTATCCGGCCCCAGTTAGAACGTGAACCGGAACATCAGCTGCGTGATTCGCATGAACCCGGATTGCAGCGTCGTCTGACCGAAGCTGTTGCCGGGCGCGAACGTGTTGTTGCCCTGCAACGCGCGGACGTTCACGCGGTTGAACAGGTTCAGCGTTTCGATCTTCAGCTGCGCGGTCTTGCCGCCGCCGATGCGGAAGTTCTTGATGAACGACGCGTCGACGTTGGCCTGGCCCGGACTGCGAAGGTCGGTGATCGCTCTCGGCGTGTTGCCGAACGAGCCAGCTGGCGTGAGCGAAAATGCCGCGGGATTGATCCACGTCGCCGTCGGATGGTCGGCCGACGCGAGGCGATCCTCGTAGCTGCCAGGCGTCGCGAGATCAACGCCCGAGTTGAGGTTCGGCCGCGCGGCGACACCGCTCAACGCGCCGTTCGGGTTGCTCTGCTGGATGTTCAGCGGGAACCCAGCCTGAAGGTTGATCAGGGCCGAGACGGTCCAGCCGCCGATGATCCAGTCCGCCCATTCGCTCTTGTTGGCGTACTGGCGGTCCTTGCCGAACGGCAGCTCGGCGATCGGCGCGATGATGACGCGGTGCGGGACGTCGAGGAGACCGTATCCGTAGTCCGCGTTGGGATCGTAACAGGCAGTCGTGAACTGCTGACCCGCCTGGCAGGCCGGCGAAGACGAGATGTAGTTGTAGTTGTTCATCGGCAACATCGCCGTGCCGCTCGCCGCAGTGAAGAAGTTCGCCTCGCCGAACTGGTTGTCCTTCAACTGGCTGTAGGTGTAACTGACACGTCCGCCCCAGCCGTGGCTGACGCGCTTGCTCCACTCGATGACGCCCGCGTTGTAGAGGTTCTTGCCCTCGGTCACCTGATACGCATTCACCTGGCTGAATTGTGGGAATGGCGTGAGTAGTCTGGCCCGTGAAAGCGTCGTGGGCGTCGACAGCGACAGCGGAACGTTGGGATTGCCCAAGAACGGGTTGGGCAGTTGGGCGTTGAGCGCCGCACTTCCCAGGGCCAGATACTTCGGGTCGAGCTGATTGATATTGACGGGCACGTCGTTCGATCCGCCGAGCGGCAGATGGTCACCCTTCGCGCCCATGTAGGTTCCGGTGATCGCCATTGCGCCCTTGAGCTCGCGCTGAACGTCGATGGACCACTGCTGCACGCGCGGAGCCGATCTGTTTTGATCAACGAAGCCGATCGAGGTATTCAGACCCGACAACGCGCCGCGGCTGCTGCCTGTCGGCTGAAGGACACCCAGCGGGTACGGATTGTCAAGGGTGAGAGTTGGGCTGCTCACCTGAGACGTGTACATCTGGGTGTTCTGCGTGAAGCCGACCTGCCCGTAGTTGTTCGCCGACGTGCTCGGGATCGGGTAGTTGTACGGCGCCCAGTAAATCCCGTACCCGCTGCGAATCACCGTGTTGGTGTTCAGCGAATACACCGCACCCACGCGCGGCGACCACTTGATGGCCGGCGGGTTGCCCTGCGTGGTCTTGTTGCCGTTAACGCCCGCGTACATCAGGCCGCCGACGACCTGCCGCGCCGACGTGCCGGCGACCGAATCGGCCGGGATGACGACAGACGTCAACGCGCTCGTCGCCGCCCGATCGAAGCCCACGGTGAAGTTGTTGTTCGTGTCCGCCAGGCCAGTTTCGTGCTCGATCCGGAGGCCATAGTTCACCGTGAACTTCGAGTTCACGCGCCAGTCGTCCTGCGCGTAGCCGCCCGTGTAGTAGGCGTAGAGGTTCAGCGGTGTCGAGACCGGGAACGTGCTCAGATGAGATTGATCGGAGCTCGGATAGCCCAGCATGAAATTGGCGAATGCGTTGCCGGACGTAGCGTCGCTGTCGGCAAGTCCCGTCGCAGACGTGAACTCGTTGTCGAAGTCGAAGAAGCCCGCACTCGGGCCGGGAATGTACGTGTCGACGCCAATCTTGCGGAAGTCGGCGCCGACCTTGACCGTGTGCGTGCCGAAGAACCGCGAGTACGCGCCGTTCACGCTGGTCGATTTCCAGTTGATCTGCGTGGGATCGATGGCGCCGAGCGTTCTAGCGGAGAGCTGATTGTACCCACGAATTTCCGTGTCGGGGAACTTCGGATTCGTGATGAGGCTCTTGTACGCCGGCGAGAACGGAAGCTGCGACGGGTCGTACGGAATGCTCAGGGTGTTGTTGTCCGGGAAGCGCGTCATCCCGAAGCGCAACGCCATCACCGAGCTATCGCTCAGCACCCAGGTGTTGTTCAACGCGACCACCTGCGGGCGCCGCTGGAGGATATAGTCCAGCGGATCGGCGAAGCGCGTCGGCTCCGTCTGATCGGCCGTGCCGAAGTAGTTCTGACAGGGTTCGTTCGTCCGGTTGTAAAGATAGAAGCCGGTCAGCGACACCCTGTCCGTGAACTTGTGCTCGACCTTGACCGCGTACTCCGACTCGAAGTTGTTGTTGATGAGCGAGGTGCGATTGTAGTTGTTGCTCCCGTTGTCGACGTTGACGTCCGGCAGCGGGAGGTACTTCGCCATCGCGACCGAGACGGGATTCAACCTGTTCGACGGGATCACGTTGCCCTGGAACGGCTGGTGCGTCAATGGATCGTAGATGATGACTGGCCGGCCGGCCGTGTTCGTCAGACCCGAGAAGTCACCAAGCCGCTCGGCCGCCGTCGGCATGCGAACCGCGCTGTTACGCGTCTGCACGTCGTGATAGCTCTCGGTCGAGAAGAAGAAGAACGTGCGGTTCTTGATGATCGGTCCGCCCACGCCGCCGCCGCCCAGGTAGTACGGGCTGTCCGGTTTGGCGTTCTTCGCCGCCGTCACCGAGTCGCCACGCGCCGCCGCGGTGTCGCTCGCGATCTGGCTGAAGTAGTTGTTCGTCTGGCCCCAGATCGGACGCGTCTGGAAGAAGCCGGTCCCGTGGAAGCTGTTGGTCCCCGACTTGGCCGTCACGTTGAACACGCCACCGCCCGTGCGGCCCATTTCCGCGTCATACGTGTGGACCTGCACCTTGAGGTCGTCCACGCCTTCGGTCGTCGGCACCGCCGACATGCGGTTGCGCATGTCCGTGATGGGTACGCCGTCGAGCGTGTAGTTGTTACCACGCCGCGTTCCGCCGCCGAGCGACATCAGGGACGAATTGGTCTGATCCTGCTGCCGGTTGAATTGCGCGTCGCCGGAGGGAATGACGGTGGGAACCGAAGCGCCGATCATGAACGCGTTGCGACCGGGCGAGGGCAGCGTCTGCAGCGCCGCCGAGTCGAGCACCGTGCCGGTCGAGGCGTTCGACGTCTCGATGACCGGCGCCGACGCCGTCACCGTGATGTTCTCCTGGAGCTGTCCGACTTCGAGCGTGACGTCGAGCGTCAGGAACTGCTGCGTGCCGATGCGGATTTGCGGCTGCTCGACCGTCTTGTAGCCCTGGAGTACCGCTCTGAGCTTGTAGGTGCCGGGATCGACGTTCGTAAACACGTACTCGCCGCGGTCATTGCTCACGGTCGAGCGCGCAATGCTGGTCGACTCATTCGTCAGCGTGACTTCCACGCCCGGAATGACTCCGCCAGAGTCTTTGACTGTTCCTCGAAGTCCGCCTTGGAAGCCCTGCCCGAAAACCAGGCCAGGACTGATCATCGCCAGCAGCGCTCCTATGATGAGCGCAGCCCGGATTCTCATATCTTCCTCCCCAGGGTGTGGACGCACCCGCGCGTCAGTTGGATTAAAAGGACTCGATTTGGGGGATTCTAGGAAGACTCGCAGCCATGCGCAACAGCTGTGTTAATAATTCGTCTCCTTGTTCGCCCGCTCCTCCATTTTTCTGAATATGCTAGGTTTCGACCCGATGTTGCGATGTCACCGCGAGGCTGACTTTTGAGGCGTGCCGGAGTGGTCGCGGTGTGGGTCATCGCTGCCTGGGCCGCCGGGGCCGCAGTTCCGAGCGCACAGACCACCTCCAGGGACGACCCGGAGACGCTGTTCCGCCGCGGGATGACGGCGCTCCACAACTTCGAATACGAGGAGGCGAACGAGGCGTTCGGCCTCGCCCGCCAGGTCGATCCCGGATTCGCCCTGGCGTACTGGGGCGAGGCGATGACCTACCACCAGACGCTGTGGCGGCGCGAGAACGTCGACGCGGCCCGGCAGGTCCTGGGGCTGCTCGGCCCCACACCCGCCGCGCGCGCGGCGAAAAGCTCGAACGCCCAAAGCCCGGAGGCTTGCTGGCCGCTGTCGACCTGCTATTCGGCAGCGGTGATGTCGCCAGCCGCCGACAGAGCTACGCGGCCGCCATGGGCCGCCTGCACGCCAGTCTTCCCGAAGACGACGATATCGCGGCTCTGTACGGACTGGCACTGATGGGCACCGCGGCGCGAGGTCTCATCGGGTCCGCGGAGTCACCTGAAGGCGTCGGCCGCGCGCTTGCCGGAAGCGCCATCCAGACCCAGGCGGCGTCGATCTTCAACGACGTCCTGTCCAGAAACCCCGACCATCCCGGCGCCCTTCACTATCTGCTGCACGACTACGACGACCCGGACCACGCGCGGCTCGCGCTCGACGCCGCGCGGCGGTACGCCACCGTGGCACACGGATCGAGCCACGCGCTCCACATGCCGGCGCACATCTTCGTCCAGCTCGGTCTGTGGAACGAGGCAGAGCAAGCGGATCTCGCATCGTTCGACGCGTCGCGGGACTGGGTGGCGCGCAAGCAATTGGGTCCCGCGATGCGCAACTATCACGCATGGACGTGGCGCCAGTACGAATTGCTCCAGCTCGGTCGGTACGGCGCCGCGTGGCAGGCGCTTCAGGAAATGGAGCCGGTCGCCCGCGCGGAGGCATCAACCGGCGCGTCACGGGTCGCATCAACCGCTGCTCGCGGACCTTTCGTCGATGCGGGCGCGCTACGTCATCGAAACGCGCCGATGGGATCTGCTGGCGCGCGAGCGAAACTTCGGCAACGCGGACGAACTCCTTGCGATTGGCTTCAGCGCCGCGCGGACTGGCAACGCGCCGCTCGCCGAAATCGCGCGCGGCGCGCTCGCCACGCGCGCGCAGTCCGATCAGGAAGGGGACCTCCGTCCGGCGATCGCCATCATGGAACGCGAAGTCGCCGCACTCCTCGCGCTCGGTGCCGGGCGACAGGACGATGCGATCGGCATCCTGAACCAGGCGGCGCAGGCTGAACTGAATCTGCCGGCGCCTTTCGGCCTGCCGTCGCCGCCCAAGCCGGCGCCGGAACTGCTGGGCGAGGTCCTGATCGAGATCGGCAGGCCGCAGGAGGCCGACGCGTGGTTCGAGCGCGCGCTTCGGCGTAACGCCAACCGATCGCTGTCGGTGCTCGGCCGCGCACGCGCCGCGACGGCGTCAGGCCAGCCTGCGCTCGCGCGCCAGTACTATGACGCCCTCGTCGCGAATTACGCCCACGCTGATGCCGACCTTGCCCGAACTGCGCGAGGCACGCACAGCTCTCGCTGCGACGACGGCGCCGACGCTCGTGCAGATGAATCGATGGTTGTGGCTCACGATCGGAGGCCTGGTGGTTGGCGCCGCGTCGATAGCGGGCTGGCTGAAGACGCGTCGGCGGGAAAAGCCCGCCACGAAGGCACGGAAGAAGAAGCGATGACTCCTTCGTGCCTTCGTGGCGATTGTGACTGCTAGAAACGATACCTGAAGCTCAACTGCCAGATCCGCATGAAGCCCGCCTGCGAGCTGATGCGGCCAAAGCTGCTGCTGTTGATGGCGTTTTGGTCAATACCGTTGAACTTCGCGGTATTCGTCAGGTTGAGGATTTCGAAGCGAATTTCCGCCGTCTGGGATCCGCTGAAGTTGAAGCCCTTGCTGAACTGCACATCCATGTTCTTCCGGAACTGATACCGCGCGTCGCCAATTGTCCGCGGCGCGTTGCCGTACTGCCCTGGTCCGGGGTTGGCGAACGCGGTGCCGTTGAAATACTTCGCGTTCGGATTCAGATCGGTCGACACCTTGCTGTCGTCGCTGCCGGAAATGTTCGGATCGCCGATCAGGTTCGGTCGCTGGCGGCCTCCGAACAAACCGAGGTTGGCGTCCGAGGCGCCGGAGGTCAGGACGGCGTTCAGCGGCGAGCCGCTGACCAGTTCGACGACGGCCGTCGCGGTCCATCCACCGAATATCGCGTATTCAATGCTGCCCTTCCCGCTCTTCGGGCCCGGGACCTGGAACTGCGGCGCCAGAATGATATGGTGCGGCGTATCGAAGTTGCTGACGCCGTATTCGCTCGCCAGGTCGTAGTTGTTCTGCGGCGTCGCCGTTCGGGTCTGATACACGCTGCTCTCGCCGTACTGGTTGTCCATCGTCCGGCTCCAGGTGTAGCTGAAGCGTCCGCCCCACCAGTTCTGCTTGCCGGCCAGGCGCTTGTTGAGTTGCAGCGAGACCGCATTGTATTGACGCTTGGAGCCGGCGGTCGACTCGTGCATCAGGACGTCGCCGAATTCCGGGAACGGCCGCAGCAGTTGGCCGCGCTGGATGGTTGGACGTGTGCCGAACTCGCCGGCGTTCGCGATGCCGAAAAAGGGGTTTGGCACTGATTCGAGGAGCTTGGTCGGATCCCAGCCGCCGCTGCCGTTCGGGTAGAGCGCACGCGCTACGGCCGGATCGATCTGGTTGATGTTGATCGAGCAGTCGTTCGTGCCGCAGTAGCCGATATCGCGCCCGCTCGCTCCGATGTAACCGATGGTGACGGCCATCGAGCCCGGCAACTCGCGCTCGATGTCGGCCGAGGACCTGGTGCACGTGCGGGTTGGCCTTGTTCTGATCGACGAAGTCGACCTGGCCGCCCACGCCGGTGAGCAGGCCGCTCGAGCTGCCGATTGGCGTCACCAGGCCTCCCGGGAACGGGTTGTCGAGCACGTTGATCGGGACCTCGCTTGAGGGGTCCGACTGACTGAATCCCGTGGACCGCGCGAAGCCAATCTGCCCGTGCTGGCTCGTGTTGTAGTTCCATGGCGCCCAGAACAGAGCCGTAACCGGCACGGATGACCGTTCTGGGATCCAACGCGTACGTCGCACCCACGCGAGGCGCGGGCATGATGGACTTGTAATTGCCCTGCGCGGTTGGCGCCCCGTTGACGCCGGCGAAGATCAACCCGCCCTTGAGCGTCTTGCCGGCGAGAGGCGTTCCCGCCTTCGGAACCACGGAGTCAATCGGGTTGGTGACGTTCTGGTCGAAGGCGACGGTCTGCTCGTTGTTGATCTCCTGCAGACCGCTCTCGTGTTCGAGGCGCAGTCCGTAGTTCAGCGTGAACTTCGAGTTGACGCGCCAGTCGTCCTGGAAATACAGGCCCCAGTACTTGGCGAACCACTCGAAGTTGCCGGGATCGTGCGGGACCGATCCGGTGTAAGGCAGGCCGAGCAAGAGGCTGGCGAGCTCGTTGCCGCCGGTGCCCTTGTTGCTCGTGAAGAGGTTGTTGAACTGGAAGCAGCCGCCGAGCGCCGGCTCTGCGTTCGGACACTCGGATGCGGTCGCCAGCGCCACGCCGAGGCGCCGGAAGTCCGCGCCGCCCTTGAAGCTGTGGTTGCCCTTGAGCTTGGTCAGCGTGCCGTTGATCGCGTACGGGCCCTTCCACCGGGTGGGAATGCCGCCCCATCCACCAACGCTTTCCACGTTGTCGAACGCGAGCGACGGGAACGTATCGCTCCCGCCCGGCCCGAGCGCGTTCACGTACTGTTGGCTGAAGCCGAGCGACTGGAGCCCTGGCGTGAACGCCTGCTTGTCGCACGAATCCTGCCACGTCGAGAAACCGTAGCGCAGGCTCAGCACGGTCGAGTTGTTGAGCACGTTCGTGCTGTTCAGCGTGAGCACGTGCGGACGACGGCGCAGCGGACCGAACCACTGATCCTGATCCGCCATGTACAGCTTGTCCGCATTCATGATCGTGCTGCCCGGCTCGTCGGTCCGGTTGTAGATGTACATCCCGCTCAACGACGACTTGTCGTTGAATTTGTGCTCGGCCTTGAACGTGTACATGATCGCCTTGTCGACGACGAAAGCCGTGCCGCTGGCGTTCGGATTGCCATCCGCGTTTTGCGCCATCGGGCCCTGGATCGTCGAGGTCGGCCAGCCCTTGAGGATGTTGAGGCCGGTCTGGCTCACTGCGGGATGCGTGAGCGGGATGATCCCGCCGACGAATAGCCCGCCCGTCGCGATGGATCCGGTACCGGTCGCCAGGCAGTGCGCGTTCGCGACGCCGCTGCGGCACCACGGGTTGTAAATCGCGACCGGAACACCGCCGACCGTCGTGGTCGAGAAATTGCCGGCGCGCTGAGCGTCTGTCGGCCAGATTTCCTGCTGGTTTCTGGTCGTGCCGGATCGGTAGCCTTCGAGCGCCGCCCAGAAGAACGTGCGGTCCTTGACAATCGGCCCGCCGGCACCGCCGCCGAACAACCGGTAGTACGCGTTCGACAAGCCGGTGTCTTCCTTGCTCAGCCCCGCCGCTTCGTTGAAGAAATTCTGCGACTGGCCCCACACAGGACGCGTCTGGTAGAACCCGCTGCCGTGATAGGTGTTCGTGCCCGTTCGGCCGGTGACGTTGAACACGCCGCCGCCGGTGCGGCCCATGTCCGCGTCGTAGGTGTGCACCTGCACCTTGACTTCCTCGAGCGCTTCCATCGTCGGGTTGAGGACGGCGCGGCCGCGGAGCTCCGTGATCGGAACGCCGTCGAGCAGGTAGTTGTTGGCGCGGAGGCCGCCGCCGCCGAGCGACACGCGGGACGCGTTGGTCTGATCCTGCTGCCGGTTGAACTGCGGATCGCCGGCCGTCACGACCGTCGGCACCGTGATGCCGATCAGGAACGCGTTGCGCCCGGGGGCTGGCAACGTTTCGAGCGCCTGGCGATCGAGCACACCGCCGGTCGACGCCGTGGACGTGTCAATCAGGGGCGACTGGCCCGTGACGGTGATCGATTCCTCGATCGCGCCGACCTCCAGAGCCACGTCCAGCGTGATGAACTGCTGCGTGCCGACGTTGAGGCCCTTCGACTCGAAGCGCTTGTAGCCGGAGAGCTGCGCCTTCAGCGTGTAATTGCCGGGAGGGACTGCGGGAAAGTTGTATTGGCCCACATCGTTGGTGACGGTGTCACGCGAGATGTTGCTGCCTTCGTTCGTCAGGGTCACCGAGACCCCGGGAATGACTCCGTTCGCGTCGCGAACGACGCCTCGAACGCCACCGGTGAACTGTTGAGCCCAGGCAGGGGCCGCCAACAACAGTAGGCAAACTGCCGCGCCAAGAAAACGTCGCATATTCTCCTCCCCGAGAAAGTCGCCGAACCGCCCGAAAGAGCCCTGGTCCAAACGCCGACGGATACCGCACGTATGAAGACGGAATTCCTGTATGGAGGAGAAATGTGTCGGGATTTTATGGCGCGTGGCGGGAGCGTGCAACAACCAAATTACAAAGAAATGAAGGTTGTGACAAAAAAAGAGCGGCGCCGGGGCGCCGCTCCAGGAAACCGTTCGATCGAGGCTATTCGCCGCTCTTCTTGGCCTCGAACTTGATGGTTTTGAGGATCATCGCGTCCTTGGCGAGCTCGGTCGTTCCCGTCGGGAACTTGTTCGAAGCGAGCACGAACGCCAGAATGTCGGCGTTCTGGGCCCCGCTGAGGCTGCCCGGCGAGTTCTGGGGCATGGAGATCCTTATGCGCTCGAACAGATCGCCGACGGTCAACCCGTCCCAGCCTGCCAGGAACTCGCCGCCGGCCAGCGCCGGCGCCATCTCGCCGCCGGTCAGCTCGGGCCCGTGGCACGAGGCGCATTGATCCGAATAGCCCTGCTTGCCGCGCGTCGCCTGTTCCTCCGTATACACGCCATCCCAGACCGACTTCGTCGTCTGGCCCTTGACCGTCGACTGCAGGGCGATGACCGTGACGAGCGGGATGATTGCTGCCGTCCAAACATGAACCTTCATGACTCCTCTTTTTTCACTTGCGGCGGGGCCCCACCCCCGCCGCGTTCTAACGATGATGCCTCACTCAGGCTCAAAACCGTAGCCTTCGTTCGGCACGCCACCCCAGCGCGGCTGCCGCGCCGGGGGCCCCGGCATGGCCGCAGGCGCTCTGCGTGCACCCACTCGAATCCCAAACCCCGAATCACGAACCCCGACGCTACGGCTGCGTAGAGGGCTTCATTTCGCTGGCCGGCAGCGCGAACGCCAGGTACTCACCCGAGTAGTTGCCACCGCTGATCGACACGATGATGTACTGCCGGCCGTCCTGGCCCTTGTACGTCATCGGCGATCCGCTCTGCGGCGCCGGCATCCACACGGCGCCGACCTGCTCGCCGGTCTGCTTGTTGTACGCGCGGAGCATCGCGCCGCGCGGATGGTCTGGCGTGGTCGTCACCGCCGAGTCGCCGAGGACCACGAGTGTCTTGGTCACGAACAGGCCCACGCTGCCCGGCAACCCGGTCTTCGGGATGTTCATGCCCTTCAGGAGCGGGCTGTTGCGGACCGCATCCGGCGTATCGCCGTGCGGCACCTGCCACTTGATCTCGCCCTTGTCGAGATCGATCGCGTTCAGCAGCCCGTACGGCGGTTTCAGCAGCGGAAGGCCCTGAACCGTCAGACCACCGCCACCGCCACCTTGTGGCGGAGCCGGCGGCTGCCCGGCCGCTGGCGCGGTGGCGGCCGGCGCGGCAGCCGGTGCGGCGCCGCGACCGGCTTCCCCACCGCGACCCGCCCGCTGCGGCGCGTCGGCCGCGCTGCCAAATCCCGGACCTTCGCGCTCGACGAAC
This sequence comes from uncultured Acidobacteriota bacterium, assembly GCA_963724725.1. Taxonomy (GTDB): domain Bacteria; phylum Acidobacteriota; class Vicinamibacteria; order Vicinamibacterales; family CAVVIG01; genus DATKHR01. The sequence goes on along the minus strand of CAVRVT010000004.1, from coordinate 1,002,107 downwards.
GGTTGACCGGCGGTTCCCGCGACGTAGCGGATGTCCGAAAATCCCGCCGGCGGCTCGACGAGCCCGATCGGCGCGACCGAATGGTTGCTCGCCTGCGCGTACACCACGTGTGTTTCGGGATCGGCCGACGCACCCGGCCAGTTCGTGCCGCCGGCTGTCGTCGCGATCGTCAGCGCCGCGACCGGACCGTCGACCTTGCTCACGACGCCTGGCAGAAACATCGGACCGAGCCTATAGCGCGCGACAATGCGCTTGGCTTCGGCGTTGAGCTCGGGCGTGAAGTCGATGAGGTCCTCGATCTTCACGGCCTGCCGCGCGTAGGCCGGCGGCCTGGTCGGGAACGGCTGCGTCGGCGACGTCTTCTCGCCCGGCACATCCGACTGCGGCACCGGTCTCTCTTCAATCGGCCACACCGGCTGGCCGGTGATGCGATCGAACACGTACAGGAATGCTTCTTTGCTCGGCAGCGCCACGGCCTTGATCGGTTTGCCGTTGACGTTGATGTCGAGCAGGATCGGCGCGGACGACAGGTCGTAGTCCCAGATCGGGTGATGCACGATCTGGAAGTGCCACTTGCGCTGTCCGGTCTTCAGGTCCACGCACACCAGGCTCTCGCCGTACAGGTTGTTGCCCGGACGATGGCCGCCGTAGAAGTCCGAGGTCGGCGATTCCACAGGCAGGTACACCAGACCGGCTTCTTCATCAACGGTGATTTGCGTCCAGACGCCGGTGTTGCCGTTGGTCGACCACGACTCGTTTTCCCACGTGTCGTTGCCGAACTCGCCCGGCCGGGGAATCGTATTGAACGTCCAGAGCAGCTTGCCGGTTTTCACGTCGAACGCACGCACCAGCCCTTTGGTGTTGTTGTGCGTCTTGACCGTCATGCCTTCCTTGAACGACGACCCGACGATGACCACGTCCTTGACGATCGTCGGCGTGGAATGCAGGCCGATTTCGCCGGTTTCGTAGTCGATCTGCTGGCCCTTGCCGAACACGGCGCCCTTCTTCAGATCGACGACACCGCCTTCGCCGAACGACTGAACCATCGAACCGTTCTTCGCGCTGAGCGCGATCAGCCGATAGCCGGTCGTCACATACAGAATGCGCTCGTCGTTCTTGCCATCGGTCCAGTACGCGACGCCGCGGCCGGACAGCTGGCGCGGAGCGATCGCCGCTCGCTGGCCTTCGCGGTAGCTGTGCGACCAGATCAGCTCGCCCGTCCGGCCGTCCAGCGCGATGACCGATCGCCGCGTGCCCGCCGTCACGTACAGCACGCCTCGAATCGCGAGCGGCGTGCCTTCGAGCTTGTACTCGGGCCGGGTGCCAAGATTGTCAGTCTTGAACCGCCACGCCACCTCGAGCTTGCTGAAGTTGCTCGCGTTGACTTGATCGAGCGGCGAGTACTTCGTCCCGTGATTGTCGGCGGTGTACGCGATCCAGTCACCGTTCTTCGTGCTCGGCATCCCCGGCGCCTGGCCGAGGGACCGCACCGAGCCCCACAGGGCCCACGCCGCAACGATCGCGACGAGAGGCGCGCCGCGCTTTACAAGTCTCGACATATTGGCTCCTGATAAACGAAGCGCCGGACCACGGTGTGTAGCCCGGCGCTTGTGTTTCTTCCGCTCGGCTGAAGCCTCGCGCTCCCGCTAAAGCCTCGCGCTCCTGACGGAAGGAGCGCGACGCCTTCAGGCGAGCGCCTCTCGTTCCTTACGCCGCCGCAGACGTGCTCTTCTTACCGAGCACGTCGCCGAAGACCGTCACGGCCTTCTGCATCTCTTCCATCGTGCCGAGCGTGATGCGCGCCATCGTCTTCTCGAACGGCGGGAAGTCGCGGGCAACGAGCACGTTCTTGGCGCGGCACGCGTCGCGGAATTCCTTCGCCGGCGTGCCGATGTTGACGAACATGAAGTTGGCCTGGCAGTCGGCCGGCTTCATCCCACGGTCGGCGAACCACTTCATCGAGAAGTCGCGCACGGCTTTGTTGCGCGCGCGTTCGTTCTTGGTGAAGGAGCCGTCGGCGTCCTGGGCCAGCGTGGCCGTCGCGGCCGCCATCCCGAACACGTTGAGCGATCCGGTTCCAGACGAGGCGGTCCAGTCGCGCATCTTTTTGATCGTGTCCGGATGCGCAATCGCGTAGCCCTGTCGGAGTCCCGCCATCCCGTACGCCTTCGAGAAGGTCCGGGCGACGATGACGCGCGGATTTTCGGCGGCGATCGCGGCGTGCGTCTCGTGATCCGCGTCGGTGACGTAGTCGAAATACGCTTCATCGATCAGAATGGTGGTCTCGGGCGACGCGGCGTTCAGCTTCGCGATGAAGTCGCGCGTGGCCTTGGCGCCGACGTAGGTCGACGTCGGGTTGTTCGGGTTGCAGTAGAAGACCAGGCCCGCGCCCTTCGCCGCGGCGAGGTACGCGTCGAGGTCGATCTTGAACTCGGAGTTGAGCTTGACACCCTTCACCGGATTGCCGAGGAGCTCGGCGTAGCCGGCGCACTCCTCGTAGGTCGGGATCGTGCCGACGAGCGCCTTGGTCTTCGACGTGAAGACCTGCGTCGCGGCGCGGAGGATTTCCGTCGAGCCTTCGCTCAGAAGAACGTTCTCTCTCTTGACGTTCTGCTTCGCGAATTTCGCGGCGACGGCGTCCTGAAGATCGCCGGCCTGATTCGAATAGCGGCCCGGTTTCGTTCCGCCCTCGAGCATCGTCCTGAGCGTGTCGAGCACGACCTTGCCGGGTCCGACCGGGTTCTCGTTGCTCGCGATGCAGACGACGCCGCGCTCGACGGCCTGAAGGTCCGGTTCGATCATCGACCAGAGGCTATTCTCACGGCCGCGTCCCCAGATGTTGCTGCTGAGGGCCGCGCCGGCACCGATGCCGACGGTCTGAACAAATCTACGTCGTGATAGCGACATTGGCGGCTCCTCCTACAGTCCCGCCGCGGTCGACGTCGACCGGAGCACCTGCTTGAACACGTTCGTGGCCTTCTGCATCTCCTCCATCGTGCCGATCGAGATGCGCGCCCACTGTTTTTCGAGCGGCGGGAAGTCGCGGCCGACCATGACGCCATGCTTCGCGCACGCGTCGCGGAACGCCGCCGCCGTCATCGTCTTGCCGATGTCGGTGAAGATGAAGTTGGTCTGCGAGTCGGCGGACTGGAACCCGAGGTCGGCCAGCGCCTTGATCGTCAAGTCGCGGACGGCCGTGTTGCGCACCACTTCGTCTTTGATGTGCTGCGGGTCCTTCAGCGACGCAATGGCCGCGGCCACGCCGAAGGTGTTCACGTTGTACGGCATGCGCCAACGCGCCATCTTGGCGATGGTGGCGGCCGAGCCAATCGCGTAGCCGATGCGGACGCCCGCCATCCCGTACGCTTTCGAGAAGGTCTTGGCGACGAGGACGTTCGGCGTCGACAGGGCCGTCTGAATCGCGCTCTGGAACCCCTTGTCCGTGGCGTAGTCGGAATAGGCCTCGTCGAACAGAATGGCCGTCGTCGGCGAGGTCTTGCGGACTTCGGCGATGAAGTCGCTGATCTCCTGGCCGCTGTTGATCGTCGAGGTCGGGTTGTTCGGGTTGCAGATGTAGATCATGCCCGCGCCCTTGACGAGCGGCAGGAGGGCGCTCAGGTCCGTCCGGAGCGTCTTCGGATCGACCGGCGCCGTTTTGATGGCGACCTTGAGCTGGTTCGCCGCAAAGCCCGCCGGGTCGCCGTAGGTCGGCGACGGGATGACGAGGTGCTTGGTCGGCGACAGGAACACGCGCGCGGCGTTCTTGAGAATTTCCTGCGAGCCGACGCCGAGCGTCACGTTCTCGCGCTTCGCCGCGTTCAACTTCGCGATCAGGATTTCCAGATCGGCGTCGAGCGGGGAGCTGTTGAACGGATACCGGTTGGCTTCGGGAAACTTGCCGAGGATCGCGTCGATCGCGGTCTTGCCCGGACCGAGTGGATTCTCGTTGCTGCTGATGCGGATGACGTCAACCCCGGCTGGAGGGGCTGAACGCTGGCGCCCCTGCTGGGCTTCCGCCATGTACTCCTCGTGGCCACGCGCGGCCATGAATTCAGCGGCCGAATGGCTGCGGCCAACTCCCAGCCCCTGAAGGAAACCGCGACGCGATACCGACATGGGGACTCCTTTCAACGACAGCGACCTTTAGTGGATGGCGTGAAAAACGGATGGACCAATCTGACCGATCTTACGCTCCCCGTATGAGAAGTGTCAACGAAAGCATTGCATCAAATAGCTGTTGTTGCTGCATGTGACATCCGAAGACATGTCTGTGTTACTCTTCTCCGTCCTTCCTCAGCTCGCGCTCGCCCATCCCAGCAGGCGGGTCCAGGCACGCAGACCGTTTTCGGAGAGCGCCCAATGACGGTTTCTGTTCGTACGTACACCAACGTGGCAATGGCCGTCGCGATGTCGCTGCTGCTCGCCGGTCCGGCCCGCGCGCAGTACCAGCCGCGGCCGATCAGCACGCCGGCCTCGGGTGAGGATTTTCACGTCGAGGGCGGGGTCAGCTTCTGGAGCCCCTCGTCTGACATCACGGTCGCGAGTTCGGGATCGGGCGCGCTGACGGGGATCGTGGGGACCTCGATCAACGCCAAGGCCGACCTCGGCTTCGTCGATCATCAACTGCGGGAATTCTCGGTCGTCCTCCGGCCGGCGCCTGCGCACAAATTCCGATTCGAATACGTCCCGATCGAGTACTCGGCCAGTTCGACGCTGAACCGGACCATCGACTTCAATGGTCAGCGCTATCAGGTGGGACTTCCGGTCAACTCTTCCCTCGATTGGAAGCTGTACCGCTTCGGCTACGAATACGACTTCATCAGAACAAACAGCGGGTTCGGTGGCTTCATCGCGGAGCTGAAGTACACCGACGTCAACGTCAGCCTGGCGAGTCCGGTGATTTCCGAGTTCGCCCAGGCGAAGGCGCCCATCCCCGCGCTCGGCGGCATCGGCCGGTACTACTTCATTCCGAGCGTCGCGGTCACGGGCGAATTCACGATCTTCAAGCTGCCGACGATTCAGGACCAGGTACTCAGGACACTATTCGGACCTGAACATCTACGGCACCGTGAACTTCACCAAGAACGTGGGAGTCCAGGGCGGTTATCGAGCGATGGACTTCGGTTTTATCGTCAAGCAGGACACCGGGGCATTTACGCTGAACGGGATCTACTTCGGAGTCGTCGCGAGGTACTGACAACGAAATGCAAGAATGCAGAAATGCACGAATGCAAAGCTGAGGGAGCGCGAGGCTTCAGCCGAGCGTCCCTTGCATTTCTGCATTATTGCATTATTGCATTTCGCATTTCAGCATCTTCTCGGCGTCAATGTATCTGCACCCCCGCGGGCACCAGTCTTTCCAACCGTCTGTCCGCTTCAGTAAGCGTCTCGTCCTTCTTGCAGAAACAGAAGCGGAGTTTCGTCCGGCCGGCGCCGGGTGTTTTGTAGAAGCTGCTGCCCGGGACCGCCGCCACGCCGATTTCCTTCACCAGATACCGCGCGAATTCGACGTCGTCGTCGAAGCCGAATGCGCCGATGTCGGTCATGATGTAGTACGCGCCGAGCGGCTTGTAGACCGTGAAGTGATGCCGCGCGAGAATCTCGAGCAGCACGTCGCGCCGCTGCTGATAGTTCGCGGCCAGCTTGACGTAGTAGTCGTCCGGCAGGCCGAGGGCTACGGCTCCCGCTTCCTGCAGCGGCGCCGCCGCGCCGACCGTGAGGAAGTCGTGGACTTTGCGGATCGCGCCGGTCAATGACGGCGGCGAAATCGTCCACCCTACGCGCCAGCCGGTGACGCTGTAGGTCTTCGACAGGCCGTTCAGCGTGATCGTTCGATCGGCCATCCCTTCGAGCGTCGCGATCGGAATGTGCTGCTGGCCGTCATAGATGATGTGCTCGTAGATCTCGTCGGAGATCGCGATCGCGTCCCATTTGCGGCACAACGCGGCGATCGTCTCGAGCTCGTCATGCGAGAACACCTTGCCGGTCGGATTGTTCGGCGTGTTGAGAATGATGGCCTTCGTCTTGTGGTTGAACGCCCCCGCCAGTTCCGCAGGATCGAACGTCCAGTCCGGCTCGTGGAGCGTGACGTAGCGCGGCGTCGCGCCCGACAGAATCGCGTCAGGACCGTAGTTCTCGTAGAACGGCTCGAAGATGACGACCTCATCACCCGGATCGATGATCGCCATCATCGTCGACATCATCGCTTCGGTCGATCCGCAGCAGACCGTGACCTGTTCATCGGCGACGATCGGGAGACCGTAACGCCGCGTGAACTCGCGGGCGACCGCTTCGCGGAGCGGGCGCGCGCCCCACGTCACGGCGTACTGGTTGACGTCCGAACGAATCGCGTCGCACGCGGCGTCCTTGATCGCCGCCGGTGCAGGAAAATCGGGAAAGCCCTGCGACAGATTCACGCCGCCGTACAGCTGATTGAGCCGCGTCATCTCGCGAATGACCGACTCGGTGAATTGAGTCGCCTTCTTGGATCCCGTCAACTTCGACATAGTAAGGAAGTATATAAGCAGGCAGCAGCGCCTGCGGCCATCCCGAGTGAAGGCCTGAGAAGCCTGACTACGCGGCTTTCTTGGTCCGCGTGCTCTTCTTGGATTTGGCGGGCGTCGCCGCCTTCTTCTTGGACGGCGGAGGCTGCTTCGACTCGAGGTTGGTCACCGTCCGGACTTCACCGTTGTCGGCCGATGCGAGCGTGGCACCCGGACCGTACAGTCGTCGGTAGTCCTCCGCCTGGCCGAGGATCTTCTTGACGTAGTCCTGTGTCTCCGGGAACGGGATGTCGTCGATGAATTCGGCGCGGTCGACACGGGGTCGCTCGGCAATCCACTTCGACACGCGACTCGGACCCGCGTTGTACGTCGCCAGCGCGTAGTGTTCCCCGCCGAACTGCTTCACAAGGTCCGCGAAGTACGCCGTTCCCATGCGCAGGTTCGTGTCCGCCGTCGTCAGCATACTGATGCTGAAGCGGCGATTGAGCGCCTTCGCGTACTGCCGGCCCGTGGACGGCAGGAGCTGCATCAGCCCGTACGCGTTCGCGCGCGACTTGATGTCGGCGATGAAGTTCGATTCCTGCGCAATGAGCGCCGCCATCATGTAGGGATTGAGCCCGCGCTCAGCGGAATACTTCTGGATCTGCGACCAGTAACTCACCGGGAAGCGCACCCGCAGCAGGTTCGCCGGAATCTGTTCGCCCCCAGCGGCCAGGTACTGAGGATACGCGCGCTTCATCGCGTTGATGCCGGCTCGAAGATCGCCGCGCTGGTTGTAAATCCACCCGAACGTCGCCTGGATGATCGAGGAGTCGCCCCACGCTTTCTGCGCATAGCGAAGCTCGTCGAGTGCCTGGTCGTAGAGGTCGAGCGCCAGCAGGGCCCGGACGATCGCTTCGTTCTGCGGTGCCGCGGTCGGGAGCACGACGTCTTCGTCGGTCGGCGACTGCACGTCCACGACGAGCTGACGCTGCGGCGCGCGGCCACCGTGCTCGGTCAGGCGCGTCACCGCCAGCCGTCCGTAGTAGCTGTTCAAGTAGTCGGTCGCGACGAGCGCGTAGCGCGCGTCGGCCGCACCGGCGTCTTTGAGGGCCTCGTGTGCACGGCCCGACCAGTACAACCACGCGGGACGATAGTCCGAGCGCGGGAAATTCGCTGACGCGGACTCGAACGTCGCGATCGTGTCGGCGAACTTGTCGCTGCGGTACGCCCACCAGCCCACCTTCCACGCGGCTCGTTCGGCGTAGTGACCGGTCGGATACTTCTGGAACATCTCGCGGAACGTCGCGTCAGCCTGCTCGTCGTCGTTCTGCAGGATGTAATGCGTCGCGAGATTGTTGAGCGCCTCTTCGGCCCAGCTCTGTCCGGAGAACTCGCTCACCAGGCGTCGGACGATCAGCAGGTACTCGGCCTGGTCGCCGAGATCGCGCGTGGCGATGGCGTAGAAATACAGCGCCTCGCCCTGACGCGACGCTTTCTCGATGTACGGTTTGACGGCGTCTCGCGCGGCCCGGGCGTGCTTCAGGAAGTAGTCGCACTCGGCGAGCCGCAAGTCCACGAGCTCGCGGTCGTCGCCCGACGTATCGCCCCTCAGCGACTCGAAGATCGGGCGCGCATCCTTGTAACGTTTGGCCCCGAAAAGCCGCTCCGCGCGCCCCAGTTCGAGCTTGTAGCGCGCGCTTCCCGGTGCAATCGGCGGTGTCGGCAGCGCGTCAAGTTCGGTCGACGCGGCGATCGCCGCGTCGCTGAACGGAAACTCATAGACCACGCGCAGGAAGGCCTGCGCAGCCTTCTCGTTGTCGCCCACGGCCTTCGCCGTGTGTCCCAGACGCATCAGCACGTCGTCGGGCGCAGCGGTCTTGACCTTCGATAGCCGTTCGTAGATCTCGAGCGCGGCCGCCTGATCGCCGAGCGCCTCGGCGCTCTCCGCCTCGCGGAGCGCCGCCCCCTCGATCAAGTACCCGGTTGGCGATTTCGCCGCGAGCGACTCGAACGTCCGCTTCGCATCGGCCGGCCGCCCGAGCCGCAGCTGCGCGAGCCCCTGGTAATAGATCGCGTAGTCGCCGAGCGGCCCCTGCTGAAGATTCTTCTGCGAGAAGATCGGCAGCGCCTTCGCGAAATTCGTGTCGACTTCGAGCTTGACGCCCTCGGCAAACTGCGTCATCGCCGCTGACTTCGCCGCTCGCTCGTCGCCTGCCGACGGCGCCAGCCAGTACCAGTCGGGATCCGGTGGCAATCGGACGTGATTGGTCGGTTTGAGCGGGGCCGGAGCTTTCTGCTGCGCGCGCGGGACAACCGGAAGCACGACCATCGTGAGCAGCGTGGCGAGAGCGACGACGATGTTCCTCATGACAGTCGCAACAGTGTCTCATCCCCGTTGGCAAGTGTTCGCACGAGCTCGTCGCGGAAGTAGTCGGCACGGTCCCGTACAACCGAGGGAACACGCTGTTCGTACATCACGCGGGCTCGCGAAATCTCTCCGCCGAGCCGTGACGTCAGGTCGCGATCCCGTCGTCCCGCGGCCACCGCGGATTCGTGATACAGCTTGATTTCGGACACGAGCAGCCTTGCGTACCGGCGAGCGGACGAATCGGCATCCTCAGTATCGTCTGCGCTTGAACTGTGGTTGCCAGACACGGCCCCAACGCCGGCGATCGAGCGCGCAGTCTTGATGGCGGTCAGCGCCTCGAGGGCGCGGGCGGCGTGGCTTGCGAGGACTTCGATCGTCTCGCGCCAGGCGCCCGAGGTCCCGGCCGTGCGTTGGCCGTCGCCCCGGTCGGCGTACACAACGGCCACCGTCTCACCAAACAGCGTCAGCGGCGCTGTAAGACTCTCGCGGCCTTCAGACAGGACGCTCGTCCCGTCCATCGCGATATCCACGGACGATGGGTCGGCGAACGACGGGCCAAACCCGTGCAGCTTCCAGCCATTGAGCCGACCGCCGCGGACGAGGAGCACGCCCGCCCGTCCCGCTTCAGCGGCTGCCGATGCTGCGAGCGTGTCGAGAACCTCGCCGAGCGTGCGCGCCTTGTCGATCGCGCGCATGGCATCGAGCAGCCGGGTATTGGCAGCCATGCTGACCGCCGAATCGGCGCGAGCAGCGGCGACCGCGGCCGCAAGGGCGACTTGCGATTCTCTGCTGGCTTCCTCACGCCCCTCGACCCGGCCCTGCTCGCGACCTTCGACGTGGCCCTGGCCGCGCCCCTCGTTGAGACCCTCGGTCCTGCCTTGTTCCCGACCGTCATTCAGTCCCTGCGCGCGGCCCTCGTCAGCGCCCAGCGCGCGCGCACGGTTTCGTTCCTCGGTCGCCAGGACCGTCAATTCCTCAATGGCGGCGTCGAACACGCGCTTCAGCGCGGCGTCAAAGCTCATGATCTGTGTTTTTCGGCATTATAGCCCGTCAACTCCAATGGGCAGAATCGTTTGACGCGTGGATTTCGACGGCCCATACAATAATGATGTCAGGACGCGAGCCCATTACGGCTGAGCTCTTCGGTTCGACTCGAGGGGGCGACATGGCTTCGACGGGGGGAAAGACTCGCGGGATGCATGAGGAACCGCTACGTGAACAACGCTCGATTAAGGCCTACCGTAGCGCGGACCTCACGGCGGAGTCGGTCGTGATCCGCCTTCTGGCGCTGGGATCGGGTGCAGACGTGCGGCCGTCTCGTGACGACTGACGTGCGACAAAGTCATTGAGCAGCGCGCGCAGTTCGCTCTGGGCCGCCAGCGGCTGAAACGTGTGACCTGCGCCGTCCACCACGACGTGGTGAATTCCCCGTCGCTCGGCGCGGCGTCCCGCTCCGCCGTACAGTCGGAAGTAGTCCAGGCCATGGTCCCCGCGGCTGAAGACAAAGAGGCAGGCGATGCCGCTGGCGCTGATCGCATTCAGCTCGTGCCGAAATCCATCGATGAGGCGCCCGCCGCACATCGTGTTGATGCGCGCGAGGAGCTTGCGCCCGAAGAATCCCCAGCCGAGCCTGAGAAAGGTGCGGTATGCGGCGCGGCCGCGAAGGACTTTGGTCCACCTGCCCCGATCGAAAAGCAATCGTTGATAGCGCTTGAACTCGCTGTCGTCCGATGCGGAGTGCATCCCCGCGGAACCGTCGCGCAGATACAACGGAGGGTTGATGGCGACGATGGCGTCGACGGGCAGCCCGTCGAGAGCGGCGCGAAACGCCAGCCAGCCTCCTGAACACAACCCGAGGACCACTACTCGGCGCGTCGACGGAGCGGCGCTGCAGGCGTGCGCAATGGCGGCTGCCGCGTCGTCCAGGGCATGCGCGGGGTACGCGACGTTGTCTTCAATACCCGGGGGCGCAAGGCTGTCCCCGATGCCCCCGAGATCGTACCGCAGCACCACGTGACCATCAGCCGCCCAGCGGCGGGCCAGCTGTACATGGAGCCGATTGGGCCCGATGTGATATTCCGAGCCGGTCGTGAAAAGGATGATCGCAAGTGCATCAGACTCCTGCCGCATGGGCTCGGCCAGAATCCCGAAGAGCCGACCGTTCGGGCCGAAGTGCGCCGCGCGTTCACAGTAGCCTGCGCCGCATGCCAGTGGTGATACCGCGATGACTGGCTCGCCGCGAGCGACTCGCGACGATCCGTGTGGACGCCAGTCCTGCAGCCAGCCGGTGATTGCCTCGATCACAGGTCGAGGTAGCTTGGAGAGCGCCGGCTGAACGAGCACGGCCGCAGTGCCTTCGGGGCGACATCGTGTCACACGCGAACCCACCTGCTCTAGGCGCGCTCCGAGCGACGCGTCGCGAGGGCGGTCATCGCGGTCGACGATCAGGTACTTCTGGCGCCGGGCAGTTCGACAGCGCGTCCAGATCCAGCCGCTCGAGTGCGGCCGCGCTCTCGCCCGTCACGACAAATCCGGCCGACTGGATGTCCTTGTCTGCCTCCGGCTGTCGCACGTTGTCTTCCGGGCACAACCGGGCAAAAGCGCTGAGTTCGCGCAGGTAGGCTCGTCCGGAGCGGAACGGGCTCCAGAGCACCAGTCGAGAAACGCCACCGAGAGTGGCGGCCGCTTCGACAGCCAGTGTCGCGCCCAGGCGCAAGCCGACGAGCGCCACATGTCGTGTCCCGGCAATGGCCCGCGCTTCTCCGATCGCCCTCTCGATGCTGAGGAGCCACGCGCCAAGTCGATCCGGATCCTCAGGGTCGCCCGCAGAGTCGCCGGTCCCCTCGAAGTCGAAGCGAAAGACATCGAAGCCGAGCGCGGCAAGCTGCTGCGCCAGAATCCGCCACGACCGGTACACGCAGACGTAGTCGAAGCCAAGCGGCGGACACAGGACGACGGCGGCACCCCGGCGCACATCGACATTGGCGACATGGTGCCATGCAAACAGATATCGTCCGGTCGGCCCGAGAAAGCAGGGCCGGGAGACCGTCCCCGCTGTGCCCGTCGCCCCCTCAGTCGGCATTGCGCGCCTCCCCGCAGACGATTGTTACGGATCCAACGGCATTCAACGCCGATACGCGGCCTGAGAGCAGTCGGCCTCGACCTTCGGCGCGCAGTACCAGCCGTCGTGGCCGGCGCGGCTCCAAGTGCAGGTAGTTGTCGTCGGGGACGAACCCGTCAGCGTCCACCACAACCGCATGGGCGAACCGATCAGCCTCGACCACCAGCGCATACCCACCCTCTACGGGTTCTGCGCGAGCCACGAGCTTGAGGTGGCCGTCGCGCAAGGATGGCAGACCGTCAGGAAGGTAGTTGGCCGTTGCGATCATGTCGCCGCTGGAGGAGTCGGCGAGCGATGCGACCACGACATCGTGTCCTCTCGCACCAAATCGGTAGGCGTTCGTGATGTCGCAAAACCTGTCGAACAGGCGATCGGCGGGCACTGAGCGCGCGCTCCGCGGAGGGATGATCAGCTTGGTGGTGACGGGTGGACCGAACGGGCAACCCGCACGATACAGGGCGACCCGGAGCTCTGCCTCGAGCCGCGTGGGTGTGTCGTTGACAGCGTGCAGCTTGAGGCCATTGAGGCCCTCGTCGATGGCGAAGAGAGCAATGGGAGCGAGGGCTCGCTTGAGGAACCAATACCCGGCCTTGGCCCGGCCGCTCGAATCGACGATCCCCCAGCCCGCGCCCGGAGAGAAATCACGGGCGAACCATACGAGTCCACCACAACACGGGGACCCCGGCCGACGCCACTCGGCGAAAGTCTGCAACATCGCTTCCCCGACGGCTACGCGGCCGAGCATGCGATACCGCTCCGGATCGTGCTCACGCAGGCTTCTCGGGTCGATGCCAAACAGCTGTGACACGTAGTGATCGCGGATATCTGCAAAATTCCACTCGGTCCCTGCATCGCGCGGAACACGCAGATTCGACAAGCGCTGATTGCACCGCTCCCGGCTCTCGTCATCGAGCCCGTTCAGACAGGGCTCTTCCGGAAGATTGGAGAACGCGAGGCACTCGGAGGCAAACCGGACGTTCGCCCGACGCACATCGTAAAGGGCTCGCTTGTAAGCCCCGACGCCGTAGTAGTGGCTCACGCCCTCGTCGGGCTGAAACGGGTTTGCGCCGCCGGTCGGCGTCGATGGGACCCATGCGACGCCAGGAGCGAGCGATGCGACGAGTGCGGGCAGGACGTCGGTGAAGAGCGGATGCGTGCCCTGCCCTCGGGGCACTCCCATCATCGCGGCCTGCTGCTCGACTTCGCTGTTGCCGCAGCATACGGCAAATGATGGCCGCCCCTGGAGCGCCTCAAGACGTTGCCGCGTCTCGACCGACACGTCGCGAGCGAACGAATCGCTGTCGTCCGCCGTCGGATAGTCCATGTTCGCGAACATGAAGTCCTGCCACACCAGGAGTCCGAGCTCATCGCAGAGATCGTGAAAGTCGTCTGTTTCATAGACCATCGTGCCTGGCACGCGGACCATGTTCATGCCTGCGTCACGCAGCTGTTCGAGCGCGGCCCGGTAATCGACGGCATCGCTGCCGAGTCGCACGATGTCGAGCGGCGTCCAACAGACGCCGCGGCAGAACACGGGCGCGTTGTTGATGGCCAGGCCGAAACCCTTGCCGTCGGGACCGCGCTGCACCTCCAGCGTCCGAAAGCCGGTACGCCCGAGATCCATGTTCACCACTTCGCCGGCAACGTCGATCGACAGATTCACCGGATACAACGGCTGAGACCCATGCGTATGCGGCCACCACCGCTCGGCATGCGGGATGCGGACAGTCGCGATCAGGGCGACCCGCCCGTCAGGTTGTCTCTCGCACGAGACCCGTGCGGCCAGGGTTCCGACGCTCAGCACACCGTCGGCACCAATCGCACCCATCGCGCGTGCAGCGAGTGCGACGCGTACAATCCCGTCATCGCCGTCGAGCTCGGTGCGAAGATCGGTATGCTCGATCTGCAGTGGCGCCGCGGGTTCGACCAGAACAGGACGCCACGGTCCGACGGGCGCCACGGGGGGCCACCACGTCGCCGTGCGTCCAAGCAATGTGGTACGGAAGTAGCGAAGCGTCTGGCGTGCCACCAGTGCGGTTCGCCACCTCGGGCGTGGACGTGTGCCGGACAGAAGCGGTTCAAGCGCGTGGAAGCGGAGGTGAAGCTCGTGCTCGCGCCCGGCGAGGTGGCCGACATCAACCGTGTGCGCCACGAACATGCTCGTGGCGTGAAGAATTGGCATCCCATTGAGCCAGACGTCGGCAATGGTGGCCAGACCCTCAAAGCGAAGCCGCATCGGCAGGTCGTTGTCGGAAAGCGTGAAGCGGCAGAGGTACCACCAGTCGTCGGCATCGAAGTTGCGCGAACACTCGGCGTCCCACTGACCGGCTGCGCGCAGCGCCGCCGCCGCCGTCATCGGTCCGTCGCACGCCAGCCAGTCCAGGTCGAGCTTGTTGAGATCAGACGGGCAGCCCGCAAGTCCGGGCGTCACCGCGGCGACGGTCCAGCGGCCCTGTAACGGCCGCGCGCCTCTGGAGCCGACGATTCGGGTGGCAGCCATGACGAATCCGTTTCACGAGCCGTACCGGCGGACGAGCGCCGTCATCGTGTCATCCCAGGCCTCGGCCATCGTGTCGAACGACAGCGACGCATCGAACGGCCGACGGACGCTGACAGCGCGTGCCGCCTTGAACTGCAGCGTCTTCGACGTGGTTGCGATGAGGTCGCAGGCTCCGGCCACTGATGCGAGCCCGCGTTCACCAACGGTCTCGAGCCACCGACAATAGGCCGCCGCGAGTTCGAATGCGGCGCCGCACTGTCGGAGGGTGGCGAAGGCGTAGCTGTGGAAGCGGCCGATGGGTTCGCAGACGAGCGATTCAAGGTCCGCGGGAAAGCGGACCGCGTAACGTCGGAACGGATTCACGGTCGGACGCCGGGCCAGGTGGGTACGAAGCAACGCCAGCGACCCATCGAGCAGCGCGCGACCCGACGGCCTCGGCCTGGCATCCAGCCTGGCAACCTCTACGTAGGGCGGCAGGTACAGCGGATCGGGGCGACCTTGGAGGCGGAAGACGCCAGCGAAGTCTTCCGCCAGCAGTTCATAGTACCCGGCGTTATGGAAATAGCCCAGGCGGCAGGCGCTCGCGTCGAGCGCCTGAATGCCGATCGACGTTTTCACGTGCTCAAGCCTGTACGACGTCCCCGCCGTATCCGGCAGGTAGAAGGCGTCTGCTTCGACGATGACGGGGCGGCCCTGCACGAGCTGCTCTGAGATATGAATGGGCAGTGCCAGCCAGATGTTCAGCTCGAATACGTCGACGCCGTAGAGAAGCTCGAGATCGGCTGACGGAAACTTGAAGAAGGTCCACTGATCACCCTGCACGTCGATGCCGAAAGTGAAGGGCAGCGCGGCCAAGGGCTCGGCGCCCGCAGCATGGAGCAGTTCGACCCAGAGGTCCACGTAGCAATTCGCTTCCGGCCAGGCTCTGTCCCCCCGGTGAAGCGCATGGCGCGTGTAAGCGCTTGCGTCGAGATCCCAGACGCGAAGAGTCACAGCGCGAGCGCCTCGCGTGTCGAAGACGGCCATGTCGATCGGTTGAAACCGTGCTGCCGATAGAGCGCCAGAGTCATCCGCTCCAGCCCGAAGCCGACGCATGCAGTATGAGCAGTCGTGCCTTCCGCGGTCTTGATGGAGAAGATCTCACCGAAGTGGTCCTGGTGGTAGTTGAGCGAGATGATGGCGGTCGGTCGCTCATCGGAAGCGATCGGCGCAACGAACTCGAGCTTGAGCCGCTGGATGCGCTGGTGTTCCGCCATCAGCGTTCCGGTACGACCGAAGAACGCGTCCGAGGCAACGACCAGTCGAGGGTGGAGATCGAGGGCGCCAGCGACGGCGGCCGCCCGGTCAATCCATCCGTCCCGCCAAGCCACGGCGCTCGCCGCATCGGTCAGACGAACGTGCTCGTGCATACGGAACATCTCCAGGCGGCCAGGATCATCGGACGGCTCATGCCGGAAACAGTAGGACATGACGTCGACGAGCCGGCCTCCGGCCGGCAATGTTCCCGCAAGGAGCGGATACACCGGATAGCACGCCGCCGGCGTGAGGACGCGCTCGGTCGGCGTCAGATGCGCAGCCCAGTTCCGTCCGTCCTGCACGGCCTGGATCAGATCGCGGTGAGCGCGTTCGTCGCCGGTGAAACTGTGAACCGAGCCGGCGAGGTGAGGAAACGATTCAAGGTATCCGCTTCGCTCGAGATACGATCGGTGCAGCAGCGGGGAGAACCGCATGATGTCGGGCGCGTCGCTCGCGCCTCGCTGCGCGACCAGGCGGTCGACGCGCTGGACGGTGTCTTCGAAGTCGGCGCTGTAGGCGCACATGCCTTCGGGGTCGCGCGCAATCAGAACTCCGTGACGAATGAGCTCGTCGCGAAACTCGCAACCGGTGCCAACGGCGCCGCGAGTCGCCATCTCACTCGTCCTTGGAGATCATCAACATGGTGGCGTTCGCAAGCAGGATGCGATCGTTGTTGATCATCAGCGGCGCGCTGTACACGTCTCGAAGATGGCGGCCCACACCATATGGCGAGTCATACCGGTAGCCGCTGATCCCGCAAATCGCCAGCGTCTGAGCGACGACCTGCGGCGCCATTTTCGCAACAACGCTCTTGAGGTTGTTCATGCGAATGGCGAAACCGAACTCGGCGAGCGCGTTCGCGTCGTCCTCGAGACGCTCAAAGTCTCTCACCCCTTCACGTACGGTCGCACGCAGGCTGCCCAGATCGGCGACCGTTTCGGCCAGACGCAGGGCGCCGGGCGGCGCAGTGCCTGGCGTGCGGCGAGCCTCGGCGCGGACGAATGCGCGGGCGCGCGAAACCGCGTCGCTTGCGACGCCCAGCCAGAGTGACGTCCACAGCACGTGGGAAAACGGGATCATGGTGCAGGCTGCGATGTCCGCAAACGGCACCGGCACGACCTGGTCGACTGCCCCCTCCGCTTCCAGATTGAAACTGAAGCTCCGCGTCCCACGCATGCCGAGTGCATCCCAGTCGCCGGTCCGCGTGAGGCGGACGTCCGCCTTCCGCACCAGCACGAGCACTTGATCGCTCGGCGCCGCGTCGGGTGCGCGGCGCGCAGTGAGCAGGATGTCGTCCGCTTCCTCGCCGTACGAAATGACGGGCGCGCGCTTGGTCACGCGAATGCGACCCTGTTGGCACTCGACCGCGCACACACTGCGTCGCAAGTCCCCGCCGACACCCACCTCGGACGTCGCGGAGGCGATGAGAAAGTTCTGCTCGACGAGATCTCTGAGGTACCGACGAATAAACGGCGAGGAGAGCCCATGACGCACGAGGCACGCCACTTCGACCTGATGCATCGCGAAGACCATCCCCGTCGACGCGCAGAATCGCCCGAGTGTTTCGGCGACCGCGGCAAGCTCGCCGATCCTCGCGCCACGTCCGCCGAGTTCCTGCGGCACCAGAGCGCCCAACAGACGCGCCTCTCGCAGAGCGGTGATCGCTTCATGTGGAAAGCGGCTCTCGCGGTCGACGGCCGCCGCGGCCGGGCCGGCGACCTCGACCCCGATACGGCGGGCAGTCTCGAGAAGGTCCTCGGCCACCGCCGGTCGCGTCATGCGCCCGCCCTCAATAGCTCGCTCAAGTTGGACCGAATGACAGCTATGCTCTCAAAACCACTCCGACGCAGCATCCGCTCCGGGAACTCCACCGCGAAATGCTCCTCCAACGCCAGCATGAGGGCGACACTCGCGTGTGAAGTCAGGCCGGCCTCGTAGAGATCGCTGCGCTCGTCGAGCCCGTCGACGGCGACGGCAAGCCGGCCATACTCGCGCAGGACACTGCGGATTGCGTCCGTCAATTCAGCCGGCATGTCGACGCACCCCGTCTCCTGCCGCTTCTTCTTGCCGGCCGATGACGACGGCGACAACGCAGTCGACCGAGTGAGTCATGCTGAGTGCCAGTGACGTCATGCCCTGACGTTCGGCAAGGGATGCGGCCTCCCGGTGAAGCACGAGCTCGCACCAGCCGGATGCGTGGCGCCGGACCTCGATGCTGCGCCAGTCCGTCCAGCGCGTTTCGGGGCGAAGCACCTTGAGCGCGGCCTCTTTGGCCGCAAAACGCGCAGCAAAACGGGATGCCATGCCGCGTCCTCGAGCTGCCTGGCAGTACGCGCGTTCACCGAGGGTGAACACGCGACGGACGTAACGCTCGCCGAACCGGGCCAACGAGTCGGCAATCTCATCGACGGTCGTGAGATCGACGCCGACCCGCACCCGGCCTGGGCGGCAAAGTAGCGACGCCTCCGGCCCGACCATTCGGCGGGATCGCATTTTGAGAAGACGTTGTTCCACACGTTGGGCAATCCCATGGCCAATGTGACGACTCTGCCTGCCCTTTCGCATGAGGGTCGCTCCGATTCACGACGCGTCGTCACCAGCGGGAGCAAACCGAATACCGTCGACCGAACTACGAAGGGCACTGCCAGCCCTCGCTGGATTTCCAGGCGAGAGCAAGGGCGAGTGCGTCCGAGGACACGCGTTGAAATCGACGGAAAATCGATGGGAAATCGACGGTGATGACCGTGAAGCTGGTCGAACTATTCGACCTTCAGTTGTTCAATTCGCCATCCGTCCGAGCGCCTGCGCAGGCCGAACACCCAGTATCGCTGCACCACCGTGGCGCTTCCGCCGATGTTCGGACCCGACTCGGCTGTTCCGACGCACGTGGCGACACCCACTTCGCCGGACATGGCGATATCGCACGCGCCTGACGAAATCCGTCCCGACCGAAACGCATCGACGGTAGGCTCGGGTATTTCGCGCTCTGCGCCGGGCGAGCCAGGGCCAGCCGGCTTCTCACTGATTCGGTTGTAGGCCTCTTCATACCGTTTCAGAGTCGCGCGTAGCCGCTCGCCGTCGCCAGCTGGCGCGTCGGAGTCGAAGGACGAAGCCGGAAGCCGGGGGGCCCGCTGTGGCGGGATCCTCGCGCCCGTCGTCGCGACCACGGTCACCGGGGAGATCGCGTCGGCGACGACTCGGAGCGCGGAAAGCGCTGGGTGCGGCGTGGTCTCCGACCCATCGTGCGCCGCGAAGCCCCCCAGCAGGCTTTGTACGCCGCTCAACAGCACTTCAGGTGATCCGGGAAGAAACACGCTTGCTTCCGCCTGGCGCGATCGAGCGCTGGAGATCTGCGTGAGGCCGAGCACGCCCACCATTGCAAGGAGCACGGCGGCAAGTGGGAGTTTCGTCAGAAACGCCTGCCCTCGATCAGGGGCGGCCGGTGTGGAAGTGGCGCGGGTTTGATCGGGGGCGCGATGAATCCATCCGTCGAACGGTGGAATGTCGTCGTCCTCTCCCTCGAGAGCCGACGACAGTGCCGAAGGCTCTGGCATTGTCGAAGACGCCAAACCGTCGCGACGTTCCATCATTCTGCTCTCGACGACAGCAACCTCGGGAGCGTCGGGAAGCAGTTCGCGCGCCTCGTCGAGCGCGACGCGTGCGTTCTCCAGAGCGCCGGATGTGATCTCGGCTTCGGATCGCAAGATGCACTGAGTGAAGAGCCGCCGCCTCAGCCGAGCCTCGAAGTCTGCCGCTCCCGCCGAACCAGGACCCCATCCGTTGCGGTCGATCATGGCCGCGTTTCGTGCAAACGTAGGGCCGTGCGACTCCAACGCTGACCGCACCATCACTGCTGCGGCCAGTCACTGTGATTCCCCACTGGCGCACGAGACGGCATCGCGATCTTCGCGCCGCTGACGGCCGAGCGCGTGCTGCCGTCGTACCGAGTGCGATCTCCTCGCCGCCGCCGGTGATGGTGTATGTGAAGCTGGCGATCTTGACAGCGCGCGCCGTAAAGAAATTCACGAAGTTGCTGTTCGTCGCTGCCGACAACGACTGTGTGTGTCTGTCAAAATTGACAGCGTGCATCAAGACGATCGCAATTCAACCCATTTCGCGGGCGCGACGAGACAAATCAAAGTGGTCGTCACCGCGACCCGTCGGCGCCACTGCCACAGGCGAGAGAGAAAGGATGAGATGGATCACCGCCGCGCTCACGAGGGTGACTGACATCACGTCGCAATCGGCAAGGACATGTACGAAGCGACGGATGAGACGGCGGCCAGGGACGGACTCTCGCATGAAGAGAAGAAAGAATTTCTCAAAATAAGTCACAACTTGGACACAAGGTACAAGTATTGTTTGACGAACGGTCAGGATGGGGCAGAGATGATGAAGAAGGCCAACGCTGCGTTCGTCGATGACAACTCACCATGCGCCGCGAACCTGAAAGCCTTTCTCTCAAAACGCGGGTACGAGGCCAGGAGCTTCGCCCATCACGACGATCTTGTCGCGTGGGCACGGAAGCATGATGCGTCTCAAGTTTTTCTACTCGATGCCGTCCCGCCTCTGAAGCGGTTCAAGGCGTTGAAGGCATTGAAAGCATCGCGTCCGGATGCGGAAGCAATCGTGCCGTCGGCCAATGGCCAACACTTCACGCCAGTGAACGGTGAGTGGCCCGACGCGCTGACCGACGGCCGCCGGCCCGAAACTCCGGCGACGCGCGTCGGTAGCGCCTGCGGCGCCCCGATGGACGGTGCAATCGAATGGAAGCCCCTCGAAGCGACAGCCGTGGGCTCGCAGGCGAATCGTGACGAAGAGGGCTGCATCTGGGGGACCGGAGATCAGATGCGAGCTATCTCGCGATCGATCGCTCAAATTGCGGACAGCGACATCACAGTCCTTCTCCGTGGCGAGAGTGGCGTCGGAAAAGGACTGGTGGCCCAAGCGCTTCACGATCGTTCGACCCGGCGCACCCGATCCTTCGTGAAGGTCAATTGTGCGGCGCTGCCCGCCGAGTTGATCGAAAGCGAGCTGTTCGGTCACGAACGGGGCGCGTTCACGGGCGCCGTGAGCCCTCGGATGGGGAAGTTCGAGCAGGCCGACGGTGGAACGTTGCTGCTCGACGAGATCGGAGAGATGAAGCCGTCGGTCCAAGCGAAACTGCTCCAGGTCCTTCAGGACGGCGAGTTCACCAGGCTCGGAAGCAACAAGACCATCCGGACGGATGTCAGGGTGGTGGCCGCCACCAATTGCAATCTCGAACAGATGAGGGTCAGCGGCGAGTTCCGTGAGGATCTCTACTTCCGGCTCGGAGTCATCGAATTGAGGGTGCCGCCGCTACGCGAGCGCCGGGATGAAATTCCGAAGTTCGTCGATCTGTTCATGGAACGGGGCTCGCGCCGGTACGGCCGATGCGTTCAGCCATTGTCCGCACAACTCCGACGGCTGTTTGCGGAATACGACTGGCCAGGTAACGTTCGCGAGCTCGAAAACATGGTCAAGCGCATCGTCGTCCTTCAGGACGAGCAGCTGGTCGCGCGGGAAATCGAGTACAAACTTCGCTACCGAGAGACCACGCGCGCGCGCATGGCCACGGCGCCGGCAACCACCGTCTCAGGCGAAATGGGCTCGGCACCTGCGAGGCTTGCAGGCGCCGGACCGCTTGGAGCCGGCTGGGCCCCAACCTATGCGGATCTGCCCGCCGAGTCGCTCGATGCGCACGCGACGGAAGGTGAAGAGCCAACGCTCGTCGCCGTCGGGAAAGCCGCGGCGACGCGCGCCGAGCGCGCCGCTATTCTGCAGATGCTGAGCAAAATGCATTGGAATCGGCGGAAGGCCGCCCAGACGCTCGGCATCAGCTACAAGACACTCCTCAACAAGATGAAGGTGTGTGGCATCACTCACAGTTGAGGGCAGACAAGGATCTTCGACTAGGAACTACTCATCTTGAGCAGTTCCCTACCACTCATCATTCCAGACGTTCCCATTGAGTGGTGGCGTATCCGGCCAGCCATGACTTCCCTGCCGAGCGTGCGCGTGTTACTGGCACTCACATTGCTGGCTCGCTGAACTTTGCCGCTGAACGCCCGCAAGCATTCGCACAGGCGGGGTAGATGGCACTGCAGAGGCGGTAGATGGCACTACGTGAGGCGAGCTCGCAGCCAGTACGAGTCTCCACCGCGGGGCAGAACGTTGCGCGCGACGGGGTTCGGCCAATGTTGGGGGACTCCCCGCAGATGCGGGAGGTGCGCGAACTGATTCGTCGCGTCGCGGACACAGATGTGACCGTGCTCATCCGCGGTGAGAGCGGCACGGGCAAGGAGCTGGTCGCGCGCGGCGTCCATGCGGCGTCACCTCGCCGGGACCAGCTGTTCGTGAAGGTTAACTCGGCAGCACTGCCATCGGAACTGCTCGAGTCGGAGCTGTTTGGCTTCGAGCGGGGGGCGTTCACCGGGGCGACGCAGCAGAAGCCGGGCAAATTCGAGTTCGCCAACCACGGCACGATCTTCCTCGATGAGATCGGCGAGCTGCAGCCGTCGATGCAGGCGAAACTGCTGCAGGTGCTCCAGGACGGCGAGTTCGCGCGTCTGGGCAGCAACCGGGATGTGCGCGTCGACGTGCGCGTGGTGGCCGCCACGAATCGCGACCTCGAACAAGCCGCGGCAGAGGGTCGGTTCCGAGAGGATCTGCTGTTCCGGCTGAACGTGGTCAGCATCACGGTCCCGCCGCTGCGTCAGCGTCGCGACGAGATTCCTGCTCTGACGGAGTTCTTCCTCCGTCACTATGCCGAGCACTACAACAAGCCGGCGCTGGCCATCACGTCCGACACACTACGGATCTTCGGCGAGTACAACTGGCCCGGCAACGTCCGGGAGCTCGAGAATCTGATGAAGCGAATGGTGATTCTTGGATCCGACGACGCCATCTGCCGCGATCTCGAGGATGCGATCGCACGTCAATCAACGGGATCCTTGCGTGGCGCACCGGATCGGCCGATCGCCTCAGTGGTTGTGCCGGGGTCTCGGGGAATCACACGCTCCGCGCCCGCCGCTCGGAGTCCGGCGGCGCCGCCAACGGGCTCCCTGAAAGAAATCGCACGCCAGGCCGCACGCGAGGCCGAGAGCGACTTGATCTTCAAAACGCTGCGACAGACACGCTGGAATCGGCGGGAGGCGGCCCGACGGCTCGGCATTTCGTACAAGGCACTGCTGTACAAGATCAAGGAAGCCGATGCGCATCGAGTCGAGCAATGAATGTCGCGCTGTTTCTGGACGACAAGGACGTCCGGTTGATCACGGCTGAGGCGTTCGATTTCATGTTCAAGAAGGAGCTGAAGCGCGCGATGCGGTCGCAGAACTTCGTCACGCTGCTGACGATTCGACCGACGCCGCTGGCGTCAGACGAACAGCCGCATCTGACAAGGGTTGTGGCGCGGCTCGTCAGTCGGCAGTTACGAGAGACAGACCTGATCTCGCCGGATCGCGAGGACCGACTGTCCGTCGTCCTGCTCGACGTTGATTCTCTGAATTCGCTGACGGTTGTCGAACGTCTCATGTCTCGGTTCGAGCAGTATGAGTTCGCGGTGCCCACGAGTGTTGCCGTGGGCGCAGCCTGCTGCCCGACCGATGGCACCGACGCCGACGATCTACGCCGCGCGGCCGATGCGCGTCAAGTCTACTCGGAACGTCACAGAGACGGCGAGCGTTCGGACCGCAAGGACGACGAGTAAACGAGAGAGGAACAGCTATGAAGACCGCATGCGTGCTGTGGTCGTGCCTGCTGGCGGTTCCGGCGACCGGGCCGGCGCTGGCGCAAACGACCACCGGACTCGCCGCAAATGGAGCCGCGGGCCGGACGTCCGTCGATTCTCCCGCGAGCGTGGACTATCGGCTCGTGACCGGCGACAAGCTCCGGATCGAGGTGTACAAGGAACCACAGCTCTCGCAATCCCTCCAGATTCGGCCCGACGGCAAGATCACGCTGCCGCTCGTCGGCGACGTGCCGGCCGCCGGCGTCACGCCGCGCGAGCTCACGCTCACGCTGACGGAGCGTCTGCGGGAATTCGTCGTGGCGCCGGCCGTCACCGTCATCGTGGCCGAGACCATCCCACCGGTGATCTACGTGATGGGAGAGGTCGCCAAGCCAGGCGCGGTGCCGATCACCGGGCCGATGACCGTCGTGCAGGCACTCGCCGTCGCCGGAGGGTTCAAGGACTTCGCGAACACCAAGAAGATCCGCATTCTGCGCAAGGGGTCGAATGGGAAGGTCCAGACGATTGATTTCGACTACCGCGACGCGATCGAGTCGCCCGATCGCCCGGTTCTCCTGCAGCCAGGGGATACAGTGATTGTGCCCTGACGGGTGACGCCACACCGAGACACAGGACCACGGACATGCCCGAGCAGAGCCACCATCCACTCGATTACCTCTTCATGCTGAAGCGGCGACAGCGCTGGTTCCTCATTCCGTTGGAGGTCAGTTGCGCGGTCGGCGTCGCGCTCGCATTGTTCCTGCCGGCAACGTTCCGTTCGGTCGCGACGATTGCCGTCCAGGCTCCAGCCGTCCGTGGTGATCTGGTGCAGGCGCAGACCGGACTTGACCGGACGGAGCGGCTTCGGGCCCTGTCACAACAGCTGCGAAGCCGAACGGTGCTCGAACGGGTGGTGCGCGAGGAAGGTCTCGCCGGCAATCGCTCCATGGACGCCGCGACGCAGGATCTGACGTCGCGCGTCAGCGTCGAAATCCCGAAACCGATCACGCGCACGCAGGGTGAGCCGGAGCTGGACGCGTTCGACATCGTCTACCTCGATCGCACTGCCGATCGCGCGCGCCGCGTCGCAGATCGCCTCGTGCACGTGTTCACCGAGGAACACTCGAGGAGTCGAGAAATCCAGGCGGAAGGCACCACGGAGTTTCTGGCCGCACAGGTCGCCGCGAGCCAACAGCGGCTCTCGAGCCTCGACAAGGAGCTGCGGACGGCAAAGGAGCTCCACATGGGCGCGCTGCCGGAGCAGACGATGGTCAACGTACAGACAGTCGCGGGCTTGCGGCAGCAGCTCGAGGCCACCCGCAACACCATGCTGTCGGAACGGGACCGTCTGGCTCTGACCGATCGCGAGCTCCAGAGTATGAGAAAGGCCGGCGCGGCAACGGGGGAAGCGCAGAACGGCGCATCACCACTGCAACGGGTCCTCGCGCTCGAGGCCGAGCTCTCGGGGGCACGCGCCAAGTACACGGACAAGCACCCGGAAGTGCAGCGGCTCGAGGAAGAACTGAAAGCCGCGCGGGAGACGGCGACGGCGACTGGACAGCCGGCCGGCGACGCGCGACGAGCCTTGGTCGAGGGGGATCCGGCGTATCAGCGTCTGGTTGCCGAAAGCAATCTGACGCGGCTGCGGATCGATGCGCTGCAACGCACTGAAAAACAGCTGCTCGCCGACATCGGCCGATTCCAGCAGCGCGTCGACTCGGCGCCCATGGTCGAGCAGTCGATTTCGTCACGACAGCGCGAGTCCGACCTCGAAAGCGCCAACCACAAGCAACTCGCCGAGAAGTACGCTGCCGCGCTCATGCGCGAACAGATGGCACGCTCCCGCGGCGACGAGCGCTTCAGCGTGCTCTCGGGCGCCTCCCTTCCGGATGCGCCGGACAGCCCCAATCGCGCGCGCATCCTTCTGTTCGCGGTTGTCTTCGGGCTCGTGATGGGTGGAGCGGCGGCGTTCGGCCGCGAGTTACTCGACCGCTCCATTCGCGACAGCGGAACGCTTCAGAGCGAGTTCGGCATACCAGTGCTGGTCGAGATTCCTCGGATTCCGGCAGCGGGGTGAACTTGGACCGAACGGGTGAGCAGCCGTCGAGGGACGGCTGGGCGATGGAAACCACAAGAGGCACTGGACAATGAACGCCTTACAGCGTGCGACGGAGCGAGCCGAACGTGAAGGACGGCTGACGTGGACCCGTAACGGGAATGACCGATCCGAGCGGGTCGTGCTGCAGGCGCGGCCGGGCGGCGACGTTCCGGAACCGCTGGCGGCATCCTCGATGCCTTTGGTCGTGTCGGAGGAATCCGCAGACGTCGCCGAGCGACCACTCAGCTGCTCGCTGGTGGCAGCCACGCAACCAGGGTCGTTTGCCGCCGAACGGTCCCGGTTCCTGCAGACCCGCCTGGAGGGACTCGAGAGCGGCGGGCGCCTGCAGACCCTGCTGGTGACGAGCCCGGCCAGCGGGGACGGCAAGACGACGACGAGCGCCAATCTGGCACTGACGATGGCGCGCGAGCTTCCACAGAAGGTCGTCCTCGTCGAAGGCGACGTGCGTTGTCCGACGCTCGCGACCCTGTTCGGCGCGCCGGCGGACCCCGGCCTGATGGATGTGCTGCTGGGCACGTGCAGCCTCGAAGAGGCCCTGGTCGAGGTGCCGGGCGAGCTGTTCCTCCTCCCCGCGGGCTCTTCTGGAATGTCATCGACCGAGTTGTTCGCCTCGACGATCACGCAGCGCGCGTTCAGCATGTTGCGTGGGCGCTTCAGTCGCATCATCGTCGACGCTCCGCCGGCAGCGACGTCTGAAACCCATACGCTCGCGCGGCTCGCGGATCGGGTGCTGGTTGTCGTCCGCGCGGGTGTGACGCCACGACCGGCGCTGGCCCGCGCCCTGGCGATCATCGATCCGCAGCGGGTGCTGGGGATCGTGCTCAACGAAGTCGACGCCGCGCCTGACGTGTATGGCTATCCGAGTCGGGCGCCGCGCGGTTCGCGAACCTAGGGCAGTCGGGATGCGCGTTTTCCACCGGCATGTGTCCCAGCGACACATCATCGTGTTCGCCGGCGAGTTGCTCGTGATCTTTGTATCGACGCTGACCGTCGCCCACCGTTATCGCCCGGGTGACGCCCTCCTGGCGCTGGCGTGGACGAGCGCGGTGGTCACGGCGCTCTGCTTGCTGTGCCTGTACTACAACGATTTCTACGATCTGACCACGGTCCACCAGACCCGCGACATCATCATCCGCGCCGCGGAGGCGATCGGTGCGGCGTCGATCTGTGTTGCCCTGCTCCTCCCAACCCCGGCGTGGCGGGCGATCGCCGACGGCACGTTCCTCCTCGCCGCGGCGATGTGGCTGAACGGACTGCTGATCTGGCGCGTGGCCTTCAACAGTATTGCCACGGTGCCATCGATGGTCGAACGCCTCCTCATCATCGGCACCGATGCCGCAGCACAGACCGTTGCACGTCAGGTCCTCTCGCAGGCTGACTACCCCTACGCGATTGTCGGCTTCATCGACGAGGATCGGCGGCGTGTCGGGCAGTCGATCGTGAACCCTCGCGTCCTGGGCACACCGGCCGACATCGAGCGGATCGTCTCCACGTACGCTGTCGCCGGGATTGTCGTCGCGCTAGCCGATCGGCGGGGCAGCCTGCCGGTACGCGAGCTCCTGCACGCGAAACTGCGTGGCGTGCGTGTCGAGGATGTCAGCACGTTCTACGAACGGCTGACGGGCAAGCTGCTTGTGGAGGATCTGAGGCCCAGTTCGCTCATCTTCGCGGACGGCTTCCATGTCTCGGGCTTCACTCAGCGGTCCAAGCGCTGCTTCGACCTCCTGTTCGCAATCGTCGGTCTGGTCCTGGGCGCGCCGTTCATGCTGCTGACTGCAATTGCCGTGTGGCTCGAGTCGGGATCGCCGGTCCTTATTCGTCAGGAGCGCGTCGGCGACCACGGACGAGTATTCACCCTGTATAAGTTCCGATCGATGCGGCAGGACGCCGAGCAGGGCACGCCGAGGTGGGCCCGCGCCGTGGATGATCGAGTGACGCACGTCGGACGCTTTACGCGCAAGACCCGGCTCGACGAGCTGCCGCAGCTCTGGAACGTGCTGCATGGGGACATGAGCTTCGTCGGACCTCGACCCGAGCGCCCGTTCTTCGTCGCGAAACTCGGCGCACGATTCTCCTGTTATGACTACCGACATGCCGTGAAGCCCGGCCTCACCGGGTGGGCGCAGGTGAGGTATCACTACGGTGCGTCCATGCAGGACGCGCTGGAGAAGCTGCGCTACGACTTGTACTACGTGAAGCATGTATCAGTGCTCTTCGACCTCACGATCCTGTTCGACACCGTCAAGGTCGTGCTGTTTGCCAAGGGTGCGAGGTGATCCACCTCAGCGGACCTGGCGTCAAGTGGCAGGAAGACCACCCGGCGCGGACGGTGGCGATGAACGTCGGGGGGCGGTACGTCACGCTCGTCGTCGAGCTCCTGCTCGGTGTCGTGATGCTGCCCGTGAACCTGCGGCATCTCGGCCAGTCCAACTACGGGCTATGGATGCTCGCGGCGTCGATTGTCGCGTACTTTCCCGTCTTCGAGCTGGGCTATGCCGCGGCGATGGAACGGTTCGTGGCGCATTACCGGACGCGTCGCGATGCCGCGGCGATCAATGAGATCGCAAGCACGCTCGTGTTCGTGTTCGCCGTTTTCGGCCTGACCGGCGTCACCGTCGTGGCGATCGGCGCCTGGCATCTCGATTACTGGTTCAACCTGACTCCGACGCAGGCTCGGACGGGCGGCATCGGTCCTGCTGTTCGTCGCGGGGCAGTTCGCGTTCGGTCTGCCGTTTGCGATCTTCGGCGCCGTGGTCAACGGCTTTCAGCGCACGATTCTCAATAGCGTCGTGGGCACCGCGGTCGCCCTGGCCGTGGCCATGGTCAATGTGGCGGTGGTGCTTGCCGGTGGCGGCCTGATCGCCCTCGTGGGTCTGATGACGGCGACCAGGATGCTCGGATACATCGCGTACCGGTCGAACGCATATCGAGTCTTTCCGCTGCTGCAGATCCGACCGTCGCTGTTTCGTCTTGCGCGCCTGCGCGAGGTGACCGGATTCGGCGCGTTCATGCTCATTCAGGACGTGTCGAACCGGATGAACTACGCCACCGACCCGATGGTGATCGCGGCGTTTCTGTCGACCGGTGCCGTCGCAGTCTGGGCCGTCGCGCAACGGCTCGCTGACGTCGTGATGCAGCTGACCAATCAGTTGAACGATTCGCTCTTTCCGATCGTGGTGGACTGTGACAGCGGCCAGCGCGACGAGCGCCTGAGAGACGTGCTGGTGCAGGGTACGCGGATCTCGCTGGCCACGTCGGTTCCGCTTGCCGGCACCCTGGCACTTCTGGCCGGACCGGTCGTTGTCGCCTGGACGGGAGCGGCGTTCAGTTCTTCCGCCATCATCGTCCAGATTCTGGCGCTCTGCGTGGTCGTGCGCGTCGGAAGCGCCACCGCCGGGATGGTGCTGCGCGGCGCCGGCCATCACCGGCTGCTCGCCGTCTCCAATATGGCGGCTGCGGTCGCGAATATCGCCCTCAGCATCCTGCTCATCCCCACTCGCGGGCTGCCTGGAGTGGCCTTCGCGACACTGCTGGTGGTGACGATACGTGCGGTCATGGTGCTGATCCCCGTCGCGTGCGCCAGGGTGCGATTGTCGGTGGGGCGATTCGTGGCAACAGCCGTGTGGCCGGCGGTATGGCCGGCGCTGCTCGTGCTCGGACCCCTCGCATTCATGCCAGGGAGCGCCCGGGGCTCGCTCATCCGTATTCTCCTGAACGGCGCCGCGGTTTGTTCGCTGTACACAATCGTCTTCATCTCCGTTGCCATCAGTCGACGGGACAGAAACCGGTACCTGGGCAAGCTGCGAAACATCGCGGGGCTGCCTGCACTGGAGACCGCGTGACGCGCATCGACTTTCACACCGTTCGTGGGTCGTCGACGGATGCCGGGAGTCCCGTAAGGCGGGACGCCGATGATGCCGTCATCGAGTGAAAGTGGTCGGCGGCCTCCGAGTGTCTGACGAGGAGAAGTGATGTACGAATCTTTCTACAACCTTCGTGAGCGGCCATTCTCACTCAGCCCGGACCCCGACTACCTGTATCTGAGCCGCGTGCATCGCGAGGCGCTCGATTCCCTGCGGTACGGAATCGAGAGCCGCGAGGGCTTCATGATGGTGACGGGCGACATCGGGGCAGGCAAGACCACGCTCTTGCAATCACTGCTGCGTCGGCTCGACGAACGCACGATCACCGCGCGTCTCGTCAACACGACGATACAACCGTCCGAGGTGCTGGAAGCCGTCGCGCTCGACTTCGGTCTCGACACGACCGGGAAGTCGAAGCCGGTGCTCCTCCGCGACCTGGGTCTGTTTCTCTGTGAACAGAGCGCACAGGGCCGCAGATCTCTTCTGGTCATTGACGAGGCGCAGAATCTGACGGCCGCCGCGCTCGAAGAGGTGCGGTTGCTTTCGAACCTCGAGACCGAGAAGTCCAAACTGCTGCAGATCCTGATCGTCGGGCAACCGAATCTGCGAGATATGATCAACTCGCCAGAGCTCGAGCAGTTCCGGCAGCGGGTGGCCGTCAGCTACCACCTGACGCCCCTCGATGGCCCAGAGACCGCGGGCTACATCGATTGGCGGCTGCGACACGCCGCGATGGGAGAACCGCTGCGCTTTCCCCTTGATGCCTCCGCCCTGGTGTATCAGCGCAGCGGAGGCGTGCCTCGGCTCATCAACGTGATCTGCGACTCGGCGCTCGTGTACGGCTACGCAGAGGCCAGACTGCAGATCGATCGCGCCTTGATCGAGGAGACCGTCGCGGAACTCGAAGTGAACGGCATCCTTCGAACCGCGGACCGATCGGTGCCTGTCGTGCCTCCACCACTCACGCCGTCGGTCGTGCCGCTCAAGAAACCTTCGGACGGCCACGTGATTGTCAGGGACCCGAACGGGGGCGCAATTGCGGCGGCTGAGACAAGAGCTCAGGCGGCGCATCTCGCCGATCGTGAGATCCGCCTCTCGCAACGCGAGAGCGAGCTGGCTGAACAGCACAAAACGCTTGCGGCGCAATATCGGGCTCTTCGAAGCCTGCGCGCCCGGGAGGCCCCGAAGGTCCCGGTGGCTGCGCCAGCCGCAGTTCCGGGATTTTACGCGGTCCTCAGCGTCAAGCTCGCAGAGCTCCGGCGGCGCCTCCTGTCGAAACTGTCGCAGCTGACCGTGGAAAACCATTAGTGGGGTTGCCTAGGGGCAGCCGAATTCGAATCTATGGAAGCCCTGTTCCTGGCGTCCGTTCTGTTTCTCGCATACGTGCACGCAGGGTATCCGTTGCTGCTCGCCATTTGGTCGACCGTCGCGAGCCGCCCGGTCCGGAAAGGTGCCTTTGGGGACACAGAAGACTGGCCGGCGGTTTCGGTCGTGGTCGCTGTACACAACGAAGCGAGCCGCCTCGCTGGGCGCATCGCGAATCTGGCCCAGCAGAACTACCCCGGCCCACTCGACGTCATTGTCGTCTCCGACGGATCAACTGATCGGCCCCGTCGCGTGCTGGAGCGCCTGCACGATCGAGTGCAGCTGCTCGAATTGCCACGCGGTGGAAAGGCGCTGGCGCTCAACGCGGGCGTCGCGGCAGCTCGCGGCGAGATCATCGCGTTCGCCGATGCCCGGCAGCGCTGGGGAAACGGCGCGATACTCGAGCTGGTCTCGAACTTTCGTGATCCCGACGTTGGCGCAGCCACAGGAGAGCTCGTCTTGGATTCAGAGTTGCCTGGGAGCGCATCCGAGTCGACTGTCGGCGAGGCCGTCGGCCTGTATTGGAGGTACGAGAAATGGCTGAGGCGTCGCGAGAGCCTCGTGTGGTCGACGATGGGCGCGACGGGCGCGATCTATGCGCTGCGGCGATCCCTGTGGCGCCCCTTGCCACCGACGACTCTGCTCGATGATGTGCTCGCACCAATGCGCGGCGTCCTTGCCGGCAAGCGCATCGTCTTCGACGAACGGGCCCGCGCATTCGACTCCGCGGCGCCGCACGGCGCCGCGGAAACGCGTCGCAAGACCCGCACGCTTGCCGGGAACTATCAGATCCTGGCTCTCGAGCCGCGGCTGCTCCTGCCCATCGTCAATCCGGTCTGGGCCCAATACGTGTCGCACAAGGTCGGGCGCCTCCTGGCGCCGTGGGCTTTGATCGCCGCGTTCCTCTCGTGTGCGGTCCTCGCCCCGGGCCGCTGGTTTTATGCCGTGGCACTGATACTGCAGCTGGGTTTTTACGGTCTGGCGGCGATCGGCGGGTGGATTGACTCTGCAGAACGCAACAGGACGGTCTCAGGGCACGGCCCGCCGCACGCGGGATCAGACACAGCCGAGGTGCGCGAGCGCACGAGCGCGCATCCGAGCGGCGAGACCCGGGTCATCGCAAGCTGAACGCGCCGCTCGGGGCGGTTTCTACCCTGCGCTCTGAGCATCGTCGGCATGGAGCGACGCGATGAACACAGCAGTTCGACGGATCGCGCTCGTTGCTTACACCTTCGTCATGATGAACTACGCCGCGCTTGCGGGTCTCGTGGCGGCCTGTCGCGGTCGGACCGAGTGGAAATAAAGGGCGCAAAAGAGCAACCCAGGGGGAAAAGAGAAACCAACGGATGGAGCGTCTGGCCTTTACGGGCCTCCGGGCAGGAGTCAGAACCCTCCCAGGAGGAGCTGACTTAGTTGATTCCCGCACCGGGCCCATCGGGCGAGCCGAGCCCGAGCGGGACAGTCTTGCCTTTCAGGGGCTGCTCGCGTTCATCGTCGTTCTGTTCTTCCGTCCGCAGGATTCCCTTCCATTTCTCGAGCCGCTCCATCTGGCCGAGGTGACGGGTACCTTCGCGGTCATCGCTCTGGTGGCGGAGCGCCTGACGCGGGGAGCGCCTGTCAGCCGGATCACCACCGAGCTTGTGCTCCTGCTCGGCGTGGCCGGTGTGATGATCGTGACGGCACCCTTTTCGATCTGGCCCGGCGGTGCCATCTCGGTCGTGACGGACCTCTACTGCAAGGTCATCGTCGTCTTCACGCTGATGCTGAATACGCTCACGTCGCGCGAACGATTCGCGCGCCTCGTCACGGTCGTCGGTACTGGGCACGTCCTACATTGGAGTGCGAGCAGACCTTGACTACTTCCGAGGGGTCAATCTGTACGAAGACGGCAGGGTGGGTGGAGCGGTCGGTGGTCTGTTCGGCAATCCCAATGACATGGCGCTGAACATGGTGACGTTTCTGCCGCTGGCCGTGGCGCTCGCGCTCGCTAGCGGGCGCTCGTTCGTGCGCGCGCTCGCGCTCGTCGGCGTCCCGTCGATTGCCGCAGCCATCGTCTTCAGCAAGAGCCGTGGCGGCACGATCGGGCTCGTCATGATGCTGCTCGCGCTGCTCTATCAGATGCGGCGCATCCGTCCGGGCGTGGCGGCGGCTGTCGTGGCGATGTGCCTTGCCGGGATCCCGCTCCTTCCACCCTCCTTCGTCCTCCGGATGTCGAGCATCTACAACGCCGACGAAGACCCGACGGGGTCGCGTGAGGCGCGTCAGCGCCTCATGCGCGAGGGCTACGAGGCGTTTCTCGACAACCCGGTGGTCGGACTAGGCGCGGGACAGTTCTCGAACTATCAGCCGGAGTCGCGCGAGGAGCCCTGGCGGGAGACCCACAACGCCGTGCTGCAGGTCGCGTCAGAACTGGGAGTCTTCGGCCTGTTGCTCTTCATTGCCCTCGTCGGAAGTGGATTCACCGCCGTGCTCCGCGCGGTCGCCGCACTCCGCCGGACGCTCCGCCCGCCTCCAAATGGCTCGAGCGCACGCCACGAACTCGAGCTGTTTGGCGCCGCGCTCGTCGCCAGTCTCACCGGTTGGGCCGCCGCCGCCATGTTCGCATCGGTGGCGTACTACTGGACGCTCTACCTGGTGCTCGGCCTCGCCGTCACGTTCCGCGACATCGCTGTGCGCGATGCGCATGGCGTCCTGGACGCCACGCATGAATACCTCTGAGCCGAGGCCGAAGATGGCGACGTCACGCCACTATCTGCGACGGCTGCTGACGGCACCCGTGTCTGTGCTCTGGAGCGGGCTGCGCGGACAATACTCGGACGCAGCAGCCGCGGCGATGGACGGCGCCCTTGCGGCGGGCTACCTTGCCGAGCGGACCCGCAACCAGTGGGCAGCAGGGAGCACGGACGCGAAGTCCCGCGTTCGAACAGATCCCGCGAGGGCGGCGGCGAATCGGTCCAGTGCCCTCGTTGCGCAGGGCGACGACAGCAAGATGGGAAGGGCAAGATGAGCTATCAGTCATCGGGGAGCGCGGCCTCCGTAAGAAGCACTGGCGCGCACGCATTGGAGGTCTCAAAGGGCGAGCGGTTCGACTTTGGTGGCAATTGGGCCAGGTTTCTGTCAGTCCTTGATGACGACCGCATCATGGCGGCAGAACGCGGGCTTCGGGAACTTCTGGAGATTGACAGGCTCGACGGCGTCCGGTTTCTCGACATCGGGTCCGGCAGTGGACTCTCCAGCCTCGCAGCAATACGGCTCGGGGCCTCGGTGCATTCGTTCGACTATGATCCGCAGTCAGTTGCCTGCACGAAGGAGTTACGGCGCCGGTTCTGTACCGCAGACTCGGACTGGACAATCGAATCGGGATCGGGTACTCGATGGCGACAAGATGCGGGCGCTCGGGTCGTTCGACATCGTCTATTCCTGGGGCGTGCTGCACCATACAGGACGCCTGTGGGACGCGCTTGCGCACGCCGCAATTCCCGTCGCAGAGGGGGGCAAGCTCGCCGTCGCCATCTACAACGACATGGGCAGCCAAAGTTTGCGCTGGCGCTCGTTGAAGAAGACTTACAACAGGCTGCCTCGTCCCGCACGTGTGCCGTTCGCGGTCGCTGTCACGCTCCCGGCCGAGCTGAAGGCGCTGGCCGGCGCCACGCTTCGACTCCGGCCGGCGGACTACGTGCGTTCGTGGACCGATTATCGGAGCCGCCGCGGCATGAGTCGCTGGCACGATGTTCTTGATTGGGTCGGCGGTTATCCGTACGAATTCGCCGCGCCCGAGGCGATCTTCGACTTCTACCGAAGCCGGGGATTCACGCTCGCCCGGATGAAGTGCGGCGGCGTCGGCCTCGGTTGCAACGAATTCGTCTTTGCGCGCACCGAAGAGTCTGGAGGGACGGCGAGTACACCACTCAGAAATCAGAGGTGACTACAGTCACGGAGACGAAGGTCCGACGCGCAAACCCCGCGGGACAGGTGGTGGGTCCATGACCGAAGTGACGGCTGTTGGGGCGCCGAGGTCGAGGTGGTCGGTCGCCGCGCCGCGATAGGTGCTCGAGGCGATGAGCGAGTAGTTCGGATTGAGCTGCGCACGATAGGCGGCCACAGTGGGGAGCCACGTGAGCGCCGGATAGGTCTGGCCGGCGCCACCCGCGAGCACGTTGTTCGTCCACGTGTAACCGCGCGTCATCGCCACCAGCGCCGACGTGCCGATGCCCCCGCCGAAGACCCCGTAGGTGTTGTGATTCCCGAGATTGTTCGTGACCGTCAGCGACTCGACGGCGAACTGGGCTGTGCGCGGCGCGCCTGCCCCCGCCGTCCAAATGTCGCCGGTATAGAGCGTGAAGAAGTTCCCCCCTTGATCCACGGTGTTGTGATCCACCGTCAGGGTGCCCACTTCCCCGCCGGCCATCAGGAAAAACCCCGTGCCCACCGTCAGGTTGTTCCGGATCGTGATGCGCGTCAGGCGCCCCGACGGCTGATAGCTGTCGTAGCCGAGGATGTTGAAGATGCCTTCGGTGTTCAGGACGACGTTCTGCTCGAAGACGACATCTTCCACCACCGACCACGGTGCCCCACCCTCGTCGTTGCGGACGGTGAACGCGATCGCCGTGCCGCTCTGCGCATCGGTCCAGTTCCCATTGAACACGTTCCGGCGAATCGTGATCCGCTTGGCCGACTTCAGCTCGAGCAGATTCTTGACCGCTTTGCCCTGTCCCCGCCACGACTGCGGCTTGAAGAAGGAATTGCCTTCGACGATGATGTCGGCTGGTACCCGATCCGCCGCCAGGCTGTTCGCGCCGCCGAACATCACGTTCTCACTCGCCGCCTCGAGGTAGTTGTCGGTGAGCGTATACGGGCCCGCGCCGTCCCATGCGCAGAACGCCTGCGAATCCTGCCCGAGGCGCCAGATGTTGGCGATGTACGACCGCGTCACCGTGATCTGTCGGCCGTTCCCCTTGATCGCGCGTTTCTGTCCCGCCGGGCCCGCTACAATTAGCAGCCGATCCATCGTGATCGCCGTGGCGTCCTGCAGGTCGATGATATTGCCTTCCCCGGTCGTGCTCGACTCGAACTGCAGGCCGTCGAGGCGCCAGTTGCTTGTCCCCGTGCCCGTCAGGGCCGACTCGACGCCGCCCGACCCGATCACCGGCAGCAGCGGCGCGTCGGCTGGCGTGATGCGCCGCGCCGGCAGCGTGTGCGATGACCGGATGGTGATGACCGCACCCGGCGCCTTGACCGGCAGTCGGAACGTCCCCTTGAACCGCGCGCCGGCCGCCAGGACAATCTCGTCGCCCGGTTGCGCCGCATTCAGCGCCGCCTGCAAATCATCTCCGGCATTGACCGTCCGCGTCGCCGCCGTTGCGGCACGCGGGGTCGCAGCAAGCACCACAAGAAACAGCATCAAAGATGGCCGGACCAGCCCGCCCTTGGGCACACGGGTAGCAGATTCGCGCATCGACGATTGAAACCCTTTCCTTGCCGGGTGAAGCGGGGCCGAGGCAGGACCCGGCAGATTTCTTTCACAAGATAGATGCCACCGCCATCAGCGGATGAATTGGCGGAATCCGTGCTGATCTATCGAGGCTTGAGGCGGTACGATCGATCCGCGATCACTCTTCTCTGATCCCGATCACAGAAGGGTCATGCGTGGCCGAGGCAACCTGGCGGGCCCGGACTGGTGCCGAGACCAGATCGATCTGGGCAAACGACGAGGCGCCGAGGTCACGCCGGTCGGTCGCCGCGCCGCGATAGATGCTCGAGGGGATGAGCGAGTAGTTGGGATTGAACTGCGCACGGTAGGCGGCCACAGTGGGGAGCCATGTGACCGCCGGATAGGTCTGGCCGGCGCCACCCGCGAGCACGTTGTGCGTCCACATGTAACCACGCGTCATCGCCACCAGCGCCGACGTGCCGATGCCCCCGCCGAAGACCCCGTAGGCGTTGTGATTCCCGAGATTGTTCGTGACCGTCAGCGACTCGACGGCGAACTGGGCTGCGCGCCGCGCGCCTGCCCCCGCCGTCCAGACGTCGCCGGTATAGAGCGTGAAGAAGTTCCCCCCTTGATCCACGGTGTTGTGATCGATCGTCAGGGTGCCCACTTCCCCGCCGGCCATCAGGAAAAACCCCGTGCCGATCGTCAGGTTGTTCCGGATCGTGATGCGCGTCAGGCGCCCCGACGGCTGATAGCTGTCGTAGCCGAGGATGTTGAAGATGCCTTCGGTGTTCAGAACGACGTTCTGCTCGAAGACAACATCTTCCACCACTGACCACGGTGCCCCGCCCTCGTCGTTGCGGACGGTGAACACGATCGCGGTGCCGCTCTGCGCATCGGTCCAGTTCCTATTGAACACGTTCCGGCGAATCGTGATCCGCTTGGCCGACTTCAGCTCGAACAGGTTCTTGACCGCTTTGCCCTGTCCCCGCCACGACTGCGGCTTGAAGAAGGAATTACCTTCGACGATGATGTCGGCTGGCACCCGATCCGCCGCCAGGCTGTTCGCGCCGCCGAACATCACGTTCTCACTCGCCGCCTCGAGGTAGTTGTCGGTGAGCGTATACGGGCCCGCGCCGTCCCACGCGCAGAACGCCTGCGAATCCTGCCCGAGGCGCCAGATATTGGCGATGTACGACCGCGTCACCGTGATCTGTCGGCCGTTCCCCTTGATCGCGCGTTTCTGTCCCGCCGGGCCCGCTACAATCAGCAGCCGATCCATCGTGATCGCCGTGGCGTCCTGCAGGTCGATGATATTGCCTTCCCCGGTCGTGCTCGACTCGAACTGCAGGCCGTCGAGGCGCCAGTTGCTTGTCCCTGTGCCCGTCAAGGCCGACTCGACGGTACCCGACCCGATCACCGGCAGCAGCGGCGCGTCGGCTGGCGTGATGCGCCGCGCCGGCAGCGTGTGCGATGACCGGATGGTGATGACCGCACCCGGCGGCTTGACCGGCAGCCGGAACGTCCCCTTGAACCGCGCGCCGGCCGCCAGCACAATCTCGTCGCCCGGTTGCGCCGCATTCAGCGCCGCCTGCAAATCATCTCCGGCATTGACCGTCCGCGTCGCCGCCGTCACGAGTGTTTGCTGCAGACACACGAAAACAAAGGAAACCACAAAGGCGGCGACACTCCCTGACACCACACTGTTGGACACACGTCCAGCGAGTCCGCTCATCAACGGCACCCGTCTTTGGTTGCGGGCGAGACTGAAACGCCCGAGCGTTCTCGTCATCAAATTCAATGCCACACGCATCCAGTGCGACATCTCCGAATTCCGCGTATGTGGCTGCATATGCGACGGCAGAAGGCGCGATTGCCGGGTAGGAATTACGCGTGGCCGGTCCGGAGCGCGCAATTTTTCCTCGCGGACGTCGGCCGCCGTCAGTCCTCGCGTAGCAACAGCCGCTCGAGATCGATCGCCCGAGGCGATCGCGTGCGGGCAGATTCGATCATTTCGAGACAGCCGAGCGTGGCGCGGGCACCATCGCGCACGGTGACCGATGGCGCGCGTCCATTCCGCACCGCCTGCACGAACGATTCAACGAGTTCAGCGTAGCCCTTGTCCGCCCGCCAGCGCGACTGAGTGCGTCGGCCTCCTGCCCGAACGTCCAAACGAGTGAAATCCTCAGTGGCGACACCGATCCCCTCGGCGAAGACCTCGACGCGCTCGCCCCCAGATGTTCGGCTGCCGATCGTGCAGTAGGTGAGGTTACCCACCGAACCATCGGCAAACCTGAAACTGGCCACCATGTTGTTCTCACCGATCGGATGCGTGGTCCCGGTCGGCAGCGTGAACGCCGCGACTTCGACCGGCTCGGACTCGAGCAACCAGAACATCAGATCGACGAAGTGGCAGGCCTCGCCGAGAATCGCACCGCCGATGGCGGGGTCGGCCATCCAGTACGGCGAGGCAATGCCCGGCGAGTTCACGCGACAGTTCACCACGGCCGGCATTGTCCGGCGTCGAAGCCGCTCTTTCTGTTCGACGTAGAACGGTGCGAACCGCCGGTTGAAGCCGACCGACAAATGCCTGCCCGTTTCGCGTACGGCGCGCTCGATCCGTTGGCACTCCTCGTCGGTCAACGCCATCGGCTTCTCGACGAACACGTGCTTGCCTGCCTCGAGCGCGGCAACCGCCTGCGTGGCGTGATGCTGATTGCGGGTCAGGATGAAGATCACGTCCACGTCGGCATCGCAAAGCAGGCTCTCATAGTCCGAACAGCAATAGTGCGCCCCAAAGCGCTTCGCATAGCTCAGCGCACGGGCACCGCTCGTCGAGCACACGGCACGCAGTTCGACCCCCTTCATCTTCCGGATGACGGGAAGGTGCACCCATCTCGCCAGATTGCCGGCACCGACGAGCGCCACGCGCAGAGCACCTGCGGAGTGTGCCTGCGGCATCACGTCCACTCTGTGTCGCGCAGGGCTGAGCGCTGGAACCGGCACCGCTCGGCTGTGCGCGTCGGCGGTCGGATACCGAAGCAGCACGGCCACGCTGTTGACGTCCGGATCCATGATCGTGCGATACGCGGCCTCGGCGTCGTCGATCTTGAAAACGTGCGTGATCAACGGCTCGAGGATGACCCGACCGAGACGCACCAGCCGGAGGAACTCCGCCATGTTGCGGTTTTCCGTCCATCGCACGTACGCGATCGGATAGTCATGTCCTCCCTGCTCGTATGACGGGTCGTAGCTCCCAGGGCCGTACGCCCGTGACATGAAGAGACTGATTTCCTTGCGGTACATCTCGTACCAGGGGAAATCGAGGGGCACCGCGCCGACCACCACGATCCGGCCGCGGTCGGCGCACATTTCGAGAGCCAGGAGACAAGGGCCGGCCGACTTCGCGGCGGCGGCAACGATCACGCAGTCTGCGCCTCTCCCCCCGGTAAGTCCGCGCGCCTCCGCCGCAGGCTCCGCGCCCAACGCATGTTCGACTCCGAGGCGGGTCGCGAGCTCCATGCGGTCGGGGCGAAGGTCGGTCGCAACGACCCTGCCCCCTTGCTGACGGACCAGTTGCGCGATGAGCTGGCCGACAAGCCCCAATCCGATGACGACGACCGTTTCCCCCAGTCCGATGTTCGACGTGCGCACGGCGTGCAACGCGATGCTGCCGAGCGTCGCAAAGCAGGCCTGTTCCAACGGCAGCTCCGGTGGCACCGGCACGATCAGATTTCGAGGTGCCTGCACGGTTTCGGCGTGGCCGGAGCCCTCGCCGCCGAATGCGACACACTGACCGGGCTCGATGTCCGTGACGGTGGGATGCACCTCGGTCACCAGTCCAGCACCCGAGTAACCGAGTACCCGCGTATTCGTTGAATTTGGCCTTCACCTCAGCGAAGGTCCGCACGAGGCCGGCGGTCTTCGCGACCGCAGCGATCTTCTGCAGATGGGAAGGGTTGTGCCGTAACTCCGCCACGACACCAGCCTGATGCAAACTTGCCGTTTCTGTCCCGCTGCTGATGAGGGAGTACGCGGGCCGAATCAGGACGTGGTTCGCTTGCAACCGGGGTTCGGGTACGTCCTCGACCACGATGTGCCTGAGACCTTTTCGCAGGACTTGCTTCATCGCTCCCCGGGTCAGTCCTGTCCCGTTGTGTCGCTCGCCGATCGCTTTGCTATCGGTCGCGGCGGGCGGCGCGACAGGTCACTGCCCGGGACGTCCCGTGATGGGATCACTTGCATCAGGGCCTGGACGTCGGCGCCGACCATGGATCCGTCGGTTGCGGCCGTGCGCAGCACGCTCGTGGGACGTAATCGATAATCGGCGCTGGCAGGGTCGACGAATGAGGCGAACAGCTGTGACACGCTGAAAAAAAAGTTGTCCGGTGGATACAAGGATGGATCCGCACCGGCGAGCACATTGCCGCGAATCTCCTCGCGACTCAGGTACTCCGCGATGCTCGACTTGCCGATGCCGGCTGAATCCCCGATGATGCCGTACTCGTTGTGCAACGTGATGTTGTTCGTCAGCTGAAAACCCACGATCGGTCGAGGCCGCCCATTCTGCCTGCCGTACAACTGAAGAATGCTGCCGCTCTGAATGACCGTGTTGTGGTCGATGACGACATCAGCGGGCTCATCTCCGATCTGCAGAAACCGCCCCTCGCCTCCCCATCGGGAATAGTCCACGTCATAAAAGAGATTGTGTCGGATCTCCAGATGACGGGTCTGCTGACTGGGGGCGTGATAGTCGAATCCGAGGATGTTCACGGCCGATGCGGTATGCCGCACGACGTTCAGCCGCAGCACGACCTCGGAGACGACGGTCCAGGGCGCCGTCCCGTCGTTGAGCGGCGTCAACACAATCGCGTAGCCGGACTGACCCGCCTCCCAATTGTTCTCGAATACGTTCGCTTCGATCAGAACGCGTCGGGCATTCTTCAACTCGAAGAGGTTCTTGACGGTCCAGGGGGAATCCGCCGAGCGCCATTCGAGCGGTTTGCTTACATAGTTCGCGCGAAACGTGATGTCGCTCGGGACGAGCCCGTCGATCGCCGGCTCGGCGCCGCCAAACATGACATTCTCTCCGGCGGCTTCGAGGTAGTTGTTCTCGATCAAATATGGGCCGGGACCGTTCCAGCCGCAGATCGCCTGGCTGTCCTGCCCCTTAGCCTTGATCCCGCGGATATCGGAATTTCGGATGGTCGTGGTTCCGCTGTTCAGGGCAATCCCGCGCTTCTGGCCGGTGACTGGATCGCCGCGGATGATAAGGCCGTCGAGCTCGAAATCGTGCGGCACCCGGGCGAGGTCGCGCTGGTCCCTGCTCCCGTCGCCCAGCAGGATGATGTCGCCAGTCCCACCGACGTTCGCCCCGAACGCCAGCCACTGCAACCGCCAATGATGCGCCCCCGGTGCCGTAGCCAGAACGGCCGAACCGTTCGGGGACCGGAGCTTCGGCATCCACCGCTCGTGTTCCGGCCCGACGCGTCCCGCTATGGGAAAGTAAGAGGCGAGCGCACTGGACCGGATCGTGATGTATTCGGAGCCGGACTTTTCGGGCAGCGTGAAATTGCCGGTGTAGGTCGCGCCGGGTTCGAGCAGGATCACGTCTCCGGGCCGTGCACGATTGATGGCGGACTGCAGATCGCCTCCGGCAGGGACGGTTGCAGCCAATGGCTGAAGTCGGGCCATTCCGTCGAAGTGGACCGAGACCCAAAAAGCCACTACGCAGGCCAGTATCCGCATACGTCCGCACGGCGCAAGTTCAAGCCCTGTGCCAGCTGCACGGGGTGAGGTGCCAGAGGTCGTCGGGCTCAACTTGCGTGCGACGCGATGGCTTCGGCGGTTGTGATTTCTTACGGTGCACACGCCGACGACGCG
The DNA here is from genome assembly GCA_963724725.1 of uncultured Acidobacteriota bacterium. Taxonomy (GTDB): domain Bacteria; phylum Acidobacteriota; class Vicinamibacteria; order Vicinamibacterales; family CAVVIG01; genus DATKHR01. Next base: position 959,923 of record CAVRVT010000004.1, on the reverse strand, counting down.
CAGATTTTTGTCCAAAGTTGGTAAAACACGTGCCTGTCAGTCCGCACTGTCTCGGCGTTCTAGGGCTGAGCCCTCCCATCTGCCGAGAATCTTGGGCCTGCCGTCGCACCAGTCTGCAGAACCCGGTGAATGTCGTGGCACGTCCGTTGCTGCCGAGCAGCGGGCGAAGCTCGACGAGTGAAGTTCCTGCCGCAGGCGGGTCCGAAGGAGAAGAAGGGGACAAGTGCGATGCCCGGTTTTTCGAGGGTATTAGTTGCGCTGGCAGCCCTGCTGTTGCCTGCCACTGTCACAGCACAGCCGACCACGGAAGTGGTTCCGGCGCAGGCCCCGGGGTGGGTCTTCACACCCTCAGTGGGCTTCGGCGGAAGTTGGAATAACAACCTGTTACTGGCGAGTGAGGGCGACAGACCACTCTCGGACTTCGGAACCCCGATCGACTCCGGGCTGAACCTGGACTTTCGCGGCCGCCGGCTCAACCTGTCGGGGAGTTACACCGGTTCGTTTGTCATGTACCGGACCTACGACGAGCTCAACGCCGCCGATCAACGCGCGCATGCTTACATGGATCTTCGGATGTCCCAGGGGCTCAAGCTGTTCGCCAAGGAGAACTTCATCCGGGCTCCCTCGACCGACGTGCTCAACCTGGCCGGCGTGCCGTTTTATCGAACGGGCTCGCAAACCAATGAGGCGGGAGGTGGCGTCGAGGCGGTGGTCGCGCGCCACACCACGCTGGTTGCGGGCTACGTACTGCGGTCGGTGACCTTCGACCAGCAAGCCGGTCAGCAGCTCCAGGACGGGTACGAGCATGAGTGGACGGTTTCCCTGGCGCGCCAGCGCTCGACAAGATTGACGGTCGGGGCGCAATACGATCTGCGTCATGAGGTTCTGTCCCACGGTACCGATCAGTTCAACATCCAGCAGGGCGGCGCGACGGTCGAGTACGCGCTGACGCGGTCACTCGACCTGTCGGGCCTGCTTGGCGTGGCGGTGCTCGGTGCCGGACTGACGCACGAGGGAAGCGTTGGACCTGCCGTGCAGGCCCGTCTGCTCTACCGCGTTCGCGAAACCAGGCTGTCGGCGTCCTACCAGCGCAGTTTCGTCCCCTCGTTCGGGTTTGGCGGCACGTTTCAGAATGAAGCATTGGTGGGGACCGCGCACGTGCCGATTGCGTCGAGTCGCGTGTACGTGGAGAGCAACCTGTCTTGGTTCAACAACGATTCGCTCGTGATCGGACAGCCGAGCCTTCGCTCGATGTGGCTGTCGGCGTCCGGCGGTTACCGGGTATCACGACGGATGACCGTCGAAGGCTATGCGAATCGCAGCACGCAGGACGCGCAACGCCCGGGTGGAAACATCACGGGCACCGTGATCGGCTTCCGGGTTGTCATCTCGAAGCCGATGAGGATTCGCTGAGCCGTCGGGCGATCTCCGGATACCACGAGGCATGGCCTGCGTAAGCGTCATCATCCCGGTGTTCAATGCGGCGACGCTACTTGGCAACGCACTTCGATCGGTGTTTGCACAGACGTTCCGCGACTTCGACGTGATCGTCATCGATGACGGCTCGGAGGATCGCGAAACGCTGGACCAAACCCTCGATGCCTGGGCGGAGCGCGTCCGCTTCGTGCGGCAGTCGAACGGCGGCCCGGCCCGGGCGCGGAACACGGGAATCGCGCAGGCGACCGGGGACCTGATCGCCTTTCTCGACGCCGATGACGAATGGCGGCCGGAGAAGCTGGCGAAACAGGTCGAGTACTTTCGTCGGCATCCGGAAACCGGGCTGCTTCACACGGGCCTGGTGGGCCAGACGCTCGCAGGCGCCGAGGCATGCAGTCACGATTTCTGCGGACTGTTTCACACCGCATTCTTCGTCAGTACGCTGACCGTGATGGTGCCGCGTCGCGTACTGACGGAGGTTGGCGGCTTCGACGAACGGCGCGAGATTCATGTTGAGGACTGGGATTTGTGGTTGAGGATCGCCGCGCAATACCCGATCGGGTTCATCCCCGAACCACTCGCATTTCATCGGCCGGGCGGACTGATGAGTCGGCAAGTCGAGCGAACGTATGCGGCGCAGGCGCTCGTCATCGAGAAGAGCAAGGCGCTCTGTGCACGAGCCTGCGGGACACATCGTCAGTCTCCGGATCGCTGCGAACGTGCGCGGCGTCACGTCTTGCATCGGGACTGGGGACACCATCGCCTTCAAGCCGGTGATTGGCGTGGCGCCCGCGAACAGCTGCGTCTGGCGCTCGGCTACGCGCCGTGGGATTCGCGAACGAGGATGCTGTTTCTTTCCACACTGATGGGCGATCTGTGGCCGGGCCCTGCACGACGGAGAGGTACGGACGACTCGGCACCTGCGGCTGGGATCACCCCGCCTCGGCCGTGAGCACGCAACTCGCGGCCGACGTGAGCAGCTCGCGCAGGAGCGGCACGCGAGTGACGCCGGGAATGCCCCACGTCGCGAAGTACCTCAGATCGGCAATCGTCAGACCCGATGATCGAAGGATGTGCTCGAACTTGGCCAGCGTCATCTTGTTGAGTCCCCCGTCAATGTCCTGTAGACGAGTCGGGTGATCGAACCGGAACCGTGCACGCAGCGTCAGCAGGTCCCGATCAGAGAACATCAGATTCACCCAGGGCACCGCGTGGTTCGTTCCCGGGATGCGGGTGAAGTTGCCCACGTGGCTGCCGCTGTGCGACAGCCACGGTTCGGCAAAAGCCAGAAGCACCCGCCCTCCAGGCCGTAGCTGTCGTCGCATCTTCTGGAGCTCAGCCATCGGGTCGGCAAAGTGCTCGAAGGCGCTGAGCGACAACACGACGTCAAAGTGTCCCTCGAGTTCCGGAGGCACGGCCTTGGCGAAGTGCACGCGGTCCGCGCAGCCGAATCGCTCGGCAAGCGCCTCGCCGTACGCGAGCCGTTCGCCGCTGACGTCGAGGCCAAGAACGCGCTCGGCCTGACAGCTCACGCGCATGGCGACAGCCTGCCATCCGTGGCCGCACCCGTAGTCCAGCACGGTTTTCCCCGCGACCAGCCGATCGAAGTCGCGGAGCGTTCTGCGCGCGAATCCGAGACAATTGTCGATGGTGTAGTTGACGGTCGCGCCGATCTCGGGCGCACCTTGCGGCATCGCCAGCGACACCAGCAGACGTTCCTTGAAGGAAAGCTGCCGAGGGTCGCAGCTCACTACAGCGCCCGCTCTCGTACGACCGGCAAAGTCGACGCCGCCGGGACGGAGTCGCCGAGCGTGCCCTGCACAAGGTTGCCGCGCCTCGCTGTGTAGTAGCGGGCGTGGTGAAACTTCAACAGCACTCGGCCCTCGAGTCGCAGCACTCGAGCCACCTCAGCGAGCGTCCGACTGTTGTCGGTGTACTGCAGTGTCAGCCGGCAGATCACCAGGTCGACACTGGGGCTGTCAGCGGTCTGCATCGCGGTTACGTTCGTACACCTGGGACCATCGCGCCGGCTTTACAAAACATCAGGTCGTGGCCGGTCGTTCCTGTCGCACGCGGTCGAACAACGGCTTGCCGTCCATGTACGATGGAATCGGGACGTCCATGAGCGACAGGATCGTCGGCGCAATGTCGATGCTGCGCGCGTCCGCCGAAAGGAGGCCGGCTGGGAAGTCGGGTCCACTGGCGAGCAGGAACCCGCGTGCGACGTGGCTCCCGGTGCGCCGAAACGGCATCGGACCAATGCGGCCGAGGGGGGTGTCCACCACGTCAGCCGGTTCCGAGCCCCAGAGCACCACCATGTCCGGGTCCGGGAGCTTCGGGTCGCGATCCTCGGCTGACGAACGCCAGCGGATCACCTTTTCCACGAGCCGAGCTCCCGTCCGCGCGCTGCGAACCCGACGCAGCAGGTCTTCGACCTCATCCAGGGTGTGGGCATAGTCGCGCGGGTCCACGGTCCCGTCACGCTCGCGCCCGCGGACATTGAGACGGACAAAGCCTTCAGAGAAGCTCGGAAGCGCGAACGCCTTCATGCGCGGCCATGCCGGGTGATACCACATCGGGGGCTCATACCCGAGATGACATTCCTCGGGACAGAGGGGAACGCCGTTCAGCCCGAGTCTCTTCTCGATCGTGTAGTGAAAGAACTCGACCGGCAGACGGCGGCGAAGCGCGCGCGTGATGGGATTGGGATCGTGTTTGCGCGCCCAGACCTCATCGGTCCACGAGCGCCCTGCGCGTGGAACAATCGGCGGCGGGACCGGTCGTCCTGCCGCTCCAGCCTCGAACGCCTTGTGACCAGGCAGGCTCCATCGATACAACAACTCGGGGAGAAAAACGAAGCTCGGGAGATCGGTGCTGTTCGACTCCATGCCGTGGCTGGAGAAGAGCACGACCGAGGTACCTGGCGCCGAGGCGACGAGCTCGCCGATGGCGTCGTCGACCGCAGCGAAAATCTCGAGCATCCAGTCGCCGGTCTGCGCTTCGGCGCGATGCAAGGGGTGGTCGGGCTGGCTGAGATGCCAGAAATAGTTCCCGCCGGTATGCGTCTCACCGAAGTAGGTGAGAAACAGATCCCAGCGTTCTCTTCGCAGGAGCTCGCGACAGATCTGCACGCGCCGGGCAATGCCGGTCTTGAGTCCCTGCTTCATCGATTCCATCGCCGGACGATCCCACAGCGCGCATTCGTCGCTGTCGCACGTCGGGTGCTCTCCGTACCGGCCAATCAACTCGGCGAACAGGCCGTCGGGTACCGACACGCTTCCGGTGTGCGGCGCGTGAGCACCCCACCCGAGCACCTGAATGCCGTCCACGTCGTCGACGAGGCATGTCTGGGGTAAGTCGAACACAGCCACGCGACGACCCGGCCCGAGGGCATAGAACGGCTGGTACTCATCGAACGGGTATGTACTCAGGTCACTGACGCTGTAATCGGCAGGATCAAACTTAAACGAACACCATTGCCCGGTGCGGCTCGGTTCGCAGCCGGTCAGGAAGATCGTACTCGCCGTCTCGGCCCTGCAGATTTCTGGCGTTTTCAACCGTGTGTAAGTGCCACTGGCGCGCAGGCGCGCCATCGTTGGCAACAGTCCCAGGTCCATCCAGCGTTCGATGAGCGTGGGCTCTCCAGCATCCACGCCGATGACCATGACAGGACTGGCACTCACGACAGCGCCTCCGCGACGCGAAGCGAGGAGCCTGTCTCGGCTCCAACGACGGCGCACCGATCGAACCTCAGGACCATCCGCGGTTCTTCTGCAGAGAACGTGCGCGACTTTCGCGCATGTACCCGACGAGCATTCTTGCCAGGCCATCTACTTCAGGGTGCGCGTCGAAGGCGCGCTTGACGACCCTTACCCAATCTTCTGAAACGCGGACGTCATCGTCGGTGAAGGCGATGATGTCCGTCCGTGCAGCGGCGACCCCGGCGTTCCGAGCGTGCGCGACACCCTGCCGGGGCTCGAACACGTACTGAACTCGTCGTACGGTCGAGCTTGTATCCCTGTTGTAGGTGCAGAGAACGACTGTCACTACGGGGTGGTCGCCCATCGCGTCGCTCGGCGTCAGGACTCAGCAAGCCGTGTACCTGTCCTCCACCAACCTGGCCGAGGTACAGGACCCGGCGCCGCAAGGCAGGCGCTGAATCGCCTCGTCAATACCGACGAAGCTCGTCGGGTTCAGAGCGAGATTTCTGAGCTGAGGAGTGCCCGAGGGGTGAACAGTGCTTGGGGCCACACCATGCACTAGCGCAAGAAGGGCAGATTTATGGAAAAACGTTATCGAATTGAGCACATTTTCTCCCTCGGATCGCGACACGCACGCCTCGCCGGACGAGGCGGGCTCGACGGCCAGCGAGTTGTGCTTCGTCTGGACCGCAGGGCGCACAGCTTGCAGGCCGCCCATGACGGATGACCACGAGTCGCGGCGCAGGCGTGATCAGGTTCCTGCGCCGTCTGGAGCGGTCCGATGCCCGTGAAATCTGGTTCCGTTGCGCTGAGGGAACACGCGTCGCGGGGGAAGCGCTTCGTTTTACCTGCCGGCGTGAACGATGGCAGCGGACCCGACTCGGGTCGCGATTGCTCGCCGGCTCGGCGGACCTGGTCCGGGCGCGCGTCGCGCTCGCGGCGCAAGACTGGCCAGGCGCGGAGGCCGCGATCCGATCTCATTTCCTGCAGCGGAAGTCACGCTTTCTCATCGAGCCGGCTGCGCGCGCGGCCGTCGCTCACGCCGTGGATCTCCTGTTCCCGACGGCCGTCGAAGATGCAATTCGCCGGGCCGATCGGGTGCGAAGCGGGTGTTACGACCTCCTTGGATACAGCGAACTCTCGTTTCGCAGCGGCAACGATCCCATCAATTGGCATCTCGACCCGGTCCACGGACGAGCTGCACCTCTGCGCTTCTGGGCGCGTGTCCCTTATCTCGACCCGCAGGTGGGCGATCACAAGATCATCTGGGAGCTTAACCGGCATCAGCATTGGCTGGCGCTTGGCCGTGCCGCGTGGCTGACAGGGGATGTCCGGTATGCAGCGTCGGTGGAGGCTGAACTCGACAGCTGGATGTCGTTCAATCCGCCTCTGGCCGGCATCAACTGGTCGAGCATGCTCGAGATCGCGCTGCGGTCCATCTCCTGGATCTGGACGTTGCATTTTCTCGCGTCTTTCGAGCAGGTCGGCGCCACCACCACGCTCCTCGACCTCCTGCTTGGACTCGAGCGACAGCTCGATCATGTGGCGCGACACCTGTCGTCGTACTTCAGCCCGAACACGCACCTGCTCGGTGAAGGACTCGCGCTCTACGTGGGGGGACGTGTGCTGCCGGAGCTGCAGCGAGCCCCGGCGTGGGAGCAGATCGGTCGCGATGTTCTCATGCGTGAAGCGCTTGCACAGGTTCGCCCGGATGGCGGCCACGCCGAACGTTCCACGCACTACCACCGTTACGCGCTCGACTTCTACTTATTGGCCCTTGCTGTCGCGCGTCGTACGAACGATCCCGCGGCCGCGCAATTCGCCGCGACGACATCTCGGCTTGCATCCTTCTGCCGGGCGCTGGCCGATGACAACGGCCGCCTGCCAACGATGGGAGACGATGACGGAGGGCTGCTGTTTCCGATTTGCGGCCGCTCACCGGTTGATGCCAGCGACTCGCTGTCGCTGGCCGCCACGCTGCTCGACCGCCCAGAGCTCGCCGTCGGGGACCCTCCTGAGGAAGCGCTCTGGATGCTTGGCCCCGAGGCGATCCAGCACGATTCGGCTGTGCGGCGACCCGGGCCGAGCTCGCACGTCTATCCTGACTCCGGCTATGGCGTACTTCGTGATCGCGACTGCCTCGCGATCCTGGATGCCGGGCCCCACGGGTTCCTCAACGGGGGCCACGCCCACGCGGGCGCCCTTGCTCTGATTCTGACCGTGCGCGGGCGCCCGCTTCTGATCGATCCCGGCACGGCGACCTACACCACGGACTCGACGCTGCGCGATCGGTTCCGCTCGACCGCCATGCACAATACGCTCGTCGTCGATGGACGGCCACAATCGCTGCCCGCGGGGCCGTTTCACTGGGAATCGCGCGCGAACGGGCGCGTCGTGCTCTGGCATCCTGGTCGTGAGTCGTCGACTGTGGATGATCGAGCGCGCGAGTCCACGTCCATCGACTACGTCGAAGCGGAGCACGACGGGTACCTGCCGCTCGTCCATCGGCGCGCCGTGCTGAAGGCGCCCAACGGCCTGTGGATCATCGTCGACCACCTGCTGGGCACGGGACCGCACCATGTTGACGCGCACTGGCATTTTGCACCCGCGTGGACACCGGTGCCGCCCACTGGCGGAACCGGCGCCGGCTACGCGCATCCGGATCATCTGTGGGCATCGTTCGCGTCGACGGGTCGGCACCGACAGGAGTTCCGTGGCGACGCGGAGGGGCTAGGCTGGTGCGCGCCGGTGTACGGGCAACTCGTCCCGTCGCGCACGGTGAGAGTCTCCGAAACAGCGGAAGCCCCCATGTCGCTCATCACGGTCATCGCCGCGGGGGACTCACCAGTTGGACTCTCCGTCGAACCCGCGCGCGTCGTCGTTGACGAGGCCGACCGCTGGCACCGCACCGCAGTGACGGTGACCTGTGGCAGGGACCGCCTGCTGGGGCTGTTCACGACGCCAGACACCGGACGCCCCGGCTCTGGCAACGACGGTCGAGGCCATCGGCGCACGCTGCAGCGGCTGCTGCTGGCAAACGGCGAATTCAGTACAGACGCCCGTGTGGCGCTTCTCTCTGTTTCTTCCGATCGCGAACCCGTCCCCTTGATGCTCCTTGACTCCAGCGAGGCGGGCTGGACCGGCCGATGTGGATTACGGACGTCGCCGCGCGAGGCCGGGGCGGCCCGCGGACATCGACGCGACATTGTAGAGACGGTTGTCGGCAGAAATGTACAGGCACGCTGAGCCCTGCGTCGACGTCGTCGCAATGCCGCTTGCCGCAGGTCGTCGGCCGCTGCGGGTGTTGTTGATTGCCCCTTCGCTCGCAATTCTCGGAGGCCAGGCCGTCCAGGCCACACGGTTGCTCGCCAACCTTCGGCGGGAGCCGTCCGTCGAAATCGAGTTCCAGGCTATCAATCCGAACCTGGCCGAGCGCTTTCGCTGGTTGAAGCGTGTGAAGTTCGTCCGGACCGCCGTCATGGAAGTGATTTATTCATGGCAGCTCGTCCGCCGCGTTCCGTACTTCGACGTGATCCACGCGTTCTCGGCTGGGAATTCGTCCTACATGCTGTGGACGATGCCCGTGATCATCATCTCCAGGCTGTTTCGAAAAGCCCTGATCGTTAACTATCGTGATGGACAGGTTGAGGAACACCTCAGCAACTGGAGGGCCGCGGCGACGACCTTGCGAATGGCCGACCTCATCATTTCGCCGTCCGAGTACGTCATCCGGGTGTTCGCCGGCCATGGAATCCCGGCGAGGCGCATTTTCAATATCGTCGACCCAGGGCCGTTCGTGTGTCGCTGGCGCCGGCCATTACGACCGGTCTTCCTGACCAACCGGATTCTCGAGCCTTTGTACAATGTCGAATGCGTGCTGCGCGCCTTCGCGATCATCCAGCAGCGGTACCCGGATGCCAGCCTGACGGTTGCACACGATGGGCCGAGCCGGCCCGTACTGGAACGGCTCGCCGTCGATCTTGGCCTTCGTCATACCCGGTTCGTCGGCCGTGTACCTCACGACAAGACCCCCCAACTTTATGATGAAGCCGACATCTATCTGACGAGTCCCAACGCCGACTGCATGCCGGGATCGCTGCTGGAGTGTTTCTGTGCCGGCCTCCCCGTGATCGCGACTGCGGTTGGCGGGATTCCCTACATCGTCGAACACGAACGCACCGGGCTCCTCGTGGAGAAGGACGACCATCGAGGCATGGCCGACTGCGCCATTCGACTGCTGGAAGATCCGGAGCTGGTCGAGCGCCTGACTCGAAACGCCCGCGCTGAGATCGATAGCTATGATGCCCGCCGCATCCGCACGGAATGGGTGGCGACTTATCACGAGATTGCGGCCGCACGCGCGGCGGCGGATTAGAAGCCGAGACGGCCCCGGGGCTGTTCGTAGCGCATCCATCGCTCGAGCACAAAGAGATACCAGAGATAGAGGGGCGCACGCCCGGTCTGGCGTGCGAGAGCCAATTCCCGCTCGACCGCTTCTGGTTCGATGTAGCCATGTTCGGCCAACAGGCCACCAGTCAGAAGCCGCTCGACGCAGGCGTCGGCATACCAACGTCCCACCAGCCACTCCTGCACGGGAATCGCAAACCCGCGCTTGGCTCCGAACGCGACCCGCTCGCCGATCCGCCGCCGGGCGATCTCCCGCAGCACGGCCTTAAGCCGTCCGCCGTGCAGACGGATCTCGTGCGGCAACGACGAGGCGAACTCCCAGATATCCTGATCCAGAAATGGAGAACGCGCCTCCAGTGCATGGAACATGGCACCGCCGTCGACCTTGGTCATGTACTCGCCGGTGAAGCGATGCTGGCGCTCAAAGGGCAGCATCTCCCCAAGGAGGTTGCGGGCCGACTCGAGCGATTCGGGAATGGAGCGTTCCTCAATCACCGTCAGCCGAAGCCGCGGCCCCAGTACGCCGCGACGCCCGCAATCAGGCAGCCCCGGATTCGCGTCCACGACCGCCCCCAGGCCACCGGTGGCGTAGTTGAGAAAATGTGTCGCGCGCCCGACCGCACCACGGTGCGGGAGCCAGCGGCGAGTGCTCCGCCACAGGCCGCTGGCGGCCGACGGCATCCGTCGCGCCATTCGCTGCGCCCAAAAAAAATATCCATGCCCTGGATAACCCAGGAACACGTCGTCGCCCCCATCGCCGGTCAGCAGCACCGTCGCAGACGGCTTGATGACCTCCGAAATCCGCAGCATGCCTAGCGCCGAGTTGCAGGCGAACGGCTCTCCATACGCGCTGGTGAGATCATCGAGCACAGAGGGGTTTTCTGCCGAGAGCGGCAAGACGACGTGACGAATCTTCAACACCGCGGCGGTGGCCCTCGCATCGTCGGTTTCGTCCGCTGTTGAGCCCGGTGTGCCGACCGTGTACGCCGTGATGTCGGCGCCGAGGTGCGAAATCCCCCAGCAGACCAGGCTGGAGTCCACACCCCCGCTTAAAAGCGCACCAACCGGTACGTCCGCGTCGAGTCGTTTCCCAACAGCGGCGAGAAACAGGCGCTCGGTTTCTTCCACGGCCTCTTCGAACGAGATCGTGAATCGGCTGACTGGCGGTAGAGTCCAGTATTCGCGGATCTGGTATTTGCCCTTGTGCCACTCCAGAATGCTCGCGGCCGGCAGCTTCCGGACCTCGCGGTAGATCGTGCGCGCGTCGGTGACGAAACCGTACTCGAGGAACTCCGCCACGCCCAGGTCATCGATGGTGCGACCAAAGCCTCCGCGGCGCAGCGCGCGCACGGTGGACGCAAACGCAATCGCTCCGTCCGCCGCGGCATAGACGAGCGGTTTGACGCCCATCCGGTCCCGAATCAGGAAGAGTCGGTCGTCGCGGGCGTCCCAGATCGCGATGGCGAACATGCCACGCAGTCGCCGCAAGAGCTCGTCGATTCCCCACTGCAGGTACCCGTACACCAGTACTTCCGTATCAGTCTGGCTCCGAAAAGAGTGGCCATAGCGCTCGAGCTCGACGCGCAGAGATCGAAAGTTGTAGATGGCCCCATTGAGGAGCACGCCGACTGAACGGTCTCTGGACAGCATCGGCTGTCGGCCTGCATCGCTGAGGTCGAAGATTGACAGGCGGCGATGCCCGAACACGGCGCCTGGCCACGACTCCAGTCCTTCTGCATCGGGCCCACGGTGCGCGAGTGCGGCCAGCATCTCTGCCGTGGCGGCGCGCGCGCTGCCGGGGTCCACGTCTCCCACGATTCCGGCTAAGCCGCACATCTCGTCTCCAGTGTTGCGCGAATGGGACCACGCGCCCGCCGGTCGGTCGGGCCGCGGGCTCAACCGCAATGCAAGACCCGGGCAAACGCGGCAATCGCAGCAAGCAATGTGCCCTCACCAGGCGGGCCCTTCGCGTTCAAAGGAACTTCTCTTCCGTAACTGGGTCGGACGTTACCCAGATGGGCGTGCGGCGGTCCTGACCAGCACCTGGTCGGTATCCCTGCCGAGACGGGGCACGTTCTCGAGGCGTGCGGGCATTGGCCCGCAGGACCATCGATGCGCGGCCAATCGGCCATCGCAAGGAGCCGGGTACTGCAATCAATGGGATTTGGCCGCGGCAGCGGACTTGCACCGCATGTCCGCGCCCCCGTGCAGCCCAGGCCCATCTGGCAGGCAGACCGGCGGAACACTTATGTGCGGGATCGCCGGCTGTGCCGGCAACGTGAGAGGCGGCTGGACACGCGGGTCGGACATGGCCGCGCGCGATCGCGCTCTGGTGCGGCGCATGTGTGCCGCAATCCGACATCGTGGCCCTGATGACGAGGGGATCCACGTCGAAGACGGGGTTGCGCTCGGCATGCGGCGTCTGGCCATTATCGATGTGGCCACGGGACAGCAGCCCATCGCCAACGAGAGCGGCACCGTCCGGGTCGTCTTCAACGGCGAAATCTACAACTACGTGACACTCCGCGCGGATCTCGCGGCACGCGGTCATCGATTCTCCACCGCGAGCGACACCGAAACGATTGTCCACGCCTACGAGGAGTGGGGCGAGCAGGCGTTCGCGATGCTTCGTGGCATGTTCGCTATTGCCCTGTGGGACCGCCGTAACCGGGCCCTGTTCCTGGCGCGGGATCGCGTCGGCATCAAGCCACTGCACTACTCGGTCGTCGGGGATCGGCTCTACTTCGGCTCGGAAATCAAGTCGATCCTGGTTCGGGATGAGCCGCTGCCCGCACTCAATCTCGACGCGCTTGATCACTATCTGTCGTTCCTGTACACACCGCGCGACGCAACAATCTTCGCCGGCATACACAAGCTGCCGCCGGGGCACGTGCTGCGGTGGCAGGACGGCGCGCTCCGGGTACGGCAGTTCTGGCAGTTGCCGGCCGACGAGCACGAACCGGCATCGGAGACCGAGGCCATCGATCGGCTGCGGGCGGTGCTCCGAGATGCGGTCCGCTCGCACCTGATGAGCGAGGTGCCGCTCGGCGCGTTCCTGTCGGGCGGTGTCGATTCGAGCCTGGTCGTGGGACTGGCGGCCGAAGCGTCCTCGCGACCGCTGCGGACGTTTTCGATCGGATTTGGCGAGCCGCGGTACGACGAGATCGAATCCGCGCGCTTCGTCGCGAATCACTTCGGAACCGATCACCACGAGTTCGTCGTCACGCCGGACGCGCTCGATATCCTCGACGATCTCATCACTGCCTTCGATGAGCCGTTCGGGGACTCCTCCGCCATTCCGACGTGGTACGTATCGGAGCTCGCGCGGCGGCATGTCACCGTCGTCCTGTCAGGCGACGGCGGTGATGAACTGTTTGGCGGCTACGATCGCTACCTGCCGCATCCGCGAATTGCGCGTTTCGACCGATGGGCCGGGCCTGGCAGCCGTGCCGTCGCGGCCGTCGTGTGGCCGCGACTCCCGCACGGCGCGACGGGAAAGAATTTCCTCCGGCGGGTCGCGCGGGACAACCGGGGTCGGTATCTCGACGAACTCGGATACTTCCAGCACGATGAAAAGAAGGCGTTGCTGACGGCCGACCTGCGACGGCAGATCGGCGACGCGGACGCGGAGCGGCAGCTGTCGCGCCACTTCGGGCGGCTCACGACTCTTCCGTGGGACGCCCAGATGATGCATTTCGACTTCGAGACCTACTTGCCCGAAGACATCCTCGTGAAAGTCGATCGCATGAGCATGGCGCACTCGATCGAGTCGCGCGTCCCGCTGCTCGACAATGAGGTGGTGGAGTACGCGGCCCGCCTTCCGGCCGCGTTGAAGATTCGCAACGGGCGACGCAAGCACATCCTCAAAGAGGCCGCCACGGGGCTCGTGCCCTCCACGATTCTCGAGCGGCGGAAGCAGGGATTCGGTGTGCCGATCGACGTCTGGTTCCGCACCAGCCCGCGGGATCTGTTTGCGGACGTGCTGCTCTCGACGCGCGCCCGACAACGCGGCTACTTCGAGTCTCGATTCGTCGAACGCCTGGTGCGGGAGCACGCGGCGGGCCGCCGTGATCACTCCGCACGGCTGTGGGCGCTCGTGGTCTTCGAATCGTGGCATCGCCGGTACCTCGATGCTCGAGAGGATCCGGTTGCGCAGCGGCCGGATGTCCCTGTCGCCGCTGGATCGTGAGGACACTCGGACCATGACGCGCACGTCGATTGCCATTTTCGTGGATTGCTTCCAGCCCGGCGGCACACAACGTCAGATGATCGCACTCCTTGAACGGCTGGACCGACGCCGGTTTCGCGTCTATCCGGTCTGCTTCCACAGGACCGGCGCGTGGTTCGACCGCGTGGCGGGTCTGGACGAACCGGTTGCTGTGTTTCCCATTTACGGATTCCGCCGGCCGACTACGGTGCGCCAGCTCTTCGCGTTCATGCGATGGTGCCGCGCGAACCAAATTGCCGTACTTCACACGTGCGACGTCTACTCGAACATCTTCGGCCTTCCGGGCGGCGCGCTGGCAACCGTGCCGGTCAGGATTGGCAGCCGGCGGGGGTTGATCGAAACGCCCGGGCTGCAACGCGTGCAGCGCTACGCGTATACCGCCGCCCATCGTGTCGTGGCCAACTCGCAGGCTGGCGCCGCCCGACTGCGCCTCGAGGGTGTACCGGCCGCCAAGATCGAGGTGATTCACAACGGCATCGATCTCGCGTCGTTCGCGGCGTGCCGCTACCCGGCGCACCCCAGACGTATCGTGACGGTCGCCTGTCTGCGCGAGGAGAAGCGGATCGACGTGCTGATCGCGGCCGCGCCAACCGTGCTGGCGAAATACCCCGATGCGGAGTTCTGGATCATCGGCGACGGCTCGTGCCGTGATGAACTGCTGACCCTCACTCGAGACCTGGGGGTCTCCGCGCGCTTCCGGTTCCTCGGCCATCGCGAGGATGTGGCGGCCCTGCTGTCCGAGGCCCATCTTTTCGTCTTGCCTTCGCGATCGGAAGCGTTCCCGAACGCGGTGACCGAGGCGATGGCGGCGGGGCTGCCCGTGGTCGCAACGGCTGTCGGAGGCATTCCCGAGCTCGTGACCGATGGCCAGACGGGGCGGCTCGTGCCGACGGGCGAGCCGATGGCGCTTGCCCGCGCGCTGCTCGAGCTGCTGGACCAGCCGATGCGTGCTGCAGAGTTCGGCCGCGCGGGGCGCCACCGAATCGAGCAGATCTACTCGTTCGATCGGATGGTCGACGCGTTCAGCACCCTATATCTCAGCGAGCTCGAAGTGCATAGCAGCACAGAAGCGAGGAGGAAAGTGGCATGAAGGAGGCCGTGAAGCACGCGCTGATGAAGGCGTATCTGGCCTCGAAGGTCGCGGCTGCTCGCGACAGTGTGTACGCACGCCTCGGCGTCGGTCGCTTGACGGTCCTGGCGTACCACCAGATCAAGGATCCGGCGAACGACTGTTCGACCGTCAGTCCCGCCGCGTTCCGCGAGCAGATGCAATACCTCAAGCAGCAATACCAGGTGCTGCACCTGCACGAAGCTGTTACGGCGGCCGGCGTACGGGGCTGGTCGGGGCGGGTCGTGGCCATTACCTTCGATGACGGCTACCAGGACAACGCGACGATCGCTGCCCCCATCCTCCGATCACTCGGGTTGCCGGCCTGCTTCTTCGTCGCCACCGACATGATCGGCAATCGACGACCGTTTCCGCATGACTTGTCTCAAGGGAGGCGGGGGCAGGAACACATGACGTGGCAGCAGGTGCGTGCCCTGGTACGTGACGGCTTCGAAGTCGGTTCGCATACCTGCGGTCACGTCGACCTCGGCGTCATTCCCACGGTCCAGGCCGAACGCGAGCTCCGCGCCTCCCGCAAGCGACTCGAACAGGAGCTCAACACTCCGATTCGCCTCTTCGCGTTCCCGTACGGACATCGTCGCAACATGCGGCCCGCGACGATCGCCGCCGCGTGCCGGGAGTACGAGATGTGCTGCTCCGCTTATGGCGGACACAACAGGTCGCCGGTCAATCCCGCCAACATTCGGCGCATCGTGATCTCGTCCGGGGTGACTCACCTCGTGTTCCAGGCGCTGCTCGAGGGATGGCCGATGCTGCGGTTGAACAACCCCTATCACGCGCCCGACGAGGCGGCGGATCACCCGCTCGCCTCCTGACCGGATTCGACCAGCCATGTGCGGAATCGCCGGTTTCGTCGCCCCTGAAGGACTCCAGGTGGATGAGCGGGGTCGGCTGCTGCGCATGCAGGCCGCGCTGACGCATCGCGGCCCTGACGAAGAAGGAACGCACATCGATCATTGGGCGGCTCTCGGACACCGGCGTTTGAGCATCGTCGACCTCGCCACGGGACAGCAGCCGCTCTGTAATGAAGACGCCAGCATCTGGACCGTTTATAACGGCGAGATTTACAACCACGGGGAACTGCGTGTCGTGCTCGAGGCGGCCGGGCATCGCTACCGCACGAAGTGCGACACCGAAACGATTGTGCACGCATACGAGCAATGGGGTGACGACTGTGTGAACCACTTCCGCGGAATGTTCGCCTTTGCGATTTGGGACGCGCCGCGCCGGCGATTGCTCCTCGCTCGCGATCGGCTGGGCGTGAAGCCACTCTACTGGACACGCTCGGCTGGTCGTCTGTTTTTCGGCTCGGAGATCAAGGCGATACTCGCGAGCGGGAGCGTGCGCGCTCAACCGAACGAGGCCGCCCTGCCGGAACTGCTTGGCACCCGTTACCTCTCGGGAACCGAGTCCATGTTCCTGGGAATCCATCGTCTGCTGCCCGGCCACACGCTCTCCTTCAGTGGCGGAACGGCGCGGACTCGCCGCTACTGGGACGTTCCCGCCGCATCGGAGCCTGCCGGGAGAGGTGACCACCTCACTGATCGGCAGGCGGTCGACCAATTCCGCGCGCTTCTCGAGGAGTCCGTCCGCCTTCGCCTCATGGCCGACGTACCGCTCGGAGTGTTCCTGTCTGGAGGGCTCGACAGCAGCGCGATTGCCGCGCTCATGGCGCGTGAGATCGATCGCCCGCTGCAGACGTTTTCAGTCGCGTTCGCCGAGCAGGCATTCAACGAGCTCGGGTTCGCGCGTCAGGTCTGTCGCGCAATCGGTGCAGAGGCGCACGAAGTCGTGATCGACGCGCCTCAGTTTTTCGAGGCGCTGCCTCGCCTCATCTGGCACGAAGACGAACCGCTCGCGCACCCCTCCAGCGTCCCGCTCTACTTCGTCTCGGAGCTGGCGCGCCGGCACGTCAAGGTGGTCCTGACCGGTGAGGGGAGCGACGAACTGCTGGCAGGCTACGGCAAGTACCCGCGCGCCCTGATGAACTGGCGAGCGGCGGGCCTCTATCGCCTGATACCTTCCCCTGTCCGCGAGCTCGTCGCGCGGCGCATCGTGCCATCGCTGCCGGGTCGTCTTGGACGGCTCGCGCGTCGCTCGTTCCTGTCCATCGCACGCACGCCCGCCGCGATGTTCTTCGACAACTTTGCTGCAATCGGTCTCCGACAGCAGCACACGCTTCTCTCCCCCGGCTTTGCCGCCAGAGCCACGACCGAAACCGCGTACGCTGCGTCACGCGCGTACTTCGAGTTCCCGCAAGGCGGCACGCTGCTCGACCGCCTGCTGTACGCGGACATCAAGACCTACCTGGTCGAACTCCTGATGAAGCAGGATCAGATGAGTATGGCCGCGTCGATCGAAAGCCGCGTACCCTTCCTCGACCATCGGCTGGTCGAATTCGTCGCGGCCCTTCCGCCACGATTCAAGCTGCGAGGTCTGACGACGAAATGGATCTTGCGCGAGGCGGTCCGCGATCTCCTGCCGCCGGCGATTGTCAACCGTCGCAAGATGGGGTTCCCCGTGCCGTTCGGGCGGTGGATGCAGCAGGGGTGGGATGCCATCGCACGCGACGTGCTGCTCGACCGCCGCAGTCGCGAGCGCGGCATCATCGCTCCTTTCGCCGTCGAACGGCTGATTCGCGACCACGCCAACGGTGCCATCGATGGTGGTGATGCCCTGTGGAGTCTCCTCAACCTCGAGCTCTGGTATCGCACGTTCGTGGACGGCGACGGCGTGCAGACGCTGTCTGTCCCGGCTGGGCCGCGCTGGAAAGGGTCGCCGGTTGCGGAGGCCACGGCATGAACGTGCTCTGGCTCAACGCCGGCCTTCTGTTGCCGCTCGACAAAGGCGGCAAGCTGCGCACGTGGCACCTGATGCGCCAGCTTGCCCGGCGCCATCACATCAGCTATCTCTCCTTCGCCGATCCGACTGCAACCCCGGGCGACCTCGACGGCATGCTCGACGTGTGTCGTCGCCTCGACACCGTGCCACGACGCGATCCACCGAAGGGAACGTGGCGGTTCCGTCTCGACGCAGCGCGGTACATTCCACAACGGGTTCCCTACGCGATCGCGAAGTATCGATCGGCGTCGTACCGGCGGTGCCTGTCGGACCTGCTCCGCCACAGGCGGTTCGATGTCATAGTTTGCGACTTTCTCGTGCCGCTGGTGAACCTGCCCGAAGACCTGCCGTATCCGACCGTCCTGTTCACGCACAACGTTGAAGCCGAGATCTGGCGTCGTCAGGCCGCGACCGCCGTAAACCCCGTGGCGCGCGCCCTGCTCCGGCAGCAATGGCGCCGGATGGCGCGCTTCGAGCGGCGCGCGCTCGCGCGGTGCGATCTGGTTCTGGCGGTCTCGCACGCTGACGTCGACACATTCACGCGCTTGTATCACGGGGCGGCACGCCGGCCCATGCACGTCGTTCAGACCGGAGTGGACACGGAGTACTTTTCACCCGACGCGGCCCCGCCGCGCCCCGCTCACCTCGTCTTCACCGGTTCGATGGACTGGCTGCCGAACGAGGACGCCATGCGCCATTTCGTCCACGAGATCCTTCCCCGCATTCGAGCCGTGGAGCCCTCGGTCACGCTCAGCATCGTGGGGCGGGACCCGACGTCGACCGTGCAACAGCTGGCGGACCACGCAGCAGGGATCGAGGTGACGGGTCGTGTGAACGACGTCCGCCCGGATATCGCACGAAGCCAGGTGTATGTCGTGCCGCTTCGGATTGGTGGCGGCACCCGGTTGAAGATATTCGAGGCCATGGCCATGGGGCGAGCCGTCGTCTCCACGACTATTGGTGCCGAAGGGTTGCCGGTCACCTCTGGACGCGACATCGTCATTGCCGACGGCCCCGACGCGTTTTCGCGGGCCGTCGTTGATCTCATCCGCAACCAGGAACGACGACGGCGCATCGAGGCTGCGGCGCGTCAGCTCGTGGTCGATCGCTACGACTGGTGCGCCGTCGCGCACGACCTCGAGCAGGCACTGACAACCGTGGCTGGTGCGGCTGCTGGCCCGAGCCTGTCGCCTCGGATGGAACGGCGTGCGATAGAGCCAGCGGGAACCGCACTTGGCAACATCGGACGGAATCAGGGATGAGGACGATGAATGTGTCGGTGTTCGGACTGGGGTACGTGGGGTGCGTATCGGCGGCGGCATTGGCTGCGGAGGGCCACGCGGTCGTCGGCGTGGATGCAAATCCCGACAAGGCCGCGAGCGTCAACGCCGGTCACAGCCCGATCGTCGAGCAGGGGCTCGACGAACTGATCCGCCAATCGGTCGCGACCGGCCTGCTGCGCGCGACGATGAATCCCCTCGAGGCGGTGGCGGCCACCGACCTCTCGTTGATTTGCGTTGGCACGCCGAGCCGCCGCAATGGCAGCCTCAACCTGACGCAACTCCAGCGCGTATGCGAACAGATCGGCGAAGCAATCGGCCAGAAACGCAGCCACCACCTGGTGGTCGTACGCAGCACCGTCCTGCCAGGCACGACCTGCGATGTGGTCATCCCCGCGCTGGAGCGAACCTCCGGCAAGAAGTTCGGCAATGGCTTCGGCGTGACCGTGAACCCGGAATTTCTCCGCGAGGGGACCGCACTCGAGGATTTTCGTCACCCATCGATGACCCTCGTGGGCCACAACCACCGTTCCGACGCCCTGTCGACGGCGTCACTCTATGACCACACCGGCGCCCCGCTCGTGACGACGAGCATCCAGACAGCGGAGATGATCAAGTACACGAGTAACACCTGGCATGCTTTGAAGGTGTGTTTCGCGAACGAGATTGGCAACCTGTGCAAACGACTGGGGGTCGACGGCCACGAAGTCATGGACATTTTCTGCCGCGACGACAAATTGAATCTATCCTCTGCCTACCTCAGGCCAGGCTTCGCTTTCGGAGGATCATGTCTGCCCAAGGACGTCCGCGCGATCCAGTACCGCGCGAAGGAAGTGGACGTCGACATGCCCGTCATCCAATCCATCCTGCCGAGCAACCAGCGCCAGATCCAGCAGGCCATCGACCAGGTCCTGGACACCGGAAAACGGCGAATCGGATTGCTCGGCCTGAGCTTCAAGGCCGGCACCGACGACCTGCGCGAGAGTCCGATTGTCATCCTGGCCGAGGCGCTGCTCGGCAAGGGTCTCGAGCTCCGGATCTACGACCGGAACGTGGCGACAGCGCGACTGGTGGGAGCGAACAAGGAGTACATCAACCAGCAGATTCCGCACCTGTCGGCCCTGCTCTGCGACACTCTCGACGATGTATTGTCACAGTCGGAGGTAATCGTGGTCGGCAATGCGGCCCCGGAGTTCGGCGACGCGCTGCGGCGGACCGAGCCAGACCAGCACGTCATCGACCTGGTGTGCTCCCGCACGGTTCCAGATCGCCGCCGAGTGGACGCGGCCGGTTGGCACGCTCCTCACGCGGCTCGCTCATTGTAATTAGGTGCCCCGCCGAGTGGCTGACGGTGGCCAGGACCGTCGGTTCCTGCACGGGCGGGCGTCCAGCTGCTCTGAGCGCGTCATGGAAGGTCATGCGCTGGTGTGTTTTCAGGCACTATAATAATGATGTCAGCACGCGA
Organism: uncultured Acidobacteriota bacterium; assembly: GCA_963724725.1. GTDB lineage: Bacteria > Acidobacteriota > Vicinamibacteria > Vicinamibacterales > CAVVIG01 > DATKHR01. The sequence goes on along the minus strand of CAVRVT010000004.1, from coordinate 939,435 downwards.
GCCCGTTACGGCTGAACTCTTCGGTTCGACTCGAGGGGGCGACATGGCTTCGACGGGGGTAAAGACTCGCGGGATGCATGCCGAGCGCCATCGTCTCGTAAATCCGGTGGAACACAACGTAACTGCGAACACGCAGCTTGCACTCGCTGCTTAACTAACCCTTAAGTCAGCGACGTCCACCTCGTCCCCGCCGGTGGGGTGGGATTGGATGTCATAAAAGCCGGCTGGCCGCCACGGGCTGCTCCGACGCGTGTCGGCGAGACCAATCGGAGCTAGCGTCCACCGGTTTCCGCCGCTCTTCGACGGTGGGTGCGAACTTTCAAGAGCGGCTACGCATGTAGACGCCTGCGACGGCGTATCTCGGACGCGGGTTCGACTCCCGCCGCCTCCAACTTTAATCGTCGAATTCCTTATGGAATTCGTGTCTCCTCAGAATCCACCCCTCATTCCATTCCCTATTTGATTGACGCAGTGAGCCGTCTTTCATGGGCCATCATCGAGGCTTGTGGTGACAGCCGTTCTGCGATAGGTACCGGGCCCGATGCTGCCGTATCCCGAGTGGTTCTCGCTCCGAGATCAACGCGAGATGGAACGAGCCAGGGAGACGGCAAGAGCGCCCTGGGATGTGACACCGCTGGTCTTCGGCGGCTGGTATTCGTCGGACGCCGATGCGATCAACGCCGTGCTGATCATGTTTCAGGCATTCATCTCGATTCTCGAGCGTCACACGCGCGAGGCTCCACACTCGGACGCCGAGGATTATTTTGTGTGGCTCGTCGACTGGACCCAGGATCACCGCCCACTCCCCACTGCTTCCTCGTTGACGTCGTTTCGAGCGGCGACGCAGGCTCAACGGGATCAGCAGCCGTGGTGGCAGTCGTTCATGACAAGCACGGCATCGCGGTCTGTCCCGCTCAGCATCGAGGCTGGGTCCGCTGGTCCGAGCGAGCCGTTGACGTTGGAAGAGGCCGCGAAGAAACTCAAGCGGTCGGTTGCCACGGTAAAGCGGATGATCGATCGTGGCGAGATTCCGTACGTGGCCATCAGCCAGCGGAAAATGATTCCTCGATCGGCAATCGATCGGAAACTCACGGAATTCAAATACCAGTTTCCTGACACCTCGCGGAAGAAGAAACGCGCGAAGAGACGATAAGCACGCGTCGATCAAAACCGCGCAATTCCCTCCAAACCCCCACACTTCCCGACAAATCGCAGCATCGTTTCACGTCCGCCGTCGACTCACTTTATCGTCGCTGACGTTCAACGGAGGACGTTATGCCGCCGAGACGACCCACGAAACCCCGTCAGCCTGTTGTGCTGCCGGAAGACGACGACGCCTATGTGCGGGAAGAAACGGTTTTGGCGATGTACCCAGTCGGCGCAACCACGCTCTGGCAGAGCATCAAAGATGGCCGATTTCCAAAACCCGTCAAGTTGAGTCCACGAGTTAACGCGTGGCGCGTCGGCACGTTGCGCGCGAAATTGGCGTCGTTCACCGACGACTAGTTCCACACGTAACACACGCGACACTGAGAGATGGTGTGCGCGTCAGATGTCAGGTCGCAGGAGGTCGACGAGGCAGAGAGAAGGGCGGTGCTGAGGTCAGCCCGCCCAGTCCCCTAGAGCGCGGACGTTCATGGCGAGTGAACGCGCTCTCTCACCAAAGACGGAGGAACATCATGTTTGTATCACGATTCGGTTCATCGGCGCGAGCAAACAGCTTCAGTAATGACGCCCTCATCGACGCAGCCGCCGCCTGCGAAACGCGCGTACATCAACTCGAACACGATCTCGACGTGCTGCGGCAACGCGACGCGGCGGTGTGTACGGAACTGGCTGTCATCGCGAAGGCGCATCGGAACCAGTCGCACGCGCGGACCGGGCGCCTGCTGAAGGCCCTGAGGACGACACTGGCGACGAACGGCGAGAAATGAGTTGAGCGTGCTGACCCCGAAGAACTGGCGCAGTCCCTCGGGGTCGTTCTTCCGAGCCTGAGCCTGTTTTTACCGAGGAGCCCCGTTATGCCTGACTATCGAGATGCGTTTCCGGCCAAATTCCTCAGGGCCGAGGACATCGTTCAAGGGTATGACTGCACCACCGATCATGTCGACTACGACAATGTCGGCACCGAAGACAAGCCGGAGAAAAAACTGGTCGCGCAGTTCAAAGAACCGACTGCCAAGCCGATCGTGCTGAACAAGACGCGCTGCGAAGTCCTCGAAGAGATCACGGGCACGCGCGATTACGCCAAATGGGCCGGGGTCCGTGTACGTGTTTCGAAAGGCACGACGCGGTATGCCGGCAAGCGCGTGCCATGTATCGAGCTCTCGGCCACCGACGTCACGTTCTGAAACGGATAAGTCTATGGCCAATTTCATCCTGGAGGCAGCCCGGGCCGCGTATGCGGCCGGGCTGGCCCCACTTCCCACCTCCAACACGGGCAGCAAGGCGCCCGACGTCTCCCACTGGAAACAGTACCAGACGGTACCACCGAGTGTGGCGGATCTCCGAGTCTTCGACTTCGCGGCACACGACGGACTCGGCATCATTGCCGGTGTCGGGAGTGGCTGTCGTGAATGCTGGGATTTTGATACGGACGACGTATTTCGCGCGTTCGTCGATCGGGCGGTGGCGTCGGGACTCGGCGCGCTCGTCGATCGGTTGCTGACAGGCTATTGCGATCGCACGCCGTGCGGCGGGCGCCGCATCATCGCAACCTACCCCGAGACGATCACGTTCCGGGACATCACGCTTGCGCGGCGTCCCGGTCGCGTGGGCGAACCCGCGGTCAAGACCCTGATCGAGTTGCCGACATTCGCGATCGTCGCACCGTCGAATGGCCTGTACGCATCCTACTGGAAAAGCGTACGAACGCCTGAGCGGCGACTTCACCACGATCGCCAGCTACACCGTTGACGAGCGTGCCGCGCTGCTGACCCTTGCGCGGACGTTTGACGAAATGCCGCGGCCGGAAGTCCGTCCGCCCTCGCCGACGAGCGCACGCGGCCATCGACCCGGCGATGACTACAACCGTCGCATGTCCTGGTCGCAACTGCTGGAGCCGCACGGCTGGACGATCGCGTTCGAGCGGCACGACATCGTGTACTGGCGGCGACCCAACAAGACCGTCGGCGTGAGCGCGACCACGAACTACGGCGGCAGCGACCTCTTGTACGTGTTCTCTAGGTCGACGCTCTTTGAGGCTGACAAGAGCTACTCGAAGTTCGCGGCGTACACGATCCTGGAGCACGACGGCGACTTCGGCCGGGCGGCGTTGGCGCTATTCAAGGCGGGGTGTGGGGACGACGTCCAGGATGACGACTCGTTGTCGACACAGACCGAGGCGTCGGCTGCGGCGGCGTCGTCATCGGCCGCCGCGGCGCGGACCGTCCGCCTCGTCCCTGCTGACACGATTGCGATCCGGCCGGTGCGCTGGCTGTGGGACGACCGGCTGCCGCTCGGGGCGTTCGCCTTGCTGGGCGGCCGCGAAGGCGTCGGCAAGTCAATTCTTACGTATACGCTCGCGGCCGATCTTCACGAAGGGCCGGCTGCCAGGGTGTACGCCGGTACGCCGAAAGCCGTCATCGTCGCGGCAACCGAAGATTCCTGGCAGCACACGATCGTGCCGCGATTGATGGCGGCGCACGCGGATCTCCGTCATGTGTACCGCGCCGACATCATCGACCCAACCGGGATCGAACTCCCGCTTTCCCTTCCGAAGGATACAACTGCGCTGACGCACGCAATCGCGGAGGTCGATGCGCGTCTCGTCATCCTCGACCCGCTGCTCTCCCGCGTTGATGCCCGCCTCGACACGTACAAGGATGCCGACACTCGCCGCGCACTCGAACCGCTCGCCGCGATGGCCGATGCCGCGCATGTCTGCATATTGGGTCTGATTCACGTCAATAAGAGTCAAACGACGGATGCCTTGACGCTGCTGATGGCGTCCCGCGCGTTCACGGCGGTCGCGCGTGCCGTTTTGTTTGTGGCGGCCGATCCCGACCAGGACGAGCAACGGTTGCTCGCGTTAGTGAAAAACAACCTCGGACGCAGCGATCTTCCGATGCTGCAATTTCGCATTGGCGGCGCCCTCGTCGCGACCACCGGCGACGGGGACGTATGGACCGGACAGCTGCATTGGACCGGGGAGTCGGACCAATCCATGCGCGACGTTCTGGACCGCACGGCGGACCGGGATAGCGACCGGACCGCTACGCATGATGCGGCTGACTGGTTGACCGACTACTTGACTGAGGCGGGCGGCACTGCGGCCCGCAAGGCGATCCTTGCGGCCGGGCACCGTGTCGGGCATACCCGGCCCACGCTGGACCGGGCGCGGCACTTGGCCCGCCTCAGTTCCGAACCCAGAGGATATCCACGGGTCACTTACTGGGTTCTGCCAGGCACTGGTCAATCGACTCAGTTGACTCGGTCGACTCACGTTCACGAAGGCACGGATCCCGAGGGCACTCACAACGCCCGGGCGCCAGTTGACTCAGTTGACTCAGTTGACTCAAGTCGTCGATCTCCTGAGTCAACAGAGAACGCGACCGGTCACGTCGTCGCCCGTCAGTCGACTCAGGCCGCCTGCCCCTCTGGGCCCGAGTCAATTGAGTCAACTGAGTCAAGTGGCGGGTCGGCTTCCGAACAGGCCTGGCGTGACGGCGATCGGCGCTTTGCGAAGGGCTGGACCTGACCGATGCGTGGCGAGTCTGACCGGGGGGTAGATACGAGATCGGAGAATCAAAAAGGGGAACCGGTCCCACACGGAATTTTGCTATGTCAAAAAAATGACACCGCGCGAACGTTGGTTCAAATCGGCCTGATCATGCCGACGAAACGCACCGCGTCCGCCATTCCCGCGTCGCCGCTCGACGCTTCGCCCGCGCTCACGCTCTTTTTGATGCTCGGCACACCGACAACAACATGGTTGCCCGGGTGGGTGCTCGTGGAGCAGTTCTTGATGGTGCACGCTGGCGACTTCGAGGCGCTCCGGCGCGCGGCGTGGCCGTCGTTGGCGGCGCGGTTGATCGCCGAGGCGCGGGCACACGGGTTCGAGCCGTGGGCCAAAACGGGGCGGCGTCCGCGTGGACACGCGGTCAAGGCGTGGATTGATCAACAGGTGGCGAAGAATGGGCGTCCCCGCGACTGACACCCGCGCGACGACGATCCCGCGAGCTGAGTCGTTGGCCCTCCGAGGCGCGCGTCGTGGGGATCACTTCCACGCCGCCGTTCTTGAGGCTTCTGTGGGCAGCGAGTAGATTCGGTCGCCACTACAGCGTCAGCCGAGAGTAATCGCGTCCGCTCTCCGGTTCTGCCCCTATACTGACCTCACATTTTGGCCCTCACATCCGGCACGCGCCTCGGTCCGTACGAGATTCTCGGAGCCATCGGCGCCGGCGGCATGGGGGAGGTCTATCGCGCGCGGGACACGAAACTGCATCGCGACGTTGCCATCAAGATTCTGCCGGCCGCGCTCGCCGCCGATCCGGCCGCGTGCACGCGATTCGAGCGCGAGGCGCAGGCGGTCGCCGCGCTCTCGCATCCGAACATCCTCGGCATCTTCGATGTCGGGATCGAGCACGAGGTCCCCTTCGCCGTCATGGAGCTCCTCGACGGCGCCACGCTGAGGGAGCAGTTGCACGACGGCGCCGTCGGACCGCGCAAGGCCCTCGAGTACGCGCAGCAGATGGCGGCCGGGCTCGGCGCGGCCCACGCGCGCGGCATTACCCATCGCGATCTCAAGCCGGAGAACATCTTCGTGACGCGGGACGGCCAGATCAAGATCCTCGACTTCGGTCTGGCGAAGATCGGGCCGTCCGTCGCGGCGTCCGGGCCGTCGATGCTGGCGACGTCACCGGCGCTGACCGGCGTCGGCACGATTGTCGGGACGGTCGGCTACATGTCGCCCGAGCAGGTGCGCGGCCGCGACGTCGATCACCGGTCGGACATCTTTTCGTTCGGCGCGATTCTCTACGAGCTGCTCGCGGGCCACCGCGCGTTCACGGGCGACTCGGCGGTCGAGACGATGAACGCGATCCTGAAAGACGATCCGCCCGAGCTGACGGGGGCGAATGCCGCGCTGCCGCCGGCGCTGGACCGCATCGTCAGGCGCTGTCTCGAAAAGAATCCCGAGGAACGCTTTCAATCCGCCCGCGATGTGGCGTTCGCGCTCGATGCGGTCTCGACGACGCGAAGCGACGCCTCGCTGGCTGGGATCCCGTCGGTGGTCGCGCCACGCCGGACCGCGACCGCCTGGCGCGTCGGGGCCATCGTCGCGTTTGGGCTTGCGGTGGGGGCGATCTGGATTCGTCGTCGGCACGCGTCGCTCGACTGGGTCGGCGCCCCGCCTGACCCGGCTGACGTTCGAGCGTGGCACCATTCGCTCAGCCCGCTTCGCCCCGGACGGGAAGACCATCGTCTACGGCGCGGCGTGGCATGGCCAGCCAATCAGGATGTACCAAACCAGACTCGGCAGCCCAGAGTCGATTCCGCTGCGGCTCCCGGACGCGGATGTGCTCGCGATTGCGCCGTCGGGCGAGATGGCCATCGCGCTCAATCGTCGATTCAACAACTGGGTGAGCAGCGGCGTCCTCGCGCGCGCGCCACTGGTCGGCGGCTCGCCCCGAGAGATTCGTCGAGACCATCTCCGAAGCGGACTGGTCTCCGACGGGCGACGAGCTTGCCGTCGTGCGCCGCGTGAATGGCAAGGACCGTCTCGAGTACCCCTGGGACACGTGTTGTACGAGACCACCGGCTACCTCAGCCATCTCCGGCTGTCACCGTCGGGCGACGTCATCGCGTTCCTCGATCATCCCGTGTACGGCGACAACCGGGGCTTTGTGTCCGTAGTCACCACCGCGGGAGCGCGGAAGCGATTGACGAAGGACTGGGCCGACGCGCAAGGGTTGGCGTGGTCGCCTGACGGCCGGGACATGTGGTACACCGCCGCCGACGGAAATCGGGCCACGCTGCGCGCCGTCACCCGGAGCGGCGCTGATCGTGAAGTCTGGGCGGCTCCATCCGACCTGACGATTCTCGACGCGTCGTCAGATGGCCGCGTCCTGATGACGGCAAATTCGCTGTATAACGACATCAAGTGGTTCGGCCCCGGTGAATCGGAAGAGCGGGACATCTCGTGGTTCGCGTTTGCGGTGGCGACCGATCTGAGTGCAGATGGACACGCCGTGCTGTTCGCCCGGTACGACGAAGCCGCCGGCCTCGATTATCAGATGGGACTTCGACGGATCGATGCCGCAGGCGCCGTGCTCCTGGGAACCGGAATGGCTGCTCGTCTGTCGCCCGATGGGAAGTGGGCGCTGGGCATCACGTTCAGCACACCCGGTCTCTTTGCGCTGCCAACGGGCACGGGCGAGCGGCGAACCCTGACGACGCCGGGGTTCACGTATGCAACAGGCGGATGGTTTCCCGACGGCAAACGCATTCTGTTTATTGCGGAACAGCAGCACGAGCCAGCCGCGGCGTATGTGCAAGATTTCGAAGGCGGCGCCCCTCGGAAGGTGCCCTCACGAATTCCCCAGTTGGACAATAGCCTCGGACCGAGCGTGTCGCCTGACGGCCAGTGGTTCTTTGTGTCGCAGTCCGGCCCACCGGTCATCGTGCCGACCGAGGGCGGCGAGCCGCGCGCACTCCCCAATCTGACCGAGAACGATTCTCCCAGGCGATGGACCGCCGATGGACGCGGTCTCATCGTCGTGCGGACAGCGCCAGATCTGACGAAGGCGACGATCGCCGCTACGAGCTCGCCACCGGCCGGCTCGATCCCTTGCGGACGATCACGCTCGCCGATACGAGCGGTTTGGCGGTTCGGCCTCCGGGTCTCGCCAGACGGCCGAACCGTGGTGTACAACGTGGGTCGGTATCTCACCGACCTCTACCTCGTCGAAGGACTGAAATAGGCGGCAGCCGGCGAGGGAGACACAACAACCAAGCGCTCGCGATGTCGCCAACTGGCGACGGATCTGAATCGATCGTCCCTTCGGCGTCACTCGTTAGCAATCTCCAGCATCGCTACGACCTCGTATAATCATGCCGGTTCTCCCGCGTGGCGCTCGCGTCAGGTACCCGCATCGGCTCATATGAAGTGGTCGCCCAAATCGGCGCGGGCGGGATGGGCGAAGTGTATCGGGCCAGAGACACACGGTTGAAGCGTGAAGTAGCTCTCAAGATCCTTCCTGACTCGTTTGCAAACGATCCCGAACGCCTGGCCCGCTTCCAGCGCGAAGCTGAAGTGTCTGGCATCTCTGAACCATCCCAATATCGCCATCATTCACGGCCTCGAAGAATCCGACCCTTCGGCAGGCTCAGGGCAGGCGGCCGTCCGCGCGCTGGTGATGGAGCTCGTGGAAGGCGATACGCTGGCGGATCGCATTGCTCGCGGACGCAATTCCGGTCGATGAGGCGCTGGCCATCGCGAAGCAGATCGCCGAGGCGCTCGACGCCGCGCACGAGCAGGGGATCATTCACCGCGACCTGAAGCCCGCCAACATTAAGCGGCGCGACGATGGCACCGTGAAGGTGCTCGACTTTGGACTTGCGAAGTTGGGGCCGGGCGGCGTCGACGCCCCGAGCGCGCCCGGCGCAACGCATTCCCCGACGCTGAGCCTTGCGTTCACCGGTGTCGGGATGATCCTCGGCACCGCGGCGTACATGTCGCCCGAGCAGGCGCGCGGAAAAACGATCGACAAGCGCGCCGACATCTGGGCGTTCGGCTGCGTGTTGTTCGAGATGCTCACCGGCAGGCGTGCATTCGACGGCACGGATGCGACCGAAATAATCGCCGCGGTGGTCCGCGGCGAGCCAGAGTGGTCGGCGTCTGCCGCCCGCCACACCGCCGAAACTGATCGCGGTCGCTGAAGCCGCTGCCTGCAGAAGGATCCCAGACTGCGGGCTCGCGATATCGGCGACCTGCGCTTCGAGCTCGACGAGGTATCGCGGCGCGCCGGCGCCAAGAGACACGTCGACCGCGATTCCACGCCTGCCGCTCTGGCGCCGCGCGATTCCATATGCGGCCGTAATACTCCTAACCGTGGCGCTCACGGCGTCGGTCGCATGGCTGCTCCGGCCGGCGGCGTCCGATCGTCCCGTTGCCCGATTCGTCATCAACCTTCCCGAAAACGAGCGGTTCTCCAACACCGGTCGTCATGCCGTGGCGATCTCCCCTGACGATGCGCACATCGTCTACAGCGCAAACGGCCGGTTGAATCTGCGTCGATTGGATCAGATAGCTGCAACCCCAATCCGAGGCACGGAAGGCGCACTGACGTCGACGGTGGAATCAGGACGAAGTCCATTCTTTTCGCCGGATGGTCAATGGATCGGTTTCTGGCAGAACGGTCAATTGAAGAAAGTCTCGGTGACCGGCGGCGCTGCGGTTGTCTTGTGCGCCGCGGACAATCCATGGGGAGCCAGCTGGAGTGCCGACGACTCCATCGTGTTCGGACAGGGCCCGAAGGGCATCATGCGGGTAGCCGCGGCCGGTGGCACTCCCGAGCTCGTCGTCAAAGTCGATTCCGGTGAGAGCGCCCACGGTCCCCAGATGCTGCCTCGTGGTCGCGGCATTCTGTTCACGCTTCGACCGTCAGGCGCACGGACGTGGGACGAATCGCGAATTGTGGTTCAGTCGCTGACGACGGGCGAGCGGAAAGAGGTCATCAAGGGCGGATCGGATGCGCGATACCTCCCGACGGGCCACCTTGTGTACGCGCTCGAAAGTACGGTTCTGGCCGTTCCGTTCGACGTGGATACGTTGAACGTCACCGGCGGTCCCGTGCCTGTGCTGGACAGGGTGGCTCGGGCAGGGGGATTGGCACCGGAGCGGCACATTTCAGCGTGTCGGCGCGCGGCACGCTCGTCTATATCGAGGATCTTGGCACGTTCGCAGCCGCCAAACTTACCCTGACGTGGGTCGATCGAAATGGAGGTGAGACAGCCATCAAGGCCCCGGCGCGGGCGTATCGGTATCCGCGGCTCTCCGCGGATGGTCAACGTATTGCGGTCGACACCTTCGACGAGGAGCTCGATGTCTGGATCTGGAATACCGCGGGCGAGACACTCACCCGCCTGACGGTTGACTCCGCAGCCGACAGCTACGGCGTATGGACACCGGATGGAGGGCGAGTCATCTTCAATTCGACGCGAGCAGGTTCAAGAGGGATAGGCGTAGGAAATCTCTACTGGCAAGCCTCCGATGGTACGGGAGCGGCCGAACGGCTTACCGACAGCCCGAACAATCAGGTTCCGAACGCCGTCAGTCCAAACGGAACGGAACTCGTCTTCCGGGAAGGCACACGGCATAAGCGGCAGCGACCTGTGGCTGCTCCCGCTGCAGGGCGAACGGCGCGCGCAGCCTCTCGTCCAGACACCATTCATGGAACGCAACGCAGACATTTCTCCAGATGGGCGCTGGCTGGCGTACCAGTCGAACGACTCCGGACAGTTCGAGGTCTACGTGCGGCCGTTTCCAAACGTCAATGACAACCGCTGGCAGGTGTCGACCGGCGGCGGTACCGTTCCTCTCTGGGCCCGGAACGGGCGAGAGATGTTTTTCATGACGCTGCGAGGAGAATCGCTGATGGCCGCCGCGATTCTCAAGTCGACTGGAAGTGCGGCGTTCAGAAGCGGCACGCCGATCAAACTCTTCGACACGCGCGGTTACTTTGCTCCAACCGGCGTCATCGAACGTCGCGGCCGGCCGGACGTATGACGTTTCTCCCGACGGCGGCCGCTTCCTGATGATCAAAAACGTTTCAGTCCGCGAAGAGACGTCGGCACCTCAGTCGATTACGGTCATCCAGAACTGGGTCGAAGAACTTAAACGGCGCGTGACGCGAAACTAGAAATGGCGAGTTCCGAATTAGCGCAGGATTACTCTTGGGTAGTCGCGCAGTATTTAGTAATTCGCCCGAAGGCACCCGACTGCGGATTGGGGCTTTTGTAACAGGCTCTTAAAGGCGTCTCCCTGGTGTGCGACGCGGTTCGACGATTTCCGTCGCAAGCGCTCACGTCTGATTACTCGTGATCGGATCAACGTCCGTGAGAGGCGATTCTGATCACTTCAGATAGGTTATTTGCCCCGCCTCAGGAGCTAGTCGGGGCAACCCGGTCGGGGTTCAAATCCCCGCTTCCGCACCATTCACAAACGCCGTCTCGACGGGCCTTGACCGCGTTTCGGCTCGACTTCCCGGGCGTCGCGGGGTCATCCGTGGCGCTCTGTGCGACTCGTGTTCGACGTCTGACGTCATCACGCAGGAATCTCTTGTCAGGAACAGACCAGAGCGGATGAGACGGACCGAACGCCGCGTTCATCGAGCAACGTCACTGAATCACTCTGAACTGCTGGGACGTTTCAACAAGAACGGTCGGGGCCCTGGCTGGTGGTGAGGCGGCGAGCGCTGAAATCAGCAGCGACATGCCCACTCCCCACGTGACGCCCACGAGCGCGAAGCCGTAGGCCCACGCCACCCGTGTCCATGGCCAGGTAAGCGGCTTGCGCCAGTCGCGCGCGAACGAGTCCTCGAGCAGCTTCAGGAAGTCGTCGGTGATCGGCTTGGCGCCGCCGCGCTCCACAGGTCCCACACGAGCCACGCCGCGACGGCCATCACCAGCAGACCACACCACGCGTTGAGCGCCGCGTTCAGGCCGCCCGCTCGGTACGCAACTCGCTCGCACGGCAGCGCGACGGGCGGAGTGGCATAGCAGTTCGTGAAGTCGAACACGGTGATGATGCTGTGAGGCGCCGAGGCGATCAGTTGCGTGCCGAAGGCAATGACCACGTACAGGAACACGCCCATGCCGAATTCCCACGTGCCCAGCCTGACCCAGGCGTGAAACGAGTCCGGTGGAATCTTCAGCCCGCGGCGCCGCCACGGGCTGAATCTCTGGCGGTGGTGCCCAGCTAGCCACGTCTGTCCTCGATTGAAATCACCGTATTGCCACCGCGATTTCCCCATGGCGGCGGTGCGCCGTCGCCGACGCGGATGGTGAATCACGGGAAACGGAGGCACATCGTTCGACCAGGTCGTGTGGCAGTCGCTCACAATCACCAGGAGGTCAATCGGATCGTGTGTCCTCTCGGTGAACGCGCGCAGCCCGACATCCAGGTCCGTGCCACCGCCGCCGTACAATTCGACCTGCCCGGCTCCAAAGACCCTCCGCACGTCGCGGACCGCGGCATCGCAGCACGCGACGACGACATCTGCGCCGTTCCTGCGCCATCAATCGGTTCGGAGTTGTTGTTAATCAGGTTCGACTCCCGCCGCCTCCACCATCAGTTCCGGCCTGATTTCATTGATCACAATGAGTCAGGCCATTCTTGTGTACCTATTACGTCCCAACTTCGCGGTACCTATGGGCGTGCCCCTGAGGATTTGCCGTCGCCATCTCGACACGTGCCGGCATGCCGGAAACCCACGCCGCGATGCGTGGAGCCAGAAGTGCCAATGTCCAATCTGGGTCCAAGGCTCGCTGGGCGGCGAGTACCTGCGCCGGAGTCTGGATCTCGTGTCCTGGGAGGCTGCGCAGGATCGCGTCCGCAGCGGGGAGGCCTCCGGCGAGATCGGCGTCGTCAAGGACCGCGATCCCCGACATTCCAGACGCCGTCGAGCGCTTCTTTGAAGATGCCGCGAGTCGTGGGCTCGCGGACGCGAGCGGTCGCCGATGCGCAACGGTCGTTCCGAAAGCTGTTCGAACTGGCCGAGCTGAAGGGCCACCCACATATGTTCCGCGATACGTTTGCCGTCGAATTGCTCAAACACGGTGTGGCACTCGAGACGGTCTCGATGCTACTCGGCCATTCGTCGATCAAGGTCACGGAGAAGCACTACAAGCCGTGGGTGAAGACACTCCAAGATAAGCTCGAAGCGGACGCAATGAAGGCGTGGCCAAAAGGGTCGGTTAAGCGACGGCGAAACGGCTCGGTCAGCCGCCCACAGTCGAGAAGCACCCAGATCACACACGACACCGGCATCGAAACCGGGCCGCCGTCTGGAGCTGCGGCCAAATGCTGATCGTCACGTCCATCGTCGCAACCGGCGCTGGACCGCACCTCGCCGCGTACTTTATTGACCACCAGGCTCACATCACGGCTTTTGCCGCCGTGGTCGCAGTTGCCGTTCCCGTTCTGATCTTTCTCGTGTTGCTCCAGGCGCTCTACTACTACCTGGTCCGACGGTTCCACGCGTTTGACGCGCGGTTCATGGTCACGAGCTATGCCGTCGCGAGGTTTTCAGTCGTCGCTGCGTGGTTGGACACAGGGTTGGGCGCGTGTCTTGCGATCCTCATGCTCGCCCCAGCGGTCACAGTCGTCGGATATGAGTTGCTGGGATACCGGCACCAGGCGGCGGTACTCGCGGACTAGTACCTGCGCAGTCGGCTCTAATGCGCCGATGCGGAAACATCCTTCACCGGCGAAGCCGCCTCGAGGGACGCATGAATGAAGCTGACCGCCATCGCGCCCTCGCCGACCGCCGACGCGCAGCGTTTGACCGATCCGCTCCGAACATCTCCCGCGGCGAAGACGCCAGGCAGACTCGTCTCGAGGAAAAACGGCGTCCGCCCTTGAGCGCGCCAAAGGTCGTTGCGCACCACATCGAGAGGTACGGCGCCGCCAGTCAGGACGAAACCCTTCTTGTCAAGCTGCACGCAGCCACTCAGCCATTCGGTGTGCGGATCGGCCCCGATGAAGAGGAACAACGCCGGCGTGTTGATCCGAGTCTCAATGCCGGCAACGTCGCGGATGCCGACCGCCTCGAGATGACCGTCTCCTTCCAGAGCGGTCACGACGGCGCCTCGGTGAATCTGGACGTTCTCGATTTGCTCAACGCGATCCACGAGATATCGCGACATGCTCTTTCCCAGATCCCGGCCGCGCGCGATGACGTGCACGCGTCGCGCATTTCGCGACAGCGCCACGATGGCCTGCCCAGCAGAATTGCCGGCGCCCACGACGACGATCTCCTCGTTGCGACAGAGCTTCGTTTCCGTGTCCGTTGCGGCATAGTAGACGCCGGCACCCTCGAAGTCACCGAGACGCGGCACATCGAGGCGGCGATACTCGACACCCGTCGCGACGAGGATGGACTTGCCGCGGATCTTCGTACCGTCGGCGAGTGTGATGACGCGTACGCCGGCGTCGATCCCGAGACGCTGGACGGTGCCAGGCACGGTGATGCGCGCGCCGAATTTCTGGGCCTGAAGCAGTGCGTTGCGCATGAGTTCCGGACCGGATATGCCCAAGGGGAAACCGAGATAATTCTCGATCCGTGAACTCGTGCCCGCCTGGCCGCCCGCGGCCACGCGCTCGACGACCAGCACGTCGAGACCCTCCGAGGCCGCATACACCGCGGCGGCAAGTCCGGCGGGTCCTCCGCCGACCACAATGAGATCGAGCAGCTCGGATGGATCAATGGTCGCCTCGAGTCCAGCGCAATGCGCGAGCTGGTCGACCGTCGGATTCGCGAGGTAGCGGCCCTCGCGGCCGATCACCACCGGCGTCGCCGAAGGCGGCACGCCGAACTGACGAAGCAGCGTCTCGGCTTGTTCGTCGGACTCCAGATCGATCCAGGTGAACGGGATGGCGTTGCGTGTCGCAAAGTCCCTGAGGCGGTGCGCGTCCGGCGAGAACCGTGATCCGATGATCTTGATGCCCTCGAATCCGTCGCTCAAGAGCAGCGTGCGTCGGGTAAGGAACGCTTTGAGCACGATCTCGCCGATTTCAGGCAATGCGTCCACGGCCTGGCGCAGGGCGGCGGCGGTCAACTCCAGCACCTCGCCACGCGCGATCGCGCGCGCGGTGACGAGCGCGGCGCGCCCCGACAGCGTGTCCACATCGCCCGTGAATTCCCCCGGTTGATGAACCGTCACCTGGCGCGGCGTACCGCGCGACTGCTCGACGATCTCGACTGCTCCCTCCAGGACCACGTAGAACGAAAACCCGCGGTCACCTTCCTGAAGCAGCACGTCGCCGGGCGCGATCGGGCGCACGTGACCCCAGCGGCGAAGTGCGTCTATTTGGGTCCGGCTCAGCCGGGGGAAGGCGAGATCGTGTTCGGATGGCATGTTCTAGTCACAGCAAATCTGTCAAGGTGCGACAGCTCATGGCCGCGCCTGCTTGAGTTTCCGATACAGCGTCGCGGCCCCGATACCCAGTTTTTCCGCCGCCTTGGCGCGGTTGCCTCCTGAGGCGCGCAGCGCGGCAGAGATGTAGTCGCGCTCCACCTCCGCGAGCGTGCGAACGTCGTCTGCGGTCTGAACGGTCGAAGGCGCCTCGCCCAATTCCGGCGGCAGGTCATCGACCCCAATGCGATCCGACCGCGCGAGCGCCAGGGCCCGCTCCAAAGCGTTCTCCAACTCGCGGACGTTTCCTGGCCACGTGTATCGCAGCAGCAGATTCGCCGCCTCCGGGTCGAGAGCGGGCGCTTTCTTCCCGAATCGCTTCGCGGCACCCGCGAGCAGCTGCCGTGCCAGCGGCAAGATGTCCTCGCGCCGCTGGCGCAAGGGCGGCACGGCAATTTCCACGACTCTCAGGCGATAGTAGAGATCCTGACGAAACCGCGCGCCATGGACATCCGCGAGCAGATCGCGATTCGTCGCCGCGAGGACACGCACGTTGATGGTCCGCGCCCGGTTCTCACCGACGCGGCGCACCTCGCGTTCTTGCAAGACGCGCAGTAGTTTGACCTGCATGGCCGGCGGTACATCTCCGATTTCGTCGAGGAGAAGCGTGCCGCCGTTCGCGGCCTCGAAGAGACCGGCGCGATCCTGCGACGCACCCGTGAATGAGCCGCGGGCGTGTCCGACGAGTTCGGACTCCAACAGCGTCTCGGGAACGGCTGCGCAATTGATCGCGAGGAACGGCCCCGCGGTTCGTGCTGATTCGTCGTGAATGAACCGCGCCAGGCGCTCTTTGCCCGCTCCGCTTTCACCCTCTAGCGGCTGACAGTAGAACGACCCTCCGGTTCCGAGTGGACTTGCCAGCGAATCACCTTGGCCCTGGTTGGAGGAAACGGGCCTAGCGGCGGCACTTATGACAGCCTTCGGCCCCCCGAAACCTGGCACGCCGGGCGAACGGGCGATTCGCGCGTTTCAAGACGCCGACGAACTCGACGCGCTCCCGTGCCAGTCGCTGTTTGAGCTCGAATGGAATCCGAAAGAGGCGCAGCGGCTGCGCGCCAGTGGCGAGGCATTGCTCCAGCCGGCCCAACCGATTGAGGTGAGCGTCGGCGAGGCGATTCCGCAGGAACGCGAGGTGGACGGGTTGGGTCCGTTCCAGACCTCGTTGATCGTCGAGACGCTCGACCATCCCACGACCGTCTCAGCTGGCGCCTCCGGCAAACGACTGGCCGCGGCGGAACGTGTCGGTGTCCTACAAACGGCGGTTGACGCGGCGCACTCGGCGCGAGCGACTAATTCCCTCGAGAAAATGCTCTGCCACCAGATGGCGGCCGGGCATCTAACGGCGATGCTCCTGCTCGAGAAAAGTCAGAGCGATCGCCTCCAACCGGGTGAAGTCGTGCGTTTCACGAATGCTGCAGCGCGAATGATGGACGCGTACCAGAACGCATGCCTGGTGCTGCAGAAGCTGAAGACCAAGGGCACGCAACGTGTCGTCGTCCAGTATCAGCAGGTCAATGTTAGCGAGGGCGGCCAGGCGGTCGTCGCAGGACGCGTGGGATCGCGCACCAAGGGGAGGCGAGCCAAAGATGGCGGATCAACCCCATGACCAGCGGCGCGGGTGGCTGAAGAACGGCAATCCGCCGGGTGACTTTAGGAGAGCGCCCCGCTGTGGCGCGAAGACGCGCCGAGGAACCGGCTGCCGATGCCCTGCGATGACAAACGGGCGGTGTCGCCTTCACGGTGGCCTTTCGACGGGGCCTCGGACACCCGAGGGTCTCGAACGGAGTCGGCGCGCGAACTGGAAGCACGGAAGGTTCTCGCTTGAAACTCGAATGATGCTCGCGGAGTCACGCCGCCGCTGGCGAGAATTGTGCGCGTTGTTGAGGTGCTGAGCCTCTGCGCGTCGTCGAGAGAGCAACACGGGTTCGAGTCTCCAGGGAGAGATGAACGCTTGTTTATTCTCCCGAAGATCCGTCGCGCACTGCGGGACGCAGCATGAATCGTCAACGCGGCGTCAGCATCCACGTGAAGCTTGATGTCGAACACAAGATGTCGTTCACATACGGAAGCCCTCACGTGCCAGCTCCGTGCTCCCCTCAAGCGTTCCCTTAAGATGTCCTGCGTTGTCGGTCTCCCCAGCCATGACGCCTGCGGCGCGCACACGAACCCATCGGTTCGACGGTTAGGGATGTGGTCCCAATGTGAAGGCGATTTCGGAATCAGCACAAGAAATGTAGAATCGAGCGCGCACAAAGTTCCTTATCCGCGCTGTCGAAGAGGAAGCGGCTGCCCCAAGGAACCAGAACGAGCGTTATGCCAACGCAACGTCGTCTTAATGTTTCCTATCGTCTGGAGAGATGCGATGGACCGACCAGACGGTAAATCCTCAGCGTCGGTCGGTTGCGCATGTCCTCAAGGGTTGAAAGAGGAGCTCAACTTGAGTGCTCTCATCCTAATGACACCTCATGCAGGAGATGGAGGTAGCAATGAAGATCTCATCATCAGGGATGGTCCCGACGATCGTGAGCATGGCGCTCCTGGTGTCCGCAATTCCAAGCGTCGGTGCTCAGCAGGCTCAAACTAGCGCTCCGACAGTCGCCGGGGATACGGACCCACGTCAGACTCCCGGGCCTGTGGAGACAGGCCGCACTGTGGTCCATCCGGGGTCGACGGAAATTCCTACCGAGTCCGAGTGGACGGATGGCCTCACCATTGGGCTGAATTTCACGGCGAGCACATTGTTCGTCGATAGTTTCTTCATTCCGCCTGACACGATGGGAGCGGTAGGCCCCGACCACATAGTGGAATTCATCAACGGCCGATACTCCGTCTACCGAAAGAGTGACGGCGTACGAGTCCAAACAAGCTCTCTCGATGAATTCTGGCGGGCTGCAGGGGTCAGCTTCAGCAGCTCTCCCTTTGATCCACGAATGCTATTTGACCCCTCCAGTCAGAGGTGGTTCGCCTCGTCTGCAGACAATCAATCAGCCGACAATGATTTCTTAGTCGCAGTATCGAAGTCTTCGGATCCGACCGCCGGGTGGACGGGACTTGCCATCGATAGCGACTCGACAGATCAACGATGGGCGGATTTCCCGACGCTGGGGTTGGATGCGGACGGAGTTTATCTCGCCGCGAACATGTTTCCAATTCCTGGCCGTGGTGCTGTCGGAGTGAACACGACGATCGTCGCAATTCCAAAGAATGATCTCCTCGTGGCCGCGCCAACAGCTGTCAATGCGACGAAGTTTGAGAACAACCTGAGTCGCGACACGGGCGTTGCCTTACAACCCGTCGTGAATCTCGACAACACTGGACTCCCGGCAGCCGTGCTCTCAGGAGGCGCCTCGACTCCAGAGAACGTCTTCAAGCGTTTGAGCATTACCGGAGATATCACCTCGCCGGCGCTTGGCCCGCTGAAGTTCATTATTGTTACGCCCTTCTCTGCACGGTTGAGCGCCAGGCAACCTATAACAGCGAATCTTGAGATTCTCAACGGCAACATCTTCCATTCAAATGTCGTCTTGCGAAACGGCGCTTTGTGGGGTGTGCACACTGTCAGTAGCGGTGCTCACGCCGCGCTTCGCTGGTTCCAGATCGATGCCGCGACCAACCTGTTGCTCCAAGAGGGTCTGATTGCCAACGACCAGGTCGACTTCTACTACGGCTCAATTGCCGTTAACAAGTTCGGCGATGTCGTCATCGGGTTCAACGGTTCGAGTGAATCCCAATTCGTCAGTAGCTACGCCGTGCTCGGTAAAACGATCTCAGGGAGTACCATCTTTGGCGAGCCGCTGCGTTTGAAGTCAGGTCTCGCGAATTACTTCCAAGATTTTGGTAGCGGCCGCAATCGCTGGGGAGACTACAGTGCAACAGTCGTCGACCCGAGCGATCCGTTTACTTTTTGGACCTTTCAGGAGTTCGTTTCCGCGGAAGACATTTGGTCCACGCAGATAACGCAGCTCCGAGTTGTCCGTCCGGTGTCGATCGCGATCAGGCCACACAGCGAAGCGAATAACATCAACCCCAAGAGCAAGGGGCGCATTCAAGTTGCCATCCTGTCGGAAAATGGGTTTGATGCGACAACAGTTCTGCCCGACACCGTGCGGTTCGGTCCTACCGGCACTGAAGCCACACCCGTCGACTTCATCTTACGCGACGTTGATGGAGACGGCCGCTCCGACCTGGTTCTTAGCTTTTTAACTCAGACCGCGGCCTTTCAATGCGGGCAGACCACGGCCTTCATTCGAGGACAGACTTCAGATGGGCAGTCAATTCAAGGCTCTGACTCCATCAGAACAGTCGGGTGCAAGGAATAGAAAGGAAAAGGACTGGTGAGGGCGGATACCATGGATTGACGGCGACCGACTTTGCCACACCGTTTGTTGATGTCGACGGCAGTGCAGAAATCGCGGTATGGCGCAACGGCGTGTTCTGGATTCTGAGGATCTTTGACACCTGGACCGGTCTGACGGTGTTCTGGTGGGGTCAGCCCGGCGATATCCCCCTGGCCAGCTATAACGTGCCTTAGGTCCTTCTGGACGTCGTCGACGCTAGCAGCCCGGGGTGGAAGTCCCGGCGTAGCACCGAGACCGACGATTGATCGCTGTTCGCAGCGGAACTCGCCACCCGGGTGGGTCCCTCGGCGGATCCCGCGCCGCGTCACCTCGGGGTGCGGCGAGTTTCGAGACGCCCGGCGAAGTCTGCACGGATGCGTCCCGTGTGATGAGTCCTACGAAGGCAATTCAGTCCAGCCGTCGCGGAGATGAGTGGAACGCACGTATTCACCGGCATCTCGGGCGTTCTCTCCGGTCGGTCGGCGGGACGTACTGAGTAGCCGGTCGGCATCGAACAATTGCAAGTCCGAGCCGCCACCAGCGCGGGCGTCATCCCGAAGTTCACAGCGTAAGACGGCACCACTCTTCACGATCGTCCACAAATGGAGGCCAGGCCTCCGCACGCGAGGTTGAGACTTGTATTCCGGGTGTGTGAAAGGAAGGTCCTCCGACATGAGGCGATATTAGTTCGAGCCGTGACGGGGGAGGTCACGCGTTGCGCGCCACGTCGACACATGTCCCAGAAACACATGATTCTGGGACACGGCCCTTCCATCGGACAACCCCCGCCAACCGGGGGCGAAAGCCACTGGGAATCGGTAAAGGTTTTTGGGACGTCCAGCCGTTTTGGGCGAATCGGCGAGTTCCTAAGTTGACTAAGGAGCCGTCAGGGAACAAGTACTCGATGTCGCAGTGTCGTAACCCGGGCGTCGGAGCTGCGTCGCAGCTTGGCCGCTGCTCCAAGGCAGGAGGTCAGCGACAAGGAAGGCGTCGTGAACTTCCGGTTCGAGCTGGGCGCGCGACCACCGACTAAACACTGCGATGCGTCATCGGCCAAACGCCCACGCCACCATCAACGGGAACTCTCCTCGCCATAGTGCGTCGTCGTGCGACGCGACCCGCTCGCTCATTACGACGTCCGCACCTGCATCGCGCAGCGCGGCCATCCACCGGGTCGCGTTGTCGTGGAAAAACGGCTCCAGGGTGCCGGCAACGAGGTATACGCGCGGAATCGAACTCGGCATCACGTCAGGCGGTCGGTAACCTGCGCCTGGCGACGCGGAGAAGACCGCACTGTAGACGTCCGGATGCCGAAGCCCAATGGCGAGCGCGAGCTCGCCACCCGCCGAGACACCAAACACCGCGGTGCGTTCGGTGGGCAGCGCGACTCCGAAACGCGACCGCGCCCATCGGCGGACGTCCTCGACGAAAAACTTCTCGTGTGCCGCGAACCGATCCGCGTCAAAGGCCGGTGAGTACTCATGGAGCCGCCGCGTCTCATCGGCCGTCCGGTGTACACCGACGATCATCGTGGACGGGACGTCGGCTGCCTCCAGGAACCCGCCCCACTGCGAGATCAACTGACCGTCACCGGCGAACACGATTGCCTCGGGCGGCTCCGACGGGACGTACACTGTGACCTGCCGACCACCGTCGGTACTCGAGCGACTCGGTGACGAGCTCTCCCGCTATCGGGTCGGCATGCACCGATTGCGGCGGTGCCTTCGGGACTGCCTGCGCCGGCGGCTGTTTGGTCATCTATGATTGCACGTCGATCCTTGAGGGCCTGCGCAGGTTTGCGGAGTTGAGCACACGAGCATGTCCATCATCGGGTCGAGCACGAGTTAGCCGCGTGTACACGCATCGCGACCCAACTCGCTTGCGAACCGGTCACCATTGACTATAGGACACATTAGCGCGGGTCGTGGGGAGAGTCGGACCGCCGGCCTTCGGCTCGACCAATGGACCTCCTAGTAGATCGCGACGTCCCAACGAGCCAATGCGTGTGAGGCCGCCGAGTGCGTGCGCTTCCTACACTTCTGCGATGAATGAACGCAGACCCGCACCTAGAAGCCGACATATCATCTCGCGGTTCTCGCGAGCCACTGTTCCATCTGATTGCGCGTGCGTCAGGTAGAGCACCAAGGCTGGCTTGCGCGCGCTTTCATACGAAAGGCTGGCACCTATGTCCGAGCTGCGATGGACTCGCGTGTTGTGTTGCCTCATCGCCAGTCTTCTCCTAAGCACAGGTGTCGTTGCTGCGGACACCGTCGTGCCTGGGCCGGACGTTACGACACGCGTCATCGTCCGCGCGAGCGCCTCGGGCACGAGTGCGCAGGTCGGAGCGCTCCTGCCTGGCCAGTCAGCTCAACTCATTGGCTCGGTCCCCAACTGGCACGAGGTGCAGCTCGCGAACGGTGCGCAAGGGTATGTTTCGAAACGCTGGACGCGCGTGGTGTCAAGCGGTGGACCCGTCACGCCGGTTCTAACACCATCGCCGACGCCGAGTTTCACGATCGACGTGCTCGATGTCAGGACCGGACTGAGTGTGTTGGTCCGTGGGCAAGACTTCAACCTGCTCTACGATGGGGGCTCGAACGATGACCTGGCGCGTGGCGCCTCCAATCGCGTGCTCGCGTACTTGAAGGCCATCGATCCAGCGATGACCACACTCAATCACGTCTTCCTGAGCCATCCGCATCGAGACCATGTGGAACTCCTGCCTGATGTGATCGGCACCTACACTGTCAATGACGTCTGGGACTCGGGCGCGGTCAACAACATCTGCGGCTATCGCGCGTTCCTTACAGCGATTAGCGGCAGGCCGAGTATTCGTGTACCACAGCGCCCTGCAAGACGGGGCGCGATGCCGGTTCACTTTCCGGGTACTCCCACCGCCTGGCTGCTATGAGGATCCGGCGCCAGACACGACCGTCACCATGACGCTGGCGAGCCGAATCACGAATACGCCGATGCCACTCGGCCAACAGGCCACGATGACCATCCTGCACGCGGACGGTGGGACACATTCAACTTTCAACGAGAACACGATCGTCGTCCGCCTCGACCTTGGAACAACGCGCGTGCTGTTGATGGGTGATGCACAAGCCGGCAATCGCGCCCTGCGGTCAACGGCGCCATTGCGGGTTGAGCAACATTCGCGAGCGCGCTGATGAAATCGGCGCGGGTGTCACCATGACCGGCAACTCGCAGTCCGGCACGAGGATCACGGCAACCGTTCACGTGCGTTCACGACGATGAGGACGCTGCGCGATGGAAACCGGCATTCGGGGACTCGTGGCAAATGACCATCCGCCCAGCTCGTGCGCGACGCCTACTGCCGGCTGTCGTGCAGGAGACGACGAATCGCCGGTTGATAGTAGCGACTGGAGATGACGGTGGCGCCGCTCCGCAGGTGCACGATGAACGAGGATTTTCCGTTGCGCTCGAGCGATGCAACCGCTCGGACATTGACGATCGCAGAGCGTCTGACGCGGATGAACCATTCTCGCGTTGCGAGCCGTTGCGCGACGCGATCCATGGTCGTCCGCATGAGATATGACCGGCCGCGGCTGTGGACGTGGACGTAATTGCCGGCGCTCTCGAACCACTCGATATGGTCGACGTCCAACAGCGAGACGCGGTCGTCCGCATCGTGCACGGCAAAGTGCTCCGGTACGGGAGTAGCCGGAGAGCTTCCGTCGCGTATCGTCCGCCGCACTTCGCTGAGCAATCCTTCGAGTCGATCGGCCAGTGACACTGCATGTCGCAGCGACAATGTCGATGCCGCGTGATCGATCGCCTCACGCAGTCGATCAGGATCGACCGGCTTGAGGACGTAATCGAGCGCGTGCACCTCGAACGCTCTGACGGCGTGCCGATCGTAGGCCGTGACGAAAACCACCAACGGCATCGCATTGACGCCGATCTCCTCTACGATTTCGAACGCGCTCGTCCGACCGAGCTGGATGTCGAGGAGTACGACGTCGGGTTGTCGATCGCGAATGGCCGCCACGGCCTCCCGGCGGCTACCGCACTCTCCGACGCATGTTACGCCAGGGAGTTGCGCGAGTTGCCGGCGAAGCCCACGGCGGGCGACCGGCTCGTCATCGACAATGAGGACCTTCATCGCGGCATCTCGCTGAATGGAATCCGAATCTCGACGCGCGTGCCGTGCGATTCAGCGGTTCCGCTCGGGGTCTCGAACCGCACGGACGCCGCGGTGCCGTAGAGCTGATCCAGCCGCGCCCGGGTGTTGCGGAGACCGATGCCTTCGCGGACCACCGAGGCGTCTCGGATACCGGGTCCATTGTCCTCGACTGTCACCCGCAGCTCACCGTCTTCGCGTGTGGCGGACAGCGCGATGGCCGTTCGGTTGTCTTCGGACCTCCCGTGCTCCATCGCGTTTTCGAGCAGCGGTTGCAACAGAAACACGGGAAAGCGCGCGTCGAGCACCGCCGGGGCGATGTCCATCCGGACCTGCAATTGATCCCCAAATCGCCCACGTTGGATCTCGAGATAGTCGTCGACGAAGGCGAGCTCCTGCCGGAGGGGGACCTCGTGCGCCTCTTCGTCGAGGCTCCGACGCAACAGTGTCGACAGGTGCAGCAGCATCCGGCGCGCCTTGTCCGCATCTTCGGTCATGAACACCGAGATGGCGTTCAAGGTATTGAAGAGGAAGTGCGGCCGAAGTTGCGATCGCAACGTGTCCAGCTTGGACTGCGCCAGCTCTGCCCGCAACGCCGTGCTCATCGTCTGAAAGCGCATCGCCGTGTACACCATGACGGCTACTGCGTAGAAGACCGCGCTACTGAAGACGCCCGCGGTGAACGCGACGGGGCTGGCGTTCCGGTGCAGCGCCTCACGCAGCGACGCTGACCC
This sequence comes from uncultured Acidobacteriota bacterium, assembly GCA_963724725.1. GTDB lineage: Bacteria > Acidobacteriota > Vicinamibacteria > Vicinamibacterales > CAVVIG01 > DATKHR01. Next base: position 915,079 of record CAVRVT010000004.1, on the reverse strand, counting down.
GAACAGCGTTTGCGCGATCGGGCGCAGGCTGAGCGTCAGGATCGAGTGCGCCGACGCCAGTACCGCCGCGATGCTCACATGCGCGACGATCGGCACGTGCATCGGCTTCGCGTCGAGCGGCCACCGCCGGAGCGCTTGTAACACGAACGGCGTCAAGAGCGCCCACACAGCCCAGAACTGCAGCCCGAATTCGATGTCGTCGAGGACACCGACCGGACGGCCCGCGGCCAGCTGGATGAGCACTTCCTGTACGACGAAGAACGTCCCCACCAGGAGCGCGAGCGCGACGATTCGGGATGTCCGCACGCCATCCGGCTGCATGCGTCATCGTGACTCGCTCGCGTCACGCGATCAACCGGTTCCAGAAATCACAGAAACGGCACAGGAAATCACACGGATGCTGCCCATCGTGTCTCGCGCGTTGTCGATGTGACCCGCGCCCTCTAGCATGGGCAACCGATGCGTACCGTTGACGAGGCACAACGGAGGAGCGCGACATGAAGTCCAGTCTGATTGCAGCGGGCATCGCGGCTATGGTGGCGACCGCGGGAGTCCTCCCACAGGGCGAACGGGACGCGAGCCCGGCCGGCACGGCCGCGACGGAGGTCCTCGGCACGTACGACCTAAGCGCGAAACCGGTACCGGTCTACACAGGTGGGAAGTGGATCGAGATTTGTACGGCCGTCCGATCAAGCGCGGACGCGACGTGTTCGGCGGCTCGGGTGCGAACTATGCCAAGCTCCTCGCGGATCCTGGTGCGCCCGTCTGGCGCGCCGGCGCGAACGTGTCGACGCAGCTCGAGACCGAGGTGCCACTCGTCATCAACGGCAAAACGGTCCCGCCCGGCACCTACACGCTGTTCATCGATCTGAAGCGGAGCCACTGGACGCTGATCGTGTCGAACTGGAAGGTGCAGACGCGCCACGACCCGAAGAACACTGCCGAGATTTGGGGAGCGTTCGGCTATACACCGGACAAAGACGTCGTGCGCGCGCCGATGACGGCGTCGACGCTGCCGTGGTCGGTCGATCAGCTCACGTGGGCATTCACCGACATGACCGACGCTGGCGGCAAGATCATGATCATGTGGGACAAGACGGCGGCATCCGTGCCGGTCACTGTCGGGATGTGACCCCGACCCGCGAAAGGCGGGCGCACGAGCGTTCGTCCCGGCAGCTCGAGCCGTCGATGGAGACTTCGATGAACGAACGAAGATTCCGCGAGATGACTCGCCGCGAAGTGGTTTGTCTACTGGGCGCCAGTGCCGTGACTGGCTTCCTGCTGGCCGCTGCGGCACCGACCGTACGCACCGTCTTGAGCGATGAATCGCCGTCACGCATGACCGGTGCGCACGTAGGTTAGAGTGAAGCTTTGTCGTTGAGAGGGTACTTGGTCGTTGGAGGCGTCGCTGATGACTCTCGAACTCACAGCGCGAACGATCGTCATGGCCGGCCCGCTTGCGCTACTCATGTGCGGCCCCGGCTGCCATCGCCGAAACGAGTCGATCGACCGACAAGCGATCGAGCGGCTGCATCAACTCGACGTCGAGGCCACATTCACCAACAGCGCCGATGAACTCGCGAAGCTGTGGGACAACGACGCCGTCAGACTACAAGCCGGCGGCCCGGCCGAAGTCGGGAAGACCAAGATCTCTACGGACGACAAGCGGTGGGAAGACGATCCGAAGCGGTCCACCATGTTGTCGGGCAAGTACGACATCGAGGATCTTCAACTCGCGGGCGACTGGGCGTTTGAGTGGGGCTATTTTACGGCGACAGTTCGGGAGAGTTCTGGGAACACCGTGAATATGCGGGGCAAGATGCTCCGGGTGATGAAGCGACAAAGTGACGGCTCATGGAAATTTGCGCGTGTCATGAGTGTGCTCGACTCGCGCGAGTAAGGACAACGGGTATATGACCGCCATTTCTCGCGTCATCATCCTGGCTGCGTTGCTGTCGGTTGGAGTGCCTGCTTTCGCACAGAAATCTGCCGGGGTTCGCAAATCGATTCCGGATTCGCTCGACTACATGTGGAAGCAGATCGAGATGGACTTCACTTCGTTGGCCGAAGCGATGCCCGAAGCGAAGTGGACCTTCAAGCCGAGCCAGGGCGCATTCAAGGATGTTCGCACGTTCGCCGAGCAGGTGAAGCACGTCGCGTGCTCGAACGAGGGCTGGGCGAAGCAGATCAACGGTAACGGGCCGATACCTCTGCATTGCGACACGGGCGGAGCGAACCCCGCGAAAACCAAGGCAGAGATTGTCGACTATCTCACGCGCTCGTTCCAGATGCTGGAGGCGGAGATCGTGGCGACGAACGCCGACAACCTGCTGCAGCGTGCAGCGGGCCCCTACGCGGGGAGCAATCGACTGGAAGCTGTGAATGCGGCCGTGTGGCACACAATGGACCACTACGGTCAGCTCGTGCTCTACCTGCGGATGAACGGCATCATCCCCCCGACCAGCCGCTGATCGAATGTGCTCCCTGTCTCGGGTGGAATGGCTAGGTCGACTCACAATGCATCCGACCGGTCGGTATTCGGTGGGTCAAGGAATTACAGGAGGCGTTCGAGTATGATTGTCGGGCTCAAAATCCTTATGGCCGGGTCGCTTGCGCTGCTCCTGTGCGGCCCCGGCTGCCATCGCCCGAAACGAGTCGATCGACCGACAAGCGATCGAGCGGCTGCATCAACTCGACGTCGAGACCACACTCACCGACAGCGCCGATGAACTCGCGAAGCTCTGGGACAAAGACGCCGTCAGGCTGCAAGCTGGCGGCCCCGCCGAAGTCGGGAAAGTCCAGATTTACACCGACGACGAGCGATGGCAGCACGATCCGAAGCGGCCCCGCAGTTTGTCGTACAAGCCTGACGTCAAGGATATTCAGCTCGCGGGCGATTGGGCGTTCGAATGGGGCTATTTCACGGCGGCGGCGCAGGACGTTACTGGCAAGACTGTGAGTATGCGGGGCAAGCAGCTCCGGGTGATGAAGCGACAAAGTGACGGCTCATGGAAATTTGCGCGCGTAATGGGTGTGCTGGATTCGCGTGAATAAGGACAAAGCTCTATGAGGTCTTCCGGCGAACTTTCACCAGCCCTCAACGACAGGCGCAATAGTTCGTCGCGTACATGAGTCACGCGCGTCCCGACCGACGAATTCTTCAGCGCCGACGACTGCTCCGCGCTCACATCCCGCGTCGTTAGTTGACAATTTCTTCGAGCTGTTACACCGCCACGGGTGTGGTCTGTGCCGCCGTTGGCAACGACGCATTGACCAAGGCTTTCGCTGACCCCCTCGAGCGTGTCGAATGTGTTCCGAATCCGTTGCAAGTCGCGATCTGTGCCGCTGCTGCCGCATAGACACGGTACGCCCGCGCCAGCATCGTGGTGGTGATGGTGTCGGCCGAGAGCAGCGGTTCCCAGACCAGTCCACCATCACGCTGCACCGGTTGGCCGACCCACGTGCTCCGCCGCGAATTCGGCTCATCGCGCGTTTCGGAACTTGTCGGGGTGTTCCGAGGACGTTATCGCTCGCGAGGTCGAAAAAGGTCGCAAGACCGTCATTCCCCCAGCCGGGGGGCTTCGCGCCTTGCACGACGTCGCCTGACTGTACTTCAGTCCTGATGTGTGCCAACGCCGGTTCCCTTATCGTTTCTTCTTCTTCGTCGTTGTTCCGCGAAGTCCAAGAGCTATTGGTCTCCGCCATGACCGCCTTAGAGGAACTGGGAGAAAGTCGGCTTTATGTTCGGGAGGATTTTGGGACAGCTAGTAGTTGCGCAGTGGGGTTCCTATTCAAGAGTCCCGCAGTCGCAGTCTCCCCCTACACCGATAGAACCAGTGGCCCAACCCACGTTAGTTGAATCGTCACAGCAGGCGAACAGTCCTGTTTGAATCGGGCCATTCGCACCTGTTGTGTACACCGGGACCTTATACCCACTTCTCTTCAGGCAGCAGAAGGTCGGATCATTGGCCGCGCACGAAACGCCAGGTGGACCTTGAGGATCGTCTCCTTCGCCGCAATCCCGGACGGCTTGTGACGACTCGCTCGCGCGTAGCCATCGAGCCACCGCGATGCGAACTGTTCGAGTGTGGGCGCCTCCTTTCTTGCTGGCAGGTGGGCCCGTGAACGAGCACATGTCGCTCGCGCGCCTCGCCTCAACGTTGCGCCGCCGACTTGGACGTCACGCGCACCCGTCGACGGTCCTGGGCAGGTGTTCCATTCGGCAGCCGATACAGCACATCGACCTGCCAAATGCCCTTGCGATACGGTCTGACTGTCACGCTCATCGCTCATTACCCTTCTAGCGACGGCGTGGACTTCTGGCGGAGCCAGTCTAACAGTTCCGCCTCACGGATTAGCTTCAAGCTCGGGGCCTCACGCAGTTTCAGAACGTCCGGTCTTTGAGCTTGAATGTCGCGGCCAGATCCGGGCTCTTGTCTTGGCCGAGGACGCGGTTCGCCACGTAGTCCCCGAGCATGATCCCGTGCTTGTACCCGTGTCCCGAGCCACCGCCAACCAGCCACACGTTGTCGAATGCGGGGTGACGATCGACGATGAAATGTTCGTCGACGCTGTTTTCGTACTGGCACACTTTGGTTTCCACGATGGGTTGAGCTTTCAGAGCCGGGAACCAGCGCCCTACGAACTCGTGAACCTTCGCGACTTCGTCCGGCGTGACGAGACGCTCTTGCGCATCCGGATCGACGAACACGTCGTCGAACGTTGGAGCGATCTTGAAGCCGCGGCCTTCGATGCTCGGGAACCCGTAGGCACCACCCACGGCCCAGTTGGGAAAATTCGGATACGTGAACCGCTCATCGCCGGGTGGTGTTCCGATGAAAAATTCCTCGCGCTTCGGTGAGACGAGCTTCTTCTTCATGACGTCCGGGAACAGCTTGGGGAGCCAGGGACCAGCCGCAAACACGAACGTGTGAGCGGAGATGCGCTCCCCAGTCGCGAGCGAGATATCCTGCAATGCGCGGCCGCTCCGCCTCCCGGGTTCGGTTTTCGCGACCATGAGCCGGCCGCCTTTCCGCTGAAACGCTTGAGCCACCGCCACACATCCTTCGCGTGCCTTGAGGACGCCAGTGCCCGGCACGAATAAGCCGAAATCAATGCCATCGGCCTTCACCTGCGGATACTTCCGCACGAGGTCGTCGTGTTTGATCACGTAATTCTCGACGCCGAGCTTGTCGAGTGTCGCTTTCGAGCTCTTCAAGTACGGCGTCCACTCCGGATTCAGCGAGAGCTCGCCGGTCTGGAAGAACAGCGTTCTTCCCCACTCCGCCTGCCGCGCTTTCCAGCGATCGAAGGCCTGAATGACCCACCGGGTGTACATCTCACGATCGCCGTACCCGGCTCTGATCTGGCGCGTCTCGCCTCCCGAACTGGCGCGTGAATTCCCAGCGCCGTATTGATCGATCAACGTGACGGCAACGCCCATCTCCTGCAGATACAGCGCCGTCCACCCGCCGAACGCGCCAGCGCCCACGACGACCACGTCGGGCACGGCGTTGCGCGTCGACCGCTGACTCGCATCGAGCGTCCAGTCGCGCGCTCCAGCGAACGCGCCAAGACTGCCACCCGCTGTTTTCAGAAATGCTCGTCGGTTCATTCAGCGCCGAGGTTACGTGACGTATGTGGAATATACAAACAATCAGAAAGCTGAGGGTTTGCAAAGAGGTTCGCGGTCAACACGACGTCCCTACGACCGCCGCCGGCGTTGCGGAAACGCTACTTCGCCCACGCGTCGTTCGTGTGAATCCACGTCTTGTCGGGGTTGTAACGGTTCATCTGCCTGGCGAGGGCCACGGAGTCCGGCCCGAGATCTTTTTGATACACGATGCCGTCGTGATTGACGATGAATGTCTGCACGCCGGTGACGCCGTATTCCGCGGGCGTCGCGATCAGCGCGAACCCGCCGATCATGGTGTCACCGATCACGTAGTCGAGCTCGCCCAGCGGTGGGGCGGAGCCCTGGCCCTTCAAGACGTGAAAGAGGTAGCCGTGATACGCGGATGCCGTTTCCACGGCGTAGCCTTCTTCGATCGCCCGGGCCACCGCTTCGCTGATGGGGCCGCCGTCGGTGCTGTCGGCGTTCCTCCAATACAGGCCATCCTGCTTGCCGGGCGTGCTGATGATGCGCTGCGCGTACTGGTGCACCCGTGAGTCATCGTGCAGGTCGAGGGCGTACTCCTTCTGCGCTTCGACGAACCCGCGACACACTTCGATCGCGTCGAGTTCATTGGCGCCGACGCGGCGGAACAGGATCTCGTCGCGTCCGGCCTTGGCGTCGAAATACCACTTGCCCGCAATCCTCACGAGCGGCACGGGCAGCGGCCAGCGTTCCCGGCCTGCCTGCAGCGTGGCCCGGCTGGGATTTGTCGGACTCACGACGACCGCGTGCCCCTCCTGCGCGAGCGAGGCAAACGCGAGGGCGTAGGACTTGTCGCGAACAGGGTCTTCGGGTCCTCACGAGATCCTTGCCGTCTGAACCGAACATCGCGGCGAGCGCCGGTTCGTCGAAGTTCGACGCCGCCTGGATGAGCGCGCTTGCGGCAGCCTGCGCAGTCTGGAATGCCCTGGCGCCGGGCGGCGGAACGGCCGCGGTGGCCGGCTTCGCGGTCGGTTTCGGCGGCGAGGCAGTCTGCGAAAACATCACTGGCGCACCAAAGAAGCCGAGGGCGAGCGCCGTCACGGCGAGGCGCCGCGCCGCCATTGATCGCGCTGAGGCTGAGGTCATTCGTGGATTCGTCATGGCCCGTTACCTCCGTCGTCCACCGCCGCCGGTGCGTGCGCGCGACGCGCCCACGCTGGCCGACCCGCGCTGGCTGCTGCTGCGGGCGGCGCCGTTGCTCGGGCGGCTGCTCGAGGCGCCGCCGAAAGCGTTGCCGTTTCGGCTGGAGGAACCTTGGCTGCTCGGGATGCTGCGATTGCCGACGCGGTCGCCGCTGCCCGCGCTCGCCGTGCCGCGGTTTGTGCCGGGCGACGCGCCGGCACGATTCGCACCGGCGCTCCCGCTCCGATTGGTCCCGGCGGCAGGCTGTGTTCGCGCGGACGCGCCCGAATTCTGTCGGGCCGTCGTCTGTCGCGTCGCCAGTGAATCGCCCCGCGCCGTGCCGCCAAAGCGGTTCGCCGTGTTGCGATCCGCGTATGGCGCACCGCCGCGATGGGCCGGATTGTGATTCCAGTTGCCGCCGTACCGGTTGTAGCTGTTGTAGCGGTTGTAGTGGTTCACATACCGGTTGTTCACGTTGATGTTGACGCTGCCATAGCCCCATCGCGGGCCGTAGCCCCACCCGCCGCCCCAGAATGCGCCCATCGCGATGCCCACACCGAATCCGATTGCGACACCTGCCGCGTAGTAGCCCGCAGGCGGGTAGTAGATAGGCGGGTAGGGATAAATCGGAGGGCCGTAGACGACCACGGGGTTGTAGGCCGGGACGTAAATCACCTGCGGATTGGATTGCTGAATGACGATGACTTCCTTGGTTTGGACAACCTGGGTCGTGACCTTCTGCTGCTCGGTGGTCTTCAGGTTTCCCCCATCGGAGGCCTTCTTGCGCATGCGCTGCACGGCGTCCATTACATCGCTCTGCTGCGCGAGGAAGGCATTGCCGAGGTCGGTCGTCCACTTGATGTCATCGCCCAGGCGTTTGACGACGTCGGGCAGCCCGGCGAGCCCTTGAACGGCCGGATCCCAATCTTCCTTCTCGACGGCGGTGGCGAGGGCCTCGCCCTTCAAGTCGGGGTGTTTGGCCATCCACTGTTGCAGTTGGATGATTTCGAGAGGGTACGTCGAGGCGGCAAGCGTCTGCGCCAGGAGCGGATCCGGATAGAGGGCGATCGGGGCCACTAGCGAATCGAGCTGGTCGCTGGGAATCTTCGCCGCCGATGACGTCGTCGTCGCGGCCTGTGGATGCGGCAATGCGGAAGAGACGACGTTTGAGGGGATGAGGAGCGCGACGCAGACCGCGGCGGTGACTCGCGTGCTGAGGCTCGCTCGGCTTGAGCTCATGGATAGGCCCTCCAGCGCGGCGCCCGCGACCGACGACCGTACTCTGAATGAGCTCAGCCGCGGCCAAATCAGACGCTCCTCGATTCAGCACAGACGCGGCAGATGTGCAACCATCAGGTCGGTGCGCGCATTCCGGGCTGCTCGCTATTGTATCGCTGACTCTCAGCATCACCCCGAAACCACCAACGAAGAGGGCGCCCATTTTCCTTGGATGCCGGGAGCTTCCCCGCCGGCGACGCCGTCTTCCTGGCGGCGCTCGCCGACGTGGACCGCTACACGAGCCCGAACGCCACGGCCGGCGGAGACGATACGATCGAGCGCGAGTTCGACAACTGCACTTCGCTTATCGTGGATCCGCCAGACGGCCGGATTCCGGCGCTGACGCCCCCGGGTGCTGAGCGCGCGTCAGCGTTTGCTGCGTCGCGCGTTCGTTTCAATCCGACAGATCCCGAAGACCTCAGCCTCGATCGCCGCTGTATCACCTTCGGCACGCCGCGGCTCGGGGGCAATTACGTCGCCGGCCCGTACAGCTACTACGAGATTGTGCAGACTCCCGAGTACGTTCGTCCTGACAACGGAGTTCATTCACGAGGCGTGGATCATTCCACTCGACGGACGGCCGCACTTGCCCAAGGCCATCACCTGCTGGAACGGCGACTCGCGGGGACATTGGGAAGGCCAGACGCTTGTGGTGGACACCACCAACTTCTCACCCAAGTCGCACTTCATGGGGTCGGCGGAGAACCTGCATCTCGTGGAGCGTTTCAGACGAGTCGACGCGGATACGATCACCTACGAAATCACGGTTACCGATCCGTCCACGTGGGCCCGCCCGTGGACGGGAGTCATTCACCTCAAGCGCACTGACGAGAGGATCTACGAGGTTGCCGTGCGCGCGCAGCAGAGAAGAAAGACTAGACCGCCTTGGGCTGCGAGTAGCGAGCCGTCGAACCGACGCCGCCGCGTCGACGTTGCTTCTGTTCAAGTCGCGGGGGTTCGTGTTTCGGCACGTCTGCTGATAGGCGCCCCGGGCATGGCTGCCCTACAGAAGAATTGGGGGCCTAAACGGAACCCAGGCCCAAGAGCTTCGTAGTCGTCAGGTGGCTAGCGATCAACGCCGTAGTGGCGAACGAACACTCCTGTGGAACTCACTCTACCCTTCGCAACCAGGCAGGACCTATGGACGGTGCGCTCAGTTCTTCGCAGATTCCGATCCTGCAACAGCCCGACCGGTGCTCAGCACGACTCGCCTTGGTTCTTGGGCTGCCAAGTGTCGTTCGCGCGAACCGCGGTTACGCGAACCGGTAGAGGCGTTGCGGCGTATCGACGAGGATCACCTTGCGCATCGTTGGATCCGGGCATTGCTGCGCAAAATGCGTGAGGAGTTGCGGATTGTCCACGACCTGATACGGCGTGATCACGTTGATGCCACTCCGCGCGCGACCGGGGTGCGGCCAATTGGTGCCCCAGAGCATCCGATCCGGTCCCGCGGCGATCAACGCTTTCGCCAGCGGCACGACATCGGCCCAATCAGCGCGCTTCGAGAGATTGTAGGGTAACGAGAGCTTCACATACGTATTCCGCGCCTTCACGAGTGCGACGAGCGCACCGAAGCCCTTCTGATCGACGCCCAGTGCCGCATCCGCGTTGCCGACATGATCAAACACCACGGGCACTTTGAGGTCGGCGATCATCGGCGCCAAGCCATCGATGACCGACAGGTCGGTGTTGATCTGGATGTGCCACCCGAGCGGCACGAGGCGCGTGTCGAAGGCGTGCGCCGCGTCCGCAGCCGCCGTGGGGTCACGGATGCCGAAGGTGCCCAGGTTGAGACGCACGCCGGTGACCCCGCGCGAGGCGAGGCGCCGCAATTCCGCGTCCGTCACATCGACCGGCACGACGGCGATGCCGCGCGCGGAGGCGCCGAGCTCGCGGAGCGCGTCGATCAGGCAAGAGTTGTCGAAGCCATAGAAGCTCGGCTGCACGATCACGTTCCTGGCGACGCCAAGCTGGGTGCGCAGCGCGCGCAGCTGCGCCACGGACGCCTCCGGCGGTGTATAGGTGCGGTTCGGGGCCATCGGGTATTTCGACAGCGGCCCGACGATGTGGTTGTGCGCGTCGATCGCGCCCGTGGGCATGTCAGACAGTGGCCCCGCGGCCTCGCCCGCTCGCGGGAACATCGCGCTCCCCAATGACGCCGCCGCCAATCCGCCAAACTCGCGCCTAGTGATCCGCATGGAAGCGCCTCCGGTCTGCTCGCGACGGCCTGTCAACCTGCGCCGCCAGGCGAATCACTCTACCCTTCGCGACTTTCAAGGACCTATCGGTGCGCTTCCCGCCTGAATGAGGCGGCAGTGGTGCGAATGCCGTCAGCGTACGGCGTACCGGCGAAGCCGAACTCTCTGGCGAACTTGCTGGAATCGAAGAGATACGGCCCATCGCTCTGGTACAGCATCTCGTAGGATTCGGCGACAAGCGGATCGAACCAGCCGGCAATCCGGAGCATCGGCCGGCTCAACACGCGATGGCGTGGCACGACGCCGAATTCCTTCGCCGCCAGCGCGACGAATTCTTTCCCTGTGAGCGGATTGGGTGTGGTGGGGACATGCCACGTCTGATTCCACGCGTTTGGCCGTCCGGCCAGCTGCACCAGGCTTTGCGCGGCGTCCGGCGTGTAGGTAAAGGAGTGCGGAACGGCATCATTCACGAGCCATGACGCTTTGCGCTTTCGGGCGAAAGGCTGAAAGACGAGAAGATTCGGAACGGCGTTCTGCGTGTCGGGGCCGTAGAAGTCGGCGGATCGGGCAATCATCGCGGCGAGCGCACCCGACTTCCACTCGTTGATCAGCATCGTCGCGATCTTCGCGCGGATCTCCCCTTTCTTGCTGCACGGATTGAACGGCGTCTCCTCGGTCATTGGCCCGCTCACCTTGCCGTACATGTACACGTTGTCAAAGAAGATCAGCTTGGCGCCGGCGCGTTTGCAGGCTTCGATGGTATTGCTCATGATCCGCGGCCACATGTCCTGCCAGACCCTGCGATCGTATTTGAGACCCACGAGCAGGTGCACGACACTCGAGCCCGTGACGGCTCGAACGGTCTGATCTCTATCCGTCAGATCGGCCGCGATGGTTTCGGTCGCGCCCGGCGTCGCCTTTGGATTGCGGCCAACCAAGCGGAACGGCTGGTTCTTCGCCGCGAGAAGCTTGACGAGTTCGTTGCCGATGGCGCCGCCTGCTCCAAGGATAGTGATCATTAGAATCTCGTCTCTTGTATTTAACTTACCAAGGCACTGCCCCTGCTTCCGAATGGCAGTCCTTCACGCTGCGGGGGCGATTGGCGACGCTTCTGGCGCCTCGGCGATCTGCTTCGCGACCGGCAAGGCGTCATCGACCGAAATGGCGCCTGGCGCGATGCGTTGCGACAGATCCTCGCCCCCGAGACCAGTTCCCTCAGGAGCGCCGTCAAGTCCGGTGTTTTCTTGAGCCCGTAGACGCTCCGATGTTCGGATGGTTGAAGGCCGCGAAGACTTTGGGTTCGCGCTGAAAGCCACGCGATCCGCATCGCCGGCGACTGAGGCGGGCAGCACTTTGATCGCCACCGACCTCTTCAGGTTGCTGTCGGCCGCGCGATAGACCTCGCCCATTCCGCCCACGCCGATCTGCGCGGCGATGTCATCGACGCCGAGGCGCGAACCGGGAGTGAGGGCCACATGTGACCTGAGTATACGCGCAGGAGCCGGGGGGAGGCGGACGGGGGCAGGTCCCCTCAGTAACGGCGATCTGTTTACCAACCCTGGATCGCGACGGAGGCAAACTCGCGCGGATCGGCGTTGTGGTTGTTGAATGTGACGCGCTCTCCTGCAACCCATCTTGAACATCCTCCCACTCGCGCTCGTACTGCCAGTGCGAGCCTTTGTGAGAAGCGTGCCTGGCTTCCTCCCAGGGCTGCCGATGGTCTATTGCGACTACTGGGTGATAGGCCTCGACGCCGTATCGATGGGCGGGCGCATGTATCCTTCCCACATTCTGGTTGGGTCGTGCTCGCTAGCTTAGCTAGCCCGCGTGCACGACGCTGTAGCCGTATTCCTGGGCTCGCGTGACGCCGATGACGCCAACCACCAGCAGGCGGCTGCTGGGGATCATGTTGGCGACCATCTCCTTGTAGGTTGCATCGACATCTCCACTCGAGCCCGCGATCCTGCGCGCGAGGCCGTGGCTGGCCGTGTCGCAGACACCGAACTGCACGCCGCGCTTGGCCATCTCGTTGATTGTTTCGATGCGGGTCGCGTTGAACGGGTTGACTCTCGGCGACTCGCCGCTCTTGGGATCGGTGTAACTGGTGGCTTGCGCCAGGGCCATGCCGTGCTTCGCCCAAATGGCGTCGGAGTAGCCAAACGCCGTGGCGGAGTGTCTGAGAATAATGACCACAGCGAGGTCGGCCTCGTCGAGGCCATACATGGTTTTGTTCCCCACGTAGATGTTGTTCGCAAAATGAAGTGCCTCGGGGACGCCGCGTGAGGAGATCACGTCGAAGACGACGCGGTGCTTCCCCGGAATCTTGTCTAACCACTCGTCCTGCGGGTGGCGGGCCGGTTGGAATGGGGCGGCTGCGGTCTGCGCGCTCGCCGGGCGGGCGCCAAGAGCAAAGGCGGCTGCGACAGCGCTCATCCCCGACATCAACGACCGACGTGCCCACATCTTGTTCGTCATAGGTCTCCCTTTCACCGCGCGAAGGATTCTACGCGCCCCCAGACCGGCAAACGGGGCAGTATCCCATCGATCGAAACGTCCTGTGAAGGGCCGGCAGCGAGGCCAATGACGCATCGGTATCTTCCGTCACGTTGGCGAAGTCGAGCACGGCGAACGTCGGCGCGTCGGGCTCGTGTCGTTCTTCATCGCGCGGTGTGGTCGTGGGTTGTGCTGCTGCCCGCACATTTTCGGCAGTCGCGATGAAGCGATAGCCGCGGCGTGCCACTTTTTCGGCGTGTGCGACGGCGTTTTCGGTGACGTTCGCGTTTGGCCAGAGCGCATTGAGGAGTTCGTCCTTGGTGACGAGGCTGCCGGCGTGGTCCACAAAGAAGATCAGCAGATCCCGCAGCTGCGGGCTCAGCGTGATGGGCTCTGGTGAACGTGAAACGGAACCGGGCCGCTTCTTCACAACAACGACAAGAGCTCGCGGGATCAACATCGCTTTTTCGTGCAAGTCGAGGTCGGAGCAGACGCGAATTTGCTTCTGCCGGCGAGTCGCGTCAATGCCGCTGCCGGTGATTTCTTCTTCGACGCATCTGACGACTACCGATGGCGTCGCCTAGTTCTCAGGACGTGGTGGAGTGGTTTGGGGAGATGGTTGCTGAATACGCCGAGCGGCAGCCTCTTCCCCACTCGTGCATGTTGGTTCCGATCCCGGGAAGTCAGGTGGACATGAAGTTTCAAGGTGTGCCACGGGTGACCAACTTGGCTCAGGCGAGTCGTGCAGCGGGAGTTCTACAAGCCGACGTTCGCGGCTGGCATGCGCTGGGTCCCGGCTCACCGGTGAGTGCGAGACGGTCGTCAGGGAAACGGACTGACTGTTAGCGATGTCCGGTCTCCGGCGCGCCAGTGACCGCGCGATACCCCGCTCTGGTTCTGACGGTGTAGCGGTCGGGACCGCTGACGGTCACCCGGATGCCGCGGTAGGAGCCATCGAGCGCCTGGTTCGTCGGCGCATACGCGATGGTGTACTGACGTCGGATCTGGTGAGCGAGGCCGACCGCGACGGACTCGATCTGCTCGACGTCTTGCGGAAAGTATGCGACGCCGCCTGTCCGCTCGGTCAGGTCCTTGAGCTCGTGGCGGCCGGTACTGGCCCGGCTTTCGTCCTGATCGTGGAACAGGCCGATGGCGTAGATGACCGTCTCAGTTTGCTCGGCCTGTCGCTGTATGACGCCGGCGGTGGCCGTGCTGGCGTTGTCGATGCCATCGGTAATGACCAGCAGCACTCGACGATCCTGCTTGGCGTGATCGTGAAGGTAGCTCTCGGCGGCCTCGAGCGCGTCCCGCATCGCGGTTCCCCCGATCGAATCGACGCGGGCGATACCTCGCTCGAGTACTCGCGGATCGCTTGTCATTGGTACATCGAGCCGCGTCTTGTCGGCGAAGTTGAGGACGAACATCTCGTCCTCCGGGTTCGACGCTCGCGCGAAGGCCAGCGCGGCAGCTTCCACTCTCGACCGAAGGGACCGCATGCTGCCGCTGTTGTCGATGAGCAGGCCGATCGAAACGGGAATATCGTCGCGCCGGAACAGCATGATGGGCTGGCGCTTGCCGTTCTCGAAGACGGAAAACGCGCGCTCGTCGAGATTCGTCACGAGTTCGCCGCGCTTGTTGGTCACGGACGCATGGAGCACGACCAGGCGTGTCTCCGATCGAAAGACGGGGGCCTGCGCGCCGGTGCCCGCGGCGCTCAGCAATAGGAGCACGGCGACGGCTTCCCGCGGACGAAAGCCTGTCACTGCGCGTCTGCGGGTCCGGGCGCGAGCTGGAGCCAAATCGGGGTGTCGGCGGTGAACTGTACCTCGCGGCCTTTCGAGAGAATGTTCGAGTAGACGGTCTTGGCGGCGCCAAAGATCGACAACGCCAGACCGACGGGCGGCGCCATGTGGCTGAGGGGAATGCCCAGGAGCCCGAGGCCGAAGAAGCCCCCGGCGCTGACCGCCGCCGGATTGTTCGAGTGAATCACGTGACCATCGCCGTCGGGATCCAGGTGATCGTGACGATCGAGGTTCCCGCGCAGCGCCAGCAGCGCGAGCGCCGGTGCGATGAATCGCGTCTTTGAATTCTCGAGCTTCGCGCCCCCCTCATCGTCCAGCACCAGGCGATCGTCGCCGCTCGTGTGCGCGGATTCGAGTGACGCCAGCAGCGCCGATGGCTCGCCCGATGGGAGCTGAACGCGCTCGAACAGGAACCGAAGCTGACCGTTCCGATGAAATCGCTTCGCCGGCGTTGCGAAGGTGACTTCGCCTTCGAGCGTGGTGCCTTCAGGAAAGATCAATTGATGGCCGGCGGAAAACACGGGCTCGCTCACGACAGCGCGGATCGGCGTGCCCTTTGGGGTCTTCGATGAATCGAGGGTGGTGACGAGGCGGGCGTTGAGGATGCTCGACGGCGCGGGGCGGGCGTCCGCGGACGCCGGTTCGGTGGGCGTCGCGCGCCCGAAATCCAGCGGATCCATCAGCTCGACGCGGTAACCAGTGCCTCCGCTGATCGCCTGCGGATGGTACGGGAGCCGATCGATCACGGCCTGCTTCGCGCGCTCGGTGCGTCCAGGCTGCGTAATCTCGGCGAGGATGTCGCGACTTTTCTGTTTGGCATCCGACACCGACTGCTTGACGTAGTTCTTCGCTTCACGCTCCGCGCGCTGGATAGTACCCGGCTCGCTGGTCTCGGTCTCCTTCTCCGTCGGAGGCGCGGACGTGCGTTTGAGGTTCGGGATCTCCGTCTTCACCGCTGTCGTCATGTCCACGGTCCGGCCGTCGTCGTAGACAAGCGTGTCGAACTGCAGAACAACACGGTGGAGCGGCGTCAGATCGCCGGACAGGATCGCGCGGGTCCGCGCGACTTTGGACGGGCCTTCGAGCGCCGCGACGTGGCCGAGCACCTTCGTGCCGGCGGGGATCGACGATCCGGTCGTACGCGTAGAGCGGCTCCACGACAGTGCCGGCAACGGACTGACCGACAGCCTTGATGGTAACGCGCTGGTCGATCACGATTTCCAGCGACCGCCCTGCGTCGATGGTCAGCGGGACTGATGATGGCTCGTGTGATTGTGCCATCAGTGAGCCTGGGACGAGGACGAGCGCCCAGGCTGCAGGAAGAACACGGATCACGTGTCGAACATCCACAACCGCGCCTCCTGTTCCAGACAGTCTACGCTCGCATGCGACGACTGGTGGATAAAGAAACCATCGGCAAGACCGTGGTCATTTGTTTCGTCGCCCCGTGACCAGTTAATTCCTGACGATCCGGTTGTCCCCCGTTTACCACCCGTTCGTGTGGTTGTCGCGACCACTCAATAGAGTGACCGCGTTTCGCCCAGCTCCCCCGTCTCGCTCGGCTACCTCAGGAGGATCTCATGCGCTTCAGCTCTCACAAGTCCACTGCACCGCTGTTCGTCGCCTTCTTGTTCTGGGCTGTCGCCAGCAGCGGTACACAGGCGGTTGCTGCGTCCGTCTTCGCTTGCTCATCCACATGCGCGTTGTCGTAAGATGCCAGGACGAACACACTATGAGGCCGTAGAAAAACAACAGACCGATCGTGGGTCGCAGCTAAACCGGCGGCTGAGCATCGTGCCCTCGAGCTCCAGGACGTAGTCCGCACCGTACGCCATGGACGGCGTGTATGTGTCGCCTTGACGCCCGATTCGGCGGTCAGCGTGTGGCTTCGCGTGCGCGCTGTTCGTCGGTCGGACCTTTCACTCAAGCGGTCCCAGGGAGGCGAGATGCGGCAAGTGATCTTTGGAGGCGCGAGCAGCCTCGACAACTATCTGGCACGACCGAATCATGCTGTTGACTGGCTCCAGTGGAACGACGAAGTCGCTGAAGTGATGGCTGAGTTCTGGCCCCGCGTCGACACCGTCATCATGGGCCGGAAGACTTACGAGGTCGCGGCGAAGGCCGGCCAGGACAAGGGCTATCCCGGCGTGGCGAACTATGTGTTCTCGCGCACCATGAGGGAGGCGCCGAGCCCCGACGTTATCCTGGTCCGGAACAACGCAGTGGAGTTCGTCCGGCAGCTCAAGTCACAACCTGGCAAGGACATCTGTTTGATGGGAGGTGGTGACTTTGCCAAGACACTCCTCGAAGCTGACCTTGTCGACGAGCTGGGCTTCAACGTGCATCCGGTACTGCTCGGAGACGGCATTCCGGCGTTCCACCGCATGTCCCGTCAGGTTGATCTTGAGCTAACGAGGTGTCGCGAGTTCAAGACGGGATGCGTGCTTCTGACTTACCGCGTGCGGCATGCGGCCTAACACGCCGCTGCAGCCGGCGAGCGGCGCCGACATCAACGCGATGCATAGGTCGAGTTCGACCGCTCGCGGCTGAGCGGCATGTCGTTAGACGGCCCGCTCAGGGCAATGCCCGTGTCGCACCCCGCCAAGCGCCGCTGGCTAGCCCTGTTTGGAGCGCTGAGCGCTCTCGCGCTGGTACTCGTCGGCAGGTGGCTGAACGCGACAAAGCGCGGCGGGCAGGAGCCCGCCGAACCGTTCCGCATCGCCGACAATTTCTACTACGTCGGCGCGAACGACGTCTCGGCCTTCCTCATTTCCGGGCCCGAAGGCCACGTCGTGCTCGACGGTGGCTATCCCAGCACCGCGCCGATGATCATGGCGAGCATCGCGAAGCTTGGCTTCAACATCAGGGACGTCAAAGTGCTCCTGAACTCGGAGCCGCACCCCGACCACGGAGGCGGGCTGACGGTGCTCCAGCAGGCGTCGGGTGCCCAGTTGTGGGCCAGCGACGCGAGCGCCGACTCCCTCGCCTCCGGCGGTGATGATCCCGACATGGTCCTGCCGTTGAGGGCCCTCATCTGGATCGGGGTCCTCGGCTACCCGGCCGCGCGCGTCGACCACCGGTTCGCGGACGGCGACACGATCCGTGTCGGGCCGATCGCGCTCACCGCGCATGTCACCGCCGGCCACACGCGCGGCTGCACGTCGTGGTCGTTCCCCGTGCGCGACGGTGACCGCGTGCTGAACGTCGTGAGCGTGTGCGACCCCGGGGTGCTGGCAATGTCGCGGTATCCAGAACAAGGGGCCGACCGCGAGCGCAGCGTACGCGTGTTACGAAGTCTCCCCGCCGACATCTGGGTGACCAACCATGCACGTATGTGGGGCAGGTACCGCAAGTTCGTCGCGAGCACCGCTGCGAAGAACCCGGTGGACCCGTTCATCGACCGCGAGGGCTACCGCGCTTTCATCGACGCCGCGGAAGCGGAATTGCGCCAAGGGCGGGTGCACTAGCAGCAACACGGCGCCTCGATGTGGGCCTGATTCACCTGCCCGGGCGCGATTTCTTCGCGATGATCAGGTGTGAATCGCCGAATTCGTGCCAGAGATAGCCGAGCCGCAGACCCTCGCTGTACGCGCGCTCGAGATGGCATCGACCGCACACGCTCGCGCTGATCTCCGTGTGCGCGGGCCCGTCATGCGCGGCGACGGTGACGAGGCGTTCGACGAGCGACAGATGCGTGGCGTGCGGTTCGTGAAGACCGGTGATCAGCCCGGTCACCGCCCGCACCGGTCGGTCTTGCGTGATCACGAGATCTGTCCAGCCCTCGCCTGGAGACGTGCAGCCGCTGTCATCCGTGACTGTCTCCAAGGCTCGAACCACAGTCGTCCCCACAGCGATGACCTGATGCCCGGCACGCCGAGCCGCGTTCACTCGTGCGGCGGTCTGGCTTGAGACCCGGTAATACTCTTCGTAGGGTGGCTCATGCGTCTCGAGACTGGCCACGCCCGTGTGCAAGACGATCGGCGCGATCTCGACACCGCCCGAAACGAGTCGCGTGACAAGTTCGGCCGTGAACGGGCGACCAGCTGACGGCATCTCCGCGCTCCCCGGTTCAGTGGCGAACACGGTCTGATACATCACGCTCGGCCACGATCCTTTCACGTAGCCGTATCGAATCGGAATGCCGTGCTCCTGGAGGTAGGCGATGACGTCACACGGAAGCTGCAGCGCCGCCATCCACAGGCGAGATCCTGAGGTGACCGAATCGACCAGCGGATACGGCGCAAGCAGTGTGATCCGAGCGTCCGTTGGAAGCCGGAATGTCATCCCAGCCCGCGCGTCATGGTACGGACGAGACGCGGCCTCTCCAGGCTGTCGGACTTCGACGCTCCAGAAACCGCCGGGCAGGCGGGTTGACACATGAATCTCGAATGCCCTTCCATCTTCAGCTGTTGCACGAAGCGCGGCGTTCAGGGTACCGCTCGTGTTGACGACCAGCAGATCGCCTGGCGAAAGCCAGCGAGGCAGATCGCGGAAGCGCGCGTGCTCGATCGAATCGGCCTCGATATCAGAGACCAGCAGTCGCACCTCGTCGCGCCCGAGACCACGCGCTTCCGGTGGTTCAGACGCTTCGAGTTCAGCGGGCAATTGAAAATCGGCGGTTACACTCGTTGCAGCCATCGGACGTCCTCTCGTTGGGCGACAAATCGCTCGCCGCTCACGTCTGTTGGGCTTTGGTCAAACAACCAGTTCCAAAA
This sequence comes from uncultured Acidobacteriota bacterium, assembly GCA_963724725.1. Lineage (GTDB taxonomy): Bacteria > Acidobacteriota > Vicinamibacteria > Vicinamibacterales > CAVVIG01 > DATKHR01. The sequence goes on along the minus strand of CAVRVT010000004.1, from coordinate 895,815 downwards.
CGGCACGGTCACCTCAGGCAGCGGGCGATCAGAGACGTCTTCGAGCGGAAAGGCCTCCTGGTGCATGGCTGTTCGCATGTCACCCGGATCGACGATGACTGCGGACACACCGCGATCGCGAAGCTCTGCTGCCAGCGTCCGCGTCAGGAGTTCCAGCGCCGCCTTGCTGGCGCCATATGGCCCCCAACCGGGGTACGCACCTTGGGCGGCGTCGCTCGTGATGTTCACGATGAGTCCTCGACGTTCAACGAGCAGAGGCACGGCCAACTGAATGAGCGCCATCGGCGCGCCGGCGTTTACGGGGAAGACACGGCCGAAACGCTGCACGTCGAAGTCCGTCAGTGGCCCAATCCCACCGAGCTCCGATGCGTTATTGACGAGCATATCCAGACCTCCAAGGTCGCGAGCCGCACTCACGAGACGCGCTCGCACCGACGCATCCGTCACGTCACCGGCGACAGCCACGACTCTCGATCCCTGGAGGGCGAGCGATGCCGAGGTGTCCCGAAGAGACACGGGATTCCGGGCACCGACGACCAGGCCGTAGCCACGGTCGGCAAGTACCCGTGCGATCACTTCGCCAAGCCCACGACTCGCGCCCGTGACGATGGCCACACGATTGGATTGATTCATGACTGCGACCTCACCTGCCATCCAGCGTCGACCTTCAAGTGCACTTGAAGTCAAGCGAGAACTCTGGGAGACTGGCTTCATGCAGGACGTGCTGACCATTGGCGAGGCTGCCCGGCGCGGAGCGGCGTCGCGTCATCCGCGCTGCGTTTCTATGAAGAACAAGGCCTGATTCAGTCTGAGCGGAACGATTCCGGACACCGGCGTTATCCGCGCGCGGTGATTCGCCGCGTGGCGTTCATCGTCTTCGCACAGAAAATTGGGTTATCGCTCGAGGAGATCCGGGCGGAGCTCGCGAAATTGCCCAGCAACCGTGTACCCGAACGCAGTGACTGGGCAAAACTGTCGGCCGGGTGGGCGAAGCGGATCCGTGCGCGCATCGCCGAGCTCGAGCGGCTCCAGCTCGGTCTCACAGAGTGCATCGGCTGCGGCTGCCTCTCGCTCGATCGGTGTCAGTTGGCGAATCCTGGCGACCGGGCCGCGCGTCGCGGTTCTGGCCCTCGCTATTGGATGACCGTATGAGCTCGATCTCTCCGGCGCCGAACGGCCGCCCCTGAAAAAAGCAGAACAAGGCGGCGAAAGTCAGTACGCATCTAAGGCAGGCCGTACACGCGAAGGGCCTGGACGATCGCCTCCGTCAGAAAGGCGGCGCCGAGAACCGCGATGAGCGGTTGCCAGACCTGCGCGGCCTTGACGTGGGGCGCAGACGCGCGTGACGCCCGCGGCGCAAGGTCCGCGCGGCACCGCGCCCTGATCCGCTCAGCTCGTGCGGGATCGAGTTCGGCGGTCGGCAGTTCCGCAAGCAGTCCGGTCAGCGGCTCGGGCATGACGTGATTCCTCCCAGCGCCGGTACCTCCGCCGGCTGCGTCCGCCTCGAGCGCCTTCGACAACGCTTCGCGCGCGCGGTGCAAGCGCTGGCGGAGCGCTTCCGGCGTGATGCCGCAGACATCGGCCGCGTCGGAGTGATCGAGACCAGCCACGGCCACGAGCAGCAGCACTTCGCGCGCGGCCGAAGGCAGCATCGCCAGCGCGCGCTCGATCCGGCGCTGGAGCTCGCTGGCCGCGGCAGCCTCGAACGGCGACGTGCGCGCAGCGACGAATGGCCACAGCCCGAGCAGACTCTCCGCCGCCGAGTCTTCCAGCATCCGGGAGCGGTTGAAGCTGACGTACAGGTGGCGAGCGACCGTGAACAGCCACGGTCCCAGCCTGGTGTCGGCCCGCAGCTTCGTGGCGTGCTTCACGAGCCGCAGCCAGGTTTCCTCGAGCAGGTCCTCGGCCACATCCCGGCGGCGGGACAGCCGCACGAGAAACGTGAACAGACGCGGGTTGAACGCCGCGTACACCAGGTCGAAGGCGTCGGCATCGCCCAGACGAAGCCGCTCGACGAGCGCCAGCTCGGTCTCCCGGTCCACGGGACTAGTAACGCACGACGGCCACGCGCGTGACACGGGTCACAACCAGCCCTGGCAGGCGTTGTACTTCATCGGGATTCGACATCACGCGAGGTCCTCATGCAGATCCTCCGAAGCGCCAGCCTGTTCGCACTGCTCTCGCTCGCTGTCGGTTTCGTTCCCCTCGTCATGGCCCTGGTGTACGTCATCCGCCCGACGGAGCGGCACCTGGCGCTGATGCGCCCGCTGTCGCTGTCCGGCATGTTCGCCGGCATCAGCGGCGGTGTGCTCGGTTTCATCAACGTACTGCGCTTCGTCTGGACGCGCGAGCTGACCGCGCAGACGTACAAAGTGATGGCCGTCGGCGCCGCGGAGTCGCTCGTGCCGGTGTTCGTCGGGTTCGCCTGCCTGACCGTGGCGTGGCTGCTCGTCGCCGTCGGCATGGGACGGAACGGAACCCGGCTCTGACTTGGCCCCCTGCAAGCAACTCATTTCACGTTACTCGACATGGCAATCTTCCCGCCCGCGTAGTTGAGGGGAATCAGGGACGTGAGAAACGTGAGGTGATACCACACCGGAAACGTCTGCCAGAGCGAGATGTGCTGCGGGATGAACGCGGCGAGCAGGAGCACGCCTGGTAGCGCCCTCGCGAGCGTCGATCGCGTGATCGCCGCCGTGACCCAACCCGCTGCGAGCGTCGCAACCGCACCGATCGCGAGACGCGCGATCATCATCGGCAGGGTGAACGTCATCGCGTCGGCCACGCTCGCGTAGGCCGGCCACGACGCGCGCAGGATGAAGCCCGCTGCCGTGGCGACGGCCACCCATACCGCCAAACCGGCGATGACGCCGAGAGCCCCCTTCGCCATACCGGTTCCTCACGGACGATCGCCTCGCTCTTGACTGCGCGAACGTGATGACCACGCCCGGCCCGATCGTCAGCGGCGGATTCTATAGGCGGTGGTTGCAGCGGGTCTTGTAAAAATCAGCCGCCGACCGATTGGCGAGATGGCGTGGCGTCGTGCCCGCGAATCGCGCCACGTCCCCGGTGAGGTGCGCCTGATCGAAATATCCGGTCTCGGATGCCAGCGCTGCCCCCGAGCGGCGAGGTGCGTCCTCCATCTGATGCAAGGTCGTCTGAAACCTGACGATGCGGCACAGGCGCTTGGGGCCGTACCCAATCCAGAGACGCATCAGGCGGTTGAGATGACGAGGGCTGACACCGCTCGCGGCGGCGATTTCTCCGACGCGCACGCAACCGCGCGCGCGATCGATCGTGTCGACCGCGCGGGCCACGGCGGCGTGCACGCTCGCGTTGGTCAGGCGCTCGATGAGATGGCACTGGAGCACGTCGATCTGCTGCATCGGCGTGCGCCTCTCACGTTGCCCGCGCACGAGGGCTGGCGTTACGAGGCCGCCCAACCTGACGTGGCGGCCAACAATGGTGTCTGCGGCAGTTCCGGTCAGGAGAAACGCGACGCCTGGACGCAGGCGCACGCCCACCAACGTCGCTGCTGACGTGAATCGGCGCTCCTCCGGCCGGACGAGCGGACCGCGCAGGAACCACCCCGACGCCACGTCGCGACTGGATCGCATGGAGATTGCCGTCGTGCCGTCGGGCACGACGCGAATCGTCGCACCTCGCTCCGCGTCGATGATCCAGAAACACCCGACGTATGGCCGCAGCGCGTCGGCCGCTTCCACGAACCGTGTCTGAGCACCGCGAATGACAGGACCGGTTATGCTCATCGCTCCGCCGGGTACCCATGGTACAGGAGAATCTCCACGCCGTCCGCTATCACACACCACTGACACGCGTGGCAGTCGCCGGATCGTTGGCGTTCAAGCAGCGCCCTCTATCGCTTGAACTCCCTCCAGCGTCGTTCTTGCTCTTCCGGCGAGAGATCCTCGACGTGCGTGGCGATCCACCAAATGTTTCCGAAGGGATCCTTCACGCCTCCGTATCGTTCGCCTGAGGGCAGGTTCATGATCTCAAAAACCGAGACCCCACCCGCAGCCAGCGCTTGTTGGTAGACGGCATCACAATCGGGCACATACAGGTAGATGGACGTTGGCATGGGCCCGAATTCGCGGCTCGCCTCCCCCAGCATCAGCATCGAGTCGCCGACGCGCACTTCCGCATGCATGATCGCGCCGTCGGGACGATCTTTGCGGTTCATCACTTCTGCGTTCAATCCCTCGCAAAGGAATGTGACCAGCCGAGCACTTCCTTCTGCAAACAGATATGGAGTAACCGTGTGGAACCCGTCGCGAATTGGTTTTGCGGCCATTCGATGTCTCCTTGATGGTCAGCCGCAGCCAACCCCTCGGTTTCGGTCTTCGATCCCGCTACGCTACGTCGGCACGCGCCATTCTGCCAGCGCAAATGTGCGCCGCGGCAAAACGCTGAGGTTGGAGCCAGTCGCATGAAACGTTTTCGTCGTCACGACACTACTAGCGGGAACCGTCTGCGCGTCCCGTCCGCGGTGATTTGTGTTCCATGCGGGAGCCGATAGCGCTGCGTGAGGATGTTGAATTCCCGCCCTGGTTGTACTCACAAAGGGATCTCCTGAGAGCTTCAATTGGATGTGCACAGACGTGTGCTCGGCGTTGTATAAGTTCTGTCAGAGGCGTCTCATGCCACGCGCGTTGCTGATCTTGGTGCTGTCGGCGGCGTTCTCGTCATTCGCGTCATTCTCGGCAGCGACGCCAGCGTCGGCTTCGCAGGCGGGCGCTGCTGCCGTTCGAGTGGGAGGTAGCGTGCCGTCGCCGCAGAAAATTGTCGACGTCAAGCCGACCGTGCCACCCGAATGGCTTCGCCAGGGAAACGGCATGGAAGGCGTCGTCGCGATCGATGTGACGATTGGTGAGGACGGGCGAGTGCGCGACGCCGTCGTCACCCATTCGATTCCGGCACTGGACCGCGCGGCGCTCGAGGCGGTCCGGCAATGGCAGTACGCGCCGACCGTCGTGAACGGAAAAGCGCTCGCGGTGATCCTGCCGGTTCAAGTGAGCTTTCCCAGCCGGGTCTTGCCGCCATCCCCTCCGGCTGCGTCGACGATTCGCCTCACGTCGTCGCGCCGGCAGGACGGCGAGTGGACCGTGTGGGACATTCCCGTGACCAGGGCTGCCACCCTGCCGCATTGGAATCTCGATACGGACGTTCCGTTGCCGGTCACTGATGCCGCGCGCATCGGGCGCGCGTGGCTCCAGCAGCAGAATCCTCAGATGAGAATCGAAACCCAGTCAGTGACGCTCACACGGATGCGCCGAGGCGCCGACGTGGACTTCTGGTTTTACCAGATCGATTGCTTTGGCTACGCCGTGGGCCCTCAGCCCTCGGGACCGCTGATGAAAGTCGTCGTGCTGCCGGACCGGTCCGTCGTGGAGCCCGCACGCAACGACTTCGACGCCCCACCTGTGGGTCCGTACCGCGCCGGGCCTGGCGTGACCATGCCGCGGTTGCTGCATGAGGTGAGGCCCGAGTACACGCGCGACGCCCTGGAGCGGAAGATCTCAGGAGCCGTGCTCGTGCAAGGCGTGGTGGGCACCGACGGTGCGCTGCACGATCTGCAGGTCGTTCGTTCGCTCGACGCCGTCTACGGGCTCGACCAGCAGGCGCTGAAAGCGGCCGCCCAGGATCGATTCGAGCCCGGCACGAAAGACGGCCAGCCCGTTCCCGTCGTCGTCACGATTGAGCTGACTTTTACGGTGAAACGATAAGTCGATCGAGCGTGGCGTGCACAGCACCGGCTGTGACCGCGACCACGGGCCGCTAGGGCTTACTGACCGCGCCCGAGTCGCCCGGGCTCACGTCCCACGCGAGCTGGACCTGACAGGCCCGGCTATCGATACTCTCGAACCCGCCAAGAAAGCTGCCTGCGAAGAATTCCTGTTCGGGCGTGAGCTCGAGGTCGGCGAGCTTGGGGGGCACGAGGCTCGACGCGATCTGCGAGGTGAGGTCTGGTGCGCCCTCGGGCCTGAGATAGCGACCGAAGAACATCATCAGGAGCTCCTGGGCTAGGAGCGGCGTCAAGGCGCACGGCCCGCGCGGGCCCGATCCGCCTTCGCAACCGCTTCTTCCCGCCGGCAGGTAGTCGAAGTGACCGATCTCGTTCAAGACGGCGCGGTGCTTGGGTCGTGGCGCCGCGTTCCATTGCGACTCGGGAATGGGGTCCGCGTTGTCCGTGCCGAAGTCGCTGCCGAACACGATCAGCTTCGGGATCGACAGGGTCGTGATCGCCTGGATAACGTCATGGCCGCTCAGGGAGGCCCACGCCCTGATCTGCCCCTGGCTTTCAACGGCAAGCCGCGCCGCGAGGCCGCCTCCGAACGAGTGCCCGAAGGCCCCGGTCGCGGGAGCCGGGAGGACCGTGTCCCTGAACTCCCAGACTGTGTGAATCCAGTCGATGAACCCGCGAAGCAGTGCGAGGTCACCGTCTGCAGCGGTGGGCGGAGCGCCGCTCTCGATCTGCGGTAGCTTCGGCGCGACGACGATGTATCCGGAGCGGGCGAGGAGCGACGGAATCTCGAACCAGAGCCTGAACTGAGCCGAGTCTCCTTGGTCCGCCGGGCAGTGGCCGTGCGCGAACACGATGAGGGGGTACCGCCCGCAATTTCTGAGGATCGCGGCCGAGGCGGGCGAACCGTCGAGGCTCGGGAAGAAAACGCGAACGGGGTGAGTGGGCCGCGTGCCGCCAGGCCCTGCCCGTGCGATGAAGGGCCCCGGGTCGGCCTCTCCGCGCAAGATCGCCTCGTACTCGCGAAACCCGAAGAACACAGGTGCGAGTGCGTTCGGCTGCCAGGCGATCGGACACCGAGGCAGCTGGAGGACACCGCCCAGCATCGCTCGAATGAGATTGAGCAGGCGAGACAGGAATCCCATCAGAACCCCCACGCTCAGTCAATCGCCACGGCGACACGCGGGACATGTACCTGGCGTACGTCTTCCGCCCTACCGCCCAGCGGTCGTCGCCGTCGCTCCACCCCTCAGGTACTTCGCGTACCACGCGAGATACCGCTCGTAGCGATCCTTCACGTAGCTCGGCCGGCTGATGCCGTGGTTCTCGTTCGGGTAGATGATGAGCTGCGTGTCGATGTTGAGGCTGCGAAGCGCCTGATACATCTGCTGTCCGCCCTGCACCGGGACGTTGAAGTCGCGCTCGCCGCCGAGAAACAGTGTCGGCGTCTTGATGCGATCGGCGTGCAGGAACGGGTACGAGATCTTCTGGTACGTCTCCCACGCCTTTGGTTCCCACGGCGGGCCAATCTCGAAGTCGTACTGGATGATGTACTGATCCGTTCCGTAGAACGCGACCGTGAACGCCGTGCCAGCGCCGCTCGTCGCCGCCTTGAAGCGCGTGTCGCTGGCGATCATGTAGTCGGTCAGAATGCCGCCGTAGCTCCAGCCGCCGACGCCGAGCCGCGCCGGATCGGCAACGCCCATCTTGATCACCGCGTCGACGCCGGCCTCGAGATCGTCGACCTCGTAATGGCCCCAGTCGGCGGCGATCGCCTTCGAGAACTTCGCGCCACGACCGGCGCTCCCGCGATAGTTCACGTTGAGCACGGCATAGCCGTTCGCCGCGAACCACTGACGCTCGAAGCTGAACGAATGCTGATCCTGACCATTCGGTCCGCCGTGAATCCGCAACAGCATGGGAATCTTCGTCCCGCTGACGTAGCCTGGCGGCGTCGTCAGCAGACCGTGCACCTCCGTGCCGTCCTTGCTCTTGAAGCTGACCTCCTCCGTCTTTCCAAACTGCAGTTCGGTGAAGAGCGCGTCGTTCTGATGCGTGAGCGGCTGGAACTTCATCTTGCCGCCGACGACACTGGCGGAATACACCTCGTTGTGATGGTTGTCGTCGCCCGAGATCACCACCGCGCACGATTCCGCGCTATGACGCTGCCCCAACACGATGGGCTTGTCGGTAATGGGAACAGCGCTTCCCGCGCCGATCGGAATGCGCGCGCCGTAGACGGACATATCATCGGTCACGATGGCGTAAATGTTCGTGCCATCGTCGCCCCACCGGGGCTGTGAGACGCCGCGGTCGAGAGCCTCGCTCGACCGAACGCGCTGCGGCGGCGTGGAACCGTCGGCGGGGACGATCGTCAGGTGCTCCATGCCGTACGCGCCGTATTTCTTGTCGTCGCCTTCGAGAAACACGAGATGCGTGCCGTCAGGACTCCATTCCGCGCGGCCGCGTCCGCCACGGCTCGTAATCGGCGACAGCGCCTTCTCCGTGGATCCCGGCTTCGCCTCGACGACGAAGAGCTGACTCGACGGCTCGCGATCGGGATCGGGATTGCGGTTGCTCATGAACGCGATGCGCGATCCGTCAGGCGACCACGACGGCCCCGCTTCATCGACCTTGCCATTCGTGAGGCGATCGAGTTTCTTCGACGCGATGTCGAACAAATAAACAAACGCGTGGCGGTCCGACAGCAGATAGCCCTGGCCATCCTGCTTGTACTTGTAGCGATCGATGACGATCGGTTTCGGGACGCTGTTTCCACGGCTCCCGTTGCCGCCCGCCCCCGCTGCGGCGTCAGCGGCCGGCGCGGCGCCGCCGTTGGCAGGCGCGTCGGCCGTCTCCGGATCGGGATCGCCGACGACGAGGACGAGACGCTTCGAGTCGAGCGACCACTCGTAGCCCTGCAGGCGGCCCTTGACCTCGGTCAGTTGAAACGCTTCGCCGCCGCTGCGATCGAGCAGCCACACCTGATTGCCGCGCGCCTTGCCGGGCCGCGACGAGGTGAACGAGAGATAGCGGCCGTCGGGACTGTACTTTGGCGAGGACTCGCTGTCCTGGCTCGACGTGATCTGCCGCTCGTTCTTTCCGTCGATGTCCACGGTCCAGATGTGCGTACTGCTCTTGTCTTCCTTCATGTCCGTCGTCGAAACGACGAAGGCGACGGACTTCCCGTCAGGCGCGCACTGCGGATCGCGGACGTCTTTCATCTTCGCGAGATCGTCGAGCGACAGCGATCGCTTGGCGGTCTGTGCGGGCAAGAGCGCGATGGACGAGAGCGCAAACGCGACCGCCAGCAACGAACGCGTCAGGGTTTTACGCATGAACAACCTCCAGCCATCACCACGTCATGAGCCATGACTTCCCGTCTGGGATCTTGCCGTCGCGCGTCGAGTAGCCTAGCAGGTAGCCGACCAGCGATCCAGAACGTTTCGATCACCCACGTTCCCTTTTCTCGGTCGGCGCACGGAAAAGTATGGTCTGTCCGACCGCCAGCTGACCGATGCGAGTGACCGCGCCGTAGATTCCAGCGTTGTTCTGGTTCGCACGCACGACCGCCTTCAGCACTTCTGGCGTTGAACTTGCCGAGTCGGGATCAAGGTTCACCATCGAGCAGCGAACGTCGCGCATCGTGACAGTGACGGCGGGGGCGTCGTCCGCCTCGCCGAATGAAAGCACGCCACCCAACCACTCGTCCTCCTGGAAGGGAACCGATCGCCGCAAGCGAACGACGACATTCGGGCGAAATCGTCGCACGTCCAGGCTCCGCCCTGCGAGTCGTCCGATCTCGCGCACCGTATCGACGGCGATCACGGAGATGCTCGCTTCATCGAAGATGCCATGATTCAACTGCATCATCTGCACCGGAGCCCGGTACCGACGGCCGACCTCCGTGGCCAAATCCTCCCCGAAGACAGGCATCTCTTCGCCATCCGGCGTGCGAATATGCGTAGGAAGGTCTCCCTGAACACCGTCTTCACGGCGGTGCGGAGCAAAGAGGAGCAGGTCGGGGAGCTTGCTTGCTGTGAGCCACGGCATCCCGCTTCTGTCATTAATCCGCCGGAATGCCAGGCGTCTGTCGCCATCGAGGCCGTGCCAGCCCAACTTGGCGACCTCGAGTCGTTCGCCGCCCATGGACTTCACGGGATACCGGAAGATCGCCTCCACATGTCCGATTTCCATGAGCATGCCCTTGCCCATTCTGGACAAGGAATCAGAACGAGAGCAATCCAGATAACGAGTACCATGGTGGTGGACGCGACAACCAGAACCGGAGGCGATGATTGACTGGAACGATTCTGTACACTACGAGTAGATAAGGGATTCGGGTTCATCAAGGACGACGCGGGGAAGGAGTATTTCTTTCACCAGAGTGCCATTTACGGCGAGGGGATCGGCGATCTACGCGAGGGGGACAGCGTCGAGTTCGATGCCGGGCAGGCGGGACCGAAAGGTCTTCGGGCCGAGAACGTTCGGCGCACGTCCACCTGAGTTGGCTGAAGAAGGCCCTGCTCGTTGGGCATCGCCGACCAGGTTCATGTGCTCACCGAGAGCAGTGGCGTCATCTGCCATTCACTGTCGGAAGCCAGGGCTGCAGCCTTCTCCGGCGGAATCGATCGATCCGCGTATTTGCAAAAGAGAACCAGCACGGATTTTTCGTCACTCCACTTGGTACCTAGGATCTCCACCCCTAGCGTCGTCTCGGACCCCGCGGTCAGAGTCATGACGGTTCCAGTCTTCGGAATACTCGGGACTGTGACGAGTTTGATGAATCTGAAAGACGCGTAGTCGATCGGATAGCCCTGATCGTTCAACGCACGCGTTCTGGGGTTCGGGATGCGGAGGTTGACCTCCATCTCAATGTTGGGCACGAATCCAGAGTAACACGTGTGACCCGCGGCATCTCGCTCCAGAGCCTTAGATCTCTCCGCGCTTCGCGAATCGCGCGATGTGCTCGCCTGCGCGGAACGCGAGTGCCTGAATCGTCATCGTCGGCTGGCCGCGGCCGGACGTCACGAGGCTGCTGCCGTCGCAGATGAAGAGATTCCGGACGTCATGGCTGCGGTGATACCTGTCGATCACCGATGTCGCCGGGTCGTTGCCCATGCGGCATGTGCCCAGCAGATGCGCCGAGGAGGTCTGCTCCGTCACCGGCGCCTGCATGACGCGCAACGCGCCGGCGGCTTCGAGGATCTCGGCGCACCGTTCCTGCAGGAACCGTGCGGTTGCGAGATCATCCGGGTGATCCTTGTAGGTGACGCGAATCGCGGGGAGCCCCCACGCATCCTTCAGCTCGGGATCGAGAGTCACGTTGTTCGACTCAAGGGCGAGCGAGGTGCTGTGGCTGCTCACCTGCATGCTGCGGGGGAACTCTTTCAGACGCGCCTTGAAGGCGCTGCCCCACGACCGTCCTTCGGTCAGGGCGCGTATGGCCCACGTCGCCGCCTGCGGTCCGAAGCGCGCGTCGAGGCCGCCGCCGCCGTAGTGGCCGCGTTTGGGATCCGAATCGTAGAAATCGTGCAGGATGCGCGTGACCTGCACGCTCTTGTACTCGTTCAGCTCGTGCTCGAAGACGCCGTCTGCCCGGCCGCCGTAGTTGAACATCAGGTACTTGCCTACGAGCCCGCTCGAATTCGCAAGGCCGTGAGGATAGCGCGGGCTGGAAGACATCAGGAGCAGCCGAGGCGTCTCGGCGCCGTTGGCGGATACGACCACGGCACGAGCGCGTTGAAAACGCTCTCGTCGATCGCGATCGTAGTACGTCACACCGGTGACGCGTCCCTCGTCGTTCGTCTCGATCCGGAAGACGTAGCTGTCGGGCCGCACTTCACACCGGCCCGTCGCTTCCGCTTCCGGAATGACGGTTGTCAGGGTTGACGCTTTTGCTCCGACTTCGCACGCGAAGCCGTGACAGAAGCCGCAATGCACGCAGGCCGGACGGCCGCGGTACTGCTGTGAGTTGATCGCCATCGGTGACGGAATCGGGTGCAGCCCCAGCTTGCGCGCGCCGCGTTCGAAGAGCACGCCAGACGACTTCACCGGAAGCGGCGGCATCGGATAAGGCTTCGTGCGCGGCGGATCGAACGGGCTCGCTCCGGCCAGGCCCGACACGCCGACCTCCCACTCGACCTTGGTGTAATACGGCTCGAGGTCGGCGTAGGTGATCGGCCAGTCGGCGAAGCCGGTGCCCGGAATCGCGCCGAGGACGCTCCGCTCGATGAAGTCGATCTCGTGAAGCCGCCAGTAGTTGGCGGTATAGTGCAGGCTCGAGCCGCCGACGCCACGCCCATACCAGAGGGGCGGCTTGAATTTCTGGAGCTCGGCCTTCTTCGCTCCGTCGTTACGGAACGTCTGCGGGTTCTTCACCGCATCGTTGGTGATGCCGCCGAGGTACCAATCCTTCAGCTCATCGTGTCTGAAGCTGGACAGCGAGAACCGGGGGCCCTGTTCCAGCACCACGACGGTGAGTCCGCCCTGCGCCAACTCCCGCGCGATCACGCCGCCCGCTGGGCCGGAGCCGACGATGACGAAGTCGACGGTCTCGGAATCCCTGTAGGTCTGCGAGCTCATTTGGGTTTCACCGGGTCGATGACGAAGCCGGGGTAGCCGCGGTCGTAGTAGCCGAACGGCGAGCGGAAGACGTGGGCGTCCACGACCCCGACGAGCTTCGAGCCGACGCCGTCTCGATTGCCGCCGTACGCGGGCAGGGAAAACATGCCGAGGAGGGTGAGCAGCCGCGTCGTCGTGAAGAACGGGGTCTGGTCGACCGTCTTCAGATACGCGATCTGCTGCTCTGAGGGGAGCGCCGCGAACGAGGCGGAGGAATGCCGCTCGCGAAACGCCGTCTGGAAATCAGCCAGCTGCGCGCGATAGTCGCTGGCGAGCTGGGACAGGAACGTCGCGAGGGCGCGATCGATGAAGTACACGACGCCCGCTTCGCGCGCACCAGGCGAATCGTCGGTCGGAATGATCTGCGCGGCCACGGCTTCGATGTCCGCCGCTTCCGCTGCGTCGAGAAACGAAATCTTCGCGTCGCCCCTCGCCTGCGCGGCGGCGTGCGCCTCGTCCACCGCCTGCGCAATTTCCGCCCAGCCCAACGGCATGGCTGCAGAGGCCATCGCCGCGGCAATGGCCTGCAGGAGCGACCGTCGCGAGACGTCGACGCTGTTCATGGTGTGCCTCTTTGAACTCCGACGCCACGTCGATCACCGCAGGCATCGCCGGCGCTCATTGCCATAGGACCGACTTGGCGAATCTCTTTCAATCCGGTGTCACCTTTTCGACAGCATTGGTCCAACGAACCGCTGAGCTGTGCCCCGCCACGTCATGTGCGTTGATCTCGCCAGGCCTTCGCGAAGTATTTTCGAGATCCTCATCCTATGGACAGCAGGGGCGGGTTCGGAGGACACGTGGATAGTGCTCGCTGGTTCGCCGCGAAACGTCTTCTCGGGAGCAGTCGCGTTCCAGTTCGCGCCTGTGCCACGATTCTAGGCGCCCTCACGCTGGCTCCGCCTGTCGGCGCGGCCGGAGAGCCGGCATTGGTCCTTGCGTTGGGTCACACCATCGCGCGGCAGTTGGCCGGCAGCGAGTCCCACGCGTATGAGATTGCGCTTCGCGCCGGCGAGTGCGCAGTGGTCACAGTGCAGCAGGACGGGATCGATGTCTCGCTCCGCGTGCAGGACGGTGCCGGCGCGATCATCGCCACGTTCGACGCCGAGCCGCGTCGGCACGGACGGGAGCGCGCCGAAATCGTGTCGGAGGTCGCGGCGACATATCGGCTGGAAGTGTCGCCCCGCTATCCGCGCGGCTCGACCGGTTCTTACGAGATTCGGCTGGACGAGGTCCGCGACGCGACCGAGCAAGATCGCGCGCTGGACCAGGCGCATCGGCTTGAATCCGACATGGAGACCCTTCGCGTTGCTGGAAATTACGGCGCAGCGACAAGCGGTCTCAGGAACGCGGTACAGCTGGCCGAGCAAGCGCTCGACGCTGACCCTCCGTACATCGCGTGGCTGCTCACCAGGCTCGCGTCGACCTTACGGAGCGAGGGTGCCTACGATGAGGCCGACCTCATGTACCGGCGTGCGCTCGCCATCTGCGATTCGGCACTCGGCCACGAACATCCGCAGACGGCCCTCACCATTGGATTTCGGGCGACACTCCTCGTGGCCCGCGACGACTATGCGACAGCCGAGCCGATGTTGGAGGAAGCCATCGGCATCCTCCAACGCACCCTCGGCGCGGAACATCCGCGAGTGGCGGCCACGCTGGCTGATTTGGCCGACCTCCACAGTTATCGCAACGATCTGACACGGGCCCGGACGGAGATGGAGCGAGCGTATGCGATCGGCGAACGAACGCTCGACGCTACGGACTTCGCGCGGATGGCCCTCGCCAACAATCTCGGCGGTCTGTACCTGACACTGCAAGGAGTACGACCGCGCCGAAACGCTGCTCCTCGCCGCTCTGGATGGAATCGAGCGCCGGTTCGGCGTCGACAACGTCCGCGTGTCGAACCCCCTGCTGAGCCTGAGCGTCATCGCCCGGGAGAAGGCACAGTACACCCGGGCACTCCAGTACCTCGAGCGCGCCTACGCCGTGCGGGCGCGAGCGCTCGGCACGGAGCACCGCGACACGGCGTCGCTCCTCATCACGATGGGCAATGTGCAGAACGCCCGCGGCGAGTACGCGCTCGCGCTCGACGCCTACGATCGCGCCCGGCAGGTGCTCCAGACGACGGCGGGGCCGTACCATAACCTGACGGTCCTGACGCTCGTCGGCTCGGCGAGAAGCTACGCTGCGGAGGGCGACGTGGCGCACGCGGTCGAATACCAGCGGCGCGCAGACCAGGCGCTCGAAAAGGCCATCGATTTCAACCTCGCTATCGGATCCACTCAAGCCAAGCTCGCTTTCACAGCCGACATCTTCGAGCGAACCAGCCGGACGATTTCGTTGAGCGTGGTAGCGCCGGACGCGACCGAACTCGCGGCGCTGGTTCTGCTCCAGCGAAAGGGGCGAGTGCTGGACGCCATGAGCAGCAGCCTCACCGCGTTGCGAGCGCGGCTGAACGACGGCGACCGACGGCTGCTTGATGAGCTGAACAAAACCGCCTCCGAGGTGGCGACGCTCGCGTTGCAGGGTCCGGGTAAAACGCCGGTTCCCGAGTATCAGCAGCGCCTGAGTGCGCTCGAGGAGAAGCGCAACAGCCTCGAAGGAGAGGTGAGCCGCCGCAGCATGGAATTTCGCGCGCAGTCCCAGCCGGTCACCCTCGCCGGCGTTCAGGCATTGATTCCGCCCGGCGCGGCCCTGCTGGAATTTGCGGTCTATCAACGTTTCGATCCGAGGGCGCCCACCGAGGCGCAAGCGCACGGCGAGTTGCGATACGTGGCGTGCGTGATCCCGCGCCAGGGCGAGATCCACCTGCAGGATCTCGGCGCCGCGGCTGACATCGAACATCTGGTCGAACGCCTTCGCGAGTCGCTGCGCGACCCGAGCACCGATCCGAAGCCGGCCGCGCGCGCCCTGGACGAGATGGTGATGGAGCCTCTTCGCGAGTGGCTCACGCCCGTCACGCGCCTGCTGGTTTCACCTGACGGTGAACTGAATCTCGTGCCGTTCGAAGCCCTCGTCGACCGTGAGCAGCGATACCTCGTCGAGCGCTACGCGATCGGCTATCTGACGACGGGGCGGGATCTGCTGCGATTGGAGGTGGGCCGTCCGAGCCGTACCGGACCGCTCATCGTCGCGAACGCGCTGTTCGGCGAGCCGGAACAGCGGGCGTCAACCTCGCCACGAACCCGCGGGACCAACGCGAGCGGGCGTCGCAGCATCGTGACGGCCGACAGCCTCGCGGGCGTGGTACTTTGCGCCGCTAGCGGGTAGCGAAGTTGAGGCCAAAGCGATCAAATCGCTGTTTCCCGAGGCTAAGGTGTTGACCGGTTCAGCGGCGACCAAAGCCGCGCTCGCACAGACCGAAGCTCCCCGCGTTCTGCACATCGCGACGCACGGGTTCTTCCTCAGCGCGAGTGACACAGTTGACAACCCGCTGATCCGGTCGGGTCTCGCGCTCAGTGGCGCCAACTCCTGGCGTTCCGACAAAGGTTCCGGCATTCTGACCGCGCTCGAGGCGTCGAATCTGAATCTCTGGGGGACCAAGCTGGTCACGCTGTCGGCGTGCGACACGGGTGTCGGCGATATCGAGAACGGCGAAGGTGTTTTCGGACTCCGGCGCGCCGTATTTCTCGCCGGCGCCGAAACGCTGGTCATGAGCCTCTGGCCGGTGAGCGACTACGTGACCCGCGAGATGATGACTGCCTACTATCGCGGCCTGAAGCAGGGACGAGGACGCGGCGACGCGCTCCGCGATGCCCAGCTCGCCATGATGGGCCGCCCGAAGCGACAGCACCCCTTCTACTGGGCGAGCTTCATTCAGGCGGGCGAATGGGCCAATCTCGATGGGCGACGAGAAATGATGGACGCCCAACGCTGATTCGGTTCACACCACGCTCCCACACCCGACCAGCGAGAGCTGGATCTGCTCCGGGCGCGGCCTCAACGGCCGCGATCAGACGGCGACGGAGGCCCGCCATGACCGGCTTCTCGAACCACAAGTGGATCGCGACCGCGGCACCGGTCGAGACGAGAAGAAGGGCGATGACGAGGGCAATCATCGCCGGTAGCGGCAGGTTGTGCTCCGTCGGCCGCGTCGTCCGGAGGAGGCCGTAGATCACGTGAGGATGAATCAGGTACAGGACGTACGACGATTCTCCGACGAGAAGGACGATCCTCGAATCCGTGTTGACGCCGTACACCCGCTCGAGCAGCAGCGCCGCCAGCACCAGGGCGAATGCCGGCATACCCGCAGCGATGAATCGCGACACGCCGAATCCGCCGTGAGACTCCTCGAGCCCGATCAAGAACGCCGCGCCAAGCGAGACGAGCCAGAGTCCTCGACGAATCCCAACGCGTTCGGCATACTGGCCGACACGCCGTTCAGCCGCGACGAAGACGTAATAGGCGCAGACGCCGTACACGAACTCAAAGACCACTGGGCGAGCGTAGAACCGAACGCCGGGGGTGTCTCCGGATACGTCAATCAGCACGGCAATCCCGACGATGGCGAGGCAGCAGACGAGTGGCGCTCTGCGGGGCGCGCGCCTCTCGAGCAGCTGACATTTATCAAGATCACTTATTTGTGTTCCTCTCGCTATACGACGACCTCCTGTCGCGAGCAAAAGAGCAAGCTCGAAAGTGGGACCTCGATCTGCTCTTTCGCACGTATCTGTTCATTCCTCGAAAGCTCCTGCGCGACGTGATCCGCGAGTTCGGCGGTCAGCTCGAGGGCAGGCTGCTGGACGTCGGGTGCGGCACGCAGCAATACCGGAGGTTCGTCGGGTGCCAGCAGTACTTTGGAATCGAATGGAGCGCGGCCAAACGTCCCCCGGTGATGGCTGATGTCACCCAGATCCCATTTCGCGATCGTGCGTTCGATTCGGCGCTGTGCACGGAGGTCCTCGAACACCTGCCGGAGCCCGGCCGATGTCTCGACGAGATCAATCGCGTCGTGAAGCCCGGTGGTACGGTGTTCTTTACCGTCCCGATGACCATGTACACACATTCGGAACCACACGATTTCTACCGATACACCGAATATGGACTGCGCTACTTGCTCGAGAAGCACGGATTCGAGATCACGGAGTTGCGCCGGCTGGGTGGCGTGGTCAGCGTCATGGCTTCTCACGGAATTAGTCTCGGCTGCGATACGGTCGCCAACCGTCTTGATCAGGGCATGTTCAGGCGCGTCCGCCACCTTTCGCTGCTGCCTTTCTCGGTCGGAGGCTCTCTCGTGTTCTACGCGCTCAGCAGGCTGATGGACCGCATCGAACCGCATGATGCCATCGGCTGGGCGGCGCTGTGCCGAACGAAGCACTAGTGGACACTGAACACTTGACCGCCTTGCCTTCACTTGGGCCTGCCCAAGCATTCCAGAGGATTCACGAAGCACATCTCAGACTGTCGAGCATTCTCGGCACCATGAGTATCACCCTCGTCCGCGAGGCCGCATGATCCTGAGATGTGCCCGCGCGCATCATTTTGCGGAGCATTTGTTCTCCAAGGAATTAATCATGCGCTTTGGTTGTCTACTGACTGGTCTCGTCGATTCTTATTGGGCTCAATGGCTATTCGAGTGAGCGTCTTGAGGAAAGACATGATGGGCGCTTGCATCCGTGGCTTCGCGGCGAGCCTGCTGGTGATGGTCATCGCCTGTTGCGGAGGCTCGAGTACCTGCGCCTTCGCAGAATCCGCCGCTCAATCTGATCGGCACCTGGTCAGGCGTCGTTGGGGCCGAGTCCGGAGGGGGAAGGGCCTTGCGTGTGAACTGGACGGCCAGTCAAGGCGGGAGCACCCTTTTCGGACCAGCCACGTTGCTGACCTCGCCGGCGGTGACGAACATCACAGTTGCCGGGACTTTGACCGGATCGCTCACGGGCAACCAGCTCTCTCTGGGATTTACAGGATCACCGGTGCCTGGATCCGCCAGCTGCGTCGCCTCCGGCACGGGATCGGCCACCATCAGCGGCGGCAGTACCATGTCGGGAAGGCTCGATGTCACCTTCGCATCTTGTGAGAGTCTCGGTCTGCAGCCACCGACAGATGACCAGCTGATCATGACCAAGCAATAGCGCGATGTTCGATCGGCGCGCTCAACTACTGCAACTCCGAGCGTAGAATTGGGTCGAATGTTCCTCGTCGACATTCGCTCGTCATCGGACCTGAAGATCGCAATTGTTCTTCTGAGTGCCGTTACTGCCCTGGCGTGCGGCGGAGGACCACAAACACCCACGACTCCAACCCCAACGCCAACTCCGATTGGCGATGCGAACGGTGTCATCACCCGATGCCCGACGCCAGCGGAAGTTGCAGCAAGCGATCGGGACTTGACGCTGACGTTCGAAAACGACCCGACGATCGGTCGAACGGTCTGCAGCGCCGCACAGAGCTCGCGCGATCTGACGTTGCTGCAGGCGCAGGTGTATCGGGTGCTTACCGTCATGCGCCGACTCACATTTGATGCGCCGCTGCCGTGGACATCCAATTCGCTGTACGGGTGGGTGGTGTCCTCAATTCACGGCATCCGCCTCCGCGGCGACATCGGGACCAGTTTCTGCTGTGATCCGGCTGGCATAATCGATATACAAACTCAGAATTCGTCCGCCCTGCAATTCCCATCAGACTTCCGATGGGTGGGCACGCTCATGGTGCTATTCGTCCACGAAGCTCGGCATAACAACGGAACGCCGTATATTCCGCACGACTGTCCCGACGGCGTCCGCGACAAGACGATTGCCGAACTGGGAGCCTGGGGCGTCCAGGTACTACATGAATCTGTTTCTGGCCAATCACTCCGATCTGACCTTTATTACGCCACCGATGCGCACCGGATTCATGCAGGACGCTTTCGGGGTATGTTCCGCGCGATTTTGTGATGACCGCTGCCCCTAAGTGTGGGCGGGATCGCATCCACACCACGACAGCTTCAGACGAAGTGAGCTGGTTCCAGCCTGAGCCCGGTATCTCTTCGTCCTTCCGGAGCGATCCGGGCTGACCGCTGCGAAGCGTCACCTCGTCGCGCGTGGTCCAACTTGGCGAATTTCTTTCAAGGCGGGCCGCTGAGCTGTATCCATTCCGTACCTGCAGCGGGCGTTTTGGCGCCACTCTGACTTCATGCGAAGTCTGGGCGCACCGCATCACGACCTGAATCACCCTCTGCGTCGGCCCACCGCAGGCCCATGCGAGTCGATGGCCGGCACCGGCACCATGGGCTAGAATCCGCGGTCGGAGGGTGCCTCATGTGCATGTCGTCCGCTCGGCTGAAGCCTCGCGCTCCCTCGCGCCACGTCGCCGCCGTCGTGGTCATAGCGATCTCGGTCGCGATCGTCGCCGTCGTTCGTGCAGAGGCGCGACCGCTGACCCTCGACGACTACTTTCGCATCGTGACTGTGCAGTCGCCGGCGATATCGCCCGACGGCAAATGGGTCGCTTTCATCCGCACGGCAATCGTTGAAACGGACAACCGACGACAGAGCGAACTCTGGATCGTCGCAGTCGACGGCAGCGCCCCGGCGCGCCGGATCTCCGACCCAGCGCTGAATGCGTCCGCACCGCACTGGACTCCTGACGGCCAGCTCCTGTCGTTCACGGGGCGGCGGCGCGGCGCGGGCGCGTCCGACGACGAGGGCGAATCGATCTGGTTCTTGAAAGGCGATCGTCTCGATGAACCGGCGACGCACATCAAAGGCGTCGGCGGCACGCCGATCTTCAGTCCGGACAACAAGTGGATCGCGTTCACCCGACGTATTGCGAAGCCGACGCCTCCGCAGTACGCGACCGAGTCGGAACGGCTGATCAACGAGCGATTCAAGGGCAAAGCTTACGAGTGGCTGAACTATCGGTTCGATCAGCGCGGCTACCTCGCCGATCCGCGCGACCCGAACGCGACGCCACCCGAGGAGCTCTTCATCGTTCCGAGAGAAGGCGGCGAGCCGAAGCGATTGACGTCTACGACTGTGACCGTGAGGAACCCGATGTGGCGGCCGGACAGCGGCGCCCTCGCGTTCACAGCGAACGTCCACGAGCGCGACGAATACACATACGAGCGGGCCGATCTCTGGACGGTAACGCTCGACGGCAGGACCACGCGGCTCTCGGACGACGGGTACAACCACAACTCCCTTGCGTGGTCGCCGGATGGACAATCGATTGCGGTGCGACGTGAGCTCGGGTTGAGCGCGGTCATTGCGTCGAAACAGAATCGCGGCGCCCCGGTCGACATCTACACAATCCCCTCGCCCGGTGGATCGCCGAAGAACCTCACCGCGGATTGGGATCTGCTGCCCGGCGCGCCCGGCTGGAGTCCCGACGGCCGATACGTCTACTTCAGCGCCGGCACCGGCGGCAACGACCATCTGTTCCGCGTCAGCGTGGCGGAGAGCCGCGTCGAGCAGGTGACGAAGGGCGATCGGGCACTGGCCGGCTTCAGCCCGTCGGCGCGCGGGGATCAGATGGCATTCGTCGGACAGGACAGCGCCCACCCGACGGAACTGTTCGTGGCCGCCCTCGACGGTTCGCGCGAGAAGCGCCTGACGTCGTTCAACGATGCGTTCCTCGCAGAGGTCGAGCCCGCGACCGGAGAGCGCATTCTGTATCCAAGCAAGGACGGCACGCCGATCGAAGGCTGGGTGCTCAAACCGCGCGGCTACGATTCCTCGCGGGCGTGGCCGCTCATCCTCACGATGCACGGCGGCCCGCACGGCGCGTACGGCAACGATTTTTCCTTCGAGCATCAGTTGTTCGCCGCGAAGGGGTACCTCGTCGTCTACACGAACCCGCGTGGATCGACCAACTACGGCGAGAAGTTCCTGTGGGGCACCTGGGGTGCCTGGGGCGATCGCGACTTCGAGGACGTGATGGGCGGCGTCGATTACGCGAAGGCGCACTACACCGTCGACGAGAAGCGGCTGGGGGTCACCGGCTACTCGTACGGTGGATTCCTGACGAACTGGGTGATCGGCCACACGACGCGGTTCGCCGCCGCGATCTCCGGAGCGGGCATTTCGAACTGGATCAGCGACTACGGTACCGCCGACATTCCGCGGACGAAAGAGAGCGAGTTCTTCGGTCCACCGTGGAATCCGAAAGCGCACGAGATCCTCCGCAGACAATCGCCAATCGAGTACGTCACGAACGTCAGGACGCCAACGCTGTTCATCGACGGCGAATCGGACCTGCGCGTCCCGATAGCGGAGGCCGAGCAGATGTACACCGCTCTGCGGAAGCTTCGCATCCCCGCGCGAATGGTCCGATACCCGGACTCGTATCACGGCGGCTGGGCACCATGGAACACTGTGCATCGGTACTACGAAGAACTGAAGTGGTGGGAACGTTACTTGGGTCCGGCCGCCAAGAGCTCCACGGCTGACGCGAAGGACCGGTAAAGGGCAATTCGCCTTGGGATGGAGCGCGAGGCTTTAGCCAAACGATGGAGCGCGAGGCTTTAGCCGAGCGAAGCACCGACATGTGGACAGCTTCATGGTTACTGGCACTGCAGATGACGGTGGCGCTCGATCCGACTGCGCGCCCAAAGGTCACCGCGCAGGAGGTTGCGCGCGGACGCACACTCTTCCAGGCGCAATGCGCGTACCTGTCACGGCGCGGATGGCGACGGCGGCAGGGGCGCCAACCTCGCGCGGCCGACACTGCGCCGCGCGCCGACAGACGAGGCGCTGTTTCGCATCGCCAATCGAGGGATTCCCGGGACCGGAATGCCCGGCAATGCGATGAGTGCGCGTGAAACGTGGCAGGTAGTGGCGTACGTTCGCAGCCTTGGTCAGGTCAAGCGCCAGCCGCTTGCCGGCGATGCGTCGCGCGGCGAGCAGGTGTACCAGAGCAATGGTTGCGCCGCGTGTCACACCGTGCGCGGACGCGGGGGGCCGACCGGTCCGGATTTGACCGACGTCGGCGCCCGGTCCAGTCCCGGCTTCCTGCGTCAGTCGCTCATCGAGCCCCAGGCCGACGTGCCCAGCGGGTTTCGAATGGTCCGCGCGGTCACGCGCGACGGCCGACGGCTGGCCGGGGTCCGCGTCAACGAAGATGCCTTCTCGATCCAGTTCCGTGACGCCGGCGGAGCCCTGTACTCATTCTTCAAGGAAGAACTGGCCGAGTTCGCAACAGACGATGGAAGAACCGCGATGCCGAGCTATCGCGAGCGTCTCGAGCCGAAGGCGCTCGAGGATCTCGTTGCGTATCTCGTCTCGCTGGAGGGAACGCGATGAGGGCGGTGGCCGCAGGCATCTTCGCGCTCCTGTTCGCCGTCGAATTGTCAGCGCAGCTGACCTCCGATCGCATCCGGCAGGCCGACCGCGAGCCGGGCAGCTGGCTCACCTACCATGGCACGTACGACGGACAACGATTTTCGAAGCTCGATGAGATCAGCCGCGCAAACGTGCAGCGGCTGCGGCCGATGTGGATGTACCAGGTGCAAGGGCGCCATCACCTGGAGACCACGCCTCTGGTTTTCGACGGCGTGATGTACATCACAGACCCACCAAGCGACGTCGTCGCGCTGGACGTCAAGACCGGACGACCGCTGTGGGCCTACCGACGCAGCTTGCCTGACGATTTGCGAGCCTGCTGCGGGGATGTGAACCGTGGCGTCGCCGCCCTGGGCGATCAGATTTTCGTCGCGACGATCGATGCGCATCTCGTCGCACTCGATATGCGCACGGGCCGCGTGCGATGGGACATCGAAGTCGCCGACTACAAGACCGGGCACTCGTTGACCGCGGCTCCCCTGGCGGTGAAAGACAAAGTGATCGTCGGAATGGCGGGCGCGGAATACGGCGTTCGTGGTTTTCTCGATGCGTACGACGCGTCAAGCGGCAAGCGCGCGTGGCGCTTCTGGACAGTACCCGGACCGGGCGAGCCCGGGCACGACACCTGGAGCGGCGACAGCTGGAAGTACGGAGGCGCGACGACGTGGGTCACCGGAGCCTACGACCCGGAAACCAATCTGGCGTACTGGGGCACCGGCAATCCAGGCCCCGACTTCATCGGAGATGTTCGCGCAGGCGACAACCTGTACGCCGATGCCCTGATTGCAGTGGACGTCGACACCGGCGCGCTGCGATGGCACTTCCAATTCACTCCGCACGATGTCAACGACATCGATGCGACCGAGATCCCCATCCTGCTGGACGCCGAATTCCGCGGGCGAATGCGCAAGCTCCTCCTCTTCGCCAATCGGAACGGCTTCTTCTACATCCTGGACAGGGTGACCGGCGAGTACCTCCACGCCAAGGCATTCGCTCGCCAGACGTGGGCGAAGGCTCTCGACGCGAAAGGCCGGCCCATCCCGAATCCCGACACGGTGCCGAGTCCGCAAGGCGCTCTCGTCTATCCCGATGATGACGGCGTCACGAACTGGTTCAGCCCTTCATACAGCCCGCAGACGAACACGTTCTATCAGAACGTACGCGAGAAGGGCGGCATCTACTATCGAAACGAAGCGGTCTACCAGCCGGGCCGCATGTACCTGGGCGCCAGCAAGCGCCCCGTGCCTGGCGAGGAACCGTGGGGAGCGCTGCGCGCGCTGGACCCGCTGTCGGGCGACGTGAAATGGGAATTCAGGGTCACGACGCCGCCGTGGTGCGGCCTGCTGTCCACAGCCGGCCGGCTGGTGTTCTCGGGCACGATGGAAGGGATGTTTTTCGCGCTCGACGCCGACTCGGGCAAGCTGCTCTGGCGATTTCAGACGGGCGGCGCGATCTGGTCCAATCCGATCAGCTACCAGTCTGGTGACCATCAGTACATCGCAGTCGCCGCCGGGAACGCGATCATGGTGTTCGGGCTGTCGGACCTCTGATGATCCCTGAAGCGCACCGTCACCGCTTCGCGCGCGTCAGCGCTCCGCGGTACGTCGTCGTCTGGCGCGATTCGATCGTGATGTCAAACTGGGCGGTCTCGTAGTCCGACGCCTGCAATTCGACGCGGTGCGCGCCGGGCGCGAGAGTGAGGCGCTGGCGACGTCCTTCCCAGTCGGCGACGGTTCCGACGTAGTACCCGTCGACGTACACCTGAGCCTCCTTCGGAGTCACATCGAAACACAGATCGCCCGGCACCCCGGACGGCATCGTGCTGCTGACCGCCGGAGGTGTGCCGAGACCGGGCTCTGTCTCGTCATTGACTGAGCCAGATTGCGCGGGTTGCATTACGGCGCGGAACGTAATCGTGTGGTTGGGCTGGACGTACATCTCGATCGTGAGTGTCTCGAGTCCCGTCTTCCTCATTTCGATCACGTGCGGCCCGGCGGTAACCGTCAGGTGATGAAAGACGCCGTTGAAATCGCTGACAGTCCCGGCGTAGTACCCGTCGACGTACACGTCGGCATCTTTAGGGGACACGTCGAGGCGCACGCTCCCCGCAACTGCGTCCGATACCGGGAACGGATATGGCGCAGGCCATGGATATCCGTACGGCGAATAGCCGTACGGCCAGTCGTACCAGACACCCGCGCTAACGCCAGGGTATCCGTATGGAATCGCGACCCAGCCGGGAGCGCCGGGGTGGCCGGCATGGGGCGCCGGACGTCGTGGAACCGCTTGTCCAATCGAGGAAGCGCCCGGCGGTCGTGGCCGCGCTCCAGTCGGCGGCGACGATGGCGGAAGCCCTCGTCCTGCGGGTGGAGTCGGTTGGGGCCGCGCTGTGGATGGAGGGCCTTGGGCGCGTGGAACCGCTTGTCCGACGCTGGGAGTGGCCGGCGTTCGCGGCCGTTGCGCGGCATCCGAGGGATCACGGAAAACCGGCACCCCGTACGTCCACGCGCCCGCCGTCGCAAGCGCAAACGCGATGGCTCCAACGCCCATATATAACTTCATGACTAGCCCCAGGTGAATCGTTCGTGAATGTCCTCACGCAAGGGCGATACCGCGGAACCCGATTTGGACAGAGTCGAAGAGTAAGAGCCTTCGGTTCACTCGGTCTTCACCGGTGCGGATTTCTCCTCGCATTCGAGAAATTTCCCTAGCCTGGGAACGACGTCAAATTGATCGATAGGCGTTTCCGTCGCGAGGACACAAGGCAAGCAAGTTGCTGCGTCGAATTGTCAGCTGCTGACACTCGGAGCGGGAAGAAGGGGCGCATGCGCAATCCAAAGGTGCTTCTCGTCTATTACTCCCGGACTGGGACGACAAGGGTGGTGGCTGACGCTATTGCCGCCGCCCTCGCCTGCGATGTCGAGGAGATTACAGACACGAGGAACCGCGAGGGCATCTTCGGATACCTGCGAGCCGGATTCGACGCCGCCTTCGCTCGGCTGACGACGCTGCAGCGTTTGCGGTACGACCCGAAACACTATGACCTGGTGATTGTCGGCACGCCGGTGTGGAACGCATCGCTGTCGGCGCCGGTTCGAACGTACCTGACCATGCACAAGGGACGACTCAAGAACGTGGCGTTCTTCTGCACGTACGGTGGCTCCGGCAGCCGCCGCGTCTTCCGACAGATGGCCGAAACGTGCGGAATCAAGCCGCTCGACCTGCTCGAACTCCGCCAGGCCGAGGTGAAGAGCGGTGCGCACACGGAACGTCTCCACGCGTTCGTCGTGGGCCTCACGAGGGGACACGCTGCGGCGTAACGCGAACGCGAGGCAGGCGTTCTTCACATCACGCCAAAACGCCTGTAGCTCATGGCCGAAGTGACACGTGCGCCCGCAAGGTTCACAGCAGCCTGCCGCGGCAGCATCTGCGTGCCCTTCGCCGCGTTCAACACCGCCTCGACGTTCGCCCGTATCTTCTCTTCGATCACCTGAAAGGCCTGCGCCTCGGTCGCGCCGCGGTATTCCATCGCCGCGCAGATCACACCGCCCGCGTTGGCAATGAAGTCGGGAATCACCAGGACGCCTCGGTCGTGTAGCGTCTGCTCTGCTCCGGGCGTAAAGGGGATATTCGCCCCCTGCAGTACCAGCTTCGTTTTCAGGCGCGCCACGTTGTCCTCGCGGATGACATCGGGACGCGCGGCAGGGATCCAGATGTCGCAGGCGACGTCGATGACCGCGTCGCGATCGAGCTTCTCGCCGTCGGGATACTCACACACGGCTCTGCCCGCGTTCTTCAGCTCGATCAACCGGGCAACGTCAATGCCCCCGGAGTTGTGCAGCGTGCCCCCCGTATCGGATGCCGCGATCAGTCGCGCGCCCCGCTCGGCCAAGAAGCGCGCGGCATGCTTGCCGACCGCGCCGAATCCTTGAATCACCACCCGAGCACCGGCGAGCGTCAGTCCGCAGTGGCGCGCCGCGACATCGGCGGCATGACTGATTCCCCAGCCGGTGGCGCCGAGCTCGTCCAGCGGGATGCCGCCCACCGCCGCCGGCAAGCCCACCGAGCGCCCGATCTCGTCCTTGATCCAAGCCATACAGCCTTCGTCGGTGCCCATGTCGGGGCCGGCGATGTAGTCCTGCTCGTGTCGCAACGCGTGGGCGAAGGCGCGGATGAGCCTTTCCTTGCGTTCGCGGGGCATACGCGGATCGCCCCACAGTACGGACTTGCCACCACCGTGCACGAGGCCGGCCGCCGCATTCTTGAGCGTCATGGCGCGCGCAAGGCGCACACACTCCTCGACGCTCACATCCGGCGCCATGCGCAGACCGCCGATGGCCGGCCCACGGGCCACGTTATCGACGACCAGCACTGCCTTCAGACCCAACGAAGGTTCGCAGACATGCAGCACCTTCGCCGGTCCAAAGGCATCCCCAACGTCGAAGAGATTGGTCATCGCGGACACCTCTTTGTCAGACGCACTATGCCTGCCGACCCAGCCTCGACGAGCCGAGACGACGAGTCGATCAGTTGCAAGACGCTGTCCGATCAGGACTGGCGGTATTGCCTTTGCTCAGGAGGGGAAGGCCTGAACGCGAAAGGCGCATGCGAGCTTGTCCACTCGTCTGAACGAGGACGTCGCCGGCCGGCTCGAGGAAGTCGCGCGGCTTCTGGCGACCCAGGGCGCCAATCGCTTCCGTGTGGGCGCGTACGAACGCGCGGCGACGACGTTGCGCCGGTTGCCCCGCCCTGTGTCTGACATCCTCGAGCAGCAAGGGCTGGAAGGTCTGCAGGCACTGCCGGGCGTTGGCGAGGGCATCGCGCGCGCCATTCGCGACCTGCTCGAGCGTGGCCGCCTCGCCATGCTCGATCGGCTGCGTGGCGAAAGCGACCCTACGAAGCTCCTCACCTCAGTCCCGGGCATCGGACGACATTTCGCGGACCGGCTGCACCACGACTTCGGGATCGAGACACTCGAGGATCTGGAGGCCGCCGCACACGACGGGCGACTCGAAGCGGTACTCGGCTTCGGCCCGAAACGTCTGGCGGGCATTCGTGATTCACTCGCTCATCGCCTTCAGCGTGTGATGCCAGCGGAAGCTGCCCGTCATGGCGTGCCCTCGATCGCTGAAATCCTCGACGTGGACCGCGAATACCGTGAGAAGGCAGCGGCGGGACAACTCGTGAAGATCGCCCCGCGGCGCTTCAACCCCTCTCACGTCGCGTGGCTGCCCATCCTCCACACGGTACGCGGGCGCCGCCACTACACCGCGCTGTTTTCGAACACCGCGCGGGCCCATCAACTGGCCCGCACAGACGACTGGGTGGTCATCTACTGGGACGACGGCCGCGGAGAGCGGCAAGCCACGGTCGTCACGGCGACCGGCGGCCCGTTGAAAGGTCGGCGCATTGTTCGCGGACGCGAAGCGGAATGCGAACGGGTGCGAGCGTCTATTTCATGATGCCCATGACGATGAGGACGAGCTCGAGAATCAGGATGACGACGACCGTCAATTCGAGGAACTCACCGCGAGACATGGCCGACTGCTGGACGGCAAAGCGATAGATGTCGTCGAGCGTCTTCAATTTTTCACTGACGTTGGCCTTCCAGCGCTCCAGGCCAAGGCGATCGGCCACCAGCGTGAAGAGCCGCGCGGCGTAGATATCGCCGACGAACTTGAGAGTATTTTCGGTTCGGTCGGTCAGTTCGTTGACGTCTATGAACAGCGAGTGGACCTGCCGCGCGGCTCGGGTGTACCGCCAGCCGAGCCACGACTCGAACCAGCGCGGACGCTGCAGTCGCGCGTAGATGGACGAAAGCTGGTCATCGAGCAGCTGATCGTAGTAGCGGAATTCCAGCAGCTGAGAATTGGCGAACTCGAGGATCTCGAAGGCTGCCTGCGCGCCGGTCGCCGTGTCGTAGACGATCGCGGCGTTCCACGTGGGGATCACGAGGTCGTCGACGAGGTACGAAATGCGGTGCCGAAGAACGAAGTCCCTCTCCTGCTCACTGAGCGACTGGCGCTCGCCGCGCAGCATGATCGCGATGTCCTCGCCACGGACCCTGAGGAGTTCCTCCGCCGACATGGGTCGCTCGAGCTCGTTGATCGCGTACACCAGGTAGTCTTCGCTGAGAAAAGTGTCGTGCAGGCCATGGAGCGCCGGACTTAGCCTGCTCACGATCGCACGACAGGCCTGCTCCGCGCGCTGTTCGATTTCGGCGCTCTCCATGAGCGTCTGGCCGAGAGCGACCAACTCGCTCCACGATCCGGCAAAGGGCCGCGACAGCGCCAGGGAAATCACGCCGTAATCGAAGACGCGCACGCGCACGCTGAAGCCATCGAGCTCGGCGATTCCGACGGCGTCGCCCCCGAACGAAAGCGGTGGCTTGTCGGTACTGAACGTACGGCGGAGTGGCTGGCTTGGGTGCGAGACGCGCCGCGACGGCCGAACCGCCAACGAGCGCGAGGATTCCCCGGAGATCAATGGTCTCCGCGACGTCGAAAAGGTAAAACAGCACAATCTGCCCTGCGCGGATTTCCTTCATTGGCAATCAATTCGATGACTTCAGAACCGCGTCGTCACCGTGGTCCGGTGTACTTGTCTGCCCTTCGACTGGACGCTCGATCCGAACCGCCGTCACCTTGTACTCGGGTGTGCCGACCACAGGGTCGCGGTTGGGGCCGGTAACGGCATTGAGGAACACCTCTTTGGTGTGAAACGTCGCGAAGAGCTGGCCTGGGACAACCGCCGCGCTGAACCGGGCGGGCAACACGGTGGTGCCGTACTCGCTGACGACGCGCACGCGATCGCCATCAAGAACACCTGCCGCAATCGCGTCAGCCGGTGAGACGTCCAGCACGTCCGTCGGTCGCAGATCGATATTTCGCGTGCGAGTGGTCATGGTGCCGGCGTTGAACTGGTACAGCGACCGGCCGGTGACGAGCAGGAACGGATACTGGTTCGTCGTTCGCTCAGGCGTGGGACGATGGTCCACGCACCGTAGTGGTGCCCGCGGGCCGCTGCCAAAGCTCTCCGTGTGCAGAATCCGCGTACCAGGATGATTCTCCGCCGGACACGGCCACTGGAGACCACCGGCATCGAGCCTTTCGTACGTCATGCCGCGCGCACCCGTACACAGGACCCGCACCTCGTTCCAGATTTCCTCCGGATTGCTGAACCCGAATCCTTGATGACCCATCGCGCGCGCGATCTCGGCAACGATTTGCCAGTCTGGTTTCGATCCGCCGATTGGTCGTAACGCGGCACGCACGCGCTGAATCCGCCGTTCGGCATTCATGAACGTCCCGTCCTTCTCGAGTGATGAACACGCCGGGAGGAACACGGTTCCAAATTCACGTGCCGTCTCATTGAGAAACAGATCCTGCACGACGACCAGGTCGAGGGACCTGAGGGCGCGCGCCGTTTCGCTCGCGTTCGGGTTCGTCAGGAACACGTCGTAGCCAATCGCCCACAGACCCTTCAGCCGCCCGGCGGCTGCCGCGTCCATCATTTCGAGCAGGTTCATGCCCCGCGTGGACGGGACAGCCGCGCCCCACTGATGCTCGGCGGCCGCACGTCCCTGGTCGATGGGCGTCGATCCCGGCAACGTGGCCGGTTCGCATCCCATGTGAGCAGCGCCCTGGACGTTGTTCTGACCTCGCAGTGGGTTGACGCCTGCGCCGGGCTTGCCCAGGTTGCCGGTCAGCAACGCAAGGTTGATGAGCGTCATGACGCCATCGGTGCCCTGGACGTGCTCGGTGATCCCGAGACCGTGGACACTCATGGCTGGCGGGCTCGTGGCGTACAGCCGCGCCGCGAACCGGATGGCGTCGGCGTCCACCTGGCAGATCTGTGCGGCGCGCGATGGCGACCAGGCCTCGATGAACTGTCGGAATGAATCGAAGCCGTCGACGCGGCTCGTCAAGAACTCCCGATCGCAGAGTCCCTCTGTGACGATCGTGTGCGCCATCGCATTCAGGAGGGCGACGTTGGTGCCTGGTCTGATCGCCAGGTGGCATGTCGCGTCCTCGGTCAGCTCGATCCGTCTTGGGTCGATGACGATGAGGTGCGCGCCACGGCGCGCCGCCTGCCTGATGCGCGCGCCGACAATCGGATGACCTTCCGTCGGGTTGGCGCCACAGACCAGAATCGTCCGCGCGACTTCGATGTCGTCGAACGAGTTGGTCGTCAATCCTGACCCGAGCATCGCCTTCAACCCAGCTGCACTTGGCGCGTGGCAGACTCTCGCACAGCAGTCGACGTTGTTCGTGCCGATCACCGCCCGGGCAAACTTCTGCGCGACGTAGTTGTCCTCGTTCGTGGCGCGGGCCGATCCCAGCACGCCGACGCTGTCGGGACCGTGCCGATCGACGAGATCGCGCAGTCGGGTCGCCACGAACCCCCGGGCCTCGGTCCACGAGGCGCGCCGCCATAGACCGTTCTCCCGGATCAGCGGCTCGGTGACGCGATCGACGGCGTCTACAAACTCAAAGGCATACCGGCCCTTGACGCATAAGTGACCCTTGCTGACTGGCGCATCGAGTACCGGCCGCACGGAAACGATATGTCCCTCTCGCGTGCCGACGCTCATCTCGCAGCCCGTCCCACAGTACGGACAGGTGGTTCGCGTCCACTGCGAGGCCACAGCCAGCGTCAATGGGCGCGCGTCTTCCAACGCGCCAGTCGGACAGGTATCGACACACGCACCGCACCCGACGCACGAGCTCTCGCGCAGGCTGGGACCGTCGGGCACGATGCGCGTATCGAGACCACGATCGCGGATGTGCCAGACCCGCTGGCCCTGAACCTCGTCGCAAATGCGGACGCAGCGGTAGCAGTCGATGCAGCGCGACATGTCGACTGCGATGTACGGGTGCGAACGATCCTCGAGCTGCATGTTGAAGCGGCCATGCAGTTCGCTCTCCAGGCCGTATTCGCGGAGCGATCGATGGAATTCCTTCTCAGGGAATTGCGCGACGGCCTCCGGCGGGTAGCGCCAGGCCAACAGTGTCAACAGCGATCGCCGGTGCTCTTCGAGTTCAGGCGTGTGGGTCTCGATCACCATGCCGTCGACAAGTGGCGTCGCACAGGCCGGGACCAGGCGGTCCCAGTCTTTGACCCGGATCAGGCAGGACCGGCACGCGCCGGTCGGCGTCAGCCGATCGTCGTGGCAGAGCGTCGGGACACGAACCCCGATCCTCTGGAGACCGGAGAGGATCGAAATCCCAGTCGGACACTGTCGTGGCTGGCCGTTGATTACGACGGAGAGCATCTGGATGTCTCGAACTGCAATTCAACGCCCATGCCGGTAATGAGCAGGGCCCTTGCATGAAAGACCGCGACACAGCCAAGCATGCACCCCCAGAACGCCGCGACCCACTCCGGCCGACTGTCACTCCAGATCAGCAGGCGATCGCCTGGGCGCAGACCCGCATCAGCACGTCGATCGGCGAATGCCCTCGCCGTCGCGCGGAGGTCGTCGCCGGAATACGACCATCGGCGGAAGCCATCGTCGTAGATGAGTGCTTCGCTGGACCCGCGTGCCGGTTTTCCGGGAACGATGAGATTCCCTGGGCGAGCGGTGCTCACCTGAAGTACATGACCATCGCCGCGACGACCACGAGCAGCACGGCCACGATGATGGCCCACACTGTCGAACCGAGATCGAATCGAGATGGAGATGTCGTCGTCATGTTTCAACCTCCGTTTTGACACACCGTGCCGAAATCGAATCCACGCGCCCGCAGTGCAGGAATCAGCCGTGCGGTCGCGTCCACGGTCTGGCGTTGGTCTTTGCGGGGCGCGGATTCATCGCCGTCGTGCAGGACCATGATGTCCCCCGCCGATGCGCGGCCGACGACTCTCGCGACGGTGTGAGCTGCCGTGCGCGACCCGAACCAGTCCCAATCCCAGAGCATCCAGCCCCAGCCGATGAGCCGATAGTCGATCTGCCGCAGCCCCTCGTACATCTGCCCGCCACGCCAGCCGGCGTGCGGCCGGAATGCGCGGCACGGTTGCCTGCCCGCCAGCATCTCGATGCGATCCGCCGCGGCGCCCAACGTTCGCGCCAGATCGGAAGGCGCCATCAACAGGTACGCTCTGGTCGCGGAATGGAGGCCGACCGCATGGCCCTCGGCAAACATGCGCTCGATGATGGGCGCGGTTTCCTCAGTAACATGGCGATCGATGAGAAAGAAGGTCGCGTGTGCGCCCTCCCGCGCCAGGACGTCCAGCAGGTCAGATGTCGTCGTCGGATTCGGCCCATCATCGAAGGTCAAGTACACCGTCGGCGGGGAGCTTCGCGGCATGTGCCATACCGCTGTATCGCCGGCCATCGCATCGAGGACGAACGGCGCGGGTGCGGTGTGTGCCAACGCCACGATGGCGAAACCAACAATCAGAAAGATCCACATCACGTCACCGACTCATGTCCGAGTGACTACCCTTTGACGCACACCAGCGGTTCGAGGCGCGCGACTGTTCGCGACAAACCGGCTCGATCCGCCGCGTCGACAACCGCCGCCACATCCTTGTAGGCTCCAGGGGCTTCCTCAGCGACGCCGCGTGGCGACGGGCTGCGAATGAGGATCCCGCGCGAAGCCAATTCATCAATGACCTGCCGGCCTCGCCACTGCTTCGCGGCGGCATGGCGGCTCATGCTGCGGCCGGCGCCGTGACACGACGACCCGAACGATCGCATCAGGCCATCACTCGTGCCCACCAGCACGTACGACGCCGTGCCCATCGTCCCGCCGATGAGGACGGGCTGGCCAATCGACGCGAATACCGGCGGCAGGTCGGGATGGCCAGGGCCGAGCGCACGCGTTGCGCCCTTGCGATGAACGAACAATCGCTTCGTCCGGCCGTCAATCACGTGCGATTCCACCTTGCACGTGTTATGGGACACATCGTAGAGCAGCGTCAGATTGGCGCGCGGCACGATCCCCGCAAATGCCCGTCGCACGAGATGCGTGATGATCTGACGATTCGCGAGCGCGCAGTTGATGGCAGCCCGCATGGCTCCCAGATACGACTGCCCAAGAGGCGAGTCGATCGGTGCGCACGCGAGTTCGCGATCGGGCACGTCAATCCCGTACGTCGATGCCGCGAGCGCCATGCGTTTCAGAAAGTCCGTCCCGATTTGATGCCCCAACCCACGCGACCCGCAGTGGATGCTGACGACGATGTCGCCTTCGCGAAGCTGAAAGGCTGCGGCTGCGGGTGAATCGAAGATCTTCACGACCTGCTGCACTTCGAGATAGTGATTCCCCGATCCGAGGGTGCCCATCTCGTCACGCTGACGGTTCTTGGCGTGCTCGGACACCTCGTCAGGCGTCGCGCCAGTCATGCAGCCGTGCTCTTCGATCCGTTCGAGATCGGCGGCGGTGCCGTGGCCCCGGTCCACCGCCCACCGAGCGCCGCTCCTGAGCATGGCATCCATCTCGTCCGCATCGAGGTGCAGTCGTCCCACGCTGCCGACGCCAGCCGGCACGCTCCGCGACAAGTCGTCGGCGATCTGTGCCTTGAGCGGCTCGACATCCTGCCTCGTCAACCCGGTGGCGAGCAGACGCACGCCGCAGGAGATGTCGAAGCCGACACCACCGGCGGACACGACACCACCGCGATCGGCGTCGAAGGCCGCGACGCCACCGATGGGAAACCCGTAGCCCCAGTGCGCGTCCGGCATGGCGTACGAGGCCCGTTCGATTCCAGGCAGCGTCGCCACATTCGTGACCTGCTCGTACACCTTCGCATCCATGTTCGTCACGAGCGCTTCAGTCGCATAAAGGATCCCCGGCACGCGCATGCGGTCGCGGGGCTCGATCCACCACTCGACATCGGACTTGCGAGTCAGCAGCGAAAGGTCCATCGCGTTGTCCTGTCACGCCTCGCGCGGGTTTCAGACATCGACGACACACTGGGCCAGCCAGTGGCCGTCCTCGAGGCGCGCGACGCGAAGTGCCGTGTGCGTCGCACCTTTGATCTCAACGGCCGGCTCGTGCCGAATCCGTTCTACCGGTTCTCCCCACGCCGTCGCACGCAGGCGCACGCCCTCGATGGTGACAACGAACGCACCAAATAGCATCCGGCGGGTGGCCATTTCGTACACGAGCGCATCTAGCCAGTCGACGAGCAACAGCTCATCAGTCGGGGCTTCACAGGCGATCCTGACTGTGATCTCCGGCCGCACGAGCTTGAGATCCGTGACCACGCCGGTCAACGCCAGCGCGATCTGCACGAACGCCGCCTCTTTGGTGGGCCCGATTCCCCGCACGCCAATGTCGGCGCCATGTTCGAAGTGCTCCCACGTATTGCGGACGGCGGCGCTCACACCCGCAGCCACGTTCACGCCGCGTGGACGTCGATCTTCTTCGCGTGCTTCTCCGCGGCGATGGCGGCCGTCACACGCAGCAAGCCATCTCGGTACTCGGCGGTGACGGCCTCCGGATCGATCGACGCAGGAAGCTTGATGGCACGAAACAGCTGGCCGGGCTGAAACTCGCACACGTGCACGATGCCCTTCGTCTCCCGATGGGTGTGCGGGGCGTCAGCCTTGATGAGCAGCGTATCGCGGGTCACCTGAATATCGAGTTGATGCGCCTCCACGCCGGCGAGTGCCACCTCAACGACAAATTGATTGTCTTTCTGGCAGACTTCAACCGCCGGTTTCCAGATGGTCTGCCGCTCGGCAGCGAGCCAATCGTTCAGCGCGGCCCCCAACGCGGCTCCACGATTCCGAAACAGTTCGTAGGCGCGCTCGCTGACTCGCTTCTGGATCTGTTCGATCTCGTCGAATAGCGTTTCGGCCTTTCGGGCTTTCAGTAGAGTGAATTTCCTCATCATCCTGCTCCTTTCACGTTGCGCGGGCTGCAACCAGTCACTGCGCGTAATCGCTTCGTCGCTCAACGCACCCGACGACGCGACCTGAAGGCTGCTGATCGTGTCACAGGCATGGCACTCCACACGTCCCTCCAGGCTGCAAGCCAAGGCACCCCGCCGGGCATCGATGGGCGTGTCTGGGAGCACGACGACCATTTCAGGTACGACGCAAGGCGAGTGCCTTTGCGGGCACAGCGGCCGGGTCCGGATAATGCGTGTGACGAAGCGCCGCGCACTGTCATGCAGCCTCTGCAGGTTCTGGCGTTTCGCGCCTGGGCTCAGGCACCTCCGTGAGCGTCGCTTCAGTCAAGAGAAGCGTGCCCGCCACAGACACGGCGTTCTCGAGCGCGACTCGCACCACCTTCGTCGGATCGATGATGCCGGCGTCGATGAGATCGACATAAGTGCCGCGACCGGCATCAAACCCGTACGCGCCGGTGCCGCTCCGCATGCGATCGATGACGACACCACCATCGACGCCGGAATTCTCGGCTATCTGACGGGTCGGGGCCTCCAACGCGCGCTTGAGGATCAGCACACCCGTACGTTCGTCGCCGCTGCAGGCTTCAGCCTCGCGGTCGACGTGATCGATGGCTCGGAGCAGAGCCAATCCGCCGCCAGGGACGATGCCTTCGGCCATCGCCGCCTTCGTCGCGCTGATCGCATCATCGAACGCTTCACGGCGGTTCTTCAGTTCGGTCTCGGACGGCGCACCTACGCGAATCACGGCGACACCACCCGTGAGCTTGGCCAGTCGCTCTTCGAGCTTCTCACGGTCGTAGTCCGACGTCGTGGTCTTGATCTGGGCGCGGACCTCGGTTGCACGTCCCTCGATGGCCTCTTTCGCACCGGCACCGCCGACGATCGTCGTCGAATCCTTGTCGGCGATGACTCGCTTCGCCCGACCCAAGTCGTCCAGCGTCACGTTCGCCAGCTTGATCCCGAGCTCCTCCGCGATAAGCCGACCGCCGGTGAGAATGGCCAAATCCTCCAGCATCGCCCGGCGCCGATCGCCGTAGCCTGGCGCCTTCGCGGCGATACACGGCAGGGTTCCCCGCACCTTGTTCACGACCAGCGTGGCGAGCGCCTCGCCTTCGACGTCATCGGCGACGATGACCAAGGACCGGCCGCTCTTGGCGATTTGCTCGAGCAGCGGCAGGAGATCCGGCATCGTGCTGATCTTCTTCTCGTAGAGGAGGATCATGGGATCATCGAGCGTCGCCTTCATCTTTTCGGCGTCGGTGATGAAATAGGGCGACAGATACCCGCGATCGAACCGCATGCCTTCCACGACTTCGATCGTGGTCTCGGTGCCCTTGGCCTCTTCGACCGACGTCGTGCCCTCGATGCCGACTTTCTCCAGTGCGTCGGCCACCATCTCGCCGATGCTGGCGTCGTTGTGAGCCGAGATCGTCGCCACCTGCACGCGCTGCTTGTGGTCGGCTACCGGCCGGGAGAGCTCCTTGAGCCCCGCCACGACCGCATGCAGGCCGCGGTCGAGCCCGCGCTTCAGGTCAATCGCACTGGCGCCGGCTGCGATGTTTTTCACACCCTCCGCGAAAATAGCCGCAGCAACGAGCGTCGAGGTCGTGGTGCCATCGCCCACCAGTTCGCCGGTCCGTTCGGCCGCCTGGCGGATCACCTGGGCGCCCAGGTTCTCCGCGTGGTCCTGGAGCTCGAATTCCTTGGCGATGGTCACTCCATCATTGCAAACGATAGGGCGGCCCCATTTCTTTTCGATGAGGACGCATTTCGACTTCGGACCCAGCGTCACCCGCATCGCATCGACCAGCGCCATCGCGCCGTGCAGGATCTTCTCGCGGGCCGCGGACTGGACGAGCAGATGCTTATGAGCCATCTGGATCCTCCGTTCAGATTCGCGATTCAGAGGCCCGATGACTGCCGGATTCTCGGCGGTCCTCGACCGGGCTGAGAAAGAGGTGTGCAAATCTCTTGCTCACCCGCAGGTCGGCCTGAACCTCTTGCGGTTCGCACGATTCAGCGCATCGTGAGTACTGGACATTTGGCACGGCGCACGACCTGATTCGTCGTGGATCCAAAGAGCGCCAAATCCAATGGATTGCGGCCACGCACACCGATGACGAGGAGGTCGGCGTGTTCCTCATCCGCGACGTGCAGAATCTGAACGTACGGTTTGCCGTTCCTGACCCGCGCGGTGACGCGGGGCGTGGGCACCGATGCTTGAACGAGCGACTCGAGCCGCCTTGTCGCGCTCTCTTCCGAGTAGCGCCTGAACTCGGCCAGCGCGAATCCCTGCTCGATTGGCAACTCTTCGAGGTGCGGCGGTGGTGGCTCTTCCCACGGCCACTCGAGCACGTGCAGCAGCGTGAGTGTCGCGCCGGATTCCTGGGCCAGCGACAACGCCGAGCGCACCGCATCCAGCGATGCGTCGGAGAAGTCCACGGCGCACAGAAGGCGCTTGAATGGCACTTGCGACGTGGCCTGCGCCAAAGGAGGAACGGTGAGAACAGGGCACGTGGCCTTGCGCAACACCTTTTCCGTCACTGATCCGAGCACGAGATGCTGAAAGCCACTCGCGCCATGCGTGCCCATCACGATGAGATCCACGGGCAGGCTGGCTGCGCGATCAAGAATAACGGCTGCCGGTTGCCCCACATCGACCAGAACATCGACGCCTGCGCTTTTCGCTGCCGCGCCTGCGAACGCTTCCGTTGTCAAGCGCCGGAGGCGCTCGACTTCGTCGACGTCATCACTCGATGTCGGCACACCGGTCACAGCCAGTGTCGACGGCGCGAGTACGTGAAGCGCGGCGATTCGCGATTTGTAGTATCCGGCAAGTACCGTGGCCTGATCGATCGCATGCCTCGAAGCTTCCGAGAAGTCGACCGGGCACAAGATGCGTGTGATATTCATCAGTCCGCCTTCGCGGCAGCTACTCGCAGCCGAATAATCGTGAGGTATGTCTGGGGATCCCCGGCAAAGAGCATACCGGGACCACGAACGTATTCCTCTTCATGTTCTCCAACGACGCGACGGCCGGACGCGCCGATGAATGCCTGCAACCGGCCGATATCGGCCTGTTCGTCGCTGTACGGGCCGACGTGGAGAACTTCGGCGATGTCGCCGTACTCCCACGTTTCCAGATCGAGATGCCATCCCGTCTCGACCTGCACCGACGGAGCGGTTGTCACTTCGCGCGCCACCGGCAGGGCATATCGTCCGACCCATTCGGTTCGTGGTATGTCGAGCGACAGGCGCCATCGCGCGCGTGGCGCCGGTGGTCTGTGCGTTCGCGAAACGCCTCCGGTCTTGTAGTAGGCCGTGAACAGGAGTTTGAACGCGCGTCCGGCGACGAGACTCGGATCGCCGACCGCTTCGACCACCAGCATGCGTTGGTTATCCATGTGCGTGACTCGCGGCGTCGCGAGATACGCGAACTGTGACGGGTCCGGTCCGCTCCGCAACCAGAGAATGGCGGCCACGCCAACGATGCCGATCAGGGCCGCCCCTATCGCGATCACCTTGGTCATGACACCGTTGTCTCCGTCGTCTCCGAAGTCTGCGATTGTCTTTGCCAGGCCATACGAAAGTCTTGCTGCTCACGTCTCCTGCAGCCCTGACGACCAAGGCAATTGCAATACCAGCCATCAGATCCACTCGAGCCGTCTATTTGACCGGCACATTCGCCTGCGGCTCTCGAGACAGGTGACGAAAAGATCGCCAGCGGGTGCGGGAAAATCCGCATCAGCTGTTCGCGGTCTTGCTGTGTCACAACGTTGACACCCGATCGCGTCACTGCGGATAATGGCTCTTCCCCTCTATGAATGTGTCTTCCCGTCGCACGTTTCTCGGCACCCTCCTCGCGTCGGTGCCGATCATCGCGGCGCCCCGCCGGCTGCTCGCGGATTCTGCGAGTGTTCGTGCATTGCGGTTCGCTCATACGCACACCGGCGAGCGGCTCGTCGTCGAGTATTTCAGAGGCGGCACGTATGTGCCGAACGCTTTGGCGACCGTGAATCACTTCCTGCGGGATTTCCGCACGGGCGACGTCCACGAGATCGATCCCGAACTTCTCGATCTGCTGCACGGACTGGCGACCATCACCGAAACATCGAGGCCGTTCGACGTGATTTCCGGGTATCGCTCGCCCGCCACTAACGAGATGCTTCGACACCGCAGCGAAGGCGTGGCGGCCGGCAGTCTGCACATGAAGGGTCAGGCAATCGACATCCGTCTCGGCGACGTGGCCCTCGCCCATCTGCGGCAGGCGGCACTCGAGACCGGGCGCGGCGGTGTCGGCTACTATCCCGCGTCCGACTTCGTCCACGTGGACACGGGGCGGGTGCGGAAGTGGTGATCATTCCGACTCTTCACCCGCTCATCGAGTTACCAGCCGCATCGTAAGTGCTCGGTCGAGCCTCGCGTCGTGCCGATAGACGTCCTCCGCGAACCGGATCGTCCCATCCTCCGGCATCACGGCGGCCGTCGTGTAGAACAAGATCACCTGGATCGGACGCGGCAGCGTGACGTGAATCGTCTCCGATCCCGTCGTCGCCGCGAGAATTCGATCGCGCGTCCACTCCGACCGATCGCGTAAGACCCATTCGGCGAGCGCAACGGGATCGGCCACGCGCACACACCCGTGGCTGAAGTCCCGTCGGCTCTTCGCGAAGAGCGCCTGTGCCGGCGTGCCGTGCATGTACACGTCCTCACTGTTCGGGAACACAAACTTGATCAAGCCGAGGGCGTTCTTCGCGCCGGGACGCTGCCGCACGCGGAGCACGCCCTGCCGGAGCAGGTCGAGGGCGTCGGCGGTGACATCGACGCGTTGCGCGTTGTCTCCCCCGCCACGCACGATCTCCATCTCTTCCCGCTGCAGGTAATCCGGATCGCGTTCGACCTTCGGTAGAATTTCATGGCGCACGATGGAACGCGGCACGTTCCAGTACGGGCGGAAGATGACTTCCCGCATCTCTTCGAGGAAGACGGGCGTCTGGGTGTTGAGTGCGCGACCAACGATGACATCCATCCCGAAGAGTGGCGCCCCGTTTGGCGGGATGGCGTCCCACGCCCACAGTCGGAACATGGGAATATTCAGCGCGATCAGGCGCTCGTCGCCCAGATGCGGTAGCCAGCGCAGCCGCTCGAGCGCCAGCTCGATCTGCCGGACGCGCCATGTGAGCGGCACGCGCAAGGCTGCCAACGTGTTCTTACCAAGAACGCCGTCCGGTCCGAGGCCGTGGCGGATCTGAAAGTGTTTGACGCCTTCGACGAGCGGGGCCTCGTAGCGTCCAGGGTCGGGAGGTCTGGCCACATCAGAAGGCAGATCGCCGAGTGCGACGAGCTCGTGGAACAGATCGCCAGCCGCTGTGTACTGTTCGCCAGGATGGATCGCGACCGTGACCGGCGCCGGTGGAACGAGTGACGCATCAGCCGCCAGCGCACGGTACCGCGCCAGCATATCCCGCAAGAGCCGGTACTGCGCGAGCGGGGGCCGTAGGGCAGCCGCCACAGCCGCGACGCGTTGATTGGCAATCGCCGAGCGAAGGATCGCTGGAAAATCGTGCCGATCGCGCGGCGCATCGAGGCGAAAGCCGATGGTACGCGGGTCGATCCGTCCCATATGGAGGTGCCGCAAGTGCCGCAACATGCTTGCGCTGACGGCGACGTCGAACTGAGCGATGTCCCGTGGCGGCGGCGAGGCCGTGCTCACGCGGGATGCGAGACCGGCAAGCAGCTCCGGATGGAAGTCCACCGGATCCAGACCCTCATCGGCTGCGTGACCCAGCAGATTCAATGCGTCACGCGCGTTGTCAGTGGGTTGGCCTGCCGCATCCACCCACAAAGGCGAATCGTCTGGCCGATACAGCTCCTGCAACTCACTGCGCTCGGCGCGCGTCACCGTGCCGAGCGTGGAGTCTCGGCCATCAATCAGCGTCCCGACGAGCCCTCGGAGATCAACTGACGATGCCTGATCTCCTGACCAGGGAGCCGGCTGAAGCTGGCTGGCCGAGTCCTGCGGCCGCGGGATTGATGCCGAACTGTCGGAACACGCTGACCAGGCGAGCAGCACGAAGGCCATCGTGACTGAACAGCAGCCTTTTAACGCGTGTTTGAGCGACCGCCAAGTACTCACGCAGCCAGTTCCACACACGATCTTGCGCTCGTCAACTCAAACATCGTGCCGGTCGGCGTCGCGACGTGACGAGGAAGGGCCAGAGGCGT
Source organism: uncultured Acidobacteriota bacterium (assembly GCA_963724725.1). Taxonomy (GTDB): domain Bacteria; phylum Acidobacteriota; class Vicinamibacteria; order Vicinamibacterales; family CAVVIG01; genus DATKHR01. Next base: position 854,079 of record CAVRVT010000004.1, on the reverse strand, counting down.
GCGGGTGCAGGCATTCCATGACATTGACGAGGCGCACTTCAGATCGTCGAGCATTGTCGGTAAAGCAACAGTACCGATGACGGTCTGAGGCAGCCTCATTGACGTTAGGGCCGAAGTTTTCGTCTCTTGCAGTCCTGATCGCCGCGCTGATCGTCCCTGACGGCGCATCGCGCGCCCGACAGACAGGCGGCTCCACCCAGATTGTGCCGGATCAGGAGGCGTTCTACGCAGCGGTTCGAGACAACCTGGCCCGCGCGCAGGGCGCGGTGGTCGAGTTCTCATATAAGGAACGCCGCACGAACGTCCATACGAATCCGTTCGGCAAGATGGGCACTGATGGCGTGGAACTGTCTGATGTGTATCCGTCCGCCAACCCGAAGCTGACATACCGCCGGCTGCTCGAACGCGACGGCGTTTCGGTGTCCACGCAGGAACTCGCGCAACAGGACCGCGAGTATCTGGCGAAGGTCGCCGAGATTCGACGACTCGAGGAACAGCACGGAGATGACCGCCGACGTCGGACGGAAGAGGAGACATTGGCTAGACGGCGCGCTCAGGAGATGATCGAGGACGTCGTCGCGGCCCTGCAGTTCACCATCACCGGCAACAGCCTCTACGAGGGCCGGCCGGCGGTCGTCGTCGTCTTCGTCGGCAAGTCGACCTTTCGTCCGAAAACGCGCGAAGGGACAATTGCCCAGAAGTTCCAGGGCACTGTCTGGATCGATTCCGAAGTGAACGAGGTGATGTACATCGAGGCCAAGACGACCGACGACATGTCATTCGGACTCGGAATCGTGGCCCGGATCAACAAAGGGACGACTGGCTCGCTGACGCGGCGGCCCCTTGAACCCGATCTCTGGATGCCGACGGCGGCACGTTTATCCGGAAGCGGACGCGCGCTCCTGTTCCTCCGAAAGTTCGCGCTCGACTTCGCGATCGACTGGTTTGACTACCAGCGCTTCGACGGCACCGTGCCCGTGACACCGTGAACTCGAGACTGCCAAGCGGAAGTCGCGTCCAAGAGCACCACCGCGAGGCGGTACGAGAACGAGATCGACATCGATCATGAGTTCTGTCTCCCACACTCGCTGCTAGCGGAAGAATTCGTCCGGCTGTTCAACGGCGTCGGCGTGGCCCAAGAGCGCGTCGCGCTTCCGAGCCACACGGAACTCGATCCTCAGGAACCACCCCACTCCCAGTGCGACGCTCGCCACAAAGAGCCACACCGGAAACCGTTCCGGAATGCGCTGATCGATTGCAGCGCTCGACTCCACAAGGAAGGCCGCGATTATGAGGAGCGCCGAAGCGACCAGGATACCGATGTCTGGCCAGCGATAACGCCGCGGATACCCCGACGTCCAGAAGAGATAGCTGCCGGCAGCGACGAAGAAGGTGGCCACCGACAGGGGCGCCCACACCGGAGCGACCCACGGCATCGGGATGAGGAACAGGATGTCCCAGGACCGTAGCGTATCCGGCCAACCCACGAGGAGTCTCAGTACAGCGTAATACGTGAGATCCCAGATGCCGAACGACAGCAGAAATGCGCCGGCACGATCGGCGAGACGGCGACCCGCGAGCCACGCGACTGCTCCGAGCACGAGCATGGTGCAAGCCTCGCGCGCGATCTCGATGGCCACGAGGTGCCTGGGCATGGACGCCAGCGTGACCTGAAGCCCCGCCATGTAGTTCGGTCCTTGGAGCGAGACCTCTCTGGCGTGGAGCTCGCGCAAATAGACGACGACCGAGGCCTCGATCCAACCGAACGCGAGGGCCAGAACCCAGAGGCTTGCGTATGCCGCTCGTCGTTCCTGGTTCGTCATGTCTGGTGTTGGTCTCTATCGACCTCGTGAAATGGTCACGGTGAACGCCCCGGCGTTGTCTCCGAAAACGAAGTCGTTGATGCCCAGGAACAACTCTCCAGCCTTGGGCATCGCGATCGGCGTGCGCGTGCGGCCAATGGGGAACGGCTTCCCGTTGTTGCCTACCCTGCCAATCAGCCCGCCTTTGCCAAGTCTGCCAACCTTGGCGTCGTGGCCCTCCGGTCCAGCGACCTGGCCTGGTTCCGCACCCCATTGAATGGCGCCGTCGGCTTCAAAGGAGACACGTTCGCCCTTCTGGACCATCACGCCGGAATCAACCCACGGATGTCCGGCGTCCACGGTCACCTTTACGCGGCGCTCCGGTGACACCGCTTGACCATAGCCGTGACGATAGACGCTCACCGAGAACAACAGCGTCAAGCCGAGCGCCGCAACAGTACGACGGCTCATGCCGAACTTCCACGTCCAGCGGTCATCTCTGCACCATTGAATCAATGCCGCGCGCGACTCTGCAGTCTGGCCGCCTTGCGCTGTCGGGCGATCACTCCATGATCGCCCAGGACGTCGCCGACGATCACCGAGATCCCGGCGAACACCGAGAAATCTGGCGCGGCGGGTGTCAAGCCTGCGGCGACGCCGCCATCGACGGCCATCCGTGCAGTGAACGCGTAGATGAATCCGGCGTCGACAGAGACAACGCGTCCGCCGTCGGGATCCTGTCGCGAGAACCAGAAAGCCTCTACGTAGGGGCTCAATTGTTCGGTGAGGCCGTGACTGAGCGATGCGGAGACCAGATGCTGTATGAAATGAGGGCGGCCCTGGCCGGCACCAACCCCGCCGATCCCGTAGTTGATGTCGATATGCGAAGACCGTCCCAGATCCGCCCCCGTGAGACACACGAGCGAAATGTCGGTGTCGCCTGTGCCAAGGCCTTTGCTTGCGCTGGCGACGGGGAGGCTGACGGTCGGCAAGATCGACAGGACCGGTACGCCGCCCGGATCGGCGAACAGCCGAATCTTGGCCCCGAGCTGCACATTGCCGGCGCCGCTGATGCTGGATCCACCGTCGGTCTGATGGAGGAACCCATCGGTGCCGGCCCGCACTTCGAGCCACTCGAACAGCCCGATGCGAATAGTCACCGGCGTACCCACACTCTGCAGGGTGCCCATGCGGGTGTGCTGTGCGCCAACTTCCACTTGAAGGAGCCCTTCCTCGACGATGTTGGTGCCGTTGGTCACATCGGGCCGATCGGGCGCGATGGGTGCAATCGGAGGCACAGCTTCCTGACCGCTGGGCCGGCTGGCCGGCTCGATCTGCGCGCTCAGGGGCGCCTCGCGGACGATGCCGCTCACTGCGGTGCACACCAGCGAGAGCGTGAGCGGCGATAGCCAGTGCACGAGCCTGTCTACCATGGTAACCGCGTCGAACCAGCAAAGGTCATCGGAGGTGTACGCCACATCGAATGACCCACTTCCCGCCAGGGCGCGCGTGAGTCAGTAGAGGCCGACATCGACACGCCGGCCCCCTTGGAGGGTCGGAACATGATGAAACTGAGAATCGTTGGCGCGGCGGTCGGAGCGGTTGCTATCTCGACGTTCCTGGCGGTTTCAGCCCACGCGACGGGCACCGCGAATCGGACGGCGTATCTGACGTTCAGTGGCGCCGTGGCGCTGCCGGGCGTGGAACTGGCGGCTGGCACCTACACGTTCGAGCTCGTGAGCCCGAACACGGATCCGACGCTCGTGCGGGTGACTTCGCGCGACCATCAGAAGGTGTACCTCACGGCGTTCACGCACAACGTGGCGCGTCCGGAGGGTAAGAACCGGAACAACGTCGTCTCCCTCGGCGAGGCCTCCCGCGGACAGGCGCCTCGCATCACAGCATGGTTCCCGACTGACGAATCCATGGGCCGTGAGTTCGTCTATTAGCTGGTAGCCTTTGGCAACCGCTGTCCTCATCAGGACTGACGAATTCGACAGCCAGGATGGGCCGACGAGCCGCAGCTCGCCGGCCCGCTTCCATCACTCCACTCCGTCGAAGAACGACACCACGCCCGTTTCGAGCGAATAGTTTGCGCCGACGATCATCAGTCCGCGTTCGTTGATCAGCGTTTCGAGCAGCTTCGAACCATGGCGCAGATGATTGACCGACGCGCGCACGTTCGCGATCACGGCGTCGTGCGTCAAGGCATCGAGATCCGTCGCGTCGCCGCTCGACAGCAGCGTCTCGACCGACGGTCGAACGCGATCGACAATCGAGCGCAGGTTGCGCGACGAGGTCGTCGCCCGGCCGAGCAGCTCTTCGAGCGTCGCCGTGATCGCGCCACACTGCGTGTGCCCGAGGACGACGACGAGGCGCGTACCGAAGCGGGATGCCGCGAACTCCACGCTCCCGATCTGCGATGGCGCGACGATATTGCCGGCCACCCGGATGACGAACAGGTCGCCGAAGCCCTGGTCGAAGACGAGCTCCGCGGGAACGCGGGAATCCGAGCATCCGAGCACGATCGCGAACGGCTCCTGCCGCGCGACGAGCGCTTCACGTCGCGCCTGGCTCGACGCCGAGGACGCCGTGCCCTGATCCGCGACGAAGCGGCGGTTGCCTTCACGCAGGCGCGCGAGCGCCTCGGATCCCGAAATCATCTACCGGGGAGGTTTCGGTAGAAGGCGTCCGTGATGTCGTACAGGGATCGCTCGCGATACGCTTCCTTCTGCAGGTGCTCGAGCACGCCGCGTCGATCGCCCTCGGATCGCTCCTGACCCAGCTTGAACTTGCCTTCGATCGCATCGATCTCCATCGTGAACGGGGCAATGCCCTGCATCATGCCCGTCACGTAGCTGTCGGGGAGCTTCGAGAAATCGTAGCTGCTCCCAGAGACCTTGCTGTCGAAGGTTTTGATCAACCGCGCGAGCAGCGCACGGGTCGCCGTCGGGCCCTCGATCGCCTTGGGCCGCCCGAGTGCATGGACGACACCAAAATTCCACGTGGGCACCACGTCCTGCTTGGCATACCACGACGGCGAAATGTAGCCGTGCGGACCGCGGAAGACGACCACGGCGTGATGCGCGCCGTCGAAAGTCACCTTCTGCGGGTTCTGCGCCGAGATGTGGCCCAGGATCGTGCCGTAGCGGCCGGTCGTGCGATCGAGCAGGGACGGGATGTGCGTAATCCGCAGCGTCGGCGCTGACGTGACGAGATCGACGAACGGGAAATCTTCCATGAAGTCGTGAAGAAATTTCCGCTCCTCGACGAGGTGCGCCTTCGGAATGTAGAGCGACGGATCGGGCGGCGCCGATTCCTGTGCGTCCAGCGTCACGCTGAAACCCGCGAGAGCAGAGAGAAGCAGCGAGCGGCGATTCATATCCATGGATTCCTGCCTCGGTATTTGTTCAACCGGCGTCATTGTAGCGCGGCCGTCGCGCACATTACTCGAACAGACTGCCCTTGGTATCCCTGAGGATCTCGAGGGCCGCCGGGTCGAGGTCGCGAAGGACGGCAGTCAGTCGCGCGGCGACCGCCTTCCTCGCGCGCGCGGGCAGCGCATCGAAGGCCGCGCTGTCGATCATGTAGCTGCAGCGATATCGCATCAGGCGATGGACGAGATCGAAATCGCGTAGCGATCGGCCCTTCGAGTCCCGCCGGCCGCCTGCGACGAATCGCGCGGCGAAGCCCGAGGATCCTTGCACAGGCCCCGGCAGCGGCGCTTCGTCCTCGAACGTGAAATACGTCACGAAGTCGCGGACGATCGCGTCGATCCGTGCGTCGCTGGCGCCGATGCGCGTTTCCCAGCCCAGATACGTGATGAGATTCGCGGCGCGCGCCTGATGCTCGAGAACCATCAGCGCAACGACGTCGCTGTGCGGCGACAGAAAGCCGGCCGCGTCGAACTTCGCGGCAAGCCACGGCGGAGCAGATACGACTGTTCCGAGATTTGCTTTCGGCACTCCCGGTCCGGTCACGAACCATCCACCCCATCGCGTGCGGATCTCGTCCCGGTGATCGACCGCGCCGCCCGTCGCATATCCCGCCGCATCGTCCGGCCCCGGTACTGAGCACCTCGAACCCTGGCACCGCGAGCGTTTCCCACGCGACGTGACAGCGCAGGCACTCGGACCGGCGTTCGAAGCGGGGCCTCAGGCTCTCCTTCTGCTCGACGGAATAGAACACGACGCCCTGTGTCGGATCCTGTGAGGCGATCTCGAGCACGCCGGCGCCGCGGACCCATCCGACAGCCAGGTGGTCGTTGAAGTAGATCGCGCGGGGATTGTGTGCGCTGATGAGCGGCGCCTGCAGGCTTCCCTGCGAATACACGGCGATCTGGGATTCGACCGGCACCGACAGGGCCTGAAGAATGGCGGGAAGATAGCCGCGGGCGCGATCGAACGTGAGCTGCGCGGAACCGTCTGCGATCCGGCGGTCGAGGCGTGTGACCGCGTCGCTGAGAGGCCCGGTCTCGTACGCGATCGCGGGGTCCTTGAACGACCCAGTGAAACCCTCGCGCGCCTGCGCGGCGAGCGATGCAACAGCAACAGTAGCGACGAGGAGCCTCGCAAACGCCTTCACCCTCGCCATGTTACCGCGCCGTCAGGAGTCCTCGTCCGTTCGCCCCTCTGGAGCGCCGATGCGTCGCCGGTTGAGGCGGCTCTCGACGCCGCCTTGCAGGCCTCCAAAACTACAATGTGGTGAATTCTTCACTTGCACCGCGATAAGCTTGTGGTTCTATGAAGACCCACGGACGATCCTTCGCCGCTCTTGCCGTCCTGACCGCAAGCAGTCTGGCCCTTTCGCAGCTGGCGCCTGTCGTGGCCGCCCAGACGGCTTCGTCCAAAGCGGCGGCGGCGCCCAAGGCAGCCCCGGCAACGCCGACGCCAGGCGACGGCGGATGGCCGCGCGACTTGGTCACACCCGCCGGCGGCGCGATTCGCCTTTTTCAGCCGCAAGTCGCCAGCTGGGACGGACAGCGCAAGATGGTGTGGTATGGCGCGGTGTCGTTCAGTCCGAAGGGCGCGACGAAGCCTGCGCTGGGAACCGTCAAGCTCGAAGCCGACACAGAGGTCGCTGTCACCGAGCGGCTGGTGAACTTCAAAGATGCAAAGGTGACCGAGTCCAACTTCCCCGGGCTGCCGAATGATCAGCTCAAGGAAGTCGTCGCGGAAATCGTCAAGCTCATTCCCCAGGGCGCGCTCGTCATCGGTCTGGACCGCGTACTCGCCAGACTGGACAAGAGCCAGATCATTCCGAAGAACGTCGCAGATGTGAAAGCCGATCCGCCGGTCATCTTCTACAGCACGACGACCGCGGTGCTGATGAATCTGGATGGCGATCCGATCTGGAGTCCGATCAAGGACAACGATCTCAAGTTCGCCGTCAACACGAACTGGGACCTCTTCCAGCACACGACGACCAGCATGTACTACCTGCGCTACAACAAGAGCTGGTTCGCGGCGTCAGACGTCAAGGGCCCCTGGAAGCCGACGACGAAGCTACCCGACAGCTTCAAGACGCTGCCCGACGACAACGGCAACTGGAAAGAGGTGAAAGCCGCGGTGCCGGGACAGGCGTTGCAGTCGGCGCAAGTGCCCAAGGTGTTCGTCAGCACGACTCCGTCCGAGCTCATCCTGCTACGGGGTGCGCCGACTTACCAGCTGATCGAAGGGACCCGCCTGCTCTGGGTGAGCAACGCGGACGCGGACGTGTTCAGGCTCGGCAAAGGCGGACCTGTCTACTTCCTCGTGTCAGGCCGCTGGTTCACGGCGCCTGACTTCACGGGTCCGTGGACGTTCACGACGCAGACGCTCCCGGAAGACTTCAAAAAGATTCCGCTATCGCATCCGCGATCGAACGTGCTCGCCTCCGTGCCGGGAACCGACCAGGCGGCCGAGGCGGTGCTGCTCGCGCAAGTCCCGCAGACCGCGACGGTGAACAAGAAGACGGTGAAGGCACCCGAAGTGGACTACGACGGCCAGCCGCAGTTCCAGCCGATCGAGAAAACCACCGTTTCGCGGGCCACCAATACCGACAAGGACATCATCAAGGTCGGGGACCTGTACTACATGTGCTTCCAGGGCGTCTGGTTCATGGCGAAGAGTCCCACCGGACCATGGGAAGTGACCGGTTCTGTACCGGGTCAGATTTACGAGATTCCGGTCAGCTCGCCGGCGCACAACGTGACGTACGTCACCGTCGAGGAGGATAACGACGACACGGCGGTCTACGTCGCGGCCGCGGCCTACACGGGCATGATGATCGCGTGGGGTTGCGTCGTCTGGGGAAGCGGCTACTACTACCCGCCGTACGTCGGGTACGGCGGCTTCTATCCCCACTATTACCCCTACTATCCGACGTATGGGTACCGCGCGTCGTACAACCCGTGGACCGGCGCGTACAGCCGCGGCGCCGTGGCGTATGGGCCGTATGGTGGCGCCGGCGTCGGCGCGCGCTACAACCCGAGAACCGGCACGTATGCGCGCGGCGCGGCAGCCTGGGGTCCGTACGGCGGACGCGGTGTCGCGACGGCCTACAATCCGCGCACCGGCACATCCGCGGCAACCCGCCAGGGATCGGGCGTCTACGGCAGCTGGGGACAGACCGGCGTCCAGCGCGGCGACCAGTGGGCGTCGACGTCGCGTGTGACCAACCGCGCGACTGGGACCACGACACGGGTCACGCAAGGAAGCGGCGGAGGCGGCGCCGTCACGCGTAACACGCCAGGGCCGGGAGGTGGCGGCGTCGCGCGAACCGGCAGCGGCGACGTGTACGCGGGCCACGACGGGAACGTGTACAAGAAGAACGACGGCGGCGGCTGGGATAAGTACGACAGCGGCGGCTGGAACAACGTCGCCACGCCGACACGTGAACAAGCCACAGAGCGTGCGACGCAGGCGCGAGAGAGCGGTGCGAGCACCCGAGGCGGCGGGGACTCGTCGACGATCAACCAGCTCAATCGCGATTCGTCAGCGCGAGCTGAAGGCGCGCAGCGGACAAGTGACTACAGCAACAGCGGTCGTACGGGGTCCAGCAGTTACCGCCCGTCCGGCGGAGGCATGTCACGCGGCGGCGGTGGACGCCGGCGCTAGTCCCTGAGCGACCGTCGTTCACTTGTGACGATCACGGATTGACCGCCTCGGGGAAGAGCGAGAAGCTGCCGCTCCGCTCGGCGAGCTGACCGGCACGTTCTCTGCGCTCGCGTCGCTCTTCGCACGCCAGGCGGCGCACCGCGAACGGCTGCGCTCGCAGGCGCCGCTTGGAAATCTCGCCGGCACATAGCGAAACAGGACCCGTACTCACCCGCGTCGAGCCGGACGAGCGCCTCGCTGATGCGGGCCAGAGTCTCCCCTCTCATCTGAAGCAGAGCCAGGTCGAGCTATGCCAAATCCTGCTCGGCATCGCCACCAGCGATGTCGTGCTGTCGATGTGCGTGCAGGCATTCACGTTCTCACCTCGCTGACCCAGCAAATTGACAGGTATAGTGACAAGGTGGTGAGCTCAACGCGGCTCCCCGATCTCACCCGTCACGCGATCGTCGCGCTCGCGATTGCCTTTGTGCCGCAGGGGATCTGGTCGGCCTTAATCGTCTGGAACCTCAGAACGAGCCCGACCATTCCATGGGCCGTCATCGTGATGGCGGCGGCGATTCTGCTCGTCGCCGGCTCCCTGTTCCGCCGCCGGGAGCCTTCCAACATGTCACAGCCAACGCGCCGTCCCCTGCGCGCGAATGCTGTCCCATGGCCACTCCTTTGGCGAGCTTGGCTGGCCGGCACATGCTCGGTCGTGGCGCTTGTTGGCTATTGGATTGTTCTCGCGTCATTCGTACAGATGCCGGGAAGTGTCCTGCCGGACCTATCGGCCTACCCGTGGTGGACACGTGTCTTCGCGGTCGCGACAGGCGCAACCGTTTCGCCGCTTTGCGAACAACTGGGGTTCTGGGGCTACTGGCAGGAGACGCTCGAACGCGAATTCTCTGGACTGACGGCCGTCATGATTACCGCGGTGACATTCGCGGTGTTGCCCCACCCTCCCGCACACGTGGCGTTCTGGCCGAAATGGTTGTTCTTCTTTCTCACTGGCCTCACGTTTTCAACCATGGCCTACATCACTGACTCGATGCTGCCTGGCCTCGTCATTCATACCGGAGCCTTGCTGACGTTCTTTGTACTGGTATGGCCCCGCGATCCGCTACGACCGCTGGTGACAGCAGTCGGGCCGGACGCGTGGCTCTGGATCCACGTCGCTCAAGCGTGTGTGTTTACCGTGCTTTCCTGCTGGATATTCCAGCGGCTCCTTCGAGTCTCGAAGCGCGCGCCGCCCTGATGTGAGCAGGAGTTCAGCGGTGTCCTGCTTCCACCACTCGATCGATGTCCTTCAGCAGCGAATCAATAGAACTCCTCCGCCCTGCCGCGTACGACCGGGCCCATCGATCCGCGCCGAGGCGTGCACGCGCCTCCCGCTCCGCCCGCTCCCGGAGGTCGTGCACTGATTTGTCGACAACGGTGACACCTGTTCGTTCGGTGACGGCGTCCCTCGTGCCCAGGATTCGCGCCGCCCATGCGTCGTCGCTTCTCAATGCGGCCGCGGCGGCGAGAGGAACCAGTGCGTACACGAATGCGAACTTGTCATGGAGTTCCCGGATTCGCGTGAGACTCTCGCGCACCAGCGCGATCGCCTCATCCGGGTTCCCGCGACGAACCGCCAGGATGGCGCGCACATACAGCGCCCAGGTGAGGAACCACGGACCGGCCTGTCGAAGCACCGATGTGGCCTCATCGAGCAGGCGTTCGGCCTGGGCGGCGTCACCAGTCGCGAGCGCTACCGACGCCATCCCGCTCAGCGCACTCCCAGCGCCCGAGGGGATCGCCAGAGCCCGGAACCTTTCGGCACTGTGGGCGAACCAATCGCGGGCGGCGTTCACGTTGCCCGCGGCGTGCTCGACGTGCCCGGACAGATACTCGGCGTGCACGACCACATCCATGTCGCCGGCGCCGTGGGTCAGCGCCAACGCGCGGTTGAGCCCGGTGCGCGCGCGCTCGAGTTCTCCCTGCGTGTACCACATCACTGCCGCTCCCGCGAGTGCCCTCAATTCGGCGCCAGGCGACAGAGACGGCAGTTTCAGAATCTCTTCATACCATTGGAGGCCTTCGGCGGCATGCCCCCTGATCAGCCAGAAGTACTTCAGCCCCCACGCGATGTTCGACGCTTCAGCCGCGCGCCCGCGCTCGATGAGCCACGTCAGGGCGCCGCGGTAGTTCTCGAGATCGTCACGGACGCGATCCAACCATTCGGCCTGCGCCGGTCCCATCAGCCCTTCCCCGGCGAGGGAGGCTTCACCGACGCAAAAGCGCGCCAGTCCTTCGAGTGCGTCGTCGCGATCACCTGATGCGGTGAGCTCGAGCGCGGCGTACGCCCGCACCGTTTCCAGCATCTGGTAGAGCGGTCGACTCGCGACTGAGGTCTCGGCTCGCAGAAGAAGGCTTTTGTCGATCAAGCCGGCCGCGGCGCCGAGCGCTTCGTCGCTCCCGGGCGAGGAACCACCCTCGCGACCGGCAAGAACCCCGGCCGCTGCCTCGACTGAGAACTTGCCTGGCAGTGCGCCGAAACGCCGGAACGCACGCTGCTCAATCGGGCGAAGCAGTTGATAACTCCAGGCAACCGTCCCGTTCATCGTCTGTTGGCGTTCGGGAAGATCACGCCGGGCGGCGGTCGAGAGCAGGACATCATGATCGAGCCGGCGGAGCAGTTCCTCGGCCGTCAGCACTTTCATCCAGGGGGCCGCCAGCTCGAGAGCGAGCGGCAGTGCATCGAGCCGTCGACAAATCGCCGTCACTGTGGGGCCGTTGGCAGACGTGAGGTGAAAGTCAGGTTCCACGTCTCGAACCCGTTCCACGAACAATCGCACGGCGGGAGAGCGCGCGAGGTCGTCCGGCGACTTCGCATCCAGGCCCGCGTCCAACGCCAGTGGTCCGATGACGTACTCCCGCTCTCCCCGCACACGCAGCGGAGCGCGGCTGGTGGCCAGCACGCGGAGCGATGCGACCGCTGTGAGGAGATCAGTGACCAAGGGCGCCGCGTCCAGTATCTGCTCGAAATTATCGAGCACCAGCAACGTCGGGTAGTCGGCGCACGCCACGCGTGCTCGCCTGGGCAAGTCGAGCGCCGTGACATCCGACAGCCCGAGAGCCTCGGCAATTTCGGACGCGACGAATGCTGGATTCCGAATGGCCGCCAACGGGACGAACACGACCCGGGTCTCGCCCGCAGCTCCAATTGCACGAGCGAGCTCCAGTGCCAGGCGGGTCTTCCCGGCTCCGCCTGCCCCTGTGAGCGTGATGAGCCGTGCCGTCGGATCATCGAGCCAGCCCGATAGCGTCTGCATTTCGGCATCGCGCCCGAGTAGCGCCGTCAGCGCGAACGGCAGCGACGCGCTGCTCAACTCATCGACCGCCGTGTGGCGAACAGGCGCCCGCGCGCATCCGAGGAGCGCGTCACGGGCCGTACCGGGCAGGTCAAGCGCCGAAGAGAGCGCGCGCACGGTCTCGACATGCGGTCGCCGTCGTTCCCCTCGCTCCAGTGCGCTCACCGCATGGACCGAAAGGCCAGCGATCGTCGCGAGTTCCTCCTGCGTGAAGCCCGCGGCCTCGCGGAGCGCCTTCAGTTGCGCGCCAAATGCCCCCGGAGGGCCAGGTTTCATGGCCCTTCATTTTATCGCCCGGCCTGTACGAGCGTCGTACCGAGCTCTGTGCGGGTGCTGTCTGTGTTCACCATCTCGCCCGCGCTCCACACTGCCACATGGCAGCACGTGGTCAGCGGTCAAAGTGCCTGCGAATTCCCGCAACACAGCCGCCAAGACCCAGCTCGACAAGAAGAAGAGTAAAGAGATGAAGAAAGCAGCGATGGTTGTCTGTGCTCTGGGGATCATTGGCGGTCAAGCTCATGCGCATGAGCACGACCTGCTGGCGAGATTCGAAGGCGGCATTGGTGTTATCCCCGCGTCGACCGGCACCGGAACGGCGAATCCGGACGGAACGTTCCCGAACGTAAAGCTGAACATCGTACGAGGCGTCTTCCCCGGCGCCGGGCCCTGGAGGATTGCTGACCTCAGAGCCGAGGTCGAGGCTGACGGTCGCATCAAGGTGAGAGGGCGCGGCCTGCTCCTGGCCAGCAGCAACAGCATCGGGCAAAACGCCAACCAACGCGTCTTCGCGACGTTGATCTGTGAAGCCGCAGCTCCGTTTGTCGAGCGTAGCACCGCTTTGACGGGCGTTCCCCTCGAACCGAACGGCGATTTTCGAATCGACGACACATTGAATCCCTCGCCGTCAGAATGCGCCAGCCCGGTGCTTCTGATTCGCAACACCGGCGGTGTGTGGTTCGCGGCCGGGATACCGAAGCTCGGCGACGACTAGCGATACGTCGCGTCGGTCGAGTCCCAGCCCCCGAGGCCAGCGTCCGAAAGGAACCTTCGGCGCTGGTCCCTCTCACCTGCTCAAATCAATTCGGTGGGTTCGGCCTGGAGGGCCTGTGAACGTTGTGAAGCCTGCAAGAAACGCCGGGATCGAATTGCTTCCGCCGACGATGGTCGGCCCACACTTTCAGCGATACGGCATCGTGGGCCAGAGCCGTGTCGTCGCCGACATGATTCGTTGCATCGAGCTCGTCTCAGCCTCCCGCAGCACGGTCTTGATTACCGGCGAAACCGGGACGGGCAAGGAGTTGGTTGCCCACGCCGTGCACTATCGCAGTGCGCAGCGGGAGATGCCGTTCGTCAAGGTCAATTGCGCGGCGATTCCGGAGGCCCTGCTGGAGTCGGAGCTCTTCGGACACGTGCGAGGCGCATTCACCGATGCCACCGGCCCCAGGAAAGGCAAGTTTGCGCTGGCCAACGGCGGGTCTATTTTTCTCGACGAAATCGGAACGATGAGCGTCGGCCTGCAGGCCAAGCTGTTGCGCGTCCTGCAGGAGCGCGAAATCGAGCCGCTCGGCTCGGAACGGACCGAGCAGGTGGACGTTCGTGTGATCGCGGCGACCAACCGCGACCTCCGCCAGCTGGTTCACGAGGGTCGGTTCCAGGCAGATCTGTTGTATCGCCTGCACGTGATTCCGATCGTCGTGCCTCCGCTTCGCGAACGCGCCGAGGACATTCCGATGCTGGCCGAGTACTTCGCTCACAAACATGCGACGCGAACCGGCAAGTCCATCGGTGCGATCGAGGACGGCGTAATCGTGTCGCTTCAGGCGTATCACTGGCCGGGCAACGTGCGCGAGCTCGAGAACACGATGGAGCGTGCCGTCGTCCTGACGACCGGATCGGTGATCACACGCGACGTGGTTACGTTCAACGCGGCCACGAGCGTGCGGTCGGCCGGCATTCACTCGCTGAAGCTGCGCCAGAACGTCGAATGGATCGAACGTGAGACCCTCCGCCGCGCGCTCGACCTGTCCACGGCGAAAGGAGAAGCCGCCAGGATGATGGGGATCAGTCCGCGAGCACTGTCCTACTACCTGGCCAAGTACCAGTTAGTTGACCAGAAGAAGGGTGCGACGCCGATGTCGTCAAGAGCGGAGGCCGTCGACGTCGACGAGCTCGTTCCCTGCTGAAATGCGAGCTCGAAGGCGGCCTCGAGGATTATTGCGGCTGGCGCGGTCCAGGACGTGACTGGGCGCTACGCACGGGCATCTCCACCTGGCCCTTGAGACACCCTCCATCGGCGATGGTAATCCGAGACGCCACGACGTCACCGGTCACCGAGCCGGTCGCCTGAATCTCGATCTTGTCACCGGCCGTCACATTTCCGATGACGGCTCCCATGACCACGACAGATTTCGCGGCGATCTCCGCCTTGATTTCGGCGTGCGGGCCGATCGTGAGCGTGTGATCAGGCAGCTTGACGCTCCCCTCCATCTGCCCATACAGGGTGAGGTCCTCGGATCCACTGAGCTCGCCTTTGATGACGACCGACTTGCCGAGGTTCATCACCAGCTTCTCAGCCGGCGCCCGATCGGGCGGCGGACCCTGAGGAGGCTTCTCCTGCTGCGCCGGCGTCGCGACTGATTCATCTCGTTTCCACATTGAAAGACTCCCCATCGTGTGAACGCAAGACGAATGCCTTGAAGGCCTCCCGGCGTCGAGTCGCTATGGCCTTCACGCAGATTGACTTGTCGGTGGTGTTCACGTTGCGGCACCCGAAAGGCGTTGCGGCCGTTCGCTGCGGTAGCATGTAATTGTTACAGATCGTCTACCGCGGCGGGGGCCGAAGTGCGCCGCTATCGCCCTATTTCTTTGGCGACGGCGGGAAGTTCTTGAAGATCTTTGCAGAGACTTTTTCGCCATGGACGCCATCCTCGAGAACCTGATTCGTGGCACCGAGCAACTGCTCGGACGAGCTGGCGGGCCCTTGCATTTCCGGCTGGTGACGATGCCGACCGTGGTCACCATTCTTGCGATCCGCGCCGGCCTCAGGGACGCGCGTGACGGGCAGTCGGCGTTCCTATGGGCCCTCCTCACCAACCCAGCCGATCGGCGAAGTCTTTTCCGCTCGGGGGTGAAGGACATCGGCCGGGTGTTCATCGTGGCGATCGTGCTCGACACCGCTTACCAATTGATAGTGTTTCGGATGTTCTACCCTGTGCAGGCCCTCATCATGGCCTTCGCCTTCGCGATCGTCCCGTACCTCCTGGTTCGAGGCCCCGTCGCACGCTTCAAGCGCGGCCGGTACAAGAACCAGGACAGCCCACTGTAGGGGCGCCCTGACCGTCAGGCTTCCGGCGGGCGCGCAGTTCATCGTCCCGACCACCGCGGGCTGAGCCAGGGGGCCTGCCAGGCCACGCCACGGTATTGAAATTCGTACCGGTCCTCACGACCACGCCGCTGTCGTACGCCACTTTGAGGGAACGACGTTGGCCGAGCGGAAACGATGCGGTGAGGCCGAGCCGCGTGTTGTGGCATCGGCGGCGTGAACCCTGACAACCTTTCGGGATACACCGAAGAGTAGGCGCCTGATATTTTGGAGACGGGTTCGACGAACAGTGAAATCGGAAGAAACCAAGCGAAGATGATCGTCAGAACGCGAGGACCGTTTGCACCATCGGCACCCAGCCCGTCATCCCTGCGGTATACGGAGTGAAGGCTCCGCTATAAGGAGCTTTGTTGACCCGGAACAGCTCTGTGTTGATCCAGAGTCGCTCGGTCGGAAGGAAATGCCACTTTACCCCACCGCCATACTCATGAGAGTCGCCGAACTGCCCGCGCACCCATGATCCGCGGCCATACACCATCCACTTCTTCGGCTCGATGAAATAGCTCGCCGAAATCTCGGCGCCGCGGTCGAATGTGGATCCGAGCGGAAGCGGTCCGTCGGCTTCGAAATCACTCAGCCAACGCATGAAGTATTGCCCGTTGACCGCAAGCCCGTTCCATTTGATGCCCGCGTCGGCCGCCCACATTCTGTACGTCGCCTGGTCGACCGTGACACCCGGCGCAAACGCTCCGGTCGAGAACGTCAGCACGCCGTCGGAATTGTACAGGGACGTGTTCTCGGGACTTGATTGATCGAGATTTGAGAAACGGTCCTCCCGGGATCTCGTAAACGCGGTACCAATGCGAATGCGAACCTTCTGGGAGGCAAAATAATCATCGTACATGTTGCGTGACTTGCCGGGTTCCGCGTACGCTCCCAGTGGTTCCCACCAGGCACTGCCGGACACCAGCAGATGCGTATCGATCTTGTTGGCCGTGATACTCAGGGTATTGAGACCGTTGCCGACGAACGCCAGATAATTCAGCCCCTTCACGGGTTCTCCGTTCGCCCAGAATCCCTGAGTGAACCCCGGGCGAAAGAAATTGTCCGCCATGCTCCTGTCGGTTGCCGTAAAAAATGGGAACGTGTTCACCAGTGATCGGCTGCCTGGGACGCCCGTGTAACCTGCGGTAATCGCGAGGGCCTTGTTGAATTGCCAGCCGATGTTGCTGGCAACAACGATCGAAGCAGCCCCGGCGGACGTCCAGACGGTGAAGCTGTACCGCAGCCGCTGGTCGAAGATGTAACCGCCCAGGATGAACATCGCGCGATTGACCGTGATGTCATTGCGCGTGTGAACCTCGCGGGCAACGCCCAAATGGTCGGTGAACGTCTCGTCGCTATCCTGGGTGTTGAGATATCGGAGCTGGGTATTGATGTTGAACTTCAGCAGGAACGGCACCTTCTCGTCTGCGGGAGTTTCCCAGATGACGATGCCATCCTTGTAACGATCGTCGTTTGTCGGCGGTGCGGCGACGGATGCTGCCTGTCCGGAAGCACCTGCTGCCTCTGCCACCTCTTGCGGGTTCTCTGCGGGAGTCTGTCCGAAAGCAGAAGTCGTGAAGAACGGAACCGACGCCAACGCCAAAACGACTGAAATCTTGATGAACACTCGGGCTATCGACACGTGAAATGGCAATTGAGGCTCCTCGTGGAACTATCCCTTCGCCGAGTTCGAGCGAGGAGCCCCAATGCGATCAGCAGAGCACCACGGAGAGGGCGAGGCCAGCCTCGCTTGTTTCCTTGTACTTGCTGTTCATGTCTTTCGCGGTTTGGGCCAGGGCCGTCACGGTTGCGTCGAAATCGATGCGGTGCCGGGACGCGATCTCGTTGCTGGCGATCGCGTAAGCGGTCCAGGCCTTGACTGCGCCGAAGGCGCAGCGCTCGATGCACGGCACCTGCACGTAACCGGCGACCGGGTCGCAGGTCATGCCCAGGTGATGCTCCAACGCCGATTCGGCGGCATTCTCGACGACGCGCGATTCTGCGCCGTACGCCGTCGCGATCAACGCCGCAGCCATCGACGACGCCACGCCGATCTCCGCCTGGCAGCCGCCCTCGGCCGCAGACAGCGTCGCATGGTGCTTGCAGAGATAGCCGACCGCCGCAGCCGCGAGCATGCCGTCACGGACCTTCTGCCGATCGACCTTCCGCTCCTCGAGGAGCCCGTAGACGAGCGCCGGCATCACGCCGGCGGAACCGCCGGTCGGAGCCGTGATCACGAGGTGGCCGCGCCCGTTTTCTTCGGATGCCGCGATGGCAAATGCCGACAGCGCGCCGATACCGCGGTCCGCCTGATACTTGTCGTCCATGGCGCGCTTGTAAATGGTTGCGGCCTTGCTGTGCAGCTTGATCGGGCCCGGCAGCACGTCGTCTTCCGGCATCGACAGCCCCGACTTCACCGTCGCGACCATCGCGTTGATGATCTTGTCGACGAAGGCATTGACCTCCTCTTCCGACCTGCCCGCGATCGACATCTCGTTGGCCATCATGATCTTGGCGATCGTGGTCTTGTTGGTGTCGGCGTGGTCCCGCAGCTCTTTCATCGTACGGAACGGGTATTTCGGCGTGTTCTTCTTCGGGGGCGTATACCCTTTCCACTCGATGAATCCGCCGCCCACCGAGTCAGTACTCCTGCTCGAGCAACACGTCGTTGCCGGCGAGGAGCTTGACCGTCATCGTGTTCGGGTGCTTGAAGTCGCCCTTGGTGGCGTCGTAGATGACGTCCTTCAGGCTCACGTCGATGGTCTTGTTGCCAAGCTTCACCGGGAACACCTGGTCGGGCTTGTCGCGCAGGCCGTCGAGAAATTTCGGGTCGACCGTTGCCGGTTCTTTTCCGACCAGCCCCGCGAGCGCGGCTCGCTCCGTGCCGTGTCCCTTGCCCGTCGCGCTGAGGCTGCCGAACAAGTTCACCTGAAGCTTTGTCGCCTTGTCCAGCTTGTCGGCCGGCAGTTTGGTGGCTTGCTGGTAGAAATCGTAGGTGATGCGCATCGGACCGATCGTGTGCGAACTGGAAGGGCCAGGGCCCACCTTGTAGAACTCGTCCACGGTCGTCAACACCGGGCCCGCTCCCTTCTTCACCACATCCAGGTCGGCGGACAACGGGACAGCGGGCGCAGCGGGCGCCGGTGCGGCTGCGGCTGCCGGCGGGGGGGCGGTTTTTTCGGTCTCCGATCGCGTGCAGCCGTTCATCACCGTGGCCGCCCCGATCACGGCGCTGCGCATGATGAACTTCCGGCGGTCGAAGCCGGTCGGAATCTCCGATGGCACCGACGCCGAAGGATCGAGCGGATCGCGGTCATCGTCTTTCACGTCGTTTCTGTTGGACATTGTGCTTCTCCTGCTCCGTTCCGGTGAGGACATGAACGCTCGCGCGTTGTGCTGACCGCGTGCGAGCGGCCGGTTCGCTGACCGGTTGTTTCAGTTTCTTGTTTCGCGTTGTGTAAATTCCCAGGGCACATCGATGCCGACGGGGCTCGCGCTGAGCCTCGCCGGTTCCGTGGCGCTCGGGCGGGCCAAGACATTGTGACTCATCGTCCGGAGACGCGCCGCGAATTCAGCAAGGCGTGGGCCAGACAACACTGACGAGGCGGTCGCAGGAAATTGGCCGGAACCGGCCCGAACGGACCAATACGCCCTGGGCTCACCAAATGACGTCATGGCAGCCTCCGACGGACCGGAGGCAAACTCCGAAGGGGCGACGCGCTGGTTTCATTCTAGTTGACCCTCGTTCCGCGGCTTCCCGCGCATTGCGCTGATTCGCGCGGCGGTTCCAGCCGCCCCACCGTCCTGGTCTGACTGTCCGGCAGCCACGCCACCTTGCCGCTGTCGAGCGAATACACTGCGCCGACCACCCTCAGTCCGCCGCGATCCACGAGCGTCGCCAACACCGGCTTCGATCCGCGGACTTGCCGCACGACGTTTTCCACGTTAATCCGGACCGCGTTGTCGATCAGATCGCCGGGCTGCGCTCTGGCGCGCTCGACGGCGGGGCGGATCAGCGCGACCAGCAACGGCAGGTGGCCTTCCACTTCCACGCCTTCCGCCGCGGCGGTCACCGCGCCGCATTTCTGGTGGCCCATCACCACGAGCAGCGGCGTGTGGAGATGCACGGCGGCGTATTCGATGCTGGCGAGCTCGGTGTCGCTGGCGACGTTGCCGGCGACGCGGACGTCGAACAAGTCGCCCAGGCCCTGATCGAGGATGATCTCCGGTGCGACGCGGGAGTCGGCGCAGCTGAGGACGATCGCGTGCGGATGTTGCGTCGAGGCGAGTTCGCGCTGCCGGGCGGTGGTCTGGTGCGGATGCTGATACCGTTTAGCGACGTGATGGTCGTTGCCGGCCTGCAGCTCGCGCAGCACGGCCGCAGCCGACGGCATCGTGTCCTGGGCTGCAGCGACGGCGCTGCACAGGGCCGCGCCCACAAGCGTTCGCATCATCGCGGATCGCATCGGTTGCTTCCTAGCCACTCGCACACTGTCCGACAGTCAATGCGCGTCCTTCTTGACCACGATCGTGCCGTCAACCTCGCGCTCGTCTCTCAAATCTGCGGGTGAAGCGCGCAGCCGCTACTTCTTTGCCGACGGTGGGAAGTTCTTGAACATCTTCGCGGAAGCCTTTTCGAGTTTCTTCGCGTTCTTCTCAGGGTTGTCCGAGAGTTCATCTTCGGCGATGCCACGGAAGACGAGGTTCTTCGACGAGGCAGCGAACATGTCCACCACGAGCGTCCCGACCGTGTACTCGCTCACCACGGTCTGGGCCGAGCCCATGCCCATGCCGCCGTAGCGGTAGCCGTAGCCGCCCATGCCACTGTAGAACGTGCTGGCGTTGTGTTTGGTCTTCGTGGCACCGTGAAGGATGACCTGAACGTCCGCCTGGTCCTCGGCCATTTTCTTCCAGCCCTTGGCGGCGATCGCCTCGTCGAACTCGGTGAGCACCCGGCGTTGTGAGAGGTCGTTACCCCAGGTCGTGCCGATCTTGATTGAATACGTCTTGACGGTCGAGAAATCGAACCCCTTGTCGAAATCAATCTTGACGTCCTGGGCAATAGCGATTGCGGGGAGCAGAAGCAACGAACAGGCAAACAGGGCGCGGACCAGCTTCACAAGACACCTTCCTTTGACAGACTGATTCTACTCGCTCGTGTCCGCGCCCGTATCGGGTGACGGGGTTTCCCGGAATTGGTCTCGGACAAACTCATCGTCCCGACCACCTCGGGCTCAGCCAGAAGGCCTGCCAGGCCACCGCCACGGTGTTGAAATTCGTTCCGGTCCGCACGACTACGCCACTGCCATACGCCACTTTGACGGAATAACGTTGGCCGAGCGGAAACGATGCGGTGAGGCCGAGCCGCGTGTTGTTCACCGGGATTGACGTCTCGCCGTCGGCGACCCGCGCTCCTCCGCCGTGATACCACGTGCCATCGGCGGCGAGCCAGAGACGAGGCCGCACCGTGTAACTCGCGTGACCCTGAATCGCGACCATCGAGTCCTGTGTACGCATCTGGCCGCCTGGAAAGAAATCGGAGTTTGCGGCAAAGAGCCAGACGCCGAGGTACGCGTCCATGTCCCACCGACCCTTCGGGACCGAAACACCGATCTCGGGTTTGACGGCCCACCGGCCTGTCCCCAGGTTGATCAGCTTCGTCCCGTCGGTACTGACCCGACGGCGCACTCACCGCCACGCTCGCGCCGACGACGGTGCGGCGCGGTGCTTTGGCAAATTCGCGCGGCGACATCGCCGGGTTGCCCAGCAGATTGACCGACAGCTTGAAGCGCATGTCGGCGGTCCCCGAGCGCGTCACCTCACCCGACTGCTCGGAGACCTTTCCCGTGACGTCTGCCCAGGCGAGTGGAACTCCGACCGTCAGAAGACCGAGGTCACCAAACAGGTTGAACGAATGCCCGTAGCCGAGATTGAGACCCTGAATGTTGGCGTGCACGTCGGTGATGGGCAGCGTGGGGTCGAAGAGCACATCGCCTGATGACCAGCTGTAGCTGGCGACGAGGAAGTTAGCACCTACCGGGGAAGGCGAATAGGCCTTGGGCTCCATCTCCTGCGCACGGGCAGGGAACGGGGTGAACGCGAGACACACAAGACAACAGAAAGCCGCACGCTGCATTGCCAAGGATAGTCGAGGTCTTTACTGCTCGCTGCGGTTGAAGCGCACGTATGCTCCGACCGTCAGAAAATTGATCGCCACTCCGATCACGTTCCAGGCAATCACCGGTCGGGACGCAATCAGGAGACCGTAGTAGACCCACACAATCTGAAACACCCCGATGATGCCGGCCATCGTCGGATTGATGCCTTTGCTCGACCGTCGCCTGAGCATCCCGATCAAGTCTGGCACTGCAGCGAAGGTCGTTCCAAGGCCTGCCACGAAGCCAAACACTTCCGAGCGATGAAATCTGGGGAGGAGCAGACTCGACGTGTCGACCAGGGCCAGGTTCTCACAGCCAGCGAGCACAATCGCGCTCAGCAAGAGCACACCATACGTTGTCGTTTTGTTGAAGGAGGACCTGCTCATTGCCATCGCTCCGATCTCAGGGTTTCCTGGCGAAGGCGAACACTGCGGTGTGCCAGGGAGGCACGTCCAGGTACAGTCCGCGACTGCGCATCTCGCTGCCATCGCGGTCGTAGACGACTCCCTGCAGCTGATCCTGAAGCCGCCACTGAAAGCCATCGAGATCCACGAACGGCAGCCGGATGTAACACTGGCTCTGATTGGGAGCGAAGTTCACGGTCACAAGCAGGCGTTCGCCGCCAGCACCTTGCCAGGCGAAGGCCAGGAAACAGTCAGAGGTCCAGTTTCCCTCCCATGCCGACGTGCACTCGAGTAGCTGCCACTGGCCTTCGCGTACGGCGGGTTGTCGCAGCACGGCGAGCAGCCGATCGTAGAACTGCTGCAGGTTTCGGTCGATGTGCTCGGCCGGACCCCGACACAGGTGGGGCGAGATCCGTTTCCGTCGTCCCTCGAATTGTCCCTGATGGAAGAAACGCAGGCCCGGAGACAGAAATGTGATGACGGCCGCCGCCTTGTGAACTTCGGGCGGAAAGGTCGCGGCCGCCCGAGGCTCGTCGTGGTTTTCGAGAAAGCGCGCCAGCTTGTTCTGGTAATCGAGGCCCGCGTGAAAGTGCTCGCGCACCGGTCGAGCCTGACCTTCACGAAGGCGATCGTACAGCCGTTTGTCGTACGCGTAGTCGAATCCCTGTTGCTGCAACGTCCACTCGAGGTCCCAATACACTTCTGCCATGAAGCAGAAGTCCGGAGCCCGCTCCCGCACTCGCTTACTCGCTCGTGGCCAGAAGGGTTGGGCCTGCAAGTGCCAGGTTCGCTCAAAGACCTCGGGGAGCACCAGCATCGCCATGTCGCAGCGCACGCCGTCACATTGCCCGGCGATTCTCACGAGCTCCCGCATCATCGCTTCCTGAGTAGCCGGGTTGCCGTAATTGAGCTGTAGCGTGTCCGGCCAGCCAGGGAAGTACGGATCACGGCCGTGTGCGAACACTCGATCTCCGCCCGCTCGCTTGACCCACGTGAAGTTCTGGGGTGCGCGCGCCAGATCCGACTCGGTGCCCGGCACGTAGTATTCGGGATGCTCCTCCACCCAGGGATGATCCAGACCGGTGTGATTGGGAACGAAGTCGAGAAGCAGCCGCAGGCCGCGCGCACGGAGCCGCTCGCGGAGACGGCCGAGCGCCGCGTCCCCTCCAAGACGATCGTGGACGGTGTAGCCAGTGATGGCGAAACCCGAGCCGACGATATCCTCTTCGCGGAGGTCGGGCAGCGTCTCCTGAAACTCTTTCCGCCACTCGGGATTGGTGCGGGATATGCGCTGCCCTGCCGGACCGGTCTGCCAGACGCTCAGGAACCAGATCCAGTCGAAGCCCGCCTTGGCAAGACGATCCAGC
Organism: uncultured Acidobacteriota bacterium; assembly: GCA_963724725.1. GTDB lineage: Bacteria > Acidobacteriota > Vicinamibacteria > Vicinamibacterales > CAVVIG01 > DATKHR01. The sequence goes on along the minus strand of CAVRVT010000004.1, from coordinate 830,552 downwards.
GCGGCGTCCGGAACATCGTCCAGCGTGGCCGGCCGGCCGAGATCTGTGGACAGCTCGGTCAGCCAGACGCGCGTGTTGATTTGATAGAGCGACGGATAGAGCGGTCTCATCTCATCGCGGGTGTTTCACTAGCAAAAGCCCCGCTCTTGCCAGCCTCGAGAAATCGTTTCGCATCGAGCGATCCGAAGAGCTCGATCAGCTTCGCCACGAGTCCTGTCCATCCGGTCTGGTGGCTTGCGCCCAACCCTGCCCCGTTGTCACCGTGGAAGTATTCGTAAAAGAGCAGATGGTCGCGCCAGAAAGGGTCCTCCTGAAAGGTCTTCGCGCCGCCGTACACTGGCCGGCGCCCGTTGGCATCGCGCAGGAAGATCCCGGTGAGACGGTTGGAAATCTCTTTGGCAACTTCGAAGAGGTTCATGAGCTTGCCTGAACCGGTCGGGCATTCGATCTTGAAGTTGTCGCCGTAATACAGGTAGAAGTTCAGGAGCCCTCTGATCAGGATCGCGTTGACCGGCATCCAGATCGGGCCGCGCCAGTTGGAGTTGCCGCCGAACATGCCGGTGTTTGATTCCGCGGGCAGGTAGTCGACGCGATATTCCTGACCGTCCACATGGAAGACAAACGGGTGCTGCTCGTGGAACTTCGAGAGCGCGCGGATGCCGTAGGGGCTCAGGAACTCGTTCTCGTCGAGCATCTTCGTCAGAATCCGGCGGAGCCGGTCCGGGTTGACCAGGGCCAGAATCCCCCGCTCGGCCACCCCCAGGTGCCCCTCGCCTGTCGGGTGCATCGTCGCCGACAGTTCAGGCATCCGTCGCAGCCGCTCGCGCATGTGACCCATCACCCTCGGGACGCGCTCCCGCTGCCACTTCTCGATCACCGTGGTGGCACACAGCGGAAGAAGTCCGACCATCGAACGCACCTTGAGCCGTTGCGCGCTGCCGTCGGGAAGCCGCAGCAGGTCGTAGTAGAAGCCATCCTCCTCGTCCCACATGCCTTCTGACCCGGAGCGGTTCATCGCGGCCGCGATGTAGGAGAAGTGTTCGCCGAACTTGAAGACCATGTCCTGGTATGTGGGATCGTGCGCGGCGAGCTCCACCGCCAGCTCCAACATGTTCTGGCTGAAGAGCGTCATCCACGCCGTACCATCCGCTTGCTCGAGGTGGCCGCCCGTCGGAAGCGGCGCGCTGCGATCGAACACGCCGATGTTGTCGAGGCCGAGGAAGCCGCCCTCGAACACGTTCCTGCCGAAGCGGTCTTTGCGGTTGACCCACCAGGTGAAGTTCAGCAGGAGCTTGTTGAAGGTCGACCTGAGGAAGTCCAGATCCACGTCGCCACGCAGCGCCTGCTCGGTTCGGAGCAGAAACAGGGTCGCAAAGGCATGAACGGGTGGATTCACGTCGCTGAAATTCCACTCGTAGGCGGGCATCTGACCGTTCGGGTGCAGGTAGGAGCCGCGGAGCATGAGGCTCATCTGATTCTTTGCGAAATCGGGATCGACGATGGAGAGCGGGAGCGTGTGGAAGGCGAGGTCCCAGGCCGCGTACCAGGGGTACTCCCACTTGTCGGGCATCGAGATGATGTCCTCGTTCAACATGTGGAACCAGTCCGAGTTCCGGGCGCTTCGGTATCCGGTATGGAGCGGGTTGGAGTTGTGCTCGTCCAGCCAGTTGTCGCCGTCGAAGAAGAAAAACTGCTTGCTCCACAACATGCCCGCGAGGGCCTGGCGCATCACGTTGGCCGCGTCCTTACTTACAGATGGCGGCGTGACGGCCCTGTAAAACTCATCGGCTTCACGAAGCCTGTCGGCGAAGATGTCATCGAACGGCTTTCCGAAGGCGTTGCTCTTCTGGTCCGGCGGCGCCTTGGATAACCGCAGGCGAATCACGCTGGTCTGACCGGCGCCAATATTGACCTTCCAATGCGCCGCGACCTTCGTGCCCTGCTTGCCGGGGTTCACCGCAGCCCGGTTGCCCTGCACCACGCAGTCGTTGATGCCGTCTTTGACGTAAGGGCTCTCGTTCTGCTGGTGAAAGAGCCGCTCGTGGTTCGTTTCGTTCTCGGTGAAGAGCAGCGGCACGTCGCCTTCGCATGACAGGATGAACTCTCCCAATAGCGGATGAGCCGCTGTGGCGGCGGTCGTGCCTGCGAGCGCCTGGATCTGCCTGATGAACGGTTTCGCGGCAGCTCTGTTGGATTCGGCAATCCATTTCGACCAGTCGTTGCGGAACCACAGTGTCGGCAGGAGGTGCAGTTCGGCCGCGTCCGGTCCGCGATTGGCCGCCGTGATTCGCACGAGGATGTCTTCGGCGGCGCCCTTCGCGTACTCCACGAAGACATCAAAATAACGGTCGTCCTTGAACGCGCCGGTGTCAAGGAGCTCGTACTCCATCTCGTCGCGGCTGCGCTGGCCGTTCGTTGTCACCAGATCCGCGTAGGGAAACGCTACATGCGGGTACTTGTATAGAAACTTCATGTACGAGTGGGTCGGGGTGCTGTCGAGGTAGAAGTAGTACTCCTTGACGTCCTCGCCGTGGTTCCCCTCGCTGTTCGTGAGTCCGAACAGCCGCTCCTTCAGGATCGAGTCCTTGCCGTTCCACAGGGCGAGGGCGAAGCAGAGGCGCTGTTTGTCGTCCGAGATCCCTCCAAGGCCGTCCTCGCCCCAGCGATATGCTCGAGAACGCGCGTGGTCGTGCGTGAAGAAATTCCAGGCGTCGCCGTTTTCGCTGTAGTCCTCGCGCACGGTCCCCCACTGCCGCTCAGAGAGGTACGGGCCCCACTTCCGCCACGGGATGTCGGCGGTGCGCGCTTCCTGCAAGCGATCGTGCTCTTTGTCGGCCATGTGCGGTCTCCTCGAACTTCTGTGCGAAATAGTTCGCAGCGGTGAAGAACCAGCTGATGGTGACCTCGCGCTGGGGCACGCCACAGATGGCCGACGGGAACCTCGCATAGACCGTGCCGAATTCGCATAGCCCCGCCGACCACTTCCCGCATATCTTCCGGACGTCGCCTGAAGCGGTTGGGGCCATCTGCATCCGGCCTCCGAATATTCGGAGGCTGGCTGCCGCTAGGGAGCCCGGGCGACTTCCGAATTTCCGTCAGTTTCGGCCGCAACATTCATCTCGAATGTTCGCCAAATACGTTGAGATGCTGCGCTTTTTCCCACGAATTGCGCTGTCAGGAAGACTGCCGCGATCGTTTGTGCATTCACGTGGTACGACGCGTGCTCTTTACGCCAAAACACGACAACTGCAGCCACACCAGCGGGGAGATCGATGTGAGCCGGGCCAGACGGATGATTGAACGGGGAGCACTGATCGCAACCATTCTCTTGGTCGCGGGTCGCTCGAATGCGCAAACCACGTCCGACCCAGCCTCGCATGCAGAGTCTCCGGCCGGCGCGTCGACGCCGGACGGCCAGGCCGCCACCCAGGCCGTGACGATTCCGTGCACCTCGACGGGCGAGCGGGTGCACTGTGCCGCCGACACGTCGGCAGGCGTCGCGCTCGTGCAGGTCGACCGGCTCGGCGCCGTGCCTGCTCGGAAAGACGTGGGGCTACGACGACACCGGCATCTGGGTGTCGGACGGCTGCAGCGGCGAGTTCATCGCGGGCCAAGGCGGCGCAGGAGCAGACGACGAAGGAAAAGCCGCTCGAGCACGTCCCGAACGCCGGGTTTCTGCTGTACGACGGCGAAAAGGGCGAGATCTACTTCCGGCTCTTCAGCTACGTGCGCTATCTCAATCAGCGGAACATCGACGCGTCCTACACGGACTCGTTCGGTGTCCAGCGCACCGGTTCAGCAGCGGCAGGACATTCAGCTGGCGAAGTTCTTCGCGCCGTTCTGCGGGCTGGTTCCTGACGCCGAAGTTCCGCTACTACCTGTACGTCTGGTCGTCGAACGCGTCGCAGGGCGATCCCGGCGCAGGTCGTCGGCGCCGGCAATCTGAGCTACGTCGTTCAATCGTTTCGTCACGGTGGGCGCCGGCATCACGTCGCTGCCGACCGTGCGCAGCACGGAAGGGCAGTTCCCGTACTGGCTCGGCGTCGACGGCCGGCTGATCGCCGACGAGTTCTTCCGCGGCTCGTACACCAACGGCGTCTGGGTGAAGGGCGATCTTCCCGCGAAGCTGAAATACAACGCGATGTTCGCCACCAACCTGAGCATCCTCGGCGTCAGCGCCTCGCAGATCGACAACAAGATGGACACGCAGTCCTACGCGCTGCAGTGGCTGCCGACGACGGGCGAGTTCGGCCTGTGCGGGACGTTCGGCGACTACGACTACCACGAGAAGGTGGCGACGCGCGTCGGCGTGCACTGGTCGCACAGCCTCGAGGACAAGCAGAGCCAGCCGAGCACGAACGGGATCGAGAACAGCCAGATCCGCCTCACCGACGGCAGCGTCGTCTTCACGCCGGATCTCTTCGGCCCGGGCATCGACGGTCAACAACGTCGACTACAAGATGACGAGCATCGACGCGGGCATCAAGTACCAGGGCCTGTCGCTCGAGGGCGAGTACTACCGGCGCTGGCTGACGAACTTCACGGGCGTCAACACCGGCGGCATTCCCGACATCACCGACAACGGCTACCAGCTGCAGTCGTCGGCGATGGCCGTCAAGGACGTCCTGCAGCTCTATCTGAGCGGATCGCAGATCTTCGGTCGACTACGGCGACCCGTCCGAGGTGCGCGTCGGCGGGAACTGGTACTTCATGAAGCAGCGCGGGCTCCGGCTCAACGGCGAGTACATCCACGTGAATCACAGCCCGGTCGGCTATACCGCGTATCCGATGCCGGTCGGCGCAAACGGCAACATCTTCCACGTCAACCTCGAGATGAACTTCTGAGGCGAGAGTTCATGATGCACCAACAGTCGAACGCCCTCGATCGCGATGCTGGCGTTCTTGCGGCGTTGGCGCTCGTGGCCGTGCGTCGACGCGCTGCGTGCCAGCGCAGACGGCGCCCGGCACGGGTCCGGACGAGCTTCAACGACTCGCACTTCCACCTGACCAACTACATCCAGCAGGGGATCACGCCCACGGGAGTTCCTGCAGATCATGGGGACGCGGTCGGCCGATCGACGCTGTTCGGCATCCCGCTGCAGCAGCAGTGGTCGTACGGCGAACTCCGGCGACTTCGCGCCGACCTACTACCTGCAGAGCGACGCGCCGCTCTACTACTACTCGTTCACCGACGCCTACATCGCGAGCGTCTACCAGCGCGCTGACGCCCGGCGGAGCAGGCGCGCTTCGACCCGATGATCACCGGCTTCAACCCGGCCGACATGTACGGCGCCGATCACATCCGCCGCGTGCTGCAGGCATTCCCCGGCGTGTTCTCGGGCATCGGCGAGTTCAGCATCCACAAGGAATTCGTGTCGTCGAAGATTGTCGGGCGAGACGGCCAGCCTGACCAATCCGGCGCTCGATCGCGTTCTCGACTTCGCGGCCGAAGCGGGCCTCGTCGTGATCCTGCACAACGACATCGACATGCCGTTCGCGAAGCCGGACGCCGAACCCGTGTATCTGACGCAGATGAAGGCGCTGCTCAAGCGGCATCCGAACGGCGTCGATCATCTGGGCGCACACGGGCCTGGGCCGCGTCGTGCACCCGGTGCAGGTGTCGGCGGAGGCGGCCGAACGCAGTCCCAACCACATTGAGATCGTGGAAGCGATGCTGGCAGACCCGGCGCTCAGGCATCTGAACTTCGACATCTCGTGGGACGAAGTGGCGAAGTACGCCGTCTCGTCGCCGCAGACGATCGCGCGCACGGCGGCGATGCTGAACAAGTACCCGGATCGCTTCCTGTTCGGGACCGACACGGTGGCGCCGGCGAGCGCGGCCGCGTACTTCGCCGTGTTCGACATGTGGACCCCGGTCTGGCGGCAACTGACGCCGGAGGCCAGTCTCAAGGTGCGAAAGGGCAACTACGAGCGGATCTTCAACGAGGGACGCAGGCGCGTCCGCGAGTGGGAACGAACGAACGTGAGATGACGATCACAGCTTCACAAGGAGAATCGACCATGCAATTGCAACGAGCGGCGCGAAGTCCAGCCGCGCGCTTTGGGCTTCTGGCACTCCTCGCCGTGACCTGGAACGCGCGCGCAGCGTGGGCGCAGGGTCCGAGCGAGCCGGCGCCGCCCGCGGCGCAGGCCACACAGACGGGAAAGCCGAGCCTGGACATCTACGGCTTCGGCATGGCTGACGCTATCTTCGAGACCAACCAGAACGACCCGAACTGGTCCGACGTCAACCGGCCGTCGAAGCTGCCGAGTTCGCCGAATCAGTACGGAAATGACGGTCATTTCTACCTGAGCGCCAAGCAGAGCCGTTTCGGCGTGAAGGGCACGCTCCCGACGTCCGACGGCGACGTGAAGGCCCAGTTCGAGTTCGACATGTACGGCACCGGCAAGGATGCCGGCCTGACGACGATCCGTCTGCGCCACGCCTGGGGACAGTGGAAGCAGATTGGCGGCGGACAGACGAACACCCAGTTCATGGACGTGGACGTCTTCCCGAACACGATCGAATACTGGGGCCCCAACGGGATGATGTTCGTGCGCCTCCCCCAAGTGTTCTGGGAGTTCTACAAGGAGGGCGATTCGAATGCGACCGTCGCGATCGAGGCGCCAGGCTCGAGCGGTGACGCGGGCGTGTTCGCGGACCGCGTCGAGCTGCAGAACGTCAGAGGTCGCTACCCGGCGCCGGATTTCACCGGACACTACCGCATGGGGGATAAGTGGGGGCACGTGCAGGTCGCAGGGGTGCTGCGGTACATCGCCTGGGACGATCTCCTTACCACTGATCAGTTCGACCTGAACGGACATGTCTGGGGAGGGGGCGTCAGCGTGAGCTCGGTGATCAAGGCAACCGAAAACGACACGCTTCGCCTGCAGGCCACATTCGGCAAAGGCATCGCCAACTACTTCAACGACGCGCCGATCGACGTCGGCATCAAGAAGAATCCTGGGAATGCCGTGACGCCCGTCACCGGCGAGGCGCTGGGGATCTTCGGCATGACCGCCTATCTCGATCACACTTGGAACAGCAGGTACACGACGGCGGTTGGATACTCGCGCGTTGACTACAACAACAGCGACGGGCAGGCGCCGAATGCCTACAAGTCCGGTCAATACGCGTCGGCCAATCTTCTCTGCACGCCCGCGCCGAACGTGCTGATTGGCGGCGAGCTGCTGTGGGCGCACCGCGACAACTTCTCCGACGGCTTCAGCGTCAATGACGTCCGGTTCCAGTTCTCGTTCAAATACAGCTTCTCGGTGAAAGTAGGAGGCTAGTGATGGTCAGGAACGTGTTTTCAACGCCGCGCCGCCGCTTTATAGCGGGGATGGCGGCCAGTGTGCTGGCCGGCGGGCTCGTGCTCACGGCTCAGGGCGGCTCGGATCCGCAGGCGATCGTCAACAAGGCGTTCGACCAGTTCAAGGCGCTGAAAGAAGGCAAGAACGCGGACTACATCCCGGCGCTCGCGAAGGTGGATCCGAACCTGTTCGGCATCGCGCTCATCACGGTGGACGGCAAGGTCTACACCGCCGGCGACATCAAGACCGAGGTCTCGATTCAGTCGATCTCCAAGGTCTTCACGATGGCGCAGGTGATTCAGGAGCAGGGCCTCGAGTCGGTCGAGAAACGGATCGGCGTCGATGCGACGGGCGCCCGGTTCAACTCCATCATCGCCATCGAAGGGGTCAAGATGGTCGCCGGCACCGGCGCGCCGGAAATGAACCCCCTGGTGAACCCCGGCGCCATCTCGGCGACCAGCATGGTGACGGGCGCCAATTCCGACGCCGTCTGGAAGAAGATCATCGGCACCTACAACGACTACGCCGGACGTCCGCTGACGGTACTGCAGGACGTCTACAAGTCGGAATCCGACTCCAACCAGCGCAACCAGGCGATCGGCGCGCTGATGCTCGCATACGGATACATCAAGTCCAACTGGCCGCAGGCCGTCGATCTCTACACGCGCCAGTGCTCGGTCGGCGTGAACGCCAAGGATCTCGCGATGATGGCGGCAACGCTGGCGGCAGGCGGCAAGAACCCCGTAACCGGCAAGCAGGTGCTTGACGCGGGCAAAGTGCCGGGCGTGCTCGCGGTCATGGCCACGGCGGGCCTGTATGACGACTCGGGCAAGTGGCTCTATCACACGGGCCTGCCCGCGAAGAGCGGCGTCGGCGGCGGCATCATCGCGGTGTCCCCGGGCAAGTTCGGCATCGCCGTCATCTCACCGCCCCTCGACGACGCCGGCAACAGCATCCGCGCCCAGCGGGCGATTGCCGTCATCTCGAACGCGCTCGGCGGCAATCCCTACGCTGCCAAGAAGTAAGTGTCGCGTATCATCTGCCGGGGGCGGTCCGTCTCCGTCCCCGGCCGTGCCATTGCCTCCTTCAATCACGCCACCCATGTCCGCGTGGGTCCTTCGCATCGTCGCTCTTCCAATCCTCTCGCTCGTCCTGAGCGGCGTCGCATACGCACAGAAGACTGACGTCGTCAGGCTGGCCAACGGCGATCGCATCACCGGCGAGGTGACAAGCCTCAGCCGCGGGCAACTCACCTTCTCGACCGACGATGCCGGGACGATTTACTTCGAATGGGACAACGTCACGTCCGTCGAGTCCACACGCCAGTTCGATGTGACCACCTCAGACGGCCAGCGTTTCTTCGGCAGTCTGGCTGCAGGAGCCCCGGGCACGCTCGTCATCCGGGACGCGACCGGAGACGTACCACTGTCAATGACGGACGTGACGGTGATCCTGCCAATCGGATCCAGTTTCTGGGGAAGGCTGGACGGTTCCCTCGATTTCGGCTTCAGCTACACCAAGTCCAGCCACATCGCGCAACTCACGGTCAACTCGACCACGGTGTACCGCCAGCCGGCGTTCGAGGTGCGGCTTACAGGATCGGCCACGCTCACGCAGAATGAAACGGACGGTGAACGGGACGACCGCGGCACGATTCAGTCATCGTACTTGCGATATCGCGGCCAGCGCCTGTTCATCGGAGTAGGCGGCGGGTTTGAGAGCAACGAAAGCCTCGGCCTGATTCTTCGATCGCAGGTTGCTGGCGTCGTAGGTTCACGGCTGATCAATTCCAATCGCGCGCAGCTTTCTGTCGGCGGCGGCCTCTCAGCCAACGACGAGCAGAATGTGGACGCCGATCCAACGCAGAACCTGGAAGGTCTCTTCACCTTCAGGACGTCGTACTACTCGTACCGATCGCCCTCGCACGAATGTCGATATCAGCTTCCAGGTACTATCCCAGCCTCAGCAACTGGGGCCGCCAGCGCATCCAGCTGGACTCGGGCGTCAAGCGCGAACTGTGGAAGGACGTCTTCTTTGCGGTCAACCTGTTCGATACCTTCGACAGCCGGCCACCCACCGCGGGCGCCGATCGCAATGACTTCGGCATCACCATGTCATTTGGATGGACCTACTAGCGTGGGTTCGCGCGGGTTGAACTTTCGAGTTATCAGGCACGGGATGATGGTCCTCACTGCCATGTCGTGGTTCGCGATTCCATACAACGCCTCGGCGGCGACTGCGGCCGCAGCTGACGATGCCACGACGATCGTGTGCGGTTCGAAGGCGGGAGAACGCGTGACCTGCGCCGCCAACACGAGCGGCGGCGCGCCGGCGCTGTTCGGACGATACACACCGGGAGCAGGGTTCAAGGTGGGCGACACGGAGTACGGCGACTTGAACATCCGGGTCTACACGTACCTGCGGTACCTCAGTCAGCGGTTCGTGGATCCGACGTACACGAACGCGTTCGGCAAGACCACGGACATCCAGCAGCGCCAAGATTTTCAGCTGAACAAGGTGCAGGTATACTTCTTCGGCTGGATCATGTGCCCGACGTTCCGTTACAGCACCTATGTGTGGACGTCGAATGCGAGCCTCGGACTGACGTCGCGGGTCGTGGTGGGAGAAGGTAGCAACGCGCCTGGCCGTCCACTTCACGCGAAGCAACGAAACGCGTCAGGGCGAGCCGACCAACGACGCGTTCGACAATGTGCAGATCCGCGTCTCGGACGGCAGTGTGATCTTCGCTCCCGGACTGTTCGCACCCGCTCTTCAGATCGAGGATGCGACGTACCGGTTGTACTCGCTCGACGGCGGCATCAAGTACCGCGGCTTCTCGTTCGATGCCGAGCACTACTGGCGGCGGATCAACAACTTCACAGTCCGCGGCACAGGCGTTCTGCCGTTCACCGACCTGCACGACACGGGGTTCCAGATCCAGGCATCCGCGATGGCCGTGCCCAGGCAGCTGCAGGTCTACGCTGGCGGCTCCAAGGTGTTCGGCGAGACGGCAACCCCAGCGACTTCCGAGCCGGCGCCACACTCTTCCCGTGGAAGAACGAGGCCGTTCGTCTGAACCTCGAGTACATCCACTTGAACCGATCACCAGTGGGCTCGACGTCGCTTCCCTACTCGGTCGGTAACAACGGGTCCGTCTTCCACACGAACCTGATGATCTGGTTCTGAGTCGGGCCGGACGAGGACATCGCGCCATGATCTGGCTGGGCCACGCTCTGCGTCAGAACCCCGAGCTCGCGCTCTTTCTGTCCATGGCACTGGGTTACGCGATCGGTCAGGTACGCGTGGGCAGTTTCCAATTGGGCCCGGTGCTCGGCACGCTCGTCGCCGGCCTGGTCGTCGGCCAGTTCGTCATTCCGGTGGCCGGCGCGATGAAGAGCGTATTCTTCGTCATGTTCCTGTTCGCGCTGGGATTTCGAACCGGGCCGGAGTTCTTTCGCAGCCTGCGCTCGAACGCCATTCCGCAAGTGGGGCTGACGCTGTTTCTGTGTCTGACAGCGCTCTTCTTCACCTGGGCTGTCGCGCGCGTCTTCGGCTTCGATGCCGGCACGGCCGCGGGTCTGCTCGCCGGCGCCATGACGAATTCGACGGCGCTCGGCACCGCAACGGGCGCCGCCGCCGGCCTAGGTCTGGACCCGGCCGCCACGGCGCAGGTGACTCACAACGTCGCCTCGGCGTACGCGCTCACCTACGTCCTGGGCACCGCGCTCGTCGTCTGGTTTCTGCCCAATGTCGGGCCGCGTCTCATGCGAGTCAATCTGCGCGACGCGAGTCAGGCGATCGAGCGAACAAGCAGCTCGAAAGCGAGCGCCGTCAACACCTCGTACCGTGAAGTCGTCGCGCGAGCGTATCGGTTGCCGGCCCGTCTCGCCGGCCGGAGCGTGGCCGATCTGGAACAGATGTGGCCCGCCGACCACCGAGTGATCATCGCTCGTATCCGCAGGACGGACGGGATCGTCGACGCGAAGCCCGCGACGCGGCTCGAGGCCCACGACATCCTGGCCGTGGCCGGACGGTCCGACGCCATCGTTCGATCCGGAATACCGCTCGACGAGGAGGTCAACGATCGCGAGCTCCTTGCGCTGCCCACAATCTCCGCCGATCTGGTCGTGACCAATCGCGAACTGACCGGGCAGACGCTTCAGCAACTGGCTGTGACCGTGGGTGCGCGGGGCGTCTTTTTGCTCGCCCTCCGGCGCGGCGGCAACGAACTGCCATTCGCGCTGTCGACGATCGTCGAGCGAGGCGACGTCATGACCGTTGCCGGGCTGGAACAGGAGATTGCTCGCGTCGCGGGCGAGATCGGTTATGCGGAATATGCGACCGCATCAACGGATCTCTTACTCGTCGCGGCAACTATCGTGATGGGCGGGCTTCTCGGTATCCCGGCCGTCATGGTTGGAGGAATCAGCGTGAGCCTGAGCGTGCCGGTCGGAGTGCTGCTCGCGGGACTCCTTCTTGGACACCTGCGCTCGGTGAACCCCAGATTCGGACGGATTCCCGATGCGTCCGTGTGGCTCTTCGAGTCGCTCGGTTTATCGGCCTTTCTCGCGCTGGTGGGACTCGAGGCCGGGCCTGGCGTAATCGTCGCGTTCCGCGAGTCCGGTCTCGCCCTGATCGCGGCCGGCACGCTAATCGCGCTGCTGCCCCACGTCGCGACGATTCTCGTCGGGCACTACGCCGTCGGACTCAATCCCGGCATCCTGCTCGGACTGTGCGCGGGAGCCGGAACGTCGGCTCCCGCGCTCGCCGCGATCGAGAAGGCCGCCGACAGCAAGGTCCCCTCGCTCGGCTACGGGATGGCGTGCGCGATCGGCAACATCCTGATGGCCGCGTGGGGCACGCTCATCATTCTGACGGGCGGCTATGGAGGATAGCGCCGTCACACTGCTCGATTCTCGTGTCCGCGCGCGATCCCCAGCCTTGCCATGCGGCTCTCGAGCGTCGTCGGCTTCACGCCGAGGCGCTCGGCGGCCCCGCCCGCACCACGGACGCGCCACCCGCAGCTGTCGAGCACCGAGGTGATGTGCTCGACCTGGCTGTCGACGAGTGTCAAGCTGGCGGCGCGCCCGGCCTGGGGCCGGGGTGCGGCGAGGACGAGCGTCGGGCCGGTCGCGATGATCATCTCGCGCTCGATCACGTTCCGCAGCTCGCGGACATTGCCAGGCCACGAGTATCGCTGCAGCGCCGCAAGGCTCTCCTTCGAGATCGAGCTGATCTTCTTGCCGAACGCCTGCGAGAACTCGTCGACGAACGTCCAGACGAGGCTGGGGATGTCGTCGATCCGGTCCCGGAGCGGCGGGATCGTGATGGGAAACACGTTGAGCCGGTAGTACAGATCCTCGCGGAAGGTGCGATCCGCCACGGCTTGCTCGAGGTTCTTGTTGGTGGCGGCGATGACGCGGACGTCGACCTTTATCGACTGGTTACCGCCCAGTCGCTCGATCGTTCGTGCCTGAAGCACACGTAAGAGCTTGACCTGGATCTCGAGCGGCAGGTCGCCGATTTCGTCGAGAAAAATCGTGGTTCCGTGCGCCGCCTCGAAGCGGCCGATCTGGCGCGACAACGCGCCGGTGAACGCTCCGCGTTCCCGCCCGAACAATTCGCTCTCGATGAGGGCAATCGGAATCGCGGCGCAGCTGACACGGATCATCGCGCGGTGATGCCGGGGGCTCAGGTTGTGAATGGCCTCCGCGAAGACCTCCTTGCCGACGCCCGTCTCGCCGAGGAGCAGTACCCGTCGCGCCGGTGGGCGCCACCTGGTCGACCTGCGCGAGTACGCGCCGGATCGCCACACTGTCAGAGACAATCGCCTGGTCCGCATGAACGGCCGGTTTGCGCCACGGCATCGCGTTTTCGCCACCGGCCTGCTCGCTGTGCCGTTTCATCGCGCCAACCCCCGGGTCGAGGCGCGCGCGCTCGCGCGTGCGGGCGAACGCCTGGCCCATGATGGCGGCGAGGAGGGAGAGGCGGTCGATGACCTCGCGCGGCCATGGTCGCTCGGCGCGCGCATCGACGATCAGCGCCCCACGCGTGTTGTCGACGTTCAACGGGACACCGGCGCAGGATCGCGCGCCGAGCCTGTGCATCGATTCGCGATCCGCCCGACTCGCCAGGTCAACGAGGGTGACGGCGCACACTGCCTTACCGTCGCGCGCTTTTGCCATCGTCCAGGGGAATGACTCCAGCGCATTGAAATCTTGCTCCGGCAGTTGATACCCGGGGCGCGCCCAGGCCCAGGCCGATGTCGCCGACGAGCCGTCCCTGTCGGCGGGCAAATACGCCACGCACCGGTCCACGTCAAGCGCGTCGGCAATATCATCGATGACCTCGTGGAGAATGCCGTCGATGCGGGCGGCCGATGCCGCCGCAAGCCGTGTCGCGAGGTCCGACATCAGCGCCTGGAACCGCTCAAAGGACTCGGTCGCCGACGCCCGTGCTTCCAAACGCCGCTGGTTCGTGAGGTCGATTACGGACGCGATGAAGAGCGGCTCGCGGCCCCGGATGGTCGCGATGTTGACCTTGACCGGTACCGGCGACCCATCTTTCCGAACACCGCTGGCCTCGAGAACGCCATCTGTCCATCCGCCCGACGCGAGGTCCGGGACGAGGACGCCGAAGTCGCGGTCGAAGGGTTCTTCCGGCGCAAAACCGAACACGGCAGCGATGGCATGGTTCGCCAGGACGATGTGGCCAGACTGGTTGCACACCGCCATGCCACTCGGCGACGAGGCGAATGCGACCCTGAGCGCCTGCAGCGCGTCGCCGGTGTCGCTGAGCATCGTCGCCGTCGCGGGAAAGCTGGCCCGCCGCACGATGTTGATCGGGCTTTCACGTCGATGGTTGTCGAGCGCGCCTGCGAAGAACGTCATCGGTAACTCACCTGGTTTTGAGGACCGTTTGCGCAGCGTAGACTCGTTGGACGTCGCAATCTACTGACCCTTGGTGCACTGATCCTTGGGTCAGGGGTGGCGTTGGCGTGGGAGCGAGTCGATGACGCTCAGGAGCGCGTCGGCCGTGAACGGCTTCCAGAGAAGCGCCGCGCACCCGTCTTGCCACGCCCGTCTGCTGATATGCGGCTCTCTCCATCCCGTCGTGATGATGACAGGGACCGAGCAGCCGGTGACGCGCAGATGCCGCTGCAGGTCGAGCCCAGACATGCCGCCAAGATGGACGTCCACGATCAGACACAGCGGGTTGCCGGCCGGATGGGCCGCCAGAAAGGCCTCCGCGCCATCGAACAGCAAGGGTTCGAACCCTCCCGCCTTCAGCAGGCGGCCCAATGCGTCGCGCGAAGGCTTCTCGTCCTCGATGACGACTACCAGAGCGGCAGTCGGATCGTCGCCCATGGCGATCGAATGTACGCAATTCTCGCGATGTCGACTACCGATCCTTGGATCTATGTGTCGCCAGTGGGTTCGATTCCAAGCTCCATCGCGATTCGCGTCAGGCCGGCGATCGAATCTGTCTCAAGTTTTGTGAAGATCTGCGCCCGATGGAGCTTGATGGTCCGCTCGGTGATGCGCAGGTCGGCCGCCACCTGCTTGTTGATCTGTCCGCCAATCAGGTGCGCGAATACCTCTCGCTCGCGAGGCGTGAGCCGATCGTAACGGAGGCGGAGCTGCTGGCGATGCAACCCGGCTTCCCGATTCGAGCGGTCCTGGGCCAGGGCACGGGAGACTGCGTCGACCAGCGCATCCGCTTCGACGGGCTTGGTGAGGAAGTCGATGGCGCCGCGCTGGATCGCGCGTACTGAATCACGCACCTCGCCGTAACCGGTCATGAAGATGACGGGCAGGGGGTTCTCGCGTTCCGCGATGGCGACCTGCAGATCGAGGCCGCTTGGACCGGGCATGCGCACGTCGAGAATGACACAGCCGGCACTCCCGGGATCGAAGCGGGCCAGAAAGTCATCGGCGCTCGCGAACGTCCGCACCTCGAATCCGGCGGCGGCGAGCAGTCTCGCCATCGCGCGCACTGTTGGCTCGTCGTCGTCGACGACATGGACGATGGGTGAGCCCACCTTCGTGTGCTCCGGTGTCGGCGAAGAACCGGTCATGTGGCGGCGCTCAACGGCAGGGTGAAACGAAAGATGGCGCCGCCCTCTGGCGCGGTGCTGGCTTCGATCGTGCCGTCATGGGCCTCGATGGTGCTGCGCGCGATCGCCAACCCGATGCCGGTGCCACCGGGCTTGGTCGTGACGAACGGCTCGAACAAGTGGCCGCCGACGTCGGCTGAAATGCCTGGCCCACAATCGTGCACCGACATCGTGACGACGGCGCCGTTGATCGCGCTGCGGATGGTCACGCGCCGCCGCGCCTCGGGCGTCTGGGCCATGGCGTCCATGGCATTGAGAACCAGGTTGACGACGACCTGCTGCAAAAGAATCTGATCGCCGACGACCACGCACGGCGCGGTCGGGATGTTGCTCTCGATGTCGACGCGCCGGTCCAACGCTTCGTGCGCAACCAGCGCGACGCTCTCGCGGGCGACCGCGTGGATATCGATGGGCCGTTTGTCGAGGTCGTGCTTCTGAAGCATCGCGCGGTGGCGTTGAACGATCTGACTGGCGCGGGTGTCCTCGGCGCGAATGCTTCGGAGGATCTCAAGGAGCGCTTCCCGTGAAGCCCGGTTCGAAGCCACGAGCATCTCGGCGGCCTGCGCGTTGTGAAGAATCGATCCGAGCGGCTGATTGATCTCGTGCGCGATGGAGCCGGTGAGGGTGGCCATCGCGGCCCGCCGATCCACGTGCGCCGCGAGCGAGAGGCTCCGCCGACTGTCCACCTCGGCTCTCAGCCGCGCGCGGCGTTCGACCAGTAATCCGACGATCAAGATCGACTCCAGGCCGAGCGCCCCCAACACGAACAGGATTTCGCGCCGATAGTCGCGCCAGACACTCGGTTGGCGAAAGTCGACCACGCTTCCAGGCGGCAATCGGCTCTCGTCGATGTGCCACCGTTCCAGCTGCCGCGCGTCGAACTTCAGCGTCGCGATCGCCGCGAAGGGCACGGTCTCGTTCCCGCTCCGGCCACTCGCGAGCGCGCTCATCGCTCGCTGCCCGATGATGGTGCCGATCTTGGCGAAATCGCGCATCAGCCCACCGACGATGCCGCAGCCCAGGAACTGCGAGCCGAGCATGATGGCCGGACGATTCGCCGCCTGCGACAACATCTCGCACGTCCGCCAGGGAGGGAAGGCGGTGCCATTGGCGTCCACTTGACCGCCGGCGATGAAGAGGACCGTGTGCTCTGGCAGGTGCGCCACCTGCGAGAGAACGTCTGCCAGCGACGGGGCGACGAGATCGATGAACTCCATGCCGGTGCGGCGCACGGCGGCGCCGATTTCAGCTTCGCGCCCACGCTCGGCCAGGGAGACTCCCGAGGTCATCACGACGCCGGCGGTGTCCGGCGACACGGCCTTCATCGTGGCCACGAACGGCTCGATTCCGCTTTCGAACGACAAGATCGAGACGTTCGGAGCGGATGCCACGCTCGCCGCTATCCGTCCGCCATAATCGGCGGCGAAGACCGGCACGCCGGGCCAGAGTGCGTCATGCACCTTGATGACGAAGGCGATCGCGTTCGACGCAACAGGCACGATCAGGTTCAATCGCCGATTCTCGTATTTCTCCCGAATCGCCATCCCGAATCGATTTTCGAGATCGTCGTTCTGGAACCGAACGGCGTCCAGGTACTCGAAGTACCAGGCCGGGGATGTACCGCCCGGACCAGGATCGGTCGCGTTGATCGCGTCGGTGAGGTCCCGAATCCACCCCTGTGACGCGTCGTCGGAGAAGATGACGAGAATCTGCGGGCTCGCAGGCAGCGGCGGGCCTGAGGCCTGGTTGGATGGCGTGGCCCGGCGGGCTGTCAGGGCAACGACGATCAGCAGCGCACAAACGATTCGCATCCTGGGCCGACTCATGGTCGATCGCCTTCCCTTGAGACGCCGGGATTCAGGGACCGGCAGCTTGAGGCGACATGCGGACCAGACAAATCGACGTGCGGACTATAGTAATAAGGTTGCCAGGCCAGCTATGCGAATTCGGCAGGGCCTGATCTGGGAGGCAATAGACCGGGAAAGCCGGGAGGAGAACCCCTGGAACGCAGACCGACCACGGTCGGCTGGATGAGAAGCCGCAGGTCCAGGGGGCCGAACCTCGCGCTCAGAAACGCAGGGTGACGCCGCCGTTGAGGCTGAACTGGTTCGCGTACTGCGCGTTGCCGACGAGATAGCAACCCCAGTACGGATCGCACCAGTATCCGGCCGCGTCCGACTTGATATAGGTCGGCGTCCAGTGCATCCCGACACGGCCACCGACGTGCCCATTCCCGTACACTTTCGCGCCCACACCCCAGGTGGTGGAGAATCGCGAGACACCCGGGATCGTGCGGGTACCCTGCGGGTTCACACCCGCCGCCGGCGTATAGGTGACGTCGCTGTAGCTCGTCATGCCAAGGCCGAACATGAAGTACGGACGCACCTTCGCATCAGATGCGCCCCAGTTGTAGGCGCCATAGCCGTGGTACGTGCGAGTGGACTGGTCGCCCACATCCTTGGTATTCGTCCCGCTGACCTGGAGCGTGGTTGGCTGGTCGGTGTAGATGAAGCCCACTTCGGCATTCGGTCCCACGAACACACCGATGTCGATCCCCCAGCCGAATGAATCCTTCGGGTCGACGCGGTTGTAGAGGTTCCCGTCCCCGGCCCTGAAGTTGTCGCCGCTGACGCCGTCCGAGAACACCCAGCCCACTATGACCCCGACTTCCGCCTTCGGGGGCTGAGCGAAGGTGGGGACAGCCATCATTGAGACGAAAACGGCTAGAAGAAGAGTGCGCTTGATCATGGCCGATCTCCTTTCGACGCGATCAGTTTGTACATGAACCACTGAAGTTGTCCGAGCAGTCTTCGTGCCGCCCGTGCACCGTCATGCCGTTCCGGAGGACAAAGCGGCTAAAGGGTCGAATTGAGCGGAGATCGGCCGTTGGGCGGTCGCTTGGAAAAAATGCGTGCCTCCGAGATTTCGGACCTGCTGCCGAAAGCTCGGGGGACTGCCGAGTCTGTGGAGCGGCATGAAGACGTGTTGGGGCGGCGTACGTATTCCGCGACTTGGCACGCGCCCTGCTGATTCCTTACAGAGTGGTTTCATCCGCGACGACCTTGGGAGCTTCACCGGCCAGGATGACCGTCCGCTGGAACGTGACGCCAGGCGAAGCGCGATCGATCACGGCGGCCCTGCAGACACTGATGATGCAGACGCGCAACGAGCCGGGATGTGCCGGATGCGCCGTCTCCATCGAGATGGGCCGCTACCCGCGGATTGATTACGTCGAGGAATGGAACACCGAAAACGAGCTGAAACGTCAGATCAGATCGGACCGATTCGCGAGCCTGGCGGAGCTGATGGAACACGCCACCGAGCGTCCGTTCGTGAACTTCGGACTTCCGAGCGGAACTCGCGGCTTGGATTACGCGGAAGAGGTTCGGCAGTCCTCCGACCTGCCCTAGCGACTCTTACGCCCGGGCTATTCGCGGAACGCCCGGATTCGGCCGGCGCGAACGGCCTTCAGCAGCGCCTGATGGTCCCGCGCGTTCTGCTCGGCGTAGGCCACGCCGAAGCGTGCGATGGCTTCGTCGAATCTCGGGCTGTTGCCGAGGTAACCGCTGATCATCGCGGGATCCCCCGACTTGGCGTGGCCGTGCGCGAGCGCCCATCCGCACCAGTCTGCGTAGCGACCGAGCGCACGCGCATCGAGCACTTCGACGACCGGCTTGATCTTGAAATCGCGCAGCTGGCGGACGTAGAAGTGCTGGCGTCCGAGCGCGGTCCATCCGAGGAAGATGTCGCTGGCGGCCTGCATCAGCCGCTGGCCCGCGACCACTCGCTGACCGCGATTCGGATAACGACTCCTGCCGGCGTAAGGCTCCAGGACGCTCGCGCGAGCCTCCTTCACCTGCAGAAAGAGCGGGTCATCGTCGCCGGCCATCAAGAGCAGGATGCCACAACGCGTGCCCACGCTCCCGACGCCCACGACCTTGGTCGCGATATCCCGGATTTCGAAGTGGTCCACGAGCTCCTTGCGGTCGTCGCTCAGCGTCGCGCGATAACGATGGAATGCCCCCCTGACCAGTCGCTCGTGCTCTTCGAAGCCCATCCCGGATCGATGAAAGATGAGCGGCGGATTGTCCTTGATGCGCATGCGCCCGTTCTTCACCTGAGCGAGCTTCGGAAAATCGTGTTCGAGGACAGTGTGCGCGGTCTGCCTTGCGACGTACTTGGTCACCCGGCGCTTCCATCGCTCGGCGCGGAGCGATGCCACCATGTCTTTGACGTCCAGCCTCTCGTACCAGCGTTCGAGCACGTGCATCCCGGCGAGCGCGTGCATGTGCTCGCGGTAGCTGGTCACGCATTCCCGCGCCGCATCCCGCGCATCGGCTTTCCCCAGCCCGTTGTTGTAAGCGGCAATGACGAAGCTCGCGGCCAGTCGTTTGACATCCCACTCCCACGGGGCGGGAAGCGTCTCGTCGAAGTCGTTGATGTCGAAGATGAGGCGGCGCTCGGGAGTCGCGAACCCGCCGAAGTTCAGCAGGTGACAATCGCCGCAGGCCTGGACGCGAATGCCTGACCTCGGCGTGCGCGCCAGGTCGGCCGCCATGATTGACGCGGCTCCCCGATAGAACGCGAACGGCGACTGCACCATCCGGCCGCATCGAATCGGCACGAGCTGCGGAATGCGGCCTTCGCCGGACTGAATCAGCAGGTCGATCGGATCATGCCGATTCGGCGCCGGCTCGAACGTCGCGTGAGAGCCGCGCGAGCACTTGTCGCGCAAAGCCTTCCCCGCGGCCCTGCGTTGGTCGCGCGTCAGCAGCGGCCTGGGCGGTGAATCTCGTTTCACAAAAAGGATCCCTCAGGCTCTGCGCGGTACCTCGTACACTTCTTTGCCCGGACGAGGTCCATCTTGCGGGCTGTAGGGCACTCCACGTACGCTGCCAGAAGCGAGGCTCACATGGACCTGCTGACGCGCCTGACGGCCGAACCGTTGCCCTTCGCACAGTTGCTCGGCATCGAACTCGTCAGCGCGGCGCCCGACCGCATCCTCGCGCACATGACCGTCCGCGAGGATCTCTGCACCCGGCCGGCCACACTGCACGGTGGCGCCATCATGGCGTTTGCGGACACGCTCGGCGCGATGGGCACGCTCGCGAACCTCGACGAAGGCGCGAGGACCGTGACGATTGAGAGCAAGACCAACTTCCTGCGCCCGGCGCCGCTTGGCGTGCGCCTCGTCGGCGAGGCGACGCCGGTGCACCGCGGTCAGCGGATGATGGTCTGGCAGACGCGGATGACGACGGACGAGGGGCGGCTCGTGGCCCTGACGACGCAAACGCAGCTGGTGCTGCGCGACGAACGCCCCGACCTTCGCACCACCACGTGATCAGCCGACGCGAACGTATCCCTTCAGCTGCAGGTTCACCAGTGTCGTCATGGCCCAGAGATCGATCTGCACGTCGGGATTCACCTGCTTCGCGTCGATCTTGCGGGCGATCAATCCCTGACCGCAGACGCGGATGTCCACACCGGCCTGCTTGAGCGCGTGGATGATCGCGATGTTCGGGTTGTCGCGGTTGTAGCGCTCCTTGTACGCCTCGTTGCTCATCACGATGTCGATGTCTGGCGTGCGCTGGTGGAACATGATCACGAGGTGGCGATGCTCCGCCGGAACGCCGTACTTGCCGAGCGTGTTGACGTAGGTCGCGATGGTCGGGAGCATCGGATTGATGTCGCCCGGATTCTTCGCGTCCTGGCCGTCCGCGAAGACCACTTTGTAGTCGGTCTTCGGGTCCGGCAGCTCACGTGCGCCAGGAAGATCCTTCGCGGCTTCGTACCCGGGGACCAGTACCGCGTTGCTCGAGTCCGCATTCACCCGACCCGACGAAGCCGATGCCAGCACCAGGATAGTCGCCAGTCCGATCGCCGCTGATCTCATGAGACCCTCCTCAACCCTAAGCCTGTCATTTCCACTCCCAGGTCTCGCCTTTCGTGTTTCCCTGCGCATCGACCTCGTATTCGAAGATCGCCGCGACCTTGTTGAGACGGGACCATTTGGGCGTCGAGCTCTGATAGTACACGGCGCCGCGGTAACTCACGGTGCCATCCTTCTTCATCGTGCCGACGCCTTGCCCGACCCACGTCGCCATCTCTCCTTTGTTGCCCATGACGACGCCCTGACCCTCGCCATAGAGAGTGCCGTCGGGCCGGAGGTACGCGTAGTAGGTTGCCGTGACCCGTTCGCTGACGCCGAGCAGGGTTCCCGTTCCTTGAAACGACGTCTCCATTTTCGGTCCGCCGCCCGGGTTGGGCATCACTCTCTGCGACGTGACCTTGCCCGTCTCCACCCCGATCTTGTCGCCTATCATGCGTGACCTCCTCGAAGAGTGCCGGGAACCGCCGCGGCGCGGTCTCCCGATTCTAACCCGCGCTTTCGTCTAGAATCGGCCGTCATGAGCAATATCCTCCGCCAAACCGTGCCCGGCGATCGGGATGATGACCCGCGCGACGGCAGAATGGGATTTCTCGAGCATCTGGACGAACTGAGGAAACGCATCATCCGCTCGTGCCTGGCAATCGCCGCGGGCATGCTCGTCGCGTTCTTCTTCGTCGATCGCATCGCCGAGTTCGTCCTGGAGCCTACCTACAAGAAGCTGCCGGCTGGCTCGGAGCTGGTCTTCATCCGGCCGGGCGAAGCGTTTTCGTTCTACATGAGCGTCGCTTTCATCGCGGGAATCGTGCTCGCGGCGCCACTCGTGATGTATCAGGTCTGGATGTTCATCGCTCCGGGTTTGTATGCCAAAGAGAAGAAGCTCGTCGTTCCTTTCGTCGTGTTGACCACGATCGGTACGTTGTGTGGCGCAGCATTCAGTCACTACGTGCTCTACCCTGCGATGGTGAGTTTCTTCGGCACGTTCAGCTCGCCGAAAATGCGATTCATGCCTCGCGTCGAAGACACGATCGATCTGTACGTGAAGATGCTGCTTGGGATGATCGTGGTATTTCAGATTCCGACGGTCGTTTTCTTCCTGGCGAAAATGGGGCTCGTGACGGCCCGCCTGCTTCGGCACAACATCAAGTACGCGATTCTGGGCGTCTTCATCATTGCCGCGGTGCTGACGCCCTCGACCGATCCGTGGAACCAGATCGTGTTCGCCCTGCCGATGATGGCGCTTTACCTGCTGAGCATCCTGATCGCATGGATGGTGCAGCCCGCCGAATCAGCGGGGCGGGAAAAGTCGACTCACCTTCGGCTCGTATTCGCGGCCGCGGTCATCGATCACGCCAGCCGGAGCCGCCGAACCTCGCGTCGCCCCGCCTAGCCAGCTGCGCGCTCAGGTGCCCGGAGCCTTGGGCGGCTCGGGCTTCGGCGGCTCCGGCTTCAACGGCTCCCGCTTGATCGGATCCACCTTCTGCCGCTGCAGCTGCTGGTTCGCCGCCGGCATCTTTCCCGTGATCGTCGTGTCGAGCTTCTGCAGCTGCTCGTCCAGCTTGTTCGACAGCGTCCTGAACATCGAATACGTCTGCTCCGTCGGCTTGACGTCCGCGCTTTCCACGATCCCCTGGAGCGCAGCGATCTTGTTGTTCAGCTTGATCGGGAAGTTCAACGGATCCTGGCTGCTCTGCAGCCGGACCTGATAGATCTCCGCTTCGATCTCGCTGAGGCTGCGCTCGAAGTCCTCCAGCGTCTTGACCGCCGCCGTCTGCTTCGGATCGAGCTTGCTCTTTCTGTCGGCGATCTGCTGCTTGATGCCGCGCGCGAGCAGGACGGCTTCGTTCGCCATGCTCACGCGATCGCGAATCTGGAGGGCGAGATCGAACTGGTCCCGCAAATCCTGATCGCTGACGTCCTTCAGCAATCGCGGCTCGCGCCGGATCGTGAACGTCTGCGTTTCCGTCTGGCCGTCGATGGTCACCCGGACCTGGTACGTGCCGGGCGGCGCTTGCGGGCCGCGCGAACTCGCCGCCCACATCACCATCCCGGGGAAATCGACCGCGCCCGCGTAGCGCGTATCCCACGTCTGGCGATGGAGGCCGGCAGCCACCGGCGGATGCGGATCCGGTGGTCGCCGGAAGAATTCCTCGTCACCTGGCGGCGTCGGCGGTTTCTCGGCGTCGGCCTTCGTGCCCGTAAACGTCCGGACCACTTTGCCCTGCGGATCGACGAACTCCATCGTGATCTTCTCGGCCGCCGCCTTCAGGTAGTAATCGACGGCCAGCGAGCGATCGAGACCACGCAGAACGTCCTGGGGCGTGTACACATTGAAGGTCGACGTCGTCTGCAGCCCGCCCTGACGCAGCGGCGAGATGTTGTCCATGATGTACATGCCGCGGCCGTGCGTGCCGATCACGAGATCCCGGTCGGTCACGGCGATGTCGTGCACGGGCGTGTCCGGCAGGTTCTGCCGCAGCGACTGCCAGTTCGCGCCGTCGTCCCACGAGACGTAGATGCCGTGCTCCGTTCCAAGATACAGCAGTCTGGCGCGCTTGGGATCTTCGCGGACGGCGCGGGCGAAATCGCTCGCGGCAACGCCGCTCGTGATCGGTGTCCACGTCGCGCCGTAGTCGTCAGTGCGGAACACGTACGGCTTGAAGTCGTCCTGCTGATACCGGTTCGCGGCGACGTAGGCGGTGCCAGCCCGGAACGGTGACGCCTCGACGAGGCTGATGCGCGCGGAGTCACCGAATCCCGGCGGCGTCACGTTCTTCCAGTTCGCTCCGCCGTCACGCGTCACGAACACGAAGCCGTCGTCTGAGCCGGTCCAGATGAGACCCGCATCGCGCGGCGACGGCGCGATCGAGAAGATCGTCGCGTACGTCTCCACTCCGGTGTTGTCCTTGGTGATCGGACCGCCTGACGCGCCCATCGTGCGCGGATCGTGCCGGGTCAGATCCGGGCTGATCTTCGTCCACGACTGTCCTTCGTTCGTGGACTTCCAGAGGTGCTGCGATCCGACATACAGGATACTGGGATCAGTCGGTGCGATGACGATCGGAAACGTCCACTGAAAACGCTCGGCGATGTCCGCGGACGCGTAGCCCATCGGATTGTCGGGATACGGATTGACGGCGCGCTCCTGTCCCGTTCGCCGATCGAGCCTCGTGATCAGCCCGCCGTAGCTGCCCGCGTAGAAGATGTCCGGGTTGCGAACGTCGTTCGCGATGTAGCCGCTCTCGCCGCCGCCCACCGAATAGAAAACCTGGTCCGCGCCCCCTCCGGACCCGCCTGGACCGCCCTGGGGCAGAACGCTCGACACACACGCGGTCGAGTTGTCCTGCTGCGCGCCGCAGACGTGATACGGCACGTGGCCGGTCGCGATGACGTGATAGAACTGGGCGGTCGGCATCGTTTCCGGCGTCCACGTCTCGCCGCCGTTCACCGAGACATTGGCGCCGCCGTCGTTGGCTTCGATCATCCGGGTGGGATTGTCTGGCGCGATCCACATGTCGTGGTTGTCGCCGTGCGGCGGTCTGATCGTCTTCCACGTCTTGCCACCATCGATGGACTTGTGGAAGTTGACGTTCAGTTCGTAAACCGTGTCGATGGCCTTCGGGTCGGCGTACACACGCGTGTAGTAGAACGCGCGCTGGCGAAGATCGCGACGCTCGTTCACTTTGCGCCACGTCGCGCCGCGCATCGTCGGATGCGAAGAACCCGCCGTCCTCGGCTTCGATCTGGGCGTAGAGGCGGTTCGAATCCGCGCCGGAGACCGACAAGCCAATCTTGCCGAGCATCCCTTTCGGCAGCCCGGGATTGCGTGAAATCTCCGTCCAGTGATCGCCGCCGTCGGTCGACTTGAAGATGCCGCTGCCCGGCCCGCCCGACGACATCTCCCACGAGTTGCGGTAGGCCTCCCACAACGCCACGTAGATGACCTGAGGATTCTTCGGGTCGAGAATCAGTTCAATCGCACCTGTCTTGTTGTCGCGGAAGAGTATCTTGTCCCACGTCTTGCCGCCGTCCTTCGAGCGGAAGACACCCCGCTCTGGATTCGGCGCTGCGTGGTGTCCGAACGCCGCGACGTACACGAGATCCGGGTTGGTCGGGTGCACGCGGATCTTCGAGATGACCTGCGTCTCGACAAGGCCGATCGTTGCCCACGTCTTGCCGCCGTCCGTCGTCTTGTAGGCGCCGCCACCCTGGATGATGTTCCCGCGGATCTCGGACTCGCCCGTCCCGATGTAGACGATGTCGGGATTGGATGGGGAGATGGCGATCGCGCCAACCGAGGAGTAGTGAATCTGCCCGTCGGTGACAGGCTTCCAGGTCGTCCCGCCGTCGGTGGTCTTCCACAATCCGCCGCCGGTTGCGCCCATGTAGTACTCGTACGGCCGGGCGACGCTGCCCTCCGCCGCAATCGATCGACCGCCGCGAGGCGGACCAACGCTGCGCCATTTCAGCGCGCCGAACGGACCGTTGTCATCCGGTTTAGGCGACGCGGCGGCCTGAGCGCCCTGTGCGCGCACGCGAGCCACCGGCGCCGTTAGCGCGAGCAAACCAACAACCAACCAACCAACAACCACTCTGAATCCACGAGTCATGTTCACTATTCCTATCGCAGCACCGCCGCTGCGTCTGCTTTGATCGCTGTCCATTCCGTCTTGAGATCGTTCAGCCGCTCGTACGCGCTCGCGCCGACCTTCTGGTCGGCCTGGCCGACTTCACGGCCTATGTTCGACAGCTGATCGATGAACATCGCGTCTTCGTAGGGACCGGATTTGGTCGTCAACCGCTCCCAGACGCTCTGCAGCCGCGCCTGGTCGCCCCGCTTCGCGTCCATCGCCTGGCGCACCTGCTGCTGCACCTGGCGCGCTGCGGCGAGCAGATCGCGCACCTCGAGAGCGAATCGCGTCTGTTCGACCAGATCGGCCGTCGTGACGCCGTCGTTCGCGACACGCGGATCGATTCTGACGCCGAACGATTCGGTCTTCGACACGCCGTCCACCGTCAGCTTCGCTCGGTAGGTGCCCGGCGCCGCGAGCGGCCCTTGCCCACCGAATCCGCCGCCGCCTTCTCCGTCACCACCGCCTGCGGGCGCACCGCCCGGATAGCGAAGGTCCCACACGAAGCGGTTCATGCCGATCTTCGCCGGCAGCGTTGAGGGCAGGCTGCCACCGCGCCGACCGCCGCGGCCACCGGCAGCGTTTCCGGCCGGCGTATTGCTGTAGGACCGCACAATCCTGCCGGCCGCGTCGACGATGTCGAGCGTCACCTGCCGCGCGGAGGCGGCGAGGAAATAGTCGATGCGCGCGCCGACCGGCGGATACTCGGGCCAGTCGGGCCGTCCGGACACGGGAACGTAGCGTGTGCGATACGTGGCCGCCGGCGTGAACAGAAACACGTTCGAACCGTCGAAGGGTTTTATCGTGGTCGGCTGGAGCGCGACGGCTTTAGCCGAGCGCGGTGACGCAGTCTGCAACGACGCAGGGACGGCGGTCGCTCGGCTGAGGCCTCGCGCTCCGTCGGCTCCCTGCGCCCGGCCAAAGCCTCGCGCTCCATTGGCACCTTCCGTTCGCTGTTGACCGGCGGGCTTTTTCAACCCCGCCGCTATCTGACGCAGCGGCGCCACATCGTCCATGATCCAGAACGAGCGGCCCATCGTGGACGCCAGCAGATCGCCGTGATGGACTTTGAGATCCGTCACCGGCGTCGCCGGCAGATTCATCTGCAGTGTCTGCCAATGCTTGCCTTGATCGAAGGAGACATATGCGCCTTCGAGCGTTCCCGCGTAGAGCAGAGTCTCCTGCTCCGGATCCTCGCGTACGACGTGGATCGGCTGATCGGGGGGAATGCCGTTCGAGCCATCGGTGAGCAGCGTCCAGTGCTCGCCGAAATCGTTCGTCATGTAGAGGTAGGGTTTGAAGTCGTTCAGATACATCCGGTAGACGGAGATGTACGCGGAGCCGCGCCGGTGCGGCGAGTCTTCGATCGTGTGCACACGGCCGCCCGGCGGAAGATCGCGCGGCGTCACGTTCTTCCACGTCTTGCCGTCGTCTTTCGTCACCCACACCGGACCGTCGTTCGATCCCGTCCAGAAGACATTGGGATCGAGACGTGATGCGCGCATCGAGTACAGCGCCGCGTAGACTTCCTCGCCCGTCATGTCGCGCGTGATCGGTTCGCCCGACATGACGCGACCCTCCGGTCCGTTCGCCGTGACGTCGGGGCTGAAGCGCGTCCAGTGCAGCCCGCCGTCGATCGTTTTGTGGACGTACTGCGACCCGTGATAGACCACCTTGGGATTCTGCGGCGAGATCTCGATCGGCGCCTGGCGGACGAAGCGATACTTCATGTCCTGCGGCAGCTTGCCGTAGCGCTGCTGCGGATAGATCCAGTAATGCTGCTCCTGGCCGGTCTCGACGTTGTAGCGGCCGAACTCGCCCTTGCAGTCGCCGTAGATGATCCTGCCGCTCGGCACCGTACGGATCTGCCCGCTCTCGCAGCCTGACGCCTGGAACCACGTCTGCGTCGGTTCGTCCATCGGCCACGAAAACGGCGGCCGGCTGGCGACGACGTACGTGCTGTTGTCCTGCTGTGGCCCAACCAGCCGATACGGAAACTGTTCGTCCGCATCCAGCATGTAGATCTCCGCCGTCGGCTGGTTCATCTGCGTCGACCAGCTGCGCCCGCCGTCCTGCGTGACGTTGGCGCCGCCGTCGTTCGTCTCGATCAGCACCTTCGGGTTGTCGGCGTTGATCCACATCACGTGGTTGTCGCCGTGCGGAGTCGCCACCGTGGAAAACGTCTTGCCCCCGTCTGTGGAGTGGTGAAACGACAGCTCGGTGACGTAGACCTCGTTCTCGTCACGCGGGTTCACGTACACCTTGTTGAAGTAGAACGGCCGCGCCCGGAGCGCCTGGCTGCTGTTGACGAGCGTCCAGCTCAGGCCGCCGTCGTTCGTCCGATACAACCCGCCTTTCACGCCTTTGGCTTCGACCTGGGCGTAGACGACTTTCGGATTCGACTGCGCGACGTCCACCCACACCTTGCCGATGAGATCGTCTGGAAACCCGTTCGACACGCGCGTCCAGTGGTCACCGCCGTCGATGGTCTTGTAGACGCCGCCCTCGGCCGCCGCTCCGCCGCTGATGATCGTCCACGGCTTGCGCTGCCCTCGCCACGCGCCCGCGTAGAGCTCGTTCGGGTTTTGCCAGTTGATCGCGATCGAGACGACGCCGGTCTGATCGTTGATGAACAGCACCTTCTGCCAGGTGTTGCCGCCATCCTTCGTACGATAGACGCCTCGCTCGGGTCCCCAGCCAAACGGCTGGCCAATCGCGGCGACATACGCAATGTCTGGGTTCGTCGGATGAATTTTCAGCTGTCCAATCTGCCCGACCTCACGCAACCCGACATGTTTCCACGTCTTGCCAGCGTCCGTGGACTTGTACACGCCCCGCCCGACGATGACGTTGGAACGGATGGCCTCGCTGCCGGTGCCGACGTAGACGATGCTCGGATTGGAGTCGGCGACGTCAATCGCGCCGATGGATCCGGTGGCGATCTGACCGTCCGAGATTGGCGTCCAGGTCATGCCGTAGTTCTCGGTCTTCCAGACGCCGCCGCCGGTCGCCCCCATGTAGAAGACGTTCGGCTGCGTTCGCACGCCGGCGGCCGCCGTCGATCGTCCGCCGCGGTGCGGGCCGATCGATCGCCAGCGGAGATCCTGGTAGGCCCGTGGATCGACGATCGCGTTCTGGCTCGTCTGCGCGCGCAGCCTCGTAGTCGGTGCGATGCGGACGAGGACGCCGAGCGCTGCAAACGTGCACGTCCAAATGAGAAGTCTTCGCATGAAATTGCTCCAACGCTCGGCTAAAGCCTCGCGGTCCGTGTCAACGAGCTTCGGTCTTGAGCGCCGTCCATCGCGTCTGGAGTTTCGTGAGCGCCGCACGGCGCTCGCCGACGGCCTTGACGATCTGTGTCGTCGGGGTCGCGTCCGCGCCCTGCAGCAGGCCCATCAGCTGATTCATTCCGCTGATGACGCTGTTCAACGTGTCCGGCCCGTCAGCGGCGCCGCCGCGGCCCACCGGCTGTCCCTCCAGCGCCGTCAGCTTGTCGAGCACGGCGGCCGGACTCGAGCCGCCCTTGAGTGCACGAAGCTCCTCGAGCGACCGCTGCGCCTCGATGATGCCGTCGTAGAGCTGCTTCGACAAGGTGAATTGCTGCGCGAGCCCGAGCGGCGGTGTCTTCACCCGTGGATCCATCTTGAGCGTCAGCGGTTGCAGATAGCTCTTACCGTCAACGGTCAGTTTCACGGTGTACTGACCCGGCGGCGCCCACGGGCCCGACGGAGACGGCACGGTGTCGTGCGGCACCGCGGCGATCGGAAGCCCGCCCCGCCCGCCGCCGCCACCAGGAATCGGCTGGTAGTGGATATCCCAGACAAATCGGTGCATGCCTGCTGCGGTGGACAGCCGCTGAACCGGTCGATACCAGTACGTCGGCACTGGCGCGTTCGCCGCGTCGGGGTTTTCGTTGCGATCGGTGCTCGCGTAATGCCGGATCGTCTTTCCTGTGGTGTCGAGGATGTCGAGCGTCACCGGCCCCTGCGCAGCGCCTGACAGCGTGTAGTTGATGATAGCGCCGTCCGGCGGATTCGTACCCGTGGCTTCGTCCGGCGGAATCGGCGTGTCGGTGTTGGTGTTCTGGCGCACGCGATACGCGACCTGCGGCGCGAAAAGAATCGCGCCGTTTCGCTCGGCTGAAGCCGTCGCGCCCCCTGGCGGAAGGCTGTCGATCTGACGCAACGGTGTGATGTCGTCGAGGATCCAGATGCCGCGCCCGTGCGTGCCGGCGATCAGGTCGTCATCCTTGATGATGACGTCGCGGATCGACGTCGCCGGCATGTTGAGCCGCAGCGACTGCCAGTGATCGCCATCGTCGAACGACACGAACACCTCGCGCTCCGTGCCCGCGAACAGCAGACCCTTGCGTTTCGGATCTTCACGCACGGCGTCGACGGGCGCGTTGTCCGGCAGGCCGCGGGTGATGGCCGTCCACGACGCACCGCCATCGTGCGTGCGGTAGATGTGCGGATGCAGGTCGTCCAGGCGCAGGGTGTTCACGGCCGCGTAGGCCGTCTGCGCGTCGAAATGGCCCGCGTCCATGATCGACACCTTCATGAACGGTTTCAGCGTCAGCGGCGTCACGTCGCGCCACGAGGTCCCACCGTCGGCCGTCATCTGAATCAGGCCGTCGTCGGTGCCGATCCAGATCCGGTTGACGTCGAGCGGTGAAGGAGCGACCGTGTAGATAACGCCGCGCGCGGTCGGCTTCGCGGTCTCCGCGCTTCGGTACTTCCCGACCGTCGGCGGCACTTCCCAGGTCTTTCGGGTCAGGTCCGGGCTGATGTTCTGCCAGCTTCTGCCGCCCGTCATCGTCTTCCAGAGTGTGTTCGACGCGAAGTACATGACGTGCGGATCGACCGGCGAGAACGCGACGGGGGCCGTGCGAAGCGTGCGGAAGTCCGCCGGCCGGACCGGCGTCGGCGCGATGTTCTGCACCTGGCTGACGCGGCGATCGTAGCGGGTGATCTTGCCGCCGTAGATGATGTTGTCGTTCAGCGGATCAGGTACCGCGTAGCCGTACTCCTCGACGCCGACGGGATGCCATTCGCGGAACGTGATCATACCGTCGTTCCCGCGGCTTGCGACGCACGCCGATCCGCTCTCCTGCTGCCCACCGCAGACGCGATACGGAAACGCGTTGTCGGCGTTGACGTGGTACATCTGCGACGTCGGCTGGTTGTACCAGGAGCTCCAGGTCTCGCCCCCGTTGACGCTGACGATGGCGCCCTGGTCGCTCGCCATCGCGATGACGTTCGGGTTGTTCGGGTCGATCCACGGACGCTGATAGTCATCGCCGCCGGGCGCGCCGCGAAGCGCGATCCAGGTCTTCCCGCCATCTTTCGACCTGTAGCTGACCGTGCTGGCGATGATCACGGTGTCTGGATTCTTTGGATCGACGAACGGCACGGGCAGATCGCCACCGCCGATTCGACCCGCCGGGCGCGGGTCGTTCGTAATCCGCGTCCACGACTCGCCTGCATCGTCCGATCGATAGATGCCGACGGTCCGCGGGTTCGCGACCGTCGCGTAGATGCGATTGGGGTCGCTCGCGGCGATCGCGATGTCCGCCTGGACAATCCCATCGGCGCCGTCAGCGCTGCCAGGGGCATTGGTCGGCAGGCCCTTCGTCAGCTGACGCCACGTCGTCCCGCCGTCGATGGACTTGAAGATCCCGCCGTTGACGCCGGCCCACGCGCCGTTCTCCCACGGTCCCTGGCGCTGCTCCCACAGGCACGCGTACACGATGTCGGGATTCCGGGGATCGAATTCGAGATCCGAGCCGCCGGTGTTCTCGTCCTTCGAGAGCACCTTCTGAAACGCCACGCCACCGTCCGTCGATCGATAGATGCCACGCTCCTCGTTCGGTCCATACGGATGGCCGAGGACTGCGACGAACAGTCGATTCGGATTTCCCGGGTCGACGATGATGTACGGGATCTGCTGACCGTCGCGCAGGCCGAGATGCGTCCAGGTCTTCCCTGCGTCGGTGGACTTGTAGATGCCGTCGCCGACGGACAGATCCGGGCGCGCGAGGCCCTCGCCGCTGCCGACGTAGATGACGCTCGGATCGGAGGGCGCAACCGCGATCGCGCCAATCGAACCGGTCGGCTGATCGTCGAAGATCGGCGTCCACACGCGCCCGTAGTCGTCGGTCTTCCACACGCCGCCGTTGACCGGCGCCATGTAGAAGACGCCGGGCTGACTCGGTACGCCGGTGATCGCTTTGGTCCGGCCGCCGCGAAACGGTCCGATCGACCGCCACCGCATCTCTCCGGCGACCAGGTTGATGTTGTCGAGGTTATTGAGATTGTCGAGATTGCCGGTTCTCGCCGTCTGCGCCAGCATGCGGACGCGTTGCGGCAGAAACACCGTCACACCAGCCGCCACGGCCAGCAGCACAACGAACCAACGGCGATACGCCACGTCTGACCTCCGAATCAGCCTGGATCTACTTCTCTGCGATCGGCTGCATGCCCGCGCGTTGCGCGGCCTGATTGAAGCGTGACAGGTACGTCGCGAGTGCGCGCTGCAGCCTGTCGGTCTCAGCCTTGAGTTCCCCCTGGAGGTCGTTGAAGATCGGCTCGACGTTGCCAATCGGCTTTCCGTCGCCGGCTTCCACGACACGCAGAAGGGAGGCGAGGCGATTGTTGGTCTTGATCGGGAAGTTGAGCGGGTCCTGATTGCTCCGGTTGCGCACCTGGTACACGCTTTCCTCAACGACCGTCAGCTCCTTCGCGAACTGCTCCGCGATCGCCTTCACGTCCGCGTTCGACGTCTGCTTCGTCCGATCGTCGAGCTGCTGCTTGATCCGGCGAATCTGGATGATCGCGGCGTTCGCCTCGTTGACCTTGTCGCGAATGCGGCTCGCCAGCTCGAATTGCTCGCGCAGGTCTGCGTCGCTGATGTTCCGCCACGGATCTTTCCTGAGCTCGAACGCCGTCGTCTGCGGCGTGCCGTCAACGG
Organism: uncultured Acidobacteriota bacterium; assembly: GCA_963724725.1. Lineage (GTDB taxonomy): Bacteria > Acidobacteriota > Vicinamibacteria > Vicinamibacterales > CAVVIG01 > DATKHR01. The sequence goes on along the minus strand of CAVRVT010000004.1, from coordinate 797,635 downwards.
TGAGCCTCGCCTGGTACGAACCGGGCAGCGCCATCGGACCGTTGGTGGTGGCGCCCCAGAGCACCATGCCAGGAAAATTCGTCACCGGCTCGTGCCGCACATCCCATGCGAAGCGCTGAAGACCGGCGGCCATCGAGGCGGTCTGCGGGCCGCGCCTCGGAAAGTCGTCCTCGTCTTCCTGCGGCTGCTCCTCGCCGGCTGACGCGGTGCCGGCTGGCGCGGTGCCTGGCACAGCCGCGACCGAGTTGGCGCCTGGCACCGTTGGCGCAGTTGTCGTGCCAGGAGTGCCTGGCACCGATGGCGCCGGAATTGTGCCGGGCACCGCGGCTGGTGCGGCGCCGCGCCCACCCTGCGCGTTCTCTTTCGGCATCGCGCCGTCGATCGATCGAATGACCTGACCACGGCTGTCGAGGATCTCCAGCTTCAGGTTCTGCGCGGGCTTCTTCAGCCAGTAGGAAATCGTTGCGCCACCACTGCCCCGAATCAGATCGCCAGGCTTGAACAAATACGAATCCGTCGCGGTGATGACCGGCTGCCCGTACTGCCGCAGCGGTCCGACGCTGTCGAGGATGTAGAAGCCGCGGCCATGCGTGGCGATCGTGAGGTCGTTGGACTCCACCCAGAGATCCGAGATCGGCGTGTCGGGCAGGTTCAGCCGCAGCGACTGCCAGTGATCGCCGTCGTCGTACGAAAGATAGACGCCGTGCGCGGTGCCGGCGTACAGCATGCCGCGTCGTGTGAAGTCCTCGCGCACGACGTGGGTGACGTCCCTCGAGGGGATGCCGGTGACGATCTTCGTCCACGTGCGGCCGTAATCGTGCGTGCGGAAGATGTACGGCGAAAAGTCACCGAGGAGCGGCTTCTTCACGGCGACGTACGCGGTCCCCGGATCGAACACTGAGGCGTCGATCTGGCTGACGCGTCCGAACTCGGGCATCGCCGGCGGCGTGACGTTCGTCCACGTCCTGCCGCCGTCACGTGTGATCTGCACGATTCCATCGTCGGAGCCCGCCCAGAGGATGTTCGCGTCGGTCTTGCCGGGGCCGAGCGAGAACACCGTGCCGTAGATTTCCGGGCTGTTCATGTCGTGCGTGATCGGGCCGCCCGAATCCTGCATCGTCTTCGGGTCGTGACGGGTCAGATCGCCGCTGATGGCGTCCCAGGTCTGTCCGCCGTTCGTCGTTTTCCAGATCCGCTGCGACGAAGCATAGAGCACGTTGTGATCGACCGGCGAGAAGATGATGGGATACGTCCACTGCCATCGCTCCACGACCGACGCGGAGTTCTCGCCTGAAAAGAAGCGCGGATAAGGACCGACTTCGCGGAGCTCGCCGGTGCGCCGGTTCAGGCGCGTCAGGAAGGACCCGTTGTTCGCGCCGGCATAGATGACGTCCGGATCCCTCGGATCAGGCGCGATGTACCCCGGCTCGCCGCCGCCGGCGTCGAAGGGCGGAGGCACGTTCCCGCGTCCCGTGCCGCGCAGGCCGGTGTTGCTCGCGACGCAGAGCGTCGAGTTGTCCTGCTGCGCGCCACAGACGAAATACGGGACGTGCTTCGTCGTGATGACGTGATAGAACTGGCCGGTCGCGAAATCCTGCTCCGACCAGTGCCGCTTCGGTGACGCCACGTCGTACGAAATCGCGCCGCCGCCGTCATTCCCGTCCATCACGTGGTTCGAATCGTCGGGATCGATCCAGAAGTCGTGATGGTCACCGTGCGTGCCCGTGCCGATGCTGACGAGCGTCTTGCCGCCGTCGGTGGACCGAAACGAGCTCGTGTTCAGCATGTAGATCGTGTCCTTGTTGCTCGGGTCGGCGAACACGTGCGTGTAGTAGAACGCGCGCTGGCGGATATTGCGCCCCTCGTTGATCAGTTTCCACGTTGCGCCGGCGTCGTCAGAGCTGAACAGGCCGCCTTTCTCGTTTTCGATGAGCGCGTACACGCGGTTGGAATCCGCGCCGGACACGGCCACGCTGATCTTGCCGACCATGCCGGAGGGCAGGCCTGGCGCGCGCGTGATCTCCCGCCACGTCTCGCCCCCGTCCGTGGACTTGTAGAGACCGCTGCCGGGACCGCCGCTCGACATCTGGTACTCGACGCGGTACGCCTCCCACAGCGCCGCGTACATCACATCCGGATTGCGTCGATCGATGCTCACGTCGATCGCGCCAGACTTGTCGTCCTTGAACAGCTTGCGCTGCCACGTCTTGCCACCATCAACGCTCTTGTAGAGACCCCGTTCTTCGCTGGGCCCGCTGTAGCGTCCGAAATCGGCGACGAAGACGATGTCCGGATTCGTCGGATGAACGCGGATTCTCGAGATCGCGTCGGAGTTGCCGAAGCCGACGTGCGTCCATGTCTTCCCCGCGTCGGCCGACTTGTACACGCCGTCGCCGGGAATGATGTTGCCGCGGATGCACGACTCGCCCATGCCGATGAACACGACGTCAGGGCTCGACTCGGACACCGCCACCGCGCCGACCGACGAGCTGTTGATCTGGCCGTCGGTCACAGCCGCCCACTCGACGCCGCCGTCCGTCGTCTTCCAGAGCCCCCCGCCGGTGGCCCCGAAGTACGCCTCCTTGGGACGTCCCTTCACGCCCGACACCGCGATGGATCGCCCGCCGCGGAGCGGACCGATGCTGCGCCACTTGAAGGCGCTCAGGATCGCCTGGTCGACGCTCCCGCCGGCGTCGGCTTGGCCGGCACGCAGATCGACGTTCAGGCCGGAGCTCGCGACGAGCAGCGCGAGTCCGAAAATGACGCTGACATATCTCGAGTAGCGCGACATTGATGGCGATCCTCTCGTCAGAAATATCCGATTCGAAGAAACCCGACGCTTACGATGGCGACGACACGCTGGCGAGGCGCGGCGCAATCCGCTCCCGCGAGCGCCGCCCGCCGGTCTTCATCCGCCAGGCCGTCGCGCCGAGTACCAGCAGCGCGCAGCCTTCCACGTACACCTTCTCCGCGTCGATCCAGTCGACGGGTCGATTCTGCAGCAGCGGATCCGCCAGAACTCCGTGCGTGTAGAACACGCCGGCCGCGGCGTACGCCGTGTAGTGCAGGATTTTCCAGTTGTGATGGCCGAACACGTGCCGGAAATACGACGTGACGACCACGAAGGACACGAGGTAGAACGCGATCGCGCCAAGCGTGTTCGGCAGCGGCTGCACCGGCGACCAGATCGGCACCACAAGATCGAACAGCCGGAACGCCGTCGTCCGACCACTCTTCAACGGCACGTCCGCGGCGAGCAGGATCAGGGGATGCGTGAATGCCGTCGCGAGCGCGATGTAGCCAAGCCAGTTGTGGAGCGTGAAGAGCTTCAGCCGCCGCCCTGGCCACTGCCGGACGGGGTTGTATCCCACCGACAGCAGCAGCCCGAGCAGAATCTGTGCGGTGAACAGACCCATCGCGACCAGGCCGACCACGGACGAAACATCAATCGCTGTAGGCACGCCAGGTCTCTAGCGGCGCGTCAGAAAGTGAAACGCGCCTGGAACTGCACCATCCGGCCAGGGTCGATGCTGGCGAGCCCCGGCGTCGCCTGCCCGAACGTCGCCAGTGGCGTCCCGGTGTCGCCGTACGTGCCGTTGCGCGCGAGCACGTTGGCGTGATTGAACATGTTGAAGCCTTCCACGCGCAGTGTGATCGCTCGTGTGTCGAGCACCTTCACGCGAACTTCGCCGAAGAGCGACACATCGGAAATCGGCGTCCCGCGGAACGAATAACGTCCCGCCACGGCACTATTGATGACGGGGCGGTCGTTGTTGTTCCCGTCCCCGTTGTTGTCCACGCCCGTCGTCGGGTTGAACGGCTTCGACGAGGCGAGCGACGTCAGGGTTCCGACGGTGACGTCGTACGGCAGCCGATAGCTGAAGAAGATTACCCCGCGATGACGCTGGTCGAGCAGACTCGGCCCGCGCTCCTCTTCGCCGAGCTGGTTGAAGTCGTTCTGGCCGGCGCCGTTGCCGTTGGGCTCCGTTGTATTGGTCGCTTTCGACAGCGTGTAGCTGACCGACACGTACATCTTCGCGTTCTGCCACCTGACCATCGTCTGCAGGCCGTCGTAGTCGGCGACGCCCAGGTTCTCGACGACGTTGATCTGGCGGTAGCCGCCGTTGACCGGCAGAATGGGCCTCGTGAGATCCGCCGCCACCGTCGACCGCACTTGACCGGGCGCCGTGCGCGCGAATAGCGTCGGCGCGTTCAGGTCAACCGTGCGATCGAGATCCGTCCAGTGCTGCTTGACGTAGTCCACCGAGACGAACACGCGATGCGCCAGCTCGCGCTCGACGCCGACCGATCCCACCTGGCTCTTCGGGTTCACGAACGTCGCGCTCGCGTAGCCGGGGAGCTTCGTGATGTCGAAGAACTGAGCGTAGTAGGACGCCTCGCCGGGACGGATGGTGACGTTTCTCGCTGGAAGCGAACCCACGGCACTGCTCTGGTCGTACGGGACCGGCGTGCACGTCAGGCACGTCGGAAATCCAGTCTGACCGGGCGTCGCCGTGTACGTGAAGATGCCCTGCGGCCCGCCCAGCTCGAAGTTGGCGTCGATGTTCGCCCGCAGCATCGTGTAGTACAGACCGTAACCGCCGCGAACGGCCGTCTTCGGATCGCCACCGGGATTCCACCCGACGCCGAGACGTGGCGCAATGTTGTTCTTGCCGTCGCTGAACGTCTGCCGGTCGTACCGCAGGCCGAGGTCGAGCGTGAGATCCGATCGGGCGCGATAACTGTCCTGGGCGAACACGTTGAAGATCTGCTGTCCGAGCTCGTAGGTGCTGATGCCCAGATTGAAGCTCTGCTGGTATCGCTGCATGTCGACGAGCCTCAGCTGCTCGGGCGGCCTGGTGGACGCCGCGTTGACCGTGTACTGACCGAGCACGAACGCGCTGCCGAACTCGGTGCCGTCGCCGCCCGATGTGTTCTGCGCGAAGCTGCCGCCGACGCGCACGTAGTGCTTGTCCTTGGTCCACGAGAGCGTATCGGAGAACTGCGCGATCCGGCTGTAGACGTGCGCGTAGCGCGATTCGCCGGACGTGAACGGGACCGAGCCGGCGCGCGTCATCTGCGTCGACGGCGTCAACGGGTCGAACGCCGTCACCGGATTCGCGCTCTGATAGACGAATCGCGCTTCGTTCAGCATGGACGACGAAATGACCGCGGTCTCGTTGCCTTGAATGGACCACGCGTGCCGCGTGAACTGCCGGCCGGCGCTCGGCAGCACGTTCCCGCCAATCGCGTCCTGCGGATTGGTGTCGTAGAACCGATCGACGTTGGCGCGCATCATGAGCGCGTTGCCGGAATCGATCTGATGATCGAAGCGCCCGTCGAGCAAACCCTGACGGTAGTGCCCGAGATACGTCGTCCCCGGCGCCACGAGCGGCGTGGTGATCGCCGCAGTCCGATCCTGGTGGGTGTAGTCGCCCGCGACGAAGTACTGCGTGCGATTCTTCGCGATGGGGCCGCCGATGGCGAACGACACCTGGCCGAGCGAATCCGGAATGTCGGGCGGCACAAGCGCCACCGGAGCACCGTTCGAGGTCGGCGGCACACACGTCGTCACGGAGCCCGGGCACTGCGCGTCGGCCGCAAACGAGGTCGCCTGCATCCCGCCGGGACGGCCCACGAACAGCCCCTCGCCGTGCAGCGCGTTCGATCCTGACTTGGTGACAATGTTGATGCCGGCGCTCGCCGTCCAGCCGAACTCGGAGGAGAACGCGCGCGACATGACGTTCATCTCCTGCACGGCTCCGACCGGAATCGTCGAGAACATCGTCTGACGTCCCCACGGTTCATCGCCCGTCGCGCCGTCGACGATGTAGTCGGCTTCGCGGCGGCCGCCCGCACCGGTCACGACGTAGACCGAGTTCATGAAGAGATCGCCGGTCCCTTTGGCGTTGCGAAACGCGGCGTTCAGCAAGGGCAGCGAGGAGATCTTGCGCCCGAGGATCGGCGTGGCCTCGACGCGCGCCGAATCGAGGCGCGTGCCGAGCTCGGGACTGTCGCGCACGCCCTGGGTCGTCCCGTAGACCGTCACTTCGGTGGAGCCGCCGCTGACGACCAGCTTCACGCGCACGATCGCCGTTTCGCCGGCGCGAAGCGAGATCGAGTCGACGTTCGCAGCGGCAAACCCGGCCTTCGACACCGAGACGTTGTAAGCGCCATTGATCGACAGCGCCGGGAGCGTCACCGCCCCGTCGAGGCCGGACACGGCGTCGCGCGCGCTGCCATTCGCGAGGTTGACCGCCGTGACTGTTGCGCCGGGCACGCTGGCGTCGTTCTGGTCGATCACGTTGACGAGAAGCGTGGCCGTGTTGGGCGTCTGCGCGAACGTCGGCTCTCCGGAAGTGAGCACGAGAGCGAGCAGGATTCCGAAGACGATCGTTTTCAATGCTGACATCCTTGAGTCGGGTCTCATTTCGGACTGACCACGTAGTCTTTGAAGTAGCTCGTGCTGTCGGTCTTCGCCCACAGCCCGACCCTGCCCGAGACGGGCGGCCGCAGGACCGGGTTGTTCTCGGGGAACAAATCGGGGTTGGGCGCCGCGCCGCCGCGGCCGGGACCGGGCGCGCTGCCCAGCGGGTACTCGAGCGCAAGCTCGCCGTCGAGCCACGTTTTCAGATCCGCGCCGTCGACCGTCAGCTTCAGCTCGTGCCAGTCCGCGCGGGCCGGCGTGAACTTGTGCGCGCGATCGCTGAAGCGCATGTTGCGGCGGATGCCGTTGTGGAACTCCCAAAGCGCCACGTTGTTTTCGGTGTCGTTGTAGCGGACGGCGAGCCAGTCGCCATTGGGTTTGACGTTGAACAGGATGCCCGACGCGCGGTCCGCATCCCCGCCAACCGTCTTGAACTTGAGAGAGATGGTGCCGTTCGAGAACGAGTCCACGCTCCTCAGCACGGCAACCGGGTAGTACGCGAACTGTTTCGCGTTGTCCATCAGCTCCTCGTTGTTCGTGCCGTAGAGGCGTCGCGCGCTTTCCACGAGCAATTTCGTCGGCGTGTCCTTCGACGCCACCCACGGACGGCCGTCGACCATGACGGCCTTGTCGACGCCGTCCTGCACGACGATCCACGTGCCGACGATCGGCTCGAAGGTGGCCGGCGGCCTGCCGACCTGCTCTTTGCTGAGATCGATCTTGATGTCCGCCGCGTGCAGCGGCGCGACCGCCAGCACGGCAGCGACGGCGAGCATTCGCACACTCATGAGAAACTCCGCCGAACGAGACGAGCGCCGGCCATCACCAGCGCCGGCCAGGCCACATAGAATACCGTCGCGGCGCCTCTCGGAGGAACCGCCAGCGGATGGCCGCGGAACGGATTCTCCCCACTGTCACTCGGCGGCGCGATCCCCGCGACGTCATAAATTGTCTCCAGCACGCCTTCGGCCGTCATCGTCCGGCTCATGGCGCGACTGCCACCGATTCTCGTACCAAATCTCTCCGTAGCCCGGCGCCGTCTGCTCGAACAGACCGATGGATGTCGCGGAGGTGTATTCGATTTTCGTGTTCGGTAGCACTCTCCGGAGCCGCGAGAGCGCGCGCCGTTCGAGATCGACACGACGTGGATCTTCGGGAGCCAGGTGAACCTCGATGCGCAACGGTCGGCGGATCTGCTCCAGCGCGTCTTCATCCGCGCGCGAAAACGAGTTGCCGCGGTTTTCGGACAGGTCCCAGCTCACCGTGACGAGCATCGAGCAACCGACGAGCGCTGCGAGCGCGGCCGAGAGCGCGACCGACTCGTACACGCGCCGCGGAATCGGTACGCCGCGGCGCATCCACACGGCCGCCAGCCCGAGTCCTCCCGTCGCGAGCCCGATCGCGATGAGCACGACGTCGAGGCGTACGAGCCCATGCTGGAACTCGGCGACCATCGCCGTCGGTGTGTAGCCGGCCGCGCGCTCCCACCAGCCGCCCCGGACGGCCGCGATGAAGTTCACAATCCAGGTGCCGACCGTGACGGCGAGCGTGACAATCGCGGCCGTGGATGGATGCTCGGTCACCGACGCCGCGGCGGCGGCAAGCGCGATCGTGAGACCCGCGTTCAGCAGGTGCCCGAGCACCACCGCGACGAGCTCCGGCGGATAGATGCTGCCGCCGTACGTCTTCCAGAGCAGGATCGCGATCACCGGAGCGATGGACACGACGACCCACGCGGCCAGCAGCACCAGTGCCTTGGCCCCGACGCGCGCGAAAGACGACAAGGGATGCTGCATCTCGATCATCGACGCGCCGCTCTGTCGATCGCCCGCAACCAGGCGGATCGCCACGAACGGGAGCAGAAATGCCGCGGCGAGCTCGCACGCGCTGAAGGTCGGCGCCCAGACGCCAACCAGTGGCGAAAACGCCTCGCCCACGCCCGCCGCAGTGCCGTTCAACCCGCTGGCCTCGGCGTACGTCCGCACGGCGCTGATGAACGTGACGCCGACGAGCGGACCGATGAGCAGGCACATCACCCACCAGGCCCGCGATGCCAGCAGTTCCCGCCATTCCTTGGCGAGCAGCCACCGGTACGGACCTCGCCGCCACACGTCACGTGAGGGCAAGAAACACCTGCTCGAGGTCGAGGTTCTTCGGCGCGTGGTCGCGGGCAGCGACCGCTGCTGCGAGATCGTCGAGCGTGCCTTCGCCGCACACACGTCCCTGTGCAAGCAGCACGAAGCGATCGCAGACGCGTGCGGCCTCGCTGATCTGATGAATGGAGAGGAACAGCGTGCGGCCCCCGCGCCCCTGATCGCGCAACAGTTGACCGACGTCTCGACTCTGGCGCAGGTCGAGGCCCTCGAACGGCTCATCGAGGAGCAGGACCGGCTGTGGCATCAGCAACGCGATGGCGAGCAAGGCCCGCTTCCGCTGGCCCTTCGACAACGCACCGATGGCAACGTCCAGGAGCGGCGCGACGTCGAGCCGGCGCAACACCTCGTCGCGCGAGCGCGGTGGTGCCTGCGCGCGGGCGAACAAACCCGCGGTGAAATCGAGAGCCCATCGAACGGGCTGTGCCGGCCACGGCGCGATGGCGTCCGGGAGATAGAAGAGCAGCGAGCATTGCCCGCGTCGCGTGACGGGGCACCCGCCGCTCGAGACCGTCCCGGCATCCGACGGGAGTACGCCGGCCACACATTCGAGGAGCGTCGTCTTGCCCGATCCGTTCGGCCCGATCAAACCGAGGACCTCGCCGCGCCGCAGGGTGACACCGACGTCACGGATGGCGATCAGGTGGCCGTAGCGTTTGGTGAGGCCCGTCACCTCGAGAATGGCGCTGCCCTCCACGACGCGGCGATTCTACACGGGCTGCTCGAGCTTGCAGGCAAACCGCACCAACATGCTCGTCTACCTGATCGGTACGCTGTTTGTTGTGGCAGGGCTGGCGTACGGCGCGACGCGGCTGGGCATCAGCAATGTCTGGATTGTGGCTGCCGCGCTCGTCATTATCGAGTCCGCGGCCGGTGCCTTACCTCGACCGGCACGTACCCTCGACCGGGCGCCAGCCTTCGACGTCGATCTGGATCTGGCCGGCAGTGGGGCCACCGAGGCCGCCGCCCGGCGCGGGGCCGGGCGAGATTCGCACGCCGCCCCCGAGGTTGATGCCGTCCTTGTACTGGCTCTTCTTCATGAGGCCCGTGATCTCGACCATCGAGCCCTCGTGGGCCTTGATCTCGGCCATCAGCTTCTTGTCCCCGTTCATGCGCAGGTGCATGCCTTCGGGGATCTCGAAACTGCCGGGCTGATCGGAATTGCGAGGACCGGCGGTGAAGACGTACCCGCGTGTGCACCCTGGAATCGACAAGCGCACCGAATCCTTCGGGACGGGCTTGGTTTCCTGCGCGACGAGCGCCGCGCAGCCGAGGGCGATTGCGAGAAGGAAAGCGGCAGTGATCTTCATGGCAGCTCCATCTGATTCTGCCCCTTTTCGCGGTCGGCGTCACGCGGCGGTTCGCGACCCCGCGTCGGCGGCCAGGCGTTCCGCGCGCCGCTTGATGCCGCGCAGCATCTGGCGCGTCATGATGAACGCAGCAGGCTCGATGACGCGCATGAAGCACCATGCGCCCCAGGACGAGGGCGTGCGCACGGTGTTGCGCGAGACGAGTCGTGTGCGTGCCGCGTCGATGGGATACACGCCGAATTGCCACACCCAGGCAAAGTCTCCGCCCTCGCCCGCAAGCACCAATGCGCGGCCGGGCTCGATCGCGCGCACTGGGAACCCTCCGCCACGACCGATGGGGATTTCATCACCCACGCGAAGGTTCTGGTGCTGGGGCAGGATGACCTCGGCGCTCGGCCCGTCGAGATAACCAAACAGTCGATCGAGCCAGTCGTAGCTGTAGAGGCCTCCCCGGCGATACCCCATCTGCACGAGCCAGGGCCAGACGTGCTCGGGCCGGGCGTCGATCGTTACGGCCAGCGTGGCCGAATACATGGGCGTGGCGATGACGTCGTCGCCGCGCATGGTCCGATCGAGATCCGCTTCGGACGCACCCCAGCGCACGAACCCGGGGCGCAGAATCATCCAGTAGACGGCAAACAGAATCGCCAGCATCACGGACACGATTGTGGGAGTCATGACGAGGATCAGGAGCAATGCACGTACCTTGGTTGTTGGTGGTTGGTTGTTGGTGGTTAGTTGTTGGCTGGTTGTTGGCAGGTTGTTGGCCGAGGCGCGCCAACCAATAACCAACAACGAACAACCAATCGCAATTTCATTGCCGTTTTCTCGGCACCGATGACCGGAAATCCGGAGCGACAGAACCCGTCGGCGCCTTTTCCCCCATTTCCAGCGCAACGCGATCGGCATGTGAGTTGCGACCTCACCGTGGCACTGAACAAGGAGGCGTGATGCTGGGATCCGTGGCTCCGTATCTGATGGCCGCCTTCGGGATGGCGTTTGCGGCCGCGAGCGCCCTCGCTCTCTTCTACACGGTCGGTCATCTCGACCCGCCGGAGGTGCCACCCGTGGCGCCTCCGCGAGTCGAGAAGCGGTCCGCGTGAAGCTGTTCCTGTTCGCGCTGCTCGTCGCGCACGGCATCGCCCATCTCGTGGGCTTCGTCGTCCCCTGGCGTCTCCTCGTTTCGGCGGAGATGCCTTATAAGACGACCATTTTGGCCGGCCGCATGGACGTCGGCGCGAACGGGATCCGCTTCGTCGGCGTGCTCTGGCTGCTTGTCGGCGCGATGACGATTGGAGCGGGCATCGCGTGGCCCCTCAACTGGCCCGACCCGATCGTTCTGACAGCGGCAGCGCTTCTACTCTCGCTGCTGCTCTGCATCGTCGAATGGCCGCTGACGAAGATCGGCCTCGCGGTCAACGTGGTCCTGCTGGTGGCCTTGCCGGTCATCGCGCAGGATGCCTGGAACCGGCAGTCGGTACTGGCAATGAAGCAACTTGACGACGGCAAGCCGGCGAGTGGCGGTTCGTTCATACCGCGCATACCGCGACTGGACGACCTGCCTTCGCCGGTTGCCCGGTACTTCCGCCACGTGCTTCCGCGCGGAGTGCACAACATCGCGAGCGTCGAGCTCACGCAAACCGGGGAGATGCTCGTGGGCAACGCGTGGAGGCCACTCCAGGCCAGACAGCGGTACATCACGGACCCTCCCGGCTTCGTGTGGGACGCGCGCGTCACGACGGCACCGCTCGTCGTGGTCAACGTCAGAGACATGTACGCGCGCGGATCCGGATCGATGCGCGCGAAAGCCCTCGCGATCGTGCCGATCGTCAATCAGGCAGGCGCGGCCGAGCTCGACGCCGGCGCGCTCCATCGGTATTTCGCCGAAGCCGTCTGGTTTCCGACCGCGCTCCTGCCCGGCCCGCAACTCACCTGGTCGCCGCTCGACGATCGACGCGCCCTGGCGACGCTGCAGGACGGGCATACGACCGTGACTCTGGAGTTTCGCTTCGACGATGCGGGTGATGTGACCGAGGTGTTCGCCCACGACCGATTTTCGGAAAACGGCGGACGATACGAACCGCGGCCCTGGCTGGTTCGCTGTCGCAACTACCAAACGTTCGATGGCATTCGAGTGCCCGTGGACTGTGAAGTCGAATGGCAGCTCGAGCGCGGTCCCCTCGCGTACTGGCGCGGCCGCGTCAGCAGTCTGCGGTACACCTTCCGCGAAAACTGACGCTCACGTCGCAGCGCCTCGTCCGGCCAGCGGCAGACGGATGGTCACGACTGTACCGCCGCCTGGCGGACAGTTCAGCTCGATGGATCCCTGATGCGCGTCGAGGAGCCGTTTGACCGTTGAGAGACCGAGCCCTGTTCCGCGCGCCTTGGTCGTCACGAACGGCGTGAAGAGCTTCGCCCGGACCTCGGGCGCGATGCCGGGGCCGGTATCGGCGATGACAATGTCACACACGCCATCCGGCGCCGACAACGCAATCCGGATGGCGCCCTGACCGCGCACCGCATGCGCGCTGTTCAGCAGGAGGTTCAAAAAAACGATCTTCAGCAGTTCGGCGTCCGCCATGACCGGTGGCGTAGACCCCGACAGGTCGACATCGATCCCTTCGTGCGCGGCGTCCTCGCGAAACAGCGCGACCGTCGCGTTGATGACGCTCTTGACGTCGAGGGGCACGGGATTCGGGCGAGGCGGACGTGCGAACAGCAGGAGATCCCCCACCAGCTGATTCAAGGCATCCAGCCGGGAAATGATTTCGGCGACCACGGGCGCCTCCCGACTCCCGGCCGGAAGGCGCTTGCCAATCACTTGAATCGCCCCGCGGACCGCCGCAAGTGGATTCTTCACTTCGTGCGCAATCACCGCCGCCATCTCGCCCAGCCGCACGAGCGCGGCCTGCTCGCGCAGTCGCGTCTCCATCTCCACGCGAGCGGTGAGATCGTAGAGAATTCCGATGAACTTCCGGTCGCCCCTGACGGCCATCTCGCCAACGGACAGATGCAGCGGAAACGTCGTCCCGTCCTTCCGCTGTCCCATCACTTCGCGTCCCTTGCCGATGATTCGGGCTTCACCCGTTTCCATATAGCGCGCGAGGTACTGGTCGTGCTCCTCGTGGAATGGTGACGGCATCAGCAGCGTGACGTTCTGCCCCAGCGCCTCGCCCCTCGAATACCCGAAGAAGCCTTCGGCGGCGTGGTTGAACTCCTCGATGCGGCCACGCGCGTCGATGACGATGATGCCGTCGACGGCGGATTCGACGATTGACCGCAAGAGCTCCTCGTTGCTGCGAATCTGGCGTTCGGCGTCCTTGCGCACGGACACGTCGCGCGCGATTGCCGACGCGCCGACAATCTGCCCGCGGCTGTCGAAAATGGGCGAGACGGTGAGCGACACATCGAGCAGCGTTCCGTCCTTGGCGCGTCGAACGGTTTCGTAATGATCGACGCGCTCGCCCCGCCTGATCCGCTCGAGGATGTCCGGCAACTCGCTGGGCGAGCCCGGTGGGATTAGGATGTCGACCTTCCGGCCGACGACCTCGGGCGCGGCGTACCCGTACATTCGCTCGGCACCACGATTCCAGCTCAGAATCGTGCCCGACAGATCCTTCGCGAAGATCGCGTCGTCCGACGACTCGACAAGGGCCGCCAGCATCAGCGCGGCGTCGGCACCGGGGTGAAGATTCCTGAGATCGTCCATCAGCGCTCGTGGAAGCTCCCGCCAGATTACTCGAACGCGCCAGATTTCCGACGTCTCTTCGCACCCGTCGAGCCGCGTGCCGGAAATCCGGCAGCCAGTCGCCGGCCGCCGTCCACAAGCGCGCAGAATCGAACGCAGAACGCGATGGCCGTCGCGTTCGCGCGGCATGGCTCATGCTCACGTGCCAGCCGTACTCCAAGTGGAGGTGTGCATGCTCAGGATCAATCACATCCTCGTTCCTACCGACTTCAGCGAGGCCGCTGATGCCGCGCTCGACTACGGCATCACGCTGGCCGCGCATTTCGACGCCGAGCTGACCCTCCTTCACGTCGCGGAGGAACTCGAGATCCACGTACCTCGGCGCGGAGGGGTACGTCCCGGACCTGTCCGGGTTGCAGCTGGAGCTGGAAACCGCCGCCAGACAGCGCGCGAGCGAGTGGCTGCGCCGGGCCACTGGCGTACGCACCACGCACATCGTGCGAAGTTCGAACGCGCCCGCGCAAACCATCGTAGACTACGCGACAGAGTCGGGCGCCGATCTCATCGTCATCGGCACGCACGGCCGGAGCGGCGTGCCTCGCCTGCTGATGGGAAGCGTCGCCGAACGTGTCGTGCGGACGGCGCCGTGCCCGGTCCTGACGGTTCACAATCGCGAGCACCAGCTGGTGAGAGCGGACCTGCAGCGAGTCACTGAAAAGGCGTAGCGATGCATCCGGTCCCGCCGTCGGTTCCCGCACTTGACGATGTGTCTGCCGGGCAGATCATCCTGCGTGACGGCACAGTCGCCGGCATTCGGCGGAGCGGCCTCATCGACGTACCCGACCTCCAACGGTTCTTCCACGACCTCTCCGAGGAGTCGCGCTATCGGCGGTTCTTCACGCGCGGCGACGCGCCGGCGGACGTCGTCCGACGCCTGAGCGACTCTCGCGATCCGGCTCGAGGCGTGACGCTCGTGGCCGAACGATCGGTTGACGGCGCGTCGCGCATTGTCGCGACGGCGTCGTATTCCGCGCTGAAAGGCGCGTCGGCCGAAGTGGCATTCGCGGTGGCTGACGACTTTCAAGGCAAGGGCCTCGGCACGCTCTTGCTCGAACGCCTGGCGGCGATCGGTGCGCAGGCGGGCCTCCGCCGGTTCGAGGCGACCACGCTCGCGGACAACACGCAGATGCTGTCTGTGTTTCGGGATTCGGGATTCGAGATTCGCTCGAAATCAGCCGGCGGTTCGGTCATCGATGTCCAGCTGTCGCTGGCGTCGTCGGCCGCCCGCGTCGCCGCAGAAGAAGACCGCCGTCGTCGAGCCACCGTGGCGTCGCTCCGGCCGTTGCTGGAACCCAGCCACGTGGCGGTGATCGGCGCGTCGCGCAATCCGTCGAACCTGGGTCGTCGGGTGCTGCAGGCCCTGCAGTCAGCCGGCTTCAAGGGACCGCTCTATCCGGTGAATCCTCAGGCAGGCGAGATTGGTGGACTCAAGGTGTACACATCCGCGCTCGAGTTGCCACGGGGTGTGGACCTGGCCGTCGTCGCCGTGCCCGCCCGCGCCGTCCTCGAAGTGGTCGATGACTGCGCCGCGGCCGGCATCAAGTCGCTCGTGATTCTCACGGCAGGCTTCGCGGAAGTCGACGAGCAGGGCCGGGCGCTGCAGGATCAGCTGACGGCCAAGGTGCGCAGTTACGGAATGCGGCTGGTCGGGCCCAACTGCATGGGCCTGCTCAACACGCACCCTGGCATCTCGCTGAACGCCTCGTTCTCACCAACCTATCCGCCGCGCGGGCACTTCGGCCTGCTCTCACAAAGCGGCGCGCTCGGACTGTCGATCCTGCAGCTGGCCACGGACCGCCAGCTCGGTCTGTCGACATTCGTCAGCGTCGGGAACAAGGCTGACGTCTCGGGCAACGATCTCCTGGAGTACCGGGAAGGCGATCCGTCGACGACGGTCATCCTGCTGTATCTCGAATCGTTCGGCAACCCTCGCCGTTTCGCGCGACTCGCGCGGCGCGTGGGCCAACACAAGCCGATCATCGTCGTCAAGTCCGGCCGCACGAAGGCGGGCTCGCGCGCGGCGAGCAGTCACACGGCCGCGCTCGCCGCCAGCGACGCCGCCACCGACGCGCTCTTTCATCAAACCGGCGTCATCCGGACCGACACGATCGACGAAATGTTCGACGTGGCCGCGTGCCTCGACAACCAGCCGCTGCCGACCGGGCGCCGCATCGCCATCGTGACCAATGCCGGCGGCCCCGGCATTCTCGCCGCCGATGCGTGCGACGCCGCCGGCCTGACGGTGGTCGATCTCTCCGGGGAAACGCGCGAGCGGTTGAGAGCGATCCTGCCGGCGACGGCCAGCCGCGGAAATCCGGTCGACATGATCGCGTCAGCCGGCGAAGCGGAGTATCGCGACAGCATCGAAGCAATCCTCCGGGCGCCCGAAGTCGATTCGCTCCTGGTCATCTTCACTCCCGTGGATCAGGAACGAGCGCCGGGAATCCTCCGTGCGATTCGGGACGGCGTCGCCGCCGGCCGCCGCGAGGCGGCGAAAGCCAAACCCGTGCTGGCGTGCGTGATGGCAACGCCCGGCCGCCCGATGCCGATCGAAGGCAGCGACGAACATCTGCCCACGTACGCCTTTCCCGAAAACGCCGTCAGGGCCCTCGGGAAGGTGACCACCCACGCTGAATGGCGACGACAGCCGCCCGGACTGTTCTGGGGGTTCGACGATGCGCACGTGGACGACGTGCGCCACGTCTGTCAGGCCGCCGTGGCCCGCGAGGGAGACGCAGCCTGGCTTCGTCACGACGAAGTCGATCGAGTGCTCGGCGATTTCGGACTGCCGATCGTCCCGAGCGCCGTCGCACGTACGGCCGACGAGGCCGCGGCGCTCGCCGCCGTGATGGGCTTCCCGGTCGTGGCGAAGATCAGCTCGTCGCGCGTCCAGCACAAGACCGACGTGGGCGGCGTTAAGGTCAACCTCGCCGATGCGCAGGCCGTTCGAACGGCCTTCACGTCGATTCGGAACGCAGCCGGCGAACCGACGGACGCCGACGTCCTGATTCAGCCGATGATCGCCGGCGGAATCGAGACGATGATGGGAATCGTGCAGGATCCGGCGTTCGGACCGCTGGTGGCATTCGGGCTGGGCGGCATCAACGTCGAGCTGCTCGGCGATGTGCATTTCCGGATCGCCCCGCTCACCGACCGGGACGTGGACGAGTTACTGCGCGGCATCCGGGGCTACCAGCTGCTGCTCGGCTATCGCGGGCATCCTCCCGCCGACCTCGACGCGCTGCGCGAGGTCCTCCTGCGCCTCTCGCACCTGACCAACGAAGTTCCGGAGATCGCCGAACTGGATCTCAATCCCGTGATCGCACTCCCGCCCGGTCAAGGGTGCCGAATCGTCGACGCGAGAATTCGGGTCAGATCGGCTGGCTGACTACGCTGCGGAGTCCACCGGCGCACCAATCCCGCAGCGGTTGATTCGATCGCCCAGCGTGGACCGCTTGACGCCCAGGATCAGAGCGGCCTTGGACTTGTTGCCGTTGCTCATCTTCAGGGCCCAGCTGATCAGGGTGGCCTCGACCTCCCGAAGTCGATCATCGAGCGAAATCGCCTGCACCCGATCCGGCCCCTGGGGAATCACAGGCGACGGCGCGATGCTCGGCGGAGGCGCCGGGACCGGCGAATCCGTTGCGGCCTTGAAGAGAATGGTCGCCGCAACGCAGCCGACGCGGATCGTCCCACACGAGCAGGTTTGCGCCATGCGCTCGCACGCGTTTTCGAGCTCGCGGACGTTCCCTGGCCACGAATAGCGCCTGAAGGCTTCCTTGACGGACTCGGAAATCGCCGGCACGTCTTCGCCTCTCCGCCGAAAATACCGCGACAGAAAGTGCTCCATGAGATCGGGGATGTCTTCGGGCCGCTCACGCAGTGGAGGCAGCGTGACCGGCAACACGTTCAGGCGGTAGTAAAGATCCTCGCGGAACCTGCCCTCCGCGACGAGCTGTTTCAGGTCGCGCTTGGTGCCGACGATGACGCGGACGTTGACCGGCACCGGCCGCACGCCGCCGAGGCGCTCGATCGTGCGGTTCTGCAGGACGCGCAACAGCTTCACCTGCATCGACAGCGGCACGTCGTCGATGTCATCGAGAAAGATCGTCCCGCCTTCCGCCATTTCGAACCGCCCCGCGCGGTCCTTGATGGCGCCGGTGAACGCCCCACGCTCGTGGCCGAAGAGCTCGGACTCGATCAGCGTTTCGGAAAACAACGCACAGCTGACAGCGACGAACGGACGATGGCGCCGGCGGCTTTGCTCGTGGATGAGCGTCGCCGTCACTTCTTTCCCGGTGCCGCTCTCGCCAGTGATGAGCACCGTGCTCTCGCTGTTGCCGATGACGCGCAGGAACTCGAACACCGCGCGCATCCGGACACTCCGGCCGACGACGAGCGAATCCATGGTGATTGATTCGGTTGCGGTCATGGGGTGACTCCCGCCGTCCGGAGGATCTCGAAGTCCGGCATCTCGTCACGGAGCGCCGTCTCGATCCCGACATGAAGCGTCATGTGCGCGCTCGGACAGTTCGCGCACACGCCCGTCAGACGCACCGTGGCCGAATTGCCATCGACGCTGAGCAGCTCGATGTCGCCCCCGTCGCTGATGAGAAAAGGCCGCACCCGATCGAGAACGGCCTGCACCTGCTGCTTGGACACCATGCTGGAGCTCCTTGTTGTCCCCGGCCTCGTGGGGAACGACGGCCGGAAGGGCAACCACCGTGCCACCCGCCGGAATCCCGTAACTGGCGGATTCTCGGAATCGCCTGAAATCCGGGAGACGAGGGACGGGAAATATTCCGCAAATGTTGCGGAGAAAGACCCGACCACCCGGCGGCCGCGCCCGTCGATTCGCTGGCAACTTCAACCTTCCGCGCGCGGCATACATGTTGCCCCCGTCCATGTCGTGCCGGCGGATCGGCCGGGCGGGAACGAGGAACACATCATGACGACGCCGAGAATCATCCTGGTCGCAACCGACTTCGGTGCCGCATCGGATTCGGCGCTGGCCTACGGACGTGCGCTCTCGCACACCTTCGGCGCCACGCTTCACGTGCTGCACGTGCGTGAAAACAACTTCTTCCGGCCGATGGCGTCGGATCCCCGGGTGCTCGAGAAGGCGGCGCTGCACCACATCGAGCGCCGCCTGACGGACAACGACCGTCAGGAGCTCCATGCGCGAGCGATTCTCGAGACATCCGACGCCACGGCCGAGGCGATCGTCGACTACGCACGCGACAATGGCGTCGATCTCATCGTGATGGGCACGCACGGCCGCACCGGAATCGACCATGTGCTCGCCGGCAGCGTTGCCGAACACGTGGTCCGGTCGGCGACCTGTCCGGTGCTGACGGTGCGGTGCCCGGAGCGCGAGTTCGTGATCCCGAATGACAGTCTCGGGGATCCCGTGGCGCCGGTCGCCTGAGTCTCATTGATCTATCTGGAGGGCATCATGATCGCGCTCAAGAACATCCTGGTAGCGACCGACTTCGGGGAAGCCGCGGACGTGGCGTTGAGGTACGGCCAGACGCTCGCGAAGCATTTCGGCGCGAACCTGCACGTGCTGCACGTCGCGCAGAACGCCTACTTCAACGCCGTGGGATTGGACGCCTACGTGGCGATGACGCCGGGGCTCCAGGAGGAAGTCGAGGCCGCTGCGAAGAAGCAGCTCGCCGAGCTCCTGCTCGACAACGACCGCAGCGGTCCATCGACGACAGCGGTTGTCGAGACCTCCTCATCGCCCGTGTTCGCGATTCTCGACTATGCGAAGCGCAACCGGATCGACCTCCTCGTGATGGGTACGCATGGGCGGGGTCCGATGGCTCACCTGCTGATGGGGAGCGTGGCTGAGCGCGTCGTGCGCCTCGCACCGTGTCCCGTCATGACCATCCGGCATCCGGAGCACGAATTCGTGCTGCCCGATGCGCTGGTCGCCACGGCGCGCGCGTAGGGTCGTCTGTTCTGAGATGGCGGAGAGGTAAGCCATGTCAACCGGTCTCGTCGCTCGCGCCGCTGAACTCTCCGCCGTCGTGCGCGCATCCGCGAGTCCATGTCGGTTTGCCGGCGCTGTCAGACGGTTTGAGCGGCTGCTGGCCGTCGTACCCGACTACCGGCCGCTCGATTTGCGGCCGGGCGACATCGAGGCGCTGGCGCAAATCAGCGAGGGCCTGATCGATCAGATCGAAGACCGCATCGGCGCCGAGACCGATTCCGACTCAGTTCAGCAAGAGCTGGTCATGACGCTCTACGACATCCGCCGCGACCTGGAAGAAATACACCGGTGGCATCGCCACTTTTCCACGCCTGAGACGGCGTCCGCTCTCTACCAGAGGTAGGTCACTCTCCCGGCGACCGTGTTCGCCGTGTACGGCCGGGACGTGTACCCGAGGATCAGGTACGAGGGCATCGCCAGCGAGTTGAGCGTCTCCGGGTTGGATGCGAAATTGTTGACGCGATAATCCTCGTACCAGTAGTAGCCACCGACGCCCCAGTGCCGCGTCAGATGGTACCGGACATCGACCGTGCCGCGTTGAAGCTGGTTGAGGACCGACGGCAGCTGAACGACGGGCGGGAGGGTGGTATTCGGCGCGAGGCCGTACATGTACGTCGACTGCGCGCGGCTGAAATCGTAGCCGAAGCGCACGTCCATCTTCTTCTGAGCGAGGTTCAGCAAGTCCATCGACGCCGCGAACGTGTGCGCGTAATCGTTGCTGTCGGTCGTCCAGTCGCGCGTGGGATCGTCGAACTGCACGCCAGGATTCGCCTGACGGGACTTCTGAAACGCATCGAACTTTTCGTATTGATACGAGAGGCCCATCGATACGGTCGCGCTCGGCACGTAGTCCACACCGACCGAGTACCCGTGGTTGTCGTTGCTGAGCAGACCGAAGTCGGTCTCCGGACGATCGTCCTTGCCGACCGACACGGTTCCGTTGAACGAGAGCGATGAGGTCGCCATCAGCTGCACGATACCCGAGAAGCGATCCGCGTTCCGGGGGGAGATATCGAACTGCCGAAGCGATGTCTGCTCGCCGATGTCGTCGAGCGACTGCTCGTCCAGACCGGAGCCTGTCCGGTTCGCATGTTCGTACACGACCCGCAGCGTCACCGGGCCGAGGTTCGTCGCGTCGGCCGACAGCCGCAGCGTGTCCTCGTTCGTCGAATCGTACGTGCGAAACGACTGCTGCACGAACTCGTGGGTGTAGCCGATGCGGAAAGCTGTGTGCGAATTGGCAGGCGTCAGCGACGCATCTGCATCGAACGTGCGCCGCAGGAGCGAGTACGGACTCGTGTCTTCGTTGATCGCTGACACCGTGGTGTCGTATGTGACGGTATTGGTCACATGGAACACCGGCGTGCGGTTGTCGAAGTCGTAGGATCGATAGCGGGCACTGAACCACGTCGTCGGTGTCGGCTTCGAGGTGAATGCGTAGTACATCGACGTCACGATCGCCTGTGCGTCGGCGTTCGCGCGGGCCAGAGGAATCGCCGGGAGCGCGCTGTTGATCGTGAAGGGAATCAAGCCGGCGTCCTGCGTCCAGTTTCCGACCGAGATGTACGCCGTCGCGCGGCTGCGGCCCGGCAGGTTGAGGGCGCCAATGACATTCGCCGCATTCAGGTTGCTGTTGGGCCAGATCGACATGCGCCCCTGTAACGGTCCCGCCGTCGGCGAGTCGGTGATGCGGAGCGGATTGTCCCAGACCAGCGTGCCCACATCGTTGCGGAAGAACGAACCGTCGTAGCCGACCCGCGCCATCCCCCGCTCGTTGCCCCACTCGAGCGAGGTCCCCAACTCGGTGTTACGTGTGTCCACCGGCACGGCCAGTTCCACCGCATTGCTGAACCCGAACGTCCCGGCCCAGGGCTGGGTGCCGTCCTTGGTGGTGTTCCTGAACGCAAGGTTCCAGTCGGTGTGCGGCGTCGCGCTGTACGTCAGCTTGAGATCGAGCACATCGCGCTGAAGACGCATGTCGAACGGCACGGCCTGGCTGACGGCCGTCGAGAGCTTCGTCGTCCCGTTCTGTATCCCGGTTTGAATCGCATCGTCGATCCGGAGCGCGTTCTGGGAGTCCTGCGTGTAGAGCGTCGCCGTCGTGTTGCTGAAGAACAGCGGAATCTGGTTCCATTCGAACGACAGCTTCAGCTTGCCGAAGTCGTTGTACGAGGCCGAATAGCGCTGATCTCGATAACCGACGTGGTCGGCCTGGACTTTGATTTTCCGCGAGTCGTCCTCCGAACCGTAGCGGAACAGATCCGCGGTCGGACCGCTTCGCAGATCGCGATAGCGCTGGTAGCGGGCCTCGTCCGACCCGCTGGAGAACGCCGTCCCTCGAAGCCCGAGGTCCAGGAAATTCGCGGCGCCCGTGTCCGGCGACGCGACCGGCGGCGGCGTGACTGGCGGCGGCAGCTTCGACGGCAGCGGGGACAGCGGGGACGATTGAGATTGATCGTCGCTGGGCGCCTGCGCCGAACTTGATGCGGCCGCAAGAAACAACGCGACGAAGACACAGACAGACAATCGCATGGCGAATCCCGTTACCGAAGGAACGTGTTGCCGGCTGGACTGTTGGAACCGTGGATTTGCGCATGACAGTTGACGCAACCACGGCCGAC
This sequence comes from uncultured Acidobacteriota bacterium, assembly GCA_963724725.1. GTDB lineage: Bacteria > Acidobacteriota > Vicinamibacteria > Vicinamibacterales > CAVVIG01 > DATKHR01. Next base: position 775,381 of record CAVRVT010000004.1, on the reverse strand, counting down.
CAGGCGATTGCTTTTTGCCGCGAGCTGTGCACCGTCATAGATCGTCGAGGGATGTCGCGTGCCGATGTGACAGCGCTGACACATCATCGGCAGCTTCGCGATGAGCATCCGGTCGTTGTTCGAACCGTGAGGATCGTGACAGGTGTTGCAGCCCTCGCGGATCGGCGCGTGGTCCCAGAGAAACGGGCCCCGCTTCTCGGTGTGGCAGCTGACGCACAACTCGTTCACCGAGTTACCAATCTTCAGCATTCGGACATTGGTCGAACCATGCGGGTTGTGGCAGGACGTGCATTCCATCTTGCCCTCACGCACCGGCATGTGTCCGACGCGCTGCTGTTTGGAGACCTCCATCTTGTGACAGGTGAAGCAGGTCTCGGTGATCGTCGCCGTCTTCAACTGCGCAATCTCCGACTTAGGGCTGTGCACCGAATGACAGGTCACGCAGGAGAGATTGCGCGCGTCGTGCATGCTGCCCCGCCACGTCGCATGGATGCCCTTGTTGTGACACGTGGCACACACTTCAACGGCCTCGCGCGCGGCGATCGAAGCGAACCGCCGAATCTTGGCCTTCTCGCCGGTCTCGGCGTGTTCGCGTCCAGGACCGTGGCAAGTCTCACAGGCTTGATTCGTTCTCGCGGTCGGCGTGCGTTCGTTCTTCGCTTTGCCGTGCAGCGTCCGGCTGAGCGCCTTGCCTTGCCCCTCGTGGCACGCGACACACGTGTCGTCGCCAACGAAATCGGCCGACTGGGCGGGCGGCGGGGTCACTGGCTGAGACGAAGCGGCGCTTGCCTGGGACGATCCGCCGCTCGCCCGGGACGAGCCGCGCGCCGCAACGGTGGCGGCGGCGATCCAGGTCAGGACCGCAAGGCAGATGGCAATGTGAATCAGAAATCGATGGTTCAGACGCTTCATGGGGTGAGCCTCACGCGAACACGACGAAAAGCAGCACGGCGCTGATAGTCGTCAGCACCATGCCGATCACAGAGCTCGGGCTGCGAATCAGGCGAACGTCGCCGGGCATCCCGCTATTTCTTCTTCAGCGCCGAGAGGTACGTGACGAGGGCGTCCACGTCGCTTTTCGGAAGGTCGTATGCGCGCATTTCGGGCTTGCGGGTCGGCTTGGTCTTCGCCGTCATGCCTTTGGCATCGGTGATCCAGGCGCGAATCTCGTCAGCCGAGATTTTGCTGCCGACGTCGTCGAGCGGACCCTTGGCGTTGCCTTTGCCGCCAATCGAGTGGCACAGGGAGCATTTCTGATCGATGAACACCTTGGCGCCCTGCGATGAATCCTGGGCGAACCCACTGCCAACACAAACGGTGGTCATCATCGCAAGTGTCATTGCCACAATCGATCGCACCATGTCCACTCTCCTTCGGCGGATAGTTTACGACGGGTCCCGGAGAATCGAGCAATGCTTGCCCCGTTAGTGCATGAATAAATACCACGGCACAGGCAAAACTTATGGCGAGATGACGGATTTCCGGCAGCTCTCCGCAGTTCGCTCGGCAGATCGAAGATTAAAAGGAATTCAACGGACGGGCTGGGGGTCACCGGCGATTCGCGCTCGGGCCAGATATCTGTGGCACTCGACGCACTGCAGCGTGAGCGCCACGTAGGCCTTGGGCGTCTTGTCGAGATCCCGCTGGGCGGCCGCGCTGTGCAGGTCCTGGATGGTGCGAATGAACGCCGCACTGTGCCGCCAGTATTCGGGATACTTGAGCGCCTGCCAGCGCGGATCGGCGGTGAGCCGCTCCAGCTCGCGGCTGTGCGTTTCAAGGGCGACCCAATCACTCGTCACAACGGCTTCCAGAATGTGTTGCGCGCGATCCAGCTTCTCCCGCATCAGGGCTTTCATCTCGGGACCCTGACGCGGACTGGCGGCCAGGCCAAGCAGCGCGACGATTGGGATCAGAATCCGATACCTTAGCACGGGGGCCTCCTGTTCATCAGCCATTCGAACGATGACGAGCACGATGCTCGGCTTCCGCCCTGAGCGGCCCGAGCGCCAGCCATCGAATCAGCGAGATGCCGGGCGACGCAAGCGACCAGTACAGGCGGAATCTCCTGCGCGCCTCATCGTCGGTCGCGATCGCTCTCGTTTCAGTCCTGAACACAGACGTCCCTGCGTCGATCGGGTCGGCGCGAAGCGTCCAGACGATCTTCACATAGCCGGGCTCGGCGAACGCGGCAAACAGGCCGGGGGAAACCGAGCGAAACGTGACGTTCGATTCCCACGGCTTTGTCACCGCACCGACGACGACCTCGCGGCCAGGCACATCGTCGAGTACCACCCATCCGAGCGATCGCGTCGCGTCGAGAAGGCCCCGAGGCCTGGCGCGCTCGTCCGGTTTGGCGCCGAGGATCAGTTCTCTCGCCTTGAAGATCGCTCTGGCGAGCGGGCGGCCCATCAGATCCATGTTCCTGGCGGCCGCCAGCGTCGCTTCGGCCGGCGCAGCGACCCGCACGCGGTGACGCTCCACGACGTCGTAGTCTGGCATGAAACGATCGAGCAGTTCGTCCTCGGCCTCACGCGGCGACGCTTTGGTCCTCCCATAGCGGCACCAGGTCGCCGTGGCCTGACCTGCGTAGGCGCCGGCAGCAACCACGGCGGCTGCTCCGGCCCATTTCATCGCCGATGTGACTCGTTGCTGCGCCCTCATGCGACAACCCCTCGTACCGTGTCCGTGACGCGACCCCCTTAAGACGGGAGCTTCGATTCTTCCTCCTCGCTGACTCGACGTTGCGCCTCGTATCCGAACCAGGAGCTCCATCCACTGAGCGTCCGAACTGTACTGTGCGCGCTCGAACGCCTGCGGATCTTCCGTCCTGGCAAGACTGAGCCGGCCGCGAACGTCGTCGAGCCGCGCGATTCCCAGCGACTCCATCCACTTTCTGAGCTCGTCGCGCATCGACGTGAAATAGGAAGGACCGTGGCGCAGGATCGCCGAGACTATCTGGACGGCATCCGCACCGGCGAGGATCGCCTTGATGCCGTCCGCCGGCGTCGCCACGCCACCGGTCGCCGCCAACGAACATTGCGCCTGTCCTCGCAAGATCGCGAGCCACCGAAGGCGCAGGAGAAGCTCCGAGCTCGTCGAGAGCTCGAGCCGCGGCCAGACGGACAAGTGCTGCATGTCGATGTCCGGCTGCAGAAAGCGGTTGAACAACACGAGACCGCGTGCGCCCGCCCGTTCGAGCTCGCGAGCCAGATTCGCGAAGGCCGTGAAATGTGGAGAGAGTTTCACGGCAATCGGAATCGTGAGTTCGTGCGCGAGGTTGTACACGATCTGTCGCAGCTGATGCTCGACCGCCATCGCCGTGTCCGACGGATCGGTGATGACTTCGTACATGTTCAGTTCGAGCGCGTCGGCGCCGGCCTGCTCGATGAGGCTCGCGAACTTCAGCCACGACTCCGCGCTCGTGCCGTTGAGCGATCCGATGACTGGAATGCGGACCGCCTCCTTCACGCGTCTGAGATGCTCGAGATACTCGTGGGGACGCCGAGCGAACCCCTCGGGCTCCGGAAAGTACGACACGATCCTCGAGAACTCGGGGTTCAGCGGATCGAGATTTCGAATCCGTCCCGTCTCGGCCTGGGAGATCTGTTCTTCAAAGAGCGAATGCAGAACGATCGCGGCACAACCGGCGTCCTCGAGACGCCGCACGGTATCGAGGTGGTCCGAAAGGGGGGATGCGCCCGTGATGAATGGCCCGGTCAGCCGCAGCCCGAGGTACGTCGTTGAGAGGTCCACGGCAAGAGGTTGCTGAATACTCCGTGCCAAGGTTTTTCGAGAAATGGCCGACGCCTGCTGGATCAGGTGGAGAAACATTCCCCCCAGGTGGGGAATTCTGCGCACTCGGGAGCGGTGCGACTGACTGCCCTGGCCACAGCGTCGACGACTTTTTCAGGCGCCTGAGACCCGTCGATGCGGTGCCAGGAAATCGGTCCCGGGCCCTGCGCTTGCTGTCGACGAATGACGACGGCATCGGCATCCGACGGATCGTCATGACGCCCTTCGACGCGAGCGACCAGGGTCGATTCGGGCGCGTCGAGCCAGCATCCGACGAAGGGCACTGACGCGTCGGCTGCAACGCGCTCGATCGCCTGACGCAGCGCCGGCAGGGCATACACTGCGTCGACGATGGCCGAATGGCCGCTGCCGATCGCCGTGCGGGCGTGGTCGATCAATGTGTCGTAGACGCGCTGCGATACGCCTTCCGAGTAGCCGGCGGACCCGAGGGGCTCGAGTCGGGGGACGCCACACAAGCGTTTCCGGATCTCGTCGCTGCGGAAGACGATGGCCCCGGGCACGGCACCGACCGCCGGGGCCAACGCCATCGCCGTCGTCGACTTGCCGCTTCCCGACAAGCCGCCAATGGCAACCAGGCATGGCCGCGGCGGATGAAGAAATCGATCTGCCGAGGCGAGGTATTCGCTCGCCAGAGCCATCTGCTCGTGATACCTCGCCGGATCCTCTTGCACGTGCCCCGCGGTGGCGCTGGTCTTGGCCCGTACAGCGGCGCGACACGCGAGGAAAAGCGGCAACACCCGCAGCGCCTCGAGGTCGTCCGTTTCCGACAGGTAGCGGTTCAATACCGTGTTCGCATGGTGCGGCAGGCGCCGGTGCCAGAGATCCATCAGCAGAAACGCCAGGTCGTAGACCACATCGATACAGGAGATTTCATCGTTGAACTCGACGCCGTCGAACAGCGTAGCCTGACCGTTCAGCTGGACGATGTTGCCGAGGTGGAGGTCGCCGTGACACTGGCGCACGTAACCGGCACGCCGGCGCCCGTCGAGGCGATCGCCCCACCGCCCGAGCGCCGCGTTGGAATCGCGCGTGACGCTCGCCCGCAGCGATTCATCGATCCATCCCTTCCCGAACTCCGCAAGGCCTGACGCGTTGCCGTCGATGACCCAGGCCATGGCCCTGGCGCCGCCGTGATCGAAGCGACGTTCCGCCGCCATGTGAAAGCCCGCGATGGCCTCGGCGAGCGGGGACATGAGGCGGAGATCAAGCGTCCCCAGTGCCGCAAGCCGATCGAACAGCTTCGTTTGATCGAACCGGTTCATCTCGACGAGCCACTCGACGACCGTTCCAGTGCCGCCGAGCGTCAGCCGGCCGGCTTCACGGCACACGGGCAGTACGCCTCGGTACAGCGCCGGCGCGGTCCGTCGGTTCAGCCTGACCTCGCGTTCACAGGAGACGCGTCGCCGCTCGAGGGTGGAGAAATCGACGTAATCGAAGCGAACGGCTCGCTTGAGCTTGTACGCACGCGCGCCCGCGAGAAAAACGACCGCGGTGTGAGTGTCGATCCGCTCGACCGGCAGGCCCCGGTGGGTTGACCGAGACGCGAGGAAGTCGACGACGGCGGACTGGTCGTCGGTGACCACGTCCTTACGAAAACTCGTCGAGGCTTTGCGGGTTTCTCTCGTCCAAGGCATATCGCCCTCCCGGCGTGAGCCGAAGGACGTGGAACCTCTGCAACTCCGCGAGGAGCGTGTCGCACATCGAGGAGTCGAGCCCCCACATGCGCTGGACCTGACGCTTCGTCAGGCTGAGCCCTGGCATTTCCTCGTACTCACGCAGAATGGACACGCCGAGCGGATTGAGCATCGCTCCTTGCTGCGTCATGCCTTTCAAGCGAGCAATTCATGTGCCTCGCATGCGCTCGCCATCCATCGGCACTGGATTGCATGAGCTGTGGGGAATTTTTCACGAAGAAGCGTACAATTTCCGGTCTGGACGGCCGCCAGCCGACATGTTGAGACGCCCGGGTGCCTGGCACAGGGCGTGCTCGACCGCTGTCATCTTACAGATGCCGCAAGCCTCGGTCGTCCATCGCGTTCTGGTCGTCGACGACGAAGTCCTGATCCGCTGGTCCGTGACGGAAACGCTCGGCGACCAGGGCTTCGCGGTCGACGGAGCGGCTACGGGAGCCGATGCGCTCGACGCCGTCGCAGCCGCAGACGGAGGATTTGCTGCGGTCGTGCTCGACTTCCGACTCCCGGACTCGAACGACCTGGGCTTACTTTCGAAGCTCAGGGCTCTCATGCCCGCGACCCCCATCATTCTGATGACCGCGTTCAGCACACCGGAGCTCGTCCAGGGAGCCCGGGATCTCGGGGCGTTCCGCGTCATCAGCAAGCCATTCGAGATGCGGGAAATCGCGTCCCTCGTCACGGAGGCCTGCCGGCGGAGATAACCTCGTGATTCTGGTCCGGACCGCACACCTCCCCGTATACTGACGGCTGTGCCAGCCCCGACCATTCTCGTTGTCGACGACGAACCCCTCATCCGGTGGTCGCTGACCAATCGTCTCGAACAGGAAGGTTATCGGGTTCTCGAAGCCGAGAACGCCGCGCAAGCCCACGAGCGGCGGCGCGAGGGCGTGGATCTCGTCCTCCTCGACTATCGGCTGCCGGACGCCGACGGCCTGGCGGTCCTCAAGACCATTCGCGAGACCAGTCCGGACACGCTGGTCATCATGCTGACCGGGGATACGAGCGTCGCAGTGGCCGTCGAATCGATGAAGCAGGGCGCGTTTCACTATGTGACCAAGCCCTTCGACGTGGACGAGATTGCACTGCTCGTCGAGCGCGCGCTCGAAACGACGCACCTGCGGCGTGAAGTCCGCACGCTGCGAGCGACCCAGGCCAAGCCGTTCAGCCTCAATCGCATCGTCGGCGAGAGCGCCCCGGTCCAGCGGATGCGCGCGCTGCTTCAGCGGATTGCGACCAGCCCCGCGTCGACGGTCCTGCTCACCGGCGAGAGCGGGACCGGCAAGGATCTGGCGGCCAAGGTCATCCACTACACGAGCGCGCGCGCGAACCAGCCGTTCATGAACATCACGTGCTCGGCGCTGCCCGAAACGCTGCTCGAGAGTGAACTGTTCGGCCACGAGCGCGGGGCCTTCACGGGAGCAGATCGTCAGAAGCGCGGGCTCATCGAGTCGGCGGACGGCGGGACGGTCTTTCTCGACGAGATCGGAGAAATGGTCCCGGCCCTTCAGGCCAAGCTGCTGCGATTCCTGGAAGAGAAGACGTTCAAGCGCGTCGGCGGATCGCAGGACGTGCGTGTGGACGTACGCGTGATCGCGGCGACCAATCGCACGCTCGAAGACGAAGTCCGCAAGGGGCGATTCCGCGAGGACCTCTATTACCGGTTGAACGTCGTGCCAATCAATCTGCCCGCGCTGCGCCAGCGTTCCGAAGACATCCCGCAGCTCGTGAACTACTACGTCGACGTCTACAACCAGGAGTTCCGCAAGCGCGTCGTCCGCGTCGCGCCGGATGCCATGATCCGGCTGAAGCACTATCCGTGGCCGGGCAACATCCGGGAACTGAAAAACGCCATCGAACGGGCGATGCTGCTGACCGACGGAGACGAATTGACGCTCGAGCACTTTCCGCTGGGCACCGGTTTGGCCGCCGCGAAGCTCACGGACGGCGTCACGCTTCCGGCCGCGGGGATCGACCTCGAGCAGCTCGAGCGATCGCTCGTCGTCCAGGCACTCGAGCGGAGCGGCTGGAATCAGACGCGCGCGGCGGCGCTGCTCGGCCTCAACCGCGATCAGATCCGGTATCGCATCGAGAAGTTCAAGCTCGAGAAGTCCGCTGCGGAGCAGACGTAGCTCCGACCTGCATGGACGAGCCGACTCCGCCGCCGCTTTGGTCGCGCGTCAAGGAACTCTTCGAAGTCGCCCGAGCGCTGCCCGCGGAAGGTCGATCGACGTATCTCGCCGACGTGTCGGGCGGTGATGCGGCGCTTCGTCTGGAGGTGGAGAGCTTGCTCGCCGCCTACGATCGGGCCGACCGGTTTCTGGAGAAGACGGCCGCCGAGATCTTCATGCCCGTGGCCATGCCGGCTCTGCTCGAGGGCCGTGACATCGGCCCGTACCACTTGTCCGAGCGCATCGGCGTCGCGGAATGGGCGGCGTGTACCGCCTGGCGTGAATCCCGACGCCACGCGCTCCCAGTTCGAACCGTCAGGCGATGGCTCGCGCTTCCTCCTTAACGCGCGCGTTGAAGATCCCACGCCAGTCGGGCTCGCCGTGATTTCGAACTGGACCGCGCTCGTCCGGAGGTGACAACCCCATCTATTCTCGTCGTCGGGATAAGATTGCGCGATCCTGAGCAGGGCTGGCTGAGGAGGTCGCATGGATAAGCGCCTGTCACTTCCACTTCGTCGGGATTTCTTGAAGACCGTCGCCTTGGGTGCGTTCGGGTTGCCCGCTGCTTTCGCCACGCTGCGGGCGCCGGCCGCGGCGTCCGCGAACATCGAGCGTGGCCTCGCCGCACCGGCCTACAATCCCGGCGCGAATTTCGAGGTCAAGGTCACCGAGGTCGAGTTCCGCCGGACGTCCGCGGGCCGGACATTGATGGCCCGTGTGTACCAGCCAGTCGGTACTGGTCCGTTTCCGGCCATTCTGGATTTGCACGGCGGCGCGTGGAACGCGAAGGACCGCCACGCCGAAGAACCCATGGATCGCGCCATCGCGTCGAGCGGCGTGCTCGTCGTCGCGATCGATCTGACGCTGGCGCCCGAGGCGCCCTACCCGGCGTGTATCCAGGACGCGAACTACGGCGTGCGCTGGCTCAAGTGGAAGGCGGCCTCGTGGAAGGGCGATGCCACGAAGATCGGCGTGTACGGAAGCTCGAGCGGCGGCCACGTCGCTGAACTGCTCGCAATGCGGCCGAGGGACGCCCGGTACAACGCGATTCCGCTGGCGGAGGCGCCCCAGATCGATGCGAGCGTCGCCTATGTGGCCATGCGTTCCCCAATCAGCGATCCGTATGCGCGTTTTCAGAACGCAGAGCGGCTGAAGCGCGACGCCATGATGAAGAACCACACCATGTTCTTCAAGCCGTGGGAAACCATCTACGAAGGCAACCCGCAGCGGATTCTCGAACGGCGCGAAGCTGTCACCTTCGTCCCGCTGCTCATCATGCAGGGAGCGCTCGACGACAACGTGCTGCCCGCCGTGCAGGAGAAGTTCGCCGCGACGTACACGGCCGCGGGCGGCGATTGCCAGCTGCGGATCTTCGAGGGATGCGAGCACGAATGGGTGGCCACGCCCGGGCCGCAGACCGACCGTGCCCGCGAGATGGTCAAGGCGTTCATCGCGCGGCAGCTGATGAAGTAGACCCGCTCGGCTGAAGCCTCGCGCTCCGCGGCAGGCACGTCGAACATTCCTCGACGAACCCCGTAATTAGTAGGGTATGCGCCTGACCCAGATAGCGCGACGACTGCTTCAGCTGCCCGTCTTCACAAGCGTCGCCGTGCTGACCCTGGCGCTTGGCATTGGCGCCAACGCCGCCATCTTCGCCGTCGTCGACGGCGTGCTGTTGAAGCCCCTTCCTTACCCTCGCGCGGACCGGCTCGTCGTCCTCGACCACAGCGCGGCGGGTCTCGATCTGAAGAGCGCCGGCGTCGCGCCGTTCTTGTATTTCACCTACCGAGAGGACGGACGCGTGTTCCAGGACGTCGGGATGTGGCAGGACGATTCGATGAGCGTCACCGGTCTGGCCGAGCCCGAACAGGTGACGGCGATGGACGTCACCGACGGCCTGCTCCCGCTCCTTGGCGCCCAACCCGCACTGGGGCGACTGTTCACCAAGCGCGACGACTCGCCCGAGGGCGAAGAAACCGTCATTCTGATGGCGCCTTACTGGCGCGCGCGCTTCGGCAGCGATCCTTCGGTCATCGGACGCCGGCTCCTGCTCGACGGCAAGGCGCACGAAATCATCGGCGTCCTGGCGGACTCGTTCACGTTCCTCGACGAAAAGCCCTCGCTGATTCTCCCCTTGCGCATCGACCGGGCGAAAGTGCGTCTCGGGCAGTTCAGCTACCAGGCGATCGCCCGCCTGAAGGATGGTGCGACTCTGGAGCAGGCGTCGAACGAGGTCGCGCGGCTGATACCGGTCGGGATCGCGCGCTTCCCGCCCTTCCCGGGATACAGCGCCAAGATGTTCGACGACGCGAAGCTCGCGCCGAATCTCCGCGTACTCAAAGACGATCTGATCGGCGACATCGGATCGACGTTGTGGGTGCTGATGGGGACGATCGGCATCGTCCTGCTCATCGCCTGCGCCAACGTTGCGAACCTGCTCCTGGTTCGTGCCGAAGGCCGGCAGCAGGAACTCGCCGTCCGCGCGGCGCTCGGTGCGAGCCGGGGTCGCATCGCCTACGAACTGCTCGGCGAGAGCGTCATGCTCGGGCTCGTCGGCGGAGCCGTCGGACTTGGCCTCGCGTATGCGGCACTCCGCGCGCTGCTGGCCCTGGCGCCCGCAAACCTCCCGCGGCTGGCCAGCATCGGCATCGACGCGGCCGTTCTCGTCTTCACCGTCGCGATTTCGATCGCGGCGGGCTTTCTCTTCGGCGTCATTCCGGTACTCAAGCACGCCGGCCCGCACGTCGCCGCGGGATTGCGCGGCGGCGGACGGACGTCGAGTGCCAGCCGCGAGCGGCACCGCGCACGCAACACGCTGGTCGTCGTCCAGGTCGCGCTCGCGCTCGTCCTGCTCGTCGGCTCAGGCCTCATGATCCGAACCTTCCTCTCGCTGCGGAACGTCAATCCAGGCTTCACCGGACCGCAAGAGGTCCTGACGCTCCGCCTGTTCATTCCGGAAACCCAGGTGAAGGAACCCGACGCCGTCGTCCGCATGCACCAGGCGATCGCAGAGAAGATTGCGGCGATTCCCGGCGTGGGCTCGGTCGCCCTCTCCTCGCTGGTCCCGATGAGCGGATCTGGCTGGAACGACCCGATTTACGTCGCCGACCGGAACTACACGCAGAACGAGATCCCGCCAATCCGTCTGTTCAAGTTCGCGTCGCCGGGCCTGCTGAAGACGATGGGCAGCCGGCTCGTCGCCGGCCGCGATCTGACATGGGACGACGTCTATCAGAGGCGGCATGTCGTGCTGGTGTCCGAAAAGCTCGCGCGGGAAGTGTGGAAAGAACCGTCGGCGGCCCTCGGCAAGCAGCTTCGCGAGAACCTGAAGTCGCCCTGGCGCGAAGTCGTCGGCGTCGTCGAGGACGAACGACATCGTGGTCTGGACCAGCCGGCGGTCACCACCGTGGTCTGGCCGATGATGATGGACAACTTCGAAGGCGACGACATCCTGGTGCGTCGCACGATGGTGTACGCGATCCGGAGCCCGCGCACCGGCTCCGCGGGATTCACGAACGAAATCAGCCGGGCCGTGTGGTCGGTGAATTCGAACCTGCCGCTCGCGAGCGTGCGTCCGCTCGACGCGTTGCTGCGCGCGTCGATGGCGCGCACCTCGTTCACGCTCGTGATGCTGGCGGCGGCCGGCGGAATGGCACTCCTGCTCGGCGTCGCGGGGATCTACGGCGTGATTGCCTATTCGGTCTCGCAGCGGACCCGCGAGATTGGCATCCGCATGGCGCTCGGCGCGGAGCGGCGCGTGGTCACGCGGATGTTCGTGACCTACGGCTTGCGTCTGGCGGCTATCGGGCTCGCGTGCGGACTGGTCGCCGCGGTGGCGCTCACCCGGCTGATGACGTCGCTGCTCTTCGGGATCGGCGCCCTGGATCCGATCACCTACGGCCTTGTCTGCCTGGTTCTCGTCGCCGCGGCGATGCTGGCCAGCTACGTTCCAGCGCTGCGCGCCACGATGGTGAATCCGGTCACCGCGCTGCGCGCCGAATGAAATCGTCGGGTCAGGCCACCCGCCTCCCGTTCATCACGACGGCCGTCGTCACCAGTTTGCAGCGACCGGTCCGCTTCGCATCGACGTTGTCGACGAACTCGAACTCACCTTCGCGCAACTCCATGACGGCCACGTCGGCCGGCGCGCCCAGCGCGAGCGTGCCCAGCCCCTTGAACACCGACACGTTGCGCGCCGCCTGATTCGTCACGCACCCGATTGCGCGATCGAGCGGCATGCCGAGCATCAGGAACTTCGACACGACCGTGGGCAAATCGAACACGCGGAATGTCCGCCCCGGTCCCGTGATGTCGGACGAGATCGTGTCGGCCCAGAATCCGTCGCGGGTTGCGGCCTCGACGACGGGCCACGTGATATGGGCCGTCCGACCGTTTCCGACATCGAATCGGATCCCACGTGCGCGGGCCGCTTGGATCTCCGGCAGCACGTGGCCCTTGTCGTCGAGCAGGCTGTGAGGCGGCGGCGAGTAGATGTGCGTGACGATGTCGCCGGGCTGAAGGAGATCCAGAATGTTCGGCAGCGGCGAGTACGGTCTGTCCGACGTGCAGCATGACCGGGAGCGGACCGGCCAGCGCACGTGCACGACGAACCGCTTCGAGATCGTGATCGCCGGCCACGCTCTCTGACAGGCGCGCTTTCACTCCGACGATCCACTCGCGATGACGAGCCATGGCGGCCCGTCCGGCCTCGACATCAGCGGCGGCGATATCCAGGAGCTCGCCGGGTCCCGTTACGCCCGTGCGTGCGACGTTCAGGAAGATCCGAACGCGGTTTGGCGCAGACCGCGCGACCTGCACGAGCGCGTCAATGTTGTCTGCGCCGGCGGATCCGCCGTCGACCATCGACGTGACGCCGTCCCTGAGAAGCACCGCCGGCGTCAGGTCCGGCGCGGCGACGTGAACGTGGAGATCGATCAGTCCTGGCGTGACGATCTTTCCGCTCGCGTCGATGACATCTGAGGCCTCGCTGGCCGACATGTGCGGCCCTATCGCCTTGATACGTCCTCCGGCGATCGCCACGTCCATCACGCGGTCCACGCCCCTTGCCGGATCGATGACACGGCCGCCCTTGACCAGGACGTCGAACTTCGCCGCTCCGGCGCGTTGTCCGCGAGCGAGCGTGAGGCCGGCCGATACGAGGAAGGCGCGGCGGGTCAGCATGCGCGAATTATAGCGATGACGGTCGCGGCGGCGGTTGGAGCGCTTCAGAAAATCCGGTATGCTCGCGACGACTTCATCGACTTCATCACCGAGGAGCCTTGATGTTCTGGAAACGAGCGGGGCGGACCACGCTGGCGCGCGGCATTGTCGGGTCCGTTCTCGTCGCAGCCTTCATGACCGCGAGTCCGCGGGCCTTTGGTCCCGGCGATGGTCCCATCCGGTTCGACCGCGAGACCGCGATCTGGCTCGCGACGCGGCTTCGCTGGCACAAATCAGCATCAAAGCGATGTACGACGCCAGCTACGAAGGCACACACTGGATCGCGACCTACATCGTCGACTACCTGATGAGTCAGCAGCGCCGGCCGGCTTCGTCATCGCAGACGAGGCCATGACGCTCGGCAGGAGGACGAGGCTTCAGCCGGCCATTCTCTATTGCGTGCTCGCCCGCTGCCAGCGGGCGAGCAGGGCGGCGCGATCGAGCTTCTGCCCGCGCAGGTACACGCTCGAAATCTTCCGCGTGTTGTGAATGTCCTCCAGAGGGTTCGCGTCGAGGACGACGAAGTCTGCGCTCTTTCCGGCCGCGATCGTCCCCATGTCCGCGATGTCGAGCAGCTGCGCGGGCCGTGACGTCGCCGCGATGATCGCATCGGCCGGGACTCAAACCGAGCTGAACCCAGCGCGCCAGCTCGTGGTGATCGCCGGTGCCGAACGTGTGTCCGGCGTGGATGCCGGTGTCGGTTCCGAGAACGAGCCGGATGCCTGCGCCAACCATCTTCTGAAAGTTGTTCGCGAGGATTTCCTCGCGTCGAGCCGCGTTCGGCGAGGGCGGACCGCAGCTCGGCGCCAGCGGTTTCGGCTCTTTCGTCGCGCGAATCGCCGCCACCACGCTCGTTGGCAGCGCTTCCTCGAAGAACCGATCGGGCTCGCACACTTCGGTGCGATCGCCCAGTCCAATGACCGTTGCCCAATACGGCTTGTGTGCCTTGACGAGTGCGAGGAGTTCGTCGTCCACCGTCTCGCTCTGGACGACGTGTACGAGCACGTCCGCGCCGGCCTTGACGACCGCCTTCTGGTCCATGAGCGTGGTCGCATGGGCGTTCACCAGCATGCGATGGCGGTGCGCCTCATCGATGACCGCTGTGAACACGTCTGGCGTCATTTTCGGGTACGTGCCACGACGATCGTCGACCCAGATCTTGACCTGCCGGATGCGCTGTACCGCCATGGCCTGGACGGCCGCACGGGCCTCGTCTCCGGTTGACACTTCGTTGACGACATGCAGCGCGGTCGTCGCTTCGCGCAGGACCGCGTCCGGTCCGCCGCCGGGCGGCGCCATTCCAGGCATGAAGAGATAGCGTGACGCCGGACCAAACTTCCCCGCCTGCTGATCCTTCTGGAACTGCAGCGAGTCGCGCGTCGGGCTGCTGCCGACCGACTGCGTCGCGCCCACGCCATAGAACGCTTCGCGCTGCAGATGATCGAGGACGTTTTCCGGTGTGTAGTTCTTGGCGCCCCAGCTCGTGTACCCCTCGTAGCCAATGTGCACGTGGGCGTTGATCATCGCCGGGATGACCGTCTTGCCGTGTAAGTCGACGCGTGTCGTGGAGGCTGGTGCCTTGACTTGTCCTGCCGGGCCAACCGACACGATGCGGCCACCCTGGACGACGATCGCCCCATTTTCGATCGGCGCGGACGAGTCGCCCACGATGATGCGGGCGCCCTCGAAAATGGTTGGTAATGCCTCACGCGTCTGGCGCGCTCGCGCGGACGTGATCGCCACCGCCGCGGCTACAACACTGCTCGTCAGCAAGGTCTGGCTGCGCATACGCCTCCAACGCCGGTGATCGATCAGTGTTTGGGCTCGGGGTGATCGGCGAGCTGGTAGATTCGGCGAACGGCGAATGTATCGATGCCGACGCCACGGATGGACGCGAACTCGTTTCCATACGCGGTCATATCCACCTTGGCCGCGGCGTCATCCGCCGACAGACCCTGGCGCCGCAGCGCCGCGACCTGTGTGAGCATGTCGCGGAGATATCGCTGGAACGCTTCGATCTTGCCCTTGCCCTGGAAGACCACGCCGTGCCCCGGCAGCACCGTGTCGAAATCGATCGCGCGCAACCTGTCGAGCGTCGCAATCCACTCCTCGGGATAGGAA
Organism: uncultured Acidobacteriota bacterium; assembly: GCA_963724725.1. Taxonomy (GTDB): domain Bacteria; phylum Acidobacteriota; class Vicinamibacteria; order Vicinamibacterales; family CAVVIG01; genus DATKHR01. The sequence goes on along the minus strand of CAVRVT010000004.1, from coordinate 760,365 downwards.
TCACCCGCGTACGAAACAATCGACTCCATCAAGTCGCCAGTGCAGACGATGCGTTCCTTCGGCAGATAGACGACGACGTCTGTGTCGGTGTGCCCGCGACCGAGGTAGAGAAGACGGATCTCACGGCCGCCCCTCACAAGCGTCATCGTATCGTTGAAGGTCAGATTCGGCGGCGTAACCTTCACTTCCTTGACCTGCTCAAGATATGCCAGCGAGTTGGCGACCTGGCGCTCGAGCGTTGCCTTCTGCTGAGCGTCTCTTTCCTGCGCGATGCGCTGTTTCAGAGTTTCGACCTGCGCCGGAACCGGCTGCACGCTTCTGAGAAACGTGAATTGCTCCATCACGTTCGTCAGCATCCGGCTGCGCGTGTGGTCGTGGCCGATGACCTGCACCTCGGGGCCGAAGATCTGGTTGCCGAACGCGTGGTCGTAGTGGTAGTGCGAGTCCACGACGTAGCGGACCGGCTTGGGCGTGATGGCCTTGACGTCCTGGACGAGCGCACGGGCCGCGGCAGGCGTGATCGACGAATCGACGATGAGCACCTCGTCGTTGTTGACGAGGATCGGCGAGTTCGCGCCCACGCTCATCGTGCCGGACGCGGTCGCGTAGTAGACGCCGTCAGTAACCTTCTCGAAGCGGTGAGCGCCGCTGACGATGGGCGCATTCGTCTGCGCGCCCCCCTGCATCCAGGCGACCGCGCCGAACACCGCCACGAACGCCGTCGTCATCAGAATTCGCACGTGTGGCCCCTCCAGAGAAATCAGCGTCATTCTAGCGCCAGGAGGGCTCGGCGGGACGCGCGACGCCCAATCAGATGGCCGTGCCGCGTGACCCAGAAGATGTTTCGACGCGCGCCCAGATCGTCCAGCCGAGGAGGCGTCGAACTGCGAGCGAAAGGCCCGTCCACACCAGAACCACGCCACCGATGCAGCCAAGGCCCGCGACCACCTGGCCGGCCACACCGCCGAGCTCGCCCGTGTGCGCAAAGCGAAGCCAGCCCCGCGCTCGTTGACCCAGACTGGTGGCGTCGTACGGCTGCCACTGTCGGACCTCGCCGGTGTTCGCATCGAGTGTCAGTTGTGATCGCGCGAAGCGATTCCACGACGCGCCGTCGCTGATGGAGAACGTGATCGGCGCGTCGGCTCGGCTCGGAAAGCGCGCGGTCATCGTTCCCCAGGCCGGCACTTGCTGCTCGGCCAGCGCCCACATCGCGTCCAGTCGCTCGGGCACGACGGCGCCGCGCATAACTCGGGGACCACCCCCTCCGCCACCGGCGCGTTCGCCGCCCTGGGCCGGCGGCGGGCTGCCCAGTGCGCGGTACAACATGTTGTTCGCCCACGGATACGACATGACGACGCCGCTGAACGCCATGACGATGATCGTGGGCGCGCACCAGAAACCGATGACGTTGTGCCAGTTGAAATCGCGCGCGCGGCCCGTGTGAGTCCGCTTGAAGAGCAGAATCGGACTCGTATGCTGCGGCGTCCACTTCCGCGGCCACCAGATGTACACGCCCGTGACCGCGAGCACCAGGAACGCCAGGTTCGCCGCGCCGGTGACCGAGCGAGCCATCGTCCGGCTATCTCCGGTGACCGCGAGCCACCGGTGCCAGTTTTCGACGGAACGGAAGAAGCTCTCGGCCTTTTCGGATCCCGAACCCAGTAGCGCACCCGTGTGGGGGTTCACGTACAGCGTTCCATCCCGACCCATCGCCACCGCAACCGCGGCCGAGCGATCGCTGTCGTACGTGATGGCACTCGGGGAGGCACCAGGTCTGGCCGCGCGCACCATCGCGACGAGCAGGCTGGGCGGCATGCGGGCCGGGGATTCCGGCGACACGAACCGCACGTGACGATCGATGCGGTCCATGATCTGCGGCTTCAGCGCGAGGATCGCGCCCGTGGTGGACATGAGCAGAACCACGACGCCCGCAAGGACACCTGCGGTGAGATGCGACCAGAAGAGGAGCGTCCGAACGCGCCGGAGAGCCATCAGAACCGCACCGCCGTGGTGACGAGCACCGATCGAGGATTGCCCGGGTTATAGCGGCCGCCATTGTTGTTCACGCTCCTGATGTACACGGCGTCCGTCAGGTTGGAGACGTTCAATCGCAGGCTCAGATGCGTATTCACCGGGTATTCGGCGAGCGCGTCGAGCAGCCGGTAGCCAGGCGCGATGATGGTATTGGCGTTGTTGATGAACACGTCGCCGGTCGCGCGCAGGCCCGCGCCGACGGTCAGGCGGTACGGCAGCTCGTAGGTCGTCCAGAACCCGCCCGAGAATTTCGGCGTGAGAATCAGCCGCAGCCCGTTGGTGGCGGGATTCTGCGACTGCTGCTCGGTGTTGAGGTACGAGAAGTTGGCGATGACCTGCCAGCGCGGAAGGATCCGGCCGTTGGCGCCGAGGGTAGCGCCGTTCACCAGCTGGCCATCGTCCTGGTTGTAGATCGGCGGGATGGCGGTGTCGTCGACGGTGTAGATGACGTTACGGTTGACGGTGTGGAAGACGGCGCCGGTCAACAGCAGACGGCCGTCACCGAACTCCCATTTCGCCCCGCCTTCGAGGTTCGACGACTGCTGCGGCTCGACGTTGGGGTTGTTCTGGTTGTTGACCTGCGTGCTGAGCGCAAAGTTGGCGGCGCCCGGCGGCGTCACCGTCGTGCCGTAAGAGAGGTAGAGGTTGCCGCGTTCGTTCAGTTTGAACAGCAGGCCCACTTTGCCGCTGGTCAGCAGGTCGTTGGCGCCGGCGCGCGTGGTCGTCAGTTCGGTGGCGTCGATGGCGTGAAATTCGGTGTCGTCGTCCTCGAGCCGGAGGCCGCCGGTCAGCTGCCACTTGGGAGCAAGGTCGACGGTATCGAAGCCGTAGAGCGCGACCGTGTTTGTCCAGCCCTTGCTCGACGCGCCGGTCGGCGTCACCGCGTAGCCGGTGACCAGGTCATTGGAGTTCGGCGCGTAGATGTTCACCGGATTTCTGACGCCGACGCCGCCGATCGTCGGGGCGAACTGCTGTTCGAACGTGTACTCCAGGCCGGCGTTGAGCGCGTGGCGCCAGCGCCCGGTGCCGAAACGGTCGCTCAGGCTCGTCTGGTTCGAAAAGATCTTGTTCTGACGGTCGTTACCCTGTCGCGACAGCGTCACCAGGTCGTTCGTGGCGTTGTACGCCGCCGGGTTGGAAATCGAGGTGATGACCGCCTGGCGACGCGTGTCGTTGTAACGCGCCTGGTTGCGCACCGTGAGCGCTGGCCGGACGTCGTGCTCCACGCGGCCGAGCACGGTGTTCTGCGTGCCGTGGTCGTAGTCGTAGGCCGGACTGCCGTAGTAGTTGGTCTGACCCACCGGCGTCGCCGTCTGCACCGTCGTCGGCCCGAGCTTGTCCTCGTGCCAGGCCGAACCGGGAACGCCGTAGTCCGGCAGGTTGTCCTGGCGCATGAACTGGCCCTCGACGATCACCCGCGTCGGCGTCTCCAGACCGAGCGCGATCGACGGAGCGATGGCCTTGGAAGAGTTGTTGGCGAGATCGCGTCCGGGCACGCCGCTGTCCTGCCACACGGCGTTGATCCGGACGGCGGATTTCGAAATCCAGCCGCCGTCCTGCCGCAGCGACAGCGGCTGGTTGACGTCGAGGGTGACGCGGCGCTGCCCGGCCGAGCCGAAGCTCAAACTGCCGGAGGACGCGGCGGGCAGATGCGGCGACTTGGTCTGCATGTTGACGTAGCCGGCGGCGGTGCCGCGCCCGACGTCCGATCCCGTCGGGCCCATGAAGACTTCGACCTGCTCGACGTTGTAGACGTCGCGCGAGATCAGACCATCGTCCCGCACGTTGTCGACGAACAGGCTGTTGGCGGCGTTGAAGCCGCGCATGTTGAACATGTCGCCGGCCGTGTTGGAAGCGCCGCCGCCCTCGCCGGCCTGCATCGTGATGCCGGGGACGTTGCGGAGTGCGTCGCTCAGCGTCGTCACGCCCTGCTGCTCCATCGCCGCCCGGGGGATCACTTCGATCGTCTGCGGAATGTCGCGGACCGGCACGGCGTACTTCGGCGAGGCGACGACCTCGGTGTGGCCTGTGACGTCGACGATTTCGCTGCGGACGTCGATCTCGAGCAACGCCAGCGTCGCCGACTGGAAGCGCGCCCGGACGCTGGTGCCGACGAGCAGCGCGTCGAGCGCCTGACGCGCGTCGTAGATGCCAGTGACCCCGGGCGACTGGATCAGCCGGATCGAGTCGACTTGCAGCGTGACCGTCACGCCGGTCGCAGCCTCGAACGCCGTGATCACGGCGTCGAGCGGTCCCGCGAGGATGTCGAAGCGGCGCGGCGCGTCGGCGACGGGCGACGCGGCCGGATCCTGGTGCGCGGCCAGCACCCGCGCGATCACCGCCATTCGCGGGTCGCGCCAGCTGCCAGCGGACGCGGCGGCGGGCGAGGCCACGGCGGCCGACGCGACGATCGCGCCGACGGTGATCCCCGTGAACCAGGACGCGCCCGAAAGCGGTTTGCGTGGATCGCAGCAGCGGGAATTCAGTCGAAGGGCTTGCTGTTGTCGCTTGCGGCGGGCCTTGCGAGTCATGGCAGCTCCTCGTGCGTGCCATGGGGCGGCGGCGTCCGGTAAGATCCGGAACGCCGGACACATCATGCGCGCTGCGTGTGAAAACGGTCTGTCGGACCAGCGTTCGGTACCCCACCGGGTGTGAAGGCACCCGGTGGGACCCTTCGATGAGTTATGTGAGACTGAGTCTCAATATCAATTTCAGACGGAAAGGATATATCCGACCGATTTGGTCGTCAAGAGCGCGGAAGGGAGTCTTGCGGAAGGGTCAGCTTCTCAGTCCAGCGCCGACCGGCGACGACGCTGCCCGCGTCCGCTGAGCGCAGCCCCTTTGACCGCCAGCCGCTCCTTCGCCCGCGCGTCGTCCTCCGGCGACCACGTCACGTGGCCCTGCGCCGCGGGATCGAAGAAGCCGATGTAGCCGCCGGGATTCACCGAGAACGATCGCAGCGTCTTCCCCTTTGTCACCGAGCCGAGGAAGTCGTTGCGGCCGCCGCGCTCGTCGCTGCTGGTGAAGTACAGCGGCAGGACGAAGTTGCTGACGTTGATGTGATCGATCTGATAGGTCTCGTTCTGCACCGCGTCGCACATCTCGAACCAGTGGAACACCTGGGCGCGCGGTTTCTTCGGGTGCGGCCCCTGCACGAGCAGATTGTTCTCGGGATCGCCGGTCAGCTCGAGCGCCTCGTGCGACAGCGTCACCGTCCAGTCCTCTTTCAACTTCTTGCTCAACTCCAGGAACACGATGCCGTAGGGGATCCCCGAATAGTGCCGGTCGTGGTATCCCTCGGCATCCCGAATCCGGACCACGTCGCGGAGATAGAGGATGGCGTCGCCGCGCATGTCCGCCTGATCGATCGCGCGCTTTGCGCGGCCGGCCCGGCCTTCCAGCCGCAACTGCGCGCTGAAGCTCCAGTAGGGCGCAAAGTCTCCGCTCATCTGGCGATTCACCGCCCGGATCGCCCGCTGGAGATCGACATCCGGAACCGCGCCGTTCGTCATGCTGATCACAGAGATGATCATTTGCGATCTCCTACATGGGTTCGCGAGGTTCGCGGGTTCGCAGGGTTCGGCGCGTGCATCTATCTGGGTGCCTTGTAGGGAACGCCAACGGCGCGAAACGGCCCGGGATCCTCATTGCTCATGCGGAGGTTCAGTCGAGCCTCCGACACGTAAGCCGTCTCCCCGACAAGCGTCACAGCCGTCGGTCCTGTCAAGCCATCCTGAGGACTCTTATCTCCGCCCGGTTGCCGGTGATCGTGACTTCGTCGAGACGTCCGGCGCCCTCGACGAGCAGCAACGTGCGGCTGCCGACCGAGCGCATCCCGTCCGGCCGGGACAGCGGCTGCGACGCCTCGAGCTTCGTAATCGCTCCAGCGGAACCGTCCGGCTGCACGGGAATTCGCGCCAGGAAACCCTGCCCCACCGAGTTGACGTAGACGGCTCCATCGTCGAGCACCGCAATTCCATCCGCGGTGTTCAAGAGCGCCGTATCCGCAGCCCAGACGTCGAGCGCGCTCGCGCCCTTCTTGAGTCGAAGGACCCGCGCCTGGACGGTATCCGTTGCGTACACGGTACCGTCTTTCGCGACCGCGATGTCGTTGCACAGGCCGTTGCCGGGAAACACATAGCTGGCCTTGAACGAAGCGTCCTTCAGCGCGAAGGCTTTCAACGCGGTTTCGCCGACCAGCGGAGCACTGCCGCGACCGCCGGTCGCGGAGGCGCAGACCCACAGCGTGCCGGCGCTCTCGTCCGCCAGCACGCCCAGCACCTGTTGCAGGCCATTCGCCTTTGGCGGGATCCACGTGCGTGCGACCGAGGAATCGGGCGCGGCGCGGTAGACGCTGTCGAGGCCCACGCTGCCGAAATAGACGGCGCCATCGCTGGTGGAGGTCAGGCTCTCCGGGAAGATTCGGCCGTCCGCGAACGTGATTTCCGGACGGTCGGCCGCCTGCAGCGTGACCGCGAAACCGACCACCAGGAGTCCCAGTCGAACGAGGCTTCGTTTGTGGTGTCGTTTCATTTGGCATCCTTGTAGATGACGCGCCAGACTCGTCCCTTCTGACTGTCGGTGATGTAGAGCGATCCGTCAGGCGCCTCAGCGACGCCGTCCGCGCGAGCGAGGGCGTCACCCGGATTCATCAGGGGATCCTTACCGGCAAAGTTCTTCGCGAAGATTTCGAAGTCGCCCGACGGTTTGCCGTTCGCGAACGGCTGGAAGGTGACGTTGTAACCGTCCTGGGGCATCGGCGCGCGATTCCACGAACCGTGGAACGCGATGAACGTGCCGCCCTGATACTTCTTCGGGAACTGTGTGCCGCTGTAGAACATCACGTCGACCGGCGCCCAATGCGCCGGAAACGCCGCGACGGGGCTGGTGAACGATCCGCAGCGGCCGACCTGCCTGCCGTCGCCTCCGTATTCGGGGTTGAGCAGCAGCTTCTTCTGCCCGTAGTCGAAGAAACAGTACGGCCAGCCGAAATCCGACCCCTGCACGGCGCGGAACATCGGCTCGGCGGGCCGTTCGGCGTTCTCCTTGGCAGTGAAGAGCTCGGGCCAGAAGACGTCGAGCTGATCGCGGCTGTTCATCACGATGTACACCGCATCGTCGTGCCACGTGATCGCCGGCATTTGACGAAGGCCGGTGGCGAACCTGGTGCCGTCTTCCTGCTTCTGTCCAGGCTTGTTCTCGTCGAACTTCCAGATCCCCCCGTGCTTCTCGAGGAGCGGGCACGGGTCGACGCCTTTGACCCCGGCGCGACGATCGGGTTGCTGGCAGGCGTTCGACGGGGCGCCGACGTTGATGTAGAGCGATCCTCGACCATCGAACGCCAGGCCCTTGTCCGCATGCGCACGTTCGCTCGGCAGGTCGGTGACGATCGTTTCCGGCTCGCCAGTGGGTCTCAGCTGGCCGGTCATCTTGTAGCGCTGCACGCTCAGCGGATGAGCAACGTAGAGAAACCCGTTCCGCAGAGCAATCCCCGTTGTGCTGTCGCTTCCGAATGGTTCCTTGACTTCAAACCGGCCGTCTCCGTCCGCGTCACGCAGGGCGACGATGCCGCCGCGGCTGGCGGAAGGGCCGGTACCGCCGGCGCGAAGCGCCACGTACACATCGCCGTTCGACGCCACGGCGAGATGGCGCGCGGTGCCCAGGCCGTCCGCGACGACCAGCGCACAGAAGCCAGGCGGTAATGTCAGACCGCCGTTGTCGGGATCGCAGGTCGGGCCCGCCGCGTTTACGAGCGTCGGCGCCAGAGCCGCGGCGCAGCCGCCCGCAATCGCGATCGCAGCCAGGCCTTTCACGCATGCCAGCATTCGAAGCTCCTTCTCGTTGACCTCAGCCCTCAGCCCTCAGCCCTTCGTTCCCGGGCCCGCTCTGTGCGCCTAAGCCCAACCAAGATCCAGCTAGGGCCGAGGCAGATAATGCAGCAACTTCAGGATGTCCGAAAAGACGCCCATGGCGGTGACGTCGGCCCCGGCGCCCGCCCCCTGCACGACGAGCGGCGTTCGTGAGTAGCGCCTGGTGAAAAACGAGATCACGTTGTCGTTGCCGCCGGCCAACGCAACCGGGTGCGAGCGCGGAATCTCCCGCAACCCGGCCCTCGCGCCCTTCTTGTCGAGCGACGCCACGTAGCGCAGCACGGCGCCGCGCGCCTGCGCCCGCGCGAACCGTCCGGCCATGTCCCGATCGTAGCGCGCCAGCGACGTAATCCACTGGCTGGTGAATCGCCCGCCGCGCAGCGGTTTCGGTACCAGGCTGTCGATCTGCACGTCCCGCAGATTCAGCCTCCGGCCCATCAGGCGCGCCAGAATCAGGAGCTTGCGGCCCACATCCTGGCCGGAGAGGTCTTCTCTGGGATCTGGCTCGGTGAAGCCCAATCGATGCGCCTCGGCCACGAGGGCGCTGAACGGCGTGTCGCCATCGAATCGGTTGAAGAGGTAACTGAGCGTTCCAGAGAGGATCCCTTCGATGCGAACGACTTCGTCGCCGCTCGCGATCAAATCGCGCAACGTCGAGAGGATCGGGAGCCCGGCGCCCACGTTGGCCTCGAAGAGGAAGTGCCGGTGCCGGCGCTCGAGCAGCGCCATCAGCGAGGCGTACCGCGGCCACGGCAACGCGTTCGCGATCTTGTTGGGCGTCACGATGTGAAGGTTCGCGTCGACGAACGCCGGATAGGCATCGACGACCGCGGCATTCGCCGTGCAGTCCACCAGCGCCACGTTGGCAAGCTTCATTCCGCCGACCGCCTGGGCCAGGGCTTCCGGAGTCAGCGACTGTCTCGAGGCGTCCAGCAGTTCCCTCCAGCGCCCGAGGTTGAGTCCCCCCGGGTCGAGCAGCACCCGACGGCTGTTCGCGATGGCCACCACGGTGATGTCGAAGCCCTTCGACAGCAGATAGGCGCGCTGCTGGTGCAGCTGCGTGAGCACCGCCCCGCCGACATTGCCGACACCAACGACGACGAGTCCCAGCCTCGTGCGCCGCTCGAAGAACGCCTGGTGGATCACGTTGAGCGCGCGAACCTGGTCAGGCGCGTCGATGACGCACGAGATGTTGCGCTCGGACGCACCCTGCGCGATGGCGTTGATGTTGATGTTCTGCTGCCCCAGCGCATCGAACAGCTTGCCCGACACACCGGGCCGCCCCCGCATCCCTTCCCCGACGACCGCGATAATCGCCTGGTCGGTGCGGCGCTCGACGGTCATCTGGTGATCGTGCATCTCGAGTCGAAATTCCTGCTGGATGGCCTCTACACCGCGCCCGGCGTCAGCCGACTTCACGGCGAAGCAGATCGTGTGTTCCGAGGACGCCTGGGAAATCAGGATGACGCTGACGCGGCGCGACGCCAGCGCGCGAAACAGGCGCTCGGCGACTCCCGGCACGCCGACCATCGCCGCGCCGCGGAGCGTGAGCAGTTCGAGCTCGCCGACGGCGGTGATGCCTCTGGCCAGACGCCCATCGGGCGCATCACGGCCGGCGATGAGCGTCCCGGACGCCCTCGGGTTGAATGTGTTCTTGATCAGGATCGGGATCTGCCGGGCGACGGCCGGAGCAATAGTGGCGGAATGCAGTACCTTCGCCCCGAAATAGGACAGCTCCATCGCTTCTTCGTATGTCACGTTCGGAAGCACGAACGCCGATGGGACCTTGCGCGGGTCGGCGCTGAGGACGCCATCGACGTCCGTCCAGATTTCGATGACCGACGCGCCGATGGCCCCGCCGACGATCGCCGCGCTGTAGTCGGACCCATTGCGGCCGAGGGTCGTCGTCTGTCCGTCCTCGGTCGCCCCGATGAAGCCGGTGACGACGGGAATGATTCGACCCCGTTGACGGCGAACGAGGCGCGTGATCGCCGCGCGGGTCCGGCGGTTCGTCTTCGGGAAGAGCACATTTGCGCTGGTGAATTGATCGTCGGTGACGATCAGGTCGCGGGCGTCGACCAACTGCGACGGGTAGCGGCGGTTCAAGGCCGCGGCGACAATCACAGCCGAGAGCCGTTCGCCAAAGCTCGCGACCATGTCGAGCGCACGCAGCGGGCAATGCCGCAGGAGGTGGATGCCTTCGAGCGTGCTCCGCAGCTCGTGGAGCAGCTCGTCCACGTGCCGGCGCGCTCTGGTCTGACCTCGGCCGACGAGAGACGCGACCGCACTCCGATGCCGGCGGGCCAGCGCGTCGAAGGACTCCTCGAAGGTCGGCGCCTGTCGCTCGGCAAGCCGCGCGCAGTCGAGGAGCTGGTTCGTGACGCCCGCGAACGCCGACACCACGACCGTCACGGCGTCTTCACGTCTCGCATCGAGGACGATCTTCTGAACCTGCCGTATGGTTGCGGGCGTCGAGAGCGATGACCCGCCGAACTTGAGGACTCTCATGTGCGTCGCCTCAATAATGATTCAATCGCGCGTTCCAGGCGGCGTCCCCAGGCGGCTTCGTTGTGACGGCCGCCTCGATCTTCGAGATAGATGAGGGCACGGCGATCCATCCCTTTCGCGCGCAGCGCGGAACGCAGCGCTCGAACGTCGCGAAGCGTGCCCGCACCCTCCGCCGTGCCGGCATCGAGATACAACCGCCTGCCGCGCGGCAGTGGTGCCGACTCGATGGACGAGAAGAGGCGATCGCGCCCGAACCAGAGCGACGGACTCAAGGCACCCCCGAGGCTGAACACGTCCGGGCGTTTCAACCACGCGTACAGGCTGATGAGCCCTCCCATCGACGACCCGAGAATGCCCGTGTGGGCAGGGCCACGACGCGTTCTGAACAGACGGTCGATGCGAGGCTTGAGCGTGTCGGTGATGAACGACAGGTACGCGTCACCGCCGCCACCGCCGTGCCTGACGTCTGGAAACGGACTGTACTCGGCCAGCCGATCTCTCGTGTTGTGAATGCCGACGATGATGGGTTCGATGCGACGATCGGCCAGCCGCGTGAGCACGTCATCGAGGCCCCACGTCCCCGCGAAGGCCGTCGCAGGATCGGTGAGGTTCTGCCCATCGTGCATGTAGATGACCGGATAGCGTCGGCCGTCGACGTACGAATCCGGCAGATAGACATCGACGTCCCGCCGGTTCCGCAGTTGGGGCGACCAGACGCCGGGATCCGTTTCCTTGATCGGCGCGGCCACGCTGCTCGTCAGCGGCGTCACTCGACCGGACGCTCGGGAGCGGGCATCGTGGCCAGAAAGTCGACCGCGAAACGCCGCACGTAGTTGTCGAGGAGCGATTCGACGCGACCGAAATCAGCCGAGCGCACGATCAAGCCGGCATGATGCGCCTTGGGAATTCTCTTGACGATCTCGGCATCATCGTACGGAGACAGGTCGGGACGCTCCTGACGCGCCAGGCACAACGCGATGCCGGCCGCCTCCTCGGCGACGCGAGGCAGAACGTATGTGCCGTCCTCGCCGGCGACCTCGAGACGCGCCCACTCCCGCCAGAGGTTGACGCCCGTCGCCGCTTCCACGACGTCGACGATGTACGCCCCGCCCACGCGCGCTGACGTCTCGAGAAACGTCACACCTTCGTCCGAGAGGATGAATTCGGTATGCGACACGCCGTTTCGCAGCTCGAAGCCGCGCAGCAGCCGGCCGTTCGCCTCGAGCAGCCTCGACGTCTCGGGGCTCGTCGGCGCCAGCCGCCGGGTGACGAAGACGCCGCCGTCGTGCGCGATCTGCATCGGCGGCCGGCCGTACTTGGACGCCACGGCGAAAATGATCTCACCGTTCCGGACAATCGAGTCGACATGCGCCACATCGCCGGACACGAACTGCTCGAGCAGGCAGGCGGATCGTTCGTTGCCCGCGGCAGTCAGCGCGGGCCAGAGATCGTCGGCGGACGTGATCTTCCGGATGCCGGTGGAGGCGGCAGACGAACGGGGCTTCAGCACCCAGGGTGCGGGCACCCGGGCGGTCCAGTCGCGCAGGGCCTGGTCGTTGAAGACTGCGGAGAACTCGGGCACGCGCAGCCCCACGCGTCGCGCATGACCGCGCATGGTCAGCTTGTCGCGGAAACGGGAGGCAACGGTGCGGCCGAAGCCCTGGACCTGAAAGTACTCGCGCAGCATCGCGCCCATTTCGACATCGAAATCGTCGAGCGCCACGATTCGATCGACGGGGTGGCGTCGGAAGAGATCTCCGACCACGGGGCGGATAGCCGTCTCGGTCGCGGTCCGGGCAATCGTCCGGATTTCGGCGATGGCGTCGCGGGGCCAGGCGGCGTTGGCAAGCGTGTCGGACGTCAGGAGCAGAACGCTGGTGCCCTGACGACGGCATTCCTCGATGAACGGCTCGCCTTTCAGGTACGTCGCGATGCAGAGAATCGTGGGCATCTATACTTTAGGCCGCATGCGCACGGATTATCGCCGGTGGCATTCCGATCGGCTCGGACGTGAGATGGGCGTGGTCGTGTACGGCCACTGGGGGCCACCGGCCATTGTATTTCCCACGAGCGGCGGCGACGAATGGGAGTTCGATCGGCAGGGTGTCATCGCCTCGCTCGCCGACCTCATCGATGCGGGCAGGACGAAGCTGTACTGCGTCAACATCAACCATGGGGACTCGTTCGCGAATCGCGGAGCGCATCCGTTCCACCGCAGCTGGATGCAGCATCAGTACGTTGAATACATCCGGAACGAGGTCGTGCCGTTCATCCGGACCGATTGCCAGTCGTCCGACATCGGCATCTCCACCGTCGGCGCGTCGCTCGGCGCCTATCACGCGGCGAACACGCTCTTCACGCATCCGGACGTGATCAAGCGGTGCTTCGCACTCTCCGGCGTGTACGACATGAAGCGCTTCATGGACGGCGCGTACGACGACAACTTCTACTTCAACAACCCGGTCGACTATCTCGCCAACCTGTCGGATCCGTGGGTCCTCGGGCATCTGGCGTCGTGCGACATCCACATCGCGACGGGCACGGGACCCTGGGAAAAGAGCGAGGAATCGTACCGGCTTTCCGGAATCCTCGCGAGCCGCGGAATCCGGCATCACCTCGATGACTGGGGACCGATGGGCGGACACGACTGGCCCTACTGGAAACACCAACTGAGGACGTACCTCGGTCAATCCTGAAGACCGAGGGCCTTCATCAGGTACCGTCCGCCTTCAATCACCTGCTCATCATCGATCCATACGTCACACTCCCGCGTCAGGACGTCGATATGCGTGCGTGATTTCCACGGCGCCCCGGTTTGGCTGCCGTACGGATCGCCGAACGCGAGGTGGACGCCCGGCACCTTCTCGTCCTGCAGCAGGACACCAATCATCGAGTCGAGCGCGATGTTGGTGCCAAACGCGAGCTCGCCCACGCGATCGCTGTGCTCGTCGGTGTGGCAATACCCCCAGAATTCGTCGGCGAGATCCGTACGATCGCTGCGGGCCGACACGAGCCGGCCCTCGCGCACCTCGAGCGTCAACGGCGTCGCCTGCAGGTCGCCGTATTTCGGTCCGAAGTAGTCGCCGGCCGTTCCGTCGCAGACGAACGTGCCGTCCACCGTCGCAGGTGTGGTGAAGACTTCGCCGGCCGGCAGGTTCGACCAATACCGCGTATTGATGAGGCCGCTCGTCTTGACCCAGGCCAGCGACGTATCGAAAGCGGCGGTGAAGGACGTGCCGGCTCGCGTCCGCACACGGAGGCTGCCCGCGCGCCGCATGCGCTCGCACAGGCGCTGGCTGAGGGCGTCGACGAGCCGGTAATCGGCCCGCATCCCCTGCTGCATGATCGTCGGCGTCACCCCGATCATGTGCGCGTAGCGGATCGCCCTGCGCTCGACCACGGCGACAATCGCCATCCTGGCCGGAAGCTCGCCCTCCTGCGGCTGCACACACAGGATCCCGGCGTCCGCGCGCTCGAGGGACGCGACCACTTCTGCAGGTGCTTGACGCATCGGCCGGCCCGCAACGTCTTCGACGAGCACCGCGTCGCAGACGGCGCCAGCCTCGTTCAGCGCATCGAAGAGACTCGCGGCGACTCTGGCACTCGCCTGGTCCGCGATGAGCGCGACCCGTTCACCGGGGCGAACCGCCAGGCACACCTGGACCGCATTGGTGGCGCCGGGCGCGAGCTCCACGGAGCCGCGTCCGAATGGCGAGATCATCAGGGTATTTTACCTTTGACCACAAACGCCGGAACCTGTCCGCCGCCCGACGTCACATTCGCAAGGCCCGTCGCGCTCAAACGCGTCAGGAAGCCGGCGAGCCTGCCACGAAACAGATACGGCGCGAAGTCCACGAGCATGTCGCGGATCTCGACACGGCCGTCGACGCACACTGGAAAGGGCTCGCGCCGAATGCTGATTCGCTCCTGGGCAACCCACGCGCTTTCCCGATCCGCAACCGCACGGGCGATCGCATCGTCCCATTGCGACTCGCTCGTTTCCCATCCGAGTGTGACGCCTGATCCGCCGTATTCGTCGTTGGGCTTGATGACGAGGCGTTCTCGCTGGGACCGCAGAAACGGCACGAGATCGATCTCACGTCCCTGCCGCAGGACGCGCTTCTCGGCCACCAGGACGGTCCACGGCACGTGCTCCGCGATGAGCGCGCGCTCGCGCGCGTCGAACAGATTCGCGCGCCGCTCATCGGTGAGGACCGCAAAAAACGCTTTCTTGTGCGAAATCTTGCACCTGAGCGAATTGGCGACGCACGCAGCGCCCTGCTCGTAGGCGGCCAGGAGAGCCTTGCACTCGTCCCGGCGTTCGACAATGTCGTTGATGAGGACGCGACGGTACACGAGGTCGATTGCGCGGCCGTGCGCGAAGAGCTTTCCGCCGGAACACTCGAGATCGCGCGGGTCGCAGACGATGGTCGGCACACCCTTGGCGACGAACGCATCTCGAAGCATCTCGAATTCGCTGAAGGTCGGCACTTCACGCCAGTCCACGATGGCCATCAGCGACGGTGTCCTGCCGCCGCCCCAGTCGCGATAACTCGCCAGCAGCGCGTCGAGCAGGTGATCGACGGGCCGGTACATCCGCGCGTCGAAGCCGTTGCCTGCATCGCGGAATCGCGTCATCAGGTCCGTAGCGTCGAAGACTTCGGCGAGACCCTGGCTGTAGCCGGCGCCCGCGGGGGACTCGGCGTTGTATTCGGCAAACTGCAGCGAGTCCGGCAGGAGAAAGGCATCCGCACGGGCCGCCGTGCTCGTCGTCGGATAACCGGGATCGATCCGGGCAAGCTCGATTTCTTGCCCAGTGACGGCCAGATCCCGAAGCAGCGTGTCGTCCTTCAGCGCAGCGTCCACGATGCGCTCGCCGAGCACCCACAGCATTTCGGCCGCCTCGCGCACGCGGGGCTCGTCGGCGGCCTCGACGAAGAACGGGCGGAGAAATGGACAGAGGAGTCGACCACCGAAGGTCAGCCGGCGAGCCTGCAGGTCGCGGGCGAGGCGCTCGCACAGGCCGGCGCCATCGCGCCGGACGAGGTCATGCCACAGGGCAACGGGATCTGTCATCGCGGCGCCAACCGCTACGCGGGCGAGGAGACGCCGATCTTCACCATCTCCGCCCACTTCGGCCAGGTCTGGCCCGGTTTCCCGTTCCGCGCACGATCGATCACGAGCTCGGCCATCCGCTGGACGACCATTTCGAAATAGAAGTCCGTGATACGGTCGCGCTCGAAATCCGGCGCGGGGTTCAGGAAGTCGATGGCGTAGGGCACGCCGCGGCACACGGCGAACTCGATCGTATTCATCTCGTAGCCGAGCGCGGTGTTGATGGTCTGCGCATCGCGGACGATCCGCGCGCCGAGTTCCTTCGACAGATAGTCGTGATCGACGAGGTACTTCCGCTGATGCGGGTCGTAGGCGACAGGCACGATGTCGGTCTTGCCGAACGTGAAGCACCGGACGTACTGATCGAAGTCGATGAACTGCTGCAGCGTCATGCAGTACGGGCCCGTGCCGTCGTACGCTGCAATGAGCTCGCGCACGTCATGGACCTTGTAGACATGCTTCCATCCGCCGCCGGAATACGGCTTGAGAATCGCGGGACGACCGACATAGTCGAGCAGACCCTCCCAGTCGATCGGGTAACCCAGGTTGTGCAGCGACTCCGCGGTCAGATCGTATTCCTTCGGATAGGACTTCTGCGGCAGGACGACCGTCTTGGGAACTGCGACACCGAGCTTGGCAGCGACCGAGTAGTTGAAGAACTTGTCGTCGGCCGTCCACCAGAAGGGGTTGTTGATGACGTACGTGCCTTCGAGCACGGCGTGCTTCAAGTACGCGCGGAAGTACTCGACCTCGTGCGAGATACGATCGACGATCACGCGGTAGCCGGACGGCTCGCCCATGCGCGTACCGGTCAGCTTCAGGAACTCCGCCGTGATGCCGTGCGGCGCGCCGAGGCGGTTGACCCGCTCGAGAAACGCCGGCGGGAACGCGTACTCGCGACCGCAGAGCAAGCCCACTCTCATCGCCATGTCCTCACACGTGATACGCGCGCGCCGACTGCTCGACGCTGTCGCGCGTGGCGTCGACGACAGCACGAACGACTGCACGAAGGTCGCCGGTTTCGCGGTAGACGCGCAGCTGCCAGTCCGCGCTCGTCCCCTCGCGGAGAATCGTCTTGACGTAGTCCACTTCCTGCCGGCTCCCCAATTCATCCACCACGTCGTCCACGAACGCCAAGAGCTCGATGGCCAGGTCGCGCATGGGGACTTCCTGGCGACGGCCGAAGTCAATCAGCTTGCCGTCGAGCCCCCATCGCGCGGCGCGCCATTTGTTCTCCTCGATCAGCCGCCGGTGGTAGAGGCGGAACCCGAGGTTGCGCGTGCGCAGCTTGTACAGCTTGACGATGATCGCCTGCGCGATTGCCGCGATGGCGATGGTCGCGCGCGGGAATGTCGGCACGTCGCAGATGCGGAACTCCAGCGTGCCGAACGATGGATGCGGGCGGATGTCCCACCAGATCTTTTTGGCGTTGTCCAGGCTGCGCAGCTCGACGAGCAGCGTGATGTACTCCTGGTATTCGCTCCACGATTCGAACCGATCCGGGATGCCCGTCCGTGGAAAGCGTCGGAACACCGCCGTGCGGTAGGACTTGAGTCCGGTGTCGTGGCCCATCCAGAACGGCGAGCTGGTGGAGAGCGCCAGCAGGTGCGGGAGGAAGTACCGCGCCTCGTTCATCAGCTCGATGGTGAGCGACTGGTCGGGAATCGCGACGTGAACGTGCAGCCCGAAAATCAGCAGCGATCGCGCCAGCAGTTGCAACTCGTCGACGATGGTCTCGTAGCGCTCGCCCGGCGACAGCTGCTGGTCGGTCCAGGACGAGAACGGATGCGTGCCGGCTGCGGCGACGCGAAGACCGACGCGTTCAGCGGCCCCGGCGAGCGCACGCCGGCTGCCGATGACCTCCTGGGCGAGTTCCTCGACGCTCGAACAGATCTTGGTGCCGACTTCGACGATCGACTGGTGCAGCTCGCGCTTGACGAGATCGCCGAACGCCGGCGCGCTCGAGGCGAGCAACTCGGAAACGTGCGACTGCAGTTCCCACGTCTCGGGGTCGACGATCTGAAATTCCTCCTCGACGCCTATCGTGAACCGGGGTTCCATCGGCCGCTCCGCTGGTAATCATATGCGCACGGCGGGCGGGTCCGGGGCGCAAGAAAAGAAAACCCCGGCAGCACGGCGCCGGGGTTCCTGAAGACGTCTGGCGTGGGACGCAGAGGGCTACTTGCTGATCATCGTCAGCGAATCGGCCATGATCATCAGGCTGCCGCCGTGATCCATGACGTCGCCAGTCACTTCGACGGTGTGGCCGATGTGCGGAATGATCTTGGCGTTCTTGTCCGCCGCGAGGCCGCCGGCGAGCTCGTAAACCTTACCGTCAGACGTGAGAATCGCCATCGGCCGGCCGTTCTTGGCGCACATGGCCGCGCAGTCCTTGGTGTCGCCCTTGGGCATCTTGTGGTCCGGGCCCGTGTTCGACTTGTCCATCTTGTAGCAGCTCTGGTCGACGATTCTGACCCTTGACGGTCTCGGTCTTCGCCAGCGCGGGAGCGCTCACGGCGACGACAAATGCGATGGCGGCGAAGCCCGCGAAGAACTTCCTCATGACGAACTCCTTATTGAAAACCACAATTGTTTCCGCTCGCTTATACCGGTAATCGCGAGGACCTGTCAAACGTCGATGACCGTCCCGGTGGCCGGTGGCGCCGCCTGCTGCCGTCGGCGCAGCGCGATGACCACCGCGACGCATCCCGTCCACGTCGGCAGCATGTCGGCGAGCGGCACGAGCTCGAGCGCAAAAGTGGGCAGGAGAAGCGGATGGAATCCGAGGATGCGCCAGAGCAGCGCCATGGCCGCCACGTCGAGGATTTCGTCCGCAAAGGCCCAGCCGAACGGGCCCAGCAGCAGCTGCAGCACGTCGACGGCGCCTGCCAGGACGTAAGCGGTGCGTATACGGCCAGGTGTCAGGAAGGGCGGAACGAACATCGCCTGTGCAATTTTAGTCCGCTCCGCGCACTTCGACCAGTGCGCCTGGGATCACTCGTGCGCGAAGGCTGGTACACTGTTTCTTTCGGATGACAGAACCCCTCATCGAACTGCGGTTTCCGGTGCTGGGCGCCGACGTCACCAGGGCGACGCTGGTCGAATGGGTGAAACGTCCGGGGGACCGCGTCAAGGCCGGCGACACCGTGGCGATCGTGGACACGCGAAAAGGCGCCGTTGAGATCGATGCAACCACGGATGGGGTGCTCGAACACACGCTTTTCGACGTTGGCGCTCAGCTCCATGTCGGCGCGTGCCTCGCCACGATTCGTCTCGCGCCGGAGGCGCAGCAACCACAGCCGCAGCTCGTGATGCCCCCGCCGCAGGCACCCGTCCCCGGTCGTATCGTGCCCGTGTCACCGCGAGCGCAGAAGCTCGCCGCTGATCTCGCCGTGGACCTGACGCGCATCCAGGGCACCGGTCCGAACGGATCGATCACGAGCGAGGATATTCTCCGGGCCGATCGAGGATTGAAACCCTCGACGCCCGCGCCGGCGCCCCCACCAGCGCCAAGTCCGCAACGGACGGAATCGCGGCGCGCTCAGGTTACGACAGCGCCTCAGCCGGTCAAGGGCGACGTTCCGCAGTACTACCTGTCGGCGCCCGTCGACCTGAGCGCGGCGCTCACGTGGGCCCGGCTCGAAAACGAACGGCGGCCCGACAGAGACCAGATCATGCCCGCCGCTCTGCTCGTCAAGGCGACGGCACTGGCGCTGCGCGAAGTGCCGGAGCTCAACGCCTTCTGGACGGAGGACGGCCCGCAGAAGTCGGTCCCGATCCACATCGGCTGCGCCATTTCGTCGGCGAGCGGTCGCCTGGTGGCACCGGCCCTGCTCAACGCCGATCAGATGGACCTGGGGACGCTGATGCGCAGTCTCGTGGACCTGGTTGCACGAGTCCGCCAGGGGCGCGTGCGTAGCTCGGAGCTCGCCGCGGCCACGATTACGGCGATGGACTTCGGCGATCAGGGCGTCGAGGCGGCATTCGCCGGCGTCAACGCGCCGCAGGTCGCCATCATCGGCTTCGGCAAAATCGGCGAGCGTGCGTGGGCGTCGTCGGGTCGCGTCGAAGCGCGACCCGTGATGACGATCACGCTCTCCGCTGACTCTCGCGCGTCCGACTGCCGGCACGGCGGGACGTTCCTGAACACCGTCGAGCAGCTGCTGCAGACACCGCAGCGGCTCTGACGCTTCGCCCCCTCATCCTCAGTCTCTTCGTGTTTCGTGCTGTCGCGGCTCGAGTTTTCGTGCCCTTCGTGTCTTCGTGGCTTGAATCGTCTTTGTGTCTCGGCTGGGGCTCGGCAATCAGGACACCGTCCCGCAGAGCTTATGCAGCACGACCGCCACCTCGGACATCTGCACCGGCTTCTCGAACGTCGCCGCGGCCTCGAGCTCCGAGAAGCGATCCACGTCGGCGCCCGACATGATGACGACGGGAATGTCGGCAATGGCCGGGTCCTGCCGCTGCTGGCGCCGGAAGGTCCAGCCGTCCATGATGGGCATCCGGAGATCGAGAAGGATCGCGGACACGTCCGGCGCCCGGCGAAGCTGCGTCAGGCCTTCTTCTCCGTTGCTGGCCTCGAGGACGTCGAGGCCCTCCGCGCGGAGAAAGCGGGCCACGGCCCGCCGCACCGCAGAATCGTCGTCGACGACCAGAACCGACGGGAGAGGGGACACCGGAGAACCTGCTGTTAACATACCTTGGAATGGCTCCTGTCCACCTCGCACAAGTCAATATCGGCAGAATCCGCGCACCGCTCGACGACGCGCAGATGAAAGGGTTCGTCGATCGGCTGGCCGATCTCAACGCGCTCGCCGATTGCAGCCCGGGATTCGTGTGGCGGCTCCAGACACCCGCCGGGAACGCCACCGACTTCCGGCCGTACCCTGACGATGACCGGCTCCTGATGAACATGTCGGTCTGGGAATCGGTCGATGCGCTGAAGAACTACGTTTACGGAAGCGCGCACGCCGAGCTGCTCAGGCAGCGCCGTGAGTGGTTCGAGCACTTCGTCGGCGCATACACCGCCCTCTGGTGGGTTCCGGCCGGCCATCGGCCGGGCATCGACGAAGCGAAGAAACGCCTTGCATATCTCGAGGCGTACGGACCGTCGCCGTTCGCGTTCACGTTCAAAAACATTCACCCGGCCGACGAAGCCGACATTCGCCCCTATGCCCAGCATGCTTGAAAACGCGCGCCGGATCATCTCCGGCGAGCTTCCGCCCGCGCCGTTCCCGAACTACATCGGCATCAAGCTCGTCGAGATCGAACTCGGGCGTGCACGAATGGAGATGACCGCGGAGGCTCATCACGCCAATCCCATGGGAACCGTTCACGGCGGCGTGCCGTGCACCCTCGCGGACTCGGCGATGGGTCTGGCCTACGCGTCAACCCTGGCGGATGGCGAGAGCTTCACGACGCTCGAGCTGAAGATCAACTTCCTGCGGCCGGTCTGGAATGGCAGGTTGATAGCGGAAGGAACGGTCGTCCAGCGCGGCCGGACGATTGGACTGGCCGAATGCACCGTGACCGACGAAGACGGGCGCCTGATCGCGCGCGCGTCGAGCACATGCATGACGCTGCGCGACGAACAAGCGACGGGTCGCTGAAGGCTTCGCCGTCCCGCCAACGGGCGACCCATCTAGCGGAGGCAGAAGCCTAAAAGAAGAGAAGAGAGTCGCCCCATCGTTACGACGGCGTTCTCCGCTTGTTCAATGCGGTGAAAAAGGCGCCGGCCACAAACGCCGTTACGCCAACCACCATCGCATCTCCAACGACGCGATATGCCCCGAATGCGCCGCTCGGGGTCAGACCGTAAGCTACACCGCCAGCGAATACAGCCAGCACCAGAGATGACCGAGGATGCATAACCGTATTATGGCCTATCGTTTTGGCTTTGAGCCGCTTTCACCGTGACCTTGACGTGCGCGTTGGTCCAGCAGCACTGGAAGCCACCACCACCATCCCCGGTTGAGTCATTGCCCTGCGCGCGGAGCACATAATCGCCAGGCTCGGCGAAGGTCGCGTGGACGACGGCCTTGCCATCGTGCTCGCGATCGATCTTGGGCCGGACTTCGTCGAATTTCACCCCAGCCGGTCCGCGCATCACGCTCCAGAAGACGGCCAATGGTGGAGGCGGCGTGAAGCCGGAGGGCGCGGCGTCTCCGCGCCCTCGTCCGCGTCCGCGGCCCGGTTCGGGGATGTTGATCTTCGGGCCTTCATCAGCGATCCAGAGCGGGAGTTCGAGCGGCACCCCGACCATGGCGGCATACGTGGCCGCGAGTCCCGACGGCGGTCCCGCGAATCCCAGCCCGTCGGCCGTGAATTTGATCGTCGGCGGTGTGTTCTTGCTCGCGGCGTCCTCGAACGGCTCGACCACGTAGTCAGACTTGGTATGCAGCGTGATGACGTTGGTCTGGCCGTTGCTGATAATCGTCCACGTCAATTTCTTCTGACCGAAGTCCTTCGGCACCTTGATGGCGAAGATGCCGTACCTGACGACCCGGCCCGAAATGGGTCGGCTGCCCCTGGTCGGGACCGCCGGGTTCGATGCGGTTGTTCGGTCCGGCCGGGATGTCGAACTCCTGTTTCGTGTTCCGGTTGAAATACCCGACGAGCAGGCTGATGCTGCCGTCCTTGTTGTAGTACCAGCCTTCGTAGGCGCCGGTGACGCTCGAGCCGCGCTCGCGGACCGACTGCGACAGCGGCCACGGCGCAGGCCCCTGGCCCGTCCCCTGCTGCCCGTGCACCAGCGCGCCGGCTGCGAGTGCACCGGTCAGCGCGACGATCGCCACGGCTCTCCGCATTCCCAATGTGGTTGTTGGCTGCTGGTTGTTCGTTGGTGGTTGTTGGTTACTGCTGGCGATCCTCGGTCGTCTTCGCCGAGGTGCGCCTGGCCTGTTCGGCCTTGAACTCGTCGTCCTTGAAGTAGGTGATGTTAATCCACGCGTGGCCCATCTCGTCCACGGTACGATCGCCCCAGCCTACCCACTGATCCGGATCCGGGTTCGACTTATTGTTGGTGGTGTTGTCGTACCACGCGATGAAGTGCAGCATCGTGCCCTTCGGCAGGAGCGGCGCCACATCGTCCGCGTAGATGTACATGTTGTGCCAGTTGAAGTTGAAGTCCGTCACCTGGCTGAGCATCTCGCGGCGGCCGTCCGGATAGAGCGCTTCCATCGACATGCCCTTGCCGCGCAGGTGCATGTGCGCCTGGAAGTTTTCGATGCGCGCGTTCTCGCGCAGCGTCACGAAGCTCTCGGTCGTCGTCACCTTGTTCGGCGAGATGTCGAGGGCGCGCGCGCCGCCGGAGAAGGTGTTGAAGAGCGCGAGCACTTCGCGGTGCTTCGGCTCCTGGCCTTTCGGATAGAAATAGACGCCGAGCTCGGTGTGCGCGCTGATTTCCTCGCCGACCGCGTGATAGTGCATCTCCCAGACGATCTTCGAACCGGGCAGCATCAGACGGCCGGAGTCGGGCCGCATCTCATCGCCGTTCTTGCCGACCGCCCATTCCATGAACAGGCCGTCGCCTGCGACGTTCGGGTCGTTGGTGAACAGCGCCGCGTCCATTTCCTCGGTCTGCTGCAGGCGCGCCAGCGCGTGGTGCGTAATCTTGCGGGCGTTCTTGCCGACCGGGCGGATCTCAATCGCGCGGACCCACCGCGGCTCGGTCAGGCCGGTGGGCACCGACGGCCGCCACCACGCGTCCTGCGCGACGGCCGGCATCGTGTATTCAGGTGACTTGACGATGAGGTCGGGCTGACCGTACTTCGCGGCGAGCGTCCAGCCGGTCTCGTCGTTCCAGACCTTCGGCTTCGGCATGTCCTTCGGATCGCCCTTCGGCGCGCCGGCCGCCACCCACGCCATGATCGTGTCGATCTGTTGGTCGCTCAGCGAGCGATCGTTCTTGAACTTCTGGATGCCGATCGTCTTATCGATATGCCACGGCGGCATCTGGCGCGACCCGACGCGTTGCGCGATCGATCGCACCCACGGACGAGCTTCCTCGTACGTCCGGAGCGACATGGGCGCCATGTTGTCCGGCCGGTGACATGACTCGCACCTTTCCTGGAAGATCGGCGCGACGTCCTTGGTGAACGTCACCTGCTTTGGAGAATCGGCCGCCAAAGCGCTGGCCGGAACGATCAATGCTGCAAGCGCCAGCCACGTACCCCTCATCACGCGCTCCTTTCGAGACGCCACTCGCCGGGACACACTAAGGATTTGATGTCAATTTACCACATCCGGGACAGCGGATCCGGGCGTATGCGTCGCGCTTACATGTTCAATCAATGTGACTTATGGCCGCCTGGCCGGCTACAAGCGGTGACAATTCGGAGACACCAGATCACTCGGGCGCAAATGCGAGCAGCACGTTACCCGGACGAAGGCCGAAGGTCCCGTAACCCGAACTGACGTAAAGCATTCCACCTGCGAGCACCGGGGCCGGGCCGTTCATGGAGCCCCCGCGCGCCGGCACCGCGTTTATCGTCTCGAAGATGCGATTGGTATCGAACGACCAGAGGACGGAGCCGCTTTCGCTCGAGTACGCGCGCACGGCCCCGTCATTCGAAGGCGAAAACACTGCCCCGGGAATGGCAGTGACCGCCGAAAACTGCGCACCACTGCACGCCCGGCTTGGTTTTCCACAGGCGAGTGGGTCGGCCGGCGGCGCGTACCAGACCCGCTGCCCGTTCGAAAGGCCGACCGCGTGCAGTCCGCCGGGACGTTCTGCGTAAATGTCAGCGACCGGTACGTAGACATGGCGGCCGTCAGCCGCGATCCCCCACTGAATCCCGCCGAGCCCGCTTCCCCCGCCGGCGCGATAGCGCCACACCGTCCGGCCGCGATGGTCCGGATCGAGCGTGTACACCACACCTGACTTCTGACCTGCGACAACGAACTGGCGACCGTCCGCTGCGGTGACCAGCATCGGCGACGCCCCGAAATCGAAGTCAGGGCCAGGCCGGTCGCCGCAGTTCACGTCGCCCGGTGCGCAGCCGAACACATCGTGCTCGCCGGGCGGCATCTGCGCGGCCCATCGCATCACGCCGGTTCGCAAATCGAACGCGAGGATCGCATCTGTCGTCTTCTGCGGCGCACCGCTGTACGTATTGCCGACACCGACGTAGATCGCGTTGCGCTTCGTATCGAGCGTCGGTGCCGACCAGATCGCTCCGCCTGAGGGACCACGCAGCTCCGTGCCGTCGGCGTACGATCGGAAAAGACGTGGCGGCTGCGGGATGGTGAACGCCTGCCAGACCATTTCTCCGGTCGACGCCTCGAGCGCAATCAAGCTGCCGCGAAACGTGCAGCACCCGTACCCGGGAGGCTTGCCGCCTTCTTCATACGACGATGTCGGCACGTACAGACGTCCGGCCGAGTACACCGGCGAACCGGTCAAACGAACGAGCGGATGTTCGTCGACGCGGCGACTCCACAGGAGCGTTCCGCTCGACGGGTTCAGCGTGTACACGTACCCCGCTTGATCAGCGAAGAAGGCCGCGAGGCCACCGCGCCGGTCGCCGGCGTTCGTCACGCGTCCGATCGTCACCGAGCCGCGAACACCGGAGTGCGCGCTGAACGTCCACGCGATGCAGCCACTGCGGGCGTCGAGCGAGAACACGGTGCCGTTCTGACTCCCGATGAACAGACGGCCGCCGGCGATGGTCGGTTGCGCCCACGCGGACGAGGCATCGGGAAAGCCAAACGCCCACTTCAGTTTCAACCTCGGGATGGCAGCCGCCGATAAGCCCGCCTGCGATTCAGGCTGGAAGTGGGTGTTGTCGAGAGTCGGGCTCCAGCCGTTCCAGGAGGGTGACACCAGCGGATCCAGCAACGCCGGCAGATTCCGATCGCAACGCCCGATTGCGCCAACGCTCGCCACCGCGCGCAGCGGACGCCCCGTCACGAACTCGGCAACGGACCGCCGCTCGGCGCCACTGAGGCTCAGGCCCTGATAGCGCATCGAACCCGACGTCAGCGCGTCGACGATCGCTTGCGCGGACCTCAGCCGAAGCGAATCGACCGTCGGTGCGCGCCAGTCCGCACCGTCATGGCAGCCGGCGCAGTGCTCGCGGTAGACACTCGCGCCATCAACCGCTCCAGGGGCTCCAGCGGCCTGCCCGGCTCCGCCTACAACACGCCACGAAACGATGGTGAGGAGGACCGCGAAAAAGACGGATGGCGTCGTGATTCGATGAATGTGCGAATTATAATCCGCGCGAAAGGACGGCCCCATAGTGCTGCGGAGGGCGTGGCGGTCGACGCGGCCGGCAACGTGTATGGCGCGGAGGTCGGTCCCAAGGCCGTCAAGAAGTACGTGAAGAAGTGATACGCTGACTGAGTGCGGGTCATCACCGGTTTCGTGATCGCCGCGGCAGTAGCCGCGAGCGCCGTCGGCTGCATGTCGGGCGGGAACAACGGCAACGGCCTGATCCCCGTTCCGGGGACGCCGCCTCAGAAGACCGAAGTCTTCAGCGGGACCGTTGCAGTCGGCGGCAGTTCGTACTTCGCGTTCACCGTCGCCAACGTCGGCGACCTGAGCGTCACGATGACGTCGGCTGGCCCGCCATCGACGGTCGTGATGGGAATTGGTCTCGGGCTCGGCACCGCGACTACGTGCCAGCTGCAGATTGCCAAGAATGCGGCAGCCGGAGACGCACCACAAATCGCCGCGAGCCAGGTCCCCGCGTCCTCGTCGTTAGGGACCTCGTACTGTGTGGGAATCGGCGACGTCGGCAACGCCACCGGGCCTGTGACGTTCTCGATCACCGTCATCCACACGTAAGCGATCGCGAAAGGCTGCTATCGCTGCTTCCCGACGGTCATCTCGCTGATCAGCTGACTGTCGACGGAGTACTCGGTGAACGGCTGGTACATCTCGTCCCAGCTCTGCTCCGACCAGTACACTTCCTTTTCCGGCGCGGGATTCCATTTATTCTTCGGCGAGTTGTCGTAGTACCCGATGCCGAGAATCTTGCTGCCCGCCGGAATCTTCAGTGGCTCCTCGAGTTTGTACTGAATCTGCCAGTTGAAGTCGAACTTCGGCACGTCGAGGATCGTCTGCTCGTGGCCGTCGGGGTACACAATCACCCACTTCAGGCTCTTGCCGCGCAGATGCATGTGCGGTGACATCGCATAGAGCGTGATGTCCTCGGTCACCGGCGTGATGCCCGTCAGCGACCAGGCTTCGACGTAGGGCGGAATATTCGGCGTCTTGCTGCGACGCCGCGTGCTGCTCTCGTCGGCGGTGTACTCGACTTCCCGGCCTTCGGCGCGATAGAGCGACAGGCCACCCTTGGTTGTCGCGAGCGGATCGCCGGCCTGGCGGATCAAGAGCTCGTGCGTGACTGGAACCTTGTTGAACCAGATGCCAAGCCGCGTCCGATCCTTTTCGGGTTTTCCGGTCGGGTTGTAGTGCACCTGCCAGTTGATGTACTTCCCCGCAGGAATCCGCTTGCCGATGTCGGACCGATGCGAGTCCACGCCGCGGCCCGGCACCCACGACAGCAGCTTGTTGGCACCCGGCAGTGCGGCTTCGTCGGCACGACCGGCCGCGCCCTGCCCGCGATCGGTTGATTGCTTGCCGTCCGGCATGATCAAGCGGCCGTCCACGATCCGCGCGCCTTCGGGAATGTCCACGACGAAGATGCCGGCGTGGTGCACGACCGAGCGGTTCCCCGGGCGGATCTCGAGGGTCTCAGCGAACCGATCCTCTTTGAACGGCACCGGCGAGTAGAACATCTGCACACCGAGCTCGCCCTCAGCCGGGATGCTGAACTCGACCGGCATCTCGAGCACGACATCGGGCTCGCGCCCCGCTGTCCATCCTTCCGCAAACTTCGGCACCGGCGGCATGTCCGCCTCGCTGCCTTTCGGCGCGCCGGCGTCAACCCAGCGAACGATGGTATCGATCTGATCCTTCGACAGGCTGCGGTCGTTCCGCATCTTCAGACTGTGATCGGGATCCGCGCCCCACGGCGGCATCTCGTGCGCCACAACCTTGTTCTTGATCACGCGCGCCCACGGCCGGACGTCCTCATACGACGTGAACGTCATCGGCGCGACCTCGCCCGGGCGATGACACATCGTGCACTTCGCGAACACGATGGGCGCGACGTCCTTCGTGAAGGTCGGCGCGGCAACGGCGGGAGCGGCGGTCTCGACCGGCGCAAGCGCGGAAACGGCGATGGCCAAGGTGCCGACGAGGACGGACACAAGTCGGTTCATGCAGACCTCGTTTCCCGGTTAGTCTAGCCTACTTCCCGGCCGCTTCTGTGCACGACGCTGCAACCATCGTCACCGACGTGATATTGAGCCGGCTGACGGGCGTGGCCTTGATATGGAGCCCTTTGACGAGGACCGTGTGCCCCCGGTGGGCGGGCAGGGTGAACTCGGAAACGCCGATCAGCCTGAACTGATTGCGTCCCGGGGGCGGCGTCGGAGGCACGTCCTTGGCCGCCGGCGCGTTCGCCGAGCTCGGTACCGGATCGGTGGCGCCGGTCAGCATCCAGTTGCCGGGCGGTGCCTCCTTCAGGCAGCCCGTGACGCTGACGATGTCGACTTTCTGTGACGGGGGCGAGGCCTGCAGGAGAACCGTCGCGAGCAGAGCGATCAGCATGTGAGGGCACATCATAGATCTGGGGGGGCCACCGTAATGCAAAAATGCAGGAATGCAAGAATGCACAAATGCGGAAGTGCGGGCGTGCCGCCCTTGCATTCGTGCATTCCTGCATTCCTGCATTACGGCTATCGTTCTGCCGGCGATCGTCCTGCTTTCACCGACCGCGACAGCCCATGACCTGGAGCGGACGCGCGTCGCCCTGACGTTCAGCCGCGACGGCTCGTTCGTCCTCGATGTCTCGAACGATCCCGCCTGGCTGAAGCTTCGGCTCGAGTCATTTCCGGGACCCTTCGCCGATCGCGTCGTGTTGTTCGTGGACGGCCACGAAGTTCGGCCGACGTCCACCGAATTCATGCCCGCCACGAGCGCGCAGTTAGAAAGCGGGACGGCAACCGAGATTCCGCTGGCGACCTACCGGCTACGCGGGCAGATGCCGCTCGACGCACGAACTCTGCGCTGGTACTACGGTCTGGTTGGCGATCCGTATCCGCTCGTCGTCAGGCTTGCGGACGGCACCGTGCGAGTCGAGGAAATTCAGGGTGACGCCTGGAGCGGCGCGATCGATCTCGGCGGACAGTTCGCGAGACCAGCGCGGTGGCCCATCGTGCTGGTCGGGGGACTGCTCGCCGCAGGCCTGACGCTGCGAATTCGCAGCCGCCTTCGCTCGCGCCGGAGCGCGAGGCTCGCCTGAAGGCTCGACGGCGCGAGGCTGGCCGACCGATGAAGCGCGAGGTCAGTCGAGCGGTATATCAGCGCTGATTGCTCGTCGTGCCGCCCGGCACGAACTTCTGGATTCGTTGTCCGTAGGTGTCCGCGGCGTACACGGCGCCCTTCGAATCGACGACGATGCCGTGGACCCAGTCGAATTCGCCCGGTCCCCAGCCCTGCCGGCCCCACGTCGCAAGGATCTTGCCGTCCTTCAGCTGGAATTTCTGGACGCGCTCGTCCTTGTGGTCCGCGATGAAGCCGATACCGTCGGTGCCCTTGCGCGAGATGTTCACGTCCCACGGGTTCCAGTCGTTGCGAATCTCGCGCAGGTAGTTGAGATTTCGATCGAACACTTCAATCCGATGACCTTCGCGATCGATGATGTAGAGATTTTCATCGGCGTCCACGGCCAGCTTGTGCGGCAGATCCCACTCGCCGGGCCCGTTGCCTTTGTCGCCGGGCCCGCCCTGCCCCTTGCCGACCTGCTTGATGAATTTGCCGCTCTTGTCGAACAACACGACTCGATTGTTGCCGTATCCGTCGGTGACGATGATGTTGCCGTTGTGCAGGATCGCAATTCCAGACGGCAGGTTGAAATGCGTCGCGTCGTTGCCCTTCTCGTTCGTCGTCCCCAGCTGCATCAGGAACTTGTCGAGCTTCGGTGACAGCTTGACGATCCGGTGCGCGTCGCGTTCGATGACCCAGACGTTGCCGTCCCAGTCCACGCCGCCCGAATGCTGCCAGTTCGGGTTGATCGTCTTTCCGTTGATTTCCTGATCGGCGCCGGCGTAGAGCATGTTGCCGTCGCGATCGAAGACCATGACCGGTTTCACACCTCGATTGAAGACGTAGATGCGATCCTGCGCATCGATCGCAAGTCCGGAGATGCCGGGCTGGTTGGCCGGCCCGCCCATCTGTCCGCCGCCGCCACCGCCGCCCGGATTCCCGCCGCGCGCGCGCCGAGCGGCCGCCTGCGCCTCACGCTCCACCGGCGGAGGTGGGGCGTCCTTCAGCCCGAAGTACATCCCCGGCGGCAGCTTGACCCAGTTGGGGACCAGACGATACGCGCCGTCGCCTTGCGCACGTAGACCCGGCGACGCAAAGCCGGCGACGATGAGAAGCGCCGGCAGGATGAACACTCGACGCATGCTGTCCTCCAAACCCACTCGACCCACCCGACCCACCTGACCTACTGGGACTTCTTCACCGACGCGAACGCGCGCGCCTGTTGCGCGACAATATCCAGCAGATTTCCCATCGCTTCGTTGACGTCGATGAGGTGCAGACCCCAACTCGCGTTCACCTGACCGTTCGACATCACGTCCCCCGAGATGTCGTCGACGCGAGGATCGGCGGGGTCGCCGTGAACCGTCACTTCGAGATACGAGCCCTTCTCATTGGCGACACACTGCGCCGTCAGCAATCCCGGCACGCTGACAAACGGCGTGTCGATCGGCTTCGGCGGATTGACCCACGGCCGGGGCTCTGCCGCCGACCCGACGATGCTGCGTCCGGCGGCGGAGAGATACGCGTGCAGCTCGCCGCTGCCGCCACCAAGCGCGGCTGGATTCGCGCAAGTCGCCATCATGTTCTCGCCTTGCACACGGCCGAAGCGCGAGTTTTCCGGTGGCGGAATCGTGGAGCGGAAGGACGTATACGCAATGACGCAGCCGGTCTGGGACGCGGAACGGCAGACGGGCACGGACTTGAATGCGCCGCCGACGTCCTTGCCTCTTGGCACCGGCAGACTGGTCCCGAGCAGCAGCGCGGACACGAGCCGCGACTGCACCGGCTTCCCGTCGATCTCCTGGCGAATCAGCTGAGTCAGGACACCCGAACCCTGCGAGTGCCCAACGAGAACAACACCGCGTCCATTGTTGTCATGCTGCAGGTAGTGGTTCCACGCATCGACGACGTCGTCGTATCCCAGCGCACGATCCACCTGCATTGGCGTGCCGGTCGTGGCGGCGCGGAGCGCGGTCAGCGTCGCCTGACGATACATCGGCGCGAAGACGCGGCACTGGGACGCGAAGCGCGCGAACTGCTGGCGCACGACACCCAGCTCTTCGGGGCCCGCGTTCATGTCGCTGTTGCCACCGGAATCCATCGAGACCGTCGGATACACGTAAAAGCAGTCGATGGACGGATTCGATGCGGGCGTGAACGCCTCGCGCGTCAGCGAACCGTCGGCCTTGACGATGGTCGTGCTGAGGTCGACCGCGCACGCGTCCGAGGATCCGGTGAGGCCGGGACGGCACAACCACGTCTTCTGATCGCCGTAGTCGTTCTTCGATGGGGTCGCCTGCGCCGCAGCTGGACTCGCGGCGGCGAGAGCGGCGGCCATCGCGAGCGCGGTGATCACGGATGCTTTCTGCACGAGACGAACTCCTTTCGTTTCCGGAAGGGCCCAGACGGTGGCGCCCGCCAGCAGCGCGAACGGCACGGCGAGAGCGATTCCCGCGCCGAATCCGGACCGCCGGGCGACGGACGCGATCACGACGGGTGCGAGGAACTGCACGCCGCGCGACACATTGTAGATGATGCCCAGCGCCGACGCGCGCACCGACGTCGGGAAGACTTCGTTGAGGAGCGGCCCGATGCAGCCCCAGTTCCCCTCGCCGAAGCCGACCAGCAGCATGAAGAAGAAGACCGGCCAGGCGTAGCCGCCAGCGGCATCCCAACCCAGCGTGATGACGGCGAGACCCACGGCCTTGATGATCGAAAACGCGGTGAAACTGGGCCGGCGGCCGATGGCATCGCTCGCGAACCCGAACGCCACGTATCCCACGACCGATCCGATCTGATCCATCAGCAGCAGCCACGTGGTTTCCACGTTCGACAGCCCTCGCTGGCCGAGATAGGTCGGCAGCCAGATGGTCTTGAACCAGTACGCCGCCATGTTGAACGTCGTCACGGTGGTGGCCAGCATCGTCGTCTTGCGAAGCGCCGGACCGAGCATTTCCGCGACCACGCTGAAGAGCGACCGTGGCGCCCGTGACTGCTGACGGTGAAGCAGCCACACGTCCGATTCCGGCATCTGGCTGCGAATGAAGACGACCATCAACGCCGGAAGCGCCGACAGCATGAACGCCGCGCGCCAGCCTATCCAGGGTGCGGCGAGCGTGCCGACCATCGTGGCGAAAAACCGGGCGAACGCGGAACCGCTCTGGAGATACGAACCGTACCGCCCACGGACGTGCGGCGGCACGGTTTCGCCGACCAGCGCGTGCGCGACCGCCCACTCGCCGCCGACGCCGATGCCGGTGACCGCGCGCGCCACGAGCATCGACCACATGCCGGTGGACACTCCCGAGAGCAGCGTGCCGACGCAGTAGACGAGGATCGTGACCATCAGCAGCGGCTTGCGGCCGAAGCGATCCGCGAGCGCGCCGCCGAGCAGCCCGCCAACCGCCGTGAACGCGAGCGCGGTGCCGAGGAGGACCGCGACGTCGGATTGCGAGAGACCGAGATCTCGGGCGAGCGGCGTCGATGCGACAAGGAAACTCAGGAGCAGCAGGTCGTAGAAGTCGAAGATCCAGCCGATGAAAGAGAACGCGAGGATCTTGCGGTGAACGGGCAGGATCTCGGCGCTCTCGCTCAGAAGGGGCATGGTTCAGCGAGGCTGCGGTCTGCGTCCGAGCGCGGCCGCGAGGTTGGCCTTCGCGGTTGACGAATCAGGTTGCAGGCGGACGACTTCGCGGAACTCGGCGATCGCCTCGTCCACCTTGCCCTGCGCGAGATAAACGTTCCCGAGGTTGTTGTGCGCGGGCGCGTAGCCGGGATCGATCCGAATCGCCTGCTGATACTGGTACACCGCCTGGTCGAACTGGCGGCCCACGGTGAGCGCGGTCCCAAGGTTGTAGTGGGCCGGCGCAGACGGCCCTTTGATCGCGAGCGCTCTCTGAAAGTGCGCGACGGCGGGCTCGACGCGACCGAGCTCCAGGTACAGCAGCGCGGCGGTGTCCTGCAAGCCAGCGTCATTCGGGTGCCGCTCGATTTCATTCTCGTAGCCGTTGACGTCCTCGGCCACGACCTTGCGTCGAAAGTCGTTGTCGAGCGCCACCAGGTCCGCCTGGTTACGGGTCAGCGCCTGGACCCAGAGGTCGCCCATCTCGTCCGCCGACCGCTGCCCCCAGCGTGCGCGTTTGGGAGGCTGCTCGGGATTCCGGGGATTGGCGGCCGAATTGTCGTACGTGTACTGCATCGAGATCGTCGTGCCCTTGGGAAGCGACACCGGAGACTCGTAGCGGTAGACGTGCTGCCATCTGAAATCCCAGTCGCCGATGTGCAGGAGCGGCTTGACCGTGCCGTCGGGAAGCGTCGCGTCGCCACGCGCATCACGCAGCCGGTAATGCGCGTGCGGCTGCAGGGCGACCACGTCGACGTCCACGGGCAGAACGTAGGAATCGGTCACGATGTACCGGCCCTGGCCCGCGGGGATGTCGATCGTCTGGCGGCCCAGGCGCAGCATGGCCGGCGTTCGCGACGGCGGGCGATCCCCGAAGTAGAACCCCACCGACGGCTGCACAAGTTCCTCTTTGCCGCTCGGCTGCATATGCGTTTCGACGACGAGGTCGGTATGGGGCCCGAGGCGCCAG
Organism: uncultured Acidobacteriota bacterium; assembly: GCA_963724725.1. GTDB lineage: Bacteria > Acidobacteriota > Vicinamibacteria > Vicinamibacterales > CAVVIG01 > DATKHR01. The sequence goes on along the minus strand of CAVRVT010000004.1, from coordinate 726,907 downwards.
GCGAGATCGGGCGGCGCGAGCGGCGCGACCTGCCCCGGCGTCCAGCCGAGAAAGTGCCCGTCTGGATACACCGCCGATCGCATGATCAGACCGCTGTAGCCCGGCGCCGGATCGGCGGCGTCGAGGTCGCGAGACGCCGGCGTCGTATCCACACGAATATTGGCGTGGTGGACGACCCTGGCGTTGCCGGGCCGGAACTCGATCCCGCGCACGTAGCGCTCGGCTTCGACTGGAATCGGCAGCACGAAAATCCGAAACACGTCCGTGCCTTCGGGCGGCAACGTGAACGGCTGGCGAAGCGTCACCACGAGATCCGGCTTGCCGAGTTGCCAGCCTTCGGTCCATCGCGCCGGCGTCGTGCTCGTGTCTCCCGGATCGCCCTCGATGGCGCCGCCGTCGATCCAGCGCTGAATCAGGTCGATCTCGTCCGTCGTCAGCGGGTGCTGCCCGACGAACGGCCCGTTGGCGGGATCGACCTTCCACGGCGGCATCAGCCGGCGCTTGGTCACGTCGCCGACCAGCCGCGCGTGGCGTTTCACCTCGTCATAGGTGAGCAGCGCAAAGGGCGCTGACCCGCCGGGGTGATGGCAGGCGGCACAACGATCGTTCAAGAGCGGCGCGATGTCTCTCGAGTAGGAGGGTGCCTGCGACGCCGCGATCGCGAGGAGAACCGCGATCATCGTGTGAGATCCGCGATGTAGCAGCCGACCGCCTGCGTCGTGGGTCTGGAAATCGGGCGCCCGTCGAAGACCGACGTCAGCGCGTCGGCAAGATCGTGCACCGTCGGCTTCGGCCGTTCGACGCCCAGTTCGACGAAACGATCGTCGATTCGGCCACGATAAACCACTTTGCCGTCCACGATGACCGCGACCTCCGGCGTGATCGTCGCACCGGTGAACCCGACGAGCGCGAGCGTCGGATCCCGGACGGCTTCGAGCGCTCCGTAGGCGAACGCCGCCATGTGCGCTCGCACGGCCGCTTCGGTTTCGAACCGGCTCGGGTACACCAGACGGAACAGCACGCCTCGACTCGCGAAGGTCTGCCCGAGGCGACGAATCTCGGGGGCGTAACGGTTCGACACCGGGCACTCGGTGCTCGTGAAGATGTAGACGATCGCCTTCGTTCCAGGTGGCGCCTGGAGCGCATCGATGCTCTGGCCACCGAGCGTTTGAACGACGACCGCCAGGGCGGCCACGAGCGCGTTCATCGACCAACGATAGCAAAAAAGGGCGGGAGGCACCGACGCGGGGGGCTTTCCTCAGACACAAAAAAGGGCTGAGAGCCCGCGGCTCCCAGCCCTGTAAACGGCTATCGACTTGTGACTAACCCGCGATGCGCATACTTACCATGCGAGGACGACTGCGAGTCGCAACAACCGACCCTGGAGGATGCTCCCAGGCAGCAAGTAGGTGCCGGCCGATACGCCAGGGGTTGCCGTCGGCGTGTACGCGGACGGCACACCGGCGCCGCTTCGCACGGTGAAGTAGTCATCTGAGTTGAGCAGGTTGAAGATGTCGACCTTTGGATCCAGTTTGAGCCCTCCGAGGACGATGCGCTTCGCGATGGAGAGGTCGACCTGATTGAGCCGCGGCGTCAGCTGCGTGTCCGGCGGCACCAGGGGCACGTTCAACGGCGACAGCAGGCCGGGTGCCACGAGCGCGCCCACGACGCATCCCTGTGAAGCGGAGTTGCCCGGGCACACGGTGTAGCGCGTCGCGCTGCTCACCGGCCAGTAGCCGGTACGACCGCTGAAGTCCGTGAAATTGGGAGCGCCCGCACCGCCCGCGGTCAGCGCGGAGACGCCGAGGATGTATCCGGGCAGCCCCTGGTACGACCCGCTGACGATCACGCCCCACCACGGCAGCGGGTACGTCCCGGCGAGCTTGAAACCCGTCCGCCATGGGATGCCGCTCGTGGACTCGTCGCAGTGGTGGACGCCACCGATGTTGACGAGGAAATTCGGGTTGGTCGCCGCGCCATTGCAGGTGTTCGCAATGCTTCGGTCGGTCCCGACACCGCCGAAGATCCGCGCGCCGCGCGCCAGTCGCGCATTGAAACCGAACTCGAACGAGTTGTACACCTGCGACAAATTCGAATCGTTGGTCACCTGGTTTTGAACCGCACGGGAAACAGTCGCGTTCACCGGGTCGTACATCGTGATCGGCGTCCCGTCGATCGGACTGAAGATGGTGACCGGACGGTAACTCGCATTCGTCACCGTGCCGTTGGCGTACGTGCCGGGCCGCAGGAGGTTGTTCTGCTCCCAGATCTGGTAGCTCTGATTGTGGAACCATTCGGCGGAGACGGAGACGCCGCGCAGCACTTCGTGCGTCACACCCACGTTGTACTGATCGACGTAAGGCCGCTTGACGTTCGGATCGTACTGGGCGAGCGATGCTACGCCGAAATTGGTGGGAATCGACGCGAAGTTGATCTCGCATCCGGGCGAAAGGTAGACGCAGCCCTTCGGGCCTTGCGCGATGTCGTCCTTGTTCAGGTCCGTCCACGTCGCGGTGAACGTGGCGAGATACTGCGCTGGATTGAAGAGCGACGCAAACGTCGTCGTGGCGGCGGCCTGGTACCGGTTGTAGCCGCCGCGAACGGCGGTCTTTCCGTTGCCGAAGAGATCGATCACGGCGCCAAGACGTGGCGAAAAGGTCTTCCAGGTCGGCACGTTGAAGTCCCCGAACGCCGGCACGTCCGCGAATCGCCCGATCTGCTCCGGTTGGCCGACGACGCCTTCGTTGATGTACTCCCAGCGACCGCCGATCGTGAACGTCGCGCGCTTCACCGTCCAGACGTCCTGGCCGTAAAGCCCGAGATTGGCGTGCAGCCGCTCTGCGTACTGGATCGGCGTGTCGAGAACGGTCACCGAGAAGGGGCTGCCGCCCGAGTAGTTCTGGTACAGATCGGCATTCGCCCAGTTCGTGTGCGTGAAGACGCCCCACGAATCCTGGAATCCGAACTTGAAGCTGTGCGTCCCGGTCACATACGAGGCGGAAGCCTGCGCATTGTAACGGTCCGGATACTGTCCTGTCTGGCTGGTGGGGCGCCCGCGAAAACAGGTTGTTCGTCAGATCAACGTGGCGCGCGCCCGCGAACCATCCGGCCGATCCGTACGGCTGTGCGATTCCCTCGGGATACAGGTTGTTGTACCGCTCCAGGTTGCTCGAAAAACCGCCTTCGACCAGCAGCCTGCTGCTGACCGTCGATGCGTACTTGACACTGTTGGTCGTATAGAGCGGCGAATTCCAGATCACCGACGACGTCGTTTGATCGTCGCCCGGGTTCATGGCCGCGCCGCGCGACTTGTGGATGCGGTCGTAGTAACCCGAGAGCTTCTGGCGCGCGCTGATCTGCCACGTCAGACGGCCTAAGGCGCTGTACTGGTGCTGCGGGTCGACGCCCTGGGGACAGAGCGAGCCTCCTTTGCCCGCGAGCGCCGCCTGGCACGCCGCAATCCCCGCCGTCGAGCCGTCAGAGACGTACGTGCTCGCGATCGGCTTGTTGACGATAAACAGACGAACCGACCCGAAATACCACAGGGCGTCTTTCTTGATCGGCCCACCCAGTGTGAGGTCGGTGTCGCTGTACGTGCCGATCTTGTCAACGCTCTTTACGCCTTGCGACGCGAGCCGATCAGTCAGGTTGTCGCTCTGCAGCGTGCTGCTTTCGTAGCCCTGGAACAGCGAGCCGCTGAACCGATTGCCGCCCTCCTTCGGGATCATGTTGATCTTGACGCCGCCGGTCGGAGAATCGACGTTGCCTCCGCCCGTCTGGTAGACCATTTCCTGGTTGGTGCCTTCGTTGAAATACGTTTGGATGGCACCATCGCCCTGCAGGCCGTTGATGATCATGCCGTCGTTGAGGAGCGACGTCTGCGCGGCGCCCAGGCCGTGCACCGTGAAGTAGGTCTGCTGCATCGCCTGCGACCCGCCGACGTCCGGCGCGGTGAGCGTCACGCCGACGATGAGTTGACCGAGCGACTGAATCGTGTGCGCGCTCGGCACAGCGTCGAGCACTTCGCGGTTCAGGACCTGCGCCTTCGTGTTCGTCTGGACGTCAACGACCGGTGATTCGCCCGAGACGGTCACCGTCTCCTCGACCGTGCCGACCTTCATTTCCGCGTTGATCGAGTGCAGTGAAGTTCGACTGCAGCTCGACGCCATCCTTCTTGACGGTCGAAAACCCCGGAAGGCTGAACGTCAGGACGTACACGCCCGGGCGAAGGTTCTCGATCCTGTACGCGCCGTTGGCGTCCGTCGTAGCCGTGCGCGTCTGCTCGATGAGAACAGGACTCGCAGCTTCGACGGTGACGCCCGGCAGGACTGCACCGGTTGCGTCTTTCACGACACCCGCGAACGCGCTCTGCGCGAGTGCGCGGGTCGGCAGCCCCAGGAGACATCCCAGCAGCAACGCCGACATCAACAAGCGGCTTCTCTTCATGCCCGTCTCCTCCAAAACAGGAATAGAGTCCCGCGAAGTAGACCACGTGCAGGTCAGTTCCGGGTGAGGCTAGCGCCAAGCCGTCAAAAGGTCTACGGCTTTTTCGCGAAAAAGATGGCACCCTTATACAGTCCGTTACAAAAGCTTGGATCGCGGGACGGGATTCAGCGACCTGAAGTCCGCGCGCGAGACTACTTTGCCGACGGCGTCGTTCTGAACGGCTGACGACTTCGATAGAGCGCCGCGCGCTCCATGAAACGCGCCGCAACCTCAATCATCCCAAGGACACGCGCCCGACCGACCGCCCGGTCGGTCGCCCGGACCGCATCGTCGAATCGGCCCACTTCCGCATACGCGGCGGCCAGCGAGTCGAGCGTCGTCAGATCATCAAGACTCGCGAGCACGAGCGCGCGCTCGGCAAATGTCACCGCTTCGTCTCCGTTCCGCAGCGCTGGGTCGGGCGCGGTCGCAAGCACCCAGGCGAGTCCGCCGAGCGCGCTCGCCGTGTCGGGCTGAAGCGCCAGCGCACGCCTGAACTCGACGATCGCGGCGTCGAGACGACCCGTCGCGGACAACACCGCGCCGAGGTTCGCATGAGCGTCGACGTTGTCGGGGCGCAGCGCAATGGCGCGTCGATACTGCGCGGTTGCCTCGCCGAACTCGCCGGCCAGAAACAGAATCGCGCCAAGGTTGTTGTGCGCTTGTGCGTAATCGGGATCCAGACGGATCGCCTCCTCGAACTCGGCACGCGCATCGCTTCGTCGTCCGCGCGCCGAGTAGGCAATGCCGAGGTTGTAGTGCGTGGACGCGGAGGACGGATTGAGCGCGAGCGAGCGTTGGATACTGTGCGATGGCTTCGTCCAGTCGTCCGGCGTCGAACAGCAGGCCGGCGACGGCGTCGTGGCGAAGCGGATTGTCGAGGTCGCCTTCCATCAGTTTGGTGTAGGCCGCGAGATCCTCGCGTGCTCGCCTTGCGTTTCAGCGCCCGCGCCAGCGCCGACTGGTCAGCCTGGTTCACCGGCACGAGCTGCAGCCACAGGTCCCCCATCTCGTCCGAGGTGTTTTGTCCCCAGACGACGCGGGCGGGCGGATGATGCGATTGCGCGGATTACCGGACGAGTTGTCGTACACGTACCGCATCGAAATCGTCGTGCCCCGCGGGCAAGAGGACGGGATTCCGATAGCGGTAGATGTCCTGCCAGCGAAAATCCCAGTCCTCGATCTCGATGAGCGGCAGACGCGATCCATCCGGACGTGCCGCGCCGGCGGTCATCTGTCGCGCGAGGTTGTGCGCGTGCGGCTGGACGGCCAGCACCTCGACGTCGGCGGGCACGACGAATTGGTCTTCGACGACGTAATGCGCCGCGCCTGGAGGGATGTCGATGGTTTCGCTGCCCAGCCTGAGGCCGAGCGGCGACCGGCTCGGCGCTTCGTCCGTGAAATAGAATCCGACGTTGACGTTCAGCAGTTCAGCCTTGCCCGTCGGCTGCAGGTGCATCTGGACGACCAGATCACTCTCCTGATCGAGTCGCCACTGCATACCCGGTGGCGCCGCGTGCGGCGCCTGCCCCGGCGTCCAGCCGAGCATCTGCCCTTCCGGATAGCGCGCGTCCTGGACCATGCCGCCGGAGTACCCGGCTCCGCGTCCTTCGCATCGAGCAGTCTCGACGAGCGCGTGCGGTCCACGCCGATGTTCGCGTGGTGTACGACGCGCCCGTTGTCGGGGCGAAACTCGATCGCGCGCACGTAACGCGGACGATCGGTCGGAATCGGCAGCACGAAAGTTCGAAATACGTCGCCGTCCTGCGATTCGGCGCGGACCGCGTACGGCTTCGGCATGGTGACGATCAGATCGGGAACACCCAGCTGCCATCCGCTCTCCCAGCGCGGGAGCGGAGGCAGATCGCCACGATTCCCTTCCGGAACGCCGTCCGCCACCCAGCGTTGGAGCGTCGTCGAGGTCAGCGTCGGACAGCCGACGGGACTCCGTAAAATCGCCGCTGCCCGGCGCCGGCTTCCACGGCGGCATGAGCCGGCGGGCGGTGACCTCGCGAATCAGCGTCGCGCGGCGCTTCACTTCGTCGTATGTCGTCAGGCTGAACGGCGCGACTGCGCCGGGACGATGACACGGCGCGCAGTGCGACCAGATGATGGGCGCGACGTCGCGATTGAACGTCGCGCGTGGCTGCGCCTCGACCGATTGCGCGGCGAGGACACAGAACACGAGGAAGCATCGCTCGGCTAAAGCCTTCGCGCTCCATTCCGGAGTGCGCTTCGTGCTCCACTCGGCCACCGCGCGCATGCGATAGCATAACGCTGTTGTCAGAAGCGCCGCCGCAACGCTTCCGGTGGTACGCGCTCGCGATTTTCGCGGTCGCCTTCGCTCTCCGTCTGCTGCACCTCCTGCAGATTCGGTCCGCGCCGTTCTTCACGCTCCTCATGGGCGACTCGCGATCGTACGACGCGTGGGCGCAGCAGCTGGCCGCCGGCGACTGGATCGGCCGCGACGTCTTCTACCAGGCGCCGCTCTATCCCTACTTTCTCGGCGTCGTCTACACGATCGTCGGACGCGAGCTCTTCGTCGTCCGCGTGATCCAGGCGACGATCGGATCGTGCTCGTGCGTGCTCCTCGCGTACGCCGCGCGACGGATTTTCGGCGACGCCGCCGGCATCGTGGCGGGAGCGCTGCTCGCACTCTGGGCGCCGGCGATTTTTTTCGACGGCTTGCTGCAGAAGTCGGTTCTCGACGTCCTGTTCGTATGCCTGATCGTCTGGATGGTCGCCCGCATGCCCAGTCCTCCAACCGGGCGGGGCCAGCGCGGGCGCACGAACAGCGGCGCGGCGTCGTGGTTCCCGCTCGGCCTGGCTGTCGGCGGCCTCAGCCTGACGCGCGAGAACGCGATCGTGTTCGTCGTCGTGCTGGCGATGTGGGCGCTCTGGCGACCGCGGCCCGCGAAGCACGCGGCGATCTTCGCCGCCGGACTCGCTGTCGTGCTGACGCCGGTCGCCATCCGTAACAGCAGGCTCGGCGGCGGCTTCTACATCACGACGTCGCAGTTCGGGCCGAACTTCTACATCGGCAACAACGCGAACGCCGATGGAACCTACGCGTCGCTACGGTACGGGCGCGGCGCACCGGAATTCGAGCGACAGGACGCGACGGAGCTGGCCGAGCGCGCCGCTGGTCGTCGGCTGTCGCCGGCTGAGGTGTCGGGTTACTGGCGCAACCGGGCGCTCGACTACATCAGATCGACGCCGGGGGCGTGGCTCGCGCTCATGGGCCGGAAGTTCGCGCTCCTCTGGAATGGCACCGAGGTCGTGGACACCGAAGGCCAGGAGACGTACGCCGAGTGGTCTTGGCCGCTCAGGATCCTGGGGCCCCTCACACATTTCGGCATGCTCGTTCCGCTCGCCGCGCTGGGCCTCATGCTCTCCTGGCGACGCCCGGGCTGGGACGTTCGGATGTACGTGCTCGTCACGCTGTGTGCGACCTATGCCGCCAGCGTTCTGCTGTTCTATGTGTTCGCGCGCTACCGATATCCGCTGGTGCCATTCCTGATTCTGTTCTCGAGTGCGATCGTGCCGGCGGCGGTGACCGTCGCTGCAGGAATTCCTCGTTCCCAAATTCCGAATTCACAATTTCGTGTATCGCTCGCGGTCGTCGTCGCGGCCCTGGCCGTCTTCTGCAACTGGCGCCTCATCCCCGCCGGGTGGATGCGCGCGGTGGGCGAGAGCAACATCGGTGTTGCCCTCCAAGCCGAGAAACGCTACGACGACGCCATCGTGCACTATCAACGCGCCATCGAGTCGCGGCCGAACTACGCGCCGGCCCTCAACAACCTCGCCACCGCGTATCGCGGCGCCGGACGCATCGACGAGGCGATTGCGACCTATCACCGCGCCATCGACGCGCAGCCGAACTTTCCGGATGCCGAGTACAACCTGGCCAACGCGCTGCTCGACAAAGGCGCGACCGACGAGGCCATCGGCCGTTTCGAAACGGCGCTCCGCTCGCTCCCGGACTCGCCGGACGTTCACAACAACTTCGGCACCGCGCTGGCCCTCAAGGGACGGATCGACGACGCGATTCGGGAATTTCACAAGGCGCTCGAGATCGATCCGGAGTCGGCCATCGCCCACCGGAACCTGGGCAACCTGCTCGACGCGAGAGGCGATCAGGCCGGCGCACTCGAACACCTGCAACGTGCCGTGCGTGCCGATCCCGCGAGCGGCGAGGCCCACTACGACCTGGGCCTCTCGCTGCTCGACGCGGGCCGCGTTGACGACGCCGTCACCGAATTCCGTGCGGCCGTCGAACGGCTCCCGTCGTCGGCCGACGCCCATAACAACCTCGGCATCGCGCTCGGAAAGCGCGGTCAGTTCGCCGAAGCCGCGTCGGAATTTCGCGAAGCGCTGCGGCTCCGTCCGGATCTCGACCTGCCCGATATCCGCAAGAATCTGGAGACCGCGCTCGCCGCGCAACGGGCGTCGCCTCCCCGCCGCTAGCTTGACGGCCGCTGAGGCGCGTCTTATCGTCGCGGCCATGAAATCGATCGATCGTCGTGTGACGGGCAGTTCCATCGCGCTGCTGCTGGCGGCATCCCTCGGAACCGCACACGCGCTGGCTCAGCCGACGCAACCGATCTTCGTACAGTACGACGGATTCGTCCGCAACACCGATGGCGGTTTCACCGTGGCGTTCGGCTACTACAACATGAACAACGCCGACGTCACGATTCCCGTTGGCGACGCCAACGGCTTCGCGCCGGCGCCCGGCGATCGCAATCAGCCCATCGTGTTTCTCAAGGGCCGGCATCGGTTCGCGTGTGCGATGGTCGTCAACAAATCGTTCGACGGCAGGCTGCAGTGGACGATCGGCTTCGCCGGCAAGACGAACGTGTCGACGCTGAAGGCGCTCGACCCGCTCTACGAGCTCGAGCTCAACAGCGAGAAGCGTGCGCTCCAAGGACTGGATCGCGCCTCGGCGGCGGAAAACGTCTGCATCAATCGCCCGCCGGTCGTCCAGGTCGTGACCTCGTCGTTCGAGGCGCCGGCGACCGGGTCCGTCGAACTCGCCAGCAAGGTCGGCCAGGAGCTCGCCATCAACGCGGAGGTGGAAGACGATGGTCTCCCGCGCGGAAGCAAGGTGACGAGCCAGTGGCGAAGGCAGTCCGGGACGGGTGACGTGACGTTTTCGGACGTCGCGACCGGTCCCACGCGTGTGAAGTTCGCCGCGGCTGGAAACTACGAGCTCGAGTTGTCCGCAACCGACGGCGAGAAGAGTGGCAGCCTGAAGGTTACAGTCCGCGTCGCGGACAAATAGGCGCGCCGATTCATCCGAGCGCCGGCTTGGGCACGAACGCCAGGAACCGCCGGGGGTTGTCGTGCAGGATTCCGCGCACGGCGGTTTCGCTGACGCCGGCCTTCGCGAGCAGCGGCGCAAACGCGGTCACCGTCTGTGCGATTCCGGGGCCGCCGTTCTTCTTCAGCGCACGCCCATTGCTGAAGTCCGAGGACAGCAGCAGTCGATCGGCGTGTCCCGCGTCGAGAAACGCCAGAATCATGGCCACGCGCTTCTCATCGGGAATGATCACGTTGATCGTGACGCGATCGAATCCGACGAACACGCCCCGCCGGGCCAGCGCCTTGGCCGTCGCGACATGGGGATCGTCCAGGCAGCAGACGTGGCCGATGGCCAGGTGACGCACGTCGGCGCCAGCGGCTTCGAGGACGTCCAGCTGCTTCAGCGCGGCATCCATGGGAACGGGAGGATCCACAACCCGCACACCTGTGTACGCGTTGTGCGTGAAAACCGGGATGCCCGTGCGCGCCTGCACCTTCCCCACCGCTGTGAACACCTTCTTCTCATCGTCGGTCAGCACACCGCTCTGCTGACCAATCTCACCCAGCGCGCCGAACCGATTGGCGCGAGCGTCCGCCACGAGACCGTCGGCGATCTGGTCGGCGGTCTTCGTCGAGATCTCCGGCGGATAGTTGCGTTGCATATAGAAGCCGCCGCTCGCCACGATGAAGACGCCCGATTCGGCCGCGATGCGCTTCAGTGCGGACAGATCGCGGTCCATGTCCGGATGGCCGCCGTCGACGATGACGCCGACGCCGTCCTGGCCGGCCGCCCTGGTTTCCGCGACCATGAGATCGACGTCGTCGGTGAAGCTCGGCGGCACCGGGCGGCCCGCCTGTTCCGCGAGCGCCTTGGTCAGCGGATAGCGAATCGACAGGTGCTCATGAAAGAGCACCGCGCCGTTCATGGAGTCCGGCGAGATGTCCCTGGTCAGCGTGCGAATCACCGCGCCGCGCTCGAACGCCGTCTGTGCGCCCGCCTTCAGGGATGGCACCAAGGCGGCGCCGGTCCCGAGCAGGCCAAGCGCCTCCCGTCGAGTCATTTTCATGGCGGATATCTTACCGAACCAAACCGCGACGTGCGGCGTCTTGCCTGGTGACGCGATGAACGCGCATGCGGACCGCCTGGTGGGCAGTTTCGTAACCGTGGACCGAACCCTCGAGCAGGAGTTCGAAGAGCGGCTGGCGGAGTGCGCGACCCTGGCGTTCCGGGTGGCCTACGGCGTAGTCAGGCACCGGCAGGACGCCGAGGACATCGCGCAGGAGGCCTTCGTCCGGGCTCACCGCAGGTTCGCGCAGCTGCGCGATCGCGAGCGCTTTCGCGCGTGGCTCGTTCGCATCACCTGGCGTCTGGCGCTCGATCGCCGGCGCGGAGACCGCCGCCGCGCGGCGCGCGAAGACAAGAGCCTCGCGCATGGGGACAGGACGGGTCCTCTGGCTCTCGCGTGCAGTCCAGACGGCGACCAGGACCTCATCGCGCGCGAGCGCGCGAATCACCTGTGGAATGCGATCGACGCGCTCCCCGAAAAGCTGCGCGTCACGATTGTCCTGGCGAACATCGAAGGGCACGACGTCCACGACGTGGCCCGGTTGCTCGCGCTGCCGGTCGGCACCGTCAAGTCGCGATTGTTTCTCGCACGGCAGAAACTGAAGGAGAGCCTGCGATGGATGCAGAGCAGCGTGAAGCCATGACGGACGCGGCGGTCGACCGCGAGCTGCGGGCGCTCCTGGCAGTCGATCCTTCGGCGGAATTCGCCTCAGGTATTCGCCGACGCATCGTCGAAGCGCCCGCGCCGGCGTGGTGGTGGTCGCCGATGTTGGTCGCCACTGTCGCCGTCGTCGCGGTCATTGTCGTCGGGATTGTCGTGACGATGACCCGCCCCGAGCTTCGCTCGAGTGAATCCTTCGCGCAGCTCCCGGACACGTCACCGGCGGTGCGTGAGGTGGAGCCGACGCGCGCGGCGCCGCCGGCGACCATATCCGGACCGAGACGTCCGGAGCCGCGCGAGCCCGTCCGGCATACGCTGGATCAACCCGAAGTTATGATCGACGCGCGCGAAGCCTCGGCGATTCGAGCGCTGATGCGCGCGGCCAGCGACGGCCGGATCGATCTGCAACTCGCGGCGACGACTCCGTCGGTGATGGAGCTCCCGCCGATCGAGGACGTCGCCATCACACCGCTCGTCATTCCTCCGCTTGAAGAAGGAGCACGTCAATGACCAGGCATCTGGAAACAGTCGGTCTCGGGTTGGCGTTCGCACTCGCGTCGACGACCCTCGTCCGCACGCAGGACAAGGAGAAACCGCCATCGACGGCGACTCCCATCAGGGTCCAGGTCGTCATCGGCCGCTACCAGGGCGAAAAAAAGGTCAGCAGCATGCCCTACGTGCTGACGATGAACGCCGGTGATCGGCCTGCGACGCTGCGCATGGGGACGAAGATCCCGGTGACAATGATGTCGGGCGGACCTGAAGCGAAGACGTCGGACGCCAAGCCCATCGCGCAGCTCGGCCCGATTCAGTATCAGGACGTGGGCACCAACATCGATTGCGGCGCGAGAGCGCTCGACGACGGGCGTTTCGCACTCGCGCTTACTGTCGACGACTCGTCGGTGTATCCCGACGAGCAGGGCGGCGTCCCGAAAGGCAATCCGTCTTTCCGATCGTTCCGCGCGATCAATTCGATGGTGCTGAAAAATGGCGAGACCGGCCAGTTCACGGCGGCGACGGACAAGGTGACGGGTGAGACCGTCAGGGTCGATGTGACCCTGACGGTGTTGAAGTAGGCGTCAGACGGTTTCGAACAGTCCGGCGGCGCCCATTCCGCCGCCGACACACATTGTCACGACCGCGGTCTTCGCGCCGCGCCGCTTTCCTTCGATGAGCGCGTGGCCGACGAGGCGCGCGCCAGACATGCCGTACGGGTGGCCGACCGCAATCGCGCCACCGTCGACGTTCAGCCGATCGTCGGGAATGCCCAGCGTGTCCCGGCAGTAGAGGACCTGCACGGCGAACGCCTCGTTGAGCTCCCAGAGATCGATGTCCTCGATCCTCATGCCGGTCTGCTTCATCAACTTCGGCACCGCGAAGACCGGACCGATGCCCATCTCGTTCGGCTCGCAGCCCGCGACCGCGAAGCCGCGGAAAACGCCGAGGGGCCTCAGATTCCGCCGCGCGGCCTCGCGCGCACTCATCACGACCGCGACCGACGCGCCGTCTGAAAACTGACTCGCGTTTCCGGCCGCGATGACCCCGCCTTCGATGGCCGGCTTGATCTTCGACACGCCTTCGAACGTCGTGTCGGGGCGGATGCCTTCGTCCTGCGCAATCGTCACGTCCTGCACGGACTCGGTACCCGTCGCCTTGTCGACGACCTTCATCTTCGTCGTCATCGGGACGATCTCGGAGTCGAATTTGCCGGCCGCTCGCGCCGCGGACGCGCGCTGCTGGCTGCAGACGCCGTACCGGTCCTGCCGCTCGCGGTCGATCCTGTACTTCTTCGACACGTACTCGGCCGTCTGCAGCATGGGCCAGTACAGTTCGGGCTTGTGCTCGACGATCCAGTCGTCGTTCTGCATGAACTTGTTGGCTTCGTTCTGGACACACGAGATCGACTCGACGCCACCGGCTGCGTAGATGTCGCCTTCGCCGCTGATGATTCGCTGCGCGGCGATCGCGATCGTCTGAAGCCCGGACGAACAGAAGCGGTTGACGGTCATGCCCGACGTCGTCACAGGACAGCCCGCGCGGATCGCGATCTGCCTGGCGATGTTGCGGCCGGTCGCCCCCTCCGGATTCGCGCAGCCCATAATCACGTCGTCGATTTCCGCCGGGTCGACGCCCGCGCGCGCGATCGCGTGCTGGAGGGCGTGGCCGCCGAGCGTGGCGCCGTGGGTCATGTTGAAAGCCCCGCGCCAGCTCTTGCCGAGCGGCGTCCGGGCGGTGGAGACGATGACGGCCTCAGTCATGAGTGATAATTTAGCACCCCACCGCATGCTTGCGCTCGACGACGTCACCGTGCTCGATCTTTCTCACGCGCTCGCCGGCCCGTTCGCGTCGACGCTGCTCGGCGACTACGGCGCAGAGATTATCAAGATCGAGCCGCTCGATGGCGAGATCGCGCGCGCCTGGGGCCCGCCCTTCTACGAACGTGAGGCCGCGTACTTCGTCAACCTGAATCGCAACAAGAAGAGCGTCGCGATCGATCTGAAGCACCCCGAAGGCCGTGCGATCTTCCTGCACATGGCGGGCAAGGCCGACGTCGTTCTCGAAAACCTCCGCGTGGGGACGGTGGCCAAGCTCGGGATCGACTATGCCCAGGTCAGCGCGCGTCAGCCGCGCATCGTCTATTGCTCGGTCTCGGGCTTCGGACAGGACGGCCCGTACCGCGATCGGGCCGCGCTCGACCTCGTCGTGCAGGCGGAGAGCGGGATGATCAGCATCACCGGGGAGCCGGGGGGACCCGGCGTCCGGTGCGGCGTTTCGATTGCCGACATCACGGCCGGGCTGTATGCCGCGTTCGGCATCATGGCCGCCCTGCACGCCCGCGAGCGAACCGGACGCGGGCAGTTCGTCGACGTCTCGATGCTCGAGGGACAGCTCGGCATCCTGTCGGGGATGATCGGCGCCTACGTCGCCGACCAGATCGTGCCGGAGCCGATGGGCACCGCCTACGGCGCGCTTCTGCCCTACCAGACGTTCAGGACGAAAACGCGCGACATCGCCATCGGCATCGGCAGCGACAAACTGTGGCGATCGTTCTGCCCGCTCGTCGGCCTGACGGCGCTGGTCGACGATCCACGATTCGTGACCAACGCCGCTCGCAACGCGAACCGGCCGGCGCTCGTCGACGCGCTCCAGGCGGCGTTTCTGACGCGAACGTTCGACGAATGGGAAGCGATCCTGATTCCGGCGGGAATTCCCATGGGCGCCATCAACACCATCGACCGCGTGCTCGCACACCCGCAGGTGGCCGCGCGCGGCGCGATCGTCGAGTGCGACCATCCAATCGCCGGCCGCGTCAAGTCCGTCGGTCCACCGGTGCGGATGTCGGAGACGCCGGGTCGCGTGCGGACGCCTGCGCCCCTGCTGGGGGAACACACCGAGGACGTGCTGTCCAGATTTCTCGGGCTGTCGACCGCCGACATCGCGCGCCTTCGGGATGCCGGCGTGATCCGAGCGGCACGACCGGTCACGTAGGACGCGGCAACGTCAACACGCCGACTCCCGGGGGATAGGGGCCCCGGGAGTAGGCAAGGAGGAGACTCGTGGGCCTGCTGAAGGATCGCGTCGCCATCGTCACGGGCGCGAGCAAGGGAATCGGTCGCGTCATGAGCGAGCTGTTCGCGCGGGAGGGCGCTCACGTCGTCTGTGCGGCACGCTCGGCGAGTCTCGTCGAGGACGCGGCAGCGTCGATCGTTCGCGCCGGTGGACACGCGATTGCCGTGGCGGCTGACGCCGGAACCGAAGACGGCGCGCGCGCGATCGTGGATGCTGCGGTCAAGCGCTTCGGCAAGCTCGACACGCTCGTCAACAACGCGGGCGACGGCGGACCGACGAAAGCCATTCAGGACTATTCGCTCGACGACTGGTTCTACACCGTCAATTCGTGTCTCACGAGCAGCTACTTGTGCTCGCGTTTCGCGGTTCCGGCGATGATCGCAGCCGGGCGGGGCGCGATCGTGAACATCGCGTCGATGGCCGGTCGCCGAGGCCTCGCCTATCGGGTCGGCTACTGCTCGGCCAAAGCCGGCCAGATGGGCCTGACGTACGGTCTCGCGCTGGAGCTCGGCCGGCACAACATCACGGTCAACGCGATTGCGCCCGGCGCCGTCGCCGGCGATCGCATCGATCGCGTGATCAAGGGACAGGCGGAGGTCCGCGGCGTGGACGTCGAGCGGATGCGCCAGAACTTCGTCGAGCGCGCGCCGCTTCGAAGGATGTCGACCGCGGACGACATCTCGTCGCTCGCGGCGTTTCTCTGCAGCGATCTCGCGCGGAATATCTCGGGACAGTGCATTCCGGTCACGGCGGGTGAACCGGCATCATGATCGCGCGAACTTCGCGAACCCTGCGAACCCTGCGAACTTCGCGAACCCTGCGAACCTCTTCTTACTTAATCGCGAGCGGATTGATGGGCGACCCGACAGCGCCCGTGATCGGCAGTGGGGGCGCCACGAAGAAGAACTCGTAGGCGCCGTCGCGCGCGCAGTCGTCCGCAAGATCGTCGAGGAAAAAGATCTCGCCGATCGTCAATCCCATGTTGGGAATGAACACCTGGTGCAGCGGCTGATACGTGTCGGGGAATTCGTTCGGCCGCACTTCCATGCCCCAGGTGTCGGTCGCGACGGCCGCGATCTCGTGTTGCTGCACCCAGTCCGCGGTATAGAAGGACAGGCCCGGCGCGTTTCCGCCGGCGTAATCGCCCCAGCCGCCGCGATCGCGACAGAGCGTCATGTGGCCGGTCCGGACAAGCACCGCGTCACCCCGACGGACCTCGACGTTCTGCGTTTTCACCGTGGCGTCCAGATCGTCGGCCGTGATCCCGTAGCCCGGCTCGAGCCACGGCAACCCTTTGGCGCGGGGCACATCCAGCAGCACGCCGCGCGCGACGATGCCGCGCGCGACCTTGTCGATACCGTTGCGTTTGGCGCCGCGACTGGAGACTTCGTTCGCATCGTAGCCGTTGTACATCCGGCCGTCCTCGAAGCAGTGGCTGAGCGCGTCCCACTGCGTCGCGCACTGGAGCGGCATGATCACCATGTCGTCGCTGAAGCCGACGCCACCCGGAAACTTGATCGCGCCGGTCGTGCAGTCGGGCCCGGTGATCATCATGCGGTGGATGGGATTGAAGCGCCGCGGTTGGTTGATCTGCGGTCCCTTCGAATCGAACGGAATCGCCAGCGAGAAGACGTCGCCCCGCTTGATCAACTCCGCGGCTTTCACAATCGCGCCCGGCGTGATGTAGTTCAGCGTGCCGCGTTCGTCCTCATCGCCCCATTTGTCCCAATTGCGCAGGCGCTTTCCTGTCTCGCGAATGATGTCGGTCATCGTCAGCTCGATTTGGTAATTTGGTAATTTGGTAATTTGGTAATTGATCGGGGATTGGTCGTCGAGGAAATGGTAGATTCGGGGCAACAATCATTCAAATCAATTCCCAATCAATTACCAAATTACCAGACTACTAGATTCCCAAATTCTGCACCCATGAAGGCTGTTCTCTGCAAATCCTACGGCCCGCCGGAATCCCTCGTCGTCGAGGATGTGCCGTCGCCGATTCCTGGCCCTGGCGAAGTCGTGATCAGCGTCAAGGCGGCTGGCGTCAACTTCCCGGACGTGCTGATCATCCAGAACAAGTACCAGGTCAAGCCGCCATTGCCCTTTTCTCCGGGGAGCGAAGTGGCCGGCGTCATCAAGGACCTCGGCGACGGCGTGACGATGTTCAAGCCTGGCGAGAAGGTGATGGCCATTACCGGATACGGCGGCTTCGCGCAGGAAGTGAAGGCCGACGCGCGTCGGGTTCTGAAGCTGCCGCCGTCGATGGATTTCAGGACCGCGGCGGCATTCGGGCTCGCCTATGCGACGTCGGATCATGCGCTTCGCGATCGGGGAGCACTGAAGGCCGGCGACACGCTGCTCGTGCTCGGCGCATCGGGCGGTGTCGGCCTTGCCGCCATTGAGATCGGGAAGGCCGTCGGCGCGCGTGTGATTGCGTGCGCATCAACGGACGAGAAGCTCGCGGTCTGCCGCGAACACGGCGCCGACGCGACGATCAACTACGCGGCCGAAGATCTGCGCGACCGCATCAAGGCCCTGACGGACGGCAATGGCCCCGATGTCGTCTACGATCCGGTCGGCGGTCCGTTCACCGAGCCGGCGCTCCGATCGATCGCATGGCGCGGCCGCCTGCTCGTCGTCGGCTTCGCGGCCGGCGACATCCCGAAGATCCCGCTGAACCTGACGCTCCTCAAAGGCTGTTCCATCGTCGGCGTCTACTGGGGAGACTTCGCGCGGCGGGAACCGGAGCGCTTTGCCGCGGCGATGGACCAGCTCGGCCGCTGGCACGCCGAGGGCCGCATCAAGCCACACGTGTCCAGGACGTTCCCGCTCGAGCGCGCGGCCGACGCGCTTCAGTTGATGGCCGAACGGAAGGTTTCCGGAAAGCTGGTGCTGACGACGTAGTCAGGCGTAATCTCTGGTGGTCCCATCGCCGGGAGGATTCATGATTCGCCGTGTGCTTTCTGGTTTCACCGTCGCCCTGATGCCGGTCGTCGCCGGCGTTGTCACGACACTCGCCAACGGCGGCGGCACGCCGTGTCCGAGCCTCGCGGCGCTGACGATCCCGAACGTCACGATCAAGTCGGCGGCGACAGTCGCGGCTGGTTCGTTCACCCCGCCCGGTTCGCAGACCGCGATGACGCTGCCGGTCTTCTGTCGCGTCGAAGCCACCGCGCGACCAACGAGCGACTCCGACATCAAGTTCGAGGTCTGGATTCCGCCGGCGGAAACGTGGAATGGCAAGTTCGAGGGCGTCGGCAACGGCGGCTACTCCGGCGCGATCGGGTACGCGGCGATGGCCACCGCGCTGCGCCGTGGCTACGCCACGGCGAGCACGGATACGGGCCACGCCGGCGACGACATGAAGTTCGGACAGGGCCATCCGGAGAAGATCATCGACTGGGCGTATCGGTCAGTTCACGTGATGACCGACGCGGCGAAGCTGATCGTCAGGAATCACGGCGGCAAGCTGCCGGAAAAATCGTACTTCAACGGCTGCTCGAGCGGCGGCCATCAGGCGCTGTCCGAAGCGCAGCGTTACCCGGACGACTACGACGGGATCATCGCCGGCGACCCCGCGAACAATCGCATCCGCCAGACGTTCGCGTTTCTCTGGTCGTGGACCGCGACGCACACCAAGGACGGCCAGCCGATTCTCACCCCGGCCAAACTGTCGCTCATCACGAAGGCGGCGGTCGACGCGTGCGACGGCAAGGACGGACTGAAGGACGGCATCATCGACGACCCGCGCCGCTGCCACTTCGATCCGGCGACGCTGCTCTGCAAAGCAGGGGCTGACGAGTCCGCGTGTCTGACGGCGCAGCAGGTGGACGCGGTCAAGAAAGTGTACGAAGGCGTCAAGAGTCCGAAGACTGGCGAGCAGATTTTCACCGGATGGCCGCGGGGCAGCGAAGGCTTCGGCGACACGCCGGCCCAAAGCTGGCGCAGCTACGTGATGGATCCGGCCGAGCCGATGCGCGTCGGATTCTTCCGCTACTTCCTGTTCCACGATCCGAACTGGGACTGGAAGACGATCGACTACGATCGCGACCTCGCCTACGCGGAGCAGAAGCTGCCGTTCATGCACGCCGTCGAGCGCGATCTGTCGCCGTTCAAGAAGCGCGGCGGCAAGCTCCTGATGTACACGGGCTGGGCCGACCCGGTCGTCCCGCCCCAGGACACGGCCGCGTACTACGACGCCGTCGTGAAGACGATGGGCGGTATCGAAAAAACGCGGGAGTTCTTCAGGTTCTTCGCCGCGCCCGGGATGGGGCACTGCGCCGGCGGCCCCGGGCCGAACCAGTTCGACACGCTGACCGCGCTCGAGCAGTGGGTGGAAAAAGGCGTTGCGCCCGACAAGCTCATCGCATCGCACGTCACCAACGGCAAGGTCGATCGCACGCGCCCGTTGTGCCCGTATCCGATGGTCGCGCGGTGGAAAGGCACGGGCAGCAGCGACGAGGCCGCGAATTTCTCGTGCGCCGTTCCCGAAGCCGCGAGCGCGGTCAAGAAGACCACGACGTCGTCGGGCAATCAACGATGATGCCGGACCGTCGCCAGTTCGTGAAGGCGGCGATCGCGGCGGGAGCGCTCGGCAAGAGCGCTCGCGCGATCGCGAAGGATTCGCAGCCGAGACAAGACGCGACGTTGTTTCCGGGTTTCGAAGCGCGCTCCGTCCAGACCTCCGGCGCGTCGATCCACGTCGTACGCGGCGGCAGCGGGCCGCCGCTGCTGCTCATCCACGGTTATCCGCAGACGCACGTGGAGTGGCACAAGATCGCCGCGCGTCTCGCACAGAACCACACCGTCGTCATGACAGACCTGCGAGGCTACGGCGACAGCAGCAAACCCGCGGACGGCGAGAACCACCTCAATTATTCGAAGCGCGCGATGGCGATGGACCAGATCGAAGTCATGCGCGCGCTCGGCTTCAACCGATTCGCGGTCGTGGGACACGATCGCGGGGCGCGGGTCACGTGGCGTCTGGCCGTCGAGCATCCTGACGTCGTCTCGAAGGCGGCCGTCCTCGACATCGTGCCGCTCCCTTACTCGATGGTGACGCGCGAATTCGCCACGGCCTATTTCCACTGGTTCTTCCTCATCCAGCCGGCGCCACTGCCGGAGACGCTCATCGGCAACAACGCCGAGTTCTACCTCCGCAGCCGGTTTCTGGGCGGATCGGCCGTCACGCCCGACGCGTTCGCCGAATATCTGCGGACTTTCCGCGATCCCGCGACGATCCACGCGACGTGCGAGGACTATCGCGCGGGCGCCACGATCGATCTGGTCCATTCCAGCGAGGACGGGACGAAGAAGGTGACGTGTCCGCTTCTGGTGTTGTGGGGCGAGCGTGGAACCGTTGGCCGGCTCTACGACGTCATGAAGATCTGGCGCGAGCACGCGACCAACATCACGGGCAAGGCGCTCCCGGCAGGCCACTTCCTGCCCGAGGAAGTGCCGGAGGAGACGCTGGCTGCGATTCAGTCGTTCCTTGCGACGTAGTCACCACGAGTTCCTGTAAGATCGAACCCGTGGCCCGCGCCGATTACATCCACGTGGCGCGTGTTCAGCAGCACACGACACGACGCCGCGAGATTCTCCAGGCACATCCCGCCGTGCGCGAACTCGCGGGGACGACGCCGTCGAGCGCCGTGTGGGTCGTCGCCCTCGTCGTCGCGCAGCTCGCACTCGCCGCACTCGTGGGCGACAGCCGTTGGTACGTCTGGCTGCCAGTCGCGTACATCGTCGGCGCGACGATCGATCATGCCCTGTGGGTCCTTATTCACGAGTGCACGCATAGCCTCGTGTTCCGACGGCCGGCACCGAACAAGCTCGCCGCGATCGTGGCGAACCTGCCGCTCGTCTTCCCGGCCGCGGCCTCGTTCACGCGGTTCCATCTGCTCCACCACCGGCATCTCGGCGAAATGGACTACGACGCCGACATTCCGGGTCCGGTCGAATCCCGGATCATCAGGACGTCGATGCTGAAAGCGGCGTGGCTGGCGGCGTTCGGTGCCGTGCAGGGGCTCGTTCGCACGCACCGGCTGAAGAAAGTCTCGTTCTTCGATCGCTGGATTGTCGCGAACATCATCGTGCAGGTCTCCGCGGTCGCTGCGCTCTACGCGTGGCTGGGTTTCCGGCCACTGATCTACCTGACGGTGTCGTCGATTGCCGCCATCGGCCTTCATCCGCTCGGCGCACGGTGGATTCAGGAGCACTTCGTCTTCGCGGAAGATCAGGAGACGTATTCGGTACTACGGGCCGCTCAACCGCGTGTGCTTCAACATGGGGTACCACAACGAGCACCACGATTTCGTGACGGTGCCGTGGTCGCGCCTCCCGAAGCTGAAAGCCGCCGCGCCGGAGTTCTACGACACGCTGTACGCACACCGCTCCTGGACGAGACTGCTGCTCCGATTCATTTTCGACCGCGACTGCACGCTCTACGATCGCGTCGTCCGACCCAGCCGCGACTAAGCGCTCGCTCGGCTAAGGCCTTCGCGCCCTGCCGTATCCTTCGCGCTCCTCCCGCATTCGGAGCGCGAGGCTTCAGGCGAGCGGCCGCTGACGCCGGTAGAGCACGAGGCCGATGACGTTGGCTACCGCAATCACTCCGCAGATCTTCAGCGAGAACACGAGCGGGCTCTTGACATTGACGATCGGCAGGATCGACAGCGTGACGTAGAGCAGCGTCATCCCGAAGCCGGACACGGCTGCGGCTCTCAGCCAGAGCGGCGCCTTCGCGGTCAACCCGACCAGCGGAATCGCAAACATCACCAGATACGTGAGCGCGTAGAAAATCGCCGAGGCGTTCCAGAGCAGCTGAAACCCTTCCTGCTGCCCGACGCCGATCACCCCGGCGAGGCTGAACAGGAACGTCATGACGCCGACGAAGATGATCGAGTTGACCGGCGTCCGGTACCCGTCGTGCAGCTCGGTGAACCAGCGCGGCAGCAGACCGTCCCAGCCGGCAACCATCGGCAGCCTGGTGATGCCGGTGAACATCACGCTCGCCTGTGCGATACGAACGACGAGCAGCACGAGAATCGTCACGGGCGCGACCCACGCGACGGAACCGAGGGGCCGGAAGCCCACGCTGAGCACCTGCGGAATGGGTGCGATGAGATCGATCTGGTCGATCGGAATCAGCCCGAGCACGGAGCCCGTGCCGAGGATGAACATGATGCAGATGATGGGCGCGGCGACGAGCACCGACCGCGTGACCGTGCGGACCGGATCCCGGCACTCGCCCGCGTGAATCGCCACGTACTCGAATCCGCCGAGCGCGCCGAAGCCCATCTTGCCGAGAAGATTGAGGCTCATGACGGACACGACCGGCGCCGCGGTCGTCAACGGATGAAATGCCGGAATCGTGCCCGTCGCCAGGTTGAGCCACGGCAGCGCGATGAGCGCCGCGAACGTCGCGAGCATCAGCGCGCCGCCGGATTTGTGGAGCCACTTGCCGACGCTCAACCCGCGAATCGCAACGAGCACGAGGCCCGAGAAGATGATCGCGCTGACGAACGCCGTGAACAGCCTGGAACCCGCGAGCCGCTCGCCCTGCGGGCCCAGGATGTAGGCGAGGTATTGCGTCGCCTGAATCCCTGTCTCGGACGTATTCAGAATCGCGAAGAGCCACAGGTTCCACGCCACGAGAAACCCGACGAGATCGTTGAAGCCGAGCTTCGCCCACTGATACAAGCCACCTTCGAGCGGCATCAATCGATTGAGGCGGATGACGACGGCGGCCGACGGCAAGTAGAACAGCGCCATTGCAATCAGCCAGAAGACGATGTGCGCCGGGCCCTGCTTGGCCGCGACACCTACCCACGGCAGACCGACGATGAACAGGAGCTGAGCGAAGACGAGATCGGCGAGACCCAGCTCGCGATGCAGGCTCGGCGTGGCCTCGACCCGTCGTGCATCCGACGGCGCCTCGACGGGCATCAGGCGCGCACGACGACCGCCGCCGTACCGTAGCAGAGCACTTCGGTCACGCCGTTCATCACTTCCGTGGCGTCGTACCTGACGCCAACCACCGCGTTGGCCCCCATCGCGGCCGCGTGATCGAGCATCAGCCGGAACGCGTCCTCGCGCGTCTTCTCGCACAGCTCGGTCAGAAGAGTGATGTTGCCGCCGACGATCGTCTGGAGTCCTGCGCCGATGGTCCCGAGAATCGATCGGGACCTGACGGTAATCCCGCGCACGATGCCCAGCGATTTCGTGACCTTGTATCCATCCAGCTCGAACGCCGTCGTCGTCATCGCGTGATCGATCATGGCCTCACCTCGCGGTCGGCGGATCTCACCATTGGACCACGCCGCGCGCGCCATCGCTCGACGCGAGGGCGTCCAGCGCGTCGTTGATGCCGTCCAGCGTGTAGGTGCGTGCGACCATTTCCTTCAGCTTCAGGCGCCCTTCCTGATGGAGCCGCACCAGGCCGCTGATGTCGCGCAGAGGATCCCCCGATCCGTAGCACCGATCCAATCAGACGCTTCTCCTGCATCACGAAGGGAAACATCGCGATGGCCCCTTCCGCATCCACGCGCGACAACCCGGTCAACACGACCGAGCCGCCCTTCCTCGCGGCGGCGAGCGCGGTGTTCAACGTCGCCGGGCTCCCCACCGTGTCGAAGACCACGTCGGCGCCACGGCCCTTCGTCAGGCCCCGCACGGTCGCGGGCACGTCGGCAGCGGCATCGACGGTATCCGTCGCGCCAAACGTCCGGGCGATGGCGAGCGGCGCCGGGCGCCGGTCGATCGCCACAATCGTGTCGCAGCCGGCAATCGCCGCGCCCTGGATGACGTTCAACCCCACGCCGCCGGCGCCGATGACGGCGACGCGCGATCCGGCGGCCACGCGCGCCGCATTGGTCACCGCGCCGACGCCCGTCAGCACGGCACAGCCGACCGTCGCCAGCGCGTCGAACGGAACGTCACGTGACACGGGGACGGTTCCGGTCTCCGGAACGACGACGAAGTCCGCGAAGCACGCGGTCCCGAGAAACGTCGCGACGTCTGTGTTGCGAGCGTGCAGCCGGGCCTGACCTGCGGGAAGCCGGTTGCGGAACGTCACTTTCTCCACGCGGTCGCACAGCACCGCGCGGCCTTCGCGGCACGACGGGCACGCACCGCACGGCGGCGCCCAGCAGAGGACGACGTGATCGCCGACGGCGACGCGACGGACACCCGCACCGATCTCGCGCACGATGCCGGCGCCTTCGTGGCCCAGCACGACCGGCGTCTTCATCGGCCAGTCGCCGCGCGCGGGATGCAGATCGCTGTGACAGACACCCGCGGCGCGCACTTCGACGAGGACCTCGCCGGGTCCCGGTTGATCGAGAACCGCGTTCTCGACGGAGAGCGGCTGTCCCTGTTCCCACAAGATGGCGGCGCGTATCTGCATCGGTGTTCTGGTCGTTTCTCCCGTGGCGTCTGCTGCCGCGCCATTATGACAGGGCTCAAGCGGCACGTTCGGGGACATCGCCGTCAAGGCGGGACGAGGAATGTGCCCGGTTCCTGGAACTGTGAACCAGCGCGCCTAAACAGTAGACCCTGCCCGGTGAAACGGCTACCCTACAACGCCGAACACACGACACTGCCATGGATGCCGCGTCATGGGCGCGGGCGAAAGATGTTCTGGCGGAGGTCCTGAAGAGGCCACCGTCGGAACGCGAGGACTTTGTCGCGTCACAGGGCCTGCCTCCCGAGGTTCGTGACAAGGTCCTCGAAATTCTCTCCGCCTGGGTCGACAGCACCGACTTCCTCCGGTCCGATGGACCGATTCACGTCCCCCCCGACGCTGACGTCCTGCAACCTGGCGCGCGCGTCGGGCCGTACGTCATTGTTGACGAGATCGGCGTGGGCGGCATGGGCCGCGTGTATCTCGCCAACGATACGCAGTTACACCGCCGCGTTGCACTGAAATGCCTCATCGGGCCGACCGATGCCACGATCATCAAGGAAGCCATCGCGGCAGCCCAGATCAATCACCCGAATGTGGCGGGCGTGTACCACGTCATCGAGCACGCCCATCAAATCTTCATCGTGATGGAGTACGTGGACGGCGAGAACCTCGCGGCGAGGTTGAGGCGCGAACGACTGTCCGTCCTGCAGGCCGTGACCATCGGACAACGGCTGTCCTCGGCGCTCGCGGCCGCGCACGCCAAGGGCATCATCCATCGCGACCTGAAACCCGGCAACGTGCAGTTCACGCATGACGGAACGCCGAAGGTCCTGGACTTCGGCATCGCCAATCTGGCGATGACGATGACGGCGACGTCGAACGCGTTGACCGCGCGGCCGATCAACCCGATCAGCGGCCCGCATCCGGGAACGCCGCCGTACATGTCGCCCGAGCAGTTGCGGGGGCAGGACATGGACGAGCGGTCGGACATCTTCAGCCTCGGCGTGCTGCTCTTCGAAATGGCGACCGGCCGACGCCCGTTTCCGTCCAGCGACCATCAGGAAATCCTCGAGCTGCAGACCAGGGGGGCCCCCCGCGCGGACAGCATCGATCCGAAGGTGCCCCGCCCGCTCGCCGAGGTCATCGCCCAGTCGCTCGAAACCGACCGGCTGCGTCGGACCCAGTCGGCCCGGGAAGTCGAAGCCGCATTGGACGATGTGGCCCGGCGGCTCCGGCCGAAACAGGTCCGTGAGCTCGTTCGGCGGTGGCTCGCGCGTGTGGCCATAGGAGTACCTGTTGTTGTGGCAGCCATCGGACTGGTCGGTCTCATCGTGACCGTCGGATTCAACACAACCTTCGGGCGAGACGCGGATTTCGCGCGATTCGGAATCGAGCCGTTGCCGGCGTACTTCAAATGGGGTTTGCTGGCCGTGTTTCCATCACTGGTCGTGATGGCTGGCACGGCGGTCGTGTTTCTGTTTGCGCGAGCGGCGTTTCGCATGCTCGAGGCTGCGGGCCCGCTGGGGCGCAGGATTCGCGCCGCTCGAGCGAGCGTTGGCGCAAGCTTCCACGAAGCTGGGCTCGACACCTCACCGATTCTCGCGCAGGCTCTGGCGGGGTTTGGGATTGTGGCCATCATCGTCTTGTTCTGGGACTTCTCGGAGCTTGTCAACGCGTGGTCGGCGTTCGTCAACAGCGCTCCTCTGGAACGGCTCGTTCCAATCGGCCCGCAAGCAGCAGCGCGTGCGCAGTATCACCAGTTCCAGATCGCGCTCCACGTGCTGATCGTGATCCTGGGATTCGGGCTGATCAAGGTGCTGCAGTTGAGGCGCGCCGAAAAGTCCGGCGAAGGCACAGCAGGCGTGGTCGCACTTTGCGCGGCTCTGACGATGAACGTCGTGATTCTGAATTTCACCTACCGGACGATGAATCACCGCGACCTCGAAGTTGTGGCGCTGCCGGGCAATCGCTGTTACATCACCGGACAGACGGCGGACGAA
Source organism: uncultured Acidobacteriota bacterium (assembly GCA_963724725.1). GTDB lineage: Bacteria > Acidobacteriota > Vicinamibacteria > Vicinamibacterales > CAVVIG01 > DATKHR01. Next base: position 700,418 of record CAVRVT010000004.1, on the reverse strand, counting down.
TTCCTCGTGTTCTGTCCGCAGAGCAGTCCGCCCAGAAATCGTGCCGTCAAACGCGTCGAGTCCGAGCGTTTCCGAACCGGAAGGGTCGAGAACGTGTTCGAGAGCCTTCGTCCCTAGGCGTCAGGTTCCGGAAAGCATTCGCCGGATGGCTTCTGCCCCCGGCAGGTGAAGGGATTGTATGAAGCGACTGAAACTGCTGATGCTGGTGTGTGTCGTCGTGCTCGCGCCGGCCACGGCGCGTGCCGATGATGGCGGGTTCTGGGACTGGCTGTTCAAGATGGATACGTCCTTCTGGGGAATCGGCACCGAGTTTCATTTGCGGTGCCTCGACGAGAACAACAAGAAGATTGAGGGATGCGAGCACCTTTTCAGGCAGTTCCCCAACCTGTTCAATGGCAGGCCGATCGTCGGCCCCGAGTACAGCACGATCAAGCACGAGATCAATCTTCGCGTGGCGTACTACTGGAGCGCCGGGAAGACGTTCCCGGACGCGCCGGAAAACATTCAGAATGGTGAGGACCTGAACAATCCCAAGCTGATGGCAATCAAGGCGATGGGAATGTACGTCTACCACATCACGCCGGAGGTCCATATCGGCGCGGGCGCCGGATTCCTGCCGATTTTCACTGGGGCGGCCCTTCAGCCTCGCGGCGTGTTCACGCCGATCAGCTTCAGCTACGGCCCGCGCGCGCTCAAGGGGTGGTACTTGCGAGTCGAGGAGAGCTATCTGAGCGGCGACTTCTCAGCGGCCCACTTCGGCGCAACCGGCTCGAGCTTCAGCACGGGCGGCGAGTGGAACACGTCGGCGGCTGTGGGGTTCGACTTGCGGCGGCTTGCGCACCCGGCCGGTACGGCCAGGCCGTAACCGTCACTCGAGAAGACGACGCATGCCGCGAAGCCAGCGATCCGGATCGGCGGCTTTGCGGCGCACGTACTCGGCGACTTCGGCATGCGGCAGGATCAGAAATCGTTCCTGCTCGAGTCCGCGGACCACATCGTCGGCCACCTGCTCGGGCTCGAGCGCGCCGTCGGCGAGAAACCGACCGGTGCTTTCCTCCGCACGCTTCAGCATGCTGGTCTTCACGCCTTGTGGACACAGCGCGGACACCTTGATTCCGCGATTCCCGTACGCAATCGACAGCCACTCGGCAAACGCGAGTGCCGCGCTCTTCGTCGCGGCATAGGTCGCTGAATGAGGATGCGTCAACAAGCCGGCCGCTGACACGGTCTGCAGAAGATATCCGCCGCCCTGCGCGACCATCATCGGGACGACCGCGCGCGCCGCGTAGACATGCGCCATGACGTTGACGTCCCAGCAGCGCTGCCACTGATCGTTGGGCGTCTCGAAGCCGCCGTGGACAGCGATGCCGGCGTTGGAACAGAACAGATCGATGCGGTCGTACCGATCGTGCACCTCGTTCACGAGATCGACGACATCCGCCTCGCGCGACACATCGACGGCGACGGCGTGGCCGCCGAACTCCGCCGCCACGCGGCGCGCGGACGCGGCGTCGATGTCCGCCACTACAACGACAGCGGCCGATTCGCGTGCGAAGCGCCGGCAAAGCGCGCGGCCGATGCCGTTGCCGCCGCCCGTCACGACGACGATCGTTCCAGCGAGCTTCATGCTCTACGAAGCTTGTTCGTGCTGCTGCCGCATCCAGTCTTGCAGCCTGGCGACGTCACGCTTGACGGTGCGCGACGCGGCGAAGAGAACGAGCGCCAGGAGCGCGGCCAGGAACGGCACGATGTACATCGCGGTGTGCAGGCCCTGCGCGCGGAACGGTTCGAGCGCCCGCAGATCGAAGCCCTTCGACTCGCCCACCAGGCTGCGTAGTTCCGCCGCCATGATGTCGCCAAACGGCAGGGGTGCCACGGCGCCGGCGGCGCTCGCCGCCTGGAAGGTGTAGTAATCGCTGACGAGTCCGGTGCCGACGGGTCCCATCGACGCACCGAGCACGTACATCGCGAAGAAGTACAGCGCCATCGCCGTGCCGCGCAGCGACGGCTCGACGACGTCGTGAATCGTCGAGTACACCGTCGAGTAATACGCGAACATGATCCCGACGCCGGTGCCCATCAGGAGCGCGAAGCCCAGAATGTCGCCGCGCGGACGCATCAGGCCCAAAAACATCAGCGGCGTGCAGATGGCGATCGCGGCCGTGCCGACGACGAGCCGTCCATCCACGCGCCTGGCGTGCAGCCGGTCCGCGAGGATGCCTCCGAGCGTCAGGCCGACGATGCCGGAGAACCCGTAGACGCACGCCGCAACCCAGCCGGCCTGCTGGAAGTTCATGCGATGGAAGCGAATCAGAAAGGGCGCGACGAACGCGCCGAGTGCGTACATGTTGAAGTTGTGCAGCGCGCCCGACAGGATCACCCACAGCATCGTCGGCGTCGCGAGGACGAGCCGGTACGGATTGCCCTCGCGCCGGCGGCTGCCAACCGCGTGGGTTTCGACCATGCCGCGCGCGGGCTCGCGCATCCAGAGCGCGAGCACGGCGCACGCCAGCCCAGGGAGGGCCGCCACGTAGAACGCATTACGCCAGCCCCAGTTCTGAAGGATCCAGCCACCGGCGCCGTTCGCCAACCCGAGCCCGAGGGGCAGGCCGAGCATCCAGATGGCGATCGCGCGGGCGCGCTGACCGGTCGGTACGAGGTCGCCGATGAGCGAGGTCGAGGCGGGCGAGCACGTCGCTTCGCCGACACCGACGCCAAGCCGCGCGACGATCAACTGCGCGAAGCTGCGCGCCAGACCCGACGCGGCGGTCAGCAGACTCCACACGAACACGCCGGCCGACAGAATCACGCGGCGGGGTTTGTGATCCGACAGCCGGCCGAGCGGCAATCCGACGACGGCGTACAACAGCGTGAACACCGTTCCGAGCAGGCCGAGCGCCGTATCGCTGAGCGCCCACTCGCGCCGGATGCCTTCGCCGACGCCGCCGATGATCTGGCGGTCGAAGAAGTTCATCAGATTGATCGCGAAGAGCACGATGAGTGCGTAAGCAGCTCCTGGCGCCAATCGATCCTCCAATGCCTGAAGGTGCAAAAGGGTAACCTCTTGAACCTCTTGCACCTCTTGAACCCGCTCTAAAACGGATACTTCCCCGCCTCAATCACCGCGTCCGCAATCCGCCGGCGAGCCGAAATCGTGTCCACCGGATCGTGCCGCACAAGGCCCAGCACCGTTTTGCCGACGGCGGCATCGACACCCGCGGCGCCGAGCGCGGCGACCACTTGACGGGCGGCGCCGGCAATCTTGTCGGCCGCGTCGCTCGTATAGACGCGAACGGCGTCGGCGGCGAGCGCCGCGCGGCTGTCGGCGCGCGCCGCCATTTTCTCCGCGCGTGCGATGCCGCTGTCAATCGCGTAGCCCTCGATCACGATGTCGGCGATCTGCGCCTGAACTTCCTGCGCCTCCTTCAAGCCGTCGCCGTACGCGGCGGTTGCGTGACCGAGCAGGCCGACGGCCACACGCTTTGCGCGACCGACGAAGTCACGCTCCGCGGCCAGCGGGCCGGTCGGCGCGGGAGCGCTGGTGTCGGCGAGCACCTTGCGCGCCTGGTCCGCCGTGAAGAGCGCCGGCGATTGCTTGAGCAGGCGGCCGGGCACGAGCATCCGGTTGATTTCGTTCGTTCCCTCGTAGATGCGCGTGATGCGCGCGTCGCGGTACATCCGCTCGAGCGGGAACTCGCGCGAGTAGCCGTTGCCGCCGAACACCTGCAGGCCTTCGTCGACGGCCCAGGCCAGGGCTTCGCTGGTCCAGACTTTGTTGATCGAGCACTCGACGGCGAAGCCCTCGATGGTCTTCATCACTTTCTGACCGTCGCTGCGGCCGCCCGTCGCTTCGATGGCGCGATCGACGTCACCGAGCGCGCGGTACGACATCGCGTCGCCGATGAAGCCGCGGATGGCGATGCCGGCGAGCTTCTGCTTGATCAGTCCGAACCCGGCGATGGCCCTGCCGAACTGTCGACGCTCCTTCGCGTACTTCACCGCGTGCGACAGCGCGAGCTTGACGCCCGACATGTTGCGTGCGCCGAGCTTCACGCGGCCGAAGTTCAGCACGTTGAACGCGACCTTGTGTCCCTGACCGATCGCGCCGAGCACGTTTTCGACCGGCACCTTGACGTTGTCGAGCATCAACGCCGTCGTGGACGATCCGTCGAGGCCCAGCTTGATCTCGTCGCGCCCGCTGACGACGCCCATGCCGCGCTCGACGAGGAACGCGGTGAACTTGTCGCCGTCCACCTTGGCGAAGATCGTGAAGAGATCGGCGAAGCCGCCGTTCGTGATCCACATCTTCTGGCCGTTGAGCACGTAGTGACGGCCGTCGGGCGTCAGCGTCGCACTCGTCCGCGCCGCGAGCGCGTCGGACCCCGATTGCGGTTCGGTGAGGCAGTACGCGCCGATGAGCTCGCCGCTTGCCAGCCGGGGGAGGTACCGCGCCTTCTGTTCGTCGTTCCCGAAATGGACGAGCGGCAGCGTACCGATCGACGTGTGGGCGCCGAGCGACCCGCCGAACGACGGGTTGACGGCGATCTGCTCGCCGACATACGACGCGCTGATCAGATCGAGTCCAAGCCCGCCGTACTCAGGCGGGATTTCGAGGCGCAGCAGATCGAGCTCGCTCGCCTTGCGCAGCAACTGCCGCGTCAGGTCCCAGTCGTGCTTGTAGAGCTTCTCGACGACCGGCAGCACTTCCTTCTGCATGAACTCGGCGGCCGTCTGGCCGAACAGACGCTGCTCGTCGGTCAGTTCCTCGCGTGTGAAAACGTCGTCGGCATTGACGGCGGTTGTCAGGAACTGCCCGCCCGTGATCGTGTCTTGTGCGTGAGTCATATCGTCTTCAGCCTTGAGACTTGACTAGCCTTGAGACTTCCAAGTTCCGTTGAAGCGCCCACCCTACCGGCCGGTCGGTTGACGCCTCCGACGGGTCGGAAGTATAAGCCCAACGTGCCAACCATCACCGAATTGTTCTCGCTCAAGGACCGCGTCGCTATCGTGACCGGCGGGTCGCGCGGAATCGGCCTGGAAATGGCGGAAGGCCTGGCTGAGGCCGGCGCCGCCCTCATGCTCTGCGCGCGCCGCGACGAATGGCTCACGCCGACAATCGCCGACCTGCGCTCCCGCGGCATCCGAGCCGAGGGACTGCTGTGCGATGTCGCCAGACCCGCCGACGTCCAGGCCGTCGTCGACAAGACGATGGCCGTGTTCGGAACGGTCGATATCCTCGTCAACAATGCCGGCGTCACCTGGGCGGCCGAGCCCGAAGATATGCCGCTCGACAAGTGGCAGAAGGTCGTGGACATCAATCTCACCGGTGCATTTCTCTTCGCGCAGGCCGCAGGGCGCGAGATGCTGAAGCGCCAGTGGGGCCGCATCATCAACATCGCGTCGATTTCGGGGTTGCACGCATCGGTGCATGGTCCGCACTACGCGCCGTACGCGGCGACCAAGGCCGGACTGATGGGGCTGACACGCGAGCTGGCGGCATCCTGGGGACGGAAGAACGTCCGCGTCAACGCGATCGCGCCGGGGTTCTTTCACTCGCGGCTCGCGGACGGCGCGATCGCGATGGCCGAGCCGTCGATCAAAGAACACAGCCCGATCCCGCGCGTCGGGGAGGCCGGGGAACTGAAGGGGGTCGCGGTTTTCCTCGCCTCGGATGCCTCCAACTACATCACCGGCCAGACCATCGTTGTCGATGGAGGACGGACGATCGCATGAGCGCACAATCGCCGTACGCCGCCCGCCCCTGGACACGTCACTGGGACTACTGGGTCCGATCGAACCTCTCGTATCCAGGCCGGTCACTCTATGACGTCCTCGCACTCTCGGCCGTCGAGCGTCCGGACACGCCGGCCACGCAGTTCCTCGGCGCACAGCTGACCTATCTGGACCTGAAGCGCCGCGCGGATGCGCTCGCGGCATCGCTCGCGAAGACGGGCATCGCCAAGGGCGACCGCGTCGGCATCATGCTGCCGAACTGCCCGCAGTACATCATCGCGTCGTTCGCCATCCTTCGCCTCGGCGCGGTCGTCGTCAACATCAACCCGAGTTACACGCCGCGCGAAGCGCTCATCATCGCGGCGGATTCTGGCGTACGCACGGTCATCACCCTCGACGCGCTGGCGCCTCTCGTCCAGGGCATCCAGCCGCAGACCGCAATTACGTCGATCATCGTGACGTCGCTGACCGAATACTCGGCTGCCGCCGCCGCGCCGCCGAAGGTCGACGGAACCACCGCGCTCGCCGATCTGCTGGCGCCGGTGACCGCGGCAGATCTGCCGCGTGTCACGATCGAATCATCGGATCTCGCCGTGTTGCAGTACACCGGCGGGACGACGGGCACGCCGAAGGGCGCGATGCTGACCCACGGCAACATCTGGGCGAACATCGTGCAGACCGAGTCGTGGACGAATCCGGCCTACATCCTGGGCGGCAGCGAACGGTACCTCGTCGTGATCCCGTACTTCCATATCTACGCGTTTTCCGTCTGCATGATGGTGGGACTACGGATCGGCGCGCTGCAGATCATCCATCCGAAGTACGAGCCCGACGCCGTGCTCGCCTCAATCCGCGATTTCCGGCCGACCTACTTCCCCGCCGTGCCGACGGTGTTCGTCTCGCTGCTCAATCATCCGAAGGTGCTCGAGCACGGACTCGAACACGTCCGGCTGTTCAACAGCGGCGGCGCGCCCTGCCCGGTCGAAGTCATGGAGGAATTCGAGCGCCGGATCGGGCGTCCCTTGAACGAGGGCTACGGACTGTCGGAAACCTCGCCGGTCACGCATTCAACTCCGCAGATGGCGTTTCGGAAGCTCGGCACGATCGGTCTGCCGTTCCCCGACACGGACGTGAAGATCGTTGACGTCGAAACCGGTCGTCAGGAGATGCGGGTGGGCGACATCGGCGAGGTCTGTATCACAGGACCGCAGGTCATGCAGGGCTACTGGCACAAGCCGGAGGAAACCGCGCACGTCCTGCGGTCAGATGCGGACGGCCGCATCTGGTTCCACACCGGCGACATCGGATTGATGGACGAGGACGGCTACTTCTCGATCGTGCAGCGTAAGAAGGACATGCTGATCGTGGACGGATACAACGTCTACCCGTCGGACGTCGAGGCCGTCCTGTATGCGCACCCCGCGGTCCGGCTTGCCGCGGTCATCGGCATTCCGGACACGTACCATGGTGAAGTGGCGATGGCCTGCATCGCCCTCAAACCAGGCATGTCGGCGACGGCTGACGAGATCGTCGCGCACTGCAGACTCTCGCTGACCGAGTACAAGGTGCCGAGGCACATCGAGATTCGTGACACGCTGCCCATGAGCGCAGTTGGCAAGATCCTGTACCGCGTTCTGCGGGACGAACATGCGGCGGCGACGCAGAAGTCATGAGCCTGGACATGCGCCGCAGGATGAGCGGCCTCGAGTTCTTCCAGAAGATGCTGGCCGGCGAAGCGCCTTACCCGCCGATGCTCGATGTGATGGGCATTCGCCTCGCGGAAGTCGAGCTCGGCCGCGTGGTGTTTGTGGCCGACGTCACTGAACGTTTCTACAACGGCACCGGCGTCGCGCACGGCGGGTTCGCGGCGACGCTGCTCGACACCGCGCTCGGTTGCGCCATCAACTCCTCGACGCCCGCGGGGAAGCGGTTCACCACGCTGGAGCTCAAAGTGAATCTGACGCGGCCGCTCACGACGGCCGCGAATCCGCTGCGGTGTGAGGGCAAGGTGATCCATGTCGGAGGGCGCACGGCCATCTCCGAAGCCCGCATCACCGGCGGCGACGGCAAGCTCTACGCCCACGGCACGACGACGTGCATCGTCGTCGAGGCACCACGCGGGACGCTCGAACCCTGACGGGATGTGGAGCCTTGCTTCCCCATGTTAAAGTCCCTCTTCTATGCCTGAACTGATCCGCTATGCAGTCCAGGACCGCGTCGCGGTCATCACCATCGACAACCCCCCGGTCAACGCGCTAAGTCCGACCGTCTGGACCGGAATCGACGAGGCCGTCGCGCGCGCCAATGCCGACGCGCAGGCGGACGCCATCGTCCTCGTCGGCGCGGGCTCGACGTTCATCGCCGGCGCCGATATCAAGGTCTTCGACGTCCTCAAGACCCGTGACGACTCGATGAACCGATCCGACGGCACGCATGCGCTGCTGCGACGGATGGAAGACTCGGCGAAGCCGCTCGTCGCGGCCGTCCACGGCAACGCGCTCGGCGGCGGAATGGAAGTCGCGATGTCGTGCCACTTCCGCGTCGCCGCGAAGGACGCCAAGGTCGGCCAGCCGGAAGTCCTGCTCGGCATCATCCCTGGCGCGGGCGGAACGCAGCGTCTGCCGCGGCTGGCCGGCGCCGAGCTGGCGCTCGCGATGTGCACGGACGGCAAACCGGTGCCGGCGCCGAAGGCCAGGGCGGCCGGCATGATCGACGAGATTGTCGAGGGCGACCTTCTGACTGGCGCGATCGCGTTCGCAAGAGCGAAGGCCGCCAGGAAGGACACGCGGAAGACACGCGACATCGCGATCAGCGCGGACGCCGCTCGAGCCGGCCTCGACGCGTGCGCGAGGATGCGCGGCGCCCTGGCCAAGACCGCGCGCGGCATGCGCGCGCCGTACGCGGTCGTGGACGCGGTCGAGTTCGGTCTTCAGAACGGATTCGACGAGGGATCCGTTCGCGAGCGCGAGCTGTTCGCGGACTGCGTCGTCTCGACCGAGTCGAAGGCGCTGCGGCATCTGTTCTTCGCCGAGCGTGAAGTCGCGAAGATTCCGGACGTCCCGAAGGACACGCCGACCAAGGACATCAAGCGCGCTGCGGTCGTCGGCGCCGGCACGATGGGCGGTGGCATTGCGATGAACTACGCCAACGCCGGCATCCCGGTGCTGCTCAAAGAAGTCGACCAGGCTGCGCTCGATCGCGGGATGGCGACGATCCGCAAGAACTACGAAGTGACCATGTCGAAGGGCAAGCTGACGCCCGAGCAGCTGGAGAAGACGCTCGCGCTCATCACGCCGACCATCAGCTACGACGGGTTCGATCAGGTGGACATCGTCACCGAGGCGGTGTTCGAGAACATGGACCTGAAGAAGGCGACGTTTGCCGAGCTCGGCAGGGTCACGCGGCCGGACTGCATCCTCGCGTCGAATTCGTCAACGCTCGACATCGACGAATTCGCGCGCGCGAGCGGGCGGCCCGCTCAAGTCCTCGGGCACCATTACTTCAGCCCCGCGAACGTGATGAAGCTGCTCGAAATCGTTCGCGGCAAGGAGACCGACAAGTCCGTCCTCGCGACGTCGCTCAAGCTCGCCAAGCGACTGAACAAAGTCGGCGTGGTCGTCGGCAACTGCTTCGGGTTCGTCGCGAACCGGATGCTGGCGTACTACATGCGCGAGTCATATTTACTGCTCGAGGAAGGCGCGAGCGTCGAACAGATCGATCGCGTCCTCACCGATTTCGGGCTGCCGGTGGGTCCGTACGGGATGCAGGACATCGCGGGGATCGACGTGGGCGCGCGCATCCGCCAGTACCCTGAAGTCGATCGGCAAATCCCGCGCGGAAGGTCCACAGTCCGAGGTGCCCGATCGTCTGTACGAAATGGGCCGGTACGGACAGAAGACCGGAGCGGGCTGGTACAAGTTACGACGCGCCGGGCAGCCGCAACCGCGCCCCGGATCCCCTGATCGAACAGCTCGCCCAGGAAGCGGCGTCGAAGCGCGGCCTGAGACGCCGCCCGATCGACGACGACGAGATTCTCGCGCGGATCACGACGGCGCTCGCCAACGAGGGGGCGCGCGTGCTCGAAGACGGTTTCGCCACCCGCGCCGGCGACATCGACATCGTGTACGTGTACGGCTTCGGCTTCCCGCGCCACCGTGGCGGGCCGATGTTTTACGCGGACACGGTCGGACTGCCGACCGTGCTGTCCCGGGTCAACGAGTACCGCGCGCGGTTCGGCGACTACTGGCAACCCGCGCCACTCCTCGAGCGGCTCGTGAATGATGGACGCGGCTTCTACTCCGAAGCCGCGGCGCCAGTCGGATGACGGCCATCGACGTTCGAACCCTGACGAACAACGTCGGCCGCGAGCTCGGCGTCAGCGAGTGGTTCGAGATCTCACAGGAACGGATCAACCAGTTCGCGGAGGCGACCGGGGATCACCAGTGGATCCACGTGAACCCGGCGAAAGCGGCCACCGATTCGCCGTTCAAGACGACGATCGCGCATGGCTTCCTCACGCTGTCGCTCATCAGCCAGCTGCTGCGCAGCGCGATCACGTTCGAGGGCACGCGCATGGCCATCAATTACGGGCTGAACCGCGTCCGGTTCGTGTCACCCGTGCCCTCGGGCAGCCGCATCCGCGGCCGATTCACACTGGGCAGCGTCGAGGACGCTGGCGGCGCGATTCAGGCGGTGTGGCAGGTCACCGTCGAGCGCGAGGGGGCGGACAAGCCGTCGTGCGTGGCCGAGTGGCTCGTGCGGTATTACCCCGCCTGACAGCCGTTGCGTTATAATAAAGGAGCCAGCCAAGCCTCCTGACGAGTGGGTCTGCCATGACAATTCGGAAATCGCTCCTAACCATTTCAGTGGTCGCCGTGTGCCTTGCGTGGTCCGCGGGGGACGCGGCCGCCCAGGCGCGCGGTCACGGCGGCGGCGGAGGCGGCGGGCAACACGCCGCTGCGGCGCCTCGCGGGCCGGCGCCGGCCACGGCCGGGCACGCGGTCGCGCGACCGCCGTACAACGGCCACTACCCGGTCTACGGTCGCCCGGGCTACGGCTATCCGCACTACGGATACCCGTACAACCGCTACGGCTACGGCTATCCGTACTATGGGTACTACGGCTACCCCGGATTCAGCGTAGGTTTCGGAATCGGTTTCGGATACGGATACGGTTATTACGGCTACGGTTATCCGTACTACGGGTCCGCCTACCCTGGGTACACCTACGCCGCGCCGGTTTACGTGAACGCCAGTCCGGGGGGGCAAGGTGCGGCGTACGGCAGTCAGGGTGCGCCGTACGGCGGCGTGCGCATCCAGGGCGCGCCGCCTGATGCACAGGTGTACGCCGACGGTTACTTCGTGGGCACCGTCGACGACTTGGACCGATCGACGCAGCAACTGAACCTGCAGAGCGGTGTGCACAAGATCGAGATTCGAGTCGCCGGCCAGCCGCCAGTCGAGTTCGACGTCAACATCCAGCCCGGCCAGACGATCACGTACCGAGCAGGAATGAGCCGATAGGATCGGGTGCAGGGTGCTGGGTGCTGGGTTCGTGCGGGGTTCTGGGTTCTGAGTGCGGGGTTCGGAGTGCGGGGTTCTGGGTGCGACGGAAGCTGAAACAGGAAACGCGGCGCCGAACCTTGAACGCCGAACCCTGAACGCCGAACCCTGAACTAAGCACGTACCCAGCACCCGGCACCCTGAACCCAGAACCCAACAGCGTCAGACGCCAATATCCTCTGCCCACACCGCAGGGTTCTGCGCGATGAAGCGTTCCATCAGCTCGATGCATCGGCGATCCTGAAGCAGCACGACCTCGACGCCGTTCTTCCTCAACAGTTCCTCGGCGCCCGTGAACGTCCGGTTCTCGCCGACGACGACCTTCGGAATGCCGTACAGGATGATCGCACCGCTGCACATCGGGCAGGGCGATAGCGTCGTGTAGATCACGCTGTCGCGGTAAACCGACGCCGGCTGACGTCCGGCGCGCTCGAGCGCGTCCATCTCGCCGTGCAGGACCACGCTCCCCTGCTGCAGGCGGCGATTGTGACCGCGGCCGATGATCGTCCCGCGATGCACGAGGACGGATCCGATCGGAATGCCACCTTCCGCGCCTCCCTGCTCGGCCTCGGCGATCGCCGCCTCCATGAATGCGTCCATAACGTTCCGGTTCCTCCTGCCGACTTTCGATACAATGGACCGTCCGGGGCGACCGAAAGATTTCTCCATTGAACTCCCGTCCGCTTCCACCTTTCCTCGCAGCCACACTTCTGACGCTTGCCTTCGGCCTCGCGGTGCTCGTCGGCCAGACGGGAAGTCCAAGCCTGACGCTCGTCGGACGCGACGGCCGCCGGGCGATGCCGCTCGCGATCGTCGGCGATCAGGAATTCGTTGCGCTCGACGATCTCGCGTCGACGTTTCAACTCAACGTTCAGGAATCGCTCGGCGCGATCACAGTTTCCTACAAGGGCCGGACCATCGTCCTGACGCCCGAGCAATCACTCGCGTCTGTGGCGGGCCGCCTGATTTCGTTGCCGGCCGCGCCGTCCCGGCAGGGCCGGAGATGGCTCGTACCGGTCGAGTTCGTCAGCCGCGCGCTCGCGCCGATCTACGACACACGGCTGGAATTGCGGAAGCCGTCGCGCCTGCTGATCATCGGCGAACTTCGCGTCCCGCGTCTGGCAATCCGTTATGACGCTGTCGGGGTCGCGGGACAGCTGACGATCGACGCGACGCCGCGGGTTGCCGCGACTGTATCCCAGGACGGCGATCGCATCACGGTCAAGTTCGATGCGGACGGGCTCGACCCGCCGGCGCCTCTCTTCGCACCGCCCTCTCCGCCCGGATTGGTGCAGGCCGTCCGCCTCGTCGAGCCGACGACGCTTCTCGTCGATCTGGTTCCGCGCTTCGGAGGGTTCAGGTCCAGCACGCTGTCTGTCGGCAGCACCGGACGCCTGGTGCTGGATCTCTCGCCGCCGCCGACCGAGACCACCCCAGCGCCGACAACCGGCGGTGCGAATCCACCGCCGACGCCGATACCCGGACCCCCGCCGGAGCTGCCGCCGGCGCTCGGGCATCCCGTGGCGTCCATACGCACGGTCGTGATCGACCCGGGCCATGGCGGCGAGGACGGAGGCGCGAAAGGCGCATCGGGGATCAAGGAAAAAGATCTGACGCTGGCCGTCGCGCGCCGGCTGCGGAGCGCGCTCGAAGCTCGACTCGGTGTACGCGTCCTGCTGACTCGCGACGACGACCGCAACGTGCCGATCGACGAACGCGCGGCGCTCGCCAACAACAACAAGGCCGACATCTTTGTCAGCCTGCACGCCAACTCGGCGACGCGCCCGACGACGACGGGCGCGACGATTTATCGAGCCGCGTTCGACAAGGACACGGTGGCAGCTGAAACGCGGCCAGCGCAGCGCCTGCCGACGTTCGGCGGCGGCCTGCGCGAAGTCGAACTGGTGCCGTGGGATCTCGCGCAGATCCGGCACCTCTCGCAGTCGGCGGCGTTCGCCGATGTGCTGGTCGCGCAGCTGAAGGATCATGTGCCGCTGTCCGCGCGTGCGACCGACCAGGCGCCGCTCCGGGTCCTCGAGTCGGCGAACATGCCGGCGGTCCTCATCGAGCTCGGATACCTGAGCAACCCGGCCCAGGAGAAGGCGATCGCCGGCGACGCGTTTCAGAATGGATTCGTACAGGCGTTTTACGACGCCGTCGTCCGCTATCGCGAATCGATCGGCGGTGCGCAGTGAACTCCAGACGGATGCTCGCCTGGGGGCTGGTGCTCGTGACCGGCACGGCGCTGGGTTCCCTCGTTTTCATCGGGCTGCCGCGCTGGTTTCCGCCGCCCGCGCGTCACGCCGCGGCCGCGCCGGGAACCATCGCGCCGAGTCCGGACGTCAAACAGCAGCTGACGCCGGGCCGGAAGATCAAAGCGCATCTGTACTACATCGCCGACGACGGCACGGGATTGACGAGCACTGAGCGCGACGTGCCGTTCGGCGAGAGCGCGCTCGAGCAAGCCCGACAGATCGTCGCGGCGCAGATCGCGCCGGTCGTGGAGCCGGCGATCTCCGCCATTCCGGCGGGCACGACGCTCCGCGCGTTGTTCCTGAGCGACAAGGGCGAGGTGTTCGTGGACCTGAGCAAGGAGGTCGTGTCCGCGCATCCCGGCGGCACCCTCAACGAGCTGCTCACGGTCTACACGATCGTCAATGTGCTGACGACGAACCTGCCGGCCGTGACGAGCGTCCAGGTGCTGGTGGACGGCAAGGAAGTGGAGACGCTCGCGGGTCACGTGGACTTGCGGCGGCCGCTGCCGAAGAACCTGGATTACGTCGAGGGACAGTAAACTAGAACGTCTATGCGATCCGACAAGCGTCCGGCCGACGAACTCCGTCCCGTCACGATTACACCGAACTATCTGATGCACGCGGAAGGCTCCGTCCTCATCGAGGCGGGCAACACGAAAGTCATCTGCACGGCGAGCGTCGAGGATCGCGTGCCGCCGTTCCTGCGCAACAGTGGAAAGGGCTGGGTGACGGCCGAGTACGGCATGCTGCCGCGCGCCACCACCACGCGCACGCAGCGCGAGGCATCGTCGGGAAAAGTCGGCGGCCGCACGCAGGAAATTCAACGGCTGATCGGCCGTTCGCTGCGATCGGTCATGAACCTTCCGGCGCTTGGCGAACGGACCGTGTGGATCGACTGTGACGTCATTCAGGCGGATGGCGGCACGCGCACGGCGTCCATCACCGGCGCGTTCGTCGCGCTGGCGCTCGCGCTAGAAAAGATCCGCGATCGCGGCATCCTCAGCTCGATTCCGCTCATCGATCACGTCGCCGCGGTCAGCGTCGGCATCGTCGACGGTCTCCCTCTTCTCGACCTCGCCTACGAAGACGACAGCCGCGCCGAGGTCGACATGAATATCGTCAAGACGGGCGACGGGCGCTTCATCGAAGTCCAGGGAACCGCGGAAGGCATGCCGTTCGGCAATGACGCGCTGAACGATCTGCTCGTCCTCGCCGACCGCGGCATCACCCAGCTCGTCGAGAAGCAGCGCGCGATCGTCGGGCACCTCGTCAAGCGGCTGATCTGAGGCACGGATGAGAGTCCAGGTGGAGACGAAGCTGCGCTTGTCGCGAACCGTCGTGCCGACGCCGCTCGGCAACATGCTGGCGATGTCGTCGGACGAAGGACTCTGCGCGCTGGAGTTCATGAACAAGCGGCTGACGCGTCTCGAACGGCGGCTCGAGCGCTGGTTCCCGGCCCACGAGGTCGTGGACGAGCGCTCGGCAACGATCGACCGGACGATCACGTGGCTCCGGCGCTACTTCGACGGCGTGAGCGCCGAGGTCGTTGACCTGCCGCTCGACATGCGGGGCGCGGGTTTCGAGCGCCGCGTCTGGAAGCGGCTTCTGCGGATTCCACCGGGAGAAACGACCAGCTACGGCGCCATCGCGAAGGAACTGGAATCCGTCGGTGCCTCCCGCGCCGTCGGCCTCGCCAACGGCGCCAATCCCATTGCGATCATCGTTCCCTGCCACCGCGTGATCGGATCGACCGGAGCGCTCACCGGGTACGGCGGCGGACTCGACCGGAAGACCTGGTTGATCGACCACGAGCGCCGCTGGAGAAGAGATTCGCTTTTCTGAAGATGACGAAACACGAGGGGATCACGCTGCCTTTTACTCACGGAGCCACGAAGACACGAAGAAGATCAAGCCAGAGATCTTCGTGCCTTCGTGGCGTATTTTGCAAGCATTGAAACTTGTGCGCTGAGAGTTATTCGTGTCTCAGCGCCGCCATGGGATCAACCCGAATGGCTCGCCGCGCCGGCACGTAGCACGCCGCGAGCGCCGCCAGCGTGAGCGCGGCGGACAGCACGGCGAACGTCGCGGGATCGCGAGCGTCCACACCGTAACAACATCGCCCGAAGCGCGCGTGCCATCGCGATCGCGCCGGCAATCCCGAGGACGATACCCACTGCGGCAAGGCGGACGCCCTGCGCGATCACCAGCCGCAGCACGTCGAACGGGCGCGCGCCGAGCGCCATTCGAATCCCGAACTCGTGCGTCCGCTGTGTGACGAAGAACGCCATCACCCCGTAGATCCCGATCGCCGACAGCAGGAGCGCCGTTCCGGCGAAGAACGCGAGCAGCAGCATCGTGAAGCGGCGCTGCGCGAGTGCCGACGCGATGACGGCGTCCATTGTCCTCACCGCGAACACCGGCTCGTTGGGATCGACGGCGCGGACTTCGCGCCGGACCAGTTCGGATAGCGCGGCAGGATCCCCGGTCGCGCGCACGGTCAACGTGAGCGCGAGATTCGACACCTGCCAGACGGGCCGGTAGATCGTCGCGGCCGGTTCGAATTCGATCCCGCTCGTGCGGACGTCGTGCACGACGCCGATGATCGTGATCCAGTTCGGCGCGACAGCCTGGACCGCTCCGCCTCCGGTCTGCACGCGTGCGCCCGGGGCAATTCGCTTCCCGATCGGGTCGAGACCTCCGAAGAACCGCTTCCCGAAGGCCTCGCTGACGACCGCGACGAGGGGCGTCGTCGAATCGTCGTGGTCGTCGAAGAGCCGGCCGCGGACGAGGTCGATGCCGAGCGCGCGGAAGTAGCCAGGCGTTGCGAGCGCGCCGTCAGCGACCGATGTGTCGCCGGCGTCGGGGCCACGGCCTTCGACGACAAACGACACGCGGCCGCGGGCGCCGCTGAGCGGCAAGGTGTTGACGCCGCCGACGGCCTCGACGCCAGGCAGTGTCGCCAGTCGCTCGGTCGTCCGCTTATAGAACGCCACGCGTGCGTCGTGTTTGAAGTACGGGCCCGACGGCGGGTCGTTCGGCTGCGGCAGCCATAAGCCGACGGTCAGCACCGATGACGGACGAAATCCGAGGTCGACGTTCTGCAGCCGCCAGAAGCTCTGCGTCAGCAGCGCCGCGGCGACGAGCAGGACGAGCGCGAGCGCGAACTCGGACACGACCAGGGCCCCGCGCAGACGGGCGACGCGCCCGCTCGCCGTCGCCGTCCGCGACGACTCGCGGATCGCGTCGTTCAGATCGGCGTTGGATCCCTGAACAGCCGGCGCGATGCCGAAGATCACGCCGGTCGCGAGCGACAGAATCGCGGTGAACGCGAGCACGGATCCGTTGAGGCCGACCAGGTTCAGCCGTGGCAGGTCGGCTGGACTCAGTCGTTCGAGGAGATCCACGCCCCACACGGCGACGAGCAGTCCCGCAAGTCCGCCGACCACGGCGAGCAGCACGCTTTCGGTCAGCAACTGGCGCGCCAGGCGTCCGCGGCCGGCGCCGAGCGCACGCCGGATTGCGATTTCACGCGAACGTGCCGACGCTCGCGCGAGGAGGAGGCTCGCGACGTTCGCGCACGCGATCAGCAGCACGAACCCGACCGCCGCTAGCAGCACGAGCAACGCCGGCCGGATGTGGCCGACGAGATCGTCGCGCAACGGGATCACGCGCAGCGTCCATCCGGCCGCGCGGGGATAGTCCGCACCGAACTGGTTGCGAAGGCGATCGACGAGCGCGTCCACTCTCGACTGCGCAGCTTCGGGCGTGACGCCCGCGGGAAGTCGCCCGATGCCGCCGCGCAGCAGATACGCACGGCGAATCGGCTGCGTCGGAAATGGAGGCGCGAGCCAGCCCGCCGGCGCCCAGACATCGACCTCCGTCGTCGTCCCGCGGCCTGGATGCCGGAACGACTCGGCCGCAACCCCGACGATCGAGTACATATCGTTGTCGATCCGGATTCGCTTGCCGAGGACGCCGGGGGCGCGGCCGAAACGCCGCGCCCAGAGCGCGTGGCTGATGACCGCGACGTCGGCGATACCCGGCTGCGCATCGTCCTGGGTGAAGACGCGGCCGACCGCCGCGCCGGCGCCGAGCATCGTGAAATAGTTCGCGTCGACGAGCGCCGTCTCCACGCGCTCGGGTTCGTTCGTCTCCGTCAGGTTCGCGCTGACCGGCCACACACCCGCGATTTCGGTGAAGATGCCGGAGCGCCGGAGGTCGAACAGCTCCGACACCGACAGTCCCGCGTCGCGTGCGTTCTGGCCCGTGAAATCAGCCGTGACGCGAACGAGCTGCTCCGGCGCACGAAACGGCAACGGTTCGAGCAGCACCGCGTGAACGACCGTGAAGAGGGCCGTGTTGGCGCCGATGCCGAGCGCCAGCGTCAGCATGGCGACGATGCTGAAACTCTTGTCGCGGAAGGCGGCACGAAGCGCGTAGCGAAGGTCGTGAATCACGCCCGATGGAATCGGCAAACGCAGGGCCATCCGGCGCCGTTGATTTCCTGGACAATCCGCGAGACAGTCGGATCATCTTCCCACGTGTGGGAATCGACCGTTCACAACCGGGATTGTTCGAGAAAGGCCTTCAGTGACCGGAATGCCTGCCCACGATGGCTGACGGCCGCTTTCTCTGCCTGCGTCACCGCTGCCAGCGTGCGTCCGTACGGCGGGTAGAGGAAGATCGGATCGTAGCCGAATCCCCCCGTGCCGCATGGTGGCAGGATGATCTGGCCTTCGACAACGCCGCGCGTCTCGAACAACACGGACGAATCGCGAGCGAGCGCGAGCGCGCAGACGAAGCGCGCGGTCCGATCCGGGCTGCCGCTCGCGCGCAACCGTTCGTCGATGAGCGCAAACTTCTGCGGGTACGGCAGATCCGCGCCGCCGAACCGCGCGGATTCGACGCCCGGCGCGCCGTCGAGCGCGCCGATCTCGAGTCCCGAATCCTCGGCGAGGACCATCTCGCGCGTCGCAGCCGCGTAGTGCCGTGCCTTCTGCCGGGCGTTCTCTTCGAACGTTCGCCCGGTTTCGTCGGGCGCGACGACGCCGGGCCAGCGGTCGAGTGTCAGAAGGTCGACGTCAAGTCCGCCGAGCAGCGCTCGAATCTCTTTGATCTTGTTCTGGTTGGTGGTCGCAACGACCAGGCGCATTGTGAGTAACTTACTGGTTGTTGGTTGTTGGTTGTTGGTTGGAAGCGAATCCCAAATCACGAACCCCGAGAGAGATGGCCGCGGGCGGCGACTTGACGTCGGCCGCCCGGGTGTCGTCGGAGGGGATGGGGCCGGCTGGCTGAATGGCTCAACAAGGCGTAACAGACGATCCAGCCGGAGGCAGGTCTTGGAGGCGTCTAGAGCAACGCATGTACCAGACATCCGATGGGGTGAATCCGGCCAAATTCTTTCGAACGCGCCTGGCAGAAGCACAGCAGGCGTTCAAGGAGTGACGCTCGTGTAGGAAAACCCATCAGACGCCTCGCGCAGACGCCAGACAAGAGGTATGCCCCATAATTTGCATGGAGCCGAACCATGAGCGACGCCTCGGACCTGAACCTCACGACCCATCGCGTAAACGAGAGTGTCTGGGATCGCCGCGGATGGGATGGCACGCGGGAACCGCGGACGATCGCGCGATGGATGCTCGGCATTAGCGGCTGCGCCCTCGCCGTGCACGGGCTGCGACAGCGATCGTTTGCGGGATCGGTCATGATCGCGCTCGGCGGCGGCCTTGCCTGGTGGGCGCTGACCGGCGAGGGCGATCTCTCCAACGCCCGCCAGTGGGCGGACGGCCTCGCGTACCGCGCCGGGCTTCGGCCGAACGACCTCGTGTCCGACGCGTCCGCGAATTCGTTCCCGGCGAGCGACGCGCCTGCGTGGACGCCGACGGTCGGCACCGGACTCCGGCGCCGACCGGCGAAAGGGTAATCCCGCGGGTTCAGCCAGCCAGCGGCCCGTCTGGATCGTCAGATCAGCAGATGTAGAATGCTCCTCAGTGGAGAGCATTTTTCGCTTCCTCTTCAAGTATCCGCCGCTGATGTTCCAGCAGGGCGATCTGTCATGGGCCTTCTCGCGGTCCATGCTGGTCGCCGCCGGCGTGGTGGTCGCTGCGGCCGTCGTCGCGCTCATCACCTACCGCGGCCTCGCGGCTGCTGACGAGCTTCGCGATCGGATCGTTCTGGTCGGGCTGCGGCTCGCGGCACTCGCGGTGCTGCTCGTCTGCCTGTTCCGGCCGACGCTGATTCTCAAGGCCGCCGTTCCGCAGCAGAACTTCCTCGGCGTGCTTGTGGACGACTCGCGAAGCATGGCGATCGCGGATCGTGACGGCAAGCCGCGCAGCGAATTCATCGAGCACGAGCTCGCGGGTCCGAACGCCGCGCTGCTCAACGCGCTCTCCAGGAAGTTCGTCGTCCGGATGTTCAGCTTCTCGTCGGCGTCGGAGCGCGTGGGATCCGCCGCCGATTTGAAATTCGGTGGAACGGCGACGCGCCTCGGGCAGGCGCTCGATCGCGCGCGCGACGAGCTGTCCGGGCTCCCACTCGCCGGCCTCGTGATGGTGACCGACGGCGCCGACACGTCCGACGCCGCCATCGACGAAACGCTGGCGAGCCTCAAGGCGCGGACGATTCCGGTCTTCACCGTCGGCCTCGGGCAGGAGCGATTCGCAAAAGACATCCAGGTCACGCGCGTCGAAACGCCCCGGGCCGTCCTCAAGGGCACCGCGCTCGTCGTCGACGTCGTCGTCTCGCAGGCGGGCTATGCGGGACAAACCGTGCCGATGACCGTCGAGGATGACGGACGGATCGTGAGCACGCAGGAAGTGACGCTGCCGGCCGACGGCGAGTCCGCGACCGTCAAAGTCCGGTTTCAGGCGAACGAAGCCGGCGCGCGCCTGTTCAGCTTCAAGATCCCGACGCAGTCCGGCGAGCAGGTGACGCAGAACAACGTCCGCGACACGCTGATTCAAGTCAACGATCGTCGCGAGAAGATTCTGTACTACGAAGGCGAACCGCGGCCGGAAGCGAAATTCGTGCGACGCGCCGTCGAGGACGACAAGAATCTGCAGGTCGTCATCCTGCAGCGGACGGCCGAGAACAAGTACCTGCGGCTCGACGTCGGCAAGCCCGACGAACTGATCGGCGGTTTCCCCACCACGCGCGAGGAGCTCTTCTCGTACCGAGCGCTGATTCTCGGCAGCGTGGAGGCCGCGTCGTTCACGCCCGATCAGCTGCGCATGATCGCGGACTTCGTCAACAAGCGCGGTGGCACACTGATGATGCTCGGTGGCCGCCGATCGTTCGCCGAAGGCGGATGGGCCGGCACCCCGGTCGGCGAAGTGCTGCCGGTGGCGATGGAGGCGGCGAATCCGAAGTTCTTCTCCGAGCTGTCGGTCAAGCCGACGCGCGCGGGCGCGACGTTCCCCGTGACGCAGATCGCCTCGGACGAAAAGAGCTCGTCAGCCCGGTGGGACTCGATGCCGATGGTCACGGCGGTCAATCCCGTGCGCCTGCTCAAACCCGGCGCGACGTCGCTCTTGACGGCGGTGGACAACCGACGGCAGGAACAGGTCGTCCTCGCCTATCAGCGGTACGGGCGCGGCAAAGCGATCGCGATGCCGATCCAGGATTCGTGGATCTGGCGGATGGACGTCAAGATGCCCGTGACCGATACGACCCACCAGATGTTCTGGCGGCGCCTCGTCCGGTGGCTCGTGGACGGCGTGCCGGATCAGGTCGAACATCACGACGTCGAACGATCGCGTCGAGCCCGGTGAAACCGTGAAGCTGACTGCCGAGGTCCTCGACGGCGCGTACGTCGAGGTCAACGACAGCCGCGTCGTCGCGTCGGTCGTCGCGCCGTCCGGCAAGACGACCGAGCTGCCCGTGGACTGGACCGTGACGAAAGACGGCGACTACCGCGCCAGCTTCGTGCCCGAAGAAAACGGCATATATAAGGTCGCCGTCCACGCGGTGCGCGGGGACAAGGAACTCGGCTCGACCAACATGAACATCCGCGTCTCGGCAGGCGACTCCGAGTACTTCGACGCTGCGATGCGCGCGCCGCTCCTCAAGCGCATCGCCGAAGACACCGGCGGCCACTTCTTCACGGCCGCCAACGCCTCTTCTCTCCCCGAGGCCATCAGCTACAACGGCCGCGGCGTCACCGTCGTCGAAGAGCGCGAGCTCTGGGACATGCCTGCCCTCTTCCTGCTTCTCGTCGGCCTCGTCGCGGGCGAGTGGGGATACCGCCGGGTCAAAGGGCTCGCGTGATCCGCCTTCGTGTCTTCGTGGCCTCGTCTGGATTTCGTGCTTTCGTGTGTTCGTGGCTGGTCCTTGTCTCCACACCCGTGTTCGCCCAACAGACCCACCTCCTCGTCATCACCGGCGTTTCCGGGGACGAAGAACACGCCGCGAAATTCCACAAATGGGCGACGACGTTCATCGAGACCGCGAAGAAGAAGGACCAGGTTCCCGAGTCGAACGTCACGTTTCTGTCGGAGCGCGATGCGACGAAAGCGGCCGTCGAGAAGGCGTTCGCCGATATCGCCGGCAAGGTGAAAGCGAACGACGAGCTCTTCGTGCTGCTCATCGGCCACGGCAGCTTCGACGGCACGACGGCCGCGTTCAACCTGATGGGACCCGACCTCACGGCCGACGACTACGCGCGCCTGCTCTCGAAGTTCACGGCACAGCGCGTCGTGTTCGTCAACACCAGCAGCGCGAGCGGCGCGTTCCTCAAGCCGCTGGCGGCGCCGGGTCGCGTCATCGTCACGGCGACGAAGACCGGCGGCGAGCGAAACGAACCCGATTTTCCGCAGTATTTCGTCGCCGCGTTCGGAGACGACACGGCCGATCGGGATCGCAACGGCCACGTCTCGGTCGGTGAAGCGTTCGAGTACGCGAAGGCCAAGGTCGTCGAAGCGTTCCAGAAGAAGGGACTGCTCCTCACCGAGCACGCCACGCTCGACGACAGCGGCGAGGGCCAGCTGGCGTCGGCGGTGTTTCTTGGCGGCGGCCAGGGACGTTCAGCATTGCAGGTGGACGCGAACGATCCGGAGATGAAGGCGCTGGCCGACCAGCGCGACGCGATCGATCGGCAGATCACGGATCTCCGCGCGAAGAAGTCGACGATGGATCAGGCGGCCTACGACGCGGAGATGGAGCGGCTGCTCACCGCGCTGGCCCTGAAGACGAAAGAGATACGGGATCTGCAGGCGAAGAAGAAGTAGGAGCGCGAGGCTTCAGCCGGGCAATCCAGACTCCGAGATCCGACATGACTGAGCGAGTGCGCAGCCTGGTCGCCCTGGTGCTGACTGTCGTCGGCACGCTGGCGACTGCCCCTGCGCTCGCGCAACGGGGATTCGGCGGCGGCCGGTTTTCGCAGACGCCGATCACACCCAACGCACCGTACGACGGCCGGTTCACGTTCGTCAGAATCCGGTACGGCCCCGACTACGGCTTCGTGTCGCAGCGGCTTCCCTGGTCGCACGACTACCCGGCCGGCGAGCAGCACTTCATGAAGATCATGAACGAGGTCACCCTCCTGAATCCGCACGTCGAGGAAACGAACATCCTGCCCTTCGACAGCCCTGAGCTGGCGCGCTATCCGGTGGCATATCTCTGCGAGCCCGGCGGCTGGACGATGTCCGATCAGGAGGCGGCCGCGCTCCGGTCGTACCTGCAGAAAGGCGGGTTCATGATCGTGGACGACTTCCGCTACCAGCACTGGACCAATTTCGAGCAGCAGATGCTGCGCGTCCTGCCGGAGGCGCGGTTCGTCGATCTCGACATCACGCACCCGATTTTTCATTCATTTTTCGAAGTGAAAACGCTGAACGTTCCGCAGTACTACGATCCGCCGCCCGCGATGTTCCGAGCCGTCTTCGAGGACAATGACCCGACCAAGCGGATAATGGTGATGATCAACTACAACACGGACATCTCCGAGTACTGGGAGTGGTCCGACACGGGGTTCAAGCCCATCGACGAGTCGAACGAGGCGTACAAACTCGGCGTCAACTACATCATTTACGGGATGACACACTAATGGCTGTCGACACAGTGCAATTCGATTCGCCCGACGAGATCGCGCTCGCCGACAAGATGAACAACGGGCGCAAGCAGATCATCACCGAGCTGCAGAAGACCATCGTCGGGCAGGCGGACGTCATCGAGCTCGTGCTGCTCACGCTCTTCGTCGGCGGCAACAGCCTCATCGTCGGCGTACCCGGCCTCGCCAAGACGCTGCTCGTCGCAACGCTGGCCAGGGTGCTCGATCTGAGGTTCAACCGCATCCAGTTCACGCCCGACCTGATGCCGTCGGACATCACCGGCACCGACATCATCAACGAGGACGCGGCGACCGGCCGGCGTCAGATGGTGTTCGCGCCCGGGCCGATCTTCGCGAACATTGTGCTCGCGGACGAAATCAACCGCACGCCGCCGAAAACGCAGGCCGCGCTGCTCGAGGCCATGCAGGAGCACCGCGTCACGATTCAAGGCCGGACCTACGAGCTGCACGAGCCGTTCTACGTCTTCGCGACGCAGAACCCGATCGAGCTCGAAGGCACGTATCCGCTGCCCGAAGCCCAGCTCGACCGCTTCATGTTCCACATCGTCATCGAGCACCCGCCGGAACACGAAGAGTTCGACGTCGTGCGGACGACGACGGCCATCCAGGATCCGCACTACGCGCGGCCGGTGAACGGTGACGACCTGATTGCGTTCCAGCGTCTCGTGCGCCGCGTCCCCGTCGCCGAGTCGGTGATGCGCTACGCGCTCAGCCTGGTTCGGACCAGCCGTCCGAAGTCGAGTCAGGCGCCGGATTCGGTGAAGAAGTACGTCGCGTTCGGCGCGAGCGTGCGCGCCGCGCAGTATCTCGTCCTCGGCGCCAAGGCGCGCGCGCTGACGAGCGGCCGGTATCATGTCAGCTTCGACGACATCCGCGCGCTCGCGCATCCCGTGCTTCGTCACCGCGTGCTGACAAACTTCCGCGCGGAGTCGGAAGGCGTGACGTCAGACTCGATCATCGACGACTTGCTGTCGGCGGTGGTGACGCCGCGGAGCGGGATGTGACATTGCGGATTGTGGATTGCGGATTGATCAAGGAGCGCGAAGGCTTTAGCCGAGCGATTTGATGTCCAACACACAAGCCGCCATTCCGGGCGCCCGATTCGTCGATCCCAAGATCCTCGCGCGCGTCGGCAACCTCGAGCTGATGGCGCGCAACGTCGTCGAAGGCTTCATCAACGGCCTGCACCGCGCACCGTTTTTCGGCGCGTCGATCGATTTCGCCGAGCACCGCGGCTACGTCGCCGGCGACGACATCCGGCGCGTGGACTGGCGACTGTACGCGCGCACGGATCGGTACTACGTCAAGCAGTACCGAGGCGGACACGAACACGAACCTGAGCATCCTGTTCGACGTTTCGAAGTCGATGAGCTTCGGCACGAGCGGCGTCACCAAGCTTGAATACGGCAGCTTCGTGGCCGCGTGCCTCGCGTATCTCGCGCAACGCCAGCGCGACCGCGTCGGCATCATCACCTTCGACTCCGACATCGTCTCGCACGTGCCGCCCTCGGCGAAGCACTTCAACGTTACGCTTCAGACGCTCGACCGCTCAAGAGCCGAACGGCCCGGACATCTCGTCACGCCGCTCACGAAAATGGCGGAGCACTTCAAGCGCCGCGGCATCCTGGTCCTGATTTCCGACTTTTACGAGGAACCGGACGCCATCCTCGAAGCCATCAAACCCCTGAAGTTCATCGGCAACGATCTGATCGTGTTCCACGTGATGGATCCGGCGGAGCTCGAGTTCGAGTACGACGATGCATCGAGCTTCGAGGACCTCGAGAGCGGGGAGCAAATCCCGGTCGTCCCGCAATCGCTCGCCGAAGAATACCGGGCGCTCATCAAGGCCCACATCGACGCACTGACGACGAAGTTCTCGGAACATCGAATCGATTACACTTTGCTCAATACGTCCCAGCCGCTGGACCGAGCGCTCTTCAGTTACCTCTCCAGCCGCGAACGACTGATGCGGGTCAGATGAGCCCTAAGCCCTCAACCCTGAGCCCTACGTAGATGACGTTTCTGACTCCTCTCTTCCTCGCCGGCCTCGGTGCACTGGCCATTCCGGTACCTGGTGCATCTGATTCAGCGCGAGCGGAAGCGGGTCGTCGAGTTCCCGTCGCTGATGTTCGTGCGCCGGATTCCGTATCAATCCGTCCGCCGGCGACGAATCCGTCACTGGGGACTCCTGGCCCTGCGGCTTGCCGCGATCGCGCTGATCGTCGCCGCGTTCGCCAGGCCGTTCTGGCCGCAAGGCGCGTCCGCAACGGTTGCGGTGAGCGGAGCACGCGAGGTCGTCATCCTGCTCGATCACTCGGCGAGCATGGGCTACGGCGATCACTGGCAGCGCGCGCAGGACGCGGCGCGATCCGCCGTGCGCGGATTGGGCGCAGGCGACCGCGCGACGCTCGTCCTCTTCGCCAAGAACGCCGAGGAGACGATGCGCGCGACGCCGGACAAGATCCGGCTCGAGGGCGCGATCGGCGCCGCGAAGGTCACGGCCGGCGCGACGCGCTACGGCCCCGCGATCAAACTGGGCGAGAGCATCCTCGCGCGCTCGCCCGTCACCCGGCGCGAAGCGATTCTCATCAGCGACTTTCAGAAGTCCGGCTGGAGCGGATCGGAGGAAGCGCGCTTTCCCGAGGGGATGACGCTCAGCGCCGTCTCGGTCGGCAGCAAGGACACGGCGAATCTCGCCGTGCCGTCGGTCAGCTTCGGGCGCGCGGCATTTTCCGGCCAGGAGCGCGTGACGGTCAATGCGGGCCTCAGCAACAAAGGTGACGGCGCGCTGCAGGACGTCAAAGTGACGCTCGACGTGGACGGCCACGAGATCGAGTCGAAGCGCGCGTCCGTGCCGGCGCACGCATCGGCGTCGGTGACGTTCACGCAGTTCACGCTGTCGGGCCCGAACGTCCGCGGCGCGGTCCGCGCCGGTACCGACGCGCTGCCGGCCGACAACGTCTTCCACTTCGTCCTCAATCCGAGCGAGCCGGTGTCGATCGCCATCGTCGACAACGGATCGAACGATGCGAGCCTGTTCCTGTCGAAGGCGCTCGCGATCGGGACGACGCCGACATTCCAGATCGACTCCACGACCGCCTCGCGCGCCACGCCGACGACGTTCGACAAACGGACCGTCGTCGTGCTCAACGACACGATGTTTCCGCCCGCCGCTGCTAGCGGCGTGCTGAGGAAGTTCGTCGAGCGCGGCGGCGGGCTGCTGATCGTCGCTGGCGAGCACACGACATGGCCGACGGGCGAGGCCGAGCTGTTTCCGGGCAAGCTGGGCGCGACGGTCAACAGAATGTCGGGGCGCAGCGGCTCGCTCGGCTATCTCGACTACAGCCACCCGGTCTTCGAGGTATTCAAGGCGCCGCGTTCCGGAGATTTCTCCGCGGCGCACATGTTCGAGTACCGCACCGTCGAACCCGCGGCAGCCGATCGCGTCCTCGCACGCTACGAGGACGGCGCGGTCGCGGCCGTCGAAAGAAAAGTCGGCGCGGGACGCGTGATCGTCTGGACGTCGACGCTCGACGATACGTGGACGGACATTGCGGTCAAACCGATCTTCCTGCCTCTCGTCCAGCAGCTCGCGCGCTACCTCGCGCACTACGATCAGCCGCAGTCGTGGTTCACGGTCGGGCAGGTCCTCGACCTGAATGCGCGCGGTCGCAACAAGCCCGACCGCGTCATCGTCACGCCGTCAGGGCAGCGCATCAGTCTCGGTGTGTCCGGAGAAGGGATGCCGTCCGATTCCGGCGTGCTGGAACTGAACGAGCAGGGTATCTACGAAATTCGCACGACGGGCGCGTCCGCAACACGGCCGGAAGCGTTTGCCGTCAACCTCGACCCGACGGAGTCGGACCTCGCGCCGCTGGATCCGCAGGAGCTCGTGGCGTTCGTTACCGGACACGCGGCGGCGGAAACGCCCGAGCCGTCGGCGTCCCAGGAGATGACGCGCGAGGAAGCCGAGCGCCGCCAGAGCCTGTGGTGGTATCTGCTGATGGGCGGACTGCTCCTGCTTGCGACAGAGACGGCCATCGCGAATCACCTCTCGCGTAGGGAGAAATTCCTGTAATCTGTCGATAAGGATCTAGAGGGGACGCCGAGCCGAAGGGAGAGGACCCGAGATGGACCGACGCAGCGAACTGGTCGACGTCATTCGCGACGTGCGCAACCGCTGGCGCAAGCGGCTCGCGATACGCGGTCTCGTGGTCGTCGTCACGGGAACGATTCTGGCGCTCCTGCTGTTCGCGTCAGGCCTCGAGACGCTCCGGTTCAGCGTCCCCGCCATCATCTCGTTCCGGATCATCGCGCTCGTCGTTTTCCTCGGGCTGCTCTATCTTGCGTTCGTCAAGCCGATGCGGCGCCGCGTGACCGATTCACAGGTCGCGATGTACCTGGAGGAATCCAACCCGCAGCTCGAAGCCGCGATCATCAGCGCGA
This sequence comes from uncultured Acidobacteriota bacterium, assembly GCA_963724725.1. Lineage (GTDB taxonomy): Bacteria > Acidobacteriota > Vicinamibacteria > Vicinamibacterales > CAVVIG01 > DATKHR01. The sequence goes on along the minus strand of CAVRVT010000004.1, from coordinate 672,357 downwards.
TTGACACGTCGAAGCTGCCGGAATCCGGAGACATCGATTCGAGCGCATCGCCGCAGCTGGTCGAAAAACTCGTTCAGCTGGCGATCGATCAATGCCGCGCGATCGATCATCGTCAGTCCGCGGACCAGGTCGCGTTCCGGCGTCACGCGCTGTCGCTCGCGGCGGTGGGCGTCGCGGCCGCGCTCGTCGTCGCGCTCGGCCCGGCGTATCTGCGCCACGGACTATCCGCGCTGCTCATCATCTCGCGCAGCGCCGAGGCCGCGAGTCCGTACAAGATTGACGTGACGCCAGGCAACGCGAAGGTGCCGAAGGGCGGGGACCAGGTCGTTCGCGCGACGCTCATTGGATTCGCGTCGCGTGACGTCGGCGTCATGATGCGCACGGATCCGGCCGGATCGTTCGAGCGGGTCCCGCTGATTCCGTCCACGACCGAGGAACACGCCGGCGGCTTCGAAGGCGTCCTGTTCCACCTCGAGAAGCCGATCGAGTACTACGTCGAATCGAACGGCGTCCTGTCGCCGAAGTTCAAGCTCGAGGTGGTCGATCTGCCCACCGTCCAGCAGCTGGATCTCGAGTACCGCTTCCCCGCGTACACCGGGCTGCAGCCGCGCAAGGTCGACGGCGGCGGCGACGTCGCGGCGATTCGCGGCACCGACGTCCTGCTGACGGTCACCCCGACGATGAAAGCGCCGAGCGGAAGGATTCTGCTGAACGACGGCAACGCGCTGCCGCTCGCGGTGCAGCCGGACGGCACGCTGACCGGCAGCTTCGCGATCAAGCAGCAGGGGTACTACAAGATCGAGCTCACCGGTCCGCACGGCGAGAAGGTGGACGCTTCCCCGCAGTACACGATCGACGTCATCGACGACCAGTCACCGTCGGTTCGCTTCAGCAAGCCTGGACGCGATACGCAGGCGAGTCCGGTCGAAGAGCTGTTCCTCGAGGCGCGCGCCGAGGACGACTACGGGGTGAAGCAGCTGCAGCTGTTCTATTCGGCGAATGGCGCCCCGCCGAAGGCCGTGACGCTGTTCGGCGGACCAAAGCCGCTGGCCGAGGTCAGCGCGGGCCACACGATCTATCTCGAGGAACTCGGGCTCAAACCGGGCGATTTCGTTTCGTACTACGCGAAGGCCACCGACACCGATGCCATCGCCGGGCCGAAGACCGCGACGAGTGACATCTACTTCGTCCAGATTCGTCCGTTCCGCAAGGACTACAAACCCGCGCAGTCGCAGGCGATGGGCGGGGGCGGCGGCGGCGGGCAGAACAGCGTCGGCCAGCTCTCGCAGCAGCAGCGCGAGATCGTCGCGGCGACGTTCAATGCCGTCCGCGACAAAGCGAAGACCAAGCCCGAGAAGTACCGCGAGAACGTCGTGTTCCTGAACCTGGCGCAGGCGAAGCTGCGCGAGCAGGTCGAGGAGCTCGTCGGCAAGCTGGAGGCGCGTCTCGGCAACGTGGACGAAGGCTTCAGCAAGATCGCACAGATGCTGCCCAAGGCGGCGTTGGAGATGAAGTCCGCGGAGGGGGAGCTGAAGGCGATGAAGGCGGACGAGGCGCTGTCGCCGGAGCAGAAGGCGCTGAAGATCCTGCAGGAGGCCGAGCAGCAGTACGAAGTGCAGGTCGCCATGCAGCAGGGTGGCGGCGGTGGTGGTGGTGGCCAGAACGCGATGGCCGAGGACCTCGCGGATCTGTTCGAGCTCGAACTGGACAAGCTCGCGAACCAGTACCAGATGCAGAACCGCGCCGAACAGCAAACGAACGATCGCCAGATCGACGAGCTCGTCGAAAAGCTGAAAGAGCTTGCGCGGCGACAGCAGCAGGAAATCGAGCGTCAGCGTCGCCTGGCGCAGCAGAGCGGGAGTTCGGGCGGTGGCGGCGGCGCGAGCCAGCGCCAGCTGGCCGAAGAGCTCGAGAAGGCGCAGCGGCAGCTGCAGCAGCTCACGCGCGAGCAGCAGCAACAGCAGAACGTCGCCGACGCGATGCGCCGCATGCAGGAAGCCGCCGACGCCATGAAGCGCGCGGCCGCCAATGGATCAAAGGACGGTGGCGCCCAGGCGACCGAAGCGCTGGCCAGACTGCGCGACGCGCAGCAGAAGCTCGAACGCGATCAGACCGGACGCGGCCAGCGGAATCTCCAGAACGCGCAGCGACAGGCCGACGAGCTCGCCGCCGAGCAGAAACAGGTGCAGGCGGACGTCAACGGCCTCGATCAGGCGGGCGCCGGCCGCGCCGAGAAGGCGCAGCAGCTTGCGCAGCGCAAGGACGCGATGGACGCCAAGGTGGCGGACCTGCAGAAGCAGCTCGAGGAACTCGCCAATCAGGTCCGCCGCGACGAGCGCGATGCCGCTCGGAAACTCGACGAAGCCGCCGGCAGCATCCGCGACAAACGCATCCGCGAAATGCTCCGCTACTCGCGCAATCAGCTGAACACGGCCGGGTCGCAGTACGCGCGCGGGATGGAAGAGAGCCTCAGCAACAACCTGGACGCGCTGTCGAAGAAGATTGGCGACGCCGGCGCGGCGATGGGCAAACAGGCGAAGGCTGATGCGGCCGAACGCTCGGCCGAAAAGGCGCGCGATCTCGTCCGCAATATGGAATCGCTCGATCAGAGGATGCGGGATCGGGCGCAGCAGCAAAAGGGTGCAAGGGGTTCAGAAGGTTCGCAGGGTTCGCAAAGTTCGCAGGGTTCGCAGGGTTCGCAAGGTTCGCAGGGGGCGCAAGGTTCGAAGGGGTCGCAGGGGTCCCAGGCACAGAATGGAGCGAACGGCGGCGGGCAGGCGAACGGCGGCTCGCCGAGGAACGGCGGACCGGGCGGTTACGGGAACGATTGGGGAGGCCCCCTGGGAGCAACGTTCGGAGGGTATGGCTACGGCTACTACAACCCCGATGACATCCGTCAGTTCCGCCGCGACTACCGCGAATGGCTGAACGATGCGCAGGCTTTGCGGCGCGAGCTGCAGGCGACTGGCGCCAACCCGAAGGATCTCGAGGACATCATCCGCGACCTCGAGCGCTTTGACACGGATCGCGTCTACGCCGACCCGCGCGGCCTCGAGCAACTCCAGGCGTCGGCGATCGACAAGATGAAGAAGTTCGAGTTCGGTTTGCGCCGCAAGGCCGGCGCGACGAACGACTCGCTGTCATTGTCCGGGTCCGACCAGGTGCCCGACGGGTTCCGGCAGGCTATCGAGGAGTACTACCGGTCGCTGGCCAAGAAGCAGCAGCCGCGCTAAAGCCACCAGATACGACCTGCCATCGAACCGCCGGGCTTTCTCGCTCCGCTCGGCTGGCGTGATTCTGATCGGCGCGTCGGTTTTCCGGGTGGACGGAATTACGGCCTCGAACGGTGACTGATTCACCTTCACAACATCCGAGATCGACTACCTCTGTACAAGCTCGATCTTGGCGCCCGCCGGTCCCTCCAGATACGCAAAGTTGACGGTCGCGCCGCCCGCCAGACGCAGCGGTCGCGGCTCGGTGGTGAACTTCACGCCTTGCCCTTTGTACTCCGCGGTCTTCGCGTTGAGGTCGTTGGTGCGCCAGCCGATGTGATCGATGGCGTGTCCTTCGCTCGGCGTCGCTTCGCCGCGCTGCGCGAAAATCCAGACCCCGCTGTAGCGCACGCCGTCGATGCGGCCCTTCAGCTTCGCCGACTCGCCGCCGAACTTCTCCTTGTACCAGGCGAGCAGTGCGTCAGGATCGGGTCCGCGCAGGTGCATGTGGTGCAACCCGAGCTTCTCGGTGTCCTGGACGACCTCGATGCGCGTACCCCACGGGTCCTCGACGAACGCGAGCTTGAAGAGTCCCTGAACGTCCCGCACCGGGTTGACGATCTTCACGCTCGCAGCCTCGAGCTCCTTCATCTTTGCGTCGAGGTCCACGACCGAGAAGCCAAGATGATCGAGCGCGCTGCCGGTGCTCGGCTGGGCCTTGTCGTTCTTGAGGAAGATCAGCCGCGTATCGCCGAGCATCAGGCGGTCCGGCGCCTCTGTCATCGGCTGCCCGCCGAAATTCTTTTGATACCACGCAACGCCCTGTGCCTGGTCGGGGACGTTCAGGTGAATGTGGTCGAGAATCGGCAGGATCTGCGCCTGCTGCGCGGTGGCCCCATGCACGAAAACGACCACCACGGAAACAACGGCGAGGAGACTTGCGGCAATCCGCCGGCGAACGTGCATCGAAAAACCTCCGCGTTAAGGTATCAAGTTTTCTTCGTGTCTCGAGGCCGACTACTGACGGGTGACCGTCCCTCCGCTCGCCGTGAACTCATCCAGCACGGCCTCCAGCGGCGCCTTCAGATCCTCCCGCGCAAGCCAGCTGACCTCGGTCAGCCTCACTATCCGAGTGTTGCGGAGGTCATCCGCGAGCGCGCGGAACAGCCTCGTCGTGCTTCCGTCGCTCTGCGCATCCACGAACCGCATGAACAGCCGCTCGCACGACAGCTCCGCGATGTCGTCACGTGCGATTCGCAGGAGCAGGAAATCGCGACGATTCATCGGGAGACTCTTCAGCCGTTCGCTCCGGCCAGCGACAGGATCGTCCGCGCGACCATCGCCTCCGTCATCGGCACCTTGTAGGCGTTCTTCCCGAGCGGCCGCGCACCCTGGACCGCGGCCGCGCCCGCTTTGGCGGCGATCCCGGGCGTGATCCGCTGCCCCTTGAGCATCTTCTCGACTTCAGGTACGCGCCACGGAATCGGCGCCACGCCGCCCAGCACGACCCGTGCGTCGCGGCACACCTGCTTGTCGCCCGCCTCCATCGTCATCACGACGGCGGCGCTGACGATCGCGTGCGTCCAGGCCTCGCGGTCCATCACTTTGTGGTACGTGCTCCTCGTTTGCACGACCGCGTTCGGCAGCACGATCGCGCTCAGCACTTCGTCGTCTTTCAGGACGTTCTCGCGCGCGGCATCGTCCTTCGGCAGGACGAAGAACTCCACCGCCGAAACTGTCCGCTCACCTGACGGCCCCGTGATGCGGAACGACGCTTCGAGCGCGGAAAGCGCCACCGCGGTGTCCGATGGATGGACGATGTAGCTCGGGCCTCCGCCGAAAATGGCGTGGAACTGATTTTCGCCGTCGATCGAGAAACAGCGGGTGCCGCCGTTCTTCAGGCACGCGAAGCCGTTGCGATAGTACCAGCACCACGGCCGTTGACACACGTTGCCCGCCAGCGTCGCGGCATTCCTGATCTGCGGCGTTGCGACGGTCTCCGCGGCCATCGCCAGCGTTGCGAATTTCGTACGAATCGTCTCGTGATGCGCGAGCGCGTCGAGCGTGATCAGTCCGCCGATCGTCGTCGATTTCGAATCGCTCGTCACCGTGTCGAGCCCTCTGATCGACTTCAGGTAGACGAGCACGTCCGGATTGACGGCGCGATCTTTCATCTGGCCAAGGATGTCACTGCCGCCACCGGCAAACGCGACGCGCTGTCCGTTCGCGCGCGCCTGCGCGGCGGTTGCGATCGCGCCTTTCAGCTCTTTCGGGATCGCGTTGGTGATGGCTTTCACAGGCCACCTCCGATCTCGGAGTTCAGCGGATCAGCAACAGGGTTCAGCACATCGACCCCAGCACCCTGAACCCTGCGCCCTGAACCCGGTAGAGATGCATTCACAATCTTGTCTGGCGTGATAGGCAGATCCCTCATCCGTATGCCCGTCGCGTTGAAAATCGCATTGGCGACCGCCGCAGGTGCCGGAATCTTGCTCGCCTCTCCAATGCTCTTCGCTCCGAACGGCCCGAACCCATCGTCCGACTCGATGAACACGACCTCGATGCCCGGCGCATCGCGGTGCGTGGAAATCCGGGCCCCGTAGTAGCCCGCGTTGAGTGCATGGCCGCTGCGACGGTCGTAGAGCAGGTCCTCGTGCAGCGCCATCCCGATGCCCATCTGGACGCCGCCGCGGATCTGGCTGTCGGCCGTCAACGGGTTGATGATGCGACCCGAGTCGTGGACGGCGACGTACTTCAGGATCTGCACGCGCCCCAGCTGCGTGTCCACCTCGACCTCGACGAAGTGCGCGCCGAACGCGTTCCTCACTTTCGGCGGCTGCTGCGGATTCGGGTTCGCCGACGCGATCAGCACCTCGTCGCCCTTCGGCATCCCCTTGTCCGCGATCTGCTTCCTCAGATCGCGCGCGGCCTCGACGACCGCCTGTCCCGTCATGATCGTGGTCCGGCTGCCCGATTCGCCCACCGAGTACGGACAACGATCCGTATCCCCCCAGACGACGGTGACTTTCGAGAGCGGGACGCCGAGCGCCTCAGCCGCGATGAGCCCCATCGTGGTCTTCGCGCCGGCGCCGACGTCGGTGACGCCGACGTGCACGGCATACTGCCCTTTCCCGTCCAGCCTGATCACCGCGTTGCTGCGGCCAAGCCCCGAGCGGAATGCCATGAACGACACGCCCGCACCGCGCTTGATCGGACCCGCGTCCGAACCGGGCCGATGCCAGCGTGTTTTCCAGTCGAACTGCTGCGCGCCGCGGTGCACGCAATCCTCGAGCGTGTAGGTCGTGTACTCGGTCTCGTCGCGGAACTTCCGCGTCATGTTCTTGAGGATGAACTCGACCGGGTCCATCTTCATCTTCGCCGCGACGTCGTCCATCATTGACTGGATGCCGAAGAAGCCCTGCGGGAACTCCGGTCCGCGGAAGTTTGCCGACACCGTCTTGTTCGTGTAGACGGGCGTCACGACTGTTTCGATGTTCGGGCACGTGTAGAGCTCGATACCGCCAATCGCGCCGCTGTTCTTCCGGTACGGCCCCATGCCGCTGAAGCCGCGCAGCTGCACCGACGTCAGTACGCCGTCCTTCGTGACCCCCACCTTGTAGTACTGCGTCGTCGGCCATCGTCCGTGGACGCCGATGAAATCTTCCTTGCGCGACAGCTCGAGCTTGACCGGCGCGCCGGCTTCCTTCGCGAGCACGGCGGCGATCAGGTCCGCGTCCTGGTTCTGATTCTTGTTGCCGAAATTTCCACCCATGTACTGGCAGACGACACGGACGTTTTCCTGGGGGATGTCGAGGTCGCGCGCCATGTCGGTGCGGCAGTTGGCGATGCCACCGGTCGGCGTGTAGACGGTCAGCTTGTCGCCGTTCCACGCGGCCAGTGCCGCGCGGGGCTCCATCTGGGCGTTGTGGACGAACGAAGTTGTGTAGCGGTCTTCGAAAATCTGATCGGCGCTGGCGAAACCGGCGTTGACGTCGCCGCGGCGCTGCGTTTGCGGCAGCGCCTCGTTGCGGTTATTGAGCGCGAGGTTGCCTTCCGGCCAGATTTTCGGCGCGTCGGGCTTGAGCGCGTCCTCGTGGTCGAGGACGAACGGCAGCACGTCGTACTCGACGTTCACCAGCTGCAGCGCGTCCTCGGCGGTGTGGCGATCCGTCGCGGCGATGGCGACGACCGGCTCGCCGGCGAATCGGACCGGGTTATTGAACGCGCGCCGGCGCTGCCTGGTAATCTTTTTGACTTCCTCGTTGTACTGCTGCCCGCCTGCGATCGAGCCCGACCCCCAGACGACCTGACAGTTCTCGTGCGTGATGATCGCCTTGACGCCCGGCAGCGCACGTGCGTTCGACGTGTCGATGCTCGTAATGCGCGCGTGCGGGTGCGGACTGCGCAAGACGCGGGCGTAGAGCATGCCCGGCAGCTTGACGTCGGCCGTGTAGGCGGCCTTCCCCGTCACGCGTTCGACGGCGTCGATGCGCGGCGTCGGATGACCGACCGTCTCGAGCCCCTTGATCCTCGACGCGTCGTCCTGGAGCGCGGCGTTCGTGGAGCGCGAAGCTTGCGTCATGGAGCGCGAGGCTTCAGCCGAGCGATCCCCCGCCGCCACAACCGCCGCGACGTAATGGTTGTAGTTTGAGCACCGGCAGATATTTCCCGTCATCGCCTCGCGGGTCTGCTCGATCGTCGGATTCGCGTTGGCGCGCACGAGCGCGGTCGCGGCCATCAGCTGACCCGAAGTGCAGAAGCCACATTGCGGCGCGTCGTGGTCGACGAAAGACTGCTGGAGGGGGTGGAGCGCGCCGTTCTTCATCAGCCCTTCGACCGTTTCGATCGACCGGCCGTCCATCCAGACCGCGAGCTGACTGCACGAGTAGACCGGCTTGCCGTTGACGAGGACCGTGCAGGCGCCGCATTCGCCGCGGTCGCACCCGATCTTGGTGCCGGTCAGATTCAGGTGGTCGCGGAGCAGTTCGGCGAGGGTCCAGCGGTCATCGGCCTGGACCTGATGTTTGACGCCGTTGACCGTGAGACTGATCGCCCGCGGCTTGGTTGCGCCGGCCGTCGCCGGCGTGCTCTTCGCCGATGTCTGGCCTTTGAGCGTCGGCGCGGCCGTCGCCGTCACCAATGCCGTCCCCGTGCCTTTGAGGAATCCGCGACGGGACATCCTGCGCTTGCTCATGGCACCTCCGCCGAATGCGCCGATTATAGGCCGTCGGCAGTCCGGCCGTTGCAACCGCTGGTCTCGGCGCCGCGCTTGAGCCACGGTGGGCGGCGATGTACGCTGCGGCCGCGATGATCAATCCCATCAACGTGCTGCTGGCCGGCCTGGCGCTCATCATCCTGTATTTCGTGATCACGTGGCGGGCGGCCGCGCGCGCCGGACGTCCACCTCACGGGCGGCCAGCGCCGCTTCCAGCGCTCGTCGGGTTCGTGACGCTGTTCTTCGACACGCTCGGCATCGGCAACTACGCGCCGACGACGGCCATCTTCAAGCTGACCGGGATGGTGCGCGACGAGCTGATTCCTGGCACGCTCAACGTCGGGTCGTCCATACCGGTGGCGTTCGAGGCGTTCGCGTTCATGGTGGCCGTTGCCGTGGATCCATTCACGATCGCGCTGCTCGTCCCCATCGGCACGCTGGGCGGATGGTTCGGGGGACACGTCGTGTCGCGGCTGCCGCGGCGGCCGATTCAGATCGGAATGGGGCTCGCGCTGCTCGTCGGCGCGGCGTTCATGCTGATGACGAACCTGAAGATCCTTCCCGGTGGTGGCGGCGCGATCGGGTTTTCAGGGTCCACGCTCGTGCTCGCCGCGATCATGAACTTCCTTATCTGCGGCGGCAACGCCCTGGGCGTAGGCAGCTATGCGCCGAGCCTGCTCGCGTTCAGCCTGCTCGGCATGAACCCGCGCGCGGCGTTTCCGATCATGATGGGATCGGCGGCATGCGGGCTGCCGGCCGCCGGCATTCGATTCGCCAGGGCGGGCCGGTTTGACGGCAGCGTGGCGCTCGCGCTGACGCTCGGCGGGATACCCGGCGTCCTCATTGCCGCCTACGTCGTGAAGTCGCTGCCGGTGGAAACGATCCGCTGGCTCGTCGTCGCGGTCGTGCTGTACGCATCGGTGTCGATGCTGGCTGCAGCGCGGTCAGAGCCGGCCGAGGTGCCGCTGGACGTGAGGCTCGAGAGTTGAAAGTCTGCGTTGAGACTTACCGCTCGACGACGCGTCAGGTATGATCCCCCCATGAGAGGCGTGACGTCCGCTGCGTGTGTGGCCGCCGCTATCGCCTTTGCGGTTGCGACGCGCGCAGTGCAGAACGGCTCGGTCGAATCGCACGTCGCAGCGGCGAAAGCCGCCGCGGGCAGCGATTTCGCCGGCGTCTTCAGCCGCGTCTGCACCGAAGCCGTGCCGCCTACGGGCCGTGGGGACGCTCCGGCGAGCGGACGCGGCGCGACGCCAAGACGTCCTGGCCCGCCGGCGCGCGAGACGTGGCACGCCGAGCCGGTCAAAGTGTTCGACAATCTCTATTTCCTCGGACAGACCGAGTACTCCGTCTGGGCCGTGAAGACGTCCGAGGGATTGATCCTCGTCGACTCGATCTTCGACTACTCCGTGGACGATGAAGTGGCGGGCGGATTGAAGAAGATGGGGATGGATCCGGCGACGATCAAGTATGTGATCGTCAGCCACGGGCACGCGGATCACTCCGGCGGCGCGAAGTATCTGCAGGATCGCTTCAACGCGCACGTGCTCCTGACCGCTGAAGACTGGGACCTGCTCGATCGCAGCAGCGGCGCGAAGCCGAAGCGCGACATGGTGGCGACAGATGGCCAGAAGCTGACGCTCGGCGATACGACGATCACGATCTACAAGACGCCGGGCCACACGCTGGGCGCGGTGTCGACGGTTATTCCGGTAAAGGACAACGGCACGCCGCATGTCGCCGTGTCCTGGGGCGGCACCGCGTTCAACTGGATGGCCAATCCGACGCCGTACATTACGCCTGAACGGCCGGTGTCGTTCTGGTTCGAAACCTACAGTGCGTCCGCGCGGCGCTTCAAGGACATCGCGGCCAGGGCCGGCGCTGACGTGCTCATCTCCAACCACACGATCTTCGACGGTTCGAAGACGAAGATCCCCGCGCTCGAGAAACGCAAGCCGGGCGAACCAAATCCGTACGTGATCGGGAAGGACGGCGTGCAGCGCTATCTCACCGTCGTCGACGAGTGCGCCCAGGCAGGGCTCGCGAACGCAAAGCGCTGAGATCACTCATACCGTAGGGCGTCCATAGGATTCACGCGCGACGCGCGCCGTGCCGGGATATACGCTGCCAGGACCGTGACGGCCAGGACGACCAGCCCGACGATCGCGAGGGCAAAACCGTTTCGTTGATCGACGCCGGTCGGAAACGCCGCGCGCAGCAGCCTGCCGGCACCGATGCTGCCGGCCATTCCGATCAGGAGTCCCACCAGGGCGAGCGTGAATCCCTGGCCCAGGACCATGCGCAGCACCGTTGGAGCGGTCGCGCCGATCGCCATGCGGATGCCGATCTCGCGCGTCCGGCGGCTTGCGGCATACGCCACCAGGCCGTACAGCCCGACGATGGCCAGCGCCAGCGCCATCAGCCCCATGGCGACGACGGTCGTGATCAGCACGTTGAACGTGCGAACTGCCCGCAGCAGGTACAGCTGCGCCATCGTCCGTACGTTGAAGATGGGCATGTTGACGTCGAGGCCGTGGACCACGTCGCGCAGCGGCGCGCCCATCGCGGTCGCGTCGCCCGTCGAATGCGTCAGCAGCGTCATCGGCTCCATCTTGAGTTGCCGGTACGGCAGGTAGACGAAATCCGACGGCGGTTCGGCGATGAAGACGTATTTGCTCGTCCTGGCGACGCCGACCACTTCGACCCAGGCATCGTCGGCGTCCTTCAGACGGAACCGCTTGCCCAGCGGGTTCGCATTAGGCCAGTAGTGCTGGGCGAGATGCTCGTTCACGATCGCGGCCCGCGGTGCGCCCTCGTCGTCGGTGCGGGCGAAGTTCCGGCCCTGGACCAGCGGGATGCCGATGGTGTCGAAGTAGTGCTCGTCCACTTTCGACGCCAGCGTCGTCGAGCTGTCCTTGCCCTGCGGAAACTGAAAGCCCTCGGGAGCGATGGTCACGAAGTCGAGGGAGTCGTTCGACATCGGGACCGCTGTCGTCAGCGAAGCCGTCTTGACGCCGGCCACTTCGCGTGCGCGTTCGGCGACCTGCTGAAAGAACTGCCGCGATTGTGCGTCGGTGTAGTGTACCAGGCGCGGGCTGAGGCGCATCATCAGCAGATGATCGATCCGGTATCCCGGGCCGGCGGTCAGTTCCGCCGCAAAACCCCGATACATGAACATCGCGACGACGAGCACGACGACCGAGACGGCCACCTGTCCGGTGACGAGCACCGCGCGGCCCCAGCGGCGGCGTCCGGGCGCGGAGGTCTCTCCGGCTTTCATGATGGCGACGAGATCGGTGCGGGACGCTTGAACCGCCGGAATGATGCCGAAGGCGAGCGCGCTGGCGACCGCGACGAGAAAGCCGAACACCAGCGCGCGGCCGTCCATTCTGAACGCCAGCGAGATCGGCAGGTCGGTGGGAATCTCCACCTGCTTGAAGAGGGTCATGCCCGCGTAGCCCACGCCGAGCCCGAGCGCGCCGCCGGCGAGCGCGACGAGCAGGCTCTCGACAAGCAATTGACGGATCAACTGTCCCCGTCCGGCGCCGATCGCCAGGCGCAGCGCCATTTCCTTGGCGCGGACCGGCGCGCGGCTGGCCAGCAGTCCGGCGACGTTGCCGCATGCGACCAGGAGGACGGCGATGGAGAGCGTGGACAGCATCGCGATCAGCATCGCGTCGGGCGGATCCTCGCCGATGCGCGCCTGCAGTTCGGTGCGCACGAAGAAGTCGCGGTACTTGTTGGTGTCGGGATAGGCGCGCTGCAGATCTGCCCCGATCGCCGTCAACTCCGCCTGCGCCTGGGCCTGCGTCGACCCCGGCTTGAGCCGCCCCTTGATTCTGAGATTGCGGGCGTCGCGCGCTTCGAGCGACGCGGTCTTTGGATCGCTGATGATGGCCGGCGACATCATCAGCGGCACGAAGAAGTCGGAGCGCACGAACTGATCGAGGCCGGTGAACTCTTCGGGCGCCACGCCGATCACCGTGAACGGCGTGCCGTTGAGGCGCACGCTCCTGCCGAGGACGTTGGGATCGGACCCGAGCGCCTGCTCCCAGAACGCGTGACCGAGGATCACGACGGCGTCGCGGCCCGGCACCTGGTCTTCCTCGGGCCTGAACGAGCGCCCGATCGCGGGCTCGACGCCCATCAGCGTCAGGAGATTGCCGCTGGCCAGCATGCCCATCGTGAGCTTCGGCGTGGCCGTCGGATCGGTGGCGTAGCCGGCAGTGATGTAGGTGAAAGCTGCCAGGCCGTCGAAGGAACGATTCCGGTCGCGGACGTCGACGAAGTCGCGATACGACGACACCAGCGAGCTGCCGTTCAGGGCGTCGATCGTCGACCGGGAACCGATGGTGAGAACTTCACCCGGGCTGGCAACCGGGAGCGGGCGAAGCAATAGCGCGTCGGCGAAGCTGAAGATGGCGCTGTTGGCACCGATCCCGATGGCCAGCGACAGCACCGCGACCGCGGTGAATCCCCGGCTGGCCGCCAGCATGCGGAGGCCGTGACGGACGTCTTTCCACAGCCGCTCCATGCTTCCCTCCCGATCTCGATCATAGACGGACGAGCCAGGGGTCGTGTTCCTGAAAGGGTGAATGGTTGTTGGTTGTTGGTTGTTGGTTGTTGGGTTTGGTTGTTGGCTTGATCGTTGGTTTGCCGTTGGTAGTCAGGCGCGAGAGGCTTCGGCCGAGCCCAACCAGGAGCGCGAAGGCTTTAGCCGAGCGATGGACCGCGAAGGCTTTAGCCGAGCGTGGGACACCGGTCGTGGTACCGTAGCCGCCGGGCAGGGCGCCCCCGCCCAACGCGGCGATCATCTTAAATGAGCTCGATCAACCGTCGTCACGCGCTGCGTCTGCTCGGCACCGCAGCGCTGGCGCCCGCGATTCTGCGCGGCCGCTACCAGGTCTTCGCCCAGTCGCCGGCCGCGTATTCCGCGCGCACGATTCAGCTCGTCGAGTCGTCCATCGTGGTCGATCTGCTCAACCAGTTTCAGTTTCCCGACTACTCCGTGAAGCCGCCGAAGATCGAGCAATGGATGACCCTGCCGGGGACGTTCACCAAAGAGGACGCGCAGCGCTACATCACATCGGGCATCACCGTCTTCGGGCTTGGTCTCGGCGCCGAGGACTACCAGGACGGCCTGCGATTCTACGCGCAGTGGAACGGCTTCCTGGCCGGCTACAGCGACTGGCTGACGCAGGGTCGACAAGGTGGCTGATTTCGCGAGGGCCAAGGCGCAGAAGAAAGCCGGCGTGATGCTGACGTTCCAGAACTCCCAGCATTTCCGCACGCCAGCCGACGTGCAGACGTTCTGGGGGCTCGGCCAGCGGATTTCGCAGCTGAGTTACAACTTCAACAACCGCATCGGCAGCGGCTTTCTCGAAGCGCGCGACGGCGGCCTGTCGGTGTTCGGGCTGTCGATCATGGAGCGGATGCAGCAAGTGGGGATGGCCGTGGACGTCTCACACTGCGGCGATCAGACGACGCTCGACGCCCTCGCCGCGGCGAAGAAGCCGGTCATCTTCACCCACGCGACGTGCCGGGCGCTCCTGCCCGGCGCGCTGCGCTGCAAGACCGACGAAGCGATTCAGGGGATGGCGAAGACCGGCGGCGTGATGGGGATCGCGATGATCCGCTTCCTGGTCCGCGACCGCGAGCCGGTCACGATCGAGCACGTGATCGATCACGTGGATCACGTGGCCAAGCTGGTGGGCGTCGAGCACGTGGCGATCGGCAGCGACCTCGATCTCGTCGGCAACCCCAACGCCGTCAACGGCGGCGGGTTCGATCCGAGGACGCAGCCGAATTTCACGCGGTATCAGTATCACGAGGACGCCGACGGCGCGATCACGATTCGCGGGTTGAGTCACTCCAAGCGCGTGTTCGATCTGACCGAAGCGCTGATCAGGCGCGGCTACAACGACCGCGACATCACCGCCATCCTGGGCGGGAATGCGATCCGCGTCCTCGGCTCTATCTGGCCGTCGATCTGATCCGCGGGCGCTACTTTCGCGTGATGCCGGTCAACTTCAACATCCCGGCGGAGGAGTTCTCGGTCACGATGGCGTTCTGATCGTCCACGTGGGCCTTGGCGGCCGGGACGAACTCGCCAGACCCGCTGCCCGAGGCATCCAGGTCGAGGAGGATGAAGCCGACATCGTAGCCGGGCTCGGGCTTGACGTCGGCCATGGCGACGGGATCCGCTGTCACCAGCGTGAGCTGGCGGCGGCCATTCACATCCCACGCGTAGGCGTATTTGAGCGGCGTCTTCCGTCCGCCGACGTCAACTGTGCCAACCGTGTCTCGCTTGGCCAGCAGCGCATGGGCCGAACCGGCCCCGCCTTTCTTGACCGCGGCGATGAGCGCCTCGCGCTCGGCGCTCGTCGCGTAGCGACGCACAATCACGGTCATCGGTATCGACGATTTGCCGGCTGCACCGCCCGAGAACGATGCCGTTCCGGAATACGTGTCGCCCTGAGCCAGCACGCCATGCCCTGCCAACGCCACGGCCATCGCAGCCAGCACCCAGCTGAGACGTGTTGAATGTTTCGTCATCGCCCCTCCGGTTCGGACATCGCGCGCCAAGTATATAGCGCTCCCGTTGTGGTATACCTGCCGCCACGGAGGTTCACGATGCTGGTTCCGCGACGCCACATCCTTCTCGTTGCGCTGGCCTTCGCCACGGCTGTCGTCTCCGCGCAATCACCACGCCCGATGGCCATCGTCGATCTGCTGTCCCTGCCCCGTCTGGCCGATCCGGATCTGTCGCCCGACGGCCGCGCCGTGGTCTTCACCAAAGCCGACGCCGACTGGAAGACCGGTAAGCGCATCCCGCACCTGTGGCGAGTGGGCGTGGACGGCGCCAGCGCGCCGGTTCAGCTGACCAGCGGCACCGACGGCGAGAAGGACCCGCATTGGTCGCCCGACGGCAAGAGTGTCGCCTTCACCGCCAAGCGCGGAGACGACGAGTTCGAGCAGATCTACCTGCTGCCAGTGGACGGCGGCGAAGCGCGTCGCCTGACGACGCATGCCAGCGCGGTGTCTGAGATCGCCTGGGCGCCCGATGGGTCAGCGCTGTATTTCTCGGCGCCTGAGGCCAAGACCGGCGAAGACAAGGCGCGCGACAAGAACCGCGACGACGTCTACGCCTACGACGAGAACTACAAGCAGACGCACTTGTGGAGGGTTGGGGTCTCCCGCCGGGACGAGAGCCAGATCACGAGAGGCGACTACTCCGTGACGTCGTATCGAGTGTCCGACGACGGGAAGAAGATCGCGTTTCACCGCGCGCCGACTCCCCTGCTCGGTTCAGGCGACGAGAGCGAAGTCTGGGTGATGAACGCTGACGGGTCTGGCGCCGTGCAGCTGACGAAGAACGCCGTGCAGGAGACGGGCGCATCGGTGTCCCCCGATGGATCGCAGGTGCTGTTCCTCTCCGGTTCGAACGCCAGGTTCGAGACCTACTACAACGGGCGGCTGTTCCTCGTCTCCGCCACTGGCGGCAGCGCGCGAATACTCGTCGGCGAGAGCGAGCCCATGGCGGTGGACCACGCGTTCTGGTCGTCGGACGGCCGGTCGATCTTCTTCGTCGCCAATCTCGGCGCGCACAGCGAGCTCTTCGTCGTGCCGGCGGCCGGCGGCAAGCCGCGTCAGTTGACCGACGGCAAGCACAGCGCCGGCGGATCCGCGTCGCGGGTCGGCGATCGGCTGGTGTTCACCAGCAGCGACTCGGCCACTGGCGCCGAGATCTGGACGATGAAGGCTGGCGACACGGCGCCGCAGCGCGTGACGCACGTCTTCGACTACGTCGCACGCGACTTCAAGCTCGGGCGCCAGGAGGCGGTTCAGTGGAAGGGCGCTGACGGCGCGACCGTCGAAGGCATCCTCACTTATCCCGTCGACTATCAGTCAGGCCGGAAATATCCGCTGGCGGTCATGACCCACGGCGGGCCGCAGGCGTCAGACAAGTTCAGCCTGGGCAGCATGTCGTACGAGTTTCAGGTCCTCTCCGGCAAGGGCTACGCGTCGCTCCAGCCGAACTACCGCGGCAGCACCGGCTACGGCGATGCGTTCCTGCGTGACATGGTCGGCCATTACTTCCGGAACGCGCACCTCGACGTGATGACCGGCGTCGACGAACTGATTCGCCGCGGCATAGCGGATCCTGATCGCATGGTCAAAATGGGCTGGAGCGGCGGCGGCCACATGACGAACAAGATCGTCACGTTCACCGATCGCTTCAAGGCGGCGTCGGCCGGGGCGGGCGCGGCGAACTGGGTGTCGATGTACGCGCAGAGCGACATGCGCGCGTTCCGCACGCCGTGGTTCGGCGGCACGCCGTGGGAGAAGAACGCGCCGATCGACGTCTACTGGGCGAACTCGCCGCTCAAGGACGTGGCGAACGTGAAGACGCCGACGCTGTTCTTCGTCGGCGAGCGCGATCCGCGGGTGCCGCTGCCGCAGTCGGTGGAGATGTACCGCGCGCTCAAGAGCCTCGGCGTGCCGACACACCTCTACGTCGCGCCGCGCGAGCCGCACGGGTGGGGCGAGCTGCGGCACCAACTGTTCAAGCTGAACACTGAGATCGCCTGGTTCGAGCAGTACGCCACGCACCGGCCGTACACGCCGGAACAGGCACCGGGCGATGCGGGAAAGGATGCCAAGACGACCCACGAGGGTCAGCGGTAGGCGTCAGGCGCTGAAATCGGTACACTTGAGATCTTCCCGGTCGGGGCGTAGCGCAGCCTGGTAGCGCACCTGCCTTGGGCGCAGGGGGTCGCTGGTTCGAATCCAGTCGCCCCGACCAACACCGCATATTTGTTGAAGAAATCGTCACTGCTATCCTCAACTGACCACTTTGCCCTTCGACTTCGGTAGTGCGCGCCGTTTGGGCCAATCGAATGGGGTGTCTGTCGCACCTGTCGCGAAAACTCTCGATTCAGAGTTGACGGACTGAGGCGATGAACAACTCGGCGAGTCGTACCACTGATGTCCTGATTGTTGGCGCTGGGCCGACGGGATTGGTCTTGGCTCTGTGGCTGACGCGGTTGGGCGTGCGCGTCAAGATCGCCGACAAGACAGCAGAGCCTGGAACCACATCGCGCGCATTGGCCGTGCAGGCGCGTACGCTCGAGCTGTACAGTCAAATACGGTTGGCGGACGCGGTCCTCGAGCAGGGACGGAAGGTCCTCGCCGCCAATCTCTGGGTCACCGGCAACAGAGTCGCGCGAGCTGTCTTCGGCGAGATGGGCGAGGGCCTCAGCCCCTTCCCCTACGCCCAGATCTTTCCCCAAGACGAGCACGAGCGCGTGCTGATCGATCGCCTGGCCGAGGTGTCCAGGCCGCCAACAATCCGACGTGAGGGAGCTCTCTTCTACAATGTCGCACGCAAGGGCTGATGTCAGTGGCGGAAAAAGGATACCTCGACGTGTCAATCTTCGATGTGTGTATTGCGCATTGAGTCACCGGGGAGCTGATCATGACTTCTTGTTCGACGCGGCTGACCGTCGTTCTTGCGGCTGTCATTTCGTTCACTCCGCTCCTGGAGTCACACGCCCAGCAGCAGGGGCCGAATCAGCCCGGAACGAAATTCACGGACGAGCAGCTGCGCCAATCCGTCGAGCTCGCGCGGGTTGGCCGGAAGCTGACACCGAAACGCTGGCCCAACGACTCCCGAGTGGCTGTCTGCCTCAGCTTCGACACCGACACTGAGGCGCCGCTGCTCCGCGACGGCAACACGTCTCCAACCGGCCTGTCGGCGTCCGACTTCGGCGCCGAGAGCGGCACACCGCGCATTCTGAAAATGCTCGACCGTTACCAGGTTCCGGCGACCTTCTTCATGACGGCCGTCGATGCCATGCTGCATCCCGACATGCTCGCCGCCATTCTGAAGAGCGGTCGACATGAGGTCGGCGTCCACGGCTGGATTCACGAATTCACGCCGCGGCTCGCCGAAGGTGAAGAGGAGCGGTTACTCGATCAGGCGATCGCCTACCTGACGAAGGCCACCGGGAAGCGACCGGTCGGCTACCGCGCGCCGTCGTGGGCCTTCAGTGCCTCGACGCTCGAACTCATTCAGAAAAAGGGCTTCCTGTACGACAGCAGCCTGCAGGCGCTCGACGAGCCGTACGAAATCGTCTCGCGCGGGAAGAACACCGGCCTTGTCGAACTGGCCATCGACTGGACGCTGACCGAGACGCCGTACCTTGGGCAGAACGGCCATATGCCGTCGCCCGAACTACTCTATCAGCTCTACAAGGACGAATTCGACGGCGCCTACGAAGAAGGCACTCTGTTCGTGCTGACCCTGCACCCGTACCTGAGCGGCCATCGCGCGCCGATGCGGCACCTGGATCAGTTCGTGGCCTACATGCAGTCGAAGCCGGGCGTGTGGTTCGCGACCGGCGAACAGGTCGCGGCTTACCTGAAAAACGCTCACTGACCGACGGGCGGACGACGAGTTCGTTAGTCTCGTGGAGCGACCGGCTCCGTCCCGAAGACACAGACTGCGGCTCTCGCATCCGCCTGGCTGACCATCTTTCAGAGCGACCTTGGGGAAGCAATCACCTCGCGCCTGGCGCCTTTTCCATCAACGCCCGCAAGTCCTTTGCCCACGCGATTCCAGACTCGCGGGCTCGAATCGTGTGATCGCCATCGACGATATCGGTGAAGCGCTGGCCGATGATGAAATCAACAACGTCAAAGATTTGCGCCTCGACGCCCCACTGACCGCGATCGCGGAGCTCGATCCCATAGAACGTGCGCACTCACGGCACGAACGAACCGAGTGTGACGGCTGCGATCGCCGCGCTTTCAAGCCGCCCGACTCCGCAGCGGTTGTCGCGAGAGTTGCCCGCCATAGGCAGCAGCAACCACCGCGACGACCACCCACAGCGCGGCGGCCAAGACCCACACATAGGTCAAGAAGGTTATCCCGGTGGCGAGAGGCGTGAAGATGAAGATCGTGCTGGCCGTGAGACTCGCGTGCATGAGCGTCACCACAAGCAAGCTCCCAGTACGGTCGTACACCCACACGAGGAGCACCCTGTAAGCCGTCAGTTGCGCGACAGCCGCGAAGAAATTCATGGGCACGAAAAGGGCCAGAGGGAGCGCTCCAGAGTAAGTGCCACTGATAAAAAGACCCTGCAGGAAGTGCCACGCTCCCCACAGGACACCCACGATGAGCCCGGTCGCGACGACATTGTGACGTCGCCTCAGCCTGGGTACGCGCGAAGCCCGTCCAGCCCAGCTCCTCGAGGATCGTCGTCAACCCCGCCGCAATACCGGACAGCAGAACAGTGACCTTGTCAGACGCGGTGAATATCGGGGAACTCAGCGAGAGCGCGAAGAGTACCGCTGCTGCCAGAAGCGGGGCAAGCAGAAGCGCCACACGCGTACCAACGGGCGTCCACGCGCCATTTGAGCACGCGGCGAAGGATCTCGCGAAGGCCTGACGTTCCATCGACGAGTCCGGTCAACACGAGGCCTGCGACGCTGGGACCTGCAAGCATCGCCAGAACCGCGAACGGGAACCGCCCGTCCGTTTGCCAGCTCGTGTTCGCGAAGCCGCCGGGACCAACCACGATGAGGAAGCCACCCCATGAAATCGCGAATGTCAGGGCGAAGTAGGCCGGGACCTCGTGTTTCTTGATGAAACCCTTGCTGGTCATCGTGACGATCCCTCATGACATTGAGAGAGCGGAGTAGAGCGCGCCTCTGAGCGCAAGATCGCGGGGGTCGCCGGTGAGTCGCGTCCCCATCTGGCTGGTCACGTACGCGTATCCAATGCCGGCTGCCGGATCGGCAAATCCGAGAGAGCCTCCGGACCCGGGAGACCCGAACGACCGCCCGCCTCCGAACGGCCAGGCGGGACTCGGCTTCATGAAGCCCAGTGAGAACCGCAAGTCCCCCTTCATGCATTCGTCATGAAACCCGCGCGCTGGAGGAATTGCGGGTGCGGCTAACAAGTCCAGCGTCTCCTGGCGCAGCCCCAGCTCCTGTCCTCCCGCCGCGAAGACGCCATAGGCATGCGCGAGGGCCCTCGCCGTTCCAACCGCACCGCCGGACGGCACTTCGAGATTGCGCGCGTATACGCGCTGCTCATCATGGACGATCGCGAAGCCCGGATTGGTGATGAGTGCCCGGTAGATGTTCGAGTGACGATTCATCCCGTCCAGCGTCAGACGAATCGGGAAGTCGAGCAGCATCCTGAACCGTGAGGGCGCCGCAAGTGTCGCGAGCCGGGAGTTCGGGATTTCCTCCGGCAAGCGGATGTAGAGGTCCAGCCCGAGCGGCGCCGCGATCTCGTCCTGAAAAAACTGCCCGAGGCTGCGATGTTGTGGATCCACTCGGCGTAGGAGCTCGCCTTCATAGAACCCGAGAGAAATCGCGTGATAGCCCTGACGAGTCCCAGGCTCCCATGCCGGCTTCTGGCGGGCGAGGACGACGGCCAGGCGATCCAGATCCGCGATCACGCTCCAATCGACGGGCTCATCAAAGGCGAACAGCCCCGCCTGATGGGCCAGAAGCTGGCGCACGGTGATCTTTTCCTTCCCCTGCTGCGCGAACTCGGGCCAGTACGCGGCGACACGCTCTTCGTAGTCGAGCCAGCCGCGTGAGTGGGCCAGGGCCAGGGTCATGGCAGCCAGACCTTTCGTGGCCGAGTAGATGAGCACCATGGTGTCCTGCTCCCACAACTCGCCGGTCAGCTTGTTCCTCACGCCGCCCCACAGGTCGACCACTTTCTCGCCGTGGTGATAAGCGCAGCAGGCACCGCCCAGTTCGCGCCTCCGAGCGAAGTTCTCGACAAACGCCTTGCGTACCGCCTCTAAGCCAGCGCTGACGTGCCCTCGAACTTCCGGGAATCCCACAGGCCGATCGCTCATCGTGTGCGACGCTTCATCTCTCACGAGACCCGCTGCCACATGGGCCCGTTCGGCACGGCGCTGGATGCCTCGCAGGTGCCGCGCCTCCATAATGCGGTGCCCGAAGCCCGCCACTCCAAAGAGCAGCGAGCGTGGGAGTCTCGCCAGCAACCCATAGACGCGCTCGATGAAGATGCGGCGGTGCCCCGCTGGCGGGTCGGCGCGAGAGCGATCGAGCCACCGTGATGACACGCGGCCACGCAGGATGAGCCGCGTTCGGTCGCCATCGACGGACTCAAGAAAGTGCTCCCACGAGACCGCCTCGCCGCCGCTGCCGTCGGGGGCCGTCAACACCAGATCGTGCGGCGGATCGACGGCCGCGACGACGAAGGCGTCCTTGGCGCCGGGAACGGCCGGCATGACGTCACCCCGTGCGACTGTTTGAAGGCCGGGAACTATGCTCAACGCGCTTGGCTTCGCGCCGTTGTCGATCGCATCCCAGCTGTACCAACCAGCCCGATCACTCCCCATCTGCGCCAGCCATGGCCAGACCCGCTCGATCGGCGCGTCGATCGTGATGGCATGGGTGACGCTGAACATCGGTTCGGGAACGATCGTGTCGCCGGGAAGCGGTCGGCGCTTTTCGACGCGAGTTGCGAGGCAGGTCGTGAGTGCCATGTCATGAGTGAGTGCATTCACTATGCCCGCGTCATCGGGCCAAAAGGCACACGAACTGAGAGATAAAGCCACTGATCCGAGCTAACGGCAACGAAGTATCGGGGGCCTCTTGCCAGGTTTCCGGCGACGCTCGTCATTCTTTGTCTGTTCTCTTCCCGTTCAAGTGAAGCGCAGAATGCGCCCCATTCTTCGTTTCGCGAGCCAATGTCCACGACACTCGGCCGGATGCTCGACGACGAAGCGGGGACTATTTCGCACTCGCTATGAACTATTCCGCAGTCGCGAGCGCGCAGTGAACCTGACTGTTCACGTTCACAGCCACGTTCCCGTCTCATCTCTCAATGAAGCATAAGAACAAGAATTGCTTGTCGGCCGCTATTCTCCCGATTGCTCGGCGATTCGAGGGAGCCGCTGGACACAGAGATCACGCGAACGCCGCACGGCACCTCATTGGCCGGTCATTGCACACGGCATTGGGGAGGTCCGTGCGACCGCAGATGAGAGGAGGAGCTATGGCCGCTTTAGAGTTGAGCGCGCACATGACCGTGCGCCCCGGGTGCCTCGACGGCTTCAAGAAACAAGCGGCGGAGTTGATCCGGATCACTCAGGAGAAGGACACACACACGCTGCGCTACGACTGGTTCCTCAGCCTGGATGGAACTGAATGCGAGGTTCGTGAGGCGTACACAGGTCCGGACGGACTCGATGGAGCACAACCGCCATATCCTCGACGCCCGAACCACGTTGTTCAAGGACTACGCCGACAATCACTTCATGACCGTGTACGGCGAGGTGTCAGAGCCACTCCTCAATCTGCTGAAGACACACGCGGTCGGACACAAATGGTTCTCCTTCCTTCAGGGGTTGGAGCCATCCGCCGTGAACCCGGCGCGGATTCTGGTGGCGGCCCGCGAGGACACGCAGCCTGTGTGACCCGTGCGGCGCGGGCGGTCGGCCGGATATCGCCGGCCGCTCGGCGGGGTGTCGCTCATGTCCTGAGTCGCTAGGAGGATTAACGTGAGCAGACGATTGAAGCAGGCCGCAGTGGTCTTCGTCGTCGTCTTCGCCGCCGCTCAACTCGTTCGTCCCGAGCGCGCGAACCCGGCGACTGATGTCAGCCGCACGATTCAGGCGCAGGTGGGGACGGCGGGCGCGCTCGCCGCTGTCCTGGATCGCTCGTGTCGCGACTGTCACTCCAACAACACCGTCTGGCCCTGGTACACGCAAGTCGCGCCTGTGTCCTGGCTGATGGCGCGTGGCGTGGCCGAAGGACGGAGAGCGGTCAACTTCTCCGAGTGGGCCGGATATCCGCCGGAGGTGCAGCGAACGCTGCTGTCAGTGTCGTGCCAGGACGTGTCCAGCGGCAAGATGCCCGGACCCTACACACTCGTGCGTCCTGAAACGAAGCTCTCGCCCCAGGACATCGAGACGATCTGCGCGGCGGCGCGGCGGGCCGAAGCGAACGCAGCCGGCGGAGGGAGTCATCGGTGACGGTGACGTTATCTGCTCCGCAGCCGAGTCGAGTTCGCACGTTTCTTTTCGGCGGGCTCGCACTCGTCTGGTTCGGCGAGATGCTGTTCACGGGTGTTCAGACCTTCGCCGAGACGTGGACGAGATTTTGGAAGATGTACGCTCCAGACAATCCCCAACTGGCGGCGGCGCTCTACATCACGCACGCATTTGAAGCGCCGCTCAAGGCCGCACTTCTCGTGCTGGCGCTGTTCGGACTGCTCTCCAGGAATCCATCCGCCCGAACCGCGCTGTTCGTGTCCATGTCTCTCGTACCGCCGATCAACATCGCGTTCCACTTCCGGGCGCAAGGGTTTCCCTTGAGCTCGATGACGATCGCGACGGTCTTGAGCGGCATCCTCTGGCTGTCGTTCTTGCTCATCAGGGAGCCCGCGCAGCTGCCCGAACGACGTGAGACGACAGGGCTGTGGGAGATTGCCCGGTATGCCTGGTTTGCGCTCAGCGCCACCGTCCTGACTGTTCTGGCATCGCTCTTTCTGTTGGCGCCGAACACGGTCCTATATTGGGAGTTTCCCTGCCTGTCCCATGTGTTCGATGCGCATCAGGGAGAGCTTGCAAGCCTACGTGTCAGCACGCTGGCTGCCGGTAGCCATTTGACGGCGCTCGCGACGGCCACCTGGTTTGCCACGGCGCACAGTCGAAGCAATCGAACGCTGCGGCAGGCGATCACCCTCGCGAGCATCGCGTATACGGGTCTCGTCTGCCTGTTGCCGTTGCGGCAGATCGTGTCGCACGCCGGCTGGAACTGCTCGACATCTCCTGTCCTGATTCCTTTTGTCCCGCTGCTTATCGGGTGGGTGATTTATGCAGCGGTCGGACGAACGCGGGGGGATTTATGACGACACCGACGATCGAAACAAAAGTGCACGACTTCCTGGCGCAGAAGCGAATCGCGGTGGCGGGCGTGTCGCGCCACCACAGTCACCACCCGGTCGGCAATCTGATCTATCAGCGGTTGAAGAAGACCGGCCACGATGTCTTCCCAGTGAATCCGCACATGCAGACCTTCGAGGGCGATCGCTGTTATCCCGACCTCACATCCATCCCGGGCGGGGTTGATGGCGTGGTGATCATCACGCGACCTGAGGTCACCGAGCGGATCGTGCAGGACTGCGCCGAGGCCAAGGTCCGCCGCGTCTGGATGCATCAGTCGCTGGGAAAGGGTTCCAGCGTGTCGCCGGAGGCCGTCGAGTATTGCCGGCAACACGACATCAGCGTGATCGCCGGTGCCTGCCCGATGATGTTCGGCCCCGGCGCCGACTTCGGACACAGGTGCGTGCGGTGGTTCCTCACGCTTACCGGCGGACTGCCCGCGTGAGGTGACGCAATGGACCGACTACGCCGTGCTGTCTGGCTTCTCATCGTCGTCGCCGACGCCGGAATCCTCCTGTGGGGCGCCATGGCGGCGCTGGCGCCGGAGCATCTGCTCGGACCGGGGGGTGCGCCCATCCTGCCTGCCGGTTATGAGGGCTTCACAAGGGGCTCGTGGCCGGAACTCGGGCCGGCCGCGCGCGCGTTCATCGAGGTGCTCTTCCGGGTGTACGGCGCCTACAACGTGGCGTTCGGGCTGCTGGCGATCGCCATCGCGGCCACCGCCTTCCGCCGCGGCGACAGGTGGGCGTGGTGGGCGTTGCTCGTGGGCAATACGATCGCGTTCGGCGCGGCCATGACTTACGACCGGACCGTGAACGCCATCGGACCGTTCGAGCTGACGGAATACCTCGGCCTTGCCATGGTCTGGGGAGCGCTTGCCGTCACCGCTCCATTTGCTGCAGCGGGACGGCCGGTTCCCTCGGCTGGCTGACCATGAAACTCGAGGTGATTTCCAAACACCCGCTGGCGGGCCAGCATCCAACGCGGCTCCTTTCATCCACGGAGAGTTGCATGGAGCCGAATGTTGGGATGTGTACCATCGCGTGCGAAAGTTGGTCGTGTTTCAACGGGACAAGCCCATGGAACCGTTTCACCTTGCCCATTTGATCGTGCTGGGCATGTGGCTGGGCGTGGTGATCACCGAAGTGCTCTTCGAATTCGCCGCCTCCGACGCGGAGTCCCTCCGCGCCGCGGCGCGATTCCACTACAAGGTCGACAAGTACGGCGAGCTGCCGATATTGGTCGCCGTGCTCGTCACCGGCACGATCCTGGCGGTGCGCGCCTGGCCATGGACGCCTCTGCACTTCATCAAGATTGCGGCCTCGTTGGTCGCAGTGGGCTCCGCCCTGGTCTGCGTGCTGTGGGTGTTCCAGCGGCGTCGAATCGTGGACGTGAACGTGCTGCTGGGATTCCGGCGACGAATCTGGACCCTGGCGGCCATCGCCGCGGCCTTCGCGACTCCCGCTCTCTATCTCGGGCTGGTCTATTTCCGAGAGTAGCTGCTAGCCCTTCGAGACATCCATGCAATTTCTCCCTTCGACGAGATGTGATGTCTGGCAGCCGAGTTCATCGACCGGGTACTTCTATATCTGCGCAAAGGACCGATAGACAGCGTCAACGGCGCCTTCTGACGGTGTTGCGTGGGAATCGCAGTGATTACGAACAAGGACGCCCAGGCCGGCGCTTGACTGACGACACGAGGCGGCAAGACTAGCCATGAAGCGTGAGCTGACGAGGCCCTACAAGTTCGGAGGAGGAGCACTCGTGGCGAGTGGCATCCTGTTCGTCATGTTGGCGTTCCTGGACTTCCGGGCAGGTCCGCCTCCTTCGAACGGAGCCGAGATCCTCCTGTGGAGAGATTCGCAGGCGCTTGTCCTGGACTTCGTCAGCGAGTTTCTCTTCCTCGCGACGGTCCTCCTGGTTCCCGGATCAGTTGCTTTGTATCAGAGTCTCGTTGATGTCGATCGAACCAAGGCGGCGACGGGCTGCGGGATCATCGCCGCGACGATCCCTGTCATGGCCGTGATGCTCATTGTTCACGGGCGCCTCGTCTATCCCATTTACGGCATCCGCATCGACACGCCGGAGGCCGCAGCGCTTGTGGTCATGGTTTTCTACGGCGGCGTGCACGCCATCTATCTTCTTCTGGCAGTCGCGACCATTGTCCTGAGCCTGGCGATGAAACGTGGCGCTTTCGGGAAGTGGATTGCATACTTCGGTTTCGCTACGGCTGCACTCGACATTATTGGCTCCTATCCCTGGGTTATCGGGCCCGTTCTGACGCTCGTCTGCGAGTTGTCCTTCGGAGGATGGTTCGTGGCAGCAGGCTCACAACTTTTCAGAATGCGCAGTGCCGCCTGATGCACGAATGGAGGCGACGCGGTGTCTTCATCGCCTCGGATCTCCTGCCCACGCGGACCAGAGGTCAATTCGCTCTGCGAATCTCCCTGATCCCATAACCCAAGTGACGTCGCAGGAGTGTCCGCAGGGTAACGCCATCAGCGTAGCCGACACGCGCGGCAATCTGATCGACGCTCTCATTGCCGGTCTTCAGCAGATGGACCGCGCGTTCCACCCGCAGACTTTGAAAGTAGGACAGGGGCGACTTGCCCAGCACCGCGTGCATACGGCGCGCAAGCGTCCGCTTGCTGGCTGCGACCGCCTTCGCCGCTTCGTCCAGGGAGAACCCGTGCGCCAGCCTGGTGCGAGCCCATCGTTCGAAACGTTCCACCAGGGGATCGTTGTGAATCAGATGATCGGTCAGCACATACGCGGACTGCGACGGCCTCGAGTCCACGATGAGGTATTTCGCCGTCACGGCAGCGAGCTTCGGACTGTGTTGCCGAATCAGCCAGAGCGCCAGATCCATGTGACTCAACGCCGCTCCGGCGGTGACGACCTGTCCTGATTTGACGAGCATGTGTGATTCGTCAAGCCGCACCGTGGGATAGCGCGAGCGAAAGAGCGGCGCGAGCCACCAGGTAGTGGTCGCATCATGATGGTCGAGGAGGCCGGACTCGGCGAGTACGAAGGTGCCGATGCAGGCCGCGCTCATGGTCGCTAAACCCTCAGCCCACTGCTGAAGCACCGCGGCTGCATCGCGGATGTCGGGCCTCGCGAGCGCTCGCTGCAGCGCATCGGGCATCTTGAAGCCAATGGCAGGTACAACCACGCAATCCGGAGCCCGCTTCCCCACCGGCCGAACCGGCACCGTGAACCCCAGGGACGTCTTGACGTGCTTCCGGACGCCGACGACCGTGACGTCGAACCGGGATGACGATAGCCCCGACAGTTCGGCGAGTTCGTTGGCCGTCTGGAAGGCGTCGAGGACCGTCGCCAGGCCGGTGTCGAAGACATTGTCCAACGCCAGGACAGATACTCTCATGGCAAGAACGATATCAACAATGGCGTTCTTGTCAATAGCTCCAGACGCAGCAGACAGCTAATCTTCGGTTCTAGACGACGGCTCCACATCGGAGCCCTCGGATCCAAGGAGAAGCGTCATGAAGCTCGCATTGTTCGCCCGCCTCGAGGCCAAACCCGGCAAGGAGAAGGAGGTCGTCGACTTCCTGCGCCAGGGTCTCGCCCTCGCTAACCAGGAAGCGACCACGCTGATGTGGTTCGCCCTGCGCCTCGGACCCACCACGTTCGCGATCTTCGACGCGTTCGGCGACGAAGCCGGACGGCAGCGTCACCTGAACGGGCCGATTGCGCAGGCCCTGATGGCGGAAGCGCCCACGCTGTTCGCGGCGCCGCCGGCGATCGAGCCGTTGGAGGTGCTGGGCGCCAAGCTGCCGGCGTAACTTCGCCAGCAGCTTGAGCGGCGCCGGTCGCGCGTCCTGACTCGTTCAACGAGGACGTACGCATGATCGTCGCCGCGCCGCCTGGATGTTCGAGAGCATCGTTCACTTAGGACGAGACGCGACGGCATTCAGGCGGGATCACGAGTTCCGTCGTGATCCGGTTCACGTCGCGACGAAGGTCGATGAGAATGAAAGCTGGCAACTACGGGCCGGTGAGAGACACTCCGCTTGAGGATCACCGCTGACGCTGGCGAAGCGACGGTGTTTGCGTGGAGGCGGCGTGTGTGTTGGATGCGCGTACGTGAGTTTGAGTCCCGGTGGTCAGAATTGAAAGTGATCGCAATTCCAAACCCTGACCTCGAAGCGTCTGGACTACGACCAGCCAGTCATGGCCGACGCGGGGCTAAATCCGGCAACTGTCAACATCGACCGTTTCAGTCTGACCGTTCGGTATTTCCTTCGAGCGCCATCGGCTCGGACGGACGCGGGATGTGCCGGTGAATCACGGCGAGCGCCGCGAACGTGACGCCCAACGTTGCCGCCATGAGTCCGAAAAACGACGCGGTGCCGTGATAGTCGAGCGCCATCGGGCCAGCCACGCCGCTCAGAATAGCGCCGCCACGGCCGATCGCTACCGCCACGCCAACGCCGGTGGCTCTCACGGCGGTTGGATAGACGTGCGCTGCCAGCGCGTACATCGTCACCTGCACGGCGTTGATCAAGCCGCCGATGACCGCCAGCATGGCGAAGATCTCCACGATCCGGGCCTGCGAGCTGATGTCCATGAGGCCGAGCGCCGTCGCGCCGGCGACGGCACCTGCGGTCATGAAGAGCATGGCCGTCTTCGAGCCGAAGCGCGAGATGGCCCATCCGCCGGCGACCGCGCCGACCACGCCGCCGAGATTGAAGACCGTCAGGCTTCCACTGGCTGCCGCGGCGCCATGGCCTGCCGCGGCAAGAATTGACGGCAGCCAACTGAAGGCGAGATACACGGCGAGGAGACACGAAAAGAACGCCGCCCACAGCGCAAGCGTATCGACTCGCAAATCCCCACCAAACAGCGTCGTCATCGACCGCCGCGATCGGGACGGCGGTACGACGTCGAACGTCGCGTCCGGGCCAATCGGATGCCCCATTCGACGAAGCGCGGCGGCGAGCTCCCGATGCCGCTCTGGTCGGCTGGACAGAAAACGCGGCGATTCCGGGAGCACGCGCGCGAGAAGCGCGGCGAGAACGACCGGCGCGGCTCCCCCAAGCGCGAAGAGCCCACGCCAACCGATGGCGGGCAGCAAGGGGATCGAGACGATGCCGGCCAGCGTGCCGCCGACCGGGACACAGACGATGGTCATCGTGACGGCAAGCGGGCGGTAGCGGATCGGCACGTACTCGGCGGCAAGCGTCGCGGCGTTCGGAAGCGCGCCGCCCAGTCCAAGGCCCGTCAGGAAACGCAGCGCTGACAATCCGGAGGGCCCATTGACGAGCGCGACAGCCATGGTCACGACGCCGAAGAGCGCCAGGCTGCCGACGAGCGCCGAGCGGCGGCCGGTGCGGTCGCCGATCAACCCGGCCGCGGCGCCGCCCACCATCATGCCGAGCGAATTGAGCGCGACAACCGGCGCAAATGCGGCACGCGTCACGCTCCAGTCAGCGGAGAGCGCCGGAATGGCGATCCCGAGCAGCTGGTTGTCGATGCCGTCGAAGATGATGGCGAGCGCCGTCAACAGGACGAGCCAGAGGTGGTGCGAGCTGATGCGGCCGGCATCGAGCACGCGGCCCACGTCGAGGGGCTCGGATCCGAATGTGGCCACGTTATGCGGGTCCCGCGCGCTCACTTTACACCGCTCGGGGTTGTGAACTGTGGGACGGTCTGTGGCCCATCACTGAGTGCCATGGACGCCGCCGCATCTCGCGGGTCTATTCCGGTTACATGGGTGATTGCCGGCTACCTCGCTCAGAACTGCCTCCGCCGCCTTCAGCAGCAGCGGCGTCAACACGTCCTCCCCGTCGGACTTCGCCTTCCCATTGAGCGCGTTCTGCAGCACGGGCTTGTCCTGCCCGGTCGCCATCAGCTGATAGCCGACGGTCACATCGTCCTTCGACTTGATCTGGCCGTTGAATCCGGCCAGCCGATTGATCGCCTGCGACTGCGTGCTCGCCGATCTCGAATGCCGCACGAAGCTCGTGCTGATCGACCACGCGGAAGAGCGGTCGGCGGCGGTCGATGACGCAACCTCGCTCGAGCGCGACGCGCGGGCGCGCGGCGCGGGACTGCTGCTCCGCCGCCTGAACGATTCCTCATCCGGCCAGCTCACGGCCAAAGACCGATGATTTCTTGACGCTTTCACAACGCGGCCCACGGGGCGTCTCGCCGGCGATTGAACGTGCCGACCGAATTTGCCAGAATTCGATCGTACGTCCGCTTTCACGGCGAGGGACCCATGAAGATGCGACTCCGCGTGTTCCCGACCGTTTTCGCGCTGGCCGCCATGTCGATCTCTTCAAGGCTGCTCGCGGGACAGGCGCCACATGCACCCGACGGCGGGACCGTCGAGCGTATCCAGTCGCTCTTCATTCCACCGATGCCGAACGCGCCGTTCACGGCGATCGTCGTCACCGAGTGGACCAAGTATCTGCAGGACGGCGCGACGCAGGTCATCAAGAACCACCGCACGATCGCGCGCGACGCACGCGGCCGCGTGTTTCAGGAGCGGCGCTACTTCGCCCCGGACGGCGACGTGCAGACCACGCGCCTTACGCAGACAGAGATCAGCGATCCCCAACAGCATGTGGCCAGCATCTGCGATCGCGCGCGAAAGGTCTGCGAGCTGCGCGCATTCGCTGCGGCCATGACGCTGCCCCCGTCGCCGCCGGCGTATCGCAACGCGAAGGTGACGACCGAAAGTCTGGGGACACAGACGATCGACGGAATCGAGACGGTAGGCTCTCGCGAGACGCAGACGCTGACGCTCACCGGCGTCGATCGCCCGATTGCGGTGACGAAGGAGTTCTGGTACTCGGCGCGCCTTGGGATCAACCTCGTGACCAAACGTGTCGATCCGCGCGGCGGTGCCGAGGTGTTCAACGTCACACACATCGATCCATCGGAGCCTGACGCGAGCCTGTTCGAGCTGCCGAGGGACGCGCGTGTCGTGGACCTGCGCGGCACAGGCGTGCGCTGACCACGGACCAGGTCTCCTTCGGGCAGCCACTGGCCGACATCGCGCTGCGGTGACGCGCTTGTCAACGCGTCGGAGTCAGCAGCGGCGCCTGCATGCGCTGGAACGCGAAGCCTCCGCGGTCCTTCCCAGCGACCAGGTACTCGGAATCCGTCCGCGCCCGGCGTGAAGCGCGATACGTACTCGCCTTCCCCGTCACCGGAAGCAAGCGGCAGTTGCGCGATTCGCTCGAAGACGCCGGTCATGACCGACGCACGGACCTCGGCGAGCTGGCCGCTCACGCGGATTCTGACGACGTTCTCGACGCCACCGCTGGGAACTGACGAGAAGGTCGGGCTTCCGGCCGGGGCAAATGCGACTTGCGCCAGCGTGAGCGCGCTTCGCGCCTGCACGACCACGCCGGCAACGCCGCTCCCGGCGACGCGTATCGTCCAGGTGCCCGGTTCCGGCCGCGCGACGAGGACCATGCGCTCGGCGCGGAAGTTCGAGAGGTCCGTCACACCGTCGCCGGCGGCCTGTTCTCCCGACGGGCGCAAGACGTCAGCGATCTGGAGGCACTGCACCGACACCGAGAAGAGCGCGCTTTCGACCGACGGATCGATTGGAACGGCGAACTCCTGAACTCCGGGCGGCACCGTCCCGGCGAGCCGGAAGATGGTCTGCGGGTGTGATGAGAAAGCCGTCAGCAGCCGGGCGGAGTCGCCGATTTCTTCGGGAGCCATCAACAGCAGCTGGCCGCCCGTTCCTTCGGCCACTTGAAAGTACGACGGATCGAGCCGCGCGCCGCACGGCCAGCCCGAACGCGTATTCGACGTCTGTTGCCGCGCGTCGATCGCGAGCGGAACCAGCAGGACAGCCGCCGCAGCGAGCCAGTGTCGCGAGGTCAGCACTTATTGGGTATCGGCGTACGGCGCCACGGACATTGGTTCGACCCCCCGCGGTCTAGTCCGGTCATCTGGGTGACAGATCATTCTCGAGACATAGGTGACACGAGCGGGGTTGACAATGTAGCTACGTGAGGCTACATTGACCTGATGAAGACAGTCGGCGTGCGGGAGCTGAAGAACCGCTTGAGCGAGTACATCCGACAGGTGCGGTCGGGGGAAGGTGTACTGGTCACGGATCGTGGCGTCGTCGTCGCCGAGCTCACGCCCCCGGGCCAGGCGCCCACCGACCTCTCGGTTCCGCCAGGCCTGCTCGCGCTCGCGAAGCGGGAGCTCGCAACCCTCGGCTCGCCTGGGGACGCCAACCTGTACCCCGCGCTTCCGCGTTCGCGCCGGCGCAAGCGGACTGCTGCGCAGCTTCTCGATGACGAGCGCGGTACCCGTTGAGCGTGTACGCCGAGTCCAGTGCGGTCCTTGCCTGGCTTCTCGATGAAGGCGCAGGTCAACAGGTTCGCCAGTTGTTAGCGGGAGCCGAGATCGTCGTCGCCTCAGACCTCACAATCATCGAGTCCGAGCGTGTCCTCCTGCGCGCGGCCGCGCTCGGCGAACTGACGGAGGCCGAAGCCGCGGATCGACGGGCGCATTTGACGACAGCGGCTGCCCACTGGCACGTCCTCCGTCTCGGGCCCGAGATTGTCGAGCGCGCACGCCAGCCTTTCCCTGGCGAGCCGATTCGAACACTGGATGCGATCCATCTCGCCTCCGCGATCGTGGCTCGCTCGGCGGTCGCAGGACTCGAGCTGCTCGCCCTGGATGATCGCATCCGTAAGGCTGGACGAGCACTCGGCCTACGAGTGCGTCCGGAGTAGATGTAGAGTTCGTCGGGCGGGCACCTGTAGAATAGAGGCTCCCCCGAATCGCGGAGAACGGAGTGCATCAGTGTTCACGAAACATCGTCGCTCGGTGACCGGCGCGAGCCTCGCCATCGCAGCGACTTGCGTGGTCGCCGCAGGCGCGCAGCGTCCACAGACGAATCTGCCGCTCGATCCGCCGCGCGAGCGCGGCGCCAGCATTACGCCCGCCTACGAAGGCTGGTACCCCAATGCCGACGGCACCTTCAGCATGCTCATCGGCTACTTCAACCGGAATTCGAAGGAAGCCCTCGACATTCCGGTGGGGCCGAACAACCGCGTTGAACCAGGCGGCCCCGACCAGGGGCAGCCGACGCATTTTGAGATCGGACGGCAGTGGGGGGTGTTCGTCGTCAAGGTGCCGAAAGATTTCGGCAACAAGACGATTACGTGGACCATCGTGTCGAACGGCGAGACCCAATCGGTGCCCTTCACGTTGAACAAGGGCTATCCGGTCAGCCCGTTCAAGGAACTGGGCATGGGCAACCAGCCGCCGGTGCTTGCCTTCTCACAGGGCGGCGCGAAAGTGACCGGGCCGCCGACGAGCGCCTCCGCCAGCTTGACGGGAACCGTGAACCAGCCGGTCGCCATCAACGTCTGGGTGGAAGATCCAAAGGCAAAGGGAGAAGTGGAGGAAGCGCCGCCGGGATTTGGGCTCCCCAAGGGCACCGTCGCGACTGTATCTCTGCATAAGTTCCGCGGACCCGGGAAGGTCACCTTCGACAAGGTGCGCGTTTCGGTCCCGAAGCAGGGCGACATGGTCACCTCGACGGCGACCTTCGCAGCCCCCGGCGATTACATAATCCGCGTCCAGGCCAATGACGAATCTGGCGAAGGCGGCTTCGGGTTCCAGTGCTGCTGGACCAACACCTACGTAAGAGTGACGGTGCGGTAGAATCTAAGACGGAGCGCGAACATGATGGGATTGAAGCCCGGGCAGACGCGGAACGTTGTGGTCGGCGCGTGCACGCTGACCGCTGCTCTCGTCGTATCAGGGACGGCCGCAGCCGCGAACGCGGCGAAGGCACCGACGTTTACCAAGGACATCGCGCCGATCTTCCAGGAGAAGTGCGAGGCGTGTCACCGGCCCGACTCGATCGCGCCGATGTCGCTCATGACCTTTGCCGAGGCGCGGCCGTGGGCGCGCTCGATCAAGGCGCGGGTCACCGACCGCCAGATGCCGCCGTGGCAGATCGATCGGACCGTCGGTATTCAGAAGTTCAAGAACGACCGATCCCTCACCGACGACCAGGTCGACACGATCGTCCGCTGGATCGACGCCGGTGCGCCGCAAGGCGATCCGAACGACATGCCCCCGGCCAAGAAGTGGCCTGACGGACAGGGCTGGAACTTCGCTGCAGTGTTCGGACAAAAAGAACCGGACCTGATCATCAAGTCGTACGACTTCACGATGCCGGCCGTCTCGCAGGACGTCTGGGACAAACGTGTCACCCCGTCGGGCATCACGGAGCCGCGTTGGGTTCGCGCGATTGAGATCCGGCCCGAGACGATCAAGGGTCGCAAGATCACGCATCACGCGATTGCGTACCTCGAGCAGAGCGAGCCCGGCGCGCCGGCGGTGCCGGGTCTGCCGACCCCGTTCATGGAGTGGGCGGTCGGCAAACAGGGCGAGATGATGCGGCCGGACACGGGCAAGCTGCTCCTGCCCGGTTCCAAATTCCGCTGGGATATCCACTACTCCGAGGCTGGCGAAGAGATCACCAGCAAGGTCGAAATGGGGATCTACTTCTACCCGAAGGGACAGGAGCCGAAGTACCGCAACACGCTGTCGCTCGTTCCGGCTGCGCTCGGCACGCTGGACATCCGCCCCAACACCGTGGCGGTCGAGGAAGGCTTCACGACGCTGCGTGAAGCGGCCCGCATCGAAAGCTTCCAGGCGCACATGCACCTGCGCGGCAAGGCGATGATGCTCGAAGCGATCCTGCCGAGCGGCCAGAAGCAGGTGATCAGCCTGGTCAGCGACTTCAACTTCAACTGGATGACCACCTACGTCTATGCCGACGACGTGGCGCCGCTGTTACCGAAGGGAACGATCCTCAAGGTGACGGCGTGGCACGACAACACGAGCGCCAAGAAGAGCAATCCCGATCCGAATCAATGGGTCGGCTGGGGCGATCGCACTGTCGACGAAATGGCGCACGCGTGGATCAACATCGTCTACATGAAAGACGAAGACTTCAAGATCGAGCAGGACAAGCGCCGCTCGATGCAATCGACGACGCTAGAGCGGCAGTAGAAGTCAACGTTTCTGCACGGATGAGGCCGGCGCCTACGCGCCGGCCTTTTTGCGTTCAGGCCGATCCGATCCCTGGTGATGTCTCCGACCAGGCGTATCCCACGCGCCCGGAGGCAGGTAGTGGAACCGAATCAAGTAGACATTTTCACCGCGGCCGTGCTTCGCCGTTCGCAGCAGATCATCCACGCTCTCGAACCCCGACTCACGGGCCAGATCGTACGTGACGTCGTTGAGCGTAATCGCCGCAATCGAATCCACGACGACGTGGCCATCGTCCATCGGGTAGCGACCACCCACCTTCACGTGTGGACGCGTCCAGACGCGAATGCTGCACCGGATTCTCCCGCTCCGGATGCGCGCGCGAAGGCGTTTCGTGAATACCATCAGCCTTTGACGATCCATCCCTTTTTCGTGAGCAGCGCGTGGATGCGGTCGCGAAGCTCGCCCTGAATCTCCACCGTGTTCTCGACGACCGCACCGCCCGCGCCGCAGGCTCGTTTCAGCTCGCCGGCGAGTGCCTTTAGAAACGACTGGTTCTGCGGCAGTTCGTAGACAACCGTCACCGTCTTGCCGCCGCGCCCCTTCTTCTCCGTCCGCAGCTTGGCGACGATGCGCGTCGGCAGTGGTGCGTCTCGCTTCGACTGGCTGCTGCATTTGCAGTCGGTCGCAGGCCAGCCGCACGTCGGACAGGTACGGCCCGACGCCGTCGAGTAGACGATCCGTGCGTTCCCTTCGCTCATCCTTTCAGCATACACGCGCGCTCGCGAGCGTAGAATGGAACGGATGCAGTCGGCCGCCCGAATCCTCCTGGCGACGACATTTGCGCTGACGGCGGTCGCGTGCGCCTCGCCGCCTGCCGCACCCTCCCCGGCGACCAGCACCACCTCCATACTCTCTTCTGGTGTCACGGGCACGTGGACCGGGACGGGAATGGACTCTCAAGGCGCGACGCTCGTCACCTGGGCGCTGACCCAAACCGGAACTTCAGTCGTGGGAACCGTAAAGACGCAGGCGGTCAATCCGGCCGACGGCTCCTGCGGATCCTGTCATCGCAACAAGAGCGGCACGTTCACGGGAACGATCTCGGGCGCCGGGATGACCCTGACCATGTTCTTCGCTGCCGGCGCCGACGGCGATCCCACGCCGGCGTGCACCGCAACGCTCATGGGTTCGGCATCGAGGGCCAACACGGACCAGCTCCAGACCACGTACTCCGGAACCGATTCGTGTGAGGGCTCGTTCGAGAACGGAATGCTGTCGATGACGCGAAGGTGATGAACTGCCGGCAGGTCCTGACGTGGCTCGGGCTAGGTCGGCGGGCGCATGCGGGTGGCGTGACCCAGGAGCCAGGCCCATTCCGCCGGTGACGCACGTTCGCGCGGAGCGCTGGTCGCGGAGACGGATGTCACGGTGTCCACCACAGGCGCTGGCACATCGCCCTGGAGGTACCGTGTGATGCGTTGCTCCATCTGCGTCGGAAACGACGGCGCCGGGCCGGCGAGCTGGTCGCGGTACATCCGCAGCATCACTTCCTGAAAAACCGGAAGGGCCACTCGTCCACCCGTTTCTTTCGAGCCGAGGGACCGAGCGTCGTCGAAACCGATGCGAACCGCGACGGTGACACCGCTGGCTCCATACGTCGAGCCGACGAAGAGCGCGTCTTTGAAGTCATTGGTCGTGCCGGTCTTTCCCATCACGGCGATTGGAAAGGCGCGTGAGTCCAGGGCATGCGCCGTGCCCGTTGGGATGCGCACGACACTCCGCAGACCCTCCTGAATCAGCGCAAGCGCGTCGTCGTCGATCGCGACCCGGACGCCGGCGTGCGGGCCGCTTGCGATCACGTCACCCGATCCGCGGACGATCTGACGAATGACGTACGGCGACACGACCCTGCCGGACGCAATCGTCCGGTAGGCTGTTGCCAGCTCCAGGAGGTTGACTTCCGACGCCCCCAACGCCGTCGTCGCGTAGCGCTGCAGTCGCGTCTGCACCCCGAGACTGCGCGATGTCCGCAGAACGGCGTCGATCCCAATCTGCTCCGTGATCCAAATCGCGACCGCGTTTCTCGATTCCGCAAGCGCTTCCCGGACGGGGATCAGGCCTTTGAAGCGGCCGTCGTAGTTCGAGATCCACTTTGGCGTGTCCGCATCGCCGTCCGGCACACTGATGGGCTCGTCGGGTACGAGCGTCTCGAGCGTGAAGTCCCCATGACGAAAGGCCGCCAGATACACGATCGGCTTCATGGCGGACCCGGGTTGTCGCAGCGACTTGGTGACGCGGTTGAAGTCGCTGTAGGACGTCGGGCGACCGCGATAGACCTGCCGGCCACCGGTCTCCGCCAGAATGCTTCCATCGGCATTCTTCAGGACCACGACCGAGCCCTGGATCATCCCGCGAGCGCTCGCATGCCTCTTCTCGTACCGCTCCAGCCCATGCTCCAACGCCTCGTTCACGATGCGCTGCACGCGGGCGTCGACCGTCGTGTACACCTGCACGCGTCCCTGAAGGAGATCGTCAATACTGAGATCGGTGTGCGTGGCTTGGACTTCATTGAGGACATGTTCGATGACCGCCGACGAAGGGACCACCGACGTTGTATGTCGCCCCACGGCCGGAAGCGGACGCTTGGCGGCGGCCTTCATCGTGTCTTCCGAAATGAAACCATCGGCCGCCATCAGAGCCAGGATCTGATCCCTGCGGCGAAGGACTCGCGTGCTGTCACTTGCGGTTGGCGCGTAATACTGAGCGGACTTTGGGATCCCCGCGAGGAGCGCCGCCTTGTCGGCGTCGTCGGCCGTGAATGTGGACAGCGGTCGGCCGAAATAGTATTCCGCCGCCGTCGCAAATCCATACTGACCGTTCCCCATGTACACGAGGCTCACGTAGCGGGCGAGAATTTCTTCCTTCGCCCGGCGTTTTGACCCGAACCGCTCGCGCATCTGTTGTTCGACCCATAGCGAGAGCCGAATCTCCTCCCACTTGCGAGCGAGCATCTTCACGCTTCGAGCGCCGATTGCCGAAGACATGGCGCGAGCCACGACACCAGCGTGCGCGATTCGATCGCCATTCTCCTGCGCTGCGTGATCCTGAATAAAACGACCTCGCACGAGCTGTTGCGTGATCGTGGATCCCCCTTGCGGGAAGATCGCCGCGCTGTTGAACTCTCGCCTGACGCCGCTCACGAGGCGCGCCATCAAGGTGCCGACCCTGACTTTCAACAACACGCGAGGCAGGCTCGCATAGCTCACGCCGTTGTGTGAGAAGAAGCGCTTGTCCTCGGCGGCCAGGATTGCTTCACGAACAATCGGCGGAATGTCTTCGTATGAGCTGAGCTGTCGATACTCTCGGGCGAGCTCGATGAGCGGCTGACCATTCGTATCGTAGACGTGACCGATCGTCGAAAACTCGAACCGCGTGAAGGATCCCAAGTCCGGAAGGTTCGTACGGTCGAAGTAGAGGTGATGAATGGCGCTCGCGACGGGAATGACGACAGCCAGAAAAGAGACGACCGCAAAAGAGGCGCAGGCGAGAAGAACAATGCGACGACGGCTCCAACGTGATAGGCCGTGCCGAACACAAGGACTTCCCCGGACGGGCGCGACGGCGCCCACACCCACCTGCGCCGCAATCACCTTCACCGCTTCACGACCTCGACGACCGGCTCGACCGCACCTGCCGATTCGACCACGGGCAGCACTTCGACGCGTGGTTCATTAACGTGGCGCGCCTGTGGACGATCCGTGTTGCCGAAGTCCCCTTTGGTTTCACCGGCTGACGCGATGTCGAGCGCTCCGGTCTGCTCGAGAATCTGCTTGCCCTTGCTCGTCCAGTCTGAGTCGTCTGCGTGAACCGAGAGCAGAATGCCGCCCTTCCGCATCCGGCCTTCGTAGCGCTTGGCCTCGTACTCCGGCATCCCCAGGCCGATCAAAGCCCCCGTGATGCCGCCCAGCGCTCCACCGGCTCCCATTCCCGCCAGAGCCGCCATGATGGGCCCCGCCGCGATGAACGGGCCCAGGCCAGGGATCGCCAGGGCGCCAACGCCAGCCAGCCAGCCCAGCGCTCCACCGATCACCGCGCCCGATCCCGCGCCGGCGGACGCGCCTTCGGGCGCCTTTGTGCCCTTCTGATGGGCAAAGTCCTTCGACCCTGCATTCTGCGGAAAGAGGACCGAGATGTCGGTGTTTCGGAATCCGCGCACTCTCAGCGCGTCAACGGCGGCGTCCGCCGCCTCGTGAGTCGGATAAATACCAAATACTGCCGTGTTCTTGCCAGACATAACCGCCCTCCCTCGTCCTGACCCGAATTGAGATCGGGTGTCTTCCGAACTTCAGGATAGCGACGCGGCCTCGAGGTGTCTGTTCATTCCGGCACGTATCGATCGCAATCCGTGGTCGCGATTGATCCGGGGGACGACGTGCGCGTTGTCCAGAAGAGCACAGCGTGAACAACTCCACTCGCACATAGTGATGAACGCACTGGGCAAGGTTCGTAGAGCGAAGACGCAACGAGCCGATAGTCCATGCGAGGGCAGAGGATCACCTTCTCTGCCCTCCTTTTGATGTCACCGGTTCACTTCTTTGCCGACCCGCGCGATCGCGTCGCCGATCCCGCGGCTTGTTCTACCCACAGCAGCCTCGACGTCTGAAGCCTCCACTGGGGTCATGCCGCTCGGGCGACTACGCCAAACTGCGTCGGCCGCTCAGCAGCCCGAGGACGAACAATACGATGGCGACGACTAACAGCACATGGAGGATCGGACCGACCGTAAACGTACCGACGAGGCCGAGCATCCAGGCGATCAGGAGAATGACGGCGATTGTAAACAACATGGCGATCTGCCTTTCAAGTGCGAGTCGCCCTGTCCCGCCAACACGAGCGGAGGCGATCCGCGAATCCTACACACGACAGTTTGCGCCGATGGCCGGTGAGTGTCTGTTCGTTTGAGCACAGCGGCGACGCGCCGGCGCACCTCGCGGCGTACCCAGACTCAGCACCGTGCGGGCTTTCACCGGGGGGCGCGCCCGCGTCGGAACGTCGTCGATCGCCTCCTGGTCACACGGTGTCGCGATGCGTGACAGTCCTGCCGGGCCAGGCGATCGTCAGCAGAAAGGCGCTCTCTTCAAGCGCTTCCATGTCATGCGCGCTTCCCTGATCGAGTGCGACGAGACTGCCGGGGCGCAAATCGAACGTACGTCCTGAAGCATTGAGGCGGACGTGGCCTGACAGCATGTGGACCGAGATCCGCCCCTCGGTTTTGTGTTCGGGA
Organism: uncultured Acidobacteriota bacterium; assembly: GCA_963724725.1. GTDB lineage: Bacteria > Acidobacteriota > Vicinamibacteria > Vicinamibacterales > CAVVIG01 > DATKHR01. The sequence continues at coordinate 631,689 of CAVRVT010000004.1, read as the reverse complement.
ATGCGCATGTTCGCCTGGAGTGCCGTGAGGACGACGCGGAAGTCGTCGTACTTCATGAGCGTTTTCGCGTTTCGCCCGGTACGCCACGTCGTCTCACGATGAAGCTGGTTGATTTCGGCCGTGAGGTCGAATTCGAGAAACGGACTCGCCATCGGCGCCGTATGCGGGCGACGGTGACCTGATTCTTGTCGAGCAGTATTGGACACCAACATGTACATGGTCCTGTCTTGAGACTGGCGTTAGGGCGCGTGGAACAGCCTGTCATCGGGTTTCGCTCTTTCGCGAGCTCGGACGATGAAGCGATCTGGCGCCGGGCCCACAAACCCAAACGGAAAGCAGGTGATCAGTGTCAGTATGCGTTCACGTGAAGGTTCGAGCACCTGCACGTCGGGGGGACCGACGACAGCCGTCGATTCCACGAGATACTCGAAGTCACCGCTCCGGGTTTTCAGTGTGATCGCGTCGCCGATACGCACCCGTTTCAGTGGTCTGAAGAATGTGTCGCGATGGCCTGCCAGCACGACGTTCCCTGATTCGCCGGGCATCGCTGTATCGGCGACGTGTCCCACCGCACGTTGAAGAATCGTCTCCGAATCACCCTGGACGACAACGGCACTGAGCCTGAGTCGCGGAATCTGAATCTCGCCAATCGCACGTCCATCGACCACGGCTGCCACCGCGGACACGTTCGCTCTGGCATCTTCGAGTCGCCGATGCTCGATGGCCTGATAGTCCTTTGCATCGATGACGACGTATGCGACGTAGCCGAGCGCGAGGAGGCCCGCCGCAAGGAGCACGCGCGCCACGATCCGCGCCGCGTGACGGCTCCGGCTCATGGCTTGGCTTTGTCTTCTGCCACGATGTAGCCGGAACGAGCGCGGATAGAGAACCGGCTCTGGCCCGGCGCCGCAATCGTGACTGTGATCTTCCGGAACGCGTGTCCGTCTGTCGGCGCGCCGGGGACGAAGCCAAGCATGTACTGCTCCCGGATGTCGCGAGCGACTCGTGCCGACAGTGCGATGTTCTCGCCGGTCGTCCGCGGAAATACCGCAACCCCGCCGGTGTCTTTGCAGAGCCGCTTGCGCAGTCCCATGTCTTCGTCTTCCTGGGCCTGCGTCGTTTTCAGGAGCCCGATGGCGTAGATGACTGCATCGGATCGCCGCGCCAGGGTCAAGACCTCGGAGTACATCAGCGAGCTCGCGTTATCTCCACCGTCGCTGACGACGATCAAGGCGCGCCTCTCCCCGTGTCCGAGTTGGAGATGCTGGAGGGCTTGGGCAACACCGTCGTACAACGCCGTGCGCCCTTCGGCCGGCATCGCCGACAACCTGGTCTCGATCTCGTCGACGTCGCTGGTAAATTGTCGGCCTGGCGCGAGTGCGAACGAGACGAGATCGTTGAATCCGACCGCGAACAACTCATCGTCCGGGCGACTCGTCTGCAACAGCGCCGACAGCGTGGTCAGGAGCGCGTCGTCCTTGGGACGCATGCTCTGGCTGCGGTCGACGACCAGGCCGAGCGTTACTGGCGCGTAGCCGTGATGGAACACCGCAATCGGCTGCAGACGTCCGTCTTCAAACACCCGAAAATTCTCCTGAATCAATCCGTTCACCTGCTGGCCGTGGGTGTCGGTCACGGTGACGGGGACCGTCACCAGCTCGGAACGGACGCTGATGACGGCCTGAAATAGCAGGAGAACGGCGGGGAGTAGAGACTTCACGGAGCACCTTCTCACGCCGCGGGACACCCAATCCCGCGGCACAGCCAGGTCGTTACAAGGCGGAGGTCGTCGCGCGCTTGCCAAAGGCCATCAGGCCCGAAGGCGACTGCGATGAACCCGAAACCGAGCAGCGCGATCAGCGGCAATTCGCTCGCCGTCCGCGGGAGCTGTCTGGTATTCCTGGCAGACCGATCTGTCTGATCGCTGCCGGTGGTGCCCGCCACGGACGAACCTGTGGGAACCGTCGCGACTCTTTCTTCGGGAGTCGTCTGAATGGCCGCTGTGACGGGGACTTCTTTCTCCTCGGGTGTCACGGCAATGATTGGCGCGGTCTTCAGCGCCGCGTCGTCGGCCACGTCAACGGCTAGCGCGGGCACGACGGCTTTCGACGCCTTCGCCAGCTGCATCGCGCGCGCCTTCGGATAGACGAACTCCTGCCCGACGTTGTTGCCGGGATAGAACCACGCCCGAATCGTTTCGGGGGACCCGCGGGGGACCTCATTGAACTTGATCACGGTCTGGTCCGTCGTCCTGAGCCGGTAGTCCAGAATCGCCATCACGGTTGCGATGATTTTCGATCCGTCGGTGTTGAAGACCTGCACGATGTGGCGGTCGCCCATCGAATCCGCCAGCTGGAACCTGTATGTGCCCGCAGGCAGCACGTGGCCTGGGATCTCCACTGGCTGACTGAAGGTGAGAATCGTCAGCTTGTTGAGCTCATCGCCTCTCGCACTCCCGGCCGACCCAACCCAAGCACTGCGATCGCGAATGCGGCTCCAACTGTCTTAATCATTGATGTCCGTCTCTTTCCAAGAATCTGAACACACTTGCTCGTCACTCATTTCTTATCCCGTGTCAGGAGGTCGTAGATCAGCCCGCCGACGCCGCCGGTGGCCGCTCCGATGCCTGCTCCCTTTTTTCCACCCGCCAACGCACCGATCGCGGTCCCCGCGCCCGCGCTGCCGCCGATGATCAGCGCTTCTTTTTCCCACGACCGTGTCGTGGCGCGCTGTGGCTCGGACCGCCGTTGCACGATGGCCGGCGCGCGGATCACATCCTGCCGGCTCGCGTCGTCTTTGAGCTGGACCGGATGCAGGCCGTCGCGGTCGACCAGATACACCGACCGGATATCGCCAGCCTGCCGCTGCGGAATGATCAATTGCGCGTTACGGCCATCGGCGAGGGTGATGGGGACGATCGTGCCTTGTATCGGCCCGCCGGGTGTGGCGACACTGCCGGTGTACGCGCCCGACACGCCATACTGTTGCTCGATCTGACGGGGATCAAACGCCTTCGCCTCGGCCGAGCATCCAGAGACGACGGCCGCGATCAGGAAGGCCGACCCGAGCCACGCGCCCCCGATGGCGGTCGAGCTGAAGCGGACGAAGGAATGTGTCATCGTGATGTCCCTCTAACGATCCGCTTGTAAGCTCACGGGCTTATCCAGCCTGAAGGTGAGCAGTGTTTCCGCGGGCACGCGCACGTCTTTGCCCTTGTTGAGCACCTGGACCCCGGCTCCGCCCGCCGCGCCGATCAGTACGCCGATGGCCGCGCCCTTGGCACCGCCTGCGATCGCACCGATGATGGTGCCCAGTGCGGCTCCGCCACCGACGGTCTCGGCGGTCCGCTTGTTCTTGCCGATGCCCGTCCCGCTGTCCGTCTTCAAGTCGCCGGTACTCACGAGATAGCGTCGCCCGCTGACCGTCATCGATTGCACGTCGAGCACGATATCGGGGCTGCCCGTCGTTCCGCCGGAAGACACCTCGCGCACGACGAGTACGGCGTGAGAACCTGCGGGGATGATGACGGTGTCCGCATCGTCGAGGAGATCGCGCTCGACGATTGCAGAGAACGTTTGATCCCGAACGGCGGTCGAGGAATCGATATCTTCCGATGTTCGCACAGTCAGTTCCGTGCCGCTCGGAAGCATCTCGAATCGGCGGTTGCTCCCGCTCGTCCCGACGGCGCCGTCGCGGGGATTCGCCGGTGCGAATTCGAGCGTATCGACCTGGTCCATGTTGTAGCGACGCGACACGCCATTTGTATCCTCGAAAGTAATCGTGCGCGCGGCGATGCTCACGACACTTCCTCGCACCCGTGTGCCGTCTCTCAGAATCAACGCATCGGCCGACGCGAAAACGGCCAGCGACACCATGCAGAGACTCATCGCGGCAGCGATGACGATTTTCTTCATCAGACACTTCCTTCTGGAACGGAACGACAATCGAGGATGACGGGAGAACGCGTCGACGGGGACGATTCTAGGAGGGTTATGCGATCGGGAGGTGTACCCGACCGCACATGCTCACACCCGCAACGGTCGGATCCGGCGTGCTCCACCTTCGTTCTCCCATCGAAGAACGTCGGTTCCGCCGACATCCAACGGTGAAGACCCCCGTGAAACCGCCGCAGTCGATGGACGTTTGGATGCGGTGGCGGTCACCCGGGCTGGATTCCTGAGAACGAGAAGGGGGGTCGCCAGGGCAACCGCGAGCAGGAGGACCAACCACCAGCCCGACGGCGCTCCCGACGCCGACACGGCGAACAGTGCACACATGATGAGCCAGAGGAAAACAAGCGATCGGTACGTGTAAGGCATAGGAGAATCCTGAGTCGATCGTCGCACGCACGGCGCGGCCTGTCTGTGCTGTCCGGCACACGCGTGAGGATGGAATTACAGTGCGTTGTCAACAACCCGTGGCCGGTCGGGCTCCTCCAGCCAGTGACGGTACACGACCGAGATGATGGCGGCCACCGGGACTGCCATGAAGAGTCCCACCACACCGCCCAACTCGATGCCGGCCAGGACGGCGATCACGACGACGAAGGGGTGGAGGTGGAGACCACGACCCACCAGACGAGGGTAGACCACGTAATCGTGAAGCACGCGGAGGACCGCCAGAAAGCCGGCCACGCGCAGGGCGAGGATGGGCGCCTGGAACGCGGCGACGACGGTGACGATTGCCGCGACCAGGAACGGGCCAACGAGGGGAATGAACTCCAGGACCGCGGCAAGGACGCCGAGCAGGACCGCATAAGGCACGCCGAGAATCGCAAAGGCGACGCCGCACACGCTGCCGATGAGCGCGCACGCCAGAAGCTGCGCCCGAATGTACGCCGCCAGCACCACGTTCAGCTCGTCAAAGAGCCGCCGCGCGCGTAAGCGGAAACGGTGCGGCAGCGCAGCCAGGGCTGCGCGCCGGAAGCGATGCGCATCCTTCAAGAGAAAGAACGCGAGGACCGGAATCAACACGAGCCATGGCAGGTACGACAGCGCCCCGACGAGCGCGATCAGCGAGGCGCGGGCGTTCTCGATCGTGGTGTCCGCCACGCTGACCACCGAACGGTCGATGCTCTGGCGCACTTCCACGGGCAGCTTGGACCGTTCGTAATATCTCATCCACCGCTGCTCCCAGACACGCAGCGACGTGGCGTAGCCCGGCGCCTGCGCAACGACCTCACCGACCTGCTGGGTGACCTTCGGCAGCAGAATCCAAACGACGGTCCACCCAACGCCTGCCAGGAACAGATAGGTGACGGCGATCGCGAGTCCTCGCGGCAGCCGTCGCTCGTTCCCCGCGATGCGAACCGGCTGTTCGGCAAGCCGCACGAGCGGTGCGATCAGATAGGCGAAAAACGTCGTCAGCGTCAGGAGCACCGCGACGCGTTCCAGTCTGTAGAGGATCCAGATTCCGGCGACGGTGAGGGCGACCAGAATCACCTGGCCTGCGATGCGGGCATGCGGTGACGCCGCGATTCGACCCGATTCAGATGGTGTCGGATCCGCAAGACTCTCAACCGGGGTCAAGAGCGGAAGCCCGCGACGTGGTGGTGCGGGTGTTGATGTGGATCGCGAGAGCGTCGCCATGCGCCGCCGGTCCCGTCAGTCGTGCAGGACGACGCTCAACAGCGAGCTGTTGACCTTGAGCGGGAGCTCGCCGTCGGTACTCGATGAAACCGAGTTTCTTGAACTTGTTCAGGAAGAAATTCACTCGCGAGCGCGTCGTTCCGACCATCTCCGCGAGCGTCTCCTGCGAGATCTTCGGCACCACGCGGGTGGGCTTATCCTGCTTCCCGTAGCGGGCCAACAGCAACAGCGTACGGGCCAGTCGCTTCTCACTCGAGTTGAACAGCTGATCGATCAGGTCCTCTTCGATCCGGATATTGCGCGCGAGCATGTGCGAGATGAACCGGTCGGACATCGCATGCTCCTGGTGCAGCAGCCCCACCATCTTTTCCTTGTCGACGAGCAGGATCGTGCTCGGCGTCAAGGCTGTGGCGCTTCCCATGCGAAGCGGTTGCCCCGCCAGACACCCTTCGCCGAAAAAGTCGCCGGGGCCAATCATCGCCACGACAGCCTCTCGACCGGTCTTCGACAAAACCGACAGCTTGACGCCGCCGTCCTGAACGTACATGACGTGCTCGCAGGCGTCCCCCTGCGTGAAGATCGATTCGCCTCGCCCGTATTTTGCGATGGTGCTCGCCACTCCCGCCGACTCGAGGAACGTCTGCGCGTTGAACCCCGGCGACGCCGTCGCCGCGCCGTTGCCGTTGCCGTTGGGAGTGTTTTGGGGCTTTTTTTCGAGATTGCATACACCAAGCTTGCCATGGTCCGGCCTTGAGGGGTGTGCAGAAGCGAACAGACGCCTTCTTGTGGGCTGCGGTAACTTCGACACGGCTCTCTTTGGGCGGAGCCTTCGTCATCGCGTCGACGCCTGGGTGCGTCCCGCAGAAACAATAGGGCCTGACCCTCACGGTAGGTGACCCATGATCGGTCGCGAACCCCTCGCTCCGCTTCCAGTCGGGGCGCCGTTTCACGTCGCTTCTCCTGTCGCATTCGATCCGGATTTCGATACCCGCTGGTCCGCCTGGGTCACACGAGGGCGCGTTCATGAACAGCGCGCACGCCGGAGGTTCGTGACCTGGTTCTCGGTACTCGCAGTTGGAGCCATCGTCTATGCGTTCCTCAGATACTGAGCACGGCTCGAAAGACCATGACATCCACAAAGGGGCCTTCGAGGACGGCTGCCCAAGCGCCACCACGAATGCGCCCGGCCTCGACGACGAGGGACTGCCGAACGATGAGACGGCGATCGCGGAAGTTGCGCTCGGTGCGAGAGAAGACGGATCGCAGGGATGAGGCGCGCGAACTTCAGGGCAGCCAGCGCACGAGGCAGATCGACGGTGATGTCGAGCGTGCGTTCAGCGTAAGTAAGACAGCAAGCGAGAGAAAAGACCAGCGGCCCAACGACCGCCCGCGCGCTCGCTCGGCGCACCGCCCCCCTCGCGCTCGCGCTCGAGTCGTTCACGATCGAACGCGGTCGTCGTTCGAGCGTCAGGCGGCACCGGCGATGCCGTGCCGGGCGTCGGCCGTACACCTCGATCGCCGGCGCGAGTCTCCCACGCGCCAGGAATCATGACCGGCCGGCCGCTCTGAACCGCCTGTTGAAGAAAAACGGTCGTCTGCTCTCCCGGTGCCTGCGACAGGTGACTCACCGTTCCGCCCACTCGACGTACGCCGGGGGAATCTCGTTGCGCACAATCATCACGCGCAGGATGCGATCGTCGCGGAGCAGCGCCACGGAGCCAACGCGAGCTGCCTCGATCGTCGAGTAACGAGCCCACGCAGCGGCGATATCGGTCGCCGATCCGCGTCTCATGGTGGCAATGAGCTTGAACATGCGCTGACGCTCCAGATGCAAGTGTCTCCGAGAGGCGGTCGTCCGCGATGTTCCGGATCGCACAGCAGGGGATCGAGTGTGCAAAATTGAACACCGCGTCCTTCATGGCTGCGCTACCGTTCCTTCTTCGCTTCCGTCGAACCTCGCGTCCACGAGACGATGTTTGAGACGATGGTATGAGGAGGGGTCGATGACTGTGGGCGGCTCGGACGTTTCGCTGCTGGAACCGTGTGAGGCGGAATGGGCGATCCTGCGCGAGGTACAGGCACAACGTCCTTCTCGAGGGACCGTGCTCCGAAACGAACGCCGTGCTGCGGCGTTTGCAGCCGCACATCGGTGAACCCGTCGTCTGGAACCGGCCACAGGCCCCACTGGACATTCCCGGTGGAGAGACAAGAGGGTTGATTCTCAGAGACGTCACCGGTCTTACCGCCAGCGACCAGAAGCGGCTGCTCGCGTGGATTGGCAGCACAGGGTCGCTCACGCAAATTGTTTCCACGGCCGAGCGCCCCATGTTTGCGCTTGTGGCTCAGGGGCTGTTTGACGAAGCGTTGTACTACCGCTTGAACGTCATTCTGATTCGCGTCGAATCAAGGCACGCACGCGGCTTGATGACTGACAGAGCGACCCGCTTTGACATCGGCAACCCGATGACGGTTTCGGCCCTGCATTGCGCCTGACTACGTCGGGTGCGAACTCGTGCGCATCAGGCGCTACGATTCGTGTCGTGCATAACGTCTGAAGCCGAGCGCGGTTGGACACCGGGCCACAGCATGAACACGATAGCTGGAGGCACCAGGCTGAGCGCCGCCAGCATCATGCCCGTGCTCATGGTCACGGAGATGCCCAAGGTCACGCCGGCAGCGCAGATGAGCGCGACGGCTGCAAACCAGACCTGAATGAGTCGCGATCGAGTCATGTCTCTCCCCATGGTTGTCACCTGTGAGGCCGTCCCAGTGGGATCTGTCGACATCACACGACGAGGGTACTTCGGACCTGTGCCACGCACTGTCCCCTATTGCACAGCCCCGATCTGCGGGCGTTCACGCCGGCAGCCGACTCGATCGCTCCTCACGCTTGATAGACGGTTGCTCCGCCGACGACCGTGCGGACGATCTGGATATCCTTGATCTTCTCCTTGTCCACAGTATGGAGGTCGTCCGCAAGCACGACGAAGTCCGCGAGCTTGCCCGGCGCAATGGATCCCTTGATGGCTTCCTCGCGCGACGCGTAGGCGCCGTTGAGTGTGTTGATCCGCAACGCCTCCTCCACGCTGATCCGCTGGTTCGCGCCCCACGTCTCCCCGTCCCACCCCTTGCGCGTCACCATGCCCTGAATCCCCATCAGCGGCGCAAACGGGCCCGGACTGAAGTCGGATCCTGCGGCGGCAGGGATGCCGGCATCGAGGAACGATCGGAACGCCATGCAGCGCCTGATCAGCTCCTCACCGTAGAAATGAAACTTGTCGGTGTTGTAGAACGCGTAGGTCGTGAACACGGCGGGGACCGTGCCCGTCGCCTTCATCCGCCGCAGCAGGTCGTCGTTGATGAGCGTGCAGTGCGTGATCTTCGGCCGTGAATCGGCCCGCGGGAACTGCTTCTGCGCTCGCTCGACGGCGGTCAGCACCATGTCGATCGCCACGTCGCCGTTCGCATGGCAGTTGGTCTGGATGCCGGCGCGGTGCACGCGCTCGATCCACGCGTTCAGTTCCTCCTGCGTCTCCGTGACGTTGCCCTTGTACGGGGGGTTGGTGCCCGCATACGGCACGCTCAGCGCCATCGTCCGCTCGGAGAACGAGCCGTCGACGGTGTGCTCGGACGTCGCGCCCAGCCGAATCCATTCGTCGCCGAAGCCCGTCGCGAGGCCGCTGGTGATCATCGATTCCAGTACCGGCCCGCTCATCTCGTAGCTCACGCGGTGGTGCAGGTCGCCGCGCTCGCGCACCTGCTGGAGCGCGAGGAGATTGCCGCCTTCGTGGTGGACGGTCGTCAAGCCGTAGCGGACGAACTGCTTGGAGATGTAGGCCAGTCCGTCGCGGTCGCGCTGAATCCGCTGGTCCGCGGTGAACGTCTGCCGCTTGCCGATGTTGTTGAAGACGCCGCGGGCGCGGTCGGTGACGCGCCCGTTGAGATCTCCGATCTCGTCGCGGTCGAACGTCCCGCCCGCCGGATCCTTTGTGGCCTTGTTGACGCCGGCCATCTCGAGCGCCTTGGTGTTGTAGAACGACGTGTGGCCGCCGCGGTGCTGCACGACGACGGGATGCTCCTTCGAGACCTCGTCGAGGTCGTGCACGTTCAGCTCGCGCTTGTCCTTGACCTTCGTATCGTCGAAGAAGTAGCCCTCGACCCAGGTACCCGGCGGCGTGTCTTTCGCTTTGGCGCGCAGCTTGTCCACGATGCTGCGGATGGTCACGAACTCCACTTCGAACGGGTTGCCGACGATCACCTCGTAGAGGAGGACGTTGCCTGGCGCGTGGTTGTGGCAGTCGGTGAAGCCGGGCACGATGGTCATCTGCTTCGCGTCGTAGAGCTGGGTGTTCCTGCCCGCGAGCGCCTTCATGTCCGCGCTGCTGCCGACAGCCAGGAAGCGTCCGGCTTTGACCGCGAAGGCCTCCGCGCGCGGCGCCGTGGCGTCGACGGTGTAGACCTTGGCGTTGAAGACGACCAGGTCGGCGTCCTGCGCGCCGGCAATCGCCTGCGCGGAAACGGGACTGGACCCCATCCGGTTGAGGAAAGACGCGCCGGCCAACCCGGCCGCCGCCAGACCGACGAAGTCCCTGCGGCTATGACGATGATGCCTGCTCATAGCCGGCGATTCTAACAACTCTCAACTCCCAAGTCTCAAGTCACCGCGCCAGACCGAAGTTGTTTTCGCCACAGCCGCGCTGGTCCGGGCGCCAATCCGAAGCCCCCTTCGCCGCGATCGCCATTTCGCCCGTGATTTGAAGCGGCGATCGTGGCAACCCACATGCATCGCGTCCGCCTGCGGCTGCCGACCGGGTCGCTCTGAGGTACATCGATCGAATGCGAGGGCTATGCGAGCCACTCGATCGTTGGCGAGCGAGAAGGCACAGCGGCTTGACGGAAGGTCGTAGAACCCAAGCGTGAGCCACGCGGTCGACGCAGTGCTGGGCGTCCAGCCATCAGGCGGCAAGCTCGCGTTCTGCTGAGTCGATCGAAACGGAGGCCGCAGGCGATACGAGCCTGCGGCTGACGGGACGAAGCGCATAGGACGCGAGGACGAGCGCGAGGAAAACGAGCGGGCCGATAATGTCGCCGGCGCGGTCGCCGACGGCCGCGTGCGAAATCGACGCAGCGGTGAGGTCGAACACGAACCCGGCGTACGCCCACTCCTTCAACCGCGGCAACCCGGGTGCCGCGACGACGAGCGCGCCGGCGAGTTTCCAGAAGCCCAGGAGCTGCGGGAAGTACGCCGGATAGCCAAGGTGTTGCGTTGACGTCACGACTTCCGGTCCATTCATGAGGCCGATGACGCCCCCGATCACAAAGCTCGCCGGCCCGAAAATCGTCGTCGCCCAGAAGACAATATTCTTGGTGTTGTCGCTCATCTCTCCGCTCCTCTCTGACGGGTAGTCGAACGCGGAGCGTCGGAATCGACAGGCGACCTGTGGAGCCCATCTGGCCCACCTGACCCCTGGGACCCACCTGACCACCTGAGCTGCCGGACGCGCTCGACCTAGGAGCCCCACCGCTAGAATCGTGTCGAGAACAGCCAGTTGACTCCGACTCCCTCGCAGGAGAGACCTTAAATGAAATTCATGCTGATGATGCACGCGCCGCGCGGCAAGGGCGACTGGGCCGTGATGGACTGGCCACCGGACGCCCTGAAGGCACACATCGACTTCATGGTGACGTTCAACAAGGAGCTGGCGGAGGCCGGGGAGCTGGTTGGCGCCGAAGGGCTCGACATGCCGAGCCAGGCCAGGGTCGTGCGCGCGACCGCGAACGGCGCACCGGAAGTGACGGACGGTCCATTCGCCGAGTCCAAGGAATTCCTCGCGGGCTACTGGATCGTGGACGTGGAGACCCCCCCACGCGCCTACGCGATCGCCGCGCGCGCATCCGCAGCGCCCGGACCGACAGGCACGCCGCTCAACATGCCCATCGAAGTCCGTCAGGTGATGAGCGGTCCGCCAGCTGACGCGTGACGTCTGCTTCGCTGAATCCGTCGGACGAACAGCTGCTGCGCGAGCTGACGCCGCAGGTCGTCGGCACGATCACGCGGCGGTTCGGCGACTTCTCGACCGCCGAGGATGCGGTCCAGGAGGCGCTCGTCGCGGCCGCGACACAGTGGCCTCGCGACGGCGTGCCCGATAACCCGCGCGGCTGGCTGATTCAGGTCGCCGCGCGGCGGATGACGGATCACATCCGATCGGAGACCGCCCGGCGTCGTCGCGAAGCGGCGTCTGCCGGGTCTGAACCTCGGATGATTCCATCTGTCGATCAATCGATGCCCATCGATCACGACGACACGCTCGTCCTCCTCTTCATGTGCTGTCACCCCGCGCTGACGCGGCCGTCGGCGATTGCATTGACGCTCCGCGCGGTCGGCGGGCTCACGACCGCTGAAATCGCCGTCGCGTACCTCGTCCCCGAGGCGACGATGGCACAACGGATCAGCCGGGCGAAGCAGAGCATCAAGAAGTCGGATGTGCCGTTCAGTCTGCCGTCCGGAAACGAGCGAGCCGAGCGGCTCGGCGCCGTGCTGCACGTTCTGTATCTCATCTTCAACGAAGGCTACGCGAGCACGAGTGGCGCGACGCTGCAGCGCCGCGATCTGGCGGGCGAAGCGATCCGGCTCGCGCGAGCCGTTCATCAGCTATTGCCCGATGATGGCGAGGTGGCGGGACTCCTGGCGCTGATGGTGCTCACAGACGCACGCCGCAACGCCCGCACGGATGCCGACGGAGAGCTCGTCCCGCTCGACGAACAAGACCGCCGCTTGTGGGATCGTGACGCGATCCGCGAGGGTGTGGCGCTCGTGACGCAGGCGCTCTCGAGGGGCGCCGTGGGTCCTTATCAGCTGCAGGCGGCCATCGCCGCCATCCACGGCGAGGCCGCGCGCGCCGAGGACACGGACTGGCGGCAGATCGTCGCGCTCTACGGGCTGCTCACCAGGATGTCGGACAACCCGATGGTCGCACTCAACCACGCGATTGCGGTCGCGATGGTGGAAGGACCCACGGCTGGATTGACGCTGCTCGATGGATTGAGTCACGACCCACGAATCACCAATCACTTCCGCCTGGACGCCGTTCGTGGACATCTGTACGAGCGCTCGGGCGATCGTGAGCGGGCGATCGCGCACTTTCGCTCGGCTGCCGAAAAGGCCACGAGCATTCCCGAGAGGAACTACCTGATCAAGAAAGCCGCAGCGCTCGGCTGAAGCCGTCGCGCTCCCCTGCGTAACTCAGGCCTTCGCTCGGTATGGCCGCAGGCGCGTCATAAAGTAGACGAGCTGGCTCGACGCCTGGAACGCCCAGTTGTAGCAACGCTCGGGTCTGTTCGCATCGATCGTCTGAGCAACGTGGTAGAGCCGATCGAATCGTTTCCGGAAACGCGCCCGCTGCTCCGCGTTCGTCGAGAAGTAGTGTCCCATCGCGAAGCTGTACGCGAGCTCCGTGCTGTGCCGCTCCATCCCCTGCCCCTGCGGACCCGGTGCTTCGTCGAGATGGTTGTCTCCGAAACAGTCGATGACGTAGTGCGCGCGCGTGCCGTCGGCGATGAATCCTTTCCGATCGAGAAAGTCGCACCAGCGCGTCACCATGCCGGGAATCCGCTCGTCGCCGGTCACCCGCCAGGCGTGGAACAGTGCGGAGAGCAGGATCGCCGTCATCCACGGAGAGGCGCCGCCGGGCAGCAGCGTTTCGTTCGGATCGTAGAGTGCCCAATTCTGCCGCCAGGATCCGTCGGGTGGCCGTCCGTCGGGCGGCTGGGCCTGATGCGCCGCGAGCGCGTCGAGGTATTCGACGATCCGGCGCCAGTAGACCTCTTCGCCCGTCATCTCCCAGCCGTGCAGGACGCCGAGCAAACCGTACGCTTCGTGCCGCGTGCTCCAGAATTTCCGGTCCTTTTCGGGATCGACGCCGAGCGGCGGCTGGATGTATTGATCCGGTCGATAGCGCGGATCCCAGCGCGTCAGGCAGAACCGCGCCATCGCTTTCCCGGCGTCCAGCGCGCGGTCATCGCCCGTCAGCAAGTAATGGATGTGCATCGCGCGCGGGTAGACGTACTTCACGTCCGGACCCTTCAGGGTGAACGTGCCCGCGTCGGGCGAGGCCATGTCGGTGTGCATACGCACGACGTTCGCGCAGTGGTACGCGGCGTCCAGGAACCGGCGCTCACCCGTGCGCACGTACTGCGTGTAGTAAGTGCTCGAGCGATCGAACAGCCAGTGGTGGTAGACGTCGCTGTCGATGTAGCGCAGCGATCCGGGGAAACTGCGCGCGACGAATTTATCGTAGCCGCTGAACGCCCCGGACAGATGCGACGGCGTTTGCGGACCGACGATCTCCGACCCGCACAGCCAGTCGGGCGTCGTCAACGCGACGATGCGCGGGCCTTTCAGGCCGTCGGCGTCCAACAGCGCGTCGCGCACCGGAACGAGTTGGTCCGAGGCGCTCGCGCTTTGGTCAGAGACATGCAACCGCACGCGGACGGGACGTTCATCCGCGAAGTTGAAGCGGAACTGAATCTGAGCCGAACGAATCGATTCCTCGCCGGGGCCAGTGCCTGGCCGAGCCCGCCAGCGCTCGAGGACGCGAAGGGCCGCCGGCACCGCGATGCGTCGCTCAGTCTCGATGCGGATGCGACCGGGATCGGAGACGACGCCTGGTGCAAACGGAACACCGACGTTCACCACTTCCTGACGCGCGGCGCCGACGCGCGACACGAGCGTCAGCCACGTAGACGTCTCGGGGTCACCGGCTCGAGCGTCGAAGTTCTGGAGTGGCGCCAGTATCAGCCCGCTGGCGCCGTATAGAAACGTCCGCCGATCCATTCGTCGACATTCTAAAGCCACGAAGACACGAAGATCACCACGAGGATGCCGTTCTTCGTGCCCTCATGGCTTTCTACTCGCGAGGGGAAAGAGCCGATCGAAGTTTCCCCCGAAGATCATTTCGACGACCGCCGGCTCGACGCCGAGCTCGTCGAGAATCGTCTGCTGCGCGCCGTGAATCACGCGGCGCCACCCGCGCGGAAACGACGACGAATCGGTACCGAACACGAGCCGCTCAGGCCCAACCACCGCCAACGCGCGGTGGAAGACCTCAGCGAGCGTCAGGCCCGGAAAGTACTTGATCCAGCTGTTCGAACTCGACGTATCGAAGTGAATATTCGGACACGCGTCGGCGGCCATCAGCGCCTCGCGCAGGAAGCCGCCGCCGAAGTGCGGAACGATCACGGGGACGCCCGGAAAGCGCGCAGCCGTCGACGCCAACGCCAGCGGATCGCCGCACCTCAGATCGAACGCGCTCGGCAGACCGAGCTTGACGCGCGCCTCGATGGACAAGTAGCCGCAATGCGCAAAGATGGCGCCGCGGTGCGCCGCGGCAGCCTCGAACACGGCGACCACACGCTCGTCATCGAGGCTCGTACCGGTGCATCGCCGGAAACAGGCACGCGCACCGGAGCCCGAGCTCGCCGAACGCGCGCCGGGCCGCGTCGCTTGCACCGGCCGCTGCCGGATTCAGCACAAAGAATCCGACGAAACGATCTGGATGACGACGAACGGCCACTTCGACCGAACCCTCGTCGCCGGATACACTTGCGATGAGCGCGACCCGCGACACATGATGCCGATCAAGCTCTGCCGCCCAGCGATCGGCGAGTGTCTCCGGGGAGCCGGGCCGCTCCCAGCCAAGCTGTACCGCCATCTCGTCCGCGCCCAACCCGCTGTTGACTCCGAAACGCTCGCGGCCGAGCGTTTCGAAAAAGCGGGTCGAAAGAAAATGACAATGCGTGTCGTTCAGCGTCATGGCGGACGGTTCGCAGTTCCGTTTCAGAACGTGTACTGAAGGCCGACGAGCGGCGTCACCTTGTCGCGAAGCCCGTGCTGGTCGAGCGCGAACAGCACGTTGAACTGCGCCAGCAGTCGATCGACCACGTTGATCTTCATCCCGATCGAACCGCTCATCATGTTGAACGAATCGGGGCCGAACACAATGTTCGGAAACGTCGTCTTGCCGTCCAGCGCGTGAAAGGTATTCTGCGTCAACCGTTCCG
This sequence comes from uncultured Acidobacteriota bacterium, assembly GCA_963724725.1. Taxonomy (GTDB): domain Bacteria; phylum Acidobacteriota; class Vicinamibacteria; order Vicinamibacterales; family CAVVIG01; genus DATKHR01. The sequence continues at coordinate 616,042 of CAVRVT010000004.1, read as the reverse complement.
CGTCGATGACCCAGCGCCCGAGAAGATCAGCCACGAGCGTGACGTGCTGGTTCATGCCGATGTCAATTCCGCCGGCATACCCGATTTGGTCAGGAAAATCAGCCGACTGACCGGTCGCAGGATTTCCGGCCAGCACGCTGGATCCATTCCAGGTGTAGCTGGCGTTGAGATGCGGCGAAACCTTCTGAAACGTATCCGACCAGACGACGAACGGCTGCACCCCTGTGGTGCCGGTCCCGAGCAGGTTCATCGGGTCCCCCGTCGGGACGCGCACGTCCAGGCCGACGGCGACTCCGCTCGACGCCCCCTTCATCGTCGTGGCCTTGAGCCTCACCGTGATGTCGCCGACACCGGTCGCGCCGCCGACCGCCGTGAACAGCCGCCGAACGCCGACGTCGCCGTTCGATTGACGGAAGAAGTGCGTCAGCGGGTTGGTCGTGCCGATCCGCCGGATGGTCGCGTCCGACACCACTTCGAGGCTGTTGCTGACGACGGGCACCGCGACAGATACATCGAAACGGTCGGTCACGCCGTACGTCATGAACGCTGTGGACTGATTGACCGTCGCTTTGATGCTGTTCACCGTGGTGACGACATCCTCGCGGCCACCGAGAAGCGCGGCGTTGTCGTGCGTGAACACTGCGGGAACCGTGCGAAGGTCGAGTCCCTCGACCGTATCGAAAGTGAACCGCTGAACGGCGAAGCCGAACGCGAAGCGGCCGGCTCCGATTGTCTCCGCGCGCTCCGTCAGAATCGGCCCGAAGCTCTGCGTCGTCCGCTGGAACACACCGAGGCTCGAATCGAAACGATACGTGAAGCCTGAAGCGGGCGACGGGAGCGGAACGCTGACGAGCTGCGCGACGAGCGCCGTGCTGAATTGGCTGAAGTCGGCCTGGAAGTCGCTATTGAAGTGCGCCGAGTGCGGCTGCTCGCCAGGCAGCGTCGCTTCGCTGTCGACGATGAGCCCGTTTGGCCCGTAGAGATCCGTGAAGAGCGTCGCGAGATTGCGGACGGGAGTCGCCAGGTTGTACGGGCTCTGCGCGGCGGCGGCCGACGGGACCAACGCCGCACAAAACGTCAGCATCAGCAAACGATTAGGCATGTGTATCGTCTCGGTGCGCGCAGTCATCGGATGGAGACCACGGCCCACCCGGCATTCGCGCGCGTCATCTGCAGGATCTGGTCGCTGTCGATCGTCTGGGTCCGGCCGGCCGTTTCGATCGTATCGCGTCGCCTCACCTTGACCGACGCCTCGTCGCCGTGGCGGTCGATGGAGACCACCGTCAGCGCAACACGCTGCGACGAGACAGCACGAAACCCGTCCTGAAGCCGGCGTTCTTCTTCGCGCGACAGGTTCGGCTTGATCGATCTGAACAGCGCCAGGTCCTTGGTCTCGATGGCACGCGCGTAGGTCGACGTCACGCGTCGAATGGCCGCGTCATCGTCTTCACGCGGCACGCGCGGTTCTCGGTCGACGCGCTCGGCACCGGCCGGCGGCGGGGTCTGGACCGGCGGGACGACAGGAGGCAATGCAATCGGCGGCGACGCCACGACAGGTGGCGTCGGTGCAGGCACCGGAGCCGTTTGGGCTTGCGGTGGCGCCGCGGTCGAAGGGTCGACGTCGCGCGAGGCTGGTGGAGCCGGCGAAGGCACCGCGGGTGTTGCCGCCCGAGGCGGCTCGGCCGGTGGAGGCGGCACGCGTGCGCTCGGCGATGCCGGTGCCCGTTCCCGGTCTCGCGCTGCCGCACGGTCCGTCGGTGTTCGACCTCGTCCGGCCAGTCCGATAATCTCGGGTTGCCGTGTCTGCTCGTTCGGCGGTGATGCCACTTCAGTGGCCGCAGGCGGTGTCGCACCGCCCGTGCGGACGCTTTCAATTGAAACGGCGACTGGTTCGATGGATCTGCGGACCCACACATCGCGCAGCGTATAGGCAGCGACCGCGAGCGCAACGGTAGCGAGCGCTGCCGCGACGACGAGATTCCCCGCGCGCCGAGGCGAGGGCGGGCGCGGCAGAACCGCTCCGCTGTCGCGGGTCGCGGCAGACGACGGGATGCCGCCGGGTGGCGTCGCGCCCCGACCGCCTGCCGCATCGGCCGACGTGACGACGCCGATGGCACGTGATTGGCCCGAGTCGAGATCGCGCCGCACGCGTTTCAGGTCGGCGCGAAGATCTCCGGCTGACTGATACCGGAGCTCGCGGTCCTTCTCGAGACAGTTGTTGATCACCTCCTGCAGGTGGAGGGGAATTTCCGGATTCAACGCGCTCGCCGCCACCGGCGCCCGGTTGAGGATTGCCGCAAGGATTACTGGTGAGGTCTTTCCCGGGAACGGATGTCGGCCTGTCGCACACTCATAGAGGACGACGCCCGTCGAAAACAGATCGGTGCGGCCGTCGAGCTCTTCGCCGGTCGCTTGTTCCGGCGACATGTACGCGACGGTGCCAAGGGTGATGCCCTTGGCCGTACGATGCGCGGTCTCCACGGTGGTCGAGGGATCGGCGAAAACGGCCGCCGCCTTGGCCAGCCCGAAATCCAGGATCTTCACATGTCCTTGATCCGTGACGAAAATGTTCGCCGGTGTGATGTCACGGTGGACGATGCCTTCCGAGTGTGCCGCCTGCAGCGCGTCGGCGATTTCGATGCCGATGTCGACCAGTTGGTGGACCTTGAGAGGGGCGTTGGTGAGCCGATCACGCAACGAGCGTCCCTTCAAGAGCTCCATGACGATAAACGGGTGGCCATCGACCTCGTCGATGTCGTAAATGGTGCAAATGCTGCCGTGATTGAGGGCGGATGCCGCGCGCGCCTCGGCGCGCAGCCGGCGCACCGCTTCGGCATCGTTCGCGAGATTTTCGGACAGGAATTTCAGGGCGACCGCGCGGCCCAGACGCGTATCCTCGGCTCGGTACACCACGCCCATTCCACCAGCGCCAAGCTGGGAGTCAATCCGGTAGTGCGAAACGGTGCGGCCGATCATCGCGCGAGCCGGCCAATAATATGCGACGCTCAGCAGTTCCCGAGGGGGAAATGCATCCCTGTGAGGTGAAAATGCCCCCCGAAAGGCCGGTCCCTGTCGCAGGCCGGGTATAGTGAGGCAGGAAGTTCGAGGTTTTTATGGAGATCAACCGCCGTCAGTTCCTTGGCGCCGCTTCCGGAGCGGCCAGCACGGCCGCCTTCGTTCCCCTGAGCCTCCAGCAGTCGGACGATGACCCGCTGGGCGTCCGGCGGGAGTTCCCCGTCGTCCAGGGGAGCCTGTATCTGAACTCCGCGTACATCACGCCGGTTCCGGTAGCCGTCGCCAACGCCGGACGCGCGTTCGCCGAGCGGAAGATGTCAAGACCGATTCCGCTCGACGAGATGCTGCGCAAGACGGACGAGGTCCGCGGACAGCTGGCGAAACTGGTGAACGCGGCGCCTGAAGAAATCGGATTCCTCTACGCGACCAGCGAGGGCGAGAACATTCTCGCCGCCGCACTCGACCTCAAGCCCGGCGACAACGTGGTTGTCGACGAGCTGCACTACAACACGTCGTTCGTGTTGTACCGCGAGCTGGAAAAGACAAAACGCATCGAGCTGCGGATCGTCAAGCATCGCGGCGGACGCGTGACGAGGGACGACTTCGAGAAATCCGTCAACGACCGGACGCGGCTCGTGTCGGTCGCGTGGATCTCGCACCAGAACGGATTCCGTCACGAGATGAGGCCGCTCGCCGACCTCGCGCACGCACACGGCGCGCTCTTTTATACCGACGCCGTGCAGGCGCTCGGCATGCTTCCCGCCGACGTGAAGGCCGCCGGTGTCGATTGCCTGACGTGCGGTACGTACAAATGGCTGCTCGGCGGCTTTGGCGTCGCGCCGTTCTACATCCGGCGCGAGCTCGTCGATCGCGTCCACCTCGATCGCTACGGCGCGCTCCACGTCGAGAAGGAACTCGAGGATCATCACTACGAAATCTACAAGACGGCGAAGAAATTCGAGTACGCCACGCTGCCGTTCGCCGAGGTGTACCAGCTCGGCGCGGCGCTGGCGTTTCTCGACAAGGTCGGCGTGGACCGCGTCGAGCGCCACACCGTGATGCTCGCGCAGGAGCTCTGGGTCGGCCTGAGTGATGCCGGCTTCAAGATGCTGACGCCCTCTGGAAACAGGTCGTCGATCGTCAGTATCCAGCTGACGAGCCAGCAGCAGGCTCGCGCGCGTGAGGCCATGGACAAGGCCGGCGCCCAGGTCAGCTTCCGCGAGAAGGGCACGCAGATCCGCATTTCACCGGCACTGTTCAACAACCGCGACGACATCCGCCGATTCGTGGAGATTGCGAAGACGTTCGCGTAGTCATCCTTGTTTTCAATGGCGGCGGGGCCGGGGCTTCCGCTCGGCTGAAGCCTCGCGCTCCTATCCGACCCACGACACCCACTCGACCCACTCGACCCACTCGACCCACCCGAGCCCCCCCGACCGCTGCTGAGCCTCTTTCGCACCCCGGCGCGCGTGACCTTGGTGAGAGCCGGCGAAACGACGCCGGCAACATCAAGGAGGGTCAGATCATGGTGAAACGAATCCTCGGCGCGGCATGCGGCGCACTCATCGTCGGCCTCTGCCTGGCCGCCTCGGCGAGCGCGATCGGCACGGTCAACCGGACGACCTACCTGACGTTCAGCGGCGACGTGGCGCTGCCTGGCGTCAAGCTGGCCGCCGGCACCTACATCTTCGAGCTCGCCAGCCCCGGCCAGAGCCCGAGCCTCGTGCGCGTCCTCAGCCGGGACCGCAGCAAGATCTATCTCCTCGCCTTCACGAACTTCACGCCCCGTCCCATGGGCGCTGACCGCAACAACCATGTCTCCCTTGGTGAGGCACGACGCGGCGAAACACCGCCTGTCAAGGCCTGGTACCCGACTGACGAGTCCATGGGCCGCGAGTTCATCTACCGGTAGTCTTTTCGACACCGACTGTCCTATGTGGACTACACGAACATCGCAGCCCGGGCCAGCGAGCGAAAACGCTCGCTGGCCGCTTTTTTCCTGCGCGGCGCTGAACCGCGTTATAACTTACGCGTTCAGGGAACCGATCGTGGCCGAACATCCTCCTGACGTGACGCAACTGCTGGCGCGCTGGCGCGCCGGCGCCCCCAACGCGGACGACGAGCTGATTGAAGTCGTCCACGGCGAGCTGCGGCGGATCGCCGCCAGCTACCTGCGCCGCGAACGCGGCAGCCACACGCTGCAGCCGACCGCCGTCGTCAACGAGGCGTACATCCGGCTGTTGCCGCAGCGGTCGATCTCGTGGGAGAACCGCGCGCACTTCTACGGCATCGCCGCGCAAATGATGCGGCGGGTACTCGTCGATCACGCGCGCAAGAGGCACGCGGCCAAACGGGATTCCGGGATGGGGGAACCGGTGTCGATCAGCGGCGTGCCGGCGCCCGCGCCCGGCATCGACGAAGTCGAAGTGCTCGAAATCCACGAGGCGCTCGAAGCGCTCGCCAAGCTCGACGAGCGGCAAGCCAAGATCGTCGAGATGAAGTATTTCGCCGGTCTGACGATCGAGCAGATCGCCGAGGTCCTGCAGATGTCGGTTTCGACGGTGAAACGCGACTGGATGAGCGCGAAAGCGTATCTCAGGCACCGCATGACGCACGGCCGGGGACGCGGCGCGTGATTTCCGACTCAATCTGTAACAGGCCCGCCAGGACTCCGGCAGCGGACCCTGACAAATGGCTGCAAAGCCCGGCAATTCCAAACTGATCAGTATGGCCCGCGCCTTGCGTCCGCCGGGCGCAGAACTGCCATGCGCACACTGCTCAAAGACTTCGTTCTGGTCGCCTGCGCCACGCTGGCGGCGGCAATCGCCACGCGGACGGTCGCTTCGTCGGTCGGGACCGACGTCGTGACCTACCACAACGATAATGCCCGGACCGGCCAGAACCTCAGCGAAACAAGCCTGGCGCCCGGCAACGTCACGTCAGGCACATTCGGGAAGGTCACGCTGGTGGCGCTCGACGGCAAGGTCGATGCGCAGCCGCTCTATCTCTCGGGCCTGAGCATTCCGGGTCGCGGGGCGGTTGACGTGCTGTATGTCGCGACCGAGCACGGCTCGATATTCGCCATCGACCCGACGACGACCGGTGCCATCTGGGCGAGGTCGCTCCTGGGCGCGGGCGAAGTCCCCAGCGAGGCGGTCGGCGGGTGCGGACAGGTCACGCCGGAAATCGGCATCACGGCAACGCCCGTCATCGATCGGGCGCGCGGCGTCATCTACGTCGTCGCGATGTCGAAGAGCGGCAGCACATATTTTCAGCGCGTGCACGCGCTCGACCTCACCACCGGCGCGGAGCTGTTCGGCGGCCCGAAGACGATTACCGCGACGTTCCCGAAAAGCGGTGGAACGGTCACCTTCGATCCCCGCCTTTACGAAGAGCGGTCAGGGCTGACGATCACGAACGGAAAGCTGATTCTCGCGTTCACCTCGCACTGCGACGCCGGCGCCTATACGGGATGGGTCATGGCGTACGATCCGGCAACGCTCGCGCAGACCAGCGTACTAAATGTCACGCCCAACGGATCCATGGGCGCCATCTGGATGGCGGGTGCCGGGCCGGCCGCGGATTCCGCCGGTAACGTCTATCTGCTCGACGGCAACGGCACGTTCGACACGACGCTCAACGCGAGCGGCTTTCCGACCAACGGCGACTACGGCAACGCGTTCATCAAGATCTCGACGACAGGCGCGCTGGCGGTCGCGGACTATTTCGCGACGTTCGACACCGTCTCGAAATCCAACGGGGACACCGATCTTGGTTCCGGCGGGACACTCCTCCTGCCCGACCTGATCGACTCCGGCGGCACACTTCGGCACCTCGCGGTCGGTGCGGGAAAAGATGCTCACATCTACGTCGTCAACCGCGACTCGATGGGCAAGTTCAACCCGTCGGCGAACCTGATATATCAGGACATCACCGGCGCCATCCTCGGCGTATTTTCGATGCCGGCGTACTTCAACAACACGCTGTACTACGGCGCGTCCGGTGACACCCTGAAGGCTTTCCCCATCGCGAGCGCGCGCGTGGCGACCTCGTCTTCGTCGCACAGCTCGCGGTCGTTCACATATCCGGGGACGACGCCCAGCGTCTCGGCGTCCGGCACGGCCAACGGGATCGTGTGGGCGGTCGAGAACTCGAGTCCAGCCGTGCTGCACGCGTACGATGCGAACAATCTCGCCACCGAGTTGTACAATTCATCGCAGGCGGCGAACAATCGCGATGCGTTCGGCGCGGGCAACAAGTTCATCACGCCGACGATCGTCAACGGGCGCGTCTATGTCGGCACGCAGACCGGCGTCGCGATCTTCGGGCTGCTGAACGGCCCGGCCGCGCCGACCAACGTCCGCATCATCCCTGATCTCTAAGTCGGCCGGCTGAGGTCGATCTGAAATCTGCAATCTGCCGTCTGCAATTCGCGACACGCGGCCCATCGAGTCCGTGATCTACCGGACATTCTGAAGCCCATCCAAAGGCAAGCGAATTGCACGAGCCGAATGCAGAACCATGCATCCGGAGCAGTCGGTTCCAGTCCGCTACCGCTGGATTGAAAAGTGGGGCGAGATCTCCGGACGATCGCGCCAGGAGACGCTGGCCGTGGTGTGGCAGGCGGCGCTCGAAGGCGCGCCTGCCGACGCCATCTACCGCGACGTCGCCGGGTGGAAGACCGTCACCGACATCCGCGATCCGGAAACCCTCTGCGCCCTCGGCCTCTCACCGTCTCGCCGCCGCTGACGTCCTAGTCGGTCCGAAAAGCGCACCAGTTGACGTTTGCCGCGGGAACCGTCCTTGAGGCACGATCGTCGATGAGATCGAATGAAGAGCGTCAGGAGCCTCGCGCGCAACCTCGCCGGCTTCGCCCTCCTGATCGCCGGCACGGCGATGATCGTCCTGCCAGGGCCGGGCTGGGTGACCATCGCGCTCGGCCTCGCGCTGCTCGCGCCCGACTTCGCCTGGGCACGCACCGCGCTCGCCAGGGTCAAGCGGTTGGGGGTGAAGGGCGCAGAGCTGTCGCGCGATCGGGCCAGGCGATGGCGCCGCTTCTTCAGCGCGGAAATTGACTGACCGCTGTCCACCACTTCAGACAGCCTGCCTCCCGCGGGCGACGAGCGACGAAAAACCGGTAACGCTGAAGAGTCCATCAACTGCCGCATTAGCATGAGGATAGCGGCCGCGAGCGGGGTGACCGCTATTGGCATTTGCGTTGCTGAGATCAAGGCCAGTGCCAGCATCCTGTCTCGCGAAGCCTGGGGGTCTCCCGTGTTGAAACGTACGTTGCTGACATCAGTCCTTGCGATCGGGGCGGCCGTCACTTCGCCGCCCGGGCTGGCGTCCGCCGGTCAGTTCGTGGTCTACCCGTCCTACCCGGTCCAGTACGTCGGCCCGGATTCGTCGGTCCGCCTCGAGGTCAAACCGAAGGAGGCCGAGGTCTTCGTGGACGGCTACTACGCTGGCATCGTCGACGACTTCGACGGGACGTTTCAGCGGCTGCGGCTGCCACCCGGACAGCACGAGATTCAGATCTATCTGAGCGGCTTTCGCACAGTCCATCAGCACGTGTTCCTCACGCCCGACAACACGTTCAAAATGAAATACCAGATGGAAAAGCTCATGCCCGGCGATCAGCCGGAGCCACGTCCCATCCCGCCGCCTCCGTCGCAGGTGGCGCCACCGCGGGATCAGGAACCGCCCTATCCGCCGCCGGGACGTCCCGGTCGGCAGCCCCCGCCGCCACCGCAGGCGCAGGACCCGCGAGGCTCGCGTCCTCCGGGACAGCCGGCGCTCGGAACGCTGGCGATTCGCGTGCAGCCGCTCGACGCGGATCTCTTCGTGGACGGCGAGCGGTGGCAGGGACCGCAGGAACACGATCGTCTGCTGATCGAATTGCCGGAGGGCCGCCACACGCTCGAGCTGCGCAAGCCCGGATTCCGGACGTATATCACCGATGTGGACATCCACCCGGGTGAGACGACACCGGTGAACATCAGCCTGCGATCGCAGGGTGAGAAATGACTCGCGCCTCCTGCGCATTCGTCATCATGACGACACTCGCGGCCGCGGCGCCTGCGTCGGCGCAGCCGATTCGGTCCGGTCCGATGAACGTCGAGAGAATCCAGAGCGGCGCCGCAGGCGCGCCGCTCGTGAAGATCACGGACGTCGACGGCCACATCACCACGCTCCTCGGCGGTGAAGGCGGTTGGATGACGGACAGCACGTTCTTCGTGGGCGCCGCGGGCTTCTGGTCCGTCAACGCCGCGCACGATCAAAGCATGGGCTACGGCGGGCTGTCGATGCACTGGTGGTGGCACGGCAACGAGCCGTTCGGGTTCGGGGTGAAGGGCCTGATCGGCGGCGGCACCGCGACGTTGTGGGACACGGTCACGCAGCGCGTCCCCGTCCCGCCCTACCCCGTCCCCGTCCGGGGGGGTGGCAGCGTGACCACGGTCACGCAGACCTACAACGTGTGGCATTACGAAGGATTTTTCATCGCGGAGCCGGAAGCCGACGTATTCGTCAAGCTCAACGACCATGTCCGCGTGACCGCCGGCGTCGGGTATCGCGTCATCGGCGCCGACGGGAACACTGACAATCGACTGCGCGGCGTGACGGGGACCTTCGGCGTGCAACTGTTCTAGTTGGTCCGATCGTCAATCGCGATCGTGTTCGGGCCGCCGACGATGTCGACGGCCCGCTCCTTCTTGATGCCCTTCGCGTACGTGCGGACGATGTACGCGCCTGGCGCCACTCCCTCGAAGACAAACGACCCATCCGCCGCCGCGACCGTCACGAACGGCGTGGACAGCGACATGATTTCCGCCGACATCGCCGGATGGATGTCGCACGCGACGTGGTAGAAGCCGTCCTTCGGGAACGCGTAGCGGTAGACCTCGCCTGTGGGGATGGCGACGTTGAAGGACGGCTCCTTCGTATCCGCGTTTCCGACATGGACGTTGTGCAGCGTGTCGTCGTTGTTCCTGAACTCGACCGGCACGCCGGTCCGGACAAACAACATCTCGGGCGTAAACGCAAGCGAGACCTGATCCATGACGGCCTGCTCCGGCGGCGGAAACTCTTGCGGCACCCTCGGCTCGAGGACAACGATGGCGCCGGCGGCGACGGTGCCGGCGACTCGCCCGGTTCGGACACCTGCGGGCGGCGAGGTCGCCGCTTCGGACGCGGGAGGCGTGGTCGAGGACGTCGCTGATGACGTAGACTTTGAGCAGCCCGTTATTGCGACGAGGACGGTGGCCGCCCCTGTGAGTTTGCCGAGTCTGCCGAAACGCATCGTCGTATCATCCTTCATCGCGGCCGTTCTCGCCGCATCGGCCGCCTCCGCCCAGCAGATCTGGGTCGGCCGGGGACGCTTCTGGCGAACGCCGCCCAAGTGGGCCAAGGCGGAGAACTTCGACGGGTCCTTCAATTTCTGCCGCGCATACTTCTCGAGCGACCGGCGCGAGGACGGCGGCACCGGCTGGGACACGGATTTCCCCGGCGCCGACAACAACTTCTCCGTCCGTCTCGCCGAACTGACGATGATGCGTGTGAAGTTGGACAAGGTCGGCCAGCCCGATTACGTCGTCGTCAAGTTGACCGATCCGCTGATGAACCGCTGCGCGATCCTCCACTTCGAGGATTCGGGGACCATCCGGTTTTCGCCGGAGGAAGTGCAGAACCTCCGCGATTACGTGCTCAAGGGCGGCTTCATCACGGTCGACGACTTCTGGGGTACGCAGGCGTGGAACCAGTGGGCCGAGGAAATCGGCCGCGTACTGCCGGAGTACCCCATCGTCGACATCCCGCTGAACCACCCGATCATGCACACGCTGTACGACGTGAAGGAAATCGAGCAGGTCTCGTCGATTCAGTTCTGGAGCCGTAACGGCGGCAGCGTATCCGAGCGCGCGTGGATGAACGACAGTCCGACAGTCAACTTCCGCGGCATCGCCGACGAAAAGGGCCGGCTGATGGTCGTCATGGCGCACAATACGGACATCCCCGACACGTGGGAGCGCGAGGGCGAGAACCAGCAGTACTTCGAGCGGTTTTCGCCGAACGGCTACGCCGTCGGCGTCAACATCGTGCTGTACGCGTATACCCACTGAGACAGACACGACATAATGCATTAACGCAGGAATGCACGAATGCGGAAGTGCGTCACGCTGTCGATCCGCATTCCTGCGTTCTTGCATGAATGCATTCGTGCATTTCGGCCGAAGGGGCAACAGTGACTTCAGAGATCGTCGAGGCAGAAGGCCACCTCATCGACTCGCAGTTGATGAACGCGATGTTCGACACCGTGGTGCGTCACGACTCCGCGTTCGAAGTGCTCGAGTTCCGGATGGGCCGCACGAACGACGACCCGTCGTTCGTGTCGATGCGCGTGACGTCGGCGACGCCCGTGGTGCTGACGAACGTCCTCGAGGAACTGGTGACGCTCGGCTGCCGGGTCGCGAACGTCGAGGACGCACACATCTCGCCGGCCGACCGCGACGGTTGCGCGCCGGACGACTTCTACTCCACGACGAATCATCAGACGTTCGTCATGCACGGGGGCCAGTGGCTGAAGGTCGAGCGCCAGCGCATGGACGCCGCCATCGTCATCGCTGGCGGCACCGCGGCGTGTCGCAAGCTGCGCGAAATCCGCCAGGGGGACGTCATCGTCTGCGGCGTGCGCGGCATCAAGATCGTCCCGCAGTTCCAGGCGCGGGACCGTCTGGGCTTCGCGTTCATGACGAACGAAATCTCGTCGGAGCGGCGTGTCGAAGTGGGCGTCGCGCGAATCGCCGCGATGATGCGCGAGGCGAAAGACGCCGGCGAAAAGATCGCGTTCGTGGCCGGCCCGGTGGTCGTCCACACCGGCGGCGGGTCGTACTTCTGCGATCTGATCAAGCGCGGCTACGTCAACGTCCTGCTCGCGGGCAACGCGCTCGCCGTCCACGACGCCGAGCAGGCGCTGTTCGGGACGTCGCTCGGCGTGGACCTCGAGACCGGCCGTGCCATCGAGGGCGGCCATCGCCATCATATGCGCGCGATCAACACGATCTATCGCGCCGGTGGACTGCAGAAGGCCGTCGAGCGCGGCGTGCTGAAATCAGGCGTGATGTACGAGTGCATCCGCGCGGGAACGCCGTACGTGCTCGCCGGCAGCATCCGGGACGACGGTCCCCTGCCGGATACGGTGATGAATCTGATCGAGGCGCAGGATCGTTATACAGACGCGCTGCGGGACGTGAAGCTCGTGCTGGTGCTGTCGACGATGCTGCACGGCATCGGCGTCGGGAACATGCTGCCGGCCTGGGTGCGCCTCGTCTGCGTGGACATCAACCCGGCAGTGGTGACGAAGCTGGCCGACCGGGGATCGTCCCAGACAATCGGCCTCGTCACCGACGTCGGTCTGTTTCTTCGCCAGCTGGCGTCCGCGCTCACTTCTTGACGCCGGAACCGTTCATCAGGAACTGACCGCTCATCACGTCGAAGAGGATCTTGACGTTCTTCTCGCCGTCCGGCGTCAGCGTGATCTTCGCATCGAAGGACTGGCCTTGAAAGTTGCCGATGTATTTCAGGACGAGGTCGGCGTCCGACTTGGACACGTCGGTCACCGTCTGCGGCGGCGCGATGTCGGACGTCAGCTCGCCTTCGACCTTGCCCTCCTTCTCGGCCAGCTTCAGCGTCAGCGCAAATGGGCCCTGCGGGCTGTCCAGATTGAGCGTCCACTCGCCCATGAAGTTCCCCGCCTGCTCCGCGGTGATCTGGGCGCGTGCGATTCCGCTGCCGGCCAGCGTCACGACCGCGAACGCCGCGAGCACGATCGTCGTGCGAACGCGAGAAGTCATATCAGCTCCTTTTGACGACAACGGCGCCGGTGCCGAGCGCCTGCTCGATGGCCGCGAGGTTGCCTGACGGGTTCTCGACGCCGACGAGAATCTTCCCGTCGTTGACCGCCGGATCGTACAGCGCCGGCCGCCGCCGCAGCAATCCGCCCGTCACGACGAGGGTCGCCACCGTCGCCAGGATGGCGCCTAGCATCGTCAGCTCGAAGATGACGATCATGTTCGGCCACCAGCTGACGATCGGCATGTTGCCGGTCGGCAGCGGCCAGGCGAGCTCGGTCATGCGCGTCAGCCACGTGCCGAAGAGCATGCCAAGGAATCCGCCGCCGCTGGCGATGTACCAGATCCTCGTGGCCCGGTTCATTTCACCAAACTCGAAGTGCTCCATCGGCTCGGAGCTCATGATTTCGATATCACGTTCGTCGACACCCGCGGACCGCAATGCATTGACCGCACGCTGCGCGGCGTCGCCGTCGGCGTAGAGCGCGTAGACGCCGCTCACGATCGCGCCTCCATGACCGGCTCGCCTGCGGGAACCGGCGAGTCGTCGGCGTGATCACCGGCCTTCAGCTCCCAAATCGCAATGATTGGCACGAACTTGGCGAACAGCGTGTAGAGCAGCGTCATCGCCGCAAACGTCGAAATGGTGATCAGAATCTCGACCGGCCGCGGCCGGTAATGTCCCCAGGTGTACGGCAGAAACTTGTGGCTGAGCGACGGCACGACGATGAGGAAGCGCTCGAGCCACATGCCCACGCAGACACCGATCGAGGCGATCACGCAGCCGGTGATCGTGCGCAGGCGCTTGATCGAAAGGATCGAAAAGGGAATCACGAAGTTGCAGACGACCATCGTCCAGTAGAGCGGCGAGAACGAGCCGCGCTGCGTGACGTAGAACACGTTCATCTCGGCCGTGTCGTTGCCGTACCACGTCGTCAGGCGTTCCGCGAAGACGAAATACGCCCACAGGAGGCTCATCATCAGGAGCAGTTTGCCGAGATTCTGGAAATGCACCGGGTGCAGGTACGCCTCGAGGTGCAGGAACTTGCGCAGCGCGGCCATCGCGAGAATCAGTCCGGCGATCCCGCTGAAGATCGCGCCCGCGACGAAGTACGGACCGAACATGGTCGAATGCCACATCGGCACCGGCGCCATCGAGAAATCGAACGACACGATGGTGTGGACCGACACGGCGACGGGAATGATCGCGACCGCCATGATCGACATCGCCGATTCGAGGCGGTGCCACTGCTTCGTCGTCCCGCGCCAGCCGAGCGCGAGCGACCCGTAGATCGTTCTGCGCAGTCCGTTCGAGCGGTCGCGGATGAGCGCGAAGTCCGGAATCATCGGCAGGAACAGGAACAGCACGCTGCCGGTCAGGTACGTCGAGATTGCGAAAAAGTCCCACACGAGCGGCGAGCGGAAGTTCGGCCAGATGAGCCGCTCGTTCGGGTACGGCACCAGCCAGAAGAACAGCCACGGCCGTCCGAGATGGATGATTGGAAAAAGTGCGCCGATCATCAGCGCGAACGCCGTGATGACTTCGGCGCAGCGTGTCACCGGCCGACGCCATCCGGCGTCGACGAGACGCAGGATCGCGGAGATGAGCGTCCCCGCGTGGCTGATGCCGATCCAGAAGACGAAGTTCGTGATGTAGAAGGCCCAGTACACCGGCATGTTGATGCCGGTCATCCCGAAGCCCATGTACATCTGGTACGCCCACGTGCCCAGGCCCACGGCGACGATGCTGCCGAGAACGGCAACCAGGAGATAGAAGCGCCACGACGTCCGCAACAGCGGACGCATCAGGTCGTCGACGACCGTCTTCGGCAGGTGGCTCATGCCTCGCTCTGACGTGACAGGTACGTGATCTTCGGCAGCGTGCCGAGATCCTCGAGCAGCTTGCTGCCGCGCGGCGATCGCGACAACCGCGAGACGTCGCTTTCGGGATCGTTCAGGTCGCCGAAGACGAGCGCTTTGGCGGAACACGACTGCACGCAGGCCGGCTTGATGTCGCCGTCCTTCAGTTCTTTCTTCTCGGCTTTGGCGTCGATCTGCGCGGCCGTGATGCGCTGGATGCAGAACGTGCACTTCTCCATGACGCCGACTTCGCGGACCGACACGTCAGGGTTCAGCTGCACGTTCAGTGGCTTGGGCCACTGGGGGTTGAAGAAGTCGAAAAAGCGGACGTTGTACGGACACGCGTTGGCGCAGTACCGCGTGCCGATGCAGCGGTTGTAGACCTGTGCGTTGAGGCCTTCCTCGGTGTGATGGCTCGCGTACGTCGGACAGACCGGTTCGCAGGGCGCCGCGTCGCACTGCTGGCACATCACCGGACGGAACTTCAGCTTGACGTCGGGAAATTCACCTTCCCAGTACCGCTCGACGCGAATCCAGTGCATCGCGCGCCCGCGGCCCGCCTGCTCGGGGCCCACGGTCGGGATGTTGTTCTCCGCGTGACACGCGGTCACGCACGCGCCGCAGCCCGTGCAGCGGTCCAAGTCGACCGCCATTCCCCATCGTGCACTCATATCAAGGCTCAACTCTCAAGGCTCAACTCTCAACACACTCTCAAGGCGCAAGCGTTCAAGGTGCCTCCTCCGTCTCCAATCATGAGACTTGAGAATTGAGACTTGAGACTTGAGGTTTGTTCACCGCATCTCGTGCTCGTGCGGCTGCTCCCGCATCTCTCCCGCGAACATGATTAGACTGCCGTCACCGTCGCCGACGCGTGAGATGCGGACGCGTGTGGCGGCCCACGCCAGCGATCCGGTTTCGGCCTCGTTGATCGGGGCGAGGATCGAAATCGGGTTCGCACCTCGCTTGCTTGCGAAGCGCGTGAACGTCTCGTGACCCTGGCCGACCGGCATGCCGATCACGTCGGGCGCAATGCCGGGCGACATCATCGCCGGCACACGCACACTGCCCTGCGTCGATGCCACCTCGACGAGATCGCCCTGCGCGATCTTCAGCTTGTCAGCCGTCTGCGGGTTGATCTCGACCCAGCTGCTCCACATGGCCGAGGTCAACGGATCGGGCATCTCCTGAAGCCATGGAAGATGCGCCACGGATCCGTCGTTGAACGCCTGCGACGCGTACGGCAGGAAATGAAACGGGTACGTGGCCTCGTCGCCGTCGAAGGTCGGCGCGACGAACGCAGACCTGGAGCCCGCGCCAGGCTGACGTCCCCCTGCTGGCGACTCCCGCCCGGTCGTCACTTCAACCGCGTCCCACCATCCGCCCTGCTTCTCGACGGCGGCCCACGCGTCGCCGTTGATTCTGTCGAACGACGCCTTCAGCATCTCGTCGTACGACTTCCAGGGCATCGCCACGGGGTTCTTCAGCTTCCCCGCGACTTCGATGAGGACGTCCGGAGTCGATCGCGTCTGATAGAGCGGACGCATGACGGGACCGGCTGCGTTGACCACGGCGCCGAGCGCGCCCGACTCGGGCACGCCGTCTGTCCACGACTCGAGGAACGAATGGTCCGGCAGGATCAGATCGGCAAGGACGCTGGTGTCGTCGAGGAAGCTGCTGAAGCTCGCGACGAAACCGATTCGATCCAGCACTTCGCGAAGCCGCCACGCTTTCGGCGCGCCAAACACCGGATTCACGTCGTCGATCAGCAGCACCTGCGCAATCAGATCCCGAATGGCAGCCGGCCGCGCAGTCAGCGGCTGCCCCGGCCTGGGCAGCGCCGGTTGTGGCGTAAAGAAGACGCCGCCCGGCTGCCCGATGCTGCCGAGGACCGTGTTCAGCGTGTTGACCGCAACGGCATGGAACAACCCGTTGGTGTGTGCGAGGGCGGGGCCGCCGATCAAGGCTACGGCCGGCCGGCGTGCGGCAATTTCGTGCGCGAGACGTTCGAGGCGCTTTGCGGACACGCCGGTGATCTTCTCGACGGACTCCGGTGGGTATGCGGCCAGCGCCGCCGCGTCACCGCTCGCAGCTTTGCTCGCAACGAGCACATGCGCCAGGCCGAGCGCGACCATGCCCTCGGTGCCGGGCTTGACGGGAATCCATTCGTCGGCGCTCGCGCCCGTCAGGGACATGCGGGATTCAAACTGCACCAGTTTCCCTCGTGTGCCGACGCGTCCCTGACGCATGACGCCGTACCCGGCATTCTGTGCGACCGGCGAATTCCAGGTACCGAGAAAATCGGCGCCGAAGCTGACGACGAATTGCGCGCGCGCGAGGTCGAACGTCGGCAGCTGTTCATGGCCGAAGCTCATCGCATTTGCCCGCCTCAGAACATCGTCGCTGAACACTTCGAAGCCAACCGGCGCCTGCGCGCCGAAGCGGTTCAGGAATTCCGCGAAAATTTCCAGCCGCCGGCTCCGCCGAGGCCTGGTGATGCCGGCCAGCGCTTTGCGGTCGGTCAACGCGTCGAGCTTCGACACCAGCTCGCCGATCGCGTCGTCCCAGGAAATCTCCTGGTACGCGCCGGTCCCCCGCGGTCCCGAGCGCTTCATCGGCGCCTTCAGGCGGTCGGGGTGGTAGGTCACCTGAATCGCGGCCTGTCCGCGCGGGCACAGCGCGCCATGGCTGATCGGATGCGACGGCTGGCCCTCGAGCTTTTTCGCCGCTTTGATCGCGACAACGCCGGCCTGACCTTTTCGCTCGGTCTCGAAATCGGCATCCATCACGCGGACCGTGAGTCCGCAGCCGGCCTGACAGAGCGGGCACACGCTCGGCTTCCACTCCGCAATCCCCGGCACGAGGTCGTCGTCGGGCACGAAGCGAATGAGCTGATGCTCGGGGTTGCCGCACGCGGTCAGGGCCGCGCCGGTTCCTGTGACGGCCGTCAGCTTGATGAAATCTCTACGGTCCAAATTTGTAGGTCGCCATTGAAGCCGACCACCTCCTGTTGGCCCACGACCTCAGTAGTGGCATGTCAGACAATCGTTCGGCGCGTTCTTCTGCCGGTGACAGTTGACGCAGAAACCCATCGTGTGATTGACGGCGCGCTCGGCGACGGTCATCTTCGGAATGTCGCCGTGGCACGTGGCGCACTCAACCTGTGCGCGGATGTGCGGCGCGTGATTGAACCGGACATGCGCTTCGTGCGGAAACCCGTACACGCGCTGCCACGGAATCTCCACACCGCGCTCGGAGTACGACGTCACTTCCTTGATGAGCGGACGATCGATCGCGATCTGGCTGTGGCAGATCATGCAGGTCTTGACGCTTGGGATACCCGCGATCGGGCCGCGCTCGACCGTCTCGTGACAGTCGGTGCACATCGCCTGCTTCTCGATGTGTGTCTTGTGCGGGAACGGAATCGGCTGGCTGGCCGCCGGGTGAACGTTGAAGAAGTGACGAACGGCCGTCGAGAACGTCGCATGTGACGGCGAGTAGACAGACGATGACGCTTGCGGCGGCTGGTTGCTGCATGCCACGGCCATCGTCGCCGCGACGAGCCACGCCGCGGCGCATGTCACACGCCAGTCGATCATCTATTTTGTGCCGACGCTGCGAAGGTAATTGACGACGTTCCAGATGTCCGTGTCGGTCAGCTTCCCTTTGTAGCCCTTCATGTCGAACTTCGGGCCGGCGCCGTCCCGGATCACGACGAAGATCTCGCCGTCGCTGCTGCCGCGATCCCACTTGGTGTCCGTCAGGTCGGGCGGATGCGTGTCCTTTGGCGCCATCGGTCCGTTGCCCTTGGCGTCCGCGCCGTGACAGAACCGGCAGTTCTTCGTGAACGCGGCTTTGCCTGCCGCAACCGACTCGGCGCTCGACGCCACCAGGTTCTTCATCTTCGCGGCTTCGGAATTGCCCTGCGCCAGAGCGGACGCAGTCCAGACGGTCAACACAATCGCAAGAGACAAGAACGACACGCGGCGCATCTGGCTCGGCTCCTTATTGGGGCTAGAGTATACTTCGCCGCCATGCAAAACCGCTGGCCTCCCGTCGTCGGCGGCATCCTCATGAACCTGGCGCTCGGGTCGCTGTATGCCTGGAGCGTTTTCGTCCCGCCCCTCGAACGTGAATTTGGATGGACACGCGCGCAGACGTCCTGGGTCTATACCATCGCCATCGTCTGCTTTGCGCTGACGTTCATCTTCGCCGGCCGTCTGCAGGATCGGAAGGGTCCCCGGATTTGCGCGCTGCTCGGTGGAGTGCTCGTCAGCCTCGGGTTCGTGCTCGCCAGTTTCACCAGCTCGCTCGCAATGCTGTACGTCTTCTACGGCGTCGTCGTCGGCATCGGCAACGGATTCGGCTACTCGACACCGATGCCGGTCGCGTCGAAGTGGTTCCCCGATCGGCGTGGGCTGGTCGTCGGTTTGATGGTGGGCGGCTACGGCGGCGGTCAGGCGATTTTCGGGACGCTTGCCAGCGGCTGGCTGGTGCCAACCGTCGGCTGGCGAACCACGTTCCTCATTCTCGGCGCGATCTTCTTCGTGATGACGATGACCGGGACGCTGCTGATTCGGAACCCGCCGGCAGGCTACCGACCGCCCGGCTGGTCGCCGGCACAGGCGGCCGCACCGCGGGCGGACTTCACGACGCGAGACATGCTGGGTACCTCCGCGTTCTATTTTCTCTGGATCGCGTACTGCCTGGGCACGACGGCCGGCCAGATGACGATCAGTCAGCTGGTGCCGTTTGCGCGTTCCGCCGGGCTCGGCGCGAGCGTTGCAACGATCTCACTGATCGTCAGCTCCTGCGGCAACGCGGGTGGCCGCATCTTTTCAGGCTGGCTCTCCGACGCCCTGGGCCGGCTGCCGACGATCAAGACGATGGTGCTGATTTCGGCGGCGGCCATGCCCGCGCTCTTCCTCTGGCGCGCCAACGTCGTCGCCTTCTACACGCTCGTGGCGGTGGTTTACTGGTGTTACGGGACGCAGCTGTCGGTCTTCGCGTCGACGACCGCGGACTACTACGGCACGCGGCACCTCGGACTGAACTACGGAATGCTGTTCACGGCGTGGGGCGCGGCGGGCATCCTCGGACCGGCGATCGCGGCCCGCGTGTTCGACCGGTTCGGCGACTATCGGTACGCGTTCTTCGCGGCAGCGGCGTTCGCGCTGGGCGCGTTTGCGTCGCTGATGTTCGTCCGGACGCCACAGCAGACAGCAGCAGCGTCGGCTACTTCGTAGCCGGCTCCTTCTCGAACCAGCTCCGACCGTAATTGACGTACGGCCCGCCGTCGGTCGATACCGTCGCCGTATTCATGTACCGCAGAGGGGACGTCAGGCGCAGCGCGTTCTTGATCCGCAGCGTCTTGCCCTTGTAGACGAACGGCGATCCGTCGAAGTACAGATTGAAGAACCCGCCGAGATCGCCGCCAACGGACGCGACCTGCGAGTACGAGAAGCCGCGGCTGTCGGTCAACCAGCGTGCGGCCGTCTTCCCTTCGGCTCGATACGCGATCGTTTCCTTGATCGAGATCGCTCCGTCGGGTCCCGTCGCCGTCGTCGTGGCCTCGAAGAACGGTCCTTCGATCGGCTTGACGACGACCGCCCCTTTGATCAGGCCCGAAGGGCCGAGCGGACCTTCGGGCACGTCCCATTCGAACGTCCATTTGCCGATGAAGTACTCGCCAAAGTTCAGCAGCGGCTGCTCGTCGCTCGGGCGGGTCGGTCGTCCGAGGTCGGGAATCTGGCTTTTCGGCAGCTGCGGCTTGGGGTCCTGATTCTGCGCCAGTGCCTGGCACGCGAGTGCCGCGATGACAACAACCGGCAGGTGTCTGACGCTCATCGCGAGGAAATCTACCACAGCGTTCAATCGGCCGCGTCAGATCTTCACGGGGATGTCTCCGACATTCTGAATGTTTACAACTGATGACGCGTCGTCGTCGCGCGTTCGTGAGTTCTGCCGTGTACCGATGGATCTGCTGGAGCGATGTTTGCTCCACTCATGGACGGTCCACATTCTCGAGCACGAAATCATTTCAAATCTGTTGGAGGACGACGAATGATCGTACGGAATCTCTGTGTCTCTGGCTTCGCGACTGCGTGCGCGCTGGCGCTCCCCGTCGTCGCGGCCGCCCAGCTGCCCAGCAACTACAAGACGCCGGGCTCGACCGTGAAGGTCAACAATGCACAAATCTGCGCCGCCGACTTCGCGACCAGGGCGAAGCCCGTCGCGGGCTGGCAGAAGAACGAAGCGCTTGAACGTTACGGCGTGCGGCCGGAAGGCTTCTCCGGTGAGCTCGATCATCTCGTCCCGGTTTCGCTCGGCGGCAGCAACGACCCGGACAACCTCTGGCCGTTCCACGGTCAGGGCGACTTCACGATCGACGCGAAGAACGCGCTCGCCGCGAAGCTTCGCGACATGGTCTGCGCCGGCAAGATTTCGTTGAGAGACGCGCAGGACGCCTTCAAAAAGGATTGGACGAAGGCCTACCGGACGCACATGACGACGCTCAACGCGCCTGGACAGTAACCAATTGCGGATTGCGGAATGCGGAGTGGAGATTTCATTGCGGCTTCTCCACTCCGCACTCCGCACTCCGCCCCACTCCGCACTCCGCACTCCGCACTCCGCACTGGTTCAGCGTCCCAGAAGTGTGAGGAGCCCGGTCGTGAGCCAGGGGACATAAGTGATGACGAGGACGCCGATTCCGAGGATGGCCATCATCGGCAGCGCGGCCCAGCAGACTTCGAGCACAGGCCGTTTGAAACGGTACGAGGCGAGGAAGATGTTCAGGCCCACGAGCGGTGTCAGGAACCCGAGCTCCAGGTTCGCGATGAAGATGATCCCGAGGTGCACGGGATGAATACCGAACGCGACGCCGAGCGGCACAATGAGCGGCACGACGACGACAATGGCGGCGAAGATTTCCATCAGCCAGCCGACGGCGAGCAGGAACAGGTTCAGCACGAGCAGGAACGTCCACTTCGACGTGATGTTCGCGCGCGCCCAGTCCAGCAGCTTCGCGTGCACCTGCGCGCCGACGAGATAACTCGTCAGCCCCTGCGCCACGCCGAGAATGATCAGCACACCACCGATGACGACGACGCAGTCGGTGAACGCACGCGGAAGGTCGCGCCGCAACGACACGTCGCGGTGCACGAACGCTTGGATGATGAGCGCGTAGAGCGCCGTGATGGCGGCGGCTTCGACCGCTGTCGCCAGACCGCTGAACATCGACACGAGCACGACCGCCGGCATCGCGAGCTCCCATTTCGCCGCCCAGAGCGACTGCATCGCCTCGCTCGCTCGGAACGGATAGCGACCGGCCCTTGAAACGATGCCCTCCCGCACGCCCCATGCGGCCACCATTGTCGTCAGCAGGATGCCCGGCAGGATGCCACCGATGAAGATGTCCTCGATCGGAATCTGCGCGACGACCGCGTAGAGAATCAGCGGAAGCGCCGGCGGAAGCAGCAGGCCGAGCGATCCCGACGCCGTGAGCAGCCCCAGCGCGAAACGCTCGCGATATCCGTCCTTCAGCAGCGCCGGAAAGAGGACGCCGCCCAGCGCGAGGATGGTGACGCCCGAACCACCCGTGAAAATCGTAAAGAACGAGCAGAGCACGGCACAGACGACCGCCGTCCCTCCCGGAATCCATCCGAAGAAGGCGCGGAACACGCGCAGAAGGCGTTCGGACGCCTTGCCTTCCGCGAGCAGGAATCCGGCAAGCGTGAAAAGCGGAATGGCCGGCAGCGTCGGGGAGACGCTCAACGAGTACGTCTCGATGAGAATCGTCGCCGGCGTGATGCCGTCGTGGATGAACAGCATCGCGGCGGTGCCGCCGAGAATCGCGAACAGCGGCGTCCCCGCGATCGCGGCGAGCACGATGACGACAAAGAAGGGCGCAAGCGGCTGGCCCTCGATGAGCGATGGTTTCCAGAGACAGGCCACTCCGAGCCACACGCCGGACGCCGCAGCAAGCCGGCCCCACCACGCACGATCCGCGCGCCAGACGAGGCGCATCGCGATGAGCGCGAACGCGACGGGCAGCACGACCTGGGCGACCCACGTTGGGATGTCGGCGCCGATTGTCGACCCGGACTCGCGCTCGATGGTGGCCATCTTCCAGCCGCCCCAGGCGAGGACGGTTGACGCCCATGCGCCGAACGCGGCGGCCAGGATGTCCGCGGAGCGGCGCCACCCGCCGGCAGGAATGAACGTGCCCGTCGCCAGCGCGAGCAGCTTGCCGTCGCGGGCGGCCATCGCCGCGCCGAGGAAACCAACCCACAGCGTGAGGTGCTGGACGATGGGGCCGGCTCCGGGAATCCCGTGGCTGAACGCCTTGCGCCAGAAGATTTCGAGCAGCGGCAGCACGACCATCGCCAGCAGGGCCAGCGACGCGAAGGAATCTTCGAGGGTCGCAGCAATACCGTGCCGCGCCGGCGGCGCGTCGTCGTGAATGGGGAGCTGGTGGCTGCCGCCGGCGCCGCTCACTTCGTGGGCGGGTGCGCCTTGCGGGTACTCGTCCCGCGCTTTGACGGCGAGGTCGAAGACGTCAGGCGGCACCATTTCTCCGCGCATCGTCTTCGTCAGGTTCTCGAGCTGGGTCTTCCACTCGGGGCCCGTCGCCTTGGTCACGGTCAACCCGTTCTTGGTCATCATCGCGACGGCGTTCGCATCCAGCTTCGGCACCTCGACGCGTAAGCGCTGGTCGACCCCCTCCGCCGCCGCTTGCAGCTTGGGCCGGTCGGCCGCGGGAATGGCGTTCCAGGTCTTCGCCATGATGACGTTCGCGCCGATGATCGGCGCGAGACCGAGTTCCAGCATGTACGGTGTCTGCCGGTTCCATTGAAACAACATCGCCGCGAGCGGCGTCGACGGCATGCCGTCGATCATGCCGGTCGTGAGGCCGGTCATGATGTCGGTCATCGCCATGGCGCGGGGCTCGAAGCCGTTGGCCTTGAACCACTGGACCATCTTGTCGTTACCCGCCGACGTGTACAGCTTGATCTTCCGGAGGTCGTCGACCGTTTGAACGGGCTTCTTCGTAAAGACCTGCGCCCATCCGAGCTGGCCCCAGTTGAGGAGGATGAATCCCTTGGGTTCGATTCGCTTGCGGATGACGGGCGTGAGCTTGTCGGTGACGTAGTTCAGCTCGTCGTACGAGTCGAAGAAGAACGGGACGTCGAAGACGTTGAAGGCCGAGTCGATCGACCCGAGGCCAACGGCGCTGAACGCGGCGGCCTGAAGCGCATCGAGGCGCATCTTCCGCAGCACCGTCGGCTCGTCCCCCTGCGCGCCGCCCGCGTACACGGTGACGGTCACGCGGCCGTCAGTCGCCTGCTTCCACTCCTCGCCCATCTGCTTGATGTTCTTGTCCCAGATGGATCCCTCGGGCACGAGGGTCGCGAGCTTGACCGTCGTTTGCGCGACGGCTCCGTGGGCGAAGGCGACGACGAGGAGTGCGGCGGCGCCAAAGGCGCGCCGCACCCGGCGCACTACGACTTCGTACGCTTGGCGGTCCATTCGCCCTGCCCCATCCCACCGAATTCCGCCTTGCCGTTGACGATGGCGTCGCCATTCAGTTCGCCGCTCATCGAGACCGGGATGTCGCCCTGCGGTGTCTTGGCGGTGAACTCGAGCTTGAGGGCATTGCCGGCGAACGTGCCCGCGATTTCAACAGGCCCCATCGGTCCGACGATCGTGCCGGTCACCTTGCCGGCGGACTCGACAAATTCCACGCTGACAGGCACGTCGCCCATCTGCGTCTTCAGCGTGGCGTCCCATTTGCCGCTGAGGCCCACGGTGCTGCCGTTTGTTGAGGGCGCGTCGGCGGACGCGGCGGCGGCCGGCGCGGGGGCGGCGGATGCCGAGGACCCGTTACCCGCAATGCGCTTCGCCGCCCAGTCGCCTTCGCCAAAACCGCCAAACTGCGCCTTGCCGGTCATCGATGCGCCGTCGACCTTGCCGGTGATCGTAATGTCGAGCGGCTGCCCCTGGATTGGGATGGAGAAGCCGAACTTGAGGTCGTCCCCGGTCAAAGTGCCGTCCTGGAACGGAAGCTCGCCCATGGGCGACTTGAAGATGCCCGAGATCTTCGATCCGTCCTGCTTGAATGTCACCTGCACGCTGGTCGTGCCCTGCGCCGACTGGATCGTCAGATCCCAGTCGCCTGCGATGTTGGTCTGGGCACAGACGGGCAGCGCGAGCAGAGCCAACACTGCCGCCAACGCAAGCCTGTTTCTGTTCATGAACGTCAACTCCATGGAAAGCATACTCTTATTCGCCGGCGGCGCGTTCGGCCCGGAATGCCCCCTCACCGATCGTGCCGAGCTTGGCTGTGCCGCGAATCACGTCGCCGCTGACCGAGCCCGTCATGGTCACCGCAATTTCCTTGCTGCCGTCCACCATCGTCCAGGACAGGTTCACGTCCGTGCCCTTGACGCTGCCCTTCAGCGGAATTTCGCCGTACTGGGACTGGAAATAGCCCGTCAGCCGCGGACCTTCGTGTGTGAGGTACATCGTGTATTCGAGTTCACCGCGGGGCGCGGTGACGACGGCCGACCACTCGCCGGTCAGATTGACTTCGGCCTGTTGCGGAAAGAGCAGGACGAGAGCCGCCAGCACGATGCGAATCATGCTGACGATTATCGCTCGGCTGAAGCTTCGCGCTCCTGCGATTTGGCGCCTGGAGCGCGAGGCTTCAGCCGAGCGTCGATATCAGCTCGCGGCCGCGGCCTTGCCGGCGCCCGGCGACTCGTCGACCTCTTCCGAGAGCGCGTCCTCGAGCGTCCGCGGGACACTGACCGGCAGCGCCACGCTCGCGACGCGCCTGAAGGTCGTCAGGCCACGATCGTGCCGCAGAATGGCGCGCGCCAGACGGCTTCCGGTGAGACGTTCATGCGTCTCGAGCAGGTGACCCACCACCTTCTGATCGGCGGGGGTCAGCGGTTCGACGACGAGATGCTGCGGGCTGGTCCGTGCGACGAGCGTCCGGCGTCGATCGCACACGTACGCGACGCCGCCGGTCATCCCCGATCCGAAATTGCGGCCGATCGAACCCAGGACGACGACGATGCCGCCGGTCATGTATTCGCAGGCGTGATCGCCGACGCCTTCGACGACCGCCGTCGCACCGCTGTTGCGGACGGCGAAGCGCTCGCCCACACGGCCCGAGATGAAGACGCGCCCCCCGGTCGCGCCGTACAGCGAGGCGTTGCCGGCGAGCACCTGATCGGGTCGGCCCCGCTCACGCGGCGCAGCCGACACGACGATCTCGCCGCCATGCATGCCCTTCCCGAGGCCGTCGTTGGCGTCACCGACGAGCGACAGCCGCATGCCGGGCAACGTGAACGCGCCAAAGCTCTGCCCGGCGCTTCCGGTCATCGTCATCGACACCGATCCGTCCGGGAGCCCGGCGTCACCGTGTTTCGCGGCGATGAGCCCAGCCACGTCCGCGCCGAAGGTGCGATCGGTATTCCGAATGTCTCCCGAGATCGACAACGGCAGTTCGCGGTCGAGGAGGTCGCCCTTTTGGTTGTCGGGCACCTGGTGGTCGATCGGGTCCACACTGAGCGCGGACACGTCCGGCGGAACGAGCAGGCGGGCGACGTCGAACGGCGGCGCGGCGGCGCCCGACTTGATCTGCAGCAGATCCGAACGGCCAACCAGGCTGCCGACGTGGGTCAATCCGAGCGACGCGAGGATTTCCCGGACCTCGCCGGCAATCAATCGGAAGTATCCGATGAGCATCTCGGGTGTACCGGCAAACCCGAGGCGCAAATCCTCCCGCTGTGTCGCGATCCCCACGGGACAGGTGTTCGCGTGGCACTGCCGGGCCATGACGCATCCGATCGCGACGAGGGCGGCGGTGCCGAAGCCGTATTCGTCGGCGCCGAGCGCGGCCGCCATCGCGATGTCGCGGCCGGTCTTCAATCCACCGTCGGTCTGCAGGACAACACGCCCGCGCAGTCCGGCACGAGTGAGCGCACGGTGCGCTTCGTTCAAGCCGATCTCCCACGGCAGGCCCGCGTGCTTGATCGACGCGCGCGGCGACGCGCCCGTCCCGCCGTCGTGCCCGCTGATCTGAATCGCGTCGGCGCCGGCCTTCGCCACGCCTGCCGCGATGATACCCACGCCGCTCGACGCGACCAGCTTCACGTTCATGCGCGCCTGCGGATGGAAGACGCGGAGATCGTGAATCAGCTGCGCGAGATCTTCGATGCTGTAGATATCGTGGTGCACGGGAGGCGAGATCAACGTCGTTCCGGGCTGCGCGTGACGCAGCTTCGCGATGTGCGGCACGACCTTCAGCGCGGGCAGCTGCCCGCCTTCGCCGGGCTTCGAGCCCTGCGCGATCTTGATTTGGAGTTCGTCGGCCGAGCGCAGGTACCCGGGCGTCACGCCGAATCGCGCGGACGCCACTTGCTTCGTGCGACTGCCCTCCCACGCGCCGGAATCGGCGCCGGTCGGCCGCCGGAAACGATCGGGTTCCTCACCGCCTTCGCCGCTGTTGCTGCGCGCTCCGAGCATGTTCATCGCGCGCGCGAGCGTGCGATGCGCTTCGGGCGACAGCGCACCCACCGACATCGCCGACGCAAAGAAGCGCCTGCAGATGTCGTCGACGGACTCGACGTGCTCCAACGCCATCGCCGCCGGCTTCGCGTCCTCTGTGAATTCGAGCAGGTCCCGGACGGCCGACGCGGGCCGGCCGTAGACATGGGAGGTGAACGTCGCATACGCCTCGGCGTCCTTCGCCTTCTGCAGTCCACGCACGACGACCGGATTGGTGGCGTGGTATTCACCGTCACGGCGATATCCGTGGAGTCCGGGATACTCGAGCACTGCCGGGGCCGGCGCGAATGCCCGTGCATGGCGGTCGAGGACGGCGGTCTCGATCTCGGACAGACCGACGCTTCCCGGAAACGCCGGCGCGCCCGGGAAGAACTGCGCGACCAGGGACGACTCGAGGCCCAGGATCTCGAAGAGCTGCGAGCCGCAGTAGCTGCTGAACGTGCAGACGCCCATCTTCGACAGAATCGTGAGCAGGCCGCGCTCGAGCGCGAGCCGGAAGCGGGCGATCGCCCGATCGCAGCCCGTCGGATCCACGGCCGCGAGCGACGACACCGTGTCGTACGCGAGCGTCGGGCACACGGCCGACGCCCCGAACGCGCACAGCGCGGCGACCTGATGCGCGTCGCGCGCGTCGCCCGTCTCGACGACGATGCTGGCGCGGAGTCGCAGGCCGCGGTCGATGAGGGCGTGATGGACGACCGCCGTCGCGAGCAGCGCGGGCACCGGCGCGTGTTCGATGTCCACGGAGGCGTCCGACAGCACGACAAGCGCGTTGCCCCGCTCGACCGCACCACAGCTCTCGTCGGCAATCGCCTTCAGGCGATCGCCGAGCCGGTGGGGCGCGGCCGCGACAGGAAAGACCGTCGCGATGACGGTGGCAGCGAGGTCCGAGCCGCGAAGCTGGTCAAGCTGCGGAGGGGTCACGATAGGCGACCGGAGCGCGACGCGCGCCGGGCGCAACGCGAGCTCGTCCACGTAGCTTCCCTGCGCTCCAATCAGGGTCGTCAGCGACATGACGGCCGATTCTCGGTACGGGTCCACCGGCGGATTGGTCACCTGCGCAAAGCGCTGGCGGAAGAAGTCCGTGAACAGACGCGACTTTCGTGACAGCGCGGCCGGCGGCGTGTCGTCCCCCATCGATCCGACCGCCTCGTGGCCCTCGGTGACCATCGGTTTCAGCAGGAGCTCGATCTCTTCGCGCGAACATCCGAACGCGGTCTGACGTCGAAGCAGCGATTCCGGTTTCGCCGTCTGAACCGGCACGACGGCGTCGTCGACCCGGGACAGATCGGTCGCGTGCGACAGCGAGCGCAGCGTGTCGGTCACCATGCGACGGTAACGCCGGCGGAACGCCAGCCGCCGGATGATGTCGTTGGTCTCCATGACCGCGCCACGATCGAGATCCACCATCAGCATGTCGCCGGGGCCGAGCCGTCCGCGATGGACGATCTCGTGCTCCGACGCATCGAGGATACCGACCTCGGACGCCACGGCGACGAGGCCGGCGGCCGTCCGGACGCACCGCGCAGGACGGAATCCGTTCCGGTCCAGGGCGGCGCCCACGAAGCGGCCGTCAGCGAACGCCAGCGCGGACGGTCCGTCCCAGGGCTCGCTCAGGAGGGACTGGAATTCGTGAAACGCGCGAACGTCGGGCGCCAGGTCGCGATCGCGCTCCCAGGCCGGCGGCATCAGGCGCGACAGCGCGTGCGCGATGGAATAACCCCGATGCCGCAGCAGGTCCACGGCCTCATCAAGCGATCCGGAATCCGAGGTGCCGTTGGACAGCACCTGGCCGTCCGCCAGGCCTGGAATCGACGTCGAGTCGAGGAGCCGCGCGCGCATCCAGGCGCGATTACCGACGATGGTGTTGATCTCGCCGTTGTGGGCCAGGACGCGGAACGGCTGCGCGAGCGCCCAGTCGGCCGACGTGTTCGTGGAGTAGCGTTGGTGGAACACGACGAATCGCGATGCAAAGCGCGCGTCCGCCAGGTCCGGATAGAACGTCTCGAGCGCGTCGGGCGTCACCAGCGCTTTGTAGACCACCGTCGCCGTCGAGAGCGACGTGACGTCCAGACGCATCCGCCGTCGGGCTGCCTGCGCGGCGATGGCCAGGCGCACGCGGTACAGACGCTCGTCGGCGGTGTTCTTCCCGTCAGGAAACGCGATGACCGCCTGCAGGACGAGCGGCGTCGTCGAACGCTGCGCGCGGAGCACGGCCTTGCGGTCTGTGGGCACCTGGCGCCACGTCACCAGGGCGCCGACGGCGTCGAGCTCGCGCTCGACGAGCGTCATCGCCGCGTCGCGCGCGGAGGGTTCGACGAAGAACATCCCGAGCGCACGCGTCCGGCCCGCAGGCAGCCGCCCCGCCAGCGAGGCCGTGATGAGCGGCCAGGGAATCGCGGTCAGCACGCCGCAGCCGTCAACGGCGCCGAGCGACGCCGGCGCGCCGCGGTGGGCGAGGCGCACCAGTGCCGTCAGCCCGTGACGGACGATGTCGTAGCCGGCCTCGCCGGCCGTGCGGGCGACGAAGCCGACACCACACGCGTCGTGCTGCATGGCCACCGTTTATGGCAGGGCGCCTTCGATAAGTAAAATAGAACTTACACATGCGATCCATCTTGAATGCGCATCCATGTCACGTGCGACCGCTGCATCGACGCCATGCGCCGGGGGCATCGATGCAATTGCGGATTGCGGAATGCGGATTGCGGATTGCGAATGCGGACGGAGCGCGAGGCTTCAGCCGAGCGGATCCCCTAGCGAGCCGCGACGTTTCCGACCAGAGTGATCTTGATCTCGCCGCCGAACAGCATCGTGCGATCGTTGTCGCGCGCGGCCCACTTCATGAGCGTGCGAACGTCCTTCCCTCTCAGCGTGCTGGACGACGGGGTCCCGTTCACGACGAGCTTCACGGGCTGGCCGAGGTCGAACTGATCGGGCGACAGCAGGATCGTGAACGCGGTCACGCCGCGGGTCTTCATGGTGACCGTGTTGCCTTCCCTGATGGCGTCCACGCGGCCGGAGGGGACGCCCCGATCGAACATCGGGTGCGGTGGATCGACGATCGACTGCGGCGCATAGACGCCGGTCAGCTCGACGGGCGCGTTGTCGCGAGCGACGAGCAGCGTGATGGGCGAGCCAGGGTCGATCTTCTTGAAGACCTCGTCCACGCCGACTGCGACATGGACGGTCTCGTCGTTCAGCCTGACGAGGGCGTCCCCAGCTTTCAACCCGATGCGCTCGGCGTTCGAGCCCGGCAACACGCGGTTGATCCGATTGCCGATGCCGCGCGCGCCGAAATCCGGTCGCGGCTGGGATTCGACGAGGTTGGGGTCGTCCAGCGTGCTGTCGCCCGGGAAGTGGCCAATCGAGTCGATGACGAGCCAGTGCGCGCGGTTGAACGTCCCCGCGCTCGCGGTTTCCCACGTCAGGACGTCGGGCAGCGGACGCCGCTGATGCGCGCCGACGAACGACTCGAACCGGCTCTTCACCTGCGGCCACCACTGCGTGTTGTGACCCGCACCAGCCTGCGGATGGTAATCGAACGTGAGGCCCATCTTGCGGTAGTGAGCGATGGCCGGCTCAACGAGCGTCGGCGGATACAACGGATCGCGCTCGCCGTTCACGATGAAGAACGGCTTGTTCCGCATGTTGCCGGGAAAGAGCGGGCCATCGACGTCGAGATCATGAACCGCGAGCACGCCCCAGAAGCCATTCAAGGGAAGGAAGCTGGCATACGGGGTCGTGTCGCGCATCGACACGTAGTACGCGCCCGTCCCGCCGTCGGAGACGCCCGACACCACGACGCGATTCTCGTCGACGTTGTACCGTCGCTTGACCGTGTCAAGCGCCACTCGCAGATTCATCAGCTGATCGTCGCTCCACCACGGCGCGGCATCCCACGCAAACGGCACGAGGTAGATCTGCGGCACGTCACTGGCCAGGGCGCCGATCCCGCCCGCGCCCGCGGGCGGCTCGCTGCTCCGGCGGTTCATGACACCGCCGTGCAGCTGCACGCGAACCTGATAGCGTTTCGACGCGTCGTAGCCTTCAGGAATCGTGACGGCAAAGGAGTGCTCGACGCCATCGGCGGTCGTGTTGGTGAGCCGTACCAGCCCGGACGGCTGGGGCTGATAGGGGCGACCCGCCTTCAGCCGACGGTAGGCCTCCTCGAAGGAGACGCCGCTCGCCACGACTTCTTCGGCGCGTTCGGCGGCCTCGACGGGCGATGCCGCAGCCCAGAAACGTGCAAAGGCGGCGTCCACGCGCGAGGATTGCGCGGCACCCGCGATCGGCACCGCGGCCAGCGCCAGTGCCGCGAGGATTTTCGTCTTCACGCGCCCGAATGTATAACATAGAGAGAGGCTTATGAGGCGCAGCCGCTTCCTGTTCGGACTTCTCGCGACGATCGCAACAGGGCTCGCCGTGGGGTCGTCCGGCCTCGCGCAGCTCTCGCAGTCCTCGGGCGAGCAGAAGCCCCCGCCGCTCTCCTACGTCTGCACCATGGCGGGCGACGAAGACGTCATCGAAGACAAACCGGGCGTGTGCCGCAAGTGCGGGATGAAGCTGGTGCCCATCCGCCTGGATTCGGTCTGGACGTGCCCCGTGCACGCAGCGGTCATCAAAGACCAGCCGGGCAAGTGCCCGATCGACAAACGGGATCTCGTCCAGATGACGATGTCGGTCGCGTGGACGTGCCCGGGCAACGCGAGCGCCAAGCCGTCGCTCGAGCCAGGGTCGTGCCCCGACGGCACGCCGATGCAGCGTCAGTACTCGCCACGCGCGCACGGCAACCACAATCCACAGCACGGCGGCGGGTTCTTCATGGCGCCCGACAACTGGCATCACCTCGAAGGCGCGTACTACTCACCCGGTGTCTTCCGTCTGTATCTCTACGATGACTTCACCAAGCCGCTGGCGCTCGCTCAGGTTCGCTCCGCCTCGGCCCGGATCATCGTCGGCCCTGGGGGCAAAGAAGGGAAAGACGGCAAGGAAGTGCCGCTCGTGCGCAACGGCCGGTTCTTCGAAGCGAGAATCGGCAAGCTGCCGTTCCCGCTGGACGTCCAGGCGCGCGTGAAGTTCGACGCCAGCAAGCCCGAGAACCGGTTTGATTTCACGTTTGAGAAATTCTCCAGGGACACGCCGGCGCCCGCGGTCGTAACGACGAGCGCGACGACCGGGACGGCGCCAACGACCGCGACTGCCGCGCCGCCTGCACGAGGCACGGCGCCCGGTGTTCTGGGCACGGCCCCTGAAGTCGAGACGGTCCCGCCTGGTGTCGATGCCGGACTGTTGCCGGCCGCGATCCCGGAAACGGTTCCCGAAATGCTTCGGCAGCTGCGCACGCGCAACGATCAGATCAAGGCGTTCATTGATCGCGGCGCCTATGCCGCCGTCTACGTGCCGGCGTTCCAGGCGAAGGACGTCGCACTTGCGCTCGACGAGAAAAAAGGCACGCTCCCCCAGGACCGCCAACGCGCGGTCGGACCCGCCGTCGATCGGTTGGTGCGGACGGCCTACCTGCTCGACGCGTTCGGCGACCTCGGCAACAAGCAGCAGATCGTGGACGCGTTCAAGCAGTTCTCGGCCGCCGTTGACGACATCGAGACGGCATTTCCGAAGCAGCCATGAAGGTCACCGGCCGGCCGCTCATCTTCGTCGCAAGCCTCGCACTGCTCGTCGTCGTCGCGACACAGAGTGGCGAGGCGCACAAGCCAATCACGTCGAAATACACGTTCAACGACGATGTGTTTCCGATCCTGAAGGAGCGATGCGCGCGGTGCCACGTCGCGGGTGGTGTCGCGCCGATGTCGCTCATGACGTACGAGGAAGCGTTTCCGTGGGCGGAATCGATTCGCGCGGAGCTCGTGGCTTCGCACATGCCACCGGCGACGGCCGACGGAGGGTTCGGCGAGATCGCGCACGCGCGGTCCCTGACGCCGAAAGAAGTGGACATTCTCCTCACGTGGGCGAGCGGCGGCAACCCGCGCGGGGCGATCGATCAGAAGCTGCCGGCCGTCGAATTGAAGAATGACTGGGCGCTCGGAAAGCCCGACGCCGTCGTGCAACAGCCATCCGAGTTCACGCTCGGCGCCGACAAGATGGAGGACGCCTACGAATTCACCGTGCCAACGGGCTTCACAGAGACGCGCTGGGTGCGTGTGATCGATCTGCTGCCTGGCAACCCCGCCATCGTCCGGAGCGCGACGATCTCTCTCAAGGGCGCGCCCGAACGGATTCTGGCCCGCTGGCTCCCCGGACAGGATCCGCAGCCACCGGACGCGTCCGCGGCATTCCGCGTTCCGGCCCGCGCCGAGTTGACCATCCAGATTCGCTACAAGAAGACGTGGTCCTACGAAGGCAAGGTCTTGAAGGATCGCAGCACCATCGGCCTGTACTTCTCGAAAGCCAGCGGCGAGCGCGAAGTGACGTCTCTGGCGATCGCCTCGAGCGAGATTCCGTCGGCGAAAGGACAGACGTTTTCATTCAGCCAGACGCTGGACCGCGACATCCAGGCGCTCGCGCTCAGCCCCGATCAGGTCCCCGACAACCTGACGCTGCAGGTCGAAGCGGTTCGGCCTGACGGCACCCGGACGCCGATGATCCGCTTCGAAACGCGGCCGGACTGGAAGCGGCGCTACTGGTTCGCGCGCGAGCTCACGCTGCCGCGCGGGACGAAGATCGAGGTCACCGGCACGGTCAACGACCCGGACCTCGTCGCCGCGGCGTTCGGCGGCGCAGTGTCGCCGGAGAAGTCTGCCAGTCCGACGCAGGTCCGCCTCGCGCTCGACGTCGTCGCCGTCAGCAGCCGCCCGTCGGCCCCTTGACAGTCAGATGCAGCGGCCACCGTCGACTTCGAGGACGACGCCGGTGATGAAACCGGCTTCATCGGAGGCGAGGAACACCATGGCGTCGGCGATGTCACGCGGCGAGCAGAGGCGACCCAGCGGAATCGATGACAGGAACGCGGCCCGATGGGCGTCGGAATCGCCGCCAACGAACGTCGCGAGCATCGGTGTATCGCCGGGCCCCGGGCAGATGGCGTTGACCCGGATTCGATCCACTGCCAGCTCAATCGCCAGCGACTTGCTGAGCACGAGAGCCGCGCCCTTGCTCGCGTTGTAGGCCGCCAGATTCGGCCGCGGGCGGATCGCGGCGACGGACACCGTGTTGAGGATGACGCCGCCGCCCTGGCGGCGCATGATCGGAACGGCGTGCCTCGCCGACAGGAAAATCGCCCTCGCGTTCACGGCCATCAGCCGATCGAATTCCGCGCCATCGGTCTCGACGATTGACGTCGGCGCCTGCGGCCGGCCGGCGTTGTTGACGAGGACGTCGAGGCGGCCGAAGCGCTCGATGGCCACGGCGATCATGCGGCCGCTGTCCGCGTCGGACGACACATCCGCCGCGACGAAATCCGCACCGATTTCACGCGCCGTTCGTTCACCAGCCACTGGATCGAGGTCGGCCAGCACGACCCGTGCCCCCTCTTCGGCGAACCGGCTCGCGATTTCGGCGCCGAAGCCCGACGCCGCACCGGTGACGACGGCAACTTTGCCTGGGAGGCGTGTCATGGAGCGCGTCAGAATCGAGCCGGCGGACCGTCCGCGATGAGCGTGGCTTCGGTCGCGGCGCGAACGTTGTCCAGCGTCGTGTCGGACGCGATTTCCCGCAGGACGAGCCCGCGCGGCGTGACGTCGATCACGGCCAGCTCGGTGATGATCTGGTGGACGACTCTCAACCCAGTCAGCGGCAGCGTGCAACGCTTGAGGATCTTGTGGCCGCCGTCGCGGGTCGTGTGCTCCATCGCGATGATGACGCGCCTGGCGCCGGCCACCAGATCCATGGCCCCGCCCATGCCTTTGACCATCTTGCCGGGAATCATCCAGTTCGCGAGGCTGCCTTCCTCGTCCACCTGCAGCGCGCCGAGGACGGTGAGATCGATATGGCCTCCGCGCACCATCGCGAACGAATCGGCGCTGCTGAAGTACGACGAACCGAGGCTTTCCGTGACGGTTTCCTTGCCGGCGTTGATGAGATCGGGATCGACCTCGGCTTCCGTGGGAAAGGGACCGATCCCCAGCAGACCGTTTTCCGAATGCAACGTGATGTTCACACCGGCCGGGATGTGATTGGCAACGAGCGTCGGCATCCCGATGCCGAGGTTGACGTAGTCGCCATCCTTCAGCTCTCGCGCCACGCGAGCGACGATGCGATCTCGGATGTCAGGCATTGTTAAGCGCCTGTGGCCATGCGACGCGAGGGCCTGCGATGCCCGAGCGGCGCATCAGCGTAAGTACCCGGCGGGGGTGGGGCCCCGCCGGCAGTGGAAAAATGTTGACGACTGCGACTAACTTCGCACCGTGCGTTTTTCAATTCGTTTCTCGTAATGATCGCCCTGGAGAATGTGGCGCACGAAGATCCCCGGCGTCACCACGTGATCGGGATCGATCTCGCCCGGTTCCACCAGATGCTCGACTTCAGCGATCGTCACCTTGGCGGCCGTCGCCATCACCGGATTGAAGTTCCGGGCGGTACGGCGGTAGACGAGGTTCCCGGCCCGATCGCCCTTCCACGCCTTCACGAACGCGAAGTCGGCGAGGAGCGGCGACTCGAGCACGTACGGGCGGCCGTCGATGGTTCGCGTCTCCTTGCCTTCCGCGACCAGCGTGCCGTAGCCGGTCGGCGTGAAGAACCCTGCGATGCCGGCGCCCCCCGCGCGGATTCGCTCGGCAAACGTGCCCTGGGGCACGAGCTCGACTTCCAGCTCGCGTGTCAAAAATTGTCTCTCGAATTCCTTGTTCTCGCCGACATAGGTCGCGATCATTTTGCGAACCTGCCGGGATTTCAGCAGCACGCCAATCCCGAAATCGTCCACGCCGGCATTATTGCTGACGACGGTGAGGCCTTTGGTGCCACGGGCGTGGAGTGCGGCGATGAGATTCTCTGGTATGCCGCAGAGGCCAAAGCCACCCATCATAATGGTGGCTCCGTCGGGGACGAGGGCGACCGCATCGGCCGCGCTCGCGACCACCTTGTTCATTGCCCGGTATTCTATCAAGTAAGATATCGCTCCCCGTGCATCCAGACCTCGAACAAGCCATCAGCTTCCACGAGTCGATCGTCGCCGAAGGTGGAAAGGCGCTCGTCGGCTACAACACCGCCAAGGCGCTCGCCAACGTCGTCCTGATGTCGGAGATTCCGACGTCGTACGACAAGCGCGAGCAACGCCAGGTGAACGCCGGTAACCTGCTCCTGCGCGGCGTGCCGGGCGTGGGCAAGACGTTTTTCGGCGTCATCCTTGCGGCCATCAGCAACGCGAAATTCGTGCGGCTCCAGGGACGCGCGGACCTGCAGCCGACCGAAGTCGTCGGCTTCCAGATGATCAACCCGGCGACCGGCGAGCTGATGACGGAGTTTGGTCCGCTCGCGGAGGCGGAGGTCATCCTGCTCGACGAGATCAACCGCATCCCGCTCAAATCACAGAGCGCGTTTCTCGAAGGGTTGCAGGATCGCACGATCACCGTCGGCAAGCAGACGTACGAGATGCCGACGTTCAGCTTTGCGATCGCGACGATGAATCCGATCGAGCTCGGTCAGGGCACGTTCCCATTGTCGGAAGCGGCAACGGACCGCTTCGCCATCATGATCAACATCGGGTACCTGCCGCCCGAGGAGGAAGCGAAGCTGGTGCACTTCGACTTCAAGCGCGTTCATTTGAACGCGCTGATGACGAAGGAGCGCATCATCCAGCTGCGCAGTGTCATCCAGGAACAGGTGTTTCTGCACGAGCGGCTCGGCAAGTACATCCAGCGCCTCGTCGCGGCGACGCGGCCGTACAATCCCGACACCGACTGGCACACGCACTCGCCCTCGGAGCTCGTGGAGCACGGCGTCGACCTCGGGGCATCGCCGCGCGCGATCATCTGCTGGGGCCGCCTCGCGAAGGTGTGGACGCTCCTCGTGCGCAGGCGGACGGAGGTCTACCCGGAGGACATCCAGGACCTGGCGCAGTACGTCCTGCCCCACCGCATCTGGCTCGGGCCGCACGCCGCGAGCCATGGCCTGACGACCGATTCGGTCATCGCGGACGTCATCGAGAAGGTGCCGATTCCGTGAAGCGCCGTCGAAATCGCCACGAAGACACGAAGACACACAAATCCTCCATGTACGACGACTTCGTCGCTTCGTGGCTTCGTGGCTTCATGACTTCGTGTCTTCGTGGCCCATCGCCGCGGGTCATCAAGTAGGGGCGTGTGCGTACCCGCGAGACCGACGTCGAACCCTTCGTCAACCTCTCCGAGCTGACCGAGATCGAGCTGCTCATCCTCCGCCGGATGCGGGAGTACACCGTCGGCGAGCACCGCAGCCTGTTCCACGGCACCGGCTTCGACTACGTCGGCCTGCGCGACTGGCAATCGGGCGACCGCATGTCCCAGATTGACTGGCCGCAGTCGTCGCTCACGAATTTCAGCCCGCTCATCGTCCGCGACTTCGAGCAGCCGAGCACGGCGACGGTGATCGCGGTCGCTGACGGATCGCTTTCGACGCGCTGCGGCATTGACGGTGTGCCCATCGCGGCCGCCATCGCCCGCGCCATCGGCACGATTGGCATGTCGGCGGTGTTCTTCCAGGACATGTTCGGGTTGATCACGTTCGACGCACGCTTCGACGAGCTGGCGGCGGTCCGGCCGCGGATCGGCAAGAATCAGGTCATCCACTGCCTCGAGGCGTATCAGTTCCAGAAAGGGTTGCAGCCGCTTCGCCGCACCGGCAGCCTGAGCATGTCGCTCGCCGGATTCATGCGCAAGACATCGATGGTGCCGGTGATTTCGGACTTCCTGTTTGACGATCCCGGCGAGATCCTGACGGAGCTCGGACAGCTCAA
Source organism: uncultured Acidobacteriota bacterium (assembly GCA_963724725.1). Classification (GTDB taxonomy): domain Bacteria; phylum Acidobacteriota; class Vicinamibacteria; order Vicinamibacterales; family CAVVIG01; genus DATKHR01. The sequence continues at coordinate 577,858 of CAVRVT010000004.1, read as the reverse complement.
CTCCGTCCACGACGTTTTCATTGTCCTCATCGACAGCGCGTTCGCGTTCGACCTGCCGCCGGTGTCGGCGGGCTGGATCGAGGCGTTCGACGTCGAAACAGGGCAGGCACGGGTGATGTCGCGCGGCTCACTGCGCGCCTTGTCCGCGCGGACGCGCGCATGGCAGGACGAGGTCACACGACAGGCCAAAGAAGTGGGAATGGACGTCCTTCGTATTGGAGTCGACGATCAGCAGACGGCCATCGCGATGAGCGAGTTCATCGCCGAGCGGCGTCTGCGGAAGGTGTAGTCAGTGATGAGGGCAAGGGGACGAGGACTGCTGGGCGCGCTGGCGATCGCACTCGGTGCGGCAGGTGCGGCGCAGGCGCAGAATGTCGAGACCGATCCGATCCAGTGCTGGTGGCGCACCAGCGCGGGGGCGATCCACGTCGGCGAAACGTTCACGGTCGTGCTGACGTGCGCGGTCATCGACACGCCTGACGTCAAGGTCGTCGTCGACGAGTCCCGGCTCGAACCATCCGTCGTGCAGTTCGCGCCGTTCGAGGTCACCGGCGGACAGCATGCGGCGGACCTGCGAAACGGCGACCGCCGCTTCTTCCAGTACCAGTACCGGCTGCGCCTGATTGCCGAGAACCTGTTCGGCAAGGACGTCCTGCTGCCCGAGACGAAGCTCTCCTACCGCGTGCAGAGCCGCCTCGCGCAGCGTCAATCGAGCGGCCGGGGGCGGGACGAGTCGATCGCGGGGCGCGACCAGACGTACATCCTTCCGCCGGTGTCCCTCAAACTGCTGTCGCTCGTGCCAGCCGACGCGTCCGACATCCGCGACGCCGGCACTGAAACCTTCGGAGACGTCGATCGACGAGGCTTTCGCGCGAATCTGCTGACCGTGATCGGCGGCGTCCTGTTCGCGCTCGCGGTGCTCGTGGCGCTGCTGACCATCGTCCGCTTGATTCTGCGGACGCGGAAGCCCGTCACCGCCGCCGACCGGCTGGTGGGCGACAGCGCCATTCTCCGCGGCGTCGGCCGCGAGCTCGCTGCCGTCCAGCGGCAGCGCGAAGACGGCGGCTGGACGGCGGACCTCGCCTCCCGCGCGCTGTCGGCGCTTCGCATCGTCGGCACCTATGCCATGGGACGACGCGCGGCGCGGGCGGAGGTCGTCAACCCGCGGTCGAACGGCATGGCAGCGGTGGACGGCGCGATGTCCGACGGTCGCATCATGATCAGAGTCGGCTGGCCGAAGACGAAGAACGTCGCGATCTCCGGAGCCGTGACGGCGCGCTCAATTGCCGACGCCATCGCTCATCCAGTCAACGGGCGGCGACCCGGGGAGCTGGAATCGATCGAAGAGGCGCTCTCGCGATTCACGGTCGCGCAGTACAGCCGGCCGAACGGTAACGAAAAGGCCGCGCTCGACGAGACGGCGCTCGATGAGTCGCTGCGGGCAGGACAGGATGTCCTGAAACGCCTGAAGATCGAGCAGACCTGGCTGATGCGCAAGTTGAAACGCGGCCGGCGGGCGGTTCATACGGAGACCCGCGTGTGGTCCCACTGACCGCCGTCCCGGCGACGCTGCGGCGAACGGTCCTCGACTTCCGCAACCTGCGGATTGCCGACCTGCTGTTTACGCATCGCAACGACGCCGTCCTCGCGTTCGTCGTGCTGGTCGGGCTCGCCATCGCCCTGCTCGTGCTGCGCGCGATGAGCGGTCGCAAGGCGGGACGCACGCAGGTGGCACTGCCGGCCGTCCTCGACTGGGGCGGTACGTCGTGGATGTCGCTCGTCAGGCACGGCGCGCTCGTTCTGTTCCTCGCCGGCCTGCCCTTCTTCGTGATTGCGCTCGCGGATCCGTATTCCGCACTGACGCACCAGGACGTGTCGTTTCCAGGACGGCGTATCGCGCTGATGATCGATGCGTCGTCGAGCATGATGGCGCGCTTCCCCGCCGCTCAGCTGAACAAGAAAGCGCCGAACGAAGCGACCTTCTTCACGACCGTGGCCGCGGCCGAGACGTTCATCCGTCAGCGGATGGCCGGGAAGTACCACGACCTCATCGGCCTCGTCGAATTCGGCGACGAAGCGTACGTCGTGACACCGTTCACGACCGATTACGACAACATCCTGCTGAGCCTGTCGCTCGTCGGCGACTGGACCGAGTTCATGAAGTTCCCCGATCAGGGCACGACGATCGGGCTGGCGATGGAACAGAGCATCCAGCTGTTTCGCGCGTTCAATTTCCTCGAGGCGGCCGGCAACCTGATGCTGATCTTCAGCGACGGCCAGGACACGCAGGTGACGATTCACGGGAAGCCGGTGTCGGAGGTGCTCAAGCTGGCGGTCGACAACAAGATCCCCGTGTATTTCATCCGCACCAGCTACAACAAGGGACTCGGCGGCGTGCTGCCGGACGATATCTGGAAGCCGGCCGTCGAGGCCACCGGCGGACGCTTCTATCCCGCCGGTGACGAAGCGACGATTCTCAACGCGATCAAGGACATCGATCAGCGATCGGCAGGGCGCGTCGAGGTCAAACGATACAGTTCGCAGCAGCCGCGCTTTGCGCCGTACGCGTTCGTCGCGGCCAGTTTCTGGACGTTCGCGCTGCTCCTGCAGCTGACCGTTCCGTACTTTCGGAAGTTTCCATAGCCGGGGAGCGCGAGGCGTCAGCCGAGCGCAGGAGATTCAGTCATGAGATCGATCGTCATTCCCGCCGTGCTGGCCGTCCTCTTGACCGTCGCCGGCGTCGTCTTCTGGACGATGGGCAAGGCGGAGCAGCGGCTGGCGGACGCGCACCGCGAGATGGCCGTGCTGCAGTACGCCGACGCGAGCGCCGAATCCGACGCCACGGTTGCGTCTCGACCGCTCGTGCAGCGCGTCGGCGGCTTCGGCGGCGACGAGCAGGTGGACGCGCGTCACCTGCACGCCACGGCCGACTACTGGCAAACGCGGTACACGGCCCTCGAGCCGAAGCGCGACGCGGGCGGAACGATCACCGAAACGGATCCCGACGTCCTCATGCTGGCCGCGAATGCCTCGTTCCGCACGAGTCAGATCGACACCGATCGCAACGGCGCCATTCGGAAGCTGGACGCGGTCGTGAAGAACTATGCCGAGGTACTCAAGAGCCCGGCCGCGCCGATTGACGCGGCGTACAACTACGAGTTCGCCATTCGGTCGCGCGATGCGCTCGCGAAAGCGAAGCCGATGTCCGCGAAGGCGGCGGCGGCCGCCGCCGCCAGAGCGGCCGGTGACGACAGCGACCTGCCCGCGGGACCGACCTTGCACGGCCGTCCCGGCGGCCCGCCCGCGAAGTCGGATATGGCGCAGTTCAAGATCGTGATCCCCAAGCGCGGCGAGGAGCGGAAGGACGATCCGCAGGCAGGCAAAGGGAATATCAAAGTACGCAAGGGCTGACAAGGCTCAACTCTCAAGACTTCAAGGTTTCCAGAGGACAGCGCGTGTTAACCGGCATTGATGTCAGCACGGTTCGGTTCGCCGATCCGATCTACCTCTGGCTGCTCCTCGCGCCGGCGGTGCTGACGGTCGTGTGGGTCTGGCAGCTGGCACGGCGCAGGCGCGACGCACGGCAGTACCGTCAACATCGTCGGCTGCCGGTCCGCGAGCGTTTTCCGATTTTCGGCGGCTTGATGTTCTGGCTCTGCCTGATCGTCTCCAGCGCGCTCACGATTCTGGCCCTGGCGCGTCCCACGGCGGAGATCTCGCTCCTTCGAACGGCCGGCGTGGATCTCGTGATCCTGCAGGACGGCTCGGCATCGATGCGCACGCGCGACGTCGCCGGCGACCGCTGGCAGCGCTCGATCAAATTCCTGCGGACGCTCGGTGAGTCGCTGGCCTGGCGGGACGATCGGATCGCGATGGCGCTCTTCGCCCACATCGCGGCGCCGCAGGTGCGGCTGACCAAGGATCCCAACACCTTCTTCTTCTTCCTCGATCACTTGAACCAGGAATCGCCCTTCCGCATGGAAGACGACACGACCTGGGATACGAACATCGAGCTCGGCATCGCGTGGGGGTTGCGCCTCATCGAACGTGACGAAGAGCTGTACGGCAAGAACCCGAACGCGAAAGCGTTCGTGCTGATCTCCGACGGGCAGTCATGGAGCGGACAAGTGGCCCGATCGCTGCAGATGTCGAAGCAGCGCGGGCTGCCCGTGTGGGTCGTCGGCGTCGGCACGTCGGCCGGCGGCATCATTCCGGAGCCACCACCGAAGACGCCGAATGCGCCGGTCGAACCGCCGCTTCGGTCCACGCTCGATCGAACCTCCCTTTCGCAGATCGCCAACGTCGGCGGAGGCCAGTACTACGAGCTCGATCGCGAGGGCGATCGCGAAATCTCGAACAAAATCATCGACGCGGCCCGACGGCGGTCCGGATCGCGAGGCCTGCAGGTCGGGACCGAAGAACTCTACTGGCGCTGTCTGGCGGCAGCGGCCGTGTTCCTGGCCGTCGGACTCCTCTTCATGCAGGAGCGGACCGAACTGTTGCTGCAGGCCACTGGCGCCGGGGTCGCGCTCGCGATCGTCTGGTCACTTACGCGCTGACGCGACCCTCGTGTTACGATTTGCCCCTTCACACGGAGTCAACCATGTCGTTAGTGGAAGCCGTCGGCCAGCTCGCGCCCACATTCTCCGGAAGGCTGCTGCAACCAACCGATCAGGGATATGACGAAGCCCGCCGCGTCCATAACGGGCTCATCGACAAGCGGCCATCGCTCGTCGCCCGGTGCCATGGCACAGCGGACGTGGCTGACGCGGTCAAGCTCGCGCGTCAGTTGAACCTCGAAGTGGCGATCCGCGGCGGCGGCCACAACGTCGCGGGGCGCGCGACGATCGATCACGGTCTGATGATCGATCTCCAGCCGATGAAGGGCATTTACGTCGACGCGCGGGGCCGACGGGTCGTCGCACAGGGCGGCGTACTGTGGAAGGAGCTCAATCGCGAGACACAAGTTCATGGTCTGGCGACGACGGGCGGCGTGGTCGGATCCACGGGCATCGCCGGGCTGACGCTCGGCGGAGGCCTCGGCTGGCTGATGCCGAAGTACGGCCTCGCGCTCGACAATCTGACGTCCGCCGAGCTCGTCATGGCCGACGGGAGCGTGAAGCGCGCGAGCGCTGACGAGGATCCCGATCTTTTCTGGGCCATCCGCGGCGGCGGCGGAAATTTCGGAATCGCGGCGTCGCTCGAGTACCGGCTGCACAACGTCGGCCCCCTGATCACCGGAGGCCTCGTCGCGCATCCGTTCCCACGGGCGGTGGACGCATTGAAGTTCTTCCGCGACACGTGCCGGACGCTGCCCGACGAAATGATGCTCGCCGCCGGCCTGCTCTTCGCGCCGGACGGTTCGGGGAGCAAGCTGGCCGGCATTCTCGCAGCGCACTGCGGTCCGCTCGACGCCGGCGAGGCCGCCGTCCGACCAATCAAAGCCTTCGGACCGCCGGTGATGGACGCGATGGGTCCGATTCCGTACGTCGCGCAGAACGGGCTGCTCGACGGCGCGTTCCCGAAAGGCGCCCTGAATTACTGGAAAGCGCAGTTCCTCACCGACCTGACCGACGATGCGATCAAGACGATCGTCGCCGGTTTCGAGGCGTGCCAGCTGCCGATGTGCCAGATCGTCATCGAGCACATCCACGGCGTCGCGAGCCGGGTACCGGTGGGCGACACGGCCTGCGCCGTTCGCGTCGAAGGCTTCAACGTCGTCCTCATCGGCCAGTGGACCGAGTCGAAGGACACGGAAGCGGGCACGGGCTGGTGCCGCAACACGTTCAAGTCGCTCGAGTCCTTCTTCGGACCGACGCGCTACGTGAACTACCTCGAGGCCGACGCCGCGGGAGACCCGGCAGCGGTGGCGTACGGGCCGAACTACACACGCCTCCGGCAGCTCAAGAAGAAGTACGACCCGGACAACTTCTTCCACACGAACGTCAACATCCGTCCGGCGTGACGGGAGCGTAGACTAGGGCGATGACGCCAGCCGTCAAGTGGCCAATCGCCCTCGTCGCCGCCGCCATCGGAACCATGGTGGTGCCGGGGTGTGCGGCCCCCCCTTCCCCCGCAACAGCATCGTCGTCCGAGGCGCGAGAGTTCCTCGATCGTGCCAATCAATCGCTTCTGAGACTCGGCATCGCTCAGTCCCGCGCCGGCTGGACGCAGCAGACCTACATCACCGACGACACGGAAGCGATCGCGGCCCGGGCGAATCAGGAATACATCGACAACGCGGCGAAGCTGGCCAAGGACGCGACACGCTTCGACCACGTCGACGCGTCCGCCGAGAGCCGGCGTCAACTGAACCTGCTCAAGGTCTCACTCGTGCTGGCGACACCGTCCAATGCGGCCGAGTCCGACGAGCTGACGACGATCGCGGCGCGCCTCGAGTCCACGTACGGCAGGGGCAAATGGTGTCCTGATCCCGCAAACCCGCGCACCTGCAAGACCATCGACGATGTGACGCGGATCATGGCCACGTCACGCAACGAGAAAGAGCTGCGGGCGGCCTGGGAGGGCTGGCACACGGTCGCGCCACCGATGCGGAAGGACTACACGCGCTTCGTGGAGCTGTCCAACAAAGGCGCGCGCGAGCTCGGCTTCGCCGACACCGGTGCGATGTGGCGGGCGAAGTACGACATGCCGCCCGATGCGTTCACCAAGGAGCTCGATCGGCTCTGGGAACAGGTCCGTCCGCTGTACCTCAAGCTGCACGCGTACGTGCGCTTCCGGCTGCGGGAAAAATACGGCGACATCGTCCCGGCGGATGGTCCGATTCCTGCTCATTTGCTGGGCAACGTCTGGGCGCAGGACTGGACGAACATCGATCCGCTCGTCTCGCCTCCGCACGCCGACGCCGGCTACTCCCTCACCGACATCATCCGGAAGCGCGGCATGTCGGCCATCGACATGGTGCGCGCCGGAGAGCGTTTCTACACGTCGCTCGGGTTCGAACCGCTGCCGAAGACGTTCTGGGAGCGCTCGCTCTTGACGCGACCGCGGGATCGCGAGGTCGTCTGTCACGCGAGCGCGTGGGACATCGACTACGCATCGGACGTGCGCATCAAGATGTGCATCGAACCGAACGCCGAAGACTTCACCACGATTCACCACGAGCTCGGACACAACTTCTACCAGCGCGCGTACAAGGATCTGCCCCCGATCTTCCGTGACAGCGCGAACGACGGCTTTCACGAGGCGATCGGGGACACCATCGCGCTGTCGGTCACGCCGGAGTACCTCGTCACCATCGGATTCCTGCGGACGGCGCCGGACGCATCGCGCGATCTGGGCTTGTTGATGACGCGCGCGCTCGAGAAAGTGGCGTTCCTGCCCTTCGGGCTCCTGATCGATCAGTGGCGATGGAAAGTGTTTGCCGGTGACGTCGCGCCCGCGAGCTACAACACGGCGTGGTGGGACCTGCGGCTCAAATACCAGGGAGTGGCGCCCCCGACCGCGCGCGGAGAAGAGTTCTTCGATCCGGCGGCGAAGTACCACGTCCCGGACAACACGCCGTACACGCGCTATTTCCTCGCGGACATCCTGCAGTTCCAGTTCCACCGCGCACTGTCGCAGGCCGCCGGGTGCAAGCTGCCGCTCCACCGCTGCTCGATCTATGAGAGCAAGGATGCCGGACTGCGGCTGAAAGCGATGCTGACCATGGGACAGTCGCGCCCGTGGCCCGAAGCGCTCGACACACTGACGGGATCGAAGCAGATGGACGCCGGCGCCATCCTGGACTATTTCGCGCCGCTCTCGACGTGGCTGGACGCGCAACTCGCGGGCAAACCTGTCGGCTGGTAGCTGAACCGCCGGACCACGGAGCGCGAGGGCTTCAGCCGAGCGCTTCGACGTGGCAGCTGAGGAGGTGGCGATGACCGTGCTCGATCTGATCGGTTCGCGCGCCGATGTCTACTCCATCCGCGACGATCTCACCGTGCACGACGCGGCGCGCTATCTGCGCGAGCGGCGTGTCCGTTCGGTCGGCGTCCTCGCGGCCGATGGAGCGCTCGTGGGTGTGGTGTCGCAGAGCGACATCTCCGACAAGGTCGCCGCCGAAAACAAGTGTCCGGCGTGGATGCGTGTCAGCGAGATCATGAGCACCGACCTCGTCAGCGTGACCCCGGATCGGTCCGTCGCCGACTGCCTGAGGCTGATGGAACAGCACGGGATCTATCACCTGCTGGTCGTGGACGGTGATGGCCGCTATCGCGGCATGCTGTCGGTGACCGACCTGCTCCAGGTCATTGCCTCGGACGAGAAATCGCGAGCGGACATGCTCGAGGCGTTCCTGTTCGATCGAACCGGAGGCCGTTGACCATCGTCTTATCGCGTATGGCCCGGTGGCCCCGCGGGGTTCCTCACGTCCTGTCGTCGGCGGCCGTCGCAGCCGTCGCGGCAGCCTGGCTTGCAACCGGGTCCGTTCAGGCGCAGCAAACGGAGCGCGAAGGCTTCAGCCGAGCGACCGACCTGGACAGCTTCATGCGCGAGGTTCTCGCCAAGCGCGACGACAACTGGAAGAAGCTCCAGCAGTACATCCTCGACGAACGCGAAAACATCGACATGCGCGGGCCGTCGCGGTCTCCGGTCTGGGGCGAACGACGCGAGTACACCTGGTTCATCCGCGACGGCTTCTTCGTCCGCAGTCCGGTCAAGGTCAATGGCGTCACAATCGGCGAGGCCGATCGTCGAAAGTACGAGGACGATTTCCTCAGGCGGCAGCAGCGGCGGGAGCGCCGTCGCGCCGACACCCAGGGTCAGGCGATCGACGCGCCACCGCCGGACGTCGAGAACCTGCTCCGGCAGACCCGTGAACCCGAATTCATTTCATCGGCCTACTTCCTGCGCTTCCGTTTCGAAGAAGGCAAGTATGCGCTCGTCGGCCGCGAGAAACTCGAGACGCCTGTCGCGAGCGACGTCCTGCGCATCGAGTACTACCCGGCGAATCTCTTTCGCGGCACGGACCGGCGTCGGAACGACCGCGGCACGAAAGACGAGGATCGCGCCTACGACGCGGAGTTCCGCCGGTTGATGAACAAGACGGCGCTGGTCACGCTATGGGTGGAGCCCAACGCGCACCAGATCGTCAAGTACACGTTCGACAACATCGCGTTCGATTTTCTGCCCGCGCAGTGGCTCGTGCACATCGACGAACTTCACGCCTCGATGACGATGGGGCAGCCGTTTCCGGAGGTGTGGCTGCCACACGCGCTCGACTTCCAGGGCGCGTTCACGCTCGCGGTCGGCCAGTTCGATCTCCGCTATGGTCTCGAGTATCACGACTACCGTCGCGCCGACGTGACCACGAAGGTCACGATACCCAAGGTCAAGTAGATTGACGGCGTTCGTGCTCGCCGCTTTCTGCTGTGGTCTCGCATCTCTTCCATCCGCCATCGACCAGTCAGCCGTGGAAACCATCGTCGGGATTCAGATCCACGGCAATACGGTGACGCCGGACGATGAGATCCGGCGTATGGCGGCCGTCGAGGTCGGGACGCCCTTCGAGGCCGGAACCGCCGATGCGGTCGCGGGACGCCTGAAGGCGGCCAAACGGTTTCAGTCGGTCCAGGTCCTGAAGCGTTTCGCCTCGATCAGCGATCCCTCGCAAGTGATCCTCGTCGTCATCGTGGACGAAGGGCCGGTCCGCATCGAAACGACCGGCGATCCCGACAAGCCGACGCGCGTCGTCCGCAGCGGGCGCGCGCATCTAATGTTTCTGCCCGTCCTGAACTTCGAGGACGGCTACGGGTTCACCTACGGCGCGCGGTTCGCCTGGCCGGAGCCCTTCGGCAAGCGGAGCCGGATTGCCGTGCCCCTGACATGGGGCGGCGACAAGCGCGCGGCGGCGGAGCTCGACAAAGTGCTCGAGCGCGGACCGCTGACGCGCGTCACGGGGGGCGGTGGCATCTCGCAGCGAGAGAATCCGTTCTACCACGTCGACGACACGCGCGTCCGCGTCTGGGGGCGCGGCGAGCGCGAGTTCGGCCGGTGGGTGCGCGGTGGCGCCAACGTCGGCTGGCAGCGCGTCTCCTTCCTCACGGCCACCGGCGACCCTGATCAGTTCGCGCAGGCGGGCGCCGACGTCGTGTTCGACACGCGTGTGGATCCGATCCTGCCCCGCAACGCCGTCTACGCACGCGCGGCCTACGAGCACATCGCCGGCGCGAACCGCACCGAGCTCGAGGCACGCGGGTACGTCGGGCTGTTCGGGCAGACCGTGTTCGCCGTGCGCGTCCAAGGCATGAACGCCGACCGCGCGCTGCCGCCTTATCTCAAGCCGCTGCTCGGCGGGATGATGAACCTGCGCGGGTTCGCGGCCGGCACGGACGCGGGCGACGCGCTCGCCGCGGCGTCAGGCGAACTGATCGTACCGCTCACCTCGCCGCTCGGGATCGGGAAGATCGGCGTCAGCGCGTTCGTCGACACCGGAACGGTCTGGGACCACGGTGAGCGTCTCGTCGATCAGCCGTGGCGAGAAGGCGTCGGCGGGAGCGTCTGGTTCTCGGCGGCGTTCATACGGGTCAACCTCGCCGTCGCGCACGGCATCGGTGCGTCGACGCGCGTCCATTTCGGGGCCAACGTGACGTTCTGAGGCTCGGTGTGGCCGCAGGGCGGCTTTCTTCCATTTGCGCTGGGGCCCCGCCCTCAGCGCGTTCTGACGCTGATACCTCGCTCAGGCTACACAGGCCCTCGCTCGGTATGGCCGCAGGCGCGCCGACTACTCGACCCACCTGACCCCCCCGACCCATTTGGCTGACCTGTCCCACCCGACCTACTTGACCTTACCCAGCTCAATCTTTGCTACAGCTTCTCGATGGACCTCGTCCGGGCCGTCGGCGAGGCGAATCGTGCGCGCGTGGGCCCACGCATGCGCAAGAAAGACATCGTCTGAGACGCCGGCGGCGCCGTGCGCCTGAATCGCGCGGTCGAGGACCCGAAGCGCCATTCGGGGCACGACGACTTTCACCATCCCGAGCTCGCCGCGCGCGACCTTGTTGCCGACCGTATCCATCAGATGGGCGGCCTTCATCGTCAGCAGGCGCGCCTGCTCGATCTCCATCCGCGATTCGGCGATGTCGGCGCGGATCGTCCCCTGCTCTGCGAGCGGCTTGCCGAATGCGATTCGGGACGTCACGCGCCGGCACATCGTCTCGAGCGCGCGTTCGGCGATCCCGACGAGGCGCATGCAGTGGTGAATGCGGCCCGGACCGAGGCGGCCCTGCGCGATTTCGAAACCGCGGCCCTCGCCGAGGAGCATGTTCGACACGGGGACGCGCACGTCTTCGAACGTGACCTCCGCATGGCCGTGGGGCGCATCGTCATAGCCGAAGACCGGGAGCATCCGGCGGATGGTGACACCGGGCGCGTCCATCGGCACCAGAATCATCGACTGCTGCTTGTGCCGCTCGGCGTTCGGATCCGACTTGCCCATGAAGATCGCAATGCGGCAGCGCGGATCGCCGGCGCCGGACGTCCACCACTTTTGTCCGTTGATGGTGTAGCAGTCGCCGGTCCGCACGATCGCCGACTTGATGTTCGTCGCATCCGACGAGGCGACGTCGGGCTCGGTCATCGCGAAGCAGGATCGAATGCGTCCGGCAAGCAGCGGCTCGAGCCATTGACGCCGCTGCTCCGGCGTCCCGTAGCGGACGAGGACTTCCATATTGCCGGTGTCGGGCGCGGAACAGTTGAAGACTTCGGGCGCGAATGGCGCGACGCGGCCCATGATCTCGCAGAGCGGCGCGTACTCGACGTTCGTCAGCCCCGCGCCGTACTCGCTTTCGGGCAGGAACAGATTCCACAGCCCCGCCGCCTGCGCGCGCGGCTTCAGCTCTTCGACGATCGGCACCGGCTCCCAGCGATCGCCTTCGCGAATCTGGCGGCGAAACGTGGCTTCGTTCGGGTAGATGTGCGCGTCCATGAACGCGACGAGCCGCTGCCGGAGGTCCTGCACTCGTGGTGAGTAGTCGAAATGCATCCGCGGATGATAGTTTATGCGCCCGTGGAAAACGACACGCGGCCGGTCCGTGCCGGCGAGGAACTCGATCGCGCCACACTCGTCGCCTGGCTGCGCGATCGGCTGCCGGGCTGCGGCATTCCCGGCCTCGACGCCTCCAGAGACCCGACGTTATTGCAGTTTCCCGGCGGCCACTCCAACCTGACGTACCTCCTCACCTACGGCGACGTGGACATCGTCGTCCGCCGTCCGCCGGTAGGACCCGTCCCGCCGACCGCGCACGACATGGCGCGCGAGTACCGCTGGCTGTCAGCCATGCATCGCGTCTTCCCGCTGGCGCCGCGGCCGTACCTGCTTTGCGAGGACCCCTCCATCCTGGGCGCCGTCTTCTACGCGATGGAACGGCGCAAGGGCATCGTCGTCCGCGCGGCTGAACCTCCGGAGCTCGCCGATCGGCCGGCGGCGCGCCGGGCCGTCAGCGAAGCCCTCATCGACACGCTCGCGGACTTGCACGCCGTCGACGTCGTCGGGCAGGGACTGAGCAGTCTGGGTAAACCCGCCGGATTCGTCGAGCGACAAGTACGCGGGTGGAGCGAGCGCTGGGTCCGCTCGAAGACGACACCGCTCGCCGAGATGGACGCGCTGGCAGACTGGCTCCGCGCGCATCTGCCCGCGGATCCGGCGGTCCCGTCGGTCGTCCACGGTGACTTCAAGCTCGATAACGTGATGCTCGCGGAGAATGACGTCGGCCGCATCGTGGCGGTGTTCGACTGGGAAATGAGTGCGCTCGGCGATCCGATGGTCGATCTTGGGATCTTTCTCGCGTACTGGTCGCCGACGTCGCCACCCGAACAACGCGATGCGCTGACCGGCGTCACGCACCGCGAGGGCTATCTCTCGCCGGATGAAGTCGTTGAGCGCTACGCGCGGCGTTCCGGACGAGATGTCTCGAATGTCCGCTATTACGAAATCTTCGCGCTCTTCAAGATCGCCGTGGTCATCCAGCAGATCTATTTCCGCTGGCGTACCGGACAGACGACGGATGATCGCTTCGCGAATTTCGACGCGCGCGTCGCGTACCTCGCAACCTACGCCGCGCGACTGGCGTCTTTATGAGTTACATCTGGGCTACAATCCGTCGGCCCGAATTCTATGAGGAGCGTGTTATGCGACTACTTCTGACTGGTGCAGCCGCGGTGCTGCTCGCGACGTTACCGGCGTCCGCGTTCGCGCAGGACACCTACACCAAGGCGGCGAGGGCCCAGTTCGACATGATCAAGGGCAACCTGTCCAAGACCGCGACGAAAGTGCCCGAGGAACTCTACGCGTTCAAGCCGACACCGGAGGTGCGAAGCCTCGGCGAGATCATCGGCCACGTCGCCGACTCGAACTTCGCGATCTGCGCCATCGCGGCCGGCGAAAAGCCGCCGCAGAGTGGCTTCGAGAAGGGCAAGAAATCGAAAGCGGAGCTGGTCAAGGCGATGAACGACTCGATTGCGTACTGCGACAAGGTCGGGGCTGCGCTCGACGACGCGAAGGGCGCCGCGGCCGTTGGGTTCTTCGGTCAGCAGATGCCGAAGCTCGCAGTGTTCAACTTCAACATCCAGCACTGCAACGAACACTACGGCAACCTCGTCACGTACATGCGGTTGAAGGGGATCATTCCACCGTCGAGCGAACCGTCGAAGTAGCCGTCTCGGACCGGACGGCATTCGGCGATAAAATCGACGGATGCGATTCGCTGCCGTCGTCCTGATGCTGTCCGGTCTTGACGCTGCCGTCTTCCTCGACTCCGCAACATCGGCGTCCGCGTTCCAGGCCCCCGCCAGGTCCACACAGGACGGCGTTTACTCGGAGGCGCAGGCAAAGCGCGGCGAAGCTGGCTACTCAAAGTCGTGCGCCGGCTGTCATGGCCCCGATCTGACTGGCGTCGATGCTGCGCCTTCCCTGACCGGGAGCGAGTTCAACGCGGGCTGGAACGACCAGACACTCGACGATCTCTTCGATCGCATTCGCACGACGATGCCCGGCGACGCGCCCGGATCGCTGTCGGGCGACCAGTGTGCGGACATCCTGGCGTTCATCCTCGCGAAGGACGGGTTTCCCGCAGGGCAGAGCGAACTCGTCGCCGGACCGGCGCTGAAAGACACCAAGATCGTCGCCACGAAGAAGTGACTACCCGCGGGGTCTGATCTCGGCCAGCAGCGATTCGATCTTTTCCAACACCGTCGGCCAGCGGTATTCGCGATCGACATAGGCCCGACCCTGGGCACCGAGCGCCCGTGCGGCTTCTCGATGATCGAGCAGGTAGTCGAGCGCGCCGGCGAACTCCGTCGCGTTCTGGTAGTAGAGACCGCCGTCCGCTCTCTGCACTTGTCCCTTGAGCACGGCGCAGCGCGCATTGACGAGGGCCGGCGTTCCCTGATTCCAGCTCTCGAGCAGTACCATGCTGAGGCTCTCGTACCGCGACGGCATCACCAGCGCCTGCGCGTCCGCCAGGAGCGCGTTCCGCGTCGCATCGTCCACGTAGCCCAGCTGGCGGATCCGCGGGTCGTTCGGCACGGGCATATTGGCCGGGCCCGCCAGCACGAGCGACACCCCGGCAGCGGCGCGGGAGATGCCGTCCGTTCGATCGACGTAGCGACGGAAGTGCCTCAGCAGCGTATCGCAGCCTTTGTTCGGATCGATCCGGCCGAGGTACAGGACATACGGCGACGAGATCCCGACCGTGGTCAACCTCGCGCGGTCCACGTCGCCCGGCGGGTCGATCCCGCAGCCGATGACCCGCCGCGGAGTCGATGAGGGCGCGCGTGCGCCGATGAGAGTTTCCTCTTCCGGCGTGAGGAACAGATAGCCTCGCGGCAGCGCGAAGAAGCGGTCCAGCGAGTCCACGCGGATGAGCGGATCGTCTTCGGCGGTCGGCACGAGCACCGCCCGGTCGGCCACGAGCGGCATGCCGAAGTACGAATTGAAGTATCGAAACGCCCAGAACAGCACGAGGTCGAACCGCCGACCGGACTGCTCCAGAAACGTCAGAAGATCCGGCGCGTACGGGCCGTTCTCGCGGAACCACTGAGCTTCCTGCTGCGGCGTCCCTCGATCGTCGAAGACGATGTCGCTGATGTCACGAAACCGATGAAGATCTCTCGGCCGATCGACCGGAAAGCGGAGAACCTCGATGCCGCCGACGTCCGCCCGGCCGGCCGGGTAATGATTCGCCCAGGTGACGTGATCGTGCGCCGTCGTCGTCACGATCGTGACGTCGTGTGTGGCGGCGAGGTGCTCGGCGATGAGACGGCAGTGGCCCTCGGAGCCGCCGGCGATGTCTGCGCCGTAGCGGTGTACCACGCACGCGATGTTCACTTGCGGAGAGTGTCCAGGTCGGCGCGAAGCCGCGCGTTCTCGACGGCGAGCTCCTCGACGCACGCGAGCAGAATCCGGTTCAGCCGATCCTGACGCTTGAAGTTGTCCTGGCTGTACTCGAAGAGCCAGCGCGTCAGCGGCAGCATCACGCGGCGTTTGAAGAAAAGAATGATCGGCCCGGTGGACGGACGATGGCTGGAGAGCTTCAGATTGGGTTCGAGCGACCACTCCACCTCGTCACCCAGAAGTTCCGGCAGGAGGAGCACATCAAGATCGCGTCCGTCCGCCGCGTGCTGCAGCAGCGTCCGGACGCGCTCGAAGATCTGTTCATCGTCGTACGCCGGCATCCCGTGCTTGACGAGGCGACGCCTGATCGTGGATCGGACGTTGCTCTCGATCTGTCGCATGAGAGGCTCGACGCGAAGCATCGCTATTTCGAAAAGGCGAGCAGCACGTTGCCAGGCAGCCCTCGCCACAACGAGTAACCAGAGTTGGTCACGACCAGACCATCGGCGATCGCCGGACCGGCCGCGTCGATCGACCCGCCCTTCGCCGGCACGTGGTTGACGGTATCGAATTCGCGGGCCGTGTTGAAGTCCCAGAGAATCCTGCCGTCAGCGGTGGCATACGCGCGGAGATGACCGTCTACCGATCCCGAGAACACCACGCCTGGAATCACCGACGCGGGCGCTGACTGCGCGCCAGTGCAGCCGCGACCACCCGTGCATTCGAGCTTTGGCGCTGGCGTATTCCAGACACGTTCGCCGGTCGCGAGTTTGACGGCATGGATGCCGCCGGCTTCTCCGGGTGCGGCGAGCACGTCCGAGACCGGAATGTAGGCGTTCGTGTCGTCCGCTGCCGATCCCCACTCGATGCCGCCGAGCGCGCTGCCTTTGCCGGCACGATACTGCCACAGCACCTTGCCTTCGCTGTCGGGGTCGAGTCCCCACATCACGCCGGACTTCTGTCCGATGACGATGACCCGATTGCCGCCAGGAAGCGATGCGCAGGATCGGCGAGTTGCCGAAGTCGTAGTCGGGTCCGACTTCCTTCGGGCAATTCTCTACCCCGGGCCGGCAACCGACCAGAAAGGCGTCAGCCGGCGTCACCTGGTTCCACCAGACTATCTTCCCGGTCTTCAAATCCATCGCGATCACCGAGTCGCTGGTCTTGACGGCGGGACCGGTGTACGAGTTACCGGTGCCGACGTAGAGGACGCCACGCTGGGCATCGATCGTCGGCGCGTTCCAGACCGCTGCGCCCGCCGGCGCGTACTGCGCGGTGCCTTTCGAATTCTTCCCGACCTGCACGGGCGTTTCGGTGATGGTGTAACTCTTCCAGATCTGATCGCCGGTCGCCGCGTCGAGCGCGACGACACTGCCGCGGAACGTGCAGCACTCGTAGCCTGGCTGCGCGCCGGGCCCTTCTTCAATCGACGACACGGGAACGTACAGCTTCCCGTCGTGCAGCGTCACCGACCCGGTGACGCGCGCGAAACGGTGCGGATCGACCGACTTCTTCCAGAGGAGCTCACCAGTTGCGGCGTCGAGCGCGTACGTATTTGCCTTGAGATCGCCGAAATACACGACGTGTCGGGCCGAGGCGCCGGTGCCGAGCGGTGCGACGGTCGGAGCCGAACGGATGCCCGCGTCGGCCTGGAACGACCAGTGCGTGCAGCCCGTGTCGCCGTCGATGGAATAGAAGTTCCCACTATCGCTGCCCACGAACACGCGGCCCGCCACAATCGCCGGATTGCCGTAGGCCTGCGCACCGCCCGGGAAGCCGAACGCCCACTTCAGCTTGAGATTCGGGACGTCCGCAGCCGTGATGCCCGGATTCTTCTGGAACCGGCTGTTGTTCGCGTCCACGCCGAATCCGTTCCAGGACGAGCGGGTCCCATATCCAGCGAGCCGCGTCTCCTTCGTTGCGCACGCGTTGGGGTTGGATACCGCCGCGCCGAACGCTTTACCCGACAGATACTCGGCGAGCGCACGCTTCTCGGCCACGCCGAGCGTGATGGCCTGCATGCTCATGCTGCCGCTCGTCATGGCCATCAGGATCGTGTCGGGGCTGCGATCCTTGAGTGCGGCCTTCGACGGCGTCCGTCCTTGCGGCTCGTCGTGACATTGCGCGCAGGATTCCTTGTAGATCGCCTCGGGATTGATCGTCTGCGCCGACGTACCGCGTGCGCCGACAACGATGCCCAGCCCAACAACCAACAACCAACAACCACGGGCGGTCGGCGAACTCCTCATGGCGTTTCTCACTGGCGTTTGCCTGTGAAGGTGCCCTCACCGAGTCCGACGATGCTCAGTGTGCCTTTGACTTCGTCCTTGTTGACGACCGTGCCCTTATAGGTGACATCGAGCTTGTTACCCTGAAGGTCGGACGAAAACCCGAACGTGAAATCGCTGCCCTTAACCGATCCGTTCAGATCGACGTCACCGAGCTGACCCGTGTAGTGACCGGTCAGCTTCTCACCCTCCTGTTTTAGCGTCACGGTCGGCGTACCGGACCCGGCGTCCGTTTGGACGTTGAAGATCCACTTGCCCGTCAGATCAACTTTCGCCGCCTGCGCCGTGGCGATCGTGGCGAGGCCGACGGCGATCGCCGCTACCGCGATGAAACGAAGCACCATGGTTCTCATGTTCGGCTCCTTTGACGATTCTATTTCCTCGGTTCTCGATTCTGGGAGAGCTCTCTTCGGATCACTTGAAGCTCCGTGAGATCGGGATCCGCCTCCTTCCACGACCGCTCCGCCGTCTCGAATGCGGCGCGTGCCCCGTCGCGATCGCCGTTGTGCTGCGCCACGAGGCCGAGCGCGTAGTGCGTCCCGCCGTAGCCGGGGTCGTGTTCGCGCATCTGCCCGGCCGCCCAGGCCGCGAATTCCCAATCGCCGACCTCACGCGCGGCGCGCGCAATCGATTCCAGCGTAAAGAGCGCCTGCACCCAGGCGTCAGGCCCCGGCGCCGCACGCACCTTCTTCGCCAGGTCTTCCAGCATCGCGCGTCCCTTGTCGCGCTGGCCCGTTCGCAGGAGGAACTCGCCCTGCAGCTGCTGGAGCGCGGTCGCAACGATGCCGGCGCCGAGCGGCGATGCCCGCATCTGTCGCAGCGCGATGTTCGCTTCGTCGGCGGCGGGCTGGTACTCACCGAGCGCCAATCGAGCCCGCCCGATCATCACGTGACCTGCCGCGCTGACGATCGGCGACCGGTGCGCAGCCATCGTCGTCGCGGCCGCCAGCGCATCGCGTGTCCGGCCCCGCGTCAGCAGAAACACCGGCCATTCGCGCTTGTTGAACTCCTGCTGCACGGAACTCGACGCGATCGCAAACGACGTCTTCAAGAGCGCTTCGGCCTTCGCCATCCGCCCGACGTACTGATACGAGGTCGCCAGGAGGTCGAGATTGTGCTGGTAGTGCCAGTCGTACTCGACCGGAATGCGCTCGGTCCTGAAATAGCCCGATTCGAGCGCGTCCGCCTTCACGAACTCGGCGATCGCCTCTCCAATGCGCCCCACCCGCCGCAGGTTGTGGCCGTACATGTGACGGGCGTGTGGAACGTCGGGCGCCATCTTCGCATAAGTCGAGCCCTCGGCGAGGGCCTCGTTGATGCGACCGGTATTCTCGTACGCGTGCGTCAGGTAGTGATGGGCGGCGACGTGCGCGGGATTGAGCGTTCGAGCCCGCTCGTAGAACCGGACGGACGATGCGGTGCTGCCCTGGCCGCGTTCTGCGGGATCCTGCGACTCGGCGAGTCCGCGAAGCAGCCAGAGTTCCTCGTCTGCCGGAAACTTCTCGAGCGCCTTGTCGATGGCGTCGCGGTACCGGATCAACGCCGGCGGATCGATCCAGGCCCCGGCCTCCTCAGCGGCAAACTGCATGGCGCGCAAATCGACGTGAACGCGATCATGCTCGGGCGCCTTTTCGGCGAGCGAGCGCGCGCGGGCCAGCGCGTCGCGCGCCGCAGCTGGAACATTGAGCTCGGTGTACGCGATCGATAACCCGGCGTACGCCGACGCAAGGTTGGAGTCGAGCGTCAGGGCCTGGTTGAATGACCGGGCGGCTTCCATCCACCAATAAGAATGGATGTAGGCCAGAGCCTGATCGTAAAAAGCCTGCGCCTGCGTGGACTTCGTGGAAACGCCGTCGTGCGCCGAGCCGATGCCGGACCTGAGCGGCACCGGCCGCTTCGACACAGACAGGACGTCGGCCGACGCAGCCAGTCGAGCGTCCGGCTGATGTCCGGCGTGATCGCCACGCTGGCCCGCCTGCGCAAGCCCGAGGATTTCCGCGACGACCGGATCGCCTGGCGACAGGCGATCGGCTTCCCTCGCCTCGCGCACGGCGCCATCGAAGTCACGACGGTCGAGCAGTGCATTCGCCAGATTTCGATGGGCGTTGGCGCTGACCGGCTCGAGCGCCGCCGCGCGGGAGAACGCTGTGACCGCTTCGCCGGTGTCCCCCGTCGCGGCGAGCGCGATCCCGTAGTTCGTCCATGCAGTCGGTTGGTCCGATCGTCGTGCAAGGTAGTCACGGTATTCGACGATCGCGTCCGCGTACTGCTGACGGCCGAACAACGCGTCGGCGATTCGCCCGTGCGCCAGGACGGCGTTGACGTGCGACGGCCGCTCCCGGAGGAAGGTCCGGAGCTCGACCACCCCTTCGTCGACGTTTCCACGGTCCAGCAATCGGAATCCGAGCACCGAGCGCGCGTCAGGATAGTCCGCAGCCGACGCGCGAAGCATCTCGATCGCCTCGTCGTCGCGGTCGGCATTCTTCAATGCCAGAGACAGGTTGTAGCGCGCGCGTCCATGCGGCCATCGATCGACGACGGACTGCCACAGCGTCAACGCCGACCGGTATTCGGCATTTCGCTGGATGGTGACGAACGAGAGCCCCGCGCACGCACAAGCGGCGACGACGACGCCCCACCGACCGTTTCTTGGACCGACGAATTTGCGCCACAGGGCGACCGACGCGACGACCGCGAGCACGGCGATCGCCATCATCGGGACGTACATCCGCCGTTCGGCCCCGACCTCGGTATGAATGGGGATGAAACTCGAGGCAGGCGCCAGCGCCACGACAGCAAACGCGCCCAGAAACCCGACCTCGGGGCGATACCGCAGCGCCACGACCACGGCGACGACAACGAGAATGATGATGACGCCGGGCAGGACAACATCGTCTGGCGTCAGCGAACGCGGAAGGCCATAGTCGAGCACGAGACCAGAAGGAACGAGCGCGAGCTTCAAGTACCGAGCGACCATCACGACTTGGTTGAGCATGTAAGTCGGCACGGAGGTCACCGGCACGAGCCCGGCGTCGGCGCGCAGTCCCACGGAACCCGAGCGCGGTCCCTGCCAGATGATCCACGCGAGCACCGCCCAGCAGGACGCAAGCCCCGTATACAGTCGTCCTCGCTGCCGCCACCCGTCCCGCAGGCTGCGGAACCGAAATGTACGGTCATAACCGACCACGAGGAGTGGCGCCACGGCCATCGTTTCCTTGCAGAGCATCCCGAGGGCGCACGACATGACTGCCAGCGCGTCCCACACGATCGTGCGATCGCGATACGACCGAATCGCGCCGTACAACGTGAGGAGCAGGAAAAAGGCCATCAACGACTCGGAGCGGGCGGTCACGTAGTCCGCCGGCTCGGAAACCAATGGGTGCAAGAGCCAGATGGCTGCCGCAAAGAACGCGGCGTAGGTCGGGTCGATCGAGCAGGTCTGGCGGGTCGAGGGGGTCAAGCCAGCAGAGTGGGTCGAGTCGGTTCGTACGGAGCGCGAGGCTTTAGCCGAGCGGGGCGTCTGGGCCGCGTCGCCAGTGAAAAAAATGATCGTCCGCCGCACGATCGCGAACAGGAGAACGGCGCACGCGATGTGGATCGCGACGTTCACCACGTGGTATCCGCGCGGATCGAGTCCGCCGACAGCGTAGTTGACCGCGAGCGACAGATTGACGACCGGGCGGCCCGACACCGGCGTGTCGTGCGGCGGCGGGGACAGCGCGGTGCGCCATTCGCGAATCGTGGAATTGTTCGTCACCGTCGACGCATCGTCGTAGACGAAGGGTGCGGACAGGCTGTTCCAGAACGTCAGCACGCCGGCTGCGACGAGAAGAGCCAGCGCTGCTGAACGGGGCACGGAGTCAGTGTAGCTGGAAAAAGAAAGGGCGGCGGAGCCGAAGCCCCGCCGCCCGCGAACGCCTGAAATAACGTCGACGATTAGAAGTCGAAGTTGATGCCCAGCTTGAAGAAGCGGGCCTGCAGCACGTTGGTCGGACGCATCCACTGCGAGCTGGCGAGCGTCGAGAACGTGCTCGTCACGGTGTACGGCCAGTTGCTGTTGAAGATGTTGTACGCGTCGAAGTCGAAGCGCACGCGGTACTGGGAGATCTTGAACCGCTTGGACGCACGCAGGTCGAGCTGTTTGAGGTTGTAGTTGCCGTAGTTCTCGCCGACCTCAATCAAGTTCCACGTACGGGTTGCCGCGCTGTTCGCGTACGGTCGACCGAGTGTCGTGCTCCCCGTGCTCGCCGCCCACTGCGCCAGAAGGCTCGGCGCCGCGCCGCCCGTCTGGAGACCGCGAACGAACTGGAACGTGCCGCTAAACTGGATGTCGTACGGCAGTGTGTAGGAGCCCAGCAACTTGAAGTCGGGCCGATACGGCAGGTCCTGATGGCAGGCCCTGTCGCCGTTCGGGTAAGTTTCGCTGATCTCCTGCTGGAGGAGCGCAGGGTTGGAGGTCAGGAAGGACAGGACACCGTAATCGACGAGCGCGCACTGGTCGAAGACGCGCTTGCCCGCGGTGATGCCCGCATTCAGGAAGAAGCCCGGCTTCGGCCGCGCCGTAATCGAGGCGTCGAACCCTTCGTAGATGTTGGTCTCTCCGCCGTAGTTGCTCGAGAAGCTCAGCGTGCTGCTCTGTGGAAGCGGCGCCGTGGCCACCGCCGGCTTGAGGTCATACAAGCCGCACACCTGATAGCCGCCGCCGCCAGGCAGGTTGACATCCGACGGCGTGTTCAGACAGAACGGTCCGTCATAGCTGCCCTTGGCGATGCTGTAGCGGTTGTCCACTGTGACGGTCTGATTGCCGAACTTCCGTCGGTACCAGCCGCCTGCCACCGAGACGCGCGGCGCGAGCTCGTGCTGGCCGCTGATGGTGTATTCCCAGTTGTAGCCGCGCGCGCCCCACCCGGAGAGAATCGCCGGGTCGGTCGTCAGCGTCGACGCGACGTTCTTGCCGAAGTTCGGCGTGCTGGTCGAAGCCGTGAGCTCGTTCAATTGGAGCGCGCCCGAGGAATCGAAGGGCACGCCGTTGCCGTCGAGATCCTTCCACGCGCGCGTGTCGCTCGCGCCGACAGTCGTCTCGGGGTTGTTATTGTCCGTGATACTGCCGGCCGCCAGGCCGACGCCGTTCACGTAGCGGGCGACGCTGACCTTGAGCGCGGTTTTGCCATTGCCAAAGAGGTCATACGCCAGACCGAGCCGCGGGCTGAGGTCTTTCCAGTTTACAACCTGGCCGACGCAGTTCTGGGACAGGTTGTTCTTGCCGTCCGAGCACGCGGAGTACGTGACCGCCGGATTGAACGTGCCTGCTGGCAGCGTTTCCGGATCCGCGGCACTGATGAACCAGTCCCACCGCAGGCCGGCGTTAATCGTCGCGCGGCCGATCGTCCACTTGTCCTGCGCGAACACCGCGCTGTCGTTCTTGATGGAGTTGCTCCGATCGGTCGGGATGCGCAGCGTCACGCTGACCGGGTTCAGGTTGCCGTTGGCCAGCAGGCCGTTGTAGGTGACCGGCTGGAGGTCGCGCGTGTACTGCTGCGTCAACCGCCACTTGGCCTGGCTGATCGTCGCGCCGAAGCGCATCGAGTGCGAACCGGTCACGTACGACGCGGCGAATTGCTCCGTGAACAGCTTGGAGAAATGGTCTGCCGGGTTGTTCCAGGCGCCAGAACTGACGCCGTTAGACTGGTCTGTGAGCGTGACGAGCGTAGGCGTCGCCGCAAGCACGGCAGGCTGATAATTTTCCTGATACTCCTGATCGTAGACGCCAAAACCGGCGTCGAAGAGCAGGCGGTTCGTGTGCGTGCGCGTGTACTTGGTGACAGACACGAAGCTGGTCGGGGTTGCCTGAATCGCGGACGCCTCGGGCGGAATGAGCGCCGAAATTCCCCAGTGGCCGCGCACCTTGTCCTGTTCGTCGTGGTAATAGGAGATCTTGTCTTTCTGGGAGATCTGTGCCGTCACGCGCCCGGCAAAGCTGCGGATGTGGCCATCGTCAACGCCGGGCCGTGTGGTGTCCGCCACGTACTTGTAAGGATTCGGATCCGAATCAGCATAGCTGCCCGCAACCGTCTTATCGACGGCCCATTTCCGATACGTTGCGTAGAACCAGATCTTGTCCTTCATGATCGGGCCGCCGCCGCCAGGATTGAAGTCGTAGATCTTCTGGATCTTGGAGACGTTGCTCAGCTTGTTGTTGGGATTGAACGTCACGTCGCCGAACAGTTCGCTGCGGGTGCAGGGTTGTCCGATGGCGGGCGAATCGCAGTTGTCAGACGCCCACGACACCGGCGCCCAGTTTGCCGTGACGTTGCCGTGGAAGCTGTTGCCGCCGTCCTTCGGCACCAGGTTGACGCGCATGCCGCCCTGGCCCATTTCCGCCGTGTCGGCGCCCGTGATGTAGCTGATTTCCTGGAAGCTGCCGTCGTTCCAGTACACGCCGCTGTACGCACCGTTCGCGCACAGGTTGTTCAGGCGCAGACCTTCGACCGTCTGAACAGTGTCCGCAGAGCCACGGTACTGGAGGGGCGACTGCTGGAGATTGCCGGACCCGCCGACGTCGCGCGAGAGCGCGCCGCCGCCGCCCTGGGAGAGCGACGTGCCGGGAATCATGATGCCGACGGCCTGGATATTACGACCCGTCGGAATCGCGTCGAGCACCTCGCGCGTCATGACCGTGCGCGTCGTGATGTTCTGCACGTCGACGACGGGCGATTCGGCCGACACGGTGATCGTTTCTTCGACCGCGCCGACCTTCATATCGCCGTTGATGGTCGCGGTGAAGTCCGACGTCAGCTCGACGCCGTCACGCTTGACCGTGTTGAAACCGGGCAACGTGAACGAGATGCTGTAAGTGCCCGGCCGGAGCGCATCGATCTTGTACTGGCCCGAGCCGTCGGTGACGCTCGAGCGCGTCTTCTCGATGAGCGCGGGGCTGGTGACTTCAACGGTGACGCCGGGTAGTACGGCGCCGGATGTGTCTTTGACCGTCCCTGCGATCGCGCTCGTCTGAGCTGACGCGATTGTCGGCGTCAACGCCAGGCCAAGGACGACGAGAGCGGCGGCGAAAACCAACCGTGCGAAACTGCGCATTCCAGTCTCCCTCCCTGAAAATCAGAATGGCGGTCGAATTCGGACCTGCGAGTTAGCAGTAGTTATGCCGCAGGTGCCGGCGGAATTTCATCGAAAAAGGCCATCAATCTGCACGATTGCTGGCTCGATTTCCAAAATTCCGTATCGCCCAGTACATCCTTCGTAAGGTATCGGACGAAAGCAGTAATCTCAGGAGCTACCGACCGGTCGGTTGGAACAGGCGCGCGGCGCCGTTGACGACACCCTGGGGACCGGGGTATAAGCGACAGCCCATGGCCAGACTCAGAGCCAGCGTGGCGGTCCTGCCGCAGCCGTCGCGGCGCGTCGACATCTGCCGCACCGCCGCCCAGATCTTCCGGGATCGCGGGTTCGCCGCGACGTCGGTCAGCGACGTCGCCCGTGCCCTGGGCATGACGAAAGCCGGCCTGTACCACTACTTCGACAGCAAGGAGGCCCTGCTGCT
Source organism: uncultured Acidobacteriota bacterium (assembly GCA_963724725.1). Classification (GTDB taxonomy): domain Bacteria; phylum Acidobacteriota; class Vicinamibacteria; order Vicinamibacterales; family CAVVIG01; genus DATKHR01. The sequence goes on along the minus strand of CAVRVT010000004.1, from coordinate 552,681 downwards.
CGAGATCATGACCTACGGTCTCGAGCGCGTGCGGGACGAAGTCGTGCTGCCGGCGCGGGCCATCCGCGACCCGGAAGAACGGCTCCGCCAAATCGCCTTGCGGCATGGCCGCATCGCGACGCGACGGTCGAGGCGCCGTCGCCCATCTCGGAGACGAGATCCGATCGCTCCCCCCGTCCGCGCGACGCCAGATCGAAGAGCGCATGCGCATGTACTTCGATCTCGATCCGCGACACTATGCGGGAGCTCAAAACGCAGGGACGTCTCCGTGACATTGATCCGACCGTTGCGGCCTTCAGCCTGCTGGGGATGATTCTGTGGCTGCCTCGGTGGTTCCGGCAGGACGGCCGGCTGTCGCAGGAACAGGTGGCCAGCGAGGTCGCAAAGCTGGCGGTCAGCGGGCTGGTACGCGCGCGAACGAAGCGAGCGGCCAGAGGGCCGCGCAAACTGAGACGGATCTGAGACTCAGATTCCTCCCAGGCACAGGTACTTCACTTCGACGAATTCCTCGATTCCGTACTTCGATCCTTCACGGCCGATTCCCGATTCCTTGACGCCGCCAAACGGCGCGACCTCCGTCGAAATCAGCCCGGTGTTGATCCCCACAATGCCATACTCGAGCGCCTCGGCGACTCGCCAGATGCGGCCAACGTCGCGGCCGTAAAAGTACGCCGCCAATCCGAACTCGGTGGCATTGGCGAGCGCGATGGCATCGGCTTCCTCGTCGAAGGTGAAGAGCGGCGCCACGGGCCCGAAGGTTTCCTCCCGCGCGACCGCCATGGCCGGTGTGACGCCGGTCAGAATCGTCGGCTCGAAGAAGCGCCCGCCGCGCGCGTGCCGCTTGCCGCCGACCATGACCTTCGCACCCTTCGAAACGGCGTCGGCGATATGGCTTTCGACCTTTTCGACGGCCCTGTCGTCGATGAGCGGGCCCTGCGTCGCGTCGCTTTCCAGGCCGGGCGCGGGGCGCAGCTTGCCCACGGCGGTCGCGAGCTTCGCCGCAAACGCATCGTAGACGGAACGCTGGACGAGGAAGCGGTTTGCGCACACGCACGTCTGGCCGGTATTGCGGTATTTCGACTGGATCGCGCCCTCCACCGCGGCGTCCAGATCCGCATCGTCGAACACGATGAATGGAGCGTTCCCGCCAAGCTCGAGGGACAGCTTCTTGACCGTCGCGGCGCACTGCGCCATCAGGACCTTGCCGACTTCCGTCGAACCTGTGAACGACAGCTTGCGGACGGTGCCGTTCGACGTCAGCTCGCCGCCGATTTCGGCGGCCGAACCCGTCACCACGTTGAAGACGCCCCTCGGAACGCCGGCGCGCTCGGCGAGCTCTGCCAGGGCGAGCGCCGAAAACGGCGTCTGCGACGCCGGCTTCAGAACGACGGTGCAGCCGGACGCGATCGCCGGGCCGGCTTTCCGCGTGATCATCGCCAGCGGGAAATTCCACGGGGTGATGCACGCGACGACGCCGATCGGTTCCTTCGTCACGACGATGCGTTTGTCGGGTTGGTGAGCAGGAATGGTGTCGCCGTAGACGCGCTTGGCCTCTTCGCCAAACCACTCCAGAAACGCCGCGGCGTAGCCGACCTCGCCTTTGGATTCCGTCAGCGGCTTGCCCTGTTCGAGCGTCATCAACCGCGCGAGGTCGTCCTGGTTCACCATCATCAGGTCGAACCAGCGCCGGAGAACCGCGGCGCGCTCTTTGGCGGTTCTGCGTCGCCACGCAGGGAATGCGCGCGCTGCCGCGTCGATGGCGCGACGGGTTTCCTCGCGCCCCAGCCTTGGCACGACGCCGATGGTTTCGCCGGTGGCCGGGTTGTCGACGTCAATCGACCCGCGTGTGCCCGGCTCGACCCACCCGCCATCGATATAGCAGGCCTGGCGAAACAGCCGGGGATCGGTGAGGGTGACGCCGTGGACGGTGACGTTGGCCATGCCCGATTGTAGCTCCGAGCAACCGAGCGCCACAGGCACGCGAACGGAGCGCGAGGCTCAGCCGAGCGGGGATTCAGGCCACGTGATCATTTTGTTTGGGCGACACAACGTCTTGTGTGGGCGACACAACGTCGCGTTCAACTTCAACCGTGCATTCGGTCAGCACGGCCGCGAGCGCGCCGATCGCGGCCAGCAGCGGCGCAAACACCGTCCCGATGACGCCAACCGTCAGCGGGAACTCCGCGATGGTCTTCGAGTCCTGCTTGATGATGACGCGCCGCACGTTCCCTTCGTGCAGGAGCTTCTTGACCGCCTCCACGAGCTGATTGCCAGCAACTTTGAACGATTCGGTAAACGTGTCTGCCATAGGGACCTCTGTCAGGGGAATACGGATTCGCGCGGGAGAGGTTCAGGGGCGCAACAATCCAGCCTTGACCGGAGCCGGCATCTCCGCTGGCGCAAACCGCGGCAACATCTCTTCGCGCATCGCCAGGTGATAAAGGACGGCCGCAATCGAGATCGCCGAGTTTTTGACGTCGCCTTCGACGATCCGCTCGTAGTTGTCCAGGTTGGTGTGATGCGTGTGCGTGTTGTATTCGATCGGATCCTGCCCGAACCCGATGCCCGGCAGACCCGCGTTGTTGAACGACGTGCTGTCGGTCCCCGCCACGACGCGGCTGGGCGTGGCGACGGCGCCCACGACGCCGAGATCCGAGAAGGGCGCAAGCGCGGTGCGAACGACGTCGGCCGCGAGCGGCGGACCGAAGACACTCGCACCGCGGGCGCGTCCGGTGCCTGAATCGATGTTCAAGTACGCGCCGAGGGACGAGAATTCCGGCTTCGGATCCTCGAACGATCCGAAGTGCTGCTTCACGTACGCCTGGGACCCGAGAATGCCCTGCTCTTCACCGCTCCAGAGCGCGACGCGTATCGTCCGCCGCGGCTGCACGCCAATCGCCTTCAAAATCCTCGCCGCCTCCATCATCGTCGCGCAGCCGATGGCGTTGTCCGTCGCGCCGGTCGCCGAGTGCCACGAATCCAGGTGCCCGCCGAGCATGACGATCTCGTTTCGCTTGTCGCTTCCAGGTATTTCCGCGATGACGTTGTACGCTGTCCGTCCCTCGGGGTACGTCCTGTTGAAGATGTTGAACTCGAGCTCGACGGGCGTGCCGTCGGCCAGGATACGCGCGATGCGCCCGTAGTCCTCGTTGCGCATGACGACGGTCGGGAGCGCCTTGGTGAGATCGTATGTGCGGTTGTTGAACGCGATGATCTGACCGTGCTCACGCCCGGCGTCGTTGACGCGAACCCTCGCGCCGCTCTTCACGAGGAATTCGTCCACCTGTCTCGAAATCTCGTTGACGGAAATCGGCGGCGCCGGCTCGTTCGCACCGCCGCGTCCGCGGCCGAACTGGCCAGCACTCGGGTTGTTCGGATCGTCCTGATTCCGTGCCTGATCGTCCGGGCGCCGCTTGGCCGGCGGATCGAAGTTGACCGGCACGACGGCGGCCGCGCCGGCCAGCACGATTTTCCCCTTCACCTTGTCGGTCTGCGTCGAAAGATACGACGTCAGCTCCGCCTGCGTCGGCCGGTTGGGAAGGATCATCTGATAGGCGGCAGCCGTCACCGTGCCGTCGGTGCCTGGCGTCCAGGCGAGCACTTCGCACGTCAGCTGATCTTTGACGGGCGAGACCATGTGCGCAGAGAAGCGCTCGTTGACCCACCCGGGATGTCCGAAGTCCCACGGCTCGAGATGCCCGTTTGTCAGGCCCCAGCCGGTCATTTCCTTGACTGCCCATTCTCCCGCGGCCGTGAGACTCGGCGACCCGGTGACGCGCGGACCGTAGACGTCCGTGAACATGTGCAGGACGCGCATGATCTGCGAGTGGCTGGCCTCTTCCTGCCGAATCCTCGCGTTGATGTCCGCGTTGACCTTCTCTTGTGCCGCAAGCGGAGCGAATAACGCGGCCAGCGCCATCGTCGTCGCCAGGTACCGTTTCATCGTCTCGACCTCTGCGCGTAGGTTAGCCGAATTGGCCGGCCTCTTCTCGGATCGATCGTCCAGCACCAACGCGTGGTAGCTCTCACCGCCGGGAGCGACGCGCACGACGATGTGACCGTGATCGGCGGCGAGCTGGCCCGCTCGGCTAAAGCCTTCGCGCTCCTGCATCTAGCGCCTGTTCGACGTGCGCGGTGTGATGGCGGCTGTGCCAGGAGTACAACGCCAGCGCTTCTTCGATCGTGACGCGGCCCCACTCCTTGTGGCCGAACGGGCGAGCGAACTGCTCGTCGGTCAGGCCCGTCAGAAAGGCGAGCCAGCGAACGTGAAGGGCCTCGAGGAGATCGAGCGACATCTTCACCGGACCGCTCTTGGCCTCCGGCAGTTCGGCCCACAACTGTTCCTCGTAGGTTCGAATCGTCGGAAACTCCTCGGTCGCGGCGAGTTTCATCCGGATGTACGCGTTCAGGTGACTGTCCGGCACGTGGTGGACGACCTGCCGAATCGTCCAGCCGCCGGGCCGGTAGGTGGTGTCGAGTTCCGCATCGCTCAATCCGCCGACGAGCGATCGCAAACGTGACGGAGTGTCTTCGATCGTCTTCAGGTGTGTTTGCCGCCCCGCGCGGCCGAGCGGCGATGCCAGCCGCTCGAACTTCCCGACCGGATAGCGCAGCTTGTCCAAATCGCTCATGCCCGCGATTAATACCACGGAGTAAAATTCGCGCGCGAGGAAACTTTCATGTTGAGACGATGCACGACTTTCATGGGCATCTTGTCGTTCGCGCTGCTGATGTCGACGCCCTTTGAGGCGCAGCAGGCGCCGGGTGCGCCCGGCCAGGGCGGCGGTGGCGGTGGTCGCGGCGGCGGGCAGGCAGCAGGCGGTCCGATCCCGTCGATCGAGCAGCGCACTTCGGGCATGCAGAAGATCGACGGCTATTTCCCGCTTTACTGGGACGACCGCACGGGATCCATGTTTCTCGAAATTCCGCGCTTCGACACCGACTTCCTGCTCTCCACGGGCTTGTCAGCGGGCCTCGGATCGAATGATATCGGTCTCGATCGCGGCAGCGGCGGCGGCGCGCGACTGGTGCTCTTCCAACGGGTGGGCCCGCGAGTCCTGCTCGTCCAGCCGAACCAGTCGTTTCGTTCGAGCAGCCGCAATCCGCTGGAGCGCAAGTCCGTCGAGGATTCGTTTGCCCGATTGGTACTGTTCGGCTTTACCGTCGCCGCCGAAGCCGGCGGCCATGTCCTCGTGGACGCGACCGACTTCCTCCTGCGCGACGTCACCGGCGCCGCGGGCTCGCTTCGTCCGGGCACGTACCGCGTGGACCGCAACCGGAGCGCGTTCTTCCTGCCGAATACGAAGGGCTTCCCGAGGAACACAGAGATCGACGTGACGCTGACCTTCGCGAACGATGGTCCGGGCGGCCGCGGCGGTGGCGGTGGACCCGTGCAGGGTCCCCCGCCAATCGAGGGCGGCGGACGCGCGGCCGGAGGAGGAGGCGGCGGTGGTGGACGCGGCGGCGGCCTGTTTACGGGCTCGGTCGCCAGCGTGACACCGACCGCCGACGCGGTGACGATGCGCGAGCACATTTCGCTCGTCGAGCTGCCGGACAACAACTACAGGCCGCGTGACGACGATCCGCGCGGCGGCTACGGCGGCCTGACCTTCGTCGACTACAGCGTGCCGATCGGCGAGCCGATGCAGATGCGCTACATCCGTCGCCATCGGCTGGAGAAGCGCGATCCGAATGCGGCGGTCAGCGAAGCCGTCAAGCCGATTCAGTATTGGGTGGACTCCGGTGCGCCAGAAGATGTGAAGAAGGCGCTGCTCGAAGGCGCGAGCTGGTGGTCGCAGGCGTTCGAAGCCGCAGGATTCCGCAACGCGTTCAAGGTGGACGTGCTGCCCGCCGGCGCGGATCCGATGGACATCCGCTACAACATGATCAACTGGGTCCACCGATCGACGCGCGGCTGGAGCTCGGGTGGTTCGGTCGCCGATCCGCGGACCGGTGAGATCATCAAGGCGACGGTGACGCTCGGGTCTCTGCGCGATCGTCAGGACTACATGATCTTCGAGGGGCTGCTCTCGCCGTATTCGAACGGCGCCGAGAAGCCGTCGATCTTGTACGAGACGGCACTCAAGCGGATCCGTCAGCTCGCGGCGCACGAGGTCGGCCATACGCTCGGCCTCGGCCACAACTATTACGACAGCAGCAAGGGCTGGATCTCGGTGATGGACTACCCGCATCCACTCGAGACGCTGCAGCCCGACGGATCGATCGACATCTCCGACGCCTATCCTCAGCACATCGGCGACTGGGACAAGGTGACGATCAACTACGGCTACCGTCAGCTCCCGCCCGGGACCGACGAGAAAGCCGCGCTGACGAAGATTCTCGACGACGCATGGGCGCAGGACCTGCGCTACATGACGAACCAGGACACCGACTCGAATCCGAAAGTCGATCAATGGTCGAACGGCGTCGATCAGGCCGATGAACTGTTCCGGCTGATGAAAGTTCGCCGATCGGCACTCGATCGCATCGGCGAGCACACCATCCGCGCCGGCGCTCCGCTGGCGACGATCGAAGAACCGTTAGTCCCGATCTTCATGTACCACCGCTATGCGGTCGAGTCGACCTCGTCGATGGTCGCCGGCCAGGACTACATCTACGGAATGCGCGGCGACAACCGTACGCCGACGCAGGGCGTCAGCGTCGACGACCAGCGCAAGGCGCTCGACGCCCTCGCTTACACACTGAAGCCGTCGGAGCTGACGGTCCCGAAACGCATTCTCGATCTGATCCCGCCGCGGCCGCCAGGCTGGGGCATGCACCGCGAGCTCTTCCCCCGCACGACCGGCGACACGTTCGATCCGCTGGCCCCCGGAACGATAGCCGCCGACGTGACGATCGGCTTCGTGCTCCAGCTCGATCGCGCGGCGCGGATGGTCGGCCAGCACGCGGTCAACCCGCAGCTGCCCGGACTGGAGGACGTCATCGACCGCCTGACGGCCGCCACGTTCGACGCGCCGACGGCCACGCCGTACGAAGCGGCCGTCCGCCGGGCCGAAGAGCGTGTGCTCGTGGACCGCGTGATGTGGCTGGCGGTCGCGTCACCAAACAGCCAGGTGCGCGCCATCGCTTCGCTCAAGTTATCGAAGCTCGCCGCGCGACTCAAGACCGGGGTCGCAAAAACCGAAACTGACACCGCGCAGCGGACGCTCATCGCTGCCGACATCAAGCGGTTCCTCGAACGGCCGCTCGATCCAAATCGGCCGATTCCGCTGCCCACGGCCGACGCACCGCCGGGCGCGCCGATCGGCGACCCCGGCGAGGACTGGCTGGCTGCTCCGCCCTGGTACGGACGCGACACCCGATCGGCCGTACCCGATCGATGGCTGCAGAATCGAACCGCCACCGTTCTAGAACGAGGAGACGATCATGGAACACATCATCACGCGCCTGCTCGAGGACTTCGAACGCGGCAAGATGACTCGTCGTCAGCTGGTCAAGAGCCTTGCACTCACGGCAACCGCTGCGTCGTTCACGACAGGGGCCGGTGCGGCGCCGCCCCTCGCGGCCGACGGCAAAGGGTTCACCGCCGTCGCGGTCAATCACGTTTCCTATCAGGTCAAGGACTACGCGAAGACGCGCGACTGGTATGTCAACCTGCTCGGGATGAAGGTGTCAGGCGACAACGGTCGTCAGTGCAACCTGAGCTTCGGCGACCACGGCACCTGGCTGCTCCCACGCAACGCGCGCGAAGGCGTGACAGCGCCCCACGTCGATCACATCGCCTACACGATTCAGACCTGGGATCAGAACGCGGTGAAGGCTGAACTGGAGCGCCGCGGCCTGGCGCCGCGCGTGGACACCGAGAACAGCTTCCACGTCAAGGATCCGGACGGCTTCGACGTCCAGATCAGCGGAAAGGGGATGACTGCCGGGTCATAGCGTTCGCTCGGCTGAAGCCTCGCGCTCCGGGTTTCTGGCGCGCTCCGGGTTTTCCGCGCGCGCCTGGACCTGCGCCGCCGTCATGCCGTACAGCGACGGCGCAGGGACGTCGAGCATGCTCAGCATGGTGTAAAGCTGACCGCGGTGATGAATTTCATGCTCCGGCATCATCCGCAGCCACTTCCACGTGGTCAGCGGCACACCGGCGGGCGTGACGCATTTTCCCGCCAGCATGTCCGGCGTCAGCGCGCGAAAGAGCGTCATGGATTCGTCGTGCAGTCGATCCAGAAAGTCGAGGACCGCCTGGCGTCCCTCGGCGAGCTCGTGTCCGTGCGTGACATACGAGGTCGGACGACGATGAACGGTTTCGGCCCAGATATAGCGTTCCGTGACGGCGATGTGACGCACGAGATCTCCGAGCGTGAACGCGCCGGGCTTGTACGTCCACTCGATCCTGTCGTCGGGAATACACGACGCCACGCGGCGCGTGCGTGCGCGAACTTTCTGGAAGTGATCGAGAAACTCGACAAGCTCATTCGGGCTGAACATCGCCGCCTATACTGACACGTTCGTGTTGACGGCTGGACAGGCCATGCGGGCCCCGCGGATTTACAGCAACTGAGGCCCGACGACCGTGAAAGCGGTCATCGCCCGGGTCGAGCTGGGCATGCGCTTCGAGGAAGTCGCCGTCGCGATCGGCAAGCCGTCGGCCGAAGCCGCGCGGAAGACCGTGAGCCACCCTTTTTCGGCACGCCGCTGTCCCTCCGCCTGCACAGTCTGAGGCCCCAGCACGGCCCGACCGGTGACCCGCGATTCAGGAAAGCCGGCTGACTTTCAGCCGAGCAGCAGCGACCAGGGAAGGACGGTCGCGAAGACGTAGCCGGCAGTCAGCGCCGCCAGCACAAAATCGTACAGAGTACACGTGGAGGACGCTCCCGCCGAGGATCGCCACGAACTTTGCGGCGAGGAGCGTCGTCCACGAACCGTACGACACCATCGAGTGCACGAGAAGCGGGTTGGCCTCTACGCTCGGACCGAAGCGCGCGACGCCGATGGACGTCAGAACGCCGTCGGCAAGCTGAACGGCGATGAACAAGGCGAGGGCCAAGCATGCGTGCGTCCTCGAGTTCGGAAGAGTCGCTTCAATCCGAAGCAACCGCCGCGCGCCGTGGGCATCCATCGCGACGATGCTCCGCAAGCGACGTACCGCGATCGCACCGGAATTCTTCTCCTGTACTGCGCGACAAGTTCGATTTGGATCGGCTCTTTGTCGGCGTCAGCGACGACTCCCCGCCTGGCGCTGGCGATTCGGCGCTGTTCCGGCTGAGCTGAAGCCACTTGTCGATCGGAGCTCATCACGTCGCCGACGCAAACTGTAAGTCATTGTTAAGTAGAGCCTTACCTGTGTCGATCCGGCGCTAAACTCCTGACCCTCATCTTCCGACAATCAGTCTACTGGGCACCTGATAAATATGGTCGTTGTATTGGTGCTTAGAGTCCTATATAGTCATATAAATTCTCCATGGCTCCCATGCTCACGGCAGCCAGCGCCGAGCCTAGGCCAGTGCGTCCAGAGCTAGTCAAATCGCCCGCGTCTTCGGACAACGGCGACACGACATACCTCCGCCACCTCATCGAGAAGCAACCCGCCTGTCTGCTGCGCGTCGGCCGGGACGGTGTCCTCCTCGCCTGCAATGATGCCGGGCTGAGTCTGCTTGGTAAGCCCGAGCTCAGCGACGTGCTCAACCGGGGTTTCGAAGAGCATCTGGCGGCCGAGTACCTGGCGTCGTGGCGCGAGTTCGTGACCCGCGTCTGGGCCGACGATGCTGGATCGCTCGACTGCGAGCTCGGCACCGAGGACGTACCGAAGCGCCACGTGATGCTGCAGGCGATTGCGTTGCGCAGTCATCCTGACGGGCTCGAATCGCTGCTGATGGCCGTGCGCGACACGTCGCCACTGCGGCGGATCGAAGAATCCCTGCACGATGAGCAGCAGCTTCAACAGCATTTGACAGAAGCCGAGTCACGCCTCGCGGCGGCCTCGGCCGAGCGGCAAGAGCTGGCGAAGCAGCTCGAACAGAGTCGCGCGGAACTTCAGCGCGCATCGCAGTTCTTTCAGGAACGCGACTCCGAGCGCGCCCGCGACCACGAGAGTCGGCGACAGCTCGAGGCGGCCCTCCAGACGGAGCGGACGGCCGCGGCGCACAAGCTCGCGGAAGCCGCCACCCGGCTGGAGTCTGCAGTCGCCGAGCAGCAGGCGCTGACGAAACGGCTCGACGAGAGCCGCGCCGAGCACCAGAAGCTGGCGGCCGCGATCCATCAGCGGGATGTGGCGCTGCACGAACGCGACGTCGAACGCGCGCGGCTGGACGAATCGAACCGCGGCGAACAAGTCCGCCTTCAGCAGCTCGTCGAACAGCAGCAGCTGGCGCTGCTCGAGCAGGAACACGCCGCCAAGGTCCGAATCGCCGCGCTGGAACACGACCTCTCGACCGCCCTTGCCGAACAGAGCCGGGCGGCCCGCCTGCTCGAGGAACATCGCGCGAGCGGCAACGAGTCGGCCGCCGCGGCCGACGAGCAGCGCCGGCAGGTGGCCGCGGTCGAATCGCAGCTCGCCCACGCCGTCGCTGAGCAAGCGCGTCTGACCGCGCTCGTCAGCGAGATTCAGCAGGATCTTCGGCGTTCTCAGTCCGAGCGCGACGCCGTCGCCGCACAGCTTCAGGAGTCACTGGCGCAGGCCGGCGCCCTTCACCACGCGCAAACCGAGCGCGAGGCGATCGAAGCGACCCTCCGTCAAGCGCACACCGAGCTCGACGCGTTGCGGCTCGTACGGGCCGATCGTGACGCGATTGAGCAGCGCCTGCGGCACGTCGACGCCGAGCGTGAATCGGCGGAGGTGCGGGTCCGCGACAGCGAAGCCGCCCGCGAGGCGTTGTCCGCGATGCTCCAGCGGATCGAAGCGGACCGCCACACCAGTCACGCACAGCTCCAGCAGACCGAAACCAACCTTCGCACGGCAGCTGCGCGCACCGACGAAGTCGAAGCCGAACGAGCGACGCTCGCGGCTGCGCTGCGGCAGCTGGAAGAAGACCACCACGCGAGCCTCACGCAGCTGAAACACGTCGAGGCCGAACGCGACGTGGCCGCCGCGCGGCTCCTCGACATCCAGGCCGAGCACGGCGCCATTGCCAGCACGCTGCAGCACGTTGAGGGCGATCGCGAAGCCAGTCACGCGCGGCTCCAGGCCGTGCAGGCCGAGCGCGACGCGGCCGTCGCGCGCGTGCAGGCGCTCGAATACGATCACGCCGCGATGACGGCCTCGCTTCGCGAGCTCGAAGCCCAGCGCAACGAGATCGGCGACCGGCTGCACCACGCCGAGGCGGCGCGCGAAGAACTGGCCCGTCGTCTTGAGCAGGCATCGGCCGAGGCGGGTGAACTGCAGCGCGTCCAGGCCGAGCGCGACGCCGTTGAAGCGCGGCTCCAGCAGGCGACCGCCGAGGCATCTGGTCTCCAGCAGCTGGCGGCGGAGCGGGAGAAGCTTCAATGGCGCCTCGGCGAACTCGAAGCCGAGCGCGCGTCGCTCGACGCGAGGCTGCGCGAGGCGGACACCGGGCGTGACGCGCTCGACGCGAGGTTGCGCGAGGCGGATACGCAGCGTGACGCGCTCGCCGCAAGGCTGCACGAGGCGGATGAGCAGCGCAACGCGCTCGCCGCGAGCCTCGACGAGACGCGCGGCCAGACGCAGGAATTGACGACTCGTCTGAGCGAGGCGCGGGCGGAACTCGAGGCGCTCGGGCGCCTGCGCAGGGAGCGCGATTCGGTCGAGTCACGGCTCCACGAAGTCGACGAGGCGCGCGCGTCCTCCGAAGCGCGCCTGCGCGACGTGGAGGCGGCGCGGGCGGCCGCCGAGTCGCGGCTGCAGGAACTCCAGTTTGCCCACGCGGACGCCAGCTCGAGACTGCGCGACGTCGAAGCCGCGCGTGACGCCGCGGAATCCCGCCTGCGCGAGCTCGAATCGGTCCACGCCGGGGTCGAGTCGAAGCTGCGCGAGTCCGAATCGGCGCGTGCGACTGCGGAGGCCAATCTCCAGAAGGCGCTCGCGGACGTTCGCACCGCGGCCACCGACCAGCACGAGCGCGACCGCGCTGCACTCGAAGAACTCCGCCGGACGCACACGGCCGCGATGAGCGAGCACTCGCGGACGACGGCTCTGACGAACGATTTGACGCGTCAGCTGCAGCAGCTGTCAATCGAACACGAGCAGGCCCGCGTCCAGCTCGAGCATGCGCTCGAGGACGCGCGCGCCGAGGCGGTCATTCAGCACGACCACGACCGCCGCGCGCTCGCACAGAACGAAACGCGGCTCGCGCAGGCGCTTGCCGAACAGCAGCGCCTTCTGCTTCTCATCGACCAGGACGCCTCCGAGCGCCGGCGCCTCGAAGCCAGCCGCGCGACCATGCGCGTGGAGATCGAGCGGCAGTTGGCGCAGGAGCACCAGCGGGCGGTTGCCGTTCGCGATCGGGAGCGCGCCGAAATCATCGCCAACCTGCAGGCGGAACTCGCCCTCGCAAACGCCGACCAGAAGCGCCTTCAGACGCTCCTCGGGCGCGCCGAGGCCGACCATCATCGTCTGGTCGCGGCGCACGCATCGGAAAGAGCTGCGGCGGAGCGATCGCTCGGCGAGGTGACCTTCAAGCGCAGCCAGGTCGTCAAGGCGCTCGCCGACCAGCGCGTGGAACTGCAACAGTGGCGCGATACCGCGTGCGCCCTCGAGCCGTTGGCGAACGTCGGCCGTGTGGCGATGCAGCTCGCGCGCGAGATGCACGACCTCGTCGCGAACCTCGACGACCGTGCAAAGTTCCTCCTGAGCGTCTCGCTCGTCGACGCGAACTACCGGCCCGAGGTCGAGGCCCTGCGCGCTGACGCGATGCGCGCAGCCTCGCTTGCGCGGCAGTTGTCGCGGGCGAACAGCGACGCGTCCGCGCAGGGGAAATCGTAGATGCTGTCGATCGCACAAAAAGCCAAGATGGATGGCGCAGGCTCAAGCGGTGAAGAGAATCGTGAGGCGCCACGCCGGCCGGCGTCCGCCGTCCCGTCAATCACCGGCGTCCGAATTTCTCCGCACGGCGTCGAAGCCGTGCTCGTCAACATCTCCGAGAGCGGCGTCCTCACCGAATGCGGCGAACGGCTGAAGCCCGGGAGCGGCGTCACCGTCGTATTCGAGGGTACCTTCACGCCGCGGAGCGTCGAAGGACGGGTTGCGCGCAACACGGTCTCGTCGATGGGCAAGGACGGCCGGCTCCGGTATCACGTCGGCATTGCGTTCACCAAACCCATCACCCTGGGTCCCGACGAAAGCGCTCCCGAACAACCCGAACCCGAGGGTCCCGTCCTCGTTCAACCCCAGGCCCGCAACAGGTGGTAAGACCATGAGTGTTCCAGCTCGCCAGCCGTTGCAGCCCGCGCCGGACGCCGCGACGTTCGAAGATCGCCGGGAACACCGGCGCTTCATGGGTCCGTTCGACGGGCGTCGCGTGGCGATGCTCGACACGCCGATCCGCATTTACGATCTGAGCCGCGGCGGCTGCTTCATCACGTCGACGCACGAGCAGAAGCCGGGGATCAAGATCACGCTCAAGATCGATCTGCCAGGCGAAGGCGAGATTACGCTGCAGGCCGAAACGCTGCCCCGCCAGGTCGAGGGTGGCTTCGCCGTGCGATTCACCGACATCGATCCGGACGAAGCGGTGCGGTTCCATTGCGCGCTGAAGCGGCTCGAAGAGCGCCAGCGCTGACCACCGCCTCACGACGATCCTCCACCGCCGCCGAACGTGCTGTAGGATTCCAGAGCAGCGTCGAGGCGCCGCTCGGCTGAAGCCTTCGCGCTCCAGTTGTGCATGACAACCCATCCTGTCGTCGACGACGATCTCGGGCCGCTTCCCTTCGAGGGCGAGGCAACGCTCGAGCTCACCGTCCTGATGCCGTGCCTCGACGAAGCGCAGACGCTGGCCGTCTGCATTCGCAAAGCCCGGGCCTGCCTCGATCGCCTGGGTCTCGACGCTGAAGTGCTGATCGCCGACAACGGATCGACCGACGGATCGCAGCGCATCGCGACCCAGGAAGGCGCGCGCGTCGTCACCGTGACCGAACGCGGCTACGGCGCTGCGCTGTACCACGGAGCGCTCGCGGCCCGTGGCCACTACATCATCATGGGTGACGCGGACGACAGCTACGACTTCGCCAGGCTCGACGCGTTCGTCGCCGAACTCCGGAAGGGCGCCGACCTCGTCATGGGCAACCGGTTCCTCGGCGGCATCGACGACGGCGCGATGCCGTGGAAGAACCGCCACATCGGCAACCCCGCCCTGTCCGGGATCGGCCGGCTGTTCTTCGCGTGCCCGGTCGGAGATTTTCACTGCGGCATCCGTGGCTTCTCACGCGATGCGTTCGCGCGCATGCGCCTCCAGACGACCGGGATGGAATTCGCGTCCGAGATGGTCGTCAAGGCGACGCTGCTCGGGATGCGGATCGCCGAGGTCCCGACGACGCTCGGTCGCGACGGCCGGACGCGAGAGCCACACCTGCGTCCGTGGCGCGATGGCTGGCGCCACCTGCGGTTCATGCTCCTCTACAGCCCGCGGTGGCTGTTCCTGTATCCGGGCCTGGTTCTGATGATCGCAGGCGCGCTGGTCGGCACGGCGCTCCTGCCGGGACCGCTTCGCATCACATCCGCCTTCGGACTCGACGTGAACACACTGCTGTTCGCCTTCGCCGCGATCGTGCTTGGCTTTCAGGGCGTGTCGTTCGCGGTGTTCGCCCGCGTCTACGCGCTCAACGAGGGGCTGCTGCCTCGCGATCCGAAACTGGAACGCTATCTCGATCGCTTCACGCTCGAAACGGGCCTGGCGATCGGCGCCCTCGTCATGGGCGTGGGGCTTGCGGCTGCAATCTATGCGTTCGTGACCTGGTCACGTGCCGGCTTCGGGGCGCTCGACGCGCGCATGACCCTGCGGACGGCGATTCCCGCCGTCACGGCGATCTGTCTGGGTGGCCAGATCATCCTTACGAGTTTTCTGCTGAGTTTTCTCGGCCTCAGACGACGGTCACTTCGTCGCCTTTCGCGATCGATCGAACCGCCAGCGGCAGCGTCCCCAGACTCACGATCGCCATCAGCAGGCCGATGACGGTCATCAGTCCCGTGCGGCCGGGTCGCTGATTTTCCGGGAGGTAGCGGCTCCAGACGGTCCACGGTCGCGGGACGACGAACACCAGATAGTCACGCATCCACTCGCGCGCGCGCGGCAGCTGGCTGGGCGTCGGGCCGAAGAGCGACGTGGTCATCGACAAGGGGCGGGGTCCGGGCACGAGCGCCTTGACCGCGCCTCGCTCGCGCCCGCTGAACACGTCGGCGACTTCACCAGGGCGCGCCAGCAGCGGCGAATCCGTGTACATCTTCGACTCGTCGAGCCAGAAGAACGGTGGAAAGGATCGAGCGAAGTAGTAGCGCTGATGGTCCACGCTGATCGCCAGGAGTTGGACGATGAGTCCCGCGCCGCAGATGGCGATAGCGGCGATTCGGTGCTGGCGCGACGGCCAGGCGAACGGGAGCCCGATGGAGGCGACGGGTATCGTGGCCACGAGATACCGCGGGCCCCACGCCCACTCCCCCGCCCAGAATCGGAAGCACGAAATCAGCAGCAGGTGGATCGCGAGGCACGCGGGAATCGGCGCGAACCCGTCCGGGTCGCGCCTGATCAGATGCCAGAGACCAAGCCCCGCGATGAAAACCGTCGGGCTGTACAGGAAGATGCTCTTCGCGGGACTGAGGAGCAGGCCCGTCAAACCGATGACCGGATTACCGAACACGGGACTGACGCCGGACGTGATGTCGCGGCCGGTGTCGAGCGGGTTACCGTAGCGGACCGCGTTGATCGCCAACACCAGCGCCACGCCCACCAGGAGCCCAAACCAGACCGTTTGAATCAGACGGTCGTTGATTCGCGCCCGCACGCGATCGGATGAAAGAGGCCACCCGGCGACACTGCACCCGGCAAGCACGGCGTACGCCTCCTGTACGTGTACCAGCATCGCGAACGCCGCACCGGCCAGGGCGGCCCAGCGAAACGATCTGGCGGCCCGCGCTTCCACCACGGCCCACACGCCGAGCGACAGCCAGAACGCCTGCAGCGCGGCGTCGAAGCTGGAGCCCGCATACGGCCAGAGCATCGTGCAGAACGCGGTGACGAATGACCAGGCGAGCGCGCGCGGCCCCGAACAGCCAAGGCGTCCGTAAATCAGGAACACGAGGGCCACGCATCCCGCCGCGAAGGGAACCGTCGTCAGCGAAAAGGCGAACTGTCTGGCCTCGAGCGAGCCATGTCCCAGCCAGCTGCCCGCGAGCACGAACGGGATCGCACTGACCGACGATCCGAGCTCGTACCACGCGTAGCGCAGACCCCAGCGGCCGGGGAGGCCCGGAAACCATGGGTCGCGCACGGCCGGCAATCTGATGTCGATCAGCGACTCGGTGACGTCGTGGCGAATGCCGCCGTCGAACATGTCGATGCGTCCCGGTGCGGTGAGGAAGTAGATCGCCGAGCAGCCAACCCAGAGAAGCGCAGCGGCAGCAAGCCATCGGCGACTGGTCCAGACCGGCGCGAACGTCGCTGGACGCGCGCGGATCGTCATCGTTCCTGTCGCAGCGTGGCGTAGAAATGGCGACTGGGCGCGTAGAGGACGTTGAGGGCCGCCGCGATCGGCGCAGGCCAGAGCGCCCTGAACATCCGCGCGTCTTCACTCGCCCGATCGGTAAGCGCCCGCGTCGTGGCCGCGCCCAGGTGCATCGTGCGGTGCACGAGCCGCCTGTTGACGTACACGAATGCGCCCGGTCGCTCCGCGAGCTGGTACCACGCGCTCCAGTCCAGATTGCTCTTCCACCCGTCGGGGAAACGGAAATCAGGCGCGGCCTCCCGGTTGATCATCACCGACGGACACGGAATCGGGTTCCCGAACGACAGCAGCAGGCGCTTGCGCCACGGCGATTGAATGGCGCGGCTCGCCAGAAAGACCGAGTTGGAAATCGCGCGCTTGACGCGGGTGTTCAGCAGCGTTCCACTGCTGCCCTCGAGTGTCTCGGTTGCATCCGTGAACACCAGGATTGATGGGCCCGCGTTTCGCGCGCCGGCGGCCAGGCACGCTTCGACGTAGTCGGGCTCGTACCAGTCATCCTGATGCGCGAGGGTCACCCACGGTGTCTGCGCCTGCATCAAGGCGAAGTTCCAGTCGGATGCAATGCCGAGCGCCCGGGTATTGACGACCACGGGGACGCCGGCACGCGCGGCAACCGACTCGATGCGCAGGTTGGGTGTGGACGTCGTGATCAGTACCGACGACCGAACCGTCTGTGCATTCAGAGATGCCACGCATCGCTCGAGCCACGGCGGCTCGCCGAAAGCCGGCACGACGAAGCTGTGGGGCGAACGAACGTCCAAAGACGTCATGATCAACGGCACGTCATCAGCGACCACATTCTAGTACGGGAAGTCGTCCGCGGTCGTCGGCTATACTGCACGCCACATCGCGTGCCGATCTGCCGCGGCCGCTCCGCGCCGAAAGCCATGAGCGACGATTTTCTCTTCGTGTCCTGTGACATCGTCGGCAATTCAATCGAGCCCGACGTCGGCGCCCAGCTGCGTCACGTCGCAGGCGTCAACGACGTCGTGCGTGAGGCGCTGAGAGCGCCGGAGCTTTCGCAGGCCCAGTGGTTTTCCGGTGGTGATGGCGGTCACGTGGCGTTGCTCGGCAGCGGCGCACCGTCGGCGGCGATAGAACTCCTCATCGCGCTCCGGGCGTGGTCGATGGACACGCGAGTCCCGCTGAGAGTGATCGGCTGCACGGGACTCGCGAAGGCCTTCACCGGCGCCGATGGCCGCACCGACATGGTGGGACCCGGGCTCAACGTTGCCGCCCGGCTCCTGCAACAGTCCGGGGCGGACGGACGCGTCGTCGTCACCGATGAATTCCGCGAACGCTGCCGACTCGTCGCGCAGGATCGCGACCGATTCCACGATGCGCGGACGCTGCGCGGACCGTTTCCGGCGCCACAGAAAGTCTGGCTGTTTTCTGTTCGCGACCGCTTCGAGTCGAGCTGGGAGGCGTCGCGCGCGCGCGGACCGGTGGGCGATGTCGACGACCGGCACGAGCTCGAGCGCGCGCTGAACCACAAGGACGGCCTCTCGGTCCTGTATCGCGCGAAACGGCTGCTACAGGTCAACGCTTCGGATGGCCAGGCCATCCGTGCGCTGCGCGAGTTCATGGGCGCCGAAGCCTCACGGATCGGACCGAGCCGGATGCTCACGCAGCTGTTCGCGGACGTTTCGCTTGGCCAGGAAATCGTTCGCGCGGCGGTCCTCGTCGAACGTGCGCGCGGCGAGACGCTGTTCCGCGTCGGGGACGACGGACAGAAGATGTTCCTGATTCTCCGAGGCAGGCTGGCCGGCTACCTGCCCTCGAGCGGCGACGAGAAGTCCGCCCCAGACTTCGAGGTCGGACCCGGGGAGATCGTTGGCGAGATGGCCTTCGTCCTCAAGACCCGACGCAACGCGACGCTGGCGTGCACCGAAGACTGTTCGCTGCTGGCATTCAGCCAGCAGGAGCTGTTCGCTGCCGCGAACGCGTCTCCGCTATTGCCTCAGGTGAAGCAGGCTGTTGACTCGATCGTTCGCACCCGCATCCTCCAGAACGTGTGTCGGTCGGCGACGTATTTGAGTGGCGAGGATCGCACGGGGCCGCTCGGCGCCATCGAGCGCCCGTGGGAGGATCTCCGGGCCTACAGCCGCACGATCAGTGTCGGCTGGCAGGAGCGCGATCTTCACTTCGACGCTCCCGCGTTCCGCGACCCAGGGCTCTACCTGCTTGCCGGCGGCCGGCTCGAGATGCCAGACGGAACCGTTCTGCAACCGCAGAACGTGGAACCGCCGATCGTGGCGGCCGACCTTCCTGGCGAAGTGAGATATCGCCCCGCCGCGTGCCGACTCCTGGACGATGTGACGATTCTCTTCATCGGCAGCAACGGCTTCGACCAGTTCGGACGCACAGCGCACGATCGCCTCGCGGCTGAAGTGCGCGCGCGCACGGCATCGGATACGGCCGGCGCCCGGCCGGCAGTGGGACCGGTCGCCGGGACGGCGGTGGAAGGTCTCTTGAAGGTCGGCGGCGCGGGCCAGGGACCAAGCGGCGTGGACGTGATTTTCGTTCACGGCCTGGACGGCGACGCACGCAGCACGTGGCACAAGAAGGACAATCCCGCACTGTTCTGGCCGGCGTGGCTCGCCGAAGACGTGCCCGGCGTGACGGTATGGTCACTCGGATACGAAGTGAGTTCGTCGGCGTGGCGCGGCTCCAGCATGCCGTTGAGCGACCGAGCCACCAACGCGCTGGCCACGCTCGAAACGCAGGGGCTCGGCGATCGGCCGATCGTGTTCGTGTGCCACAGCCTGGGCGGACTGCTGGTGAAGCAGATGCTGCGTCACGCGCTCGATTTCGGCGTCACGCCATGGCGCAGCATCGCGGAGCGCACGACGGGCATCATCTTTCTCTCCACGCCCCACTCGGGTTCGGACATCTCGAACTGGATGAAGCATATCGGCGCGCTCCTGCGGCTCACCGTCAGCGTGGACGAGTTGAAGGCGCACGACCCGCGTCTGCGCGAGTTGAATACGTGGTTCCGTAACTCCCGGCTCGCGCCTTCGATGCGCATTCAGGTGTACTGCGAAAAGCTGCCAGTCAGCGCCGGAATCCTCGTCGTCAACGAAAGCAGCGCCGACCCGGGACTGCAGGGCGTCGTCCCGATTCCTGTTGACGAGGATCACGTGTCAATCTGCAAGCCCGAGAACCGCGAGAAGCTCGTGTACTCGCGGGTCAAGCGATTCGTGACCGAAGCCGTCCGCGCGTCGGGCTGACGGCCGTCGATCGCGGTCATTTCTACTGCCGTGCTTGCCGTTGAGGCCGGAATTGCATTCTGATGAGGCGCTGACATACACGCGGCTAATCAGGAGCAGACCGTGAAACTGACCGATCTCTTGCTCGCCGAACTGGATCGCGAAGCCCCGCGCACCCGTCGCGCCCTCGAAAACGTTCCGCTGGGCCACGACGACTGGAAGCCGCACCCCAAGTCGATGGCACTCGGACGACTCGCCGGTCTCGTGGCCTCGATGCCGTCGTGGATCTCGCTCGTCATCGACCAGGACACGCTCGACCTCAGTCCACCGTCAGGTGGCGGCCAGTATCAGCAGCCCTCGACCGATCAGCTCGTCGCCGCCCACGACAAGCACGTGACGAAAGCGCGCGAATCGCTCTCGAAGACGACAGACGACTATCTCCTGAAGACGAATTGGAAGCTGCTCGTTGCGGGCACGGTCGTGAGCGACGAGCCGAGGCACGTGGTTCTTCGAGATACCCTGAACCATCTCGCGCATCACCGCGGTCAGCTAACGGTCTACCTGCGGCTCAACGACAAGTCCGTGCCGGCGATCTACGGACCGTCGGCTGACGATCAGCGGTTCCTGTAAAAGCCCGTCACCGTTCGGGCGAGCGATCCTTCGCCGTGCTTGATCTGTGGGGATCAGGAGCAGGACAACTGCCGTCCTGTTCTTGTTGAAAAGGGGCCTGACATGAAGAACGTACGCCGCATCGTCTCCTTGATCATCGTCGTCGGCTTCGCCGTCGCACTGGGCATCTGCGCGACTGCGTCCAACAGTGACGATCGCCCCCCGTCGACAGTACAGATAGGTGCCGCCCAGGAAGTCAGCGATCTGATGCTCAACGAGCTGGGTCGGCACGTTGTCGCTGACCGTACCGATCAGGGAAGGCAGATAGCGACCGAGTGGGTCGGCTAGGTCGGGGGGTCAGACTTGACAAATTCCCATATGGGAATATATTTAGGTCTCGATGGCACGCGCACCGACCACGTCCGACGTTTTCAACGCGATCGCTGAGCCGCGCCGGCGGGACATCCTCACCTTTCTCGCCGACACCGAGCGCTCCGTCTTCGACATTGTCGCGGCGATCGAGCTGCCGCAGCCGTCCGTTTCGAAGCACCTCAAAGTGCTCCGCGACGTCGGGCTCGTGGACGTGCGCCGCGACGGGCGCCGGATGCTCTATCACACCAACGCGCACGCGGTGAAGCCGCTCTACGAATGGTCGCGCACGTTCGAACGCCTCTGGCGCCGGCAGTTGAGCGCGGTCAAACAGCGCGCGGAGGCGCGCAGCGCGGCCAGGGACGAAGGAACCGCAACGAGGAGGACCGATGACACTGACGACACACGCGATTGACGATTTGATGCTGCAGGTGACCGAGGAAATCCTGGTCCGCGCATCGCTCGAAGACACCTTCGACGCGCTGCTCGAACAGATTGGCCCGGCCAACGAAACGCCCGACGGCACTCCCCTCTCGATGAAGCTCGAGGCGTGGCCGGGCGGACGATGGTTCAGGGACCTCGGCGACGGCAACGGTCACTTCTGGGGCCACGTGCAGGCGATCAAGCGGCCGGCGCTCCTCGAGATTACCGGTCCGCTGTTCATGTCGGCCGCGGTCACTTCTAACATTCAGTACCGGCTGACGAAAACCGACGGTGGCACGCTGATCGCCTTCCGCCACACGGCGCTCGGCCTCGTGCCGGACGACGTTCGTCAGGGACTGACGAAGG
This sequence comes from uncultured Acidobacteriota bacterium, assembly GCA_963724725.1. Classification (GTDB taxonomy): domain Bacteria; phylum Acidobacteriota; class Vicinamibacteria; order Vicinamibacterales; family CAVVIG01; genus DATKHR01. Next base: position 531,076 of record CAVRVT010000004.1, on the reverse strand, counting down.
GCTGGAAGCCGCTGCACGAGCGCATCAAGCGAACCGCTGAAGCGACAAACAAGCACGCGTGAGGATTTGGGGGCGCATATGTCACAGCAACTGGCCGGAGAGCTGAAGCAGGAATCCGCGACGACGCGGCGCGTGCTGGAACGCGTGCCGTCAGAGAAACTCGACTGGCGTCCACACCGGACGTCGATGACGCTCGGGCAGCTCGCGATGCACGTCGCGAGCATCCCTGAACGCATCGCCCAGCTTGCGCAACGTGACGGATTCGACGCGAGCCAGGCGAACTTCGAACCGCCGCAACCGAAGGACAAGAAGGAGATCCTGGACGCCTTCGAGCACAGCGTGACGTCAGCCGAGAGCTATCTGTCGGGATTGACGGGCGAGGCGGCCTCGCAAACCTGGCGGATGACGTCGAAGGGCCGCGAGGTGTTCACGGTCCCGCGCGCGGCGTTGCTTCGCACGGTGATGCTCAACCACTGGTATCACCACCGCGGACAGCTGTCTGTGTATCTGCGCATGCTCGAAGTGCCGATCCCCGTGATTTACGGCCGGAGCGCGGACGAAAACCCGTTCGCATGAAACGAGTGCTGGCGCTCGGCTGAAGCCCTCGCGTTCCAATCGGAGGCTTTAGCCGAGCGACTCACCGTCGCGGCAGCGTGAACGCCACGTATTCTCCGGAGTAATTCCCTCCGCTGATCGCGACGACGATGTACTGTTTGCCGTCGGCGAGATAGGTCATGGGCGATCCGCTCTCGGGCGCGGCCATCCATACCGCGCCCACTTCCTTCCCCGTCGCCTTGTCGTACGCGCGCAGCATCGCCCCTCTCGGATGCTCCGGCGTCGTCGTCAGCTGTGGATCGCCCATGACGACGAGCGTCTTGGTGACCATCAGACCCACGCCGCCCGTGCCGGCCTGCCCCGTTTTCGGAATACTCATGCCCTTCAGCGCGGGATGATTGCGCACGGCGTCGGGTGTGTCGCCGTGAGCAACCTGCCAGACGATCTCGCCGCGATCGAGGTTGATCGCCGAGATCGTTCCGTACGGCGGCTTCAGAATCGTCATGCCGTCAACGGTCAGACCACCGCCGGCGGTTGCCGTCACCAGAGCGCCGGACGGCCCCCGCTCCTGCGCGGCCTGCGCCGCCTGCGTCCGCGCGCGCGGTGAGTCGGCGGCGCAGCAGTCGCCGGGACCGAGCACTTCCGTGAACGGCCGGCCGGCCACACCCGAGACGTACCGGATGTCCGAAAAGCTTGGCGGCGGTGTGACGAGTGACGTTGACGTGATGCCGACGTTGTTGGCGTTCGCGAAGATCGTGTGCAGCTCGGGATCGTACGCGACACCCGGCCAGTTGGTGCCGCCGACGGCATTCCCCATGTTGATGGCGCCGAGGATTCCGTTGACGTCGCCGAGAACTGGCGGGTTGTACATCCACGGCGCGACCTTGTAGCGCGAAATCTGCTTTCCGGCCTGCGCACGCAACTCGGGCGTGAAGTCGATCAAGTCGTCAGGAACCTTCAGCGTGTTGCGCGCGTAGGCCGGCGGCTTCGTGGGGAACGGCTGGGTCGGGCTCGTTTTCTCGCCTGGCACGTCGGACTGCGGAACGGCGCGTTCCTCGATCGGCCACACCGGCTGGCCGGTGACGCGATCGAAGACGAACAGGAACGCCTGCTTGCCAGGAACGGCGACGGCCTTGATCGGCTTGCCGTCCACGGTGATGTCCGCGAGGATCGCGGCGGACGACATGTCGTAGTTCCAGAGCGAGTGATGCACGACCTGGTAGTGCCATTTCCGCTTTCCGGTCTTCAGGTCCACGCAGACGATGCTGTCGGCGAAAAGGTTGTTGCCGGGCCGATGGCCGCCGTAGTAGTCGGACGTCGGCGTCTCGACGGGCAGGTACACGAGGCCGAGCTCCTCGTCCACCGTGATTTGCGTCCAGACGCCCGCGTTGCCGTTGATGGCCCACGACTCGTTCTCCCAGGTGTCGTTGCCGAATTCGCCGGGCCGCGGAATCGTGTTGAACGTCCAGATCAGCTTGCCGGTCCGCACGTCGAACGCGCGGACGAGGCCCTTGGTGTTGTTGTGCGTGCCGACCGTCGCGCCCTCGCGGAACGACGACCCGATGAGCGCGACGTCCTTCACGATGAGCGGCGTCGAATGGACACCGATCTCTCCGGTTTCGAGATCGATCTGCTGGCCTTTACCGAAGACCGCGCCGACCTTCAAATCGACGATGCCGTTCGCGCCAAACGAATTGACCATCGCGCCGGTGTGTGCGTTGAGGGCGACGAGGCGATATCCGGTGGTGACGTACAGCACGCGGTCGTCCCCTTTGCCGTCCGTCCAGTACCGCGAGTCCGCGGCCCGAGAGCTGGCGCGGCGCGATACCGGCGCGCCGCCCCTCGCGCAGGCTGTGCGCCCACAGCAGCTCGCCCGTCTTCCCGTCGAGCGCGACGACCGATCGCCGCGTCCCGCCCGTGGTGTACACCGCGCCGCCGATCGCGAGCGGCGTGCCCTCGAGCTTGTATTCGGGGCGCGGCCCGAGGGCGTCGGTCTTGAACCGCCACGCGACCTCGAGCTGATTGAAGTTCGCCGCGTTGATTTCCGCGAGCGGCGAGTACCTTCGTCCCCTTGATGTCCGCCGTGTAGTGCGGCCAGTCCCCGGCGGCCAGCGACGGCGGGTGTGACGTCCGATCCTGGCCCGACATGGTCACGCTGACGAATGCCAGCGCTACGAGCGACACGAAACCGGACGCGCGGGTCATGGTTGTTCCTCTCTTCTTGAGACGTGAGAGTTCAAACTTGAACGTTGTCAGTGTCCCCCGCGTCGGCCGACGGGCTGCCCCTTTTCATCGACCTCGGTCTGGACCGTCTTCACCGGTCCCATGCCGATGATCTGGACGACGGTTTCTTCGTCCTTCGCGCCGTCGTAGTGGTGGTAGCCGGCCGGGTGAAACATGAAGCCGCCGGCCTTGATCGGCACCATCTTGTCCGGCTGGTAGACGTCGCCCTCGCCCGTCCACCACGTACCTTTGAGGACGGTGATGTATCGATCCTGATCGTGATAGTGCGGACGACTGGTTCGACCGGGCTGGAAATTGTTGCGGACGACGTACATGCCCGGCTGTGACTGGTCGCCGAGGACGGGGAACGTCACGCCGGTTGGCGCCTGATCGGGCATCATGCGCTTGTGATCGACGTCCACGAGGGGCTTCGCGGGCGCCTGTGCCGGCTGTTGCGCGGTGCCGATCGTCGCCGCGCCGACGACGAGAATGGCGCCGCAGATCAATCGTCGTCCGGGCAAGAAGGAAGTCAGCGTCATCGGTATGGTCCTTATCTATAGCCGCGCAGTCTACCTCCGGTCGGGCTGGGAGCGTACACTAATGGCGCGGGCGCCCGTAGCTCAGGTGGATAGAGCACCGGCCTTCTAAGCCGGGGGTCGCAGGTTCGAGTCCTGCCGGGCGCGCTTATATTTGCGGATTTCCTAGCCAATCGGCACATCCCGAGTCCATCCGGTTCCGTCGGAAACCGTCAGAACCCGTCAGAGTACGCGTGGGTAGGCGCGTGGGTACGGGTTCGCGTGGGTCAGCGCATGGGTAGAATGCCGACGTTCTGCCAGCCGTCCCGTGCGAGGTCCTGCGCTCTTCGGCTTCAGCGAGCGCATCGGGGGAGCCGTCCAAGTGACCGCACTGGTCGCTCAACGCACCATCTTTAGTCACGACTAAACATCGGCGTGGCATTTCACGCTGCCGACGTGAACGTAATCCAATCCCCTCAGCCACTCACGTGCTTCCAGCCTTTGGTTGAAAGTTCCTGCCGTTTCTCTTCGACCTCGGCAATGGTGTCCTCTCGCGTGGCCCAGCGGCGGCCGAAGGCGAGGTCGCCGTTGTAGAGGAACTGGCATTCCCAGCCCGTAATGTCTCATTCGTGAGCCGACCCGTCGCATTGATCTGCGGACCCATTACGCCGCGCGACAGTAGTAGTTCAGCAGCCCGTCGAGCCGCGAGCGCCGGCGAATCCGGCCGAGATTTCCTGCCCCCGTGGAAACACCCTCGATCAACCCGTTGGCCAGGCCCTGGTGATTCCGCTCTCGATGGTAATGCTCGACGTACTCAGCGATCATCCGGCGGAGATGGCGTCGCCGATCGGGATCACCCGATTCAGACACTCCTCTTTGATGGAGCGCACGAAGCGTTCTGCGTACGCATTGGCATTCGGCGCCCGATACGGGGTCTGCACGACGCGGAGCCCGGCCTCGCCCAGCCGAGTCCGCACCGGCGCGCTCCATTTCGTATCACGATCACAGAGCAGCACCTGATGCGGGCCGACGGATCCATCCTGCACTGCCGTCAGCGTGCGCACCACCTGCCGCATGAACAGATCATTGGGAAAAGGTGTCGAGCCGAGGATCCGCACGCGGCGTGACGCGAGGTCAATGACGAACACCGTGTAGTAGGTCACCAAGCCACGCCAAGTCCAGACTTCGGTCGTAAAGAAGTCCGCGCCGGCGATCGCATTCCAATGCGCCCGCAGAAAGGTCTGCCACGACGTCGGCCGTTCAGGCACAGGCGGAATCCCGTGTGCCTTGAGCACCCGCGCGATCGTCGACCGACTGACCCGATGGCCCACGTTCTTGAGCGCGCCGACGATGCGGGTGTAGCCCCACGTGGGATTGTCCTCGGCCATCTGCACGACCAGGCGCCGGATCTCCGCAAGCACGCCTGGCCGACCACCCCGTCGCCTCGCATACGTCCACTTGCGCGCAACCAGTTGCCTATGCCATCGCAAAATCGTGTCGGGCGTGACAATCGTGGCGACCTCACCAAGCCGGCGACGGCCTAGCCGGTGTCCATGCACCGCCAGCCGACGGCGCTCATCATCGGTCAGACGGATCCGGCCGCGCACGTGTCCGCGCAGGATGCGGTTCTCTTCGACCAAGTAGGCCACGGCATCCTGCTGGCGCTGGTTGAGCCAGCCGACCAACGCCGTCAGGAGCATTCGAAGGGAAAACGCGTCGAGCACGGCGGGAGAGTCTATATCAACCACGCGATCTCAGGGCTTCAAGGACGCTCGGCCGAGCAATGAGACACTACGACCTCGCGATATTCTCGGGAGTGACAATGCGGGTGTCATTGACGATGTGCTCCCACGACGGTCGGCGAGAGGACTGGTGCATGCGTCGCTGCCGAATGCGCAGCACGCCGCACCGGTCGCCGTCTAACAGTTCGGCACGTGGTGCGGGCGAACATGGCCCAAACCACCCGCGTGTACGAGGGCGAGGAGTGGGCCGGGGCAGCCATCTAAGGCCGGCTCGGGCCGAGGGTCCGAGTGCCCCTCGCGCTGTCCTTCGCCATAACCTTGCGATGGGCGCTTGGCTCGGCCTTCCAGCGCAATTAGCTCGCAGAAAGATGCGAGTGTTCGGCCACCCGCGTAAGTCCATCGGCAACGTAGCCGGTCGAATGTCCTGCTGGAATGCCGTTGAAGAGCCCACGGGCAGACCTCCACGTCCGCGACGACCGGGGTCAGGTCGAGCAGGCGATGCGGATTTTCCCGCAGTCCTTAAGGCAATTTTTCGTCATTTGTCTCGAGAGCCGCAGTCTCGCTCGTCACTCGGGGCAGACTTCCAAAGTGCGTAGTTTCAGGACGTGCGCGGTCGGCGAGGAGGGCGGAAGCTTCGACGCGGTCCCACCCGCCAGGATGACCAGGCGGCTCCGATCGATGGAGCTCAATTGTCCAGCCAGATTCGGCGTTGGCTGCAGCGTCACCACGATGCTCACCTTCTTCCCGCCATAGTCTTTCAGACTGAAATTGGTGATTGGATACGTCGTCCCGGTGTCCGCGTCCTGAATCGCCGCCCACGGCTTGTCGGAGAGAACGTTCTTGACGCAGCCCACGAATGAAAACGTGTGTTTCGCGAGCGAGGGTGGCGCAGCTGGGGACTGAGTGTGATCCGCGAGCGCTGTGGGCGAGGACACAAGCATCCATGCAATCGCTGCAACCTGGGCGGACTGAATCCTCATACGAGTTCCTACGTCAGCTAGCTGACACACCACCGGTGGCGGTCGCAGCGACTGTTCGTGTGCATCAACTCTGCCACCAGCGTCGCCGCGTCATCGAGCGGAGACGAGACGAATGACGGAGGGCTGCCGATTTCCGAGAGATAGTTCTGGAATGCCTTCGGCCACGTGCTGGTACACAATGGGCTTACTGAACTTCTACGAGCGAGCGGCGTGAGAGGCGTCATCGGTTCGGCTGAATAATGGGACATTACGGGAAGTCACGGAGCGCGTGCCGCGGAGTTGGTCTCTGCCTCACGATCTGCGGATTTACGGCAGTTCTGACAATCTGCACCCGTCGCCATCCTGAAAGCGGCATAGAATCTGTCGGACCGACGTGGCTCCGTCTGACGATCGCTTGTTTCAAGGAACACAAAAGCGGTGGGTCGACAAGACCAGCCTTGGCGACATCGTTGCCATAGCGTCTAAAGCAGCACTGTCCCTTCGATGGCCCACATGGGCGCCAGTCTGGGACTTCCTCGTCACTTTCATTCCCAACCAACGAATTGACCGTGTTCAAGACTTCATGGAAAGCATCGCGGAACGCGTCGACGACGTAGAAGCCTTCAAGACTCGTGTTGAGAATAGCCCCACGTATGCGTGTCTATTCGAAGAGGCAACCGCGCTGGCGGTGCGGACACCTATCAGACCAGCTGATGTTCTGATGCTGATGTCGTCATGGGCCACAGGCTGAGAAAGCGCGCGACCCGTCATGGCGAGCGTGAAAGCGTGGTATGCCGCTCCTCTCGCGACTGCCAGATGCTGGTCATGCTCATTGGCGTACAGCGGAATCTTTGCGTGCGAGAAGTAGCTCGAAAGCGCATGCCGAAGCTGTGGAATCAAACTGCTGCCGCCTACCAGTAGGCAGACATCTGTTGATTCTCTTCGAAGTCCGGCTCGCGCGAGGGCATCCGAGATCGGCGCAAAGACCGAGCAGGATTGCCGATACTCGGTTTCAGAAGGATAGAGCAGATCACGGTCGAGAAAAGGTTGCAGCACCTTCTCAAATTGTGCTGCCGTCAATGTTGGCGAGGGTCACGCGACGCGCCGCAGGACCACCCCGGTCAGCCGGAAAGGGTGCGATCCCTCCCGGGCGCGCCAACAATCACAGGGTCCATTCTGGTCGGATAGGTCACACTTCATTCCGAGCGGATGGGTAAGGTGAATTCAATTCCTCGACGCAACACCATAAGCGATGGGAGGCGATATGGGTGTGCGTTGGTCAAGGATGTCATGGAGCGAAAGGAACGAGCTATGGGGGCGATGGCGTCGTGGCGAATCGCTCCGCGACATTGCCCACGCGCTGCGCCGTGCGCCGAGCGTCGTCTACACGGCAGTTGAAACGGGAGGCGGAATTGCGCCGCGGCCACGGCGGCGGTCCCGGCTCGCCCTTACACCCGCGGAGCGGGAAGAGGTTTCACGCCAGCTCGCGCTCGGCCAATCCTTCCGCGGTATCAGCCAGCTTCTCGGTCGAGCGCCGTCCACGGTTTGTCGCGAAGTAGCGCGAAACGGTGGGCGTGGCGTCTATCGGGCGGCCGTCGCCGACGGACGTGCCTGGCGACGGAGCCATCGACCCCAGCCGTGCCGTTTGTCCACCCGGCCGGCACTCCGACGCGCCATCGCGCACAAACTCGCACAGCAATGGTCGCCACAGCAGATCTCAGGCTGGCTCCGATGTACCTTTCCGAGCGATCCTGACATGCAGGTGTCGCCCGAAACCATTTACCGAAGTCTGTTTGTTCAGAGTCGCGGCGTCCTCAAACGTCACCTGCTCCAGCACCTACGCCGCCAGCATCACTTTCGGCACGCGCGCGTAGCGGCGCGGCGGCAGCCACGACAGGGCCAAATCCTCGACGCGATCTCGATTCGCCAGCGACCGGCGGAGGTCCAGGATCGAGCGGTGCCGGGCCATTGGGAAGGGGATCTCCTAGAAGGCGCTCGGGGCACGTTTGTGGCGACGCTCGTCGAACGTCAATCGCGTTATGTGATGCTGGTGCGGTTGCCTAACAAGGCAACCGGGACGGTGACTCGCGCCCTGGCGCGGCGCATTCGACGGCTCCCGCACGGGTTAATGCGATCGCTGACGTGGGATCGAGGCGGCGAACTCGCGGCGCATCGCGCGCTCACGATTGCGACCGACGTCCGCGTGTACTTTTGTGACCCGCAGAGTCCCTGGCAGCGCGGGTCAAACGAAAACACCAACGGCCTACTGCGCCAGTACCTGCCCCATGCCGCCGACTTCTCCGGCTACAGCCAGGCGCAGCTGGACGCCATCGCGTTTCGCCTGAATACTCGACCCCGATTGACGTTGGGATATCAAACGCCCGCAGCTAAACTCGCAGCGATCGTTGCGACGACGGGTTGAAAACGCGTAACAGTTTCGGCGCCGAATGGATTCTCGATCGGTTCCAGCCGGCACTCCTCGTCATCGAAATAGCCGAGATCGTAGTGCATGAAGGTGACGAGCCAGATTCGCTCGCCGACCTGCGTCACGCCGACGGCCTGGCCGCAAAGACGTGGCTCAGATTGACCTTCCGTCCCTTGAAGCAGATCCGGCCGCAGTGCGTCACGGTAATCGTCTGGTCGTGAAACGGTAGGTCAGATCCTCGAGGCCACGATAGACGCGTGGTGAGCGCGCATAGACGTTAGCGGGCACTTTCATCGCCAAGGCCTGATGCGGCCGCTCCTGGTTAAAGCGCTCGACGAAGGCGTCGAAGCGCGCCAGTTGCCGGAGCACATTGGCCGCCGCCGGCTTCGTGCTTCCATCTTGAGCGTCAGATGCATCCGCTAGGCGCCCGTCTTGTTGCGAATGTCCGGGTGTCATGCGCTCGAGCTGGATGCCGAGTCGCAGCCACCACACCGACAGCTTGCTCAACCCGTAGAGGGCGTGGGCCGACGCGAACGGCACGCCGTTGTCCGTGCGGATCCCCCGCGGCAGGCCGAATTCCTCGAAGGGGCGCTCGAACACTTTGAAGTGGGAGACACCAAGACGCACGCCCTCGGTCGTGTTCTGGGCTCGCGTTGAGCGAATCGCGCTAGGCCTCGGTGGCTGACGTTCAGGAAGTCATCCGCAGTGGTGATTGACCTTTTGGACATGGATCGAGGACGATTCGCGCCTCGACAGCGGAATTGAAGCGTGGGAACAGTTGAAACAGGCCCTCGACAGCTCTCGGTCCAGTAAACGTCGGCTCTGTCCGGACTGCTCAAGATTCAGGCAGGTTGACGCCGCTCGTATTCAAGGTTCGAGGAAGCAGCGATGCGGATTCCGTCAGACGCGACCATCGACGAAACGAAGTTCACGGGCCACGTCTTAGGCGGACCATTGTGTTCAGGTGAACGATTTGCGAATCGCGCAGCTACAAGGTGTGACGGCAGGGCTCGCGGCCATTGTCTGCGCAGCGTGCGCGGCGCCGCTCCAAAGCGTGCCGAGGAATGCGCCTCCGACTGCTGCCGATGACCTCGGGTCAGCACGAGTCGCGATTCAGGTTGGGAGGCCAACGATCGGTGTCGCTTTCGGCGGGGGAAGCGCCCGCGGCATCGCGCACGTCGGCGTCATTCGCTGGCTCGAGGAGCACCGAATCCCGATCGACATGGTGGCAGGGACCAGCATGGGCGGACTGGTCGGGGGCGCCTTCGCCAGCGGCATGGATGCCGCGGAACTGCAGACGTTCATCGCCGGTTTGAATTGGGACCAGTTGTTCGGGGCATCGTCGTTCGCCTACAAGAACATCCGCCGCAAGGCCGACGCGCGCGCCTATCCGTCCCGCCTGGAGTTCGGCCTCAAGGGCGGCATCGTGCCGCCGACCGCTCTGAACAACGGCGAGTACGTCGAGCTGATGCTCAGTCGCATCGCCGCGCCGTATTTCGAACTTCAAAGCTTCGACGATCTACCGACACCGTTCCGCACGGTGGCCGTGGATTTGTTGTCCGCGCAGCAGGTCGTGATGCGGCGGGGATCGCTTTCCGACGCCATGCGCGCCACGATGTCGTTGCCGCTGATCTTTCCACCATCCGTGGTGGACGGCCAGGTGCTCGTCGATGGAGGCATGATGAACAACGTACCCGCGGACGTCGTGAAGGCGATGGGCGCGGATCGCGTGGTTGCCGTCAACGTGGGCGATCTCGCCGATCCCGAAGGCGTGAGCCAGACGATGCTCGGCGTCGCCGGCAGCACGCTCGACGCCATGATGCGCGCCTCGACCAGACGCGCACTCACGGCGGCCGACGTCGTGATTGACGTGCCGCTCAAGAAGTACGGCTCGCTCGACTGGCGTCGCGCGGCGGATCTCATCGAGGAGGGCTATCGTGCCGCCGAGGCCATGCGCGAGCGGCTGCTGCCCCTCGCCGTGACAGAGGGTGAGTTTCAAGCGTGGCAGCGCGCACGCCAGGTACGCCGCCGGACCACGTTGCCGGTGCCCACATTCATCGCCGTCGAGGGCTTCAGCTCGAGCGACGCGAAGCAGTTGAACGCCGTGCTTGGCCGGCACGTGGGTCAGCCCTTCGACGTCCGCGCTGTCGAAGCCGACATTGCGGTGGTGTCCGGGCTGGACCGGTACGAGACGATCACCTGGCGGATGATTCACGACGCGACTCGTGGGTTCGGATTGCGCGTGCTGGGCCGCCCAAAGACGTACGCGCCACCGTTCCTGATGCTGGGCTTGAACCTCGAGAATACGACGTCGAGCGACTTCAGCATTGCGGCTACCGCGCGTTATCTCGCGTTCGACGTCGGCGGGTCAGGCTCGGAGTTGCGCGTGGACGGCACCATCGGTACGAACCCGGGCGCCGCCGCCGAATGGTATCGGCCGATCGGCTCGACGCCGCTTTTCATCGCACCGTATGCGGGTGTCGGCAAGCTGACGTTCAACTTCATCAGCGACGACCAGGTGATCGCCCGCTACGGCCAGACCAAGGCGCGTGTCGGCCTGAACGTCGGCGTCAACCTCGGTGCGAAGAGCGATCTGCGAGTGGGCGGCTATGTCGGGCACTCGTCGGCCTCGATCGAGGTTGGGAACCCCGGTCTGCCGGAAATGGGCGGCAAGGAAACCGGCGCCGAGGTGCTGTGGCGTCTGGACACGCAGGACAGCCCGGTCGTGCCGACCGGCGGACTTCTATCCATCGTGACGTTGTCGCACACGTTCAGCAGCCCGGAACTCGTGTTTCAAGGACAGACGATGAACGTTCCGTCGTTGACGCAGTTGTCCGGTGTCGCAAACCAATTCTGGAGCATTGGCGCCCGCAATCGAGTATTCGTGTCCGGTGGCCTGGGCACGTCGTTCGACGGACATCCGCTCCCCACGTCGCAGTTCAGCCTCGGCGCGCCGCTCAGGCTCGGGGCGTATAGCCCGGGCGAGCTTCGCGGCGACCACTACTACGTTGGGACCGCGGGATATCTCAGACAGGTGGGCCGGCTGCCGGACTTCATGGGCGGGCCGATGTTTGTCGGTGGCTGGTTCGAAAACGGCGATGCGTTCAACGACTGGTCAAGTGCGAGCTGGCGAACCAACGGCGGCGTCGGTCTCGTGATGGACACGATCATCGGTCCCGTGATCATTGCGCAGTCGTTTGGCTTCAACGGGCGCTGGCGCACATCCCTTGGCGTCGGGCGGATATTCCGCTGAACCTGGGGACGCCGTGGCAGCGCGAAGGCTCTAGCGTTCTAGGCCCACAGTTCGCCAGACGGTGATCGCGTCGAGTCGCTAGTATTCGTGCCATGAAGGGAACTACCCAATGACTCCACCGAACTACCCGACGTTTCGAAAGAGGTGACGCGGTCAGCCGATCACGCGGTTCCAGCTTGCGCCCGTCGCTAAGTAGACCAGCCGTTCGCCGGGAAGCGCCGTCGCTCCTTCGGTGGGACGAGCGGTTCCGACTTCCTCGTCGAGAGGGTTCGCGAATGCTCGGTCAGCGCTTTCGCTGCTGAATCTGCCCGACGAAGAACTGCTTCAGCGTTTCATTCGTGAGGCCGAGTGCCGTCGCTTCTTCCAGCGCCTTGTCGGTGTCCCAGCCATCGACGATCGTGCGTTTCATGAGCCACATCCCGGCGGCTCTTCCACCGCCGGCTCAATGGATGAACGCCGGCTGGACGCCCGGCGCGGTGATCGTCTTCAGGAACGTGTCGACGACGGCAGGATCCGGCGCCGCCGTACTGAATGGGATGTGGTAATACGGAATGGCTGACGCCTTCGCAGCGGCGATGTTAGCGTCAATGTCAGCCCCCTGCTCGGTCGCGAGACGGAGGTTGATGATCGACGCGTAACCCATCTTCTTGATTTCCGGGATCGCGGCGGGCGTAATGGCGCCCGCGCACGCCACGGTCGATTCGACCTTGGCGAAGTTACGGATGCCAGGAACCTCCTGCCTCACAACCTGCGCACTTGCCGCGGTGGCCACCAGGCACGCGACGCTGAACAGCGCATGCCTGGGAACGGTCGGTTGCATGCCGCACCTCCTTTGAACAAGGGTGCAGCTTACGCAGCGCCGCTGGACTCCGCAAGAGATACTTCAGCACCGACGATGAAGCTTCACTCGACCTCATCAAGATCTCAACTAGTCTGCCGTCAGCGGCCCGCCCAGCAAGGTCATGCCATGCTTCTCAAACACCGCCGCGATCTGTTCGCGAGTGGCCCCAGTGGCCCGACTGATCGGCCCCAGTTCTTCGTAGAATGTGTGCCCACCGCCGGGTGTATACACCACAATGATCTTCCCGGCCTCATCGGTCAGGTTCAGGAAGGCGTGGGGCACCTTCGAGGGCAGATAGGCAAATCCGCCTTCGTCGACGTAGTGGATCGAGTCGCCGATGCGGATCTTGAAGCGGCCTTTGAGCACATGGATGGTTTCTTCTTGAACGTGATGCACGTGCAGCGGCGGGCCGCCATGCGGGGCCACGTCGACCGTGAAATAGTCAAACGCGCCGTTGGTGTCCTGGCCCGTGACCTTGAAAATCAGGTCCCGGCCCGGCCCAGACTGCAGCCTCAACCCTTCGTCTTCCTTCAGAACCACGTACTCACGGATGTTGGTGGTCATCGATTCTCTCCTCTATGTGTCGAGGTCTTCGCAGACGTGGCCGCTTCTTCGATCCGACTGACTTAGTTCGTGGGGACATTCGCCGGCGCGATGGGTTCCGGCACGTGATTGTTGATGGCGCGAATGGTGCCCAGGTACGCCCAAATCGCCTTGAGGTCGTCGTCGCTCAGCTGGCCGTAGAAGTTCCAGGGCATCGGGGGCAGGATGTCGCGCGCCACTCCCATGTGCTTGCCGGTTCGGAGCGCCTTGATGAAGAGCGCTTCCGTCCAGACACCACTGCGCAGGCCGGTGTTGGTGTCCGGCGTCAGATTCGCCGGGAACGACACGCCCCACGGGCCGCTCCACGCGGTGAGGTCGGCGGTGACACCGTAGGCCCAGGGGCTGCCCGGGGCGGGCCGGTAAGGCGCGCTGACCTCAATGTCTTCCGGATGACCCGACAGCATCCGGTCCATGTCGAGCTCGGGGCCGTTGGGACCGAACTTCTTCGGGGTGTGGCAGTCGTGGCACGCTCCGCCGATGACGAGCATCTTGCCGCGCTCGACCTGGCTCTGCGCCTGGGCTGCCGCCGCTGCCTGACCACAGGCGGAGTTCGCGACGACAATCAGCCCGCACGCCGCGACGAGCGAGATGGACGCGAACAACCGAACCGACGCGATCTCCTGAGCGAGTCTGATCTTCATGCGAAACACCCTCCAGTTCGTCGCTACTGACGTGTAAACATATATCGTGTAAACGACTATCTGCCACGCGCTCTCTCTATCCACGACCCCGGCTCAGGGATACGTGCCCATATCCGCGATCACGGTTTCCAGCAGACTCTTGAGGTGTCGCAACTGGTCCGGGCCCAGATGCCCGAGCAGCGCTTTGGGCATCCGCTGCACGTGGACGTCCAGGCCACGCACGAGCGCGAGTCCCTGGTCTGTGATGCCGACCTCCACGACGCGCCGGTCGCGGCGGCTGCGAATTCGCTCCACCAAGCCGCGTCGTTCCAGCCGGTCGATCAGTCGGGTGATGTCAGGGTCACGGCCAATCATCCGATCCCCGATGTCAGTGTGGGTCAGTCTGGTGGGATGGCTGCCCCGGAGGATGCGCAGCACATTGTACTGGTGGGTCGTCAACTCGGCGGTTGTCTTCAGGAATTGCGCCCACGGCTCCACGATCCGAGCGGCGGCGACCCGCAAGCCGAGAAGGACCTCCTGCTCCTGCGAGGTAAAGGGGGTCTTCTGCTTGAGCTGCTGAGCAACGGTGCCAGCCATGAATCGGGATAATACACGTTTAAACGACTATCGTCAAGACTTATATTGTGCGCTGCTGACTTGAAAGGTGGTTCGCCCCATCCCGCGGGGGGAGATTGGGTGGGTAGCGCCGCAAGTCCCTGCAATAAACGCCCGTTCCGGCACACGCCACTGCTCTTCTAAACCGGTGGTGGCAGGTTCGAGTTCGAGTCCTGCCGGGCGCGTTTTTCCCTGAAAACGGATTTCCTGGCCAACCTTCGCATTCCAAGTCCAGCGTGGGTAGGCGATTCGCGTGGAGAACGGTTCCCGCGCGTGGCATCACCCTGATCAGCCCGTATAGCGAGTAATCGCATCAACCGGCGATACGAAGATCGCCGGCGGCTGCGCGTGGACCGCGAGCGGTGGATTATCGAACGCACGATCGTGTGGTTCGGGTTCGCCGGTTGTTAGTTCGCTACGAGCGCTCAACTCGGATGTTTCTCGCGTTCTTTCAAATCTCCGCAGCACTCATCGTGCTGCGGAGGTTGTGAAACCGGTTCTACGGAAGAGGTGCGTTCGGTAGGAAGTTCTTCGAGGACAACACTGTCGCTCCAGCCTGGCCGTCTCCATCGAAAGGCGTGATCGGTCCGCCTCCAGGTCCGAAGCAAACGTCATCGTCCTTCGGGTCGGCGAACCACACAACAACGTGGTTCAGCTCCTTGCGAACCCGAGTGTTCCCATCAAATGCGAAAGCCTCTTGGATCACGGCATCCACGCGCACAGACGCTCTGCCTGCCGCATTCGTCGTAAACTCGGCGATATACTCGGACGCACCGAAAGGGAACTCAGCGAGTTCAGTCAGGAAGACGGTGAAGCTTGTATTGGGCGGCAGCGCCTCGGCCTTCAAATCCAGCGTATCCACTCCCCGGTCTTCTTCCTTGGGAAAAACAGTAACCGTGGCCGACGCATTCGGGAAGCATGTCGCTGAAGTCGCCACCAAGCCAAACCTGAAGGGTTCGGCACTCTGAGCTTGAGCAGCGGACGTGAACACCAAGCCAGTGAGGATCATCAATATCGGCACCGCAAGCGTGTATCTTTTGTTGCGATTCGATGTCTCTCGTCTGATGTTCGTTGCGCCTGACAGAAGTCTCTTCGACCTGTTCATTCTTTCATCCCTTCTTTCAACCGCGCTGCGGGAATCGCAGGCACGCTGGTTTCTTAGGACGGAGACCCGCGTTTTCCTTTCAGCGCTTTGAAGCCGACGCCCGCTGAGGCTCGACCGTGGCACGGCTCATCTGCAGCCGCTCGTGGAACTGGCGACGGGGTGACCGAAGACAGGACGAACTCCGCAGATGGCGGCAACGTGGTGGCTCCCATCTAGGTCCGTGCTTGGTACCATCTGCTGTGCTCAGAGATCGATGCCGCCGCCGTTTGGTACGAGAAGGTGATCGAAGCGAGAGAGATCTTCGCTCCGGTTTATGCCAAGTCTCTCTACACAGCAGAACTCCGGGCCAGCGCTTATTAGCCCAAGCTCGCGCGCATGATGAAGCTGCCGGATTCCCGCCCTGACCTCGCCGGATTCACGTCCCTCGTGGCGATCCGGGACAGATCATGCGCGTGGCACGTTCGCGTGCCAGTCCTCGCAACCTGTTGACACGCAGCGACCTCCGTCACAGGATTTCACCCTTCTAAGCCGGGGGTCGCGGGTTCGAGTCCTGCCGGGCGCGATCTTTCCTAAGGAATTCACCGATTCTCTCGAGCAGAAAATCGCTCGGCGAACACAAATCGAAAAAAGTGACCGGTCTCGCGAGTTCGCGCCAGAAACTTCCGGAATTCGCAGCCCGCCGTTTCCCGAACGATTCGCGCGATCTCCCATTCGGCCGCATCGACGTCATACCGCAAAAGTCATCGTGACCTCCGGCCATGAATGCCGCAGGTCGCTTTACGCCGGCCCGAGCGAATGGCATCGTGTGCTCAGCAATGAACGAGCTCCGCGAGTTGCGTCGAGCGATCGGTTTGGGACAACGCGAGTTCGCCACGCTCCTAGCAATTCCGCTCGAGACCTACCGACCATGGGATAGCGGTCGACGAGTCGCTTCCGCAGCCGTACTGCAGCGTGCCCGAGAAGCGGTCATTCATCACCAGCGACAGCAAGAACTCTTGCCACTCGAACAGCTCGCCCAGGAACTGCACGTGCACCTACGGACGCTCCAAGCGGCCGCGCGCACCAGTAGACTCGAGGTGCACTTCAGCGTGCGGTCGGCGTTCGGGCGTCCAATTCGTCGTGCCTCGCGAGCGGCTGGGGAACAGTTCATGGCGAAGCACTCGGTGTTTCAGCGGACAGGACGTGTGCCCTCTCCCCTTACCGTCCGTTCCGGATGACTACCACGATCGCCTCCGAGATCTGCGTCGGCGGATGCGCCTGACGCAAGACGCATTGGCTCGACGGATTGGCGCGGCCGGTAAGGCCGTCGTATATCAGTGGGAATCGAGGAAGCGGATGCCGTCGCCTGTGTTGTGGGCGCGCGTCGAGGCTTTGAGGCCAGTCCGGGGCGGACGGCGCCGCTCGGCGATTCTCATCGAAAGGGTCGGCGCAGTTCGCCCAATACTTCCCAACTGGAGATCTGAAACAATCCGCGCCGATCGGTAAGCGCTAGGCGACTGCTCGCTACTAATCCGTGGTCCGAAAAGGGGAAGCCACGGGCGGTGTGCGCGTGCTGTGCACGGCGACGGGCAGCCGCCATCGCAGATCGCGGAACTCGTCGCACGTCCTTGCGGCGCCCAACAAGGTGCAGAAGGACCTACCTTTCACGTGCGACCGGAGACACAATCATGGGGCGCTTGGGCCGTCGCGTGAAGAACGGTGTCTATGGTCTCGGGGGAGTCCGGTTGTGGAATTCCGACATTTCGTGCAACTCATCGCGATCGGGCTACAGGCCCGTATCCCGATGCACATGACCGGTTTTCCGGGCGTCGGCAAAACGGAGTTCGCCAAGAGCCTCGAGACGGGATTCGATCGCGTCGGGATCAAATGCAAGGTGGAGGTCCTGGTCGGGTCGATTCGGGAACCACAGGACTTCGGCGGCTTTCCGGTGTCGACGCCGGACGGCGTGCGCCTGCTGCCCATGGCCTGGGCGCGCGACGCGCAGCGCCTCGCCGTGGAAGGCTACCTGGTTGTGGTCTTCCTGGACGAGCTCACCACCGTTCCGCCGACGACCCAGGCGGCGATGCTGCGTCTGCTGACCGAGAACGTCTGCGGTGAGCTGCGGCTGCCGGACTACGAGCCGGGGAAGGGCGGCGTCGTGTATCTGTGCGCCAGCAATGCGGTGGAATGGGCCGCCGGCGGACAGGAAATCCAGGCGCCGATGGCGAACCGGTTGTGGCACGGCGAGTTCCCGATGGATCACGAGACGTGGTCCGATTTGATGGTGAGCGATTTTCCGGCGCCGGGCAGTCTGCCCGTGCTGCCGGCCGACTATCTGGGCCGATACCATCACGGCCAACGGGCGACGATTGCCGCGTATGTGAGGGCCGCCGGTCGTGACGCCTGGCTGGCGCCTCCCACCGATCCGGCCCGGCGGAGCGGTCCGTGGCCGTCGGGCCGGACCTGGTATCTGGCGTCACGGTTCCTCGCGGCGATCGACGCCGTGGCGCCGGGCAATCGCGTGCTGCAAGGTGCGGCGCTCGCCGGCCTGGTGGGCGATCAGGCGCTGCCGTTCATGGAGTACCGCGAGACCCTGAACCTGCCGGATCCGGAGGACATCCTGAAGGATCCCCGCCGCTTCGTGCTGCCCGATCGCGTGGATCGCGCCTATGCCGTGTGCTACGCGCTCGCCGGTGCGGTCATCAACAACAACACGCCGCCGCGGTGGGAAGCGGCGATGATCGCGCTCGGCGTCGCGTGCCGGAAGAACGCAGACATCCCGGCATCCGCGGCGCGCACGTTGTGCGACCAACGGAACCGTCCGGCGGGCCTGATGAAGCTGCCCGAGGAGTGCCGTCCGTTCTACGAGCTGATGCAGGTGGCGAAGCTCGTGCCGCGGGACTGACGTGAAGTTCACATTCCGCGATCTGATTCGCCACTCGGATCAAAAAGCCGAGGGGTATTCCCGTGCGCTGCAGGCGGCTCGCGTGCGGGCGGCCTATCAACGCAGTTATTTCGCGCCGGCGCTCTTCAGCCTGATTCCAGTCGCCACCGACCTGATCGACAGCATGGCCGTCGACGCGCAATGGCGTCTGTACTACAACGATGTGTGGGTGGCGCGGCACACGGTCGAAGAGAACGCGACGCTGCTCATTCACGAGGTGGGGCACCTGGTGCGCGACCACGAGGCGCGAAAGAAGGCCGCCGACATCACGGATCATCGGCGCTGGAACACTGCCGGCGACTGCGAGATCAATGACGATCTCCACGCCGAGGGCCTGCCGCTGCCAGGCGATCCGCCGTTACCCTCCAAGTACGGACTGGCGAGCGGGGACACTGCCGAGGTTTACTACAAGCAGCTGCCGGCGCCACCTCGTGCAGATAGACGACAGGGCGCTGATGAAAGCGGGCACGACGGGCAGGACTGCGGGTCGGGCGCACACGGCGAGCGGCGATTCTGGGAGTTGCCGGCCGACGATGAGCGCGAGGGAGGGACACCTGGTGTCGACCGCTTGAAGGCCGAGCTCGTGCGGCGCGAGGTGGCCCGGCGCATCGACGAGATCTCGCCTTATGCTGGCGAGGTCTCACCGGCGTGGCGCCTGTGGGCCCGCGCCACCCTCGCACCGAAGGTCGACTACCTGGCCACGATCCGTCATGTCGTCCGCAGAGCCTTGCGCGAGAGCACGCTGGGCCGGTACGACCGCACCTACAGACGCCCGCATCGACGGCAGGCGTGCTACGGCGAGTTCCTCATGCCGAGCTTCCAGCAGCCTCGGCCGCGGCCAGGATTTCTGATCGATACCTCCAGCTCGATGGAAGACTCACAGTTGGCGCGCGCCCTGGCGGAACTGGCGGGCCTGACCCGCCAACTCGGGCACGGCGCCGACGTCGTCGTCGCGTGCTGCGATGCCGCCGTCCGCGACGTGCGAAAGGTCTTTGGAGCCGGGCAGGTCGAATTGTACGGCGGCGGCGGCACGGACCTGGATGTCGGGCTGCGCGCGTTCATCGAGAGGACGCACGATCCGATTGACCTGCTGGTGATTGTGAGCGACTGCCACACGACCTGGTCGAACGATGTGCCTCCGTTTCCCGTGATCACCATCCGCGTCGGCGACGGTGCACCGCCGCCATGGGGGAATCGCGGCGGCAATACGGTGATTTCAATCGAAGACAGACGTGGCTAACTGGGGACCACCGCTCGAGGTCAGCCCGTGGCGGCGCCGCGGGCTGAAGATTCCACCGGACTCATTTCACGCGTGGGTCAGGCTGGGCACATGGGAATTCGGCATGGGCGTGTTCTTGTACGTGGTCTTTGGCTTCGGCACGCAACTGATCGCCTCGGCGCCTCACAGCATCGTCACCGTGTTCGACTTCACGAACTGCTATGCCGCTCCGCCCGTCGCGCTGCCATGCGAACGCGTCGCGTACCGAGCGGGCGCCCTGAACGCGGCGCTCAACGCGTGGTGCGGTCTGCTGCTGATGGCCGTCGCGGCGTGGCTCGTGTGGGACCTGTGGAGCGCGGCGGCGCCCACGCCGATCACCGACGACTTCCTGAAGCTGCTCGAAGACTCATTCGCGCGGGACTGGCGCAAGCCGCGCACCTGGCCATGGACACGAGTGGCGTGGGCCTACGGCTTCGCGCTCGTTGGCGTCACATCGGCAGTGGGCATGTCGCTGCTGATTTCAGCGCTCTCCGCCTCACCGCCAGTCAGGGTGCCGACCGTTGTTGTTGAAACGTCCCAGCAGTTCAGAGTGATTCGGTAACGTTGCTCCAGGAACGCGGCGTTCGCGCGGTCACCACCGAGATCCGAAGAGTCCTAAGGCTCCTCAGCCCGAGTCTTGCACGCTACCGAAGAGAGGTCGTGGGGACTGTCTCTCGGGCGCCGATCGCTATCTGATCGAGCGCCTCGCTCCTCCCCTTTTCATGATGCGGCCCGTCATCACGTCTGGGCGTCTTGCTCGGCCCCGTGGCGAGCAACCGCCGCGGCGTAATCACGCCTTCGCCGATCGGCGCGGTGACTTCATAGACGCCGAAGCGCGTGCCGGGGCTGACGCCCAAGGATGACGTGACTATAGAGGTAGAACCGGAGTGCGGACGCGATTACTCCTGCCTGACGCCGAACTGATTACTGACGTCGTATTCCCGCCGCGTCCGTGATGATGCGATTGAGGACGAAACCGTTCAGCGACGTCATCTTAGCGGCGCGCGGACCTCAGCGACCGTAGCTCACTTGGATAAAACATGGAACTTCTAAGCCGGGGGTCGCAGGTTCGAGTCGTGGAAGCGCCGCGACTCACTCCGCTCGTCCGCGAGCGGTTCCGAGTCCTGCCGGGCGCGCCAATCTGGCCAGAATTCGCGAAAGCGCGGATTCGCACCTCGGAATTTGGCGACATTCTGAACGTCGCGGCGACCGGTCGGAACCTACCAACTGAAATACTTTCTCGCAGTTTCTGGCGCATTTCTGAGGGCCCGAGAACCACTGATTCTCATCGCGATCCATTCGCTTTCAGTCGAGGCGAACCAATGGCATCGTCGTGACCGATGGCTGGCTCCGCATCGCCGCTGAGAGAGATCCGGACGCGGCTCGGCTTGTCCCAGGCGGAGTGTGCGCAACCGCTCTCGGCGTCGCGATTGAAACGTTCCGCACATGGGACGCCGGCCGACGACCGCACCAGAGGCTATCGTCAGCTATCAGGATGACGACAAGACGCCTCAGGCGCGTCTTCGTCACGCGTGGGAATCAATCACCTGCTCCGGCATGGGACCGGGCGGCGGTTCACTGAGGTCCATGCCGTGAATCTCGCGCACCTGCTGTTTGAACCACATCGTAAATGGATCCGTGCGCTTACCAAACTCCGCGAACGCCGTTTCCGGATGATCACCTTCGAGCGTGACGAGCACCAGATCGCCCTGTGGCGTGTGCTGCAGGAACGTTCGCTCGCGCACGCCAAGACTGCGACGAGACGCCGCGTACTCGGCCTTGCGATGTCCCGTCAACTCGCCAATGAACTTCTTCCAGTGTTCGGTCTTGCCCGCTGGAATCGGAAACGCCATCGCCAGCATCGCCATCGCGTCCTCCTGATAGAGTTCCACAAACACATAAATGTCTTGAGCATGCAATCCGGCGGTAGCCGGATCCCGCGATTATGTCATTTCACCTCAGATCGTGGTGTCGCACGATCGCCATCCCCGCCTGTAACGTGCGATGAAGCATCGGATCAGCTCTCACGTGGCTGTTAGGCCAGCTTCACGTTCTCCGCGCGCGGCCCCTTCGGGCCTTGTCCGACATCGAAGGTGACCCGCTGGCCCTCGTGAAGACTGTCGAACGACACGCCCTGACAGGCGCTCTGGTGGAAGAAGTACTCCTTGCCGTCCTGCGCCTCGATGAAACCGAAGCCCTTCCCGGTCAGCGTCTTGATCGTGCCGTTGCCTGTCGCCATGTCGCACCTGCTCTCTTGGTGACTGCCTGCGTGATGATCCGGCGTTATGCAGATCGGTCTATCACAAGCCGCGGGGCGCACCAAAGGGACGTTCACTGACACCCGCCCGTCGGCTGCAGCGCATGTTAGCCCGTCCTCTGGGCAGTTGGCGACTCTACGCGGTTGCGTGTCGCGGCTCCCGACGCATTGCCCAAGCCTTCGGCCCACTTTTGCCGAGTGTGGCTTCTTCGAGGACGACGAAGCCAAGTCGCTCGTAGAAGGCGAGATTGCGACGTTCGCTCGTCTCGAGGTAACAGGGCGTTGATTCCCGATCGACGAGCGCGAGACCCTCGCGAACGATTGCCGAACCGACGCCTTGGCTTTGCAGCTCAGGATCGACGCCGACGACAACGAGGTACCAGTGCGGTTCGGGAACGCGAGCCTTGTGGATCTTGTCCATCGTCTCGTTGGCGGTCATGAACTTAACGAAGGGCCCAGAGCCCGTGCGAAACGGGACGCCGAGCATGCCGGAACGGATCATTCGCGGGATGGTCATTCCCGGACCCGGAGGGAGCCACACACAGGCCGCCTTGGCCTCGTGCGAAGTGGTGACTCTGCCGTAGCGCAACCCGTACTCGAGAGGAACGCGGATGAATCGCTGCAGCGCAGCCGGCCGAGTGGCAGGGTCGGGAAAGACCCACGTGAACAGCGGGTCTGGCGAGAAAGCACGTTCGAGGGTGACGGCTGCACGATCGATTGAGCCGCGTTGGAGAGACGTAATGGCGGACATGGATGAGACTCCCGAGCGACGAGCCGGCGGCTACTGCATGAAACGAGTAGGCACCCAAGGCGTCAGACTTGACTTGCCGCATCGATGACGCCTCGCCGGCGAGACTGACAGTAGCGCCGGGGAGAACACGGCCGCACAGGTCTTTGAGGGTTCCCGATAGGTCATTCGCAAAGACCGGCGCACGAGTGGCAACGGCAAGCAGGAAGAAAATCGTCCCTGTTCTTCGCAGGCCGTCGTTCATACGCACAGTATCGGCTTGAAGGGGTCTCATTCATAACGAGTAACGCCGAAGTGACGACCGACCCGAATCGCTCGGCGCTAACTCTTGCGTGGGGTCGCAGCTCCTGCGGCTCCGGCGGCAATCCCTGAGAATTTCTCGGTAGCGGTTGTCCGCAGCGAGCTGAAAGAGGACTCTTGAGAATGCTCATTTGCGTTTCGTGGACTTCTTTCCGCCAGAGGTATTGAGAGCGACGGCCGCGCGGATGAGCGCCTTGAACGCATTCGCGTCAATCTCCTCACCCTCGTGAATGTCGATGGCGCGCCTTACGTTCCCGTCAAGGCTCGAGTTGAAGAGCCTGGCAGGATCTTTCAAGGCAGCGCCCTTGAAGAAGGTCAGCTTCACTATCGACTTGTACGACTCTCCCGTGCAGATGCCCCCGTCATGGGACCATATCGGAGTCCCCATCCACTTCCACTCTTCCACAACATCAGCGTCGGCCTCCCTGATGAGGGCGCGCACCCTTGCGAGTGTGTCGCCTCTCCAGTCACCCAACTCGGCAATCCTGTCGCTGATTAGTTTGGAGGCCTTGCCTGCTGCTGCCTTGCCTGCTGCCTTTGGTTGACTCTTCATCTTCAAACCTTTCGTTGGGGATGGGCCGCATTGGATCCAGCCGGCGGGGCGCGGTCAAGCGCTCGCCGGCGTGGCCTGCAGGCGGCGCCAGAAGAAGTACGAGAGCCCCCAGAGCACGACGGTGCCCGCCGCCCAGCCCCACGCCTCCGGGCCATCGCCCACGGAGAAGTGTGCGATGAGCGCCGAGCCGAGGGTGATGGCAAAGCCGGCGTAAGCCCACTCCTTGAGCCGCGCGGGCACCGGCGCAAGCAGCAGCACCACGCCGAGGAACTTGGCCCACGAAAGTTCCACGCGGAAGTAGGCGGGGAAGCCGAGGTGGGTGAAGGCCTCCGCCACCTGCGGGAGGCGCAGCTGCGCGTAGGCAGTGAAGCCTATCTGGAGGCAGAAGAGCGCGGTGGCGATCCAGAAGCCGATGACGATTCCTTTGGCGCGCGGCATGCTCATGGGATCCTCGCGAGCAGGTCGGCGAGCTTCCCGCCCATCATCGTCCAGCCGTAGCGCGCGCCGTTGAAGTTCCGCTTCTGGTTCGGCTTGAAACCCGACTGCACGAGGGACAGGCGCGTGCCTGACGCCGTGGGCGTGAGCGTGAACGTCACGACGTTGTCCATGTCGCCGACGACCCATGTGTAGCTGAGCTTCCGATGCGCCTCCATCTCGAGGAGCCGGCAATTCACGATGCCGTCCCAACCGGGCTGCGGCTGCGCCTTGAACGTGAACGCGGCCCCCGGCTCGAGCTTGAGATCGACGACGGGCAGGAGCCACTCCGCGAGCAGTACGGGGTCGGTGAGCGCGCGCCACACTTTCTCCGGCAAATGATGCAAATCGAATTCGAACGAAATGGATTCAGTTTGCGCTTCTGCGGTCTTGTCGGCGGGAGTCATCGGTCCATCTTCTCCAGCAGTTGTTCAAGGCGATCGACCCGCTCCGTCCAGAACGCGCGGTAGTGCGCGATCCAATTGATGAGCGGTTTCATCCCGCGCGGCTCCACCCGGTAGTAGATACAGCGCCCCTCGCGCCGGCCGTTCACCAGTCCAGCGTCCTTCAACGTGGCGAGGTGTTGGGAGACCGCCGGCTGCGAGATGTCGAAGCGCGCCGTGAGGTCCTTCACTGCCGCTTCGCCACGCGTGAGCGACACGAAGATCGCCCGGCGGCTGGGGTCTGCCAGCGCCTGGAAGATCTTGTCTTCGAGCACGGCCGCGCTCTGCATGCATGATATATAAGCTGATACTTATTGATTGTCAAGCGCGCGGATCGGGCCGCTCGGGAGGTTCCTCTGCGCCGGCCGGCCGCGCGTCTTCGCGGACGATCGGTTGCTCGATCGAGTGTGTAGTCATCGATCATTCTCCACGCTCCAACGAGCGAAGCGATCTGAACGCGCCTCGGAGCTCGGCCGAAAAGAGCTCCGGTTGGTGAGACCCTGATGTTAGTCGGTGCAAATCGATGAACGCTCGCTGGAAATCTGAACCTAGATCGATACCAAACTCTTATGGACGTTTGTCCGCGGCCTGAACACGTCCAGTCGTCACGCGATTGTTACGAGGAGGGCGTGGACCTCAGCTCGAGGTCCTGAACGCGGATCGGCTTCAGGTTGACATCTGACCTGTGCACACGTAGACTCGGGTTACATGTCTACCCATACCAAAGACGAGCGGCTCGAACTGCTGCAGGGGACACTGGACCTGCTGATTCTGCGTACCCTGATCTTTGGACCGGAACACGGACAGGGCATCGCGCGCGCCATTCAGCACACCTCGGACCACGAACTATTGGTCGAGCATGGCGCCCTGTATCCCGCACTCCAGCGGCTCGAAGAGCGCGGCTGGATTGCGGGAAAGTGGGGCGTCTCGTCGAACAACCGTCGAGCCCGCTTCTACGGGCTCACCCCTGCGGGACGCAGACACCTCGTCAAAGAAACGGGCAAGTGGAACCGTCTGGCAAAAGCCATTGCGCTGATATTGGAAACGGACGCCGCCAAAGGGTGAACCCATGTTTCGACGGGCGCGAGGACTGGAGGACTTCACGGCGGAAATCGAAAGCCACTTCCAGCTGGAGATGGAGCGGCTCCAAGACGAGGGACTGAGCGCCGATGAAGCACGCGCCGCCGCGCATCGCACCTTCGGCAACGTGACAGCGTCGCGCGAGCGGTTCTACGAAGCGCACCGCTGGCTCTGGTGGGACCGCCTGTCGCACGACGTGCGGTTCGCCGCGCGCATGCTGCGCAAGTCCCCCGGCTTCACCATCGTCGCGGTGCTGACGATGGCGGTGGGTATCGGGGCGACAACGGCGATCTTCAGCGTTGTTGATGCGACGTTGCTTCATCCGCTGCCCTATCCGCAACCGGATCAGCTCGTCAGCATCGAGGACAACCTTCCAGGCATCGGCTCGTCTGACGTCGGCATGTCGCAGCCGGAGTGGCTGGATCTCGAACGCTCCGGGATTTTCGAACAGGTCTCACCGGCATGGTTCGACGAAAACAACCTCACCGGATCCTCGCAACCGACGCGAGTCCGCTTGAGCAGCGTGACGCCCAACTATTTTGCGGTACTGGGCGTGAAGCCCCAGATAGGCCGGACGTTCCCTCCCGCGGATCGCTCACCCAGTTTCACGCTGGAAGTGGTCATCAGCGACGGTATGTGGAAGCGCGGCTTCGGCGGCGAACCGGACATTCTGGACAAGAGCGTCCGCCTCGACACCGACCTGTATCACATCGTCGGCGTCATGCCGCCGGACTTTCATCCGCCGGGGCGAACGGTGGAAGAACGGAATGTCGACGTCTGGGCCGCGACGAGTTTCTATGGCGCGCCGATGTCGTTGAACCCGCCCCGCGCCGGACGAAACCTTCCGGGGGCGATTGCGCGACTCCAGCATGGACTGACGATCAAGGCGGCTCAGAGCCGGGTCGACGCCCTCGTTGCCACGTTGCGCCGGCAGTATCCCGGGGATTATCCGCCTCAGAGCGCATGGAGCGTGCGACTGGTGCCGCTCACGGAGACCGTCGTCGGTGATGTGCGCCAGTCGCTGATGCTGTTGTTCGCCGCAGTCGGATTGGTCCTGTTGATCGGTTGCGTCAATCTGGCGAACCTGCTGCTCGCGCGCGCAAACGCGCGCGGACGCGAACTCGCCGTCCGGCAGGCTCTCGGAGCGGGACGCGGCCGATTGGTGCGGCAGCTGCTGACCGAGAGTCTCCTGCTGTCGCTGCTCGGCGGCATCGCGGCTCTCGGGATCCTGTTCGCTACCAAGGGATTTCTGCTGCGGATCGTGCCGAACGGCCTGCCGCGGCTGAACGAGATCACCGTCAGCTGGGACGTCTTGTGGTTCGCGCTTGTCACCACCGTCGCGTCCGGCGCCCTCTTCGGTCTCGCCCCTGCGCTGCATGCCGGCCGGCTCGACGTGATGTCCGCAGTCAAGTCCGAAACGCGCGGATCAACGGGTTCCGGCGGACAGACGCGAACGCGCCGGATTCTGGTGGTCACGGAATTCGCGCTGTCACTGGTGCTGATGGTGGCGGCCGGACTTCTGCTTCGCAGTTTCTGGGATCTGCTGTCTGCACGTCTCGGATTCGAGCCACAGGGCGTGCTGACCGTCCGCACGCGATTGCCGTACCCAAACGATGTGAGCATCGACAAGTACCGGACCATCGCACAAGAAGCGCCGTTCCTCCGCGAAATCCTTCGTCGCACTCATCGGTTGGCTGGTGTCGAAGAGGTGGCGATCGGCAGCAGCAATGCGATTCCGCTCGACTCTCTACACGCGCAACAGGATCTCAACGTGGTTCCACTCCTCATCGAAGGGCGGGGCACCGAACCCACACAGGCACCGCTGGTCGACGGATCCGTCGTGACGCCGGAGTATTTTGATCTCCTGGGGATGACTCGACTGCGCGGCCGACTGTTCACGAACTTCGACAATGAAACCGCGCCCGGCGTCGCGGTGATCAACGAAGCGATGGCACGAACATTCTGGCCGGATGCGGATCCGCTCGGTGAGCACGTGAAGCTTTCCCGGTCCGCGACGTCCTGGACGACGATCGTCGGCATCGTCGCGGATGCGCGGACCGAATCGCTGAGGGACGCGAGCGTTCCGGAAATCTACGCGAGCGCGTATCAGAAGCCCGCGAAACATCTCGCGATCTTCCTGCGTGGACAATTGGACGCCGCCACGACGCCGGACCGCGTACGTGAGCAGGTGCAGCTCGTCGACAATACGTTGCCGGTATTCGGCGCACAGATGCTCCACGATACTGTGGCGGCCTCGCTCGCGGCACGCCGGTTCTCGATGGAGATCGTCGGTCTGTTCGCAGCGACCGCCCTGCTGCTCGCTGGGCTGGGCATTTACGGCGTCTTGTCGTACATCGTGGGTGAGCGGGCGCGCGAAATCGGCATCCGGCTCGCGCTCGGCGCCGAGCGGCGAACGATTCTGCGCATGATCCTGCGTGAAGGGTTCGAGCTCACGCTGGCAGGCGCCGCGTTCGGCGTCGCGTGCGCGTTGGTCGTCTCGCATTTGATGGCGGGACTTCTTTACGGTGTGCAACCGACCGATCCGGCGACGTTTGCGGGCGTCGCGGCGTTGCTCGTCGGGGTCGCGCTGTGCGCCTCTTACATTCCGGCGCGTCGCGCCATCCGCATCGATCCGATGCTCGCATTGCGACACGAATAAGCGTCTGTCCAGCGGTCCAGGGAGGAGCTCGATGAGCGAACGGGAATCTCGAGAACTGACTCGGCGGGAAGCCGTCGCCCTCCTGGGTGCCGGTGTCGGCACGGGACTTGGCCTGCTGACGGCGCTGCGGGAACAGGCCGCCCTCGCAGCGTCGTTGCAGAAGTCGACGGCCGCGCAGCCGGCCTTTCCGAAGGGAGCGGTGGTCCGCACGATTCTCCGGGACGTGCCGCCAGAGCGCATCGCCGGAGCGACGTTGATCCACGAGCACCTGTCGATGGGGAGCACGAGCGACAGCCCAGCGCTGAAGTTCTACAAGGACCTCGATCTCATGTCGGATGAAGTGAAGGCGTGCGCCAACGACGGGGTCAGTTGTATCGTCGACGTAGGCGGACTGGACCTGGGCCGGAGCATTGACGCGCTGCGCACCATTGCGACCAGGTCCGGAATGCTCATCGTCGCCAGCGGCGGCCTCCATCTGAAGGATGGCTATCCCCCCGACACCTTCAAGAAGACCGAGGAGCAGATCGCCGACGATTTCTACAAGCTGGCGACGGCGGAACGGTGGGGCGCGATCGGCGAAATGGGCACGGGCGCCGCCGTTCCGATGGACGTGGACGAACGCAAGGTTCTCCGCGCCGCCGCCAGGCTCCACGCTCGGACAGGACTGTCAATCATCACCCACGTGTCGGACGGCTGCGCGCAGTGCGCGTTGGATCAGGTCGATCTCTTCGAGTCGGCAGGTGTGAATCTGAATCATCTCGTCATCGGACATCTGAACGACATCAAGGACCAGCCGACGGCTGCGCCGCTCGCCATCGCGAAACGCGGTGCCTACGTGTGCTTCGATCATTCGGGGAAACCTGACGATCCCCGCCTGGAGGAGTACGTCCGGACAATCATGGCCATGCTTGAGGCGGGACACGAAGACAGACTGTGCGTGTCTTCCGACTTCGCCAGTCAGAAATACCTCCGAAAGAACGGCGGACCTGGGATTGCCATGGTGATGACGACCATGGTGCCTCGCCTGAGGCAGGCTGGTGTGAGCGAAGCGACGTTGCACAAGATTCTCGTGGAGAATCCGCGCCGCGCGCTCGCGTTCGTGCCGAAGGCGGCATAACGCGTAGGGAAGCTGCTGGGGAACCTCTTCCGTTCGCGGCCGAGATAGAGACGCGCACCAGCCAGGCAGCCATTCCGTCGCAGTGTGGACCGCGTCCGGCTTGAAGTCGCAGATTCGCGGGATGGCCTTCCACAGATCGCAGACGAGCCGGATCTCGTCGTAGAGTTGGCATCGGAATCGTCCGATGGCCCCACTCATGACGACCACCACATCAGTAGGCTCCGACTCCAGATAGCGCACGAGCCCGGACAGCGCGTTGACGACACCGTTGGTCTGCGGATGCGACGCGCCGTGATGATGAGCCGTTGTATCGCAGCCAATGGACACGATTAGCAGTATGCGACGCCTGGGTGACGACTCGTGGACACCGTGTCTCATCCGTTCGACGCGGTCCGATCCGCGAGCCGCCTGTTCTGGAATTCGTCTTGCAGTTCAGTCAGCGCATGGACAGCCGCGACACATGGAAGGTCCTGCTGGCGAAGCTCGCCCTGGCGCGTGAACGCCTGGAGGCGAAGGATCACACCGCCGCTCTCGAGGCCGTGGGCGCGGCGCTCGCCATCGATCCGGGCTTCCTCGCCGCGCATTCCTTGCGTCAACGGATCGAACTCGACAGGTCGACCTCTCCGCGGCCGATCGTTGACGCGCAGGCTGCCGATCCGTTGTCCGCGATGGACGATGGCGCACAGAGCGGAGCCGCCATCGCGCCGGCCGGTCACCGCCGGTTCGGGGTCATCCTCGCCGACGTCTACGCTCAGAATCGCGCGGAGCCCGTCAGGCCTTATGAAGAAGCCGCGCGGGCGCCCGAAGCGCCGATTCCCGACGAACCGGAGCCGGCTCCGTACGAATTCAGCCGTCCTGTTCAAGATGACCTCGTCGCGCGCGATGTGTTTGGCAGCGCCGCAGACACGCGAGACCCGGATGTCATCGAGCTTCGACTGAGGGACGACGCGGAAGACTTCGCCACGTTCGCACGCGACTCGGGCGCTGAGGCGCACACCAGTCGATCGACCGGCGTCATGCCGATGATCGTCGGCGCGGCTGTGCTGATTGCGGTGATTCTGGTTGACCGGCCCGTTCGCTATCCGTTCGCCCTTGCCATCGATTTTCAGAACGTCGGCCGCAACCTGCTCGCGCATGGCAACGTCCTGTACCACGGCCATGCCGTCGCGGCCGTGGCGGCCACCAGCGCGGAGGCCGCGCACGAAGCCGTCGCGCAGATCAAGGGCTATTTCATCGTCAACTCATCCGAACATGCCGAGCTCGCGCCGTTGATCGCGTCGCCGCTGGCCCCCGAGTTTGACGGGCTCGTCGCCGGTGGTCGCCCTGTGAACGATGTGAACGATGTCAGCCGCCTCAACCCCGTCAACCTGGAGAGCGCCACCAAAACCGCACAGCCTGAGAGAGACACAGCCGCGGCGCCGGCGATTCGCACCGTCAGCGTCGGACCGACGGCTCGAGTGCCAGAACCCGCGCCGCCCACGATCATCGCGACGCCCAACGGACCGGTCGAAGTGCCCGCGGCACCAGGCTCGGAATCCACACCCGCAGCGCAACCCTTGCCACCGCAAGCGACGGCTGTACCGGCATCGGCCACGGTCGGCGACGAACAGGGCGTGAAGCAGGCCCTGCAGCGATACCGCAGCGCTTACGAACGCCTCGACGCGCGGCTGGCACGAAGGGTCCAACCGTCTGCCAACGAGGCGGCTCTTGCCGGTGAGTTCGA
Source organism: uncultured Acidobacteriota bacterium (assembly GCA_963724725.1). Taxonomy (GTDB): domain Bacteria; phylum Acidobacteriota; class Vicinamibacteria; order Vicinamibacterales; family CAVVIG01; genus DATKHR01. The sequence continues at coordinate 500,085 of CAVRVT010000004.1, read as the reverse complement.
TTCGCTTCAGTCCCAGCTGACGTTCACAACCTGCGACGTCAGTTTCCGCGTCCCCACCGCCGTCGCCACTTGCGAGGGGACCATGCGCTACACGCCGAGGATCGGAACCCGCTACTCGAGGATCGAGCCGCACGTGTGGACATTCACGCTTCGGAAACGCGGAGCGGACTGGCAGGTCGACTCGGTCAAGGCCACGCGTTGAGGCTGGACGGCTACACGGTGTTCGAATTTGGCCAATCGCTCTTGGCTGCTCTAGCCCGCCACGCGCCGAGGCACGAATCGAGTCCAGTTCGCATGCTCTCGTCTGCTCAACCCCGAGAGGTTCATGGCCAGCACATGCTTCCCGAACGGCACACGATTGCAGCGAGAATACCCCTTCCTCGCGACGCGTTTGACCGGGTTCCTCATGGTGGCGAACGACGTCAGCCGGCCCGCCAGACCGAGCACCTTCTCGGCCGCCGCAGGGATTGGTACCCGTCGAACAGAGCTTCCGGTTGCCTTCCTGAAAGAACCTCCCCCAGCAAGCGGCCGAGGACGCATGCGTCGACGAGGCCGCCCTGTCCGCCTGCCGGGCTATGCACGTGCGCCGCATCGCCCATCAGAAACAGCCGGCCGTTTCGATACGTGTGGCACTTGTGTCCGCGATGGCGAGGTCCGGCGTCGCAAAACGAGGGATCGCGAGGCGGGCCAACCGCGGATTGGGGCTGGAAACGAGCCGTCTCGCTTCGTCCGCTCCGAGAGTGCCGTCCAAGGCCGAGCGTTCGTTATCAGCGGATCTGCCGGTACGTCGAGACCAGCTGTGCCGGCCTGCTCGTGATGAGGGTAATCAGGGCCGAGCGGCCGAGCGTTCGCTCGATGCGTGCGGCCATGCGAGCGCCAACGCGATACCACAGCCGCTCCCCACCCGACATCCGCTCGATCACGGCCAACGCATCCGCGTCGGCGATGGCAGCGCCACGTCGCTCGAGTGCGTCGTACTCCTGAAAGTAGTGCGCCTCGTCCTGTTCCATTTGCCGCTCGTCGCCGAGCGCCCTGTAGTCCTCGTCGTCGGCCAGCGCCCGTTCGCGCGTACGTCGGTCGAGCGCGGCGAGGACCGCTGTCCCTTCGAGCGCGGTCGAGGTACTCGACCAGATGCAGCACGTCTGCGCACGTCTTGAGATCGGCGAGACGCGGCGGGGGGGAATAGGTCATGAAGCCGACGTGATGCAGCTCGTGGATCGCATAGTAGAGCAACTCACGGGAATGGCCTTCAAAGTGCCGGTGCGCCGCGTTTAGAGACGCGTGCGGCGCGAAAGCCACGCCGATGTCGTACCCCGCGGTCAGGAACAGGTCGCCATGGAAGCGAAAATCGGCCGGCAAATACCGCAACGCGTCGGCAACCCAATGCGGATCGTCGAGCAGCGGTCCCACGAAATAGGCGACGCTGTCGCGGATCGCCTCGCGCCGTCCTGCCACGCGCGCACGCAGTTCCCGCACCAGAGCCTCGCGAGAGTCCTTCGGCACGTCATACTCGAACTGCCGCGCATGAGCGAGCAGGTGCGCCGTGGCGGGCAGACGCGCCAAGACCGAAAGGTCGGCCTCGTCGACAGATCCGAGATCCGCCATCGTCTGAGCGAACCGGGCATCGAACTGCAACGCGTGGGCGTTCAGCGGATCGGTGGCCGGCACGAGGGCGCTGAGCGCGATGGGATGATATGGATCGCGGGGGATCGGCGCGCTGGTCGACAGCATGGCCAGCGCGAGCGCCGCACACACAATGCCGATCCGCATGCAAACGGAATTATAGCGATTCGCGACTCGACAAATCGCGGCTCAGGCCCGGAGACCCCTCAACCGCTGCCGACTCGGCTTGCGCGTGTCCCCGCTTCGCTCCTAGTCGAAACAGGCGTGAATGGCGCAATCATTGACCCGCGACATCGTCCCGTGAAGTATTGGATCGACCGCGACACAACCCGGCACAAGATAGACACATGATCCGCCGGACCGCGACGGCGGCCTTGATGTACGCGCTCGCAGCGTGCGCTTTCACCTGGCCACTCGTCCTCCATCTCCATGCTCGGTTGGGCGCGATGGATCCGACCGGCGACCCGTCGCTGTATCTGTGGACCCTGGGTTGGGATCTTCACACGCTGGCGAGCCATCCTGCGTGGCTGCTCACCGGTCGCGTTTTCAACGCGGGGATCTTCTACCCCGCACCGCTGACGCTGGCTTACTCCGATCACCTGCTCCTGCAGGCAGTGGCACTCTTACCGGTGTACGCGGTCACCCACGACCTTATCTTCTGCTACAACGTGCTGTTGATCGGATCGCTGGTCGCCACAGCGCTCGCGATGCATGTGCTCGCCCGCGCGCTCACCGGAAGCGAGGCGGCGGCCTCTGTCGCCGGCCTCATCTTCGGTTTCGCGCCATATCACTTCACGCATCTGCTCCACATTCAACTGCAGGCGCTGTATTTTCTGCCGCTATCGTTCCTCTTCCTCCATCGTCTGTTCGCGGCCGAGCGAAGATGGGACACGATCGCCCTGGGCGTCGTGACCGCGCTCCAGGCGATTAGTTCGATCTACTACGGCGTAATCGGGACCATCGGCCTGACTTGCGCAACGGTCGTTCTGATGGCCGCAACCGGACGGATCGCCGACTGGCGCCTTCTCCGGCGAGGGGTCGCCGCGGCGGCGCTGGCGCTCGTGGTCGCCGCTCCGTGGTCGATTCCGTATCTGCGCGTTGCTCGAGACGCCGGCGGCGGGCGCACGCTGTATGAGGCCTCGAACGGAAGCGCGGTGTTGTCGAGCTATCTTCAGGCGCCGGCGACGAACCTCATATATGGTCGAACTGGCTGGCTGCGGCCCGGCGGTCGCGCACCCGTACCGTTCAAGGATGGTCCGGAGCAGGCGCTGTTCCTCGGGTTCGTCGCAATGGTGCTCGCGGCAGGCGGTGCGCTTGCGGCGCCGCAGGGACTGAAGCGAATTGCTGCTGTGTACGCAGTTCTCGCGATCGTCGGCGTAGTGCTGTCGCTCGGACCGAACGGGATACGCTCCCTGTACGCGGCTATGTACGGCGCCCTCTTCGGCATGGACGCCATCCGCGCGTCGGCGCGCTTCAGCGTGCTGACGCTCCTGGGCGTCGCGATGCTTGCAGCGCTCGCCATTCGCGCGCTGGAACTGCGCGGGGCGCGCATGGGGCACTTCGCCGGGGCAGCCGCCCTCGGGCTGATCGCGGTGGAATTCTGCAACGGCGCCATCGCGTTTCCGGCGCCGCCTGCGCTGACCACTGCGGCGGGACGCTGGCTGCGCGAGCAGCCGGGATCCAGCGCCGTCCTCTGCGCACCGATGGGCCCGTTCGCCGGCAACACGCCGTGCATGCTCCAGTCGCTCGAGCACCGACGGCCGATCGTGAACGGCTACAGCGGCTTGCGACCGCCGTTCTTCGAGGCGCTCCTCGATGCCGTCAACCGCCTTCCTGCGCCTCAGGCGCTCGTGACTCTCCACGATCTCGGCGTCGAGTTCGTCGTCAGCGAGGGCCCTCTGGAGATCGGTCCGGAGAGCCGCGATGTGCTCGTGGAGCGCGCCAGCTTCGGCCCGCAGCACATCTATCAGGTCGTGTGGTCGCCCGCGGCCGACACGACGTTCATGGCGACGACGGGCGTCGTGCCGCCCGAGCCTGGTCCGCCGCCATTCGTCGTCGGGGAGTCGGCGACCTACCGCGTGCGCTGGACGAGCGGCCCGATGAGCGTGCCCGCGGGCGCCGCCACGATTGCCGTCCTGCCGCCGCAGGGCGACGAAAGCTACCGGTTTCAGCTGCTGGCCAGGACGGAACACTGGATGTCGCGCTTCTACGAAGCCGATGTCGTGATCGAGACGACCGCCAGCGGCGGACTGCTGCCACTCAGCTACCGCGAGGCGATTACCGACGGGAAGCGCCGGATCGAACGGCAGTCGGCGTTCGACGTCGGGCGCCATGAGATGCGATTGACCAGCGGCGGCACGACGATGACCCTGCCGCTCGAAGCTGCCGCGCGCGATCCTCTCACGGCTCTCTTCTATGTCCGGGGGCTCCCCATGCAGGCCGGCTCGCATGTCGCGCTCCCGCTGAACGACAATGGCCGGCGACTGACCCTGGACGTTTCGGTGGGCGGCGTCGAAACGATTACCCTCGACGGGCGTTCGCTGTCGGCTTGGAAGCTCGAGCCTCGATTGACTGATCGGCTCGCGCGTCGTGGTTCGCTGGACATGACGGCGTGGCTCGGTACCGACGCCCGCCGTGTGCCTCTGATCATCGATGTGACGGCCGCGTTCGGGTCGGCGCGTCTCGAACTGGAAACATATCGCGAGCGCTGAGTCCGGAACCGTACGACACCGCGGGGTGGCCGCCGAGCCCAAGTGTTGACGAGAGCCCTGGCCGTTCAACGGCCCCGAGACGGAGTCGTGCGAAACTCCTTTCTTTACGGTTCAAAAACGAGCCGAAACCCCGCGCCTTCAAGGCAAACGTGACTGCGTGCGTGCGGGTTGCTCCGGGCGTGCACAGAAGAAGACCGGGCACATACAGAGTAGTCTTAATCGATGGCCCTGGTCCCGTTCGCGCAGCCAAACCGCAAGATGCTCAGTGACGACGGACTCTTCGGGGGTATTTCGATCCTGGAGCGTCTCGAGGATTTCAGGAAGCGCATCGTCCGTGCCGTGCTCGCCATCGCCGCCGGAGCGCTCGTTGGGTTCGCCCTGATCGATCGCATCGTCGGCTTCATCCTTGGACCTACGCGGCGAGCGCTGCCGGTCGGGACGAGACTCATCTACACACAACCCGGTGAAGCGTTCGGGCTCTATGTCCAGATCGCGCTGATCGCTGGCCTCGTGTTCGCGATGCCGTTCCTCATGTTTCAGATCTGGCGATTGATCGAGCCACTGGTGCCGCCGAGTACGGGGCACTTCGCCATCACGTTCGTGGGCTTCACGACATTGGGCTTCACCGCGGGTGCGGCGTTCACTCACTACATCGCCTTTCCTTACATGATGGCGTTCTTTGCCAGCTTCAATACGCCGGACCTGGTGTTCATGCCTCGGCTCGAGGACGTCTTCGACCTCTACACGAAGATGGTCCTGGGAATGGCGCTCGTGTTTCAGATGCCAACGGTCGTGTTCTTTCTGGCAAAGATGGGCCTGATCACTGCAAGTCTCCTATGGCGCAGCTTCCGTTACGCCTTTCTGCTGATTTTCATCGCCGCTGCCGTGATCACTCCAACGGGCGACATGGTCACCCAGACCATTTTCGCTGCACCAATGGTGGCCCTCTACCTGCTCAGCATCGCCATTGCGTGGGTGTTCGGAAGAGCCAAGCCGGTTGAAGATCCGGACGTCGACGTATAACGAACCGCATCACCTGCCGGTTCGAGTAACCGTTGCGGTTTCTCCGCTGATCGCCATCATCGTCCCGAAGGGCCTAGACGCATCGGCAAGGCGCTGGAGGATATAGCCGGCTCTCGCCCCGCTCGCCGGCGCAGGCAAGCCTCGCGTGTGCAGGAACTCGTTGCTGGCGTACTCGTTATGCACGTCGGGCTGCCCGTCACCGATGGTATTCAGCACGACGGGCCGGAATGAAAGAGCCGTGAGCGAATGCGCCTGAAACTGGATCGTCGCCACCACGCTCTCCCACGCCATCGGTTCGTCGATGTAAGTCAGCGTCGGCGGCACGTTGTAGATGAAGTTGCCCAGGTCGTAGAAGATCGGCCGCCCGCGATAGATTTCCACACCATGCAGCAGCGGCGCGCCGTGCATGACGACGATGTCGGCGCCCGCGTCGATCTCGTCGTGCGTCCAGGTCACCAACCACGCATTCGGCGCGAGCCGCTCCGGCATGCCTTCGGTGAAGATCGTCGAGAACGACTTGTTCGAGAACACGTGATTGTGCTGGTACACGATCACGAGGTCCGCACGCTGGCGGGCGTCACGAATGCTCTGCAGAATGCGGCGCGCATCATCCGGATGCGGCGTGTTTGACGCCGCGCCAGGCAGGTCGGCGGTCGCCTCGTTGTCGCGGTCGCCCGCCAGCACACGAAGTTCGTTGACGCCGGGGCGTTCAGCGGTGGCGCGAGCGCCTGGGGCGATCAAGCCTGACGCACTCGCGACGAGCGCAATAGTGCCCTTCGGAGTCCGGAGATAGGTCGGCGCGGCGGCTTCGGCGATGGTGTTGCCGGTCCCCGCGCGGGCGATGTTTCGACGGTCGGTCTCACGAAGCGTGTTCCGAATTCCTGTCTCCTTCAGATCGAACGCGTGGTTGCCCGACAGCGCGAGCAGATTGAACCCCACCGCCGTCAGTGCATCGAGCGCTTCCGGCGGCGCGAGGAACCCGCGGCCCTCGTGAGTCGTCTCGCCCGGTTCGGCGACGGCGGCCTCGAGGTTGGTAAGCACCACGTCGCCGTTCAACAGCTCCTTCATCGCGGGCAGGGCCGCCGGTTTCGTGGCGCGGAGATCCGAGCGGATCATCGACTGGCCGGTCAGCACGATCGTGGTCGATGGCGATTGTGTAGACACGACGACCCCGACTGCGCACACGGTGACGAGGAACACCGCGACGGCCCATTTCTTCATTGATGACTCCGTCATTGTCCGGTGAGAACCCACCTGACCTTTCACCAACGCTGGCAGGAGTGTATACAATTCGCGACATGAAGCACCTTCTATTGCCGGTCCTGGCAGCCCTGTCGGCCATGTCGGCTGCGATGTTCGCCGCGACAGTCTCCGGGCAGAGTGCTGGGCCAGTCACCGCGGACCGGTTGTCCAACGCCCAGAATGAGCCGAACAACTGGTTGATGATGAACGGCGACTATGGGTCCACCCGGTATTCCAAGCTGACGCAGATCAATCGCCAGAACGTCAAGAATCTGCGCCTGGTCTGGGCGCTGGCGCTGGGCGGCATGCAGGACGTGGGGCAGAACGGTCCCGAGACCGAGATGCATCCGCTCGTCGACAACGGCTTCCTGTACACGAGCGACGGCTGGGGCACGCTGTACAAGATCGACGGCCGCAGTCCGAACAAAGGCGAGTTCGCGTGGGCCGCCGATCCCGGCGTCAAGCATGAGGGCAACCTGCCACGCACGCGCGGAATCGCGCTCTGGGAAGACCTGGTCATCGCCAATCTTCCCGACGGCCGCGTGATTGCCGTGAATCGCGACACCGGCGAAATCGTGTGGGACAGGATGGTGGGGACGACCAACGAATTCGGGAGCAGAGAACGATTCAACGCCGCGCCGATTACCGCCGACGGCAAAGTCATTGTCGCAAACGGGGCTGGCGACGCCAAGACGCGCGGCTGGGTTGCGGCGCTCGACGCGCGATCGGGCAAAGAGTTGTGGCGTTGGTACGTCGTGCCGAAGCCCGGCGATCCCGGTAGTGAAACCTGGAAGGATACGAACAACGCATGGAAGACCGGCGGCGGCGGCCTCTGGCAAACCGGTTCCTACGATCCCGCGACGAAGCTCACCATCTGGGGCACCGGGAATCCCGTGCCGATCTACGATCCGCAGGCTCGCCCCGGCGACAACCTGTATACAAACGCCGTGGTGGCGCTGAATATCGACACCGGCACGCTCGCCTGGTACTTCCAGTACACGCCGAACGACTCCTGGGATTTCGACGAAGTCGGCGTCCACATGCTGTACGACTCGACGATCGGCGGCCGCAGCCGGAAGGTGGTCGGCCACTTCGCACGCAACGGCTTCTACTATTCACTTGACCGTACGAACGGCGAGTTTCTCAAAGGGGATCAGTGACGTCAGCGATTTGAATTGGACCAAGGGCCTCAATCCCAGGACCGGCAAGCCGCTCGACTACGATCCCAACCTCGACGTGCAGATCTACAATCCGGCCGCGCGGGCGCTGCGCGGCGACCCCACCAAGCGGAGCTGTCCGACCTGGCACGGCGGCATCGCGCACCAGCCGACGGCCTACAACCCGGTGAAGCACATCGCGTATGGCGCCGGCATCGAAGGCTGCTTCTCGCAGAACGGAGCGGCCGTGGCGTTCCTGTCACCCGAAGGCGGCATCGACGAAAAGAAGAGCGAGAAGCGCACGTACAGCACCGACCTCTACTACGGATCGATGACGGCCTTCGATACGGTGAACCACAAGGTGATCGCCAAGGTCAAGACCGACATCGAGATTCGCTCGGGCGCGACCGACACCGCCGGCGGTCTGGTGTTCACGGCGTTACAGGATGGATGGGTGGTCGCCTACAACGACGACACGCTCGAGGAGCTGTGGCGCTTCAACGTCGGCACACCGCTCAAGGGCGCACCGGTGACCTACGCCATCGGTCCGAAGCAGTATCTCGCTGTCCAGTCCGGGGGACGCCACCTGCATCCCACGAAGTTCGACAAGCTGGAGAACTCGAGCTATCTGTTCGTCTTCGCGTTGAACTGATCGTTTATTTGGGAAACTCGCGGCAGGCGTCGACGTCAGAGCCCCAGTACTCGATGCATTTGGCGCGATCCATCGGGCCCTTGCCCACCACCTTCTGGAGCAGGAAGTCGGCGACGAGCTCGACCTCGCGCGGCTGAAACGTCGCCGGCGGATCGGGCATCGGCGATTTGAGATCGGCCTGCTTCATGCCGAAGCAGCGGCCGTCGCTGTAGGCGAACTTGTCGAAAGCCGGCATACCGGTTCCCGGCCGTCCGCACTTGATCGTCAGGATCAGCCTGGCGCGATCGAGCCTCGTGTCGCGCAGGTTCGAACCGTCAGGCATCTGACTGTCCATCTTGCGGCCATCGGCGGCCCAGCCATGACACGCTTGGCAATCTCCCTTGTGCAGGTACAGCCTCATCCCCTCGGCCACATCGACCGCGCCTGACGCCTGCGCGTGCCCTGTCGTGACCACACCCGTTTCCAGCAAGAGCAACGAGACTGCGCTCACCTGCAATATTCTGCGCATACCTGGATTGTCCTACAACACGACATTCATTGGCCGTCCGGCCAGGAAAGCAAAGATGTTTTCGATCGCGAGAGCAAGGCCCGCTTCCGTCGAAGCTGCATCACCATTCCGCGCGGCCACCGGCGTCCGCGCACTTCGCGATCGACTTCGAGGAGCCGTTTGGCAAGCGCCATTATGAGGGCCAGCGTGTGTTCAGCGACGGCGATTGCCGCCACACCCCGGGTGTTCGTCACCCGCACTCCGCGCGACTGTGCAGCCGTCAGATCGACATTGTCGGTTCCGGTTCCCCAGATCGAAATCAGCTGCAGCTTGGGCATTGATCGAACACTTCGCGGGTAAACCTCGACGAGGCTCGAATGTGGATTACGACGTCGGCGTCGCTCATGCGTCCGGCGAGCGCATCGGGTCCTAAGGGCCGGTCGGAAAACGTTCGAACTTCGTACCCACGAAGCCGTTCGAACGCCGTGCTCGGCAACATCATGGCCGGCTTGTCGTCGGGTATGACAATGCGCGGCATCTGCACTCGAATCTACTCGTGACGGCCAAGCGCTGAATAACGTTTTGTGTCGCGCATGGAAACCGCCACGAACAGCGACACGGCAATGATGCACGTCAAGTAGTAGGAAAACCAGACCTCATGGCCGATCGACTTGAACCAGAGCGCGATGGACTCGGCGGGCCCGCCGAAAATCGAGGTCGTGACGGCATAAGGCAAGCCCACGCCAGTGGCGCGAATCTTCGTCGGAAACAGTTCTGCCTTCACCACAGCGTTGATCGATGTGTAGCCTGCAACGATCATCCAGGCGGCTGCGATGAGCGCGAACGCACCGAGCGCGCTCGTGACCGTCTGCAGCGCTCGAAGAAGCGGAATCGTGAAGAGCGTCCCCATCAGGCCGAACCAGATCAGTAGAGGCTTCCGGCCGATCTTGTCGGAAAGTGCTCCATAGACGGGCTGCAGGCATAGCGCGAAGACGAGTGATCCCGCGCTGACCATCGTTGTCTGGTTGTCTGTCAGGCCGACCGACAACTTCAGGAACTTCTGCATGTACGTCGTATACGTATAGAAGGCCGTTGTGCCTCCCGCGGTGAGCCCCACGACGATCAACACTTGGCGCGGATACTTGAAAAGTCCGCGGAGCGCGCTCTCGCGCCGGCGCGACATCGTGGCTTCGAGGAACGCATCGGTTTCAATCAGGTTCCGTCGCATGATGAGCGCGATCACGGCCAGCATCGCTCCAATGATGAACGGTACGCGCCAGCCCCAGGCTCTCATCTGTTCCCCGGTCAGGAACGCCTGCTGGAGCACGAGCAGGACGAGGATCGCGCACAGCTGGCCGCCGATGAGCGTCACATAGAGAAAGCTGACGTAGAAGCCGCGATGCTTGTCGTCGGCCACCTCGGTCAGATAAGTGGCGCTCGCGCCGTATTCTCCGCCGAGGCTCAGGCCTTGAATGATGCGCGCAAAACCAAGCAGTGCGGGCGCCGCCGCTCCGATCGACGCGTATGTCGGCGTGACCGCGATCAACAGTGACCCGAAGCACATCAGCAACACCGACAGCATGAGCGCATTTCGCCGGCCATGATGATCGGCGAGATACCCGAACAGCCAGCCGCCGATCGGCCGCATCACGAAGCCGATGGCGAAGAGGACGGCGGCGTTCAGCTGCTGAAGAACGGGGTCGTTGCCTGGAAAGAACGCGTTGGCGAAATAGAGGGCGAAGGCCGTGTATGCGTAAAAGTCGTACCACTCGATCAGATTTCCGATGGACCCGATGAAAATGGCTTTCAAGCGCCGGCGGATATCCGTCAGGCCGAACTGATCGGCGAAGGCCGTAACCTGGCTCATGTCGCGCGGCCGATTCTAAGTGATCGTGCCTGCTGGGCAGAATCAACCACGTGGCTGGTCGGGACAGGGCGACCCGCCGCGATTGTCACGTCGCCACTCTTACGGCACTTCGCCACGAATAACCTGCCGAAATTCTTCCGGTACACGAGTCCCCAGAAGGGCCCACCCCGGTCGCTATCACAGTCGAATCATCGGAAATGCTCGGGAAATACGGGCGGAGCGACAACACCCAGAGTGTCGCCGGATCGGGGGAAGGCTCCCCCTTCGGCTCCGGTAGTCCGGCGGGTCTCAAACTAGAATACGCGGACGGGGTGACGCATGAATGACGTCGTTCTCCTGAGCGCTCTGCTCGCCGGCCTGCTCTTTCCGCTGGACCAATCGCTCACGCTGGCCGCGCCAGCGACGATCGTCGAATGGCACGGATCGCAGCTGAAAGGCACGCCGTCGCAGCTCACCTGGTCGCCGGACAGCAAGCTTCTGAGTCTGCAGACGATCGAAGGTGACGCCCCCTACAAGGTGCACGCGTACTTGATCACGATCGAGTCACGAAAGTTCCAGGGACTGGATGCTCCGCCCGACTGGGCCGCGAAGTACTGGGAATGGAAATCCTCCCGCATGCCTCCCGGTCATCCGGAACTCGTCATTCAGGTGGAGACGAAGAACGATTCCGCGAAGATCCCGACCCAGAGCCTGAGCGACAAAGCCAAGAACGGACTGATGGACAACGCCGTCGCCGCACAGAACGAAGCCGGATCGGTGACGCGGACGCTGACGCTCAAAGGCGAGACCATCGGCCGCTACGTCGACCAACCGCTCGTGCCAGGCATGACGTTCGGGTGGTCGCCGACAACGCTGCACGCCGTGGCGTACGCCAAGGCCGACGGTCACCTTGCGATCTTCGATTTCGACAAGGTACCGGTCGATGTCGGAGGCACCAAGGCCGTGCTGCTGCCAGCGTGGTCGCCCGACGGATCCAGCATCGCTTACCTGCAGAAGACAGGCCGACGAGACTATGTGCTGTCGACGGTTGCCGTGACGCTTCCATGATCCGAGACGTCGCTGAGATGCGCGCGACGTGCGGGGCCGTAATCGTCTTTCTCGCTGTAGCGACAATTGCGGCGGTCGACCCGCTCGCGCAGACCACTTTTCGTGCGCGAACCGACGTGGTCCAAGCGGAGGCGATCGTCGTCGACGCGGGCGGCCGGCAGTCTGTGGGCCTCACCACCGCCGATTTCCGCCTTTCAGTCGACGGGCAGGCGCGCGCGATCGAGTCGGTCGACTACATTGCCGCGGAATCGGTCACGGCGACGCCTGGGAACGCCCAAGCTCAGGCCAGATCGTCGATCGATCGCCGAACACCACCCGCCCGGCACGTCGTGTTTGTCGTCGACGAAGGCAATATTGACGCGGGTAGCGGACGCGCCGCCATCAACGCCGTCGGGCGCATGCTCGATCGGTTCGGGCCACTCGATCGTCTCGCCCTTCTGTCGATCCCATCGGGACCCTCCGTCGACTTCACGAACGAACACGAGCCCATCCGGACCGCTCTCAATCGCGCCGTCGGACGCGCATCGCCGATGGGCGATGATTTCAGTCTCAGTCTGACCGATCTGTTCGCGTTCGATACGGGCGCCACCAGCAACGACCGAGCGAACCAGGAGTCAGTGCTGCTTCGAGAATGCCCGCTGACGATGCCTCCGGCACGACGAGAGCTGTGTGTGGACTCGCTGCGGGCCGAAGCGCAGTCGCGCCTGGACTCCATTCACGAGCGCACGCGAAACGCGACGGGCGCGCTCGACAAGCTGCTGCGGTCCCTCGCCACCATGGCCGGACCGAAAGTCGTGGTGATGGTGTCCCAGGGGCTGCTCCTGCACCCGGATCATCGCGATGAGGGACTCGTAACCTCGCTGGGCTCGCGGGCGGCCCTTGCAGACGTCAAGATGTTCGTCATCCTCCTCGACGGGTCGATGATCGACCTCGTGAATTCTGGAGGGCGAGAGCGAGTGGCATCGACGTCCTCGTTGAGGGATCGGTCGATCGAGGAAGACGGACTGCGCGCGCTCACTGCTGCATCCGGTGGCGTGCTCCAGAGAATCTCGGCGGCTCCCGAGCAGGCAATCGAGCGCCTGGCAAGTGCGCTGTTGGGCTACTACGTCATCGGGTTTCGGGTATTGCCGAACGATCGCGAAGGGCCTCATCAGATCAAGATCGCGGCAGCGAATCCGGCCTTCAGCGTTATGGCGCGAACGCAATTCGCGGTCACGTCAGGCGACCGACCCGCGACGAGCGCCGCCACGGTGACGTCGTCTCGCGCTTCGCGAGAGCACGCGGCATTTTCGTCCCTGAACATCGACAAAACGAAGCTTCGCGTGGCGACGCGCTCGATCGCCGAAGCGGATGGGACTGTCAGGATCTTGCTCAGCCTGGACGTGAACGACACGCCAGCACATCCGATCACCGCCCTTGCGTTGGGCTACAAGCTCACATCGGGAGATCGGGTGGTGGCGGAAACCGGCCGCGTCGTGCCGGTCACGCACAATGAGGACGGCAGCGCTCAGCCAATCAGCTATTTTGCCTTTCGCAATGTGCCGCTCGGACGATACAAGCTTGAGATCTCCGCTTCGGACGGCAGCAAGCATTCCGGTTTCGCGACGCATGCCGTCGACGCCATACTGCACACGATGGGCCCATATCGCCTGGGCGATATTCTCGTCGCAGCGTCTGCGTCGAACGAACAGGGACCGTTCCCTGTGCCCGCAGAAGTCGTCGTCGGCAGCCGGATAATCGCTGGCGTCGAAGTCACAGCGGCGACTCCGACAGACTTGGAGAACGTTTCCGTGCGATTCGAAATCGTGGGGACTCAACGGCGAGCGGACGTTCCCGGCCGCGAAATCAAATTGCAGCCGGACGGACCGCTCGATCAATTCGTCCGTGCGACACTCGAGTTTCCGAGCCTCCCCGACGGCGCTTACGTGCTGCGGGCTTCCATCATTGCTCGCGGCGGCTCATTGGGCGACATCGAAACCTCCCTGCGAATAGCCAGATGACAACACGCTGCCGCGACGCCAGAGTCGGAGGATGGTTCGTCAAACCCCGTCCTGGCGTGCTCTACGACATTCGCGACCGCTCCACGGCTGCCGGCTCACCCAGCAATAACCGGTTCTTCGGGGTGACTTCAGCTGGAATCGTCTGGGTCCAGATCCGATAGCCCCTCGCACTCAACTGGCGCGCGCGCATGATGTCGATGGCGAGAGAACCGTCAACCCACCCTGCCAGTCCTCCCGCATCACCAGCAGTGAGATCGTGACAGCAAGGCAGCACGGCGACCCGCGCATGGGCGGCAGCGGCGCGAGCCAGAACCAGATCCGTGAGGCTCCCGCATGCATGACTTGACACAACGATATCCGTCTCGAGAATGTCGATCGCTTCCAATGCACCAGCAACGAAAGCGACGCGCCCGGTCAGCCGCGGCCAGGCCTGAGTGAGCGCCTGATGCACTTTGGCGCTCGACGCCGGCAACGTCTTGTCGACCACGAGTGCGGTCGGCGAAGAATCGTCGAGCAAGACCATGATCTGTCCGAGCAGGCCGTGTCCCCCGCCCAGGTCGATCACGCGCCCTCCGCGAAAGAGCCGCCGCACGCGTCGCGCCATTTCCCAAGCCTCATACAGCTCTTTTCGAGGCAAACATCCCGCGTGACAGACCGCACGTCCCACTCGATGAAAGAGGGTGTTGCCAGGGAAGCGATCGAGATCCCGATCCGTGAGACGTCCGCGCGACGATGGCGAGAACATGAGACAAAGACTACACCGCGGTACCGATCGAATCGGCGAGCCGGCTGAGATATTCCCGTCGCGGAATCGCCACGGCGCCGAGAGAGGCGAGATGATCCGTGGGCCACTGCACGTCGAGGAGCGTCATGCAGCTCGCGCGCATCATGTCCACGAGCGCCATCAGCGCGACTTTCGACGCGTCCCGCTGCCGGTGAAACATCGATTCACCTGCGAAGAGTCCGGCGACCCGAACGCCGTACAGCCCGCCCGCAAGCACGCCACTCCGATCGAACACCTCGACGCTGTGCGCCCATCCCATCTCGTGCAGGCGCGTGTAGGCTGCGATGAAGGCCTCCGTGATCCACCCGTCCTCGCGTGACGGATCCGCGCACGCTCGAATGACGTCTGAAAAGCAGGTATCGAACCGAACCTCGTAGCGCTTCGCGCTCTGCCGCATCGATTTCGTGACGTGGAGCCCGTCGAGCGGGATGATGCCGTGTGGGTCCGGCGACCACCAGCCGAGCACACCCGGCATCCCAGCCAGGCCCATCGGAAAAACGCCGTGGGAGTAGGCGCTTACGATCGTCCCTGGCGCCAGATCGCCTCCGACGGCGACGAGATCGGAGTCCGGTAGCGCCGACGCCATTGGAAATTGCCACGGGCTCGCTTCAACCGGCTGCGGCGTCGCGGTCCAGCCTGTCACGCTTCTCGACATTCGGTGCATATAGGCTACCCTGTTGGTATGGCGAACGGGACGGACCGCCGCGAGCAGGTGGGCGGCGAGCTCAAGGAGCGCCAGCGTGGCAAGACGAAAGAGCCGGCGCTCTACAACGTGATCCTGCTCAATGACGATTACACACCCATGCAATTCGTCGTCGACGTCCTCGAGTCGGTTTTTCAGCGGTCGCCGGCCGAGGCGTATCGCATCATGATGCAGGTGCACGTGAACGGCCGTGGCGTGGCCGGCATCTATCCGTGGGAAGTTGCGGAAACCAAAGTCGACGCGCTCATGACGCAGGCGCGCGGGGCGGGGCACCCGCTGCAGGCGACCATCGAAAACGCGTAGAACGATCCTGAACCCGTGTTTTCACCCGCTCTTGAAATCGTTCTGAACATCGCGCTGCGCGAAGCGGTGACACGGAAACACGCATATCTCACGCTCGAGCACCTGCTGTACGCGCTCGCGCACGAGTCCGACGGAGAACGAATCCTCGCGGCGTGCGGCGCCGATCTGCCGGCCCTCAGGCGCGCGCTCAGCACCTATCTTGACGACTCGATCGAACACGTAAAACGCGGATCGGAGAACGAACCGGAAGCGACGATGGCATTTCGCAGTGTTCTGCAGACGACGATTCTGCACGTCCAGAGCGCGCAACGCGACGAAGCGAACGCGGGCGACGTGCTCGCGGCGATCCTGCAGCAGCCCAAGACACACGCGGCGCGGCTTCTTGCCGAGCAAGGCGTCACTCGGCTGGACGTTCTGAACTACATCTCGCACGGCATCACGAAGGGTCCAGTCGCGCCGCACGGCGTTCCCGAGTCGGCGGCTGGCACGGACGCGGTCGGAGGATGCCACGACACCGGCAACCGACCCGCTCAAGGCGTACTGCACCAACCTCACGGAACTCGCGCGGCGGGGATTGCTCGACCCGCTGGTCGGACGCGCCGACGAACTGCAGCGGACGATCGAAGTGCTCTGCCGCCGGCGTAAGAACAACCCGGTGTTTGTCGGCGACCCAGGCGTGGGCAAAACGGCGATGGCCGAGGGTCTTGCCGCACGTCTGCTGCACGACGATGTGCACGGCGCACTCAAGGACGCAGAGGTGTTTGCGCTCGATACCGGCGCCCTCCTCGCCGGCACGCGGTACCGGGGCGACTTCGAGGAGCGCTTCAAGGCGGTCATCTCGGCGCTCGCCGCGCGGCCGAAGCCGATCCTGTTCATCGATGAGATGCACGCCACCGTCGGCGCCGGTGCGGTCACCGGCGGCACCATGGATCTCGCGACACTCCTCAAGCCGCTGCTCACCGCCGGCGATCTACGCGTGATCGGCTCGACGACATTCGAAGAGTTCAAGCAGATCGAGAAAGATCGCGCGCTGGTCAGGCGCCTGCAGAAGGTGGCGGTCGAAGAGCCGTCAATCGACGAAACGGTGAAGATTCTCGCCGGTTTGCAATCCCGATACGAAACACACCACGGTGTGACATACACCGACGCGGCGCTCGAAGCGGCTGCGAAGCTGGCCTCGCGGCACCTGCGCGACTATCGGTTGCCCGACAGCGCCATCGACCTCCTCGACGAGGGAGGTGCCGTGGCCCGCATCCAGACGCCCCCTGATTCCGCGAGTCCAGCGGTAGTGGACGCGCACGACATCGAGCGCGTTGCCGCCCGCGCTGCACGCATCCCCACCCAGCAGGCCACGTCGTCCGATCGCGAGCGCATTCGGACGCTCGAAGAGTCGCTGCAGCGTGTTGTGTTCGGGCAGAACGAGGCGGTCCATGCCGTGGCTCAGGCGATCAAACGGTCGCGCGCGGGCCTGGCCCAGCCGGACCGGCCCGCAGGCTGTTTTCTCTTCACGGGGCCGACGGGCGTGGGCAAGACGGAGCTGGCGAAGCAGCTCGCACTCGTCCTGGGCAACGAATTCATCCGCTTCGACATGAGCGAGTACATGGAGAAGCACGCCGTGGCGCGTCTGATCGGGGCGCCGCCCGGATACGTCGGGTTCGAGCAAGGCGGCCAGCTCGTGGACGCCGTTCGCACGCATCCTTACAGCGTCGTCCTGCTCGACGAAATCGAGAAAGCACATCCGGACATCTACAACGTCCTGCTGCAGGTGATGGACCATGCAACATTGACAGACAACACCGGGCGAAAGGCCGACTTCAGAAACACAGTCCTCATCCTGACGTCGAACGCCGGGTCGCGCGATATGAGCGCCGCGGCGATCGGATTTTCAGACGACACAGAACGTGGTGAGAGCGAGAGGCACGGCCACCAGACGGCGGGGAAAGCGAAGACCGCCATCGAGCGCGTGTTCAGCCCGGAATTCCGCAACCGGCTCGATGCCATCGTCACATTCAAGACGCTGGACGCTGCGGCGATCGAGACGATTGTGGACAAGTTCATCCTGCAGATGGAAAGCCAGCTGTCGGATCGCCACGTGGCGATTGCGCTGACGCCTGAGGCCCGAGCGTGGCTCGCAAAAGCTGGTTACGACCGGGTGTTTGGAGCGCGCCCGCTCGCGCGAGTGATCCAGAAGGACGTGCGCGACGTGCTGGCCGATCAGATTCTGTTCGGCGCCCTCGAGAACGGCGGGACCGTCACGATTGGCGTTGCAGACAAGCGGTTGACGTTCACGTACGAGTCGCGTTCGACCAGAACGGTCACGGGCTCCGCGCAATAAGCGACCAGCCGCCTGCCACGAGCCCGGGCTACAGATAGCCCTGCTTCGGCGCCTCCTGGGCGGTGAACGCGCTGTCAGTGTTGAAACCAGCGGGTAATCGTCCGCCCACGATCGCCGCGAGCGACCAATGCCGGTGCGTGCGTCTGGTCGTAAGAGGTCAGTAGCGGCAGACGTATCTTCGCAACGATGTCTCCAAGCGGTTGGACCCTCATCCACAGATGGCCGCCGCACTCACCGACGAGCCCCTGGACTGTCCCGAGATCCACTCCGGGCTTCTGGAGGAGTGTGCCCTTCGAGGTGTGGGCGGTCGACCCGCCGCGCAGTTGCAGCAGTCCGTGCGCCCGGGCCGCGCGCTTGATCTCGGTGACCGTGATCAGTGCGTGGGGCCCTGGCCTTACATTGGGGTACTTGGCTACGAATTGGCGATCCACAATGATCGTGCCGACTTCGATCGTCAGCCGTCCGCCAGACTGCATGCGCTCACGTCCATAGGCGGCCAGATTCACGAGGAGTCTCTCGACTCGTTCGGTGTCGACATCAACATTCAGCGGAGCGGAGGCGGCGGGCAATCGGACCTCTACGTCGTCTCCAGCCACATGTTTCAGAACGGGTGCGAGGTCGCGCATGACCGTGTTCAGGTCGACCAGCGCCGGCGTGCGGCTCTCTTTGTCGCCGTACGCAACGAGCTGCTGCAGATAGCCGGTGACGCGCGTCAGTTCATCGAGGAGCATCTCACCCTCTTGGCGAGAAGCGGCGTTGCCGCCGACATCCCTCAGCCACTGCTGCGCATGCTGCTGGACGTCGTTGAGCATCTTGCAGCAGGTCAGCGCGGTTTCCGAGGCGAGCCGCCCCACCGCTTCCATCCGACCCGCCTGGCCGAGTCTGTCCTGGAGGACGCGAATACGCGTGAGGTCTTCGGCGACGATCTCGATGACGTTGGAAGCCGATGCACACGCCGACAAGCGCACGAAAAGCCGCCCCCCGTCCTTTCGACGCAACGTCGTCTCGATCGACTCTTTCGTCCGTGTGCTCAAGCAGTGCTCGATGAGCCAGGACAGATCGTTTGGAGATTCGAAGACGTCAGCCGCGAAATCTACGCCGCGCAACTCGTCGATCTTGTGGCGGACAAGGGCCGTCCACGCACGATTGGCCTGCGTGAGTACGCCGTCTCGAGAGCACCGGAACATGGCCAGCTGCGCCTGTTGGAACACCCGTTCACTCTCAGCGCGACTCTCGTCGAGTTGCTGGACCAGCTGGGGCACCCGGTCAGCCTCGCCCTCCAGGATCTTCTGACGATCGAGCGTGTCCTGAAAATCGTGACGGGCAGTCTCGAGCGCGCGCTCGGTTTCGCGGCATTCAGCAGTGAGCCGCACAATGTCGGCATCTGCTGCCGTTCGGGCCCGCTCCAAGCGCTCACATGTCTCTCGATGTTCGCTGTCGAGGCTGCGCAATTGCTCTTCAGTCCTGGCCAGCGACTGTTGGAGTGCTTCGCGCTCCAGAATCAGATCGCGGTTGCATCCCTGCATTTCCGCCAGCCGAATTTCGTATTCGAGGCGCTCATCGGCCAATCGGGCTTCGAACTGTGACGCTTGCTCTAGAGAGCGCGCGCGGAGTGTGTCGATCTCAGCGTGGAAGGAACCTTCGGCTTCGAGAGCGGCCGAACGCGTCTCGGTGAGAGTTCGTTCCAGTGTGTCGCGCGTGTCGAGCGTCTGTGTGAGCCGGGCTTCGAGGTCCGCCTGGCGGTCTGCCGCGGCCGCGCGTTCGTGGGCTCCGCGCTCCTCCGCGTCCGCCATCGCGTTCACAGCGTCGGCCACCTGACGCTCGAACGCGTCGCGGGCGGCCTGGACGTCGGCCAGCTGGGACGTCAGCTCGGCCTCACGCTGCGTCAGCCGCTCGACGTCACCAGCGGCCGCCTCGCGGTCGCGCCGAGCCTGGTCGAGGACGACCTCGGCGTCGATCAAGCGCTGTGCGAGGCTGTCGCGTCCGGCTGCCGTTTGCGTCAACTCGCAATCGAACTGTGCCTGTCGGTGCGCGAGCTCCTCCTCGAGTTTCTTCTCACGCTCGTCGGCGTGCTCAATCGCGGTCGCAGCCTCGGCCAATTGATGCGCGAGGTTGTCGCGGTCGGCCTGGACGTCGGCGATCTGAGAGGTGAGGTCGGCTTCGCGTTGCGCCGTTTGCGTCAACTGATGATCGAACTGCGCCTGCCGGTCCGCGAGCTTGTCCTCGAGTTCCTTCTCGCGGTCGGCGGCGTCTCCAATCGCGGTCGCAGCCTCGACCAATTGATCCGCAAGGTTGTCGCGGTCGGCCTCGACGTCGGCGATCTGAGAGGTGAGGTCGGCTTCGCGTTGTGCCGTTTGCGTCAACTGATGATCGAACTGCGCCTGCCGGTCCGCGAGCTTGTCCTCGAGTTCCTTCTCGCGGTCGGCGGCGTCTCCAATCGCGGTCGCAGCCTCGACCAATTGACGCGCGAGGTTCTCGCGGTCGGTCTGGACGTCGGCGATCTGAGAGGTGAGGTCGGCGTGGTCGCGCCGCAGCTGGTCGAGGGCGACTTCGGCTTCGCTCAACCTCTGTGCGAGGTTGTCGCGCGCTGTCGCCGTTTGCGTCAACTCGTGATCGAACTGCGCCTGTCGGTGCGTGAGCTCCTGCGCGGAAGCTGTCAACACCGCGTCATGCCGCTGTTGCGCATCGTGCAGAGCGGCATCGGCATCCGCCACCGACCGCTCGAGGGTCGCGCACGTCGCGCGTTCTTGCTGGATCTGCCCGTCGAGCTCCGCCTCACGCTCGGCAGCCTTCTTGGCTGCCGCCAGGCGCTCGCGCGTTGCGCGCGCGCTGGCATCCTGGAACGCCGCTTCCGTGGCAGCCAAACGACGTTCGAGATTGTTGTGGCTCGTCGTGGCATCCGCGAGCATCGACGTCAGGTCCGTTTCACGTTGCGTGAGTCGCTCGATGTCGGCGGCCTGTGATTCCACACTCTGCTGCGCTAAACGGACGGCCGCGTCCAGGCTGCGCGACTGTTCAGCTGCATCGGCCATTGCCGAAGCGTGCCGCTTCTCGGCACTGTCGCGCTCGCTCACGAGTTGGGCGAGCGCCTCTTCAATGCGGTTCCGCCTCTCGATTTCGCGCGCAATCTGCGTCTCGAGGTGGCGCCGGTCGGCCAGCTGTTCGGCGGCTGCGCGCTGTTCATGCACTGCACGCGCGTTGAACGCTTCGAGAGCCGTTTCAGAGTCGGCGAGCCGCCGTTCGAGACGCAGGCGA
This sequence comes from uncultured Acidobacteriota bacterium, assembly GCA_963724725.1. Classification (GTDB taxonomy): domain Bacteria; phylum Acidobacteriota; class Vicinamibacteria; order Vicinamibacterales; family CAVVIG01; genus DATKHR01. The sequence continues at coordinate 478,896 of CAVRVT010000004.1, read as the reverse complement.
ATCGCGGTCGAATCGGCAAGCAGCGAGGTAAGCTCCGCTTCGCGGCGTGATAACCGATCGACGATGGCGGCGGCCGACGCCTGATCCCGACGGCCCCGTTCCACCTCGATGGCCGCCTCGCGCAACTGCTCGTCGACCATCTCCCATGTTGCCGCGGCCCGTGCCATGCCGATCTGGTACTGGGCCTGGTGCTTCGCCAGCTGCTCGGTCGCCGCCGTCGTCGCTGAGCGATGGCGTTCTTGTGCTTCTTGGAGTTCAGCCCTGGCGTGCGCGAGCTTCTGCTCGAGGTCAGCGCGTGCGGCGCGTTCGAGCTCGACGAGTGCCTGGAGCTGCGACTGGCACTCGCGGTTCTCATCGACGCTATTCAAGGTTTGCGTCGACTGCTGATGCACGCGCGCACGGTCGATGGCCCGTCCGACCACGATCGGCAAATCGTGGAACAGGGACTGATTCTTCGTAAGGTATTCGTCAGCCTCCAGCTCGAGTGATTCGAACTGGGGGCCGGTGCCGTCCGGCATGAGGACAACGACGAGGGGCTTCGACGTGAGACCTCGCACCTGCTTGAGAACCGGACGCCAGCCCGTCCGGTCGACCTGGGCGTCGACCACCAACGCAGTGAGGTCCGCGTTCTGGTCAATCCACCTAGCGACGTGATCGAGGCGAAACGTCCACGAAACCGTGACATTTCCTGCAATACCGCGCAAAGCTGTGGCGACAGCTTGTGCGTCACTCCGTTCGCCCCCAACGTGGAGAATCTTCATGCAGCCATACGAAGTTGCGGGAACAGTCCGTCCCTCTCTATCGGCCAGACGGCAGTCCGGCTGCACTCCTGCGGTGCCAACCGTGGCGTTTTCGCTACTGCTGCAGCGCGAACGCGTACAGCGTGTCTCCCGCGCCAACGACGATGTGCTGGCGACCGTCGAGGAGGTACGTTTGTGGCCCGTTGCTCGTGTTCGTCCCGAGGCCTGCGCGCCAGAGCGGCTTCCCGGTGGCCGCGTCGTACGCGACGAAGTTTCCACCACCATCGTTGCCGAAGAGCAAGCCGCCCGCGGGTACCGAGCAGCCCCATCGGACCGCCCTGGCTTCCGCCAGGACCGAGCGCCAGCGGACGTGACCACTTCACTTTGCCTGTCTTGTAGTCGATCGCCTTGAGCGCGTTGCCGACGCTGCCGACGTTGCGCTCGGCGGCGGCCCAACCCTGGGGTCGTCCGTCGGTGTCGGTCAAGTACATGACGCTGAACGTCTGACGCGTGCCGAAATACAACAGTCCCGTGTCCGGGCTGAAGCTCGGCGGGGGCCAGTTGGTCGCGCCGGTCGTGTCGGGCGAGACCAGGGTGCCGGGCACGCTCGCGTCCTTCGAGGGGTCGTGCGCTGGCTGCCCCTTCGCGTTGATTCCCCTGGTCCAGTTCAGAGAGTCGATGAATTTCGATGTCAGCAGGTGCTCGCCGGTGACGCGATCGAGCAGAAAGAAATGGCCGTTCCGGCTGGCCTGCGCGATCATCTTGCGAGGCCGCCCGTTGAACTCGCCGTCGATAAGGACCGGCGTCTGGGCCGCGTCCCAGTCGTGCGTGTCGTGCGGCGTCACCTGGTAATACCACGCCATCTTTCCGCTGTTCGGATTGAGCGCGACGATCGTGCACGTGTAGAGGTTATCGCCCGGTCGACTGAGGCCGGCGAGCACGGGTTGCGGATTGCCGGTGCCCAGGTAATACAGGTTGAGTTCGGGATCGTACGTGCCCGGAATCCACGGCATGCCGCCGCCATGCGACATCGACTCCTCGTCGGGCCACGTGTCGGCGCCGCCTTCGCCCGCGCGCGGCGTGGTGTTCCAGCGCCAGACGAGATTGCCCGCCTCAGGATCGCGCGACTCGAGGTAGCCGGGGATGTCGAGCGCGTCACCGCCGACGCCGATAATCACCTGCCGGCCGATGATCATGGGCGCGTTGGTCGAGAAGTACTCGCGCTTCATGCTGGCGATCTCGTGGTGCCAGCGCTCCTTTCCAGTCGCGATGTCGAGTGAGACAAAGTAGTTATCGGGCGTGAGGAAGTACAGCCAGTTGTCAAGAATCCCGACGCCGCGATTGCCGATGTGGTCACCGCCGCGCGTCTTCCACGCAAAGTGCCAGGTCTCGCGGCCGGTCCGCGCGTCGAGCGCGTAGACGTGATCGGGCACCGAGAAGTACAGCGTGCCGTTGATCATGAGTGGAGTCGACTTGATTTGCGGCCCGCCTCCCGCTCCGGGCGGCAGTGTGTCCGGCCCTTCCCCCCCGAGAATCGCGCCCGCGCGCGACGTGTTGAGCCGGTACACCCACGCGAGCGAGAGCGCCTTCACGTTGGCCGTGTTGATCTGCTTGAGGGTGCTGTACCGCCGGCCCGAATAGTCGCCGTGATACGTGGGCCACGAATCAACAGGAATCTGGGCTGCGACAACGATCGGGATGGACACAACAGCCACAAGCAACAGCCCTGGCCACACCGAAGCGTGTCCGCGAAGACGGGCTTGCCGCACCGAAGCCCCGAAGGAGCGAAGGCGGGTCATTTGAGGCTCGCGAGATACGCCGTCATGTTGTGCATGTCGGCATCGGTCCATTTCGTCAGGTGATCGAGATGCGCCTGAAGAGGATCGGTGACGACGATCCTAGGGGTGTCGCCGTTGCGCAACCACGATCGCATCAGGCCGGAAGCCGAATCGTAGAGCGTCACTTCGAAATCCGTCAGCCGGACGAGGCCCCCGCTGTTCACGTCGCCTGACGGCAGCGTCACCGACACTCTGAGAGCGGTCGGCTCCGAGTACAGCGGAACCGGCGGACCGCTTGGCGCCCGCTCGCGGCCGCGAGGCAGCAGCAACCGCCCCTGCAGCGTCACCGGTTCGTACTTCGCGCCAACGCCCTTCAAATCGCGCGTCGGCGAGTGGCACGTATTGCAGCGGCCGGCGCCGTTGAAGTACGTCTCCCCTGCCTTCGCGTCGCCAACGACGATGTCGAGGATCTTGTAGAGACGGCGGTTGGCGTTGAGATAGATCGTCGCGTGGAGAAACGCGGCGAGATCCGACACCTGGCCGCGAGTCAGATCGAACTTCGGCATCCCTTTGTCCGGACGGCCGGCAGACAGAAACTCGCCGAGCTGTGTCCCGTCCTCATCGGTCTGGACGACGATCGATCGCGTGAGATCGGGTCCGCCCGACCCGCCCCGCGCGTTGGCGCCATGACAGAAGCCGCACTGCTCGACAAGCAGCTGCCGCCCTCGCTCGACGGCGGCGGGATCGCCCGGCGCGGTGAGCGCCTGCTGCTGCGCGCGGACCGGAGCGACAGCCGCCGTCAGGAAGAGCAACGCAGAGGCCGCAGAGAATGACAGTCTCATGCGCAAACCTTATCGCAAACCGGCGAGTTGGCGTAACCTGTGCCGGCACCATGGTGAGCACCACCAGACGCCAGTTCGTTCTGGGCGCCGCCGCCATAATCGCGGCGGGCGGCGTGCGCGCATCCGCCGCGGGCATTGTGAAGAACGGGCGCCTCAAACAGTCGGTGTCTCGCTGGCCGTACAGCAAGATCCCGCTTCCCGACTTCTGTCGCGCGGTGGCGGACATGGGCTTGACGGCAATCGACCTGCTCGAGGAGGCCGAGTGGCCGGTCGCGCGGCAGTACGGGCTCATCTGCTCCATGGGGTATGCGGGTGGCGGATCGATTCGCGACGGTCTGAACGTCAAAGCCAATCACGACGCCGTCGTGAAGAACTTCGCGCAGACGATTCCGCGCGCCGCCGCGATGAAAGTGCCCAACGTCATCACGTTCTTTGGCAACAGGCGCGGGATGTCGGACGAGGAAGCCACGGCGAACTGCATCGCGGGCCTCAATCGGGTGAAGACGATCGCCGAGGATCACGGCGTGACGATCTGCGTGGAACTGCTGAACAGCAAGATCGATCATCGGGACTATCAAGGCGACCGCACCGCGTTCGGCGTCGCGATCGTCAAGGCGGTCGGCTCGCCTCGCATCAAGCTCCTGTACGACATCTATCACATGCAGATCATGGAGGGAGACCTCGTCCGCACCATCCGCGATCAGCAGCAATATCTCGGGCACTTCCATACAGGCGGCGTCCCCGGGCGTCACGAACTCGACGAGACGCAGGAAGTGAACTGGCCGGCGGTCTGCCGCGCGATCGTCGACACTGGCTTCACGGGCTACCTGGCGCACGAGTTCGTGCCCACTCGCGATCCGCTCACGTCGCTCCGAGAGGCGGTGACGCTGTGCGACGTCTAAACATTGCGGATTGCGGATTGCGGATTCGGACGTTGCGGACAGATCGAGCGGTACCGCATCAGCAATCATGCGCTCGACGTGTGCTGGTCATTCTCGTACGTGAGATCGAATCCGCCGATGTGTTGAATCGTTCGCGCCGCCTCGTCGCTTCCCCGCTCGAGACTCCGTGCGACGTCGTGAGATGCGCAGTACTCCGCAAGGAAACCGGCGGCAAAGCTGTCGCCAGCTCCGGTCGTGTCGACCACGCGCGGCACGGATCGCGCTGACCGCGTGACCCGCTCCGGCGGGCCGATGGCCATACTGCCGTCTCCGCCCAGCGTGACGATGAAGAGGCGTCCGTTGGCCCGAGCTACTTGTTCGAGGGCGGCGATGAGATCCACGGCGTCGCTCGTCAACCCGAAAAAGCCGATATCGAAGCGATCGATGTACTGCGACACGAGGCCCACGCCGTCCTCGATGTCCAAGAGATTCGTGAAGTCGACGGCTCGCAGACCAATCGACGGGACCGCCATGACCGAATCGAAGAGCGCCTCGACCTGAGCGAAGACTGTGGTCACCAGCAGGTCCGCGGCGCCGACAATCGCACGCTCTTCGGGTCCGAGTCGAAAGTGGTGGAGCACGCCGGCCTTATACTCGATGAACCGCCTTTCGCCGGATGGCTCGATCTCGATGTATTGAATCGGCGTCGCGCCCTCGAGACGGGAGACGCGCGCGTCGAGGCGAGCCCGCACGATTGTCTCGGCGACCAGATCGGCTCCCGCGTCGCTGCCAAGCGCCGTACAGACCGTGATTCGCGCGTCCGGAAGACACTGCCGCAGGTGAACGGCCACGTTGAGTGTGATTCCGCCCGGTCGATCGATCCCGAGTGGCACGTACCGATCGACTCCGCAGTCGCCAACGCAGACGATGTTCATGTCCGGACAGAACCGACGGTGCGGGCGATGCCCACGACAGCCTGGACCTTGCGGACGTCCACACGATTGCCGGTCTTCAGCGAGGTGCCGACGATCGCGCCCTTGGCGAAAGCCAGGAGCGCTTCCGCATTCCCGGCGTCGAGGCCGCTGCCGACGAGGACCGGGCACGCCGACGCGCCCTGACACGCGTCTCGAATTTCCTCGGGCGCTGGCGCGTGACCCGTTGCCCTGCCGGTGACCACCACCGCGTCAGCACCGCAGGTGCGTGCGATCGCGGCAGATTCGGCGAGCGGCCGCGGCTCGAGCATTCGCGCGTACTTCACCTGAATGTCCGCAAGCACGAGGATGTGATCTGCGTCGAGTCTGCGTCGAAACGCCAGCACGCCGGCCGGATCGACCAGCATCTCCCCATGATCCGGGCGCTCCATTCGATCGACGAAGTAGTCCGTGCGGATGAAGCGCGCGCCCGAGGCGGCGGCGACCGCCAGCGACGCTTTCGGATCGTTGAGCAGGATCTCAACGCCGACCGGCATCGAACCGTGCGCGACGAGCGCGGCCGTGACACGCGTCATGTGCGCGACCGTCGCGGGCCCGGCCACGACCTCGTGCGGATGATCTTCCTCGTTCTCCACCAGCACCCCGTCGATACCGCCGACCTCGAACGCGTGTAGATCCGCGAGCGCCTTTTCAAGCACTGCACCAATGCCGGGGCTGCCGGCAAAGCCGGGCAGCGGCGGCAGGTGAATCACGCCGATGATGGGCCTGGCCGCTCGGAAAAGATCGACGAATCGGCTCGATGTCGTGTCAGGCACGCGCTCAGCGCGGGAAGTAATCCGCGAGCGAATCATAGCGCAGCGCTCTCGCCATCCGCTCTATCATCTCCGCGGATGGCGACGACGACGCGTGCTGCAGAACGCTCAGCCAACGCCTCACAACTGCGGCGGGTCCTTGGCTTCTGGACCGTGGCGGCTGTCGTCGTCGGCGACATGCTCGGCTCTGGTGTCTTCTTCACACCAGGCGAGCTCGCGGCGGTGGCAAACGCCACATGGCAGGTCTACCTGCTGTGGGCCCTCGCTGGCGGTATCACGCTCTGTGGCGCGTTGACGCTCGCCGAGCTGGCGAGCCGACTGCCGCGCGCCGGCGCCCCGTATCACATCATTCGCGAGGGATTCGGACCCTTCTGGGCTTTCGTCCTCATCTGGGTGCAGATCTGGGTCGCCGGACCGGGCTCGATCGCGGGCGTCGCGATCGTCGTCGGCGAGTTCCTCGGTACGGTTCGGCGGCGGATTCGAGCGCTGGTCCTCGCAGGCCTGGGGGACCGCTGCCGTGACATTCTTCGTGGGCATCAACCTGCTGGGCGTCCAGTGGGGCGGCCGCACGCAGATCCTGTTGACCGCCGCAAAAGTGGCGGGCTTGCTCGGCCTTGTTGGCGGCAGTTTGTTCCTGACCGATGCTGTCGTACGAATCAATCCGGCCGCGGCCGCTGGTCCGGCTGCCACCGCCCATGCCGTCGGGGTCTGGGCATTCGTCCGCTTCGTGGGAATGGGAATCGCCGCAGTGCTTTTCACTTACGACGGCTGGATCGATGTGTCGTACCTCGGAGCTGAGGTCGAAGAGCCGCAGCGCAACCTGCCGCTCGGGCTCGCATCCGGTGTCGCCGGCATCACTCTCTTGTATCTCGTCGTCAACTATGCCTACTTGCGCGTTGTGCCGCTGGATGCGATGCGGGCCTCGCCGACGGCGGTGGCGACCCAGGTCGCGCAAGCGGCGTTCGGTCCCGCTGGCGGTCCATGGTTGAACGCGTTGATACTCGTGTCGATTATCGGTGCGCTTGGCGGACTCGTCATGACGCTGCCGCGGCTGTTCTTCACCGCGGCGGCCCAATACGCAGCCGAAGCGCCTGCGGCGTCCGCCTCGCCTTTGTTCCGCGCCCTTTCTGCGGTCTCACCACGAACATCGGTACCGGTCGGGTCGCTGATTTTCGCCGGTGTCACAACAACGATCGCGTTATGGTCCTTCGGGACGTTTTCGCGGATCGTCAACTTCTTCGTCGTGCCCCTTCAGCTCACGAACATCCTCATGGTGGCGGCCGTGTTTCGAGCGCGCCGGGAATCCTGGCCGCATCCGGGTTTTCGGACGCCGGGTACCCCGTCGTGCCACTCATCTACATCGTCGTCATCCTCGGGTTTCTCGTCAGCGCCGTCATCTTCAACCCGTACGAAACGTTCATTGGCGCGGCGCTCACGGCAACAGCGGTGCCGGCCTACCTCTGGACGCGGAGGGGATCACGGTGAGGCCGTCGTTTGGAGTGCCGAATGCCTACGGATCGCTTCGGCGCGTGTTGATGCATCGGCCCGGTTCGGAACTGGACGTCGTCACCGAGCACACCCTCGCGGAGTTCAACTTCGAGCGGCCGGTCGATCATGCGACATTTCTCGCCGACTACGACGCCATGCTGCAGCGCTTCCACGCCCACGGCGTGGAGGTGGTGCTGCTTTCGGATGTCCTCGCCGACGATGCGGACGCCGTACGGTACATCGCGCGGCGGCCGAACATGACGTACACGCGCGATCTGGCAGCCGTGTTCTCGCAAGGCGCCGTGCTGATGGGCCCCTGGCTGAAAGGACGTCAGGGCGACGAGGAAATGCTGGCCCGTGCGTTCAAGCGACTCGGGATTCCGATCCTCGGCGCCATTGAGCCGCCGGGATATCTCGAGGGCGGCGGTGTCACGATGATTGGAGACGACACCGTCGTTGCCTCACTGTGCGATCGCGCAACCGGACCCGGTCTCCGTACACTGCGCGAGCTGGTCTTTGCCTGCGGGCTCGGCTACTTCCTCGAAGTGCCGCTGCCGGATGGTCACATCCACATCGACGGCATCTTCATGGTCGTCGATGAAAAGCTCTGTCTTGTCCACGAACCGCCCTTGAATGTGTTTCCCTGCCGACTGTACGAGCGGGGAACGCCGGGCGTGCGACACGTGGGGATGCTCGAATATCTGGACGCGCGCGGTTTCACGCGCATTCCGATCAGCTACGAGGAGCGCCGCGGGGGGCACCTGAATGTGGTCGTCACCGAGCGGTCGCGGCGGGCCGTCGGATTCGACACCGCACATCGAGTAGGCGTGGAGATGGCGCGACACGGGTGGCAGTTCGACACGTTTCCGTGCGAGGAACTGTTCGTGGGCAACGGCGGGGCGCATTGCATGACCTGCCCGCTGCTGGTCGAGTGATGAGAGGCCGCTATCTTTCGGAAGCGACCACGGCAGCAGTTGACGCTGCCGTGGTCGAAGACCGACGGACACCGAACCTCGTGCGACAGTCAGGCTACATGTGGTGCGGGTGGCGCGGCCTCCTGCCGTGATCATCGGGAGGATGGACCAACGTCGTTCCCGAGGTGTGCGTCTTCGTGATGTCACGTGCGAACGTTGGCTGGGACCGGGCGTGCGTGACCGCTTCGAACCCCGACGCGAGCCTGATCAGCGTCGACTCACTGAAGGCGGTGCCAATGAAACTGATGCCCACGGGCATGCCGAGCACCTCGCCCGCCGGCACCTGGATGATCGGGTATCCCGACGGCCCCGCCAGGCCCGAACTGGCGAACAGGAAGTGATCACCGAGAATCAGATCGGTCGTCCAGCCCGGGCTATCGGTGGGCGCCAGGATCGCGTCCAGACTAAAAGCAGCCAGTGCGTGATCCAGGCTGGCGCCGGCCATCTGATCGATCTTCAACGCGTCGTTGTACGACATGCACGTCGCCGTCGTCGGCAGAACCGCTGACGTGAAGCCCGGCTGGCAGAAATTCGGATCGAGCGTCAGGCTCTGGGCCTGAATGAAGATTTCCTGGCCGAAGTACGGCATTTCCGCCGTCGCGTGCGCATTGTTGAAATTGATTGCGCTCTGCAGATTACCGCCAGCGACCGGCACGCCGACCCGCGTGTGGAAGTAATTGGTGAGATCGACCTTCAGGTCGTACTCGAGGACCAGGAACTCGCCGTCGGGCGGTGAGAAGCTGAAGTTGTTCACGGGATCATCCAGGTCGACGATAGTGGCGCCGGCGTTCTTGATGGCCTGAACGGCGGCATCGAACGCCGCGACGACCTGTGGCGGGGCAAATTGGATGCCCTGCCGCGTGAGTCCGAGGCGTGCGCCGTTCAGTCCAGTGGGATTCAGAAACGCCGAATAGTTGGCTGGAAGGGTCGGCCGGTTCTTCCCTGGCAGCGGTGTTCCGTTGCAGACGGGATTGCACGCTTGCCATCCGAGGGGGACGCCGCCAGTGGCCGGATCGCGCGGATCAGACGTCCGGCTGGCGATCGCGTTCAGAGCGATGACTGCGTCCGCCACGGTACGTCCATGCGGCCCGACCGTGTCCTGCGTATGCGAGATGGGAACGACGCCCGCGCGGCTCGCCACGCCAATGGTCGGCTTGAAGCCCACGACGCCGTTGACGCTTCCCGGACACACGATGCTGCCGTCGGTTTCGCTGCCGAACGAGATCGCCGCGAAGTTTGCGGCCGCCGCTGCGCCCGATCCCGAACTGGACCCGCACGCGTTGCGATCGAGCGAGTAGGGATTGTGCGTGAGGCCGCCGCGTCCCGACCAGCCGCTCGACGAGTGTGTGGAGCGGAAGTTCGCCCATTCGGACAGGTTCGTCTTGCCCAGAATCACGGCCCCAGCGGCACGCAGCTTTGCCGCCACCGTCGAGTCCTGTACCGCCGGCACGCCAGCCAGCGCGAACGACCCTGCGGTCGTCTGCATCTTGTCGCCGGTATCGACGTTGTCCTTCAGCAGTAGAGGGATGCCGAGGAGCGGGTACGTTGCGGAGGTCGCCCCACGCCGCCGCATCGCATCGGCTCTCTCCGCCAGCTCGATCGCGTCGGGATTGAGCTCGATGACAGAGTTGACGCCGGGACCGTTCTGATCGAGCGCGAAAATGCGATCGATGTAGTACTGGGTCAGCCGTTCCGACGTGAGCCGACCGTTGTTCATGGCGTCCTGCAGCTGCGCGACGGTGAACTCGTTGAACTGGGTTGGCGCTCGGCGTGAGTCGTCGGCGGAGCCGAGTGCCACTGCCGCGACGACAATCAGCAGGGTTTTGAAGGCGACGACGATTGGGCTTCTGGCTGTGGAAGACATGCAGCCTCTCCTGTCAATCTGCATTACCGGAGGGGAAGGACTCGGACGGAGCGTGGAATCTATGCCGCTCCACGTTAGGAATCAATAGCAAACAGCAGAAAGCAGGACGACAAGCTGATGAGCTTCGCCGGCTCTGCTGCGTTTAGGCGTGGAGATCGCGCGACGACGCGCATCGCATGAGCTGCCCGCCGCTGGTCGAGTGACGCCCATGTCAAACGTCATGCGTGTTGTTTCAATGTGCGTGACGCTGATTGACAAGATTTCGGGGCGCTCAGTACATTGGGCGAAGATGTCGTTGCGCCTTGCGCGTAAGCACGTCATAAGCCGAGTCATCACGGCGGCTCTCGCGCTGATCGTCTGCGGCGGCGCCGTCGATTGGGGGCACATCGGCGGCGACGATCCCGAAAGCAACGTCGTCCTGCAGCACGATCACGAGGCGCACCGATTCTCGGCAGCTCGATCGTCGACCACCGGGGACCACTGCTACATCTGCCACTCGCTCCGACTGCTCCATACAGCACTCGTTGCGCGCGGCGAGCGTGTCACCCTCACCGTCCAGTCCGCACCATTCCGCGTCGTCGCAGGGTTGGCCACATCCAATCCATTCGCCGTTGCGGTTTCCTCCCGCGCACCGCCAGCTCTCTCGCTGTCACGCCTCGATTCCTGAACGGATCGGTGTCTGCGCTCGCAGATCGAGCGCGAATGGCGGAGGGGTATATGGCTGGGCAATGGGTGCGCCCTCGTGGCGCAGCGTGTCTTGTGGTCCTTCTGATTGGTTTTGGCTCGACGCCGCGGCTATTCGCACAGGGACTGGGCGGCGTGGGCACAGTGCAAGGCACCGTGAGGGATCCGACTGGTGGCGTGATGCAGGCCGTCCAGGTCAGGATCAGCAACCCGGTCACCGGGTTCACCCGGACGACGACCACCGACGCGTCCGGCCGCTACATCTTCGGCAATCTCGCCCCGAATCCGTACCACGTGTCGGTGGAGGCTCAAGGATTTCGGACGCTCGAGCGCGATGTCGACGTCCGAAGCGGCGTGCCGATCACGCTCGACCTGACCCTCGCGCTGGCGTCAGCGACGGCGGCCGTGGACGTGGTCGGGCATGCCGAGGATCTGCTCGAACGCGATCCGACCGCGCACACTGACATCGATCAGAGCCTCATCGACAAGCTGCCGATCGAGACGTCGTCCGGCGGCTTGAACCAGGTCGTGATGATGGCGTCTCCAGGGGTCGTCGCAGACTCCAACGGGTTCTTTCACCCCATCGGCGACCACGCGCAGACGCAGTTCGCGATCGACAACCAGCCGATCACCGATCAGCAGAGCCGACTCTATTCGAATCAGATCCCGCAGGATGCCGTGCAGTCCCTCGAGGTGATCACGGGCGTGGCGCCCGCCGAGTACGGCGACAAGAGCAGCCTCGTCGTGCACATCGTGACCAAGTCGGGTCTGGATCAGCCGAAGCCGACCGGCAGCGCGTCGTTTGGCTACGGGTCCTTCAGCAGCCCGAGCGGTGAGGTGAACATGGGGGCCGGCTCGCACACAGTCGGCAACTTTCTGTCGGTGTCTGGTCTCAAAACCGATCGATTCCTCGACCCGCCGGAATTTCAGGCGCTGCACGACACGGGGCACAACGCCTCCCTGTTCGATCGCGTTGACTACCACCCAGGCGATTTCGACACGTTGCACTTGAACGTGCAGTATGCGAACTCCAGCTTCGACGTGCCCAATACGTACGACACCATCGCGCAGAATCAGCACCAGAACATCACGACCTTCAACATCGCGCCCGGGTATTCCCGCGTAGTGGACTCGAACATGTTGTTCACCGCGAACGGCTTCGCGCGACGCGACCATGTCACGTACTCGCCGAGCGCGGACCCGTTCGACGACGCGCCGGCCACCGTCAGCCAGGACCGAACGCTGCTCAACATGGGCGTCAAAGCCGATCTGTCAATCAGTGCCCGCAACCACAACGTGAAGTTCGGCGGCACGATCACTGCCACGCAGCTGCACGAGCGGTTCACGTTCGGTATCACCGATCCGACCGACCCGGCGTTCGCGGGCGAGGACGGCGACTTCAACCAGGCCCTCGCGCCGTTTGATCTCACGAACGGCGGCTCGCCGCTCGCCTACGATCAGTCGTTTACGATCAAGCAGCAGTCGACCTACGTGCAGGACGACATCAAGGCCGGCGACGTTAGCTTCAAGCTGGGTCTGCGCCTGGATCACTATGGTGGCCTGACCTCGGCGACGCTGTTGCAGCCGCGCTTGGGCGTCTCCTACGCCGTCCCCCGCAGCGGCACCGTGCTGCGCGCGTCCTACGGGCGCACGATGGAGACGCCCTACAACGAGAATCTCCTGCTCTCAGCCGGCTACGGGCTGAACGGCCTGTTCGGCGTGGGAGCCCCGGTTCCGCCGGGCAAACGCCACCAGATCGAGCTCGGCGTCCAACAGGGGTTTGGCCGCTGGATCGTCGTGGACGTCGGGTATTTCAACAAGCACACGGACAACGGCTACGACTTCGGGGTGCTCTTCGACACGCCGATTGCGTTCCCGGTCGCCTGGGACCGTTCGCGCATCGACGGCTTTACCGGCCGCGTCAACCTCGTCGAGCACAAGGGCTTCAGCGCGTTCGTCGTCATGGCGCATACCAACGCCATCTACTCGCCGCCGGGCGTCGGAGGGATTCTGCTGGAGCAGCCCGAGGGCGACTTTCGAATCGACCACGATCAGAAGTTCAATGCGACAACCAACCTGCAGTACGTGTTCGAGAAAACACATGGTGCGTGGGCGGCGCTGTCCTGGCGGTACGACTCCGGTCTGGTGGCCGGCGCCGTGGGCAGCCTCGAAGATGCGCTGGGACTGACCGCCGATCAACAGACGGCTATTGGATTCTTCTGCGGGAACTCGTTCGCTTCGCTGGGCGCGCCGCTCACCGCCGCCGAGTGCACGGCGTCGAACTACGGAGCCACGCGGCTCAGAATTCCTGCTCAGGGCACGGCCGACGATGTCACCAATCCGTCGCGGATTGCACCCCGCCATCTGATCGATCTGGGCCTGGGCGCGGACAACCTGCTGCAGTCCAGCCGGGCGAAGCTGCGCGTGCGGTTCAGCGTGCTGAACCTCACGAATCGGGAGGCGCTCTACAACTTCCTATCGACGTTCAGTGGAACGCATTTCGTGACGCCGAGGGTCTACCAGGCTCAAGTTGGTGTCACTTTCTGAGCGGTTGACCTGCGGCCGCTTAAGCCGGGGGCCGCAGGTCCCGACGCCCCAACGGAAGATCGATGAGGACCGCGCTGATCGTGCTAATTTGACTCGCACCAAGTCATGAAGAGCGCTCTTCTTTCCGTCCTCATGGGCGCGGCAGCCGTTGTTGCGCTCTCCGCCGCACCACTCACACCCGAGCAGACGCTCGATCGCCGATCGATTGGCGATCTCGATTTCTCTCCCGACGGGTCGCGCCTCGTCTTCACGGTGACCGATCCGCCGAAAGGCGCGACTCGGGCGCGGGCGCTGTGGATGATGGACGTCGCGAGCGGACAGCTGCGTCAGCTCACGTTTTCGGACAAAAGCGACGGTTCGCCGCGATGGTCTCCCGATGGCATGTCGATCGCATTCACCTCGGATCGCGACGGTACCGCACAGCTGTACCTGCTATCGCTTGCCGGCGGCGAGGCGGAAAAGCTGACGGATCGTAAGGAGGCGGTCGCCGCGTTCCGCTGGTCGCCGGATGGTCGCCGCATCGCGCTCCTGATGAACGAGCCAAAGACCGACTCCCAGCAAGCGCGCGAGAAAGACAAAGACGACGGCCGCGTCGTCGACAAGGACGATCGTCACGCTCGCGTCTGGATCGTCGACGTGAGCACGAGAGCACTCAAGCAGGTCACCTCGAGCCGGTGGCAAATCCGGCAGATTGAATGGATGCCGGGCCGCGATCGGCTCGTTGCCATCGCGACATCCAGACCAGAGGTCGATCAATGGACCGAGCGTTTCTACACGATTAATGTCGATGTCGGTGACTTCGTCGAGATCGCCGCGCCCCGTGGACCGCTCGGCGGCTTCGCGCTCTCGCCGGACGGGATGACACTTGCCTACATCGGCGCCCGCGTGGACGGTCCGGACTCGCACGATCTCTATCTGCAACCGGTCGCCGGCAGCCCGCCGCAGAACGTCACGGCGGCCACAGTCGATCGCCCCTTGTCCCAGCCGCGCTGGGTCGGCAACGATTCGGTGGCCGTCACGGTGGCACGCGGATTCAGAAGCGAGATCGCCTTCATCGATCGCCGCGGCAGACCAACAGTGATCGCCGGGATCGACGTCAACCCGTCCGCCTTTGCGCGATCGGGGTCGGGCACGGTGGCGTTCGCGGGCGAGACGGCGACACGGGCGCCGGAGCTCTGGGTGAAGTCGCCGAACGCACGCGCACGTCCGGTAACGACCTTCAACGAGAAATGGTCGTCGATCCCCGTCGTGGGGCCGGAGTTCGTCAAGTACACGAGCACTGATGGCGTCGAAATCGAAGCGGCCCTCTTGAAGCCATCAGCGACCAGCCACGAGCGATGGCCATTGGTCGTCCTCGTCCACGGAGGGCCGACAGGACGCTGGACCGACAGCTTCGAGCCGTGGGGACAACTGCTCGTCGCGCGCGGCTACGCGGTGCTGTATCCCAACATTCGCGGCTCGACGGGCTACGGACACGCGTTCGTCGCAGCGAACCGCGCCGACTGGGGCGGCGGTGATTTCAAGGACGTCATGGCGGGCGTGGACGCGATGATCGCGCGCGGCGTCGCGGACCCTGGTCGCCTGGGCATTGGCGGATGGTCCTACGGCGGCTACATAGCCGCGTGGGCCGTCACGCAGACGACGAGGTTCAAGGCGGCGGTGTCGGGCGCGCCGGTCATCGACATGGCGAGCGAATTCGGCACGGAGAATGGATCGGCGTACGACGAGTGGTTTTATGGCACGCCGTACGAAAAGCTCGACGGCTTCATCAAGGCGTCACCGATGACCTACGTCAAGCAGGTCAAGACGCCGACGCTGCTCCTCCAGGGCGAAGACGACACGACCGATCCGATCGGCCAGAGCCAGCAGTTTTATCGCGGGCTGAAGCGGTACAACGTCGAGACCGAACTCGTGCTCTACCCGCGCGAAGGTCACGGTCTGCGCGAAGACAAACACCTCGTCGATCGCCTGACCCGTGTCGTCGCGTGGTTCGACAAGTACGTGCAGCCAGCTCAGCCATCAACTCGCCAGCGGTGACTGGCGAGAGCGCGTTCTCGGACACGATGGAAAGGGATGTTTTCGCGCCGCCACGCTGGAGGGCTTCCATGCGATCAGCCGCGTTGTCGCTCCTGTCGATTGTCTGCGGAGCGGTGTCTCTGCCCGCCCGCATTCCTCCGCTCGTGGCCCAAGCTCGCGATCCGATTGCGCTCACCGGCCGAGTCTCGTCGGCTGACGAAGGGGCGATGGAGGGAGTGCTGGTCAGCGCGAAGAAAACCGCGTCCACGATCACGACCACTGTCGTTTCCGATCGCGAGGGCCGGTATCGCTTTCCTCAATCGCGATTGGCGCCTGGCGAGTACGAGCTGCGAATCCGCGCGGCCGGCTACGATCTCGAGCGCGCCGCGACCGCGGCCGTCGCCTCACAGAAGACCACCACCCTCAATCTGAAGCTGGAGAAGACGCGCGACCTGGCATCGCAGTTGACGAACGCCGAGTGGTTCGCGAGTTTTCCAGGGACGGAAGCAGAGAAGACATCGATCCGCGGCTGCACGCACTGCCACACGCTCGAACGGATCGTGCGGACTCACTACGACGCGGATCGGATGGTAGCTGTGATCGAACGCATGTCCACGTATCCGCAACTCTCATTCCCGCTCAAGATCCAGAAGCTGCCGGCGCCGAGGATCGGCGGCGGCCAGGAGTCGCCCGAGCAGCGTCGTGTCACATGGCGCCGCCAGGCCGAGTATCTGACGAGACTCAACCTGAGCGCAGGATCCGCGTGGACCTACGCCCTCAAGACACAGCCGCGGCCGAAGGGGCGAGCGACGCAGGTGATCTACACGGAGTACGACCTCCCACAGCGCACGCGCCAGCCGCACGACGTCATTGTCGATTCGCAGGGTCTTGCGTGGTACGCAAGTTTCGGCGAGCAGATCCTCGGCGCGCTCGATCCGAAGACCGGACAGGTCGTCGAGTACCCGATTCCAACGTTGAAGCCGCAAGCGCCGACCGGAATTCTCGGCGTTCGCTTCGACCAGGACGAGAACCTGTGGCTTGGTATGCAGTTTCAGGGCGGCATCGCGAAGTTCGATCGTCGGACGGCAACGTTTCAGACGTGGAGTCTGCCGGCGGATCGGAACGGACCGCACGTTCAGATCAACCAGGTCAGTCCCGACCGATCCCACGTGGATGGCAACGTCTGGCTCCAGGATGCCGGGACCTACACGGTGCTGCGGCTCCATCTGGCGTCGGGCGCGTTTGACGTATTCGAGCCGTACACGATCCCGCGGCCGAACGTGTACGACGTCATTCCCGATTCGAAGAACAACGGGTACTTTCTCGTGCTCGGCGCCGAGGACGTCGGGCGAATCGACGCTCGAAGCGGTGAGATCCGCATTTTCAAGACGCCGACGCCGCATTCCGGGCCGCGACGAGGGATGATGGATTCGCAGGATCGCCTGTGGTTCGGCGAGAACAACGGCGATCGCATCGGACTATTCGACACGCGGACAGAGCGCTTTCAGGAATGGACCGTCCCGACGCCTGGCGCGTGGCCGTACGACGTCACGGTGGACAAGAACGGTGACGTCTGGTCGGGTGGTGAGTACAACGATCGGATTCTGCGTCTGGATCCGAAAAGCAGTGAGTTCGTCGAGTATCTCCTGCCGCGCTCGACGAACGTTCGGCGCGTCTTCGTGGACAACGGGACGACGCCAACGGGGCCGGTGACCTTCTGGGTCGGCAACAATCACGGCGCATCGATCGTCAAACTCGAACCGCTCGACACGCCGTCGTCAAGACAGAGCACGCCGGCCACCGTCTTCGAGGGCGCACGGCTGATTGCCGGCGATGGACGCGCACCGATAGAAGCTGCCGCATTTGTCGTTCAGAACGGGCGATTCACACAGATCGGCACGAAGGGATCCCTGCGACCGCCGGCAGGCGCACGTCGTGTGGATCTCACCGGCAAGACGGTGATGCCGGCGCTCGTGGACGCGCATGTGCATCTCGGCTACCGCAAGGGCGTGACTTTCACCACGGAGAACTACACGCGCGACAACCTGCTGGACGAGCTCGATCGGTTCTCGTACCACGGCGTCGCCGCTGTGCTCGAAGCCGGCACCGGTCGCGGCATTCTGCCGTTTCAGATCCGACAGCAGGCGCATCCGGGAACACGCTATCTCACCGCCGGCCGGGGCCTGGCGATGCCGAACGCGGGACCGGGAGTGCCCATGCGCGACGCGCCGTACGGCGTCACGACAGAGGCCGAGGCCCGGCGAGACGTGCAGGAGCTCGCCGCCAGTCATCCGGACATGATCAAGATCTGGGTCGACGATCGCGGCGGCACCGTCGACAAGCTGAAACCGAATCTCTATCGCGCAATCATCGACGAAGCGCACAAGCACGGCATCCGCGTCATGGCCCACATTTCGGCGCTCGAGGATGCGAAGGATTTGCTTCGCGCGGGCGTCGACGGCTTCGGCCACGTCGTTCGTGACAAGGAGATCGATCAGGAGCTGATCGCGATGCTGCGCGATCGTCCGAATGTGTTCTTCGTCGAGACGCTTTGGGGTGAACGAACGGCGATTTATGGAAAGAAGCCTGCGTGGATCGACGAGCCGCTCGTCCAGGACACGTTGTCCGGAGCGGAGATCAAACTGCTGGCCGATGGTTTTTCGACGCCAGGATCGACCGACAGTGCACAACGTCTGTTGCGAAACGTGGCCGCGCTGAATCGTGCCGGCGTCAAGCTTGCCCTCGGCACCGACACCGGCGGTGTGACCGGTGGCGGCTATTTCGGCCTCGCCTCACTCGTGGAGCTGGAGCTTCTGGTGAAGGCCGGCTTGACCGGTTCTCAAGCGATCGTCGCCGCGACGCGCACCTCGGCAGCCGTCCTCGGACTCGACTCGCTCGGCACGATCGCGACGGGAAAATCGGCGGCCTTCATTGTGCTCGACGCGAATCCGCTCGACAACATCGTGAACGCGCGGAAGATCGCCGCCGTGTACCTCGATGGCGCCGAAGTCGATCGCAGCGCGCTCTTGGCAAAATGGTCCACGATCCGATCGTCGAGCGGCCAATAAGTTCCGTCACGCCGAAGCCGGCCGATGCGCGCGGAGGAAGGAACGGATCTGACGCACCGCCAGGGGAATCCTTTCCTTGGGCTCCTTCCACGGGAACACGCTCACTTCAGCGTTCGGCGCGAGCATCGCGGCCTCCATGGCGACGGCGTACGGATGCGCCGGAATATCATCCGGCAGGATCAGGTACGGGCGTCTGGCACGTGCGCACGAAATCGCGGGTCACCGTGAACACGAAGTCGGCGTTGGTGCGGTACATTTTGGTCAGAAATCGGTCGACCATCTCCCTCGTGACGTCGGGCCGGCGGGCGGTCAGCGCCGGACCCCAGCCCTGCATATTGGTTTCATAGAAGAGATCGCGCATCTCCGGACGCGACCCGCTCGGCTGCGCCAGCACGGCTGCGACAATCCGATCGGGCGCCCGCCGCAGGAGGTTCCAGATGAAGGGGCCGCCGATGCAGAAGCCCATCACCAGGAACTTCTGGATGCGCAGGTGATCCATGAGACCGAGATGGTCATCGGTATACGCATCCCAGGGCCGGTCGACCTCGAGCGGGCCTGAGGATTGGCCGCCGTTCGCGTTGCGCAGATCCGACGCGATGCAGCGGTACTCGCCTTTGAACTCCTCGATCGCGTTGAAGGGGTTGTTCAAGGCAGCGATCGTCGAGTTCAGTCCCCCGCCGGCGATGAGCAACAACGGGAAGCCGGAACCGTACTCTTCATAATGGATGCGAACGGGGCCTTTTTCGTAGAAGGACATGGCCGCTCCTCCTTGCCCGGTCTGTTGAGCGAATGCGCGCGGCGCCGCGGCCATCGCCGTCGCCGCCGCGCCCGTTTTCAGTATCTTGCGTCGGATCGGATCCATCGTCGGCGCCCTCTTTCAGCGTGATTATGTTGTCATCACCTTCGCGTCACCAGGGTCCGCTCAAACCGTTGGTCAGTTGATTCCGCACAATGCGAAACTGGAATCCGTCGAGTATCTCGGCAAGCGGGCGGTCAAGATCACGGAAGACGGCCAAGTGGCCAATGGCGAAGCATACGCGATCGTGAAGGACTCCGTCTTTCACAACGGCGCGATCAACGTGGAACTGGCGGGGCGTCCCGCCGCCGGCGCCCCAGACACCGCGCGCAGATGTGTTGGAATCGCCTTCCGTCTTCAGAGCGGCCAGTTCGAGTACATCTATCTGCGTCCGACCAACGGCCGCGCCGATGACCAGGTCCGCCGCAATCATTCCACGCAGTACAGCCGCACCCACACGTCAGCTTCGCGGTTTCCCGCCAGCAGGCGCCGGCGCAATATGAGAGTTACGTCGACCTCGAGCCGGGCGTCTGGACCACCTATCGCATCACGGTCGAAGGGACGAAGGCCTGATTGTGAACGATCTCAAACTCGGTGATTCCTCGGGCGGCGTGGCCCTCTGGATCGGACCAGGCACCGACGGCTATTTCACCGGTCTGGAGATCATGGCCGCTAAGTAGCGATCTGGGCTCCGCGGACAGCCTGGCTGGCGTAGTAGAATCCGCGCAACGCATCCGCCGTCGCACGTTAACTGAAACACGGCGTCGGTTCCTCCCAGGAATCCCAGTGAAGAAGACTCGCGCGAGCTTTGTGGAGCGAAACTTCTATTTCATGATGTCGCTGCTCGTTGCGGCCGTGGTCGTATACGGTTTCAGCCACACAATCGACCAGAACTTGATCCATCCAAAGATCCCGCGGCCCCGGCTACTGTATTTTCACGCCGCGATATTCACGGGCTGGCTGTTGTTCGTCATCTTGCAGAGCGGGCTGGTGCGGACGCACAACGTGCGGATTCATCGGACGATCGGCTGGTTTGGCGTGGGGCTCGGAGTGCTGATCCCGGTCGTGGGAGTCGCCACGGCGGTGACGATGGCGCGGTTCGACATGGCGCAATTGCAGATGAACAATGCCGACGCGGACATGATCATTCCGATGTGGGACATGGTGGTGTTCATCGCGACGTTTGTGCCGGCCATCTTCTTGAGGAAGAAGCCGGAGTTTCATCGACGGCTGATCTTGATTGCAACCTGCGCACTGACGGCGGCCGGCTGGGGACGATTTCCGGAATGGCTGCTGCCGCCGGCGACCTTCTATGCGGGCGTGGATATGCTGATTCTGCTGGGTGTGCTCCGCGACTGGCTGGCGAACCGGACGGTGCATCCGGTGTACTTATACGTATTGCCGGTGTTGATTGCGGGCCAGACATTGGTGATGTATGCGAACGTGCACAAGTCGGTTCCGTGGATGAAGATCGCGCACGCGATCCTCAGGATAGAAGACTGGGAGGGAACGCTCCGATGAATCCAAACAAAGCACTGTGGGAAAAAGGCGACTTCACGCGCATTGCGGCAAGCATGAGAGAGAGCGGAGAGACGCTCGTCAAGGGACTGGGAATCACGAAAGGGCTCAAGGTTCTGGATCTTGGATGCGGCGATGGAACGACGGCACTGCCAGAGGCGAGAATCGGAGCGGACGTGTTGGGCGTCGATATCGCGAGCAACCTTGTCGAGGCTGGGAACAGACGCGCCAAAGAGGCGGGTCTCACGAACTGCAGGTTTCAGGAAGGCGATGCGTCCAATTTGCACGAACTGCACGATCACACGTTTGATCTCGTCGTGAGCATCTTTGGCGCCATGTTCGCACCAAAGCCGTTTGAAGTGGCCAAGGAGATGGTGCGGGTGACCCGTCCCGGAGGTCGGATCGTCATGGGTAACTGGATTCCCAACGATCCGACACTGGTGGCTCAGATTCTGAAAATCAGCTCCTCGTACTCACCGCCACCGCCGGAAGGCTTCATCAGCCCAATGACGTGGGGGGTCGAGAACAACGTGATCGAGCGGTTTGGGGGCGCGGGAGTTCCGAAAGAGAAGATCTCCTTCGTCAGGGACACGTACACCTTCAACTCTCCCGGCGCACCGTCAGAGCTTGTCGCGTCATTTAGAGAATTTTACGGGCCTACCATGAATGCATTCGACGCTGCAGAGAAGAACGGCCGCGCAGCTGATCTGCAGAAGGAGCTGGAGGTTCTGTTCGACAGTCAAAACAAGAGTCCGCGCGGGGATGCCACCTCCATTCCTGCGACCTTCTTGCGCGTGACTGTTGCCCTCTGAACTAAGGCCCGTGACGACGCGTGTCCCACGCGGCCGGAGGCAAGTGATGGAACCGAATCAAGTACACGTTGTCGCCGCGGCCGTGTCTTGCGATTCGGATCGTAGGTGACGTCGGTCACGGCAATCGGCGCTATCGAATCGATAATAATGTGGCCCTCGTCCATGTGGTAACGACGCCCACCTTGACACGCGGGCGCGTCCCGATGCGAATGCTGCATCTGATTCTTCCACGCCGGATTCCCTCGCGAATGCGTTTGGTGAAAATCATCTAGGCACGCGGAGGCATCGGCCGCTCGCGGATTATCACCCAGTTGATGCCGAACTGATCCCGCAGCTGTCCGAATCGCGTGGCGAAGAACGTCTCCTGCATCGGCATGAACACTTCGCCACCATCGGAGAGCGCCGAAAAGATGCGCTCGGCTTCAGTATCGCTGTCGACGCCGACCGTCAGGTACGCGCTACGCATCGGTTGAGCACTCGGGATATCGGCGCCCGACAGCTCGCTGCCCCCGATCGACATGCGAGCGTGCAGGACCGCGTCCTTCCACTTCGGGTCGACTTTGCTCTGATCGGGTGCCTGGCCGTGCGTCATCATCATTCCAATCGTTCCCCCAAGATGCTTCTCGTAGAAGCGGAACGCCTCGGCGCATTTCCCGGCGAAATTGACGTATGTATGCATTTTCATGGGCATATCTCCCTCCGCTCTTCCACTGGATAATCGAACGGGCCCGCCGGAATTCGACATCGTACGGCGTCATCCTTCGGCTGTATCGATTTTGTGACACCTGAACTTCGGTCCCCCGTGAGCCGGTTTGCGGGCTGGCGGCGCATCCCCTGGTGTGGGAGGGTGTGATGCGTAGCAATATCATCCGCGTGGCAGTTTTCGCCCTGTTTCTCTGCCCTATCGCCGCCGCAGCGCAGGCGCAGGTTTGCATCAGGATCGACGAATCGCACGACACGCTCAGCCAGGACGACCGCACGGCCGCAGTGCTCCTGTTGAATCGGCAGTTCGCATCTGCCGGTGAGCAGGTCGTAGCCGATTGCGCAACCCCCTACGTCCTGGCTCACGTCAAGCTGGGCAACACGATAACGGTCACCCTCTCGGGGCCAAAGGGCGATCGAGAAGGAACCGCCCTGGGCCTCGACGACTTGCCGGCTCTGTACAGCCAGATGGTCCGATCGCTCGAGACCGGACGTCCGATGACCGGCTTCGGCGTCGTCGATCGCACGAACGTCACCGCCGCCCAGGCCTCAGCGCAGCGCGTCCATTCGGACGGTTTCTTCTACGCGCGTCTCGGGTACGGCGGAATTTTCGGCGATCGTACTTATGGCGTGCCGTCTTTCGGATTGGGCTATCGCGCGGAGCTCGACAAAGTGGCGATCGACGTCTCCTTCCTCAATTTTCAGATGAGCAATTCGGACTACGCCAGCGCTGCCGTCTCTGCAGACAGCGCGTCGTTGCTCAAGCTGTCTGGGCTGTACATGATCCACCGGGACGCCAACTCGACGCCGTACTTCGGTGGCGGTCTGAGCTGGGGTCATACCAGCATCAACCTGAACCAACCAGTCAGCGCTGGGCCCACGGCGCCGGGAACTCCACCTGGCACCGTGTACTACTACACGACCGGAGGCGACAGCAGCGGGCTTCAGGGTGAGCTGACTGCTGGCTACGAGTTCGCGCGTGCGACGACAATTCGCATGTTCGTGCAGGCGGATGCGATCCTGCCGTTCTATTCGGTGACCACTCAGACCATCTCGTCGCGGGGCGTCGTTTCGTCCTCGAGCAGTCAGTGGGCACCCTCGCTGGTGATGTCGCTGGGCCTTGGCTGGCAACGGGGCCGGAAGTGAACGAGGGGCGCGACGACTTGTTAAAGTGGCGACACCCGGCGCACCATGAGTCGCCGGGGAGCCGCCATGAAGATTGACAGCCCGTTGATTCGGTCCTTGCCCAAGGTGCTCCTGCACGACCATCTCGACGGCGGCCTGAGGCCGTACACCATCGTCGACCTCGCAAAGGATCAGCGTTACAAAGGCCTTCCGACCACCGACGCGGGCGATCTTGCCAGGTGGTTTCACCGCGGCGCCCAGCGCGGCAGCCTGCCGATGTATCTGGAAGGATTCGTGCACACCTGCGGCGTGATGCAAACGGGAGAGGCGTTGGAACGCGTCGCCTACGAGATGATGGAGGACATGCACCGGGACGGCGTGGTGTACGTCGAGACGCGTTTCGCGCCCGTTTTCCATGTCGACAAAGGACTCCATGCGGACGAAGTCGTGACCGCCGTATTGACGGGCCTCGAGCGCGGCAGGAAAGACTTCGGCGTCGAGTACGGCGTGATCATCTGCGCCATGCGGAACCAGCAACGGTCTCTGGAGATGGCGGAGCTGGCCGTGGATTTTCGCGAGCGTGGCGTCGTCGGATTCGACCTGGCCGGCGAGGAAGGCGGGTTCCCACCGAAGAAGCACATCGATGCGTTCCACTACATCCAACGCGAGAATTTCAACATCACCGTGCATGCCGGAGAGGCTTTCGGCAAAGAGAGTATCTGGCAGGCCATCCAGTGGTGTGGCGCGCACCGTGTGGGGCACGCGACGCGACTCATCGAGGACATTGGGCTCGACGACCATGAGCCGACGAAGATTGTCAAAATGGGATATCTCGCCCAGTACATCCTCGACAAACGGATTCCCCTCGAAATCTGCTTGAGCAGCAACGTGCATACGGGCGCCGTCGAGAGCATCGACCAGCATCCCTTCGGCATTTACCACCGGTACAGTTTTCGGGTCACGCTGAACACCGACGACCGCCTGATGAGTGACACAACGATGACGAAGGAATTCGATCTGGCCCACCGGGCGTTCACGCTCGGCCTCGACGACCTCGAGAAGATCACCATCAACGCGATGAAGAGTGCGTTCATTCCCTACAAGCGCCGCCTTCAGCTGATTTACGACGTGATCAAGCCTGGCTACGCAAAAGCCAGAGCGGCCTCGAAGAGAAGAGTATGATGCCCGTCTTCGTATGAACAGAATCGTCGTCTTCAGCGGGCATGCGCATCCCGACCTGGCCCGGGCGCTTTGCAGACGCCTGAAGGTGCCCCTCAGCCCCTCGACCACCACGACGTTCAGCAACGATTGCCTGGGCGTTCAGCTCGAGGCGAACTGCCGCCAGGCGGACGTGTTCATCGTCCAGCCGCTGGCGTCGCCCGTGCAGCACCATCTGATGGAGCTGCTCCTGATGCTGGATGCGGCACGAGGCGCGTCAGCGGCGCGGATCACCGCCGTGATCCCGCATTTCGCGTACGCGCGATCCGACAAGAAGGACGCGCCCCGCATTTCGATCGCCGCGCGCCTCGTGGCGGACCTCCTGGTCACCGCCGGCGCAAACCGCATCCTCGCGATGACGCTGCATTCCCCGCAGGTGCACGGGTTCTTCAGCGTGCCGGTCGATCACATGAACGCACTCGAGGTGCTCGCCCGACACTTTCGTGCCCAGAGGTTGAAGAACACTGTCGTCGTTTCGCCGGATCTCGGCAACGCGAAGGCCGTGTCCCACTTCGCGCGCAGCCTCGGGCTGCCCATGGCCGCCGGCAGCAAGAAGCGTCTGAGCGACGATCGCGTGGTCATCGACACGCTCGTCGGCGATGTCGACGGGAAGAACGTCATCGTCCTGGACGACGAGATCGCCAACGGCGGCACGGTCGTGGAGGTGTTGAACAAGCTTCGCGAGCGGCGGGTGAAGCGGATCGCGGTGGCATGTACACACGGCCTCTTCACGGGCAAGGCGATTGCGCGCCTTGCCTCTCAGCCTGACATCGCGGAAATCGTCACGACCGACACCGTACCGGTTTCACAGGAGAAGCGATTGCCCAACATGACGATTCTCCCGATCGCGCCGCTGCTCGGGGAAGCGATTCGACGCATCCATATCGGCGAGTCGGTCAGCGTGCTGTTCGACCTGTGAACGCTCAGGTTTAACGGGTCGAGCGTCATCTCGGCCGACACCATTCACGGAGTGAACGCCACCTTGTTCGCGAGCCGCGCCTTCTCCTGCAACGCACGGGCGTCACTTGCTTCCTTTTTCTGGCGGTCGCGTTCCCGTTGCGGCGCTTCGCGCTCGTCCAGCCGAAGCGCCTGCGCCTCGGCGATGCGGGCGAGCGCGCTTAGCCGCGCCGAGGTCACGATCATCCGGAAACCTGCCGCGTAGGAGGATCGGTACAGCACGGCCGTGTACTCCGTGTTTCCCCATCGGCCGATCGGTGTCACAGACTCTTCGTCGCCCTGGGCCGCCGCGTGAGCGGATTTCGCCGACGGCTTGACGACGGGACCGTACATCCGCGAGATGGCCTCAACGAGGTCGGCCTCGGTCAGGCCCTCCGTCCGCTCGCGATCGTAATCAATCACCATCCTGAAGAGTTGATCGTTGTAGAAGCTGAAGGCGATTTGCTGCACCGGATCCGGTGCAGCGGCCGCTCCACTGCTGCTGGCGTACGGTCGTCGCCACTGCAGGTCCTGCATGACGGCGGGCCGGGTGTGCACGGTCTTCGCCTGCGATGCGGACACGGCCGTCAGCATCGCGACCGACTCCAGATTCGACCCCAGTTGAAAATCGCGGTAATGGCCACCGTCCTGGGCAAGCACGGCCTGTGTCGCCAGAACGACCGCAACACATGTGGCCGCCAACGTGGCTGAGCGCGTCATGGGCGACCATCCGTTCTATCCGCCGTGTGGAGAATCTCCGCAACCGTGGGCGAAGCCGCGCTGCCCTTCAGAATGGCAACCACGACGATACCGGGTGCGACACCGAGCGCCACGAGCAGCATCGTCGTCGAAAGGCTCGCGGCCATCGCGACGCTGACGGTCACGACGAGAGCCAGGACTGTGATCCAGCCGCCGAGCAGCCACGTTCGAGAAAAATTGTTCATCATGATGCGGACCCTCCTTCGGGTCGGTCTTGATATCGCCGAGAGGCGATGCGCGCGTGAATGTGCGCTGAGTGACGGACCTTCGAGGACCTTTTCTGCACTCGTGCGTTCCGATCGGTGGCCGAAGTGGGCCTGTCGGCGCGCACCCGGTAAAAGGCGGGGCACTGCTCGAACGCTGGCGGGCTCAGTGCGGTAGTACGAGATCCACTATACAGGAATCGGAAATGTTGCGTATTTGCCGGGGAATCTCGCTGTCGAGCGTATACTGGATCGTCATTTCTGCTTTCCTGAGCCCTGCGGCCAGTCAGGCCTTCAGCCCTCACCAAAGCACTCCCTGGGGGGGGCATGCAAGGCTTCGAGTCCGTTTTGTCCGCGACATCGTCCGCGACGGCCGTCACACCCGCAGCGTGTCCGGGGTGCCAGTCGACCCTGATCGTGACGACCGCCAAGAGTCCTGACGCAGAGAGCTACTGGCGATGCACGATCTGCGGTGACGTCTGGAACACGTCGCGCCTGGACGGCGCGTGGCCTGGTCGCCGCCAATGGCGCTAGCGCGTTCCCAGGCCCTGCGTGAACTGCTCGAACTGATCGCGGCCCTTGATCGACGGGTTCCGCAGATCCAGCGGGCAGGAGAGGCTTCCATCGCGCGCGATGCGGCGGCGCTCAAGGGCCGGGCACAGACACGCATCGAAGAACTGGAAGCGGAAACCGAGCGCGTCGAGACGCGCTGACCCTGAGCGGTCGATGCTGCCGAGCCGCGCGGCCATGCCGGCCGGCTCTCGCGACAGCATGAAGAGGTGCCAAGTGTCGATCGCCGCCCCACCGGCATTCACGTCGTCCAGCCGTCGGTTTGTTCCGGTCGCCACCCTCGTGGCGGACAGGTTCCTCGACTCGTGAAGTGGCAGATTCCATGGGCGCGAAGTCGGAGCTCACGCGCTGCTGAGAAGCCGCTTCGCGACGAGCTTCTGAGCATCGAGCGACTGGAAGAGCGCGCGGTCGCGCTTGCCGCTCGGTTCACCATCGATCCGAACCCGCGCCGGCGCCCGCGCGACACGTTTCGCCGGTTTGAAGACAATGTCCGCGTCCTGCGCGCCGCGTACCGTACGCTGGCGGACGACGTACGCCATGGAGAGCTTGTCGTATCCGCCGCCGACTGGCTCCTGGATAACTTCCACCTCATCACCTCTGAGATCGCAGATATTCGCCGGAGTCTGCCGCGCACGTATGCGCGCACGCTGCCGACACTCGCGTCGCGCGAGCACGAGGGGCACGCGCGCATCTACGCACTTGCCGTCGAACTGATTCGCCACAGCGACAGCCGTCTCGATCGCCAGCAGCTGATCCGATTTCTCAATAGTTATCAACGGGTCGCGCCACTCACCATGGGCGAGCTGTGGGCATGGCCGAGCACGTTGAAGCTGGCGCTCATCGAAAACCTGCGCCGCCTCTCCGAAGAGATCCTGTCTGCACGCGCGGCGCGCCGGGCCGCCGACGAGTACGTGTTGAAGACGGATGACACTGGCGGCCCGGTACTGCCTGCGGCGCCCGATGCGGCCTTCATCGTTCAGCTCCTCCACCGCGCCCGGGAGTACGGCATGGGCTTGTCGGCGATCCGCGGCGCCGTCGACGAGGATCTCACGTCGCGGCACACGACCGCTGAGGAGACCATTCGAGGCGAGCACCAGCGTCAGGGCGTCGCACAAGTTTCGATGGCGAACGCGATCACGAGCCTCCGCCTCTGCGCCACGCTCGACTGGCAGGAGTACGTCGAAACGGTCAGCCTGGTCGAACGCGTACTCCAGCGCGACCCGGCCGGCGCTTACGCGCGGATGGATTTTCTCAGCCGCGACGCCCAGCGCCGCGCCGTTGAAGAGCTCGCTCCCACGAGCGGCGAGGGCCAGGTTCGCGTCGCCCTGAAAGCCATTGAGAGCGCGCGCGAGGCGGCGACCACCAGCGCGGCGCCCGAGTGCAGCGCGCATGTCGGCTACTACCTCGTCGATCGCGGCCGGGACGATCTCGAAGCGGACCTCGCGTATCGCCCCAGGGCCGCAACGCGGGTGCGACGCGTCGTTCTGCGTCAGGCATCGGCGTTCTACCTCGCCGCAATTGCGGGTGTGACGGCTCTGCTGCTCGCCGCCATCGATTACTACGCGATCCGCGCCGGAGGGACGCCGGTGGCGCGGTTGCTCATCGGCCTCTTTGCGTGCCTGCCAGCCGCCGACCTCGCCGTCATGAGCGTGCAATACGCCGTCGTCCACGTAATCGGACCCACTCGGCTGCCGCGACTCGATTTCCTCGGCGGAGTGCCCGACAGCGCGCGGACGATGGTCATCGTGCCGACCATGCTGACGAGTACGGCCGGCGTCGACGCACTGCTCGAGCACGTGGAGGTGCTTGCCCTCGGCAATCTGGACCCCTGCGTCCATTTCGCGATTCTCAGTGATTTCGTCGATACGACCGAGCCCGATGCACCGACCGACACAGCGATTCTCGAGCGCGCACGCACAGGCGTGGAAGCGCTCAACGACAAATTGGGCGTGAACCATCGCGATCGCTTCTTCCTGTTTCATCGCGATCGACAGTGGAATGCCGGCGAGCACGCCTGGATCGGGTGGGAACGCAAACGCGGCAAGATTGAAGAGTTCAACCGCCTGCTGCGCGGGGCGACCGACACGAGTTTCTCGACGCAGGTCGGCGCTTTGGAGGTGCTGCCGTCGGTACGCTACTGCATCACGCTCGACTCGGACACGCGCCTGCCGCGCGATGCGGCCAAGCGGCTCATCGGGATCATCGCGCACCCCTTGAACCAGGCACAGTTCGATCGCAGGCTCGGGCGGGTCACCGCGGGATACGGAATCCTTCAGCCACGGGTCAGCGTGACCATGTCCAGCGCGGCGGGATCGCTGTTTGCGCGTATCTATGCCGGCCACACCGGGGTTGATCCCTACACCACGGCCGTGTCCGACGTGTACCAGGATCTGTTCGGCGAGGGTATTTTCACCGGCAAGGGTTTGTACGACGTCGATGCGTTCACCGCGGCGCTCGACGGCCGTGTGCCGGAGAATTCGCTGCTCTCGCACGATTTGTTCGAGGGACTGTACGCCCGCACGGCGCTCGTGACCGACGTCGAGGTGGTGGACGATTACCCGTCGAGCGTGTTGGCCCATGCCCGGCGACAACACCGCTGGGTGCGGGGCGATTGGCAAATCCTGTGGTGGCTGTTCCCGTTCGTGCCGTCGCGCGGCGGCTTGAGGCGGAACCGTCTGCCGCTGATCGCCCGCTGGAAGATCCTCGACAACCTGCGGCGCAGCCTGTCACCGCCGGCGACGCTGGCCCTGCTCGTGCTCGGCTGGACGATCCTGCCGGGCCGGGCGGCGATCTGGACGGCCATCGCGCTCGCGGCGCTCGCGTTCCCGAGCGTCAGCCGGGCGGCCGGGATCCTGCGGGGTCCACGCAATGGACAGGCGTGGGGCGCACTTCTGCGCACGACGACCGACGATCTGAAGACGGATGCCGCGCGCTTGGCCCTGCAGCTCGCGTTGCTGCCGAGCGAGGCGTACGAACGCGTCCATGCGATCGCGATCACGCTGGTCCGTCTCGCCGTCACGCGACGGGGCCTCCTCGAATGGGAAACGACGGCGGCCAGTGCCGCGCGAGGCGGCCGCGTCCGGATGCGCACATTTCTCCGGCACATGAGCGCGAGCCCGCTCCTGGGCGTGGCCTTGCTCGCGCTCATCGCGGTCATCCGTCTGCCGGCCTTGCCCCTCGCGGCACCCGTCCTGGCACTCTGGATCGCCGCTCCATGGATCGCGTTTGCCCTCAGCCGTCCGATGACGAGACGCCAGACAGCCCTGTCGTCCGCTGACATGGCGTACCTCCGCCACGTCGCGCAGAAGACATGGGCCTACTTCGACGAGTTCGTGCGCCCCGAGGACCATTTCCTCCCGCCGGACAACGTCCAGCTTGGCGCCGATGTCCGCATCGCCCACCGAACCTCGCCGACCAATATCGGTCTCGGTCTCCTGGCAACACTGGCGGCCCACGATCTCGAGCTCGTCGACCGCACGGAACTCGTGCGCCGGATCGACGGCACGCTCACGACGATCGAGCGGCTCGAGCGCTTCGAAGGGCATGTGCTGAATTGGTACGACACGCGCACGCTTGCGCCATTGCTGCCGGCGTATGTGTCAACGGTGGACAGCGGCAATCTGGCGGGTGCGCTGTTGACGGTGTCCGTCGCGCTCCGCGAGGTCGCGCCGGAACTCGCGGCGCGCGCCGAGGTCCTCTTCGACGCGATGAACTTCGGATTTCTGTTCGATCCGAAGCGGCAATTGTTCACGATCGGTTACCGCCTGTCGGACGCTGAAGGCGTCGGGCGCCAGGACGTTTCGTACTACGACCTGCTGGCCTCCGAAGCGCGGCTCGCCAGCTTCATCGCGATCGCCAAGGGCGACGTGCCAGAACGGCACTGGTTTCGCCTCGGGCGGCCAGTGACGAGTGTCCGCGGGGCGCCGGTGCTGCTTTCATGGAGCGCGACGCTCTTCGAATACCTCATGCCGCTCCTGATCATGCGCACGTACCCGAATACCCTCCTCGATGACTCGTGTCGGCTGGTGGTTCGCCGACAAATCGACTACGCGGCCGCGTGCGGCGTGCCCTGGGGCATTTCCGAGTCTGCCTACAACCTCGTCGACCGACACGGCACGTATCAGTACAAAGCGTTCGGCATCCCCGGACTCGGTTTGAAACGCGGCCTCGGCGACGAGGTCGTCGTGGCACCGTACGCGACGGCATTGGCCGTCATGGTCGAGCCGGCCGCGAGCGTGACCAATCTCCGGCGGCTGGCGGCGGCCGGCCTCGAAGGGCAGTATGGCTTTTTCGACGCGATCGACTACACCCGCCGTTCGTCGGATGTCATCGGCGCACGCGATGACGACGACGATGACCCGCACTCAGCGGGCGTGGTCGTGCGCACGTATCTGGCCCATCACGAAGGGATGACGCTCGTCGCTCTGACAAACGCGCTCTTGAACGACCGCATGGTCGAACGATTTCATGCGGACCCGCGAGTCCAGGCGACGGAGCTCCTACTGCAGGAACGCGTGCCACGCGATGTCCGCGCGATCGAGCCGCGTCCGCTGGACGAGATGCGCGTGGCCGCACCAGTGGCCTCGATTCCGGTGCGGCGCTACCGCTCGCCCCACACGTCCTTCCCGCACACACAATTCCTGTCGAACGGCCACTACGTCACGTCGGTGACGAATGCCGGTGGCGGCGGCAGCGCCTGGCGGGGCTGGCAGGTCACCCGATGGCACCGCGACGCCGTCCGGGACGCGGACGGTCAGTTCATCTATCTGCGCGACGTCCGCAGCGGCGACGTGTGGTCAGCCGGCTTCCAGCCGTCGCTGCGCGAGCCTGACGAATACGCCGTCACGTGTGCTGCTGACCGCGTCAGCTTTCGCAGGCGCGACGGCGACATCTCGACGCAGCTCGACATCGCCGTGTCGACTGAAGACGATGTCGAGGTCCGCGTGATCGCGGTTCGCAATCACGGGACGCGTATCCGCGAATTGGATGTGACCAGCTACGCGGAAATCGTTCTGGCATCGGCCGCCAGCGACATGGCCCATCCGGCGTTCGGCAAATTGTTTATCGAAACAGAATATCTGCCCGACGCCGCGGCGCTCCTGTGTCGCCGACGGCCGCGCGATCCTGCCGAAGCCCCCATGTGGGCGTTCCACGCGTTGAGCCTGGAAGGCCGCGCGCAGGGGCCGCTCGAGTGGGAAACCGATCGCGTCCGCTTCCTGGGCCGCGGTCGAACCCCGGCGAATCCGGTGGCCCTTGACGGCCGAGCGCTCTCCGGGACGACTGGTGTCGTGCTCGACCCGATCGTCAGTCTCCGGCAACGGATTCGCGTCTCACCAGGAGCGACCGTTCGGCTCGGTTTCGCCACGGGGATGGCCTCGGATCGCGAGACGGTCGAAGCGCTCGCACGGAAGTATCACGATGCGAGCGCCACGGCCCGAACGTTTGCCATGGCCATGAGCCATGCCGACAGCGCTCGGAGTCACCTGGGCATTTCGGCGGAGGACGCCGTGCTGTTCGAGCGGCTCGCGTCACGTGTGCTCGGCACCGATGGCTCGCTTCGAACCACCGCCGACACGATGGCCGCAAACGAGCTCGGGCAGTCCGGCCTCTGGCCACACGCGATCTCGGGCGACCTGCCCATCCTGCTCGTACGGGTCGACAGCGACGAGAACATCGGGTTGGTGCGCCAGGTCCTCCAGGCCCAGGAGTACTGGCGACTCAAAGGGCTGAGCGCCGACGTCGTGATCGTGAACGAGCATCCCGTCGGCTACCTGGACGAGATGCACGCGCAGCTCACGGCCCTCCTCGAGGACGGCCCGTGGAGCAGTTGGCAACATCGACCAGGCGGCGCCTATTTGTTGCGAGCCGATCGAATGGGCCGCGCCGAGCGTGTGCTGCTCGAAACGGTCGCGCGGGCGGTCCTCCGAGGCAACAACGGCGACCTTCGCACGCAGCTCGATCGGCCGGATGCCGTCGCACCGCCGCTGACACTGTTCGAGCCGTTGGCGGAGCCTGTCGCCGCCGCGACCGATAACACGTCGGTACCGCCGATGACGTTCGGCAACGGGCTCGGGGGCTTCGCGGATGCCGAACGGACCTACGCGATCGTGCTCGACGGCGCCGAAGAGACGCCAATGCCCTGGGCCAACGTGATCGCCAACGCCCGGTTCGGCACGGTGATTACGGCGTCCGGATCGGCGCACACCTGGTCCGGCAATAGTCGCGAGAATCGCTTGACGCCGTTCGCCAATGATCCCGTCAGCGATCCAACGTCCGAGGCGATCTTCGTTCGCGACGACGACACTGGCGAGTTCTGGTCGCCAACACCGGGACCGGTCTCCCGCTCGTCTGCCAGCGGCAGATGCGTGGTGCGCCACTCGGCCGGGCTCACGCGTTTTTCGCGCACGATCCACGGACTCGATCACGAGCTGGACGTCTTCGTGGACGTTGAGGATCCCGTCAAGTTCTCGCTGTTGACGATCACGAATCCAGGCACTGCGGCGCGGGCGCTGAGTATCTTCACCTACAACGAATGGGCGCTCGGACCGCCTCGAGACGGCGAACACCTCCACGTCGTGACCGAACTCGATCCGGCAAGTCGCGCGATCTTCGCAACCAATGCGTACCACCACGAATTCCCGGGCCGCGTCGCATTCTCCTGGAGTTCGAGTACGCCGTTGTCGTTCACGGCCGACCGGCGGGCGTTCCTGGGTCGCAATGGCCAGGTGTCTGCACCGGCGGCGCTGCATCACAAGGTGCTCTCCGGTGCGGTCGGCGCCGGATTGGATCCGTGTGCTGCAACCCACCGCCAGTGCGTGCTCCAGCCGGGGCAAAGCCAGCACCTGCTCTTTCTGTTGGGAGAGGGCGTCGATCGGGATGATGCGCGCCGATTGATCGCTCGCCACGGTCACCTCGCCGCGGCCCTGGACGCAAAGGCGCGGGTGACGTCGTGGTGGGACGACCTGTTGAACACCGTTCAGGTTCGCACGCCAGACGATTCGTTCGACGCATTGGTCAATCGCTGGCTGCCATATCAGGCGGTGAGCTGCAGGCTCTGGACGCGCGGGGGTTTTTACCAGCCGGGTGGCGCGTTCGGTTTCCGCGATCAGCTCCAGGACGTGTTGGCGCTGTCCTTTGCCAGGCCTGCCCTCGCGCGCGAGCACCTGCTCCGAGCGGCGTCGCGGCAATTCACGGAAGGCGACGTGCAGCACTGGTGGCACGAACCGTCCGGCCGTGGCCTCCGTACCAGATGTTCCGATGATTTGCTCTGGCTGCCCCACGTCGTCGCTGAGTACGTGCGCTCCACGGGCGACGCCGACGTCCTGGATGTCCGCGTACCGTTCCTCAAAGCCAGCCCATTAGGGACGGACCAGGACGAGTCGTATGGAAATCCGAGCACTTCGGCCGAGGACGGCACGCTTTTCGACCATTGCATTCGCGCGATCGAGCGCGGCGCCACCGCCGGCACCCATGGTCTTCCGCTCTTCGGCACGGGCGATTGGAACGACGGCATGAACCGCGTCGGGCACGCGGGCCGTGGCGAAAGCACGTGGCTTGGGTTCTTTCTGCATGGGGTATTGATCGATTTCGCAGAATTGTGCGACGGGCGGAAGGACTCGGCGCGGGCGACGCGATATCGCGCGGACGCGCATCGCCTCGCGCTGCAGCTGGAGCAGACCTGGGACGGTGAGTGGTATCGCCGCGGATACTACGACGACGGCACACCTCTCGGATCGGCGCAGAATGACGAGTGCAAGATTGATTCGATCGCCCAGTCGTGGGCAGTGCTGTCTGGCGCGGTTCCGCAGCGCTTCGCCGAGCGTGCGATGGACGCGGTCCGCACCGCGCTCATCTCCCGCCGAGCACGGCTGCTTCTACTGCTCGAGCCGCCCTTCGATCACTCGGCACAGGAGCCGGGATACATCAAGGGGTACCCGCCCGGCGTCCGCGAAAACGGCGGCCAGTACACGCACGCAGCGGTCTGGGTTGTCATGGCGCTGGCTCGACTGGGCTGCGGCGACGAAGCCGCAGAACTCTTTCACATGCTCAACCCGATCAATCACACGCGAACGGAAATGGATGTCCGGCGCTATCAGCTTGAACCGTACGTCGTCGCAGGCGACATCTACGCCCGATCGCCGCACGCGGGCCGCGGGGGGTGGAGCTGGTACACGGGATCTGCGGCGTGGATGTACCGTGCCGGGCTCGAGAGCATCCTGGGGCTGCGACGCCACGGCCGTGCGTTCAGTGTCGACCCGTGCATCCCATCGTCATGGCCTGAATACCATATTGCCTTGCGACATCTGAGCACGCGATATGAGATCACCGTGTCGAACCCGCAGCGGCGAAGCAGCGGGGTGGCACGCGTGGACTTGGACGGCGCGCCGGCCGACGCCCGGGCGATTCCACTCGTCGACGACGGCGCGGTGCACGACGTGCACATTCTGATGGGAGCGCCTTCGACGGCTTCGCGGTCAGCGGTTCCTGGAGCGAGACGCGCATCGCAATTAGTGGATCGCTAGAGACGGAACGTTGCGGCACACACTCCGTCACCACAGCGCATGCCAACGCGGCTCGCGGTCATCAATCGGAAGACGGATTGTCGTGCAGGACAACGCTCAGAAGTGCATCGTGCACCTTGAGGTTGCCGTTGTACTCGATGAACCCGAGTTTGCGGAACTTGTTCATGAAGAAATTGACGCGCGATCGCGTCGTGCCGACCATTTCGGCGAGCACCTCTTGCGAGATCCTCGGCAAGACACGGCGTGGGCCATCCGGCTTGCCGTAGCGCGCGAGCAGCAGCAGCGTACGGGCGAGCCGCTTCTCGCTGGCATTGAACAACTGATCGATGAGGTCCTCTTCGAGACGCGCGTTACGAGCGAGCATGTACGTAATGAAGCGGTCCGAAAGCGCATGCTGTTGATGGAGCAGCCGGATCATCTGGCGCTTGGGAATCACCAGGATGCGGCTCGCCGTCAAGGCCGTCGCTGTCGCCAGCCGCAGCGGCTGGCCTGCCAGCGCGCCTTCGCCCATGAATTCGTGGTCGCCTAGAACGCCGACGACCGCCTCCTTGCCGTTCGGCGCGACCACCGACAGCCTGACGCTTCCCTGCTGGATGTAAAGGACCGTATCGCAGGCGTCGCCCTGCGCATAGATCGTTGCCGCAGCAGGATAGTCAGCAACTCGTCGCGCCATCCCGCGCGAACTGAGGAAGGCATTGGCGTCGAATGGTACGTTCTTGAGCGGCCGCATTCAGGCGCAGGTACATTATCGCACTGCACCGCTTGACTGACGAAGAACTCGTCGCGGGCCGGTATTGTCGGCGAGCCCGGGGTACCGATATCATTCGCGGTTCAGATGGCGATGAAAAAGACGTGGTGCGTTTTTTTGGCCGTTCTCTCCGCCGCGTGCTCCGGGAAAACCGCAGCACCCGCGGCGGAACGCCAGCCCGCGCCGCAGGCGGCTGACGCTCAGGCGCCAGCGTCCGAGATCGAACTCCCCGCGGAGTTGCGGAGCCTCGTGCAGCGGTCGTTCACCGGTGACTTCGACCAGATCGTGACACGACGGCTCATTCGCGCCGGCGTTCCCTTCAATCGAACGTTCTACTTCGTGGACCAGGGCGTGCAGCGGGGCCTGTCGTACGAGTATCTCAAGATCTTCGAAGACGATCTGAACAAGAAACTCGGGACCGGCAATCTGAAAGTCCACGTCGTCCTGATCCCCATGCGACGCGAGCAGCTGCTGCCGTCACTCAAGGACGGAAAGGTCGACGTCGTCGTCGCGCAGATGACGATCACGCCGGAACGCCAGCAAGTGGTGGACTTCTCCAACCCCACACGCCGCGACGTGAGCGAGGTCATCGTGACCGGCCCGGGCGCCCCGTACATCTCGACAGCGGACGATCTGTCCGGGGAGGAAGTGTTCGTCCGGAAGTCGTCCAGCTACTACGAGAGCCTGCTGGCCCTGAACACCCGCTTCAAACAGCGGGGCAAGCCGCCGGTCGACATCGAGGAGGTCAATGAGAGCCTTGAAGACGACGACCTGCTGGAGATGGTGAATGCCGGACTCATTCCGGCCACGCTCGTGGACAGTTATTTCGCCGAATTCTGGAAGCAGGTCTTCACGGATCTGACCGTGCACGACACGATCGCCCTCCGGACGGGCGGAAACCTTGCGGTCGCCATTCGCAAGGACAGCCCGAAGCTGGCGGCGGCGATCAACGAGTTCATCGCCAAGTACAGCCTGAATTCCGCGATCGGCCAGACGCTCAACAAACGCTACTTGCAGAGCACCAGGTACGCGCGGAACGCGAGGTCGGACACCGAGCGGAAGAAATTTCAGGCGATGGTTACGTTCTTCAAGCAGTACGGCGAGCGGTACCAGTTCGACTATCTGATGATGGCTGCGCAGGGCTACCAGGAGTCGGCGCTCGACCAGAACGCCAGGAGTCAGGTCGGCGCCATTGGCGTCATGCAACTGATGCCCGACACCGGGCGCGAGCAGAAGGTCGGCGACGTCACGAAGCTCGAGCCCAATATTCACGCGGGCGTGAAGTACATGCGCTTCATGCGCGATCAGTACTTCCAGAACGAGCCGATGACCGACGTCAACAAGGCATTGTTCACGTTTGCTTCGTACAATGCCGGCCCGGGCCGGATTCGGCAGCTTCGACGGGAAACGGAGCGGCGCGGCCTGGACCCCAACGTCTGGTTCGGCAACGTCGAGCAGGTCGCATCCGAGCGCATCGGCCGCGAGACGGTGACCTACGTCAGCAACATCTATAAGTACCATCTGGCGTACAAGCTCATCACCGAGGAGGCGGCGCGGCGACGGGATGCGAAGTCGGCGCTCGGTCGGGGGGCGAAGTAGCCGCTTGCAGGTCCTCTAGTGGGGCCTGCCTGAAAAACCGGCGGCACTACGCAGTGCGTCGGCATCGAGCACTTTGCCCTCGAGCAAGACAACACGCGTCTGACGCAGGTCGCCAATCCGCGTCGACGGATCGCCTTCGACGAGCGCCAGGTCCGCGATCTTGCCGACCTTGATCGAACCGGTCTTTGCGTCCTGCCCGACCAGGCGCGCAGGGACGATCGTCGCCGCCGCAAGGGCCTCGGCGGGAGTGAAGCCGGCCTGCACGTAGATTTCGAGCTCGTGCACGATCTCGATGCCGGCGCCGTCCGTGCCGGCAACGATCGGCACACCAGCCTTGTGCATCCGGCCGAGCAGGTCCACCATCTTCGCCCAGCTCGCGCGATAGTCGTCGCGCGTCAGGTCCTTCGGCACAGCGAAGCCGCCGCTCCTGAAGCCGCGCTCGGTCGTCGGCGGCAGTGTGCCGACAAACGGCGCGTACGACGGAGACAGATCCCCGTTTTCGGGAACATACAGGCTCTCGAACGCGACCATCGTCGGATCGTTGTAGATCTGCTTGCTCGCCATCGTGCCGATCATGGTCTTCATGGCCGCGCCTTCGAGGTTCACATCCTTCGCGTACCGCCCCGGGCCCTCGAACCGCAGCATGCCGTTGGAATCGCGGATGACGCTGTCCGGCATCGCCTGCATCATGATCCAGTTGATGTGCGTGATCTCGTCGTACCCGTCGTTGATCGCATCGATCGGACGGATGCCGGAGGGAATGTGCCCATGCACGTGAAGACCGAGCTTGTGCGCTTCGGCGATGCTGGCCTTCAGCCACGCCGGGTTGAACGTGCCATAGAACTTGACGCCGGTGAAACCGTTGGCCTTGGCCTTGTCGACGAGCGCGATGGCCTCAGCCTCGCTCGTCGCGACATTGGCGACCTGCGCGGTGTACGGTCCCTTGCCGTCGATGAGCGACGAGGGGTACACGTGCGGCGACAGCAGCAAGCCCGCGGCCGCGCGTGTCCGGCGGTCCATCGTGCGCACGTCGTCGTTGCCCGGATCGCGAACGGACGTGACGCCCATCGACAGTTCCTGCAGCCCGGTGTAGTCGTCGCCAACGTGCATATGACAGTCCCACAGGCCCGGGACGAGCGTCTTGCCGCTGCCGTCGATGACGTGCGCGCCCGAGGGCACTGCCACTGACGTCGCAGTACCGACCGCCGTGATGATGCCGTTGGCGACGATCACCGTCTGGTCGGCGAGAAACCTCGCGCCCTCGGCGTCGAACAGGCGGACGTGGGTAAACGCCACCGGCCCGGGGGGGACCTTGGCGAGCTCCCGGGCAAGCGCTGGCGCCTGTGCTGCCATCGCCTTCGCCTGCGCGTCCTGGATCTTCGACTGCTCACGCGCGTATTCTTCCGGCAACCACGCGAGGCCGAACGCGACGCCGAAGAATCTGTTGCTGGCGTCGGCCCAGATCGGCAGCGGCGAGTTGCTGATGCCGGTCACGGCCCACAGCGTGATCGTCTGCCTCGCCGCACCGGTGCCGACCTCGAGATCGCTCAACCGCGCCGCCTGCGCCTTGCCGCCCGGAAGAAGACTCAGCGTCTTGTCCGGCCGGGCGAGTAACGCCTCGAGGAACCATGCGGTCGTCTCAATCGGTCCTCCCTGAGAGACGTAGAACGCGGGAGTCGAATACTTCTCGGCGCCACCATCGATCGGACTCTTCCAGCGGGCCTCGCCGCCGGTGATGGTGAACGTCTCACCAGCGTCGCCCTGAGGCGTCACGCCGCGAATGGTGATCGTCGATGGCATGCCGTCGGGCCCCGCCTTGCTGCTCGAATCGAGTTCGAACACCTGCCCGCGCAGGTTCATGCTCTCGCGGCCGACGCGAGTGCCGTCGGCGGTCACCCAGAGCCATGAATCGCCGTGCCTGCCGCCAGTCGACTGGATGATGAAGTGCCGTGCGCTCGCCGGCGGCTTCGCGAGTTCCGAAGTCGGTACCTGGGCCAGCACGACCGATGAAAAAACCACCGTCACCCATCCCACGACGACGTTACGCGACATGTGCACGTCTCGATTATGTGTCAGGTCGTCAGATCTCCCGGCGTGAATTTGTTGCGGGCCACGGTCAGACGGATCGCGATCCGACAGCGCCCGCCGAGACCAACCTCGCTCAGGTTCGTCGATGCGAATCGAGTCGAGTGACGCGATGCGTCGTCCGACGAAGATGTGAGTAGCCGCAGGGACCTGCGATCAGCTCTCCGGTCAGGCCACTGGGCATGCGCCCGATATCATCCTGAAGTCGATCGATACGTGCGCACCCAGGGCGCCGCACTTTGGAGTGCCCGAGAAGAACGTCTTCAAGTAATACCCTGCCGAGCGGTACGTCATTTTGCCCCTCTTGCTTTCGGCCGCCGAAAGAATCGGCCGGACCGGCGCGCCGGCGCAAGGAAGATCTATGCCCGCAACCGCTTCCGAACCGGTGACCGTTGAAGGACACGTCAGTCCCGGCTTCGAGGCCGTGCGCGACGCGTTTACCGAAGACTTCACTCGACGCCGTGAACTGGGCGGCGCGTGCTGTGCCTTTCGCCGGGGCGAGAAAATCGTCGACCTGTGGGGCGGGATCCGGAACAAGAAAAACGGCCGAGCCATGGGAGCGGGACACCATGGTGCTCGTCTACTCGGCGACGAAAGGCCTGGCCGCGATGACAATGGCGATCGCCCATTCGCGCGGCTGGCTGGACTATGAGGAGCGCGTGTGCGCCTACTGGCCGGAGTTCGCGCAGCAGGGCAAAGGGAAGGTCACGGTCCGGCAACTTCTGGGTCATCAGGCCGGCGTATTCGCCCTGGACGAGCCGATCGATCGTGCGCTCGTTGCCGATCTCGATCGTCTGGCGATCGTGCTCGCTCGTCAGAAGCCCGCTTGGGAACCGGGCACTCGCCAGGCGTACCACGCCATCACCCTTGGCTTCTACGAAGGCGAATTACTCGACGCGTGGATCCGCAGCATCGGAGCCTTGGACAATTCTTCCAGGACGAAATCGCGTCGCCGCTCGGGCTGGACTTGTACATCCGCCTGCCGGAATCGATCCCCGACTCCAGACTCGCGACGCTTGCGCCGCCCGGCGCGATCGAAATGTTGCTGGGCTTCCCGTTTCGTCTGACACTGGACTCGATGAATCATCGCTCGAAGATCTACCGGGCACTGCTGGGCTCGGCGATACCCCACGACGAGAAGCGCGTCTACGCGCGCAACATCGAGGTGCCGTCCGGCGGCGGTGTGGGCACAGCGCGCGCGATCGCTCACGCGTACAGCGTTTTCGCAACCGGAGGACGAGAGCTGGGATTGCGTTCCGAAACGCTGCGCGCCCTGACGGCACCGGCGATCCCGCCGACACGCGGCTTCCATGACGAGTGCATGAAAGCTGACGTGCAGTTTTCTCTGGGTTTCATGAAGCCGAGCCAGGTGTGGCCATTCGGAAGCGTGGACTCGTTCGGTTCGCCAGGAGCTGGCGGGTCGCTCGGCTTTGCCGATCCCACAGCCGGCATCGGGTACGCGTACGTGACAAGCCAGATGGGCACGCACCTGACCGGCGATCCGCGCGACCTGGCGCTCAGAGGCGCACTCTACTCTGCGGACTGATCTTCGCCTCATTCTCACCGAAGACGGTTCTCGCGGCGCGCGAACAGCTTGGCCCATTCGGCGGCACAGGCCTTGTGATACTCGGTGCCCGCCCGCAGGAGCGGCTGCAGGCAGATCTCGCCCTCGGCCGAGCATCCGGATTCGAGACAAGGATCCTTCTGGGCCGTGCAATCCTCGGTGTACTTCCTCTCGATCGCCGCGCAGGCCTCCAGGAACTGGCGTCGCGACTCCGGCGTGAGCATCGTGGCGAGCGCGTGCTTCGTCAGCCGGCCTTCCTCCGCGAATTTCATCAACTGCGGAGTATTGAGTTCTGTCTCCATGGTTCACCCTCCGGCTCTCGAGGACGCAATCGCGGTTCCATCGGATCGGATGGCCTTTCCACGCCTGCTTGAGGATTGACCCCTCCGCCGCCGGATTTCCGGCAAATCCAGTCCCCAGCACCTGGCAAGCTGCCGTTTCGGCGGCACCGGCCTGCCAGGGTCACAACCCCCGTTGTAAACATTCCGTCTAAGTCGCCATGGACAGCATGCTGGTCGACGTGCGCGATGCGATCCGGGCCCTCGGTCGCGGTCCCCTCTATGCGGCTGCGGTGATCGCGACGCTCGCGCTGACCCTGGGCGCCGCGACCGCCATGTTCTCAATCGTGAACGGCGTCGTGCTGCGGCCGCTCGCGTACCGCGAGGCGCAGCGTCTCGTGTCGGTTCGCGAGGTCGTACCGGGCATCGTGAAACGGTACCCGACGCTTCCCGCGAACGCGCGGCATTTCGAAGAGTGGCGGAACGCTGCGACGACGTTCGCGGCCATCGCGGCTGTTGATTGGCGGACGACGAATCTGACGGGAACTGGCGATCCCCTGCAGGTCGTCGTCGTGCGGACATCGGGGACGCTTTTCGACGTCCTTCAGCTGCCGGTCGCACTCGGCCGACCGCTGACGCGAGACGACGAACGGCCCGATCATCCTCCCGTCGCGGTGATCAGCCAGCGGCTCTGGGAAGATCGGCTGGGTCGCAACCCGCAGGTCCTCGGCCAGAGCCTGATCCTCGGGGGGACGCAGTACACCATCGTCGGCGTGCTGCCGCCAGGCGCCGAGCTGCCCACCTTCGAGGTGCTGAGCGAGTCCGCGTCGCTCTCCTCGACATTCGCGGCCGTGGTGCCGCTCCGCCTGAATTTCGCGAACGTCGACTGGATGGGACAGTTCAATTACCCGGTCGTCGCACGGCTCAGGCCCGGCGTCTCGCTCGAACATGCGCGCGCCGAGCTTGACGTGATTCAACATTCGGTGGCGCAGATCGCTACGAGGGAAACGCACGAGCCGACCGAACTTCGTGGCTGGATCGTCCCGCTCGAGGAGTCGATTGTCGGCCGCGCGCGGCGCGGGCTGTTGTTGCTGCTGGGGGCCATCGGCGGCGTTGTGCTGATCGCGTGCGCGAACCTCGCACACCTGTCCCTCACGCGGGCGCTGGGTCGCATGCGGGACGCCGCCGTGCGAAGCGCGCTCGGCGCCGGCCGGGGACGCCTCGTCCGAGGTGTCATTCTGGAGCAGCTGGTTCTCGCGGCCGTCGGCGGTGCGTTCGGGCTGCTCGTCGCGCGCGAAGCGTTGAACCTGTTCGTCAAGACAGCGCCGAACGACCTGCCACGCGTCAACGACGTCGTGCTCGATGGCCGCGTGCTGGGGTTTGCCGCGCTGGCCTCGATCGTCGCGGGCCTGTCGGTCGCGCTGCTGCCGGCGTGGCGCATGGGACACGGTGACGTGCAGGCGGCGCTG
This sequence comes from uncultured Acidobacteriota bacterium, assembly GCA_963724725.1. Classification (GTDB taxonomy): domain Bacteria; phylum Acidobacteriota; class Vicinamibacteria; order Vicinamibacterales; family CAVVIG01; genus DATKHR01. The sequence goes on along the minus strand of CAVRVT010000004.1, from coordinate 435,366 downwards.
CGCAGCGGCGGACACGGCTCGACCGATCGCAGCGGGCTCCGCGTGCGCTCGACGCTGCTCGCCACGCAAGTGGCGCTCTCGGTCAGCCTGCTCGTCGTCACTGGACTGTTCGTCGCCAGCTTCGTCCAGCTGCTTCACGTCGATCCGGGCTTCTCGGCGGACCACGTCGTCGCGGTCGAGATCGCACCGGTCGCCAGACGTTATCCGGATGCGACGGCACGCGCAGCTCTCTACGATCGGATCGCCATCGCGGCACGAGACCTCCCGGGCATCACGTCGCTCGCCTGGACGTCGGCGCTTCCACTCACCGGCGAAACGTGGGTCGATCTGATCGCCAGAATCGGCGACACGGACCCGTCGGCGAAGAAGCCGAGCGCGAACTACCGGTTCATCGGTCCCGAATACTTCCAGACGCTGTCGATGCCGATTACGAAAGGACGGAGCCTCGAAGAACGCGACCGGGCGAATGCGGTCACGCCGGCCGTGATCTCGGCGCGCGCGGCACGGACGCTGTGGCCGGACGAAGATCCGATTGGCCGCCAGTTCACTCGCGCCGATCCCAGCCAGCACTTCGAGGTGGTCGGCGTCGTCGTCGATGGCCACCCGACCGCGCTCGAGGTCGAGTCGCCGCTGATGGTGTACGTCCCGTACTGGTTCAACAACGAGGGAAAGTCGGTGCTGCTGGTCGGAGCCGCCGACACGACGGCGATTGCCAGCGGCATCGGCCGCGTGATTCACACCGTCGATCCGGAGATTGCCATCGCCGGCGTCACTCCGTTGCACCACGTCGTCGACAAGGCGCTCGAAAACCGTCGGTATCAGATGTGGCTGTTTACGGTGTTCGGAGCTGTTGCCCTCCTGATTGCGACTGTCGGCGTCTATGCGACCACCGCGTACGGCGTGTCACGCCGGCGCCGCGAAATGAATATTCGCGTGGCGCTCGGGGCGCGCGTTTCGCAGGTGTTCGCGCTCACGTTGCGACAGAGTGCGACGCCGCTCCTTGCCGGGATCGTCTTGGGCTGTGCCGGCGCGCTGGCGATCGGAACGGTCGTGGCCAGCCAGCTGTTCAACGTGCGTGCGGGCGATCCGCTCGTGATCGCGAGCGTTGTGACGCTCGTCGGCCTGGTCGGCGGCCTTGCCGCCGTGACCGCCGCCCGTCAGGGCCTGCGGATCAACCCCGCCGAAGCCTTGAGGGACGACTAGGCACGTTGACGTAATGTTTTGACCGCGTTTGTCACAACACAATAGGGAGAGTCGGTGGCTCCAATGAGGAGGCAACCGTATACACTCGATACTCTCTCACCAGGGGTGATGATTCATGCGGTCTCCGGTCATCTGCGCGCTGTCGATTGCGCTTGTCGCTTCGCACGCGTCGGTCCTCGCGCAACGCAAGCCGCAATCTCGTCCAGATCTGGAGGGGACGTGGAACAGCGCCATGATGACACCGCTTCAGCGGCCAGCCGAATTCAGGAACAGGGCGGCTTTTACGGCGGAAGAGGCGGCTGAATTCGTACGAACGGCTCCCGAGCGCGCCCGCAGCAGGCTTCCGAGCGCCTTCGATCGGCTGACGCAGGCGGATGTGGACGAGTCGTTCGTGGAAACCGAGGTGTACAAACTGGATGGTCTGCGCACGTCGCTGATCGTCGAACCGCCGAGCGGCATGCTGCCCGACCTGCTTCCGGCCGCGCGCAAGCGGATCGAGCAGCGCCCCAGGCGCTTGTTCGACAATCCGGAAACCTTCGGCCTCGCCGAACGATGCCTCCTGGGCAACTTCGGCCTTGGCGGTTCTCTTGCGTCACCGCCTCTCATCCCGAGCGAGGTCATCCCCGGCTACTATCGGATCGTCCAGACGGATGCGTACGTGTTGATCTACACGGAGTGGATTCACGATGCGCGCGTCGTGCGCATGAACAGCGCACACGTTGCGCCGACGATTCGGAAATGGCTCGGAGATTCGATCGGCTCTTACGAGGGTTCCACACTCGTCGTGGATACGGCGAATTTCCGGGCCGATACACACAATCTGGATTCCGGCGAGCGTTTGCACGTCGTCGAGCGGTTCACGCGGGTCGATCCGAACACCCTTCGATATCGAGTGACCGTTGACGATCCGGACACCTGGGCCACGGCGTGGACCGCCGAATGGCCGTTCAAGGCGACCGACACCAGGATGTACGGCGTCGAATGCCATGAGGGGAACTACGCGATCGAGAACTTTCTCAGAGGTGCGCGAGCCGAGGAACGGCGTGGACGGTAGCCCGTATTAGACTGCCGTCGTGGTCGTCGCCGCCCTCCTTTCGGCCATCCACGTCCTGACGCTGGCGTTGGGCCTCGGGGCAGTCTTTTTGCGCGGTCGCGCGCTGGGCCAGCCACTCGACGATGCGGGCTGGCGCCGTCTGCTTGCCGCTGACAATGGCTGGGGTCTCGCCGCAGGCCTGTGGATCGCATCCGGTCTCGCCCGCGTGTTCTTCGGTGGCAAGGAAACGAGCTTCTACTGGCGCAACGGCTTCTTCTGGGTGAAGCTCGCGTTGTTCGGCATCGTCTTCGTGCTCGAACTGAAGCTGATGATGACGTTCATCCGGGTCCGCGCCGCTCGAAGAACACACGCGCCGCTGCCGGCGTTCTCCGTTGAAGAGTACCGCCGCATCAACGCCGCCGAGGTCGTGCTCGTCGTCACCATCGTCTTCGCCGCCACGTTCATGGCGCGCGGCGCCTGGATGTTCTGATCTGAATGAGAGAGCCACCAGTCGCCATCGCGCCTGCCTCCCACGATGACGCGGAGTGGTGCGCACGGGTGATGGCCGCGAGCGAACCGTGGATCACCTTGCGCCGCGATCTCACGGGCTGCCGTGATGCGCTCGCGCGGCCGGGCACCGAACTCTTCGTCGCTCGCGACGACGGCGGAAAGCCCGTCGGCTTCGTGCTCGTCGCACCCCACGGGTTCGCGGCATCGCCGTACATCGCATCGATCGCCGTCGCGGCCGACGCTCGTGGCCGGGGCATCGGTTCGGCACTCCTGCGCTTCACCGAGCAACAGTTCGCCGGCCGGGGTCATCTATTCCTGCTCGTGTCGTCATTCAACGATCGCGCTCACAAGGTGTATCGCCGCCACGGGTACGAACCGATCGGCGAGTTGAGAGATTACATCGTCGCGGGTTCGTCGGAAATCATCCTTCACAAAAGGCTGGCGTGATTTCGGACCGCCGCCGGCTCGTCCTGCTGCTGCTGGGCGTTGCGTCAGCAGGATACGTGGGACGCGTCGCGATCACCGTGGTCGCTCCCGGCATCATCCAGGAATTCGGCCTGACATCGGCCGAGATGGGCTCGGTGTTCAGTGCGTTTCTCCTCGGATACACCCTCTTTCAAGTGCCGTCCGGGCTGCTCGCCGACCGTGTCAGCGTGCGCCGCATCTTCGTCGTGCTGTGCGCGGGATGGGCATGCCTCACCGCGCTGACCGCGCTCGTTGGATGGCGAGGCCTCGGCCTGCAGGTCGTGCTGCCGCAGTTCTGGATCATCCGGGCGCTCGTCGGAATCGTCACCGCGCCAACCTACCCGACCTCGGGCCGGACGATCGCCGTCACGATGCCGGCCTCGCTGCAGGCCAGAGCGAACGGCGTCGTCCTGTCCAGTGTCGGCATTGGATCGGCCGTCACGCCGATCCTCCTCGCGCCGATCGCGAGTCGCTATGGATGGCGCGCGGCTCTCACCGTACCGGTCATGATCTGCGGCGTCGCCGGGCTGGTCTGGTGGCGGCTCGCGCCGCGCGACCTGCCCGGACCCGACGACCCGGCGGACGCAGACGGCGGGCGTGCGCCAGGCGCGATCGGGGCATCGATCCCGTCACCGCACCCACTTCGGTTGTCGAGCTTCTGGTTTCTGTTCGCGAGTTATTTTCTGCAGGCGTACCTCGGCTACATCTTCGTGTTCTGGTTCTTCCTGTACCTCGTGCAGGTCCGTCATTTCGAAGTGCTCAACGCGGCCGCGTTCACCGCGCTGCCCTGGGCAGCGACGATCTTCGCGATTCCGCTTGGCGGCGTGTTGTCGGACACCGCCGTCGCGCGATGGGGCTCGATGTGGGGTCGTCGGGCCGTCCCGGTCGGAGCGCTCTGCGCCGCCGCCATTTTCCTGGTCCTCGGCGCGCGTACGCCGAGCCCGTCCGTCGCCGTGGCCTCGCTCACCGTGTGCACGGTGCTCGTCCTCTGTACCGAAGGGCCGTTCTGGGCGACGATGACCCGGCTTTCAAGTGAGCGCAGCGGTCTGGCTGGTGGTGCGATGAACTTCGGCGGCAACCTTGGCGGGCTGATCTCGCCCACGCTCACGCCGTGGCTGGCCGACAGGATTGGCTGGGAGTCAACATTGACGCTGACGGCGGGCCTCGCGATCATCGCGGGCGTGTTGTGGCTAGGCGTCCGTGTCGATCTCGAGCGCGAACATCCCACGGCGACTCGACGAATCTAGAAGTCGTCTCATAAATGGCTGGCATGGAGCTTAGTCCTCTCAGCGGCCAGGCGGATAGATCTACCCTAAGATTAGGTGACCAATCGCGGGTGAATCTGACGCAGTCGAAGCTCTTCACTTCCAGATCGCCGGCTGTCGTTCAGGGCCAATGGCTTCTCTATTCTTCGCGGAGGGTCTTGGCCGGGTCGATACGTGCAACTTTCAGGATAGGTGTTGTGGCGAGGAGCGTGACAGCACAGAGCGTCAGGACCACCACCAGCATGGTAGCGCCATCGTACACGCCAACGCCGAACAGAACACTACGCATCGGCGGAAGCGCAGCGGCACAGAGGATCAGGCCCAGTGCTAAGCCCAGTCCCGAAGCTCCAACTCCCGTCCGGCCGACCTGGATCATCGTCTCTGCGATCGTCGAGCCCAGCGCCATACGGATGCCGATCTCTCGTGTTCTCTGCGCGACGATGTTCGCCACCAGCGCGAAGATACCAACCGCGCTCAGCAAGAGCGCAAGCGATGAAATCCCTGCCAGGACCGCGACCGCGATCCTTTGTGTGGCGAGTGTCGCCGCCATCAGGTCCTTCATCTCGTAGAAACCGGAGACCGGAAGCTGGGGATCGGCACTGGCCAGAGCACCCTGCACCCGGGCAGGCACACCGGACGGGCTGGCACTGCGGACAATCCAGCTCGGTTGAAAGAAACCATGGAGGATCGACAGCAGTTCGGCATCCACCTGTGCGGCAGGGACGTAGATGGTTTCTTCCCGGGTCAAGGGGGCCGTTACTCCATTCAACCTCCCTGCGGAGGACTGCACGGTGTCCGCAACGACGCCGACGATCAGGACGTTCGTGTTCAGGTATCGTCCAACGGCGTTCTCCTGATCGAGGAACTTGCGCGCAAATGTCTCGTTGACCACAACCACCTGCTGCGCGTCAGCACCGTCCGCATCAGTGAACGTTCGGCCCGCCAGCAGGGGAATCTGCAAGGTCTCGAAATAGCCAGGGGTCACGTACACCTGGTTTGTGGAGATCTGCCGTCCCGCCTGCTTGCCGTCACGGAGCGTGACCCCATTGATCAAGGCGCGCTCATAGGGCAGCGTCGATCCAACGGCGGCGCTTTGAATGCCGGGGGGCTCGCGCAGCGCGGTCAGGCTGTCAGTGAGCAGCTTTCGAAAAGCGGCAGGGTCGTGATAGCGGACGTCGTCGAGGGATGCCTTGGCGGTGATCACACCGCTCGGATTGAAACCCGGCGGTATCGTCTGAAGGCCGATGAGCGTCCGAATGAGCAGCCCAGTCGCGGCCAGTAACACGACTGTTAGAGCCACTTCTCCGGCAATCAACGTCTGGCGCAGCCGAACGCTGCCACTGCCGATCACACCGCGTCCGGTGGCAGAGGACCGCAGGTCGGGTTGCTTAGCGGAGAGTGCGGGCAACACGCCTGACAGCACGAAGGTCAACAGAGATAGCGACAGTGTGAACGCTAAGACGCGGCTGTCGAGAGGCACGGTCGCCACAGGCAGAAAATGTTCCGGCATGAGCCGCAGCAATCCGCGCAGTGCGAGGAACCCGACGCCTATGCCAGCCGCTGCTCCCACACATGCCAACAGCAGCTGTTCTACCCACAACTGTCGCTGAACCTGCCAGCGCGAGGCGCCCAGCGCGAGGCGAATGCTGATTTCGCCGGTGCGTTGCAGCATACGTACCAGGGTGAGCCCCGCGATGTTTGCGCAGGCGATGAGCAGGATGAATCCTGCCGCCAGCATCAGGGCGAGCACCTGAGGCCGGAGCGTATCGGTTGCGGCTTTCTGCAGCGGCACCGCGTAGTAGGTCATCTGCGCGCCAGGATTGGTGCTCGCAAGACGTCGCGCGCGAACGGTCTCGCTCAACGCCCGAGCCAGTTCGGCATCGGCCTGTTGCCACGTCGCGTCGTCGCGCAGCCGCATGATGGGGACAAAGTTATTGGACTGACCCTCGCCCTCACGACTTGGTTGAAGAGCCGTGTACAGATCCGCATTGAGCGGAGTAGTCGTGTCCTCGGGCAGGACGCCGATGACCGTGTGCGGCTCGCCCTTCAGAAGAATGGCTTGTCCCAACACGCCCCGCTGGCCGCCAAAAGCGGTCTGCCACAACCGGTAGCTCAGGACGGCTACTCTGGGACCATGCGGACGATCCTCATCCGCCGAAAAATTACGCCCGATGAGCGGATGGATCGCCAGGACGTTGAAATACTGTGCCGAGACTCGACCTGCCTGAACATATTGCGCAACGGAGCCCGCGCGAACGTTCGCGCCGGAGGCCCACATCCCGGACACAGCAGAGACCACCGAAGGCACGTCGTCGCGCAGGTGCTCCCATTGCTCACCATCGACGGTCCTCCGCCGAACAGAAGGTTCAGGGCCTGACGTTCGGGCACAGAGGGTTCCGATGCGTTCTGGATGCGCGTACGGGAAATCCTTCAACAGCAGCGCATTCAGCAGCGAAAAGCCTGCGGTGTTTGCGCCGACAGCCAGCGCAAGGGTGAGGATGACCGTACCGGCGAAGCCGGGGTTCCGCCGCAGCTGACGGGCGGCGTAGCGGCACTCACGTTCAAGCGCATCGAACCCCCAGAGGCCACGTGCCTCGCGGCACTCTTCCTTCACGGTATTGATGCCGCCGAATTCCATCCGCGCGCGCCGACGCGCTTCCTCCGGTGACATTCCGGAGGCGACGAGATCTTCGGAGTACTGCTCGATATGGAAGCGGAGCTCCTCGGCTAGACCGGCTTCGAAAGCGCCGCGCGACGTGAGCGCACGAACCAACGAGCGAGCGCGCGCGAACATCTCACACCTCCTCCGATGTTGCGCGCAAGGCCGCGGCGATCGCGGCGGCGAGCCGGCTCCAGCCCGCGGCTTCCTCGCGCAGGCGCCGCCGCCCCGCAGGGGTCAACGTGTAGTACTTCGCCCGCCTGTTGTTGTCGCTCTGGCCCCATTCGGGCGCGATGAGTCCCTGATGTTCCAGCCGGTAGAGCGCCGGATACAGCGAGCCTTGCGGAATCTCGAGCGCGTTACCCGAGATCTGCCGGATGCGTAGCAGCACGCCGTACCCATGGAGTGGTTTTAGCGACACCGCTTTGAGGATCAGCATGTCCAGGGTGCCAGGAAGTAGGTCAGCTGTCTTGCCCACGATTGTTCGTCTCCTAGTCTGTCTGGGAATAGTAGTTGTGCTCTCCTAGTTTGGCAAGTGGAAAGGGTGCCTTTGCGGCGAGCAGAATTGAGATCGGTCCTCCCCGACGCCGTAGTGTTGACCGAACCTCGGCGGCCTCAGTTGCGGAAGGCGGCTCAATGGGGAGCCATTCTGTCCGGATGGCCACACCGCTTCGCGTCATTCCCGTGACCTCTCGGACCAGCAGTGGAACATGATTGGCCGCTTCTTGCCCGAGCTGCCGCGGCGCCACGACGGTCGAGGGCGCCCCTGGCGGGAGAACCGCCCTGTGCTTGATGGCATCCTCTGGATCCTGAGGAGCGGCGCCCCATGGGCGGACATGCCCGTTCGCTCTCCGTCGCACCAAACCTGTCACCGGCGGTTTCAGCGGTGGGTCCGCGCCGGCGTGTTGCGGACCGTCGTTGAAATCCTCGCGCAGGCCCTCCACGACGAAGGCTACCAGAATTTACAGGAAGCGTTCATCGATGGCAGCTTCGCGCCCGCCAAGCGGGGCGGCGCGTGCGTGGGCAAGACGAAACGCGGGAAGGGATCGAAGATCATGGCGATCGCCGATCGGCAGGGGCGCGCCCGGTCGCGGTCCACGTCGCGAGTGCCACGCCGCACGAAGTCACCCTGGTTCAGGCCACACTCGCAGAGCGATTTGTCCGCCAGCTCCCCGCGCGTCTCATCGGAGACAACGCTTACGAGTCGGACAGATTGGATGCCGAACTGGCGCGCGATGGCGTCGAACTGATTGCGCCACACCGGAGGACCCGGACACGGCGGACGCAAGACGGTCGCCCGCTGCGCCGCTATCGACGGCGATGGAAGGTCGAACGCCTCTTTGCGTGGTTGCAGAACTTTCGGCGGATCGTCGTGCGCTATGAGCGCTTCGCCGAGAACTTTCTCGGGATGCTCCACTTGGCCTGCTGCCTCATCCTGTTGCGGGGTTTATGAGATGGCTTCTACTAGTTATGTCGGGCCGTCGATGGATGCCCTGAGAGACTTCGTCACTTCTGCGGCGATCTCGTCCTGAACCGTCAGGATGTCGGCCCAGGGTCGATCGTAGCTCTCCGACCAGATCACATACCCGCTGTCCGGACGAATCAATCGTGCTGCGACCCGCAGCCGCGCGCCTGACTTTCGTACGCTGCCGTCGAGCACGTACGCAACACTCAGCGTCCGGGCGATCTCGGCGACAGGAGTTTGCTTGCCCTTGTAATAAAACGATGACGTGGGAGGTGGCACTCGGATGCCCGGGATCTTGCTGAGTTTGTCGATCAGCTCCTCGGTCATCCCGTCGGCGAATTCCTCCTCCTTCATCCCTTCCGTCAGGTCCAGAAACGGCAGCACGGCGATCGACTTCTGCGGCGTCGGGTCACTGCCGGGCGACGCGACGTGGCGGCCGTTCGAAATTTTTCCGCTGGACATGGAGACGCCCACGAGCGCCAGCGCGATCGTGAAACCGAGCGCGGCGCTGACGACCCACGCGGAGCGGGTGGCACGACGCTCACGACGCGGCGGCATCTTGCCGACGGACTGATCCTCCCAGGGTCCGACTGCGGCGACCATTCGATAGCCCAGACGCGGCACAGTCGCGATGTACGTGGGCTCCTTGGGATCGTCCCCGAGCAGACGACGGAGCGAAGCCACCGCCTGGTAGACGGAGTCGGGACTGACGCTGACGCCGGACCAGGCGTGATCGAGCAATTCGTCGATGCTCACGACCTCGCCGGCGCGCTCGGCCAAGCACATCAGCAGGCGCAGCGTCCTCGCCTCCAGGCGAGCCGTCTCTCCATCCCGTGAAATCTGGCCGGAGGCCGGGTCTACGCACCAGGCGCCGACGCGAAGCAGGGACGACGTGGAGTGATCCATAACAATCGATTTTCCTCTGCTCGTGGACGAAACCGCTCCCACCGAGTCTACCGACGTGTCATTTCAGAAGTATTCAGAACGTTTCAGGCCACGGGTCAGGACTTCTCTCAACCCGCATGCGTATCTTGCCTCTGTCTGTCAGCTTCTGCGAGGGAGATGTGATGAGTGGAGATTCTGCGGTTGAACCAGCTCGAAACAACAACGCCCTCCTGGCGATCGGTGTCGGCGGCGTGATTGCCGGGGCCCTGGACCTCACCCAGGCGATTGTCCTGTTTGGACGGAGGATTCCGTTCGTGATTGCGGCGGGGCTCCTCGGTCGGCAGGCGTTACATGGAGGTCCCGGCACTTATGTCCTGGGAGTCCTCCTGCATTTCTTCATCGCGTTCTCGATAGCGGCCATCTATTACGCAGCAAGCCGCCGTCTGCATTTTCTGACAGAACACCCCCTCGTCTGCGGCCTGTTCTATGGTGCGGCGGTCGAGCTTGTCATGAATCTTGTCGTCCTGCCACTGTCTGCGCTTCACGCTCGTGGCCCTTATGAACACTTTGATCTGATTCTGGGATTGCTGGTGCACATGGTCGTGGTTGGACTGCCGGTTGCGTTCAGCATTCGGCGGTTCGCGAAGGCACAGTAACCTCCGGACGATCCCCGGCACATTGGCTAGGCAACCCGTCGCCCTCACTCCAGGGAGGAACGAGATGATGTCTCCACGCACGTGTCTGGCCATCGGGATCGTGGTTCTCATGGCCGCCCCCGCGATCCACAGCCAACAGCGGCAGCCGCCTGATCCGATGAAGGCAATCTCGGGCACCTTCAACAGCGTGCACAAGAACCTGCTCGAAATGGCGGAGGACTTCCCCGCCGAGAAATACGGATTCAAGCCCAAGCCCGAGATGCGGTCGTTTGGTGAAGTGATCGTGCACGTCTTCTCGGGGACCACGTACGCCGCGAAGGCAGGCAAGGGTGAAGCCGTGCAATGGACCGAGCTCGATCCGAAGAACTACGCGGACAAAGCCGCAGTCGTGGCCGGCTTCAAGAAAGCGATCGCGGATGCGGACGCGACAATCAAGGCGACGCCGGCGACGCGGTTCGCCTCGTCACCTGAACCGTGGCTGTCCGTCATCGAGCACTCGGCCGAACACTACGGACTGCTCGTCGCCTACTACCGGCTGAATAACCTGGTTCCGCCCGCGTCGCGTCCGAAGAAGTGAATGGTCAGCGGCGGTTCCGCGTCAGCCAGTCGCTCTGCCGCTGTTCGATTTGTCGCTCGTGCTCGAGCGAGGCCGCGACGAGTTTCGCGATATCGGGATTTGTCGCCGTCTGGTCCGCGACCCGCACCAGCGCAGCATCCGGTGCGCCGTCGAGAACCTTGAGCGCCACGTCCACTGCAGCCTGCGCGATTGCGGACATCGCGCGCGCGCCGGCAGCAGCCGTGGCGATCGACGGCGTGCCCCAGTAGCCCGGCCAGTCATCACGGCTCGCAAGCGCCACCAGGTCGGCAAAGTTCCGGCCGACCACCGGTGGCGCGGTCCCAACGTCAGGCCGCACGAGATCAGGCCGCAGAAAAAGGATCCGGCTGTGCTCGTCGGCGTCGGCGTGCACGCTGAACCCTTCCGCCGTCCGCTGCGCCGGAGTGAACAGATCGCGAGGAACGGCTCCCGCCACAGTTGTCAGTCCGGACAGGTGCACCATCCGACCGCCGAACGTGTCTGAGAAGTACTGCGCGGTGTCGTCGAGCGCCCGATTGTGGGTCGGAGAGCCGTGAAGGTTCAGAATGAACCCCCACCTGAAGCCGGCTTCGCCCAAGTCCGTGACGAGATCCATGTACGCGGCGCGGAGGGTCGTCGACCGGACACCGTAGCTGCCGGGAAACGAGAGTCTGCCACCGATCTCGTTTGCCGGCTGCGTGCCGAGCGGAATCGGCGGCAGCCGCAGAACGGCCCAGCCGGGCCGCGCGACGATGGCCTCGGCAACTTTCACTGCGATGTATTCCGTCTGGTAGCCATCGGAATATGCCGGCAGGAATGGCCCGTGCTCTTCGAGGATGCCGCCCGCCAGGAGTAGAACGGTCCGCGAGCGATCGAGGCTCGCGATCTGTGACGGCTTCAGCTCTCGGACGTCGAGAATCTGTGCGGAGGCTCTCGCATTGATCGCCAGCAGCAGCGCCACGGCACTGATCACAGATTTGTTGCCCATGTTCCTGCCTCCTGGTACCGCACACGGCATGTTGTTGATGATAGCGGGCCGGCCCCGTTGCGCAGCCGGCAACCGCCCACACCGTGCCAGGCCTCCTCGGCTGGGACACCAGGGATCGCCCGGTCTCGAAGCCGAGACGATGCTGCAGCGGGGTGCGAAGCATCATAGACGGGTCCTTGGAAGATTGTTAACGCCGAAGGGCCGCTGATTCAGCCACTTAGAGCGACGGATTGTCGGCCAGAGCACCCCGCGGAACGAGCCGTAGACATCCTACGTCTAAGGCCGTAGACTCTCTACGACTATGGCCAAGAATCCCGACGACCGCCGCCTGGAGCTCCTCCAGGGCACGCTCGACATGCTCATCCTCCGGACCCTCCAGTGGGGACCGCAACACGGCCACGGCATCGGCCAGGCGATCCGCGCGCAGTCGGACGATCTGCTGAAGGTCGAAACCGGATCGCTTTACCCCGCCCTCCATCGCCTCGTGAAGCGCGGATGGCTGAAATGGGAATGGGATCTGAGCGAGGCCAACCAGCGCGCGAAATACTACCGGCTGACGCCGACGGGCAAGGCGCAGCTGGTGCGGGAGCAGGATCGGTGGTCGCAGCTCGTGGATGCCATCGGTCGCATCATGAACCCGGCGCAGGCCAAAGAGGAGTAACCCATGCGGCCCCGCATTCCAGACGGCGACGAGCTCGACGACGAGATTCGCGGACATCTGGCGATCAGCATCAAGGAGCGAATCGATCGTGGCGAAGATCCGGCATCCGCCCGGCTCGCCGCGCTGAAAGAATTCGGCAACGTCACGCTCACGCGGGATTCGATCCGAAGCGTCTGGCATCCACGTTGGCTCGACGCGTTAGAGGCCTTCGGACGCGAGCTGCGCTTCGCGCTGCGTTCCCTCCTGCGCGTCAAGGGCATGGCCGCCACCGTTGTGGTCACGCTGGCCCTGGGCATCGGTGCCAACGCGGCAATCTTCAGCGTCGTCCGCAGCGTGCTCCTCCGTCCTCTCGCCAATCGCGACGAAGATCGGCTCGTCTACATCCGCCAGAGCGCCCCGGGCGCAGGCGCGGAAAACCGGACGTTCTCGGTGCCGGAAATCATCGACCTCAAATCGCGCGTCACGACCATCAGCGCGTTCGGCGATTTCTCGACAGTGGAGTTCGTCGTGATCGGGCTCGGCGCTGAGCCACGCACGGTCAGAGCCGGCGTCGTCAGCGGGTCGTACTTCGACGTCATGGGCCTGCGACCGGTGCTCGGCCGGCTGCTGAACGCGAACGACGACGGTCCCAAGGCTGCGGGCGCCGCGGTCGTCACGTACCGATTCTGGTCCACCACTCTCAACAGCGATCCGAACGTGATCGGCAGGACGATCCGCCTCGGGCCACGCTCCGCGACCATCGTCGGCGTCCTCGAGCCGTCAGTGCCTTATCCCGCCGACACCGAGATCATCGCGAACGTAGTGACGAGCCCGCATCACCTGGGCGCGCTCATGACGACGAGCCGGAGTCACCGGATGACGGAGCTCTTCGGCCGGCTGGCGCCCGGGGCGACGATTGAAACGGCCCGCGCCGAGCTCAACACCGTCCACGCAGCGATCGTGCGCGAGCATCCGGAAGCCTATTCCGCCAAAGCCAACTTTCAGCTGCGGGTGACGAGGCTTCGAGATCAGATTGCCGCGCCTGCGCGAACAGTCCTGCTCGTGCTGCTGGCGGCCGCAGCCATCGTGTTCGTCATTGCGTGCTCGAACGTCGCCAATCTGATTCTCGCCCGCTCGGTGCGCCGGGAGGGCGAACTGGCGGTGCGGGCCGCGCTCGGCGCCGGCCACAGCGCGCTTCGTCGAACGTTGCTCGCCGAGAGCCTGTTGCTCTGCGGAGCCGGGGCCGTGCTGGGCGTGTTACTGGCGCGACCATTTGTCTCGCTCGTGGCGCGGTTTGCCGAGCGCTTCAGCGTCCGGGCGATCGGCGTCAGCGTCGATTCGAGCGTGCTCTGGATCGGCGCCGGCCTCGCCATGACGGCAGCCGCGCTGCTCGCGTACGTGCCGCGGCTGCCCTCGCCGCACGCGCCAGCCGGACTCGGTCTCTCGAGCGGAAGCGTCCGGATTACGCCAGGCACGAATCGACGCCTCCGGCTGTTCGCGACGACTCAGATCGCGTTCTCGTTCGTGCTGCTCGCCAGCGCAGGCATGCTGCTCGCAACGCTCGTCGCCATGCAGGCGACCACCACCGGCTACAACATGCGCCAGGTGCTCGCAGTCGACGTCCCGATGCCAGCCACGGGCGTTGCCGGCAGCGGCGCCCTCGACTTCTCCGAGGAGGCGGCGCGAAGGATCGGGCGCCTTCCAGGCGTGGAGAACATCGCGGACGGAATGGTCGTGCCGTGGCGCGACGCGGGCAAGGGGCCGTCCTTCCAGTTCACCGTCGAAGGTTATACACCGGCGGACGGCGAAGACAATCCCCACGCCGGCCTCCGGCCGATCTCGCCTCGTTTCTTCGCGGTACTTGGTGTGCCGCTCGTGGCCGGCCGCGATTTCACCGATGAGGATCGCGCCGGCACAGAACCTGTGTCGATCATCAGTCAGAGCATCGCGCAACGGCTCTTCCCGAATGGCGAGGCGCTCAACCGCCACGTCTGGTGGACCGATCCGCTCTTCGGCAAGCCGCAGCCTCGCCGCATCGTCGGCGTCGTCACGGATGTGGACGATGAGCACGTCGTCCCAGGGCCGACGATGACGATTTATCACCCCCTCCGTCAGATGGGGATGGGTACCGGCGGTCGCTTGTTCGTGCGCACGGCAGGCGATCCTTACGCGCTCGTGACGCCGGTGACGCGTCTCATTCGCGAACTCGCACCCGATCAACCCGTGGAACGCCCCGCGACGCTCGAAGACGTGCGCGCCGATGTGCTCTCGCCGGAGCGGCTGAACGCTTTCGTGTTCTCGGGTTTCGCCGGCATCGCCCTGCTGATCGCCGTCGTCGGCGTGGCGGGTGTGCTGGCATTTTCGGTCAGCGCGCGCACACGCGAGTTCGGCGTGCGCCTGGCCGTCGGCTCCGCCCCCCGGCACCTCCTGGCCCGCGTGCTCTCGGAAGGCGTGGTGATTGCCACGATCGGCGTGGCTGTCGGCGCTGTCGGTGGATATGCGATCGCCCGCATCGCCGGGAATTTCTTCGCGAGTGTGCAGCTGCCGGGCGCCGTTCCGGTGGCCGGAGCGGCGGCAGTACCTCATCACTGCGGCGATTGTCGCATCGCTGATGCCGGCGGCGCGCGCCTCGCGCGTGGACGTCGTGCAGGCCCTTCGTTCGGAGTAGACATGAACAAGGCGAGGATTTTGTCCCGTCCTCCATCCGTTGACGCTCTGGCTCCTCGCGTTTTCTTGACGTGCACGGGCAGAGGCGGCACTATGCGCCATGCCGAAATCCACTCGTCGATCGCCGTCAACCAGTAGCGCCATCAACATCAGCAGGCGCGAACTGCTCGCTGGAGCAGGCGCGAGCGCCGCAGCGCTCCTCTTCGAACAAAGCGGCGTCCAGGCTCAGACCCCGGCGCAGACGACGGCGGGCAGAACCGTCGTCTTTTCTCATACCACTGTCGTCACCATCGACAACGTCCAGAACGACATCGCGCTGGCCGTCGAGGCCGACAAGATTGCCGCGATCGGTCCCACCGACCAGGTGCTGAGGGCGTACCCTCGCGCCGAGGTCTACGACGGACGGGGAAAGGCGCTCGTCCCTGGCCTCATCAACTGTCACGCGCATCTCGCGCAGACTCTCGCTCGCGGGTTCAACGAAGACTTCGGATTCCCGAATTCCGCACGCCTGGCCGTTCAACCGGCGAGTCTCCTTCGTGGCGAGGAGGGCACGCTGATGGTCACGATCGGCGCGTTGGAGGCGATTCGGACCGGCACGACGACGATCGTGGAGAATTCCGGCGGGATCGGTCGGCACGCGGCGGCCCTGGCGCAAACGGGCCTCCGCTGCGTGTTCGCGGAATCGGTGACCGACAAGGAGAATGGTTCCGGCCCGATGTCGCCTGATCTGTTCGCCAGGAGCGAAGCGCCCAGGTTTTCAGCCAGGCTGCGCGACGAAGGGATGCAGCGGATCAACGACCTCTTCACCGCCTGGCACGGTAAGAACCAGGGGCGCATCAGCGTGTTCCCGGCTGCCGCACTCGCCGAGACCTCGTCGCCGGAGCTGCTGCAGGCCGTCCGCGCCTTTGCGGAGCAGCACGACCTCGGATACACGATTCATCTGTCCCAGAGTCGCGCCGAAGTCGATTACATGGTGAAGTTCCACGGCGTTCGTCCTCCGGCGTTTCTCGCGAAGCACGGCTTCCTCGGACCGCGTCTGTTCGCGGCGCACTGCCGGTACGTGAACGATGGCGATGCGGCGTTGCTTGGAAAGTCCGGCACGATCATCTCGCACCAGGCCGCGATGGCTGCAAACCGCGGCGTCATTCCTCCTATTCCAGCGCTGCGCGCGGCGGGCTGCCCGATCGCGAACGGCACCGACAACAACACCAACGATCTCTTCGAAGTGATGCGCGTCGCGCTCCTGACCGAGCGCATCCGGCGCGACGATGTGTTCCCCGGTGTCCGGCCGCAGCCCGAAGACATGCTCGAGGATGCCACGCTGGGCGGCGCACGAGCCGTGCGTCAGGAGAAACTGGTCGGGGCACTCGAGGTCGGCCGGAAAGCGGACCTCCTTGTCGTCGATACGCAGCGCGCTCATCTGGTTCCGGCCGGGCGCATCGTGTCCGCGTGGATTCACAACGGACAGCCGTCCGACATCGAGTCGGTGATGATCGACGGCCAGTTCGTCATGCGCAGCCGCAAAGTGCTGACGATGGACGAGGACCGCGTCATCGCGGAAGCCGACAGGGTCGGGCAACGGATCTGGGGCCAGGTGCAGGCCGCCGGCGCCATTCCGATACCGGGCCGACCGCGCACGCGATAGATTGGCGCGGTTGTCGGCTATCGCGCGGACAATTGAGGCGATGTTGAAGGATCTCCTTCGCATCGCCCGCGACATCCTGAACCGGAGGCTTGTCGGCGTTCAGGCTTTGCTTCGCGAGCTCGAGCACCAGGATCCGAGGCGGGCGCGGACCGGACGATCCGCCTGACAACCCTATGGCACGATCACCAGCCCGCTAGGTGCTTTGGCCGCGTCACTCAATCCGAAACGGCGCCATCGAGATAGCGAACCCGGAGACCCGCCGATTTTGCGGAGCTTTGATGAGAATGCCGCGCCGATGAACGGACTCTCCACCGCCGAAGCGATGGCGCGGCACGCTCGTGTCGGGCCAAACGCTTTGCCGGAGCGCGCCCCCGATTCCCTGTGGCGGCGATCGGTGCGCCAGTTCGCCAGCCCGCTCATCTACCTGCTGTTCTTCGCGCTCGCCGTTGACGTGGGTCTCTGGCTGTACGAACGCGTGCAAGCCTGGCCGATCGAAGCGAGCGCTATCGGTCTCATCCTGTTGCTGAACGCCGCACTCGGCCTCTATCAAGAACACCGCTCCGAGGCTGCCCTGGCGCGGTTGAAAGCCCTGGCGGGTGCGCAGAGTTGGGTGCTGCGCGATGGCCACCTCGTCCGCCTGCCGATCCAGGCGCTGGTGCCGGGCGATTGGGTGCGCCTCGAAGCCGGTGACCGCGTCCCGGCGGACGGCACGCTGGTGAACGCGCACGGCGCCATGCTGGACGAGTCGCTCCTCACCGGGGAATCCATGGCTGTCGAGAAGGGAGACGGTGACGAGGCATTCAGCGGAACGTTGCTCGTGCGCGGCAAGACGTACCTGGCGGTGACGCGCACCGGCGCATCGAGCGCCATGGGCCGTCTCGCCACGATGCTCGGCGACATCCAGGCCATGAAGACGCCGCTTGAACGGCGGGTCGATCAACTGGGACGCCAGATTGCGCGCTGGGTGTTGGCGCTTGCCACCGTTCTCGGTCTATTGGGTATCTTCGCGGAAGGACTCGACCACGCGCTGGACATGATCATCTTCGCGGTGGCGCTGGCGGTGGCGGCCGTGCCCGAAGGGTTGCCGGCGGTCCTGACCGTTGCGCTCGCCCTCGGGGTCGAGCGCATGGCCCGACACCGCGCTGTGGTTCGGCGACTGTCCGCCGTCGAGGCGCTCGGTTCCGTGACGGTCATTGCCACCGACAAGACCGGGACGTTGACCGAAGGTCAGATGGACGTGCGATCGCTCGACGCGTCCGACGTACCTCGTGCACTCGCGGCCATTGTGCTCGTCAACGATGCGGACCTTGCAACGGGTGCGGGTGATCCACTCGATCTCGGGCTGCTGCGTTATGCCGCAGCGCACGGTGTTGACGGCGCAGGACTGCGGCAGAAATGTCCAATCCTCGCAGAGCGGCCGTTCGACAGCGCCTGGAAATTCGCGCGCGTGACAGTACGGGAGAACGGGCAGCTGGTGAGCTATGTCAAAGGCGCGCCCGAAGTCCTCGTCAGGCGGAGCACTCTCTCAAAGGTGGACGGCGAATCTTGGGTCACAACGGCCGACGCGTATGCGCGCGAGGGCTATCGCGTCCTGGCTCTCGCCTGGGCCGAAGGCGAAACCGAGAAGCCGCTGTCGCTGCTGGGGCTCGTCTTGTTCTGGGACCCGCCGCGGCCAGAGGTACCGAGCGCAGTGCGTACCGCGCAGGCCGCCGGCATCCGAGTCGTCATGATTACCGGCGATCATCCAGCAACGGCGGCGGCCGTCGCTCACGAGATTGGCATCCCAGGTGGCCGCGTGCTGACCGGTGACGATCTGGCCAGCTTCGAGGGCGACGCGCTTGCTGACGCCTTGGCCGACGTGCATGTCTTCGCACGCGTCAGACCGGAGCAGAAGCTGCAGCTCGTCGAAGCCCTGCAGGCGCAGGGCGAGATTGTGGCGATGACGGGTGACGGGGTGAACGATGCACCGGCGCTCAAGCGTTCGGATGTCGGCGTGGCGATGGGGCAACGCGGCTCGGACGTCAGCCGCGAAGTGGCGGATCTGGTCCTGCTCGATGACAACTTCGCCACTATCGTCGGCGCGGTGGAAGAGGGTCGCGGCATCTACGAGAACATCCAGAAGTTTCTCCGCTTCCTGTTCTCCACGAACCTGTCCGAGGTTCTGTTCGTCGCCGGTGGCGCGCTTCTCGCGTTCATTCTTGACCTCCGCGATGACGCGGGACGACTGCTGCTCCCGCTCACGGCGGCACAGATCCTCTGGATCAACCTCGTGACCGACGGGCTGCCGGCCCTTGCACTGGCTTTTGATCGAACACCAGGGGTTATGCACCAGCCGCCACGCCCGACCGACTCCCCGCTGCTCGACCGATCATCGGTCCGATTCATCGTGGCGACGGGACACATGAAGGCGGCGCTGGCACTGGCGATCCTGGGCATGGTGCCGCGGCTGGGATACGACCTGGATGTGGCACGAGCCGTGGCGTTTCACTTCATGGCGATCGGACAACTGCTCTTGACTTACCCGTCTCGGCACACGTGGATGCGCCCGCTTCCCAACCCGTATCTGCACGCAGCCGTCATCGGCGGTATCGGCACCCAGCTCGTCGCGGCGTGGCTGCCGGTTTCCGCGAACATGCTCGGGCACGCTGACATCCCGATTGAACTCTGGAGCATGGTGTTCGGATTCGCGTTCCTGGCGTGGGCGCTGGCCGAGGCCCTGGCGCAGCTGACGTGGCGTGCTCACCGGCGGGCTCGCGCGGCAGCGTAGCGTAGTATGCAACCCACATCATGAAACCCTGCGATTGCAGTGACCGCCACGTGCCACGTCGGGTCGTCCTCACCGGCGGTCCCGGAGCAGGCAAGACCGCCGTCCTGGAACTCATTCGGCTCTTCTTTTGTGATCACGTGAAGACACTTCCGGAAGCTGCCGGCATCGTCTTCGGCGGACGTTTCCCGCGCAGCGATCGCCCGCCGTTGCGTCAGGCGGCGCAGCGTGCGATTTACCACATTCAACGCGAACTCGAGTCGGTGGCGGAAGTCGATAACGCTGCCGTGGTGCTGTGCGACCGGGGCACGGTCGATTGTGCGGCGTACTGGATCGGCGACGGCGATCTCTTCTCCGCCGTGAGCACCACGCGCGCCGTTGAATTCGCGCGCTATGACGCCGTCATCCACCTGCAGACACCGACGTCGACCCAGGCCTACAATCGCGACAATCCGCTGCGTCTCGAGTCGATCGAGGAAGCAGCGGCGATCGACGCGCAGATCGCGGCGGAATGGTCCAGCCACCCGCACCGACTGGTCGTGGAGCCGACCGAGGATTTCCTCCACAAGGCCGCACGAGCACTCTCGCTGCTGAGAGATGAGGTCCCGGAATGCTGCCGTCACCACGTCCGACGGTTCTTCTGGGACGACGGGGCGGGCACCCCCGGGCCCTGACCCGCGCCTTTCAGTCCACCGCGGGGCGTTCGCGCACGCGAGCGCCCGCGACGAGCGTATCGCCAGGGTGGAGAATCACGCGAGCGCCGTCGGCGAGCCCCGAGGTCACTTCCGCGTACTGACCCGTCTGGTGTCCCAATTCGACGACCGTCCGCCGCGCACGGCCGCCGTCGATCACGTACACGGCCCATTGCGCGCCGTGGCGAAACAACGCGCTCGTGGGCACCTTCACGACATCCTGCGATTCCCAGATGACCACGCGGACCTCGACTCGATAGCCGTCCCCCAACGACGCCCGTGCTGCCGGGGAAGGCTCGACGAAATCGAGCACCACGTTCACGCGCTGCTCCTCGACGCCGAGCGCTGAGATCTTCATGAAACCGGCCGGCTCGATCCGTCGGACGCGCGCCTCGAGCGGTGTCTCGCCGCCCCATTGCTCGACGATGGCTCGGGCACCGGCCTTCACGCGAACCGCGTCCGTGGACAGCAGGTCCGCCACGATCTCCAGGCTGCTCCGGTCACCGATCTCGAGGAGCGGATCGCCCGCCGGCACGACTGTCTCACTTTCTCGGACGCGTTTGAGCACGACGCCCTCGACCGGCGCCGTCACGCTCACCACCCGGCCCGGGGCCTCGAGCCGGGTCGGCGCCAGGCGCGCCTCCGCACGCCGAAGCTCGGACGTGGCGGCGCGGACCGCGAACGCGGCGGCATTGGCGGTTTCCTGCGAGACATGCACATCCGCCTCGTGGGCTTCGAGTTCCTGTTTGGCGATGACGCGATCGTTGGCAAGCGGCTGGAGGCGGGCAAGGTCCCGTCTGGCCTGCTCAAGCGTCTCCCTGGCCCGCTGTTCCTCCGCGCGTGCCCGGCCCAGCGCCGCCCTGGCGCTCTCGACGACGGCTTCGGCTTCGGCTCTCGATCGCGCATCGAGCAGCGGCGGCGCTTCCGCGCGCACGCGCGCGACGACCTGTCCGCGTTTCACGCGGTCGCCGGGATCCAGTTCGATTCGAAGCACCCGTCCGGACACGGGGGTGGACACGATGAACCGATCGCGCACTCGGGTCACCCCTTCTTCATCGACCGTGACGATCAACGGTCCGCGCGAGAGCGACGCGACGTCGACCTGGGTTGTCGCTGGCCAGGACACCACGGCGAAGAGACCGGCGATGACCGCGGCGAAGCCCAGAACGCGACGGTTGGCGAGCAGGCGGAGCATCGTCGTCACTCCCGTGTCTTGAGGACCGCCACTAGATCGAGGCGATCGAGTCGGCGCCGGACGAGCAGACCGGAGACCACTGCCGCCGCGATGACGACCAGAAACGACCACGCGACCGTTGCGGGTGACGTGACAAACGACAGCCGGTACACCTCGTTGTTGAAGGCCGTCATGATGACCTGGCCCAGCACGAATCCGATGACCGCGCCCACCGGAAGCGCCAGGACCGTGAGCACCGCCAGCTCCCCGAGGAGGATCAGCGAGATCTCGCCGCGCGTGAACCCCAGGACGCGCAAACTCGCCAGTTCACGCTCCCGCTCGGAGAGCGAGACGCGCGCGGAGTTGTAGACCACGCCGAGCGCGATGATGCCGGCGAACCCGACGTTGAGAAAGATCTGCAGGTACATGTTCTCCGCCATCGTCTCGCGGAAATTCTGGAGAGTGACGGCGGTCATGGCGACGCCCGCAATGGCCGGCAGCGCCTTCACCGCGGTATAGAAACGCTCCATCGCGGCCGGGTCCAGCGTCACGGCGGCGCCGGTGATCACGCCGCCTTCGTGGAGCATCGCGCGAAGCGCGTCGATCCGCATGTAGGCCTGGAGGCCGACGCTGTCGTCGACGAGCGCCACGACCGGCACCTGCCGGACGAACCGCATCCCTTCGAGCACCTCGACCTGAATCACGTCGCCGGGCGCCACATCGAGAATCCCTCCGAGCATCGACGAGAGCACGAGCCCGTCGGCAGGGAGCGACATCACCCGACCCTTCCGACTCACGATGCGGCTGAGGCGCGGCGTCTCCGGCAGTCCGGTGACAGCGAGTGTTCGCGACCGGTGGCCGGCTCGCAGTCGAACCGGGACGCTGCGAACCGGCTCGACCTCCATGACGCCCGGCAAGTGCGCCACCGACGACATGGCGCGGGGCGACCGGGGTTCCACGAAGGACACCATCGCATCCTGCCGCATCCCCAGGACGAACTGCTCGTTGATCAGGACGTTCATGACGTCGATAAACGCCAGTCCGACGAAGAGCACAGCGACGGCGAATGCGATGCCGATCACCGACATCGCTGATCGCATGGGCTGACGCTCGAGATTGCGCAGGATCATCCGGGTCGCCGGCGCCATCCCGAAGTGCTGCAGCGCGCGCTCGACGACGCTCCGACGGTATCGGGCGGGCGTTTCAGGACGCATCGCCTCAGCCGGCGGAATGCGCACGGCCCGCCGCACGGCAGACTGCGCGCCCAGTGCCGCGACCGCGAGGCTGCCCAGCACCGACACGACCGCGACGCCAATGGAGAGATGGAAGTCGAGGGCCGGAAACCGGAAGTACTCGTTGTAGAGGCCGATCATGCCCGAGCCAAGCCAGGCGCCGGCCGCAACGCCGGCGAGCGCGCCGGCTCCAGCGATGACGAGTGCCCACTTGACGTAGTGCCAGGCCAGTTCCCGATTCGAATAGCCGAGCGCCTTGAGCGCCGCAATCTGCGGGCGCTGCAGCGATAGCGCTCGCGACAGCGCGACGTTCAGGATGAAGGCCGCGACCGCCAGGAAGATGGCCGGCGTGATGAAGCCGAAAGTCTGCAGCTGCCGAAGCTCGTTGTCGAGCATCCAGGCGGATATCTGGACGGACCGCGGTATCGCGCCGAAGCCGCCGTAGGCCTCGAGCAATCCGTCGAGGCCGGTGATCACCTCTGAGGTCGTGGCGCCTCGCGCGGTCGCGAGCGACACGTCGTTGAAGCCGCCCTCCATGTTGAACGCGGACGCGAGGGCGCGGCGGCTCATCCAGAAGATCCCGAACTGCTTCTTGTCCGGAAAGATCGCCCCTGGCCGGATCGCATAGACGTACTCGGGCGACAGCGCGATTCCGACGATCGTGAGCCAGCGGCGCCGGCCGTTGATGATGGCCGCGACACGGTCGCCGGGATTGAAGCCGTGCGCGTCGCAGAACATCTCGCTCGCGAGCACCTCGTCGGGACGCGTGGCGTCCACCCATCGCCCTTCGCGCAAGTAGACGTCGTTCAGCGCCGGGCGCCCGCGGTCGGGCACCGAGATCAGTCGCCCGATGGCCGGCTCCGCCATCCCGGGCACGTCGAGCGTCACGTCGGCGACCACGCGCGTGGCCACCGACTCGACACCGGGTAGCGCCGCGATCCGAGGCTCGAGGCTCGAAGGGGCGCGCTTGAGCGACGCGAATACGTCGGCGAATCGCGCGGAGTCGTAGTATCCGGCGAGCGTGCGCTGGAGCGATTCGAAGTTCGACAGATACATGACGAACATCGCGACGCCCGCGGCGATGACCGCGGCGATCGCCAGCGCCTGCCCCTTCATCGCCCACAGGTCACGAATCAGCTTCCGATCCAGCGCATGGAGCCGCGCGGGCATCGTCACCATCGGAGTTCCTGCGCGGTGATCTTGGTGGCGTTCCGCTCGACACCGGCGACGTGGCCGTCCGCGAGTCGAACGACCCGATCCGCCATGCCCGCGATCGCGGCGTTGTGGGTAATGACGACGGTCGCGGTCCCCAGTTCGCGGTTGACGCGTTCGAGCGCCTCGAGGACGACGATGCCGGTCGTGATGTCGAGCGCGCCCGTTGGCTCGTCGCAGAGCAGCACGTCCGGCTGCTTCACGATGGCGCGGGCGATCGCCACGCGCTGCTGCTCGCCGCCCGAAAGCTGCGCGGGAAAGTGATCGAGGCGATGGTCGAGGCCGACCATGCGGAGGGCCTGCTCCGCGGTCATCGGATGCTCGACGATCTCGGTCACCAGCGTCACGTTTTCACGCGCCGTGAGGCTCGGAATCAGATTGTAGAACTGGAAGACGAATCCCACGTGGGTCCGGCGATACTCCGTAAGCTGCGCGTCGTTCGCCGTTGTCAGGTTGTGGTCCTTGTACACGACGTCGCCCGAGGTTGGAGTGTCCAGGCCGCCGAGGATATTGAGCAAGGTGGACTTTCCCGATCCAGACGGCCCCAGCAGGACCACGAACTCACGAGGAAAGAGGTCGAAATCCACGCCGCGAAGCGCCTGAACGGTGACTTCGCCCATCCGATAAAGCTTCGTCAGCGCCCGCGCCGCGAAAACGGGAGTTGTCGGCCCATCAGGCATTGAGAGCACCTCGTGCGCATATGCCTTTGTCACTTAAGTGCCTGCGCCAGCAGGGAGACGTCTCGGCGTGGGGCGAGATCCCGGCAGGGGCCCAAGGCGCCGCCGGAAAGCCGGCAGGCCACGTTGAAAGCCCGCGCGATTGCGCCCGCGAGGCCGAACTGTTTGATCGACCTGTGCAAGCGATCAGCCATTCTTGAGCGGCAGGGACGAGTATTGTTTGGCACACGACATGCGAAACATTGACCGAACTTCATCATATCCATGCCAAAGCGTGCCGTCCCGCTAGACCGTTTCGGTGGTCACTGGAATGCTCGTGGCCTCACGGCGGTCGATGCGGCAATCCGTGCGCAGACGTACGGGCGCAACGACGTTGTCGAGGCGTCCACGTCTCCCTGGTGGGGACTTGTGATCGAGACGGCGAAGGACCCCATGATTTGGTTCTTCGCCGCGACCAGCGCCCTGTATGCCGGCGTCGGACAAGTGGCCGAAGCGATCACGCTCCTCGTCGCGATCGGTCCGCTCGTGTTGATGGACGTGTTCCTCCATCGCCGCACGCAGGCGTCGACCGAGGGGCTGAAAAGCCGCCTCGCGGAACGCGCCAGAGTGATGCGGGACGCGACAATCGTGGACATCGCTGCGACAGACGTCGTCCCGGGCGACCTCGCAGTCGTCGCGAGCGGCGAGACGTTTCCGGCTGATGGCGTCATCATCGATGGCGCGGATATCCAGACCGACGAATCGTCGCTGACGGGCGAGTCCTATGCGGTTCGGAAACGTCCGCACGCCGACCC
The DNA here is from genome assembly GCA_963724725.1 of uncultured Acidobacteriota bacterium. GTDB lineage: Bacteria > Acidobacteriota > Vicinamibacteria > Vicinamibacterales > CAVVIG01 > DATKHR01. The sequence goes on along the minus strand of CAVRVT010000004.1, from coordinate 410,166 downwards.
GCCGCGCACCGCCGAGGAGGCGATCGCATATGAGCACTGGGGCTTTGCGGGGACGCGGGTTCTCACAGGCCGGGCTTCGCTCCTCGTTGCCTTCACCGGAGCGGACACAATCTACGGTGACATCGTGCGCTCCGCTCGGAGCATGGCGCACGCGAACACCCCGCTTCAACGCGCCGTCCAGCGGCTTGTCTCGATGCTGGTCATCGCTGCGCTTGTGGCGTGCGCCAGCCTCGTCATCGCACGTCTCCTGCAAGGCCACGGATGGCTCGACGCGATCATCAGCGCGGTCACGCTGGCAACGGCGGCTCTACCCGAAGAGTTCCCGGTGGTCCTTGCGTTCTTTCTCGGCGTCGGAGTGTATCGCCTCGCCAAGCGTGGGGCCCTGGTGCGACGCGCCGTCTCGGTGGAAAACATCGGCCGGGTCACCACGATTTGCTCGGACAAGACCGGTACGATGACGGAAGGCAGCCTGCGATTGACACATCTGGCTCCCGCCGTCGGTGTGACCGATCATCGCCTTCTCGCACTGGCGGCGACGGCTTCGCGTCGCGACAGCGGCGACCCCATGGACGCTGCAGTATTCGCGAGACTCGATGGAGACGCGGCGATCGTCGGTCGGTCGAACACGCTCGCGACATTTCCGTTCACGGAGACACGCAAGCGTGAGACGACTGTGGTGAGCGATTCCACCGGCAGCCGAAGCGCGGTGACGAAAGGTGCGGCGGAATCTGTGCTTACGATGGTCCGTGCCATTCCTGCCGAGCGCCAGCAGTGGCTGGACAAGGGCGCCGCCTTGGCCCAGTCCGGACACAAGGTGATCGCGTGCGCGTCAACTACGCTCCGCGTCGATCAGACTCCGGACGTCGAGCCGACGGGAGGATACGAGATAGCCGGACTCCTGGCTTTCGAGGATCCGCTGCGCACAGGTGTCGCCGAAGCGGCCGCGGAATGTCGGGTCGCCGGGATTCACACCGTCATCGTCACAGGTGACCACCCGCTGACGGCGTCCGCGGTTGCGCGGGAGATTGGGCTCGGCTCGGGAACGCCGACCGTGATCTCCGGCGAAGATCTGGAAGCGCTGCTCGCGCGGGGCGAAGCGGCAGCGCTGCGCCGCGTCGACGTCATCGCCAGAGCCGCACCGGCACAGAAGCTGGCACTCGTTCGGGCTCTCCAGCAACTGGGTGAAATCGTCGCGGTGACCGGTGACGGCGTCAACGACGTGCCCGCCCTTCAGGCCGCCGATGTCGGCGTGGCGATGGGTGAGCGTGGCACGAGGAGCGCGCGTGAAGTCGCATCGATCGTATTGCTCGACGACAATTTCAGCACCATCGTGCACGCGATCGCTGAAGGTCGGCAGCTGTTTCGCAATCTGCAGTTGAGTTTTCAGTATGTGCTCGTCTTGCACATTCCGTTGGTCGTCACCGCTGCCCTCGTGCCTCTCGTGGGCTACCCCCTGCTGTACTCGCCGATCCATATCATCTGGCTCGAAATGATCATCCACCCTACGGCCCTTCTGGTCTTCCAGGAACTGCCTTCGTCCGATGGCCTGCACACACAGCGTGCACGAACGGACGCGCGCTTCTTCACGCGCCTCGAGTGGACTTCGATCGTCACGGTCGGCGCCGCGCTGACCGCCATGGTGACGATTGGCTACGTCAGGGCCTTCGAGGCGGGTCAGGTCGAACACGGACGCGCCATGGCGCTGGCCGTGCTCACGCTCTCCAGCGCCGCAGTGACAGCGGTGCTCAGCGGCATGCGAACGCTGGCGGCCAGGATCGTCGTCCTGTGCACGGCCGTCCTATCGATACTGCTGATCCAGATCGCGCCGGCTGCGGCCCTGTTGCGACTGACGCCGTTGCACGGTGACGACTGGGCGCTCGCAGGGGCGGCAGCGGCCGTCGCCGCGGCCGTTCTGGCGAGCTTCAACGCGAGAGGGTTCGAGCGATCAGACGACTTTCGGCGACTGCGGGAGGAAATCAATGGCTGACGAACACCAACCCAGTAGCTCTGATGCCGTCATATTGCGGCACCTGCGCGAGCTCGTTGCGGCGCTCGAGCATCGCGTACCCCACATCGAGCGCCAGGGTGAAACGCAAATCGCGCAGGATGCTTCCGCCTTGAGAGAGCGGGCGCTCAAGCGCATCGCTGAACTGGAGAAGAAGGCATGAGGGAGGACGCCGGGCCGGCGCCCGTCACCAGGGCGGGAGCGTCATGAATAGAAATTCCTGGAGGGACGCATCCCGCGACGCCAGAAGTTCCGCGGCACTGCCCTCGAAATGGATTCGACCGTCATGCAGGACCATGAATCGGGCGTTCTGCTCTGTCGGGTCGTTCGCGGGTGAAATCTGAACGCGTCCATTGGACCTCGATGCCTCGTGCGTTGCGACGTAAAACGCGTCTCGAATCTGGTGAGTCACGAGGATCGACGTGACCTGCTCCAGATCCCGCAACTTGACGATCTCATCGTCGACCGTCGTCGCGATGATCGGATCGAGTCCCGTCGTCGGATCGTCGAACAGCAGAAGCCCCGGCTTGGACGCCATCGCCCGCGCGATCGCGACACGACGCCGCTGACCGCCCGACAGTTCCGACGGCATCTTGTCGATGTGCTCGCTGAGGCCGATGAAACTGAGGACTTCTTCAATCCGGCGCCGCACGTCGGCGTCCGGCGTGTTCGTTTCCTCATAGAGCCGGTATCCGACGTTTTCGGCGACCGTCAAGGAATCGAACAGCGCGCTCTCCTGGAACAGCATGCCGATGTCCGCGCGCAGCTTCAGCAGATCCGTCTCGCGCATCTGACCGACGGATTGGCCGTTGACGACGATGGTTCCCGAGTCCGGCCGAAGGAGACCCAGGATCAGTTTGAGAACGACAGACTTGCCGGCACCGCTGACGCCGAGCAGGATTCGCATGCTTCCCTTCGGCACGGTGAAGCTGACGTCACGAAGCACCACGTGGTCGTCGAAGGCAAACGACACCCGGTCGAACACGACAGCCGGCGACAGGCTCTCCCGGTCGCCCATCACGCTGGTCGGCTGGAACGAGTGCTCGGCTCCGAGGTGGCGATCCACGGCGACAGCCCGTACCCAATCAGGCAGACGGCTGCGGCAAACAACACGAGATCCGGCGTCATGCCGAAGGCGAATGCCGCCGTACCGCCGATCACGGCCCAGATCGTCGGAATGATCACGAGGGCGACTCGCACGGGACGAGCTGTCAGCAGCAGTCCCGTTGTAAACACGGTCGTGGGACAGGGCACCGCAAACAGGGGCGCTCGCGGAGGGAGGTGACCCGACAGCATGACGAGGAATGGATACGCCAATGAGTACGTGACGAAGACGAGCGCGACCGCGTGCAGAGCCGTGCGGTCACGGTGGAAGACGAGATTCCGACGCGCGACGCCGAACCAGACGAACGCGCCGGCCTCCAGCACGAACATGGCGGCGAACCACCACGCCGCTGGATTGATTGTCGTGAAGAAGAGCGCGTGATACACAACTCCAGACCACAACCAGTGAGCGGCCGCGAGGATGCTGAGGCCGACCGACTGCACGGACCCGCGGACGAAGCTCGCGGTACAAAAGATCGTGGCCAACCACAGCCCGACGACGATCGGCCAGGCAGCCGTATTGTACGATCCGAATACGTCGAAGAACTGCTGGTCAGTGAATGGAAGTCGCATGGTGGTCGGGACAGGCGATCAGCGAGGTCGCCACTGCGCAGGCAGCGCGAGAACGGGGACGACGGCGTGCGAGAGCACGTAGTATGAGATCGACCCTCGTCGGGATCCGAACCATCCGCGTCTGTCGCGAAGCGCGGTCATCACGAGTTCGGGTTTCTCGGCGGCGACGAGCGCCGCAATTGCTTCCGCCGGGCGTCCCGAGACCACACGGGCGTCGGTGCTGACGCGCCGTCGTGCGACGACGGCCAGCGCCTCCAGGTCCTCTTGTGCCTGCGTCAGCCGGGCGCGGTCGTGCCTCGTGAGCGAACTCTTCAACCACGCTGGGGGCGCGACGTCGTCGACAACGTGAAGGAGCAGCAACGACGACTCCAGCCACCGCGCAATCCGCGCGCTGGTCTCAACGTCCGCGCGGGAATGGTGATCGAGGTCGATTGCCGCGACGACGCGGCCCCGAGGCCACGATGCCAGGTTCACGGCACCATCGTCGGTGGATGGCGGCACCGCGAGCACCGGAACCACCGTCCGCTGCAGCACGCTGAGTGTAGTCGACCCCATCAACAACCGACCGGTTCCCGTCAAACCGTGGGTCCCCATGACGACCAGGTCGGATCGAGCTCGGACCACGGTCTTGAGAATTTCGGCAGCTGATGCTCCAACGGAGACGCGGGTTTTTAGTCGCACGAGTCGACGTGATTGGCGCGAAAGCGTTGCATCGATGAAGTGCTGCAACTCCGTGGCGCTTCGCTTCGCGAACGTACGATCGTGCAGCGCCGCGGCGGCCGCCGCGACCAGGAAGGGGTCGTTCGCGTATTCAACCGTCAGGCTGGCGTGAGCCCGGGCGGCGATTGCTGCGGCGTAGCGCAGCGCCAGCCGCGATGACTCGGAAAAATCAACCGGGCACAGCACCGATCGAAAGCCAGGCCACTCCTTCGAGCGCATCACGCATCCGTCCGTCTACCGCGGTCGGCGTTTGGCCACCGGCCGGTGCCTGGCGTTCGAGCGACGGCGACGCCGCGAATCCATGAGCGACAGCAATGCGCCCACGGCACGCATCTCTGCGCGATCGCGCTCCATCAGGGCGTCGTTCACTGCTCGAGCGATTCGTGTCCGCAACTTCGTCGCCATATTCAACTTCCCTGGTTCAACGCGACTGCGCTGCCTGCTGGCCTGAATCGCACGCAGCGTGCCATGGGCCGCCTCGTCAGATGGGCCCAATTCCGCCAGTTTCGCAGATGGCCCGGTCCGCGGCTACCGGAATCCCGGCGACGGCCCGAAAAATCCTCCTCGAGCGGGAAAAATCTCGTGGCAGCCGGTTCGAGATCGAGTGCCTTCATTTCACGGCGGGTTTGCCGGACAATAGCATCGCTCAATAGACGATTGCGGGAGGACTCTCATGAGGTCGAACGGCCTGGTGACGTGGGGTGCGCTGGTCCTGGGGACGCTGGTCGGCGCATGTGCTCAAGAAACCAACGTGCCGGCGCAACAGGCGGGACCCGATTCGCGCCTCGCGCAGACCTCGGGCACGCTTGCGGTCGCCGGCCTCACCGACGAAGTCCGCGTCGTTCGCGACCGTTGGGGCATCCCACACATCTACGCCAAGAACGCCGACGATCTGTTCTTCGCGCAGGGATTCGTCCAGGCGCAAGACCGGCTCTTCCAGATCGACCTCTGGCGGCGATCGACGCAGGGCCGGCTGGCGGAGATCTTCGGACCCGACTATGTGACGCGCGACCGGATGACGCGGCTGATGCGCTACCGCGGCGACGAGAAAGCCGATTGGGAGAGTTACGCGCCGGATGCCCGGCAGATCGCGACGCGCTTCGTCGCGGGTATCAACGCGTGGATTGCGATCGCGAACGCCAATCTTCCCGAAGAATTCGAGATCGCCGGCTACCGCCCTGAACCCTGGCAACCGGAAGACCTTCTCAGTCGCGCCGAAGGCTTCGTCATGACGAGCAATGCCAGGGACGAAGTCTTCCGGTCGCGCATGACGGCGAAGGTGGGCGCCGCGCTGACAGCAAGGCTCCTGCCGCTCGATCCGCCGGCGCCGATGACCATCCCGCCTGGCGTCGATCTGTCTGCGGTCAACAGCCAGCTGAATACCGACCTCGCCTACATCGGCGCACCGGCGAAATTCGGGCCGCCAGCCGCCAACGCGACGGCGGCGCGCCTCGAGTGGGAGCGCGCCGCGAGCCGCGAAGGCAGCAACGACTGGGTCATCGCCGGCCCGAAGTCCGCAACCGGCAAGCCGCTGCTCGCCAACGACCCGCATCGCAATCTCGATCATCCTTCGCTCCGGTATCTCGTGCACCTGAACGCACCGGGATGGAATGTCATCGGATCGGTCGTGCCCTGGTTCCCGGGCGTCGCCATCGGCCACAACGATCGCATCGCCTGGGGCCTGACGATTTTCGCGGCGGACGTGCAGGACCTCTACGTCGAAAAACTGAATCCCGCGAACGGCCGACAGGTCGAGTCACACGGTCGGTTTATCGACATGGAGGTCGTGAAGGACTCGATCCGCGTCAAGGGACGGCAGGACCCCGTCGAAGTTGAACACTTCTACACGACGCACGGACCGGTGGTCGCGATCGATGCCGACGCGCATCGGGCGTACGCGCTGCAGTGGACCGGCGCCCAGCCCGGAACCGCCGGGTACCTCGGAGCGCTGTCGCTCGATCGCGCCACGAACTGGCCGGAATTCCGAAAGGCGCTGCAGCAGTGGAAGGTGCCCGGTGAGAATTTCGTCTACGCCGACGTCGACGGCAACATCGGTTACCAGGCGGCGTCGCTGGTCCCGATCCGGAAGAACTGGCAGGGCCTCTACCCCGTTCCGGGATGGACGGGCGATTTCGAATGGCAAGGCTGGCGATCGATCGACGAGCTCCCCCACGACTTCAACCCGAAGAGCGGGTTCCTCGCGACGGCCAACAACAACACGTTGTCATCCGACGCGCAGCCGAATATCGGCTACGCGTGGAGCACCCCGGCGCGCGTGAACCGCGTTCGCGAAGTGCTTTCCGCGAGAAACGACTTCACGATCGACGATTTCAAGCGATTACAGCATGACGCGACGCCGTGGAACGCCGAGCAGTTGATTCCGCTGATCGCGCGGTTGAAGTTTCACGGCGCGGACGTTGAGCGCGCGCGAACGATGCTCGTCGCGTGGGACAAACGGCTGGCGCAGGATTCAGCCGCGGCCACCATCTACGTCGAATGGGAAAACGCGCTGAGGCGGCTCCTCGCCGAAGGGCAACTTGACAGAAGCTTTGCTGCGGAATATCTGACGCGTGAGGCCGACGTCCTGGTGCCCACGCTGACGAAGCCGTCAGAGGCATGGTTCGGCGCGCAGCCGGCCAACAAGCGCGACGCGCTGCTCGAATCCGCACTTGTGGCCGCGGTCGGCGCTCTGAAACCGGCATTGGGTTCGGACATGGGTACGTGGACATGGGGGCGCCTGCACGCCGCCACGTTCACGCACGCGCTCGCGCCGACGGGCGAAGCCGCGCGCATGCGATTCAACGTGGGGCCATTCCCCCGCGCCGGCTACGGCGACACCGTGTTCAGCACAAGCGGACCCAAGTACCTCCCAATCGGATGGCGCGACCTTCCGCGAAATCATGGATGTCGCCGACTGGGATCGATCGGTGGGCACGAGTGCGCCCGGACAATCAGGCCAGCCGGGCAGCCCACACTTCGACGACCTCGCCAGGCTCTGGGCGGCAGAACAGTACTTTCCGTATTCCTTCAGTCAGGCGCTGGTCGAGAAGAATGCGGAGGCGACACTGGTCTTGTCACCCCGCCGCTAGGTGCCAATTTTCGGCACCTGAACCCGTGAAGGAGTGACGAAGTCTTGTCGCCAGTCCAAGTTTCGCGCCACGATTGCACACAACCTCACACAATGGTCCGTCTTCGGGGCTGGCAGCGGCCTTGCCGTGTAGTCACGCGCGCCTCAGTGGTGAGCGCGCGGAGGGACTATCGGAATGCGAGGGCAGGACTCATCTCAGGTCGCTGACGCCGATCAGGTCGCTGACGCCGATCAGTACGAGTTCAACTTTTCCCAGGAACCCGCGGGACGTTGCGGGAGCTGCGGCGGACCGTCGACGGGCCGTGAGGGCGACCTCTGCGACACGTGTCAGCAGGCGTTCAGTTCAGTGCTGTCCAACGCGAGCAACCAGGCGATGTCCGCGGCGGCTTCTCTCGAATCGTCAACCGACGCGACGGTTGCCGTCAGCTCGTTCGACGGTGTCGCGCCAGAGAAGGCCGTCGAGCCGAGTCAGTTGCCGGAGTTATTGACGCTCGGCCCCGCCCATCTCGCTCCCGAATCAACGGCATCGGTAGAAACGCCTTCATCATCCGTCGAGTTTTCTTCGTCATCGGTAGAAACACATTCGTCACCGGAAGCGGCGGCGGTCGAGGCGTTCGCAGACGCGATATCCGCAGCGGTCCATGCCCCTGTCGAACCAGACGTGGCATCCACAACGGCAGCTCCCGCGGCTGACGCGACTCCCACAACCGTTGAGACACCAGCGGTCGCAGCGGTTCCTGCGGAGATGCCCGCGGTCGTTTCGGCTCCCGTTCGTCCGCGGGGTTTGCGTGCCGAGGTGGTGGCGGCGGCGGCAGTGCTCGTCGTGGCCGTGGTCGGAGTGCCGACCGGCGCCCTTTGGCTTCAACGTCAGGTCGCCGCGAAAAAGGCGGCCGCCGCGCAAGCGACTGAAGAGCCCGCGCCCGCGCCCCAGAAGAGCGCACCCGTCGCGCGCACAGTGACGCCGGCAGCCAGCGTGCAGACGCAGCCGGATGTCCCGGCGGTGCAGGCGGCCCAGCCGGAGCCCCGGCCAGCGCCGCCATCCCGGCCGACGATGGCTGCGCGCCCGCAGCAGGCAGTCGCGCCGGCGCGCGCGGTGCGCGCCCCGAAAGCCCCGGTCAAGGGCGATCGGCAGGCGGCCGCGACTCAACCCGTTGCCCCCGTCGTCGCGACGGCGATGGCACCAGCGCCGGCCGCGGTTGTCGTCCCGCCTCCAGCTCCGGTCGTCCAGCAACCGCTCGCCGTGGTGCCCGAGGCGCCCTCCGGCAAGCTCTTCGACCAGAGCGAGGTCGACGTCACGCCGCGGATTGCGAGCCGAGTCGACCCGCGACTTCCCGGCAATCTGACAGGCCGTCCGGGCGGCGACGTTGTCGTGGTTCGCATCCTGGTGTCGCAGAGCGGTCACGCGTTCCGAGTCAACCTGCTCCGTCGGTCCAGGCTTGGCCCTTCAGTGGACGAAGCCGTCGTCGAGGCCGTGAAGCAGTGGACGTTCACACCTGCTCGCAAGCGGGGCGAAGCCGTCAGCTGCTGGTTCAATGTCGGCGTCTCGCTGACCGCTGACTGACGCTCGACTGCTTTCGGCCGCACCGCCTCGCGGGTGTAAGCTTTCCCGCGAGGAGGTTCGGGCTATGCGCACCGGCGTCCCAGGCTCGCGCGCGATTCTCACAGCAGCGTTCGTCGCCAGCCTTTCCTTTCGACTTGCCGCTCAGACACCTGCACCCGCCAATTCCACACGGAATCCGTTGGCGGGCGACGCGAAAGCCGTCACACAGGGAGCCGTGCTCTTTCGCGAGGACTGCGTCTTCTGCCACGGCGTAGGGGGCCGCGGCGGGATGCGCGGACCGGATCTGACAACGGGATCCTGGAGCCACGGCGGCTCCGACGCCGACGTCTTCACGACCGTCAAGACCGGCGTGCCGGGTACGGCGATGCCGCCCAACAATCTTCCCGACGACGAGATCTGGCAAATCATCACGTACCTGCGAACACTCGAACAGCCGGCCGCGGCCGTCGCCGGCGATCGTCAGCGCGGCGAAACGTTGTTCTTCGGCACCCTCCGCTGCTCGACCTGTCACATCGTCAACGGACGCGGCGGGGCGTTGGGGCCAGAGCTCTCCACGGTGGGCTCTGCACGATCGCGCACGTATCTCGTGGACTCGATTCGCCGGCCGGCCGCGCAGCTGACACCGAACCGGATCGTTGGCGATTCCATCTCGCTGAAGTACGACACGGTGACCGCCGTCACGAACGATGACCGGACGATTGTCGGCGTGCCGATGAACGAGGACACGTTCACCGTGCAGGTGATGGACATGAGCGAGCACATTTACAGCCTCGACAAGAAATCGCTGAAGAGTTTCCGGCACGAGGACCGGTCGCTCATGCCAGCGTACGACACCGCCAGGCTCAACGAGGCGGACCTCAACGACCTCGTCGCCTACCTGCAGTCGCTGCGATCGGCGTCGGTTTCGAAGAAAGGCGGCCGTCCGTGAAAACCGTCACCACATGCCTGCTGGGCTTCTTCGTCACGGCGTCGACTGCGTTCGCCCAGGTGACGTCGGAGCGGCTCGTCAACGCCGCACGCGAACCGGAGCAGTGGCTGATGTATTCCGGCAGCTACGATGGCAGCCGCTTTTCGCCGCTCGATCAAATCAACAAGAGCAACGTGCAGCGCCTGTCGCTGCAGTGGGTCTTTCAAACAAAGGTGCGCGGCAGCCACGAGACGACGCCCATCGTCATCGACGGCGTGCTGTACCTGACGACGCCGCAGAACCATGCGTATGCGATCGACACACGCACCGGCCGGCCGCTCTGGCACTACGAGCGGGCGCTCCCCAAGGAGATGTCCATCTGCTGCGGCCCGCAGAACCGTGGATTTGCCGCGCTCGGCGATCGGTTGTTTCTCGGCACGCTCGACGCTCACGTCGTGGCGCTCGACGCGAAGACGGGCCACGTCCGGTGGGACGTTGCGGCGGCGGACGCCGACAAGGGCTTCAGCTTCACAGGCGCGCCGCTCGTCGTCAAAGACAAGGTGATCGTCGGCGTCGCCGGCGGCGAGTACCGGCGTGCGGGGCTTCATCGATGCGTACGACACGCAGACCGGCGCCCGCGCGTGGCGCCTCTACACGACCCCCGGCGAGGGCGAGCCCGGCGTCGAGACGTGGAAGGGCGACTCGTGGAAGCGCGGCGGCGCCCCCGCCTGGGTCACCGGTTCGTACGATCCTGCTCTGAACATGCTCTATTGGGGCACCGGCAACCCGGGCCCGCAGATGTACGGCGCCAATCGCCTGGGCGACAACCTGTATTCCGATTCGCTCCTCGCGATCGATCCGGACACGGGCAAGCTGAAGTGGCATTTCCAGTTCACGCCGCACGACGTGCACGACTGGGACTCGACGCACACGCCGATCTTGTTCGACGAGACGATTGCCGGCCGGCCGCGCAAGCTCGTGGCGGTGGCCAACCGGAATGGTTTCTTCTACGTCCTCGATCGCGTCACCGGCGCGTACCTACTCGGAAAGCCGTACACCCAGGTGACCTGGGCGAAGGAAATCGACGGCAACGGCAGGCCCGTTGTACTGCCCAATACCGACCCGACCGCCGGGGGCAACCGCGTGTGCCCGAGCGGGACGGGCGGCACGAACTGGCACTCGCCTTCCTACAGTCCGCGGACGCGGCTCATGTACTTTTTCAGCTACGAGCAATGCGACACGTTCATGTCCGACGAAAAGCTGGAGCCGGCGCATCGACCGGGCCGGCCGTACATCGGGAGCGCTTTCTTTCCGGTTCCGGAAGAGCGAACTCACAGCGCTGTTCGCGCTGTGGATCCCAAAACGGGCACCGTGCGGTGGGAGTTCACGGAATTCGCGGATGCCTGGGCCGGTGTGTTCTCCACCGCTGGCGGACTGGTGTTCTCCGGCGACGGACAGGGGAACTTCATCGCCCTGGACGCGGAGACAGGCCGCGACCTGTGGCACGTTCAATTGGGCGCTTCGATTCAGACCGCGGCGGTGAGTTTTTCGGTGGACGGCCGCCAGCACGTCGTGATCACGGCCGGCGATGCGCTCTTCGCGTTCGCCCTGCCGAAGGAACCGTGACCTCGTTCACCGCGCCTTTTCGGCGGCGCGCGCTCCAGCGAAGATGTCGCGCAGGATTTCGTAATTGCCTTCGTGGCAGGCGTACTCGAACAGTCGCTCAGCGCTCTGTTTCAGCCGGATGACCGCCGTCCAGGGCTTCGTCCACGTTGTGGGGTCGTCGATCGTGATCTGGTAGTCGATTCGGTCGGGCGCGACCCGTGTGAAACGTTCGACCAGATGTAGGTGGTCCGAGGACCCCATGAAGTCGCTCTGCGGCAGGAAGTTGGTGGTGTCAACCACGAGCGTCGTCCCCTCCCACCGACCCCGGGAATCGCCTGCCCATTGGCGGACGGACGACGGCAGGTGCGGACGCCCATCCAGACTGACGATGCGAGCTTCGTGTACCGCCTCCAGAAACAGCATGATGTACGAAGGCGTCTGCACGATCTCGTAATAGCCAAGCGGCCCGGCGCCCGTGTTGGTTCCGCTGAGCCTCGGCACACCATAAGTCAAGCACCGCTCGACCTGGTTGAGATCTTCAGGTCCCTCAGCTGGACGCCGACGAATCGCGGTGATCGCCGCCCGTCTCTGCTGCCCTTCGGCAGTCAACGATGGGATTCGACCGTCCGCCGGATCGACGATGAGCGACGTACGATTGTCGAACTCCCGCTCGATCATTTCGTAGGTGGATCCCGTGGCCGTTGCGCTCTTGAAGCGATCGATATCGGCGAGCGCCGCGAGGAAGACCGCATCGCCCGCGGGGAAATCGGCGTTGGTGTTCTTGAAGAGACGGTCGGCCCGCCGTCTCAACTCGACGACTTCCTCGTCGGTCAGCGACTGCCTGCCTTCGAGCGCCTTCGGACGCTCGAGCGGGGTGGCGCTGTTGTTCAGCCAGATGCCTTGAAGGTCAGGGTGACCGTCGGGACCGAGGGGAGGCGTCCAGGCGGGCGCCTGCCCCACCACGGACGCGGCGTCGGCGACAACGGCCGCGACCGTCACCAGCAACGCGAGAAATCGGCGGTTCATTTCGACCTCCGGTCACGCGATTCTACGCCTGCCGGAGCTGTCAGAGTCAGGAACGTCGTGCCCGAATGGCCGAGGCCACGCGTGGTGCTTCGAGGCCGATTTCACGCAGGGCCCCGGTCGGCGGGTTCCTGAACCCGACGAAGAACAGACCGGAAATCGCGGTTTCCGCGCCAAACCGATGCGGCCGCCCGCGTTCGTCTGAGATGGATTCGAAGCCATCGATGAAGCGGCCAAGCCCCGGCCGATAACCAGTGGCCAGGATGATCGCTTCGAAGCGCTCGGTACTACCATCCACGAAGCGGACGCAATCGGTCAGTACCCTTGTACCGCGGGGCGCACGCGGATTCGTCCCGCCTTGACGTACGCGATCGTTCCGATATCGAGGATGGGAACCCGGCCGGTCTCCTCGACCAGTCGTGTGGGCCCTATCGCCGGTCGGACGATACCCCAACGGGAGAGGTCACCGACGGCCAGGCGCAAGATCGGCAACACCAGGGCGTCTCGCACGGAAACGGGCAGTCGTGACAGCATGACGCCCGTTTCCTGAGAAGGCCGGCCGAACAGATCACGCGGCACGACATGCACCGGTCCGCGCACCACCATCGCCACGTCGATGTCGTGTTCCGCAAGATCGAGGGCGATCTCGGCGCCCGAGTTACCACACCCGACGACGAGCGTGCGCTTTCCGATGTACGGTTGCGGGTTCTTGTAACCCTCCGTGTGCACCACCGGACCGGTGAACGCAGCGAGCCCTGGGAATTCCGGCCGGCTCGCGACACCGTTGTATCCAGTCGCCACGACCACGAATCGCGGCTGCAGCCGCCCAGCGCTGGAGTCGACCGTGAAATGCGTTGGCCCACTCGTCACGCGCCGCACCTCGACGCCGAAGCGCGGTGTGATCCGATGCTGTTCCGCGTAGCGCTCCAGGTAGCTGACCACATCGGCGCGTGACGGGTAGCGTGGAGTCTCCCGGGGCCAGGGTGAGAACGGCAGGCTCGAATATCGCTTCACCGTATGCAGATGCAGGCGGTCGTAATGCTGCTTCCACGATGACCCGACATCGTGCGCGCGTTCGACGACGAGGTGCGGCAACCCCGCACGCCGCAAGGTCGCCGAAACGGCGAGTCCCGCGGGCCCCGCTCCCACGACAACAATGTCTTCGTCGCTGCTCACCACCCGGCCTGCGTCCAAATCCTAGTGTATTGCCGCCGACTGATTTATTCAGTATTGTTTAGTAAATGGCCAGGCGTGAATTCCTTGGAGGGTTCGAGCTGCTGGTGCTCCTTGCCCTGATCCGCCTGGGCGAGGATGCATACGGAGTGACCATTTCGGAGGCGATTGAGGAAAGCAGCAACCGAGAGGTCTCGATGGGCAGCGTCTACATCACGCTCGAACGCCTCGAACGCAACGGACTGGTGATTTCGAGGCTTGGTGAATCCACGGCCGAGCGTGGCGGGAGAGCCAAGACGTATTTCCACATCACCGCCAAGGGGCTCCGGGAAGTGCGCCAGGCGCGTCAAACGCTGATCAAGCTGTGGCAGGGTGTGCCCAGGTTGAAAGGAAGCGTCGCATGAAAGCGTCCGCACCGCCCGTGCTGGCGACGTGGCTGATGACCAGGCTCGCCTCGGGCGAGAAAAGCGAATCGCTGATCGGTGATCTGATCGAGCAGCATGGACACGGCCGGTCCTCCGCGTGGTATTGGCGACAAACCATCGGCGCGATTGTGACCGGCTTTGCTACCCAGGTGTGGCATCAGAAGGCGCTGGCCATTGCGGTCGTTGCGCTCGGCGCGTATTTGCCGGACATCTTTCTGTGGGTCGTGCGGCCGGTGTCGATTGCCAGGCTCGATGGGTGGTATCCACGCCTCATCGATTGGTTGCTCAAGATGGAGATGGACCGTGTTCGGCCATGGATTCTGAGCCGCTTACGTCGGCGCCAACGTGGCTCGATAGCGACGCTTCTCGTTGCCACCCAAGTCGGTGTGTGCGTTCCTTACTTGCGGATCGCCGTGACGGATTGGCTGGGAGAACCAAGCAATCCGATCTGGTTCTTCAATGTCATCCTGGGCGGCCTGTGGAGTCCGGGAATGACGCCAGCAGGAGTCCGGACACTCAGCGCACGCGCTTGAGTTCGGCTTCCGAGCAGCGGTAGCCCCACGCCGGTGTGAAGTTGGTGGCCACGGCCTTCTCGAAGTACTCACGCGCGCGTTGGTCGCGACCGTTGAGCATGTGCCACAGCCCAAGGCTGTAGCCGATGCTGCTCAGAGACAAGCCACCTTCCGAATTCAGGTTGGCCGCCACCTGTTCTTCGGTTCGGAGGCCCTTGAACAGCAGCAGGCGATCCAGGTACCACGCCGGGTGGCCCGTGATGGCGGGATCCAGCTTCACGTTGTCGAGCACCGCCGCCGCGTCCGCCTTGCGTCCAGCGCGCACCAGACTGGGATACAACCAGGCAATGCACTCAATCGTGTCAGCGCCCGTGGAGTTGTCGAGGCAGGACTGGTACGCGTCGGCCGCGCGCGCGAAATCGCCCTTCAGATAGTAGGCGACGCCAAGGTGGTAGTAGACCCCGCGATCGGTCTTGGCGAGGTTGGCCGCCCTGGTCAGGTCGGCAAGCGCGGGCTCGACCTGGCCGAGATTGAGGTAGTAATGTCCGCGATCGCGCAGCGCTTCGGCATCATCGGGACGCAGACGGAGCGACTCGGTGCAGACCGGGATCGCCTCCTTGTGCCGGCTCGCGGCCGCCAGCGCCCGACATTTGCCCAGGTGGAACGCGGGGTTCTTGGGATCGAGCGCAATCGCTTCGTCGAATGCCCCGAGCGCCTTGTCATACTGCTGCTGCTTGACGTAGTCGGTCGCTTGCGCGAACGCCTGCTGCGCCTTCGTGGCGGGCGCAGGACCCTGGATGACGATGGCGAGAACAGCGAGTGAGCAGATCATGGCGAGCAATGTAGCCGATCCGGACGGGGCGCGTCATGCCCTTTGATCTCCAACCCGTTTTGCAAAGCGAACTCGTCCGACTCAGGCCCCTCCAAGCAGAAGATCGCCATGATCTTTACGCTGTCGCTTCAGATCCGCTCATCTGGGGACAACACCCGGCCAGAGACCGCTACAAGGAAGAAGTATTCAGGGAGTTTTTCCTCGAGAGCCTGGAGTCCGGCGGAGCATTGATCGCCGTCGATCGTTCAAATGGCCGCGTCATCGGGTCATCACGATTCCACGGCTACGATGAAGCCGCCAGCGAGATAGAAATCGGCTGGACATTCCTCGCGAGATCCCATTGGGGCGGCACGTACAACAAGCAGATGAAACAGCTCATGTTGCGCCACGCCTTCAGATACGTGAACAGCGTGATCTTTCTCGTCAGCCCGGAGAACCTGCGGTCGCAAAAAGCCGTGGAAAAGATTGGCGGAATCCGAGGGGGATCGCGACCGGACGGGAGTGGCCGAGAGTCTTTCCTCTATAGGCTGACGCGTCCTGCAGAGCGGGCGACGGATTCTGTCGTGTTATGGTAGGTTTTCTCGCGCGTCGTTTAGCGGCGGAACCCGGGTCGGCGGAATCTTCGGCGATCTCTCAACGCGGTTCACTCGAGGATCTGTTGCATGTCTGCATCGACTGCACCGGTCCGGCTGCCGGTTCGTCGGTTTGGCGAAACTGCGCGTCATGACGCGTGGTGGATCCAGCCGCTCGTCGTGTTTCTCGGGCTCTCGACGTTCCTCGTCTACTCGACGTGGGCGGCGTTCCAGGGGAATCACTACACGTACGGCCCGTACCTGTCACCGTTCTACTCGCCGGAAATCTTCGGCAACTCGCCGCACAGCTGGTTTGGTCCGCAGCCCGGAACGTGGCCCGCATGGCTGCCCTTTTCACCGGCGCTGCTGATCCTTCCCATCCCGGGCTTCTTCAGGTTGACGTGCTACTACTACCGGGGCGCGTACTACAAGGCGTTCTGGGCGGACCCGCCGTCGTGCACGGTCGGGGAGCCCCGCTCGACGTACCGAGGCGAGCACTCGTTTCCGCTCATTCTGCAGAACATCCATCGCTACATGCTGTTTCTGTCACTCGGGGTGTTGTTTCTCCTGTACACGGATGTCTGGAAAGCGCTGTGGTTCACAGACGCGACGGCGGGCACCGTCTCGTTTGGCGTGGGCGTAGGCACGCTCGTTCTGGCGAGCAATTGTGTCCTGCTGAGCGCGTATTTGTTCGGATGTCATTCGCTGCGTCACGTCGTGGGCGGCTGCGTCGACGAGTTGTCGCGTTCACCGATGGGCCTCGGGGCGTATTCCTGCGTGAGCTGCCTCAACCGCAGGCACATGTTGTGGGCGTGGTGCAGTCTGTTCACGGTTGGCTTCGCTGACCTGTACGTCCGACTCTGCTCCATGGGCGTGTGGTCGGACTTCAGGATCTGGTGATGCCGGACTACCAGACACACGAACATGATGTCCTCGTCATCGGCGCAGGCGGAGCGGGGCTGAGAGCGGCCATCGAAGCCGCGACGAGTGGCGCCTCGGTCGGGCTCGTGTGCAAATCGCTGCTTGGCAAAGCACACACGGTGATGGCCGAAGGCGGCATCGCCGCCGCGCTCGGCAACGTCGACGATCGCGACAACTGGAAGGTCCATTTCGCAGACACGATGCGTGGGGGCCAGTACGTCAACAACTGGCGCATGGCGGAGCTGCACGCCAAGGAGGCCCCCGATCGCGTTCGCGAGCTCGAGGCCTGGGGCGCCACGTTCGACCGGACGAAGGACGGGACCATCCTGCAGCGAAATTTCGGCGGCCATCGGTATCCGCGTCTGGCCCACGTCGGTGACCGCACCGGGCTGGAGTTGATCCGCACGCTGCAGGACCACGTCATCCACCAGGGCGTCGACGTGCACATGGAATGCACGGTCATCAAGCTGCTCAAGGACCAGGACCGCGTGGTCGGCGCGTTCGGCTACGAGCGGGAACGTGGGCGGTTCAAGCTGTTCAAGGCCAAAGCGGTCGTCCTGGCGACGGGCGGCATCGGCCGCGCCTACAAGATCACGAGCAACAGCTGGGAGTACACCGGCGACGGTCACACGCTCGCCTACGACGCCGGCGCGGATCTGGTGGACATGGAGTTCGTCCAGTTCCATCCCACCGGCATGATCTGGCCACCGAGCGTTCGAGGCATTCTCGTCACCGAAGCCGTGCGCGGCGAGGGCGGCGTGCTGACCAACAACCAGGGCCGCCGGTTCATGTTCGACGAAATTCCGGAGAACTATCGGGCGCAGACCGCGGACAACGAAGAAGAAGGATGGCGGTACACGCAAGGCGACAAGGCGGCGCGCCGGCCCCCCGAGCTGCTGACTCGCGACCACGTCAGCCGATGCATCGTCCGCGAAATCAAGGCCGGCCGCGGCAGCCCGCACGGAGGCGTGTTTCTCGACATCAGCTGGATCAAGGCCCGGATCGCGAATGCCGCCGAGCACATCAAGAAGAAGCTGCCGAGCATGTACCACCAGTTCAAGCAGCTCGCGGATATCGACATCACACGAGAGCCGATGGAGGTCGGCCCGACGACGCACTACATCATGGGCGGCGTGCGGGTCGACGCGGATACGCAGATGTCGAACGTGCCGGGCCTGTTCGCCGCGGGCGAGTGCGCGGCGGGCATCAACGGCGCGAATCGCCTCGGCGGCAATTCGCTCTCGGACATCATCGTGTTCGGCAAACGTGCCGGCGAGTACGCTGCGAAGTTTGCGCAAGCGCAAAAGGCCGGCGTTGTCGACGCCCGGCAGTTGGACGAAACGGCGCAGCAGGCCTTGCAGCCCTTCGAGCGAGGCAGCCAGGGCGAGGGTCCCTATCAGGTGCAGTACGCCTTGCAGGAGATGATGCAGGACCTCGTCGGAATCGTGAGGAACGAGGCCGAGATGCAGCGCGCGCTCGAGGCGCTCGGGCCGCTCAGCGAACGAGCGAGCCGAGTGGGCGTCGGCGGGCATCGCGAGTACAACCCGGGCTGGCATGCCGCGCTCGACCTGCACAACCTGCTGACCGCCTCGGAGGCGATTACGCGCTCAGCGATCGAACGCCGCGAGAGCCGCGGCGGCCACTTTCGAGACGATTACCCGGACAAGGACACGGCCCATGCAAAATTCAACGTCGTCGTGCGCAGGAACGCCGCCGGCCGGATGGAGGTCTCCCACGCGCCGATTCCCGAGATGCCCGATGCGCTGAAGCGCGTGATCGAGGAAATGAAGTAATCGCGGCGGGGGTGGGGCCCGCCGCCAGTGAAAAGAAGAGCGACACATGGCCGAACGGAGCGCGACGTTTCGAATCTGGCGCGGCGATGCGCACGGCGGGACGTATCACGAGTACCCGACTAAGGTCTCGGAAGGCATGGTCGTGCTCGACGCCGTCCATCAGATCCAGGCGGAGCAGGCGAACGACCTGGCCGTGCGCTGGAACTGCAAGGCCGGAAAGTGCGGATCGTGCTCGGCTGAAGTGAACGGGAATCCTCGCCTGATGTGCATGACGCGCCTGAACCAGCTCGACCTCTCGATACCCGTCACCATCGAACCGATGCGTGCGTTTCGCGCGATCAGGGATCTCGTGACGGATGTATCGTGGAATTTCGGCGCCAAGAAGAGCATCAAGCGGTTCAAACCGCGGCCGCCGGATGCGCCCGATGGGACCTGGCGCATGTCGCAACCGGACGTCGAGCGGGTGCAGGAGTTCCGCAAATGCATCGAATGTTTTCTGTGTCAGGACGTCTGCCACGTGCTGCGCGATCATCAGTTGTTTGGCGAGTTCATCGGGCCTCGTCATCTCGTCTACGCGGCGGCCCTCGAGATGCATCCGCTCGACACCGAGAATCGGACACGCGATCTGAAGGCCGCTCATGGCCTCGGCTACTGCAACATCACCAAGTGCTGCACGAAAGTCTGCCCCGAGGGCATCACCATCACCGACAACGCCATCATCCCGCTCAAAGAACGCGTGATCGATCAGTTGTACGATCCCATCGTCAAAGTGTTTCGGGCATTGCGCGGAGGTCACCATGTTTGAGCTCAAGACCCTCTCGCCGGAGGCCGTCCCGAGGGCGCTCGCCAAGGCCGAGCGTTACCGGCTGCTGAATGAGCCTGGCGAAGCGGTCAGCATCTGCCTCGACGCGCTCGAGATCGATCCGACCAATCAGGAGGCGATCGCAACGATGCTGCTGGCGATCACCGAGCAGTTCGACGCCGATCCCACCCGCGTCAACGAAGCCTGGAAAACGGTCTCCCAGCTCACGGACGAATACGAGCGGACCTATTACTCCGGCATCGTCTACGAGCGCCGCGCCAAGGCCTTCCTCAGGCACGGCAGGCCGCGGGGCGGTCCCCGCGCCTACGAGTGGCTCCGCGAGGCGATGATCTGCTACGAGAAGGCGGAAGGCCTGCGGCCGCCGAACAACGACGATGCGCTCCTCAGGTGGAACGCCTGCGCTCGACTCATCATGAGCGACCACCATCTCGTGCCGATGAGCGAGGAACCGGGCGAGCCGCTGCTCCTGGAATAGATCGCGGGCGAATCTTCGCGGCTCTAGCCTGACGTCTCTAGGGCTTCGGGATCGCGCCGTTCGGCGTGAGCTTGTCCACGGCTTGAGGCAACACCTGCGCGAGCTTCTGCGCCAGATCCTGAACGGACAAACCGGATTTTGCGGACAGCTGCTGGAGCAGGTCCGGACCCAGCGCCGTGTGCACCTGGTCAGGTGAGATCGGCTGGTTGGGTCCGGTGCCCACCCATGACTGGACCGTTGGACCCAGGCCGTTCTTTTCGAATTCACTGACGACACCCTGCAGGCCGCCGTGCTTCTCGATGATGTTGTTCAGGACGGACACCATGCCCGCGCCCACGATGCCACCAAGCAGTCCATCGAACATTCCCATGACCATCTCCCAGCGGACGAGTCATCCGCGCTGATGCTGTGAACGTACAGCAACATGTTAGCCGGTTCAGCGTCTGCGTCATGAGACTCTGATTGTCTCGATGGCGCGCATCGCCTCTTCGAATCGCGTCACCCGGTCGCCGCGGACCTCGACCCACTTCGTGCCCGAGGCGCGAACCGCCTCTGCAAAGAGCTGCTGCATTTCCTCGCGCATGTGCCCGCGGTCGCGGACGCCGTCTGCCATCCATTCGACGTCGGTGGCACAGAGGAGATAGAGATTCGGCCGCCGAACCGCCGCGGCTTCTTCGATCCAGGCCGGACATCGGCCGAAGTAATGCCGGCAGTACACGACGGGACTAATGAGGTCCGTGTCCTGGACGACGAGTCGTTCCGCGCGCGCGATGGCCACGTTTTCGAGGGCCATCTGGCCGCGCGCGATAACGCCGTGATCGCCGAAGTCGATCGGCGCGCCCTTCTGCTCGGCGAACGAGCGCACGAATTCAGGCACGAGCTCCACGCCGTAGTGGCGCGCGAGCTCCGTGGCCAGCGTCGACTTCCCTGTCGACTCCGAGCCGGTCAGGACAACGCGTACGACGCGCGTTGAAGTGATCGCTTCCATGCGATGTGTCCGGCGACTGCGAGAACGAAGTAGACCGCGTAATTCACCGCGGTGAGGTGCAAGCCCTTGAAGAGGAACATCGCGACGTACGCGAGGTCGACGATGATCCAGAGCGTCCAGTTCTCGAGCAGCTTGCGCGTCATCATCCACTGGGCGATGAGGCTCGTCGTCGTCGTGGCGGCATCGACGTAAGGCAGCGATACGCCAGGCAGCCGCGCCGTCAACGCGCCAAGCGTTGCCCACACTACGAAGGCGATCGCCGCGAGTGCCGCCCAGAGACGTCGGGGCGTTCGCGAGACCTGCAGCCGCGTCTTCCCCTTCCCACCGTACAGCCACTCGTACCACCCGTAGATCGACAGGCCGAGGTACACGAGCTGCAGCCCCATGTCCGAATAGAGCCCGGACTGGAAGAAGAGCACGAAGAACAGGCTGACGTTGACGATCGCCGTCGGCCAGCTCCAGATGTGTTCACGGACGCTCAGGAACACGCTGACGATGCCGGCGGCGACAGCGACGAATTCCAGGCAGCTCGAACCGTGCGCGGCGAGCCACGAGCACACTGACGTCATCTCCTAAGCCTATGCCGGATGCCCTTCCGCTTGACCGGACGTCGAGCTCCGAGGAGCATTGGCCCTATGACAAGAGCA
Source organism: uncultured Acidobacteriota bacterium (assembly GCA_963724725.1). Classification (GTDB taxonomy): domain Bacteria; phylum Acidobacteriota; class Vicinamibacteria; order Vicinamibacterales; family CAVVIG01; genus DATKHR01. Next base: position 388,419 of record CAVRVT010000004.1, on the reverse strand, counting down.
AGGCACCGCGCCTGGCAGATCTCGGCCGTGGTTCTCGCTGCCCTGCCGGGCGCCTGCCGCGTCGATCAGCGCCCGCAACCGCCGACCACGCTGCTGACTTACGCCAGTCCGATGTGGTACGAGGAAACGGGAAGTTACTTCCAGCCGTCCGCGGATGGCCGGCTCGCGATCTACGGGTCAGGAACACGGGCACGTCTCTACGAGCTCGCGACCGGACAAAACAACGTCGACGTATGGCGTCGCTCGATGGAACAGGTCCGCGCTGGCGCTTTCGACCCGAATGGCGTACTGGTCCGGCTTGGCGTCGTCGCCGGCGAGACAGGATGGTACGCGGAGCGCGACGGTCGGCTGACGCGACTCACAGTTCCACCAAAAGCTCTGCCCCGCTGGGCCGCAAACGGTTCATCACTCGCGTACTTTGTCCCCGGTGAAACGACCATCGCGCTCGCCCGACCAGATGGGACGGTAACGATCCGGCTCGATGGCGCCGTCAACGGACTCGGCTGGACGCCCGCGAGCGATGCCGTGTATGCGGTGGTGTTGCACACCGATGGCCTGTCTTCCCTCGAAAGAATCGCTGTCGACGGAACGGTCACGGTCGTCCGCGCGAACCTCGACGCGTCTCCGTTCTTCAATTCGATTGCATTCTCCGCGGACGGAGGCACGGTGTTCCTCGCGCTTGCGAGCGACGCGGCGCCCGACGTCGCGCGGCGTCACGATCCCGAGGCTCCGCACCGCGACCTCGATATCTACGCGCTCGACACGCGAAGCAGTCGCCTCCGCGCGCTGATGCACGCGCCCGGCGACGACTGCTGTCCCTACGTCGCAGGCGGCTTCTTGTACTGGACTCACAACGACCCGGCGGCGGAGGTCGTCGTGTTTCCGCTCGCGGGTGGCGACCCACATGCAGTGGCGGACCACGGATTCCTCCCGCGATGGAGCCCCGACGGACGTCAGATCGCATTTACTCGCGGGTATCACCGGCTCGCGGACTACGGCCTCGACATGGACGGGTGGGTCGTTGGCGTTGACGCTTCTGGCGCCGTGACGTCGCCGCCCCGGACGTGGATCGCGGGATTCGGCGAAGACATGGGACCCGTCTGGTCACCCGACGGCCATTGGGTCGCGTACCACTCCCACCGGTCGGCAACCGCGGTGCCGTTGTATGAATCACCCGGAAGAACCGATGACACGTGGCTGAGGCTGGTGGACGGTGGTCCGGAGATCCGGCTCACCGATTTTGGCTTCGAAGTGGGGCCGCCGGACTGGTCGCCGGACGGCAGGCACCTGATCTTCGACTCGTGGGAAAAAGATGGCATCCCGCGCTTCGCGAAGCCGTGGATCATCACGATCGATCCGACAACGGGTCGTTCGCTCGGCACGACACGCATGGCGCTGCCGGCCGGCGTGGCTGGCATCACGGGCGAGGCGTGGTCCCCGCGCGGCGACGAGATCGCGTTCGTCGAGCGCCTCGACGACGCGCGGCGCGCGCTCTGGCTGTCGCATCCTGACGGGACCGCGGCGCAGAAGATCGTCGAGTTTCAGAGCTACACGATCGGCGGCGTCGCGTGGACTCCGGACGGAAGAGATCTCTTCTACGGCGCGCTCGCTGACGACCGCATGCAGATCTTCGCGATCCCGCGCACCGGTGGCACACCTCGCCAGGTGACGCACGATGCCGCGAACGTGATGCACCCGAGCGTATCTCCCGACGGACGTCACGTGGCGGCGTCGCGAATCCCCTGGCGCAAGGAACTGCGGCGGATGACGCCCTAGGGTGCGGCCATGGCGAAGACGAATTTCAAGTCGGTGGACGACTACCTGGCAACGAAGCCGCCGTCGCTGCAACGCACGCTGGATCGAGTGCGACGAATCATTCGAAAGGCCTTGCCCGGCGCGAAAGAGGTGATCTCGTATCAAATCCCCGCCTACCGGCTGAACGGCCGCATCGTGCTCTTCTTCGCCGGATGGACCGAACACTTCTCGCTCTATCCGGCCGGCGATCGTCTCGTCAAAGCCCTTGGCCCCGGGCTTGCTCGGTACGAGAAGTCCAAGGGCACGATTCGGTTCCCTCTTTCAGAGACGGTGCCCGCGGCATTGATCGCGCGCATTGCGAAGTTTCGAGCGAAGGAAGTGGCGGAGCGTCAGAGCGCGAAAGCTGCTGCACGGACAAACGGCCGGCGCGCGGTCACTCGTTGATTAATTCCCAGATTCTGGCCAGGTGATGGTCGTCGTGCTCTGCGACGAAATACAGATGATCCACGAGCCGCATCGGCTGTTTGAGTCGCGGATGCAGGAGTGACCGGGCGAACGTCGATGGCGGGAATTTCTCGACACGTTCCGCCAGCCGCAATCGCGCCGATCGGAACTCAGCCAGAATGTCCCGGACGTCGCGGTTGTTGTGGCCGGCTTCGGTCGTTCGCCGATTGGTCAGGTCTGCAACGGTCAGCGTCTCGCCGCCGTCTTTGAGAAAGTCGTCCACGCGCGCCATCCAGAGCGACTCCAGGTCGGCCAGGTGCCCGGCGTGTTCCTGCGCAGACCACTTGTCATCCGGCCTCCGAATCATGACTCCGGGCGGGACGTCGCGCAGCATGTCCTCCAGCCGAGGCGGCGCACCACGCAGCCGGACGCAGAGATTGGGAAACTGCTCGACCGGAAACCTGAAATCGAATCTCCGCTCGAACCAGAGTTGAACGTGGCTCTCTGAATTCATCGCACTCCTCGATGACGGTTCCCCCAGCATCAGGTCGTTGCTGCGGCTCGTTCAAGCGAATAAACGTCACGCGATGTCACGGCCGGCGTGCTTGCCGGAAACGGACGGTCGGTCGCATACTGCTCGCCGAAACCCTGACGTCCCGTTCGATTTCGGAGGAGCGTTCGATGAGTGACGACCTGACGAGTCTGTTCAATGCCTTCGATCGCGGCACGCTCTCGCGGCGGCAACTGCTCGCCGCGCTCGGCGTGGCCGTGGCTGTTCGTCCGGCCACCGCGTTTGCGCAAGGCCAGTGCGGCGGCGCCCGCGCGGGCACACCGGAGTGCGACCCCACGCCCGCCAAGCTGCCGTTCGAACCGACGGGATGGAAGACGGTCCTCCTCGATCATCTGTCCTGTCAGGTCGTGGATTATCCGAAGGAAGCCGCCTACTACGCCGCGCTCATGAACTGGAAGATTCGCAGCGACGATGGCAGGCAGGCCGTGCTGGACATCGGCGACTGGGGCGGGCTGCTCCTGCGCGGTGGATATCAGGCGCCGCCGCCTTCTCCCGCAGACGCGTCGCCAGCGGGTCCTGGTGCCGGTCCTGGGGGAACGCCACGCGCGCCGCGGCTCGCGGCCTTCGACGGATTCTGCTGGGGCATCGAGCCGTGGGACGCGAAGAAGGTGGACGCCGAACTCCGAACACGCGGGCTCACGCCGGTTGCCGACAACCATGGCGCGGATTTCCAGAGCTTCCACGTGAAAGATCCCGACGGGTTCGATCTGCAGATCAGCAACGGCAGCCGTACGAGCCGTCGTCAGGGGCCGGCGAACGGCAAGACGTCTGCGCCCGCGCCATTCGAGGCCACCAGCTGGAAAACCGTCTGGCTCGATCACATCTCGTTCGAGGTTTCGAACTACAAGGAGACCGTGGCGTTTTACACCGCGCTTCTCGGATGGAAGCCGGGAACCGACGAAGGCAGCCAGAGTCAGTGTCAGATCGGCGATGTCGGCGACATCATCATCCGCCGCGGCAACCGCGGAGCGTCGTCAACGACAATCGGACCGCGGCGCGCGTCGATGGGTCACATTTCGTTTGGGATCGCGTCGTTCGATCCTGATCAGGTGAAGGCGGAGCTCGAGAAGCGCGGGCTGACCGCGCGCGTCGATACCGGCGGACGCGGCGACATCCACACGTCCAGCTACAAGAGCTACCACACGACGACGCCGAACGGGTTCGATCTGCAGATCAGCGCGACGACGCGAGCGAATCGGACGCCGACGGCCTGACAAACGGACGGCCTGAGTGACGGGCGGCTCGCCCGCCCGTCACTCGCGACCGTGACACTGTCACTTCGCTGGGCGCAGACCGTTGAAGTACGCGTTGGCCGTTCGGACGGCCTCGTCGAGCTTCGTGAACACGACGCTCGCACCAGCTTTTGTCTTCTCCGCCTGCGGCTTCAAGGATGCCGTCCCGCTCGGCGAGAGGTCGCTCTCCAGGGTACTTGACCTGGTCTCCGAGCTCCTTTCGCACGGGATCGAGCGATTCCCTGGTCTGCCGCAACGAGGTCAGAACGCCGTCGAAACCCCTCTGGCTCGCAGTCAGCCTCTCCTGAGCCTGCGCCTGCAGCGCGGGATCCTGGATCTTTTTGACGGTCGCGGCGCGTCCATCAAAGTAGGTCTTGCCGGTCTCCTGCATCTTGACCACGTGCTCACGCGCATCGGCGATCTTCTCGTCAGTCTCCTTGATGTTCTTGACCAGCTTCTTGTAGCTGTCCTTCATGTCCGTGGCGGACTTGCCGAGCAACTCGGAGTAGTTGGTCAGCGTAGTCTGCATCTGGAGCTTGGCCTCCGCGACGGATTCCGAGGTCTTTTCGCCAGCTTTGATGAACTGCTCGGTTTCCTTGACGCCCTCCTGCGCCGAAAGTAGGGCAAGGCCCACAAGAACAAGACAGGCGGTGAGTGCGAGCGCGGCGATGCTGTGCGTGCGGCTTCTACGAAGGTGGTTGTCCATTGCCATCACTCCTTGTTGACGACGGGTCGTTCTGCATTTCGCAGCCAACCATCGTATGCCGCTCAAGCCTGGATGACTATGCAGATTCGGCACGCCGAATCAGGCGCTCAAGCCGGCGCTACAGGAATCGACGATAGGCTTCGTTCGCCTCTTCGACCTGGTACTGATAGCCGAGGCCCTCCAGGAACGCGTCGAACTGTGCTCGTTCGGCGCCAGGTACTTCGAACGCCGCGAGCACCCGGCCGAAGTCCGCCCCGTGGTTGCGGTAGTGGAACAGGCTGATGTTCCAGCGGCCACCGAGGCTGTCGAGAAACTGCAGGAGCGCCCCTGGACGTTCCGGAAACTCGAATCGACACACACGTTCGGCGTCCACGTGGGGGCTTCGCCCGCCCACCATGTGGCGCACGTGCAGCTTCGCCATCTCATTGCCAGACAGATCAGCCGTGGGATAGCCCATGCCTCGCAGCCTGCTGATGAGCTTCTCGCCATCGTTGCGTGACGCGGTGGCCACGCCCACGAAGATCTCGGCCTCCGTACGGCCGCTCAGGCGGTAGTTGAACTCGGTCACCACACACGGGCCCAGCGCGCCACAGAATTCACGAAAGGCCCCGGGACGCTCGGGTATGGTCACCGCCAGCAGCGCCTCCCGCCCTTCTCCGAGCTCGGCGCGCTCGGCCACGAAGCGGAGTCTGTCGAAATTCATGTTCGCACCGCTGAGGACGGCAGCGAACTGACGCGATTTCATGCCGCGCTGCTCGACGAACGCCTTCAGCCCCGCGACCGCCAGCGCGCCGGCCGGCTCCACGATCGTCCGCGTGTCGTCGAAGATGTCCTTGATCGCCGCGCACACTTCATCGTTGCTGACGCGGACGACCTCCGTGACCGTCGCCTGCGCGATCGGAAACGTGTGCTCGCCGACCTGCGCCACCGCCACACCGTCGACGAACATGCCGATCTCGTCCAGTCGCACGCGACGGCCCGCCTCGAGCGATCGCGCCATGGCGTCGGCATCGATCGGCTCGACGCCGATCAGCTGAATGTCGGGTCGCAGCGTCTTCAGATAAACGCCGATCCCCGCGATGAGCCCACCCCCGCCGACCGGCACGAACACCGCGTCGAGTGTCGGACACTGGCGGAGCAGCTCGACGCCCACGGTGCCCTGACCGGCGATTACGAGGGGATCGTCGAAGGGATGCACGAACACGAGTCCGGTTTCGCGTGCGAGCGCCTCGGAGTGCCGCTGCGCTTCGTCGTAACGGTCGCCGATCAGCACGACCTCGGCGCCCAGGGCCTTCACCGCGTCCACTTTGATCTCGGGCGTGGTCCGCGGCATGACGATCACGGCCCTGATGCCGAGACGGCGCGCGGAGAACGCGACACCCTGCGCGTGGTTGCCTGCGCTGGCCGCGACGACGCCGCGCGCGCGCTCGTCGAGAGTCAGACGCGCGATGCGATTGTAGGCGCCGCGAATCTTGAAACTGAAGATCGGCTGCGCGTCTTCGCGCTTCAACCTGACGTCGTTGCCGAGGCGCTGAGACAGGCGCGGCGCGGGATCCAGTGGCGTCTCGCGGGCCACTTCGTAGACGCGGCTCGTCAGAATTTCGCGAAGGAGCGTGCTCAAAGGCTCACCAGTCGAATTACGCATCGTCAAGCACGTCCTCGGACGCGGATCCTAGCACCTGACGGTGCCGTCGATGGGTCCGGCCGCAATCGTTTCCGAAATCGTGTTGACGCCCAGGCTAGAGTCGCCGCGCCACCGCGTCGGCGAGCCGTTCGATGTCCGACCGATCGTTGTAGACCTGCGTCGAGAGGCGGGCCCAGAGCCGCCCGCGCCAGGCGAAGAGGTGCACCTCAATCCGATCCTCCACGAGGAGCGCCAGCCGCGCACGCGCGGCGTCATCGTCGGTCGAGCCCAGACGTTCAGGCAACGGCACGGTGAGCATGGAGCCGACCATGTCACGGGGGATCGCGAACGTCGTGCCCCAGCGATCGGTCAGGTGACCGGCGGCCTGCCACGCGAGATCGTGCATGTAGCGCACGCAGGCGTCGAAGTCCCACTCGCGCAAAAGCGCGATGCCTTCCGGGGCGGCGAGACAACTCGTGGGATCGCTCGTCGCGGTGTGCTCGAACTCTTCGCGGAAGCCCTGGTTTCGTCCCCAATAGATGACTGGAAAATGCAGGACGGACTGCCGCTCGGGGGCCGCCCACAGGAATCCGCACCCGCGAGGCGCGTGCGCCCACTTGTGCAGGTTCGCTGAATACCAATCGACCTCCAGCGACCGGATGTCGAGCGGCCTTGCGCCGGGCGCGTGCGCGCCGTCAACCAGGATGGGAACGCCACGCGCACGGCACTCGGCCGCAATGATCGCGACCGGGAGCACGAGCGCCGTCTGTGCGGTCACGTGATCGACGATCGCGAGCTTCGTGCGCGGCGTGATCGCCTTGACGATCGCTTCGACGACCTCCCCCGAATCGTGGATTGGATACTCGATGCGCACGATCCGAAGCGTGGCGCCGCTCCACTCGCAGACGGCCGCCGCCGCGTACGCGACCGCGCCGTACGCAAGATCCGTGATCACCATCTCGTCTCCGGGCCCGAGCGGAAGCGACTGGAGGACGGCGTTGAGGCCGGTCGTCACGTTGGGTACGAACACGAGGTCGTCGGGCGCGCAGCCGACGAACGCCGCGACCTGATCGCTGGCTTCACGAAGCCGGGAGATCGAACGCCACGGCATCGGCATGTACCCGCCCAGTTCGCGAAGCACGAAGCGCGACGGCTGACGCTCCATCTCGTCACGCAGGGTCTGCTGCTTCTGGAGTACGCGACGCGGGGTCGCGCCGACGGTTCCGTGATTGAGATACGTGCACTCCGGATCGAGCATCCAGTGCTCGAGCATCTGTCGTCCGAACGTAGGCATTCGTGAAGACTAGCGGGTGCGACCGGCCGCGCTGCAGGCCATTCGTGAATTGGTACGGAAGGACGGTTCAACTCTCAAGGCTCAAGAACGGGTGGCGCAGTACCGGCTGTTGGCAACCCGTCGATAGGTGGCGTCCATCGCCCTCATGACGCCAGGCAACCGACTGAACGCCCACAACGGCCACGTCCACCAGATCCGCCTCGCGACCTCCACAATCGCGGCTGCACCGCCGTACACTTTCCCACTCGGGAGGCGGAGCTTGATTTCGTCGAGCAGCCGGTCGTCGGGCACACCCAGGCGCTGGCTTGCGCCGGGCGTCTGCAGCGGAATCACGTCGAATCGATGACGCGCGAGCAACCGCTCGACGCGCCGGACCGAGGCAGTGCAGAAAGAACAATCGGCGTCGTAATAGATGGACCCCACCATTTATGATCCCAGCATATGCCCGAAGTCCACGGCGCGCGACGAACTCCAGCTGGAGCGCGAGGCTTCAGCCGGGCGATCCTTGTCACGATCGTCGCGACGCTCGCGCCTCATCACGCCCTCGCGCAATCCGCGCTCGAGCGCGCCGTCGCCAATCCGACGATTCAGGCGGCCATTGCGACGCTGGATGGCTCGGCATCCCGGAGTTCCGAAGTGCTGATCACGCTCGGCACCATCGTGTCGCCGTCCGGACACGAGCGCCCTCGCGCAGACGTTGTCGCCGCCGTGATGCGCGAGATCGGCCTCCGCAACGTCGACGTCGACGATGCCCCAAATGCCGTCGGCATGATCCCGGGCCGATCGGGCCGCGCGTTGATTTTCGTGTCGACCCTCGACGACCTCGGTCCGGTTGCGGAGTTCCAGAACGCGGCCGGCCATCCGCCGGTCCTTCAGGGCTCGCGCGTCGTCGGCCCCGGAACCAACACGTCGTCCACGACGGCGGCCATGCTGGCGGCCGCGCGTGCGCTGACCTCAGCGCACGTTCAGCCGGAACACGATCTCGTCTTCGCGGCCGTCGCGCAGGAAGAGACGGGACTCGTCGGGATGACGAAGCTGTACGCAGAAGTACAAGGACCGCGCGGTGGCGTTTGTCGACATCCTCGGCGATGGACAGAGCATCACGTACGGCGCCATCACCATTCACTGGTGGCGTGTCGTCGCACATGGGCCTGCCGGCCATTCCCTGAACGGCGGCGTCCCCAATGTGAATCAGGGAATCGGCCGCGCCGTGGATCGATTGCTGTCGCTGCCTGAACCGGCGGCGAACACAGGCACCCGCACGGTCCTGAACGTCGCGATGCTGCAAAGCGGCGCCGTCTTCAATCACAAACCGGACTCGGGATGGTTCTCGCTCGACATCCGCTCACTCGACAGCGCGGTGGTCGCGGCCATCGAACGACGTGCACGTGACGTCCTCGATGCCGTCTCGAAGGAAACGACGATCACGTTCGAGATGGAACCGGTGCAGATGACGCCAGGTGGACAGATTCCCGGCGCACGTGAATCCGCGCTGGTCCAAACGGCGCAGGACATCGCGAAATACCTCAAGGTGGACGGGACGCTCGGTAACGGCGGGTCGTCGAACATGAACGTGCCCATCGGGCGCGGCACCCCGGCGATCGGCATCGGCGGCTCTCGCGGCGGCGCCCGGGCCGAAGCTGGTGAATACGCGGACATCCCGGCCATGATGCGCGCGGCGAAGTTCGTCCTGCTCCTGGCCGCCACGATGGGGATGTGAACCAATCGGCTAAAGCCTTCGCGCCCCGTGTGATTGAAGGAGCGCGAGCCTTTAGGCGAGCGTGGAGACAAGCCCCGCGAGGCTCAGCCGAGCGTCTCGGGGGACCGGCAGACTAGGGATCCTCCCGAGGGGCCCGGTGTCGCGATACCCTGCTACACTTGCGGCCGACCGATCTGAGTCTTATGGCTATGCGGACACGCACGTCCAAGGAGTAAGGACTATGGGGATGAATTCAACAGACAAGACCTATCGCCGCGGTTTCCTGGGTCGCATCTTTGGCGCCATGGCGGCCGCCAGCCTGCCGTTCGGCGGCGTGCGGGAGGCGGCCGCGCAGATGTCCGGGCCGGACGACTGGATCAAGGAAGTCAAGGGCACGCACCGCTGCCTGTTCGACTTTCCGCAGCACAAGTTCTTCATGCCGCAGCTGCACATCCTGAACTATCTGAACACGTACTCGGCCAGCGTACAAGGTCGGCCCGGGTGAGGCTGGTGCCGTCGGAACTCTGTACAGTCTGGGCCCGCAAGCGAGCATCCCGCTGGCGTTCAACGACGCGATGTGGGCGAAGTACGGGTTCGGCGAATACATGGGACTGAAGGACGCGTCGGGCAAGTTCTATACGCACAACATCTTCAACAAGCCGACGAAAGACGAGCTCCATCTCGCGATGAACGCCATCCCGTCGCCGACGATCGCGGCGCTTGGCGAAGCGATGCCCGCGATGGGTATCGAGAGCCTCCAGAAGATGGGTGCGAAGTTCTTGCTCTGCGCCAACGCGTTCGGCGCGTGGTGCATGGAGCTCGACGCGAGGGGCAAGGGGAAGGCTCCCGAGCTCATGAAGGAACTGGCTGCGAACGTTCTGCCCGGCGTCACGATGGTGCCGGCGATGGTCATCGCCATCGAAAAGGCGCAGGAAGCCGGAATCAGGTACAACCGCCAGTAGCGTATCGAGTCGTCGACGAAGGAGGGATCAGATCATGAGGAAGGTCGTCCTTGCGATGGCCGCGATCGCCTTGGCCTGCGTGACCGGGCCGATCGCGCTCATCGCTCAGCAGGGGGCAACTGCCGAGCAGCAGATTGCGGAAGCGGTCAAGATCCTGCCCCAGGATCTTCGCGCCGGCGCGACGGTCGTCACCTACGATCCGGCGACCGGCGCCCGCAAGGTTCTGCGGCAAGGCACGAACTTCATCGAGTGTCAGCCGCGGATGGCGGACGGCTTCGAGCGCTGCTATAACAAGGCGTTCGTCCCGCGCCGCGACTTCGAGGCCAAGCTGCGCGCCCAGAAGAAGAGCGACGAGGACATTCAGAAGGCCGTTCAGGCCGCCATCAAAGACGGGACGCTTCCGACGCCGCCCAAGGCGATGATGTCGTATCGCGGGTTCGACAAGGAGGATCGCATCCAGAACCTCTGGGTGATGTCGATGCCGAACGCCACGCCGGAAACGGTGGGCGTGTCGACGGTGAGCCAGCGGGACAACGCGCTCAAAGGCGAAGGCCTGCCGTGGATGATGCTGCCCGGCACACCCGGCGCGCACATCATGATCCCCATCAATCCGCCAGTGAAAGAGTCCAGAGTGACCGATCAGGCGCCGGACGAAGTCACGCAGGCAACGCTGCCGCTGCCGGAAGACCTGCGCGCCGACGCCAGTGTCTACAAATACGATGAGAAGACGGGCGAGCGAATCTGGCTGCGCAAGGGCAACAACTTCGCCGAGTGCATGCCGCGTGGGTCCGACAACTTCACGTGGTGCTACAACCGCATCTCGGCACCGCGTCGAGATTTCTCGGCCAAGCTGAAGGCGCAGGGCAAGACCGACAAGGAAATCCAGGAAGCGGTGGCCGCCGCAACCAAGGACGGCACGCTGAAGCCGACGCCGTTCGGCACGATGTCGTACCGCCTCTACGGCAAGAAGGATCGGATCCAGCTGCTGTGGGTGCTCTCGGTCCCGGGTGCCACGCCAGAAACGATCGGCGTGTCCGAAGGCAGTCAGCGTGACGAGGCCATCGGCGGCGACGGCCGGCCGTGGCTGATGCTGCAGGGAACGCCCGGCGCGCACATCATGATTCCGATTAACAAGTAGACCGCTGTTCCACGTAAGGCTCGCCCGCGGGCGAGCCTTACGTTCGTCCGCCCTCGAGCTTCCCCTCTGCGCCATCTCCGTTGCCAGACAACTCCGCGGGCCCGACATCCGTCTAAGCCAGTTACGATGCAAAACCTGAGGGGCGGAGTCCGTTACGCGCTGCGGCAGTTCGGCCAATCGCGCATCTTCACCGCCGCGGCGGTCCTGACGCTCGCGCTGGGCATCGGCGGGACCACCGCTATCTTCACGTTGATTCACGCCGTCATGCTGAAGTCGCTCCCGGTGGCCGATCCGGCGTCGCTCTACAGAATCGGCGACGGCGACGACTGCTGCGTCGAAGGTGGTCCGCAGGACCGCTGGGGGATGTTCTCGTTCCCGCTCTTCGAACGTCTCAAAGCCGAAACGCCCGAGTTCGAGGAACTGACCGCGTTCCAGGCCGGTGGCGCCCGCGTCAGCGTGCGGCGCGAGAACGCGGAAAGCGCCGCGCGTCCGCTCCGCTCCGAGTACGTGACGGGCAATTACTTCCGCACGCTCGGCGTCAGCGCCTTCGGTGGCCGCGTGTTCATTCCCGACGATGACAGGCCGGCGTCCCCGCCGGTCGTCGTGATGAGTCATCACATCTGGCAGAGCACTTATGGTGGCGACCCATCCGTGGTCGGCTCGTCTTTCGCGATCGAGGGGCATCCGTTCACGGTCGTGGGCGTCGCGCCGCCGGGGTTCTTCGGTGAAACGCTCCGCGGAAATCCACCTGACCTGTGGATTCCGCTGCAGCAGGAACCACTCATCACCGGCGAGAGCACACTGCTCCGCCAGCCGGTCGCCGCCTGGCTCAGAGCCATCGGCCGGCTCAAGCCGGGCGCCACGACGGACGGGATGAGCGCCCGCCTCACCGAAGTCCTCCGTCAGTGGATTCAACACGATTCCGGCTACCCGTCCAACTGGATGGCGGACATCGTCGCCATGCTTCCGCGTCAGGTGATTACCGTCGTTCCCGCCGGCGCGGGCGTCGGGGTCATGAAAGAGGAGTACGGTCAGAGCCTCCGCATCCTCCTCGTCGTCTGCGGCCTCGTGCTGTTGATCGCGTGCGCGAACGTGGCCAACCTGCTGCTGGCGCGGGCGGTCGCGCGCCGCACACAGACCGCCGTGCGCGTGGCCATGGGCGCGTCGCGCGCGCAGATCATCGCCCAGGCGCTGGTCGAAAGCATTCTGCTGGCGGTCTTGGGCGGAATCGCCGGCCTTCTCGTCGCGACAGCCGCGGCGCGGCTGTTGATTTCGCTCGCGTTCAGCGACGTGCGGTTCCTGCCGATCGACACGACACCGTCACTGCCGGTCCTCGGCTTCGCGTTCGCGCTCGCGCTCGTGACCGGGATCGTCTTCGGCGCGGCGCCCGCGTGGTTCGCGACGCGCGCCGATCCGGTCGAGGCCCTGCGCGGCGCGGGACGAAGCACGGGGGACCACTCGTCTCTTGCGAGGAAAGTGCTCCTCGTCGTGCAAGCCACGTTGTCGGTGGTGCTGGTCGCGGGCGCGACGATGCTGGCGCGAAGTCTGAATAACCTCGAACGCCAGGAATTCGGGTATCGAGTCGAGGATCGTGTCGTCGTCTCAGTGAACAGGCCGCCGAGTACCTACTCGCTGGAAAGGCTCGCGGCGCTGTACCGCGAGCTCGAGGACCGCCTCAATCGGCTGCCCGGCGTGCAGGGCTCGGGTCTCGCGTTGTACAACCCGCTGACCGACAACTGGGGCGAGCTGATCTTCGTCTCCGGCCATCCGCCGCCGAAGTTGAACAACGAGGGCGGCGCCTCGTGGGACCGCGTGAGCGCGAACTACCTTCAACACTTCGGCATGACGATGGCGCGCGGACGCGGCTTTACGGCCGCAGACAACGAAACGACCGCGAACGTCGCCATCGTCAACGAAGCGTTCGTCAAACGGTTCTTCAAGTCCGACGAAGATCCGCTCGACCAGCACTTCGGTCTGGACCTTCCAGAGCTGGCCAATACGTACCGCATCGTCGGCGTCGTCCGCGACGCGAAGTTTGCGGGCTTTCAGCTCAATCGACCGGCGCGGCCCATGTTCTACGTGCCGCTGGCGCAAACGGTCGACTACAAGGCCCCGTTGATGGCGCGCATCGAACGCGCATCGCACTCCGTCGGCGGGATCATGCTCGTCACGAGCACGCCGCCCGGTGTCCTCGAACCGATGCTCACCAAGGCGCTGTCGGAGGTCGATTCGAACCTGACCATGAACAGCGTGAGGACGATGCGGCAGCAGGTTGATCTATCGTTCGATCAGGAGCGCGCCGTGGCGAGCCTGGCGTCGCTGTTCGGCATCGTCGCGCTGCTGCTTGCCGCCGTCGGCCTGTACGGCGTCACCGCCTACTCGGTCGCGCAGCGCACGAACGAGATCGGCATCCGGATGGCGCTTGGGGCGAACCGGTCCAGGGTCTACGACCTCGTTCTTCGCGGCGCATTCCGGCGCGTCGCCGTGGGCCTGGTCCTCGGTCTGCCGCTGGCGGTCGGCGCCGGACGGTTGCTGTCCGCGCAGCTGTACGGCGTCTCGTCCTGGGACCCCATGGCGCTGACGGTGGCCGCCGGATCGCTCGCGGTGTGCGCCTTCTTCGCCGCGATCATCCCAGCTGCGCGGGCCGCGTCCATCGCGCCGATGACGGCGCTGCGAACGGACTGACGCGGCGGACGTGGGTTCAGGGCGCGGGGTGCAGGGTGCTGGGTTCGTTCCGGTGACTGGGTTCTGAGTGCCGGGTTCAGGGTTCAGCGTTCAGGCGCGGCACCCAACATCCGCCACCGAGCCTCACCCGGCACTCGGAACTCAGAACGCACCCGGCACCCATCACCGCGTCTGAACCCAGCACGCTGAACCCAGAACCCCGAACCCAGCACTCAGAACCAAGAACGCACCCTGCACCCCGCACCCTGAACCCTGAACCCGTCAGGCTGTATAGTATTTCCCGGCGACCATCCTCGCCCAACCTCGACGGCTTTCCCCCGGCGAAGGCCATCGCAGAGGCAAAGGGGGGCACACTCCCGGATCGGCATACGACAACTTCGCGTCGCGCGTGACGCTGCCGGGGGGCTTCGCTCGCGGTTTGCGAAGGAGATCGTGATGCCGACCCAGAAGGACTTCAAGCGCCTCGTTCGATCCCGCATGAGAAAGACCGGCGAGTCGTACACCGCCGCGCGTCGTCAGATCCTCGACAAGAACAACCCGGCTCCACAGCCAGAGTACGCCGGGCTCGCCGGCATGAGCGACGCCTCCGTCCACAAGCGAACGGGCCGGACGTGGGCCGAGTGGGTTGCCGTTCTCGACAGCGTGCAGGCTGCCGACAAGCCGCATCGCGCGATCGCAGCGATCGTGTCATCCCACGGCGCGCCCGAGTGGTGGAGCCAGATGGTCACGGTGGGCTACGAGCGTATTCGCGGCCTGCGGGAAAAAGGTCAGCGGCGTGACGGCGGTTACGAAGCGAGCAGGAGCCGGACCTACAACGTGCCGATCGCGACGCTCTTCGACGCGTTCCTGAGCGCGCGCAAGCGGAGCCGCTGGCTGCCGGTGCGCGTCGCGGTTCGTTCATCCGCGCTTCACAAACGGATGCGGATCGAATGGGACGACAAGACGGTCGTCCAGGTGGCGTTTCTGAACAAAGGCAAGTCGAAGAGCACCGTCGCCGTGCAGCATCAGAAGCTGAGGGACAAGTCCGCCGCGACGGCAATGAAGACGGTCTGGGCTGAACATTTCGACAAGCTGGGGCAGATGTTGGGTGGCTAGTACGGATCGGGTTCAGGGTTCAGAGTGCAGGGTGCTGGGTTCGTTCTCAGTGCTGAGTGCCGGGTTCTGAGTGCAGGGTTCAGGGTGCGGGGTTCGTTCTCAGTGCTGAGTGCCGGGTTCTGGGTGCAGGGTTCAGGGTGCGGGGTTCGTTCAGTGCTGAGTGCCGGGTTCTGAGTGCGGGGTGCAGAGTGCTGGGTTTCGTTCTCAGTGCTGAGTGCCGGGTTCTGAGTGCGGGGTGCAGAGTGCTGGGTTCGTTCTCAGTGCTGAGTGCCGGGTTCCGAGTGCGGGGTGCAGAGTGCTGGGTTCGTTCTCAGTGCTAAGTGCCGAGTTCCGAGTGCGGGGGTCAGACTGCGGCTCATGGTGTCGACAGTCGTCGGTTGGACGTTGAAACCAGCACGCACTGGTCACTCAGCACCCCCTGAACCTTGAACACTGAACCCCGAACCCGGAACCCGGAACCCGGAACTGAGAACGAACCCAGCACCCTGCACTCTGAACCTTGAACCCATCATGCGCTACGGACACTGTGCCGCCGGCGCCGGCGGCAACGCGGGGAAAATGAACTCGCGCATGAGCGCGTCGGGAGGATTCCTGCTGAAATCGTTATACCTCCCGGACAGAAATGTAACCACCGTCTTCTCGGCGCGGAGGAGAAAGATTCGCTGGAGGCCGTTCCCCACCGCGGTCGGCGTTTCGATCGCGCCCGACGAAGTCTTGTAGCAGGTGTGCCACCAGAGGTACCCGTATCCCCGGTCAGTCTGCCCGGGAAACGTGATCTGCCGATGCGTGGATTCACGAACCCACTGAGCGGGAATCACCTGACGGTCGCCGTATTTTCCGTCGTGCAGGTAGAGCGATCCGAACTTCGCCAGATCGCGCGGACGCAGGCGGAGGCCCGAGGCCGCCGACGGCAGACCGGCCAGATTGCCGAGCCATTCGACGTCGGTGACGCCCAGGGGCCCCCACAGCACCGACTGCGCGTACTCGGCGAGCGGCCTTCCGGTTGCCCTCTGCACGATGGTGCCCAGCACCTGTGTCGTGCCGCCGTTGTAGCGCCAAGCAGTCCCGGGCGCTCCGGTTATCTGCCGAGCGAACACGTAGCGGATCGGATCGCGAGCGCGGCCCATCGCGATCTCGTCGTTCTTCGGATCGTTGTACGGAACAGTTTCGTTCCATTCGAGGCCGCTCGTCATCGCCAGCGCATGACGGATCGTGATCTGTCGCCGCGCGGGCTCCTGCAAATCCTGATACTCGGGAAAGTAGTCCAGGAGCGGCGCATCGAGCGACCGGATCGCCCCTGACGTCGCAGCAATTCCGACAAGCGCCGAGACGACGCTCTTCGTAATGGAACGCAAGTCGTGCCGCTGGTCGCGGCTGTGCGTGACGTCACGAAGCGGGACTCCCCATTTCTCGTCCTTGCCGCTGAAATACTCTTCGTAGACGAGACGGCCGTCGTGTTCGACGAGAACGGCGTGCACGTTGTAGTCGGGGTGCGAACGAATCGTTCCGGTCAGCGCCTCGAGGCGACTGCGGTCGATCCCCGCCGCCTCCGGCGCCTCAGTGGCCCAGCCGTCGTCCAGGGAGGGAGGGAGGGAGTAGGGAACGGTCGCGCCGGCTCGACAGGCGGAGACGGAGGCGGCGCAGATGACCAGGAGAGCGGCGCGGGAGAAGCTCAGTCGGGTTCTGGGTGCAGGGTGCAGGGTGCTGGGTTCGTTCCGGGTGCGGGGTTCGGGGTACTGGGTTCGGAGTGCGGGGGTTCGGAGTCCGGCGTGCGGAGTCCGGCGTGCGGGACTCAAGGTGCGGTATGCGTGTGAATTCTCGATGCTGGGTGCCCGAACTCCGAACCCTGAACCCCGAACCCAGAACCCGGCACCCGGAACCCAGAACCCGGAACGAACCCAGCACCCTGCACCCTGAACCCCGAACCCGATTTACCGCCCCCCTGCAGTAGCCTGCGGCGGTTCAGCCAGGAGCCGCTCCACGAGTTCGCGAACTTCCTGCTTGAGCCGCGTGTGCTCGGCTCCCGTCGCAGGACTGGCGAAGCCGGCATGCACGCTGCGCACGCGGCCATCGCGACCCAGAAAGATCGTCGTCGGGTACGCACCGAAGTTGACCAGTTGCGGCAGCGCGTCGTTGATGGTCTTCGTCGTCGGCGACGGTTGCATCGTTCCGGCGAGCAGCATCGGATACTCGATGCCGTATTTCTTGATGAACGCCTGTACGCGGGGGCGCGACACTTTCGGATCCGGATCGTTTTCGAACATGAGCCCGACGATCTCGAGTCCACGCGCGCGGTAATCGCGGTAGACCTCGCTCAGGAAGGGGGCTTCATCGTGGCAGTTGGGGCACCAGCTGCCTCCAATCGAGAGAATCACGACCTTGCCCCGAAATCTCGCGTCGGTATCCGAGACGATCTGACCCGACAGATCGGGAAAGGCGAACTGGAACGGCGCGGTCGGATCTTTCACGCTCGTGTAGCGCGATGGATCGGGCGGCTCGGGAATCCCCTTGGCGCGCGCCTCTCCTTTGCGAACCACGAGGTAGTGTGCCGTGCCGTTGAGCGTGACGGCCAGCGAGCCGTCCTGATTGAGCGCCGCTTCGAAGAGATTCGGGCGTTCGCCGGCGAAGTGGCTGAGCACCAGCTTGTTGTTCTGCCAATGGCCGACGAGCGTGCCGGTGTCGCCGTCCACACGAAGAATCGTGCCCGTCAATTCCGCACCCGACTGCCGGAGGAATACGTTCCACGTCCGCGTGTCTCGAGGCGCCGACACTTCTTCGGCCACCCGCCGCATCTCCCAGCTTCCGGCGAGCGAGGGTGCGTCCGCACCATCGAGCACGACGGGCGTGAAGCGTCGCATGCGGATCGCCTGCGGCTTCGAGTTCGGGCGGTTGTTCCGGTAGGTGCCTACGAGCGCGTCGCCCTCCACTCTGGCTTCGAGCGTGGTATTCAGGTGGTCGTATTCGAGTTTCAGCGCGCCGTCCACGAATGTGCCGGAGGACGAACCGACCTTTTGGTCGCCTTCGAAGAAGAATCCCTGGACCTCGCTGCCGTTGGTCGAGATCTCGAACCGGAACGGGACGTCCGAATCGTTCGCAACGACGACAGCGTCCCAGAGTCCGTTGATGGACGCCGCAGCCTGGATTGGCGCTGCAGGAAGAAGCGTGGGTGACGCGACGAGGAGCGCGGCCGCAGCGAGCAGTTTCCTCACGGTAAGTCCCTCCCCGATTTGACCGACGGGGCATTCTAGCACCTCGGCATGGCTGAGATGCCGGCGCGTGGAGCACGCGACGCGCTGAATACGAGCCATGAGAAAATACCGGCGATGATTCCCCTCGAGGGGACGACGGGCTTGCGGCGTCCGAAATCGGGATGCCGGGGACGGTTGGTCGCGTTTCTGGTCAGCCTCGCCGTCAGCGGACTCGTCGTGTTGACCGCCGAACAAGGTGGACAGGGCGGACAACTGGCCGACCGGCCGCTCGTCAATGCGCTGGCACATCCCGCCATCGGGTACTACAGCCGGCCCACCAGCGATCTGCTTGGTGAGTGGAACCGTCGCCTCGCGGACGGCTCGTCGCACATCGTCTTCGACGAGAGCGTCGGTTACCTCAAGTCGACGCTCGAGGCCTTGCACGTGCCGGTCGAGTCGCAGATGCTCGTCATGTCGAAGACCGGCATTCAGGGTCTCCACACGGCGCCGGACAACCCGCGCGCCATCTACTTCAACGACGTCGCGACGGTGGGCTACATTCGCGGCGCGCCTCTGCTCGAGATCGCGATTCAGGATCCGCAGCAGGGCGTCGTGTTCTACACGATCGAGCAGAAACCGGGGCCGCATCCGGCGTTCGACCGGCGCGAAGGCTGTCTCACCTGCCATCAGGCGTACACGACGCTTCACGTACCGGGCATGCTGGAGCGCAGCGTCTATGTCGGGAAGGACGGGCTCGCGCTCGGCCAGTGGGGCAGCTTCGATCCGGACGACCGGAGTCCGTTCCGTCAGCGCTGGGGTGGCTGGTACGTCACGGGTGCGCACGGCGCGATGCGTCACATGGGCAACGCGATCATCATGGACGGGAATCGCGATGCGATTCTCTCCGACCGGACGCTGAATCGCACATCGCTCGACGATCTGTTCAACACGACGGGCTACCTGTCGTCGACCAGCGACATCGCGGCGCTGATGGTGTTTCTCCACCAGGGCCGCGCGATGAACCTGGTGACGCGCATCGGATGGGAAGCCAGGATTGCGGCGCAGAACCAGACGCTCGGTCTCGGCAGCAGCAGCGCCCTGCACGACGGGATCCGGGAACTCGTCGATTACTTCCTGTTCGTCGACGAGCAACCGCTGCCCGCCGCAATCAAGGGCACGTCTGGATTCGCCGAAGCGTTCGCCAGGCTCGGACCAGCCGACGATCGCGGCCGATCGCTGCGGCAGCTCGATCTCGAGCATCGTCTCCAGCGGTATCCGTGCAGCTACATGATTTACTCGCCGGCGTTCGGCGCCCTCCCGGGAGACGTGAGGAATGCGATTTACCGTCGCATCTCGGAAATCCTGTCGGGTCGGGATGCGGCGTCGAAATACGCCAGGCTGACTGACGCCGAGCGCCGCGACCTGATCGAGATCCTACGCGGCACCCTCCACGATCTGCCCGCCGACTTCGGCACCTAGTCGGGACGAGTCCGATGAGAGCGGCCATCACCGCGCTCGCGCTCACCTGGATTGGCGCCGTCGTCGCGGGACAGCCGCCGACGAGCGATCTCGAGATTCGTTTCTGTCCCGCAGACGCCGTTCGAGCGTATCCGCTGGACGATGTGAGAGGCCTCAGAAGCCTGCTCCTGCAGAACGCCGCCATCATCCAGACGGGCGGCCAGCCGGCCATCATCGACGAGGTCGACGTCCAGCTCCTGCGTGGAGGTCAGGTGGCCGACGAACGACGTTTGTCCGCCGACGATCTTCGCCGCTTCGCCGACGCGGGACGCGAGATGCAACGCGCCGGCATGTTGAAGCTGTTCTCTTTCCAGTTCTGCGGAACCGACATGATCCCGGGCTCGATGAATCTCGCCGGACCGATGCTTGGCCGGAACGAAGCGATGCTGATCCTGCAGCAGGCGTTCGCGTTCAGTGGCGATCGCGATGCCGTTCGCGTACGTGTGCAGGCTCAAGTCGGCGGTCGAATCGTCGAATCCATCCGGACGCTCCGCATTCGAACTGCCCCATCGAGCCACGTTTATCGCTTCCCGTTGCGTGGCACGTGGTACGTGGGCGCGGGCCCGAGCTTTCATACCGCGCATCGGTGGGCCGTGATGGAAGAATTCGCGTTCGACCTGATCAAGGTGGGCGCGGAGGGGCTCACGCACGAGCGAAGTGGCCTGCGGTTCGAGGACTATTTCGCGTACGGCGCGGACGTCCTGGCTGCCGCCGACGGAGGGGTGGTCAGCGTGATCACCGACCAGGCGGAAGATGTCAAGGCCATGCGTCAGCCGACGGAAGATCCGGGCGCGTATCTCGAGCGTCTCCGGATCGATCAGGCGTCGCGGCTCGCCAAGGGCGCCAGCGCCATCGCCGGCAACGCCGTCGTCATCGATCACGGTGACGACGAGTTTTCGATGTACTTGCACCTCCAGCCGGGAAGCGTTCGCGTGAAATCAGGCGATCGCGTCAGCGCA
This sequence comes from uncultured Acidobacteriota bacterium, assembly GCA_963724725.1. Taxonomy (GTDB): domain Bacteria; phylum Acidobacteriota; class Vicinamibacteria; order Vicinamibacterales; family CAVVIG01; genus DATKHR01. The sequence goes on along the minus strand of CAVRVT010000004.1, from coordinate 367,549 downwards.
GGGCAGGCGATCGGAAAGCTCGGATCGTCGGGCAACTCGACCGAGCCGCACCTGCATTTTCAGATCTGCGATCGCCCCGAGCCGCTGACGTGCGCCGGCATCCCCGTGAAATTCGTCAACGCTACCCTGCCACTCGCCGACATGCCTCGTCAGCTTCAGAGCGGCGACATCGTCATCGCGAAGGATCCCTAGCAACGGACACGACAATCGGAAGGCCGACGAATGGAAAATGGCCGACGAGCTGGACCCACCAGCGGAAGTTGATCACCGGGGGCCGTTGAAGCAGGAACGGGATGACTGCCAGCGACATCATCATCCACACGGCCGGACCATAGACTGCCGCAATCGTGGCGATACCGGACGGCCGCGCGAGCAGGGCACGGATCCGCCGCGACCTCATCACCATGACGAGAAAGACAGCCGACCAGCCGAAAGCCACGCCGAAATGCATCGCGAGTCCGACTGCCGCCGTGCGAGCCCCGCCGTCGAACGCCGCGTTGCCCAGCAACGTCGCCGCCACGCCCTGAAAGAGACGCGTTGCCGTCGAACCGTAGAAGAACACGGTAAGAACGCTCGAGAACAATCCATCGATCACGCCGGTCGTCAGGCCGACGCGGACCAACCTGCCCACCGGGTTTTCGAACGGCAGGTGGGATCCCGAGACGACAATAGCGGCGCGCTCGTTCATGTCGGCAGTTATACTCCGACCTGAGCACACCATGGCAATGCTGCTTCTTGCTCTCCTGTTCACGGGCGCAGCGGATCGCGGCGTCGTCATGACCTACGACGTTCGTGTACCGATGCGCGACGGCGTCACGCTCTCGGCGGACATCTATCGGCCGGACACGACCGAGCCGGTTCCGGTCATTCTCGTGCGGACGCCGTACGACAACGGCGTCGCCTTCCACGTCGCTGCCGGGAAGAAATGGGCGCAGCGCGGCTATGCGTACGTCGTGCAGGACGTGCGGGGCCGCGGCGAATCGGACGGCGAGTTCTATCCGCTCGTCACCGAGGCGAACGACGGCGCCGACACCATCGCGTGGATCATCCGGCAGCCGTGGTCGACGAAACGCGTGGGGATGATGGGCGGTTCCTACTTGGGATGGGTGCAGGTGTACGCGGCGGCGCTCAAACCCGAAGGCCTGGTCACCATCGTGCCGAGCGTGACGCCACCCGATCCCGACCGCAATTTCCCCGTTCAGTTCGGCGCGTACGAACCGTCAACGCTCTCGTGGCTCGTGGCGATTTCGGGCAAGACGATGCAGGACATCACGGAGCACGATCTGCGCGGCGCGTACAGCCACCTGCCCCTGTATGGTGCTGACCTGCTCCTCGGGCGAACGTTGAAGGCCTGGCGCGACTGGCTCGACCATCCGACCCGGGATGCGTACTGGAAATCACAGGCCTATCAGGAACGCCTGAAGGATTCCACGATTCCCATGCTCCACATCAGCGGCTGGTACGACGACGTCCTGGTCGGGACGACGGAGAATTTCGCAAACCTGAGCGGAAACCCCAATCAGTTCCTGATGATCGGGCCGTGGGGACACCGCATCAATACGTCACGCAAGATTGGCTCAATCGACTTCGGCCGCGACGCGCTCGTGGATCTCGACGCCATCTATCTCCGCTGGTTCGATCGGTGGTTGAAAGATATGCCGAACGGCGTCGAACACGATTCGAAGGTCCGCGCTTTCCGCATGGGCGATAACCGCTGGTTCACCGAAAACGAGTGGCCGCCGGCACGAACACGGTACACCCGCTATTACCTGAGCAGCCGCGGGAACGCGAACTCACGCTTCGGTGACGGGAAGCTCGTCACCTCGGCGCCGACCGCAACCGAAGCCACCGACACGTATCGCGCGGATCCGCTGAACCCCTTCCCGTTCGTCACCGACGATGCGTTTTCGCAGATCGGAGGACCGGACGACTACCGCAAGGTTGAAGAGCGAAAGGATGTCCTGGTATACACGTCGGCGGCGCTGGCGAAACCGATGGATGTGTGCGGACCGCTGACGGTCCATCTGTTCGCCGCTTCGTCCGCGAAGGACGCCGACTGGGCGACGAAGGTGCTCGCCGTCCGCCCTGACGGCTTCGCGCTGCGGTTGAACGACGGCATCGTGCGCGCACGGTTTCGACAAGGCCGCGAAAAGGAAGTCCCGCTCGAGCCCGGGCGCGTCGAGGACTACGAGATCGACAACTGGTCCACGTGCATCAGGCTCGGCGTGGGTTGGCGGCTGCGCCTGGAAGTCGCGTCGCACGCATTTCCCAAGTTCGATCGCAACATGCAGACGGGCGGACCGATCGGCAAGGAATCCAGCGGGATCGTCGCGCAGCAGACGGTGTACCACGATCGCGATCGCTCCTCCTACGTCGTGATACCTGTTGTCCCCGCACATCCTTCGTCGACGCGCACGACCGCAGGGTCCGCGGCACGCGAACACTGACGGCGCAATGACCGTCGCCGCACCAGCCCGGGCGCAGCGCCTGTCGGGGCCTTTGCCGTCGCCATTCCAGTCGCGGCGTACCTGTTCTCGTTGTGGCTTCTTCACTATCGACCCGAATATCACCGCACGCGCTTCTTCGGGCCGGCCGCAGCCGTGCTCGTCCTGCTGACTCCGCTGACCGGTCATCCGGCGGTGCTGCTCATCGGTCTGATTCTTGCCGGACTGGTCGCGCTGAAAATCCTGATCAACGGAAACGCAGAAGGGCTGAGACTCACTAGCCAGACATGGGTGGGTCGAGTGGGTCAGGCAGGTCGGGTGGGTCGATGAGAAGCTCGGCACTGTGCGCATGGCTCTCCGCGTCGGTCGCGTTCGCGCAAGCACCACCGGGCCTCACCCACTATTACGTGTACGACGTCGGCGCCATTTCGACGAACGACGCCATGTCGTTCCGGCTGAATCAGAACGGACAGATGATCTGGAACGCGAACGGGCATGCGTTCGTCTACCAGAACTGCCAGTCGCGGGACCTCGGGCATCTCGGCGGCGGGCGGTCGGTCGCGGCCGCCCTCAACAACAACGGCACGATTGTCGGACGATCGCAGCAGGCCGGCGGCCGCTGGCGCGCCTTCGCGTACGCAAACGGGACGATGCGCGATCTTGGTGGCAGCACGAGCCCGCAGATCTTTGAAGCCGCAACGGCTGTCAACTTCTGGGGAGACATCGTGGGCGTCGAAAACGTGCAGGGGACGTTGGCACCGACCGCCGTGCGCTATCAGAGCAACGGCGTGTCGCAGATGGCCAGGATCCTGCTCCACCCGCCGGATGGCTGGTCGCCCGTCACTGATGTGATCGACATGAACGACAGCCGGGATATCGTGGGAACGATCGTCGACGGGAACACCGTGCGCGCGTTTCTCTCGACAAACTTCGGCGCCTTGTGGGCGCCCGTCACTGGCGTGCCGGGCCTGGAATTCGCGACGTTTCCGCGCGCGATGAACCGGTACGGCCACATCGTCGGCATCGCGGGCAACGGGTTCACGCGTGCGTTCATCTCGCGGGACCCTGCGTTGCCGGCGACGGATTTGGGCACGTTTGCCGAACAACTGAGCTTCGGGCTCGGCATCAACAATCATGACTGGGTCGTCGGCTGGGCGGAACAGACATCGGGGGGCGGACCGAGGGCGTTCGTTCACGACACGACACGGCTGCTCGATCTGAATACGGTGCTCTGGAACGGCAATGGCTGGCTGCTGCGCGAAGCGTTCGCGATCAACGATACGGGGCAGATCGTCGGTGAAGGTGTTCACGACGGCCAGACGCGCGCGTTCTTTCTCCAGCCGATGGCCCGCCCCTCGGTCTTCAATCCATGCGCAGTTGTGGCGCAGCCGCTCCCATCTTCACGCGGCCGCTGACCACCTGACCCACCCACCCATCCGACCCATCAGACCCATCCGACCCGCCAGATCCTGCTTGACCGCGGAGGCTTCTTCGCATAACCTTACGGTTATCTATGCGAACGGTTATGCAATGACCCGGTCCGAGCGCCTCGACGCCACCTTTGCCGCGCTGGCGGACCCGACCCGCCGGGCGATCCTCGCGCGCCTGGCGTCGGGCGAAGCGTCGGTCACCGAATTGTGCCGGCCGTTCGAGATGAGCCAGCCCGCCGTATCGAAGCACCTCAAGGTCCTCGAGCGCGCCGGCCTCATCTCCCGCGGTCAGGACGCCCAGCGCCGGCCACGGCGTCTCGAGGGCAAGCCGCTCATCGAAGCCACTGCATGGATGGAGCGCTATCGCAGCGTCTGGGAGGCCAACTTCAGGCGCCTGGACGCCGTCCTGGAAGAATTGACCTCTGCGCGAAAGATGAGAAGCCGCCAGACCGACACAAGGAGATTGCGATGAACCATCCCGCCGACGTCATCATCACGACGCCCTCGGACCGCGAGGTCGTCATGACGCGCGTGTTCGACGCGCCCCGCGGGCTCGTCTTCGAGGCCTTCACCAGCCCCGAGCTGCTACCCCGGTGGCTCGAAGCGCCCGGCCGCTCGATGACGGTCTGCGAGATCGATCTGCGAATCGGGGGCGCCTACCGGTTCGTCTGGAGCGGTCCGGGCAAGAAGAACGTGGGCTCGTTCGGCGTGTACCGCGACGTCGTCGCGCCCGAGCGCGTGGTGCGGACCGAGGCCTGGGAAGACTGGGATGCGGGCGAGGTGCTCGTCACGACGGAGTTCACCGAAGACCAGCGGCAGACGACCGTGACCGTGACGGCGTTGTTTCCGTCCCGCGACGTTCGTGACGCAGTCCTCGAAGCCGGCATGAAGAGTGGCGCCGCGACCAACTACGACCGGCTCGCCGTGCTGCTCGCGCGCCTGCAGACGGTATCGGTCTAGCGTTCATGCGCATCGCCGTCGTCTCGGACGTTCACGGCAACCTGACGGCGCTCGAAGCGGTCATCCGCGACCTCAGGATGACCTCGCCGGATGTCGTCGTGAACGGTGGGGACCTGGTCGGCAGCGGCTCGGGTCCGGCGGAAGTCATCGACAGAGTGCGGGCGCTCGGCTGGCCCGGCGTGCTGGGCAATACCGACGAGATGTTGTGGCGGCCCGAACGAGTCGAGCAGACACTCAGCGCGCCGCATTTCGCGCGATTGAAGCATCAGATCCTGACGCGTGTGGTTCCCGTCACGCGCGATGCGATCGGCGACGAGCGGCTCGCGTGGTTGAAAACGCTGCCCTGCGGCTGGTCGCACGACGACACGTCGGTCGTCCATGCCGGACCGGACGATCCCTGGCGGTCTCCCGGCGCCAAGGCGCCCGACGATGAGCTCGAGCGGGTGTACGCACCGTTGGGCACGCCTCGCGTGGTCTACGGCCACATTCATCATCCGTTCGTGCGACCGCTTGAACGGCTGACGGTCGCCAATTCTGGAAGCGTGAGCCTGTCGTACGACGGCGATCCGCGCGCGTCGTACGCGGTCGTCGACGACGATCGCATCGAGATTCGACGCGTGGAGTACGACGTCGAAGAAGAGATCGCGCGGTTGCGCGCCGCACGGGATCCACAGGCGGAGTGGCTCGCGCAGATGCTGCGCGCTGGTTCGTTCGTGCCGTTACCGCCGGACTGATGTTCAACCCTGCGCCGCGGGACTGACTTCCCGACGTGCAGGTCTCCATGGCCCGCCACGACTTCGGTTCGTGAGATCAAGTCTCACCGCCGGAAATCGCGCCGATGATCACGAACGGCTCGACGCCGTCCCTGACCGCGTCGGGAAGCGGCGTGTCAGGCGAGTCGCGCGACAGGTCCTGCTCGCACGCGAAGAAGCGCAGAAACGCCCGGCGCTCGAGCGTCACGTGATCGCGGATCGTTCCGCGCAGCGTGGGATACCTCGTCTCCAGCGCGTCGAGCACCGTGCGCTGCGTTACCGTCCCGTGCACGTCAAGGCTGACCTCGCCGTCAACTCGTGCGAGCGTTCTCAGGTGCGCGGGAAGCAGGACGCGGATCACGACAGCGTCTGCGCCTCGACCGAAAGCACCGATGGCAGGTCGCGCACGATCGGATTCCAGGTGTCGCCGGCGTCGGCCGACGCGTAGACCTGGCCGCCGGTCGTCCCGAAGTAGACACCACAGGAATCGAGCGAATCCACGCTCATCGCGTCGCGCAGCACGTTGACGTAGCAGTGCTGCTGCGGCAGACCGTTCGTGAGCGGCTCCCACTCGTCGCCGCCGGTTTTGCTGCGGTAGACGCGGAGCTTGCCCTCCGGCGGATAGTGGTGTGAGTCACTCGTGATCGGCACGACGTAGATCGTCTCCGGCTCGTGGGCGTGCACGTCGATCGGAAACCCGAAGTCCGTCGGAAGATTGCCGCTCACCTCTCGCCATGTCTCGGCCCCGTCGTCGCTTCGCATGACATCCCAGTGCTTCTGCATGAAGAGCACATCCGGCCGCGACTTGTGCATCGCGATGCGGTGCACACAGTGGCCGACCTCGGCGGTCGGATTCGCGATCGTGTTCGAGTTCAGCCCCTTGTTGACCGGCCGCCACGTAGCGCCGTGGTCGTCGGTTCTGAACACGCCGGCCGCGGAAATTGCGATGAACATCCGACCGGCGCGAGTCGGATCCAGAAGGATCGTGTGCAGCCCCATTCCGCCTGCGCCCGGCGCCCAGTGCTGACCCGATCCGTGGCCGCGGAGGCCAGGCAATTCCGACCACGAGCGCCCGCCGTCTCTTGTCTGGAACAACGCGGCGTCCTCGACGCCCGCGTAGATCAGGTCCGGATCCGTGAGCGAGGGCTCGAGGTGCCAGACCCGCTTGAACTCCCACGGATGGGGCGTGCCGTCGTACCACTGATGAGTGCCCGGGATGCCGTCGTAGACGAACTTGTTGTCGACGGGCGCCCACGTCGCACCGGCGTCGTCCGACCGCTGGATGACCTGCCCGAACCACGAGCTCGTCTGCGAGGCGTATAGACGATTCGGGTCGGCAGGCGATCCCTTGAGGTGATACACCTCCCACCCGGCGAAATGCGGGCCGCTGACGGTCCAGTTCTGGCGTTTGCCGTCCGCGCTCAGGATGAACGCGCCCTTCCGCGTGCCGACCAGTATCCGAATCCGGCTCATATCTCTGTCCTTTCAGAAGTTACCGCTCGTGCCACGCGTTAGACGCACGACATCACTCTATTGTCGGGCAGGCGTCGCGTCGATCGACATGGCCAGAAAACCGCAGGTGCCGGCTCATCCATAGAGTGCAGTGTTTCACGTCACCGTGAGTCAGGTAGTCGCCGTTCAATCAGCCAACTCATCCGCCGACAACCTCGACATCCCCTTATTGCGAGCGCTTTCAGTGACCTCCAGGTCGAGCACGAATGTTGCTCTGCAGAAGCTGATGCGTGCCAGCCTGAAAATCGCGGTGCCGCTGACCGTCACCCTGGTCGTGGCGTCGCTCACGGTCGCAGTGTATCGGGTGCAGAGCCAGCGTCGCACGTTGCGCGACGATCTGTCTCAGCGCGTCAGAGCATTCACGAACGGGCTCCTCGAGAAAGTTGAACCGCTCGACGACAGCTCGAAAGGCGAACTGACACGCCTCCTGGAACTGGTGACACCGCGTGAGCGCGTCAAGAGCATCGCCGTCTACGCGCCCGACGGCGGCGTGATCGCCAGCGCGCACGCGCCAGGCGACGACGCCTCGGCGCGCCCGGCGATTGCCGGGCAGGCCGCCGACGCGGGCCACGGCGTTGGCGAATTCGTCAAAATGGGAGACGACGACGTCTATTCATACGCGGTCCCCGTGTACAGCTGGGACGGGGTCGTTCGCACGATGGCCGTCGCGTACGACGCCACCGGCGTTGACGCCCAGGTGTCCCGGACTCTGCGTGACTGGCTGCTCTTCGCCGCGGTTCAGACACTCGTCACGGTGCCGATCGCATTGCTGCTCGTGCGGTGGACGTTTACCGATCCGTTGACGCGGATGGCCGCCTGGCTGCGCACGTTGCGCATCGGCGAGCCTCCGCCTCAGGACACGGCGACGCCGCAGGCCGGGTTCCTCGACGAACTGCAGCACGAGGTCACGCACCTCGCGCGCGACCTGGGCACCGCGCGCGCGTCGGCGGAGCGCGAAGCCAGGCTGCGCGAATCCCACGCGTCGGTCTGGACCGCGGAGCGGCTCCGCGTCAGCGTCCAGGACCGGCTCGCGAATCAGTCGCTCTTCGTCGTCTCGAATCGCGAACCGTACATGCACCGGTTCCGCGATGGCAGCATCGAGGTCATCGTGCCGGCGAGCGGGCTGGTCACTGCGCTCGAACCCATCATGCTCGCCTGCAGCGGGACGTGGATCGCGCAGGGCGCCGGCAGCGCCGATCGCGTTGTCGTGGACGAGTCGAGCCGGCTGCGTGTACCGCCGGATCATCCCAGCTACACACTGCGCCGCGTCTGGCTGACCCGGAAGGAAGAGCGCGGCTACTACTACGGGTTCGCGAACGAGGGCCTCTGGCCGCTCTGCCACATCGCCCACACGCGCCCGCTCTTCCGGCCAGAGGACTGGGCGGACTATCAGGCGGTCAATCGTCACTTCGCGAATGCGGTGCTCGAAGAAATGCGGGACGTGCGTTCGCCGATCCTGCTGGTGCACGACTACCACTTCGCGCTCCTGCCGCGGCTCGTCAAGCAGGCGCGTCCGGACGCGCGCGTGGCGATCTTCTGGCACATTCCGTGGCCGAACCCCGAGGTCTTCGGGATCTGCCCCTGGCCGCGCGAGCTGGTGGACGGCTTGATTGGCGCGGACCTTATCGGCTTCCACACGCAGTCGTACTGCAACAACTTCCTGGGAACCGTCGATCGCGCCGTCGAAGCGCTGACCGAATGGGACCGATTCGCCGTCAACCGCCGGGGGCACGTGACGTTCGTCCGTCCGTATCCCATCAGCGTGGCGATGCCCGACGAGGAGACGCCGGACACCACGGCCGGCGCGGAGCGCGAGCGTGCGTCGGTCGTCAACGACCTCGGCTTCGACGTGGAATTCCTCGCGATCGGCGTCGACCGCGTGGACTACACGAAAGGCATTCTCGAGCGCTTCCGCGGAATCGAGCGGCTGCTCGAAACCGAACCCGATCTGAAAGGGCGTTTCACGCTCGTGCAGGTCGGCGCACCGAGCCGCACGGAGATCGACCGGTACCACCGCTTCTTCGAGGAGGTCGCGGCCGAAGCCGAACGCATCAACGCGCGATTCTATGCGGGCCGCTGGAAGCCGATCGTGCTCCTGCAACGCCATCATTCGCACGACGAGATTGCCCGCTTCTACCGCGCGGCGGACGTCTGCCTCGTCACGTCTCTGCACGACGGGATGAACCTCGTCGCCAAGGAATTCGTCGCAGCCCGGAGCGACGACCGGGGTGTCCTGATTCTCAGCACGTTCACCGGCGCGGCACTGGAGTTGACCGACGCCTTGCTCGTCAACCCGTACGATGCGCAGCAGCTCGCCGACGCGATGCACCGCGCGATCTTCATGCCCGTCGACGAGCAGGTACGGCGCATGCGGCGAATGCGCCAGACCGTCCGCGAGCACAACATCTATCGATGGGCCGCGCACCTGCTTGAGGACCTCGCAAACATGCGCGTCGCCGAAGCCGATGGAAAGGACGCGCGCGGAGCCGATACCCGCGCCCGCGCGGTCGAGGTCGCATGAGATCGTCGGCGGTTCAGCGATCAGCGCCGCGGCTGGCGCAACATTGGCCGGCTATCGAGGCGCGCATCGCGCGCAGCCGGCACCTCGCACTCTTCTTCGATTTCGACGGCACGCTGGCTCCCTTCGCGCGTCGACCCGAGCTGGTGCAGGTGGCACCGCGGATTCGGCGGGTGCTCGGCCGACTGGCGCGTCGAAGGGACGTTCGTGTCTTCGTCATCAGCGGCCGTCGTCGCGCCAACCTGCAAAGACATCTCGCCATCCAGGGCATCGGCTATCTGGGCTTGTACGGCTGGGAGGCCGACGCGATCGCGCCGAGGATCCCGCCTGGCGTCCGCGACGCGCTCGGCCAGGCACGAGAGTGGCTCGCGCAGCGACGGGCGAGGTACCCGGGCCTGTGGATCGAAGACAAGCACATCAGCCTGTCGGTTCATCTTCGCGAGATTCCGGTTCGCGTTCGTCCGCTCGTCCGTCGCGATCTCGGCGTCCTCTCACGTCGGCTGCGGCCGGCCGTTCGTTTGTTTCACAACCGGCTCGACTCCGAGTTCGTCCCGTCGGCGGTCGGCGGCAAGGGCGCCACGCTGGCGCGGCTGCTGGCGCAGCCTGAGCTGGTCAGGGCGTTCCCGATGTACTTCGGCAACGACCTCTCCGACGAACCCGCGTTTGCAGCCATTCGCGGCGGCCTGGCCGTCATCGTTGGCTCAACGGGACCGACGTACGCGCACTACGCGATCCCGCAGCAGGGCAGGCTCGCCGATACGCTGGTGCAGCTCGAGGCGTTGATCGCATGAAGACGTCGGCGAAGCCCTTCGACTTCTATACGGTCGCGGCGCTCACGCGCGTGGGCAACCAGGTCGCGGGCACCATCGCTGAACTGCACGGCGGCCTGCAGAACTGCAGCGACGCGTCCATCTTCCACCACACGTTCCAGACGCTCGGCAGCCATCACTTCCTCACCGAGGGGTTTTCGAACGATTTCGCGCAGTGGGTGCTGACGTCCACCAACCGCAGCGAGCTCGCCGAGCAGCTGGGCTCTCTCGACGTTCGCGACTATCTGTCCATCGCCGAACTGCGCACGGACCTCGCGAGGATTGTCGGGGACTACTGCGCGGCGCACGAATCGACCGTGAAGCAGTCGGCGCTCGAACGTTTCTGGTTCTGCGAAGGGGTCGAAGTCAGCGCGCCGCTCTACCGCTCCGCGTCGACACTCGAAGAGTTCCGCGACGGCCTCGAGCAGCTGAGCCACGCGGCGTTCTACTTCCATTTCATTTCGTCGAGGATGCGGCTCCAGCTCCGCACCAACGATTTCTCGCTGTGGCTGGCCAACGAGCTCGAGCTGCCGGCCCTCGCCGAACAGATCAACCGCATCGACATCTACACCAGCACACTCGACAGCGCGCGAGCCGTCATGCTGCGGCTCATCGCCCGGGGGGTGGCGGCGGCATGACCACCGTTCGGAACGGCTACGCCACGTCAGGGACAATGACCTCGCTGGACGACTATCTGCCGCTGCTCGGACGCGGCGAAATCGATGGCATCCGCGCGCTGGCCCGTCCCCTCATAGGCCGAACGGTGCAGATGGTCAACTCGACCGCCGTCGGCGGCGGCGTGGCCGAGATCCTCAACCGGCTGGTCCCACTCGCCCTCGACCTTGACATCCAGATTCGCTGGGACGTCATGGACGGAGGACCGGATTTCTTCCGCGTCACCAAAGCCTTTCACAACGCGCTGCACGGCGATCCGTACCGATCCCAACCCGACGACTTCGAGATCTTCCTGTCGTACACCGAACGCAACCGCCAGAGCCTCGCGTTCGACAGCGAGTTCGTGGTCATCCACGACCCGCAACCGGCCGGGCTCATCAACGCGCGTGCGGATCAGACCGGACACTGGATCTGGCGGTGCCACATCGATCTCTCCCGTCCGGACCCGACCGTCTGGCGATTCCTCGAGACCTATGTCTCGCGCTACGACGCCGCCATCTTCTCGTCGCCGGCATTCTCACGCCAGCTCGCTCTTCCGCAATACCTCTTCTATCCGTCGATCGATCCGCTCGCCGACAAGAACCGGCCGCTCGACGATGCGGTCGTCGATGCGGTGCTGGTACCCTTCGGCATCGATCGGTCGCGGCCGATCCTCACCCAGATCTCACGTTTCGATCGGCTCAAGGATCCGATTGGTGTCATCCGCGCCTATCGCATCGTCAAGCGCTATGTCGATTGCCAGCTGGTCCTGGCCGGCGGCAGCGCGAGCGACGATCCGGAAGGCGCGACGGTGTTGAAGGAAGTCCGCCGGGCCGCGGCCGACGACGCCGACATCCACGTGATCGAGCTCGCGGCGTGGGCGCCGCTCGAGGTCAATGCGCTGCAGCGCGCGTCGACCGTCGTGATCCAGAAGAGTCTGCGGGAGGGATTCGGTCTGACCGTGGCCGAGGCGCTCTGGAAGAAGAAACCCGTCGTCGCCTCCGCGGTCGGCGGCATCCCTATTCAGATCATCCACAAGCACACCGGGCTCCTCGCGCACTCGGTCGAGGGTACGGCGTACCAGATCCGGTATCTGCTCTCGCACCCCGACATCGCGGCAAGACTCGGCGAGCAGGGGCACCAGCACGTCAAGGAGAACTTTCTCATCACCAACAATCTGCGGCAGTACCTCGCCTTGTTCCTGTCGTTCCTGCGCTAAGAGCTGCATTTCTGCATTGACAATGATCCCCGGCAGAGCGACTCTCTTCGCGATGATGCGCAACGCCGCCGTCGCTCTGTCGATCGCCGTGCTCGCCCTGACCGCTCCGCCGCGCGCGGCCGAGCCCAACTGGCACGTGACCGCAACCGTCGCGGAAAGCTGCAGCTGCACGATCTCGTGCCCCTGCAACTTCGGCGGCGAGCCCAACAGGAATCCATGTGAAGGCAATCGATTGATTGCCATCACCTCCGGCCACTACGAGAACGTCGATCTCGCCGGCGTCACTTTCCTGGTGACGTTCAACATGCGCAACTGGTCGAAGATTTACGTGAGCGACCGCGTCAGCGACAGTCAGAAGGCGGCTGTCGAGGCGCTGCTGCCGATCGCGTTCGCGGGATTCCATCGCGGCATGCTGTCGTTCACGAGCGGGCCGATCACGATGGAGATGACCGAAAAGCGCGTCCGGTTTTCGGGACCCGAGTCGTCGGTCGACATGGACGTCATGTCCGGCTACGGCGGCAAGCCGGTGAAGATCATGAATCTGCCGAGTCCGGCGTACCAGGACTACACGCAGTTTCGCTCTGTCTCCCACCAGCACAAAAGCGCGGATCACAACTGGAGTCACTCGGGAACGAATGGCTTCACGTCGACGATGGATGTGGGCAGCAAGGGGCAGTAAAAGTGTCGCCTAATGTCCTACAAATGACCATCGTGTACCGTTTGCGGCCCTGTCTTCACTAAACGTCGAGTTCCCTTCGAGTTAGCTCCAAATCTCGGTCTGGCGGCCGACGAAAACTGGACTTCGCGGCCAGCCGCTACGCTTCCGCGCCCGAGCGACCGTCGTGTCTAAGCGTCTCTCCATCAGATACTTGTAGACCATTCGCTCCGGCGCCGCACGGAGCACGGCCCGCGGAACGCCAATTGCTCAGTTCGTTCTGGCGTTTTTCGTACGAGCAGGATCCTTCACAGAAACGGGGCATCCGCACATGACAGCGAAGTTAACCGAGAGCCCGACCACCGCACCCGCGGCCGCGGTTCTGCGTCACTTCGAAAGAGTGAACAAGGAACTGTGGCTCATTCTTTCGATGTTCTTCATCGCGCTCGTCCTGAACTTCGTCCTGGACTCGCAGCGGATGATGCTCAGCTTCTACACGATGCCGACGCTCGGCTCGGCGTACCTGTATGGCCGGCGCCACGCCACGCTGACGGCGCTCGCCAGCGTGCTGATGGTCGCACTTCTCACGGCCACGACGGATCTCTTCAGCGGGGCCCGCGCGGGCGCCGCGCCGACGATCTCGACATGGCTCGACCTTGCGGTATGGGGCGGCATCCTCATCGTCACCGGCTACATGATGGGCACGCTGTACGAACACACGACCACGCAGCTCACCGAGCTGCGCGAAACGTACAACGGCGTGCTGATGCTGCTGCGCCACTTCATCTCGAAGGACGAATACACCGAGCATCACTCCTATCGCGTGTCCGTGTACGCCGCGCGCATTGCGGCGCACCTGTCGCTGCCGCCGTCGCGTATCGAAGACGTGCGGGCGGCCGGTCTGCTGCACGACATCGGCAAGCTCGAAGTCAGCCGCGAGCTGCTCTACAAGGCGGCGCGCTTCACGCGCGAGGAATACGAAGAGATCCAGCAGCACGTCCAGAAGGGCGTCGCGGTCCTCGAGACCGTCGGCGGATCGCTGCGCCGCGTCATCCCGATCGTCCTCGCCCATCATGACAAGTTCAACGGATCGGGCTACCACCCGACCAAGGGCGAGGAGATTCCGATCGAGGCGCGCATCATCTCGGTCGCCGACGTCTACGACTCGCTGACGAGCGACCGCCCGTACCGCAAGGCGATGTCGCCGTTCGAAGCCAAGGACATCATCATCAAGGGCACGGGCACCGACTTCGACCCCCAGGTCGTCGAGGCATTCCTCGCCGCATTCCGTTTCGGCGAAATGGACGTGCGGACGGCCGTCGCCTAACCGGAGCATCACGTGTCCTCAGGTACTCGCGATCGAGTCACACGCCGGACGAGCCGAAGCCCTCCGCGCGCTCGTCGACGAGCGCGTCCGCGAGCCGCTGACCGTGGTCGATTCCGTCGAAGCGGCCCTGGCGTCGATCAGCCAGCGCGTTCCCGAGGTCATCCTCATCAGTCCACTGATGCGGCCTCAGGACGAGGCCGAGCTCGTCGCGCGGTTGCGCGGGCTCCCCAAGGCATCCTTCGTTCAGACGCTCATCGCGCCCCAGCTCGGGGCGCCGGGCAGGGGCGCGCCGGACCGTCGCGACGCGCTGCGCAGTCGTGCGAGCGACGAGCGATCCGCGTTCGCCGCCGAGCTGCAGATATACGTGAACATGGTTCGCGATCAGCGCGTCGACCTTGCCGCGTTCGATGCGCTGTCGCCGTCCGACCGCCGTGCGGCCGTCCGGATCGCCAGCGCCCGCCAGGCCAGGCTCGCGGTGGATGGCGCCGCGGTCGACGTCGTGGATCTCTCGGTCACCGGCGCGCAGGTGCTGGCTTCGTCGCTGCTCGTTCCCGGACGAACGGTGGAGCTCCTGTTCGAGGACCGGCGGCGCGCGATGCAGTGCCGGGCGGCGATCGTCTGGGGCGCGCTCGAAGCCGGTCAGACGGCCAACGGGCTGCAATATCGCGCGGGCCTGGATTTCCGTGACGGCGACCGGCAGTTTCTCGAACGACTGTGCTCGGCCGGCACGTTCACCTCGCAGGCGCTTGAGGTGCCCGACTCGTTCGGCCGCATCCTGTTCGCGACACCCTGAGGAGACCACGTGGACCGCATCGTCATCGACCCGCCCCCGACCGGCAACGACGTGTCGATCGTCAAACCCCGCCTGAAGCTGACGCAGAATCGCGCGCAGCGGAAGACCCAGGCAGACCTGCCGTGGCTGTCGACGATCAAGCTGCCCTGGGGTCTCGAGGTGCGCCTGCTCAACATGTCGACGAGCGGCATGCTGGTCGAAACGACGTCGAAGTTCACGCCCGGCAGCGTGGCGGAGTTCGAGATCACCGGCGCCGACGACTCGTTCGTCGTGCCGGCGCGTTTCGTCCGCAGCGAAATCGTGGGGGTGGATGCCCGCGGCGTGCGGTATCGCGCGGCCGCCGTGTTCGAACGCGAAGTCGACCTCGACGGGCCCCGGGCGACACTGACCCGCGTGTCGTCGACGCCCATCGGACTCGCCAACTGGCTGCAACAGGTGTCGGCAGACATCGAGCGCAAGGCGGGGCCCGAAGCCCTCCGCGATCGATTCGAGATGGGGCTCTGCCGTCTGGTGTCCGCCCGCGAAGTCCGGATCCTCGACGAGCCCGCGCCGCCGACCGAAGGGTGCGAGTCGATCTACTTCAACATGTCGGCCGGCGGAAAGCGCAGCGTGCTGCAGGTGACGTTCGAGCCCGGCTACGAGCCGTCAGAGCTGGACTTCAAGATGCTGCAGGCCGGCGCCTTCCTCGCCGTAGTCGCCATGCAGCTCACCGCTCAGGACTGACCAGTCAATTGCGGATTGCGGATTGCGGATCTATTGCCGATTCAATCCGCAAGTCTCAGGTGAGGAATGAGGAATTGGGAATGAGAATCAGAACTGAATTCCTGATTCACTATTCCCAATTCCCAATTTCACCGGTCAGAAGCTGAGTCGCGCGCCAATCTGGAACGCGCGCGGACCGCCGGATCCGAACGTCTGACCCACGCGTTGATTCGGCTTGCCGAACGTCGCCGGGACCACCAGGTTGTAGTTGAAGTTCGTCACGTTCGAGATGTTGAACACGTTGAACACCTCACCGATGAGTCTGAGGTCCACGCGCGAGCTCAGACCGATGGCCTTCGTGACGCGGATGTCCTGTGACGAGAAGATGTCGCCGAGCTGGTAGTCGGTCGGCAGCGTGATCTTCGGGATAGCGCTGGTTCGCCTGGATGCCGGCCTTCCCGGCAGGCGTCAGCGTGCCCGCGAACTGGGTGTTGTACTGGTTCACAAGGTTCTGCAGGTCGTCATGGCTCAAGTAGCCGGCGTAGCCCTGCCCGAGGATGCTGAGGAGCGGCGTGTAACCGGTGTTCGACGTATTGGTGCCCGTATTGTCGTAACCGTTGATGAGCGGCGCCACCGGAGTGCGGCTCAGGTACGTCGATACGAGCGACAACTGAATACGCCACTTCAGATCGACGAGCCCCGCGATGGTCAGGTTGTGGTGCGGTGAATCGGGACCGTAGGTGGCGAAGTAGTCGTTCAGGTTCTGCGTCACGTCCAGCACGCTCTGGCTGCTCTGCAGTGCGTACGAGACCGTGAATTGATACTTGTGCGAGAGGCGCTTGTCCAGCCGCACCAGCAGCGCCTTGTATTCCGAAGTCGCGCCCGGCCACCAGAAATTGATCGAGCCGGACGAGCACTGCGCATTCGGATCGCTGGCGGCCGCCGTGGTCGCGCAGCGCGGGATGATGGGACCATCGATCGAATTGAACTTGTTGTAATCCACGCTGGCGCCGAAGAACCCGCCCGGGGTCTGATTGAGTCCCTTGCGGTAGACGAAATCAGCCTGCAGCGACATCTCATTGCTCAGTTGGCGCTGCACACCCGCGTTGAAGTGATTGGCGTGTGCAGTCGGGAAATCGTGCGGGTACAACGCTCCGAGCGCGGTGGCCTGCTTGGACAGGAGGATTTGCGGCGAGTCGCCGGTGCCCGGGTACTTGGCTTCCTGCTGCGCGCGCAACTGCGGCAACTGCGCCAGGAACGTGCCGTAGTTGTAGGCGAGCGAGTTCATGAACGCTGTGCTGAATGGCAAACCGGTGGCGGGATTGGTCACGGCCGGGTTCTGGATGAACTGCCGGCCCGAACCGCCGATGACCGCGCGTTCGCCGAGGCGCCACCAGCCAAGCTGCGTGTCGTAGAAGCGCCCGGCTCCGGCGCGGATGACGGTCGGATGCGTCGTCCCGAGCGACCACGCCAATCCGACGGCCGGCGCAAAGTTCTTGTTCTGGTGCTGGGTCGGACTCAGATCCGAGCCGTAGATCGGCGCGAGGTACTGCGGCTTGGACAGATCGTAGTTGAGCACGTTGCTCTCGCGCTCCCAACCCAGGCCGTAGTTGACGGTGACGCTGGGCGTCACCTTCCAGGTGTCCTGCGCGTAGAGATGCACGCGATTGTTCCCGCGTGCGTCATCGACGTGGTACGACGGCTGCGAACGATCGCCGATGCCGAGAATGAAGACCGCCACCGGCAGCTTCTTGAGGTCGTTCGCATTGTGAATCTTGCCGTCAGGCAGACCGAACAGCGCCGGCAGCGCCGGGTTGATACTGGCCAGGAACTCCGGCGACAACAGATACGCGCGCGCCGGATCGAAGAATCCCCAGTAGCCCACCGCGTCGAGATGCTCGAAGGTGCCGCCGAACTTCACGGTGTGCGCGTTCTTCTGCCACGTGAGGTTGTCTGAGATGGGATAGCGGTGCAGATCGCGGCCCTGCGGAGAATTGAAGTTGTTGCCGAGCGCGAAGTTGACAGAATTCAGGTAGAAGATCTCCGGTCCGCCGGCGCCCAGACAATTGCCGTTGATGTCGCCGTCGCACGGCGCCGGGATGTTCCGGTTCTTCCAGTACATGTGCGAGAAGCGGAAGTCGTTCACGAGCGTGTTGCTCAGGATGCTCGTGATCCCGACGAGCTCCTGGTCGACGTAGTTGTCGTTCGAGACGAAATTCGACGGCGGGACCGGCGTGCCGAACGGACCGCTGTTCGTGTTCCCGTCATGCGAGTAGCGCGCGAAGAGCGAGTGCTTGTCGTTGAACCGGTAATCCACGCGGCCGCTCAACTGATGTCCGGCGTACGGCGCTGGCGCGAGCGTGCTGTACGACGCGACCGACGCCAGGTCGGGCTGGACGACGTACACGCCCTTCTGATCCGTGTACTCGTAGTTCGCGAAGAAGTGGAACTTGTCCTTCTTGATCGGACCGCCGATCACGAAACCGGTCTGGCCGCGCGAGAAGTCCGGGTTGTCGGTCAGAGGAGTGCGCGCGAGGCTGGGGTAGGCCGACATGTTCTGGTTGCGGAAGGCTCCGTAGCCGGCGCCCCGGAAGTCGTTCGTGCCCGAGCGGGTCACGACGTTGATCGCACCGAACGCGGCGATGCCCGTCGACAAATCGAAGTTCGCCGTCGAGATCTGGAATTCCTGAACGACCTCCATCGAGAAGTTCTGACCGGTGCCGCCCTCGATCGGATTGCGGACGTTGCCGCCGTCCACGGTGATCGCGGTTCGCGAGGAAGGAGCGCCGAGCACCGACACGTTGAACTGCGAGTTGAACTGCGCCGGGTTGCCCGGGCTCACGGTCACGCCGGGCTGTAGAGTGGCGAGGTTCAGGAAGCTCCGGCCGTTGAGTGGAAGGCTCTCGATCTGCTGCCGCCCCACGAGGCCCTGCACCTTGTTCGACTCCAGATCGATCAGCGCGGCCGCGCCCGTGACGGTGATGGCTTCCGTTCGGGAACTGACCTGCATTGTGAACTTGACCGATGTCGTCGAACCTGTGGCGACCTCGACGGAACTCACTGTTGGCTGGAATCCCGACGCCTCGATGAGGACGTCGTACTGGCCGGCGGGCAGAGACGGCACCTGAAAATTTCCGTCGTTGCCACTTCGCACGACACGCGTCGCGTTCGTCGCCTTGTTGGTGACCGTGACGGTGGCCTGTGGAAGCACGGCAGACTGCTGGTCCACGACCGTACCGGCAATCGTGCCTGTAGGAGCCTGCGCCGTGAGCGGCGCTGACAGCAAAACGACGAGCGAGAACAGGAAACCAAATCGACGCATGTGCCCTCCACACAAGCTCTCTGGTGTCCGACGCGACCGGCCGTTCGGTTAGTTGGCGGGCCAGCATACACCTGTTGCCGGCGGCCGGGGAAGAATCAAGTCGGCGGGAAACGCTGGAGGGTCCAGAACAGTCCGGTCAGCCCGATTGCAGCTGATACCGGGGCCGCCACGTGCCGTCGGTAGCCTTCGTGCCCGACGCGCGATCCAATTATCAAGATGGCGAGGACGACGACGCCCAGCTGGCCGGCCTGGATCCCCGCCGCAAACGAAGCGAGCGTCACCAAAAGATTGGATGCCGCGGGAGTCACATCCGGCATCGCCGACGCGAGCGCGATCCCATGAACGAATCCGAAGACCGACACCCGTATCAGCCGGCCGGATCCGACCGTCCTCGTGAGGAGGTTCTCGGATGCGAGGCAGGCGATCGAAAACGCCACGCATGGGGCGAAGAGCGGCGAAACTCCCACGAGCCTGGTCGGCGACATCGCCGTGCGAGTGGAGCCCAGCGCGAGTGCGACGGACTCGGCCAGACCGAATGCCGCCAGTTCCGTCCCCAGCGCACGCCCTCTCCTGCCGGTCAGGAAGATCGCCAGGATCAGGAAGATTTGCTCGACGCCCCCTGGCAGAATGCGGTCGAATCCGAGCTTGAATCCGCGCAGCGCCTCGTGCAGACCGCCGTGCGCTTCGAGAAGCGCCGCTGGCTTGGCCGGCGTCCCTCCTTCCAGCCATTGCGTCTCGAGTCGACCGTTCGCGACGACATCGAGCCGATACGTCGTCGCCGTCAAGTCATAGCGCCAGGACACCTCCCGAGCACCAGGCGGCAACGGACCGCTCAGCCGGATTCGCGCTCTGGGGATGTCGAAGGCGTCGAGATCGGATGCCCGAATCGCGTCGGCCGGCTTCGATTCCGCGAGATCGATCTCCACTGAACCTCGCGTCACGACTTCGTCGAATCGCAGCTCGCAGTGCCGAAGGACGTCTGCGGCAAACAGTCGGAGCCGCAGCCGGTACTCAGCCGCTTCGAGCGGTCCGGACATCGCCTGGCCTGCCGCGGCCTCGAGCCGCGCGAGGAGAGCGGCGGCGTCCGTGGAGACGTCCACCGAGTACCGCCCGTCGGCGATCGTCACGATCGTCCTGGTCGTCCCGACTTCGTGCGCAGCCGCCGTCGCACACAGCAGCGGCGCCGCGACGATCAGCAGGCCTAGGGCAGCTCGAACGTGGATGATGCCCAGAAACTCTCCCAGTCCGCATTCGCACCCTGGTGTGCGGGGATGAGATGCACGGCCTTCACCAGCCACGCGCCGTTCTGCGGAAACGTGAAACGCACGCGCCCGTCACGATCGGTACGGGCCGACAACTTCAGTGATGGATTGCGTGCGCTCAGCGCGATCACGAGCGCGCCGGGCCGCGCGGTGCCCTGGTACTTCAGGACGAACGACAGTTCTTCTCCCGGCGCGGTTTTGTACGGGCTCCGCTCTGCAACGAGCTCGAGCGGCAAACCGAGCGTTCGATCGCCGTCGGCCGCCGACGAAGGGCCGCTCAAGAGCAGCGCCTTCGCGCAGCGCGAGAACAACTCGCGCGCGTTCGACTTCATCGGTGTCGACGCGAAGAGCGTCCGAACCGCGTCGAGTCCCTCTTCCCCGAGATATTGATCGAACTTGTCTGCGGTCAGTTCCACCGGACGCGGCGCGCTCTGATAGCCGACGACCAGCAGGCCGGGAACGTCGACACGCAGGACGCCTGCAGGGTCGCCGCCGTCGCGCCCGGGAATCGGCTTGTCGCTCGTGCCGTTGACGGCGCTGGCGACGACGAATCGCTCGATGACCGATGGCTCGCGCGGCACCGGATCGCCGATGAGCGACTGTCCGACCAGCAGACGCAGGCCGACGAGCGATCCGACCTTGGGCCGGTACGCCGACGGCGCAATCCAGAAATCGTGCGCCGAAATCGGCGCGGAGATCACAACCGCAGCCGCGGCGACAAGCGCCGCGGCCACGAAACGCCTGACACCAGAAGCGCAGGTGATCATTGGTGTCCCTAGGGATGCGTCGGATTGGACGAGCCCGTCAGCGGCGTCTGCAGGTACGGGAACGTGTCGCGGAACAGCCTGAACGACGGATCGCTCGTGATCGCGCCGTCCGGTGTGTAGGCGATCGTCGCCGTCACGAGTGCGCCGTCCGTGTAGGGCAGCTGGCCCGTCGGCGCCTGTGCGGCCGGGAGAAGCACGCCCATCACGGCCCGGAGCGCCACGTCCACCACGTCGTCACCAGGGCGACGACCGTTGGGGAAACCCGCGAGATCGCCGCCGAGCACGCCGAGCGAGTTCTGATCCGCCGGCGCCTTCGGCTGAATGCTGGTGTTCAGCCTCAGCATCTCCGACGCGACGACGTGCGGCGGCTGCGTCAGGCCGGTGACGCCGGTGAGGAACACCTGCACCAGGTCCGCGCGGGGAACGGTTGGCGCCTTGACGCCGGCAAAGCCAAACAGGGCTTCGATGAGCGCGGGCAGCGTCGGGTTGGTCACGTACGTCGCAAACTGCGCGTCGTCTTTTGGTTCGCTGGCGTTGAAGCGGTCCTTGTCCTTCAAGCCGATGACGACTTCGTTCACGAGCGGGTTGCCGAGCCGCGAGGCCTGCTTGAAGTCGCCCTGCCAACCGCCCCAGCCCTCGTCTCGGCCGATGTTCCACCAGCCTCCGCGATCGTCGTCGGTCCGAACGCTGGCCGTGGTCCAGCCGCCGATGATCGGCTGTTGTGGCCGAGTGAGGCAGCCGACGGGAACTTCGAGCGCGAGCGTCGTGATGTTCTTGTCCGCGAGGTCGTTCGGCTCGCCATCGCGCGGGCCGACGGGGTTCGTATTGACCAGGTCGAAGGTCTCCGCGAGGTTCACGACGAAACCTTCGCGGCGCTGACCGACGAACACGCGTCCGCCGCCGTCGCACCCGGGAATGCGAATCGGATAGATGTGGTTGTTCGCATATCGTGAATACACGTCGTTCGGTCCGACCGACGCGAGCAGGTTGGCGTCGTCGCGAATGGACTTGTCGCCAATGCGATCCACAGGCTTGAGGAAGGAGCGCTCGCCAGTTTCTGCGTTCGTGATCCGCTGGCGCTTCCCGAACCGGCGATCGCCCCGGATCACGTCGACGGTATAGCTCTCGATGACGTTCAGCGCCGCGGTGTCTCGCGGATCGGGCCCGATGCGCCCCACGTTGACGAGCGGCACCGCGACGTCCTTGCCGCCGATGTTCAGGGTGATGTTCTTCCGTGTGTTGGTGAACCGGAACTGGAACGTCAGGTCCTCGCGGGCATCGCCGTCGTTGTCGACATGGATCTCGTAGATCGCGTCGGGGTCCAGCTCGAAGAAGGTCGGGCCGCCGTATACATCCTGGAGAGGCAGATAGTTGGCGAGCAGCGTGACGAATCCGGCGCGGCCGGTTTCGTAGCTTCGAAACATGTAGAAGTCGGTCCCGTCGACTTTGGGGCTCTTCGTAATCCCTGGGGCCTCGCGGTGGCTCGACGCCTGGACGGCGGCGCCAGCCAGCGCCAGCGCGATTGCGCACACGCCGGCCGTCTTCGGATAATTCATGGATCCTCCTTGGCACCGTCCGTGTCTAGACGGTTTGTCTGTGAACTACGCAGGGGCGCGGCGCGTGGATTGCCGAAAGCGGAAATACGGTCGTTTCGAGAGTTACAAACTTCTTACGGAACGGAGAGAAGCGTGCGAATTACCATGGCGCGCTATCGTCGAGCCGCCGTTCTATCCGCTACGGAGCACCGGCCCATGCTATGGATGTTCTTCGTCCTGCTCGGATCAGGCTGGCTCGATCAGCCGCCCATCAAGATCGATCTCGCGCACGACACGGATCCGGAGCGTCAGACCAGGACGCTCCTCGAGCAGGTCCTCAATTCCTTCGATCTCAGTCGGTACGCCTTCACGCGTCACGTCGTCATCGAGGAAAGGGCGGTCAATCACGCGTTTCCGGTGCTGACCTTGAACGTACGGTTCGGCCGCTCAGCCGACGAGCTGTTGTCGTCGTACGTCCACGAACAGCTGCACTGGTACCTTCGATCGCGCGGCTCGGACCAGCGCGACGCGATCGCGGAACTGAGACGGATGTATCCCGGCGCGCCCGTAGGTCTGCCCGAAGGCGCGGACACCGACGTCAGCACCTATGGCCACCTCGTCGACTGCTATCTCGAGATCCAGGCCGATCGTCGGCTGATCGGTCCCGAACGAACAGCAGCAGTCATCGCCAATAAGGGTCACTACACCTGGATCTACAAGACCGTCCTCGATGACGAGGCCAGGATTGCCTCAGTTGTCCGCAGGCATCACCTGGACTATGACGCGAGGCGCTGAGCCGTCGACGCCGCGCCGCGTCGCCGGAAAGCGCTCGATGTGCCGCGCGTCAGCCAGAAGACCACCCCGATAGTCACGATGGTCGTGAGATAGCCAGATTCGCCGACGGCGAGCGGCGTGCCGACGGTGCTCGTGTCGAACGAGCCTTGGATGATCGCGTTCCAGGCGGCGTGCAGCAGGACCGCAGGCCAGACGCTTCCTGAGATCAACCTGACGTACGCCGCAAGATGCGCAAACGCGACGATGTTGACGACGAAGAGGATCGCGGACACGTTCGGGTGCGATCCCGACGCGTACTGGCCACTCAGAATCAGCGGAACGTGCCACGAGCCCCAGATGATGCCGCTCACGAGGATCGGCCGCGGGACCCCCGCATCGACGAGCCGCGTGAGCATGTAGCCGCGCCAGCCGATCTCTTCCCCTGCGGCTGACGAACATCCGAAGAGCGTACCGACCGTGGCGCTCAGCAGCAGGAAGATCGCGAAGCCAGCCGGAACCGGGAGCGTGCCTGGCAGCCTTGCGAGAAACGGCGCAGCCCGGAACTCAGCCAGTCCAGCGATCCACGCAATCCCATACGCGAGGAAGCCGACGACCAGCGGAAACGTCCACGCCACGCGGCACGCGTGCGTGCCGGCTCGCCCGCCCCAACGGAACGAGACGTCAGAGAATCCCTCACGAAGAACAAAGCGCGATACGAACGACGCAATCGCCGGAGTCCACATCAACGCGAACACGAGTCCGATGTGCGCGCCGATCGGATCGCCAGTCCTCAGGATTCTCCATTCGAAGAACGCCGAGCCGATGACGACGAGCGAGAAGTAGATGGCCAGACCTCGCCGGGCGAGCGCGGTCGCCGCTTCAGGGCGAGGGGCGGAGTCGTTCAACGAGGCCTCGCTGCGGGCGGCACGTCGGGGGCCCTGGGGACCTTGACGGGCTGCGGCACGCTGAGCGTCAGGTTGTACCGCGCGAGCTCCGCGCTGAGCGTCGCGCCCTTCGCGATCACGGCATTCAGATCGGCGATGGCCCGGGGCGTCTGGGCTTTCGTCTCCGCGTAGGCCCGCATCGTCTGCTCGCCCACCGTCATGCCACCCATGAGCGCGTTCTTCGCCTGGTTGGCTTTCGCGACGAGGCTGTCGGTGGCGCCGCCGCGCCCGCCGCCCCTGCCCTGCGGCACCGTGAGCCTGGGCGCCAGACCGGCGAGGTCCTTGCTGAACGCATCGAAGGACGCTTTCACATCCGACGGCACGTCGGCGCGTCCGCGCAGCGTCGGGACGAGCTCGTTCATCTGGCGATTCAGCGATCCGAAGGCGGCGGCCGCGTCGTTGATGGCCGGCTGCAGCGCGTGGACGTCCATGGCCATGTCGAACTGCCGCTTGCGTTCGGCCGCCGTCAGCGCGACATCGGGATCGTCGTTCACGCGAAGAGGCTTGGTGTCGAGGGTCTTCCCGTCCACGATCAGCGAGACGCTGTACGCCCCACCGATCACCAGCGGACCAGCCGTGTTGGCACCGGCGCCAAAACCACCGCCGCCGGGCGCTGCCGGCGCCACGCAGCCGGCTCCGGCGGAACTCGCGCTCTGTGACTCGGACGAACCGCCGCTCGCGGGTTCTTCGCCCGTTCCTCCCGCACGCCCCTCACGGCCGCGACCGCGTCCGTCCGCTGGCGGCGGAGGCAACGGCTGCACCCGCAGGTCCCAGCAGGCGGACTGGATGCCGGCTTTGGTGCTATTGGCGAGCACGGCGCCTGAGATTTCGCGGATTTCTCGGCCAGCGGCGCTCGTGATCCGCAGCTTCACGTCGCCGACGGGCTTCTTGTTGAACCACGAGATGACAGCCGCAGCTGGCGGATTCTCTCCGTAAAAGGTCTGGTCACCCCAGAATTCGTAGTTGCGATCGCGGGAGGGGCGTCGGTACATGGCGAACGGCGGCGGCGTGAAGAGTCTGGCATCCGCTGTCGCCGCCTGCGCGGCGGCGTACTCCTGAACCGGCTCGAGGTGATCCAGGATCCAGATCGCGCGACCGTGGGTCGCCAGGACCATCGCGTTGTCGCGCGGATGGATCACGATCTCGTCGATCCGCACGGTCGGAAGATTGGCCGCAATGCGCATCCAGTTTCTCGCGCGGTCGATCGACACGAACAGTCCGGTCTCGGCACCGGCGTACAGGACGTCAGCGTTCCGCGTGTCCTCTGTCATCGTCTTGATGACCTGGTCTTTCAGGTTCTCGGCGGCAGACTGCCAGGTCTGCCCGAAGTCGTGACTGACGTAGATGTACGTGTTGAAATCGTTCTCGCGATGTCCGTCGAACGTCGCGTACACCGTCGCTTCGTCGAATCTGGACGGCACGATCTCCGACACCCAGATGCCCTTCGGAAGGCCGGGGATATTCGCGGTGACATTGGTCCACGATCGCCCCGCATCGCGCGACACCTGAATGTTGCCGTCGTCGGTGCCGGCGTAGAGGACGGTCGCGCGCTTGAGAGACTCCGCGAAGGACACGATCGTCGGCCACGCGGCGATGCCGTCGTTCTTCGAGATCCGGATGTCGCTGCCCTTCAGGCCCATCGTGACGATGTCGTCGCGATTCGCGTTCGCGGTCAGATCCGCCCCGGAGGATTCCCAGTTCAACCCGCGGTTGGCGGATCGGAAGACCTTGTTCGCCGCGGCATAGATGACTTTCGGATCGTGCGAGGACATCACGAGCGGCGTGTCCCAGTTCCAGCGCAGCGCGGGCTCGCCGGCCTCGGGCAGCGGACGAATCGACATGGTCTCGCCGGTCACGCGATCGATGCGGACCATGTTGCCGTCCTGCGACTCGCTGTACGCGACGCGCGGATCGCCCGGATCCTGCAGCGCGACGAATCCATCGCCACCCTGCATGGTCGCCCAGTTGAATCCCGCGATGCCGACCGCGCCTCGCACGGCGCTCGGGCCGCACCACACGTAGTTGTCCTGCATGCCGCCGCAGATGTTGTAGGGCGTCGCGTTGTCCACGCCCACGTGATAGAAGAGCCCGACCGGGAGGTTGTGGACGAAGTTCCACGTCTGCGCCTGATCCCACGACACCGCGACGCCGCCGTCGTTCCCGATGATCAGATGCTGCGAGTTCGCCGGATCGATCCAGATCGCGTGCACGTCGTCGTGGATCGTCTGCGTGACGTTGAGCGTGACCGTCTTGCCGCCGTCGAGCGACCTGTGCAGCTTGACGCCGGCGTAAAACACCACGTCCGGATCGTTTGGATCGACGCGCACCTGGCTG
Source organism: uncultured Acidobacteriota bacterium (assembly GCA_963724725.1). Classification (GTDB taxonomy): domain Bacteria; phylum Acidobacteriota; class Vicinamibacteria; order Vicinamibacterales; family CAVVIG01; genus DATKHR01. The sequence goes on along the minus strand of CAVRVT010000004.1, from coordinate 340,836 downwards.
AAGTACATCGGGCGCGGGTTTTCGTTGTTGACCTTCTTCCACGTCGCACCAGAGTCGTCGGACCGATACAAGCCTGTCGGCGTCGCGTCGACGGCTGTCGAAACGGTCGGACCACGCCCGCCGCCTTGCGGCGCTTCATCCGCGGCCGGAGCCCCCGCCCCGCCGCGACCAGAGGGCAGCGGCGCCTGCCCTTCAATCAAGGCGTAGAGAATGTTGGGACGACGACGGAAGATGTCGAGGCCGATGCGTCCAAGCGGTTCGTCCGGAATGCCACCCTTCAGCCGGGTCCAGGTCTCCCCGCCATCGGTTGACTTCCAGATGCCGCTGCCCGGTCCGCCTCCGTTCATGCAGCATGCCGTCCGACGCCGCTGATACATCGACGCGTAAAGGATCTGGTTGTTCACCGGATCCATGACGAGGTCGTTCGCGCCGGTGTCTTCGTCGACAAACAGCGTGCGCTTCCAGGTTTTGCCGCCGTCGGTCGTCTTGTAGATGCCGCGCTCGCCACCGGGCCCGAACAGACTGCCGGTCGAGGCGACGAACACCGTCTCGTTGTTGCGTGGATCGATCACGATGCGATTGATGAAACGGGAGGTCTTGAGCCCCATGTTCGTGTAGGTCTTGCCTCCATTCGTCGACTTGTAGACGCCGTCGCCCCACGACGTGCTCTGGCGGTTGTTCGACTCGCCCGTGCCGACCCACACGAGATCCGGATTGCTCTGCGACACCGTCACATCGCCGATTGACAGCAGCCCCTGATCCTGCAGCTGCGCTTCGAACGTCGTGCCCGCGTTTGTCGTCTTCCAGACGCCGCCGTGCGCGGTGCCGACGTAGTAGATGGACGGGTTCGCCTCGTACACCGCGAGATCGGAAATGCGTCCGGACATCGACGCCGGTCCGAGCGGCCGGAAATGCAGGCCATCGAATGGGCCAGCCGCGGGGCGCGCCGGCACGACCTGCGCCGAGCGGCCGACAACGGATTGCGCGGCCAGCCCTGCGGCAAACGCGGTGATGAGAACTACAAAGCGAACAGGTTTCATGAATGACTCCAACGACGGCTGTCAGTATCGAATGTCGCGCCGGCCGACGCTCTGACCGATATGACCGACGTTCTGGCCGAGCGTGAAGAACTCGCCGCTCCCGGCCGCCATGCCGAAAAATGCGGCGGCCCCGGCGCGCAGACGCCCGTCGTCGTCGCAGACGCCGTCGTGAACGGTGGTGACAACCACGTCGGCGATGAACACTGTACGCATGGGCGGAACGCGCAGCGTGTGCGTCAGCCGGCACTCGAGCTGGATGGGCGCTTCCTGGACCGTCGGCGCGTTGATCCGCGTGGCCTGACCGCGCGTGAAGCCGGACTTCACGAACTTGTCGCCTACCCGGCTCGAGCTGAAATCGACGACGTCGAATCCGTGAATCATCGACGCCGTCGGGACGTTGAGCACGAACTCGCGATGAAGCGCGATGAGTGCGCCCGCAATGTGCTCATCGCCGGCTGCGACACCGACTTGTGCCGGATCGCCGTTGACGACGAACGTCCAGAGGACGGCCAGTTCGTCGGGCTCGCCCGGCTTGCCGCGGACGCTCGTCAGGATGGCCGGTGACGGGGGCAGCATGGGCCCGGGTTTGGCCAATGCCGAGCGCCGCAGTCCAGCGACCGCCGTCCCGCCCTGCCCGGCATCGAGTGCTGCGAAGGCAAGCCCAGAAGACGAGGCGATGAGGGCGAGCGCCGACTGCGTCAGGAAGTCCCGGCGATGGCGCAGGCTGTGCATCCCGGGATTCTACGTGCGGATCTTCCTTTCGTCACCCGCTCGTGGCAATGTGTGACCGCGAGGCCCCATGACCGAGTCCGAGGGAAACGTGCAATCCGTCGAGGTGTGCCTGCCATCGATGGACCTGACGGCGGACATCAGCTTCTTCACGGAGACGCTCGGGTTTCGCCTGGATACGATCTTCCCCGCCGACGATCCGTCCGTGGCGACGGTCTCCGGATTCGGCCTGACGATCCGGCTGCAGCGAGGCTCGACCATCGAGCCCGGAATGGTTCGGCTCCTCTGCCGAGACGCCGATGCGTTTCCGGCGCGTGCCCGGGAACTGGTCGCGCCTAACGGCACTCGCATCGTGATCGCCGACGCGAACCCGCCGCTGGACCTCCCCCCAACGGCGCACGCGTTCGTCGTCCGTCGGCTGAAAGACAACACGCCGTGGGTGATCGGGCGCGCCGGCATGCGCTATCGCGACCTGATCCCAGGACGACTGGGCGGCAGCATCATCGCCTCGCACATCCGGATCCCCGACGCGGGTCCCGTGCCCGACATGGTCCACTACCACACTGTCGGCTTTCAGCTGATTTTCTGCTACAGCGGCTGGGTGCGGCTGGTGTACGAAGATCAGGGTCCGCCGTTCATCCTCAGCGCCGGCGACTGCGTCATCCAGCCGCCGCGGATCCGTCATCGGGTGCTCGAAGCGTCGGAGAACCTGCAGGTCGTCGAAATCGGCGTCCCGGCCGAGCACGTCACCACCGTCGATCATGAGATGGAGCTGCCGACGGCGGTGGTTCGCGGGGACCGGGATTTCGACGGACAAGTGTTCTGCCGCAGCCGGGCCGAGGACGCCGTCTGGACACCGTGGCGTCTCGCCGGATTCGAGGCGCGTGAAACAGGCATCGGCGCGGCAACACGGGGCGTGGCGTCCGTGCGGGTCGCGCGCCCGTGCGGCGCGCACGGCGGCGTGACGAGCCACACGTCGGACATCCTGTTCACGTTCGTCCTGTCCGGATCCATCACGTTGAGCGCCCAAGCGCAAGGGGCTCATGCGCTCAGCGAAGGCGACGCGTACGTGATTCCGCCCGGCTTGAAGACCGCGCTGACCGGCGGCTCCGAAAATCTTCAGCTGCTCGAGGTATCGCTGCCCGCCAGTTTTGAGACGCGGGTCCATGCCGATACCGACCAACTCTCCTGACAGGACGGCGTCTGATGTGGTTCGAGGTGCTCGGTCGTGACGGCACAACGGTGGAGGGAACAAGACTCGCGCCTACGACAAGGCAAACGTGAAAGTCGTCGGAATGTCAGATCGACGGCTCGACGGGCACGCTGCTATCGACTACCGACGACCGACTTGCGAAGCGTCACCTTCTGAACGCGCCAGTTGTTCATGTCCGCCACGAGCAGCACATCGTCCGAGGGGCACGCGAGCGCGTGGACCCAGTTCAGCTGCTTCGCGTCGCGCCCTGATTCACCGAACATCCCGACCATCTTCCCGTCAAGCGTCAGTTTGTAGATCCGTCCGGGTTCCTGATCCGAGGTGTAGAGATACTGCGTTGGTCCATTCGTGATGCAGATGGTCCACGGCTGCGTCTCGTCCGGCGGATTCGCGGCGAGGTTGCCGAGAACCGGGTGCCGCTTCTTGTCGTAGGGCACGCTGAGGTGAATCATCCGCAGGAACTTACCGTCCGTGTCGAAGACCTGAATCCGCCGGTTCCCGCGATCCGCGACGTAGATGTTGTTCTGCCGATCGATGCCGATGTTGTGCGGCGTGCTGAACATTCCCGGGTTTTCGTCCGCGTGCGGACCGCCGCTGCCGCGCGATCCCCACGACTTCACCCAGTTGCCGCGCTTGTCGAACTTCGCAATTCGTGAGTTCGTGTAGCCGTCGCTGATGTAGATGTTGTCGTCCGAGTCCCACGCGACATCGGTCGGCTGCCGGAACATGCCGTCGACAGGCACAGGCGGCGCCCCGCGTCCGCCGCGGTAATAGGAGTCCGCGGGATCGTCCGGTCCTTCCGGCCGCCGGCCGAGGTTCATCATCACGTAGCCCGCAGGGTTGAACTTCACGACGGCGTTCGTGCCCTTGTCGACGACCCATAAATTGTCGTACTTGTCGAAGCGGACGCTGTGCGAGTAGCCGAGGCCGTAGACGCCTTTGCCGATCTCGCGGACGAACTTGCCGGTCTGATCGAATTCCATCAGCTGAGTCGACGAGTTGCCGTACATCGGCCCGGCGTTCGCGCTGCCGGGATGATTCAGCACGACGACGTGGCCCTTCGAATTGACCGCGATCCCGAGCACCTCGCCGAAGTTCTGATCTGGAGAGATCTTCAGGAAGTCGGTCGCCGAATCGAACGGGATCATGGGCACGTTCGTCTGCGGGGCGGGCGGCGACTGCGTCTGCGCGGCGAGACCGATCGCGAATCCGACGGCGATAACGATGGCCAGGCTGTGTTTCACCGGAGCCTTCCTTCTGGATGACGTTATCTGATCTCGAAGCCGTAGAACCGCGGGCCTTCATCGGTGAACGCCGTGCCACGCTACACCCCGATCGCGGGAGGAGGTACGCCGGTCAGGTCAAGCCCAAGCCATGAGCTGCCGCACGGCCGGGGCTGGACGCGCCTAGTGCTTCGCGAAGACGGTCGTCCTGCCGTCCTTCGTGAACGCCGTCACGGTGTACGGCTGCTTCGCTCCGCCCTGCTCCATGCCGGGAGAACCCATCGGCATGCCGGCGACGGCGATGCCCACGATCGCGGGCTTCTCCTTCAGCATGCGTTGGATGTCTTCCGCCGGCACATGCCCTTCAACAACATATCCCCCGACCTTGGCTGTGTGACACGACTCCAGATCGGCAGGGATACGCGATTCGGTCTTGATGGCGGAGAGCCGCGCGTCGCTGACGTTGTTGACTTCCACCTGGAAGCCTCGCGCCTGAAGATACTGAATCCAGGCGCCGCAGCACCCTCACGTAGGTGACTTGTAGACGGCGACGGCGTTGCCGGCCGGCGCGGCAGACGAGACCCGCGGCGCCGGCTTCTGCTGAGCAGCGGCGGCCAAACCCAGGCACGTGGCCAGAAGGACCGACCCAGTCGAGACAGCGAATCGTTTTCGTAGCATCAAGGAAAGCTCCACGTCTGACAAACATCGTACCACTTCCGTCCGGCTTTGCTGTGCGCCATCGTCCTGGGCAGAGCGCTCGATGCTGACTCGCTGCGGGCTCTCATGCCTTGAATCGCGCGGGTCGATACGGTGCCAGCGGTTCGGCGTCGACGCCGTCCAGAATTTCGATCGCGGCAAGCTGTCCGACGAGCGGCGACAGCGTGACGCCGCTGTGCATCACGGTGATGTACACATCACGCCGTCCGGGGGCGAAGCCGATCACGGGGAACTCGTCCTGCGGGAGCGGCCGCCGGCCCAGGGTGACCTTCTCGACGTCCATCGTGCGAAGCTCCGGCAGCACCTGACTTGCGGTTTCGAGGAATCGCTTCGCCGTCGCGCGGCTCGTATCGGTGTCGGCCGTGCCGCCGAAACCCGATCCGGTGACGATCCGCCCGTCGGGTTTCTGTTTCATGTGCGCGATGGGCGACAAGACGACGCGCTCGAGCAAGCGCGGCCGCGGCGGCGTGTGCACGAGCACGCCCGGTGAATCCTTGAGCGGAACGTGAACGCCGGCCATCGCCGCAATTCGAGGCGTGTCGGTGCCGCACGCGACGATCAACACGTCCGCTTCGAACTCGCCCATCGTGGTACGCACGGCGCGAAGCCGGCTGTTCCTCTGATCCAGCGAAATCAATTCGGCAGGATGGACGATGCGCGCGCCCAGGCTCGCCGCGCGAGCGAGCAGCAGTTCGGTGACCGCAACCGGATCGACGCTGCCCTCGAGTTCCGCGTGCGCGGCCAGCGCAACCTTTCCTGGTTCGATGTGGGGCTCCAACGTGCGAAGCGTCGTCTCGTCAATCGCGTGGGCTGGATAGCCCCAGCCCTGGTGGTGGCGAATCTCGTCGCGAAAACTCGCGGCCCGCTTCTCGTCGCTGTACCACTCGACGCTCCCGCCCCATCGGATCGGCAGCTGATTCGGGAGTTCGCGATCGAGCTGCTGCCAGGCCTCGATTCCCAGCCGGTTCAGGTTGAAGTACGCCCACGGCTGCTTGGAGTACGTCGCGTTGATCCACGCGAACGAGTTCGCCGTCGCGCCGGAACCCGGTTGCGTCCGCTCGACGAGCGTCACCGACGCGCCGCGGCGCGCGAGACGATACGCGAGGTTGGCGCCGATGATGCCGCCGCCGGCGATGACGATCCGCTGTGGCGCCGCGACAAGCCGCTCGACGCGCGCGACCGCCAGGCTCGCGAGCATCCGGAGCAACGTGCGGCGATCGGGCGAGTACGTTGTCATGGACACTCAGAAGCGTTCGTCCGCCCACACGAAGGGCGTCTTCTTGTTCGACTGCAGCTGATCCCCGGGCGGACCGCCCTCGACGTCGACAAATCCGCTGAGGCTCCGATGGATGGCTGGCTCGGCGCCGTGGATTCTGCCAAGCTTGTCGACGACCAGCTTGGCGACGGCGTGCTGCAACAAATAAAGGTTGCCGTCCGAATTCATTGTCGCGACGCGAATGCCGAGAAACGCCGCGCCGCCCTGCTGCATGCGCGACGCCTCGGCGCGCTCGGGATCGAGAGCCGCCGACAGCGTCACCACTTCAACGCCACCGGCCTTGACGATCGCCGGCATCTTCGGAGAGGTCACCGGGATGTCAGGATGGACCCGATTGGACAACGGAATCCATTCCTCAACGGCCTTGTCCTTGGTGCGGCCCCACAATGCGGGCTCCACGCGCAGTACGGCGGCGTCGCGGTTGCCACCGTTCGAGAACGCCACGGTCATATACAGGTTGCCTTCGTTGGTGACGTACGAGACTTCGGTGACCGTCACGTCGAGCTGGTGCTTGGTGTACAGGTAGCTGCGGTAGAAGCTCAGCGCTGACACCGCGAGCGCGGCCACCGCCATGATCGCTGTGAAATCGAGCCTCGCGCGCCAGCTCGCCGGCATCCGGCCGGCCTCAGGGGTGCTGGCCATTCGACGTCGTCCGCGGTCGCTCGTTGCGCGCTTTCGTGACCATGTCCTTGACTTCCTTCATGAGCGTCGGCACGTGGTACGGAATGCCGTCCTTGATCGTCCACTCGATACCGCCGCCGTGCACTTGCTTGACGTTCGGATCATCGGGCTTCACAAGGCCGGAATAATTGTCGATGATGCGGCCTTCGTAGGACATCAGGTCCGCGCCGTACGGACTCATGACGCGCAGGTTCTCCAGCGGGTTCCCGTTGATCACCAGTAAATCGGCGACAAATCCCTGGCGCACCCGTCCGAGGCGATCGTCGAGACCGAGCACCTTCGCGCCGTTCGACGTCGCATTCTTCAGCACCTCCAGCGGATGAAATCCCGCTTCGTGCTGGAGCTCGAGCTCGCGGCTGATGCCAAACCCGTACAACGATCCTGTACAGAAAGCCGGCATCATCGCCGGTGGTGACGATGCCGCCCTTCAGCGCGAACTCGCGCACCGCGGCCATCCAGACTGCGTAGTTCTTCCGCCACTTCACTTCCTGCGCCTCGGTCCAGCCAATCCAGAACGTCCCGTGGCGTGTGGTCGACGGCTTGTAGTGACTCCTCGAGCGACGGATGAAGGAAGTCCCTGTACCACGGCAGATTCTGCGCGCGAATCAGATCGCGCGTGGCTTCATACGTGGACATCGTCGGGCTCCAGGCGACGCCCTTCGCCACCATGTCCGACAAAAGCTGCGACAGCTTCTCGTGATTGAAATTGGCCTGCGTGTACAGCTCCCCCGCGCGCCCGAACCGGTGAATCTCGTTCGCGTAGTTCATGTCCGGCGGGAAGTCCTGGATGCCGTCGAGCGACGCATCCGCGACACCGTAGAAATGCTCGATGCAGTTGACGCCGAGGTCGACGAAGTCGCGAGCCGTCGCCTCACCGACGCCGACGTGCACGGTGGTCGGCAGTCCGGCCTTCTTCGCTTCGTCGAGCCCGGCGGCCACCTGATCGCGGTCCATCGGGCCGATGAATTTGATCCCGTCGGCGCCCGATTCCTTCGCGAGCCGGACGAGCGCGCGATACTCAGTCGGTGTCTGATTGAACGTCGCGCCCGGTTTCAGCAGGTCACCCAGCATCGGATAGAGCACGATGCGCGGCGCAACGATCGTGTGCGCGGCGCTGTCGGCACGCCACTGTTTCGTCTTCGCGAAGTTGCCGCCCACCTCGCGGGCCGTCGTCACGCCGGCGGCCAGATAGAGATTGCGCTCGTACTGGATCGGAATCGGTCCGACACGCTCCTCGTGCCAGTGCATGTGCGTGTTGACGATGCCGGGCATGACGTACTTGCCGGTGCCGTCGATGACCATGTCGGCCTGCGGCCATCCGCTGTCGCTGCTGCCCAGTCGTGCGATCCGCTCCATCCTCGACGAAGATGTCCGACGGACCGTACGCCGGCACGCCCGTGCCGGGAATGATCATGGTGTTCCGTATGAGGAGGCGCCTGACCTGCTTCGCGTGAACCGGCGCGGTCGCGCCGCTCTGCGCCCGGGCGACGGGGACGACGCGCGATGAATGGAACCCGGCGATGAGAACAAGGACCGCGATGGCGTAACGGACGGCTCGATGCATCCGGAAAGTCTACAGCGGACGGGGTAGAATCGCTCTCCATGCCCTATCCGGAATTCTTCGTCGCCCCCATGCGCCAGGACCTCACGGCGCTTGGCTTCAAAGAGCTGCGGACGCCGGCCGAGGTCGATGCCACGGTCACCGGCACGCCCGGCACGCTGATGATCGTGGTCAACTCGGTTTGTGGCTGCGCCGCAGGGCGCGCGAGGCCCGCGGTCGCGCTGGCGCTTCGCCACGCCATCAGGCCCGGCGCGCTGGGCACGGTCTTCGCCGGCTTCGACGTGGAGGCGACGGAACGGGCACGCTCCTACTTTCCCGGCCGGCAGCCCTCTTCGCCGTCGATCGCGCTCATGCAACACGGATCGCTCGTGTACATGATGGAGCGCCATCAGATCGAAGGACGGGACGCGCCGGAAATCGCCGCGGAGCTGACACGCGCGTTCGACAGATTCTGTGCGGCGGGCTCGCTTTCATCGATATAGGAGGACACATGCGGTCAAGCACGGAGCGCGAAGGCGTGCGTACGGAGCGCGAAGGCTTCAGCCGAGCGCTCGGTCGTCTGCTCGTGGTCGTAATTTTCGGGCTCGCGATCGGAACGCCAATCGCATCGGGTCAGTCCTCCGGCGATAGATACATCGGGACGTGGGCCGGCATGTGGGACGGGGCGGGCTCCGGAGATTTCGAGTTGACGCTCGACCAGGCGAAAGACGGGCCTCTCGACGGGCCTCTCGAGGGCCGCGTCGTCGTCGCGACGGACGGAGGCAACTACAACGCCAATCTGAAGCGGATCTCCGTTCGACGGACCCAAGATGACCGCCAGGTACGACTTCCCGCTCGACTCCAGCGCCGAGATCTTCGTGACCGCCACCTTCGAGGACAAGTCCGCGAAGGGCACGTGGGCGATGCGCCCGAAGGGCCAGGAGGGCGACATCGCCGCGGGAACCTTCACGGTGTCCAAGAAGTAAGGAGAGCCCATGCGCAGGCTGACGATCCCGACGCTCGCAGCCGCCGTCCTGCTGTTCCCGATTGCGGCGCGCGCGCAACGCTACACCGCGCCGGACGGCAGGCTGCGCGTCGCGCTCGCGCAGCAGCCGTTCTCGCCGAACGGAACGGTTCCCGGTCCGCGCACGATGGCGAACGGCGGCATCCAGAAAATCCTCGCGGACCTCGGCGCGACCGTTCGCGTGCAGGAAGCGGCGCTGACTGCGGAGGAAGGCACGGAGTACGGCGGCTGGAAGCGCCTCGGCATGGCGCTCGGCCACTACGCCGATATCGTCGCGACGAACGAGCGAGAGGGCTACTTCACCGTCGGCCTGTATGCGACGTGTCCGTCGATGCCCGGGATGGTCGCGGGACTCCAGCACTCCGGCTCGAATCGCGAACCTATCCGGATCGGCATGCTCTGGCTGGACGCGCATCCCGATTTCAACACGCCTGAGACGACACGCAGCGGATCGCTCGGCGGCATGCCGGTCGCGGTCGCGACCGGGCGGGCGCTGCAGCGCATGCGGCTCGACGCGCATCTCGACCCGCCGCTCTCGGATCGTCACATCGTGATGGGCGGCGTGCGGCTCGTGGACCCGCTCGAACAGCAGCTCCTGGATGATTCACAGATCGAACAGGTGTCCGTCGATGACCTGAGAAGTGCGACGCCGGCGGTGTTCGCACAGCTCGATCGGCTCGCACGCCTGACCGACAAGATCTACGTGCACATCGACATGGACGTCCTCGATCCGCGCGAGGTGACGGCGCATCAGAACAAGGTGCCCAACGGTCCGTCGAGCGAGCAGTTGGCCGCGCTCTTCGAGAAGATCTTCGCCCGATACCCGACCGCATCGGCAATCGGCTTCGCCACCATTCCGTCGCCGGACGAGGGTGGCCTCGCGCTCGCGGCCGTCAACCGGATGATTGCCGGCGCGGTCCGCGGCGTGAAGTCGCGCGAGACGCGCCGCTGAGGATCGGTGACCCGACTCTCGCGTCGTGATCTCCTGAAGCGTGTCGGCGCGGCCGGAGCCGGCGCGCTGGCGACGCCGGCGATCGGGCGTGCTGGGATTTCTCCGTCGGTAAGCCCCGCGCAAACGCCGAACGCGCCCATCGTCATTGGCGATCGGCCGGTCGAGCTGATCATCACTCCGGTCAGCGCCGCGACGGCGCGGATCACGTTGGCTCCCGTTTCAAGCGATCGAGAGACGGACATCTCGGCCCCCGCGTTTTCCATCGACGGCTCGCTCGTCGCCCGAACGTGGCCCGCGCCGGCGGCGCGGTTCACGACGCTGGCGGAACGGCGAACCGTTCCGTGCGGCGAGTTGACCGTCATCGCGGCCCCGCGCGACGTTCGCCAGGCCGGGGTCACGGCGGTCGGCGTCCAGATTCGGGCGGCTGACGGTCGTGCCCCCTTCACCCTTCGCGTGGACGAGCGCACCGGGGCCGTCACCTTCTCGCTGGGTGGCGGAGCGATTCTCGGACTCGGCGAAGGCGGGCCACAGTTCGATCGGCGGGGATCCACCGATCGGATGCGCAGCGGTCAGGGCGGGTATCAGCTGCGGACGCACGGCGGCCGCGTCCCGGTCCAGTGGATGATCGGCACGGGCGGCTGGGCGATGTTCATCCATCGGCCGCTCGGAACGTTCGACTTCACCGGACCCGACGCGCGGTTCGACGGAGAGGGGCTGCCGATGGACGTCTTCGTCGTCGGCGCGCGCGATCCGGCCGGCATGATGGCGGAGTACGCCGCCCTGACCGGCTTCCCCGCGCTGCCGCCGATGTGGGCGTTCGGGTATCAGCAATCGCATCGCACGCTCGCGAGCCGCGAGGAACTCTTGCAGGAAGCGCGGACCTTCCGCGAGAAAAAGCTGCCGTGCGAGACGCTGATCTACCTGGGCACGGGCTTCTGTCCCTCGGGCTGGAACACGGACAACGGTGAGTTCACGTTCAACCCGAGGGTCTTCCCGGATCCGAAGGCCGTCATCGACCAACTGCATGCCGAACACTTCAAGGTCGTGCTGCACATCGTGCTCGAAGGCCGGACGCTCGGCGGCACCGTCGCCGACGCGTGTTCGGCGACGCCACTGCCCAGCGGGAAACGTCCTGACGGAACGTGGCCGGACGATCGGCAGGCGGCCTGCTACTGGCCAGCGCACAGGCCGCTCTTCGATCTCGGCGTCGACGGCTGGTGGCCCGATCAGGGCGATGGTCTCGAACGCGTCCTCCCGACTCGCCAGAAACCGGATGTACTGGGACGGTGCGCGGGCCTGGCGTCCGAACGAGCGGCCGTTCGCGCTCCATCGCAACGGTCACGCAGGCATGCAGCGCTACGGCGCGTTTCTGTGGTCGGGCGACGTCTTTTCGACCTGGGAGACGCTCAAGACGCACGTGCCCGTGGCCGTCAACACCGGGCTGAGCGGCATTCCGTTCTGGGGCACGGACATCGGCGGCTTTGTTCCCACGAAAGAGCTGACCGGCGAGTTGTATGTGCGATGGTTCCAGTTCGCGGCGTTCTGCCCGCTGTTCCGCGCGCACGGTCGGACCTGGAAGCTGCGACTGCCCTGGGGCTGGAACACGGGCAGCCTCGAACCGGATGAAGTGGTGACGACCACGGCGGGGGCCGCGAACCCCGATGCCGGCGAGTTGCACAATGCCGCCGTCGAGCCCATCTGCCGGAAATATCTCGAACTGCGCTCGCGGTTGATGCCGTATCTCTACAGCGTCGTGCGCGAGACCTGCCTTACCGGGCTACCCATCGTCCGCGCTCTCTGGCTTCACTATCCGCTCGATGTGATGGCCGCGACGCGGGGGGACGAATACCTGTGGGGTCGCGACATCCTCGTCGCACCGGTCGTCGAAAAGGGCGCGACGAACAGGAACATCTACCTGCCTGAAGGCCGCTGGTACGACTTCTGGCTGGAGGATGTGTACCAGGGCGGACGCGAAGTCTCCCGGAAGGTCGACCTCGAGACGCTGCCGCTGTTCGTGCGTGCCGGAGCGATTCGTCCCGCTCGGTCCCGTGCGGCAGTTCATGACGGAACGCTCCGACGAACCCATCGCGCTCAACGTGTATCCCGGAGCGAACGGCGCCTTCACGCTGTACGAAGACGACGGGCGATCGTTCGACTACCAGCGTGGCGACTGGATGGGCGTCGACGTGCAATGGGACCGACGCCGGCCGTCGTCTTGTCGCTGCGGTTGACGCCGGGATCCCGCCTTCGCCCGCCTGCCGAACGGCGATTTCGCGTCCGCGCGGCTGGCTCCACATCCACACGCGAAGTCCGCTTCACCGGTGCGCCGATCGAGGTCCGTCTATGAGAATCGTCACGAAGGTCATCGTTCTCGCCGCCATGGTCCTTTCGTTCAGTCCTGCCGCCGCACGCGGCCAGGAAGCCCGAAGGCGATGGGAGATGGAACGGCAGATCCGGCTGGACAAGTTCGACCAGATCCTGCCGCTGGTGATGCGCGCCCACGGCGTGGACATGTGGATCGTCGCGATGAAGGAAAACCACTACGACCCGCTCTGGGAGGACCTGGGCCGCGGGTATGTCTCGGGTCTCGGCTATTACGTGTTCACGGATCGCGGCGGCGATCGAATCGAACGCGCCGCGCTCGGGCCGAGCGGCTACATGATCGAGCAGTCGGGAGCGTACGACATCTTCGCCGCGGCGACGACGCTGCCGGCGTTCGTCAAGGAGCGGAACCCTCGACGCATCGGGGTCAACATGTCCGAAGAAATCGGCCCGGCCGACGGGCTGTCCCACACCATGTACCAGAGCCTGGCGAAGACGCTCGGCGAACCTTACGCGGGGCGTCTCGTCAGCGCCGAGCGCGTCGTCAGCGAGTTTCGATCCCGACGGGTCGCGGCCGAGATCGTCGCGTTTGGCGAAGCCGCCGGCATTTCGATTCAGCTGACCGAGCGCGCGCTCTCGAACGAAGTCATCACCGTCGGCAGGACGACCCTCGAAGACGTCGCCTGGTGGCTGCAGGATCGTCTCCTCGAAAAAGGGCTGGGCTCGGAGTTCGACATGCCCTCCGTCTACGTCACCGGACCCGAGGGCATCGTCGCGACATCGACCGCGCGCATCGTACAGCCCGGCGACGTGATGATGATCGACTGGGGCGTGCGGCTGATGAATTTCGGGACCGACGTGAAACGCGTCGCCTACGTGCTGAAACCGGGAGAAACCGTCCCACCAAAAAGCATCCAGGCCGCCTTCGACAAGGCCATCGCCGCACGCGAGGTCTTCAAGAAGACGATCAAGCCCGGCGTCCGCGCCGACGCCACGATGAAGAACATCGATGCCGCGCTCGGGGCCGCGGGCTACGGCGTCATCGAGTTCAACAAGCCGAACAGCGATTCGAAGACCGACATCGTCTACGGATTTCATCCCGTCGGCAATACCGGTCATGACATCGGCCCGTCGCTGACGACGTGGCAGCCGCTGCAGACGACGCTCGAGATGCACCGGCAGCACATCTTCTCCTTCGAGTTCTTTGCGTACACGCCGATTGCCGAGTGGGGCGGAAAGAAGCTGCGCATCCCGATCGAAGACGACGCAGTGCTGATGGAACAGGGCGTCCAGTTCCTGCACTCGGCCAACTACCGACTGCTCGTCATCAAGTAGAACGGAGCGACAGTGACCCGAGCGAGCGCGTTTGCGTGTGCGTGTGTGGTGGCTCGGTCGTCGGCGATCGCGCGCGCCGACACCTATCGCGCGCCAGTCCGGCGTCGACGCATGGCATTACGTCTTCACGCTCGAGCTCTCGGACACGAGCGCCGAAATCGTGGGGAGGCCACCGCTGACGTCCGCTTCACGAGAGACGGCGTCACAACTGTCGCGCTCGATCTCGGCTCGCCGGCGAACGGCAAAGGGATGACCGTGACGCGCGTGACGAGCGACGGCAGGCCTGTGCGGTTCGTCCACCAGAACAACGTGCTGACGCTCCCGCTGGCCGACACCGTCGATGGCCGGCCGTCACGCGCAGTTCGCGATTGCCTATCACGGCGCACCCGCTGGCGGCTTGCGTATCCTGCCCAACAAGCACGGCGACTGGAGCGCGTTCAGCGAGAACTGGCCGAATCACGCCCGCGACTGGCTGCCGATCATCGACCATCCGTACGACAAGGCGACGAGCGAGTTCATCGTCACGGCGCCCGCGAGGTTTCAGGTCGTCGCGAACGGATTGCTGCTCGAAGAAACCGACCTCGGCGACGGCCGGCGCCGGACGCACTGGAAGCAGTCGGTGCCCATCGCGTCCTGGCTGAACGCGCTCGGCATCGAGCAGTTCGCCGTGTTTCACGTCGGACTCGTCAAAGGCGTCGAGCTGCAGACGTGGGTGGCGCATCAGGACGCCGACGCCGGCCGCCTGTATTTCGAAAAGCCGGCTCGCGAAGCGCTGGAGTTCTACTCGGATCACGTCGGTCCGTATCCGTACGAGAAGCTCGCCAACGTCGCGGCGGCCGGGCTGAACGGCGGCACCGAGCACGCGAGCGCGATCTTCTACGGCGAGAACGGCGTCCGCGCCGAACCCGCCACGGGTCTTGTCGCTCACGAGATCGCGCATCAATGGTTCGGCGACTCGGTCACCGAAACCGACTGGGACGATGTGTGGTTGAGCGAGGGGTTCGCGACGTACTTCACGCTGCTCTTCACGGAGCACACCGCAGGCCGCGAGGCGTTTGTCGCCGGCCTCAAAGCCAGCCGTGCACGTGCCATCGCGACCGAGAAGTCGCTGCCGGGCATCAGCGTGATTCACGACAACCTTTCGGACATGAGCAAGGTGCTCAACCAGCTCGTGTACCAGAAGGCTGGCTGGGTGCTGCACATGCTCCGCGGGGTCGTCGGCACCGACACCTTCTGGACGGGCATCCGCGACTACTATCGGCGGTATCGCGACGGCAACGCGTCCACTGCCGATTTCCAGCGCGTGATGGAGGAAGCGTCGGGCAGGGACCTGTCCTGGTTCTTCTCGCAGTGGCTCCGGCGGCCGACATCGCCGTCGCTTGCCGGCAACTGGCGGTATGACGCGGCCGCACGACGGGATCGAAGTGAACGTTTCACAGACGCAGACCGGCGCCGCGTATAGGATCCCGTTCGACATCGGCATCACGACCGAGGCGGGCCAGTCGCCGATGCGAATCGAGCGCCGCGAGCTGACCGACACACAGAGCCGCTTCATGATTCCCGTCGAGAAGGAACCGGCTGGCGTGACGCTCGATCCCGAACACGTGGCTGCTGATGGATCAGATGACGTTCGAGAGACGTCCATGAGTCGGCTGGCGGCCAAGTCGGTCGCTCGGCTGAAGCCTCGCGCTCCCGTTGCCCAAAATGGAGCGCGAAGGCTTTAGCCGAGCGTCAATGGAGGACTGTTATGACGATCGATCGTCGTGAGTTTCTGCTCGGCGCGGCGACGCTGGCTTCACCCGTCCTGCCGGACCTTCGATCGGCGTTCACCGCGGTGTCGCCGGCAGGCGCCGCCGACGGTTCCGTGTTCCCACCAGCCGTCAGGGCCGACTTCCCCATCGCGTCGGCGCAGACCTATCTGAACTCCGCCGCGATCCATCCGATGAGCGTGCCCGCGTCGCGCGCGCTGACCGACCACATCGCGTTCCGTCTCAAGGGTGCGGGCGAGGGTCGCGTCGGATTTCGGGGAGGAGCAGCAGAAGGATCTCAAGCGGCGGTTCTCGCAGCTGATTGGGGCCCAGCCGGACGAAATCGCATTCGTCCAGAACACCTCGGACGGCGAGAACATCGTCGTCATGGGCATGGATCTGGCGAAGCGAGGCGGCAACGTCGTCCTGGACGAGCTCCACTTCGAAACGTCGCTCTACATGTACAAGTCGCTCGAGGCGAAGGGCTTCGAGCTCCGCGTCGTCAAGCACCGCAACTGGTCGATCGATGTGAACGACATGGAGCGCGCGATCGACCGCAATACGCGGCTCGTGTCGATGGCGCTCGTGTCGAACGTCAACGGCTACCTGCACGACGCCAGGGCGATCAGCGACCTCGCCCACGCGAAGGGGCGCGTACGTGTTCGCGGACATGGTGCAGGCAGCCGGCGCCGTCCCAGTGGATGTGCGCGCGATGGGCATCGACTTCGGATCAGCGGCGACCTACAAGTGGCTGATGGGCGAACGCGGCTTCGGGTTCCTCTACGTGCGCGGCGATCTGCAGGGCACGGTCGTCCCGACGACGAGGTACGGCCACCGGCAGATCGCGAAGTTCGATCGCGTCGGGATCACGTGGGAGCCGCTCCCGGGCGCGGCGCGCTACGAGACGGGGACGTTCCCGAACTCGCTCGCGCTGTGCTCGCACACCTCGCTGCAGTACATCGAGCGGCTGGGCCTCGCGAACATCCGGACCCATGCTCGTCAGCTGACCGATCGCCTCCAGCGCGAGATGCCCGCGCTCGGGTATCCATCCGTGACGCCAAAGGGCAACGAGACCCCGATCGTGGCGTTTCAGTTGAAAGACGTCGCCGCGACCGCACAGAAGCTCAAGCGGGCGGGCGTGACCGCGACGATCATCGACGCGGAGCAGCGGCTCCGACTTTCGGTGTCCGTCTTCAACACGCAGGAAGACATCGATCGTCTGCTGAACGCGCTGACGTAATCGCTCGGCTGAAGCCTCGCGCTCCGATTGTGGCTGAAGCCTTCGCGCTCCGATTGCGCGCTCGCGTTTCTCGTACGGAGCGCGAGGCTTTAGCCGAGCGCTATTGCGGCTGCGCCGACGCCGCAGGTTTTGGCCCAGGCGGCAAGTGTTCGAGGAAGTACCGCGCGATGAGCGAGTGCACGTGGAGGCTCGTGCCGGGCCCCTCGGAAATCGCGTGCGTCCGGTTCGGGTAGACCATCAGGTCGAACGGCTTGCCCAGTTCGACGAGTCGATTCACGAGTCGCTCGGTGCCTTGATAGTGGACGTTGTCGTCACCGGACCCGTGGACGACGAGCAGCTTCCCCTTCAAGCCATTCGCGAAGTTGATCGGCGATCCGACGCGGTAGCCCTCCGCGTTGTCCTGCGGCAGGCCCATGTAGCGTTCCTGGTAGATCGTGTCGTACAGCCGCTGATCGGGCACGGGGGCGACTGACACGCCGACCTTGTAGACATCCGGCGATCGAAACATCATGTTGAGCGTGTTCGAACCGCCGCCGCTCCATCCCCAGACGCCGATGCGATCGCGATCGATGTACCAGTACTTCGCCGCGAGCGCGTCGATGGCGGCGGTCTGGTCCTTCGCCGACAGCTCGCCGACCGTCCCGTAAATGACCTTGCGCCATGCGGCGCCCTTCGGCGCCGGCGTGCCGCGATTGTCGAAGCTCGCGACCACGTAGCCTTCGTCGGCGAGCGCGCGATGGAACAGTCCGCGTATTGCCGCCCCAGCGATCGACGACGGTCTGCCCCGCCGGCTCGCCGTAGACATACACGATGACCGGGTACTTGCGGGCGGGATCGAAGGATCGCGGTTTGATGATCGACCCGTCGAGCAAGACCCCACCTCCGATGTCGACTGTGACGAATTCCGTCGGAGAAGACACGAGCGTCTGCGTCCGCGCGACGGCGTCGGCGTTGTCGGCCAGCGTCGCGAATCCGGCGATGGTCCGGGCAGGCTGACCAGCTCCACGCGCGGTGGCACATCGGCGCGCGATGTCGTATGAAACGCCCAGCGACCGTCCGGCGAGATCTGATAACTGTGTGTGCCGCGCTGGTCAGCCGGCGTCACACGTTCGACCTGGCCGTTGCCATCAAGCTTCGCACGATACAGGAATCGCTCGATCGCGGAACCCGGGGAGGCAAGGAAATACACCCAGCCGTTCCTCTCGTCGACAGCGGTGACGTCGATGACGTCACCGTCGAACTTCGTCAGCAGGCGCTCGGCGGACCCATCGAGCGCCACGCGATACAGATGGCGCCAGCCGTCTTTCTCGCTCAGCCACGTCGCGGCCGTCCCGTTCGCCACTTCCACGACGTCGTCAACGACGTCCACCCACGCCTGATTCGTATCCCGGACCACGCGGCGGACTGCTCCGGTCGGCGTGTCCGCTGATAGCAGAATCGTTGGTGTTCTGGAGGCGATTCAGCTGCTGCATCAACAACCGGCGGCCATCGCTCGTCCACTGCAGCTTCGCGAGATACGTGTTGCGCGGGTCGCCGGGTGTGTTCATCCACCGCGTCGTGCCCCCGCCCGCGTCGACGACGCCGATGCGGACCGCCGAATTGCCGGTCCCCGCTTTGGGATACGGGAACCGGAGAACCGCTGGATAGGTGGCGTCGGTGTCGTTGACGAGCGTGAAGCGCTCGACACCGGACGTGTCGAACTGCCAGTACGCGATGGACCTGCCGTCCGGGCTCCACCTGAAGCCGTCACGGATGCCGAGTTCCTCTTCGTTCACCCAGTCGGACGTGCCGTTGACGATCGTCTCGGCATCATCTGTCGTCAGCCGGATCGCCTCGCCCGACAGCGCCTTCTCGACGTAGAGGTTTCGGTCGCGCACGTACGCGACGCTCAGGCCATCAGGCGAGAACTTCGCGAACATCAACGACGATTCAGGAGCGTCCTTCCCGATCTTCCGCAGCGCCCGCGTCTCGCGGTTCAGCACCCAGTAGTCGCCGCGCGTGTTCTCGCGCCACACCTTTTTCGTGTTCGTGAAGATGAGCACGCTCTTTCGGTCGTGGGAGAGCTCGTAGCCGTCGATCGACAGGGGGCCCTCCGCTGCGGGAGGCGTAAGCGCGGACGAATCCACGAGCACGTCGCGTCGCCCTGTTGCCGTCTCGTAGGTCACGAGCGCCGACGTCTTGTCCGTCGTCTCGACGACGATGTAGGACGAGCCGCCATCGAGCCAGACGGCAGGCCCGAAGGTCTTTTCTCGGGTACTCGTGCGTCTGAAAGATGCGTCGGAGCTCCGCGTCCAGCCGGTCGTTCTGGGCGCGCACCGCCGCGCCCGCCGCGATCACCAGTAAGGCAGCGCCGACGGCCGCCGCGCGCGTCTGCCGTTTGAAGCGAAGGGTTCGCATGGTCAATGACCCCGATTCCCGGTTGACGCGCGCGCTCGACGCGCGTAGGCTCCGCCTGGACAATCTATGCCATTCATCGTTCGCACGCTCGTCAACGCTGCCGCGCTGTACGTCGCGACACAGCTGGTGTCCGGCGTCACGTTCACCGGCGACTGGTTGCCCTTCTTCGGCGTCGCCATCGTCTTCGGCATCGTGAACGCGTTCATCGGTCCGGTCGCGAAGATCCTGACGTTCCCCATCATCATCGTGACGCTGGGCATTTTCGCGCTCGTCCTGAACGGATTGATGTTGTGGCTCACGAGCTCGATTTCTGAAACGCTCGGTCTCGGCTTCCACGTCGCCGGCTTCTGGTCCGCCTTCTGGGGCGCGCTCGTCGTCAGCATCGTCAGCACCGTCCTGACCATCGCCGTCAAAGATGCGAGGAAGTTTTGATCACGTCGCGATTGAGTGCCGAATCGCGACGCCCTCAGCATCTGCCTCTCGTCTTAGCAGCTGTGCGAACCAGATCAGCAATCCGATGTTCGCGAATGACGCCAGCACGCTGATGTCGATGACCGTGATCATCCGCGGCAGCGCCCATCCCATCCCGAGCCCCGCACCGTAGAGCGTGTTGATGCTGAGCGCGACGATCGCGCTGACGGCATAGAAGAGCGGACGAAACCGCGGGCGCATCGCCGCGGCGAGCGCGAGGAGCGGCACCTCGAACAGCTGATGGTGCTCGTGCATGCCCGGGCTCAGCACGAAGAAGGCGTGGATCGTGAACGCGCCCAGCGCGGCGGCGATCGCGAAGTCGCGCGATCGGCGCGTCAGCCACATCGCCCAGGCCACCGCCGCCACCACGGCGGTCCGTGCGATCGGCCGTGGATCGGGATAGCCGAGCTCCTGAAATCGCGTAATGGCCAGCGGACGCGTCACGAACTGAAGAAATGCTTTCGGAAACCCCACCTCCGGCAATGCGAACCGGGCGCGCAGCCACCAGTTGATGATCCAGCCGACGTTCGCCGCGTAAGCCGACATCGTGTCGCGGCGCGTGTCGAACGATCCGAACGCGAGCCACATGTTCGGCAAGGCGCCTTTGGCCCAGAACGGAAAGACGATGGCTGCCAGCGTCGCCGTGAACGTCGTGCTCGCCTGCGCGATGGCGGTCCAACCGCCGCCCTGCCACAGCGCAAGCGCGAAGGCCGGACCGATCAGAATGCCCTGCGGCTTGGTCCCGACCGCGATCCCCACCGCGACGCCGGCAAGCCATGGCCACCGGAAGTATGCGAGCGCCACGCCGGCAATCGCCGGAAGGAAGTACAACGGATCGACGTAGCCGAGCATCTCGCCGCCGAAGACTGTCGCGGGATTCAACCAGTACGCGAGCGCAGCCCATTGCGCAGCCTCGTTGTGCCTTGTCAGGCGGCGCACCACGGCGAAAAACAACCACGTGAGAGCGCAGTTGGCCAGGAGCACCGGAAGCTTCACCGCGACGAGCAGCGCCAGCGAGTCGGGATACGACGGAAAGAGTGCACGATAGAGTCGGCCGACCACCGCATACTCGTACAGAAAGAAGGGTGGATAGTCGACCGTCGACCACACTTCACCCCACGTCACGACGCCTCGCGTGGGCGGCGTGCCGCCAACGCCATACATTTGTGTCACGTGATGGGACGCGGCGTAGCTCCAGATCTTCCACGTGATGACATCGTCATGTCCTGGAAGCGGCAGCGTTGCGACGCGAATGAGCAATCCGAAAATGAGCGCAGCGAGAAACCGCCGGTTCACTGCCTCAGTCTACTTCCGCGGCGCGGTGGCGTTGATCGATCCTTGATGGAGCGTCGCGGCCGTCACGGCGCCGGCCGCGTCCTTCGTGAATTCGAGCTGCGCGTCCACGGCCTTGAGAAAGAAGAAGTTCTCGCGCTCGGCGAACAGCTGGAACTTCGGCTGTCCGGTCAGCTGCACCATCAGGTGGCCGCCGTCGAGAGACACCGTCATGTCGACGCCAGGGCGGAGCTGAAACGTGCCGACATAAGGTTCGAGCGCGGATTTCGGAAGCGCGATCTCGCGCCGCTCCGACGTCAATTGCACGGAACCGCCGTGGGCCAGCGTCCCCAGCGCGGCGCCCATCGTTTCCGGCGTCGCGCCGTTCAGGTTGCCGAGCACGGCGACCGTGACGTGCGATTCGGGATAGAACGCGAGGAACGTATTGAATCCGTTGATACCGCCGTTGTGTTCGACGATCCGCCGACCGTCCTTCTGCCGGACGGAGACGCCCAGCGCGTAGTCGTTCCTGAACGGCGTCGTCATCTTTTCGAGGGACGCCGGTTTGAGCACCTTGCCGCCGAAGAGGGCTTGCTCCCATCGAAGGAGGTCCTCGGTCGTCGAGATACAGCGCGCCTGCCGCGTAGGGAAGGCTCATATCCAGGTACTCGGCGTTGACCAGCCCGTTGGCGCCGCGCCGGTATCCGGCGGCGCGACGCGCGATGATCGTCGTGTACTCGAGTCGTAACCCGAGTCCTTCATGCCGATCGGATCGAACAGGTTCTTCTGCACGAACGACCCGTAGCCGTCGCCGCTGACCTTCTCGATGATCAGACCCAGCACGATGTAGCCGGAGTTGCTGTAGCTCATCTTCGATCCCGGCTCGAAGTCGAGCGGCCGATCGCGGACCTTCGCGATGATCTGCGGCGGCGTCAACGGGAGCGGCATCGTCGCCGCGAAGTCGGGCAACGCCGTGTAGTTGAAGATTCCGGACGTGTGCGTCAGCAGATGAAAGATCGTGATGGCGTCCCATGTGGACGGGGCGTCCGTCAGGTATTTCCTGACGGGATCCTCGAGGGAGAGCTTGCCACGCTCGGCGAGCAGGAGAATCGACGCCGACGTGAACTGTTTCGTCAGCGATCCGAGCCGGAATTTCGTCGCCGGGGCATTCGGAATCTGCCATTCGACGTTCGCGAACCCGTAACCCTTGTTCAGGATGATCTCGGCGTCGCGCGCGACGAGCACCGAACCCATGAATGTCGAGTCGTGGACGTGGCTCTGGATGAGCTCTTCCATGCGCGCCAGGTCCTGGGCGAGGCTCGGCCTGGCCACGAGCGCCACGATGACGACGAGAAGGCACCTGCAGATTCGCATCGGCGGAGCTTACCTCGACGCGCCTCGGTAACGCAGGGCGACAAGACTGGAGGCCGCATGCTCAAAATCGTGACGCCTCTGCGAGCGGAACCGTTGCAAATAAAAGGGTTAAGAGTGGCGTACGCATTGCTGGCCCAGCGGGAATGCCCCGCCCGGTTCCCCGGATTCGACTTGCGGTCTCAGCGGTGTTCGTCGCCTGCGCCACGGTCATCGTCACCGGCGCGGTGACGCTCGGCGGGCCGATTCCAGGCCCGCTGCCGATCTTCCCTGCCGACAACTGGTGGAACACGGACATTTCGGCGGCGCAGGTCGACCCGCAGTCGGCGTCCTACATCTCGTTCATCGGCACGACGCGAACGCTGCACCCCGATTTCGGCGGCGATGCGTCGCCCGGCAGCCAGGACATCTACGGTTTCCCGTACATCATCGTGGACGGCTCGGTCGCCAAGCGCGCCGTGCAGTTCGATTACGGCGACGAGAGTGACGGCGTCGATCACAACACGGGGGGCAGTTTTCCGTTCTATCCGATTCCCGATCAGGCGATCGCCCAGGCACACTGGATTGAAGGCGGCCAGCCCGGCAACGTCGATCTGCGCAGCAGCAGCGATCGACACATGCTGATTGTCGACGGCACCACGCGGGGTCTCTACGAGTTGTACAACGTCTTCTACGACGGATCGCAGTGGTTCGCCGGATCGGGCGCGTACTTCGACATGAACGCGAACGGTCGGCGTCCCGACGGGTGGACGTCGGCTGACGCGGCAGGACTCGCGATTCTTCCGGGGCTCGTCCGGTATGAGGAAGCCTTCGGCGCCGCTGAAATCGGCCATGCGTTTCGCGTGACGGTCCGTTCGACCAACGGGTACGTCTATCCCGCCTCGCATCGTGCCGGATCGACGGCCGGCGCCCTCCCGATGGGTGCACGGCTGAGGCTCAAGTCCACCAAATCGCTCGCCGGGTTCACGCCCGAGGTCCAGCGGATTTTTCGTGCGATGCAGCGTTACGGGGTAATCGTGGCCGACAACGGGTCCGACATGTACATCAGCGGCACGTATGACACCCGCTGGAACAATGGCGTGCTCAACCCGGCCTTCGGTGCCCTCAAGGCCTCGGATTTCGAGGTCGTCAAGCTGGGGTTTCTGCCCGGGACGCCCCCGACCCCCCCGACTGGCGTCCGGATCATTGGTTGGGCGGCCGCGCTGTGGCAGGCCGTCGCTGGATTTTGATCCGGTCGGCGGGCTCTCCAGCTATTATTGAGGCCACTCGGGGTCTGACTCTTCCATGCGCCGGCTCGTACTGATCACGACGGCTATCCTGTTGTCAGCCAGCGTGCTTCTGCCCGCCGCTGCCGACGACCTGGTCCTGTCGCGCCTCAGCGACTACCTTGAGGCCCTCCGCGGTCAGGCGGGGATCCCGGGGCTCGCCGCGACGATCATCCGCGACGGCGAGGCCACCTGGGAGCATGCGTACGGGCGGCTGGACGTCGAGCGATCGGTATCCACCCGGCCGGACACACCCTTCGAGATTGACGGCATTACCCAGCTTTTCACGGCGTCGCTCGTCCTGCGGTGCGCTGAAGAAGGCCGCGTCTCACTCGACGACCCCATCGGCCTGCTGGCAAAAGAGTCGCCGGAACCCGGCGCGACGCTCCGTCAGATCCTGACGCACACGTCCATCACGCCCGAGGGTCTTGTCTACTCGTACCGGCCGGAGCGGCTGAACTCGCTCGTCGAAACGATCGCCGCGTGCCGCGGGATGTCTTATCGGGCGGCCGTCGCCGAGCTGCTCGATCGATTCGCCATGGTCGACTCCATCCCCGGACTGAACACGTTGACGCTGATCCCGCCGGCCGATCGCCTGACGGCCGACACCCTTGAGCGCTATACGGCCGTGTTCGATCGCCTCGCCAAACCGTACGCGGTCGATTCGCGCGGACGCCCCTCGGCGTCTCAGTACACGGCCACAGGCCTCACGCCGGCGAGCGGCCTGATTTCCACGGTCCGGGACCTCGCGCGCTTCGACATCGCCCTGCGCCGCGGCGCGATTGTCCAGCCGGCGTCGCTCGCCGCGGCCTGGACGCCACCACTCGACAAAAACGCGCAGCGCCTGCCCCACGGGATCGGCTGGTTCGTGCAGAGCTACAACGCCGAACGGATCGTCTGGCAGTTCGGCGTCAGCGATAACGCGTCGTCATCGCTCATCATCACGGTCCCCGGCCGCGGCCTGACGCTGGTGCTGCTCGCGAACAGCTCCGGGCTTGCGAGGCCGTATCAATTCGGCGCAGGCGACGTGATAGTGTCGCCGTTCGCGCGGCTGTTTCTCTCCATCTTCGTCCGATGACGACGCCCCTCGAACGCGCAGGGCGTAGTCGACACATGAGGTCGGCGGTGGCGCTGCTCGTCGTCGCCGTCGTGTCGTGGCCCGTCACGTCGGTGGCCGCCGACAAACAAATCAGGCCTTTCATCGGGTCAACCTTCGGGGGCTACACGACGTTCGTCGACTGGGACCAGGTCACCGGAAAACCGAACCTCGTCGTCGGCGTATCGGTCGTGACGATCGGCGAGGTCTTCGGCGTGGACGTCGATCTCGCCGATGCGCCGGGGTTTTTCGAGGGCGAGCAGCACCTGGTCCTGAACAGCCGTGTGACGACGTTGACCGGCAATCTCGTCATCGCCGCACCGAGACGGCTGACCGAATACGTGCTGCGCCCGTATTTCGTCGGCGGCGCCGGCCTGATGCGTATCCACGCCGATGACTATTTCGGCGCCTTCAAGGTGGAGCGGGTCCGTCCCGCGTTCGACCTGGGTGGCGGCGTCCTGATGTTCTTCACGAACACCGTCGGCGCCTCGTTCGAAGTTCGACGCTTCCAGAATTTCTACAAGGCGAGCAGCGACGCCGGGCTCACACTTACGGGATCCGAACGACTTTCTTTCTGGCGCGCGGGTTTGTCGCTCGCCATCCGGTATCGACGTATGCGCATGACGACTCGAACCTTCGCCGCCTGCTCGCTGTTGATGGTCCTTCTGCTTGCCCGCGTGGCGAGCGCACAGGAAAGCCTCCGGATCACTCCCACGGTTCGTGACGGACGCGTGCTCGTCACCTTCGAGCTGACCGACGCGTTCAACCAGGCCGTGCACGAAGCGATCGCCAGCGGACTGAAAACGACGTTCAGCTACGACCTCGAACTCCGGACGGTCGTGCCCGGCTGGATCGATCGCACGATCGCCAAGACCGTGGTCACGACGTCAGACCAGTACGACAACCTGACTCGTCGTCACACCCTGACGCGGACGATTGACGGGCGCATCGACGACGAGACCGTCACCGATGACGAGTCCGTGGTCAGAGCGTGGTTGACGAAGTGGAACCGGGTGCCGGTGTCGGACACGTCAAAGCTCGACCCGACGCGGGACTACTACGTGCACATCACCACGCGGGCGAGACCGGTCGGCGGCTCGCTGCTCGGATTGACGAGAAGCGTCAGCGGATCGGCCAAATTCACGTTCATTCCCTGAGCGCTCGCCCCTTCCCGCGCTCCATAGCCGGAACAGAATTGCGGCCATCGCCGTCACGGAGAACTGCAGCCGGACGGCCGGCGGGACGGCTGTCAGCACCGGCGACACGAACAGCGCAGCGACGACCCAGGACCAGCCGGCACTTGTGAGTCCCGTCCCTGCCCCGCCGGCGATCGCGTTCGCGAGAAGGAAGAACACCGGCGTCAGGACGATCAGGTCGTACTCGAAGACGTGCGGATTCACGAGCACCATCGCGATGACGATCGCGGAGGCGCGGACGTCGAAGCATGTGGTCGTCCGCCAGATCCTCGCAGCCGCAACGACGACGAGAACGGCAGCTACGGCGTAGCAGGCGAACGCCGCCGGCGGACTGGGCACGAAGACCGAGAAGAAGCTTCTGAGCGCATAGCCCGGCCGTGGTTCCAACACATCGCCCAGCCTCCCGATCGACTGGAGCGTCCTCAGATAGGCGAGGAACAATCGCGGACCGGCGACGAGAAGCGCGGCACCGAACTGCAAGAGGGCAGACAGGCCGATCCCTGCGACGACCTTCCATTCGCGCGCGACAAGAAAGACGACACCCGCAGCGACGGCCCAATGTGGCTTGAACGCCAGGCATCCGAGCGCGAGCCCCGCTTGGAATTCCCGGCGCCGCTCGAGGGCAATCAGTGCGATCGCGATCGCGAGCGGAGCAAGCACCGACGGCTGGCCGTGAATGACCGTGGCATACAGGCCTGGGAAGGCCATCGCGCACGCGATCGCTTCGCGACGATAGCCGTGAAGATGGCGGCACCGCGACCAGAGCATCGTGCAGGTTGCCGCGTACAGACCGATGATGACGAGGACCCAGGCCGCGACAGCGGCCGTGTACGGAAGGGCCGCCAGCGGCGTCAGCAGGAGCAGGAGCTGCGGGCTCTGCATCGGGACGTAGATCGTTTCGCGGGCCTCGGGCACGGCGGTGCGAATGGCGGCCTGCAGGGTCTCGTGATCGTAAAGTCGATCGGACCGTCCACTGAGCACGAGCGATCCGGATGCATAGAACTGCACGTAGTCGGTGCCCTTGATCTTCCCGAAGCGATCGAGCGGGCCGGGCGTCGCGTAATCCACGACGAAGACCGTCCACAGAGCGATGCCGACGAGGAGCGCGTACCGGCGGACGCGTTTGAGGGTCATTTTGCCGCCGCTTCAGGCGGCAAGCGATGTGCCGTTCGATGCCGCTTGTGGCGACCGTCTGACGAGGCCGCCGACCTTCAGTTTTGGTGGTCGAGCGACAATTCTGGAACCACCTGGAACACGATCTCGCGCACAGCGACGCCGAGCAGCCGCGTGTCACCCGGCTGGCTGGGCGGCCGCGCGACGCGCGGTGATTCGATGGCCAGGTCGTTCACACCATCGCGCCACGAGTCGCCGTCAGCGGTCCATTCGTACGTGCCCCAGCCGTCCGCCATCGGGATCGGATCGAACCGACGGCCGTTGATCGTCAGTCCGATCCGGCTGTCGCCCGCGCCGGGTGGCTGGCGGGCGCGGACGCCCACCCGAATCCTGCCGAGATGAGCCATCGGGACGAGCACGTGCGCTCGCGGCGATGCTGCCCAGCGAAAACCGCCGCCCTCGTCCCCTTCCACGGCGTGCCAGCCGTCACCGAAGATCTCCTCGCGCGATCCGTCGGCCATCACCCGCTCGAATCCGTCCAGCGTGCCGGCCAGCACCGGAAAATTGCCAAGCGTCGTCGCGCACACGTTCGCGGTGGCGGCCTCTCGATCGAGCGACGCCAGAGCGACGCGCGGTGGCGCGCCCAGCACGATGTCGATCACATCGTCTTCGTTCACCGGTGCCGGCTCGACTTCGACGCGCGTCCAGACAGACGCGTGATTCGTCATCGCCGGGGGCGGTGACGCCGGTTCGACGCGCAACGATGCGGGCCGCCTGCTGAACTGTCCCGCGCGCACGCGAAGAGGAACATCACTGCCGACCAACAGGCTCAGACGAGTCGCTCGCGGCAGCGAAATCGCGAGACCGGCCTGTGACGCGGCGGCGATGACGTCGGTTCCAGCGGCGCTGACGCCCACGCAGCGGCGCGGAGCGGCGACACGGTAGATCGGCTGCCAGCGCCACTCGAACGGCACGTCATAGTCCATCGAAGGTGGCGCCAGCGTCTGGTCGGCGACCTCGCCCGTCTTGTCGAGCACCACGACAGGCACACCACTCGCGGTTGCTGCGATCTCGTGACCAGCGACGGTGATCGACACCGACCGGGTTCCACACTCCACCACGACATCCGCAGGAGCCGGCTGGCGCGCCACACCGATCGGCTGCCCTTTCCGGATTTCAACGCGTCCAACGGCGGCGGCCGAGGCCGTCGCGCCGCGCGCATCGCCGACGACGCCGAGCACCGCAAAACACTGCCCGTTCGTCACGACGCGATCCTCGGCGCCAACCCGGCGGAACGGAGACTCCCGCGCGCCGAAGAGTCTCGCCGCGGCCGCGGCGGGCATTGCGGCGGCCACAATCGCGCCGCGCGGGACGTCGGCCAGAAAATCCGCGAGTGGACGATCACGAAGACGAACCGGATCGAGCCGGAAGCCCTGTGCGCGCAGCGGATCGGCCAGCCGTGCGAACGCGTACACCGCCGGGCGTTCCATGACGAGCCGATCGAGATTGGTGGGATCGCCGGGAACGACCGGGTGCTCGGGCGCGCTTCGCACGAAACCGAACACACGTGTCGCGCCGAACTCGCCGGGAACCACCAGCGTCGGTCGTTTTCTGGCGACGTCGGGCTCCGCGAAGAGCTTGTACAGAATCGCCTGTGAGAGATCGATCGTGTCGCCGACGATCGCCGCGCCTGCGGGCATCTCCTGAAAGAAGCGATTCAACATCCGGGCATCGTAGGACGCCGGCCGAAGATTGTTCGCCGTCACGTTCGCGCCTACCTGCCACATCGTCCAGGCCGCCAGGCTGGCGGCGACCGGCCAACGCATCCGGCGATCGACGCGCCAGACGGCATCGATCGCGACGCCGATCGCGACCCAGCACATGAGAAAGACCGGAAGCAGAAAGACCTCGATGTCCGGCGGGTAGTAGTTCAGGACGAACGTGAGCATGCCGAGCGCGCCGAGTCCGACGAGCATCGACGAACTGCGATCCCGTCTCCACAGCGCAACGATGCCGACGAGCGTGAGCGTACACCCCCACAGACCCATTTCCTGCGTGAAGAAACGTCCGAGATCGCTCCAGCGATCGCGAATCGCATCAACGATGCTGCCGCGGAACAGGAGGTAGCCGAACTGCCGGCCGGAAATCACGTCGGCGAGGCCGGATAGTGTCGTGGCACCGGCCTCGACGTACTCGGCGCCCTGGTTCGTGCGCACGGGGATGTAGGCATACAGCGCCAACGGCGACAGAACCAGCGCCGTGGCCGTCAGCAGAACCCGTGGCGACGTCAGCACTCCCGGGTTGACTGCGATCAGGAATACGAGGATCGCCGGCGCGAATACCGCGACGTCGGTGTGATGCGCGAGGTCGAAGCCGAACGCGAGCGCCGCAAGATAGAGCAACCGCAGGTTTCCCGAACGCTTCCACGCGACCAGCGACACGACAGTCGCGAGGACCAGCGAGGTGTGCAGCGTGTAGACCTCGGGGATAACCGACTGCGACCAGAAGATTCGTCCCGCGCCGGCGAGCAAGGCGACAATGGCGGCAAGCGCGGGCACGCACCCGAGCAGTTCGAGAAGCAGGGCGACGAGCCAGACGGTTGCCGCCGCGCACGCTCCGGAAAACACGCTCATGCGGAACATGAGCGAGCCGACCGGCAGCCAGGACCAGAACCAGCCGACCATCATGTAGAGGGGGTAACCAGGCGGGTGGGGCACGCCGAGGATTCGGCTCATGTAGCCGAACTTCGCGGCGTCCAGCCCCGGGCCACCGACGTCCCGGGCGGCCGTCGCGACATACAACGCGAAGACCGCGGCAGCGGCACACGCCCGTGGAGACAACGTGGGGAACGGGAGTGTCCGACCGCGCCGCATCGCCACGTGACGATAGCATGGGCGCGATCAGACCCCGCGACGCGCGAACGCCGGGCGTTCTCGCGCGGACGCCGCCTACGAGAGAGCGAACCTGACGCTCACTCGACCGCGCGTTCTTCGTGTCCGCATTCGAAGCAGAACCACACGTCGCCTTCGAGTAGCGCGGAATGGACGTGCTGTGCGGACTCGCCGGCCGCACCGGCTGCTCCGACCGGAACACGAACGGCCGCCTGCGTGCCGCAGCTTCCGCAGACTCTCGCGCCGGCTTCAGAGAGTACCGCGCTGAGCGCGGCAGCTGTCGTCGAATCGTTAGGAGTCATCGTGCCCGCATAATCAGCAAAAGCGACGCCTGCCTGGAGATTCGCGCCAGTGCACGAGACTACACACACATGTGTGCTGATTCGGACCGACGCCTGTTCCATTCCAGTGATCAGAATCACTCTTGGCGCAGTGCGATGAGGGGATCGACGCGGCTCGCGCGACGGGCGGGCAGCCAGCAGGCCAGCGTGGCTACCATTATAAGCAGCGCCGGGACGCCTGCAAAGACGGGCAGACTGATGACGCCCTTGAGCAAGTGCAGCGCGACCATGAACATGACCAGCCAGCCCGTCATGACCCCCGCCGCAACGAACCGCAGGCTCTGGCCGACCACTTGCCTAGCGACCTTCGACGGCGTCGCGCCGCAGGCGACGCGGACCCCGATCTCGACCGTCCGTCGCGAGACCACGAAGTCCACGACCCCATAGATGCCGATGGCCGCGAGCGCCAGCAGCAGCGGGCCGAGCACCACGAACATGCGCGCGGGAATCCGCCGGAGAAAGAGGTTCTTCTCGATGTGATCGCTGAGCGTTCGGATGTCGTACACCGGCAGCTCGGGATCGAGATCCCGGACGATGCGCTGGAGATCGGGGGCAAGCTGTTCCTCACGTCCGGTCAATGTCCGCACGTGGATCTCACCTTGCTGCGCCGGCCGGTCACGATATGGCAGATAGATGACCGGCGTCGTCGGCTCGCCGAACGACTCGCTCAACGAATTCCGGACGACGCCGACGATGGTGTACTTGCCGCCGCGTGTCTCGATGCCGCGCCCGATCGCCTCACCCGTTCCGATGAAGCGCCGCACGAACTCCTGGTTCACGATTGCCTGGGGCGGTGCCTTCTCGTCCAGGAGATCAACGAAGTCCGACCCCTCGAGCAGGGGAACGCCCATCGTCGAAAAGTAGCCGGATGTGACGACGTTGCTGAGCGCGCGATCGGGCGCGTCTTCGCTGCGCGCGCGACCCTCGAGCGTGAACGACCGCATCGGGAGGCCGTGGATGTCGAGCGGCACGGACGTGGCGATCGCCGCGGACTGGACCCCGGGAATCGCGCGCGCCCGTTCGAGAAGTCGTGCCGCGAACGAACGGGTGGCCACGGGCGTGTAGCTGCGTCCGGTCAGGTCGTAGGCCGCGAGGAGCACGCCCTCGCGTCTGAAACCGGGGTCCGTGTCGCGCGTTTCGGCGAAGCTTCTGAGAAGAAGCGCCGCGGCCATCAGCACGATGACGGCGAGCGCGACTTCGGCGCCCATCAACGTTTGACGAAGACGGCTTCTCGCCGCGCTCCGGGCGCCGGACCGCAGCGCGGCCAGTGGATCGACGCCGGCGAGCTGAGCGGCGGGCAGCGCGCCGAATCCAAGACCGCAGGCCAGCGCCAGAGCCAGCGCGAAGAGCAGACTGACGCCGTCGATGGACGTCTGGAACTTGATCGGAAACGCCCCCAGCATCGGCACCGCGCGAAGCGCGGTGGTTCCCCATATCGCGAGCAGCACGCCGAATGCCGCGCCGGCGAGCGCCAGGATGACGTTCTCCATCAGGAGCAATCCCACAATCCGTCCCGCCTTCGCACCGAGCGCGAGACGGACGCCCATCTCGCGCTGCCGCGTGCTCGCACGGGCGAGCACGAGGTTCGCGGTGTTGCTGCAGACAACGAGGAGGAGCAGCAGCATGACGCCCTGAAGAACGAGCAGCGCCTGGGCGAACATGCGCTGCGGACCGCGAGGCGCCCGCCAGAACGCCAGCAGCTCGGCCCCCATGCCGGCGTTGGTCGACGGATACGCGCGCGCGAGCTCACGCATCGCGGCGTCGAGCTCGGTTTGCGCGGCGGGTACCGGTGCCCTCAGCCGCACCATCATGTTGTATCCGCGCACGCTCCGATCCTCGAGCTCGCGTGTTCCCGCGAAGAGCGCCGGCGCCATCGTCGCGGGCATCCACAGGTCGAAGTTGAGCCCCAGCACCGTGCCCTGGAACCGTTGCGGCGTCACGCCGACGACCGTCACCATGTGGTCGTTGACGCGGAACACGCGACCGACGACGTCACTCGTGCCGCCGAGATGCGTCTGCCAGTAGTCGTACGACACGACCATGACGGGAGCATCGCCCGCGCGCACGACTTCATCGGACCTGATGAATCGGCCACGCGCCGGCGTGAGCCCGAGCGCCGTGAAGTAATCTCCGGACACCAGCAGCCCGTAGGCCCTGATGGTACGGCCTGGTTCGCCAACTGAGAGCGGCACCATCCGAAACGCCAGCGTCGCGCTCGCGCTGCGCATCGATCGCGAAAGGTCGCCGTATTCGAGCCACGACACGCCGGGATAGGAACCCGTGTCGGCGCGGGGTTCGATGAGGCGGAGGCCGCCGCTGTCCGTGACACCAGGCAGCGGCTGCAGGATGACCGCCTGCAACCAGGAAAAGACGGCCGTGTTGACGCCGATACCGACCGCGAGCGACAGCACGATGACCGTCGCGAGCACGGGCATCCGGGCGATGGCCCGGAGTGCGTGACGCAGATCGTGAATCATGAGTCGAGAGAGAAGACGGCGTCGTTGTCGCCGAACTGCGTGAGGTCGTCGAGGCCGAGCGCGTGGAGCGAGGCCAGCATCACGTTCGCCAGCGGCGTGCCGTTGGCGGCGCGCACGTGAACGCCTCCGCGCACGGCTCCCCCGGCGTGGCCGCACAGAAAAAACGGCACGCGTTTGTGGTTGTGCAGGTTGGAATCGCCCATCGAGGAGCCGTACATGAGCAGTGTATTGTCCAGGAGGTTGCCATCGCCATCAACCGTTTGTTTCAGGCGGCTGAGCAGATAAGGGATCGTGCTGACATGAAACGCGTTCAGGATCGCGAATTTCCTGATGCGCTCTTCTTTACCGCCGTGATGCGACGTCGGGTGGAACGCTCCGTTGAATCCACTCTCCGGATAGGTCCGGTTCGAGTTGTCGCGACCGAGCTTGAACGAGAAAACACGCGTGATGTCCGATGCGAACGCGAGCACCTGGAGGTCGAACATGATTCGTACGTGCTCCGAGAACGAATCGGGGACGCCGACGGGTGCGGCCGGCAGATCCCGAGGCTCGCCGCTGGCGTTGTACCGCTCGACGCGCTCGATACGCCGTTCGACTTCGCGGACGCTCTCGAGGTGCTCGGTCATGCGGAGCCGATCTGCCGCGCCGAGTCGTCCATTGAGGCGCGAGATCGAGCCGACGAGCGCATCGAGAATGCTGCGGTCCTCGGCGAGGCGCCGCTGCTGCTCCATCGCCGGAAGATCCGGTCGCGTCACTTGAAAGAGCCTGTCGAATACGACCCTCGGGTCCCGGAGCATCGGGAGCGGCCGCGTCGCGGAAAGCCAGCTGATCGTGTCGGTGTAGACGCACGAATAGCCGTATC
Organism: uncultured Acidobacteriota bacterium; assembly: GCA_963724725.1. Classification (GTDB taxonomy): domain Bacteria; phylum Acidobacteriota; class Vicinamibacteria; order Vicinamibacterales; family CAVVIG01; genus DATKHR01. The sequence goes on along the minus strand of CAVRVT010000004.1, from coordinate 307,044 downwards.
CGCACCCGCCGGCCTGATCGACGTTCTCGATGCACAGCTGCATGGAGGGAATCGGCGTCTCGCCGCCGACGCGCCCGGCGTACAGCTGGTCGATCGAGACGCCGGCTTCGACGTCCGCCCCTTCGGTCTGTCGCGGGTGCGCCTGGGTGAGGAACACGGCGCTCGATCGGAAATGATCACCGCCGATCTCGGTCGCGGTGAACGGTTCGGCGTTCGAGCAGTCGGTGTTGCTGACAATCGTGAGCGCGTCTCGAAACGGATCGAGCGACGCCAGGCTTGTCGGAGCGAGATCGAAGTCACGGCCGGTGGCTGCCGGCGCCCACAAGTGCTGCGTGATCCCCGTCGCGGAGCTGCCGGCCGCGCCGTGCACCATCTCGATGCAGACCAGCCGGACCTTCCGATCCGGCCGCGTCCGTGCGCCGCGCACCGCGGGGACCATCGCGTCGAGGAACGGAAGCGCCACGGCGGCGCCGAGCCCCTGCAGGGCGGCCCGACGCGAGAGAGGCCGCACTTACTTGCGTTCCTTCAGGCGCTCGGCCGTCCACGGAATCGAACGGCCATGAACGGCAATCGTGCCTTCGAGCGCGCCTTCGTCTCCCAGGTGACCTTGTATTTCGATGTTCGTCGGTTCTTTGGCGTGCTCAACCTGCCCGCTCAACGTCAGCACGTTGTCGGTGAACGTCCCGGTGAGTGTGACCTCAACGCGTTGCCCGATGTTCTGCGTCGGCAGCGCGATCGTGCCGGTCACCTCATGCCCGTCCTGCTTCAGGACCAGCGCCGTTGGAATGACGTGATCGCCCTCGAGTCCCATGTTCCACGTGCCGGTGACGGTCGCGTCGGCCAGGAGCAACACGGTGGATGCAAGCGCGGCACAAACGGTCAGCATCGTCATGTCCTTTCAAGTTTCAGGAATCCGCAATCCGCAATTTAGCGAATCGCCCCTGAACGGACCGTGAACGCGCCGTTCAGGTTCCGTTCAGGCTTACCGCGAAGATGTTGTCGATCGAATGGTAAGGAGGGTCAGCACGTGGGCCCGCGAGATGGGACCATCGATGATGTCAATCCCATCGCGCATCAGATCTGCGCCGCTGATGGAGCCGAGCCGCCCGGCATCGGCGGACCACACGTCGTAGAGCGCGTCGACCACGAGACCACGGGGTCGCAGCGTCGTGTGATCCGGCGCCGATTCTCCGCGAAACGCGAAGATCACGGCACCCCCCGTCGACGAGTCGAGCTCCTCGACGGCGTCCCAACGACTGGCATCCGCAGAATCGGCCGCCGGACTCAGGAGAATCGCGTCGGCGCTCGCGAGCACACCGCGGACGTCCTTGTAGAGGCGGATCGCGTCACGAAGAGCCTGGACCGCGCCGTCGCTCAGCCTCTCGGTGCGATACGTGAGCCCGAACGCGCCAGCTGCCCGGCTTCTCAAATAGAGCGGCACATCGTCGCCGAACGATAACGGTTCGTTTCCGGAGTCGAGCGCGAAGGCGAGAAGGTAGGCTGGCGGAAAGAAGGTCGCCAGCCCTTCGAGGTTGTGACGGACATGACTGGACGGCGCGGTCCGATCGTCCATCCAGGCGGTATCGGAGTAGCGCAGCCATCCGAAGTCGAGCCGGTTGCCTCCGCCCGAGACATTCTCGATCAGAAGGTCGGGGTACCTGACGCGAAGCGCGTCCAGGATCTCGTACAGCCCGCGCACGTGTGCGTACGACCCGTCGCGTGTGCCGTGGTCGTGTCCGCTGGCATCGCAGTTGATCCAGAAATTGTTGTCCCATTTCAGATAGTCGGGCCGAACGTCGTCGATGAGCGCCACGAGGCGCTTCAACAGCCAGTCGCGGCTGGCGCGACTGCCGAGGCAGATCTGGGCCGTCGTCGTCGAGCCACGCTGGCCGTTGGACGAAGCGAGCCATAACGGCCTCGGCGCGTCCGGCGTCCCGAGCATCGCGAGGCTGAGACGCTCGGGCTCGACCCACAACCCGAACTTCATGCCGTTGGCGTGCGCCAGGTCGCGAAGCGGGCGGAGGCCGTCAGGGAACCGCCGGGAATCGGGCTGCCAGCCGCCGAGGCCAGCCTCGAAATCCGAGGCGTTGACCGCACCTGGCGTGGCGTACCAACCGGCATCCACCACAAAGAGCTCCACGCCGAGGTCGCGGCTGCGTTCGATCTCGCTGACCATCGATTCGTGATCGATCCGGACGCCGTAGGCGAACCATGTGTTGTACGTGACGAGCGGCGTGAACGGACGACCGCCCCGCAACCTCGTGACGATGAAATCACGCAGCCCGGCCCCGACGTTCGTCACGGGGCCTGGAACGATACCGAACATCGCGTGCGGGGATTCGAATGGCTGCGCCGCACTCGCGATGGTCGTCATGTCGGGATGTCCGAGGGACACGTCGATCTGTGACGGCTGGCGTGTGAACGTCATCCGCCAGGCCCCCGACCAGATCGACCCGATCACGAACTGTGCGTCGATGGTCTGACTGGCGTCGATGACAGCCATGGGCACTTCACGTTCCGACGAGCGACGGTCGGTGCCTAGGACGAGCTGCTCGCCAATCGCCAGGTCGCGATGCTTTCGGGTGAACGCCTCGTCGTTTCGCGAGTCGGCGTTGTCGCCGCGAAGCCCATTGAGCCACTGCATCGTTCCTGGCGCCAGGCTGGCGCGCCACACGACGACGTCGCCAATCTCGACCGAGCGTGCCGTGACGGCTTCGACGCGAAGCCACGTTTCGACCATCCGCGAACGCGGCACCACGACGTACGAACGGCGAATGCGGATGCCGAGGTCCGGCCGGCGATATGTGACGTGGAGCGCCACGCCGGTCGCCGTGGTTTCGGACGAGACGCCGTCCAAGACGAGTCCGGTCCCAGCCGACGACAGCGTCGTCAACTTTCCCGCGAGCGTGAACGACGTGTCGGACGCCCCGGCGACCGGCCAGTCGCGGGACGTGTCGGGAGATGCCAACCGAAGCAGGCGCCACTGGTCGGTCCGATCCAGCCCGTAGCTCACCTGGACGCCGGACGTGCCGATGGTCCAGACGCCAGCAACCTCGTCATGGGCGACGAACGCGTCGCCGACCGATGCCGTAATCGTCGCCGCACGGCCGAATTGTGAAGATGACAGAATGAACACCAGGACCATCGAGCACAAGCGCACGTCCCACCCCTCGACCGTCCACGCGGAGGGCAGAGGGGTTGTGGCTCATCCTCGCGTTCAGCTGTTGTTCAGCACCGGTTGCGCTATAAGGAAGGAGCGCCTGCGGCTATGCTGAGCGAAAGCCTGTGAAGCTTGAGCGAAGCATCAGCGTAAGCGTGCGATGGGGGTGGGGCCCCATCGCCATTGGAAGAAAGTTGGGGCCCCGCCGCCAGTGAAAAAAGTTGCGCCTGCGGCTATGCCGAGCGAGAGCCGTCACACGTGCGTGTCCTAGTCGTCGAGGACGAATCCGCGTTATCCACACAGCTGGCGGGCGCGCTCGAAGAAGCGGGCTACGTAGTGGACTGCGCCGCTGACGGCGAGCGCGCCGATTTTCTCGGCCAGACGGAGGTCTACGACGCCGTCATCCTCGATCTGGGGCTGCCGAGACTTGACGGCCTCACGGTCCTGCGCCGCTGGCGCGACGCGCGCATCAGCGTGCCGGTGCTCGTCCTGACCGCGCGCGACAGCTGGCACGAGAAGGTGCGCGGCATCGACGGCGGCGCCGACGACTACGTCGCGAAGCCGTTCAGAATGGAAGAAGTGCTTGCGAGACTTCGGGCGCTCATCCGCCGATCGAGCGGCCAGATGAGCGCCGAGATCCGATGCGGAGCGATCGCGCTCGATACGCGCGGCGCAAGAGTCACCGTAGATGGCCGGCCCGTGCGCCTCACAAGCCACGAGTTCCGCGTCTTGTCGTATCTGATGCACCATCGGCGCCGCGTCGTCTCGCAGAGCGAGCTCACCGAGCACATCTACGCGCTGGACAGCGAGCGCGATTCGAACACCGTGGAGGTCTTCATCGCCCGGCTGCGGCGAAAGCTGGGGGCAACGGCCATCGAAACCGTCCGCGGTCTGGGCTACCGCATGGTCGGGCAGGAGCCATGAGATCCGAGTTCTCGCTCCGCACACGCCTCTTGCTTGGCACCATCCTCTGGACGTTGGGACTCTTCATGGTCACGGGCATCGTGACGACGGTGCTGATGCTCCGGTATCCGTCAACGCCTCGCCTGCTCCACAGCCTGTTCGAACACGCGATGCTGTCGTCGGCGATTGCCGTCGTCTGCATGTTCGCGGGGCTCTGGCAACTTCGTCGGGCGGTTGCCTCGTTCAGCCGGCTCCGCGACGAACTCGGCGCGGTGCGTGCCGGCGCATCACGCTCGGTCGGCGGCAGCTACCCGATCGAGGTGCAGCCGGTCGTGGACAATCTGAACGTGCTGCTCGAACACCAGGAGCGCGCGGTTGCCGGCGCCCAGGCGAAGGCTGGCGATCTTGCGCACGGACTGAAGACACCGCTCGCCGTGCTGGTTCGCGAAGCGGAACGTGTGTCGAATGTGGGGCACCGGGATCTCGCCGTCGCCATCGAAGCGCAGGTCGATCGGATGCGGCGCCAGGTGGATTTTCATCTGGCACGCGCCCGGGCCGCCGCGTCCGGTGCCATGCCTGGTGCGCGGTCCACGGTCCTGGAATCGGCCGAAGGCCTTGCACGCGCGCTTGACCGGCTGCACAACGGCCGTGGCGTGTCGCTCGAACTGAAGATTGCGGGCGAGCACACGGTCCGCACCGAACGTCAGGATCTCGACGAGATGCTCGGCAACCTCCTCGACAACGCCTGCAAATTTGCCCGGACCCGCGTGATCCTCGAATCGACTCGACGCAACGGCGTCATCGTCATGACGGTCGACGACGACGGGCCCGGTATCGATGGGACGCTGCTCGAAGCGGTACTTCAGCGAGGGGTGCGCGCCGACGAAGCGTCACCGGGCACGGGATTCGGGCTGGCGATCGTTCGCGATCTCGCCGAGCTGTACGGCGGGTCGATTGCGCTTGAACGAACGTCGGTCGGCGGCCTGCGCGCGGTCCTCCAGCTCCCCGCGGCCTAATCACCTCGGATTGCGGATTGCGGATTGATTACGGACTGTGCGCAGTTTCTTCGCGTGTCTCCAATCCACATTCCGAAATCCGAGACTCGCAATGGCCTACGACTGGCCGCGGAGGTTCTTGTTGAAGAAATCGACCGTGCGCTGCCATGCGAGCTTCGCCGCGGTCTCGTCGTAGCGCGGGGTCGTGTCATTGTGGAAGCCGTGCTGCGTGTTTTCGTAGACGTACGCCGTGAACGTCTTGTTGTTCGCTTTGAGCGCCGCCTCGTACGCCGGCCAGCCCTGATTGACGCCCTGATCGTTCCCCGCATAGTGCAGCAGCAGCGGCGCCTTGATCTTCGCGGCGTCTTCAGCGCTCACCTGCCGGCCGTAGAACGGCGCGGCCGCGCCGAGTTCGGGCATCCGGACCGCGAGCTGATTGCAGATCCCGCCGCCGAAACAGAAACCGACGACCCCAATCTTGCCGGAGGATTCCGGATAGGCCTTCAGCCACTTCGCGGCGGCCACGAAATCTTCGAACATCTTCGGACCGTTCACCTGACGAAACGCCGCCGCGCCTTTTTCATCGTCGCCCGGGTAGCCGCCCACTGAGGTGAGACCGTCCGGCGCGTAGGCGATGAAATTCGCCGTCGCGAGACGTCGGGCAACGTCTTCGATGTACGGATTGAGGCCGCGGTTCTCGTGGATGACGAGGACGACCGGGAGCTTGCCGCTGATCTTCGCGGGCCCGGCAAAGTAGCCTTTGATGCTGCCGTTGCCTTCCGGCGACTGGACCGTGATCGTCTCGGTCTTGATGCGCGCGTCGTCCTTCGGCACCTGCTGCGCCCACGCGTAGTTGGGCCGCAGGGTCTCGAAAATCGTGGCGACCGTGAGCCCGCCTACGGCGAACCTCCCCGCGCGATCGAAAAACTCGCGACGGCTGATGTCGCCGTGCTGATATTCGTGGAAGAGGTCGAGCAGCTCCTGCGGATAATCGGATGCCTTTTTTCGTTCCATCGAACGCTCCTTAATCTATGCCTTCGTGTCTTCGTGGCTCTTTGTTCTTGTGTCTTCGTGGCCTGTTTCTTCGTGCCTCGACGCTAACTCTCATCCGCTGACGGTCCATACAGCCCCGGCACCGGCACGTCGTTCATGCGCAGGTAGACGCCGAGCTGCGCGCGGTGGTGCACCATGTGGTTCATGACGAAGCTGCGAAAGACGGCGACGCGCGGCATCGCGAGCGTGGTCTGGCCGCGGCTCTTGAGCGTCCACGTGGCCATCATCCGATCATCGGTCGTGCCTGCCAAACTTTCGCGTGCCTGCCTCAGATCCGCGTCGAACTTGGCGAGCAGCTCCGCGCGTGTCTTCATGACGTACGGCTGGTATTTCGGACCCTGGACCGGGTCCACGTCGAATTCGTCCTGGGCGATCGTCATCGTCGCCCAGGTGGGAATCTCCACGAGGTGTCCCGCGAGCTGCGACAAGGTCATCGACTTCGCGTGCGGGCGGAAGTCCGGCTTCCCCTCGGGGACGCGCTCGAGCGTTTTCCGGAGGTTGGCCATTTCGTGCTCGAACTCGGGCAGCATCGACTGGCTGATCATCGTCGACATCAGGTGCTCCTTGGGTGGACAATAGCGAGCATATTTTATGGCGACTCCATCTGCTAACGCGGTTCAATTTCCGCGCATCGGTGTCGGCGAATCAGCGACGACGGCGCGGGTGCCCTGGTCGATCTACGCCGTGCTGTTCGCGTCCACCTGTGTGATTCTCGGCGTCATGTGGGACATTTCGTGGCACCGGACGATCGGCCGCGACACGTTCTGGACGCCGGCACACATTGCCATCTACCTGGGCGGTGTGGTCGCCGGCCTGACGTGCGGTTTCGTTGCGCTCCGCACGACGTTCGCCGGGACGCCGGCGGAGACCGGCGCTTCAGTGCACTTCTGGGGATTTCGCGCCCCGTTCGGTGCCTGGGTCTGCATCTGGGGCGCGTTCGCCATGGTGACGTCCGCGCCGTTCGACGACTGGTGGCACAGCGCCTACGGCCTCGACGTCAAGATCGTCAGCCCGCCGCACATGCTGCTCGCGGCCGGCATCGCGGCGATCCAGTGCGGCGCGATGCTGATGGCGCTCGCGTGGCAGAACCGCGCGCTCGGCGATCGCCGGCCTCTCGGACGCCTCTACCTGCTCGGCGCCGGATTACTGCTCCTGCTCGTCGCCACCGTCGCCACCGAGTACACCCAGCGGTGGGACATGCACCAGTCGCTCTTCTATCAGGTGACGGCGGGCGCGTTCCTGTTCTTTCTCGTCAGCACGGCGCGCGCGTCGATCGCGCGCTGGCCGGCGACAACGGCGGCGCTCGTCTACACCGGGCTGACGCTGTTGATGCTGCTCTTTCTTCCGCTGTTCGAAGGGCGGCCGCTCCTCGGTCCGATCTACGTGCCGGTCGATCGCTTCGTGCCACCGGATTTTCCGATCCTGCTGGTCGTTCCCGCGTTCTGCGTCGATCTGCTGATGCAGCGCGTGCGCGGCCGGGACTGGCTGCTGGCCGCGATCCTCGGTGTCGCCTTCGTCGCGCGTCTTTCTCGCCGTCCAGTGGCCGTTCGCCGAATTCTTGATGACGCGATGGGCGCGCAATCGGTTCTTCATCAGCGACGCGATGCAGTACAGCATCGATCCTGAGATGCAGGCCCGCTGGTATCAGCTGAATCCTCCAGACAACCTCGCGATCGGATTGCCCATCGCCGCGGTGCTCGGCTTCGTGTCGGCACGATGCGGACTGTGGTGGGGCAACTGGATGGCGCGGGTCCAGCGCTGATGTCGCGGCGCGCGCGGGCGGCGGCGATTCTGCTCGCGGCGCTGTCGATGGCCCACGTCGGCAGCCCCGACACGTTCTTCATCGGCAAGGCCGGCCCCTACGATGTCCGCGTGACCGTCCGCCTGCCAGGTGTAATCCCGGGCCGCGCGCAGGTTGCGGTCCGCGTCGCGGGCGCGACCGCCACGAGCGGCCACGTCGTCACGGTCCGCGCGGGGCAATGGAATGTCGGGCTCAAGGGCGCGCCACCACCCGAGAACGCGCCAGCCGTCCCCGGCGACCCGACCCTGCACGCCGCCGAGTTGTGGTTCATGACGGCCAGCTCGTACGAGCTCGGCGTGAGCATCGACGGGCCGTCGGGACACGGCGAAGCGATCGTGCCGGTGATGGCGCTCGCCACCGCGCAGCGGACGATGATGCCGGGGCTGGGCGCAATCCTGGCGGGCCTGGGCCTCTTCCTCACCGTGGGGATGCTGACCATCATCGGTGCGGCCGTCCGCGAAAGCGTGCTCACGCCGGGCGCGCGAACCTGACGCACCGCGCCGCAGTCGGGCACGGCTCGCCGTCGTGATCGCGGCGGCTCTCGCGATTCTCATTCTTTGGGGCGGCAACGCCTGGTGGAACGCCGAAGCGTCCACCTACGGCCGGTTCGTTCTGTACCGGCCATTCGAATCTCAGGCGTCGATTGCGCCGAACACACCGGGCGATGCCCCACGCACGCTGACCTTGTCGATTCGCGATCCCCGGTGGACCGGCGACCCGAACCCGCTGACGCGCTACAACGCGCTGATTCCCGACCACGGGAAGCTGATGCACCTGTTCCTCGTTCGCGAGGGCGGACTCGACGCGCTGGCGCATCTGCACCCGATCGCGCGATCACCAAAAGCGCTCGACTTCGACGTCTCGCTCCCCGCGCTGCCGACAGGCAAGTATCACGTCTACGGCGACATCGTTCACGAGAGCGGCTATGCACAGACGCTCGTCGCGAGCGTCGACGTGCCGCGCTCGGGATCCGCGGCGCCGCCGGCGACGGATCCGGACGATTCGTGGTTTGCGGGTGCCGCGGCGGCGGAATCAAGTCAGCCAGTCGTCGATCTCGGCGACGGCACCCAATTGCGGTGGGCGCGAGGCGAGTCGCCGATCTCGAAAGGCGCGGAACAGCTGCTGTCGCTCTCGGTTCGCGATGCAGCCGGCGGTGTCGCCGCCGTCGAGCCCTACATGGGCATGGCCGCGCACGTCGTGGTGGCCAGCCGCGACGCGTCCGTTTTCGCGCATCTCCACCCGTCCGGAAGCATCTCGATGGCGGCCCTGCAGAAGTTCGCCGGCAACGCCGCCGATTCGCACGCAAGTCACGACATGCCCATCCCCGGCGAAGTCTCCATCCCCTTCGCCTTCCCGAACGCAGGACCGTATCGGATGTGGGTGCAGGTGAAGCGCGGCGGGCAGGTCAGGACGGCCGCGTTCGACGTCGACGTGAAGTAGCGCTAGTGATCCTCGACGCGGTGACGTTCGGCTTCGATGTCCATCGCGATGTTGTCCCGTCGCGCGACGCTGGCTTCCTTCATCCGTTTCTTGGTGGCAGCCGCCTGAGTTTTCTCTGCCGAACTCACCGCAAAGATCGGCAACTGGCGTTCGAGGTCGGTGCCGCGACACGACGGGCAGCTCGGTGGCGCCGCGTCCTGCGGACGCACCAGCGCTTCGAATTCCCTACTGCACGCACGGCAGCGATAGTCGAACAAAGGCATCGCGCATCGACTCCTGAAACAGAATAGCCGATCCGTTTGTCTCTACATGTCTTTCAACCCTGGTCTCTGAAAACGGTCGGGGCCTCCGTTAGACTTGCGCCCGGAGGGCGACACATATGCGGGTCGGCGGGTCTTTGATTCTCACGTTGACAATGATCGCTGGCTTCACGATTCCCTTGGCAGGCCAGGACGACCCGATCAAGGTGCTCGTCGATCGGCTCGAGCTCGAACGGTACAAGGCCACGGTGAAGGGCCTGACGCAGTTCGGTGACCGGCGTCAGGGAACGGAGCGCAACCGCCGCGCCGTGGACTGGATCGAAGCGCAGCTCAAAAGCTACGGATGCCCGACCGAGCGCGTCCATTACGAGTACCAGACGCCGCCGCCCAACCCTCAGGGCCGAGGCGGCGGGCGTGGCGCCAACCAGGCGCAGGGCGGCGGACGACTCCGCGGCTACCGGATGCCGACGGGGGTCAACACGGATCCGACGAAGCAGCCGGATGAAAAGCTTCGCGCGCTCAACATGGAACCGGCGAAGGATGGCCCCCGCGAAGAAGTGTTCTGCACGAAGGTCGGCACGACACACCCCGAAGAGATGTACATCGTCAGCGGTCACATGGACGGCCACGGCTGGGGCGAAGCGGCGAACGACGACGGATCAGGCACCGCGGTGGTGATGGAGCTCGCGCGCGTTTTCAGCAGCCCAGACGTGCGCACCGAGCGGACGATTCGCTTCGCGCTCTGGAACAACGAGGAAACGGGTCTGAATGGCGCGCGCGCGTACGTCGAGCAGCGGCAGGCCCTTCAGGGCCAGGAGAATCCACCGGGATCGGGCAGGTATCCCGAGCCGAAGTGGCTCGGCATGATCCAGCACGACATGATGATGTTCGACCACGGGATGCCGCTCCCGGACGGGACGATGCGCAAGGAGCAGCGGCTCGAGGCGGACGTCAACGTCGAATTCCAGGTCAATTCGAAGATGGCCGCGCAATCCCAGGTGCTCGCGTGGGTCCTGCAGCAAGCCAACGAAAAATACGCGACCGACTACCCTGCCGCCGTTGGCAGTCACATGACGAACACCGACTCGACGCCGTTCATGGACGTCGTGCCGGCGATCAGCGTCCGCGAGAACGAGCGGGGCACGCAGATCGGCGCCGGCTGGGATCCTCAGTGGCATCAGCCAACGGACGTGTTCACGACGTACTCGGACGCGGATTTCCGGCTCGGCCTGAACGCCGCGCAGACGACGCTGTCGGCCATCGCCTCGCTCACCGGGGCCGCCGTGAGGAAATGAGCGGACTTGAGAGTTTTCGATGAAACGACTGGCTTACGTCCTTCTCACCGTTGTTGTCGTGACAGTTCTGCCGCGAGCGGAGGCGGAAAAAGTCGACTTCGCCGCGATCGGAAAAATCCGTGAGGAAGGTTTCACGCGGTCCCAGGTGATGGACCACATCTTCTGGCTGGCCGACGTCTACGGGCCGCGGCTGACCGGATCCCCCGGCATCCAGCAGGCGAGCGAATGGGCGATGACCAGGTTCAAGGAATGGGGCCTGGCCAACGTCCATCAGGAGCGATGGAAGTTCGGCAAGGGCTGGTCGCTCGTCCGGTTCAGCGCGAACCTCGTCGAGCCGCAGGTGCAGCCGATCATCGGCTATCCGCAATCCTGGTCGCCGGGCACCAACGGCCTGGTCGTCGCGGACGTTGTCCGCGCGCCGATCGCGAACGAGAATGACTTTGCGAAATATCGCGGCACGCTCACCGGTAAGATCGTTCTGGCGCAACCGGCGCGAGCCGTGCGGATGCTCGAAGGTCCGATCATCCTGCGCATGGACGACAAATGGACGGCCGAGGCCATGACGACGCCGGTGCCCGAAGCGGCGACGGGCGGCGGTCGCGGCGGAAACGCCGAGTTCGCGCAGAAGCTGCGGGAGTTCTATCGCAGCGAAGGCGTCGTCGCCGTGTTCGACCGCGGCGGTAACAGCGACATGGCCGCCGGCGGCAGCGATCTGACCTGGGCGCAGCAGCATCCCGACGGCGGGACGATCTTTCCCGGCGGCGCCGGGCCGCGCGACGAGCACGCCGGCTCGGGAGTGGCGTCGGTCACCTTGGCCGTCGAGCACTACAACCGGATGGTGCGGCTGCTCGATCGAAAGATCCCCGTCAAGGTTGAGATCAACATCGACACGACGTTCATCGACGAGGCCACGATGAATGGCTTCAACACGGTCGCCGACCTTCCGGGCACCGATCTCGCGTCCGAAATCGTCCTCCTCGGCGCCCACCTCGATTCCCACCCGTACGCCACCGGCGCGACGGACAACGCAACGGGGAGCGCCGCGATGATGGAAGCGTTGAGAATCCTGAAAGCGACGGGCGTCAAGCCGCGGCGGACCGTTCGCGTCGCGTTGTGGGGCGGCGAGGAACAGGGCCTGCTCGGCTCGCGAGCGTACGTACGCGAACATCTCGCCGACGTCGAAACGATGACGCTCAAGCCGGAGCACGCGAAGATCACCGCGTACTTCAACTCGGACAACGGGACCGGGCGCGTTCGCGGCGTGTGGATGCAGAGCAACCTCGCCGTGCGCCCGATTTTCGAGCAGTGGATCGCGCCGCTCACGGACCTGGGCGTGACGATTCTCGGTCCGCGTTCCGTCAGCGCGACCGATCACGTCTCGTTCGACGATGTCGGGATTCCGGCGTTTCAGTTCCTGGTCGATCGGCTGGAGTACAACTCGCGGACGCACCATTCGAACATGGACACGGTGGACCGCGTGCAGCGGGAGGACATGGTCCAGCAGGCCACGGTCATCGCGGTGTTCGCGTACGACGCGGCCATGCGTGACGAGAAGCTGCCGCGCAAAGCGCTGCCGGCGCCGCGGGCGCGGGCCTCTCAATAACATTGCGCATTCCGCATCGCGGATTGCGGATTGCGGATTGCGGATTACGGTTACGCGCTGGCGAGAGTCGTGGCGAGCTTCGTGCACCAGGTCCGCATGCCAGGCACGTTCCCGGTGCTCGCCGCCACGACGATTCTGCTCGTCACAGCGATCGTGGCGTCGCTCTTGCCAGCGGCGCGTGCGGCGCGTGTAAACGTCATGCAGGCGCTGCGGTCGGAATAACGGCGCCCGCACGCTCGGCTGAAGCCTCGCGCTCCATCGGAGCTAGTCGCGCCGTCGCGTTCATTCGCTCCTCAGCGCCAGCATCGGATCAACCGTCGTGGCCCTCCACGCCGGGCCCAGGCACGCCACGGCGCCGGCGCCGACGAGCGCCGCGCCGACGAGGAGCAGCGTCAGCGGATCGGTCGGCCGGGTGTCGAAGAGATACGACGACAGCACTCGCGTCACGGCTACAGCGGCCAGGATCCCGACGAGCAGTCCACCGCAGACGAGCGCCAGCCCCTGCCGGATGACCATCTGGAGCACGGTTGCCCGGCTCGCGCCGAGCGCCATCCGGACCCCGAATTCCTGCGTTCGCTGCGAGACCGACGTCGCGATGACGCCGGTCACACCCGCCATCGTCACGAGCAGCGCGAGCGTCGCGAAGAGCGTCAGAAGCACGGCCGTCAGCCTGGGCGTCGCCAGGTAGCGATCGCGGATTTCGTCAAGCGTCCTGACGTTCTGCACCGGCATGTTCGGATCGATCGCCCAGGCCGCGTCGCGGATCGTTCTCGCGGTGGACGCTTCGTCGCCGTTCGCACGTACGAGCACCAGCCCGCCGAGCCCGACGGTCGTCTGTCGCAGCGGTGTGTAGACCTGCGCGACGGCGTCGCGATCGAGGCCGAACTGCTTCACGTCGCCGACGACGCCGACGATGGTGGACCACGTCTGCCCGCTGTCCAGCGAGATGCGCGAGCCAATCGGATCGCTCGGATCCCAGTAGCGCGTCATCGTCCTGTTGATGACGACGACCGCCGGAGCGTTCTCGGCATCGGACTCGGCGAAGGTTCTGCCGGCGACGAGCGGGACGCCGATCGTCTTGAAGAAGTCGCTGCTGACGATGCGCAGGTCGGCGGTCGGCCGCCGTTCCGGATTGTCGTCGGCGCGCCCTTCGATCCGGAATGGTGCGCTGCCCGGCTGGCTCGCACTGAGCGGTACCGCGTTGGTGACGGCGACCGCGATGACGCCCGGCTGTGACTGGAGTCGTTCGATGAGAGGCAGGTAGAACCGCCGCTGCGTGTCGACATTCGGATACTTCGAAAAGTTCGTGAAGAGCTCCGCCGACATCACGCGGTCGGCGCGGTAACCGGGATCGACGCTCTGAAGTTTGTAGAAGCTGGTCAGGAGAAGCCCTGCCCCAACGAGGAGCACGACCGAGATCGCCACCTGCGCGACGATGAGCGTGCCCTGCAATCGACGGCGCCCCGCACTTTCGCCCGCGCCTTTGCTGCCCTGTTTCATCGCGCCAGCCAGATCCACTCTCGACGCCAGCGCGGGGACGATTCCGAACGCGACGCCGGTCACCATCGACACGAGCACGGTGAACAGCAGCACGCGGCCGTCGATCGCGACCTCGCCCGTTCGCGGCGTGAACCGCGCCACGAACGTGGTCAGCAGGCCCGTCGCCCACGCTGCGAGCCAGAGCCCGACGGCTCCGCCGGCGAGCGACAGCAGCGTGCTTTCGGTCAGCAGCTGGCGGGCGAGGCGCGATCGGCCGGCGCCGAGCGCGGACCGGACGGCGAATTCACGGTCGCGACGAAGGAGCCGCGCCAGCGTCAGGTTGGCCACATTCGCGCACGCAATCAACAACACGAGGCCGGTCGTCCCCAGCAGGATCAGCAGCATCGGCCGCGCGTTGCGCGTCATCTCCTCGCGCACTCCGAGCGTCGTCGCCGTGAAACCGGTGCCCGGACGGTAGGCGGTCCTGTCCGATGCGACGAACCGCTGACAGAGCACGTCGACGTTTGCGGCCGCACGCTGCCGCGGGACTCCGGGCTTGAGCCTGCCGAAGACGTTCAGGATCGCAAACGTGCGTGCGTTCTGGTGGATGCGCGTCTCGGCCGCGGCCCTGAAGGGACACGCGGACGTCGGCATGTAGACATCGTTCTCCTGCGGATAGTGCGGCACGTTCGGCAGCACACCGACGACGGTGTGCGGACGATCGTTCATCTCGAAGACCTGACCCACGATCGCAGGATCGCCGCCGAACTTGCGCTGCCAGTACGAATAGCTGACGACGAGGACCGCCGGCGCGCCCGGCGTGTCGTCGTCAGGCACGAAGCTTCGCCCGAGAATCGGCTTGATGCCGAGGACATCGAAGAAGTTCGGGGAGACGACACCGGTGTTGACGCGATCCGGCTCGCCGCGCTTCAGCAGATCGAAGTTCATCTGGTGGAACTCGACGAGCGCGTCGAAATCCGCCGTCGCCTGATCGCGATAGGTGAAGAATTCCTTGATCGACACGCCCACATTGGCGCGTCCGACGAGCGGAGCGGACTGGCGAATCAGTACCAGACGGTCGCCGTCGGCGTACGGCAGCGGCTTCAGCAGCACGCCGTAGATGACGCTGAAGATGGCGGTGTTCGCGCCGATGCCCAGGCCGAGCGTGAGGACGGCCAGCAGTGTGAACGCGCGGTTCTTCGCGAGCGTCCGCGCGGCGAAGCGAAGATCGAGCCAGAGTTCGTCGAGCATGGCGGTTCGGGCGCCTCCTGTCGCTAATCTACAGGAGCAACCCGGGTACCAAGCTCAGGTCGCGGCTTTTTGCTGAGGATGTCCTGGTCCGGCGGCGTGTCGGGCCCGCGAGGGGTGCCCGAATCCGGACGCCCGGGTGTGCGGAGGCGGGACGAACAATCAGGGCTCGGATTTCAGCTGACCGTCCAGCTCCAGGTACACACGCTTGAGCGCCGCGGCGGCGTTCTCGGGCTTCCGGATCCAGGTGCCGATCTCGCCGAAGTTCGCCGCTGCCGCCGCATCGTCCGCCGGGACGTGTGCGTCGTGCAGCCGCCGGCCTTCGCGTTCGACGGTTTCGAGCGCGGATCGGTACATTCCGCACGTCGTCGCGCGTTGTGGACAGCTTCGAGCTGGCCTGCGGCGAGTGAGCCGGCACGTAGGTGTCGACGGGCAATTCCTCCGCTCGTTTCAGCGCCGCGATCCACTCACTGGGATAACCGTTGGCCATCGACGGAAAGATGTCGTTGGAGAACGACTCGCTCATGTACATGATGCGTTCTCGCGGCAGGTAGACTTCGAGATCCGTTCCCGTGTGCGCGCGACCCAGAAACAGCACGCGGATTTCACGGCCGCCGAGTGTCAGGTCGGTCTTCGACTTCACAAAGGTCACGCCGGGCGGAAACGCGGCATCGCCCCCGCGATGGTCTCCGTGGATCGAGCCGACGACAACACTGCGAATCGGCTGTGGCGTGATCGTCGCGACGTCGTCGACGAGGCGTTTCGTGTTTTCGACGGTGCCCTGGCCGTCGGCAACGAGCACGCCATCGGACGTCACCACGATGAGGTTATTGACGGCGACGCCGCGTTTCGTCGGATCGGCTTGCTCATATGTGTAGACGCCGTCCGCGATCCGCGTCAGGCGCGGATAGGTCTGCTCGGCGGCCGACCGGAGAGCGGCCGCGGTTGCCAGCACGATCAACGCGGTTTTCATAGTCATGAGCATAGCCGTAAAATCTGCACATGACGCTCCGTCACCTCCTTCGCCTCCTTCTCATCGCCTCGCTCGCCGGCATCATCGCGCTGACGCGACGACCGCTGGCGCAGTCCGCCAGCCCGCTCGTCGAACGGGTCGGCGACACCGGATTCATCCAGCTCCAGACCGACAGCTTCGGGGCGCTCGACGCCCGGCAAAAGGCGCTGGCGTACTGGCTGACGCAGGCGGCCATCGCCATCGATCCGATCATCTACGACCAGCTGTCGGCGTACGGGCTGCGCCAGAAGCGTGTCCTCGAGGAGATCGTCGGCCATCACGAAGGCATTCCCGACGCGACATTCACCAGAATTCGAAGCTACGCGCTGCTTTTCTGGGCCAATCGAGGCAACCACAACGAAACCACGGGGCAGAAGTTCCTTCCTGACTTTTCAAGTGGCGACCTGCTGCAGGCCGCGCTGAAGGCGCAGCAGAACGGCGCGTTCAAGTCGGCCTACGCAGACCTGGCGCCGCTCGGCGGCGCCGCCGAGGTGAAGCGCGAGCTCGCACGTCTCGATAAGGCGTTCTTCGACGCGGCGACCGATCCGAGCGTCACGGCCAAGACGCCGCCGCCCGGGCTCGACATCCTGCAGGCGAGCTCGAACACGTTCTACCAGGGCGTCACGCTCCAGGACCTGAAAGGCTTCACCGAGAAGTACCCGCTCAACTCACGCATCGCGAAGTCGGCGGGCGGTGCGATTCGCGAAGACGTCTATCGCGCGGGCACACCCGACGGCAAAGTTCCCGCCGGGTTGTACGCGGCGTTCCTGAAACGCGCCATCGGGTATCTGGAGAAAGCTCGCGCGGTCGCCGATCCGGCTCAGGCCAGGGTCGTCGGCGGACTGATTCGCTTCTACCAGACCGGCGAGCCGACGGACTGGCTGCGCTTCGGCGCCGACTGGGTGCGTAACGACGCGGCGGTCGATTTCGCCAACGGCTTCATCGAGGTCTATCGCGATGCGCGGGGAGCGAAAGGCAGCTCCCAGAGTTTCGTGACCATCACCGACAAGCCGGTCACAGACGCGATGGTAAAGCTCGCGCAGAACGCATCCTACTTCGAGCAGAAAGCGCCGTGGGACGCGAAGTACCGCAAGACGTCCTTCCAGGCGCCCGTCGTCAAGGCCGTCGAAGTGCTCATCGAGACCGGCGACTTCCACGTCACGACGATCGGCGACAACCTGCCGAACGAAAACGAAATCCACGAGATGTACGGGACCAAGAACTTTCTGCTGCTCGGCAGCAGTCACGCGCTGTCAGCGGCGGGATCGGGACGGATGCTGAATGAATTCGCCGCCGCGAAGGAAGAAGTCGCGCGGGGCACGACGTACGGCGAGGAGGCGCAGGATCTGCTGACCGCCATGCACGAAGTGATCGGGCACGGCTCGGGAAAACTGAGCGAGCGCCTCGTCGGCGGCGCCGGCGCGTACCTCAAGGAATACTCGTCAACGCTGGAGGAGGCGCGCGCGGACCTGATGGGCCTGTGGAACGTCTGGGATCCGAAGCTGCGCGAGCTCGGGATGCTCAAGGATCAGGAAGCCGTGGCGCGTGCGATGTACGACGATGCGGCCCGGGTGACGCTGACCCAGCTGCGACGGATTCCGAAGGGGGACGTCATCAACGAGGACCACCAGCGCGACCGCCAGCTGATTGCGAATTACATCATGGACAAGACCGGCGCGATCGAACGGTTCTCGCGTGACGGCAAGGCGTACATCCGAGTCAAGGACTACGCGAAGATGCGTGAAGGTGTCGGCATGCTTCTTCGCGAGCTGATGCGGATCAAGGCCGAGGGCGACTACGCGGCGATCAAGGCCCTCGTCGACTCGTACGGGGTGCACTTCGACCCCACCGTCCGCGATCAGATCATCACCCGCTACAAGGCGCTCGACCTGCCGACTTACTGGGCCGGCGTGAACCCGCGGCTGGCCGCGACGCTCGACGCGAAGGGTGACGTGACGGCCGTGCGCATCGAGTACCCGCGCAACGCCGTCCAGCAGTACCTCGAATACGGCCGGATGTACGTCAGGGCGCCTGAGTAACGAGGAAGTCCACGCTTCCGCCGGACCAGGTCACGTTGATCGTGCCGCTGCGGCCCGCGCCGCTCGCGTTCGGCTGCACGGCATAGCCGACGCTCGCGCCGCTCTGTCCCGTCGTGGCGCCGGTGAGCGTGATCCAGGATGTGCTCGTCGACGCGCTCCAGGAGCACCCGTTCGCCGTGTTGCGGTTCGCGACGAATGCGAACGATCCGCCGGCGCCCGGCACATCCTGTGATGCCGGGGTCAGCGTGTATCGACAGTCGGTGCGGCCCGCCTGCGTGATCGCGACCCTGGTCGACCCGTTCGCGTAGGTCGCGATGATGGAGCCGACGCGTTCGATGGCGTCTTTGTTCGGCAGTGTATCGAAACCGATCGACGCGGTCGTGGTGTGCGGCGACGAGGCGGTGACGATCAGCCAGGAAGCGCCAGACGCCAGCGCATAGCTGCTGCAGCCAAACCCCGTCACGACGAGCCGTGTTGATGAAAATCCGCCTTCGGCGGGGACGGTCATGGTGGGCGATTCGAAGTCGTATTGACACTCGCCGGCGACGAGTCCAGCCTGGTTGACGATGACCTGCGTCGTGCCGCCACTCCAGCTCACGACGACTGCCCCGACGCGCGGCGATGTGCTGCTGTTCGGCGCTACGACGACCTTGAGCGTTCCACTGTCGGCGCCCGATGAAGCGCCGGAAAAGCTGACCCATGGCGCATCCGTCGACGCGGCCCAGGCACAGCTGCCGCCGGACTTCGTGATCGCCACGTTGAGCGTCGAGGCTTCCGCGTTCGGGGATTGCGACGCCAGGGACGCGCTGTAGGCACACGCCGTCGGCGTGACCGGGGTGAGTGCCTGATCCTTACCGCAACCGCCTGCGATCGCGCACGCCACCAGCGCAATGGCACTCGGTAGCCTCATCAATGGCCTCCATGCGCAGAAATGCAAGAAGGGAGCCGGCAGCTGTCGAGCTACACGGCGGGGCGTGCTATCGCGCAGGCGCGCGAGGCTTTAGCCGAGCCTCGAGGGTCGCCGCTCGTGCGTAGCGATCCCTCATCGACGTCATCGAAACATTGCATGAAGTTCGAGCCGGAAGCCGCGGGAGAATCTGATTGGGGAGTTCCCTACTCATGTTAAGCAAAGTGAATCTGCAGGACGCGTTCTCGTCGATCGACGCGGAATGGCGTCCTCGCATCGGCGCCACGATCGCGGGCGTCGCTGTGAAGCTCACGCGAGTGTCCGGTGATTTCATCTGGCACCACCACGACGTCGAGGACGAGCTCTTTCTCGTCGTCAAGGGCGAGCTGACGATGCGGCTGCGCGACGGCGACGTCGTCGTCAGACCTGGCGAGTGGATCGTCGTGCCGCACGGCGTGGAGCACCAGCCCTCGGCGAGCGCCGACACCTGGGTCCTGCTGATCGAACCCACGGAGACGGTCAATACGGGGAACGTGATCTCCGAACGTACGGTACAGCCGACGGCGCTGTAGCGACTTCGGCAACCGGGGGTTCGCAAGTCGCCGCATCCCGTGAGTGCGGTTGCATGGGAATTTCGAGGGTCAGTTATGTGAGAATGTACGGCTCACATGAGTCACATCCTGCAGCGTCTTCCTGCCGGCGAAAGAGTCGGCATCGCGTTTTCCGGCGGGCTCGACACGAGCGCGGCGCTCCACTGGATGCGCGCGAAAGGCGCCATTCCGTACGCCTATACTGCGAATCTCGGCCAGCCCGACGAGCCCGACTACGAAGAGATCCCGCGGCGAGCGCTGCGGTACGGGGCGGAGAAAGCGCGTCTCGTCGACTGCCGTCGCCAGCTCGTGTCCGAAGGCATCGCGGCCCTGCAAGCCGGCGCGTTCCACATTTCCACCGCGGGCGTCGCGTACTTCAACACCACGCCGCTCGGCCGTGCCGTCACGGGCACCATGCTCGTCGTCGCCATGAAAGAAGACGACGTGCACATCTGGGGCGACGGAAGCACGTTCAAGGGCAACGACATCGAGCGCTTCTATCGCTACGGACTGCTGGCCAACCCTGGCCTGCGGATTTACAAGCCGTGGCTCGATCAGCAGTTCATCGACGAGCTCGGCGGCCGCAAGGAAATGTCCGAGTATCTCAATCGCGCGGGGTTCGGCTACAAGATGAGCGTCGAGAAGGCGTACTCGACCGACTCGAACATTCTCGGCGCGACGCACGAAGCCAAGGACCTCGAGTTCCTGAACAAGGGCATCACGATCGTCGATCCGATCATGGGCGTCGCGTCGTGGCGCCGGGACACCGTCGTCGAGCCTGAGACCGTGACGATTCGATTCGACGAGGGCAGGCCGGTTGCCCTCAACGGCGCAACCTTCGGAGACGAAGTCGCGCTCATCACCGAAGCGAACACCATCGGCGGTCGTCACGGACTCGGCATGAGCGATCAGATCGAGAACCGCATCATCGAGGCCAAGAGCCGCGGCATCTACGAGGCGCCGGGCATGGCGCTGCTCTACATCGGCTACGAGCGGCTCGTCACCGGCATCCACAACGAAGACACGATCGAGCAGTACCGCGAGAATGGCCGGCGCCTGGGCCGCCTGCTGTACCAGGGCCGCTGGTTCGATCCCCAGGCCATGATGCTTCGCGAGACCGCGCAGCGATGGGTCGCGCGCGTTGTCACCGGCGAGGTCGTCGTCGAGCTTCGTCGCGGCAACGACTATTCCATCCTGGACACGACGAGCCCGAACCTCACCTACAAGCCCGAGCGCCTGACGATGGAAAAAGGCGAAGCGTTCTTCACGCCGCAGGATCGCATCGGCCAGTTGACGATGAGGAACCTCGACATCGTGGACACGCGGGACAAACTGATGACGTACGCGAAAACCGGCCTCATCGCCCCGTCGAAGAAGTCCGGCCTGCCTCGCCTGGGCGGCACATCAGATGACTGACGGCGAGCTCGAATCCTGGTGGCGCTCCTACCGCGGGGCATACGACACTCGTTCGTGGCTCGACTATCGCCCGCTCCTCGCCGAATCCCTGAAGCACGCGACTGAACCGCCACTGCTCGATGTCGGATGCGGTTATGGCTTCCTCGTTGAGTGCGCGCGCCGCTTCGGAATCGTCGCAACCGGCATCGAAATGTCCGCTCACGCGCTCTCCGAAAGCCGCGCTCGACACCCGCAGGCCGACGTTCGTCCGTGGACCGCGGGAACCACTCTGCCCTTTGAACCGGAATCGTTCGGCATAGCGGGTACTGAACCAGGTCGTCGACCACTTCACGATCGACGAGAACCGGCTGCTCTTGTCAGAAGTTCATCGCGTCCTGCGGCGCAACGGAGTCCTGCTCGTCTATTCACCGTCCCGCCACAATTCGTTCGAGGTCGACACGGGCCACGTGACGTTCTTCTCGCCGTCGGAGTTTCGCAGCTTCGCGGAAGGCTTCGGATTCCGGATCGAGTCCCAGCCTTATCATCTCCAGCCAATCTTCGGACAATCGCCGCTCGGACAAATGGCCGCCAAGGCCATCACGCAGGTGTACAAGCCGGAGAGGTGGGCCGCGACGATCGACCTCGTCTGCCGTCGAAACTCCACCGGGTGACACCGGAGCTTCACTGCACTCTGAGCGCGACCATCGGATCCGTCCGGGTCGCCGTCCTCGCCGGCAGGTAGCACGCCACCGCCGCGACCGCCAGAAGCAACGTCGTCGCTCCAGCAAGCACAACAGGATCCCTGCCGCCGATGCCGTATAGCATCGATTCCAGGTACCGGGTCACCATCAGCGAACCCGCAAGGCCGACGATGATCCCGATCGCTGTGGGTCGCAGTCCCTGCGCGAACACGAGCGTCAGAATGGACGCGCGGTCCGCGCCCAGCGCTCGCCGGATGCCGAATTCCCGCGACCGCTGATTCACGGCAAACGCGAGCACACCGTAGATGCCGATGCCCGAGAGCAGGAGCGAGATGCCGCCGAACATCGCAAGCAGCGTCGTCGGCGCCCGACGCGGTTGCAGAGATCGGCCGACCCACTGCTCCATCGTCCGCACGTCGGCAATCGGTTGTCCGGGATCGATCGACTCCACGGCCCCGCGGAGTTGCTGCACGAGTCCAGAAGGCTCGGCGACGGTTTTCACCACGAGCCCCATAGTGGAGCTGGCGATTTGTGTGGCGGCGAGATACACGCGTTCTTCCGGAATCGGCTGCGAGAGATCGACCGCGTTGATCGTCCCGACGACGCCGACGATCCGGTAGTTTCTCGGGCTGCCGAAGTTGAGGAGTTCGCCGATAGCCGAACGGCCTGGAAACTGTCGCCTGGCCAGGAAGCGGTCCACAACTACGACGCGCTCCCGATCCGCACCGTCACGGTCGTCGAACACCCGGCCCTCGAGAACGGGGATCTGCAGCGCTCGAAAGTAGTCGCCGCCGACGGTTTCAAACTGCGCGTGGGGCGGTTTTTCGGTGGGCGCCAGCGGACGGCTGGCGACCTTATACGTGCCCGCGGAGACCGTGCCGCTGAACGGCACGGCGGATGTCACGCCCGCCGCGACGACTCCGGGGACTTCGCGCAGCTTCGCGGTGAGGTTCTGCCAGAACGCTTGCTGGGCTATCGAATCCGCGTAGCGCGGGCGAGGAAGTGACACCTGCGCGGTCAGCACGCGACTCGTCGTGAAACCCGGATCGACGGTGAGCACCCGCGCGAGGCTCTTGATCAGAAGACCGGCGCCGACGAGCAGCGTGACCGCAAGCGCTGTCTCGGCCATGACGAGCGTGGCCCGCGTGGCACCAGTTCGACGGCCGCCCGTGCCCCGGCTCGTGTCGTCGCGCAGCGAGGCCTCCAGGTCCGACCGCAGGAGACTTGCCGCCGGCGCGACGCCAAAGAAAAGGCCCGTCACGATCGCGACACCGGCCGTGACCAGCAGGACCGGCCAGTGCAGCGAGGCGGTCGTCGCGACCGGCAACTGCCCGGCGCCAATCGCGGCGAGTACCCTCACACCCACGACACTGACTACTACGCCGCCGACGGCGCCGGCAATGGCGACGACGAGACCTTCGACGACCAACTGCCGGACGATGCGCAGGCCTCCGGCGCCGAGCGCCGACCGAAGGGCCAGCTCGTGCGAGCGGCGATTCGCGCGCATCAGCAGCAGATTCGCCACGTTCACACAGGCAATCAGCAGCACGAGCGCAACCGCCGCCTGCAGCAGGTAGAGCGGCTGACGAGCGGCGCCGACCAGACGTTCCTGCAGCGGAACGGCCGTGCCCCCGAATCCGCTGTTCCGCATGTAGGCCGCTCGCGCGGGAACGCGCACGATCGTCTCTTCGACAATGCGCGACATCTGCTGATTGAACTGAGCGACAGTCGCACCCGGACGCAGGCGCGCGATCATGAAGCTGAACTCGTTGCCGCGCTCGGCATCCGATCGTTGATCCGGCGTGAACCCAAACGGGACGATGGCGGCCACATCGGGCATCGGCAACACGACATCCGGCGGCATGACGCCGAGGATGCGCCAGGCCTCGCCATTCATCAACGCTGTGCTTCCGACAACGCGCGGATCGCCGTTGTAGTGCGATCGCCAGAAACCGTCGGTCAGGACCGCGAAACGGTCGGCATTCGGCGCCGCTTCATCCTCCCGAAAGCTCCGTCCGATCGCCGGACGGCGTCCGAGCGTGGTGAAGAAGGACGGCGTGGCGGCAAGCGCCCGGACCTCCTCCGGCGACCCCGTGCCCGTGAGTGCGATTGAGCGTCCCGTGAACAGCGTGGCGTCCTCGATGGCGGCGGCTTCCGCCTTCCGGTCGCGGTAGTCGGGAATCGAGACCGCCGTCCGTTCTTCACCGGCGCGCCCATACGTGTTCCAGACCCAGACGAGCCGCTCAGGCGCCGCGTACGGGAGCGGCCGCAGGAGCACCTGATAGAAAAGACTGAAGATCGCCGCGTTGGCGCCGATGCCAATCGCCAGCGTGGCGACCGCAGCAATCGTGAAAACGGGCTGGGATTTGAGCGATCGGAGCGCGTACCGGAGGTCCTGCATGGACTCTTAGACGCGCTCCGACCGGAAGAACGTTGACTGCGCGCCGCTACTTCTTCAGTTCGTCGTAGATCGCCGCAACCGCCGCCTTGGTGCGCTCGTTCTTGTAGCCCGGGAACTTGCCAGTCAAGTCGAGGCCCGCCGCGGCGTCGTCCGCAGACTTGCCCGCCTTCATCGCCGCCTGCGTGACGGACAGCAGTTCGGCAGTGAATCGCTGATATTCCTGAACGTCCTTCAGGGTCATCAACGGGCTGTGGCCGGGAATGACCGTGTCGACGTCCTTCACTGTCGCAAGCAGCTTTGCCATCGTCTTGGGATGCTCCACGCCGCTGCCGCCGTTGCTGCGGTCGTACAGAGGCGCATCCTTCCACGCAAACATGTCGCCGGTCTGGAGGACGCGCAGCGCAGGATAGACGACGAACGTATCGCCGCTGGTGTGGCCGGCACCGAAGTAATAAAGGTCTACGCGATCCTTGCCGCTGCCGAGCGTCAGCTTGTCCTTGTACGTCTTCTTCGGAAGGTACTGCGCCTTGTCACCCTTGAAGGCATCCATTTTCATCATGTTCGCCTTCGTGTTTTCGTGGGCAACGATCTCCACGCTCGCCGGGAAGCCCTCATTGCTGCCGGTGTGGTCCCCGTGGGTATGCGTATTGATGATCGTGGTGATCGGTTTATTGGTCACGGCCTTGATTCGCGCGATGATATCCGGCCCGTAGCCCGCAAGCTTCGTGTCGACGACGACGACGCCGGCGTCGGTCACGAAGACGCCGACGTTGCCCCCGGTGAAATCGGATCGCGGCGTCGGGTTCGACGCCATGATGACGTACAGGTTGTCCTTGACCTTCTCCAGATTCGGCAGCGCGGCGCGCGGCGCCGGCTGCTGTCCGGCCACGCCCGCCGACAGCGCACCAATCGTCAGCAGACCGCCCAACACGCTGGTTCTCGACAGTCGCATGCGTCCTCCTAATGCTTTCGCGCGTGAATTCGCACGGCGTAAGCGTTCTCGGCGTTCAGGTTGATCATGGCGACGAATTGCCGGCCTTCGTACATGCCGAGTGTCGCCGACTGCGAGACCGACGACACATCCCATCCCTGAGGCAACAGCACGGTGTTCCGCAGGCCATGCAACGACCGATCGAAAACAAGGTCGCCGCGGTCGAGAGTATAGCCCGGGTCCGGAAGCGTGCCGGTGATTCTCAGATGCGCGCTCTGCTTGTCGTTCGCAATCGGCAATTCAAGTCTGGCAAACACGGCGGGACCGTCCTGAGAGACCGAAAGGTCATGCGCGGTGTCGAGATCCACGACCTTGAGGTCGCGCAGACGAAGGTAGGATAGCGACTCGAGCCTGGCTTTGTCGCCCGTGCGATAGTCACTGTAGCTCTGATCCACGCGAATGCGGTGAGTCGCCGGCTCGTCGAGGTCGTAGATCGTTTTCACATCGTCGAAGAACACATCCCGCTGATCCGACGACGGCGTGAACGTCGCCGACGTTCGACGCGCGTGGATCGTCACCGGATTGCTCTGGCCGCTCGGGTTGGCGAACGCCAGCTTCAGACGCCCGTCCGATGTCGTGGAGAGCTGGGCCGCGACGTTAGACGAGATGAACGCGAAGCCCTTCGGCAACCACACGCCGAGCCGGTAGCCGCTGAGACTCCGCACCCAGACAAGGTCGTCGCCGTGCATCGAATACGTGCGCGGGTCCTTGTAGGTCTTGTAGATCAGCACGCGGCCGACGCCGCCGGATGGAACCGGAATTGGCAGC
The DNA here is from genome assembly GCA_963724725.1 of uncultured Acidobacteriota bacterium. Lineage (GTDB taxonomy): Bacteria > Acidobacteriota > Vicinamibacteria > Vicinamibacterales > CAVVIG01 > DATKHR01. The sequence continues at coordinate 281,003 of CAVRVT010000004.1, read as the reverse complement.
TTCGCGTGAATCGCGTGCGTTTCCGGATCGTCCTTGTCCTGCTCGTACGTGAACGGCATGGGCTTGCCCGTGCGCGGGTCGTAGACCTCGATGTCAGATCCCTCGCTGCCGCCGCGCGTCGCGTTGACCAGCTCCGTGGCGCCGGCGCGGGTCTCCTCGGGAAGGAATCGGATGCGGAAGGATTCGCTGCCCGGCTCCAGGATTGTGTATTCCGTGTAGGCGTCCTGAGTGAAGAGCCGCGTCAGCGGTGCGGTCGGGCGCAGGGACCCGTCCGGATTCGTTCCGCCCGTAAACGGATTCTCGCCGCGCCGCCCACGCTGCTCGGCCCGGTTGGACGTCGCGGCCAGGAGGACGAGAGCAATCGCGGCGGCTCCCGCAGCCATCAAGCGTCGGATCTGCCTGCTCGGCATGCGCCCCAGTCTACCCTCAAGCCCGGACGTCCGCGGAGGAGCGGGTGCGGACGCGATCGGCTACACTGATCGTCATGCACACGGGTCGCGCCATGACCGCGTTCTTCGCCATTGCCGGCGTGGCACTGGTCTGGACGGGCGTGCGCTACGCGCGGCCGGGCTCGCCGTCGGCGGAGCTCGGCGCGGCCGGCGAGCGCCCCGCGCTTCGATTCTTCCGGAACCCGGAGGTCATTCACTCGTTCGCCGCGGCGGACCTCGACGGCCGATCGGTCTCGATCGCCGGGTTGAGGGGCAAGGTCGTCGTCGTGAATTTCTGGGCGACCTGGTGTCCGCCCTGCCGCGCAGAGATTCCCGACCTCATCGCGCTCCAGGAGAAGTACCGCGAGTCGTTGCAGGTCATCGGCGTATCCCAGGACGAGGTGCCGGCCGAACAGGTGAAACGCTTCGCGGTCGAACACGGGATGAACTATCCCGTCGTGATGACGTCGGGCGAGATCGAGAAGCTGTTTCCGGGCGTTCACGCTCTGCCGACCTCGTTCATCCTCGATCGCGAAGGTCGGCTCGTCCAGAAGCACGTCGGCATGCTCAACGCAGCGCTCACCGAACTCGAGACGCGGTCACTCGCCGGCCTGCCGGTCAACGCCTCCGTCGAGCAGGTCGATCAGTCGCAGGGGCTCAGTCTTTCGAACGGCGCGCAGGCGATCGAGATTCCGGGCGTGGAACTCTCCAAGCTGTCGCCTGTCAAGCGAACCGAGGCTCTCCAGAAGCTGAACGCGCAGGGCTGCACGTGCGGCTGCGACCTGACGGTCGCGAAGTGCCGCGTCGACGATCCGACCTGCGGCGTCAGTCTCCCGCTCGCCAGACAGATCGTGCAGCAGGTCGCGGACGCGCGGTAGCGACCCTTACTTCTGCGGCTTTTTCCTCGAAAGATCGTCGAGCTCCGCCGAGATCGTGGCGAAGCAGCTCGGGCAGATGCCGTGGCTGAACTGCGCATCTGAGTGGTCCGCGATGTATCCCTCGACCTGCTGCCAGTACCTGATCGTCGCCACGGATCCTCTTGCAGTAGCTGCAAATCGGGAGCAACCCCCTCAGCTGTTTGACGTTCGTCAGCGCATCCTGGAGCTCGTTCACGCGTTCGGCGAGCTTCTGCTGGAGCCCCAGGACCCGTGCGCCGACGGCGACACGCGCCCGCAGCTCTTCGGGATCGAACGGCTTGATCACGTAGTCATCCGCCCCGGCGTCGAGACCGGCGACGACGTCGTTCCGGGTTTCGCGCGCCGTGACCAGCAGCAGGTACATGTTCGCGTCGGGAAGTTCGGCGCGGACCCGTCGACAGACGTCAGGGCCGTCGATGCCGGGCATCATCCAGTCGAGGATCGCGAGCGTGGCGTCGCTCGTCGTGCTCAGTCGTGCCCACGCTTCGGTGCCATCGGCTACGAGCGTCGTCTCGTAGTTCCAACGCTGAAGCGTCCGCGCCAGAATCTCACCCGTCACGCGATCGTCTTCCGCAATGAGAACCTGCATGCGCCCCTCAGGGATTCTACGCTCGCCAGAAGGCTTCGCGCTCGGGCGAAGAGCAAGACTGCGCAGGAAAGTATACGCGGTTGCGGGTGCACGCGGGAAAGCTCACAATGTCATCATTCCATCAATGACGCGGCGTCTGACGATCGCGGTCGCGTGCGGTCTTCTGGGACTGGCGATCAACGCCACGTCGGTCACGACGACGGCGCCGCTTCTGCTCGGCCGCGCGATCACGCTTCCGGTCGCCATGCTGTTCGGTCCGGTGTACGGCCTGCTTGCGCAGGCGATCGGCTGCGTCACGCTGTACGGCACGACCGGCTGGCCGCTGCTCGTCCTCGAACCGATCGCCGTCGGACTCTTCTCGCGGACGAAGCGATGGCCGCTCGTCGGCGGCGCGCTCGTCTGGATCGTCGGCGGGCTCACCATCGCCGCCGCGCCCCAGCTCTACGGCGTCGTGTCGCTCCGCCAGTCGGTCTGGCCCTTCGCGCTCCAGATGGTCATCGCGCGCCTGGTGGCCGTCGTCATCGCGGACCTGATTGCCGCCGGCGCGTCCGCGCAGCGGCTCGTGACCGGCGAGAAGCCGACCGACATGCGCCGGCTGCGGACGTACGCGTTTCACGCCTTCGTCCTGGCCGCCGTGCTCCCGGTGCTGCTGCTCGCGGCGGTGGACAGTCAGCTGACGGCGGGCCGGCAGGAAGCGGACGGCGGCGCGCGTCTGCACGAGGCCGTCACCGCCCTCGGCGAGCACGTGGACAGCTACGTGGACAGCCACGCCCACGCGATCGAGTCGCTGGCGACCGCCGTCGCGGGCCGTTCGCTGACGACCGCGAACCGCCAGGACCTCCTCGACGACTACCGCCGGATCTATCCGGGCTTCCTCGCCGTCTTCCTGACCGATCGGACGGGGGTCATCACTGAAATCAATGCACCGTTGCAGGCCGGAGAGCCCGTTCCGAGTGTCGCCGACCGGCAGTATTTCAGCGACGCGCTGAAGACACGGACGACGGCCATTTCGGAAGTCATCATCGGACGGGTGGCGCACGTCCCGATCGTGACCATTGCGTTTCCCCTCGTCGCCGCCGACCGCACCGTGGAGGGCGTCGCCGTCGGATCGCTGGACCTCTCGAAGTTCGAGATGTTCGCGCAGGACTTCGAAGCATTGCCCGACGCGCGCGTCACGATCGTCGACCAGCAGAACCGGGTCATCTACGCCAGCGCCGCCACCGGCTACACGCCGCTGCAGTCGTTGACCGACGACCGCCTGATCTCGTCGCGCGGCCGCGACCTGAACGGGGTGTATCGCTACGAGCGCGCGACGCCTGACGCCAGCGGCGCCGCACGCATCGTGGCCACGTCGACGATTGCGCGGCCGGACTGGCGAGTGTTCGTCGAGCAACCGCTGATCAATCTGCGACTTCAGTCGGTCGAGTACTACGCCTTCACGCTCGCGCTCGTGATCGTCGCGCTCGGCGGCGCCGTACTCGGCGCGCGCCGCTTCTCGGCGGCGGTGACCGATCCGCTGGAACAGCTCGTGACCATCGTTCGAAACATCTCGGCGATCGGCGGTCATATCGATCCGGCGCGTCTCTCGTCCAATCCACCGGCCGAGATCGCCGCGCTGCTCGAAGACGTCAACGGCATGCAGTCGCGGCTCGGCGACTCGTACCAGCGGCTCCAGCAGGCGCTCGCGCAGCGCGAAGGGCTCAACACCGAGCTGCGCGCGCTGACCGAGCAGCTGGATCGGAAAGTCCGGGAACGCACGGCGGAGCTCGCGCAGGCGACGCGCGTGGCCGAAGAAGCCAACCAGGCGAAGAGCGAGTTTCTGGCGAACATGAGCCACGAAATCCGCACGCCGCTGAACGGCATCATCGGGATGACGGAGCTGGCGCTCGACACGGAGCTCTCGAACGAGCAGCGCGAGTACCTGTCAATGGTCAAGACCTCCGCCGACTCGCTGCTCGCGATCCTGAACGACATCCTGGACTTCTCGAAGATCGAGATGCGCAAGCTCGAACTCGAACCGATTCCGTTCTCGTTGCGCGATCACGTCGCCGAGCTGCTCAAGCCGCTGGCCATGCGCGCAGAGCAGAAAGGACTGGAAGTCGTCTGTCACGTCCTGCCCGACGTCCCGAGCGTCGGCGTCGGGGATCCCGGACGTCTGCGCCAGGTGCTCCTAAACCTCGTCGGCAACGCGATCAAGTTCACCGATCGCGGACAGATCCTCGTACAGGTGCAGGTCGAATCCAAGCACGACGACCACTACGTACTGCACTACTTCGTCAGCGACAGCGGCATCGGCGTGTCGAAGGACAAGCAGGAAGCGATCTTCGAGCCGTTCAAGCAGGCCGACGGATCGACCACACGCAGGTTCGGCGGCACCGGCCTGGGCCTCGCCATCTCCTCGACGCTCATCGAGCTGATGGGCGGGCGCATCTGGCTCGAAAGCGCGCCGCACGAAGGCAGTACCTTCCATTTCACGGTGCCGATCGGCGTCACCGATGCGCGGCCCGAAGCAACGAGCATCGACTTGACCGACCTGCCGGTCCTGGTCGTGGACGACAACGCCGTCAACCGGCGGATGCTGCACGATCTGCTGCTGCGGTGGAAGATGAAGCCGACTGCCGTCGCGAGCGGATCGGCTGCTCTCAAGGCGCTGCGCGATGCCGGAGAGAAGGGCCGGCCGTTCGCGCTCGTGCTCCTCGACGCGAACATGCCGATGATGGACGGCTTCGAAGTCGCGCGCCGGATTCAGCTGGAGACGAAGCTGGCAGGCCCGACGATCATGATGTTGAGTTCGTCGGGACCGTACGGCGAGACCGGCCGGCTCGACGACGTCGGTGTCGCCTACCATCTGACAAAGCCAGTCGACCAGCGCGATCTACTGACCGCCATCGGTCGCGCCCTGACGCGCGAGCAGGCGGCGCGGCCGCCGCTCCACGCGGCGATGATGGCCACCGACCTCCCCGAGCGCCGCCTTCGCGTCCTCCTCGCGGAAGACAACGTCGTCAACCAGCGACTGGCGGCGAGCATCCTCGAACGTCGCGGCCATCGCGTGACGATCGCGGGTAACGGGCGGGAAGCGGTCGACTCGCTCGAGCACGAGACGTTCGACGTCGTTCTCATGGACGTGCAGATGCCCGAGATGGGCGGACTCGTGGCGACCGCGGCGATTCGCCAGCGCGAGACGTCGGCCGGCGGCCATCTCCCGATCATCGCGATGACCGCGCACGCCATGAAGGGCGATCGCGAACGATGCCTCGCGGCCGGGATGGACGAATACCTGACCAAACCACTCGACTCGCGCAAGCTCTGTTCGATCGTCGAGAGCCTGGCGGACGGGGGGGCGGTTCCTGACACCGACAGCGAGCCTGCAGCCGCCATCGAGCTGTCCCATCAGGTGCTGGCGCGCGTCGGTGGCGACCGCGAGCTGCTGGCGGAGATCAGCCGCCTGTTCGTCGACGATGCCCCGCTTCACCTGCAGCGGATTCGCGACGCACTCGACGCCGGCGATGCGGATTCGCTTCGACGGGCTTCCCACTCGCTAAAAGGAGCCGCGGCCAATTTCGAGGCCGCGGCGGTTGTCGAGGGCGCGCGGTCGCTCGAGGAAATGGGCCGCCAGGGCGATCTGTCCAGCGGCGAGGCGGCCTGGACCGCGGTTCGCGCAGAAACAGACCGATTAATCGAAACCCTGCGACGAATCGCGTCAGCCGAGAAGTAATCCCGCCAGCGCACCCCCGGCAAAAGACGCAGTCCGCAATCGGCACGGTATTGGCAGGCGCTCAGTCGATCGGCCGCTTACGGCTGAGCCACGACTTCCGACGATGCGTTCAGACGATTTCCTCGACGCCGAGACTCAGCCGCAAACACGCGGCGAACTGCAGGCTTGGGTGCGCGAGCATCTCCGGCTCAGCCCGGAGGCCGAGTTGGCGCTGCTCGCCGCGATCGACGCGGTCTTCACGCGACATGAGCATCTCTGGCAGGAATCGAAACACGAAGCCATTCAGGCGCTCTCGGCCGGGTTTGCTGACAAGATGGCGCGCGTCAAGACAGAACTGTCGGCCAGGGACGCCACCGTCAGCAGCATTTCGCAGTACTTCGAATCGCTGGTCGCGGAACTCACGGACCGGACCCACCGCGATCCGAAGACGAAGCTGATGAATTTCGCCCGGTTCACCGAGCAGCTGGAATCGTTTCTCGCCCTCGAACAGCGCGGACGCTGGTGCGCAGTCGGCCTGGTGGACATCACTGGATTCAAACGATACAACGACACGCTCGGCCACGCCGTCGGCGATCGCATCATCGAGCGCGTCGCCCGCCTGCTCGGCGAACAGGTGCGAGCCGACGACCTGATCGCGCAGGAGCGTCCCAGTTCAGTGCCCGCCAGGGAACTGCACGCCAGATTCGGCGGTGACGAATTCTGTTTCATGATCCCGGACCTCGACGACTGCACCCAGGCCCGTGCCATCGGCGAGCGCTTTCGCGAGGCCGTCGATCGATACAATTGGACCGTCGAAGATTCGCGTCTCGGCTCGCAGCCCGTCGCGGTGGACGTCGGCGTGGTCTGCCTCTCGCTCGGCCGTCTCGCGCCACGGCGTTTCATCGCACGGCGTCTCGCCGCAGATCTGATTCAACGCGCGGACGCGCTGATGTACGACGCGAAACTCAAGCACGCCGGCCGGATCTCTTTTCTGAAGATGAAGATCGAGAAGGGTGCGCTCGTCGAATTGAAGGACGACGTCAAGGAGGAGGTCAAGGAGGACGTCCGGCCGTCTTCATAAGAGGAAGGGCGCGTGCTACACTCAAGGATCGGTCTCGGCCGAATGGTGGGTGTAGCTCAATGGTTAGAGCGCCGGACTGTGGCTCCGGAGGCTGCGGGTTCGAGTCCCGTCATCCACCCCAAATTCCAGAAGCAACTGAGAATTCGAGTGTTTTCGGGAGTGGAGACCTGCAAAGCTAACGGACGGCTAACGATTGGACGCCAGCGCTCCCAGCCCGCACTTATTGAATATCGAGAACGTTCCCGAGCCCAAGCTGAATCGAAACAAGCGCAGTTCGAGATACACGATCAATCTTCGTGCCCAAGCGTTCTCGGTCTAGTACTCGGACCTGCTCAGACTTTGCGAAGGTGCCAGCCGCTTGAATCGTAGCGTCCCAATCAATGGTGAGTTCTTGATTCGGGATGTAGATCCAGTACGGCGGCAGCTGACTCATCTTCGTTGGATCTTTGACTGAGGTGAACGGCACGCCTATGACTGTTCCGCGACGGTTGATCTCGACGCGCGAAACGATTACGTACGGCCTGTTTTCGTATTGTTCTCTACCGACGGCGTGGTCCTTGGGGATGTCCACCCAGTACACGTCGCCGGCTTGAACGTCGGGGAGTGGAAGAGCTGCGCTTCGACGCCCCATTCGCCGTGGTCCCGCAGTTCGCACCGGAACCACTTGTGATCCGATGCGCGGTAAAACTCGAAGAGGAGTTCTCCCGCCTTCGGCTGCCGTGCCGGCCTTGGTCGGTGGTTGTGAACATACGGGTCGTTGCTGAATCCGTCGTCAACCATCACACGCCCGCCTTTCTCCATATAGATCGCGTGGGCCGGTTACGGCCGGTGCTTCGTGTTCCGACGGAGAGGTCGGCAAGGGTTTATCGCCGCTGTCGGTTTGGTGCATTTGAAAATCGCCACAATGTGAGACCCTTCCGACCGGGCTTAGTCGCTTGACTAGTTAGGGTCGTTCTGTTTGGATCAAATTCGCGAGGACCTGGTGATGCAGCACGAACTGGGCAATCGTCTGACGCGATTTCGACAGTGGGCCAAAGGATTAGTCGTGCAGGACGTACCGGAAGACATCGCGGTGTGTGAGTTTGACTGTCGAAAAGGCCAGTGCAAGCAGGACGAGTGGGAAAAGTGTGAGAGAAGATTGACCAAAGCGGCCGGCGAACTCTCACCGGGCACTCGACAGTCGCGGCCGACAGACCGTTAACGTCTGGACGTCCGGAAAGAGTTCTAGACTCCCATACCACAGCCTTCCGGACAGGAGACTGGACTCGTCGATGAGTTCAAACAGGCACCGGCTGACGCGCTGGCCGCGCGGTCTCGCGTTCCACGCGTAGGGGTCGTCGCTGAAGCCGTCGTCGTTCGTGGTGCCACCTTTCTCGATGGCGTTTCTAGTCTGGCCACGGTTGTTGCTTCTGACGGAATGGGCATGGTTTGTCCCTGTACGTGAGGTAAACGCAGCAGTCCCCATCTTTCGGCGTGAGCACTGTCTTACAACTCGGACACTCCCACAAGAACACGAAGCGCGTCGTGGGCATGGTTTCGACCGTCTTCTGTCCACACGCCGGACACGTCATCGTGGTGGTCGTCAACGTGGTCATCACGCGCGGCCTTTCTCGTCCGCTGAGCAAGGTCGTTCTCCCTGCATGGACGGACACCGCCGGTCCGCATATGAGCAGAACACACAGCAGTCGCCGGGCTTCGGCTTAAGCAAGGTCTTACAAGCCTCGCACTCGTAGAAGAACACGCACCGATCCGTTGGCATTGTCTCAATGGCCCGATGTCCGCACGCGGGACACGTGAGCGTCGTTATCAGCGTGGCCATCACGCGCTGCCTTTTACTGTCGCCGGTCTCATCCGTGTGTCCGGGACTGATTGGAACTTCATCTTCAGCTCGTCAGTAAGGGCCCAGTTCAGACTAGAATTCAGTCGTGCTCCAATTGGTCTCGGCTTCTCAGCGGTTGCGTCACTATTTGGAACCTTCAAAGCTCCGAATGCACTTTCTCCTCACCGCTACCGAGACGCTGAGTTCTTTCTGGGACGACCGCGATTCTCAACGTCGACTCTACGAAACCGTCGGACGGGTCGTCGTGTGGGCCACCCTCGCGGCCGTTGCCGCTGGCGCCGGAGCACTCACGTTCTCGGCGCTCCTCTGGACACTGACTCGATTGCACTGAAGCCTGTCGGCGGTTCAGAACCCCATCGAACGGCATCACGCCCCGCCTTTCTCGATGTGCGCTCGCCAATTCTTCGCCCAGGCGATTGCGAACTCCTGCGCCGGTGTTGTCCGATCGCCAGCTTCGACATTCGTGAAGCGCTGGCCGATCACCAGATCCACGGGATCGAGGATTTGCGCCTCGACACTCCACTTCCCGTGATCGCGTAGCTCAACGCGATAGAACGTTTGATTCCTCTCGCAATAGAACTCATCGACCAGTTCACCGGGCTTTGGTTGACGCTGCGCTGCAGGCCGAGCGTTATGCACGAACGGCGAATCGCTGAAGCCATCGTCGCTCATCGCGCGCCGCCTTTCTTCACCCGCGACCACCGGGCCCGGATGGCCTTCGTCGCAATCGCGCGCCGCTCCGCGGCCGTGAGCGCTTTGGCTCGCGCGTGTCCGCCACGACGCCCCAACGCGACGGCGGCCGCGTTCTTTCGTGTATTCATGCCGCTAAGTATAGCCGAGAACGGCGGCCTTCCACTCCAGCCGGTCCGCCGCAGATCATCGGCGTAGTAGCCTCGAGAGAAGCGCTCTTGCGTTTCGTCGTCGCACACCGACGGCCAATTACGAATTTGTCATTCTTCCGCACTCCCATCAACCGCCTGCCGGCGGAGTCGTCGGTGTCGTGCAAATCTGACACTGCCCCCCTGTTTCGTATGACCCAGCAGGCGATCTTGCACGGGCCCTGAATCAGCGAAATGCTTGACTGCTAGGACGTTCGTGGACATCAACAGCGGGGTACGCGCCTTGCGATTCAGACTGGGGTGAGCAGTGACGATCGTAACAGGAGTATCCATGCGTAAATTTCAGACGTGGCCTTCAATTGCAGCGGCTGTTGTCCTTACGGTTGGAGCCTTGGCGTGTTCGAGCGGCAATACCCCGGCCACGCCCAGCACGACGTCCAATTCGACGCAGACCGGCGGAGGCACGACCAGTGCGACGGGCCAAATGTCGGTGTTTCTGACCGACAGCCCGTTCAGCGATGCCAAGGCCCTGCTCGTCACGTTTTCCGACGTTAGCGTCCACAGCGCTGATACCGGCGAGTGGAAGACGGTATCGTCCACGTCCCGCACATGCGACCTCAAGAAACTCACGAACAGCGCCACCGATGTGCTCGGGGTTGCGTTGCTGCCTGGCGGCAAGTACACGCAGGTTCGTTTGAACGTCATGAGTGCGAGCATCTATTTCGACAACGCCTCGTCATCAGCCACTCCCTGCGCGGCCAGCATCGCGGCGCCTGCGGGCACGAGCGCAGCGGTCGATATTCCGTCCGGCCAAGTCATCCTGAATCACGAGTTCACTGTGACCGGCGCCGGCACGAAGATGACCCTCGACTTTGACGGCGATCAATCGGTGCGTCAGACGGGCAGTGGCAACGGAAATGGCAACGGCAACCCGAATAGCAACTCCAAATACATGATGACTCCGGTCATCCGAGTCGTCAGCGTCGGGTAGACTCTGGGCCGTCAAGACGCCTGCACCGGCAGAACCTGACGCGGCGTAGATTCGGAGCCATCGGCCGCGGGCCAGCCCGAACTTGGCTTGTGTCACGTACGGGCTGTGAACCGGCGACGGGCATTTGGCTGTTAGCTTTTCTTGACGTTATTTGTGGGTTGCCGCGAGACGATCTCGTGACGTTTGCCTTTTATATCCGTCGCGCTTTTGCGAGTTCGACTCTGAGTCTGACGAGTTCGCGCCGTGTCCCCGAATAGCCGATCCAGCGCAAAGCGCATCGGCTTTACATCCGACGGCACTCTGCGAGCGTCAGTCACTTTGTCTCTCCGAGCAGCGCTGACTTCGGAATTCGATACAAGCGACCGATCGTGATATGCGGCAGGTTCTTCAGCGCCGCGTACATCGAATTTCTGGACAGTCGGAGAAAGCGGCGCGCTTCCTCTGGGGTCAGCAAGTCGGGCAGATCATCGAACCGCGGGACGGGTTTGCCTTCGAACAGCACAGGCTTGCCGGACGACTTTGAGGCCGGCATCTACTTCGCCCCTTGCCGCACTTCCAGGCCGCTGCGGAGCATCTGCCGGACGACTGACGCAACGGTTTCTCCGTCAGCGCGCGCGAGCTGGTCGAGACGTTGGTGAAGGTTGGGAGGAACGCGGATCGTGAGAGTGTGAAAGTCTCGATCCGATTTCGCGGCTTGTGAATCTTGCCCGTACAACACAAAAGGCCTCGTGTCTCCTGCTCTGGGCCTCTTGCAGGTGAAACGGGCCTCTGCCGAACGAATGAACTAGAGCCAGTGTAGCAGGTTCCTATCGCGACCCAAGAAAATTTCTGTCAACCTCTGTGAATCCGCCGACGTCTCTACGCCGAGACGGCTAACAAAAAGCTAACGGACTCCCTGGTACGAGTTGGGATCAGTGTCACTGACGATAGCCGGCGAGCGCGATTCTCCGAATGAAATGGGATTGGCTGTGACTGCAAAGGATCAAGCATCACCGACCCTGCGGAATCCCGTCATCCACCCCACCCTGTCATCGCTCGGCTGAAGCCTCGCGCTCCTCATACATCGCTCGGCTGAAACCTTCGCGTCCGACATCTCGCTCGGCTGAAGCCCTCGCGCTCCGACGTGAAACGGTCAACGAGACGGCGATGACTGCGTCGTCCCGGGCGCCCGCCACTGCGCGAGCGTGCGGCCGACCGCGTCACGGAAGACCCACGCCGCCGCCGCGGCACCCATCAGGACGAACAGCACGAGCGCGGCCACGAGGGCGAAACGCGCCGCAGGGCGCGGGCCGACGCGCGGCACGGTGAGGTCCAGGTCGTCGGCCGCCCTGTCGACGAGGGCCTCGGAAATCACCGTCGTCGACGCCTCGTGCGCGCGCACCAGCGCCCGCTCACACACCAGGTTGACCATCCGCGGGACGCCTTGAGAGAGCGCGAAAATCCGGGCGAGCGCGGATTCGTCGAACGTCACGCCCGTATGGGTACCTGCGATACCGATGCGGTGTGCCATGTAATCGGCGATCTCATCCTGCGGCAGTGGTTCGAGCGAGCATCGGACCGCCACTCGTGCGTGCAGCGACTTGTTGTCCGGCCGGCGAAGCCGTTCGTTGAGCGAAGGCTGGCCCACCAGCACCACCTGAAGACGCGCCGACGTATCGGCCGCCTCACAGAGCATGCGGACCTGATCGAAGACCTCCGGCGGCAGGTTTTGCGCCTCGTCCACGATGACCACCGCGCTCGCATCGAGCGGCGCCAGCGACTCGACGAATGCCTGGAGTGTCGTGCTGAGCTCGTGGCGCGTCGCCAACGCTCCGCGCGCCAGCTCGTCGCGCGACAGCACGCCGAAGTCCGCGAGGATCTGCTTCAGCAGCTCCTCGCCTGACACGAACGGATCGGTGATGAGCGACGTCAGCGTGCGGCGACCGAGTTGTTCGATGACCGTGCGGCACAGAGTAGTCTTGCCCGCGCCGAACGCGCCGGTCACCACCACGAGTCCTTCGCGGCGACCAATCGCGGTCAACAGCTGCTGGCACGCGGCGTCGTGCGGCGTGCTGTGATAGAAGAACCGCGGATCCGACGAGAGGGCAAATGCCGTGTCGATCGAGCGATCCATGGGCTCGATGCGGTCCGGATACTGGGCCGAATCGCGACGGTGCGCGACAGGCGCACGCTCGGTGGTGGGTGCGTCGGCGGCCGGCGCAACCGGCGGAGCCGGTCGCGTGCGAACCGCTGATCGCCCGGGACGGCTGTCCTCAGACGGAAAGAGATCGAGGAGCGGCCGCCGGCCGTGGGCGTGCGCGGCCTCGCCAGGAAGGCCTGAGTTCGTCAGGGATTCAAAGGGCGCTGTGATCGACGGAGGGAGCGGCCGCGCGGATGACGCCGTCGGCTCCGCTCGTCCTTCAGGCACCACACGCGCGGGCGCCGGCGCCGGTCGGCGGACCGGCCGACCGGGCCCACCGGCCCCTGATGCGACGACCGGCCCGACGTCAAACCGCGATCCAGTTCCACCAGGCTGTCGAGGAATTCGGGGTCGTCGGCCAGCGGAGTCGGCGGACGCTTCACATCACGATCGTCGTCCACCGCACAGTTATACACGTTCTGGCGGTGCCCCTAAACAGCACAGCTGTCTCGGATTGATCCAGCTGACGTGCAACCCCTTCGCGCCCAATAAGCTAGTCAGCCAACAGGCCGACACAAAAGACTCTTTTGTCATATAAACGCACATAAATCGAGATCCACACCAAACCGTCATTTCATCATAAATGCTTGATTCAAAGTTACTTGAGTCGATTGGTCGAGCATGGAACCGGTGTTGCTGAGCTCTACTTGGATTACCGTGACCGATCCGACTCTGGCGACCGTTGCCTGGCGCACGGAATTACCCGTCCTCGTGGGTCGCACCGTCACCCTGCGGGAGCCCGCGCCGTCCGACCTCGGTCCCCTGATCGACCTCTGTGCGCTGACCGACGCCTCACGCTTTGGGCTCGACGAGCCCGTCGCGGATTTCGCCGTTCAGCAACTGATCGAATCTGCGCCGCGCGACCGGGCCGCCGGCCGCGCGTTCACCTACGTCGTCACGTTGAATCCGTCGCGCACCGTCGTCGGACTTCTTCAGGTGCGGCAGCTCGATCCCGCGTTCGAGGCTGCCGAATGGGAATGCACGCTCGTCCCCTCGGTTCGCGGCAGCGGCGTGTTTCTGGAGGCGGCGCGGCTTGCGGGGTCGCTCGCGTTCGGCGTCATCGGTACACATCGGCTCGAGGCGCGGGCCCTCCTGCAGAACGGACGCGCCAACGGGGCGCTGCGCAAGCTCGGCGCCGTGCAGGAAGGCGTGCTGCGGCGCTCGGCGCGCCGGCACGACGAGTACGTCGATCAGGTCTTGTGGGCCGTGCTCAAGGAAGACTGGGGTGAGCACTGGGTATCCACCGAGCCTCGGGTGCACTGATGTCCCGCCTGCCCCGCGCGGCGCAGATTTACGTCTCGACGATCGTCTTGATCGGCGCACTCGTCTTCGGGTATTGCATCCGCTCGGCGACGTTCACGCAGCCGTTCCTGTTCTTCGCGCTGCTGGTGCTCTCGCCGGCGACGGCGGCGCTCAAAGTCTACCTGCCGCTGACCGGCGGCGGCTCGACGATGTCGGTGTCGTACGCGGTCGATTTCGCGTCGCTGCTGCTCCTCGGCCCGCACCAGACGATGGTCGTGGCGACGGGCAGCGCGATCGGCCAGTGTCACCTCAATACGAAGCAGGACAACCCGCCATATCGCACGGTGTTCAGCATCGCGTCCCTCGTCATCACCGTGCAGGCCGCGGGACTCGCCTTCAGGTTGCTGGGCGGCCGGGTCGTACCGATGTCGATCGTGGATCTGCTGGCGCCGCTCGTGGCAGCGGCGACCGTGTATTTTCTGATGAACACGTCGCTCGTCGCGGCGGCGATCGCGCTGTCCACCCGCGAATCGATCACGAAGACCTGGCACAACAACTTTCTCTGGAGTGCGCCGAGCTACTTTGTCGGCGCCGGCACCGCGGCGCTGGCGTCGCTGCTCGTGGCGCACGCCGGCTACTGGATCGCGCCGTTCACCTTCGCGCCCCTGTATCTGACCTACCGGACCTACAAGGTGTACCTCGGCCGGGTCGAGGACGAGCAGCGTCACGTCCAGCAGACGTCGGACCTGCATCTCGCGACGATTGAAGCGCTCGCGCGGGCGATCGACGCGAAGGATGCGATGACGCAGATGCACATCCGCCGCGTGCAGATGTATGCGGCCGGGCTCGCCAAGGCGGCGGGTCTGTCGGACCAGGCGATTCAGGGCGTCAAGACCGCCGCGCTGCTGCACGACATCGGCAAGCTCGCCGTCCCCGAGCACATCCTCTCGAAGCCGGGACCGCTCACCCAGGAAGAGTTCCAGAAGATTCGGATTCATCCGCAGGTCGGCGCGGAAATCATCGCCGCCGTGCCGTTCCCGTATCCGGTGGCGCCGCTCATCCTGAGCCACCACGAGCGCTGGGATGGACGGGGCTATCCGCAGGGTCTCAAGGGCGAGGACATTCCCATCGGCGCGCGCATCCTGACGATCGTCGACTACTTCGACGCGATCACGACCGAGCGGCCGTACCACAAAGCGCTCAACAACGACAGCGCCATCAGCCTGCTTCGTCACGAAACCGGACGCGCACTCGACCCGCGGCTGGTTCCCGTGTTCATCGAGCTGCTGCCGACGCTGGCGGAGGAATTCGGCGAGGAGGGACAGGTTCGGCAGCGCCTGGAGCCGCCGCCGACGCAGCTCGGCCTGAAGACGGCAGGCATCGTCCCGACCGGAAACCGCGCCTTCGAAAACATCGCGCTCGCGCACCGCGAGATTTACGCCCTCTACGAGATCGCGCAGTCCATGGGCACGAGCCTCGGTGTCGAGGACACGATGGCGCTGATCTCGTCGAAGCTGTCGAAGCTGGTGCCGTGGTCGGGCTGCTCGCTCTTCCTGCACAACGCCGAAACCGACACATTGAAATGCCGGTTCGCCGCCGGCGTCGACGCGCCGCGGCTGCTGAACTCGACGCTGCGCGAGGGCGCCGGCCTGTCGGGCTGGGTGGCGAACAATCGCCGGATGCTCATCAACGGCGACCCGCGCGTGACGTTTTCGGCCGCGGGCATCCAGATCGACACGGCGCTCAAATCGGCCATCGTCTGCCCGTTGCACTTCAACGACAACTTCATCGGCTGTCTCGCGCTCTATCACGTCGAACCGAATCACTACGGCGAAGACCATCGGCGTCTCCTCGAACGCATCGCCGAACAGGCCGGCCCCGTGATCCACAACTCCATCGTTTTCGAGCAGACGCAGGAAGATTCACTGACCGATCCGCTCACCGGACTCCCGAACCGCCGCTCGATGTTCGCGCACCTGTCGCGCGAGCTGTCGCGCGCAGAACGGTTGAAGACGGACGTCGCGTTGATCGTCATGGACATCGACGGCTTCAAGACCATCAACGACACATACGGCCACAGCGTCGGCGACCATGCGCTGCGCGAGGTCTCGAACGCGCTACAGAGAAGCCTCCGACCCTACGACCTGTGCGTCCGCTACGCCGGTGACGAATTCATCGTGGTGCTGTCGGACTGCACCCGCGAGATGGCCGAAGACAAGCGGCGCGAGCTGCAGGACTTGATCGGGGACATCCAGCTCGAAGTCCGGACCGGCAAACGGCTTCGGCTCGCCGCCAGCGCCGGCGCAGCCGTGTTCCCGCACGACGGCACCACGTACGAAGCGCTCCTCGCGGATGCGGATCAGCGGATGTACAAAGAAAAAGCGCGCCGCCGAATGGCGCTGCCCTCCGGCCCCGAGCTGCGCGCCTCGGAATTCATGCCCGACTCCCCCACCGCCGGACGCCGCCCAGGCGGGCCGTCGCCGTTCGGCGTCGGCTGAGCACTGACCGGGTCCACGCTCGCCGCGTCGCTCACGATAAGATGACGTTCGTGAGCGACAAACCGGATCTCGTCGAACGACGCCAGCGCTACATTCAACGCCAGATCGCGCTCGACAAGAACGCTGTGAACGTCCAGTTTGCGGGCAAGCGTCCGCAAGGCAGCGGGCCCGCGAATCGTCATGGCATGCCGCAGCTGCCGGTCGGGCAGCATGCCGTTCACAACTGGCCGGTCCTCGATCTCGGCGAGCAGCCAGATGTTTCCGAAACGGACTGGAAACTCGAGGTCGGCGGACTGGTCGAGAATCCGTTCACGCTCACGTGGGATCGGCTTCTCGCGCTTCCGCAGGTGGACGACGTGAGCGATTTTCATTGCGTCACGACGTGGAGCCGCTACGACAACCACTGGCGTGGCGTACGGTTCCGGACCATCGCGGAGCTCGCCGTCCCTCACGACCACGTGAAGCACGTCTTGTGCACTGGCTACGATTTCATGCCCGGCAGCTACATTCCGTACACGACCAACCTCCCGCTCGCTCGCGCCGTGGACGATGACGTCCTGCTCGTGCACACGTGGGAGGGCGAACCGCTGCCGCGCGAGCATGGCGGACCGGTGCGGATGATTACGCCGAAGCTGTACGCGTGGAAGGGGACCAAGTGGATCCGCAAAATCGAATTCCTCGCGGAGGACCGGCGCGGGTTCTGGGAGATTCGCGGTTATTCGAACAGCGCGGAGCCCTGGTTCAACGACCGATACAGTACGGACTAGATTTTGGTTGTTGGTTGTTGGTTATTGGTTGTTAGTGTTGGTTGTTAGTGTTGGTTGTTAGTGTTGGCTGTTGGATTGGTCCCCTATCGACCAACCACCAACACCTACAATTGACAACCAACAACCAACCGAATAACTAAACAACAAACAACCATCATGGCCTGGGTTCGAAGCGATACACGAGATACGTAATCGGACCGTCGAGCGCGCTGAACCGGTGCGGCGTGCCTGCGGGAATGATGATCACGTCCTTGGGTCCGACGCGACGGCTGTCGCCGCCCTGATGCACGCCGGTCTGGCTTGGCCCGGCGTTCAGCCGCGTCAAATCGATTGGCTTCGCGTCCGACAGCTGGCCGCCGGTGACCAGAGTCCCCGACCCCTCGACAATCTGATAGATCTCCGTCACCCGCTCGTGGATGAGCGCGGTCGTCTCCTCTTTGGTCCGGCGGAGCATCGCGAGCGACGCGCGGTGACTCGCGGGCGTCACGATATCCATGGCCTTGATCGGCTGATCGACGACGTTGTTCGCGATCGAGTTCTTGAGCGTCGTCGCGATTTCGTCAGCGCTGATGTAGACGCTCGACGTCGTCGTGGACGAAGGCGCGGGCGGTGCCTGAGCGGCAGCGGCTTGCATCGCCACGACGAACGGGAGGAGAAAAAGGGATGGCATGGGGGAACACTATACAGCTGGTTCAGGAGGACCCGGGTTAGCATTCCCCCATGCTCGAACCGATGCTGGCGTCCCTGATGGACGCCCCGCTGGACGACCCGCAGCTGGTCTACGAGCCGAAGTACGACGGCATCCGCGCAATCGCGGAGATCAGCCCGGACGGCGTGAAGCTGTGGTCGCGGCTCGGCAATGAGAAGACGCACCAGTTCCCCGAGATCGCCAGCGCCCTGGCCACGTGGGGGCGTCGGCTGAAGGCGCCCGTGACGCTCGACGGAGAGATCGTCGCTCTGGACGCCAAAGGCAAACCCGCCGGGTTCCAGCAGCTCCAGGGCCGCATCCACCTGTCGGGGCCATCGGACGCGGCCGGATCAAAGTCCGAACCATCGGTTGCGTACATCGCGTTCGATGTGTTGAAAGAGGAGCACACCGACTGGCGGGACCGTCCGCTGACGGAACGCCGCAAGGCGCTCGAGCGAATTCTCGCGCGAGCGCTCTCACCCGTCATCCGCATCAGCACACAAGTACGCGGCGGCGGCGCCGAACTCTACAAAGTGGCGCTGGCGGAAGGCTGGGAAGGACTCATCGCCAAGCACGCCGCATCGCTCTACAAGTCCGGGAAACGAACGCCCGACTGGCGAAAGCTGAAGATCGTGCACGAGCAGGAGTTCGTCATCGGCGGCTGGACCGAACCGAGGCAGACGCGCACGTACTTCGGCGCGCTGCTGCTCGGCGTCTACGACGGCAAGGACGCAGTCGGCGGCCTGACCTACGTCGGCCACATCGGCACGGGCTTCACCGAGAATGAGCTCGCGCGTGTCATGCGACGCCTCAGGCCGCTCGAAACGCCCACGTCGGCTTTCAAAGAGCGCGTGAAGTCCAACGAGAAGGCGCATTGGGTGAAGCCCGAGCTGGTTGCCCAGGTGAAGTTCACCGAGTGGACGACGGATGGGAAGCTCCGGCATCCGGTGTATCTGGGGCTGCGCGACGACAAAAAGGCCACGGACGTGCGCCGTGAGGAGCCGCGCGTACGGGAGGCGCCGATGAAGACGCCGATGAAGACGTCGAAGCGCGGCAAGGTCCAGCCAGCGACGATCGACACCGGCGACCTCGTCGAGCAGCTCTCGGCCCTCGAAAAATCCAGACGCGACGGCAAGCTCACCTTGCCGGACGGCGACGAGCTCGGGGTCACGAACCTCGGCAAGATCTTCTGGCCGAAGCTGAAGCTGACGAAAGGCGACCTCTTTCGCTACTACGCACGCGTCGCGCCGTATCTGCTGCCGGTCATCGCCGATCGTCCACTGGTGATGAAGCGCTTCCCCAACGGCGTCGCGGCGAAACCCTTCTATCAGCATCGCGCCGAAAGCGCGCCGCCGGGCGTGCGAACCGAAGTCGTGAAAGTCGCCGAAGCACGGTCGCACATCATCGGCGGATCCCTGAAGAACCTGATGTACACGACCCAGCTCGCGGCCATCTCGCAGGATCCGTGGTTCTCGCGCGTCCAGCATGCCTACGTCGCCGATCACGTGGCGCTCGATCTCGATCCGGCAGAAGGCACGCCTTTCGAGCGGTGTCTGGACGTCGCGCGATGGATCCGCGACGAGCTCGCGCTCGTCGGCGCGATCGGTTGGCCCAAGACGTCCGGGGCCGACGGCCTGCATGTCTATATTCCGCTCCCGCCGGAGACGCCCTACGACGCTGGTTTGCTCTTCTGCCAGATTGTCGCGACGATGGTGGTGCAGAAGCATCCGAGGGTGGCGACCATCGAACGGAGTGTCGCGGCGCGCGGCAAGCGCGTCTACGTCGACTACCTGCAGAACATCCTCGGCAAGACGCTCGCGTCCGCATACAGCGCGCGCGCGAGCGACTACGCAGGTGTCTCGACGCCACTGTCCTGGAAGGAAGTCGACGAGGGCGTCGATCGCCGCGACTTTACCATCGCGACCGTACCCGAACGCCTTCGGAACGTCGGCGATCTCTGGAAGGACCTGCTGACGTCGCAGGGCGTCGACCTCGCGCGCGCGGCACGGCAGATCAAGAAAGCAAAGAGAACAAGATGACTCGGATCCCGAGGACCTGGCCTCGTGGCCTCGGCGGCTCCGTAGCTTCACGGCCCAGCTGGCGGAAATAGCGCGAAACGACCTTGATTTGACGGGGCCCGAAGTCAATCATCCGCAGGTTCGTCTCCCTCGCTCACCGTCTCCGGAGGTGCATCGTGAATCCTCGCCTCTCGTCTGCTCCCGCTC
Source organism: uncultured Acidobacteriota bacterium (assembly GCA_963724725.1). Lineage (GTDB taxonomy): Bacteria > Acidobacteriota > Vicinamibacteria > Vicinamibacterales > CAVVIG01 > DATKHR01. Next base: position 261,025 of record CAVRVT010000004.1, on the reverse strand, counting down.
AGCGCGTTTACGGACAGGACCTCGCGCTCTACTCGCAGTTGTTCGACCTCGCCCCCGGGAACGCAAACACGCTGCGGTATCAGAGCGATCGCGCTCAGGACATCGTCATCGGTTGAGATTCCGGTGCTGCACGACGCGGTCAATAACGGCACCGCCAATCCGGCACCAGGCTTGATCGCATTGTATTCGGCACCCGAGGACATAACACCAGTCGTCCCGATCAAGGATCGTGGAGAGATTCAGTCTCTCGAACACGGCGCGGCTGCTGGCACGTAGTGCTGGGCAGTTCCGCTCTTTGCACGACCTCTTGACCGGCCAGCACGGATTCCTGACCGATGCCTGGGATCACGTGAGGTAACGAGCAGAACACATGGATCCTCGTGGTGCTTACCGACGGGAGTCCATGCAATCAGGACTCGCAGGCTGTCATCGCTGCCGGTTGGATTCCGGCATACTCTGCCGCTGGCAACGTCACCGCTTGGGTCGACTCGCGGGGTTGTTGAGTGGCAGTCATATTGCCACAGACTGCAATGCTCTTGAGCGTTGAGAGTTCTAAGTTTCGGTTTCCTCGCGAAGCGAGGTATGCGCCCGGGGGCGCTACAAAGGTTGCACGGGGAAATTCGCAGGAATTGCAGCGTGATCCGGCTCTGGAGAGGTCCACGCTGCCCTCGTCGGCCGCTGGCTGCGGTGGCGTCTGCAACAGCGCCCGATGATGCCGCAGCTCGCACCGCTTGCCAGTCCTCAGCATGATCCGCGCAGCCCGTCAAGGCATCACGCGGAATCGATGCAACGCCCACAATGCAGCAACGACGAACCCGCCGAGCGCCGCGAGCAGGATCGAGTCACTAGTGATCCGAGCACCGCTTGCTCCGCCCCGATTCAACATCCGGCGCACGAGCATGGGCACGAACAGCGGCAACCAGAACGAGACGACGGTCCACAAAACGGAAGCGACTATCGCGCCGCCGATGCCGACGAGGAGACTCTTCACATAGAGCATGGTCGGATAGCGTCCGCCGTCCTCGCCGGCCCCCTAACACTGAAACCGGAAGGCCGCTCTTATCGGTTCACCGGAAAGGCTCTTGTTGGGAGTCTGCTCCTCGGGAAAGTCGGCCTACCAACCTTTATGGTGCGCCCGGCAGGATTCGGAACCGGTCGCGGCGAGCGAAGCGAGTCGCGCCGCTTCCCGGAAGACGGCGCGGCGCAATCACGAGCAAAGCGGGTGGTATGCGCCCGGCAGGATTCGAACCTGCGGCCTACGGCTCCGGAGGCCGTCGCTCTATCCAGCTGAGCTACGGGCGCGCAAGTCGTTAAGGGTAGCGTATTTTTCCGTCCGACGGTAGTTCTCACCGAAACTTCACCGGCGGCTCACGACTCCACAGCTCACGACCGCTACGATGCTCGAATGGCCGAGCGGAAAGATTCCCGTTCGTTTGTCCCTTTTTACTGAAATCTCCTGGAGGCATTCGTGGCAAAGATCGAGAAAGTCAGTGGCACGGCGTTCGTCGTAGCAGAGTTCCGGGCGGAGGAAAATCGTGAACCTGCCCCGCTGTACCAGGACCCCGTTGTCGAGCTCTTCCTGAACGACGAAACGAGGCGAGCGGCTGGCCTGGTCGCCGCCAGCTTTCCTCAAGTCAAAGATCTGGTCAGGATCCGGACGAAGTACTTCGATGACGTGCTCGAACAACAGCTTCGTGCGCAGTTCACGCAGGTGGTCATCCTTGGTGCGGGCCTCGATACGCGAGCGGTGCGAAAACCCGGGCCGGGCGTCACCTACTTCGAAATCGACGATGCGGCAACGTTGAAGGTGAAGCAGGCCCGCTACGAGGAAGAGGGCCTGGACGTGAACGTCAGATTCATCCCGGGCAACTACGTGACGGACGGGCTCATCGACCTGCTTCGCCGGAACGGCTTCGATTTCGACTTGCCCACCTATGTCATCTGGGAAGGAAACACCATGTACCTGCGGATGAACGAGAACAAGCGGATCGTCACGGAGCTGCGGGAGCACGTGAAACAGTTCCGCCTGTCGTTCGACTACATGGCGGACTCGGTCATCTCCAAGACCACGGGGGATCCGGGGGTCACGCGTCTCGTCGAAAGTTTCGAAAGCATGGGCGCCCCGTGGTTTTCCGGCATCCGGGACATCCAGAGCTTTGCCCGCGAGATGCGCATGACGATCGTCGACAATTTCCGGACGTCCGAGCTCTTTCGGGCGTACTGGCTGGATCGTCCGATGACGTCGCCGATCTTCAACTTCTACTCAGTGTGCACTCTGGCGCGCTAGCCTGTATGCCCGGTCGTGGGAATCGGGACGATTGGCGCGCCAGGCCATCTCGTCACGAATAAACGTTACGGCTTCTGCTCAGTCGTCTTTGAGGACCGCCGACGCGCCGCGCGGGTCCTCGCAGCCACGACGCCTCCAACCCCGAGCGCAAGCATCGCCAGCGACGACGGCTCGGGTACACCAACCGGCGCCTGCTTCTTGCTGTGCTCGGGCAGAGTACGGACCCGGCGGTGATCTTGCGGGAGTCCATGGTCGCCCCAAACATCCTGGGTGCTGGCGGGCTGCGCCGACGTCCGCCACGGCATCAGGATCACGAGGAGTCCGGCGAGCATCAGTCGCTGCGTCATTTGCCCTGTCCTTCGAACGCATTCCCGTCGTGACTCGTGAGCGGTCGAGGTACGGGTCCCTGATCCGCCGCGCAGATGATTCGCCCGTCACGATACCGAATGAGATCAGATGAGGCTGTCCCGTTTGAGACACCCCTCCACCACAACCCCATCAATACGAACGGCACGCGCCGCGCAAGCGTGTCCGACGTCGGGCGCGCGCGCCGGAGGAATCTCCACGGACCGCCGGATCATGAGAAGCGGCTTTGCAGGTTCAGCGGGGCCGCGGCGCTCACGTCGCAGGACGGGGTTCACCGTGAACCTGAGAAAAACGTTTGCCCGAGACGAACTCAACGCCCGAGGATCGGGACGTCGGAAGGAAGTCCCCACGTCAGCGAGAGGAACGCCGTGTAGTTGCTGCTCGACGTCAGAACGAGCCACTGGCCGCTCGATGGCCGATACACCGCGAGATCCGTTCTCCCATCGCCGTCGTAATCGCCGGGCACAGGGACATCGGTGCGGAGACCCCAGTTCTGCACTGCGCTGGACGTGTAGTTGGTGCTCGAGTACAGCACAAACCACTCGCCGGTGGATGGCCGGTACACCGCAGGGTCGGTCATACCGTCGCCGTCGTAATCGCCCGGCACCGGCGTGTCTGTGCTGAGACCCCAATCCTCCAGTCCCGAGGTCGTGTAGCTTGTGGTCGAGTGGAGAAAGAACCACTGGCCAGTCGACGGTCGGTACACCGCCGGATCCGTTCTGCCGTCGCCGTCGTAGTCCGCGGGCACCGGGATGTCGGTGCTGAAGCCCCACGTCACGGGGCCGCTGTTGGTCGCGTAGTGGCTCGTCGAATTCAGAATCCACCACTCGCCTGTAGACGGGAAATACACGGCCGGGTCGGTCCGGCCGTCACCATCATAGTCGCCCGGCAAGGGAATGGCGGCACCTCCACCCCACGAGACCGGTCCGCTGTTGGTCGTGAAGTGGCTCGTCGAGTACAGAATCCACCATTCGCCAGCAGCCGGGTAATACACGGCCGGATCTGTCAGACCGTCGCCATCGTAATCCCCAGGCACTGGAATCGCGCCGGCACCACCGCCCCATGACACCGGGCCGCTGTTGCTCGCGTAATTCGCACGCGACCGCAGCCACCACCACTCGCCTTGAGACGGTCGGTACATCGCCGGATCGGTCTTGCCGTCACCGTCGAAGTCCCGCGTGCCCGTCACCGTGATGGTCGCGTTTGCCCCGAGCGTGAACGTGTTGCTGACGGTGCTATGCAAGAAGGCAGCGATCTGGTAGCGACCTACCCGGAGTCCGGCAACCGCCAGCGTGAAACCGGAGTTCTCGAATTGGCTTCCGAAGACGTCACCAACATCGGGGCGCGCCGCGCCGATCGTCGCCGCGCCGAGGAAGACAGGTTGCGTGTCGGAGCCAGGTTCCGGATACGCATAGACATGCACGGCGTCCACGCCGGTGCCGAGCAGCGCACCACGATCGACCGCCCAGCCGCTGACCGTCAAGCTCTCACCGGTCGTCGATCCGTCAGTCGGCCTGTCGAGGCCCAAACGCGGCTCGGCTACACTCATGAGACGAAACACCGTGCCCCGTCCGGTGACTCCGCCACGAGACGTGGTGCCGTAGAAACTCCCATCGCTTGCATGAATGATCGCCGCGAGGGGTGACGCGCCATCGGTCGGCCCACCCGCGAACGCGTGAAGGACGCTGACGCCGCCAGCGGGAGTCATTCCGAAGACGGTGCCGAGGTCAGCTGGCCCACCTTGACTCGTGGTGCCGTAGAAGTTCCCATCGCTTGCCTGAATGATGGCCGCGAGAGGTGAGGCGCCATCGGTCGGCCCACCGGCGAACGCGTGAAGGGTCGTAACAGCGCCATCGGGGGTCATTCTGAAGACGGTACCCAGGTCAGCCGGCCCCCCCCGGCGTGTTGTGCCGTAGAAGTTCCCGTCGGCGGCCTGGATGAGAGGCGCTTGAGGGGAGGCCCCGTCCGTCGCCCCACCTGAGAACGAGTGAAGGACCGTGAAGGATCCGCCGGGGGTCACCACGAAGACTGTACCGAAGTTGGCCGAGCCGCCCTGGGTCGTGGTGCCGTAGAGATTTCCGTCGGCGGCCTGGATGAGAGCCGCTGAAGAGTAGGCCCCATCCGTCGGCCCACCTGAGAACGAGTGGAGGACGGTGAGTGTGCCAGTCGGAGTAATCCTGAAAGCTGTCCCGGGAAAGCCAGCGCCCTGAAACACGGTCCCGTAGAAATTCCCGTCGACGGCCTGGACCAGGGCATTTCGGGGGAAGACGCCCTCCGCGGGACTGAAAGCGTGCAGGGTCGTGACGGCGCCTCCTGGAGTCATCCGCAGGGCAAATCCGCACCCCAGGTTAAATGCACAACTTCGGCTGGCTCCCGCATTCGTAAAATAGAAATTCCCGTCAGTGGCCTGGATGAGGGCCGAGGAACCACCGTTATCGCCGGAAATGTAGCCGGATGGGAACGAGACCAGGACGGTGACAGCGCCTGCGGGAGTCATCCTGAACACCGTGGGGCACCCGCGTTGATCGAAGAAGCAGTTGTTGCCTGAGGAAGAGTCGCCACCGTTGGCGGACCCATAAAAATTCCCATCGGAAGCCTGGATGAGGGCCGCGTCAGGAAGCCCCCCTTCGGTTCCATCGAACGCGTGGACTACCTGGAAAACAAGTTGCGCGCTGACGGTTCGACATGGGGCAAGTACTCCCGCTGCCACCATGGCGGTGAAGGTTAGCGGGGCAATCCTGCGGGCGCGCATGAGCTATTGAGTAGTCCCTACATACTAAGGCACTCGCTAACGCACTCGGGCGAGTTCGTATCGCATCGCGCCGACGGGCAACGGATCTAACTTCGACCTCGGACGCGATTCGATAGACTGTTCACAGGCGTGGCCTTCCGGTCACCCGCCGAACTCCCCTCGTGGACTGCCGAGGGAGACACGACCCGCGAGATGATGCCGGAAGACACGAATGACGCAGATGACGGGAGAATTCTGGAGAAAGTGTATGTGCGTAAAAGGGGTTGGTGCGCCCGGAGGGACTTGAACCCCCGGCCTACAGGTTCGAAGCCTGCCGCTCTATCCAACTGAGCTACGGGCGCGCATGGATTGAGCGTATCGCATCTTGGTGGCCGGCGGAAGAACTAAGGGGTCGTAGAGATGAAGAACTCGCCTTCGGATGATGAGCATCAACTGATGAAGATCCAGCAGGACCTGGCGCGCGCGTGGATGCAGCACGATCGCGCGTACATCGAAAGCGTCCTGGCGCCGGAATGGAGCGTCACGCAGGCCGACGGACAGATCCTGAGTCGCGCGACGGTGCTCGGCACGTTCTTCGAGGCGGTCACATTCGACAGCAACGTGATCGACGATGTGACCGTGATGCAGTTCGGAGACGCGGCCGTCGTGCGCGGACGCACGACGGTGAGCGCCAGGATGAACGGCACACCGGTGAGCGCACGCATCCGATTCACTGATGTGTTCATCAGACGCGACGGCCGTTGGCAGGCGGTTGCGTCACATGCGAGCACACTGGCGGCGGAATAGTGCCGTGCGAGGGCGCTGTGCTAGAATTCGGGTTTCCCTTTCCTCCGATCGGGCCGGTAGCTCAATTGGCAGAGCAGCAGACTCTTAATCTGCGGGTTGGGGGTTCGATTCCCCCCCGGCTCACCAAGTTTCCGAAGATTTTCGCGGATTCTCTGGTGAGCGTGCCCCGGCTGAAACCCTAACGGGGCAGAATTGCGTCCATCTTCGCGGCCGCGCCCACCTGCAACGCCGGCAATACGTGACTGTACGTGTTCAACATGAGGCATGAGGCTGATCTGCGAGTGGCCGAGCGTTTCCATGATGGTCCGGGCCTCGACGCCTTGCGCGAGCAGGAGCTTCGCGGCCGTGTACCGCAGATCGTGAAAGCGGATCGGCGGTAGGTCCGCAGCGACCACCACGCACCGAAATTCTCGGGCGGACATTTCGCGGCTCGAGCGCCGCTCTGACGGGAGACGTGAATACCAAGCCGGAGTCCCGCCAAGCGCCGCCCACAGCAAGCCGTTTCTCAAGCTGCCGCGTCCGATGTGCCTTCAACGGTTGCGACCACAGCCGGCATCCGTATCGTACGGCGACGGGAACCAGCTCAAGCAATTCAGTCGGCAGGCCATGCCCGGCACCCGGCACCACCGGTTCTATCACCGCGTCAGAGAATGATCGGCAGCGAAACCAGTCGGCAGCGCCAGTCGATGGAGACGGAGGGCGCTGGTTTGCCGGTGGCATCCCACGCGTACAACGTGATCTGCAGATCGTTGACGCTCGCTGCGTTGTTCGGGTCAGGCACAAGGGTGCACGTCGTGGTTACAAAAAACGGGCTTTCGGAGCGTGCGGTTGCCAACAGGCTGATGGGCGCGGCAAAGGCGCGCACCAGCGGTAGGCACACAAAACTGCTCAGCAGGAATGTCGCCTGACCGTTGGCTGCAGTGGTGGCGAGTCCGCTTGCGTCCAGGAGATTGGCATCGTTGCACCTGAGGCCGGACTGCGGAAACACGATGAGACTTCTCCACGAGGAAGACCCCGAGGTGTAATCGAAGGCGGCGACCGGGAAGCGGAACGCGCGCAGCTGTTCCGTTGCGAGGGCTCCACCCGCAATCGATTCCAGGTGCTTCTTGGCCTCCTCAGCTGTGGGCTTGGGTTCCGACTTGTTACTCATCTTCGTCTCCTTTCAAAGGGATCGTCAGCCCGGTGTACTGCACAGGGCGAAGCGGGACGCGAATCAACGAATAGTGACGGGGAGAGGACAGTCGTTACGGTCGCCAATGCGGGCTGAGGCGAGGTGACCAATAAGCCCCCAATCTTGTCGCAAGGATCTTTCGTCTCAGCATAATGACGATCGAGAAACGTCTTTGCGCTCGCTATGCATTTGTCATACGCGTCGCCATCACATGACGTGTCATACGCTGGCACCGAAAGCCATGCACCGACGAACGACCGCGCAAGTACGATGCTCACGACCAGCGATACTGCAACGACAAGGGTGGGGATTGTCCGCACCGTCATACGCATCGTGACACCCTCGCTCCGACCCGCCTGAATCATTGATGTAGCGACCATCAGGGGGACGTCATAGTCATTTGCCCGCGTTCCAACGCAGAGATCCTTGAACATCGCACGCAACTGGGAGCGTAAGGATCCGCAGATCCGGGCGTGAGCGCAAGCGGCCAAGAATTTGGCCATTGACTCGCGCGTGATCGGATCCACGAGCCTCTAGTGGAGGCTCCAGGAACGCATGAGCTTCCGTAGTGACGGCTTGCGCGTGTCGATGGTACAAGGGCGATCGACTGGAACACAACCCATCCAGAATCACTGATGCTAGGGCCACCACCAAAGAAATGGAACGGTCCGATGACTCCGCAATCGTTGTGACGACGCCTTTGTGTATGGTGAGGATACCGTCAACTCCAGTAGAGAGCTGACCGGCGAACGCAACAACGCCAGAGTTGTTGACCGTCGGAGCTTGGTCTAAACCGCTAAAGGTGCCGTCGTTGTCCACGACCGTAAAGATTGGTCCTCCGTGGACGCTTCGCGCCGAGATGCAGCGCCTTCGAATGAAGGGCTTCCTGGAATGGTCGCTAACATCCTTGCTGGCCTTAGCTGGCCTGACAAGTCTTTTCCGTAAACGCGCGCGGGTTTCTCTTCCATGTCGTCCAGGTATCCGTCAAGTGAGGCGGGAACGCCGACAAATCCAGGAAGCGACACTCGCCGTTCTTCTTGAGCTTCGCGTTAGCGTCCCACGCGGTTTGTCCAAACTCGCGTACTGCCGTGAAGATGATCGTGACCGTCGATGCGTCGACGCCTGAATCCTGCATCGCGTACTTCAGAATTTCATCCGCCTCATCGCGTGGCCTGGTTTGCACCCAGTAGAGATAATCGTGGACCACCGCTGCATAGGCATATCGACCTTGAGGCGTCAGAACTTGCCAAAAGACCCTTGGGATGCTGGCAAGATCGCTTACGAACCCCCTAGGGACGTTGACGGCGGCGAGCGACTGCCCTGGATTCGGTTCCCATGCTAAGAAAGGCCCTTGAACGTAATAGAAGTCCCAATCGGCGAACGGGACAAGTGGCACCACCAGCATCATCGGACGAATCCCTTGCCGACTCAGAGCCTCGAGCCGTTCCCTCAAGCTTCGGCCTTCTTCGATCATCGCTTTGCATACGAAATCAGCGCGTTCGCCACTCAGTCCCGAAGTTGGTTTCGTTGCTAGGTTCGCGTCGCTGATCCCGCACGCGGTCGCCTCTTGCGGCCGCCTATCCTGAGCATGCGGTCCGGCCGATGCGAGCAATGCGGTGAAAATCGATGCGGGCACGGCGGAATATCGCATCGTTACCTTCCTTAAGGAACGTGCCGATCCTGGCGGTACTCCTGAGGGTTGCGTGGCGTCAGCATCGATTTTACGATCAAGCTCAGACTTCACCGCAGGTTGTCGGTAATCAACTTGGCCAATCGCGCCCCGCCGAGCGCGATTTGCTTGTCCACCAAGTCGAGCGCTGTCGCTCGGTACGCGTCCGTCAACCTTCGGTTCAAGTCGGCTGAAGCCGTCTCCAGTCGGCCCAAGACTGAGACTCCTGCTCTTCGCATGAGATCGAAGAGACGATCAAAGATACTAATCCCAGTTCTGCGGTTATGGGATGTCGCCGCCCTTGCAACGGCTACCCCGCCGTTCTTGAGCGTTGCCGCAATACACGTTGACCAAGCTGGACAAGGCCAAGCTCCGGAATCGCTTACGCTGCGGCATGCCCTTCGTTCAGCCCGAGCGGCCGGCCATCCGGTGGAAGAGTAAGGCTCTGAGTGTACACACATCCGCGTCAGCCGCTGGTGCGTTGACACCGGACCGCGGATGCTTCGGGCGCCTTATGTCTTATTCGATTTCGCCCAGACGAGAACGGAACCTGCAATCGCCATCAGGAAGAAGAGTTGAGCGCCTTCGAGGAAGGTGCGATAGGAAATTGGATTTCTCCCAGGAGCCGCAATGGAAGCAAAAGCAAGGACACCAAACAGCGCAAGTGCTCGTGTGATCAGCGCAACTCCCGTGCTCACGATGCCGGCCCAATAGGCAGCGATGGTTAGCTGTTTCTCCATCTTTGCTTCTCCCTTAAGCCCAAGTTTCCAGACACGTGACGCCTATCCTACACTCGACAAGCTCAACAGCAAACGGAAAGAAATTGATGACATGAAGACCGCGCTCGAAGAGATCGATAGCGTCCTCGAAGCGCTCGCTGGACTCTGTCCACTGAACCCCAAATGGTTTCAGTTCTTCGGCGCGGTTGTTTCCCACAACACGGCATGACTCCCAAACCACCGCCTGCGGCCCAGCCACGAACCTGACCTTTGTCGTTCACTGCGGTAGCCCAGCTTTGATAGCTATCTGCCCATGCTTGTTGATGGCGGCAACGCTCATTCAATCGCGGACTCGCGCGCCGCCCTATTCGTGCGATCGCTGTATATCCAGCTGATGACGGAATGAATAACATTGCGTTAAGAAAGGCGTTGCCACAGCAATGAAGGTAGTTCCTCAATTTGTACGGACGGCTCTCAAGAAGATCCTTTATGACCTACGCCAGAGGAATTTCAAGCCGTATCTCACGAAGAAGAACCTTGACGGACTAGTGTTCGACTTCTGGATAGGAGATACAGATGGCCGCGATTGGTACGATCAGGCCGATCAGCTCTCGTTCGAGATGAGATTCATAAGGGATCACATGATCGAGCCGGGCGATGTTGTCCTCGACTGCGGCGCTCACCATGGGCGGTCAGCTATTCTCTTTTCTAAATGGGTTGGAGATCAGGGCAAGATTGTCGCGTTCGAGCCGTTGCCAAAGAACTGCGACATCCTGGCGAAGAATATTGCCCTCAATGAAATTACGAACGTAGTCCTTGAGCGCAAAGCAGTTGGTGCGCAGAGAGGGCGTATCAGGATTGATGGAGTGTCCGATTCAACTGTCATTTTTTCGAAGCAAGGCATGGAAGTGGAGGTGACGTGTCTGGATAACTACGCCCACTTGAACCCTGCTTTTGTCAAAGTCGATGTCGAAGGGTTCGAGTATCAGGTGTTACAAGGAGCGAAGAGAGTTCTGTCGAAGAGGCCAAGACTTGCAGTTGAGATTCATGGCAACAAACTCTCGAAGTATGGGACTTCGTTGGAGGATATTCTTAATGAGATAGGTCTTGATCGCTACAATCTGTGGATCCAGTGGAAGGATAGTGAAGAGCCTAAACAGTACGACACTAAGGAACCAATCACACAGCGCGTTCATCTCTTTTGTCTTCCCGTTCCAGAGGCCCCTCGTTCGGTTTGAGCTTGACGACCGCCGGGACGAGAGGAGTTGCCGTACCAGACGCTCAGACGATCGCTCGGGACCGGCGCGTGGAATAAGAACAATGACGAAAAGATGTTCCACCTCAACCTCTCCAACCGGCGCGACCCGTGTGAGCGGAATCAGCAAGGCCTGGCGAACGAACTGATCGAGGGCGCGCCGGCGAGAGACGCCCTTGTCGGCGGCATTCGCCGACGTCCGCGTCTGGGCGGGCTCCTCAACTATTACTGTCGCGCCGCGTGATGAGACGCGAAGCTCAACTCGCCGGCTCCGCTCAACATTGGGACACTACGGGGCTGCTTCGGTACTAGTATCGAGCCGCCTGATGGCTCGGCCGAATTTCCGGACAGTACGGGGCAGCGGCATCTGCCGCCCGCCCCCAGCGCCACGTGCACTCGCGAGCCTCTCGCGATCCGGGACCCGCGCTGACGCAAGAATCCCGAATCGCGAGAGCGATTGCCGGCGATTCTACGGCCGTCCGACGCTGTCGCTCGGCAGCGGCGGCGTGCTCGACGGTGGCACGCGATAATGCGTCGCCTGCTCGAAGGTGTACCCGAGTCCGATCAGCCGTGGCTCAGAAAATGCCGGTCCCGAGAAGGTGACGGTCTGGGGAAATGGGCCCGCGATCGGCGGATCGTTCGTCGGAGGATTTGTATCAGCCAGGATGAATCCTCCGGGCACCGTCACGCTCGGGAAGCCCGCTTTCGCAGGCGCCGCCGCGAAGTTGTTCCCGAGCGCAAGAATCGCGTCGGTGTCGTCGGCCGTTCCCCGGATGCCATCTGGCCCGTTGTAAATCGCGTTCAGGGCATCACGAGAGACCACGAGATCCAACGCACGATCTTCTTGGTAGCGCAGTGTGTCGGCGCTTCCGGGAGAAATGTCGACTTGTGCGGCAGCTGCGGCAATGGCCTGACCGTACTTCATCGGCGGCACGAACGTACTGTTGAAGGCAACGATCTCGGCGAGCGTGTGGTGCGGCGCTCCCGGCGTGCCCACAAGGTATGCGTTCAAATCGCGCTTGAACCCGTACAGAAGCACCGACGAGCACCGCACGGCGGGTGGCGGCGGAACCGCTGGCAGCGGGTAAGAGACGCAACTGCCGGGCTGGAGCGGGATGTCCGACACGGCGAGAATCCGTACGGAGGCACCGTGCGCTTTCAGCACCGCCACGGCGTTGTCGATGACCGCCTGACGGTTGGGAACGAGCGGAGTTGGCGGAGAGTACACGGCGATGCGTGCGCCTCTCAAGGCGTCAGGGTTGAGAAACTGGGTGTAGTCGTTGAAGCAATTGCCCGGCGTGAGACATGCCGCCGTTGCCGGGTCGTCGGGATCGTAGCCGGCAATGACACCCAACAAGGTGGCGGCGTCTGCCACGGTGCGGGTGAGGGGGCCCGCCGTGTCCTGATCTGCCGTGATTGGAATGATCCCGTCGCGGCTGACCAGACCCACCGTCGGCTTGATGCCGACGATCCCGTTGGCATTCGCGGGGCTGAGGATCGATCCCGAAGTCTCGGTGCCGATCGCAATCGCGGTCAGGTTCGCATTGACGCCGATGCCCGGGCCGGAGCTCGAGCCGCCGGTCTGCAACACGGGACGACCGTCATTGAAAGGTGCCGTGGTGCGAGGGTCCACGCGTGGGTCGTACGGGTTGAATCCAAAGCCACCCAGCGAGCTGTAGCCGGTCGGCATGCCAATCGCGATGAAGTTCGCGTATTCGGTCAGCGTACCCTTGCCGAGGATGATCGCGCCGGCCTGCCGCAGCCTCTGCACGATGAATGCATCGTCGGGCGGTATCGATCCGGCGAGCGCGACGCTCCCGGCAGTGGTCGGCATATCTGCCGTGTCGATATTGTCTTTTAGCAGGATTGGTATGCCGAACAGCGGACCGTTGACCGCGCCTGGATGCCGGAGCGCATCGACCTGCCTCGCCGCTAGGTCCGCGTTCGCGTTGACGTGTATGTATGCGTTGATGTGCGGTCCCGCTTCTTCATAGGCCGCCATGCGCGCGTGGTACATCGCCACGAGCTGCTCGGACGTCACGAGTTTTGTCTGCAGTGCCTTCTGGAGTTGTTGAACTGTTGCCTCGACGAGTTGTAGTCGCGCCGATCCTACGCCGTGTTTGTCGGCGGTGACCGGTAGCACGAACGTGATCGCCAGAAGACCGACGACGATAGCCAGTGTGAGGAGCAATCGCTTCATGTGATGTCTCCGCTGAATAAGGACGGCGATAGCCAGCATTAGTACCTGCCGCCGGCTCAACGTAGGCGCCGGGCTCGGACACGCAGCCGTCTCCTGGGACCGCGCCGATCACCGGCGTCTGGAGCGCGATTCCTGACGGGCGCTGATTATGCCCGATCAAGAGGTAAATCAACCGTCAAGTTCCGAATCGCACAGGCAGCCGGGCACAGCCATATCGCACATGGGGCCACCTCTGCCACCCTAGCATCGGCTGAGCTCGATCTGGCTGGAGAGCCTTTGCTGCTGAGGTTCATGTCAGCACCTGAGATGTCGCGACCCGATGCGGAAGGTTTTGCGTGGACCTTTCGCAGGACACCTTAGCTCGCGTGGAGCCCACGGCAACAGCCGGCGGCTGCGACGACGGAACGGTCGCCATCACGGGATGCCCAGTAGCGGGTTGTAGATGGGAGCCGGCAAACCACCCGCCGCCACGCTTCACGAGATCGCTTGAACAGACTCGAGGATACCGATCGCTCTCCCGGAGCAACGCCTCTGGCTCGTCTACTGCTTGGCGTACACGGCGTGGGTCGTGACCTTCTTCCCCGATGAGTTGGTGGCGCTTGAGGTCACGGTGCGGCTCTTGCCATCGGCCGACACGACCGCGCGACCGCTGTTCGTCACTGTCGGGCCCTTCTTCTCAACAAACGACAGCGTGCGAGCGTTCACCGCGGTGTACGCACGGGTGTCGGCTGCCGGATTGCCAGTGACCGGGTAGGGTTTGCCGTCAAACTTCCCCGTCCATTCGGTGTGAACCGACTTGCCGGCGCCATCGAGGCCATCCACGGTAATCTTCACGTTGTCGCCGGCGCTGGCGTAGACGACCGTGGTGTTCTTTGTCGCACCGGGATCGAACTTCGACTTGGCCTCATTGAGCTTCCAGGTCCCCATGTGTGCCGTGGTTGTGACTGCCGCGGCGGCTCCGACCATACACACTACGAACGCTAGGACGATGGTTCTCGTTCTCATGTCTCCTCCGTGCACGGAAGCCAAGTGACCGAGGTAATGCGACGAGTGACGGATGTTGCTCGGGAACGGAGCACGCGGAAAATGCGGGCAAGATTCTAGCGGATTCATGTTGGTTGGCGGAAGAGATCTCTCAGCGTCGGGCTCGCGTAATCGTCATTACGGTCTTCAGCCATCATGTGGGCAGACGATCCCGCACTGGGTCGTGCACGATTCGCCCATGTGGCCGCATTCCACGGTTCCCTTACGGCATTGATATCTTCATCACATGGCTGTTCTGCGATGCGCGCGCCCCGGCGATTCCCTGCGCAGTGATGGTGGTCACGCTGACGACCACGATGACGTGTCCCGTGTGTGGACGGAAGACTGTCGAAAGCGGACGCTCGTTGAATTCAACCCACCAGTGTGCCCACCACCCCTGAGACGTCGCGAGATTTGCTGAGACTTTCTGCGAGTTCTGGAGACCGTTAGGAGAGCGTCAGAAACGGAAACGGTCAATAAAGACGGACTTGTGCGTGGGATTTCCAGAATTTCTTCGATCTGATTGCGCAGGATGAGCGGCTCAATGTTGATGCGGGTCCACGTGAGGTGCGCCCACCAGGTGCGCCCACCACTGAACCCCGCGACTGCGCTAAATGGAGCTTCAGATCGGCGGTGTATCCTCTGTCAGATCAGTCCGCTGGTATTTGGAACGGCGGGCGAATCAGGTAGCGTAGTTAATCGTCTATGGGATCAGATCAAGCCTACGCACGAAGGAGCCGAAATCAATGCCAGCGGCATTCACTTGCGGATAGTTTCCGATCAGATCGTCGTGTTTGAGTCAGAGAGTTCTCGACCCCGAGCTTGTCGAAAAGCCTAGGCGAAGGCCCGGTGAAGTTCTGTGCTGGATTGCCCTTGGCAGGCCCGATTGACGCCGAAATTTTGTCGGTTCTGCATAGCATGGACGAAGAAAAAATGAATCGACTGCCGGATTGACGTCGGCCGGATGAACTGACGTCGCCTCTCGCGCGACTCGATCGAGCAGCTTCTGTTCGACCGGCTTGCTGCCACTCCGGCTAGTCGCGCCGCCGCGTCACGGCCCGGCCGCGTCATCCTCGACAACATCGATAGATTGGCGCTCGACCAGATCCTAAACCAACATCGACGAGCGATGCACTGGGCGGTCGGGCGATCGTCGGGGCGGTCGCAGCGGAGGACGTTGTGCAGGACGCCCAGTTCGCCGTCTACAAGGCGCTTAATCTGCGGGTTGGGGTGTTCAACTCAATCGCGGATTCGCGCGGCGCGCGGAAGTGAGACTAGAGCGGCAACTGGATGCCGGCGCCTTCTGCACGCGCGCGGTCGTACACGAGGCGAGCCGCAGCAACGTCTTCCACCGCGTGACCGGTCGACTTATACACCGTCAATTCGTCAGCAAACCGGCGACCCGGCCGCGCACCCGACAGCACCTCGCCCACTTCGGTCAGGCGGTCGACGTCGAAGCCCTGGAGTTCGTGTGCACCGGCGGGAGGCGCGTTGGTGGCGGCTCCCCGCCATTCCACGAAGACGCTGCCCGAGGCGAGTGTGTCGGCATCGAGCTCCGGGCCGAAGGAGCCGCCAACCGAGCTCACGTGGGCGCCGGCCTTCAACCACTCGCGGCGGATGACCGGCTCGCGCGCATCGGTGCAGCAGGCCACGACATCAGCGCCGCGGACCGCGGCTTCGAACGAGGTGGCGACGCGGCCCCGCGGGTGCCGTGCCGCGAGCGCCGCCGCCTTCGCAGGGTCCCGTGACGCCACGCGGATCTCCGCGAAGTCCCGCACGCGCCGAAAGGTCTCGAGATGTGAACCGCCCTGCACCCCCGCACCGAGGATCGCGAGCACCTTGGCGTCTTCGCGTGCGAGCGCGCGCGCCGCAACCGCGGCCGCTCCGCCTGTCCGGATGGCGGTGATGTACGTCCCGTCCATCAGCGCGAGCGGTGTGCCGTCCTCGTCGTCGAAGAGCGCGATGAGGGCCTGGTGAGAGGGCCGTCCCTTCTGGTCGTTGTGCGGGAACACCGACACCAGCTTCGCTTCCAGGCCAGCGGCAGGCACATAGCCCACCATCGCGCCCAGCAGTCCACGGTCGGGCACACGGGCGGCAACTCGCGGCGGAACAGACGTCGTTCCCGCAGAGAATGAGGTGAGCGCGACAGCGAGCGCGTCGAGCAGAGTGTCGACGTCCAGCAGGCGCTCGACCTCGGCGCGGCTCACGTAGAGGATTGTGTTCACATCAACCTCGCACGCGCTTGCTGAACGCCTCGTACGCGCCCGGGGCGGCCTTCTTCCACCACTTGATGTAGGCGGCGGCGGCTAGCTCGAGATTCTTGAGCTCGCGCGTGTGTCCGTAGCTCTCGCGGACGGCCGGCAGAACGTCGCGCACCCGCTCCCAGCAGAACAACAGCTCGCGGCCGCTCTGGTAGAAGAGTTCGGGGTTCAGTACGCCGGCCGTCAGAAACGACGCGACCATCTCCCAGTACGTCACCACCATGCGATAGGACGCGTTCGATTCAGTGCCGACGGGACACAGCTTCGTGAACTCTTCGAACGTCTTCACCTTGAACGACGCGGCGAACCACTTGCGCGCATCGCGCAGCCGGTCCTCCCGCCGCAGGTCGTACAACTTCAGGATCAGGGTCGCGTCGTTGGAGTTGGCTTTCATTTCGGCTCCTGTTTCGTCACGCCAAGGCTCGCGAGGCGTCGAGCCGCGGATTATAGCTGCGTTACCGCGAACGGGACGCGCGGCCTTGAGTAGCGCAGTATTCCGGACAGATGTGCGACACTTTGCCTCAAGGAGACGCATCGTGAAGAGATTGTTGTTCGCCGCGCTCAGCGTCGGGTTGCTCACCAGCCAAGGGACAGCCGCGCAGTCAACGCGAGAGTCGATTCAAGGCGTTTGGCGGGTTGTCGAAGCGACGATCACAGGCCCTGGAGCCCGCACGATCGCATTCGCCGAACGACCCAACTTGACCATCATCACCGCCAGGCACTACAGCCGAGTCGAGGTCCAGGCCGATGGGCCGCGACCGATTCTGGCGGACGTGGGAAAGGCGAGCGCCGACGAGTTACGGGCCGTGTGGGGACCATTCGTCAGCGAAGCCGGGACATATGAGGTAACACCCGGCAGCGCCATCACGATGCGACCGATCGCTTCGAAGAACCCCGCGGTGATGGGTCCAGGGGTGTTCATCACTTATTCTTACAAACTGGACGGCGACACGCTGTCGTTGACCCAACAGCGAAACCAGAATGGCCCGTTCGCCAATCCCTTCACACTCAAGTTGGTGCGCGTCGAATGACGCATCTTTTGTGGTTATGGCATGGACCTTCTCCCCCGGATCGCATCGGCATGCATACGGCCTCGACTCTATGCGCTACGATTCGGCAGCGGCGATCGGCGGTCGGCCCCGCGTCGACGAACTAGATCGCCGCTGCGCCCGTTGTAGTCTCAAGTTCGGATGCATCAGCGTATACCCATGCGTCCCGGCCTGATGCAAGTTTGGCCAGAACCCGTTTATAACCCGCGGGCTCGTAGTGATCGGACTTGGCGAGTTCCGCGTCGGTGACCTCGAGCGCGGTCCCTGGGACGCGACTGTCTTCTCGTCCGTTGAATTTCACGATGGCATGCTGAGACTTCCCGCTCGCCGTCACGAACGCCTGATCGACGATCTCGAGGACCGACTGTTCGAAGCCGACGAGTTCGTCATCCTCCCCGCGAAGCAGTCTGCCAAACGTCGAGAATTGAACGGCAGCGTCCCTGAGCGTTCCGTACGAAAAAAGTAGCGGCATGGGCACCTCATTCGCAACGCAACGCTATTACAGGATCGATCACAGTTGCGCAACGCGCAGAAACATATCTAGCCACGAGTCCGCTGTCGGCAAGCTGTAGCGCCACGGTCGCGAATGTCAGCGGTCTTGGGCCGGTCCACCGTCCTTCGACTGTCGCCCCAGGGCGGCGACCACGGGCGCCCAGGCCACGGCAGCGAGTGGATCCACGTTCGTGATTGGAATCTCAATTTTCAGCGTCTGAACTCGCGAAGTACTCACACAGACCGCACGCTGTCAGGAAATCTTGAGACATCAAAGTTGGTTCTTGCTTTCGCAGTCTGATACCTGTCGAGCCGGTGGCATTGACGACGCCTACGCGTCGGTCTCCCGAATTGACTGACGAATATCACTCTTTCGGTGGCCTTCCTGTGGCGTTTCGCTCAGGCTGGGCGAAAGCGTCCGACATGCATATGTGACAAAGTCGACGACCGAAGACCCGGCGGGAGGAACAATGAGCGACAAGCATGGAAGTCCGTTCGATTCGATCGAAGGAGCCCATCAGTACATAGGCATGCTGCGCGAAGTGGTGGAAGAAAGCCGCAAGGATGTCTGCGATGAAATCAGCCGAGCCAACCCTGGACGCGGCGCAGACGCACTCTACCTTGTCTCGCACAAGCTCGCGCAATTGCAACAGCATCTGACCGCAACCCGGCTGATCTTGAATGACCTCCGCACGTTGAAACGGCGACTCTTCGATGAGGTACCGAGCTGAATCCGTTCCAGAACCGAACTCTCGCGCGTAGCGCGCTCCACTCGCCAGCGGTCAACTCTTAGATCTGTTCGCCGCGAACGGCAACCAATCGTTCACTTGATCTGCGGGTTAGGGGTTCGCCTCGCCCGGGTCACCAGGCTTCGCCCCCCGGCGAGCTTCGTCTTGCTCGACAGCAACGCTTTTCAGCGGCGAAAGCTGTCACTCCTCAGCGCGAACCGCAAAGGCGGATCTCACGCTCGCTTCAAGCTCGGCTGGCCAAGCCAACCCTTCCAGCGCTTTCAGACCGTTGTTTCTGATTCAGCGACGTTTGTTTCCGCCCACGCTGGTCCGGGGCACGTGGGGTTGGGCGTTCACCCCGGGTCCAACGATGACTGCAACAAGTACCCGGTGGTGGGCCGCTGCCCATCGTCAAATTCGACGCGATATTCCGACCTGCCCGGACCCAGCTCGGTAACGAAGCCGCAGCGCGCACGGTATTCGCCAGCCGCATCGGCGTTCGCGCACACGCGTTCGCCGAGCTGAAACTTCCGCGAACGGCTCTCTGCTGAACCGCGCGATTTCGCCGGCGCGTTCTTCTTCGTTGCCATCTTGCCGGCATCCTAGCATGCGTGTCGACGGCGCCGAGCGCCTCAGCGGTTGGAGATCATGCCTCGCTGCGGAACTTCGGGCCTACAATGTGAACCGCCGACGGGCGACGCTACGCGTGTGATCGGGTGCTGCCAAGGGGGCGTTCGGCGTCGCGGGGCTTTGGTTTCACTTCGCGTGAGCCCGCCATCATCCGAGGCCAATCGTGATCCAGCTTGCAGAGATCGTGTTGCCGTCCTTCGGCGTCGAGCCGCATCTCCCCGATCTGCCCATCGCCGAGTACCGCCGACGAATCGACGACGTCGTCGGGAGGATGGCCGGGCGTTCGATCGATGTGCTGATCGTCTACGCCGACCGTGAACACGCCGCCAGCCTCGAGTTCCTCACCGGCTTCGATCCGCGCTTCGAGGAAGCGCTGCTGCTCGTCGCGAAGAGCGGCGATCGGCTGCTGCTCGTCGGCAACGAGTGCGCGGGCTATCTGCCGGACGAGCGGCTCGGCATCCGCGTCGAGCTCCTGCAGGAGCTGAGCCTGCTCGGGCAGCCTCGCGGCAACTCGCGGCCGCTGCGCCGGATCGTCGGCGAGTTCGGTGTCGGACGTGGCGTGCGCGTCGGCTGTGCGGGCTGGAAGTCCTTTGGCGCGACGCTCGGCGAATTGTCCGACACGGCGATTGAGATACCGTCCTACATCGTCGATGTCGTGCGCGACCTGACGGGCGAGCCGTCGCTCGTGACGAACGCGACCGCCCTCTTCATGGATCCCGACACGGGTGCGCGCGTCGAGAACTCCGCGAGCCAGCTCGCGCGGTTCGAGTACGCGGCGATTCGGACGTCGGAAGGCGTGCGGGCCGCCGTGGAGCACCTCAGGCCAGGCGTCGAGGAGCAGGAGCTCGAGCACCACTTCTATCCCGCCGGCCTCACGCTGTCGTGCCACTCGATGGTGAGCTTCGGCGACAAGGCGAAGCGCGGGCTGTCGAGTCCATCGGCTCGCGTCGCGCGGCTCGGAGACACGTTCACGATGGCATTCGGACTCAAAGGCGCGCTGAACGCGCGTGCCGGCGCGGTGGCGCGCGGTCCGAACGACCTGCCAGCCGAACTGCGACAGTTCTACCCGGCCTTCGCCGCCAACTATTTCGACGTCGTCTCGACCTGGTACGAACATATGAAGGTCGGCGCCTGTGCTGGCGATGTCTTCGCGGCCGTCGAGGCGAAGCGCGATTCGACGCTCTATCACTTCGCCGTGAACCCTGGACACTACCTGCATCTCGACGAGTGGGTGCACTCGCCTTTCGCGTCGGGGAGTCGGACCATGCTGCGGTCGGGCGCCGCACTGCAGATGGACATCATTCCGGTCTCGATCGGGCCGTTCTGCTACATCAACGGCGAAGACGGCATCGCGATCGCCGACGAGGCGCTCCGGAGCGAGATCGCGTCGAGGTTCCCGGCGATGTGGTCGCGCATCCAGGCGCGGCGGGCGTTCATGACCGACCTGCTCGGGATTCGTCTCGACGAGAGCGTGCTGCCTTTCTCGAACATGCCCGGGTGGCTGCCGCCGTACGCGCTCGAGCCGGGGCGGATATTGGTCAAACGCGGCCCCTCGGCTTGAAACACGTGCCTGGCGAGACGATGAGTATCTGCTCGAGCACCTTTCTGGCCGACTACAGTCCGCTGCCTGACTATCGCGTCAGGTGCCGCGCGAGAAAAGGGAGGCCTCGTTTGCCCCAGAACGAGTGCTCGCCTGGAAAGACCTCGTGCTCGATCCGATCGGTAGCGCCAAACACCGCGTAGATCTCCCGTACTTTGTTGAAACTCTCGACGCTCGCGTGAATCGGGAAGATGTCGTCCTTCTCTCCCGACTCGACGAAGAGCGGCCGCGGCGCGATCAGGCCGGCGACGTCGTACATCTCGGCCCAGTTCAGGATGCCGGGGACGTAGTTGTCGACGCAGTGCGCGAGGCTGCCGATGCTGTCTCGAAACGTGTTGAGATAGCCGCTCACCATCGCGGCACGGATGCGCGGCTCGAGCGCGGCGGTGAACAACGTCGCGGTGCCTCCGCCGGAAATGCCCATACACCCGACCCGGTTCGAATCGAGATCCGATCGCGTGTCGATGTAGTCGAGGGTGCGTACGATGTCCCACACGCGCCATCCGATCAGCGTCTGGCCGAGCATCAGCGCGCCACCGGCCACCGGCTCGCATCGCTTTCTGCGACAGTCCCTTCCGCGCGTTGATCGGATCGCGCCGACAGCCAAACCCCATCGGCTCGATTGCCACGGCCGCCATGCCGGCCTCGGCCACCTGAATGGCGAAATCGTACTGATAGCCGATCTTCTCGGTCCGATCGCGCCCGCGCTCGTCGATGCCGACGATGTCGTCGACGCCACGGCCGTGGCCGGGCACGCAGATCATCGTTGCGGCAGGCAATTTCGCTGAGGTGGGCACCAGCACGTAGACAAGCACGCTCACTCCCGGCCTGCTCTCGAAGACGACTTTCTCGCGCCGGTACGCCGGGAACACGCGCGACTCGAGCACGACCGGCCTGAGCGGCGTGCGGTCCGTCGGGAATCCGCCCAGAAGCTCGGTCACTCTGGCGTGCAACGTCTTCTGCCACGCTTGGGCGTCGGCAGGCGTCCCCGCCTGGAAGCGAAGTCGGTGCGGTGCGGCAGCGTACTCGTCGCGAATGCGGGCGACCGGATCGAACCGGCGATCGGCGAGGTGTTCCTTCTCGATTCCGGTCAGCGGGCCGGTGTAGGGTAGGGCGAGCGGCTGGGCTTCCACTCGAAACGCGCGCGCTGCCGCCAGGCCGCCGGCAAGCCGGCCGAGCTCACGACGAGACACCTTGCGCATGGTTGGCCTCCCGGCGGAGCACTCTATCACCCAGAGACATCCTGGCTCGACGCACAGCTCACCATATGTTGTGAGTCCCCTTCCCGTCGGCCCAGCGAAATCACAGAATGCCGGTTTCCAGGCGATTTCCGCGCTGTTTCTCGTACCATCACAGAGTTCGATATGGCCCGCTGCTTGCGTCGGATCGGTGGGCACGTGTGCCGACTGAAGTTCCGGCGCTGTGCAGCGCGTATCATCGTCATGTCCACTGACCGACGGGACCTTTTGCGCCTTCAGTACCCGGAGCCTCTTATGATCGCCCCGCCCGTTTGGAGTTCGTCGACTCGCGTCGTCATCGTTGGTACTGGCCATGCTGGCCGCCGCGTCATGCGCCAGCGAGAAACAGGCGGCCACGCCGGCGACGCCACCGGCCGCCGACGACGCTTCGCTGCCGAAAGAGGTCTCGCCGTACGATGCCCTCCCGGAGGAAATGCGCACGAAAATCCTCAGCCCGTTCACTGGCGACTTCGACGAAATGGTCAAGCGCCGCGTGATTCGCGTGGCGGTGACCTTCAACCGAACCCACTACTTCATCGACAAGGGCCAGCAGCGCGGGCTGGCCTATGAGTCGATCAAGCAGTTCGAGGACGATCTGAACGCCGACTTGAAGACCGGCAACCTCAAGGTGCACGTCGCGGCCATCCCGCTGTCGCGCGACCAGCTGGCCTCCGCCCTCCTGACCGGCAAGGTCGACCTCATCGCCGCGATGCTGACGGTGACGCCCGAGCGCCGGGCCCTCGCGGCCTTTTCAGTGCCGACGCGCACGAACGTGAGCGAAGTCGTGGTCACCGGGCCGGGCGCGCCGCCGATCGCGACGCTTGACGACCTGGCCGGCCAGGAGGTGTTCGTCCGCGAACAGAGCCTCTATGGCGAGAGCCTGGCCACACTGAACGAACAACTGAAGGCACGCGGCAAGCCGGCGGTGGTGATCACGACGCTTCCCACAGTGCTCGAGGACGATGACATCCTCGAGATGGTTAACGCCGGCCTCGTCCCGATCACGATCACGGACGACTACCTCGCCCAGTTCTGGCAGAAGGTGTTCACCGGGCTGACCGTGCACGCCGACGTGGCCGTGCGCTCCGGCGGCGAACTGGCCGTCGCAGTGCGCAAGGAAAACCCCAAACTGCTGGCGACCGTCAACACGTGGATTCGGAAGCACGGCAAAGGCGACCCGTTCCGCAACACGATCGAGCGTCGCTATCTCGACAACGTCAAGTTCGCGAAGAATGCCGCGGCCAATGCCGAGCGCAAGAAATTCCTGGCGGTGGTCGATCTGTTCAAGAAGTACAGCGCGCAGTACGACGTCGATTACCTGCTGATGGCGGCACAAGGCTACCAGGAGTCGACGCTGGACCAGGACGCTAAGAGCCCGGTGGGCGCGATCGGCGTGATGCAGGTCATGCCCGCCACGGGCAAGGACCTCAAGGTCGGTGACATCAACCAGATCGACGCCAACATCCACGCGGGCGTGAAATACATGCGGTTCATGATGGACCAGTACTACAAGGACGACCCCATGGACGGTCCGAACAAGATGCTGATGACGTTCGCGTCGTACAACGCCGGGCCCGGACGGGTCAAGCAGCTTCGGCGCGAAACGGAGAAACAGGGACTCGATCCCAACGTGTGGTTCGGAAACGTCGAGAACGTCGCGTCAGCGCGGATCGGCCGAGAAACGGTCACGTACGTCAGCAACATCTACAAGTACTACCTCGCCTACAAACTGGTCGTCGCGCATCAGGAGCGCGTCAACGAGGCGAAGGCGAAGGTCGGGAAGGGATAGCAGTTCAGAGCGTGTGCGCGAGCGACATCAGATCCCACACACGCCAGAATTCATCCATGTCTGACTTAGTCCCTAGGGATACTGGTACGTACTCATCGAGCGGTGCGAATGGCGAAGGAAGCGCGATACCGTTTCGCGCGAAATGACTCACGATGTCCGCCGCGCGCCGGGTCGTGTTCATCATCACGAAATTCGCGTGTGAGTCGATGACGCGCAGCATCCGGGCGTTCGCCTGGTTGTAGAACTCCTGTCGATCGTCCGCCACCTTTCTGACGATGGTCTCGAGGTGCGTCCGGTCGTCCAGCGCGGCTACGGCCGCAAGCGCCGCTACGCTGGCAATGCCAGGGGTCTCAGCTCGCTCGGAGACCCGCGCAGCGATTGCTGGATCCGCCACTGCGTAACCAAGCCGAATGCCTGCCAGCCCGTACGCCTTCGAAAAGGTGCGTACCACGATGATCCGGTCATCGGCGAACTGACGATCGAGGAAGGACGCGTAATCGACCCCCGGCTTGACGTAGTGGTGGTAGGCCTCGTCGATCACGACGCGAGTGCCGCCCGGCAGCCCGCCCACAAAGGCCTCGATCTCGCCGCGACGCGTCAATGAACCCGTCGGGTTGTTGGGATTGCAGATGTAGACGAGCGCCGCCCCCGCCTCGCATCTTGCCTGCATGGCATGGAGATCGTGCGACCAATCGCGAGCGAGCGGCACGCGAACGACCGCAGCTCCCGCCCGCGTGGCCCAGCGGGCAATCACGTCGCAGGTGGGTTGCGCGAGAACGAGAAACTGCTGCGGTCCAAGGCACGCGTCCGCGATCATGCGTAGCACGTCCGTGGAACCGGCGCCGAGCACGATGCGATCGGGGGACACGCGATGCGCTGCGGCGAGCCTCAACCGTAGCGCCTCGTATTCGACGTCGGGATACAACGACAGCTCGCCGACGTCGACCTGTCGGATGGCGGCGAGCGCGTCCGGCGACGGTCCGTACGGATTCTCGTTTCGCGACAGACGAACCGGCGCAGGTCCGCGGCGCGCGGTCGCGGCACGCGCGTCGAGGGGGAACGGCGTGGCCGCGGCGACCGCGGCGGCCGTTCCGACGCGCCGCAGAAGCTGCCGGCGCGAGATCGCCATCTATTGCACCACCACCGCGACGGTGGTCGAATGCGTGCGTCCGCCGTTCATGCCCGTGATGGTCATCGTGTAACTGCCGCGCGACACCTGCTTCTTCGTGTCGACGGTCAGCGTCGATGAACCCGAATTCACGATTGACGACGGTGTGAACTTCGCCGTCGCCAGTTTCGGCACGCCGCTGACCGAGAGCGTCGTGGTGCCGGAGAAGCCGGGTCCACCCGTCACCGTCACGGAGAACGTGGCGATCCCGTTCCGCGCGATGGTGGCGGACGAGGGTGTCGCGGCGATCGCGAAATCGCCGGTGACGACGAGCGTGACGTTCGCGCTGCGGACCAGGATGCCGGATGTTCCCGTGATTGTCAGCTGATACGTGCCGCCCGGCGTCGCGGCTGTGGTCGTGACGTTCAACGTCGAGGAGCCGGATCCGGTGACCGATGAAGGGGTGAACGATGCGGACGCGCCGTTCGGCAGCCCGCTGACCGCGAACGTGACGACGTCACTAAAACCGGTGCTGCCCGCGACCGTCGCCGTGTAACTGGCCGTCGAGCCGGCTGGGACGGAGCGCGAGGACGGCGAAGCCGCGATCGAAAAATCAGGCACGGCGACGGTTCGCGTTGCCGCCGGACTGGTCAGCCCCCCGTTGTCCCTGACCGTGAGCGATGCGACGAACGTACCCGGTGTCGAGTAAGTGATGCTGCCGGGGCTTGGCAGCGTACTCGATGCAGGAGTGCCGCCGGGGAACGTCCAGGTGTAGGCACTGATTGTCCCGTCGGGATCGCTCCCGGTTCCCGAGAACGACACCGACTGTCCCGCCGGGATCGTAACGTCGCCGAGCGGTGAAGTGATAGAGGCAGACGGCGGCTGGTTCGCGGGCGCGGGCCCGAGACGGACGAAGCTCGCGACGGACGGGACCCCAGCCTGATTGAGGAGGAACAGCATGTAGTAGCCGGGTGGCGCGATGTTGCCGCTCGGCGGCGCCGTCACGTCCAGCGTGTTGGCGCCCGCCGTGTAGTTCAGCCTGATCAGGCGCTGGTCCATGTCGAAGGCGTGGGTCGGCGCCCCGGGACGGACGAGAACAACCGATCCGATGCTGGCCGCGTCAGCCGTGAAGACCTGGAATGTCGCTCCGAGATCGACAGCGGACGTCGACAGTCCGGAGATCGTCGGCCGCGCCGCGCGCGTGCCGTCTGCGTTGAAGAGATACGCCGGCGAATAAATCTCGATGTGGTCTTCGTAGCTGCCGCGAACCGGATTGCCCCCGAGGAGCGCGACCGTTGCGTCTGGCAAGAGCAGGGAGCCCGAGTGATAAAGGCGCGGATAGACGTTGGCGCCTGCCGATGAGAACGAATTCGCTCCTGGGTCGTACAAGTCGGCGTTCAAGCTGGCGGTCGCCAGATCCTCATCGTTCAGCGATCCGCCGACGGCGAGAACCTTGCCGTTCGGCAGGATCGTGGCATTCATTTCGATGCGCGGCTGTGACATCGGCGGGCCGTAGCTCCACGACGGCGACGCCGCGAGCGGTTCGATGATCTCCGTCGTCGGCGTCGAGGGGTTGCCGCCGCCGAAGATCATGACGCGCGCACGATACCCGTCTGTGGGCGAGAGCGGAAGCAGTACCCGATGTGCCGTACGTGCGCGTGCCGGTGTAGTTCGTCGTCGCGATCGTCGACGACCACGCGTGTGCGGCGGGGTCGAAGAGGCGCGAGCCGCGGCCCGACCCGGAATAGAAGACCGCGCCGTTCGGTAGCAGATGCATGCGGGGGTAGAGCGGCGGCGTCCACCCGGCCGGATATTCCTGGCTCCAGCCTGACCCCGGCGTGTAGATCTCGACGGCGGTGTTCGTTCCGCCGGTTTCGCTCAAGCCCGAGAACGCCATGACGCGGCCATCGCCGAGAACCGTGACCGTTGGGTACCATCGTCCGTGCGCCATGTTCTCGAGGTCGGTGAACAGACCGACGTTCGGGTCGAACGCGGCGCTTCGCAGCTGGCCGTGGAAGGGATCGTACTGAAGGTTGCCGCCGTTGACGAAGGCGCGACCGTCGGGCAGCATCACCATGCCGTTGCAGAACATGTCCCACGCGAGCGTCTGCGTCGCAATCGATCCCTGTACCGGATCCCAGACGGCGACGCGGTAATTCGTCTCTGCGGCCACGTTGCCCGAGCCCGAGACAACCAGCACTTTACCGTTGTTCATCAGCGCGAGATGCACCGGGTTGATCGGCATGAGATAGGGCAACGTCGTCCATTGCCCGGGCGTGCCGCTCTGTGCACGGGGGCCACGGGCCAGCGGCCCGAGCAGAGCCAGGGTCAGCGTCAGAACGATGGGCGTCCACCGATGGGACCGACCGAAGCCGCGGTCAATGGCGGTTGCATTCATGCTGATCTCCCGCGCCGCGGCGTCCGAACCTCGAGGAAGGCAGAGCCTTGGCAAGCTGATTCGTTTTAGCAACGAACGGACCAGCCGGAGCGTCGCGTTTTCTATCGTTTGAGCGCGGCGGGCGGTTGATTGTCGCGCCGGGAGCAGACTGAAGTGCGTCGTTGGGGCCCGATTCCGCGCGGGTTACCGGCTTTTCAGCCGCACGGTCAGACGCTCCAAGAACGGTAGTTGCAACGGTGCGGCGCGCGCCTACACTAGGCGGCAGCGCCAATGAGCTCACGCGAGACGACTTCCCAGAATCCAGAGTCTCCGGGCGGTTCAAGCCCGGCCGCGGGGACGGACGCTCGGGACTGGATTGCCGAGACCAAGGATTCGATCAAAGCGCGACTCGACGGCGCGAAGGCCGCGCAGAGCCAGGCACGGGTCGCGATTATCGCGCTGGCCGTCATCTCCCTGATGATGCTGACGGCCTCCTACAACGCCTACCTGTCGTACGACAGCGAGTGGGTTCGCAACGAAGCCCTCGCGGCGCACGATCGGCCGATGACGGATGACGCCAGGAGAACATTCAATCTCCTTCGGGATGAGGAACTGAAAGGCTGGGCGGCCGGCCAGCAGGTGCAGATCAGCCTGCTCGGCGTGCACGTGTCGGTTGACGACGCGCCGGTTGTCGGCACGTTCGCGCTGGCGATCGTGTCGCTCTGGCTCCTGCTGCTGATGCGACGCGAGAATTTCACGATCGGATTTCTGCTCAGAGATACCGACAGCCTGAGCGCGTCGGAATTCGGCCCTGTGACATCCGTGGCCGGTCATCGCGCCCTGCAGTGGCTGATTTACCACTCCATCGCGGCGAACAGTACCTTCGTGGCCTTCGACGACTCCATGGCCCGTGTTGACGATCTTCGAGGGGAGAGCATCCCGTTCGTGGTGACGGCGCGTCCAGGGATTCGCGGCCACATCCATCGGTTCGCGTTTGGGTTCGCGCGGCGTTTCTTCTTCCTTTTTCCGATGACTGCTTCATTGGCGGTGTGGGGCATGGACTTCTGGTCGTATTTCCGGCCCGACCCGTTCGAGGGCATGCAGATCGCCGGCTGGAATGAACAGTTCCTGTACAAGTCGAGCGCGACGTTCCTAGCGTGCTGGATTCCGCTCGTGTACTGCTGTTTGAAATCGACCCGCTATTCGGTCGCGACCGAGCGCGTGCTCCACCAGTACGGAGAGAAGCTGCAGCGCGGTTTCGACTCGATGGCGGCGCGCGTGCCACGACGAACGTAGCGTCGTCGCAGAGGTGAAAGTTTCGTGGGCTCTAACTGGGGAATGTCAGCTCACCAGCTCTCGCGGCGCGAGAGCTGGTTGAGCCGAGTCGGGCGTCCTAGCGATCGTTGGGGTGAGGAGTATAGCGACCACCGTCCCGCTGTTTGCTCTGATCCCAGTGATGGTTGTGGTTCACGTCGTGATGGCCTTCCCAGCGACCATTGAAATACTCTCCATTGGCGTAATACGGCGGGACCCAGTACGCCCCGTCATACGGCGGCCGAGTCCAATAGCCGTTATGCCACTTGTAGTGGTTGCCCTGCGGATACTGGTAGCCCTCGATCCATTGATAGCCTGGACCGGGGCTGGGCGCCACACGGTACGCATGTGCGGAAGGTGGTGGACCGATGCGGATGCCGACGTTGGCCTGCGCATAGGCCGCTGAGGCGGGGGCGAGAAGCAACGTCGACAACACGAGTGTGTGCAGAACTTTTCTCATGGCGGAACAGTAGCGGGTTCGTCGGTCGCCCGTCTGTTGCTTACTGCACAGCGGCGGCCGCACTCGAACGAACGGCGTCCTGCAGGAGGATGGTGCCCTTATCAACTGTCAGGCCCAGGCGGCTGATGGCCTGGAACGACAGCTCTTTGCCCGCCACTTCGACGAGCATGAACGATCGATCCGAATCGAAGGCCGCGGCCGTCAGGTTGGACGGCCTGACGTCGCCAGCGCGTAACTCTCCCGCCGCACCGGAAACGAAGTAGTGGATCCCCTTCTGCGGCTTGATTCGCTGGTAGAAATGTTCGTGTCCGCTGAAGACAACGTCGACACCATACGTGAGGAACAGCGGCTCGAGCATCACGCGCAGGTCGGTCTGCGACCCGTGCATGCCGGACGAGTACAGCGGATGATGAAAATACGCGATCTTCCAGTCGGATCCTGAGGCCTTCAGCTCCAGTTCGAGCCACGCGAGCTGCGCGCGATCCATGTAATTGCTATCGAGCACGAAGAACCGCACGTTACCCTTCTTGAACGAGTAGTACCGCTTGCCAGCCATGTTGAACAGAGTGTAGAAACGCTGGTTCGGATCGTCGTGATTGCCCAGGGTCGCGTAGAAGGTGACTTTCGCGTCGAGCAGCATCTTGTAAGGCGCTTCGAATTTGGTGACGAAGTCCTGAGGACGCTCGGAGCCGTACAGGTTGTCCCCCATCATGAGGACGAACGTGAATGGGAACTTCTGGTGATAGGCCACCAGTTGCTGCCCGACTTCGTATTCAGGAACCTCACCAGTGCCGGTATCCCCGATCACGCCGAAACGCACGGAATCTGCCTTGAGGGGAAGCGTCAGCTCCTGGGCCGAGGGGCCCGCCAGCCAGCAGCACACGGCGAGCGCAACCAAGCCTCGACCGATCGATCCCGTCACCAGGGCCTCCTAGAAAACGTCGAGGATGAAGTCGACGATGATGTTCGCGTTGACGTCGCGGAGAATGAGGGCTTCGCTGAGCAGGCGGTATTCGAGCCCGTCCGGAAGCACCGGCAGCCTCGCGAAGAGCGTGGCCGGAAACGTCGCCAGCGGCCACTCGCTCGGGTAGGTCTGGTTGACCTTCGGGTGGAAGTGCGGGATCTCGTCGAGCATCACCTTCTGACCTTGCCTGGGCCTGTGCCGGAAATCACTCTTGATGACCCGTCTGAAGACTCGAGCGGTATCCGTCGTCAAGATGTCCCCGCGCCGCGCCTCGGCACGCGCTGATCGGATGGCATTGCCGAGGGCGCGTTCCCGCGACGCGATTTCTGACGGGTCGTCGGTTCGTTTGAGGGAGCTCAGACCCTTCGTCACGGTCTTCGTCAGATCGAGGTAGGCTGTGACCCTCTTGCCGAAGTCGCCGAACGTCGTCGCCTGCGGATCCTCCAGCGGCTGAGCGACGCCCGTAGTCGCGCATGCGAGACTTACCGCGGCGGCGACTGCGGCGACCCGCAACTGCACCAGAAGCTCCACGTCAGTACACTCCTCCATTGAACCGTCGACGCGCATTCTCCTCGGCGGGGTCGCACGAGCGTGTTCAGAACAGAACAGCTCATCCGATGGCGGTTGTCTACTATCGAAACAGACGAGCCGGCTTGCGCCCTTCGTAACCTATGCCCGATCAGGCTGACAAACTGCCGGAGTCCAGGTCCCCACGAAAACTGAGGATCATCGACCTGATTCGGCCGCACTGGAAGGCGCTGACCATCGCGCTGGTGGCCGTTCTGGGCGAAACGCTCACGGATATTCTCGAGCCGTGGCCCATCAAGATTGTCGTCGACAACATTCTGCTGTCGAAGAAACTTCCGGCGGCGCTTGGCGGAATCGTCACCCCGCTCTTCGGTGCGAACACCCAGGCAATGGTGAACTTCGCCGTCGCCGCGGTGGCGGTCATTGCGGTTGTCGGCGCCGTCAGCTCGTACTTCGAAAAATACCTGACCACGAGCGTCAGCCAATGGGTGGGGCACGATCTGCGCCGGACTCTGTACCACCACATTCAGAGGTTGTCGCTCGCCGAGCACGACGAGTCGCGGACCGGCGACCTGATCACGCGGGTCACGAGCGACATCGGAGCCGTCCAGGACTTCATCAACTCGGCGCTGCTCGGCATGCTCGTCAACGTGATGACGCTGGTCGGCATGATCGGCGTCATGTTCTATCTCAACTGGCGTTTCACCCTCATCGCGCTCTCCGTCGCGCCAGGTACTGTTCCTCGTCGTGTATTCCTATACGCGGCGCATCAAGACCGCCTCACGCGCCGTCCGGAAAGAAGAAGGCAAACTCCTGTCCATCGTCGAAGAAGTGCTGACGTCGATCCGTGTGGTCAAGGCATTCGCCCGGGAAGATTTCGAACAGCAACGATTCGAATCCGAGAGCCTGGCCAACGTGGAGGCAGGACTTCAGGCCCGAGGCATCAAGGCCAGGCTGGCGCCGTTGGTTGAGGTGATCGTCGCCGTCGGGACGTGTCTGGTACTCTGGTACGGGGCGCGGCTCGCGCTGGCCGGGCAACTCAGCGCTGGCGTACTGATCGTGTTCTTGTTGTATCTGGGAAAGATGTACAAGCCGATGCGAGATCTCTCGAAAATGACCGACACCGCATCCAAAGCGATGGTCGGCTACGAGCGCATCCATGAGGTCCTGGACATCGAGAGCCGTGTGCGCGACGTGCGGGGCGCACGCCGCGCTCCCACCTTCAAAGGTCAGATCGAATTCCGCGACGTCAGCTTCAGTTATGGAAGCGGCAATCCCGCACTCAAGGACGTGAGCCTCAAGATCGAAGCAGGACAGGTCGCGGCCATTGTCGGACCCTCGGGCACAGGAAAGACGACGCTCGTAACCTTGATTCCGCGTTTCTACGATCCGGTGTCCGGCGTCGTCAGCATTGATGGTACGGACATTCGGAAGTATCAGTTGAAATCTCTGCGCGATCAGATCAGTTTCGTCTTGCAGGACACGCTGCTCTTCCGCGCCACGATCTGGGAAAACATCGCCTACGGCAAACCCAACGCTACGCCCGGCGAAATCAGGCGCGCTGCCGAACTGGCCAATGCGGATGAATTCATCGAAAAGATGTCCGACGGCTACGACACGATGGTCGGCGAGCGCGGCGCCTCCCTCTCCGGCGGTCAACGCCAGCGCATTGCCATTGCGCGGGCGATCGTTCGCGATACGCCGATCCTGATTCTTGACGAGCCGACCGCCGGTCTGGACGCCGCCTCCGAGGAAGCCGTCATCGGAGCGCTGCGAACGCTGATGAAGGGAAGAACGTCCGTTGCCATCGCACATGATCTCGGCACGATCCGCCGCGCGGACATTATCTTTGTGATCAAAGACTCTGAATTGGTTGAACAGGGCACGCACGAGGCGCTCCTGGCTCGCAACGGCGTGTACGCGGAATTGCACAAGATCCAGAATCACGACGTCGCAATCAACGCTTGATTGCGGACTGATGTCCGAGGAAAGAGACATGACAATGCCACGCACGCAAACGAGTCTGTACTTCATGGTGATGTTGCTGTTCGTGGCCCTTCCCGCATCGCTCCCCGCACAGAAGGCCAACCTGCCGGAGGTGATCTGGCGGGCTCCGGGCAACATGGCTACGTTGAATCTGTTCTACGGCGCCGGGGGGAAGAAACATGCGCCAAACCCGAGTGGCCCATTCACCTTCGTCGACGAAGACACGAAAGCGACCAGTCCGAAGTTCGATATCGAAGACGGTCAAGGCGTCCACTGGAAGGTAAAGCTCGGCGAGGAACCTCAATCGGAAACAGCGGCAACACGCTTTCTGTGGGCTGCCGGCTATTTCGTCGATGAAGACTATTACCTGGCTGAGATCAACGTGAAGGGTCTGCCGAAGTTGCACCGTGGCGAGGACTTTGTCTCGGCGGACGGCACAGTCCACCGGGCGCGCCTGGAACGCAAGTCGAAAGACGTGAAGAAAGTCGGCGAGTGGGGCTGGTTCGACAATCCCTTCCTCGGCAAGCGCGAACTGAACGGCTTGCGAGTGATGATGTCGTTGTTGAACAACTGGGATCTGGCAGGGAACAACAACTCGATCGAGGAAGTCGGCGGCGAGCGCAGGTACGTGGTGTCGGACCTGGGCGCCACGTTTGGAAATACGGGCAACAGCATCACGAGGTCCAAGAGCGTGCCCAGGGACTATGCGGACTCGGCATTTGTCGAGAAAACGACTTCCGACTTCGTCGATTTCGTGCTGCACAGCCGCCCCTTCTTCCTATCAGCCATCGACGTCTCCAACTATCGTGACCGCACGAAGATGGAACAGGTCACCAAACACATCCCGCGCGCCGACGCGAGGTGGCTGGGGCTCCGACTGTCGAGACTGTCTGAGAAACAGATCAGCGACGGCTTCCGCGCTGCGGGTTATACGCACGAAGAAATCGAGGCATTGACGCGGACCATGCGGAAGAGAATCGCGCAACTTCGCGCGCTGTAATGAGGCCAAGGGCCGACACGCTCAGGGCCAGAGAGATCTCATCGTGAAACTGATCGTTGAGCCCGCCGACGGCGTTGCGCCGCTCATCGCGGCCATCAGGAGCGCAAAGAAGAGCGTGGAGATTGCCGTCTTCCGCTTCGATCGCAAGGACATCGAAGCGGCGCTGACGGCGGCGGCGGAGCGGGGCGTCAAGGTGACCGCCTTGATCGCCTTTGCCAACCGCGGGGGCGAACAAGTTCTGCGCAAACTCGAGCTGCGCTGCCTCGATGCCGGCATCATCGTGGCTCGCACTTCTGACGACCTGATCCGCTATCACGACAAGTACATCCTGATCGATCGCCGTGTCTTGTGCGTGCTGTCGTTCAATTTCACGCGTCTGGACATCGACCACAGCCGTGGCTTCGGCATCGTGACCACCCGCGCAAACTGGGTCCGCGAAGCAGCCAGACTGTTCCGGGCCGACTGCACCCGGACGAAATACGCGCCGCAGACAGAGACGTTTGTCGTCAGCCCGGCAAACTCGCGGAAGGTACTCGACGCGTTCCTGAAACGGGCGAAGACGCAGTTGCTGATCTACGATCCGAAGATCTCGGACAAGGAGATGCTTCGTGTCCTGCAGGAGCGGGCGAAGGCGGGCGTCGAGATCAAGGTCATCGGGTCGGTAGTCGGGCGCGCCCAGTTCGACGTGCAACAACTGGCCGGCAGTCGGCTGCACACCCGAACGATCATCCGCGACCGGCGCCAGGCCTTCGTCGGCAGCCAGAGCCTTCGCGCCGTGGAACTGGACTCGCGTCGAGAACTCGGCCTGATTGTTCAGGATAAGAAGGCCGTGAAAACGCTGCTCGACACCTTTGAATCCGACTGGGTCTCCACGAACGCCAAGAAAGAGCAGGCGCCACCGAAAGAGCCCGAAGCTCCCATCGACGAGCCGGCGGCCGTTTCAGTCAAGGAAACAGAGAAAGCGGTTCAGGTCCTCACGAAAGAACTGGATCCACTCGCCGCCACTGTGAAGAAGGCCGTCAGAAAAGCCGTGGCCAAGGCTGGCGAAGACGTGCTCTACGACAAGGATGTCAAAGACACGATGAAGAAGGTCGTGAAGAAGGCGGTGAAGGAAGCCGTCAAGGAAGCGGTCCAGGACGCACGTCAACCCTCACACTGACTGGGTTGCAACTCAGCACGGAGGGAACGAACGGGCCTCGCGAACGCGGTCAGCGAAGAACAGGCCGAGCTCTCCAAATGTCGCCGTGGCCTGCGGTTCGCGCGTCACCTCGAATCCGTGGCGCGCCAGGTGCGCGACCAGGTCCTCGACGGCGAACTCGCTGTAGCCGGCGACGCGCACGTGCCGCGGCGGCTCCGCGCGGAGCTCGTGGTATTCGCCGACGATCCGATTCGACGCTCTCGAGGCGACGAGAGGTCAGCAGAATTGGGAACTCCGCACCTTCGCAGTCGATCTTCAGGAGATCGATCCGGCGCCGCCCGCCCTGGCTGATCGCATCGACCACCTCATCGAAGGGCACGGCGTCGACGAGCGGTCCATCCGTGTCCCAGATCAGCGTGCCGCCGCCGACGTTCGCGTCATCGGTCGAGCGCCAGAAGTGCAGCGCGGATGCGGCGATGTCCGACCGCCAGACGGCGCGGTTGTGAAGGTGGACGCGCTCGCCGAACGCCGACAGGTTCTGCCGCGCGAACCGGAAATTCGAGGCCTCGGGCTCGAACCCGTGAACTTCGGCGGCCCCTCGAGCGAGCACCAGATGGCTGAAAGTCCCGATGTGGGCGCCGACGTCGATGACGACCGCACCGGACATGTCGTCCGGCACACGGTATTCATTGCGAGTGACGACGTTGGCGAAGATCACGTCGTCATTGGTGCCGGGACGCACCAGAAACTGAGGCGGCACGCGACCATCCTCCTGGAATCCGATCCAAGTCGGCCGATGGCTTACTTCTCGACCCTCGTTTTTGGTTTCGGCGTCACGGTCGTGAGCTGCGCGTATTGGTAGATCGCAGCCGCCGCGTTCTTTTCCGCGTTTGCCAGCCCGCCGGCCTTCCCCATCGATTCGATGGTGTAGAACTCGTTGGCGGCGTGGGCGCGTCCGCCGCCGCCGCCACCGCCGCCGCGTCCCCCCATCGGGATCGACACGCTGCCGATCTTCTGTCCGACTTCGCCGTCGGCGAAAAGGTACGACGGCCAATAGCCGCCGGCAGGATCAGCCGCGGTGTCGGACGTCAGAATGTTGGGATCCGTCAGCCTGGCCGACGTCGGAAGCGCGGGCGCACCGCCGCGGCCACCGCCGCCGCCCAGCCCAATCGACGTCATGAGCTCTCCGGCTTTCAGGTGCGCGTGCGCGATGTCGGTGTCCGGCGAGGAACCCCTGGACCACGGGACGTCGCCGATCAGTTTCACTTCGACGTCCTTGTAGCCGTTGGCGTCGAGTTGTGCGCGCAGCTTCTTGACGAGGTCGATACCGTTCATCCGGGGGACGTACCGGAAGTTGTGCTTCGTGGTGAACTTGTTGGGCAGAATCGCGCCGGCCCCGCCTGCATACATGTTGCCGCCCCAGCCGCCGTCCAGGTTGAACGACACGCCAAAGCGGCCGTCCTTCAGCACCTGAAACGGATCGTCGGACATGAACCGCGCCACGCCCGCGTTCTTGGCCAGGACCGCCAGATCCGTGCGGGCTGCCTGCGCTTTCATCTGCTCGACCTCCGCCTTCGTTGGCGGGTCCATGTTCTCGAAGAAGCCCTTGATGAGCGGCGTGTTGCCATCCTTGGATGTCAGCGAGGCCAGCATCTGAATGTGCCGCCACGCCGGACTGTCCGTCGTCCGCTTCATGACGCCGTGGACGTCGGACTGCACGGGCCCGCGGCCCCAGCTCCTGCCGCTCGTCGTCAACTCGACGTAGACACAGCCCTCCGACGGCCCGCCGACGAACAGCGCGTCCGCCTCAGTGAACAGTTCCGAATGCTCGCCGATGAACTTGCGCAAGCCGATGTCCATCCGCTCCTCGTCGCCCTCGGCCACGAAGATCAGATTCACTGGCAATTTGCCCATCACGGCCTTCATCGACGTGATGGCGTTCAGCACGGCCATCTCGGGCCCTTTGGAATTGGTGGCGCCGCGGCCGATGATCACTCGGGACGCTCCATCGACGACTGCCGTCGGGCCGTCCACGATCCTCCCCTCGAACGGCGGAGCGATCCAGACGTCCGGCTGCGTCACCGGCATCGTGTCGTACTGCCAGTAGATGGCGAGCGTCTTCGGCGCACCCTCGTCGCACTTGGCGTAGACCACCGGATTACCCTGGCTTCCGTATTCGGTCAGCCCCGTGTCGTAGACGCGAGCGTTCTGGCAGCCGAGTTTTTCGAAGAACCCCTTCACCATCTCGGCGCTTTCGGGAATCCCCTCCCCGCTGTTCGAAATGGAGGGTTGCCTGAATCCACTTCTGGATGTTCTCAGCGTGGTCGTCGATGTTTGCGTCGATGTAGGTGAAGACCTTTTGAAGATCGGGAGGCAGGGTGGAGTAATCGGGCTTGAAGTTCGGGTCGCCCGTTCCAAACGGTTGAATCCCGATCTTCGGCTTCAGCGGCGCCGCGGCCGCCACCCGCCCAGCCGGCTGGTTACAACCCGAACAGGCGATCGACGCACCCACAAGGCACAGCGACATCAGCTTCAGGGTCACGGTCATCTCCAAGGGCAGGCGACTTGTCCACAATGGGCCGTCCGGCCAATGCCGGACGCGCTGATTTTATATATCGGCGGACGTGCAGGTGTCCTATTTTTTCTCGCGAGGGGACGTCAATCCTCCACTAAGCCGGTGGGCACGCTGGCTTCGCGCGCCGGCACCAACCCCCGCAACCAGTCCCTCACCTTGCCCGCGCATGGCGGCAGCGGATCGCAGGCGAGAACGTACAGCAGCACCGTCGTCAGAATGATGAGCGCTCCGGTGAGGAGCACGAACTGGACGCGCAGGGTCCGGTACGCCAGCCAGAGCGGATACGACAGGAGGATCGACAGCGTCAGGAAGGCGATCCGCAGCTGCGCGTCGCGGATTCGACGAGGATTTCTCAGGCCTTTGGCGACGCGCCGGTAGGCCTCCGCCTCTGAGAATTCAATGGGCACCTTGAACATGATTCGCGTCAGCACGAAGAAGACGCCGCCGCAGAAGAACAGGACAAAGACGCGCAGCACGGGGTCGGCGCTCAGCAGGTAGAGACGCGCCACCCAGATGAAGTAGACGACGACGCTGAGGTTGGTGAGCTGAAACGCGAACCACACGTTGGTCCGGCCGGTCCACACCTGCAGACGGCGGCAGATACGTTCCGTCAGATCGAGAATCGCCGAATCGACGTACGTCATTCGCGTCCGGCCGATGTTACCGCCGACGAGCCGCGGAATCGAGGATGCCGGTCAGCCGCTTCGTGGCCACGACGCGGTAGCTGCGTTCCAGCATGGCTTCGACGGTCTTCCAGTTCACGTTGCCGTCGACCCACATGCTCGCCCACTGTCCGCGCCCGTACGGAGTCACAAAGAATCGGTGGCTTCGAATCGCGCGCGTCGCGTCGGCCCTGGAGAGCCTGAAGGCGATCGATGGACGGCCACCGAAGATCTCGAACGCGCAGAAGGTCTTCCTTCCGGCGCGGAAATTCGGATGGCCCCAGGATGTCTTTTCCGTCGTCTCCGGAAACGCCAGACACAGGCGTCTGGCGCGCACGAAGACCGGGCGGCCTGCTTGACGTGCGGCGGCGTCCGGAGTTAATATTTTACTCATTGGTTAAATATCCCATGTCCGCTCTGGACGTCACGTTCGCCGCGCTGGCGGATCCGACACGGCGCGCCATCCTCGCGCGGCTGGCGCGCGGCCCCGCGCCGATGCGGGACATTGCGGAACCGTTCCACATGTCGTGGCCCGCCATCACGAAGCACGTCAAGGTCCTGGAACGCGCGAAGCTGGTGCGGCGCGAGCTGGACGGGCGTGAGCATCGGATTCACCTCACCGCGGCGCCGCTCGGTCCCGCGCTCGCCTGGATCGACGACTACCGGGCCTTCTGGGAAGGCCGCTTCGATGCGTTGGAGCGATACCTGCACGACACGAAAGATCGGGGAAAGAAAAGGAGACGTCGCGCATGACTCACTCACAGACGGCGCCCGACACGACCCTTCGCCTGACACGCGTATTCAACGCACCGCGCGAACGGGTCTTCCGCGCCTTTCTCGACGCCGACGCCATGCGTGTCTGGTTCTGCCCCGACGGATTTTCCTTCGTGACCGTCGCCCTGGATCCCGCCACCCGCCGCGGAACCCGGTTCGTGATGGTTCATGACGCGACCGGCCAACGTTACACCTTCACGCTCGACTACACGGCGGTCGAAGCGCCGGACAGGATCGAGTGGATTTCCACGTGGGAAGACGGCTTTCCCGAACGCGGCCGGCAGACGAGAGCCACCATCGAATTCGAAGAAGTTTCCGGCAGCACGCGGGTCACGCTCACGCAGGAAGGTTTCATGAGCCGCAGCAACCGCGACGATCATGCCGAGGGCTGGAGCGGAGGACTGGACAAACTCGCGCGATACCTGGCGAACGAGCGCTGATGCGATTCGCGAACATCATCTGACCAACGCGGTTTCGAGGGCCAGCTCCAGCAGCGCGGCCTCGCCGATCCCGAGCTCGCTGTAGTTCCGGTAGAAATCGCCGATCGCGCGCGCCGTGTGATTGGACGCGATGCGCTGCTCGCGAAGCGCCTTGACGCGGTCCAGGACGCGCGCTACGAGATCCTGGTCGACGACGATGCCGTGGGTGCCAAGAACGTCGGCGTGCCTGGCCAGGACCGCTTCGACCGCGGACGCGCCGGAGTGCTTGCCGAACACGAACCGGTGCGTCCCGCCGACCGTTTCTTCGCGGATGAACTGATAGATGGCCGGGTGCACGAGGATCGCGGCGGTGTGAATGCCCGACTCGTGCGAGAAGACACCCTCGCCGACGATGGGCTCGTGGGGCTGAATGGGCACGCCCGACGCGCGCTCGATCGCGTCGCGCAATTCATGGAGCCGTTCGTATCTGAATCGCGGAAGCGTGACGCCGTACAGCTCTTTCAGCACCATCACAAACTGGTGGATCGACGTGTTGCCGGCACGCTCCCCGATGCCGTTGGCGGTGAGACTCGGGTGCGTCGCGCCGTGCATGACCGCGCGCACCGTGTTGATGGCGCCGAGGCCGAAGTCGTTGTGGAAGTGCGCGGTCAGCTGCACGCGCCCGCGCCGGACGCCGAGCCGTTCGACGATGGCCGGAAAGTAGTGATCGACGGCTTCGGGTGAGAACACGCCACACGTATCCGAGAAGCAGAACCGCGTGCCGCCGGACGCGATGCAGGCGTCCGCCCATTCGATCGTGTACTCCAGGTCGCCGCGGCTCGCGTCTTCGGCGGCGAACTCGATGCGCTCGATGCCTTTGCGATCGCGCATGGCGAATAGCATCGGTGATGAGCCGGATGTTCGCTTCCCGGTAGAAAGCCACCGGCGTGTCGAGCCACGCCGATTCGTCGCGGCCCTCGCGCTTCAGCAGCGCGCGCCCGAGCTTGTACTTGAGATGAAGGTCCGACGTTGTCGACAGGATCAGCACCGACACGTCGGATGGACGACGGCCCGCGGCGGCCACGACGTCCAGCACGCAATCGATGTCGCCGTGAACGGCGCGGCACATCGCCAGCACGTCAAGGTCCGGACGGATCGAGCCGGTCGACTTGCGCCTCGAGGACGAGCTGCAGCGCCGTCCGATCGCTCGCTGACACCACGGGGAAGGCGACGTCGATGACGTCGATGCCGATCTCCCCCAGCAGCGCCGCGAGCGCGACTTTCTGGGACGGTGAGAAGGCGACGCCGGGCATCTGCTCGCCGTCCCGCAGCGTGTCGTCGTAGAGGATGATGCTGGCGGGATCGGGAAACGTCAGGTGTGAGGTGTAGGTCCGCGGCTGACGGATCAGCGCATCGAGCGGCTCACGCAAGTCCACCATGGGCGTCATTCTCATCGAATCCGCGGCGCGTCGTACGCCGCCGCCGCAATTTCGCCGAGCGCGTCGCCAACGACGGGCGTGACGGAAGCACCGTCCTTGAGCGGAACGTTGTTGGCGTAGATCGCGACCGCGAGGTGACGGCCATCCGACGGTCGTCATGTACCCCGCCAGGCCCTTGCCGTTGACGAGGACGCCTTCGTGAAGCAGGTCCTCGGACGAGTACGTGCCGGTCTTCGCGTAGACGTGGCCGGCGGCCGGCGACTTCACCTGGATGTTCCACAGCGTGCCGTCAGTGCCGAGGACGGGCAACGCGTCGTGGAAGATTGCCGCGGTTGGCTGCTTCGCCATGAACGCCAGGTAGTGGACCATGAAGTCCGGCGTGAAATGCGCGTCGGCGCCGGCGCCATCACTCTGTGACGCGCCGGTCACGTCGGCCCCGGTGGACTCCAGGAACTTCCGCATCCGGATGAAGCCAGCCGCCGCCGGACCAGTCTCGTTCGGCGCATCGCCCGGCTTCGTGGTCAGCGCCCCGAGCAGAAACGGCGTCGCGCTCGCGTGCAGGTTCTGACTGACCTTCAACGTGATCTTCACTTCTTCCGAAAAAGGCGGCGACACGTGTTCGGCAACGACGTGTTCCGGCGTGTACGTGGTGGAGCGTCGAGCGACGTCTGATTTCTCATCTCTCATCTCCGCCGCGCGTGCGCTCGCGACGATGCCGCGTTCGTGCAGGGCTTCGGCGAACACGACCTCGGCGAAGCGGCTCGGCTGTGGCACGCGGTACGCGAACATCGCGGACTTGACGTCGATGGGGATCGAATCCGCCGATGGTCACGACACGGGTGCCGTCGCCGTGCGCGGTGTCCGTCTCGACGTGAATCGAATACCGGCTGCCGGCCTTCCCCGTCATCGTGCGGTTGACGAAGTTCGCATACGCGGTCCGCGGCGCAATCTGGAGGACCGCGGGTTCGCCTGCCTTCCCCGGCGAGACGAGAATGTCGATCGCGTTGTCGTTCACGACGATCGGCGAGATGACGAAGCCCGTGCCACCGTCGCGCTCGCCTTCCGGGAAGAGACTCGCATCGACGACGACACTGCCGTCGACGCGCTTCACACCGCGTCCTGCGACGGCGGCCGCCAGTTCGCGGATGACACGGAGAGGATCGCCCTCGAGGCCGCGGCTGTCTGGACCGCCGTACGAGTGATCGACGTTCTCGAACGCCAGCGTGTCGGCCGGACGTATTCGACCCGACAGATTCGTGTCGCCGCTCGCAACGAGGACCAGATCGCCGTTCAGCGTGCCCTGCGCATCGATGCCACCGGTCCGATAGACGCGACTATGAAAACGGTAATCCGCCCCGAGCAGCTGCATCGCACTGCCCATCGTCACCAGCTTGGTTGTCGAACCGGGGACGAAAAGCTTGTCGGCGTTGAGCGTGTACACAGGTGCGTTCGTGTCGAGCGAGTAGAACTCGATACCGAAAACGGTGTGCTTGAACTCCGGCCGCGCAAGAATCGCGTCAATGCGTGCGGTGAGCGTCGGCGGCGGGTTCGGCCGCTGCGCCGACGTCGGCATGACGATCAGGCCCGCCGCGGCGAGCGACAGCAGGAACGTGGTGCGGATGTTGATGTGTGTCATGTGCGTTTCGCCGGCACAGCCGCCATCAGCTCGGCGAGAGCGGCGTTGAGCGCCTTCATGCCGGCACGGTCGCCGCGATAGTGACCCATCCGCACGACGACGAGATCGTGCGTGGGAATGATGATCGTGCGCTGCCCGCCGGCGCCGTTCGCCAGATACGCCGACTTCGGGACGTTCCACGCGCCGTCGCCGTTCACCCAGAAGAGGCCTCCGTACACCGGCCGCTTCCACG
Organism: uncultured Acidobacteriota bacterium; assembly: GCA_963724725.1. Classification (GTDB taxonomy): domain Bacteria; phylum Acidobacteriota; class Vicinamibacteria; order Vicinamibacterales; family CAVVIG01; genus DATKHR01. Next base: position 218,398 of record CAVRVT010000004.1, on the reverse strand, counting down.
CGGGCGCAGGCGTGCTGACGAATTTCGCCCAGCCTTCCGGAAGGAGACGCTGCCCCTGCCACATGCCCTCCTGCAGGTACAGCAGGCCGATGCGCGCCCAGTTGCGCACGGTGCCGTAGTCGTACCCGGTCAGGAGGAAGTTTCCGTACGGATCGGTCTCGAGCACCTGCCGGCGGATGCCGATGCGATCGAACAGCGCGCGCTGCGGATACGTAAGGTACTCCTCACCTCGCGCCGTGACCGCCTGTTTCACGAGCCAGCCCACCATCAGCGGATCCGAGTTGCGATAGCGGCCTTCGGTGTTCGGCGGAAACTGCAGGGGGCGCGTCATCGAATGCGTGAACGCGTCGATCGCGCCCGTGTAGATGAGCGTGTGATCCGGATAGCCCTTGTCCGGCGTGTAGTCGGGATCCTGACCCGCGATGAATCGCAGGCCGCTGCTCATGTGCAGGAGATCGACGATGCGAATGGCGCCGCGGGGATCGCCGGGCGCGCGCCAGTCCGGGACAGGCACCGGATCGGTGATCTTGTAGACGCCGTCCTTGACGAGCAGCGCGAAGAGCGTCGCCGTCAGGCTCTTGCCCATCGACCAGCTTTCGAGCTGCGTGTCCTTGGTGATGCCAGGCATGTAACGCTCGGCGACGATCTGCCCCTTGTAAAGCACCAGAAATCCCGCCGTGAGCGCCTCGGGATCCGCAAACGCGAGATCCACCGCTTTCGCCAGGTGCTCAGAATCGATGCCTGCCGGCAGCGTCGACGCTGCCGGTGCATCACCCATCGGCCAGGGCTGCGAGGCGGCATCGGGCAGCTTCGTCTTAACGGCGACCGGGGTGAAGTAGATCCCCTCGTGATCCTGCTGGTGAATGATGCAGCCCTGGTCACCGTAGAACTTCGCGGTTCGCGTGATCGTGCCGTGGGTCATGCGCACGAGCTTCTTCTCGCGGTCGACCGTGTAGGTCACACCCGCGCGCTGGTCGTCGGGAAAGAGGAAGAAGCCGCTGTTGCGAAAGGCCTCGGCCGGATCGCGTCCGGAGACGAACGTCGCGGAACACAACACTTTCGCGTAGCCGGCGAGACCGAGCGAAATGGGCGTGCCCTGGGGCGCGAACGCGGACTGTTGACGCGCGGGCGCTTGCGCCGCCACCAGCCCAACGGCGCACAGCGCGAACCCCGCGAACCCCCCGAACCTTGCGAACCCCGCGAACCTTGCGAACCCCCCGAACCTTTTCCTGTCCATTAGAACCCTTCCGTTCGAATCCAGAAACTCTCCTGCCACGTGCCACCCGGAGGAATGCTCTGCAGGTCCTTGTAAACGCCCCTGTGCGCAAGGTTGATGGCGTCGGTAATTCCAGCCATCGGTTCGATGCAGACGAAGTCGCCGCGCGCGACCGGGTTCGGCGGGCCGGTCAGCCGCTGGCTGCCGCGCCCCGTGTCGGCCGGATTGGGCGCCCAGATCACCACGGCCCGATAGTTCGGACCAAGCTCGACACCGAGGCGCTGCGATTTGCCCGTCACCCACATCGTCGCGTGACCTCGGGTGTCGCGGATCAAATCAGAGAACACGTCGTCGAGGTTGTACTCGGCGAGCGTCGCTGCCGGCCGATCGAACAACCGTTCGGTCGGCTCCGTGTCTCCCGTCGGGATCTTGTTCGTCGCGAGCAGCCAGCGCGTCCGGGCCTCCACCGACAACGTCCACTGAGTACGCGGTGAATCCGCCAGCCTGAAGTACGGATGGAAGCCGATGGCAACCGGCATAGCGTCATGGCTGGCGTTGGTGATCTTCGTCTGAACTTCGAGGACCCCATCCTGCAGCCGATGGGTGATCTCGATTGTGTGCGCGAACGGCCACTGCTTCATCCAGGCGGGCTGACGATAGAACTCGAGACGGCTCGTCACCCAGGCGGCGCGCGTGTCGGACGTCACCTCGACGACGCGCCACTGGTCCGTCGTCGTCAGAAATCCATGAATAGGGATCGGTCCTCGGACGTTCCCCAGGTCCATATCGAAGGGGTACTTCGTGCCGTTCGCGTAGAACGCATTCTCATCAAGCCGGTTCGCCCACGGGCCGACAAACGGAATCCCCGCCATCGCCGGCCTGGCCTTGAACGCTTCGACTGACGTATACGGCCAGTGCAGCACGTCCTGCCCCTTCACGTTCATCGCAAACGCGATATCGCCCACGGACGGGACTATCGAAACGAGCGTCCGTGATTTGGTGTCCTCGAGCTGCACGACATCGCCGTGCTGTCGCGCGGCGTACGGTGCATCGGCGCTTCGTTGGCGAAGCACGGGGCTTTCAGCCATTGCCAGAACCGATATCACGACCCCGAACGCGATACCAGAGTTCATTGCGCGGAGTCTGGAAGTGTAAACGCGTAGACAACGTTGCCTGCGGCGATGGCGACAAACTGTCGGCCTTCCACCGCATAGCTCATCGGCGACGCCGAAAGGTTCGCGCCGGTCTGGAAGTGCCAGAGATGGGATCCGGATCGTGCGTCGAGCGCAACGATGTTGCCGTCGCGAACAGCGCCGAAGACGACGTTTCCTGCCGTGGCCAGCACGCCCGTCGTAAAACCGCTCTGAACGATCTTGAAGTCCCAGACCGTCTTTCCTGTTTCAGGATCGAGGGCCTTGATGCCTGCAGACGGGACCGGCTCGCCGGGCTTCGAACCGACGGACGGCGTCGCCGTTGCCCTTCCGATGTACTGTCGTCCCGCCTCGAAGGTCACGTCCGCGCTCACGTAGGCCTGGCCGCCTTCGCGGTACTGCAGGTACAGGAAGTTCGTAAGTGGACTGTACGACGGCGCCTGGAAGTTCGTCCCGCCAACGAGCGTCGGGTAGACGAAAAAGCTTCCCTCGCGGCTCGAGTTCGACCCCGGGACGACGCGTGGCCGTCCGCTGGAGTCGATACCAGTGTTCCAGTTCTGATAAACGAACGGCGTCGCTGCGAGAAACGCGCCGCTCGTCCGATCGAGCACGTAGAACATGCCGTTGCGGTCCGCGTGCAGGAGCAGTTTGCGCATCTGGCCGCGCCAGACGCGGTCCACGAGGATGACGGCCTGGCACGAGTCCCAGTCGTGCCCATCGTTGGGCGTGAACTGGTAGTGCCACTTGCGCTGCCCGGAATCCGGATCGATGGCCACGACCGAGTCGCTGAACAAATTGTCGAGGTCGCCGCGCGTCGATCGATCGATCTGGGGTGCGGGATTGCCGACGGTCCAGTAGACGAGGTTGAGATCGGGATCGGACGAACCGGTCAGCCACATCGGGCTGCCGCCGACCTTCCAGCTGTCGCCTTTCCACGTGTCGTTGCCGAACTCGCCGGGGCCCGGCACTGCGTACCAGCGCCACAGCCTTCGTCCCGACGCCGCGTCGTATGCGTCGAGAAATCCACGGGCACCGAACTCCCCTCCCGTGATGCCGACGAGCACCTTGTCCTTCACGACGAGCGGCGCACTCGTCAAACTGTAGCCGAGCAACGAATCTGCGACCTGGGTCTCCCACAACGGCAGCCCGGTCCGCGCGTCGATCGCGACCAGCGCCGCATCGAGCGTGCCGACAAACAACCGGTTGCCCGCGATCGCGGCGCCTCGATTGAACGGATTGATCTCGTACGGGTTGGTCACCTTCTGCGGCCGGGTGTAGCGCCAGATCTGGCGGCCTGTGCGCGCGTCGAGTGCGACGACCACCCCCGGCTGGGTCGTGGTACATGACGCCGTCCACGACGAGTGGTGTCGCCTCCAGCACCGAATCGCCGGGCATCGGAGAGGTCCACGCGGCCCGGAGCCGACCCACGTTCTTCGCATCGATCTGATTGAGTCCGGAGTAGTGCGTCGACTGATAGTTGCCCCAGTACATCAGCCAGTTGTGCGGCTCGGCGTCCGCCTTCACGAGCCTCGCATGGTCAAGCGTCGACGCGACGGAAGCGCCGGCTTCGACGGTACGGTCCCGGCGTGAGCCGAGGTACGCGAGCACGTCGGTCAGTTCGCGTGCGGACAGGCGGGTCCCGTAGTCACCGGGCATGATCGACACGTTCTCGACGCGATATGACGCGAGCGTCAGCTTGTCGAGGAGATGCAGCGCGCCGGATGCGTCGACGACCTGGACGGAGAACGTATCCTCGTTGCGTCGGACTCCGCGGATCTCACGGCCGTCCTTCGTTCTCGCGACGATCACCTGTGGAGGCGGCGCGCCACGACCCGGCGACATGGGCGCCGATGGATCGAGCAACTTCCTGCGGAGCGTCGACGATGGTGAGCGGCCGGCCGTCGAGAGATCAGGGGCGACGATCCCGCCACGTCCGTTGATCTGGTGGCAATCCGCGCAGCGCGCCTTGCCGAAGAACAACGCCTCGCCCGCTCTTGCGTCGCCCGCGACACTTCCAGAAGAATCCGCCACGTTCGGCGAGCCGCTAAGAGTTCGAATGTACGAGACGAGCTGCCAGACCTGCTGGTCGGTCAGACTCGCAAACGGCGGCATCTGCGTACCGGGAACGCCGGCGCGAATCGCATGGAAGAGATCCGCATCGCCGTCGCCATGCGCGAAGCGGCCGGTGTTCAGGGCAGGGCCGCGATCGCCCTGCCCCGCGGGACCGTGACACGACTGGCACGTCTGGTCAAACAGTCGGCCGCCCGCCGCCGCCGCCTCCGGACGATCGGCGAGCGGATTCCTCGTCACGTCAGATTGCTGCGCCAGAATCGCACCGGCGCCGAAACCCGCTGCCGCGACGAAGACGAATACGAGTCGCATCGACATGGTGTCACTCAGGAGGCGTGCGCCTGCTCAGCGAACGCGATAGGTTCGACTCACGTTGTTCCGGTTGTTGGTCACGGTATAGCTGCCGTCGGCTCGCACGTCAACGCCTATCCAGCGGCCCTTGCACTCAGGAGAGGGCTCCAGGTTCGCAATCATGTCTTCGGGCGCATTGTGGTCCTTGTCGTTTGCCAGCGCGAGGTGGGATTGCCAGAGTCCCTCGATGTCCTTCACTTTCTGAATCCGGTCGTAGGCCGGCCCCGCCATGCCCTTGCGCGGACCATTGTTCGCGATGACGACCTGGGGCTGAATCGCCCAGAGCAGCGAGGGGGCGCCGGACTGATCGCCGAAGAACCCATGATGCGTCGCCAGCAGCAGCGACACACGACCGAGCTTGTTCGTCGGACACGCGAGGTCCATTTCCTTGTCCCACGTCAGGTCCCCGACGTCGAGGAACGTGAACCGGCCATAGCGCACCAGGACACCGGTCGTCTGCGAGTTCTCGGTTTTGTTCGGTTCTTTGACTTCCGCGTCGCGGCAGTACGAATTGGTCTGGCCACCGCCGTTAATCGGCTTCGCGATCACCGCGCCGGCGGACGCGACGACGTCTACGCGCAGACCCTCGATGGGGATGGTGTCTCCTGGCTTGACGATGGTGCGCCTGCCCTTGGCAATCGCAAGGTACGCGCCGTAGCGTTCCTCGATGCCCCGGCCTTGTTCCCATTTCAGATCCGGCTCGCCGTGGTCGAAGAACCGATCGAAGTGCGCGACGGCGTTCGCCGCCGGCGCGCCGCCGACGTGATCGGCATCGTAGTGCGTCGTGAACAGGTAATTGATCGTCGCAAGGCCGGCAGCGCGCATCGCGTCGCCGATGCGCGTTGAATCTCGCTCGGCCGCCGGACCAGGGCTGCCGCTGTCAATCAGCATCGACTGACCCGAGGGTGCGACGACCAGCGTGGCGCCGCCACCTTCGACGTCGACGACATAGATCCGAAGACTGTCGGCCTTGCGGGGCTGGACCAGCGCGAGCGTCGCGGCGAGCGCGATGGCAAGCGTTTTCATGACGCGCATGCTACTCCGATGTCAGGCCCTGCGCATGACGACTTGGTGGTCCCCGAAGCCAGCCGGCTTCGGTCAGATCTTGCGGAGGAGAGCGAGGATGATCAGCCCGATCGTCGCGTCGGCGATGCCAAGCATGAGAAAACCCGACGGCATGAAGTGCTGTGACACCCCCACGAAGAAGGTCGTGGCGGGCACGAGTCGAGCGACGATCATCAGCCAGGCGCTGGTGCGGTAACGGTGTGGATCCTTCGCCGCTGGAATGTAGAAGCAGCTGAGGATCACGAGCAGGACCGAGTAGTTGAACAGCCAGACAGTCTCGGTCATGGGACCGAGCTGAAGCGCCTCGACGAGCTTCGCCGGGGCGGCGATCGCCCACACGGCAAAGCTCCAGTTCAGCAGAATACCCAGCCAGACGACGGCGCGAAAGACTGTTTGCAGTGTCATACCGGGCCGTCCATTCGCCCCTGGTTAGTGACAGGACTCACGCCGCCGTTTCTCGCCGCGCGCGCCGGGATATAGTCTGCGCGGACCGTGACCGAGCTGTCCGACTTTCGTCATCGTACCAGCTACGCCGACCTGCCCGACGGTCGCGACCGATACATCGTGGCCGTCGTCGGGGAGTGGCTCTCTCGAGTCGTGCCGGATTACTGTCGCGGGAGCACTGTGCTCGATGTGGGATGCGGCGGACAGCCCCTCAGACAGCTGGTCGAATCCGCTGGAGGCCGGTACACCGGCATGGACGTCGTGCAGAACCAGGCGGGCAGTGTCACCGTGTTGTCACCGATCGACGCTGATCTGCCGGAACCATGGCCGGACGCGATCCCCAGGTACGACCTGATCATCTGCTCCGAGGTCCTCGAGCACGTGCGCGACTGGCCGGGTGCGTTCGGCAACCTCCGGCGTCTCACGAAGATCAGCGGTCACGCCGTTCTGACGGTGCCGTTCGTCTTTCCGCTCCACATGGAGCCGTACGACTATTTTCGCGCCACGCCGCACGCCGTGGCGGCAATGGCCGAAGCGGCCGGCTTCTCAGTCGAGACCTTCTGCCGGCTGGGATCGGGACTCGACGTGCTCAACACAATCGCCGCCGACTTGTCCGTGCTGCCCGCCGCGCGCGGTGTGTGGCCGCGGCTGAAATCGCGTCTGCTGCGTTCGGCACGCCGTCAGCTTCTGGCCGCACTCGAGAGTCGGTGGATCCGGCGCGGGCTCGAGATCAATGCCAACTCTTACCTGTCGGGCGGCGTCATCCTCGGGCCGCGCGTCGGTTGACTGGGTCCGCGCCGAGCGTTATCGGCACGCCGCCATCGGTGTCAATGGGTGTTGAATCTGGCGAGGGCCAAATCATCTTTCTAGCCTAACCTCGATTTTGAAATTTCCGGGACGTTCCTGAGACACGCCACGCCAGCCACCACCGGGTGCCACACCCTGCCCGCGCAGTAACCCGTCACCAGTCAGGCCTTTGACGTCATCGTGCGATGAACTGACCGGTGGCGTCGTTCTTGACCTGTCGTGGATCGATGTTTCACGGGTTTGTTCGCCGCTTGACCATCACCCGCATCGCGGGTGTCGCGGCCGCTCTGCTCGTGACTGCCCCGGATACCTGGGTGTTCGCGGCACAGGACGCGGGGCCAGTTCCGCTCGTACAGCGCGCGCGCGGCGCGACCGAGATCGTGGTCGGGCGAGTGACGGCGGTGAATCCGGTGTGGCGGGTCAACGAGTTCGGCGATCGACTGATCGTCTCCGTCGTGCGCGTGGCGGTCGACGAAACGCTCAAAGGGACTCCCGCGAGCGCGGTGGACGTGGAAGTCGAAGGCGGAACGATTGCGGGCACGACGCTGCACGTCTCCGATCAGGAATCGTTCGTCGCTGGCGACAGAGCGGTCTTTTATCTGACGCGCAGCGCGGGCGGCGCTCTCGTGCCGCACCTGCGCGGACAAGGCACGCTGAAGCTCGATCGGACCAGCCGCGTCCCGAACAGCAGTCTGACGCTCGACGAAATCCGGCGCACGGTGGCGGCGGCGCGGGAGCCACGGTGATGGGCGCCGTTTCGAAGAGACTGCCTGCGCCCGCGGCGATCCTGGCTGTGGCGCTCGCGCTCGTCGTCGCGGGCTCGCGCGGAATCGATGCGTACACGTTGAACGGCGTGACGTGGCTCCAGCGTCCCGTTTCGTACCTACGTCAACACGACCAATCTGGATCTGCCCGGCTCCGCAATCCCGCCGGCGCTCGCCGTCGGCGCCGATGCATGGTCCACCCAGACCACGGCGTCGTTCAGTTTTCAGTACGCCGGCACCAGCGCACAGACCACGAACACGTTTGACGGCGTGAACCTGGTCATGTTTCGCAATGCGTCCAGCGGATCGGCCATCGCCACCACATACTGGTGGTCGAGCGGCGGACACATCGTCGACGCGGACATTGTCTTCTGGGACGGCGGCTTCCAGTTTTTCACCGGATCGAGCGGATGCTCGAACGGGTTCTACGTCGAAGACATCGCCGCGCACGAGTTCGGCCATGCGCTCGGCCTCGGCCACTCGACGTCGGCCAGCGCCACCATGTATCCGTCCGTGTCGTCGTGCAACATGAGCAATCGCACGCTCGATGCGGACGACATCGCCGGCGTGCAGGCGCTCTACCCTCCGGCAACGATCCCGTCGGCGCCGACAGGCATCCGCATCGTCCCCGGCTTCTGGCACTGAGTCGGCCGACGTCGCTTCGCGATTTCCAATCCCCAATCCTCAATCCGCAGTCCGCAATCCGCAATCCGCAATTGGATCTAACGCCAATGCCCGGGTACCCAGTAGTAGCCGCGGCGCTCGCTCGCCCAGTGTCCAGGCACCCAGACCGCATGGATTCGTGGCGGCCTGAGGTATCGGCCCGGCACCCACGCGTAAACGCGGCCGTCCCAGCGGTAGTAGCCCGGTGTCCAGACGTATCCCGGCCCGGGCGCGACGGCAACGACTTCAGCGACAGGCGCTGGCGGTCCGACGCGGACGTAAACTCGACCGCTCGGCGCGGCACAGACTGAGTCGGCGACGAGGGTGCCGCACAGAACAAGCGCCGCGACATGCGCGCCGGGAAACAGAGATCGCCACGTCACGATCGTGTACCCTCCTGCCGGAATAGACCGGGCAGCCGCGTCAGAGGTTTAGCCGTGGAGGGACGATGAACGAATACGTCGAAATCAACCTGCGGCGGAACGACACTCGGCTCCGCATTACCAGACAGGTTCCCGGCGGAATCGAGATCGACGAACCCGATCCGATCGAACGCTCGGTCTATATCGGCTTCGAGGCGGCCGACGACATCACGGCCTACCGGATGCGGCGGGTTCGGCAGCTGCAGGGATGGGACCCGGGCGAGTTCAAGCTGAACGTGACGGTCGAAGACGGATCGATCGTGCTCCGGGGTGTCGACGCGTACTCGCTCCCCGAAGGCCGATACTGGCTGGCGGTCACGCTCGAAGAGGCCGAAAGCAGTCCCTCGAGGCAGCGCGTGACGGTCGAGAACGACGCTTTTGGCGAGGCCGACGTCGACGTCGAAACCGACGATCGAGTCGTCAACGTCGATCTCACCGGTTGCGATCCAACCATCTTCGGCGTGCTCGACCGATCACTCATCGACGACGAAAATGCGATCGTCTGGCTGGAGGACGACGCATGGCGGCCGACGCGAAAGGCCTGTCTGCTCAATGTGCTCGCGAGTCTCCGCGTGCGGCCGACATTGACCGGCAACCTGGCACAGTACGTCCGCGACGTGTTCTGGATGGAAAACGATCGCGCGTACGCGACCGTCGATCGCGAGCTCTACGAGGCGCTCGAGGATCTCTCTGACGATGACCAGAAGCCGTTCTATCGTGAGGGCTACCCGCAGGCAGACATTCATCTGCGATTGCTCGCGAGAATTCCGGAGCCGCCGGAACGACTGGCGCTCTTTCCGCGCGAGAGCCTGGTCAGCTACCGGGGTGAGGGTGCGCCGTCGCTGCAGGCCGTCGTGGCCACACCGCCCGCCGGGCTGGACTACACCTACGCCGATCTCGACCTGGATCTCGGAAACCCGCTGCAGGATTTCGTGGGCTTCGTGGTGCACATGGGCGAGCTGCTCAGTGGCAAGGTCACCAACCACCTGGACCTGCGGAAACAGCTCGCGAAGGGCGCCGCCAAGCCCTACCTCTATTACACGATCGAGTAGGCGCCCGCGGACTACTCGGCGCGGAGTGCGATCATCGGATCCACACGCGTCGCCCGCTGCGCCGGAACGAACGTCGCAATCAGCGAAACGACGCTGACGAGTCCAGCGACGGCGAGGTAGATGAGCGGATCCCGCCCGCTGACGCCGAACAGGGTGTTGCGGATGCCGTCCGCCGCGACGACGGCCAGGACCAGCGCGAGACCGAGTCCCAGCGCCAGGCCGATGACGATCTGCCCGATCCCCTGTGTGACGACCATCTGGAGGATGCGCGCGGCGTTCGCCCCGAGGGCCATCCGGACGCCGAATTCCTGCGTGCGCTGATTCACAGCGAACGACATCACACCGTAGATGCCGACCGACGCAAGGATGACCGCGACGGCGCCGAAGATCGTGAACATCGTCGCTACGATTCTGTTCGCCGCGACGAAGCCGTCCAGTTGACTGCGCGGCGTCCCGACGAAGTACAGCGGCAGGTTCGGATCCGCTTTCTGGATCTCCCGGCGGAGGATGCTGGCGAGGGCATCCGCGCGCTGGCCGAGTCGCGGCTTCACCGCCACCGTCGCGAACTGACCGATGAACGGGCCCGGCGTCGCGGGGCCGAGCGGGTTGGAGTAGAAGGGCACGTAGAAGCCGCTGTCGTCGACGTTTGGGTTGTTGAAGGGCCCGAGCATGCGCACGGTTGTCACGACACCGACGATCGTCCGCCACGGACCCGGCGTGGTACCGTTGTTGATGACCGTCCGGAATCGTCGTCCGACGGCGTTGTCGTTGCCGTAGTGCTTGCGCGCGAATGCCGCGTTCACGATCGCCACCGGCAGCTTCGCGTCCAGATCGTCGTCCGTAAACGCGCGGCCCTGGAGCAGTCGCTGGGCCGTGACGTCGAAGAAGCCCGGCGTCACCTGCTCGAAATTGGCTTGCGGGCGGTCGCGATTCTCCTTGTACTGCTTGCCGTCGATCTCGATGGGCCCGTTGCCCGAGAACACCATCCGGAAGCGGTTCGTCAATCCGGCCGCGGCGAACTCCGGGGTGTTGCGCAAGTCGCGCACGATCCGGTCGTAGAACAGCTTGCGCACGTCGTTCGACGGGTAGTCGCCGTCCATCAGCCCCATGCGTGCGGACATGATGCCGGTCGTGTCGTATCCGTAGTCAATCGTCTGCTGATTCAGAATCGACCGGACCTGCAGGAGCGACCCGATGAGGAGGATGCAGGTCACGACGATCTGGAACACGACCAGTCCACGCGTGACGATGACCATGCGCCGGCTGGTTGTGCCGCGCCCGGCCTCGCGCATCACCGCGCTCGCATTGTCACGCGACGACATCCATGCCGGTACCAGTCCGGACACGACCGCGGCCAGGATCATCGCGCCGACACTGACCGCCAGTACGGCGCCGTCCACATCGAACGTGATGTACGCCGGCGGCGGGTTGTCCAGACTGCGAATCGTTCGATGCAGCCAGTCCGTCGTGACATACGACAACGCGACACCTATCCCTGCACCGATCGTCGCGACAAGGAGACTCTCCGTCAGCATCTGACGGACGAGTCTGGTGCGGGTAGCGCCAAGCGACGATCGGACCGCCAGTTCCCTGGCGCGCAGCGAGGCACGCGCGAACTGCATGTTCATCACGTTCACGCACGCGATGAGCAGCACGCCGACGCAGAACCCCAGCATCGTGTAGAGCGTGCCTCGCAGCGGACGCGGCGTGAACGAGTCGATGAGGCGCTGCACCTGGCCGGTGTTGAACTGCTTGTTCGTGTCGGGAAATTCCTTGGCGAGCCGCTGCGCGAGCGCGGCGAACTCGGCATTCGCCTGATCGAGCGACACGCCGGGCTTCAGCGCTCCGAGGACCGCCGGGTTGACGTTTGACGGATCGTTGCGCGGCCGCGGCGGATATTCGCTGAAGAGCGGCAGCCAGAGCTCCTCGTTGATCGGGAACGCAAAGCCCTGCGGCATGACGCCGATGATCGTCGCCGGCTTGCCGTTGATGCGAACGTTCTTGCCGACGATGTCCGACGTGCCGCCGAAGTCACGCTGCCAGATGCCGTAGCCGATCAGGGCGACTTTCTCGGCGCCGGGTGTGTTGTCGGCGGCCGTGAAATCGCGCCCCATGATCGGCGTGATGCCGAGGCTGGGCAGGAAGTCCTCGGTGGTATACGCACCCGTGTAGCGTTGCGGATGCCCGTCCACGGTCACGTTGACCGTCGACCCGTTCAGATACGCGGCCAGTCGTTCGAACGATTGCTGAACCGGCCGGATCTCCTCGAAGTCCATCGCGGTAATCTGACCGTTGACTCCGAAGAAGTTCGCGCTGGTCGGATCGATGAAATTCGCGCTTGCGAGACGGTCAGCGTTCGGAAACGAGAAACCGCGAAGCATCGTCCCGTTGACGACGCTGAACATCGTCGTGACGCCGCAGATGCCGAGCGCCAGAACGAGGATGGCGAGGGCCGAGAAGGCCCGCTCCTTCCGAAGAACACGAAATCCGATGCGGATGTCCTGCACGACCGTTTCTGGCGACATGTGTCCCTGAGTTAGACGAGCCGACGTTTCCACTCGTTCCCCTTGACGACCATCGATCCGCGCCTATATTGACGACCGAGAGCACGCCGCGGCCGTGACCGGCCCGGCACCCGTGAAAGCCGCGTCCGCGCGGCTTTTTCTTTTCGAGCCGCGCCCTGCGCGGCTTTTGTGTTTTCGGACGCGTCCATCGGCCGTTCGATGCCGGCCGACGAGAGGAGAGACGTTGGAATCAAGGGAGGGTTACGTGAGGACGGACGAGGGCTTCCGCTTGTTTTTTGCCGGCTACGGCGCCGGTCAACCGCTCCTGGTCGTGCCGAACGGGATATACCTCCGTGGCGACTTCCAACGGCTCGCCGAGCGGCGGACCGTCGTGTTCTACGATGTCCGCAACCGCGGGCGATCGGACCGATTGAGCGGCGCAGCCATCGAACGCGGCATCCACCACGACGTTGACGATCTCGATGCGGTCAGGCGCAGCTTTCACGCAGACCGGGTCGATGTGCTCGCGCACTCGTACATTGCAACGATGCCTGTTCTCTACGCCTTGAAGTATCCAGCCCGCGTGAATCGAATCGTGCAGATCGGGCCGATGCCTCCGTTCTACGGCAAGGAGTACCCGGCGGAGTTGAAATGCGAAGACGAAACATACCGGAGCGTCCTCGCGCGCCTCGCACAACTGGAAGGTGAACGATCCACGACCGATCCTGAGGAGTTCTGCCGGAAATTCTGGGCCGTCCTGAGGCCGTTGTACGTCGCGGATTCGGCCAACGCCGGCAAGGTTCGCTGGGAACGATGCGACGAGGCGAACGAACGAAGCGCCATGACGTAACTGGACCCGTTCGCTCCTGCCGTCGATTCAGGGACTCGATCTCACAGAAGATCGACTGAAGAGCATCGACTGCCCGGTGCTCATCGTCCACGGCAGGAAGGACCGAAGCTCGCCGTACGGAGGCGGACGCGATTGGGCGCGTGCACTCGGCAACGCGAGGCTCGTGGCAGTGGCCGAGGCCGCTCACGCGCCCTGGATCGAAGCGCCCGACCTCGTCTTCGATGCGATCGAGACGTTCCTCGGCGGCGAGTGGCCGGACGCGGCGCACGCCGTGACGCCGTGACGGCCACGAGGGCATCGACGGCTTCGTGGGCGTCCTTTCCCTGTTGCTTCGTGAACTTCGTGTCTTCGTGGCGCCGTGTCTTCGTGGCTGAGTACGTCTTGAATTTCGTGGTTTCGTGCTTTCGTGGCGCTCGATTTCGCGTTTTCGTGGCTCTTGGTCACACGGGTCAGCTATGCTGATCGGACATCCGGTCCGCCCATGCCGACCCGGTCCCGTCCCGTGATCCACTCCACCGCCGCCGCGACCCGCACCGCGACAATGTTGCGCCCGCGGCGGGAGCGCCTTCCGGCCCTGCTGGCGCAGCACCAGACGATCGTCAGTCCTGAAACGAAACTGACCTACCGGATCGATCGCCTGCTCGGCGAAGGCGGCTTCGGCCAGGTTTACCTGGCGCGACGGCTCGGTCGCTCGTCAGCGGTCCCGGAAACGATCTGCATCAAGGTCAGTGAGCGCATCGACGGATGGCTGCGCGAGGCGTACTTCGGACAAGTGCTCGAGGATCACCCTCGGGCCATCCGCGTCTACGACACGTTCCCCGCCATCGGGCCCGGCGGTGGAATCCTCTACTGTCTGGCGCTCGAGTACGCGCGTCACGGCGACCTGAGCGCTTTCATGCGACGCGCCGCCAAGGCGTGGTCCGAGACCGCTGTGCGGCGCGAAATCTCCGGCATCCTCGAGGTGCTCGGCAAGCTGCACCGCGGCCAGCTCCTCCATCGCGATCTCACGCCCGTCAACGTGTTCGTCTGCGATGACCGCCACCTCAAACTCGGTGACTTCGGCATCGTCCGGCAGCAGAGCGATTCCCGCGGCATCACCGCGAGAACGATGAACGCGCTGACGGCGCCGAGCGATATCCTCGAACGGATCGTCCCGAAATGGCAGGCACGGGACGACGTGTATCAGGTCGGACAGCTGGTCGGGATGCTGGTCAAAGGCGACACGAACGTGCGCGTGCGGCCGCACGACATCCGACGCCTCAATTGTTCGGATCACCTCAAGGAAATCATCTACCGGTGCATCGGCGAGCGCCGAAAACGGTACGAAAGCGCGAACGAGCTGATTGAAGCGCTCAGAAATCCGCCGGCCGCCCTGCGCGTCGGTGTGCTGAAGACACTGAAGGGCGTGCATCTCGCGTTCACCGGGATCCTGTCGCGCCGCAGAAAAGACGCAATGGCCGCCGCCCGTCGCGCCGGCGCCATCGTCCACGGCATGCCGTCGGCGCGCACATCCGTTGTCGTCCGCGGCCGGCCGAATCCGCAGCAGGCCGCCGGACGCGACGCCGGCCTGAAGCTGATGGAAATCAAACGGCTGCGCGCCAAGGGCCAGCGGATCACGCTCCTGAACGAAGAACAGTTCTGGCGGCTGGCCGGCCTGTCCAAGGCCAGGGCGCGTCGCGCGAGGGTCGCGCGCCGCGCGCGGATCTAGACCGCCGCGGTCAGCATCTGGTAGGCGCGCTCGACGGCCTGCGCCTTCTGCCTGAAGTGTTCCTGGACTTCCGCGCTCAGGTGGGCGACCTGCGCGGCATCGTATTTCGACTTCGCCTCTTCGTACGCCGACTCGATCGAGTCGCGATTCGCGTCTGGTGACACGCCGAGCACCGTGTACGGATCGAAGACGGCGTCCGCGCCGAACTGACTGCGCTCGCGCGCTTCCTCCTCCCGCCGCCGCTCCTCCTCTTCGCGTCGCGCGTCTTCCTCGCGCCGCGCGCGTTCCATCTGCTGACGGCGCGCCAGCTCCTCCTGTCGCGCCTGCTCGAGCCGCCACACGTCTTCCTGCGCCTGTTGACGCTTGACCTGTTCCTTTTCGTGCTGCTCCTGCTCGGCGCGCTCCAGCGTGGCCCGACGCAGGGCGTCGGCGGCCGCGTGGCGGCAGCCCTGACAGAGATCGCCGCCACCGGGCACCGCGACACCGCAGGTCCTGCATTTCGACGCGGGGCGGCGGCGGCGCGTGAGGAAGAAACCCGCAACTGACGCGGCGAGCAACGCCGCCACACCGATCGTGCTCCACAGCATCACGGCGGAACCGGACGAGGGGGGTGCGGTTGCCACCGCCTCTGCCAGCGCCGTCAGGTCTGGGGCCTGCGCGGCAACGGCAGGCGCGGCCGGCGTCGGATTCCGGCGCGCATGCAGCGCAGCCAGCTGTCCACTGAGGCACGCGACATAGGCGTCGCGTCCCTCGAGGTTCCGCACCTTGTTGCAGACGGCGTCCATCGCGCGGCGTTCGCCCGGCGACAGCTTGCCCAGGTCGCGGCCGAAGTCCGTTCGGATCCCGAGCAACTCCGTGGTGAGGCAATTGTGATACGCACCGGTGTCGGCGGCGCTCGTCGCACGGGTCGCGCTGCAACGCTGCTCGATGAGCGCCTGCTCCACCGGCGTTGGCGCTTCGATCGCGGCGACGTCCTGCATGATCGCCGAGAGGCGGACCGTCAGGCACGCGGCGACGGCCGTCGCGAGCCACGGCGCCAGGAACCTCGGGCCTGCACGGTTTTTCACTCGGGGCTGCGGCACTCTAAGAAGGCTATCGGCCAGGACGGCCGGGTTTCGCAGCCGGGTGGAGAGGCGGGCGGGAAACCCCGTGAAATTCGCGGAAGGGTTTCCCGCCTGCGGCAGCGACGCCTGACGCTGCGGCTGCGTCATCTTCTGCACGAACGCCATTGTTCCTGCGGCGACAGCTTCTTGATCTTCGCCTGCATCTCCTTCGGGTAACCCGGATCTCTCTGCATCCGGGCGACGTCGATGCCGACGTTTTCCATGCCCTGGATCGACAAGGCCTGCGCGTTGGCACCGTCCCTGGCGGTGGACGCCTCGCCGACTTTCTTGTTCGCCTCGAGGTCGGCCTTGAGCGCCAGAATCCCCGGGTGAACGAGGTGGCCCTCCGACAACGCTTGACGGAGTCTTGTCGTCTAAGGTTCCAGACCGGAGGGAAGTATGCGCAGGGTCTCGAGACAGGTGATGTTCGCAGGCATGGTCACGATCGTGATGGGCGCGCCGGCATTCGGCCAGGCGGACTTTCAGTGGCGCGGAGGGCTGTCGCAGGGTCAGAGCGTCGAGATCAAGGGCATCAACGGCGACGTGCACGCCGCCGTATCGCAGTCGGGGCAAGTGGAGGTCTCGGCCCGACGGACCGCGCGCCGCAGCAATCCCACCGATGTGAAGATCGAGGTCGTCACGCATGCGGGTGGCGTCACGATCTGCGCCGTCTACCCGTCTTCACCGGATCGCGAGCCCAACATCTGCGAGCCCGGCGGTCGTGGTCACAACAACACACGCGACAACGACACGGTCGTCCACTTCGAGGTGCGAGTACCGCCAGGTGTGGGCTTCATCGGACGAACGGTGAACGGCGAGGTGGCAGCCGACGCCCTGCAGAGCGACGCCCAGGCGCACACCGTCAACGGATCAGTGAAACTGACGACCACCGGACTCGCGACGGCGGCGACGGTGAACGGATCGCTGACTGTCACGATGGGGCGGGCGGACTGGCCGGACGGCGGCGACTTCAAGACCGTGAACGGCGGCATCACGCTCACGCTGCCGAGCGTCTTCGACGCTGATGTGCGTGCCGATACGCTCAACGGCAACATCAGCTCGGATTTCCCCATCACGGTGACCGGGACTGTCAGCCCTCGCCGCCTGCAGGGAACCGTGGGGAGCGGCGGACACAACCTCACGCTCTCCACGGTGAATGGAAGCATCAAACTGCTGCGGGCTCAGTGAGGGTCACGATTCGAGAGACGCTGAACTCTCAATTCTCAACTCTCAAGTCTCAGGATTTGCGTGCGGAAATGCGCAGCCGTCTACGGAAGGCCCACTGGTAAGCCGATAACAGATTCGTACGATATCCGCGCGATGGGGTCTCCGGTCTCTTTCTCCCCCGGAGACCCCGCTTTCCCAGCTCTTTTGAATTCCTAATTCCTCATTCCCACTTCCTCATTCATTTCGTCGGCTGCTTCGCGATCACCATGTCCTTGATCTTGGAATAGGTCGCCTGCGGCACAATCTTCTTGGTCACCAGATCGTTCTTGCCCTTGTACGGACGCCCGTCGATGATTTTCTGCGCATAGGCGTCGCCGATTCCGGGGAGCTTCATCAGGTCGTCCTTCGACGCGGAATTGAGATCGACCAGGCTGGCGTTGGCGGCAGCGGCCGCTGGTTTCGGGGCCGTCTTGCTCTTGGTCTGCGCAAAGCCGCTCGTTCCGGCAACCAGCAGTGCGCACGCGAGCACGAACACCAACTTCAGTCGACTGTCTCGAGTCATGGTGGCCTCCCGTTGATCCATGATGATAGGCGCGCCGGCGGCACTGGACACCGGGTTCCGCAAGATTTGACGGCTTCTTTACGTCAACTCCGGAGGACGGAGCATGATCGCGATCATGTGGCAGTTCGAGATCAAAGAGGGGCGTGAAAAGACGTTCGAGGAGTTCTACGGTGTCGACGGCGAGTGGACGACGGTGAACCGCCACAGCCGCTCGTACATCGGCTCGTCGTTTCTGCGCGATCAGAACCGGCCCTCCCGCTATCTCCTCATCGAGTACTGGAGCGAGATGGTGGTCTACGAGCAGCACAAGGCCTACCGCAGCGAGGACAGGAAAGCGCTCCACGCCAAGCGCGACGATCTCGTGACGTCGGTGGAGCCGCTCGGCGTGTTCACCGCGCTGGACGTGCCCGACCGCGCCGGCCCCGCCTGGTCGTGGCGGGGCGAGAAATAAAAGTCCGGACGCCCGCCGATTGGACTATAGTCGGCCCCGCCCGCGCCTTCGAGGCGCCAATCGTCGGATTTGCGCCTGAATCCGCTGGTGCCCATCTTGCCTGCTACGCGACCCGTGATGAAGGGAACAACGAACGGACCCGCCGTGTTCATCGGCCGCACGATGGCGGCCTGCGTTCACCCGTACGCCGCGTGGCGCGTGCTTCCACGCCCGGCGCGGCTGGTCCTCGTGTCGACGTACGCGACGCTCACGTATGTGGCCGTGCTGAGCGTGCTGCTCTTCTGTCGCTAGGTTCTGCGCGGAAGGTCGAGCGAGGCTTCCTTCGCCAGCCGCTCGATGCGTTCGACCGAGTCGCTGATCCACATCGCGTTGTTCGCGTCGATCGCCTGCATCAGGCGATGGCATTCGTTGCGGATCTCGACCGGCACGCGCGCATCGCCGTCGATGGCGGCGATGAGAGCTTTGAGGTACGTGCTGTTGGGCGGGTTCGTCATCCTCGCTGAACGTCAATTATAAGGATTCGCGAGACGGTTCCTGCACACCTCTTACGGTTCCGTAAGCGTGCGGTCGGCCGAACCGCGAAGCTTCGCGCAGTTCGAACCGGAATGGTCCTTGACTTGACGGTCCTGATGCGAGTCATCGTATGGACTTCGTAGTCGGCAGCTGGCTGACCGCGCTCCTGGTAATGGCCGGGCTCGCCTGGGGCGGCATGGCCCTGACAGCGCTCGCCGCGCTCTACACCAGGCGCTAGCGCGCGGCCGGTGGCAAAGGGTGCGTCGTGCGGCTGATCACGAGAAACGACACGACTCTGGCGATGGCCCTCATCGCCGCCACCGTCATTCTGTTCCGCCGTCCGCTCCGCTCGCTGTTCGACGCGGCGCATGAATTTGAATCGCGCTATCAGATCGACCTTCTTCCCGCCCTCATCCTGCTCGTCGTCGTGTTCGTGTTCCATCAGTATCAGAAGCACTCATCCGCGAAAGCCGATGCCCGTGCCGCCGCCGCCGAAGCCACCCAGGCACGATCGCGATCCGAGGAACTCGAAGAACTGATGACGTTCGGACAGGCGCTCGCCAACGCGCTCGACCTGACGAGCATGCAGCAGGTGCTATGGAAGTTCCTCCCGCGCTTCACGCACGGTCGTGCGTTCTGGGTCCTCGCCAGGAACGGCGAGCGATGGGAAATCCTGCTCAACGACAGTTCCGACGAACGGACGCTGGAGCGGCTCGAGCCGATCGCCGTGCGCGCGATCGCGCGCCAGCCTTCGGAGTCCGACGACGACCGCTCGGTCGGAGGGAACTTCTGCGTACCGCTCGTGGCCGGTGGCGCGCCGGTCGGCGTGATGGGTGTCGCGACGACGCCGCCGCTGTCGAGCGGCGAGCGTCAGGCACTCGGCGCGGCCGCCGCCGTGATGGCGGTCAGCGTCCGCAACCTGCAGGTCCTGTATCAGACGCGCGACCTCAGCCTGCGCGACGAGCTCACGGGCTGCTTCAACCGCGTCTACGCGGTCGAGCGGCTCGACGGCGAGCTGCGGCGCGCGCGCAGAACCGGACGCCCGGTGTCGGTCCTGCTCTGCGATCTCGACCACTTCGCATCCGTGAACGATCAGCTGGGTCACCTGAAAGGTGACGAGCTCCTGCGCAACGCCGCGCTCACGCTCAACCGCGTCGTGCGAACGACGGACATCCGGTGCCGCTACGCGGGCGACGAGTTCCTCGTCATCCTGCCCGACACGAATGCGGCGGGCGCGGCGCAGGTCGCCGAGTCGGTCCGGAAGGAACTGGCGATGACCGCCGTCGCCGGTGATGTGAGCGTGGGCGTGACAGTGAGTATCGGGGTCGCGACGTCGGGGTCAGAGGACCGGAGCGCGATGTCCGTGCTGGACCGGGCGGACGCCGCGCTCTACGTGGCCAAACACAACGGCAGGGATCGCTTCTCTATCGCGCCGACGCAGGGTCCACCGCTGGTGTTTCGGCGTTCCTGAACTTCAGACCGTCGGACTCGGCTTCCGCGTCCCGGTAGGCCATCAGGGCCATGATCAGGGAGAGGGCGGCCCGGGCCACCACCAGCGGAACCAGCGCACTCACCGTCAAGATCACGACGCCGCCAACGACGTTTGCCAACACCCACCCCCGAGATCCCTTATCGGCCGTGAGCCACTTCTTCAAGCGGGCGCGCGTGACTCAGTAGAGCCCGACAGTCGGCGCTCCTCAAGGAGGGTTAGATCCGATGAGCAAGACCATGAAATCGTTGGCGTTACTTGGCGTCGCCATGGGTCTGGTGACGGCGGCGGTGTCGTCGCGCGCGGCCACGCTCGACGGGCGCACGACGTTGCTCACGTTCAACCGCCCGGTGGCCCTGCCCGGCGTGGCACTGGGTACCGGCACCTACATCTTCGAGCTGGCGGAGCCGATGAGCAACAACTCCATCGTTCGCGTCTCGAGCACCGACCGCCAGATGATTTACCTGACGGCATTCACGTATCCGATCATGCGACCGGCGAACATGCGGCGGGATCAGGTCGTGACCTTCGGCGAGCCGTCCAACGGAGCACCCGCGCCCATCACGGCGTGGTTCCCGGAAGGATCCAATACCGGTCGCGAATTCATCTACAGCAAGTAAAGCTGCCAGTCGCCCTGCCCCAGCCGGGCGGAGCCTTCGTGGCTCCGCCCCGAGCCTTTCAGCAGCCTTCGTAGCGGACGAGCACGATGGTCACATCGTCGCTTTGCGTCGCATCGCCGCAGAACGCGTGCACGTCGGCGAGCACGCCATCAACGAGCGCCTGTGGCGACTCGCGGCGATGCGCGTCAATGGACGCGAGCAGGCGCTCGTCAGTGAACTCGTCGCCGGCCGGATTGAGCGCTTCGGTGACGCCGTCGCTGAACGACACAATCACGTCACCAGGCGAGAGCGTCAGCGTTTCCTCTTCGAACGAGGCCATGTCGAAGAGCCCAAGAGGGCGGCCGCCGGTTTCGAGCCGGCGCACGCCGGACGCCAACACCAGAATCGGAGGATTGTGGCCGGCGTTGGAGTACGCGAAGACGCCGTCCTTCGAGAGCATCCCGTAGAACGACGTCAGATAGTGCGACTCGATGGCGCGGTGCATGATGCCATGATTAAGGCGGGTCATAAGCGCCGACGGCCGCGTCTGGTACATCGCCTCGGCGCTGAACATGCCGATGGCCGCGGCCGCGAGCAGCGCCGCCGGCGATCCCTTGCCGGCGACGTCGCCGAGGATGAACCCGAACTGTCCGGACGGCAGATCGACATAATCGAAGAAATCGCCGCCCACGGTGCGGCATGCGATGGAGGCCGCAGCCGTCGTGAAGAACGCGCCCCGTCGCGCGCCCGGCGGCAGCAGCGCCTGCTGGATGGCCGAGGCGACTTTCAGCTCCTGCTCGAGCTTGGCTTTGTCCAGCGCGTCGCGGTACAGGCGCGCGTTTTCGATGGCGATGGTGGCTTCCGCCGACAACGTATCGAGCGCCTGGCGCGCCGACGCCGACTGGAGCGCGCCGCGCTCACGGCTGTCGAGGTACAGCACGCCGATGCTCTCGTCGGCGCGCCGTTCATCGGCCCGCTCGACGTAGCGCACGAGCTTGAGCGGTGTGCAGAGCACGTGACGAATCCCGAGCGCCACCGTGCCCGTGTGCAGACGCGCCAGGTCGCCGTCGAGCAGATCCTCGACGATGGTCTGCTCACCGGTCGCGAACACGGACTCGGGAATCTTGCGGCTCGTCTCGAACGTCTTGCCCGACAGCGTGACGCGGCCGCGCGAGCGCGCCAGCTTGAACTCGAGCACGTGCTCGCGGTTGGCCAGCATGATGAAGCCGCGCTCGGCCCCCGTCACCTCGATTGCGGAATCGAGCACGAGCGCGAGCACTTCATCGAGGACGCGGCCCGACCCCAGGGCGCGCAGACCTTCGAGCAGCGCCGCCATCTGCCGCAGCTCGGTTGCCGCCATGACCGCGCTCTTCTCGACCGACGGCGCTTCCTCATCGACGTAGTACACGATGTCGGTCTCGCCCGCCTGGCCAAATCGGATCTGATCGGCATGCGCCAGCACGCGCTCGCTGACGCGCTGTCCGTTCACGAAGGTGCCGAACCGCGAATCTTTGTCGCGCAGCACGCAGACGCCGCCCTCGACCGCGATCTCGGCGTGAAGCCGTGAAATGTCGGCACCGGCGAGCCGGAGATCCGATTCCGTCCGGCGTCCGATTGTGAACACCGGTTTGTCGACGCCGACGATTCGGCGTCCGAGCGTGTCGGTCACGACGAGTCTCGGTCTGGGGCTGCCGGCCATGACCGGATGATTATAATTTCAGCATGAGACTTCTCCGCCAGCTCGCCGTCGCGGTGCTCCTGACGACGGTGTCGTCGCATCGTCCCCTCGCACAGTCGGCCCGATCGGCACCGCCCGCCGCCAATCCCGCGGTCGGGGCGTCAACGATGCCCTTCTGGACCGGCATGACGAGCGCCACCCAGTTCGAGGGCGCGATGAACGCGCGCCTGAGTCACGCGCGGACGCTTCTCGATCGACTCGTCGCGGTCAGCGGCGCGCGGACCATCGAGAACACCCTGCGCGTGTTCGACGACGTGCAACTGGAAATCGATGCGGTGGGGCAACAGGCCCAGCTGATTCAGTCGGTGCACCCCGACGCGACGATGCGCGAAACGGCCGAGAAGGTCTCCCAGAACGTGAGTGCCTTCAACACCGAGGTGTCGCTGAACCGCGGCGTCTTCGACGCCGTTCGTGCCCTCGACGTCGCCAATGCCGACGCGGAAACCAGGGTACTACGTGACGCGACTGCTGCGCGATTTCCGGCTTGCGGGCGTAGACAAGGACGAAGCGACACGCAAGCGGATTCAGGCGCTACGTGACCAGCTCACTGAACTCGGCCAGGCCTTTGATCGCAACATCCGGACGGACTTGCGGACCGTCAAGACCGACCCGCGCGAGCTCGAAGGCCTGCCGCGCGATTACATTGCGCGGCACACGCCGGATGCCACCGGACAGATTACGCTCACGATCGACTATCCGGATTCGCTGCCGATCTTTTCCTACGCACAGAACGAGGACCTGCGCAAACGGATGTTCATGGAATACAACAACCGCGCGTATCCCAAGAACATCGACGTCCTTGATCAGCTCGTCGCACGCCGGGCGGAGCTTGCGCGGCTGATCGGCTACGACACCTGGGCGAACTACATCACCGCCGACAAGATGGTCGGCAACGCGGCGAACGCCTCGCAGTTCATCGATCGCGTCGTCTCGGCGTCCGGCGGCATGGCCGAGCGTGAGTACGCGACACTCCTGAAGCGCAAACAGCAGGACGTGAAGGGCGCGACTGTCGTGAACGGCTGGGAACGCGCGTACTACAGCGAGCTGGTGCGAAAGACGGATTACGCCTTCGACTCGCAATCGGTGCGCCCGTATTTCCCGTTCGATCGCGTCAAGCAGGGATTGCTGGACGTGACCGGGAAGCTCTTTGGTGTGACCTATCGGCGTCTGGCCGATGCGCCGGTCTGGGACGCGTCGGTCGAAGCGTACGAGATGTTCGAGGACGCGCCCAACGGCCGGATGCTCGGCCGCTTCTATCTGGACATGCACCCGCGGCCGAACAAATACAACCACGCAGCCGAATTCCCGATCCGCTCGGGCGTCACCGGCAGACAAGTGCCTGAAGCCGCGCTCGTCTGCAACCTCCCGGGCGGCCAGTCCGGAGATCCGGGACTGATGACGCACGACGACGTGGTGACGTTCTTTCACGAGTTCGGCCACCTCGTGCACGCCCTCGTCAGCGGCCGTCACGACTGGATTGGCATCAGCGGCATCTCGACCGAACAGGATTTCGTCGAAGCGCCCTCGCAGATGCTCGAGGAGTGGACATGGGATCCCTTGACACTCGCGACGTTCGCGAAACACTACGAAACCAACCAGCCGATACCGGAGGCGCTGGTGCGGCAGATGCGTCGAGCGAACGAGTTCGGCAAGGCGCTCGGCGTCCGCCAGCAGATGTTGTACGCGCGGCTGTCGCTCTCCATCTACGACCGCGATCCGAAGCAGGTGGACACGACGGCACTGGTCAAAGAGCTCACGAACAAGATCACGCCCTATCCGTACGTCGAGGGAACGCACGTACAGACGTCGTTCGGTCACCTCGACGGCTACTCCGCGGTGTACTACACGTACATGTGGTCGCTCGTCATCGCGAAGGATTTCTTCAGCCAGTTCGATCGCCGCAACCTGCTCGCGCCCGGCGTCGCCCGCAAATACCGCGATTCGATCCTGACGCCGGGCGGCACGAAACCCGCCGCCACGCTCGTACGCGATTTCCTCGGACGGCCGTTCGACTACAACGCGTGGGAGCAGTGGCTGAATGCCGAGCAGTAAGAGCGAATTGCTGCAGGGTACGCTCGACCTGCTCATCCTGAGAACGCTCGCATCGGGCGACATGCACGGCTGGGGCATCTCACAGCGGCTGCAGCAACTCTCGAACGACGTGTTGCAGGTCAATCAGGGCTCGCTCTACCCGGCGCTCTATCGCCTCGAGCAGCGCGGCTGGGTCGCCTCGTCGTGGGGCGATTCGGAAAACAACCGGCGCGCCAAGTTCTACTCGCTCACGAAGGCCGGACGAAAACAACTGGCCGAGGAAACGGCGAACTGGGAGCGGATGAGCGCCGCCGTCGCCCGCGTGTTGTCGCATGCCTGACGTGTCCTGGCTGCGCAGGGTCGTCGGCTCGCTGCGAACGCGCGCGTTCGAACGCGGCATGTCGACGGAGATCGCCACTCATCTCGAATTCGAAGTGGACGCGCTGGTCTCGCGCGGCTGGACCGCCACGGACGCCCGGATCGAGGCGCGGCGCCGCTTCGGCAGCGTCGCCCAGACCAAGGACCTGTGCCGCGATTCGTGGGGCCTCCGCGCGATCGATGCCGTCAGGCAGGACGTGCGCCACGCCGCCCGCGTGTTCGTGAAGAGTCCCGGTTACACGGCCCTCATCCTGCTCACCCTGGCGATCGGCATCGGCATGACCACGGCCATCTTCGGCGCGGTCCATGCCGTGCTGCTCCAGAAACTTCCCTACGTGAACGGCGAGGCGCTCGTCGAAATTCAGCAGCAGAAGCCGGGTGTGATCGACAACCTCGGCGTCTCGTTACCCGAACTCGCCGACTATCGACGGCAGCTGTCGTCTCTCGACGCGATCGTCGAATATCACCAGATGTGGTTCAACCTGATTGAGCGCCGCACCGCGTCGCGCGTCATGACGGGCGTCGTCTCGGCCGGATTCTTCGACGTCATGGGTGTCACGCCGCTCCTCGGACGCACGTTCGTCCCGGACGACGAATCGGCCGGCGCGACACCGGTGCTTGTCGTCAGCCACTTGTACTGGCAAAGCGCGCTCGCCGCGGACCCGCAGGTCATCGGACGGACGGTCGAGATGAACGACCGCATCCACCGCATCGTCGGCGTACTGCCGGCGGTCCCGCAGTTCCCGGAGGACAGCGAACCGAACGACGTGTACATGCCCGTATCGGCGTGCCCGTTTCACGCGCACGCGCTGGCAGTCAACGATCGCAGGATGCGTCTCGTGTCGGCGATCGGTCGGATCAGGAACGGCAGGACGCTTGCCGACGTGCGACGTGAACTCGCGATTGTCTCGGGGGCGCTCGCGACGGCGCATCCCGCGGCCTATCCCGCCGGGTTCACCGCGGGCGTCGCAAGCGTGCGCGAAGAGCTGACGGCGCGCGCGCGGCCGACGCTCACGGCTCTGATGGCGGCCAGCCTTTGCGTCCTGCTCCTCGTGTGCGCCAACGTCGCCAGCCTGACGCTCTCGCGGCTGGTCCCTCGCGAGCACGAATTGAAGCTCCGCGGTGCCCTCGGCGCCGCGCCAGCCCGACTGACACGACAGCTGTTCATCGAGGCGGCGACGCTCGCCGTTGCGGGCGGCGCGGCCGGCCTGGGCCTCGCCGTGGCTGGTCGGGCGTCGTTGGCGTCGTACGCGATGCGATTCACGCCCCGAGCGGCGGAAATTGCGACCGATCGAACTGTGGTCCTGTTTGCCATCGGAGTCACCGCCTTCACGGCGTTGATTTTCGGACTGCTGCCGGCGTGGCGCGTTGCGCGGGCGCCTGCCAACCCTGGCAAGCACGTGACGTCGCGGCACCTGATCGTCCCGCAGGTCGCCATCTCGTTCATCCTCCTCGCCGTGTCGCTGCAGATGACGCGAAACCTGATCGTGCTCGTCACGAGCGACGCCGGCTTCAAGTCCGATCATGTCCTGACGGCCCGGTTCGACCTTGACTGGGTCAAGTACTCCACCGACGATGCGCGAAGGAGGTTTTATCAAGCGTTACTCGTTCGCATCGAGGCGGTGCCTGGCGCGAGACACGCCGCCCTGAGCCTGACGTTCCCGTTGAACGATGGCGGGTCCTGGCATGCCAACCTTCTGACCGAGGGTCCCACGAACGACGAGCCGCCGCAGGTCGACCTGCGGCTCGCGTCGCCGGAATACTTCGCGGCGGTCGGCATGACCGTGCTGCACGGGCGAGGATTCGCCGTCTCTGATTCCGAGACGGCGCCGCCCGTCGCACTTGTCAATCGCACGATG
Organism: uncultured Acidobacteriota bacterium; assembly: GCA_963724725.1. Lineage (GTDB taxonomy): Bacteria > Acidobacteriota > Vicinamibacteria > Vicinamibacterales > CAVVIG01 > DATKHR01. The sequence goes on along the minus strand of CAVRVT010000004.1, from coordinate 191,441 downwards.
GCCCTCCGCCGCTTCGGCGGCGATCCCCTCGGACGGCGTGTCTCCCTCGACGATGGACGCAGCTGGACCACCATCGTCGGCCTCGTCAATGACGTGAAGCACTACGGCCTGGACACGTCAGCGGTCGAGGAAATCTATCTGCCCTTCGACAAGTACGCACCGCTGTCCGCAACGCTCGTCGTGCGCACGGGCGATGATCCGAAGGCCATGCTCCACCGCGTGGAGGACGCGGTGCGTACCAATCGATCCTCGTCAACCCGTGAGCCGCATTCGGACACTCGACGACGTTCGTGAGGCCTCCGTAGCTCCGGTGCGCACGACGACGACACTCGTGACCTGGCTCGCAGCGATCGCACTCTGCATGTCGGCTGCAGGCGTCGCCGGGGCCGTGTGGTTCTCCGTCAACCAGCGCAGCCGCGACATCGGCATCCGCCTTGCCCTCGGCGAATCTCCGGCGCTCGTCGCGTTGCGGGTGGTCGGTGTCGGACTCCGCCCCGTGGCCGTGGGGCTGGTGTGCGGCCTGCCCGTCGCGTGGGCGGCCGCTCGCTTCGGGACCGCAGGCGATGTGTTTCAGTCGATCGGCCCCGGAACCATGACCGCGGCCGTCATGGCCATCATGGCAGTCGCGACGCTCGCGTGCCTCGCTCCTGCCCGGCGCGCGGCCACCATCAGTCCAATCGACGCGCTCCGCGCCGAGTGACGCGTCCAACTGGAAAGGAGCGCGAGGCCTTGGCCGAGCGAATCGAGAGGAGCGCGAGGCCTTGGCCGAGCGAATCGAGAGGAGCGCGAGGCTTTAGCCGAGCGAATCGACCGTGCCGCGCTTCAAGCTGACGATCGAATACGCCGGAACCCGGTACAGCGGGTGGCAGATTCAGAAGAATGCCCGAACGATCCAGGGCGAAATCGATCGTGCAGTCAGGGTCGTCACCAAGCGTACGGATTTCGAGTTGTACGGTTCGGGCCGGACCGACGCGGGCGTCCACGCCGCCGGCCAGGTCGCGCACCTCGACGTCAGCACGTCCCTGACGCCGCAGGCCCTGACGCAGAAACTCAACGATGAACTCCCGCCGGACATCAACATCATCGCGGCCGCGATTGTGCCGCATCGGTTTCACGCCAGGCACGACGCCGTCGCGCGGAGGTACGTGTACCAGATCGCGCGGCGACGGACGGCGTTTCACAAGGCCACCGTGTGGTGGGTGCGGGACCCGCTCGACATCTCGACCATGCGTGAGGCGGCGCGTGCGTTCGTCGGATTTCGCGACTTCCGGTACTTCGCCGAAACCGACGGGGAGGACGATGGGACGGGTCAACCTCGATCGACCGACGTCAAGGTCGATCGAGTCGACGTGATCGAATCGGGTGATCTGATGCTCATCGTCGTCGAAGGATCGCACTTTCTGTGGAAGATGGTCCGGCGCCTGGTGGGCGTGCTCGTCGAAGTCGGCCGTGGCCGAATCGAACCCGCGACGGCTTCACGCTACCTGAGCGAGGAATCGGGCGCGCCTGCACGGCTGACGGCGCCGCCATCGGGTCTCTTTCTCGCCCGCGTTTTCTACGCGCACGAACCGCGTGACGGCGCGATCGAGGCGGTCACACCGATCGCGAGACCGCCTCAATAAGTCTGAAACAGCTTGAGGCCGAGCGCCAGCCGAAGCACTTCGTCATAGCTCCGCGTCCCGGCTTCGACGCGGTTCGCCTTCAAGTACGCAGTCGTACACCCGCCAGCCGGCGGTCGAAATCTCGGGGCTCACGCTGGCGGCAATACGATCGCGGATCGCGCGCAGATCCGCTCGGGGCCCCGCGCCGAGGCGGGACGCGAGGGCCGCACGGTCTGACGCCGGCAGCACCCGAATCACTTCCTCGTACATGAACAGCCACCCGCCGTACTGATTCGCGGGTGATGCCTGCAGGCAGACGAACCAGCCCACCGCATTGGCCTCGCCTTCATCAGCGATGCCCGCCAGATGCCCCCACTCATGGGCGACGACGGGGGGCCGTTCGAAAGGCAGCAAATCACCCGCGACGAGCGTTTCGAGAAAATATGGATCCGTCATGCCGGATACGCCGGCGCGTCGAAAGTACCAGTCGAGCAGCGAGTGCTTCGGGCGTCCGACGACGACGCGGACCGCGGCGCCAAGTTGCGCCGTCACGCGATCGAACGCACCGGCGAGGGATGGGTCGATCGTGGTCCCGGCCGGCCAGCCTTCCGCATGAGCGCTGGAATGCAGGCTGTTCAACCGGTCCACGGACGTCGAGGCCAGGCGCAGCGCAGCTGCGGGCGTCACCGCGCTTGCGTCGAACGGCAGCCGCTCGGTCAGGCGCTCGCGCCGATAGTTGAATCCCCACAAGACTACGAACGCGAGGTACAGCGTCGCGCTCCAGATCGCGATGCGCGTGACGATCCGCGTAACGGCGCGCAACCTCGATCCACCACGGAGGTCGCGCGCCGCGAGTGCGAGAAACGCAACGGTCACCCCGATCCAGACCACGTCGAGCAACGCAAACCGCATCGTGTTGGAGGTGAACGTGACCGCGGGCTGGACGATTGCGTAAAAACCGTTGGATAACCAGCGTTCGATCATCCACCGGGGCACCGGCAGGAATGCCGCGCCAACCGCCATGAGCAGAAGCGCCAGGCGGCGAGTCGACATCAGACCTCGGCGGTCGTCGGGTGGCATCTGCTTGGCTGGCTTACGCTAAGTATCTTCAAATCAGCCACTTGGTTCGAACTTTCGCCCGTCCAGGGCCGACTGCCATTCCGGCAGTGGAATTCGGCGGATGAATGGACGACCGTCCACTTCACTCTTCCTGTGTCATGGCCTATATTGTCGTCTAATGTCATATAAAGTCATGTATAATAGAGAATGAGATTTCTGTGCTTCAGCCGATAACAGGATCAAGGTTTCTCATGCGCGCCGCCCGATTTTCGACAGCCGTCGTGCTGACGCTTGCCGTGTCGATTCAGCCGCTCACGGCGCAGTCAGCGCAGGACACTGTGCGCCTGACCCAGGTGCCGCAGAAGGTCTATGCGAGCTCGATTGCCACGATACGAGGCACCGCGCTCACCGCCACGAACAAGCCAATCGCCGAAGCACGCGTGCGCCTGCGTAACGCGCGTACCGGCCGCATCGTCGGCATGACCACGACGGACCATGCGGGCCTGTTCGAGTTCCACAGTGTCGAACCGGGCAGCTACATCGTCGAGCTCGTCACATCGAGAGACGATGTCCTGGCGGCGAGCGATATTCTGAATCCGAACGGCGGGGACGTTGTCTCCGCCATCGTGAAGCTTCCGTACGAACTCCCGCTTGCCGGCGGCGTGCTCGGGCACATGAACGCGGCAGCGCTCGTCATCACCGCGACGGCTGCGGCCGCAGGGCTGCTCGCGACAGTGGTCACAGGCCAGGATGTGAGCCCGCGCAGGTAGCCGAGATGCCAGACTCGCCGCTTCGTCCATCGAAATCGATCGCCACCAGCGCGTCCGGGGCCCATCCCCCATCGTTCACGCCCGACAGCGACGTTCACCTGCTGGATCGCATTGCGGTGCTCTATCGGTACCGTCACATCGCGGTCGCCGTGTTCGTGCTGGCGAGTGCGGCGATGATGATTCAGGGCTACACGACGCTGCAGCTGTTCCAGGCGCAGGCGCAGATCATGATCGAGGATGAGCGCGCCACCGCCGTTCCGGGCTTGAACGGCGCGGACACCATGTACTACGAGGATCCGGAGCCGTATTACAACACGCAGTACCGGATTCTGAAGGGCCGGGATCTCACCCGTCGCGTCATCAAGAAACTCGATCTGCCGTCGATTCCCGAATTCAACGGCACCGCCGAGCCGCCGACCACACCAGCGACGATCGTGCGCGACGCCAAGGAGCGCGTCTTGTCGTTCGTCCGGCCGGCCAAGACGCCGAGCGAGGAAGACACGCCACAGGTCGATGAAACGCCGGACGAGTCTGCGCTCGTGAGCGCGTTCGTCGGCCGGGTCGAGGTGGCGCCCATCCGCGGCAGTCGGCTGGTCAACGTCTCGTTCACCGCGCGTGAGCCGAAATTCGCGGCGCTCGCCGTCAACACGCTCGTTGACGAGTACGTCGAGCAGAACCTGCAGGTCAAGGTCCAGAGCTCGCAGAACATGCTGGACTGGCTGCACAAGGAGCTCGAGAAGCAGCAGAAGAAAGTCCAGGACAGCGAGCAGGCGCTGAGCGACTACCGCGACAAGAAGAACGCGCTGTCGCTCGATGACAAGCAGAACATCGTCACGCAGCGGCTGACGCAGCTGAGCGATGCCCTGACGCGAACTCGAACCATGAAGGCGCAGAAAGATGCGCTCTATAAACAGGTTCGCGAGATGTCCGGGTCGACGTCGCCCGACGCCATTCCGGCCATCGCGCAGAATCCGAGCGTTCAGGCGCTGAAAGGCAAGATCGCGGATCTCGCGCAGCAGCGTGCGCAGCTCGCGGAAAAGTATGGCGAGAAGTGGCCCGCGGTGCAGTCCGTGAACGCCAACCTGCAGGAAGCGCGAAGCCAGCTCGAAGCGGAAACGGCGAAAGCGCTGCAGTCGATCAAGAACGACTACGAGACGGCGGTCCTCGAAGAGCGGACGCTCGCCTCGAACCTCGAGGCCGCGAAGGCGGACGCGCAGGACCTGAGCCGGAAAAGCGTCGGCTATAACGTCATGGAGCGCGAGGCGAAAAGCAACCGGCAGGTCTACGAGTCGCTGCTCGCGCGCGAAAAGGAACTGAGCGTCGCCAGCAACAGCCGGGCGAACAACGTACGGGTCATCGATCGCGCCGAGGTCCCGCGCGCCCCGATCACACCCGGGGGCCGCCGCACCTGGCTGATGTCGCTGGCGGTCGGTCTCGCGCTCGCGATTGCCGTCGCGTTCGGGCTCGACTACATGAACGACACCATCAAGACGCCGGAAGATGTGTCACGGCGTCTCAAGCTGCCGTTCCTGGGACTCGTCCCGTCGGTCCGCGGCGAAAAGCACCCGGTCCTGACCTCGTCGCACGTGCCGCACGACTTCGGCGAAGCGTTCCGATCGCTGCGTACATCGCTCATCGCGAAGTACCCGGGCGAAGGCACCAAGATCATCACCGTCACGAGCGCCCAGCCGCTCGAGGGCAAGACGACGACCGCGGCCAATATCGCGATGGCACTGGCCTACGGTGGCGCGCGTGTGCTGCTCATCGACGCGGACATGCGCCGGCCCGGACTGCACCGACCGCTCCGGCTCACGAACGAGCGCGGGCTGTCGCAGGTGCTGATTGGCCAGGCTCGCGTTCGCGATGTGATTCAGCGGACGGTCGATCCGAACCTGCTGGCGATCACGGCGGGCAAGACGCCGCCCAACCCGTCCGAACTGCTCGCGTCCGAGCGCATGAAGACGCTGCTCGCCAACCTGTCGCACGGACCGTTCGACTGGATCATCGTGGACACGCCGCCGGTCCTGGCCGTGACCGACGCCGTCATCCTGGCGCCCCACGTCTCGGGCGTGACGTTCGTCGTGGGCGCGGAAATGACGCGGCGCCGGCTGGCGGAGCGCGCCATCGAGACGATTACGTCCAGCCATCCGAAGGTCTGCGCCGTCGTACTGAACAAGGTCGATTTCGCGCGCAACAAGTACTACTATTCGCGCTACTACGGCCACCAGTACAAGAACTACTACGCCGAGGTCCCCGTCTAGGCCGCCGAGGACCGCGCTCACCGCGCTCACGGCCATTGCGGCGTGGACGCTGTTTGCGTTCGGGGGCGCCTATCTCTGGACGCTGGCTCCTCTCGTCGCCGCCACGCTCGCACTCGCCATCGTCGTCCGCCCGGTTCTCCTGACGCGAAGTTTTCGCACGCTCGACGCCGCCATCATCGCGTGCCTGCTCCTGGCGGTGCTGCAGCTCCTCCCGCTGCCCCCGTCACTGCGGATGCAGGTCTCGCCGGCCATCGCCTCGCTCGATCGCGCGATACGGCTGGACGCACCGCTCGATCCCGCGCTCGGCCCTCCAGCGCCGCTGGCGGTCGACCGCGAGGGCGCGGTCGGATGGCTGATCGTGGCGACCACGGTGGCCCTGTACTTCTGGTCCGCGCGGCGGATCTTCGAGCACACGTCAGTCCGCGACGCGATCCGGACGATGGCGCTCTGCGGTGGTATCGTGGCGGGAATCGCTCTCCTGCAGCACATCACCGCGCCGCATTCGCTCTATTGGATTCTGCGTCCGGTCAGTCGGAACGCGGAGTTCCCGTTCGGACCTTTCGTCAACCGCAACGACATGGCCGCCTGGATGGTGATGGCCCTGCCGCTGGCGACCGGGTACATGCTCGCGCGGCTCGATATGCGCCGGCGCCAGAACCGGTTGAACCTGGAATCCGCGCTCGACGAAACGGGAGTGTGGCTGAGTGCGGGAATCTGCCTGATGGCCGCGACGCTCGTGGCGACGCTGTCGCGGTCCGGGCTCACGGCCGGCGTGGCCGGCGGCGCGGCGATCGTCTTCCTGTCGCGCGGGCGGATGGAACGGCGCGGGCGCGCCTGGCTCCTCGCTGGCTTGTCGCTCGTCGCGCTGGTCGGCGCGGCTTACGCGAATCTGGGAGCGCTCATGGTGAGGGTCGGCGAGACGATCGGCTCAGGGGTCGGCGGGCGGCGGGAAATCTGGAGCACGACGCTGTTGATGATCCGGGACTTTCCGGTAGCAGGGGTCGGCGTCGGTTCGTACCAACGGGCCATGACGGTTTATCAGCCGGCCCACGACTTCGCGTTCAACCACGCTCATAACGAGTACCTTCAAATCCTCGCGGAAGGCGGCGTTCTGATGGGAATGGCCGTGACCGTGGGGATCGTCGCGGGGATCGTCGCCGTCGCGGTCGCGCTCAGGCGCGATCGCACACCGACATTCTGGATGCGCGTCGGCGCCGCCAGCAGTCTGGTGGCCATCGGCGTCCAAAACTTCTGGGAGACCGGCCTTCGCATGCCGGCAAACGCCGTGCTGTGCGCGCTCTGCCTCGCGATCGCCATGCACGACACGTCCGGATCGCCGACGAGAGCCGCCGGACGCGAACGTTCCGCCGAAGCTAGACGTCCGTGGTATCGGGCCTCCTGAACCAGGCCGGGCAACCGATCACGACGCGAACGACGTAGGCGAAGGGCAGAAGCGGCCGCGGCCAGCCGGGGTACCGCGAGCGCATGTACTCGCGCGCCGGGACAAGATGATCGCGCAGCAGCCGCGCACGGTCGCCCCATGACCCGTGGCGCAGGTCCGAAGCGAGGATGGCGGCAAGGTTCGGCGCTCTCTCAGCGAACACCGCGGAGGGCTCCGTTCGACCGTCGCCAGGGCTCAACTCCCGGATGAGCGCTCCCGATGGCGTGCCGAACTGCTGCGCGGCGAGCCGCAGGCTGCGCACGCAGACGGCGCGGGTTTCGGACCGCGACGCTTCGCTGACGAACGCGCGGGCCTCGGTCTCGTCCAGCCGCCGCACCAGGCGATCGATATCATCCAGCCACGGACGATCGTCGGAGTGCGCATGGTGCGCGATGCGGTGCACACACGCGAGAAGCAGCGCGTCGGCCCACGACAGCGTGCGAGCCTCGGGCCCGAGGGCCGGCACCGCAATCGATCGCGACCACGCATCGTCGAATGGCAGCACGCGTTCGAAGACCCGCGGGATGGCGACGCGCCAATGTAAGTCGATGGAATCGGCAGAGGCCGACGGCGGGACGTAGTGGCGCTGCGCGCTCGCGAGCGTCAGATCAGGCTCGATCGCCCGCGCGTACCCGAGGCGACCGAGCGCCGCATCGGCATCGTCGATCTGCTTTCGGTGCACGAACAAGTCCGCGTCATGCCTCGGGCGCTCGGTCGGAACGTCGTAGAGCGTGTACGCGAGCGCCGCCCCTTTGATGACGAGCACGCGGATATTGTGGGCGGAGAATTGATTGAGGACGTCGATCAGAGCGCGCTGCCGACCAAGATCGGCGGCGACCGCGCGATGGAGCGGCGAGAGGGTCATCCCCTCACGTGCAGCCGGCGAGTGATCGGAACAGGATGCGGCGGGCCGGACGATGACTGAAGAGGGCCTTGATCAGGTGGCGGTGCTCGTTGAAGCGGGCGGTCTTGCGGACGAGCGGCATGACGCCATCGGTGCGCGCCAGATCGAACAGCGCCTCGATGTCGGCGTCGCTCATTCCCACGGCCAGGCGCCGCAGCTCCAGCTGCGCGTCGAATTCTCTCGCCAGGCGCGCGCGCCAGCGCGCCTCGTACACCGAGAGCGACGCGGCATCAAGCTTATCGCGCCGAAGCGCGCGGGATCCGACATCAGCGGCCAGCGAGCCGCTCAGAACGCTGTAGTAGATGCCGCCACCGGTCGTCGGCTTCACGAGACCGGCGGCGTCACCGACGACAAGCAGCCGCGTATCGTAGGTCTGCGCAATCGCGGCCAGCGGAAGGATCTTCAGCCGTGGTTTCGCGCCGTCGGCCTGGATGCCCCAGCGGCCGGCCATGCGCGTCAACACCGCGTCGAAAAAGCCCGGCGCGTCGTGCGAGGCCATGACACCCACACGAACGTGCGGACCTTCCCGGCGAACGACCGGCACGGCCCAGGCAAACCCGCCCGGCGCGATGTCGCGGCCGAAATGCATCTCGACTTCCTGGAGCGTGCGCGCCGGCAGCTCGCGCTGCGCCGTATGGAGGTATTGGCCCGGAAGGCCCAGGCGAGAACGGCGTTGGACGCCATAGGAAGCGCCACAGGCCAGCACGACCAGCCGCGCGCGGACGTTGCGGTCCCCCGCTCGCGCGGTGACGCCCTTCGCATCGGCCGTCAGGCCGCCGACGCGGGTGCCCGTCGCGATCGACGCACCGGCCGCCCGCGCGGAATCCGCCAGCGCGCGATCGAACATGCCGCGGTCGATGACGACGGCTTCCGGTTTCGTCGTCGAGTAGGCGATCGGCATTCCTGACGGCGAGACGAACCGGACGCGACTCAGCGGATTGAGAATAGCCGTACGCGGCAGCTGAAACTCATCGAAGCTCTCGGACGCGATGATGCCCGTGCAATGCACCGGATCACCCACGGTCTGGTGCTCTTCGCACACGAGGACGCGATGGCCGTCGCGCGCCAGCCGGGCGGCGGCGAACAGTCCACCAGGGCCGGCGCCAACCACCAGCACGTCGACGTCGATGTCAGCCATTTGCGGGTTCATTATACGGTGGACGCGCAATCACACCTTCGAGGAGCGCGTTTCCCATCGGCCTCGACTCGTGATCCAGAACGACAGCGCGATCAGTTTCAAATCCAGACAGAGGCCGGCCCGCTTCAAGTACAGGCGATCGAGTCGGAACTTGCTCGCCCGCGAGATGTCGCGCGCGGCATAGACCTGCGTCAGGCCGGTCAGACCCGGCCGGATGCTGTGGCGCTCGTGAAATCCGGGAATCTCCTCGAGCGGCACGAGTCGTCCGTCGCCGCGCACCTCGACTTCCCCGGGCACGAGCGGGCGGGGACCGACGAAGCTCATGTCGCCGACGAAGATGTTCCACAGCTGCGGCAGTTCGTCCATGGCGGTCGCGCGCAGCAGGCGGCCGACACGCGTAATCCGCGGATCGTCTTCGGAGGCCTGAATCGGACCGAAGCGGCGGTCCGCATCGGTGATCATCGATCGAAACTTGAGGGCCATGAAAGACCGGCCGCCGCGGCCGATCCGCATCTGCGGAAAGAACACGGGACCTCCGTCCGACAGCTTCACGGCGGCGGCGACGAGCAGCCAGACGGGCGCGGACGCGACCAGCCCCACGCCGGAGAGCGCGATGTCGAACGAACGCTTGATCATGCGGCGCGCGCCACACGCGCGAGCTGCGCGAAGAGCTCGTAATACTGGCGGACCGCGGCTTTTCGGTCGAACCGCAGGCTGGCTTCCCGTGCATTCACGCCCATCTCGCGTGTCGATGCCGGAGCGTCGTACAAGAGGGCGATCTTCTCGGCGAGATCGCCGGCATCGCCCGGTCTCGCCAGCAGGCCGCAGCGTTGACCGACGGCGATGTCCGCCGCCTCGCAGCTCGGATCGACCGCCGCGATGTAGGGACGGCCGGCGGCGAGAATTCCGTACAGCTTGCTGGGGACGATGTAACCCTCGATGCCGGCCTTGAGAGACACGAGAAACACGTCAGCGGCGGCAAAGGAATCGTGCAGCGCGTCCTTCGGCTGGTACGGCAGGAAGCGGACGTTCGACAGATTGCGCCGGGCCACTTCCGCTTCGAGCCACGCGCGCCGGGCCCCGTCGCCGACGATCGCAATCGTCAGGCGCTCCTTCGATCGCAGCAGATCCGCGGCCGCAACCAGGACGTCGAGATTCTGCGACATCCCGACGTTTCCCGAGTGCATCACGACGAACCGATCGACGAAACCCATCGCGCGCGCGAACGCATTGTCCTTGGATCCGGGTTTGATCCGCTCGCAGTCAGCCCAGTTGTGGATGACGTGTACGCGCGAGGGATCGGCACCCTTCTCGACGACGAGGCGTTCGCGCATCCGATCCCCAAGGGCGACGATCGCATCGGCTTCGGCGAGAAGGAATCGATTGATTCGGTCCAGGCTCCGATTGACGAGCGGGTTGTGGAAGTCCTCGAGCAGCGCCGCGACCTCCGGAAAAATGTCCTCGCAGAGAAACACGAAACGCGCTCCCGTTCGGCGAGCCGTCCACCACGCGGCCAAACCAATGATCGGCGGATCGGTGAGCGAAACCACGACGTCAGGCGACTTGACGCCGAGTGCCGCGACGAGCGACGACCCGAAGTAGGTCAGGTAGTTCGACACGCGGCCGGCAAACTTGCGAGGACGGAACTTCGTGCCGTTGGCTCGAAGGACCCTGACGCCGTTGTGCGACTCGCGCGTGACGGGCCGCCAGGCCGACGACTCGCGTCCGCCGGCCGCATTCAGCGCTCGTCCGGCGACGACGGTCGAGGCACACCCGTGGCCGGCAACCAGATCCTCGGCGAGCTCGGTCAGCAGCTGACCGGTCGCGGCCTGGTCCGGCCAGTAGGAGCGATTGAAGAAGCAGACGTGCACGTGCGGTACCAGTGGATCGTTTTCTCGAGGCCTTCGCGGAAGTCGGTGCGTGCGTTGAAGTCGAACGCCGCGCGCGCCCGTCGGATATCGAGCGATCGGCGCGGCTGGCCGTCAGGTTTCGTGGGGTCGAATGTCAGGCGTCCCTGAAACCCGGTGAGCTCGGCGACGAGGCCCGCCAGTTCCCTGATGCTGATCTCGAAGCCCGCACCGATATTCACCGGCTCGCCATCGTCGTAGCGCTCGGTCGCCAGCGCGATCGCCTCCGCGCAATCCTCGACGTAGAGAAATTCGCGGGTCGCATTGCCGGTGCCCCAGCAGACGATCTCCTCGGCACCCGCGTGGACCGCTTCCACGCATTTTCGAATCAACGCCGGAATCACGTGTGAGCTCGCCGTGTCGAAGTTGTCGTGGGGTCCGTAGAGATTGACCGGCAGCAGATGAACGGCATTGAAGCCGTACTGCGCCCGATAAGCCTGACCCTGAACGAGCAGCATCTTCTTGGCGATGCCGTACGGCGCGTTGGTTTCCTCCGGATAGCCATTCCAGAGATCGCGTTCGACGAACGGCACCGGCGCGAGCTTCGGATAGGCGCAGATCGTTCCGACGCCCACGAATTTCTCGACGCCCGCCAGACGCGCCTGCTCGAGCACCATCGCCCCCATCATCACGTTGTCGTAGAAGAACCTTCCCGGCGCGTCGCGGTTCGCGCCGATGCCGCCGACGACGGCCGCGAGGTGGATGACAATGTCCGGCCGCATGTCCGCGTACATGCGCTCGACGTCGGTCTCCCGCGTGAGGTCGTAGACGGCTTTCCGCGGAACGAGAATGGCGCGGCAACCCCGCGTCTTGAGCGTCCCGACGACGTGGCGGCCCAGGAAGCCGCTGCCGCCGGTGACGACGATGCGTTTAGGTGTCAGATCGGTCATGAAGGCTCGCGTCGCGTGAGCACCTGACGCCCCATGACGAGGACGTCCATGTGCGTTCGCAGAAAACAGTCGAGCGCCTGTTCGGGCCGAAGGACGATCGGTTCGTTTTCATTGAACGACGTGTTCAACAGCATCGGCACGCCCGTGACAGTGCGGAACGCGCTGATGAGGCTCCAGTAGCGTTCGTTGGTGTGGCGGCTGACCGTCTGCAGACGCCCCGAACCGTCGACGTGGGTCACCGCCGGTACCACGCCTCGTTTTTCGGGTCGAATGGGATAGACCTGCAGCATGAACGGATCGGTGGTCGCGCCGACGAAATACTCGTCCACCGCATCCTCGAGAATCGACGGGGCGAAGGGCCGGAACCGCTCGCGGAACTTGATTCGCGTGTTGATGATCTCGCGCATGTCCGCCCGTCGCGGATCGGCCAGGATGCTGCGGTTGCCGAGCGCGCGCGCCCCCCATTCCATCGCGCCCTGGTACCAGCCGACCACTCGGCCGTCGGCGATTTGGGTGGCGGTCCACGCGTCGAGGTCCGCGTCATTGGTCCAGCCGCGACGACTGCAGCCCTGCGCGGCGATGTCTGCCGCCCGGGCGTCGAGCGCGACGCAGATGTCCCGCTCCGGAAACGACGTGCCCCAATAACCGTGCCGCATCACAAAGTCGCGCGGCCGATGTGTCTCGGCGTGCCAGGCCTGGAACGCGGCGCCGAGCGCGGTCCCGTTGTCTCCAGCCGCCGGCTGTATGAACACGTCGCGAAAACCGGTCCGCTCGCGAATCTTGCCGTTCGCGACGCTGTTCATCGCGCAGCCGCCGGCCAGGCAGAGTCTGGTGGATTTCGTCGTCGCGTGAACGTATCGGAGCACGTGCGTCGCGGCGTCCTCGAACACGGCCTGGAGCGACGCGGCGATGGCTTCGTGGCGGGCGTCGAGCGGTTCGCTCGTCTGGCGAGCCGGCCCGAGCAGCGTCTCCAGCTTCGGGGTAAACACCCGCCCGATCGCCGGCTGCCCATCGTCCCAGGTCATCTGCACGCCGTCCGACCAGTGGCTGAAGTACCAGAGATCGAGCGTGAACGAGCCACCAGCGTCGAGATGAACGAGCCGCCGCAGCGCATCGACGTAACGTGGCTCGCCGTAAGGCGCGAGGCCCATGACCTTGAATTCATCGCCGTATTTGGGAAACCCGAGAAACTGCGTCACGGCCAGGTACAGAAGGCCCAGGGAATGTGGAAAGAAGACGCGGCCGTCGACATGAAGGATCGGACCCTCGACGCGGCCCCAGGACGTGCTGACGAAATCGCCGAAGCCGTCAATCGCACAGACCGCAGCGCTGTCGAAGGGGCTGACGAACGCGGCGCTCGCCAGGTGCGCCGGGTGATGTTCGATGAAACGCGTACGCGGCTGCACGTGCTTTGCGTCGAGACCGAGCCGCTCGGCAATCGTGCGGCTGAGCGCGCCGATCCGGACGGCATTCCGCGCGCGGTCCGCGATCGTTCCCCTGGGACGCCGACGCAGCAGATACAGTGCCTTCCGCCAGAGGTGGGCGCGCGGGTCGCGCGACACCGCGAAGAGGTCGACATCCCTGGCCGTCAGCCCGCCGATGCGCAGACACTCGTCGATGGCCAGGGAGGGAAACCCGGCGATGTGCTTGATGCGCGCGAAGCGCTCTTCCTCGACCGCGGCGATGAGCTGGCCGTCGCGAACGAGGACGGCGGACACGTCGCCGTGGTACGCGTTGAGGCCGATGATGTTCACGAGAACGCTTCCTGGCCGGACTTCGACGCGACCGGCAGCGGCCCGTCGATGGCTCGAAGCAGCCGTGACGTGAATGGCTCTTCTGAAAAGTGTTGCTGCATGTGTATGAGCGCGGCCGCACCCATGCGAGCCCGCTCGGCCCGATCCGAAAAGAGTCGGACGATCGCCGTCGTCAACGCCTCGCGCGAGTCCCCGTCGACAATCAGTCCATCGATTCCGTGCCGGATGATCTCGTCGGCGGATCCGTGGACTGCTATGCAGGGTTTCCCCGCCCGCATGGCCTCGAGATAGACCAGACCGAACCCCTCACGTGAACTGGGCATCACGAAGAACGAACAGCGCGAGTACAGATTCGCGAGCGTCCCATCATCGACGCGCCCCAAGAACGTGATCGCGTAACGAAGTCCACCGGGTTTCCCGGGTCCACCGGCATCAACCGCCGCTTCGAGCCGCGGCCGGTCGTCGCCCTCGCCCGCGATGACGAGTTTCGCGGCCGGCACGTCACGGACGACCGCCGGCCAGACGTCGATGAGTGCGTCGTGGCCCTTGTACCGCTCCTTCGACGACAAGCGACCCACGATCAGCGCAAATCCATCGTCTTCGAGCGCCGGCGCCCCGGGCGCCACACCGATCCCCGGCGCACAGGTCACGACCGGCAGCGATGCCAAAGCAGGATTGGCTCGTCGGAATTCACGGACAGTGAACTCCGAGATGCTGACGACGCGATCCGCGAGCTCGAGCGCGCGACGCTCGCGCGGGCGGATCTGTGTCCACACTTCGATCCCGATCAGAAAATCGATGACGCGGGCGCCGCGACCGCCCATCAGCATGGCGAGCGGTGCCAGGTGCAGATGAAGCACGAGGACGTCAAGCTCGGAGCAGCCGCGCGCCGCGATCGACATCGTTCGGCTCACGATCCGTGCACGACTCCCATGCGCGCTCCAGAACGTCATCGAGGTCGGGAACTCACGGGGCAGACGCCCGTCAAGCGTCCACACTTCGACGTTCGTCCAGCCGACGGCACGAGCGAGGCTTGTCACGACCTGCCGGCCAAGCACGGAAATTCCGTCAGCGCCGTCGATGGCGGGCGTCAATACCAGCGTTCGTCGCATCGTCATCGCTGGACAGCCGGCATCAGGATGCATGCGCGGCGCGCAACGATCGCGCCGTCGCGGATCGGTAGCCGTCAGCGATGGTTCGCGCGGCCGCCGGCCACGTGTAACTGCGCGCGACCAGGGCACGGCCTCGCTCCCCCATCGTTCGCGCACGCTCGTCGTCACCCAGGATCTCCGTCAGAGCCGCAGCCATGGCGTCAGCATCTTGCGGAACCCAGAGCCCCGCGCCCTCCCGCTCGACGTCGGGCCACGGGCACGTTCGAGTCACGACGACGGGCGTTCCGACCGCCATCGCTTCGGCGACCGACAGTCCGAAGCTCTCGGAGTCCGAGCACGACACGAGGACTGCCGCGGCCGCCAGCAGATTCGCTTTTTCCTGACCGGCAACGGCACCCGTCCACGTGACGGGCACCTTGCCATTCGTGAAATACTCCACGAAACGGGAACGCCAGCCGTCACTGTCGGGGCCGGCTACGACGACGCGGACGTCCGCCGTGTTCGACGTCCCGCGCATCAATCGACCGACACTATCCGCAATCAGATCGAGTCGCTTGATCGGGTGAATCCGTCCGAGGAAGAGAACGATGCGGTCGTTGGGATCGATCGCGAACTTGCGAAGCGTTACGTTCGTGTCCCCCGGCTTCAGCTCGTCGAGGTCGATTCCATTGGGCGCCAGCACAGTCGGCGGGCCGAAGCCGGCCGCCTGCAGGGTTTCGGCTTCCTGCGGCGACGTGGCATGCAGCCAGGCCGCGGCTTCGATATTCCGCCGCTCGATCAGCCGAAAGGCAATGGCCTTTCGGCCACGACCGATCGCCATCGCCTCGCGCTCCAGCATCCCTCGAGGGGAGATGACGTAGGGCACGCCCGCGCGGCGAGCGAGGCGCGCGGCGTCCCAGACCGGCAGATTCCACAGTCCGTGAATGTGGACCAGGTCGTAGGAGCGCATCTCTCGCGCCATGGCCCGGCGCAGCCCCGGAGCGTTCCAGAATCGGCGCGGCTCGGCGAGCGGAAAATATCGCACGCGTACGCCTTCGTACTCGATCGGTTCGATCGCCGGCGGGAGCTCCGCCTCAGACCCACGTGCCGTCGTCGTCATCACGTCCACATCGACACCGCACCTGGGCAGCTCTTTGCACAGCCCGAGGATGCTCCGAGGCGGTCCGCCGTACGCGAACGCCGGAGCGAAGTACGGCGAGACGTGCAACACGCGAAGTCGCGTCATCATGCGCGGAAGGGATGCGGCGGCTGGTCGGCGTCAGCGGCCGCCTCAGCGAGAGCCTGCTGCTTGAAGAATCTGATCAGCAGGAAGCGGTCGAGGATGACGACCGGCACACCGAGGTAGACCATCATGCCGAGCGACACGCCGAGCATCGTCGCCCACGAGCGCTCGAAGAGATACAGCGACAGCCAGAACGCCACGGTGGCGAACGCGACGAACAGCTCCCGGTGCCAGATCAACTTCCGGAACAGGACGTACAGGCATCCGATCGACACACCGAAAATCGCGACCGGCAGAAACATCAACGGGATGCCGAAGTCGATGTACGCCTCGGCGGCGTATCCAAACGCGATGCTCGTGTTCTGTTCCGCACCGGCGACCATGACGCCCGAGTATTTCCTCACTTTCTCGCTATCGGACAGCAGGCCCGGCTTGTCGGGGAAGAAGACTCTTGGCGTCACGATATGCACGAGCGCGGCGGACAGGATTTCGCCGTTCGTGTGCGGCAGCGTGTCGGGGACGCGTTTGAGCGCGAGGGCGGGATAGTACACGGTCCACATGCGATCGACGAGGCGGTCGCCAGTCACCCACATCGTCTCCGTATCGCTGTTGAGCCACTCCGAACCCAGGTTCGAGATCGCCGACGCGCGCGCCGAGCGCGACTGCTGGAAGTTGTCCACGTCGACGTACTCACGCCGGTAGTCGACGCGAATGCCCATCCACAGCAGGCCGAGGACGACAGTGAACACGCCGGCGACGACGAGCGCGCCCCAGTGCCGAAGGTTTCGGCGGTCGAAGATTTCGAGCATCGCCAGACCGGCGAGGACGACGGGCTCGCGGAATCCTGCAAAAAATCCCGTGAGGCCGAGCCCGACCTCCACCAGCACGACGCACGCGATCCAGCCCCAGCGCGTGACCGGATAGAACAGTCGCCTGAAGATCAGGAACAGCACGCCGAGCCGCGCCGTGTCAATCGTGACGATGATCTGTCGAAGTGACGGGTAGTCCGCAGCTATCGCGTTCAACGTGCTCTCGAAGGCCATCGTCACGACGTAGGTGACGATGAGCAGCTTGAACGAGAACGCATAGTCCGGCCGCTCTTCTTCGGGATCCGGTGGCTTGACCAGCATCAGCCCGAGCCGAATGCCAACAGCGAGCGCCAGGCAGCAGCCGAGGCCGACCAAGACCATGGGGCGGTACTCGCTCTGGTAGATGGCGGGCACTTCGCGCCCGGTGAAGCCCAGGTAGAGCACACCGAGCGAGGTCTGGGTCCAGTGAAACGCGTACGCCGCCGGCAGTACGAACAATCGATCGCGGGTCGCCACGAGCTTCAGCCCGACGATGAGTACGAGCACGGCGAGGGCGGAAAGCCCGTCGTTGGCGGCGAGGCCAACAGTTGCGGAAATCGCCGCCGCCGCAATCGCTTCAAACAGCGAGACGTTCATGCTGGCGCCAGTCTCCATCTGTATCGAACACGCGTGACCACGACTCGCCGAAGCGCTCGGGGCTGTATGCGGCGGCAGACGCCAACGCGGCGCGTCCGCTCGATTGCAGGCGCTCGGCATCTTCGAGGAAGAACGCGATCCCTTCCGCCAGCGCGTCCGCCGTCGCGTCGCGACAGATCCATCCCGTCTCTCGATGAACGATCAGGTCAGGCAGATCGCCGCTTGGTCCCACAATCGACGGCAACCCTGAGAGTTTGGCCTCGAGGACGACGTTGCCGAACGCCTCGCGCTGCTCGGGCCGGCTTGGAATGCAGTGCAGGCTGGCGCGCGCCATCAGTGCAGGGACGTCCTCGCGCCAGCCGAGAAATGTGACGGCGCCGGCCAGGTCCGGCCGCGCGGCGCGTTCGCGTTGCGCATGGCAGTACCCACGGTTCGACTCGGCCTCCCAACCATCCATCTCGCCGACCACATCGAGGGTCACGTCGTGGCCGGTCGTCCGAAGCATCGCGACGGCGTCGAGCAGCAGATCGAGTCCTTTCTGGGGAATCACCTGCCCGACGAAAATCACGCGACCGGTAATCCGCGCGCTCTCGGGCTTCCACGCCTGGTCTCTCGGCGGCGCGGTGTTCGGGATCGTCACGATCTCGGGGCCGTCAATCCCGTGTGCCCGAAGTTCCCGCTCGGTGAAGCTGGAATTGCACACGAAGGTATCGACGAACGGCGCGATGCCGTACCGCCACAGCCACCGATAAAACTGGCCGGGGTCGGGTGCGTTGCCAAGACGCGCGACCACACGGACACCGCGTAGGCGAAGCAGGACGAGCGCAGGCACATTCCGCAGCAGCGTCTGAAAATCCGGCAGCAACACGTGCGTCGGCTTGATCCGGCGCGCCTCGCGCAGCAGGTGACGGCTGACGGCGGACACTTCGCGCACCATTCGTGCGAGCGTGACAGGCGTCAGGCGCCGGCGGGTCAGCGGAAACCAGTACGGCCCAGTCGACCAGCTCGCTCCGGCGGCCTCGGCCAAGGGCGTGATCCGGAAGTTCTCCCAGCTGTTGACGATGCAGTGGACGGCGGCGCCGCGGCGATGCATCGCACGAAGGACTTCGAACGTCATGCGCTCCAGCCCGCCGGCGACCACCATCTGTCCGCAGCAGGTCAGGATGCGGCGCGAGGACGCGTCCCAGTCGGCTTCGGGACCGGGCGAGTGGTGCAGCGCGGACCGGCACGCGCGGACCAATCCTTCCGTCATCGCAACATAGCTGTACGCCGACACTTGTGCGCGGCAGGCGACGGACCAGTCGTAGTGATCGGCCTTTCGCTGACGCACGGAATCCAGTCGCCGGCTCAGCGCTTCGACGTCGTCGAGGGGATAGATGTAACCCGTGGAGCCGTCGCGGACCAGATCGGGCGCGCAGCCAACCGCGGCGCTGACGACGACGGGGAGTCCGGTCGCGAGCGCCTCGTTGACCACCAGGCCCCAGGTTTCGGGGAAGTCGCTTGGCAGCGCGAGGCAGTCGGCCAGGGCGTAGGCCCGGCCCAGTTCCGTCTGGTTCAGAAAGCCGACCATGTGAAGCTCGACGCCCAACCGATGCGCCTCCTCGCGCAGCGTCGCGTCGAGCGGCCCCGAGCCGACGACGAGCATCGACCCTCTGCCCTGCAGTCGCGCGAGCGCGCGAACGACGTTCAATGGACGTTTCGATCGAATGAGCTTGCCGACGAACAGCACGACGAACGCATCCGGATCGATGCCCCACTCGCGGCGCGCCTCGGCCCGGCGACCAGGTTCCTGATACGGTGCGGCGGTTGCCTGGAACATCGCGTTGTCCACCGCATGCGGCACATTGAAGACGCGATACTCGGGCACGCCGAATCGCTTCAGGTATTCGTTCACGCGACGACCCGGCGAGAGATACCCGTCGAATCGGCTCAGCAGATAGCGCGTCTTGAGCGCCCAGGCCAGACGCCGCCCGCCGCGCGGACCGCTGAGAAGGTGCGAGTCACCGCGGTACAGCGCGGGAATCCGGAGCCGTCTGCACGCGTGCAAGGCCCGAACGAGCGTGACGGAGTACCAGCCGGTAATCAGCACCACGTCCGGCTTCGTCGCCGCGATGGCTCCGCCGATTTCCGGCACGTCGAGTCCGCGGAAATGGCTGCTGTCGACGCGGTCGCCGGTTTGTGCGCGACGCACGACGAGCGAGTGGTACCCATCGGTCAGCGGGACGTCCCAGGTGAACGCGCGGTCGAAGCCGACGCCCTGCTGCTCCGGCGTCGGCTCCGTCGCGTGCACGACAGTCAGCGCCAGTTCCGGTACCCGTTGTGCGATGTGACGAAACCAGGGCGAGTAGTACTGAATGGGATGGGTCAGCACGACGGTCAGCCGAATCGGAGTCACGCCGCCACCTGATTGAAGACCGCGGCCAGCTGTCGGGCCAGGTGCGGCGCCGAGACCGCTTCGGCTCGATCGAGGCTCACGTCGCCTGCGCGGTAACGCGCGTCGGCCGCCAGCGCCAGAAGCTGGCGCGCGACGGCTTCAATCCGATCGGAGCTCACGATGCCGCCATCGTCGTACGTCACGACGCGGACGGTCGGCTCGCGCCCGACCGACTGGAGAATCGCAACGACACTGCTCTTTTCGTGGAACACCGCGAGCACGGGCCGGCGAGCGAGCAGCGCGGGATAAAGCTTGCTCGCCGTGTAGTGCGGCTCCGAGCTCCCGAGCAGCAGGATTCCCGACGCATGCGTCAGCACGGCAAGCGCGTCGAGGTAATCCAGGCGATCGGGCGTCTCCGTCACCACGCCGCTCACGCCAAGCTCCGCCGCAAGCGGCAGCGCACGGTATCGATCGCCTGTCGACTGGTTGCTCGTGCCGAACAAATGGAGGCGAATATCGCAGGCGCGCTCGTCAACTCGCCTGGCCATAGCCAGACCCGAGAGGAGAAGCCGCAACGTCTGCAGCCCGTTCGGCAGCAGGGTGCCGACGTACACGAGGTGAATGTGCCCATCGTCGGGATCGAAGAGTTCGAATGACATCCGCCGCCGCGCGAGCGCGTCGAAATCGGCGGAGTCGAAGCCGAGCGGAATCACACCGTGGGGAATGCGGCTGGCGGCGGGAATCCGATCGACGATGCCGTCGATGGTGCCTTGCGAGACGGCCGTCAGGGCGTCAGCGGAGTTGACTGCCCTCGGCTCGAGCCACGTGCCGAGCACGCGCGACACACGGCTCTTCCAGTCCGCTTCGCCATGGGGACCGCCGCCAACGCTGAGGCCCCACGAACCGACCCAGGGATCCTGGTAGTCGAGCACGAACGGGATCGAAAACTCCTGCTTCAAGCGAGGGCCGAGAAGCGCCGGGTAAACCGGATAGAGCGTGATGAACAGCAGATCGAACTCCCGCCGAGACAAGAGCGTCCGGCAGACGCGACCCAGACCGGTGAACGCGCGCAGCCCGAGATCGCCGAGACCGAATCGCCGGGTCCGTTCGGCCCGCCACGCGGGCGCGCGTACGACATCCAGCGTGGACGGCACGAGCGCCGCGAGATTGGGATCCAGGCGGCCCTCGTAGGACGCCGGGTCCAGCGTCACGACCGTTGGTTGCCAGCCAGCCTCCGGCAGATGGGGCGCGAGCAGACGTACGCGATGCGCGGCCGCGCTCGAATCGGGCGGAAAATGCGGGCTGACCATGAGCACGCGCTTCATGGGATTCAGTACGCCGGGCCCGGACGAAGTTCGGCGATCCACCGATCGTCCTGGCTGCCGGGAATCGCATCGCGACGCCAGGCAACCGCCTGCGGAAACGACGCGCGAATCGTCTCGCCCTTCCCATTGGCTTCGAACCGCGGCGGCATCAGAACGTGGACCCGGGCGACGCGCGTCGTGTGGAAGCGATCGCGCCGGAGCTCGTCGAGGTTCAGGAAATCGGCGTCGCGGATGATCGCACGTCCCTTCAAGTCCAGGGCGCTCAATGGCTCGGTCAGGTACCAGATGTCGGAGGCCGGCTCAAAGTCGCGCTCCAGTCGATCGACGACGCCGCGCAGGTCCCGCTCGGCGAACATCGGGTTGTACAACCCGCTCGACGCCGGGCGGAAGGCAGCCGGATACCGCCACGCTTTGGCCGCAACCGACGCCGGACCGTACGCCAGTGGCAGGCACACGTACATCGTGCATGCCGAAATCAACCCGAGTCGCATGGGCCGGCTCGACGTATGCCAGAGCCGGACGCCCTCGGCCAGTGCGAGTGGCAGGATCGAAAACGCTGCCGATGACACGTGACGAGCCTCGACGCTCACGCCGTTCGAGATCGTCCAGACAACGATGATCGCGAATGTCGTCGCGACGAGAACGCTTCGCGCGAGCGCTGCCGGCGCAGTCGTCATGGTCCCGCGGGCCGAGAGCCAGATCAGAAGAACGCCGCCGGGAACACCGAGAAGGCTCACCCACAACACGTTCTCGATGACGGGTCGCGACGGATGCATCAACAGGAATCGGAGGACCGCGTCGAGGTCGGACAGCGCGAGTGCTGGCAGCGCCACCGCGTGCACGACGTTTCGCCAATCGAACCCGACGACGAATGAGGCCGTCACGAGATTTACGCTGCCGCCGCTTCGGTTGATCGCGCTGAGTAGCGCAACCGGAATGGCCATTGCGGCCGCCGCGGCAAGCAGCGCGATGAAGCCTTTTCCCTTCTCGAGCATGACCCGCACGGCGATCCACAACAGGATGCCGGCCGCGACGAAGCTCGCCGAATATTTGACGACGTACAAAGCGCCTGCGAGAAGGCCCGTAAGAAACCATCGCGTGAGGCTGTCTCGACGGTCGGCGGCCATCGCCGCGATGAGCACCCACGGGGCGGCCGCAAACACCAGGATCTCCGACGTGTACTGAAAGAGCGCGTGGCTCGCGTATCG
Source organism: uncultured Acidobacteriota bacterium (assembly GCA_963724725.1). GTDB lineage: Bacteria > Acidobacteriota > Vicinamibacteria > Vicinamibacterales > CAVVIG01 > DATKHR01. The sequence goes on along the minus strand of CAVRVT010000004.1, from coordinate 169,030 downwards.
CAGCCAGGGAAAAAACACGGCCAGCAGCCACGTCGCACCGGCAGGAAGCTCGAACAGGCCAAACCACCGGACCCAGCCGACGGCGCCGACGAGGAGCGCGAGCGCTGCGACCGCGCGGGCGACCGTCGCCACGGGGATTCCGGCCTGCATCAGCGGCTCGACCGCCAGCGGAGTGCCGGGAGCCCACCAGATCAGCCGCTCCGTGCGGTCACGCGAGATGTCCTCGACGTCAGGCTGAGTCAGCGTATTTAGATCCGGTGATTCGCCGTCGAGCGCCTGTTGCACGGCCTTCACCTGATAGGCCGGATCGCTGTACATCCCCTGATGCGTCCTAGACGCAACGAGGAGGACGAGCAGCGCCGACACGGCCGCCAGGAGCGCAGGACGCCAGGCAGACATCACGCCGCCATCCGCCGATAGAGGGATTCGTAGGCGTCGACTATCGCCCGGTCGCTGAATCGACGCACGGCGTCGGTGCGAACGGCCAGGCGATCGATTTCCGGGAGCCGGCGTACGCAGTCCGCCATCTCGTCTACCGTGTCGCAGAGAAAGCCGGTCCGGCCGTGGTCGATGCCCTCGGGCACGCCGCCGCGTCGGAAGGCGATGAGCGGCGTACCGCAGAGCATCGACTCCGGAAGGACGACGGGAAAGGGTTCCTCCCAGTCGATTGGCATCAGCATCGCCGCCGCGCCGCCGAGCAGCGCGCGCTTCTGCTCGTCGTCCACCGGACCGAGGTAGCTGACGAGCGCGCCGTCGATGTTCGGCGCGATGTCCGCGTCGAAGTACGCGCGCTCGTGCTCCAGCGGTGAAATGTTCCCCGCGATGATGAGGCGGCGATCGAGCTGACGCGCAACGGCGATCGCGTGGTGCGCGCCCTTGCAGCGATCGAGACGACCGAGGAAGACGAGCGGTGCGGTGACCGGGTCCGTGTCGGCGACGAATGGATAGCGGTCCGGGGCGGCGCAGTTGTAGATCACGGACCAGTCGCCGCCGCCCGACCGGCCGGTGTCGCGAATCGCCGCACTGACCGCCGTGTAGTGGAGTCTTCGTGCACCGAGTCGCCTGGCTCTGATCATGTTCGCGGGATTGACCGTGCGCATGTAGGTCTGCACTTTCGGCACGTCGCGGGACAGAATCGGCGCGAGATACGCCAATCGGCCGAAATTGTGGACGACATCGAATCGTCCACCGTTGCGGAGAAACCGCATCGTGACGGTCACCGTGTTCCGCATGTTGCTCCAGCGCGTCCACTCGCCTTCGCGGCCGAACGGTTCGACGCGGCCCTCCACTTGCGATCCCGGTGCCGCCCAGAGCGTCACGTGATGTCCGTTCTTCGACAGTCCTGCCGCGAGATCGGCCACGACGCGTTCGATGCCCCCGTAGTGGGCGGGCGGCACGCGGATGAACGGATCCATCATCAGGAGCACGTTCATGACACTCCTGACACTCATGACAGGGCACGCCTCACGAGCTCCTGCAGTCGTCCCCGCTCGAGCGGATGCTCCCAATGCCAGCGCCGGGTGGCGGCCTGCCAGGCCGCGCGCTTCGCGCACTCGAGTCGCGCATCATCGGTCGCCCACGCGGCCATGGCGCTTGCCAGACCCTCGACGTCCCCGGGCGCGGCAACCGCCGCCGCGCATCCGAGGTCTGTGGCCAAGGAATGTTGCCCTGGCGTGTCCGTCATCACGACCGGAACCCCCGCGAGGATGTAAGTGAACGCCTTGTTGGTCAGGCACAACTGCCGGTTACGTGGCGTCGCTTGTTCGAGCGCGAGGCCGACGTCGAACCCGCGCGCAAGGTCGACCATCGCGTCGGGCGAGGCCGGCGGAACGTGCGACACCATCACGCGATGCCCTTGCGCGTCGGCGAGTGCCCGAAGTGTGTCGAGGTAACCGTTCTGTGGTCGTCCGCGCAGCACGAGTTCGGTTGGTCGAGGAATCCGCCCAAGCGCAGCAATCGCATCTTCGAGTCCGCGGCCCGGACCAATCGTTTGACTGAACCAGTACGCGCGAAACCGTTCACGATGACCCGCAACCGGGTCAGGCGGGCGCGCGGGCAATGGAAACGTGTTGTGCACGACCAACGGTTCGAGGCCGTGTCGCTCGCCGTATGCACGCGCGATCGCCTCGCTCGATGTCGTCAGAAACGTCGCCCCGGGCAGGACTGCCCGCTCGATTCGCAGCGCAAGCGCGTCCTCGAACGGCGCGCCGACGCCCGACGCCTCGCCGTGGTGCAGGTCTTCGAGATCGAGGGCGTACGGGACGCGCAGCCGCGCGGCGGCTTCGGCGACCGCCGCGAGAGCGCCCGTCGTCCCGCCATAAACAAGGTCTGCCGACTCCGCGGCCGCCAGCGCCACGAGTTCGCTGTGCACGCGGCCGAATGCGCGAGTGGCGACGAGGAATGGCGATCGGTCGGGACCGAGGGTCTCCGCGACAGCTCGCGCCGCTCGATATCGCGCCCCGGTCCTCCAGTACGTGGCTCCTCCCTCACCGCGTCGATAGTCGATCGTCACCAGTCGCCACGGCCGCGTCGCCTGCACCACCAGGTCCGTCTCCGTTGCCCATGGCTCGTGACGCGTCGCCACGACGCGAACGTTGTGACCGTCGTCGGCAAGCGCATCAGCCACCTTCAACATGCGAGGGCACGTTGAGAGATGACCGGACGTCACGACCGTGATGCGCGCGGCTGCCATGTCACACGATGGCCGCGTGCGCGCGCGCGCGAATGACGCGCTGATAGCCGCGCTCGAGGACGGGGACCGCTCGCCGGACATCATGGTGCGACGTCACGTACGCCGCACCGACGGCCTGGCCCTCGACCAGCGCCGACACAAGGGCGTCTCCCAGGCCGTCGACATCGTGCTCTTCGCACAGGTAGACGCCCGGTCCTTCCGGCACCACGTTCGGGATGTCCGCGTGCCGGGTTGTGACGATCGGCGTTCCGATCGCCTGGGCTTCGAGGAGAATCGTCGGGGCGCCCCCTTCCGAATCACCGTCCGTAGCGGTCGCACTCGGGTGGATAAGCGCGTGCGCTGCGCGCAAATGCGCGATGACCTCGCGATGCGACCGCATGCCGGTGAACTCGACGGCATTGGCCAGGCCGAGCCGCGCCACCGCTCTCCGCGCGGCGGGCTCCTCGGGACCGCTGCCGATGACGACAAAGCGCGCGTCTCCGACGCGCTGACGCGCCCGGGCGAATGCCTCGATCGAGTCGAGCAGTCCCTTCTTCTCAACGAACCGTCCGATGAAAAGCACCATCGACCGGGTGTCAGGGGACCAGCGGGGGTATTTGTCGAGATCGATCGCGATCGGCTGCAGCTCGGTTCTGGAGACGGGCGCACCCGCGGCAATGATCTTGCGCCGCATCTCCGGCCCTTCGGCCAGGAACAGCTCCCCGTTCTCGAAGAGGCGTGTGTAATGCCGCTTCCACTGCGGCAGATACGGAAGCACCGCCGCATCCACGCCGTACAGGCTGGTGACGAGAGGGATTTTCATCGCGCTCGTGATGGAGACGAGTTCGCAGCCGATCGGACCAAAGTGCGCGTGGACGACGTCCGGCGCGAGCGTGGTCAGAAGCGCCTCCACGCCGCGGCGCCACGCCGATCGTCCACCCGCCCGCTCGATTGAGGCGGCCAGCCACCAGTCGATCGTCTTCCGTGATGTGGCCTTAGGCACGACGTGGACGCGCGGAAACGGGAACTCGTCCGGATTCGTGCGCGCGTGGCACAACACGGACGCCTCGAATTGCTGGTGATGCGCGACCACCGTGTAGACAAACGTCTCACTTCGGCAGCCGAACTCGTCAACGGCGTGGAGAACCCTCGGTTTCACGATTCCAGCGTGGCCACCCGAACCGGCTGATTCGTTCGATACGACTCGACGCCGGCCAGGCACGCCAGCACGGTTCGGCCGGCTTCGTCCACCGAGCAGAGCGGCGGTCGCCGATCGCGGATGGCGGCGGCAAAATCTTCGATCGCGCCCACGCACGCGAGCGAATGCTCGTAGAGCCGTACCGGGTAATTCGCGGCGCCGTACTCGGCGTTGGGCCGCCGCGCAAGCAGTCGGAGAAATTCGGTGATCCGTGCATACAGGTACGGCGGGAGGTTCGTGCGAACCTGGCGCCACCGCGTCTGACCGCCCACCTTCCCTGGCGCCCTCAAAAGCGGCGGCTGGAAGATCATCGGTCGGTGCAGCACGGCACCCAGAGCGCCGTCGCGTTTGTACAGCTGGTTGCCGCGCACGACTGCATCAGTGCCGGCGACCCGAACGGTGTGGTCCTGCGGGCCCGGCTCCCCGAAGGCGACCACGACCTTGCCGATGGCGCCAGACGCGAAGCGCATCGTCACCACGTTCAGGTCCGATTCGGGATACCTGGTGAAGGCACGATGGCCCGCGGCGGCGAAGACCTCCACGATTTCCTCGCCCGCGAACCAGCGCAGGAGATCGACGAAGTGGCAGCCCGAGTACACGAGCGGTGTGGCGTTGTCCGTGGCGCGCCAGTTATCGTTCGCGAACGCACGATCGGTGAGGTCGTGAACGTAGTAGCCCTCGAGATAGGACAGGGCCCCAAGCGCCCGGTCCGTCACGAGCGTCTTGATCCTCTGGTGGAGCGGAACGAAGCGCATCTGGTGCACCACGGCGACGACCTGGCCCGGCGCGGCCGCGGCCGCGCGCCGGATTGCCTGCAGTCCCGCGATCGAATCCGTGAGCGGCTTCTCGACGAGCACGTGGAGTCCGTGCGCGAGCGCCGTCACCACGTAGGCCGCGTGCGTCGAGTCCGGGGAACAGACGATGACGGCATCGAGATCGGTCAAGAATTCGTCGAGGCTCGTGCAGAAACGCGCGTGTGGAGCGCGAGCGGCGGCGCGCGCGGCGGCCGCGGGCTTCGGGTCGAAGATCTTCACGAGCCGGCAGCCGTTGACACACGTCAGGTAGAAGCTGTGCGCCTGTCCTGCGCCTCCGAATCCGATGATGCCGACCCTCATCGTCCGGCACGCTGAATCGTCAGAAGCTGCATCCGGCAATCGGGTCCACTGGTCCGGGGTTGCGGCACGCGCAAGGCCATTGCGGCCCGGTCGAGGGCGTACAACGCGCGCACGCCGAGGCGCGTCGTCGCAAATCGCAAATAACGATTGGCCGGTCCACCGGCCGGTAGCCAGTAGTAGAATCGGCTGCGAGGACAGCACACGGAGGTTCAACGACTTCAAGGTATCCATCCAGAAGCGGCGGCTTCGATAACGGAGGTAGTCGCCCCGCACCACGGTGTCGTCGGGCATCGCCGCAGTGACGAGCAGCGATCCACAATCCGTCATCTGCCTCTCCAGATTTTCGATTGCCCTCACGACCGTGTCGTCGTCGAGAATCAGGTGGAGGACTTCGAGGCTCTGAATGATGTCGAACTTCAAGCCGTGCGGATGCGTCCACGTCGCCAGGTCGGCTGAGTGGAATTCACCGCTGACGCTGCTGGCTCGCAGATGGCCGATCGCTCGCTCGGAAATGTCGATACCGACATACGCGGCGTGCGGAAACGCCTGATGATAGAAGCGGGCGAAAAACCCCTGGCCGCAGCCCGCATCGAGGACCGAGAACTTGTCGCCGCGCCGCCACGCGAGCGCGGCCAGCGCGCGACCGAGCGCTTGCAGTTTGCAGGCGTAGATCAGGCGATTGAGATCCTCGCCCGCGCCCATCCACCCGGATTCCGACAGCGTGAAATCGTTGTACCGTGCGTTCCAGAACGCTCGCAGACGCGTCTGGTCGGTATGGCCGGCCGGAGACGTCACGCGATTCTCCGAGCCACGACCGAAAAGCCACTGAAATACGGTCCGCGACACGTCCAGCGGTTGGCGTTCGAGATCGCGTCGGGGTCGAAGGTGGAGCCGTCGACCAGGGCGCAGCCGCGATCGGACAGATAGTCGTAGAACAACCTTCGCACATCGCGTGCGGGCCACGCCGCCGAGAGTGCCGGGCCGTCCTCGTAGTAGTAAGCGTTTCGCCAGTTGTCGGTCGTGGCGCGTTCGAAGTCGCAGCACTCAGAGGTGAGGTAGAGGTACCCCCCTGGCGCGGTCACGCGAATCATTTCGTCGAGAGTCTGCGCCAGTCGCCGTTGCTGCTCGTCGTACGCGACGTAGGCTCGACTCGGCAAATCCGAGTCGAGATGCTCGAGGACCGACAGCGACGTCACGAGCTCGAACGACGCGTCCACGAACGGCAGGCGCCGCATCGTTCCTGCCACTGATCGAACGATCCCAGGGCGACGGGCAATCAGGGAATCCACGCGTTCCTGGAGTCCACCGGACATGCGCTCGGCCGGGGCTGCAAGGTCGAACGTCGTGACCACTGCCCCCTGCGAGCTCATCCATCGCGGCAAGGTGCTGCGGCCGGTTCCGACATCGAGCACACGGAGCCCACGCCAGTTGGACACCGCGCGCAGCAGCGTGCCGTACTCGAAGACGATCTGGCCCCTCAGCCGCGACGAGTTCATGGCGTCGAAAAGATACAGGTCGAAGCTGGCGAGCGTCCTCCGCTCGGCTTCGAATGCGTCGATTTGGGAGGCGTCGAACATCGAGTTGAACGACACTGCGCGAGAGCTGCGCGGAAGCGCGGTCGTCGCTCTCGACGAGATGACACCGAACGCGCGCGACATCACCCGCATGCCGTATCGCGCGCGAGCGCTCAGCGTCGGACGGACTTCAACCTGCTGCGTCATGCCGCGTACATCGACAGATAGTCACCGGTCACCTCGTCCATCGTCCGTGGCAGCGGGAGGTGACGGCGCCACTGATCGATGGACCCAGCAGGCTCGTCCGCGATCGACGAGAGCACGGCCGCGAGGGCGCCGACGTCACCGGCCGGCACCAGGCGACCAGTGACGCGGTCCTCGATGATTTCGGAAAGGTTCCCGACACGACTCGCGACGATCGGCGTCCCGACGGCCATGCTCTCGAGCGCGATCGTGGGACCGTTCTCGAACCACATCGACGGGATAATCAGCGCGTCGAGACGCGCGAGCACGTCCGGAATCTCGCGCGACGAGACAGCGTCAGGGAACATCACGCGCGGATCACCGGCTGCCCGCTCGCGAAGCTCGCCCGCATACGCGCGCGTGAAGGCATCGGCCGCGGGTCCGCGGATCTCGAGCGAGAATTCGCACCCGTGCGGAAGGCTGACCGCAGCGCGGACGAGTTCGGTCACACCCTTGGATGGATGAAGGCGACCGACGAAACCGAAGCGCACGGGCCGTCGCGTCGGTTGAGCGTCAGGTGACGGCTTCCGTACTGCGTCGGGCTGGCTCAGCCCCAGGCGGTTGAGCGACAGCTTCGCCGCAGGCGAGCCGTTGGCGAGCAGCATCTGGCGCGCCGTCTCGTTCAGGACGACGAAACGCTCGACGAGATCGAACATCTCACGCTGCATCCGCCGGGTACTCGTCCACGGACGCCGCCATTCCCAGCGTCGTCCCCACGCGCCCGGGCAGCCGTCGCGTGAGGGCACTCAATTCGAGCGGCACGGCGCCGGCCACGCGCGCGAGGGGCTGCGCCAACCCGAGCCGAGTGAGATTGCACGACGCGCACTTGGCGAGTTCGACGATGCCGTCGCAGGGCACGCGACCCCATTGCATCAGTTCTCCCGTGCGACACATGTAGCCGAAGCCGGGCAGGTGACACGTCACGATGACGCGGATGCCCAGCTCGCGCGCCGCTCGAATCTCCGGCAGGCCGACGCCGGTGGTGAAGCTGTGGAGGTGCAGGATATCCGGGCGCTCGTCCGCCAGCCATCGATGCAACCGCTCGCCCCCGCGCACCACGACGCGGTGATAGGCCTCGTCGCGAGTCGGCGTGTCGGAGATCGCGTATCGAAGCACCGGGATGCCATCGTGCTCGTAGAGCCCCGGCGCGACGCCGTGAGAATCGGGCGCAGCAATCCGCACGTCGTGGCCCGCCGCGCGCAGCCGTCGGCACAGCGCTTCGACGTACACCTCGGTACCACCGACGCTGTCGGGGAAATACCAGCCGAGGAGGTGCAGAATCTTCAAGGCGACGAGGTCACGCCGGAACGGCCAGGTGATCGAGGACTTTGCGGCAGGCGGCAATCACGTCGTCACAGTCGCGATCGTCGAAGGCCGCCGAGATCGGCAAGCGAACGAGCGACGCCGACACGCGATCCGTCACCGGCAGCGCGCCGGCCGTCACCTGTCGCGAGGTCTGCGCGAATGGCGCCGAGTGCAGCGGGACGTAGTGAAATGCCGCGCTGATCCCTTCCGCGCGCAGTGCCTGCAGCACCCAGTCGCGCCGCCGTGGATCCACCAGAATCGCAAACACGTGCCAGTTGGGACGGCATCCGTCAGGCACGACCGGCAGCTGCACGAGATGGCGATACGGTGACAGCGCATCAAGCAGCCGTTCGGCGTGCGCCGTCTTTCGCGCGGTGATCTCGTCGAGCTTCTTCATTTGCTCGACCGCGATGGCCGCCAGCACGTCGGACAGCACGTAGCTGCTGCCGAGGCCGACCCACGTGTACTTCGCGCAGTCGCCGCGCAGGAACGCGGTCCGGTCCGTTCCCTTCTCGCGGAGGACCTCGGCGCGACGCATCAGCGTGTCGTCGTCTCGAATCAACAGCGCCCCGCCCTCACCGCACACGACGTCTTTCGTTTCGTGGAACGACAACGCGCCGAGCGCGCCCCACGAGCCGAGTGGACGGTTGCGATAGACGACGTTGATCGCGTGCGCGGCGTCTTCGACGATGGTCAAGGTCCGTCGACGAGCGAGGTCCTCGAGCGCCGTCATGTCGCAAGGCATGCCCGCGTAGTGGACTGGGACGATCGCGCGCGTCTTCTCCGTCAGCCTGCGGGCGACATCGTCCGGATCGAGATTCCAGGTATCAGGGGTGATGTCGGCGAACACCGCGGTGCCACCGGCCTTGAGAACGGCGTTGGCCGTCGAGACGAATGTGAAGCTCGGAAGAATGACTTCGTCTCCCGGCGCCAGGTCGAGTACGTCGAGCGCGATTTCGAGAGCGGCGGTACACGAATTCACAACCAGCACGCCACGGGCCCCGGTCATCTCGCGAATCTGATGCTCGAGATCGCGGCCCCTGATGCCGTCGCCGGCCACGTGCGTCCCGCGCAGCACCTCCTGAACGGCGGCTTCTTCTCGCCGATCGAACCACGGGCGATGAAGCGGCAGTCGATCCGCACGCACGGGACGTCCGCCGTTGAGCGCCAGTGTCGCCGCCGAGACCGTCATGCGCGCATCTCCTTGGCCGCAGGGGTGCCGGCAGACGCCACTCGATGCGGCCGGCGCAGGTATCGCAACCACTCGCTTGCCGTCAGCCCACCGTGTCGCAGCGCGATCGCGGCCGAGCGGAAACGGCCTGCCCGGAATTTCCGGTAAGCGCCCCGCAACGTCGTATACGCAAAGTTCCGTTTGGCCTGTTCGCGCGCGTTCGACGGCAGCGGACAGGCCGGTGAATTCAACATCGACCAGGCTTCGGCGCCTGCGCGCACGTAGTCGAGCTCGTTCCGGGCGTTCGCGAGTTCCTGCCCGGGGTGCACCCGGTAGTAGAAAAGGTCGCCTGGCACGAGCAGCACGTTCGACGCCGCACACAAACGGAGCCACATCATGTAGTCCGATGCCGCACCGCCAGCGGGAAATCCGCCGTGCTCCTCGAAGGGCGTTCGGCGCACCAGCGCCGCTCCCGGGCCGAGGTGGAAGAGCCCGCCGCCGAGAAACTCCCGCTCGTACGCCAGTGCCGGCGTGACCAGCATCGGGCACGCGCCGCCGGCCCAATGACGGCTCCCGGAAAACGCCGCCACTGCGGTCGGCGCAGCGTCGAGGTAGGTCGTCATGACCGCCAGGCAATGCGGGTACATCAGGTCGTCCGAATCGTGGTACTTGATGTAGGTGCCCCGCGCGAATGTCGCCGCGCGGTTCCGGTTCGGATAGTCGCCGATGTTGCGATCGTTCACGATCACGCGCACACGCGGATCGCGCTCCGCGAACGCTCGCGCGGTTTCAATGGTCCGGTCCGTCGAGGCGTCGTCGCACACCACGAGCTCGAAGTCCGTCATCGTCTGGGCGAGCACGCTCTCGATCGCCTGGGCGATATAGCCCTCGCGGTTGAATGACGTCATGAGCACGCTGACGAGGGGGACCCTCACGGTTGTTGAAGCCAGCTGTGTGCGATGCGATGCGCCAGCTCCGACGGCGAGACCTCGGCGAGCACCAGGAATCGAGATCGCTCGAGCGGCGGCTCGTCCGGCCTGGCGAAACCGGGCCGGGTCGTGAATCCAAAATCGAAACCGAGCTCGCGCGCGATGCTCACCGTCTGGGGCGAGTAATCGGTATTCGGCTTGCCAAACGGATACGCGACCGTGGACGGCCGGCCGCCCGTCCAAGATTCGAGTGTCTGACGGCACACCAGGAGTTCGCTTCGCTGCGCATCGGCAGACTGTGCAGCCAGGACCGGATGGCTCACGGTGTGCACGCCGATCTCGAAACCTTCCTCGGCCAGCTTCTTGATCTGCTCGGGAAGCATCGGACAGAGTGGATCGTTCTCGACATCGCCAGCCGCCACCCCACGGGACGCCTCGTCGTACCAGAAGAGCCGTCGTTCCGTGACGGCCTGTGTGCTCACGAACACCGCCGCCGGAATGCCATAGTTCTTCAGGATCGGCCGCGCGAGATCGAACACACTGCGATATCCATCATCGAACGTCACGAGCACCGCACGTTCCGGCGGCGCCGAGTTGCCGTTCACCGCCGCGCGCCACCGACCCAGGTCGATCGGGTGGCACGTGTCGCGAAGAACCTCGCAATGCCCTTCGAAAGTGTCCGGCGCCATGTGAAGGTCCGGGAACGCGAGCTCATCCGACCGCCACGATCGGGAACGCAGGCCGTGATAACACAGCACGAGAACGCCCGGAAATACCGTTCGTGAAATCCGGCGGCGATACCAGCCGGCCGCGTGCAGTCCGGCCTTGGCCGTTCGTCGCGTTTGCCCGCTGATCATCCCGCCTTCAAGGCCGACCGGACGGCGCGGACAATCGGATTGGGTATCCACGGTTTGTCGAGACGACTGCCGTACTGCAGATGCTCGGGGCCGGCCAGCGGCCGATAGAACTCGCGCCAGCGTCGATAGAGCGCCTGATAAGCGCCCACGCGTTCGCGAATGTCGAATCGCTCCGCCACGACGGCTGCCGCTGCCTGGCTCATGGCCTCGAGGCGCGCGCGATCCCGGTCAAGTTGCTCCAGCGCATCGGCAAAACCGGCGACGTCCCCGACAGCCGGCGTGCGGCCGGACATGTCATCTTCGACAACCTCGAGAACACCGCTCGGGATGTTGCTGACGACGGGCACGAGGCCGGAAGCCATGGCCTCGAGCAGCGCGACCGGAAACCCTTCGAAGCGCGTAGGCAGCACGAAGACGTCCTGATGGGAATACTCAGTGACGAGGTCGGTCTTCGACAGGCGTCCCCGCCAGGCGACGTGCGGATTGGCCGACCAGCTGCGGCGAAACTCGCCTTCGTCGGGTCCGGCGCCGGCAATGGTCCACCGCACATGGACGCCGCGTTCGAGGAGCACGCGATCGATCGCCGGCAGGTCGAACACGCCTTTCTGCCCGTGCTCGAACCGCCCGGCGAAGATGGCGCGAAGGGGGCCGGCACTGGCGCCGCGACGAGCCGAAGGAATCGACACGCCGTACGGAAGATGAAAGATCGAATCCAATCGATGTGGCAGCCGCGATCGCAGCACCTCGAACATCCGCCGGCTGTACGTGATGAACGCGTGGACGACCGGGTCGTGTTTCACCGCGAGGTCATAGTAATAGTCGGTGTCGCCGTGGAGCATGAACACGACGGCGCGTCCGAAGTCGTGAACGGATGCGGTCGCGAGGTCGAGCAGATCTCCGGCGACGTACACGCCACCGCCCGCCGGAATCGCATCGGCGAGGCGTCGCATGACGGCGTGCAGGTTTTCGGTCGGCAATGAGTACTCGACGATCGTCTGCGAGTCGGCCGTGAGCCGACCCGCGAAGCGCGTATCGTCGTGGAGATGGTTGTGCGTCAGCACCGCGTGATACGAAATGTCGTCCGGGCGACGCTGCGACAGCAGCTCCGACACGATGTTCATCATCCCGCCCATCTTGTCCGGCAGGACGTAGACCACGCTCTGCTGGTCGCGCTCGCCCATCACGTCTTGCGCCAGGCCCGGACGGTCATCGCCCAGTTCGTGGCGCGTCCCGGGAACGGGCTGCCGGCCGACGTCAGCGGCGGACGCCAGGGCAGCGCAATGAAGTCGTCCACAACGTAGGCAAAGCCCAGCACCGACAGGAGTTCGAGCACGCGCGGAGCCTGACGCGTCGCGGGATCGAACTCGTGCAGGTCCATCACCATCGCGCCGACATTGACGAGAACGTCGGCGCAGTCCCGTAGAACCGCGTCCTCGGCGCCCTCAATGTCGAGTTTAAGGAGATCGACGCGTTCCCTCGAGAGGAGGTCGCGAAGGCGCAGGCTTGGGACGACGGTTGAGCGGCCGTCGATCACACCGGACAGGCCGCCGATCATTCCCGAGTCGCTGCCTTCGCATTGAAACGTGAGAGTACCGTTCGCGGTCCACAACGCGGCGTGCGTACAATCCACGTCGCCCGCGCCGTTTCCTTCAAGATTCGATTTCAGCAGCGCGAAGATCGTCGGATCCGCCTCGAACGCGCTGAGCCGCGCGCGGGGAAACGCGCGCTTGAAATACAGCGAGGCGAGACCGACGTTCGCGCCGCAATCGAGGATGCGGGGAGCATCGGTCGCGGGCTGGAAATCCAGTACGCGTTTGACGAAGATGTCCTGCCACTGCGGGCAGAAGCTGAGCAGATCGGAGTACTGGAGATCGTAGTCGAGCATACGGATCCGGCCCGGCGTGAAACGTGGCGTGGTCTCGGCGCGATGCCAGGCCCGTCGCCAGGCGGCGACTTCAGGAGACTCGAACAATCGGCGGCGAATGGCGCCGGCCTTACGCGTCGCGCGACGAATCGTCCCTCTCATCGGGCTGCTGCCATCGAATGCGCGCCGTCGAGGATCAGCTGCTGGAGCTGCCGCGCGCAGATCGCGTCCGTCATGTGCTCGAGCACCCACGCGCGTGGCTGAAAGCGATTGCGGCGTGCCAACGCCTCGAACAACGCGCGCTCGAATTCCTCGAAGGTCTGCCACTCGAGACCCGTCGCCGGCGTCAGGTACGGGCAGGACGATCCGCTCTTGAACGATCGACCGCGCCACTGCGCCTCGTCCTTCGGATTCCAGACGACCGTCGCAACGTCCATCGCCCAGGCCTCGGCCAGCGCTAGACCCTGCGTCTCGAAAGAGCTCAGGAAGACCGCGACGACGGCGCGGTCGAGCTGCGCGCGGAAGGCCTCCGGTGTGAATCCCCGATGATCGCCATGGGCCGACGCGACACGAATCGGGATCAGCCCGCGCGCTGCGACGGCCGCCTCGACTCGCGCACACAGACCGGCGCTTCCGCTCTTCCAATACACGACCACGGCATCCTTCGAAGAGGATGAGGGCGTCCAGAACGCGGGGCTCACGCCGCAGGGACAGACGGAGGTCTTGCGCTTGAGCTCCGGCGCATCGTCGAAAAAGTCGAGCGCCCACTCGCAGGCGACGATCAGTCGATCGATCTCGGGCAGCTTGAGGATGCTGTCGCATTCGTCGCTGAACAGCGCGTTCACAGGCCCCGCCACGAGATAGTCGATGCTCCCATGCCGCTTGAGTTCAGCGGCCTGACGAAGCGCCTCGTTGGCGGGCGCATACACGATCCGCGCGAGGTCGGTAAACGAGGCGGGATTGAAGTTGAAGTCGGCGCCGATTTCGCGAAGGCCTTCAACGACGCTTCGGGTGAGCGCGTAGTGTCCCGGATAGGGTGAGGTGGCTGGCAGCGGCACGGCTGGCTTGACGAGGGGCCGCAGCGCACGGCGGGCGCTCTGGTACGCGCGAGTCGGGGCGCTGAGAATCGGCCGCGTCAACACCGTCAATGTCGGGCGGCTCATCGCAGCCCCGCAGTCAGACGACGTCGTGCGCCGCCTGCGATCCGACACGCAGCCCGTCCCGCCCGTTCGGTCCAGGGCGCCTGGTACGATCGGTCGGGCCGCGGCTCTCGTCCCACTGCACGCCGGAACGCCCGGCGAAGGCTCGCCACATGCCAGATTTCGAGCGGCTCGAAGAATGCGGCTCCCCGCTCGTTGAACCACCGGAGAATCTCAGCTTCCTGCCATGCGGGTTCCCGGTCGATCGCCAGATCGGGAAAACTCACGTCCTCGACCCAGTCGTTCGGCACCTGGCGCGTCCGCAGCCGGCGCGTCGGCAGTGCGACGCTGTACTGATGGTTGATGTCGGCCGACGTGCGGCCGCTCTCCATCCACTCGCGGCAGCGATACCAGGCTTGCCGCATCTGCATGTGGTTGGGCAGCAGCCACTGAAGGTGAAGAATCGGAACGGCGTGGGCACGCCACCTCGTTGACGACTCGCTGACCGGCACGCGCTCGTCATGCAGGGGCAACGCGCGCTCCCGCCGATAGTCGACGCGGCGATCGTCGACGATCGCAACCGGCTTCCAGTAGGGCGCGTACAGGCCATCCCGCATCGCGATACCGATCCGGCGTGTTCCAGCAGTGATAGTACTCGCACTCCACAACGGTTCCCGGCGCCAGCCGGTCGCGATCGCGGCGCAGGAAGGATGTGACGAGTCGGGGAGATACCAGCTCGTCGGCGTCCGTGCACCAGATCAGGTTTGCGCCCTGAAGATTTCGCGCCACATCCCAGAGCTGCCAACGGGCCTGTTCACAGATCACCGCTTCGCGCGATTCGATCACAGTGGCTTTCGGAAACTCGCGCGCGATGGATCGCGACTCGTCGGTCGAATTCTGATCACCGACGAGGATCGCGTCGCAGAAGCCGGACAGGCACGTCAGCGATTGCCGAAGCACCCAGGCTTCGTTGCGGATGGGGAGCAGAGCGACGACTCGCATCACGTCGTTTGCGCGACCGACTCACGCAGCGCCCGCGCGATCAGCCGCAGGCCGAAACGGCCGCGCCACCGCGGTTGATACAAACCCTCGCGCCAGGCGCGCGCGAGAAAGGCGCCGAACGCCGGCCGAGATTCGGCGGGCGTCAGGTCGTACAAACGAAACAGCCAGTATCCGCTGTAGCGATAGAACAGGGACTCGTCAGCCGGTGACAGCGGCTGAGGCAGAACCGCCCGGTAGGTGCGGAACAGCCGGAAGATGTGATCGACGCGCATCGCGGAATGGCGTTGATCGGTTTCGGGAGCGGCTCGATACCAGGCGAGCGGTTCGTGGATGACTGCGCCGCTCCAGCGATCGAGCAGCGACAGCAGGAACGGACGGTCCACGAGCGTGGCGTAGTCGTCGTGTCGCGCAATGGCATCCACGAGCGCCGCCCGCCTGAACACCACGGACCCGAACATCGGCTCCGTGCCGCCGAGAATCGCGCGCACGAAATCCACCGCCGAGTCGAACACGTCAGCGCGAGAGTGTTCGACCGTGAGCGCCATCGCGTCGGCGGGGGGCTCCTGACGGAATTCGCGGAGCTCCGCGGACACGAACGCACAACGCGGATTCCGCTCGAGGACGTCGACCGCCGCCGCGAGGTAGCCGCGACTCAGAAGATCGTCTTCGTGAAACGCCAGCACATAGGTGCCTCGACCCTCGTGCAGCGCGTGAAACATGTTCGGCATCGCGCCGAGGCGTCGCGGATTCCGCCGGTATCGCACGCGAGCATCGTCCAGCGAGTCGACGAACGCCGCATATTCGTCCGACGCGCCGTCGTCCACGAGCGTGAGGTCGAAGTCGGAGAACGATTGCGCGAGGATCGACGCGACACACCGCCGTGCCAGATCGAGCTGCTGGTAGCAGGGGACCGCAATCGAGACCAGCGCGGGTGGACGGTCAGTCACCGACAATCCATTCCTGCTGGATGACGAAGTCGCCATCGTGCACGTTCGACACGCCATGGCCCGTCCGGAACAAGTCGCAGCGAACGATGTCGAACCCGATGGCGCGATCCCAGTAGTCCCAGCGAACGGCGTTCCACACGCGAACGGTGAAGCTGAAGGTGTAGGCGCCTTCCGTCAGCGGCAGCGGACCAAGGCGGCAGACGAAGTGCGTGTCACCCGCCTGGTAGTAGGTGTCACGAACCGGATTCGCGGCGCCGAAGCTGATGACCTGATCCTGACCGTTGAACAGCTTGAATTCGACCGTATACGAATTCTCCGGGGCGGGGCCGCTCGCCCACAGGTGAATCGTCATCACGTCGCCCGCATCAAACCGGTTCATGACGGCGCCCGTGTCGTCACGCAGCTCGACCCGCCGGAGGTGATACGCCGGCGGCGGGTTGATGCGATCCGCGGCGCCCGAATCGGCCGGTCCCTCATCACGGTGCATGCGCTCGTAGCGACGCGTGATCTCGTCCGGCTCGCCGTCATCGACGACGTGACCGCCGTTCATCAGGAGCGCGCGGGAGCACAACTGTCTGACGCTCGTCAGGTCATGGCTGACGAACAACACGGTCCGGCCCTCGTTCCGCAGATCCTGCATGCGGCCGAGGCAGCGGTTGCGAAAATGAAGGTCCCCAACGGAGAGCACTTCATCGACGATCAGAATTTCCGGCTCGAGGTGGGCAGCCACCGAGAACGCCAGACGGACGAACATGCCACTCGAATAGTGCTTGACCGGCGTATCGATGAAGCGCTCGAGCTCCGCGAAGGCGACGATCGCGTCGAACTTGCGGCGAATCTCGGAACGATACATCCCGAGAATCGCGCCGTTGAGGAAGATGTTCTCACGCCCGGTCAGCTCGGGATGAAACCCCGTGCCCACTTCGAGCAGGCTCGACACCCGCCCGCTCAGCTCGATCCAGCCTTCCGTCGGCGGCGTAATCCGCGACAGTACCTTCAAGAGCGTGCTCTTGCCTGCGCCGTTCGGCCCGACGATTCCGATAACTTCTCCCACGTGAACGTCGAAGTTGACGTTGCGCAGGGCCCAGAACTGCGGCGCGGCGCTTCCGCCGTTCAGGTGCTGGAGCCGGCGCCACGGCGCCGACAGCGTCGCAATCAGCGATTCGCGGAACGACGAGACGCCAATGGGCGCGCCAATCGTGTAGCGCTTGCCGAGGTTGGCGACGGCGATCGTGGTGCTAGATGACATCAGCAAAGCGTCGTTCGACGCGCAGGAAATACGCCGTGCCAGCGGCAAAAAACGCCACGGCCGCCAGAAACGAAATCGCAACGACGCCCAATGGCAGCGGTCCCCCGAGCACCGCGGCGCGGAAGCCGCTGATCATCCCCACCATCGGATTGAGCGCGTAGGCGTGACGCCAGCGTGCTGGAATGATGTCGAGGGCGTAGAGCACGGGCGTCGCGTAGAGCCAGAGCTGAAGCACAAACGGCGTCACGTAGCGAAAGTCGCGGTAGGTGACGATCAGCGCCGCGAAGAGCAATCCGGCACCAGTGGCCGCCGCAATGGTCCCGACGAGGAAGAAGGGCAACCCCAGGAACATCCAGGACGGCGTGACGCCGTAGTACGCCATCAGCCCCAGGAGCACGGCGAAGGTGATCGCAAAGTCGACGAGGCCGGCAGCCACCGACGCGATCGGAACGAGAACTCTGGGAAAGTACACCTTGCTGATGAGATGACTGCTGCCGACGAGGCTGTTTGCCGCCAGCGCGACCGCGTTGGCGAAGAACGTCCAGGGCAGCAGGCCCACGAAGACGTGAAGCGCGTAGGGCCCGCTGACCTGCTTCGACATGCCGCCGAGCTGTCCGAACACAACCGTGAACAGCACCGTCGTCGAAAGCGGCTGGATGATGGCCCACAGGGCGCCGAGCACCGTCTGCTTGTAGCGGACCTTGATGTCGCGCCAGACGAAGAAGTACAGCAACTCGCGATAGCGCCAGAGCTCGACGAGGTCCGGCAGTCGCCACGAATGCTGCGGCTCGATTCGGAGCACGGACGGCGGGCCGACCGGGCGCTCCGCGCCGAGACTCACATCAACCCTGTACGACGAAGTGTCCAAGTGTGCCGAGGCCCCACGGGCGGCTCCAGTGCGCCCTGCCGCCCATCCAGTCGTCCCACACGCGCGACGGAGCGTCCGACGCGATCCAGCCCTGACGGGCGACCCGCTCGAGGCCGTCGCGCACGAAGGGCGCGAGATCGCCGCGCATCCATCGCGCGAACGGGAGCGTGAAGCCCTGCTTGGGCCGGTCCACGACGGCAGGCGGCAGGGGCCGGTCGAGTGTCGAGTGCAGCAGTGGCTTGCCTGCGCGCAGCGCGGCGTGACGCCCGAGCTCAGGCCACACGGCCGTCACGAGCTCGTGATCGACAAACGGCACGCGCACCTCGAGTCCGTGTGCCATCGACATGACGTCGAGGTCGCGCAACAGCTGCGACTGCAGATAGAGCCGCGATTCGAGTCGGGCGATGGAGGCGGCCGGCCGCTCGGATCCGAGCGGATTGAGCAGCAGTTGCTCGACGCGACGCACCTCATCCGACGCGGCGCGCCACACCGAGGGCTCCCTGAGCGCAGGACCGGCAAGCATCGCGAGTTCCTCGGGCATCAGAAAACCGCGCTGCACGCGATACGCCTCGACAATGTTGCCGTTGGACGCCGCGAAATGACGCCAGCGCGCCTGAAGCCGCGCCGGCAGGACGCTTCCGGCCAGCGCCGCCACCGAGGTCCACAACGGCCCCGTCGCGCGCTTGAACTGCATCGCCCGCGGGATGCGCGTAAAGGACGGATATCCACAGAAGAGTTCGTCACCGCCTGCGCCGGACAGGACGGCCTTGATGCCGGTCGCTGCGACCGCTCGCGAAACGAAATACGAGTTGACGGCGTCGATGGTCGGCTGATTGAAGCGCGACACCACGTCGGGAAGCTCGCGTCCGACCGACGGGGCATCGAGATGCAGTTCGGCATGCGTGGTGCCGAACCTCGCAGCGACCGATGCCGCGCGGTCGGCTTCCGATGATTCGTCGTCGAAGCCGACGGTAAACGTCCGCAGGTTGGTCGCGCCGGCCGACGTCGCGCACGAGACCAGCGCCCCCGAATCGATGCCGCCCGAGAGAAACACGCCAACCGGCACGTCGGCGACGAGGTGCGCACGGACACTCGACCGGACGGCGTCGGCGACGAGGGCACCGAGCTCGCGTTCGTCGCGCGCGGGTTCCTCAACCGTGCGATACGGCTCGCGGGCGTCGGCGAAGCGGCCGCGTTCCGCGGCGCGATCCCGACGCCATTCCAGCCAGGTGCCGGCCTCGAGCATTTCAACATCGCGATTCCACGCGAGCGGGGGCGGCACGGAACCCCAGGCCAGAAACGCCAGCACGGCCGCAGCCGACGGTGCAGGATCGACGAGCCGCGCCGCCCTCAGCGCGCCGAGCTCGGATGCGAACCGGACCGATGAACCGCTTGACGCGATGTAGAGCGGCTTGATACCGAAGCGGTCGCGAGCCAGGAGGAGCGTTCGCGCGTCCGCGTTCCACAGCGCAAGGGCGAACATCCCCCGCACGCGCGCAAGGGCGCGCGGCCCCATCACGGCGACGAGGCGGCCGAGGACTTCGGTGTCGCTTGCGGTTCTGAACCGGTGACCCTGCGCCTCGAGTTCGCGTCGGAGCTCCCGGTAGTTGTAAACCTCTCCGTTGAAGGCGATGACCAGTCGGCCGTCGTCGAGCGTCATCGGTTGCGCGCCATCAGGGCCCGGATCGATGATCGCCAGCCGCCGATGCACGAGCAGGACGTCGTGCGCCGGGGACTGCCAGACGCCGGCTGCGTCAGGCCCGCGGTGCGCCAGCGCGTTGCCCAGGCTGGCGGCCACGTCGGCTGCGGCCGCGATCGGCGCGCCGTCGCGGTCAACGATTCCGGCAATACCGCACATCAGAACAGACGCTGTTTGATCGAGATCACGTCTCCCGCCTGCACGCGGTCCGACAGGTTGAGCGACACCTCGACGGACTTTCCGTTCACGATGCGCGTCGCCTTGATGCCGCGATTGGTGCCCCGCTCGGTAAGGCCCCCGGCGAGCGCGATCGCCTGCTCGACCGTTGTGCCTGGCTCGAGTACGTAGCTGCCGCCGTTCCTGACGAACCCCTGGATGAAGAACGTCTGCGCCTTGGGGACGAAGATGACGTCGCCGTCCTGGAGCGCAACGTCGCTGGCTCTTCCAGTCTGGAGATCGCGCCAGTTGACCTTGATGACGTCGGTCGCGGGTTCGGTGCCAGACGCAGGAGCGGGAGCGCCTGGCACCGGCTTGCGCTGGCGTGCGATCGTCAGCTCACTGCTCGCCGACGACATGGGCGAGCCGGCCTGCGCGAGCGCTTTGAGCAGCGTCATCCCGCCGGTCATGCGGATCTCAGCCGGCGCCCGCACTTCGCCGCTGACGAAGATGCTCTGACTCTTGTACTCCTGGACGTCGACACGCACCTGCGGGTTGCGGATGTAGCCGTTCATCAGCATCTGACGGATCTTTTCCTGAGTGGCGCCCAGCGTCGTCCCACCGACGGGAATGCGCCCCAGCAGCGGGAACGTGATGAACCCGTCATCGTCGACGCGATAGACGCCGGTCAGTCCGTCGGCGTCGAAGACGGTGATTCGCAGCTCATCCTGCGCACCGATCTGGTAATTCGGCTGCGGCTGCGTCGCGACGGCCTCGACCGGCTTGGGCGGCGGCGCCTGAGGCGCCTGCGCGCTGGTGGCGCCAGTGGTCTGCAGGAGGAGCAGGCTGAGGGTCAGGAGATTCATGGTCGACTTTCGGTTTCCGCTATTCCGATCCACGCGTCAGCGGGATGCCGAGCTGCTTGGCTTTTCGATAGAGATTGGGTCGCTGCATGCCGAGCGTTTCGGCCGCCTCGGCCATCCGCCATTCGTGGTGCTGCAGGACTGACGCGATGTAGTCGCGCTCGAAGCGCATGCGCGCCTCGCGCAGGCTGCCGTTCGGGGCGAACAGCTGTGACGTCCGCTGGAGCCGGAGCGCTGGCAGGAGGTGTTCGATCTGAACGACTTCTCCACTCGATTCGGTGACGACGCGATCGATGGCGTCGTGGAGCTCGAGCACATTGCCGGGCCAGGTGAGCGCACCGATAAGCGCGAGCGCCGCCTGCGTGAACGAGCGAGGCGCGAGGCCGCGGCTCGAACAGAGTTCGTCGAGCAGTCGTGACGCGAGCGCAGGGACGTCTTCCTGACGCTCTCTGAGAGGGGGGAGATCGATGCGCACGCTTGAGAGACGTCTGAACAAGTCCGCACGGAAACGATGTCCGTCCACATCGGACTCGAGGTTCATGGTCGCGCTCGCCACCAACCGGAATCCAGTCTCGATCGTCGTGCCATCGATGCGAACTTCACCATCGCGGATCACACGGGCGAGACGGGCCTGCACGCCCGCGGGAAGGTCCGCGACGTCCTGCAGGAAGAGTGTGCCGCCGCGCGCGGCGGCGATGCGGCTGTCGGCGGCGACCGATTCGAGGTCGACCGCCGTGGAAACGAAGTGAGCGCCGAAGAGCTCGCGATCGAGGCTCGCGGCATCGGCGGATGAACACTCCACCTTCACGAACGGACCGCTGGCGCAACGGCTGCGGGTGTGCAGTTCGCGTGCGAGGGAATCGACCGCACACCCGCGCTCTGCGGTGATGAGGACACCGCCGTCACCAGCGGCGGCGCGGCGCACGAATTCCTGCACGCGCGCGATAGCCGGAGAGCGGCCGGTCAACTCGATGGCGCTCGCCGAGGGCCGCGCGAAGCGGACCGCCGCTCTGGTCACTGTGTCAGGCATATCTAGGCGTCTCAGAAGGAGTGGTTGACGATCGGGCCGCGGGACAGCTTCGCCCTCTCACACACAGAGATAAGTACAATTAATGACTTAATATGACTTAATAGTCACACCTTATCAAAAATGATACTCGGTTTTGGCTGTGATGATACTCGGAGCCGCTAACCTTATATATCGGCCAGGATCGGGTGTATCGGTATGAACGGGTGGGTGTATCCGGGGAGAGACGGCTCGCCGCTATGACGGCTGCGGGGGCTCGTTGGAGGATCGGTCCCGCCGGAGCGGCAGTGGCGGATCGTAGCGGCCGAGCAGACTGTTGATGAAGAAGGCCAGCCCGATCACGACGATGAACCCGCCGACACCCACGCCGGCCGAGGGGTTGTCGCCGGCGACGCCGATGAGCAGCATCAGGCCGAACCCGACACCCATGAGCGTGACACCAGCACTGCGGTAACGCCCTGGCGAACGGTGGCCGTACCGGTCGACGTCCTCGCGCACCCGGTCGTAGCGCTCCATCGCCCGGTCGAAGCCTCCGGGATCCTTCTCCGGCGGCGGGACGAGCCCCCGCTCGATCATCGCGATGCGCTCCCGGACTTCGAGCTCGCGCACGCGCGCCGACGACACCGCACGCACAATGCTGTACGTGAACGCGCCGACGATAGCGCAGATCGGAATGAGGAGAGGCCAGAAAAGAAAATCCATATCTCGAGTTGATTAGACTGGAAGCATCAGGGAATTGTTTCAGCCTGGTGAACGAAACAATTTCCCGACGCGCATGCTCTAATACTCTGGTCGATGGACCCTGTGACCGACGCCGCCGGAGAGCGCGCGCTCGTCGAGCGCTGCCGATCCGGCGACGAAGGTGCGTTCCAGGAGCTCGTCGATCGCTACAAAGATCTGGTGTTCGCGTTGATTGCCCGAACGATCCAGGATCGTTCCCAGGCCGAGGATCTGGCACAGGAGGTGTTTCTTCGGGTTCACCGCGGCCTTCCCTATTTTCGGGGGGAAGCCCGGCTCTCGACCTGGATCTTCAGAATCGTCGCCAACGTATGCCTTCAGGATCAGAGCCGCGCGAAACGCACGGTGTCTCTCGACGCGATGAGCGGTGATGGAGGACGATCGGTCGCGCTGCCGTCCACGAAAGATCGGCAGTTCGGCGATCTCGAGCTTCGTGATCGCCTGGAAAAAGCCATCGCGCGATTGCCGGCGAACTACAGACTTCTGGTGGCCGCGCACTATCTGCAGGGCGTCCAGTACCGAGGATCTCGCCGAAGCCCTCGAACTGCCGCTCGGAACGGTGAAAACGCAGCTGCACCGCGCAAAGCAGCAGCTTCGGCGATTGCTGAACACGGAGCTCAAATGAATCGGCAGCTGCACGCGCGCGGAACGCGGAACCCTGAACCCTGAACCCTGAACCCGGCACTATGAACCGCACCCTGAACCCAGCACCCTGAACCCAGAACCCCGATCATGTATTGCGACGAAGCACTGGACGCGGTCGAACGAGTCGCATCGGGTGAAGTCGCGCCCGATGGGCGACTCGCCGAACACTACGCGACGTGTCCGAACTGCTCGACGGCGCTCGCGAGCGCGCGCGAGCTCGAGCGCCTCCTGCAGGGCAGGAGTGCACCGAAACCCACGGCGCAGTTCACCGTGCGGACCATGGCACGCGTGCGGCGAGCGCGCTGGAGGAGCGAGCAGGTGCTCGACGTCGGCTTCAACGTCGCGATCGCCGTCGTCGTGCTGGCGATTGTCGTGGGCGCATGGATGCTGCTCGACCGGAGCGGTCTGACCGCCGTGAGCAACGACGCGGTCGACATGTTCGGTCGGGGGCTGGTGTCGTTCGCGCAGCGCATCGCTCCGTCGGTGCCGGTGTACGCGGGCGCAACCGCTCTGCTCGTCACGGCGCTCGGCATCTGGTGGTGGGCCGAGCGCGACGCGTCGTTCTGATCGCCGGCAGCTTTTCGGCCATTTCCCCAAGCATGCCAGGTGATGGCGGTGCAAGAATTCTTGGTCCGCAATATATGGGGGAGGTGCCTGGCACTGACCTCGTCGCGCGAGTGCCAGGCACCGTGCTACATTGGTGAATCGGTTCCTTGACGCGAAAGTGGCGGAACTGGCAGACGCGCCGGACTTAGGATCCGGTAGCCGAAAGGCTATGGGGGTTCGAGTCCCCCCTTTCGCACGCCTGCGCGCGCCTGGATTCGCGCGCGTGACACTACATGAAAACTGAGTTCGCCGACGTCAACGAGACGCGCAAGACTGTTCGCGTCGAGATCCCCACCGACATCGTCAACGCCGAAATCGATCGGATCGCGCAGGACTACTCGCGCAAGGCGCGCATTCCCGGCTTCCGCCCCGGCAAAGCGCCCGCTCGCGTCGTCAAGCAGCGGTTCAAGGAGCAGATTCTCCACGACGTCCTTCATGACCTCGTGCCGCGCGCCGTGGACGATGCGTTGCGGGAACGGGGCGTGGAAGCCGTCGACACGCCCGATGTGCGCGACGTCAACATCGAAGAGGGGCGACCGTTGACGTTTACGGCGTCGTTCGACACCGTTCCCGTGTTCGACCCGGGAGATTTGTCGACGATTGCCCTGCGCCGCGCGACAGTCGGCATCGACGATGAGGCCGTCGCCGGGGCGCTGCAGCGCCTGCGCGATCGAGCCGCGCGGTTCGAAGCCGTCGAAGGCCGCGGCATCGACCAGGGAGACACGGCCACCGTCGATCTCGTCCGCCGCGACCTGCGAACTCGTGGAGAGGAAGGCCGGGAGGCGGGGGGCGCCGGAGTGAAGGACGAGCAGAAGCACGACGGCGTCACGATCGAGCTCGGGGCAAAAGCGAACCCGCCCGGCTTCGACGAACAACTGCTTGGCCTGAACGTCGGTGCGACGAAAGAATTCACGATTCAGTACCCGTCGGACTACCCGATTGGGGAGCTCGCCGGCACAGACGTTTCGTATACAGTCACGGTGAAGGCGATCAAGCGTCGCGTGCTGCCGGAGCTCGACGACGAGTTCGCGAAAGACCTCGGCGAGTTCGAGAACCTGGATGGGTTGCGGGCCCGCGTGCGAGAGGATCTGGAACACGAAGCGCGTCACGCCGCAGACCGGGAGCTGCGTGCCGAGATGATGAAAGCCCTGGCGGGCCGGCTGCCGTTCGACGTGCCGGAATCGCTCGTGCAACGGGAAATGGAACGCCGCGTCGAGGAATTCGCACGCCGCCTGAGGGATCAGCGAATTGATCCGCGCGAGGCGGGCGTGGACTGGCAGGCGTTCCGGGACAGCCAGCGCGACGTGGCGCGCGAAGCGATTGGCGCGGCGCTCGTACTCGACGAAATCACGCGCCGCGAGCAGCTGACGGTGACCGACGAGGAAATCGACCGCGAGGTCGATCGGTACGCCGAGCGGTCCGGGCGCGCGGCCGCCGCCGTGCGCGCGGCGCTCGAAAAAGAGGGTGGGTTGTCGCGTGTGGCCGCGGGTTTGCGACGGGAGAAGTCGATTGACTTCGTGCTGTCGCGTGCTACAATTGCGGGAGAGTAACTCTCAGTACATCCCGCCACTTTCCCCGACGCTCGCTAGACAAAAGACAGCCAGACGAAGGACTAATGCGACAGCACACGCCGGACCCGCGCATGCAACTCGTACCCATGGTGGTCGAACAGACCAACCGCGGCGAGCGCGCCTACGACATCTTCTCGCGCCTCCTCAAGGACAGCATCATCTTCATCGGCACGCCGATCGACGACGGGGTCGCGAACCTCGCGATCGCACAAATGCTGTTTCTCGAGGCCGAAGACCCGGACAAGGACATCCAGCTCTACATCAACAGCCCAGGTGGTTCGATTACTGCAGGCATGGCGATCTACGACACCATGCAGTTCATCAAGCCCGACGTCCAGACGATCTGCATCGGCCAGGCCGCCTCAATGGCTGCCGTCCTGCTGGCGGCGGGCAGCAAGGGCAAGCGGTTTTCCCTGCCAAATTCCAGAATTGTGATTCACCAGCCCCTGATGTCTGGACTTGCGGGCCAGGCGACCGATATTGATATTGCAGCCCGCGAGATACTGCGCATGCGCGAGCGCATTAATGAAATCCTGGTACACCATACGGGTCAACCGATTAAGCGGATCCAGGACGACACGGAGCGGGACTACATCATGTCGGCCGACCAGGGGAAGGAATACGGTATTATTGATGATGTCATCCGCAAACGCGCATAGCGACACAAAGGGTTTAGGGCGAAGGGCTTAAGGCTTAGGTGCATGGTCAAAAAAGCCGGGGAAACGGAAGTCCTGCGTTGCTCCTTCTGCAACAAGGATCAGAACGACGTCCGCAAGCTCATCGCCGGGCCGACGGTGTTCATCTGCGACGAATGCGTTGAGGTCTGCAACGACATCATCGCCGACGACAACCGCTTTGAAAACCGGGGCACCCGCTCGTCGCTGCCGACGCCACAGGAAATCAAGAAGTTCCTGGACGAGTACGTCATCGGCCAGGAGCGCACCAAGAAAAAGCTCGCCGTCGCCGTCTACAACCACTACAAGCGCATCGAAATCCAGAAGCAGCCGCGCAGCCGCAACGACATCGAGCTGACCAAGAGCAACATCCTGCTCATCGGCCCGACCGGCACCGGCAAGACCCTTCTGGCCCAGACCCTCGCCAAACTCCTTTCGGTTCCCTTCACGATTGTTGACGCGACGACGCTGACCGAGGCCGGCTATGTCGGCGAGGATGTGGAGAACATCATCCTCAAGCTGCTCCAGGCCGCGGGCGGCGACATCGAGAAGTGCCAGCAGGGCATCATCTACATCGACGAGGTCGACAAGATCTGCCGCAAGGACGAAAATCCCTCGATCACCCGCGACGTCTCGGGTGAAGGCGTGCAGCAGGCACTCCTCAAGATTCTCGAAGGCACCGTCGCCAACGTGCCACCGCAGGGCGGCCGCAAGCACCCGCACCAGGAATTCTTCCAGGTCGACACGAGCAACATCCTGTTCATCTGCGGCGGCGCGTTCGTCGGGCTCGACAAGCAGATCGAGCGCCGCGTCGGCAAGAAGACGCTCGGCTTCAAGGCGGACGTGAAGTCGCTCCGCGGTCGCGATATCGGTGCGACACTCGAACAGCTCGAGCCGCAGGATCTCATCAAGTACGGCCTCATCCCCGAATTCGTCGGCCGCCTGCCGGTCGTCGGCACACTCCACGAACTCGACAAGGCCGCACTGATTCAGATTCTGACGCAACCTCGCAACGCGATTACGCGTCAGTACCAGAAGCTCTTCGAGTACGAAAACGTGAAGCTGCGCTTCACCGACGATTCGCTCGAGGCGATCGCCGAATCCGCGCTCGAACGCAAGATCGGCGCGCGCGGCTTGCGGATGATCATCGAAGACCTGATGCTGGACCTGATGTATCAGGTGCCGAACCAGAAGAAGGTCCGCGAGGTCACGATTACACGAGAAGTCGTGATGGCCAAGGACAAGCCCATCACGCTGATTGAGAAAGCTGGATAGTGAAAGGGCTGAGCCCTTCGCATTGGCATATATGGAACCCATGGAAGTTTACGAGACCCTGCCGATCGTTCCGCTTCGTGACGTCGTCGTCTTTCCGCACATGATGATGCCGTTCGTGATCGGACGGCCGTCGTCCACTCGCGCGCTCGAACATGCGCTGCTCAAGGACAAGCGGATCTTCCTCGCGGCGCAGCACGATGCCTCGATCGACGATCCGCGGCCCGAAGACATCTTCACGATGGGGTGCGTCGCCAACGTCGTCCAGAGCCTGAAGCTGCCGGATGGCAACATCAAGGTGCTGGTCGAAGGCGTGGACCGCGCTCGCGCCGTCGAGTGGAAGGAAGATAAAGGCTTCTACCGCGTCGTCGTCAAGGTGCTGGCGAAGCAGCGCGAGACGAGCCCCGACGCCGAGCAGACCATGAGCCGGGTCGTGTCGCTGTTCGAGCAGTACGTCAAGCTCTCGAACAACCTGCACTACGACGCGATGATCGCGGCCGTCCGCGTCGAGGATCCGGGCAAGCTCGCCGACACGATTGCCGCCCACCTGCTGGTGGGCGTGGACGAGAAGCAGAACCTGCTCGAGATCATCTCGCCAATCGAGCGCCTCAACCGGATCGCCGGGATCCTCGAAATCGAGGTGGACAAGCTCCAGGTCGATCGCCGCATCCAGTCTCGCGTCAAGAAGCAGATGGAGAAGGCGCAGAAGGAGTACTACCTCAACGAGAAGATGAAGGCGATCCAGAAGGAACTGGGTCGCAAGGACGAGAAGGGCAACGAGGTCGACGATCTCAAGAAGAAGATCGAAACGTCCAAGATGCCCAAAGACGTCGAGGAGAAAGCCATCCAGGAGCTGAAACGCCTGGAAGCGATGCCGCCGATGTCCGCTGAGGCGACGGTTTCCCGCAATTATCTCGACTGGCTGATCGCGGTGCCGTGGCACAAGAAGAGTCGCGAATCGCGCGACCTGAAACGGGCCGAGGAAATCCTCAACGAGGATCACTACGGTCTCGAGAAGATCAAGGAACGCATTCTCGAGTTCCTCGCGGTCCGTGCGCTCGTCAAGAAGCCGAAGGCGACCATCCTCACCTTCTCGGGCCCTCCCGGAGTCGGCAAGACGTCGCTCGCCAAGTCCATCGCGCGCGCGATGAACCGGCAGTTCGTCCGGCTGTCGCTCGGCGGCGTCCGGGATGAAGCGGAAGTGCGCGGCCATCGCCGGACCTACATCGGCGCCTTCCCGGGCCAGATCATCCAGATGATGAAGAAGGCCGGCACGATGAACCCGGTCTTCCTGCTCGACGAAGTCGACAAGATGTCGATGGACTTCCGCGGCGACCCGTCGGCGGCGCTCCTCGAAGTGCTCGACCCGGAACAGAACAGCACCTTCCTCGATCACTACCTCGACGTGGAGTACGACCTCTCGAACGTGATGTTCATCTGCACGGCCAACGTCCTCCACACGATTCCGCAGGCGCTGCGCGATCGCATGGAAGTGCTGCAGCTGGCCGGCTACACAGAGCTCGAGAAGGTCGAGATCGCCAAGAAATTCCTTTCGCCAAAAGCGATCGAGGGCACCGGCCTGACGAAGGACAACATCAGCTTCACCGACGAGGCGATTCAGACGGTCATCAACCGCTACACGCGCGAGGCCGGCGTCCGGAACCTCGAGCGCGAGCTGTCGTCCATCTGCCGCAAGGTCGCCCGCAAGGTCGTCGTCGAGGGCACGAGCTTCAGCGAAGAGATCACGGCGGACAAGGTCACGCAGTACCTGGGCGTTCCCCGCTTCCGCAACACGATGGCGGAGGAAAAGAACGAGATCGGGATCGCGACGGGTCTCGCCTGGACGGAAGTCGGCGGCGAGATGCTGATTACCGAAGCCACGCTGATGCCCGGCAAAGGCCATCTGACGCTGACGGGCAAGCTCGGCGACGTCATGCAGGAATCCGCGCAGGCGGCGATGAGCTACGTCCGCACGAAAGCGGAAGAGTTCGGCATCCCGAAGGAATTCAACCGCAAGACCGACGTCCACGTGCACGTGCCCGAGGGCGCCATTCCGAAGGACGGGCCGTCAGCGGGCATCACGCTGGCCACGGCGCTCGTCTCTGCCCTCACTCGTGTGCCTGTACGCAAGGACGTCGCGATGACCGGCGAAATCACGCTGCGCGGCAAGGTCCTGCCGATCGGCGGCGTGAAGGAGAAGGTCTTGGCCGCGCACCGCGCCGGCATCAAGAACATCATCCTGCCGAAGGACAACGAGAAGGACCTGGCGGACATTCCCAAGAACGTGCTGGACACGTTGAACGTCTACATGGTCCAGACAATGGACGAGGTCTTGAAGACCGCGCTCGCCGAACCGCTGGCGGGCCGGCTGCCTGAAGCCGAAGTGGCCGAGCCGGTCGAGATCGCGGACGACACCATTACTCATTGAGGATTGGGGATAGCGGATTGCGGATTGAATCCAACAATCAATCCGCAATCCGAAATCCGCAGTCCGCAATTTGAAGGTCGAAGCTCTTTTCGTAAGAAGCGCCGCAGGCGCTGCCGACCTGCCGGGAGACGGACTCCCGGAGCTGGCGATGGTTGGTCGGTCGAATGTCGGCAAGTCCAGTCTGATCAACGCGCTGGTGCGTCATCGGGTGGCCAGGACGAGCGGGGCTCCGGGCAAGACGCGGTTGGCGAATATCTACCGCGTGACGCGGGGCGCAACCGGGCCGTTCTATCTCGTCGATCTCCCTGGATACGGGCACGCGCGCGGAGATCGATCGGAACTCGAAACCGTCACGCGCGCGTATTTCGAGGGAACGACCGACCGCCCGGCTAACGCCTCGCGCTCCGGGTTGGCCGCCGATGCTGGGGAGCGAGGCTTCAGCCGAGCGATTGCGGCGCTGCTCCTCGTCGATGCGCGTCACCCGGGACTTGAAAGCGACCGCCAGGCCTGGGCCTGGCTGGCTCGAGCGACCTCGGCCCAGGCCGTGGTCCTGACGAAGATTGACAAGCTATCGCGCGCCGAACGGCTGCGCGCAATAGCCACGAACGAAGCCGTGTTTGAACATCCCGTGCAGCCGGTCTCGGCCGACACGGGCGAAGGACTGGATGAACTGTGGAAACTGATCGACCGACTACTGAACAGCCGCAAGCCGCAACCCCGCAGCAACCCGCCAAGCCGAACGGCGCAGGCGGGCAGCCCGCAACGCCACCCCCTGAAAAGTTAGAGCTCTCGACGCTCAAGGACATGAGCGTCGGCGCCCTGACGAAGATCGCCAAGGGCCTCGATGTGCCCGGCGCCACGGGGATGCGGAAGCAGGAGCTCATCTTCGAGATCCTGAAGGCGCGCGCCGAGAAGAGTGGTCTCATCTTCTCGGAAGGCGTCCTCGAAGTGCTGCCGGATGGTTTCGGCTTCCTCCGCGCTCCCGACTACAACTACCTCCCCGGCCCCGACGACATCTACGTCTCGCCGTCGCAGATCCGCAAGTTCGATCTGCATACCGGCGACACGGTGTCCGGCCAGATTCGGCCGCCGAAGGACGGCGAACGCTATTTCGCGCTGATCAAGGTCGAAGCAGTCAACTTCGAGCCGCCGGAACGCGCACGCGAGAAGGTGTTCTTCGAGAACCTGACGCCGCTCTACCCGCAGTCGCGCATCGGCCTCGAGACCGACGGCGACAACTTGTCGGCACGCGTGCTCGACTTGATGGTGCCGATCGGCAAGGGCCAGCGCGGACTGATCGTCGCGCCGCCGCGCACCGGCAAGACGATGCTGCTGCAGAACATCGCGAACAGCATCACGCGGAATCACCCCGAGGTCTATCTGATCGTGCTGCTCATCGACGAGCGGCCGGAAGAAGTCACCGACATGCAGCGATCGGTCCGGGGCGAAGTGATCTCGTCGACGTTCGACGAACCCGCGCAGCGCCACGTGCAGGTCGCCGAGATGGTCATCGAAAAAGCGAAGCGACTCGTCGAGCACAAGAAGGACGTCGTCATCCTGCTCGATTCGATCACGCGTCTCGCGCGGGCCTACAACACCATCGTGCCGCCGTCGGGAAAGGTCCTGTCGGGCGGCGTGGACAGCAACGCCCTCCAGCGGCCCAAGCGCTTTTTCGGCGCGGCACGGAACATCGAGGAAGGCGGATCGCTGACGATCATCTCCACCGCGCTCATCGACACCGGCTCGCGCATGGACGAGGTCATCTTCGAAGAGTTCAAGGGCACCGGCAACCTCGAGATCCACCTCGATCGCAAGCTGACCGACCGCCGCGTCTTCCCATCGATCGACATCCAGAAGAGCGGAACGCGGAAGGAAGAGCTCCTGATCGCTCGCGAGGATCTCAATCGCGTCTGGGTGCTGCGGAAGGTCCTGACGCCGCTGTCGCCCGTCGAGGCCATGGAGCTGCTGCTCTCGAAGATGGCCAAGACCAAGACGAACCAGGACTTTCTCGCATCGATGTCGAACGGAGGCAAGGGGTAGCCGCATTTCGGATTACTGTTTCCCCCCACACCGCGTCGCAGAGCTACCTCAGATAGAGATCGCAGAACGGCTCGGTGTGTGCCGGGGCATGCGGGTATCCGAGCCGGGCAATGTTTGCCAGAACGACGACGTTGCGTCGTGCGTCCCCGCAGGCGACCACGACGCCGATGCGCAGACCCTGTGCTGAGAGTTCCCCGAAGGTCGAGCGAATCGCGGGGTCGTCGAGGTCTCGATTCTTCCAATCCATGATTGCACGGCGCCGTGCTTCGTACGGCAGCACCGGAGAGTAGTCGAGCCCGTAGATCAGCATCACGTCGTCCTGAGACGTTCGTTCATCGGTCAGGACCGCGAGCGCCATCGGCGCGGTCGTCGCAGATTTCTGATCAACGTAGTAGCCCTGGATGTAGTTCGTCGACATCGCCATCAGCGCGCCGGCATACAGCGCAATGCCTACCCATCGGGCCACTCGTCCGCCTTCGAGACAGCTGACGATGCCGCAGCCCACGATGACCGCCAGAAGAAGCCCGTTCTCGTACGAGTAGTAGACGTGGACCGTGAACAGGCGCATGAACAGCGCGAGCGGCAGGACGTAAAGCGCCAGGCAGGCGAGACAGAGGGCGAATCGCCGGGGACGGCCGATCGTCGCCGCGAACGCAGCACAGAAGACGATGCCGCTGCCGATCACAGTAATGCCGGGTGCGGCCCAGGATCGCGTTCGCCGGAACGGCGACCCATGAACGGAGACTGAACCGATCGGCGAGCGATCCGAATCGCTGGGCACTCTCGCCCGCCCAGCCGAGCTCCGCCGTCAACGGGCTCGCGGACTTCACGTGGTTGGTGAATATCAGCCACGCGGCCGTCAGGCCGATCGGCACGACGATCGCCCCGACGGCGGTCCACGTCGTCCTCGTCGATGTCCACCCGTCGCGATGCCGCCGAACGCCAATCAACAGGCAGGCGGCAGCGAGGAACGGCGTGAGCGTCGTGACCTTGGTGGCGCCCGCGAGCGCGCCCATCGCGGCGGCGCCGATCAGGAAGACCACGGCAAGGCGATCGAGGTCACCACGCCGAGTCGCATGATGGACGAGCGCAGCGTAGGCAACCGCGAGACACAACGCGGTCGACTCAATCATGAACGTGCGGGACCAGAAGACATACAGCGGGCTCGTCCAGAGCAGCGAGAGCATGATGAGCCGATGGCGCTTCGCGATCGCGAACACATCCAGCGTCGCCCACCCCGCGGCCAGCACGCCGATGAACGCCGCGACCGACACACTCCGACCGGCGGCCTCGAGGCCCACCGACATCCACTGGCTCACCCGCGCGGTCAACCATTGGTAGACCGGCAGCTCCAGCGGCCACTGCCACGGCGGGCCGAAGATCGGCGTGCGGTAGCGCCAGAAGGGGCCGCCCCGTGTCATCTCGTAGGCTGAAATCGCGGTGTGGGTCTGCCGCCAGGCGTGGAGGTCCAGGATGCCGCCGTGCCAGCCGACCCGGAGGGCCCAGGCGCCGAACACGGCGCTCGCCGCGCAGAGCATCCACGCGACGAGGTCCGCGCTGCTATAATGGGATTTTCCCCGAACGACCAAGGAGTTCGCCGTGAAAGAAGGCATTCACCCCAAATACAACGTCGTCGACGTCCGGTGCGCCTGCGGGATGACGTGGAAGACGCGTTCGACCAAACCCGAGCTGCACCTCGAAATCTGCTCGAACTGCCACCCGTTCTTCACGGGCCGCCAGAAGCTCATCGACACCGAGGGCCGCGTCGAGCGATTCACCAAGAAATTCGGAGCGCAGACGTCGGAGCAGCGCAAGACCGCCGCGAAAGCCAAGAAGCAGTCAGCGCCAGCCCGCTAGTCCTCAAATCGATTCACATTCCGCCTGTTTCCTGGTCGAGCAGCCCGAACGACGGTTGCTCGGCCAGTCGTCGTTCCAGCCGGTTCAGGCGCCACTTCACGGCGTCCGTTCGGCGTTCGGTCAGCCCCGGCCCTAGCGTCGCCGACGCCAGCCGATGCGCCTCCCGAAAATCGCGCAGCCGATGTTCGTGATGGATGGCGAGCGCTTCGGCGGCCTCGACAGCCACAGTTGGCGGACACCCGCGGATGCCGAGCAGGTCCTGCCAGAACTCGGCGGCGCGATTGAATTCGCGCGCGTGGCGCCACGCCAACGCGAGCGACCGAAGCGCCTCGATCTTGACCGCGTCGAACGCGCCCTGTGGTGCGCGACTGAGCGCGAGTGATCGTTCGAAGGCGGCGCGCGCCCGGCATTCGAGTCCTGCCCGCATGAACACGTGGCCCAGCGCCAGCGCCTCCCGCGAGTCGCGTGCGGCATCAGGACCCCGACGTGCCAGGTCCAGCAGGCGCGCCGTCAGCGCGGCGAGCGTGAGGAGGTCCAGCCTGTTGTGCTCGAGAACCTGGCAGAGCGGT
Organism: uncultured Acidobacteriota bacterium; assembly: GCA_963724725.1. Taxonomy (GTDB): domain Bacteria; phylum Acidobacteriota; class Vicinamibacteria; order Vicinamibacterales; family CAVVIG01; genus DATKHR01. The sequence goes on along the minus strand of CAVRVT010000004.1, from coordinate 134,813 downwards.
GCCGGATCTCCAGAGCGGACGAACTGAAAATAGCGTGCGGGGACGTCGACGCCCGCCACGTCTCCCTTGCGCCGGTAACCGACCAGCTGTCGCTCGAGCGCCTGCAGCGAGCAATCCTCGCGTCTCCAGAACTGGCGTGCCGGATGCAGCAGATCCACATGCGGCTTGTCGCCACCGAACCAGCCGAGACGGTGAAACAGATATCGCGTCTCGAGCATCGGGGCGTCGAACGACCTGCCGTTGAAGCTGATTAGTGCGCCTGCCTGCGCACACTCGCGCGCCACGGTCTCGAGCATCGCCCGCTCGTCCGCATGGCGCACCATCACGTACTGGCGCGTCACGAAACGAGCGTCGTCGAACCAGCCGCATCCGACGAGGAAGGCGTGCGTGCCGGCACCGCCGTTGAGGCCGGTCGTTTCGAGGTCGAAGAACACGAAGGGTGGGCGAGCCGGAGCCCCGCGAGCGAAAAACGGCGCTTCGCCGGATGCGCTCTGCAGTCGGTCGGCGAGCGCGCCAATCGGGTCGCCTCCGTGAGTCGCCGACGGTTCCCACTGACGCTGCACCACGTAGCAGCCGTCACGGCTTTCGGCGCCCCAGACGTCTTCGATTCGACCCACACCGGGCGTGCCCGCCGACTCCTCGACCGGGGGAGGAGGCGCGGCACGTCGTCCACCGGGCCCACCTGGCCGCACGATGCCGCGAACGCGATCGGCGAGCGAGCTCAAAACGCCTGCACCTCCGTGTCGCGCACGTCTGCGGATCCCCCAATGCCGTCGCGCAGCAACACATTGAGAATCTTCATCGCGACACTCTTTGCCAGCGGACCGGTGTGACCGACCGGGCCGACACAACCGGGGCACCCGTTTGCGCAACCGCAATCACCAATCAGCCGTCGCGTGCTGCTCAAGAGCTCGTCGTGCATCTGAAAGAGCGGTGCGCTGAAGCCGATGCCGCCGGGGTAGTTGTCATAGATGAAAACCCGCACCGCGTCGGGATTCGGGAGTCGGGACTCGGGACTGGAGGTTTGCGCCCGTAAATCGTGAGCCTCAAATCCCAGGTCCCGACTCCCGACCCCCAGCTCAATGGCTGTCCCGACGTCGTGCCCGTCGCACATCAGGAGCAGCTGCGCGACCTGTTTCAGCGCAAACGCGAGCCCGACGACGCCGTCGCGCCGTTCGTCTGGCGCATGAGGCAGCAAGTTCATCACAGCTGTGGGGATCGTGAGCCAGTACCGACGTCGTATGCATCTGCTGTTCCGGAAGATCCAGATCGCCGGAACCGACGTTCTCGTTCGTGTAGAACTTGATCTTCTTGAAGCCGACCACCCGAGACACGACGTGGACTTCGCCGTGCGATCGATTGGGCTCGCTGGCAAACGTGTCGATCGCCGATACGCGCGTGTACGTGATCGCATCGGTGTAGTAATCGCAATCGATCTCCCGCACGAATGCCTTTCGGCCTTCGAAGTCGAGCCGATCCACCTGATACAGTCGTCCCTCCACGATGTAGATGGCCTTCGGGTGCAACGTCGCCGGCCCGCTGGTGAAATCTGTCTCTCCAATCACGTTCGTCTCACGCGTCGTATCGACGATGACGAAGTTGTCGGACGAAATGGACCGCAGGCTGACGGCGTCTGCCGGATACGACTCGCTCGTCCACATCCAGTGCCCATCCGCGGCGTGGACGAGCCCCTGCTCCGCCAGCACGCCGAGGATCTCCGGGATGTTGTGGCGGCCGAACGATTCGTCGTCGTCAAACGGGAGCTCGAAGAGCGCGCACTTCAGGTGATCGACGAGGATGTGCAGGTTGTCGGGATCGATGAGCGCGCGTTCCGGCGAGGCATCGAAGAAATACGACGGGTTGCGGACGACGAACTGATCGAGCGGAGCGCTGGTCGCGACCATCACCGCCGCCGATCGTCCGGACCGCCGACCCGCGCGTCCGGCACGCTGCCAGGTCGCGGCAATCGTGCCCGGATAGCCAGCCATGACCGACACGTCGAGCGCGCCGATGTCGATGCCGAGCTCGAGAGCGTTCGTGGAAATGACGGCGCGGACGGCGCCTTCCCGCAGCCCCTTCTCGATCTCACGGCGGCGCAGTGGCAGATAGCCACCGCGGTAACCGCGGATCCGCTCCGGCATCCCGGGCTGGTTCTCGAAATCGTCCTTCAGATACGTCGTCAGGATCTCGGTGGCCAGTCGGCTCTGGGCGAACACGATGAGCTGCAGGTTCCGCTTCAGGAACTCGCCCGCCACACGCCGAGCCTCGGCGAGATATGACCGCCGGATGCCGAGCTGCCGATTGACGACGGGCGGATTGACGAAAACGAAGAACTTCTCGCCTCTTGGCGCGCCGCTCCTGTCGACGAGTTCGAAGGGACGCTCGGTCAGCCGTTCAGCGAGCTCTCGCGGGTTGGCAATCGTCGCCGACGAACAGATGAAGACCGGGTCGGATCCATAGTGCCGGCAAATCCGGCGCAGCCGGCGCAGCACGTTGCACAAGTGGCTTCCGAAGACTCCTCGATACGCGTGCAGCTCGTCGATGACGACGTACTTGAGATTTTCAAAGAGCTTCGCCCACCGCGGATGGTGCGGGAGGATGCCCGAGTGCACCATGTCCGGATTGGTGAGGACCACGTGCGCGCGGGAGCGAATGGCGCGCCGGGCATCCTGCGGCGTATCGCCGTCATACGTGAAGACGCCGACCGCTTCGCCGCTCGCGGCCGCGATCGTCTCACAGAGCCCGTGAAGCTCCGCGAGCTGATCCTGCGCGAGCGCCTTCGTCGGAAACAGGTACAACGCGCGGCTGGCCGGATCCTGCAGGATGGAGTTCAGGACGGGACCGTTGTAGCAGAGCGTCTTGCCGGATGCCGTGGGCGTGATGACCACGACATTCCGGCCGTTCAGCACATGATCGAGCGCTTCGGCCTGATGCGTGTACGGCTGCTCGATGCCGCGCGACCGCAACGCCTGTGTCAGCCGCGGATCGAGCGCGTCGGGAAACGGCGCTAGCGCTGCCGCAACCGCAGGCAGTCGTCGAACGGCGGTGACGTGGAGGTCGGGAGTATCCGGACGCTCGGGCAGATCGCCGGGCACGAGACGACCCAGGGCGGCGTCGAGCGCCCCTTCGTCGGCGACACGAACCGCGGGGAGCATGGCGAAGCATCCTAACAGGCAGGCGAAACAATGGCAAATGTGTTCCGCCATCTGCACGATTGACGGATAGTTGCCGGCGGATTCAAATGCCCTCGGACCGACCGCCGATCGTGACCCTCAGACGCGCGCTGACGCTCCTGACGCTCGCCACCTGTGCGTGGATCGCCCTGGTTGGCGCCCATTCGGCTCTCAAGGTCAGCCGTGGCCTGCGGGCCGAGTATTTTGACACCACCGCCCTCGGCGCCCGTCCCGCAACCACCGTCGTCGACGACGACGTGTCGGTCGCGCAGATGACAAAGCGCTGGGAGGGCGACCTTCCCGATGTCTTCCGGGTTCGGTGGTTCGGCTACCTGACCGTTCGCAGCCGGACGTCCTGCACCTTCGCGCTGACGTCCGACGATGGTTCCACGCTGACAATCGACGGCCAGCTGGCCGTCGACAACAGCGGCCGCCACGGACCGGTCACGCGCTCCGCGCAGGTCGATCTGACGCCGCAGGCGCATCACATCCTCCTCGAGTACGAGCAGCAGGGCGGAGGCCTGGCACTTGAATGGACCTGGGCCTGCGACGGAGGACGACCATCGCGGGTTCCAGCCTGGATGCTCTCGCCGGATCGCTCGCCCGACTGGAAGGTCGCGGCTGCCCACGGACTCGACCTCGCCTCCGCGATCGTTGCTGCGCTCGTTGCAGTCTCCGCCGCCTGCATTGCGATCGTGTTCGGCGCGCGGCCGGCCTGGACGTGGGGACGCGCACATCCGAGCGCCGTCGCGCTCGGCTTCTTCGTCGTGCTGACGCTTCTCGAAACCTGGCCGCTCGTCACGGACGTCGCGCACCTCTCCCGCACCGACAACGCCGACGCCGTACTACTCGACTGGGTCCTCGCATGGGTTGCTCATCAGGCGCCCCGTGCGCCGCTGCACCTCTTCGACACGAACGCGTTCTATCCGGATCGGAACACGCTGGCATTCTCGGAGGCGATGATCGTGCAGTCGGCCATGGCAGCGCCGATCATCTGGGCCGGCGGTTCGCCGGTGCTGGCGTTCAATGTTGTGACGCTTGCGGGATTCGCGCTGAGCGGCTGGGCGATGTACCTCGTGATTGCCCGCTGGACAGGCAGCGGCATCGCGGGGCTGACAGCCGGCGTCGTCTACGCGTTCAACTCGCATTCGTTCACACGCCTCCCCCACCTTCAAGCGCAACACACGGAGTTTCTTCCGCTCGCGCTGTACGCGCTCGATCGTCTGCTGCGCGAGCCGGTCGTGCGAAACGCGCTGAAGCTCGCACTCTGGTTCTCGCTTGAAGCGCTGACGTCGATCTATCTGCTCGTCCTGACGGCCGTCGCCTTGACGGTCGCGTTCCTCGTGCGGCCGGACGCCTGGCGTGGTCCCAGGGTCCGAAGAATCGCGCTGATGGTGGGACTGTCAGCTGCGGCGAGCGCGCTCCTGCTGGCGCCTTACATCGCGCCGTACTGGCAGCTGTACCACGGGCGCGGACTCGAACGTTCGCTCGGCGAAGCGATGATGTTTTCCGCGGTGTGGCGAGATTACGTATCCACGCCCGCGCGATACCACTATCGATGGTGGAGCTATCAGTGGTTCTCGGGATCCGCCTTTTTTCCGGGCGTGGTCGGACTGGTCCTGACGGGTGTCGCGATCGCTCGCCGGACGGCGTTCACGGATCCGCGCGCGCGGATGTGCTTCGCGGCCGGCGTTGCCGGCGTCGTGTTGTCTTTTGGACCGAAGGTGCCAGGATACCCGACGCTCTACGCGCTGGTGCCGCTGCTCCATTCCGTGCGCGTGGTCAGCCGGTTCGGATTTCTGGCCATCCTCGCGGTCGCGACGCTTGCGGGGTTCGGCGCGGCGGAACTGCGCCGGAGCTTCACGAAGCGGCACTGGACCATCGTCGGACCCGTGCTCGTTATTGTGGCGGCGCTGGAACTCTACCCGGGACCACTCGAGCTGACCCGCTTCGAAGGCATTCCGCGGATTTACGCCAGCCTGCGCGGACTGCCCGATGTCGTGGCCGTCGAAATCCCGTTTTACGGCGGCGCCGCGAGCTTCAGGCAGGCGTACTACATGCTGAACTCCACAGTGCACTGGCAGCCGATCCTGAACGGCTACTCGGGCCTGCACACGCTGGACGACCAGGCGCGCCTGGTCGAGCGCCTAGCCGATTTTCCGGCCGCGGGCGCTATCCGCACGCTGCGGGACGCGGGCGTCACCCACGTCTTCGTGCACGCCGACGAAATCTCACCGGAGGCCCTGGCAGCCCTCGATCACTCGACGGACCTCGAGCTCGTTGCCAGACAGCGGAACATCCTGCTCTTTCGTGTTAGCCTTCGCGCCAGATGACGACCCACACGACGTCGCGCGAGCGTCTTCCCCGCACGCTGGGCCTCTGGAGCTCGGTGGCCCTCGTGGTCGGCATCACGATTGGCTCCGGCATCTTCCGCTCGCCTGCCGGCGTCGCCCAGAAGGTGCCGGATCCGATGCTCATGCTGCTGCTGTGGGTGGCCGGCGGCGCCATTACGCTCTGCGGCGCCCTGTCGCTCGGTGAGTTGGCCGCGGCCCTGCCTGAAACCGGCGGCCTCTACGCGTATCTGCGAGAGGGCTGGGGACGGATGCCGGCCTTTCTGTTCGGATGGTCGGAACTGGTGCTCATCCGCGCCAACGCGCTCGGCGGTATCGCTGTGGTCTTCGGCGAATATCTGCTGAGAAGTCTCAGCATCGATCCCGTCGAGCACTATGTGGTCGCCCGGAGTTTGTCGGCGGCGGCCATCGCCTTCGCGGCTGCCGTCAACATCCGCGGCGCCAACATCGGCGCGTTCATCGTCGGTATCGCGACGTGGGCGAAGTTCACCGCGCTGGCAGTTCTGGCGTTCTCGGCGTTTCTGCTGGGCAGCAGTCACGGCGCGTCCGTTTCGAACCTGACCACCGGGACCGGCGCGCCGATCGCGCTCGGCAGTATGGGGTTGGCGCTCGTCAGCATCCTCTGGGCGTACGACGGATGGGCGGACCTTTCCTTCGCGTCGGGCGAAGTCAAGGATCCTCAGCGCAATCTCCCGAAAGCCATCATCCTCGGAACTATCAGCATCATCGTGATTTATCTCGTCACCAATCTGGCGTATCTCTACGTGAATCCGATTGAGAAGGTCGCGCAGTCGCGCCTCGTCGCCGCCGACACGATGCTCGCGCTATTCGGACGCTTCGGCGTCGTCCTTGTGTCGATGTTCGTGATGATCTCGTCGTTCAGCTCGCTGAACGGCAGCATGCTCGCCAGCCCGCGCGTCTTCTTCGCGATGGCCGACGACGGGTTGTTCTTCGAGACGATTGCTAGAGTCCATCCCCGCTACAAGACCCCATATGTTGCGATTCTCTTGGCGGGACTGCTCGGGATGGCACTCGTCCTGAGCCGCAGCTTCGAATCGCTGACCGACACGTTCGTGCTCGCGATCTGGCCGTTCTACGCACTCGGCGTCGCAGCAATCTACAAGCTGCGGAAAGAGCGGCCCGACCTCGAACGGCCGTACCGGGCGATCGGATATCCCATCGTGCCGGCGATTTTCGTCGTCTCTGTGATCGCTTTCGTGATCAACGCGCTCGTGCACGAGCCCGTGTCGACCGGCATCACGTTCGCGCTCATCTTCGCCGGTATTCCTGTCTTCCAGATCGCCTTCGCGAAGCGACGCGTGCGCTAGTCCGTGCACTTTTCTTGTTTTTTGTCTTGACCGAGTGAACGGTACTGTTACTCTGTCAAATGTCGGCCGATAACGGAGACAAGGAGGCTTGGAGATGGTTGCAGGCGAGCCGCGCGTGCGGCGCAGAGGTTTCTTCCTTCACTCGTCGGATGGAAACGACACGGATCTTTCCCACGGGAGCGAGCACGAGAATCCCGAGGGCGTTACAGTACGCGTCAGGGTTGCACGCCCCTCAGTCACCCGTCAGATTGCCAGCAGCGGCCGCTCGAGCGGCAGTTCACGCGCCGAAAACACCAATCCGCAAATCAGATCAGGGAGCGTGACTGGCAGCCGTCAACGGTCACACTTGCCCCGCTGATCCAGCTGGCGCGCGGCGACGCGAGGAAGGCGACGACCGCCCCGACCTCTTCGGGGCGGCCGAAGCGCCCGAAGGGAAGTTCCCGGCGGACGAACTCCGCCATCCCCTCAGGATCGGCCTGAACGCGCCGATCCCAGGATCCCCCAGGAAAACGAATCGACCCAGGCGCCACGCTGTTGACGCGGATGTTGTCCTTGGCCAGCTGCTGCGCCATCGCCTTGGCCAGGCTGATTTCCGCCGCCTTGACCGCGTTGTAGGTCATCCGGCCGCCTGATTCCCGTCCCCAGATGGACGCGATCATGACGATCGCCCCGCCGCCGCGCCGGCGCATGTGCGGGATCGCCATCCGCGACACCCGAATGGCGGGAAACAGGGTCTGATCCAGGGCTTCGTGCCACTCCGCGTCGGAGGTTTCGAGGATATCGCCGCCCTTCGCCAGGCCGACATTGTTGACGAGGATGTCCACTCCGCCGAAGGCCTCGACCGTCCGGATGACGACGTCAGCGGCGCCCTTTTCGGTCGAGACATCCGCCTGAATGGCCATGATGCGCGCCGTGCCGCCGTCAATGTCGCGAAGCTTCGCCGTCGCTTCGGCCACACCGGCTTCACCTCGAGCGCAAATCGTGACGTTGCAGCCTTCCCGCAGAAGCGCTTCGGCCGTGGCGAATCCGAGTCCACGGGTCGAACCGGTGACGATTGCGATCTTGTCGGTGAGTTGCAGATTCACATTCGCTGATACCTCGCCTCGGCTTTGCTTGCCTCGGCTCGGTATGCCGCAGGCGCTGCAACGGGGTTCGACGGGCTACCGGCCGCCCCGCCCCGTCAGGTCGTTCAGACGCCAGTCGAACTGTCCGAATGTCACCTGGAACGTGTTGGCTTCGAGGACTTCTTTTTCAACCGTCAGGAGCTGCGGTTCAACGAACGCAATCACGGCACGCTCGACGGGGCTCCGCGACGAGTACGCCGCCGGCGCCTTGGTCGCGTAAGTAGCCGAAAACTCCTTCTCGCGCCACGAGAAAATCGGCGACACCACGAGCTTGTTGCCCGGACGGTCCAGATGAACGCACTGCTGACGGGTGACGCACTCGCCGGCTGCGTCGGCCAGCTGTTTTTCGAGTCCGGCGCCCGTGTAGGCCTCGCTGCGAAGGCGACCGCCGCCTTCGGCCCCACGGCCGAGGGCGAAGTACACACGGGGATCCTGGAACTCGGGCAGCACGGTCTGCTCGATCTGATCGAGCGTCAGCGTCCGACCCGCCACGCGATGCGTGACGCGATCGAACGCACCAGGCACCTGGCGGATGCTCTTCGCTGGATAAGTGGCCGCGCTACCGTGAATGGGATAGTGATCGACAACCGTGCGCAGGACGAGTGAGTTGTAGGCGTTGATCCAGAACGCCATGCGTTCTTCACGCGACAGCTGATCGACGCTCTCGCCGGCAATTCGATTGACGAACGCATCGAGCTTGCCTCGATCGCTTTTCATCGCCCGGTAGTAGACCTGGCCGTCGCGCACGTACAGGTCCAGGATGTCGTCGAGGCCTTTCGTCTGTTGCGCGCGCGCAGACGCGATCGCGAGCACCACGGCAACGGCGCATACGGCAGCCTTCCACATGACCACGACTATACCCGATGCTCGAGGAAACCCGCGAGAGCCGCGTTGAACCGAGCGGGCTGCTCGAGGTTCGACAGATGACCCGCCGCGGGAATGCGGACGAGCTCCGCGCCGGCGATGCGCGACTGCATTTCCTCCGCGACAGAAGGCGGTGTGATGGAATCTTCATCGCCGACGATGATGAGCGTGGGAACGTGGATCGACGCCAGCGCAGGCGTGACGTCTGGCCGGTTCATGAGCGCGCGGATGCCGCCGGCGACCGCTTCCGCGGAGTTCGAGCGAATCAGCCCGCGCACGTGGTCGACGACGGCGGGTTTGGTGGACCTCGTGGTGTCGCCGAGCAGCTTGGGTATCATCTCGTCGGCGACGGCATCGACGCCCCGCTCGTTGACGAGCGACAGCATGCGTTTGCGTCCCTCGAGGCCCTCGGGCGTGTCGGCCTGGGATCGCGTATCGGCGAGGACCAGCGCGCGGATATAACTCGGTGCGTGGCGCAGGAGCGCGAAGGCGACGTACCCGCCCATCGAAAGGCCCCCGATGACCGCGTCCTCGAGGTGCAGACCGTCCAGCAGGTCGATGATGTCGGCCGCGTAGTCGTCGATGGTATTGGCCGGCGGGTCCGCGTCCTGCCCGTCGACGCCCCGGACGTTCGGGGCGATGACGTGCCAGCCAAGTCCGGCGAGCGCCAGCTGCGCTTCCCACATGCGGCCGCTCAGGGGAAACGCGTGCAAGAGGACCAGCGCTCCGCGCCGGCGCTGTGGCGAGTCCGGCGGGGGAAGAGCTTCGAGGAAGCGAAGGCGTCCGACCGATGGCATCCGGCAATGCTAACAGGAGCGCGAAGGCTTCAGCCGAGCGCCGTTCTACGTATCTCGCATCGCGACAAGTGGATCGATTTGCGTCGCTCGCAGGGACGGCACCGCCGCCGCGCCTAACGCAACAACCGCAAGCAGAATCGTGACGGCGGCGTAAATCCTGGGATCCAGCGCGCTGACGCCGAAAAGGAGCGAACCGATCGCGCGGCTCACGAGAAGCGAGCCCGCGACTCCGATCACGATTCCGAGCGCCGTCATCGTTCCGGCCTGGCCGAGCACCATGGCGACGACCTGCCGTGACGAGGCGCCGAGCGCCATGCGGACGCCGATCTCTCTCGTCCGTTCGGCGACGAGATACGCCATGACGCCGTACAGTCCCGCGGCTGTGAGGAGCAGCGCCACGATCGCGAACGCCGAAACCAGCACGAAATTGAGGCGCTGCGCGCCGACCGATTCGGTAATCATCTGATCCATCGCGCGCACCAGGCCCAGCGGTTGCTGCGGATCGACCGCCGTGACGACAGTGCGGATCGCCGGCGCCATGGCGAGCGGGTCGCCAGTCGTGCGAATCATGAGCGTCAGCGTTCGTTGGAGGCCATCGCCGAGCGGAGTGAACACCTGGCGCATGGGAATGAACGCTTCGGGCTCCGGCTCGAGGTTCAAGCCCATCTGGCGGATGTCGCCGACGATGCCGACGATTTCCATCCAGCGCGTGGGTTCGCCCAAGCTGATCCGCCGGCCAATCGGATCCTCGTTCGGCCAATACCGCCGGGCCGCCGTCTCGTTGATCACCACGACGGGTAGCGCAGCCCGATCGTCGCGATCGGTGAACACGCGGCCGCGGACCACACGAATGCCGAGCGTCGAGAAATAATCGCTCGAGACGACCCGTGGATGCGCGCGCACGGGGCCCTTGAGCTCGACCGTCTGGCGCTCGATCTCGAGGTTGAGCCGCGCGTCGCTGGCGGTGAACGGCGGCGCGCTCGTTGCCGCGACGCGCTGCACGCCAGGCGTCGCCCGCAGGCGGTCTATCACCTCGTCGTAGAACGCGACGGCGCGCACCGGTTCGTCATAGCGGCTGGATGGCAGCGACAAGTGAACGATCGCGAGCTGGTCGGATCGGAAGCCCGGGGACACGTCGACCAGGTTCCTGAAGCTGACGATCAGCAGCGCCGCGCCCGCGAGCAGGACGAGAGAGAACGCCAGTTCTGCCACGACGAGCGCCGACCGGAGCCGTCGGGCGCGGACGCCGGCCGTCCCCCCGCGCGACTCCTCGTGCAACGCCAGGGTGATCCGCTGGTCGGACGCGGCCAGCGCCGGCAGGACGCCGAAGATCACCCCCGTTGCCGCCGACGCGACGATCGCCGCGACGAGCACGCGTCCGTCCATGCCCATCTGATCGATGCCGGGTAATTCCGAGAACTGCGCGGGCAAGAACGTCTTGAACGCCGCGAGGCCCCAGCCTCCAACAAAGAGGCCCACGCCGCCGCCGATGATCGACATGACCAGGCTCTCGGTCAGCAGCTGCTGGACGATCTGCCCGCGGGTCGCGCCAACCGCGCGCCGGACCGACAGCTCCTTCTGCCGCACCGCCGCCCTCGCGAGAAGGAGGGTCGCCACGTTCGCGCAGGCAATGAGCAGGACGCAGCCGACCGCCCCGAGCAGCAGCAGTAGTGCCGCGCGGACATCGCCGACCCAGTCCTCGCGCATCCGGCGAAGGCTCGGACCATGTCCGGTGTTTTCCTCGGGATACGCCTTCGACAGCCGGGTGCCGATGACGTTCAGCTCTTCGCGCGCCGCCTGCTCCGACACGCCGGGCCGAAGGCGCCCGATGACCGAGAGAAAGTGCGCGGCGCGAAGCTGCCGGTCATGGTCGTCCAGGGCCAGTGGCACGAGCACGTCGGATGGAGAGGGCCACCAGAATCTCGGGGAAAGCACACCGACGACTTCGTACGGGTTTCCATCGAAGGTCACCGTACGTCCGACGATGTCGGGAGCCGCGCCGAAACTTCGGCGCCAGAACGCGTCGGTGAGCAGGACGACCCGATGCCGGCCGTACGATTCTTCACTCAGCTGGAAATTCCGGCCCATCGCCGGCGGCAGCCCGAGCGCGTCGAGGAAGCCGGCCGAAACCCTCAGCGTGCGAATGCGTTCGGGCTCCCCCGTCCCCGTCAGGTTTGCCGCGCCTTCGTTGAACGCAGCCATCGCCGCGAAATTGGTCGCATCGCGACGCCAGTCGAAGAAGTCGGCCGGCGACACGGCGCCGTAGAGGCGACCCTCGCGCGGACGCTGCTCGGCGACCGACATGATCCGATCGGCGTCGGTGTACGGCAGCGGCCGCCAGAGGACGGCGTCCACGACGCTGAAGATCGCGGTGTTCGCGCCGATGCCGAGCGCGAGCGCGGCAATCGCGACGAAGGTGAAGGATGGTTGACGCCGCAGCAGGCGCAGGCTGAAGGCGACGTCGCGGCGCAGTGAATCCAGCCGGCTCGGCGCCGGCCGATCCCTGTCGCCAATCGGCGGAACGCCACGGCCGTGCATCGCGCGCTCCCAGCGGAATGCCAGCACGAGGCGGGCCGCGGTGGCCCACGCCCAGATCGTCGCGCGAAGCCGCCCGTCGCGCGCGGCGCGTATCACGAGTTGTTCCTCGATGTCGCCGGCGATCGGATCGCGAAGATCGCGAGGCAGCAGGCGCAGAATGATTGGCCAGTTCATGCGAGCTCGCTTTCCAGCCCCTTCCAGAGCGACACCAGCGCACGGCGGTTGTCCTTGAGCGCCGCGACGGCGCGTGGACGCAGCGCGTAGAAGCGCTTCGCGCGGCCGCCTCGCGCGGGCGTCGGATCGCCGAGCCAGGATCGCAGGTAGCCCTTGGTCTCCAGGCGATCGAGGGTGATGTAGACGGAACCCCTCGACACCTCCCGCCCCGTGTGGGCCAGGATTTCCTCGCCAATTGTCACCGCGTAGGCCTCGTCCCCCAGGCGCAGGATCGACAGGAGCACGATGTGCTCGAATTCCCCCAGAGGCTCTATTGCTGACATCGTAAGCATAATACGCAAAAAGAAAGGCGGGCACAACCACCCGCCTTTTGAATCACGAATTGCAGAATTCAGATCGCTTAGTTGCCCCTGCCGCGACCCTGCATCGCGCGCTCGGTCGACGGCGGCACGATGTTCTTCGAGCGGAGGTAGACCGCGCCGGTCCCGTAGATTTCGTTGCCGTGCGCGATGAAGCCGAAGAGCGCGGCTGCGCGCGTCACTTCGTTCTGCCCCACCTTGATGAACTGCGCGGCATTCTCGTCCGTCGTCTGGGCGAAGATGTCGTCGCACAGCGCGAAGGAATCGGCGAGCGCCTTTGTCACTTCGGCCTTGGTCTTCAGCTCCTGCTCGAGGTTCTTGCCCTGCATCGGATTGGGAACACCCTTGATCGCCGAGCACTGGCCGAATTGCGACTGGACGATGTGCGCCATGACCGCGGAGAACGGCCGCACGTCGGGAGTCGTGCCGGGCTTCCACGCGTAGTCGGCGTCCGGCATCTTGTCGGCTTCCTGCGTCAGGTTCTGCTTGATGTTCGCGTAACCGCGCTGAATGCTCGTGGCGAGGCCGACTTTCTGGCCTGCCGGCATCTGGGAAAACGCGACGGTCGTGAAGAGCGCGAGGACCGGAACGGCGTAAAGCACACGCTTCATCGAAATCTCCTTGTCGACGTGAACGAAAAACGACAATCAGCGGTCGATCACTGGTACCACTTCTTCGCGGCGATTGTGTGTCGTGTGTCTAGCGACACCTGACCGCCATGACGTCACGCGGGCGGCTGCGCGCGGAGATCGTGGCGCTGCTCGGCGCGGCCGCGCGCGGCTACGAGCAGGCCGATCGACGTGACGATGAGGAACGGCGCGGTCGTCGCGCCGGGCATCCAGCGGCGAAAGTACACGGACGCCGCAAGATGGCCGATGCCGTTCAGCAGCATGATCGCCGCAAACGGGTATGCTGCCGCGCGGATGAACGGGCTTCGCGCGTAAGCGAGCGGCGAGACCGCCACGAGCAGCAGAACGAGAATCGCCAGTCCGGTAATCCACGGCCAGAACGTGAACGTCGGCATCGGAAACCAGCCGAAACGGTCGCGTGCGGCCTGGACGATCGGGTTGTAGACCGACAGAAAGTCCGTCAGCGCTTCGTCGACCACGTGCGCGGCAAGAACCGCGGTCAGTGCGAGCCAGGCGCGGCCCAATCTCATTGCAGACTGCGGATTGCGGATTGAAGCGCTCAGTGAACTCGATTTCTCAATTTCGAATCCCGAGTCCCGGCAGAGCTCACGACCGAGCCTCCCGAGCCATCCGCGCGTCGTAGCTCTCGCCGTAGATCGACGGGACCTTGGCGCCCATCGGTCGGAGGTACATCGACAGCTGCCCGCGGTGGTGAATCGAGTGGCAGATGCCGAGCTGGACGTAGGCGACGGCTGGAAACTGAAAAACGCCTCGGAAGTCGACGGTCTTGACCAGCGCGTCCGGCGGCAGCTTCGCCAGCCCCTCGACCACGCCCGGAAAGCGCTCTTCGTACCATGCGTTTACATCCGCGGCGGCGCGAACGCTGTCAGGTCTCGGCGCCGGCGTCAGGTCGAACGCTCCGGCGATCACCGCGTTCATGAACCGCAGCTCCGCCGTCACGATATGCCACGCGAGATCGAGCGCGCTCTTGACGATATCGTCCGGCCGGTAATCGACCTTGCCAGCCGGAATCGCCGCGATCACGCCTTTTGTGACCGGATGCTCAGCCTTGAGCAACGGGAGGCCCACGTGCTGGAGGATCGTGACAGCTTCAGCTGAAGTCATTGCGGATTTCGGATTGCGGATCGCGGATTCAGTTCAGTTCCCTAAGCGCAGCCCGACGTATTCCCGCAGTTGCTGCACTTGTAGCACGCGCCGCTGCGGATCATGATTGATCCGCACGTCGAACACGGCGGCGCGTCTTCCTGGTTCTGAATCGTCGAGTACGACGTCGCAGCGGGTTGCGACGCGGCGGCTGTCGGCGGCCCGGCCGTCGGCGTCAGCGAGTGACCGTGCGCATGGTCGTCCAGCTCACGCCCGTTCACCCCGGCGTGGAATTGCGCCTCCGGCGAGAGGAACTTCGACGCCAGCCACCGGAAGATGTAGTCGACGATCGACTTGGCGAAACGGATCTCCGGGTTGCGTGTCATCCCCGATGGCTCGAACCTGACGTGGCTGAACTTGTCCACGAGCGCCTGGAGCGGCACGCCGTACTGCAACGCATAGGAAATCGCCTGCGCGAACGCGTCGGCGAAACCGGAAATCGTCGAACCTTCCTTGGCCATCACGAGGAAGATCTCGCCCGGCTGCCCGTCCTCGAACAGACCGACGGTGATGTAGCCCTCGTGTCCCTGGATGTCGAACTTGTGCGTGATCGCGTGGCGCTCGTCGGGGAGCTTGCGTCGGACCGGCGTCCGCGCCATCGCTTCGAGCTCCGCGCGGCTGACACCTCGCGCTCCTTCGATGTCCTTGTCCTTTGATGTATTGAGTGGCTGCGTGCGCTTGCTGCCGTCGCGATAGATCGAGATGGCCTTCGCGCCGAGCTTCCACGACTGGATGTACGCCTGCATGATCTCGTCGACGGTCGCTTCCTTCGGGACGTTGACCGTCTTGGAGATGGCGCCCGAGATGAACGGCTGCGTCGCGCCCATCATCTTGATGTGGCCCATGTAGTGAATCGAGCGCTGGCCCTTGGCCGCCTTGAACGCGCAATCGAACACCGCCAGGTGCGATTCCTTCAGGCCCGGCGCGCCTTCGATCGTCTCGTTCGCATCGATGTGGTCGACGATGGCATCGACCTGCGCCTGCGTGTAGCCGAGCTTCCGGAGCGCCATGGGCACGGTCTGGTTGACGATCTTCATCAGACCGCCGCCCACGAGCTTCTTGTACTTGACCAGCGCGATGTCCGGCTCGACGCCCGTGGTATCGCAGTCCATCATGAAGCCGATGGTGCCGGTCGGCGCGAGCACGGTCGCCTGCGCGTTGCGATAGCCGAACGCCTCGCCCAGTTCCACCGCATCGTCCCACGACGATTTGGCGGCCTGATAGAGCTCGGACGGCACGTTGCGCGAATTGACGTCGCGCATGGCGTCGCGATGTTTCCGCATGACGCGGATGAACGGCACGGCGTTGGCCTCATACCCGGCGAACGGGCCGCCGTGGTCGCGCGCGATCCGTGCGGACTGCGCATAGGCCTCGCCGGTCATCAGCGCCGTCAGTGCCCCGGCGTAATCGCGGCCGGCGTCGCTGTCGTACGGGAGACCGCGCGACATCAGGAGCGCGCCCAGGTT
The DNA here is from genome assembly GCA_963724725.1 of uncultured Acidobacteriota bacterium. Taxonomy (GTDB): domain Bacteria; phylum Acidobacteriota; class Vicinamibacteria; order Vicinamibacterales; family CAVVIG01; genus DATKHR01. The sequence goes on along the minus strand of CAVRVT010000004.1, from coordinate 118,846 downwards.
GGCGTAGCCGAGCCCGAGCGGGCGGTACGCGTGCGAGTTCCGCTCGATCGCCGGCGTCGGATAGCTCGCGTTGTCGACGATGATTTCCTGCGCGGTAATGAGCGTCCGGATCGCCGCCTTGTAGGCCACGACGTCGAACTCGAAGTTGTTCGGATCGCCGTCAACGTTCTTCACGAACTTCATCAGGTTGATCGACGCGAGGTTGCACGCCGAATCGTTCAGGAACATGTACTCCGAGCACGGATTGCTCGCATGGATGCGATCGGTCTCCGGGCACGTGTGCCATTCGTTGATCGTCGTGTCGAACTGCATGCCGGGATCGCCGCAGACATGCGTGCCTTCGGCGATGAGCCGCATCAGGTCTCGCGCTTTGTACGTGTCCACGACCGCGTCGTTCGTCACCGCGTGCGTGTCCCACTCGCCGTCGTCCATGACCGAGCGCATGAAATCGTCGGTCACGCGCACGCTGTTGTTCGAGTTCTGGAAGAACACCGACGAGTAGGCTGGACCCGTGAACGATCCGTCGTAGCCCGCGTCGATGAGCGCCCAAGCCTTCTTCTCCTCTTGGACTTTGCAGTTGATGAACTCGACGATGTCGGGATGGTCGGCGTTGAGGATGACCATCTTGGCCGCGCGCCGCGTCTTGCCGCCCGACTTGATGACGCCGGCGAACGCGTCGTACCCCTTCATGAAGCTGACGGGGCCTGACGCCGTCCCACCACCCGCGAGCAGTTCGCGCGACGAACGGATCGTCGAGAGGTTCGTGCCCGTGCCGGATCCGAACTTGAAGAGCATGCCCTCGGTCCTCGCGAGCGTGAGGATCGAGTCCATCGTGTCCTGAACGGAATTGATGAAGCACGCGGAGCACTGGGGCGCAGTCTCGAAGCCGCAGTTGAACCACACCGGGCTGTTGAACGCCGCCTTCTGGTACACCAGGATGTGCTTCAGGTCATCGCTGAACGCGCGCAGATCCTCGTCGGTCGCGAAATACTTCTGCGTTCGCGCCCAGTCGGTGATCGTGGTCACCACACGGCCAATCAGCTGCCTGACGCTCCGTTCGCGATCGGGCGTGCCGATCTGGCCACGGAAATATTTCGACACGACGATGTTCGTGGCCTGCTGCGACCAGAACTTCGGGATCTCGACGTCGCGCTGCTCGAACACGACTTCGCCGCGCTCGTTTCCGATCACCGCCGCGCGCAGATCCCACTCGACTTCATCGAACGGATCGACGTCGGCGTCCGCAAAGAATCGCGGAAATGTGAGGCCCGGCGCCGGGGCGACCGCCTTGGCCTTGGATCGCGACGTCTCGGCAGTCGACGGCGTTGACGTCGTGACAGGGGTTATCCCGACGTGTCCCGTGGATCCGCTCTCGACGCTCTGTTGGCCGGCGCTGGCGGCCTGAATCGCAGCAGGTTCCTTCATCGATGTTCAGCTCCGATCGACGATACCGCCGCCCCCCGCCCCCGGAGGCCGAACGGCTTCTCTTGAATGATTGGTGCGCGCGGAATGTTGCTGGCTCGCTTCGAGAAGCTGGGGATCCTCGTCCGTTGGCCGGTTCGCGCTACGGCGAGCAAATATGCGCTCGCGATGCGCGTTTGTCAAGCGTGTAAACACCACATATTGTGGCTTGTTTTTAGGGCAGTCGCAAGATGTTGACAACTGTGCATGTCTGTGGAAAACCGTGCAGGGCCACGAATTCTTCGGGATCCGGCTACTTGCCGCCGAGTTGCGCGGCGAGCGCCGCGGCTTTGTCGGCCACGCTTTTCGCGAAAACCAGATTCTTCGAATTCACGGCGGACTCCGCCTGCTTGATCAGACTCTTCGCCGTGTCGTACTGCGTCCGCGCGTCCGTGTTCAGCACGCGGTAATCGATGCGGTTCAGATCGGTTGTCGCGCGCTGCATCGTCTGGCGGATCTTGCGTTCCTCTTCGCCTTCGTTTTCGGGCGTGCGTCGTCTGCAAGGTGGTGGCAGGCTTCGGTGGCTCTTCGGCTCTGGGGGCTTCCGTTTCCGTCGTCGTTTCCGGCCTGGGCGCCTCGGGACGAGCGGTTTCGTTTGCGCGCGGCTCGCGAGCCGGCGCGGCCGGGCGTGGACGCGGCGGCGGGTTGCGGGCCGGCTCGGTCGGCAGCGGAACGGGCGGCGGCGGCTCCGATTCGTTGGTTTCGATGTCACGCGGCGGCGCCGGTGGCATCTCGAGGGGAGGAAGTTCGGCGATCGCTTTCGCCTTGGGCCGCGCGCACGCGGCACTGGTCAACGGCAGCGCACATGCGGCGCACACGAGCCCGACGTAGAGCCGACGGCGCGTCCGTCCGATCAAGGCCTCATGCATGGCTCTGCCTCTACGCCTGCGGCAGCAGGATGCGGAAGGTCGTTCCCGCTCCTGGCGTTGACTGTACCTCAATCTCGCCGTCGTGCATCTGCACAGTGCGAAAAACCATGGAAAGGCCGATCCCGCTGCCCCGTTCCTTGGTTGTGAAGTAGAGGTCAAAGATGCGTTGCAGATGCTCGGGTTTGATGCCGACACCCGTGTCCGCGACGGAGACGGCCACCCGGCGGCCTCGTGCGGCCTCGGCGTGCACGCGCAACGAGCCGCCGTTGGTCATCGCCTGGCACGCGTTGAGCGCGAGGTTGAGGAAGGCCTGTCGGAGCATGGCCAGATCGCCGTTCACGTCGGGCACGCCGTCGCAATCCACGGTCAGCTGGACACCGGCTCGATCCGCCTCCGGCTTGACGATCGGCACGATTTCGTCGAAGAGCGCCCGGAGGCTGACGGGCTGGAGCTTGAGATCCTCGGGCCGCGTGAACTTCAAAAAGCCCTGCACGACTTCGTCAAGACGGCGGATTTCGTTCGCGATGACGTCCACGTGCTCGAGCGCCTCAGTCTGATCGATCGGCGCGGTGGCGACCTGCGTCACCGTGCCGGCACCGGCGGCGACGAGCCGGGGCGACCCGCGTCGTGCGACGAACTGCTGGCGCAGGAGCTCGAGGTGGATCATCATCGCGTTCAGCGGATTCTTGACCTCGTGTGCGACCCCCGCCGACAGGCGTCCGAGGGCCGCAAGCTTCCGCGAATAGCGAATCGTCGATTGCACCTGACTGAGGTACTCGAGATTGCGCGCGACCAGCATGATCCCGACCAGGTCGCCTTTCGGATCGTTGATGGCGTGGCTCATCACCAGCCGCTCGCCCGAATCACCAAAGGTCGCGGACAACGGCCCGCGCGACTGACGGCTGACGAGGGTCTGCTCGGACAAACGCTGCAGCGCGTGATCCGTCGGCACGATCGTCGAGAGCGCCACCCCGGGGCCGGCGGCTGGCAGCAGATTTCGCATCGCGGGATTGGCGAACAGGAGCTCGCCTCGCGCGTTGACGATCGCGACGGCGTCTTCGAGGTGTTCGACGGCGGACTCGAGGTGCGCGACCTGACCCGCCATCTGGGAACGATCCGCGGACAGCTGCTCGCTGATCGCGTTGAAAAACGTCCCGAGCTCGCCGAATTCGTCGTGCTGATCGAGGTCGAGCCGGACGCCGAACTCGCCCTTGCCCAATCGCGTCAGCCCGCTCCTGATGACGTGAATCGGCCGGAGCAGCAGCTGCGCGAGGAGCATCGCCACGAAGATGGCGATACCAAGCGCGGCCAGCGCGGTCAGCGCGGCCGGACCGAGCGACTTGGTCAAATCCTGACGGATGAGCAGCGTCGAGACGCCGACGCGGATCGATCCGAAGTCGCGACCGTCGAGCAGGAGCGATTGCCGCACCTCCAGATTGCGGCCCTGGCCCCGGAAGATCGCGGTCAGCTGGCTGAGCGCCGAACGGCTAAGCAACGCGTCCATCGGATCGGCGACGGGGATTTCGGTGCCTTCGAGGGCGCGATCGTTGTGCGCCACTGCGAAGCCCCGTGTATCAACGATCGCCGCAAAGGTCACGTTGTCGGAATACAGACTGGATTCGAGGATCGATCGCAGCCCTGGATCGTTGCGGAGCGCCACGGGATCCGTGTCCGGGCCGACGACTTCTCGCGCACGCTGATAGACGGCCTTGGCAATCAATTCCGCGCGGGCCCGGCTCTCGACGAGGCTGATGCTGACCAGACGCGACAGAAAGTACACCGACAGCAGGACGACGACCGCGCCGACGATCGACGTAACGCCCAGAACCTGCTTGCCCTTGATGCCTAGGCGCATGGGGGTGGACAGAACAGAGTTGGGTTCAGGGTTCGGCGTGCAGAGTGCTGGGTGCCGTGCGGGGTTCGGGGTTCGGGGTGCCGGGTTCGTTCTGGGTTCTGAGGATCACCGAACCGTGCACTCGGCACCCCGAACCCGGCACAGCACCCTGCACCCTGCACGCCGAACCCTGAACCCGACGTCATCACTACGACTACTCGGTTTTCTTCGGTCTGAGCCGAAGCTTGTTCAATTTGTTGTGCAGCGTCTTGAGGCTGATACCCAGGATTTCGGCGGCGCGCGTCTTGTTGTCGCGCGTGTGCTCGAGCGTCATCATGATCAGGCGCCGCTCGGCTTCTTCGACCGTGATGCCCGGTGCGAGCGCGACCTGCGGCTGGTTCGGCGCCGGCGGCTCGTCCGCGAGCGACGGCGGCAAGTGCTTGAATTCGATGAAGGGCCCGGGCGCGAGAATGGTCGCGCGCTCGATGACGTTCCTCAGCTCGCGGACATTGCCCGGCCAATTGTGATGCTCGAGGACGCGCATCGCCGTCTGCTCGATCCCCGCAATCGCTTTCTGGTTGCGGTTATTGAACTCGTGGATGAACGCCTGAATGAGAAGCGGCAGGTCTTCCTTGCGCTCGCGAAGGGGCGGCAAGCGGAACGCGAACACGTTCAGCCGGTAGAACAGATCCTCGCGCAGTTTGCCCTTCTGAACCGCTTCATTCGGATCCACGTTGGTGGCGGCAATCATCCGGACGTCGACTGATTGCTCGGTGCGGCCGCCCAGCCGCCTGAACTTCCGCTCCTGCAGGACGCGCAGGAGCTTCACCTGCGTCGCAGGCGTCATCTCGCCGATTTCGTCGAGGAACAGCGTGCCCCGGTCCGCGAGCTCGAAGCACCCCTGACGCCGATCGGCCGCGCCGGTGAACGCGCCTTTTTCGTGGCCGAAGATTTCGCTCTCGAGGAGCGTTTCCGGAATGGCCGCGCAGTTGATCGCCACGAACGGAAAGGTGGCGCGCGGGCTCAGCTGATGGATCGTCTGGGCGACGAGCTCTTTCCCCGTGCCCGACTCGCCGGTAATCAGGACCGATGCGCTCGTCGGGGAGGCCTGCTCGACGACCTGGTAGATCTTGCGCATCTCAGGGCTGTTGCCGATGAGCGACCCAAACGTGCCGCTCTCGCGCAGTTGCCGGCGGAGCGCTTTCACCTCGCGCATCGTCTCGAGGCGCTCGACGATCTTGTCGAGCAGGATCTTGAGACGCTGAATATCGATTGGCTTGGTCAGGTAGTCGTAGGCCCCTTCCTTCATCGCCTCGACCGCCGTTTCCACGGTGCCTTGCGCTGTCAGGAGCAGCGTCGTGACGTCTGCGCCCTGCTGCTGCAGCGCGCGAAGGAGCGACAACCCGTCCATGCGCGGCATGACGAGATCGGAAATCACGATGGCGGGACGGAAGGAGGTCACCTTGCCAAGCGCGTCCTCGCCGTCGGTCGCAGAATCGGCGACAAAGCCCCAGCTCTTGACCAGCTGCTCCAGGCCGACGCGAGCGGCCGGTTCGTCCTCGACGATCAGCACCCGTTCGGCGACCTGCTTGCTCGTCGATTCAGTTGCCGGAGGAGTTTCGCCGGCTGTCATTATCGTCACTCATCACCTCAACCATGTCATTTTTACATTCTGTGCCCGTCAAGGGATGTGTGCAAGCTCTACGTTTCGAAGAGTTTGCTCGCAGGTCGAGTTTGGCGGATTCTTTGCTCCGTTCGAAGCCAAACCTATGAAACACTTCAATTTCACACCATTTCCGACAGTGTCTGCGGTCTGCATCTCTCTGGCGTCGGTCGCCTGCGGGGGTGGAACTTCTACACCCGCCTCGGGCAAGGCGGTCTCCGAGCAGGTTCCCAGCACCTCGGCCTCTGCAACAAACGGTGCAGGTTCGCAACCCGACGGGACGGCAAAGGACGCCTCCGGCGGGGCCTCCACAAAGACCCCGGCCGAGCGCGAGGTCACCATTCCATCGGGCACTTCCCTCGCGGTGACGCTCGACAGCAGTGTCGGCTCGGACACGAGCCGGATCGAGGACGCGGTATCCGCGCACCTGTCTCGCGCGGTGTCGGTTGGCGGCGAGACCGTGCTTCCCACCGGATCGCGCGTCTCCGGTGTCGTCACCGACGCCACACGTTCGGGCAAGGTCAAGGGCCTCGCCCATGTCGCCGTGCGATTCAACGCGGTGGTGCCGGCCCGTGACGATGTGAAGTACCGTATGACCACGGCCACCGTTCAGCGGACGGCTGAAGCCACCAAGAAGAAGGACGCGGCGAAGATTGGCGGTGCCGCGGCCGGCGGCGCGCTCATCGGCGCCATTGCGGGCGGCGGTAAAGGCGCGCTCATCGGGACAGCCATCGGCGGGGGCGCGGGCACTGCCGTCGTCATGTCGACGAGAGGTGAAGAGGTCCATCTCGTGAAGGGTTCTGTGCTGACGTTGAAACTCTCGGAACCGCTGACGATCAAGGTTCGCGGCTGAACCCCGATCCTCAGACGCCCGCAGTCGCCCGCATCGTCGCGATCCTGGAGGTCCTGCTGTGCTCGGGGTTTCCGACGCAGGTGGCGATTGCGGGAACCTACGTCGCGACCGGACACAAGGCCGTCACCGCAACCGGCGGCCTTTCGACGGCCTACGTCGTGGTTGTGTCACTGACCGACACCGTTGTGGTCGTCGGCCTCGTCCTCATCTTTCTGATCGCGCACGGTGAGCGGCCGAAGGACATCATCCTCGGCGGCCGGCGTCTGGCGACCGAAGCCGTCGCGGGTGTGTGGCTGACGCCCGTCGCGATCGGCGTCGCCGTTGCGGTCCTGCTGGTGACCCAGAAGTTCGCGCCGTGGCTGCACACGGTGGAACACAACCCGCTTCAGGACGTCCTCGAACGGCCACGCGACGCGTGGCTGTTCGTGCTGGTCGTCATTTTCGCCGGCGGTGTTCGCGAAGAAATTCAGCGCGCGTTCATCCTGCACCGGTTCCGCATCTGGCTGGGCGGCACGACGGTCGGACTGGTCATCACGAGCGTGGCGTTCGGTGCAGGGCACCTGACGCAGGGCGCGGATGCGGCGCTCGCGACCGGACTCCTGGGCCTGCTGTGGGGCGCGGTGTACCTGCGTCGCCAATCGGCCGTGGCGCCCATGGTCAGCCACTCCGGCTTCGATCTTCTGCAGATCGCGCAATTCCTCGTCGGCCGCGGCTGACGCCCGGGATCACTGACTGGTCGCGTAGAGGTCCACGATGTCGCCGCGGCGCCGGAGGCCGGCGAGCCAGTCGGCGATGAGCGCCTGCCGCCGGGGATCGGCCGGAGTGAATCGCTGATCGAGATACGCGGCGATCCGCAGGTTCTGGCGAATCGACTCGCGAACGTGCTTCTCGTCGATGCCACACCGCGCCAGGACGTCGTCGAAGCCCGATACCGCTGAAAAGCGACTGCGGATGGCGGCCAGTCCACGATCGATCTCCGCGACCTCAGGCTCGGGTGGCGCATAGCGTTCGACTTCTGCCAGCATCAGCTCGCGGTCGATGAGCCTGGACAGCATCGCACGCACAGGATCTGCCGCGGGCTCCGCCGTTTCCAGGCCGAGCTCACGCGCAGCCGTGACATCGCTCAGCATGATTACGTGCCCGGCGACGACCGCGACCACGCGGTCGATCGTTTCCGCACGGACGACCGATGTCGCGGCAAGGGCGACACAGGCGAGGATCAGCGCTGGTCGGGTCATCAGAACGCCTGCCCGAAGCTGACGAACCATGCGCTCCGGCTCTCTCCCGGGAGCGGATTGACTTTGACGCCGTAATCGATTCGCAGCGGACCGATGGGTGACTTGTAGCGGATGCCGCCGCCGACCGCGCTCCGCATCTCGGCGAGTTCGATCGTCGTCACGTGCGCGAACACGTTACCGGTATCGATGAAGCCGACGACGCCCAGGCCACCCGTGACCGGCACGCGCAGTTCCGCGTTGAAGATCACCAGGCCGTTGCCGCCGATTGCGGCCCCGTTGGCGTCCACCGTGTCCCCGGACTCGGGCGGGATGTGGCGAACGCCGAGCTGGTCGAGCGCGAACCCGCGAACCGTCGTGTCGCCGCCCGCAAAGAACCGTTCCGCCGCAGGAAGATCGCCAAGCCCCGCAAACCCGGTCGCGAGGCCGACGCGGGCGCTGCCTGCGAACACGACCCGGTTCGTCCGAGGCACCGTGCGGAACATCTGCGCGGTGAAGAAGGACTTGATCAGACCGATTTCGGAGCCGATCGCTTCGGCCGCCAGCTGGCCGTTGGCGCTCATATAGTTGCCGGTGTGCGTATCGAGCGCGTCGTCGCGCGAATCGCGAATCAGCGATCCCGAGAAAGAGGAGAGCAGGTACTGCGGGAAGGCGCGGTCGATCAGCGGGGCGTTGGGATCGTCCGGCAGGTAGATCTGATTGAAGACGCGCGTGCGCTGAAGCTGATAGGACCCGGTCACACGATAAGGGCCGGAGAACCGTCGCTCGAGGTTCGCGCTGAAGCTGCGTCTCGCAAAGTCGAAGGTCGAGCGGTGCTGCTGCTCGATCGTCACGTTCAGAAAGGCGTCGGCCGCGGAATCGAAGAGCCGCGGCTCGCGGAACGTCCCGACCACACGATACTCCGTCAGCTTCGACCGCACGCTCCGGCTGACGCTGGTGTAGAGGTTGATCGAACGGTTCTTGCCGAACAGGTTGCGCCTGCCGATTTCGAACAGCACTCGCGGGGCGATGTCGAACTGCTCGGTCACGGTGCCGTCCTCATTACTTATAGCGAGGCGGTTCCCCTCGGCGCCAATGCCGTAGGCGATCGTGGTGACCGGCGCTTCCTCGACGGTGATGAGTACGTCCCTCGCCGTCTCCGCGCCGTGCCTGAGTTCGCTGACGCGGACACGTCGGAACAGACCAAGGGCCGCCAGGCGCCGCTGGCTCTCGTCGATTGCCGCGATGCTGTACGGGTCGCCTGTCTTGATCCTGAGCTCGCGCTCAATCGTTGCCGTCTTTGTACGGATGTTCCCGACGATGAGGACGTGGTCGACGAAAACCCGCGGTCCCTCCTGGACGCGAACGGCAATCGTCGTCCTCGTCTGGTCGGCGCTGAACTGCGGTACGAGCTCGACGCTCGCATTCTGATATCCGAGGTTCTGATACGCCTGGACGAGCGCGTCTCGATCGATCGGCAGCTGTCCCGGCACGTACGGCCCGCCGGCCTGCAGTCCAAGTTTCCCGCGCACCACGCTTTCGTCGATCGCCCGGCTGCCCAGGACATCGACGCGATCGACCACCGTACGAACGCCTTCGGCAATGACGACGCGGACGGCGACGGGCACCAGTGCCGACGTCGTCGCGTCTGTAATCGGCTCGAACGCCGCGCGCGCGCGCGCCGCCGAGAACCCACGCCGCCGATAGAGCGCTTCGATGGTCGCGATATCGGCGTCCAACCGGCTGTCGAGAAACGGCTGCTCGAGCTTCAGCCGGAGCAGCGGGGTGATTTCCTCCAAAGGAATCGACGTGTTGCCAGTGATCTCGTACGTGTTCACCCGGTACAGCGGGCCACGCTTCACATCGAACGTGATGATCAGATCCCCGTCACGTTCGGCGCGCGAATGCGGCGCGCTCGCGTTGCGATATCCGTCGTTGCGGAAGTACTCCTCGATGCGATTGCTCGAGTCTTCGAGCAGATCCTCGTCCGCCGATCCCTCGCGCTCGACGGGGACCAGTTCATCCCGCCGGCCGCTCGGCACCTCGTCGCCCTCGAACAGGACGCGGACGTGCGGCCCCGTTCGAATCTCGACCGACACGTTGGCGACGCGATCCTCGTCGGCGAACGTGACCGTCGGGATCACGCGCGCTTCGTAGTAGCCCTGCGCACGCCGCTCCGTCACGTAGCGGTCGACGCCTGCGGCCAGCCGCGAGGGTTGAAACGGCGACCCGGGCGACAGGCCCAGCCGCCGCAGGAAGTCGTCACGCGGCACCGTCGGCCGTCCAATCAGATCGATGGTGCCGACCGTCGTGCGCGCGTTAGGTTCGATCGTGAACACGAGCGTGGCGCGTTCGGGATCGTGTTCGACCTGCGCGCGCGGTGTCGCCACCGCGTGCCGGTATCCGCGATCGGCAAGGGCGCTCTCGACGATGCGGGCCATGTCGGCGGCTCGGGCCAGCGGTGGCGTCGTGCCATATCGGTCTGTCACGGCGCGGCGCAGCATGTCGTCGTCGATGCCCGGCGCCTTCGCATGTCCGGCGAACTGAATCCGCGTCACCGGATGAATGGGGCTGAGCTCGTAGACGAGCGCGACGCGGCCGGCGTCGAGCGTCGCGTCGACACGCACGCTTTCGAACCGGCCCAGGCTGAACAGATGCGAAATGCTCTCACGCACGGCAGCCATGGAGAGCGGCTGACCGACCGGCGTCTCGATGACCTGGGTCAACGATGCATCGGTGGTTTCACGATTCTCGATCGTCAGCTTGACAGACCCGATGGGTTTCCCGACGTAGTCGGCGACCGCGGCACCGCCCGTCGTGGCCGACGCCAGGAGCACGATTAACGCCAGTCCCAGTCGCATCACGGCCATCGAATGAGGCCGGAAGTCGTCGGCCATCAGAAGACGCGCCTGACGCGGAACTCGAGCGCGTACGTCTGCTGATCCTCATTCCGCGACAGCACCCACGACACCAGATCGCTCTGGTCGATCTCGAGCAGGATGATCTGATCGTTGGTCGTGGTGTTCAAGCTGCGTGAGAACGTCAGGTACACCTTGTCCGAAATTCGTTTGCCAATCGTCAGACGCGCCGTCGGGTTGATGCGTCCCGTCTGCGTGCTGTACGGATCGATGAACGATGGCGTGAGCTGGAAGGTGTTGATGCCAAACGTCTGCTCCACGACCTTCCCCACCTCGGCCGAGATCGGCGTCGTCAACGCCTGGGTCGCGCGTGCTGTGAGGATGTCGGCCTGTGCCTGATTTGGACTCTGTAGCGCCCGCAGTTCGGGCGCCTGCGTCGAATCGCGGCGCGCGTCGCCGAACAAGAGCGCCAGGACTTCCGCCGTCGGCAGCGGCGGATCCGAGCTGATCGACGGCCGTAGCTGTTCGCTGGTGCCAGCCAGTCCGACGATCACCCGGTATGTCTGGTTCGTGACGCGGACGTTGGTCTCGGCCTCGATATCGAAGAACGGTTCGATGCGCGTCGGGTTGGTGAAGTCCATCGTTCCGCGTGTGATGCGGTAGCGGCGGCCCTCGAAGCTGACTTCACCGCGCTCGATGTCGGCGTGACCGAACACGACCGGGCGGTCGTAGGTGCCGCGCAGCGTCAGCTCCGCGTTGGCGACCATCCGCGCGAGGTTGTTCTCCACGCGAAGCGTCGAAGGCACGCGCAACTGGACGTCGAACTTGAGCGGAATGGTCGGCGCCGGATCGGCCGTCGGCGCGCTGGCCGGTCCCGATCGTCGCGACGCCAAATCGAAGATGCTCCCGGGCGCGTCGACGCGCCGGCTCCAGAGCGCGTTCTTCACGGTGACCGTACCACCGAGCGTCGGCGACTGCAGAGTGCCGGTCAGAACCAGATCCGCATCCACGAGCGAACGGACGCCCTCGGGCACCCGCAGGTTCATGTCCTGCCCGCGAGCCGTGATGTTCAGATCGTTCGGCAGGTAGCCGGTGAATCCGATCCGTCCGCCGAACTGAACGGGCCCACCGCCGAACGTCGCCGCCACATCGTCCAGCCTGACGCCGCCCGAGTCGAAGTGCACGACGCCGTTGATCGCGTCGAGCGCATTCGGCAGCGAGAAGTAGCGAATCCGTCCGCCGGTGATCGTCGCACTGCCCGAAAACACGGGCTGCTTGATTGGTCCGTCGATGGCCGCGGTCAGTTCCGCGCGTCCTGATCCGCGCACGTCCTTGAAGAAGCCCTGCAGGATGCCGAGGTTCGCCTCGCCGACGACGCGAAGGCCGATGCGTTCCTGGCTCAGGTTCACCGCGCCGGACACGCGGAGTCGCGTGTCGTCACCGACGAGCTGAAGATCTTCGATCTTGATCTCACGGCGATCGAGCGTCAGCCGGACCGGCGTCGCGTTCCGCACCGCGTAGTCGAACAGCCGCATTTCGACCTTGTCGACGACCCCGTCGACGAGCACGCGATCGAGATCGGAGAGGTCGCCGACCACGCGAATCGACCCGCTGACGACGGCTGTCGTGTACGGAGACAGCCGGGGCTCGAACAGGCGGACGTACGGATCGAGCGACGTGTCGTGGAATCGAAACGTGATCTCCGAGTCGCGCTGGCGCGTCAACGCGATGTGGCCGGTCCCCGTCACGGCGAGGCGAGGCGACGCGGCGTCGATCTCGCCGCTCAGTTCCGTCGCGCGCATGGCCAGCGTCCCCGCGACCTGTCCGACCGGCTCGCCAGACACCGTCATGTCGCTGATGCGGAAGCGCACGTCGTTTCTCGGCACGTCGAAGGTGCCACTGCCCGAGGCCGTGAAGTCCGCCACACCACCCACTGTGGTGTTCTGATACTGCACGACCGCCAGGCGCTCCATCGGGATGCGGCGGCCGTCCGCGTTGAAGGAGTACGTGGAGTCCCATCCGACGTACGCCGCACCGCTCACTACGCCGGACCCTTTGGCCATGCGGATGTTGTCGAGGCGCACGCCCGTCCCGTCGAACCGGAGCGACGCGGTGGCGGCGTCGAAGGGTTCGCCGTACGCGACGCCGGCCCCGAGCGACATGCCGCCGAATCCCTGCGGATGCTCGTACGCTCCGGTCAGGTGGAACTCGCCGGAGAGCTGGCCGACGACCGGGTAATCGTCGATTTGAAACGCGTGGCGCAGCGTCTCGATGTCTCCGCGCTCGACGCGGAAGCGCGCGTCGATCTCGTCACCGCCATCGTCACGCGGGTATCCGAGCGAGAACAGCCCGTCCACTTTGAGCGATGAATCGTCGTGCCGGATCGTCGCGTCCTTGACCGTGACGTAGCTGTTTTCCACGACAATGTGGCCGTCGGCCGATCCCCACAGCGCATCGAACGCGCGAAGATCCTCACCGCGGAATCGGCCCTCGACGCGCGGCCGCCGGAACGCGCCGGTCATCACGCCGTCGAACTCGCCGCGGCCGCCGAACGCGACCGGCCCGGTCCGCGAGCCGAAGTCCGTCATGATGCCAGCGAGCAGTTGATCGCTCTCCTGCCAGTCCGCGCTTGTGACGTGAAACGCGATATGCGAACGATCGCCGTATGCGGTCGAGCCCTCGAAGGCGACGTGCGTCCGCTCGGTGATGAAGCGGCTTGCCTCGAGCGTGATGTCGTCCCGACCGTATCGATAGACGAGTTCGCCTGCGATCGGCAGATGAAGAGGCATCGGCTGCGGTGCGAACGGCCCCCACTCGCGGTGCCTGGCGCGATCGGCGTCCGCGGGAAGCGATGCGGTCATGGTCACCGTCCCGGCCGGCGGCAGGACGACGATGTGCCCCTCGCCGGCGTGATCGGAGAATCGTCCGAGCGGCCATTCGAGGACGTTGCGCCATCCGACCAATCCCGCGAACCGCTGACCCGGAAGCTGCTCGAAATCGGTCAGCTGCGCGAGGTCGAGTCCGTCCACGTTGAATTCGAACCTGGACGTCGGTTTCGTCTTCGATCCGAGCGGCTTGATGGAGTAATTGAATGTGGCGTCTCCACCGGAAAACCCGGCGCCGGCGTCGTAGACCTCGAACAACTTCGGCGTCCAGTGCAGGGACCCGTACAGTCTTGGAAAGCGATAGCTGTACACGCCGAGCTCGTCGCTCGTGAAATCGCCGGAGAGGTCGCGACCGTCCTTGAAGAGGTGAAACGTTCCGTTGAAATCGCCTTCGCCCGCGAGCGGCCAGCGGTCGTTCCGGAAGAAGATCTCCCGCATCCGCTGAAACTGAACCTTCGATTGCACCCGGTAGGTCTGTTCAGGCCAGTGCGCCAGGTCTACCTCTCCGCGCGCCAAGGTCGTCGCGCCGTCCGTGTCGAGATCGATGCGGCCGAGCCGAACACGCGCGCCGTCGAGGACGAACTGCGCCTTCATCTTCGTCCACATCGGCACGTTGTCCTGAATGGAGACCGTGCCTTCCGTGAAGGTCGCCGTCCCGTGATACTCGGGAAGATTCGTGATGTCGAGATTGAGGTTCAGGCAGACGATGCTCCACGGCGCCTCGTGATCCTCGTACGAGAACTGTCCTCGCTCGCCGACGAACGACTTCATCGTGACGGTAAAGGGGCGAGGTCCTGACGGCGAGTCGTCCTGCCGCGTGAAGCGCGGGAAGTTGTGCTGGTCGGGCCATTTCTCGACGAGCATCGCCCAATCGGTCAACCGGACCGATGCGACGTTGATGTCGGGCTTCAACCCGAACGCCGGACGCCAGTCGAGCTGAATGACGAGATTCTTGGCGGTGAAGAACGGACGATCGCCGGGGTGGAGTCCGTCAATCCTGAGATCGCTGATGGTGACGCGGCCGCTGAAGAGGTGAATGGTCAGCGAGCCCAGATGCATCGGCCGATCGATGTACTTCGATCCGTACTTCTCGGCATAGCCCTTCGCAATCGGCCCGAGGTCCATCGTCAGGGTCACGACAACCGCCGCCGCGACCAGCGCGATCGCCAGCGAGGTCGTGAAGCTGACGAAACGGACGGCTTTGTGACCGCGAATGCGTGTGAACAGGTTCACTGAATGACGATGAGCAGCGCGCCCGCGTCGACCGATTGCCCTTCGCGGGCCCGCACTTCGGCGACCGTGCCCGCGCGGCCGGCGCGCAGCTCGTTCTCCATCTTCATCGCTTCGACTACAACCAGCGGTTGACGCGCCACCACACGATCTCCGGTCCTGGCGAGCACGCGAACGATCTTGCCCGGCATGGGCGCGACTACCTTGTCGGATCCTTCGGCGCCCTTCTTGACTCTGCTCCTTCGGCCGTTGAGGACGACGGGCACTGATGCACCCCGGACGCTGACCGTCAGATGGCCGTTCGTCGGACTGGCCACGACGACGGCATCTACAGGCCACACGTTGTCCAGGATCAGCGACAGCGTGTGCGCGTCGATGCGCACCACGTCAACCTGCCGCGTGCGTCCGTCCACGATGACTGCAAACGTCGCGCCCTGGCGCAACACCGAAACGTGACGGGTACGGCCACCGACCTCGATCTCGGTACTGCATCGACGTTAAAGGGCCCTCAGCCCTTCGCCCCGCGCGACGGACTTCCAGCGACCGCCGTTGCCGGACGGGGCCTGGAACTGGACGGCGCCCGCGTGCGGCACGCTCCCGGGCGCGAGCACCGCCTGGAGCGCAACGGCGATGGCGGCAGCCTCCTGGGCCTCCGCGGACGGTTCGCCGAATGGCCGGCCGTTGCGGGCCTCGAGCACCTCGTCGAGATACGAGGTGTGGAAGGCGCCGCTTACGAACTCCGGTTGATCCACCAGCCAGACGAAGAACGGCAGTGTCGTCCTGATGCCGGCGACGCAGTACCTCGGACAGCGCGCGGCGCATCCGACTGATGGCGAGCGGGCGATCGTCAGCCCATGCCACGAGTTTCGAGATCATCGGGTCGTAGAAAATCGGCACATCGAGTCCGGCGGTGACGCCGCTGTCGTCACGAATGCCCGGCCCGCCCGGCGTGCGCAGCTCGAGGATCCGACCGGGCGACGGCAGGAACCCGTTGTCGGGGTCCTCCGCGTAAATCCGGCACTCGATCGCGTGGCCGCGAGGCCGAAGCAGTGTTTCAGGATCGAGATCGATCTTCTCGCCTCGGGCAATGCGGATCTGCCAGCGAACGAGATCGGATCCCGTCACCATCTCGGTGATCGGATGCTCGACCTGCAGCCGGGTATTCATCTCGAGGAAATAGAAATGACCGTCCTCGTCGAGGAGGAACTCAATCGTCCCGGCATTCGTGTAGCCGACGGCCCGGGCGACCGCGGCTGCCGCCGACGTCATCTTCGCCCGCAGCGCCGGGGACACCGCGAGCGACGGGGACTCCTCGACGACTTTCTGGTGACGCCGCTGGATGGAACACTCGCGCTCGACGAACGGGACGACCGTACCGTCCGCATCGCCGAGCAGCTGGATCTCGATGTGGCGCGGTCTCGTGATGCGGCGCTCGAGGTAGACGGCAGCGTTACCGAATGCCGTCCCGGCCTCGGATCGCGCCGCACGGATCGCGCCGGAGAGCCCCCCGGGATCCAGCACCGTCCGCATGCCCTTGCCACCACCACCGGCCACAGCTTTCACGAGCACGGGGTATCCGACCTCGCGCGCGCGATCGGCGATGACGGCGTCCGCCACGTCGGGACCCAGAGCCTCCTCGGTGCCTGGCACGACCGGCACGCCCGCCCGCATCGCGGCCGTCCGCGCGGCCGTCTTGCTGCCCATCGTCTCGATCGCACGCGCCGTCGGGCCGACGAATGTGATGCCGGCGTCGGCGACCGCGACGGCAAATTGATCGTTCTCGGCGAGAAACCCGTAACCCGGGTGGATCGCATCCACGCCGGCCTTCTTCGCCACGTCAACGATGCGATCGATGCGCAGGTAGCTCTCGCGTGGCGCGCTCGGCCCAATCGCATGGGCCTCGTCGGCAAGCCGCACGTGCAGCGCGGTCCGGTCACATTCCGAGTACACGGCGATCGGCGAAATGCCCATCTCGCGACACGTGCGGATGATTCTCACGGCGATCTCGCCGCGGTTTGCGATGAGGAGCTTCTTCATGAAGGCGGAACGGTCCGCGACAATATTGTACTTTCAGCCAACGCGGGGCGGACGCCGATGGTGGGTCGCTTGTTCGTAGGCGTACGCGAGGCGGAGGAGAGTCGCCTCGGACCAGGCGCGACCGAAGAACTGGAGGCCGGCAGGCAAGGTGCCACCGTGTGTCGCAGCCATCGGAACGGTGATCGCCGGAAAGCCGGTGCTCGGCGCGAAGAACTGATTGTTGTCGCCACCGGGTGTGTTCAGGTCGCCGATGAGGCGCGGCGGATTGCTCCAGGTCGGATAC
Source organism: uncultured Acidobacteriota bacterium (assembly GCA_963724725.1). Lineage (GTDB taxonomy): Bacteria > Acidobacteriota > Vicinamibacteria > Vicinamibacterales > CAVVIG01 > DATKHR01. Next base: position 101,659 of record CAVRVT010000004.1, on the reverse strand, counting down.
ACGAAGGCATCGAGTTCTCGGTCGGCCATCAGTCTGACGACTGCCGCACGAAGCTTCTCGCGGAACTCGTCGCGCGCGCGGCATCCCGCCGACTGGCCGGGCACGTCGGTCGAAGCGTCCGCAGACTCCAGCCTGGCCTGAATGGACGGATGGAACCGTCGCGACTTGAGGATGTCCGTCAGCGTGTGCAGCGGCGCGCGATCCCCCAGCCCCGCCAGGTACTCGTTGATGTCGTGCTTGAACTGATTGCAGCCACTGCCCTGCGTCGCGCGCAGCGCGTCGAGGCCGGGGACGTCCACAGGGTCGATCACATCGGCGCCCAGATTCCGAAGCTCGCCCAGGGCTCCACGAAACACGTTGGCGACCTCCGCATCGAGCGTCGGCGTGTCGTACGCCTGGTGCAGGACCCCGAGACGCGCGCCCTTCAATCCATCAGCCTTGAGCGCGGCGGCGTAGTTCGAGTCGACGTGCCCGCGACCGTTCGCGGTCGCGGAATCGTTCGGATCCTCGGCGGCGATCGCCTGAAGGACCGTCGCGGTGTCGGCGACGGTTCGCGTCAGCACGCCGGCGATGTCCGCCGCAACGCTCAGCGGCACGACGCCCGCCCGGCTGATCAATCCCATCGTCGAACGCAATCCGACGAGACCCTGGTGCGCGGCGGGCCCGCGAATCGAGTCGCCGGTGTCGCTGGCCGTCGCGACGAGTGAGAAGTTCGCGGCCAGCGCCGCCGCCGAGCCGCCGCTCGACCCCGCGGTCACGCGCGACGTGTCGTACGGGTTGCGGGTGTAGCCAGGCAAAATGGAGCTGACCGTCTCGACCGGACTGAACGCGAACTCCGCCATATTCGACTTGGCGATCATGATTCCGCCGGCGTCACGCAACCGCTTCACCACGGCCGCGTCCCTGCCGGTCCGCATGTCCTTCAGCGCCAGCGATCCCGCCGTCGTCGGCATGTCCGCCGTCTCGTAGTTGTCCTTGACGATGACGGGCACACAGTGCAACGGACCGACTGGACCCGACGCCCGGAATCGACGATCCAGATCGTCGGCCGTCTTGAGCGCATCGGGATTCGTCAGGATGATCGAATTGAGCGCGGCGCCTTTCTTGTCGTTCGCTTCAATCCTCGCGAGGTACTGCTCGACGAGCGAACGGCACGTCAGCGAGCCGTCGCGAAACGCCGCCTGAACGCGGGCGATCGTCGTCTCTTCGACCACGAATCGTCCGGGCGGCTGGGTCGAGACAAGCGAAACGAACGCGGCGAACACGAAGATGGCAACCGGAAGCGTGCGCATGGCGGGTAGTCTACGACGTGTCGCGGTTGGTGATTGGTGGTTGGTCGTTGGTTGTCGAGGGACCAATCACCAATACCCACAACCAACCCAACAACCAACAACCAACAACCATTTAGAGTGGAATATTCCCGTGCTTCTTGGGCGGATTCTTGACGCGCTTCCCTTCCAGGTTTCTGAGCGCGGTCGTCAGCTTGCGCCGCGTCTCGCGCGGATGGATGACTTCATCAATGAAGCCCCGGGCGGCCGCGATGTAGGGATTGGCGAACTTCTCCCTGAACTCGCGGACCTTGTCCGCGCGTGCAGCTGCGGGGTCCGCCGCCGACTCGAGCTCGCGCTTGTAGAGAATGTTGACGGCGCCCTCCGGTCCCATGACGGCGAGCTCCGCGGTGGGCCACGCGTAGTTGAAGTCGGTGCGAATGTGCTTGCTCGACATGACGCAATACGCCCCGCCGTAGGCTTTCCTGGTGATCACCGTCACCTTCGGGACCGTCGCCTCGGCAAACGCGTAAAGCAGTTTGGCGCCGTGCCTGATGATGCCGCCGTACTCCTGCACCGTTCCAGGCAGGAACCCAGGCACGTCTTCGAACGTGACGAGTGGAATGTTGAACGCGTCGCAGAAACGGACGAAGCGCGCGCCTTTCACCGACGCGTCGATGTCCAGCGTGCCGGCCAGAAACGCCGGCTGATTCGCAACCACACCCACCGATCGACCGTCCAGTCGCGCGAAACCGACGATGAGGTTTCGCGCGTAGTGCTGATGGACTTCCAGGAACCCGCCGTCATCGACGACGGTGCGAATGATGTCGAGCATGTCGTAGGGTTGATTGGGTGCGATCGGCACGATCGTGTCGAGCCCGGCGTCTTCGCGATCTGGTGAATCCGCCGTCGTCGCCCGGGGCGGATCGTCCAGGTTGTTCGAGGGAAGGTACGACAGCAATTCCCGCAGGAGCGCGATGCACTCGCGGTCGTCGTCCACGGCGAAATGCGCGACGCCGCTCGTCGCGTTGTGGGTCATCGCACCGCCGAGGGCCTCCTTCGTGACGTCCTCGTGGGTCACCGTTTTGAGCACGTCGGGACCGGTCACGAACATGTAGCTCGTGTCGCGCACCATGATCGTGAAGTCGGTAATCGCGGGCGAGTACACGGCGCCGCCGGCGCAGGGGCCCAGGATCGCGGAGATCTGCGGCACGACACCTGAGGCGAGCGTGTTGCGCAGAAAGATGTCCGCGTAGCCCCCGAGCGACATCACGCCTTCCTGAATCCGCGCGCCGCCTGAATCGTTCAGCCCGACAATCGGTGCGCCCAGGCTGACCGCGAGATCCATGATCTTCACGATCTTCGCGGCGTTGGTCTCCGAGAGTGAGCCGCCGAACACCGTGAAATCCTGCGCGAACGCGAAGACCTGCCGGCCGTCGACGAGACCGTGTCCGGCGACCACGCCGTCGCCGGGAATCAGCTGGTTCTCCATGCCGAAGTCGCGGCAGCGGTGCGTGACCAGCTTGTCGACCTCCTCGAACGTGCCGGGATCGAAGAACAGCTCGATGCGCTCGCGCGCCGTCAACTTGCCGGCGGCGTGCTGGCGATCGAGGCGGTCGCGGCCACCGCCGAGCTCGGCGCGCGCTTCGAGATCGGAAAGGATCTTGAGCGGATCCACCTAGGCTTTCACCGCCTGCGCCTTCTCCCAGTCCTTCAGGAATTTCTCCAGGCCGATGGTGGTCAGCGGATGGTTGAACATCTGATCGATGACCGCGGGCGGGCACGTGGCGATGTCGGCGCCCATCCGCGCGGACTCCACGATGTGAATCGGGTGCCGGCAGCTGGCGACGAGGACCTCGGTCGCGAACTCGTAGTTGTCGTAGATCTCGACGATCTCGCGAACCAGGTCCATGCCGTTGGTCGCAATGTCATCCAGGCGTCCGACGAACGGGCTAATGTAGCTGGCGCCGGCTTTCGCGGCGAGGAGGGCCTGCGTCGGCGAGAAGCACAGCGTCACGTTGACGCGGATGCGCTCCGACGACAGCGCCTTGCACGCCCTGATGCCGTCCCTCGTGAGCGGCACCTTGACGACCATGTGGTCGTCGATCTTCGCGATGTCGTGGCCCTCGCGCATCATGCCGGCGAAGTCGGTCGCCGTCACCTCGCCGCTGACAGGGCCTTTGACGATGTCGCAGATCCTCTTCAGGTTCTGGCGGAAGTCTCCGGGTTCCTTGGCGAGGAGGGACGGATTGGTCGTCACGCCGTCGAGAATGCCGAGCTCGGCGATGGCCTCGATGTCCTTGATGCTGCCGGTGTCGACGAACAATTTCATATGTGCTCCCTTACTCGGTTCTGACCGGATTCGTCAGCTCGCCGACCCCTTCGACCCTGACCGTCACCGAATCGCCGTGCACGAGCGGGCCGATGCCGGCCGGCGTACCCGTCGAGATGATATCGCCGGGTTCGAGCGTCATGACGAACGTAATGAACTCCACGAGGTGATCGATCGGAAAAATCAAGTGCGACGTGCTCGACGACTGGCGTGTCTGGCCGTTCACGAGGCCTTCGACCGTCCGCGGACTGGCGTCGAGGCCCGCCGCGATGCAGGGGCCGATCGGCGCGAACGTGTCGAAGCCCTTGCACCGCGTGTACTGCGACTCGCGATTCTGCAGGTCGCGCGCCGTCACGTCATTCACGCAAATCAGACCAAGGATGTACTCCCACGCGCGTGCCTTGCTGACACGGTGGGCCCGTCGGCCGATGACGACGCCGAGCTCGGCCTCGTGGTCGACGCGGCCGACGCCAGGCGGGAGACGAATCGCGTCGCTGGGGCCGATCACGGCGGTCGACGGCTTGATGAAGAGCAAGGGCTCGGCCGGCAACGGCTTGTTCTGTTCCGCCGCGTGGTCCTTGTAGTTGAGTCCGACGCACACGATCTTGGTGGGGCTGACCGGCGGCAGCAGCGTCAACGATCCCAGGCCGCCGCGGATCTCGCGCCCTTTCGAGCGCGCACCGAAGACGTCACCGTCGAGCTCGAACGCCGCGTCACCGCTCGCGAGCGCGAAGCGCGCCGCGCCGTTCTGCTGATACCTGTAGAGCCGTTCCATCGCCGGCATTAAATCACCAACTCCTCGAGTTCAACAACTTTGCTACCTGGCCGCTTCTTCCACCGCATTCGACGCGGCGCTCGTGTTGCCGGCCTTGTCCACGGCTTTGACGACGTAGACGTAGCGCACGCCTGGCTCGAGATTTTCGTCTCTGAACTGCGTGAGCTGAACTGGCGCGCTCACGATCGGTTTGAGGGAATCGGCTGATGGTCCACGCAGCACGATGTACCCGTCGAGATCCGTTTCCGTGTTGGCGTCCCAGATCAGGCTGATCGCGCCTTCCTGCGGTGACGACTGCAGTCGAGCCGGCGCCGCAGGCGGAAATGTGTCCTTCAGCGTGTCGCAGACCGGCGGTGGCGCGTCGCTCTCGATCGTGAGGTCGCTCAGCGTTTCAACCGCCCGCACGGTGTAGCAGCGCTGCTCGCCCCACGTGATGCGCGAGTCCAGGAACGTCGGTTCCGCCAGCGGCGTCGTGGTCAGCCTGACCGGCGCGCTCGGTTGCGTGGCGTCATACAGGTGATAGCGAATCGCGATCGGCTTGAGGCCGACGAACGTGGACGGCAACTCGTCGCCCTGCGCCGGTCGTTGAATCGGTGGCGCCTGCGCGACCGCGGGCCACTTCACCGTGATGGCTTTCTCGTCGTACGCGATCGTCGCGCCACCCGGTGGCGGCGGTGGCGGCACCAGCGGCACCGCCACCCGTCTCGAGGACGGCCCGTTCCGATCGCGCGTCGTCACACCGACGGCCAGGTACGTGCGCGAGAGTGGCATCACGCGTGGTGGAAGCAGCGGACCGCTCGACGCCCCCGAGGTCGCGTCCGGAGGACGCTTCCGATCGACGGGAAGCCGCGCGGGCGCCAGCGCGCTGCGATCCAGGGTTTCCGAGACGCGGCCCCGCGCGCCCTGGTCCAGACCCTGGCCCTCGGGCGCCTCCATGTCTGCCGGCGGCTCGTCTTCCTCGATCGCGGCGTCGGGATCCTTCGGCGCCTTGACGTCCACGCTCGCGACGCGTTTGCCGAGCTTGATGATCTGCGCGTCGGTCAGCGCGTCGCTGCTCGTGATCGCGTAGACGTCCACACGCTGCAGATTCGCGGGCCTCGAATTGTCGGTGTTGGCGGCGGGAACGGTGAACTGGAGGTCGACGGTCGCGCCGCGCAGCTCCGCGGCGAAGTCTGCCGGCGCGGACGGAAGCCTGACGAGGGGCGGCAGCGGCGGCCCCTTCTTCCCGCACGCCACCGCGGCGAGGGCGGCAATCAGCGCGGCCAACGTCCGGAGCTTCACAGAATGTATCGCGAGAGGTCGTCGTTCTTGACGATGTCGGCGAGCATGCGGGTGACGTAGGCCTCGTCGATTCGGACGGTTTTGCTTTCGAGATCCGGTCCCTCGAACGAGATTTCGTCGAGCAGCTTTTCCATCACCGTGTGCAACCGCCGCGCGCCGATGTTCTCGGTGCGCTCGTTCACGATCGTGGCAAAGTCCGCAATCTTCCGAATCGCATCGTCGGTGAACGACAGCGAAATGCCTTCGGTTTCCATGAGCGCGATGTACTGCTTGACCAGGGCGCTCTTCGGTTCGGTCAGGATGCGGACGAACTCGTCCTTGCCCAGGGGTTCGAGCTCGACGCGGATGGGAAAGCGACCCTGGAGCTCGGGGATCAGATCGGACGGCTTCGAGACATGAAACGCGCCCGCCGCAATGAAGAGCACGTGATCGGTCCGGACCATTCCGTACTTCGTATTGACGGTCGTACCTTCCACAATGGGAAGGATATCGCGCTGCACGCCCTCACGGCTGACTTCCGGGCCGTGCGCGCCTTCGCGCCCGGCAATCTTGTCGATTTCATCGATGAAGATGATGCCGGCCTGCTCGACGCGCTGCACCGCGGCCTTCGCCACGCTGTCCATATCAATCAGCTTCTGCTCTTCTTCGTGGGTGAGGTACTCGAGGGCTTCGGGGACCTTCATCTTCCGCTTCTTGGTCCGGCCCTGAAACAGCCCCGGCATCATGTCCTTCAGGTTGACGTCGACCTCTTCGACCGAGGAGCCGGCGATGATTTCGAACGACGGGAACGACTTCTCACGGACGTCGACCTCCACGAAACGCGTGTCGAGCCGGCCGTGGCGGAGCTGATCGCGGAGCAGCTCGCGGGTGCGATTCTGCTGCTCGCGCGCCCCGGTCACTTCTTCGTCGGGCGCGATTGGATGGGGAGGTGGAAGCAGCAGGTCGAGCAACCGATCCTCGGCGTTGACACTCGCCTTCGCGCGGACTTCGGCAAGCCGCTCCTCGCGGACGAGATCCACGCCGAGCTCCACGAGATCGCGAACCATCGACTCGACGTCGCGGCCGACGTAGCCGACCTCGGTGAACTTCGACGCTTCGACTTTCAGAAACGGCGATTGCGCGAGCCGCGCCAGACGCCGCGCAATCTCGGTCTTGCCGACGCCGGTCGGTCCGATCATCAGAATGTTCTTGGGGGCAATCTCTTCGGCGAGCTCGGGCGCGAGCTTCTGACGCCGCACGCGGTTGCGAAGCGCGATCGCGACGGCGCGTTTGGCGGCGGCCTGGCCGACGACGAACTTGTCGAGCTCGCGAACGATCTGCCGGGGCGTCAGCGTTCCCGCGGACGTCTGACTCGTTTCCGGAAGGTAGATGGCCACGCGCGCTTACAGCTCTTCGATGACGAGGTTGCCGTTCGTATAGATGCAGATGTCGGCGGCGATGCGCATGGCCTGCTCGGCGATGGCGCGCGCATCGAGCGTGGTGCTGTTCGCGAGGGCTTTGGCAGCCGCGAGCGCATAGGGCCCGCCGGACCCGATCGCCACAATTCCGTCATCGGGTTCGATCAGATCGCCGTTTCCCGAGAGCAGAAACGTCGAGGCAGGGTCGAGCACGACGAGCATCGCCTCGAGGCGCCGCAGGATGCGATCGGTGCGCCAGTCCTTGGCCAGTTCCACCGCTGATCGTTCCAGGTTGCCGCGGTACTGCTCGAGCTTCGATTCGAAGCGCGCGAAGAGGGCAAAGGAATCCGCCGCCGAGCCCGCAAAGCCCGCGAGAATGCGGTCGTTGTACAACCGGCGGATCTTCTTCGCGGTTTGCTTGACGACCGTGTGCCCGAAGGTCACCTGCCCGTCACCGGCCATGACCGCCCGGCCGTGAAGGCGAACGGCCAGGATGGTTGTGCTGTGAAAAGACACCTGGCTCGGAGTCTATCGGCCGTCTCAAAACGGTGTCAAGAAAACCAGTTCCAGCGCTCGTCAGGCGACACCTGGGGGCGTATACTTTAGGAAATCTTGAGATCCAGACTGGCAATCGGCTTGCTCGAGGAAGGCTGGAACTCCAAGAGGTCTCTCATGAAGCGCATGCTCGCGGTTTTCGTGATGTTGGCGCTGCCCGCGGCGGCCCAGGAAAACCGTCCTCACGCTGGAGCCGGGGGCGGACAGAGCGGCGGCGGGTCGCACAGCAGCGCCGCTCCGAGCGGCGGTGGAAGCAGCGGCGCGGCCTCGAGTGGCGGCAGTTCTGGCTCGAGCGGCGGATCGGTCTCGAGCGGCGGTTCGAACGGCGGATCGGTCTCGGCTGGATCGGCCGGCCGCGCCGAGGGTGGCGGACACCACGCGGCCAGCGGCGGCAGCGGCGTCGCCGTGACTCGCGGCGGCGAGCGCGGGACGTACACGAGCGGCGGCCGGCATGGCGACGGCGGATCGATCAGCAATGGCGCGGCCAGTCCGACGACGGCATCCGGAGCCGAATCAAACGGCGACGCCCGGGCCTCCGCCCGAAGCGAAGGCTCTCCGCGGAACGCACGCTCGGGCGATGGCACGTCGCCCGGCGGCCCGTCATACGCGCGACCTCGAACTGACCAGCCCGTGGTGGGCAACGCGGTCCCGCGCGGCTCGGTCCCGCCGGCGTCGCGGCCGGGCGGCGGAACGATCTCGACTGGCTCGGTCGGCTACTACCCGTGGTGGTGGTTCGGCGGCACCGGCTTCTACGGCGGCTACTGGGGCTACAACAACTACTTCGGCGGCTACAACAGCCCCTTCAACGGGTACGTCGGTCCGGTACCTACGGCTACTACGACCCGTGGTTCGGCGGTTATCCAGACATGCAGGACCCGCTTCCGAGCGGGGGTGGGACGAGCAGCGGATTCCTCGATGAAGGCGCGCTGCGGCTCAAGATCAAGCCGAAGGACGCCGAGGTCTTCGTCGATGGCTTCTACGTCGGAGTCGTCGACGATTTCGACGGCATGTTCCAGAAGCTGCACATCGAAACCGGTCCGCACCGCGTCGAAGTCCGCGCGCCGGGATACGAACCCCTGATCATCGAGGTCCGAATCACCGCCGATCACGCGACGACATACCAGGGTGAGCTCAAGCGCATCAAGTAGTCCGCGCTCGCCCGTCGGCGATCGCCGACTTCGCGCCGTGTCGGTCGTGTCGGGTCTCTACGACGCCAGTGTCGGCGTCATGATGATCGCGGGACGGCCGATCTTCGCCGCGCTCTTCGCGGTTCCTCTCCCGGTGCCACCGATCCATGCCGATCTGAACGGCGTGTTTCTCCTCGCCGTCGCTGCCGGCTACTCAATCACGTACCGCGAGCCACAATCCTCCGGAGGACGCTCGTACCTGTGGATCATGGGACCGCTTCTGAAGGGACTCGGCGCGCTGGCGTTCGTGCTGGACTATCTGTTCCGCCACTCGCCGCAATCGTTCCTGCTGTTTGCGCTGAGCGACGGCACGCTGGCGGTCATCAGTTGGTGGGCGCTCGCGACTACTTCTCGAGCAACTTCCGTTCGATCGGCTTCTCGCCCATCCTGACCCACTGCACCGACCCATACTTCGCGAACAGTTGAATCTTCGCGTCCACGAACTGGCTGTTCGCGAGCATGTCTTGTCGGCTCTGATCGGCGCCGGTGTAGCCGTTCTGCGACTTCAGCAGGAGCGGCGAGGTCGTCGCGCCGGGCGCCAGGCCGTCGGATCCCGCCGCGGTGATGAAGGCGCTCCCCCATTCCTCCGCGTCGCTGCCGTGGCGGAAGAGCGAGTTGATCTGGAGCAGGACGAGCTTCTGATCGGAATTGTTCTTGACCGTGATCCGCGCCGCCGGAACGAGCTTGTTCTGCCCGTTGACGATGCCCGCGTCGAACCAGCCGGTGTCGAGAACTTCGATCTGGAGGGCCTTGGTGAGATCGACCGTCGGACCGCAGCTGACACCGGCGAGCGCGAGTCCCAGGACGAGCTGACGCATCACACGCATGCGGGCATTCTAAACCGACCTGCTCGGCGTGGCCGCAGGCGCTAGAACACCCTTACTTCGATTCGTTCCTTGGCCTCCTCCTTGGTGATCTGCCGGGCCAGGAATGCCGAAAGATCGGCGCCACGGAGACGGAGGATACGCGTGCGCGAGCCATTGTTGTCGGCTGGAGCCAGCCGCGGGCGGTCCTCATTACCCCGGGCAGCAATCGTCAGCCACTCGTTGGGACCGATGCCAAGCGAGCTGCTGTGGTTGAGCATCGCCTCCTTGAGCGCGTCCATCGTCTCGACCCGAAACGCCTCGTTCGGATCCACCAGGATGGGATCGGGCGCCGAACGCGCGCTCGGCTGGACGTCCACAGACGCCGTCGAGCCAGTGACCGTTCGGGCATCGGCGGCCTGACGCGCGACGGCGGGGGCCGCCAGCGGACCGACCTGCAGCTCGACGCGGCGCAACGCCTGCTCCGCGTTCGTGTTGCCCTTGACGATCTCCTGCAGCTGCTTCATCGCGCTGTTCAGCCCCAGGTCGTTTTGATCCAGCGTCCGGATCGTCCAGAGCGTCGTTTCGAACGACGGCACGGACACGTCAAAGAAAACGCCGTAGCCGTCGAGCCTGAATCCGCGGGCGTGCGCGTTGTCGCTGACCAGGAGCTCGGTTGGCATCTGCGCGAGCGCCTGAAGCCGGTCGCGGGTCACGGTAATGCCGTGTTCGACCGCGCTCTCGAGCACACGCTCGAGCAACCCGATCTCGAACCGCTGCTGACGGGCTTCTGCTTGCTCACGCACTGACTGCAGCGGCGGCACCGGCTGCGCCACCGCCGGCGCTGCGGCCATGCATCCGACGACGATCGCTCCGAACATTCTTCCTTTCCCTATCACAGAACCCCCTACTGCGGCTGTTGAGACACGCGCTGCAAGATGTAGTCGAGCTTTTGACGGTTGCGGAGGACCTCGACGCCGGTCCGATCCTGGAACATTCCCAGGTTCTGATCGATTTTCCTCAAGTCGGCCTGGCGCTGGAGATTCAGATCGCGAATCACCTCGCCCACGCGCAGCGCGAGTTCGTTCTGCTGGCGACGCTCGCTCTCGTCGAGCAGCGCCTTTACACGTCGCATCACGTCCGCGTCGATCGACGGCGCATGCGCGTTTTGCATTCCCACAGGAGCAGCGCTCATTTGCGACGCGTGGAATTCGTTTCGAAGCTGCTGCTCGAGCGCCGTCAGTTCCGCCCGCCATTCCGCGCGCGAATCAGCGGCCGGGCGGGCGGCTGCTGAATTCCCCGCGGCAGCTGCGCCCGCCGCCCTCGACCAGCCGGTGTGCATCGTCAGGCCATTGTGATCGTAGCGGACGTCAAGGTTGGCGATGCCGGCCGACACGCCAAATACCAGCAGCGCGGCTGCCACCTGCGCCCAGGCGGGGATGTCGCGCCACCAGCCGCGTCGTGCTTCGTCCCCACTCACGACGTTGCCCTCGGCGTCCGATCCCGTGATCGGACCCGTCGCGACGATGGCCGCTCGCCTGCGCTGCCCGCCCACCACCGGCTCGGGCGGCGCCCAGCGCGCCAGTTGCGCGCGGACATCGTCCAGACCGTTCAATTCGGTGCGGCAGCGCGCGCACGTGGCCAGATGCTGTTCGAACACCTGACGATCGCCAGGCTCGATGTCGCCGTACAAATACGACATCAGCATCGCTTCCCGATCCCCCGAGTATCCACACAGAATATCGTTCGTCATTTCATGCTCACCTTGGCGCCCCGCGCCAGCTCGCGCCTCAGGACCGTGAGTCCCTGGTAGAGGCGGGTCTTTACTGTGCTCAGCGGACATCCGACCAGGTCCGCGATCTCCTGGAACGTCAGCCCGTGGTATTCCTTCAATACGATCGCCGTGCGCTGTTCTTCGGGCAGCAGCGCCATCGCACGCTCGACCGACCGCGTGAGATCCTTGCGCGCAACCAGATCCTCGATCGATTCGGATGGTTCCGCCGCGGCGGCCAGTTCCATCAAATCCCCGTCTTCAGGCTGCTGGACGACGGGCGTCCGGCGTTCGCGACGCACCCAGTCGCGACAGAGGTTGAGGGCGATTCGATACAGCCACGACGAAAACTTCGCCTGTCCCCGGAACCCGGGCAGCGCGCGATAGGCGCGGAGAAACGTCTCCTGGCAGACGTCGCGCGCGTCCTCTTCACGTCCGATGGTGCGGTACGCGAGAGCGTAGATGGGCCGCTCCCATCGCAGGATGAGCTCGTTGAAGCTGTCGGCGTCGCCACCCACCGATCGGGCGACGAGCTCCTCGTCCGTCCACGTCATGCGGATCGCGGCGGGCCTCTCTCTCCTCACTAAGACGCCAGACCTTGCTCGAGAGTCGGTACGACCCGCGCGGATCCGATTATAAGCCGTGAAACGATAACCCGCACGTAGTCATTCATTTATGGTCACATCCGCTCCTGTGCAGAGTTGGTAACGCCGGAGCTTCCGAGTAAAATCGCCTCCGGGAACGGCGCTCGGCGCGGACCCGATGCCCCAACACGAATCGCAGACCCGACGTCGTTCCGGGCCGGATGTGTCCCAGCGGCCCGCCGTGTCCCTTCTCGCCCACGAAGTTCGTCAAAGCGAGCTGCTGCCAAGACTGCACCAACATGCGCTCGACCGCACGCAGGGCCAGTGTTCGCTGCTCTTCCAGCACAACCCGAGGAACGGCGCGCTGCACGCCACGTCGGGGTTTGGCCTCGAGACGTTGCGCTCGGATCCGTGGGAGCCGCTGACCGCCGAAGCGTCCATCGTCGCCGGGGCCTTCGAGCGGCGCGAACCGGTGCTCGTCAAGGATGCCGACCGCCGGATGCCGGATCTCGCGGCTCGCCTCGGAACGCGAAGCGCCCTCCTCCTGCCGCTGGCGCGACGCGAGGATCGCGTGGGACTGCTCGCGATCGGGTTCGGGGCACCGCCTTCCGGCGAGTGGACCGACGACGTCGCGGAAGTCGGTGACGCATTTCTGACGGCGTTGGAGCTGTTCCACCTGCGGCAGAGCGAAGAACTGCAGCGCGACGTGCGCGCACTGCTCGCCGACTTCTCCGCATCGCTGTCGGCGACCCTCAATCTGTCGGCCGGGCTCGACATCTTCTGTCACGGCGCGAATTTGTTGTTTGGCGCGGACCGCACGTCGGTCTGGATTCACGACCGGCGCGCGCGGTCGCTCGTGCTGCAGGCATCGTCGGACACCGTGCACGCCGCGCGCGGCACGCGAGTCGGCGTGGATGATCTCTCGGCGCCGGCCGCGGCCGCGATGCGGCGCACGCGCGCCGAGATCGTGACGGGCCCGGCGGAAGAAGTGACGGCAACCGTGACGGTCCCTCTCCGCGGGACCCGCCGCGCGCTCGGCACGATCGTCTTCGATGGCGTGCGCGTGCAGCCGGGCGGCGAACTCGACCTCCTCGATCGCGCCGACGAACTGGGCCGCCAGCTTGCCAGCGCCATCGAGAACATGCAGCTCCTGGACGATCTGATTCGTTCGCGGCGCGAGCTGGAGAACACGTTCGATTCGATCACGAATCTCGTCGCCGTCACCGATCGCCGCGGTCAGCTGACACATGTCAATCAGGCGTTCGCGGCGCGACTGGGGCGCACGCGCGACGAACTCATCGACAAGCCGCTCGCCGACTGCGTCGGCGAGGAGCTCGCGTCGTGGATGGCCGAACTGGCGTCCAGTGACGCCGCGCCATCCAACTCGCCGTCGTCACGCGAGATTTTCGATCCGGTCCTGAAGGGGCCGTTCATGGTCACCGTCACCGATCTCGTCAATCCCGACCGGGAACGCGTCGGCCGCGTCATCGTCGCGGGCGACCTGACGCCGCACACGCGCCTCGAAGCCGAGCGGGAGGAGTTGCGCAAGCGCCTCACGCAAACGGAGAAGCTGGCGGCGCTCGGTCAGTTCGTCGCCGGCATCGCGCACGAGCTGAACAATCCATTGCAGGGGGTGCTCGGTCACCTGGAGCTGCTCCGCGTCACCGGGGCGTTCCCGAAGCAGATCCGCAAAGAGGTCCAGCTGATTTACCGTGAAGCCGACCGGGCGGCGAAAATCGTGCGCAATCTGCTCGTCTTCGCCGGATCCCGGCGCCTCGCGCCGCGAGCCGTGAGCGTCAACGCCGTGCTGCAGAAGGTTCTGGCGCTCAGGGCCCCATCCTGCCGTGCTCTGGACATTGAACTCGTGCGACACTATGACGATAAGCTCCCCCGCGTGAAGAGCGACCCGCTGCTGCTGCATCAGGTGTTTCTGAACATGGTGATGAACGCCGAGCACGCGATCGCGGCGGGCGGGAGGGGCGGGCGGATTGAGGTCACGACGTCGGCGACGCCCGATCGGGAGCGGGTCGTCGCCACCGTCCGCGACACCGGCACCGGGATCGCCGAAGACACGCTATCGCGGATTTTTGAGCCGTTCTACACGACGAAGGAAGTTGGCAAGGGCACCGGACTCGGACTCGCCATCGCGTACGGGATCGTGCAGGAGCACGGGGGCCAGATCGTGGCCGCTAATCATCCTGACGGCGGGGCGGTCTTCACTGTCGAACTCCCGACCGCGGCCTCGCCCGCGCGAGCATAGCGCATGATTGACGAAACATTTCTGACGACCGAGGAAGTCCTCGAATACCTGCAGGTCAACCTGCGGACGGTGTATCGCCTCATCAAGGCCGGCAAGATTCCCGCGGTCCGCGTCGGACGCCAGTGGCGGTTCCGCAAGCGGGACATCGACGCGTGGCTCGACAGTCAGCGGCCGCGCGGCGGCAGCGCGCGCATGACCACCGCCGCCGCGCCGGCAAAGCCCGCGCCCGGCACCACGCGTCCTCGCGTCCTCGTCGTGGACGATGAAGCGAGCATCAGGGATCTGTTGTCGAAAACGCTGGCGCTCGCGGAGTACGAAGTGGATGTCGCGCCCGACGGGCGGTCTGCGCTCGACAGGATGCGGCTCTATCCATACGACCTCCTCATCGCCGATCTGAAGATGCCGGGGATGGACGGCCTGACGGTGATTCGCGAAGCGAAGCGCTACAAAACCGACCTGCCGGTCATCATCATCACGGGCTTTTCGACCGAATCGAGCGCGATTGAAGCCGTCAACCTCGGTGTTGCCGGCTATCTGACCAAGCCGTTCCGCGTGCCGCAGGTGCTCGCAGCGGCGGCAAAGGCGCTTGGGGAATAGAACGAATCGTCAAGGGCTCAGGGAGAAGGGCTCAGGGTTGAGCGAGGGCTGAGTGGAACAGCGCTGAGCCCTTTTGCCCCGTCAGTTTCCCCAGCCCTGAATTAAGCCCTAATCCCCCAGCCCTAAGCCCTGAGCAAGTTTCAGTCTTCATGATTCAGCTTTCCGAGCTCACCAAATCCTTCGGCGACCGCGTTCTGTTCGACTGCGTCACCTGGCAGATTACCGATCGCGAACGCGTCGGACTCTGCGGCCCGAACGGCGCGGGCAAGACGACGCTTCTGAAGATGATGGCCGGCATGGACGAACCCGACTCGGGTGCCGTCCTCAAGCCGTCCGCGCTCACCGTCGGATACCTGCCCCAGGACGGTCTCTCACACGCGGGACGCTCCCTTTTCGACGAAGCGTCGAGCGCGTTCGAGGCGCTGCTCGCCGTCAAAGCCGAGATGCACGCACTCGAAGAACGCCTCGGTGATGCGACGATTCCCGAAGACGAACACAACGAGATGCTGCATCGCTACAGCGATCTCCAGGATCGCTTCCGGCTGCACGACGGCTACAGCATCGAGCTGAAAACCGCGACGGTCCTGCAGGGCCTCGGCTTTCGCACACCCGACTTCGAGCGCCCGACCGAGACCTTCTCTGGTGGATGGCAGATGCGCATCGCGCTCGCGAAGCTGCTGCTCAATCAGCCGGATCTCCTGCTCCTCGACGAGCCGACCAACCACCTCGATCTCGAAGCACGCAACTGGCTCGAGGAATACCTGAACGCCTATCCGCACGCGGTGATTCTCGTCTCGCACGACCGGTTCTTCCTCGACTCGGTTGTCACGCGAATCGCGGATCTGACGCTGCGCACGCTGACCGATTACCACACGAACTACAGCGGCTATCTCGCCGAGCACCACGAACGCATCGAGGCGCTCCGCAAAGCGAAGCACGAGCAGGACGAAGAGATCGCCCGCGTGAAGATGTTCATCGATCGGTTCCGCTACCAGGCGACCAAAGCCTCGCAGGTGCAGAGCCGCATCAAGATGCTCGAGAAGGTCGTCCCGATCGAAGTCCCGCCGGAGCGCAGGAAGATCCACTTCGACTTCCCGGTCTGCGCGAAGAGCGGCCGTACCGTCCTCGAGTTGAAACACGCGCGCAAGACGTACGGTGATCTCGTCGTCTTCGGCGATCTCAATCTGCACATCGAGCGGGGCGACCGCATCGCGCTCGTCGGACCGAACGGCGTTGGCAAGTCCACGCTCATGCGCATACTTTCAGGCGAAGAAGCGCCAGACTCCGGCGACCGGACGCTTGGACACAACGTCGTCATGCAGTACTTCGCGCAGGATGAAGCGACGCGCATGGATCCGGACCCGACCGTCTACGAGACGCTGGCCTCCGGCTCACCGCTCCATATGGTGCCGGCGATTCGCAACATCCTGGGCGGTTTCCTGTTCTCGGGCGACGACGTGTACAAGCGGGTGCGGGTGCTGTCCGGCGGCGAGCGGACGCGACTGGCCGTCGCGCGCATGCTGCTCCAGCCGTCGAACACGCTGCTTCTGGACGAGCCAACCAATCACCTCGATCTCGATTCCAAGGAAGTGCTGCTCGATGCGCTCGTGGATTACGGCGGGACGCTCCTGTTCGTGTCGCACGATCGCTACTTCGTCGAGCGGCTGGCGACCAAGATCATCGAGGTCGGGCGCGGCACGGCGATCGTGTATCCAGGAACCTACAAGGAATTCCTGTGGCACAAGGCGCAGCCGACCGCGCCACCATCCGGGCAGGCTGCAACCCAGCGCCCGCCCCGCGCCGCCGAGAAGCGCCGTGCACCCGTGCCCGCTGCGGCCGAGCCGACCCGGACGCCGCCCCCGACGCGGGAAGCGAAGAAGCAGATCGACGCGCAGGCGCGCCGCGAGCACCGCGCCGGCCAGGCGCGACAGCGGGAAATCGAACGGCTGGAGCAGCAAATCGGCGAATGCGAAGCGGCGATCAAGCAACTCGAACAGACGATGACCGCGCCTGGCTTCTACGACGACCGCGCCGCCGCCCAGCCGGTGATCGACGATCATCAGGCGCTGATGTGGAAGGTGGGAGACCTCATGCATCAGTGGGAAGAGCTCCAAAGCCACGCCGCGGCGCCCTCGAAGTCCTGACCGCTCGCGGACGGAATCGTCAGGTCATTACAAATTTGTTATCATAGGTCTTAAACTGCTACCTCTAACTGACTGATTTCACGCAGGTTTTTCGACTTCGGCGGCGTTTCGCAACGGGCACAGCCTTTGCCCCTGCGCCGCTGAGCTCATAGTGCGCGCGACCATGTCCGACACACCTCCCAGCCCTGGTGCACCCCTGGTGCGGCGGTCCGTCCGTCCAAACCAGCCCCAGATCGAACGTCGCCGGGCGGTCCGTCCGCCGGCCGCCGCCGACGACCCGTTTTTCCGCCACCTGGTAAGCAGCATGAAAAACGGCGTCATCGCGGTCCACCGCGACGGCAGCCTGGCGCTGATGAACGACGAGGCCTACCGAATCTTCAACCTCACGCGCCGATCGGAGGACGTGGGACGCAAGTTCTCCGACGTTCTGCAGGATCGCCCGCCCGCCATCCGGGTGCTGGCGAGCGCGTTCGAGCTGAGTCACCTTCCCAACCGCGCCGAGCTGCGGTTGCGGGAGCTGGATCGCGTCATCGGCTACACGCTCTCGCAGGTGAAGAACGACGAGGGCGAAGTCATCGGCGCCGTCATGTATTTCAAGGACCTCACACGGGTCGAACAGCTCGAGGAACGCGAGCGTCTGCGGGATCGGCTGGCGTCGCTCGGCGAGATGGCCGCCGGCATCGCCCACGAGCTCAAGAACCCGCTCGCCGGCATCGAGGTCATGGCCGGCCTGCTTCGCCGTCAGGTGCCGGAGTCGAGGGATGCGCAGGCGCTGCTCGCCGACATCCTGAGCGAAGCGAAGCTCGCCAACGCGATCGTCGTCGAGATGCTGGAGTTCGTGCGGCCGGTCCGGCTGCAGGTCGAACACACCGACATGAGCGACATGCTCCAGCAGTCCGTGACGATGGCCGAATCGAAGACGCGCCGCGGCAGCGTGTCGGTCACGATCGAAATCGAGGATGACCTGCCGATGATCGAGGCCGATCATCATCAGTTGTCACAAGTTTTCACGAATCTCCTCACCAACGCGTTCGAAGCGCTGGACGGTCGCGGAAAGATCGCCATCTCGGCGTTCGCGAGCGCGATCGAAGAGGATCCCGCATTCGCCGGTCTTCAGCCGCCGACGCCCACCGTCATCGTCGATGTGGCCGACGATGGTCCCGGGCTGCCGCCGGAGGCCATCGACAAGATCTTCGACCCGTTTTTCACAACCAAGCCACAGGGTTCCGGGCTTGGACTGGCCATCGTGAGAAAGATCGTCGACGCGCACGACGGGCGGATCGATGTCAGCAGCGTGACGGGGGCGGGCACACGGTTCCGCGTGACGCTGCCGGTGAAGAGCACGACGGAGTGGTTCAAGAAATAGTCGGGTGGGTCGAGCGGACGGGCAAGGAGCGCGACGCTTCAGCCGAGCGCCGGAGATCGAGTCTGGTAGGAGAGAGGACGATGGGCCGTATTCTGATTGCAGATGATCACGACGCGCTGCGGCGCGGTCTAGCGCGCGGGCTGACCGAAGCGGGTCATGAGATCGAAGAAGCCTCGAACGGCAACGCCGCCATCGAGCGCCTGCACGACAGCTACTTCGACGTCGTCCTGAGCGATTTGAAGATGGGCGGCAGCGACGGTCTGGACGTGCTGCGCACGACCAAGGCCCTGCATCCGACGACCGCGGTCATCCTGATGACGGCGTTCGGGTCGGTCAACACGGCGGTCGAAGCGATGAAGATCGGCGCGTTCGACTACGTGCAGAAGCCGTTCGAGATCGAGGAGATGGAGGTCAAGATCGAGAAGGCGCTCGAGGTCAAGCGTGTGAAGACCGACCTCGAATACCTCCGCGGCACGCAGCAGGACCTTTACGACTTCGACAAGATCGTCGGGTCGAGCCCGGCGCTTCAGCGCGTGCTCGACATCGTCAAGAAGGTGGCGAAGAGCAACACGACGGTGCTCATTCGCGGCGAAACGGGCACCGGCAAGGAGCTCATCGCGGGAGCCATTCACCACAACTCGCTCAGAAACTCGCGCAACTTCGTCAAGGTGAACTGCGCGGCGCTGCAGGAAAACCTGCTCGAGTCGGAGCTCTTCGGCCACGAGAAGGGCGCGTTCACGGGGGCGGACAAGCAGCGCATCGGCCGGTTCGAGCAGGCGGATGGCGGCACGCTGTTCCTGGACGAAATCGGCGACATGAGCCCGAGTACGCAGGCGAAGATCCTCCGCGTGCTCCAGGAGCACGAGTTCGAACGCCTGGGCGGGACTCGCACGCTGCGCGTCGATGTCCGTTTGATTGCGGCGACGAACCGGGATCTGCCGTCGATGGTCCAGGCGGGACAGTTCCGCGAGGATCTGTACTACCGACTGAACGTCGTGTCGATCGAGATGCCGCCGCTCCGCGAGCGGAAGGACGACATCGTCCCGCTGGCGAACTCGTTCCTGCGCCGCTTCGCAGCCGAGCTCAAGAAGAAGATCGACGGCCTCGAGCCCGACGCACAGAAGCTCCTGATGCGCTACAACTGGCCGGGCAACATCCGCGAGCTCGAAAACACGATCGAGCGCGCGATTCTGCTGGCGGAAGGGCGGGCGATTGCGTCCGTCGATCTGCGGCTCGGCGAGGTGCCGACGGCCGGCGGCAGCCGGGACCATGCGGCGGTCGTGAAGATTCCGCCGACGGGTATCGCGCTCGAGGACATCGAACGTCACGCGCTCGTGGAAGCGCTCAAGATGTCCAACTGGGTGCAGAAGGACGCAGCGGAGCTGCTCTCGATCAGCCCGCGCGTGATGAACTACAAGATCAAAACACTGGGCATCGAGTTCCCGCGCGGCCGGCGTGCCGCACCGCTCGCGCAGCAGCCGCCGGTGGCGGCGGCGTCGTAACACGTCTCAGGCAGGATCGGCGGGAAGGGCGGGACAGGCGGAGAAGCTGGATCGGTTCACCTTCCCGGCCTTCCCGTCTCCTCCCCCTCCCGCCCTTCCCGACGCTCCTGCCTTACGTCCCCCCTGTCGATTTGGTCGCCCGCGGATGACTCTGCATGTACGAGGCAAGCAACTGCGCCGCATTCACGTGCGTGTATCGCTGTGTGGTGCTGAGGCGGGCGTGGCCGAGAAGTTCCTGAATCGCGCGCAGATCGGCGCCACGTTGCAGCAGATGCGTCGCGAACGAGTGGCGAAGCGCGTGCGCGCTGATGCCCGTCCGCGCGCTCGTCGCGGCGACGTAGCGGCGCACCAGCCGGTCCACGCTGCGGACCGTCAGGCGACCTCCGCGGTAGTTCACGAACAACGGATCGCCTCGGCGACTCCTGACGCGTTGACGGTCGATCGCTTGCCGAGCCTTCATCAGCTGATGACGAACCTTCAGGTACTCGCGCACCGCGCGGGTCGCGCTCTGATTGAACGGCACGATCCGCTCCTTGCCACCCTTGCCCAGCACGCGAACGCGTTTCGACGCGAGATCGATGTCGTCATCGTCGATGCCGACGAGTTCGCTCAGTCTCAGTCCGGACGCGTAGAAGAGCTCGAGGATCGCACGGTCCCGGCGTCCGAGCGGCGAGTCGGTCGGCGGCGCCGACAGCAGCGCTTCCATCTCGCGTTCCGACAGGTGCGCAGGCATGCGCACCTCACGCTTCGGCGTCGCAATCAGCGCGCCGGGGTCGTCGTCGATGATTTCCTCGCGGCGCAGGTATTTGAGGAACATCCGCACGGCGGAGAGCTTGCGGGCCGTGCTGGCGCGCGTGCGGCCGCCCTTGTGTAACGCGGCGAGAAAGCTGCGAATCGCATCGCGGTCGAGGTGGTCGGCGGTCACGTCGGCGCGCGTGATTCCCCGTTCGCGCGCGACGTGGACGACGAGCTGGGTCAGGTCGCTTTCGTAGGCCCGCACGGTGTGGGCCGACGCGTTTCTGTTCAAACGCATGAACTCGATAAATTCTTTCAAATGTGTCATGTAAGCCGCACCTGGCACCGAGATCAACCAAAGTCAGGCATGTCGGTGCCAGGCACGGCGTCGGGAGCTCCCAGTGCCAGGCACGGAGGTTCCGGCGCCGGTGTCAGACGCCGACCGGCGATCCACACGTCGAGGGCGGCGAGGGCACGCTCGGCGATCGCGAGGTTGCGCTGCTTCTTTCCGGGCGGCGAGCCGGCGAGTGGCTCCATGATCCCGAATGTGATGTTCGAGGGATCGTACCGCTCCGGATTCGCGTGCGACGCGTAATAACCCAGCGCACCGATGGCGGTCGTTCTCGGCGGCGCTGATGCGTCCCCGCCCCGCGCGAGTGCCGCCGCGTTGACGCCCGCGATGAGACCCGACGCCGCCGACTCGACGTAGCCTTCGACGCCCGACATCTGTCCGGCGAAAAACAGCGACGGGCGCGATCGGACCTGCCATGTCTCGGCCAGGACTCTCGGTCCGTTGATGTACGTGTTGCGGTGGACCATGCCGAAGCGAACGAACTCGGCTGATTCGAGCCCGGGGATCAGCTTGAGCACGCGCGCCTGATCGCCCCACTTGATCTGCGTCTGAAACCCGACGAGGCTGAAATGATCGGCGGCGAGCGTGTCCTGCCGGAGTTGCACCGCCGCGTAGGGTTCGCGGCCGGTCACCGGATTGACGAGGCCGACGGGTTTCATCGGGCCGAAGCGCAGCGTGTCGTGACCACGGTGCGCCATCACCTCGATTGGCAGGCAGCCCTCGAAGAAGCGTTCCTTGTCGAAATCATGCACCGTTGCCGACTCCGCCCGCGTGAGCGCGTCGTAGAAGCGGTCGTATTCTTCACGCGTCAGCGGACAATTCAGATAATCGCCGTCGGATTCGCCCGCACCGCACGACGATGCCGCGGGGCCGAGACTGCGCCCCCAGCGTGACGCGCGAAAGACCTTCGAGCGATCGATGGTCTCGGCGAGCACTATCGGACTGATGGCGTCGTAGAAATAGAGATGATCGCCGCCGACCAGCCGTGCGATCTGCGACGCCAGCGCATCGGACGTCAGCGGCCCCGTGGCAATGATCACCGGCGACTCGTCGCTCGATTCGGGAACGGACGTCACCTCGCCGCGAACGACCGTGATCAGCGGATGACTGGCGATCGAATCTGTCATGACGCTGGAAAAGCGTTCGCGGTCGACCGCCAGAGCCGCGCCGGCGGGCACGCGGCTCGCGTCGGCAGCCTGAAGGACCAGGGAACCGAGTCTTCGCATCTCGGCCTTCAGTAGCCCGACGGCGTTATCGAGCTTGTCACCGCGAAACGAATTGCTGCAGACGAGCTCGGCGAGTCGATGGGTCTTGTGAACGGCCGTCGCACGAGTCGGCCGCATCTCGTGAAGCGTGACCCGAATTCCCCGCGACGCAACCTGCCAAGCCGCCTCACAGCCCGCGAGCCCCCCGCCGACGATGTCGACCATGCGGGACAACGTTGACACGAAAGGCGGAAAACTGGAAATGGGTTCGCGCGGTGCGCCGGAGTGGCGCGGTTCGAGAACTCGACGCCCGCGAGTCCGCTACGCGGCCGATTCCGGCAGCGCTTCAGACCGCGAGTAATCGCAGTCCTCGGTGTTGCACAGCACCTGCCGGCCGTGACGTTTGGTGATCTTCTCGACCAGAAACGGAGTACCGCAGGACGGGCACGCTTCCGCGATGGGTCGGTTCCAGAGCACGAAGTCGCAGTCCGGGTAATTGGAACAGCCGAAGAAGATCTTGCCGCGCTTCGACTTCCGTTCGACGACTTCGCCGCCCTTGTCGGCGTCCTTCGGGCACTTCACACCCGTCGTCTTGTGCTTGACGTACTTGCACTCGGGATAGTTGGTGCACGCCGTGAATTCGCCGTAGCGGCCCTGCTTGATGACCAGGTTCGAGCTGCAGCGCGGACACTTCTCGTCCAGGATCTGATCCGGCTTCGCGGCGCGCAGTCCCCCCTGTTTGGTCGCGATCAGCTTGCGCGTGGTCTTGCACTCGGGATACCCGGTGCACGCGAGGAACTGGCCGAAGCGGCCTCGCTTGACCGCCATCGGCTTGCCGCAGTTCTCGCACGGCTCGATCTCTTCCTCGCCGCTCTCGGTTTCGGGCTCCTGCTGTTCCACCTCGCGCGTGTTCGTGCAGTCGGGATACGCGCTGCACGCGATGAACAGACCGAACTTGCCGACACGTTTCAGCATCGGCGAACCGCATTTGTCGCACGCCTCGCCGATCTCGATCCCCTTCTTGAGATCGATCATCTCCTTGCCCGCCCGCGCCAGGTCCTTCTTGAACTTCTTGTAGAACTCCGTCAGCGTCCGCGTGTAGTCGGTCTTGCCCTGTTCGATCTTGTCCAGATCTTCTTCGAGCGATCGCGTGTAGTCGACGTCGATGATGTCGTCGAAGCTCTTGGTGAGGAGGTCGGTGATCATCCGACCGAGCGCGGACGGCTTGAAGCGCCCCTCGATCTTGTGAACGTACTCGCGGTCTTGCAGCACGGCGATGATCGACGCATACGTGCTCGGCCGTCCGATGCCGTTCTCCTCGAGCTCTTTCACGAGCGTGGCTTCCGAAAATCGGGGCGGTGGCTGCGTGAATTTTTGCTCGGGACGAATGGTGCGAAGGTCGAGCACATCGCCTTCGGCGAGCGGCGGCAACACACCCGATACGGCGTCCGCCTCTTCATCGTCCCCCGACTCGCGCGCGCGGCCGTCGTTGTCATCCTTTTCGGTCTGACCCGGGACGAGGCCGTAGGTCGCCATCCAGCCCGCGAACTTGGGTACCGTCCCCTTGACCCGGAACAGATAGTCGCCGGCCGTGATGTCCACGGTCGTTTCGTCGAAGGTGGCCGGCGGCATTTGCGACGCCACGAAGCGGTTCCAGATGAGGCGATACAGCGAGTACCTGATCCGCCGTGAGATACGCCCTGACGGTCTCCGGATCGTGCTCGAGCGAGGTCGGGCGAATCGCCTCGTGCGCGTCCTGCGCGTCCGATTTCGTCTTGTAGAAGTTGGGCTTCTCGGGCAGCGACTCCTCGCCGAATGCCTTCTTGATGAACTCGCGAACCGCGACGAGCGCCTCGTCCGCCACGCGGACCGAGTCCGTGCGCATGTACGTGATGAGGCCCCCGGTCAATCCGGGCACCTCGATGCCTCCTTCGTACAGCTGCTGCGCGATCATCATGGTCTTCTTGACCGGGAAGCGCGCGGTCTGCTGCAGCTTGCTGGTGATGAACGGCGGAGGTGCGTGACGCTTGCGCTCTTTGGTCGTGACCGACGAGACAATCCAGCGAGCGCCCTCCAGATCGGCGAGAACGGACTGCGACTGCTCGTCGCTTCCGACCTTGATCGCGTCGCCGCTTTTCTTGACCAGCTTCGCATCGAATTCCGGCGGCTGCGCACCAGCCAGCCGCGCGAAGATGTTCCAGTACTCGTCGGGCACGAACGCTTCGATGTCCCGCTCGCGATCGCAGACCAGCTTCAGTGCCACCGACTGGACGCGTCCGGCGCTGAGGCCGCGACGGACCTTATCCCAGAGCAGCGGGCTGATCTTGTAACCCACAAGTCGGTCGAGGACGCGCCGCGCTCGCTGGGCGGCGACCATCTTCTCGTCGATCGAACGCGGATGATTGAGCGCCTCCTGAACGGCTTTCTTGGTGATCTCGTTGAACGTCAGGCGGTAGATCTTCCGCTTCTTGCCCTTCAGCTCCTGCGTGAGGTGCCAGCCGATCGCCTCGCCCTCGCGGTCGGGGTCGGTTGCGACGTAGATGTCCGACGCGTCCTTGGCGGCGTCCTTCAATTCCTTGATGACCTTCTTGCGCGATTCGATCGATTCGTACTCCTCCGCGAAGTCGTTCTCGACGTCCACGCCCAGCTTGCTCTTAGGCAGATCGCGGATGTGGCCCATCGACGCGATCACCTTGTAGTCACGACCGAGATATTTGTTGATGGTCTTCGCCTTCCCAGGCGATTCGACCACGACGAGCGCTTTTGCCATGAAACCTTTTTCGCCTTCAGACCGGAACCCTGAGCCCTCAGCCTTTTTCCCACCCTAGCACGAACTGTCAAGAACGCACGAATCGGCCGCCCCCCACACGACTGACGGCGCCCTGCAGCTCGAGCTCGAACAAGCGCGCCAGCAGACGCGTCGCGCTCAAGCCTGTTCGCTCGGAAATCTCGTCGAGATCGCTCGGTTCGCCGGGCACCAGGCAGGCCAGAATCGGGTCGGCCATCGGCGATGGCGCGCTCGGCGCCAGCGCTCCCATGCCCAGCTCCTCCAAGATATCGTCCGCGGACTCCACAATCTTTGCACCGTCCCGTAAGAGGCCATGGGCGCCCCGGTTACGCCCGCTCAAGACGTTACCTGGCACCGCCAGGACGTCGCGGCCCTGTTCGAGCGCCATCCGGGCCGTGATGAGCGAGCCGCTCCGCTCCCCCGCTTCAATCACCACGACGGCGCGCGACAGCCCGCTGATGATGCGGTTGCGCAGCGGGAAGAAGATGGGCAGCGGCGGCGTCCCGGGCACGAGCTCGCTGACGAGCAGCCCCGTTGCCGCGATCGCGTCCGCGAGCGGCGCGTGTTCGGGCGGGTAGATCACGTCGATGCCGGAACCCAGGACGGCGACGGTCGCGCCCGACGCGTCGAGCGCACCGCGGTGCGCGGCGGAATCGACGCCGCGCGCCATGCCGCTGACGACGACGAGGCCGGCAGCCGCGAGGTCTGCGGCGAGGCGCTCGGCAACGGAGAGTCCGTACGGCGACGCCGCGCGAGCACCGACGATAGCAACGCACGGCCGCTCGAACACATCCACCGATCCGCGCGTCCAGAGCACGGGAGGCGGATCAGCGAGTGTCGTCAGCGCTAGCTGGATACGACGCGTCCTGCCAGTAAACGGGTGCAATCCCACCGGCCGCGGCCCGATCAAGGGCGGCTCTGGCGAGCGTGAGCAGTTCGCGTCGCCGTCCGGGCTGATCACGGTAATGCCGCTGCAGCATGCGGTCGAGCGTGTCGGATGGTGCAGTGCCTCGGCGCAACGTCTCCGCGACGCGGGACCAGGTCCAACATGGCAAGAGGGAGAGTGCGACGAAGCACGTCGCGTTGGTGGGATCAGTCTCGACAAACTGGGCCACGGCCACCTCCGGATCGCGCACCGGTGACTGGCCGCGCTCAAAAAACACGAGGCCGGACCGGCGCGTGTCAGCGGCCGGCCCGACCTCCGTCATCTATTATCAGGCAGCGCCGACCACGTTTCGTAAATCGTGCGATCGTTCTCCGTCACCATTCAGGCCGGTTTCCTCAATCTTTTCGTGGCACATGGCTTGCTCGGCTGGATGTGGTTCGCCCCAAATGCCTTGCGTGGGTTTGCGGCGAGTCGCTATAGTGGAGGCATCCAGTCATGAGCCTGCGCATCGCGCTCGTCGCGTTCGTCGGCATCGCATCGGCGGCGCCCGCCTGGGCTGACGCGCAAGAGCGATGCCCGATCGCAGGTCGAATTCGGCATCAGCGTCGCCCAGCGCGGCCTGTGGCACGAAGCGATCTACCGATGGGAAAAGGCCGTCGAGCTGGACCCGACCTACGCCGCCGCCTTCAACGATCTGGCGATCGCCTACGAACACGAAGGTCAGCTCCAGAAGGCGAGAAAAGCCTACGAGAAGGCTCTCGAAATCGATCCCAATAATTCGCAGATAAGACAGAACTACGAGCTGTTCAAGGAAATCAATGACCGGACGAGCGCCGAGAAAGACAAATCGTAGGCTGATCGCCGCGGTGTTCTCGGCCACCTGCGCCGCGCTCCTGATCAGCTGCGGCGGCACGAGCTACTACGAGATTCCGATCGAAACGCCTATCCAGCCGAAGATGGACGTCACGCCGTTCCAGCGCGTGCTCGTCGCCGGCTTCGTCGCGGGCGGCTCCGAAGACGTGGATGCGAACCAGGAGACCGTTCGCCTGCTTCGCAGTCAGCTCCGTACGAAGTCGACGCTTCGGGTCATCGACGCGGACCTGCTCCCTTTGATGGACGTGGCGGCGGATCAGGGCGGCGGTCTCATCCTCGCGGTCGATGATCATCCCGCCAGCGACAACGGCGGCGTGCGCACACCACAGCCCCAGGGCGTCGCCCTGCCGAAACAGATCAAGGAAGAAAAGGATCTCGAGCCGTACGAGCGCGTCTTCGCGAACACCGCCTACTGGAAGCGTATCGGCGAAGAATTCCAGAACCCGCTCATCGTTACGGGCACGGTGCTCTTCTCGCCGCACTCGCGGTCGGGATACGTGCAGCGGGACGTCGAGGAGTACGACAGCTTCGGACGCCGGCGCGTGATGCCGGTGCGCACCTACATGGAGCGGAAGGGATTCATCCTCCGCCCGAAGTTCGTGTTCATCGACGGGCGGACGGGCGCGACCATGTACTCGGAGAGCTACCGCGAGGAGATCCTCTATAACTCGCAGCAGAACACGCCGGCGCTCTCCTCCTACTTCGAGCTGATGGACCGGCTGGTGCCCAACTTCCTCAGCGCACTCAGCAGCCAGAAGATCAAAGGCACCCGGGTGCTCCTCAAGTAGGGCCTGTCCGCTTTACAACCGCCGACAATCGGCTGTAAACTGTTCCTTTTGCGCAGGTGTCGACTATGTACGCCATCATCCAGACGAGTGGTCATCAGCTGAAGGTCAGCCCCGGCGACTTCGCCACCGTCCCGGGAGCGGTCGCCGAACCGGGCGCCACCGTGACGCTCGAGCAGGTCCTCCTGGTCGAAAAAGACAATGGCGAAATCGTCGCCGGCGCGCCGTTCGTCGCGAACGCGAGAATCGTCGGCGTCGTCGACGGCGAAGCGCGCGGCCCGAAGATCCGCGTGTTCAAGAAGAAGCGGCGCAAGGGTCAGCGCAACACGAAGGGCCATCGGGCCGTGTTCACGCGCGTGCGCATCACAGACATTCTGACGTAACGATCGCGGGCGTTCACAGGATCACCCAATGGCTCATAAAAAAGGACAAGGCAGCTCACGAAACGGCCGCGATTCCAATTCGCAGCGGCTGGGCGTGAAGGCGCACGACGGCAACGTCGTCACCGGCGGGACGATCATCGTTCGTCAGCGAGGACGACGATTCCGGCCCGGCCTCAACGCGGGCATCGGCAAGGACGACACGATCTTCGCAAAGGTACAGGGCCGTGTGCGCTTCGAGGACCACGGCGCGCGAGGCCGCGTCATCAGCATCCTGCCGGTCGAATAATCCCAGAATTGGGTAATTTGGTAATCGGGTAATTTGGTAATTGATTGAGGATTGGGGATTGAAGATTCACATCAATCCAACAATCCAATTACCAGATTACCCGATTACCAGATTACCCGATTCACTATCCCATGTTTGTCGACGAGGTTGATATTCACGTCGAGGCCGGCCACGGCGGGCGCGGCTGTCTGGCGTTCCGGCGCGAGATCCGCGTCCCTCGCGGAGGCCCGAGCGGCGGCGACGGGGGCCAGGGCGGATCGGTCTATGTGGTCGCCAGTCCTCATACGAACACCTTGATCAATTTCCGCTTCCATCCCGAGTTCCAGGCCGACCGCGGACGTCACGGCGAAGGATCCAACCGCACCGGTCAGACCGCCGACGATCTCGAGCTCGCCGTGCCCATCGGCACGCTCGTCTACGAAAAACCCGGCGATGCGGCGCAACCGCTGAAGCTGCTCGCCGACCTTGCGGAATCCGGTCAGCGCGTGCTGGTCGCCAAGGGTGGACGAGGCGGACTCGGGAACGCGCATTTTGCTTCGTCGACCAATCGCGCGCCGCGCAAGGTTCAGCCGGGCGAGCCCGGCGAGATCAAGGATCTGCGACTCGAATTGAAACTGCTCGCCGACGTCGGGCTCGTCGGATTCCCCAACGCCGGAAAGTCCACGCTCATCGCGCGCATCTCGGCCGCGCGGCCGAAGATCGCAGACTACCCGTTCACGACACTGACGCCCAATCTCGGCGTGGTCGGTTTGAGCGACGACCGCAGCTTCGTCGTGGCCGACGTGCCCGGCCTCATCGAAGGCGCCCACCGCGGACACGGCCTCGGGCATCGCTTTTTGCGTCACCTCGAGCGCACGAAGGTGCTGGTGCACCTGGTCGACATGTCCGGCGCGAGCGGGCGTGATCCGGTTGAGGATCTGGATACCGTGCGACGCGAACTCGAACGCTTCCAGCCGGAGCTGGCGGCAAAACCGCAACTGGTCGCCGCCAACAAGATGGACGCGGCGGGCGTGGATGGCGAGCCGGCGGTCGGGCGGCTCGAGAAGCGCGCCAAGGCCCTGAAGCTTCCCTTCTTCCGAATCTCGGGCGCCACCGGCGCCGGTGTCCCCGAGCTCCTCGAAGCCCTCTGGCGTCAGCTGACGGCCGCGCGGCTGTCGGCGGCCTGATCGCGTGCGCTCGAATCCTCGCCGAATCGGCATTCTCGGAGGCACATTCGATCCGATCCACAACGGACATCTCGACGTGGGCGATGCGGCCGTGCTCGCGCTCAATCTGCAGCGCCTGTACATCATCACGGCAAACGTCCCGCCGCATCGGCCGCAGCCATTCGCGTCGGCGTTTCATCGCTTCGCCATGACGTCGATGGCGGTGGGCGGCCGCAGCGGCTGGCGAGCATCGGACCTCGAACTGCGAACGCCAGCGCCGTCGTACACGTCGGTCACACTGAAGAAATTCCACGAGCGCGAATACGCGCCATGCGAGCTCTTCTTCATCCTCGGCGCGGATGCGTTCGCGGACGTGGGCACCTGGAAAGACTACCCGGCCATCCTGGGCGACGCGCACTTTGTCGTCGTGTCGCGACCCGGGTTTCCGGTGGATTTCATGCCGCGCCGGCTGCCGCTGCTCGCCGATCGCATGGTGCGGCCGCCGCTCGACGCAATCGCGCAGATCGATCCGGCGATCATTTTGATCGAGGCGCAGACGCAGGATGTGTCATCCAGTGCGATCCGCCAGCACTGCGAGCACGGCGGAAGCCTCGACGGGCTCGTACCCGCCACCGTGCAGCAACACATTGAACAGCACGGACTTTACTCGTCGATGACTCCGGGCCGGCGGGCAGTGGACGCGGGCAGGGCCACACAGGCAGGCAGGTTGCATGGCGAAGACTGAGCAGCGCAGAACGATCCGGCGTCTCCCTGCGCAAGTCGAGCGCGCGGTCCGCGCCGCCGAGGACAAGAAGGCGGTCGACCTCACGGTCCTCGACTTGCGGAAGGCCGCCGGGTTCACCGACTACTTCGTGATTGCGTCCGGCACCAACCCTCGGCAGGCGCGCGCGATCGCGGACTCAGTGATGGAGATGCTGTCGGCCGACGGCGTCAGGCCCGCGCACGTCGAAGGCTACGACCGCGCCGAGTGGATTCTTCTCGATTTCTTCGACTTCATCGTGCATGTGTTCGCGCCGGAGACGCGGATGTTCTATGGCCTCGAACGGCTTTGGGGCAGCGCGGAACGCGTGGAACTCTCGCCCGCCGGCTGACCGACACGTTTCTTCTCGCCATCGACGGACTCGCCGTCGTCATTCTGGCACCGCCGTGCGCCGCGTGTGACACGCCGCTCGAATATCCCACCCGCGGCGCGGTCTGTGGTTCCTGCTGGGCCTCCATTCTCCCGCTGACACCTCCGGTCTGCGATGCGTGCGGCGATCCGCTTTCGACTCTCGACGGCGATTCGAGAATCAGGCCATCGGGAGGCGATGACCTCAGGTGCGCGCTCCGGATCTGTCGCCGTTGCCAGGGTGCGAGGCTGTGCGTCAGTCGAGCGCGGGCGATTGGCGCGTATGACGGGGCCCTGCGCGCGATCGTCCACGCGCTGAAGTACGACGCACGACGATCGCTCGCGCGTCCGCTCGGCGAGCTGATGCGAGCCCGCGGAGCGGACGTTCTGCAGGGCGTGACGTCGGTCGTGCCAGTGCCCCTCCATCCGTCTCGTCGGCGCGAACGTGGTTTCAACCAGGCGCGCGACCTGGCGCGGCATCTCGGGCTACCGGTCGTCGAGGCGCTGGCGCGCGTGCGTTCGACGGCACCGCAGGCGCAACTCTCGGCCGCCGAGCGCCGACAGAATCTCGAAGGAGCCTTTATGACGACGCGTCACGCGCGGCGATTGATCGGCGCGACCGTCGTCCTGGTGGACGACGTGAGCACCACTGGTGCGACATTGGAAGGATGCGCCCAGGCGCTCAGAAGCGCCGGCGTCGCTGACGTCCGCGCACTGACGGCGGCGCGAGTGGTGGACGCCCGACGCTGAATCAGGCCAGGACGGATTTCGCCGCGGCCAGAACATCGGCGGCGATGAGATCCTTGGCTCTCTCCCCGTCGAGAACGGCCCAGCCGCCGGCCGACGCCTGCCGCAGATAACTCTGCCGCACGCGGGCCTGCATGGCGAGATCGCGCTCGTACCGATCGCGATCCGCCGACTTCCGCGCGACCGCGGTCTCGGGCGCGATATCGAGCAGAATCGTGAGCGCCGGTGGCGGGAGAAATTTCTGGATTTCCGTCAGCCAGGCCGCATCGAGACCGAAGGCTTCGCCGTACGCCACGCTGGACGCCGTGTACCGGTCGCACACGAGCACGAGCCCGCCATCGAGCCAGCGCTGGAGATCCTGTTTGCGCTCGTAGCGGTTCGCGACGTAGAGCAGCTGCATGACGTCGGCGCCGTATTCGCGCTCGCCCTGGAGCGCGCGGGCGATTTCTTCGCCAATCGACGTGCCGTAATCGGGAAACGAGACCAGCCTGGATTTGCGACCCTCTTCCTTCAGTCGGTCGCGCAGCTGTTCTGCCTGCGTCTGCTTGCCACTCTGATCCAGCCCTTCGAAGGCGATGATGTGTCCCGTCATGACTCCAGCGCCATCAGATCGGACACGGTCTGGCGGCGCCGGATCACGCGCCACGAGCCGCCGTCGACCGCATCCACGAGCACTTCGGCCGGCATGGGACGACGATTGTAGTTGGACGCCATCACGGCGCCGTAGGCGCCCGCGTCGCGGATCGCGACCAGATCACCCACCTCGAGCGGCGGCAGCACGCGGTCGCGGCCGAGTACATCGCTGCTCTCGCAGACCGGCCCGACGATCTCGTATTCACGCTTCGGCCCGTCGCGCTCGGCAACCGCCTCGATACGGTGAAATGCACCGTAGAGAGCCGGGCGCATCAACTCGGTCATGCCGGCATCGAGGATGACGAACTCACTGGTCGCCGTCCTCGGCTTGATGTCCACGACGCGGGCGACGAGCGCGCCGGCCGGCGCGATCATCGATCGGCCAGGCTCGACGACAATCGGCAGGCCCGACGATCGGACTTCTGCGACGAGCGCTCGCACGTACTCCGTCGGCGTCGGGACGGGTGTCTCGTCATAGGAAACGCCGAGACCGCCGCCGAGATCGATGTACTCGAGCTGCGCACCCTTCGCGACCAGTTCCCGACTGAAGCCGGCCGCGATCGCTGCCGAGCGACGAAGCGGCTCGAGGCTCGTGACCTGACTTCCGACATGAACATGCACCGCAACCAGCCGTAACGCGGAGCGGCCCGACATCGACGCCGTCAGCGCGCGCGCATCGTCGACCGGGATGCCGAACTTGTTGATTTTCAGGCCGGTCGAGATATGCGGGTGGCTCCTGGCATCCACGTCGGGATTGACGCGGACGGCGACGCGCGCGACGCGCCCCAAGCGCACGGCAATCTCCTCCACCCGCGACAACTCGCCGGACGATTCGACGTTGATCGCCTTGACGTTGAGCGCGACCGCGCACTCGAGCTCCGCGGGCGACTTGCCGACGCCGGTGAAGACCAGTTCGCGCGGCTCGAACCCTGCGGCCCGGGCGACGTCTATTTCCCAGATCGAGTTCGCGTCTGCAGCGCTGCCGAGGCTGTGCAGCAGACGGGCGATCGCCAGCGTCGAATTCGCCTTGAGCGCGTAGTGAACGGCGTGGGGATAGTCGCCAAACGCTGCGTCGATCTCGCGATAGCGCGCCCGAATGAGCGGCGCGCTGTAAACGTACAGCGGTGTGCCCGCTTGCTCGACAATCGTCGCGAGCGAGACGCCGTCGCAGGCGAGCTCGCGTCCAGACGAAGACGGGAGTCGGAAGAACCCGGATGGCTGTGGCAACGTGATACGCTATTCTACCCAATCCTTCATGCCGTCGGATTCACCGGACGTCATCGAGTCGCTCATTCAACGCTGTCTGGCCGGCGATCAGCTCGCCTGGGAGCAGATCGTCCGTCAGTACTGGCGCAAGGTCTTCAACGTCGCATACAAGTTCGTCGGCAAGCACGATGAGGCGGAGGATCTCGCTCAGGACATCTTCCTCAAGATTTTCAAATCGCTCGACACGTTCGACCGGCGCGCGAATTTCCAGACGTGGCTGATCAGCATCAGCCGCAATCTGTGCATCGATCACTACCGCAGCGTCCGCAAGGAGCGCGAAACGATCGATCGGGAAGTCGACACGGGTGAGCTCGCGCCGGCGACGGCCGAACCCGGGCCGGTCGCGGCGCTGGAACAGCGCGATCGCGTGCTCTTGCTGAAGCAGGCGCTGTCCGCGTTGCCCGATACCCTCCGGACGGCCGTGCTCATGCGCGACATCCAGGAGATGTCGTATCAGGAAATCGCGGATCGACTCCGCCTGCCGGAGGGCACGGTCAAGTCGCGCATCAACCGCGGCCGGACCGAGCTGGCGCGTCAGATCCGCAAGCTGCGCGGAAACGAATACAGCCCAACCGGCGCGGTCACCAAACGCACGGGAGCCTACTGATGAATGTCAAAACCGAGCAGCAGGGCGGCGTCTCCATCGTTCGCGTCGGCGAGACGCGGCTGATGTACCCGATCCTGGGAGATTTCTCGACGGCGGTCAGCGGCCTGGTCGCCGCCGGACAGCGGGAGATTCTCATCGACATGTCGCCCGTCACCTACGTGGACAGCGCCACGATCGGCTGCCTCATGGACCTGTACCGGCAGGTGCACACCGCCGGCGGGCACCTGAAACTGTCCGGCGTGCAGAAACGCGTTGAGACGATGCTGACGATGACCGGTGCGCAGAATTTCATCGAGATCCATGCCGATGAGCCGAGCGCCGTCAAGAGCTTCGGGGCATAAGATGCGCACCATCAAAACCACCACCGGCGCGCCCATCAGCCTCGACGGCGACCTGCTTGCCGTGATGGAAGCGCTCTACCAGGAAGTCACCGCCAAACGGGAGCTCGAACGCTCGTTCGAGGACATGGTGAAGGAGATTCACCATCTCATCGAGCAGATGGACGACCAGGAGCGCCGCACGTACCTCGCTGAGAGCCTGTTTCTCAACACCGTCAAATACGAGAACGACAAGCTCGAGGCGTACATGAAGAAGCTCACGAAGAAGTGAGCCTGAACTTCCTGTCCACGCGCTTCCACTGCTCCTGGCCGTGGAGCACGCTGGTGATGTTGTGCGACGGGCGGATCGTCTGCGGCTGCGCCGACCCGTACGGCCATCGCGTCCTCGGGGATACCCGCACCGCTACAGTGCGCGACATCTGGACCGGTTCGACCATCACCAGCCTGCGGGGCGACCTCAACACCGGCGGTTCGAAGTTCTGCGGCGATTGCCCGCTGAAGCTTCCGCTGAAGAAAGACGAGCCGCCCCTCGTCCGGTCGATCGACGCGGGGGCTCTTCCCTCGCGGCTGTACATCGAATGCACCGCGGCATGCAACATCTCCTGCGCGCAGGCGTGCTGCGCCCCCGAGACGGGCATTACGCGCACACGGCAGGCCGGCATGCTCGACTTCGATCTGTTCACACGCGTCGTGGACGAAGTCGGCACTTCGCTGGTGCGGATCGACTTCTTCAACTACGGAGAGGCGTTCCTTCACAAGCGCGCGGTCGAGATGTGCGAGTACATCAAGGCGCGTTTTCCGAACGTCTACCTCTACACCAGCACCAACGGCCTGGCGCTCACCGAGGCGCAGGCCAGACGGCTGGTGCACTCCGGCATCGACGAAGTCACGTTCTCCATTGACGGCGCCACGCAGGAGACTTACGCGCGGTACCGCCAGCGAGGCCGTTTCGACACCGCC
The DNA here is from genome assembly GCA_963724725.1 of uncultured Acidobacteriota bacterium. Classification (GTDB taxonomy): domain Bacteria; phylum Acidobacteriota; class Vicinamibacteria; order Vicinamibacterales; family CAVVIG01; genus DATKHR01. The sequence continues at coordinate 66,719 of CAVRVT010000004.1, read as the reverse complement.
CTTCAGAACCTGCGGGCGATGGCGGATGAGAAGCGGCGATCCGGCCGCGATCTGCCATTCCTCAACTGGCGCTACATTCTCTTCAAGTGGAACGACAATGACGCCGAGATGTCGCGCGCCCGGGAGCTTGCCGCAGACGTCGGCGTCGACCGCCTATGCTGGGAGTTGACGGATCACCCGGAAGACTCGTACTCTCGCCGGTTCGTTCCTGGCTCGCCGGATGTCGACGCCATCCGCCACGAGATCTGGGACGACAACAACCTGGGCAACGCGATTCCCGGCGCGACGCCGGCGGCCCGCATCGACGTCCGGACGCTCGTCCCGGGCGTTCCGCTCATCGCGCGATCGGGCCGCGCACTGCAGGTGCGGACGCGGATTCGCAACCTCTCGACGCGTCCGTTCCCCGCACAGGCCACATACGGCCGGCGGCTCGTGCGTCTGGGCGCGCAGCTGTGCGGGACCGATGGGGCCATGCTCAATCGGGACTTCGCGCGCGCGTGGCTGCCGGCGGCGCTCCCGCCCGGGGCGAGCACCGACGTGGCCATCGAAATCCCGGCGCCGGCGACGCCCGGCCGTTATGCCCTGAAGTTCGATCTGGTCAGTGAAGGAATTGACTGGTTCGAGCGCTGCGGGTCACCGACGACGACGCGCACGCTGCTCGTGATCTAACGGCTGCGTCGAGACACGAAGCAAACAAGCCACAAAAACACGAAGAGAACCAAGATCGTTGGGATCTTCGAATCTTCGTGGCATTCTCTTCGAGATGTCGACCGGACTCAGTTCGCCAGGCGTGGCGCCGCGTCTTTGACGCCGACCGGCAGCGGCATCACGCTCTCGCCCGAAGCCTCGACCAGACGCCAGGCCTGGGTTTCCTCCAGGACTTTCGCAGCGAACTCGGTGTGGAGCGCGTGGCCCGCGCGGTGCGCGACCAGGTGCCCGATGACCGGATAGCCGACGAGCGCGAGGTCGCCAATCGCATCGAGGATCTTGTGACGAACGAACTCGTCCTCGAAGCGGAGCGCGTTGTTCAGGATGCCGGTCTCGCCGAGCACGATGGCGTTCTCGAGGGATCCGCCGAGCGCCAATCCGTTCTGGCGCATCATCTCGACGTCTTTCAGGAACGTGAACGTGCGCGCCGGCGCGACGTCTTCGACGAAGGACTCTTCCGTGATGCGGATCGTGCGCGACTGGTGCCGGAGCAACGGGTGATCGAAGCTGATGCTGTAGGTGACTTTGAAGTGGTCCGACGGATACAGCGCGATCCGCTTGTCGCCGCGCGAGATGGCGATCGGGCGGACGATCTTCAGATACTTGCGCGGCGCCGCCAGGCGCTTCACGCCCGCTTCGTGAATCAGATAAATGAACGGCGCGGCGCTGCCGTCCATGATCGGCACTTCCGGGGAATTGAGCTCGACCAGCACATTGTCGATGCCGACCGATGTCAGCGCAGCCAGCAGATGCTCTACCGTCTCGACCGACACTTCGTTCCGCGACAACCCGGTCGCGAGCTGAATGCCGGCCAGATTGTGAACGGTCGCCGGCACTTCGTGATCGCCAAGATCAGTCCGGCGGAACCGAATGCCGAAATCGCAAGGCGCTGGCTTGAGTGAAAGGTTGACCTTGTTGCCGGAATGAAGTCCGATTCCGACACAAGAAATCTGACGACGAAGTGTGCGCTGTGCGTCCATGTGCCTCTCAGGCGACGGGGAACTGCACAATGCCGTTGAGCAAGGAGAATGCCTGCTCGCCTCGTCCGCGGTCTCTCGTCGTAACGCTTTGATTCAAAAGGCTATTACCCGGGATCTGACCGATGCGATCCTGCGCCCGAGATACAGTTTTGTGGTACTGGGGCCACAGGCGAGCCCGCTGAAATTGTGGCAATCTTACCACACCCATCAGCGGGCCATCGACCGCGCGCGCCCGTTTTGCCCCGATAACAGATCTGCAAGGAAGCGTCCTGTGGCCGACTGGTCGGCGGCCGCGACCTCTTCTGGCGTGCCGGCCGCGACGATCCGCCCGCCGCCCGCGCCGCCTTCGGGACCCAGATCGATGACGAAGTCGGCCGACTTGATGACGTCCAGATTGTGTTCGATGACGACGATCGTATTCCCCTGGTCGACCAGCTTCGTCAGCACGTCGAGCAGCTTGCGCGTGTCCTCGAAGTGCAGGCCGGTCGTCGGCTCGTCGAGAATGTACAACGTGCGCCCGGTGCCGCGTTTGGACAGCTCTTTCGACAGCTTGACCCGTTGCGCCTCTCCACCTGAGAGCGTCGTCGCCGATTGACCGAGCTCGATGTAGCCGAGGCCGACGTCCTGCAGTGTGCGCAGCTTGTTGGCAATTGCCGGAAAATTCTCGAGGAGCGGCAGCGCCTGATCCACCGTCAGTTCGAGTACGTCGGCAATCGATTTGCCACGGTACTTGATGTCGAGCGTCTCGCGGTTGTAGCGACGGCCCTTGCACTGCTCGCACGTGACGTACACGTCGGGCAGGAAGTGCATTTCAATCGCAATCACGCCGTCGCCCTGGCACGCCTCGCACCGGCCGCCCTTCACGTTGAACGAGAAGCGTCCCGGCTTGAAGCCGCGCTGTTTGGCTTCGGGCATCATCGCGAACAGGTCGCGAATGAAGGTGAAGAGCCCCGTATACGTCGCAGGATTCGACCGCGGCGTGCGGCCGATCGGGGACTGATCGATCTCAATGACCTTGTCGATGAGCTCGATCCCGTCGATGCGATCGTGCGCGCCGGGATCGTCGCCGGCCTTGTACAAGGTGCGCGCGAGCGACTTGTACAGGATGTCGTTCACGAGCGTGGACTTGCCCGATCCGCTGACGCCGGTCACGGCCGTGAAGACGCCGAGCGGGATCGCGACGTCGATGGACTTCAGGTTGTTGGCGCGCGCGCCGCGGATGATGATTTCACCCTTCATCGCCGGCCGCCGGCCGGAAGGCGTCGGGATCGACCGCGCGCCGGTGAGATAGGCGCCCGTCAGGGATTTCGCGGCGGCTTCGTCGCCGCGCATCAGTTGCTCCGGCGTGCCCTGGAAGATCACGTGTCCGCCGAGATCGCCTGCGCCGGGCCCGAGATCGATCACGTAGTCCGCCACGCGAATCGTTTCTTCGTCGTGCTCCACGACGACCACCGTGTTCCCGAGATCGCGCAGTCGTGACAGCGTGCCGAGCAGCTTGCGGTTGTCGCGCTGGTGCAGGCCGATCGACGGTTCGTCCAGCACATAGAGGACGCCCGTCAGGTTCGCACCGATCTGCGTGGCAAGCCTGATGCGCTGACCCTCGCCGCCGGAGAGCGTCGCGGCACTGCGGCCGAGCGTCAGGTAACCGACGCCCACGTCGTTCAGGAATCGGAGCCGCTCCTGAATCTCGCGCAGAATCCGCTCGGCGATGATCGCTTCGCGATCCGTCAGCTCCAGCTCGTCGAATACGTCGAGGGCTTCGGCGATCGGCAGGTTGACGTAGTCCGCGACCGTACGGCCCTTGACCTTCACCGACAGGCTCTGCGTCTTAAGCCGCTGGCCGTGACAGGTCGGACAGGGGCGTAGCGAACGGTAGGGCTCGAGGTCCTCCTGCTCGGACCAGCTCCCCTCCTCGAATCGCCTCCGCAGATTGGGAATCAGGCCCTCGAACTTGCCGCTTCCGAAGAGGAGCGCCTCTCTCGATTTGCGGGGCAGCTTGCCGAACGGGACTGACAGATCGATGCCGAAATCCCGAGACAGGGCCTGCAGCTGCTCCCGCACGAGCTTGCGGTCGCCCTTGGACCATGGTGCGATCGCGCCGTCCGCGAGCGACTTCGATTCGTCGGGGATGATCCGGCCCGGGTCGAAGTCGATCATCGAACCAAGCCCCTGGCAGTCCGGACATGCACCGTGCGGCGAGTTGAACGAGAACGCCCGCGGCGTCATCTCCGGCATGCTCAACCCGCAATCCACGCAGGCCAGCCGTCTCGAGAACAGGCGGTCGCCGCCTTCATACGAATTGATGACGACGATGTCGTCGGCCAGGTTGAGCGCGGTATCGACCGACTCCGTCAGCCGGCGTTCGATGCCCCCGCGGATGATCAGGCGATCGACGACGACGTCGACGGAGTGATTGCGGCGCCGATCGAGTTTGATGTCATCGTCGAGCGAACGGAACTGCCCGTCAATCCTCGCCTTCGTGTAGCCGCGTGCGCGGAGGGCTGCAAGCTCCTTCTTGAACTCGCCTTTCCGGCCCCGAACGACAGGGGCCAACACGTTGATGCGCTCGTCCTGCGGATAGAGCATCACCATGTCGCAGATGCGTTCGAGCGACTGGCTGGAAATCTCCTTGCCGCAGTTCGGGCAATGCGGCACGCCGATGTTCGCGAACAGCAGACGCAGATAGTCGTAGATCTCGGTCACCGTACCGACCGTCGACCGCGGATTGGATCCGGTCGTTTTCTGCTCGATGGAGATGGCAGGCGACAGACCGTCGATCAGATCGACGTCAGGCTTCTCCATCTGCTCGAGAAACTGCCGCGCGTACGCGGACAGCGACTCGACGTACCGCCGCTGGCCCTCGGCGTAAATCGTGTCGAACGCCAGCGACGACTTGCCCGACCCCGACAGCCCGGTAATGACCACGAGCTTCCGGCGTGGAAGGTCGACGTCGATGTTCTTGAGGTTGTGGACGCGTGCGCCGCGGACAGAGATCCAGTCGTGGGCCATGGGGATAACCGAATCTTCTATCGTAGCACGACGATCGCACGAGGCCCGAGCATTACAGCACGACGCCGCGTTCGCGCAGGCGCGATCGCTCGACCGGACCCAGGCCCAGCGCGCCGAGGATCGCGTCGGTGTCGGCGCCGAGCGCGGGCGCGGGACGCACCGGCCGGCCGGCGCTGATGTAGACCACCTCATCGGCCCGTGTGACCACTCCTCGTGCTGCCACGTGGGGATCCCCGAGCGCTTCGTCGAGGGAGTAGATCGGCGTCAGGCACACGTCGATGTCCGCGAATTCTGCGAGCCACTGGTCACGCGTCCGGGTGCGCATCAACGCGCGAACCTCGTCGAGCGCGTGCGCCTGCTGCTTCCCGGGCACGTCGTGCAGCGGCGCGAGATCGGACCGGCCAATCCGCTCGCAGAAGTTGATCCAGAACTTCTCCTCGAGCGCCCCCAGCGCGAGCCACCGATCGTCGGCCGTCCGGTACACGTTGTATCGGGCAGCCTCGCCCCTGAGCGGCAGCTGGCGGGGATCGTCAGCGGCCCCGGCAACCAGGTAGCGGGCCGATGGAAATACCATCCACTGCATCGCGGCCTCGTGAATGGACACGTCGATGTCTGTCGTCGCCTGGGCCCGCTCGCGGAGAAAGAGCGCCGCGACAATCTGCGACGTGGCCTGATAGGCCGCGCCGACGTCCCCAATCAGCAGGCCGGGTACTTTCGGTTCGCTCGACAACGAGAGCAGACCGGCGAGCGCCTCGCAGTTGATGTCGTGCGCGGCGCGATCGGCGTACGGGCCGGTCTTGCCGAAGCCGGTGATTGACGCACAGATCGCCGAAGGGTTCCTGCGACGGATGGCCGGGACATCCACACCGAGTCTGGTCGCGGTCCGCGGCCGAAAGCTGTCGATGACGACGTCGCATCGCGGCACGAGAAGGTCGAGGACGCCGGCCGAATCAGGCGCCCGCAGATTCAGCGCGAGACTGCGCTTGTTGCGGTTGAGGACCGTGAAATAAACGCTGGTCCCATGAGCCAGCGGAGGCATCTGGCGCGCGTGATCGCCGCCGCGTGGATCCTCGATCTTGATCACGTCGGCGCCCAAATCCGCCAGCATCAGCGTCGCGTACGATCCGGGCAGCAGCCGCGTCAGGTCGAGAACGCGAACGCCCTCGAGCGGCAGCGGTGCGGACCGCCGGTCGTGCGCTTCGTCAGTCATGACGAACCCCTACGATGTCGCGCGAAGGCGGCTGTTGCGGAATCCGTACGAAAAATACAGAACAAGGCCGATGACCAGCCAGGCGGCGAATCGCTCCCACGCGGTACGCGGCAGGCCGAGCATGATGTAGACGCAGCCGGCTGCCGACAGCACGCAGACAACCCAGACAAACGGCACCCTGAACGGCCGCGGACGGTTGGGCTCCTTGTAGCGCAAGACGAGCACACCGATGCTGACGAGCATGAACGCGAAGAGCGTGCCGATGTTGGTGAGGTCGTAGGTTTCGGCGGCGTCGCCGATGAGCGCCCACGAGGCCACGAACACACCCGTGATAATGGTGGTCGTCGACGGAATCCTCGTGACCGGATTGACTCTGGCGGCCCATTTCGGCAGCAGGCCGTCGCGTCCCATCGCGAAGAAGATGCGGGGCTGGCCGTACTGAAACACCAGCAGCACCGCAGACATCGAGATGGCGGCGCCAAGCGCCACGAACCAGCCGACCGTCTTGAATCCTGCGAGTTCGAGCGCGCGGGCCAGCGGATCGGCGACGGCGAGTTCCTTGTACGGCACCATGCCGGTCAGGACCGCTCCGACAATCACGTAGATGACGGTGCAGATGGCCAGTCCGCCCAGAATGCCGATCGGCAGGTTGCGTTGCGGATTCCGCGTTTCTTCCGCGGCGGTCGAGATCGCGTCGAAGCCGATGTAGGCGAAGAACACGATGGCCGCGCCCTGGTGGACGCCGGTGAAGCCGTTCGGCGCGAACGGGTGATAGTTGGCCGGATTGAGATGCGTGGCTCCGACGGCGATGAAGATGCTGATCGCGATGAGCTTGATGACGACCATGATGTTGTTCGCCGTCGCGCTCTCGCGGGCGCCGCGCAGCAGCAGCCACGTAATGAGCATCACAATGCTGCACGCTGGGAGGTGCACCAGTACCGGAAAGCCGAACAGGGTCGGCGCCGAGTTGAGCAGCCCGCGGACCTGCGGATCGGAGCTGAGGAGCGCCGTGCGATAACCGGTCGTCAACCACACCGGGAGCTGGATCCCAAACCCGCGAATGAGCGTGTTGAAGTAGTCGCCCCACGAAATCGCCACGGCCACGTTGCCCACGGCGTACTCGAGAATCAGGTCCCACCCGATGATCCACGCGACGAGTTCGCCGAGCGTCGCGTATGAATAGGCATACGCGCTTCCGGCCTGGGGAATCATCGACGCCAGCTCCGCGTAGCACAACCCGGCGAGCGCGCAGGCGGCCCCGAGCAGCATGAACGAGAAGACCAGAGCCGGTCCGGCGCCCAGGCGAATGACCTCGCCATTGGGACCAATCTGTCCCGCGGCCGCGGTCCCGATGGCCCCGAAGATACCGGCGCCGATGACCGCGCCGATCGCCAGCATGACCAGGTCAACAGCCCCGAGCGATCGCTTGAGGCTCTGGGTGCCCTCGCCGCCGTCGTGGACGAGATCCGCGATCGGCTTGCGCTGGAAGAGTTGCGACATGGGCTGGGATTGTATGTGACGGAAGGCAGGGGCGCGAAGGCGGACTGGCCGAAGCTTCGGCGGAGGCGGTCAGCCGACCGTCACGGGCGCGCGATACGCCGTCTCGTTGGACGTCACGACGATGTCGCCGCGGGCGCCGAACGCAACGCCCACCAGCCCCGGTCCCGCGAGGACCAGTTCGGGTGCTCCTTCGGCGGGGACCCGGTAGAGCCCGCTCGAACCGGACAACGCTTCGACGACGTGCAGGTTGCCCTGCGCGTCGAACGCCAGGCCCTGCGGACGTCCGAATCCTTCGGTACTGGCGCGTGACGGTTCCATCGGCGGCGATGCGGTACAGCGCGTCGTACGGCGAGAGTGTCGGGCCCGTCGCATACAGCGCGGCCCGCGGACCCGGCGGTCCGTACGCCAGGTGAAACGCGGCCACGCTCGCCGGGAGTGCGGCGAATGTCGTGGCTTTGCCTTCACGGTCGACCTTAAAGATCGTACCGGACCTGTCGCCGACGTAGAGCACGCTGCCCTCGCTGGCCGGTCCGAACGCGAGCCCGCACGCCACGCCCAGCTCGGTGGCAAACGGCTCCACGGTGCCGTTCGTGGCGACGCGATACACGACGCCTTCGAACCGGCTCGAGACGTACAGACGACCCTCGGGATCGATCGCCATCGACGTCGGATTGACGATGCCCGACGAGAACGTTTCGCGGGTACCGTTCGCGCGCACGCGAAAGATCGACACCGGCACCTGCTGGCCGCGCATGCCGCTGAAGGTCACATACAGGCTGCCGTCACGATCGAACACCGGGTTGTCCACCTGGTGCAGCCCTGTCGCGAACGGGGCCGCAATGTTGATGAACACTGTGAGGCCGGACGTTCCGCTGACGCGTATCGGTGTGAGCCCGCCCTCGAGGCCGGACGGCACGACGGCGACGAGTCGCTCCGCGGACGCGAACACGACACGGGCGGCCAGATCGCCGATGCGAACGTCGGGCAGATGTGGGGCGTCGACCGGAAAGTCGGTACCGTCGATCGTGATGCGGGCGCCTTCGATCGCCGACAGCGGATGTACGGCGACGATGCGCGCGGGCATCGTCAGCGCCGCACGGGCAGGCTAGGTATCATCGAGCTCGACGTTCCAGTACAGATAGTCGCGCCAGCTTTCCGGTGCATTTCGCAGGCCGACGGTGATGCGGATGGCCGGGGCGGATTCGGGGCGCTTGGGCATCCGCGTGAGATGCATGCCGGCTTCAGCCGGCGTCCGCCCACCTTTCCTGCGATTGCACGTGACACAGCACGTGACGATGTTCTCCCAGTCCTTGCGTCCGCCGTGGGCGACGGGCAGGACATGATCGAAGGTCAGATCGGCGGTCGCGAACGCGTCGCCGCAGTATTGACACGTGTGATCGTCACGTGCGTAGATGTTCGCGCGCGAAAACGGGACGTAGTCGAAGCGCCGCTTGATCTTGATGTACCTCAGCAGGCGGATGACCGACGGCAGCTTCACGCTGAAGGTGACCGCATGAATTTCGCGGTCGTACTCCCGGATGACCTCGACCTTCCCCTGGCAGAGCAGCGTGATCGCCTTCTGCCAGTTGACGATCTTGAGTGGCTCGTACGACGCGTTCAGAAGGAGCGTCTGATCCATGTCTCGCTTGGGGCTTGTGAAAATTCTGCATGACGCCCGTCGAGGTGTCAAGCCGCGCGGCCGCGCAAACTCTTTGAAAACACTGCCGGTTAAGGGCTACGCCGGCAGCAGGGTCCGTCCGATACGGATCGAGATGAGGCCATGGGTCGTCCTGATCGCCGTCCTCGCGTCTGCGTGCGCGTCGCACGGCGGGGCGGTTCCTCGGCCGTTTCCGGGCGCGCCGGTCGTGGCGAGCCGGGATCATGTCGCTGATGATCCCGAGCGACTGGCGGCGCCGGTGGCGCTCGACGGATACGCGCTCGTCGGCACGGCGCTCTCGTTTCGAGGCATTCCGTACCTGAACGGCGGCAGCGATCCGGCGGGGTTCGACTGCAGCGGCTTCACACAGTTCGTCTTTGCGCGATATGGTGTGACCCTGGCGCGCGAAGTGCGCGAGCAGTTCCGTCAGGGCGCGCCGGTCGACCTGCGCAACCTCGCGCCTGGCGATCTGCTTTTCTTCTCGACGACCGACCCGGGCGCGTCGCATGTCGCGATCCTTGTCGGCGGGGACGAGTTCGTCCACGCGCCGAGCTCGACCGGGGTCGTCCGCGTCGAGCACCTCGGGGCGTCTTACTGGGCGCCCCGGTTCATCGGGGCGCGCCGCATGGCCGGGCATGGCACCGGCAGTCAGTAAAGTCGCGGAACCGGGTGCCTGGCGCTGACGAAGGGGATTTGGCGCTGAACACCGTGGCGGTTTCTGCACCGCAACGGATTACGCGGCGCGGAACGCGCCCTTCCTGATGAGACGTCGCGACGACGTCCTCGCAAACTGACGGATGTGCAGGTCGTCTTCGGTGTAGCGAATCGCGTGGCGAGGCAGTCTCAATGTTTCGACGCGAACGCCCTCCCGATCCGCCTCGCACGGCAACTGCTCCACGAGCCGCTCGATGTAGCGCTGCGGGTACGAGGGGAACGTCCTGAACGCCGTCGAGACGACGCCGCCGAATCGTTCCTCGAGCGCCGAGAAATCGTCGTTGAGGAAGTCGTACGCATCCGGTGACGGCCTGCTATCCAGATACGTCTGCACCATCTCCGCCACCTGCTGGAAGAAATCAGGTCCATGGCAGCTGGCGGAGAACGTCCCGTCTTCGCGCTCGATGCGGCGGATGCCGGCGAGAGCCGGATCGATGTGATACAGCTCGTGCACGACCGTATCCAGCTTGGCGAGCCACGGTGGCGATCCTGCGCCGCGATAAAACCGCTCTTTCGGTGATCGATCGAGCGATTGATCGCAAAAACGCGGGACCGAGAACGAGATCATGTACTTGATCGATCGCTGGCCGATCGTGACGTGCGGCGACTTGGTGACGAACCACTCCGACCGTCGCGTGATTTCTCCTGACCGTCGATCCCGCCAGAAGTAGTAGCCCGGATCGCTCGATGGCAGCGTGAGGCAATGACACGTGGCAAATGCGCCTTCGGCATTCGAGCGCCCCGGGCGCGCGAACACGAGGACATCGGCCATGTTGAGAAACGCCAGCGCCGGCACACGCATGACGATGTCCTGCATCAGGAGCGTGAGGCGTTCCGTGTAGTTAATCAATGGTGCTTTGGGGGAACCTAACAGTCACTATAGCCAGCGGTCGAAAACGCTGTCAAGCTGAACAGGCTCGTAATCTATTGCTGGCGCTCAAGTTGGGCAGTTGGTTCGGGCGGAGTGACGGCGCCCATGCGCTTGAGGATGAGCTGCTGCCGCCTGAGCAGCCTACTGCCGGGCTTGGCCGGGTTGAGAATGCGCGGATTGACAATCGCGGCGGCCAGCAGTGCAGATTCGCCGGGACCGAGATTCGCCGCCGGCATATGGAAGTACGCGTGTGACGCGGCTTCGACGCCGTAGATGCCGTCGCCCCATTCGATGACGTTCAGATAAAGCTCGAGGATACGAGCCTTCTTCAGCTCGGCCTCGAGCCGCCGGGCAATGACGAACTCTCTGAGCTTCCGCAGCGGGTTTTTCGACGGCGACAAATAGAGGTTCTTCGCGAGCTGCTGCGTGATCGTGCTCCCGCCGCGAACGAAGCGGCCTTGCGCCAGATCCTTCTCCAGTGATTCCTGCAGCTGCTCGAAATCCACGCCCTCGTGCTGCCAGAACGCGTCGTCTTCCGCGACGAGCACGGCGCGCTTCAGATCGGGCGAAATCCGACTGTAGCTCGTCCATCGCTGTGCGTAACGGGGAGTGCTGCCTCGCGCACGCGCTTCCTCCGTTCGCAAATCGATGAACGCCGTTGTCGAGGGATTCTGCGTCCTGAGTGGACGAACATCGGGAAGGGTCAGCCAGAGATACGCCAGGATGGCCAGGGCGACGGCTGGCACTGCCGCCAGGATGCGAAGGGCCGTGGCCCCGGCGGTCACTCCGTCAACCTGCCACCCGGTGCGTCTGCCTGTCCAGCGCGCTCTCGAGCGCGCCGCGCAGCAGGACGATGAGCCGGGGCGACGAGCCTTCGCCCATCAGGCCGACGCGCCAGATCTTGCCGGCAAGCGGGCCGAGGCCCGCGCCGATCTCGATGTTGTAGTCGTCGAGGAGGTGTTTCCGTACCGCTGCATCGTCGACGCCGTCCGGCACGCGAATCGCGTTGAGCGTCCAGAGCCGTTCGCCCTCGCGCGGCAGCAGGCTGAGGCCGAGCGACCCTATCGATTCGACGAGCGCTTGATGATTGCGTTCATGCCTCGTCCACCGCACGTCGAGTGTTTCCTCTTCGACGATTGCGAGCGCTTCGTACAACGCGTAGACGAGCGTGGACGACATCGTGTGGTGATACTTGCGGCGAATCCAGTAGTCCTCGAGCAGTGCCAGATCGAAATAGAAGCTGCGGCATGTGACGCGCTTCTCGAGCGCGCGTGGCGAAAAGACGACGGGCGCAAGCCCCGATGGACCGCCGAGGCACTTCTGCGTGCAGCTGTACACGGCGTCGAGTCCCCACGCGCCGACGTCGAGCGGATGACCGCCGAACGAAGTGACCGCGTCGACGATCGTCAGCGCGCCGTGCTCCCGTGCGATCGCCGCCAGTTCCTGCACGGGGTTCAGCACACCTGTCGACGTTTCCGCATGCACGATCGCGACAACATCAGCCGGTGTCGCCTGCAGGCTCTTTCTGAGCGCGGCGGGATCGCAGGCGCGCCCCCATTCGACGTCGAGCTTCGTGACCGCCGCGCCATACCGCGCGCACATCTGCGCCAGGCGATCGCCGAAATACCCCGTCACGACGACGGTCGCGCGCGTGCCTTCGCGCACGAGATTCGCCACGCACGTTTCCATGCCCGAGGTTCCGGTTCCCGAGACCGCAAAGGCAAACGATCCGGACGGCGCTTGAAACAGACGCTCGAGCCGCGCGCGCACGTCGTCGAGCAGGCGCAGCATCAACGGATCGAGATGGCTGATCGTCGGGGCGGCCATCGCCCGCATCACGCGAGGTGACGTCAGGCTGGGCCCGGGACCGAGAAGGATCCGATCGTGGTCGGGCAGCAGGCTCATGCTGGAATCTCCTCGAACTGCGCGAGCGCGTCGCGCAGAATCTTGACGGCCGCCTCGGGCAAAGGCGACAACGGCGGACGCGGCACACCGACGTCATAGCCGAGCACATTCAAGGCAGCTTTCAGCCCCGGCACGCCGTAGGCCGGACCAAGCAATTTCGCGAGCGGTGCCAGCTGACGCTGAAGCGCGCGGGCTTCGTCGTGGTGGCCGTCGCGCGTCGCTACGAACAGGCGCATGCACGCCTCTGGGACGGCGCACGCGAGCGCGAGGATGCCGCCGGTGGCGCCGACGCAGAGCGCGGCGTAGAACGTCGCCGTCGTCCCGGCGAGAACCCCGAACTCCTTCGGCGTACCGTTCACGAGCTCGGCGATCTGCGCGACGTCCCCTCCGGATTCCTTCATGCCGACGATGTTCGGATGTTCCGCGAGGCGCGTGACGGCGGCCGGCAGGAGGTTGACGCCCGTCAGCGCCGTGAAATTGTAGAGCAGCACAGGCACGAGCGATCCGTCGGCGACGGCCTGGTAATGCCGGACGAATGCGTCGGTCGTCATCTGGTTCTTGAAGAAGCCGGGCGTTCGGACGAGCACCGCGTCCGCGCCATGCTCCGCGGCCCGCTTCGACGCGCGAATCGCGGCCTGCGTGGATTCGCGCCCGGTACCGACGATCAGCAGCCGATCGCGCGGAACCGCCTCGCGGGCTGCGACGATGGCGCGATCGGCTTCGACGTCGTCCATCAGCACCGCCTCGCCGTTCGACCCGAGCACAACGTAGCCTGTGAGCGGGCGCGAAGCCCACCTGGCGAGCGCCGCGGACAGACGTCTGGTGTCGACGCGGTCCTGATCGTCGAACGGTGTGGGCACTGGAGCGAACACGCCGGCAAGATTCATCGGACTGATTCTACGCCGGTCGCGCGCGCCTGCAACGTCAGGTTCAGGCCGAGCACGACGGCGAACATCGCGACCGCGGGACTCAGCAGCCAGGGAAAGTCGACGAAGACACGAACGTTCGACGCGTCGTGCAGCATCGTCCCCCAGCTGGCGATCGGATCGGGAAAGCCAAGGCCGACGTACGACAAGGTCGCTTCCGCGACCACGAACGCCGGCAGGAGCAACGTCATCTCGACGCCGACGAATCCGCGTGCGGCCGGCAGTAGGTGACGGAAGAGGATGCGCGCGTCGCTGGCGCCGAGTGCCTGGACGGCGGCCGAGTAGTCCAGCCCGCGTTCCGTCCGGACGATCGCGCGAATGCCGCGGGCCATGAACGGCGCGCCGACGATCGCGAAAATGACGATGAGCAGGATGAACACCGTGACTGGCGACAAAACGAGCGGCAACACCGCCCGCAGCGCGAGGACAACGTACATCGCGGGCAGCACCATGACGAAGTCGGTTCCGCGCATCAGCAGGTCGTCCGCCGTCCCTCCGGCGTATCCGGCAAGACCGCCGACACTGGCGCCAAGGACCGCCGCGCCGAGAGCCGCGAGAACGGCAACGCCAAGCGATGCGCGGGCGCCAAAGAGCAGGCGCGACCAGACGTCCCGGCCGAAGCTGTCGGTTCCAAGGAACATGAGCGGCGCCGTCGCGTCGTCGGACGAGACCACCACATGCCCTCGAGCGAACCAGTCGAGCGGCACGGGTGCGGACCGATCTTCTTCGTAACGCTGTTCGAGGCGATTGACGAGCCTCCACCTGTAGATGAAGGGCCGGTGCCAGCCGCCATCATCTGCGACGACATGCGGACGAGTGGGAGGCGCGTTCAGCAGCCCCGGATACTGGTCCCCTGCGGCGTGAGGTCCGAGGAAGGGTGCGAGTAGCGCCGCGAGGACTGTCAACATGAGGATCGTCAGCCCCAGCGTCCGCGACCGGTCCGCCCGGGACGCGCCGGTCACAGTTCCCTCGCTCTGGGATCGACGAGCGCCAGCGCGACATCCGACACGAGCGTACCCGAAGCCAGAAAAACCGCGCCGGCCCCCGCGCAGCCCGCGACGAGGTACACGTCGCGCGCGCGAAGCGCGTCGAGCATCAGGCTGCCCAGCCCAGGCCACGCCGAAATCACCTCCACGGCAAACGATCCGCTCAGGAGCGTTCCGACGATGAGCCCATAGACCGAGGTGACCGACCGAAGGGACGGCTTCAGCGCGTCGCGCCAGATGACGCGCCTGCGCGGAATGCCCCGCGCCAGCGTGGCCGTCACAAACGGCTGTGCCACCGCTTCGCTCGTCGCCTGCGCCTGGAGGCGCTCGAGCATCGCGGCCAGCGGAAGGCCGATAGCCGCCGCCGGAACGACGAGGTGATGCAGGAGATCGAGCAACGGACCATGCGCGGGCGCGGCCGACCGCATGCCGGCGATCGGAAACCATCCGGTCCTCGCGGCGAGAAAGAGCAGAAAGAGCGACGTCAGCAGCGGTGGCATCGACAACAGCACCAGCGACGTCGTGCCGATTGCGCGCGACACGATTCCGCGCCGGCTGCCGGCCACGACGCCGAGCGGGATGCCGATGGCAGTGGCGAGGAGGATCGCCGTGACCGCGAGGAGGGCCGTATTGGCGGCGCGCTCGGGAATCAATTCGCGGACCGGCCGATCGTACTGAAGCGAGCGACCGAAATCGAGACGCAACGCCGCGGCGAGCCAGTTGCCGTACTGCACGAGAAGGGGCTTGTTGAGGCCGAGGCGCTCCCTCGCCTCTTCAACCGTCTCGCGGTGCGCTTCGATGCCGAACGATCCAGACACGTAGTCGCCGGGAGCGATCCGTGCCAGCACGAACGCCGCGGACGACACCGCCACGACAAGGAACAGCGCGAACGCCAGGCGCCGCAAAGCGTAGCGTGTCATGGAGACCCGTGGCTAAGGGGACGTCCTCGACGGGCCTGCGGCGGCGACAATGCCGAGGGTGTCGGGCGACCACAGCGTGGGCAGCGGATCGAGCGCCGGCGTCACGTACATGCGCGCGCTTGTAGCGACGACGACTCGGGGCGCTGCGAAATAGATGACCGGCTGATGTTCGGCGAAAATCCGCAGTACCTCGACGAAGATTCGGCGACGCTCCGCTTCGTCGGGTGCGGCCACTTGCCGCGCCATCAACTCGTCGATGCGCTGCTCCCATTCCGTGGCCGGCGCCGGCTGCGCCATGTTCCACAGATGGGCAGTGCCCCTGCTGAACCAGAAGTCCGGATTCGTTCCTGGATCCGTGTCCGTGGACTGCGGGCTGAAGTACACCGCTTCTGTACTTCCCGGTCACGATCCGCTCGACGACCGCCCCGCCATCAATCGCCGCCACGTCCATCGTCACACCGATCTTGCGCAGGGCGTCGCGAATGACCGCGGCGCCGCGTTCGAATTTCGGCCGCCCTTTCTGCGTGACGAGCGTAAAGATCACCGGATGGCCCGCTTCGTCCTCGAGTGTTCCATCTCCGTTTCGGTCCAGCAGCCCGATCGACGCGAGGAGTTTTTTCGCACCTTCGGGATCGAACGCGACTTTCGGCACCTCCGGCGCGTACCATTTCTTGTTGGATGGCGTCTCAGGTCCGTCGACCGGATCGCCTGCGCCGAAGAACACGGTGTCCGCGAAAAGCCGTCGATCGACGGCCATCGAAATCGCGCGGCGCAGTTCGTCGCGCTGGAGCCAGGTGGCGCGAGGATCGCCCGTGAACGCGCCCGGCTTCAGGTTGAACCACATGCTGTCGGCGACGAGCGCAACGCCGAGATCGTGCAGCTTCAGCAGACCCTGATCTGCTGCGCGTTTCGTGGCCGCGTACGCCTCCGGCGGAATTTCGCTGCTGGTCAAGTCGAGCTGGCCCGTCTGGAGACGCAGCAGCTCAGCGTTCTGATCTGGAACGATGTCGACGGTGAAGCGATCCAGATAGGGGAGCCGTGTGCCCTTCGGATCCGTGCGCCAGTACTTCGGATTGCGATCGAACGTGAGCCGCTGACCGGGAAACGTACTCCTTCAACAGAAAAGGACCCATGCCCACGAGCTGCTCGGGTGGTGTCGATAGGCCCCATGCAGAGGCGAACGTGCCGTTCGTGAGCGCCGGCTCGAGCACGTGCTTCGGGAGAATCGGCAGGTTGCTCAGCAGCCGAAGCCCAGGCGCAAACGCGGACGGAAACGTCAACGCAACGGTCTGCGGGTCGAGCGCCATCGCGTCAATTTTCTTACCGCCGATGCTGAGCGCGTCCGCCAGCGGGCTTTGCACCTTCGCGTCGTACACCGCGCGGAACGTGAACACGACATCCTCTGCCGTGAACGGATGGCCGTCGGAGAACGTGACGTTCGGGCGGAGCGCGATCTCGTAGCGCCGGCCGGCCTCGTCAACCTTCCAGCTCTGCGCGAGCCATGGCTCGACGTCCTGCGTGACTCTGTTGATGCGCACCAGCTTCGCCTGCGTCAGCGAGGAGACGAGGTCCGTGCTGCTGTCGCGCGCCGCGAGGCGATTGAACGATCGCGGTTCGGTCCGAATCGAGGCAACGGCCGACCCGCCGCGGGCTGGCAGGCTGTCGGTTGGAGCGGAGCCCGTCGAGGAGTTGACGGGCAGTTCCGGCTGCGTGCGGCAGGCCAACCCGGCGGAGAGTGTCGAGAGCAGCACGAGAGCCAGCGCGGCTGTGGGCGCCAGGATCCTGATCTGTCTGGTCAAAAGCTGCCTCAGCGGCCAGAAATCTGGCCGATCAGAATCGTGTGCAACTGAAGCGTTCGGCGCGATTTTGTGTGCAAAAGGAGGCTTCCTGGAGGCAGACTTCCTGGAGACGGCCAGTTTCTTGGCCGAAGCCTCCTTCGGCGGTGCCTCAACCACGGGTGCCTTCAAGGCCAATCAAGTCGTTCTCAATAAAACGGTTACCGACTTTCAACCGGGTCCGATCGGCCACTGGTATCACGCGTGCCTTTACAGGTAGTGCTTGGAGGCTCCCCGAATGAGCGTAACGGAACTGACCGATCGCGCCCTGTCCGGCTCTGAAGTCGAACCTCGTATCGGACGCAGTGTCTCGCTTGACCATGCTGCGCAACTGCTCGGCGTCTCCCGGCGGACCGTCTACAACCGGATCCGCGAGGGCCGGCTCCAGACCATCAGGACTCTTGGCGGATCCCAGCGCGTGCTGATCGATTCAGTACAGGGATTCCGCGAGGTTCGCAACGGCTAATTCGCCTCCTTGGATGAGGACGCCCATGGCACATACACTTTCACGATCGCTGCACCATCGCACTATCGCTCTCCGCGGGTTCGCGTTTGCGATTGCCTTTGTGTTCGCGGCCGTGCCCGCCTGGGCGCAGCGCCACCACAGCCGTCTCAGTGCCGACCTGGCGGATCACCTGCGCGCGCAGTCGCCGCAAATCGACGTCATCGTCCACGGTGACAAGGCGGATGTCGATGCGCTGGCGGCGCGGTACAACCTGAACATCCGACGGTTCCTGAAGGAAGGCGCGGTGTTGCGCGTGAACGCCGGTCAGCTGTCGGCGCTCGAGCAGGACGAGATGGTCGATCATCTGTCCGGTGACACCGTTATCCGCGCGACGGCGGACGTCACGGCGGAGAGCATCGGCGCCGATCAGCTGTGGGCTGGAGAAGGCAACCTTCGGCGCGTGACGGGCGACGGCATCAGCGTGGCGGTCATCGACACCGGTATCGACCTGCGGCACGACGCGCTGAGGAATCGCGTGATCTTCACGAAGGATTTCACCGGCGGTGACGGCATCGATCGGTTCGGTCACGGCACGCACGTCGCGGGCATCATCGCCGGCGCGGGCGGCCGCACGGCGGACACGCGCGACTACCGCGGGATCGCGTATGGCGCGAACCTCGTCAACCTGCGCGCGCTCGGTGACGATGGATCCGGGACGGTGAGCAACGTCGTGGAGGCGATCGACTGGGCGATCGACCATCGGCACGAGCTGCGGATCCGCGTCATCAATCTGTCGCTCGGCACGCCGGTGCTGCAGCCGTACCGTGACGATCCGCTGTGCGAGGCTGTGGAACGCGCCGTCGCCGCGGGCATCGCTGTCGTCACGTCAGCGGGGAATTTCGGACACAACGCCGCGGGCCAGACCGTGCTCGGCAGCATCACGTCGCCGGGCAACAGTCCGTATGCGTTGACGGTCGGCGCGCTGGACACGCACGGCACGCCGCAGCGGTCCGACGACACGCTGGCGAGCTACAGTTCGCGCGGACCGACGCGGTTCGACCTCGTCATCAAGCCTGACGTTGTCGCGCCCGGCTCGCACATCGTGTCGGCGGAAGCAGCGGGCGCGGCGCTGGCGGCTGCCCATCCTGAACGTCACGTCGGGGGTAGCGGATCGAATGCGTACATGCGAGTTGTCGGGCACGAGCATGGCCGCCGGCGTCGTAAGCGGCGCAGTGGCGCTGCTGCTGGATCAGCGGCCTGCGTTGAAAGCGCTAGCGGTAAAGGCAACGATTCAAATCACTGCTTCAGCGGTTATCCCAGAAGGTCTGGTCGGTGTGGGAGCCGGGAGCCTCAATGCAGTCGCCGCGGCGGGTGTGCTCACCTCTGCTCGCGGACGATCTGGTGATTCGTCATCGACGATCGCTGGAGAGCAAGTCAAAGCTCAGGGAGCACTGATTGTTCCAAGAATGTCGGCGGCTGCGCGTGCTCAAACGATTATTTGGGGGCAGACGATTATCTGGGGGCAAACCATCATTTGGGGCCAGACGATATTTGGGGCCAGTCAACCGGCGACACGATCATCTGGGGGCAGTCCACCGGCGACACCATTATCTGGGGCCAGTCCACGGGGACACGATCATTTGGGGTCAGTCAACGGGCGACACGATTATTGGGGTCAGAACGCTGGGGACACCATCATCTGGGGCCAGTCCGGCGGAGACACCATCATTTGGGGTCAGGGCCCAGTTCTCTAACCATCAACCTATTGGAGAAGTCACATGCGATCACTAATTGTCTGGGGAAACTAGACCGATAAGGTAGGGGCCACTTTCAACCGGGAGTGGCCAAAATGCAAGAATTCCTGAAGCTTCGGCCGCTGGCACGAGCATACGTCACCGCCAGTAGTGCTGCTCGGCGCGGTAACAGTAGCGCACTCAGTCAGGGTTCTATACTCCGAACCAATTGGCGGCCAGTGGTTCATCCTCGCCGCGTTGACACTATTGACTGGTTCGTTCACGGTCAAGGTGCCATCTATCAACGCAAGTCTCTCGGTCTCTGAGACTTTCGTATTCCTCTCTGTCCTGATCTTCGGACCCGCCGCAGGAGCAGTAACTGTTCTTTTGGAATGCTTGATCATCCTCTTTTGGATGAAGCCTGAAGGACGGGTCCTTCATCGGGTTCTGTTCAATACGGCGGCACCCGCAATCGCCATCTGGGTCTCCGGCATGCCTTCTATCTCATTTCAGGAATTCCACTGTACTCCAATGAAATCACCCCGCTGGAAAAGCTATTCCTCCCACTGGTTGCATTTACTGCCCTGTACTTTCTTCTCAATAGCTGGCTCGTCGCATTCGCTCTTGGATTCGAAAACAGAAGGTCTCCATTTGAGATCTGGTGGAAAAATTTCATCTGGCTTTCCGTCAACTATTTCAGCGGCGCGTCCGTCGCTGCATTGCTCCTAACCAACAAATAAATACAAGTTCGACTTCAGCGCCCTCACCATCATCGTCCCGCTCTTGCTGGTCTCCTACCTCACGTTCAGGACCGCGATGGGAAGAGTTGAAGACGCTGGACTCCATCTCACCGAACTGAACAGGCTTTATCTGTCGACTATTGAGACGCTGGCGATGGCCATCGACGCCAAGGATCAGGTCACGCATGGTCACATTAGACGCGTACAAACATACGCAACAGGATTGGCCCGTGAGGTCGGCGTGAAGGATGAACGGCTCCTCAAAGCTATTGAAGCCGCAGCACTACTCCACGACATGGGGAAATTAGCTGTTCCGGAGTACATCCTAAACAAACCGGGCAAGCTGACACCAGCCGAATTTGACAAGATGAAGCTTCATGCGAGTGTTGGTGCTGACATCCTTTCGGCGATCAATTTCCCATATCCAGTTGTTCCCATTGTTCGCCACCACCATGAGAATTGGGACGGAAGCGGCTATCCGGCGGGTCTGAGAGGAACCGACATTCCGATAGGCGCCAGGATTCTGTCGGTAGTGGACTGTTTCGATGCCCTCACATCAGATCGTCCCTATCGGCCGAGGCTGACTGACGTCGAGGCGTTGGAGATCTTGAACCAGCGTCGTGGAACGATGTACGACCCGTTGGTTGTCGACACATTCGTACGCGTCCATGATTCGATTGCGCCCGAGTCGACATCGAGCGGTCCGCTTCCGCATGTCCTCGATGAGATCGCCAGTGCTAGGAAATCAATGCCACTTGCCGTAACTCCACCGGTGCTCGACGAAATTGCAGCGAGCGCGGACGAGACGCTGACGATGTATGAACTTGCCCGTGATTTGAGCGGGCAGTCGAATCCTGGCGATGCCGCCGAGATTGTCGCGAACAATCTTCGGAGATTGATCTCGCATTCTCTCTGTGTCTTCTTCGTGGCTGGATGAGAACACTGCGGAACTGGAAGCGAAATTCACTATCGGAACGCGGCGCATCGATCATCAACGGCTTACGCGTTTCATTAGGACAAAGGCTTAGCGGATGGGTCGCAACAAACCGGCAAACCATTCTGAATTCAGACCCGGTGCTTGATTTTGGCGACGCAGCACGATGTCGAGCGCTCGGACTGAAAAGCTGTTTGAGTACCCCTCTGACTCTGGGCGAGGACCTGGTCGGCGTCTTGTCAATCTATTCAACCGAAGTCTCCGCATTCACTGAGGATCACCGAAGAGTTCTTGAAGCTGTCGCACGACAAGCTTCTCGCTCCATTCGCGGATCGGTGCCTGTAGGTCAACTTCTGATTGGTTCCGTAAACATGCTGCCACGATTCGAGCAGCTGGCGGAAATCGTGCGCGCGAGCCCAACTTCGAATTCAGAACGAGCTCTATTGCTCGTCACGCTGAACTCACAGCGAAGGGGCTCGGTGAGAGACCTTAATCGTAAAGGTGAATATATCAATGAACTCACCCAGATCGTTCGAAAAACGCTTCGAGAATCTGACTTGCTGTTTTACAACGGCGCCGACAAGTTAGCTATCTTGTTAAAGCCTTCCAGTGAACAAATCACCGCAATCGCAGCTATCTCCATACGAAGAGCAGTGATGGACGCCCCTCTGTTTGGCTTGACGTCGGGGTCCGCGCTATCGGATGTTAGGCGTCGACATTATTCCTCTACCAGTTGACGAGCCCATCGCTCGCCTGCTCGGTGAACTCGGGGCGAAGGACATTCCCAGCAGCGAGGACACCACCGAAGGACCGCGGATCCATTAGAGCTTTACTGGCGTTTGCACTCAATTTGCGTGCAGGTCTAGTTCGATAGGCCCATCGGCACTTTGGTCTGCAACAATGCAGACCAGTTATGAACGAGCCCTCGACGAAAGGACCGCTGGCGACGCCCCTTGGAACTGTGGCGGCAAGGGCGGTACATAGCCTCCCTCAATGCGCTCGAAGCATGCCGCAACAACGTTGTGGAGAGACAGAGGCACGCGTCTTAAGAAGTGAAATACTCGAACTAGTTGGCGATCACGAGAGATCACGCGACTTAGTCGAAAGGCTTCTGAAGTCCACTAGGCTCACGGCAACACAACGAGCGTCCTGTGAAAACGTTCTTGGCCGTATTCTGATTGAGGACGGGCACACTGACGCTGGCATGTCTCATCTTCAACGCGCAGAGTCTTTCTCATCCTCGGGTGGCGATCTTCGACAACTCTGTTGGATACAGGCAAGCTGCTGGCGGTCGTTTCCGAGAGATCAGGCCCAGAAGCAGCCGCACCACTTCTGGCGAATCTTCGGCGAGCCACAACCAAGCTAGGCGACCCAGAGACAACTGCTCAACTGCACCTCTTCGTTGCCGAAATGGAAGCGAAGCGCGGTCTCTTGGAAAGTGCCGTTCGTCATGTGACATTGGCGCAGCAACTTGTTGGAGGAATACCAAACGCCTGGCTTCGTTCCCTGTCAGAAAATGTGCTTCTTGCGGTTTGTATTCTGCGGTCCCAAGTCGACACTCGGCAAGCAACACTCGTCACAGGCGCTGGAATACTCGGATCAATGCGGTTCAGCGGCTTCAAGGCGTTCGGCTGCTGCCAACACAGGCAATCTCTTATTCCTCGCAGGGGACTTTCAAAGCGCTTACGAGTATTTTCAAAAAGCACTGAGCATCTTTCCGTCCAGTGGCAGTCGTCAGCACGCCATCCTTGATTCGCTCGCGCAGGTCAGGCTGGCTCAGAGCAGGTTCGACGAATGCGAAGAGTTCTTGGGTCAGATCGATTCCCAAATCCTGAGGGAAAGCGATCGTGGTTTCTATGCTCATAGACACGCGGAGGTCACAAGGGCGAAACTTCAAATCAGTCAGAACCGCTTGAACCCAGCACTCAGAAGCATTTCGAACGCAATAGACCTCGCAAGAACCGCGCAAGATCACACTCTATTGCGCGTTGCATTTCTAATTAGAGCTGAGATATTTCAACGCCTCGGAAGATCGGAGGAGTGCATCAAGTCGCTCCAAATCGCAATGGAGGGACTTCTAGGACAATCTCCTCAATCATTTTCAAGATGCGAACAGATTGTTTTGCGTGAATTGCAAAATCAGAAGCGATCAGACGAGGCTGTGCCATACCTAGCGCGGGCACGACGAATAGACGAAGTCGCAACCAACATTCCGGCACTCCCACAGATTGACCATGGCGCCGAAGCAGTTGCTGTGCCGCCAATCTCAGAGGTTTATGACGTTCGAGACATCGATAAGCGACATCAGAACATTCTGCACTCGCTTGCTCTTATTACTCTTCACTCGTCTCGCCCTGACCTAGTGGCTAGGGAACTGGCGGAGATTCTCGTTGGATCAGGATGCGTCCTCGCAGCGACAGTTGAAACGGGACAACCGGAAGGACCCGTCGAGGTTATTGCCAGAATTCACTCTATCGAACCAAGCTTGAGTTTGCCGATGCGCCGATTTCGAATCGGAAGCGAGAGGCGCGGCGTCAGTGGATCTCTTACTGCATCCGGAGCCATCGATCGAGAGCCAAGTCACTCTGAGCCTGATTGGAGCAGTAATTGAACGATTGAACGAACTGGAGCAAATGCGAATCGACGGCGAGCGTCGATCTGCTCTTTGGTTACCAGACGAGCTACTTTGTGACAATTCGGGCGCCGTGATTGCTGGCGAGATGCGCCAGGTAATTTTGAGCGCACAAAAAGTGGCGCACACTACTGTCAACGTGCTCATCACCGGCGAGAGCGGAACCGGCAAAGAAATTATCGCTCGGGCAATCCATGATTTCTCCGACCGCGCTCAGAAACCGTTCATCCCGCTCAACTGCGCTGCCGTTCCCCGCGACCTGCTCGAAAGTCAGCTCTTCGGCCACCGTCGCGGCGCCTTCACCGGCGCGGACCGCGACCAACTGGGACTCGTTCGCCACGCTGCCGGTGGCACGCTCTTCCTCGACGAAGTCGGCGAAATGAGCCTCGAGCTCCAGCCCAAGCTGCTGCGATTTCTCGAGTCCGGCGAGATTGCCCCGCTCGGCGAGCCCTCTCCCCTGCGCGTCAGCGTCCGCGTCGTCGCCGCCACCAACTCGAATCTCGAAGACGCGGTCCGCGAAGGCAGGTTCCGCGAAGACCTCTTCTACCGCCTGAACGTCGTCCGCCTCCACATCAAACCGCTGCGCGAACGCCGAGACGAAATCCCGGGCATGGTCACACAGTTCGTCGCCCAGGCGGCGCATGAATACAAGAAAGGCTATCTCGAAGTCGCCGAGGAAACGATGGAACGGCTGATCCTGTATCGCTGGCCCGGCAACGTGCGCCAGCTGCAGAACGAAATTCGACGGATGGTCGCTCTCGCCGATCCCGATTCGACGCTCGACCACGAGGCCATCTCGCCCGACATCCTCGCGGCGCTCCCTCAATTCCGGCACACAACGGTGAACGGACGCGAAATTGCCGTTCCGCTCCGCGACAAGCTCCATCCGACGCTCTCGCGCATCGAATACGAAATGATCAAGACGGCCCTTCGCGACAACCACGGGCGCCTTGAACCGGCGGCGCGGTCGCTGGGCATTTCGCGGAAGGGCCTGTATCTGAAACGCCAGCGCCTCGGTCTCTGACCCGCCCCGACAGGTCCTCACGAAGCAAGGCGCCAATCGACTCCACGAGCACGCGCTGCGACCCACACGCCGTGCGCACGGTCTGCAGTCGTCCTTCCTTGATCCGGTAGTACACCGTCCGCCTCGACACCCCAAGGAGTGCGGCCGCTTCCTTGACGAAGACCGACCTCGGCATGGAGCGATCCGTCGCACGCCCGGTGCCACGGTGTTTTGCACTCAATCCGGTGATGCTGCACCAGAAAGTCGTATGGGGAGGGGGTAGCGACTACCCGGCGTGTTCCAAATTCCCGCTGGATCCGCGCGCCCGCTTTCCTTATAGAATCCGCCCCATGCAGGGCCTGATGATGGACTACCCACTGACGGTCAACACCATCTTCCGCCGCGCGGAAGCCATGGCCGGCTCTCAGGAGATCGTCTCGCGTCTCGCCGACACCTCGATTCATCGGTATCGCTACTCCGCATTCGCCGAGCGCACGCGCCGCCTCGCCCGCGCACTCCGGGACCTGGGCCTCAAGCCCGGCGACCGCGTCGCCACCCTCGGCTGGAACCACAGCCATCACCTCGAAGCCTATTTCGGCATCCCCCTCGCCGGCGGCGTCCTCCACACGCTCAATCTTCGTCTGCACCCCGACGAACTCGCGTACATCGTCTCCCACGCCGAGGACCGCATGGTCCTCGTCGACGAGTGCCTGCTGCCGCTCTGGGAGAAAGTTCGCGCGCAGGTCCGCGTCCCGACGACCGTCGTCGTCCAGGCGCGGCAGCCGGTGGCGCCCGGCGATCTCGAATACGAAGCGCTCCTCGCATCCTCGCCGCTCCTCGGCGATGTCCCTGATCCCAGTGAAAACTCCGCCGTCGCGATGTGTTACACGACGGGGACCACCGGTAAGCCCAAGGGCGTCGCGTATTCACATCGCGCGCTGATGCTCCACACGCTCGGCCTCTGCCTCGATCACTGCATGGGCATCCGCGAGGCCGACACGATCCTTCCCGTCGTGCCGATGTTCCACGCCAACGCGTGGGGAATGCCGTTCGCCGCGGTCCTCGTCGGCGCCAAGCTCGTGATGCCGGGGCCGCATCTCGATCCGGCACACATCGTCGATCTGTTTCATCGCGAGCGCGTGACGCTCACCGGCGGCGTCCCGACCATCTGGATGGGCGTGCTGCAGTACCTCGACGCCAATCCCGGCAAGTTCGATCTCTCCGCCATCCGCGCGATGTACGTCGGCGGATCCGCCGTGCCGCAGGCGCTCATCGAAGCCTTCGAGAAACGCTACGGTCTCCCGATCTATCAGGCGTGGGGCATGACGGAAATGGCGCCGCTCGGCACCGTCGCGAAAGTCCCGGCGCTGATGGATTGCGGGCCCGGCGCCACGGACGCAACGAAGGAAGCCGCGAAGTTCCACTACCGCGCAAAGCAGGGGCGCCCGGCGCCGCTCGTCGAAATCCGCGCGGTCAACGAGAGCGGCTTCGTCCCCTGGGACGGTCAGACGATGGGCGAGCTCGAGGTGCGGGGGCCGTGGATCGCGAGCGCGTATTACAACCGGCCCGACTCGGCCGATCGATTCACCCGCGACGGCTGGTTCAAGACGGGCGACATCGTCACCATCGATCCGGACGCCACGATTCAGATTCAGGATCGGGCAAAGGATCTGATCAAGTCAGGCGGCGAGTGGATCTCGTCGGTCGCGCTCGAATGCGCGTTGATGGGCCACCAGGCCGTCGCCGAAGCGGCCGTCATCCCGATGCTGGATGACAAATGGGGTGAGCGTCCGCTCGCGACCGTGGTCCTCAAGCCCGGCGCCGCGGCGTCGCCGGCCGAGCTGCGTGACTTCCTCGCCACGCAGTTTCCGAAGTTCTGGCTCCCTGACGCGTTCGAGTTCATCGACGCAATCCCGCGAACGTCCGCCGGCAAGTTCAAGAAGACCGAACTCCGCGAGCGGTTCAAGGATTACCGAGGCTGATCGCTTGTGGCCACTTGACAGTACCCCTTGGTCGTGAGAGTATTTTGAGTCTTCAAAATCACCAGAGTGCTGACAGAAACATCCCATTCGCAAGCGTCGAATTCGTCGGGCTGGCGCCTTCCGTCCTCCGGCGTCAGCCTTCCGGAAGTCCATCAAACGATTGAGATTCCGCACGGCGCCGGCTTCTGGCGGAAGCTCCTGGCGTTCGCGGGTCCGGGCTACCTGGTTGCGGTCGGCTATATGGACCCTGGGAACTGGGCCACGGACCTCGCCGGCGGCGCGCGCTACGGCTACACCCTGCTGAGCGTGATCATGATCTCGAACCTCATGGCGATTCTGCTTCAGGCGCTCGCCGCGCGCCTCGGCATCGCCAGCGGTCGAGATCTCGCGCAGGCCTGCCGCGACAGCTACTCGAAACCGGTCACGCTCCTGTTGTGGGTGCTCTGCGAGATCGCCATCGCCGCCTGCGACCTGGCCGAGGTCATCGGCGCGGCCATCGCCCTCAACCTGCTCCTCGGTCTCCCGCTCGTCTGGGGCGTCTCGCTCACCGCGCTCGACGTGCTCGTCGTGCTGTTCCTGCAGCATCGCGGGTTCCGTTACGTGGAAGCCCTCGTCGTCGCGCTCATCGTCCTCATTGCAGGATCGTTCGCCGTCGAGATGTTCCTGTCGCGGCCTGACCTGACGGGCGTCGCGGCGGGTTTCATCCCGCGCGTGGAGATCATCCGCAACCCGGGAATGCTGTACATCGCGATCGGCATCCTCGGCGCGACGGTGATGCCGCACAACCTGTACCTGCACTCGTCCATCGTCCAGACGCGGAAATACGCGGACACGCACGCCGGAAAAGGCGAGGCGATCCGCTACGCGACTATCGACTCGTCGGTAGCGCTGATGTTCGCGCTCTTCATCAACGCCGCGATTCTCGTGATGGCTGCCGCGGTTTTTCATGGTACAGGGCACGAGGACGTCGCGGACATCTCCGACGCCTACCAGCTTCTCTCTCCGCTCCTCGGCACGACGATGGCGAGCGTCCTGTTCGCGGTGGCGCTGCTGTGTTCGGGGCAGAACGCGACGCTGACGGGGACGCTGGCCGGCCAGATCGTCATGGAGGGCTTCATCAACCTGCGGCTCCGGCCGTGGCTTCGCCGGCTCATCACCCGCCTCATCGCGATCATCCCGGCGATTCTCGTCGTGATGATCTACGGCGAGCGCGGCACCGGGCCGCTGCTGATCCTCAGCCAGGTGATTCTCAGCCTGCAGCTGCCCTTCGCCGTGCTTCCGCTCGTCATGTTCACGAGCGACCCGAAGAAGATGGGCCCGTTCGTCAATCCCGGATGGGTCAAGGCGCTCGCCTGGGCCGTCGCGGTTATCATCGGGGCCTTGAACGTGTACCTGCTCTATCAGTCGGTCGCGGGCCTCGGCTAGGACCCAGCATCATGAATGTGTGGATCGACGTCTCCGTCGTGTCGGGCATGTTCGCGGCCGGCAACATCCTTTTCGGCCATTTCGAGGAACACACGCCGAAGTGGCGGCGGATCCTGAAACTGTTCATCGTCACAGGACTCGTCGCCTTGATCTCCTCCAGCGCGGGCCGGATCTGGTCGGTCGCGCTCATCGGCGCGATGCTCGTCGCAGTCGTCATCATCCACGGCTGGTGGCTGCCGAAACACGGCATCAACGGGTGGACCGGTGAGCCGAAAGAGAAGTACTACGCGCTGCGTGGCTGGAAGGTCTGATGTACCGCAGGATTCTGGTGGCGATCGAGCACTCGAGCGCCGACCGGACGATCATCGATCACGTCGCGAAGCTCGCCGAGATGACGGGCGCCACGCTTCTTCTCGTCCACGTCGCCGACGGCTGGGCCGCGCGCAATTTCGATCAGCTGCAGCTCCGCGAATCGGAAGAGATGAAAGAGGACCGCGCCTATCTCGAGCAGGTGCAAGCGGAGCTGACGGCCGCCGGCCGCACAGTGGAGGCACAATTGGCGATGGGCGATCCCGCGACCGAGATCGTCAAGATCGCGAACAGCGGGACCGTCGATCTGCTGGCCATGTCCACGCACGGCCATCGTTATCTCGCCGATCTCGTTCACGGCACGACGGTCGATCGCGTGCGTCATCTCGTCAACGTGCCGGTACTGTTGCTCAAAGCGCAGTAGCACGAAGTACGCAGATGCCGGGCAGACATCGACAGTCGTCACGCCTCGCCATCGATAAACTGATCCACGAACCCGTCCGGCTCGCCATCATCAGCGCTCTCGCGGCGTGCGAGGGGCTGACGTTCAACGCCCTCAAGGCGCGACTCGGGGCGACGGACGGGAACCTCGGCGTACACGCGCGCAGGCTCGAAGCCGCGGGTTACGTCGCGTGCTCGAAATCGTTCGACGGACGCCTGCCGCGTACGGAGTTTCGGCTGACGACGAAAGGGCGCCGCGCGTTCGACGCGTACAGGACGCACCTTCGAAAGCTTGTGGGCTCGCTCGGCTGAAGCCTTCGCGCTCCCTGCCAACTCGACGCACCAGACCCACTCGACTGCCCCCACTGGACCCATCTACCCCACTCGACCCAACCGGGCCAACCTGACCCACGTATGGATCCCGTAAAGAGACATCAAATGACGTCCCCGGGGTAAATGCGCCGTAATACCGTTCGTATGCCAATGTGAGTACCATGCACTCCCGACCCACTGTGACTGGAGATTCCGTGCGAAGAGGCGTCCTTATCCATTTCGTGTGTGCCTGCCTGGCGGCGGTTTCGGCCGCCTGCAGCAACAACACGTCCGCGGCGGGCACGACCCCGGGCGGGGGCCGAGGGGGCCGCGGCGGGCGAGGTGGCGGCGGCGACGCGCCCGTCGTTACGGCCAAGGCCGGCGAAAAGGACGTCCCCGTGGACATCGCGGCGATCGGCAACGTCGAGGCGTTCGCGTCGATCTCAATCCGGGCACAGGTGACCGGCCAGCTGCAGGAAATCCTGTTTCATGAGGGCGATTTCGTGAAGGTGGGTCAGAAGCTCTTCGTGCTCGACCGGCGGCCGTTCGAGGCGGCCCTGGCACAGACAGAAGCGAATCTGAGCCGTGACAAAGCGCTCCTGGCGCAAGCCGAAGCCCAGCTGACGCGGGACGCGGCGAACGCCGAGTATCAGCAGCTCACCTCCGAGCGCCAGTCACAACTGGTGCAGCGGGGCATCATCTCGAAGGATCAGGCCGAGCAGGCGCGCGCACAGGCGGACGCGACGCGCGCGCTCGTCAACGCGGACAGGGCGAACGTCGAAAGCGCGAAGGCGCAGCTCGTGGCGCAGGACGCGATGATCGAGAACGCGCGGCTGCAGCTCGCGTACACGGTCATCGCGTCGCCCATCGACGGCCGGACAGGCAATCTCGCCGTCAAGGTCGGCAGCCTCATCACGGCGAATCAGCTCGAGATGATCACCATCGCGCGCGTGGAACCGATTTATGTCACCTTCGCGGTGCCGGCCGTCCACCTCGCGACGATCAAGAAGCACATGGGACCGAAGGACCCCAAGCTGTCAGTGACGGCGACTCCTCAGGACAGCGATGCGCAGCCTGTGACCGGTACCCTCGCGTTCGTCGACAACGCCGTCGACACCACGACGGACACGATCAAGCTGAAGGCGTCGTTCACGAACACCGATCGCCGTCTCTGGCCCGGCCAGTTCGCGCGTGTCTCCCTCCGCCTCGCCATCCTTCCGAAAGCGGTCGTCGTGCCTGCGCAGGCCGTACAGACCGGACAGGACGGCCAGTACGTGTTCGTCGTCAAGGAGGACTCGACGGTCGAACAGCGTCCAGTCGTCACCGCGCAGCGCGTCGATCAGGAAATGGTCGTCGAGAAGGGATTGAAGCCCGGCGAAACGGTCGTCACCGAAGGACAGCTGCGGCTCGAACCGGGGACGAAAGTCACGACCGACGCGGGCGGCGGTGCAAGGGGACGCGGCGGACGCGGCCAGGGGCAGGGGCGCACAGGCGGCCAGGGACGCGGACAGTGATCGTTCGCTCGGCTAAAGCCTTCGCGCTCCGGACAACCCTCGAGGCCTTCGCGCTCCGTACCACTCGTGTTCGACGTGCCGGAAGGAGCGCGAGCCTTTAGGCGAGCGCATAGATCGTGAATCTCTCCGAAACATTCATCCGGCGACCGATCGCGACGAGCCTGTTGATGGCGGCGATCGCGCTCTTTGGCGTGGTCGCGTACCGCGCGCTGCCGGTCAGCGACCTTCCGCAGGTCGACTATCCAACCCTCAACGTGAGCGCGGGCCTGCCGGGCGGCGACCCGGGCACGATGGCCTCCGCCGTCGCCAGCCCGCTCGAGCGGCAGTTCACGACGATTGCGGGGCTCGATTCGATGACGTCGCGCAGCGGATCGGGCAATACGAACATCACGCTGCAGTTCGATCTCGGTCGCGAAATCGACAGCGCCACCGTCGACGTCCAGACGGCGATCGCGGCCGTGATGCCGCTCCTGCCCGCGGGCATGCCGTCGCCGCCGTCGTTCCGGAAGAACAACCCGAACGACCAGCCGATCCTGATGATCAACCTGACGTCGAACACGCTGCCGCTCTCGGCGCTCGACGACTACGCAGAGACGATGATCGCGCCGCGCATCTCGATGGTGACGGGCGTGTCGCAGGTCACGGTGCAGGGTGCCGCCAAGTACGCGGTGCGGGTCCAGCTGGATCCCGACAAGCTCCATGCGCAGCAGATCGGCATCAACGAAGTCGACCAGGCGCTCCAGAACTGGAACGTCAACCTGCCCACCGGTCAGCTGTTCGGCCCCCACTCGACGTTCAACATCAAGGCCGAGGGACAGCTGATGAACGCCGACGCGTTCCGGCCGATCATCGTCACCTACCGGAAGGGCGTGCCCGTCCGTCTCGAGCAGGTCGCCAACGTCGTCGACAGCGTGGAGAACGTGTTCAACGGCTCGTGGTTCTACACCAAGCCGAACGGGCCGACCGGACCACCGCTGAAACGCACGGCGATCACGCTGCAGGTGATGCGTCAGCCGGGCAGCAACACCATCGAAGTCACGGACGCCGTGCGTGCGCTGCTGCCGACGTTCGAGAAGCAGCTGCCACCGTCCGTCCAGCTGACACCGCGGCAGGACCGATCGCGCACCATCCGCATCGCCTTCAAGGACATTCAGGTGACGATGCTGGCGACGCTGGCGCTGGTCGTCGGCGTCATCTACCTGTTCCTGCACAACGGATCGGCCACGCTCATCCCGGCGCTCGCGCTCCCCTTCTCCATTCTCGGGACGTTCGCCGTCATGGAGATGCTGCACTTCAGCCTGAACAACCTGTCGATGATGGCGCTCATCCTGTCGATCGGCTTCGTCGTGGACGATGCGATCGTCATGCTCGAGAACATCGTGCGGCACATGGAACATGGCGAAGATCCGCTCCAGGCGTCGCTCAAGGGCTCGAAGGAAATCGGGTTCACGATCCTGACGATGACCACGTCGCTTGCGGCCGTGTTCATCCCCATCCTCTTCATGAGCGGGATTCTGGGACGGTTGTTCCGGGAGTTCGCCGTGACGATTACGACCGCGATCCTGATCTCGGGCGTCGTCTCGATCACGCTGACGCCGATGCTCTGCAGCCGGTTTCTCCGCGTCGTGCACAGCAAGACGGGCTTCGCCGGGCTGATGGATCGCGCGTTCGACGCACTCCTCGCCGGCTACGAGTGGAGCCTCGGACTCGTGCTGCGCCACCGCGCCGTGATGATGGGCGTGTTCGTCGCCGTCCTGATTGCGACGGTGCAGATGTTCAAGGTCATCCCGACGGGGTTCATTCCCGATCAGGACAACGACTCGATGTTCGTGAACCTCCAGGCAGCGCAGGGCACCTCGTACTACGACATGGCCCGCTGGACGCAGCAGGTCGCCGACATCGTCATCCGCAACAAGTACGTGGATTCGTTTCTCGCGTCGGTCGGCGGCGGTCCCGGCGGCGGCGGTGGTGGCGGCGGCGCCAACAACGGCCGCATCATGGTGCAGCTCGTGCCGCGCGCGCAGCGCGACGAGACGGCGCAGCAGATCGCGCAACAGCTGCGCCCGCAGCTTCTGAGGTTCCCCGGCTTCCGCGGCTTCGTCGGCCTGCCGCCGTCGCTGCAGATCGGCGGCCGCATGGGCAATCAGAACTTCAGCATCATGATGCAGGCGATGAACACCGACGACCTGTACGCCTGGGGGCCGAAGCTGGAGCAGGCGCTCAGCACCGAGGTGCCGGAGATTCAGGACGTCTCCACGGACATGGAGATGAAGAGCCCGCGGATCAATCTGGTCATCAACCGCGACAAGGCTGCCATGGTCGGGCTGAACGCGACCACGATCCAGAATTCGCTGTACGACGCGCTCGGTCCGAAGTGGTCGTCGACGATTTACGGCAACACGGCGCAGTACCGCGTGCTCATCGAGCTGGATCCCAAATACCAGAGCGCCGCCGACTCGTTGCAGAAGCTCGCCTTCCGCACGCCGTCGGGCGCACTCGTTCCGCTCGAATCCGTGGTGGATTTCAAGGAAACGGTCGGACCGCAGTCGATCAACCACTCGGGCCAGCTGCCGTCGGTCTCGGTGTCGTTCGGGCTGCGTCCGGGTGTGTCACTTGGCTCTGCGACCTCGCACGTCAAGCAGGTGGCGGATCGCGTGCTGCCGCCGACGATTTCCACGAGCTTCGAAGGATCGGCGCGTGTCTTCCAGCAGTCGATGAACAACCTCGGGCTGCTCCTGTTCGTCGCCATCGGCGTCGTCTACATCGTCCTCGGCGCCCTCTACGAGAGCTACATCCACCCGATCACGATTCTTTCGGGATTGCCGTCGGCCGGGCTCGGCGCGCTCATCACGCTGTACCTGTTCGGCAACGAGCTGAACATCTACTCGTTTGTCGGCCTCGTAATGCTCATCGGGATCGTGAAGAAGAACGCGATCATGCAGATCGACTTCGCGCTCGAGGCCGAACGTCAGCACGGCAAGTCGCCGACCGAAGCCATCCGCGAAGGCTGCATCATCCGTTTCCGCCCGATCATGATGACGACGATGGCGGCGCTGTTCGGGTCGATCCCGATCGCGCTCGGCTACGGCGCGGGCGGCGAGGCACGGCGCCCGCTCGGCCTCTGCGTTGTCGGCGGCCTCGTCGTCTCGCAGCTGATCACGTTGTATCTGACGCCGGTCGTTTACACCTATATGGCGGCGCTGTTCAAAACGCGGAAGATTCCGGTGATGGAGCGCGAAGGCTTCAGCCGAGTGTAAGCCGAGAGCTGAATCTGGTGATCTGGTGACCGTCAATCAATCAAGCAATCAATCACCCGGTCACGAGATCACCAGATCAGCCAATTCGAGGACTTCGTAGTGAATATCTCTGAAGGATTCATCAAGCGCCCCATCGCGACCAGCCTGCTGATGGCGGCCATCGCGCTGTTCGGGCTCGTGGCGTACCGCTCGCTGCCCGTGAGCGACCTGCCCAACGTCGACTTCCCGACGCTGCTGGTCACGGCGCAGCTGCCCGGCGCCAGTCCCGAGACGATGGGCGCATCGGTCGCGACGCCGCTCGAGAACCAGTTCTCGATGATCGCGGGCCTCGAGTCGATGACGTCGGTCAACTCGCTCGGCTCGACGCAGATCACGCTCGAGTTCGATCTGAACCGCAGCCTCGACGGCGCAGCCGTGGACGTCCAGGCCGCCATCACGCAGGCGGCGCGCCTCCTGCCGCAGGGCATGCCGACGCCGCCGACATTCACCAAGGTCAACCCGGCGGACCAGCCAATCCTCTACCTCGTCATCACGTCATCCACGATGCCGCCGTGGACCCTCGACGAGTACGCGGAAACCCGCATCGCGCAGCGCATCTCGATGGTGAGCGGTGTCGCGCAGGTGCAGGTGCTCGGCAGCCAGAAGTACGCGGTCCACGTGCAGCTCGATCCGCACCAGCTGGCGTCGCGTCAGATCGGCATCAACGAAGTCGAGACGTCCCTGCGGGCGTGGAACGTCAACACTCCGACGGGGTCGATCATCGGCCCGCACAAGGCGTTCACGCTCCAGGCCACCGGACAGCTGATGAACGCTGACCAGTACAAGGACATGATCGTCACGTACCGGAATGGCGCGCCGGTGCGACTGGCCGAGCTCGGCAACGTGGTGGACGGCGTCGAGGATCAGCGGACGGCGTCATGGTTCTATACGGCGGACAACGAGCAGCGCGCGATCACGCTCGGCATCCAGCGTCAGCCTGGCACGAACACGATTGCGGTCGCCGACGCCGTCAAAGCGCTCCTGCCGCAGTTCCGCCTCGAGCTGCCGACGAGCGTCCACATGGACGTGCTCTACGACCGATCCGACACGATTCGCGAGTCGTACCGCGACGTCCAGTTCACGATGGCGCTGACGCTGGCGCTCGTCATCATGGTCATCTACGTGTTCCTCCGGAACGTGTGGGCGACCGTCATCCCCAGCCTCGCGCTGCCCTTTTCGATCATCGGCACCTTCGCCGTGATGTACATGCTCGGCTACAGCCTCGACAACCTGTCGATGATGGCGCTGATCCTGTCGGTCGGTTTCGTCGTGGACGATGCGATCGTGATGCTGGAGAACATCTACCGGCACGTCGAGATGGGCGAGGATCCGTTGACGGCGTCGCTCGTCGGATCCCGCGAGATCGGGTTCACCATCGTCTCGATGACGCTCTCGCTCGCGGCGGTGTTCATCCCCGTGCTCTTCATGGGCGGCGTGCTGGGACGCCTCTTCCGTGAGTTTTCAGTCACCATCTGCGTCGCGATTCTGATCTCCGGCGTCGTCTCGGTGACGCTGACGCCGATGCTGTGCAGCCGCTTCCTCAAACAGTCGGGTTCGGGTGGTTCCCATGGTTCGGGTGGTTCGCGGGGTTCGCACGGTGCCAAGCCGAAAGAATCGAAGTTTGCCGAGGTCACCGAAGCCACGTTCGAGAGCATGCTGCGCGGTTACGATCGTACGCTGCAAATCGTGCTGAAGCACCGGCCCGCCACCATGCTGGCCTTCGCAGTGGTGCTCGTGTTGACGGCGGTCCTGTTCGTCATCGTCCCCAAGGGCTTCATCCCGAATCAGGACACGGATCAGATCGCGGTCATCACCGAAGCGGCGCAGGGCACGTTGTACGACAAGCTCGTCGAGTACCAGTCGCAGGTGGCGGACATCATCCGGCGGGACCCGAACGTCGAAGGTCTCGTCTCGACGATTGGCGGCACGGCGGCCAGCACGCTGGGCGGACCGAATCTGGGCCAACTCGTCGTCCACCTGAAGCCCCGCGGCGATCGATCGGAGCTTGCCGACGACATCATCCAGAAGCTGCGGCCGCAGCTCGCCGATGTCGCGGGAATGGAGGTCTTCCTCCAGAATCCGCCGACGGTCCGCATCGGCGGTCAGGTGTCGAAGAGCCTCTACCAGTACTCGATGCAGTCGCCGGATCGCGAAGCGCTCTACGACGCCTCGCGTCAGCTCAAGAAGGCGCTCGCCAACGTGAAGGGCATCGAGGATCTGACGAGCGACCTCGAAGTCAGCAGCCCGCAGGTGAACGTCCAGATCGATCGCGACAAGGCCGCAGCGCTCGGCGTCACGGCCAACCAGATCGAAAACGCGTTCTACGACGCGTACGGGCCGCGATGGGTGTCCACGATCTACGCGCCCGTGAACGAGTACAAAGTGCTGCTCGAGCTCGCGCCGCAGTTCCAGGCGGATCCGTCCTCGCTGTCGCTGCTCTACTTCAAGGCCACGCCGAACGAACGAAACACCACACCGGGCGCGCAGACGACAGTCACGGGTCAAGGCACGACGACGACAACGGCGAGTGGAACGACGATGATCTCGAACGCCGGGACCGTCGTGCCGCTGGATACGCTCGCGGCGACGTCGCAAGTCGTCGGACCGCAGACGGTCAACCACAAAGGCCAGCTCCCGGCAGTCACGATCTCGTTCGGCCTCAAACCCGGCGCGTCGCTCGGCCATGTCCTGACCGACGTGCGCGAAATCGCCGAGCGCACGCTGCCCGAAACCGTCAGCGGTCAATTCCAGGGCGCGGCCAAGGCGTTCCAGAGCTCACTCGGCAATCTGGCCGTCCTGCTCGTGATCGCGATCATGGTGGTCTACATCGTGCTCGGGATCCTGTACGAGAGCTACATTCACCCGTTGACGATTCTTTCGGGATTGCCGTCCGCCGGCTTCGGCGCGCTCGTGACGCTGATGCTCTTCAGGATGGATCTGAACATCTACGCGTTCGTCGGCATGATCATGCTCATCGGCATCGTCGAGAAGAACGCGATCATGCAGATCGACTTCGCGCTCGAAGCCGAGCGCAGCGGCAAGCGGCCGCAGGAAGCGATCTACGAGGGCTGTCTGATCCGCTTCCGTCCGATCATGATGACCACGATGGCGGCGCTGCTCGGCGCAGTACCGATTGCGCTCGGTTACGGCGCCGGGGGCGAGGCGCGGCAACCGCTCGGCCTCGTCGTGGTCGGCGGGCTGCTCTTCTCGCAGCTCGTGACGCTGTACCTGACGCCGGTCGTCTACACCTACATGGCGCAGCTGCAGGACTGGTTGAAGTCCCGGCAAAAGGGCCCCGCGCTGCAGCCGATTACCGTTGGCAAGTAACGCTCGGCTGAAGCCTCGCGCTCCTCCAACGCTCGGCTAAAGCCTCGCGCTCCTGCGAGCGAGACTAGAATTGGCGCGTGCGTGACGGCGTTCGCGTCGTTCTGATCGCGACCTGCTTCCTTCTTCTTGCGTCGCCCGCGGCCTACGGGTCGACGGCGTTCGCGTTCCTTGCCGCCACGATTCAGATTGTCGCCGTCATCGTCATTCTCGTGATGACGTGGGAACGTCTGGATGCGAGCGACGGGCATCGAGCGGCACGTGCACGAATGCTCGAGGCCGGGGTAGCTGTCGTGTGCGGTCTTCTCGTCTTCATGGCGGCGCGAACGTGGCTGCACGAGATCACGATTTATCCCAACGACACCAGCCGGCCCGACATGCTGCCGCTCGTCGACCGCGGTGTCCGTCAAATCGTCCAAGGAAGAAATCCGTATACGACCTACTACATCCCGTACAAGACGACGCTGTCGTACGGTCCGATGCTGTGGGGGCCGTATGTCATCCCCCATGTCCTTCACGCGGATCTCCGATTCATGTCGCTTCTGGGCCAGCTCTTCGTCCCGATCGCATGCGCCCTCTGCGCCACGGCGCTGGCGTCCGAGGGACGACTGGCGTCGGCGGGTGCGTGGATCGCCATGCTGGCCATCCTGGTCTTCAACGAACCCCTCCGGCTGTTCGCCTCCTATGCGCACACCCCGGTCTACTGGCCGCTGATTGCGCTGTTCGCGTGGCTCGTCGCTCGAGAACGCTGGACGGCCGCTGCAGTCGCGTGCGGGCTTCTCATCGTTGCGCGCACGACGATGATTTCCATCGCGCCGGTGGTGCTGATGGCGGTCTGGTACCGCGATCGGCCACGGTTTGCGGGAACGGCTGCCCTCCTCACAGCGTCCGTCGCCGTGCCGTTTCTGCCATTCGCGCTCTGGGACTGGAGCGCGCTCTGGTACTCGATGTACGGCGCCTATCAAACCGTCATCAGGACCGTCGTGTGGGACGCCGGAGGCGCGCGGGACACCATCGGGCTGACTGGCCTGCTGCTCCGCATGGGATGGCCAGCGGCTGTCGAGCCTGCACAGATCGCGGTCCTGCTCGGCGTCTATGCGGCGGCCTGGTTCGCACTGCGGCGTCGCCGGCGGCCGCTTCCCTGGATGGGCCTCGCGCTGTTCGCATTCAGCGCGACGACGCTGTGGCCCGTGCAGTACATCCACTTCGACGTGTTTCTGTTCTTCGTGTGCGCGGCGCTCGCGGAGACGCGGTGGATTGACACACGCCGGGAAGTGCGTGTGTGGCTCGCCACACTGACCGCGGCCGCCATCCTCGTCGCGGTCGTCGCGAGGTTGGACATCCCGCTGGACACCGACATCGACGTCGGATCGTACTCGGACCGTCCGCTGCTCTATTCCGGGTTCGCTGACAACGAGACAGCGGGACGCTCGTTCGCCTGGGTGGACGGCAAGAGCGCGGAAGTGCTGCTCCCGCGTCGATCCCGCCGCAACGCCGAACTCGACATCGTCTGCGAGCCCAACCTGCCGACACGCGATGCCTCGCAGCAGATGAGCGTCGTGCTGAACGGAAACGTGCTGGGGAACATCGACCTTCATGAAGGCTGGCAGACCGTCACACTGCCGGCGCCGGCGTCTGTCTGGCTGGTGGGCGTCAACAGCCTGCGCCTGTCCTTCACGAACGCAATCTCGCCGCTCGAAGCTGGACTCAGCGCGGACTCACGCAAGCTGTCGGTGGCGTTCGATCGGATCGCGGTTCGGACCGAATGAGGACGCCTCAGGGGCGCCCGAGCAGGCACACGCCTGACCAGGGGCGCGAGCCCGCCGGCCCGGATCCTTCGGGCAGCATCGCCATCATGCGCAGGAATATCGGCAGGCGCTTCAGTGACGCGGCCGTCTTGAGCATCGATCGCACTTTCACCACCTGCCAGCCGTAACGCTCGAAGAATGCCGGGCCTTCCGGCGGACCGAACAGAAACGGCGCACCCGCCTCACGAACTATCGCGCCGGCGCGCTCGTTGATCATCGTCAGCAATCCCGGCGACACGATGTCCACGATCCAGCGCTGGAAGGCCGGCGCGGCGGTCAGGTCGCTGGCGAGCTCGCCGACGGCGTTCGCCATCAGATAGATCAACAGCCCCTCGGTCAGGACGAGCGCGCGCGTGGACGTCCGGCCGAGGTCACGAACCAGCCCGCGACGCGCGTCAGGATTCGACAGATCCAGCGCGATGCGCTCCAGCGCGCAGACCGGTTTGGCCGCAGCCAGGATCCCGGCCTTGTAGTCCAGAATTTCGGGCAAGTCCACTTCGACCCATCGAAGCGATGCAGGCAGCGGCAGCCGGTACGGTCGGGCATCGAGACCGGCCGCGAGGTTGACGACGAGATCGAGGCCGGCTTCGACCTCGCGCATCAACATGCGATCGAAGGCGTACGTCCGCGCGACCGTCGCCCACTCCATGTTGTCGTCCGCGAGGGATGCCGCAATCCGCTCGCCGCGATCACCAGCGAGGTCGCGCGCAAAGGGATCGCTGAAGGCTGCATCGCGCCGCGCCGTCTCGCGCGCGCGGTACACCGCGACCCAGCGCGCGGTGTCGGAGATGTTGCGGACCAGAGGGCCGTGTGGGTCGCGTGGGTCAGATGGGTCGGATGGGTCGGGTCCGTCAGCCATGAGCCGGTTTAGAAGAGGCCTCCGCGTGCACGGGTGGAGGCCGAAGTGTCGCGCCGAACTCTCGTTACAACGCTCTTGGGGCTCTTTGTTGTCAGCGGCTTGCAGGGCGCCCTGTCCGCCCAGATGCCCACGGTCATGATCCCGAACGTTACCACGCGGCATGCGGTGGCGCGCGCGATTGACGGCGCCAAGCGGCGGCTCGAGGGCGCGCAGTGTCAGAGCCTACTGGACGAGTTCGCCGACGCCTCAGGCGCGACGCTGCGGACCGTCCTCAGTCAGGCGAACGTCACGCCGGTGGAGTTTCTGCTTCGACTCCGGTTTGCCGAGGGCAACGCGACGCCGCAGTGCCAGCGGACCGAAGGCCTGGTCGCGTTCACGAAGCCCGGCAACCGGGTGATCTTCATCTGCAGTTCGATGTTCGACGTGACGTTTCGCGATCAGATGAGGGCCGCGCAGATGATCGTCATCCACGAGATGCTGCACGCCGTGGGCCTTGGTGAGAATCCGCCCACATCGGGAGAAATCACGGCGCGCGTCACGAAGCGTTGCGGAGCGTGACGCGCGCGTGACTTGTAGGCTAGCGGGCCTGCGAACCTGAGGCGCCCTTGCGCTGACGGCGGATCTTGACCCAGCCGAACGCCACCACGCATGTGATCGCCACAAACACCCAGTACATGAAGCCTCCTTCGGAGTTCGAGCGACTCTCAGGGGCAACGCACGTGCCGGGGGCAGCATCGTGCACCGACGCGCACGACGATGCAGCCGCGCCCGCCGCTTGTCGGTAGGCACTGACGGATCTGTCGCCCGGGTCGCGTGGGTGCGTCGGCGTTACGCCATGGAAACGAGCGCCGGTTCAGCGTCGCCCCTGCGCTCTACTGCACCGATGGCGTGCGCGAGCGCCCGGGCCGCCTGCGGCGCGCGCTCGGGCGGCTGGGCGCTGTAACAGAGCCTGAGCTCGTGCGTGCCGCCGCGATCGACGTAGAAGGCCTCGCCGGGCACGAAGACGACACGGTCGCGGAACGTTTCGCGAAGAACGTCCTTCGCGCGCACGTGCGGCGACAGGTGGCACCACAGATACATCCCGCCCTCGGGGACGGCAAATCGCAGCTTCTGGACCGGCACGTACTGCCGCAGCGCCCGCACCATCGCATCGCGCCGCCGCCGGTGCTCGCCGCGCAGCAGCCCGACATGCCGGTCGAATGCGCCCGATTCGAGAAGCTCCGCGACCGCGAGCTGCGACAGATTCTGGGTGTGCGGATCCACACGCTGCTTGATCAGCGCGAGCTGCTCCACGATGGCCGGTACCGCCGAAATCCAGCCGAGGCGAAGTCCCGGCGCCAGCATCTTGGCGAAGCTGTTCAGATGAATCACGACGGCGTTCATCTCGTCGAGCTCGTAGAGCGACGGCGGCGGTGGCGTGGACAGCGAGAGCTCTCGATACGTGTCGTCCTCGATGATCGGCACGCGGTAGCGCTCCGCGAGCTCGATCAGTTCCCGGCGCGCGCGAATCGGGAGCGTGAATCCGGTCGGATTCTGATGCGTCGGGTTGAGGTACATCAGCTTCGGGCGGTAGCGGAGCATCAGCTCTTCGAGCTCGTCGAGGTCCGCGCGCTGGATGTCCCACCCGGCGAGGCGCGCGCCAGCCGATCGGAAGCTGCTGATCGCGCCAAGGTAGCCAGGGCGATCGACGATCACGGCGTCGCCGGGATCGATGAGGCATCGGGCCAGCAGATCCAGGCCCTGTTGCGCACCTGCGAGGACCAGGATGTTCTCCGGCTGTCCGCCAAATCGCTCGGCAATGGCCGCGCGAAAACGCGGCTGGCCCTCGGTGGCGCCCAGCTTCAGCGCGGTCGCCGGCTCGCGCGTGAGGATGGCGTCGATCGCGGCCCTGAACGCGTCGGTCGGAAAACACTCGAGTGCCGGGGTGCCGGCCGCAAACGACGTCAGCGCCGGGTCGGCGGCCTGCGCCACCAGATCGCGCACCGTCGTGTCATCGGACTGCAGCGCCGCCGCCGACACTTTGCCCCGCCACGAAAACGGCGCACTGCCAGGGTCCGGGCGCGCGCACACGAACGTGCCGCGTCCGACGTAGGCGCGCACGAGGCCACGCGCCTCGAGTTCGCGGTACGCCGCCACAACTGTCGCGCGGCTCACGCGAAGGGATCGCGCCATGTCGCGTTCGGGCGGCAGCTGAAGTCCGGCGCTCAGCTCGTGACGCGCGATGCCGCGTTCGACGAGCTCCACGAGCCGGCGATAGAACGGCCGCTGGCGCGGCACGGCGTCGGGTTCCACCTTGACGGCTCGAAACAGTCCAATGACCGATTGGTTCTGTTTTGGCGCGATTTTACGGGGCATAATCGCCATTCTAATCGGAAAGGAACCAGTCCTATGGATGGAGTCGTCTTCGCCGCGGGAACGTTCGGTCCGGCCGCCAGCGCCGGCGTCAGCGTCTTCGACCACGGGCTGCTGTACGGCGACGGCGTCTTCGAAGGGATCCGCGCCTACAACGGACGCGTGTTCAAGCTCGAACGCCATGTCGAGCGTCTCTTCGATTCGGCGAAGGCGATTCGGCTCGACATTCCGGCCGGCCGCGACGAGGTCGCCGAACTGGTGCTCGAGACCTGTCGCCGGAACGAGATCGTCGACGGCTACATCCGGCTGGTCGTCACGCGCGGCGCCGGCGACCTCGGCATCGATCCGCGATCGTGCCCGCGCGCCGATATCATCGTGATTGCCAAGCAGGTGCGCGCGCTCTACGACCAGCAGCCGCACAGAGGTGTGACGCTCGTCACGTCGGCGCTGCGGCGTCACGCGCCCGACGTCCTGAGTCCCTCGATCAAGTCGCTGAACTACCTGAACAACGTGCTCGCCCGGATCGAGGCGAACGACAAGGGCGCCGACGAGGCCTTGTTCCTCGACCACAACGGGTACGTCGCCGAGGCAACCGTCGACAACTTCTTCATCGTCGTCGACCGTACACTGATGACGCCGCCGACGGCGACGAACCTGAAAGGCATCACGCGCGAGACGGTGCTCGAACTGGCGGCCGATCTCGGCATCCGGACCGAGGAACGGTACTTCACGCTCTTCGACGTCTGGACGGCGCGCGAGGCGTTCATGTGCGGCACCATGGCGGAGATCGTGTCCGTCGCGTCTGTGGACGGACGCGAGATCGGGAGCGGCAGTGCGGGCGCATCAGGCCCGACGACGGCACGCCTCGCGGCGGCGTACG
The DNA here is from genome assembly GCA_963724725.1 of uncultured Acidobacteriota bacterium. Taxonomy (GTDB): domain Bacteria; phylum Acidobacteriota; class Vicinamibacteria; order Vicinamibacterales; family CAVVIG01; genus DATKHR01. The sequence continues at coordinate 23,509 of CAVRVT010000004.1, read as the reverse complement.
ATCGAACCGTACGCTCGACCGGCACGCCCATCCGCAGAGCCGTTCCTGCGCTGACCGAGGCGTTGCGATGAGCATCGGGATCGTTCAGGTCGACGCGTTCACGTCGGAGGCCTTCGCCGGAAATCCCGCGGCGGTGTGCGTGCTGTCGGCTCCGCGCGACGAGCGCTGGATGCAGCTGGTCGCGCGAGAAATGGCGATCTCGGAGACCGCATTCCTGCATCCGATCGACGACGGCTACGCGCTTCGATGGTTCACGCCGGTCACCGAAGTGGACCTGTGCGGACATGCTACGCTCGCGAGCGCGCACGTGCTGCTCGAGACCAAGCGGCTGGCGGTGGGAGCCACCGCGCGCTTCCACACGAGGAGCGGTATCCTCACCGCGACCTCGAGCGACGGCTGGATCGAGCTCGATTTTCCGGCCACGCCAGACGAGAAGATTGCTGCGCCGGCCGGTCTGGCAGATGCGATGGGCGCACAGCCGCGCTATGTCGGCCGGTCCCGTTTCGATTACCTGCTGGAGCTCGAAGACGAGGCGACGATCCGCAAGCTGGAACCTGACTTTGCCCGCCTGCGGGGCTACGACGCGCGCGGGGTGATCGCGACGGCGCGCGCCACGACGCCCGGCGTGGACTTCGTGTCCCGCTACTTCGCGCCTGCGTTCGGCATCGATGAGGACCCGGTCACCGGCTCCACGCACTGCTGCCTCGGACCGTTCTGGTCGCGCCGTCTGAAGAAGTCATCCTTCGTCGCGCGTCAGGTGTCGGCGCGCGGCGGCGAAATGCGGGTGACGCTCGACCGCGATCGCGTCACACTTGCGGGCCAGGCCGTAACAGTCCTGCGAGGAGAGCTGACGGCAGTGGCAGAATAGCCTGCATGCCGGGATTCGCCGACTGGTCGTCGCTTGCCGCGTCCGCCGATACGGACGAAATCAAAGAACACATCCTCACGGGTTTCAAGGACGGCAAGCCGTTCACTCCTTACACGCCGACGGTTCAGCTGCCCACACCAATCGGCAGCCTCCTTGATTTCGGCTGCGGCCTCGGCCGGAATTTCCCGTATCTGACGACCGTGTCGGCCAGAGTCGTCGGATACGACCTCCCGCCGATGATCGCGCGATGCCGCGCGCTGGCGGCGCACCGCGTCGACCGCCTCGAAGCCGACTGGGGCATCCTTCGCCACGAGCCCTTCGACGTCGTCTACGCGTCGCTGGTGCTCCAGCATGTCGAACCCGATACGTGTCGCGCGTATCTCGCCGACTTCGTGCGCATGACACCCCTCGTGTATCTTCTGACCCGCACCGACAGCGACTTCGGCGTGAACGTCCTCGATCTCGTCGCCGACGCATTCGACGCCGGCATCTGTGTCGAGGTGGATCACGATCCGGAGACGCATCAGCTGCGCGTCCTCGGCCAACGTCCTTTCGACGAAGCCAGAACGCTCGGTGGATCGCACCACTACGAGGTCCTTCTTCGCGCACGCGTGTGAGGCTGGACATGAGCTGCTGCGGAACGGGCTCTAGCTGACCGAACGGCTCAAGGCGCACTGGCCCCAGACGCCGATCGTGATGGCCACGGGCATCGACGATCAGGAAACCGTGCGTCGAGCCGCGAGCTGGGTGCGGTGGATTACCTGACGAAGCCTTTCAAGACCAAGCAGCTGCGCGCGGTCATCGAGCGCGCCGTGGCCGCCGCCGGCACGGTCGTATCAAGACCGTCAACGCGGTGCGCCTGCTGCGCGCGCGCAGGTGAACTTCACGTCGACGCTGCCGCGGCGGGGCCGCGTCATCGCGTGTCCGCACTGCCTCGCGGTTATTCCGGCGGAACTGACGAACTTCTGAAACCCCCGGCGGGCGCTCCGCGGTAGGATGCCGCATGCGCTCACACGTTCTCGTCCTCCTCGCGGTACTCTTCGCCCCCGCGGTGCTGCAGGCGCAAAAGCCGAGGGAGCGCGACCTGGGCCTGCCGATCGGCGGCACACCCGGTCCGCTCGACGCCATCACCGATGTGGCCGGTGTCGAGGTCGGCCACACCACGCTCGTGTCGGGGAGCGGAAAGCTCGTCGTCGGCACGGGTCCTGTCCGCACGGGGGTCACCGTCGTCCACCCGCGAGGCAAGTCCAACCCGGATCCCGTGTTCGCAGCCTGGTTCACGCTGAACGGCAATGGGGAAATGACCGGCACGACGTGGGTCCAGGAGAGTGGCCTGCTCGAAGGACCCGTCGCGATCACGAACACGCACAGCGTGGGCGTCGTGCGCGACGCAATCATCCGGTGGGAGGTCGGCCAGAAAAATGCGCTGCAGCCGTGGTGGCTTCCCGTGGTCGCGGAGACTTACGACGGCGCGTTGAACGACATCAACGGCTTTCATGTGAAACCCGAGCACGTGACCGCGGCGCTCGATGGCGCGACGGGCGGCGTGCCGAAAGAAGGCGCAGTCGGCGGCGGCACCGGGATGGTCTGCCACGGGTTCAAAGGCGGCATCGGCACGGCGTCGCGCACACTTCCTGAGGCACTGGGCGGATACACCGTCGGCGTGCTGGTCCAGTGCAATTACGGCGTGCGGCGCGATCTTCGTATCGCAGGGGTGCCGGTTGGTGAGGAGATTCAGGATCTCGCCGGCTGCATCGCGAATTCAGATCCGTTGCCGCCGAACTCACCGCGACCGCGCTGTGATCAGCCCGGCCGCGCGGCCGATCAGGCCGACGAACAAGGCTCGATCATCGTCGTTGTCGCGACGGACGCGCCGTTGCTGCCGCACCAGTTGAAGCGGATCGCCACTCGAGTGTCGCTGGGTATCGGCCGACAGGGCGGTTTCGGCGGCAACAGCTCCGGCGACATCTTCGTGGCGTTCTCGACCGCCAACCCTCGTGCCTGGTTCAACGATCAGCCGACGACAACCGTACGGATGCTTCCGAACGATCGGATTACCCCGCTGTTTCAGGCGACAGCGCAGGCAACCGAGGCGGCCATCACCAACGCCCTGCTTGCCGCGGAGACGACGACCGGCGCGAACGACCTGCGTATTTACGCGCTGCCGGTCGATCGGATGCTGGCATTGATGAAGAAGTACGGCCGGATACCTTGACGTGAACATCGGGCTGGCGATGTTGATCGCCTCGACGCTGCTTCAATCACAAACGACGACCACTCTCGAAGAGTTGCTCGATCCGGCTCGTCTGTCCGACAGCTTCGCACCGTCTGGGTTCATGCTGCCGGGCCAGACCGCCCGCCCGGTGAAGGGCCATGAATTTGGTCTGAAACTGAACGACACCGAGCGAGGTGCGTTGATCGCGTTTCTTCGCAGCCTGTGAGGAGGACTGACGTGCGGACAATCATCGCAGTGACGTTCGGCATCTTGACGCTCGCAACGGCGGATGGCGCCTCCCCATCGGGCGCTGCGCATGACCAGAAGCCTGCGAACGCTGCTGGCGCCGCGCCGATCGTGGTCCTGTCTTCCAACGGATTCCAGGCGGTCATGGAGGAGCTCGCTCCGCGATTCGAGCGCGCGACGAACCGGAAGGTCGCTGTCACCTACGATCTTGCGTCCACGCTCAGGCAGCGAATCGAAACCGGGCAGGCATTCGACCTCGCGGTCCTCACGCCGGCGGCCATCGACGATCTCACCAAAGCCGGGCGGATTGCGGCCGATTCGAGGACACCGCTCGCCCGCGGGGGACTTGGACTCGCCGTCCGCGCGGGTGCGCGCAAACCCGACATCACGACAAGCGAGTCATTCAAGCGGGCGCTCGTCGATGCGAAATCCATCGCCTACGTGAAGGAAGGCGCCAGCGGCGTCGCGTTCGCGGCGCTCGTTCAGCGGCTCGGCCTGACCGATGCGCTCAAGGCGAAATCGCGGTTGAGCGCGACTCGCGACGAAGTCGGCGACGCCATTCGCGCCGGCGAGGCGGAATTCGGTGTGCTCCCGATCAGCGAGATTCTGCCGCTTCGCGGGATTGAACTCGCCGGCGCGTTTCCGCCCGAGGTGCAGACCTACATCGTCATGGTCGCGGGCACGAGCGCGAAGACGGCGCAAGGGAGCGCCGTGCGCGAACTGATTGAGTTCCTGACCGCGCCGGCCGCGCTTCCGATCATCAAGGCGAAAGGGATGGAGCAGATGTAGTATCCGGGGCGTATGAAGCCGCCTACCGTCTTCCTCGGCGAGATGACAAACCCGGAGGTCGAACGCTTCCTGCAGTCGCACCACACGGTGATCGTTCCGACGGGCGCGACCGAACAGCATGGGCCCCACGCTCCCCTCCTCACCGATGTGCTGATCCCGCAGGAGGTGGCGCGGCGCGTGGCGCCGACGATCGGCGCGCTCGTCGCGCCTCCGATCAACTATGCGCTGTCGTACCCGCACGTCGGCTTTACCGGGCTCGTCCACATCCGCATTCCGACGTTCATGGCGCTCGTCGAAGACCTGTGCGTCGCGTTCGCCACGTCGGGTTTCAAGCGCGTCATTTTCTTGAACGGTCACTACGACAACACTTATGCGATCGCCTATGCGTGCGCCAACGCCGCGGAGAAAATGCCCAAGACCGTCAAGGCATTTCCCGTCAACTACTGGGACGGCCTCACCTCAGATGAGGTCGCGGAGTTCTCCGGACTGAAGAACGGGCTCCACGCGAACGCCGCCGAGACGTCGGCGATCCTCGCCATCAACCCGCAGCTCGTGGACCTCGACAAAGCCAATGCGGAGTTCCCGCCGTTCCCCGAGTACAAGGTCAACACCGCACCAGTGCACACGGCTTTTTTCTTCACGTCGCCTGGATCGATGTACCGGGCAACGAAGTCCGGCACCTGGGGGGACGCACGGAAGTCGACGCCGGAGATCGGTGAGCGTTACATCGAAGCTGGTGTCCGCTCCACGCTCGCGGTGCTGGACGATATCGAGAAGACATTCGCCGCGATGCCGCCCCGGTGAAGATCCGAACCTACACCCCATGAGATTGACGCTGCCCGGACTGTTCGATCTGCAGGTCAACGGCTTCGGCGGCATCGATTTCAATGCGACGGATCTGACCTCGGAACGCCTCGCCGAAGCGCTCGAGCGGATGCGCGCCACCGGCGTGACCCGCTGCCTGCCGACTCTGATCACGTCGTCCTTCGAACGGTTCGCGGCAAGTGCACGCCTCGTCGCCCATGCAGCCGATGCGGCTGTCGTCGGCATCCATATGGAAGGGCCGTACATCTCGCCGGCGGACGGCGCACGGGGCGCGCATCCACGCGGGCATGTCGTGCCCGCATCCGTCGACGACTTCAGACGACGTCAGGATGCCGCGATGGGCCGCATCGTGCTGGTCACGCTCGCCCCGGAAGTCCCCGGCGCCCTACCGCTCATCGAACACCTGGTCGCGGCCAACGTACGCGTCGCGATCGGCCACACGGCCGCGACGCCGCAACAGCTGCGCGACGCGGTCTCGGCCGGCGCGACGCTGGCGACGCACCTGGGCAACGGATGCCCGCAGATGCTGCCGCGCCATCCGAACGTGATCTGGGAGCTCCTGGCTGCGGACGCAATATTCGCCGGCATGATCGCGGATGGCCATCACCTTCCGGCGATCGACGCTGAAAGCGATGATCCGGGCCAAGGGGCCGGCGCAATCGATTCTCGTGACCGACGCGATAGCCGCCGCAGGGTGGAGCGCGAAGGCTTCAGCCGAGCGGAACGCTTCAGCCGAGCGCCTTTTCACGATCGGCGACGTCGTCGGCGAGCTCGGACTCGACGGCCGTGTCTCGCTGCCCGGTACGCCGTATCTTGCGGGCTCCAGCCTGACGCTCGATCGCGCGATCGCCAACACGGTTCGCTTCACGGGCCTGCCGATCGAGACGGTGATCCCGATGGCGTCGACGATACCCGCATCCTGTCTCGGCATGACGACCCGCGGGAAGCGTCGCGGCGGACTGGGATCCCGAGGCCTGCGACCTGCGCGTCTGCAGCGTGACGGAATGACGATCACGCCGCTCGACTGGGCGGTCCTGGCGGTTACTTCGTCACCATCACGGGCATCGGGCTCATCGCCGGCCTCCGGGTGCGGCGCAGCGGCGAGTACTTTCTCGGCGGCCGCCGCTTCGGGCCGTGGGTCATGATCTGCTCAGAGCTTCACCGTCGGCACGCACGCCGAGATGCCGGTCGCGCTCGCCGGCGCCGTCTACGGCGTCGGCGCGTCCGCCATCTGGTACCAATGGAAGAACCTGTTCATCACACCGCTCTACTGGGTGATGGCGCCCGTCTTCCGCCGCGTTCGCCGCACGACGATGGCGGAGTTCACCGAGGATCGGTACGGGCCGTTCATGGGCGCGGTCTACATCGTCTTCGCGCTGTGCTTCTTCATCATCGAAACCGGCGGCCTGCTGAAAGGCGCCGGCAAGGTCATCAGCCAGGCGACGGGCGGGACGGCCGGCGTGAACGAAATCGTCGCCGCGATGACTGCGATGTTCGTCGTCTACAGCTTCGTCGGCGGACTGGTGGCGTCGGCGTGGACCGATCTCCTCCAGGGTGTATCTGATCATCGTCCTCTCGTTCATGCTGATTCCGCTCGGCTGGAATGTCGTCGGCGGACTCACGGGGATGAAGACGTCGCTGGAGCCGTTCCGCTTCTCGCTCTCGACGCCGTCCGGCATCGGACCGTGGGTGATCGCGATGCTGACCGTCAACGGGCTGGTGGGCATCATGGCGCAGCCGCACATGCTTGCCGCCGTGGGCACCGGCCGCGATGAACGCACCTGCCGCATCGGGATGCTGTTCGGCAATTTCGTGAAGCGCGTCTGCACGGTCGGATGGATGTTCGTCGGTCTCATCGCGGCCGCCATGGTGGCTCAAGGCGGTGGACCGCCGCTTGCTGATCCCGAGAACGCGTTCGGCTTTGCGTGCCGCCGGCTGCTGTTCCCGGGCGTGCTCGGCCTGCTCGTCGCGTCGATGCTGGCGGCCAGCATGTCGGCCTGCTCCGCCTACATGGTCGACGTCGGCGCGCTCTTCACCGAGGGGCTCTACCGGCCGCACGTTCAACCGAACCGGAGCGATCGACACTATCTCTGGGTCGGACGTATCAGCGGCACCGTCATCACGATGCTCGGCGTGCTTTATGCGGTGTTCCTGATTCAGAGCGTGCTGTACACGTTCCTGCTCACGGAGACGCTCTCGACCTTCGTCGGCATCAGCGTGCTCGGCGGCGTCGTCTGGCGGCGCGCCAACCGGTGGGGTGCCCTGGCGAGCCTGATCGTCGCGCTGGCGACGAACTTCATGCTGTACTACCTCGCGGGGGAGCGCCTGGATCGGTGGGACCCGAACGTGTTCCTGGCGGCGCTCGCCGCCGGCATCGTCGCGCTCGTCGCGGTCAGCTTGATGACGGCACCTGAACCCGAGCACCGTCTCGCGTCCCTCTTCAATCGATTGCAGACGTCGAGCGACCCTCCTTCGCTCGACACAACCGTTCCGAGCTCCGGCGCGGCGAGCTCGATGGACCGTCCGCTGCTGCTCGTCAACGCCATGCACCTGCGGGCCGCGCTGGCCGATCGAGGTTGGCGGGTCTTCGCCGAGGATCTCACCGGACTGGCTGGTGGATTCGCTCTGGTCATCGGGCTCGTGGCGGCGACGGCGTGGCTCTTGGCCCGGTGATCGGCCTCACTCGCTGGAGCGCGATGGCTTCAGCCGAGCGTTCGTGGAGCGCAAGGCTTCTGCGGAGCGTTCGTGGAGCGCGAGGCTTCAGCCGAGCGGTCTAGACGCCCAGTGTCTTGAGAAACGCGACACTCTGGCGGGTCGCATCCATGTCGAGCTCGACGAAGTAGCTCTTCACACCGCCGGTCTTGGCCGCTCTGAACACCTTCGTCCAGTCGATGCGGCCCTTGCCGAGAGCCACCGTGGTCTGCGCCGCCGGATTCCAGTCCTGCAGGTGCATCGAGAAGAATCGACCCGGGTATTTCGTGAAGTACTCCGCGGCGTCGAAGCCGCGGCTGATCGTGGACATCTGGAACTGGAACTTGACGAGCTTCGGATCGAGCAGCTCGAAGAGGACATCGTAGGTTCGTCGGCCATCGACCATCGATGTCTCGAAGCCTTCGTTGTGCAGACCTTGTTGAATACCGGCCCGGGCGGCAACGGCCGCGATCCGGTTGTATTCATCGGCTGCGCGTTTCACGTCGTCGAGCGTCGGGCTGCTTTCTGCTCCGAGCGACGCCGTAATCATCTGGGTGATGCCGACGTCGTGCGCCCACGCGATGCTGGCGGCCTGCGACTCCCGGAGCTCGCGCATGCCGAAGTGACCGCTCTGACATGTGAGGCCGTGATCCGCGATGAGTCGCTTCACTTCGGCGCCGTTGGACAGCGCCGCGAACTCGGCATACCCGAACGGCGAGCACATCTCGACCTCCTGCACGCCCAGATCGGCGAGTGCCTTCAGGACGCCGGCAAAGTCCTGCTTCAGCCGGGCGCGGTGTGGATAGGTCTGACTGCCGATTGGCAATCCGAGAGGACTGGCGTCGACCCGCGTGGCATCCACGATCAGGCTCGCCACGGCCGCGTCAGCCGCCGCGTGCCTGAGAAAGTCTCGTCTCGAGATTCGATCCATGTGAGTGAGGCGCACACCAGTCGGCTCAGAAGTCTGCCAGCGCGAAGGCCGTCAGCGTCGTTCCAGCCGGCATCAGGACGTACTGGCGTCCATCGACCATGTAGGTAATCGCACCGGCGTACAGCGACGAGCCGGTCTGGAAATGCCAGAGATTTTTGCCGCTCTTCGCGTCGAACGCCATCAGGTTGCCGGATCCGCCGGCGAACACGAGACCCGTTGCGGTCGACAGCACGCCGGCCCACGACTGACTCGAATACGGAAATTCCCAGCGGCGCTCGCCGGTGGTGACGTCGATCGCACGCAGTCCACTGAACTGACCCTCGCCGATACGCTGCACCGCTCCGCCGCGAAACGCTTCGCCGGCGGTGTAGTCGTCCTTCCACGAGAAGAAGATGCCACACGATTCTCGCGCCGTAACGAAGAAGAGATTGAGGCTCGGATCGAACGAGGGCGGCATCCAGTTCGTTCCCCCGCTCTGATCGGGACAGACTTTCGTCCCCTGCTCGCTCGGCACGCTGTCGGGCAGAAACATCGGCCGGCCGTCGGCGCGAATTTCCCGGGCCCACGTCGTGTTGATGAATGGCCTCGCCCTGATCAACTTGCCGGTCGCGCGATCGAGGACGTAGAAAAAGCCGTTGCGATTGGCGAACAGCACGACCTTCCGTAACTCGCCGCCGAGCGTGACGTCGGCGAGAACCGGCATCTGCGTCGAATCGTAGTCCCAGATGTCGTGCGGCGTGAATTGATAGTGCCACCGCAGCTTCCCTGTGTCGGCGTCCAGCGCCACGATCGACGCCGTGTACAGATTGTCGCCCTCGCGCTCCAGGCCGTTATAGTCGGGGCCCGCATTTCCGGTGCCCCAGTAGGTGAGGTTGAGCTCCGGATCGTACGCGCCGGGCACCCAGATCGATCCGCCGCCGTGCTCCCACGCCTTCGCGTCGGTGCCGCGCCACGTGCCGTGGCCGGGATCTTCGGGACCGGCGGTCGTGTAGAACCTCCACGCCAGCCGTCCCGTCTGCGCGTCATAGGCGTCGATGAAGCCGCGCACGCCGTACTCGGCGCCGGCCACGCCGACGATCACCTTGTCCTTCACGACGAGCGGCGCGGTCGTCCCGCTGTAGCCGTTGCGGTAGTCGACCATCGCCGTGTCCCATTCGATCGCGCCGGTCTTTCGGCTGATCGCGACGACGTGCGCGTCGAGCGTCGTCTTGAAGAGACGATCGCCGAGCACGCCAAAGCCGCGATTGACGAGCCCGCAGCACGCGATGAGACCTTGTGGAAGATCGCGCCGGTAACGCCAGATCTGGCGGCCCGTGCGCGCATCAATCGCCCACCCGGTATCGAGCGGTCCCGTGATGTACACGACGCCGTCGAGCACGAGCGGTGCGGCTTCGAACTTTCCGAGCGTGTCGGTCTGGAACTGCCACTGCGCGGTGAGCCGATTGACGTTCGCGGGCGTGATCTGCGTCAGCGGACTGTGGCGGTGATTGCCGTAGTCGCCCGCGTACGTGAGCCAGCGCGTCGGATCCTTCAACCCGTCGCGCAGATCCTGGGCCGTGACCTGTGACGGCTGCGCCGGCTGCTGCGCAGCGACGACGGACCACGTGGTCGCAACGACGACGAGTGTCGTACGAATGATGCGGACGGTCACACCGCGCATACCTTCCTCCGCTGTCGTCGGTATCGTCTTTACCTGGGGGCGGCGTTCGTGCCGCGGAGCGCTGTCAAGTATCGCAGGAGATCGTCGGCGTCGCGATCGTTCAGCCGATCGGGACCATACACGGGCATCAGGGATTGCTTGTCCACGGCGATCTCGGTCAGGTTCGCCTTGAGGTATCCCTGTAATCGCTCGCGCGCGTCCATGATCTGGATCGAGAATTCGTCTTCGTTCTTCTTGACGCCGCGAATGCGAACGCCGTCGCGCGTCACGAGCGTGACTGGCTCGTATCCAGGCCTGATGAAATCGCTCGAACCGCGAAGCTTGCTCAGAAGTCCCGCGCGCGGCCTCGCCGATCCGATCCGCGTGAGATCCGGACCGAGCTGTCCACCGCGCCCATCGACCCTGTGACAGCTGCTGCAGTTCGCCCGGAAGATCCGCTCGCCGTTGGCGGCGTCGCCCGTCGGTGTGGCCGCCGCGACGGCGCCCAACGTGCGAACGTAGGCGAGCGTCTGCCAGATATCTTTGTCGAGCACGCGCTGCGGATCGGCGCCAATCATCTCCGTCCCCGGCACGCCGCGGCGGACGATGTCGAACATGCGATCGTCGGTGCCGCCCGACGCCCAGAATCCCGTGAGGTCCGGCCCGAGATATCCGCGTGCGTCGGGCCCGTGGCAACCGGCGCAGCGGTTGCGGAACATGGCCGCGCCGTTGCTGATCGCTTGCGCGTTGCCTTCGAGCGGGTTTTTCGTCGGGCGCGGCTCCGCGCGCGCCGCGGGCCTTTCCTGAGCGATCACGACCTGGCCACCGCCGAGGCCGAATAATGACAGTGAAACCAGGGCCACTCCGCCCGCTGCGGCAATGACGGCGATCGTCCGGCGCATGATCGCTCCCGCTATGCTGATTCGCACTGGACTGAAATACACCCGAGACCCGCGCGGGTCAAGGGATGTCACAGTCTTATAATGACCGTCGATCTGGGACCGGATCGAGGAGGACGCATGGCCACGAGACGTGCCTTTCTGGGAGTGCTCGGCGTTGGTGTGATGGGAGCTCGCGCACAAGGCCGCGTCATGCCCGTCGCCCAGGGAGGCGGCCAGCCGGACGTGCCGGTCCGCAAGGTCAAGACAACGGCACTCTTCAAGAGCCCCGAAGAGTATCCCAACGCGATCGCCGTGGCACCCGACGGGCTGTGGATCGCCGAACAGAAGACCGACAACGCCCATCTCGTCGACTGGAACGGCAAAGTATTGAAGACCCTGAAGACCGAGTCAAAAAACACGAGCGGCATGGGTTACGGCGGCGGGTACATCTGGATGGCCGCCAACGCGGCTCCGCAAGGTGTCTTTCAGACCGATTTGAACTCGCGGACGCTCAGCCATCGGCAGATTCCGCTGGGGCCGCGTGACAACGGTGGCGGCTGTCACGGCGTGGAGTACGTAAACGGGAAGCTCTGGATTGCGGCGCTGCGACTGCGCGGCATCCTGCGTGTCGACGCGAAGACATGGGAACCCGAGCTGCTGATTCCATACAACGTACCGCGCGCGCACGGCGTCGCGTGGGACGGCCAGGCGATTTGGATGGTCACCGGCAACGAACGCGGGGCGGGACTCATCAAGTACGACGCCGAGACCGGCCGGACGCTCGAGATCGCGCAATTTGCCGAGACCGACTGCGACCCTCACGGGCTCGCCTGGCACGACGGTGTGCTCTACAGCTGCGACGCGGGCATTCATCCTGGCTGGCCGGAAAATAAGAGCCCGACGCACGGATACATCTTCCGCGTCGATCTTGTATGAACGCGTTGCGAGGCTCGATTCAGCTTGTCGAGCGTCTCACCGACTGAGACGGTAGTTCAACCTCTCGACGGGCGCTTGCCTCTGGCCCTGATTTCGAACGTAATCTGGCCGAACGCTCCGAGGACACCGATATTGTTGGCGTTGATATTCATCCCTGGGATGTTCCGGATCAGCAGCACGACTTTGTGAGAGTTCTCGTTCAGCACCGTCACGCAGCCCGGCACATGCGCGAAACTGCCCGGGTCGAGCGCGATGACGCAGTCGTTCGAGTAGGTCTGGCCCGTATCGAAAAATGAACTCGGACTACCGAGCGCCGGAAAATAGACGCTGCCAAAGGGCACCGACAACTCCATCGTCATCCCCGAGGCGCCGGCAGTCGTCGGTTTCAAAAAGGCCTTCTTGATGCGAAAGTCGACGGTCACGGTGTCCGTACCGAAGCGCTTGTAGCGACACAGCAGCAGATCTGCGGCGGCCACGGTGACCGTCGCCGTAGCTGGTGAAGGTTCGAACAGGCCGAACGTGATGTGGTTGATCGGAATATTCACCCAGGCCATCGATGCCCTCCATTCGGAGAATCTGCCGCGGGAGAGGAGTGTGCCGGTGGGCGCGACCGCTGTCAAGCGAGCTTCTGCGCGGCTGGGCATGACTCTCTCGCGAGAGAACAGTGAACAGTGTAGGCTCAACCCACCCGATGAAACGTCATCCTCGCTCGTGGACAGAGGCCGCGCGCGCGCTGATCGTACTCAGCCTGGCGCTGGGGTGGTGTGCGGGTCTCACCGCACAGCCGAGAGGGCCGCGCGCCCTTGATGCGTCCGGCCCGATTGGCACCTTCATCGCCGATGGCGACGAGCGCGAGCGCTACAGACCGGCCGACCGTCAGCTTGCACAATGGGCGTTCAATGCGTGGCAACGCGCGGCCGGCTCCGCGCTGCAATTGACGCCCACGCCGGAGCCCTCCGCGCGTGTTCGACTGTACTGGGCAGGCCCGCAGGGCGGTCAGTACGGCGAGATGCGTTCACTGCAGGTGAACGGCCAGTTGGGCGCGGCGGTGTACATCCGCCCGGATACGACGTCGCTCGGGCCCGACATCCACGCGCTCGCCACCGCCGACCCGCTGTTTCGCGACACGGTCGTCTTCCTCACGTGTGTGCATGAGCTCGGACACGCGTTCGGCCTCGAGCACACGGCGGATTTCCGCGACATCATGTACTCCTTCCAGTACCGGCGGCAACTTCGTCGAGTACTTCAGCCGCTACCGTCGTCAGCTGAAGTCCAGAGCAGACATCGCGCTGGTATCTGGCATGTCGGAGGCCGATCGCGCAAAGATCAGAACGCTGTACGCCGCTGTGCGCTAGCGGATCGCTCCTCTAACTGAAGATCACCAGTCGCTGCAACTCATCGGATCGCGACGGTATAAGGTGTGGCGGAGAGAGAGGGATTCGAGCCGAGTCACGACGAGCGACGCTCGTTGTGCGATGCCCTAGAAGGCTTCTCGAGCCGGCAAGACTAAGCGAAGCGAAGAATTGGCGGGCTGTGTGGGACGAGTTTCGCAACTGGCTGCGCACGGGTGCGTAAAACGCTAGACGATTCGGCACATGCCCATGGCGACGCGTTGGCCTTGGCCAGCGACTTGGCGGGCGTTGGGTAGTAACTCCAGCGCTGATGGCAGCCTGCTGGCCTCGGATAGGTAAACACTACGGCGTCACTCAGGACCTAACTGGTGGGCCAGCATTTTCACGAGTTGGAACCAGATCGCGGGGTGGCTGCGCGAAATCGACGGGTTTTGGAAGGCTGCGTAAGCCTCCGTGACGGTCTGATCGCCAGTTGGAACCGGATGTCACATGGCCACACCTCCGGATGATCGACGGCGTTCGCGCGTATCCAGCGGCATCACTTTTCAAGTCCGGTGCCTGACGCGGTGCTGCTGGCACTCGGCTTACCACAACCTTTTACATACACTCCCCAAACCGGACGGCCACTCATCGGCCAACGCGAAGCCTTCGGGATGCCGCACGCGCGAGCTGCGCACGATCGCCCCGGTGAATCTTCCGCGACTTGACGCCATCGGCATCGACCCGACCATCCTCGGATTCACCGCGGCGATCGCGCTGGCCGTCGCCGTGCTCTTCGGGATGGTGCCCGCGTGGAGCGCGTTCCGGATGGACCCCATGACTGTCCTTCGCGGCAGCGGCCGTACGGCCGGTCTCAGCGCCGGCCGCACGTTCAGGAATGGGGTAGTCGTCGCCGAGGTGGCGCTCTGCTTCGTGCTGCTCATTGGATCGGGGCTGATGTTCCGAACCTTTCTCGAACTGCAGCGCATCGATCCGGGATTCGATTCGCGAGGCCTGCTGACGTTCCAGCTCCTGGGCGGCCGCCCGGGGCCGCCGGCGCAGCGTGCCGAGCTGGCCAGACAGATCGAGGAGCGGCTGCGCGCGATTCCTGGCGTGGAGCGCGTGACCGCGTCATTCCCGTTTCCCCTCGCCGGCGGCTTCAGCGCCATCCGCTGGGGTACCGAGGAGGCGCTCGCCGACAACTCGAAGTACCAGGCGGTCGACTGGCAGATCGTTCGACCGGGGTATTTCGACACGCTGCGCACCCGCCTGTTGGCCGGCCGGACCTTCACCGAGGCCGATAGCGATCCCAGACGAAATCTGGTGGTCGTGGACCAGATGCTGGCGGCAAAGGCGTTCCCGAACGAATCCGCGGTCGGCAAACGCATCCTGATACGCATCCGCACACCCGAGCCCGAATGGGTCGAGATCATCGGCGTCGTCGCACACCAGCGCGTCGCCTCGCTCGCCGATCCCGGCCGTGAACAGGTCTACTTTGCCGATGGATTCACCGGTGGCGGCGCGAACAAGTGGGCGACGCGCGTCACGGGCGATCCCGGCAGCTATGGAAGTGCAGTGCGGTCCGCCATTGCGCAGGTCGATCCGCAGTTTCTCATCACCGAGCTGCAGCCGATGGACGACCTGGTGCGCCGGGCGCAGGCCGGTACCCGTTTCACCCTAATCCTCATCGCGATCTTCGCGACAATGGCGGCGCTGCTGGTTGGCGTGGGCTTGTACGGCGTGCTGGCAATGGTCGTGCGCCAGCGCACTGCCGAACTGGGCGTCCGCATGGCGCTCGGCGCGTCACCGTCGAACATCCTGCGGCTCGTGATCGCCCACGGGCTGGGACTCAGCGCCGCCGGTGTTGCGGTGGGCCTCGCCGCCGCGTTCGTCCTCACGCAAGGGATGACCACCATGCTGGTAGGCGTGAAACCGACCGATCCGCTGACGTTCGCTGTCATGGTTGCTGTGTTCTTGGTGATCGCCGTGGTGTCGTCTTGGCTGCCCGCGCGCCGCGCGGCCGGACTCGACCCGACGTCGGCACTACGCGACTCGTGACGTGTGGGGGGAGTCGAGATATCGGAGGGTTCGGGCAGAAGTCACATTCGACTTCGACGTGGCCCGCGATGAGCGAGCCTTCGGCTTGCCGCAGGCGAGGTGAAGGAGAGTCGAGTGGTGAGCCTAAATTTCACGAGTTGGAACCAGATTGGCGAATGGCTCAGACGGGTGGAGGCGCTTCGATACGCTACCTGAGTGCCGTGGACGAACACTACCTTTAGTCGGCTCTGAGCACCAGGTTTGGGTCCAGCCGCGACGCGCGCCACGCGGGCAGCCAGCACGCCCCGGCGGCAACCAGAGTAATCGTCATAGTCACCGCCGCCAGAGTTGTGGGATCCGTCGGCTGGACGCCGAACAACACTGACCCAATCAGCCGATTCAGTCCAAGCGCACCTGCCAGTCCCACGACGACGCCAATGACGGTGGCCTGGAGGCCCTGCTTCATCACTAATCCGATTACGCTGGAACGAGAGGCGCCAAGGGCCATGCGAACACCGATCTCACGACGACGCTCCGTCACCATGTAGGAAAGCACCCCGTAAGTACCCACCGCCGCCAGCAGCAGTGCCAGCCCGGCAAACGCACCAAGCAGCTGCGCCAGAAGCCTCGGCCGGCGAATCGATTCCGCGAAAACCGAGTCCATCTCCCGGAGGCGCACGATCGGGACCGCGGGGTCTACGTCCCGCACGAGTCGATCGAGCGTCCGTGACAAGCTGGCCGGCGGCAGGGTCGTCCGCAGTACCACGTTCATCGTCGGCGCAGCCATCGCGAGCTGATCGAGGGATACGTAGAGCTCGGTTCCCGTCGGTTTCTCGACGCCGCCTTGCTTGACGTCCTTGGCCACTCCTATCACGGTATGCCAGGAGTTACCGCCAAAACCAATCGCCGCACTGAGGTTGGGCCACACACGCTGCCCAATCGGGTTACGCCCCTTCCAGATCCTGTTTGCCAGCGTTTCGTTGACGATGACAACTCTGCCTGGTGACGCCGCATCCGCCGGTTTGAAGCTGCGGCCGGCGACGAT
This sequence comes from uncultured Acidobacteriota bacterium, assembly GCA_963724725.1. Classification (GTDB taxonomy): domain Bacteria; phylum Acidobacteriota; class Vicinamibacteria; order Vicinamibacterales; family CAVVIG01; genus DATKHR01. The sequence continues at coordinate 7,075 of CAVRVT010000004.1, read as the reverse complement.
CGGCACACCCATCGTCTCGAAATAGTCGCCCATGACGAATTGGTAGTAGTCGATGATCTCAACTGGGCTGCCGTCAGAGGCGGTGTGGTTCTCGATACGCGTAGGTATTGCTTCTGGAGATCGATTCGGCGGAAGACCCGACATGACGGCGGCCCCCTGCACGCCTGGTGTAACCCGCAGCTTGTCGAGAAGGCGTTGATACGCCGGAGCGCGCGTGTCGGGGTCGTATGGCTCTGCCAGCGTCATCGAGAACGTCACCAGGCGCGACCGATCGAATCCCGCATCGACGCTCGTGAGGTTGTAGACCGTGCGGATCAGCAAACCCGCGCCAATGACGAGCATCACGGCCAGCGCGACTTCGGCCGCAACGAGCGTGCGGCGGATGTGATGGCGTCCAGCGCCGGTGGCCCCTCGGTCCCCGCCCTCCTTGAAAGCAGTCACGAGGTCATGAATCCGTCTTTGCGCGAAGGGCGCGACGCCGAAGAGCACGCCTGTCGCCATTGACACACCGAGCGCAAAGAGGAGGACGGACAGGTCGATGGCGATTTCACTCATCCGGGGCACGCTGGTCGGGTACGCGCGGATCAGCGCTTGCACGGCGACACGGGCGAGCCACAGGCCCAGCATGCCGCCGGCAACGCACAGCATCACGCCTTCGGTCATCGTCTGCCGGAGCAGCCGGCTGCGGCTGGCGCCAAGAGCCGCACGCACCGCAAATTCACGACGACGTGACTCGGCACGGGCCATGAGCAGGTTCGCAAGATTCGCGCACGCGATCAGCAGGACGAACCCGACAGCGACTTGCAGTATCCAGATCGAACGGCGGGCATCGCCAACAATCGCGTCCTGCACCGGCTGCATCTGAAGGGTGTGATCTGCCGCGCGCGACGGACGATTCGTGGGGACATGGCCCGAGGAGCCGGTACGGTCGGCCCAGTTCTCGAGGAATGCGTTCAACTCTGTCTGCGCCGCCTGCGCCGTGACGCCGTCCTTCAAACGCCCAATGACATGGAGGATGTGGAAGCCGCGGTTCTGACGAATAGCCGCAGGGAGGCTGAGGGGCAACCAGATTGCCGTGCGGTTGTCCATGATATCGATGCCGGATGGCATGATGCCAAGGATCTCGTGGAGACGGCCCTCGACATTCACGGTTTGTCCAACGAGTGGTTGTCCTCCAAAGACGCTTTGCCACAACTCGTACGAAAGAATCGCGAGCGGGGGCGCCAAGCCCCCGGCACGATTGGTTTCTTCCTCGCTGAAGAAGCGCCCCTGCGCCGGCTGAACGCCAAGCGTGTTGAGCAGCTGCGCGTCGACAGATACCGACCGCACGCGCAGAGGCCGATCGCCTGCCGTGAGGTTGACTTCGCCGGTCGTGTAGGCCCCGCCCGTGGTTCTGTACGCGCCGACCGCCGCAAATGATCGATTGATCTGCCGGAACTCCAAGTACTCCTGCACCGAGAGCGGGTTCCTGGTCAGTCCGAGCGCCGGAAATTCCGTGGTCAGATACATGAGCTGTTCCGGTTTGGGATAGTCGAGCGGACGCAGGATCACGCCGTTGACGATCGAGAAGATGGCCGTATTAGCGCCGATTCCTAGTGCCAGCGTCAGGAGCGCGACCGCCGTGAACACGGGAGTGCGCCGAAGCGTGCGCAGCCCATGGCGCACGTCGCGCGCCAGGTCGTCCAGCCACGGAAGGCCTCGCTGATCCCGGAGCGCGTCCATGGCTTGCGAGGCGCCTCCCGCCTCAATCCGCGCGGCCCGCGAAGCATCGTCGGGGTCGAGACCACGACGTCTCGCGTCGTCCGCGGCCATTTCCATGTGCGACCGGAGCTCGTGTTCCAAGTCGGCGTCGCGCCGGCCTGGAAGCAGCGTTCCCTGAAGACGCTGAATCCATTCGCGAAAGATGCGCATGCGATCTCCCTGACTCACGCCTCGCCGTGCAGCAGCGTGTGGATGATGCCCGCCATCCGGTCCCACGCGTGTTTTTCCTCGGCGAGCTGACGCCGACCCGCCGGCGTGACCGCGTAGAACCGGGCTTTGCGATTGGTTTCCGTGGTGCCCCAATTCCCGCGGAGCAGGCCACGCTGCTCCAGCCGCATCAGCGCCGGATACAGCGTGCCCATATTGAGCTGCAGCGCGCCCCCGGACACTTGCTCGAGGCGCGCGGCAACGGAGTAGCCGTGCATCGCCCCGAGCGAATCCAGCGTCTGAAGGACCATCAGGTCGAGAGTGCCCTGCAAAACGTCGGCTTTAGATCGGGCGGCTTTATTAGACACGCCAATGGAATATCACTGCGAGCATTAGAGCGTCAAATGAAATGACGAATGCAGCGCCCCGTGGTGAACCAGACAGGAATCGAACCAGGCCCAGGGATCGGATTACCCGCGCAAAGTCGCGAAGTGTTCACCTATCCGCCGTGGGCCGCTGCGCGTCTCTGAAAGAACGAACAGCGCGAAGGTCGCGCCGGTTCTCAAGTGAAATCACACGGCCCGGCAATCGTTGACAGGAGCAGGCTTAGAGGCTGGCGGAGAGAGAGGGATTCGAACCCTCGGTAGAGTTTCCCCTACACACGCTTTCCAAGCGTGCTCAATCAACCACTCGGACATCTCTCCGTTTAGAATCAATGGGTTACGAGCGGTCAAAACGATTATCTCAGAAATTGTGATACATCTCCTAATCTTCTGAGATCACTTGCAGCGATCTTGTTGAGGCGGCTTCTTCGGGCGACGGTGTAAATCGACTGCGGCTCATCGGTCACGTAATGGCGTTGCTCGACCTGTTCGCCCGCAGTTCCACGATCGCGCTCCTTGCGACGATGGTCCTTGTGCTCCCGCGCTCACCGGACCCAGACGTCGGCGGACCATTGCCAGGTCTGACGACGCCCAGCCAGATGGAAGCCGGCGCGCTCGATCACCTGTGTCATTCGATCGACGGGATGAACAAACGCACGGAACGGGTTTCTCTTTAGCCGACGCATACCGTTTTCGACGCCAATCGCCGCGTGGACGTACCATGTCTCTCGCGGATATGAATATGCGAACGCGCGCTCCGCGTGTCCGATTGCTTCGTTCAACAACGGCTCGAATGACGGATAACAACAGATCACGCGATCGAGAGTTACGAGGGTTGCGGGCGGAATCTTCGAACCGACATCAACGAAGTCGCCGTGCATGAATTCGACGACTCCAAGCCGACCGCGGCGTGTCGCTTCCTGAGCCGCAGCAGCAAGGTAGGCCGCCGACGCGTCAACAGCGATCACGCGCTCGGCGCCACGGTCGAGCAGTTCGAAGCTCAATCCCCCGACTCCAGAGCCGACATCGAGCACAACGCCCCCAACCGCACCGGTGCCCACGAGCAAGTCACGAAGCAAACGGGCGGTCGGCCCGGGTCCTTTCTTGCGATAGCCCTCCAAATCGCGCTTCGCGATCTTCTCGTCGAAATGCGCGCCAGCGACGTTCCCGTAAGTCGAGCAGCATGCACTCATGTCGTTACCGTCAACGCGGCTTGCGGGCGTAAACATTCACGCCGACGACGCCGTATTTCTTGGCCACCCGCTCCTTGGAGGTCCCTCGAAAACAATCGAAGCGCTCCTTTACGACGACATCGTCGAAGCCGAGATGCCCGAGCAGCGCGACAAGCTCTGCCTCCGGCAGAGCGCCGGCGATTCAACCCGTCCACAAATCGATATTGCTCCGAATAGACTCCGACAGCTCGCTCGCGACGACAATGTCGCCATACAGGAACTGTCCGCCCGGCTTGAGAGTCCGGAACACCTCAGCGAAGGCCCGTTCCTTGTCCGGCGTCAGATTCAGCACGCCGTTCGAGATGACGACATCGACGCTCTCCGATTCGACGGGCAAGGACATCGCATCCCCGAGACGCACCTCGACGTTGGCAAGCCCATGTGACCTCGCACCGTTTCGAGCGCGCTCGGCCATCGCTTCGGTCATATCGACACCAATCGCGCGACCATCTGGTCCCACAGCCTGCGCGGCCAACAGCAGGTCCATTCCGGCGCCGCAGCCGATATCAACAACCGTCGCGCCGGCCGTCATCGGCGCGATGCGATGGGGATTGGCGACGCCGGCGAACGACGCCGGTACTGTCCGCTGGAAGCCGCGCCAACGCGGCCGCATCATATCCAAGCATCTCGGCGGCATAGGTCGGTCCGCGATGGAAATGGAAGTCACCCGATGGCTCCGTCGCGACTCGTCGATAAATGGACTCAATCTCGGCGCGCAGCCGTAAGGTATCGAGGTCGACCGGACACGTACTTGCCATAGCACCCTCGCTCTCTCTAAGCGTTCAGGCCATTCGACGCCGCAGCGTTTCGTCCATCCGGACACCAACGATCACTCCTGAGAAAAATGTGATGCCGGCAACCAACCACATCGCGCCTTTCAATCCCAACGAATCGGCCGTCAGACCCGCCACCACCGCGCCCACCGCATATCCGAGATCGCGCCACAATCGGTAGACGCCGACCGAAGACGCCCGCCACGCGGGAGCTGCCACGTCACCGATCGCGGCGAGCAGCGTCGGATACACCATGGCGGTACCGATGCCGAGCAACGCGCCGCCGATGGCAAAGCCGGCGAATCCATCCGACACGATCACAGCGGCGATACCGGCGGCCTGGACCCACATGCCTGCAGCAATCAACCACTTGCGCCCGAATCGATCGGACAACGCTCCAGTGGCCAGTTGGCCGATGCTCCACGTGGCGGGATAAATGGCCGCAAGCACTCCAATACGGTCGAGGCTGAGACTTGCCGCCGCGAACAGGAGCGGAAACAGCCCCCAGACCATGCCGTCGTTCAGGTTGTTCACGAGTCCGGCCTGGGTCACGGCCGACAGATTGCGGTCGGTCAGCGTTGTCCTCCAGAAGACGTCACGCGCGCTCATCGGAGTTGAGGCGAACTTCTGACGCGCGGACTCGAACGCCACATGACCGTGGGTTTCGCGCACGAGAAACACGGAGAGCGTGAGGCCAATCGCCACGAACGCGACACCCGGATAGAACGGTTCGGGTCGCAGCCCGTGGCCGGCGGCGATCCAGCCAGTCAGGAGCGCCGCAGCTGCCAGCGCGCCATACCCAGCGAACTCGTTGAGCCCCATCGCGAACCCGCGCCGCTGGCCGCCGACCAGATCGATCTTCATGATCACGGTCGTTGACCATGTGAGCCCCTGGCTAATGCCGAGGAACACGTTCGCCACGAGAATCCAGTTCCACGTCGGTGCCCACATCAACAGAAATGGAACCGGCACCGCAACGATCCACCCGGCAACCAACACGTGCTTTCGCCCGATCCGGTCGGAGAGCTGGCCGGCCGCATAGTTCGTGAGCGCCTTCGTCACGCCGAACACGACGATGAACGAGAGTGCCGCGAACCGAGCGGCCAGGTGAAATTCGCGCTCGGCGAGCAACGGAAGAATGGTGCGCTCGATGCCGACCATCGCGCCGACGAAGGCGTTGACGACGACCAGCAGGGTGAACTGCGGGAGGTTTTCGCGAAGACCCAGCTGGATTCCTGGCTGGTCCGGCGCGAGCGCCGCCGTTCTCACGGCGTCCACACCGCTTCGTGGCCGCGATTGAACGCCAGGACACGTTCCATGTCGACGGGTTTGGCTGGCACGTCCGACAGCTTTTCGATGAATGCGTCGCGCTCGAGTCTGAGCATCGGATTCCATCGCTTTTCGAATCCGAGCGTGGTCATGGGCTTTCCGCTCAAGCCAGCGCCGCACACGGATCCGGAGAAATGCCCGGGATAGATCTCCAAATCGTCCGGGAGGGTCAACAGCTTCTCATGCAGACTGGCGTACAGCCGCGCGGCATTCTCGCGGGCTCGACCAGGAAGATCGGGACGCCCGACGGCGCCGACGAACAGCGTATCCCCTGTCAATACGAACCAAGGGTCGGCACCGCGTTTCAGATCGGTGACCAGCAGGCAGACACTCTCCGGCGAGTGACCTGGTGTGTGAAGCACTTTCACGTGGGTATTGCCAAGTTCGATCTGGTCGCCGTCATGAAGCGCTGTGAACGGATAGGTCACGTCGGCAGCCTCATGAACACAGTACTGGGCTCCGACGCGGCGTGCGAGCTCGGGCCCGCCGGACCGATGGTCGGCGTGGACGTGCGTGTCGATGATGTGCGTCAGGCGGAGACCCTTCGCGCTCGCGAATTCGATGTAGGAATCGATATCGTCGGCGCGTGCATCGACGACGGCGCCTGTGCCGAGGGTCCCGCAACCGAACACGTACGCGGCGCAGCCGAGATCGTAGTAGTAGTACGGTCTGAAGATCATTGCAGGTACTCCTGGCTCGTGGCCGGCAGCGACCGGAAGTCCCGCGGCACGCCACTCAGGAAATCCGTCCTTCAAACGCCGCGCCCGCCGTCCCTTTGCGAGCAGTAATTCAACGGCGCGATCCGCGTACACGCAGTACGGCCCGCGGCAGTACGCGACGTATTCCTTGCCCTTCGGCAGTTGCTTGAGCCGGCGGTTCAGTTCATCGACGGGAACAGATATCGCGCCCGGGATATGGCCTGCGGCGTACTCGCTTGCCGGCCTGGCGTCCAGAATGACGATTTCTTTCGATCGAGCTCGCTTCAGCAGCTCGCCCATCCGAACCGCTTCCGCATCGTCACGATCGGCGAAGTGCTCACGGACAAGCCGATCGAGGTCAGCGAGTCGATCCTCCGCGACCGTGCGAATCGCCTTCGACAGCTCGAACACCCCGGGAGCCGCGAGTCGATAGTGCACGAACAGACCGTCCTTGCGGCTCTCGACCAAGGCCGCTTGACGAAGCGCCTGGAGGTGCTGTGACGCGTTGGCGACGGACACGCCCATCTCGGAGGCCAGCGAGTCGACCGTGCGCTCGCCCTGCGCAAGCAGCTCGAGCATCTCGAGCCGATGCGGACTCGACAGGGCCTTGCCGATGCGGGCGAACAGACCGTAGAGACGATTCTTGAAGACGCGGTGCGTGGGAGCTTCCATAGACAAGTAATCAATAGACCACTTGAATACTTGTTGTCAAGGGCGATTTTCGTGGGCCGTACCTCGAGGCTTGCCGTATT
>CAVRVT010000003.1:0-468195 GCA_963724725.1 uncultured Acidobacteriota bacterium | reverse complement strand
TTCTCGGCTGTCTGAGCGCGCACACGATGCTGTGATGAACAGCCGCACACATCACGCGTCGGTCGCTCGCCACAGCATGAGGGAGGCAGCGAAGAGCGCTATCAGCGATAGTGCTAAATTCAACCAGCGGTAACGCCGATGGATTCATTTGCTCCCTGCGGCACGATGTTCGACGCTCGAGCAGAGCAGCACCGCAAATCGCGCGCGCGGCCGGCCCGCGCCGGCTTGCTGCTCGTAGCTTGCCTCCGTTACGGTAGGTATTGCTTGGGCAGCGGCGCAGTGGCCGACTCGGCCTGCACCATGATGCCCGTAACTCGCCAGCCACCGGCTTCTTTGACCGCTTGAATGCTGTTGAGGCCGCGCGCGACTTGCTTGCCGTCGCTGTACAGCGCGTAGCTGCTCCATAAGTGCGCGATGTTGCTGTAGCGCTCAATGTGAAATTTCAGCTGTTTTTCTTCCAGCGTGATGTGGCCCCGAGCTTTGACGCGGGCGATCCACTCGTCCAATGTCTGGAGCGTATAGGTTGGCGCTCCGTCCGCGCCGAGCGACACGAACGTCATGCGCGCTTCGGGTATTAACAGGGCCTTCATGCAGGCGCGATCCTTGTCCGCGGGCCCGGTGATTGCCGCATCGATCGCGGCGGGAATGTCCTTGGGTTCCGAAGGCAACGCACAGCCAGCATCCGGCGCCTGTGCCAACGCACTGTCGGTGAGCGTGCCGGCCAGAATCGTCAATAAAAATAGTGTCCGCAGCATTTTTTCTCCCTCGTGAATAGCGGGCGATGCCCGCGACGCGGGCCGCTTGCCGCTTGGACTACTTGTAGGTTGCGTTGACCCGTACCAAATCGGTGCGCACGGAGGGTCCGCGTCAACGGCGGCCGGCGCCGTCGCTGCTTACTGGCGGCCATCGGACGAGTCCACCAGGCCCTGCCTCGTGACGACGCAGATGTCCACCCACTGCGCGCCGCTCAGGGCGGCCATGCGGTCGGGGGCGATGCGCAGTGCCGTATGCGTCGACCCCGCCCCTGGCACTACTTCGTCGAACGCGCGCAGTTGCACGTCACAGTAGATCGGCATAGGCGTAGCGAGGCCAAACGGGCACACGCCCCCGAGCACGTGTCCCGTGATTGTCGCGGCTTCCTCGGGTGCGAGCATCGTGGCTTTCCCGCCGAGCACCGCCTTGACTTTCTTGTTGTCGAGCCGCGCGTCTCCGCACACGACCGCCAGCACAGCGCGGCCTCCCACGCTCAACGCCAACGTCTTTGCGATCTGCGCGGCCCGGATGCCCCACGCCGCCGACAGCGTGTGTGTCTGGCTGCTCGCCGGCAGCTCTACGATCTCGAGATCCGGCGCGGCACTGGCCAGGAACGCGCGCACCGACTCCGCACTCATCGCGAGGCCCCCGCTACGGTGTTGCGCGACGTGCCGACCCCGCGGATCGTCACGCGCTGAAATCTGACGTATTTCACAATGGCCGGTAGAGAGTTCATGCTGAGCCGTCTTTGCTAGCGGATCGCGCGCGCCGGCGTGACGTCTTCACTGTAGGCAGATGGCTGTCGTGGGTCTTGAACGGTTGTGATCGACGGGGCGTGCAATTCGCGTCGTGATCTTGGTAGGCTCCAGCGATGCGGAAGACGGGGGAGCCGCGACCGCCGTCCAGTCGGTCCTCAGAAGGGGTCCTGCGCGACGCTGCTGGTGGCGGCACCCGAGAGTACATGCGCCTCGGACGCAGCGCGCACGGTCTCGAACGCGTGGAGGCGCGCTTCGTCGGCCAGGCCTTCTCGCTTCACAGGCACGACTCGTACGCAATCGGCCTAACGCTCGAAGGCGTGCAGACGTTTAGGTATCGGGGCGCGCAGCGCCTATGCCTGCCCGGCGAGTGCCACGTGCTCCACCCCGACGAACTGCACGACGGCGGCTCGGGGTCCGCGGCGCCGTTTGCCTACCGCATCGCGTATGTCGATCCCAGGCTGGTGCAGGCCCAACTCGGCGGGTCGCCGCTGCCCTTCGTGACCGATCCCGTGGTGCGGCTGACCGACGCGCAGCGACGCCACCTGTCACCGGTGTGGAATCTGGACGAGGTCCTCGACGAGATGGCGCTCGCGGAGGTCGGAGCGGCGATTGCCGATTTCCTGCTTGAGACTTCGGGATCCCGCTCGCCGCGAACGGCGCTGCCGATTGCGGCCCTGGAACGCGCCCGGGCGCTGCTTTACGCGGAGCCAGCTACGCCCCACTCGGCAGCAGAACTCGAGCGGGCCACAGGCCTCGACCGCTGGACGCTCGCGCGGCAATTCAGGGCGGCCTTCGGCACCAGTCCGACCCGCTACCGCACGATGCGACAGCTCGATCACGTGCGGCGCGCGATCCGTCGACACTGCTCACTTGCAGAGGCATCGCACGCTGCCGGATTCTGCGACCAGAGCCACATGACGCGCATGTTCACGCGCGTCTACGGGGTGCCGCCAGCACGATGGGGCGCTCGCGTCGCGACGGCGCGATGAGCCGGACGGCATCCAAGCGTGACCCGCACAAGGCTTCTGCGTCGCACCATGCCCGACGTGGAACGTACGCAGACGCGCCCGGCTCTCGCAACTCCTCGAAACTCTTGAAAGCCTCGTTCTTCTGGCGCATTCGGGATTGCGCTTCGCGACGCCACGCGGCAGTGCTCCGCCGCCGACGCGCAATCAGCCTGTCAAGCGCGGGCGATACTGCCAGATCGAGTGTACGAGGCCGTGTGCGTCGGTGTGTCTTCGCTTAAATAGAAAGCGGCTTTGTGTCAGAACTGTGTCACATACCCCCCGAAACCCCGGGCAAACACCGCGACTTACGTGGACGCGCTGAAGCACATCGTTGTTGCGGGAAGTTGTTGATCGGAAGTGCGTTGGTGGGATTTGGTGTGCGTCAGCACGCGTGAACGGAATCAATTTCCAAGCGTGCTCCTTCAACCACTCGGACATCTCTCCATTTAGAATCAACAGCTTACGAGCAGTCTGAAACGTGTAGCGCAAAACCCTCCTTCAAACTTACTGTTCCGCGATGCGATTTGAATTCAGCGGTTTACGGACGCGCCGAATCTCGTCATCGTTGAAATTGTGTCAGACCTCGCAATGTCGTCCGATCACTTACGACGATCTTGTTGAGTCAGGAGAAAGAGCGTCAGGCTCGGTCGCGCACAGGCGCTTGATGGTCGACAGCAGATCGACGGAAGCAGAGTTTCGAGACGAAGGCAGATGCTCCAGCCTCGACGAACGCCTGGCCGGCGTTCGGATCGTCCATCGCCGTGAACATGATCACTTTCATCGCGGGGTTCACGCGCATGATCTCGCGGCACGCCTCGAGCGAGTGGACGTTCGGAAGGTTCACATCGAGCACAATCACGTCGGGCTGCAGTCGTTGCGCCGTCTCCACCAGCGCGCCGCCGTCCGCGACGGTGCCCACGATCTCGCAGTCCAGGGCCAGCAGCCTGCTGACGGCTTTCACCATGTCAGGGTAGTCGTCCGCAAGCAGCACGCGGGGACGCGTGGACAAACATCGACCTCCGTTTGGGACTATCGATTCGCGAGCAACGCGATGGTGGCCGTCAGGGCGTTGCCGTCGACGGGCTTCCGGAAGAACGCGGCGCACCCGTTCTGCCGGGCGCGCTCCCGTATGACCGTTTCGTGGCTCGAGGTCGTCACGATGATCGGCGGCGCGGAGTCGGCGGCGCGGAGCCGCTGCTGCAACTCGATGCCCGACATGCCGGGCAGGCGCACGTCGACGACGATGCACGTCGGCGCCGGTGAGGCGTCGAGATAGGCTTCCGCCGAATCGAAGAGGGCCGGCTCGAATCCCGCTGCCCGGAGCAGACGGCCCAGCGCTATGCGCGACGGGGCATCATCCTCGACGACAGCAACGACCACGGGCGGCTTCGACGTACTCATTGATCACCTAGTGTAACGCGCCTGCAACGAACGCCGCCGATTCGCTGCGGCGCAGCGTCACCGTGAATGTGGCTCCCCCTTCGGGATTGTTGCGGGCGACGATCGTGCCGCCATGCGCGTCGACGATCGACCGGACGATCGTCAGGCCGATCCCGAGGCCGCGGGCCTTGGTCGTGACGAAGGGAGTGAACAGCGTGCCGATGATCTCTGCCGGCAAGCCCGGTCCCGTGTCGCACACGGAGACGTCGACGTCGGTCGCCCTGACGTCGCAGCTGATCGTGACGTGACGCCGGGCCGGCGGTGTCTCGGCCATCGCGTCCATCGCGTTCATCACGAGGTTCACGAACACCTGCTGCAGGAGCACCTGATCGCCGTCGATGACGGACGGACTCGACGAATGATTGACGGTGGCCGAGACCTGCCGCGTGGTCATGTCGTGCGAGACCAGCGCAAGGGTCTCGTCGATGACGGCGTGCAGATCGATCGGTTTCTTCTCCAGCTGATGGCTCTTGAGCATCGTCCGATGGCGATCGATGATCTGCGTGGCGCGGACGCTCTGAGTCTCGATGTCGGACAGGATCTCGCCAATCGTGTCGGACGTCGCACGATTCCCGGTGACCATCATCTGGAGCGCCTGGGCGTTGACCCTGATCGAACCGAGTGGTTGACCGAGTTCATGTCCAATCGAGCTGGTCAGCGCCGAAATCGTCTCGCGGCGACTCGCGTCGGCGGCGAGCGCCAGGTTCCTCCGGCTCTCGGTCTCGGCCCGTCGGCGTGCGCGGCGCTGATACAGGAGCCCGACGATCAGGAGCGATTGGACGGCCAGCACGCCGACGGCGCTCAGCACCGTGCCCTTGTATGCGCTCCACAGGCTCGGCGCGCGATAGCGCACGACGCTCCCCGGCGGCAACCGGCTCTCGGGGATGCCCCATCGCTCTAACTCGCGCCAGTCGAATACCGGCTGACCTGGCCGTTGTGGCGGCACGTTGACGCTTCTCGGCGGCGCACCGTTCAACAGTCGAACGGCCACATCGGCGGTGTTGCGAGCGAGCGTGTCAATGGACATCATCGTTCCGCCCACAACCCCAGCGCCGAAGTAGACGCTCTGCATCCCAAATAGGGGAGCAGTCGATGTCGCGTGAAGCTCGGCGAGCACTCGCTCGTCCGCATACGCCCCGCCCTGCGCGTCGGTGCCGAAGGTCAGATAGAAGATCGCCGAATCGCGAGGAAGGCTCGCGCAGTGGCGCACGATCTCCGCCAGGGACAGTTCCTCAGACCAGACGAACGTCAGCCGGTCGTGAAAGCGCTTGAACTCTTCATCGAGCTGTCGACGCCAGAATTTGCTGAGCTGTCCGGACCCCGCCACCATGAAGACCTGTTTGGTCTGCGGCAGCAGTTGCAGGATTTCGTCGACTAGCCGAGGATAATCGTTGACGACCGCGACGGCGGTTTCGTTCTCGCCCAGTGGGGCGTCCCTCAGAAATCGCTCATCGACAGCCGCAAACAAGAGCGGCGTGTCTGGAAAAAGTTGCTGTCGATACGCTCCGCGCGAACACAGTCGCAGGGCCGCCGACGGTCATGATGAGGTCCGGCTTGGTCCGACCGGCGAAGAGAGCTCGCGTGTAGTCGACAACCTCTCGCTCCGGCGCGCTGGCAAGCCCGATCGGTCCGACGACGACCTGCACGACGTTCACGGGTGTCCCGGCGCGCTGGTCCAGTTCTACACGCAAGTGGCCGGTGAACGAGTCGACAATCAGATTGCCGCGGTCGAACGATTGCAGCACGAGCACCTGTCGGACCACCGGCACAGGTCCGCCGGACGCCACACCGCTGGCCAGCACGCCTGCCAACGCGGCGCTGCGCAATCCGTTAGAGACCCACGACATTGGGGGAATGATATACATCTTCCCATGCAACGCAGGATTGGGCTGGTCGCCGCGGTCCTGGCGCTGGTATGCCTGGCTGCGCCCGCAGCGGCGCAGCCCACCGGAGAGGTGTCCGGTTCGATTTCCGACCAGACTGGTGCGCGGCTGCCCGGCGTCCGCATGACGATGCGGGGTATCGTCGACCGCACGGCGGAAACCGGACCCGAGGGCGACTTCACGTTTCCGGGCCTTCCGGCAGGCGACTATGAGATCGCGGCGGAGCTGATCGGTTTCGAGCGGGCGCATCGCGGGGTACGGGTGCAGGCTGGCGAACGGACCAGCGTGTCCCTCACCCTGCACATCGCCATCCGCGAAGACATGATCGTCACGGCAGCGAAGGTGGGTGCGAGCGACGTGCAAGCGACGCCGATGGCGATCAGTGCCGTTTCGAACGCCGAGATCGAGCGCTTGGGTACTGCGACTCTGGATCAAGCGGCTGCGCTCGCCCCGTCAGTCACGCTGTCTCAGAACACCGGTTTCGGTCAGCTCACGATCCGCGGGATTGGCGCGAACGTCGTCAATGCCGGATCGGATCCCAGTTCGGCGATGTATCTCGACGGCGTCTACCTCGCTCGGCCGGCGATGGAGTTCGTGCAGTTTCTCGATCTCGATCGCGTCGAGGTGCTGCGCGGTCCCCAGGGCACCTTGTATGGGCGCAACGCCGTCGGCGGAGCGATCAACCTGATCTCCAGGCCGCCCACGAATGAGTTGCAGGCATCGGCCGGCTTCACCGGTGGGAACTTCGGCGAACTTCGCGCCAACGCGCGGATCAGCGGGCCGCTTAAGCGCGACCGGGTGATGGGGGCTGTCGCCTTCACGCGTGGCGTTCGCGACGGATACGTCAACGACCTCGAGCATCCGGACCATCCCCTTGGTGGCGATGATGTCACCGCCGCGCGGGGGCAACTGCGCGCCGTGTTCGATCACCGCACGAGTCTGCTGCTGTCGGCCGACGTCGATGTCCAGGATGGGACGCCGATGACCTTCAGCAAGGTGCTGGTGGCGAAACCGGGATTTCAATTCGACAACCCGCCCGATCTCCACGACGTTCGTGCATCGGCGCTCGCCTGGAACCGCACGCGGCAATACGGCGCGAGCGCGCGGCTGACGACGGCGCTCTCGCCATCGACCACCCTGGTCAGCCTGACGGCGTATCGAAGCCTGGATTTCGAATACTTCGTCGACGCCGACATCACCGAGCTCAACCTGTTGACGACGCACCAGCACGACCTGCAGCACCAGCTCTCCGAGGAACTCACGATTTCACACCAGCAGCCCAGGCTGAATTGGGTCGGAGGGGTATTCCTCTTCAACGAAGCCGACCATCAGACATACTGGGTCGATCAATCGGCCGCACACATACAGGTTCGGCTCGACCCGCGTGTCGACGCGACCAGCCGCGCAGTCTTCGGACAGGCGACCGTCGGGTTGAAGCCGCGGCTCTCGGCCACCGCCGGGGTTCGCTACACACATGAGGGGAAGGACATCGACAACGCCGGCGGGCGCTATGGCCTCGATGCTCCGTATGCGCCAGCTCCCGGATCGGTCTACGGCTATTCCGATTCCATCGCGCACGACGCCTGGACGCCCAAATTCGGCATCGAGATGAAGCTGCGCCACGACGCGCTCGCTTACGTGTCAGCGACACGAGGGTTCAAGAGCGGCGGCTTCAATCCCTCGTCCACGGCCCCGGGCCGCGGCTACGCTCCTGAATGGGCATGGAGCTACGAAGGCGGATGGAAAGGCACCTTCATGGACGGTCGCTCCAGGTTCGCCGTGTCTGCCTTCGTCATGGAGTACACGAACCTGCAAGTGCAGACGCCCATCGGAATCGGCGTCTTCGATATCCGCAATGCCGCAGCGGCCACGATTCGCGGCGTCGAAGTGGAAACCACGTCACGGTTGGGACGCGGCATCGAGGCTGGGGGGCATCTGGCATGGCTCGACGCCACCTACGATCAATACATCGCCGTCAACAATCTCAATGTCACCGGAGACGTGTCGGGCAACCGGTTGAATAATGCGCCGGAATGGGCGGGACGCCTGTGGATCGGGTGGACCGGCGACATCGGCCGATCGAGACGGCTGTCGATCGCGACCGACTCGACGGCTCAGTCGACGGTGTTCTACACCCCGTTCAACGACAGCATCCAGCGACAGGGTCCGTATGGCCTTCTCGGCGCCCGCGTCGAATACGGTCCTAGCCAACGTCGGTGGACTGTCGCAGCGTACGCACGAAACCTCACGAACACGGATTACATCACGGCGACGTTCGGGACCGCCCCCACGGCCTTTGGCGGACGCCCTGGTCCCTCGCGCCAGTTCGCGATTGATTTCACCGTCCGGCGATAACCCCGCCCCTGGTGAAGCACGCTTAGCGATCGCTCGTGGTCGCGATCGTTCCGGACCGGTCAGATGGATTGTCGGTACCCGAAGAACTCGTGATCCTGGTGGTACCCGCCGTGGCCGCCGCCGATGTCGGCGAAGTCGGCGACGAACTCCAGGCCCTTGATCCACTTCACCTGCTTGAACCCGAGCTGCGTCTCGTTGCGCAGCCGCAGGGGCGCGCCGTGGTCGGGCGGCAGAGGCTTGCCGTTCATGTCGTAGGCGAGCATCGTCAGCGTGTAGCGCATCTGCTCGATCGCGTGCACGTCGTAATAGATGCCTCCCTCGGGACCGTCAGCAAATGAATAAAACACGACCCACCTGGCCTCGGGCTTCGGGCGAACGAGGTCGAGGATCGACTGCAGCGACACGCCGCCCCACTTGGCGACGCCCGACCAGCCCTGGATGCAGAAGTGCTGCGTGATCTGTTCATGGTGCGGCAGCGCGCGCAACTCCTCGAGCGAGAGGTCGACGGGGTTGTCGACCAGCCCGCCGATCCGAAGCCGGGCCCCCGCGAAGTCAGTGGCGAGCAAGGCCGCGTACTTCTCGGAATCGGGGAGTTTCCCGTTGCGCCAGAAATAGGGAGAGATGTCGCGCTCGGTGTAGACGCCGGCCGTCGAATCGACGTGTTCGAACAACCCCTGCACCGGCCCGATCAGCGCGAACCCGATACGTTGCACGACACGCGGGTATCGCAACGTGAGCGGCGTGGCCGCAGCCCAGCCGACAATGAGCACGACCATCGAGAGCGCGAAGACGGTGAAGCCGATCCAACTGTCGTCGTCGCGCCCGCCGTAAATGTGGTTGAGGTTCGCGCGCAGACCGGTCGTGAACACGAACAGGACGTGCGTCACGATGAAAACCAAGAACCAGACGAACACGAGGAAATGGAGGGATCGCGCGGTCTGGATGCTGAGCACGCGACTGAGTCGCTTGAAACGTGTCGACAGCGCGGGCGACATCCCCAGCCCGGTGATGAGCGCCGCGGGGGCGGCGACGAAAATGGTGACGAAGTACGCGATCAACTGGAGGCTGTTGTACGCGACCCACCCGTGCTCTGCCGGCCACTGTAACGACAGGTACTGAATCTGGACGGAGAGCGCATTGGGGAACACGTCCCAACTGGTCGGCACGACTCGCCGCCAATGGCCACTGGCGAACAACAGCACGTAAAAGACCAGGCCGTTCACGAGCCACAGCGTATCGACACCGAGATGCCACCAGCGCGCCAGGCCGATGGAGTGCCGAAGGCCCGGAAGACCGATCTGTCCAGGCAAGCTGACCGAGTCCTGCTTCGCCGTCCACGACCCCTCGGTCGGCACCTCTTTCTGGAAGCGGAACCAGTCCTTGCCCGGTGTGCTGTGCCGGGTCCAGTACAGCCGCGGATGGTCACTGAGGATCTGTATTCCAGACCGGAGGATGAAGATCATCAGGAACAGATTGAAGAAGTGCTGCACCCCGACCCAGACGCGAAACCCCGGGTTCTCGTGCGCCTCCGCCGACACGATGGTGCCGGGATACCGGGCGATGAAGTCCTCGACCGACGGGATCGTGCGCAGACCCTGCGCGACCGCCACCGCGCAGATCAGGACCACGAAGCCGATCGGCAGCAACCACAGGAGATTGAACCACCGATTCCGGCCGACACGCACACGCGGCGGGATTCCGTACGATTCGGGGAACCACTTCGTGACATCGACGGCATCCTCGCCCACCGTGAGCTGCTGCCGAAAGCTACGCACACCGTCGAGAGACGTTGGAGATGAGGTCGGGCTCGGGCGCTCAGGCATTGATCTCAACTCCTCGGCGGCGGGCGCGTGCCCACCGAGGCAATCGCCGACCGGTCGAAGTTCGACACGCCGAATAAAGCTACGAGGCGTGCCCGCTAGACCGCATGTCGAGATGACGTGTGCAGACTACGCTCTTTCTGGCCGGATTTGTTCAGATTTCGACGGGCCAACCGCTTAGAACCGTCCTGCGAGCGTCAGTCGATTGGCGCGGACTGCGAAATCGTTGCCATGATATGTGGTCCTAAGATTAGGAGAACTTCCGGAGCCTAAGGGGTAATGAACATGACTTCCTGAACCGGATGAAGACGTTCGCGGTGCTCGCCTGCTGGCTCCCTCCTTCCACCGCTCCGAGATCGTGGGCTTCATCGCCGGGTTCGGCACCACGTTCGCGGCGATCCCCGACCTGGTCACGGTGATTAGGCGGCCTTCGAGCCAGGGCATCAACCCGACGATGGCGAGCATCATGGCGGTGTTTCAGATTGCCTGGATCTATTACGGCCTGCTGATCGTGTCGCGTCCCGTGATCGTCTCGAACGTCGTCGGCGTGGTGACCAATTCCCTGACCATCTGGGCCTACCGGAGCTTTGCGCGCCGCGAACGGAAAGAGGCCGGCGGCCACTAGCGGCGCTCGCTACGTCTGCGGCTCCGGCCCATCCCGGCGATTCGGACAACCTCGTCGTGCTACCTCAGCCTGCCGCTCGATGCGCTCTCGGCCGCGTTTTCGCCGATCGCCTTCCGCGCCTGGTAGCGCTCGATCGCCGCGCGCGCGTTGAACAGCATGCGCTCGCGACCAAGCCGCGCGTCGAGGCCCGTGTTTCGTACCGTGGCAAGCACCCCGGGATTCAACGCAGCCAACCACACCTCGACGCCGCTCTCGGTCATGCGCCGCTCGCCTTCGATCAGCATCTGCAGGGCCGAGTACTCGATGTCGGATACGCGGCTCATGTCCAGCACCAACACGCGCGGCTGATACTTCGCGACCAGAGACTGAATCTGCTGCCCCACCGCCTGCGCATTGACGAAGAACAGCCGCCCTTCCGGGCGCAGGATCAGCAAGCCTTCGAAGGTCTCGTCGTCGCCGTGTTCGGGCGAAAGTGGTCGCAGCACGTCCTCGCCACGCTTGCGGCCGATGACGTACACGCGCGGGTACGCGGACTGGCTGGCCAGGCCGATCATCGACACGATGATCGCCACCACGATGCCCTTGAGGGTGCCCAGCAGCAGGACGCCGATGCAGGCGACCAGAGCCCAACGGAATTCCATCGTGCGCACGCTGCGGATGGCACGGAACTCCGACGGCTTGATCAACCCGACCGAGTAGACGATGACCACCGCGGCCAGCGTCGCATTAGGCATCAGGCCAAGGATCGGAGCCAGGAAGAGCATGGTAGCGAGCGCGGCGCCCGCGGTCACCAGCGAGGCCAGTTGCGACTGCCCGCCGGCGGCGCGCACGACCGCCGTCTGCGACGTTCCTCCGCCGGCCGCCATGGTGCCGAACAGCGCGCCGCCAAGGTTCGCCGCGCCGGTGGCCAGCAATTCCCGGTTCGCGTTGACCGGAGGATCGTCGGTGCGCGCGAAGGCGCGCCCGGCCGCGATCGACTCGGTGAAGCTCATTAAGGCGATGCCGAGTGCACCCGGCAGCAGCCGTCCGGCCAGCCCAGGATCGGGCAATGTCAGCGACGGGAAGCCCCGGGGGATCAGCCCGACGATCGAGACGCCCGTCTTCTCCAGCCCGAGGAACCACGCCGCGGCGATACCGCCTGCCACCGCCACGAGCGGGGCCGGCGAGTGCGGCCACAGCCGTTCCATCGCGATCAGCACCGCGAAGGTCGCGAGGGCGACCATCAGCGTGATCGTCGAGGTGTCGGGGATGTGATTGACGACGCTGACGGCATCGACGAAGAAGCCGTGCTTGGTGATGTGGATGCCCAGCAGCTTGGGCACCTGGTCGAGTACCGATCACCGACCCAATGCCGGCCTTGAATCCGGTCAGCACCGGCGTCGATATGAAGTTGGCGACGAAGCCGAGTCTCAAGAGCCACGCCACGACCAGCGCGGCGCCGACCAGCAGGGTCAGCGTCGCCGTGGCCGTCACAAGGCGCGCCGGATCGCCGTCCGGCACCACCAGTCCCAGCTGCGTGCCTGCGAGAATCGCGATGGTCGTCGTCGAACTGACGCTGAGCACGCGCGAGGTGCCGAGTAGCGCGTAGATCGCCATCGGGATGAACGCGGTATACAAGCCGACCGCAACCGGCAGGCCCGCCACCGACGCGTAAGCCATCGCCTTGGGAAGGACGACCGCGGCGGCGGTCAGCCCGGCCACCAGGTCGAAGCGGAAGGTCGGCGCCTTCGGCGCGCTCGCCTGGGCAGGAATCGGAGTTGGGGACATCGCCTTTACTCCTCGTGGCCTGACCGTGTCGCGGACCGCCAGCGCCAGTTAGGTTAGAACGCAGCCCGCGACGTGCCCGACAGGGGTTGCAGGCTGACGAACGGCCGCAACACACAAGACCCCGATAACCTTGTGACTTGCGGAGCGCCGCCTGCAACGCCTGGCCGGCGTTCGGATAGGCGTCGCAGGGCATTGTGTCAGACCCGCTAATCCTCGGCGATCACTTACAGGCGCACGAGGTGAGAACAGCTAGAGACCGCTGAGTCGATCATGCGCTCCACTTTGGCGGCGACCTGGTGCGCAATCACCTGACACCGTGCCACGCTGTCCGTGTCGATGTACTGGTTCACTCCCGCGGTCGTCGAGAAGTCACACCCCGTTATGGCGCGGCATTGCGTGCTCCCGAATGCGCCGGTGAACCACTTCGCCAATTGGTGGCCGAGGTTCATGGTCCGGTTGAACTTGTTCACTTCGTCAGCAAACGCGTCACCGCCAGCTGCCATCTTGCCGATCATTCGCAGCACACGCATGCGACTGCGTTCGATCTCACCGAGAGCGACGCCGAGCGCCATCACGCCCGCCGTCAGCGCGCTGCAGGTCATGCCCATCAAGACCGTTCCGCCAATGAAGGGGGCGGTGGCGTCAAGCATGTCCTGACTCACGGGCTTCGTGTGGCGCACCTGCTGTACGACTGCCTGGGCACAGTGGAACTCCTTCTCGGCGAAGTGGGCGTACAGTCGACGGTACGCGTCTCGGCTCGCCACGGGAATCACATGAGCGCAGTCGCTCGACAGCGTTTGCGCGCAGAGTTCGGGCGCTTGACGGACCGCTCGAACGCATCGCAGCGGCAGCCTGTCGGTGCCGCGAATCTCACGGCAAAGCGTGGTGCCGTGGCAACCGGCGAAGCGCTGCAGAAGGTCGTGCCCCTTGTCGATGAACGGGGGCAGTCCTTGGTGCAGCGGGTCACGAGCATGCCGAAGGCCGATAATGACCAAGGGCGCGGTGACGCCACCGCACTCGGCGCCCGTGTTGCCGATGCCGCCCGGCAATCCAGCGGTGAGCTTGACGAGCCACTCCGCCTCCGTGTCTGAGGCGTCCAGTAGGGTCTGCATCACGGTGGGCGCACAGTGGCCCATTCTCAGCAGGTTCGACATACTCCGGCGACGGAGTGTGCTCGTCGGAACCGTCGTCAGATCGCCAGCGAGGTTCAGAGGAATGGCGGGCGAGGACACCGAAGACGCTTCGGTCGACTTCGGATTGGCGACCGCCCTTGTGGCGTTCGACGCCCGTTCAGAACTGGCGACCCAGGGCATACGCTTTCTCCAAGTAGCCCCGCCTCGTGGCGTCGTCGGCGCCATGCACGGCGTAGAAGTATTCGCGCTCGACGTTCTTGATTCCCGGATACGTGAGCGTGAACTCGTCAATCACCACGCGCATGGCCTCGCGAAGGCCCGCGTCATAGGAGCGTTTGTCGAAGATCGTCGTCTGGATGATCAGCGCCTTCGCGTGCGTAAGCTTCGGCTGACGGCCGCTGATGTCGCCACGCCAGGCCTCCGGAGTGAGATCGTATGCAAACCCCGGCGTCCAGACGCGATCGAGCCACCCCTTCAGAATTGCGGGAAAGCTCAGGAAGTGCACGGGTGCGATGAACGCCAGCGCCTCAGCCCGCGCGACCTTCTGCTGCTGCACGAGCACGTCCTTCGGCCGATAGCGCTCGCGCAGCAGTCGGATAATTCCGCGCGCATCCCGATCACCGATGAGGCGTTTCAGCGCGAGGCGTTTCAGAGGTCCACCGGCCTCATTGAGAAGGGTCTCGCGCAACCGCATGCGGTCGAGCATGTCATCCGGGATGGTCTCGGTCAGCCAACTCGGGTTGTCGCGTGGGCGGATGATCGGATCGAAGCCGATCGCGTAGAGGTCCACGGTCTCGTTCGTGTGCCCCGCGTCTCGAAGACCGGCGTCGAAGCGCTCGAGGACGGCGTGGCAGAACGACCGCGAACCGGGATGGGCGAAGACCGTCAAGACCTTCATGGGTGACCTCCGGATGTGGCGGTCACGTGGCCTTCGTCAGAAGGGGCTTGACCACGAGGCTCGCGCCGATGATGAGAAGACAGATCGCCAGCATCGGCGAGTCCGTGCGCCAGATCCGGCTGAACGCGGCAAGGAGCGCCGCAACGCCGAGGAGCCAGGTGCCCTCCGGCACGCGCTCAGCGGGCACCAGCCAGATCATCCCCGTTAGCATCAGCAGGAGCCCCCAGCCGATGTCGTGGAGCCTGCGGTCAAGCGGCCCGTTGGTCGCGTTGGCCGAAACGCTCCTCAGCTCGGTGGTCATATCAACCTCTTTTCCGGACGTCGCACCGTCACCCGAAACGCGAAAATCCGCCAGCGCCTGCGGACTTTTTCGCGGGCCGTTCGAACACCCCGACGCGTATCGGCCGATTGGTCGACGGCCGCGTTGATTACAGAGCGTGACGGAGCATTACGCGTGCCGCGCCGTGTCTCCGAGCCGGCTCGCGTTCAGCCCTGACATGAGCAGCACAATAAGAGGTTGGTGACACATGACTCTCGCCGACAAGTCTGGCGAGCCGCTTGCCTCACGTGTGATGTGCCCGGCGTCCAGTCGATGTCCGCCTCGGAAACGGCGGTTCTTCTGGCAGTCGCACGGTGGGACCACCCTTGATCGCGCTGGGTACATTGCATGCAACCCGATACGGCCAGGTGCTCCCAAGATCCTAGCTACGGCGCGGGCGAATTTGCGTGGGACGCTGGGAACCGGGCGGTAGAGTCACGCCCTTGACCAATCTCTATCGCACAGCCCTTGTCATCGGAAGGATCTGAGAGGTGCGCAGATGCAACCATTGCTCTTCGCGGCACTTGCTGCCGGCGTGGCGATCCCCCCGCACTCGGCCTGTCCCTCCGTTACCGGCGGGATCTGAACGCTGCGCGCGCGCGCCTGGCCGCGATGGAACGCCACGTAGTCTCGACGCGATGGGGTGCGGTCGAGTACGCGGAGCGGGGCCACGGCGACCCAGTGCTCGTCGTGCATGGGATCTACCACAACTGCGTCGGGGGACTCCTTTCCGTCCGCGACCTGTTTCCCGACCGGCGAGTCATCGCTCCGTCTCGATTCGGCTGCGTCATCCCGAGAAGGTGACGCATCTCGCTGTGCTAGTGGGCAACCTGCCGGGAAGCCCAACCGCCGTCGTCCAACCGTCTTCGGCGAAGCGAGTCGATAGGCAACTCATCATGTGGGCACTGAGGACCTTCGCCCCGTCAACGACGGCCCGCCTCGTGGCGGCGGTCCCGAAAGGGTTCGCCATGACCAGCGAGGACGCCCGGTTCGTCATCGAGTTCATCGACAGTCTGTTCCCCGTGAGGCTCGAGGGTTTCATCTTCGACGCCTTCGTATCGAACGCGGATGTCAACAACTACAACCTGGAGGCCATCAGCGTGCCTACCCTGATCATCCACACCAGAGACGACCAGCTCGCGTCTCACGAAGTGAGTAAGCGCGCGGCTGAGCGCATCCCTGGCGCTCGGTTTGTCAGCCTCGAATCGGGGGGGCACCTCATGCTCGGTCAAACGAAAGATCATCCGCGACGAACTTGCCGATTTCTTTGCCGAGAGGAGGGATCGCCGCGCGGAGCCGGTGGCATCTTGAGCACCGACCCCTTCGCATCACTCGGCGCGCAGCGAACGGTCTGCGCGGGAAGTCGAAATTGATTTCGTGTCAGAACTGTGTCAGACCCCCCCGCAATCTTCGGGCCCTCACCGTCGTTCAAACTCAGCGCAATGACGACTTACGCTTCATCCAGCCCGCCCTATTGGAAGGTGCTCGGCGGCGGCGCGCTGTTCGGCCGTCAGCTCGAAGCCGCGCCGGTCGCTTGAAAGCAGTTCGTCGGAAGACCAGGTGGCCCGCATCAGGCCATGCGGCGTGTGCACTTTCGACTTCAGGAGATAGTGGCCAAGCTCGTGCGAAAGCGCACGACCCAATGCTCGCCCGATCAAGACCTCATGTCCGAGGATCGTCGCGTCGGTGACGCCTGGCGTTCGGCGAATCAACGCCTCGGCGTTGATTCGCGAAAGGTGGATAGACGGTGCAGGACCATGGGTCGTAAACGGGATCCAGCCCAAGGCGCCTCGCCGTCCCGCCACGTCTTTTCGATCATCGTCGATCGTCACGGTCACGTGCCACGGGACAGCCATGTTTTTGGACGTGATTCGGTGCCAATCCAATGCGATGCCCGTCGGTCCCCAGATCGCGTTCGCCTCGTCGAAGACTCGGATCACAAGGGCTTCCGTGACGTCGGGCGGCCCGAATACACCGACCGAAATCGCTGACGGTACTCTCCCGTCAAGCGATGCTCGAGATCGCGCAATCAAAAGAGTCTTGTTCAACTGGACCGCCGGGTTGATCGACCAATTCGTCGTTCGGTCTGCCTGGACAGTCACACTTGTGGCCGCTACAGCTAACGTCGTCAGAAACCGCACCATTGAGACGCTCTCTCGCTGACCGACGCGACAGCGCCCCAGTGGCGCCTCAAAGCGGTCTGCCGGACATGTGACTCAGCGGGACACGAAACTATTCCGACGTGGTCATCGCGACAGTGGGATCACCATCGAGGCATCGTCGTCGCGAACGTACCGCGCCACGAGCGCGAAGGGCTCGCTGGCGAGCGCCGGCGAGGTGGTCGGCCTCGCCAGCGCCCTTTGGGTATCTCCGACGCCTACTGATGCCTCACGGCGGTGGGTTGGTTACGCGGGTCATCATTCGGGTTGACGTAGTTGAACTCCACGGGTCCCACTCCGTACAGCACGATGGTGGTCTCTTCATCGCGGGTGAACGCGAAATGATTCATGTTGGCCGACGCATCGACGAACCCGCCGACGGTCAACTTCGTGTTGGTGTTCGAGCGTTTCTCGAGCACGTCCCCCATCCCGAACACGAGCGCGCCCGAGGTGACGACGACGTGCTCGTCGGTGGGGTGTGAGTGGGCCGGAATCGAGTAATGGGCGGGGAACTTCAAACGGACGGCATAGAGCACCGGCTTCGTCGGATTGCCGTCGAGCACGGCGATCTCGGCTCCCTTCGGGAGCAGCGGCGGCGCGGGGCTCCATTTCGCGTCCTTGAGGTTTTGGCCGGCGCGTGGATGGTCAGCGCGCATGGCGACACTGGCAGCGGTCAGGAACAAGCCGGCGACGATAATCACAGAAGCGAATCTCTTCAACGTGTCCTCCTACCGGAGCGCCGGAGATCGGCGCTCCTTCCTTCGGATGCGCGGACGAGGCTCGTCCCACCATGGGTCGACCCGCGTCCACGAGCTGGCGTTGTGCGCGGCCAGCGGCGCGATAGGACGACTCTATGGCGCTCACGTGGAAGCCGGCGTGGGAGCCGGCGTGGAATCGTGCGTGGAATCTGACGACGGATAGGCGTCCCGCCCGCGCTTGTCGATTCGCCAACCGCCAAGGCACAATGACGGCGTCGTGAGTCGCAGCAGGGCGCGCTGGCCGCACCGCTTTTCGAACTGGCCGCCTGACCCGGGCAGCGGGGCGTGAATAAGTCGGCATGGGCGTTTCAGGCGCTACGCGGCGCGCAGCAGTCCAACGCGACGGAGCACCGCTTGAGATCCACATGCTTGGCCTGCTGCGGATGTCTCGACGAGGCCGCCCCATCGCGCTTCCCGCCTCGCGCAAGGTGCGCGCGCTACTCGCGTACCTGGCGCTGGCGCCGAAGCCCGTCGCCAGAGGCCCGCTGTGTGAACTCTTGTGGGACGTCCCCAACGATCCGCGCGGCGAACTGCGTTGGTGCCTGAGCAAGATCCGTGGCCTGCTCGACGACCGTGGCTGCCGGCGGGTGCACACGTATGGGGACACCGTTCAGCTGGATCTGTCGCAATGTCTGGTCGACGTGCTCGACGTCCTGCGGGCCGCCGAGGCCGGGATCGAGACGCTGTCTCCGGAGCGACTCGGGGCGCTCGCGGCATCATTCGCGGGGGAGTTCCTTGAGAGTCTGACGGTTGACGGCAGCCCCGTATTTACCGCCTGGCTGACGGCACAGCGGCGCCGGCTTCGCAGCTGTCGCACCGCGGTGCTCGAGCAGCTCGTCGTGCGCGGCCCCGACGACCAAGCGCTCGTGCACCTCGACACGTGGCTCGAGCTCGCGCCGTTCGATCAGCGAGCGCACGAGTGCCTCTTCAAGGCGCTCGCTCGACGAGGCAAGATTCGCGAAGCCGAAGCCCACCTGGCGACGACCATCGATCTGTTCGAACGCGAAGGCCTCGAAAGCACGTCGATTCGCACCGCCTGGCGTACGGCGCGCACGGCGACGGGCATTGCGATTCAGGACCTCCACGAACCGGGCACCGACACCGCTGGTCGTGGTCGCGCCTCCATTGCGGTCATGCCGTTCATCGACCGCTCATCGGCCCTGCAAGATCGGGGTGGCGCTGCCGATGCCCTCGCGCATGACGTGATCACCCGGCTGGCCAAGCTGCGCAGCTTGTTCGTGATTGCGCAGGGCACGGTCTTCGCCCTGCACGAGCGAAGCATTGGCGCAGAGGAGGCGGGTCGCCTACTGAATGTCGACTATGTCGTGAGCGGCTCGACACGCGTGCGGGGGACACGATTGACAGTGACCGTCGAGCTGGCCGAAACGCGCAGCGCCCGGATCGTCTGGGCCGAGATCTTCAACCTCGTATTCGACGATGCCTTTGTGGTCCTCGACGAGATCGGCAATCGCATTGTCGCGTCGATCACCAGCGAGATCGAAACCCTCGAACGCAATCGCGCCATCCTGAAGCCACCCAGCTCGTTGGATGCATGGGGCGCATACCATCGGGGCCTCTGGCACATGCACCAGTACCGCCAGACCGACAACGAGCACGCCCGACACTTCTTCGAGACGGCGCTCCGCCTGGATCCGACGTTCTCGCGCGCTTACGCCGGACTCTCGTTCACGCATTTCCAGGATGCCTTCCAGAACTGGAACGATCGAGCCGCGGGCATGGAGCGGGCGTATCGAGCCGCGGCGCAGGGGCTCATGGCCGACGAGCGCGACCCTGCCGTCCACTGGGCGATGGGCCGGGCACTCATGCTGCGGGGTCAGCCCGACGAATCGATCAGCGCGCTCACGCGGTCGATCGAACTGAGCCCGAACTTCGCGCTCGGTCACTATAACCTCTCCTTCGTTCACTCGATCGTTGGGGACGCCCGCGCGGCCATCAGCGCGGCCGACTACTCGCGCCACCTCAGCCCGTTCGACCCGATGATGTTCGGCATGCTCGCCACGCAGGCGATGGCGCTCGTCCGCCTGGGGCGCTTCGAGGAGGCCGCGAGCTGGGCGCGCAAAGCGGCTGCCCGACCCAATGCATTTCCTCACATCCACGCGATCGCCGCGTGTTGCCTGGCACTGGCGGGGTCGCTCGAGCAAGCGCGCGCACACGTTGCCGCTGTGAGGCACACCTCCCCGCGCTACTGTTTGGCGGACTTTTTCGCGGCGTTCCCCTTCGACCGTGACGGCCAGACACTCTTTCGCAGGGGCGCCCGACTCGTCGGACTCACGTGAAGGGTACGCGGGCGAATCTCTAAAAGAAGAATCTCCGTTTCTTTCGTGTACCCTCCGTGCCCTCGTGGTGAGGACGTCGGCTCTAAGTCGAATTCAATTCTTGCTGAAGCGCAGCTCCATCACGTTCCCATCGATGACCCAGGCCGCCAACTTGCCACGCGGCCAACGTCTGGTGTCGTACCAGGTCGGCCTAATCGCCGACGCCGAAATTCGTGTAGTCTCGAGATTATCCCAGAAGTTGTGAATCACCTCCTAGTGACTACGGCGTGCATCCGATCCTCGTTCGGTAGCCGGAGAGCTGGCCCGGCTTGTCCGAGAGTGGATCCGCGAGCATCAGGTTCCCGCGACCTGGCGATGCTTGCCGCCGGTCCGTCCACACGCGTCCGGATGACTACGACCAGCAGCTCGAATTCCCGCGTGTCGGAAAAGACGCCCCGCCGGTCTCTTTCTAGTTGATCCTCGTTCCGCGGCTTCCCGCGCATTGCGCTGATTCGCGCGGCGGTTCCAGCCGCCCCACCGTCCTGGTCTGACCGTCCGGCAGCCAGGCGACTTTGCCGCTGTCGAGCGAATACACCGCGCCGACCACCATCAGTCCGCCGCGATCCACGAGCGCCGCCAACACCGGCTTCGATCCGCGGACCTGCCGCACGACGTTTTCCACGTTGATCCGGACCGCGTTGTCGATCAGATCGCCGGGCTGCGCTTTGGCGCGCTCGACGGCGGGGCGGATCAGTGCGAGCAGCGACGGCAGGTGACCTTCCGCTTCCCCGCTTTCCGCCGCGGCGGTCACCGCGCCGCATTTCTGGTGGCCCATGACCACGAGCAGCGGCGTGTGGAGATGCACGGCGGCGTATTCGATGCTGGCGAGCTCGGTGTCGCTGGCGACGTTGCCGGCGACGCGGACGTCGAACAAATCGCCCAGGCCCTGATCGAGGATGATCTCCGGCGCGACGCGGGAGTCGGCGCAGCTGAGGACGATCGCGTGCGGATGTTGCGTCGAGGCGAGTTCGCGCTGGCGGGCGGCGGTCTGGTGCGGATGCTGATACCGTTTAGCGACGTGATGGTCGTTGCCGGCCTGCAGCTCGCGCAGCACGGCCGCGGCCGACGGCACCGTGTCCTGGGCTGCGGCGACGGCGCTGCACAGGGCCGCGCCCACAAGCGTTCGCATCATCGCGGATCGCATCGGTTGCCTCCTTGACGGACATTCATGGCAGGAAATACCGCACGTTCAAATAGATCATATTGACGGACGCGTCGGCCGGCGTGCCAGCGGGTACGGAGAAAGGTGTGCGCCGCACGTATGAGTACTGTCCGATGAACTGCATGCCGCCGATCTTCGGGTCGCGAAAAAAGGTGTGGATGAGGCCTGCCGTCGCTTCGGCGATTCGTTCGTTCGCCGCAGTTGAGCCCGGCACACCAAATCCGATCTGGCTGCCGTCGACATCGGTAGTGACGGCGCGATTCGCGTGCGCCGCGCTGTAGTAGGCGTGGAGACTCGTCTTGTTGCCGGCCTGAATCTCGGTGCCGATGAGTGACGACCAGGTGGTCACCAGCGTCATGCTGGCGTCGTTGTTGACAATGAGGTCGGGCAGATTGGTATTGGCGATGTAGCGGCCGCCGCCCGAGGAATAGAACGCAGTGGCGATCAGGCGAACCGAGGGGATCGGCTCGATCGCCGCGGTCAGCGCACCGCCGATTGCGGTCTTGTCGAACGTCGTATCCGTGTCGAGGCTATAGGTCTTGAAGCGCCGCACGAGCACGGCGGCGTCGATGTGCTGATGCGTGCGGCCGATCTTCGGGTCGAACGCGATCTTGCCGATGATGTCGGGAAACGGATTCGGCACGTCGTTGACCGTGGCGCCCCCATCGACCTCCCCAGGCAGAAAACCGGCGGGCAGCTTCACGCCGCTGCCAATGTACTGGTCCGGGTCTTCGATCGAGACCGCCGCGCTCACGATGTCATTGGGACGCGTCGTCAGGCGGAATTGCATGGTGCGT
This sequence comes from uncultured Acidobacteriota bacterium, assembly GCA_963724725.1. Classification (GTDB taxonomy): domain Bacteria; phylum Acidobacteriota; class Vicinamibacteria; order Vicinamibacterales; family CAVVIG01; genus DATKHR01. The sequence goes on along the minus strand of CAVRVT010000003.1, from coordinate 446,225 downwards.
CCCCAGGTCAGTCCCGCCTGATAATTCGGATCGACGGTCTGGCTGAAGAACACGTCCGCTGTTTCCGGTGACAGACGGTTTCGATTCGGCGTCATCAACTCCATGCCTGACCGCCGAGAGGAACTCGAACCCGCCCTTCCGATACTGTCCCCAGAAGACGCGCATGCGCACGGTGTTGGAGTTCGTGGTGACGTTGAGGCCGTTGGGCGCGTTTCCAAGGAAGTCCAGCTCGAGGACCCCCTTCAGGTCCGCCGTGCCCACCTTGCTGGTCGCCTGCAGCGTGAGCCGCGAGTTCTGCGACGAGAACTGCGTGTCGGTCATGTGGCCCTGCACCGTATTCGCGAACGGGATCGTCCCGAATGACGTGCCAAGCCCGCTGCCGGTATTGGCCGTCCGCCGGATTGCCGTAGCGTCGACGAAGCCGCCGAACAGCAAATCTGCGTCGCCGACGTGAATGGCCAGGGGTGAACTCGGCGCGTGGCTGTCTGGTTGGGGAGTCGGAGAATCGGGCGGCGCGGGCGTTTGCGCCGAAGCGGCAACGCTGAGAAACACAAGGATCGCGACCGACGCCGTGCGCCGTGCATACCCGTGACTGACCGAGCACATGTCGATCCTGGCTTCTCGATTCCTGAAGCGCGTTTCAGGATTGACTTCTGGTGGGTCCTGTCCGCGTACAGCCCCACCGCTGCGCCGCTTGCCCGATATCGGTCTCGAATCGCCCATGCTGATCACCGTCAAGCAAAGCTGCCGCGAGCTGAGGGGCGCCACCTGCAGCTGCTGGCGTTTCCCCGTTCACGTCCGGCTGGCCGGAGGTACCTCCGGAAATTCACGCCCACCTCGTGATCTTTTGCGACGCTCGCGCGATCTTTGCGCCCGAAAACTCGGGTGGCGACCATCGCGGCGCCCGGGATGCCCAAGGGCTCAGCAGAGAACTTGCCGGCGAGGGTCGTCACTGCGTCCAGGTCGACTTGAAAAGACACGCTGCCTGGACGAGCACTACAGCGTACCGAGCAACGCGCGGGAAGTGAGCGACTCGATTGTGATAGCAGTGTGATGAATGTTCGATTCTCACATCCAACGGCGCCGCGATCTGTCTTGGAATCAGCAAATTACGATCAGGCCGCAGGGAATCTTCCCCGAAATTGTGTCAGACCTCTTACTGTGAGGCGATCACTTACCGATGGTCGGCGCCGTCCGAGCCGTCGGGCTCCGAAATACCGAGGCCATCGACGGCTGACCGTGGCGCGAAAAAGGCGCCAGGCTGCCAATCCTCAAAAAACCTGATGGTTAACCCGTCTGGACAAACCAAAACGGACACCGAGACCCGCATCCTCGACGCCGCCGACGAGATCTTCCTCCGGCGCGGCATCGACGGCGCGCGCATGCAGGAGATCGCCGATCACGCACGCGTGGCGGCCTTCAGCGTCCGGGACATGGTGCGGGTTCTTGTGGTGCCGTCCTCCTTGGCCGCAATCCCGTACCTTCTCTTGCAGCCAACACCTCCTCCAGTGGCATCTCGCCCGTGACCACGCCGGAAAACTCCAGCGTTCGGCACAGATTTCTCCAAGAACATCTCTTCACCAGCAGTCGCTCTGGGCCAAGTAGGCTTCGTAGTCCATTATCAGGAGCCGTGGCATGAATGTCTCGATCGCTTCTTGCTGCCAAGGCTAAACAGATCTCACGCTGTGTCAGAACTGTGTTACATGGCCCCTGAAATGAACGGCGCTCCTGGCCTCGAGCGGCATCTGCGAAGTGGTACGGGTGTCGAACATCGTCGACTCCTGCTACTTTCTCGCAGTCACCGTGATTTCGATGTGACCCTCACCGACGAGTTTTGCGACCACGACGGTGGTCCGCGTTGGGCGAGGATCCTTGAAGTACGCGGTATAGACGGCGTTGAAGCGCTGAAACAGCGCACCGTCGGTCAGGTACGCCTGCACGGTGACGACGTCGGACGGCGTCATCCCGGCCACTTTCAGCACCACGTCGATGTTGTCGAGCGCCTGCTTGACCTCGGCCTCGAAGTTGGAGGGAATCTTCCCGTTCTTGTCTTCACCCGCCTGGCCCGAAATGTAGAGGGTGCCATCGATCAGGATGCCAGGGCTGTAATTGCCACCGGGCGCAGTCCCCTGCGGTCGGATAATCTGCTTCTGCTCGGCGAACACACTCCCTGCCGACAGCGTTGCCAACGCCACGGCGGCCATCCACGAATACCAAAACGGCTTACGCAACGATTCCTCCTTCATGGAAGGTCCGGTTGGATCCCGTCCATCTGCTGTTCCCGCGCGGGCGCACGAAGTTCATCGAGTAGCCGGACACACGGTTCGTCAGGGTCGGATACATCCCCGGATGATCCATCGCGTCACCAGCCTATCTCGGTTCAGGACATTCACGTTCATGTGATACCCGGTGCTCCTGAAGAACGCGTCGAGCATCGCCGTGAGAGTGGTGAGGCGATCCTCAGCGACGCGACCGAGAGTCGTATTCAGTTCTCGATGCAATCAGCAACGCCTCCTGTTCGGTGTTACCGCGCACCTGGCACACTGATCTCGAATCCTTGACAATTATCGCGAGCATGGGGGAGGTCTCGCGAAGCGCCTTACTCCAGACACGCACGGACGCACATTGATTCGCATTCTGCTAAGTGCGACGATTTCTTGTGTCGGAACTGTGTCACATAACCCCCGAAACCCCCGGCGAACACCTTCAGTTACGGGGACACGTCGACGCGTCTTGATGTTGGGTGAAGTCGTTGGTCGGAACTGCGTTGGTGGGACTTGGTGTCCGTCAGCACGCACGACCGAAGTCGATTTCCAAGCGTGCTCCTTCAACCACTCGGACATCTCTCCGCTTTAGAATCAACGACTTGCGAGCGGCTCGACAGTGATTATCGCACACGCCGGCAATTTGCGAGGCGTTTGTTCGATATCGTTTGCGTTGAGTAGTTTAACGCGTACCTATAACGCCGTTCGCGGGAATTGTGTCAGACCGGTCAATGTGCCGCGAACACTTACGGCGATCTACTCGAGCTGGATCGCACAGCTGCAGTGGCCAGACTGGCACCCGAGGGTGAACACCGACCAGTCGCATCAACGACTGGGATCGATCGCGCAAAGGTCACCGAGTTCTAACAGTCCGGCGCGGATCTGACGGAAGCTATGGCGTTGCGATCGCATCGCCGACCACTCCACCCGGTGTGCCCATGCATCAAAGAACGCCAGTGCTGCCTGCCCATCGCGCGATGTACGCCTGAAGGAACTCGCCGAACTCTTCAGCGACGAGCGGCAGCTTCCTTCCCCGATTTCGAATCTGGAAGAGATCCACAGGAACAGTCGGACTGTTCAACTGACTCGCCGTCACGTTGCGGCGCCGACAGACCGGTAATGCGAATGACGGCACGATGCCGGTTCCTGCACCAGCTTCGACCATGGCGATCACGGTCTCAAGCCGATTCAGCCTGATCGCCCGACGACTATCGATGCCAGCCTGCACGAGATGTCGATCGATCAAGTTGGACACAGGAGCGGGCGGCGCTTGCAGAACCAGCCGCTCACCTTTCAGCGCGGACCAGGTGAGCGAAGCACGTCGCGGGCCGGCGTCGGCATCGGGACGTATAACCATGAGCGAAAACCGGAAGAACGGAATTCGGCGCACGCCGGGCGATGTCTTAAAGAAGCCGAGGCCGATGTCGAGCGTCCTCGCCGCGACCCTCTCCATGATTGCTGCCGGGCCTGCGTCGAACAATTGAATGCGCGTCTCCGGCCACGAACCTTGGAATTCCTTGATCGCCTGCGGCAGAACGTTCGCCGCCATCAACAATCCGGCGCCGACCGAGAGGGTGTCATGCGTCAGTTGCGCCGACCGTCCGATACGCGACGTCACGGTGTCCAATTCGCGGAGCGCCCGCCGCGCGACGGGCAGCAGCCGGCGTCCGTGTTCGGTCAGAGCAACGTATCGAGTCGTGCGCTCGAACAGCCTGAATCCGACCTGACGCTCCAGTTCGCGCACCAAGACGCTCAGTCCCGACGGGGTGATGAACAACTGCTCCGCGGCCCGGGTGAAGCTGAGATGCTGGGCCGCCAGCAGAAAACCGTTTAGCTGCCTCGAGGTGAAATCCATTGTGACATTTTGTCATCAATTATTGAATATTCAGAACTTCTGTCATAAGTGCCCTTTCGAATAAAGTGCCGTCGATGACGAAGAAATGCCACAACGAGGGCGGCCTCGATCTAATCGGAAACGCTGCCACCCGGTTCGCGGCGTTATCGACTCTCTTCGACGCGAACACACGGCTGCACTTGGTGAAGCGTGGACTCGCGCCGGGGTGGCAGTGTCTCGAGGTGGGCGGCGGCAATGGATCGATCGCGAGTTGGATGGCCGACCAGGTCGGCCCGACGGGAGGGGTCGTCGCCACCGACATCGATACGCGTTTCCTGGAGACCCTCGATTGCCGGAATCTCGAGGTGCTCTGTCACGATATCGCGCGAGATCCGATGCCCGAGCGAAAGTTCGATCTTGTTCATGCTCGGATGATCCTGATACATCTTCCCGAACGCGATGCGGTCCTGCGGCGGCTGGCGGCGGTCCTCAAGCCGGAAGGTTGTCTGGTCTGCGAAGAGTTCGACGCCGTTTCCGCCGATGCGGACGCCTCAATCAGTCCTGGAGAAGTCTCGTCGAAGACGCACCGAGCCATGCACCGACTCAGCGTCGATCGCGGGCTCGATCGGCGGTATGGGCGGCTGCTATTCGGCCGATTTCGGACATTGGGTCTGGCAGATGTCGGCGCCGAAGCGAAGATGTCCATGGTGCAATCCGGATCGCCGATGGCGATGTTATTGCGGGCGAGTTATGAACTGCGCCGACGTGCCATGATCGATCAGGGTTACGTCACCGAAGATGAATTCGATGCCGATCTCGCAAGAATGGAAGGAGACGATTTCATGATGCCGTCGCCGATCATGTGGACGGCGTGGGGTCGTCGATGTTGAACGTGACCCTGACGCGCGGCCTGGTCGTCTGCCTTGCCGTGTTCTGTTGCGGCTGCCGCGGCGCAGCACGCGGAACCGGCATGTCCACGGTGCGTCTCGCAATCCACCGTGATCCAATCATGTTCGTGCCGGTGCGGGTCGCTGAGTCGCTCGGGTACTTCCGGCAAGAGGGCATCGTTGTCGAGATGGCGGAGGTGGCAGGCGGCACGAAGGCCATCGAAGCCCTGCTCGGAGGGAGCGTAGACGTCGCCGTCGGATCGATGTCTGACGCCGTCGCGTTGGCCGCCGAAGGTCGGAATCTGCGGGGAATCCTTGTCGTGTACGCGCGCCCGACCGTCGCCTTGGCTGTCGCGCCGGCCGTCAGTGGGACGATTCGAAGCGTCAGGGACTTGAAGGGCCACACCGTTGGAGTCTCCGCGCCGGGTTCGGCGAGCCATCAGATTCTCAACTTCCTACTCGTCGAGAACGGCCTCTCACCCGACGACGTGAGTACGGTCTCGGTCGGCATGTCGGCCAGCTCTGTGGCCGCTCTCGAGCATGGAACGGTCGACGCGGCCGTTCTCGTTGGGAGTGCGATTACATTGCTCGAACAGCGCCAGCCCGCGCAGCGATTTCTTGCCGATACGCGTACACCAGACGGTGCGAGGCGGCTGTTCGGTTCAGAGATATTCCCTTCGCTCAGTCTCCTGGCCGAAGACAACTGGCTCGAAAAGCACGACGATATCGCACGAGGGCTCGTCAGAGCGGTGAAGAGGGGGGTGCAATGGATGCATGATCAGCCTCCGGAACGCGTGCGCGACATGATTCCTCAAGCCGCAAGAACGACGACGCCGAGCGTGGATCTGCAAGCCATTCGGGTGGCGCAGGAAGCGCTGTCGGCCGACGGTCTGATGAGTCAAGCTGCAGCGGAGCGGATCGAGAGGTTCGTGGCGGTCTCCGATCGTAAGGTGAAGGCGGCCCATCTGGACCTATCCCGCACCTACACGAACGAATTCGCCGCGGGCAAGTAGCGGAGGATCCCGATGTGTGGGCGTGAACGTGATTCGGCGCCCTCGCTGGCGCTGCACCATGTCAACAAACGATTCGGCACCCAGACGGTTCTCGATGACATCACTCTGGATATAGTTGCCGGTCGGTTCGTCTCGATTGTGGGACCGAGCGGCTGCGGCAAGTCGACGCTGTTGAATGTTCTTGCAGGCCTTCTGCCGGCAACCAGTGGCCGCGTCGAGGTGTTCGGCCAGCCGCTGACAGGCATCAACCGACGCGCATCCTACATGTTCCAGGAAGACGTGCTCCTGCCCTGGAAGACGGTGTTCCAGAACATCCAGTTCGGTGTGACGCTGCGGCGGGGCGACGCACGTGAGGCACAGAAGAGCGCACGCATCTGGCTCGAACGGATCGGACTAACGGGTGTGGCAGATCGCTATCCCTACCAGTTGAGCGGCGGGATGCGGAAACGCGTCGCTCTGGCGCAATGCTGGATCGTGGATCCGGACGTGATTCTCATGGACGAACCGTTTAGCGCCCTTGACGTGCACACGCGGCTGCGGATGGAAACGGAAATCCTGCGCCTCTGGACCGGATCCGACAAGACAGTGGTGTTCGTGACGCACGATCTGGAGGAAGCGATCTCGCTTGCCGACGAAGTGTTCGTGCTGTCTGCCGGACCCGGTAGTCGAATCCGGGGTCGGTATCCGGTCGACCTGACACGGCCAAGAAATCTCCTCGACATCCGAACCGAGACTCGGTTTCACGAGGTCTACAGAAGCATCTGGAATGACCTGAGAGAGGAGGTCACGAAGAGTTATGACCGCCCAGACTAGAAGGGGTTCGTTGATCCTGGCGCAGGCGATGTTGACGTCAGGCATTCTGATCGCGTGGGAGCTCGGCGCAGCCAGCGGACGCCTCGATCCATTCTTCTTCAGCCGGCCGAGTGCTGTCACCGTCCGCGTCTGGGAGTGGATTGGATCCGGGATGCTTTGGCCACATGTGCTGACCACATTCGCTGAAGCGATGCTGTCATTCGCGATCGGCGGCATTCTGGGCGTGCTGTTCGGATTAGCGCTGGCCGGTGTGCCCCTCGCCGCGGCGTTGTTGGAACCATACATTCGGATCGGGAACGCTCTTCCGCGGGTGGTACTGGCGCCGATCTTCCTCTTGTGGTTCGGGCTCGGGATCTGGTCGAAGGTGGCCCTCGGTGTCACCGTTGTGTTCTTCATCGTCTTCTTTAACACCTACCGCGGCATTCGCGACGTCGAACCGGCGATGGTCGCGAACGCGCGGATGCTGGGCGCTTCCGATCTGCAACTGTTCCGGCACGTCCTCGTACCAAGCGCGCTGACATGGATCTTCTCGAGCCTGCATATCAGCATCGGAATGGCGATCGTGGCCGTCGTCGTCGGAGAATACCTTGGCGCTTCGAGAGGAGTGGGTTATCTCATCGCCCAGTCAGAAGGCGTATTTGATACGACCGGAGTGTTCGCGGCCATGGCAATTCTCGCCATAGGGGTACTGCTCATCGGTAACGTCGTCGCTCGGCTGGAGCGGCGTCTGCTCCGATGGAAACCACAGCACGCGAACTCTCAGCTCGAAACGTTTGCCTAAGAGGGAACTCGCCGAGCACCCGATCCTGGCCAACTCGCTGACGCCGGTTGCGTCATCCTACGCGACATCCTTGCGGACGTGCCGATGCACACTGGACCTGATCCGATTCGGTGGACGGGTTAACTATGTTGATCTCGTATCGTCGTCCTTCGTCGACGAGAGTCTACAGGCGCTCGGCGGCATTCGGATCAGCATCCGCGGTTCGCTCGTGCCTGCCGGCGAGCGCCCCGTCGCGATCTCAGGCTGCGGCGGCACGTTCAAAGGCGGCCGGACTGATCTGGCCAAGCGTCGAATGGCGGCGACGTTGGTTGTAGAACACCTCGATGTAATCAAACACCGCCATCTTCGCGTCACTGTAGCTCGGAAACCGCTCGGCCTCCTCCTTCTTCACGGTCGCGAAGAAGCTCTCGATCACCGCATTGTCATAGCAGTCGCCGCGGCGCCTCATGCTGCACGTAATCCCCTGGGCGGCGAGGTACGTTTGGTAGTCCTCACAGGTGTACGTGCAGCCACGATCCGAGTGGTGCAGGAGACCGGGATCGGGACAGCGACGCGCGACCGCCATCTCGAGCGCCTTCAATGTGAGGCGTCGATCATTGACCGCGCTGATCGCCCAGCCGACGACGAAGCGCGAAAACAGATCGAGCACGGCCGCCAGATAGAGCTTCGCGCTCTCGCCGATCACGAACTCTGTTGTGTCGCTGACCCAGCGTTGATTCGGCGCCGCGGCCGTGAAGTCCCGGGCGAGCACATTGGGGGCGATCGGATCGGTGTGATCGCTGTTGGTCGTCTGTTTGAACCGCTTCGGAATGCGGCCCTGGATCTGCTCGTCTCGCATCAGGCGCCGCACGCGCTTTTCGCTGACCGCTTCGCCGTCCTCCCGTAAGTCCTTCCACAGGCGCGGTCGCCCGTAGCGGTCACCACTAGCAGCGTGGAACGCGCGCAGCTTGATCCGCAGCACCAGGTCCCGCTGCGCCCGCGCCGACAGGCCCCGTCGCGCCCACGCGTAGAACCCACTGCGGGTCACTCGCATACAGCGGCAGAGGATCGTGACGCGGTGCTCGGCCTTCTTCGCCGCGATGAAGGCAAACCTCATCGGCTCTGCTTCGCGAAGAACGCCGTGGCTTTTTTTAGGATGTCTCGCTCTTCTTCGGCGATCCGCAGCGCTTTGCGGAGCCGCGCCAGCTCCTCGCGCTCCGCCGATGTCAGACCCGTCTTGCCGCCCGAGCGGTCCGCCTGCGCCCGCTCGACCCAGGCGTGCAGTGCCGTGCGCGTCAGATCGAGGTCACGCGCGACTGCGGTGACCGACTGGCCTTCGTCGAGCACCAGCCGCACGGCTTGTGCCTTGAATTCGTCGTCATATCGCCGGCGAGCTCGTCGCCGCTTCGAGGGGTCTGCTGCCATGGTGGACATCGTATCTGCCTTTCAAAGATGTCCACCGAATCGGATCAGGTCCACACCGAGTCGTACGGGGTAAAGCCGATCGGTTTTTGTGTCAGAACTGTGTCACATACCCCTCGAAACCCCGGGTCAACACTGTGATTTACCGGGACACGCCGACGGACATCGCTGTTGCAGAAGTTGTTGATCGGGAAGTGTGTTGGAAGGACTTGGTGTGCGTCAGCACGCGCGGCGGGGGTGGATTTCCAAGCGTGATCCTTCAACCACTCGGACATCTCTCCGTTCGAATGGAATCAACAGTTTAGCGGAACGGCCTCTCCGGCGTCCAACCGACTGTGAAGCGATTATGAAATTTCGCAGGGCCGAGGCGCTCGTTGAACGATCTCCGCGTCGGCAGCAGCGGACAGCGACCGGAGAACTCCGTCGGGCGAAATGTTCCGAGCCCGTCAACGCCTGACAAGTGGTCCTCATAAGGATGTGCGAGTAGTCGTCGAGCATCCGTTGTGTGATGTGTCCCTCGACGGATTTGAGCACGCTGTCGGGCACATGGGGCACCGGAGCTGAGGGAGTTGACGTTGCGGCAGCCGCCCACGTCGTTCCGAACGGAACTCAGCCCTCTCCTGAAGACAAGGAAACGGAGATACCATCCGTCACACCATGGTGACGCAATACACGACCATCCTCGACGCACTCCCGCTGTGGGGCTTGTTCCCCGTCATCGTCGTGCTCGTCCTCGCGACCATCGAGGGCGGCTATCGACTGGGAAGTTACCGTCACCGACGATCGGATCGCGAGAAGGATGCGCCTGTCGGTGCAATGGTTGGAGCGACTCTGGGGCTGCTGGCGTTCATGCTGGCTTTCACGTTCGCGATGGCGGCGTCGCGCTTCGATACCCGGAAGCAACTCGTGCTCGACGAGGCCAACGCGATCGGGACGACCTACCTGCGCACGGCGATGCTCCCGGAGGAGCGCGACGACATTCGCGCCTTTCTCCGGTCCTATGTGGATGCCCGCCTGGAAGCGGTTCGGTCCGACCGGGTGGCAGAGGCGATTCTCCGGTCGGAAGAGATACAGGGGCAGTTGTGGTCGGCAGCGACAGCGGTCGGGCTACACCACCCGGATTCGATTGTCGTTGGCCTCTTTGTGGAGTCGCTCAATGAGTTGATTGACATACACGCGAAACGAGTGACCGCCGGCCTGAGGAACCGCATCCCGGGCGCCATCTGGCTGGCCCTGCTGACAATCGCCACGCTGTCACTGGGCGCTATGGGCTATCACGCAGGACTGGTGGGCACGACCCGATCGCTTGCAATCATTGTCGTCGCCGTCAGTTTTTCCGCGGTCATTGCGCTGATCGCAGATCTGGACCGACCGCAGGAGGGGACCCTGACTGTGAGCCAGCAGGCTCTCATCGATCTGCAGCAATCCATGAATCGGCCCGAGAGGTAGTGCGGGCCTCACTCGCGAAGTTGTTTCAGAGTCTTTTTTCCGTCTACAGGTGTCGGTTGGAGTGCGATGCGGTTTGGAGTCCGAAATACCGGAGGATCGGTCAGACGCCGTAGCTCCGGCCGTCCTCTTGTGTGGTAGAGGGCGACCACTGAGGCGGTCCCCGACGCTTACAGTGCTTTCTCGACCTGGTAGTGCCATCGCCCGATAGGGGCATTTGAGTGGTCGGATGCGGCGAAGGCCGAGACCCTCACGACGTGTGTCACGCCCGCGGCGCGGGCTGCCGCAATGGCGTTGTGCTGCAACTCCACCATGTCTTCGAGATAGTGTATGAGAAGGAATACGGTCTTTTCGCAAAAGTTCACTCCCGATGCCGCCGGTGCCGCCAGTCACGAGAATTTGGAAGGTGAAGTTCCTTATGCCAGCTTCGTCGTGATATGCATTTGGGTCGTGAGCGTCAGATGGACTGGGCAGCGATTGGCGATCGCCAACAGCCGCGCCCGTTGTTCCTCGTCCAGGACGCCTTCGAGCTCGATGTCTCGTTCAATGAGCGTGAGTGTGGCCGGACGCGTTTCGCACGCGGCACAATCTTCAGCGTGGACGCGCGAATGACGGAGGCGAACTGTGACAGTACGGCGTCGGGCCAGTGTCTGTTCCGCCGACCGATGTTGGTTCATCGCTGGCGAAGTGATGCGGCCCGGCGATGATCTCCTGGGCAAACCGGTGGCGGCACCTCGTACGATGACCACGCCTTCCCGTTCCTCGCGGTCTTCGTACCGCTTCCGACACGCGCCGCGAACGCAGCCCACGACGGACGGTGCCGCTCGAAAAGTGTTCCCACGCCCACCACCTCCGACTGTTTGGAGCTGTTGCCGAGAGGTCGGAGGCGCTGGGCCCGGTCGGTCGGAGACGGCGACCGACGTTGACGCCCGGGGCCCGCGATTTGCTAGGATTCCCCCCGGTCGCGGATCCGTCAACGCCCTGATCGTGATGGCATCGAGCCTGCTTGTTACGCGAACCTTAGCGATTGATCCTCGCGAAGATCGCCATTTGACGACGATGATAACGGCGCTGTCCACATGACGCACTGGCGGGTCGTTCCCGATGCGGCGACGGGAATCACGTCGGCCCTGCAGACCCTGCTGGTGCGTACGCGGACGGAGCGGGGGTTCGTCGGTTGTTCGCCGACCGCGAAGATCGGGTCGCACGCCGTCCGGCGTGTTCGTATCCTTCGCCGAGTCGCGTTTCTGCTGTTCATCGCCGCAACGCCAGCGCTGGCGCAAGACCAGACCGGCGCGGTTCCGCAAACGCGTGAAGAGGTGATTGCCGGTCAGCGCGCCGACAAAGTGGCCGAGCTCTGGCCAGAACGCCAGAACGCGATGGTGGACATTGCCAATGGCCTGAGCGAGCGCGGACTCAACGAAGGCCTCGAATCCGGCAGGGGCGCGAACGGCATCCAGCTCATGCTCGGCGGCATGCGGTCGGGGCAAGGCCTGAGCGGGGGCCTCGGCTACCGCCGCTCGGACCTGCTCCACGAGCAGCTCGGGGTTCGCGGTACGGCGCGCGCCACCACGCGCGGCGGCTACATGTTCGATTTGGACGTCGACTTCCAGGGACTCCGGACCGATCGCGCGTACCTGCGGTGGTACACGCGGTACGAACACTCGCGGCACATCGATTACTTCGGCCAGGGGAACGATTCGGCCGAGGCGAATCGGACAAGCTATCGATACGACGACTTCTCGAGTGACTTCAACGCGTCGTTCGAACTGGCGCGCCGCTTCCACGTTGGGGGCACCGGCGGCTTCTTCCACGCGCACACCGCCCCGAGCGGCGAAGACGACGTCGTTCCCATCAACGAGGCGTTCCCCCCGGACAGCCTGCCTGGATTCGGCGAGGACACGAAGTACACGCGCATTGGCGTGTTTGCGTACTACGACTCGCGCGATTCACGGTCCGGTCCGCGGAGCGGCGGATTGTTCGTCGCGCGGTACCGTGAGGTACCTGGGACCTCGAGCTGAAGCAGTTCGCCTTCCGGCAGACCGAGTTCGCGGCGCAGAAGTACCTGCCGTACTTCAACGGAGGCCGCGTCCTCGCCGTAGGCGGATCCGTCGTGCTGTCCTTCCCCAAGGAGGCCAATGCGGTGCCGATGTATCTTCAGCCGACGCTTGGCGGCAGCGACGAGTTGCGCGGGTTCGCACCCTACCGGTTCAAGGACTACCACTCGGTGAATCTGACCGCCGAACACCGCTGGCACGCCTTCAGCATGCTGGACATGGCGCTGTTCGCCGACGCGGGCAAGGTCGTCCCGCTCAAGCGCGACATCGACGTCTCGCACCTTCACTACGGCGGCGGCATCGGCTTTCGCTGGCGGCTCCGTTCGGCCATCGTCAGCCGGATTGACTTCGCGGTGTCGTCAGATGGCTTCCAGTGGATCTGGACCTTCAACGACATCTTCGATCCGAAGTTCTAACGCCATGTCACGCACCCCGATACTGTGCCTCGCCATCGCGATCTTCGCCGGATCAATCCTGGCGGCGGAGGGGCCCCGGTTCTATCCGGATGACCCGCTGACGACTGAACCTCGGCCACTGGCGGTCGCCGAGCCTCAGCGGCGCGCGCTGAGCAGTCTGCTCGAAACGGTGAACAGCAACCTCAGAAAGAGAGGGCAGCGTCATCCGGCCGACGGCGTGCTGGAGTCGAAAGGCGTGAACACGCTCGGTAACGTGATGGACGGCGACTGGTACGTGAACCGCCACGCAGCGCGCCGCATGACGCTGGCCGAATTGCAGCGAGGCCCCGGCCACGAGCGGCCCCCGGACATGACCGGGGATTGGCGAGTGCTCGTCGTCAAGCCGTTCGGGGTCAACCCTGGCTTGCTGGTGGCCGACGCCAGGCGGGATCTCTTCATCCTTCGCTTCGACCCGATCGGCTCCGAGGGCCTGGCCACTGGCGCGCAGATGGTGGCGTCGCAGTTCTTTTACGCTCTCGGCTATCACGTCGCCGAGAACTACATCGTTCGATTCGAACGGCCGCGTTTGATGATTGACGAGACCGGACAGTTCGTGTCGAGCGCGGGCCACGCGCGCCCCCTCGCCGCAGAAGACATCGACCGGTTTTTCAAGGCTGTCCCGGAGGGGCCCGGCCGCACCTATCGCGCCGTGGCGACGCGCATCCCGGAAGGCCGCGCGGCGCTGCTCGGCCCGTACCAGATGTGGGGCACGCGCAGCGACGACCCGAACGACACGGTGCCGCACGAGCACCGTCGCGACCTCCGCGGCATGTTCGTGTTTGCCGCATGGCTGAACTTCAGTTATGCGCGCGCGGTCACCACCCAGGACATTGTCGCGGCCGTCGATGGCGTTCCACGGATCCGCCATTACGTGGTGGACCTCACCAGGTCGCTCGGCAGCAGCATGTTCAACGGCCCGAAGCTGGTGTGGGAAGGCAACGAGACGGTTCTGCCGCCGCGGGGCGCGGTCGGCAAGACCATCGCCGGCCTTGGCCTGACGGCGCCCGCGTGGATGCGGGAGAAGAATCCTGATCTGCCGGAGGTTGGCGCGTTCGGCAGCAGCACGTTCGACCCGGAGGCGTGGACGACCGCTGACCCGTTGCCACCGTTCGTCAATCGCCTGCCGGACGACACATTCTGGGCCGCCCGCCAGGTCATGGCGTTCACCGACGAGGAAATCCGCGCGATCGTGCAGACGGGGCAATACAGCAAGCCGGCCGAGGACTGGATCACGGGGGCGCTCATCGAGCGCCGCAACCGCATCGGCCGGACGTATTTCGGACGCGTGCTTCCACTCGACCGCATCCGGGTTGAGGGAAACACGCTGGCTTTCGATGATCTGGGCGTTTCGAACGGCTTTGCCAGCCCGCGTACCTACACGATCACCTGGAACAAGTTCGACAACGCCCGGGACGCCATGCTGGAGGCGATTGGGACGGGGGCGGAGGTGCCGGATGCGGCGCGCGCGCTCCCTGCCGGCTCCTACGTGGCGGCTCGCATTCACGCAGGCGTTCAGGCCATGAACGTCACCGTGTATCTGCGCAGGCAGCCGGACGGCTTTCACGTCGTGGGGCTCGACCGCTCGTGGCCCGGCAAGAATGTCGTGACGCTGCCACCGCCGCCGCATGCCGACCGCCGCGCCTATGCCGACCTGGCGCTCCGCCAGCAGGAGCTGTTCCAGACGTACGTGGACAACTACAACGCCACGCGCGGCAAACAATACACGGCCGAAGAGGGATTCGAGCGCCTCACCGTCTCGGAACAGACCACCTTCTACGGCGTCACGCACGCGCTGCTGCACACGTCGCTGACCGACTCCGGTGGCGCTGACATGGGACTGGCTATCGATCGGATCGAGGCAGTCAACCGAATCGCTGGCCAATACGAAGGCATGGGCGGAGACCAGCAGTTCCGAATCTACGTCACGTTGAAGGCGGGCACCCGCGAACTGCTCCAGAAGAGCCGCGAGTTCTTCATTGACCACGAGAACACCGTCTACCACGTCGGGTTCCCGCACTCCTACCGCCAGGCCGGCAAAGAGCCGAACATGCAGATGTCCCTGTCGGCGGACGGGATGCGGGCGGATATCGACGTGGACTACCGGTCGAGCAAAACCCCGCAGTCGCTGTTCAACGGACACCTCACCGCGGCCAACTCCGACGTGCGGGCCGGTGAAAACCCAAAGCTCCACAACGCGCGATGGTCAGGACTCATCCTGTGGTGGCAGGACACGTTGGGCAGGCTGCAGGGTTCCGTGACCAAGCCGGTGGACCTCGCGAACACCGACCGCGCCATGGGCCCGCCGACTCCCCTGCCTCCTGACCGGCCGTCGGGCGCCGCGCCCGACAAGATCGAGGACGCCGCACAGGAATTTCTCACCGACTGGCTGGTCCGGCGTCAGGTCCAATCAGGCGCTCGAGTTCCTCTCAACGCAGGCCTATGCCTGCCTCAACCTGACCGACGATGCGAGGAGCCAGGCCCTTGACGCGGCCGGTGCGCGCCGCGAGGCTCGCAGGCTGATGGAATACGCGGGTGCGCGCCTCGGTCGTCGCCCGGACCTGACGAGCGCCATCGTCGCATTCACACCGCGCAATCCCGACCGCCCTGTCACGGACCACGCGTTCAAGAGGGAATTCCTCCTCGGACCGGTGCCAGAGGAAGAGGCGAGACAGTACCTGTGCAACCAGGCTGCAGCAACGACTGCCGGCACTCACGCCGACTACTACGCCGTCATCTTCACGTTTCGGGTAGACGGTGGCGGTACGCTCGGGTTGCTCTGGAACCGTGAAGGCGGGCGCTGGAAGATTGTGTCGTATCAGCCGCTCGTGCCTTAGTGGGTCCGTTGCCGATTGCGCATAGTCAGGAGCCGTTCTCCCGGTCAGATTGTGACACACTGGAACGTCGTCTTCGCTCGTGGCGCCCACGGATCAATCGAAGAGCCGGCTCAACAAGAGGGGCATGCGATGCGCCTTCCAAGCGAGAATCGTAGTGTCTACATCCGGGCCGACACCGATGGCGATCGGGCGCGTCTCGCGCCGACAGGTTCGTTTGACCTCGCCCACGCAGCATTTGTGGACCTGGCGATCGAAAACATGCCGCCCGGTCTGGAGCGGTGCCTGTCGATTGACGTCGACCTGGCGAATCTCGATCGCTTCGACGGCGCCGGCGCCGTCCTGCTGGCGCAGCTGCTCGATCGGCTCGAAGCTAACGGGCATCGCATGCGGGTCGTCGAGGATACCAATCCTGAAGCGGCGCGCCTGATCGCTCTCTATCGCGGGCGCTCAGTAAATCCGCTTTCGACAGAGGCTCGGGCGCGAACTCCACTGGCGCGGATCGGCGCGGCCGCCGCGAAGGTACCCGATACGCTCCACGACGCCTTCGATTTTGCGGGTAGCTGCGCCGTCGCGGTGCCGCAAGCGGTCGCGGCACCGCGCTCGGTCGACTGGCGAGCCCTCCCGGGGTTGGTCCAGGAGATCGGGGCGGATGGGCTCGTGGTCACCGGAGCTGCGAACCTTCTGGTCGGGCTGATCATCGGGCTGCTCGGCATCTCGCAGCTCGCACGTTTCGGCGCCGTCGCTTACGTTCCCGAGCTCGTCGTCGTCGCGCAGTTCCGCGAGCTTGGACCGCTTGTCACCGCGATCGTGGTGGCCGGCCGCTCCGGAGCCGGTCTCGCGTCGGAACTGGCAACGATGAAAGTCTCGGAAGAGATCGACGCTCTGCGCGCGATGGGGTTCGATCCGCTGCGATGGCTGGTCGTGCCGCGGTGCGTGGCGCTCGTCGCCGTCATCCCGGTCCTGACATGGATCGGCGACGTGCTCGCCCTTCTCGGCGGTTTCGTCGCGACGATGGCCGTCGCCGACATGACGCCGCGCGCGTATATCGAGGCAACCACAACGGCGATCACCGCCGGCCATCTGCTGGGAGGGCTCGTCAAAACCCCATTTCTCGGCCTCGCGATCGGGCTCATCGCGTGCGGGCAGGGGCTCGCCGCGCAGGGCGGCGCCGCGGCCGTCGGCGCCCGCACGACGCGAGCGGTGGTGCTGGCAATCCTCGGCGTCATCGTCGCCAACAGCCTGTTCACCTTCTTCTTCACGCTTCTGGGCATCTGACATGCCGCGATCAAGGCCGCACATCATCGTCGACGATTTGCGAATCGGATGGGGATCGCGGGTGCTCATGGAGCACGTGAACTTCGAGGTCGAGCGCGGCACGACGCTGGCGATTCTGGGCGGCTCGGGAAGCGGCAAGAGCACGCTGCTGAGGTATCTCATTGGCCTCGAGCGGCCGCAGGCCGGGCGCATCGACATCGACGGCGTTGGCGAACCGCATTCGTATCACGGGGTGCCGCCCTTCGGCGTGCTTTTTCAATCCGGGGCGCTCTTCAGCTCGCTCACGGTGGAGGAGAACCTCGCCCTGCCGCTGACCACCTGGACTCCCATCCGCGGGGCGACCGCGCGGCGCCTCTGTCAGGCCAAGCTCGACCTCGTTGGCCTCGGTCCATTCGCGGGACATCTGCCTGGTGAGATTTCGGGCGGCATGAAAAAGCGCGCCGGCATCGCTCGCGCCCTCATACTGGAGCCCGATCTCCTGTTCTTCGACGAGCCGTCCGCCGGACTCGACCCGATCACGGCGGTCGAACTCGATCAGCTCATCGTGACTCTCAGTCGCGACCTCGGCATCACGATCGTCATCGTGACCCACGAACTGCCAAGCATCTTCCTCGTCGCCAATAGTTGCATCGTCCTCGACAAGACGGCGAAAGGGATTGTCGCGCGGGGTAATCCAAAGGCGCTGCGCGACGAATCGACCATCCCGTTCGTGCATAACTTTTTCACGCGGTCTTCACCCGGGGTGGCCGCGGGTCAGCGAGTGTGAATGATGGCCGTAGAGAAAACGTACGCGCGACTCGGCTTGTTCCTGGTGGTCGGCCTCGTGATCGCACTGGCCACGGCGCTGCTGTTCATTCAGCGGCTGAGAAACCGTGCGGTGTTCCCGATGGTGACCTACACCACCGAGAACGTCAGCGGCTTGAACGTCTCGAGCCCCGTCCGCTACCGGGGCGTATCGCTTGGCCGCGTCACCGAGTTGCGCGTGGACCCTCGGGGCAGCGTCATCGAAATCGACTTCGAGCTGTTCCTCGACCGGCTCCAGAATATCGGGGCAAACGTGGAGCGCATCCGCCAGACTGCCGACCTCCAGGGGATGTTCCACAACCTGCGCGCCCAGATCATCGGCAACCCGGTTACCGGAGAGGCCTACCTGCTGCTCGATGCGCCAGAGCGTCCCCCGGCGCCGATTACGCTCGGGTTCACCCCGACTCGCACCTACATCCCGTCGATGCCCACGCCGCTGGCGTCGCTGCGGGATCGGGTGCCTGAGGTCCTCGAGCGCGCCGAAGCCACGCTGAAGCTGCTCGGGGAGATCGTCACCAGAATTCCAGACAGCCTCGAGCGGAGCGACCGCTTCTTCACCAACGTCGAGCGCATCATGCAGGAGAGCAACCTGCCGGCGCTGAGCGCTGACTCCCGGAAGTTCTTCTCGACGACGAGCACGCAGATCGAGCAGCTGACAACCGAGATGGAGGGAGTCGTCGGCGAACACGGGAAGCTGGTCGCGTACATCGAGGAGGCGCGTGCGGCAATCAAGTCGGCGGATCTTGCAGCCACCAATCAGTCCGCGCGCGCCGCGTCGGAACAGACGTCCCTCGCGGCCGACGATCTGCGGCGTTCCCTGCCGGCGATTCGCGATTCGCTCGAACAGCTGCGCGACCTCGCGCGGCAGCTGCAGGACCAGCCCGAGTCGGTCGTCTTCGGCCCGCGGCCACCGGCGAAGCGATGACCCTCCTGCTTCGCACCGGAGCGGTCCTGCTGGTCCTGACCGTCTGCTTGGCGGAATCGCTTGCCATCAAGCGCCCCGACACGATATCCACCCGCATGATCGAACCACAACTGCTCGAGCCGCAATTGCCCAAGGCCGGACCTGAGGCGAGCGTCGCCAACGCCCGGCCGATCCGGTTGCTGGATACGCAAGCGCGGGGACACATCGGTCGACGAGTGCTTCATCAGCAACCGTCGGGCGAGCTGACCGAAGATCCCGTATGGCGGTGGTCGTCGGCACCGGACCGCTATCTCGACACAGCGATTCGTCTCGAATTGGCGTCACATCCCGGGCTGCGGCTGGTCGACGCGGCCACTGCTCCAGCCCTCGCGACAACACTTCTGGTGTGGGACATAGAGTCTGCGGGCGGAACGCACCTTGTCGGCGCCGTCGAGTTTCAGTTCACGGGAATCGATCGCGTGGTGCACACGAACGTGGTGCGAGCGAGCGAGCCCGTGTCCGCCGAGTTGCCGGGAGACCTGGCCGCGGTTGCTGGTCGCCTCCTGCGGCGGCTTGCCGTCGAGGGCTTGCGGTTGCTGTCCGGGCCATGACAAAGGCGTACGCCGGCACATCAGACTTCATCGCCGAGCCCCCCGGCCCATTCGCGCTCGTGAGCGCAGCGCTGACCGACACCGTCCAGATGACGAGATAGAAGGCAAAGTAAACGCGCACCCCCCATGGCAGGTGCTCGGACCATCCTTCGATGGCGGTGGTATTCGTCGCGAGCTGCCACCGCGCGATCCCTTCATTCAGAACGCACTTGAGAAACGCCGCCAGTGCGACCACCCACAGGAGCACGACGCCGTGAGCGGCGCCGGCCGCCGCGACGAGCAGACCCGGGCCGATCAGCCTGACGACGCTGCTGGCGGGCGCGTGCGCGGCGCTGGAGACGCTGGGCGCCATTCGGTCCGGCGTAATATAACCCGCGATTCAGGGAGGCCACCTCTTGACCGTCACGACCGCCGCAGCGACCGCCAGGCTCATCGCCGACGCTGGCATCGACCGCGTCTTCGGGTTGCCGGGCGGCGAAGTGCTCGTGCTGATCGACGAGCTCCGGCGCGCGGGAGTGGATTTCGTCCTGATGCGGCACGAGGCCAACGCCGGCATTGCTGCGGCGGTCCATGGAAAACTCCGCGGTCAGCCCGGCGTCGTGGTGACCACACTCGGTCCTGGCGCCGCCAACCTGATGTTGCCGCTGAGCAATTCGTATCTGGACCAGGAGCCGCTGCTCGCGATCTCGGCGCAGATCCCTGACGACTTTCCGGCGAGCCATACGCATCAACTGCTGCCGCTCCATGACGTCTACCGGCCGGTCACGAAGTACGCCGCGAAAATCACGGCCCAGACGGTTGGTGAGACAGTGCCACGTGCCCTGACGGAGTGCATGAACCGTCCGTTTGGAGCGGCCTATCTCACGCTGTCCGCGCGGGAAGCATTGAAGCCGACGGACGCTGCGCCGAAACGCGCCGCCATGTCTCCCGGCGGCGGAGCGACGCCCGCGCGCCGGGGAAATGCGCGCGATGCAGCTCGAGAGCTACGGGGTCTCTTGGAGACGGCCAAACGACCGCTCGTGTTGATCGGGCTGGGGATCGATCCCGCCAACGCCACGCGGATCCGTCAATGGGTGAACGACTGGGATTTGCCGGTCGCGGTGACGCCCAAGGTCAAAGGCATCGTCGACGAGACCAGCGCGAACTTCGTTGGAGTCGTCGGCGGGATGGCCGCCGACGATCTGATGTGTGAAGCGCTCAAGGCCGCGGACCTCCTGATTGGTCTCGGCCTGGACCCGGTGGAAATCGACAGCACATGGCACGCCGAGCTGCCAATTCATTGGATTCTCGAGGCCGAGAATGCCGGCGGCATAGTTCCGCCAGGCACGCCACTCCTCGATCACGCCCAGCTCTTGGACGCACTGCGGAATGCGCAGCCGCCGTCCGCGTGGCCGACACCGTTTCTCGAGTTCCAGCAGAAGCGCCGAGAGAGGCTCAACAATCGTTCTGGAGCCCCGGGCGCCATGTGGCCGGGCGATATTGTCCGGGCCCTGGCGGGAGTCATGCCGCCGGAGACGATTGTCACGACCGACGTCGGCTCACACAAGTATCTGTTCGGTCAATTCTGGCCGAGCCGCGAGCCGCAGACGTTCTGGATGTCCAACGGACTGTCGGGGATGGCGTACGGATTGAGCGCTGCCATCGGCGCCAAGCTCGCGCGCCCGGATGTTCCGGTTCTGGCGGCCGTGGGTGACGGAGGCTTCTCCATGAACGCCCAGGAGCTGGAGACCGCCGACCGTGTCGGCGCCCCGTTCGTCACGGTGGTTCTCGAAGACGGCAGCTACTCGCTCATCAAGCTCGCGCAGGCGGGAAAGAAACTCGATCCGTATCGTGTGGATTTCGGGCCAATCGACACGGTGAAGATGGCCGAGGCCTGCGGTGTGGAAGGCCTGCGCACGACCAATCCGGACGAGCTCGCGGCGGCTGCAACACGCGCCATCGAGCGCCGGCGAAGTCTCGTGATCGGCGTCCCGGTCAACGACACGGACTACCGCCGACTGTTCTGACACCTGCACTTCCGAGCGTTCACGCTGACGAGGGCGGATTCGGTAATTGTGCTGTCGGCGCACTGGCTCGCCGTCGCCCGGGACGTCCGCGACCAGCGTCAGGCCCGATCGCAGACGCCGGCGAAGAGGCTGCCCTTTGCGCGCGAGGATCGTCGCAATGTCGGCGAGTCCGGCCGATTGGGCCATCTCGAGCGGCGTTTCATGCGCGTCGATCCGTCGTGCGCAGATCGGGATCCGCGCCGCCGTCAAGGAGGATGTGCGGTCCGCCTCGTCGCGCCGGGCACCACGCGGCTGCAGCTGAGCGCAGCCGATGAACGGCGGAAAACCATCGTTGACGGGTGCGTTCGGATCGGCGCCAATCTCGAGCAGCGTCCGGATGAAGGTCAGCGGGCTGTGATAGACCGCGTTGACGAGGCAGGATCCGATCCCGACCGGCATCTGACCGTTCGGCACCAGAGCGAGATCGTCGACGGCCGCGCGCAAGGCGTCCAGGTGGCCGTCATGAAAGGCATCGTCGATCTGCCGGAACTTCTTCGCTTCGGCGCAGCGTTCGTCTTCAGTCGCCATCGTCTCAATACACGATCGCAAGCCGACGAGTTCGTCAGGGCTCGTCGCCAAGAACCTGGGTGACTGCCAGGACGATACGCGCCCACTGAGCGAGCTCGCGGTCGAGATGCAGCCGCCCCGACGCCGTCAGCGCGTACGTGCGGACCCGGCGTCCTCCCGACGACGACCATTCGCCCTGCACGAAGCCTCCTCTTTCGAGCCTCTGAAGTGCCGGGAAGAGAGACCCGGGGCGCACCCGGAAGGTACCGGCCGTCACGCGCTCGATCCGCTCGGCGATCGCCATCGCGTGGCGAGCTTCGAGCTCCAGCGACCTTAGAATCAGCATGTTGAGGGTACCCTTCAACAAGTCCGATCTTGGCATCGTTGTTCGATATAGATATTCGATATTTATGATTCTGTCAATCAAACACAAATAGTTGACTAATCAAAATCACGGGAGTAGTGTTCTTGATCGCCTAAAGGTGCTTGCGAGCACCGCGGGGGAACCGCCGGCGCGATGTCCGCGCCAAGGGGCTCATCAGAATTCTGAAGAGGACTCCAACCTCTAGCCCGTCAGCTAACCCCGTCGGCGATTGGAGCTCAGCGTGACCCGCACGTTCGACGCCCTGCGCTCGACGTTCACTCGTCGCCCCATCGCCAACTTCGGAACCGCGTTGCTGCTACTCGGAGGTGTGGCCGCCTTCACCTGGTTTCTCGGATCGTCGAACCCGTTCACGCCCGCCGGCTACGTCGGCTCCCTCACCAAAGGCGCGATCGTCGGACGGTCGCACTTCTATGGCATCCAGCGCGGGCCGACGTCGTCGGGGCGCACGTGGCTCCTCGACGTCACCAACGTCAGCGTCACGCCGTACACCTACACGGAAGACTTCACCGGGAACGAAACGGTCCTGAGCCGGGACAACCTGAAGATCGCGTTCCGCGTGCACACGGTCTGGCGCATCGACGACAGCAAAGTTCCGCTGTTCATGGAGCGCTACAGCACGACCGCCGGCCGACACGACGTCGAAAAAGAGCCCGACGCGATCGTGAAAGTGGCGTACGGCAACTTCGTCCGCGAACCGCTCCGAACGTTCGCGCGTGACGAAGTGCAGCGCCGCAACGGCCTCGAGATCAAGGACGCGCTGATCCCGATTGGCGAGGCCGTGCTGACACGCATCAGAGCGTACGCAGCCGAGACACCGTTCATCGTCACGAACGTCGTCGTCGGCAACGTGCAGTACCCGTCCGAGGTCTCTGACGCGGTGTCCCGAAAGCTGGCCGCGACCCAGGAACTTCAGATTATCCGCGGACAGCTGAGCCCGATGTACGTGCAGCACGAGGCCATCGAGGCACAGAAGGCCATGGTGAACTCGCCGAATCACACGGTCGTGTACATCCCGGTGGGCCCGATGGGCGTGACGCTGACGGGGACGTTCAGCACAACGGCCGGCAAATGATCGATTGCGGAATGCGGAATGCGGATTTTCAGAAAATCGCGAGCGTGTTGACCGGGAAGCCCGTACCGCCCGTCACCGGAACGGGCGCGATCGTGATCATGAACTCCCAGCGATTGAGCCTCGAGGCCGCTTCCGACAGGGCCTCGAGGTCGTGGTTGTCCAGAAGGTTGATGCCCATCCCGGTGATGAGCAGGGTGTGAACGGGCAACGCGATGCCTTCGACGAGCGAGGGCGTCACGTCCTCTCCCGCGTCGCTGCCGACGACGGCGACGTTGCGGGATTTGATCCAGGTGGCAATCGAGGCGTGAAATCCGGCGGCGCTTTGCGCGACGTTCCACGGCCCGACTTTCGCGCGCCTCGCCCATCTTCCCGTCCTCAGCAGAATCGCATCACCCGAACCGATTTTCACGCCGGCTTTCTTTTCCCAGGCTTCGACCTCCTCCGCATAGATGGCCGTCCCTGGCTCGAGAAATTCGACGCCTCGCAGTCGGGGAATGTCGATCAGGACGCCGCGCGTCACGATCCCGTTCTTCAGGTTGTCGATGCCGAGCTTGGCGCATCCCTTGTCGGTGTTCACGTCGGCGCGCGCGAAGCCGTTGTAGGTCTGATCCTTGTACAGGAAGTGACACAGCGCGTCGATGTGGCTGTGCGCGTAGCCGTGATACGTCACGGCGTAGCGATCCATGTTGTTGCCGCGAAGCATCGTGTGCTCGAAGGGGTTGTTGTTGTCCTCCGCGCGCTCGGTCAACGGATTGTGCGCCAGCGAGACCGTCTGGCCCGTCTTCACCAGCGCCGCGGCCTGCTTGCGCTTCTCGGCGGTGACCAGGTTGACCGCACCGAGCTGGTCGTCCTTGCCCCAGCGCCCCCAGTTCGAAACTTTCTGGAACAGCTCATCGAACTCCGCTGCATTCCGCGGAGCGCGGCTTGCGGCAGGCTGAACGAGCCAGCTGGCTGACAGAGCGACGAGCAACAAGGCGATTCTCATAACGTAATTCGCTCGGCTAAAGCCTCGCGCTCCTCAAGATGGCTGATACCTGACTCGGGCTTCACAGGCCCTCGCTCGGCATGGCCGCAGGCGCTCTGATCTACTCGCCCACCCTGACCTACTCTCAAAGATCGCCAAGAAGCGGGAGCGCGCGGCGCTGCAGCACTTCCTGAACCGCTCGGTGCGCCTCGAGCATCGCGGCATCCGTGTGAGGACTCGCGGCGGCGTCAGAGTTCGCAATCGTAATCAGCCCGAACGGCTTGCGCCCGACCACGCACGGTCGCTGGTCGCTCGAGGTGTACACCCATTCCATCGGATCGTAGAGCGGATTGTAGGTGTATGCGTACCCGTGCGGCCAACGGTTGACGGCAATCGCGACGATGTCGCGCGCGGCATCGAATCCGCCCTCACCGAGATTCCGCGACAGCTGATCGCGGATGCTCCGCTCGAACGTCTCGAAGCTCGCGCTCAACAGGTCCGCGCGGCCGATGCGATGCTGCTCCTTCCGCGGCTTCCCGGGCGAATTCGGATACCGCGTCATGTGCAGCACCACCGGCTCGTCGGGCGTCTGCGGATGATGCAGATCGCCAAGGCTCACGGCTTCCGCCAGCGAGACACCGGTGTGGTACATCGTGGGCGCGTTGACGGACGCAACGCCCAGCTTCTGAAATGCCGTCCAGTTCTTCACGGCGACGCTCGTGTACACGAGCGGACCTTTCACGCCGTATTCGAGCGCCTCCTTCTGACTCGCGGGTAGATCAGGAACGAGGTACGGAATGAACATGTTCCAGCACGCCATGACGACGGCGCGGGAGCGGACCTGATACGTCTTGCCACCGCGGACATAGCTGGTGACGACCTCGGTGGCGCGCGACGGATCGCCGTCGTGTTGCACGTGTACCACGGTGCTGTTGAGCCTCACGCGCGCCGTCTGTCCCGCACGATCGAGCATCGCGTAGTTCACGCGCGCGGCCCCCACATCCTCCATCGTCGTGCCTGGCACGGCGTCCGGCATCAGCCAGCGAATCAGCAGTCGCGTGATCGTGGCGTTGCCGTCCGGGAAATGCACGGTCGGTCCCCCGCCGGGTCCGATCTGACGCCCGTGATGGCCGCCGGGCAAATCGGCGAGAAGCCCGTTCGGACTCGGCTCGAGGTTCATCCCCGAGAAGCCCGGCAGGCCGTCCTGCCACGCGAAGAGCGCGGGGAAACAGTCCACACCCACACAGAAGCTGCCGGCTCCCTGGTTGCGGAAGAACCACACCACCTGTCGATCGACCTTGACGAGATCCAGGAGGAAATCCTGATAACTCATCTTGGCGAGCCGGACTTTCTTTTCGGCCGAGGACAGGCCCGGCATGTAGTCGGGATGCTTTCCGCCGTACAGGCGAAGCATGTCTTTCTGCGCCTGCGCCGAGAGCGGCGATCGGGCGAGGTCGTCGGCGCCATAGGCGTTGCCGCGCCCGCCGGATCCGTGGCGAACCACCAGCCTGTCGACGCCCCACGTCTCCTTGTCGAAGAACGTCGCCTGGTTCACGAGGCCGAGCGAACGATAGAGGCCCCGATTCTTCTCGTTCGACGACGAGGAACCGATCGATGTCGATGCCGATGTCGTGCATGACGGCCCGGGCATGCTCGTTGTAGCGGTTCCATGATTCGATGTTCAGCGTCCCGCCGTTCAGCGCGAGCATCCGGCCGTCGTAGTGGAACTCGTTGCGCTTGGCATGACCGCCGAAGTCGTCGTGGTTGTCGAGAATGAGGACCTTGCAGTTCCTCCCCACGTCCCGGATGAAGTAGTACGCAGCCGAAAGCCCGCTCAGCCCGCCGCCGACGATCACGAGGTCGTAGGACTCGCCTGTGTTCACGGCACCGCTGAGATCCCAGGTTTTTCTGTCACGCAGCTGATGGCCCACCTCGAACGATCCGGCATGCGTTCCGCGCATGCCCGTTCGCGTCGGCGGGTAGTAGTCGGCGGCCCGCTCGGGTGCGAACTCCTGCTGCGCTGCGCGAAGCGAGCTCGGGGGCGAGCATCGAGCCGACGACGCTCATGCTGACGCCGTTCAGGAAATCCCGTCGTGTGATCTGGCGATCAATGCCGAGGCGGCGGTCGTTGGCATTCATGCGTCGACTCCCTGCGGTCATCCGTCGCGTCCGCTAAGTCAGTCCGTTCCTGACGAACAGCTCCTCGACGGCGCGATGAGCCTCGTCGATGGCCTGATTGGTGAACGCGGCGGCTCCGGCATCCGCGTTCGCAATCGTCACCTGACCGAACCGCTGGCGGCCGATGACGTGCGGCCGATGTTCGGGCGCCACATCGGGATCGCCGAGCGTGTCGTAGGTGTACGAATAGCCGTACGGCCAGCGATTCACCGTCAACCCGACGATGTCGGCGGCCGGATCGAATCCGCTCGATCCCAGCATGGCCGTCAGGTGACGTCGGATCTCGAGTTCGAACTGCTCGAATGTCGTCGCCAGGAGCTGCTCGGCGCCGATCCGGTTCTGCTCTTTTCTCGGCAACCCTGGTTTGTTCGGATTCGCCGTCATGTGGACGATGATCGGCTCGTCGGCCGTCGTCACGCCGCGGTACCCGCCAACTGTCGATCCTGGATCGAGACTCGTGCCAGTGTGCAGCATGCACGGGGAGTTGACGTTCGAAACGCCCAGCTTCGCGAACGACGTCCAGCGCCTGACGAGGACGTTGTTGTACATCATCGGCACTTTCACCGAATACGCGAGCGCGCCCTTCTGTTTGTCGGGCAGCTCGGGCATCAACGCGGGAATCAGCGCGTTGTTGCAGGCCAGGATCACATTCGCCGCGCGAACGCCGTGCAGTTTGCTGTCGCGCAGATACGCGATGCGGACTGCCTTCGCCTGCTCCGCCGGGCCGTCGTGCTGCACGCGGACAACGGTGCTGCCGAGTCTGATGCGGACGGCTGACGACATGTCGTCCAGCTTCGAGTAGTCGGGAACCGCCTGAACGATCGTGTCCATGGTGAGCTTCGCGCTGGTGAACGCGGATGGCACGAGGCGACTGACGAGCAATCGGGCGAGGGACGCGTTGCCGTCTGGAAAGTGGAACTGGTACGACGACTGCTGAAATCCGTCGACGCGCAGCTTCAGTCCAAGACCGTTGAATCCGACCGATCCCCGCTGTGCGGCTTCGAGCGCGGGCGTCGTGTCCACTCGCTTGTTGTTGCGGCCTCCTTGCCCTCTGAAGAAGAGAATCGCATCAGGATGGACCTTGGCGTGCTTGATCAGGAAATCCTGCCAGCTCATTCGGGCCAGCGCCGCGATTTTCTCGTCGGCACTCATGCCCGCCATGTAGTCCGGGTTCTGTCCGTAGAGGCGAATCAGATCGCCGCACACCGCCTCCGAGAGCGGCGTCTTCGCAAAGAACTCCGGCCATGGAATCCGGCCGTTGCCCGCGACGACGCGGTCCTCGCCGAAGTGTTCCTTGTCGAAGAACATGCCAGGGCCCAGATTGAGTTTCTGGAACGCGTCGCGATTCTGGAATTCGGCGTTGCGCTCGACCTGAACGCCGAGTTCCTCGACGAGCCGCTTGGCCGTATAGCTGTACGGATACGGCGTCGAGATGCCCATCGTGCCGCCGTAGCCGACGAACGTGCGGCCGTCGTATCGAAACTCGTTCCGTTTCGCGTGACCGCCGAAGTCATCGTGATTGTCCAGAATCAGGATCTTCTGGTTCGTGCCGAGCGCGCGTCGCCAGAAATGTGCCGCCGCCAGTCCTGAGATTCCAGCGCCGACGACGACGAGGTCGTACGTCTCGCGTGTGTCGACGTCGAGCGTGGGAAGTTGTCGGAAGGCGCCGGACTGCATCCGACCGAACGCTTCGACCGCGGCCGGATAATTGCCGCGCAATCCGACACGCGCTGGCGGATAAGTCGCCGCCGACATCGCAGGCTGACTCACGGCCGGCGCCCCGGCGGCAGTCAGCGTCGTCGCGGTTGCCGCGGCGTACGCGCCGGTCACGCCGATCGCAAGACCATTCAGAAAATCGCGACGCGGAATCCGACGGTCCATGCCAAGCTCGCGGCGCTCGTTCGCAGGGCTCATCGCGGCACTCCTTGACTGAAGGGCCTCACTATAACCCGCCTTAGTCGTTGACAACCTTACAGTTCTTCGATTAGATGGCGGCGATCGTCTTTCTGGGCCCGACCGTTCATTCGCTGAGGGAGGGTCTCCGATGGAACGTTTCGACGTGTCGACCTCGCCGCGCCTCGCTTCCCGGGCCCTTCGCGGCCCTCTGTTTCGCTCTGCTCGGTTCATTGGCTGCGGTCAGCGCTTCGGCACAGACCGCCACCGGCGGCATTCGCGGTTTCGTCAAGGACGCCACTGGCGCGGTGCTGGCCGGCGTGACGGTCGAGGCGGTCAGCCCATCACGCATTGGCGGCGCGGCCGTCGACGTGAGCGACACGCAAGGCCTCTACCGACTCGAAAATCTGCCGGTGGGCCAGTACACGGTCACCTTCAGTCTGCAGGGTTCACGACCGTCAAGCGCGAGGACATCCGAGTGGAAGTCGGACGCACGGTGCAGGCCGACGTTCAGCTGCAGCTCGGCAACGTCGAGCAGTCCATCACCGTCAGCGGCGAATCACCGGTCGTCGACGCGGTCCACGCAGGTATCACGACGAACTTCAACGCCGACCTCCTGGTGAACGTTCCCACGGCGCGGCAGTCGTACTTCGACGTCATCACGTACGCGCCGTCGGTCCGCATCAACGCCGTGCCGAACGATTCGCGGTTCGTGATCATGGGTTCGAGCAGCGATCAGAACTCGTTCCAGTACGACGGCGTCGACATCTCCGCGGTGTCGAACGGCGGAGTGTGGGACTTTCCGAGCCCCGACATGATGCAGGAAGTCGAAGTGAAGACGACGGGTGCTTCCGCGGAGTATTTCAACTTCCAGGGCGGCGTCGTGAACATCGTGACCAAGTCGGGCAGCAACAGCCTCCGCGGCATCTGGAGCGGCTATACCATCCCGCCGGCGCTGGTCGGCAACAACACGCCGAACGAACAGTTCCCCTATGACGTGCATTTCAGCTATCAGACGACTTTCGAGCTTGGCGGCCCGATCGCCAAGGATCGCGTCTGGTTCTACGGCATCCTGCCGTACAACAAGGGGCTGACCACGGGCGTCGGCGTCGATCCCAACCTGCCGGCGAACGCCGGATGGTCGTTCAAGCCGTTCTTCAAGCTGACCGCCAAGCCTGCGAAGAACGATGGCATCGACTTCACGTTCAACGACAACCGCTTCTGCTGCGCCGCGACGGCGAGCCGGACGGCGCCCATCTACACGCAGACCGTCGAACACGGCAACAACCCCGTCATCGCCGCTCACTATACACACACCTTCGGAAACGCGACCCTGTTCGAAGTCAAAGGCGGCGGCATCTACATTCGGGACAACTTCACGCCGTTCAGCGACGACTTCGTCACGCCCCAGCACTTCGACTCGGGCACGGGGCTGACGAGCGGCAACGGCGCGACTGGGAGCCGCCAGGTGCACAACCGCACGACGATCGACGCCTCGGTGGCGCACGCTGCTAACGACTTCATCAAGGGTTCGCACGACTTCAAGTTCGGCTACCAGACGCAGTACGCGACCCAGGTGACGAACACGTTGACGTTCAGCGGCGTCACGTACACCGACCTCAACACCCAGCCCTACACGGCCACCTACAAGGCCCCGGCCGTCACGGGCGGACGCCTCCGGCAGAACGGCGCGTACGCGCAGGACAACTGGACCCTCAACGGGCGCCTCACCTTGAACCTCGGCGTACCGATTCGACCACACGACCGGCGACATCCCGTCGCTCGACTCGCAGACGACGCTTATCGGCATCGACACCGAGGCGCCATCCTCGCCGACCAACGTGACGTACCCCGGCGTTTCCAGCCTGATTTCCGTCAACAGCGTTTCACCGCGACTGGGTTTCACGGTACGGCTCGACGAGTCGGGCAGAACCATTTTGAAAGGCAACTACGGACGCTTCTACGGCAAGCTGGCGACCAGCATGTTCAACAGCGCCTCGCCTGGCAATACGCCGTCCGACACCGAGCGGTGGAACCCTGCGACTCGCAAGTACGACATCCAGCAGAGCCTGGTCAACAACCAGATCAACTTCGGCGTCGATCCCGGGTTGCGAAACCAGTACACCGATCAGGTGTTCTTCGGTATGGAGCGCCAGATCATGGCCAATACCGGTATCGATTTCGAGTTCATCTATAAGAAGGAGGGCGACTTCATCCGGATGCAGGATGCACGAGGGACGTACGCGGCCACGGTGGTCAACGCGTTGCTTCCGAACGGATCGACGACGCCGATCACGGCCTACAACCGCACGAGCCCGTCGGCACAGAGCTTGTTCCAGGTCGTCAACCGGACCGACTTCAACCAGGACTTCAAGTCGTTCATCTTCCAGATCAACCGGCGGCTCTCCGGCAACTGGCAGGCCCTCGCGAGCTATACGTACCAGAACTCGCAAGCGTACGGGTCCGGCACGATTTCGGGCAACACGCAACAGGATTTCAGCAATCTGAGTTCGACAGCCGGATTCGGCCGAACGCCGAACGATCTGGTGAACGCGTACGGCCCGACCGCGACCAACTCCCCCAATTCGGTCAAGCTCTCGACGACGTACAAGGCGCCGCTCGACTTCAACTTCGGATTGCGATACTCCTACGAGCAGGGACGGCCGTACGGGCCGCTCTACATCGTGCGAGGGTTCAGCCAAGGATCCGTGACCGTTCTGTCAGAGCCGCGGGGCGCGTTCACGCTTCCCGCCACGAACGATTTCCAGATCCGGGTCGACAAGAACTTCAATCTCCCGAAGTCGCAGCGCATCCGGCTCTCGATGGACGTCTTCAACGTGTTCAACGCCGCAACCGTGCTGACGTTGCAAAACAACGTTTCGCAGGCGACGGCCGCGAACCCCTTCGGGCAGACGCTGACCATCGTCCGTCCGCGAACCGTTCAGTTCGGCGTGCGCTATCAGTTCTGACGTCGCCGGAGAAGACGAGGAGGACATTGTGCTCCGATATCGGAAACTGTCTGGCGCGGCCGCGCTGCTCATCCTGATCGCGGCTGCCGCCCTCACGGTTCGCTCCCAGGGGCGGGCCGTCGAGTGGCGGTACTTCGGCGGCGACAAGGCGTTCACGCGCTACTCACCCGCCGATCAGATCACGCGCGACAACGTCAGGAACCTGCGGATCGCCTGGCGCCGGCCGGCGGTCGACGAAAAACTGACGCAGGCGTTTCCGGGCCTCCGCGTCAACGCCTACTTGCGGTCGACGCCGATCATGATCGACGGCATGCTCTTCACGCAGGACGCGCACGGGTTCGTCAGCGCGTTCGACGCCGGATCCGGCGAGACGATCTGGCAGCAGGAACCGATGGCCCGGACGCAGGAAGAAATCCAGGGCCAAAGCACGCGTGGCGTGGATTACTGGCGCGGCGGGAGCGATTCACGAATCTTCGTCATCCGCGGTGAGTACCTCTACGCGCTCAACGCGAAAACCGGCAAGGTGTACCCGGATTTCGGCGACCACGGGCGGACGAGCCTGCATTTCGACGAGGGCCAGCCGCTGGCAGGCCGATTCAACGACAGCGCCGGGCCTCTCGTGATCGGCGACGTCGTCGTCGTCACCGGGAACACGGCGGGGGCGGGCGACGGCGGCGATAAGAAAGAGGCGGCGCCCGAAGACGTGAGAGGCTTCGACGCGCGGACGGGCAAGCTCTTGTGGACGTTCCACGTCGTGCCGCACGCGGGTGAGTTCGGCACGGACACGTGGGGCAACGAATCGTGGAAGATCGCCGGCGATCTCGGCGCGTGGAATCCCATGACGGCCGACGAACAGCTCGGGTACGTCTACATTCCACTCACGGCGCCGACAGCGTCGTCCTATGGAGGCTGGCGGCCGGGCGCCAACCTCTACTCCGACAGCCTCGTCGCGCTCGATGCGAAGACGGGAAAGCGCGTGTGGCACTTCCAGACGATTCATCACGATCTCTGGGAGTACGACAACGTCGGCCCCGCCATTCTCGGCGACGTCACGGTCAACGGCCGTCGCATCAAGGCCGTCATCCAGCCGAACAAGAACGGATTTCTGTACGTGCTGAACCGCGCGAACGGCGAGCCCGTGTGGCCGATCGTCGAGCGACCAGTGCCGCCCTCGAGCGTCCCGGGCGAACAGGCATCGCCGACGCAGCCGATTCCCACGAAACCGCCAGCGTTCGATCAGCAGGGCATGACCGAGAACGACGTGATTGACTTCACGCCCGAGCTGCGACGGCAGGCGCTCGAGATTCTCAAACCGTACATTCTCGGGCCGCTCTACACGCCGCCTTCCATCCGAAGTGCGGATGCGGACGGCAAGAAAGGCACTTTCACTGTGCCCGGCGCCTGGGGCGCAGGCAACTGGCACACGGGTGCGTTCGATCCCGAGACGGGGATGTATTACGCCGTGTCGCTGACGCTACCCAGCGTGCGCGCGGTTGCCAGCACCAAGGGCAGCGAGACCGCGACGATGGACTACGCCGGAGGCGGCGGCGGTGGGGGCAGGGGCGGCCAGCCGGCGAACACGGATCCCGATTTCGTGCAGGGGCTGGGACCGCAGGTCCGGGGACTGCCGCTGACAAAGCCGCCGTATGGCCGGATCACCGCGTTCAATCTCAACACCGGCGATCAGGTCTGGATGGCAGCCAACGGTGACGGGCCGCGCAATCATCCATTGTTGAAGGACCTGCATCTGCCACCGCTCGGCATCCCCAATCGCCCGGCGCCGCTCTTGACGAAGACGCTGCTGTTCATCGGGGAAGGCAGCGACGCGGTCATCGGCACGCCGCAGGTGTCGTGGGCCTGGGGCAACAAGTTCCGGGCATTCGACAAAGCGACCGGGAAAATCATCTCGGAAATCGAGCTGCCGTCAGGAACCACGGGCGCGCCGATGACCTACATGCACAAGGGCAAGCAGTACATCGTCGTGCCAGTGGGCGCGAAAGATCATCCGGCGGAATTCGTGGCGCTGGCGCTGCCGGATGTGAGGCCGTCAACCGCCGGCGGCCGATGATTGAAGTCTGACAATCCCGGACCTGGAGCGCGCGCTGGCTACCGGCGCGCCGCCGCGGTCTGCCCCGCTGCGGTCCGCCGATAGACCACCTTGCCGTCAAGAATGGTCGTGTCGACGACGACGTCCCCAAGGTCGCGGGGCGGCGCCGTGAGGATGTCGCGAGAGAGCACCGCGATATCGGCCAACATGCCCGGCGCGAGCGTGCCCTTGCGCCCTTCCTCGAACGACGCGTACGCGGGCCATCGGGTGTAGCCATCGATGGCCTCGTTCACCGTCAGTCGCTGGCTCTTCATGCCCTCCGGCGTCAGACGGGTTGACGCGAGCCAGATGCCTTGCAGCGGATCCAGCGACGCGACGCTCCAATCGCTGCCGAAGGTGATCCTCGCGCCGGCGTCGCGAATGCTCTTCCACTGCCATGCCCGCATCGCTCGATCGACACCGAGGTTGTCGGGCCAGGGGCCTGACGGATGGAGCGAGTTCATGTCGCCGAGCGCAACGTGCATCGGCTGCATCGACGCAATGACGCCGAGCTTCGCGAAGCGCGGGACGTCGGCCGGATCGATCGTCTCCACGTGCTCGACGCGGTGCCGCCGGCCGCGCGCGACCGACGGATTGGCGGCTGCCGCGCGCTCGAACGCGTCCAAGGTCATCCGCACGCCGCGGTCCCCGATGGAATGAATCTGAATCTGCCAGCCGCGGCGATCCATCTTGGCGACGATCTGATTCAGCTCTTCTGCGGAGTAATTCGGCGCGCCCGCCCCCGCAGCGTTGGCGTACGGTTCGAGCAGGGCCGCGGTCCGGCTTTCGATGACACCGTCGATCGCCATCTTGACCATGCCGGTCTTGAGCATCGGGCCATCGGGATGCCGCTTCCACGCCTGATCGAATCGGTCGGCATCGGCCTCGGAGAACCCCGGGGAAATCAGAAGGGAGTAATACGTGCGGACTCCGAGATCGCCCTTCTGCATGGCTTCCTCGTAGAGCTCGAGCTCTTCCGGGCTGCCGCTCGTGCTCTGCACGCTGGTGACGCCGAGCCGGTGCGCGAAAAGCGAGGCCGAACGTATCGCGGCCAGCCGCTCGTCGTGCGTCGTGGCCGGAATCGCCTTGCTGATCAGCGCGCGGGCGGCTTCCTTGAGCACGCCCGTCGGCGCTCCCGTCTTCGGATCCTTCACGACGATCCCGTTCTTCGGATCCGGCGTGTCTTTCGTGATGCCTGCGAGCGCGAGCGCTTTCGAGTTCGCCCACACGCTATGGCCGTCGTAGCACGTCATGAGCGCCGGACGGTCGGAGATGACGGCGTCCAGCTGTTCCTTCGTCGGGAGCCCGCCCGGGAACGGCGAATACAGCCAGCCTCGACCGCGAATCCATGCGCGGTCCGGATGTTCAGCGGCGAAAGCGCGGATTCTGGCCTGAATGTCCTCGAGCTTCGTGAGACCGGCCAGATCGACTTGATCGAGCGACATCGCGCCGTTCAAGAAGTGCACGTGGGAGTCGTTGAGCCCCGGCACCACGGCCCCACCGTGAGCGTCGATGACGGCGGTGTTCGCGCCGCGCAGCGCTTCGAGATCGCGATTCGTGCCGACGCGAACGATCGTGTTCCCGCGCACCGCAACCGCTTCGGCGGTGGCGCTTCCGTCGACCGCAGAGTAGACGCGGCCGTTCAGGACGAGCAGGTCTGCCGGGCCATCCGCCGCCCGCGACCGCGAACACGCCGCCACGCTGACCATCGCGAGCGACATGGCCATCGCTGAGGCGGCAATTGTCTTGCGAGGCCTCGCTCTCATCTGTTGACGCTGCATCGCTCCCCCTTCATTACTGGCGCGGCGGAAGGCTGAAGGCGACCCATTCCGCATCGTGCGCCTTCGAGCCAACCGGCACGAGGATGTACTGCTGGCCGTTGGCCATGTAGGTCATCGGCGCACCGGTCGTGCCGGCCGGCAGATCGGTCTCCCACACAACCTGGCCCGTCGCCTTGTCGTAGGCGCGGAATTTGTTGCCGTCCCCGGAGTTGAACACTGCATTGCTACCCTCGCCGATGAAGAGCAGCGTTTTCGTCAGGAGCGGCGCCGGCCGTCCCGGAATGCCGAGCGGCGGCAGGTGCAAGTCCTTGACCGCAGGGTGGTCGCGGGGGCCGTCGCCGTTGGCGACCGTCCACACCTTTTCGCCCTTGTTCATGTCGTACACGGTGATGCGCCCGTACGGCGGCTTGATGAGCGGCAGATCCTGAGGTCCCTTGATGTCGGTGTGCCGGGTCGATTTCCCACGTTCTCCCCAATCGATCGCGTATTCCATGGTCGCCTTCGGATCAGTCGGCTTGACCAAATCGTTACACGGTCGGGATCGTATGCGACACGGCGTAGTACATGCCGGTCTCGGGATCGAACGCGCCGTTGTTCCAGTTGCCGCCGCCGTAGACGCCCGGCAGCACGATCGAACCTTTGTTGCCATCGGGATCGTCGCTGCGCACGGACGGCGGCGTGAACATCGGCCCGATGACGAATCGCTTCACAATCTCCTTGGCTTCCGCGCGAAGCGCGGGCGTGAAATCGATCAGATCGGCTTCCGTCAGCCCCTGTTGTTCGAACGGGGGCGGTTTGGTCGGAAACGGCTGCGTCAGCGACGTGTGTTCGCCCGGCACCGTCGATTGCGGCACCGGGCGCTCTTCGATCGGCCAGACCGGTTTGCCCGTCGCACGATCGAAGACGTACAGGAACCCAGTCTTGCTGCCCTGAATGACAGCCTTGATGCGGCGGCCTTCTACGACAATGTCGGCCAGCGTGGGCGGTCCGACGGTGTCGTAATCCCACAGGTCGTGATGCACCATCTGGAAGTGCCACGCCAGCTTGCCGGTCTTCACGTTGAGTGCGACGAGGCTGTCTGAATAGAGGTTGTTCCCGGGTCGCCAGCCCCCGTAGTAAGAAACCGTTGGCGCGCTGAGTGGAACATAGACGAAGCCCAGCTGCTCGTCGGCGCTGAGGGTCGACCACGACGCCATGTTGCCACCCTTCTCGAGTGAGCCGTTGCCCCACGTTTCGGCGCCTGGCTCGCCCGGCCGCGGCAGCACGTGGAACGTCCAGAGCAGCTTTCCGTCGTGCACGTCGTAGCCGCGGATATCCTCAGGCGACGATTCCTTCGCGAAGCCGGAATCGCCGTACCCGCCACCGACCTTCCCGCCGCCGTTCCCGCCGAGGACGACGACATCGTTCACGACAATGGGCCCTGTGAAGGAGAAGAATGGCGCCTCGTCCGCGGTGTGGCGGTTCAGACTGACGCGCCCGTGGTCGCCGAAGCCCGGGTACGTCTTGCCAGTCTGAGCGTTGATTGCATAGAGGTACTCACCGCGAACAATGAGGATGCGTTCGTCGGTTCCGCTCCGCCAGAATTCCGCGCCACGCGTGCTCTCCCCCGCGGCCTCCTTCATCGTCGGGTGCGTCGGCTCCTGCGTCCAGACGCCCCGGCCGCTCGACGCGTCGAACGCCTCGAGCAAACCTACGCCATCCGGCGCGTACAGCGTCCCTCCGATGATGATCGGCGTCGAGCGGAAGTAGTTCGACGGGCTCAGGTCCGGGTAGGTCTGTTTCAATTGAGGATCGACTGCGGGCCGCCGCCAGGCGACGCGCAGATTCTTCACGTTCTCACGCGTAATCTGGTCGAGCGGGGAATACCGCGTGGCGGCCTTGTCCCCGGCGTAGTACCGCCCATCCGCTCGAGGGGTTGACTTGCGTCTGGATCACGATCGCGCCGACGCTGCCGACGAGAACCAGTGCACCGACGAATCGTCTTGAATTCAAGAAAGCCTCCTCGCTGTCAGACACGCTGACCGATCCTCACCGTCAGTAGCCGGCCAGCGACAATCGCACGTCGCTCTTCGCCCACGCATCGACGAACGCGCGATGAATCCGCTCGGTCTCCGCGCCGGGCTGCTGGGCCAGCAGCGCCTGCCACAGGCCGAACAGCGACCGTCCGCTTGCTGGATTCCGTAACAGGTCCTCGCGAAAGACGCGTTCCGCATCCGCAGGGCGACCCGCGGCGACCAACGCGGCACCGAGCGATTCACGCGTTGGATAGTAGAAAGGTGGCGGCTCGTGATAGTTCAGGCGATCCTGGGCCGCAACAGCCCGCTCCCATGCGGCCGCGGTCGCTCGCGCGTCCGGCCCCGTCGCCGCCAGCCTTGCGGCGATCACGGCTTCGAACACCGGACGGACTGCCGACATGGGGTTGCTGCGATAGAACGTGTCGTCCGGAATCGTCCTGACTGCGCGTGTGAACGCGTCGTGTTCAGCCTGCGCCTTGCCAGGCTGCCCAAGGGCTGAAAACGCGATGGCTCGCGAGAAATGCGACAGAAACGACGAGTACGCGTCGCCCGCCGGCGGAACCGGCAGCACCAAGACGTCCGACCACCGCTGAAAGCGAAGCAGGACCATCGCGAGCGGCGGAGAAAAATGACGATCCGCGGGCTCGCCCGCGAGCTCCGCCTCGACGCGCGCGATCTCGGACGCGGCGAGTCGTGCGTCGGCGAACCGACCCGCGAACCCTGCCGCGACGGACAGCGACTCGAGGTCGTGGAGATGGTCCATGGCGCCGTCATGGCCGGGAGGATTCGTCCGCAGGTACGCGAGGTCGGCTGCCGCCGCCTGCCGGTTGAGCGCGATCGATGCTTCGTATTGTCCGGTCCTCATGTAGATGTGCGACGGCATGTGCAGCAGGTGCCCGATGCCCGGGACCAGGGTTTCCAGGCGCTTCGCGCTCGGGAGCCCACGTTCAGCCGAGGATGTTCCCTCGACGGCGTGGATGTAATAGTGATTGGCGCCGACGTGATCCGGGTGTCGCTGCAACACCGCTTCGAGGACCGAGACGATCTCTGCATCCTGCCGAACCGTGCGCGGGCGAAGCTCGAGGAGACTGTCCGCATAGAGCGTGGCGGCGTCGGGATCCGTCGGCAGCTCGCGGTGCAGCGCGCTCATGGCCTCCACATACGCGGTCGGGTTCAGACGACCGCGGCCGTCCGCGCCGCAATACCGGACCGCCAGAGCGTTGGCATAGCCACGCTCGTCGTCCTGACGCGACAGTTTCAGCGCGGTCCGCGCCGCGTCACAGGCTGCCTGGATCTGCGCCGGCGACGACTCCATGTTGAGATTGGGGCCGAGGGCGAGCGCGAGACCGGCCCGCGCCATGGCCGCGTCGGGATCGATCCGCGACGCAGCCGCGAAAGAGCGGCGAGCCGCATCTCGATTGAATCCGTAATGGAGCGTCAGCCCCTGATCGAACAGCACTTGCGCGTCGTGGCGAACGGTCCGGATCGCGTGATGCAGCGCACCGAGGGCCGCAGGAAGGATCGGCGGAGCCTCCTCGGTGTGCGCCGGTTCCTGGACGGCGCTGACACCCGTGACGAGTGCAGCCAGGCCCAGGCAGACCAACGTCGACGGCGAGTGGTTGGAAATCCTCATCGATGTTCAGAAGTCGGTCGAGCTACGGCCTTTCACCGTGACCGGGACGTTGATAAGCGATCTTGCCATCAACAACGGTGATATCGGTCTGGATGTCGGCCAAGCGGTCGTGCGAGACCGTCAACGGATCCGCGGACACCACCACGAGATCCGCGAGCTTGCCGATTTCGATGCTGCCCTTGTCCTTTTCCTGGAATCCCGCAAAGGCCGCCCACATCGTCTGCATGCGAATGGCGTCCATGACCCCCAGTGCTTCCTCTGGTTGGACGACGGCGCCGTACTTCGTCTTGCGATTCACGGCGACGGAAATTGAAAACCAGGGATTCGTCGCGAAGTTCTGAGTGCCCAGAGTGTCCGACCCGCCCGACGGATGCAGGCCCCGCTTGATGAGGGTGGCCATCGGGAAGAACTTCACGTCGGGCTCTTTGATGTTGTCGTTCGTCAAACGCCAGAGAAACGCCACCTGTGGGGCCGGGATGACCTCGTCGCGCATCATGCGCGCGAGCCGGTCTTCGGTTCGAGCGGGATCGACGGTCAGGAAATGCCCGAAGTGTTCGATCCGGTGGCGTGCATCGGCGCGCATCGAAACTCGCTGCGCCGCTTCGTACGCGGTGAGCACCATGTCCTGCGCGCGATCGCCATTGGCATGGACCCAGATCTGCCATCCGGCTTTGTGACCCTCGTTGACTTGTCTGTTCAGCACCTCCTGCGTGCGGCTGGCGCCTCCGACATTGTCTGGAATCCAGGTCGTGCCCGAACCTTGCCACGCGGGCCTGTAGACCGCGGCTGTTGTCCCCCAGACGCCGTCGAGGATGATCTTCAGCGCGCCGATGCGAATCCAGTCGTCACCCGACTCGGGCCGCACCTGGTCTCGCAGCAACGCGCCCAGCGTGTCGTCCTTCGAACCATTCAAGTCGTCGGCGCCGACGATGAAGTTGAGGCGAAGCCGGACGGGCAGCTGCGCCCTCGACGCGAGTTCGCGATAGATTTTGTAGCCGATGGCAGGCGACGACATGTCATAGACCGTGGTCACGCCGCGCACGAGGTAGAAGTCTCGCAGCGTCTGCGGAATCCATTCGCGCATCTGTTCGTACGTCGCATGTGGCAGTGGGAGCTCGATCCCCGCGTCGCGCAGAATCGCTGGCTCGCCGTTGGGCGCCCGTTCGATTCGTCCCATCCCCTTCGGATCGGGTGTACACGACCGAGTCCGGCCATTTCGTTGGCCATGTGGTTGAGGAGCAGGTCGTGGGCGCTCCAACGCAGCACAACCGGATGCTGCGGGAGCTCGCGATCCAACTCCTCGCGCGTCGGCATCACCTGGTTGTAGGTGCCCTGCCCGACGATCCACGTGCCTGGCGGAAGCTGGCGTGCGCGTTCCTTCAGCTTGGCGATGATTTCGGCCGCATCCTTGAGTGGCGGAGCTTGAATCGGCACGAGGAAGTGCTCGGATGTCGCGAGTCCCTCGACATGCGAGTGCGAGTCGATGAATCCTGGCACGAGCGTACAGGCCTTTGAGATCGACCGTTCGGGTGCGCGGGCCAACGAAACGGTCGATTTCCTGCTCGCGACCCACCGAAGCAATCCGATTCCCGATGATGGCAACGGCCGACGCGATCCGGTTCTGCGGATCCACCGTGATCACCTGGCCGCCGCGCAAGACGAGATCCGCGGCTTGCTGTGGACTTTGAGCCAGCGGCCTGACGACGAGGACGGCGACCGACACCGCAAGCGATACGAGCGCCACCACATGGCGTCGACGAACGTGCATGAAGCCCTCTGGAACAGCTTCTACATAACACATCCATAGATGTCAATCGATCCTCCGAACCACACGTGCGCGTGCTAGGATGCGCACCTTCAGCGGCCTCATGGTTCCAGGCATTCGCATACAGGCATTCGCATAAAGGAAGGATCGTGCGACGCAGGCTCCTCATCATCCTCACGCTGTTCGCCGCGATGGACCTGGAGTTCGCCGCGGCCCAGCAGCCGCCAACTCCAACGACACCTGCCGCGGCGCCGAGTCGGGGCCCCGTGGTCATCAGGAAGACCGATGTGATCTATGGAAGGGTCCAGGGGTCGGCACTGCTGGCGGATCTCGCGTACCTCGAAACGCCGACGCCAAAGCCAGCGATCGTGATGGTCTTTGGCGGCCGGTGGCGCGCGAACTCGCGCCTGGACAACAACGA
The DNA here is from genome assembly GCA_963724725.1 of uncultured Acidobacteriota bacterium. Classification (GTDB taxonomy): domain Bacteria; phylum Acidobacteriota; class Vicinamibacteria; order Vicinamibacterales; family CAVVIG01; genus DATKHR01. The sequence continues at coordinate 405,132 of CAVRVT010000003.1, read as the reverse complement.
AGGCTGGGAGCGGCTGTCGCGGTGGGCCAGGGACGGCTTCTTCACGATGACCATCGATCACCGCCTGGTCGAGGCCACACCGGCACCGGCTCCCTATCAGGACACCTTGTGCGCCATCCGCTGGCTGCACGCGCACGCCGCCGAGTACGGTGTGGATGAAGACCAGATCTACATCATTGGGAACTCCTCGGGTGGCCACCTCGCCGCGCTGACCGCGATCCTCGGTGATGACGAGAAGGCATTTCCGCGAACGGGTGGCTGGGCCGATGCGCGCAGCGACGTCCATGCGGGCATCGCCGTCGCGGCCCCTTACCTCCTGAACACGCTCTCATGGGGAAACCTGTGGACGCCGCTGTCCGGCGACATTCAAGCCGCACGCCGTCAGGCATCTCCCATCGCCCGGATCTCCGCCGGCAGCAAGCCGCTCCTCGTCGTTCATTCCGACGACGACCAGTCGGTCCCGATCCAGCAAGCGCTCGACATGCTCAAGGCGCTCGATGCTGCGAAGATCCCGCACAAGTTCGTCCACTACAAAGACCGCGGCCACGTGGGGCTCACCGACGAAGTGCTCCAGGAAGCACGAGCATTCATCACGCAGCTGAACAAACAGACCAGATGACTTGCGGACGCTCCAGGGTAAAGGTCACGGACTGCGGCAGACCGTGCGGACGCCCGGTCCGTGTGCTGCTCGTCACATTGATGAGATCCCAGCCGTACTTACGGTAGCAGCCGGTCTCGATAGCTGCGGCTCATGCGCAGCGCCGTGCCGTCGTGCAGCCTCACGATGAAGTCGCCCTGCGTCAGCGGTTTGATTTCCTTGATGCGATCGAGGTTCACGATTGACGTCCGGTGAATGCGCGCGAAGTTCCGAGGAGCCAGGGTCTCCTCGAGCTCAGTCATCGTCTTGCGGATCAGAAACGCTCGCCCTCCTGAGTGCAGGTGAACGTAGTCGCCGGCCGAGCTGATCCAATCGACGTCTTCGTGGCGCAGCAGGATGAACCGGCCATGCTCCTTGACGACGAGCCGTGGAAGGGAAGTCCTCTTCGGCATCGGCGCCTGCGTTTCAGGGTTGCTGAGCACCTGGCGCGCGCGCGCGAGCGCAGCATGGAACAGCCGCGGCGCGATCGGCTTCAACAGATAGCCGAGTGCATTGACCTCGAACGCCCGGAGGGCGTAGTCGTCGTAGGCGGTCACGAAGATCACCGCACCCGTGCGCATCCCATCGCACTGCGCCATCACCTGGAAGCCGTCCAGACCCGGCATCTGCACGTCCAGGAACATCAAATCCGGCGCTAGCCGTCTGATCGCAGCAACCGCCTCTGAGCCATCGGCCGCCTCCCCGACGACCTCGATGTCTTTCTCCGGGCCGAGCAGCAAGCGGACTCCTTCCCGCACGATCGGCGCGTCGTCCACGATAAGCGTGCGGATCATGACGCTCGAGCCGCCATGTTCTTACCGAACTCGCCGTCGCCGGGCCGTTCAAACGGGATTCGGATCGTTGCGATGGCGCCGCCCTCGGGCGACGGGTCGAGTTCAATGCGGTGGGCAGGTCCGTAGAGCTTCGCCAGCCTCGACCGTGTGTTCGCGAGCCCGATGCCTGGCTGTCGGGGCGCGCCATTCAGGAAGCCCGGACCCGAATTAGCGACCCGGAGCCGGAGCGCGCCCTCTTCGCGTGTGACCGAGATTCTGACCGTGCCGACGCCTGATCCCTTGGCGATTCCGTGCACGATGGCATTCTCGACGAGCAGTTGCAGCACCATGCTCGGCACCAGCGCCACCAGCGCGTCGGGATCGATGTCGCGAACCACGTGCAGCCGATTGCCGAGTGACAGCCGCTCGATGGCCAGGTATTCGTCGAGGAACTCCATCTCGGTCGCCAGCGGAATCTTGTGGGGCCGCTGCCCGTCGAACGTGACGCGAAGCAGGTTGCTCAAGTGCGCGAGCGTCTCGACCACACCGTCCGTGTCGCCCTTGAGCGCCAGAACGGAGATCGCCTGCAGAGTGTTGAAGAAGAAGTGCGGACGCAGCTGCGCCTGGAGCGTCTGCAGATGAGCCTGCGCGAGGCTCGCCTCGAGCTGGGCCGCAGCGACCTCACGCTGCTGGAGCTCGGAGTGATACCGAACCGCGTAGAGCGTGACGACGACCGCCCAGTAACTCAGAAAGTCCATCGCAAAATTACCGCGTATCTGTCGGAACAGCATCGTTTCGAACGGCGTATCGGGATTGATCCTGATGATCGGAATCGCGGCAATGATGACGATGTGCACGTAGCAGAAGGCGATCGCGCCGCTCAGGTGGACGAGTATGCTCCGTCGACTGAGCAGGTCGATCCGATAGCGGCCGGCCAGAAAGATTGCGAGCGGCAGAACGGCGAAGTACGTGAACCAGTATGCGGGAACGCCAAAGACGAGGTATTGCCACGACAGCCGCAGCCCTTCGCCCAGGCCTCCGATGTAGTTGTGGAGGATGTCGAAAAGGCAGAAGCACAGGATCAGACCGAAGACCGTCAAGGCCATCCGGGCGTTGAATTTCGGCACACCGATTTGCACGGTCAGCGGCCCTCGAGCGCGAGCGGGACGTCCCTCCCAACCCCCGCGCTCATGAACGCATGAGGCTCGAGCTCGGCTTCCTCGCATGCCCCACGTCCCTCGAGGCGATCCTGCGCGCATCCTGTAACGCGCATGGAATTCGCGGAGCCTATCGCTCCACCCTCGCCACAGTCAAGCGTCATCGTCACAGTCTGCGTTTCGGCGCTCATTTCTGCGGTTTGTCGAGAAATCATTGAATGTAACAGCCGCCGGTGTTTAGGTGCTGGTTCAGACCGACAGTCAGGAGTCTTTCACCGGAGGAGACGTGAATGGGATCACGACGCGATCCGCTCGTCGGCTTGGTCTTCGCCCTGGCAGCGTGCCTAACCACCGCAACCGCTCGCGCGCAGGTGTCCACGGGGGGGATTCGTGGCATCGTGCATGACGACACCGGAGCCGTCCTGCCCGGCGTCACCGTCGAGGCACAAAGTCCGGCGCGGATCGGTACGGCGTCCTCCGTTTCCGACGGACAGGGCATGTATCGATTCGAGAATCTGCCGGTCGGTATCTACAGCGTGACGTTTGCCCTCTCCGGCTTCATCACCGTGAAGCACGAAGGCATCCGCGTCGAGGTCGGCCGATTGATCGAGCTGGACCAGGTCCTCAAAGTTGGCGCTGTGGCCGAGACCTTGACCGTCGTCGGCGAATCGCCCGTTGTCGACACGGTTCACGCCGGAACGAGCACGAACTTCAACAGGGAGCTGCTCGACAACTCGCCCACGACGCGGAACCAGTTCTTCGACGCCCTGGCCTACGCGCCGGCGGTGAAGTCGGCGAGCCAGAGCATCGGCCAGTCGAGCCAGTTCGTCATCTTCGGATCCCAGTCGAGCCAGAACGCGTTTCAATACGACGGCCTCGATGTGTCGGCGCCCTCTTTCGGCGGCCCGTACGACTGGCCCAATTACGACATGATGTCCGAGCTGCAGGTGAAGTCGGTCGGCGCCTCCGCGGAACAGGCTGGCTTCCAGGGAGGCGTCGTCAATCTCGTGCTCAAGTCCGGCAGCAACACGTTCAAGGGCAGCGCGAGCTACTACGGCCTGGTCCCGGGGTTGTACGGCAACAACACGCCGTCTGCCACGTACCCGGCAAACGTTGAACACAACAACGACTTCAATTTCGCGTTCGGCGGACCGGTCAAGAAGGACAAGGTCTGGTTCCAGTTCATCAATGAGAACATCCGGCGGCTGCAGACGCCCGTCGGCGTGCCAGCGGACCTCGCACAACCCGTGAAGATCTGGCGGCCGTACATCAAGGTCAACGCGCACCTGTCGAATAACGACGACGTGTCGGTCTCCTACAACGACTGCCGTGACTGGTGGTCGTACGGCGTCAGCCTGACGACACGAGCCGAAGCCGGGGGCGTCGAAATCGGCAAGGACCCTGTGGTCATCGCGCGGTGGACCCACGCGTTCGGATCAGCGACGATGCTCGAGGTGGCGGGCGGCGGCGTGTACGTGCGGAAGACGAACACGGCGGTCAGCGGCGACCTTGACACACCGGGCCACACCGATCTGGGGACGGGGATCACCAGCGTGAACTGGGCGTTCCCCAACATGAGCGACTACCAGAACAAGACGAATCTCAACGCCAAGGTGTCTCACACGGCCACCGATTTCCTGAAAGGCACTCACGAGTTCAAGTTCGGGGTCCAAACCGCGCCGTGGAACACCGCGATTGCGCGCGGATCGTACGCGAGCGGCAAGAAGTTCTACGACCTCGGTGGCAAGCCCTATTACCTCGTCCAGCAGGAGCCCTACGCGCGGGGCGCCAGCGTTCCGACCGCAGGAGTGTTCGTCCAGGACGATTGGACCGTGAACAGCCGCGTCGCGCTCAACCTCGGCCTCCGTTACGACCACACAAGTGGCAGCGTCCCGGACATCGAACAGCTGGACGCGCATCTCCAGCCGACAGGCAAAACCTTCACCGGAATTCAGGACCTGATCAAATGGAACAACGTCTCGCCGCGGGTCGGTGCCACCTTCAAGCTGGATACGGAGGGCAAGACCGTCGGTAAGGTCAGTTGGGGCCGTTACTTCGGCAAACTCATCGCGCCGATGTTCAACAACATTTCTACGGGCAATACGCAGATCAATGCGCTGTACTACAACTCGGCCACCGGCGCGTACGACATTCCCGGCGGCGTGTTCTTCAATCCGAAAGCGAACTACGGCATCGATCCAAATCTGAAGAACCAGTGGACCGACCAGCTGTACATCGGCATGGAACGGCAGCTGCTGCCGGATTTCGGCATCAACGTCTACTTCGTCTACAAAAACGACGGAGGGTTCATCCGGTTGAAAGACGTGCAGGGTGTGTACACGGCCCAGCCGTTCAACGACACATTCGGCCAGCAGACGTTCACCGTGTACAACCGCACCTCACCAGGATCGCAGAGCCTGTTCGAGGTAACCAATCGCGACGATCTGCAGCAGGACTACAAGACGGTCGTGGCCGAAGCCAACAAGCGCTTCTCGGGCCACTGGCAGATGCAGGCGTCGTACCAATGGGCGCAAAGCCTGCTCTATGCGGGCGGCGCGTTCCAGAGTCAGAACTTTGCCAATCTCAGTCGCACGGGGTACGGCCGTGATCCCAACGACTTGATCAACGCGTACGGACCATCGAGCGTCGAAAGCACGCACTCGTTCAGGACCTCCCTGACGTACGAGGCGCCGCTCGGTGTGCACATCGGCGTGCGGTATTTCTTCGACTCGGGCCGTCCGTATGGACGCCTGGTGCGCGTGCCGCTCAATCAGGGTGCACGCAACGTGCTCGCACAGCCGAGAGATGCGTACAATCTGCCCGCCGCGAACGACCTCCGCTTCCGCTTCGACAAGGACTTCAGGTTCAGCGGTAACATGCGCCTGCGGCTCGCGTGGGACTGGATCAACGTCACGAATGAGGCAACCCCCGCCACGTTTGGCAACAACAGCTCTCAAGCGACGTACGGGCAAGTGTTGTCTGTCGTCGACCCGCGGCGCAGTATGCTGAGCGTACAGGTTCGAGTTCTGATCCTGTGATGCGAGGAGGCAGCGTGCGTTACGTCAAGAGTGCAATCGGTTTGGGCCTGGCTGCAGGCCTGGTCTGCGCCGCAGCGGTTGTCGTCCAGTCGCAGGCTGCCAGGGAGTGGCGCTACTACGGCGGCGACCACGCCTTCACGCGTTATTCGGCGCTCGATCAGATCAACCGTGACAACGTCAAGAACGTCAAGATCGCCTGGCGGCGTCCGGCCGTCAACCCGGCCTTGACCAGTGCCTTTCCCGACCTGAAGGTCAACGCGTACCTCAAGTCGACGCCTATCGTCATCGACGGGGTCGTCTACACGCAGGACGCCCATGGCCTCGTGACGGCGTTCGATGGCGCAACCGGCAAGACCATCTGGGAACAGGAGGCTCCGAAGGAGGAAGCCGCCGGAGATCCGACGCGAGGCCTGGACTACTGGCGGTCCGGATCGGACGAGCGCATCATCGCGATCCGCGGCGAGCACCTGTACGCGCTGAACGCCAAGACCGGGAAGCCAGCAGCCGACTTCGGCGAACGAGGCGGCATCACACTGCACTTCGACACGCCGCAGCCGCTCGCCGGTAAGTTCACTGACACTTCAGGCGCGATCGTCGTGGGTAACGTCGTGGTGGTGGCCGGCTACACCAACGGCGCCGGCGACGGCGGCGGGAAGAAGGAACGGGCGCGCGACGATGTGCGCGGCTACGACATCCGGACCGGCAAGCTGCTCTGGACGTTCCACGTCGTGCCGCAGCAGGGAGAACCTGGCGCCGAGACCTGGGGGAACGAGTCCTGGAAGTACGCCGGCGACCTGGGCGCGTGGAATCCGCTCAGCGCGGACGACGAACTCGGCTACGTGTACCTGCCGCTGACCGCGCCGACATCCGCCGCGTACGGCGGCTGGAGGCCCGGCGACAATCTCTATTCGAACAGCCTCGTGGCGCTCGACGCCAGGACCGGCAAGCGGGTCTGGCATTACCAGATGATCCATCACGATCTCTGGGAATGGGACAACGTCGGACCGCCAACGCTTGGCGAGATTACCGTCAATGGTCGTCGGATCAAAGCCGTGATGCAGCCGAACAAGAACGGCTTCCTCTACGTGCTCGATCGGACCAACGGCAAACCGGTCTGGCCGATCGAAGAACGACCCGTGCCGCAGTCGAACGTGCCTGGCGAGCGCACGTCGCCGACGCAGCCCTTCCCCACCAGGCCGCCGGCATTCGATCGTCAGGGCTTCACCGAAGCCGATCTGATCGACTTCACGCCGGAGCTACACGAGCAGGCTCGCGAGGTGGCGAAGCAGTACGTCCTGGGACCGATGTACACACCGCCGACGGTTTCAAGCCCCGGCGGAATGAAGGGCACGATGATGTCGCCGGGCGCGTGGGGCTCGGGCAACTGGCATACGGGCGCTTTCGATCCCGAGACCGGCATGTACTACGCGGTCTCTCACACGCTCGCGGCACCGATCGGCGTGAGCCCGACGGCTGGCGACGCCGAAGCGACGATGGACTATCAGTGGTCGTTCAACCGGCCAGCGCCCGGCACCCAGCCTCCACCCGGCACCGTCCGCGGGCTCGGGCCGCAAGTGCAGGGCCTCCCGATCTGGAAGCCGCCGTACGGCCGGATCACGGCGTTCAACCTGAACACGGGTGAACAGGTCTGGGTCGCGGCGAATGGAGACGGACCGCGCAACCATCCGCTGCTCAAGGATCTGCACCTCCCGCCGCTCGGGATCCCCAACCGGCCGGCGCCGCTCGTCACCAAGACATTGCTGTTCATCGGCGAGGGCAGCGACGCGGTCATCGGCACGCCACAAGTGGACTGGGCCTGGGGGGTGAAGTTCCGCGCGTACGACAAGGCTACCGGCAAGGTGCTCTGGGAGATCGAGTTGCCGTCAGGAACCACCGGCGGACCGATGACGTACATGTCCGGAGGCAAGCAGTACATCCTCGTTCCTGTCGGCGGCAAGGATCATCCAGCGGAGCTCGTCGCCCTCGCGCTGTCCGACGCTAGATGAGCGATCCGTCCGATCGCGCGCTCGGAATGGATCGCGATATCACACGTCGCGACTTCCTGAGCGGCGCGGGGATCGCGCTCACGGGCGCCCTCGCACACCCATGGTTCGAGTCGGCCCTGCTCCCGCAGACCGACGTCTTCGCGCCCGAGAAGGCACCGGACTACTATCCGCCAGCACGCACGGGCCTTCGCGGAACACACGATGGCGCCTGGGAAGTGGCGCACGCGCTGCGTGACGGGCGCACGTGGGACGACGTCCGTGACACGGGCGAGCAGTACGATCTCGTTGTCGTCGGAGGCGGCATCAGCGGCCTCGCCGCGGCGTATTTCTTTCGACAGGCCGCTGGCCGGAACGCGCGCATCCTCGTGCTCGACAACCACGACGACTTCGGCGGGCACGCCAAGAGAAACGAGTTCACGGCGGGCGGGCGGCTGTGGATAGGTTACGGCGGCACGCAGGCCATCGAAGGCCGGCGTTCGTGGAGCGCCGTCGCGAAAGGCTTGCGCGATGAGCTCGGTATCGACACCGACAAGTTCTTCACGGCCGTGGACCAGAAGTTCTACACGTCGCTGGGACTCGGCCAGGGCGTGTACTTCGATCGAGAAACCTGGGGCGTGGACCGCCTGGTGAAGGGCGGCCAAGGGAATGGGGCCGAGGGGCCGTCACCACCAGCCGGGTGGTGGCGAGAGTTCGCGGCGAACGCGCCATTCATCGATGCGGCCCGAAAGGACTTCATCCGGATTCACGAGGAGAAGGTGGACTATCTGCCCGACCTCAGCGTCGAGCAGAAGCGCGTCCGTCTGAGGAAAATCAGCTATCGCGACTTCCTGCGCAACTACGCCAAGGTCGACTCACAGGTCGTGCAGTACTTCCAGCAGCGGACGCACAGCGGCTGGGGCGTCGGAATCGACGCCATCCCGGCTGCGAGCGGAGCCTGGCTCGGTGGATTGCAAGGTCTCGGGCTCCCGGCGCCCCCCAACGACTCGGATCCTTACATCTTCCACTTCCCCGACGGCAACGCCTCCATCGCCCGGCTGCTCGTCCGTTCGATGATCCCCTCCGTTGCGCCTGGCAGCACGATGGAGGACATCGTTACCGCGCGGTTCAACTACGCCCGCCTCGACGACGAGGCTTCGCCCGTGCGCATTCGGCTGAACAGTACAGCCGTGCGCGTGCGGCACGAGGGCGACCCGACGACCGCCAAGGCCGTCGACGTCACGTACGTTCGTGGCGGGAAGGCGCACCGCGTCAACAGTCGCGCCTGCGTGCTCGCCTGCTACAACGCCATCATCCCGCGGCTCGCGCCGGAGCTGCCGGCCGGCCAGCGCGATGCGCTCCTGTTCGGCGTGAAGACCCCGCTCGTCTACACGAACGTCCTGGTGCGTAACTGGCGCACCTTCCAGAAGCTGGGCGTCAGCCACGCGTACAGCCCTTCTGGATATCACTCGCTGCTGTTTCTCGATTTCCCCGTCACCCTCGGCCAATACCGTCATTCGAGCTCACCTGACGAACCGATCCTGCTGCACCACGTTCGCGTGCCGTGCAAGCCAGGTCTACCAAGGCGGGATCAGCACCGCGCCGGACGTGCGGAGCTGCTGCAGACAACGTTCGAGACGTTCGAGCGTCAGACGAGGGACCAGCTCGGGCGCATGCTCGGCGGCGGCGGATTCGATCCCGCAACGGACATCCAGGCCATCACCGTGAACCGGTGGCCGCACGGATACGCGGACTTCGGCGATCCGCTGACCGATCCGGACTGGAAGACCGACGCGGAGAAGCCCTGGGTCATGGGCCGCCAGCGGTTCGGCCGCATCGCCATCGCGAATTCAGACGCCGGCCACAACGCCGAAACGCAGACCGCGATCGACGAAGGACACCGAAGCGTTCACGAGCTGCTCGCCGTCATCTGAGCCGCGACTATCATTGAACTGATGCGCGACCAAGGCCGTGGTCGAATCGCGAGCCCCTGCGGCTTCGCACGCCCGGCGCTCGCGGTGCTGCTGTGTGTCGCAGCAGCGACCACCTCAGCGTGCTCGGGCACCGTCACGACAACGCCGACCGGCACCGCCGTCGGCCGCCTGCCGCGCGGCGTGCGGCCAACGGATCTGAATCTTCTCGTCATCACCCTCGACACGACACGCGCCGATCGCCTCGGCGTGTACGGCTGGCCCGAGAGCGCGACGCCGGCGCTGGACCGAATCGCGCGCGAGGGCGTGCTCTTCGAGCAGGCCGTGTCGCCGGCGCCGCTCACGCTGCCGGCGCACTCGTCGCTCTTCACCGGGAAGTACCCGCCCCACCACGGCGTTCGCGACAACGGTGGGTTCTTCCTCGACGAGCGCGAGACGACGCTCGCCGAGCGGCTGAAGGCGAGAGGCCTGAAGACCGGCGGTTTCGTCGGCGCATACGTCCTCGACCGCACGTGGGGAATCGCTCAGGGATTCGACACGTACTTCGATAACTTCGATTTGTCGAAGTTCGAAGCGCCGTCGTTGTCTGAGGTCGAACGTCCCGCGAACGAGGTCGCAGATCGAGCGCTGGCGTGGCTCGAGACCGCAAAATCCTCGCGGTTCTTCGGCTGGATCCACTTCTATGACGCGCACTCGCCGTACGAGCCGCCCGAACCGTACCGCACGCGGTTTGCCGATCGACCGTACCTCGGAGAGATCGCATTCGTCGATTCGCAGGTCGCCCGCATCCGCGCTTTTCTCGAAGCCGAACGGCTCCTCGACCGAACGGTGGTCGTCGGTACTGGGCGATCACGGCGAGAGCCTCGGCGACCACGGCGAGGGCACGCACGGGTTCTTCGTCTACGAGTCGGTGCTGCACGTCCCGCTCCTGATCCTGGCGCCGTACGACGCGTTGCACGGCCGCCGGGTCGCCGATGTCGTTCGCAATGTCGACGTCATGCCGACCGCGCTGGATCTGCTCGGGATGCCCCTCGCCGACAAGATCGACGGACGGAGCATCGTGAGCTTGATGACCGGGTCCGTCAAGGAGCTTGGACTCGCGGCGTACGCGGAGGCGGTCTACCCGCGGTACCACTACGGCTGGAGTGATCTGCGGAGCCTCACATCCGGCCGCTTCAAGTACATCGAGGCACCGCGCCCGGAACTGTACGACCTCGCTCAGGACCCGGGCGAAACGCACAATCTCTACGCGCAGCGCCAGGCGCTGGCCGATCGCATGGCCGCCGACCTCAAGGCGATCGATTCAGACCGCGATGCGATCGTTAGGCCGGCCGTGGACGTGGATCCCGACGCGCGCGCGAGACTAGCCGCGCTCGGCTACGTCGGCACGTTTGTGACGACGCCCGCGGCCGACCGATCGCGGCTCGCCGATCCAAAGGACAAGATCGAGCTCTTCAACCTCGTCATGACGGCGCGCGAGCGGATCCACGACGACAAGGATTCGGAGGGCGGCCTGAAGGCGCTCCGTGAAGTGGTCTCGAAGGATCCTCAGATCATCGACGCCTGGGTCATGATGGGGAACGAGTACTCCCGCCGCCGCGAGTTCACACGCGCGCTCGAGAGCTTCCAGAAGGCGCTGGCGCTGAAGCCCGATTACGACCTGGCCGTGTTCAACATCGCCAACGTTTATCGCACGCTCGGACGGGACGATGACGCGCTGGTGGGGTACCGGAGGCTGCTCGAACTGGACCCCAGGAACGCCCAGGCACACCAGGAGGCGGGTCAGGTGCTCGTGGATCAGGGCAAGCTCGACGAGGCGCAGAAAGAGCTGAACCGAGCGCTCGAACTCCAGCCGGCCATGGCCGCCGCGCGCAATACGCTCGGCGCGCTGCGTCTCAAGCAGGGCGATGTCACCGCCGGCGAGCGCGAGATTCGAGCGGCCCTCGAGCAGAAAGCCAATCTCAGGCTCGCGCACTTCAACCTGGCATTGGTGGCCGAACAGCGCGGCGATCTGACCGGCGCCGTCGCCGAGTACAAGAAGGAAATCGAGCTCTACCCGAAAAGCTACATGGCGCAGTTCAATCTGGGAAAGGTGTACGAACAGCTCGGGAACAGAAACGAACAGCTGTCCGCGTACAAAGCAGCTGTCGAATCCAACCCCGACTTCGCCGAGGGCCATCTCTTCCTCGCGAAGCTGTATCTCGATCTCGGGCAACTGGACGACGCGATCAGACTCGCGCGCCGCGGCACCGAACTGAAGCCCGAGGCCGAGTTGGCGCCGCTCGGTCACTTCGTGATGGCCGATGCCTACGCGCGTCAGGGACGCACGGCCGACGCGGCGCGAGAAAGCGCGGAAGGCCGCCGGCTGGCGGCACGCACGAACACACGCTGAGCGGACCTGGATTTACTGTCCGGGCTGACCGGCCGTCGCGCGCTTCGGCGGGTCGTTGTCGAAGATGACCCAGAACTTTCGCGTCGTGTCGCTGCTCCATTTGTACTCGATGCCCTTCGGCACGAGCGCAACATCCCCGGCCGTGAACCGCTCCGTCTGGCCGTCCGGTGTGGTCAGTGTCACATTGCCCCCTAAAAACACCATCAGCTCGGCGTACTTCGTCATGTGAAAGGTCTGCGCCGTGTACGGCTGCGTCTCCCAGACGCCGACCGACGAACCATCGGGCCCGGCGTAGTACCTCGTGCTCTTTTGTTCGGCCCGTGCCAACCAGCCCCTTGCCCGCCGGGCCGTCCCTGTCCAGGCGGAAGAACGTGGGCGTGCCCTGCGGCGCCGGCGTCCCCGCGGTCTCGCGGTCGAAGATCGCCCAATATTCCTTTTCGTTGTCGGTGCGCTTCCACACGAATTCCGTGCCTCTGGGAATCAGCACGGCATCGCCGACCTTGAAGTTCTCCTCGCGCCCGCTCTTGTCCTCGAACGTGACGGATCCTTCCAGGATGTAGATGAATTCGGTGTTCGTCGCCTTGTGCATGCGGCCGCTGAAATCCGGCGAGAACCACACGCCGGCCGACACTCGCTCGTCGGCCTTCGATCGATAGTAATAGTGGACCTTGGACTTGTCGCGGTCGTTGCCGACGAGTCCGCGCCCCGCGGGGCCGTTGGGCTCGAAGCGGAGAATCTTGGGCTTGTCCTGCGCCTGAAGCGCGACACCGAGCACGGCCGCGATCACCATCCACATCATGCGCTTCATCATCGACTCCTCGTTTCAGCTGCAGCGTGCTACTTCGATCGCACAATCTTAATCGTGTTCAAATCGTTCGGACTTTCGAACGCGGACGTGCCGGACGGGAAGCCGTTGGCGCGAATCCAGTACGCCATCAGATCCAGCAGGTCCGCTTCCGGTACGCTCCCCGGATCATCCGAAGGCATCGTCGTGAGAATGCGGCTGTAGAGCGCGCGGACGGTCTTGTTCTCCCACGTGGCGAGGAAGTCATCGCCCTTGAGGCTCGGGCCCATGCCGCCGCCGTCGTGGCAGTTGCTGCACTGCTTGTCGTAGACCGACTTGCCACGCGCGGCCTGGGCCTCGCTGTACACCTGATCGCGCACGGTCCGATCGCTTTTCTCAGGACCGGCCTGCGCGAACACGACGCCGCCGACCACAAGGACGAACGCCGCCAAACCGAAACCGACTCGCATCGAGGACCTCATCGCCCGGCTGCGGCCGCGCGAAAAACCACCTTGCCATCAACGACAGTCGCCTTGACGGCCACGTCGGCGCGGCTCCCAGGCGGGTGGCCGAAAACGTCCGTTGCGAGGACCGCGAGATCAGCCAGCATCCCAGGCGCGAGCGTGCCTTTCTGCGTTTCGTCGAACGAGGCGTACGCAGGCCCGCTCGTGTAGTCGTCGATGGCGGCGGTCATCGAGAGCCGTTGATCGGTGCCTCCCGGGCGCGGCGGACGATGGACGATGCTCGTGATGCGGCTCATCGCGTCGAACGACGCGACCGGCCAGTCGCTGCCGAACACGACACGGCCGCCGGCGTCCGAGATGCTCTTCCACATCCCACCGCGCGCCGCCCGTTCAGGTCCGATGTTGCGGCCCCACGCGCCCAGCATGAACCCGGGCGTGGCGGTCGACGCCGGCGGGTTGGCGGGGATGAAGCCGCCGCCGGGATGCATCGACGCGATGACGCCGAGCTTGCCGAACCTTGGCACGTCCGCGAGGTCGATGGTCTCGATGTGTTCGACACGATGACGACGTCCTCTGGCGGGCGCGGGATTGACGGCCGCGGCGTGTTCGAATCCGTCGAGAATCATGCGGACGGCGCCATCGCCCAGCCCGTGGACCATGATCTGCCAGCCGCGACGATCCATCATCTGCACGATGCGCTCGAAATCGTCCTTCGTGTAATTCGGCTTCCCGCGCGTCGTTGGATCGTTGGCGTAGGGCGCGACCATGAAGGCCGTGTTGGTTTCGATGACACCGTCCATGAACATCTTGATGATGCCGGTCTTGAGTCGAGGCGTCTCGGGATGGGCGCGCCAGGCGGCATCGAAGCGATCCGCGTCTTTGTCGGTGAATCCCGGGGTGACGAGCAGCGAGTAGTACACCCGCGTCGGGAGCTCCCCGGCGCGTCGCGCCTCTTCGTACACCTCGAGGTCTTCGGGGCTGCCGGCCGCGTCGGTCACGCTCGTCACGCCGAACGTGAGGGCGAGGTCGAGTGCGGCCTTCAGCGCTTGACGTTGTTCCGTTCGCGTCGGCTTCGGAACGACTTTCAGGACAAGCGCCGACGCGGGCGCTTCTTTGAGGACACCCGTCGGTTCGCCGGTCTTCGGATCGCGCACGATCGTCCCGTTGGGCGGATCCGGAGTGTTCCTGGTAATCCCGGCGGCGGTGAGTGCTTTCGAGTTCACCCAGATGCTGTGTCCGTCGAAGCAGCGCATGACGGCCGGCCGATCCGGCACGACGGCGTCGAGCTGTTCGCGGATCGGCAATCCACCGGGAAACGGCTCGTAGGCCCAGCCCCTCCCGTGAATCCAGGACAACTGCGAGTGACCCTGCGCATATGTGCGGATCCGCGACTGAATGTCCTCGAGACTCCGCACACCTTGCAGGTTGACGCTGTCCATCTCCAGCCCGCCGCTCAACATGTGGGCGTGCACATCGTTGAAGCCGGGCACGACCGCCGCGCCGCCAGCATCAACCGCTTCCGTCTTTGGCCCGCGCAACGCGCCAATCTCATCGTTGGTCCCTACCGCCGCGATCCGGTCGCCGCGGATCGCCACCGCCTGCTTCAGTGTCTGGCCGCCTCCGGGGTAAACCGCACCGTTCAGGATGATGAGATCGGCGGGCGCCGCCGCTGGCGGACGCTGTGCCGTCGCCGCACGTGAGCCGAAAACGAGCGCGGCGCCTACGCCGCCGAGCGCCAGCGCGACCCAACGATTTGAGGTCATGATCCTTTCTCGAGCTCATTCACCGCGCGGTACGCCTGATCCATCGCCTGATCGGTGTAGGCGGCTGCCGCCGCGTCGGAGTTGGCAATCGTGATGCGTCCGAACGGTTTCCGGCCAATCTCGCACGGCGACTGCCCGGCCGGCCAATCCGGATCCCAGAGCGGGTTGTACTCGTACGCGTAACCGTGCGGCCAGCGATTCACTGTAATCGCATCAATGTCTCGCGCAGGATCGAATCCACCGTCCTTGAGCACACGCGCAAACTGATCCCGAATTCTTCGCTCGAAGGTCTGGAACGTCGTCGTCAGCAGGTCGACGTGACCGGCACGCTGCTGATCACGGGCAGGCAGGCCCGGCTTGCAGGGCGTCCGAGTCATGCGGGCGAGAATTGGATCAGCCGGTGACGCCGGCGTCGGATTGTAGCCGCCGATCACCGTTGGCATCTCGAGTCGGAGGCCGGTGTGATACATGCCCGGCGTGCTGGCGCCGTTGATGCCCAGCTTCTTGAACGCGCTCCAGTTACGCAGTGACACGCTCGTGTAGACGAGCGGCACCTTGACGCCGTACTTGAGCGCCTCTTTCTGCTTGTCGGGAAGATCGGGGCAGAGATACGGGATCATCATGTTCCAGCACGCCAGCACGACACCCTTGCCGCGGACCTCGTACACTTTCTTGTCGCGACCGTACGCGACCTCGACGTCCTTCGCGGACGCCGCTGATCCGACGTGGCGAACCCTCGCGACGGTGCTGCTCAACCGGATACGGATCGGCGACTGCGGCTTGTCCAGAGCGCTGTAGTCGACTTTCGCCAGCACGCTGTCCTGCGCTGTCCGGCCGGGGATTGCGTCCGGGATGAGTGCGCGCACGAGCAGGCGCGCGATCGACGCGTTGCCATCGGGAAAGTGAAAGTTGTAGTCCGGCTTCGGCGTCGCGTCGCCACGCGCCGTGAAGCTCATGCGACCGGTCGTCTTGGGATCGAGGCCCATGCCTTCGAAGCCGGGATAGTGATACGCCCAGCACTCGAGCGCGCCCACGGCATCGATGCCGATGCCGTACAGACCGTGCGTGCGCACCTGGTAGAACGGAATCACTTCAGGGTGAACCTTGACGAGGTTCAGCAGGAAGTCCTTGTAGCTCATCCGCGAAAGCCGATCCTTCTTCTCCGCATCGGTCAGGCCCGGCATGTAATCGACAGTCGACGTCTCGAGGCGCGCGATGTCCTTCTGCGCTTCGGGCGACAGCGGTGTCTTCGCGAGGAACTCCTCCCACGTCTGAGCGGGAGCACCGCTTCGCCCGCGACCGCGGCCGGGTGTGCCGACGACGAGACGGTCGGCGCCGAAGGTCTCCTTGTCGAAGAACGTCGCGTTCTGCAGCCCCTGGAAGACCGAACGGTCGGCGGCGCGACCTGCTTCTGCCGAGAGCGCGACCGGATCGATTCCCAGTGCGAGCATCAGATTCAGTGCTTCTTTGCTGAACGGAAAGGGCGACTCGATGCCGGCGGTGCCGCCGTTCGCGATCCACAGTCGGCCGCCGGGCCGGAACTCGTTCCGCTTGGCGTGCCCGCCGAAGTCGTCGTGGTTGTCGAGGATCAGGATGCGCGCGGACGGCACGCGCGCCCGATAGAAATACGCCGCCGCCAGGCCGCTGATGCCGCCGCCGACGACGACCAGATCGTAGGTCTCGCCCGTGGCGACAGGCTGGCCCGCCGTCGCCCAGAATCTCCCGTCTTTGAGCGCGTGCGAGACGTCGTACGAGCCGTCGTGACTGCCCCGCATGCCGGTCAACGCCGGCGGATAGTATCCGGCCGAATCCTGCGAGAGCCCGGCCGCCGCGAGCATCGCGTCGATCCCGGGAATCCCGGCCAGCATGCGGGCCGACAGCGCACCGCCGACTCCGATGGCAATGCCGTTGAGGAAATCGCGACGGGCAATCGGGCGATCCATCCCCAAATCGCGGTCGCTCGCGGAGTACGGACGATCATCATCATCGTGTTTCATAGCGTTTCCTCGTCCTCAGGCGGACATCTCCATCTGGGCGCGCTTGAACAGGAACCAGCCCAGCGCCGTCGGGCCGACGACGCCGACAATCATTTTCGCCTCGAACAGCGCCACGCTCGTGACGTCCGCTGTCGGCAGGAATGCCGCGCCCAGGCCGACGATGGTGGTGCACAGCCCGAGCACGCCAGCCGCGCGCGCGCCCACCGTGACGTCTGCCGTTTTCACAAGCGCGAGGAACAAGTACATGAACGGAATCAGCTGGATGACGACGGCGGCTTTGAGCAGCACCTGATACGCTTCGGCCACACTCGATCCGACGAGCGAAAACGCCGTGAAGACGCTCGCCAGCACGGCGCACGTGACGAGCGCGATGTGCGGCGAGTGCCACTTCGGGTGAATCCGGCCCAGTGCCGACGGCAGCGCGCTCGTCAGGCCCGCCACGAACGGGATTCGCGACGACCCGGCGAACCATGCTGAGGCCGCGCCGCCCGTAGCCAGGCCCATGACGATGGCCAGCGGGACGATGATCCACCCGACGTGCGCGGCGTGCGCACCAGCACTCACCGCCTGCATCACGCCCTGAATGACGCCCAGCTGCTCGACCGGAACCAACATCAGAACCGCACCGGTGACCAGCAGGTACGACGCAATCGATACCGCTCCGGCAATGGCGATCGCGGGAGCCAGATCGCGTCCCGGATTCCGAATCTCATCGCCCATCGTCGACGCCAGTTCGATGCCGACGAGTGCGTTGCACATCACGGCAAAACTCGTCGTCATCTCCCAGGAGAAGTGGGTGACGCCCGTCGCGTGCGCGCCGACTCCGCCGGCCCACGCCGCCGCCGCGGCCACCAGCACCAGCCCGACGCTCAGAAATGCGCCAAGTCCGCCGATGTTCTGAATCCATTTCCCGACGGCCAGGCCTCTGATGTTCGCGACCGTGATCAGCGCGAGCCAGCCGAACGAGACCGCCGCGACGAACAGCTTCTGGTTGACGAGATCAGCCGCCCGCGCCTCGCCGCCCGCGAACGCGAAGATACCGGTCATGTAGACCAGAAGCACGGGGACATAGAACAGGTTGTTCGTCCAATAGCACCAGCCCGAGAGAAAACCGTGCGCGTCGCCGAACTCGCGCCGCGTCCACAGGTAGATCCCGCCCTCTCCCGGATGCCGCCGCGCCAGCGTCAGGACGGCGATAGCTTCCGGCACGAAGAACGTCACGAACGCCACGATCCACAGCACGAGCGATGTCCAGCCGTAGACCGCGACGGGCGGAACATTGTTGATGTTCACGATCGCGACGACCTTCAACAGGACCAGATCCCACCGTCCCAGCGTTCGCGGAATCTGGACGTTCGCCATCACCGCTCGTACACGACGCGGCCGGCCACGAGCGTCATATCCACCGTGATCTCCGTCAATGCCTCAGGCGGGCCGACCAGGGGATTGCGCGAGAGCACGGCGAGGTCCGCCCATTTGCCCGCTTCGATGCTTCCACGACTGGCTTCGTCGCCGCTGGCCACGGCACCTCCCATCGTGTAGGCGTACAACGCCTCGGCAGCCGTGATGGCCTGCTCCGGTGCAATCGTCTCGCCCTCGTCATCGCGTCGCGTAACGGCGGCCGCCATGCCGACGAGCGGGTTGTCGTCGTCGACCACGGGCGCGTCCGACGACAGCGCGACGCGGACGCCGGCGTCGAGCATGGCGCGGATGGGGTATGTCCGCGGCAGGAATATGTCCGGCAGGTAACGGCGGAAATTACGTCCGAGTGAGTGAATGAAGATCGTCTGCGGAGCGGCCATCACTCGAAGCCTGGACGCGCGCGCGAGCTGGTTCGCATCGGGCAGACCGAAATGCTCGATGCGATGCGCGAAGCCACGTGGATGCGGCCCGAGGCCTTCGTAGATGTCGAGCATCTGATCGATGGCCACGTCGCCGATGGCGTGGGTCGCGATCCGCCAGCCGGCGTCGTGAGTCTCCTGACAGAGCGCCGCCAACTCGCCGCGTTCGAACCGCAGCACGCCCTTGTGCGGCGCATGGCGATAGTTGACGCTGAGCGCCGCGGTCGCGCCGCTCAACCCTCCGTCGGCGAGGAACTTCGCCGTGTCCACGCGCAGCATGTCGGACTCGTACCGCTCGGGAAGCGGCACGGGGGCGGGCACGCCGTCCACTCGCCGGAGCGGCATCACGTTGACTCTAGACGGCAGGGCGTCACTTGCATCCATGGATCGGTAAACGGACAACAGCTGCGGTGAGACGCCGCAATCGGCCGACGAGGTGATGCCGAGCGAAAGCTGATGACGAAGCGCCGCGATGATCATCGCCTCGTAGTCGTCCACGGTCGGCTGAGGCAGGACTTGATTGATCAAGCCCATCGCCGTCTCGTGCAGCAGGCCGTTCGGGCGGCCCACATCGTCGCGTTCGATCACACCGCCGACGGGCGCGGAGGTGTCCGCGCGGATGCCAGCGCGCTCGAGCGCCACGCTGTTGACAGCGTAGATATGTCCACACGTCCGCGTGAGTACCACGGGGCGGTCCGGCGCGGCCCGGTCGAGATCCACTCGCGTCGGCGGACGACGCTCCCGCATCGCCGCCTCGTTGAATCCGCGGCCGAGCAGCCACGCGCCCGCTGGGAGCCGCTCCGCGAACCGGCGGACGTCGTCCACCAGCTCTTCCACGCTTTCGACTTTTCGCAAGTCGAGCATCGTCGTCAGCAGGTGGCCGATCTTCCAAATGTGTGCGTGGGCGTCGTTGAACCCGGGTATGAGCGCTCGCCCGTTGAGATCGATTCGCCGGGTCAGCGGTCCCGCCGCGCGCAACACCGCGTCGTCGTCGCCGACCTGGGCGATGCGGCCGGCGCGCACGGCGACGGCTGACGCCACGGGCGGAGTCGTCTGCGTCAGGACGATTCCGTTGTGCAGCACGAGATCCATGCGATCTCAGACCGACGCCGCGGCGGGACGACGCTGCGTCGTACGGATGGCGCGCCCCAACGCATCGAGCCCTTCGCGCAGCATGTCCTCCGGCATCGTGAGCGGCGGAAGCAGCCGGATGCAGTTGCTGTACATCCCGGCGCGCATCACGATGACACCGTTGGCGACGGCCTGCCGGACGATCCCGAGCGTGATGTCTGGGCTCGCCGGCTCTTTCGTCACGCGGTCTCGCACGAATTCGGCGAGCATCATCGGGCCGAGTCCGCGCACGTCCCCGACGATGGGCCACTCCGCCTTCCAGCGTTCCATCACGTCACGCATCACGTCGCCAAGGTGCCGCGCGTGCGCAAGGAACTCGGGTTGTCTAATGATCGAGACCGCTTCGATGGCCGCCGCGCAGGCGACCGGGCTGCCGCCGTAGGTGCCGCCAATGCCGCCCAGGTGCGCCGAATCCAAGATCTCGGCTCGACCCGTGACGGCCGCGATCGGCATGCCGGCACCGAGCGACTTGGCAATCGTGACCAGATCCGGGACGATGCCGTAGTGTTCGATCGCGAAGAGGCGGCCCGTACGGCCCATCCCGCACTGCACTTCATCAGCCACCATCACGATGCCGTGCTCGGAGCACAGCTCGCGGATCCGTTTCAGGAATCGCGGCGGCACCGGAATGAACCCGGCTTCGCCCTGTACAGTTTCGATGACCATGGCGGCCACTGCCTTGGGATCGACCTGGGCGACGAGCGCATGCTCGAGCTGTCGAATTCCGAAATCGACGTACTGTTCCTCGGTCATGCCCGGCGGCGTGCGGTACACGTTCGGAATCGGCAGGCGAACGATCTCCGGGGCGAACGGTCCGAAGCCGCTCTTGAACAGCCCGTACTTGCTCGTCAGGCTCAGCGTGAGGAGGGTGCGTCCGTGATACCCGCCCTCGAAGCAGATGATGATTGGCCGTCCTGTGTACTTGCGCGACAGCTTGACCGCGTTCTCCACCGCTTCGGCACCGCTGTTGGCGAGGATCGTCTTCTTCTTGAACGTCCCGGGGGTAATCTCGTTGAGCGTCTCGGCCAGCCTCACATACGGCTCGTACGTGGCGACCAGCGCGCAAGGATGGCTGTACCTGGCCACCTGATCCTGAATCGCCTTCACCACCTGCGGCTGTGCGTGTCCGACCGCGAGCATCCCGATGCCGCCGGCAAGATCGATGAAGGTGTTCCCGTCCACGTCGAACACGAGCCCGCCATCGGCCCGCTCGACGACGACATCAGTGGCGCGGCCGAGACCGGACGGCGCCGCGGCGGCGCGGCGCGCGATGAGATCGCGCGCGCGTGGACCCGGAATTTCAGTATTCAGCCGGATGTAACTCATGGCTTGCGTCCGTGACGCTCCGCGCACGTTCTTGTCAGCACCGAGAACGAGCAGCACACTGTAGTTGTCGGAGGCCGGATCGTTCAGGTAGTTGGCGAGCAGCGCGCGCGGCTCGAAGCCGACGCCGAGCTGCATCGAGAGCGTCGAATCTCTGATACGGCCCTCGACGACGCCCCGGTAGTATTCCTGGGCGGTCATGCGGGACTTGACGGCGCCGTAGTCCCGGATCATGCCGGCCGTGACCTGGCCTTTGAGCCCGAGCCGCCAGACCGTTTCCTGCCTCGCCGCGTACAGCGCCGTGGCGAGTCCGCGACCGCGGTACGCCGGATGGACACCCACGTCGGCGCCGTACAGCCAGTCGCCCTCGGGCTGATGAGACGTGAGCCAGCCGCCCTGGATGATCTCGGCGAACGTGTGATTCAGGTGCTCGAAATCGAAATGCAGGCGGAGCGTGGTTGTTGCTCCGACCACGACGTCACCGTCCAGCGCGACGAACTGCCCGTCTGGAAAGAGCTCGAGATGCTTCAGGTAGTGCGCCGCCTTGAAGCGCTCCGCATCGTCGAGCGTCGGAAAGCAGACGCGCTGCAGCTCCTCGAGCTGGGACGCGTGCTCGGGCCGCGTGTGCTGAACGACCAGCCCGTCAGAGAGCTTGCGGAAGTACCACATGGATGCAGTGCCGAGTGTCGAACTGTTATATGAAGTCTGTAATGCTGTCAATGACTCGGGACTGACAATGGAGATGCGACCGAGTAGCATGCGTCTGTGAGCACCAAGCGCCCACGCCGCCGCTCCAGAACTCTGGCGTCGCGCGTCGGCCTGCTCACTGTCAGCGAGACCGCACGCATCCTCGGGGTCAGTCCCTCAACGCTCCGGCTGTGGGAGAACGTGGGCCTGATCACGCCGGCACGTTCCAACGGTCGTTACCGGCTGTACGGCCCCGAGCTTCTCGACGTGCTGAAGCGGATCAAGTATCTCCGCGACGTCAAACAACTGAACCTTCCCGGCATCCGTCAGGTCCTCGGCAAAACGGTCAAGGCCAAACCGAGCGGTGATTCCCGCCCCACCGATCTCGGGCCGAAGCTGCGGCGCTTCCGCAAGCGCACCGGACTCGGCGTGGTGCAGGCGGCGAAGAAGGCCAAGATTTCGGCTGGGTTCTTGAGTGCCATCGAGCTCTCGCGGGCGAACCCTTCCGTCGCCACGCTTCACCGCCTCGCCGCGGCGTACGGGACGACCACGCTCGAGTTCTTCGACCTGCCAAAGCGGTCCAATCACCTGGTCCGTCCATGCGATCGACGAGCGATCCAGACCCAGTCGGGAGTCAGAATCGAGCTCCTTTCCGTCGGCGCGCGACATCTCGAGAGCCAACTCTTTCGTGTCAAGCCTGGCGCGGGCAGCGACGGATCGTATTCACATCAGGGCGAAGAATTCATTTACATGCTGTCCGGCCGGCTGGAGATCTGGCTGGACGAGCTGCATTGCCACACACTGGAGGCCGGCGACAGCTTCTGGTTCGAGAGCACGGTAGGACATCGTTGGTACAACCCAGCGAGCGAGGAGGCGCTGCTCCTCTGGGTCAACACCCCTCCGACCTTTTGACAGAGTACGTCCGGGTGATTCAGCGGGACCGACTCGTCACGGGAAGATGAGATCGATCTTCCGCCAGTCCTTCTGCGCAGCGGCGCACTTGGCGGTCCAGTCGGGCGCATGATTGAGCTGATCGGGCACCTGCGCCGGCCAGTAGCAGCCGATGTGACAGTCGAACAGATCCCGCTCGACCGGCTGACACAGTCCGGCGGTGCCTCCCGCGCTGTCGGCTTCCCACCCGGGCGAGAACACGAGCGAGCAGCCGATCGGAAAGTGTGCCGACATGGTCGGTGCGCGCCGCCGTTGAAGGCCCACGACGTCCGGATCGGTGACGCGCTCGATGCGCGTCGCCTTGCGGTTGACCGCTGTAAGGTGATTCATGAAAGCTCCCGCGTGACTCTGGGGATATGTTCCACGAGGCCGTTGGGAGTGTCAACGGTCGTTTCGATCCACAATGCCCGCCAATCGTATTTCCCAGGCTGAAGGATTGAGAAAGGGCCACGCCCCGCGCCCCGCCCCGAGTTCAACGTTTGCAACGCTCGACTGCGGCCTTCTGGCGCTGGCGACGACCGCGGCGTTCTGGCCGATCCTCGGCAACCAGTTCGTCAACTGGGACGACCCCGATGTACTGCTCAGGAATCCGCAGCTCGGCAGCCCCGGCGTGGTGCGCTGGGCTTTCTCGACAACGCTCATCGGTCACTACCAGCCACTCGCGTGGCTCACATGGTCGGCCACGAAATCAGCATTCGGTCTGTCGCCCACCGCGTTTCACGGCCTCAGCCTCCTGGCGCATCTGGCCAACGGTCTGCTCGTGTACGCTCTGGCGCTCCGACTCGCAAGCATCGGGGGCGTCTCTACGGCGCGGGCCCGCGTCATCGCGGCTGTGGCGTCGCTCACGTTCGCGCTGCACCCTCTGCGTGTCGAGGCTGTCGCATGGGCGAGCGCGATGCCCTACGTCGTCTCGCTCACAATCGTGCTCGCCGCAGTCATCGCGTATCTGTATGGACGGCGGTCGTTGTCCCTGGCGTGCTATGCGGCAGCGCTGCTCGTTCGCGCGAGCGCGCTCGGTCTTCCGCTCGTCTTGCTCCTGATCGATTTCTATCCGCTCGATCGCCAGCGGCGCACCAGCGTCCGCCGCCTGGTGCTCGAAAAGATTCCGTTCGCGCTGCTCGCCGCTTTCGCGGCCGCAGGCGAGATGCTGTCGCGAGACGCCGTCACGATCGAAGAAGTGGGAATCGGCGCGCGCCTCACGATGACCGCGACGGCGCCGTTCGAATATCTCGCACGGACGGTGTTTCCGCTGCGGTTGACGCCGGTCAACGCGTTGCCAATCAATCCCGCCGTGCAGTGGCTTCCGCTGGTCATTGGAACCGCTGCGCTCCTGTCGCTGACCGCGGCCACCTGGATTTTCCGGCACCGATGGCCGGCTCTCCTCGTCGGATGGCTGGCCTATCTCGCGCTGCTCGCGCCGGTCGCCGGACTTACGCCGACCGGCGTACAGGCCACGGCAGACCGCTACACGTACGTGCCCGGTGTCGCGATTTCCGTGTTGCTCGGCGCCGGCTTTGCGCGACTGCTCGCGGTAGAACGGCGCCGTGTCGTCCTCGCCATCTCGGCGGCGATCGTCACGGCGACGCTTGGCGTGCTGACGTGGCGTCAGTCCCGGTACTGGAACAACTCGATCGCGCTGTGGGCGCGCGCGATTGATCTCGATCCGCGCAACGACGTAGCCGCGTACAACCTCGCAATTGCGTTCGCGGATGCCGGACGTGAAGACGAGGCGATCGACTGGTACGAACGGACGATTCAGATCGTTCCGGATCACGATCTCGCCCGGCAGAATCTCGCGATTCTCCAAGCGGCGCGAGCCGAGCGTGAAGGCAACCGGCTCGCAGAGGCCGGCCGTCTGGACGAAGCCATCGATCATTACGCGCGGGCGCTCGCGCTGGACGGTAAGCGGCTGCATTCACGCGCGGCGTACGGGATGGTTCTGATGCGTCGCGGGAAGTTTCGCGAAGCCGTCGCTGAACTGCGTCTGGCGATCGGCGGCGGCTCGAAGGATCCGGAAGTCGCGAATGCGCTCGCGTTCTCGCTCGCGCAACTGGGCGACGTCGCCGGTGCGGTGGCAGTCCTGAAGACGGCCCTCGCGGACCATCCCGATAACGCCAATCTGCAGCGCAACCTGGCCGGGCTCGACGCCGATCAGCCCGCGCCAAGGCGTTAGATCATCACTAGGACACGCGCTTCGTGTCCGACTCGCGATCACCTCCGACGGCGATCGACGGTGCGCCCTGCGTTTCCAATCTAGTCGCTCGAGCAGCGCGTTCAAGGATGGGGCGAGCTGGGAGGGTATTATCAGGTTGAGATGGCGGCTGGCACGAGCGTGTGGCATGAGGTGACTTGTGCCTGCTGAGATGTGAGCGAACTGGGTGTTGTGGGGGACGACCTTGCGCGGTGCACACCAAGTTAACATTGCCCGCAGAAATGCGGCGGCGGCGGCGGTTGCGCTCGCAGGTCTGATCGCCACCGCGGTCGCCTGGCGCTACGGCTGGCTGGGCGTGGGCATTCGCCGCAGCTCACCCTCCGTGTTGCTTGTGAGCATCGACACTCTCCGCGCCGATCGGCTTGGCAGCTACGGTTACGCGGCAGCGTCAACGCCCGTACTCGACGCCTTGGCCGCCAGAGGCCTGCGGTTCGAGCAGGCCGCCACCACCACGCCGCTGACGCTGCCGGCTCACACATCGCTGCTCACGGGCACCTTCCCTGCTTTCCACGGCGTACGGGACAACGGCAGTTTCTATGTCGGCGACCAAATGACGACGCTCGCCGAAGTCCTCAAGGCGCGCGGATACCGCACTGGGGGGTTCGTCGGCGCGTACGTCCTCGATCACCGTTGGGGCATCGCGCAGGGATTCGATCACTACTTCGATAACTTCGACCTGTCACACTACCAGATGTCCGCAGGTCTGGACGCGGCGCAGCGACCAGGCAGCGAGGTCGTCGACCACGCGCTGGCATGGCTCGGCGAGAATCGCGATCGTCCGTTTTTCGCATGGGTGCATCTCTACGATCCTCACAGTCCGTACGTTCCGCCCGAGCCGTACCGGTCGCGCTTCCCCGCCACCCTCCAGGGAGCGTACGACGGCGAGGTGGCTTCGGCTGACGCGCAGGTCGGCAGGCTGATCGAGTATCTCCAGACGAGCGGGCGCCTCGACCACACGATCGTCGTCGCCGTCGGCGACCACGGGGAGTCGCTGGGAGAACACAGCGAACAGCAACACGGTTTCTTCGTCTACGAGGCGACGATGCACATCCCGTTGATCGTCGCCGGCCCCGACGTCCCGGCTCGCGTCGTCCCCGACCAGGTGCGCATCGTGGACGTGATGCCGACCATTCTGGAACTCGCCGGCGCCAAGGTACCGACGGCGGTGCAAGGCGTGAGTCTCCTGCCACTGGGACGCGGCACGAAACTGGACCTGCTCGCCTTCGGCGAGACGTGGTATCCGCGCTACCACTACGGTTGGAGCGAGTTGGCGGAGGTGCGCGACGGCCGCTACAAATTCATCGCGGCACCTCGCCGTGAACTCTACGATACACAGACCGATCCGGCCGAAACGCGCGACTTGTCGGCGTCGAATCCGCGTATGGCGGATGCGCTCGAGAAGGCGCTGCGCGACATGGCCGCACGAACGGCGGTGTCGGCAACGCCGCAGAAACCACGTGCGATCGAACCCGAGGCGGAAGAGCGGCTGCGCGCGCTCGGGTACGTGGCCGCAACGGTGAGCCGGACCGTACTGGCCGATCGGCCGCGCGGCGACCCGAAAGACAAGATCGGCCTCTACAATCTGCTCAAACTGGCAGGACAGGACTCCGTCGACGGTGGCCTTGACGAAGGGATCGCCAAGGTCCGCCGGGTACTCGACGCCGACGCCGAGGTGATCGAAGCGTACACGATGCTCGGTAACATGAACGTCAAGGCGGGCCGGCACGCTGAGGCAATCGCCGCATACAAGCGAGCGCTGGCAATCGACCCCGAGCACGAAGGCGCCGCATGGAGCCTGGCGCTCGCCTATCGCGATTCAGGAAAGCTCGACGAAGCGCGCGCGGGCTTCGAACGGGTGCAGCAACTGAATCCGCGGGCCGCAAGGGCCCTCTATCAGCTGGCCGACTTGTCTGCCCGCCGCGGCGACTTCGCAGAGGCGGCGGCTACGCTGGAAAAAGGTCTGACCCTCGATGGCGATCATGCGGCGTTTCTCGTCAAGCTTGGTGAGGCACGCATCGAATTGAAGCGCTACGACGCCGCACAAACGGCGCTGACGGAGGCCATCAAGCTCAAGCCTGATCAGTCGATGGCACATTACGACCTCGCGCTGGTCTACGAAGCGCGCGGCGACTGGCAGTCGGCAGCCGCCAACTACGAGTCAGAAATCGCCGTCAGCCCGAAACTGTACCAGCCCCACTTCAACCTGGCGAAACTGCTCGCCGAAGCCGGTCGCCAGTCCGACGCGCTGAAACATTTTCAGGCGGCCGTGAGCAAGAACCCGGAGTTCGGTACTGGCTATCTGTACCTGGCGAAGGCGCTGCTCGACGCCGCCGATCTGGCTGGCGCGGAGCGGGCGGCTACTCGCGGTCTCGCGCTCAAGCCGGACGCGGCAATGGTCCCCTTGGGCCACTACGTTCTGGCTGACGTCTACGCACGCCAGGGTCGCCCGGCGGATTCGGCCAACCAGGCCGCGGCAGGACGGCGCGCAGAACGCGGCGGGAAACAATGAAGGGCGCGATCGCGTTCTTTCTATGCGCAATCGGCGCGGCGTGCGTTCAGAAGACGGCGGCGCCGCCTGCGCGTACGCCTCGCCATCTCCTGCTGATTACCATCGATACGCTCAGAGCCGATCGGCTCGGCGCCTATGGAAATGCGACGGTCGCAACACCGAACCTCGATCGCTTGGCCCGTGAGGGTGCGATGGCCCTCCACGCATCGGCGCAGGTGCCGTTGACGCGGCCATCGCACATCTCGCTTTTTACGGGTCTCTATCCCGCCGAGCACGGCATTCGCGATAACGTCTCGCCGCCTCTTCGAAAGGACGTCCCGGTCCTCGCTGAAATCCTGCAACAGCGCGGATTCAAGACCGGAGGCTTCGTGTCGTCGATCGTGCTGTCGAAACAGTCGGGGCTCGGCCGCGGCTTCTCCCACTACGCGGATAAGTTCGAGATCGGAGAAGACGACGCCCGATTCCTGAACACCATCCAGAAGCGCGGGGACACAACGGTTGGAGAAGCCACGGCCTGGCTTGCAGAGCCCGGACCCGAACGCAGGTTCGCGTGGGTGCACTTGTACGACCCGCATGATCCCTACGAGCCGCCCGAGCCTTTCGCGTCGCGCTATGCGGGCCGCCTGTACGACGGCGAGGTTGCCTGGTCGGACGAACTGGTCGGCCGGCTTGACGCCGCGCTCGCTGCGGCGGGCTTGGTCGACGACACGCTGCTCATCGTCACGTCCGACCACGGCGAAGGCCTGGAGGAACACGGCGAGGCGGTGCACGGGTTCTTTGTCTACGAAACGACGCTGCACGTTCCATTAATCGTGCGTGGTCCCGGGATTGTGCCCGGTACGCGCCTGAACGCCTTGGCACGCACGATCGATGTGATGCCGACCGCGCTCGATCTGCTGGGACTCGGCGACTCGACGCCGCACGTCTCGGGGCGATCGCTGAAGGCGGCACTGAACGGCGCGGCCATCGACGAAGAACCAGCATTTGCCGAGTCGCTGGTCCCGCTCATCCATTATGGGTGGAGCGACCTTCGAACGGTGCGCGACGGCCGATGGAAATACATCCTGGCGCCTCGACCCGAGCTCTACGATCTGTCTCGCGATCCTGGCGAGCTGACGAATCTCGTCGACCGCGACCCCCAGCGCGCCCGCGCCCTTCGCGCTGGAATGGAGCAGCGCCTCCGAAAGGAGGAGTCGGCACTGCGCGGCGTCGGCGCGACCAACGAGACGGTATCCCCGGACTTGCTCGAAAAACTCGGCGCCCTGGGATATGTGAGCCCGACCGGTTCGTCCATGCCCAAAGTATCGGGTGCCGATCCGAAGGACAAAATCGCCGAGTATCAAACGCTCAACACGCTGATGCGCGAAGGGCTGATCGGGCTACGAGAGGGACGCTTTGCCGCCAGCCTCTCGCGTTTCCAGAGACTGTTCGCCCTGGGGATCGACAGCTTCGAAGCACACTACTATGCCGCCCGCGCGCTGGCCGGCCTGAAACGCTGGAAAGAGGCCGCGGTTCACTTCGAGCGCGCGCTCGAAAAGCTGCCGGGATACACCGCCGCCTATCTCGGCCTCGCCGAAGCGCACATGGCCGAAGGGAAGGCCAATCTGGCGCTCGACGCGCTGGCGCGCGGCCTGAAGGCGTCACCGGACGATCCCCGGCTGATTGAGCGCGAGGGAGACATCAGACGTCGACTTGGAGATGTTGCCGAGGCCGTGCGCGATTATGAACGTGTCGCGGCACTGGCTCCGGCCGACGCGTTGATTCGGGTCAAGCTCGGAGAGCTGTACAGAGATCTGAGACGGACCACGGAGGCGACGCAGGCGCTCCGCGAGGCCGTGCGCCTTGACCCCGACACAGCTTCCTACTGGAACTCACTCGGGATGGTGCTTGGCGGCAGCGGAGACTTGCCCGGCGGCGAACAGGCCTTTCGCGAAGCCGCCGCCCGGGATACCGCCAACGCACAATACGCCTACAACCTCGGGCTGGCGCTCGCGAGGCAGAACAAGCGGGTCGAGGCGACGGAGGCTTTCCGCCGCGTGCTGCAACTCGACCCTCGGTTTACGGCCGCTCAACAGCGGCTCGAAGAGCTTCAGTAGGTCACTCGAACCGACTGTTAGAACCTGAACTTTGCTCCCAGCATCAGTCGACGCGGCAGAATGAAGCGCGACGGCACCAGATAGTTCGAATTGCCGATGCGGCGATCGAGCACGCTCTCGTTTGCGTCGCTGTTGAACAAGTTCAGGAAGTCGCCGAAGGCGGCCACTTCAGCGGTACCTCCCAGCTTGAATGCCTTCTCGAGCCGGGCATCAAGCGTCGTCCACTGCGCAGTCCGCAGCGATCCGTCGGGCACATTGGCGACGATGCGTGTCGTGCCGAGGCCCGTGACGCTGCCAGCCACGCGAATTTCCTGGTAGATCGGTTTGCCCGACTGACTCATGAAGTTGGCGGATGAAGTCAGCCCCCAGGGCAGCTGATAGACGATCTGGGTCTTGAAGACGACGGGACGGTCACCGACGACCCGGCCGTCGCTATTGATGAAGTCGTTGGGATTCTGCCCGAAGGTTCCTGCCGTGCTGATCTGCGACGACAACGGCGTCGAAATCGCCGAACTGGAGCCCTGGCGGCCGGTTGCTTTCGAGAGCGTCAAGCCGACGTTGGCCTGCCATTTGTTCGACATGCGCTTCTTCAGCTCGAACTGGACGCCGTCGTAGTCGAAGAACATCCGATCATCGTTGGTCAGCATGAATTGACGCGACGCCAATCCACTCGTCAGCTGGTACACCTGGGGAACGTTCGCCCCAGCGGGAGCGGCATAGGAAACGAGCCTGTAGGTGCCTCCCACGTCCGGAAACGCGGTCTGTTGATCGCTATGCTTGTGGACGTAATTGACCGAGAATCCGATGGTCGAAATCTGCTGCTCAAAAGCCAGGATGAACTGATCGGTGTAAGGATTCTTCAGGTTCGAATCCACACTGAGGTTCGTGTTGTCCTTGACGAGCTCCTTGTCGAGCGGGACGCCCGCAGAACTGTAGAGACCCGAGAACAGATACCGTGGGCTGATTGAGGGCGTGGTGTTGTCAAACTCCCCGGTCACGATGCCTCGATAGTAGCGGCCATAGTGGGCTTTGAGAACCGACGAGCCGCTGTCAGTCAGCTTGAAGCTGACGCCCACGCGAGGCGAGACGACCTGCCACCGGAACAGCTGGTCCACGGCTTTCGACTGCTGGCCGGTCGGATTGCCGTTCGCGTCGAGCAGATCCTGCGGGGCGAAATAGGCCTTGCTGTTGTCGTATCGGAGGCCGACGTTGATCGTCACTCGCTTGAGCTGATAGGCGTCGTCGGCGAAGATGCCGAGCGACTTCATCCGGCCGCCCTGGTTGAACGGCAGCTGGGTGTACCCGTACGCCGGCGTCGCACCGTAGGTGTAGATGTAATCGTTCAGGCCGTATGTGTACTCGCCCAGGCCGCTGTTGTACTGGACGCCGAGTTTGAAGTCGTGCGTGCCCTTCATGAAGTTGTCGGCGAACTTGGTCAGCTGGCCCGAGAAGGCGGTCTTCTGGCTCTTGCCGTCGTACCACGAATAGATGCCGCCTGTAATCTGCCCCGTGTCGAGGTCGTTGTAGCGGCGCGCGACACGGGGGCCGCCGTTCAGCGGGTCCCCGTGGTCCTTGCCATAGAAACCCGAATAGCGGCCTTCGACGACCGTGGTCGAATTCAGCACCGACGTCCACACGAAACCTGGAGAGGGATTGTGGCCGCTCTCGACGGCGATGGTGCTGGGCGCCGTGACGGCCGTCGCACGGCCCGGAATGCGATAGAAGTCGTCGTGCGTCTGGAATTGCACTCGGTTGTTCTTGTTCACCTGGTAGTTCAACTTGTAAAAGTAGCGCTTCGCAGACGACTGAGCGGGGTACTGGGGGTCGGTGCCCGGCTGGGAATCGGCGTCCTTCTGATATTGAAAGGATCCGAAGAACCAGAACTTTTCCTTCACCACCGGCCCGCCGAGCTGAAAGGTCATGTCCTTGAATTCGTCCCGGTGGTACGGCAGGTTGTTGTCCTGGGCCGGGGTGGTATTCCGCCCGGTCAGGCCCTGATTCATGAAGTAGAAGTTTGCATCGCCCTTGAACGTATTGCCGCCCTGCCGTGTGACCACGTTGAACACCGCGCCCGAGACGTTGCCGTAGCTGGCCGGCGCGCCGAGCGAGAGAATCTGGACTTCTTCGATGGCGTCGGTGTTTGGCCACGGCCACGCCGCACCGGTCAACGGCGCCGTGAAATCGGTGCCGTCGATCAAATACAGGTTTTCGTTGGTCGCTGACCCGAACGACTGCGAGCGGGAACTCGTCGACGTGGAGGGGCTGACTCCAGGCGCAGCGTTGATAAGGTCGAAGAACGTGAACCGCCGTACCGGTGCATTGGCGACCCACTCGTGCGAATAGTTGGTCGCCACTTGATTGGTCGTGGCATCCACGACCGGCGACTGCGCCGTGACGGTGACGGTTTCCGACTGCGCGCTCACCTTGAGCAGGACGTTCAGTTCCGTCGTCGCGCCAAGCGCTACCACGACACCTTTCTGGTCGCTGGTTGCGAATCCCTGAAGCTCCGCGGACAAATCGTAGGAACCGGGCGGCAGGTTCGTAAACCGGTACACACCCGAATCGTTGGTCACGACCGAGGGGGCACCGGCCACCGTCCGCCCTTTCAACGTGACCGTCACGCCGGGCAGCACGGCACCGGATTCGTCCGTAATGACACCGTGGATATCACCCGTGGTGCGCTGCGCCCACCCGTTCGATGGCAGTGCAAACAGTGCGACCACGGCGCAGACTACCGTCAAAAAGCGCTGCATCAGTTCCTCCAAGCCCACCGAGCGTAGCAACAAGACCGCGCGCGCATTATGGGATTGCGCTTCGGGTCAAGTCAATACTCATCGGTGACGGTGCGGTTGGATCACTTCAATCTTCTGGATCGCATCGGCGTTGGTGTGAGCTGGCGGTCGGCACAGGCGTCACGAGGGCGCCGGACTCGACAACTGCCTCTGTCTCCGAAGGCCATGCGACGATGCAGGCGCGGGGCCCGTATCCCGATGCAACTCCTTGAACGCTTCGAGCATCTCGCGATAGGAATAATTCGCATTTCGCCCGCGGATTCGAAAGGACGAAGACGCGCGCGCCTTCGAAGGTCTCGGGCTGCGCGCCGAGCGAGACCCGCTCGCCCGCCCACCGGTGAAATACGGCCCGGAACAACGTCACGCCGACGAACCCCACGACCTCAGGCTTCCATCTGCGAACCTTTCGTCGCAGTGTGCGCTCGCCGGCGACATATTCGGACGGCTCGAGCGTGTCGATCCCGGGCGTGGGCCGCGGAATCAGGTTCGTGATCCCGAAGCCCTCTTCAGGCGTCGCTCGCGGAGCGCGAAGGCAACCGGCTCGCGCAAGCGGGTCGTCTGGAGGAAGCCGGCGCTCAGTACGCGCGGGCGCTCGCGCTCGACGGCAAGCGGACGCACGCGCGGGCAGCGCTCGGAGTTCTGCTGACGCGACGCGGACAGTTCCGCGACGCGATCGCCAAACTGCGTCAGGCGATCGCCGATGGCACGAAGGATTCCGAGGTGGCAAATTCCCTGGCGTTCGCGCTCGTGCAGACGGGAAATGATCAGGAAGCGTCAGCGGTCCTGAAAGCGCAGTGGCGGCCCATCCCGACGACGTGAACCTCAAACACAACCTGGCGCGCCTGCTGGCCACGACCGCCGATCCGCGGGTGCGCAACGCAGAGGTCGCGCTGCGTCTGGCTCAGGAAAGCGGAGATACGACGCTCGCCGCCGAGATCGCCGCGGGCGTGCGCCCCGTTCGTCGATGATTCACCAGGAGACGCGCTTTGTGACCGACACGCGACCAGGGCCCACGGCGATCGACGGCGCGGCTTTGCCCTTCTTTGCTCCGAAGAACAGCACCGCCCCGCCGGCTGCCGCAACCGCCAGCCCAGAGGCGCCCAGCGCCGTGTTCGACGATGTCGATATACCGCCCTGGCCGGGCGGCGGCACGGTGACGTAGTCGCCACCGCTCGTGTGCAGGAAACCGTAAAGCGCCATCGACATCCCGCCGACGAACAGCGCAACGCCGGGCCAGAGATAGGCGGATGGAATCTTGATGCCCTGCTGCTGCGTCTGTGGTGCCGTCTGATCGAACGTCGCGTTCGCGACGCTCTCGCGCAGGTCACCGGCAAACCCCGCGGTACTCAGCCCGAGCACGAGCAGCCACGCGACACCGATTCGGAACAGTCTCATGTCGTCTACCTCCTGGCCTGAGTGGCTGGCGCGGATTCTATCGAGCTGCCTGTGCGCGCACAACCATAAAAGAACATGGAGCGCGAGGCTTCAGCAGAGCGAGGAACACGGCGCGAGGCTTCAGCAGATCGAGGAACACGGAGCGCGAGGCTTCAGCCGAGCGAGGGCGAAGATGACGTCAGCTACAATGGCGACGGTGTCCAAAATGCCGGCCACCCGTGTCAGGAGACTTCTCTGGATCGTCGTGCCGGCGGTGGTGGTCGGAGCCGCCACCTGGTACGCCGTTTCGAACGCCCGCCGGGACCGTCGGCCGAACGTCCTCCTCATCACCATCGACACGCTGCGCGCCGATCACGTGGGCAGCTACGGCTACGCCGCCGCTCAGACGCCGGCCCTCGATGCGCTCGCGGCGCGCGGCCTTCGATTCGAGCAGGCGACAACCGTCGCCCCGCTGACGCTTCCGGCGCACTCATCGCTGATGACCGGAACGTTCCCTGCGTACCACGCGTGCGGGACAACGGCGGCTACTATCTCGGCGACGATCAGGTGACTCTGGCTAAACTGCTCCGCGGCCGGGCTACCGGACGGGCGGCTTCATCTCGGCGCCTTCGTCCTCGACGGCCGGTGGGGTATTGGCCAGGGCTTCGACCGGTACTTCGATAACTTCGATCTGTCGCAATACCGGCTCGACGTCGGGCTCGATGCCGTCCAGCGCCCGGCCAGCGAGGTCGTCTCGAAAGCGATCGAGTGGCTCGATCAGGACGTCTCGAATCCGTTCCTCGCATGGGTGCACATCTACGAACCGCATGCGCCCTACGATCCGCCCGAGTCCTTCCGGGTGCGGTTTCCGCCGACGATGGTCGGAGCGTACGACGCTGAGGTCGCGACCGCTGACGCCCAGATCGCCAGACTGATCGAACATCTCCGGGTCGCAGGCCGGCTGGATCGGACCATCATCGTCGCGCTCGGCGATCACGGTGAATCGCTCGGCGAGCACGACGAAGAACAACACGGATTCTTCGTCTACGACTCCACGATCCGGATTCCGATGATCATCGCCGGAGCGGGCCTCGAGCCGCGTGTCGTTCGGGATCAGGTTCGCATCGTGGACGTGATGCCGACAGTGCTCGACCTACTGCATGTCGAGGTCCCGAAGGTTGTCCAGGGCCAGAGCCTTCTGCCGCTCACACGAGGCGCGCGCTTGGATCTCGTCGCGGTGTCGGAAACCTGGTATCCGCGTCATCACTATGGATGGAGCGAGCTGACGAGCATCCGAGACGGGCGCTATCACTTCATCGCGGCGCCGAAGCGCGAGCTCTACGACACGCAGAACGATCCACGCGAGACACACAACCTCGCGGAATCGAATGCCGCGCGAGCCGACACGCAGGAGCGGGCCCTTCGCGATTTCATTGCGCGGACGTCCGTCACCGGACGCCCGGCCGCGGCACCGCGACCAGTCGATCCCGACGTCGAGGCCCGACTACGCGCATTGGGGTACGTGGCGGGCAGTATCAGTCCGGCGGTCATGGAGCAGCGGCCACGCGGCGACCCGAAAGACAAGATCGCGCTGTACAACCTGATGAAACAGGCGGGGCTGGATTCGGTCGATGGGCGAATCGACGAAGGGATCGCCAAGGTGCGCCGGGCACTCGCGGCTGATCCTGAGATCGTCGAGGCCTACCTGATGCTTGGCAACATGAACACGAAAGCGAAGCGCGACAAGGAGGCGCTCGCGGCGTATCAGAAGGCCCTCACGCTCGATCCGGAAAATCAGAGCGCCGCGTTCAGCCTGGCCGTCGCGTACAGGACGGCCGGGAAAGTGGAAGCGGCCGAGGCTGGATTCGAGCGCGTGCTGGTTCTCAACCCTCGCGACTCAAAGGCCCGCTACCAGCTCGCGGACATCTGGATGCAGCGCGGTGAGCTTACGCGTGCCGAGGAAGCGCTCAAGCGTGCAGTGGCCGACAACGTCGAGCGCCCGGCGTTCCTCACTAAGCTCGGTGAGTGCTACATCGAGCTCAAACAGTACGACTCCGCCGAGCAGAGCCTGCGAGACGCGCTCAAGGAGAAAGCGAACGAGCCGATGGCGCACTACGACCTCGGGCTCGTTTACGAAGCGCGCGGCGAGCCCGAGAAGGCCATCGCCGAATATCAGGCCGAGCTCGCGCGCAACGCCAAGACGTACCGCGCGCAGTTCAACCTCGCGAAGCTGCTGACGGCTGCGGGCCGGACCGCGGAGGCGGCTCGTCATTTCGAACTGGCCGTCGATGCCAATCCGGAATTCGGCACCGGCTACCTGTACCTCGCCAAGGCCCGGCTCGATCTCGGCGATCTCGGCGGCGCCGAAAAGGCTGCCATCAAGGGCATCGGGCTTAAGCCGGATGCTGAAATCGCCCCGCTCGGTCACTTCGTCCTGGCCGACGTCTACACGCGGCAGGGCCGAATGAACGACGCCGCTCGTGAAGAGGCGGCGGGCCGCAAGCTGGAGTCGCGGCGTGCGGGCTGACCGATTCGTCCTTCTCGCGGCCGGCCTGCTGAGCGGCTGCGCCTCGAACCAACCTCCACCGAGCGCGCCGGCCGACATACGCCACGTGCTCTTCATCACCATCGATACGCTGCGCGCCGATCGTCTCGGTGCGTACGGCAACCGCGACGTCGCGACGCCCAATATGGATCGCCTCGCGCAGGAAGGCGCGCTGGCGCTCGCGGCCAGCGCCCAGGCGCCGATCACGCGGCCCTCGCACGTTTCGATGTTCACCGGACTCTACCCGGCGCAGCACGGCATCCGCGACAACATCTCGCGAGCGCTGGCGCCGGACATTCCCACG
Organism: uncultured Acidobacteriota bacterium; assembly: GCA_963724725.1. Lineage (GTDB taxonomy): Bacteria > Acidobacteriota > Vicinamibacteria > Vicinamibacterales > CAVVIG01 > DATKHR01. The sequence continues at coordinate 368,449 of CAVRVT010000003.1, read as the reverse complement.
ATGGCCGAGGCGTTCAGGTCGGCCGGATTCGACACCGCGGGGTTCGTGTCGTCGATCGTGCTGTCCGCGCAATCGGGCCTTGGGCGAGGCTTCGACACTTTCTCGGATCGATTCGATCTCGGCGCAGACGCGGCCGACGAAGCGCGTTTTCTGGACATCCTCGAGAAACGCGGCGACGTAGCGGTAGCAGACGCCGTCAGATGGCTTGAGGACCACGCGCAGAAGCGCACGTTCACGTGGGTCCACCTGTACGATCCGCACGCGCCGTACGAACCGCCGGAGCCGTATGCGTCGAGATACGCGGACCGCCCCTACGACGGTGAGGTCGCATGGTCCGACGATCTGGTCGGGCGGCTGGACAGCGCCCTCGCACGCCTCGGTCTGCGGGGCACACGCTCATCGTGTTGACGTCGGACCACGGCGAGGCACTCGGTGAACACGGCGAAGCGGTGCACGGATTCTTCCTGTACGACGCGACGATCAGGGTGCCGTTGCTCCTGCGAGGACCGGGCATCGTTCCCGGCACACGGATCTCGACGACGATCCAGAGCATCGACCTCTACCCCACCGTTCTGAATCTTGCCGGTGTCCCCATCCCCTCGTCCGCGCACATCGCAGGTCGCAGTCTCGTTCCGGCACTCCGTGGCTCCGCAATCGAGGATGCGCCGGCGTTCGCCGAATCGCTGACGCCACGAATCCACTACGGCTGGAGCGACCTCCGAAGCGTGCGCGAAGGACGATGGAAGTTCATCCTCGCGCCGAGACCGGAGCTCTACGATCTCGAGCGCGATCCCGGTGAGTTGCGCAACCTCGCCGACGCCGAGCCGGCGCGCGCGCGAGCCCTGCGCGCGGGGCTCGACCGTCATCTGGCCGACGATGCGCCGGGTCGTGCGCCGGCGCAGAAGACGGCGACGCGTGACGTTCCCGCAGAGCTCGTTCAAAAGCTCGGCGCGCTCGGCTATACGAGCGGCAGCGCGCCCGATGTCGGGTCAGCCGGCGCGGATCCCAAGGACAAGATCGACGAGTATCGCGTCCTGAACGCGCTGCTTCACGAAGGCCTCGAGCAGCTCCGGGATCGCAAATACGCCGCCGCGGCGGCGCGCTTCGGCGATCTCTCGGCGCGCGGGATCGACAGCTTCGAGTCGCACTACTACTACGGCCAGGCGCTCGTGGGACTCGGCCGCTGGCGCGACGGCGCGCGCGAGTTCGAGCGCGCGATCCCCCGCCTGCCGGGCTTTGCCGCGTCGTACCTGATGCTCGCCGACTGCCGCGTCGCAACCCAAGACCGCAACGGCGCCATCGAAGCGCTCCGGCTCGGCGTACGCGCAGTTCCCTCCGACGCACGGCTCCACCGTCGTCTTGGAGAACTCTATCGGGACAGCGGCGACCTCCGACAATCGGTGGCGGCGTTTCGCGAGGGAATCGCGCTCGATCCGGCCGAGGCGTCCCAGTGGAATTCCGTCGGGATGATCCTCGGCGCCACGGAAGATCCGGGGGCGGCGGAGCAGGCATTTCGCGAGGCGATCCAGCGCGATCCGAAGGAAGCCCGCTACACGTACAACCTGGGTCTCACGCTGCAGCGCGCGCACAAGCCAGACGAGGCGGCAGCCTACTTCCGGAAAACGCTGGAGCTGAACCCGCAGTTCGGAGCGGCGCGGGACCGATTGAAGGAGATCGAGAAGAAATAAGGAGCGCGAGGAGAAATACGGAACGCGAGGCTTCAGCCGAGCGATTCGCTCGCCTGAAGGCTCGCGCTCCAACCCATCAACCCACTCGACCTACCCGACCTATCCAGCCAGTTAGAACTTGATCCGCGCGCCGAGCTGGAGCCGTCTCGGGTAGATGTATCTCGACGGCACGCCGTACGAGTCTGGCTGGTCGCCGCGGCGGCTCAGAACGTTTTCGCTCGTATCGCTGTTGGTCAGGTTGAGCGCGTCCATGAAGAGATCCAGATGGACGCCGGGCCCGCCGAGGTTGAACGATTTCTGCAGGCGCGCGTCGATGAGATTCAAACTCGGCAGACGAAGGCTGCCGTCGAGCGGCTCCATGTACACCGTCGGCCTCGTCGGGAAGCTCGTGCCCCCAATACGGACCTGACGCGCCCACGGGCGGCCGGTCTGATGCTGGAGGTTTCCAGACACGAGGAATCCCCAAGGCAGGTGGTAGACGATCTGCGCCTTGGCCACCACCGGGCGATCGCCGATCAGCACTCCTTCCGAGTTCACGTAGTCGTTCGGCCCGCCGTTCGTGCCCCCGCGGCCAATCGTCCCGAAGGTGCCAGGGTTGCCACTCTGAGCCGATGCCGGCCCGAGGATACTCGACGGCTCCAACCCCTCGGACTTCGAGATGACGAGCGACAGCGTCCCCTGCCAGTTGTGGGACATCCGCTTCGTGCCGGTGACCGTGACGCCGTTGTACCTGTTGAACAGCCCCGCGACGTTCGTCATCTGAAAGACGCTTTGACTGAACGGCGTCAGCAATTTGTAGGTCGTGATCGACTTATTGGTGGCGCCGACTCCCGTGTTGTCGATGGTCTGGAACGGCGCGTACTGACCACCGATGTCGTGCCAGCCAGGGTAGTCGTATCCTTTCTTGTAGATGTAATTCACCTGCAGACCGAGGTTGGAGGCCAACTCCTGCTCGATTTGGAAGATCGCCTCGTGCGAGTACGGGTCCTTGTAGCCATGATCGATCGTCAGATTGTCACTGCTGCTGACGACCGAGAAATTCGTCCGGCCTGACGACGCCGAGCACGGCGTTCCAGGAGTGCAATCGAAGAGGAACTTGTCGGTGACCGACGGGATGGCCGAGGTGAAGTCGCTGAGCAAGATCCCTCGATACAGCAGACCATAGTAGCCCTTGACGACCGTCTTGCCGGAATCGGTCACTTTCCACGTGGCGCCAATGCGCGGCGACACGACGTTCCAGTGATACACATCGTCGTTGCCGGGTGACAGTTGGCCCGTCGGGTTGCCCGACGCGTCGAGGATGGGGAACTGCGGGTACGTCGCCTGGCTATGGTCGTAACGAAGACCCAGGTTCATCGTGACAACGTTGCCGAGGCGATACGTGTCGTCCGCGTACAACCCGAGGCTGTGGGTGATGCCGCCTTGATGCCACGGCTGCCGAGTGTATCCATACGACGGCTTGCCGCCCGCGAGGTAGAGGTAATCGTTGATCCCGATGATGCCATCGCGACCACCGGTGTTGTACTGCACGCCGAGCTTGACGTCATGGCTGCCGCCCATGAACTTGTCGGCGAGGTGCGAGATCTTGCCGCTGATACCGGTTCGCCACGTGGTCTCGTCGCCCCACGAAGAGATGCCGCCGGTAATCTGCCCCGTGTCGTTGTCGATCACACGCGTCTTGACACGCGGTTCGCCTGGCTGCAAGGGATCGGTGGAATCCTTGCCGTAATAACCGGCGAGGCGCGCTTCGACGAAAGTCTTGGAAGACAGAACGCCCGTGTACACCAGGTTGGGTGTCGGGTTGTCACCATGTCCGAGGTTCACGGCGCTCGGAGCCGTGAGGGCCGACGGCACGCCGGGGAAGCTCCAGTAGTCGTTGTGATAACCGTTCATCAGCTTGTGATTCGGCGTGATGTTCCACGTGAGCTTGTAGAACACGCGACGCGAAGTGGACTTGGTCGGATAGTTCGGATCGGTGCCGGGCTGCGACTCGTAATCGTTCTGGTACTCGAACGACCCGAAGAACCACAGCTTGTCGCGGATAATCGGCCCGGTGGCCTGCACCGTCCAGTCGGTGAACTGGTTACGATGGTAAGGCAGCCCGGCAGGGGAGGTGCCCGTGCAGTTTTGGGTGAACAAGTCCCCCGACACGCCTTGACACTCCTGCGAGGGGGTCGTGTTGCGCGCCGTCAGACCCTGTGATTGTCCGTAGTACGTCGTATCTCCGTGGAAGTCATTCCCGCCTTGCCGTGTGACCACATTGAACACCGCGCCGATCACGTTGCCGTACTCGGCGGACGCACCCAGCTGCAGGACTTCGACTTCCTGGATCGCGTCGGCGTTCGGCCACGGCCACGCCGTGCCGGTCGTCGGCGACGAGAGATCAGTTCCGTCAATGGCGTAGACGTTGTCGCTCGTGGTGCTGCCAAGAGTCGTGGCGCTCGTCGAGGAACCGACGGTCGACGTCGCGCTCACGCCGGGCGCCGAGTTGACGAGATCAAAGAATGAAAAATGCCGGATGGGCGCGGCCTCGACCCACTCCTTGTTGTAGTTCGTGCTCACCGTCGTCGACGCCAGATTGACGACCGGCGAGTCGCCCGTCACCGTGACAGTTTCGCTGAGCGTGCTGACCTTGAGCACGACCCGCAGCTCGACCACGGCACCGACGCCCACGGGAATGTTCTCGCGTCTCAGCGTGCTGAAGCCCTGAAGGGCGTACTCGATCGTGTAGTCCCCAGGTGCGAGTGCAGGAAACCGGTAAGTGCCGGTCTCGCTCGTCACCGCAGTGGGGGCTCCGGCGACGCCCGCGCCCCGTAGAGTGACAGTCACTCCGGGCAGAATCGCGTTCGACTCGTCGGTGACCGTGCCGATGATTTCCCCTGTCGTGCGCTGCGCACGCGCCGGTGTTGCAAGCATCAGCAGCACCAGCAGCGATGCGCCACTTCTGGCTAGGCGTCCCCGCATGTTGTTCCTCCGTGAAAACTGCTCGCTCGTGGTCTCCGGACCGAACTGGAACAATGCCTGTTGCGGACGTTATATATATGTAACGGAATGTCGCGCACGTTACCCCTCCGCCTGCGCCGTGTCAAGCCACAAAGGCGCTCTGCGGGAGCCATCAGATCGCCAGGGCCGCCTCTGCCTGGCAATATCGAAGATCATCGCGACGCCTGCTGGTGCCGCGAAGCCACGCGCCAGATCGACACCGCCTTCGATGCTGAACGATTCATCGATCAGGTCGGTTTCGCCTCCTGCCTGACCGATTCGCGGCGGCCGGGACCGTCGCTCTACGTGGCGGTTTGCGGCCGGCGCGATGCCGTCATGCCGCGCAACGTGCAGAAGGATGCCGAGGCCTCACTGACTTGGACGCTGAAGGACGAGCTGGTCGCGCGCGGCAAGGTGTATTACGCGAAGCTCGCCCGCGGCAAGACGATGTTCCTGGCACCGCGGATGATCCCGCACTTCCATGCGATCTGGGGCGTGCGCCACGCCGACGAGAAACGGCGATTGAGCAGCAACGCCCGGAAAATCCTGCGCGTACTTCGCCGGGAATGGGAGATCGCCACCGCGGATCTGCGCGATGAATCGGGCGTCAGGGATCGACACGCCTTCACGAAGGCGCTCGATGAACTGCAGGCCGCAATGCTCGTCGTGCCGAGCGAGGTCTTCTATCAGCCGAAATTCACCTACATCTGGAGCCTCGCGGTCGGGCGTTTTCCAGACGCTTTTCGGTGGCGCGACGGCTTCAGCCGAGCGAAACGCGTGCAGCGCGATATCGCGCTGCGCGAGATCGCACGCGCCTTTCTGGATGGCGCGGGCATGACGATCCCCGGCGAGCTGGCGCGCGTGACCGGCCTGTCGCGGCCGGACGCCGGACTCGGCAATCGCGCGCTCGTCGCCGAAGGCTACGCGACGATGCAGGCACCGGGCCGTTATCAGCTGACCGCGCGCAGCGCCTTGAACGCCGCGAGCATCTCGCGGTAGGAAAAGTTGCGTTGCGCCCGGTCGGACTTGGAAGAACGAACACGATTGTTCATGTCAGACGGGCTGCCAAGGCGGCCAACGCCAGGCCGGCGCACAACATCCCAATGGAATACTCGATGAGCGTTTCGGCTGTCGGCGAGAAGCGTCCGATCTCGACGGGATCACGAAACGCGAACCAGTAGTCAGGTCGCTCGTCAGCCGCGATGATGACGTAGGGGCCTGTCGGACACGGTACCAGGATCGGCGTCCAGGCCTCGTGCGGCGCTAGCCTTGGCCTGACTTCGGTTTCGCGACCCGACCGAAGTTCCCTGACGGCGAGGTACTCCCCCGGGAGTCCCAGATAACCCGCGACCTCGAACCTCAGGAAGCTCGCACGACACGCCGAGATCGGCAGACTCTCCAGACGTCCTTCGCCTGCATTCCCTCGAGACGAATACGAACCCCATGTTGGCGTCAACGGATCTCTTGGCATCGTGGGATGAACTCCGTCGCGGACGAACGATTCGTCGCTCACGACACGCGGATCGACGCGCACGGGCGTCCGCACGCTGCCCGGCAGAATCCGGTGGATGTACGGGTGCTGGAGCAACCGGGCAAGATACACAGGGGCCGCGTATGGCAGCTCGAGCGCGGGCCTGGCCACGAACTTGGCGAAATCCCCCGTGATCTCGAACTGCCGGACGCTCGTCGCCTGCAGCTTCCAGAGCTGCGCGTTAACGCTGAGCGCTGATATCGTGGCGCGCAGCCGCTGATCCAAGCCGAGGATCGAGACGATGAGCCAGCTCGCGACGGCCACAGCCGCCAGCCGTCGTCCGGTAGTCCTCACGCGTGTCCGCTGGATCCACAGGATCAGCACGATTGTGTTGACGACGAACCCAATGCTGAGCGCGTCCTCGTAGCGGTTCGCAGGTAGAGGAGCCCCGGCACCGCGCCCGTAGGCCAAGGCAGCGCTCTGCAGGAGTGCCCAGACACCAAGCCCGATTGTGAAACGCTCGACCGCCTCACCGCCGGGTCTGCGGAAGCGGGCGATCACGAAGGCCGCGAACGGGAACCACATCACGATGCCCGCGTAGCGCTGCTCGATCCACGGCCACGCCAGGTTGTGGCCCAGCGAGCCCGCAAAATCCCAGAGAGATCTCGCTTTCAGCGCAGCATGATTCGGGATCGGCGCTGACGCCGTCAGCACGCCTATGACGGACACCACCGCGAGTACTGAGAGGCTTGCGAGCGCCGGTCGCCAATCGCGCGGCTCGCGTGCGAGCCACATCAAGATGACGGCGGCGGCCGCCAGCGGCGTCAGCAACCCTCCGGCGGCGGCGAACATGCCGCTGAGCGCGGCCGCCACACCGAGCCACCATTGCCAGCTGCCTGCATCGTGCCCGGTGATCAACCACAGCGCCAGAATTGAGAAGACGTCGACGAAATAGAAGGCAGACTGAAAGGGAAACACGGTGTTCTCCCAGGCGAACGGCGGTGCGAAAGACAATCCCACCACCAGCGCGAGGAGATCAAGGCGGCGATGCCGATTGGCGGACCAGAGCGCGACGACGAGGCACACGGCCGTGCACGCCCGGATTGCCGCGTTCACGACCTGTTGAAGCCTCGGATCCCATTGGCCGTTGCCCATGAGCAGCGCCAGCGCCAGAAGTCGCGTGAAGAACACGCGGTGCTCGTTATGAAGCGCGAACATGTAGCGCCACGTCATCCAACACTCGCTGAACGGCACGTAAAGCCCCACCCCCTCACCGCCCCATTGATCCGATAACGGCACCGTCATCGGAAACGCCCGCATCAGCAGCAGCTTGGATGAGAACACGACGATAAAGAGCGCGGCCATCCACAGCAGCGCAACCCGCAGGGACGGAACGAGTCCGTCCGAAAATCCGACAGGGACTTGTGGCCCGAACGCAGCGAGGGCCACGGCCACTGCGAAGCCGACGCCGAGCGCGCACGTGACCAGGACCGCAAGACAGAGCGCGATGACGCCGAAGGACGACAGTCGCTCCCGTCGGTCAGCCGAGGCAGCTGTCAGACATCCCACTGGGAGAAGGAGATAGGGATCACCTGCCCCCGGCGTGGCAATGAACCTCGTGACGCCGTCCTGCCGATCGACGGACGCGATCTGGTTCGCAGGTTCCAGAGAATCCGGAGGCAGCCTGTGCGCGCGACCGGTCGGTTCGCGCACGACGATGTCGCCGACGACGATCTCACCAGCGGCATCGGTGGGATCGAATCGGAGCCACCGCACGTCCCGGGGCGGGAACGGGAACCGCAGCCGCTGCAGCTCGGTTCCTCCCACATGCAGCGGGAGTCGAACCGATCGCTCCGGCGTGAAACTGACGTCGGTGCTCCAGACGTCGGCACTCCAGAACACCTCGGCAAACCTTCCGTCGGAGACGCGCATGTCGACCTCGAGCGTCCACGGAGCCGACGAGGGCCTGGATGGCCTGGACGCGACTGCCCAGAGGATGACAACGGCAAACCCCGCGACAGCCGCGAGTGAGAGCCGCCACCGGACTTGCATGCGAGTCACGAGGATCTTGCCGAGGGCCGTAAGGATAGCTCATTCGAGAGTGTCGTCGGCGTTCCAGGTTCAGCTCGTCGCGCGCAGCGCCTTGAATGCCTCGAGCATCTCGCGATAGGAAAAGTTGGCGTTGCGCCCGCTCGGATTGGGCACGACGAACACGCGCGCGCCCTCGAAGGTCTCGGGCTGCGAGCCGAGCGAGACCCTCTCGCCCGCCCGCCGGTGAAAGATGGCCCGGAACAGGGTCACGCCGACGAACGCAACGGCCTCAGGCTTCCATCTGCGAACCTTGCGTCGCAGCGTGCGCTCGCCGGCGACATATTCGGACGGCCTGAGCGTGTCGATCCCCGGCGTCGGGCGCGGAATCAGGTTCGTGATCCCGAAGCCCCATTCGGGAAGCCGGCCGTCGTCCTCCGCGCGAATCGGTTCATCGACGAGCTTCGCGTCGTACAGGAGCTTCCAGAAGCGGTTCGAATACCCGGCGAAGTGGTGTCCGATGGAGGCGGACCGGATGCCGGGGTTGATGCCGACAAACAGGACGCGCACCGGCGGACGGACCCGATCCTTGAGCGGCGGTAAAATGACGGACATGAACTGGCTATTCAAAGAGGAACCGACGCACTACAGCTACGACGCGTTTGCAAAGGATAAGCGAGCCATCTGGAGCGGCGTCAGAAATCCGGTCGCGCAGCGTCATCTGCACGCGGTGAAGAAGGGCGATCGCGTCTTCTACTATCACACCGGCGATGAGCGGGCGATCGTCGGCGTCGCGAAAGCCGCGGGCAACGCCTATCCCGACCCGAACGATCAATCAGGAAAAGCGGCCGTTGTCGACATCACGCCGGTCCGCAAGCTCAAACGGCCGGTCACGTTGAAGGAGATCAAGGCCGACGCGGCATTCAAGGACTTTCCGCTGGTGCGCATCTCGCGTCTGTCGGTGATGCCGGTCAGCGACACGGAGTGGGATCGCATCGAGCGGATGGCGCAGGGGGGATAGCCTCCCTCTGTCGGGTTCAGGGTGCAGGGTGCAGCGTGCTGGGTTCGTTCTTGGTTCTGCGTTCGGGGTTCTGGCGTTCGGGGTGCTGCGTTCTGGGCCCAGCGCCCAGAAACCTGACCAGCACTCTGCACGCAGCACCCAGCACGCAGCACCCTGAACCCCGCACCCTGAACCCCGCACGAACCCTGCACCCTGCACCCTGAACCCGACATCGACGTTTCATCCCCGCGCCACACCTCGGTCACACCTCCGCGGTCCAACCACCAAGATGCCCGCGTTGCTGTCGTGGAGGTCCGCATGAAGATTCCGTTAATCCTTATCGTTCTACTTGCGCTGGCATCAGTGCCGGCAGCGCCGGCGCTCGCGCAAACCGACCGCGCTTATGTTGGAGGCGCCGGAGGGTTCTCGATCACGTCCAGCGACACGTCAGGCCAACTCGTCGGCGAAGCCGGCATCCGCGTGGCCCCGAACGTGTTCGTGTACGGCAACATCGGGCAGTTCCACAATCTTTCGTCCTCGCAACTTCAGCCCGCCGTCGACGATGAGACGGCCACGCTCCTCAACAGCGGTCTGACGGTCACGGGCACCGCCACGATGCCGACGTGGTACACGACCGGCGGCGTTCGCGTGCAGATCCCGATGCACAGCCGGGTCACGCCCTACGTCTTCGGCGGCGCCGGTCTCGCCCACATGATGCCGACCGCACACTTCACTTACTCCAGCGGCACGCTGCTTGGCGCGACGCCGAGCCCCGGAGACGATGTGACGTCGCAGATCGTGTCGCTTGGCGACTTCACGCAGCCGCCGGCGTCGAACGCGTTGATGATCTCGGCTGGCGGCGGCATCGAAGCTGCCGTCGCACCGAACCTGACGCTCGACGTCGGCTACAAGCTGTCGCACGTCGGCGCTGACACGCCGATCAACGCGCAGAGCGTCCTGTTCGGCTTCGGGTACCGGTTCTGAGCAGCGGCGGGGGGAATTTGTCGGGTTCGGGGTGCTAGGTGCAGGGTGCTGGGTTCGTTCTTGGTTCTGAGTTCTGGGTTCTGAGTTCTGGGTGCTGCGTGCTGGGTGCTGCGTGCTGGGTGCTGGGTGGTGGGTGCTGCGTGCGGGGTGCTGCGTTCCAGGTGCTGAGAGCTGAGAGCTGGGTGCCGGAGTGCTGCGTACTGGATGTGGTGCGTTCTGCGTGCGGAGAGCCACCGAGCGAGGCTCAGGGAACTCCGAACCCAGCACCCTGAACCCTGCACCCCGAACCCGACAGGTTTCTTATCTGTTTTCCTTGAAGCCGGCGGGGATGGCCAGGTCTTCCGGACTGACCTGCGTCACGACCTTCAACACCTCGGTCGTGGACGTCATGAACGTCGCCCGGGCCTTGCCCGCATCGTCGCCGCTCGCCATTTTCTTCGCCGCGGCTTTCTTGGCCAACCCGCCGAGCAGTCCGCCGACGGAGGACGGGCTCTTGGTCGATTGGTCCTCGGCCGGCTTCGCATCAGCGGCCATCTGCTCCTCTGACTTGACGGTTTCCATCGTCGTCGTCGTCATGACGGCGGTGCCTTCGATCTTGCCGCCTTCGGCGTTCATCTTCCCGATGGCCTGCTTCATCATCGGGTACATCGCCGTCGCGGCGGCCATCTGCTCTGCGGACGCGCCGGCGACGACGGGGCCGTAGAGCTTCTGGGCGTAGCGCACGTCGAAGTCGCGGATTTCCTTCATTTCCTTGATCGTCGGCGCCAGCCACATGTCGGTGGTCATGACCATTCCGCCGCCCTGCTCGAGCGTCTTCCCCTTCTCACGAACGGTGACGGTGACGATCGCCTCATGGGTGTCGAAGCCGTTGATGTTCTTCTTCTGGCCGGTGTTCTTGACGTCGAAATCGATCTCCATCTGTTGGTCCGGCGGAGCGCTCTTCTCGGCTTTACCGTCCTCTTTCTGCGCCTGCTCGTGCGCCTTCTTCTGCGCTTCCTCCATGCGGCGGCGAAGCTCGGCGAACGTCGTCACTTTGTACGACTTTTTCCGGATGTCGATGTCGTACACTTTTTCTTCCGCGAGGTCGATGATCTGGCCGGTCGTGTCGTTCATCGATGCCTTGCGGTCGCCTTTCACCGCGACCGACCGCTCGACGCCGTCGTGCGCGCCCTTGCCGCCGAACATGTTGAACATGCGGCCGAGCATTCCTGAAAACTCGATCTTCGATTTCTCGTCCGCGCGAACGTCCGCGCGAACGGCGTGCGATGCGAGCAGCGCGACGCCGAGCGTCAGTGTCGCTGTCACAGTCCGTCGGTGGGCCATACTCGCTCCTTCGGATCGAAAGACGGGGAGTGCTTCGATTGTACTCTGGCCAGAACCGCCGTGACGGCGATCAAACCGGGCGCCCACACCAGTGCCAATCTGGAAAATCCCATGCGGTCGTAGAGAAATCCGCCAAGTGACGGACCGCCGAGCAGGCCGACGCCCCATGCCATGTTGTAAAGCCCGTACGCGACACCGAAGGACGTGATGCCGGCCGCGGACGTGGCTTCGCCCATGAATGTCAGGGACGGCGTCACGACCAGCGCGCTCGACACGGCGCCGATCATGAACAGCACGATGCCTGACTCGAAACTCCAGGTCTGAGTCACGAGCGTGACGCTGCCGGCCGACGCGATCAACCCCAAGAGCGTCAATCGACCGGCGCCGAACCGGTCGGCCAGTCGTCCAACGATCGGATGTGCGATCGTGGAGGCGATCGCGCCGATGCCGAAGAGCGTGCCGATCCTGCCGGGACTGATTCCGAGCGAATGCAGATGAAGAGCCATCACTGGTTCGATCATCGAGATCGTGCCCGACGCGGCGACGACCGAGACCGCGCACGCGGCGATCGCCGGCGTGCGGACCACGGTGCTGACCGCCACGACTTCGCGCGCGGATCGCTCGCGCGGCAGATCGATCCAGGCGAACGCGATCGCGCCCGCTGCGGCCAGCGCGGTGACGGCGAGGAACGGCACGGCGAGGCCGCCGATTTCGTACAACCAGCCACCGATCGACGGCCCCACCATCACGGCCAGCATCGTCCCGGACATGACGAATCCGGTCATGCGGCCACGTTCCGCCGTCGGGTAGAGGTCGGCGATGAGGGCAAAGCCGACGACCCACGTCACGGCATCAGCCGCGCCCTGCACCAGCCTGGCGGCGAAGAGCCAGGGCAGGCTCGTGGCAAAGGCAAACAGCAGCGTCGCCGCCGCGAGCGCAATCAAACCGCCGATCATCGGCCAGCGCCGGCCGAGCCGATCGGACACGGCACCCATCGGGATGGACACCGTCAGCAGCGTGATGCCGAACGATCCGAAGAGCAATCCAATCGTCGTCGGTGACGCACCGAGGCGTCGGCTGAAATCCGGGAGGACGGGGATCGCGATCGAATACGCGACGATGTCCGTGAAAGTCGCCAACGTCACGAGCGCGACAGCCGTCGAGCGACGATTGCGTAGCGACATAAGCCCGCTGAATTCTACAGAGTCAGGTGGGTCGAGTGGGTCGGGTGGGTCAGGCGGAGCGCGAGGCTTTAGCCGAGCGACTCAGCCACGCTTCTTCAAGTACAAACACCCGAGCGGCGGGACCGTCAGTGACAGCGACTGATCGAAGCCGTGCGCGGCGACGGCCTCGCTCGCCACGTGGCCCCTGTTGCCGACATTGCTTCCGCCATAGGTCGTCGAGTCGCTGTTCAGAATCTCGGCATAGTCGCCGGGTTCCGGTACGCCGATTCGGTATCCCTGGCGGGACACCGGCGTGAAATTGAACACGAGGACGAGGAAATCTCGCGCGTCCCGCGCGCGTCGGACCAGCGAGAAGACACTGTTCTCGTTGTCGTTGCAGTCGATCCACCGAAAGCCGGCGGGATCGAAGTCCAGCTCGAAAAGCGAGGGCTGCTGCCGGTACGTCTGATTCAGATCCTGGACGAACCTGCGCAGCTGCGCCTGGGGCCCGGTGGGATCGTCGAGCAAGTGCCAGTCGAGGCTCCCGTCGTGGTTCCACTCGCGCCACTGGGCGATCTCGGCGCCCATGAAGAGCAGCTTCTTGCCGGGATGGCCGTACATGTAGCCGTACAGCGTGCGCAGCGTCGAGTGCTTCTGCCAGATGTCACCGGGCAGCTTGCTGATCATCGACGCCTTGCCGTGGACGACCTCGTCGTGCGAAAAGGGCAGGATGTAGTTCTCGCTGTGCATATAGAGCGCCGAGAACGTCACCTTGTTGTGGTGCCAGCGGCGATGGATCGGATCCTGGCGCACGTAGTCGAGCATGTCGTGCATCCAGCCCATGTTCCATTTGTAGGTGAAGCCGAGACCCCCGACGTGCACGGGACGGCTGACCCCGGGCCACGAGGTCGACTCTTCCGCCGCCGTCAGTGTCCCCGGATGCTCGCCGTGGGTCAGCGTGTTGAGCTGCTGGAGAAACGAAATCGCTTCGAGGTTCTCGCGCCCGCCGAACCGGTTCGGAATCCATCGCCCGGCCGTGCGCGAGTAGTCGAGATACAGCATCGAGGCGACAGCGTCCACGCGCAGGCCGTCGACGTGGTACTCCTCGAGCCAGAACAGCGCGTTGGAGAGCAGGAAATTCCGGACCTCGTTGCGTCCGTAGTTGAAGATGAGCGTGCCCCAGTCCTGATGCTCGCCCTGACGCGGATCCGCGTGCTCGTAGAGCGCCGTGCCGTCGAAACGCGCGAGGCCGTGCGCGTCCTTCGGGAAATGTCCGGGCACCCAGTCGAGCACGACGCCCAGGCCGGCGCGATGACATTCGTCGACGAAGTACTTGAAGTCTTCCGGGGACCCGAACCGGCTCGTCGGCGCGTAGAAACCCAGAACCTGATAGCCCCATGAGCCCGTGAACGGATGCTCCATGATGGGCAGGAGTTCCAGATGCGTGAAGCCCGACTCCTTCACGTACGGGATCAGCCGGTCAGCGAGCTCTCGGTACGAGAGCGATCGGTTCCCGTCTTCGGTCACCCGGGCCCAGGACCCCAGGTGCACCTCGTACGTGCTCAACGGACGCGTCAGCCACGCGTCACCGGTCTGACGCGTGCCAATCCAGTCGGCATCGCGCCACTGATAGCGCGAGATGTCGCGGATGATCGATGCCGACCGCGGCGGCGTTTCGAAGGCCACGCCGAAGGGATCGCTCTTCGTCAGCAACGCACCCTGACCGGTGCGGATTTCGAACTTGTATTTCTCGCCATCCGGAAGATCGGGAATGAAGATCTCCCACACGCCACCCGGCACGAGCAGCCGCATCGGATTCAAGCGGCCGTCCCAGCCGTTGAAGTCTCCGACGACGCTGACGCGATCGGCATTGGGCGCCCAGACGGCGAAGTGAATGCCGACCGTCGTGCCGACCAGGATGCGGTGCGCGCCGAATTTCTCGAACGCCCGCCGGTTCGTGCCCTCGCCGAAAAGATGCAGGTCGAAGTCGGTGAGGATGCGGCCGTAGCGGTACGGATCGTCGATCTCGAGCTGATGACCGTCGCCGTACGTCACGCGCAGGCGGTAGTCGGGCTCGCGGTCATGTCCGGCCTCCGCGGCCGCCCGCGCTTCCCAGAGCCCTTCACGATTCACGCGAACCATCGGCACCGTCCGATCGGCAGCCAGCAGACGGACCGCGACGGCCCGTGCGGACGGCTGCATCGTCCGAAAGACGACGGTTCCGGAGTCGTCGGCGTGCGGACCGAGTACGGCGAACGGATCGCGGTCGAGCATCTCAGGCATTCTATCGGTCAGGACGGTCGGGCGGGTCAGGTGTGCAGGGGGGTCGGGTCGGTCGAGTAGCTTGATCAGGTGGGTAGCGCCTGCGGCCATGCTGAGGAGCGAACTGTGAAGCCGCGACGAAGCATCAGCGTCAGTACGCGGCGGGGGTGGGGCCCCGCCGCCAGTGGAAAAGAGTCGTGATCAAACCCGTCGCAGGTGGTGTTGTCATTCAGGTTCGAGTCGTGACGCGCGCGAGTCGTCCCGGGATCGCGGGAACGCGTGACGGCGAGCTGGTCGTACGCCTTCAGTCTGCTCCGATCAAGAATGCCGCTAATGCAGAATTGGTCGAGCGCCTCGCCGGGGTCCTTCGCGTTCCGAAGCGGTCGGTCTCGATCGTGTACGGCGAACGCTCGCGGAGCAAACGCGTGCGGGCGATCGGCGTGGACGTACCGACCGCCCGGTCACGCTTGAGTCTCGATCCTACCTGACCCGCGCGACCATCCCCTACTTTTCGATCGTCGCCTTCTTCACGAAGTCCAGCTTCGGAAAATCCTTCATCAGGTAGGCATTGCCCTCGGCCGTGATCTGTCCCTGCGAGGGTCCGCGGCCGCGGGGCGGGCCGTCACCGTACCCGCTGTACAGCTTCTCGACGACGTCCATGCCTGACGTAACCTGGCCAAACGCGGGGAAGCCCTGCTTGTCGAGCGACGCGTTGTCGCCGTAATTGATGAAGAACTGCGTCGTCCGCGTATTCGGACCCGCGTGGGCGAAGGTGACGAAGCCCTTCTTGTTGCTCTGCTTCACTGGATCGTCCTGCAGGCGCGCGCTCGTCCACGCCGACTGAACCGCCGGATTGCCGTTCATCCCGATTTGCGCCATGAAGCCGTCGATGACGCGGAAGAAGCGGCAGTCGTCGTAGTACCCGTTCTTGACCAGATTGTAGAAACGATCGGCGCCAAGCGGTGCCCACTCGCGGTGGACCTCGATGACGAACGCGCCCTTGCTCGTGTCGAACTTCGCTTTGTACGTGTCCGGTGCCTTCTCGTTCAGCGCGGACGGCGTCTTCAGCTTGGCCTTCGACAGATCCGCTCCGCCCGCCTGGGCGAACGCCATTGTCGGAACGGCCACCGCTGCCGCCACAGCCAACACACGTGTCATGATCAGCTCCTTCGGTCTCAGCAGTTAGTCAGCGAGTGCTCGAGGCGTCGAGGGCCCGTCAATGCCAATGGGCTCTCACCGGCAGCATCATCTTATGACGGATCGTCGAGTATGATTCCCTCTTATGGTGCTGGCGCATTTTACGACGAGCGAGGGGAACTTCACGGTGCGGCTGTTCGACGCGGAAACGCCGAACACCGTCGCCAATTTCACGGGCCTGGCGGAAGGCACCAAGGAATGGACCGATCCGCGGACGGGCAAGAAGGTCACGCAGCCCTACTACAACGGGACGGTGTTCCATCGCGTGATCGAGGGCTTCATGATCCAGGGCGGGGATCCACTCGGGCAGGGCACCGGCGGCCCGGGTTACAACTTCCCGGACGAATTCCACCCGACGCTGCGGCACGGCAAGGCCGGCATTCTGTCGATGGCCAATCGCGGGCCCAACACCAACGGCGGTCAGTTCTTCATCACGCTCGCGGAAACGCCGTGGCTCGACAACAAGCACAGTGTGTTCGGCGAAGTGACTGACGGAATGGACGTCGTCCGGCGGATCGGCTCGACGAAAACGGCGCCCGGCGATCGGCCGGTGAAGCCGATCTCGATTACCACCATCACCATCGAGCGAAAGTAGTCCGCTGGACCGTGCGGCCACGCGTCCGGTCAATGACCGTCCTGCCGGAATTGCATGGTCGATCGCACGGCGCCGGTCGTACCGTGCTCGCCAAAGACATCAGGCCGCGAAATAAAGAGGTTCGCGAGGTTCGCTGGGTTCGCGAGCTTTGCTGAGTTCGACGATTCTGCCGGAGCGCGAGGCTTTCGCCGAGCGAACGCTCAGGCGCCGTGACGCCTGAGCAGCGCGGCGGCCTCGCGCTGGTTCTTCTCCTGCGCGAGCGACAGCGCAGACTTCCCTTCCTTGTTCAAGGCGTTGACGTCCGCGCCCTGGGCAATGAGCGTCTTCATCGCGTCGAGATTATTGTTGAACGCCGCGATGTGCAGCGGACGCCAGCCTTCGCCGTCCTGCGCGTCTACGTCCGCGCCAGCGCCCATCAGCAGCCCGGCGACGAACTTATGATTGCCGGCCAGGGCCGCATGAAGCGGCGTATTGCCGTTCGAGTTCGTCGATCGCGCTCTGACATCGGCGCCCCGGCCAATCAGGAACTCCGCGATCTTACCGTGGCCGAAGAAGGCGGCGAGGTGCAGCGGCGTCCAGCCGTCGATGCTGAAGCCGCCGATGGCGGACGGATTGTCGCCCAGCAGGCGCTCGACCCGCTCGAACTCGCCGGCGGCGCACGCTTCGAAGACGGTCAGCGACACGCCACGCGACACCAGCAGATTCACAATTTCCTTTTGCCGGTGATACACAGCGGTTAGGATCGCACTGTCGCCCGTCCGGCTGCGCGCCTCGATGAGGCCGGGGTCGGCCGATATCATTGCCTTCACACGATCGAATTCACCGGTTTTGATCGCATCGATGAACGCTTCGTTGTCGGGCATGTCCCGATTCTATCTCGCTCTGGCCGTGGCGATAGGCGTGCCCGTTGCGGCTCGCGCTCAGACCTCTTCTTCAGCGACGTCGAAAGACCGACCTCCGCTCGGCAGTTCCCTGACCGTCGACGCTCTGGGCACGCTGCCTGCGGGCGCAAACCTCTTCACGCTCCTCGACACGACGGGACCTGACGTCATTTCGGATCGTCTTGAAACCGGAGTGCTGGGCGTTGGCGAAACGGTCCGCATCGGCGCTCACGGCAGTACGTGGACGCAGACGCTTTACCGATTGGGCGACGCCGAGATGACCGACCCCGGCGGCACGGGGACACCGTTGCTCATCCCCGGTGTCTCTGAATGGGAATCCGTGGACATCGCCACCGGCATCATGCCGATGGTCGCGAGCGCACCGGGGATGGCGGTCTCGCTCGTGCCTCGGCGCGCGTCCAACGCATGGACGAATTGGCTGGATCTGGCCGCGTCTCCGTCTGGACTGAACGCCGGATCGCCGACGCAGAATCCGCCCGCCATCGCGCGGCTGAACAATTCGGCCACCGCCAATCTCGTCGTGGCCGGTCCGGCGATCGCCGATCGTCTGGGGGCCTTCATCAGCGCGACGTATGGCAGGTCGTCGGATTTCGAACGGCACAGCGAGCAGGCGCTGGATTCGAGCCTCGCCTCGGTATTCGTGAACCTGCTGGCCACGCCCGAGACGGGCAGCGCCATTCGAATGACCGGCTGGTTTCAGGGAACGCGAGCGCCGCTTGCGCATCACGCGGCCTTCAATCAACCGACCGCCAGCGAACGGGACCGCGCGGTCACGGCGCAAGTCGCGTGGGATCGGCAGCTCGCGGACCGCGCCGTCGGCGTGAGCGTCTTCGGCGGCTACACGCAGCGGGGCCGCACGGCGGATCTGCAACCATCCACGCCCATCGTCATCGAGCGGCTGACCGACGGTCCCGTGCAGCAGCTGCTCGACCCGGGCGACGGCACGGATCGGCTGATTCAGGTCGGCGCGCATGTCCACGGCGATCGGACGACGGGACCGGACCGGCACCATCAACTACTCGGAGGGATCGAGCTCGTCCACGGATCAACGAGCCTGCAGTCGGCGTTTACCGGTCGCGTTGGTGAAAAGGTCAACGGACTACCGGCGCGCGTCTGGGACTGGACCGATCCGGCTGCGGTCTCGTCCTGGCATGCCACGACAATGTCGTTGTTTGCGTCGGACACGCTGACGCTCACGCCGCGGTTCACTCTGAACGCCGGTCTGCGGTTCGAAACCGTTCGCGGCAGCGCCAGCGACGGGACGGCCGAACCCGTCAGCTGGAATGACTGGTTTCCGCGCGGCGGGCTCTACATCCACCTCACCGACTTCTGGCAGATCGCGGCGTTCGTGCAGGCCGGCCGCTACGGTCATCGGCTGCCGCTGCGCGATCTCGCGTACGGCGATCCCACGGCACCGACCGCGTCCGTGTATCGCTGGAACGGCGGCGACCTCTCCCGCGCGAGCTCCCTCGGTCCACTTGTCGAACGATGGGGTCCCGGGAGCGGCGGCGATCCCAGTTTCAGCGGCGTGGACAAGGCGCTGCGCCGGCCCGCGTTGAACGAGATGACGTTCGGTTTCGAGTCACGGCCGCGGCCCTATGCGTTTGTGCGCATGGCCGCAATCGCGCGCTACGAGTCGCCCCTCGTCGGCGTCGCCAACATCGGCGTTCCCGAGTCCACGTACACGACGATTGGAGTGCCCGACACGGGAATCGATCGGATCGGCAGCCAGGACGACCAGACGCTCATCTTCTACAACCGATCGCCGTCAACCTATGGTGCCGATCGCTATCTGCTGACGAATCCCCAGGACGACTGGGCCACGTACGTGGGCGTCGATTTCGTCGGAGAAGTCCACGCCAGGCGTCTGTTCCTCATCGCCGGCGGCACGGCCGGGCGATCCGAGGGCCTGTCGGCGAACCGCGGCTTCGGGCCGCTCGAGAACGACGCGAGCGTCATCGGCGAAGTGTTCATCGATCCGAATGCGCGGACCTACGCCCAGGGCCGCCTGTTCACCGAGCGCGGCTACACGCTCAAGACCGCGATGTCCTACCTCTTCGATCACGACATCACGTTCGGAATCGTGGGTCGCTACGAGGACGGTCAGCACTTCGCACGAATGGTGGTCCTCGACGGCCTCAATCAGGGCGCGGAGGCGGTGCGCGCGTTCCGCAACGGGCGGACCCGCTTCACCTTCTCGATGACGGTCGACACGCGCCTGCAAAAGGGCTTCACGATTGGCGGGCGCCGATTTGTCGCGTCGCTCGACGCCTACAACGTCTTCAACCAGTCGAACTCCGTCGAGGAGGCGCAGGTGACCGGCGCCGGTCCGCGCGTGGAAACCGCCGTCCAGCCGCCCAGAGTCGTTCGGCTCGCGGTAAAGATTCCGTTCTGACAGGAGCGCTTCGCGCAGTCGACCCACCCGACTTACACGACCCAACCGACCCAGCTGATCCACTCGACCCACCTGACTCGCTCGACCTACTCTTAGACACGTGAGGGTTGTCGTCTTCGGCGCGTCGGGCATGATTGGCCAGGGCGTTCTGCGAGAGTGCCTGCTTCATCCCGATGTCACCTCGGTGCTGACGATCGTTCGCTCGCCGATCGGTGAATCGCACGCGAAGCTGCGCGAGATCGTCCACAAGGATTTCGAGGACTTCTCGACGCTCGAGGGTCAACTCTCCGGCCTCGACGCCTGCTTCTTCTGCCTCGGCATCTCCTCGGTCGGCATGAACGAAGCAGGCTATCGCCGCGTCACGTTCGACATGGCGACCGCAGTGGCGCGAACGCTGGTGCAGTGCAGTCCGGGCATGACGTTCGTCTTCGTCTCAGGCAGCGGCGCGGACAGCAGCGAGAAAGGCCCGGTGATGTGGGCCCGGGTCAAAGGCATGACCGAGAACGCCATCCTCGGCATGCCGTTCAAGGCGTCGTACGTGTTTCGCCCTGGCTACGTGCAGCCGATGCACGGTATCAAGTCGAAAACCAAGGTGTACCGCTTCCTCTACGCGCTGATTGCGCCGCTCTATCCATTCCTCAACGCCGTTGCGCCCCGGTACGTGACCACGACCGAAACGATCGGTCTCGCGATGATCCACCTCGTCCAGCGTGGCGCGCCCAAAAGGATTCTGGAGAACGGCGACATCAACGCGCTGGCCTGATCGACGCGACCGGCCATCGACCGGGGTGCGGCGGCGTCATCACCCGTCAGTCCAGCGTCTGTCGATTTGGCCACCCTCCACTCGTCTCTGGTTCGAAAGGAGCTGATATGAGGCTGTGGAAGATCGCAGGATTCTTGCTGGTGACCACAATGGCCGCGCCGGTGGGTCACGCCGCATCGATGGGTGGGGACGAAACAGCAGCCGCGTTCGACCGTCTGAAGTCGCTGGTGGGGGAATGGAAGGGCGACGCCGCATCGGGCGGCGCGAGCCTGTCCTACGAACTCATCGCCGGCGGCAGCACGCTCGTCGAACGCGAAACGGGCGTCGGCCGTCCGACGATGGTCACCATGTATCATCGCGACGGCAACCGGCTGCTGCTGACCCACTACTGCATGGCGGGGAACCAGCCCCGGATGCAGGCACAGACGTACGACCGCACGAAGGGTGAAATCACCTTCGACTTCGTGGACGCCACGAACCTCGCGAATCCGGATGCAACGCATATGCACAACGTCTCGATCCGCTTCGTGGACGACAACCAGATCGACACCGTCTGGCAGCTCTATCAAAAAGGCGCGGCAACCACCGCCGAACGCGTGCGCTACACGCGAGTCCGCTAGTTTCCCGAGGAGGCATCGTGTCGAAGTTCATGCTGCTGCTCTATGACGACCCGACTCAGTGGGCGAAACTCGGCCCGGAGGACATGCAGAAGGCGATCGAACAATACATGGCGTGGTCGAAGAAGCCATTCACCGTGGACAGCAAGCGGCTTGCCGAAGACGCCGGACGAGTAATCCGCTCGCAGGGGGGCAAACCGCGCACGACGGACGGGCCGTACAGCGAGACGAAAGAAGTCCTGGGCGGCTACTACACGATCGAAGCCGCGAACTACGAGGAAGCCGTCGCGCGGGCGCTCGACCACCCGCACCTGCTCTACGGCGGCACGATCGAGGTCCGGCAACTGTACGGATCGTGATCGACGCCGGCCAGACGGGCGTCTTCATCGAACACCTGTTCAGACATCAGGCGGGCCGCGTCGTGGCTCGCCTGACTCGCCTGCTCGGACCGGCGCGGGTCGCGCTTGCGGAAGAGAGCGTGCAGGACGCCATGCTTCGCGCACTGCAGACCTGGCCCTACCAGGGGGTCCCCGACAACACCGCAGGCTGGCTCTTTCGCGTCGCGCACAACGTCGCCGTCGACGCGCTCCGCCGAGAGGCCGTCTTCGGCGACAAGACCGAAGCGATCGTCGCCGAGCTGACGCGATCCGCGACCGTCACCCTGTCCGAACCGGACGTCGAAGAGCAGCTGCGAGACGACGAGCTGCGGATGATCTTCATGTGCTGCCATCCCGCGCTCGCGCGGGACACGAGCGTTGCGCTCAGTCTCAAGACGATTGGCGGCTTCAGCGTGCGCGAGATCGCGCGTGCGTTCCTGGCCGAGGAGCGCGCGATCGCGCAGCGGCTCGTCCGCGCGAAACGGCAGATTCGCGACGAGCGGCTGACACTGGACCTCCCCGCCGGGCCGGAGCTCGCCGCGCGACTCGACTCGGTCCTCGACGTCCTGTACTTCATGTTCAACGAAGGCTACGCCGCCCAGGAGGGCGAAGACCTCATCCGTCAGGATCTCTGCCTCGAAGCCCTGCGTCTCGGGCGGCTGGTAGCGTCCGCATCAGTTGCCGCGCCGCGCGTGCACGCGCTCGTGGCGCTGATGGCGCTGCAGGCCGCACGGCTGCCGGCGCGTGTCGACGAAGCGGGAGAACTGGTGCTGCTCGAGCACCAGAACCGGAGCCGCTGGGACCAGCGATTGATCGCCATGGGCTTCGCACACTTCGATCGGTCCATGGCAGGATCCGAGGTGTCGGAGTACCACGTGCAAGCCGCCATCGCCGCGACCCACGCACGGGGCGTCGATCCGTCCTCAGTCGACTGGGCGCTGATTCTTTCGCTCTACGATCAGCTGCTCGCGTTGAACGCCTCGCCCGTCGTTCAATTGAATCGCGCTGTGGCGATCGCCAGGGTCAAGGGACCGTCCGCCGCGCTCGCCGCCATCGCGTGTCTGGAAGCCGATCCCAAACTGCGGCAATACCATCTGCTCATGTCGGTGCGCGGTCAGCTGCTGCTGGACGTGGGGAGGAGGGTCGAAGCCGCAGACTCTTTCAGAGCGGCTCTCGAGCACACCCGCAACGAACCGGAGCGCCGGTTCCTGGGGCGGCGGATTGCGGCATGCGAACATTAAGGATCGCTAGCGCGACGTGCGGGAAGTTCGCAGGGTTCGAGAAGTTCGCAGGGTTCGGGATGTTCGCAGGGTTCGGGATGTTCGCAGGGTTCGGGATGTTCGCGGTTCAGGAGGTTCTACGCGCGACTGAGGCCGCGAGCCAGGCCGTCGGCAGCCCGATGCCGAGCACATGGATGAAGATGCCGTTGAAGAACGGACCTGAGAGCGTGAGGCGCTGCGGACCGATAGCGGACAGAGGGATGACGACGAGATTCATGAAGAAGTACGCGCCGAGACCTGTACACCGCTCCACAGAGAACCCACCGTCGCTTCAGCAGCGGAATTTTCGCGCTCGCAAGGATGTACGTCGCCGCGATGCCGAACGCGACGACGTAATGCAGCGCCACGCCAAGCGCGGCGCTGCGCAAGCCACCTGAGTACGACGCACGCCCGAGCAGACCCGCCGCTATGCTCTGGAAGATCCGTGTGGGTGGCGTCCCGTACCTCAAGCCGAAGAACACGATGGCGTCGAGCGCGTCCAGCGTCCCGACGATGAGCGTGCCGAGGAGAATCGCCCGCGACCGTCGCATCCGCGAATTGTAGAACCACTTGAGGCGTGTTGAACGCCTGCACCTCGTGAACCACTTGAACGTCTTGAACCGCTAGACTTACGTCGAGGCCAGTCTGGACATCCATCTGGTTGACGGCACCTACGAGCTGTTCCGCTACTACCACGCGCTTCCGTCCGCCCGCGACCGCGACGGCCGCGAAGTCGCCGCCGTTCGAGGCGTCGTCGGGTCGTTGCTCGGCATGATGACCGCCGGCGCGACGCACATCGGCGTCGCCACGGATCACGTCATCGAATCCTTCCGCAACCGGTTGTGGCACGGCTACAAGACCGGCGCGGGCATCGAGAAAGATCTCCTGTCGCAGTTTTCGCTGCTCGAGGAAGCCGTCGCCGCGCTCGGCATGACCGTCTGGCCGATGGTCGAATTCGAGGCGGACGACGCGCTGGCGGCGGCGGCCGACAAGGCGGCGCGCGACGCGCGCGTGGAACATGTCGTCATCTGCACGCCGGACAAGGATCTCGCGCAATGCGTTCGCGGTACGCGCGTCGTCCAGTTGAATCGCCGCACGCGTGTGACCCTCGACGAAGCCGGCGTGAAGGCCAAGTTCGGCGTGCCGCCGTCATCGATTCCCGACTACCTCGCACTCGTCGGCGACGCGGCGGACGGCTATCCGGGCCTTGCGGGTTGGGGCGCGAAGTCCGCGGCCGCCGTCCTCGCCCGGTTCGGGCACCTCGAGCAGATTCCCGACGACTGGCGGACCTGGAGCGTCAAC
The DNA here is from genome assembly GCA_963724725.1 of uncultured Acidobacteriota bacterium. GTDB lineage: Bacteria > Acidobacteriota > Vicinamibacteria > Vicinamibacterales > CAVVIG01 > DATKHR01. The sequence goes on along the minus strand of CAVRVT010000003.1, from coordinate 344,141 downwards.
GCCACGAGCCCGGCGCGTCTTTCGCGCACGCTCGCCGACAATCGGGACCAGGCGCTCCTGTTCCGCCACCTTGCCACGCTCCGGACGGACGTGGAGGTCTTCGATTCGGTCGAGGATCTGCGCTGGAAGGGCCCGACGCCGCAATTCAAGGCGCTCGCCGCCCGCCTTGACGGCGCCCGCACTGTCGAGGCCGCCCCACCCCGGTCACCTTGACAAGATCGCCAACTCTCTCCACGATCATCATCTGCATGGAGACATCCACGATGCGTCAGCGAATCGTTGCAGCCGTCGGGTTTCTGGGAGTGTTCGCGGCAACGGTTGCGGGGCAACAGTCCGCTACGCCGGGGACCAAACCGGTGCCGCAGCCGAGCCGTCCGGCGAACAGGACCGTTCCCCGAACGGCTGACGGCCACCCCGATCTACAGGGGATGTACGACGTCGCGACGATGACGCCCGTGGAGCGTCCGAACGGCGTCAAGAATCTCGTGCTGACGAAAGAAGAAGCCGCCGCGCTCGAAATCTACGAGCAGCAGCGCCAGGTCAAGAACGACGCGCCGATCGACCCGAACCGCCCGGCGCCGCCGGTCGGTGGCGAAAATACGACGCCCAAGTCGTACCTCGAGGTGCTCGAGAAGTTCGGTGGCGGCGCGGTCGGCGGCTACAACAACTTCTGGCTCGCCGGCGGCACGAATATGATCATGGTGGACGGCCAGAAGCGCAGCTCGCTCATCATCGATCCGCCGGACGGCAAGATGCCGCCGATGAAGCCGGACGCGCGCAAGCGCAACGCCGCCCTGCTCGCGGGCGCCGTCGCACCGGATGCCGCGGAAGGTGCAGCGGCCGGACCTCCGGGCGCATTCGACGGACCGGAGCTTCGTCCGCTCGCGGAGCGGTGCCTGCTCGGATTCAATTCGACGTCAGGTCCGCCGACGCTGCCCAATTACTTCTACAACAACCTGAAGCAGATTGTGCAGACGCCGACGAGCGTCCTGATTCTGAACGAGATGGTGCACGATGCGCGAGTCATCAGAATGGGCGGCGAACACCTGCCGCAGCACATCCGGCGGTGGATGGGCGATTCGATCGGACACTGGGAAGGCGACACGCTGGTGGTCGACACGACCAACTTCACCGGCAAGACACGGTTCAACGGTTCCACAGACCAGCTTCACGTCGTCGAGCGCTTCACGCGCGTGGACGCGAAGACGTTGCTCTACCGCTTCACGGTGGACGACCCGCAGACGTGGGACCGCGCGTGGACCGGCGAGTACCCATGGGTCGGCACGAACGAGCGGCTGTTCGAGTACGCGTGTCATGAAGCCAACTACTCGCTCGGCAACATGCTGCGTGGCGCGCGTCAAGCTGAGTTGGAGAACGCCCAGCAAAAGAAGAAGTAGCGTCCGAATTCTCTCGACGGCTGTCGCGCTGATCGCCGCAGTCGCCTGCGGGTCAGGTAACCGCCAGGTTGAACCCGCGGCCGCGCAGACCGATCCATCGCCGGTGCCGAAGCTCATGAGCGGCCTCGGCGAGCATCACCATCCGATCTCGACGACGAATGCTGACGCCCAGAAGTTTTTCGATCAGGGCTTTGCGCTCGTGTACGCCTTCAATCACGAAGAAGCCGCGCGCGCGTTCAAACAGGCGTCGGCGCTCGATCCCAATGCAGCGATGCCGTACTGGGGCGTGGCCTGGGCCGTCGGTCCCAACTACAACCTGGATGTCGACGACCCGCGCGCGAAGCAGGCGTTCGACGCCATCGCCGCGGCACGGACGCTTGCCGCCAACGGGCCCGAGCACGAGCGTGAATACGTCGAGGCGATGGCGGTTCGCTATTCGGCGGATCGCCAGGCGGATCGCGCAGCGCTCGCCCGCGAGTACAGCAAAGCGATGGGCGAGTTGTCGAAGCGACATCCCGACGATCTCGACGCCTCGACGCTGTACGCCGAAAGCCTGATGAACCTGAGGCCCTGGAAGCTGTGGTCGCTCGACGGACATCCCTCGGAGGGCACCGACGAAATCGTCCGCGTCCTCGAGTCGGTGCTGCAGCGCAGTCCGAATCATCTCGGCGCGAATCATTACTACATCCACACGGTCGAAGCCTCGCGCAGTCCGGCGCGCGCGCTCGCGAGCGCGAAGCGGCTCGAGACGCTGGCGCCGGCAGCCGGGCACCTGGTCCACATGCCCGCGCACATCTACGCCAGGACGGGCGACCACGCGGCCGCGGCCCGTGCCAATCTTGCGGGCGCCGAAGCCGATCGCGTGTTCCTCAAGACCGCGCCTGCGGACAATTACTACGGTCTCGCGTACTACACCCACAACCTGCACTTCCTGACCGATTCGCACATGATGCAGGGGCGTCTCACGGACGCGCGCGCCGCGGCGGCGGAGCTCGCCGAACGGCTGGCGCCGCATGCGCAAATGATGCCGATGATCGAGTCGATGATGGTCGCGCCGATCTCGGTGCTCCTCCGCTTCGCGCGTCACGACGAGATTCTTCAGCTGCCGGCACCGCCGGCCGATCGTCCCGTGATGACCGCGTGGTGGCGATTCGCGCGCGGAGTCGCCTTCGCACGCACGGGACGGATCGATCAAGCCACGGTGGAACGCGACGCGCTCGACCGTACGATCGGATCGGTTCCCGACTCGGCGCTTTTCGGCGGCACGGGACTCGAGAGCGCAAGAACCATTCTCTCGGTCGCGCGGACCGTCCTCGACGCGCGCATCGCGTGGGCGCAGGACGCGCGCGACCGATCGGTGGAGCTGTGGACGAAAGCCACTGCGGCCGCGGATCAGGTGCCGTACGACGAGCCGCCTGTCTGGTTCTACCCGATCAGGGAATCGCTCGGCGCCGCGTTGCTGCAGCATGGAAATCCCGCGGACGCCGAGCGCGTGTTCCGCGAGGATCTGGATCGCCATCCACGGAACGCGCGATCGCTGTTCGGATTGCACGAGGCGCTCGTCAGGCAGGGCAAGACGCTCGACGCGGAGTGGGTGAAGGACGCGCGCGACGAGGCGTGGAAGAACGCTGAGGTTCCGCTGACGCTGAGCGAGTTCTGAAATCGCTCGGCTAGAGCCTCGCGCTCCTCATGTTTTCTTGCGCTGAAACATCAGCCGTCGCGCGTCCGGCCAGAATTCGTCCCAGAGATTTCCGCCGAGCCGGCCAAGGAATCCGTTCGCGCTGCGCAACGCTGTCTGGCCAGGCGTCGTGATGCTCGGCGGCAGGTACGAGTTCTCGATGATGTTGTTGAGCGTGTTGCCGACGTAGCGTCCCCACGCCGGCGCGAGACGGCCGTCGCGCCGCTGCGTGAGGAACACAGTCTTCATCGCATAGCGCGCTCTCGGCCAGATGCCTTTCCGGCCCGACGGGATGTAGCGCGGATCCTCGCCCCAGATCGCGCCGACGCCCGCTTCGAGGCTGTTCGAAATCGCGACATCCGCTTCGCGCGCCATGTAGCGCTTGCCGAAGCCTTCCCATCCCCGACCCCATTCTTCCGGCGTGTTGAACGCGGTCTGCCAGCCGGCCGAGAGCGGGCCGACCACGATCAGCGATTGCAGCCCGATCGTGCCGATGACGATCCATTCAATCCGCTCGCGCGCCGTAATCGGCACGTAGGTCGCCGCCGTCAGACCGATCGGCGCCGTCGTGTTCGTGAGTTGCGCAGCGAGCCCATCCAGGGACTCTTTGTCGAACAGACTGACGGGTTGGGCGAGCGCAGTGACCGGCAGGCTGACGACCAAGGCGATGGCGCCGAACGTTTTCATCGAGTCTGAGCGTAGCCTATACTGCTTGAAAACATGCCTCGTCGCGCGCTTCGTTCGGTCGGGCTTGCCCTGGCGACGACGCTCATTGTCGTCGCGGACGCCGGCGCCCAGACCCAGATCAAACTGCCGAAAAATAACTTCACGCCGCAGCAGGACGTGGAGATCGGACGCAAGGCAGCTGCCGAAGCGCGCCAGCAGTATCCGATCATCACCGATGAAGCCATCAGCGTGTACCTGACGAAGCTGGGGGATCGCCTGGTTGCCGTGGCGCCGCCCGAACTCAACCAGAAGGTCTACGAATATTCGTTCACGCCGGTCAATCTGAAGGAGATCAACGCCTTCGCGCTGCCGGGCGGACCGATGTTCGTGCAGCGCGGAATGTTCGACGCCGCGGCCAGCGAAGGCGAAGTCGTCGGCGTCATGGCGCACGAGCTCTCGCACGTGCTCCTGCGCCACGGCACCGCCAACGCCACCAAGGCGCAGAATCCGTGGCTGCAGATTGGTCAGCTCGCCGGAGCACTCGGCGGCGCAGTGGTCGGTGGCGCGGCGGGTTCCGCGATCGCTCAAGGCAGTCAGTTCGGATTGGGGACTCTACTGCTGCGCTACAGCCGCGAGTTCGAAAAGCAGGCGGACCTGCTCGGTTCGCAGCTCATGGCGAAAGCGGGCTACGACCCGCGTGCCCTCGCGCACATGTTCGAGACCATTGCGACCGAGTCGAACGGCAGCCGTGATCCGCAGTGGATGAGCAGCCATCCCGATCCCGGCAATCGCACGTCGTACATCACCAAGGAGGCGGAATCGCTGACGATTGCGCCAGCGGCGGACACGAGCGGATTCCAGACGGTCAAGGCGAAATTCGCGGCGCTCCCCGCGCCGAAGAGCCCGAACGCACGAACCGCATCCGCCGGCGCGTCGAACGGCGAAACGGCTCGCGCGGTCGGCACGCCGGGACAACCGGTGCAGGCGCCGACCGGTCAGTCCCGCGCGATCAGCGGGGGCGTATTCCAGGCGAGCGTCCCGGGCAACTGGACAGCGCTCTCGTCGAGCCGGTCAATCAAAGTGGTGCCCGAGAACGGGTACGGTGCGATGAACGGACAGACGGTCTTCACGCACGGCGTCGAGTTCGGCGTGGCGCGGCCTTCGTCACGCGATCTGCAACAGGCGACCAACGCGTGGCTGAACGCGGTTGCCGAAAGCAATCCGGATCTGAGGAAGGCAGGCGACCAGCAGGCGCTGCGCATATCGCAACGCTCGGCGATTGAAACGCCACTCACCAGCAAGTCCCCACTTGGAGGCGTCGAGCGCGTGACGGTGTACACGACGTTTCTTGTCGACGGGACCCTGTTCTACTACCTGACCGTCGTGCCCGAGGCGGACGCTGACAAACTCCAGCCGGCGTTTCGCCAGATCGGTCAGTCGATTCGGCTGACGGACGCACGTTGAGGGGCGCCAACATCTTCATCACTGGCGGCGGGGCCCCACCCCCGCCGCGTTCTGACGCTGATGCTTCGTCGCGGCTTCACAGGCCGCTCCTCAGCATGGCCGCAGGCGCTCTGCCACACCCGACTCACTCGACCCACCCGACCTATCTGACCTGTCTGACCCACCCCGCCTACCCGATCTGCTCGACTGGGGTCGTCAGGTACACGACACTGAGCCGCCGGTACAGCGACTCCATCAGCAGGCCCCGTTGAACACGCGAAAACGGCGGATGCTCTGCCAGACTGAACACCTGCAGCGCGCCAATTGACGAGTCGAGCTTCGCCATCAACGCAACCTGCCCAGGCGCATCGAGCGCGTCGAGATTTCGCAGGATGATGGTCCGCGCGTCATCGGGAATCTCCCCCACGCAGGCCGCGTCGATCGCGCAGACGGGCTCGAGGAGATCCTCACGAATCGCTTCGACGAGGGAAGCCGTCTCGCCGGGTGGACCGACGAGCATCGTGTGGGGACGATAGAGTCCGACTGCAAGTCTGACGTCGCTCCAGAGCGACGAAGCTACGCAAAATGACGTCAACGACATTGAAACTCCTTGCTCCGGCGACGGCGGCGCGTACGAGCTTCGATGCTGACAAGTCAACGACACGATTCCGCAACGGCGCCGTCACAAGAGTGCAAAATGGGTCGGATAGGTCAGGTGGGTCGAGTGGTCAGGCGAGTCGCCAGGAGCGCGAAGGCTTTAGCCGAGCGATACGATGCACAAACCGCCGTGCGACGAAGCTGTCATCCTGACGGGCGGGTCCGGCCGATCGACACCCGGCTGCGGACCGTGGGTACTCGTCGCGACCATCCTCGGCTCGAGCCTGGCGTTCATCGACGGCACGGTCGTGAACGTGGCGCTGCCGGCCATGCAGTCATCGCTTGGCGCCGACCTCGCCGGCGTGCAGTGGATCGTCGAGGCTTACGCGCTCACGCTCGCCGCGCTGCTCCTGACCGGCGGCTTCCTCGGCGACCTGTATGGCCGCCGCCGGGTTTTCGTCATGGGCGTCGCTATTTTCGCGGCGGCTTCGGCCGCGTGCGGATTCTCGAGCACGGTCGCTGAAATCGTTGCGGCCCGCGCCGTACAGGGATTCGGCGCGGCGCTTCTCGTCCCGGGAAGCCTGGCGCTCATCAGCGCGTCTTTTTCTCCCGACGATCGAGGACGTGCAATTGGAACCTGGTCGGGGTTCACGTCCATTACCGCCGCGCTCGGCCCGGTCATCGGCGGCTGGCTCGTCGAACACGCCTCGTGGCACTGGGTGTTCTTCATCAACCTTCCCCTGGCGTCGGTCGTGATCGTCGTCGCGCTCCTCCGCGTGCCCGAATCTCACGCCCCGGGAGCGCGCCGACCCATCGACTGGCCTGGCATCGCGTTGACGACCGCCGGCCTCGGCGCCACGGTGTTCGGTCTGGTCGAATCAGCGCCGTGGGCCGGAGTCGGGGGCGTCGTGATCCTTGCAGGATTCGTTCTCGTCGAAGCGCGGTCGGCCGAACCGATGCTCCCACTCGCGCTGTTCAAGTCTCGCGCGTTCACGGGCGCGAATCTCGTGACGCTGTTTCTGTATGCCGCGCTCGGAGGTGTGCTCTTCTTCCTCCCCCTCAACCTGATTCAGGTTCAGGGATACTCCGCGACGGCAGCGGGCGCTGCGCTGTTGCCCTTCATCACGCTGATGTTTCTGCTGTCGCGCTGGTCCGGCGGTCTGGTAAAAGGCTTCGGCGCGCGCGGACCGTTGATCCTGGGCCCACTGGTGGCAGCGGCCGGCTACGGATTGCTCGCGCTGCCAGGCATCGGCGGCGCCTACGCGCGCACACTGCTTCCGGGTGTCGTCGTCCTGGGACTGGGGATGGCCATCAGCGTCGCCCCGCTGACGACGACGGTGATGGGCGCGGTCGATCAGGGCCGGGCAGGGATTGCGTCGGGCGTCAACAATGCGGTGTCGCGCGTTGCAGGACTGCTGGCGGTTGCCGCCTTCGGCCTGGTGCTGTCACTGGCTTTCGGCCGCTCGCTCGACGATCGCCTGAATCGCCTGCCGCTCACTCCTGAGGCGCGAAACCACATCGACGCGCAGCGCGCGAGCCTGGCGGGCGCGCGAACGGCCGACCCGCAGGTCCAGAGGGCGATTCAGGAGGCGTTCATCGACGGCTATCGCCTAGTGCTCGCCATCGCGGTCGCGTTGTCGCTCTCGAGCGCGGCAAGCGCCGTCGTCTTCATCGGCCGTCGACGCGGTCGCGCCAATGCGACCGTCTTCAATTCCGCGTAACGTGCGCCGAGACCGCAAGCCAGCGTCCATCGCGCCGCGCCCATACGTCCGTGTAGCGCCCGCCGCGCTCCTGGCCGTCGGCCATCCGATACGTCGTCCTCGCGTGGATGATCGCAAAGTTGCCCATCAGCCGCACGTTGACGTCGTGCGCCTGAAGGCTGGAAATCGTCACGGGACGCGCGGTCTGGATGAGGAACGCCGCGCGATCGATCAGCGAGCCGTCTGGCTGCGAGCAGAGAAAATCCTCGGCGAGGATCTCCTCGAATCGTTTGACGTCCGAGTGCTGAACGGATCGGATGTAGTCTTGATTCAGAGCGGCCAGCGTCTCGAGATCGCGTTTGCGCTCGGCTGAAGCCTCGCGCTCCAGCGGCGCCTGGCGCTCCAGCGGCGCCTCGTGCTCCTTGGTCTTTTCCATCACGCCTCCTCTCGTTTCCCGCAAACCGCGCAGCGTCTGAGCGTCAACCCTCACGACGATCGTCGTGTAGCTCTCGATGTCCGCAAGAACCGCGTTGCGGATGCCGTTCTTCCATTCGTCGCTCCCGTAGAACGCGTCCTCGCTCCGCTGGCGCTCAGCGAGATCCGGATAGCCGCGCATCAGGTAGTACGAATCGGCGTCGTGCGCGGAAGGCCCGAACGACAACACGTCGACTCTCCAGCGCTGGAGCATCGGGAGCGCCTCGCGTACGAACCGATCGTGGAATTGTTGGCGCGTTCCCGGCTTCAGGTTGTACGAGCGGATCTCGACGATGCTGGCTGGCGCCGCTGTCTCAGCCGGTCCCGTGGAGATCCGTTGAGACGCGACTCCTGAAGACGCCAGCACCGCGGTCAATGCGACGGCGACGTTCCATGTCCGTGTTCGACTGTGCATGCTGTCCTCCAGCCATCCGCTTCGACCGCTGCGCCGCCGTTCGCCAGAGCAGCATCACCGCATACGCGCGCCACGGCCGCCACGCCTGCGCGCGTCGCTCGAGCTCGCGCGTCGTCAGATTGCCGGCCAGTCGGCGCAGGACGAGATCACCGGTCGGAAACGCGTCGGGTTCGGCCAGCGCGCGCATCGCGACGTACGAGGCCGTCCACGGACCGATGCCAGGCACCGCGGTCAGCGCGGATACGACGGCCGTGGTGTCGCCGTCAGGCGATAGCGTCAGCGCGCCGTCCGAGACCGCGCGCGCCAGCCGTCGAATCGTCTCGGCGCGCGCCGGCATCACGCCAGCTTCTTCCAGCCGCGCGTGGATCAACTGGGCCGGCGTCGGAAACAGTCGCTCGACGACCCGATGGGTCTCGACTCGCCCGACAGGCTCGACGGGCTCGACAGCCTCGAGAGGAGATCCGAACATCGTCGCGATCCTGCTTGCGATCGTGGTCGCACTCCGGACGGACACCTGCTGACCGAGGATGGCGCGGACGGCCAGCTCGAATCCGTCCCAGGCGCCTGGCAGCCGGATGCCGGGGTACTCGTCGAGCGACCGGCGCAGCAGGCGATCGCCCGCAAGATGCGCCTTGATCACCGCCGGGTCGGCGGCGAGGTCGAACATCCGCCGCACGCGTTCGACGATGACGAGGAGCGCGCGGGGATCGGGGAAGCGAACGTCGAGGCCGAGCGCAGGCTGGGAGTCGAGCTGACTCACGTCGATCGTGCCCGTGCGGCCATCGAGCTGGATGGTCCGGTGGTAAGACGAACCCTCGACGGACTCGACGCCTGCGGTGGCGCGCGCAGCGAGGAACGCGAGCATTGCCGGCCAGTCGTAGGGCGGACGATAGGCCAGCTTGAATCGATAGCAGTCGGGCCCCGCGTCGACGCTGCGGCGCCTCAATCGTCGAAGCTCCGTTGGCGTCCTCGAGAACGTTCGCCGAATCTGGGCGTTGAAGCGGCGGACGCTGCCGAAGCCGGCGGCGAATGCGACCTCCTGAACCGACAGCGACGTCTCGTCGAGCAGGCGCTTCGCGAAGTGCACACGCCGCGTCAACGCAACCTCGAGCGGCGTGGCGCCAAGGTGTTTCAGGAACAGCCGCCGCAGGTGCCGCGCGGTCACGCCAAGTCTGGCGGCCAGCTGCTCGACGCCTGGTTCAGGGTCGAGACGTTCGTCGTCGAACGGGCGGCCCGAACCGCTCGCGCCACGCAATGCGCCTTCCCCAATCAGCCGCAGCGCGCGCGAGACGACGCCTGACGTGCCGGCCCAGGCGGGCGTCCCCGGGGAAGCTTCAGGCCGGCAGCGCAGGCACGGGCGGAATCCCGCGGCTTCGGCGGCCGCCGCCGTCGGGAAATAGATGACGTTCTCGTCCTTCGGCGAACGCGCAGGACAAATCGGCCGGCAGTAGATGCCCGTCGTCGTGACGCCGATGAAGAACCGCCCGTCGAAGCGGGCGTCGCGTGAGCGCCGCGCCCGGTCGCACACGCGCCGCTCAAGTTCCATTCGGGCAGCTTATCGCAGCTGTGCCACGTGGAATGGTCACATTCGGACGTGATCAGCCGATATCGCGTCTGGAGCGCAGCGTCAACCAGCGCGCGAGTGGCCGCGAACGGGCGCCCGCTCGGGCGCGGAGCGCACATCCGTGACGAGTGCACTTGTCGCGAGCACCCGAGCGGCCTGTTCGCGGACAGGACCCGCCAGCGGTTGGCGCGACAGTCTTGCTCTAAGATGTCTGCTACGACAGATGACGCCTGAAGAGTTTCGAGCCGCCGGACACCGAATCGTTGACTGGATTGCCGACTATCGCGAGCGTGCCGGAACGCTGCCGGTGATGTCGCGCGTGGAACCCGGCGACATTCGTCGGCAGCTGCCACCCGATCCGCCGTCCGATCCCGAATCGTTCGACGCGATCCTGAACGATCTCGATCGCATCGTGATGCCGGGGCTCTCGCACTGGCAGCATCCGCGATTTTTTGCGTACTTTCCCAGCAACGGATCGCTCGCGAGCGTCCTCGGCGACTACGTCAGCACCGGCCTTGGCGTCCTCGGACTGGCGTGGCAGTCGAGCCCGGCACTGACGGAGGTCGAGGAGGTCGTCACCGACTGGCTGCGGCGGATGGTCGGCCTGTCCGACGCGTGGAGCGGCGTCATCCAGGACACGGCGTCCACGAGCGCACTCGTGGCCCTCATTTGCGCGCGCGAACGATCGACAGATTACAGTCTCGCGCGCGGCGGCCTACAGTCATTGCCGCAGCGGCTCGTGGTCTACGTCTCCGCGCACAGCCACAGCTCGGTGGACAAGGCGGCTCTTCTTGCGGGCTTCGGCCGCGACAATGTCCGTCACGTGCCGCACGATGCCGAGTACAGGATGCGCTCCGATGCGCTCGCCGAACTTGTCGCGCGCGATCGCCGCGACGGTCTGCTGCCCTGCGCGGTCGTCGCCACCACCGGTACGACGACGTCGACGGCGCTCGATCCCCTCGAAGCGATCGCCGCGATAGCGGCCCGGGAACGGCTGTGGCTTCACGTGGACGCCGCGATGGCCGGATCGGCGATGATCCTGCCCGAATGCCGCTGGATGTGGGAGGGGGTGGAGGGCGCAGATTCGATCGTGATCAACTCGCACAAGTGGCTCGGCGCGGCATTCGACTGTTCCGTCTACTTCGCTCGCGATCCCGTGCACCTCGTCCGCGTGATGTCAACCAATCCGAGCTTCCTGCAGACTGCCGTTGACGCGCGGGTCAAGAATTTTCGAGACTGGGGACTGCCGCTCGGCCGTCGTTTTCGCGCGCTGAAGCTCTGGTTCCTGATCCGCGAACAGGGCGTGGCGGGCCTTCAAGCACGGCTGCGACGCGATCTGGTGAACGCACAATGGCTTGCAGATGCCGTTTCCGAGCGACCGAACTGGCGGGTGCTCGCTCCGGTGCGACTGCAGACGGTCTGCGTACGGCATGATCCCATCGGGCTCGACGCCGACGCACTGGATCGCCACACGCAGGACTGGGCGGCGCGGTTGAACCGGTCGGGCTTCGCGTACGTGACCCCCGCGATTCTCGACGGCCGGTGGATGGTGCGTGTGTCGATCGGCGCGGAGCAAACCGAGCGCGCAGATGTGGAAGCATTGTGGACCCGGATGGTCAGTGAGGCAGAACGATGACAACCGCCAAACCGCACACCTACGATTCAGTGGCCGCGCGCGATCAGTACATTCCCCGCGGCCTCGCGAACACCCATTCGATCTTCGTGGCGCGGGCGGAGGGCACCCGAGTCTGGGACGTCGAGGGCCGCGAATACCTCGACTTCACGAGCGGCATCGGCGTCCTGAACCTGGGTCATCGTCATCCGCGCGTTGTCAGCGCAGTCCGCGACCAGCTCGATCGCCTGATGCACACGTGCTTCCAGATCACGATGTACGAACCGTACGTCGAGCTCGCGGCTCGTTTGTGCCAGCTCGTTGGCGGCGGCGACGGCCGGAGTCACAAGACGGTGCTCTTCACGACGGGGACTGAAGCCGCGGAGAACGCCGTCAAGATCGCGCGGGCCTACACCGCACGCTCCGCCGTCGTCGCGTTCAGCGGCGGATTCCACGGCCGCACGTTCCTCAGTCTGGCGATGACCACGTCGAGCCCGTCGTACCGACAGAACTTCGGACCGTTCGCCCCGGAGGTCTATCACGCGCCGTTTCCGGACGAATACCACGGCTGGACCACCGACCGCGCCATTCAGGCGCTCGAACATCTGTTTCACAGCGAGCTGACGCCTTCGTCAGTCGCCGCTGTCATCGTCGAACCCGAGCTCGGCGAAGGCGGCTTCGTCCCGGCGCCGCCGGAATTCCTGCAGCGGCTTCGCGAGCTCACGACCAGGCACGGCATCGTCATGATCTGCGACGAGGTGCAAAGCGGCTTTGGGAGGACAGGACGGATGTTCGGCTATCAGCACGCCGGCATCGATCCGGATCTCGTCATGATGGCGAAGAGCCTGGCGGACGGCCTGCCGCTCTCGGCGGTCACGGGGCGGACCGCGATCATGGATGCCCCGACCGCTGGCGGCCTCGGCGGCACGTACGCCGGCAATCCGCTCTCGTGCGCGGCGGCGCTCGCCGTGCTGGACGTCTTCGAGTACGAACGGATCCCGGATCGAGCGATGGCGCTCGGCGACCAGCTGCGGGCCGCGCTCGTTGAAATGCAGAAAACCGCTCCGGCGATCGGCGACGTCCGCGGCCTCGGCTGCATGCTCGCGATCGAGCTCGTCACCGATCGGGCAACGAAGGAGCCGGACGCCGACTTAGCGGACCGCATCATCGCCGGCTGCCGCCGCGACGGACTCCTGCTCCTCAAGTGCGGCCCGTACAAGAACGTCGTGAGATTCCTCCCGCCGTTGACGACGACGGCACAGGAGATGGCGAAGGGAATCGAAATCCTGGGGAAGGTCCTGCGCGAGTCGAGCCAGGCGGCCTGACCCGCGCACCGGACGAGCGGACGCTCGGCTGAAGCCTCGCGCTCCATTCCTTATCGGCGCTCGGCTGAAGCCTTGCGCTCCATTCTTTATCGGCGCTCGGCTGAAGCCTTGCGCTCCGTCTCTGGTCAGCCCTGCGGTTGCGGCGTGACGCGAAGGTACGGCTTCTTCGCCACGTAGCCCGGGAACCGCTTCTGCGCGTCCTCGTCAGAAACCGCTGGCACAATGATCACGTCCTCACCCGACTTCCAGTCGGCCGGCGTCGCGACCTGGTGCTTCGCCGTCAGCTGCAGCGAGTCGATCACGCGGAGAATCTCGAAGAAGTTTCTCCCGGTTACTCGCCGGATACGTCAGCGTCAGCTTCAGCTTGTTGTCCGGTCCGATGATGAAGACCGATCGCACCGTGGCTGTGTCGCTGGCGTTCGGGTGAATCATGTCGTACGCGTTGGCGATGCTCTTGTCCGGGTCGCCGATCAGCGGAAAATTCAACGTCTGGCCGGTGACGTCCTTGATGTCCTGCACCCAACGGGCGTGCGAATCAAGGGGATCCACGCTCAGGCCGATGACGCGCGTGTTGCGCTTGTCGAATTCCGGCTTCAGCTTCGCGACGGCACCGAGCTCGGTCGTGCAGACCGGTGTGAAATCCCTCGGATGTGAGAAGAGCACGGCCCACTTGCCGGCCTTCCACTGATGAAAGTCGATACGTCCCTCGGTGGTGTCCGCCGAAAAGTTCGGTACTTCGTCGCCCAATCGAATCGCCATCACTGCCTCCTGCGTATTCTGGTGTCGGTGCAACGATACGTCCGCGCGAATTCGCGCGTCAATTCGCCGCCGCGCCCGGACCGAGCGGTCCAATCAGGTCTTGGACTGCATGGCCGGTCGACCGCGGACCTATCATCCTCTAATGACGATCGGAGCAGCCGTTGCGATTCACGACGCGGTCGAACGCGCTGGGTTTGCGTTCGTGCACGCGGACGAGATGGCCGAGCTGCTGTCGTCCGCGGGCAAACTGTCTGATTGGAACGAGTTCGCGGCCAGCTGGAACGATCTCGCGCTCGACACGTACATGGCCGATGGCGGGCGGTACCGTCGCCGGCGCCACGCGGTGTACGGCGCGGCGCCGGACGGTCCCCTCATCAGGAAACCACACCAGCCGCACTACCAGAGCCTCGACTACAACGCGCTGAACGGCGGCACCGAGCGCTGGTTCGAGCCAATCGTAGCGTCAGTCGGCCGTGGCGAGACGCTCAACACCATCCTCGCATGCGCGCGCCGCTTCTTCGAAACGTTGGCGCCCGGTCGGTGGAGCGCGAAGGGTTCAGGCGAGCGCCGGCGCTGGCACGTGGAGGTGCATCAGTTTCGAATCGAGGCGCGAGAGGGCCAGGCAGGTCACCCGACGCCTGAAGGCATCCACCGCGACGGCGTGGACTACGTGCTCGTGCTGCTCGTCAATCGCGTCAACGTCCGGAGCGCCACGACAACCGTCCACGCGCTCGACGGGCGCACACTCGGCAGCTTCACGCTCGCCTCGCCGCTCGACGCGGCCTTCCTCGACGATCGTCGCGTCGCGCACGGCGTGACAGCCGTTGAACCGAAGGATGGAAATCAGCCCGCCCATCGGGACGTTCTCGTGGTCACCTGGGCGGAAGACGCCTAACGCCCAATCAGCACGACGATGCTGCGGCCCGGCATCGGGAACCGCTGTTCGCTGACCGCAACGCGCGCGGCGGCGTCTGGCAGATCCCGCGGAGACTCCTCGAACGTATCGACGGCGATCCGCCAGAGGCGGCCCGCACTCTGCGGGACTTCGAAATCCAGCCGCTGCCAGTACATGTTCATCATCACGTGCAGGTCGGGCGCGCCGCCGAAGCCGGCGATCGTGCAGGCCAGCGCCCGGGCGTCAGGATCCTCGAAACCGGGACTGAAGAGCTTCGTGCCGTGCCACGCGATGTCCACGAGGCCGCGTTCGTTCGTCTCGCCTCGATAGAAATGCGGACGCGTCAGCACGTCGCTCGCCTTCCGGAACAAGATCATGCGCCGGAAGAAGCGCAGTACCTCCGCGTTCTCCTCGACGAGCGTCCAGTCGAACCAGCTCGTCGCATTGTCCTGGTTGTACGTGTTGTTGTTGCCCCGCTGCGTCCGGCGGACTTCATCGCCGCTCAGAATCATCGGCACGCCGCGCGAAAGCATCAGGATCGTGCACGCGTTCTTGATCTGACGCACGCGCAGCCGTTCGATCGCCACGTCGTCGGTCGGACCTTCCACCCCGCAGTTCCAGCTGTAGTTGTTGTCGATGCCGTCGCGGTTGCCTTCGCCGTTGGCGTCGTTGTGCTTGTGGTCGTACGACACGAGATCGTTCAATGTGAAACCGTCGTGGACCGTGACGTAGTTGATGCTGTTCACCGGTGCCTGGCCGCGAGCCTGGTAGATGTCGGCGCTGCCACCGAGACGGGCTGCGATGGCCCCGACGAAGCCGGGATCCCCGCGCAGAAAACGCCGGACGTCGTCCCGATACTGGCCGTTCCATTCGCCCCAGCGGTCACCTGGAAAGTGACCGACCTGATACAGACCGGCCGCATCCCACGCTTCGGCAATTAATTTGGTCTCGGCGAGCGCTTCGTCCAGCTCGATCTGCCAGATGACCGGCGGGTGCGGCAGCGGCAGGCCGTCTTCGCCGCGCGCCAGAATCGATCCTTCGTCGAACCGAAAGCCGTCGACGTGCATGTCCTCGACCCAGTAGCGCAGGCAGTCCACGATCAGCTTCTGCGTGAGCGGATGGTTCGCGTTCACCGTGTTGCCGACGCCGGTGTAGTTCAGATACACCGCGGGATTCTTCGGGTCGAGCAGATAGAACGTCTGGTTGTCGATGCCCCGGAACGATTCGGTCGGGCCGTGTTCGTTGCCCTCGTCCGTGTGGTTGAACACCACGTCGAGGATGACTTCGATGCCGGCGCGATGCAGCGCCTTGACCATGTCCCTGAATTCCGTGACGTGCCCGACGCCATCCAGGCCAACGCAATAGCCCGAATGCGGACTGAAGAAGCCGATGGTGCTGTATCCCCAGTAATTGCGCACCGGATCGCCTACATCGTTGACCGTCGTCTCGGAGTCGTCGAATTCGCAGACGGGCAGAAGCTCCACGGCCGTGATGCCGAGGGCCTGCAGGTACGGAATCTTTTCGACGACTCCACCGAAGGTTCCAGGATGTCGAACGCCGGAGCTCGGCGACCTTGTCAGGCCGCCGACGTGCATCTCGTAGATGATCGAATCGTGCCGCGGCCGTTTCAGCGGCCGGTCGCCCTCCCAGTCGTACGCCGACAGATCGACGACGGCGCAGCGCATCGACGTCGCCAGGTTGTCCTCGGGTCCGACCGCGTTCGATCGCTTCCACAGCTGCCGGCTGAGGCCGCGCGCGTACGGGCTGATCAGGACCTTGTTCGGATTGAAGCGCTGCCCCGCCCCCGGATCGAACGGACCGTCAATCCGGAACGCATAAGAAACGCCCGGGCGCAACCCACGAACGAAGACGTGCCAGAAATGAAACGTCTTGTTGGTGAACGGATCGAGCCGGATCATCTGCACCGGCTCCACATCGTCCGAGCGTGCGAACAGGAGCAGTGCGACTTCGGTGGCGGACTGTGAGAAGAGACAGAAGTTGACGCCTTCGGCGGTTGTCGTCACCCCGGGGGGATGCGCCTTCCCGGGCTCGATCTCGAATGGTGGCATGGAGCGCGAAGGCTTCAGCCGAATGAATCACCGAAGGCTGGAGAGTACCGACTTGTCGATGGTGCAGGACACCGTCCGCGCCTTGCCGGTCATCTCGACCGAGATGTCTTCCGTTGGAGCGAACGGCGCGAAGTCGAAGATGAACGTCCCGACGCCGGCTTCGATCGACTGCGACACCGGCTTGACGATCTGCTCGCCGCGCTTGATCGTCAGCGCCGTCACGGCATTTTTCGCGGCCGCCTTGGGCGTCAGCTTCACGGAGATGCGCGTCCGCTGCGCTTCGGCGTAGCTCGGCGTCGGCGCCTCCTGATGCTGATTCACGGCGCGCCACACCTCGTACGCCACCATCTTGTACGGTGTGAACATCGCGAGCGTGTAGTCGTCGTTCGGACAGAGGACCGCGTCGTAGAACACGCACAGCGGCCGCTGCCCGCCCTGCTTGCCGCACGCGACGGCGTTCCAGTAGCTGTCGCGGTTGATCGGCTGGATGCCGTTCGTCCACGGCGGCGTGATGCCGGCGGGGAGCTGCGCCTTGACCTGTGCGGACGCCGACGACGCGCTGAGCACGACACACAGAGCCGCGGCACCGGCGACGCCGATTCGTGCGCGTGATCGCGTCAACATCGACGTCATCAGCGGTCAGCGCAGCTTCGCCGCCCGGCCCTTCAGCGTCGCCGCCAGCGCCTTCAGCCGCACGGCGTCGCGTCCGGCGGCGGTGCCGGCGTCAGCGTCGATCTGCCTGGCGAGCGCATCGACCTGCTCGAGCACGCCGGCCGCGTTCTTATCCTGGCCCGACCTCAGGCCGTCGACTTTCTCGAGCACCGACCGCACCGCGCGGGCGCGATCCGGCTGAATGGCGCGCGACCGCGTCAGCTGATCGACGTACGCACGCGCGACCGCGGAGTTGTCCGGCCACGTCGTCTTCGACTGCTGCTGCGCGTTGAACTCTTCCAGGCGTGCCATGGTCGCGGCGTCGATCTCGTTCTGCGACATGTGCTCGGTCGGCGTCAGCCGGAACACGTCCACACCGCGCGCGATCTCGGATCCGTAGATGAAACCGTTGAACCAGTACGTCGACCAGTACCCGCCGGTCACCAGCTGCTTCGCGTCGATCGGACCGCGATCGAAGAACGCGATCTCGACTGGATGCGCCGAGTCGGTGAAATCGAACACCGAGACACCGCCCTGATACCACGCCTGCGACATGATGTCGCGACCCGGCACGGGAACGAGCGCACCGTTGTGGGCGACGCAGTTCTCCTGCTCGCTCTGCGCGGCCGGCATCTTGTAGTAGCCCGCCGAACTTCAGCTTCTTGTGTCCCTGCTCCTCGACGATGTCGAAGATGGCGTCGGCGCCCCAGGTCAGCGGATCGGTCGCGCGGCAGCGTGGACGCAGGCCGCCGCCCCATTCGTCGGTGAAGATGACCTTCGTCCCATCATTGTTGAAAGTCGCCGAATGCCAGTACGCGAAGTTCTTGTCGCTCACGTCGTCCAGGCGCACCGGATGCACGGGATCGTGGATGTCGAGCAGGATGCCGTTGCCCGAGCACGCGCCTGCGGCAAGACCGATCTCCGGGAACACCGTGATGTCGTGGCACTGATTGGTCTCCGAGGTCTTCTGCGTGCCGGCACCGTGATCGCCGCCGGCCCACAGGCCGCGAGATCGCGCCGGTCTTGGTGTCCGCGAAAATACGCGGCCGATTCACGATCGCAGCCGTCTCGGGTTTCGCGAGCGGGACCTTGATCACGTCGATGCTGAAGAGCGCGGTATTCGGATCCTCGTCGGGTTTGAGACCCGAGCACCCGGCGAGTTCCTCCGCGGACCGCACGGAGCTCGTGCCCGATCCGTACACGTAGATGTTGGCCTTGTCGTTGGGATCGGTGACGAGCGTGTGCGTGTGCGACCCGCGGCAGGTCTGAATCGCGGCAACCTGTCGGGGCTTCTTGATGTCGCTGATGTCGAAAATTCGCACGCCGCGGAAACGTTCGACGCTGATCTTCTCCGGGACGCCGCCGGTGCCGCAGTCGAGCCGGCCGCGCGTCTGCTCCACCGACATGAACAGCAGGTTGCCGTGGACCGACATGTCGCCCTGACCGCCGGGGCACACGACCGAGCCGAGCAGTTTCGGGTTCCGGCCGTTCTCCACGTCGTACGTGTTGAAGCCGTGGAAGCTCCCCATGAACAGGTGGTTGTTGCCAAACGCCAGGTCGGAGTTGCCGAAGGCCAGCAGGTTCGCGTAGCGCGGATCGGGTGGCGCATCCGGATCGGGCGGCGGCAGCTTCGGATCGCGCTCCGGCGGCGTGGCTTCTCCGGCCGGCACTTTCGGATCGAAGAAGCCGGTCGGATTCGACAGGCTCGCAACCCGCTCCAGCCCTCGCGCGGCCTCGCCGGCGTCGCGCAGGCCGGCCTTCAGTCCGACCCGTGGATCAGGTTTGCCCGTTGCCGTCCGCTCCTGCGCTCGTCCGCGCACGTGCGCGACGACAATCAGCACACCCACGATTAGGCAACACAACAGAACTTTCAGTCGCATCCTCGGACCACCTTCATTCCAGTTGCGGCGGGGCCCCACCCCCGCCGCGTTCTATCGCTGATGCCTCGTTCAGGCGGCGCAGGCCTTCACTCGACACGCCACCCCAGCGCGGCTGCCGCGCCGGGGACCCCGGCATGGCCGCAGGCGCTTCGGTCGCGTCAGCGCAGCCGTGCCGCCCGGCCCTTGATCGTTTCGGCCAGCGCCTTCATGCGCGCCGCATCGCGACCGCTCGCGGCCGCGGCATCGCCATCGATCTGTTTCGCCAGCGTATCCAGCTGCTCGAGAACCGCCGGAGCGCTCTTCTCCTGACCGGTCCGAAGCTCGTCAGCCTTATTGAGCGCGCTTTTCACCGCGCGAATCCGGTCCGGCGCCAGACCCTTGCTGCGCGTCAGCTGATCGACGTACGCGAGCGCGACGGCCGACGTCGGTGGCCACGTGACGCGCATTTGCTGCTGCGTGTTGAGCTCCTCCGATCGCACGAGGCTCGCCGCGTCGATCTCGTTTTGCGAGAGGAACTCGCTCGGCTTCAGCCGGAACACGTCGATGCCGCGCGCGATTTCCGAACCGTAGACGTTGCCGTTGTACCAATAGGCCGACCAGTATCCGCCGGTGACGAGCTGCTTGCCGTCGATTGGTCCGCGATCGAAGAACGCGATTTCGACGGGGTGACTCGCGTCCGTGAAATCGAACACCGACACACCGCCCTGATACCAGGCCTGGACCATGATGTCGCGGCCGGGCACGGGAATCAGCGATCCGTTGTGCGCGACGCAGTTCTCCTGCTCGGTCTGCGGCGCGGGCATCTTGAAGTAGCCGCCGAACTTCAGCGTCTTGTGTCCCTGCTCCTCGACGATGTCGAAGATGGCGTCGGCGCCCCAGGTCAGCGGATCGGTCGCGCGGCAGCGCGGACGGCCGCCGCCGCCCCATTCGTCGGTGAAGATGACCTTCGTCCCATCATTGTTGAAGGTCGCCGAGTGCCAGTACGCGAAGTTTTTGTCGCTGACATCGTCCAGGCGGACCGGATGCACCGGATCGCGGATGTCGAGCAGGATGCCGTTGCCCGGAGCACGCGCCCGCGGCGAGCCCGATCTCCGAGAAGACGGTGATGTCGTGGCACTGATTGGTCTGCGACGTCTTCTGCGTGCCGGGACCGTGATCGCCACCGGCCCAGAGCCCGGAAATCGTGCCGGTCTTGGTGTCCGCGAAGATGCGCGGCCGATTGACGATCGCGGCTGTCTCGGGTTTTGCGAGCGGGACCTTGATCACATCGATGCTGAAGAGCGCCGTGTTCGGATCCTCATCGGGCTTGAGTCCTGAACAGCCCGCCAGCTCTTCGCCCGAGCGAACCGAGCTCGTGCCCGATCCATACACGTAGATGTTGTTCTTGTCCGCGGGATCCGTGACCAGCGTGTGCGTGTGCGACCCGCGGCAGGTTTGAATCGCCGCCACCTGCTTCGGCTTGCTCAAGTCGGTGATGTCGAAGATGCGGATGCCGCGGAAGCGTTCCGCGCTCGTCACCGTCTGCACGCCCTGCGTGCCGCAGTCGAGGCGGCCGCGCGTCTGCTCGACCGACATGAAGAGCAGATTGCCGTGGACCGAAACGTCTCCCTGCCCGCCCGGGCAGACGACGGAGGCCAGCAGCTTGGGACGTCCGGGACGCTCGACGTCGTAGGTGTTGAAGCCGTGATAGTTCCCGACGAACACGTTATGACCGGCGAACGCGAGGTCGGAGTTCGTAAACCCGAGCCGGTTGGCGGCAACGGGATCGAACGGGCGCGGCGCGTTCTCGTCCGGCGGCGGCGTGCCCGGCGCGGGCTCGCGTTCCGGGGGCGACGGGTTACCGGCCGGCGCGCTCGGATCGAAGAAGCCGTCGGGCTTCGGCAGACCCGCGATGCGCTCCATGTTGAACGCCGCTTCGCCGGCGTCCTTCAGTCCGGGCTTGAGGCCCACGCGAGGATCGGGCTTCCCGCCGCGATCCTGCGCGTGCGCGGTGACAAGCAGACCGGCCAGGGCGGCGCCGATCGCCGCAGCCGCACTCAGACGTCTGATGACGAGCGATGTCATTGCTGATGCTCCTTGATCATGTTCAACAGCGCGCTCATGCGCTCGATTTCCATGCGCTGATCCGCGTCCACGTCGGATGCGAACGCGAAAATCTCCGAGTCCTGACCGGCACCCGGCGTCGCGAACAGCTCCTGCACCATCGTCAGCGCGCCGCCGTGGTGTTTGATCATGCCTTCGAGGAACAGCTTGTCGAACGTGGCGCCTTTTGCGTCCGCCAGCTGCTTCATCTCGTCCTGCGTGAGCATCCCCGGCATCAGCGTCGCACCGTGCATGTGCATGGCATTGCGATCCGGCACCTGCTGGCCGCGGACCGAGAGCCACGTCTGCATCATGTGGATCTCGTCGTCCTGCGAAATCTGGATGCGTGAGGCGAGCTTCTTCATGTTCTCGCTGCTCGTCCGCGTCGAGAGAAGCGACGTCATCTCAATCGCCTGCGCGTGGTGGCCGATCATCCCCTGCATGAACTTGATGTCGGCGCCCGTGTACTGCACCTGCGAGAGGTCGCTCGCCTTCTGCGCGGTGATGACCTGGCTCGCCTGGCCGGGCGCGCCCGGTTGGACGATTGGCGGCGGCTGGTCGGCACGCGGCGGCGCAGCGGCCGGCGCGGCGCTGCTCTGGGAAGCGGTTTTACAGGACGCGCCGATGCAGGAACACATCAGCGCCACCATCAGGCCTGATTTGAAGGTCAAAGCCCCATAAGGATACACAGGTACGAAGCCCGAAGTGGAGCGCCGAAAGGCGTCCGTGCCAATGCGTTCCATAAGGAAGTCGAGGGCGACCTACTTGGCCGGCGGCAGCGTCGTCTGGCCGCCGACCAGCTGCCAGCGGCCATCCCGCTTGACGAAGATGTCCGTGAAGCGCCTCGCCCCGCTCGCATACTGCTTCGCGGTTCCCTCCATCGTCAGGCGGCCGGTCACGATGCCGACATCGCCGTAGACGCGGACTTTCACATCGTCCAGCCGTGCGGCAGTCCAGGTCATGTCACCTGACATCGTGTCCGCGATGTCCTGCGCTTTGTTCATGACGGCGCCGTTCGAGTGCGTGTACAGGTAGTCATCGGCCCACAGCGCCTCGAGCGTCTGTCGATCCCGCTTGACCTGCGCGTCGTTGTAGCGCTGATCCAGCGCGATCAGCTCGGGCTCGACCGCTTCGCCCCGTTCGACGGCGCCCGACGACGCTGCAGACGCCTTGGGTACGAGACGCAGGATCTTTCCCTCGTTGCCGTCGGTCATCACGTACAGGGCGCCGTCGGGGCCTTCGCTGACCGCACGTATGCGCGCGTCCAGCTCAGTCAGCAGGCGCTGCTCGGCGATCACGCGATCGTCTTTCAGCACGAGCCGCACGAGCGCCTTGCCCGCAAGGGCGCTCACGAACAGGTTGCCCTGCCAGGCTGGAAAGAGCTGGCCGGTGTAGAAACCGATGCCCGCAGGCGCGATGTCCGGGGTCCAGAAGTACACGGGCTGCTCCATGCCTTCCTGCGCGGTCTTGTCGTCGTTGATTGGCTTTCCCGTGTAGTCGCGTCCGTAGCCGATGACGGGGAATCCGTAGTTCTTCCCTTTGTCGACGATGTTGATCTCGTCGCCGCCTCTCGGCCCGTGCTCGCTCAGCCAGAGCTTGCCGGTGCGCGGATGAATCGCGACGCCCTGCGCGTCGCGAAAGCCGAGCGCGAAAATCTCGGGCCGGGCGCCAGCGCGATTCACGAACGGGTTGTCGCGGGGGATCGAACCGTCCGGATTGATGCGGAGCACCTTGCCCATGTCGCTGTCGAATTGCTGCGGCTGCGGCCAGTCGGCGGACTTGATGCCCACGCCGCCCGGCACAGTGGACGTGATGAGCAACGTGCCGTCCGGCGCCTGAATGACACGGCCGCCGGTCCCTTCGGCGTTGAGCAGCACTCTCACGTTTTCGATGCGCCTGTCGTCGGCCGACAGTCTCGCACTCGCGATGAGAAAAACACCGGGGCTGCGCAGCGGCGCATCGGGATTCACGCCGTCCGGCAGGACGGTGTAACCGATGTACAGCACCCGATTCGTCGCGAACGCACGATCCGGTACTGCTTCGAACAGACCCTGACCCTTGGCCCACAGATTGGACGGCAGACCTTCGAGCGGCGCGGAGACCGTGCCGCCCTTCGCAACAATCCTTATTCGCCCGGGCCGTTCGCCGACGATGACCCGGCCGTCAGGCAGGAATGCCATGCTGAAGGCTCCCGACAGGCCAGCGGCGTACGTCTGGACGTCGAACGCCGCTGTCGTCGTGGGCCGGGCGGCGCGCGTTTGCCCCAGCCACTCGGGAATCGGCGAGTAGCCATCGGGCGCAGCGCTGCCCTCTTCCGGGGTCGGCGGCCCGGTTCGGGCCGGCGGTCGCGGCACCTGCTGAGGCGCCTGGGCGAGAAGCCAGCTCGATCCGGCTGTGATACCAAGCAGACACATAAACACGCAGTACCGATTCATCAGTTTCTCCGCAAACTTTTTTCCACTTGCGCTGGGGCCCCACTTTATTCCAGTTGGCTCCTCATTCAACCACCCACCCGACCCACTTGCCCATCCGACCGCCTATGATTCTTACCATGGCTGGCACGACACGCATGTTCTTGGTCCGGCACGGCGAGACGACGGTCGCGGCCGAAGATCGGTTCGCTGGATCGAGCGACGTGCCGCTTGCTGCGTCGGGCCGCCTGCAGGCCGAGCGGCTCGCGTCGCGGCTGGCGAGCGAGCCGATCGCTGCGGCGTACTGCAGTCCGATGCAGCGCGCGCGCGACACCGCCGCAATCGTCGCCGGGCCGCATGGCCGCACGCCGTCGCCGCGCGACGGCCTTCGCGAAATCGGCCACGGACGATGGGAGGGACTGCGTCGGCACGAGGTCGAAGCGCGATTTCCCGACGAGTACGCCGCGTGGGAAGAAGATCCCTACACATACGCGCCCGAAGGCGGCGAGTCGGGCGTGCAAGTCGTGGCGCGCGCGCTGCCTGTCATCCGGGAGATCGTCCTAGCGCACGCAGGCCAGCGCGTGCTGGTGGTTTCGCACAAGGCAACGATTCGACTGATCATTGCGAGCCTGCTGGGGTTCGACGCGCGCGGCTATCGGGATCGGCTGGACCAGTTGCCGGCGTGCCTCAACGTCCTCGATTTCACGTCACCGGTCCGCGTTAGGCTCGTGCTCTTCAACGACGTGTCGCACTATGCTGCGGCGCCACCGCAGTCGCTTCGTCGCCTGTCGAAGTGGTGCGACCCTGCCGCTGAACCGTAATCACACCTCATGAGCTCGCCCCGCGGCACGACCTATGCTGTCGTGTTGACGGAAGCGAAATGTTCGGCGCGACCGGGCTCGCAAAATGGCCGCACGTCGACGGCGCGCGCTCGACCGTGCGACGCGCGTCGAAAACTTCTTACGGAAATCGTCGCGGTGAACGGCTTCTCGACCGTACTCCCAAAATGTACCTGGGGGCGGCGCTCGAACCTGCGACGTCCGAATTCATCAACGCTGAGGGGTTTTTTATGTCTGTTGTTCAAAAGCTGATCGTGGTTTCAATCCTGAGCTCGTCGCTCGCGGCGGCTGCATGCGGAGACTCGTCGCCGACGCCGACGCCGTCCGGGCCCGCGACGACCGTCTCGATTCCGTCGGGCGCTTCGACGCTGACGCTCTCGGCGTACAACCCGAATCCGGTCAACGTCACCGTCGGCACGACGGTCCGCTGGGCGAATAGTGATTCGGTCGCCCACACATCGACGGCTGACGGCGGCGCCTGGAACTCGGGCAGCGTCAACGGCGGCGGCACGTTCGATTTCAAGTTCCAGTCGGCGGGAACGTTCAGCTATCACTGCACGATCCACCCGAACATGGTCGGCACCGTCGTCGTCCAGTAGTACAACCGGCTATGCCTTCTCGCTCGACTCCAGCCGATTCTCCGATCGCGATCTCGTCGCATGGGTGACTCTCGAGCGCCGCTGCTGCCCGTTCTTCGACATCGGATTCGAGTGGCAGCGCAGTAACGGGCCGCTCGTCCTGTCTTTAAAGGGACGAGACGGCATCAAAGAGTTCATCCGCGCCGAGTTTCCCGACAACTTCCGTTAGAGGAGTCGGCGGGCTCATGTACCATGCCTTGTGACATCAGGCGAGGTGGCAATGGTTCGTGTGGACACGATTCATCGATGGAGATTCTGCGTGCTCGCCTGCGCGACCGCGATGGCGATCGTTGGTGCGAATCCCGGCCTGGTGCACGGCAATCAGCCGCCGGTACCAAAAGCGCCGGTTCGCGCGGCCGCGAAGCCGACCGGCACGCTCGCACAGATCATGCGCGGCATCTACTTCCCGAACTCCAATCTCATCTTCGACGTGCAGCAGACCGATCCCGCCGCCCCCAAGAAGCCCGACACGTCCGCAGGGACCGCGACGGCGACGTACGGCACCGCGTACACCGGCTGGGAGATCGTGGAGAACGCCGCGGTCGCGCTGACCGACGGCGTCGACCTCATCCTGACGCCGGGACGACGCTGCCAGAACGGCAAACCCGTGCCGTCCCAGCAGGCCGATTTTCGGCAGTTCGCGCAGAACATGCGCACCGCCGGGCTGGCCGTGCTCGCGGCCGCGCGGACGAAGAATCAGGAAAAAGTGTCGGACGCCACGAACGATCTTGCCGACGCGTGCTCCGGCTGTCACGCCGTCTATCGCGACAAGGGACCCGCCGACAGCGCTGCTCGCTGCACTCCTGCTCGGTAACGGTCGAACGTGATGGTCTCGCCGATCTGCTCGCACGGCGCCTCGACGTGATCCTGCTTCTCAATCGACGCGCCCACCTGATCGAGCGCGTTAGGATCGATCCATGACTCTTCTCGCCCGCGTCACGCTGCTCGGATGTCTTGCGTGCTGCGCCTGGTCTGCGGACGCGCAGACGACGGGGGCGCCTGCGGCCAACCGGTTTGTAGAAAAAATCTGGCGCGTCGAAGAGCCATCCGATGCGGCTCCTGGATCGATCTACGTGTTCCTATCCAACGGCACGGTGCTGCAGACGTCGTGTGTTGAGGTCTACAGAGTGTCCGAATGGCGCAGTCGCGGCGCAGGCAAGCTGACCATCACGGAAGACCTGAAACCGATCGAGGTCGAAATCGAGCAGCGTCGAAACGATACCTTGAGGATGCGGTTCAAGCTGGGAGGATCGTGGCAGCCCTGGAAGACGCTGACGACGATCCAGGCGCCGTTTGTCTGCCCGGATCTGAAACGCTGACGCCGACGCACGGCGCCCGGCGATGCAATGTTTCGACTCCCTCCAGCGGTGATGTTCGATGACAATCCGTGGCCGTTCCGCGCTGCGGGATATACTGCCGGGTCTGCTTCGAAACCGACGGAGAACACAGACATGCGGCATTTCCGAGTGAGTGGCCTTTCGATGACACCCTTGATGCTGACTTCGGCCCTCGCCCTCGCTCCGGGCGTCGCGGGACAACAGCAAGCGGGACCCGCCGGCGCAGCCGTCAGGGGCCTTCCGACCTTCAAAGTCGATCCGAGCTGGCCGCTCGAGATGCCCAACAAGTGGATCCTGGGCTCGGTCACCGGCGTGTTCGTGGACGCCAGGCAACACGTGTGGGTGACTCACCTGCCGGAAACCCTGACCGAAGAAGAAACGTCTGTCGAACAAAAGCCGCCGATTGGCACCTGCTGCGTCGCCGCGCCGCCGATCATCGAATTCGACGCGCAGGGCAAGGTCGTTCAAGGCTGGGGACAAGGATCGGTGGACGACACGTCGGCCTGGCCGCGCAATCCGCACGGCATCTTTGTCGACCACAACGACTTCGTCTGGGTCGGCACGCACGTGCACCACCGCGTGATGAAGTTCACGCGCGACGGTAAGCTCGTGATGACGATCGGCCAGTACGACAAGAACGCCGGCAGCAATGACACGACGCTGCTCGGCGGATCGTCGGGTATCTGGGTGGATCCTGCGAACAACGAGGTCTACATCTCGGACGGTTACCGCAACCGCCGCGTGATCGTGTTCGACGGCGCCACGGGAAAATACCTCCGCCACTGGGGCGCGTACGGCGAGAAGCCTGACGATACCGAGAAGTTCGACCCGAAGACGATGGTGAGCGGCGCGCTGCCCAAACAGTTCTCGACGCCGCACGGCATCACCGGATCCAAGGACGGCAAGATCTACGTGGCGGACCGCCGCGGCAATCGCATTCAGGTGTTCGACCACCAGGGCAAATACCTGGCCGAAAAAATCATCGCGCCGGCCACGCTGGCGTCCGGCTCGGCGTTCGTACCGGTGCTGTCGCCCGATCCGCAGCAGCAGTGGCTCTACGTCGCGGACGGCACGAACCACAAAGTGTGGATCCTGCGGCGATCGGATCTCTCCATCGTCGGCGAGTTCGGGCGCGGGGGACGGCAGGTCGGGCAGTTCCTGCGCCCGCACGGCATGAGCGTCGACGCGCAGGGCAATCTCTACGTGGGCGAAGCGTCGACGGGCAGGCGCGTGCAGAAATTCGCCCTGCAAAAGTGAATCTGACCTTGCGGATTGGGGATCGCGGATTGCGGATTGCCGTTCCGCTGCTGGTCGTCGCCTCCATCTTCGCGACTGGCGTCGGTGCGCAGCAGGCCACGGGAGCCGCCGGCATCTGGCGCGTTCAATTCGCGACGCCTCTGGGCCAGCGCGCCGTCAACATGACCATCAATCAGCGCGGCAACCGGCTCTCCGGCCAAGTGACGGACGAATACGGCGAATACCCGATCACGGGTGAGTTCGCCGACGGCCGCGTGACGGTCGTCTGGCACGTGTCCGAAGAAGGCGGCCGGCGGCTGGAAATCACCATGCGGGGCGCGCTCGACGGCGACGAGATCCGCGGAACGGCGCAGCTCGGGGACGTGGGCGAAGGTCCGCTCGTCGCCCGCCGCACCGGAGACGCCGGATAACGTCGCCCTCGCTCGGCTGAAGCCTGGCGCTCCATCTTCGCTTCGCTCTTGACAGTCTCGTCCAGCAGCAACAGGATTGCCCGTTCGGAACACTCCGCCAAAGGAGGCTGGGCCGTGAAGCTCCCCGTCAGCGTCAGGATCAACGGCGTCACGTTTCAGCGGGAGGTCGAGCCGCGCCTCTTGCTCGTGCACTTCCTCAGGGAAGTGGCCGCTCTCACCGGCACCAAGGTGGGGTGCGACACGAGCCAGTGCGGCGCGTGCACGGTGCTCGTCGACGGCCTGGCGACGAAATCCTGCACGCGGCTCGCGGTCCAGGCCGACGGCAGCGCCATCACGACCATCGAGGGACTCGCCCGCGACGGCAAGCTCCATCAGGTTCAGGAATCCTTCTGGGCGAAGCACGGTCTCCAGTGTGGTTTCTGCACGCCGGGGATGATCCTGGCGTCCGTTGCATTTCTGGAGGGCACGCCGAAGCCGACCGCGGAGGGCGTGCGCCACGGACTCGAAGGCAACCTGTGCCGATGCACGGGCTACCAGAACATCGTCCGCGCGGTCTGCGACGCCGCGACGGCAGGAGCCCGCTGATGGCCACCAAAGTATTCGGCTCCGCCATCCGTCGTCGTGAAGATCCGCGGCTCATCACCGGGACGGCCACTTACACCGACGACCTCACGCTGCCGGGCATGCTGCACGCCGCGATTCTGCGCAGCCCGCACGCGCACGCGCGCGTCACGCGCATCGACACAGCCAAGGCTCGCAGCGCCCAGGGCGTGGTCGCGGTCTACACGGCGGCGGATACCGAAGCGGTTCTGAAACCGATGCCGTGCGCGTGGCTGATTCCCAATTCCGAGCTGAAGATCGCCACCTACCCGCAGCTCGTGAAAGACGTCGTGCGATACGTCGGCGACTGTGTCGCCGTCGTCGTTGCCGAGGATCGGTACCAGGCGCAGGACGCCGTTGATCTCATCGACGTGGACTACGACCCGCTTCCGCCCGTCGTCGATCCGCAGAAGGCGGCCGCCACGGGCGCGCCGCAGCTGCACGCCGACGTGCCGGGCAATCAGGCGTTCCACTGGACGGTCGCCGGCGGCGACGTCGACGCGGCGTTCGCGAAGGCCGACGTCATCGTCAAGGACCGGATCATCCAGCAGCGGCTGATTCCGACGGCGATGGAGCCGCGCGCGACGCTTGCGCGATACGTGCCCGTCACCGGCGAGCTGACAGTCTGGAACACCACACAGAACCCGCACATCCTTCGCTTCCTCGGCTCGCTCATCACCGGCGTCCCGGAAGACAAGCTGCGCGTCATCGCTCCGGAAGTCGGCGGCGGATTCGGCAGCAAGATCGCGGCGTACCCCGGCGAGTTCCTCGCGATCTTCGCGTCGATGAAGCTTGGACGGCCGGTGAAATGGACCGAGACGCGTCGCGAGAACTACCAGGCGACCACGCACGGACGCGATCATGTGCAGGAGGTCGAGCTCGCCGCGACGAAGGACGGCAAGGTGCTCGGACTTCGCTGTTCCGTCTGGGCCGGCATGGGCGCGTACCTGTCGACCGCGGCTCCCGGCATCCCGACGATTCTCCACGGCCTGATGCTCTCGGGTCCGTACAACGTGCCCGCCGTGAAGGAAGACGTCTACGGTGTCTACACGAACACGACGCCGGTCGAGGCGTACCGCGGCGCGGGCCGACCCGAAGCGACGTTCATGCTCGAACGCATGCTCGACAAGCTCTCCGACACGCTGCAGATCGATCCGGTCGAACTTCGAAGGCGCAATCTGCTCGCGCCGTTCGAAAACGGGTGCACCGTTGTCACCGGTCTCAGCTACGACAGCGGCAACTACCAGAACGCGCTCGAGAAGGCGCTGGACCACATCAAGTACAAGGATCTGCGCGCCGAACAAGCGCGGCTGCGAAAAGAAGGCCGCTATCTCGGCGTCGGCGTGTGCCCGTACGTCGAGATCTGCGGGCTGGGGCCGTCGCAGGTCGCCGGCGCCGTCGGCTTCCAGGGCGGCCTCTGGGAAAGCGCGATCGTGCGCTTCCATCCGAGCGGAAAAGTGCACGTCTTCATCGGGGCCTCGCCGCACGGCCAGGGCGAGGAGACGACGTTCGCGCAGATCGTCTCGGACGAGCTCGGCGTCAGCGTGGACGACGTGAAGATCGTCCACGGTGACACCGACAACACGCCGATGGGCTGGGGCACGTACGGAAGCCGCACGACCGCAGTTGGCGGCGCCGCGCTCGCGACGGCCGTCCGCAAGATCAAGGACAAGGCGAAAGCGCTGACCGCGCATCTCCTCGAAGCCGCGCCCGAAGACATCGACTACAAGGACGGCAGCTTCTTCGTGAAAGGCACGCCCGCGCGCGCCAAATCGATCCAGGACATCGCGCTGCTCGCCAACGTCGCCTGGAATCTTCCCGCAGGGATGGAAGCCGGCCTCGAAGCCACGAGCTTCTACGACCCACCGAATTTCGTGTACCCCTTCGGCGTCCACATCGCCGTCGTCGAGGTGGACGGCGAATCCGGCCAGGTGCAGCTGAAGCGCTACGTCGCCGTCGACGACTGCGGACCGCAAATCAACCCGATGATCGTCGAAGGCCAGGTCCACGGTGGCGTCGTGCAGGGCGTGGGCCAGGCGCTGTGGGAAGGCGCGGTGTACGACGACACCGGCCAGCTCATCACGGGATCGCTCCTGGACTACGCGATTCCGCGCGCCGACGTGCTGCCCGACATCGACGTCCTCTCGACCGTGACGAAATCGCCGCATCACCCGCTTGGCGTCAAGGGGATTGGCGAAGCCGGAACGATTGCCTCCACCGCCGCGGTCTACAACGCGGTCATCGACGCGCTCGAACCCTTTGGCGTGGACAACCTGACGATGCCCCTGACCGCCGAGCGGGTGTGGCGCGCAATGCAGCGCTGAAAGGATCCTGACATGTTCGCCGCACCGTTCGATTACTTCCGCGCTGGATCGCTCGACGAAGCGCACCAGCTCCTTCAGAAGCACCCGGGCGCGAAGCTGCTCGCCGGCGGGCACAGCCTCATCCCGCTGCTCAA
The DNA here is from genome assembly GCA_963724725.1 of uncultured Acidobacteriota bacterium. GTDB lineage: Bacteria > Acidobacteriota > Vicinamibacteria > Vicinamibacterales > CAVVIG01 > DATKHR01. Next base: position 312,984 of record CAVRVT010000003.1, on the reverse strand, counting down.
GATGCGACTGACGTCGCCTGGCGCGCTCGTGGACATTGGACGCATCAAAGAGCTCAAGGGCATCACGTCGAAGGACGGGGTCATCCGCATCGGCGCATTGACGACGCACGCCGACGTCGCTTCGTCGGACGTCCTGAAGGCCTCGTGCCCGATCCTCGCCGAGGCCGCGGCGCAGATCGGCGATCCGCAGGTGCGCAACTGCGGTACCGTCGGCGGCAACGTCGCACACGCGGATCCGGCATCCGACCTGCCAACCGTGTTCGCGGCTCTCGACGCACGGTTCACCGTCGCTGGTCCGAAAGGCACGCGCACGATCGCCGCCGCGGACTTTTTTCAGGGCATGATGACGACCGCGCTCGCCGAACGCGAGATCCTTACAGCCGTCGAATTCGCCGCCTGCAAGTCCGGCGACGGCACGGCGTACGAAAAGTTCACGCACCCGGCGTCGCGGTACGCGGTCGTCGGTGCCGCGGCGGTCGTGACCGTGAAGGGCGGCGCGTGCACCGGCGCCCGAGTGGCGCTTGGCGGTCTGCTGCCGGCCGCGATCCGACTTTCCTCCGTCGAGGCCGCACTGAACGGCGCGAAACCGTCGGCGGAAGCCATCGCCAGGGCGGCGCAATCGGTTGGCAATGATCTGAGCTCGAGAAGCGGCGATGTGCTGGAGGACGTCTACGCCTCGGCCGACTATCGGCGGGCCATGGCCGTCGTCTTCGTCAAACGGGCGCTGACGACGGCGTTCAATCGGGCGGCGTAGTGCGGCAGGCCGACTCGGTCGAAGACCTCGAACGTCTGCTCGCCGGACAGCGGTACGTCGCCGATCGTTCGCTCGCGCTCTCCATCTACCTTGCGCTCAAACTGCGGCGTCCGCTCTTCCTCGAAGGCGAAGCCGGCGTCGGCAAGACCGAGGTCGCGAAAGCCCTGGCGACGGCGCTCGGCACCGAGCTCGTTCGCCTTCAGTGTTACGAAGGCCTCGACGTCACGCACGCGCTGTACGAGTGGAACTACCCGAGGCAGCTGCTCGAGATCCGGATGCTCGAGGCCAGCCACGAGCTCGACGATCGCACCGACACCGCGCCGACCGAGGTGAGGCGCGCCCGCGCGACCGAACGGCTGTACACGGAGCCCTTTCTCATCAAGCGGCCGCTGCTGCGAGCGCTGACACACGAACCCGGCGACGTGCCCGTGCTGCTCATCGACGAGATCGATCGCGCCGACGAGGAGTTCGAGGGATTTCTCCTCGAGCTCTTGTCGGACTTCCAGATCACGATTCCCGAGCTCGGCACCATCACCGCCACCGAACCGCCCGTGGTCATCCTGACGTCGAACCGGACGCGCGAGGTTCACGACGCGCTCAAGCGGCGCTGCCTCTATTACTGGATTCCGTATCCGAGTTTCGAGAAGGAATACCAGATCATCATGGCGCGCATGCCGGACACGCCCCGCGTGCTGGGCGAGCAGGTCGCTCAATTCGTCCAGGAACTGCGTGGTGCGGATCTCCACAAGATGGCCGGCATTTCCGAAACGCTCGACTGGATTGCGGCGCTCGTCGCGCTGGACCAGCAGCAGCTCGACGAATCCGTCGTCGAGGACACGCTCGGCATTCTGCTGAAGGACCATGATGACATCGAGGCGATCCGCGGCGAACGCGTGCGGACGCTCGTTGCGGACGCCCGGCTGAAGGCGGTCGCATCCCGCGCGTGAGCGGACAGGGATGCCGAACGAACTCCTGGCCAACCTGCTCGTCTTCACGCAGGACGCTCAGAGCCGCCGGCGTCTCGGTCCGCGCCGGCGGCCTGCCCGATGCGATTCGCGCGATTGACATCGTCGGTCTGACGAAGCGGGCGGACGTCCGCGACGCGCTGCGAGCGGTCCTGATTTCCCGACACGAAGATCGCGAATCGTTCAACCGGATCTTCGAGCAGTTCTGGCGTGTCTGGCCGGACGGCATGCGCGCGCTCCCTCAGCCGATGCACGTGCCGCCACGCGTGCGCGCATCGGTACGGACGCTGGCGCCTGGAAGCGGGACGGCCGAACAGGGCGATCGTCTGCAGTCGTCGGATGAGCGTCCGGTTGCCGTGCAGACCTACAGCCCGAACGAGATCTGGCGCCGGAAGGACTTCGCCGCCTTCACGACGGAGGATCTGGCGATCGCCGAAGCGGCCATCGCGAAGCTGGCGTGGAATCCCGGTGTGCGGGTGACACGGCGATGGGTGTCGGGGTCGGGACGCCGGATCGACCTCCACCGCCTGCTCCAGGTGAATCGCAGGAATGGCGCCGAGCTCCTCGAGATCCCGATGCGGGTTCGTCGCGTCGCGCCGCGTGCCTTGATTCTCATCTGCGACGTCAGCGGCTCGATGGAACCGTACGCGCGCATGCTGCTCCTCTTCGCGCACGCGCTCGCCGGCGGCGAGCGGACCGTTGAAGTCTTCGTGTTCTCGACGCGGCTGACGCGCGTGACCCGGCAGTTCTCCGCTGCGCGGATGGACGTCGCGCTGGCAGGGGTGCGTCAGACGGTCGGCGACTGGTCGGGCGGCACGCGCATCGGCGACGCCATTCACGCGTTCAACGTGCACTGGGCGCGCCGTGTGTTGCGACGGGGACCCGTCGTGCTCCTCATCAGCGACGGCTGGGATCTCGGCGACCCGGCGATTCTGGCGCGCGAGATGGCGCGGCTGCAGCGCAACGTTTTCCGACTGGTGTGGTTGAATCCCCTGCTCGCCTCGCCGGGCTACGAGCCGCTCGCACGAGGCATGCAGGCGGCGCTGCCCTTCGTCGACGACTTCCTGCCGGTCCACAACATGGCGAGTCTGGAAACGCTGGCCATGCAGCTGAACACGTTGTCGCGCACGCGCGCCGATCGAGGAAGGCGATTCCAGTGGAATTGAAAGGACAGTACGTCTTCGACGCACCCGTCGATCGCGTCTGGGAGCGATTGATGGATCCGGCGATCATTTCGGCGTGTCTCCCTGGCTGCGAGCGCTTCGATCCGCTCGGAGACGATCGCTATCAGGTGGTCCTGACCGCGGGCGTGGCGGCCGTTACCGGAACGTTCGAGGGCACGGTCGCGATCGCCGACAAGCAGCGCGCGACGTCGTACCGGCTCGTCGTCGAAGGCAAGGGCCGCCCCGGTTTTGCGAAGGGCGACGCCGTGATTGCCCTGAGCCCGCGCGACGCCGGCACCATGGTCGATGTCGCCGGCAACGTCACCATCGGCGGGCTCGTGGCGCAGGTCGGTCAGCGCCTGCTCGGCGCGACAGCGAAGATGATGATGGACAAGTTCTTCAAGTGCCTGCAGGACAAGATCTGATGACTCGCAAGTTGATATCGGCGTTAGCCATCACGGTTGGCGTGTGGTCGTTCGGCCTCCTGGGTCATCCGACGGCGACGATTGGGGCGCAGAACGGTTCCGAAAATTCATGCGCCCGCCTGGCGTCGCTGAAGGCGACCGGCACGACCATCACGTTCGCCGGAGCCGTCAGTACCGCTGCATTCACGCCCGCGGTGGCCAGCCGTGGGACGACGAGCCCTTCCACGCGGACAGGGGTTGCGTTCTGCCGGGTCGCAGCGACCCTCGCGCCGACGACCGATTCGGAGATCAAGATTGAGCTCTGGATGCCCTTGACGAACTGGAACCAAAAGTTCCAGGCCGTCGGCAATGGAGGGTTCAACGGCGCGATCAACGACGCGGCCATGCCCGCGGCCCTCGCGCGCGGATATGCGACCGCCTCGACGGACACCGGGCATTCAGGCGCCAGCGGCAGCTTTGCCCTGGGACACCCCGAGAAGGCCATCGACTTCGGCTGGCGAGCCGTTCACGAAATGACCGCGATGTCGAAGCGCATCATCACCAGCTACTACGAACAGGCTCCGCGTCTGTCGTACTGGAGCGGATGCTCCGCAGGCGGCCGCCAGGCGATGAAAGAAGCGCAGCGCTTCCCGGCTGATTTCGACGGCATCGTCGCCGGCGCTCCCGGCCTGGACTGGACGGGGAGGGCCGCGCAGGCGCTGCGGATGGCCCGGCGCCTCCAGACGAACGACGCCGCTCGGCTGTCGTCGTCACACACGCGCCTGCTGCACACGGCTGTACTTCAAGCGTGCGACGCGCTGGATGGCGTCAGAGACGGCGTGATCGACGATCCTCGTCGATGCACGTTCGATCCCGGCAGGCTGCAGTGCACGGGCGCGTCCGACTCCACGTGTCTCACGGCCGCGCAGGTCGACACCGCTCGCATGATGTACTCGGCCGGTTCGAACAGAAACACGCGGCGCGAGATTCCCGCGCTGTATCGAGGCAGCGAACTCGGCTGGACCGACACGGGCTGGTCAGCGTCCGCGCAGAGCATCGGTCTGGATCATTTCCGCTTTGTCCTGTTCCAGGATCCTCGCTGGGATGTTGGCGCATTCGACTTCGAACGGGATCTCGCGCGCGCGGAGGAGGTTGATCAAAATACGATCAACGCGCTCGACCCGGATATCCGCGCATTTGTCGATCGCGGAGGCAAGCTGATTCAGTATCACGGGTGGAATGATCCGCAGATCTCACCAGGGATCAGCATCCAGTACTACGACCGCGTGGTCGAAGCGCTCGGTGGTGAAGACCGGACGCGAAACGCGCATCGGCTGTTCATGGCGCCGGGCATGGGCCACTGTGGCGGCGGCGAAGGCCCGAACACATTCGACATGATCGCTGCGCTCGAGCGGTGGGTGGAGCACGGCCAGGCACCCGAGCGAATCATCGCGTCCAAGCGGGCGGACGGTGTCGTCGACCGCACCCGCCCGTTATGTCCGTATCCCCAAGTCGCGCTCTACCGCGGCAGCGGCGGCACGGACGACGCGGAAAATTTCGTGTGTGGCGCTCGCTGAGAGCCAGAACGGCTTCGTGTCTTCGTGGCCTGGTTGATTACTTCTTCCGGTACCCCGAGTTGTTGACCTTGACCTGAATCTGTTTGCCCTTTGCGTCGAGTACCTACCTGCTGCGGGTAGCTCGTCCCATCGTCCAGGCTGGCAAACGTAACGGCCATTGTCACGACATCATCTTTCGGATCGTCGACGTAGGAATTGACGTTGTAACTGCGGATCTTCTTCGCAGCCTGATCGAATCCCAGCGCGAGCGAGTCCTGCGCCTTGAAGTAGTTCTTGAACGTCAGCGTGGCCAGACCCTGAGTGGGCGGCTGGAGTGCAACATTCCCAGCAGCCTCCGCCGCTTGAATCCGCTGCGGATCCGGCGGCGCGTATTCCTTGACGAGCGCGGCAACCTTCTCCATGTAATCCTTCAGGTCGTCGACTTTCTTTTCGACAACCGTCTTCTTCAGCCGCCCTCCGCGCTGCCCGCCGCTCTGAGCCGGCGGCGCTGCCGGTGCCGCGCCCGGCATTGGCGTCTTCTGCACCTTGCCGTCCGCGCCGTAGAAACACTGCTTCTGCTCCTGCTTCTTCACCTCGCCCTTCAAGCTGATTGCAGTCGTTTCGACCCAGGTGTATTGCTTGAGCGCGGCCTGATTCTCGGCGATGGACTGCTTGAGCGCGGCCATCTTCGCCTGCTTGTCGGCGGCGTCAGGCGCCTGCGCCGCGGCCATCACGACAATGGATGAGAGTACGAGCGCAATCGGTGCGGACATCAGTTGCTTGGTCATCGCTTCACCTTCACGAAGCTTATGCCACCTGCTGCTGCGTCGCTGTGCGAATTCGGCAAAGCATGTCGACTTCGTCACCGACATGAAAGGCGTCCGGATGTTCATTGTCTTCGCGTTTTGAAGGAAGGGCTGGTATCTGGCGGGAAGTGAAAGGCCACGAAGGTGCGAAGACGAAACGCCACGAAGACACGAAGGATCGCGCGTACTCCGGCGCCTTCGTGTCTTCGTGAGAACGAGCGCGCTGCCTAGCTGCCCGGCGTCATCAGGTGTGCGGTGGTCGTGCCCGCGTTCATGATCCACACGCCGCCCGATCCGGGTTTGTCCGGCAGACCCAGCGATTGCGACGTGGCCATCGGAACGGCAATCGTCGTGTGGATGCGCGCGTGGTCCTTGTCGGGACCGTTCATCGTGAGCCAGACCGACCCGAACTCGGGCTTCACGCGCAAGCCGCTGGCTTCGGCCGCGTCGATGGCCTTCTGCCGCTCGACCTTGTCAGCGATGGCTTCGAACTTCCGGTTCTGCGCCACCCGATCCAGGTTGGCGAGGCTGGTGCACTGCACGGCGAACGGCGCCGCGCCAGGATCGCCCGTCCGGTCGTAGCACACCAGTTTGTTCGTTCCCTTCTTCACCGTGTCGTACGTGAAGTCGGGCTTCCACTTGATGACGGTCGCATCCGCCTTCATCTGCCGCGGCGCGGCAGACAGCGCCTTTTCGATCGGGTCATCCTGCGCGTACGCAAGCGCACCCGCCGCGATCACTGCACCGACGAGCACTAAAACGTGACGTTTCATTCCGAGCCCTCCAGCTGATTGACACCATTAGACGCCAAGTTTCGTCCGTGCGATTCAAGAAAATCAGTCAGGCCCCTGAACGAACTCGAACGATGCCTGTCCGGAATTGACGGGGTCGCGAGCCTCGAATCCCGGAACGGCGTCAGGATCGGGCCGGATCGCGGGCCCCGGCCGGTGCGGCAGGACGGCACATCTGCGGGCATCCCGCGTGCATCGACCCGCTCGAGCACAATAGTCGATGCTGACCACGTTCACCCAGGGTTCGGTCGAGCGGATACCCGACTACACCCGCCCGGTAATGACGAGCAGAAGCAGTATCAGCACAATCAGGCCGAGCGTTCCGCTCGGTGCGTAGCCCCAGCTCTGGCTGTAGGGCCAGGACGGTGCGTACTATGGGTAACCGGCTCTACAACTGAAGCAGAGGCGATGGGCGGGCGTTGGCACCAACGTGGCAATGGCCTTCGCGGAGGTTTGTATGAAGCTCATGGGGATGACGGCCAGCGCGATCGCCTTATCCTTCGCCGCCGTTGCGGCCGTCGGGGCATTCGCGCAGCAGTCCGAATCCAAGTCGAAGGTCACGGTAAAAGACGGAAAGTCAATCGACGTGACCGGTTGCCTCGAACCCTCGTCTCGGGAGAACACCTACATGCTGACGCACGTGGCGGACAAGAAAGGCGCACTGCACAGCTACATTCTGGTCGCCGACGATGTCGACTTCGCGAAACACGTCGGGCATCGAGTTCAGGTCAGCGGCAAGGCGGCGGATCGCGGCGACGCCAAGGTCGAAGTCGAGACCAAGACCAAGACGACGGACGCGAAGGGTGACGACAAGACCACACACACCAAGTCGACAGTCGAAGGCGACATCAGCGGCGTTCCATACCTCGGCGTGGAGTCGTTGAAGATGGTCGCGGCGGTCTGCCCCGTAGATCGTCCGATACGCGCGGATACGCGGAGTGTCCGAGTCGTCCACAGACCGCGGCGGCGGCTGGGATGGTCGTCGCCGCGCCGATTCCTGTCCACGTAACCGCGATCCGAGCGTTGGCTGTCGCGCGGGATCTCGGCGATGAGCTTATTTCTGCCGCTCTTCCGCCCGCGCGCCGCGAAGGATGCCCTCGACCGCACGGTTTCCTTCGTGGCACGCGTACTCGTACAGGCGATAACCCGGGTTCCGCACGAGCGGAATCGAAACGGTCCAGGCCCGCGTGAACATGGCCGGGTCGTCGATGATGGCCTGGTACTCGATCGTGTCCGGATCCACCGGCGTGAAGCGCTCGACGAGGCGAAGCGATTCGGTCTGCGGCACACCTTTGATGCGGCCGGCCGCCGCCTGCGTCGCGATCCAGCCTTTGCTGTTGAAGTTCGTCGTCTCGACGACGAGCGTGTTGCCCTCCCAGTGTCCCCGCGGATCGCCGTTCCACGATCGCACGCTCGCAGGCAGATGCGGACGGCCGTCGATCGGAATGATCCGCGCTTCGTGAATCATCTCGTAGTGGATCGTCACGTATCCCGGCGTCTGCACGATCTGATACGCGTTGTTGTACCCGGCTGGAAACATGCCGCCCGGCACACCGCGCGTGATGCAGCGGTCCCATACGCTGAGGAACTCGTACGAGTCGCCTTCATGCGCGCCGGCGTAGTCGCGCGCCGCCTCAGCCTCGCGACGCAGCGGCACGCGGCCGTCCGGCGGATCGACGACAAGCGACGTGCGACGCGTGGACACGACGCGTTCGCCGGAATCGAACCAGAATTGGTTGTAGCTGCCGACGTCGCCGGTGCGCGGCGGTCCATCGGCTTCGCGGCGGCTCGCCGCCTGCTCCTCGAGCGCCTCAGCCTCCTGCTCGGTGACGAACGCTTTGTCGCGAAGAGTCGCCGGCCGCTCGAAGGGCGTGATCGTCGCGTTGGTCCATGTGCCCTGGAGATCGGGCTGGCCATCGGGCGTCTTCGGCGGTTTCCATCCGTTGGACGAGTGCGCCGACTGCGCGCCAACGCCGACCGCCTGGACGACAGTCAAAAGGACGATAGCGAGCGCGAGGTGTCGACGCACGTGGTCCCTCCCGGATGAGACGCGATCTTACGCCTTTTGCGCGCCTGCCTGGACGTGGAGCGCCAAGGCTTCAGCCGAGCGTCGTCAGGTCCCGATAGAAATACGTCGTGCTGCACGGCTCACCGTCCGGCATCAGGGCGTAGCCCGGGATGACGCCAACGCGCTGCCAGCCAAGGTTCCCGTACAGCCGTTCGGCGTCGCCTCCGGTCACGGCATCGAGCACCAGCAGCGTGCGGCCGCATTCCACCGCCGTCGCCTCGGCCGCCCGCATCAGCGCGGCGCCAAGTCCCTGACGACGAACGCGCCGGTGCACTTGCATTTTCGCCAGGTCGGCGCGATGCGGCTGATTTTCGGGCACGTCCAGAATCAACTGGACGGTGCCGCAGATGCCGTGCGCATCTTCGGCCACGAGCAGCGCGCGCTCACCTCTCGCCACGCCTTGCGCCACGCGACGCCAGAACGCGAGCGCGCGGTCGCGCGTCAGTGGCAACATGAATCCGATTGAGGCGCCGCCTTCGACGCAGTCTATGAGCACATCGGCGAGCGCTTCTATCTGCATCTCCTCGACGGTGTGAAGCCTGCGAATCGTCCACGTGAGTCTCGTCATCGTCGTGCCATCGGTTCGGACGCGATCACCACGGCGTAGCGCGTGACTTTTCGCGTCGGGTTGTGGAACATCGTGGGTCGATCGAGTCGCATCGCGAGGCAGTCCCCGTGGCGCAGGCGGTGTCGCTCGGTACCAATCGTGATGTCGATCGCTCCCTCGAGCACCCACACCTGCTGGTGCACGACGACGTCGCGCGCGCCTGTGTCGAACGCGACGCGCCGGCCGGGCGGGAAGCGCACCTCGACGATCTGCATGGGCTGCGGGTTTCCCGGCGGAGAGACGTTCCGGCGAACGTAGCCTGAGGCAGGATCCGTCCACCGCGGCTGGTCGTCGCGTCGCGCGACGGGTCCGCCGGCCGCGTGCGGCGAGTCGTTCGCGACCGCGGGCGAATCGAACAGTGATGCCAGCGTCACGCTCAGGCCGCCGGCGAGTTTTTGGAGAACGACAGCGGTGGGACTGCTCTCGCCCCGCTCGATGAGCGAAATCATCGAGCGACTGACGCCGCTCCGGCCGGCGAGCGCGTCGAGTGACAGATTCCTGGCGGCGCGCAGTTCGCGGACGCGTTCCGCGACGCGCTCGTTGAGGTCGAGCCCGGCTTCTTTCATGATGGACACGCAGTCCATCATACTGGAAACGGCTAGAGCTCGGCCTGAGATGGATCTCGTGTGTCGGGGTGGCCAGGGCCGGGTCAGATCTCGAGCAAATCCTTGCCCAGAATCACGCGGCCTCGGAAGTGCGTACGCGCGCCTTCGAGCCACATTTCGTCGGTCACTTCCGGATCGTCGGGTGGAACGAAATGCGACAGCACGAGCGTCTTCACGCCCGCTTCCTGCGCCACGCGGCCCGCGTCCTGAACCGACGTCTGATGGGCGAGGATGCTGGCCTTGAGCGCCGGCGCGTTGGGTACGCGGGCGACGAGCCGATCGACTGCGGGCACATAGACGACGGAGTGAACGAGCACGTCGGCGTATCGAGCGAGCGCCACAAGATTCTGCGAGGGCGACGTATCGCCTGAAATGACGATGGATCGATCGGCCGCGTCGAAGCGGTACGCGAACGCCGGAACGACGGGCGGATGGTCGACGAGCGCGGCGGTCACTCGAACCAGATCGTCGTGCATCACCTCGCCGCCCTTGTCGAGTTGGTGGACATGAACGAGCGGCAGGAGAGGCGCTCGCCCTTCATTCGCAATCCGCACATCGATGTCGTACTTGTTCATCTCGAAGAAGAGGTTCGTCATCTTCGCCAGGGGCGGAGGTCCCCATGTATCGACGCGCGTGCGGAGGCCGGCCGTCCAGGCGAGCCACACCAGGTTGCCGTAGTCGGCGTTGTGATCCGAATGCTGGTGCGTGACGAAGACGTGGCGCAGCGTCGAGAGCGGCACGCCGGCGAACACGAGCTGGCGCGCAACGCCGTCGCCGCAATCAATCACATACGCGACGTCGTTGATGACGATGACTTGGGCGGAAGCGGACCTGGCCTTGCCTGGCCGCGGGCCGCCGCCGGTTCCCAGAAGAATCAGTCTCGTGCCTGCACGCGCTCCACCGCCCGCCCGCAGCCGGCCAGGCCAGCCGGACAAGGCGACCGCCCCTGCGAGAAAATCGCGTCTGGTCACCGAACCCCTTTCAGCCAGTGGCGGTCTGGCATGCGACGGCAGCTTACCAAACGCGACGGCACGGGTTGCGGACGAGGGATGTAGGGGGGACCTGATCGCTGACGGGTGCTGGGTGCAGGGTTCAGGGTGCTGGGTGCGTTCGGGGTTCTGGGTGCTGGGTTCGGGGTGCTGGGTTCGGAGTGCTGGGTTCGGGGTACTCGGTCGGCGTGCTGGGTTCGGGGTGCTGCGCGTTGGCGCGTGCGTTTGGCTTCTGGAATAGGATCAGAAACGCATGCCTCTGCGGGCGCTATCGGGATTTTTCCTGGGACTCGGCGTCGCAGCGATCGTCGGCGCGCTCGGGCTCTGGTACGTCCGCCGATCGGGCGTCAACATCGACACGAGCCGACCCACGGTCGTCCGACATATCCGTCAGCTGCAGCGTCTCGAGACGGTCGTCTACGGCATGGACAAGATCGTGTCGGGCGGTCAGGAGAATCGCTATCTGCCCAAGTTGCTGGCCGGCGATCGGCTCCTTCTGATCGTCTACGGCGAGGTCACAGCCGGCGTGGACCTCGGCGGCATCGAACCACGCCAGGTTGAGATTTCCGGCCGCGCCGTGCAGATCTCGATTCCCGCGGCTGAAGTGTTCTCGACGCGGATCGACAGCGACCGCACGCGCGTGTACGCGCGCGAGACGGGACTCTTCACGCATCCCGACCCAAATCTGGAATCCGACGTCCGGCGCGAAGCCGAGCGCCAGGTGCGTCAGGCTGCGCTCGATGCGGGCATCTTGCCGACCGCGGCAACCAACGCGCGTACAACAGTGGCGACCTTTCTGAAGGGCCTCGGATTCGAACAGGTCGAGTTCAGGTAGTCGACGACGCGGTCGTCGCTGTCCGATCGCGGGAATCTGTCGATTTTTTTGGACTTCCTTACCACCTGTCGCAATTGCCAGATGGCGGCCATCGTCAAGACTGGTACTCTGGGGTGAGATGCGAGAGGCAATGCCTCCGCTCTCGCTCACTCACGGAGGTAACGTTCGAATGCCGAAACGAATCGGACTGTGTCTTGGTCTCGTCATGGCAATGGCCGCTCGACCGGCGCTCGCGCAGCAGGCGCCGAAGGCGGAAGTCGGGGTCATTGTCGGCTGGGTGTTCTCGGACGGCGTCAGCGGCAACAACTTCCTGGCGGGGGACGGCAATATCTACAACCGCGTCGATCCGAAGGATTCATTCGGCTGGGGGCTCGACATCGGTGTGTTCCTGGGACCGAATGCCGAGGTGGGCTTCATTTACTCCGATCAGCCGACGACGCTCCAGGTCAGCGGGACGAACACGAAGGATGTGGGCGATCAGTCCACGCGTACGTACCACGGCTATGGCGCCTACAACTGGGGCGCGTCTGATGCGAAGGTGCGTCCGTACTTCATGTTCGGCCTTGGCATGACGAGCTACAGCGACGTCACCTATACGCCGGCGGCTGGCGTGAATCCGCAGGGTACCCGCACGATCCCTGGTGTCTCGCGATTCTCCACCACCTGGGGTGTGGGCGCGAAAGTGTACGGGAATGGGCACGTCGGTGGCCGTGTCGGGTTGCACTGGACGCCGACCTACATCAAGTCGGACGCGGCCGGATACTGGTGCGATCCGTACTGGGGTTGCTATCTCGTCGGCAACGCGCAGTACGCGAACCAATTCAGCCTCAACGGCGGCGTCACGCTGCGGTTCTGATCCCGGGGCGCTCGGCTGAAGCGCTCCATCCGTCACCGCGCCTCATGCAGCCGGGCCCGAATGCCCGGCTGTTCCTCGTTGGACTCCCGGCCCTGTCAGATCTCGTCGCGTCGGCAGTATCACCACTTCAGGCCAATGGCGACGACGATGAATTGATCGCCGGAGCCGGGATTGAACAGGTAAAGAGCCCTCGAGCCTCGATCTCGTTACACCGACGAGAACGCCGCGCTGAATTTCACGAGGCATGCGAAAGACCCGCGTGCGTTGCGCCACGGCTCCTGCCCGCAGCCATTCTGTGGCCCAGACGCTCAACTCCGACCAGTTGTAGAGGAAGCTGCTGCCCGAATCGTGCGCGTCAATCACGTACTCGCCTTCCGCGTACGCCTCGAGCAGACGCCACGTGAAATCAGCCTTCAGCGCCGGGATGAAGCCGTCGGTACTCCCGAAAGCACCGCCGAGCATCGGCGTCAGCTCGACCGTCACCTTGTCCCCAAACGCGAAGTTCCAACCCACGAACGCCGACATCGACTCGCGATCTTCGTAGTTGTAGCGCGTCTCGAGGTGGAGGGCGCCGCGATCCGCGGTCACCGTGGGCTGAACGTAGTTCTCTTCGTCCGAGAGGACATACGTGGCCGCCGACGCGCGAATCGACCACGTCGGCTCGGACGCGGTCTGCGCCGTCACTGGCGAAGCGGCGATGACGAGCAGAGCCGCGACAACACAGAACGTTTTGTTTCGCACCGTAGAGGATTCTGCGCCATGGTCGCTCTGAGATCTCTGGCGGGTTAAAGTTCATCCCACGCGGCGACTCACGCGTCGACGATATCCGTACTCGCACCGCAACTCGTTGTTCGGTCGGGCGCTTAGCCCTGGCTCTACGGTTTCGCGAGCCGTGGCACATTCGTTGCTCACTGAAGGGGTGGAGTCGACCCTTTCGGAGGAAAATCGTTGAACAGGACCCACGTCATCTTGGCCTTGACGCTCAGCGTCATCGGCCTCAGCGCATCGGCGTCCTACGCGTCGAGCGTCACCGTAAACAGTCAGACTGTCAATCTCTCGAGCGCGTCGAGCCACACAGGCATCCGGCTTTCCGGCGCCCGCTTTTACCGCATCTCGAGCGACCTCGCGGCAGACATTTACGCCGCCGCACCAGCGGCCACCGCCAGCAGTCTGGGCGGCGCCAACTCCGGCTTGGATCCGGCCGGCGCGCTGAGCGCCGACGATGACCGGGGCTTCAGCCCGGTCGGACCGCTGGCGTGCCCGCATGGCCCGTGCGGCCCACGTACGCTGCCGGACTTCACCAGTCGCCGGACCGTTCCGGAGCCGGCCACGCTGTCGCTCATCGGCCTCGGGATTGGCGCGATCGCCATCGCCCGTCGCCGCAGGCGCTCGCCGAACGACTGACGCAGGTACTCGTCACGGGGCGCGGCCGTCTCTCGCGCGACGACGGTCGCGCCGCCTCCCACCCGACGCTCAGCCACCGGCGGAGACCGACGTTCGTGCCGGGCTGCCAGCCGATTGAGGTCACTGGCCTGGACGGTCTGAATCATCACGGCTCCGCCCCGGTTCGCAAAATCCTCGAGCAGCCGCGCCCAGTAGATCCGCATGTCTACGGCGTGGGCCGGCGCCATCATCTGACCTGAGAACGCCATCGGACGCGGCCCTCTGACGTTCATCGAGAGACGCACCATGTCGAGAGCTATGGTGCCGATCTGAGTCATGGCGCTGAAGATAAACCTGCCCTGTCCGTGATGTGTCACGCGCAGGTGAGAATTTGGTTGGAATTCGGTTTAGAACGAAGAGGAACTCGAGCATACACTCGCGGACCGGAAGGACCTGGCCCTGACATTCGCGATTCGGCGAGCGACACTGGGAGACGAGCTCACGCTGCGGACCCTCCGCCTTCAGGCGTTGTCCGAAGCGCCAGCTGCGTTCGGTTCGACGTACGAGCGGGAGCTCGCGCGGACAACCGCCGACTGGCAGCGCTGGCTCTCGCCTGGCGCCACGTTCATTCTCGACGCTGACGAGCCGCGGGGTCTCGTCGCGGCTGCTCGCGACGAAGCCGATCGCGCAGTCGTCCGCCTGATGGCGATGTGGGTGCATCCGCTGCTGCGCGGAGGCCCGGCAGCAGACGCGCTCGTGAGCTCCGTGTTGTCGTGGGCCGCTGACGAAGGAGCGCGCGAAGTCCGGCTACACGTCGTCAGAGGGAACGAGCGAGCCGTTCGTTGCTACGAGAGAAACGGTTTTCGGTCCACCGGCCGAGAGGTCGCCGGCCAGCGCGACGCCATCATCGAAGTCGAAATGCGGCGACAGCTCTAGCGCCTCGTTTACTGCTTCGTGGTTCGAGGCTTGTTGAAGTCGCCGGACAGAATCAATTTGAACGTCAGTGCGTCCGAAGCACTCGTCAGTCCGAAGCCGATGCCGGCCTCGATATCGATTCGACCGGCGCGATCGACGACGAAATAGAGCTGGTGCGCCTGCTCGCCGGCCGGCAGGAATCCGCTCACCTTTCCGAAGTCTGCGTACTCCTCCGCGGCGACCTGCCACGTCCGATTGACCTTCAGCGCCACGCGGGTTGCCGGCACGAACTCGAGGTTCTTGAGGCCGTCGTACGCCGTGTCCAGGATCGGATTGACGATGACGTCGACGTCGCCCAGATGCCAGCCGATGATCGGACGGATCTCCGACGTGAATTTCGTCGTGTCCCATCGCTTCGCGTTGAAGCTGAATTCGAAGTTCGCGCCGTACACGAACGTGCGGTCGTCCGCGTCGGGGACGGCGAAGAGCGTGCGGAGCTTGAACCCGTCGAGCCCCCAGCCCTGATCCTTGTCGTGGGTGTAGAGCGGCATGTAAAGGCCGGCTTCGAACCAGCGGGTCACGCCGTACGCCCACTCGGGCACGCCGTTCCACGACTGGTCGGGGACGACGGCGCCGGGAAAGGCCGGCGTGGTGATGCCCTTCGATGTGAAGTTGTTGTGCAGCGTCAGGTTGAACACACCGGGGGCTGCGAGCCCGCCGTCATACACCTGGATTTCATCCGTCTGCGCGGCCGCTCGATGCGGCATCAGCAGAAACAACACGGCGACCAGCGACGAGCCAAAGACGCGCACGACCGGATCCTAAGTCAACTCGATCAGGTTTGTGTATGGAGAGGCGGCCACGCGGATTTCCACTTGACACGATTTTCCGACGCGTCACACACCCTTGTCCCGTACAGTTACCCGCATGAGTCTAGACCGTCGCGTTCATCTGCTTGTCGCGCTGCTGATCCTGTCAGCGTCGGCATGGCTCTTTGGCCAATCAAAGGCCGCCGCGCCCGTCGTCGGCATCACGAGTGCCGACATCGATGCCGTCCTGAAATATTCCGGCGCCGAGGGCGCGGGCACCGATCGCCAGATGAAGGTGGTCGATCTGGGATCGTATCAGCTCGGGGTCGGCGTGCTGCATCGCGGCCCGACGCGTGCAGGCGCGCCCGTCGCCGCCATCAGCCACAGCCAGGTGACCGAGGTCTTCTACATTCTGTCCGGCGGCGGCGTGCTCGTCACGGGCGGATTGGTGGAGAACGAGCGGCCGTTTCCGCCGGAAACGGAATTCGTCCGGCTCGCTGTCGGCCCGAGCACCGGCGGGACGTTCAAAGGCGGCGATCGTCGAAGGGTCTCACCGGGCGACGTCATCGTCGTGCCCGCCGGAGTCCCTCACGGCTTCGACGAGGTAACCGAACATGTGGACTATTTGAGCGTGCGGCCCGACACGATGAAGGCGCTTCCAGCCGGGTATGTCCATCCGGCGTTGAGACCGTGAATGACGTCCATGCATCTCGACGGCAGGGTTGCGGTCGTCACTGGCGCCACCAAAGGTGTCGGCCGTGGTGTCGCGCGAGAGCTCGGTCGACACGGCGCACGCGTCTTCGTCACAGGCCGATCCACGCCTGAAGACGAGCGTCTCGATGAGCACATCACCGGCATCCGCTGCGACCACCGGGACGACAGCCAGGTGCGCGCCGCATTCGACCGAATCGGTCGCGAGGCCAGCACGATCGACATCCTCGTGAACAACGTGTGGGGCGGCTACGAGAACATGGTCGAGAACGGCGCCTTCACCTGGCCGAAGCCATTCTGGGAACAGCCGCTCTGGCGCTGGGACGCGATGTTCAGCGCGGGCGTTCGCGCGCACTACTACTCGAGCCAGCTTGCCGCGCCGTCGATGATTGCCCGGCAGCGGGGACTGATCGTCAATATCTCGGTCTGGGCCGCGCAGAAGCACATCGGCAACGTCGCGTACGGCGTGTCGAAAGCCGCGACCGACAAGCTGACCGCCGACATGGCGGTCGAGCTGCGGCCGCACGGTGTCGCCGTCGTGTCGCTCTACCCCGGACTCGTGCGGACGGAGAAGGTCATGGAAGCGGCGCAGTGGCTCGATTTGACGAATTCGGAATCCCCCGATTTCATCGGACGCGCGGTTGCCGCCCTTGCAACCGATCCTGACGTCCTTCGCCACACGGGCCAGGTGCTCGTCGCTGCGGCGCTCGCGAAGGAGTACGGCTTCACCGACATCGACGGCAAGACGCCCCGACCTCTGACGCTTGCCGACGTCTGAGGACCGCGAGCTACGCGGGAACGATCGCGATCACCCGCAGCGGGCTGCCGCTGCCGTTGACGATCTTGAGCGGCGCGGCAAGGACGACAGCGCCGACCGGGGGCAGCTCGTCGAGGTTGCACAGGCTGGCCAGGCCGAATTTTCCTGCGCCGTGCATGATCGCGTGGTTCGGAAACGGCGGATCGAACGTGCCGGCCTGACCGGCGTCCGTGCCGATGGTTTCGACGCCGACGCCGAGCACGTCCCGCTCGTGCGCCAGGAACTTCGACGCCGCCGCCGTAAAGCCTGGACTGTGTGGGCCATCGGCCGCGACATTCAGGAATGATGCAGCGTCGGTCCGCCGGCTCCAACCGGTGCGCAGCAGGACCCATGCACCACGTGGAATGCGGCCGTGCGACGCCTCCCACGTCTCGACCCGTTCCGGCGTCAGCAGAAAATCCGCGTTTGCGTCGACGTCACGTGTGACGTCGATCACACACGCCGGACCCACGAAGCTCCTGGCTGGAATCGTGTCGCAGGCGTTGTTCGCGAGATCCTTGCCCGTCACCCAGTGGACCGGCGCGTCGAAATGCGTCCCCGTGTGCTCGCCGAATCGCACCGTGTTCCAGTACCAGGCTGGTCCCTTCTCGTCGTAGCGCGACAGCGTTTCGATCGTGACGCCGGGCGAGGCCGCGAACATCGGTGGCAGCCCGATCACGGGCGTCGCCGGTCCAAGCGGCTGCGTCAGATCGACGACGCGCAAGCGGCCGGCGATCAAGTCGTCAACGAGTGCGGTCAGCGTCGCCATGCCTGAGATACCTCTGAAACTGAAAGCGATTCTCGAGCAACCCGAGGTCCGTCACGAACGCCGAAGGGCCGACAGCGTCCACCTTGGCCACGACGCAGGAGAGCTCGCCGGCCGCGAGCGCCTCGTCGAAGGCGCTGACAAATCCTTCGATCGTCGTCACCGTCGTCGTCCGCGGCACGCCTGCCGCTTTCGCGATGCCGGCGAGGTCGCTGCCGGTGGACGTCGCGGTGGGAAATCCACCGACCGACAGGAGACTCTCGTTGTCGAACACGACGTGCACCAGATTCTTCGGCCGGTACCGCGCGAGCGTCGTCAAGCCCCCGAGGTTCATGAGGACCGAGCCGTCACCGTCGAAGACGACCACCTGGCGCTCAGGACGCGCGAGGGCGATGCCGAGGCCCATGGAGGAGGCGAGGCCCATGGCGTGCTGCAGGTAGAAGAAGTTGGGACGATGGCCGATCGACTGCAGTTCCGCCGCGACGGCGCCCATGATCGTCACGACGACGCGATCCTGGAGGCGCGAGTAGACGCCGTTCAACGCATCGAGACGGGTCATCTAGTGTTCTTCCCACATCAGATCCCGGCACAACAACACGGCGACGGGCTTGTTCGACGCGGACGCCAGCGTCTGCGCCTGCGCGATGCGGCGGGCGACGTGGTCGGGATGATCGAGAAACACCATCGGAATGCGCAGGGCGTGAAGGATCTCTTCCGTCACGCCACCGCCTTCAGTCTGCCACGGGTCGCGCTCGCCGAACCCGCCGCGATAACTGACGAGCATCAGGAGCGGAATGCGATAGAGCTGCGCGCAGGAGACGATGCCATTGACCGACGCGAGGAGGCCGTGGTTCTGCATCAGCATCGCCGATTTGACGCCGGCCAGATGCGCGCCGGCCGATATGCCGACGCCTTCCTCCTCTTTGGCAAGCCGGACGAGCGTCATGTCCGGATCGTCTTCCGCCATCCGGATCAGATGGACGAGCCACGTCTCGGGCAGCGCCGAGACCAGGCGGATGCCGCAGGCCTTCAGGGCGTCGTAGATCAGGCGCGAGTTGGGGGTGGAAACGGGAGACATGCGAGCGTTGTCAGCGGATTCTAAACCACCCGCGGGGCCGCCGCCCGTGCCGCTATGCTTGTGCCATGAAAAGCACCGCCCTTCCCATCGTCATCGTGCTGTGCCTGTCCGCCGCGACGGCGATCGCCCTCGGGGCCCAACAAAACCAGCCACGATTGCTTGCGATCACACATGCGCAGATTCTCGACGTTCGCGATGGATCGCTCCTCCGCGACGGCACCGTGGTCGTCCGGGGACGGACGATCGTGTCGGTCGGTATTGCCGCGCCTCCCGCCGGTGCCGAACTCGTCGATGCGCGCGGACGCGTCGTGCTGCCGGGTCTCATCGACGCGCACGCACACATTTCCGACCTCGCGGGCGCAAAAGCGGCGCTGCTCTCGGGCGTGACGACGGCGCGCAGCGCCGGTGTGCCGATGTTTGCGGACGTGGCCCTCCGGGAGATGGTCAAGGGTGGTTATCTGGCCGGGCCAGACATCCTGGCGGCGGGCGTGCACCTGCAACCACACTTTGAAAGCAACAGTGACGTCCTGTCCGATCCGCGGCTGTTCGAGTTCGTCGGCGGGCTCAAGTCGCCGGAACAGATCCGCCGCGCCACGCAGGTGAATCTCGACCACGGCGTCGATGTCATCAAGACCAGCGCGACCGATCGAGCCGGGCTTCCGGGCACTGACCCGCGACACTATCTGTTCGACGAGACGCAGATACGCGCGATCGTCGAAACCGCTGGTCGTCGTGGCGTGCCTGTCGAAACGCATGCGCACGGCGACGAAGGCGCGGCCAATGCCGTGCGGGCCGGCGTGCGCAGTATCGAACACGGCACGTTTCTCACGGAACCGACGCTGAGGATGATGAAGGACGGCAATGTCTGGTTCGTTCCGACGTATTCGGCGCTGGTGGACATCAGCGACTCAGGCGGCGATTACGACGACCCGGGGCTGCAGATCCGGGGGCGTTTCATGCTGCCGCAGCTGCGTGTCGCCATCCGGACGGCGGCGCAGATCGGCGTCAAGTTCGCCACGGGCGCCGACACGGAGTACAGCCCGCGGAGCGTCGCACGCGTGCCCGGCGAAGTCGCCTATCTCGTCGATGCCGGGTTGACGCCGCTCGCGGCGATCCAGGCGGCCACGACCAGCGCGGCGGAGCTCTTGGGCATCGCGTCCAAGACTGGTCACCTCGAGCCCGGACTCGAGGCCGATCTGATTGCGGTCGACGGCAACCCGCTCGAGCGCATCTGGGTACTGCAGAACCCGCTGCTCATCATGAGCAACGGGCAGATCGTGCTGAACGCGCTCGATCCGGCCAAATAAGTCGGCGGGTGGCGCGAGCTACTTGACACCTAAAATATCAAGGCCTAAAGTTAATCGCTCCATGCGTATCACGTGCGTCGGCGGCGGACCGGCCGGCCTGTACCTAGCGCTGCTGATGAAGCGGCACGACCCCGCGCACGACGTGACCGTCCTCGAGCGCAACCGTCCCGACGACACGTTCGGCTGGGGCGTCGTCTTCTCCGATCAGACGCTGTCGGCGCTGCGCGCGGCCGATCCGAAGACCGCCACCGAGATTCTCGACGCCTTCAACCACTGGGACGACATCGAGATCCACTTCGGCGGCCGCACGATTCGATCGTCGGGCCACGGCTTCTGCGGCATCGGCCGGCAGCGTCTGCTGCACATTCTCCAGACGCGATGCGCCGCGCTCGGTGTCCGGCTGTGTTTCGAGACCGACGTGTCGGACGATGCCTCAATCGGTGCGGATCTGATCGTGGCCGCCGACGGCCTGAACAGCCGTCTTCGCGCACGGTATTCCGCGACCTTCCAGCCCGACATCGCGCTCGGCCAATGCCGTTTCGTCTGGCTGGGCACGCACACGCTCTTCGAGGCGTTTACGTTCGCCTTCGAAAAGACCGAATGGGGCTGGTTTCAGGCGCATGCCTACCGCTTCGACAAGGACGCCTCCACCTTCATCGTCGAAACACCCGACGATGTCTGGAAGGCGGCGGGGCTGGCGGAGATGTCGAAGGAGGAAGGCATCCGCTTCTGCGAGCGGCTGTTCGAGCGGTACCTCGACGGGCAGCCGCTGATGTCGAACGCGGCGCACCTGCGAGGCTCGTCTCAGTGGATCCGCTTCCCGCGCGTGGTGTGCCGCACGTGGATTCACGAGAGCGGCGGTGCGGACGGCAGAACGCCCGTGGTGCTCGTGGGAGACGCCGCGCACACCGCCCACTTCTCGATCGGATCAGGAACGAAGCTCGCGCTCGAGGACGCGATCGATCTTGCGAGCAGCCTGGCGTCGCAACCCGATGATGTGATGGGCGCGCTGAAATCTGTACGAAGCGCGTCGAAGCGTCGAGGTGCTCCGCCTCCAGAACGCGGCGCGCAATTCGACCGAGTGGTTCGAAAACGTCGAGCGTCACGCCCGGCTCGCGCCCGAACAGTTCGCCTATTCCCTGCTGACGCGCTCGCAGCGGATCTCCCACGAAAACCTTCGGCAGCGCGACGCCGAATATCTGGGCGGTTACGAACGATGGGTCGCCCTCGGGGCGGGGCTGTCCGGCGCCGAATCCGTCCCGCCGATGTTCACGCCGTTCCGCCTGCGCGGGCTGACGCTCAAGAATCGCGTGGTCGTCTCGCCGATGGCGCAGTACAGCGCGGTCGACGGCACGCCGATCGATCACCATCTCGTGCACCTGGGCGCGCGCGCGCTCGGTGGCGCCGGCCTCGTGTTCACGGAGATGACCTGCCCGTCACCGGACGCGCGCATCACGCCGGCGTGTACGGGTCTCTACACCGACGCGCACACCGCCGCCTGGAAACGGATCGTCGATTTCGTGCACACAGGCACGAGCGCGAAGATTGCGCTGCAGCTGGGCCACGCCGGACCGAAAGGCTCCACCCGCGTGCCGTGGGAGGGAGAAGATCTCCCCCTCCCGGAGCCGGAGCAGAACTGGCTTCTCGTCGCCGCCTCGCCGCAGCAGTACCCTGGACGGCGTCAGCGCCTGGGCCCGGGCGATGACGCGTGCGGACATGGAGCGCGTCACGGCGGACTTCGTCGCCTCCACCCGCCGCGCCGTCGAGGCGGGCTTCGACTGGCTCGAGCTCCATTGCGCGCACGGTTATCTGTTGTCGGCGTTTCTGTCGCCGCTGACCAATCAGCGCACCGACGCGTACGGCGGTTCACTCGACAATC
This sequence comes from uncultured Acidobacteriota bacterium, assembly GCA_963724725.1. Classification (GTDB taxonomy): domain Bacteria; phylum Acidobacteriota; class Vicinamibacteria; order Vicinamibacterales; family CAVVIG01; genus DATKHR01. Next base: position 290,941 of record CAVRVT010000003.1, on the reverse strand, counting down.
GTCTCCGCTGGCCGCTCGAAGTGTTCTCGGCCATGCGAGCGGTCTGGCCGGACGATCGGCCGGCGTCTGTCCGCATTTCGGCGCACGACTGGGTTGACGGCGGGAACACGCTGAGCGACGCGATCGAGATCGCGCGCGCGTTCAAACACGCCGGCGCGGACCTGATCGACGTCTCGTCGGGCCAGGTCAGTCCCCGGCAGACGCCGGTCTACGGCCGCATGTATCAGACGCCCTTTGCCGAAGCGATTCGGAACGAGGTCGGCATTGCGACCATGGCCGTCGGTGCCATTTTCGAAGCGGACCACGTGAACAGCATCATCGCCGCGGGCCGTGCGGACCTGTGCGCCATCGCCCGGCCCCACCTGGCCAGCCCGGCGTGGACGCTCATCGAAGCGGCCCGGATCGGCCACACCAACGGCATCGGCGCCGACTGGCCGAAGCAGTATCTGCGCGGGAAGAGCCAGCTCGAACGCAATTTCGAACGGGCCCGCGCGCTCGCCGAGCAGACGGCGGGGTTGTCGGCCAAAGCCGCGTCCGACCTTGGAGAAGGCCTGTGAAGACCTCCGCGAGGGCGGCACGCGATCTCGAGTCGCGCGTGAAGGACACGCACCACCAGGCCCTCAAACTCTGGCTCCGGCTGCTGTCGTGCACGACGAGGGTTGAGGGCGTCATACGCAATCGGCTGCGCACGGAATTCGCGACGACGCTCCCGCGCTTCGACCTCCTCGCGCAACTCGAGCGCGAACGCGACGGCCTGACGATGGGCGACCTGTCGCAGCGACTGATGGTGACGGGGGCGAACGTGACCGGCATCACCGACCAGCTCGAAGCAGAGGGTCTGGTCAGGCGCGCGGCACACCCGAGTGACCGTCGCGCGCTCACAGTCCACCTGACGCCTCGTGGCCGCCGCCAGTTCCGGCGGATGGCGATCATTCACGAGAAGTGGGTGGTCGAGCTCTTCGACGGCTGGGATGCCAGGCAGCAGAGCCAGATGTACGCCCTTCTCGCAAGCCTGAAGCCTCATCTTTCGACGGTCAGCGGGCGCCCGGCGAAACGAAGCAAGGCCGACAGCACGAAGGAGAACGCCGCATGACACCACCCATGGATCCGAACCTGGCCTCGGGCAACCGGCGCGACATCGCCGGCTTCACGGCGCGTCACGTCGGCTGGACGCTTCGCGACAACGTCGGCATCGTCACGCTCAATCGGCCGGAGCGGAAGAATCCACTGACATTCGATGCGTACGCCGAGCTCCGCGATCTCTTTCGCGCGCTCGCTCTGGCCGGCGACGTGCGCGCCGTCGTCGTCCAGGGGACCGGCGGCAATTTCTGCTCCGGCGGTGACGTGCACGAAATCATCGGACCGCTGACGAAGATGCGCATGCCGGATCTGCTGACGTTCACGCGAATGACCGGCGATCTGGTCAAGGCGATGCGCGCGTGTCCTCAGCCGATCGTCGCCGCCATCGACGGCGTCTGCGCGGGTGCCGGCGCGATTATCGCCATGGCGTCGGACTTGCGGGTCGGCACACCGCGGAGTCAGGTGGCGTTCCTGTTCTCGCGTGTGGGTCTCGGGGGCTGCGATATGGGCGCGTGCAGCATGCTGCCGCGCATCATCGGACACGGGCGCGCCTCGGAGCTGTTGTTCACGGGCCGCGCCCTGGATGGCAACGAAGCGGCGGCCTGGGGCTTCTACAATCGCCTCGCGACGCCGGACGATGTCGGTGAGGTTGCCGCCGTGTGGGCGGCGGAGCTCGCCGCCGGCCCCACGTTCGGTCACGCGATGACCAAGCGCATGCTCCATCAGGAATGGGCGATGGGTATCGACCAGGCGATCGAAGCCGAAGCACAGGCGCAGGCCATCTGCATGATGACCGAGGATTTCGGGCGTGCGTATCTCGCCTTCTCGTCGAAGTCCAAGCCGGTCTTTGCGGGTGACTGACCCATGACGGTCTCCGCGCACGTCGACACCTTCGCGCGCGATCATCTCCCGCCGATCGATCTGCAGCCGGAGTTTCGATTCGATCTGCCGGAGCTGAGATTCCCGGATCAACTGAATTGCGCGACCGAGCTGCTCGACTGCCGGGTCGACGCCGGCGAAGGCGGTCGGCCGTGCGTTCACGGACGCGGCGTGCACTGGACTTATACCGATCTGCAGTTCCACGCCAATCGGATCGCCAGCACTCTTGTCGACCAGATGGGCCTCGTACCGGGAAATCGCGTACTGCTTCGTGGCGGCAACTCTCCGATGCTCGCGGCCTGCTGGTTCGGAGTCATGAAGGCCGGCGGCATCGCGGTCACGACGATGCCGCTCCTTCGGGCGAAGGAGCTGACCGACATCGTCCAGAAAGCCAGAATCAGCCACGCGCTCTGCGATGAAAAGCTGGGAGCGGAGCTCGCCTCCGCGCAGGCGCAGTGTCCGACGCTCACGCGCGTCAGCCACTTCAGCTCGGAACCCATCGGGGTCGACGATCTGATGGAGCTCGCGAGAGGATATCGGCCCTTCGAAACCATCGCGACGGCCGCCGACGACGTCTGCCTGATCGCGTTCACGTCAGGTACCACGGGCAGGCCCAAGGCGGCGATGCACTTTCACCGGGACGTCATGGCCGCCTGCGCGTGCTGGCCGGCGCACGTGCTGCAGGCATCACGCGACGACGTGTTCATCGGCAGCCCCCCGCTTGCATTCACCTTCGGGCTCGGTGGCCTGTTGCTGTTCCCTCTGTCGATCGGCGCGTCGACGGTCCTGCTCGAAAAAGCCACACCTGATGCCTTGCTCGACGGCATCGAGGAATATCGGCCCACGGTGTGCTTCACGGCGCCGACGTCATATCGCGCGATGGCGTCGAAGCTTTCGAATCGTGATGTGTCCTCACTGCGTAAGTGTGTGAGCGCCGCCGAGCCGCTGTCCGCCGCGACACGGGCGCAATGGAGGGACGCGACCGGCATCGAGATCATCGACGGCATCGGCACGACCGAGCTGCTCCACATCTTCCTCTCGCACGGCGCCGACTGCGTCAAGGCGGGCGCCACCGGCACGCCGGTGCCGGGCTACACGGTCTGCGTGGTCGACGACCAGCTGCGCCCGCTTCCGCCCGGCCAGGCCGGAAGACTGGCAGTCAAGGGACCGACGGGCTGCCGCTATCTCGCCGACGATCGCCAGCGCGACTACGTGCAGGGCGGCTGGAATCTGACCGGCGACACCTACGTCGTAGACGACGACGGCTGGTTCCACTATCAGGCGCGCTCGGATGACATGATCATTGCGAGTGGCTACAACATCGCCGGCCCCGAGGTCGAAGCCGTCCTGTTGACGCATCCGGGCGTTGCGGAATGCGGCGTCGTGGGCGTGCCCGATGAGGAGCGCGGGCAGATCGTGAAAGCCTTCGTCGTGCTGCGACCCGATTACAGCCCGAGTCAGCCGCTGGTCGAAGAGCTGCAGCGCCTTGTGAAGGAGACGATCGCTCCCTACAAATATCCGCGCGCGATCGAATTTCGCGATGCCCTGCCCAGGACGGAGACGGGAAAGCTGCAGCGATTTCGCCTGCGCGCCGAGAGCCGCCGCGCGGTCGCGGGAACCGAACCATGACGATTCTTCAACCGCCCGGCTGGCCGCGGCCCGCCGGCTACGCGAACGGCGTCGCCGCCAGCGGCACCATCGTCTTCGTCGCGGGACAGGTCGGCTGGAACGCTCGACGTGAGTTCGTCACCGACGATCTGGTGGCGCAGGTTCGGCAGGCACTGGAGAACGTCGTCACCGTGCTCGCCGAGGCGGGCGGACGACCCGAGCACATCACTCGCATGACGTGGTATCTCACCGACAAGCGCGAGTACCTTGCGCGCAGTCGTGAGATCGGCGTCGTCTTCCGGGAAACCGTCGGCGTCTATGGTGCCGCGATGACGGCGGTGGAAGTGAGCGCGCTGATTGAGGATCGCGCGAAAGTCGAGATCGAAGTCACGGCAGTCGTGCCCGCGTAGTCAGTACGCCACGAAGACACGAAGGATTCCTGTACACGACATTCTTCGTGTCTTGTGTGGCGACGGTTTCAACGCCGCTTCGCGACACGGTAACCAATCGCGAGGGCGATCAGCCAGGGACCGCCGGCGGGAATCGTCGCGCGCAGCGCGGGCACCCACCAGGTCGACAGGAGAATGCCGGCGACGAGCGCTGCGCCGGCGCAGGACGCCACAGGAACGGCTGGCCGGCGGAACGCAATGTGCGTCGCGAAGATCATGAGCCACACGAACAGGCCGCCGAAGAGCGCTACGCTGAAAAACCACGCATAGGCCGTCGCCGGCCACAGGCCCTGCACGATGACGCCCACGCCAAGACCCGCGCTCGACACGAGCAGCGCTGCGAGCGGGGTTCCGCGATCCGTGACCTGGCCGAATGACGGCGGGATGAAGCCGGCGCGCGCCAGGGAAAACGCGGTCCGCACGATGACGTACAGATTCGCGTTGGCGCTCGAGAGCGCAGCAGTCAGGACGACGAAGTTCATGATGCCGGCCGCCCCGGGAACGCGAACCGTCCGCAGGACGCTGACAAACGGACTCTCGCCGACGCCGAGTTCGTTCCACGGCGTCAGCGCGACGAGGAGCGTAATCGTCACGATGTAAATGACCGACAGCCCGAGGACCATCCGCCGCATCGCCGCCGGGATCGTCCGCGAAGGATCCGACGCTTCCCCCGATGTGACGCCCACGATCTCGACGCCGATGAACGAGTAGATAGTGAAGCAGCAACCGAGCCAGACGCCGGTGATTCCGAACGGCATGAACCCGCCATGGGCCGTCAGATGCCGAAGGCCCATCGGCGCATCGCCGGTCAATCCGAACACCGCCAGCACGGCGACCACCGCGAACACGACCACTGCCGCGACCTTGATCAGTACGAGCCACGACTCGACGACCCCGAGCTGACCGACCGCGCGCGAGTTGGCAACGATGAGGGCGACCGCGAACGCGAGGACCCACACCGCGCCCGGCACTGCCGGGAACCAGTAGCCCATGTAAATGGCCGCCGCCACGAGCTGGCCGGCGGTTGCCACGATCTCCATGAGCCAGTAGCTGACGCGAACCGCGTATCCGGCGAATGGCGACAGGTACATGCCGGCGTAGACGCCGAACGCGCCAGCGGTCGGGTGCGCGACCGCCATCTCGGCGAGAGCCCGGCCCAGCAGCAGCGCAACGAAGGCGACGATGACGTAGGAGAGGATGATCGCGGGTCCGGCGACGTTGACGGCAAGCCCGCTGGCCAGGAACAGGCCGGTCCCGATCGCGCCGCCGAGCGCCATCATGGTCTGCTGGGGCGCGGAGAGCTGCCGCGCGAGCACCTGTTCGTGCTCGACGGCCTCTGGCTGCGCGTGCTCGTGCACGTCAGTCGGCGCGGGCGTCACTCACCGACTCTCGTCAATCACGGCGATGAGCGCGTCGCGGAATCGTGCGATGTCGCCGGCGCTGTTGTAATGCACGAGCGAAGCGCGAACGACTCCATCGGACAACCCGAGCCGCGCGAGGAGACGCGGTGAATACATGTGCCCGCTGCGGACGCCCATGTCACGCGCGGCGAGGCCCTCTGCGATGCGTGACGCCTCAACGCCCGCCACGCTGAACGCCAGTGTGGGCACGCGTTCGTGCAGCCGGTCGCGATCGGTCATGCCGTGGATGGTGACGCCGCCAACGCTCCCGATCTCATCGAGCAGCGCCCTCGACAGCGTCCGCTCGTAGTCGGCGATTTGGCTCATCGCCATCCGAAGCAATTCGTTGCGCGAGCGTCCAACCCGGCCAGCGTCTTCATTGTCAACGCCCCGGCCAAGATCCTCGAGGTACGCAATCGCGGCACCCATCCCGGCGACATTCTCGTACGCGTACGTTCCCGCCTCGAGCTTGTCGGGCATCGTATCGGGAATGAAATGTTCGCGGAAGGTCGGTAGCGCATTGATCGCTTCGCGGCGGCACCAGGCGAAGCCCATGTGCGGCGCGAACATCTTGTAGCCGGAGCACACGAGGTAGTCGCAGTCGAATCGCTGGACGTCGATGGGCCCGTGCGGTGCGTAGTGGACGGCGTCCAGAAAGACCTCAGCCCCGGCCGCGTGCGCGAGTCGTGCCACGGCCGCCACATCCACGAGGCTGCCGGTCGCGTTCGACGCCATCGTGCACGCGACGAGCCTCGTGCCGGGCCCGAGCAGTGGTTCGAGATCTGCCGCATGCAATCGCCCATCGTCGCGCACGCGCCACCAGACGATCCGCGCGCCCGATCGCTCGAGGGCGAGCCAGGTCGCGATGTTCGCTTCGTGGTCGAGTTCGCTGACCACGACCTGCGCGCGCCCGGAGCCCATCGTCTGGCCGATGGCGAGGCTGATGGCACGAATGAACGACGTGGCGTTCAGTCCGAACGCGATCTCATCGGCGCTCCGTGCATTCACGAACGCCGCGACACTTTCGCGGGTCCGCGCGATCATGGCGTCGACTTCGCGCGACCGCCGATAGGGTCCGCCGCGCTGGACGTTGCGTGACAGCAGATGATCGGTGACGGCCTGGAGCACGCCAGCGGGAATCTGCGCCCCGGCGGCGTTGTCGAGGAAGACGAACGGTCCCGCGTTCTCGAGCGACGGGAACTGCCGCCGGATCTCGTCGGCGGGGAAATGCCGCCGGGCCGCGGCCTGCATGGCTGGTTCGTGCACGTGTGTGGCTCCGGCGCCTATACTGCACCGTGGATCGCATTCATGGCTGACAACACGACCGCGGCGGCAACGTACGGCGACTACCTCAAGATCGACGAGCTGCTCTCGTTGCAGCAGCCGCGATCCACGGGTCCCGAACACGACGAGATGTTGTTCATCATTATTCACCAGGTGTACGAGCTCTGGTTCAAGGAACTCCTGCACGAATTCGAGCGGGTCATGCGGCTGCTCGAAGGCGACGAGTCGCATCGGGCGCTGCACACGCTGAAGCGCATTCTGACGATTCTCAAGGTCATGGTCGCGCAGCTCGACATCCTGGAAACGATGACGCCGCTCGAGTTCCTGACGTTTCGCGAGCGGCTGGATGCTGCCAGCGGCTTTCAGTCCGACCAGTTCCGCCAGATCGAGTTCCTGCTTGGCGTGAAGTCCAGGCAGGCGATCGAGCGATTCGCCGAAGGCACTCGCGCACGGGCGGCACTGGAGCGCAGATACGGAGCGCCGACGGTATGGGATGCGTTCCTGCGGTATCTATCTCGCGAGAAGTACGACGTGCCCGCGGATCAGCTCCAGCGAGCCGTGGACCAGGCCGTGGAGCCCTCGCCGGAGATTCAGCGTCTGCTCGTCGACGTGTACCGCGGCGATCCGAAGAACGCCGAACTCTGCGAACGGCTCGTCGATCTGGATGAAGGCGTCCAGGAATGGCGCTACCGTCACGTCAAAATGGTCGAGCGGACGATTGGGACGAAGCGAGGGACCGGCGGGTCTGCGGGCGCCGCGTATCTGCGCGAGACGGTCGGCCGCCCGATCTTTCCCGACCTGTGGGCCATACGGTCTCAGCTGTAGTGTTGTCTCAACGCGCGGTCGCCGCGTCTGCATCCGGCTGCAGTGGCGGCTTCTTCCACGTTCCGTTCACGACTTCCGGCGCAGGCATGTAGATCCGGAGGATCGCGTAGAAAGGCATCCTTCCGCACGTAGAGCGTCAGCGATCCGTCAGTGCCGTATCGTGGGGCTCGACGAGGTAGGCAGGAGTCGGGTCAGGCGCTGATGACGGCCCGCAGCAGATTCGCCGTCGTGCGATGGCACTCGCACGACGCGCGTTCGAGACGTCCGCGATCGAGAATCGTGACGTGGCCGCGGTGATAGGTGATCAGTCCGGCCTTCTGAAGTACGCCGGCGACGACGGTCACCGTCGGTCGGGTGGCTCCGAGCATCATCGCGACGAACTCCTGCGTCAACGGAAACTCATTGCTCTCCATCCGGTCCTGTGCGGTCAGGAGCCAGCGGGCCAGGCGTTGTTCGACGGAGTGAACGGCGTTGCACGCCGTGGACTGCATGACGACGCCGATGAGCGCGTGGGCGTAATGCATGAGCCGGTCGTGGAACGGCCCGCCCCTGTCCATCTCGCGTCGGAACGCATCGATCGGCATCCGGTAGCACGTCGCGGCTTCCCCCTGCACCATTGCCACAGACGCTGGCGGCGTCGTCGTCAGCACCGCCGACGCGCCGACCATCCCTTCACGGCCGATCGTCGCAACCTCTACCATTTCCCCATCCTCGAGCACGGTCAGGACCGAGCAGAATCCTTCGACGGGGAAGTACACGTGCTGGATCGGTTCACCAGCCTTGTGAATCACGCGCTTGAGCTTCAGAGGGACGATCTCGAGGGTCGCTTCGATCCGGGCAAAGGTGTCTGAGGGAAGAGAGACGAGCAGCTGGTTCTGGGCCGGCCCTGGACGAGTCAGTTTGGCGGGCGGCGGTCGAGTCGACGGTCGGAGTCCGCTCGTGTGACGCTTGGCCATCACTGCCTCCATCGCACCGTCAACCGACGGCAAGATCAAGAGGCTGTCGCGCACCAAGCACTGCCCTGTTCAGGGCGAGGCAGACGGAAGTCCCTTAAGGATCACCCAAGGGTATCACGCCGCCGCCGCCGTCTGTCGGGAACCCGACAGACGGTTCACACCGCGCCCGATAAGGTGGATTCGTGGCACGACCCCTCGTGCTCATCGTCGATAGCCATCAGGACACGCTTGCGCTGTACGCCATCGCCCTGTCGGCCACCGGATTCGACGTGATGGCGGCGACCAATTGCGACCAGGCATCCGCGCGCGTCCGGCAGGTGCAGCCCGACGTCATCGTCGCGGCGTTGCCGATGCCGGACTGCGACGCGTCCGGACTGTTCGATCGCCTGGAAGAGAATCCGCGGATGCGCGACGTTCCAGTCCTGATTATGGGTGGGCCGGGTCAGCCGTCATCGGACGAACGCCAGGATCGGGGGCGCGTCGCCGCACGTCTGGCGACTCGTTGTCCGCCGAACGAGCTCGCGATCGGCCTTCGGCGACTGCTCGACGCGACGCGCTGAGGATTTGGACTGGAGGCGCGCTACGCGCGCGCGCTCTCGGACATGATCGGTCGAGGCGGCGCCTCGGGCATCTGCAACTCGGGCATCGGCGTCGTCAGAAACAGCCTGCGCACCGCGAGACCGAGCCATCGCGCCCAGCGATTCGACCGCGCGACGCGAGCACTGTCGGTCGCAATTCCGGTGTTCGCGTACATCTGGCGATACAGCTTCGACACGAGGACGAATGCGAGCTTGCCCTTGAGCGATTCCACTACCTGGGACCGCGCCCACACACTGTGCCAGCTGTAAAAGCGATCCCAGGAGCCCTGCGTGCGAGCGCGGATTTCCTCGAACGACATCCGCGGGTGTGCGACGTACAACTTCGGTCGCTCGCGCTCGGGAATCAGCCAGTGCTGCGTCACCGGGATGCCGTTGACTTCCCGGGTGCGGTTCTCGTCCTCGCCCGCCCACTTGTCGAAGTCGACCGTCCCGGGGAACGGCGTCAGGAGCACGAACTGCGCGAACGTCAATTCGGCCTCTTCCGCGAGGGCGACGGTGGCGTCGAACGTCTGCGGATCGTCACTCGGCAACCCGAAGATGAACGAGCCGAGCACGTGCAGGTCGTGGCGCCGGAATTCGCGCAGCCGTGCGACCAGTGCGTCGCCGTAGAGGTTGAAGCCCTTGTAGACATCCTTCAACCCGGCGGCGGTGACCGACTCGACGCCGACGAGCGCGCCGCGAATATGGGCGCGGCGCATGGCTTCCAGGAATTCCGGATCTTCGGCGGCCTCCATGGTGATCTGGGTGTAGAAGACGAGATCGTCCGGGAGCTGCGCGAGCCGCTCCATCAGTTCGAACCGCTCAGCGCGCATGGCCTGCAGCTCCTCGAGGCGCGTGGGGTCGTGGCGCTGGCGCGCTTTCGCGAGGTCGTCGAACGTCACGGGATAGAAATTGTCGTCAGCCAGTGCAATGAAACGGAAGCCGAGCCGTCGGAGCTCGACGATCTCGCGCACCACACGGTCCGCGTGCCGCTGTCGCGGCTGCTGCCCGTCGGTCCGCCAGACGGAGCAGAACGAGCAATGCTTCGGGCACCCGCGAACGGTCTGCACCGACGCCCACATGTAGCGGCCTTTGGGCAGCAGATCCCACCGCGCCGACTCGAATTGATCGCCGGCGATGCGGCCGCCCTCATACAGTCGCGACGGCCGGCCCGCCAGGCAGTCTTCCACGACGCGCTGCCACACGAGATCGCCGTCACCACGCACGACCGCGTGCGCCGCGCCCCGCTCGTGCGCCTCGTCGGGAAAGAGCGTCGCATGAATTCCGCCGAACACGACCCAGGCGCCGCGCGCGCGCGCCAGCCGGCCGATGGCGTATCCACGCAGCGCGTTGCCAGTGTGAATCCCGATGCCGACGACGTCGCCGGCCGCGATGTCTGCGGGATCGACCTGATCCAGCGTTTCGTCCACCAGGTGCGGATCGCCCCAGCGCGATCCCGTGGCGGCGGCCAGGACGTACAGCCAGCGCGGCGTGATGACCGCCACGCCGAACGACAGATCGCTCGGATTGATCAGATGGATTCGGGGGACCGCACTCATGACTCAGGCCACCACGGCACGCTTGCGTCGCGACTTCACCACGGGACGCGCTGTGCGCACGACCGGTGTCTGGTGACCGCGGGCCTGGGCGGCCAGCAATTCACGAAGCCGTTGGCGGTGCCGCAATTTCCGCTTCCGATTGATTTGAAATCTGGCGCGATCGCCATTGCGGCGTGACATATCTGGCCTCGTTAACGCTGAATCATGCCGGTTCGTACTCCCGAACGAGTTCGACGGTTTTGACCGGATCGTCGATGCCGCCGATCAGGACATCCGGCAACTGGATGATCTTGCCTTCCGCAACCTCGGACTGCGCGATGACGGCAATCTTGGTCATGCCGTGGACTCTGGGCAGGCATCCGCGCCGCAGCTGGGCTGCGCGGAGCCCGGCGAGCACGACGAAATGAAACGCGCCGACGCGTGGCGGGCGTTGAATCACAACGAACCCGTCGACGCGCCAGGCGTTGAAAGAGCCACTTCGAACAGGGGGGCCGAAACGAAATCTACGGTCATGGACCCTCACGACAAGGCTTTGGTGAGGGCCAGGGCAGACGGGCCTTAGAGCTCAGAAAAGCAGGGACATCGAGTATACCCCCAATTCCGAGGACCGATCAGAAAGCCTGCCCTTCACGCCTGCCGCTACCAGCGTGGTTCAGAACGACGACGAGAGTCGCCGCCACCGAATCCGCCACCGCCGCCGGCCGGCTTTGGACGCGCCTCGTTGACCGTGAGGCCGCGACCGCCCAGCTCAAACCCGTTGAGCTCCGTGATGGCCTTGCGCGCTTCGTCATCGCTGCCCATTTCCACGAAGGCGAACCCGCGGGCTCGTCCGGTGGCCATGTCGCGCATCACTCGCACCGTGTCGACAGTGCCCGCGCGGCCAAACAGCTCCTGAAGATCCGCCTCGCCGATTTCGTAGGGAAGATTTCCGACATACAGCTTCCGACCCATGACCTGACTCCTCTGTCGCAGTTGCGACACTGCGCACCGGGTGGCGCGCACAATCACGCGATCCAAACAACGGAAACGCGTGTGGACTTCGTCTCGAGCTAAGCAGAACGTCAGGAGGAGCGAGTCAGGGAAGGCTCGTTACGCCCAGAGGCAGCACAGCACGTGGCAAGATCCGACGCGTCAGTGTATCACGTTCACGACGGCGACGCCGACGATCTGTGGCGCTTGCATCAACGACCGTTCTTGGTGTTCACCGCATGGAGGAGTTCGGCCACCGTCGGGGGCGGGGCGCCCGCGCCGATGAGCAACATCACGATGACCGGTGCGATGCCCATCGCGAGAAACAGCACGCTCGTGGACAACGTCGCGTGTGCCGCCAGGCTCCACACGACGACAATGCCAACGACCGTGAACCAGCCGACGAACAACGACGTCCCAAGAAAGCTATTCGACATCCCTTCGACCTTCCTTCTGCTCGAGCGCTGATGGAGGCGCGATCAGTGTGCAGAACTGTTTCCGCTCCAGCGCACGCCACGGAGGCATCCCGTCGCCACGTCGTTTGACGGCGTTTGATCGGTTGGCGCGGCGGTGGCCGAGGCGGGCAACAGGAGTCCGCGGACGTTTCATATGCGCTCCAATCAGGGGCCGAAGTGGGCCTGTCGGCGCGCACCCAGAAACGGGGCACTGCTCGAACGCTGGCGGGCTCAGCGCGGTCTTTCGGCACTCACTATAGCCGATCCACTCTGACCACGTATTTCAGGCGGCCCGCCCGGCCTCGCGTATACTCGACGTTGCAACGCTTTCCTGAGCCCTGCGGCCAACTCGGGCTTCAGCCCTCACCAAAGCAACGCATGTGTGAGGGACGGCTTGAACGATTCCCACTTTGGCACAAAGTCCGGCGACAGCCCGCCGAACGCTCAGACGCCGAAACAGTCGTGTCCCGCCTGTCGATCGTCATCAGTCGTGACGACGGCGAAGATTCCGGATGCAGACAGCTACTGGCGGTGCACCGCCTGCGGAGAGGTGTGGAACCCAGGTCGGCAGACGCGGACTCCCAGGAGACAGACTTGGCGGTGAGTCGATCGTGCGCAGCGGTGATCCCGCTCAGCGCACGATGAAACGCACGCCGCTCGGCGCAGGCGGCGGCCCGGATGGTCTCGGGCCGAACCACGGCAGCGGCTGGCCGAGCTCGTACGCGCCGAGGTCCGGCGCGCTCCCTTCAAAGCCGTCCGTGATGTTCGGAAGTGCGACGCCGGCGTCCACGGCGGCGCAGCCGGCCTGCAGCATCATGTACTGCGGCGGAATCGACACGGGCGCGGGACCGGGGACGTTGAAGCTCGCAAAGCAGCTCGCGTGATCGATGCGTCGTGCGTTCGTCTCCAGGCCTGACGCGGCCGCGAAGCTGGCCAGACTCGAGTAGACCACGCCACCGTAACGGAACGGCGCCGCGTTCGATCCCCAGTCGAAGCCGTCATTGTTCAAGTCGCTGCGCCAGTCCTTGACGCTCGACGAAAAATCCCAGATCTGCCCGCCGGCAGCCGACACCCACAGGTTGTTCCTGACGATCGATCGCAGCAGGTGCGCGTCGTTGCAGCAGATCATCTTGCCCCACATGACGATCGTATTGTTGACGATCACCGATCGGTCGGTCGTCCTGAACTTGAACGGCGACTCCATGAAGCCGACGAGCTGATTGCGGATGATGTACCACGGCGACCCGTTCTGCGGCTGGTAGCTGATGCCGTTGTGCGCGGCGTTGTGGATGCGATTGCCCCACACGCGGATGTTTGGTCCGCCCGGATCGCCCTCGAACCCATCGTCCGACACGTCGAAGATGTCGTTGCCGTATACGTCGATGTTGTAGGTCCCGTTCGAGATCCCGTCGGCCGTGTTCGAGATGCGGTTGTAGGCGACGACGTGGCCGAAACTGTCGACGGAGTACCCGTTCAACTCGATGCCTTCGCCGTCGAGACTCTCGGTTGTGTACGGAGTATCCCCGACGATCGTGTTGTCGACGATGTACCAGTAGCTGCCGCCGCGTTGCAGGTAGATGGAATAGTGATTGTTGAAGAAGGCACAGCGGCTGATGACGACGCCGACGGGCGCGTCTTTCGACATCAGCGCGAACGGTTGATCCCGCAGCGTGAGACCCTCCAGCCAGACGTAGCTGGCGGAGACATCGATTCCGGCAAAGAGCGCCTCACCGTCGCCGGCGCTCATCCACACGACGTAGGCGGACGAAGTGCCGGGCTTCGTGAACGTGATGCGCCCGCCGTAACTTCCGGCGTGAACGAGGAAGACGTCCCCGGGCTGCGCGAACACCTCAGCGGCCGGGACGCCCTTGAACGGATTACCGGCGGATCCGTCGCCGCCGCCCGACCCGGGCGCGACATGAAATCTCCTGCCTGCAGAAGGCATCGCCGGCACCGGTCGGGTCGCCACGGCCAGCGACTGCGTCACCGATCCGCCATCCGGATCCGTCAGCGTCATTCTGATGTCGTACGTCGTGTCTGAATTGAGAAACAGAATGCTGCCGGCGAGCGTGTTGGCGCCGTTGTAGTCCACGCGAACGAGGGGCAGCGCTGATCGCCACGTGCCGGTTCCGGCGACGCGGAATTCAACGCCTGCGGTCGCATTGTGATTGGCGTCGCCGGTGAGGTCCCACTCGAGACCGATCGACGAGATCGTGGCGTACGGCCGAATCGCGCCGGGCGTCACGCCGTTCGACTGCGCCTGAAGGACGGCAACGGGCCCTCCGGAGGACAGCGCGACAACAGTGGTGACTGCCAGGCACGCCACGAGGCGAGGCGAGTGAACGGCCACGCGGGGGTTCGAAGGGGCCGGCAGATTCCGCATGGAGTTTTGGAGCGTGCGGGAGAGGCGTGCAACCGAAATGCCATGGTACGCATCAGCAGCCGCTGGAGATTGCGGCGCAGGTGCGTTCGTGCGTGAGCGGACATCAGTCGGACAAAACGTGCCTTTTTTACATATCGAGTCGCCCGGCGGCCGGATCTGTAACGGGCTCTCACGATGGTGCCGCCCCGGTCGCGTTAGAATTTCGAACCGTTATGACACATGAATCTTCCCGAGTCGGACGGCGAGCGCTTCTCACGGGGGCCGCACTGACGGCCGTCGCGGCGGCAGCCCACGCGCAGAATCAGCCCGCACCATCGGAGCCCGTCACCAGGCTCGCGGACGTTCCGCTCGGCCCCTCAGCGACGATCACAGTAGCGCGCCGCGATCAGATCGCGCTCATCGGGCTGAACCGTCCGTTCATCGACAACCGGCTCGATCCGCCCACGCGCGTTCGCCTGGCGCAGACCCTCTATCAGTACGAGCACGATCCGTCGATACGCGCGGCGATCCTCTTCGGGCACGGAGCGAGCTTTTCGCGGGGCATCGACGTGGACGCGTCGCAAGCGGCCATTCAGGCAGGGCGACGGACGTTGGCCGGGGCCGCGGACACCGTCGACCCCCTCGGCAAATCGACGCCCCGTCTTTCGAAGCCCCTGGTGGTCGTGGTCCATGGCGACACGTGGAATCTGGGACACGAACTGTACCTGGCGGGCGACATCCGCATCGCCGCTGCCAACACCCGCTTCGGCCAGGATGAAAACACGCACGGGAGATTTCCCGGCGGTGGCGCGACGGTGCGCTTCGTGCGGGAAGCGGGATGGGGCAATGCGATGCGCTACATGCTGACCGGCGATCACTGGAGCGCCGACGAGTCGTACCGCATGGGCATCACGCAGTCGATCGCGCCAACGCCAGAGGCCGCCCTCGAAGAGGGAATCGCCATCGCGCGCAAGATCGCCGCGTGCGCTCCGCTGTCGATCAAAGCCACGCTGCTGTCGGCACATCACGTGATCGATCCGGTGGAATCCGACGCGTTGTCGAAGCTCGACACCGCCTACGGCGCGCTCTACCGGACCGAGGATTTCATCGAAGGCCGGCGCGCTGAGGCGGAAGGTCGGCCTCCCAGGTATCAGGGGAAATGATGCCCTCAATCCTCGAGCGCCAGCGGAGCTGACCAGGCGGCCAGTTTGTCGAGGTCGAGCGAGCGCCTGTCGGGGTCGTGCTCGAGACCGGCGGCCAGAACGTCGTAGATCTCCTGCGACACGCCGGGCCCGATGTCGTCACGGCGAGGCAGCACGAAGGACGCATGCTCCCGGACGATCTCGAACACGTCCGTCGCGGCGACAAGGGCGCGACCCGAAAGAGCCTCGAACGCCACGCACGCGAGGCCGTAGAAGTCGGCGCGGCGATCCGCGACCCGGTCTGAAAACTGCTCGGGCGCCATGTAGCGCGGCGTTCCGATCAACCCGACGGGGTGCGAAGACGTCTTCCAGGCGCGCCATAAATCGGAGTTCACTTCAACCGATACGATGCCGAAGTCCAGGAGCTTGATCTCGCCGGTTCGCGTCAACACGATGTTGGACGGCTTGAGATCCCGGTGGACGATGCCTCGGCTGTGGACGTACTTGAGAGCGATCGCCAGCTGCCCCACCATCCGCCGCACCAGCTCCTCTTTCAATGGACCGCGCGCGGCGATCACCTGACTGAGCGTCTGCCCCTCGCAAAACTCCATCGCCAGGAACTCGGTCTTGTACGCCGAGAAGTTCTCGTACAGTCTCGCGATCGAGGGATGGTCGAGCGTCTTCAGGATGGCGGCTTCGCGCCGGAATCGCCGCATCGCGCTCAACTGATAGATCAGTCGATGGTTCATCATCTTCAGCGCGACTTTCCGATCAGTCGCCATCTCACGCGCTTCGTAGACGACTCCCATCCCGCCGCGGCCCACGCACTGGGTGATCTGATAGCCGTGAATGTCCTTGCCGCCGAGGCCGTCGTATCTGGCCTCCCCGAGACGGTCGGTCACGACCTCCGTCAGCACCAACGGAAGATCCGGATGCCGTTCAGCGAGCTCGTGAAAATCGGACGCCGACAGCCGCAGGAACTGCACGTGGGTTTCGGCCACGACGTCGGCGGTTCGCGGTTCGTTGGTAACGAGACTCATCTCCCCCGCGACGTCGCCGGGACCAAATTCGCCGACCGGCGCCCGATCCTGTGGCGCATCGCGCACGCGTGCCCACGCACGCCCGCTCAGAATGAGCACCAGAAACTCGGCGGGATCGCCCTGCCGGATCGAGTACTCACCCGGTTTCGATTCGTGGAAGTGCATGACGGACAGCAGATCGGCGAGCGTCTCGGCGCTCAGAATCGAAAAGGGCGACGGCTTGAGCCGGACGTCATGGGACTTGCGGTCCGCGAGACTGCGCTCGCGGGTCGAATCATCCGAATCGGTCGAGTTCAGGTCGTCCAGCAGATTCCGGAACCCGGCGACGAACCAGTCCGAGGCGTCCGATGCGGGCTCGAGGAGCGAGCCGAGCAACCGGCGAAGCTCCTGGTTGCCGGTGCATGCGTGGTCGAGGAAGGCGCGCCGTTCGCCTGGCTCGCGGGAGAGGGCCTCGCGGCAGACGCGCGAAAGGGTTTCCCAGTCAATCATGCAGCGCACGCGATCATCGAGATCCGGCACGACGGCTGTGGCTGGCCAGGCGGCGTGAGCACCATCTGCCAGACCTGGCCGCGGCGCGAGCGTGCAAAGCCGGCTGACATCAACAGATAGAATTCGAACATACGCTTGAACCGGCCGTCGAGCCGCCCGCCGTAGCGATCCTCCAGGTCCGGCCATGCGCGCTCGAAACGACCGTGCCATTCCATCAGCGTGCGGTCGTAGTCGGTGCCGATGTTGTGCACATCCTCGAGCACGAACAGTCCGTCAATGGCGCGGCCGATTTGCGCGATCGACGGCAAGGCGACGACGGGAAAGATGTACTTGTCGATGAAACGGCCGCCACGATAGCGGGTTCGGGACACTCCTATCGAATGCACGAGCGCATAACCACTGTCGGCCAGTCTGTTCCGGATGATTTCGAAGAACTGTCGATGGTTCCGATGGCCGACGTGCTCCAGACATCCAATCGAGACGACGCGATCGAACGTCCCCGTGACATCGCGGTAGTCCTCGACCCGCAACTCCACCGGCAGCCCCGCGGCCCGTTCGGACCCGAGCGACGCCTGCTCGCGGGAGAGCGTGATGCCTGTCACCGACGCCCCGTAGCGTTTGGCGGCGAACCTGGCGAAGCCGCCCCATCCGCAGCCGATGTCGAGGACGCGCATGCCGGGCGCGAGCGTCAGCTTTCGGCAGATCAAATCGAGCTTCGCCTCCTGCGCCTGCTCGAGCGTCTGCGCTCCGCCGCGCCAGTAGGCGCAGGTGTACACCATGTACTCCGTGTCGAGCATCGCCTCGAAGAGATCGTTGCCCAGATCGTAGTGCGGCGCCACGCGCGTTCGCGCCCGTCGGCGCGACTGCCTGCTGCCGGCACGTGCGATCACCGCGTTCATGAGGTCCACCGGCCGTCGCCGCACGCCGTCGAGATCGGCTGAAAAGATCCGGGACGAGAGCTCGTCGAGCTGGTCGCAATCCCAATCGCCGTCCATGTACGACTCGCCGAACCCGAGCTCGCCGTCCGCCAGCACTCTGCGGAAGAACCGATCGTGGTGCACGCGAATGTCCCACGGCCGCTGGCCCGCAATCGTGACGCCGGCCTGCGCGAGCAGGGCCTCGACGGTCGAACGATAGCGATTCGTGGTCGGCCTGGTGCGCGCAATCTGTGCTGCCGTCGTCGTGAAGTGCGGCACGTCAGCTCTCCGCCTGCCGGGCTTGCCGGGCCCGCACAACCGCCTGAGGCGACGCGCGTTTCAGATCCGATGCCAGCCCTGCCAGCGCCAGCGCGCGGATGAACCATTTCGTTGCATCGATGTCGAGACGCCGAACACCGTTGCGATAGTCGGAGGGGAAACAATGATGAAAGTTGTGATAACCCTCGCCCAGCGTCAGCACGGCAAGAAGCGGGTTGTCGCGCGCGGATGTCGCCGTCGAGTATGGGCGGCTGCCGAAGCGATGCGCCACGGAGTTGATGGCGAACGTTCCGTGGTACTGCACCACGAGCCGCATGCAGCCTGCCCACAGGAACCCACCCAGCGGATCGTGCCACACGCTGGCAATCAGCACCGGGACAGCGCCTGCCATCCCGATCGCAAGCGGCGTATAGAGCCGGTGCTGCCACTCGACCAGCCGGTCACGGGCCAGATCAGGGACATTCGAGCAATCGCGGACGCTCCGGGGGTGCAGCAGCCACCCGATGTGCGACCACCAGAGACCTCGCCGTGCGTCATACGGGTCTTCGTCGTGATCCGTGTGCGCGTGGTGCCTGCGATGCGCCGACGCCCACGTCAGCGCGGAATTCTGCACCGCCGCGGCGCCGAACAGCAGATAGAAGGCGGCGACGGTTCGGGAACAGCGGTAACTCCGATGTGCGAAAAGACGATGGTACCCGCCGGTAATCGACAGGCCGGAGCAGAGCAACCACGTCACGGCAAGCGCCGCGGTCGGCCAGGCGGGAAGGTGGGCCGCGGCCCGCACGAGCGTCGCCAGCGCCGTCAGGTGCAGGGCCGCCATGAACGACACGCGCCGCCAGTCCAGCTGATTAGTCCGTCCTCGGAATGCCTGCGGCAAGACTCTTTCCATGGGCTGGCCGAACGGCGGCAACGATCGCGAGCCACGCCCATCGTGCGACAGCGGGCGTTGACGGAAACAGCGCGAGTGCGAGCGCGTTGAGGAGGAGCAACACCAGCAGCACTTCGGCGCTGGCATACGCGATGAAGGCCGCGAGGATGGTCATCGTCAGGAGAAACACGTCGAGCCGAAACGCGACTTCCCAATCGCCTCGTCGTGGATGGACGACCTTCGGGTGCAGCACCACGAGCAGGAGACTCATCGTCGCGACGGCAACCGCCGTCGTCGTCCACGTTCCTGGAGAGTATCCAAGGTCGTTTCGGACCAGGAGCGCGACGAGAATGCCGATGAGGCCGGCTCGAACCGCGGCATCGTAGATTGCGAGCGCGCGTGGGACGACGGGATGGCCACCGTTGCGCGCGGGCCGTGCGCCCAGAAACACCGCCGTCGTTCGAGCACGACTGGAGAAATCGTTGTCGAGGTCTCTCAACGGACCGTGAACGCCGTTGACGAGAATGGTGTACACCGTGACATACCCGGCTACCATCCAAGTCATGGCATTCGGTTCGGCGCCAACGACGAGTGCTCCGTACACCGCCAGGCTCGCCCACGCGAATCCCTGAATCGCGTCCATCAGCGGCGGGAACGGGCAACGTTTGCCCCACAGGTTGTAACCCGCCATCATCACGAATCCGGCACCGAGCGTCGCCTGGGCCCGATTCGATCCGCCCAGCCAGATAGTCAGCGGAATCGTCAGCACTGGTTGCACGAGGACAATCGTGAGAACCTGCCAGGGCTCGATCGCGCCGCGGACCAGAGGATCGCGCTGCCGCTTCGGCTGCGTGCGATCGATCGGCAGATCGATGACGTCGTTCAAGAGCATCGCGTACGCGTGGAAGCAGCACGTCACGGCGAGAAGGGCCGCGAGCTCGCTCGCACGGAAGCGTCGATGGACGGTCGTTGCCCCGAGCAGCGGCCACAACGCTGAGAAGGACAGATAGTGGATGCGCACGAATCGATCCGCGGCCAGAACCCGTTGCCACGCCCGGTCAGAAACGTGTTCAGCGTACGGTTCGCCAGCCATGCTCGCGGCTCTCACCGAGGACCTGCGCGCGCCTCTTCTCGGGCAAGCGATCGATGATGTACGGGAGACCGGCCACGATGCCCGTGATCACAAACGACAGCACCCAGATCAGGTTCAGCCAACGGCCCCACCTCCACTCGAGCACGAGCGCAAACAGGCAAAGCACGAGCACGACAACGGGCGGAGAGTTGCAGACCCACTCCCGCCTGGGGTCCGGATGCACCTTTCCATAGAGCCACACGACAAACGTGCAGGCTCCCATCAGCAGCGCGATCCACCCGAATTCCCAGACCTGCGCGTCAGGACGAATGCCCGAGGGCAGCAGTTCCCTGAACCGCACAAGCACCAGATCCATGACGAGCTTCACGGGGATTTGTAGAAGGAAAAGGTAGAACAGGAATTTAGCGGCCGCCCACACGTATTCATACCATCGGTCGTAGCGGCGAACGAGGCCGTAGGGTCCGTCATCGTTCAGGCGCACCAGAAAGCTGAATGAACCCATTCCGATGAGCCAGGCGATGTAGTTCACGCTCGGCACGCCGAACCAGTAACCGGCGTAATTTTCATCGGTGAACCAGTGCCATATTTCGAACTTGAACAGACCGTGGCGATCGGGATCGTTCCCGGGCGCTCCACACCATGTGTAACTGCTGACGACGGGATCCAGGATCGCCGCCAGTGTCACCATGAGGACCGCACTGAAGCATGCGGCGGCGACCGCTGCGAAAGGTCCTTTGTTCTTGAGCCGGAAGTACGAAAGGCGAACAAAGGCAAAAACGAGGCAGGCCTCCAGCGCAACCACCGGGAACGGAATGTTCCAGCTTTCCTGCAGTTTCGAGCTGCCCACAGCCGGAATTCCGAAGAAGTCAGACAGGCGGTTCAGGCCTAGCCGCAGCCAGTCACTTTGATTGGGTGTTCCGCCCAGGGGGAGGATGAGGCCCGCTGGAAAATACGGCGAATACTGATACTTGCCGAGGCGAATGGCCGAAGACTCGCCGAGCCACCAGGCCAACGTTGCCGCCAGGAGCACGAAGACGTTGTACCAGCGCAGGTCACGCTGCTTGCGCGAGAACGACCACGCGAGCGTTGCCACCCACATCGTGGATGTCACAGCGCTGAAGATATAGACTGGCGCTGCTGACTCGGGCATGTGGTGTTAGGCTGGAAGCAGCCGGGTGAGCGCGTAATCTATCATATGGACGACGCGCCGGCTCCGGCGTCCAATCTCGCCTTCGC
Source organism: uncultured Acidobacteriota bacterium (assembly GCA_963724725.1). Classification (GTDB taxonomy): domain Bacteria; phylum Acidobacteriota; class Vicinamibacteria; order Vicinamibacterales; family CAVVIG01; genus DATKHR01. The sequence goes on along the minus strand of CAVRVT010000003.1, from coordinate 269,473 downwards.
ACGTTTCAGATCGGTCGCCGCGTTCAGACGGCGGAACCCCTCGACAGCCTGCGCGAGATGCCGACGGCGTGACGAATCCTGCGGGGCAAGGTGCCGTCCGATCTCCTCGTGGATACGCGCGATCTCGTAAGGAAGTGAGAAGCGCTCGGCCTCGGTGAGAGCACGGCGCCACGACGCCTGAGCCGCCTTCTCACGTCCACCCAACCATTCCGCCGATCCGCGGACGAGCAGACTGCGCGCACGGGCGGAAAGGTTGATGTGCGCGTACCGCTCGATTTCGTGACACAGGCGCCAGGCCGAGTGCTCCGCTTCGCTGGCATCGACCGCCGTCCGTCTCGCTTCCCATCTCGCCAGACATACTTCGGCCGCGGCATTCATATACAGCAGCGCGAAGTACCGGGCGCGAGGAGCCGTCGCCATCACCTGGAGAATCCGCCGCACGCCCAGCCACGCGTGATCAAGGTTGCCGCGACGGAGGTACGCCAGCGCCCTGACCCCGTGGAAGTCGAGAAGCGACGAACGATCAGTATGCGCAGCGCCCTCAACGAGCTGAAGTCCACGGTCCGCCAGTTCCAGCGCCACGTCGGCATCGCCCTGGTAGAGCACGCCCCATGCTTGAGCGCCGTATCCCCAGATCTCGTGGGCGGTCGAGCCGGTCGTGCGGGCCCGCGTCCGAATCTCGGCGCCAAGCCGGGCAGCGAGCTCGAACTCTCCTATCAAATGCGCCGCTCGAGCCCGAATTGTGGCGTTCTCTTCCCACACGTACGTGTCGCCGATCAGATCGCAGAGCGACATGGCGGCATCGAGATGGCGACAGGAATCCCAGTTGCCGATGCCCAGCTGATACACGGCCGTCCGCGCGCGAATCCGCGTAGCGACTCCGGGATCGTCGAGTCGCGCGGCCGTCTGCATGGCCAGTCGATGGTAAACGCCGGCGAGGCGCCGCAGTGAGGCCAGACCGAGCGTGTTGCCGACGTCGGCGCACACAAGCGCAAACTCGGGCGTCGGTGGTAGGCGTTCCGCCAGATTGAGCGCCGCAATCAGGCTATAGAGAACCTGAATCATCCGGTCGTGCAGGTGGTAGGCACTGGCGCCGACGCGGCCGTAGGCAGACACCGCTTCAAGCATCGATTCCGGTGCCAGCGACCGCGATCGCAACGCTCTCGGTGTGAGGCGCCGCGCGCACTGGATCAGGATTTGGGTTCCGAGTCCGACCGCCCAGGCCCGATCCGAAACCGGAAGCGTCTGGCCGACCATTCTCAGCGCCTGTTCGAAGTACGTCCTGCCCTCATCCCATCGGCCGAGGTTGATCGACGCGTCTCCCAGACGGCGGTACCAGCGGATGCGTCGTGCATCTTTCGCGGACGCTGCGCGGCGCCCCAGCGAGACCCGCTCCCCTGCCGCAATCGGATCGGTCGCCTTCTCGTCGATTTCGATCGCCTCGCGAAAGAAACGCAACGCCTCCTCGCTGGCGTGCCGGCCGAGCGCCTTCTCGCCCGCTTTCTCCAGATAGAACAGCGCCCGCTCGGCATTCTCCGCCCTGGTCCAGTGGTAGGCGAGCAGCGGATACGCACGTGCGAGATCTCCCGCGTGCTGCCGTTCGGACTCGGTGGCCACCGCGGCGTGAAGCTGCCGTCGCAAGGCGAACGGGAGAAGGCTGTAGGCCACCTCCTGCGTGATGGCGTGCTTGAAGACGTAGGCCGGCACCGGGTCCGGTGCGGAGAGGTGCACGTGATCGCGATCGGCCAGCGCCTGCAGATGGTCCCGCAGGTCCTGCTCGTCGGCAGCAATCGGATACACGGCGCGCAACGATGTGAGGTCGAAGGCCCGGCCGAGCACGCTCGCAACTTTGATCGTGAGCTGTTGAGGCACGGTGAGCTGATCGATGCGACTCTTGACCACGACTTGAACGGTGTTGGGGAGCTGCATCGAGTGGTGCTCGGCTGCGGGGGCAAACCGGCAGACGCCGTTCTGCACTTCCACCAGTCCTCGATCGCGGAGCGCATGCGCCAACTCCTCCGCGAAGAACGGGTTCCCTTCCGCCTTCTCACGAATCAATTGAGCCACCGGTTCGCTGAGCGCTCGCGCCCGCAGCTGCTGACTAACGAGGGCGCGAGTTTCGTCGGGCGCCAGCCCGTCGAGCCGGAGCACGAGCGCATCCTGCCGCGCGCTCAGGCTCGCGAGCTCCGGCGGTTTTTCCGACTGCGTGACCGAGCGGGTCGCGATCAACAACAGAATCTCCGGCAACTCGCGTGCGATGCCCTCCGCCAGCGCCCAGGACGCGGAGTCGAACCAATGCGCATCTTCCAGGACGAGAAGCGTCGAGCGATGGCGCGTGGTGCACCGGAACAGGTGAACGAGGAGGTCGCGCGTCAGGAGAGCCCGACCGCGCGGTGGAACGCGCTCGGACCATTCGGTCTCGGGAAGGCTCAGCCTGAGCACCGGGTTGAGCAGTGGCGCGAACGGCAGCAGGCGCGCCTCGGACCCGACGAGCTCGAGAACGCGCTCGTCGAGTCCCGCTCGTCCGGCGGCTTCGTCGAAGCCGAGAAGGTTGTCGAACACCGCGGGCCAGGGATGATAGGGCGTCGATCGCTCGATCTCGTCGCCTGCCGCCACGATCGCCCGCACACCGCGCGCCACCGCTCGTTCGATAAGATCGACGACGAGACGGCTCTTCCCGATCCCGGCGTCCCCTTCGAGGACCACGACGCCGCCGCGCGCGCTCGCAACCAGCCCGTCGAGCCGGTCGCGCAGCGCCCGCCGCTCCTGCACGCGGCCCACGATTGCCGATGGACGACTCGCGGAGAGCTGCAACGGTCGAAACACACCGACTGGCTGCTCCCGCCCCTTGACCCGGATCGGCGCCAGCGCCTCGAACTCGATCCGCTTGGCGGCACCCTCACACGAGGCCAGGTCGCAGAGGATCTCGTCGTCGGCCGTCTCCATCAAACGCGCCGAGATGTTGACGACGTCGCCGATCATCGCGTACTCGCAGCGATGGCGGTTGCCGCGCAGCCCGGTGAAGACTTCGCCCGTCGCAAGACCGAACGACGCTGAAACGCCGAACTCGTTGAGATCCCGGCGCAGGTCGAGCGCGGCGCGCACGGCGCGCACCTCATCGTCTTCGTGGGCGTGAAGCGCGAAGCCCCAGCCGCAGACCACGACAACCCCCTTGTCGTCGGCGAGCAGCTGGTTGATGGCGCCGCCGTATCGATACACCGCCGTCTGAACGGCGACAACTGCGCGCTGGAGTTGATCGGGGGTTTCGTCGACTCCCGCGTCGAGCGCGTCGAGCTTGATGAACAGCACGCTGACGCGACGGAATTCGGCGAGCCAGTCTGTCTGCCCGGCATCGAGGCTCGCCTGGACACTGCGCGGAACGTACGCACGCAGGCGAGACGCCGCGTCGGCGTCGAGCAGGAGCGGATCGCGAGGCACACCGGCAGAGGGCGCTGAGACAGTCGTGAGGCGAAATGATCCACCAGTCAGGTCGGCGACGCTCGCAAACGGGGCGAGGCGCTCGTAGACCGCCGACGAGATCGCCACCTCACCTGGGTTGATCGCGGATATCGCGTGCACCGCCTGCTTGAGCGGACTGCCGGCCACCAGCAGTTCCCAGCGCCCCGCCACACCGCCGAGTGTGCCGATCCACATCTCTCCCGCGCCAATCCCGGCGCGCATCTGCAGGCGGACCTCCGACCCCTTGCCGTAGGCCATCGTCCGCTGGGCTTCGAGCGCACATCGCGCGGCGAGTCGGGCGGCCGACGTGACGTCCCCGTCGTCTGCCGGCCAGAGCGCGAGGATGGCGTCGCCGGGGAACGTCAGCACCTGGCCGCCGTGGCCGTGCACCAGATCAACGAGTCGGCCGAAGAAGAGATTCAGAAGATCCTTGAGATCCTCGGCTCCACGCGGACCGCGCCGCGAAAAATTCTCGGCGAGCGTCGAGAACCCTGAAAGGTCTGCGAGCAGGAGCGCCGCCTGAAAGCGCTCCACGACAGGTCCCGTTGCCGGACGGTCGAACGCGACGCGCCGGCGGATGACGTCAGGGACGAACGCGTCAAGGGCAAGGGTTTCCATCGCTCACCCTTGTGCCGACGACGCGTAGTCATTCCAGATGCGCACGGCATAGCGGCGGGGCGTGTGATCCACCAGCGCGTCAGGCAAGATCACGGGCAGACGGGCTTCGATCAGGTTCGCCATCTGCGACATGAGCCCGCGAGTGCGAAGGAGGGCCAACCAATCGGCCATCGATGGGGAGCGCTCTGAAATCGTGCCCTCCGCGTCGATGTATCTGCGCAACCTGACGTGCGTGTAGTTGCCGATGAGCACCGACAGCCAGGATGCCACGTACACGATGAGGTCGCGATGGTTGACGTAGCGAAAACAGCGACCAGTGTGCCGGGCGTCAAAGCGTCTGGCAAAGCGGCGGTCGCCGACCGGCGGCGAGCCGATCGTGTAAAGGCCGCGCGCCGAACGCCAGCGGTCCATCGACAACGCCGCGAGCGCCGCGCCGAGGCTGTGGCCGGTGAACCACGTCGCCCCACCCGTCGGATCGAGACGCTGGAGCGTCTGCTCGAGCTGGGGCCAGATCCGGTCATGGGCATTGAGAAAGCCTTCGTGGACGGCCCCGCCAAATTCCCAGGGATGGTGCCGGAGCCTCGCGATGTCGGACAGGTCGCGCCAGTCGTTGGGCTGCGTGCCTCTGAAGGCGGCGATGACCAGGCCGTCGGTGTAGCCGACGTGACATTGCACTCCCCCGATGGAGAGAAACTCGAAACGTAGTCCTGCCCGGGTCCAAATCGGTCTGGCCGGACCTTCATCCCAGTACGCGAGCAGCGCGGCGTCGGCGAGCCACCAGGCATTGACCCGGGAAAACCCCGGGGCACCGCGGTCGAACGGGTGACTCCGGGCATCTTCGAAGTGGATGTACTCGGAGTCCTGCTGGGGAAAGAACAGCAGGTCTGCCGACGGAGCTGGAAGAGCTTTGAACGTTGACCACCTCGCCACCAGATAGTACGCCACGCTGCGGAACGTCCCTTCTGAAAGAGCTAACGCGCCAGCGCATCCGGTGACGGCTCATAACCCCCCGTGAGCCAACCTACAGCCCCTTTGCGCGTGTCAGGAAAAATGGGGGCGTCCATGTTTCGATCACTTTCGATTTCGCTGTGCTTGTCCGTTTCGCTCCCCTTCGCCGCGCAGGCGCAACCGACCTCAGGCCCGCCGGCGACCGTGACGTACGCCGAACACGTCAAGCCGATCCTGGCGGCCAGGTGCTTCGGGTGCCACGGGCCGCGGCAGCAGCAGTCGGGCCTGCGGCTCGACCTTCGTCAGAACGCGCTGCGCGGCGGGGACTACGGCGTCGTCATCGTGCCGGGCCATGCTGACGAGAGCAAGTTGATTCAGCGCGTCTCCGGATCGTCGGCAGGCCTGCAGATGCCGCCGACGGGTCCGCTCGAGGAGCACGAGATCGCCGTTCTGCGCGCCTGGATCGATCAGGGAGCCGACATGCCCGGGCGCGCCATCGAAACCGCGATCGCCCGACGCGAGACGCCGCCGCGGCTGCAGTCGCTCATCGATGCCATTCAGAATCATGATCTCGCGGCGGTCCGCGCGACGTTGGCCGCGGACAAGGCGCTCGCGAACGCCACGGACGCCGCCGGCAACACCCCGTTGATGCACGCGGCCTACGCCGGCACGTTCGCGACCATGGTGGTGCTGTTCGAGGCTGGCGCGAACGTGAACGCCGCGAACCTGCGCAACGCGACGGCGCTGCACTGGGCCGTTCACGACGCCGACAAGGTCAGGCTGCTTCTGATGAAGGGCGCCGGGATCAATGCCCGAACGATCGAGGGACGCACGCCGCTCTACACGGCGGCGCAACTGCCCGCGGGCGGTACGACGATCAAGCTGCTCGTCGAGGTCGGCGCGGACCTCGAGGCCCGCACGATTGTCGGAAACACGCCGCTCTTTGCCGCGGCCATCGGCGGCGCCGACAACGTACGTGTGCTCGTTGACAAAGGGGCGGACGTCAACGCCGTGTCGCTGTCTGGCGCCACGCCGCTCATGGCAACCAGCGGCGGCGAGGTGGTTTCCCTGCTGGTCTCGCGCGGCGCCGACGTGACGACCCGGTCGAAGCGCGGCGAGAGCGCACTTGCCGACGCGGCCCGACGCGGCGACGTCGCGGCGGCGAAGCTTCTTCTCGACAAGGGCGCGGACGTCAACGCCGTTGACTATCGGGGCTACACGCCGCTCATCCTCGCAGCGCAGCACGATCGGGACTCACCGGAGCTGGTGCGCCTGCTGCTTTCGCGGGGCGCCGACGTACACGCCGTAGCCGAAGGACACACGGCGCTCACGATTGCGGCGCGTCGTGGTGAAACGGAGCTCGTTCGACTGCTGCGCGAAGCGACCGCGAACGCGCGGCCCGCCGCGCAGCGACAGCAATAAGTAAAGGAGAGGGCCATGCGAATCCTGATTGCTCTTTGCACCGCGGCGCTCGTGATGCCCGGAGCCGCATCCGCGGCCGATGACGTGTCGCCGGCGGCGCTCCAGGCGTCGGCGCAACGGGCGCTCGACCTGCTCGAGAAGACGAGCCCGGCGTTCATCAAGAAAGGCGGCTGCAACTCGTGCCACAACCAGATGCTGGCGGCCGCCGCGCAGGCGTTCGCGCGAAGCCGCGGCGTCACCACGGGCGACACGATCGCTCAGCTGCCGGCGGAGGTCTCCGAGGCCTCAACCGAACGATACGTCGAGTACCTCGGTTGCGGGAGGTGGCGGCGTCACTGCGCTCAGCTTCGATCTGTTTGCGAAGGCGCTCGCCCGCGAGCCGGCCGATGCGCGCATCCGGGCGGAGATTCACTTCATCAAAGGGATGCAGCTGTCCGACGGGTACTGGCGCGGCGGCGGCAGCCGGCCTCCGCTCACGTTCGACGACTTCACGCCCACGGCGTACATGATTCACGCGCTCAACACGTATGCGCCCGCGACGGACGCCGCCGACACCGCTGCCCGGATCGCGCGCGCACGTGCCTGGCTGCTCAGCGCAAAGGCCGAACAGACGCAGGAGCGCGCGTTCCGTCTGCTGGGCCTCGTCTGGTCCAACGCGGATCGCAGCGCGATCGCCAATGCCGTTCGTGATGTTCAACGCCTTCAGCGCGAGGACGGCGGCTGGTCGCAGCGGCCCACGCTGCCGTCGGATGCCTACGCCACGGGCGTCGCGTTGTATGCGCTGGCGCAAGCCAACGTCGCGCCGACGCACGAATCCTATCGGGCCGGGCTGAAGTACCTTCTGGCGACGCAGGCGCCCGACGGCACGTGGCACGTCAGGACGCGCGCCATCCCCATTCAGCCGTACTTCGAGAGCGGCTATCCGTACGAGCACGATCAGTGGATTTCGGCCGCGGGCGCGGCGTACGCGACGCTCGCGATGGCGTCCGCGCTCGAACCGGTTACGAGTTCCAGGGCGCCAGCGAAATAGCGACGCCTGGTTGTCACACGATGCCGAACTGCCCGGTTGAGGGCATATTGCCGCCGCCGTCCCGTCCACCAGAGGGATTTGTGATGAATCAATCGAGGACACGCTCTCCCGCGCGATCGACCGAACGAGGACAGATCGACCGAAACGCGGGACTGGACGGTTTGACCCGCCTGTGTCATCGTTCCAGCAACTAACGCCTGAACCGTCTGCTTGCTCCGCTCTTCGCTCAGCGTACGTGCACCGGCTCTCGAGTAATCGGCTGTGAGACTCGGGAACTGAGGTCGACCGATGGCAGAACCCAACGAAGAGCCGCGACGTTTTCGTGCGATACGCCGCAGGCATTTGACGATTCTTTTTTCAGACCTGAGCGCATTCACCGCGCTCAGCGGGTCGGTCGAACCCGAGCGCTGCCTCGAGGTCGTCGATCAGTTGAAGGAATCCTCGAGACGGATCATCACGAAGTATGGCGGCATCGTCGTGGATTTTCGCGGCGACAGCGTCATGGCGATGTTTGGCTTTCCTCACTCGAGCGAATACGACGGACGCAGAACGGTCGAGGCGGCGCTGGAACTCCACGCAGCGATTCGCGATCTGCCTCGGGAAGGTCCCGCGACGTCGTTACCGCGCCTCAAGCTTCATACGGGGATCCACTGTGGGCTGGTTCTTCTGATTGAAAACGACGGCGCGGCGGGTCAATTCTCGGTAATTGGCGAGGTGCCGAACGTCGCGGCACGGCTGTCCGACGTTGCGAGCGACGACGAGATTCTCGTGAGTGCCACGACGCTCGGGGGCGAAAACTACTTCTTCACGACTCGCGAACGGGGTGAACTGCAGCTGCAGGGGAAGGTCAAGCCCGTGTCGGTGCTCGAAGTGCTCGGACACTCCAGTGTCAGCAACCGTTATGAAGCGCGGACGAAGACAGGACTGACTCCATTTGTCGGGCGCGTCGATCAACTGAGCGTGCTCGACCGCGAGCTGCGCGAGATCATCGCCGGGGCTTCCCGCGACGTGGCCATCGTCGGATCGGCCGGGATGGGAAAAACCCGCCTGGTCGAAGAGTTTCTGCAGCGCGCGGCTCTTCTTCCATCGCAGGTTTGCCGGGGTTATTGCGAGAACTACCTCGCCGCCGAGCCGCTCCAGCCGTTTCTGCAGATGCTCCGACAGTTGAGCCGCCCATCGCCTGAACTGCAGCGCGTGCTGTCTCTCGGTCTGCTCTCGCGTCAGCCTGACGTCTCTCGAACGGCGGAAGACGCTTCCACGGCGCTGTGCGATCTGTTCGCGCTGAGGGCCCGAGAGAAGCCCCTGATCCTGTTCATCGACGACTGGCAATGGGCCGACGATGCCACGAAACAGGTGGTCGCGACATTGCGCGAGGCGCGGCCCGGGTCGATGCTGATCCTCACGGCATCGAGGGAACCGCCAACCGAAGCCGGCCAGGGTCCGATCACTGTGCTCGAGCTGCCTCAATTCAATCGACAGGAGGCCGCCGAAGCGATCCAGGCGCGGCGTCCCGACGTCGATCCGCTCGCGGCCGATCAAATTCTGGAGCTGTCGGGTGGCAATCCGCTGTTCATCGAAGAGCTGTGCCACAAGACGGTGCAGATCGGCGACAGCTCTGTCGATGATCTCAGCGACAACTGCCCTGCATGGCTCAGCACCCTCATCGATTCTCGCGTCGAGCAGCTGCCTCCTGACCACATTGAACTCGTACGATTGGCCGCTGTCCTTGGGACGGTGATTCCAGTGTGGCTGCTCGAAGAGCTGACCGGGCGCCAGCCCGACGACCCGATTCTTCAGGATCTTGCCGACATCGACCTCATTTACCCGGGGGAGGTCGAGGGCACGCTGCGTTTCAAGCACGGCATCACCCGCGATGTCATCTATGCCTCGGTCGGGCTGAGCGATCGGGAGATGCTTCACCGGCGGATCGGAAATCTTCTGGAGGCCAGGGCCGCCCTCGTGGGGTCGGATTCGCTCCTCGAGCTGCTCTCGTACCACTTCCGCTCCGGCGCCGAACCCGACCGGGCGGCGCACTACGCGGAGCTCGCCGGCAACAGAGCGCTGGCCGCGGCTGCACCTGACCGGGCCCGCAATCAGTACACAGCCGCGCTCACGGCGCTCGACTCCTTGCCCTCGTCCGACGCGACCTACGCCCGATGGAGTCGTATCGTGCATCGGTTCGGCCTGGCCTGTGTGTTCGATCCGACGCGGGATCGGCTGCAGATTTTCGATCGTGCGGCGGCCCTTGCAACTGAGCGCGTCGATCACTCCGGCCGGGCCCGAGCCGAATACTGGATCGGGTTCATTCGCTATGCTCTCGGCGAACCCAAGAACGCCATCCAGCACTACGAGCTCGCCCGCAGTTGCTGCGCGCAGGCGATTAGAGACGCCGACGTCGAGAGCGATCGCGAGCGGATCCTGGAGATGCAGGCGCTCAGCGTTCAATTGCTCGCGACGATGGGGCAGGCGCGGGCGGCTGCAGGAGAGCATGATGCGGCTCTCGCCCTGCTGGACGAGTCCCTGGCAGTCAAACAAAAACACCGCCGAAGCGGTCGTCCCGCGATCGGCTCCGCCTATGCGCTGGCTTGCAAGGGCGCGGTGCTGGGGGATATCGGACGGTTCAACGACGCATACCAGTGTCTCGATGAAGCGCTCGAGATAAGCGCCGGTCACTCGGCGGTGGAGACCTCAGTCATCGGCTGGCGCAGCGCCGTGTGTCTGTGGCATGGATGCTGGCAGGAAGCACGCGAGTGCGCGATTCGAGCGCAGAGCCTGGCCCAACGCGTGGGAAGTCTGTACGTGCTCGCGATGGGACAGTCCGTTGCCGCCTGCGCCACGTGGATGCTGGACAGGGACCCCGCGTCGATCGACATTGTCGTCCGCGCCACGTCGTGGCTGGAGGCGAGCGACAAGCGCCTGTCGATTTCCATGAACTACGGCTGGTTGGCCGAGATGTCGGCGGCGATGATGGACGTTGGCAAGGCCCGGTTCTATGCCGCACGAGCGATCGGTCGGGCGAGATTGCTGGACCCACACGGCGAATCAATGAGCTATCTCGCGCTGGCGAGCCTGCCCGCCCGCGACGCTGGCCGCTCGCCGGACTTCTATCTTCAGAAGGCCATGCGGGCGGCAATCTCGAAACGTTCTCCGCGCGAAGAGGCGGTCACGCTCCTTCATCAGGCGCGCCATGCCGAACGAAGCGGCCGATCCCTTGACGCGCATCGTCTGCTCGAGCAAGCCAGGACGTCATTTCGGGCAATGGGCATGCTGTGGCACGACGGCGAAGCGGAACGATGCCAGCTCGAACTGGGGATGACGCAATCACCGCCTTGAATGTGCCTGGTCGAGCTGCGGTCTCGGCACGCGGATCGTCACGAGGGCCGGAGCCGGTGCCGACGGTTTTTTCTCAACGACCGCAGTGAGGATACCGAGCAATACCCCCGTGGCAATGTCATACCCGGGACAGGCGTGAGTGGGATGACCGTCAGCTTTGCGATCGCCTCCGAAGATTGGCATGACATCCAGCCTCTTGCCTTGTTGAATCTCCTGAGTCACTGCGGACATCGCGATGACAACGCGGTCCCCTGGTCTCAGTTCGACAGCGCCAACTCCGCCGACACCGCCAAGCGTCGTCGCCTCGGTCACCGTGCGATACAGCAGGGACGGAACCGGCCGGGCCAGCATGGCGCGCTTGGCGGCCGGCCAGACGATGGACTCAGCTTTCTCGTAAGGACCTCCAGCCGCCGAACAAAAGCGCTGCTGGACGCGCCACAGACTCTCGTCATTGATCCAGGTGCCAAGTACCGCGAGCGCGTTGCCGTACACCGTCGGCACGAAGCCGAAGACCAGCCCGAGCAGTGTGCGCGCGAGGAGATCCTGTTTTTCGTCTTCGCCCAGGTCCATGACATCGATCGCCTGAAAGAGCGCGCGTGATATCGGTGCTCGAAATCCGTCAGCAGTGCTTGTTCGCGCTTTGACGAACTGACGCGCCCTCTCGAGCAACCTCTGACCATTGCTTTGCCCCAGCGCGCTGACCGCGTCCCGTGGATTCGGCGATGAGAAAACGTATCGCGACGGCGCCAGGAACGAAGCCGGGCACCGCACATCCTCGTCATTTTCTGGCGGTCCGCCCACTCCAATCAGCTCGCCGTCCGGGATGTCGAACCACTTCTGAGCGAGGCGTGCTAGAACGCAATCGGCCACGGGCCCAAGAGGGAGCGGTACCCAGCGGTCCTCGAGACTGTCGGATAGTAGCCGCTTGGTAGGCGCCGCCGCCTGTTCGATGGCCTCGGCAATCACCTGTGTCGTCATCACATGCGCGTCAGCGAACGCCTGATTTCGGTTGATCAGCGTGAGTGTCTTGTTCAACGGCGTCGACAGCCTCTCGTACTCGCGTCCACGGTCCATGCCCAGGTAACTTTCCCCGACAGAAGCAGCAAACCTCTTCTGATACTCAGACACGGAGAACGTTGGATCGGAGGCGAGCACCTGCATGGCTAGTTTTTCGCTAGCGACAATGACACCGTAGGGAGTTCGGAGCACCCCCTGATGCTCGATGCGAATTGCCGCCAGCACAGCCGACGTGATACCGGCACTGTTTGAGGTTAGGTCCTCGATAGCGGCTGCCCAGTCGTCCCCGGATTTCAGATTTCGAATCACTTGTTCGCCCAGAGAGGTCCCCGCCAGACCCATGATGTAGTCGGTTTCGGGTTCCCGGGCCAGCAACGTCAGGGCATTTATCGAGGGCGCGAAGAGGTACAGTCCCCACTGCAGTGTTACGAACGGCTGCTCACCGAGATCCACGCGTCGCGCCTGGCCGCCGCTGTCGACAAAGCAATAGACGCGCGTTCCGTCCACGTCTGGCAGGCCAAGCAGCGGATCGGGTTGACCACTGAACACACCGGTGTTTCCGTTGCCGGCGGGAGTGTTTCCGCCGCTCATCCACCGCTGGAGGATTTCGAACTGCTCGGCGATGCTGGCGTTGTAGGCCATGAACATCACCCCACGGTCCTCCCTGTCGTCCCCGGCATCTCTGCGGAAGTCCGGGCCGTACGCCAGGCTGCGACGGGCCATGCGGGGAACCTGCAATGCCTGCTTTTCCAGACGAGGATTTCCCCGACGGATGTGCGAGTGATATGGACAGATCGCGCCGTCGTCCCCTTTGAAATCAAAGTCGTTGAGGCCCTTGTGCGGTTTGTCCGTCAGCGGTTTGCCATTTGGATAACGGCCCACCATCTTGGCCAGGAGTTCCTCACGGCCGACGCCCGCCTTCTCTTCCGTCTCGATTACGTTATTGAGAGCTCCGACGTACTGCCGCAGCTTGCGGACGACCAGGAATGAACCGCAATCGATGAGCGACCCGCGTCCCCACGCCAACGGATCGGTGTTCTCTTCGGGAAACGCGGGATCCCCCCGCTGGTTCTGAAACCCGACGAAGATCTCGCCCAGTTCGACATCGTCGCGCTTTTCAGGGTTCGGATCGTTGGACGCGTTTGGCTGACTGATTCCGTCCAGGAATCCAAAGTGATCGCGACTCAATGGCTTTCTTCCCGAATTGTCATCGGACTTCGGCCGCATTCGGCGCAGGTGTTCCACGGACAGCACCGTGAACCCGTTTTCCACCAACTGCTCGCACAATTGCTGAATCTCTGGCTTCAGAGCGTCGGGGCCGCCCTCAGGATCCACCATGTTCAGCGTGATGACCATGTCGACGGTCGACATCCGGATCGGAATACGCGAGCCAAAGGCCAGCGGAAGGCTCCATCGTTCGGGATGGTTTTGACGGATATCGCCCAGAAGTCCCGCACGAGCGTCCATTCCCTCGCGGAATTCCTTGGGAAAGCTGGCACGCACCGATTCGTTGACACCGAGCTGCTTCAGGCCGTTGGCCGTGAACGCGACATTTCGATAGATCTTGCCCCGCGTTGAGACAGCGCCACTGTTCGGATGCCCTCTCACTGGATCCTCGTCTCCGCGGGTCACCCAGTCAGCCATGCCACCAACGAACGCACGCGCGGTGGCGGCCTTGTCAACTCCGGCCAGGATCAAACAACCCTCAGTGATGAGTTTGTACGGTCGCTGAATTCCTCCCTGAACCGATGCGGGATCCAGTTTCCGCCGTTCGTCGAATCCGGCTCCTACTTCGGAGTCTTCGAACTCGAGCCAGTCCAGCGCGGCCGACCTGGGCATCTTGATTTTCGGGCGTGAACCGTCGAGAAGGGCTTTTGCGGCTCGACGCAGATAGTTATTGTCCACACTGTCGGGCGGGTAGAGATTGCGCAATCCGTACAGCACATCGAGTACCGCGAGCCACTGCCTGCCTGCCTCATCGTGGTTCGCATCCCTGTCCTGCTCGCTCCGTTCGGTCGGTCCTTCGGAAATCAGCTTCACCGATTCAAGGTCGATATTGGCGTCCCCCCTTCGCTGCAATTTCTCGAGTTGGACCAGGTATGCCTCGTCATCCACCGTGTACGAGGATGCCGGATAGAAGAAGCTCGCCTCGACCTGATGCCGCCGCACGAATTCGGCGAACTGGTCGAAGCCCTCAGACGAGGGAACGAAGCCCTCACAATTACAAAGAAAGAGATCGAGCAGCGGTCCCAGATCCTTCCACACGACGCGGATGTAGGGCTCCCAGGGGCGATCGAACGTTACGTTCAAAAGCAGGTTCTTCTCGAGCAGAATCGCCCACGAGAACGAGAGAACCGTGCGCGCCGCTTCGACGATGTCGAGAACCGGCTTGAGCGTGCGCTGCTCTCGAGAGACGGTGCGGAGTATTTGCAGGACCTTGAACACCGCACGCAGCCGCGTGGCATACGATATGGTCTCGAGCACGGGGAGGAATCCGGGCTTGATTGGCATGACGCAGATCAATTCCGTCGCAGTGCCTACATGCCTGCTCGTCGGCTCGGGCAAAATCGGTCCGGTTGTTCTTCCAGCCATCCAGTGCTCCCTTAGCCATTCGGCGCATTCCTTGATTTGTTCCTCGACCTCAGGACTCTCGAGACGCTGCTTGATGTCTTCGAGGGCATCGAAGTCGTCAAGGGCAATCGCCGGGTGCCCCCCGAAGTCTGGATTCAGTCGCCTGTAGTTGCTGTCCGTCAGCAATTGACGGCACTCGTAGTCGGCGACACCCACTGTCGCGTCCGTCGCGAGGTTGACGAACTTTCCCTTCCACGCCCACTCCGCCAGCCCCCATCGCACCCGCTGCCTCGGCACGGATTCGAGATTCTGTCCGGCGCCAACGGAGAAAAGTAGAACGTCTTCGAGCCGCGGCTTCGGCTTCGGCGGGTATCGTGCATCGAAGACTTGTGCGAGCGCACACATGCTCGGGTTGTTCCCGTACACTCCGCCGTCAACATAACCGTCGACAGACGGAAAGTACGTGATCGCGGCCGTCGAATAGAGTGCGGCCTGCCACGCGAACAACTCGCGATCGCTGTTCGGGCCGATGAAGTTGTGAAAGATCTTTGGCTTCCAGAGCCGAGTCGTCCTGCGGCCCGGTCCGCTTGTCACGTTCTCGAGGTCGAACGCTGTGATAAGAACGTGCGTGTTCAGGTCTCGGAGGCGCTTTTCGCTGAGAAGTTGCCGGACGGCCTCCGCGCGCGCCTCGTTGCGGTACTTGGTCAGGAACAACCAGGGGATCCAGAGTACGTTTGGCCACCGAGGTGGCCCGAACACCTTCGGAGCGTTCTCGAACGCCAGCTGAATGTGTCCCAACGTCTCGCGCATCGTCGGGTGACCGAGGCCGTGTGCCATTGCCAGCGCCACGAGAGCGCCGCTCGAGTTGCCGGCGATCAGGTCGATGCCATCGAACGCATGCTCCAGGCCAGGCTGCTGACACAACCTCTCGAGGAGCATCGTCGTCATCAGGCCCCGCACACCGCCCCCATCGAACGAGAGCACACGATATGTGGGCATGTCCTTCCTTCACGGCCGGCGAAGCGGGACGCCACCGCGCGGGCATCAGGGTCGGGACGTTCTTCAGTCTGCCGTGCCGTGAGAGCCCGTGGTGCAGCAGCCTAGCACAGCCATCAGGGCAATCTTTTCAATCTGCAGGAGAAAAGATGGCGTTAGTCATCCAGATGCATCTCGGAAATTCTCCGGTTTCTGCGAGCAGTTCTGCCAACGCCTTTGGAAGTCACTTGAACGTTGTCCACCTCGCCACCAGCCAGTACGCCACGCCGAAGAACTACCCTTCTCAGAAAGATACGCGGCAGCCAGCCCAAAACTGGCTCGTAAGCCTCTAATCCAGCACGAAATGACGGGCGCGACGCTTCGCCCCTCACACGATGCCGAACCTCACCAGGCTCTCGGCGGTGGCGACGATCGCGTCCTCGCGCGGCCGCGGTGTCCAGCCCAGAACGCGTTCCGCCTTCGCGCTCGTGGCATTGCGAATGTGGCCGAGCAGCGGGAGCAGTTGGCGCATGCGGGGATCGAACAGCGCCACGAACCGCACGAGCCAGTTCGGCAGTTGACGTGTTGGTACGTTCTTCGCCGCGTCTCCGAGCCGCGCCCGGAGCACGTGGGCGATGTCGAGCATCGACATCGCGTCGCCCGAGACGGCGATGAAGCGCTCGCCCTTCGCTGCCGGATTCGTCATCGCGCGAAGGTGCAGATCGGCCACATCGCGGACGTCGACGACGCCGAAGTAGAGTTGCGGACACCCGGGCGCTCCCTTCATCAGGCGCGTCACGAGCTCGATCGAAGACGAAACGTCCGGCCCGAGCACGGGCCCGAAAATTCCGGACGGATTGACGACGGAGAGCTCGAGTGCACCGCCTTCGGCCTTCATGAAGTTCCAGGCGGCGCGCTCGGCGATGGCCTTGGATTTCACATACGCGCTCATCTCGCCGCCGTCGAGGTTGGTCCAGCTCGTCTCGTCGAACGGCGCGGCCTGCGGCGGGTGGCCGTAGTAGACGGCGCCACAGGTCGAGGTGAGGACCACGCGTGTGACGTTCGCGTCGCGCGCGGCCTTGAGCACGCGCAGCACACCGTCGCGCGCGGGAATCACCAGTTCGTCTTCGTGTGTCGGCGCCGCGGCCGGCATCGGCGACGCGACGTGCATGACGTAGTCGCATCCGGCCACGGCTTCGTCCCAGCCGTCGTCGCGCTCGAGGTCGGCGGCGAAGAACGAGAGCCGCTGATCTGAATCGGCGCCGGCGTCCCGCAGCCTGGTGCGCACGTTCGCTTCGCGCGTCAGCGAGCGGACCGTGGTGCGGACCTCGTGGCCGTTTTTCAGCAGCTGGAGAATGACGTGGCTGCCGAGAAACCCGGAGCCGCCGGTAACCAGAACGGTGCGCATTCACGTCCTTCCTCTCTTGGACGATCTCTCCATTGATCGTGAGGGAGTAGTTTGAGGGCCTGATCACTCATTTCATCGCCGCTCAACATTGCTCAACATCACTCATGTCGCTTCTCGTCGCTGATGCTGACCCATCGTGGTTCAGCGTGGCTTGCTCGTCAGCGCGCCCCACAGCATCTGAAAGCCGCTCGAGGTGAACTGCCTGGCTTTCGCGGGCTGACGGCGGATGCCGGCCTTGCGCGGGAAGTCGGTCATGACCACGGCGACCAGGTCGAGACGGATCTCCTTCCGAAACCTTCGCGGTCTTCGAGATGAGGACGTCGGCTCCGTGCCGTCCGCTCTTCCTCGACCTGGTCCGTTAGTCGAGCGTGAAGGAGACGTACATCAGCCTCCCCTGCCGCTGGATTTGCAGGGTGACCGCCGCGCCTGGCTTGAGCGAGCGCATCGCATCCTTGAGGCCCTGCAGCGTCGCGATCTGCTGGTTGTTCAGACTACGGATGACGTCCCGCGGGAGAATGGGCACCTCGGTCGTCGCCCCCGCGGCGCGCGCGACGACGATGACGCCATAGGGATCGCGAAGTCCCGTCGAGGCGGCGGCGATGCGCTTGTCGATTTCCACGCCCAGCATGCCGAGCTCGGGCACCAGACCCTTCTCGGGGTCGGCCGTGACCGACACGGAATCGAACTCGCTCCGATCCTCGACCGGCGCGATGCTGAGGCTCTGCTGCGCGGCGCCTCGAAGCACGACCAGCTGCACCTTCTCCGCCGAATCCCTGAGGCGGAAGTTATAAACGACCGTCGGCAGGTTGTCCGCCGGTTGACCATCAACGGAGACGAGAATGTCGCCGACCTTCAGACCGGCCGCTTCCGCCGGGCCGCCGGGCCAGACATCGGAAACGATGACGCCGTAGTCTCGAACCAGCTTCAGGCTCGAAGCCAGGCTGGATGTGATCGTCTGGAGGCTCATCCCGACCTCCTGCCGCCGCACCAGGCCGAACTGCTTCAACTGGCGAAACACGGTTCGCGCGGTGGCGCTCGGAATCGCAAAGCCGAGGCCTTCGTTGCCTCCGGATTGCGAAAGAATGAACGTGTTGACGCCGACCACTTCTCCGCGGATGTTGACCAGCGGGCCACCGGAATTGCCGGGATTGATCGGCGCGTCGGTCTGAATGTAAATCAGCGGCGAATCGGGGTCGACCTGCCTGGCCACGGCAGACACCAGCCCGTGCGTCAGGCTGTTGCGCAATCCAATCGGGCTTCCAAACGCAAACACGGTCTCGCCCTGCCGGATTTGTGAGTACGTGGCGAGAGGCAGCGCCGGCAGCTTCATGCCGTCGATCTTCAACAGGGCCAGATCCAGTTCAGTGGTAATCCCGACGATGCGTGCGTTGATCACGTAGGTCTTGGCCGACAGGGCCGTCGCCAGCGTCCCGTCCACGTTGTCTGCCGGCAGTACAACCTGCACACGCTGCGCACCGCTGACGACGTGCGCGTTCGTCATGATGTAGCCGTCGGGGTCGATGACGAACCCCGAACCGACGGACCGCTGCCGACCCATGACGACACTCGCGCTTCCGGTGCTTTCTTCACGCGCGCCGTAGCTGGTCACCTGAATCTGGACGACGCTCGGCCAGACTTTCCTGGTCAACGCGTCAATGGACTCGTTCATCCGCGTCAGCAAATCCTGGGGCGGAGTCGGCGCCGGCCGCTGCGCGCGGGCCGGTACGGCGAACGCCAGGAGGAGCAGCGACAACGACACGACGCGCGGCAAGGATGCGTCCTGAGCACGGGGCACGCGAAGCAGCATCTGGTTCACAGGCCTGTCCCTTCGTCTTGACGCTGATGATATGCCCACAGGAAACTGGACCGGGCAATTATCGGTCCGTGGCAAGGACACGGGGCCTTTCGGCGACAAGTCACCCTGTAACTGGCGATTAGCGTCATGCCGGACTCCGACCTGCTGGAGTCGGACGGCTCACGCGATGGCACACCGGGTCCTGCGATACGATCGCCAGTCACGTCCTGACACTCCGCGGGGGGCTGGTGTGCGTACTCGTCTTCGAATCTGTCTCGTCACCTGCGCGGTCATCTCGGCAATCGCTGCGCTGACACGTGCCCAGGGCAATCCCGAGGCGGCGCGGATCAAGAACCCGGTCGCGGCGACGACCGAGTCGCTCGGCGATGGGAAGCGGGTCTATCAGCGCTACTGCGCGAGTTGCCATGGCTCGAACGCCGAAGGCGGACCCGGCAACGACCTCATTCCGGCGGCGCCCGACCTCACCGGCCGCGAATGGAAGCACGGCTCGACCGACGGTGAGATCTTTTCCGCGATCAAGAACGGCGTGCCGCCCGAGCTGAACATGGTCCCGTTCGCCGATCAGATCACTGACACCGAGATCTGGAACGTCGTCAACTACATCCGATCGATCGCGAAGAAGAAGTAGTGAACGTCCGGATGCGGCGTCACGGATTGACCGACTGACCGGTGACCCGAACCAGGCGCTTGAACTCGGCAAGCCCTCGCATCTTGAGGAACATCGGATCGGTTGCCGCCTGTCGCGCCAGATTCGGATGCAGCCGAATCGCTTCGCGCAGCGGGACCAGCGCCTGAAGCGGTCGATCGGCTTGTGCGAATCGCTGCGCCAGCGCGTAGTGCAGGACGTCGCTGTTCGGCTGAATCTCCAGCGCCTTTTGCTCCAGTGCGATCGCCGCGTCGAACTTTCCCGCCTTGGCCAGCGCGTCTGATTCGTCTGTGAGTTTTCGCGGCAAGCCAAGGTTGATGTTGAGCAGGCGCCGCAGCTCCTTGAACGGATCCACGGCGTCATCCACCCGCAGATCGACGATGCGATCGACGACGACATTGGACTCCGGCGGGACGGGACGGACCACGAGCAGTCCGGCCGACTGCATGCCCCGTGTGTCGCCACCGGCCGCCTGCCCCGCGTCGAGGGCATCCATCAGCCGCTCGGCCATCGTTCCATTCCCCCGCTCGTACGCGCGCGCCATGTTCTTCAACACATCCTCGCTCGCGAGCGTGTTGCCCTGGACCGAGAAATTCTGGCCAGTGATGTGGCCGGCGTATCCGCCGAGGTGAACGAAGTCCGAGGGATCGGAGTTCCGATCGATCACGCGCTTGCCTGTGTAGACCGCCGATCGTCCCTTCGCGTCGATGACGGCCAGCTGGCGCGTGTCGCGGCCCGGATCCTCATCGGTGAGTCGCTTGATCACTTCCGCCGGCGCCAGTCCCAGCTTGAGCAGCTCGATGGCTTTCGGACCATAGAGACGGTTGGCGGCGGCCTGGGTCGCGACCGCGCCGACGCCTGGAATCGCATACGGGACGGCGGCGCCCGCGGTGAACGCGTGTGACTGAACGCCGACGCCGAGGTCACCGGTCGCCGGATCGAACGCGATGATCGAAAACGTCGCGAACCATCGCGCGCCTCTCGAAGGGTCGTCGAGGCCCGTGTCGGGAGTCTGCGCGAACAAACGCGCCGGCATCATCAACGCGAGAACTGATGCCAGCGCGAGCGGCTTCATGACCGCTTCACCTGGCGAGCGGGTCCGGTCGCACCTGGAACTTCAGCAGTTTGCTCGTCGTTCCCCTGCCGCCTTCCATGTGGAACGGCGCGCGCGTCGAGATGCTCGTCCAGATGCCCTTGCCCTTCCATCCCGCGTTCGCGTCGTCGATCCGGCCGTCGATCCCTTTCGCGTAGAAGCCCATGGGATACGGGACGCGGAAGGTCATGAACTTGCCGTCAACCAGCGCCAGCAAGCCTTCTGATTCGTTGCCGGTTGCGAGCGGGATGTCCTTGCCGAGGCCGAGCATGTCGAAGCGGTCGACGAAGTCGTAATACGCCGAGTCGGCGCTTCCGGAGTCCACGGCGCCCTGGTAGTTCGGCCCGGGCAGCGGATAAAGCGACCAGCCCTCGGGACAATGCTGGCCCGTCGCCGTCGGACCGTTGAGGGGGCCCTTGCACTTGCGTCGATCGAAGCTGGCCAGATGTCCGCTCGACAGCACGGTCCAGACGACGCCGTTGCTGTCGACGTCCATCCCGCGCGGAGCAAAACCCTGGGCGTTTGCTTTGGGGTTGTTCCACGGAACTTCGTAGATTTCCGAGAGCGCGGTCGCGGGTGGATTCGATCCAGGCACGAGACGAACGAGCGAACCCGGCATGCCCAGGACGGACCCCCAGATCGATCCATCGGCTGGACTCGGCGCCACGCCGTAGAACGGCGTGTTGATTCGTTTGTCCTTCGTCGGATCGATCGGCTGATCGGGCTCGACGTACGCGTCGCGCTTGCCGTTGCCGTTGGTGTCCAGCACGAACACGGTCCAGCCTTGCGCCTTCTGCTCGTCGTGCGTCTTGTCGTACACCTTCGTGTCGAACCAGCCTTCCACCGGGCCGCCGCCCGTGAACCACAACACGCCGTTGTCGTCGAAATTCAGATGATGCGTGCCGAAGCACGTGTCGACAGTCGTCACCTGTTTGGTCTTCGGATCGTAAAGCTGCATCTGCCTGCCACTTTGCGTGAGTGGAAACGCGATCGCGGACGGATGACTCGAGCCTTGTTGACAGAACGCCGGCGTGGTGTTCGGACGGATGCGCGCGGCGACCCACACGCGAGCCTGTCCATCCATCGCAAAGCTGTGGGCTGTGGTCTGGGCCGTCCAGATCGCTTCGTCGCCCCAGTAGGGCGACGCCATCGCGGGCGGGTTGTTCGCCTGGCTCGGCGTTTTCGGGTCGCGCACCTGCAGCTTGATCTGCGTCGTGGTGTGGCGGACCGGATCCACGACGGGCATGTAGTCGGCGCTCTCTTCGAGCGCGCCGTAGACCGGCCCGTTGGCGTTCACGCTGGGGTTCCGTTTGTCGGTTCCGATCTCGTCGTGCAGATACACCTTCGGATCGGCCCAGTCCCACATCGTCACGACGACGTTTCGCTCTCGACCCTGCGGTCGCGCGGGGGCCGCGTCGGGTAGCTTGCCTTTCGTCACCTGATCGGTCCAGTCCGCGTACATCTCCAGCGCTCGTGTCCTGCCGACCTGAGTGAAGCGCGCGCTCATGGCGCCGCCGGCCTGACCGGCCTGGATCCGTCGATCCCACGCGTGCGCGCTCGAGTCGAACGTGCCGAGGCTCGTCGGGATTTCGCGCGTCGCTTTGTTGCCCAGTTGATGGCAGCCCGTGCAGCCGTCGGTGTTGACCACCTGGCGAATCCATTCGCCCTGGCTCTTGATGCTCGGTGAAATGCCGTTGCCGGCGGGACCGGTGCCGGGAAAGTCGGTCTTCGGCGGCACGCGCATCAGCGCAAGCCAATAGAGCGCCGGATAGTACTCAGCGGCCGCCTTCGTGTTCGGCGCGGGCACCGCCGTCAGGTTCAATAGTTTGCCGGGTGCGGCGGGCACTTTTCGTGAATCGACGAGGCCGTAACCGCGGACCCAGACGTTGTAGTCGCTCTTGGGCAGATCTGGTACGACGTAGCGGCCCTGATCGTCGGTCACCACGATCTTGCGCAGCGTGGTCGGCAGGCTTGTCGATTCGGCAATCACCCACACGCCGGCTTCCGGACCGCGCGGACCGGTGACGACGCCACCAATGTCGTCATTGTCGATGGTGACGGCCGCTTGAGCGGCGACCCGCACGCGTCCGGCCGAGAACGACCCCGCCACAATCACCGCAAGGACGATAGTTGCGATCGAGACGCCGAGTGATCTTCCAGTCATGAGGACCTCCGCCGTTCGAGAACCTGAGACCCGGACACCGTAAACGCGCGTGAAGGCGTTGTCAACGGCGTTATCGGCCCACGTTCTGGAAGTACGCGGGCAGATCTGGCTTCGTGTCCCTGAGGATTTCGACAATCGCCCGCCGATCCTGAAGCGAGAGCGCCGACCGGTAGCGATCGCCGCGCTCGTCGCCGGAGAGCACTTGCCACATTCGCCGATAGATCGGACCCTTCGCCGAGGGCGGCAAGGCCTCGAAGGCGTCGGAGTAGATCTCGTAGCTGCAGGGATACCTGAGCAGACGGCGGGTGAGATCGAGCTCGCGCAGCGAGCGTCCCTTCCCGTCGCGCGGGCCAATCGCGGCGAAGCGCTGGGCAAAAGTCGTCGTGCCCTGGATGTGATCGGCCAACGGCGCTTCGTCCACGAACAGGAAGTAGTCGACGACTTCGGTCGCGATGCCGGTCATCATCTCGGCGATCTGGCGCTCTTCTCCCGGAGCGGCCACAAACGGCGCGTGCAGCGCGGGATCCGCGGCGCGCGCCTCCCAGCCGACGCGTGTGATGAGGTTGATCATGTGAACCTGATGCGACAGGACCATCAGTGCCACGATGTCGCTGGACATCGACTGATAGCCGTCAGCGTCGAACAGGCCTGTCACTGACGCAAGATTGCGATCACGGCCTGCACCGAGCGTCGCCGGTTCGTTTCCCCGATGCCGGATGGACCCGCTCTGTCCCGTGACGTACCACCCGCCCCAGCGACGATCGAGCGGACTTCGATGATCGGTCATGACCGATGTGGCGGGCGCGCCCCCGCCGGGTGACGGCGTCGTGCTGAACATCAGCATGCCGGGCACGCCGAGCGTGTCACCGGCCATGTGACAGCCCAGGCACGTGAAGGCGCGCTGAAACTCGGGTCGCTCGACCTGACGCTGCTCCAGCGTGTAGAAGACGATGCCCTGCCTCGCATCCTGAGCCACGACCTCGATGATGTCGCCGTCGCGCACCCAGCCGAGGGCGACGCGATCGTTGAAGAACAGCGCGCGCGGATTGGTCTCGCTGATGCGTTTCCGCTGGAAGCTGGTCTGGGAGAAGACGAGCGCCTGCGAGTCGACCGGAAGGTCGAGTGCGCGGAGCGCGGATCGCAGGTAGCCGCTGCGACCGTCGAATGTCAGCCGGGCACCGCCATCGTGGAGCTTCTCGTTGAGATCGGAGACGGCGTTGTTCAGCGGCGCCGACGAGTACGCGATCGCGGGATCCTCCGAGGACCCCTGGAACATCCCGCCACGCTGCGCGCTGAGGGACGTCGAATGCCGAGCCGCCAGGCAGATGACGCCGGCGGCAAGAACGGCGAGGATGCGCATCCCGCTAGACGATCTGATATTCCGGCGTGCTCATGATGAGGTGCACGGTCATGCGCAGCGGGTCTTCCATGTACGACTTGGCGCGGTCGATGGTGTCGGTCCCCAGCTCCCTGGTGAGAAACGCCACAACGGCATCGCGCGTGGCTGTCGCGGTCGGCACTCGCACCAGCCGCCACATCAGATAGTCGACCGCCTCGCCGGTTGTCCTGGCGCCGCTCTCGAGCACCATCTGCGTGAGGTCGATTTGCGCGGCACGGCGCGGCGTCGGAATGAGCTTGCGCGCCGCCTGCTCCCAGCCGATGTAGCCGGAGATGCGGGTGTTGAAGCGCTCGTCCCGCTCCATCGCGACCATGTCGAACGTCGTCATCTTCGACGGGTCGCTGACGGCCGTGGCCGCGCCGATGTCGTACCCGTCGCGCAACCGGCGTCCCAGGACGTCGTCGCTTCCCGCGGAGAAGTTCCAGTCCCTGAAACCGGTGATGTCGGGGACGAGCACATCGCGCGCGACGTTGCCACGCGCGATGAGGAGACCCGGCGTGATCCACGCCTTGCCCCCCGCCCAGCCTGCCACCGACGGCGGGTTCAACAGATGCTGGCCCATCGCAATGGTGGATTGGTTGAAGTCCGGCACGCCCGGCATGGCATCCACGTCCAGGTGTTTCATCATGGCGACCAGGTGCTCGACCGGTCCCTTGATGTGCGCACCGTAGCTGGCCCGGCTGTAGAAGTCCTTCGACGAGAAGATCACCGTCAGGAGCGGTTTGATTTCGTAATGGCCGTCGCGCAGGACAGCGCCCAGTTTCTTCCTCAGGTCCGGCGACAGGTCATCGCGTACCAGGAAGCGGTAGATCTTCCCGGCCAGGTACTCCGCCGTCACCGGCTGCTCGAAGATGATCTTCAGCGCATCGACGCCGTCGAAATTTCCCGTCCTGCCCAGGAACGTCTTCGGGCTGTCGTCGTGCTTGTCGGGATTCACTTTGAACGTGAGGTTGTCGAAGTACCAGCCGGTGAACGCCCGCGCGCCTTCGCGCACGTCCTTTTCCGAATAGTTGCCGACGCCCATGGTGAAGAGCTCCATCACCTCGCGGGCGAAGTTTTCGTTCGCGGCACCTTTGACGTTGTACTGAGCGTCGAGGAAGTACAGCATCGCCGGGTTCTGGGCGACTTGAATGGTCAGGTCGCGGATGTTGCCCGTCGCACCTTTCTCGAACAGGTCAATCTGCTGCAGCATCTTGCGATAGTCGCGGACCTTGTTCTCGTGCGCAGCGAAGTGGCCGTGCCACATCAACGCCATCTTCTCTTCCACCGGATGCGTCGTCTGCAGCATCCGATTCGCCCACCAGTACCCGAGCCGGCGGGTTTCGAGCATCGTGGCGCGCAGCCAGTAGAAAAAGCGGTCCGACACGGGCTGCACGGGACGGTTGCCGGCGGGCTTGTTCTCCACGCCCATCGAGCTGCCGTTCTTGAGAGCACGATCGGTCGCTTCGGGTCGACTTTCGGGAAACGCATTCAGCGTCGGATCCCATAGCCCCGACTCCACAAAGGGCTGCATCCTGGGATTCGGGATGTTTTCGTCGTACACGAGCGAGCGGACCGCGCGATCGACACCCGCGTCCGTCAGTGTTTCGATCTCTGACGGCGTGCCGCCGAACCCTGCGTGCGCGAGCAGATGCGCGGCGCGGTCGTAGTTCCAGTCTGCGGCAGTGATCGGCGTGAGGTCGCCTGTCCAGGACGCCGGTCCCGGCGACCAACGGGTGCGAGTGTTCATCTCTCTCTCTCCAACGCGATCGTCCCGTCGAGTCCCCAATCCTGAACCCCGAGTCCCACGTCCCGCCGCGGTCTACGTCCGGAACATGTCGATCGTCTTGAACCTCTGGGCCAGCACTTTCGCGGAGTCGGCGCCGATCCACTCGACCAGCGTGGCGTACACCTGACGGAAGTCGGTGGTGTTTTCGAGATTGCCGTCGAGGACGAGATTGGAGAGGCTCGGCGGTGTCCCGTACATGCCGCCCCTCACTGCGTTGCCGATCACGAAATTCACCTGCGCGGTGCCGTGGTCGGTGCCGAGGCTCGTGTTCTCCGGAACGCGGCGGCCGAACTCGCTGTGGACGTACATCACGACATCGTCGGCGCGGCCGATTCGCTTCATCTCCTGGAAGAAGCCCGCAATCGCGTCCGAACAGTATTCCAGCTGCCGGTCGTGCGGCGCCACCTGGTTCACGTGCGTGTCGAACAGGCTGTTGCGGAGGGGCACGTAGTACAGCTTGGTCGGGAAGTCTGCTTCGATGAGCGCCGCGACCTTGTCGAGGTCCAGCAGACGCAAATCCGGATTCTCTTTTCCCTTGTATTTGCTCCAGGCGCTCCGTACGACTTCCGAGGCTTGCGCCGCGCTTCGGGTGACGTCCTGGACGTACCTATGTGCGTCGCCAACGGTCGTGTTCGGTGCGCCCAGCGCATCGAGCGCGGCCTTTTCCTGCGCGAACACACCGCGCTGGAACTTCGTCGGGTCGATGAACACCAGCGGCACGTGATGCTCCGCTTTCACGGCGAGGCTCTGACTGTCGGAGATGTTGACGATCAGGTTCGCGCGCGCGCCGGCGGGATCGAGCGCCGATGCGGTCCGCCCAATCCAGCCGTATTCGTTGCCGCTGTTGGGAGCGGCGGTGTGCCAGAACGACATCGACGTGAAGTGCGAGAACGACGGCTGGTCGTAGCCGACGCCCTGCACGATCGCCAGCTTGCCATCGTCGTACAGATGCTTCATCCCGGCCATGGACTTCTGCCAGCCGAAGTGCGCGTCGATCTTCAGGACCTCGTTCTCTTTGAGGCCGATCGTCGGCCGATGCTTGTAGTACAGCGGGTCGCCGTACGGCACGATCGTGTTCAGTCCGTCGTTGCCGCCGAACCACTCGAAGACCACGAGGATCTTTCCCGAGTTGGTCGCCGCGGCGGCTTCACTCGCCTTGCTGAAGATGTACGGCACCGGGCCAAGGCCGCCGAACAGGCCGAACCCGAGACCGCCGGCACCGATCCGGATCATGTCGCGACGGGAGACGCCACAGTCGGCCAGCATTTTCTTGGTCATGATTCGCCTCTGTGCAGGACACCAAGGATAGCGCCGTTCGATATCACGCTCAATGAGGCGTATGACACTCTCAGGAAATCACGTCCCGGTCGCTGTCGCGCGCCAGCGGTGGATGAGTACGAGCGCACTTCCGAGGAGCGCCGCCACAATGACCAAGGCGCCCAGGATGATCTCCCAGGCGATCCGGCGCAGCATCGAGCCCAGACCCTCGATCGAACGTAGCGCAAGACCGTCGGCGGATTGAAATGCCGCGATCCGCTCCTGTCCCAGCCGCTCCATCACCGCCTTCCGCTCTGATGTGAGCGCGGCTTCCAGCGCCACGCGCTGAGCCGCGAGATCCTGAAGCGTCAGCTCCCGCTGGCGGTTGATGTCGCTCATGACCGCCACACGTTCGCGGTCGAGATCGCTCATGATCGCCGCCCGCTCACGGCCGATGTCGCCCATCAACGCCACGCGCTCGCGGTCGATGGCAGCCATCACGGCCTCGCGCTCGCGGTCGACAAGTGCCGGCGTGTCGTCCGCCAGCGTGCCGACCGAATGAAGGGTCGCCGTGCCCGTACTGAAGAGTGAATCGATCTTCGGCGCGCGCAGTGCATCTTCCGCCGCGAGCTCAGCGTTCCAGCGCGCCTCCGCGGCCAGTGTCTCGCGCAAGTAACTCAACCGGTAGCTGATGTTCGCGATCGTGCGATCAACGTTGCCGAGCGTGGCCGCGAGCGAGCTGTCGCTCAGGCCGAGCGCCTTCCAGTCCGAGGCGAGTATTGACACACGCCTGAGTGACGGGCCGGACATCGGGTGAGCGGCCGCCCATTCCCGCAGGTACGCCTCGCCGGGCGCTGGCAGCTTGCCGCTTCGCAGGGCGCTCGAGACAAGAGCGATGGCTTCTCGCTGCGCCTCGCGCGTGGCGTCGACGGCGATCGCTTGCTGAGGGCCGAAAGAGTTGCGCCCCGAGCCGATGGTCAAGTAGTCCAATTGCTGGATCGTGAACGCGAGGAGATCCATAGCCGCGACCTGCGGATCGATCCGCACCGCGGCCTCCTGCACGAGCGGGATTGCCGAGATCTTCCAGAGCAGCGCGTTGCGGCGGACGACCGGATCGGTAGACTCCGCGATGATATTGTCCGCCGCACCCTCAATACGCGCTGAGAGGTTGCGGCCCATCTCGAAGGAGGCCAGCTGCAGCTGGTTGGCGGAAAGGAGAATCTCGGGCGATCCCTGCATGCTCGCGGACCCTTTGGGCACGCTGGCGCAAGCGACCAGGCTAAGCGCGGAGGCCGCGAAGCCCGACACAACGAGAAATCGTGCGATCGCGCGAACGGCCCGAGCGTGCACGGGGAGATGATACCTCCCATGAACCAACGTCGTTTCTGAGCGGCCGGGCGTATCATTGCGGGAACGACAAGCCGATTTGAAGGGCATCGCGTTGAACGATGAGCGAGTCGCGGTCAATCGCCGGCGGTTCTTCGAGTGCCTGTCCGCCATGGGTCTCGGATTCACTCTCATGCCGGACGCGCTCGTGATCGCGGCTCAGGATGCTGAGACCGTCACGGTCGAGATGATCGAGGTCGCGCAGAAGATCGCCGGAGTCTCCTTTACCCGCGAAGAACAACAATCGATCGTGGCACGGTTGAACGCCACGAGTGGCTACCTGGCAGGGTTCGCCTTTCTGCGGACCGCCAATCTTGGCAACAGCGCGCAGCCGGCAATCGTGTTCAATCCCGTTCCGCCGGGCAAAGTGCTGCCGTCCGGGTCGCGGTTCCTGAATCGTCGCGATCCGGTGGTGACCAGGCCGCCGACCGATGAAGCGCTTGCGTTTCTTCCGGTGACGCACCTGGCAAAGCTGGTGGAGACCCGCCAGGTGAAACCGTCCGAGCTGACCGAGCTGTATCTCTCGCGGTTGACCGAATACGATCCCATCCTCCACTGCGTCGTGACGCTGACGCCGGAGCTTGCGCGTGCGCAGGCGAGGCAGGCCGACGCCGAGATTGCCGCCGGCAGGTATCGAGGTCCGTTGCACGGGTTGCCCTTTGGGCTGAAGGATCTGTTCGCGGTCCGATCGACGAAGACGACGTGGGGCGCCTCTCCCTTCAAGGATCAGGTCATCGACACCGACGCGACGGTGTACACGAGGCTGCGGGAGGCGGGCGCGATCCTCGTCGCGAAATTGTCGTCCGGAGCACTGGCGCTGACCGCACAGTGGTTCGGCGGCGTCACGCGGAACCCGTGGAACACCGAGCAGGATGCGTCGGGGTCTTCTGCCGGCCCGGGCTCAGCAACGGCCGCCGGACTCGTGGCATTTTCCGTCGGGTCCGACACGGGCGGATCGATCATTCAGCCCTCCACGCGAAACGGCATCACCGGCATGCGGCCCACGTTCGGACGAGTCAGCCGATACGGCGCGATGGCACTGGCGTGGACGCAGGACACGGTCGGCCCGATGTGCCGCTCGGCCGAGGATTGTGCGCTCGTGTTCAATGCCATTTACGGCCCGGACGGGAAAGACAATACCGTCCTGGACGTGCCGTTCCGTTGGGACGCCACGGCGGACGTCACGAAACTGCGCGTGGGATATTTGCGGTCAGCGTTCAGCGACACCGCCGCAGGCCCACCGGGCGTCTCGGCATCAATGCAACGTGCGACGCGCCGGAACAACGAAGACGCGTTGAAAATGATCCGCAGCCTGGGCGTGGACGTCGTTCCGTTCGACCTGCCTGAGGTCGCGATCGAGGCCATCGACTTCATCCGCTACGCCGAAACGGCCGCGGCGTTCGACGATCTCACGCGCAACGGCACGCTCCGCGAAATAGAACACGGTCCCGAGCAGAGTCCCCGCCCGGCCGAGATCCGCCCGGCCCGTTTCATTCCCGCTGTGGAGTACATCCAGGCGAACCGGTATCGCCTGCGCGTCATGGAAGACGTGGACCGGGCGATGTCCGGACTCGATCTCTTCATCGGAGCCAACTTGTTGCTCACCAATCGTACCGGCCATCCCGCCATCAGCCTGCCCAGCGGATTCTTCGAGGCCTCCCCCACTGGTCTCCAGCTGACGGGCAAGCTGTTCGGCGAGCCGGAGCTGCTGCTTCTGGCACATGCGTTCCAGTCAAGGACGGATCATCACTTGAAGCGTCCGTCGCTCTAGTAGAGATGTCGACATCGGTGCCGCCTGACAAACGGCCGCACCTGAGGAGAGGCCGATGACCGAGACGAATCGTCTCAAGTACTTGCGAATCGCGTTGCTGTTGGTAGGCGCGATCTTCGTCGTCGGCATCTATCCTCTGACGATCGTCTGGCCATCCGGCTGGTCGTGGCACACGGGCCAGTCCGAATACCTGCAAATGATCCTCGGAATCTACGCGACACTGGGTGTGTTTCTGATCATGGCTTCACGAGATCCGCTCGCGCACCGCAGCCTCATCTGGTTCGCCGTGTGGTCCAGTGTTGTGCACGGCGGAATCATGGCGGCGCAGTCCCTCGCGGACCCGCATCAGATTGGACATTTGTGGGGCGATCTACTGGCGCTCTTCATTGTCGCGGTGGCGCTGGGGGCGTTGACGCCTCGAACCAGTTCACTGCGGGCAGCCTGACGGCAACTTGAGCCGACGGCGCGTGTGGCCCCGTGCGCCCGCGGCTCAGTTGAGGCTCTGCATCAACATCATTCAATGTTCACCGTCGACGACCGCGACCGTGTGCGCGACCACGTGCTGAAGCGGGCCGATGAGGACACGCGCGTTGTGGCCGGGGCGGTGGTGGGATCGCTGGCCAACTCCGATGGGGATCGATGGTCCGATCTCGATCTCACTTTTGGTGTGGCGGACGATGTTCCCGTCCATGATGTGCTCGACGACTTCACGATCGATCTCGTCGATCATTTCGGCGCGGTCCACCTGTTCGATCTGCCGAGCGGCGCGGCTCTCTATCGGGTCTTTCTGCTGCCTGGCTGCCTGCAGTTCGATCTATCCTTCGCGCCCGCATCCGAGTTCGGGGCGATTGGACCGGCATTCAGGCTGCTCTTCGGTCATTCCGTGGAGAAGCCGAGCATGCCGCCCCCACAGGCCCGGCAGCTGTTCGGCTATGCCGTCCATCATGCGTTGCGGGCTCGCTTTTGTATCGAACGCGGCCGCTACTGGCAGGCGGAGTACTGGGTCAGTGCCGTCCGTGATTACGCGCTCGGTCTCGCGTGTCGCCGTCGCGGTCTGTCCGCACACCATGGTCGAGGGTTCGACGGCCTTCCTCAGAGCGTGCGGGACGCAGCCATGGATGCGTTGATTCGCACCCTCACGCGAGACGAACTGCTTCGGGCGTTCGGCTGCGCGATCCAGCTGCTGCTCGGAGAGGTCGAGGAAGTCCAGGACTTGGCGATGAAAGTCGAGCCGCAACTGCGGGCACTGGCAGCTCCCAGCCTCGAGTCGCGATGAATCGCGTGATAGTGGCCGCGCTGCTGGTCCTCTCGGCCGTCGTCGGACTTTCGACGCAGGCCCGCGGACCGGCCGACCGCGCGGCGCCGCGGACCGATGAGAACTCCCTGACGGCGCACGCGCAGCTGCTCCAGAAAGCGAAGCAGGGAAGGATCGACGTGTATTTCGAGGGCGATTCGATCGTGCGACGTTGGGGCGCGCTCGACTACCCGGAGCTCCTCGCCAACTGGCGGGCGAACTTCTTCGGATGGAACGCCGCGAATTTCGGTTGGGGCGCCGACCGGACCGAGAACATCCTGTGGCGACTCGAACACGGCGAGCTGGATGGCATCAATCCCAAGGTCATCGTCCTGCTTGTCGGCACGAACAATGTCGGAACCGAGCCACGTGACGAGCAGACGATCGCGGGCATCGCGCGGGGGATCAAAGCGATCATCGACATCTGCCGGCAGAAGGCGTCGAACGCGACGATCATCCTGACGGCCATCTTCCCAAGGAACGACAACATGGCCGTCATGCCGACGATCAACCGGATCAACGAGAAGCTCGCGGGATTCGCGGACGGCACGCGCGTTCGGTTCCTGACGATCAACGATCGGCTGGCGGACTCGGACGGTCAGCTGTTCGGTGGCGTGCTGAACGAACGGGACAAGCTGCATCCCACGCTCGAGGGGTACCAGATCTGGGCGGACGCCTTGAAGCCAATCCTTCGTGAGCTGCTCGGTCCGCCGGGCACGACCGATCTCGCGCCCGCTCCGACCGGTGATCCGGGCGCCGCCCGCCGGCCGCAGTAATCGCCGGCCTCGTTCACAAGACCGTCTTCAGAAGTCAAACCGATCGATGTTGTCCTTGTTGAACAACAGCGGCGGTCCGAGAACGATCTGCGTGTCACGGATCTCGATTCGTCCGAGCCGGCCAGCCTCGAACGTCCGCGTGGTTGACGCGAGCTTCCGGTCGGCGGCGAGCGCGCCCGCATACACCGTGAGGTATCCGAGATCGCGTGTGTTCCAGAGCACGACGGTCTGCACGACACCCGCGTGCACGTACGGCTTGTTGATGTTCGGCAGCGACAGGCCGATCACGCGGACGTCGGATCGCCGTGCTTGACGTACCGCCTCGGCCGCGCCGGGAACGGCGGGGGCGGAAATCGCCATGATCAGTTTCACTGACGGATAGGCTTTCAGGATCGTCTGTGTTTCCGCGAACGCCTTGTCGCGGTCATCATCGCTCGGGCGGATTGTCGTAAGCGTCAGCTTTGGATGAGCGCCGCTCACCCGCTGCTTGATGAACGCAATCCACTCGTTCTGGTTGGCCGCCGTCAGCGCACCGGTGATGATGGCGAAGTCGCCGGCGCCACCGAGCAGGCGGGAAGCTTCATCGGTCAACGCGTTCGCAATGCCCTCGCTCGTCGCCTGGTTGACGAAGAAATCGCGCGCGTCGGGTTCCGCGTCCGCATCCCACGTCAGCACGCGAATGCCGCGCGCCCGCGCTTTCCGCAGCACGGTTGAGATCGCGGCGCGATTCTCGACAGCGACGGCAATGACGTCCACGCCGCGCGTGATCCAGTTCTCCACGAGCTCGTTCTGCTTCGCGGCGTCGAGGCTCGTCGGACCGTCCCAGATCAAATCGACGCCGAGCTCGGTCGCAGCCTCCTCTGCGCCGGCACGACAGCTCACGAAATACGGATCGCCTTTGGCCTTCGGCATCACCGCAATCACCGTGCGGTGATCCCGGGACGATCTTTGGATCGGCGCCGCGGCGCCCGACGATCCGCGAATCGCCGATTCAATCGAGCGCACCAGCCACACATTCGTGCCTGCGACGATGAACGCCCCGACAATGACCGCGGCGCACAGCACGGCGACCTGAGAATTCCTCACGGGTGTACCGCCCTCCGCCAAAGTCTCGATTCCTGCCCGCGGCTGACGCCGCGCGCGATCGAGTGCGATGGTCGTGATGAGCAGCGCGCCGACGAGCACTCCGGTAAGCTCGGACGGCAACGCCGCAAGGTGAAGCCCATTTTGCAACAGCGCGATTGCGAACAGACCGCCGAGCGTGCCCCAGATGTTTCCACGGCCGCCGAAGACCGACGTGCCGCCGAACACGACGGCGGTGATCGCGTCGAGCTCATAGCCCGTACCGGCATCGGCTCGCGCCTGGCCGAGGTGTGCGGCGTACACAATGCCGGCAATACCCGCGACTGCCCCGGAAAGCACGTACGCCAGCGCGACGCGTCGCACGACGGGTATCCCGGCGTACCGTGCACCCGCGGCGCTGAACCCGATCGCGTACCACGCCCGC
Source organism: uncultured Acidobacteriota bacterium (assembly GCA_963724725.1). Lineage (GTDB taxonomy): Bacteria > Acidobacteriota > Vicinamibacteria > Vicinamibacterales > CAVVIG01 > DATKHR01. The sequence continues at coordinate 235,815 of CAVRVT010000003.1, read as the reverse complement.
CCGATGACCGATCGATGAAGGAGCACGACATACGCGCCGACGATTGCGAGAAACAGCGGCAGCTGCGCCGGGACGAGACCCGAGAGATAGCCCTGACCAAGCCATAAGAAACTGGATGGAAAGCCGGAGTAGCTGACCGCGCCGCGCGTGATGCCCTCGGCCACGCCCCGGAACAGCGACAGCGAACCGAGCGTCACGATCAAGGCAGGAATTCCGAGCCTTGAGATCAATGCCGCGTTCAATAGCCCGCCGCCGCAGCCGACGAGCAGCGCCGTCGCTGCGGCCGCGGCAATCGGCAGGTTCCAGTCGCGGTACGCCATGCCGAAGACGACCGCCGCGAGTCCCATCATCGCGCCAATCGACAGGTCGATGCCGCCGATCACGAGCACCGGCGTCATGGCCACCGCCAGCAGTCCGACCTCGACGCTCAGCCGGACGATCTCGAACGCGTTCGCCAGCGTCAGAAAGTTCGGCGCGATTGCGGCAAACACAGCGATCTCGCACGCGAGCGCGCTGGCGAGAATCCACTTCGAGCGCATTGCGAAATCAGCCTGCCCTTAGCCTTGAGCCTTCAGCCCTACGCGCGTTGTTGTGCGCTGGCCTCGCCGCCTGGTGCGCGCGCACCGCATCGATGGAGACGGCTGCGAGAATGATCGCCCCTTGCAGCGCGCGCTCCCATTGCGGGCTTACGCCGAGAAACGTCAGCGCGGGACCGATGCCGCCGAGCAGCACGACGCCGAGTACGGTGCCCGTGAACGTGCCGCGGCCGCCGGTGATGGCTGCGCCGCCGACGACGACCGCCGCAACGACCTTCATTTCGAGGCCGAGGCCCGTATTGCTCGGAATCTGATTGAAGCGGACCGAGTTGAGGAGCGCGCCAAGGCCTGTCAGCGCGCCGCCCGCCGTGAACACCGACAGCTTGACGAGCGCCGTGTTGATCCCCGACAAGCGCGCCGCTTCCGCGTTCGATCCGGTCGCGTACACCGCGCGGCCGGCGGCGACGTTTCGCATCGTCCATGCGACGACGGCGACGAGCAACCCGACGCCCGACGCGACGAGAACGGGAAACAGCTGCTGCGATCCGCCGAGCCATTGGAACGTCGGCGGCAGATCCTGGACCCACGCCCCCTGCGTCGTCCATCGCAATCCGTCCCGGAGCGCGACCATCGCCGCGAGCGTGACGACGATCGAGGGAATCCGTACGTACGCGACGAGGGCGCCGTTCAGCAGGCCGACTGCGGCCCCGAGGGCACACGCGGCGAGGCCGGCTGCCGCCGTCGGAAGGCCCGCCTTTGCGGCGACGCCGGTCATGACGCTGCAGACGGCGAAGGCCGAGCCGACCGAGATGTCGATCTCTCCTGCGAGGATGACGAGCGTCGTCCCGATGGCGACGACCAGGATGGGCATGTTGACCAGGAACATGTCGCGCACGTTCTCGACCGAGAAGTAGCGCGGCGCCACGACGGCGAGCATCATCGCGAGCGCGATGAGCGCGATGGCGACGGAGCGCTCACGCCGCATGGCCGAGCGCCAGCGCCATGACGGCCTCCGGTGTGGCTTCCGCGCGATCGAGGACGCCTGCAATCGTCCCGCGACGCATGACGATGATCCGATCGGCCATGGCCAGCAGCTCCGGCAGCTCGGACGACATCAGGACGATCGCCACGCCCCGTTCCGCCAGGCGCTCCATGATTTCGTGAATCTCCGCCTTGGCGCCGATATCGACGCCTTGCGTCGGCTCGTCGAGGATCAGCACCGCCGGATCGATGGACAGCCATCGCGCCAGGGCGACTTTCTGCTGATTGCCGCCCGACAGGCTGTCGACAGGCGCCTCCACTGACGATGTCTTGATGCGCAGGCGTTCGACGTGTGCGGCGGCGACACGCCGTTCGGCCGCGCGGTCGATCAATCCCCGAGCCGATACCGCGGCAAGGCTGCCCAACGTCGTGTTGGCGGCGACGGACATCGGCAGGACGACGCCGTGCTGTTGTCGATCTTCCGGCACGTAGCCGAGGCCGAGCCGGATCGCGTCAGACGGCGACCGCACCTCGACCGTCGTTCCGTTCACGGCGATCTGGCCGCCGTCGGCCGGCGTCAGATCCGAAGATCGTTTCAGCCAGCTCGGTGCGTCCGGAGCCGATGAGGCCGGCCACGCCCAGGATCTCACCGCGGCGGACCGCAAAGGACACCTGTCGGATTCCGCGCGAGCCGTTGGAGAGACCGCGCAGTTCCAGCGCCACTGCGCCGAGCGGCACCTGGCGCTTCGGGTACACCGCCGTCAGCTCGCGCCCCACCATGAGGCGCACGAGCTCACCGGGGGTCATCTCGCTGCACGGCTTCGTCGCGATCGACTCGCCATCGCGCAACACGGTGATGCGGTCGGCAAGCGCGAAGATCTCCTCGAGCCGGTGAGAGATATAGATGATGCCGGCGCCGCTGACGCGCGCAGGTGGCGCACGACCTCGAGCATGCGATCGGTTTCGCGTGCGGTGAGCGACGCGGTCGGTTCGTCCATGATCAGGATGCGCGCGTTCGCGCCAAGGGCCTTCGCGATCTCCACGAGCTGCCGCTCCGGCATGCTCAGACTCTCGACGTCGCGGTCCGGATCGATGGTGGCGCCGATCTGCTCGAGGAGTTGCGAAGCCCGGTGACGACGCGCGGGCCAATCGACGCGACGAAACGAGCGTCGGCCGTCGAGCGGGAGCGCGATGTTCTCGGCGACCGTGAGACCGTGAAAGAGTGCCGGGTGCTGGAAGATGGCGGCGATTCCCAACGATCGAGCGGCGGCCGGATCGAGTTGCGTCACGGCGTGCCCGCCGATCGTCAACGAGCCGGAATCGGGCGCTTCGGCGCCCGTGACGATTCGGATGAACGTGGATTTGCCGGCGCCGTTCTCGCCGACCAGGCCATGCACTTCGCCGGCACGCAGGTCGAACGAGACGCCCCGCAGCGCGCGCACGCCGGCGAAAGCCTTGGCGACGCGCGCTGCGTCCAGAAGAGTGTCTGTCAAACCCGCACAGGATAGCCGGTCAGTTCGCTACCAGACCAGCCTCAATCCCAGCTGGAAACTGCGTCCGTCGTCGGCAGTGGTGATGGTGCCCACCGTCGAATTCGAGATGTTCGTGTCCGGGTTGCCGAAATTGTTGTGGTTCAGCAGGTTGAAGATCTCAGCGCGGAACTCGATTCGTGTGCGATTGATCGGGAAGCGCTTGATGAACGAGAGGTTCACGACCTGCGTGCCCGGCCCGCGGATAGTGTTCCGCCCGGCGTTGCCCTGGGTGCCCGCGGCCGGCACCGTGTAGGCAGTCTGATCGAACCAGTGCGTCGGGGTCGGGTCGTCGATGATCCCGACATTTCCCGGCGTCGCGATGTTGACGCGCTGCGGGAGGAACGACCCGCACTGGCACACGTTGGTCGACGTCACCGAGAGCGGGAACCCGCTGGCCAACCGGACGATGCTCTGAATCTGCCAGCCGCCGAATGCATACGCCATCGGTCCACCACTGGACAGGTGCGGCTTGCCTTCACCGAACGGCAGCTCGTAGCCGAAGCTGAACCCCACGCGATGGCGCTGGTCGTAACGCGAGTAGCCCTCGTCGGCGTTGAGGTTCCATGCGTAGGCCGTGTCGTTGGCTTCGATCTCGCCCGATCCGTTGTCGATGCTCTTCGCAAGCTGATAGCTGCCGAGCAGGAAGAAGCCGTTCGTGTACCGCTTCTCGAGCCGGAACGACAGGCTATTGAAACGCGCCCATCCCGCATCAGACGAGTAAAGGATGGCCGACTGGAAGGCCGGATAAGGCACGCGCGTCACGATGGGCGTGGTGCCCGGCTGCGCCTGATTGATGTTGTAGCGCTTGTGCTCGTTATAACTGCGGCTGCCCGTGTACGCGATCTCGAAGACGTACGAGCCGGCGAACTGGCGCTGGACGTTCGCGTTCCACTGGAACGTGTACGCCGTGCGGTTGGCCGGGTCCATCGAGAAGGGCGCCGGGAACTGCGGGATGTTGTTCAGATCGGGAAACAGCGTGTCGACCTGCAGGCTCAGATCGGTCCTGACCGGTTGCAGCGAGTACTGCCCGTAGAACGGCGGCACCAGCCGGGAGAACTGCAGTTCGTTCAGGTTCAGGTTGTCGTAATACACGCCTAGTCCGCTGCGGACGACCGTCGAATCGTTCACGGCGTACACGGCGCCGACGCGCGGACCCCAGTTGTTCAGGTCCTTCTGCAGGATGCCAGGGGGGAAGAATCCGTTCTGGTTGATGATCAGCGGCTGGAGCTGCGTCGGCAGGTTGGACGGAACGACGTTGTACCCAATCTTGCCGGTCGCCGCGTCGAACGATCCTTCCTGGTTGTTCTGCTCGCGCCAGGGACCCAGATACTCCCAGCGCAGTCCCATCTGGAGCGTGAGCTTGCTCGTCGCCTGCCAGTTGTCGTCGATGAACGGCGCGAACGTCGGCGACGTGTAGTGCGACCGCGAGCTTCCGAACGCGCCGGTGCACGTCGAACAATAGCCGAGGAGGAAGTCGGAAATCACATTACCGCTGAACTGGCCGTTGAAGGTGAACGTGCCACGCGGCGGAACCTCGGTCAACTGGTCGTACTTTCGATACTGCGCCTGCACGCCGAACCGGATGTTGTGCTTGCCCTTCACCCAGCTCAGCGCGTCCGAGACGCTGAAGATTTTCTCCGTCGCACCCTGCGTGATGCCGCCCTCGCCGCCGGCCGGGTTGAACCCCGTCAGGATGAAGCCGGGCCGGCCGTAGTCGATGGGATCGGTTCCACCCGCGAGATTCCTCAGGCCGATGTCACCGACCCAGTTACGTCCGTCGAGGCTGATCGGCGAGTTGAGGTGGTAGGCGTAGTTGTAGCCGAACCTCACTTCATTGACGATATTCTGTGAAACGATCCACGTTTCACCCAACGCGAAGTTCTGGCCCTTCTGCGGGAAGTTCGTGAAGCTGAACACGCTCGGGTTGACCTGACGCCCGTTGTAATAGAGGTAGCGCTCGAACAGTTGATGCTTCGCGCTGAGCGTCTGATCTCCACGGACGGTCGCCGTGTCGGCGTCGTCGTTGAACGGGATGATCCCCACGTAGTTGTTCACGCCCGTCGTATTGGGTGCGGGCACGGTCGGGGCGAGGATCTTCGCGAAGTTCGAGAAGCGGGACGAGGGAATGATGTTGCCCTGGAACGGTCGTCCCGTCAGCGGATCGGTGATGGCGGTCGACAGGCTCGAGAAATCGCCCTTTAGAAACGCCGGGTTGGGCACGCTGGCAAACAGCGTCTTGTCCTGATCGGTCCGCAACGCCTCGTAGGCGCCGAAGAAGAACGCCTTGTTGCGGACGATCGGTCCACCGGCGGTCGCGCCGGCCTGGTTCCGGTCGCCGGGCTTCTGCCCGAAATAGTTGGCGGCCTCGAGCGACGTGTTGCGGATGTAATCGTAGGCCGAACCGTTGAAACTGTTGGCCCCCGACTTGGTGACAATGGAAACGACCGCCTGGCCCTGTCCGTACTCCGTCGTGAACGAGTTGCGCAGCACGCTCACTTCCTGGACCGCGTCGAGCGGCGGATTCGCCGAGATGTTGTTGAAGCGAAGCGACCGTACGTAGACGCCGTCGATGGCGTAGTTCGTGGAGCTGTCGCGGCCGCCTTCGACGGTCACGTACTGGCTCCGGCTGCTGCCCGCGGCGCCAAACTGCGTGCCGCGGGTGAAGGACTGCGGGGTGACGCCGGCAGACAGGGCCGCGAACGCCAGCAGGTTCCGGCCTGCCACGGGAAGTTCCTCGATCTGCTTTTGCGAGATCGTCTGGCTGACTGATGCGTTGGACACCTGCAGCAGCGGAGACTGCCCTGCGACCAGCACGTTCTCGGACACGCTGGCCAGCTGCATCGTCAGCGTGGGCTTGGCGATCTCGCCGTTTCGAATCACGAAGTCCTTCACCTCGACGATGGTGAAGCCCGACAGCTCGACGCGGAGGATGTAGGTCGCCGAGGGCACGTTCGGAATGGTGAAGCGGCCTTCGGCGTCGGTCGTGGCGACGCGCTGGGCGTTGGTGCCGGCGTTGATGACCGTCACGGTCGCACCGGGCAGAGCGGCGCGCGTCGCGTCGAGCACCTGACCGGTGATCCCGCCGGACGCGGATTCCTGCGCACTGGCGACGGCGCAGATAGAGACGAGTGCGGCCACGAACAGGCTGGCCAGCCTGCGAAGCATACGATTCCCTCCTATCAACACTGCGCAGACGTTCGCGTGTTGGGAGACTTGTAGGCTTCGCGCCCGGAGGGATCAAAACAATTCTGAAGCGGTCGCGTCATTTGACAATGTCAAACGAGGCAATCAACCACGAAGATCCCGTAACTGACACATAGGGATGGAGTAATGACCAATAATCCTCTATATTCTTGGTTCGCGGCGCGTGACGCCACGTCGACTCGCTGTTGCGTGGCCTGCCACCGCCGACCGCCCTGTCAAGAGAGGCACCGTGACCACAACGTCGTCGGCGCGTGATCCCTACCTCGTGAAGTCGGTGGTCCACTCGTCTCGGCTGCTCTTCGCGTTTCGTGCGTCCGGCGAGGCCCTGCCGCTGCGCGAAATCGCCGCCAGAAGCGGACTGCCGAAGAGCATGGCGTTTCGCCTGCTGTACACGCTCGAGCGGTGCGGGATGATCGACAAGGTCGGCGAAAACCTCTATCGATCGGCGCTGCGGCCCTTCAAGCAGAAGCTGTATCGCATCGGGTACGCCGCGCAGGGCACCGATTATCAATTCTCGAAAGAGGTGTCCGATGGTCTCCAGCGCGCGGCGGGAACCGAAGGCGTCGAGCTGATTTCAGTCGACAACCGCTACAACCCGAAGATCGCGCAGCGGAACGCAGATGTGCTCGTGCGCGAGCGCGTCGATCTCGTCATCGAGTTCCAGACCGATGAGCAGATTGCGCCGATCGTGGCCGCGAAGTATCGCGAAGCGAATATCCCGCTCATCGCGATTGAGATTCCCCACCCGGGCTCGACCTATTTCGGTGCGAACAACTACGAGGCCGGCCTGATCGGCGGCCGCTATCTCGGCCGCTGGGCGAAGCAGCGCTGGAACGGTGAGGTGGACGACATCGTGCTCGTGGAGTTGAAGCGCGCCGGCAGCCTGCCGCAAATGCGCCTCACCGGCATGCTCGTGGGGATGAAGGAAGTGTGCCCGCACCTCGAGCAGTGTCGCGTGACGTACTTCGACGGCGACGGCGTCCTGGGCGACAGCTTCGAGGCCATGCGCAAGTATCTGCGGAGCAGCAAATCACGGCGCATCCTCGTCGGTGCGATCAACGATCCGAGCGGGCTCGGCACGCTGCGGGCGTTTCAGGAGGCGGGACGAACCGAATCGTGCGCGATCGTCAGCCACAATGCGTCGCCCGAGGGGCGGGCCGAGCTCCGCCAGTCAGGCACGCGCCTCGTGGGCTCGGTGGCGTACTTCCCGGAGAAATACGGCGAGCAGATCCTCAAGCTCGCGCTCGACATCCTCCATCATCGCCCCGTGCCTCCGGCGGTCTTCGTCAAGCACCAAATGGTCACGCCGGAAAACGTGAATCACATTTATCCGAACGACGAGCTCATCGGGCTGTCGGCCATCGGCTGAGCCACTTTTTTCCACTTGCGGCGGGGCCCCACCCCGCCGCGTTCTGACGCCGGCGCTCAAGTCCGACTGAACGACTTCACCCACCCGGCCTCCCTGACACACTCGACCCACCTGCCCCTGGGTCAGCGCAGAAAGGCCTCAGACAGACCACCGTCGACGGGGATGACGTGTCCTGTGGTCTTCGCGCTCGAGATCGCCGGCCAGCCAGCAAATCGCGCGGGCGCAGTCCTCGGGGAGAATCGGCTGGCGCGTGATGGTCCGCTGCGCATAGAAGGTCGCCAGCTTGCCGCGCAGCTCCTCGGTGGTCTCGCTCTCGTCGAAGGCGATTTGATACTTCTTGAGCGAGCTGATGACGCGGTCACGCGGGAACATTGCCGAACCGGCGACGACGGTCGCCGGCGCTATCCCGTTCACCCGGACCAGCGGTCCGAGGCCGACGGCCAGTTCGCGAATCAGGTGGTGGATGGCAGCCTTGCTGACGTCGTACGGCTCGCTTCCCGCCTTTGGTACGACCGCGTTGGCCGAACTGGTCAGCACGATCGACGCCGGGAGGTTCTGCGCGACGAGCACGCGCCGCGCTTCGTCCGCGAGGACGTAGTTGCTGGTCACGTTGATCTGCATGGTGCGCGCCCAGACGGCATCGGGCGTGCCGGCGCCCGGCTCCGGCGTCGGATAGATCGCCGCGGTGTTGACGACGATGTCGAGGCCACCGAAGGCGAGAACGGTCGCCCGGAGCGCCGCACCGATGCTCTCGCGCGATGACAGATCGAGCGCGTACCGCCATCCCCATCTCCGGAGACGACAGCTTCTGCGCGTCAGCCCACGTCGCCTCCGCGGACTCGACATTCTGGTCCGCGACGACGACGTGACCGCCGCGTCTGGCGATCTCGAGAGCGACCTCGCGGCCGATGCCGCTGCCGCCGCCGATCACCACGACGATCTTGCGGCTGAACTCGCGCTCGGACGGCATCCGCTGAAGCTTCGCCTCCTCGAGCGCCCAGTACTCGATCCGGAACGCCTCGGACCGCGGCAGCGCGACGTAGTTGTGAAAGCTCGTAAAGTCGCTTCGCCTGCTCGGGCCGGCGCGCCTGGGGCAGAACGGCCGGCGCGGAGTCGCCTTCGAGCGCGGTCGCCCCGGCCATCACGTGAACGGCGTTGATGAAGAACTCCGTCGTGATCCGCGCCTCGCGCTTGTCCTTGCCGAAGCCGAACACTCCGAGCGCGGGAATGACCACCACCGACGGACTGCTGCCACGCAAGGCGGGAGAGCCGCGCATCCTTGTGCGCGTCGTAGTACGCGACGTACGCGTGTCGGTAGGCGGACAGGCGCTCCGCGATCCGCCGCCGCAGCGCCTGCCACGTCTTCACGCGCGGGATCCCACGGAACGAACATCGGCGAGATGCGCGTGCGCAGGAAATGATCGGGACAGCTCGTGCCCAGCCCGCACAGCTCGTCGGCCCACGCGGCGTTCGCGAACTCGAGCGCTTCGTCGGACGCCTCGAATGCGCGACGACACGTCGATCCGACGAGACGGCCCCGCGCAGGACGGGCAGGACCGCGACGGCGGTCGCCTGTCGATCGACCGTGGCGGTGATGGCGACGCCTCCGAACCGTGCGATGCTGCGCCGCCGCGCGTGGTCGTCGACGAACTCGCCCATCTGATCGATGGTCTTGATGCTGTTCAGGTAACAGTCCCGCTGCGTGTCGCCCCACGTGAAGAGGCCGTGGCTGCCGAGGACAAGGCCGTCGCAGCCGGGCTGCCCGGTCACGGCCTGCCGCAGCATCAGCGCGAGCTCGAATCCGGGCCGCTGCCACGGCACCCACAGAATCCGCCGCCCGTATCGCCGGTTGAACTCGTCGAGCTTCTCGCGGCCGTTCGCGCTGGCGGCCAGCGCAATCGCCCAGTCGGGATGCAGGTGATCGACGTGGTCGAACGGCAGGAACGCATGGAGCGGCGTGTCGATTGACGCGGCCACGCGATTCTCGCCGAACGCGCACAGCGGGTAGTAACCCGACCATTTCGTCTTCGTGCGCCTCGCCGCGGTAGCGGCGGAATCAGATCGCTTCGAGCTTGTCGAGGTACAGCACGCGCAAAGCCCTGGCTGGTGATCGACCGGAGGTCGCCGCCGCTGCCCTTCACGGCCATCACGCGCACCGGCTCGCCGGTCAGCGGATCGGGCAGCTCGAACTTCGAGCTGGTGTTGCCGCCGCCGAAATTGGTGATGCGCAGGTCCGCGCCGAGCAGGTTCGAACGGTACCGCAGCAGCTCAGCGGATCGCCCGGCCAGCGCCGGCTTCGCGATCGTTCCAGAGGTTGTCGAGAAACTTCGAGTCGGCCGAGATCGCGTCAGGCACAGGTGAGCTCCAGGTAGTCGCAGGAAGCGCCGGTATTGCGCGTCCCATCGATCCGTCACCGACGGCTCGAATCGCTCGACCGGGAACGATCGATCGATGACGGCCCGCGCCTCGGCGAGCGAGCGTCACCGCGCCGGTGGCGAGCATCTGCATCGCGATGTTGCCGAGCGCCGTGGCTTCCACCGGACCGGCCAGGACCGTCCGGCCGGTCGCGTCGGCGGTGAACTGATTCAGCAGCCGGTTGCGCGATCCGCCGCCGACGATGCGGATCGCGTCGAAGCGGCGCCCGGTGACTTCTTCGAGCGATTCGAGCACGACGCGGTACTTGAGCGCGAGGCTCTCGAGGATCGCACGCGCGTACGCGGACGGCGAGGCCGGCTCGCGCTGAGAGGTCTGCCGGCAGTAGCGCGCGATCTCGCGCCGGCATGTTCCCGGGGTTGAGGAACGCGTGATGATCGGGATCGACCAGCGAGCGCGAACGCCAGCCGATCGTCGGCCGCCGCCGCGAGCAGCTCGTCGTAGTCGAGCATCTGCCGCCCTCTGCCGCCCACGCCCGGCGGCACGCCTGCAGCAGCCACAGCCCGCCGATGTTCTTCAGCAGCCGGATCGTCCCGCACACGCCGCCTTCGTTGGTGAAGTTCAGGTCGCGCGCTTTGGCCGTGATCACCGGCCCGTCGAGCTCGGTGCCGAGCAGCGACCACGTGCCGGAGCTGATGAACGCCGTCGCCTCCCGGCCGCGACCGACGCCACCGCCGACGCGGTGTCGTGACAGGCCGGCGCCACGACGGGCGTGCCGGCGAGCGCTGGCGACGCATCGCTGCTGATGGCGCCGATCACGCGTGCCGGGCTCGACGATCTCCGGAAGCAGCCGCGTCGGCAGACCGATCTCCGCGAGCAGACGCGTCGCCCACTTCCGCGCCGCGCGCGTCGACGAACTGCGTCGTCGTCGCGATGGTGTACTCGGAGCAGAGACGGCCGCTCAGCCAGTAGTTCAGCAGGTCCGGAATCGTCACGAGCGCGCTCGCCGCGTCGACGATGCGCGGCGTCTGGCGGCACGCCGCGTAGAACTGGAACAGCGTGTTGATCTGCAGGAACTGGATGCCGGTCGTCGCGTAAATCTTCTCGCGGCTGACGCGCTCGAAGACCGCGTCCATCATCCCGTCGCTGCGGACGTCGCGATAGTGATACGGATTCTCGAGCAGGTTGCCGTGCTCGCCGATGAGCGCGTAGTCGCACCCCCAGCCGTCGACGCCGACGCTCGTCGAGCCGCTTCCCGGCGACACAGGCAAACGCCTGCCGCATCTCGTGCCACAGCCGCAGCACGTCCCAGTACAGCGAGCCGTTCTGCCGGACCGGCTCGTTCGGAAACCGTCGAATTTCCCGCAGCTCCAGAGCGCCCGCGTGCAATTCCGCCGAGCATGGCGCGTCCGCTCTCGGCGCCGAGATCGAAGGCGAGGTACGAGTCGTTCACAGGCTCTTGAGCCAGATGTTTCGGAACTCCACCTTCATCGGAGGCCCGACGTGCATCTGGAAGCCCAAGAGGCCGCCGAGCGCTCGATTCTTCGAGTCATCGTCGACGACGATGCTCGTGACGGCGCCGTTCAGGATTTGGATGATAGTGTTGCCGCGCGCGATGATGTGCACTTGGTTCCAGTCGTTCGTCTTGATGATCGCCTTGAGCGCGTCGGCGCTCTGCTGCAGAGTGCCGATGACTTTCGGCCGGCCGCCGTCGGGGACGTAGACGGCCTGCCCTCGCATGGCCAGGAACCCGCGGCCGCGCTCTTCGTAGATCTGGCCCGTGAACTGATTGTCGAAATCGATGTCGGCCTGGTATCCCTTCATCACCCACTTGCCGATGTCGGGGCCCGCGGGCAGTTGCATGCTGCGAATCTGAATGCCGGAATTGGTGGAGTTCATCCGGAATTCGACTTTCAGCTCGAAGTCCTTCGGCTCGCCGCCGCGCCAGATGACGAACGTGTTCTGCTTGACCGGATTCTGATCGCTGCTCTGACCGACGATCGCGCCGCCTTCGGCCTTCCAGAACGCGGGATCGCCGTCCCAGCCCTTCAGGCTCGTGCCGTCGAAGATCGACTGGAACCCGGCGTGGTCGTCGAGCACGAGCGGGTCGGCTCCGCGAGGACCTTGCCCGCGGCCCCGGCCGCCGCCCTGTTGCCCAGGCGACTGCGCCGAGAGTGAGGTCACGAGGGCGAGCAGAAAGACGACAGTCTGTTTCATAAGGCACCCGCCGGCTGTGTGACGGCAACGCTTTCCCATCGACCGCTCTTTGCCGACTTCAACACGGCATCGGTCACGCAGTCCGTCGCGAGCGCGTCGCGAAACGTCGGCGCCAGCGACTGACCCTCGCGTGCAGCCTGGAGGAAATCGGCGAACTGATGGATGAACGTGTGTTCGTAGCCAATCTGCAGACCGGGAACCCACCAGTGCTTCATGTACGGGTGATCGCCGTCGGTGACGTGAATGCTCCGCCAGCCACGCAAGGGTCCTTCGTCACGATGGTCGAACCACTGCAGTCGATGAAGATCGTGGAGGTCCCAGCGCGCCGATGCGTGCTCGCCGTTGATCTCGAGCGTGTACAGCGCCTTGTGCCCGCGCGCGTAGCGCGTCGCCTCGAAGAGGCCGAGCGATCCATTCTGGAACCGCGCGAGAAACGCGCTCGCGTCGTCGATGCCGACAGGTTCGACGCGCCCGGTCAGCGTGTGTTTGCGTTCTTTGACGAACGTCTCGGTCATCGCGGTGACGTCCCGAACCGCGCCGTTCAACCAGAGCGCGGTGTCGATGCAGTGCGCGAGCAGATCGCCGGTGACCCCGCTGCCCGCGACGGCCACGTCAAGCCGCCAGAGACCTTCGCCGCCCTGCGGGAGATCCGCGCGAGATCGTCCAGTCCTGCAGGAACTGCGCGCGATAGTGGAAGATGCGTCCGAGCTTCCCCGCGTCCACGAGCTGCTTCGCCATGGTGACTGCCGGTACGCGTCGGTAGTTGTACCAGACCGAGTTGGGTACGCGCGCCGCCTCGACGGCAGTGACCATCGCCTCCGCCTCGGCAGCGTTGCGGGCGAGCGGCTTCTCGCACATCACCATCTTGCCGGCCTGCGCGGCGGCAACCGCGATCTCGGCGTGCGTGTCGTTCGGGCTGGCAATGTCGATGAGATCGATGTCCTTGCGATCAACGAGAGCCCGCCAGTCGGTCGCGACCGACTCGTACCCCCAGTTGGCCGCGAAGGCTTTCACGCGCTCGGGATTGCGCGCGCACACAGCCTTCAGAACCGGATCGTACGGCACGTCGAAGAAGCGCGGCGCCTGCACGAACGCATTCGAGTGCGTGCGGCCCATGAAGCCGTAACCGACCAGACCGATGTTGAGCGGCTTCTTCATTTTCATTGCGCTCATCGCGGCCTCATACGACTGCGGCGACGTTCGCGTCCCACCCATGGGCGCTTCGAACGTCGACGAGCAGACGCAGCACGTCGTTCCAGGTCTTCGGCTGATTCATCGTCGCGTTCGGGAACATGCAGCCGTCCCAGCAGATGTGCTCGAACGCCTTCGTCGGCTCGCCGCGCTCATCGCGCATCCAGAACCCCGCGTGGCGGACCACGTCGAGCTTGCCGTTCGGATCAGTCGGCAGGCAATGGCGGCCGGTCTTGTCGTGGGTGCCCGATCCGAACACGGTCGCGTCGTTTTGCGCGACGTGGAAGTCGATCGTCCAGGGTCGCAGCGCGCCGGTGATCATCCGCAGCGCCTCATCGAGTGTGTCGCGATCCTTCCAGTCGTAGCCGTCGGGCAGGATGCGATCGTCGGGCGCGTTGTATCCCATCGTGAAGAGCAGCGTGTGCGCCATGTCGGCCTGAAAGCCGAGCGTCCCGGGGCGATCCACCAGTTCGAGCAGCTGGAGCATCCGTTTCCAGCTGTGCATGCCGCCCCAGCAGATCTCGCCTTCCGCCGCGAGCCGCTCGCCATGTTCCTCGGCGATGTCGCAGGCGCGACGAAACGTGTCGGCTATTCGCTTCGTATTCCCGTCAGGATCCTTCGCCCAATCGCCCGGACTCGACGCCGAGTCGATTCGAACGACGCCGTACTTGCGAACGCCGAGGTCGCGCAGCTTTCGTCCAATCGCGCACGCCTTCCGCACCTGCGTCAGAAAGCGCGATCGTTCCTCGTCACTGCCCATCGCGGACCCGCCGTCGGTCGGTGGCCACACGGGCGCGACCAGCGATCCGACAACCAACCCTTTCGACGAGATCGTGTCGGCCAGTCGCTTCAGATCCGTGTCTGACGCGTCGATGCTCACGTGCGGATCGAAGAGAAACAGGTCGACGCCCTCGAACTTCACGCCGCCGACCGACGCCCGGGCCGTCAGGTCGAGCATGGTATCCAGATCGATCGCCGGTTCGGCGCCCGGACTCCCCTTGCCGACCAGCCCGGGCCACATCGCGTTGTGGATCCTCGGATGCGTGTGTTGAAGCGCCACGGCCACCTCCGCCTTCTCCTACGTCCGCGCCCGTCGCCGCAGGGGCTCGGCATCCGGGTTCCCCGGACCAAAGTGCTTCAAGACGACGAGCGGGTCGGTCTCGCTGTGGTTTTCGACCCGCACGCCTGCGCGAGCAGCCAGTTCGCTCACGAAGAGCTCGTCTTCCGTCATCTGCCCGTACCGGATCATCGTCGGCGCCGAAACAGTGAGCTTCGCAATCGTGCCGTGACCCTGGACGACGATCAGGCCGTAGGCCGCCGCGTCCTTGATGAACGCTGACCGCTTCGGAAGAATCGTGAGCTCTTTCGCGGAGTAGTACCCCGTCCCGTAGCAGACCCACTGCTCGCGGTAGCCGTCAGACTCGCTCTCGGCGAACGGCCGCACCGGGCAGGGGAACACGCGATTCGATTTCGCGAACTCGGGGTTCACGTTGGCTTCCCAATCGAGCATCTCCACGAGGTGGTCGAGATCGTGATGATGCGCCTTCGGCACGTCCTTCGTCATCAGCTCCCACGGAACGATGCGGCCGTCGACTTCGGATTGGAACATCGCGAAGACGTCGCTGTTCACCTGCGGCTCGTAGGTGACGAGCGAGCCCGGCGCGTGCAGGATGCGCGGGTCGATTTGCCAGCCGGTACCGGACTCCAGGCGAAACGCGCGAGACAGATTCAGGATCCCGTTGTCACCGCGCGCCCAGTTCTCGAGGCAACGCCTCACATCGGCTTTTGTCGTGCCGGGCTCGAGGCCCATGAACGTGTACGGAAAGTCGTTGAACGTCTGATTGTATTGCGGCGGGAAGTAGTACGCCTCAGGCTTCCCGCGACGGCCGACGAGCTTCGCCTGCTCCTCGCTCTGGTGCATGTGGTGAGGAATGGCGCCCAGGTTGTCGAAGAATTTGCAGAGCAGATTCCACCCGTTCTCGCGTGCCATTGTGGCTGGCCCGAGGAGCAGGTCGCCGGCGGAGTCGACGGCGTCCTTCAACAGAAAGCGCTGCCCGCCCGCTCGCGCATAGCTCAGGCCCTCGTCGGCCGGCGTGCCTGGGCCGTTGTCGGCGTTCGTCGTCGAGGAGAACCAGCGCTCATTGATGCCTCCGCGATGGCCCCCAAGCGCGTAAAGGTCGTCGGGGTGCAGCCGGAGTCGCCGGCCTGGAATCATGAAGGTCCGTGGAACCCACGCGGGCTCGAGGCGCAGCAGGCCTCCGCCAGCCTCGAGCGCTGACTGAACGATCTGTCTATCCACGGTCACCCGGGCGACGATACTGCGCGGATCCGGACGCATCAAGGGCTTCGAGGCGCTTCGCAGGGGTTTTGCAGAGGAAGATAGGAGCGATCATGGGATGCAGGACGCAATTGCCTGAAGATCAACGCGTTTCGCCAGCGCCAGACCCCCTCTTCGAACTCGGCGGTCGTTCCCGATCATGAGCGACGGCGTTTTGCAATGCAAGACACGTGGGGAATCCAGTATCAGGGCGATCAGAACACAAAACGGCGCTTGCGCGCCTCGACCTTCGTCGCGTCGACTCCGGCGACCTTCTCGACGTCGTCGATCGACTTGAACGGGCCGTTTTCCTGACGGTGCTTCACGATCGCACTCCCGACCTCCGGCGCGACATCCATGGTGAGCTGGAGCTCAAGCGCCGGCGATTTGTTGATCGCGATGAGCGCCAGATTTGCGTCGATGTATTGCTCGATCAGCCGCCACTGGTCTGGCGTTGCTTCGGCGCCGACATCCACCATCTTCTGGAACGTGTCTGCCCATTCCGTCGGCATTTGCAGGTGTGACAGCACGATCTCGGCATCATGACAGCCGCTGCAGATTTTCTGCACCTCCGATTTGCCCGGGCCGTCGGGAAAGCGATCCTGACCAGCCGCGACGAGAATCGACAGGATCCATGAAAAGGAAACGAAGCACATGACTATCGAACGACGCATAACTGCAGCTTAGTTCAGTTTCTTGACCCACAACTGTCGCACGAACACCTTCGTCGTCGCCTCGATCTCGATACCGAAGAATCCCGGCTGGTTATTGGATGACTCGCGATCGTCGTCGACCATCGCCGACATCAGCTGGCCGTTCACGATATGAAGAAACGTGCCTCCGCGAACGATCACCGCGGTACTGGTTCCAATCGTTCACTCGAACGAGTGAACCCAGCGAGGCGCGATCCCCAATCGCCGCCATGAGCTTCTTCGAGCGCTCGCCAAAGCCTTCGACCACCTGCCCGCGCCACGCCAGGATTCGCATCGGCGTATTCTCGGAATAGAACTGGCCCGTGTAGACGCGGCTCGGCCAGAAGTCCGCTTGGGGCCCGGTCATCATCCAATTCAGGTTGACCGGCCCGACGTTCGCGGTGACGCTCGCAGGAATGTTCGCAAGCCACGGCAAACCGGTCCTGCTCCGGGTACTGGACGCCGCTGCCGCCGTCACCTTCGATCTTGATCTCGAACTTCAGCGTGAAATCCCTCGCTTCGAGATCCCGGTAGACGAGATAGCTGTTGCCGCTCGGATTGGTCGGCGTCGATTCGCCGACGATCGCGCCGTTTTCCACGCGCCAGAATTTCGGATTGCCATCCCATCCTCTTAGGCTGACGCCGTCGAACAGCGACACATAGCCGTCATGATCGTCGAAATCCAATGGGCTCGGCTCGGTGAAACGAAGGCCGCCGCCCTGCGGCGTTTGTGTCCGGCTGGCGTTGAGGCAGAGCGGCACGGAAAGGGATGCTCCGATCAGCACACCGAACAACAATCTGCCGGCCAAATCTCTTGTCTTCCCGTCTGGAGCGGCGTCAGCGAGGGCCCGCCGCTCCGACTCCGAATGAATACAGAGTCCCATCGTACGTCCCGAGGTACACGCGACCATTTGCAACAGTGATCCCTGAGAAGTGATTCCACTCGTGCATCTGATTGCCGCTCGACCAGAGTTCCTCACCCGTGCGTGCGTCGAGCGCGTAGATCACCGCACGCGTGCCCTTCGCGGCCCGGATGGACGAGTCGAACTGCAGCCCGATGTCTTCGAACGCCTGCTTCGTTTCCTCGCCGCTGCCGTAGCCGAAAACGATACCGTTGACGATCACCACGGGCTCGCCTCGCCGCATGTCGCGCGAAACCCAGGCCGGCGTGAACTGCAGGCGTCCGTTCACCTCTTCGAGCTTGAACGCGGCCACACCGCCTTCGCGTGCCGGCGGGTTGTGCATGAGCGGCGCCTTGAACTGCGAATGGACCGGACCCCAGAACGGCGCGAGGACCCAGCGCGTGCCGTCGGAGTCTTCCCACGTCGACACCGCGCCCCAGCTGCCCATGTCCTGGAAGTCCACTTCTTCGTTGCAGAAGAGCGGCGATTTGTAGAGCGGCGTGTGGTGATCCGCACCGCCCGCCGATCTGGCGTCGAGCAGGTACATGCGGCACTCTTTGCCGGAGGCGGCAATGAACTCGCGGCCTTTGTACATGAAGATTGTCGGCGTGTTGTTCGGATCGAGGTCGCGCTTGCGAAGCCATTCCCAATTCGACGGCGTGAAGTAGTCCTTCAACTGCAGCTCGTCGCCGACGATGTGCACGCCGACGACGCTGTTGGCGTACCGCGGCGGATCGTAGATGCCGTCCCCGGTCGTGAACCACGCCGTCCCGGTCGAATCGACCGAGACACCCCGGCGTCCCCACGCGCCGCCACTACCGGAATTCCACGTCATGATCTTGTGCGTCGGATCATCGAGCCGACTGGCGACGACCGAGACGCCGGCGTAAGTGTTCGCCATCCACAACACGTTGCCGACGAGATTCAGCGACCAGCCTTTGCCGACGTGAAACATGAACGGCGGCTGGAGGTCTTCTCCGCTCGCCAGGTTGAGGATATGCAGCATGCCGTCGCCGGTGATGAAATACACGGGCCTCCGGCCCTGCGCGTCTGGCGGGCCGATGACCGGCGTGTCGCTGCTGCCGCCAGGACGCAGGAATCCCAGCTTCCGTGGATCCTGTCCGGGCACCGTCTGTCCGGGATAATCCCATTGCCGGCGCCAGACAATCCGACCGGTGTCGACGTCGATGGCGGTGACGTTGTCGGAGATGCCGGCGACGATGGCGAGCTGTTTCGGTCCACTGGCCGTCTCCACGTGGCCGGCGATGAGCGCGGGCATGAGCGAGTGCAGCGCGCGCGGCTCGTTCCCTGTTTCGCGCTTCCACGCGAGCTTCAGGCTGCGGACGTTGTCCTTCGTGAGAATCCTTTCGTCCCGCACCCATCCCGTCCGCTGCGCGTCGCCGCCGTCGGTCGCCCAGTCGATGAGCGCTTGCGTCGTCGGTCGCTGCGCCGCCAACTGGTGCTCGGCGACCACCACCGCACCGAAGACCGCCACCCCCAAGAGCGCCAATCGTCCAGTCATCTCTCAGTGCTCCAGTGGAATGCCGAACGAATAGAGCGTGCCGTCGGCAGCCACGACATACACCTGACCGTCCTGTCCGGACGGCCCGACGCCTTGCACCGACGCGGTGATCGTGCGGCCGCTCGTCCACAGTTCCTTGCCGGTCTTTGCATCCAAGGCGTACAGCACGGCCGGTGCGGACCGTTGCAACCGCTGCGCAGCTGACAGCTGTGGATCGGATGTCCGATACGCGCCGCTCGACAAGGCGAACACGACGTCGTTCAAAACGATCGGCGTTGCCGGCGACGTGAGGTCGCGAGACGTCCACGCCGGTTCGAGCATCGTCGAATCACCCTGACCTGTCACGCGAAACGCGGCGATGGTGCCGTTCGTGACGGGGCCGTTCGTCGACCCGAACTTCGCATCGGCCGCCACCGGTCCATGCGCCGCCACGAGCAGCCATCGCACGCCATCCTGGTCCTGCCACGTCGTGATCGCACCAGGCGGAACGTCGGCGGCGGTCGAGTAGACGGCGCTGCGTGCCAGCGGCGTTCGATGATCGGCACCGCCAGGAGTGGCGCCGTCGAGCACGTACAGGCGACCATCGCGGCCGGCCGCCGCCACGAGGTCGCGGCCGCCATGATTGAACGCAACCGGCGACGTCGCAAAGGGTGAGGCGCCAGTGAACCAGTCGCGGGCCTGGAGCGTTTTCGCGTCGAGCGCGACAACGGCGTTGGCGTACTGTCCATTGCCTGCACCTGTCGCGACGTACACCACGCCGTTCAGTCCAAGGGTTGGACCGGAGTCGCCGGCAATCGTCGCACCGCCGCTCGTCCACGTTCTCGCCGCCGGCGCCGGCCCCTCGCCCGACACATCGAGCGCCCACACGCCGTTCGGTGCGCCGCCGCATCCATCGGACGTGGCAGCGTAGAGAATGTTGTCGACGAGAACACTGCCGACGACCTTCGCGCCGGCGGGCACGAGGCGCGCCGGCGTGCGCAGGTCGACGCCGATGTGCGGATTGAGCGCGTGCACCATGCCGCCGCTCGAGATCGCCCAGACCGCGTTCGTGATCGGGAGGTTGGCCGGATTGATGCCCGTCAGGGGCCCGCGTCCGCCCCCGGGCGGCCCGAAACCAGGACCACCGCCGCGGGAGGGCACCGCCGACTGACTCAGCGGTGTGCTGCGAGTGATCGTGGTCAGGCCGCCCGGACACAGAGGTGTGCTGTTCGAACTGGTCACGGTCGTGCTCAACCGTTGGCTCCAGTACACCCTCGCGAGGTCGTAGTCGTAGGCGTACACGACATCAGCACTCCCGCCGATGAACGCCAGAGCCTTGAAGCCTTTGTGCGAGATCAGGTTCCCGAGAATCAGCGGTTGCGTGAGTGTGTTGACTTGTCGTGGCTGATTCTGCGGGTTGACCTTCCACAACAACTGAAAGCCGCCAGACTCGGACTTCTGCAAGGCCTCAGCCGAAATCCGCGTTTCCGTACGCAACCAGCCGGTGCGCTGGGCGTCGGCGCTGATGGTGTTCCAGTTCTGCCCGCCGCGTCCCTGGGCGTACATGACGCCCGTCATGAGGAGCGCCGCGGCGGCGGCCGCGAGCACCCCACCGACTCGGTTCATCTGCCCTTCTCCTCTGTTGCTCACTCCGGGGGCCCCTGCCCCCCGATGTGTCTCAGTTGCGGCCGAGCGCACGCGCAATGGCCTGCTCGGCGAGCGGCGCCATCACCGCGTAGCCCGCCTCGTTCGGCAGCAGGCCGTCTACGGTCAGCTCGGGTTTGAAGTCGCGGCCGTTGACGAGCGCCGCATAGTAGTTCAGAAACACCGAACCGCTCTCTGCCGCGTAGTCACGAAGCGCGCCATTCAATCCAATCAGCTTGCCTTGGGGCCGTACGCTTGTCTGATCCGTCACACAATCGCAGACCGGGGTCGCCGACGCGATGACGACGCGGATGTTGTTGACCCTGGCGATCTCAGTCATCGACCGGATGTTGTCGAGCGCGAGCAAGTCCGTGCCCGGCGTGTACAGGCTCGCGACGTCGTTGGTACCACCCTGAATGACGACCACCTTCGGCCTCAACGACACGACATCCTGCCGAAACCGAACCAGCATCTGCGCCGTCGTCTGCCCGGCGATTCCGCGATTCACATACGGCCGGCCGGCGAAGAATCGGCCCTGGCGTCCCCATGCTTCCGTAATCTCGTCGCCGAGGAAGACGACGCGATTCGTATCGGCCGTGGGCTTCGGGAGCTCGGCGTTGTCGCTGCCGTAGCGAGTCAGCCCGGCCCAGTCACGGACGAGCCGCCCGCACGCGCTCAAGCGCTGCTCGAGCTGTGTGACCGTCAATCCCGACGATTGGGCGGAGAGCGTCGCGGCCGAGAGCACCACGGCGAGGGCCACTTTGATGCAGGCGGCTCGCGTCATACGCGCCGACGTTAGCCGATGGCCCCGGCCACGGCAAGATGAAGGTTGTGGCCGGTCCTCGTTTCGCGATGAGAGATAGGACTCCGGCCTATTTGGAACGAAATGCCGCAAATTAAGCCGGAGACGGACCTGACTGTTCCGCAATGCAATACGGAATCCTGACGGAAATCGTCGAGCCGTTTGAGGGTGAGGCGGATCCATAATGCGGCGCTCGTGAGCACGGGGACCTACCGCGGCCGGCGCGCCGTTTCAATCGACACCGAACATCTTCGCGTCACTGTGCTTGTGGAAGGCGGGCATATCGCCGAGGTGTTCGACAAGGCAACGGGCATCAACCCCCTCTGGACGCCACCGTGGCCGTCCATCGAGCCTTCGACGTTCGATCCGAAGGCGCACGGCGAGTCATACGGCGCGGGAAGCGACGGGAAGCTGCTCGCCGGCATCATGGGCCACAACTTATGCCTCGACATCTTCGGCGGACCGTCGGAGGATGAAGCCGCCGCGGGCGTGACGGCGCACGGAGAAGCCTCCATCGCACCCTACGAGATCAGGGAGTCGGGCACCACGATGACGCTCGGAGCGACGCTGCCGCTCGCGCAAGTCCGCTTCGAACGGCGCATCCAGCTGCACACACGCGTCATCAGCGTGCGTGAGCGGATCGAGTCTCGTTGCGCGTTCGATCGGCCGATCGGATGGACCGAGCACGTGACGCTCGGTCCGCCGTTCCTCGAAAAGGGCCGCACCGAATTCCGCGCGTCCGCGACGCAATCCCGAGTGTTCGAGTCGCAGTTCGGTGTCGCCGATTATTTACGGCCGGGCGCGTGTTTCGAATGGCCTGCGGCGCCGCGACTCGACGGCGGCCTTGCCGACCTGCGCATGTTCACCGACGCGCCGGCCTCGAGCGCGTACACAGCGCACCTGATGGACCCCGCGTCCAATCCGGCATTCTTCGTCGCATTTGCGCCTGCGGCGCGTCTGGCGTTCGGCTACGTGTGGATGCGCGTCGGACTTCCCCTGGATGGGGATCTGGGAGGAGAACAGGAGTCGGTCGGGAGCGCCGTGGCACGGCGCGACGCTCACGCGCGGAATGGAATTCGGCGTGTCGCCGTTTCCGGAAACGCGACGACGAATGGTGGATCGCGGACGGATGTTCGACACACCCACGTACCGATGGCTGCCCGCGAACGGCGCCCTCGAGGCCCAGTACTGGATCGTGCTGCAGACGGCTGACAGCATTCCGGAGTCTCTCGGCTGGCCGGAGCCAGGAACCGAATCATGAACACTTCTCAGGCCGATCGCGTCGCCACGGCGTTGGACTCGTTTCAGATCGAGTTGCCATCCTGGGGCTTTTCCAATACCGGCACGCGCTTCGGGAAGTATCTGCAACCCGCCGCCGCGCTCACGATTGACGAGAAGTTCGCCGACGCCGAGCTGGTCCACCGCGTCACCGGCGTTTGTCCCACGCTCGCGCTGCACGTGCTCTGGGATCTGCCGAACGGCGCGGACGATCTTCGTCGAATCGCGTCATTGGCCGCGGAGCACGGCATCCGACCTGGCTCGATCAACCCGAACCTGTTCGAAGACCAGGAATACAAATTCGGATCGTTCGGCAACCCCGACGCCGCCATTCGCGCGCGCGCCCTGCAGCACACGCGTGACAGCGTCGCACTGGCCGTGCATCTGAGCAGCCGCGACATCGTGCTCTGGTTCGCCGACGGCTCCAATTATCCCGGCACGGCGAACATCCGTCAGCGGAAACGCTGGTTCGAAGAAGGCCTCCGCACGCTCCACAACGATGTGGACGAAGACCAGCGACTGCTCGTCGAGTACAAGCCGTTCGAGCCCGCGTTCTATCACACCGACATTGCCGACTGGGGCATGGCGTTGACACTCGCGCGCGCCGCGGGGCCGCGCGCCAAAGTGCTCGTCGATACCGGCCATCATTACCAGTCGCAGAACGTCGAACAGATCGTCGCGTGGCTGCTCTCGGAAGGCATGCTCGGGGGGTTTCACTTCAACGATCGTCGCTATGCGGACGACGACCTGACGCTCGGGTCGATCGATCCGTATCAGGTGTTCCGCATCTTTCACGAGATCCAGCACTTCGAGTGGGAATCGGGAACGCGGGCCGATATCGCCTACATGATCGATCAGAGTCACAATCTCAAAGGGAAGATCGAGGCGATGATCCAGACCGTCGTCCACGCACAGGAGCTGTACGCGAAGGCCGCCCTCGTCGATCGTCCGCGGCTCGCGTCGGCACAAAGCCGGTGCGAGCTCGTCGATGCAGAGGCAACGCTTCAGGACGCGTTCTCCACTGACGTGCGGCCGGCGATCCGGGAGTGGCGTCGCGCGAAGCAGCTTCCACCCGATCCGCTCGTGGCGTTTCGCGAGAGCGGGTACCTCACGCGGATCACCGCCCAACGTGCAGGACGAACATCAACGTCGTCGTCTTACGCGTAGCGGTCAGCCTTGCAGACATGAGTATTCAGTACACCCACTGAAACCGGGGATGAACGCTGCGCGTGACGCCGTGGGTGCCGAACCGATCCAGGCCGGCGATGCCATGGTCGAGGCCGATGCGCCAATGCCGGGTCGCCCACCATGTCAGGCCGAACGCACCTTGTCCAGAATGCCCCCGTCGATGCCGCCGCTGTTCGGCAGAGCCAGCGGGTTCACCGACGTTCGCTCGTAGACGCGCGCACTGCCGCTGATCTGCGCGCCGTCCTCCCGTGTCAGTCCGGCCGGATTGAACCACGCGGCCGATGGATCGCCGACTCAGGATACTATCGACGAACCGTCGACCAAACGCCTCCTGCGTTCACGCTCGCCGGTGCGGGTTCGGCTCAACCGCTGGGCCCGCATCGGCCACCGTGATATAAGTGCCCGTCAAGTGGCGATGACGAGATCGCGTTGGTTCTTTCCCAGCATTTCGGGGGCGCTGCTCGCCACCGTTCTCATCGGTTTTGCGCCGACCTTCTACCTCCGAACCCTGTTCAGCGTGCCGCCGATTCCCGCCTACGTCTACGTGCATGGCGCGGTGCTGACTGCGTGGTTTGTGCTGGTGTTCGCGCAAACGTGTCTCGTCGCGGCACATCGGACGGATCTGCATCGTCGTCTCGGGCTCCTGGCCGTCGCCGACGCCGTCCTTGTCGTGCCGGTCAGTGCGATGGTGGCTGTTCGGGCGGTTGCCAGGTACGAAGCTGGCGGAATGGATCCTGCCGCGATTCAATTCATCGTCATCGGAGATCTCGTGAGCCTTGCGGTGTTTTCCACCCTGGTCGTGGCAGCGGTCAGGTTGCGGCGTCGACCAGACTGGCACAAGCGCCTGATGGCGGTGTGTTGCTTTATCATCATCGGGCCTGCGGTCGCGCGGCTTGAACACCTCGGGTTGGCCGCTCCGGTGCCTGCCGTGCTGTTGCTCCTGCTCTTTGTGCTCGCGGTCTACGACTTCGTCGGATTGGGCCGCCTGCATCGGGCGACGATGTGGAGTGCCCTTCTGGTCGTGATCGCTCTGGGAGCCGTGCTTCTGGTCGTGGGCACTGCCACAGCGCAAACTGTCATAGACGCCTTGCGATAGCTGCGTTGGAATGCCTGAGAAAGCCGTCTACCTGCTCGTTGTCGACGGATTCGCTGATTGGGAGCCTGCCCACGCGGTCGCGGAGTTGCGGCGCCATGGCCACTATCGAGTCGAGTCGGTCGGCCTCTCTCGTACGGTCGTCCAGTCGATGGGTGGCATCCGCATCGTTCCGTCAATGAGCGTGACTGAAGTCGATCCGGCGGATGTCGCCGTGTTCATCCTTCCCGGTGGAGACCGATGGGAGAATGCGCCCATCGAAGCGACACTTGCGGAGACATTGACGTCGCTTGACGCGAGGGGCGTTCCGCTCGCAGCGATTTGCGGCGCGACCGTTGCGATCTCGAGGATGGGCCTCCTGCGCGGCCGCCGGCACACGAGCAACGGGCTGAATTACCTGCAGTCGCACGTTCCCGGCTACACGGAGGCGGCGAACTACGTGGACACTCCCGCAGTGCGGGATCGCGGCCTCATCACGGCCAGTGGACTTGGCGACGTCGAATTCGCCCGTGAGCTCTTCGAGGAACTGAACGTGTTGGATCCGAAGAGCCGATCGTTGTGGGCGCAGATCTTCCGCAGCGCGAAGCTCCCGGCAGGCACAGCCTGAGAGAGTGACACATGACTCGACGTGTTGTCTCCATCGTCGTCCGACGTTGACAAACCGGTTTGACAAACAGGTCGCGCAAGTGCCAATTGCAAAGACTGGAATGCTTATCCGCAAGCCTGTCGCCGAAGTGTTCGAGGCCTTTATCAACCCGGACATCACGACGAAATTCTGGTTCACCCACAGCAGCGGAAGGCTCGAGGCTGGCAAACATGTTCAGTGGGATTGGGAAATGTACGGCATTTCGATCCCGGTGACCGTGAAAGCCCTCGAACCGAACAAGCGCATTGCGATTGAGTGGCCGGGAAATACCAGCCCCACCACCGTGGAATGGATCTTCGCGCCCCAACGGGACGGAACGACGTTCGTCACAATCACGCACGCCGGCTTCACTGATGAGGGGGACGAACTGGTGAAACAGGTGGCCGATTCGACCCAAGGATTCTCGTTGGTGCTCGCGGGCCTCAAAGCGCTCCTCGAGCACAACGTCAGACTGAATCTTGTAGGGGATCGCTATCCCAAAGGGATCGAAGAACACTAGTCGCGATCTCCCTTGACCACGAGGAACACGATGGCGCCGAGTCGCAGGCAATTCCTCAGGCAGTCGGCAAGTGTCATGGCGGGCTGCCTGGTCGGGAGTCCGGGTATTGCAAATGCCCTGAACGCCTCACCGCAGATCGCTGGCATCCGTGGGCGCCGCGAGGTCATTGTTGGCGGGCGCCGGATCAAAACGGTTGATGTGCACGCACACTGTTCCGTTCCGGAAGTCACCGACTTCGTGAAACAGACCAAGCTCGTGGCCCCGACCGGCGCCTACAGCGAACTCCTCAATTTGGGGCCAGAGCGCCTGAAGGCGATGGACGAACAGGGCATCGATGTCGAAGTGCTCAGCATCAACCCGTTCTGGTACTCGGCGGACCGCGAGCTGGCACGCGATCTCATCAAGCTGCAAAACGAAAAACTTGCGGCGATGTGCGCGGCCAACCCCGACCGCTTCGTGGGCCTCGCGACCGTGGCACTGCAGTTCCCCGACTTAGCTGCCGAGCAGTTGGAGGAAGGCGTCAAGAAATTTGGCCTCCGCGGCGGCTCCATCGGCGGCCAGATTCCCGGGAGCGTGGAGGAACTGGCTTCGCCCAAGTTCGATCCGTTCTGGGCCAAGGCAGAGCAACTGGGCGTCGTCATCTTCATGCACCCGGCAAGTCCACCGGAGATCGCGTCGCGAATCCAGGGAAGCGGCGCACTCGGTGTCGTACTCGGCAATCCGCTGGCCACCACCATCTTTCTCACGCACATGATTTTCGAGGGCACGCTGGATCGCTTCCCAGGGCTCAAACTGTGCTGTGCACATGGAGGCGGGTACCTCCCCTCATACGCCGCCCGGTCGGATCGTGGATGTCTCGTCTTCCCTGAGCAATGCAAGGCGCCGACACTCAAGAAACATCCGACGGAATACTTGAAGCAGGTTTATTTCGATTCGCTGGTGTTCACACCGGAGGCCCTGCGACACCTGGTTGCGCAGTGCGGTGCGAGTCAAATCATGGTTGGCACAGACTATCCGTATCCCTGGACGAACACGCCCGTGGATCACGTCCTTCGAACCCCCGAACTGCGCGATGCCGATCGGATGGCCATCCTCGGCGGTAACGCAGCCAAGTTGCTTGGAATTGGTTCGTGAATCAATCTACCTAGCCGCGGGCGATTCGCAGAATCGCGGCTATTGAACGATCGACGTCATCGTCGGTCGTGGCCCAGGAGATCACGCTCACGCGCATCGCAGTCGTACCCTGCCAGACCGTCATGCCGCACCAGCAGGTTCCATCCTCCTGAATGGCTGCGATCACGCCGCGGGTACGCTCGGCATCGCCGAACGTCACGAGGAGCTGATTGAGGACGACGTCGTTCAGCACAGGAAACCCGGCAGCCGTGAACGCATCGGCAAACCGCTTCGCAAAACGGCAGTTTCGTTCGATCAGGTCGGCGAGCCCCGAGCGGCCGAGCGCGCGGAGAGCGGCCCAGGCGTCGACGCCGCGTGGGCGACGTGACACCTCGGGCGTATAGTCCGACGGATTGGTGACGTCACTCGGAAGGTAGTCGGCATTGATCGCCATCGACTTCCGCAGTGCGTCGCCGTCTCGTACGATCGCCATGCCGCAGTCGTATGGGGAATTCAACCACTTGTGCGCATCGGTGGCCCACGAGTCGGCGAGCTCGATGCCGTCTGCGAGATGCGCGCGCGCTGGCGCTGCGCGCGCCCATAAACCGAACGCGCCGTCGACATGGACCCACACCGGTGCGCGGGATGCCCGGACGTGATCGATGATCTCGTGAAAGGGATCGAACGCGCCGGTATTCACGTTGCCGGCTTGCGCGCAGACGATGGTCGGGCCAGACATGCGGGGAAGACCGTCGGCTCGCATCCGTCCTTGCGAGTCGACGGGAATCTTGAGGACTCGGCTGCGCCCCAGTCCGATCACACCGAGCGCCTTGAAGAGCGTGGCGTGAGCTTCGGCGCCTGCGATGACCGTAATCGGCGGCGCTCCGAAGAGACCATCCGCTTCGACGTTCCATCCCACGCCGGCGAGCAGCGCGTGGCGCGCGGCGGCAAGGCAGGCCATGTGGGCGACGGTTGTCCCGGTGACAAACGAGCCGGTGGCGTCAGCCGGAAGTCCGAGCAGCTCTTTCGTCCAGCCGAGCGCGATCTGCTCCAGCGTGGTACTTCCCGGAGACGAGACGTGGAAACCTCCGTGCTGTTCCCATGCTGTGGACAACCAGTTGGCTGCAAGCGCGGCCGGCAACGCCGAGCTGTTGACGAAACCGAAGAAGCGCGGACCGGCAATCGCCATTGTCGCGGGCGATCCGATGCGATCGAGCTCGGCGACGACCTGTTCGGGAGAGATCGGATGGTCCTGCAGCGGCACGTCGAACGCTTTCAGGCCTGCGAGCGCCTCGTGAGTTGGAGCCACGCGACGTTGCCCGATGCGATCGAGATAACGCTTCGAGCGCTCGGCAACATCGGACAGCACGTGCCAGGCCTTGAGATCAGGATTTCGATAGTCGGTCATGAGCCGAAGTCCACAGCCGTCGTGTTACCCCCGCAGAGGACCACACCGACACGTTCGCCCGCACTCGGCCGGTAATGCGCCGAGAGGAGCGCCGCGAATGCCGCCGCCCCCCCAGGTTCCGTGACGAGGCGCAATGAATCCCACAGCGTCCGTTGTGCCGCTTGAATCTCCTCGTCCGAGACCAGCACGACGCGCTCCACATGACGTTGAGCGATGGGAAACATCAGTTCGCCCACACGCTTGGGGGCGAGCGAATCGGCCGCAACGCCACCTGCCTCGGCGTCGACCGGCCGTCCCGCAGCGAGCGCACGGGTGAGCGTCGGCGCCGTCTCGGGCTCGACGCCGATGACACGAACTCTTCCGGCGTACCAGGAGGCAATTCCTCCGAGCAGTCCGCCCCCGCCAACCGCGACGAGGAGTGTGTCCAACGGTGCCGCCTGCTCTTCGAGCTCCAGTCCGACAGTACCCTGACCCAGCAGCGTCTCTGGTTGATCGTACGCGTGGATCTGAAGGGCGCCGGATTGGCACGCCCATACCTGGCTCTCGGCCAGCGCGTCCGCGTACCGCTCGCCCGTGATGGTCAGCTCCGCGCCGCACTCGCGAATCCGTTGGATCTTCGCCGGTGAGGCCACGCTCGGCACAAAGATTCGCGCAGGTCTCCCCAGGCGATGCGCCGCGTACGCGACGGCCACACCATGGTTGCCGCCCGAGGCAGCCACGACGCCTGCCTGGGGCACCTCGCGAAGGAGCAGATTGGCGAACGCCCCTCTCGCCTTGAACGACCCGGCGTGCTGCAGCAACTCCAGCTTCAGAATGGTGCGGAAAGGATCAAGCCCCCAGTCCCCGCCGTCGATCTCGATCGTCGGCGTGCGCCGGACAAAGCGCTGGATCAGCCTGTACGTCCGGGCAATGCTCTCGCGATCGATCGAAGTGGATTTCATGGCGGGCTCACCTGAGGGCTTGCGTGGTGGCGTGTCGTATAGAATACTTAGCCAGTTGCCTAAATGCTACGCAGCGCCGTGACTAAATGTCAAGGATGAGCCACGATCGAGTTCTGCGCGCCATCGCGAGCGAGCGCCGGTTGCAGATCCTGGAATGGCTGCGATCTCCTGCGCGGCATTTTCCGCCCCAGGTCGACGGCGATCTCGTCAAGGACGGCGTCTGCGGCGCGCTGATCGCGCAGAAGCTCCGCGTGAGTCACCCGACAGTGAGTGAACACCTGAAGGTTCTGTCGCAGGCCGGTCTGATTCGCGGCACGCGGATCAAACAGTGGACGTTTTACAAGCGAGACGAAGCGAAGATCAGAGATCTCAAAGCGAGAATCCTGACGAGGATCTGAGCTACTCATCTCCTTTGGCGCCCGCCCATCCGACGTCGGTCGTGACCGGCGGCAGGAACATCGCCCCGACCCCCGCGGCTGCGGCAAGGACGACCGCCCCCCACAACGACGCGCTGACGCCGGCGAGTTGATACAGCACGCCGGACAGCAAGGTGCCGAGCAACCGGCCACAGGCGTTCGCCATGTAATAGAAGCCCACGCTCAGCGACACGCGGTCCGCCTCGGAGTACGCCAGTACCAGATACGAATGGACCGAGGAGTTCAACGCGAACACGATGCCGAACAGCACGAGCCCGCCCAGCATCGTCGCGGCCGGCGGCGCGTTGAGACGGAGGCCGATGGGGATGAGCGCCGTCACGGCCGCGAGCCCGAGGCCGAGCACGGCAGCGAGTACCGGCCCGGGTGCGTTCCCGTGTGTCACCTTCGAGAGGAGAACGGGCGACGCGCTCTGCACACCACCGTACGCGATGACCCACAGCGCCATGAATCCGCCCACCTGCGTGAACGACCACCCAAGGACGCTCGCGAGGAAGATCGGCACACTGACGACGAACCAGACGTCACGCGCGGCGAACAGCGCCAGCCGTGCCAGCGACAGCCGGTTGATGCCCGGCGAGTTCGAGAGGATTCCTGAGAATGCGGCCTTCTTTCTTGCTTGCCCGATCTGAGCCGGCAGCGCGCTGAGCACGAACAGGAGCACGACTAGCACACCGCTCGCCATCGCGGCCAATCCACCGCGGAATCCCAAAAGTGACAGAAGGAAGCCGCCGAGGAAGAAGCCCGCACCCTTCAACGCGTTCTTGGAACCCGTGAGCACGGCGACCCATTTGAAGAGACCAGAGTCGTCGCCCTCCGGCACCAACACTTTGACGGCGCTCTTGGCGCTCATCTTGGTGAGGTCCTTCGCGATGCCGGACAGCGCTTGACATCCCATGACATACGCGACCGACAACGCCATGCTCCACTCACGATTTAGCAGCGCGAGCAACCCGAGCGCGACGACCTGGAGGACGAGTCCGAGGACCAGCGTGAATCGCAATCCGGCGCGCGACGCGACCCACCCACCAAGGAGATTTGTGACGATCCCGAAGAATTCGTACAGCAGGAACAGAAACGCGAGCTGCACCGGCGTGTAGCCGAGCTGATTGAAGTGCAGCAACACGAGCATCCGCAACGCACCGTCGGTCAGCGTGAATGCCCAGTACGCCGCGGTGACAACCGCGTAGTTCCGGATGCTGATGGTCGGAGCAGCCGTCGCCCTGCTGCGGGCGGGTGCATTCATAACGAGGCTCCGACCTTCTCTGCGAGTTCGATCATCCGGTTGACGTAGCCGATTTCGTTGTCGTACCACGCCAGCACCTTGACGCACGTGTCATCCACGACCATCGTCGACGGTGCATCGACAATGGCCGACCGCGGATCGTCTTTGAAGTCGACGGAGACGAGCGGGCGCTCTTCGTACCCGAGAATGCCTTCGAGCGCGCCTTCCGCAGCGCGTTTGAACGCCGCGTTCACCTCGTCAACGGTAGTCGGGCGCTGGACTTCGAACACGCAATCGGTGAGCGAGGCATTCAGTAGCGGCACGCGAACGGCGACGCCGGTGAGCTTGCCGAGCAGTTCCGGGTAGATCAGCCCGATGGCCGTTGCCGACCCGGTACTGGTCGGGATCAGCGACACGCTACTGGCGCGAGCTCGACGGAGATCTTTGTGCGGGGCATCGACCACCACCTGCGTGTTGGTGATGTCGTGGATCGTCGTGATCACGCCGTGCCTGATCCCAAGGGATTCGTGAATCACCTTCACGACGGGCGCGAGGCAGTTCGTCGTGCAGGACGCGGCGGTCAGCAGGCGATGCTTCGATGGATCGTAGAGATGGTCGTTGACGCCCATCACGATGTTGAGGGCACCCGATCTGACTGGCGCGGCGACGATGACTGTCTTCACGCCGGCTGCAAAGTACGGTTCGAGCGTCTCTGGCGTCCGGAATTTGCCGCTGCACTCGAGGACAACGTCGGTCGCCCCCCAGGACACATCGGCAGGTTTCGCGCGAGCCGAGAAGGCCAAGGGGTGCCCGTCGACCACGACGGCTGCGTCGCGAGCCTCGACCAAACGATCCCATCGACCGTGCACAGAGTCGAACGACAAGAGATGCGCGGCCGTCTCGGGCCCGCCGGATACCTCGTTGATGTGCACAAACTCCAGCGCCGGCCGGCCCCATCCGGAGCGCAGTGCGAGCCGCCCCATGCGGCCGAAGCCGTTGATCCCGATTCTGGTGGGCATCCGCGCCTGCGACCTACTGTGACTTACGCATGACCGTCGCGCTCGACGGACAGGCAGAGGTGAATTCGACTGACCCCTGAACGCTGGCCGGCACGTCGACGCGCGCGATTCGCTCAAACCCGAATTTCGGAAAGAATCGCTCCGCCGTCGTCGTCAGGAGGTAGATCGCCGGTAGATGAAGATCGTCCGCCAGGCGAATTGCCGCAGCCGTCAACTCGCGGCCGATCCCGTGCCCTTGCAGTTCCGGCGCAACCGCCACGGATCGCAGCAGCCCGCCGTCGGGATACACCTCGAGCGCCGCGCTTCCAACGAGGCGGCCGTCCTGGCGTGCGACCAGCGTGGTCGCCAGGTGGTCGCGAAAGCCGTCGAGCGGCAGATGATGCTGCTCCAGGAGCACGAGCACGTTGTCCACGTCCTCGTGCCGCACTTTTTCGATCTGCGTCGGCATGCTCATCGTCCGACACTCACCGCGGTGGCCTGAGGCGCACAGCACGACACACCAGCGACTTCACCGGGTGTCGGCACGCAACAGCCGGTGCGCTTTTGCAACCGCTCGCCGTCGCGCCGCACCGTATCGACATGTGTGAGCGCGTGGCGGACCGCGTCGCCGATCGCCGCCAAGACCGGATCCGCGAGCGTGCCCAAGCGATAGTGGATCCACAGTCCTTCGCGCCTCGTCTCGACGAGCCCTGTTCGCCGCAGGTACGCAAGGTGCCGCGACGCCTTTGACTGCGGGATCTTCAGACTTTCGTGGATATCGCAGACGCAGACCTCGCCAGCGAGCAGCAACCCCAGAATCCGGAGCCGTGTCGCATCAGCGAGCGCCTTGAACAGGCTCTCCATCTCGATCAATTGCTTCACCATATATGTGCCTTGACAAATATAACATGACGGTCTACAGTCCATATATTCGCATTTGCGGATACAAGGAGACAACCGACATGCCCGACATTCAGCAAGCGGTTCGCGAAAAATACGGCGCCATCGCCTCGGCCGTCGCCACGAAATCCACCAGCACAGGCTGTTGCGGGCCGACGGCCTGCGGCTGCAGCGACCCCATCACGTCGAACCTCTACTCTGACGCCGAAACCAGCAGCCTTCCTGCCGATGCGGTGACGGCCTCGCTGGGCTGCGGCAACCCCACGGCGCTCTTGGCGCTCGAGCCTGGACAGACGGTGCTGGACCTGGGGTCGGGCGGGGGAATCGACGTGCTGCTGTCCGCCAAGCGCGTGGGGCCCACCGGGAAAGCCTACGGTCTCGACATGACCGACGAAATGCTCGCGCTCGCCCGCGAGAACCAGCGCAAGGCCGGCGCGGCGAACGTCGAGTTCCTCAAAGGCACGATCGAGTCGATCCCGCTCCCCGACAATTCGGTCGACGTCATCATCTCGAACTGCGTGATCAACCTGTCGAGCGACAAGGACGCCGTGCTGCGTGAGGCCTTCCGCGTGCTCAAGCCCGGCGGTCGCTTCGCCGTGTCCGATGTCGTCGTTCGCGGAGAAGTGCCACCGGACATTCGCCGCAGCATGGAGCTTTGGGTTGGTTGCATCGCCGGTGCGCTCGAGGAAAAAGAGTACGCCTCGAAGCTGCAGGCCGCGGGGTTCAAAGATGTTGAGGTTGAACCTTGGCGCATCTACAACGTCGAAGATGCGCGATCGTTCTTGACTGAGACTGGCTTGGACGTGGACGCACTCGCGCCTCAGGTCAAGGACATGTTCGCGAGCGCGTTCGTGCGCGCCCGCAAGCCCGAAGCCAAGAGCTGCTGCGGTCCGACCTGCTGCACGAACTGAATCGTCCGCGATCGACTTGCGTGTTCGAGGAACTCACTCCTTGAAAAACGCGAGCAGGTCAGGGTTCACCAGTTCAGGATGGGTCGCGAACAGCCCGTGCGACAGACCGGGATAGACTTTCAGCTTGGCGCCTTTGACAAGTTTGGATGAGATCATCGCGGAGGCGCCGATGGGGACGATCTGGTCATCGTCGCCGTGTATGACCAGTGTGGGCACGTCGACCTTTTTCAGATCGTCCGTGAAATCGGTTTCGGAGAAGGCCTTGATGCAATCGTAGGTGGCTTTGACGCCGGCCATCATGCCTTGTCGCCACCAGTTGTTGATGAGACCCTGCGAGATCTTCGCGCCAGGCCGATTGAAGCCGTAGAACGGACCGGAGGCGATGTCCAAATAGAATTGCGCACGGTCGGCGCGCTGCGCCGCGCGAAAGCCGTCGAAGACTTCGATTGGCAGGCCGCCCGGATTGGCCGCGGTCTTGAGCATCAAGGGCGGCACGGCATCGAGGAGCACGGCCTTTGCGACACGTCCCTTGGCGCGGCCCGCGCCGTGGCGGCCGATGTAGCGCGCAACCTCTCCGCCGCCGGTCGAGTGGCCGACGTGGATCGCGTTTCTCAGGTCGAGCTTCTCGACCAGCGTCATCAAATCGTCGGCATAGGTATCCATCTCGTTGCCGTCCCATGTCTGCGTCGATCGGCCATGACCGCGGCGGTCATGCGCGATGCAGCGAAACCCGTGCTCGCCGAAGTACTGCATCTGCGCATCCCAATCATCGGCGCTCAACGGCCAGCCGTGACTGAACACGATGGGTTGTCCGCTGCCCCAATCCTTGTAAAAAATCTCGGTGCCGTCTTTCGTGGTGACTGTGCTCATGCGTCTTCCCTCGTGATGAATGCGTCGTGTCAAGTCTTTGCAACGGCGGAGTTGGCGCGCTGCGACGCGAAGCGGGACTGCTACTGCTCAGCGTACCGCTTGGCCGCCATAAGGTCCCGGCGGAGTTCGTCAGCCGTTCGCCGTGGACCGTAGCCCGGTGTGTCGCGCTGAATGCGCCATCCTTCCTTCAGCGGTCCGGCGTCGACGGTGTCGAAGCCGAACTGGTCGAGCAGTTTCGTCACGGTGGCCTTCGCGGCCGGATCGTCGCCGGCAATCACCAGTGCGCGGCGGTTCTTCGAACCCGCCGGCTGCCCATCGGTGGTCAGTTGCGCCGCATAGATATGGTTGAACGCCTTGACGACGTTCGATGTCGGAAGATGCGCCTGCAGGAGCTCGGCCGTCGTCGTCGATTCGTTGTCGAGCTCGGGAATGTGACCGTCACGCTGGGGATAGTAGTTGTTGGTGTCGATCACGATCTTGCCCGCGAGCGGCGCAGCCGGCACCTCGCGATAATTCTTCAGCGGCACGCTGACGACGACGATGTCTCCGGCCATCGCGGCGTCCCGAGCCGTCCCCGCCCGCGCGCCCGGTCCGAGTTCGGCGACGAGACCGGCCAGGGTCTCCGGCCCGCGGGAGTTGCTGATCACCACGTGATAACCGTGGGCGACTGCAAGTCTCGCAACCTGGCTTCCAATGTGTCCGGCGCCGATGAGTCCGATCGTAGTTGTTGGCATACGGGTCCCTTCTGCTCAGGCCGATTATCGCCGAGTGGAGTCAGCGACTGGTCTCCGTCTGGGACGAGTTTCGCACTGGCTCATCCGTGCGGCATGACCGGCCATGCGCGGGCAACAGCGGCTATCGAGTCTCAGCGCCCGGCGACTGATCGAGGGCAAGGTCCAGCACGGAGTCCAGACCTCGGTGGACACCGACGAGACTCGATACCTTGCGGATGGCGAGGAGGGCTCCATCCACGTAAGGGCGAGCACTACTCCCCGAGTCGTGACGGATCGTCAGACGCTGATCCTGCATCCCGAAAAGAACTTCCGCGCTGATGACGTAGCCGGGCAGGCGAACAGAATGGATTTGGGAATCCGAAACAGTCGCCCCCCGTGATTCGCGTTCGCCAACTGTCCGGTCGATGGGCACGGTGCGCTCAGGCTGCCGTACCTTCGACAATCGAGCCGCCAGCTCGCGCGCGGTGCCGCTCGGCGCATCGATCTTGTCGTCGTGGGCGTACTCGATGATTTCCCATTGCGAAATGAACCGCGCGGCGAGCTCCGCGAACTTCAGGAGCAGCACGGCGGTCAGTGCGAAGTTCCCGGCGGCGAGCACTCCACGCCTGTGTTTTCGCGCAACCGCGTCGATCTCGCTGAAATCGATGTCGGTCAGGCCCGATGTTCCGACGACGACATGTGCTCCAGTCTCGAGTGCGGCCAGAATGTTCGGCCTGGCGCTTTCCGGCTTCGTGTACTCAACGAACACATCGCACGGACGTGCGAGGGCTTCTCCGGCCGTCGCGTAAATCGGACACCTGAGACGCGGTTCGGCAAGCACGTCGCCCAGGACATGCCCCGCCTGCTTGCGCGACACTGCCGCCGTCAACGTGAGGTCGGCCGCCCTCGCGATGCTGCGCGCCAGCTCGGAGCCCGCCCACCCCGTTGCTCCAGCGAGGCATATTCTGATCGCCATGGGCGCCCAGTATGTGGGTAGCCGTGATCGCGCGCAAACCGAGCGCCAAGGCCGCGCCAATCCTTATAATGCGTTCGACAACTTCGGGTCTGGCTGAGCGATAATCCCCGCGTCATGACGCGCGCGTGCATCGTCACAGGACTGGTTGCCGGGTTGCTCCTGCCGGTCGTGGCCACCGCCCAGGGGGCGAACGCCAAGGCCGACCCCGGATCTCCTACGGCCGAACGGCTGCCGATTTACGAACTCGATCCGACTTGGCCCCCGACCTTGCCAAACGACTGGATCCTGGGTGACGTCCGCGGGTTGTTCGTGGACGATCGCGATCACCTGTGGGTGATCCACATGCCATCGAGCCTCACCCCGCAGGAGATCGGGGCGGCCGTCAAACCGCCGATCGCTGACTGCTGCGTTCCCGCTCCGCCCGTGCTGGAGCTCGATCCGGAGGGCAAGGTGCTGCGCGCCTGGGGCGGGCCGGGCAATGGCTACACGTGGTTCGACCAGGAGCATGGCATTTACATCGACCACAACGGTTTCGTGTGGATGGGCACGAGCAACGGCATGCACGTGATGAAGTTCACACAGGACGGCAAGCACGTGTTCACGATCGGTGAGCCGGGCGTCAACAAGGGCAGCAACGATCCGGATCACCTGGGCGGACCGGCAAACTTCTACGTCGAGCCGAAGACCAATGAGCTCTTCATCGCCGACGGATACATCAACAAGCGCATCGTGGTGTACGACGCCGCGACCGGGAAATACAAACGGCACTGGGGCGCGTACGGCAAACGTCCGGACGACTCGGAGAAGTACAAATACCCCGTCGAGCCAGCGCATCCGCCGCAGCAGTACTCCACGCTGCACGGGCTCGTCGGCTCGAAGGACGGCCTCATTTACGTCTCCGATCGGCGCGGCAACCGGATCCAGGTGTTTCGTCAGAACGGCGAGTATCTGATGGAGCGGTTCATCCGTCCCCAGACCGGCGGTTCGGGGAGCGGGTTCAGCCTGCAGTTTTCACGCGACCCGGAGCAGAGCCTGCTCTACCTGGTTGACGGCACGAACGAGCGTGTGTGGATCCTGCGCCGAAAGGACCTGGCGATTCTCGACCGCTTCGGCAAACCCGGACGCCAGGCCGGCGAGTTCATCCGCGCGCACATGCTCGCGATCGACTCGAAGAGCCGGATGTACGTCGGTGAAGCCGGCAACGGCCGGCGGATACAACGCTTTATCTTGAAGGGAACCAAACCGGCAGCGAGCGTGAAGCCGCCGGTTCAGGAACGCTGACGCGCTCGTTTCTGTTCGACGTCACGAGGAGGTGCCATGCCAATGCCGCGAATCCTGCGCTCCATATTCAGCGCCTGCGCCGTCTTATTGATCGCTTCACTCAGCTTCCGAACAAGCCCGAACACGCTGTCGGCGCAGGGCGCCACCAAGGTGGCGAATCCGATTACCGGCGAGGGGCTGCCAAACCCGGCACCGAAGGTGACTCGCAACTGGGGCCAGCTGCCCGCGGGCCGCACGTGGGGCACGACGGCTGGTATCGATATCGATCCGATTGACGGACACATCTGGGCGTACGAGCGCTGCGGCGCCGGCGCGGCAGCCGGAGCCGGCGGGGGCGGCGTCAGCTGCGATACAAACGTCCTCGACCCGATCTTCAAGTTCGACCGCAACACTGGCGCGGTGCTGGCGAACTTCGGCAAGGGTGTGATGGTCACGCCGCATGGCATCTCCGTCGACCGGCAGGGCAACGTCTGGATTGCCGACTTCGGAGGCAATCAGGCCGGCACCAAGGGACACCAGGTCCACAAGTTCAGCCCGAAGGGCGAGAAGCTTCTGAGCCTGGGCATCGCGGGCAAGCCGGGCAACGCCGATGGCCAGTTCAATCAGCCCAACGACGTCGTGGTCGGACCGGACGGCAGCATCTACGTGGCCGACGGGCACGACGCGCAGGGCATGACGACAGCCGCTGCCGTCGCCGACGGGCTCAAACGCGGCGCGACGTCGCGCATCAGCAAGTTCACGCCCGATGGCAAGTTCGTCAAGTCCTGGGGCACGATCGGCGTGCGACACGGCGAGTTCCGGACGCCGCACGCGCTGGCGTTCGATTCCAGAGGCCGTCTCTGGGTAGCGGATCGCGGCAACCATCGGCTGGAGATCTTTGACCAGAATGGCACCTATCTCGAGTCGCGCTACATGTACGGGCGCATCAGCGGGATCTTCATCAAGGGCAATACGGTCTACGCGATCGATTCGGAGTCGGGCCCGTTCAACCACACGAACTGGCGTGACGGTGTGCGCATCGGTCCCCTCGACGAGGATCGCATCACGGCGTTCATTCCGCCGTTCGAGCGTGAAGACCGCGTCTACCAGGGGACGGCTGGCGAAGGCATCGCCGTCGACGCCGACGGGAATGTCTACGCAGCGGAAGGGCCGAACTCGCTGACGCAGGCGGGGGGAGCGTTCACGAAATACTCCGCGAAGTAAACGGCGGCCAGGTGGGATTGTCGATCTTCTCACCATTGCACGTCCCGCTCATCGATCCACGGCGGTGCGCCGATACCGTTGGTGGTGACAACTCGTCCATCGACGGGACGACGGTGCGGGCATTGCGCAAGCCGTCCGCCTGCGAAGCCGTACGTGTTCGTTTCGAAAGGACCTGATGGCAGGCTTCGCACCGAGCGTTTCAAGAACGCCGCCGAGTATCGCGTCCGCCTTGCGTCGTGTTCGAAGGAGCAGCCCGTCTCGATCGACGATTTGATCGGCGTTCTAGACGTCTGATTCGGCAAACGGCATCGTATTCGACGGCCGGCGGCGCCCTCGCGACCGCGGCAACATTCGCCAAGCCAATGTGATGTGATGTGAGGTGACGGGCCCGCGTTGCGTTTGCAGCCGTCGGCGTCGGGCGCGACAATGAGCCGCCGCGGCTGAAACGCGGACGTTGGCCGGACAGATTCGGGGGCAAGATGAGTGCCTTTGAAGCCGAACACTCAGTTGAAACCGAGGTGGACCCAACATTCGCGTGGGATTGGCGGACCGATGTGAAGAACTGGGACGACCCGCCTGCTCAATTCTGCCTCGAAGGTCCATTCGCGGCCGGTTCGTGGGGCACGACGCTGTTTCCGGGGCAAGAGCCGCTTCGCTGGCACATTCGGGCCGTCACACCGTACAGATCGTTCATCATCGAGATGCCTCTCGATCGAGCCACACTGTCTTTCGAGTGGCGATTTGACGCGTTGTCGAATCGCCGAACAAGACTCACGCAACACATCCTGCTGTCGGGCGCGAATGCGGCCGCTTACACCGGGCAAGTGCGGGCGGCATTCGGCAGAACTCTTCGCGACGGAATGGATAGGATCGCCAGAGCGATGGTAACGGCGGAAGATCTCGCACGGCGCGCCGGCTAACCGGCCGCTGCAGCCGACGAGCGCCGCGGGTGGGATCGGGCATTCGAGAGGCAAGTGAACACGTCGCGCGGCTGAGCAGCATGGCGTTGGGCGGACTACATCAAGCGCCGTCGCGATGGTTTGAGGTGACGAAGATGGAGAAGCCGACAGAGTGATCAACTGGCTGTATTGGGCTCCCTTTGTGGCCGCAAGCCTGCACATCGTCGAGGGGTTTGTCTATCCGCGCGGCTTTGCGGCGTGGGACCGTCGGGATCGGCCTGGAATCCGGCACAGCATTACCGGACGCGCTTCATGACTGGCGAGCCAAGCGGGCGAGGACTTGAATGGCCGGGAGTTTCCCGTCTCTGACTGAGAGGCACAGGCACACTTAACAACGAGAGTGTCAAATGAAGCAAAACGTTGTGCTAACCATCATGTCTCCGCCAAGTCCAGCGGAGCCTTCTTCTTCGTCTGGCCACTCTTCGCGATCGGCATGACCGCGAGCTTCTCCGTCATCCTCTCGGCGCGCGGACTGCGGAGCCTGCCATGGGGCCGGCGCCGGTAGCCCAACAATCATGATCTTGAAACTTCTCCTTTTCGCGTTGGGATTGGGCGTCACCGGCGGTGTGAATTCCGCGGGTGGACCGGTCCAGTCAGCCGTACCATCCGACACCGCCGAGACGAAACCGGTGGTCGTCATTCAAGGCTACAAGGATGGACTCGCTGGCGTGCGCGCGGCCAACCCAGACGTCCACCTGCGCGTCGGTCGCGATCCCTCAGTGCCGGACGAGCCGGTATTGGTGGTGGAGTACCCGGCACCGACCGACGACCCGGCGGGACGTGACGTCCAGTGCGACGCGGAGAACCAAGACTGGGCCGCGGGGCGCGCGATTTCATTTCGAATCAAGCCCGCTCATCCCGTGAGGCTCTCGTTGTCGTTCTTCGATCGGAATCGGGTCGCGTACACGACGTGGATGGAGCTGAGAGGAGACGTGTGGCAGCTGGTTCGGATTCAGTTCGACGAGCTTCACCCGAACCCCTACTTCCAACGTCCCGACGCCACAGCCGGCGCGGCAATCGACGTCAGCGAAGTGAAAGGCATCGCGTTCGCACCGCACGATCAAACGTCGGGACGCCTGATGATCGGCAAGTTTGTGGTGTCGAAGTAAACCGACCGCGCGCCTGCAGGCATGGCGCGTGAAGCGCACATCGCAGAGAGTCGCTCAAGCTCAGTCGGCGATCGTGATGACGACGTTGCCCTTCTTGTGTCCCTCCTCGACGTACCCGTGAGCTTCGACGATCCGCTCCAGCGGGTATCGCCTGTCGATCACCGGCTTCAGCTTCCCCGCCTCGGCGAGTTCCCCGAGCCGGATGAGATCGTCGCGGCGAAAGCGCGGTAACGCGTCGTCCACCGAGATGTAGTTCCCGCGCGGGCGTCAGCGCGTCCTTTGCAGCCACTTTCATCGGCGACGTCTTTCTGCGTCCTGCGGCATCGAAGACGACGTCGTAGCGCCCGAGCGCTGAACCGCACAGGTTCCGTTCGCGCCGGATGCGCCGTAGACGAGCACCTGCTGGCCGCTCTCGATGTTCGCCTTGCCGAGGAAGTGCGAGGCCATGAGGCCGCCGTACGGAATAGCGGCGGCTTCGTCATGACTCAGATTCGACGGCGCCGGCGCGAGGAGCCTGAGGCTTGCCGGCAGGCAGGTGCGCTGGGCGTAACAGCCCATGCGCAACATGGTGAACGCCCACACGCGATCGCCGACGTGAAACCGCGTGACCTTCCCTCCAATCGCTTCGATCTCTCCAGCCAGGACTGCGCCCAGGATCGGACGTCGCGGTCTCGTGAACCCGATCACCACCCGCGCCATCAGCCGCATGGCGAGGCGGGCGGTGGGAATCGCGCTCCTGATGTAGCAGTCGCTCGGCGTGACCGTCAAACAGCCGCCTTCACAGGCCTTTGTGTTGAGCGGTCATGACTATCGACGACCCGGTATGGCGTCAGGATCGACCCTCCGCACGAGCTGCTGGAATCGTGTCTCAGGTCGCAACACGTCGAAGTCCGGTTCCACGATCACGTTGACCAGGGAGGAGCACCGACGGAGGGCGCAGGCCTCGAGCAGCGCGAGCGCTTCCTCTTTCTCGCCAATCTGCGCGTAGCACCGGGCTGCGATCACGAGCGCCCCATTCTTCCTGAACGTCTCTCCCCCTTCGCGCAGTATGGCGTTGAAGCCCCCGCGCTCAAACGTGCGCGCAATGATCTGCGCCCGTTCCGGAGTTGATACGAACTGCCGTAACTCCACGGCTTCGTGGAAGAGACCCTGGTGACGCAGCGAACCCTCCAGCCAGAACAGCGCGACGCTGAAGCGCGGGTCCATTTCCTGCGTGCGCCGAGCCTGGGCGATGGCCTCATCGTAACGGCGCGCCCAATAGAGAGCGCGGGTCAGGTTCGCGTTGACAATCAACGACAGAGGATCCAGATCACGTGCGCGTTCGTGTTCCCCGATGGCTTCCTCATGTCGCCGCCGAAGCGACAGGTAGCCGCCATGCCAGTTCCGGCCCAGTGCGTCGTTGGGGTCGAGCTCGAGGGCGCGGCGAAACTCGCGCTCAGCATTTCCCCAGTCCCAGTCGTACCACGTGTACGCGGTGGCCAGCGCGTAGTGAGCGCGCGCCAGTCCGTCGTCCAGCTCGAGGGCCCTGGCCGCTGCGGCCTTTCCGCGAATCAAGGCTTCGTCGCCTGGTATCGCATCATAGGCGCCGGCGACGAGGTAGGTGTCGGCAAGACCGGCGTAGGCCGACGCGAATGTCGGGTCCCTCTCGATCGCGCGGTTGAAGTGTTCGATGGCTCGCTGCCACCCCTGGCTCGTGTACTGGTAAAACGCATCGCGTCCCTTCAGGTAGAGACCGTAGGCCTCCGGCTGCACCATTCGCGCCCGATCGAGGGGCCGCACAACGACGTCGACGCGTCGGGCGATCTCCATCGCGACCGAGCGCTGCAGTTCGAATATCTCGCTCACGTCCCGTTCGTAGGTTTCAGCCCAGAGGTGCATGTCGGTTGAGACCTGGATCAGCTGGGCGGTGATGCGCACGCGGCTGCCCGAACGTGTGACAGTGCCCTCGACAACCGCATCGACATCCAATTCCCGCCCGACGTCCTTGATCGTTCTCTTCGTCCCCTTGTAGCGCATCACCGAGGTGCGCGATGTAATTCGGAGACTGCCCGTCTTGGCGAGGTCCGTGATGAGCGCGTCAGTCATCCCGTCCGCAAAATAGTCTTGCTCGGGGATCGTCTGAGAGGTTTTCGAGCGGTATCACGGCAAGCGATGTGATGTGCGTCGCGGCCCGTGGGCTGGCGATCCAGTTGCGGGCCCCGCGGATGTCGGTGGCTGTCGCGATGCCGATGGCGGCGACCACAGCCGCCCCCACCGCAAGCCAGACGCGGAACCTCGACCGGCTCGACGGTCCGCTATCCGCCGCCTGCTCGACGTCCTGCGCATCCTGTGTGACTGGTGCGATGAATCGATAGCCCTTGCGGGGCAAGGTTTCGATGAACTGAGGATGTTCAGCCGAATCACTCAAGGCTTCGCGCAAGTGATTCACGGCCTTGTTGAGGCCCCGATCGAAATCAACGAACGTGTCGGCGGGCCACAACCGCCTCGTCAGTTCGTCGCGCGTGATGAGTTCGCCAGGTCGCTCCAGCAACGCCAGCAGAAGCTGGAGGGGTTGTTCACGCAGCGGCGTTCTTCGTCCGGCGCTCGTCAGTTCGCCAGTCCGAACGTCGACAGCGAACGCCCCAAAACGGAAGATGCGGACGGTTGAGACGGTTCCCATCGCTTCCAGGCCAAAGGGGCGTTCGAGAGTCTACCACTCGATGGGAATGAACATTCCACCGCGAAAGAACCTGCGGGGAATTGAACGCGCAGACGCAACGCGCCATACCTGCGCTTTGTATCGAATGGTCGCCGCGGAGGCGGAAGGAGCGATATGGAAACAATCTACAGGCCGTTAGAGGCGCGGGTGGCGTCGGCGCTGGTCATTGTCGTGCTAGCGCTCGCACCGATGACGATGGCCCAGGATGGATGGCGGGATCGCGACGGACAGACGTCGCCGAAGACATTGTATGTCTGGGCGGGCGACCAGGCCCGCGTGGCGCCGGATTTTCTTGCCGTCGTCGACTTCGACGAAGACTCGCCTCGCTACGGCAAGGTCATCAGGACGATTCCTATTCCGGGCCAGGGCAGCTCAGGAAATGAGCCGCACCATTGCCATCTCTCCGCCGACAAGAACACGCTGGCGTGTGGCGGCCTGCTCGCTCTGCTGCGTGGTCAGAACAGCATCTTCTTCTTCGACGTGTCGAAGGCGCGCTCTCCGAGATTCTTGTTCTCGACCACCGGCACGCTCTCCAACATTACCGACGACTTCCTGCCGCTCAAAGAAGGCGGATTCCTGGTGACGCAGATGGGCTCCCACACTGGCGGCACGCCCGGTCGCGTCGCCGAGTTCGACGCCAGGTTGCGGCTCGTGGGCGAATGGCCCGTTGATCCCCCCGAGCACGATTTCAACCCGCATGGCATCTCGGCCCGTCCGGAGCTCAACCTGATGGTGACCTCCGATTTCATGATGCCCGCCAGCTCGTTGAACGTGGTCCCCGGCGATCCGCTGCTCCGCGGGATCATCCGCGTGTGGGATTTCCGCAACCGCTCGATCGTCCGCACGATTGTGATTCCGAGCGCGCTAGGTACCATGGACGTCAAGCTGATCCCCAGGGATCGACACGGCCGCGCATTCACGGCGGGGATGTTCGACGGCCTGGTCTATCTCGTCGACACTGCGAACGGAACGGCGAAGGTCGTGTTCGACTGCGAGAACATCGTCCCCCACGTGGAGGTTCCGATTCGTGGCGGGATGACGCAACTCTTGGCCATGCCGCGATCCGGCGACCGGCTGATCTTCGCCTCCTTCCAGGCGGGTCAGGTCGGCATGCTCGACGTCAGCGATCCGGAGCATCCCGTTCAGACAGCCATC
The DNA here is from genome assembly GCA_963724725.1 of uncultured Acidobacteriota bacterium. GTDB lineage: Bacteria > Acidobacteriota > Vicinamibacteria > Vicinamibacterales > CAVVIG01 > DATKHR01. The sequence goes on along the minus strand of CAVRVT010000003.1, from coordinate 190,956 downwards.
GTCAATCTGGGCATCGATGCAGGTCCGCACATGATCGCCCTCACCGACGACGAAGAGCGCCTGGTCGTGAGCGACTATTTCCTCAATGAAGACGGCTTCGGCAAGATCCACTTCGAGGGGGACCATCACGTTCGGGTGGTCAAGGTCTTCAAGAATCACCTCGCCCTCGATCGGCGTTTCGACGTGGATTTCAATACGGCGTTCGCGACAGGACCTGCGCGGCCGCACGGAGTCGCGATGAAATGAGCGCCAAGTCGCAACGAACGCCGATGGCATGAGTTTGCGCGTTGCCCTATGAGTCCGCCCCGGCCGCCAACTTCCTGGCGAGAGCGACGGAGTTGGCGGGCCGTCTGGGACGGGTTTCGCGACTTGCCTCGCAGCTGTATCGCTGAGCCGGCTGCCGGCATGGCATTCGCTCGGAACGGACCCGCAGGCAATTCCCCCCGGCACAGCAGCACTTGGCTTCTCACGTTGTTACGGATATGAAAACGCTCGTACGATATTCGTTGGGCCGGATGAAGTTCACCGGCCGGATTCCGCGCGCGCCGTTTACCGCGTGGGCCGAATCTCCTGACGGCCGGGTGGTGCTGGAGCAGGTTCAGTCGGGTATGCGTTTCGCGCTACTGGGCAGGAGGCGAGCGGCGCGCCGTCTAGTCTGGCGTCAGCTGAACGAGGTGGCACGGAACGTCGTGGTCGTCGCCGCCATGCAGCGCGAGGTCGACGCCTACCTCACGCGCCTTGGTCGGCTCGTCTACGCGCACGATTTGCCGCGAGCCAGCGTTGACCTTCATCGGCTCGTCGTCGTTCCACGGTCGTTCGTCAATTCGGTGGAGTATCGCGGGATTGTCGCCGGCGTGAACGGTCAGCTCCCGTGCGCCGCCATGGACCGCCACGAGTCGCTACTCGACTGGTTCGTGCTGCTGATAATCAGCAGGATCGAAACTGCCATCGTGGGTGCGCGACCCTCGCCGCGGTGTCCGCTGCCTGTCGGGAGGGACTGGGTCACAGTGGGCGTCAACGAGCAGTTCGAGTGGGGCATTCCATTACAAGGCCCCGCGTGGCTTGGACACTACTATGTACTGGAACTGACGAGCGGGGCGATCACGCGTTCCGTCCGCAAAGGCACTGAGGAAGCGATCGCCAACCTCGAGAACTCGCTTCCGTCGCTATCCCGCGTGCACCGCAACGGGATTCTCAGGAATGCCGGGTTGTCGCTGGAACAGCTGATGGCTCGGGCTTGATCGGGGCATCGTCGAGACCTGGGCGGGCAAGCTTGAGGGAGCCGCGAAAGTTTGGCGCAATGAGCCCCGTCGATCGGTGGCAGCCATTGTTTACGCGCGGGCTCGCCGCAATGATCCGCATCTGCTCCCCGGGGCACTGTCAGGTTTACTTTCTGCCGGTCGCAGTGACCCACGTATCCGCAAGTACGCATGCCGGCCGGAAGGCTGCTGAATGACGCGGCAACATTCGCCAAGCCAAGATGATGCGAGCTGAGGGGCGCGCCTGGCAGCCAAGCGTATCATTGCGAATCGGGGTGAGCGGTCTACTCCAATACTGGTTAGCCGTCAACAAGTTCGTCGCAGCAATCCGGGAGGGAAGATGGCTTGGCTGCCACGCGCCGGTTTGTTCACTGCCGTTGTCGCAGTGGCCGTTAGTGCCACTCTCCTGCGAGGCCAGCAGGCCGGCATCGGATATGACGACACTCCGATGCAGCCAGATGGGAAGTGGCGTGTGCACGACAGTAAGCGGCCACGTCCACCGGTAGTGAGCACCGGCCCTCTCACGTCAGTCGCGCCGCCGAGCGACGCGCTCGTCCTGCTCGGGCCAGGCAACGATCTCTCAAGCTGGCAAGCGGCCGACGGTTCCCCGGCCTCGTGGTCGATGTCGGGCGGCGTTTTACAAACCGGCAAGGGCTTCATACGAACAAGAGCCGAGTTTGCCGACATTCAGCTCCATGTTGAATTCGCCACTCCCACCGAGGTCAAGGGCAATAGCCAGGAACGTGGCAACAGCGGCGTGTTTCTCGCTGGCGTGTTTGAGATTCAGGTTCTGGACAGCTTCGACAATCCGACCTACGCGGATGGCCAAGCGGCAGCCATGTATGGCCAGTATCCGCCACTCGTGAACGCCTCCCGCAAACCAGGAGAGTGGCAGTCGTACGACATTTCATTCTCAGCTCCGAGGTTCAACGGCGCAGATCTTGTCGCTCCGGCTGCCGTGACGGTCTTTCACAATGGTGTCTTGGTGCACAACGCACGCCCGTTTTGGGGGCCAACCGCCCACCGGCGGATCGACCCATACATTCCGTCGACATCTCGAGGCCCAGTAAGTCTGCAAGATCATGGGAACCCAGTGCGGTATCGAAACATCTGGTTGCGTGAACTTCACTAGATACGGGCGATAGCTGGGGCGCCGGCTAACCGGCGATGGAGCCGACGGCGCCTGGGACGTTGAGCGCTGCGGCTCATCGCGCACGTTAGCCAGACAAGCAAAACAAGAACAACTCGGATCGAAGCCGACGAGGTGCGAAAGATGAAGGAGATGGAACGGCGCACATTCCTTGAGGCTGCCATTTTCCCGCTGATAGCGCTCGGACCATCATCCGCACCGCAAGGATCCCCTCGCGTTGTTCGGGTGGAACACGGCGTGGATCGGTTCAACCAGCAGCGGACGATCGCGGGCGCGAACCAAATTACCTACAAAGTCTCCGGTCAGGACACCAAAGGCGGGCTGTTCCTCTTCGAGCAGGTCAGCTTGCGTAAAGGCGGTCCGCCACGTCATCTCCATCATAGTCAGGAGGAATGGTTTTATGTGATGGAGGGCGAATACGTCTTCGAAATCGCACAGGAGCGGATGCGGTTGAGACCTGGTGATTCCCTTCTTGCGCCGCGGAGGGTGCCCCACGTCTGGGCGTACGTGGGCGAAACGCCCGGGAAGATACTCATTGGCTTCCAACCTGCTGGCAAAATGGAGACCTTCTTTCAAGAGGCGGCAAAGATCTCCGACTTCGCGGCCGACGAGAAGCTGTACCGCGCCTGCGAGATGGAAATTGTTGGCCCACCACTCTCGCTTGGGTAGTCGATGGATCCCGAGCCTCGAAGCAGGCTAGTGTGAACACCGGCCACGTGGTGCTTGGCCGCACCACTCGGCGGCTGAGTCGAAGCGGCGTGGTTTTGAGGACGGGCTCACTCGAGCGACTGGCTAACATCGGCTTGCAGCCGACGGCGGCCGATGGAACCATGAGCCGCCGCGGCTGAAGCCGCGCGTTAGGCCACAGACATGGGCGAATCATTTCGTCAGGCGTGGATCCGTCCGGCCGCTTTCTTGGGTGGTTGGTACGCACTCGTTGGCATCACGTTCGCGGTACCCGCTGCTCACGTGCAGGCGTGGCGCTTGGCGGCGTGGGTCGTGAGCGCCATCGGATACGCGGCGCACATTGCGTATGAGCGCTTTCGACTGCGAAACTCACCTTCGTCGTCCGCCCTGCACGTGGCCGTGGGCGTGGCGCTCGGAGCATTTGGACTTGCGGTTGGCGCGAATATCCATTCACTGTCTACCGGGTCTACCCAGCAGCACCGACAGCTCCTGCTTCTCTCGCTCGGGATCTGGCCGGTCATAACGGCGGTCCCGGCGTTCCTTGTCGCGCTCGGCGCCAATGTCATTCTGGCGCGCGCCCTTGGGGTGCTGGGCAAGTAAGAGGTTGCCCCTCCGACGACTTCCTGGTTCTCCGATCTCGGCCCGGTCGAAGGGATACACAGACTTTGTTGCGCACCGCTGGAGCCGATGCGCCCATCGTCCGTGGTAACGTGTCACCCCCGGCGCGCGGATCAGCGCGTCCGTTAGACCGCTAAACCTACGATCGGCTTCCAGGTCACGGGTAGAAGTCGGATGCGTTTACGACGCCCGGTGAGAAACGGCGATGCCATCAAAAACCTTTAAAGCCAAGGTCGTTCGCGAAGGTTCGATATGCTCCATTCCGCTGAGGAAGTCGAATCGCGAGGCTGCGGGGTTGGAAGGTGGCGAACCGATTGACGTGCGCTTGGACCTGGATACTGAAAAGCGAGAGGTCATTCCACCAGCTGATTTCCGTCGAATGCTCAAGACGACACCTGGGGCATTGGAACATTGGCATAGGCTCAGCTACTCGCACCAGCGCGAACACGTGGAAGCCATCGAAGGTGCTAAGAAGCCCGTCACGCGTGCTCGCCGAATCGAAACAGCGATCCGGATGATCCAGCGCCTAGTATGAAGCGCACCTGGACGATCATCGGGGTGAAGGACGTCCGGTCGAGCTTCAAGTGGTACCAGTCACTCTTCGGCCAGCCGGAGACGGCACCGGCCCACCTGGACTTTGGCCAGCTCCTCGATTCGGATGGAACTGTCTTGATCTGCCTGCACGAATGGGGCACCCACGAGCACCCCTCCTTGATGAGTCCTGATCACGCGACACCTGGCAACGGCCTCCTCCTGTTCTTCCGCGTCGATGATTTCGATCTGGCATTGCAAAGGGTCCGTGGGCTCGTCCCTCGGCTCGAAGAGGAGCCACACATCAACCCGAATACTCGAACAAAAGAGTTCTCGGTCCGAGATCCGGACGGATACTACGTCACGATCAGTGCGCTTTCCGCAGTCGAGCTAAGGGCGGCCGGGTCGACGGCCTAAGGAGATGCTCTGAAGAGCGCACGCGTCCGCTGGGCCATCGCTGGCGTCGCGGCGTTTCATGCGTGCGGCGGCAGTCTCCTTTCCGTTCGACTGGAGCCAGAAGAGCCGGCGACACTTCATGTCGGTGAGGTTGCCGCCGTGCACATGCCTTCGGACCGCCACATTGTTGGTTCGGCCGGGAGCTCCCTGGTGATTGTGAAGCAGCAGCAACAACAAGGCACGACGGTCTATCTGTATCGCGCGGTCGCGCCCGGTACCCAGACCTTTATCGCAACGCCTCGAGAGCCAACACGTGACGGCTGTGTGAGCTGCGTCACGGTTCACTACTTCATCACAGTCATTCAATAGGACGGTGTGCTTGATGGAGCCGCCTAGGCGCTGCAGCCGACGAGCGCCGCGGACACACTCGGGGGATGGGAACCACGAGCGCCGCGGCTGGCCGGGCGTTAGCCGGTCATAGTTCTTACGTATGACGAAGAATGCTGTTGTTGCCGGGTTGCTGCTCTGCCTCGGAGTCAGCGCGTCCGCGGTCACGGCTCAGAAACCCGGCGATAGCTGCGCGCTGCTTCAGGCAGCAGAAATCCAGCTCGTGCGACAGGGACTCCTCGCGAGCGCGAGAGCGGGCACGACCAACACTGCGGTGCTCTCCGGCATCGGCGACGCAGCCATCTACGAATCCGACAATCCGATCAGAGTGAAGACGACTGCGCTCGCGAGAGGGAACATGCTCATCGTCTCGTTTGAGTCTTCGGACGCACGCGCGAAGAAGGACCAAGTGATCGCATTGTTGAAGGCGGCGGCGGGGCGTCTCTAGAGTGTGCCGTCTCATCGGCCCACAATCAGAAGGGCGGGATGCAGGATGCTACGAGGGGTGTTGCTCGTCTGCGGCATCGTTTTGCCGGTGCTCTATATTGGTACCGACATCGTGGCAGCGACGATCACACGACTTGCCGCGTAAAACATTAACTGGAGCCGACGCGCCGGTCAGCCGCGGTGATCATGGCGCTTCGGCGCGCGGCTCAGTTGAATCGTTAGGCGAAAGCAACGAGATGTTCCGCAAATGGCGAAGCGACGGCTAGCCCACACTCACGAGTGGCGCCAGGCGGCGTGGCCGCTCGTGGCGGTACTTGCCGTGTGCGCCACAGGAGCGTGCTCCCACTCGCCCACCGCGCCAAGCGCCGGTACGGGAGTCAGCGGCTCAGAGGTGCTGAGCCTCGAACTGTCGTGTCAGAACTCGCTGATTGTTGGCGAACAGACCCCGTGTATCGCGGTGGCACGGCTTCGGTCCGGCGGAACACCGCTCGTCTCTCCACTGGCCACGTGGTCGACTACGCAACCGTCCGTAGTCGCCGTGGACGCAATAGGCACGTTAACCGGCCGCGCGTCGGGTCAGGCCGCCGTGACCGCAACCTATCAGGGGCACAGCGCCCAAGCGATCGTGTCGGTGACTTTCGAGGATGCGCTGCGGATCAAAGCAGCGGCCGACCAGGGCGAGTTTCGCGCAGGGACGACGGTGACGATGTTTCTGCAGGGGTACTACTCGGTTAGGTCTGAGGACGTGGCCCGACTGAGTCTGCGGATCAGCGACCAGAACGGCATTGTGACCCAGACATTGCCGATGAGCGTGGCCAGAGGCGGTGACTTCTTCTTGCTGTCGAGCACGTTTGTCGTACCTCAGGCCAGCACGCAGGTGTGCCGAGCAGCCATCCTTGAAGTGGGCGGCGCGACGATCTCGGCACCGGACCCGGCCGGTTCGACGTTGGCCTGCCTCCCCATTCGGCGCTAACCCATGCGCATTGGCACGCCGGGCCTAACAAGCGCGTCAAGCCGACGGCGCCGGCCAGCAATTGTGGCAGAATCCCGGCAACTGGCCGCCGCGGCTTACGCGCCGGCCGCTAGGCGGGCGACGAAAATCAGAGATGGTGATCCGAGAGATTCTTGAAAGCGACCGTCCTGACTGGGTTCGGCTCCGGGAATCGCTCTGGCCAGGTTCGCTTTCGGACCACGACGTCGAGACGCGAAAGTACTTCGAGGATCGATCTGACGTTCCAATCGTGCTCGTGGCTGAGACGGAAGGACGAATTGTCGGATTCCTGGAATTGGATTTCAGGAAGTACGCGCCTGGCTGCCGATCGTCGCCGGTTGCATTCATTGAGGGCTGGCATGTTGAGACAGCCTTTCAGCGGAGAGGCATTGGACGAGCGCTGGTTGAGGCCGCTGAGGCGTGCGCACGCGCCATGGGCCATCATGAAATCGCCAGTGACTCAGAACTCGAGAACGCCGACGGCATCGCCGCTCATCGCGCATTGGGGTACGAGGAGATCGAACGTGTAGTCTGTTTCCGTCGATCATTGCCCGACGCCTCACGTGGCATGTAGGCGGCGTTGACAGGTGAGATGCTGAGCCGCCGCGGCTGATGCCTGACGTTAGGCCCCACGAGCGAGGCTATCCCATCGAAAAGTCATGGGCCTCTGCCCGCCGCCGATCCACACGATGGCCCACGCGCCCGTCGCCGCCAGCGCGACCAGAGGCACGAGTGCGAGCGCGAAGCTACCGGTCGCGTCCTTGATGAAGCCCATCATGTAGGTCGTGCCGAAGCCGGCGAGATTGCTGATCGCATTGATCTGCGCCAGGCCGGCGGCCGCCGTTCCTGCCGACAACCACTCCGTCGATACCGCCCACACCGGCCCTTTTCCGGCGTAAATGCCGATCACCGCGAGGCACAGGATAACGACGATGGAGAAGAGCGACGTGAACAGCAGCGCCGACGCGAGGCTGACGGCCGTCAGCATCAGAGGGACCGACGCATGCCAGATCCGCTCGCCCGTTCGGTCCGATCGACTTCCCCACCAGATCATGATGACGGACGCGAGCGCGAACGGAATGGCGTTGAGCAACCCGGTCTGCATGTTTGTCAGGCCGTACGACTTGATGATCTGAGGTTGCCAGAGCTGAAGCCCGCTGCTCACCGCGGTGCTTCCCGCCAGGACGACGCTCAGCACCAGCACGTGCTTGTTCCACAGCACCTGCCGGACGCGCAACTGTCCCACCGGGCGCTGTTGGCCGGCTTGCGCCTGGAGTTTCGTCAGCAGCCAGCGGCGCTCGTCGGCGTCGAGCCAGTGCGCGTCGGCCGGCCGGTCGCTGAGGACGGCCAGGCATGCCAGGCCGAGCAGGACGGCCGGCGCAGCTTCGAGGATGAACATCCACTGCCAGCCACGCAGCCCGAACCATCCGTCGGTTCCGAGCAGCGCTGCCGAGATTGGCGATCCGAGAAAGCTCGAGACTGGAATCGCCACCGTGAACAGCCCGACGATCCGGGCACGGTACTCCGCCGGAAACCAGTAGGTGAGATAGAGAATCACGCCGGGGAAGAATCCTGCTTCGGCGGCCCCCAGCAGAAACCGCACGAGATAGAGCGAGCGTGGACCCGTCACGAGCGCCATGGCACCGGCGAGCACTCCCCACGTGATCATGATCCGCGCGATCCAGCGGCGGGCGCCGAACTTCTCGAGGAGCAGATTGCTCGGCACTTCGAACAGGAAGTACGACACGAAGAAGATGCCGGCCCCGAACCCGAATACCGTCGCCGAGAAGTGCAGGTCCTCGACCATCTGGAGTGCGGCGAATCCCAGGTTGACCCTGTCGAGAAAGGAAATGAAATAGCAGACCATCAAGAACGGCACAACGCGCAGCGTCACTCGGCGCATCGTCCTGGCTTCCAGTGCATCCGTGTTTGACGGCATTTCGGCCACGATTCTACAATGCTCGGTGCCTTCTCCCTGCCGCATCCCGTTCATCAGCTGAGAACTTGTGACGACGTGCGACGCGCCCGATCCGAACACGAGAACACCGCGATTTGGAATGCCACCCTCGACAGCTGTTTCCGCGGCATGATGCAATGAACAGTCCGGATGACGACGCGGGTCAGCGGCAGCGGCAGGCCGTGAAACCGGTACAGCGGTCCTGGATCCGTCCGTCACCAGCTTGACGTCCACGGAAAGCCGGATCCAGCCCCCACGTGCTTTCGACGCGGCCAATCGACATCGCCGCAAACCGATGCCGCTGGGAACGCTGGCCGATTGCCGGTTTTTCGGTATAACGACACGCGCCGCCCCGGCGCCATGGGTTTTGCCGCGCTTTTGCGGCGGATCGCGCATGGTATCGCGCTTGCGTTGACGAAAGCGCGGGAGAGGAGGGTGTATGCCGAGCATCCCCACGATTCATGAATTTCTGCGCGAGGCGCACGTGCCGTATTCGGTGGTTCCGCATCGGCCGGCCTATACAGCGCCAGACGAAGCGGCGGCCACGCATGTCCCCGGACGCGACTGGGCGAAGGTCGTCGTTTGTTTCATCGACGACGAACCGATCGAGGCGCTCGTGCCGGCGTCGTCGTTCGTGAATCTGCCGCGGCTGCTGGATCTTGCCGGCGCGAGTGCCATCCGCCTGGCCGACGAAGAGGAACTGCGAGGCTTGTATCCGGACTGCGAGGTCGGCGCGATGCCACCGTTCGGTCCGTTATACGGGCAAACCGTGTACGTGGATGCGGCGCTGGCGCTGGAGCGGCAAATCGTGTTCAACGCCGGGACGCATCGCGATGCGATCGCCATGCTCTGGAACGATTTCGTGAAGATGGTGCATCCGATCGTCGGTCGGTTCGCGGAGTAGATCATGGCAGTCATCACAGCGCCCGTAACAGCGCCGTGGCGCGGATTTCATCCGGGCCTGTGGCAGACGGGGATCGACGTCCGGGACTTCATTCAGGAGAACTACCAGCCGTACGACGGCGACGGCCGGTTCCTGGTGGCGGCAACGCCGCGAACGAAACGGATCTGGGAGAAGCTGAACGCGCTGTTCGTTGAAGAGCGCAAGAAGGGCGTGCTCGCGATTTCGCAGGTGCCCGGCTCGATCACCGGGCACCCGCCCGGCTACATCGACCGTGAAGACGAAATCATCGTCGGCCTGCAGACCGATGCGCCGTTGAAGCGCGCGATCATGCCGAACGGCGGGCTGCGCATGGTGCTCGCCGCGCTCAAGGCCTACGGCTACACACCCGATCCGCACATCGTCGAAGCCTTCACCAAGTACCGCAAGACCCACAACGAGGGCGTCTTCGACGCGTACACCAACGACATCAGGCGGTGCCGCGCGTCACACATCCTCACCGGACTGCCCGACGCATACGGGCGAGGCCGCATCATCGGCGATTACCGCCGTGTCGCGCTCTACGGCACGGTACGCCTGATCGAAGAGAAGAAGAAGGAAAAGGAGAGGCTCGACGCGAAGATGTCGACCGACGACATCATTCGCGACCGGGAGGAGCTGGCCGAACAGATTCGCGCGCTCGCCGAACTGCAGCAGATGGCGGCCGCCTACGGCTTCGACACCTCCAAGCCAGCCGGCACCGCGGTCGAAGCGGTTCAGTGGCTCTATTTTGCTTACCTGGCCGCGGTGAAAGAGCAGAACGGCGCGGCGATGTCATTGGGACGAATCTCGACGTTTCTCGACATCTACTTCGCGCGCGATTTCGCGGAAGGCGCGCTAACCGAGGAACGCGCGCAGGAGATCATCGACGACTTCGTCATGAAGCTGCGCATCGTTCGATTCCTGCGGACGCCGGAGTACGACGAGTTGTTCGCAGGCGATCCGACGTGGGTCACGGAATCGGTCGGGGGCATGGGTGACGACGGGCGCTCGCTGGTCACCAAGACGAGCTTCCGCGTGCTGCAGACGCTCTACAATCTGGGCCCCGCGCCGGAGCCGAACCTGACGATCTGGTACTCGCCGAGGTTGCCGGACGCCTTCCGCCGCTTCACGGCCCAGGTTGCGATCGACACCAGCTCAATCCAGTTCGAAAGCGACGAGACGATGCGGCGAGCCTGGGGCGACGACGGCGCGATTGCCTGCTGCGTGTCGCCGATGGCCCTCGGCAAGCAGATGCAGTTCTTCGGCGCCCGCGCGAACCTGGCAAAGTGCCTGCTGTATGCGATCAACGGCGGACGCGACGAGATCAGCGGTTCGCAGGTTGCGCCGCCGTTCGAACCGGTGCTCGGCGACGTCCTGGAGTTCGAGGACGTGATCGAGCGCTTCGAGCGCATGATGAACTGGCTGGCGGGCGTCTACGTCAATGCGATGAACGTCATCCACTACATGCACGACAAGTACGCCTACGAGCGGATCGAGATGGCGCTGCACGACTACGCGCCGCTCCGCACGATGGCGTTCGGGATGGCGGGCATGTCGGTGGTCGCCGACAGCCTGTCGGCCATCAAGTACGCGACCGTGCGGGTGATCCGCGACGAGCGCGGACTTATCACGGACTTCGCGACCGACGGCAGCTTCCCGGTGTTCGGGAACAACGACAACCGGGTCGATCATCTGGCGGCGTGGGTGGTGAGTACGTTCATGGACAAGCTGCGCGCCTATTCGACGTACCGCAACGCCCTGCACACCCAGTCGATCCTCACCATCACCTCGAACGTGGTCTACGGGAAGGCGACCGGCAACACGCCCGACGGGCGCCGCCGCGGCGAGCCGTTCGCGCCCGGTGCCAATCCGATGCACGGCCGCGATAGCCATGGCCTACACGCCGCCGCTTCGTCGGTCGCGAAAATTCCGTACCGCGACGCCGCCGACGGCATCTCGCTCACGGCCAGCCTGGTGCCTTCGGCGCTGGGGCGGATTGACGAAGATCGCGTGACGAACCTCACGGCGATGCTCGACGCGTTCTTTGGCGCGACGGGATATCACATGAACGTCAACGTGCTGAACCGCGAGATGCTGCTCGACGCGATGGACCATCCCGAGAAGTACCCGCATCTGACGATCCGGGTGTCGGGGTATGCCGTGAACTTCGTTCGTCTCACACGCGAGCAGCAGATGGACGTAATCAACCGGACGTTCTACGGAGAGGGACGTCATGCCTGATGCCATGAAGACTGCGAATCCTCCGCTCGAGGCTGCGAGCCCCTTCGAGCTGCGCGTCGACCTCGGGACAGGTGTTTCCGACGCGGACGTCCGAAGCGCGCTGGCGACCGGCGACATGGGGTTCCTGCATTCGTTCACGACCGGATCCACCGTCGATGGCCCGGGCGTGCGAGTGGTCGCCTGGACCACCGGCTGCATGTGGCGCTGCCTCTACTGCCACAACCCGGATACGTGGACGATGAGCAACGGCATACCGGTGACGGTCGAGCACGCGGCCGCCGAACTGCGCAAGTACCGCCACGGATTGAAGGTGATGGCCGGCGGCTTCACGTTGAGCGGGGGTGAGCCGCTGATGCAGCACCGCTTCCTCGTGAAGCTCGTCGCGGCCGCGCGGGCGATGGGCATTCATACCGCCGTGCAGACCAACGGCCATTACGGCGACAAGCTGAGCGATGCGGAACTCGAGACGATCGATCTGGTACTCCTGGACCTCAAGATGTGGGACGCGACGCGCCATCGCGAGCTGACCGGCATGGACGGCGACCGCACACGAGCGTTCGCCCGACGGCTTGCCGCGAACCGGCGGCCGATTCTGGCTCCGGTTCGTTCTTGTGCCCGGCCTCACCGATGATTCGGATAACATCAAGGCGATAGCGTCGTTCGCCGCCACGCTCGGCAACGTGCAGCGCGTGGACGTGCTGCCATTTCACCAGCTCGGCCGCTATAAGTGGAAGGAACTCGGCATGCCGTACGCCCTCGAACGTACCGAGCCGCCGACCGAGGAAGCAGTAGTGCAGGCGTGCGGCTTATTTCGAGCAGAGGGGTTGACGGCTTACTGACGGAGATTCACCGTGATTGCGGCAAAACTCGTCGAACTGATCGAAATCCACTCCTCGCGACTCACCACGGACATCGTTGACGACCTGTTGATCAACGAACGGACCCGCGGGTTCCACGCGGTTCAACGGATTGACCTCGAGCAACGTGTCTTCCAGCTCCTGCATCACCTCGGCAACTGGATCGGCGACCCGCAGTCGGACAAGACCCGCGCCGAATTCAGCGACTGGGGACGCCGGCGGTTCGACCAGAGGATTCCACTGAGCGAGCTGATCTTCGCCATCATCGTCATCAAGCAGCACCTGCGCCGCTACATCAGCGACAACGGTCTCATCGAGGCGTCGTTTCCAAGGATGGAAGGCGACTACGTGCTGCCGCTGCATCTCAACAGCCTGCAGGAGCTCAATACGGCTGTCGGCCGCTTCTTCGACGAAGCGCTGTATTCGCTGGCTCTCGGTTACGAAGAACGCGCGCGGACCGGTGCGATTCGCTGACCGACGAATTCCCGGCAGGACTTCACTCGGCGCATCGGCCTAGCTTCCAGCACGTCAGCGTTGAGAACTTGTGACGACGTGCGACGCGCCCGATCCGAACACGAGAACACCGCGATTCGGAATGCCACCGCACGGCTGCGACGCCCATTGCCATGTCTTCGGCCCTGGTGCGACATTCCCGTACGCGCCCGATCGGACCTACACGCCGCCCGATGCGCCGAAACAATCGCTCTCGGCGCTGCAGTCGGTGCTCGGCATCGAACGGGCTGTTCTCGTTCAGGCGAGCTGCCATGGGACCGACAATCGCGCCATGCTCGACGCCATCAAGACCAGCGGCGGACGCTACCGCGGCGTCGCGATCGTCGATGCGTCCTTCACCGAGACAGACTACGCCGCTCTGCACGACGGTGGAATCCGGGGCGTCCGCTTCAACTTCGTCGAACACCTCGGCGGCAGACCGGACATGCACGTGTTCCACCATGTCATGCAACGCATACAACCGCTCGGATGGCATCTGGTCGTGCACCTGGACGCGGCAGACATTCCTGAGGTTGCCACTGTTCTCCGCCCCCTCTCGGTGCCCTTCGTCATCGATCACATGGGCCGCGTCAAGGCGGACGGCGGCCTGGAGCAGCGGCCGTTCCAGGCGCTCCTTGATCTGATGAAGCTGGACACGTGCTGGGTGAAAGTGTGCGGCGCCGAGCGCGTCTCGACCGCAGGGCCGCCTTTTCTCGACGCCGTTCCGTTCGCCAGGGCGATCGTCAACGCGGCTCCGGACCGTGTGCTGTGGGGCACAGACTGGCCTCACCCCAACGTGGGACGCTTCATGCCGAACGACGGTGATTTGGTGGACCTCGTCTCCCAGATCGCGCCAGACGAGGTGCAGAGGGAAAAGCTCCTGGTCCAGAACCCGGCGAACCTGTACGGCTGGGCAATAGCCTCCCCGGGGAACAGGCCGTAGACTATCTACGTCTTAGACAAAGAGTCTCGATACCCAATGGCCCCGCACTCCAGAGGAGGCGACACGCTTCTGCGCGGCGCCCTCGACACGTTTCGGACGTTCGCATGGCTCGCGGACGATCCGCGCCCGTTGGACTGGAACGGGCCCGCGGATCGGCTCTTTACGCGCGTTCGCGACCAGGATCTGCAACGGTCGATCATCGAGCACTTCGAGCGAGTGGCCCGCCGACAGCAAGGCCGCATCGCTGTCAGGGACGCGGAGACCGCTCTCACTTTCGGCGAACTATGGGACGGCGTCTCGGGACTGGCCGAAACACTGGGTGCCGAGACCAAGCCCGGCGACCTCATCGGCATCCTGCTGCCGGCGTGTCCGATGTTTCCGCTCGCGATGCTCGCGTGCCTCGCCGCGGGGCGCCCGTTTGTCGTACTCGATACGCACTATCCGCCGGTACTGGCTCGAGCACGTGCTGCAGGATGCGCGCCCGACGCTCGTCATCACACTGGAGGATGGCCTCCTGGAGGAACGCCGCCAAGGCGTTCCGGGAAACTGGAGCCTCGAGGCCCGGCTGGCAACGTTGCCAGCGCCTGCGCGTCATCCGTCTGACGGGCTTGACGAGATCGGTGCACAGCGCCTGGCGACCGGCCACCATGGGCGTGGACGAACCCGCGTGCGTCCTCTTCACATCCGGCAGCACCGGACGGCCAAAGAGCATCGTGAACAGTCAGCGCAACCTGCTGCAGCGCGTGGCTCAATCGATCAACGCCGCGCATATCAACACGACGGACAGATTGCTGACGCTCGCCTCGCCTTGCACGATCGTCGGCGTCCGCGATGTCATGACGGCGCTGCTGGCAGGGGCAAGCATTCACCTCGTCGATCCGCTCGGCGTCGGCGCGCGCGAGATACTGGACGCAATCCGCACGGAGGCCATCACAATCCTGTTCGCGTTTCCGGCTCTTCTGCGGTCCATCGTTCCGGCTCGTGGAGAACGAGCGGGAGCCTCCCTGAGGCTGGTCCGTGTAGGCGGAGACACGACGTTGTGGAGCGACATCGACACGCTGCGTGCGTGGCTCGCACCGGACGCCGCAATCCAATCGATCTACGCCGCGACCGAAGCGCCGATGCTGCAGTGGTTCGTTGACGACAGATGTCGGCGTGACGACGCCCGCATTCCCATCGGCTATCCGCTGCCCGGCAACCGTCTCGCGCTCGTGGATGCCGATGGTCGTGCCACGCCCCCCGGTGAAGTCGGCGAGCTCATCGTCGCGAGCCGCTATGTGTCGCTGGGAAGTTGGGACGGGGGGCATTTTGCTGACGAAAACGTTGAGAGCGGCGGCGGGCGCGGATGGCGAGTCTTTCGCACCGGGGACCTCGGGCGCCAGAGGCCCGACGGGCTGCTGGAGCGAGTCGGCCGCAAGGACAGGCAAATCAAGATACACGGGTCTCGCGTTGATCTCGACGGCATCGAAGCCATGCTTCGCGGGCACCCTTTCGTACGAGATGTCGCCGCAGTGGCACGGCCGACTGGCGCCGATGGCACGATGATGCTCGTCGCATACGTGAGTGCGCGCGATGAAGCGCCTGGCGGGCTGATCGACGAATTGAAGGCGTTGATGCGCTCCGCGCCGCCGCCGATGCGCCCGGCACGTTTCTATCTTGCACCCTCGATTCCACGGCTGCCGAGCTCGAAACTGGACATTCGCGCGCTTGCTTCGTTGGATGAGTCCCACGTTCAGCGCGAACGTGCCGAAGCGAACGATGCAGGCGAGCTCGCTCCTGTTGCCGGCGATCGCATCTCCCAGACGGTGGCTCGCGTCTGGCAACAAGTGCTGCTCGTGCCGGTTCGCGCGGTTGAGGATGATTTCTTCGACAGCGGCGGCGATTCACTCAAAGCCATCACGTTCGTGATGGAACTCGAGCGTGCGCTCGGGATCGAGATTTCACTCACGCTGATCAACGAGACGCCCAGGTTTGATCAGCTCTGCCAGGCGCTGAGCGAGCGGCGCGCACCCGGCTCGACTCCGCTGGTGACTCTCAAGGCGGGAGACGGCCTGCCGCCGCTTTTCTTCATCCATGGCGTTGGCGGCAACGTCGTCGAGATCCTGCCTGCGGCGCGACGAATGACCTACCCCGGCGCGGTGATTGGCATTCGGGCGCGCGGTGTCGTACGCGGAGAAGTGCCGCATACGAGCATCGAGGCAATGGCCGCGGACTATTTCAGAGAGATCAAGAAGCGCCAGCCGAACGGTCCGTATTATCTGTGCGGCTACTCTTCCGGCGGGCTTGTGGCGTTCGAGATTGCACGGCGCCTGTCCGAGTCGGGCGATGCAGTCGGCCTGGTCGGGCTCTTCGATACGACGATGAGTCCGGTGCGATGGCCGCTACGGACCTGGCTCTCTATCCTCGCCCGGCGAATTGCACTCCTCGCCGCCGCGCTGCGCACGCCAATCCGCACCTGGCCCACCACACTGCGCAGGTCAGCCGAGCCACTTCGGGCGTGGCACGGCAGCCTCGGCGCCGCGCCTTCAATCGCAATCAGGGTGGCGGCGAGCGCTCTCATCGCCTCCGCAAAGTATCACCCAGGGTTCTATCGCGGGCAGCTCACGCTGTTCTCCCCCGCGGAACGCGAGCCTGGTCTCCCCTCACTCGAGTCGGTCTGGCGCAAGCACGCTCGAACGGTCATCGTCGTCGAGACTGCGGGAACCCACGCAACGATGCTCTCCACGCTTCATGCGGAAACAGCCGCTGCATGTGTGACGCAGCACCTGCCCGCTGCAAGTCCGGTACAGGCGATGGTCACCATGGCTTAGGCTGCAGGCTTTCAGACCACGCCCGAAGCAGAGTCGAAGTTCCTCGCAGGATGTCATGGTCCTCTGCCATCGCTCTCGCCTGGATACGCATGTTGCTGAAACGCTCGGACTGGGCTAGTGCGCGCAGCTCTCCAAAGAGCCCTTCGTAGAACGCATCGACGACAACACCGCTTCCGTACCGATCTATACAGTCCGCCGCAACCGTACCACGCAAAGCAACGGCCGGAGTTCCACACGCCGCAGCTTCGAGCAACACCAGCCCTAGCGTGTCTGACCGAGCGGGGAGCAACAGAAAATGCATCTCTTTGTACATCGCGGCGAGTTCACGACCGTTCTTCCAGCCCACAAACGCGGCATTGTTACAAGAGAGGCTCGAACGTTCAGGACCATCGCCGACGATGACCAATCGACAACCGAGCTCCTTAATCCTGTCGGCGTGCCGCAAGATACTAGGCAGGTTCTTCTCTCGTGCAATCCTGCCGACAAATCCAAAAACGACTTCGCCCCGTGTTCGATCTCGATCTGCGGTGCCTGCATCCGCATCAAAACGCCGACAATCGACAAATTCTGATGCGCGCAATATGCGTCCCTTCAACCTCACCGACAGCCACCGCTCGCTTCTCGACGTGTGGACAACAATCGGACTGCACCGTCCATACACGAGCTCGTCCCATCGCTGAGCGAGCATCCGGCCCAGCGCCTGGCGAACCGCCGACGGAACTGCGTTCGGGAGGTACGCCGACACGTACGCAGGCCAGTTTGTGTGATAAAAACCCACGCACGGCTTGCGACGCCGCTTTGCGTATCTCGAAGCGGACAAACCCACCAGACCCTGCGTTGCCACATGCACGACGTCGATGTTCCCGTGGTCCCGCTCAATCTTCGCGAATTGCGCGCCGCTGATATATCCGGTCAGGAGTTCTTTGTATTGCGGAACGCGGAACCTGAATCGTGGTGCAACCCCGATTGCCCGGTGTTCATCGCCCAAGGGCGTCTCGCAAGAAGACTCGGCCGCGTAGACGACCAGCAATCGACACTGCCCTGTGAAGTGTTTATCGAGCGTCTCGATCACTGCGCGGTATAGGGTCGTAATTCCGTTGATCTGCTCCCAGGAGTCGGTAGCGATCAGCACCAGGCGGGCTCGAGCGACGTGACACCGCTCGCGACTATAGGACAGCTCGGGAGCCATTCACGCAGATGAACTTCCTGGCCAAGTCTCGAAGGTCGCCTGTGAGCATCCGAGCACGGGACCGGTTTTCATCGGCATGAACGACGAACGCGTCTGAGGATACACCCGCAGCGTGCTCGGCGTCAGGCTGGCTAACCAAGCGACGATGATTTACACACACGTGCCCGTTTCCGCAGGTAAGCATGGCGGCCGGAAGGCTGCTGAATTGTGCGGCAACATTCGCCAAGCCAACATGATGAGAGGTGACGGCACGCGTTGTAGTTGAGCGTATCATTGCGAATCGGGATGAGCGGTCGACTCCAATACTAGTTAGGCCGCTGGACAGTTCGGCTCTTCGCTGGAGAACCGCCAATGGTTGACACAACCCTGGGTCCAGACCTAGCTGACGCGTGGCAGGGCCTAAACCATGTGTCGCTCGTCACCGGAGATCTTGACGCCACCGTGGCCTTCTATCGAGATGAGCTCCGGATGCGAGCGGTCTTCGAGGCACCGGCAAATCCCCACCATCGTGAGCGGCCGCTGGTGAACGCTCGTCGTTAGCCTGCTAGGCGTGCCGGTGGGCGAGGATCACATGAACGAACGCCTAGTGTTCGGATCGCCTCTCGATGGCTTGCTCGATCGGCTTTACGCGCAGGATGTCGCGCAAAACGATGCGATGGCCACGTACTTCACGGCGCGTGCCGCTGACGGCTCGTTGGATTGGAATCAGTTCGATGAGCGCACCAACGAATTCCTGAAAGACAAGTTGATTGCGCTCGATCGCGTCAAAGCGGAATTCTGCTATCACGTGTGTCGCGCACTCCGAGCTCGACGTGTCGTGGAAGCCGGTACCTCATTCGGAGTGTCGACGCTCTTTCTTGCCGCGGCCGTGCGCGACAATCTTCGCCGGGAGACGCAAGGCCTCTCCGGTTCCGGCCATTCCAGCGTCGTGATTGGCACTGAATCTGAGCCCGAGAAGGCCCAGATGGCTCGCGGGCATTTTGCCGAAGCCGGCTTGGCCGATCTCATTGACCTCCGCGAAGGGGATCTGCGAGAAACCCTCGTGGATGTAGAAGCGCCGGTCGACTTCATGCTCATCGATATCTGGACGCCGATGGCTCGGCCGGCGCTCTCCCTGATTGCGCCGCATCTGCGCGAGGGCGCGGTCGTCATCTGCGACAACACGCTGCAATTTCGCGAGGCATACGGCGAGTACTTCGAGTTCGTTTGCGATCCGCGCAATGGGCTGCACACCATGACCTTGCCGTTTGAAGGCGGCCTCGAGTTCACGGTTCGTGCTTGCTAGAGAGGCGCGTCTTCGGCGAGCGTCGCGAATGGCTGACTTCATGCGTAATGCAGAATCGATCGGAGAAGGCATGTCGATTGCCCGTCTCGGTGGCGGAACGGTGGAAAGCTACTGCCGGCGGAGCGCCACCATTCATCCATGTCCGGGCGAACGCGAACGTCAGTCAGCTGCAGCCAGCCGAGCGAATTGACGCTTCAGCGCGTTGACCTGTGCAAGGTAGCGGCGGGGGTCGTGGTCGCCGCATCGCTGGCCGGGTCTGAATCGGAAGCCCCGGCGCGCGTATTCGTCACCGGCACCGTCTCCGCACAGGTGGATGATCGCCGCAAGATTTTGCCGCCGCTGCAGCGAGGCGGTCGTCATGCGGTTGCGGGCGAGGATGCGCGCGACCGTGCGATCCAGCAGCGCGGCGGTCATCTCCACAGCATGAGCGGCCACCACACGTGTGTAGAGCGCGTTGAACCAGCACGAATGCGGGTCGTGCCAGGGCCCGTCCTCGATGACGACGTGATCGTGGATGCAATAGCGCCGGGCCTCTGCGAACGTTCCGTCGGTGATCTGAAACATCCCGACGGCGCTCGAGGCCGGTCCGTATAGCTCGAATGGGTTCCAGCTGAACCGCCACCGCCAGTAAGTCCGTGCTACCGGGTTGCCGCTGCTCTCCACCTGGGCCAGAGCGGCCAGCAATTCCGGTGTGATCACCGCCGTGGAGTGCTCGTCGAAGAGCGGGCCGTATTGCCGCCAAGTCTGCGTCGGCACCTTGGCAAGCGAGCCGCTGACCGCGACGAACACCTCGGTGGGCTTGCGGACTACCTGCACTACCCAGTTCACGGCCGCCCAGACGATCACCAGCAGGACAGTCCCGACGAGTATCTGCACCGCCAACGGGGCGACTCGCATAGCCGAAAACGCGCGTCGCGCTTGGCGCGAGACCGAGCGGCGCGCCCGACGGCCTCGGATGCGCGTCGGCCAGAGTGCGGCCCGCGCAATCATCGCGTGGGGCATGACGGACACCCACCCATTATCGAGCATCCCGGACCGGCGCATTCCTCGACAGAGGGTTCTTCTTTCCTGCTCTATCGTGTCAAGTTTTTTCGCGAAGTCAGCAATTCAGCGGGTTAGCCCTGGTGAAGCGCGCCCCAGCCAAGATCTTCGTTTTTCGTCACGTCGAGCGCTGGCGATCCACGATTTCCTCGCGCTTTCGATCCCAATACATCTTCCTGCCCTCGCGATAACTTCGCGTGGCCATGATCACCGCCACGGAATGCGCGAACCCGGTTTCAATGCTGCCGTTCGGCGTCCGCCGATTCCGCATGCATGCGAGCCAGTTATCGGTATGAGCCTTCAGATTGTCGTCCTGATTGACCGGCGGCGGTTCCTTGGTGCCGGCGACCAGCACAGGTTCTGGCTTCGCTTTACCGGGACCGTTGTCGAACACGACATTCGAGCCCCAGAGACTCCGGGCTTCGGGTACGAACCACCACTGCGGGCTGCCTTCACCGCCCGGCGAGTACAGGGTGCCTCGCGTGCCGCGAATGACCGTGTGATCGCCGTACGCGTTTCCAAAGGTGGTGCTGTAGTCGTAGAGCACCTGGTTGTTCGCAAACGTCGACACGCAATGAAACGTGTCCGGATTCTCCCGGACGTCGTGCCACGCGAAGATGCCGCCGTTCGAGACCGTGTCGTCGGGAATGAAGGTGTCGAGATAGAAGTGCGCGAGACCGGCGCCATGGCTGTACCACTGATCGGTGATGCCGCCTGAGAAATCCTTGAAGATGCGGAATTCGAAGTACACGCGCGGATCGAACGGGCGCGACGGCCGTCCGAGCAGCCAGCGGTTCCAATCGATGTCCCGCTCCCGAATCGCCGCGACGTTTTCGTCCTTCGGAATGTGCCAGCGCGGACCGTTGTAGTTCCAGCGCTGGCTGATCGTGACGATCTTTCCAAGCCTCCCGCTTCGGATGATCTCTCGGACGCGCTGCTGGTACGGGCAACTCAGCCACTGCGATCCCATCTGCACGACCTGCTTGCTCGCGATCACGGTGTCGCGGGCCAGTTTGGCGTCGTCCAGGGTGTTCGCCATCGGCTTCTCGCAATAACAGTCCTTCCCTGCCCGCACGACCTCCGCCAGGATCCTCGCGTGCTGGTGATCCCCGGTCCCGATCATCACCGCGTCCAGATCGCGATCGGCCAACATCTCCTCGGAGTATTGATAGGTCTTCGGCCGCCGGCCGAACAGACGGTGGGCATCGTCTGCGGCTCGGTCGCGATTCGTCGGCCACAGATCGCAGACGCTGCGGAGATCGAATCTGGAATCCGTTTCGGCCGACATGCGGAGCATCTGCCGATGGCCGGCCGCGCGATGTCCACAGCCGATCTGGCCGATCTGGATCCGATCGTTCGCCCCGACGATTCGCGAGTACGAACGGGCTGTCAACAGCACGGCGCCGCCGGCGAGAAGGTCTCTGCGCGAAATAGTGTCCATGGCCGACTCCTCGCGTGAAATCGCGAACGTATCCTAACACCCTGCCGGTCCGCATCTGTTCAGGATGCCAAGTTCTCCTGAACTAAAATGCGGCCGGAAGGACACGTCATGAAGTGCACGCGCCGCAGGTTTATCGGGAGCACAGCGCTTGTCGTCGGGGCGGCGGGCCTCCAAGGCTGTGCCGGTGACGCGGGTCAGCGTGAGGCGCCAGGTCGTCCGTCGGCCGCACCGGGTGTGACGCTGAACCCCGACGGCGCGGCGCTGCCCGATTATTCCCACGATCTCGAGCGATATCTCGAACGCCTCGCAAACGAGGCGCGCGAACGGCGCAAGCACATCGTCAACGCGATCTCGACGCGTCAACAGGTTGTCGATCGGCAGACCGCCGTCGTCGCGGAGCTCTGGAAGATGCTCGGCGGCCAGCTCGAGCGAACGCCTCTCAACGCGCGCGTGACAGGAATCCTCGAGCGATCGGGCTATCGCATCGAGAAGCTGATGTTCGAGAGCCGGCCGCGCCTGTACGTCACGGCGAATCTCTACGTACCGGTCGGGGCCGGGCGGCGTCCTGCGATTCTCGGACCGCTTGGACATTCGGCGAATGGCAAGGCATGGCCCAGCTACCAGCGGCTATTCGCGAACCTGGCCCGCAAAGGTTACGTGGTGCTCGCCTACGACCCGTTCGGACAGGGCGAGCGCATCGAATATCCGGGACCGCGCCCCGGCCACAGTGCGATTGGCGACGGAGGAACCGCCGAACACGATACGCGGGGCGCCGCCTCATCCTGCTGGGCGCGAACTTCAGCCTCTTTCGGGTCTGGGACGGCATCCGCGGAATCGATTACCTGCTCACTCGCGCGGAAGTGGATCCAGAACGGATCGGCTGCTGCGGGCAATCGGGTGGCGGAACGCTGACGCAGTTCCTGTCGGCGCTCGACAGCCGCATCAAGGTCGCCGTGGTTTCGGAGGGCAATACCGAAAACCTTGCGGAAGACAACGTGGAGCCGCCGGGATCTGCCGACGATGCCGAGCAGAATATCGTGCCGGCGCTTGCTCGAGGCATCGATCGGGCGGATCTGCTCTACGCGTTCGCGCCAAAGCCGATTCTCATGACCGTCACACTGCACGATGCCGGTCACACGTACTCACCTGAGTACGTGACGAACTCGCTCGATTTCCTCGACGAATACAAGCGCGTGTACGGATTGTTCGGAGCGAGCGATCGTGTGTCGCTTCAGGCAACGACCGTGCAGCACGGGTACGTGTACGAAATGCGCCGGGCGACGTACGCGTGGTTCAACCGCTGGTTCGAAATGAAGGACGCGGACGACAACGAGACGTCCCAGGCCGTCGAACAGGAGTCGACACTGTATGTGACTCCGTCCGGTTTCGTTCGAACGTCGCTCAACGGCGAGACGGCGCTCTCTCTCACTCGGCAGATGGCCGAAGCGATCCGCACGCCGACGCCACTAGCGCCGAGCGATGTGCGCGGGCGAATCCGGGCGGTGCTCGGCATTGACGACTCGCGGCGCGATCCATTGGCGGGCCGCGTCGCCGCCACGATCACCAGACGGGGATATCGGGCCGAACAATTCGAGTTCACGAGCGAGCGGGAAATCCGCACGCCCGGTTGGCTGCTCACGCCAGACAACGTGCAGCCTCTGACGCCTACACTCCTCTACATCGGCGAGGCGGCGGCGTGGGCCGCGGTCGTCGAGGATTCGCTCGCCGAGCGTCTGTGCGTCGACGAACACTGCCGTGTTGCGGTGATCGACGTACGGGGACGCGGCGATTGCGCGATCGCGTATCCGCGGCGAGGACGATTCTACTTTCCCGATCGCATCCTCGACGAGTCCTATCTGACGTGGTTCACGCTGATGCTGGGCAAGCCGCTCCTCGGCGGACAGATCCACGACACGCTGCGTGCGCTCGACTATCTTCGGTCGCTGCCTGGCGCTGGCGACAAGGTATCGCTCATCGGCGACGGACCTCACGGCCTGATCGCGCTCTATGCCGCGGCGCTCGATCCCCGCACCGCGGGCGTCGCATTGCGTCACACCGTCACCGATTATCGTTCGCTTGCCGTCGCGGAGCGCTACAACCAGCCGTTCGGGGTGTACGCGTACGGCGTCATGCGAGAATTCGACTTGCCGGACGTGGCGCGCGCCGTCGGCCCACGCCCAGTGCTGCTGCTCGACGCCGAGACTGCGCTCGGCGAACCCGCCGGCGCGGCCGCGCAGGATCTGTACAGGAGTGCGTCGAACGTCAGCGTTCGAAACATCGATGCGAGTGCCGATCCGACGCCGCTCATAGCAGCCTGGGCCTGGGGCCGGGCGTAGTCGCGTGACACATATTCGGCATCGAAGTGGAACGCCTGCTAGCTCACGCGCCTACTACAAGCGTGAGCGAAGGTTGGCGGGGTCGACGGGACTCGCGCCAAGCCGCGCGCGAGCGCTGCGACAGTGCGAGTGGGCTTGCGATCAGTGAAATCAGTCCCGGAACTTGTGCAGCAGGCTGTCCATCATGGACGGTGCCTGGCGTTCCGGCGCGTCGGCGAAGCGGAAGCGCTTCACCGCATCAGCTCCCCAGAAGCGCCCAACCGCGATCAGCAGATCCAGATCTGGTCGAATCGAATCCGGCACGGACGTCTTTGAACTCATCTCCTCTAGTTCCTCGTAGCTAAGCTCGCGCAGATGGATGGTCTGCCGGCCTCGTTTGACTACGTGGTCTGGCACCGTCGCACTCTCGGTTAGGACGTGAAGGAGCCGCTCGCGCCAATCCCGCGTGAGCCGGCTGAGCACGGTGCGAAACCACATCGTGCTGAGAAGTCGTCTCAGTTCGGTTGTGTCGACGGGGATGTCCGGTGTGGCGCCGTCGCCTAACAGCGCCAGTGCCGCTGGATCGGAACGGTTGAGGGCAACCGCAAATTCTCGGAACGTTGTAAAGGCACGCGCCCGAGGCAGATCGACGACCTTCTGATCCGATGAATCCCTGCGTGGCTTCACCGGCTCAGGCGATTTCGCAGCTGCCAGTGGGGTGTCCTCGGCTGCGACCGGTTCGACCACGGTCGCAGTCGTGCGCACGCCTCCCTCGAGGCTCCAATCGACTTCGAGCGGCTGCTGCGTTCCTGTGTACTCGGCAAACAACGCTGTCACGCCCCACGGTCTCGGCATGCCTACCACTCGGGCGTACAGCGGACTGTAGGGGCTCTTGGCATCGTCGCCCATCGCGACGGCAACCCGTCCCTTGATCTGTGCATCCACGAGGTTCGACCAGTCGCCTTCAATGCAGATCAAGGACGTCCCCGCAGGCTTGTGAAAGGCGTAGTACGGATTGTCACAGCATCGGCGGGCCGCGTGCTCCACCAGTTCATCGCTCGGATCGCAGCCCTCCGGAGGATCGATCTCTGCGAAGCCGATTCGCAGGCGGCCTTGGCCGGCAAACAGGATCGAGAGATCGGACGGATCGACCTGCGAGAGATCCCATAGCACGTAAATCAAACCCCGGAGACCGCGCGCGATCGGAACATTCATTCGTTCCCAGACGACCGGCTGCGGCTGCGGATCGTGTTCCGCGTATCCGCGGTCGTTCAGAATCTCGATCAGGCGGATGCCCGCTTGGTCGAATTGCTCGATCGCGCGTACGGCATGGTCGTAGTGCCGCTTGTCCACTTCGTGCCGCTCGAACGATGGCCGAACGAAGATCGGGATCACGAGCTTCTTCTGCTGACGCGCAATCCGCGCAAGTGGAAACATCGTGCCCGAACCGGTGCCTTTGCCTCCCGTGCCGATGAGGATGATGATCGAATACCGGCTGAACAGCTCCTCGACTTCGCTGCGTGATTCCTCGAGCGCGCGGAGCGCCACCTCTGGGTCGTGCCTCGCGCCGAGACGGCCGGTCGTGCGAGCGCCGATCAGGCACCGCTCCTCCCTGGGCAAATCGGACAGCGCAAACTCGTTCGTGTCCAGAAATCGAGTGGTCACGGCGCTCCTGAGCCGTTCGGCGTGCCTGGGGTCGGTCTTCTGCGTCACGGCCAGGTCGCGCCGGAACGTCGCCATCACTGATCGCAGGATGTTTCCACCGCCGCCGCCGGCGCTCATAAGGAGGATATGCATGTGACACCTGATTGCTTGAGACCAGCCGTGAATTGAAACGGCACCACGATCCATCCTGCTTGCGTGTAGAGCGCACCGCTCACGAAGGAGGCATCGCCGAGCACTTGCATCACCCGGGCCACGTCGTATTCGACGTTCTTCTTGTGGTCCGACAGGTTCGGATAACGCCTTCCCTCGCCAGGCGCGAGAAGAATGTCGAATCGCGTCAGTCGCGCGCCCCAGCGGAGACACGATCTCACGGGACGCTCCTCGACGTCGTACCGAACCAGTGGCCGTTCGAACTCATCGACGAAGCGATGGACAAAGAACCGCACGACGATGGATGCCGTCTTCCTGCGAGCGAGATAGTCGTCGACGATCCGCCACCCGAGCCACGGCACACCCATCGCAGCGCAAAGCCACAGCATCGCGAGATCACACCGCCGAGTCTTCGAAAGACGTCGGAGGCTGCGGTCTGCGGTCTGTCGCCGGCGCCATCTCCGGCGTGGGCGCTCGCGAGTGCCGTGGCCGCCGCGAGTTTTTTGGAAACACGGGAGCCGTTGGGAGCGTTGGATACGTCGGCAGCTTCGGGCTCTTCGACGTGATTCGCGTTCGAAGACGGGCTCCGGAGGGCCGGTACGACGCAGGCCCGCCAGCCGGCATGAATACGATCGTATTGCGACTTGGGAACGTACCTCGACGAGGCGTTCATGATCTGGAACCACGGCTGATACGCGTTCCGGCCGTTGCCGGTCGTGCGCCGTGCGGCTTCTGCTGCTGACTCGCCACGCCGAATGGCATGGCAGATGGGCGACTGCGCGAAGGCGTCTGTCGGTAATGCCTCTAGCATCAAGACGAGCAGCGCAGACCAGGCGACGTGCGTCATCGGCCGTAACGCGCACCTCATCCGGAAGATAGGAAGCGCCAGGGCCATCTCATGGTTAGCATAGCGCTCCTCCTCGGTCTCTGATCAGCCCTTCCCCTACAACCCCGTTTTCCGACTGACGCCGTCTGTGTATCGGAGGAATTCCCGCCCGCGAGTCGATGAGGGCCCGTGCGCCATTTCTCGACGGAAGAGCTTGACGCACCGCTCGGACAGATTTTAGAACTCGCGAAACAGGGCCGGTCTTGTATCGAACGCACGATCCCGTTGAACACGGTCGATTGCTTGAGCCTAACGCTACACGATTCGGCACATGCCCATGGCGCCGCTCACCAGAACAGAGTGCGCCGCGGCAGAGTGAGGACCTATCCGTCCCGAGCGGTGTCCGGCACGTATAATCGCGTCACCGTAGGCGACCTTCCGTTAACTCCCGGAGACCTCGAATTGTTCTTGCCGGAGGCGTCATGTCTGATCGCCGTGAGTTCCTGAAGTTCCTCGCCGGCAGCCCGCTGTTGCTGGCGTATCCGTCCTTGCTCGAGGCATTCACCCAGGCGCCCACCGCGCAAGCGGCCGCCGCGACTCTGGCGAGCGCAGCCGACGCGCTGGACGTCTACGATTTCGAAGCCATGGCGCGCCGGGTGCTGCCACCCGCACACTGGGGCTACATGGCCACGGGCACCGACGGGGAGGAGACGCTCCGGGCGAATCCGCGAGGCTTCGACCGGTATCAGTTGCGCGTGCGTCGGTTCGTCGACGTGAGCCGCATCGACATGGGGATGGAGCTCTTCGGGCAGACGTTCGCCTCGCCCGTCATGCTGTGTCCCGTAGGCAGTCAGCGGGCGTTCCATGCCGAAGGCGAGCTGGCCGTGGCACGCGCCGCCCAGACGCGAGGGCAGCTGCAGATTCTCTCCACGCAATCGTCCACGGCGATCGAAGACGTCGCCAGGGCTCGAGGCGGCAGCGGCTTGTGGTACCAGCTCTACACCACAAACAAATGGGACGTCACTACGAAGTTGCTGAAGCGTGCCGAGGCGGCGGGATGTCCCGTCGTGGCGGTGACCGTCGACTTGCCGGCGGGCCGCAATACCGAGACAGACCAGCGAATGGCACGGATCGATACGCGAGCGTGCGCCAGCTGTCACGGCGGGGCCGGTCCGGCCGCCGACGGACGCACGGTCGGCGTCAAGCCGATGTTCACGGGCCTCGACATGAAGGATGTGACGCTCACGTCGGCCACGCTGACGTGGGACTTCGTGAAGCGGGTGAAAGACGTCACGAAGATGAAGGTGGTCATCAAAGGACTGGAGAGCGCCGACGATGCGACGCTCGCCGTCAGCAGCGGCGCCGACGGCATCATCGTGTCGAACCACGGCGGCCGCGCCACCGAGACGGGCCGTCCCACCATCGACGCGCTGCCGGAAGTAGTGCAGGGTGCTGGTGGTCGCCTGCCAGTGCTGCTCGACGGCGGCGTGCGGCGCGGCACCGACGTGTTCAAGGCGCTGGCGCTCGGCGCCACGGCCGTCGGCATCGGCCGCCCGTACATTTGGGGCCTGTCGTCGTTCGGTCAGGCCGGCGTCGACCGCGTGCTGCAGATTCTCAACACCGAGCTGCGACTGGCGATGGTCGGGTGCGGCACGGTGGCGCTGAAGGAGATCACCGCGAAGGCGCTCATCGATAGCCGTCTCAGGCAGTGACGAGCCAAGTGCGCATGAGGGCCGGCGTCAACCGAATTCACTGCCTCATGGCCGCCATGCGATCGAAGAGCTCTTTGAGCAGCAACACCCCTGCTTCAGCCTCCTGCCGGTTCGGTTCCTCGTTGGCATCGTTCCATCCATAATCGTCGCCGCCGGGAATCGGCTGCACGACAATCCCATCCCGCCGCGCCACCACGTTCAGATCTTTGTAGAGGAGGCTGTAGTGGACGTCTTCCTGCGGAATCAGCCAGGCGATCTGCCCCCGCACGGGTACGATGCTCTCATCCGACCAGAGCTTTCTGCCGCCGTACCCCGGGCAATTGATGATCACCCTCTGCGGCACCGACGCCACATCTTGCGGCGACTGAAACTCTTTCGTCTCGATCACGCCGCCGCCAATTAGGAAGTCGTTCATCAGCTGCCGCGAGTAGTCGGCAACATTGAACGTCATCCGCGATGTCCGACTCGCGTACTTCGTCGGAAACGGATGCGTGCCGGGTGGCAAATCCTGAACCTCCGGCGTGATGTCCGCAATTCGCGACTCGTAGTGCGCAAAGTCATGGGTCGCGGAGTTCTCCGGGCGCTTCGCCGGCCCAGGGCTCACCACTGCTCGTTCAGCCCCACTGCTTCCTGACGGTGCCGTGTCCGAGAGCGCGTACGCATCCGTCCACTCAACCGGAGTTCCCGGCAGCCCGAGGTAGCTCTGATACATGGCAAACGACGTCCGCGCCATCGCCTCCCACTGAGCGCCGAACTCGGGAGCCGCAGCCGACGTCAACGCGATGCGCGAGTCCGGGCTCCACACGCCGGTCGCCCTCGACGACCGCACGTCCGGCGGCCGTTCCTTCGCAAAGATCGTCACGCGCAGCCCGGTTCGCTGCGCCGTGATCGCCGCCGTCAAGCCCAGCGCGCCGCAACCGATCACCGCCACATCGCGGCTTCCCGTCGCGGCCTCGCGAGCTTTTTTCACGGCGAGATCAGCCGCCCCCCACGACAGCGACCACCCGCTTCCGCCGTGTCCAAAGTTGTGCACGACCACCTTGTTGCCCACGTGTTCGACGTCCGTCCTTGGCCCGGCGGCGCGAAATGGCCTCAGGCACACCGTCGTTCGGAAGATCCGATCGACATGCGCCCGCATCGGAACGATCGGCCCCACCGCGTCGTAAAACGGCAGCGCCTCCCCGCCGGCTGCTCGCGCACTCTCGCGCCTCCCGCATCCGGCGAGGCCGGCCAGGCCCAATCCGGCAAACGCGCCCGACTGCCGCAAGAAGGACCGACGATTCATGGCGCATCTCCTGATGTTCGCCGTGAGGTCGGCATCACCTCACGACGCGACGACAATGTCCCCAAGGATGTGAGCAGAGGCCGGCAGCACCAGCACTGCGCGAACGCTTGAGAGCGTAGTGCATGACTGCCTGACGGCCAAACAGTCACCTCGAGATAATGCTCACTCGGCTGTGAGCTTCTGAGCGTCAGAGGCAGAGGCGCACGTTGGATTAGTCCTGGAAAGTCGCGAAGTGTTCACCGACGAAGCGTGACAAGGGAGGTCCAAGGGCACTCCGGACTTGCTCGATTGGACCCCGAGACGGGCGTATACTTTCGACTTCGGGTAAGCGATTTCCTCTTAGGCTCATCTGCGAAGGAGAGACCGATGGGTTCGAAAGGCTTCAATCGGCGGGATCTCCTGAAGAGCGGCGCCACCTTGGCCGGTGGGTTGACCCTGGGAGCCGCGGCACCCGCGCTCGGCCAGGAACCAGTGACACATGCATCCCCGCCCATGATCAAGGGCGACAAGGATGGTCAAATCGCCTACGGCGATCGTTCTAAGCATGTGAAGTCGGTCCGCATCCCCCACGGCGGCCGGCCGTCGCCCGATGACTTCGGGCTTACGTTTCATGTGGCATCGCCGCTTCAGGACTCCGTCGGGGTGATCACACCATCCTCGCTCCACTACTTCGCGACGACTCGTGGATCCTTCCTCCCGGACATCGATCCGCGGGAGCATCGCTTCATGATCCACGGCCTGGTCGACCGTCCGCTGACCTTCACCATGGAGGACTTGAAGCGCCTCCCGTCCGTCACCCGCCTTCATTTCATCGAGTGCGCAGGGAATCGATCGTCGCGGAGCGCGAAAACCGTTCAAGAAACGCACGGCATGACGAGTTGCGCCGAGTGGACCGGCGTGCTCCTCTCGACGCTGCTCAAGGAGTGCGGACTGAAAGGCGGGGCATCCTGGTTCGTCGCAGAAGGGGTGGAGGAAGTGAAGGGCGCGTCGAGCATGCCGATCGCCAAGGCGATGGACGACTGCATCGTGGCCTACGGCATGAACGGCGAGGCCGTGCGGCCTCAGAACGGATTTCCGCTGCGGCTGATGGTCCCCGGCTTCGAGGGAATTTTTCACACCAAGTGGCTGCGACGAATCAAGATCGTCGATCGGTACTACATGAACTACAACGACTATGGGCATCTTCATGAGGACGCGAAAGAGAAAGAAGCGGCATTGAGTTACCAGATCGGGCCCAAGTCGGTCATCACGTTCCCCTCGGGCGGACAACAGCTGCCCGGCAAGGGTTTCTACGAGATCAGCGGTCTGGCCTGGTCCGGTGGCGGCGCTATCAAGCTGGTGGAAGTGTCTACCGACGGCGGCAAGAAATGGAACAAGGCGGAGTTCAAGGGAACGCCACAGCGTATGGCCCATGCCCGTTTTGCCTATCAGTGGAATTGGGACGGAAGCGAAACGGAGCTCCAGTCGCGCTGCACGGACGAGATCGGTCAGGTTGAACCGTCGCGCGCACAGATCGCCAAGTACTGGAACAAGCCCTTCGATGAAACATTCAGCGTGCCAGGGTTGGACAACAGCATTCAGCCCTGGAAGATCGCCAGCGACGGGAGCGTGACCAATGGGAACGCGTAGGGTTCTCCTCATTGCGTTCGCGTTCGCCTTGCTGATCGGCGTCTCCGCGCTGGCGCAGGGGCCTACCTATGGCGTGGGACGCACGCCGACCGCTGAGGAAATCCGCGCGTTGGATATCTCCATCGGCCCGACCGGAGAAGAACTCCCGCCGGGAAAAGGCACTGCCAAGGAGGGCGCGCAGCTCTATCGCGCGAAGGGATGCGCGGGATGCCACGGCGCGGCGGGGATAGGCGGTACGGCGCCCAATCTAAAAAGCAAAGATCCCAAGAATCCTGACGTCTGGGCGCGAGGGCGAATCCTGCCGCTTCGCGCGCCGTTCGCAACGACGGTCTGGGATTACATCAATCGCGGGATGCCCCTCAATAGAGAGGGGACGCTAACGGCCGATGAGGTCTACGCGTTGACGGCGTATCTGCTCAACATCAACGAGGTCATCCCGGAGGACGAGACACTGGACGCCCAGAGTCTGCCGAGGGTCAAGATGCCAATTGGTGACAAATACGCTTCCCTACCTGATTGGAAGCCCAGGACGCCAAGGCTCAAAGGTTACCCCTACTAGCGGCGGGCGGTAATGCACGTCGTAGTGGCCGTCACGCGCGCTCGTGCGGCCCTTCTCGGCCAGTCGGAGGGAGAACGCCAGTTCCTCGTCCGTCAGCCGTTCGACCGGCACGACGGTCACGTTGTTGAGGGTCAGGTTGTTCGTGACCGGCGCCGGGGCCGGCTGCCCATGCTCGCCCGTCCACTTCAAGTACTTCAGCATCGCACTCGACCGTTTGATTGCGTCAGAGGTGTCAGTTTTTTAGTCGGGGCGTCGTGAATCTAACAGCGGTTGACGTTGGGCCCGCCGCGGTTTTTCATCAAAGCCTTGCCTTGAGACGAGACGCCGTTGAGGCCCTCAGGCGTGAAGAGCCCATTGATCGGTGGTAGCCATGTTTACGCGCAGGGTCGCCGCAATGATCCGCATCCGCTCGTCGGGGCACGGTCATGTTTATTTGCGGCCGGTCGCAGTGATCCCCATATCCGCAAGTACGCATGGCCCGGAAGGCTGGTGAATAGCAACATTCGCCAGGCCAACCTGATGAGAGGTGACGGGCCCGCCTTGCAGCCAGGCGTATCATTGCGAATCGAGTTGAGCGGACTACTCCAATACTAGTTAGACGGTCTAGCTAGGAAGTGGCATATGCGCACGCCATACTGGGCGATATTGGAGCCGCCGCGGCTGAAACAGGACGTTAGGCTGACGGCCAGACTTCGCGAAGGGGTGATGGACTCGGACTTCCACTTCGGGCCGGCCCAGAGCGGCGAGCGGACAGCGTACGGAGCGCGCACGCCTGACGCGTCACCCACCAGTATCTTTGTATGGGCGGACTTCATGCGTGCTCAAGGAATCACTCGAGTGTGTTGTCTCCTCGACGCCGGGCAGTTAGCCGGCTTTCCGGTTAATCTTGAGGCCGAGTACAAGAGGCTGTTCGACGCAACCCGCGTGCTGATGGAGCCCATCGCTGACCACCATCTCTGCTCACGGCAAGCGCTCAGAGGAAATATTTTGCCGTTCCTGCGTGCCGCCGAGATTGGCGGCGAACGCGCGGTGGTCCATTGCTGGGGCGGCAATGGCCGAACCGGTCACGTGCTCGCGGCTTGGCTCGTTGCCGCACGAGGCTTGTCCCCAAGGGAGGCAATCGAGGCGGTGGAAGCAACGGGACGACTACCGCAGGAGGCTGTTCTTGCAGGGAGCGCAACCTTCGACGAATTGATCGAGCTGCTAGCGAGTTGTGAACCTGACCGCGCAGCCTAACCCGCGATTGGAGCCGGCGGCGCATCACGATCGTGAGCGCCGCAACTCAAGCGCTAGCCGTTAGACGGTCATCTTATGAGTCGGAAACGATTTGGCCTTGCCGGTCGACTCTGGCATGGGCCCGAACGCATTTGAAGAAATTCGGGTTGGTTGAGAACTCGAAGCGTGGTGTGTGGTCTCTGACGGCCAAAGCGAAGAACGTCGACAAGGTCGATCCCCAAGAGGTCGTCCGTTTCGTTCGCGCTCAGGACAAGAAAGAAGCGGCAGCGAAACCAGACCAACCCAAGGTGACCGACGAGCTGTCAGGGGAAGAAGTCTGGAAGCAGCAACTGCACACCATCCTGACCCAGAAGCTCAGTCCAGCAGCGTTTGAGAGACTCGTTCAGCTGATGGATGAACTCAATCGGTCCATTCTCAATGCGCTCGAATCCGATGGTCCTATTCCAAGACAGCGTGTTCGCGGCTGGATTCACCAAGCGGCCAATGTCCAGGCCGATGCCCTGCTGTACCAGTTGACTCACGAGGCGTCGAGCCGCAGCTAGAGACGGCCGAGACGTGCACGCTCATCGAACGTTACCTTCTGGGATGCATTCGGGAGAATCCTCAAGGCGGCGTTGCGCTTACTCGATACGAGGCCGCGGGCGAACTCGAGGCGTGGTTTGATCAGCTCGCACACATGAAGGACGCGCGCGAAATCCTTCAATCAGCAGTCGATGCGGTTACGACGTTGTTCTTAGCGGGGGACGATGACGTCCGCCGAGCCATCGAGACGGGGTTCTTGGAACACGTACTCGAACAGGCGCCGATGAGGCCGCTGTTCTCCCATTGGGCGCACGACGAACGCCTGCAGGAAGCCTGGCGACTTGCGCTCGCTTGGGGAAAAGCGCATCCGAATTTCACGAAGAGCCTACGAGCCCAGCTTCGCGCAGCGTCGTCGGATGACCAGTAGTACGCGGCCTAACAAGCGTTTGCAGTCGTCGGCGGCCGATGCGATCATGGCCCGCCGGGGCTGAAACGCCGTCGTTAGGCGGACACGTGAAAGTTTCTAATTGAGCACGAAGCCAATTTGAGTAATCCCGCTGCGATCCGGGCAGGCTCGGGCACCATGTAGCGACCACGCGCTTAGATTGGGCAAATAGCAGGCTGAGTCGGTGGGGGCAACGTCAATACTCCTGATAGGGGTCACCTATGGACGACCAACTAAGCCACTACAAAGCGAAGCTCGAGTACGAAATTGATCCCTGGGACCTGAACGAGGCGCTTGGGCGAGGAGACAAGATTCTTCTTGTCGATACACGATCCCCGGAGACCTACCGGAGAAGCCACATTCCCGGCGCGATTAATATCCCGCATCGAACGATGGGTACGGCCACGACGGCCCACCTTGATAAAGGGGCCTTGATCGTTACGTACTGTGATGGGATCCGTTGTAACGGCTCGACAAAAGGCGCGCTGAACATGCTCGAGCTCGGATTCCGCGTTAAGGAGTTGATCGGCGGCCTCGATTGTTGGCGGTATGACGGCTATTCCATCGATGGATTGGAGACGGCGGAACCCGCTGGCGCGTGCGGTTGCTCGTAGTCCAAACGGGGTTCGACTTCTCCACACGTGGACGAACGGAGTTCGCTCATTTGCGAACCACGTGCGCCGTCTGCAACCTTGGAAGGGCAGCCGAACGATCATTTCATGGCGCTGCCTAACATCCAAATGGAGCCGACCGCCTGACGGTCCATGCCATCATGTCGCCCGGGCGCGCGGCTCATTTCGGGCGTTCGGCCGACAAGAAACGGAATGACTTAAACAATGGACGAACTGAGAGAAGGTCGTGGAAATTCCGCGGCATTCGGCGGAGGCTTCTTCATTCGTCTTAGTACCTACGCGGCAAATGCGCTGCGCTACTGGGAACCCCGCAGGCTCATCTACAACGCCGTCCTCGCTTCTGTCGTCGTAGCGCACCTCTTTCTGGCGTGGCCCGCTTCGCGAGAAAAGGTTTCATTGGATCTCTTTCTGGGCTTATTCATTCTGGCCGTCCTCGCCAATGTCGCATACTGTGCGGTGTACCTGGCAGACCTCTTCGTTCAGTTCTCCGGCCTCGACGCGGCGTGGCGCCTGGGGCGAGTGGTACTGCTGATTGTAGGAACGGCCTTCGCGGCGACCATCACGCATTTCGTTTCGCAGGGATTTTTTTGAGGCATACGACTTCGCCGGCGGCCGAACAACGCGCTGGAGCCGTCGGCGCACGGTGATATGAGTACCGCGGCTCAGCGCGGGCGTTAGCCGGACGAAATCTTGGTCAACATTGATCCTTCCACAGGGTCGGAGTAGGCTCTTCTCATGACGACCGTTGCACAGATCACCGGCGCGGTTCGACGGTTGCCCAAGCGAGAACTTGCCAAATTTCGCAAGTGGTTCGCGGAATTCGACGCGGCTGCGTGGGATCGCGAATTCGAGGAAGACGTGGCGGCGGGCCGCTTGGACGCGCTGGCGCGTGAGGCCTTGCTGGATGACCGTGCGGGCCGAACCACGGAATTGTGAAGCATCGGGCCAGTCCCGCGGTTCTGGCGAGCGTACCGCGGCTTGCCCCGAGAAGTTCGCCAGCTCGCTGATCGCTGCTATCAACTCCTCAAAACCAATCCCACTCATCCGTCGCTGCATTCAAGAAGGTCGGCCAGTTCATGTCTGCGCGGGTCGGTCTTCACTATCGCGCGCTCGCCGTCGAATCGGGTCACGATCGCGTCTGGTTCTGGATTGGATCGCATGCCGAATACGACACACTCTTGGGTCGAAAGCCGGCGAACAGGCGTTTGCAGCCGACGACGGCCAGCGGTGAACGGAAGAAGCGTCCACGAAGCAAAAGCCGCCGCCGCGGCTGAAACGCGGAGTTAGGCCGCAGACAATACACGCTCCCTCACCACCACCCGACCTCGGAGGTTCTATGAAGCGGGTCACTGGCATTGGCGGCATCTTCTTCAAAGCCAAAGACGCTCCGGCACTACAGGCTTGGTACAAGCGGCACCTCGGAATCGATGTCCAAGAATGGGGCGGAGCTGCCTTCGATTGGACCGACGCCGAGGGCAAGCCGGTTGCAGGCACAACTGCCTGGTTAATCGATCCGCAAGAAAGTGATCACTTTGCTCCGAGCTCTGCTTCCTTCATGGTCAACTACCGAGTGGAAGACCTCTACGCCCTGGTCAAGGTCTTGAAGGAAGAAGGCTGCAATGTGCTCGAGAAGATTGACGAATCCGAGTATGGGAAGTTTGCCTGGGT
Source organism: uncultured Acidobacteriota bacterium (assembly GCA_963724725.1). Classification (GTDB taxonomy): domain Bacteria; phylum Acidobacteriota; class Vicinamibacteria; order Vicinamibacterales; family CAVVIG01; genus DATKHR01. The sequence continues at coordinate 154,668 of CAVRVT010000003.1, read as the reverse complement.
CATCGATCCAGAAGGAAACAAGGTAGAACTTTGGCAACCGCCTGCCGGCCAATGACCAGGTCAGTCGGCCGGGCGTCGCACACATTGCTCGGAAGCTGCGTCGGCCGCGGCGCAGCTTAAGACCGATCCGTTAGACCGCCTTCGTTCACCAGAAGAGACCCTGGACGTCGAGGCGGAGTGCAGTTTAGCGGTGAAGTCTTCGGGAGGCTGAATCGCCATGAACATCAGGAGAGTCGTACCCGACATCAGCTCCGATCATCTTGATGAGAGCCGAGATTTCTACGCGGGTTTTCTGGGTTTTCAGATTGCTATGGACATGGGCTGGGTCATCACTTTTGCATCGAAATCGAATCCGACTGCCCAAGTCACCGTGATGCGCGGTGAGCAAGCTGGAGGTGTCCGGCCTCAAATGTCGATTGAGGTCGATGACGTGGATCGAGCCCACGCGCTGGCCATCAAACGGAACCTCAAAATTGTTTATCCGCTGGCTGATGAACCATGGGGCGTGAGGCGCTTCTTCGTCGCCGATCCGAACGGGGTTGTCATCAACGTGCTGAGCCACGCAAAGAGGCACATGCGGTCTAACAAGGCGCTGCAGCCGACGAGCCGCGCGAAGCGCAAGGCGAAGTCGAGGAAACGATCCCGTGCGGCTCGCGGCTGAGCGCCAACGTTAGCCGGACCTGCAGAATCGCTTAGACGCGTGGACGGAACGAAGAGCCGAACACATCACTCGACAAAGCCGCGCTGATGATGTCTGACGTTTAAGTCGCGATAAACGCCGTACTGACTACCGGTCGCGCTCGGCGCATCGCTCGCCACGACGCGGCTACGCTTCAATCGGATGAATCCATGATCCAGGATCTGCAGTATGCGCTGCGATTGATTCGGAAGAGTCCTGGGGCCGCGATTGTCGCGGTGCTCACCGTCGCGATTGGCGTGGGAGCGAATACGGCAATCTTCAGCGTGATCCGTGCCGTGCTGCTAAGCCCGCTCCCGTATACCGACGCTGATCGGATCGTGGCCCTCGCTGAGTCTTGGCCCAACCTCAGCGGTCCAAGGCCAATCTCCAAGCTGAATTATCGTGATTGGGCCGAGCAAAATGCGGTCTTCGAACTGACCGCTGCCGCGCGTTGGTGGACGGTGACGCTCAGCAGCGGCGACGAGCCGGTCTTCCTCGTGGGGTCGCTCGTCTCGCCTTCGTATTTCAACGTGTTCGGGTTGCACGCGGCGCTCGGGCGTACCTTTGCGCCCGGCGACGATCAGCCGGGCCACGCCGACGTCGTGGTACTCAGTCACCGGTTATGGGCCTCGCAGTTCGGCTCGGATCCCGCCGTCGTCGGACGATCCGTTCGTCTCGACGGTGAGGTCTGCACCGTCATCGGTGTCATGCCCGCGCGGACGAGTGTCGATTTCTACGCCCCGGCGCTGTTCAGGCCGCTGACATTTGATGTGATTCCCCTGCGCACTGACCACGAATTGAGCGCGGTGGCGAAGCTGAAGCGCGGTGTCACGATCGCGCAGGCACGCACAGAAATGAATGCCATCGGCGAGCGGTTGGCCAACGCGTATCCCGAATCGAACCAGGGGTACGGCGTGATCGTCCGACCGTTCCCCCGTCCGGTTGGCTTGGACACTGAGGCGTCGTTGTACCTGCTCTTCGCCGCAGTTGGCGCTGTGCTGCTGATAGGGAGTGTGAACCTCGCGAATCTCGCGCTCGCTCGCGGTGTCGGGAGAGCGCGCGAAACGGCGATCCGTGCCGCGCTTGGTGCTGGACGATGGCGCCTCGTGCGACAGGTGATGGCGGAGCACCTGGTGATCGCCGTTGGCGGTGGCTTGTGTGGGGTGGTCGTCGGCTACGGCGTGCTCCTGATCATCAAGGCCGCCCTCCCGACAACCGGCCTTCGTGCCGCGTTCCCGCCGGACACGACGATCGCGATGGACGGGCCGGTGTGGCTCTTCGCGTTGACTCTCTCCGTGCTCAGCGGGATTGGGTTTGGGTTGGCACCAGCGACCGCCGTCACGCATCTATCGCTCATCGAGGTGATCAAGGGAGGCGGAGGCACCGTCGGCACTGCGGGCTGCGGACAACGTGGTGCCCGGCGGATACTCGTCGTGCTCGAAGTCTCCCTGGCGTTCGTTCTCCTCACAGGCGCGGGACTGCTGATTCAAAGCTTCTTCGCTCTGACACATCGGATCGACAGCGGATTCGATTCGACCAATGTCCTGACGGCGAGACTCCCGATCGCGGCAACACGCTTCCCGTCCAGTGTGGCCCTCAACGCGTACCTCGATCGGATCGCCAGCCGTCTACAGTCGCAACCCGGGATTCGGGACGTGGCCTTTGCCGATACGCTGCCGACGCAGGGCACTCCGATCGGCAGGCTGTTTCAGATTGCCGGGCAGCCCGCCGCGGCCTATGGAAACCGACCGGTCGCGGGGTTCAAGGTGGTGAGCCCGTCATATTTTCGCGCACTGAGCCTACGTCTGATCGAGGGCCGCGTTCTCCGGGACAGCGATCGCGGCGGAGCCCCACTTGTGGTCGTGATCAACCAGACGATGGCGCGAACATACTTCCAGGGCGTGCACCCGGTCGGTGAGCGGCTGCTGATGAAGCGTGTCACGATCGACCAGAACGACTTCGGGTCAGACGTCGGTTGGACCATTGTCGGCGTGATCGCCGACGAAGGCGTGTCGCCGTTTGGGGACCGCGCGGCCGAACCGGCCATGTACGCGACCCGGGAGCAGAACCCGACACGCTATCAGGCGCTGGTGGTGCGAACCATGCGCGAACCCACCGGTGTCCAGGCGTCGATCCGTGCAGCGGTGGCGGCCGTCGATCGTGGCCAGGCGCTGGCAGATGTCGCCACGCTCGACCAGCTCAAAATTGACGACGTGGCGGCCGACCGCCTCCGCTCGGCTCTGTTGACGGCGTTTGCGACGGTCGCCGTCGGTACTGGCCGCCATGGGCCTCTACGGGGTGATCACCTTTGCGGTCGCGCAGCGGACGCGTGAGTTCGGGATTCGTGCCGCGTTAGGCGCCAGCCGGGCGAGCCTGCTGAGGCTCGTCATGCTGCAAGGAATGGCGATGGTCGCACTGGGACTCGGCACCGGCCTCGCCACAGCCCTGGTAGTCACGCCTGTCCTCAAGGTCTTCCTGTTTGGTGTCGGATCATCGGATCCAAGGACGATGGTGGGCGCGGCCGGCATTCTCGCCAGCGTGGCGCTGGTCGCGTGTTACCTGCCGGCACACCGTGCGGCGACAGTCGATCCGCTCATCGCGTTAAGAACGGAGTAGGCGGCCTCCGGATCCTCAACGGGTATCGCCGACGCGGGACGGTCGAGGGATACACAGACGTTGTTGCGCACCGCCCCCACCCCTGCAGGTTGGAACTTTGCAGGCCGCTCACAGCGCAGCGGTCGGTCCGCCGCCCATCGCGGCGAGCTGGCTAACATGCGTTTGCAGCCGGCGGCCGCCGGTGCCATCATGAGCCGCCCCGGCTGAAACGCGGACGTTAGCCAGACGCGGAATTGTCGGAGTCGTGGACGTACACGCGACAGAAGCTCGTTTACTCTCTTCTGAGCAAGGTGCCATGGCTGCAACCAACCCCGTCGAACGGGGCGCTCACGTCCGGTTTCCACCGCCGCTCGTATTTCTGGGCTGCATTCTTCTGGGCGTGGCGTTCGAGTACGTGGCAGGGCCCGCTCCAGTTCCGGTCCGCAGAGTGATCAGCGCCATCGGTGGCCTTCTCATTCTTGTAGCAGGATTGGGCTTCGTCGCTTCGGCGCGCGTTCATTTCACGCGAACGGGACAGAATCCCATCCCTTGGAAGCCCTCGCCCGAACTCATTTTGAAAGGACCCTACCGCTTCACCCGGAATCCGATGTATCTCGGCATCACTCTCTTCGAACTCGGCCTCGGTCTGGCGGTCAACAATCTCTGGATCTCGTTGTTCGCGGTGCCGGCGCTTGTCACCGTGCATTTTATTGCGGTGCTACCGGAGGAGAGGTATCTCTCTGAGAAGTTCGGGGAGAACTACAGGGGCTATCTCGCCCGCGTCAGGCGATATCTCTGATCGACTGCCGGGCAGCGACCGAGGCCTGGCTCATCACCGCTCGCAGCCGAGCGCCTCGTGCGATCGGGAAGCGCCGCGGCTGAAGCCGCACGTTAGGCAGAAACACGTGACACAACAGTGAACCACGAAGAGGCCGGCCAACACTGGAACGAAAACGCCGAAGTCTGGACACGACTGGCCAGAAGCGGCTACGACGTCTACCGGGATTACCTCAATACTCCAACCTTCTTTGAACTACTGCCCGATGTTCGCGGCCTTTCCGGTCTCGATATCGGCTGTGGCGAAGGGCACAACACGCGACTCTTGGCCGAGCGTGGCGCCCAGGTCACGGCCGTCGACATCTCGGAGGTGTTCATCCGGTATGCGAAAGAGGAGGAGGTCCGCGAGCCGCGAAAGATTGACTACCGCGTGGCGAGCGCCGTCGCGCTTCCGTTCAGCGACAGGTCGTTCGATTTCGCCGTGGGGTTCATGAGCCTGATGGACATTCCCGAGACTGAGCGCGTTCTTGCTGAAGCGCACCGGATTTTGAAGCCGGGCGGCTTCTTCCAGTTCTCAATCGAGCATCCGTGTTTCGCAACGCCACATCGCCGAAATCTGCGTAATCGAGAAGGTGCGACCTACGCCGTCGAGGTTGGCGACTACTTCCGGCGGCTACAGGGAGAGGTCACTGAGTGGATCTTCGGAGCGGCGCCGCCTGAGGTGCGTAACGGGTTACGACGATTTCGGGTGCCGAAGTTCACGCGAACGGTCAGTGAGTGGGTCAATCTCCTGATCGACACCGGGTTCGTGATTGAGCGCCTTGCGGAACCACGGCCCAGTGACGAAACCGTCCGGAATTGCCCCGACATGCAGGATGCTCAGATCGTTGCGTACTTTCTGCATCTACGCGCGAAAAAACAGGAGTAAGGCGGCTGGCTAACCTCCGCATGCAGCCGTCGGCGGATCGGATGGAGGGCGCCGTGGCTGACGCGGACCGTTAGACAGTCTGGAAGAACAGCACGCTACAAATCTTCCCGGTTCAACCGGTTCGTTTGGCGATGCGGGCCAACATCTTCGGCCCGATTTCCTCATCGTCGTGAAAGGCGAAGACAACATCTGGCCAGCTCGGTCGAGCCTACGTGCGGTGGGATCCGGATTGTCGCTTGATCTGCCAGCCGACCTTGAGGAGAAGGCTCGGCCGTCTCAGTAGGATCTCCGTGTCGGCCTAACACGGCATGCAGCCGTCAGCGCCGGCAAAACGAGCGCGCCGCGGCTGATGCCTGGCCGTTGGGCCGACGGAAGGCAAATATGGCGATGACCTTACGCCAAGCTCTCGCTCTTATTCGTAGGCACGGTGTCGTACTCGAAGCCGCGCAGGGGCCGGTCCCGTCGCTTGCCGAGGCCATCGCCGGAGAGCCAGTGCAGCAAACGCGGTTCGACTTCTCCACACGTGGACGAACGGAGTTCGCTCATTTGCGAACCACGGTCCATGCCATCATGTCTCACGGGCGCGCGGCTCATTTGGCGCGTTAGCCGGACAGGCTCATTCGCGAGGTCGTCCTTGCTCAGGTGAAGGAACAAGGGGTTGCCGTGAACCCGTGGATCGCGAAGCTGATAGTCATCGCGGGCACCCTGACGATGATTGCCATTCGTGCCCCGCATGGCCGACGAAGTCGAAACGTCAAGGTCACCAAGAGCCACAAGACGTCCCTCGAGACTGGCCTGTTGGTTCTGGCGTGGGTTGGCTTCTTCATCCCTCTGATCTGGCTCGCGTCACCTGTGCTCTCGTTCGCCGAGTACCCGCTGACTCTCGGCCCACTCGTCGCCGGGGCGACCTGCTTTGTCGTCGGCCTTTGGCTCTTCTACAGGTCGCACGCTGATCTGGGCACCAATTGGTCAATCACTCTCGAGGTGCGTGAACAGCATCGACTCATCACGGAAGGCGTGTATCGCTGGATTCGCCATCCCATGTACTCGGCGCTAGTGCTGTATTCCTTGGGCTATGCGCTGGTCATCCCGAATTGGGTGGCAGGTCCGTCGAACCTAGTCGCGTTCGCGATCCTGTTCGCGCTTCGTGTTCATCCGGAGGAGCAGATGATGAGGGACACGTTTGGCGCCGAATACGCAACGTACGCCGCACGGACGAAGCGACTTGTTCCTCGGGTCTGGTAAACAAGCGCCTGCTAACACCGCGATGGAGTCGTCGCACCCGCAGTCGGTGGTCGCGCGTCGCCGCGGTGCGCGGCTCATCACGTAGTTGGCGCTGCTCGCCGCCGACGTGGTGGTCACGAGCGGCACGCCCGCGACGACCGTGCTGTTGAGTGGCGCCGCCGTGTGGTCGTAACTCGCGCTGAAGCTGATCGCCGGGTCGAACGTGCCGACCTGCGGCACGCTGACCGCGCCGCCGCCTCCAGAGATCCCGCCCGCGGCGCCGACGCCGCCCGTGCCCGCAGCCTGGTTCACGCCGACGCCGAGCGCGCCGGCGCTCAGCCCGCTCGGCACCAGCGCACCCGGAATCCCCCGCGCCGCCTGACCGGAACTGGTGCGCAACATGTCGGCCTCGGCGATCGGGCGGACGTAGCGCTGCACCGCGATGTCGAGGTTGTTCTCGATGGCTAGGGCGAGCGCTTGTGCAAGGGAGAGCTGCACCTTGCCGCCCTGCATAGGAGGTCGTGCAGCCTCGGCGAGTTCTCTAGGTCGAGCGGCGGAATTGGGTTGGGCTTGTACGGGTTGAGCACGTCGGGAAACGCGCTCGGCGCGCGCGAGAAGTCGATGTGCGACTCGCTCGACTGCGCCTGCACGCCGGCGGCAGTCAGCGCAAGCGCGGCAACGACATATACGGGAGACACGAATTCATGGGACATCCATCCTGCTGAACGTAACGATCGATGACAACCGTTAGGCGATCAGCGGACGGGCGGGCGCGGGAATCGGTCAGGGAAACGAACCCCGCCGCGAGCGGCGACGAATGCGTCTCGACGACGAGCAAGTGCGGGGTGGTGTCGGCGACGATCCAGAACACCGGCATTGCCACGAGTGGAGCAGCGTCTACCTTCTGGTGCGGTCGCTCGAGATTCTGGCTCAGCCTGAACCTCGTGACGTCGTCATGCGCCGTCAAGCGGTCGTGGACGCGCGCGAGCGACGGCAGCGTCGCGAAGACGCAAACGACGGCGAGGGAGGCGATGCGATGGATCAAACGGCGCAAGCAATCGTGATGATACACCCCAGGCTCGAGCCGATTTTCGATATGGTTTCCTTTCACTTTGGAAGGTGAACGATTACGTAGCGCATCCGGGCGCCGCGCTCGACCTGGACCGCAATGCGTGCGCCCGGCGTGAAGCCGTCGAGGATCGCCCGCAGTCCATCGAGGCTGCGCACGGCGTATGCGTTGACACAGTGGATGATGTCGCCGCTTGTCAGCGGGTCGTCCACGCCCGGCGACTTCTCGTCGCGGGCGACCACGAGCACGCCCGATCGCTCGCGGAGCCTCGGGAGTTGAGTAGCAACGTCGTCGTCCACGTCGATTCCGATGATTCCGAGACGAACTACCGTGTGAACGCCGGGCTCTGCGCGAGCGGACGTTCGCGGGTCGGTTCCTGTGTTCTCGATGGCAACCATCGTCAACGGGATCCGCCGCTTCTCGCGAAGGATCTCCATCGTCACAGTGTCGCCGGGCCTGTGCGCCGCCATGTCGATTCCGAATTGCGCGACCGTCGGCGTCGGGTGCCCGGCCACGGCCGCCACGATGTCGCCAGGTTGCACCCCGGCCATTGCGGCGGGGCTGGCCGGAAGCACGTCCGAAATCAGCACGCCGGAGGACTGTGGCAGGTTCAGCGCGGCGGCGTAGTCGGCGGAATTTGCCTGCACCTCGATCCCCACGACGGCGCGACGGAGATGTCCGTACGTCCGCAGGTCGGGGTACACCCACGCGACGACGGCGCTCGGAATGGCAAAGCCCAATCCCTGGCTGCCTCCCGAGTCCGACAGGATGAATGTGCTGACGCCAACGAGCTGGCCCTCGGCGTTGACGAGCGGGCCTCCGCTGTTGCCGGGATTAATGGGCGCGTCAGTCTGAAGATACAGCGTCGGGCTGTCGGGATCTGGCTGCCGAGCGACCGCGCTGACGACGCCCATCGTCACGGAGTTGGCAAGGCCTTCTGGGCTGCCGAACGCGAAGACGAGCTGACCCTGCCGAACCCGTCGATAGTCGGCCAGTGGGATGGCTTTCAACCCTGTGGCTTCCACTTTCAGCAGCGCCAGATCGGTCTCGCTCGACGTTCCTATGATTCGCGCCTCCAGCGGCTGCGCAGCCTCGCCCATCAGAAAGTCTCCAAGCGGGTCATCACCCCTAGGCTGATGGAGAACGACGCGCACGCGCTCAGCGCCGTCGACGACGTGCGCGTTCGTGATGATGTAACCGTCGTCGGAGAGGACGACGCCGGATCCAAGGACCACGCTGACGTCCAAAGGAGACGCCCGACTCAGAGCTGCCCCGGACAGGCAGGCTGGCCGTGACGAGGACCTGCACCACACCGGGCGCCACGTTCTTCGCAAGCGCTTCGACGGATGCGCTCAAGCCGCGCAGATTTGTGATGGCGGGCTGTGCCGCCGTGACGTGAACGGGCGCCGGAGCCATTCCGGCCATTGCTGCGGCCAAGAACACGAGACCGACGCCTTGCTTCCGCCCAGCACACTTCACGTTTACAGGGTACCGAGCGACGCGGATCATGCCCATCCGGCAGAGTCGGTATTTTCCCCGCCGCGACTAGGGCGTTGTGTCCCAAAACTCGATCGCGCTGTCGTCGCGGTTGAAGCCCGCCTGCTGTGATATAAGCTGCCGCTCGTGATCGCCCCTCCGGCCCTCCAGATGCTGTTGCTGGTCCTGACCGGCTGGCTCGAGCGCCGCGAGCGGGAGGCGCTCGCCTACCTGATCGAAGAGAACCGCCTCTTGCGCCGGCAGCTCGGTGGGCGGCGCCTGCGTTTCACGGATGACGATCGGCGTCGCCTGGCGGTGCGAGCGCGCCGGCTGGGCAGTCAGGCGTTGCGGGAAATCGCGACGGTTGTCACGCCGGACACGTTGCTCCGGTGGCACCGACAGTTGGTCGCCCACGAGTGGACGTACGCGACGCCCCGGTCCAGTCGGCGCGGCGTGCTTGCCGAGATTCGGCGGCTGGCCGTGCGCATGGCCGTGGAGAATCCGACGTGGGGCTACACGCGGATCCAAGGCGCGTTGAAGAACGTCGGGCATCGCGTCGGCCGCTCGACCATCGCCCGAATCCTGAAGGTGCACGGGATTCCGCCGGTACCGGAGCGGCCGACCTCGTGGCAGACGTTCCTGCGCGCGCACTGGGGCGCGATCGCGGGCGCGGACTTCTTCGCGACGGAAGTCTGGACGTGGCGCGGCTTGGTGACCTACTACACCGTGTTTGTGATCGACCTCGCCTCACGCCGCGTACAGATCGTGGGCTCGACGCCGCATCCTGACGACCGCTTCATGCAGCAAGTCGTCCGCACGCTGACGGTCGCCGATGACGGATGGCTCGTGCACCATCGCGTCCTGATCTGTGATCGCGACACGAAATGGAGCGCGCCGATGCGGACCCGACTGCGCGAGGCGGGGATCCGCGTCGTGCTGACGCCGTATCGCGCGCCCAATGCGAATGCCTACGCCGAGCGTTTCGTGCGATCGATCAAGGCGGAATGCCTCGATCGGCTGATTCCGCTCGGCGAGCGCCATTTTCGACGGGCGATCACGGAATACGTCGCGCACTATCACTGGGAGCGCAATCATCAGGGGATTGAGAACGAAGTGATCGAGCGCGCGCCAACGACGGATGCGGCTGGCCGGATTCGTCGGCGTCCGCGTCTCGGTGGTCTGCTCAACTATTACGATCGCGCGGCGTGATCAGTCAGCTCGGCCGAGAGCTGGGACAATGCGGGGTTCTCGCTCCGTCTACGGCTGAGGCCGCGGTGTCCCCGCGACGCTCGGCGGCAGAATCGGGTGCACGATCTTCGGCTGCTCGCCTGTGAGGGCGTCGAAGAACGCGGCAATCTTCTCCGTTTCCTCTGCGGTGAGCTGCGCTCCCAGTTGGCTCACGCCCATGACAGCCACGGCCTGACGCAAGTCCCACGACCGACCGGTATGAAAGTACGGCCCGGTCAACGCGATGTTCCGTAACGTGGGCACTTTGTATACGTACTGGTCGCTCACCGACTTCGTCACCGTGAAACGTCCTTTGTCGTTCGGCGGCAGCAGTTCGGCGCCCGGGTTCTCCACGACGCCAAAGGGCGCGTACATCCCCCCGCCCAGGTTGATGCCGTTGTGGCAGACAGAGCAGCCCTTGTCCATGAACAGCTGCAGGCCCTGCTTCTGCGTCCCCGTCAGCGCGGACTCATCACCCTGCAGGTATTTGTCGAACGGTGCGTTTGGCGTGATCAGGGTGGCCTCGAAGACAGCAATGGCTTTCTGTGCGTTCGCGAGGGTCACCGGCGCCGGTTGGCCTGGAAATCCCGCCTCGAAGGCAGCAGCGTATCCCGGGATGGCCTTGAGCTGCTCGCTGACGTGCTCCTGCGGCGACGCCATCTCGATCGGATTCACCATGGGACCGCCGGCCTGCTCCTCGAGATCCTTCGCGCGCCCGTCCCAGAACTGCGCCCTGTTGAAGACCGCATTCAGAACGGTCGGAGCGTTGCGGCCGCCGCGCTGCCAGCGATGCCCGATTGACGTCTCCGAGGCGTCGACGCCACCCAGGCCGACGTTGTGGCAGGAATTGCAGCTGATCGCATGGCTGGCCGAGAGCCTCGGATCGAAGTACAGCATCTTCCCGAGCTCGACCTTCGCGGGATTCGTGGGGTTGCCCGGAAGCGCCGGCGGCGTGGTGGGAATCGGCTTGAACTTCGCCTGCGCGGCCGTCATCAGGCTGTCTGCCGCGAAGACGGGCACCGTCAGTACCAATGCAGCGAGCACCGGAAGACCACGAAGAGATCGCATGGAACACTCTCTCTTTACTTCACGTAATCAAGCAGCAACCGTGCCACGGAGACTGCACGTGGTGCTTCGCCCACGCAGGAGAAGTGAGCAACAAACCTGCCGGAACGGCGCACAGGAGTGCCGAATCGACGGTACAGCTTCCCGGCCGAATGGGAATTTTTCCACGAGCGCGCGAAATCCTGGGGCGGCGGTCGTTAAGCAGCCCGCCAGGCCGTCTGCGGGCTCTTTGGTGATCGAAGTTCCTGCGGAGCATCGGTACGACCATTGCTTATTTGCTCCTGAGGAAGTCCTTCGATGGCAGTGCCAACGTCGGCTCGAACTCCGCCTTCCGCGAGTCGGCGCGGCGACAGTGCTAAAGATCCTGGCCGTCCAGACGATGACCAGACCCCGTTGAAGGGTCAGCTACGGGCAGGTTTCGCCTATCTCGGACCGGCGGTGCTCGTCATCTGGTTGTTGCAGTTCGTCGTCACTCCGTTCCTGCACCGGTCTGCCGAGAACCCCTACAGCGAGTTCAAGGCGAAGCTCGCCGCGGGCCAGATCGTCGACGTCACGCTAGGGTCACAGATTCAGGGGGCCATGAAGAACGCCGCACCCAAATCGCCTGAGGAGGCGACCAGCCGATTCGTCACGCTCGCCCCGCCGAACGGCGACCCCGACCTGTTGAAAGAACTCGGCACCGCGCATGTGACCTACCGCGCAGAGGCCCCGCCGAGTCCCATTGCCACCTTCATCCTGAGCTGGATGTTGCCGCTCCTGCTGATGGCGGGGCTATGGTCGCTCGCGAGTCGCAATCTCGCTGGTCGGATGGGTGGCGGGGTCTTCGGCGTCGCAAAGAGCAAGGCAACCGAGGTGAAAGCCGAGGAAGTGGGCGTCACCTTCACGGATGTCGGAGGCGCGGATGAGGCGATCGCGGAACTGCAGGAAATCATCCAGTTCCTGAAGACACCGCAGAAATTCGCCCGCCTCGGTGGACGGATTCCGAAAGGCGTGCTACTCGTTGGCCCGCCCGGGACGGGCAAGACCCTCATCGCCAAGGCCACCGCCGGAGAGGCCGGCGTCCGGTTCTTCGAGACGAGCGGATCGGAGTTCGTCGAGAGTTCGTCGGCGTCGGCGCGGCGCGTGTGCGCGATCTCTTCGATCAGGCCAGGGCCGCGGCTCCAGCTATCGTCTTCATCGACGAGATCGACGCCATCGGACAGAGCCGGGGCGGCGGAATACGACTGGTCACCAACGACGAGCGAGAGCAGACGCTCAACCAACTCTTGGCGGAAATCGACGGCTTCAAGGCCGACGCCGAACATCCCGTGATTATCATGGCGGCGACGAATCGGCCCGAGGTGCTCGACCCGGCGCTGCTGCGTGCCGGCCGGTTCGATCGCCAGGTCGTACTCGGAAATCCCGATCTCATGGGCCGGCTGCAGATTCTGAAGATCCACAGCCGGACGATTCGCGCTTGCGCCCGATTTCGATCTGGAGCGGGCCGCCCGCGTGACGCCGGGCTTTAGCGGGGCCGACCTGGCGAACGTCATCAACGAGGCCGCGCTCTTGTCGGCGCGGCGGAACGCCAACAACGTGACGTTCGAGGACTTCGAGGCGGCGATCGAGCGCGTCGTCGGCGGGCTCGAGCAGCGCAGCCGCGTCATGAATCCCAAAGAGCGCCAGACCGTTGCGTTCCACGAATGCGGTCACGCTCTCGTGGCGAGCATCGTCCCAAGCGGTGACCCTGTGAGCAAGATCAGCATCATCCCGCGCAGCCGTGGCGCGTTGGGCTACACGATGCAGATGCCGAAAGAAGATCGCTATCTCGTCTCGATCGAGGAACTCGAGGACCAGATCGCGATGATGATGGGCGGCCGTGCCGCAGAGCACCTGATGTGCGGCCCTGGACCCAGATTGGGCAGTTGCAGTTGCGATAGCGACGGGTCGCGTGAGGGCAGGGTGGCTGATGCCGCCGGTAAAGGTTCAACATCCAATGCTCCCCTTCGAAATCGCGCAGTAGGGTACAAAATAGGTACAGCGAGCCGCAATGTCAAGAAAATGGACTGATCATGCCCTATTTTATTGGTCAGAATGATGGCGGAGAGGGTGGGATTCGAACCGAAACGACTAACGGATCTAAAGAATTTGGCCTATTTTCGTTACTCTCGATCCGCCAGATCCGGTCAAAAGCCCGGGTAGAGGAACGAAATTGGAACGGTAAAGCCCTCCTTGAAGCCGCCCTCCGGACTCCGCTTTTGGCAAGGTTGATCCTTCGCTGACGACGATGGCATCGTCGTCCTGAGGGATTCAGCATGACGCCGCCTCGTCTGCTCGAGCAGGTACGTGGAGAAATTCGCGCGCGCCATTACAGCCGGCGAACCGAAGATGCTTACATTCATTGGATTCGCCGGTTCATCGTATTCCACGGCCGGCGGCACCCTCGCGACCTGGGTGCGCCCGAGATTTCGAGCTTTCTGACGTGGCTGGCAGTGGACCAGCACGTTGCATCATCGACGCAGAATCAGGCGTTGAGCGGAGTGCTGTTCTTGTATCGCGAGGTGCTTCATCAGGAGATCGGTGCAATCGACATGGTCCCGCGGGCACGGACGCCGTCAAAGGTGCCGGTGGTCTTGACCCGGCTGAAGTCCGACAGGTTCTCGACGCGCTCACGGGCGTGCCCCATCTCGTAGCGATGCTGCTCTACGGGGCTGGTCTCCGACTGCAGGAATGTCTCGAACTCCGCGTCAAGGATCTGGATTTCGAGCGATCCGAAATCACGGTCCGGCGTGGGAAGGGACAGAAAGATCGACGCGTGATGCTTCCGAATACACTCCGGACGCCGCTTGACGGGCACCTTCAAGGCGTACGTCGAACGCATCATGCCGATCTCGCAGCGGGGTTCGGGCGCGTGATGCTACCAGGAGCGCTCGATCGCAAGTACCCAACCGCTGCTAGGGAGTGGGCCTGGCAGTTTGTCTTCCCGGCAGGGCGGATCTGTCGGGATCCGCGCTTTGGCCCGCCGACGCGGTTTCACCTGCATGAGTCGGTCGTGCAGCGCGCCGTCACCCAAGCCGCCCGGAAGGTGGGGTTGACCAAGCGTGTTGGCTGCCACACGTTCCGACATTCTTTCGCCACCCATTTATTGGAAAGCGGATCCGACATTCGCACGGTTCAAGAACTGCTTGGCCACGCCGATGTCAGCACGACGATGATCTACACACACGTACTCAATCGTGGGGCGTTGGGCGTGAGGAGCCCCATTGATCGATGGTAGCTATGTTTACGCGCGGGCTCACCGCAGTGATCCGCACCCGCTCCCTGGGGCACGGCCATGTTTATTTGTGGCCGGTCACAGTCATCCCCATATCCGCAAGTAAGCATGGCGCCCGAAGGGTCCTGAATAGTGCGGCAACACTCGCCAGGCCAACATGATGAGAGGTGGCGGGCGCGCCTTGCAGCCAGGCGTATCATTGCGAATCAGGGTGAGCGGTCTACTCCAATACTAGTTAGACAGCGCAAGAAAGACATGACGGAAAAGATCGCGACGATTCGTGCCACACCTCCGCGCAAACAAACGCGCCCTCGTCATGCATTGCAATTTCTCGTCGTCCTGCTGCAAACGGACCCACTGGTGTGGCGGCGCATTCAGGTGCCCGACGACTACTCGTTTTGGGATCTGCATGTCGCCATTCAAGACGCGATGGGCTGGCACGACTGCCACCTGCATGAATTTCGGCTTGCTGATCCACAGACTGGCAAAGTCGAACGTCTCGGAATTCCGGATTGGGACTTTCCAGACGAGCGGCCGTGCGCGCCGGACTGGCAGGTACCCGTGTCGAAGTACTTCAATTGGGAATCTGTTGGGGAGGCGCCGGCGACATCGTACGTGTACGACTTCGGCGACGACTGGCATCATCTCGTGATGCTCGAAGAGGTAGGGCCCGGCGGTTCGCGACGGTTGCCGCGGTGTGTGGCAGGGTCGCGCGCGTGCCCGCCAGAAGATTGTGGGGGCGTCCATGGCTTCGAGGCATTCCTTGAAGCCATCGCGAACCCCAGGCATCCGGAGCATGCGCAGCTCGTGGAGTGGTCGGGCGGCGCGTACAATCCGGACGCGTTCGATCCGGCGCGTGTGCACTTCGACGATCCTCGAAAACGGTGGAAGAACGCGTTTCAAGATTAGGTGCTGTCTAACTGCGGCTGCACCCGACGGCGGCCGGTCGAGGACTGAGTTGATGTGACGGACTGTGCACGGCCGCCGCGGGTGAGCCGCAGCGTTAGACAGCCTGGAAGAACAACACGCTACAAATCTTCCCGGTTCAAACCGGTTCGTTTGGCGATGCGGGCCAACATTTTCGGCCCGATTTCCTCATCGTCGTGGAAGGCGAAGACAACATCTGGCCAACTCGGTCGAGCCAACGTGCGGTGGGATCCGGATTGTCGCTTGATCTGCCAGCCGACCTTGAGGAGAGCGACGAGTACTCGGCGGGCCTTGGCAGACGGCCAGCTACTCACGCAGCTTGAAAGGTCACGTTCAGGAACTCGGCGGGCGCTTCCCGATGCTCCAAGCGTTCGGCGATCACTCGCAAGGCCAGGGCCTGCACACGGGCCACGGCCTCGTCGCGGTCAGCTCCGTAGCACATCACGCCAGCCAGAGTCGGCACTTCCGCCAGCCAGCGCCCGTCGTCTTCCCGTTCGAGTTCAATCGAAAACGTCACGCCGGTACTGTAACATCCGGGCCAGCTGTCTAACAACCGCTTGGAGCCGACGCGCCCGATGGTCGCGCGATGATGTGGCGCGGTGCGCGGCTCAAGCGGCAACGTTAGGCCGCATGGGCGCGTGAGATATGGATAAAGACACACAAGCCCGAGAGCTATGGCAAGAGTTCGTCAGAGCACTTGATGCCGCTGTCCTCCTCGCGTTTCTGACCGACGACGCAGAGGGTACCTCGCCGACATACTTCAAGAGCCTTGTCCCCCGTATCAATGAAGCGTTCATGGATTGCCAGGCAGTCTTTGCCGATCCTGAGGGGGAATTTCAGCCAGATCCTGACGTTTACCTTCTGGAACTTGCGAGCGAACTCGAAGATGACGCTCCCCCGGAGGAATTCGCGTACGGCGCCCGCGCACTCGCAGCGATCGCGATTCATTCCGCTTTAGAAGCCTACGTGGAGGCGTTGATCGAGCGTCGCTTAGGTTCGTTGCCGGAGCGGCTACGTGACCGTTTGTTTCGGTCTTAAAGCTGACCCAGGAACCCGCGGTCTGTATGACGCCTTGGTCGAGTTCGACGCGACACGACATATCCTTGTGCACAACCGCGGAGTGGTGGATCGGAGATATCTTGCAAGAGTAACGACGAGTGCCAGCCGCGTCGGGACAAGCGCACGCTACCTCTCGAAGAGCTTTTGAAGTATGCGCATGTTGCCTTGTCGTGTGGAAGTCGGCTGCGTCAGTCGGTCACTTCCTAGCGTCGCCGGTCATAGGCTGCACGATGCGGCCTAACAGGGGCTGGACCCGTCGGCGGCCGCGTGGCAACTATGGCGGCGACTCGTGCCGACTGGTGAGCAGCAGCCGCGGGTCAACCTAAATGCGTTAGACCGACAAAGAGTTATCGTGACGACATCCAAGAACAAGAAGTCAACTTCCCAGTTCGCGAGATACATCGGACCGGTTCTTCAGGCCATTAGGGAGCTTGGAGGGTCCGGGCGGCCTGATGAAGTTCGTACGGCGATTGCTCGAGATCTTCGGATTTCGGAGGCGGAGCAGTCCGCGCCCCTTCCGAGTGGGGTTCAGACCAGGTTCGAGAACCAGGTTCATTGGGCCCGGTTTTACTTAGCCAAGGCTGGCTACATTGACTCATCGCAGCGTGGCGTTTGGACCCTCACTGAGAAGGGCCGCTCACTCGGCGAGATCACTCCAGACGAGATTCAGCGAATCATCCGAGAGGTCTCCGAACAAACCAAGCCGGTGGGCGGCGGCGGAGGCGTGTCCGGCCCTGACACCGGGGAGTCTGTCCCCGCTGTTTCTGATTACCGTGAGGAGCTGGCTCGCACGCTACAGTCGCTTCCGGCGGCTGGCTTCGAGCGATTCTG
This sequence comes from uncultured Acidobacteriota bacterium, assembly GCA_963724725.1. Lineage (GTDB taxonomy): Bacteria > Acidobacteriota > Vicinamibacteria > Vicinamibacterales > CAVVIG01 > DATKHR01. The sequence continues at coordinate 137,558 of CAVRVT010000003.1, read as the reverse complement.
CCAGCGGCTTTTGCGGGAATCGGGCTTTCAGGAAGTGACGGTCACTGGCCGTTCCGGCGACGGTGGCATCGACGGGATCGGCATCCTTCAAGTTAATGCGCTGGTGAGCTTCAAGGTTCTGTTCCAGTGCAAGAAGTACGCGGGGTCCGTGACTCCGAGTCATGTGCGCGATTTCCGCGGTGCAATGACCGGCCGCGCCGACAAGGGAATCATCATCACAACCGGGTCGTTCACGTCCGAAGCGCGCAAAGAAGCCGTTCGAGACGGAGCGCCACCCATCGAATTGGTTGATGGGGAGAAGCTCGCAAGCATGCTTGAGAAGCTGGAGTTTGGGTTGCGGCCGCGCCAAACATTCGAGATCGACGCCACCTTCTTCGAGGAATACAAGAAGTAGCGGTCTAACATCGGCTTGCAGCCGTTGGCGGCCGGTGTCACGATGTGCCGCCGCGGCTGAAGCCGCACGTTAGGCTGTCTACGCAGACACGCCGGTGAACAGCGATCGCGAGTCGACGAAGCAGAGCGGATTCCCGAACGGATCGTGCAAATAGAAGGAACGCTCTCCCCATGGCCTCACCGCAATCTGGCCCATCGGTAGTCGGCCATCGCCGATCGCTGGCGAGAGCCCTCCCAATCGTTCCGCCCGACGATACATGTCTTCGAGATCGTCCACTGCGAAGTACACGTGATCGAAGTTTGGGCGTGGATTCCGGTCGTCTCCGTCTGCGTGTGGGCAGTACAGAGCGAGCGTGACGTCGCCACATGCGAAATAATGTCGGCCGGGCGAGACCCGCACACCCGATTGATCGAAGAGAGTCGAGTAGAAACGGGCGGCCGCTTCGACGTCATCAACGGGCAAGATTACACGGTACAGACGCATCATGGACATGCGGCGAACTGTAGCGTCGCGCATCCGCCGTCACAAGAGGGCACTTCCAAGTGGCCCTCCGTCCAGAGGGATCATGGCGATCGGCGACATCCATCGAGAGCGGGCAGTGTGTCCGCTCTATACGGCCATTGGAGTCATTGAGGGGCGCTGGAAGCCGATGCTTTTCCAGCGCTTGTCATTGCGCCCTCACGGCTTCGGTGAGCTGCGACGGTCGATGCCTGGCGTGTCTGCGAAAGTCCTGCGACAACAGCTCCGCGAGATGGCCGCTGACGGTCTAGTGGGCAGGCGCTCACTCACGCCTGCGCGCCTGGGCGTGCGGTATACCATTACTCGTTACGGACGGAGTCTGGAGCCCGTATTCGAGGCGCTCTGGCGTTGGGGACGTCGGCATCTCTCTCGGCGCGGCGCCCACGTGGGCACTCTCGTGACGGCACCACGGGTCGCGCTCGGTCTGAAAGAGCCAGGCGATTAGCTCGAGGCGGCCTGAAAGGCGCAGAGTCGTTGGACGAGGTTCGGTGCTCTCCGGATCACTCTGAATAACGGCTCATCGACTGAAGCAGCCGCGCGTTAGGCTGCTAGGATATGGAGCAGATGATCATCAAACGTTGGTGGCTAGCAGTTGCTCTTTGCGTGGCGGGTACCCTCCCGACCCAGGCCCAGTCAGCGGGCTCCCGGGACGAAGCTTCGATCAAAGCACAGCTCACAGCGTACGCCGAGGCCAGCCAGCGGGGAGACGGACATGCTCGAGCGTTGTTCTACACGGAAGACGCCGAAGTGTGGCTCTCGACAACACGCACACTGTCGCGAGGACGTGCGGCCATAGGGAAGGAGCTGAGATCGCCCTCCCGATCCGAATCGTCGATTTCGTCTCGAAATCGAGAACATCAGCGTTGTCAGCGCGGACGTAGCTCTTGTCGACGCGCAGTACTACGGCTCTTCACCCGAACCGACTGGTCATGCCTTTTACGTCATGGTCAAACAGGACACCAAGTGGTTGATCCGGGCGACTCGAACTGAGCGTTTCGTGCCGGCACCAAGATAGACGCAGCCTAACAAGCGCATGAAGCCGACGGCGCCTCTCGGCGCTGCCCGGCGTAGGATGACGGCAGCGCCTCGCGCTCGCCCTTCGGCGAGCGCCGGCGCCGCAGCTTATGGCGCGGTTTAGGCTGTCTGGAGATCGCGATGACAATTCGTACGGCATATTCGGGGGGCGTGGTGACGCTGCTCTCCGTGCTGACGGCGAACACAGCAGCAGCACAGCTGATGTCGACCTGCGTTGAGAACTCGCCCGAGCGTCGAGGTCAGATGGGGTGTACCGTCATTGAGAGCAAGGTGCTTCCCGACGGCCTCAAGGAGCCACTGTTTTGGCACATTGACCGGTTTGATTCGCCCGAGCGTGCGCGCGCGGCCGTTGGCCCAGCGAGCATCGCATTCACGGCGGCAGGAACATCGTGGCTCATGACGATTGAGTCATCGACCTCCGATCACCACGGTGGAAGCCATGTGACACACGTGGGGCCGCTGCCCCTGCCACGGGCCCCAAGGTACGCCATGGTGGTCCAGTCCGCCGTGTTCACGCCAGGCATGTACTCCCTGGTCCATCATCATTCTGGTGTCGAAGCGGTCTACGTCGTTGAAGGCGAGGCATGCTACGAGACTCCGACACGCGCCGCCAAGCTCCAAAAGGGCGAGACGCTCGCGCTTCCTGGCGGTACTCCGATGCGCGCGGTGGTCACCGGATCGACGCCTCGGTACGTCCTGGCAGTCATCGTCCACGACGCGGCGCAACCCGCCACAATGCGCATGCAGGAAGGAACGCCGCCGCCACCGCTCGTCGCGTGCAGGTAGGATGCAACTCTACCTCTGAGCCGCCTAACAAGCGTTTGCAGCCGTCGGCGGCAGGTGCAATCGTGAGCCGTCGCGGCTGAAACGCAGACGTTAGACGCACATACGGAACACGCTTGAGCGAATCAAGATTCGACGAAATGGCTCACGGTTGGAGTACTACCGTCCTCGACGTAGAGGAGACCGTTCTCAGTGCCCTCATCGATCTTCAGGGGCGGCGATGGCTGTCCCGCGGCCAGTCGAAGTGTCGTGACGCGTTAACGGCCTCTATCGATCGCGACGCCCTCAGTGCGCTCCCGCGACCTGTCAAGCTGCGCTGTGAACGAGAAAGCATCGACTCTTTTCGCTCGACGGCCCGCTACTTTGCCAGCGCCGGGGAGCAGGCGTCTGTCCGCGACGATGTTGTTGCACTCATGGTCCTTCGGCACTATGGTGTGGCGACCCGCCTGCTGGACTGGTCGGCGTCGCCGCATGTGGCCGCGTACTTTGCCGTGTCTGGTCACGACGAGTCCGATGGAGAACTCTGGAGTTTCGACGAGCCTGAGTACGAAATAGCGGGCAAAGCCCAATGGCGGAAGTGGCCAGAGACGACAGCTGACGGTTCTGGTGACGACGATAAGTTTGCAGTAGGAGTCACGGCCTTCATGCTGGACGAGCCGCCCGACTGGATAATCGCGGCGTTCTATGGAGAGGGTTTTCCACGCCAGAATGCTCAGCGGGGTGCGTACACGATGACCGCTCGATTCGGAGTTGACCATGCTGTGGCACTGAAGAATCTCTTGGGTGACGAAACCCGATGCGCTCGTTACGTAATCAAGGCGCACCTAAAGCCGAGGCTACGAGCTGCACTCCGAGAGCAGTACGGGATCTGGCGAGGAGCCCTCTTCCCAGACACGGCCGGAGCGGCTGAAACAGCCGCCGCCGTTTTTTCTAGGCAACGAGGGGCATGTGGCGTCTAACCTCCAAATGGAGCCGACGCGCCAACGGTCCCGTGCGACCATGTCGCCGTGGCGCGCGGCTCATTTGGCACGTTAGGCGCGCTCCAATGGAGGATTGCGATGAAGCACGCGGCGCTTGGCGTGGTGTTGATCCTTGCCATGGGTGTCACACAGTGTGCCACCCAATCAGTGAAGAGTGGGGACCCCTCCGATGAGGCAGCCATTCAGCAGGTTATGGCGGACTTGGCTGCCGCTTGGAATAGACATGACATAACCACCTACTCTGCCCTCTTTACGGAGGACGTGGACTTTACCAACTGGCGCGGCACGCTGCGAGTACACGGACGTGCCGACCTTCGGAGTACGCATGCGCCATTGTTCGCGGGCATGTTCAGGCAGAGCAGGGTGGAGGTTACTGACTGCCGCCTCAGGTTCTATACGCCAACGGTTGTCGCCGCGCACTGCGTGTGGAGCGTGGTCGGCATCATAGATTACGACGGTAAGGGCATAATGGCGCCACGAACCTACCTGCCACTCTTCATCCTGACGAGAGACCACGGGACGTGGTTGATTGCGGTGATGCATAACGTCTTGGTCCAACCTCTGCCCCCCGGCGCCGAGGAGAGGATCAAGGGATCAGTAAAGCAGTAGAGGCGCCTCCCAGGGAGATGAAGCTGACGAAGCCTGGTCAACTTCGGAGCTTCGCAGCTTATCTCCAGTGTTAGGCTGACGGCCAAACTTCGCCAAGGGGTAATGGACTCGAACTTTCACTTCGGGCCGGCCCGGACCGGCGAGCGGACAGCGTACGGAGCGCGGACGCCTGACGCGTCGCCGACCAGTATCTTTGAATGGGCGGAATTCATGCGTGCTCAAGGTGTCACCCGAGTGTGTTGTCTCCTCGACGCCGGGCAGTTGGCCGGCTTTCCGGTCGATCTTGAGGCCGAGTACAAGAGGCTGTTCGGCGCAACCTGCGTCCTGATGGAACCCATCGCTGACCACCATCTCTGCTCACGGCAAGCACTCAGAGGAAATATTTTGTCGTTCCTGCGTACCGCCGACACTGGCGGCGACCGCGCGGTTATCCACTGCTGGGGCGGCAATGGCCGAACCGGTCACGTGCTCGCGGCCTGGCTGGTTGCCGCACGAGGCCTGTCCCCGATGGACGCAATCGAGGCGGTGGAAGCAACTGGACGACTACCGCGGGAGGCTGTTCTTGCGGGCAACGCAACCTTCGACGAACTGATCGAGCTGCTAGCGAGTTGCGAACCTGACCGCGCAGCCTAACCCGCGATTGGAGCCGGCGGTGCATCGGGATCGTGAGCGCCGCGGCTCAATCGCCAGTCGTTATCCAGGCCGAACACAAGAGAGCACAGAAATGAAGAACAAGCACCTCAGCGGAATACTCGTCCTGCTCGTCGTCGTCATCGGCCTGCCGCCAGCCTACGGCCAGGAATCAAAGGCGGCAGCGCAGGCGGCGGCCGAATCATGGCTGGGTCTCGTCGATAGCCAGCAATACGCCAACAGTTGGCAGACCGCCGCCGCATTCTTCAAGAATGCCGTGACCGAACAGAAGTGGGAGGACGCCGCGCAGACAGCCCGAAACCCGCTCGGTTCGTTGAAGTCACGTACGGTGAAGAGCACCACTTCGACGAAGACATTGCCCGGCGCCCCGGATGGCGACTACGTGGTCCTGCAGTTCAACACGACTTTCGAGCGGAAGGCCGCTGCGCTCGAGACGGTTACCATGGTCCGAGAGTCCGACGGCAACTGGCGTGTGGTCGGGTATTTCGTGAGATAGCGCTGGCTAAACTTGTGCTCATAGCGGCGGCGGTGCTCGTCGGCCAGCCTGCTTTCCGGTCGATCTTGAGGCCGAGTACAAGAGGCTGTTCGGCGCAACCTGCGTCCTGATGGAACCCATCGCTGACCACCATCTCTGGTGCGCAGGGGACGACTGCCATGCCTGGGCAAGAGCCATTTCATTGGTGCGTCCGCGACGTCCAGCCTCACAAATCTTTTCTCATTGAAATGCAACTCGATCACGCAACGCTCTGCTTCCAATGGCGCTTCGACGCGCTGTCAGAGCGTAGGACGAAAATCACCCAAGAGATCGAGTTATCGGGCAGCAATGCCGGTGCGTATGTGGGGCAGGTTCAAGCGGGCTTCGCGTCGAATCTGTCGGACGGGATGCAGCGCCTGGCGGCGGAGATGGCGACGGCCGGAAAGGCTGGGCGTTAGCCGGACAGGCGCATTCGCGACGTCGTTCTTGCTTGGGCGAAGGAACAAGGGGTTGCCATGAACCCGTGGATCGCGAAGGTGATAGTAATCGCGGGCACCCTGACGATGATCGCCATTCGTGCCCCGCATGGCCGCCGAAGTCGAAACGTCAAGGTCACCAAGAGCCACAAGACGTCCCTCGAGACTGGCCTGTTGGTTCTGGCGTGGGTTGGCTTCTTCATCCCTCTGATCTGGCTCGCGTCACCTGTGCTCTCGTTCGCCGAGTACCCGCTGACGCTCGGCCCACTCGTCGCCGGGGCGACCTGCTTTGTCGTCGGCCTTTGGCTCTTCTACAGGTCGCACGCTGATCTTGGCACCAATTGGTCAATCACTCTCGAGGTGCGTGAACAGCATCGACTCATCACGGAAGGCGTGTATCGCTGGATCCGCCATCCCATGTACTCGGCGCTAGTGCTGTATTCCTTGGCCTATGCGCTGGTCATCCCGAATTGGGTGGCAGGTCCGTCGAACCTAGTCGCGTTCGCGATCCTGTTCGCGCTTCGTGTTCATCCGGAAGAGCAGATGATGAAGGACACGTTTGGCGCTGAGTACGCAACGTACGCGGCACGGACGAAGCGACTTGTTCCTCGGGTCTGGTAAACAAGCGCCGGCTAACAAAGCGATGGAGCCGTTGCACTCGCAGTCGGTGGTCGCGCGTCGCCGCGGTGCGCGGCTCATCGCGTAACGTTAGCCCGCGAGACCTCGAGTCACCATGAAACTAGGCGTCTGGTCATTAGCCCTGTCTGTTCTTACTCAGTCGCCATCTTGGCAGCTTTCCGAAGCTCGGCTGGCGCTCACGAGTTTGGGGCCAGTGAGGATCGGCATGAGCGAAGCGATCGTCAGGAAAACAGTTCAGGCCGAATTGACCGAAAGGCCGAGTGGCTCTGAGAATTGCGTGCAGATGTTTGTCAGCCGCGATCCAGGGGTCGTGTTCATGTTCGAAAAGAACGCTCTCACGCGCATCGATCTCGCCGACGCACACCACTCCACCCTGCGTGGGCTTCGGATCGGAGACTCCGAGCGCCACGCAAGAGAGCTGTACTCGGGTGAATATGAGGAGAGTCCCCACAAGTACGTTGACAATGGTCGCTATCTGACCGTTCGTTCGGGGAACAAACGCTACGCTCTCGTTATCGAAACGGACGGGCGCTTCGTGACCAGTCTCCGTGCCGGCGCGGTTCCATCAGCGGAGTATGTTGAGGGTTGTGACTGATTACGCGTATCGAGAAGCAACAGTGTCGATAAACGGCGCTGACGCGGCCTAACCGCCGCTGCAGCCGACGAGCGACGCGTCAGCGCTGATTCGAGTCGATTGTGAATGCCACTCGCGGCTGAGGGCAGACGTTAGGCTGACGGCCAGACTTCGCGAAGGGGTGATGGACTCGGACTTCCACTTCGGGCCGGCCCAGAGCGGCGAGCGGACAGCGTACGGAGCGCGCACGCCTGACGCGTCACCCACCAGTATCTTTGTATGGGCGGACTTCATGCGTGCTCAAGGAATCACTCGAGTGTGTTGTCTCCTCGACGCCGGGCAGTTAGCCGGCTTTCCGGTTAATCTTGAGGCCGAGTACAAGAGGCTGTTCGGCGCAACCCGCGTGCTGATGGAGCCCATCGCTGACCACCATCTCTGCTCACGGCAAGCGCTCAGAGGAAATATTTTGCCGTTCCTGCGTGCCGCGGACATTGGCGGCGAACGCGCGGTGGTCCATTGCTGGGGCGGCAATGGCCGAACCGGTCACGTGCTCGCGGCTTGGCTCGTTGCCGCACGAGGCTTGTCCCCAAGGGAGGCAATCGAGGCGGTGGAAGCAACGGGACGACTACCGCAGGAGGCTGTTCTTGCAGGCAGCGCAACCTTCGACGAATTGATCGAGCTGCTAGCGAGTTGCGAACCTGACCGCGCAGCCTAACCCGCGATTGGAGCCGGGGGCGCATCACGATCGTGAGCGCCGCAACTCAATCGCCAGCCGTTGGCCGGACAGAGAAGATCATGCGGGAACTGCTTCTTGTGCTCATAGCGGCGGCGGTGCTCGTCGGCTGGCCTGCCGTAATCGTCGCTGGCGGAAAGGGAGTCGCGGCACAATCGTCAGCCCGCCGGGCAACAGCCGACATCGAATTGTTGGTCAAGCAAGCCGTCGAGAATCAGCTCGACGCCAGGGGATCTTCCTGATCGCAAGCTGCTCGGCAATCTAACTCGAATCGCTATCCGAGAGGAAATGCCAGGAGCGAGTCTGAGGTTAGGCAGCGGGGCTTTACCCCAGCGCGAAGGGTACGAGTTCTATCTTGTTTCTAAAGCAGGCGCCCAGGCGGAGGCCAACAGAACGGGGCAGGCCGTACCGTTCATCGCCGTCGACCAACCACTCATCACTGACGATACCGCGACGATCTCGTTAGGTGTGGACCTCGCAGTTCCTCAGATACCGAATCGCTTGAAATTGTGCTGCTGCACCGGGCACGGCCGATTTCACAGGGTTAACGGGCAGTGGACGTTCGTCGCCTGGCCGGGCATCACTTGCGCGTGACTTGTGAGGCGGGCGAACAAGCCGCTGCAGCCGACGAACGGCCCTGGGTCCGACGACTGATTGATACGTTCGTGAGCGCCGGCGCGGCTTACGCGCTCGCCGTTAGCCGCGCAAGCGACGAAGAAACCATGGCAGAACCGCAGAGCCGAACGAACGGCGATGAGTCGATGTGGCGCTGGCCGTGCTTCATCGGCGGGTTATGTCGGCCCGCTGCTCGCTTACACCCTGGCGAGATGGATGCCACCGGCGGTGGCGGTAGGTCTGGCTTTCTTCGTGATGTGGGTCGTAGTCGGGATCGTGTTCACCATCTCACCTCCCATCAGACAATGGAACCTGGCACGCTGGGCGAGTGGCGGCGCACTAGGAGCGTTCGTAGCGGGCGCGTTGGCGTTCGTGTTTCACATGTAGGCCGTCACGATTGTTGCCGCAGATCGAACCGTAGAGTCACTTTATCGCTCAACGTCGATGCCGAGATGCTGTTCAATTTGGCGGCTCCTCGCCGGCGAGTGTGCCAGTTGTGAGTGCCGGGACGCCGACGTCCCACTCTCGAAGGCCGAGCCGAGATCCTGTCCGCGAGTGATCGTTTGAACGAGTTGTTGCGCGTCGTCGGTGTAGATCTGGGCGTCGTAGCGCCCGCGAGAGACAGTTATGTACGCCAGACGCTCATTGACGAGCACCTCGCTTGCCCGTTGAGTGTCCACGTGCACGAGTACGCGATCGGCCGTCTGACCCTGACTGCTGTGGCTCGTGACCGCGTAACCAAAGTCTAGGTGTAACTGTGAATTTGCCGGCAGCGTAAGCGCCCAGCCTGAGTCGAGGCGCACGTGCAACCGAGCTCTCTGGATCTTTTCAATGGTCCCGAGCTCGCGGTTGGCGATATCGTGCTCCCGATCGCGCGCCGTCAACTGCACGCGATCGCCCTTCGAGAACATGCGGTCCTCGTTGCGATACAGCGTCACTCCCTGGAGCCGGCGAGGGTCGTAGGTGACGTGCTCCCCGCTGCTTCGAAGGCTGACGGTCACCAGATTGTCGCGACCGTTGACGTGCTCGACGCGCCCATAGTCGCCAGATGCGATGTGGAAGATCTCGCTTCCCTTGCTGTAGCGCGCTACATCCCCGACCGAGTAACGCTCGGCCCATTGACGATCGGCGCCAGTCACATCCTGTCGCGGCACGAGGACCCTGACCCGCTGCTCGCGTGTCTCGACCTGGCCCGCGTCCTGCATTGCGCGATGAATCACGTTATTGATTTCCACCCGTGATCGGTTGTCGGGCGACACGACCAGCGTGCCTGTCGGATCCCTGACGTACTCGCGCGCGATGGCGTCGAACCGAGTGCCGACGTCCTGGATTTCATGCACGCGACCCTGCCGGTTAAGTGCCTCGATCGCCTCCTTGATCTCTCCGCGGGAGAGGTGCTCGACCACGGCTCTCAGGGCGGGATCCTGCTGCCGCACGATCGTTTCCAGCCTGGCGGTCTCCATTCCGGCGGCCTGCAGTTGCTGATACGGACGGCCGGCTTCGATGGCGTGATGCTGTCGAACGTCGCCCACCAGTAGCACACGGTCGTCGTGGTTCAGCCGCTGAAGGAACGCATGCATCTGGCGCGTCCCGGCCAGACTCGCTTCGTCCAGCACATAGAGGCGCGGACCGTGATCGGCGGACCGATCGAGCCGCATCAGATGGCCCTGCAGCGTCCCGGACGGGATGCCCGATTCGGCCAGCTTCTGAGCGGCGCGTGATGTCGGCGCGAAGCCTTCAACGGTATAGCCGGTTTGGGTCGCGTACGTCCGAACGGCCGACAGCGTGGTCGTCTTCCCTGCTCCGGCGACTCCTTCGAGCGCCATGATCTTGTCCTGGCTATGGAGAATCTCTTGGACCGCCCTCGCCTGTTCTGCGCTCAAATGGGGCTGTTCGCGCGCCAGGGTTTCGGCGGTGGCCAGACTCACACTCGCGTGCTGGTGTTGACCGCGACGCATCATCTCCACGATTTCGCGTTCGAGCGTCTGCATCTCTCGAGTGGTCAACGTGCGGTTTGGCATACCGGACGAACGGCCGACCGCGATCAACTCGCCTGTGGCAAGGCGGTCGTCGAACTCGATTCTGACCTCGGCGAGCCGCGCCTCCCCCATCGATCGTTGCAGGGCATCGCGAAGCAGTGAGCGCTCGTCCACCACGCTCTCGCGCTCGAAATTCCTGTCTCTGCCAAAGGTGACTGCCACCTTGGTCGCGTGAACGGGGTTGGGTCGGAAATCTTGGTGATGCCGGTACATCCGGTCCACGACCCGCGCGGGTTGGTGACCGAACCTGGCCGCCAGGGCGTGGTGCGAAGGCTGCATTTCCTCGTGAGAGACACTTACCTTTCGCTCGCGCGTCTGATGCGCGGCGAGCTGCGCAGCGCCGGCGCCGGCGAGCCGGCGCGCCTCGAGGTGCCCTTCAATCTGCTGGCGACGAGGGCTCGAGGCCTCGAGATACTCGGGACTGTAACCACGGATCTCGGGCTGTCCGCTCGCGCCTCGGTCGATGTCGTACCCCAACTGGCGGAGGCTCATCGCCAGTTCCGAGCGATAGACGGCCGTGAGAAATTGCTGGGACTTGAAGAGTTCTCTCGGCTGCAGCGGACGGGCCTCACCGTCGTCGGTTTCCGTCACGTTGAAGACGAGCACGTGCGTGTGGAGCTGCGGTGCCGCGTAGCCGTTCACCGGCCGCGCGCTGTCATGCTCGAACGTGGCCGCCACCCAGCGACCCGTGGTTTCGGCGGGCAAGTTGCCACCCAGCCTGGCCTGAACGAAGCGTTCGGCTTCATTCAGAGCCGTGAAGACCGCCATGCGGTGCGCGATCCGGACCCGCTCGTCTCCCCCGACAAGCGCCGTCAATGACACGCTCTTTGGCGCTGAAAACGTCGCGTCCCACCCGGCCCGATGCTCCATCGACATCACCTCGCGACCGGAGGCATTGACGTGTCGGCGCGGCGTCTGGTGCTCAACGAGCTGCTCACCAGTGAGCGGATGCTGACCGTTCGCGAGTCTCGAAAAATGTCCTTCCTCGACGTCACCGCGGAGGCGCCACTCCACGGCCAGGCGGCCATGCCACGTCCCGGAGATTCGACTGCCGTTGGTGTAGTAGTTGTCGCGCGCGTTGGTGAATTCTTCGGCGTGATAGGTGCGCGCCTGGGCGCCACTGAGTGGCTTGGAGATCGTCAACATCGTGAAAGTCTCAATCAACAGACGGATTCTCGGTGGCAACCGCGCGTTTACGCAGAGCGCCCACTTGCGCGAAGCCGTTGACGCGACGAGAGTTTCGGATTCGCGGTCGCGGTAACCCGCGGTAAACCCAGATGGGGTGACGTGTCACATCAGCAACCGCTGCGAAGCAGAGCGATCGCATTTCAGCGCCGGAAACGACCGAGGCTCTGGCCTGGCTGGGCCGACATTCGGGTGTGCACGCGTAGAGCGACCGACTCCGGGATCCGCAACGTCCGATAGACGCGTCGGCCGGGTCGGTGGTGATAGAACACGACCACGCCAGGCTCGTGGAGAAACAGGCGTCGCACGAAGTCGTCGCTCATGCCCCAGAGGGCGCAGAGCTCGTCCACTGAGTAATGCCGTTCGAATGCGGTCTCGAGCGTCGCTTGCGACATAGACGCGACCTGAAGATGAAGCCGGTGGACGGTGTGGAAAACCGCGGACTGGTTCAGCGCGGTTTTCCAAGCCGCTTGTGGGCGCGTCTTCGCGTCCACAGCGGCGGCGCCGTCCACCGGCCGCACGACGACGACTCTGGCAAAACCCGTGACAGGCGAAAAAGGCAGGAGTTCTGCGGTTTATGCGAACGGCTGAGTCAGATCTGACCTGTTGGCGCGGTCCACGCGGGTCAATTTGAGCTCGCGGAACGAAGCTCGAGCACTGACCAGCGCTATGACATGATACAACACATCTGTTTATAACACAACATAACTGTTGTATACTGGACGACGGTGACGAGCGCCGAATTCAAGCGGTGGCTGAGCAAGCGGGGATGCCGGTTCGAGCCCGGGCACGGCGGCCACCTGATTGTGCGACTCGGCGACCGGATGTCCGTGCTGCCGATGCATGGAAGCGGAAAGGAGCTCGGCACCGGGCTTGTGCAGAAGATCAAGAAGGACCTGGGGCTGAAGTAGTGGCGGTTCTCAACAGCCCGAGCTGAGAAGCAACAGAGGATGCAATATGGACTACCCCGTGACGCTCGAACGCGACACCAACAAGACGCTGCTCGTGAGCTTTCCCGATTTCCCTGAAGCCCACACCTTCGGTGACAGCGAAGAGGACGCCTTGGCACACGCCAGTGAGGCACTGGCCACGGTCATCGACGCCTACATCAAGGATCGCCGCGAGATTCCCAAGCCGTCAGCGATGGTGGCGAAATACCGGGTCTCCGTTCCGGCGCTCGTGGAAGCGAAGGTGCGGCTCTATGAGACGATGCGCCAGCAGAGAGTTAACAAGACCGAGCTCGCCAGGCGACTGCGGGTCCATCCCCCGCAAGTCGATCGGATCCTGAACGTCCATCACACGTCACAAGTCGGTCAGCTTGAGGCGGCCTTCGGAGCGCTCGGGAAGCGTATGGTGTTTGGTGTCGAAGACATTGAGGCATCGCCCACGGCAAAGCGCGCCGCGGTCTCTCGACGTTCTGATGCCAGACGGTCGGGACATCGTAAGAGCGCACGCCGCAAAGCCGGCTAGCAATTTGGTCAGGTCGCCGCGCCTGATCCGTCCAGGCGCCATGCCTGCTTGACGCGGTCCTCGAGCTTCTGCTGGCGCTCCTTGACCCAGGGCGAGTAATGCTTCGCCGTGATCCGGGTGTTGGAATGACCAAGCAGGATGGACACATCCTCGAGGGGCACGCCGGCCAGCAGCAATCCCGTGGCGAACGTGTCCCGGAATCGATGGCTGTGCCCGGTTTTCACCTTGGCAAGTTCGAAGACGCTCGCCAGGTAGCGCGACCAGTTGGCGGCTGCTGATCGAATGTTCTTGCCGGTCCAGAAGAAATAGTCCTCGTCGTTGTCGACCCTCTTGAGCGCCTGGACCACGAAGTCCGGGAGCGGAAGGCGCACGGGCTGGCCGGTCTTCTGCGTGTAGAGAAAGAGATTGTTGCCCGTCAGCTGATTACGCTTGAGAGCAATCGTGTCTCCGATACGAAGCCCGGAGTAGCGCATCACCAATATGAACGCCTTGATGCGCGACTTGTCGCCGCGATACTTGTCGCAGGCGGCGAGCAGCTTTTTCATTTCGGCATCCGTGAACGGGAGTGTCGGCTTGCTGGTGACCTTCGGCGCTTTGAGGGCCAGCGCGGGATTCTCGCTTGTCCACTTCATCCGCTGGCAGAAACGGAAGAACGAGCGAAGGCGCTCGATGTTCTTCGTGGCGTAGAGCGCGCCGTCCTGCCACGTCCGTCGAAAGTCAACCAACGCGGCCGGCGTGATCTGCTTCAGGAGTCGATAGCCTTTCGACTCGCACCACGGCAGGAACCGACGTTCGAGGAACGCTTGGTATTTTCGCAGGGTTTCCCAGTTCAATTGCTGGGCCGTGGCATCGGCGAGGAACTTCTCGACCACTTCCTTGAGCGGCGGGACGTCCGGGCGAACCACACCAATCTGCCCTGCCGCCGTCCAGGCCGTGACGAGCGTGCTGGCGGCTTCCCACGACGTGACGTTCAGCGATTTCTTGATCCACTCACCGCCGAGCGATCCCTGGACCCAGATGGGACACTTGCAGCGACGGTACCGGCGGGATGTGTACGGGCAGGGGGCGTAGTGCCGGCGAAAGAGCTGCAGCACGCTTCGTTTTTAGCACTACTGGGACGTTTTTGGAACGGTGGCTTGCACAGAAACTATAACTATCTTATTTTACAGTTAGTTAAGTGTGGCGGAGAGGGTGGGATTCGAACCCACGTGCCCCTTACGGGACAAGACGCTTTCGAGGCGCCCCCGTTACGACCACTTCGGTACCTCTCCGTCGAGGATTCACCGCTGAAGCGGACCTTTCATTATAGCTGCAGCTCAACGCTCGGCTGAAGCCCCGCGCTCAGCACCATCACGATCCCCAGCACCATCACGATCCCCCAGCCCCATCACGATCCCCCAGCACCATCACGATTCCCCAGCACCATCACGATTCCCCAGCCCCATCACGATTCCCCAGCACCATCACGATTCCCCAGCACCATCACGATCCCCAGCACCATCATGATTCCTTAGCACCATCACGATCCCCGAGCACTCCTCTGACTCACCCGTTCGACCGTAATGTCCGACCGCAATCAACCTGAAGGGGCCGGATCCCGTCCAATGGTCCATGAGCATCCTGACCGACCTGCGCCTGGCGCTCCGCGGTCTCCGCCGCAGTCCACTGTTCGCCGCCGTGGCGATCGTTTCGCTGGCGGTCGGCATCGGTGCCAACACCGCGATCTTCACGTTGATCGATCAGATCCTGCTCCGCAAGCTGCCCGTCACGCGTCCTGAAGAGCTCGTCATGCTCTACCAGCAGGGCCCGCACATGGGCAGCAACATGGGAACGCGGATGCACTCGTATCCGCTCTACCAGGACCTCCAGCAGAAAGCCGAGCCGCTCGCCGAAGTCATCTGCCGGCGCGTCGTGCCCGCGTCGGTCAGCGTTGACCACAACACGGAGCGCGTCGAGGCGGAGATGGTGTCGGGCAACTACTTCACGATGCTCGGCGTGAAGCCCGCGATCGGCCGCGTTTTCAATTCCAAAGAAGACGATCGCACCTACCAGGGTCACCCGGTCGTCGTCCTCAGCTACGGCTACTGGGCGACTCGCTTCGCGCGCGATCCAGGCGTCGTCGGCCGCACGATTCGCGTCAACGACTACCCGATGACGATTGTCGGCGTCTCCGCGGAAGGCTTCGCCGGCCTCGACCCCGTGCAGTCGCCGCAGATCCGTGTGCCGGTGCAGATGAAGCCGGCGATGGTCCCCGACTGGGGCTGGGCGCACATGGACGACCGTCGCGTTCGGTGGGTGCAGGTGTTCGGCCGCCTGAAACCCGGCTACACGGTCAAATCGGCGGCGGCGCCGATACAGGGACTGTTCACACAGATCCGCACGGTCGAAATGACGCTCCCGGCTGCCAATGACTGGTCCGCCTATTCGCGCGAACAGTTCATGAAGGGCAAGCTGCTCGTGACCGCCGCGGACCTCGGCTTCTCGCCGACGCGCAACGACTTCTCCACCGCGCTCGTCGTGCTCATGTGCATGGTCGGACTCGTCCTGCTGATCGCATGCGCCAACGTCGCGAACCTGCTCATCGCGCGCGGTTTCATGCGCCAGAAGGAAATCGCCGTCCGATTGTCGCTCGGCGCGTCGCGGCGGCAACTCGTGCGCCAGCTGCTCGTCGAGAGCCTCGTTCTCGCCTCGGCCGGCGGCGTGCTCGGACTCGGCCTGGCATTCACCCTGACCCGCACGCTTCTCTCGCTCGTGCCGACACAGGGACAACCGATCCTGATCACGGCGAGCCCCGATCCGCGGATTCTCGCGTTCACGGTCTTCATCACGGTCGTGACCGGCGTCGTCTTCGGGCTGCTGCCGGCGCTGCGCGCCAGCCGCACCGATCCGTGGACCACGATCAAGGACACGATGGGATCGATCACCGGCACGCGCGGATCGCTCCTCATGCGCAAGGGACTCGTGACCGCGCAGGTCGCGCTCAGCTTCCTGCTGCTCTTCGGATCCGGACTCTTCGTCCGCAGCCTCCAGAACCTGAAGACGACCGACACGGGCGTGGCGCTCGATAACCTCGTCACGTTCCAGCTGGCGCCGTCGCTCAGCGGATACGACGCCGAGCGCGCGACCGCGTTCAATAAGCAGGTGCTCGAGCGCCTCGGGTCGGCGGCCGGAGTGAAGTCGGCCGCGCTGGCGTCGGTTCCCATCCTCGCCGGCGACGAGTGGGACAGCTCGATGAGCGTGGAGGGCCATCAGGCGAAGGACGGCGAGGACATGCAGGCGTTCATGAATGCGCTCTCGCCCGGCTACTTCACGACGATGAATATTCCGATGCTCGAGGGGCGGGACTTCCGCGCTGGCGAAGCGAAGCAGCAGTCGACGGTCGCGATCGTGAACCGCCAGTTCGCCGAGCACTTCTTCGGGAAGCAGAGCGCGGTCGGCAGACACATCGGCTTCGGAGTCGGCCCGAAGGCGAAGCTCGACATCGAAATCATCGGCGTCGTCGCCAACGCGTTGTACGAGGGACCACGGGAAGGCGTCCGACGCCAGGTCTTCATCCCGAACTGGGGGAAGAACAGCGCGACGTTCTACGTCCGCGGCAACATCCCGTCCGCGTCGATTTTCGCGCTCGCGCGCAATGAGATCAAGCAGGTGGACGCCGCGATCCCGATCTATGAGATGAAGACCGTCGAAGGACAGCTGGACGAAACACTTCTGACGGATCGTCTGATCGCGATGCTGTCGGCCGGTTTCGGCTTCGTCGCGACGCTGCTCGCCTCTGTCGGCCTCTACGGCGTGATGGCGTTCGTCGTCGCGCAACGCAAGAAGGAACTGGGCATTCGGCTGGCGCTCGGCGCGCAGCCGGCGTCCGTCATCTGGATGGTGATGCGCGAAGTGCTGCTGCTGCTCGCGATTGGCCTGGCGGTCGGCATCCCCGCCGGTCTCGGACTTGGTCGGTACGTGGCGTCGCAGCTTTACGGCATCCAGGCGAACGATCCGTTCACCGCAACCACGGCAATCATCCTGCTGGCGGTCGTCTCGGCGGCAGCCGGGCTGATTCCCGCGCAGCGCGCCAGCCGCATCGATCCGATGCTGGCGCTGCGACAGGAATGAATGGCCGGCGGCTCCGTCTCAGCGTCGCTCTCTGAAGAACGCTTGAATCAGTTCTCGACTCTCGGCTTCGCGCACGCCGGAGATCACCTCGAAGCGATGGTTGTGTCCGGGGAGCTCGGCGCCCCGGACCGTTGACGTCACCGCGCCCGTGCGCGGCTCGGCGGCGCCGAACACGAGAGTCCCGATCCTGGCGTGGACCAGCGCACCGACGCACATCAGGCACGGCTCGACCGTGACGTAGAGGATGGCGCCGGTCAGCCTGTAGTTGTGGAGGCGTTGCGCCGCATCGCGGATCGCGACGATCTCGGCGTGCGCGGTCGGATCCGCGCTCGAGATCGGCTGATTGAATCCGCGGCCGACAATCTCGCCGTTCATCACCACCACCGCTCCGATCGGTACCTCACCCGAATCGCGCGCGCGCCGCGCCTCGTCGAGCGCGGCGGCCATCATGTCGTCGTCGGCGAGCATTGCGGGATCATATCGCCACCCCTCGTGAGTAGAATGTGCCGACCTATATGGCGAAGACGAAAGACCCGAAACCAAAGGCCGTCCGCCGATTGCTCAGGCCGTTCGAAGTCACTGACGGCCGGCACTTCAAGCTGAAAAATGTCGACCCTGACGATAATGGCGAGATCGATTCGCGGGAAATGGCCGAACGCTGGCTCGCCTACGGTCTGGAACGGCTGACCGAGCTTCAGGACAAGCTGTATGCGCGCTCGACGTGGTCGGTGCTGCTGGTGTTCCAGGCGATGGACGCAGCCGGCAAGGACAGCACGATCAAGCATGTCATGTCCGGCGTCAACCCGCAGGGCTGTCAGGTCTACTCGTTCAAGGCGCCGTCCGACGAGGAGCTGCGCCACGACTTTCTCTGGCGTTGTGCGAAATGTCTGCCCGAACGCGGGCGCATCGGCATCTTCAACCGCTCCTACTACGAAGAAGTGCTCGTCGTCCGCGTGCACGACAACCTGCTGCAGCACCAGAACCTCCCGCCGTCGCTCGTGACCGACGATATCTGGAAAGAGCGTTACGAGGACATCCGCGGCTTCGAGCGGCATCTGCATCGCAGCGGCACGCTCGTCCTGAAATTCTTCCTGCACGTCTCGAAGAAAGAACAGCGGAAGCGTTTCCTGGAACGTCTCGACAAGCCGGAGAAGAACTGGAAATTCTCGTCGCGCGATCTCGCGGAACGCAAGCTGTGGAAGGATTATCATTCGGCATACGAAGAGATGATCCAGCACACGGCGGCACTGCACGCGCCGTGGTATGTCGTGCCAGCGGATCACAAGTGGTTCACGCGACTGGTGGTCGCCGCGGCCATCGTCAACGCGCTGGCCAGCCTCGACCTGAAGCGCCCGCCACTCGATCCAGCCGAACGGCGCGCGCTCGATGCGGGACGCGTCGAGCTGATGCGCAAGGACTCCTGACATGACCAGAATGTCGAACGCATTCGGCGTCACCGTTCTCGTCGTCCTCGCTGCATCGGCTCTCGCCGTTGCGGCCGACGACTTTCCACATGCGTTTCCACGAACGGGCGTTACGCGCCTGCTGGACCACGAGCGGTTCACGATGTGGGAAGTGAACTGGAAGATCGGCGTTCCGCAGCCGATTCACCGTCACCGCTACGACATGGCCGGCGTGTACCTGCGCTACGGAACGATCACGGTCACCACGCCGGACGGCAAGGCGACGACAGGCGACCCGTTTCCCGTACCGCGACCGTACTTTCAGGTCAAGGGCATCACGCACAAAGAGGAGGCCGTCGGCGCACCTGGCGATCCGGAGCGGCTCGCCATCATGGTGGACCTGAAGGATGTCACTGTCGCGCCGTTCCCGACCTCGTCGGACGCGACGGCATTCCCGCGTGATGGCGCGAGGAATGTCCTCGACAACGCGCGAATCCGGATGTGGGACTACACGTGGAAGGTGGGAACGCCGACTCCGCGGCACGTGCACGACACGGACACGATTGAGGTCTTCGTCGACGGTGGGTCGATTCGAACCACGGCGAAGGACGGAAAACAGGAAACGCACATGGTCGCGTTCAAGGACGCGCGGTTCGTTCCCCGCGGACGCGTCGACACGGAAGAGGCGATTTCCGGGTCGCCGAGAGCGATCGTCATCGAGCTCAAATAGCCCGCCTGCGGTCAGGAGAGCGGGTCGAACGCGTGTGGGTACACCACGTCGCCTGCGACGCCGGCAAGTGCGCCGGGGATCAATTCCAGCGCCATGAACGCGGGGCCGCGGTAGCGGGAGCGGAGCGTGCCGGCGCGATCGGTTGAAAACCCGAAGCGGCCGTAGTAGCCCGGATCGCCAACGACGATCACGGCGGACTCGCGCGCGTCTCGAAGAATTCGCAGTCCCTCGGCGATGAGCGCCGTTCCGATTCCCGCCCGCTGGAATTCTGGAAGCACCGCGAGAGGCGCGAGAGCTGCCAGGTCCATGATCCTTCGATCTGCCCGAATCGTGATCCTGCTGAACAACACGTGCCCGACGATCTGATCGTCTGCGACCGCGACCAGCGCGGTAATGACGTCGCCATCGGCCTGCAGCACGCGAACGAGGTCCGCTTCCTCGTCGGTGCCGAAGGCACGCTGAAGGACGACGCGCACGCCAGGGTCATCGTCGCGGGTCGCGGTCCGGATCACCATCAGTCCGGCGTTGCGCTGATCGCCCGTCTCAGCAGGGCGGGCGGGATGTTGCAACCCGTGACGAGCAGAACCGCGGGCCCGGTCACGCCGGCGGGGCGCTGCTTCAGTTCGTTCACGAATGCCGCCGTACTGGCCGCTCCCGACGGCTCCGCCACGATGTGCTCGCTCATGACCAGGCGTCCGACGGCCGCGACCATGGCGTCCTCGGTCACGAGCCGCATGTCGTCCACCAGGCCGCGAATGCGGTCGACGTTTTCCGCAACCGGCGTGCGCGTGGCCAGCCCGTCGGCAATCGTGTCGGCGCTCTCGGTCGGCGTGGGAACGCCCGACCGCCACGATTGCCAGTACCGAGGGGGCCCGGGCGGCCTGCACGCCGATGATACGCACCGAGGGCTTCAAGGCCTTCGCGCGAGCAGCCACGCCACGAATGAGCGCGGTGTCGCCCACGGGCACGTAGATCGCCGTGACGTCGGGACACTCCTCGACAATCTCGTCGGCGATCGTCCCCGCGCCGTCGGGGATGTCCGCGTCCGTCGCGTCGTTGAGAAACAGGGCACCGGTCCGTCGCGCGTGCGCGTCGGCGAGCAGAAACGCCTGCGCCAGGTCGCTTCCCTCTTCGACGATCCGGGCGCCCTGGCGCGCGATGTTGGCGCGCTTCACCGGATTGGGGTCGGCGGGCAGAAAGATCGTGGCGCGGATATCCAGCAGACGCGCGGCATACGCGACCGCCGCACCGTGATTACCCGTGCTGGATGCGACGACCTCGGAGATCGCGCGTCGCGCCTTGTTGATCGACAGCGCATAGATCGCGCCTCGCACCTTGAACGACCCGGTCGGCAGTTCCGATTCGAGCTTGAGCCGCACCGGCACGTTCGCGATCTCGATGAGCGAGGCCGCTTCGACGAGACGAGTGCGTGGCAGGAAGCGGGACAGGAGTTCCCGCGCAGATGTCATGAGCGAGTTCCGATCAGCGGGCCGTGATGGCTGCGATGGCGACGAGCGCGGTCAGCAGTCCCGCGAACTGCCACGACGTGATCCGCTCTTTCAGAATCAGCCACGCCAAGAGCACCGTGGTGGCAGGATACAACGAGGACAGGACGGCGGCGACGTCGAGCCGGCCGGCATGCGCGGCCATCACGAGAAACGCGTTGCCGCCGGCGTCGAACGCACCGGCAATCGCGACCGGCAGCAGCGCGCTGCGCGCGGGCCAGATAGACTGGCCATTCACGATCGCGATCACGGGCAGGACCGTCAGTGAAGCGACGCGGGCCGCAACGAGGGGCCAGAAGACCGCGTTCCCGCTCGCCCGCCCGATGATGACGATGAAGAGCCCGAACCCGAAGCCGGCGACGATCGGCAGCCCGAGCCGGCGGAACTCGATCGCATCGTCGCCCGTGCGGGCGACCAGCCAGACGGCAACGAGCGCAAGTACGAAGCCGCCGAGCGTCAGGGAGCGTGGCAGTCCCTCGGCGAGGGCGCCGACGACGGCCGGAACGGCGGCGCTGAGCATGCCGGAGATCGGCGCGGCGACGCCCATCCGTCCTTCAGCCAGCGCGCGATACAGCGCGAGGAGGCCGATGGCGCCGGCCAGCCCCGCCAGGCCGCACCAGATCAGATTGACGACGCCCGGAACCGGTTCACCGGTCGCCGCGGCCAGCACGAGAAATCCGATCGCGCCGACCAGGTGTGCGCCGATGACGACCTCGTATCCGCCCGCGCGCTTCGTCGCGACGCCGCCACAGAAGTCTCCGGCGCCCCAGGAGGCAGCGGACGCGAGCCCGAACGCCGCCGAGGCCCACGCCGGCGCCTCACCATTAAGATGCACCACACGGTTCAATATATTGAACTCACCCGCGAAGTGCAAGAACTCGGCAGGTTCGCGCGAAGGCTTTAGCCGAGCGCTTACCGTGACGACGCCGCGACGTCCCGCACGAGCTGATAGATGAATTCCGCTCCGTCGTAGAACGACTGGACGAGAATCCGCTCGTCGCGGCCGTGCGAGCGGTTGTCGTCCATGTCGATGAACACCCCGCTGACGCCGTAGGTCGGCATGCCGGCCGCGCGGAGGTAGGCGCCGTCGGTCGCGCCGGTTTCCATCTGCGGGATGACGGGCACCCCCGGCAACAGCCGCGCGGTCACGCGCTCGACCGGCCCCATGATCGCAGGCGACAGCTTCGACGCCTCGCTCGGCCGCGGGGCCTGCACAGGCGTGACTTTGATTGCGGGATCGGCCATCACGCGCGCGAGGGTCTCGCGCGTCTCATCCGGCGTCTCCTCGGGCAAGATTCGACAGTTCACGATCGCCCTCGCCGTCTGGGGCAGCGCGTTCTCCGCGTGCCCCGCCTCGAGCATCGTCGGCACGCATGTCGTCCGCAGCTGCGCGTTGTAGAAGGGCGACGCGGAGAGGCGTGTCGCTGCCGCCGCGTCCTTGTCGTCGACGGCAATCGTCCGCATGTCGGCCGCGGTCTGTCCGCTCTCGAGCGCGGCGTACCGCGCGAAATACGCCCGCGTCGTTTCGTTGAGATGGACGGGGAACTGATAAGCCGCAAGACGATCGAGGCCGGCCGTCAGGTGATAGATGGCGTTATCCTTCGTCGGCAGCGAGCTGTGTCCGCCGGGGTTGGTGACTTCGAGGCGAAACGACAGAAAGAGCTTCTCGCTCGACTGCACCGACCGCAGCACCCGCTTGCCGTTCTTGATGAGCGGGTCGCCGCCGTCCACGTTCAGGCACAGCTCGGCGTCGATGAGTTCGCGGTGATTCGCGAGCAGCCACGAGACGCCGTTGTATCCGCCGCCGCCTTCCTCTCCTGCAGTCAGCGCCAGAATCAGCGTGCGCGCCGGCGTGACGCGATCGCGCTTCAGCCTCAGCAGCGCAGCGACGAGCGTCGCGGCACCGTCCTTGATGTCCGACGTTCCACGGCCGTAGAAGTACCCGTCGCGTTCGGTGAACGTGAACGGATCCATCGACCAGTCCGATCGCAGCGCCTCGACCACGTCCAGGTGCGCCAGCAGGAGGATCGGACGAGCCGACGACGAGCCGGGCATTCTGACGATGATGTTGGAGTCCTTGTCCCCTTGCGGCCCGACAATCCGTACGTCGCTCGCCGGAAAGCCGGCAGCCATGAATCGGTCCGCGACCGCTCTGGCGGCCGGACCGGTACTGCCGCCCTTGAAGGACGTGTTGATCTCGATTAACTGTCGAAACACATCACGGGCGAGCTGCTGATCAGGCGTCAACGTATCCGTTTGTGCGGACACCGCTCGAATGAGGATCAGGACGAGGAATGCAGGAATGCACAAATGCAAGAATGCAGGAATGCGGAAGTGCGGGGCGCCCAAGCGCGCGGATTCCGGTGTGCGTTCACTCATGTTGACGCGGCTCCACAACTGACGGAGTGGCCTTCTGCGTTGTTGCCTTCCGCATTCTTGCATTCTTGCATTCTTGCATTGTTGCATTCTGAGTTAATGTCTGTCCCTACGTGCCCAGACGACAGCGAACCCAGACACACGCCATTGCCGAAGACACGCTCGGTGCGCTCGCCGCCACCGTGCGAAGCGCGCGCGAACGCAAACGCTGGACGCTGGCCACGCTCGCGGATCGCAGCGGTCTCTCCAAGGGCATGCTCCTGCAGATCGAGGGCGGGCGGACGAACCCGAGCATCGGTACGCTCATCCGAATCGCGAACGCGTTCGGCGTCGGCGTCTGGGAATTGTTCGCGTCCCCGGCCGATGCCGTCAAGCTCGCGGCGCCGTCGGACGCGCTGACGCTCTGGCGCAGTCCGAAGGGCGGCACCGCGGTGCTGCTCGTCGGCGCGGCATCTCCCCAGCCGATCGAGTTGTGGCAATGGCGACTCGCGCCGGGTGACGTGTACAAAGCCGAAGCGCATCTCGCAACGACCGTCGAGGTGATTCACGTCCAGCAGGGGACGCTGTCGCTCCTCGTCGGAAAACGAAAAGTGGCGGTCGGCGCCGGCGCGTCGGCGGTGGCGAGAATGGACCAGCGTCACCAGTATCGCAACGAGGGCCGCGCGTGGGCGCGATTCTCGATGGTCGTGATCGATCCCCGATAGACGCTCGGCTGAAGCCCTCGCGCTCCGTCACCATCCGAGCACTTTCGCGAAGAGCAGCGGCGCGACGATCGTCGCGTCGGATTCGATGACGTACTTCGGCGTGTCCATCGCCAGCTTGCCCCACGTGATCTTCTCGTTCGGCACGGCTCCCGAATACGAGCCGTAGCTCGTCGTCGAATCGCTGATCTGGCAGAAGTAGCCCCACAGCGGGACGTCCGGCAGCCGGAGGTCCTGATGAAGCATCGGGACGACGCAAATCGGAAAGTCGCCCGAGATGCCGCCGCCGATCTGGAAGAAACCGATGGAGGTCGCGGCGCTCGTGCGCCGGTACCAATCGGCGAGCGCAATCATGTACTCGATGCCCGACTTCACCGTGTGCACGGATCGAAACCGCCCGCCGATCGCGTGCGCGGCGAAGACGTTGCCGAGCGTCGAGTCCTCCCAGCCTGGAACGAAGATCGGCAGATTCGCGTCGCTCGCCGCCATCAGCCAGCTGTCGCGCGGATCGGCGTCGTACATCGGCTCGAGCACTTTCGATCGCAGCACGCGATACAGATACTCGTGTGGAAAAGACCGCTCGCCCTTTGTGTCCGCGGCGAGCCACTCTTCGAGGACGATGCGCTCGATGCGGCGCATGGCCTCCTCCTCGGGAATGCAGGTGTCGGTGACACGGTTGAGATGACGCTCGAGCAGCTGCTGCTCGTCGCGCGGCGTGAGATCACGGTAATGGGGCACGCGCTCGTAGTGCGAGTGCGCGACCAGATTGAAGACGTCTTCTTCGAGGTTGGCGCCCGTGCAGCAGATCGCGTGAACCTTGCCGGCGCGAATCATCTCGGCGAGCGAGATGCCGAGCTCCGCGGTGCTCATCGCGCCACCCATGGCGACGAGCATCTGACCGCCGCCATCGAGGTGACGGCCGTATCCCTCGGCGGCGTCTTTCAGCGCGGCGGCGTTGAAGTGGCGGAAGTGACGATCGACAAACGCCGAAACGGGCCCGGCGGAACGACTCATGTCCGTGGTCCTCGGCGACGCGCTGTCGGCCGGGGGACTGGGTCGCGGCAGCTCTCCCCTGGCGCGGCCTACGGTCCTAGCGGCGACCGCCATCGGCACGCAGGGTGGCTTTCGTCTGAAGTTTACCAACAAGAGGGTGCAAGGGGTGGAAGAGGTTCAAGGGGTCCAAGAGGTGGCGGGGATGCCGCGACGGAAATGATCGTCAGAATCCCACGATGAGATTCACGCGCGCCGTACGCGGCAGGGTCGGATGCGTGTGGATGTCGTCGATGCCGTCGATTGGTTCGCCCGGCAACCGCGACGTGTAGAAGTAGTCGATGTCGCTGTCACGCGCGTTGAACAGGTTGAAGATGTCGAGCGCGATCTTGACGCGCGGAGCGATCCGATAACCGGCCTGCAGGTTGAACAGGCTCGTGGCATCGGAGCGCACCGAGTTGTCCTCGATGAGCGCACGTGGGCCGAAATACCGCCAGCGTAGACTGCCGAACGTCTTCTTGTCACCTTCAACCGTCGCACCCGCTGAGACGACGGTCGCTACCGCTTCCGGCACGTAGTTGCCGACCGGATCGACGTCGGTAAACCGCGCACGCGACCATGACACGTCGGCGTCGAACACCAGCCAGGGCGTTGGACTGTAATAGTTCGTCCACTCGAAACCGTGACGCGCACTGGGACGGCTGGGCTCGGTCGTTCCGCTTTCACCTGTGAACACCAGCTCGGAATCGAGGCGCAGCATCCACACCGACAGCGTGCTCTGCAGGTGACGAAATGCGATGGTGCGGACTCCGACTTCCGCGCCTTTCGCCCGGACGAGTGGCGTGACGCGGTCGACGGGGTTCCCGTCCGGATCCACGCGGATGGTCGTTCCCCGCGCGTCGTTGCTGTGGAAGCCCATGCCGGCGTTGACGTAGAACTCCGTCCCGTTCCACGGCCCGAACGTCGCGCCGCCCTTGGGGCTGACGAGACCCGAGCTCGCGGTCCCGCTGTTGAACGCCGCCAGTCCGTCGACTTTGAAGCGGACCGCGTCGCCGCGCAAACCGAGCATCGTGCGCAGCCACGGCGACCATTCCGTCTCGTTCTGAACGAAGGCGCCCGCCGCCGTCTCCACGACCGCCGCCTGCGTCGTGGTCGCCAGTCGTGTGCGCGCTTCCGAATGGTAGAGACCCACATTCGTGATGTCGTCGTTGCGAATCTGCGCACCGAAGGTATTCTGCACCGCACGGCCCGCCCATTTCGTCACGCGTCGATGCGTCACCCGGCCGCCGGCGATGAAGCGGTGATCCGCCTGCTCGATCTGATCGCCGTGCTCAGGGTCGTCGAGGTAATACGTCAAGTTCGAGAACAAATCGAGGTCGTAGCCGGAGAAGTATCCGGTGACGCGCGTGGACGCGCTGCCATTGCTGCTCGCGTGCTGCCAATCTCCGATCAGGTTGTAGCGGTACGTATGACCGCCGTCCGTGGAGTCGATCGACCCGAATCGATCGATCAGCCCGGACTGAATGACACGTTGGGCGACCTGGTCCGTGGAATTCCAGTCGCCGTGATAACCCATCCCCGTGATCGAGAAGCCGTTGACGGCGTCGCCCTGGCTGTACCGCATGACGCCGTTCACTTTGCGGTAGTCGTCGGGTGTCACCCACGGTCCGTCGTTGTGCGCAAGTTCCAGCGCGGCGACAAGGTGGCCGCGGCCGACGGCCGGCGACACGGCGAAGAGGCCTCGCGCAAATCCCTCCCCGCCGACTTCCACGCGAGCGATCGATCGTTCGAGCGCGTTCGCGTAATTGATGTTCGACGACCCGGCCGTCGCGAAATCCCCCTGATCCGCGTAGTAAGGTCCCTTGGAGAACTGCACGCCGGTGACGAGCTCCGGTATCAGGAAGTTCAAATCCGTGTAGCCCTGCCCGTGCGCGTGCGTCGGCATGTTGATGGGGACGCCGGCCACCGTCGTGGCGAAGTCCGTTCCGTGATCGAGGTTGAAGCCACGCAGGAAATACTGGTTGGCTTTGCCCTCGCCGCTGTGCTGGGTGACGATGAGGCCAGGCACGGTTTCGAGCACTTCGCCATCACGCATCAGCGGACGTTCGTCGAGCTGCTTTGCCGTGATCGCGCCCTGGCTCGCGGCCTGCGCGATCCCGACGAGATTCTCTGCCGGATTCTCGACATCGGCGAGGTTCGTGAACGTCCGCTTGCCGGTGACGGTGACGTCCGCGCTCATCGACAAATGAAGAACCGCGTCAACGCGCACGCTCCCTGACGAGACGTCGACGTCCCGGCGAGAGCTGGCGAAATTGATCAGACTGAAAACAAGCTGATAGCGACCAGCCGTAATGCGGTCGAAATGATATTCGCCCCGGCTATCGGTGGTGGCGGTCTGCTGCCCCGGTCCGGCGGCCGTACGAAGCTCAACGGAGACCCCTGGCAGCGCGCCGCCCGTCTCGTCTCGAGCCGTTCCCGTGACCGACTGTGCGAGCGAGTCCGAAGCCAACAGACCGACGGCGATGGCGAATGCGCCTCGCGACACCCACCGAACAGAACCCAACCACGCCTCCCGACCGCCGACCATCTCGAGCGGCTGTGTAGTCTACGGGTGGCGCCTGAAATCGGACGTGTGGCAAATTGCCGCACTGCGCGGATGCGGGAGCCGATTTAGACTGAAGTCGCAGTCCTGATGAAGCGCCTCGACGAAGCCAACGACCCGGCGTGGTATTTCGCGGTGAACCCGGCGTCCGTCTCACAGTGGCTCAGCCGTCTGTGGTGGACGACGGTGGCGATCGACGCAGCTGTCATCGTGGCGTCGTTCTTCCTGTCGCCCTCGGTGTTTCCGCTCAGACGAGTCGCGCCGCTCGTGGCGGCGAATGCGCTAATCAGCGCCGAAATGACGATGCGCCTGTCGGGCCCGCGTCCGCCGTCGCGGATGCTGACCGGCGCGGCGCTTTTAATTCAGGTTGTCCTGCTCACGGGATTGCTCGAGCTCAGTGGCGGACCGTCGAATCCCTTCAGCGTCATCTACGCCGTGCAGATCGCGCTCGCGGCCCTGACGCTTGGCGTGCGTTGGGCGTATCTCGCCGGAGCCGTGTCGATCCTGTCATACGGGCTCCTGATCTCGTGGCATCTCGAAGAACTCGTTCCGGCTCACCACCGCCTCATCGACTTCCCCACCCATCTCTTCACGATGTGGCTCGCGATTGCCATGCTGGCCGAGCTCGCCGCGCATTTCGCCGGTGCGGCATCGCGCGCGATCGCCGAGCGTGAAGCCGCGCTCGACGTCATGCGGCAGCAGGCGTCCCGCGCCGAGCGCGTCATGTCATTGACCACGCTCGCGGCTGGCGCGGCGCACGAGCTGTCCACGCCCCTGGCGACCATCGCGATCGCATCGAAGGAGCTGGAGCGCGCGCTCGCGCGACTCTCGATCCCGTCCGAGTGCGCCGACGATGCGCGTCTGATTCGCCAAGAAGTGGACCGTTGTCAGCTGATCCTGGATCAGATGAGCGGACGCGCCGGTGGCGCTGCCGCTGATCTGGCGGAAGCCGTGAGCGTCGCCAGCCTGCTGGCAGACGTGAAGGCCAGGCTGCCCGTCGAACAGGCCAATCGACTCCGGACATCGTCGGAATCGGACGGCGCGGCAATTGTCGTTGCGCGTGCCGGCCTCGTGCAGGTGCTGCTGTCCCTCGTTCGCAATGCCTTTGACGCGACCGATGGCGCGGATCTCGTTCACCTCGCATTCGCGCAAGAGCACGGCATGCTTCGCTTCGTCGTCGAAGACGAAGGACATGGGATGACGCCTGAAGTGCTGCAGCGGGCCGGGGAGCCGTTCTACACAACGAAGGAGGCCGGCAAGGGAACGGGCCTCGGGCTGTTTCTCGCACGCATGTTCGCCGAGCGCTGCGGCGGTTCGCTGTCGCTCCAATCCGATCGCGGAACAAAGGTGATCCTCTCGCTGCCGGCGTCGACATCTCGCCTCGAGGTCGCGTGACGATGGACGCGATCAGAGACGGACGCACGTTGCTCATCGTCGACGACGACGTCGTGTTCCGGACGCGGTTGCTGCGGGCCTTTCAGGCACGCGGGCTGGAAGTGACCGCAGCCGGCAGCTACGAGGAAGCGATGGCCGCAGCGCGCGCCGAGACGCCCGAGCTCGCGTTGGTGGACATGCGCCTGCCGACCCGATCGGGCGTAGACGTTGTCCGCGATCTCCGCGCGCTCGACGCGACAACGATCATCGTCGTGCTGACCGGCTACGGCAGCATCGCGACGGCTGTCGAGAGCGTCAAAGCCGGCGCGGCGACGTACTTGACGAAACCGGTCGACGCGGATCAGATCCTCGCGGCCTTTGATGGAAAGGATCCGTCGCGCGCAGCCGAGTCCGGGGAGTACCGGGTGCCGTCGCTGGCGCGTGTGGAGTGGGAGCATATACAGCGGGTGCTGGCCGACTGCAACGGCAATCTGTCTCAGGCGGCACGGCTGCTGGGCATCCACAGACGGTCGCTTCAACGTAAGTTATCGAAGGACCCGATTCCCGAGACTCGATGAGACGATGATCGCAGGCACACGGCGCCGACTCGTTCTTGTCGCAATCGCGAGCGTGATCACCTGCGCGCGTCTGCAGGCCCATGACGTTGTCGTCGAACAGATCGTGAGGATGGTGGTCGAGCCCCGGCCCGGCCGCCTCGTCGTGCACCTTCGGGTGCCGGTGTCGCTCCTGAACGACGCGGGGCTGAAACGAGTCGACGGCCGGTTCGATCCAGCAGGCGGCGACGCGGCGCTTCAGGTCGTTGCGGCTGACGTCGCGCGCAACCTCGATTTCAGACAGCGCGAAACGGCGTTGAACGTTTCGGACATGACGGCTCGTTCCGGTTCCGACGGACAATCCGTCGATGTGGAAATCTCATACGCTCTCGCCGGGCCGCCGGGCGGGCTCTCCGCGAGACTCAATGCGTTTCAGGGCACGCCGCTGCAGCCGCCACGAACCGATCTCAGCTATCAGCCCGCTTCGGGCGAACCGCAATTCCTGACGTTGACCGGATCGCCGGCACGGGTTGCTCTCGATCCGCCTGTGTTCGACGTTGTGCAGCGGTTCATCGCGCGAGCCGTCACCACGGTCCTTGCCGGCGGCGATCATCTGATGTTCCTGATTTGCCTCCTCGTACCGATGAGGACGGCGCGTCAGTCAGTGCGACTCGTCGCAACGGTCCTCGCAGCTCAGGCTGTGGGAATCGTCGTTTCAACCACGTCTGCCGCGACCGGCGCCTTTCTTGTTCCCGTTGAAATGATCGCGTGGTCGGTCGTCGTGACTGCCTCGCTCTGCGGAATCGTCGGATCGAGTGTGCAGACATTGGCGCTGCTCGCCGCAGTGTTCGGGCTGCTGAGCGGCGTCGAGCTCGCTGCGTCGTTCAGCGGCGTCAGGCAACTGGCGGGCGCTCACGGGGCAGCGGCGCTGCTCACGTTTACGGTCGTGGCCCTCATCGCCGAGTTCTGGCTCGCCGCTGTGATGTGGGCCACCCGGAGCTGGCTGGATTCCATCGTGAGGTCGGACCGGGTCGTGACCGTGCTCGCATCGGTGCTCGTCGCCCACGTTGCCCTCCATCGCGTGTTCGATCTCGGTCGCGAGATCGCACAGGCGGGAACGTTCGTCGCCGAACATGGCGTCACGCTGCTCGTCCTAGGATGGACGCTCGTGATGATGGCCCTTGCGCTCGGGCGGCTCATGCGCGGCTCGCAGCCATACAGCGATCGCCGGGTATCTGGCGGAGCGGCCGTCTGATGGCGACTCACATCGTCGAGTCCAACGCCGGGTCGAAATCGCACGGCTGGAGAGAGCGCGGGCTCGTGCTCGCCGCCGCCGCCGGAATTGTCAGCGTGATCGCCGTGTACGTCGTCGTGAACAGCAGGAACGCCGATAAGCGTTCCACGTCGCTGCTCCCCTACCAGTCGCTCGTACGCGACTTGCCGGAATCGGATCAGCAGATGTTCCGCAGCGTCAGGCAGGGATTGTTGACCGTCGAAACCGATCGCGCCCGTAGTGGCGCGTGGCCGGAACCGTCGCGGCTCGCCCGGCGCGGCGTCGCGCCGTTCGCCACGTCTGCCAACGGTGCGGAGTACGAGTGGTCGAGATTGCAGCAGGGCGCGATCATCAATTACTTCGCCCAGCCGCGCGACCCGGCGCAGCCCGCGTGGCTGATCGAAATCCAGGAGCCCGAGGCGGGCATGCCTCCCGATCCCGCGCCGCCCGACGAAGAGCACCACCGGCTGCCGGACGGCACCATGCTGCACACGTACGTCTGGACCCACCGCTTCGGGGCCCAGGTTCCCGTGGGTTTCATCCGTCAGCCGCAGAACAGCGGATGGATGGAAGTGTTCTCGACTCCGCCCAATCCCGCGTTCTACAACAGGAGATGAGATCGGCATGGCCCGGCCTGTTCCTCGTGAATGCCGTGCTGCGTCGCGTGGGCAACGCTCGCTGGTCTCGACACGCGGGCCGGCGCGCAGCCGTCTTCCACCCTCAAGATCGGTGTCACGCTGCACCCGTACTATTCGTGGACCAGAAACGTGGTCGGTGACTTGAAAGGCTATGACGTGCGGCCGATCCTCCCGGGGGAAATCGACGCCGGCGACTACCAGCCCCGGCCTGAGGACATCAAAAAGCTCGTCGATCTCGACGCGGTCATCATCAACGGCATCGGCCACGACGATTTTATCCTCGCGATGATCAAGGCCGCGGGCAACAAGAACCTGAAGGTCATCCGCATCAACGAGACGACGCCGCAGATTCATTCGGTCCACGGCACCGGTGCCAACTCGCACACGTTCATCTCGTTCACGAACGCCATTCAGCAGACGTACGCGATTCAGAAGGCGCTGGCCGCGCTCCGGCCGGCTGACGGAGCGGCGCTGCAGCGCAACGCCGCTGAATACGCCAGACGCCTGCGTGTGATCAAGTCGAAGGCCGCCCAACAGCTTGCAGAAGCCAAGGTCACACGCGTCGTCACGGTGCACGACGGCTACGGGTACTTGATGCAGGAGTTCGGACTCGAAGTCGCGGGCGTCGTGCAACCGGCGCACGGGCTGACGCCGTCGGCCGCGGAGCTGCGCGACATGGTGAAGCTGCTCCAGCGTGAGAAGATTCGCGTCGTCTTCAGTGAGGAGACGTTTCCGGAGCCGATGCTGAAAGTCCTTCGCGACGAGGCCGGCGTGAGGGTCTACACGATCACGCACATCGCGTCGGGCGAGTATACGGCTGACAAGTTCGAACGCGAGATGCAGCGAAACGTGGACACGATGATCCGGGCGCTGGTCACCGAGGCGTGATTCAGGACGCGACCGATCCCGCGCTCGTCGAGGTCGAGCAACTCACGATCCGGCACCATCGCGAGTTCCTGCTCGATCGCATCGCCATCCGCGTCAGGCGCGGAAGCCTGCATGTCATCGTCGGCCCGAACGGGGGCGGCAAGAGCACCCTCCTCCGCGCCATGCTCGGGCAGATCGGATTCGACGGCCGCATCGTCCTCAACTGGCGTGGCGGTGGCGCCATCGGCTACGTGCCCCAGACGTTTCCGGTTGATCCCACGCTGCCAGTGACCGTCGAGGATTTTCTCGCGCTGACAAGGCAGCGGCGGCCGGTCTGCCTGGGTATTTCGCGGACGACTCGATCGAAGATCGCAGCGCTGCTGGAAAGAGTCGGCCTCGACGGCCTCGAGAAGCGTCCGCTGGCTGTGCTCTCCGGCGGCGAACTGCGCCGCGTGCTGCTCGCACACGCGCTCGATCCCGAGCCGGAACTTCTGATGCTCGACGAGCCGGCCGGCGGACTCGACGAAGCGGCGTCCAGAGGTCTCGAACGTACGCTGACGTCGATGAAGCGCGAGCGTCAGACAACCGTCGTGATGGTGTCGCACGATTTCGATCAGGTGCGCCGGTTAGCCGACCGTGTCACCCTGCTGGATCGCCGGGTCATCGCGGAGGGAACGGCAGCCGAAGTGCTGGGCGTGGCTGCCGCCGTCGAGGAGCTCCCGCGATGACGTCGTTCTATGCGTGGATCGGCGAACTCGCGCAGCGCGGCATCCTGCCGAGCGACTTCCAGTATCCGTTTCTCATCCGCGGATTTCTCTGCGTCCTCGTCCTCGCACCGATTCTCGGCGGCCTCAGTCACCTCGTCGTCACGCGGCGGATGGCGTTCTTCAGCGCGGCGCTCGGACAGGCGGCGCTGACCGGCGTCGCCATCGGACTGCTGCTCGGTGAGCCGCTGAACGCGCCGTACGGAGGCATGTTCGGTTTCTGCCTGCTGTCCACGCTGACGATGGTCTACGTGAAGCGCCATGCGACGCTTCCGCCCGACACGCTCATCGGCGTGTTCCATGCGCTGACGCTCGGCCTGGGACTCTGCCTGCTGG
The DNA here is from genome assembly GCA_963724725.1 of uncultured Acidobacteriota bacterium. GTDB lineage: Bacteria > Acidobacteriota > Vicinamibacteria > Vicinamibacterales > CAVVIG01 > DATKHR01. The sequence goes on along the minus strand of CAVRVT010000003.1, from coordinate 104,158 downwards.
TCGCGGTCACGCGGCAATTCAACGTCCACCAGGTCGAATCCGTGCTGTTCGGCAGCCTGCTGACCGTCACGGACGGTGATCTGCTCCTGCTCGTCGCCGTCGGCGTCGTCGTCGCGGTCCTGCTCATCCGCGAGTACAACCATCTATTGCTCGACAGTCTCAGTCCGCCCCTGGCGAAGATCGCAGGCGCCGAGTCGGCGTTTCTCGAATACTTCTTTGCCGTGCTCCTTACGGTCTCGATCGTGGTGAGTTTGAAGATCATCGGCGCGCTTCTGGTCGAAGCGCTCGTCGTCGTGCCGGCCGCGGCGGCGAGGAACGTCGCGAGCGGGACTCGAAACTATCTCGTGTGGAGCGTCGCGGTGGCGTTTCTGGCGGGCATCGGCGGACTCGGGATATCGACGCGGTTCCTGGTTCCGACTGGCGGCGCCGTCGTCCTTGCGGTCAGCGCAATATTCTTCGTCACGCTCGCCGCGCGAGCCGTGCTTCGATCGGTCCAGCCTGTGACAGTTACGGCAGCACGGCGCGTGCCCGTCGTACCGCTGTCGGCAAGGGCCGAACTGCTGCTCGTGGTTCGAGCCGCGATGGCCGTTGCCGTCGGCGTCTGGATTTATCTCGCGTCGAGCGCTTCGACGCTCAGCGGTGGCCCGGGGCAGCGCAACCTGCTGCCCTTTCAGAAGCTGATCGCCGACCGTCCAGCGGACGAGCAGCGGACGTTCCGGGAGTTGCAGGAAGGTCTGCTCGAAGTCGAAGCCGCGCGATCCATGAACAACGCCTGGCCGGCAATCGACACGCTCTCTGCCGACGGCATCCCGCCGTTCGCGCCGGATCCCACGAAGCGGTCGCCGATTGCCTGGCAGCGGCTGCAATCAGGAATGACGATCAATTACCTGGGCTTGCCCGGCAGGGCCGACGGCCCGGCGTGGCTGTTGCTGGTGCAGGAGCCCGAGCCGGGCGTTCCTCCCGATCAGACGTTCGAAGACGAAGAACACCACCGCCTCGCCAACGGCGTGATGCTCCACGTCTCGACGTGGGTGCACCAGGACGGTCGGAAGATTGGCGCTCGACTCGTGCGCCTGCCGCAGGCCGAAGGATGGACGCAGCTGTACGCGGTCGGACCCGCGTCCGCGGGACCGGCGCTCGGCAATCGTTGAACCCGTTTCCACCGCTCGGCGTCTGTTACCTGTCGTTTCGAAAGATCTTTCCGCCCTTCATCACGAATCGAACCTTCTCGGTCGCGGCGATGCTCCGCAGCGCGTCTCCCGGCGCGGCGACGATGTCGGCTTCCTTGCCGGCTTCGATCGTTCCCGTCGTGCGATCGATTCCAAGGAGCACCGCTGCCGCGGACGACGTTCGCAGCGCCGCGGCGGTCGACAGCCCGTGCTCGACGAGCAGCGCGAACTCTTCGGCGTTCCGGCCGTGCGGGCTGACGCCGCTGTCGGTGCCGAACGCGATTCTGACGCCGGCGCCGGCCGCGCGCTTGAACGCCGCGGACCGACCGTCCAGCGCCTGGAGAGCCTTCGCGGCGATTTCCGGCGGGTACTTGCGCGTCACCTTGCGTCCGCCCGCGTATTCGCCGGCCATCAGCGTCGGGACGAGAAATGTCCCGCGCTCTCGCATCATCCTGACGGCTTCGTCGTCGAGAAACGATCCGTGCTCGATGGAGTCGATGCCCGCGCGGATCGCGACCTTCGCGCCCTCGGCGCCGTGCGCGTGCGCCGCGGTCTTGCGTCCGAGCCGGTGCGCCTCGTCGACGATCGCATCCATCTCGGCCTGCGTCACCTGCGCCGCCCCGACGTCGTCGCCGAGCGACAGCACACCGCCGGTCGCGCAGACTTTGATCACGTCCGCGCCGTACTTGATCTGAAAGCGAACGGCGTCCCGGAACTGTTCGGGACCGCTTGCGATGCCGTTCGCGATACCCGGCTCGGGTCCGAGCCGCTGAAAGGGCAGGCCGTTGGTATCGCAGTGACCGCCGCGCGCGCCGAGCGAATGGACGGCGACGAGCATCCTCGGTCCGACGGCCATGCCCGACGCAATCGCATTGCGCAAGCCGACGTCGATGTATTCGCTCGAGCCGACGTCGCGGATCGTCGTGAACCCGGCCATCAGCGTCCGGCGCGCGAACTCCGCGGCCCGCAGCGTGGCTTCTGGAACCGTTCGTCGCAGTCCGGCCACGGCATCCGCATTCCAGTCGTCCGACGACTCGTCGGTCACGTGCGTATGCGCGTCGACGAAGCCGGGCAGGATCGTCGAGTCGCCGAGGTCGATGACCTGTGCGCCCGGGGGTATCGCCAACCGAGAGCCCACGGCCGATATCCGCGTGCCCTGGACGAGGACGACCGCGTCGGCGATCGCAGCATCGGCCTTTCCGTCAAAGAGGCGGGCCGCTCGAATTGCGACGATACCAGGCGCCGACTGACCCGGTTGAGCAAGCACGACGCCTGCCATCGCGGTTGCAAGCGCACACACGAAACCCAGAAACCATTTCGACACGACCATCCTCCCGACTCGCTCGGCTAAAGCCTCGCGCTCCAAAGTCCCCAATCCCCAATCCGCAATCCGCAATCCGCAATCCGCAATCCGCAATCCGAAATTGTAGAATAGCCCCCACACGGAGGCTTCCTGTGCGCGGATTCTCTGCTCTGCTCGTCCTCGGAATCGGAACGCTCGTGGCCGCGGGACATCTTTCGGCTGCCGCCGCGCCGCCCGACTGGGCGTACGCGATTCCTCCGGCGCCTCCCGCGACGCCGCCCGCTCCGGATACATCGATGAAGCAGCTGCCCGGCAGCACGCTCTCGTTCACACGGCCGCAGATCTCGGATGGCTTTGGTCCGGCCGACTGGTTCCCCGGCGATCACCCGGCCATGCCGGACATCGTCGCACACGGCAAGCGGCCCGACGTCCGTGCGTGCGGTCTCTGCCACTATCCGAACGGAAAGGGACGTCAGGAAAATGCCGGCGTCGCCGGACTCCCCGTGTCTTACTTCATCCAGACGATGAACGATTTCAAGGATGGGTTGCGCAAGAGCGCGGAGCCGCGGAAAGCCAACACGAATCTGATGATCGCGTACGCGAAGGCCATGACGCCGGCCGAAATTCGTGAGTCCGCGGAGTACTTCGGCGCGATGAAATGGACGCCGTGGATCAGAGTCGTCGAAACCGCGACCGTGCCGAAAATGACGAGCCGGGGCGGCATCTGGATTCCCAACGAGGGCGGCGAGAAGGAACCGATCGGCGTGCGCGTCGTCGAGACACCGGAAAATCCGGAGCGGACCGAAATCCTGCGCGATCCGCGATCGGGCTTCATCGCGTACGCGCCGGTCGGCAGCGTCAAGAAGGGCGAGACGCTCGCAAAGACGGGCGGCGGCGGGCGGACACTCGCGTGCGGCGAATGCCACGGCGCCGACTTGCGCGGCCTCGGTCCGGTGCCGGGTATTGCCGGGCGATCGCCGAGCTACCTCGCCCGTCAGATGTACGACATGCAGGCCGGCGCGCGTCGCGGTGAGTGGACGGAGTTGATGAAGCCGGTCGTCGCCAGACTGACCGACGAAGACCTCGTGAGCCTCGCCGCCTACGTCGCCTCGCTGACGCCGTGACGATCCGCAAACGCGGCAAACCCGCGAACCGGGCGAACCCACGAACCCGGTGTGATATGTAACTGTTCGTTCAGTTATTATCTCGGCCCGCTCCTCTATTAGAGGAAGGTCAGCATGTCCAAGACGCCCCGGCGAACCGCCTCCCCATCGCGACCGTCACAGCCACCGCCCGGTGTCCAGGCGACGGCCGGGCGTCCGCTCGCGGGTTTTGTCGCGGTCGTCGCCGGAGCGACGCGCGGCGCCGGACGCGGCATCGCGCGCGGGCTTGGCGAGGCCGGCGCGACCGTCTACTGCACCGGCCGCAGCGTCAAGGGCCATGCGTCACCGTACAAACGTCCCGAGACGATCGACGAAACGGCGGAATTGATTGCGCAGGCTAGCGGCACCGCCATTCCCGTCCGCGTCGATCACACGATTGAGGCTGAAGTCGAGGCGCTGTTCACACGAGTTGTCGAGGAGCAGGGCCGCCTCGACGTGCTCGTCAACAGCATCGCCGGCGAGGACCCGCGTGGATCGATGAGCCAGTGGTGTTCTTTCTGGAAGACGCGACTCGAGGCGGCGGACCTGACGTTCCGCCAGTCGCTGCTGTCGCACATCATCACCGCCAAGCACGCCGCGCCGTACATGATTCAGAAAAAGCGCGGGCTCATCGTCGAGGTCACCGAAAACGACGGGCTGGGCGCCGGTGGAAATCCCGTCACGCAGACCGTGAAGCTGGCGCTCAAGGGCCTCGCACTCGGCATGGCCGCCGAACTTCATCCGTACGGCGTGGCGGCCGTGTCCGTCACGCCGGGGTTCCTCCGCTCGGAAACCATGCTCGAGCGCTTCGGCGTGACCGAAGCCAACTGGCGCGAGGCGGGCACGAAGGATCGCAACTTCCTCGAGTCCGAGACGCCGCTGTTTCTCGGACGCGGCGTTGCCGCGCTCGCCGCCGATCCGACGACGATCGATCGGTCGGGTCAGCTGTTCAGCTCCTGGGAGCTCGGGCGCACGTACGGCCTGACGGACGCCGACGGACGGCGACCCGACTGGGGCGCCGTCGCGATCGATTTCTCCCGACATCCGAAATCGTTGCTTGAGCTGATGCGGACCGGATCCGACATGCAGCTCCGGTGGCTGCGCGCGGTCAAGCAGGCAACCGAGCGCCTGCTGCAACAGCTGCCCGCGTCAGCGGGCCGCTGACGTCATTTCTTCATGTGCCGAAGAATGCTGGTGTACGCCACCTGCACGAAGGCGTCAGGCTTCCTGACCGCCTCCTCGACGGTCTTCCCGGCCTTGACCATCGGCTCGAGCCGCTCGTAGATCGTTGCGAGCATGGTGTGCGCGGACGCCTGCGCCATGCCGCCAATCCAGCCGCCGGTCGAGTAATCGATGACCGGGAAGGTGCCATTGAAGAGCAGGTCGCCGGTGTGAGGACGCAAACCGTCAGCTTTCCACCTGACGTGAACGTTTCAACGGCATGCCCTCCGGCTTCAGTGGATCGAACGTTCGATTGGCCGCTTCCATCGTCACGCGCATGCCGAAATGGTTTTTCGTGTTCTCGTGCGCGATGATCTTCGCGCCCATCTTTCCCAGCGCTTCGTTGGAGCCGACGTGGTCGAAATGCCAGTGGGCCGATGACGAGCGCCACGTTGCCGCCGTCTCCTGAGAGCCAGACGAGATCGGGCGCCACGCGGCCTCTGCAAACGCGCTCTAGCGCCGCGCCTCGTCCGGCTCGAAGAGCGCAATCGTAATCGCCACGACCACGGGACCGAACACCAGGCCGATGAAGCCGAATGCGGCCACGCCGCCAAGCAGCGCCACGAACGTCATCAGGCCATTCATCGACGAACGCCCGCTCAGCAGCATGGGCCGCAGCACGTTGTCCACGGTGCCAATCACCCCGACGCCGATGACGAACAACACAATGGCACGGGTCACCTCGCCCGACAGCAGCAGGTAAATGGCGACCGGCACCCAGACCACCCACGCGCCGGCCACCGGAATCAGCGCGAAGAGCGCCATCACGGTTCCCCACACTACCGGCGCCCGAAGACCGAGAATCCAGAACGTGATGCCGCCCAGGAAGCCCTGCATCGCCGCCACCGCCAGCCCGGCGATCACGCTCGCGTAGATCAGGTCGCCGATTTCGCGCATCACGCGCTCGCGACGAGCGTCCTCGAACGGGAGCACGGCTCGAATGTACCGAACGATGCCGCGGCCGTCACGCAGCACGAAGAACAACGCGAAGAGCGTCACGATCAGATCCAGCAGGACCACGGCGAGTCCGCCGATGATCGCCCCGGATCTGCCGGCGATGGTGCCGACCAGCCGCTTCGCGGCATCCGACACTGATGTCATCAGCTGGTCCGGCGCAAGACTCGGGACGTGGTCCTGCAGCCAGCGCCACGCGTTGAGGAGCGGCGCCGGCAGCGGCGTGGTGGACAGCGACTGCACGGCCTCCGTCGCTTGTCCCGCCTGGTTGACGATCGCAAGGACAATCCACCATACGGGCAGGACCAGCACCACCAGGACGAGCACGCTCGTCAGCGCCGCAGCTTTCGACGGTCCAAGACGAGCGGACAGGCGTTGATAGATCGGCTGGACGCAGATACCGAGGACGCCGGCCCAGCCGAGCGGCACCAGAAACGGCTGGACGATCTGATACGTCAGATAGGCTAGGAGTATGACGGCGGCGTAGTAAACGAGATGGTCGATCCTGTCGCGGTCGGTCATGGCAGCGCGCTCCTCGGACCCGCGCTCATCCCGTCGACGGTCATTGTAGTAAAAACATCTAGAATTGCCGCAACGTCAACGGGTATCCCCCGACTGAGGTGACATGAAAAGCGTCAAAGGCATTCTCCTCGCAACCGTGGTCGTCGTCTCGCCGGCCGCGCAGGCGCCGGTCGCTCCGACACCGGCCGTCGCCGCCGACCTGTCGGTTCCACCGGGATTCACGGCGCGCGTGTTCGCGTCGGAACTCACGGGCGCTCGATTGATGACGGTCAGCCCCGAAGGCGTCCTGCTCGTCGCCCGTCGTCCACGCAACGAGGTCATCGAATTGCCAGACGCCGACAAGGACGGCCGGGCGGAACCGCATGTGATCCTCAGCAACCTGACAAACGCTCACAGTCTCGCGTTCAAGGACGGATGGCTCTACGTGGCGACGACGCCCGCGATCGTTCGTGTGCGATGGGCGAACGGCAGACCCGACGGCGATCCTGAAAAAGTGGCGGATCTTCCGAGCTCGACGCCTTCCGTCCATGTGTCGCGCACGATCAATTTCGGGCCCGATGGACGACTCTACGTATCGATCGGGTCCTCATGCAACGTGTGCGTGGAGCCGGATCCGCGCCGGACGACGATCCAGGTCGTCAAAGCCGACGGGACGCTGGAGCCGTTCGCACGCGGCCTCCACAACGCGATCGGCTTCGATTGGGATCCGCAGACCGGACGCATGTGGGCCGGAGAAACCGGCCAGGACAACCTGGGTGACGACTTTCCGCCAGACGAAATCGATCTGATCGAAGCCGGCCGACACTACGGTTTCCCCTTCTTCATCGCACACAGTCAGCCCAACGTCGGGCAGCCGGAGTTGAAGGACCTGACGCCGGACGTCAGCGCGGCGAACGCCGTGCCGCCGGCCCTGGATCTGCCGCCGCACATCTCGCCGATCGACATGCGCTTCTACCGCGGAACGCAGTTTCCGCCGGGCTACCGGAACGCGCTGTTCATCGCGCTGCACGGATCGGCGCGGAAGACCAACGGCTACCGGGTGTCGCGGGTGCTGATGAAGGACGGTCGTCCGATCGGTCTCGAGGATTTCGCAACGGGCTTTCTGAAGGATGGCGTCGTGCTGGGCCGTCCGGCCGGGCTCGCGACGGGGCCCGACGGCGCCCTCTACGTCTCGGACGACAATAAGGGATTCATCTACCGAATCGCATACTCGGGAAGCTGAGGCCGAGGAACGCGAGGCTTCAGCCGAGCGTGGCGACAAAGCCCGCGAGGCTTCAGCCCAGCGTGGCGACAAAGCCCGCGAGGCTTCAGCCGAGCGCACGTGAAGAGGATGTCATTCATGTCCGACGATCCGATAGATCTGTTCCGCGCGCTGTACGACGAAGCGGCGCAGTCGTGCGTCGAGCCGGACGCCATGGTGTTGTCGACGGTCGACGAAGACGGACGGCCATCGAGCCGCTACGTGTTGTTGAAGGCCGTTGACCGGGGCGGCTTCGTGTTCTACACGAACCTGACGAGCCGAAAGGCATCGGCGCTCGCCGCCCATCCGTACGCCGCGCTGTGCTTCTACTGGGCCGGGACCGGGAAACAGATTCGTGTCGAAGGTACCGTCGACCGCGTGACGGATGCCGAGGCGGACGCGTATTTCGCGACGCGGCCGCACGACTCCCAGATCGGCGCCTGGGCGTCCGACCAGAGCCGGACGCTCGAGTCGCGCGCTGAGCTCGATCGGCGGGTCCAAGACGTGCGCGCCCGTTTCGCGGACGGACGCGTGCCGCGCCCGCCGTTCTGGTCCGGATTTCGAGTCGTGCCCGATGCGATGGAGTTCTGGACGCGCGATCCCGCGCGACTGCACGAACGCGAGCATTTCGAACGGGACGGGGACCGCTGGATCCGTCGGCTGCTCTATCCGTGAACGGTGCTCCTTGCTCCGCGGCGACTGGAGCGCGAGGCTTCGGCTGACTGGAGCGCGAGGCTTCAGCCGAGCGGTATGACGGCGGTCATACCATGAAGTCCGCCCGCTGCGATAATGAATCGGTGAGTTGTCGCTCCGTGATCGCTCGGCCGTGGATTCGGATCACCGCCGCGATAGCGTGCGCCTGGATCGCGTGCGCAGGCGTGGCGGCGGCGCAGTCGCCGTCCTCCTTCGCGCCAGCAGGCTGGAGCGACGGCCTCGCGCTTGCCGAAGCTCGGGACCAAAACGCCGATCCGAAGATCGTCGAGATTGACCTCACCGCGCGCCTCGCGGACGTCGAGGTGGCGCCCGGTGCGAGTGTGCGGGCATGGACCTACGACGGACACCTGCCGGGACCGCTCATCCGAGCGCGCGTCGGTAATCGCGTGATCGTGCACTTCACGAACGACCTGCCGCAGCCGACGACGATTCATTGGCATGGCGTGCGCGTGCCGATCGAAATGGACGGCGTGCCCGACATCTCCCAACCGGCAGTCAAGCGCGGTGAGACGTTCACGTACGACTTCATCGTGCGCGACGCCGGCCTCTACTGGTACCACCCGCACGTGCAGTCCGCCGCGCAGGTCGGTTTCGGGCTGTATGGTGCGCTGCTGGTCGAGGATTCCGACGACGGTATCGACGTGGCCGACCAGCTCACGCTCGTGCTGAGTGACATCGGCTTCGATCGCAAAGGCGTGCTCGACTCGCCCGACAGTGGCGGGCCCGCCGGGATGGTGTTCGGCCGCGAGGGTGCGTACGTCCTGGCGAATGGTAAGGTCATGCCGACGCTGCGGGCGCGGTCAGGCGCACCGCAGCGCTGGCGCATCGTCAACGCGGCGAAGAGCCGCTTTTTCATGCTCGACCTCGATGACCAGCCGTTCTATGTGATCGGCGCCGACGGCGGACTACAGGAAGAGGCGGAGACGAAGACAGCGCTGCTCATCACGCCGGGCGAGCGGGCTGATGTCGTCGTGACACCGACCGGTCCGCCAGGCGGAACCCTGACGCTGCGAGCGAACCTGTACGACCGCGGTTACGGAAGCATCCAATATCGCAACGCTGAAGACGTGCTGACGATAGCCTTTACCAACGAGCCGACCCTTCCCAGGCCGACCATGCCGGTGATGCACCGCGACATCGCGGTGCCGAGCGTCGAGGGCGCGACGCGGGTCGACGTCGTGCTCTCATTGCCGCCGGCCGGCCCTGATGGAAAATCCGAGTTCCGGGTGAACGGTGCGCCGTTCTGGAAAGCGAAGCCGTTCCTCGCGAAGCTCGGCGAGACCCAAATCTGGACGATCAAGAACGAAAGCAAGTTCGCCCACCCGTTCCATCTTCACGGTTTCTTCTTCCTGCCCCTCGACGAGAAGATCCAGCCGATCCGGCCTCTGGCGTGGAAGGACACGCTCAACGTGCCACTCGACGGCACCGTCCGATTCCTGGTGGTGTTCGATGAGCGTCCGGGCATGTGGATGTTCCATTGCCACATCCTCGATCACGCCGAGGGTGGCCTGATGGGACACGTGCACCTCGAGGGTGGCGCTCGCCGAGACGGATGGCCTGTTGGGGCCATCTCGGTCACACCGCCAAAATGACCCGTTCCCGGGACGCGGCCAGCCGCCCCTTCTAGCTATAGTCGAACGCGAGCCGCCGGTGTCGTGCCGACACAAAAAGGCGATCTCGCCACTAAGAGGGTGAATGGGCGAAGCATTGCGACTGATGGTCGTGGCGGCGCATCCAGACGACGAGACACTCGGGTTCGGCGCTGTGCTGGCGCGCTACGCCAGCGAAGGCGTCGAGACGTTCCTCGTCACGGCGACGCGCGGCGAGCGCGGCCGGTATCTCGACCATCGTCCCGACGACCCCGGGCATCCGGGCGCGGTGCGTCTGGCCGAGATTCGTGACCGCGAATTGCGCGAAGCCGCCGTGGCGCTCGGGATCCGCCAGGTGACGCTGCTCGACTACGAGGATCAGCGCCTCGATCGCGCGCACGACGCAGGTGCAGTGGCGAGAATCGTGGCCGAGATCCGCCGCGTGCGACCGCACATCGTCCTCACGTTCGCCGCGGATGGCGCGTACGGGCATCCGGATCACATTGCCGTGTCGCAGCTGGCGACGGCCGCGACCGTGGCCGCGGCCGATCCGCGTTTCTCTGACGGAGACGGAAACGGCGTCGATCTCGGACCGTCACACGCGGTGTCGAAACTGTATTACCTCGCGTGGAACGAAGCGGCCTGGGCGGCGTATCAGTCCGTTTTCAAGAAGCTCGTCTTCACCGTGGACGGTGTCGAACGACAGGCGACGCCGTGGCCGGACTGGGCGTTGACCACGGTGATCGATACACGAGCGTGGTGGCCGGCCGTGTCCCGCGCGGTCGGATGCCACGAGTCACAAGTCGGCGCGTACGCCGCGCTGCGGAGTCTCGCACCCTCGCAGTGCGAGGCGTTCTGGGGATCGCAGTCGTTTTATCGCGCGTTCAGCCTCGTCAACGGGGGCGCGCGCGTCGAAACGGATTTGTTTGAAGGTATTCGATGACGACTCGAATTGAAGAAGATTCTCTGAGAGCGGCTCCGCTCTCGATGGACGCGGACGAATTCAAGTCTCTGGGACACCAGCTGGTGGATGAGATCGCGGAGTTGCTCGCGAGCATCCCGTCGCGCCCGGTGACGCCGCCCCATCTGTCCCCTGCAACGGTCCGCGACACGTTCGATGTGACGGCGCCGTTACCAGAGCACGGCATGGACGCGAATCGGTCTGCTGACGCGTACGGCGCGGCAACTCTTCGATTGTTCGCTCTTCAACGCGCATCCGCGATTTTTCGGCTACATCACGGCGCCCCCGGCGCCAATCGGCATTCTCGGCGATTTTCTCGCCTCGGCGCTGAATGCGAACGTCGGCCTGTGGTCCCTGGCGCCGGCCGCCACTGAGATCGAAGTGCAGACGGTGCGCTGGATCGCAGAGTTGATCGGCTTCCCCGCTGGCGGCGACGGGCTGCTGGTCAGCGGGGGCAACGCCGCCAACATTACTTGTTTCGTCGCGGCGCGTGCAGCCGCCGCGACGTGGGACCTGCGCGCCGAAGGCGTCGGCGGCGCACGTGGACGTCAGCTCGTCGCGTACGCGTCCAGAGAAGCACACACGTGGATTCAAAAGGCCGCCGACATCTGCGGGCTCGGAACCAATGCCATCCGGTGGATTGACACGAACGCCGATCTGCAGATGGACACGGCGGCGCTCCAACGAGCCATCGACGCGGACGTCGCGTCAGGTCACCTTCCTTTTCTGGTGGCGGGCACGGCAGGTTCGGTCAGCACCGGTGTCGTCGATCGCCTGGACGAGATCGCCGCCGTGTGTCGACGGAAGTCGATCTGGTTTCACGTCGATGGCGCGTATGGCGGCTTCGCTGCCGCGCTCCCGGACGCGCCGCCGGAGCTTCGAGCGCTTCGCGAGGCGGATTCGATTGTGGTCGATCCGCACAAGTGGCTGTACGCGCCGCTCGAGGCCGGGTGCGTGCTCGTGCGTGACGCCGACGCGCTGAGGCGCGCGTTCGCCTATCACCCGCCGTATTACCACATCGACCAGCGCGCGGTGAATTTCGTCGACCACGGGTCCCAGAACTCGCGGGGCTTCCGTGCGCTCAAGGTCTGGCTGTCGTTGAAGCAGGTGGGCGCCGCGGGGTTCAGGCAGATGATTGCCGACGACATGCGCCTGGCGCGCGCGATGGCCGATTTCGTCGACGAGCATCCGGAGCTCGAGCTCCTGACACAGGCGCTCAGCATCACGACGTTTCGGTACGTGCCGGCCGACCTGTCGGGAACGCAGGGCGACGCCGCCGTCGATCAACATCTCAATCTGCTGAACCAGCAACTGCTCGACGATCTGCAGCGTGGCGGAGAGATCTTCGTGTCGAACGCCGTGATCGGCAATCGCTACGCGTTACGCGCCTGCATCGTGAATTTCCACACGACAGCGGCCGACGTCGAGGCCGTGCCGGCCATCGTCGCGAAACATGGCCGGTTGCTCGACAGCCGGCTGCGTCCCGCGGCGTTGCGCCACGTGTAGTCGAGCGAATCCGGATCACACGGCACGACGGGAATCGCGGACGATGACAACGGAGCACGGCGCGTGACGGGAGACCGTATCCGACACGCTGCCGAGCAGAACACGCGTCACGCCCGTCCGGCCATGCGATCCGAGCACGATGACATCGGCTCCCCACGCTGACGCCTGATCGAGAATGGTCTGGCGCGCGTCGCCCTGGCAGACAGCGCTGCTCGTCGAGTGGAACCCGGCGCGTTTGAGCTGGTCAACCGCGCGCGCGACGAGAGCCGCGGCCTCCGCGCGTCGAAGATCGTGCGACGCCAGGATCGCATTGGCGGCGGCCGGACCTTCGGCGAACGCAAGCGATGTCGGCAGATCCTTCGGCCACTCGTCGACGTGCAGGACACGAACCTCCGTCGCCTCGCGCGCGAACTGCGCGATAACCATCTGGATGGCGTTCTCGGAGTACGACGAACCGTCAATTGCCAGCAGAACGTTCATGCGACCGCCAGTCCGCTACGACATCTTCTTGACGTAGTGCACGACCTTTCGGCCGTTCTCGTCCTTGTAATAGATGATGATTCTTGTTGTGCCCGCGGCGGCGTCCTGGCTCCCGATGTTTTTCGACGTCTCCGCGGCTGCGCGATCCGTTAACTCGAACGTCTCGGTCCGCCCCTCGCCGATCCGGACGGTGATCTGCTTCTTCCCCCGCTCGATCCGCGTGATTGTGCCCTCAGTTTCGAGAAGCCCTTCATCCCCGACTTCATCGATCTCGCGAGCGGTCTGCTGTCCGCCCTCTGTCGAGTAGTGGATGACAACGGTTTTCCCTTCCCTCAAATCCGCGAGCGGATCCGTCGGGCTCTTCCCACCATGGATGATCAGATCTTTCGTGAAGTGATACACATGCTCCACCCCATCGATCGTCGTCACGACCATGGTGTTGAGACCGCGGTAGACGGTCTTCATGGTGCCTTCGGTCGCGACCGTGCCCGTCACACCGTGGACGGCCGGCGGCGTGCCCTGCGCGGACGATGGCGAAGGAACCAGCACGAGTCCGGCAAGAACGATCAGCGGGCGCATCGATGGCGATTTCATGGCGACCTCGCGAGTCACAGAGCCGATCGGGGCTCCTGCAGTTCGCCTGCCAGCCGCGCCGGGCATTTTCCGCCTGAAAGGGACGGATCCGTGCGGGCGAATTACCGGGGCGACGGCACAAATTCCCGGCATCGGGCAATTTTCCGCGACTTACGACTTCTCGGCAGTCCAGCTGGTTCTGACGGCGATGGCGCAGGGAGGGACACTCGAGGCGGACGATGACGGGCGCCGAACCACTCGGGCCGGCGCCCTGTCGTTGATCCGTTGTTCCACGTGACGTCAGTGCATCGAACCATCCGGGTTGAAGTCGGCGCAGGACACGTCAGGATTCCAGTCGACGAACGTCCCGAACCGATTGTCCTTCCACGCCCAGACGTGGAGCTCGTAGAAGGCCGGCAGCCGGTAGCGGTTCGGCGTGCCGACGAACTGGAAGTGCTGCCCCATCAGCACGGGCGGGTCGCCGCCGGGGTGGCTCGCATTCCACTGGTCGGCCAGAACGAGGAACTCGACGCCGACGAAGAACAAGCGCGATCCGCGCTGTTCGTAGATCAGGAGCTCGGGGGCCGAGGCGTCGATGAGGCCATCTCCAATCAGGGGGCCGTTGGCGTAGTGAATGCCCATCGCGCCCCGCTCGGGACCCGTGACGCAGCTGCCGAGCGACGCGTACCCGGCTCCCATCGCCACTTTCACGTCGCGGAAATCCTGCGTGGCCTCCCGTACCGCCTTGAGCAAACCCACGGGTGCATCATGTTTGTCGTGATCGTGAGTGGCGTGGACAGGCGGATTGAACGCGACACACAATATGCCGCTCAGCCCGACGATGACGAGTGGTCTCACAGTCATGCGCTCCTCCTTGCTGCTTTCGCCGATGTGGGCGGAGATTTTGCGCTCTTTGAAGGAAGATGACAACCTGAATTGAGGAGCACATGCTGGAACTCCGCCCGACGTGCGAGCACTGCAACAAGGCCCTGCCGCCAGACTCGCTCGACGCACGCATCTGCACATATGAATGCACGTTTTGCGCGACGTGTGTGGAGAGTGTGCTCGGTAACGTCTGCCCGAACTGCGGCGGCGGATTCGTCCCGAGGCCCATCCGTCCGTCGAGGAACTGGAATGGCGATAACTTCCTAGGCAAGGACCCCGCGAGTGCGACGATCAAGCACCGACCTGTTGATCCCGCCGCGCACGCGAAGTTCTCGGCGCCGATCAAAAATATTCCGCCGGAGAAGCGGTAGGGCTGGCGCTGTCGCCGACCGTGAGACGCAGCTACTTCGGCGAGTTCAGGATCTTGATGGCTTGCTCGGCATCTTCGGCCCTGACCAGGAGCCGCACGCCGCCCATCCAGAGATGGGGCCGCAAGCCGCCGGCATCGTCGGCCGAGATCATGGATTCGATGTCTGCGCCTTCCAGGATCCCTTTGGCCATGTCCGCCTCGATCTGATTCAGGAACGTGGCGACGACCACCAGTTCAGCCATCGACTGAGTCTAGCAAGAATCACGCGGTCCGACTCGCGTGGCAATGACCATCATCCCTCCCGGAGGATCTCGGAGGGATCGAGCCGCGATGCACGCCAGGCGGGCACGAGGCTGGCCGCGAATCCGACGAAGCAGACAACGGCGACGGCCTCGATGAAGGTGATCGGATCGCGAGGACCGAGTCCGAAGAGCAGAGATGCGACGAGCGTTGATGTCCAGACGCCGATCGCAAGTCCGCACGCGACGCCGAGGCCCAGGATGACGGCGGCCTGGGAGAGCACCAGCGCACGCACCTCGGAGGGTGCGGCACCGATCGCCATGCGAATGCCGATCTCGGTCTTCCGCTGCGCGACCGAGTAGCTGATTACACCGTACAAGCCGATTGCGGCCAGAGCGAGCGCGAGCACGCCGAAGAATCCAGCGAGTGCCGCCACCAGCCGCTCCTGCGCGAGTGACGCGGCTACCTGCTCCGATACGACGCGAAACGTCAGGTTGAGATCGGGGTTGGCCGCTCTGAGCGCCGTCGACACGCTGTGCACGAGCGCGACGGGCGATCCACGATCGGAACGGGCCGCGAGGTAGAAGTTCACCGGGTAGATCGGTCCGTCCGCCTGGGCCAGCGGGAGGTACACCGTTGGCTGCACGGCATCCCGGATCGAGCTGTAAACGGTATCGCCGACGACGCCCACGACGGTCATCGCGCCAATCGGCCGTTCATCGAAGCCGCCAAAGCGCATCGTCAGTTGAATCGTGTGCCCGAGCGGTGAACGGCTGGCAAAGAATCGGCGCACGAGCGCCTCGTTGACCAGCGCGACCGGCGCGGTGGACATCGAATCGTGTTCGTCGATGTCGCGACCGGCGTGAATCGGCGTGCCATAGGCGGCCAGCCAGCCCGGCGTCATGTACACGGATCGGGACTGCCGTTCGGCGTCGGACACGCGAACGGCGCCTGGCACAGTAACCAGAATCTGATCGGACAGCTCGGATACCAGCGGCGCGGACAGCGCCCCGCCGGCGCGCGCGACTCCCGGCGCGCTCGCGGCCGCCTTGACGAGCCGGTGATACGCTGCGTTGCGGGCCTGCGCCGCCACGGTCGGCGCCGAGAGCGTGATGGCCAGCACGTGCTCCTTGTCGAACCCGAGCGGCGCCTCTTGCAGCGTAACGAATGTTCTGAGCAGCAGGCCGGCCAGCATCACGAGCGCCAGCGACAGCGCGACCTGCGCGACGATGAGGCCGCCGGCGGCTGTGCGCATACCGCCGCGCGTGCCTGAGCGCCCGTGGTCTTTCAGAGCGTCGAAGGGCTGGACTCGAGTCGTCCACAACGCGGGCGTTACGCCGAAGAGCATCACCGTCGCGATGAGTACGGCGGCCGTGAACGCGAAGACCCGCCAGTCGAGCGGGAGGTCGAGCGCGATCGGATGGATGAACGTCGACAATTCCCTCATAGCCGCCGCACTCGCCCACCGTGCGAAGACGCCGCCGACGACCATGCCCGCGATTCCGAGGATCACGCTTTCGACGAGCAGCTGACGCGCGAGATGCCACCGCGAGGCGCCCAGTGCGAGCCGGACGCTGAGCTCGTGCCGGCGCGCGACACCGCGCGCCAGCAAAAGATTCGCGACGTTGACGGACGCGATGATCAGCACGAAACTCACCACGCCCATCAGGATGACGAGCGCGCGTTCGAACCGGCTCCGAAGCGGTGAGACGCCGAGATTTGCGCCGGTGAGGACGAGCGGCTCCTTCAGGAATGTCCCAGTGTCGCGACCGCCCGCGGGTGCGGCGGCGTCGCGAATCGCCGGCTGTACGGCTCTGAGCGCTGCGACGGCGCTCTCGATGGATTGTCCGTAACCAATGCGCACCATGATGTGCAGCCACACGTCATCGTCATCGAGGGGGGTCGCTGTACGGATCAGGCTGAAGGTGCGAATCGGCAAGGCGACGTCGACGGTCCTCCCGACCTCGACGCCGAAGAAGCCTTGCGGGGTCACGCCCACGATCGTGACGGGCGTTTTTTCGATCGTGACGGCCCGGCCCACGACGTCGAGCGCGCCGCCAAAGCTTCGTTGCCACAGCGCGTAGCTGATGACCGCGACAGGGCCTTGAGGCCCTCCGCCCGGCTGGTCGTCGGCCACCGTGAACGTCCGCCCGACGAGAGCGGGGACACCCAATGTCGTGAAGTAGTCGCCGCTGACGAAGCCGTCGCCGACGATTTCCGATGAGCCGTCGTGCGTCAGCGACATCGTCCCGAGTCCGGCCCACGCGAGCGCGCCGTCGAACGCGGGCGCGTGGCGGCGAATCGCGTCGAACGTGGAATAGCTGTACTGCTGGAGGGCCGGCGATGATCCGCTCGACACGATCGCCAGGCGGTCGGCGTCCCTGACCGGGAGCGACCGCAAGAGCAGGCTGTTGACGACCGAGAACACCGCCGTGTTGGCGCCCATGCCCAGCGCCAGCGACAGCAGCGCAACGGTGGTGACGATCGGCGTCGATCGCAGCGAGCGCAGCGCCAGACGAACGTCGCCGGCTACCATCCGCTGCGAACCACCAGCCACAACACGACGCCCAGAACGGAGCCCACCCCGACGAGCGCACCCACGCTCTCGGTGAAGTATGGATAGACCATGAACGCTAGGCCGGCAATCATCTGCGGCCATCGCTCGCGCTTCTTGCCGTAGACGAAGAGCACGAAGCCGATTCCGCTTGGGAAGAGCGACAGAAATAGCCACGTTGGGTCAATAGACATTGGCTAATGAACTGTCACCTATGTGACCGGAACCTTCGACCTCCTGGTCTGTAGTTTAAACGCAGGCTGTTGAGCTCGTTGGTTCTTGTGAAGTTCTGCGCTGTGGCCAGATTCTGCGCACAAGTGCAGACCATTTCACAAAGGCCTTCTATTCAAGTGACGCGCTCGCGTCGAGAAAGAGACGTGGGGCGAACCCGGCTTCACCGCAAGGGGCGAATGCAATTACACGTGGGCGCTCGGACCGACACGGGACGTGTCCGCGACCTCAACGAGGACGTCTATCTGATTTGGCCCGAGCAGGGGCTGTTTCTCGTGTGCGATGGCATGGGTGGATGCCCGGCCGGCGAAGTCGCGAGCGAGATGGCGGCCCGTTCGATCGCCGATTACGTGAGCGCCGCGACCGGCGAGGCGGCTGTCTCCGCGCCGCGCGAGGACTATCTTCCGCGGAGCCGGCGGCTGCGCCAGGCGGTGGAGCGATCGAACGAATACATTTTCGATTGCGCGCGCGCCGAACCGCTGCGCGCGGGAATGGGGACGACGGTCGTGGGCGCCTGGATCAGCGGACCGCTGGTCAGCGTCGTCCATGTCGGCGACAGCCGCGCCTATTTGTGGCACCGCAATCACCTGGAGTGCCTGACCCGCGACCACTCGCTCAGCGACGCCGGCGAGCATAAGAATGTGCTGACCCGTGTGCTGGGCCGCCAAGCAACCGTCAATGTCGAATTGCTCGAGCTCGCGGTGCAGCCGGACGACTACGTGCTGTTGTGCTCCGACGGCCTGACCAATATGGTTTCGGAGGCGGCCGTATCCGGCGCGATCGCTCGACTCCGCGACCCCCAGCGAATCTGTGACTACCTCGTTGATGCCGCCAACCGGAATGGCGGCGCCGACAATGCCACTGTTGTCATCGTGGAGATCGTCGGCGGCATGTGGCAGAGCATACGGCGCCGCTGGACACGGCGGTTCTCAGGAGGACATGGTGCCACGGTTCATTCTGCGTCTTGATGATCGCGTGTTGAAGCGGCATTCCATGGGACCGGTCGTCACCATCGGTCGGCTGCCCGACAACACCATCGTCATCGACAATGCAGCGGTGTCGGGCCATCACGCGTGCGCGACGCTCGAGGGCGATCGCTTCATCCTCGAAGACCTCGACAGCACGAACGGCACGTTCGTCAACGATCGGCGCGCAACGCGCCACACGCTGCGCGACGGCGATGTCGTCAAGATCGGCAGTCACTCGCTCGAATTCGACGCCGAGCACGGTCGCCACGTCGACGCGCAGGAAGCAGTCGAGCGGATCGTCTCCAACCCGGGAGACACGGTATTCCTCGACGCCGACAAGCATCAAGCGCTGCTCGCGATGCTGCAGGACCCCACGATCAACGAGGCCAAGCCGCCGGAATCGAACAGAGTGGGCGTCCTGCGCGTAAAAGCGGGGCGCGCCGATGCCACCGAGTACCACCTGCAGGCCCACACCTGCTCCATCGGAAAGGCCGAGACGAGCCTGGTCCGGCTGAAAGGCTGGTTCGCCCCGGCCGCCGCGGTTGTGATTACCCGGAGCGGGGAACGCTATACGGCCACGCACATGAAGAGCCGCACGTTGATCAACGGCGAGCCGCTGAGCGGACGCCGCGACCTGAAAGAGGGCGATGTGCTGCGCGTTGGCGGCCTGACGCTGGAATTCGGATTCGGCCGCTGACCGGCGTGTTCATGACCGGCGCTTCGGCAGCCGCTCGATCCTGCGGCCGGTTCGTTCCTCGAGCGCGCTGATCGCGCTCGTCGCCTGCGTCACATCGTCGAACCGGAGCACGACGAAGCGCAGGCGCGCGTCGGTGACGCGTAACGACAGCCAGTCCCGCTGCGTAAATATCCCGAACGCGCTGAACGGACCGCCGCCCGCCCGGACGACGGGCGTCGGGCCGCCAGGCCCATTCCAGAGCGGATCGCGGCCATGCGAGTAGGCCATGGCTGCCACCTGAACGTACTTGACTGCGTTGATCGGATGCCGCTTGTCCGCGGTGCGCCAGATGATTCCGCCGTTGGCGAGCAGCACGCGGCACTTGCACTCCTCCAATGACTTCCCTTTCCCCGCCATTACCCGGGCTTCAAAGGCGAACGCGCCCGGCAAGCTGGCGCGCGGCTTGTCCGGCTCCCGCTCGGGTGTCGGAGGCGGTGGAAGCGGAGCTGCAGGCACCGGGAGCGCCGGCATCGGCACAGGTGCAGAGATCGGAGGAGACGTCGATGGCTCCCTGACGGCAGATGACAGCGCGCGCAGTGTCGCAACCGCCAGCAATGGAATCGCGAACGCCGTCGCGGCAATCAGTGGCCGTGACGTGAGAGACGTGAGGCGGCGACGTCCTGGCGCCAGTGCCAGTGCCCGTGCCGGTGATGTACTCGGCAGGCGGTGGGCTGCGGGAGCCACCTGGATCACAGCGTCAAGAGCCTCGACGATGGTCGGATCGCCCGACGCCGCCGCGATGTCGGCCATCGGCACTACGAACGCTTTTGTGAGCTCGGTTGTGACGCCGCTTGCTTCGTGCAACGCATCGCGGAACTCTTCCGCCGTCTGAAACCGGTCGGTGGGCAGTTTCGCCAGCGCTCGCTCGACGATTCGATCGCACCATCCGGGCAGACCCGGTCGATGCATCGCGGCCGGCGTCGGCGGGTCGGCGATCTGCTTCCGCATCGCCTCGATGGCCGTTTCCCCTGTAAACGGTAAGGCGCCGGTGACCAGCCGATAGAGCAGCACACCGACCGCGTAGACGTCCGTGCGGGCATCCAGCTCGTGGCCGAGCACCTGTTCGGGGGCCATGTAGGCGGGTGTACCGATCATGTAGGTGTGCGCGACGGCGCGCTCGGTATCCCACGCCCTTGCGGTGCCGAAATCCATGATCTTCACGCCGCCCTGCACCCCGACCATGATGTTGGACGGCTTGATGTCGCAGTGCACGATGCCAGCGCGGTGCGTGTGGGCGAGCGCCGACAGAACTCTGTCCACGACGAACACGGCCTGCTCCGGCGTCAGCACGCCCATGCGAGCCACGAGCGACTCGAGAGTCTCACCGCGGACGACTTCCATCACGATGAGGAGTTGGTCGCCGCACTGGAACAGTTCGTAGATCGTCGCGATCGCCGGGTGGTTGAGCTTGGCGAGCGTGGTCGCTTCCGTGCGAAATCGCTTGAGGATCGCCGGATCGGTGAGGCCCCGGTTCAGGACCTTGATGGCCACCTCACGCTCGAGCATTTCGTCGAGGGCCTTGTACACGGTGCCCATGCCGCCGCTGGCGAGGCGTCCCAGGATGCGATATTTCCCGATCGTCGTCCCAGTCATTCCCTGGATCTGTGCACAGTCTGATCCGGGCGAGTGGCTCGAGTATCACGGAAGTGCACGTCCACGCACACAAGGACGCAGTCATCGCAACCTGCAGCGCTCCTTCACCTTATGGGCTGGAGTCTCCTTTCAGGTTTGCGCGTCCACCAATTCTGTGACCCGAAGCGGGAAATCTTGTAATCGATAACGGGATCCAATGCCAAAGCTGTCGAGTCCGGCCCGAAACGAATTCAACAAGAGGAGATTTCTGATGCCCACCACGAAATGCAAACCGCAGTGTCTGTGCCCACGCGCATTTTGCGATGGCGCGCCGCGGCCGACTTTGGTATAAGCGAGCGCAGACCCGCACCCATCCGACTACATGGAGCCGTTTGACTCGTCGATCGCCGTCAACCCAGCAGCGAGGGAATGGCTGCTCGAAGTCTCCCTTCGACTCGATCTCATCGTCGAGGTGATTGACGCGCGGGGTGCATCGCTCCTTCCCCGCGGTCCGGGGGGCGGCGCTGCCGACTTCCGCCGGCTGCTGACCGCAGGCGAGCCGTCGGTCGCTGTCACCCTCGCGGAGGCTCGGCGCTCGGGCGGCCCGACGCTGATGGCGCTCGAGGGATTTCAGGCCCTCGGCTTCGGCCTGCCGTCCGGCGCGCTGCTCGTGGTCGCGCGCGAGCTGAACGAGGCGGACGGCCGCGGGCGGCCCGCGGAGGATCGACAGGACCTCGAGAGGGCCGGGGCGTGGCTGCTTGGCGCGATTCAAACAAGCCTCTCCGCACAGCCGAATGCCATCAACCCGGAGCTGTATCGTCTTTCTTCACTCAAGCGGATACTCGGCGACACCGGATCGCCGGCATCGGCTCGCAAGATACTCGGCGCCTTCGTGGAAGCGCTCAGCGTGTGGGACGGGCTGCGGGTGCGCTGTTACGCCGCGGGCGCGGACGGAGGATTTTTTCACTTCGTCTCCCCGGTAGGAGCGGCTGTGTCCGACGTGCCCGGCGGGTTCCCCCCGGCCTTCTGCGTCGACACCGATCGCCTCGTCCGCCTCGGACGCGAAGCAGCCGACGATCTCGGACTGGCCGCCGATCCCGGCGACGTGCTCATGCTGCAGTTGTTCGCCGGTGCCGCTCCCGGCTGGCTGCTGTTTTTCTCCGGCGTCGTCGACGGTGCGGCGCAGGCGCGCCTGGCGGTTTATGCCGATTTGCTGCGGGAATCGCTTGATGCGGTGCGCGACCGGGCCGTCCAGCGCGCGATCGGTGCGGTGCCGAAGGAGGCGGCCGCACGAAACGGCTCGTTGGAAGCGTCTGTCGAAACGGTACTCCGACAGATCGCAGCCGCGGCTGGGGGACAGTCCTCCGCGCTGACGGTGACCACCGTCACCGGCATGCGTGCCCTGACGGTCGGGGATCCGCCTCCAGCCGGCATGGAGCAGATGGTCGTTACATCCGCCGACGCCGCAAGCGTCATGACGATGACCCTGGCTCGGCCACAGCAGTTTCCCTTCACGGCGTTCGAGCGCGAAATCGTGGCGGCCGCTGCGGCGATGCTGCACCCGTGGATTCAGGCGTCGCTCCTCGGGGCCGGCGAGCACGAGCGTCGCCGCGGGTACCGGCCGCTCGACACACTGTTCGACCACATCGCCGATCGGGCGGTCGTCGCCGGGCAGGACGCGTCGGTCATCGTCCTGTCCGTTGATCCGGCGGCGGCCCACCCCGGCCAGCTGCAGTCGTGGCTGGGCAACATCCGGATTCAGCTTCGCGACGGCGATTTCGCCGGCATGCTGAGCGACAACGAGATCGCCGTTCTCCTGTGCGACGCGTCGGCCGATCAGGCGTCCGCGGTTTCGGCCCGCCTCAAAGGCTTCCTGCAAAGCGACGAAAGCGCCGGCGCCCTTCGACCGGTGTTCGGTACGACGACGAGTTCCCCACAATCGCCGTTCGAGGGATCGCTCGTCGGCGCTGCGAGAGCGGCCGTCAGTCGTTAGTCGTCAGTCGCGACTAACAACTGACAACCAACAACTAACCACCAACAACCAACCACTAGCGACTTGTACTGTTCCCCGGCTTCGTGCACAATGGACTCGTCTTTCATCCACCAGCAACATGCCGATCCCACGGCTCGGCGATCTGCAAGGCGAGGACGTTGATGCCATGAGCGTCGCCCACGATCTCATCATCGACCAGTTGTCATCCACCGCCGACGGGACGCCGCACCTGGCCACGTGGTACGCGCAGGGACACTCGGACGCACTCGGCGATCGTCTGCTGATGTTCGACAACACCAGCGCGCCGTCATGGGAGATCCTCAGGTTCAAGCCCGCCCTGGCGCGCGATCACCGGTTCGAGTCGGGACTCCGAGCGCGGATGGAGCAGCTGGCGTCGTTCAATCATCCGGCGTTCCCGCTCGTGCGGCCGCTCAAGGGCCTCGGCCACGAGGACGGCCTTGCCGCCGTCTCGACGTACTCGCCCGGGCTTCGCCTCTCGGAGGCCATGAAGAAACCGAGGAGCCCGGCGTTCGCCGTCCGGCTGCTCCGCCAGCTGGCGCCGGCGCTGTCCGCCCTGCAGGAACACGCGCCAGGAGTCTTCCACGGCGCGCTCGACGCGGATCGGATTGTCGTCACTGCCGAGGGCCGACTGACGATTCGCGAGCACATGGTGGGCGCTGCTATCGCGGGTCTCGAGCTGTCCGCCGAGAAACTCTGGGAGGACTTCCATCTTGTCGCGCCGCCGACCGCGTCCCCCGGCGCAATCGCGATCGGCGGCACCGCAGCGGAATTCGGTGCGCAAACCGACGTCGTCCAGATGGCCCTGCTCGTGGTGTCGCTGATGGCGGGACATCCGATCGGGCTCGACGAGTATCCCGTCCGTATCGAGGGACTGCTCCAGGAGATTGGCGCGCGCAGCAATCGACGCGAGCTGTTCTTCTTCCAGTCGCTTCGGGTACTGGATCGAGCGGGCGCTGCAGCTCGACGAATACAGCTTCGAGACAGCCCGCGAGGCCAGCGCCGCGCTGGCTGATCTGCGCGAGGAGCCCGAGGTCCAGGACGACTTCGCGGCACCGGTTGCTTCGACGCTGCACGACGTACCCGCTCTACGGACGCCGGTGGCTCGCGACGTCGATTCCGCCGGCGCCGACGCCCCGAGCGAGTATTCACCGCCGGCACGGCCGCGACTGGTTTCGATGACCCGTCCCGATCCGTTTGAAACATCCATCGCGGCCGCGGCCGAACTCGTGGATCATGAGCCCGCGAACGCGGAGGCCAGTGCCACCGACGATGCGTCGCCGCGCCGACGAATGGCGGGGCCCCTGGTTTGGGTGGCGGCCTGCGCTGCTGCGGTCGCGCTGCTCGCGCTGGGCGAGGCGATCTTCATCGGCCGGGTGCTCTACCTGCCTGACGCGGTCAGTCCGCCGGCGGTGCCGTCTGCCGCTTCTGAGTCGCCCCTTCGGATTCTACCCACGACGGGCCTGTCGGCGGTCGAGGCGACGACGTCCGACGTTTCAGCCGCCGGGCCGACAGGGACGTCCATGAAAAGCAACCCGAGCCCGGCAACGCTCGTCGGCAGCGCCCCTCAGCGAAACGGTGGATTCCGGCTGTCGTCGCCGATCGAGCTGCACGTCCTGGACGGCGAGCGGGTGCTCGGGTCGAGCGGCGACGGGCCGATCGTCGCCGCCGCGGGGCGCCACGAATTCGAATTCGTGAACAGCGCGATCGGCTACCGGACGAGCCGGGTCGTCGAGATCAAGGCCGGGCAGATCACGTCGGTGTCGATGACCGTGCCGAACGGAACACTCAACATCAACGCGGTGCCGTGGGCCAGCGTCTGGATCGACGGCAACCCCTTCGGCGACACGCCACTCGGCAACGTCTCCATCACGCCTGGCGAACACGAGATCGTCTTCCGTCATCCCCAGCTGGGCGAGCGGCACGAAAAGGCGATCGTGCGCGCGGACCGTCCGACGCGCGTGACGGTCAACCTGCAGCAGCCGTAGCGTCCCGGCCTGGATTCAGAGTGGCGGGTAGCGCACCAGCAGCGGGCGCCCCGACGGTGCGCTTCGGCCGCCGGTCGGTTCGATCGTGACCTCGGCGCCAAGGACCGGGCCGGTCACCTTCGGTGGAGCATCGGTGACGAGTGTCGCGCGGCCGGTGGCGTCTGGAACGAAGACGCCCGCGCTGACGGGGTCGCCACTGGTCTTCAACCAGAGCTGATAGATCGTTTCAGGGGCCGCAGCCGGCAGGCGCGACGCGCTCATGACGAGCCCGCGCGTCCGGCTCCACAGGACCTGGGCGGACGATCAATCCACCGAAGCGCCGCCGCTGAGGCTGAAGCGAATGAGATCGGGGGCCGTGAGAATCGCGCCGACGATTTCCGCCCGCTGAGCCGAATCGCGTGCGGCGGCGATCTGGCGGTTCGCTTCCTCGCGTGCCAAGACGACTTCCTGGTTGGCGAGCTGCGCTGCCGCCGCGGCCTGCTGCTCCGCCGCGGCCAGGCGCGCGCCCGCGTCGTTCAGCTTCGACTCGATGCGCCGTTCGAGCATGAAAACCAGAATCGATGCCGTGGCCAGCAGGGCAGCGCCGACCAACCACGCGCGGCGCCTGGGCGCGTGAGTTTCGTAGCTCGCCTGCAGGTTTTCGTCACTGGACGGCTCGGTGTCGAGGGCAGGCTTCAGGAAGCGCGGGCGAGCACGATCGGACGCCGCCGCCGGTGCGGGTGAATCGGCGCCCGGCGTCCCGTCGGGATCGGTAGCGCCCCGTCGCAGTTCGTCGTGCAGGTGCACGATCCGGTCGAGCGGCCACGACGCCGATGGTCCTTGTGTCGAAAGCGCCGTGGAGGTGCTGCCGCGCAAATCGGCGACCAGCGTTTGAAGCGCGCGAGACAGATCCGTCAAGTGCAGGTGGACGTCGGCCTGAATGGCCTCGAGTCGCGATCCAGCCTGGTCGAGCCCCTGAACCGACTGAGCGGCGGACGCGCAGATTTCACTCAGGCTCGCCGCCTGGGCCTGCAGCTGCCTGATGGGTTCTTGATGGAGAATCCGAAGCGCCAGAGCCTCTCGATCGAGCGTCTCCTCGATCGTGCGCATCCGCTGGGCGACATCGGCCGCGCTGGCGCGCTCCACGGCGCCGTCGGCCTGCTGCCACTGATGGAGCGCGAGGCTGAACCGATCCAGCTGCGCCTCGAATCGCGCAAGACGCTGATCCAGATCGGGATTGTCCTCACTCATCGCGAGCCTGTGGTGCGGATGATACACAAAAACCCGCGCGCCGTACAGCCCGGTGGCTTGACATTGCCCACAGTCGGTACTACGATGACTTTCGCAACCCAGCTGACACGTCGCAGCGAATCTTCACCGAGGTGCAGCAATGACCATGAGTCGAGCGGCCGGTGTCCTGGCGGTGGCCCCGATGATTTTGGTCGCGTGGCTGTTCGCGCCCGTTTCGGCGACGGCCGCAACGGGCCCCGCAGCCCTGGACGCCACAGGCCAGGACGCGCTGGTCCAGGCCAAGGCGCTCTACACCGCCGCCGCTTACGACGAAGCGCTGGCTCTCCTCAGCCAGCTCGATGGCGACTCCGCATCCGGAAGCATCGAGGCCAAGCAGTATCGGGCGTTCTGTCTTCTCGCGCTCGGCCGATCCGACGATGCCCGGAACGTGATCCAGCAGATCGTCGAGACGAACCCGGCATTTCAGCCGTCGGAAACGCAGGTTTCGCCCCGGCTGCTGGACGCGTTTCGCGAGGTCCGGCGGAAGGTGCTGCCCTCGATCGTCCGCCAGTCCTATGCCGAGGCCAAGGCCGCCTTCGAACGCAAGGACTTCGAGCTCGCGGGACGCTCGTTCACCGGCGTCATCGCCTTGCTCGACGATGGAGACGTCAAAGGAGCGGGCGAACTGCAGGACCTGCGCATTTTGTCGAACGGCTTTCTCGAGCTGCTCAACGCGCTGCCGAAAGCCGATTCCCTTACGGCGGCGGAGCCCGAGCCCGCGGCGGCGTCCTCCGCGCCGACGCGTCACTCCGCGCCGACGGCACCCACGCCCGTTGCATCGACGATTTTCGACGTCGGCAACGTCGACGTGACGCCGCCCGTCGCGATCTCGCAGACGGTCCCGCCGTGGCACCCCCTGAGGCGCGATGCCCCGGCATTGGAAGGAACAATAATGATGATTCTCGTCGTCGATGAACGCGGCGAGGTGGCATCGATCACCATGCAGGGGATCAACGACCCGGCGTACGCCGCGCAGCTGCGGCGCGCCGCCACGCGGTGGAAGTACCAGCCGGCGACCATGAACGGCGTCCCGGTCAAGTACAGGCGGCTCGTCGCCATCCATCTGAATCCGGCGGACGCCAACCGCACGGGCCGGTAGGGGCGATTCATCACAGGACGCCGATCTCACTGAGAAGATTGGCGGGCCCTGCCCGCCTTCGCTCGTGCTCAAGAAGACTGCGAGCAACAGCGCGCCACGAAGAAAAACGCAGCCCTGCAGGACTCGGAACCGCTCGCGGCGAGCGTAGCGAGCCGCGGCGCTTCGCGACTCGCCTCGCAAACCCCTGCGTATCCGCTGGCGGGCTGAAGTACATTGAAGACTTTCCCTGCGGTCGACTTTGCGCACCGGTGCCAATTGAGGCCACTCTCAGCGAATCTGCCCGAATGGCTGTGACCGACAAGTTTTACAAAAAGCCTATTGGCGTCCGCTGCTGCGACCAATTAGGTAGTGCCCCGCCAACGTCCACAAAATGTGGCTCAGTGCGATTCATACGCCTGACGGTAATGACTTGTCTCGCTGAGCAGGAAAGGTGTAAGGGCATGGTACGTATTCTCGACTTGACGTTGAGGTTGGCAGCGTGAGTGCGCTTGGTGAAGGGCTCGGCTTGGAGGTGAGCGCTTATCTAGCAGAAATTCTGTCTGGCATAGTACCCGTCGCCCGGCGCGCAGCGAACTCGCCCGGCTTTCGACGATGCCGCGCTCGCGAACGAGATTTTCACGGTCCTCACGAGCCGCGCGTTCTGCTACCTAGGGAGGAGCAATGCAGAGCGCTACCGTGACGACGTAGTGGCCTCGCTGCTCCGGCGGATGGCGACTGGCGAGGCATTCCGGTTCTTCTACGATATCGGGCCCGGGTACCACGCGACAACCCGGCCGGGCGTTCTGCCGCTGTGCTTCGACGTTGGCCTGGCCGAGCTTCTCATGCTCTCCCAAGTGAATGCGCTTTGGCGCCGCATCGTTGAAATCTACGAGCCAGGCGCGCGCTTCTTCCTCGTTGTCGACAACCTTTGCGGCTTGCGCACGAACGACATTCCGCTGGAGCTGACGGAGGCCTACGTACGGCGGTTTCGACAGCTGATCGAGGAGACCGGATTGTCGGGCAGGGTGGAGCTGATCGTCGAATCAGAGGAGTTCGATCTCAGGGACTATGATCGTCTGCTTGCAAACATCGAGGTCCAGCCACCTGTCGCCGAGCCAACGCTGCAGGCGGTAGACAATGTCGCGCGATTTCTCGGGCGCGCGTGCACTGCGACGGAAGCCGCGGAGCGCATAGAGCGGTACCGTCGGACTGGCACGGTTACCAATCGACTCTTGGACGGGCTCGTGCAGGGCGTTCACGTGACGCAGCGCGCAACTGGCGCAACGCTCGGGTTCCGGCCATTTCCCGGCGGCGATCAGCGTACGCAGGTCGGCGAACTCGCGCTAACACGCAGCGAGAAAGGACGGCTGCGCCCGGTGCTCATCACCACGAGAAATGTTGACAATTTCGACTATGCGCGAATCGAGCTGCCGGACGTGTTGCCGAAACCAATGACGCATATCACTTTTGCGTCGGCGCGTGCCGCGTAGCGGGCGGTACGGCTATGCGAAGTAGCTGTAGAGGCCCTCGGCAAGGCGGCGCCGCATTGCGTGCAACGGAGAGTTACCCATTTGC
Organism: uncultured Acidobacteriota bacterium; assembly: GCA_963724725.1. GTDB lineage: Bacteria > Acidobacteriota > Vicinamibacteria > Vicinamibacterales > CAVVIG01 > DATKHR01. The sequence goes on along the minus strand of CAVRVT010000003.1, from coordinate 75,307 downwards.
TGCGATGCGGCTGTCGTCTTGTTCACGTCGATCAGCACGGGACGTCCGTCGTGAACGAGATAGTCCAGTTTGCCGTAATCGAGTTTGAACTGCTTGCGCCAAGCCAGGACCTCGGGGTGCGGATCGACTGCCTGAGACGAAACGCAATTCGAGGCTTTCAACACCGGGTGGGGCGACGCAATCCGGGTGCACGTCCAGCGGTCTCCAAGAACCTGGTACATGCGCAGATGGAACAGGTCATTCTCCCGCTCCGGGAGAAATCGCTCAATCACGAGGTCCTTGCGCTTGAACAATGGCCTTTGCACGTCGGCGAACCGTTCATACACTCGGTAACGTGTCCAGTCGGCGAACTCCTCGTGGCCCGAGAGGCGCGCAATTGCCCGCCGCGCCGCGCGCCAGACACGCGAATGCTGCTCCAGCCAACCTGGCGTCAGCTCTTGCTCCGGCTCACCGGCAGAGTTGAGGTCCGACTTGACGATTACGGGGCCGTTCCATGCGTGAGACGAATTAACAAGGTTGGTGCTGACCGCCGACTTGCGGATGTCCCTGATACTTCCGTTCAGGACAATTGGATAGCGTGAGGCAAAGACAAGATACTCATCAGGAACGACCGACAGGTTCACGTGGACGAGAACGAGATCGGCCGGCACATAAGACTCGACTCCAAATAGGTACACAACCTCGTGCCCGTCCTCGCGCCATGCCCGGGCAAGGTGATCGACGATGTACCCCGACAACGGACTATTGCGCTCACCGGCATGGAATAGCACTGCGATTCGCTTGGCGGCCATTGCTAAAGTCTATCCGTGGGTCTAGCTCGGGTCACAACCTGCTGGTATTCGGTGTTCGGGAGCGAATTGTTCACTGATTGTTCATTACACGGCGTTACGTCTCTGGCGGCCGCTGGGAAAGCAGCAGCTGCTGGGCGTCCACCGATCCTTGCCCGCTCGGATGAATCGCCTGATAGCGGCCATCGGCTCCAAGCACCGTGGCACGCGTGTCGTCTCGCAGATAGGCCTGGAACAGCTGGTGGCGCAGGTAACGGCGAACGTCTGGATCCAGCACGGGGCACAGGGCCTCGACGCGTCGATCGAGGTTGCGCTCCATCAGGTCGGCGCTGCCGATGTACAACTCGGTGTCGCCGGCGTTCTCGAACGAATAGATGCGCGAATGCTCGAGGAAGCGCCCGACGATGGACCGCACGCGAATCAGATCGCTGATCCCGGGCACGCCCGGTCTGAGGCAGCAGATGCCGCGAACGATGGCGTCCACGCGCACGCCTGCCTGCGAGGCGCGGTACAGGAGCCTGACGATTTCCGGGTCCGAAATGGAGTTGTTCTTGATGACGATGCCCGCGGGAACTCCGGCCTTCGCGTGCGCAATCTCGCGTTCCACGAGCGCGGTAAACTGATTCCGCAGCGCCACCGGCGCCACGAGTAGCGCTTTGTACTCGACCTCTCGTGAGTACCCCGTGAGTGCGTTGAACAGCTCCGACACGTCCGCCACGATTTCCTCGTTCGCTGTGAACAAGCCGAGGTCCGTGTAGATCTGCGCGGTCGTCCGGTTGTAGTTGCCCGTCCCGATGTGTGCGTACCGCTGAATGCGCTCGCCTTCTTTTCGCACCACCAGGCACAGCTTGCAGTGCGTCTTGAGGTTGACGAGGCCGTAGACGACGTGGACGCCGGCTTCTTCGAGCCGTGTCGCCCAGCCGATGTTGCTGCGCTCGTCGAAGCGTGCCTTGAGCTCCACGAGGACGGCGACCTGCTTGCCCCGTTCGGCCGCTGCGATGAGCCGGTCCACGATGGGCGAGTTGCCGCCGATCCGGTACAACGTGATCTTGACCGCGACGACTTGCGGGTCCTCCACCGCGGCGTCGAGGAACGTTTCAACCGGCGCGAACGAGTCGAACGGATGATGGACGAGTTGATCGCGGTACTTGATGCGATCGAAGACCGCCTCGGCCTCGAGATTGCGCCAGAGCGCTCGGGGCGCGAAGGGCGCGTCCTTCAATTCTGGCCGCGGCAGGCGCGTCAACCCCATGAATTCCGAGAAGCCCAGGCGCGCCGCCGTCGGCACGACGACGGGCTCGCCCAACTCGAAGTTGTCGACCAGGATGTTCAGCACGCGTTCGGGCATGTCCGCGTCAGTCTGCAGGAGCGTGATCGGTCCGTGGCGAAGCTCCTTCAGGCCGCGATCGACCGACTCCAGCAGGTCCTCGACGCCTTCCTCACGCAGCACGATGTCGGTGTCACGAATGATCCGAAACAGGTGTGCGCTCTTGATCTGGACGCCGCGGAAGAGCTCCGACAGGTTCTGGGAGATGACGTCCTCGAGGTACACGAGCGTGTCGCCTGCCGTTCCGGTGACGGACTGCGGGACGCGGACGAATCGCGACAGGACGTCGGGGACCTTGACGCGCGCGAATTTGATCGCCCCTTGATCTTCGACCACAACCGCAAAGCTGTTGCTGCGGTTCGAAATGTAAGGGAACGGATGCCCGGGATCGAACGCCAGCGGCGTAAGCACCGGACAGACGTTGGCGCGGAAATACTCGGCCAGGTAGGCGGCGACCGCCGGCGTGTAGTGCGCGCGATCCATCACGCGGATACCCGCGCCGGCCAGCAAGACAAGCAGCTGCTCATCCCAGCACCGCCCGATTTCGAGCAGCATTTGCTCGGCACGGGCGCGGACGGTGGTCAATTGCTGTTCAACGGTCAACCCGTCGGGCGACACGGTGTTGAGACCCGCCCGAAGCTGTCGCGTCAGCGTCGCGACGCGAATCATGAAAAATTCGTCGAGGTTGTTCGCGGCGATCGCCAGAAACTTCACGCGTTCGAGCAGCGGGTGCACGTCAGCCCGCGCCTGTTCGAGCACGCGCTCGTTGAATGCCAGCCAGCTGAGCTCGCGGTTGATGTAAAAGCGGGGATCGTCGACGCGTCCGACCTCGTCCGAGCCGGCGGGCTCAGTCGACGTGCCGGATCCTGCGGGATCGAACATCGGCTCCGCCGATTCTACATCTGCCCGCCGGCGTGGCGGTTTCTTTACGAAAACGTAACCGCCGGGGGCCTCCTCCCGCGCTGTTTGCGTCGCGGTCACGGTCAGGACATCGGACCGTCACGCACGTTCCCTACGATGCTCATCATCGCGTCTTCAGCGGCAGGTGAATCGCCGATTCTTGGCCGAGGGGAGGGTCATGCGATTCATGCAGGTGGACGAAGCCGTCGAGCTGGTGAAGCTGGAATACGCCGAAACGCCCGGCCTGGCGCTGACGCCAGCCGAGGCGCGGCAGCTCTGGAACTTCTCCGAGGAGCTCTGCGACCGCGCGCTACGCATCCTGGTGAACGCGTCGTTTCTGAGGTGCCAGCCCGACGGCTCGTTCATTCGCGCTGAAACGGATCCACGCGAAGCGCCCGAGTGACGCCCGGACGATGCAATTCGCCGCACGGCTTACCTTCTAATGAAAGGCGTGTTTTGAAGCGGGCTTTCGCACCATGCACGTCGAACGTCGTCACGATCTGTGCCCCCTTGCTGTCGAGGTGCAACGGTTCACGGTGATGCAATGGCGTGGCTGGCCGAGAGCTCGGCAAGCACTGAGTGAGCGAGTTGCAGCGGGCGGAGCATGGCGCGCTTCTTCGTCTGATGCGCCTGCATGCGACGGAGGATGTCGTCGAGGGTTCTGACGGCCTCGCGGATGAACGGACCCTTGTTGAGCATCACGCATTCGGCGCGTTCAGACATCGCCGCGTCTGTGACTTCGGCGCGCGACGGCAGGCCCGTCTTGGCGAGTGACTCGAGCACTTGCGTCGCCCAGACCACCGGCGTGTGAGCGGCCTCGCAGATCCACAGGATCTCTTCCTGCACCTCCGCCATCCGTTCGAACCCGCACTCCACAGCGAGATCGCCGCGCGCGATCATCACACCGAATCGGCCCGTGCGCATGCACGCGAGCAGCAGCTTCGGCAGCTCCGCGAAAGCGTGGCGCGTTTCGATCTTGAGGATGATGCCCAGCCCCTCGGCTCTCAGATCCGCGAGCCGGTGCTGTAGTTGGTGGATGTCTTCGGCATGCCGAACGAACGAGTAGCCAATCAGATCAGCGTGTGATGCGACAAACGGAAGGTCTTCCAGATCTTTTGGCGTGAGCGGCGACAGACGCAGGTGCGTGTCGGGCAGGTTGACGCCCTTGCCTGCGGCGAGACGGGCGCCGGCTGGCCCCGCCTGCGTGATTTCGACCGCAATCTGACCCGCGTCTGCCGCCCGCACGATTCCGCCGATCTTGCCGTCGTCGAACCAGACGGATTCGCCAGGTCGCACGTCTCGGAACACTTCGGGCAGTGTGATGCCTATGCTGGCCGGCATCATGACGCGATCGTGTTCGTCCAAGATCGCGGGCCGGCCGAGGTTCGAGTCGGGTGTGAGCAGCAAGGTATCACCCGTCCGGAGAAGCAGCTTTTCCTCGCGAGGCGGCACGTTCACTACGCGCCTTGTTGTCGTTCCGGCCGCCGTATTGAACCGGCACACTGTCCCCGGTACGACGTAGGCCGTGTGAGGTAGTTCGCCGACAGCCACCATGCCCTCGTGCGCGCGGACTCGAAGGCGGCGTGTCTTTCCGCGCGCATCGTCGAACTCGACGATGGAATCCGGTGTCAGGTCCAATGGAGGGGCGTCATCAAGTGTGAGTACGGCGTCGACGGGATATGGGACGCCACGTCCGTGCGACGCGGCGACCAGCGCGACAACAGCCGGCCGCACGACCTGGCCGAGCGGATCGCGGCTCGGCTTGACCTTGAGAACCGGCGGCCCTGGCGTCAACGCGCCGGTGCGCAACTTGGGGCCGCCAATATCCATCGACACACGACAGGTGCGCCGGAGTTCTTCGTTCGCCCTCCGCAGGTGATCGATCATCCGAGCCCAGATCGCCGCATCATCGTGGGCGCAGTTGATGCGCATGCAATCCATGCCTGCGGCCACGAGTTCGCGAATGAGTGGATAGTCCGTCGCCGCGTCGCCCGGTATCGTCACCATGATGCGGACGGAGCGTCCGTCGGGTGCCGGGCCCAAGAGCGCGTCGGTGTGCGCAGCAAGCAGGACCTCGCCGGCGTCCTTCGTGAGCGGCGCGGTATCGATCGCTATATCGAATGTAACGCCTTCCAGCACGTGCAGGACTCTCAAGACCGTCTCGAGACCATCCCGCACGTGTGACTCTGTGCGGCCCAGCGAGGACAGCCCGCACGCCGCGAGGAGCGGCTGCGCGTGTCTGAGGTCGTGGCGGCGGAGCGCCAGATAGTGCAACAGGTTTCTGGCGCTTGCCTGTTGATCCTCAGGAATCACGCTCAGGTACGCGGCGCATTCGTGGTCCATACGCGCCATCGCCGCCTGCACTCCGGACAGTTCAGCAATGAGCGAGGACAGCTGGGCCATGACGACGCACCTGCATCTCGAGAAGCCGCATCGCCCGTTCAACGCGATGCCAGTCGTCGTAATGCTTGACGTGGACGACAGCAGAGTCAGATTCTTCTTGAACGTCCCAACCGCCGGCCCTCTCCTCAACGGTCAGCCGGACAAGGTGGCCATGCGCAGCGAATTCGCGATCGATGACCATTGAGGCCCTCCAGAATGTCGGGATTCGTTCAGGAATCCCAAGGGCTTCTCGCAGCAAGAATCGTACGAGCAGCAACCTTGGGTGTCAGGAATGATTTCTTCTTGGATCCCTGATTCGTTGCATGAACGTTACATGACTCTGGCGTTTTCCCTCAGGTCGCACGGAATATTTCTCACTGCCGCGCTGCGGCCTCTCAGCGCCGCGAGGTGTCAGCGGCGATTCTTGTCGTGGTCGTGGTCGCCGTCGTGATCGTCATCGTCAGCTCGATGGAACCGCTGCGGCTCGAAGAACGGCAGGTCGTGGTCGTCGAACGCGAAGACGAAGAACTGGTTCGGGTTGTCGCCCGTGCCCACCGCAGGCGGCAACGGGGTCAGAAAGTCGTTGTCGTTGGCCACCCAGAGCGTGTGCTTGGTCGCGCCATTCACCACGACGTCCGGTCCGAACGCAATCCCTTCGAGCTTCGCGGGAATATCGGTGGCGGCCATGTTGACGGGATCGCTCTTCAGGACGTCCACGATGTCGAGAAACTGCGTCTTCGGCACGGCCCACGGAGCGATGTTGGCGACGCCCGCCGTCACGCCCGTCGTGCCGCTCACGTCGTGCGCGAACTGCAGGTCGATCCTGAACAGCTTCTTGAACCCGGCCTGGGAGCCAGGCGCATCCGCCCGCCCCTTACTGTCGCGTTCGTCCACCAGGAACTCGTGATCGTTGATGGCAAGAATGTCGCTGACCGTCGTCTTCGTTGCTTTGTCGAGCTGATACGCGAATTCGTGCGTCGTGCCGGTGCGGATGTCGATCGTGACGATCCGGGTGACCCCGCCCTTCGCGTCGCCGCCATCCTGAATCAGCGGGCTCTGCATCGCCCCGACCAGCGTCGTGCCGTCGGGCGTGATCGCCAGGCCTTCCATACCCTTGTTGGTGACACGTCCGGCCGTGTTATCGGCGATCTCGGCGTCGACGTGCGCGCTGAGATTGGCCACGAAGAACTTGGCTGGCAGCGTGAAGGATTTCGTGCGCTCTCCGGTGAGCCGGTCGAACTCATATACGTAGGGCCCGTACTCGTCCGAGATGTACACGTGGCGTTGATCGTTGGAGACGCGGATGCTCTCGGCGTCAAGGCGCGCGTTCTGTGGATTTCCCGAATTCCGAGCGGGATCGAAATTGTCGGACCGGCCGGTGAAATAGAACACGTGGTGCGCCGCGTTCAACGCCGGCGCTCCGCCGTGCGCGTCGCCACACCCGGGGCCGTACACGAGTGGGCTGCGATTCCACAGGAGCGTTGTCCCGACGAGCATCGGCGTCAGAGTGAACGGGAGCTTCGAGCCCGGGTCGCTCGGAGACAGGCTGAGATGCAGGGTTTGAAAGCGCTCGATGAACGATGCCGTGTTGTCCAGCGCGTCCTTGCCGTCCGCCGCCAGACAATCGTTGTAGTCGGTGGCATTGGGCCCTCGATCCGGGAGCCCCACGAAGAAATCTCCTCCGAGATAGGCCAGGCCCGACCCGAGGCCCCCCAGACGATTGCCCGGGACGTGATTTTCCAGGGGGGCCGACGTCTGCGTCGCGAAATCCTCGTACTGGCCGTTGATGGAACCAATGGCGAGAATGGTCGGACCTGCCGGTGGTGGGGTTGCGTGGGTAATCTGAACGAGAAGCGTCGAGAGCGCGAGCGCGATGAGAGCGATGGGCATCAACTTCTTCACGGTAGGAGCCTCCTTCTGCGTTTTTTGTGAACGCATAATGGCGGCAGAGGCGCCACCGCCTCGTGACGGCCGCGTGGCATCGGTGTAAAACCGGCAGCACGAGTCGACTCGATTAGGAGTTCAACCTCGCCGAGGACGGTTTACGGGATTGTCATACCGGACGGCTATGGTGGCCGCGTGGGAGTCAGCCGCAGGCGCTTTCTGTCGGCCGTTGGTGCGACCGCGGGCGTGGCGTACGTAGCAGACCTCTCCTCGGGCGCGCAGACTCGCGCTCCCTTGGCCGTTTACCCGCAAATCGAATCGCGCCTCCGTACCATCGCGGACGTTCACGCGCTGACGCTGACGTCTGCGGGCCTCGAGCTCATGCCATCCCGGGGTGCGTTCGCGCCGGCCCTTGACCGTCTCGAGGCCGCGGCCGTCAAGACGCCCCGGCAGCGGATCACCCCCGACGGGTTGTTGACGTTCGCGATCGATGTGCCCTCGTCCTCCTGGGTCAGCGGAGACCTGATGCTCGCGTCGCCTGACGACCGCCGCCCGGGCCTTCGCGCGTATGTACTGTGCGACTCGACGCTCATCGGCACGCCGATGGTCGCCGCTGCGGATTGGGGCGTCAAGGAGATTACCGACGCGGCGCCGCGCGTCGACGGGACACGCCCGAGCCCGAGTGTGCCGCTGGCCCCATGGCTCATGCCGGCCGGACGGCGCTACGTCACCGTGGCTGGCCCACACTTCAGGGATGGCGGAACCTTCGCCTCATTGCGGTTGCGCGTGCTGGATCGATCGGTCGAGGAGCCGCTCTACCGATTCGCGTTCATCACGGATACGCACTTGCGGCTGAACGGGCGCGAGGATTGGATGAACCGGAAGATGGGGGAAGCGACGGCGCCCGAGCTGGGACGCACACTCAACGCGCTCGCGCGCGAAGGGATGGCGTTCGTCCTCCACGGCGGCGACATGACGGAGACCGCAACACGTGACGAGTTCGCGCTGGTCCGGAACGTGCTGCGCGCCCAACCGCTGCCTGTCTACGGGTGCATCGGCAACCACGACCGGTACCTGCCATCATCGCGTGCCGACGCGCGCGAGCTGCTGGCGCCGCACTTTCCGGGCGGCGCGCTCGACTACACATTCAGGCAGGGACCGATCCGCTTTGTGGTGCTCGACGTCGAGATCGAGGACGAAGGCGTGCGCGCGCGCAAGCAGCAGTGGCTGCACGACACCCTTCGATCGGACGTCACGTTTCCGACAGTGTTCGTCTGGCACTATCCGCCCTTCAATCGCGGCGGGCGCTCGTCGTGCGGCTTTCGTCTGCAGGACTGGAGTCCGCTCGGCCAAGAGGTGCTGTTGAACACACTCGCGGGCGCGTCGAATGTGTTCGCGTCCATCAACGGGCACGATCACTGGGACGAAGTCAACACGCAGCACGGGATCACGTTCATCCAGAACGCCGCGTTCGTGGAGTGGCCCAATACCTATCGGGTGTATCGCGTCTACCGCGATCGTCTCGAGTGGGAAGTGCGCCAGGTGGCCAACCGCGGCTTCATCCGCGAATCGTTCCTCCCGGAGAAGGCGATGTCGTGGATGATTGCCACGCGCGAGGAAGATCTCGCCGGATCCGTACCGTTCCTGCGAGCCCCACGATCTCAGCAAGAGCATGCGTCGAGTTCGTGATAGCGACGTGATGTCACGCAAGAAGACTGTCACCTGCCGTTTTCGTCTGCGTTCGGACCCGCTGGACGGCGGAGAAAAGCGCTTCGAACGGCGGGCGGCATGACGACGCGTGGCCCTTTGATCGATCGCCGCACGATTTCGTTCAACTCTCGTTCGTCCGCCAAGTCAGCGCCACCGAGGTTCATCATCATCGAGCCCGACAAATCGATCCCCGACGACCGGGCAGCCGGCGGGATATTGCGAAATGCCGAAACCTGTGACGATTCCGATTTCGAGGATGCGCTCGCCGGCCCCGGGGCCAGGTGCGCCATCGCGCGTCTGCGACCGGGCTGCAGCATGGCCCCGTAGATGGCGTCGTAGATCGGGGCGAGACGCTGACAGACGAGTTCGACGGTCCCTGCTGGCACGTGATCGTTGCGCCTATCGATACGTTGCCGAGAACACTCAAGACCGTTATCTACGACGGCCAAGGCTGGGATCATCGCCATGACGCGGCAGCTCGCGATGGAAGGGCGAGAGCACGGTATTCGCGCGAATTCCATCTCCCCTGGCTTGATCGAAACCAATCAGACGCGGGAACAGCTGAAGGACCCCGAATGGGCGAGCGCGATGCTCGGCAAGACACTGCTCGGACGTCTCGGCCGGCCCGACGAAGTGGCGAACGTTGCGCTGTTCCTGGCCTCGGACGAGAGTTCCCGCGTGACAGGCGTCGACATCGTGGTCGATGGCGGCATGAAGGTCTGGTGACCCTCTTATGCTCGCCAACCCTCACAATCAACGCTCCGCGTCAGGACTGCCCATTCGGTCGCTCGCCTTGAAGTAATTTCTTGCGTGGGCGACGATCTCTCCCCCGGTCGGATGATCCGCTGCCTCGACGCCTACGATCTTGGGTACAAGGGGTTGGTGATTCTCGTGCACGAACTTGAAGAATTCGTGCTTCGCTGAGGCCGGCCCGACAATGAGGACCGAGTCGACCCCACCGAGTCCTCGTGCGACATCGTCAAAGAAATGCCGCGCATCATCAGGGTGCTCTCGGGGCTCGCCACGGCCTTTCGGATGGCGGTGAACATGGTGCTGAGGCGAGAGGATTCTGGACTCGTCTGCCGCCTCCGGATGAACGTGAAAGATCCGCGCTTCTTTGTGGTCGATCCAGACGACGGCGTGCGTCATGATCTGATCCCTCACTGATTACTGCTTGTACCGCTCGACGACGGAGGGCGGGCGCACCGTGGCCTCGTTCGGATCCTGGCCGAACTCGCGCCGCGCGTCCCGTTGCCGCAGCAAATCCGTATTTTATCGTGATCGGCCAGTTCGTCCTTCCGTAGAGATGTTGCTCCTCGTGAACAAGACCTTCGATCTTCTTCAAAATGGAGTGATCGATCGTCGATTCAGCCATATCAATCACCTCGCTGATTTCGCTTCTGAGTATTTCCCCAGGGTCGCTGTCGGGATTCGGATCTGTGGACAGCGGATCGCTCGCGGGAAACGACTGCTCGATGGTTTCGTCCAGTGCCGCTTCCCGGTGGAGCCGTTCCCGCACTGGTCGTGTATGGCTGTGTAACGCGGCCGCGGGTTCAATGGTCATGCACGCCCAGGAATGTCTTCCGATGATAATTCGCTCTGGTGAAGATTGCGACACTCCCGCAGATCGTCAGGCCGGGTAACCCGACGGAAGTCTCGGGAGAAACTCCGGCCAACTCACATCCGGCAGACTGGATCACGGCCGAATGTGACTGGCCACAATCGCCGGAGTCGGCAGGATCCTACCGTGTGGCCAAAGCCACGCCGTTCGCCGCCTTGGTGATGATGTCTGCAACTGCCAGATCGCCGCGCTGCGAACGCGACAGATCAAGAACTTTGTCACCATCCTGATGCTGTCGCGCGGCGTGCCCATGCTGCTCGGCGGAGACGAAATCCGCCGCAGCCAGGGTGGTAACAACAACGCGTACAACCAGGACAACGCAATCAGCTGGCTCGATTGGACCAGGGCCGAGTCCAACCAGAACGTCTTACGGTTCGTTCAACGAATGATCGCGTTCCGGAAGGCGCATCCGGCGCTCAGACGTCCGCGTTTCTACACCGGAGAGGTCAACGAACGTGGTGCGGTCGACATCGCGTGGCACGGCACGAAGCTGGGCAGTCCAGGCTTCGGCGATCCACAGGGACGAGCGCTGGCGTGCACCATCGCCGGATTCGGTGGAGATGCGGATCTGCACGTCATGATGAACATGTTCTGGGAGCCGCTCGACTTCGAGGTGCCCGTCGATCCGAAGCGCGACTGGCACATCGCGGTCGACACGTTCATGCCCTGCCCTCACGACATAGCAGATCCCGGCGAGTCGGCGCTGTTCCGTCGTCCTCTCTGCACCGTGCAGGGGCGAAGCATCGTGATAGTTGCGGGGTGCTGAATCCTATGCCGGCACGGGCTCCGGTGGTCGGATGTCCGCCGGGCGCGCGATGCCGGCGGCCGCGTAGATCTCGGGCTCGTCGAGGCTCTCGTGGGCGAGGAGCTGCACGACGATCGCATCGAGCTTGTCACGGTTCTCTCGGAGCAGTCGCCGCGCCTCGCCGTAACACTCGTCGGTGATGCGACGAACTTCTTCATCCACCGCGTCGAGAAGACCGTCCGAGACTCCGGCCATGCGAGGATCGCCCTCCGGCGGCAGTACGGAAAGCGTCCCGATACGCTCCGACATCCCCCATCGGCCGACCATCGACCGGGCGATCCTGGTGACCGTTTCCAGATCGCTCTCCGCCCCGGTCGTCACGACGCCGAACACCTCCTGCTCCGCCGCCATGCCTCCGAGCGCACCGATGATCCGGCCGCGCAGATAGCTGGCGTCGTAACCGTAGCGATCGGACTCCGGTGTGGACAACGTGACGCCCAGCGCACGACCGCGAGGAATGATCGAGACCTTGCGGACCGGATCGGCGCCCGGCTGGAGCATGCCGAGCAGCGCGTGACCGGCCTCGTGGTACGCCGTCCGGCGCCGCTGCGCCTCGGGAATCACGACGTGCCGGGCAGTGCCGAGCTGGACTTTCTCGAGCGCATCAGTCAGATCGCGCTGGTGCACGACGTCCTGACTGCGACGCGCGGCCAGGAGCGCGGCCTCGTTGACGAGGTTCGCGAGATCGGCGCCGGTCATGCCGGGTGTCGACGCAGCCAGGCGATCCAGATTGACATCGTCCGCCAGAGGAACCTTCCGCGTGTGGACCTTCAGAATCGCCACGCGGCCCTGACGGTCGGGAGGGTGGACCACGATCTGGCGGTCGAACCGGCCGGGCCGCAACAGCGCGGGGTCGAGCACATCCGGCCGATTGGTTGCCGCCAGAACCACGACGCCCTCGTGGCCCGAAAATCCGTCCATTTCTGTGAGGATCTGATTCAACGTCTGTTCGCGCTCGTCGTGGCCCCCGAACGATTGAGCGGCTCCGCGCGTCGCGGCCGATCGTGTCGATTTCGTCGATGAAGATGATCGCGGGCGCCACCTTCCGCGCCTCTGCAAAGAGCTCACGGACGCGACTGGCGCCGACGCCGACGATCATCTCGATGAACTCCGAGGCACTCGCGCTGAAGAAGGGAACCTTCGCCTCGCCCGCCGTGGCCCGCGCGAGCAGCGTCTTGCCCGTACCCGGGGCCCCAACGAGCAGCACGCCTTTGGGCGCGCGCGCTCCGAGACGACGATACTTTTCAGGATCTTTCAGGAAGTCGACGACCTCGTTGATCTCCGCCTCCACCTCGTCGATGCCGGCCACATCGTCGAACGTCACGCGGACCGACTCTGGATCCACGCGACTCTGCCGGTTGCCCTTCAGCAGTCCACCCAGAGCGCCCTGCTGGCGCCTGAACATCCAGACGTAGAAGGCCACGAGCAGGAGAATCGGGCCGAACGAAATGAGCAGGTTGGCGAGGAAGCCGCGCTGCTGAACCAGCGGCGTCGCGCGCACCGTGGTTCCGCCGCCCGTCAACTCCTCCAGCAGGTCGTCATTGGCGAACGTCGGCCGCTCGGTCGTGAACTGCTGATAGGTGCGGCCCTGATGGCTGGGAAGCGGTGCGGCCTTCTTCAGCTGCCCTTCGATGGAGTCGCCGCGGGCGAACACTTCTTGAATGTTCTTGCCGGCAACCTGACTCTTGAACTCGGTGTAGGGCACCGGCTGCGGTCCCGACAGGCGGTCCTGGAGCGTCAGCAGGCCGAAGAACAGGAGGTATCCGACGATCCAGATCACCGGCGTGATCCATCGCGGCCTCGGTTTGGGCGGTTCGCCCTTCGGCAGCCCCTCGGCGCGCCACGGTCGTTGCGGCTGCTGCCGAGGGGGCGAGTTGGATGGTGGGTTTTCGCGCGGCGAGCCCGGCGGTTGCGAGTCTTGCGCGGTCACGTCTGCCCTTCCGCGACTATTCTCACCGATCGTCAGGTCATTTCGAGGCAATTTCGTTGGCAATCACCACGCGCGCATTTGCCCGGTCGAGATCACGCCAGACGTCCTTCAGCCAACGTTCATCGAGCACGACCACGAGCGCCGAACAGTCCGGCGTGAGCGATTGCTTCATGCTCTCCACCTTGTTGCGTGGAATCCCGACGGCATTACCTGTCAGATAGCCCGCTGCTCCACCGGCGCTCGCGCCGGCCGCGACGCCGAGTGGACCGCCGAGCAGCCCAATGACGCCACCTACGACCGCGCCGACGCCCGCATCCCGCCGGCGTTGATCACGAACGGTCACTTTGCCCTTCAGATCCTTCGAGACGACGGCGTACGACTCGATGTATTCACCGGTGGCACTCTGCGCCGACCGCATCGTCTTGAACACCTGCGACGCCGTGTCCTGGCCGTCATACACCGCGTAGACGAGCGTTTCTATCCGGTCCGGCGCGGCGCCAGGAGTTGCGACACACGTGGCTGCCGCGGTCAACGCGGCGGCAACCAGCGCGGCCAGACCGCGTCCAACTCTTCCGGATCTCATGGCGGTTCCCTTCTATTTCTTTGCCGACGATGTCTTGAACTTCGCGGAGAGTGCGTCCACCGACGCCTTGAACTTCGCGACGTCCGCGTCGATGTTCGCTTTGGCGTGGGCGACGTGTGTGTCGTGCGTCGTCTTCAGATCCTGAAGTTTCCTGTCGATTTCCTGCTTCGCCGTCTTCAGGCCGTTGACGGCGTTGATTTCCGCCTGCGCCTTCTTCTCCTTCGCCTGCGCTTCGAACTGCTCCAGCTTCGCCTTCGCTTCCTGGACCTGGGCGCGGATCTTGTCCTCGTAGGCTTTGAGTGTCGCGTTCTGCGGAATCGTCTGAGTGTTCGCGGTAGCCATTGTCATGCATCCTTTCAGTACCTGCTGGTTCGTGTTGATGTTCACCGGCTGTGAAGTGTCGCCTCGACCTTCTCCCGCTGTTCGGCGCTGAGCGTCGTGCGCAGAATGGTGCCGCCGTACCCGCGGAACTCGTCGGCGATACGCTGCGGGTCGAGGGTGCGGAGGAGGGCGAAGATCGCCGAGTCTCCTGGCTGGATCATCGCTCCCACCCGCTGGACGAAGTCGTCCGAGATGCCGAAGTCTTCCTTCCACGAATCCGCATCGATGGCTCCGGCTGTCGCACCGAGCGCGCCGCCACTCAGCGTTCCGGCCGCAAGGGCCGCCGCTGCGCTCGCGCCGCCCGTGAATGGGATGGCCAGCATGGCTCCGATGAGACCGCCAAGCAGGCCGCCCCACGCAGCGCCTTCGCCGGTGGTCATCTGGTAGCTCTGGTCGACGCGGAGCTTGCCCTTGTAGTCGCGGTAGACAGCGACCGCGTCGTTCAGATCAACGACCCAGTTCTCGTTCATGTCCTGGAGGGTGTTGAGGACTTCTGAGGCCCGAGACATGTCTTTCTTGAAACCCACGACGATCAGTTCTGCCATTACTCTTCTCCTCGCAATTGCGTTGTGTCAGCGACCGCCGCCGGCCGCGCCCGCATCTCGCGAGCGAGCGAGTGCAAAGCAGTCGCCGTGTTCATTCGAGCGGCGTCGGTCAAATCGCCGGCAAATGCGAGGGTCGGCATCGCACGCCACGTGGTGCGAGTGCCAGTCGGCTGGCAGCCTGCCAACAGGTTTGCAAGGAGAACGGGATGGGTGGCTGTTCTTTGGCGGAGAACAGGCCGGCTCGCTAACTCACTGAAACGATTTTCCGGGCCCTGCAGGACTCGAACCTGCGACCTCCTGGTTCGTAGCTCAACATGGGTTGTTGATCTTGTTGGTTCTTCGTGGGTTTAGCTCGGGTCACAACCTGCTGGTATTCGGTGTTCGGGAAGGAATTGTTCACTGATTGGTCACAGGGCTAAGGCGCTTGCAGGGGCTTTTGCATTCTGTACCCCACGCCGAACCGCGTGTGCTCCGTCCCGAGGATCCTAAAGCCACAGGCCAAGTAGAACCCCTCGGCGTGAGGATTGCCGAGCACGTGCAGTGCCGAGGAACCCCGTGTGCGCGCGATCTCCGCGCAGTGGGCGACCAGCGCCTGCCCGATGCCCTGACGCCACGCTGCCGGTTCGACGAAGAGGGCATCCAGTTCCGTGTCGCGGTCGTCCCGTGGCAGGACAGCGGCGAAACCGACGCGATGTCCGCCGCGTTCGGCGACGAAAACGTGGCCGGCGGCGATCTGGTCGTCCGGCAGCACGATGGCGTCGGCATTCGCCAGCAACGCCTGGCGGTCGCCAGAATTTGCCAAAGACGCCCGCCACTGCAGCGCCTCGAGCGTCGACCGCTCATCAAGCGTTGCGTCTCGTATCACGAGCGCCATCATGACCGATGCCTCGAGGCATGCCCGTCGCATGACCACGCGACGAGCGGGATCCAGGCCTCGACGAGTCTCGTCGTCGACGACGGAACGCAGTGCAGGGCTGAGCTCTCGCGACGGAATCACCTCGAAACCGAGTCGCGCGTAGAACGGCATGTTCCAGGCAACGTTCCTGAACGTCGTCAAGCTGACGGACTGATAATGCTCGGTCGCAGCCCATTTGCAGACGGCCAGGACAAGTTGCCGGCCTACACCCCGCCGGCCGTGTTCGGGATGGACGTCGATCTCAGCGAGATGAGCGACGCCGGGCTCGAGCACCTTGACGTGCGCAAATCCCACGGGATGATCATCTGCAAGGGCGACCCAAAGATGACCGTGACGTTGGGCCTCGTTCAACTCCTCCTTGCTGGTCGTCTCGGCCAGCACGGCCTCAGGCGCGTGACCCGCAAGAAGCTTTGCAGCTGCGAGCTCTATAGCCGGCAGTAGCGAAAGATCGCGCGGTCGTGCCACGACGATCGTGTACGTGACGGTCATGTGGTTTGCGCCGTCCCGATGGCCGCCCATGATTCACCGGCGGTCCAGCGTGCGCCGCCAAGGAGGGTCAGGTTCCTCATGAGCTGAGACAGAATTCTTGGACCCACATGACGGCAGGCGTCATCATGTTTCCAAGCGCTTTGCAAAGACGATGTTCGTATGGCCCGGTGGGTGATCGACCACGACGGCCTGCTGCTTGAAGCCCATGCGCTCGTAGAAGCTGGGTGCCTGAAAGCTATGCGACGAAAGCAGCATGACAACGCAGCCCTTTGTTTTCGCGTGAGCCTCAGCTGCTTGCAGCAGCGTGGATCCGAGTCCTTGGCCTCGTTTCGTGTCGTGGACCCACAGATTCGTGATATAGCAACAGCCTCCCCACGTGTAGCCGCTGATCCCGGCTTGAACCAGACCCGACTCGTCCTGCTGCGTCGCGGAGAAGGACTCCCCATCACGGTAGCCTGTCGCCTCCGCATTGAACTCGTAGATGCGCTCAGCGAGGTACGCCTCGATCTCGGGCGCATCTCCGACACGCAGCACGATTGGGTTGTGCGTCATGACGGAACCAAGCCTCACACGCCGGCCAGTTCCCGGCGGAGCGGGCCGGCAACGGTATCGGCCAGCATCGTCAGGTCGGCGGCGAGGACGTCGCCGGCGATGAAAACGATCTGACGGCCCGCCAGAAATGAAGCGACATTCATTCCATCCACTCGAGTCGCGGCCGGCGAACCGGCTTCGTCGGCAGCAGTCATCATGAGTGAGACGCGCTCGCCGCGATATTCGAACACGATGTGCGCGAATCGTCGTCCTTCGTACACGCACGCGTGGCGTTCGAGGACGCGGGCTGGACCGACCGCGGTCATCACCTCATTGGGCGGCAGGTTTTCGAGCACGCCATACGCGGCGCCGTAGCGCTGCGCGGCCTCTTCGAGCGAGATCGGTTTCTCGGTCAAGCGGAATTGCAGTGCGCAGTTGCGATGATCGCCAACGGCGGCACGCGCGAGCGCACCCGTCGCCGTGATCCACTCGCGGCCACGATATGCGACGCCGAGCGCCACGGCCAACAGCACCGTCGCGGCCAGCGCCCACCATCCATGGAATCGGACGCCGCGACGAGCCGGTTCTTGATGGGCCGCGCTCTGGAGCCCGGTCCGCAATCGCTCGACGAATTCAGGGCTCGGGTCGAGGCCGGGTGCCCCGTGAAAGGCCCGTCGCACGCCCTCGCGCAACGCGCGGCGCGCGGTGAGGTCGGCGCGACACACCGGACAGGATTCCAGGTGACGCAGAATCTCGTGGTTCGTTTCGGTGAGGAGCTCCTCAGCGAGAAACGAATCTGCCACTTCCCGAACGTCACGGCATTCCATGGGTTGCCTCAGCCTTCGGCCCGCCGACGGCCGAGCGCCGGTGTCGACGCGCCAAGCTCGGCGCGAAGCAGCGCGCGACCGCGATGGAGCCGCGACATCACCGTTCCGAGTGGAATCGCAAGCGCGTCGGCGATCTCCTTGTACGTCAACTCCTCCACGTCACACAGAACGATCACCTCTTGAAACGGACCCGGAATCCGTCTCAGCGCGCCGAGCATCTCGTCGTCCGTCAAGTGCTGCGGCACTGGTGGCACGAAGGGAATCGTCGCTGCAATGCGGTCGTCTGCATCCTCGACCAATGGAGACCGCCCGAGAGCGCGACGCCGGTTGTTTCGCACGTGCTGCAGAATCGTTGTCAGCCAGGCGCGGCAGTTCGTGCCGGGCTGGAAGCGATGAAACGATTGAAGTGCCTGCATCATCGTCTCCTGCACCAGGTCTTCGGCTTCGGACCGATTACGCTCAAACCACATGGCCAGCCGGAACAGCCGATCGACGTGGGGCAGAGCCTCCGCTTCGAAGGCAGCCCACTCATGGTTCGTGGCGGCAGGCGTCAGCTTCTGTGCCATCAACGTTCGGCCAATGCGGCATTGACAGAGATCATGTCGTCGATAGGACGATCTATTCCCGACGGTGGATTCAGCCCGCCCGTAACTACCTGGAGAGCTTCGCCGCCAGGACGTCGACCCGCTCAATGGTCGGCGGCTGGGCCAACAGGTCCGACGCCCTCTCACTGAGTGCCGCCGCGACGCGTCCTGTCAGGTGCGCGTTCCTGCCGGCTTCGTCGAGAAACGCGTCGAAAATACCGAACGTCGACGGGCCGAGCCGAATGCTGAACCAGACCGTTGTCGCGGGCTCTGCTTCAACAAGCGTCAGGCCGCCACGAAGAAACTGCTCGACATCCGCTTCTCTGCCGGGCTTGGCCTCGAGCCGGACGCATAAACCGAGTGTCACCATCGCTGGACCTCCTAGGAGCACGACTTCGCGACGACCTTCAGCGAGCTGACGGTGAGTGTTTCCAGGTCGCTTCGCGTCGTGTTCATCGATCCCTTCGAGAGCGATCCGGTCACGGACACTTTCTGGCCTACGTGCTTTTTCAGTTCGGACTTGCCCACCAGAATGACGGCGCCTGGCGCCATGGCGTGCATGTTCTCGTCCTTCTTCTTCATCGTGTCGTCATGTATCGCGCCCATGTGATCGTCCCCGACGTGAGTCAGCATGAACGTGCCACCGTGGTTGACGGCTTCGACGCAGCCCCTGTACGTCGTGGCCATCGTTTCGGTCATCGCAGACTTGCTCATCTCCCTGCCAGACTGCGCGGCTGCAGCTGATGACATCGCTGCAACCACGATCGCTGTGCTCCACATCCGCTTCATGAGTCTCTCCGTTTCTTCGTTGCTGTCGCTATCTCTTGCAAGCTGAATGTCCGGAGCAGCACAAAAAATTCCTGACTTCGACCGTGTTGCCACCTTTTCGAAAATCGTTCGGCATTTCGCTTTTCGGAAATCGTGTTGCGCTGCGAACCACTGGCGTTGATGCGGCGTCGTAGGTGCAGAGGTATCGATCATGTCATTGCGTCTCGCTCTTGTTTCAACGCTCTTGATAATCAGCGTCGCATGCGGCAGTTCCTACTCGCCGTCTCCCGCCACGCCATCACCAACGCCAAGTTCCGGAGGTCCGTCATCGCCCGTCATGATTCCGTCTGGTGCGGAAGCGCTCGGCAACAGGGCCTACGCTCCCGACGATGCGAATATCGCAGTCGGCACGACCGTGACGTGGACGAACAGCGATTCGATTGCCCACACGTCGACGTCTGATGGGGCGGCGTGGAACTCTGGGACGGTCGCGCCTGGCGGTCAGTTTTCTTTCACCTTCCAGACGGCCGGCACGTTCCCGTATCACTGCACGATTCACCCGGGGATGGTGGGGACTGTCGTGGTGCGCTGATCGGAAAACATTCGACGACGTTCCTGGCCTAGTGGTCTGCCGGAATATTTCCGCCGGTTGTCGACATGAACTATGGGTGAGGAATCGACATGAGATCAGAATGGGCGGCCTCAGTGCTCCGACGCTGGTCGGCAACTCCGTTGCGGTTGATCGTCGGCTACGGCTTTGTCGCGCACGGCTATGCGAAGGTCATCAACGGTCCGGATCGATTCTCCGCGTCGCTTCACGCGCTCGGCGTACCCGCCCCGAACCTCATGGCGTGGGCCACGATCGTTTGTGAGCTCGCGGGCGGATTCGCCATCCTCATCGGCGCCTGGCTCCCGCTCGTCAGCGTGCCGCTGGCGGCGATTCTGCTCGTGGCGGTGGTCACCGTGCACCTTCCCTACGGCTTCAGCTCGATCAAGCTCCGAGCGGTGACGGCGGCAGGCCCTCAATTCGGCCCTCCCGGTTATGAAACGGACCTGCTATATCTCGCCGCCCTGGCGACACTCGTCTTGGGCGGTCCGGGCCCGCTGGCCCTCGACCAATTTACAGGTGCGTGGAGAACACGCCGGCCCACTGAGAAAGCTCTTGAATCCAATGATACCCACCGTCCGGAATCTGTTCGAAGCGCACGTGAACGTGGCCGATCTCGACGCGTCCGCCGCCTTCTATCGTGATGTGGTCGGCCTCCACCTGGCCCACGTCGTCGCGCGTCAGGCCGTGTTCTTTTGGATCGGTCCACGCGGCAACGCGATGCTCGGACTGTGGGCCGCCGGCCCTGGCCCGCAGAAGATGACGACGCACCTCGCGTTCCACGCCAGCCTCGAGGATGTGCTCGCTGCGCCGCAGGCGCTGCGGGCGGCCGGCATCGTGCCGCTCGATTTCGATGGACAGCCGACGGACGAACCCGTCGTCCTCGCCTGGATGCCGGCTGCGTCCGTCTACTTCCGCGACCCGGACGGCCACCTGTTGGAGTACATCGCAATGCTGTCGGACGAGCCGCGTCCTGACCGCGGTATCGTGCCGTGGCGCGAGTGGCGTGGAGGGTTGACGTCTTCGTGAAGAACCGCAGCGTCGTCCGCATGCTCGCGATTTCGGGAAGCCTTCGGCGCGCATCCTCAAACAGCGCGCTCGTCAGTGCCGCGGTTCAGCTCGCCCCAGTCGGCGTGGAGGTATCGATCTACAGTGAGCTCGCCGACCTCCCGCCGTTCAATCCGGATCTCGACACCGAAGCAGCGCCTGCCGCGGTCTCTCGGTTCCGAGCCGCGCTCCAGGGGTGCGATGCGGTACTGATTTCGAGTCCGGAGTACGCTCACGGCGTGCCCGGCGTCCTGAAGAACGCTCTCGACTGGGTGGTCAGCAGCGGAGAATTCATCGACAAGCCGGTCGCAGTCGTCAACGCGTCTGCCCGTGCCAGTCACGCCTGGACGTCGTTGGTGGAGACGCTGACCACAATGTCGGCGCGCGTCAGCCGCGACGCCTCGATCACCGTTCCGCTCGACGGAAGCGGACTGGATGCCAACGGCATCGCGAAGGACACGCGGTTGTCCGCTCTGCTGAGGTCAGCGGTCGACGCCATCGCTTGCGACACTGGCGTCCTCTAGCGCTGTGCGACCTCAGCCGAAGCATCCGGAATATTTTGTCGTCACTCCGGTATATGACTTTCGAGGAGAACGTCATGTCCAGACTGAAGATGTTATGCACGGCCGCTGCCCTGATAGCGTTCGCGGCAGGCGGTAGTCGAATCGAGGCGGACGGTCATGGCCGCACCTTGGTGGTGACCATGACCAACGATCCGGATTCGAATCAGATCAAGGTGTACGACGCCGACAGCCGCGTCCTGCTGCAGACCCTGTCGACCCACGGCAAGGGTGGAGCCGGCGGCAACGCGCGAGGAGTCAAGCAGTACAAAGGCGAGCTCGTGGCGGTGGTCAACAACGGATCAAGTACCGTTGCGCTCTTCAGGCGTGACGGCGATGCGCTTAGATTTGACAGAGTCATTTCGACGACAAGCGCACCGGTGAGTGTGGACTTCGGAAACAACCACGTCTACGTCGCCGGGACGACGACCGTCGACTCGTTCGTGCTGCGCGGGAACACTGTCGAGGGGCTGGATGGCACGACCGGACTCGAGCTGGCGGGGGGCGGCACTCCTCCGAGCGGCAGCACGGCTCAAGTTGGAGTCATCAACGAGAAGCAGGTCCTCGTTACTTTGAAGACGGATCCCGATCCGGGCACCGTCGACATCGTCTCGCTCAAGGACGGGAGGGTGACCGGGGCATCTCCGACCGCGGTCTCCGCACCGGACGGTGCGTTGGCGCCCTTTGGCTTTGCGGTGTATCGCGATGGGACGGCGCTCATCACTCTGGCGCACTCCAATCAGGACGGATTGTTCCGCGACGGCACGTTCACGTCGGTCATTGAAGCGGGTCAGGCCGCCTCGTGCTGGATGACGAGAGCTGGCAAGTACGTGTTCGTGGCGAACACCGGCAGCCGGACGATCAGCCGGTTGATTGGAACAGGAAACAACGTCTTCGTCGACAACCCCATCGCTGCGACCATCGCCACGGGCGGGGCGCCGGCGGACATCGATGCGGACACCGGCGTCCTGGGCGTGATCGATCACGGCGCCGGCCAGTCACATCTGTCGCTCTTCACCTACAACGCGTTTGGCGAGCTTGCCGCACGCGGGACACCGATCACGGTCGGTGTGGCCAACGCCAACGGCGTCGCCATCATGTCGCCGAACGCGCGAGATCGGAACTGAACGCAGAAGCTGATGGACGAGGAGCCGTTCACGCTCCTCGTCCGCGTCGCTCGCTCGCAGGCGAGCCGAACGATTCACGGGAGAAGAAGACGCAATGAACTCCAAGACTCTGTACTGGACTGTCACTGGCTTGATGGCGGCGTTCATGATGCTGGCCTCCGTACCCGACATCCTGCGAAACCCGCAGGCGGTGTCCATCTTCATGCATCTCGGCTATCCGGTTTATCTGCTGGTGTTCCTCGGGACGGCCAAGATGCTCGGCGCCGTCGCGATCCTTGTTCCCGGCTCTGGAAGACTCAGGGAATGGGCATTCGCCGGTTTGATCTTCGACTTGCTGGGAGCGCTGTATTCGCATTTGTCGGTGGGCGACCCACCGACCGGATGGATGCCAGCGGTCATCGGGCTGCTCTTGGTCAGCGGCTCATATTTTCTCTATCGAAGGCAGCTGAGCAATCAGGGCACGTCCCACGGCCACGCTTCCATCGACGACCACGGGGCTCCGGCCGTGTCGGATGGTCGCGCAGCCGTCGCAGGCTCCAGCTTCCCCAAGGTTGGTCTGCGGAATGCGTGAGTAACCGCCGGGACAACAACGATCAGAACAAGGAGCGAGCGAATGCAAGTACGTGGCTCAGACGCGCTGGTTGCGAGCGTGTTCGCATAGCGTTACGGAACGCGCGCGGCGGCCATGATCGAGCCGATGTTCTCCGGCGACAAGAACTCTGCCGGTGAAATCGTCCCCGCATTCATTTGTACAAAGCCGTCCATGGCCTTCTGATTACCATGGATCGCGCCGAACAGCTGCTGCATCTCCGGCGGCGGTGGTTCGAGAGTCGCCAGCTGGCACGTGAATTCGTACATCGGCAGCACGTGCTCGTCGCGAGCGCGTTGGTACTCGCCCATCGCCTCATCAAACGGGCGACCGCTGTTGAAGATCTGATCCAGGGCGATTGCACACCGCTCGGCATCGCGGAACGCGTCGTTGATCCCCTGCGCGGTGATGGGGTCCTTGTTGTAACCCGCGTCGCCCACGAGCACCCACCCGGGACCGTACGGCTTCCGGAAGAAATTCGGCACGGCCGCGCCGGCGAACGGCGCTTCGCGCTTGGCGCCGCGGACACGTTCTGCGAACTCGGGCGCGAGGTCGAACATCTTCATGAAATTGCCCTCGACGTCCTTCTTGTTTGCCTCGAATTCAGCGTGCGGCCACCCGCCGACGGTGAGCGTCAGGCCATCGTGCGTCGGCGCCGCAGCGAATCCGCGGCGGGCGCGGATGTAGGTGTCGAACCGGCCGTCGACCGGAAGACCGCTCCAGTAGGTGTAGTAGGCGGCAAGCAGCGGCGGTCTCTCGTGGTACTGTTCGGGCCGGACGGTATCCGCCACGAGCGAATAGCGGCCATCAGCCCCGACCACGAGCCTGGCGCGCTCGGTCACAGTCTCGCCACCCTTGGAACGGCCCTTGATGCCAACAACGCGGTCGTCCTCGATCAGCACTCCCTCCACGGTAAAGGCTTCCCGAATCTCGGCGCCGGCTTCAGCCGCGGCGTCGACGAGCAGTTTGTCGAGCACCGTCCGCCTCGCGCAATACGCAGCCGGAGCGTCTGTCGTGCCTGGCGAGCCGACGATCGTGAAGGGACCGAAATCGAAGGTGTACGTGTGAATTGGCGGACATCCGGTCGCGGTGAGCCGATCGATCAGTCCCCACCGTGCGAGGGCCGCAACGCCCAGGGGGTGCACCACGTGGGTGGACACTGTGTCACTCGGGAACGTCGCGCGGTCGACCACCAGGATCCGGTAGCCTTTGCGAGCCAGCAGCATCGCCGTCGGCGAACCCGCGCAGCGCGCTCCTACAATGATCGCGTCGTATGTCGTGTTCATCTCTGCCTTCCTTAAGCCTTGTCCCGACGCGAACAGCACCTCACGAGCACACCCCTTATTCGCGAGTCGCGAGCATATACCGGAAGCTGTTCTCGAGTAACCCTTGCCGCCGAACGGCATCGAACTAAAGGATCGTTCTGTCGGGAGTGGATTCATGCGCATGCCGTTGAGTGTGGTGCTGATCTGCGCGGCGTTGGACTTCAGCGCGGCGCAGGCTTCGGCTCAAAGCCGTTCCGACGTCGGATTGCTGCTTGGCTCAACCGGAGCGACGGACGAAGGAGCGGTGCTGCAATTCGATCGTGGCACGACTTATCAGGCGACGTTCGCCTGGCGTGTGTGGGGCACAGATGCGAGTAGTCTATCCATAGAAGTCCCCTTCATCGCATCGCCCGCGTTTACGGTGACGACGCCAGGCGCCTCGTTGCCTTTGGAATACGCATCGCTGTATCTGACACCAGGCCTTCGAGTGACTCTCCTGCCTCGCGCCCCGGTCTCGTTCTTTGGCGCGGTCGGTGGCGGCTACGCACGCTACACCGAGTCGAAGTTGAAGGCTGACCGCAGCGCCAATCCCAGTCAGCGGGACACCAACACGGGAGCGTTCGCATTCGGAGGCGGTATTGAAGTGCACGTCTTCAGTTGGGTGGGATTCCGCGTTGAGCTGCGCGACGTGTACACCGGGTCGCGAACCTTCTCAATTCAGACACCGGGCCCGAAGGTCCACAATGTCGTTGGATCCGGGGGTTTGGTAATCCGCTTCTGAGGTAACCCGATGAAGTGGCAACAATCGTTTCTTGCGACGTTTTCTCTGATCGCTGCGACAGTATCAACGACGATCACGGGTGCGCGCGCCGAGACTCGGCCGATTGATGTCGAGCATTCGAAGCTGACTGTGTTTGTGTACAAGTCTGGGTTGTTCTCGGCCTTGGCGGACAATCATGCGATCAGCGCACAACTCGCCAGCGGGTCGATCTCCGAGGAGTCACCATTCAGCGTCGACCTCACAATCCGATCCGCCGATCTTCGAGTGCTCGATCCCGGCCTGTCACCTGCTCGGCGTGCGGAGGTACAGGCGCGGATGCTGGGCACCGAGGTACTGGACGTCGCGACGTTCCCCGAGATTGCCTTTGCATCCGTATCAATTGAACCTGCGGGCGTCGACCGCTGGAATGTGACCGGCCGTCTCACCATTCACGGTCAAACCCGCGTCGTCATCTTTTCGGTCGCCCTGCTGAATGGCCAGTACCGCGGCGAAGTCCCGATTAAACAACGTGACTTCGGCATCGAACCGATCAAAATCGCAGGTGGAACCGTCAAAGTCAAAGACGAGCTGAAGATTCAATTTGAAATCGCGAAATAACGCACGTCGATAGCCTGACCGTCGCGCGTTTGTTGGGTCTCGCCGGCTAACGGATACTACCCTGTCCGACTCCGACACGACTGCACCTCGCCATGCGGGGGACAACACGGGAGAGCTTATGAACGAATCGCGCGTCCTCGTGGTCGGTGCCACGGGTCAGCTCGGCGGCGTTATCAGCCGTAAGTTCATCGCGTCTGGGGCAAGGGTCCGCGCGCTCGCTCGCAACCGCGAGGCGCTCGCGTCTCTGTCCGCTGCGGCGGAGATCGTCGCCACTGCCAACAACAATATGGGCACGGGGCCGAACCGCCCGACTCGCATCGATCTCTCCCTGTACCAGAACCTCTGCGCGGCGGCGCACAACGCCTCCGTCCGCCGCCTGATCTACGTCTCCTATCGAGGCGTCACCCAAGACACACCGGTCGACATCTTCCGAGTCAAGTGGTACATCGAGGACGCGATCAGGCGCAGCGGCGTGCCCTTCGTGATGCTCCGGCCGACGGCGTTCATGGACGTCTGGATCGATCAGATCCTGGCCAAGGGCATCCGCGAGAAGGGCGTCGCGACGATCTTCGGAACCGGCAACACCGTGGCCAACTACATCGCCGTGGACGACGTCGCCGAGTTCGCGTTGAAGATTCTCGAGCGCGACTTCGTTAACGAGGTGGTCGAAGCCGGCGGGCCGTCGAACGTCACACAGAACCACCTGGCGACGCTCGTTGAGCGCCACTTGAAGTCGTCCGGCAAGCGCCGGCACGTCCCGGTCGCAGCGATGCGTTTGCTCCCTCCGATCGTTCGCTCGTTCAACGAGGTGGCCGCCCGGCTGATGACGCTCGGCCTGCACTCCGCCACTGCGTCGCAGGCGTTCCCGGACTGGCAGACCAACGCGGCCCGCTTCGGCGTGGCGCCACGGACGGTCGAGACCTACGTCGAACAGATGGCCTAGCGAGTCCCTCTCTTCGAGATCGATTTCGTCCGTGATGGTGGTCGCAACCTGGTATCGCCCTCAGCGATCCGAGCTCGAAATGTCACGAGGGAATAAACCAGGACAGCCCGGGTATGATGTGGACACCGTTGATTTCAGGAGTGTCCAGCGTGCCGCGACGCCACCGAAGCCCCGTTCGTCTGTCCCGCACCGTCAGCGGCCCTGCGATCGCTGTCGGTATCATCGTGCTGGCCATCGCCCCAGCTGTCGGATTGACCGCCACGCCAACAGTCGAACACGCCCGCCGCAACGGTCGATGTCGAGACAGTGGGCCCGCAGGTCGGTGACGCGCTGCCCGAGTTCAGCCTGCGCGATCAAAGTGGTCAAGGGCGGTCTCTGAAGTCTCTGCTCGGCACGAATGGCGCCGTCATCGTCTTCTTCCGTTCGGCCGACTGGTGACCGTACTGCAAAACGCAGCTCGTGGAGCTGCAAGGCCGTCTTCGTGAAATCCGTAGCTCGGGCATGGGCCTGGCGGCGATCAGCTATGACCCCGTCTCCACACTGGCCGATTTCTCGGCGCGGCGAGGCATCACGTTTCCGCTGCTTTCCGACCCCGGATCGGAAACGATCAAGCGGTACGGCATCCTCAATACCACAATCGACAGCAAGAACGAGCTCTACGGGTACCCGTTTCCCGGCACCTTCATTGTCGATCGTCGCGGGATCGTCACGTCACGGGTGTTCGAACCGATCTATCAGGAACGCAGCACTATCTCGAGCATCCTGGTCCGGCTGGGCCGCAAGATCGACGCGCCCGGAGTCAAGGTCACGGGAGATCACCTCGAACTGACTTCTGTACGCGACCGATCAAGTCGCGGCGCTGGGCACGCACTTCTCATTGGTCTTGGACGTCCGGCCAGCATCGCGGGTGCACGTGTACGCGCCAGGGGCATCCGGCTACAAGCCGGTGCGCCTCGAGTTGAACGCTCAGCCCGGCGTCGTGATTAGGGCCGCGCAGTTTCCCAAGTCAGAAGACTACTTCTTCAAGCCCTTGAACGAGCACGTCCCGGTGTATCAGCGCCCGTTCCGGATCGTGCAGGATGTCATGCTCGATCCGACGAGAGACGGCAGCGCTGCGCTCAAGGACGTCACCAGTGTCACGATCACCGGCACGTTCGAATATCAGGCATGCGATGACAAGGTGTGCTTCGCGCCGCAATCCATCCCCTTGTCCTGGTCAATCGGCGTCAAGCCGTTGGATCGCGAACGGGTGAAGCCGCAATGAAAGACTGACAAGCGGCTGCAGCCCCACGACTGCTGGCAAAGGTTTGACCACAAACTAACACGTGCTAAGCTGAGATTTCTGGTCGGGCCAGTCTCGTGAGGACGTTTGAACGAAGCACGCAGTCTCGCTGACGAAATCGAAGAGCGATCGTCGCTCATTCACCGGGAGATTTTCCAGCTCAGCGCTCTTATCGTCGTCGCTGTTGCCGCATTTCTCGTCACGCGCGCCGTCGCCGCGAGCAACCGCGAGATGAACCTCCGCGACGCTGCCGAATGGTTTCGTCGCGGACAACTGGCCATTCAGGCCGGGGATGTCGACGAGGCGATCGCGTCCCTCCGCCGCGCCACCGTTCGAAATCGTGACGACAAGCGATACGTGCTCGCGCTCGCCCAGGCTCTGGCACTCAAACACGAGGACGAAGGCGCTCGAAGCGTACTCATGACGCTGCGAGAGTCGGAGCCAGAAGATCGGGATGTCAACCTGCAGCTCGCCCGCCTCGCCGCGACGAAACAGGACGTCACGGAGGCCGTTCGCTTCTACCACAATGCGCTATACGCACCCTGGCCTCCCGATGAAGCCAGCGCAAGGCGAGCGGTACGCCTCGAACTGGTCCGGTTTCTCCTGACCCATCGCCAGGCCGGGCGTGCGGTGTCCGAACTGCTCGCATTGAGCTCCGACATGCCGGACGAAGCCCCGCTGCATTTCGACGTCGCGCGGCTGTTCGCTGGGGCGAACGACGATGCTCACGCCCTCGATCAGTTTCAACGTGTACTTCGTCTCACGCCCGACAATCGTGCCGCCATTGCCGGCGCGGGCATGGCTGCATTCCGCCTTGGCAACTACGCCCTCGCCCAGTCGTATTTGAGGCATGTGCCGACCGACGACAACGACGTGCGGACCACCCGCGAGCTGGTGGATCTGGTGCTCTCCCGAGATCCGCTCGCAACCCGCATCGGCTCCGCAGAGCGCAGGCGGCGTCTCGTTGCCAACGTCACGTACGTCCGCCAGCGCATGCAGGCGTGCATCGAGGCCGGCAATGGCAGCGCGGACTCGGCAGCCCTCGAAAACGAAGCGACGATCTTCGAGACGCAGTTGACGCATCCGGGAATCCTCGAGCAAGACACGGTGGAGGCCGGGGTCGATCTGATTGATCGCCTCGAACGGGACATCGTCACGCGATGCGGGCCGGTCACAGCGCTGGATCATGCCCTGGCACTCATCGGACGCAGGCACGAAGCGGAAGTCAGATGAGCAGCACCGTTCCCCGCGCGCAGCAGCTCCGTCTGCGCGAGAGCCAGGTCTTTCTCATCTTGACGATTGTGGTCGGGGTAGTCGCGGGCCTTTCGGCGGTCCTGTTCACCGTGGCGATCGAGCAAACGAGCCATCGCCTCTTCGGCCTGGCGCCCTCGCGGCTCCGCCTCTTTGCCATTCCTCCTCTCATGAGCATCGTCACCGGCATCCTGCTGGCGAAGGTGTTTCCGGACGTGCGAGGCAGCGGCGTGCCTCAGACCGAGGCGGCCTATCACCTGGCGGGCGGCCTGATCCCCACGCGCGTGCCGTTCGGAAAATTCCTGACGGGCGTCCTTTGCATCGGCTCGGGCCATTCGATGGGACGAGAGGGGCCGTCCGTGCAGATCGGTGCGGGCCTCGCCTCGTTGATTGGCCGCTGGCTTCATTTGCCGCCGCAGCGCGTTCGGGATCTCGTGCCTGTCGGCGCGGCTGGTGCGCTGTCGGCCGCATTCAACACGCCGGTGGCGGCCGTGCTGTTCGCGCTCGAAGAAATCATCGGCGACATGAACGCGGCGCTGATTGGCTCGACGGTCGTCGCGTCGGTCGCAGCGGTCATCGTGGAACGCTCCATTCTCGGGAACGAGCCGCTGTTCCACGTACCCACGTACCGTCTCGTGCACCCGGCTGAGGTACTGGTGTACGCGGCGCTCGGGGTCTTCGGTGGCGTCGTGTCGCTCGTGTTCTGCAAGGGTCTGCTGGCGACGCGGCGCCTCTTCCTGCGGCTGCCGCCGCGTACGAAGATGTTCCAGCCGGCCATCGGCGGCCTCGTCATCGGTGCGGTCTTGCTCTACTCACCGGCCATCATGGGGGTCGGCTACGAATACGTCGATCAGGCGCTCAACGGCGGATTGCTCCTTCGGACGATGGCGATCCTCTGTTTCCTCAAACTTGGAGCGACGATCGTCTCGTATGCCTCGGGAAATGCGGGCGGGATATTCGCGCCGAGTTTGTATATAGGAGCAATGGCGGGCGGCGCAGTTGGAATGGTCGTGCACCGCATCGCGCCGTTTCCCACCGGCGACGCCGGCGCGTACGCGCTGGTCGGCATGGGAACGCTGTTCGCAGGAATCATTCGCGCGCCGATGACGTCGGTGTTCATGATTTTCGAGATTACTCAGGATTATCAGATCCTCGTACCGCTGATGGTGGCGAACCTCTTGAGCTTCGTGATCTCCCGCCGTTTCCAGCCAGTGCCGGTGTACCACGCGCTGTTGCTTCAGGACGGCGTGCACTTGCCATCTCCGGGCAGCCAGGCGGCGCGCGCGGCCCGGACCGCACGCCACGTGATGACAGCTGATGTGGCCTTCATCCCTGCGGAGCTGTCTGTGGCCGACGCGTGGGTGTGGGCGACAGAACATGAAGCCCCGGCGTATCTCGTGGGTGCGCGCGATCGGCTGCTGGGTAGCGTCACCAGACACGAACTCGAGGAATGGCACGCTACCGACCAGGCGAACGAGCCACTGTCGACCGTGGTCCACGTTCCTTTCGTCCATGCGCATCCCGACCACCCGATGGATGTCGTGCTCGAGCGCCTTGAAGAGAGCGGTGGGATTCTGCCGATCGTGAGCCGAACCGAGATCCACCGCCTCGAGGGTGTCGTGACTCCGGAGAGCCTGATGCCTGCTCGAAAGCGCCGACCGGTGCGAACGCTGCCCGATCCGACCGGCTGACAATCGACTGAGCCCTGGACGGTCAAGCGGTATCGGAGGAGTCGGCCGTCAAGTGTTCGGCCAGTTCTCGATCCTTCAAGACCACACCCGTCAGAATCGCGATGAAACCGACGAGCCTCAACACGAACGCATATGTGCGACGCTCGTCGGCCAACGGGAGGATTCCCAACACGGCGTAGTTTGCCGCGAACACGACGAATGCCGCCGTGAGACATAGAAAGAGTCGATCGGTCGAATCCCGCCAGAAGCGGCCGAAGAAGGCGGCAATCGCCAGGCAGGCCATCGCAGTCGCGCCGTTCAGAACGCTCGCCACGGCTTCAGTTCACGTCCCAGATGAGGCCGAATAACAGAACGGCGCTCGCAAAGCACGCGGTCGCGGCCCGGGCAACCGCCAACTCGCCGGTTCTGAGGATCACTAGATCGACGAACACGATCGCATTGCTGACCGCGAACCCGGCGAACGACAAGCTGCTCCAGAGGACCAACGGGCGCACACGACCGCGATGCTGCCAGAACGTCCGAAACAGCAGGACGGCACATGCAACGCTCGTCGCCACGCAGAGGAAATAGACGGCCGTCGCCATACCTGACCCCTCCGATGTGTGCTCAGCCGAACTAGCGACGCCAATCAGAAGGCGTTGAGTCTTTGAGCGACCTC
Source organism: uncultured Acidobacteriota bacterium (assembly GCA_963724725.1). Taxonomy (GTDB): domain Bacteria; phylum Acidobacteriota; class Vicinamibacteria; order Vicinamibacterales; family CAVVIG01; genus DATKHR01. Next base: position 43,938 of record CAVRVT010000003.1, on the reverse strand, counting down.
CGCAAGCACCTTCCTCGCTGCACGAACGTTAGCCGCGCCCACATGCTCGAGCGCTTCCGTTACGGCTTTCTCGACCGTTCCACGGGACGAGCGTGTATGGGCGGACGCTTTCGGCCTGAGACGAAGCCGCGCCCGCCTTGTATCGAACGGATCGCGCTGACGTTCGAGCAGGCCGCGGGCCACCAACCGCTGGAGAATCCCAGTAATGGTGCTCGGATGCAACTGCACGATGTGGGCCAGCTCGCTGGCCGACAAATCGGGAAACTGACCGACGACGCGCAAGACCAGGCGTTGCGGCCCGGTGATGCCGATCTCGCTCTCCATCCGCTTCGACATGCGCTGGAGCCCGTGCTCGATGGACCAGAGCAGTCGCAGGAAATCCAGTACAGGATCCAACGGGTACTCCGGCTCGGAATCCAGCGGCTTCGGCATGGCGCAGGATGATACCTGAACGCGGCCGGGAGATCCGATACGTCGCGAGACATGCGTCCTGCCACGTCCGTGGAATGTTAGTTTGACCTCAAAGTATATCTGCGGTATAGTCGAGGTGTGAACTCGGGAGGTATCTCCATGTCCACATCACTCGTCGGTCGAGCGTGTATTTTCCTCAGCATTCTCGCGACCGCCAGCGCCTGTCATACCCGGCCCCCGGCAACGGCACCCTCCCGGAGCGCGGCCGTCACGCCGGCGGTCCCGGCTCGCCCGCCGGCGCCGCCGCCACCTCCAGCGAGAGCGGCTCGTCCCGCGCCTCCGGCGCTGACCGAGGCGGAAGTGTTCGCGCAAAAGTCGCTGGATCAGCTCAATGGCGAGCACCCCTTATCGGACGCGTTCTTCGACTACAACCAGGACACGCTGAGGGACGATGGCCGGCGCGCTCTTCAGGAGGACGCGCAATGGCTGGCGAAGTGGCCCAGCACGGCGATACGCGTCGACGGCCACTGCGACGAGCGAGGAACCGCGGAATACAACATCGCGTTGGGCGACCGTCGCGCGACCGTCGTCAGGGATTACCTCGTGAACCTCGGGGTCAGCCCCAGTCGAATCGAAGTACGCAGCCTCGGGAAAGAGGCGCCGTTCTGCCAGCGGGAAGGCGAGAGCTGCTGGCAACAGAATCGACGGGGACACTTCGTACTCACCAGGAAGTGACGCGCGACGCTCGGATGAGCGGACCGCGCCAGGGGTCTTCAGACTTGTAGCCGAACGCTGCGAGCATAGAGCAGCCCCGCCACGCCGACCCAGAACGAGACGGTCGCCACCGCGAGGATCAGCGAGAGCCACTCGTCTCCTATGGCCGGCGTGATTGGTCGAAGCACGTCCCAGAACAGCCACGATCGAACAGTGAGCGTCTGTCCATCCACGCGCAGCCAAGGTTTGTCGAACAGGTGGCCGACGAACTCAGAACCAAAATAGATCGCCAGCGGGTTGAATCCAAGCCAGAGAAACGGGGCCGCCCACGCGCGGTAATCGTACACGTCGACGAGCAGATAACATACGGCAAGGATCAGTGTGGCCATTCCACCAGTCCACATCACGAAGGATCCCGTCCAGAGCGACTTGTTCAACGGCAGCCTGGAGGTCCAGACGGATCCCACAAGCAGCAGAGCGAAAGCGCCGCCTACGAGCCGTAGAAGACGCGGCGGCGGTACCTGACACTGTCGCAACCACTCTCCGACCAGGGACCCGATCAGCGCGGTGCTGACCGCCGGCAGCGTTCCGAGAATGCCCTCGGGGTCGCCCGCAGCCGTGAGAGCATGCCGCCCGAACACCGCGCTGTCGACGAAACCCGCGAGGTTGTGTCGCTGGGTCAGCCCGGCAGCCGCGCCGCCGAATGGGACGAGCGTCAACAACGCCCAGTGGCCAAGCACCAGGGCAACCGCTATCACGCCGCGCCAGGCCGGTCTGACGTGCAGTACGACCGGACCTGCAATCAGGTAGACGAGTGCGATTCGTTGAAGCACCCCGGGGAAACGGATCGGACTCACCGAAGGAAGCGAGGCGACGACGTTCAATGTGAGACCCAGCGCGATGAGCCACGTGGTTCGACGGGCGATCCGGAGGTACAGCCCGTGTTTCTGCACGCCTTGCTCCGTGCGCCAATTGAACGCGAATGGCATGGCCGCGCCAAGAATGAAGACGAAGAAGGGAAACACGACGTCGGCCAACGTGCAGCCGTTCCAGTCGGCGTGCGTCAGCGGTTCGAAGACTTGGTTCCAACTGCCCGGGTTGTTCACGAGGATCATGCCTGCAACGGCGATGCCTCGAAAGGCGTCGAGTGACGCCAGATGGTGGCTGCGAGTCACTGCACCGAACGCGTCGCGACGGCGATGTTCTCCCCGCCACACCAACAGGGCATCGGTAGCGGCGGTTCACCCTCGATGAACAGCTCGTTGGCGCGTGCGAAGGACTTCAGAAAATCCGGCATGACGAGCATCTGGCTGCGAAAAGTCTCGAGCGCCTTTGCCTTCGCCGCTCGTTCGGCGGCAGACAGCCCCAGCGTCCTCCATTGCCAGACCCGCGTGATCTCGCTCGACGGTGGGTCGATACGGCCATCCTGGCGTTCCGCAGACGGCCACTGCGGGTAGTGCACGACGTAGTGGAGGACTCGCGGCGATGGGAGGCCCCGCTCGACGGCTTTCTCCAGGGCCTGGTGCGCCAGCAGGTGCGTCGCGCAATGGTCGGGGTGCTGGTCGCCGGAGTGCGCAAAGACGACTAGCGTCGGCCGGAACTGCTGAATCAGCTGGGCCAACTCTCGAATGAGATCGTCGCCACGGTACATGGTTCCTCGAACGATCTGCTCGGCTTCAGGCGGAGATTCACGCTTGGTGTAGGGTGACTCGAACGGCGGGCCGGCGCGATAGGTCGACGCCAGCGTGCACAGGCCCTCGTCAGGGAAGCCGAGAAGCCTGATCTGCGTACGGTGAATGCCAAGCACTCGCATCGCGCGGATCGCCTCTCGCTCGCGCACTGATCCGTACCGTCGGTAGGCGACTGGCGTCGTCAGCATCCGCGGGTTGATTGTCGTGACCCCTTTCGGAAAAGCGTCCCCGCCCGTCATCTGAACGACTTGAACCGATCCACCGTTGCGAATTACGCGCTGGGCCAGGCCCGCGGCCCCAAGCGTCGCATCGTCGGGATGCGGCGAGATAACGAGCGCCCGGACCCGTCCGATCGACAACGGAGTAGGCTGGCCAGTTCCTTCCATTTGGCTGTGCACGGCGACGGCAGGCAACGCTGTCCAGCCAATCACAGCGGCAACAAACGCCCGTTGGCCGAATCTGATCATCTCGGTCAAGTGTCCGGTGAAAGATAGAATACCGCCGATACACTTTGACGTCAAAGCAATTGACGATGGACACTTCGAAATGATGGTGGCATCGGCTGCACATCCTGGCCGACGACTCGACGCTTTTGCGTCCCGCACGCAATCGACTAGGATTTCGTTCGGGTCGCTCCTTGGAGTCGCATCGACCAACACAGTTCGGCCACTACCGCGTGGTGGAGGCACTCGGCGAAGGTGCCACAGGTATCGTGTATGCCGCGGTTGATGACCGACTCGACCGACCGGTCGCCCTCAAGGTGTTGCGTGCCGCGTACGCGCATGATGCCGCCGCGCGTGAGCGATTCTGGCGCGAGGCCCGGCTCGCCGCTCGCGTCAGCCACCCGCACATTTGCCAGTTGCTCGATGTCGGCGAAGAACAGGGACAGCTCTTTCTCGCGATGGAACGCCTCGTGGGCGAGTCGCTCGCCGCCCGCTTATCGCTCGGGGCGATGAGCGTCGGAGAAGCGGTCCCTGTGGCGCTCGACATCCTGACCGCGCTGGACGTGCTCCATCGGCATGGCATCATTCACCGCGATCTCAAACCGTCGAACGTCTTCCTGACGTCGAGCGGCGCGAAGCTCCTCGATTTCGGCGTGGCACGAGCCGACCGAGGGCCCACCGCCGCAACCGAACTGCCGTTGACGGAAGTCGGCACTGTCATCGGAACACCCCGATACATGGCGCCGGAGCAGTTACGCGGGGAGACGGTCGGCCCGAGCGCCGATCTCTTTGCGGTCGGAGCGGTGCTGTTCGAAATGCTGGCGGGCGTTCCCGCGTTCAACGGCGACACGATTTCCGCCATCCTGCACCAGATTGCGACGGCCGAGGTCGTCGTCCTCGCAGGATCGCCGGCCATTGCCGCCGCCGATCGCGTGATTCACAAAGCGCTGGCAAAGTCGCCATCCCACCGTTATTCGGACGCGGTTTCGATGGCCGACGATCTGCGCGCGATTGATGGCCGCCGTGGCGCCGAAGATACTCAGTACGCTCGACCGATTACGCGCGTCATGGTCCTGCCTTTCCGGCTGTTGCGACCCGACCCGGACATCGACTTCGTGTGCTTCAGTCTGGCCGATGCGATTGCGACGACGCTGGCGTCGCTGGACACGCTGGTCGTCCGATCGCCGCTCGCGGCGCCGCGCAACGCGGCCGAAGCGCCAGATCTCGCCGCCATCGCCAAGGACGCCGACGTCGACGTCGTCCTGGCGGGCACCGTGCTTCGAGCCGGCGACATCGTTCGCGTCAGCACGCAGCTGCTGGAGGCGCCAACGGGGAAGATCCTCTGGTCGCACACGAGTCAGCGGCCGCCGAACGACCTGTTCGCGACCGAAGACGCCATCGTGCGCGAAGTCGTCGAATCCCTGATGCGACCCCTGGCGGGGCGCCAGCATCGCGGGATTCGTTCTGATGTCCCGTCGAATGCAAAGGCGTACGAGTTCTACTTGCGCGCCAACGCACTCAGCCACGACGCGTCGACCTGGGCAATCGCACGCGATTTGTACCTGCAGGCCGTGGAGGCCGACGCCGATTACGCACCAGCCTTGGCCCGGCTCGGCCGCGTCTACCGACTGCTCGCGAAGTACGCCCCCGCGCCCGGAGATCGTGGCAAGACCCAACGCGACCAACAGACCGCGCTGGCCGAATCGGCCTTCAACCGCGCGTTGACCTTGAACCCGGATCTCGCGATTGCGGACAGTTATTACGCACAGCTCGAACTCGACGTCGGCCGCGCCGAAGAAGCGATGGTGCGACTGCTCCGACGAGCGGCCGTCCGCGATACAAACCCCGATCTCTTTGCGGCGCTGGTCTCGGCCTGCCGCTACTGCGGCCTGCTGGATGCCTCGCTCAGTGCCGCGGACTTCGCGCGGCGGCTCGATCCGAAGGTACGAACCAGCGTGACACACACCTTCTTCATGGCCGGAGAATATCTTCAAGCGGCCGCGGAATCAGAGCGGCGCTGGCAGCCTGGAAATTACGGCGGAGTCGCCTTGCTCGCGGCCGGGCACCCTGACGCACGAGCGCGAATGGCGCTCGAAGCGGAGCGATATGGAGGCGATGAAATACTGCGGGCGTACCTGCAGGAGGATGTGCCGCGAGCGCGCGCGGCCACCGATCGAGTCCTGACCGCATTCCCGGATCCCGAATTCCATTTCTATTCGGCGTTGCTCCTGGCGCATTTCGGTGAACTCGATCGCGCGCTCGAAGTGCTCGCTGGCGCGGTTGAACATGGCTATTTCCCGCTGACAACGCTAAAGCGTCACCATTGGCTCAACGCGGTTCGGGATCGAGCCGAGTTTCACGCCATCCTCCACCAAGCCGAGCACCGTCACCAAGACGCGGCTCGTGCGTTCGTCGCAGCCGACGGTGTGCGCGTACTCGGCGTCACACCCGTCGCCGTTGGTTCGCTATGACTGCAACGATTCGAATCGTTGGCGACCTCCGCAGTCACCTTGCTGTAGCTGGCGCCTGGGTTCGGTCAGCACGACTCGATCGAGACGCAGCAGCTCCCCGAGCGACCATGCCTGAAACGGACAGCCGCGTGGCGTGAACGGTGCTTCGGCGTCGGCAATCTCCGAGACGTGGCCGAGTGCGGCTTCAGACAGATGCGCCAAGAGCGGCTCGACAAACCGTGAGCGGGCCTCGAGGCGCGCGGCCGCCGTGTTGCCGCGGACCCGCACCCACGCGTCCACGAACGGCCCCATCAGCCACGGCCAGACGGTGCCCTGGTGATAGACCGCATCGCGCGCGGAGGAATCACCTTCGTATCGAGGCGCGTAGCCAGGTTCTTCAGGCGCAAGGGAGCGAAGACCGAGCGGCGTCCACAGCCGCTGCTCGACGCATGCGACGACGCGACGGGCACGCTCGCCGGCCACGAGCGCAATCGGCAGGCCGCCAACGGCCAGGATCTGATTCGGCCGGCACGTATCGTCTCGCGTGCCGCGCACGTGATCGACGTCGATGACGTCGGAGAGATGGCCGAGGTGCTCGTTCCAGAACCGTTCAGTGAACGAAGCCATGCCTCGCTCGAACGCCTCACGCCACTGCGGATTCAGTCCTGCAGCGATATTGAGCGCATTCAACCACAAGGCTTGAATCTCGACGGGCTTTCCGATTCGAGGCGTGATCACGCGATCGCCGACGCGCGCATCCATCCAGGTCAGTTGCGCACCGGGAACGCCAGCCGCCAACAAGCCGTCGTCGTCTATCCTGATGCCGAATCGTGTTCCGGCCGCGTAACCGGTAACGATCTTCAGGATCGCGCTCTCGAGCGCATCGCGATCGTCCCGAGTGAGGATATGCGATTGGCTGCCAACCGTGTCCAGCAACTCACTCGCGGCGATGACGTACCAGAGCGATGCATCGACCGCATTGAATTCCGGTGCCTCGCCATGATCCGGGAATCGGTTCGGGAACATGCCTTCCGACACCGCGCCCGCCCATTCGACCAGGATGTCCCGGGCGTCACTCAATCGCCCGGTCGCCAGGCACAGGCCACGAACGGCGATGAAGGTGTCGCGGCCCCAATCGGTGAACCACGGGTAGCCGGCAATAATCGTGCGGCCGCCGCCGCGCCGCACGAGATACGCATCCGCAGCGCGGTCGAGCGGTGTCGCGAACGCCGCGCGCCGCGTCATCTCGGCCGAACGGATCGCCTGATGCAGATCGACGACGGCCCCGCGCGAGAAGTCTTCGCCAGGAACCGCAGTCGTCGCACGAAGGTGCCAGATCGCCTGATCTCCTGACGCGGACAGCGACCACTTGAACTCACCCGGCGATGCCAGATCCTCGACGGCGTCCAGGCCGCGCTCCAGTTCCGCGCGGTACAGGAAGTTCCGATACCAGTCCGGCGCCTGCCGGTAATCCCCGTTGGACAACGACACGACGCACGGCAGTCCGCCGTACGGACGGAACGTGACCATGGCGTCTCTCTGTTCGGCGTCGAAGCGGAAGGCGGCGTTCTCGTGGTGCATCGAGTGATAGTCGCGACCCGAGAGAAACGGCCGCACGCGCAAAGCAACTGGTCCGCCCGCGATGAGCGACCACGTCACGAGAACCGTTCCGGTACCGTGCTCGACCAGAATCTCCTGCAAAAGCCGCACGCCGTCCGGCGTCGCGAATTCCCATGTGGGCCAGGGCTCGCTCGTGAAGCTGACGATGCGTGATGAGCCGTCAGGGTGTTGCACGTCCGGCGCGTACCGTTGCGTCGTCAACGCAAAGGAGCCGGAAGGCGTGTCCACCCAGGCGTCGAATCCGTTGACGAGCACGACCCGTCCTGTCGGAGGCGTCGTCGCGGTCAGCAGGAGGGCATGATAACGGCGCGTTCGTACCCCCGACGTAGTGCCAGAGGCGAACCCGCCGAGGCCGTCGGCCTCCAACCACTCGGTCCGATCGTCAATCGTCTGCATGTCAGGCCGACGCGAGGAGATACGCGCCCTCTCGGGTTCTCAGGAGAAACCCTGCCGTCGTGAGACCGTCAAGAATCTGTTCCGATGTTCCCCGATCGAGAGCCCAGAGCCGTGCGGCCTGGGCGGGGGTCAAACGCAATCCGGGCATCTCCAGAAATTCGCCCCGAACGCGGTGGAGCAGCCGGGAGACGCGATCGTCGGGCAAGCCGGTCGCCATCATGTGCGATTGGATGTCGAAGCTGATCAGAGGTTTCAGGGGACAGAGGCTTCCGAAACCTTTAGGGCCTGTCAGTCATCGAAGCCTGCGAAGGACAACACCCTATGGATCTTTGCGGGAAAGTCGCCGTCATCACTGGGGGCAAGCGGATCGGGCGCATCGTCGCGCAAGAGCTGGCGGCCCGAGGGATGAATCTCGTGCTTTCGTACCGCGGTTCGAAGGACGAGGCCGCACAGACGGCCGTTGATGTCGAGGCCGCCGGGCGCCGCGCGACCATCGTCAGCGGCGATGTGTCGAAGCCGGATGATTGCCGGGCGATCGTCGAACATGCAGTGGCAACGTTCGGACGGGTCGACGTTCTCGTCAACATGGCGTCGATCTACCGATCAAAGCCCCTCGAGGATGTGTCCGTCGACTACTGGACGACCGATCTCGACGTCAACCTTCGGTCGGCCTTTCTGTGCGCCCACGCCGCCATTCCACACATGCGCGGCAGCGGCGGTGGCCGCATCGTGAATTTCGCGGATTGGCTGGTACGAAGCGGCAGACCTCGCTACACGGGATTCACTCCCTACTACGTGGCAAAAGCAGGAGTGGTCGCGCTCACGGAGTCGCTGGCGCTCGAGGTCGCGCACGACAACATCCTCGTGAACGCGATCGCGCCAGGTCCAATTGTGCCCCCTCCCGACATGAGCCAGGAAGAAGTGAACGACGTAGCCAAGGCTACGCCGGTCGGCCACTGGGGCGGAGAGACGGAGATCGCCAAGGCGGTGCTCCTGCTCTGCCAGACCGATTTCATCACCGGCGAGACGATCCGCGTCGATGGTGGCCGGCATCTCGCGTAGTTCAGGGTAGAACGCGTCAACCACACACTCTCTGAAAGGTTTGCAGCATGAACAGCTCCACGCTCACCGCACCAGTCGTCTCGGGCAGCGACAGGCTGCTCGGCCGAAAGGCCCTCGTCACAGGCAGCAGTAAGGGCATCGGCCGCGGCATCGCCATTCGGCTTGCTCAGGAAGGCGCCGACGTCGTCATCAACTACAACAGCGACCCACGGGGAGCCGAGGAAGCTCTGGCCGAAGTCCAAGCGCTGGGGCGCCGCGGCGCGATCATTCGCGCGAACCTCGGCACGGTCAACGAAGTCCGGGAACTCGTCGCGCAAAGCGCTGATGCGCTCGGTGGACTGGACGTTCTCGTCAACAATGCCGGTATCGAGAAGCACGCGGCGTTCTGGGACGTCACGGAAGCGGACTTCGACGCGGTGCTCGATGTCAATCTGAAGGGTGTGTTCTTCGCGACGCAGGCCTTTGCGCAACAGTGCATCGCCGCCCGCCGGCCTGGCAAGATCATCAACATCAGCTCGGTGCATGAAGAGCTCGCATTCCCGAACTTCGCCGCGTATTGCGCCAGCAAGGGTGGCGTCCGGATGCTGACGCGAACGCTGGCGGTGGAACTCGGTCCGGTCGGCATCACGATCAACAGCATCGCGCCTGGAGCGATTGAGACACCGATCAATACCAAGCTCCTGAATGATCCGGCCAAGCTCCAGTCATTGGTCCGCCAGATCCCGCTGAGCCGCCTGGGCAAACCGAATGACGTAGCTGGTCTCGCAGTGTTTCTCGCCTCCCCAGACAGCGATTACGTCACTGGGACGACGTATCTGATCGACGGCGGTCTCACCGTGTTCTATCAGGAACAGTAATCTCTGCGAATCGCCCGCAACCAGCCGACCCGATTCCTCAGTTGGGCCCGCTGACGTCGTATCCGCCCACAGCAGGTTTCGGCGGAGAGGCGGATGGGACGATGATTAAGGCTACGCATGGTTCGGCCAACATGAGCGAGGGAGCGCGGATTCGACGCGCTACCCTCGACGATCGTGACGTGCTGTTCGACGTCTGGCTCAGATCCGTGCGGGCGACCCACACGTTCGTTTCTGACCCCGACATCCAATCCTTCATGCCGCTCGTGCGTGATTATCTCGATTCGAGCGAGACGGAGTTCTGGGTCCTGTGTGACACCGACGGAACCGTGATGGGCTTCATGGGGGTGGCCGGTCCGAAGATGGAGTCGCTGTTTCTTGCGCCAGAATTCCACAGACGCGGTGGTGGGCGGCGTCTCGTCGAGCATGCGCATGCGCTCCGCGGCGAGCTCACTGTGGACGTGAACGAGCAGAACACGGCTGCTGTCAGGTTCTACGAGGAGTGCGGTTTCGTTGTCGAAGGACGGTCCGAGGTGGACGAAACGGGACGCGCGTACCCGCTGCTCCACATGCGGCTCAAAGCCCTTGCAGGAAGTCGACGCTGAACTCCCAAGCAGGATCAGGAACGCGGTCTGACGACCGACGATGCGCTGACGGGGAAGCCTCGCGCGTCTCGTGAAGCGGCACTCCACGGCCAGCGCCCCTCGACCTCCAACATCAGAGTGGCACTCAAGAACGTCCGCAGCAGAATGATTCCGGTCAGCATCAGCAGGCGCGCCGCCGTCGGCACCGCGGCGACGGTACCTGATGATGTCGGCCGCCACAAGGAACTCGAGACTGAGCAACGTGGATCGAGCCAGTCGCTCCCGCAGCACACTGCTCCCAACTTCGAACGCGTCTCCGGCGATCAGCCGGCGAACGAAGCCGATCATCGCCGCCAGCCCACCCATAGAGACGACCGCGATGCCCATGGCCTCGAGGCCGCGGGCAACCCATTCGATAATCGTCTGAAACGACATCGCGACACTCCTACGGCAGGTGGGACGCCGGTTCAGGCACGAGCGTGGCCTGTTGCGATCCGCATCCGCTGCACGCGCGCGCCAGGGCGACGACCACATCGCCTTCCTTCGCCGCCGCCGCCGGAACGACCTTGTCCGCGTGATGCGTCATCGGCGTGCCGCAGGCTGGACATGGCATGGCCCCGGCGGCTTCTTCGTCAATAGTCACGTGCTCGCGGCCATAACGCAGCACCTTGGACATCCAGATCAGTTCGCGGATGAACCGGTCCGAGCGTCGAACGAATGCCTCGTCAAGGAGGCGACCGTCCTCGGCGAAGACTTTGGCCACCTGTCCGATGTTGATGTCCCAGAAGATGGTCACCAGCCCGAGTTCGCGCATGACGGGCAGCAGACTCTGCACGACGCGAATGCCGGCGAACGGACCGGCCGACACGCCTACCAGGCCCACGGCTTTGTGGATGTATTCCTTGAGGCAGCTGTCGAGTGCGTGTTTCAACAATCCTGGAAAACTGTGGTTGTACTCGGGCGCGACGATTACGATCCCGTCCGCCGCCGCGATCGCCTCTGAGTACGCCGTACTCTTGATAGCTTCACCGGCATCGTCCACGGGAAGCGGGATCGACGCGATGTCGATCACCGCACTGCGGACGCCTGCGCGACGGTTGAGCAGGTTCGCCAGGAGGTTCGCGGCGTGCACGCTGGCGCGACCCTTGCGGCTGGTGCCGAGGATGACGGGAATGTTGAGAGCGCGTTGTTCACTCATAGCTTTCGCACCTACCGAACAACCGTACGCCACGTGGATGTATCGGTCCGAAGCACGAGCCATCCGCCCTTTCGCTCGAGAGTACCGGTCATGTCTACTGCTTCACCGGCGAACTGAAGGGCCGCCGTGCCAATCGCCTCGCCAGATGGGCCGGTGAGAAGCATCAAAGCCGAATCGCCAGCGTGATCCTGCACGAAGAGCGCAGGCGGAATCCCGCCACGCAAGCACAGGGAAGCACAATCCGTGTGGGTCTTGCCCGAGCCAGGGACCATCACGCCAAGGAAGCACTTCGAGTCGACGATTTCGCCCCTGACCGTGACCGGGCCGGCGCCAGAGGGCGCCGCATCTGGAGTGCCGGTCGTCACAGGCGACGCCGACGCTTCGCCGAGGATGAGAGAGGTGGGCTCCACTTCGATCATCGTATGCGTGCCACGTCGAACGCGAGTGCCACTCAACACGACATGACGCCCGTCGAGTCCGCGGACCCATGCGTCGGCGCCGTGTTTGCCAGGAGCGACCAGCAGCGGGCGCGCGGGCGTGTTCGGATCGGATTCGTCGAGCCGCAACGCCGGGTACGGGCGCTCGACGATCGTTCCGCTAAACCGTTGCGGATGTCCGAACTCGAATGTTCCGCCCTCGAGCGTGCTGTGCCCCCAGGCAACGGTCACGGCCCCTGCGAAGACACCGCACGCGAGGCCAACCATGACCGTGCTCACAAAACGAGCGAGGCTGGGCGGCATTGGCGGCGCATAGCCGATGAAGAACTCGTCATTGTTCAATTCATCGTGGATCTTCATGCGATTCGAGCCTCCACCAGAGTCGCAGGCTCTACGTGAGTGCCGGGCGCATGTGGTTGCGGGTTCACGAGCACACGACCAGCCACGACGCGAACATCGAACGTCGGCACTTTCTCAGTGAACGGTGGAGGTGATGCGCCGGTGGCCGGCACGTACTCGTATCCGTGCCACGGACACACGACGCAGTCGTTGACGATGCGTCCCTCGCCAAGCGGACCGTTCTGGTGCTGGCACACGTTCGAGATGGCCGAGATTCGGCCGTCGTAGCGAAACACCGCCACGCGCTCACCGGACAGACACGTCACGACCGCCCGCTTCTCCGGAATCTCGCCTACCCCGCATACGTCGACGAAGCCGCCCTTCTGCACCGCCCGGTTCTCGCGATCGCGCACGATCTCGCGCCGCGCCGCCACAAAGTGCAGCGTAAACACCGTCAGCACCGCGCCTGAGAGCGTCCATCCGAGGAGCGGACCGACCTCGCCCTGCAGGACGCCGAACATCACGTGTACGACGATGAAGGCATACGCCACATAGACAAACATGTGCAGCGTCTTCCACACCGGCGCGGTGAGATTGTGCAGCCAGAAATCGTGACTGGTCGCTGCCATCAGGAACAGGATGACGAGCGCCGCGAGGCCAAACGGCTGGAATGGAAGCTGGCTGATCGTCCCGTAGCGTGAGTTACTGACCAGCACGCTGACCAGAGGATTGAGTGTCCCGAAGGAATGAAACTGGACGATGGAAAAGACGCCATGACTGAGCGCAAGCACGAACATCATGACGCCGAGATGGCGACGGTTATAGAGCAGAGGCAAGAATCGACTGTTCAGCCGCGACAGCGGGCCGATACAGAGGATGACGCTCAACAGCGTGAACGCGGCAGCGCCCAGTGCGCGGATCAGGAGCGTTTCGATCGTGAGTTCCGGACGCAGGATTGCCTGAACGATGAGGAAGACGACGAGAAACCCGACGATCAAGCAAGCGGCAACCACATCGTACCGACGCTTCTGCGGGTTCCAGGCGACTGATCGATAGGTCGTGCTCATCGTGTCTTCACCGGCTCTGAAGGTCGACGATCTGTTCCGGCAACGCATCCATCCGGGAAGAACGCGGCGGTTGGGAGATCGCCAGCGCCGCCGCAATGACGAGCAACATGAGCAAGCCCGGGACGATCCACCGATGGCGTCGGCGCAGTGGCCGAATCATCGCGCGCCTGCTTTCGCTCGGTGCGGATTGCGTTCGACTGGCTCTGAGACTCCCACGCTCCAGCGCCAGGCCAACACAGGCCACAGCGCCGCCACGCCCGGCAGAATCAGCAGCCTCAGGGTCTTCGGCGCTCCGGCAACTCTCGGATCCAGCCGGACGACGCCGCGTGGAAGGAACAGCACGGCAAACGCGACGCCAGCCAGCGCGTACAGCTCGAAGAAGGCGACGATGAACTGGGCGACTTCAATCGACACGGTCCGATGTCCTCACGTCTACCGGGTGACGACTTCGCGGGTGCGACGCTCGACCGCCTCGTCTTCTCGGACTCCGGTTCCCGCAGATGCTTGATTTCGCGGCTGGAGCAACTTCGCAACGAGACCCGTCCAACCGGTCTGGTGCGATGCGCCGACGCCCCGTCCGCTGTCTCCGTGGAAGTACTCGTGAAACAACACGTGGTCCCGGAAGTGCGGATCGTCCTGCAGCCGCCGGTTGTCCCCGAAGACCGGGCGTTCGCCGGCATCGTTGCGAAGGAAGATCCTGGTCAGCCGCGTCGCCAGTTCCGTCGCAATCTCGTCGATCGTGTGGTATCGGCCGGATCCCGTGGGGCACTCGACCTTGAAATCGTCGCCATAGTAATGGTGGAACTTCTGGAGCGACTCGATGATCAGGTAGTTCACGGGCATCCAGATCGGACCGCGCCAGTTCGAGTTACCGCCGAACAGCCCCGATGTTGATTCGCCCGGCTGGTACTCGACCGAGAACCGCTGGTCGTTCCACTCGAGCATGTACGGATGTTCGTGGTGGTGTCGCGAGAGTGCCCGCACACCGTAGTCGGACAGAAACTCCGATTCGTCGAGCATCCGGCGCAGCAGCTTCTTCATGCGGCTGCCTCGGAGAAGCGACAGCAGTCTGCGTTCGCCCTTCCCTGGCTCGTTCCAGCGCGACACCAGCCCCGCCAGGTCGGGTCGATAGTCGAGAAACCAGTCGAGGCGCTCGGTGAACGCAGGCACCTTGGCGCAGAGCTCCGGCTCCAGCGTTTCAACGGCAAAGAGCGGGATCAAACCGACCATCGACCGCACCTTGAGCGGCAGCATCTGGCCGTCCGGCAGATTGAGCACGTCGTAGAAGAACCCGTCTTCTTCGTTCCACAGACCCATGCCGTCGCCGATTTGCGTCATGGCTTCGGCGATGTGGAGGAAGTGCTCGAAGAACTTCGTGGCGATGTCTTCGTAGACGTGATTGTGCTGGGCGAGCTCCAACGCAATGCGCATCAGGTTGAGGCTGTACATCGCCATCCAGCTCGTGCCGTCAGACTGGTTGATGTAGCCGCCGGTCGGCAGCGGTGCACTGCGATCGAACACGCCGATGTTGTCCAGACCGAGGAAGCCTCCCTGGAACACGTTGCGGCCTTCAGCGTCCTTCCGGTTGACCCACCACGTGAAGTTCAGCATCAGCTTGTGGAATACGCGTTCGAGAAACGCGAGGTCCCCCGGGTCGTCCTTGTTGGTCAGCCGACGCCGCTTGCGATCCATCTGAAACACTCGCCACGTGGCCCACCCATGAACGGGTGGATTGACGTCGCCGAATGCCCACTCGTAGGCGGGCAGCTGGCCGTTCGGGTGCATGTACCACTCGCGAGTCAGGAGCAGCAGCTGCTTCTTCGCAAAGTCGGGATCGACCAACGCGATCGAGATCGTGTGAAACGCAAGGTCCCAGGCCGCGTACCACGGGTACTCCCACTTGTCCGGCATCGAGATGATGTCGGCGTTGTTCAGGTGCTGCCATTCGTGATTCCGACCGCGTGCGCGCTCCGGTGGCGGCGCCGGCTGGCCGGGATCGCCCTTCAACCACTGCGGCACGTCGTAGTAGAAGAACTGCTTGCTCCAGATCATGCCGGCCAGGGCCTGCCGCTGAACGAGCCGCTGGTCCGCTGAGAGGCCCTTCTGTAAGCCGTCATAGAAAGCGTCGGCTTCCCCACGTCGTCGCTCTATCAGCGGGTCGAAGTTCGCGAACGGATCGACATGGGCATCGTTCGTCAGGCGCAACCGAACGACCGCGTGCCCCCCGGCCGGGACCTCGAGACGATAGTAGGCAGCGGCCTTGGTCCCGCGCTCGTGCGGGTTGATCGCCTGAGATCTGCCTTCGACGACGTATTCGTGAAACGCGTCCTTGAAGTGACCGTCCAAATCCTGTGAGCCGAACAATCGGCGGCCGTTGGTCTCGTTTTCAGTGAACAGCCATCGTGCGTCGCCGTCGCGATACAGGCGGTACGCGCCCAGCACTTGGTTCCGGGCAACGACGACATCGCCATCCAGTGTCAGCTCGGGCTTGCGAACCGGATAGCCCCACGACCAGGTGTTTCGGAACCATAACTGGGGCAGTACATGAACGTCGGCGGTTTCCGGACCGCGGTTATGTACAGTGATGCGGATGAGAATGTCCGAGGGCGAGTCCTTTGCGTATTCCGTGACGACATCGAAGTACCGGTTGCCTTCGAACGCATCGGTGTCGATCAGCTCGAATTCCGGATCGTCTTTACCGCGCCGGCGGTTCTCCTCGACGAGCTGCGCGTACGGAAACTCCCGCTGCGGGTACCGGTAGAGGCCCTTGAGGTACGAGTGGGTCGGCGTCGCGTCGAGATAGTGGTAGCACTCCTTGACGTCTTCCCCGTGATTGCCTTCGCTGTTGGTCAGGCCAAACAGCCGTTCTTTCAGGATCGGGTCACGGCCGTTCCACAAGGCCAGGGCGAAACACAGCATCTGCTGGTCGTCGCTGAGGCCGAAGATCCCGTCCTCGCCCCATCGGTACGCGCGGCTGCGGGCGGCGTCGTGGCTGAGGGCCTCCCACGCCGTGCCACCGGGACTGTAGTCCTCGCGGACCGTGCCCCACTGCCGTTCACTCAGATACGGCCCCCACGTCTTCCATCCGTTGCCGGCGGGTTCGTCCAGGCGTCTGTCTTCTTCCATGAATGGCCTCTTCTCAGGGGAGGTGTGACGACGCCGGTTGGATGCCGGGCGGCCCGCGACGTTTCACTCGCGCGGCCGTAACCCTGATCGATCCTGGCGCATCGAACCGGCCAATGACACGCACGTTTGGACAGCACTGGCTGGAATACGCGATGGAGGCGGTGTGCTTGGGGATCTTCATGGTGTCGGCGGCGGGCTTTGCCACGCTGTTCCAGCACCCGCTGTCGCCGCTCGCCGGCTGGACGGCATCGCCACTGCTCCAACGGATCCCGATGGGCGTGGCCATGGGCCTGACCTTGATCGCGATCGTCTACTCGCCGCCCGGCGGCCGTTCCGGCGCGCACATGAACCCGGCGGTGACGCTCACGTTCTTCCGGCTGGGCAAGATCGCACCAGCTGACGCCGTCGCCTACGTGGCCTCGCAGTTCGCCGGCGGGTTTGCGGGGATCGTCGCCGCCGACTTTCTCTTTCGCCGACTTCCGGAGCACCCCGCGGTCAACTACGCCGCCACCGTGCCCGGCATGAGGGGCGCGATCGTCGCGTTCGTGGCCGAGATGGCGATCTCCTTCGGCATGATGCTGATGGTGCTCAGCGTGTCCAACACGCCGCGCCTGGCCCGGTTCACCGGCCTCGCCGCAGGCCTGCTCGTCGCCTGCTACATCACGCTCGAGGCACCGCTGTCAGGCATGAGCATGAACCCGGCGCGCACCTTCGGGCCGGCGCTGTTGTCCGGCACCTCCAGCACGCTGTGGATCTACTTCACGGCTCCGCTCGCGGGCATGCTGCTGGCGGCTGAAGTCTTCGTGCGGCGGCGAGGCATGCGCCGCGTGCGCTGCGCCAAGTTGCACCATCCGCTCAACGTCCGTTGCATCTTCAACTGCGGCTTCATGGAGACTCCGGCATGACGCACTACGACGTCATCATCATCGGGACGGGCGCGGGAGGCGGCACGCTCGCGTACCAGCTCGCTCCCTCAGGCAAGAACATTCTGCTGCTCGAGCGAGGCGACTACGTCCGCCGCGAGAAGGACAACTGGAGTTCTCGCGCGGTGAACGTCGAAGCGAAGTACCACACCAGGGAAGTGTGGCAGGACAAGGACGGCAAGCCGCTCCACCCGCACACGAACTACTACGTCGGCGGCAACACCAAGTTCTACGGCGCCGCGTTGTTCCGGCTGCGCAAGGAAGACTTCGGCGAGATCGCGCACCACGACGGCCTGTCGCCGGCCTGGCCGATCAGCTACGAGGATCTCGAGCCGTACTACACCAGGGCCGAGTACCTCTATCAGGTCCACGGCGAGCGCGGCGTCGACCCCACCGACCCATGGGCAAGTGCGCCCTATCGTTTCCCCAAGGTTCAACACGAACCCCGGATCCAGCGCCTGCATGACGATCTGGCGCGACAGGGCCTTCGGCCGTTTCACGTGCCGCTCGGCATCATGCTGGACGAGTCGAACCCGAATCAGAGTCGATGCATCCGGTGCGACACCTGCGATGGCTTTCCGTGCCTGGTGCATGCGAAGAGCGACGCCCAGGTGATCTGCGTCGATCCCGCGCTCGAACACCCGAACGTGACCTTGATGACCAATGCAAAGGTCACGAAGCTGCTCACCAGCCCGTCTGGCCGCGAAGTCACCGGCGTGATGGTTCGGCGCGATGCGGCCGCCGCTGACGAGATGTTCTCGGCCGACATTGTCGTCTCGTCCTGCGGCGCCATCAACTCTGCGGCGCTGTTGCTGCGCTCGGCGAACGATCGCCACCCGAGCGGGTTGGCCAACGCCTCGGGTGTGGTCGGCCGCCACTACATGGGCCACGTCAATTCGGTCCTCCTTGCTCTCTCGAAGACGCCGAACGCGACCGTGTTCCAGAAAACTCTGGCCGTGAACGACTTCTATTTCGGGGACGAAGACTTCCACCACCCGATGGGCCACATCTCGTTCGTCGGCAAGCTGGACGCGGTGGCGCTGTCCGCTGGTGCGCCGGCGATCGTGCCGGGCATGACGCTCGACATCATGGCGAAGCACTCGCTCGATTTCTGGCTGACATCCGAGGACCTGCCGGATCCGAACAACCGCGTAACGCTCGACCGCGACGGCAACATCGTCCTGTCCTACACGCCGAACAACGACGCAGGCCACAAACGGTTGATCAAGAAGCTCGAGTACTTGCTGCAGCACATGGATATGCACCCGCACCTGGTGCCGCGGAACCTTTTCGTCGGCAACCGCATTCCGCTGGCCGGCGTCGCGCACCAGAACGGCACCATCCGGTTCGGGCGCGACGCGAAGTCCTCGGCGCTCGACGCCAACTGCAAGGCCCACGACGTGGACAACCTGTACGTCGTGGACGGCAGCTTCTTTCCGTCGAGCGGCGCGGTGAATCCGGCGCTGACGATCATGGCCAATGCGCTGCGTGTAGGCGATCACATTCTGCAGCGGCTCGGTGCCCGTGCGGCGGCGTCGGAGGGGGTGCCCGCATGAGAATTCAGCGGATCCTCGCGATCGGCGCCGCGCTCATCCTGTTTCTGTCGCTCGCGGTCGCGCTGCGCGCGTCGGGCTCGGAGCCGCTCGCGGTCACGGCGATCGACACCATCGGGATGACCGTGTCCGACATGGATCGCGCGGTGGCGTTCTACACGTCGGTGCTCACCTTCGAAAAGGTGTCCGACGTCGAAGTGTCCGGCCGGGACTACGAGCTATTGACGGGCGTCTTCGGCGCGCGCATGCGCGTAGTGCGACTGCTACTCGGTACCGAATCGATTGAGTTGACCGAGTACCTCACACCGAAGGGGCGGCCAATCCCCGCCGATATGCGGCCGAATGATCGCACTTTCCAGCACATCGCCATCATCGTGCGAGACATGGACGAGGCCTACAGACGGCTCCGCCAGTTTCAGGTAGCACATGCGTCCACTGGACCGCAACGGCTCCCGGACTGGAATGAAAACGCCGGCGGCATCAGCGCCTTCTATTTCCGCGATCCCGATCAGCATTTTCTAGAGATCCTGCATTTCCCCTCCGGCAAGGGCCTCGCGACGTGGCAGGCATCCGATCGCCTGTTTCTGGGTATTGACCATACGGCAATCGTCGTGGATGACACGAATGTGTCGTTGCGGTTTTACCGCGACACGCTGGGCCTGCAGGTCGCCGGCACCAGCGAAAACTACGAGGTGGAACAGGAGCACCTGAACAACGTGTTCGGCGCGCGCCTGCGGATCACGGCCTTGAGGGCTCGCTCCGGGCCGGGAATCGAGCTGCTCGAGTACCTGGCGCCTCGCAGTGGACGTCCTGTGCTCAGCGATCTGCAGGCGAACGATGTCACGCACTGGCAGACGACGCTCGTGGTCGATCGACTGGAGCCACTGCTTCCGCTGGCGCGAGATCACCGAATCAGTCTTGTTTCCCCTCGCGCGGTCGACATCCAGGTCCCGCAATTGGGCTTCCGGTCCGGCGCGCTGACGCGCGATCCCGACGGTCATGCGATGCGGATTGTTGGAGGTGCACAGTGAGATCCCGCTACATGAACGTCGTCGGCAGCAGTGTGACTGCTGTCACCCTCGCGATTGCCGTGGCACAGCTCCATGCGCAGCATGCCGTGCGGCGACCCATCGACGGCCGGCCGAATGCTCTCGTCGATCTGAGAACGCCTGAAGGCGTCAGGCTCGTCAAGGGCCAATGGCGCTACAGCGACACCCAGATCATCGCCGCCGATTTCAACGCTCCAGGTCCGGATTTGAAGCCTTCCGGCAAGCCGATTACGACCTACGACTACACGCCGAAGGCCGGGGCCGCCGACTTCGACGACTCACGCTGGGAGACTATCGAGGCGACCGGTCTCGAGAATCGCCGATCGACCGGAAAACTGTGCTTCAACTGGTATCGAACGAGCATCACGATTCCCGAAAGAATCGGCGCCTTCGAAACCGCCGGTTCGACCGTCGTGTTCGAGATTGTGGTCGACGACTACGCCGAGGTGTGGGTCGACGGCAAGCTCCCGCGCGTGCTCGGCCAGACCGGCGGTGCGCTCGTCAAGGGCTTCAACGCGCCGAACCGCGTGGTGCTGACGAACCACGCAAGGCCCGGCCAGACCATTCAACTGGCGATTTTCGGCGCCAACGGTCCGCTGTCCGATCTGCCATCGAATTTCATCTGGGTCCGGTCGGCAACGCTCGACTTTTTCAAGCCCGGCGCGACCGTCGGACAGCAGATCGCCGCAACGGTGACTCGGCTCGACCCGGCGATTGACACGATCGTCCCTCGCGACGCGACGATTGAGAAACTGGCCGAAGGATTTCTGTTCACCGAAGGGCCTGTCTGGGTGCCGGATGGCTATCTCCTCTTCAGCGATCCCAATAGCAACACGATCTACCGGTGGTCCGACGATGACGGGCTGTCGGTGTTCAGAACCAAGAGTGGATACACCGGCGCCGACATCGCCGAGTATGGTCAACCTGGTTCCAATGGCCTGACACTCGACAAAGAAGGCCGGCTCACAATCGACGAGCACGGGAACCGGCGGGTGACTCGCCTCGAGAAGAACGGCTCGCTGACCGTTCTCGCGGATCGTTACAAGGGCCAGCGGCTGAACAGCCCGAACGATCTCGTCTACAAGTCGGACGGTTCGCTGTACTTCACCGACCCGCCGTTCGGGCTTCCGAAGTTCTTCGACGACCCGCGCAAGGAAACGCCCTACAGCGGTGTGTACCGCTGGGCGGATGGGATGCTCACGCTTCTCAGCACGGACGTCACGGGGCCGAACGGTCTCGCATTCTCCCCGGACGAGCGCTACTTCTACCTTGGCAACTGGGACGACAAGAAGAAAGTCGTCATGCGGTACGAAGTACGTGCCGACGGCACGCTCGCCAACGGCGCTGTGTTCTTCGATATGACCAACGCGCCTGGAGAAGACGCGATCGACGGACTGAAAGTCGACCGCGAAGGCAACGTGTACGTGTCAGGTCCGAACGGCATCTGGATCCTGTCACCGGCCGGCAAGCACCTTGGAACGATCGCCGGGCCAGAGCATGCTCACAACTTTGCGTGGGGCGATGCTGATGGAAGGACGCTCTACATGACGGCGCAAACGGGCCTGTATCGCGTGCGACTTGGCATCCCGGGCGCACGGGCATTTCCCGCACCGACGCACTGAGACGCGACCGAAACTTCGGGTCACGGACGGAATCCAACTGCTGTCCGGGCTGAACGAACCGGAACAAACAGCAACGCATTTTTTCAGGAGGACAGAATGATTCGCAGCACCATCCGCACCGGGTTCCTGGGCATCGCCGCGTTCGCCTTGACGGCCTCGCTCGCGCTCGCGCAGACACACACCAGCAAGCCGTTCTCGGGCGCCAAGGTCAACGCTGGGACAGTGACGCACTCTGTCAAGGACGGCAAGAATGTCCTGACGCTCTCCGACGACTTCAAGGTGCCCGACACACCCGATCCGCACTGGCAGGTCGTGGACTCCAAGGGCAATACCTACCTGCTGCAGCGCCTCAACGCGAAAAACCTCGGCGGCCTCGCGAAAGATCGCCTGAACATGTCGATCACACTGCCCGCGTACATCAAGGACGTGGCCAAGGTGCAGATCTACTGCGCGTGGGCGGAAGCGGTCCTCGGCGAAACGTCGTTCGGCGCGCCGATGATGACGACGGACAAGTAACAGTGGTGTCGCGCGCTCCCGGTAACCCAGGCCGATATACGGCCGGGCCCGGGAGCCGCACACGACGACAACCAGAAGGACCCACAATGCATACGCTCACTCGGACGCTCGGTCTCGCTTCACTCGTCCTCGCCGCACCAGCACTCGGGCTCGCACAGACGATGCCGGTACCGATGACGACCAAAGCCGAAAAGCACGTGCTCACCCTGGCTGGCGCCCGCGCGGTCGCCGCTGCCGCGGAAACAGAAGCGCACCGCCTCAACACGACCGGCGCCGTGGCGGTGGTCGACGACGGTGGCAGTCTGCTGTATCTGCTCCGCCTCGACAATACGTTCCCGGCGGGCGCTGCCGTCGCGACCGACAAGGCGCGAACGGCCGCGACGTTCCGGATGCCAACCCGCAATCTCGAAGATGCGGTCAAGAACGGCCGGACCTCGCTCGTCGCCGTATCCGAAATGACTCCGCTCGCCGGCGGCATCCCGCTTGTCGTCGACGGTCAAATCGTTGGCGCCGTCGGCGTCAGCGGCGCCGCAAACGCCATGCAGGATGAAGAACTCGCCAAGGTCGCAGCGGCGGTACTGAAGTGACGCGGGCTCCGAAGCCCGATTCAAGGACATTGATCATGCGCTTATTCATTGCCATCATCGTCACCGTCGCGGCTGCGTTCGGCCTTGGGGTTGCGCTGCCCCACGCGAATTCCGGAGTGACTTACATCCCCGCCGAGCAGGTGGCTGCGGCCTTCGCCAAAGGAGCAGTTCTGGTGAACCAGGGGAACTACATGGTCCATGCGAGCCGGCGCGACACCGAAGGCCAGGTCGAAGTTCACACGAAGGACGCCGACATCATCTACATGCTCGAAGGCAGCACGACCTTTGTGACGGGCGGGACCATGGTCGGCGGGAAGACGACCGCGCCGGACGAGATTCGCGGAACGAGCGTACAAGGGGGCGAGACACGAACCCTGACGAAGGGTGACGTGATCATCGTGCCGAAGGGCACGCCGCACTGGTTCAAGGGGATTTCCGGGACCGTCCTCTATTACGTCGTGAAGGTCCGCTAAGGGGAGGGCGTGCGAGTCTGCAGCCGTGCGGCGACCCGTGCGG
The DNA here is from genome assembly GCA_963724725.1 of uncultured Acidobacteriota bacterium. GTDB lineage: Bacteria > Acidobacteriota > Vicinamibacteria > Vicinamibacterales > CAVVIG01 > DATKHR01. The sequence goes on along the minus strand of CAVRVT010000003.1, from coordinate 20,780 downwards.
TCGCGACTCGCAAGACCTGCTTCACGTCTTCGAACCGAGTGTCCGGGAGATTGTTGAAGTCCATGAGCCGGTGCGGCAGGCTGAATCGCCGGAGCGCATGCAGAAACATCTCGACCTGCCGATCGCGCGTGGCATCCTGGACCGCGAACCGCACTTCCTGAAGCGCGACGCTCCGATGCTGGTATTCGCCCAGCACCTGCTTTTCGGCCTTCTGTAACGCACAGAACAAGCTTCGCCTGCCGGTGGCTTCGTCGTCGTCGCAGACGCGATCGTCGCGGGGATTCCACACAGAAGGGCCCGCGAGGAGCCCATCGGCGCGCTGCAGAATATGGAGATCCACTTCCGTCGCGGGCTGATCGCGCGACTCAACCGCCATCTGCTGTCGTGCCCAGAGGCCGACGATCACGACCGCCGTCAGGAGGGTGAGCGTCAGGGCGGTCGACCGCCTGCGGAACATCATTGAAACAGCTATCGCCAACGAGTCACAGCGGTTTGACGCGGGCGAGCAGCTGCTGGAACGCCGGGAGTTGCCGAACGCTGCTGAACTCCGGTTCAATGGGCAGAAATACCATCCACCCCGATCGATCGGCGAACGTGCGCTCGAGTGCGCGCATCATCGCTTCCTGATCTCCCAGGCCGGCCGCAATCAAGGCGAAGTGGTAAGGCGACCCATAGCGTTCACGCCCTTCGGTTTCAAGTTCTTTCTGAATCGCGAGGGCGTGTTCGCGGTCTCCTGACGTCGCAAGACCATACGCCAGATGGGCTCGCATGTAGGCGCTGTTCCCCGACAGGGAAACCGCACGCCGCAGTTCATCGAGCTCGCGGGCGGTGTCGCCGCGCTGACGATAACATTGCGCCAGGCCCCAATGTGCGACGCCAAACTCCGGATTGGCCTCGAGCGTCTTCGCGAAGCCGGCGATCGCTTCGTCTATCCGACCGGCGTACCAGTACCTGATCGCGAGCGACGCGCCCGCGATGGCCGAGAGCGGATCGAGCTCCATCGCGCGATGCGCCTCGCGGATCGCGTCGTCCAAGCGTCCCATCGTAGTCAACGTGCTCGAGTAGTACTGATGCGCCTGCACGGAGCTGGGGTTCAATCGAATCGCCTCCAGCACCTCACGTTCGGACCCCGGAAGATCCCAGTCGTAATCGAGCTTCACCATGGAGAGGACGTTGTGGGCCTCGGACGATTGCGGATCAAGTTCGAGTGCGTGCTCGGCTCCGGCCTTCGCCTTGCGCAGCAGCTCGGCGGGCTGCTCCACCTCCCATCCGGGAGCGCCGAGCAGTCGATAGCTGTCCGCCAGCCCGGCGTGTGCCGGCGCATAGGATGGATCCGTCGCGATCGCCTTCTGAAAGTACTCGATCGCCTTGCGAGCCCCTTCCTCTGTGGCCTGCTCGCGGTAGAACTTCCCGCGAAGGCACATCTCGTAGGCCGAAAACGACGAAGCGGCCATCTGGCCGGCGTCGATCCGAGGCCGCTTGAGTGCCAGGGTGAGCGACCGGGCAATCTTCATCGCCACCTCGCTCTGAATCGCGAGCACATCCGCGACGTCGCGATCGTAGCTCTCGGCCCACAAATGCGTCATGTCTGTGGTCTGCACGAGCTGCGCCGTGATCCGCATGCGCGGCCCTGCGCGCCTGATGCTGCCTTCAAGCACGTAGTCGACACCGAGGTCGCGCTTGATCTGCCCGACGTCCTTCCGCGCGCCTTTGTAGAGCATCGTCGTCGTTCTGGCGATGACGCCAAGGTGATCGGGATCCAGCGCCCCGAGCTCCGCGATCATTTCCTCGGTAAACCCGTCGCTGAAATACTCCTGCTCGGCGTCGTTGCTCAGGTTCTGGAAGGGCAGGACCGCGAGCGTCATGCGCGACGAAGTCGCCGCGGGCGCTCGAGCGACCTTGAGATACAGCGCGGCGACGACGACCGCGATGGCCAGCGCGCCGGACGCCAGTAGCAGAATGGCGCGCGACGGGGGCGACAGCTGGTGAGGTGCAGACGGAGTCGGTTCCGGCAGGAGGGACGAGGACGGCGGCGGCAGTGGAGGTGGAGGCGGCGGCGCCGACGCGGCTGACGCCACGTCGACGGACGGAACTTCAATTGGCGCGATGAACCGGTAGCCTCGCTTGGGAAGAGTCTCGATGAAGCGCGGGTTTTCGGCCGAGTCGCCGAGCGCCTCGCGAAGCCGGTTGATCGCCGAGTTCAGCCCGTGATCGAAGTCGACGAACGTGTCGGCCTGCCACAGTTGCTGGCGCAGCTCCTCGCGGGTGATGACGTCCCCTCCTCGGGCCAGGAGCAGGACCAGAATATCGAACGGACGGCCGCGCAGTTTGAGCTGCCGCCCTTGCTTTCGCAGCTCACCTGTGCGGCAGTCCACCTCGAAAAGCCCGAACCGGTACGAGGTCCCGAGCGAATCAGCGTGCGTCATCGTCTTTCCGGTTGCGGATGTCGATTCTAGCCCGAATGAGACGACGCGCCAACCATCCTGTCCACAATGACTTACTGAGTGAGGTGCAATAGAGCCACGAATGTCCGGCCGTGCATTGAGACTCCTGCCCCGCCCTCGTAGATTCGCACATCGGAGGCAGGGGAATGCAGTCAGTACTCGACAACGGCTTCACGTATACCGCCGGCGTGGACGAGGCCATCCTCCTCACTCGGTTGAGGGCCGGCGATGAGCGGGCGTTCGAGGACCTCGTCCGGACGTTCGGCGGACGCCTCCTGTCCGTCGCCCGCCGCTTCGTTCGCAACGAGGAAGACGCCCAGGACATCGTCCAATCCGCGTATCTGAGCGCTTTCAGAGCACTCGACCAGTTCGAAGGAAACTGCCAGCTTTCAACCTGGCTCCACCGCATCGTCGTAAACACCGCGCTGATGAAGCTAAGGTCGAAACGACGAAAGCCCGAGGAGTCGATCGAGGAGCTCCTGCCGGCGTTCCAGGAGGACGGACACCACGTCGAGCAGTTCTCGGACTGGAACACGCCTGCCGACCTCTTGATGGAACGCCACGAAACGCGCGCGACCGTCCGCGCCTGCATCGATCAGCTGCCCGACAATTACCGCTCGGTGCTGCTGCTCCGCGACATCGAAGAGCAATCGACGCAGGAAGTGGCCGACGCACTTTCGATGACGCCGACCGCGGTGAAAGTGCGCCTCCACCGCGCCCGTCAGGCGCTCTCGACGCTCTTGCGGAAGGAGTACGCGGCGGCCGCAGCTGGGCGCGTAGAGCCGTAACCCTGTGCCGGCCCAGGACATCCAATCCTGCAACGACATGCCGGGCGATCCCTTTCTGATCAACGTCCCGCCAGATGCGCCCATGGCCCGCGCGGCGTTCACCGCCGCGCGCCCCCTCCTCGAGTGGCTCATGGCGCTCGACACGTATCGGGCGATCTATCGGCAAACGCAGGCCGCGCCGCGGGAGCCGTTCGAATCGCGCGTGCTCCGCGTATTGGATATCTCCGCCAACGTTTCTGCCGCTGACCTTGATGGCATTCCACGCTCCGGTCCCGTCATCGTTGCCGCCAATCATCCGCACGGTCTAGTCGACGGCCTGGTGCTGATGGCTGCCCTACGGCGCATCAGGCCTGACATCCGCGTGCTGACGAACCAGCTGCTCGCCCGAGTCCCCGAGTTGCGCGAGTGCTGCCTGTTTGTTGACCCGTTCGACACGCCTGGCGCTGAAGTCCGCAGTCGCGCGGGTCTTCGTGCGGCGCACATGTGGCTGCGCCGCGGCGGGGTGTTGATCGTGTTCCCAGCTGGAGAGGTCGCGCATGCGCGGTGCAGGGACGGCGGCCACGCCGACTCGCCATGGAAACCGGCGATGGGCCGTTTGGCAGTTGCGACCGGCGCAAAAGTGATTCCGGCCTTCATTCAGGGTGACAACAGCTGGACGTTCTACGCCGCCGGCCGCGTCCATCCGACGCTGCGAACGCTGTTGCTGCCGCGCGAATTGCTGAAGAAGCGCGGATCGACCGTGGTCCTTCGCTTTGGCCGGCCGGTACAGCTCGAGCACGCGGCAGGCGATGCGTCTGCGGCGACCGCAATGGTGCGCCAGTCAGCGGAGAATCTTTCGCTCTCCCGGTCGAACCCATCCAGAGAGACGTGCACCACGGACCCGGTCCCGGCCGAAGTTGCGGGAATCCCGATTGACGACTGCCTCGTTGAAAGCGGTCCTTTCCAGGTTTTTTGTGTGCGAGCCGAACAGATCCCGGAGGCGCTGCAGGAGATCGGGCGGTTGAGAGCGATCACCTATCGCGCGGTTGGCGAGGGCTCGGACCGCGCAATGGATCTCGATCGTTTCGATGAGCGATACCTGCACCTGTTTTCCTGGGACCGGGATCAACGCCGGATCGTCGGCGCCTATCGCATCGGACAGACGGATCACATCGTCGCCGATGCCGGCGTCGACGGGCTCTATACGCGTACGCTGTTTCGCTATGACGAGCGCCTCATCGAGCGAATGGGCGCACCAGCCCTCGAGCTGGGTCGATCGTTCGTTCGCGCCGAGTATCAGAAGAACTACAACGCGCTGTTACTGCTCTGGAAGGGCATCGGAAAATTCATCGCGCTTCATCCAGAGTACCGGCTGCTGTTCGGACCGGTCAGCATCAGCACGCGCTATTCGGATGTATCACACCAAATGCTCATGTCGTTTCTGCGGCAGAATCACTTCGCGGCCGAGCTTGGCGAGCTCGTCGACGCATTTCACGCACCGCGCGTCGGTTCCGGGCCCGGCGACTCCTCGCACATGCCCCGGACGATTGACGAAGTAAACGGCCTCGTGGAACGCGCAGAGTCGGACGGCAAGGGGATGCCGGTCTTGCTGCGGCAGTACCTGAAGCTGAATGCCCGGCTAATCGGCTTCAACGTCGACCCCGCGTTCGGCGAGGCGCTCGACGCGTTGATGATCGTCGACCTTGCGACAGCAGATTCGGCTATTCTCAACCGGTATCTTGGCCGTCGCGATTCAGTGCAGTTCCTGGCGTTCCATCGGAAGGCCCAGGCAGCGCTTGCGGCTTGAGATTAGGAATTCAGGCCAACCCAGATTCCGAGGGATCCAAGATGACCGCGGACCAGGCGAATGCATTGGCCCGACAGTTCGTCACGTTTCTCGAAACCGGAAACCCGCCGGACGGGCTCTTCACCGACGACGTCTTCTGTGATTTCACGATGCCACTATGGCGACTCCAGGCGCAGGGCGTGGACGCCACCGTGCGCGTGCGCAAACAGGGACATGCAGGACCAGGCTCGGTCCCGCGATAGCGCTGCGACCCCACGCCGACCGGGCTTATCATCGAATTCGAAGAGAGCTGGCAGCAGGACGGTAAAGATTGGTAATCGCGTGAGATGGCAGGATTGAGACGCGAGGCAGCGCGATTGCCGTGCTGTCGGTCTACTGCACGGGCGACTGGGACGCGGAGCGCCGCGCCAAGCATAAGCAGGCTGTCCAACTCATCCGCACTTGACGGTCCTGGATGAGAGATCTAGTCAGATACAGAGAAGACGACTGGCATCGTCAGGTGTGCGCGAACGAGCTCGAGGAGCCTTCCCGCGGAGCTCACCGGAGCACCGGCCGCACGATTGGCGGCGCCAATCGTGAAGACGAGTGCCCACTGCCGGAACAGGAGACGGTAGGCGCGGAACAAGCTTCCATCGGGGTCGTAGATATTCGTCGACTCTCCGGTCGCGCCATTGAGTTCGACAATCGCGAGATCCCGCCCGGCCTTGAACGCCTCGACGTCAGTGTACCGGATGTCGAAGCGACCAATGTAGAAACCAGAATAGGCGCGCGCGATCTCGTCGATGCGCTTCTCGAGTGCCGGCGTCATCAGGTGCCCGCCATCCCGAAAAAGCGTGCCTTGCGCGTGGTTACCCGCCATCGCGAGCGGAAATCGTTCGCCGGCAGCAAGTACTCGGGTGAGCAGTCCGCGATGGCGTTCGACGAACGTCGCGCCTTGAAGGCGATATCTCGGGTGCGTCCACACCAGATTCTCAATCGTTGACTCACCGTCGCCAACCAGGACGGGAAAGTGTTTGTCGGTGATTGAGAAGATCCGCCCTCGCGCGCAACCGGGCGTCCGATAGTAGAAGACACCGGCTTCGAAAGGTCCCGGGTGGTAAGGCTGCACGAGGACGGCCTCTGTAACTTGAGCCAGGTATCCCGATGCGTCTTCCCAGTTCCGGGCAAGCCTGACGCCGACACCACGCTGGCCGACGTCGGGCTTGAGCACCAACGGAAAAAGCCAACCGTTCCGTTCAATGTGACCGGCCAACGCTCGCACACGCCGACCAACCGTGCCGGCCGGCACGAGCGCGGACGGAATCGTGCACTCGCGGGGGAGTTTCTCGAGGATGTCGAATTTGGACTCGCCGACCGTTCCGCCGTCCGGCATTCCCGGATTCGCAGCCGTGATTGTCGTCAGTCCACGATGCCAGATCGCGAGCAGCACAATCCAGATCGTCACAGGCGCGTAGAACAACCACATCGGCCAGAACTCCCACCGAAGCGATCGAGCGACGCGGGCCGCGAGGCGTACACGACGAGGCTTCGTCACTAGCATCCGGACGCCCTGAAGCAAACCAAGCGCGACTGCCCCTGCAGCTAATCTGGCGGTCCAGCCTGCGCCCAGAAGCGGCGTGAACCGTCCCACGAACGCGTCACCGAGCGTCGCCGTCAACAACACAATCGTTGGCGTCCACAAGAGCGCCGCGATGAAGGCCCACAGCGAGAACACCGCCACAGGCATACGCAGAATGCCAGACATGACGTACAGCGCGAAGCGAGTGCCGGGCAGGAATCGGCTTCCGACGATGGCGCCCGCCGCGTGCCGGTCGAGCCAGACGCGCGCATCTCCCAGCGTGTGATGCTGCAGCCGGCGAGCCGCCCACGGCCACGCCAGGGCTGCCCTGCCGAAAAGGCGGCCGATGGCCCACAGCCCCACATCGCCAACAAAGATCCCCAACGTGCAGGCCAGGATGCCTTCCGTCACACCGAGCTGACCGCGCTGGATCACGAGTCCCGTAGCGACGCACGTCAGATCTTCAGAGGCGAACGTGGCAAGAACGATCGCGAGGAATGGCAACATAGTGGACTCAGGCGGCTGCCGGAACGGTCAAGGCATCGCCAGTCAAGGGTTCGTATTCAAGGTCGATCCGCCGGGGTGTGACGTCGATAGTCGTGCGACTGACGGTCGCGGCGTCTTCGCGCGCCATGTGAACGCTGATCGCTGGTCGCGCCGGCCACTGGTGCCGATGAAACCGACATTGCCCTCGCAGCCAGTCATCACCCGCGAGCACGAACTGCTCGAACAATGCGCGCCGAGGCGCTTCAACGAGTGCGTCGCCGAGCGATGATGACGTGAACATCACGGGCGACACGAGCGGGAAGACTTCTTTGGAGGTGCTCACCGAATCGCAGACGATCACGGCGACCATCGAGCATTGAACCATCACGAGCCGGAACGGTTCGAAGGTCTGGCCATCGAGCATTTCTGCGGCCTTCACAGCTTGATCAATCGACGCGCACGCTAGTAGTCCAGGCACGATCACCCCACGGCTGTGTGCCGCGTGGCGTACGACGCCAGGCGTCGATGTGCGGTTAAGCAACGCGACCACTAATTCCTGGTCATTGACGCCAATCCACGTTCCGCCGCTGACAGGATCCTGCGGGTACGTCGCTCGCGAGGCCTTCGCCCGCCACAGTTGCGGCGGACCTGCGATCGGACGCGAGCGGCGCTCGTCGCGGTTGCAGACGATTCGGCATCCATCGGCGGTGGGCACGACTGAAACAGTGCACATCAGGCGTATCCAATCAATGACGCGGCGTCGAGGGTGCGTACCCAAACCCGTCGGGCGTGTCGCATCCATGGAGCGACGCGAGCACGCCGATCATTGCCTGGTGATGGATCGTATGGTTCAGCACGAAAGCCAATTCTCTCGCCAGTGTTGACATGCTCGTCAGCACGGATCCGCCGCGCTCGATCGTGGAGACGATGCAAATTGGTTCATCCAATCGCGCGGACCAGCGACCGACAGCCACTTTGATCCGGAGGAGCTGGATGCATCGCAGTGCGTACGCCGCGTCGGTCTCCACCGGAGTGCCCCGATCCCGCCGGTCGTATGACAAGCAGGACGAGGGGTCGGCGGACACGAGTGCAGACACGTGGTCGAGACAGTGGCGCACATGCTCGCCGATGGATCCGGACGCGCTCGGAAACATCCGTGTGCGGTATGCCTCAGGGCTGAGCGCAGCCACAACAGCCGCAAGCTCTTCGAGCGCTCGCTCGAGTGCTGCGACGGGCGTGGTCGAGCGCGGCGCTTCTGTTGGCGCGGGACGATCGAGTGTCGCCAACATCAGGCCAGCTCGAAGTAGTGGCCGACGACCGGGACTTGCGCGCGACGGATCGTGAGCACGATCGCACTGCACGCGAAGACGATCAGCGCCAGGCCGAATAGCAAGCCACCATCACCCTTGACTTCGATGCCGAGCACGGTCAAATGGCTGAGAATGGCGCCGGTCATCACGCCCAACGCCATGACCGCCCCAATCGGCGCTGTTGCCGGCATGAGCAGCAGGACGGACGCGATCAACTCCACGATGCCGGACCCTATCCGGCCCCAGGGCTCGACGCCCAGGGTCGTGAAGATGTAAACGGACTCCTCAGCCCCCGTGAACTTGAAGAACAGGGTCTGGAGGAGAATGCCGGCGGCTGCCAGCTGGAGCAGCCAGCTCAGAGCGACTTGGCCTTTGGAGAGGTTATGCATGCCGCTTGGATGACCGGAACGCCTGGCGGTTTCGCCCCTCCAATGGGGCGAAATCTGGCGAAACCCTGTCCTCGGACCGGCATCCAAGGGACGTATGGAACCGATCGGGGGACGATCGTGACCTGTCGCGAGTTCGCAGACTTCATGGCCGACTACCTGTCGGGCGACCTGCAAAGAAACGTTCGCCAGCAGTTCGAACGCCACCTCAACCTGTGTATCAACTGCGAGCGGTACCTCACCAGCTATCGACAGACCATCACGTTGGGCAAGCGCGCGTTCACTGACGACGCTGCCGCGCTCCCGGCGGACGTGCCGGAGGAGCTGGTCAGGGCTATCCTCGCTGTGCGATCAACCCGCCGACCTTAAACCGCGAGGGCTTTGAGCAAGTGAAGCGCTTCAACGCCCCACTCCGCCTGCGTTCGCTCGGCAACGATTCGTCCCGCAAGGTCACGTGGCTCGAGCTGTTCTTCGATCTCGTCTTCGTCGCGGCTGTCGCGCAGGTTGCGGCACCTTTACATGCCGACTACTCGCTCCACGGGTTGGTCCGCTTCACGCCGCTGTTCGCGCTGATCTGGTGGGCATGGACCGGTCACAGCGTCTTCTCGACGCGATTCGACTCTGACGACGTCGTCCAACGAACGCTGACGCTCGTGCAGATGTTCGCGGTCGCCGCGATGGCCGCAAACGCGAAGGAGGCGCTCGACACCCGGTCGTCGGCGGGATTCGCCGCGGCGTTCGCTGTCGTGCGGTTCCTGCTCGTCGCCCAATACTTTCGGGCCCGGCAGGTGCCAAATGCAGGCCCGCTCACGATGCGTTACCTCGCCGGCCACGGCTGCGCCGCCGTCCTCTGGTTGGGGTCGGCGCTCGTGCCCGCTCCCGCTCGATTCTGGATTTGGGCACTCGCGTTCGCGATTGACCTCGGCACACCGTGGCTCGCGGTACCGTACTCAGTGAAGGTGCCGCCGGACGCGGCGCATCTCCCTGAACGCTTTGGATTGTTCACACTCATCCTTCTGGGCGAATCGGTCGTCGGCGTGATGCGCGGGATGGAGAGCCAGGAGGACTGGCCGGCGGGCGCCGCGGCGTCCGCATTTCTCGGCATGGGGATCGCGTTTCTGATCTGGTGGTGGTATTTCGATGGCGCCCTCGGCGCCGCCGAGCAGCCCGTTCGGACGAAACGCGAGGCTGTCCGTTTCCACATCTGGAGTTACGCCCACTTCCCTCTCTACCTTGGTATCGTCGTGGCAGGCGTGGGCGTGGAACGAATCGTGACGGCCGCGTCGAAGTCCAACCTGAGTGGAAGCGAATCGCTCATCCTGGCGAGCGCGGTGACGATCGTGATGGCAGCGATGACCGCGATTGGCTGGACGTCGGCCGGCCGCCGGCGTGCGGCGCCCGGCCTCCCTCTGAGCGTCGCGCTGACGGCAGCAACGCTTGCGGTAGGGCTGACCGGTCGGTTCACCGTCCCGGTCCTGTTGATTGCGACGCTCGCGGGCCTCTGCGCGTTGCAGCTGGCGCTCTCTCTTCGTGCCCGATCGTTGGCCCTTGCGTGAGCTCGGCCTGAAGCTTGGCCACACCGCCAAGGCGATGTGGCACGCACTCACTCGTGCCCGACGGATGCGACCATCTGATTGACGTTGCGCGACGCAACCGTCACGTCCCCGTACGGAGAAGGCGACTGACCGTCGACGAGAGGCCCCGATAGGCCCTTCAGGTACCGATCGAAGAACGCGAGCGTGTAATCGTTGATGATCCCGTGGGCTCGCCGGATGTCCATGAGCGACCAGTCAGGTACTCCGATAATCAAGTACAGATCGGAGAACGTCACGTGGTTGGTCCCCCGGATGTAGACGTTGTAGATCGGGGCGTTTGCTCGACCAAACAGCTGCATCTGGCGCGCGTAATGATCCTGCTCCGCTGTCTTGAACAGCGCAGGGGTCAGACCCCATCGGGCCAGCTGCGCGTCCGTGCTCTTCATGTATGGCGCCGCTGATTGCATGTACATCAACGGTCGGCGCAGGTCGGTCAGCGTTTGGTCGGAGAAGTACGGCTTCCCGTCCTGCGCGACGCCCGCCCTGATCCTCGGCTCGTCGAGCAACGACTGCACCACCACCGATCCTCCGAACGACGCGCCCACGTAGCCGATGCGGGACAGGTCCAGCCGCCCCCTCAGCAATCCGCTCGAATCGTCGGCATTGAGCATTTCAAGACGGTCGATCACAAACCGCACGTCGGCGACCCAGGTATTGAGCATGGCCGTCGACCGCGCATCGACGAACACTGGCCACGTCGCTTCGGGAGCCGGCGGCACCGTATGTCCGTCCGGGAAGATCGTCGTCGACGCGTATCCCGTGTGGTCAATCGCGACGACGATGAAGCCGTGACTGGCCAGGGCTTCCATTTGAAACACGCTCTGCGAGCGGTTCGCGCTCAGCGGGCCGTGCGAGAACAGGACGACGGGAAATTGTGCCTGGTCAGCCGCCAGCGCGGCGTTCTGGATCGCGTGTGTCTTCACGAATCTAAGATTCTGGAACAGCGGCTTCGGCAGGCCGGTGAAGGACGCGTAAGCGGTTTCCAGGAGTTCGGGACGCGAGGTGATGCCGGCCCGCGCACCCCGTGCGTTTGCAGCAGCCGGGTACCAAACTTGAATAACGAGGTCCCTTCCGCGAGGCCCGTTCTTCAGTTCGTATTCCGCTGTGCCTATTCCATACGGCCCTGTCGGCTTCGGATACGTGAATACAGGGAAGAACGTTGGAAGCGCGGCGGCGACGAAGACGAGGATCGCAGCCGGAAAGGCGACCGCCAGGCGAATCCAACGCCGCGAGCGGACATACCCAGTCCTCAATCGCGACCGCAAGAGCGTCAGCATGCAGAGGCCGACGACGAGCACGTAGGTCGGTCCCATCTGAAACCGGGCGCCCTCGATCGCCAAATGAAGGGTGGTAATAATGACGGCTACGGCGATGAATCCGGCGTTCGCGCTTCGCGATGGGCGCCGGATGAGCAACCAGAGGACCCAAACAGCACTCACGATCCAGAGCAATCCTTCGAACGTTCTCATAACCTCTCCCACGAGTGGCGGCCGCAGGAACGCAACCGGCACAGTGTTCTTGGATGCCGAGAAATGACTCTGGTTTCCTGCGGGCTCGCGCAGCAGTCTCGCACCCACCACGACCGCGAGCAGTGGGGCCACAAGTGGACGTCAGCGCCCCAAGGGCGGCGATGGCATTGTCGCCGACCGGTGCAATCGGCGTGACATCGTCGAGTGCGACGTGGAGTCTGGTTGACCGGATGTTCAGCTACGCGGGTGGCTGCTGCGACAAAAGTACTCGACTCAACGTCTACACACAGATCGTCGACGGCTCGTTGCGCTGCGGAGCCGACAGGTTGGATCCGATTTGCTTGCCATTGTTCACAAATCGGGAAGAGGCGGGCGAGGTCTGGACATCAGACCCGTGATGCTTTCCGTTACGGTTGATGCAACCGCATCAACATCGCGGGATCAATCTTATTCACCTTCACCACGCGGGCCTCGCCACGCACCAACGGCGGCACAGCCAGGCGAGCCTCGGACTCGTTCTCCGCGTCGATGATCGCCCAGCCCGTGTGAACGCCGTTCATGCAGCCCCAATCGAAATGCACGAGATACCCAGCCGCATGAATCAGCTGAAGCAGATTCAGGCAGTCTTGTTCCCGGTGAGGTGTTTCGATGAGGTATCGATCCATGCGCTCCTTTCACGAAGGCTCCAGCAGGGCCCAGGTGAGTTGGCGGATAGAATGTCCCGAGAGGGCGGATTATATGCCAAAGAGATTCCGTGGGGGCAGCGAGCGGCCTAGAGTCAGCGCCTCCGACCCTCTAGACGCAATGACAGAGTGGTTACGGCTTGCGAAGGATGCCTCGATTGTCCGCCGCGCGGTCGGCGTGGCCGCGGTGGTCGGTAGCGTCCTTATCGCGATCAATCACGGGGATGCAATCCTGCGTGGCGACCTGTCGCCCGTTCGCGTGGCAAGGATGGCGCTCACGGCCCTTGTACCATATTGCGTCTCGACCTATTCCAGCGTCCAAGCCCTCCGACGTACCAGCCACTGCAGGCCGTCAATGCATCTCCCTTCAGCATCGTGACAATGAGCCTTCGCATGATCGCCGGTGGGATTCCGCCGGTTCCGGATCACGGACCCGTGCCCTCAAATTGAAAAAGTGGCTCCTCAGGTTGGAAATGAGCGCGATCGACAACGAAGATCCCAGCGAGCAATGAGTTGTAGCCGAGAAGCGGATCGGAGTGGATCGCCGTAGATCACCATCACACTTCACCTCTTGAAGGGGTTACGTCACAACCCACGTCACAGCTCAAGGTGAATGCCCAACGTCACCAACGGCTTCTCGCCACAAGCACGACGACGATCCGAAGACGTTGTGTACCTTTATACAGATGCATCCTCGCCTGCTGACCACACCTCTGTTCACGGTGCACTCGTTTGGTCTGCTGCTCGCCTTCGCCTACATGACCGCCTTCTGGTGGCTCATACGCCAGGGGCGCCGCAACGGGCTGGATGTCGACCTGCTCTCGTCTCTTGGATTCTCGGCGATCGTCGGCGCCATCATCGGCGCGAAAACGTTGATGATTCTGCGAGACCTCCCGGAGTACGCCGCGGCGCCCTCCGAACTGCTCTCACTGTCGGTGATCACCAGCGCCGGTGATTTCTACGGCGGGTTCATCGGCGCGCTGATCGCGTCAGCGATCTTCTTCCGGCGCCATCCGCGGCTGCCGTTTTGGCGAACCGCCGATCAGTGCGGTCCGGCCATCGCACTCGGCCAGGCGATCGGACGCATTGGGTGCCTGATGGCGGGTGACGACTACGGACGGCCGACGACACTTCCCTGGGCGGTCACGTTCACAGATCCAGATGCCGCACGCATCGGCGGCGCGCCGCTTGGCGTTCCCTTGCATCCCGTGCAGCTGTACGAGTCAATCGTCTGCCTTGTGTTGTTCGCGGTTCTGGTGCAACTGAGTCGGCGCAAGCGATTCGACGGCGAAGTGATTCTCGCGTACACGGCCTTGTACGCGATGGCTCGGTTCGTCCTCGAATTCTTCCGCGGTGATGCTGACCGCGGCTTCGTTTTGGGCGGGCTTTTGTCGACATCGCAGTTCATTGCCGCAATCGTCGGGCCGGCGGCGGTCCTGCTGTGGCTCATGCGAGGTCGAAGGGCGGCGGCGCAATGACCCGCCGCGGTCTGATGCTCGGCTACTGCTTGTCGTAAACCCTGACGTTGTTGATTGATTGCCCGCCTGCGTTCACGCCCTTCGTCGTAATGGTATGGTCCTGCTGTCCTTCGATATGACGTTGGTGGACGTCAGAACAGTCTGCTGTTGCAGGGTATCGATGCGGTGGGCCCGCGGCCTGAAAGGTCAGGGTTTGCCTCTTGGGCGCCGGTCCGGGGCGGAATGTCAGGCAGAACGAGACCTTGACTGCCTTCATTATTCGACCCTCCTGGCCCTTGACGATGGAGCCGCGCCGCCTCATCCAAATCGAGACTTTGCAAACACGTCCGGGCTGTCCACGAGCAGCGGGCTGCGAGCCTTGAACGCTTCGGCGTACGGCACGCCCACGAGACTGCCGACGTAACGATCTTCCGCGCTGTATTTGTCGAGCAACGTCGCCTGGTCCCCGCTGAACACGGCCTCGTACACCCGGACCGCGGCCATCTTTTGGTCGTACGTAGCCGTCACGTCAACGGCGAAGTCGAAGCCGCTCCAGGGTGGCTCCATGCGGCAGTGCCCGAAGAACAACCGCTCGATCTCATGGGGCTCGAGATCTCGCAGGCGCTCGCCCGCGGCCAACTCCTCCCACTTGGGAAGCCGTGCGTAGAAGACGCCGTGCACGACGATATCGGTCACCGCGCGGTGGTCGGGGTGTACCCCGCTGCCTTGCGTCGTGAACACCGTGCGTGGCTTGCACTTGCGAAGGAGGCGCGCGATTTCGATCCGGGCTTCCACCGTGTCCTGAATCAGTCGATCCTGCAACGTCAACATCGTGCGGTCCACGCCCAGAATGTCGGCGGCCCTGACCGCCTGCTCGTGCCGAACGCCCCGCAACGCGTGCCGCGCCGGCTCGCCCTCACAGAGATCGACGAACAGGATGGACTGCCCGGCCCGCGCGAGCTTGGCCGCCGTGCCGCCCATGACGACTTCGAGATCGTCGGGATGCGCCCCGAATGCGACCACGTCGTACCGACGATCGCTCAACGTCTCCATTCGCCCATTCAGGTTCGGCCCCCGTCGTCCTCGTGGATTCTACTCGCGTCCGGCGTGACGCGACGAGCCCACCGCCCATGCCGGCTTCTCAATCGAACAAGTCAAGTCTCGACGACAAACGATGTGGCCACGACCGAGGTCCGGAGTCAGTGGATGGCCGGCGTTCGAGGTTGATCCCTCACCGGGGACGGCCTTTCGAGGCCGAATTTCTGCATTCGGTACAAAAGGGCGCTTCGAGTGATGTCGAGATAGGCGGCCCCCTTGGTTTGGAGCCTGGCGCCGTGCTTGTCCACGAAATGTTCGACCAATGGCGGGATGTCGTCGGCGCGTTCGCGCAGGTCCGGCATGCGGATCGCGACGACCGCGAGGCGGCTTCGAGGTGTACGCGCACGCTCATTTCAAACGAGCTCGGTGATCTCAGAAGGTCACGCGAACGCCCGCGTTGATGACACGGCCGTCGAGCGGCGCCCACGCGTCAACGGTCCAGCGGCCATCGGCCGCCTGGAGCGTCCTGAGCAGCGGGCTCCAATCGGTTTGGCGCACGTTGGCGAGGTTTTCCGCGTTGACGAACACCCGCAGCCGGCCGAACCGCCGCTCGACCAGCCCTCCAAACAGTAGATACGGGGCGCTCTCGGTCGCGTACGGATTGTCTTCGAGGCGCTGACGGCCGGTCAGGTAGCACTCGACGCCGACACGGCCGCGGTCCGCGCGCTCCCACATGGCGATCAGGCCGGCACTGTGCCGCGGCGTGAGCGGGACCTCCCCTCGCTCGACTCCAACGCCCTCGAGCGAACGGACATATGCGTACGTGCCGGTCACGCTGAACGGCTCGCGGCGAAGGACGGCGATGGCCTCCGCGCCGTTGATGATGGTGTCGGACGCGAGACTCGAGAGGGTGTACATGGATCGCTCGACGACCGCCGGATGGGTCAGGTCGTAGCGAAAGAGCGTGCCGGTCAACGTCAACGAGCCTGCCGTTCGGGTCACGTCCCACGACGCGCTCCGACCCCGTTCCGCCTGGAGCGGTCCGTCAATCTTGAGTCGCGTCAGGCCTGCAGCCTCGGTCTCCTCAGTCAGCGGCGTTGGCGCA
This sequence comes from uncultured Acidobacteriota bacterium, assembly GCA_963724725.1. Lineage (GTDB taxonomy): Bacteria > Acidobacteriota > Vicinamibacteria > Vicinamibacterales > CAVVIG01 > DATKHR01. Next base: position 4,675 of record CAVRVT010000003.1, on the reverse strand, counting down.
AAGAAGCCACTGCCAACGGACAGACGACTGTTCCATGTCATGCCGTGCACGAACAATGAACCGCGGGGGTTGACAAAGGTGCCGAACTGATTGTGCACGTCCACGCGGCCCGAGACAGACACGGTCAGCCAACGGGACAGATCGATGTCGTCCTGGGCAAACACGCCTGGCGCGGTGTAGGTATAGGCAAAGGCCGGCACATCGCGAGGGTCGAACGCGTCGCGCTCGAAAGCCACGCCAGCGACCCAGGTGTGCGCGCCTCGGTGGCCACGAAGCGCGACCTCGCCGAAGAACGTATCGTGCACATCGTCTTCGCGGATGTCGCCAAACACATGTCGATGGCGTTGCCGTGTGGCGGAGCTGCGGGCCGTCAGCACGTACTGGCCGCCGACGAGCATCTGCGCCACGATGCCACCGTCGTACCGCGTCGTCTCCAGCGATTCGGTGTAGGGCTCGTCCGTCGAGGCGAGCACACGGCCCGGAGTCGTGCCGCCCTCCCGCTGCTCCCACGTGGCGCCGGCGGTCGCGAACATCGAACGCCCGGCGTGGTTGTCCCAGAAGATTCGCGGGCGCACCACCGCTCGTGAATATCCCGCGAGGTCTGCCCAACCGTCATCGTCCACGTCGTTCTTCTCCTGCCAATGGCCGCCGGCCAGAAGTGTGCCGCTCCACGTGTTCGTGAGCGGCTGCGCCGCAAACACCACGGCGTCCGTTCCGCCTCGCGTCGTGCGATTCACCAGCGCCTCGCGAATGGGCTCTTTGCCCGGCCGTCGTGAGATCAGATCCACGACGCCCGCAAGGGCACCCGCGCCGTACAGCGCCGACGCGACGCCCTTGATGACTTCGACGTGGCCGAGATCGGTCGGAGGAATTTGCAACAAACCGAGACCGCCCACCGCTTCTCCGAAGAGCGGCAAGCCGTCCGAGAGAAACCGCGTGTATCGGCCTCGCATGCCCTGGACGCGAACGCTCGCCGCGCCAATGGACGGCGATGTCGCTTGCACTCGCAGCCCACCCATCTCGTTCAGCATCATGACGATGTCGCCGGGCGTCATGAGTTGTTTCTCTTCGATGTCGTCACGATCCAGCACCTCGACCCGCATCGGCTGATCTTCCACGCGCTTGTCGGTGCGCGTCGCGGAGATGGTCACCGTTTCTTCCACCGTGGGCAGCGTGTCGAGCTCGATCACGATTGGCTGTTGCTGGCCCGCGGCCACCGTCATCGTCGTGGTCACGGGCGCGAATCCTGCTTTGAGGATAGTGAGTTCAATCGGCCCGGGGCCGACGTCGATCCGCACCTGCCCCCGAGTGTCAGTCAGATACGTCTTCCCCGCGACGACAATCTCCGCACCCGGCACGGGCACGCCAGACGCGTTCACCGAGCAGACGATTGTCGATTGACCACCTTGCAGCGAGAACGACAGCAGTAGTCCGAGCAGAAACACACACACCTCCACGTTCCATACGCTGCGACACGGAAACGGAAGTCGCGTCTAAGCGAGACGCGGAGGGTGGTCGACGTCCGTTCGAAAGGGAGCGATCAGCGGAGACGTCGTGGGTTCAAGGGCGTCGATCGCGGCGTCTGTGCGCGTGATTGGAGAGTGGCGATGAGCCACAAGGGCGGATAAACATGTGGGACAGTCGGCCCCACTCGGCGCTGAATGGGCCAACTCCATGCCGCCGCGATCACAGCCGTCTGCGCAGCACAAAGGATCGGCGCACGCGATCGTCACGAGCAAGAACGCGAGAACCGACGCGACAGAGACGCGCACCGCGCAAGTGTAACGCCAAAAGGAATCCCGGACGTTACAGTGCCTGATTGAACAAGAAGCGGCCGCGCGTAATTCAGCCTGCGATCGAGCGGCCATGGTTGCGGCACATGTGCTCGAACGGACTGCTAGACTACGGTCATGGCCGACCTCGACGTTCGATTGACGTGTCCATCGTGCGGGCATGTGGCCGTCGACACGATGCCCGAGGACCGCTGCGTCATTGCGTACACCTGCGACGGCTGTGGCACGGTGCTGCGGCCCAAGCCGGGCGACTGCTGCGTCTATTGCTCGTACGGCGACGTACGCTGCCCGTCCGTGCAGGACGCGCGCCCCTGTCCCGGAGCCACCTAGCCATGGATCGCAAAGCCCACTGGAATCGCATCTACGCCACGAAGGCGTCAGACGAGGTGAGCTGGTATCAGCCTGAACCCATGGTATCGCTTGGTCTGCTGGAGCGATCCGGGCTGACGGCGGCGACGTGAGTGGTCGACATTGGAGGCGGGGATTCCCGCCTCGTGGATCATCTCGTCGGGCGTGGTCTGCGCTGCATCACGGTGCTTGATGTGTCACCGGCGGCGCTCGCGCGAGCACGGGCGCGCCTGGGAACACAAGCCGATCGCGTCCAGTGGATCGAGGCGGACGTGACGGCGCCATGGACAATGTCCCCGATGAATATCTGGCACGACCGCGCGGTGTTTCACTTCCTGACGGAAGCCGAGGACCGCGCCCGGTATGTCGCTCACGTGCGGGACGTGGTGGCCATCGGCGGCACGGTGATCATTGCCACGTTCGCGCCAGACGGTCCTGAACGCTGTAGCGGTCTGCCGGTGCGCCGTTACGATGCGGCCGGAATTGGCGCCGAACTTGGTGAAGACTTTACGCTCGTCGAGGCCTTGGCGGACGCACACCGGACGCCCACGGGTGCCGTGCAATCGTTCATCTACGGTCGCTTCGTTCGCGGCGGCCTGTAGTCGGATACAGGCTCATTAGACCGTCGAGGTCGGCGAAAACCACTGGAAGCGCTCGGGTTAGGCGTGACCCCGTGGACGTCGGAGAATCAGCCTCAAATAAGCGTTGCTGACCGCAACCAGCCCGACTAGAATCGCGCGCGACTTCGACACTCGTTCGCGACCACACGTCAGACGGACCCGTGCGCTCCGCGCATCAAAAGCGAGGCTCTATGCTCAAACGCTCAGGGGTTCTGCTCGTCGCACTCACCATCCTCGGGTTCATCGGATCGCGCTCGGCTGCCGCCGAAGACATCCGCGGCACCATCGTCAGGACCCTCGTCCTCTCAGAGGACTCGCGCCTGGTCGGCGACGTGATCTGCCAGGTGACGGGCGCGGCCTGCATCGCGTTCGGCGCGCCCAACATCGTGCTGAGTCTCAATGGGTTTTCGATCTCTGGACGGACGATCCGACCAACGGTTGCAAAGGGACGAGCGTCGCGGCCGAGACCGGCATCAGCACGGCCAGTCAGAGGGATGTCGGCATCCGCGGCCCTGGCGTCGTTCGACAATTCCAGGGTGACGGCATTCTGTTCATGGCCACCGCGAAAGGCTGGGTGCAAGGCGTCACCACGACGACCAACTGCCTCTCGGGGATCCGCGTGAATCCGACTTCCTCGGGTATCAGTGTTGAAAACAACGTGTCCGTCAGAAATGGGTCGGCCGCCAATCCCTGCGGCGGCATATGAATCCAGGGGTCCAATAACTCGTTCAGGTTGAACGAGACGAGCGGCAACGGATACGCAACCGGCACGGCGACGGACTTCGGGATTGGCCTGTTGTCCGGCGACAACAACCTCGTGGAATCGAATACCGCGTCCGGCAACACCAACGGGATCGTCGTCTTTCCGGCCGCGACCAACAACCGGATCCGATCGAACGTCGTCATCGGCAATCCGCCCATTCAGCAATCGAACAGCGTCCCGACGAGCAGCGGCGGCGTCGACATCTGGGATCAATCGTCGCCGGACAACAATAATTCGTTTGGGGGCAACGTGTGTTTGAGCGGGATCAACGCGCCGTGCCCGGCCCTGGGGTTCCCGAATAAACCCCAGTCGACTAAACCCCAACCATGACCGGACGCACCGTGACGCGTCTGTCAGCCGCCGCCTTTCTGGCGACGAGCCTGTTGTCATCAGGGCGGCCAGCGGCCATGCAGCCGCCCGCCACGAAGACGGTGACGCTCCGCGATCTTGGTGGATTCGAGGACTTGCGCAGCCTGTTCGAGCACGATCGCGAGAAGCTCAGGCTGGTGCTGTTGCTGTCACCCACCTGACCGGCGTGCATCACGGCGGCCAGGTGGGCCCAGCATGAGCTCCTCGAGCGCTTCTCCAAGGCAGATCTTCAGATCTACGCGGTCTGGTTCAACATGTACCCGGGGGACGCGCGAGTGAAATGGCCCGCGGCACTTTTGACGGACTCGCGCGTGCTCCATGTCTGGGACGAGCAGCGGGTGGTGGGGACACGCTATCTCGCGAATTTGCCCGCGATGCTAACGCGGCGTGCACCGGCAACCTTGCCGCCGGAGGCTGACGCCATGTGGGATGCGTTCTTCGTGTATCCGGCGGGACAGGCCTGGCAAGATCCGGTTCCCTTGCCCTCATCGTGGGGCTACCCGATCATGGTGACGCGCGAGCAGCTCCTCCGTGACGTCGAGGCGCTGACGTCTAAAGTTCCCCAGCGATAGTCGAACTGGGTCATCTCGCATCGCCCGTCGTCATCTAAGCCCCGCCAGTCTTTCGCCCATTCCATCGCGGACTCGCGCGCCAGAGTCGTGCGATCGCCAGCCTGAACATCGATGAAGCGCGGGCCGATGAGCGACGCCGACGGAGTCGCCGTGCAGTGTCCTTTCAGCAAGACAGCTGTGCTCGTTAAAGTGAGCAGGGATCGTTGCGGT
>CAVRVT010000002.1:0-129157 GCA_963724725.1 uncultured Acidobacteriota bacterium | reverse complement strand
TCGTGCAGCGCCTCGAGGAGCTCGCGCGCTGATCCAGGTTGACCCGGTACTCCACGGTGACGAGCACTGGTCCCGCGTCGAGCTCCGGTCGAATGTCCTCGACGATCGCCGGCATGCGCCAATGGTTCCAGGGACTCACGTCCGTCGTGGTGTCCGGCAACCTCGCTACGAATCCTAGTGCGACGGTCGCCACAATCCCGAGGCCGGCCCAGAACAATGCATGCTGGACAGTCGCTCGCGCCGCCACGGTGCCCCAGAACGCGCTCCCTGCGGCCAGGCCTCCCTGAAACACAAGCATGAAGACGGCGAGCACCCGCGCCCGCACCCAGTCGGGGGTCAGCGCTGCATGAGCGCACTGACCAGCGAGATGAACACGATCCAGGCCGCACCGGCAACCAGCATCACCGCGGCGAGCAGTGTCAGGGCATGCAGAAAGCCGGTCGCTAGAGTCATCGCGCCCAGGATCGCGACACCGCCGGACGCCACGGTTTCAGTCGACCAACGCGTAAGTGCCGGCTGGAGCGTCAGCGCCCCGAGAACGGCGCCCGCGCCGAAGCAGCCCAACAGAATGCCGTATCCGGTCGGGCTGTCGCTGACGCCGCTGACAACTGACGGCATCAGCGCGAGCAGCGCACTCGCAAAAAACATCGTCCCGCCCGAGCGAAACATCATGCGCGCAGCGAGGGTGAAAAGCGCACGTATCTGAGGGCCGCAACCGCCGCACCAGTCACGGTCTCCACCGGTGTCGTGCGACGCCGGATGGGGCGCTTCCACCGGGCGACCAGGAGAATCACGCCGAAGAAAGACACCACATTGAGCGCGAACGCGGCGCCGACGCCCGCGGCCGCGATCACGAGGCCCGCCAGCGCGGGCCCGACGGCGCGGGCGAGATTGAATTCGATGCCGTTCAAGGCCGACGCCGCGGCGAGATCTTCTTTCTTGACCAGCTCGGGGAGAATGGCGCGCCACGTCGGCGTCTCAATCGCGTCTCCGGCCGAAAGGGCGAACGTCAGACCCAGGAGCAGCCAAGGCGAGATGAATCCGGCGATGGTCGTCGCAGCGAGCACCGTCGCGACGCCGACCATCCAGAACTCCGGTAGAGAATCAGCTTGCGGCGATCGACGATGTCGCCGAGCGCTCCCGCCGGCAGCGCGAACAGAAAGAATGGCAGCGCCGATGCCGTTTGCGTCAGCGCAACATACATCGGCCCCGCGCCAAGCGACACCATGAGCCATGCGGCCCCAACCGTCTGCATGAACGTGCCGATATCCGACATGACGTCGGCGAGCAGCAGATTGCGGAAGAGGGGCGTGCGCAGGGGAGCCCAAGGACTCGATGGCATCACACACACTCGCGCGCGCGGAGTCCCACGTTCATTTCCTCCAGATCAGCACTTCAGAAAGGGGTGGCGGCAAGCCCGACTAGAGAATCTCCTCGATGATATGCACCGGCCCCTCAGGGCGAATCTCCCCGATGCCGACTGCAAGCAGACGATTGAGGAACGCGTATTTCGGCGCGGCGGTCTCGAAGCGCGGCACCGTCCGGAAATAGTGGTTCGCGTCGTCGCGCACGCCGGTGAACGTCATGTGAATCAGGCACTCGTCGTCGGTCTCGAGCGTAACCCGCAGGTCGAGCGCGAACGTTCCGTTGCCGTGGGCGGTGACCCGGTCGCCGCCGCCGGCGAGCACCTTGCCGCGAAGGCGCTCGCCTTCGAACGAGCCGCCGGTGACAGGGAAGATCGTGAGCGTGCCCTGCGGCGTCGAGCCAATTTCCTGGGTGGCTGACGTCGCCAGCCGCAAGACCATCAGCGGACGAGAGTTGATGGGAAGACTCACTTCAGAGCACCTCGTGAATCGTGTAGATCGGGCCGTCCGGACGACGATCGCCGGTCGCAACTGCGACGACGCGATTCAGGAACGATACGCGGGGTGCGCCGTCTCGAATCGCGGCATAGTCCGGAAATAGTAGGTCGAGGGGTCGACCGTGTCGCCGCGTGCGATCGCCGCGATGACCTCGGGCGGCCCGTGACGTAGACCGAACGCGCTCATCGAGATGAGCGCGCCATCATCGGTCTGGAGGGTGAACCGAAGGTCCATTTCCAGCACGCCGTCGGAACGAAGGAGCTGCCAGTCGGCACTGCCCGGCAGGATGGTGCCGCGAAGACGCGGACCCTCGAACGTCCCGCCGCTCAGCGGGGCGGTACGGCGAGTGCCATGGGGCACGGCGCCAATGTTCAGCGGCGTCCCGACCTTCGCGTGCATCGTCATCAGCAGCCGCGTGTTCATCGTCGTTGATCCTGGAATCGCCGTTTAATGGACGTGGCGGCGGACGTCACGATATCGGAAACAGTCGATTAAGTGATCGTTGACCATTACGACCGCCTGCATGTGGCGTAGATCTCCGTCGATCCGACGAAGCTGAACCCGCGGCGTTCTGCGCGGCTTCCAGAACGAAGAATTCGACGGAACACCGCTTGGGTTGCACATCCGCTGACTGCTTGCGTGACATTCAGCCTCGTGGCTGGCGCGTCAGTGCGGTGTCGGTGTCGCGAACACCTGGCTGGGATACGGATTCAATGCCGGCCGCTGGACGCGATTGAACCCAAAGTTGGTTGCCTGGTGGCAGTCGTTGCAGGCCTTCGTGAGCGCGTCGAACGCTTGCGCAAACGCCTGCGCATCCTTCTGCTTGATGGTTGTGCGGAGATCGGTCAGTGGCTGCGTCATCATTCGCGGGATCGCGTCTTTCGGAGCGACCGGCGAGTCTTTGTGCGTAGGGTGATACTTGACGATGTCGTCGAATCCCTCGCCAAGCTCGTCGACCTCGTAATCCGCCAGTTCCCAATTCTCCGCCTGACCGGCGAACCACAGTTTGACGTGGCGCATCTGCTGCAGGCTCATCAGCTCGCCGAGCCCCGGCACGAATGCTTCGGCCGGCGTGCTGGTTCCCCCTCCGATCGCCTGACGCCCTGCCCCACATCCCGCACTCAGCACCAGCGCCAACAATACGATGCTGTGGTGCGGCTTCACGTGACACATCGCGTCCTCCCGTCGACGCCAGTGTATGTCGATTCGGAAGGAAGTCTCGTGCCCTTACGATGGTCGCCGGGCTCGAAGCGCTACGGAAGACTCGGTTGAACCCGCTGCCACGAGAAGGGGCCGAATTCCGTCGGCCCCCCGGCGGCGTTCGCGTTGGCGACGTGGGCCGAGCCCTTCTCGGGATCCCACATGTCCGCCTGCAGTGCGATGGCGCCGTGCGGGTTTGTGTGCATCATCAGGTTCCGCTCTGGGACGCCTTGCCGACGTGGATCCTCGCCGGCGGAAACGAGATAACGTCGGAGTAATCGTCGTTCAGGCACCGGCGGTGCGCATCGTCCCGAGCGGGCGCTTCAGAAACGACGGCGCACCGGCGAGACCACGGGGCAATCATGCTGTCAAAAATCATGCAGCCGAACGCGGAACTTGGCATGAACGGCCAGATAGGATTGCCCCAGAGGTGATGCGCGATATCCCAGCATGTGACGTTTGCGAGCGGTGTGACGGTGCCTGATTCGTTCACCGGCTCGTGCACGATTTGTCCCGATTCGCCAAATGCCGGAGACCACTCGGTCAAGGCACCGCTCAACATCGGCTTGACCACGCCAACGCAAGCCCCATATCTGCCGGTCTACACCCTGAGGAACATGTCCACTCAGGAAACGGTTCAAACGAGCGATCCAGGTCGGGCGATGATCACCGGAAAATGGGCGGACATCGGGAAGTTCAAGGGTCCGATTCTGCGGGCGCTGGCCGCACGCGCCCCGTACTTCCACAACGGCTCCGCCGCGACACTTGAAGAAGTCGTCGAGTTCTACGAGACGCGGTTCAACATCGGCCTCACCGCGCGGGAGATAGCCGATCTCGTGGCGTTCCTTCGGGCGCTCTGAGTCGGCACGACGTCGACGTCGCTCCATGCAGGTGCGCGACGTCGGTGATTCTATTGGAAGGCTTCGCGAAGGCATCCGGTCACGCGAACACGACGACGGCGGCCCACGATCCTGGTCGCCACCGCAGCTCCCCTCAATCGCCAACCAAAAGTGACGTTGCCCGCCCGCTCTGGCGGGCGAGAACCTCCGGGCGAAATGAAACGATGTGAATATACTCATCACCTATAGACGGGAGAGGCGTCGATGAAGCTGGCAGCCGTAAAGACGCTCGGCGTGGTGTTGATAGTGGCCGCCTCGGCCTGCACCAGGCCGGCACCAGAGGCCCCGAAACGGGCGCCGGCTCCAGCGCCGAGCGCGGCGGCGAACCTCGCTGACTATCACAACGGCCTCACGGATGCCGATCGCCCGACCTTCTATCACCTGTCGGAAGGCTCAGAGATGCTCCCGCTCGCGATTGTGCAGTCGCTCGAGCGCAAACGCACCCCCCAGGACCCGCCCGGTGACGGCCTCGTGCCCTTCACCGACAACCTCGCTCGCTACGGATTCATTCCCGACGACAAGAGCGATCAGATCCGTTCGCCCTGCCGGTCGGCATGACCGTCGAACGATCGCACCTGACCAATCGCGTGATGGTCGGCTTCAACTGCACGACCTGCCACGTCGGCGAGTTGTGGCGCAACGGCCGCCGCGTCCGCATCGACGGCGGACCGAACATGGTGCGGATCAACGATCTCTTCGAGGACATGAAGGGAGAGCTCGACGCGACGCTCAAGGACACGTCGGGACGGCGCGAGCGCTTCCTCGCGAACGTGGCCCGCCACCACATCGGGAACGACGCGGCGTTTCCCTCTGATCGCACGCTCGCGGAGCGCACGAAGGATCTCGCGACCGACGTCGAGCTCGCGCAGGCGTTCGTCGAGTATCTGAAGAAGATCCCTGTCATCGCCGCACAAACGAAGACGCAGAATGGCTACGGCCGCGCCGATGCGTTCGGCGTCGCCAGGAACCTGCTGTTCGGCAAGGACCCGCAGAACCTCCGGCCGCAGAACGCCCCGGCCAGCTTCCCGCACATGTGGGGCATTGAAACCACGGCGTGGCTGCAGTGGGGCGCAAACATGAACTCGGTGATGGAGCGCAACATCGGCCAGTCGCTCGGTGTCGGCGCCGTGTTCGACGCTGCGAGCTACGCGACGACTTCGCGCCTGGACAACCTCAATCGTCTCGAGCACACCGTCTACAGGCTGACGCCGCCAACCTGGCCGGCCGACGGTTTGGCACCATCGACCAGACCAAGGCGGCGCGCGGCCGCGAGCTCTACGACCGGCAGTGCGCGAACTGCCACGAGAAGCCGTTCGCCGTCACACCCTCCGGCCTCGTCGTCTATCAGCTGTTCACGCTGAAGGAATCGGGCGTCAGCCCGCTGGTCGCGACGAACTTCGACGACACCGTCGTCGTCGACGGCAAGACGATGCGCTTCGCCGCCGCGGCGTTCGCCGCGCTCGAAGGGCTCAAACAGCAGTATTACAAAGCCAACAACGTACCTGAGGCGACCCAGGCCGAGTGGGAAGGCCGCACGCGCCGGCCGCCGCAGCAGTGGAAGCCGTCGATGCGCAGCACGCTCGCCGAGGCCGACACGTTCCCCGACACGAAGGGCGGACGCGTCTATCCGGCCAAGCCGCTCGCCGGCGTCTGGGCCACCGCACCGTACCTGAACAACGGCTCGGTCGCCAGCATCTGGGACCTGCTGACGCCGCCCGCCAGCCGGCCCAGGCAGTTCATGCTCGGATCACGCGAATACGACGTCCAGAAGCTCGGGTACGTGACGACGGCGGACGCGAAGTCGCCGGCTCCGGCCTGGGAATACGACACGTCGCAGGTCGGCAACGCCAACACCGGCCACGTCTACGGCACCAATCTGCCGGAGGATGAGAAGCGGGCGCTGATCGAGTTCTTGAAGGCGCTGAAACCGGGCGACATCAAGAAGGAGCCGCTGCACGGGGGATTGTGAACGGGCGGCGGCACGAGATGATTGTGGCTCGCGTTGGCCGGCGAATCCAACCTGAGGAGCCACCCACGTCGAGCTCGATCTGCTGCCAATCACGTCAGACGTGTCACGGACGCGGAACCTGCTGGGCCCGCATGTACGACTGACAGAGGACGACCAGGTGCTGTCGCAGACTGCGAATCATCGCAGCGACGCTCCCGCCTCGAGAACGTAGCGCTTGCCCCCGCCATTGCGGCAAACATCATCTCCACGGCGAACGTGTCGGGCGGTGACGTGATGTCGGACGCAGTCTGCAGCATGGCCTCCAGCGCCTTCCGAGATCGCTGGCCGACGCGCTTCGCCAGCGCCGGCCCGCCGACGTCCGCCGCGAATTGGTAGAGCGCTAGGGACACGTCGATGCGCTTCGTCTTGGCGTCCACATACGCTTCGACCACCGCTCTGACCATCTCGGAAAGCGGTTGGTGGCGCACCTGTTCGCACGCGGCTTCGACCGCCTCGGCGACGTTGTCGAGTGGTCCGCCAGGACGGCGAACAGCAACGACTCTTTGTTCGGGTAGTACGGTAAAGCGTGCCCACCGAGACACCAGCACGCTCTGCGACGCGGGTCGTCGTCAGGCGATTTGCACCCTGTTTCAGCAGAATCTGAATCGTCGCTTCTGAAATCGCGCCCACCGTGACAGCGGCCCGTGTCTGAACCGGCGTCTTTCTTGGTGCAAATCCACTTAGCGCGTTCGCTGGCATGATGCGAATTCCAAACCTGAACAATCCTTCATAGACTGATGTTAGTGCAAACGCAGGAGGAACGGCATGCTTCAACAGGCAGACCTCGCGGGCAACTTCACGCTGCCCGGTCATCGATGACCGTGAACCGAGTGGGCTATGGAGCCATGCAACTGGCTGGTCCGCAGGTCTGGGGGCCGCCGCGCGACGTTGACACGGCCATCGCGGTTCTGCGCGAGGCAGTTACGCGGGCGTGAACCACATCGACACGAGCGACTACTACGGTCCACACGTCACCAATCAGCTGATCAAGCGGGCGCTCCATCCATATCCCGAGGGCCTTGTGATTGTCACGAAGCTAGGCGCTCGTCGAGGCGCCGACAAGTCCTGGCTTCATGCTCTCTCTCGTCAAGAGCTGGTCGACGGCGTGCACGGCAACCTGAGAAATCTTGGCCGCGACGCACTTGATGTCGTCAATCTTCGATTGGGCGGTGTCATGGGGCCGTCGGAGGGTTCGATCGAAGAGCCGCTGACGGTGCTCGCGGAACTGCAGCGTCAGGGGCTCATTCGTCACCTCGGCCTGAGCAACGTCACGCCGAAGCAATGCACCCAGGGCCGGACCATCACCGAGATCGTGTGCGTGCAGAATTTCTACAACGTGGTCCACAGGAACGATGACGGCTTTGTCGATGACCTCGCCACGCGCGGCGTCGCTTATGTTCCGTTTTTCCCGCTGGGCGGCTTCACTCCCTTGCAGTCGTCGATTCTCGACTCCGCCGCGGCCTCGCTGCACGCCACGCCGATGCAGCTGGCGCTTGCGTGGCTTCTCCAGCGCTCGCCCAATATTCTGCTGATTCCCGGAACGTCGTCGCTCGCGCACCTCCGCGAGAATCTCAAGGCTTCACAGCTCGAGATTCCACGTGAAGTCCTCGGCGATCTCGATTCACTCGGACGATGAACAGCGCCGCCGCGGCAAGCGGAGCCTTGTGCCTGCTCTACGGCCGAGTCCGCGAGCGTTTGTCTGGGGGTGAGGGACGCAGCCGGAAGGTGAGGCCCCAGAGGACCAAAGGGACCAGGATGGGATGACGGACGTCAATCCCATTAATAGTATTCCTCACACCACCCGACTCTTCAAGACTGTTTGTTGGCCCGCCGGACGGGTATCATCGCCGGCCCATGTCGACAACCACGAACCGCGAAACGGCGCCCCCCCATGGGGGCTCGGTGGACCATCGGCTCGCGCGTCTCCTGGACACGCCATTCTTCGCGCGGGTCGTCCCGCACCTCGCGCCGGAGACGCTGCATCAGCTCATTCAGCACCGCGGACTCGATGCGTGCGGCGAGCTCGTCACGTCTGCCACGCCCGCGCAGCTCACGTCCCTGCTCGACCTCGATCTGTGGCGCCACGCGCAGCCGGGACGCGACGAACAGTTCGATATCGATTGCTTCGGCGAATGGCTCGAAGTGCTGGTGCACACCGGAGACTCGGTGGCAGCACGCACCGTCGCCGCCCTCGACAAGCACCTGGTGATCGTCGGCCTCTCCCGTTACTTACGATATTCCACCGGGTCGTTCGAACCGACTGAATCGAGTGATGACGAGCCGATGGATCGCAACGAGATGATGAACAGCGAGACGAGCGGTGTCGTGCTCGAGTGTGAAGTGGGCGGCTATCTGGTGCGGGCGCGGAGAACCGATACGTGGGATGCGATCGTCACGCTCCTCGTCACGCTCGAGACCGAGCACAACCACTACTTTCACGCGGTGATGCAGGGATGCCGCCGCCTGTCCCACTCCAGGCCGGAGATCGACGGCCTCGACGATCTGCTGATGGCGCCGGAGCAGCACCTCCACGACGTCGCGATTGAACGGGAGCGACGGCGATCGCGGCAGGGCTACGCGACACCGCCCGACGCGCGTGCCTTCCTTCAAATGGCGCGGCAGCCGCAACACTCGCCACACACGCCAAATGCATCGGCCAACCCCATCGCCACGGACCACTTTCGCGCGGCCGAAGAAGAACGGACACCACACCAGAAGACACGTCAGCAGCTGCGGCTGAACGTGCGCCACACCACGACGCGACAGACGTCTCCGCGCGTGGCGACCACGACATCCCCACATCGATCGACGCGGTCATCGAACTACTGACCGAGGCTGGCGTGATGCCGGAACGGCCGCGGGCGCTGCTCGAAGCCGCAGCCGAGGACCCTCGAGTCGCGAGACTCCCGCTCTTGAAGCGGCTGATGGAGTCCGTGCTGCACCACGACGAGACCGCGTACCTCACGCGCAGTGGTGAGCTTGCGTTCCTGGCGAATACCCTGCTCGCGGGATCCTCCGTTCAGTCGCGGCCGTTCACGCCCCAGGAAGCGTCCGATGCAGCTGCGTGCATCTGCAACCTGGGTCTCGAATGCTGGCCCGCGCGCTGGCCGCGCGTGATCCACAGGGTGCGGCGTCGGCACGAGGGCTCGACACGGCCATGCCTCCCGACGCGTTTCTCGTGGATCACGGCCTCGTGACGGCGTTCGAAGTGGGCTGGTCGGTGCTGTACCAGGACGTGAGCCTGTTCGTGGCGGATCAGCTCCTGTCGACGTTGGCCGATCTTCAATGTGTCGACGCCGACACTCGCCGCGGACTCCGCGCGCTGCGGCGCAAGCTCGAGAAGCAGCGCGAGGCGGGCACACCGTGGCTCGCGCGCGACGCCGCCGACGTGCTCGCGATGCTCGACATGACCGCCTGGATCAGCGTGCTCGGATTGTTGGACGAATGTCCGATCCTGCCCGCGGCGCTGACAGCCGTTCTCGAACGCCGTACGACGTCCGTCAGCCAGACCGCGTTCAAGTTCATCTCGACGACCGCCCAGATCGGCGACATTCGCCTCTTCATGAGGACGCTCCCCGACGTGTTGTCACGCTGAGCGCGGGCCGGCAAGATAAGCGACTGCGGGGGTTCGATCGACGCTCAGAAAATCCTGAATCCCACGCGCATGCCGAGGGATGGCACGAACGTCCGCCGCTCCTCGAAGCGATTTCCCTGACTGCTCGAGTCGACGATCCCGAACCGGATGATCCGCACGCCGCCGAGCCACTCGAGATCGATCCCGCCTCCGGCGAGCCGCTTCGTGATCGACACGGACACTTCCGGATAGAGAAGCGCCGAACTCGTGCCGACATCCGCCGTCTCCGCGAGCTGTTTCGGCACGTCGGCGTTTCGCATCGGAAAGACGTGGGTATAGTCGAGCCCCCCGTCCTCTTGCCTTGCGGCGATGGTTCGGTCCAACGTCGTGCCGGGAATGCCATACAAGATCGCGAGGGAAGGGCCGATGGACCAGGACTTGTCAGTCGAGACGTCGAAGCTTCGAAACACGCGGAGCGTCAAGTAGGTGCCTTCATCCCATCGCTGGACGTTCTTGGTTTCTCCAAAGCCGGTGAAGCCGTAGAACAGCTCCCGCCTCACGCCAAGCGAGAATCCGGACAAGACGATCTTGTGCGTCGCGAACGCCTTCTCGATTTCGACTTCGAGGCCCTGCCAGCCGATCCCCACATCGCTGTAAACCCCGTCGATGTCCGCGTGGGTGAAGTCGATGCGAAAGTTGATCCGCCCGTCCGCATCGGCGTATCGCGGCAACAGGCAGAGCACGGCAGCCAGGACGACGGCACGCGTCATCACGGCTGCCCGACGAGAGCCGTGAAGAGCGGCCGTTCGACGGCGTGGCCGCTTTCGACCTGATCCAGGAGGCCGAACCCGTTGTCGCTGGCGACACCGGCGCCGCCCCACAGGGCATACCAGCAAATCATTTCGGGATGGACGGTATTGAGCAATCGAGGATAAAACTCCTGCACCCAGGCGATCTGGTTGGCCGGATTCGAACTCCCGGTCTCCGTGACCCAGATGCGCTTTCCGGCGAGCCGGGCCGCGTACTTGTCGATGACGGTCGCGTAGCTGCTCAGGGCGGGATTGCTGTACACGTTGAGCGCGACGACAACGTCCATGTCGAGCAGCCCGCGTTTGAAGAACTCCTCCAGCTCCGACGCGCCGCTCGTCCCCGTACCGAACGTCGGCGCGCTCGTCAACGTGACGGCGGGTACCGGCCCTTGGCGTAGGCGTAGAGACTCGAGAACCTCGACATGTAGTAGTCCGGTGTGACCGTGAACGGATTGACGTTCGGATCCGAATTGCTGATCTCGCCGGCGATCTCCCATATGTCGCTCGGTACGTCGCATAGAGCCGGTCGAAGGCGGATTCCCACCCCGCGCTTTCAAGATCCTTGAGCGCAATGATCGAGAAGATTCTCAGACCCAGTCGCCGCGCCTCGAGGTGATACTCGAGGCCACTGCCGTCGAGGTGCGTGTTGAGGCGGATCCACGACATCTTTCCCGCTCGTTGAAGCTTCCTCACCGCGTCCATTTGGGTGTTGAACGCCGGACCGCCAGGACTCTGGACCACCACGCACGGCGCCCAGGCGTTCGTCATTCGGCCCACGGCGGCGTCCTGCGCCGGCGAGGCTGGGTTCGACGAGCGCTGGCATCCGGCGTACAGCAGGGCAGAGACTCCGAGGCCCAGCCAAAACGTTTTGGCCATCATCCGGCTCTTCAGAAGGGGACCGGCCAATGATGACATGGATGGCGTCGCCGACCAGCGTGAAAACAAACGAATTGCCGGGCTTGCTCAGCGAAGTGGTCGAGGCGTTGCCCTTTCCTTGCCCTCTCGAGACACCAACGAGCAGTAAACGGCGACAAGCGGCGGCACAAATCGAAGGTCGAAGAGTGGTGTGGAGAGCAGGGCGTCGACGGCGCAGATCCGTCGACGCCCCTGAGTTGACCGAGGACGCAGCCAGTCAGTGCGCGACAATCGTGCCGACCATGCCGGGGTGAATCGCGCAGTGATACGGAAACGTTCCGGCCGTCTGGAACGTGAAGTCGAAGTGCGCTCCCGCCGGCAGAGTTCCGGAATCCCATCCGGCGCTGTTAGACGTCGACGTGTGCGCCACAGAATCGGTGTTGGTCCAACGCACAGTCGTGCCGACCGAGACGGTGATCGGATTGGGATTGAACGCCGTCAGAGTCAACCCTGACGCGTTCTGGGGAATCGAGACGCTGGTTGCCGAACCTGCCGGCGTCGGCGACGGATTGGGCGTCGGCGTCGCCGGCGACGAAGACGAGTCGCCGCAGCCGATCGCGAGAAGCCCAGCGGACAGCGTGGTGGCCAGAATAGCGAGACGGATTGAGTGCATGAAAGTTCTCCTGACGTCGAGTTATGAGTTCATCGGGACTGATGACATCTCCAGCAGCGTACAGGGCGGCACGACGATCGATTGTGAGGATTGGGTGAGCGCCCGGTTAGAAAATCGATCCTTGGTAATGAGGTCCACCCGGATCTCTCACCGAAATCTCACTCGACTGTTATGAATGCTGCCGCCCAGAGGTCGTATCGTCGATGGCGAGGTGTTGCGCATGAATCGATCCCCTCGAGGTGAGTTTGTCGGAGCGCTCCTGTTCTGTGGCGTGCTGCCGCTCGTCGAGCTGATCGGCATCGTTGTCGACTATATCGGACATCTTCACTACTGAAATTGGAGGCACATTTGATCTCAGGCACCGATTCACCGCTCGCGAGCACGGAAGCGGCGGCTCGTGATGCGGCCGCAGTGCTGGAGGCTTTCATCGACTCGCAGCCGACTGCCACGCTTGAAATGGCCCGTACGCTGATCGGCAGCGCGTCGTCGGCGCCTCCAGCATTCGCGGAGCGTTTGGACGACGCCATCGAGGATCATCGCCGACTGGATCTGGAGGTCGATCGGATTGCTGTTGACGCCAGCCTCGCGCAAGCGGCGTTCGACAAGTGGACCGACGAACGTGTCGACCGGTTGCTGCGCGATCTAGCAACCCGGTTCGACGGAGCGGCAGAAGATCTGGCCGCCGCCACTGTGAATGAAACCGGCTTCGGCAACTTACCCGACAAAACGCTCAAGAACCGGTTTGCGAGCATCGGTATCTACAACTCACTTGCCGGCGAAGCTGTACAGGGTGCACTCCGGATCGACGCAGAGCGCAAGGTCACCGAGCTCGCCAGCGCCGTCGGTGTGGTGTTCGGGATCGTCCCCGTGACCAATCCGGTCGCGACGGCGATGTTCAAGACATTGATCGCGCTGAAGGCGCGAAATGCCCTGATTCTCAGCTTCCACCATGGGGCGCGTGGTGTTGGCCGACTCACGGCCGACATCATCCGCCGCGTGCTCGAAGCCCATGGCGCGCCTCGGCATCTCGTTCAGGTGCTCGATCAGCGGAGCAGCCGCAGGACGACCCGGACGCTCATGAGCCATCCGAAGGTGTCGTTGATTCTGGCGACAGGTGGCGCGGGCCTGGTGAAAGCGGCCTACAGTTCGGTACTCCGGCGATTGGCGTCGGCCCCGGGAATGCGCCCGCCTGGATCTGCGCCGACGCCCATCTCGATGATGCCGCACAGGCGATCGTCACGAGCAAAACGTTCGACAATGGTCTGATCTGCGGGGCGGAGCACAACCTCGTTGTGGACGACCGTGTTGTCGGTCCGTTTCTCGAGGCATTGCAACGCCACGGCGCGGCCATCCTCACACCTGAGGAAGAACGACGATTCGCGAGAGGCGCGATTGACCCGACGCTGGGGACGTTGCGTCGCGACCTGGTCGGCCGGCCAGCCAGCGCGATCGCGGCCGCGTTCGGCATCGAGCGGCCGGATCCACCGCGGCTGCTCGTCGTCCGTACGGGATTGTCCGACCTCGGCGGCTTCTACGCGGACGAAAAGCTGGCGCCCTTCCTGTCGTTGTTCACCGTTTCTGGAGAGGACGAGGGCTTGACTCTCTCGCGCAGGCTGCTCCAGGCGGCCGGCGCGGGTCACACGGCGATCATTCATACGACCAACGCGGCGCGCGTGGAGCGGTTCGCCCGGGCGATGCCTGCCGGACGGATCCTGGTGAATTCACCCGCCGCTCAGGGTTGCTGTGGAATGACGACCGGGCTCCAGTGCTCCCTGACGCTAGGCTGCGGCACCTTCGGAGGCAATTCGACAACCGACAACGTCACGTACCGGCACCTGTTGAACATCAAACGCGTTGCGTATCACATCGAGAAAACACCGCAGGCGTCTTCTGAGGCTGTATGAGTAAACGCGGTGTAGCGCTCACGGAATTCGTGCTCGGCTGGTGTGGGCTCCTCTTGATCGGGATCGTCGGCGCCGTGGCCGATCGAGACGATCGAGCCGAAGCGGTCGGATGGCGTCGAGGCGGTGGGCGGCTCGTGGCGCGTCTGGCGATCAGTTTCGTCACCGCGACGGGCCGGCTGTTCGATTGGATGAGCTATTCGAACAACGGCGAAACAGAGCGTCGGCCGCCCTTCCATACAGGGACTCTCGATCGCGAAATCAGATAGGATCGCGGGCTGCGGGCACGTCTCATGGCGTCGGACCTTTCACTCGCCTTCGATCGATTTCGCCTCGATCCGGCAAGCGGACAGTTGTTCGGTGACAGCGGTCCGGTTTCGCTGACTCCGAAGGCGCTGTCGCTTCTCGAGTACCTCGTCGCGCGTCCGGGGCGGCTCGTCAAGAAAGCTGAGTTGCTCGACGCGATCTGGCCGGGTGTGTTCGTCGCCGACGGTGCGTTGAAGGTCTGTATTCGCGAGATACGCCGGGCGCTGGGCGACGACGCGCAGGCGCCCAGGTTCATCGAAACGGCACACCGCAGGGGATATCGCTTCATTGCGGACGTCGTGCAAGCCTCCCCACCAGCGTCTCCGTCGGTGGTCCCATCACGCGACGCGATGACTCCGCCGATCGCGCCGGGTCCCGTGCAGTATGCGCGAAGCGGCGACGTGAACATTGTGTACCAGGTCTGCGGCACGGGTCCCGTGGATCTCGTCTTCGTGATGGGGTGGGTCTCGCACCTCGAATATTTCTGGAAGGAGCCGTCGTTCGCGCGTTTCCTCAGCCGCCTCGCGTCTTTTTCGAGGCTCATCCTGTTCGACAAGCGCGGTACTGGTCTATCTGATCCCGTCACGCGTCTGCCGACGCTCGAGGAACGGATGGACGACGTGCGCGCGGTGCTCGATGCGGTGGGATCGCGTCGTGCGGTGCTGTTGGGCGTGTCCGAGGGCGGTCCGATGTGCAGCCTCTTTGCTGCCACGCACCCCACGCAGACCGAAGCCCTTGTCATGATCGGCACCTATGCGCGAAGGCTGCGAGCGCCGGACTATCCCTGGGCGCCGACGCGCGAGCGGCGCGAGAAGTTCCTGAGAGAAATCGTCGCCGACTGGGGTGGGCCCGTAGGGCTGAGCGAGCGAGCGCCGAGCGTTGCGAACGACTTGGCGTTTCGCGAGTGGTGGGCGTCCTTTCTCCGCATGGGCGCGAGTCCCGCTGCGGCGGTTGCGCTCACGAAGATGAATGCCGAGATTGATGTTCGGCACATTCTGCCCACCATCCGGGTGCCCACGCTGGTTCTGCATCGTTCGGGTGATCGATGTCTGCTGGTGGAAGAAGGTCGATATGTCGCCAACCTGATTCCAGACGCACGCTTCGTCGAACTGCCCGGAGAGGATCACCTCCCGTTTGTCGGCGACCAGGACGCGTTGCTGGACGAAATCGAGCGATTTCTCGCCGCGGCGAGGCCGCACGTCGTCAATACGGATCGGGTGCTTGTGACCGTCCTGTGCGCCGAAGGGCGAGCGGGCCGCGCCTCCAAGGTCACCGCGCCTGCGGGCGTCACGCCGCTCCGCGATGTGGTCGCGACGCACGCGTCTCGGTTCGGCGGAAGTGCCGTCAAAGTCGAGGAAGGCCGCGTGTTTGTCGTGTTCGACGGTCCGGCCCGTGCGATTCGATGCGGCTGCGCCATTGGTGCTGAGGCGGAGCGATTGAAGCTGGACGTCTGTATCGGACTCCATACCGGCGAATGTGACCTGGTGGCCGGTGTCCCTCACGGCGTTGTCGTCGACATTGGGAGCCGCGTGGCCGCGATCGCCAGACGCGGGGAGGTGCTGGTGACTCGGACCGTCGTCGATCTGGTCGCCGGTTCGGGTTTGACATTCACCGATCGAGGCATGCATTCGCTTGGGAAGGGACACAAGGGATGGCGGGTGTACGCGGCGCAGAGCGCATGATCGGAAGGGACGCCTGACGCTCGACGTCATGGGTGCGACCCGCCTGCTCTATCGTCTGCTCCTTTTCCTGTGGCCGCCGCGCCTGCGCGGCAAGCACGGGCGCGAGCTCGAAACACGGTTCCTCGACCGCCTCGACGGCGCGCCCGGGTACGCACGCGCGTGGTTGAGCGGGATGGCGGACGTGCTCCGCGACGCGCGCTTTGCGATGCGGAGCTGGAGGCGCGAGCGCAGCTTCACGCTGACCGTGCTGGCGACGCTCGTCGTCTGTCTCGGCGGCAACACGGTGATCTTCAGCATCGTGCGATCGGTCCTGCTCAAGCCGCTGCCAATCGCCGGCGCCGACCGGATGGTGCTGGTGTCGAACCTGTATCCGAAATTCGGGTTCGGCGCGGCGGGGCCGGGCGTGGGGGCCACGTCCGTGCCGGACTACTTCGACCGTCGGCGCGAGGTCCGCTCGTTCGACGAAGTGGTGCTCTATCGGCGCGGCAGCGTCACGCTCGGCGCGGCTGGGGGAGAAGACGGCGCCGAACGCCTCAACGTGCTTCGGGCGACGCCCTCGTTCTACGCCCTGGTCGGCGCGGGCGCATTCGCGGGTCGCACGATCGCCGAGCAGGACGCCGAATCGGGAAACGATGCGAAGGTGATGTTGTCGTATTCGTTCTGGCGGCGGCGGTACGGCGGCGACGCGTCGCTGGTCGGCCGCGACATCCGCCTCGACGGCCGGCCGTTTCGCGTTGTCGGCATCCTTGCGGCCGGCTTCGAGTATTTGTGGAAGGACGTCGATGTCTGGCTGCCGCTGTCGTTCACGGCGGATCAGCGATCCGACGCCTCGCGTCACAGCAACAACTGGGTGATGATCGCGCGTTTGAAGACGGGCGCGTCGGTCGATCAGGCGCAGCGCGAGATCGACGGCCTCAACGCCCGCAACGACGAGCGCTTCCCGCAGTTCCGGAATCTGATCCGCGACGGCGGCTATCGGACCGTCGTCGTGCCGCTTCAGGAAGAGGTCGTGCGCGACGTCCGCGCGACGCTGTATCTGCTGTGGGCGGGCGCACTCTTCGTGCTGCTCATCGGCGTCGTCAACCTCGCGAATCTGTTTCTCATGCGATCGGCCAGCCGCTGGCGCGAGCTGGCGACACGGCATGCGATCGGCGCGAGCGTGGCGCGCGTCGGCCGACAGGTGCTCACCGAGACGACGCTGCTCGCGGCGTGCGGCGGAGTGATGGGCCTGGCGGCCGGCTGGTGGGTGCTGCGTCTGGTGACCGGCCTCGATCTCGATGTGCTGCCGCGCAGCCATGAGATCGGGCTCGACTGGCAGGCCGCCGGGGCGATGCTGACGCTTGCCGCGGCCGTCGGCGTCGCCACCGGACTGATTCCGCTGGTACGGCTGTCGAGGGTCAACGTCACCGACGTGCTGCGCGACGCGGGCCGCGGCAGCACGGCGGCAACCACGGCCGGCCGGCTGCGCCGACTGCTCGCCACCGCGCAGGTCGCGCTCGCCTTCATGTTGCTCATCGGCGCGGCGCTGCTGCTCGCCAGCTTCCGCGCCGTCCTCGCGATCGATCCGGGATTCGAGCCGGCCGGCGTCGTCACGGCCGCGATTAGTGTTCCGTCGAGCGCGTATCGCGACGCGTCGGCGCTCGGACAGCTCGCCGACCGGCTGCTCGAGCGCGCGCGCGCCCTTCCCGGCGTCGGCGCCGCCGGGCTGACGACAACGATCCCGCTCGGCGGGACCTACAGCAGCGGCATCATTCTCGCCGCGGGGAGCGAGCCGGGAGGCGGCGAATCGATCGTGGCGCCGCACCTGATCAGCGCGAGCGATGGCTACTTCGAAGCGATGCGCATCCCGCTCCTGCGGGGGCGATACTTCGACCGGCGCGACAGCGCCTCGGCGCCGCCGGTGGTCATCGTCGACGAGCGACTGGCGCGGCGATTCTGGCCTGGCCGCGACGCCGTCGGCCAGATTCTCCTCAGGCCCGCCAATCCCACCGGCGTGCTCGATCTCCTGACGCGACGCCCCGACGCGCGCTCCTACACGGTGATTGGCGTGGTCGCGAACGTCCAGGTGACCGGCCTGACGCCGAAGGATCCGCCGGTTGGCGCGTACTATTTTCCGTACGCGCAGCAGCCGGCGCGATCGATCGTGGTCGCCGTCAGAAGCGCGCAGGACGCGGAGACCATCATTGCGCCGCTGCGATCCACGCTCGCGTCGATCGACCGGGAACTCCCCTTGTACGACGTGCGCACCATGGAGGAGCGACTCGATCGCTCGCTGCTTCAGCGACGGATGCCGATGGTCATCGCGATGGCATTCGGCGTGGTCGCGCTGTTCCTCGCGGCAATCGGGGTGTACGGCGTGCTCGCCTCGCAGGTCACCGAGCGGCGGCGCGAGATCGGCATCCGGATGGCGCTCGGCAGCTCCGCGTCGGGCGTCTTCCGTCTCGTCATGCGCGACGGCGCGCGCATGACTCTGCTCGGCATCATCGCCGGGTTCGCCGGCACGGCCGGCATGGCGAGGTTGATGGCGGGCCTGCTCTACGGCGTCAGACCGATCGATCCGGTGGTCGTCGTCGGCGTCGCGCTCCTGCTCGCGACGGTCGCGCTCTTCGCGACGTGGCTGCCGGCGCGCCGCGCCGCACGTGTGAACCCTGGTGCGGTACTGAACGAATGATCGTCAGCTCTCCTCCAATCCCCGGTTTCAAGATCCGTCAACGGAACGCTTAGGCACCAGCGTCATAATGGGTGCCGGACGCGAATGACCACGCTCGACCTCAAGGACATCGGAACCGACGACGAAGTGGTTCTCTTTCAACTCTTCACCACCGTGCGCGGCGAAGAGCTGAGGATGGACCACTGGGATCCGGACCTGCGCACGCAGATGTTGCGACTCCAGTTCGAGGCCCAGCGTCGTGGTTATCGAGAGCAATGGCCCGAGGTCTCCGAGCGCCTGATCCTCTATGACGGTTCCCCGGTCGGTTGGCTCATCGTCGATCGCAGCGGTCCAGTCATGCGCGGGATCGACATGGCGATTGTCCCTGAAGCACGAAACTCGGGTGTCGGTACTCGGGTGATTCGCGCGCTACAGGCGGAGGTGGCCCGCTCCGCCGGAACGTTCCTCATTGCGGTGCTTCGATCAAATGTTCGCGCCCGCGCGCTCTACGTCCGTCTCGGCTTCAACGTGACCGGCGAGACCGATCTGCACACCTTGATGGAGTGGCGCCAGGACGGCACGGACCTGACGCAGGTGAGCGGCGATGACGCCGCAGCGGGCTGGCGAGGATGAGTCAGGATCCGGCAACGTACCGGAGACTCGTCGGTACGGTCTTCAGCCTCGATGAACCTCACCCGGTCGATCTTCGCCTGGCCACAGTGACCGACGAGCGCGTCAGCGGAGGCGTCCGGCAATTCTCGGTCTTCTTCCACGGGCCGGCCGACCAAATCCTGCCGCAGGGCATGTACTCGTTCCGCCACGACGGGCTGGGGTCGCTGACGTTGTTCATCGTCCCCGTTGTCGGCTCGAACGATGAGCGCATCGTCTACCAGGCGTGCTTCAGCGTGCCCGTCCAGCCGCCGCCGGTTCCGTGAAAGACCGGCTTCGACGCGAAGCTGTGCCATAATAAGGATGCTCCCACAGCCGCTCAAACTTGGTTTCTGGCGAGGATGGTGCCGCTTGAGTCTGATCAACTCAATCGCTCGGCGCGACGTGTGTCTTCTCCGCGGTTTGCTGACGGCGTGGCTCGTAGGCCTCCCGGTTCTTGCTGGCGCTCAGACTGCCACCAGCGGGACTCTCCTCATCTCCGAGTTCCGGGTTCGCGGGCCCGGTGGCGCGCAGGACGAGTTCGTGGAGATCTACAACAACACCAACGCGTCCCACACGGTGACTGCCGCCTCCGGCACCGGCTACGGCATCGCGGCGTCAGACGGCGTGACCCGCTGTTCGATCCCCAACGGGATCGTCATTCCGGCGAGAGGCCACTTTCTGTGCGTCAATTCGGTCGGCTACTCGCTGGCATCGTACCCCGCCGGCAACGGCACGACCGCGACCGGCAACGCGAGTTACACGACCGACATCCCCGATAACGCCGGCATCGCAATCTTCAACAACAACAGTGGGGGCGGCAGCTACTCCGTCGCCAACCGAATCGACGCCGTCGGATCCACGAGCGAAGCGAACACGACTTACAAAGAGGGCTCGGGGTACCCGGCGCTAACGCCGTTCAGCATCGATGCGACGTTTGTCCGCAGGCTGTCTGGAGGCTGCACCGGGTCTGGTGGTGGCGGGAACTGCGGCAGTGTCGCCCTGATCCAGACGACCGCAGGCCCCCTCAGCTCGAACCTTGTTGATACCGACAACAACGCCAACGACTTCATCTTCGTCGACACCAACGGAACCTCCGCTGGCGCCGGCCAGCGCCTGGGAGCTCCGGGACCGGAGAACCTGAGCTCGCCGATCGTACGGGATGGTGTCGCGCTGCTGGCATCGAATCTCGACTCGTGCGTGAATCGGTTCGCCGTGCCAAACCAAGTCCGCGACTTCACGTCCGATCCCGCCAACAACTCGACGTTCGGCACGCTCGACGTGCGGCGGACGTTCACCAATAATTCGGGCGCGCCCATCACGCGTCTGCGGTTCCGCGTCGTCGACATCACGACGTTTCCCTCGATCTCCGGCGTCGCTGACCTTCGACCCCGGACGTCCGCCGACGTGGTCGTCACCGTGGACCGGCCGCCGTGCGGCTCGGGAACGAGCAACCCCACCGTCCGCGGTACGACCCTCGAACAGCCTCCGTCGCAGCCGAACGGCTCCGGCTACAACGGCACGCTGTCGGTCAACGCGATTTCTTCGGGAACGCCGCTCGCGGCTGGTGCCTCGATTGACGTCCGCTTCCTGCTCGGGATCCAACAGACCGGCGCCGGGCGCTTTTGCGTCGCCGCCGAAACGATCCCGGCGACCGGCGCTCAGATTCTGTGTGCCATCAGGGGCACGGATAGTACGTCGCATCCGTCAGTGGTCACTGCGGATTTCAACGGCAACGGAGCGTCTGACATCTCGGTGTTCCGCCCATCCATCGGCCAATGGTTCGTGCAGAATCAGGGAACCGTTTCGTGGGGAGCGGCCGGCGACATTCCTGTGGCTGGAGATTACAACGGGGATGGGCTCACGGATCGCGCGGTGTATCGACCGTCGACCGGCACCTGGTTCGTCGAGAACCAGAACCCGGTGGCGTGGGGCGTTGCCGGTGATATCCCGGTGCCCGGCGACTACCTCGGCGCAGCATCGACACAGCGGGCGGTGTATCGGCCGTCGACCGGCACGTGGTTCGTCGAGAACCAGAGCCCGGTGGTGTGGGGAATCGCAGGCGACATTCCAGTCCCTGGCGACTACAACGGCGACCACGTTACCGATATCGCGGTTTACCGGCCTTCAACCAATACATGGTTGGTGAGGGGACAGTCTCCCGTGGTGTGGGGGATGGCCGGTGACATCCCGGTGCCCGCCGATTACGACGGCAATGGGACGACGGACATTGCGATGTATCGGCCTTCGACCGGCTTCTGGTTGGTCCGGGGCGGTATCACCACGCAGTGGGGCACACCCGGCGACGTCCCGGTGCCCGGCGACTACAACGGCAACGGGGCGGCGGATATCGCCGTGTTTCGGCCGTCGACCGGCGTCTGGTACGTGCTGGGACAGGCCCCGGTTTCGTGGGGTGCCGCCGGCGATTTGCCAGTGCCCCGTCCGGATGTGCTCGGTGACTTCAATGGCGATGGCACGCAGGATAGCGCCGGGTATCTGGTTGACTTCAACGGCAACCTGACGTCGGACTTCGCGGTCTATCGGCAGTCAACCGGCGAATGGCTCGCGCAGGGCCAACCCACGGTGCAGTGGGGCGTGAGCGGCGACATCCCCGTCCCTGGCGATTACGACGGCAACGGCAGCTCGGACGTCGCGGTCTATCGGCCGTCGACCGGCTTCTGGTTTGTGCGGAATGGTCCCACGGTCTTGTGGGGCGCCCCGGGCGATATTCCCGTGCCCGCGGACTACGACGGCAACGGCACGGTGGACATCGCGGTGTATCGGCCATCGACCGGCCAATGGTTTATCCAGGGCCAGGCGACCGTGCAGTGGGGATTGCCCGGCGACGTCCCTGTGCCCGGCGACTACGACGGCAACGGGATCGTCGACATCGCGGTCTATCGGCCATCGACCGGCTTTTGGTTTGTGCGGAATGGTCCCACCGTCCAGTGGGGCGTCGGCGGCGATATTCCCGTGCCCGCGGACTACAACGGCAACGGAACGGTGGACATCGCGGTGTATCGGCCATCGACTGGCCAATGGTTCATTCAGGGCCAAGCGACCGTGGTCTGGGGTGTGCCCGGCGATATCCCGGCGCCTGGCGATTTCGATGGCAACGGGACGCGCGACGTCGCGGTGTATCGGCCATCAACCGGCTTCTGGTACGTGCGGAACGGTGCCACAGTACAGTGGGGCACTGCTGGCGACCTCCCGGCGTCGCGGGCGTACGTCCCGCGGTAAGCGGATGAGGAACATCGGCCGGAGCCTGCCCGCGTGGTGCGGGCGCGCTCCGGTCGACGTATCCAGTACCGAATTCCGTGAAAGACCGGCTTCGATTATCGATTCGATTCGATCCGGCGGCCCTGCTGCGCGAGCTCACGCATCTCGACGAACAGGACTGGGTCGAGCACTTCGTCAGACAGAACTACGAAGGAACCTGGAGCATCCTTCCGCTGCGAGCACCAGCAGGCGCCGTCCATCCGATCAAGATGATTTATCCGGATCCCGGCTGCGACACGTTCGTGGATACGCCCCTCCTGGCTCGGTGCGGATACTTCCAGCAGGTGTTGGGAACGTTTCAGTGTCCGCTCCAATCGGCACGCCTGATGAAGCTGGCTCCGGGGTCGACCATCAAGCTGCACACCGATCACGACCTTGCGCCCGAGCGCGGGACGGTTCGACTGCACATCCCCGTCACGACGAACCCCGAGGTGGACTTCCGTCTGAACGGCATCCAGGTCGAGATGCGCGAGGGTGAATGCTGGTACCTGCGCCTCAGCGATCCGCATGGCGTTGTCAATCGCGGCCGCACGGACCGCGTGCATCTGGTGCTGGACGCGCTCGTGAACCCCTGGCTCCTCGAGCAGCTGACGGAGAGTCACACGGACTGACCGCGCCTTCGTCATCGCGCCAGACAGCGCAACGCCGTGTAATTGCAGCGTTTTTACTAGTTATGCCGAAGGCATCCCTGTTATTCTGCCGCTGCTTCCAACTGAGCCATTGAGCCGACTCTCGAGAGAGTTCGCTCGTACGGAGATCGCGTTTGTGAAGGTCTCGCGTGTCACGTTTCTCCGGTCGTGTGGCATCGCGCTGCTCGGCGCTGGTGTGGACGTCCGCGCGCTGACAGGCGCGGCAGCGGTCTTCTCGCACGAGCCGGCCGCCGCCTGGCACGCGGGCCAGCTCCAACTGCAGGACGCCACGGCTCTGCTGTTTCTCCCGCACGTGAACACGTCGTTCGCCGTACGTACCGCGGCGGGGACTCCCGCTCGATTCGTGCTGGAACAGGTCGTCGAACGTCCCGTCACGAAAAACGTCGAGCAGTTCTCGCTGATGTTCCGCGCGACGGACGCCGCCGCGGTGCCCGACGGCACGCACGGATTCCGGCACCCGGCCCTCGGAGATTTCGACTTGTTCATCGTGCCAGTCGGCTCCTCGAACAGCCGGCGCCCCTTGTATCAGGCATGTTTCAGCCGTCATCTCGTCGCACACGACGTGCGGCGCCGAGAAGCGGTCGAGGACACGCCGCCCTGTGAGAGGACGTAGCCATGGCAGAACCATTCCTGGGAATGATCATCATCGTTCCGTATAACTTCGCGCCGCAGGGCTGGGCGTTCTGCGCCGGGCAGCTTCTGCCGATCTCGCAGAACACGGCGCTCTTTTCGCTGCTCGGGACACAATTCGGCGGTAACGGAACAACGACATTCGCGCTGCCTGACCTGCGCGGCCGGGTACCTGTAGGCACTGGCCAGGGGCCGGGGCTGTCGAACTATGACGTCGGTCAGGTCGGCGGTTCCGAAAGCGTCTCGCTGACGGTCAACGAAATGCCGACGCACACGCATCCGATCGCGCTCAACAACCTGGCGGCGACCGCGAACGCGAGGAACGCGGCCGGAAACTCGCAGACTCCGGTCGGCAGCGTGCCGGCGGTCGAGGCGGCCGGCGTCACCGCCACTTACAGCAACGCCCCGCCCAATGCGGTGATGGCGCCCGGCGCGATTTCGGTGACCGGCACGGCGACAGCGGCGCCGACCGGTGGGGGCCTGCCTGTGCCGACACTTTCACCGTATCTGGCCGTCAACTATTGCATCGCGCTCCAGGGCATCTTCCCGAGCCGCAATTGAGCACTCGCATGCGCGACGCAAGATCATTCTTGCGGACCGCGCTCGCCTCCCTGTTCGCCGTGGCGGTGTTCAGTTCTACCGCCTTCGCGACGGATTACGTCGTCACCACGACGGCTGACGGGGTGGGTGTCTGCGGCGCTTCAGATTGTTCGCTCCGCGCGGCGATTGCGGCGGCCAACGGCGATGCCGGCGCCCACGTCGTGCTCGGATCCAGTCAAACGTACGTGCTGTCGCTCGGCCGCCTCACCATCACCGGCCCGATGACCGTCGATGGAAACGGCTCGACGATCAGCGGCGGCGCGCTCGATCGGGTCTTCGACGTGGTCGGCAATTTCACACTCACGGTCAACAACGTCACGATCACGAATGGCCTGGCCAGCGGCTTCCTGTCGCTTGGAGGCGCCCTCAACATCCGTGGCGCGACGGTCGTGCTCAACGGCTGCACCGTCACTGGCAACAGCACCGCGCTCGAGAGCGGTTCTCGCGACGATGGGGGCGGCATCGCGGTCGTCGGGTCGTACAACGCGGCGGCGGGGACGACTGCGCTCGCCAGCCTGACACTCAACAACAGTACCGTCACGAACAACGTTGGCTCGAACGGCGGCGGCATCGTCTGCGCGCTGTGTTCGCTGACGATCTCGAACAGCACGATTTCCGGCAACACGGCAGTCGGCGGAGATGGTGGCGGGATTGCCGTGGTCGGCAACAGCTCCAGTCTGGCGATGACCGCCAGTGCCCTCGTGAGCAATGTGGTGTCCGGCGGTGCGGCGCGCGGAGGCGGGCTGTCAGTCCCGTTCGGGACGAGTGCGTCCACGCTGAGCCGTGACCGGATCGTGGGAAACGCGGGGACCATCGGCAGCGCGATCTTCGAGAACCTCGGGACGACCGCGGCGACGAACAACTGGTGGGGCTGCAACTTCGGGCCGGGCGTCGGTGGAACGGGATGCACCGGCACGCCGAACAGCGTTGTCGGAGCCGTGACGACTTCTCCACAACTGATCCTGAAGGCCAGCGCGTCCCCCGCGACAATCCCGCCGCTGGTGTCGTCGACCATGACGGCAGATCTGACCTTCAACTCGTCGAATGCTGACACGTCATCCGGTGGGACAATCCCGGACGGGACGAGTGCCGCTTTCACCGGGACCCTCGGAACCTTCGCGACGCCAACGTCGCCGACCGTCAACGGCAAGGCGGTCGACGTTTACACGGCAGGGTTCAGCTTCGGCAGCCCGACTCTCAGCAGCACGGTGGATGGCCAGACCGTCTCGACGACGATCGCCATCGCGGGTTGTGGCGTCATCACGCTGTCGGGCACGACGTTCCCAATAGGGACCGTCAGCGTCGTGTACCCGGCGACCACGATCACGCAAGTCGGCGGCGTCTCGACGACCACCTTCGCCGTGACGGCCGGAGCGCTGCCGGCCGGCCTACTGCTCTCGAGCGCGGGCACGGTGAGCGGGACGCCGACGGCGTACGGGGCGTTCAACTTCATCGTCACCGCGACGGACGTGAACGGCTGCGCCGGGAGCGCAGGGTATGCGATCACGATCAACCCCTCGCCCTCGCCGGCAGAACTGACGACGCCGCGGCCGGGGTCGACTTTCGCGGGATCCACCGTCACCTTCCAGTGGACCAGCGGAACGGGTGTGACGGCCTACCGGTTGTCGATAGGGACGACACTGGGCGGCGTCGACCTGCTCAATCAGGACGAAGGGACGAGTCAGAGCGCCGTCGTGCCAGGCTTGCCGACAGGCAGTCCGGTGTATGTGCGCCTGTGGTCGCAGATCGCGGCTCAATGGCTCTTCAACGATTACCTGTACAACCGGAGCCCGTCACGCATCCAACGCATTG
Organism: uncultured Acidobacteriota bacterium; assembly: GCA_963724725.1. GTDB lineage: Bacteria > Acidobacteriota > Vicinamibacteria > Vicinamibacterales > CAVVIG01 > DATKHR01. Next base: position 103,119 of record CAVRVT010000002.1, on the reverse strand, counting down.
CGCCTCGCGACTTCGACGGCGACGGTAAGGCGGACATCGCCATCTACAGGCCATCGAACGGGGTCTGGTATGTCCTGATGTCCAGCGAGAACTACCCGGCGAGCGCCGCCTATCAGTGGGGCACCAGCACGGACGTGCCCCTGTCCGGCGACTTCGACGGCGACGGAAAGGCGGACATCGCGATCTATCGGCCCGCCGCCGGCGTCTGGTACATCCTGCTCTCGAGTACGAACTTCGCGTCGTACGCCACCTACCAATGGGGTGTCAGCACAGACGTGCCGGTGCCCGCCGACTACGACGGCGACGGCAAGAGCGATATCGCGATCTATCGGCCGTCGACCGGTGCGTGGTTCGTACAGGCTCTCGAGCACGAACTTCGCTTCGTCTGTCACCTACCAGTGGGGTCTCAGTGCAGACGTGCCGGTGCCCGCCGATTACGACGGCGATGGCAAGACCGACATCGCGGTCTATCGGCCCGGCGCCGGCGTCTGGTAAGTCCTGCTCTCGAGCACGAACTTCACGACCTATGTGACTCACCAGTGGGGTGGCAGCGCGGACATCCCGGTGGCAGGCGACTACGACGGCGATGGCATGACCGACGTCGCGGTCTACCGGCCGTCCACAGGCTACTGGTAAGTCCTGCTCTCGAGCACGAACTTCGCGACCTACGTCAATTACCAATGGGGTGGTGTGGGGCCGACCATTACGGTACCGGCCGACTACGACGGCGATGGTAAGACGGACATTGCTATCTATCAGCCTGCCTCAGGCAACTGGTACGTCCTGATGTCGAGCACGGACTTCGGGACCTATTTCGGCTACCAGTGGGGCATCAGCAACGACATTCCGGTGCTCAAGAGTCCGTAGCCCGCTGGAGCCGTAAGTCGCATGGGCCAAGAAAATGCAGAAGCCCGACTTCAGCGGCGAATGGACGCTGAACCGCGAAGCGTCCACGCTCAGTCCGGTCGTCGCGCCGGTCGTGCAGGGCGGTTTTGTGAAGATCGAGCATCGCGAGCCAACGGTGTCTGTCCACCTCAGCATCAAAATGGAGGGCACACCATTCGACGCACGATTCCAACGGATCTCAGAGTGGGATGGCGAGGCCTTGGTCTTCACAGACAGGATCCCGACCCCGAACGGTGAGATGACGATCGTCTTCCGCTACGAACTGCAGGAGGGCGGCCGCCGCCTTCGCGCAGCCGAGCAGCTGCGCGCTCCTGACCGCGAGCAGGACAACGTGTGGGTGTTCGACCGCACAGGCTAGCCGAGCCGGACGAGCCCTCCAGCGGCTTCATGCCGTCACGGCTGTAGTGGTCCGCCTGGTCCTCGTCGAGGCAGACGGCGTCTGCGATCGGGACGTCCGGCATCGCCGACTTGGCCACATCCCATATGCGGTTCCTCTCGAACGACGTCAAAGGTCCACGCTCCGGATGCCGCGCGGAGACAATCACATGCCGCCGGTCGATGTGGAGTGCGCCCGCCGCCGAGATGTCGGCGTTTCTCCATGGACCGGACTCTGAGGGCGTTGGTGGTGCGTACGCGATGAAGTACGGCTCACCGAGGAAGCGGTTTGCCGATCCGAGTAAGCCTGATGGTGTCAATGTGGAGGCCGTTCGGCAATCGTGGTTGAATCGGTGGAAACGGATGCCCAAGCCGACTGGGAACGAACCCGTCAGGAACTACATCACACCGAGCGGCTTGCAGCGGCTCAGAGACGAGCTGCGGTTTCTGCTCACCAGGGAGCGGCCGGCAGTCACACAGGTGGTGGCGTGGGCGGCGGGCAACGGCGATCGCAGCGAAAACGCCGACTATCAGTACGGCAAACGGCGGCTCCGCCAGATCGATGGGCGGATTCGCTTTCTCACGAAACGGATTGACGCCGCACGCGTGGTGGACCCGGAAGCCCCGAGAGGGGGGCGGGCGGCGACGCTGGTCTTCTTCGGAGCGACCGTGCGCTACGTCAACGCCGTTGGAATAGAGCGGGAGGTGACGCATCGTCGGTGTCGACGAGGTCGATCTGGATCGTCACCACATCAGCTGGTTGTCGCCGCTGGCGCGCGCGCTCATGAAGTCTGGACCAGGCGACCGCGTGGTGCTTCACGCGCCAGCCGGCACCGATCACCTGCAGATTCTCGAGGTGCGTTATGAGCGCATCCCCGTGAAGGCATTCAGCGAACCACCTGGCGCTGAGGCGGCACCCAAGGTTCTGAAACCCCTAACCGCGCCTTGAGCGTGAGTACCCGCGTGATCGCACGCACGGGCGACTAGATTTGCGCCGTCAGCGGATCCAGCACCGGATGACCGGCTTCGAGCGCGGTCAGGATGGCGTCGAGCGTGACCGGCGCCCTCCTGAAGACGTCATCGCCTATCGCGTCGCTGATCGCGTTGAGCACCGCACAGCAGCCAGCACCGACCGGCGGTTCACCGATGCCGCGCGCGCCCACCGGCGTTTCCGGATCCGGGATGTCGACGGTCGCCCATTGCATGCGCATTGGCGCATCGAGGATGGTCGGCGGCCGGTTGTGGTGGAATCGCTTCGCCAGCGTGACGCCGTAGTGCTGGTCGTACACCCATTTCTGGCCGATGGCGTGACCGATCCCGAGCATCGAGCGTCCGAGGATCTGGCCGCCGACGTTGCGCGGGTGGAGGACCGTGCCGACATCGCCGACGGCGAGATAGTCCAGGATGTAGATCTTGCCGGTTTCGACGTCGACGTCCACTTCGGCGAAGCTGGCGACGAAGGAACGCGAGATGCCGTCGTGCGCGTAGGTGTCCTTGCGCACGCCCATCAGTCCCTGGCCGGCCAGCGCTCCGGCCGACGCCTTGGTCAGCCGGTTGATGTCCGCGGGCAGTTCGTGGCCGTCGTACACGCCGCCCAGTTCGATCGCTCGCTCGGCCGCGTGGGCCAGGCTCATGCCCGGACCGCCGCCTTTGCGGAACACGCGTTCGCCGGCAACCGCATAGTCTTCAGCACGTCCGCCCAGATCCTTCGCCGCGATCTGCTGGAGCTTCGTCCTGGCATCCATCCCGGCGGCATGCGCGGCGCGCGACATCGCGTGCGCGGTCTGGCTGCCGCCGCTGTTGCAGCTCCAGGGCAGGTTCTTCGCCGTACTGCCCCAGGTCACCACGACCTTCTCCCACGGGACGCCCAGCAGATCGGCGGACACGCGATGGCAATCGCTGAACGATCCGGTGCCGTGGTTGCCGATGCCTGACTGAATGTAGAGGCGCCCGTCTGGCTTGATGACGATCAGGCCGTCGTAGCCGACCGATCCGGCGCTGTAGGCGCTGACCGCCACACCGACGCCGCGCACGCGCGATCCGCGGCGCTGCCTGCTGCGCGCCTTGCGCTCGTCCCAGCTGAAGGTCGCCGCGCCCTTGTCGAGCGCTTCCTTCACGAAGGCGCTCGTGACGTGCACTCGGGTCGCTTTCGGCCCGCTCGGCGGACCGTATTCGGCCTTGCCCGCCGGCGCGTTGATGCGGCGGATCGCGACCTGATCCAGCCCGAGTTGACGCGCCGCCTTGGCGATGATCGGCTCCATCAGCGCGATCGCCTGCATGCCACCCGGCGCGCTCTGCGGACCGCGCGGCGGCGTGTTGGTCAGCACCGCGACCGAGCGGAAGCGCATGGCCAGCGGCTGGTACATCAACGAGGCGATCACGCCCGTGTTCCCGGTGTCGCCCTGCCGCTCGTACGGGCCGTTGTCGCCGATCGAGAACATGTCGAGCGCGGTGATGCGCCCGTCCTTGGCGAACCCGACCTTCATCCGGCCATGCACGGCGACGCGGGCCCGGCCGATGTAGTGCTCTTCCTCGCGGCTGATCCGCATCATCACCGGCGCGCCGGCTTTTTTGGCCAGCAGCACGGGAATGATCAGGGTGATCGCGCCGGTGATCTTGCTGCCGAACCCACCGCCCGTGTACTCGCTGATGACGACGACGTTTGCAGGATCGACACCGACCCACCGCGCCACGCCGAGCACCGTCTGCGCCGTGCTCTGGGTGCCGGTGTGCACGAAGACCTTGCCGTTCTGCCAGTAGGCCATCACCGATCGAGTTTCGAGCGTCTGGTGGCTGGTGTTCGAGGTGACGAACGTCTCGTCGAGCACCAGCGCCGCAGCCTTGAAGCCGGCCTCGAGATTGCCGTAGGACCACTGCTCGGGGGTCTCGCCCATCGGCAACCGGCCGTCCTTCGCTTCGTCGAACGTCGCGTCATTCCATTTCAACTCGGCGATCTGCGGACGGGGCGGACTGTTCGCCGCTCCCGCCTGGGGCGACGGGGCGGGCGCCGGCAGCTTCCAGTAGTTGCCTTTGGTGCGGGCGTTCGGTCCGCCGGCCCGCAGGCTGACCAGTGGGTCGACGACGAAGGGCAGCGGCTCGAACTCGATGTGGATTTTTTCAATCGCGTTGGCCGCGGTCAGCTCGTCAACCGCCGCCACCGCGAGAATCGGCTGGCCCTGGTAGACCGGCTCGTTGGTCAACGCCACTTCGCCGTCGACGTTCGCCAAGATGAGCGTGCCGTTGTCATTGACCGCGTCGGCGGCGGCCGGCAGAATCGGCCGCGGTCACGATCGCCCTCACGCCCTCCATCGCCAGGGCGGCGCTGACGTCGAGATGGGTGACGCGGCCGTGCGGGAGAGGGCTGACGAGGAGCTTGGCGAACAGCATCCCATCGGCGCGGAAATCCTCGGCGTATTTCGCCTGTCCCGTCACCTTCGCGACCAGATCAGGAGTCGTATAATTGCCGCCGACCAGCTTGTGTTCTGCCATGATGACTCTCTCAGTGATGGTGACCCGGTCCCTCAGGCGATCAGCCCCGCCCTGTCGTTCGCGAGGACGATAACGTTAAGCGGCCTGGTCCGCAAGGTTCAATCGCCACGCTTGTAATCGTGCGCGTGCATCACGCGAGGTCGGTTCGAGTGGCAAGGCGAATACTGGCCGGCGCGGCACTGCTCGCGATGCTGGTCTCGGGCGCCTGCCGCGACAAGTCCGCGCCCCGTCAAGCGGAAGAAGTCGTGGTCTGGAAGCGCCTGGGATCGTGGTCGGGACACGGGAACGCTCAGACCGAGTCGTTTCTCGGCCTCACCGGCTCGTTGCGTTTCCACTGGAAGACCACGAACGAGAAACCGCCCGGCGGCGGCCGATTCCGCCTCGTTCTTCAGAGCGCCATCAGCGGGCGCTCGCTGCAGGACGCCGTCGACCGCCAGGGCCAGGGCGAGGGGACGGCGTACATCGCCGAAGATCCGCGGACGTTCTACATGCTGGTCGAGTCCGCCAATCTCGACTGGTCATTCACGGTCGAAGAGGCGATGTTCGGCACACCGGCGAGGCCATAGACTCGCCCATCGTACGGAGGAGCTCCATGAAATGCCGACCTTGCGTACAGAGCCTGGCGCCGGCGCTCCTCGTCGTGCTTGCCAAGGCCGGCGATCAGGCGCAGAGCAGGTTGTCGACGTCGGTGCCGACGACCTGGGACGATCAGGCGATCGCGCAGCTGGAGGTTCCCCTCGCGAATCCGATCGGCTCTCCCAAGCACGTGTCCGCCGAGTACTGCTATCGAATCCCCGTAGCTCCCATCTACAAGAGCTATTCCGTGTACGCCCCTGGTCGGGAACCGGACGGCTATCTGGATCGGTTGACGCAGGAGGAACCGGAGATCCTTTGGGACGACGCAGGTCGTCGGCCGGTGCTCGATACCGAGGCCGATTGGATTCGAGCAGGCGAGCTGGTGTTCGACGCGACGGTAGGCTCCGCCCCGATGTCGGTGGAAAACGTGCGGGATCCCACGTGGTGGGCTGCGGCACAGTGGCCGACTGCCCGAGATGGCACACTCCCCGTCGCTCGCTACGTCGTGAAGCGGAAGGGAGTCATCAGTCTCGAAATGTTCTCATGCGCCACGTGCCACACGCGCGCGATGCCAGACGGGAGCATCGTGAAAGGCGCGCAGGGGAACTATCCGCTTGGCAGGCCGAACGCGTTGAGACTGCGGGACGAGGGCCGTCGCGACACTCCCTCACCGTTCTGGAACCAACTGCGACTGACGATTCGAGCGACGTCGTCAGTCCCCTGGCTTTCACCGGACCCGGAGCTCCGCATCGATCGGATGTCGCCCGAGGAGTTCGCGAACGTCCTCGACGCCATTCCCGCTGGAGTCAACCCTCGACATCGGGCCAGTCCGCTCACTCCGGTGCAGATTCCGGATCTGATCGGTATCCGGGATCGGCGCTACCTCGATCGTACGGGCCTCCAGTCACACGGATCGATCGCCGATCTCATGCGCTACGACGCGATGAACCGGGGCATTCTCAATGGCGGAGACGGGCTGGCCAGTCACGATGGGTTCATTCCCGGCGACCTGCCCCGGTTCCAGGAGCGGCCCGATCCGGCCACGCGAACCCGCTACAGCGACGAGCAGCTGTACGCGCTGGCGCGGTACCTCTACTCCCTGGAGCCACCGGTCAACCCGAACGGAGTCGATGCGGCGGCTCTGCGGGGACAACAAGTGTTCCAACGTGAAGGGTGCGGCACGTGCCACACGCCGCCGCTTTATACGAACAACAAGCTCACGCCAGCCGACGGGTTTCCGATTCCGACGGACCATCGCCGCAAATACGACATCCTGCCGATCTCGGTCGGCACCGATAGCGATCTTACGCTTGCAACCCGGCGCGGGACTGGGTACTACAAGGTTCCCTCGTTGAAAGGTGTGTGGTATCGCAGCATGTTCGGACACAGCGGCTGGTGCGCCACGTTGGAGGACTGGTTCGATCCGCGCCGCACGAGGGACGACTATGTGCCGACCGGCTTCAAACCCCATGATCGCCGGACCTTTGCAGTGAAAGGGCACCTCTACGGGCTGAAGGCGTCGGATGAGGATCGTCGCGCGCTCATCGCCTTTCTCAAGACGCTCTGACAGGAGAGCCTGCTGCGGCGCGCTGCAGAGAGAGGCAGCTCGCTCACGATCGCGCTGATCACAGATCTCGTGTCTGTCGTACCTGTACCTGTGGCTCTGTCAGGATTCGTCCGATCCCAACCGTTGCTGTCCGCCGGATCCTGGCGAAAAACCGCGTGGTGGGACGTGGCGCTCATCTTGCCATGCTCCGTCGAGATCGGCGCGCCGACAGCGCAATTGGCGCGCACTGAATGCGAGCGGGCATCATGAGGACTGTTCGAGTGCTGGCCTTGGCTGCGATACTCGCGCAGGCGAGTATCCCGCAGGCGCCGACGAATGTACGGATCGTCGATGGGGTAGTCAGTTGTCCAGGCGGCGAGGTCGGCGTCCCTCCGAATTGTTTCCCGTCGCCACCGGCACCTCTGCCCGCCGGCAAGCAGTGGCGAGTGACGTACTTCGAAGAATTCAGCGGCACGGCGCTCGACCTGTCCAAACTCACACCCTGCTTCGATTGGAACTATGGTGCCTGCACGGCGTCCTTCAATACCGGCAAGGAGCGGTACCTGCCGTCGCAAGTCCAGGTGAGCAATGGCACCGCCAGGCTCGTGGCCGAGCCGCTCGTGCCTCCGTACGCGAGCAGTGCGTGCTATCAGGGTCAATGCACGTACAAAGCTGGGCTGGTGTCGACCGCACGGCCACGAGCGGACGATGGCTCGCCGTATTTGTTTCCGTTTACGTACGGCTATATCGAGGCGCGGATGAAGTTTCCCGGCACGCCAGGATTCTTCACGGCTTTCTGGATGCTGCCGACGAATCCGAGTTTCAGCTACAACACCGAAATCGACATTGTCGAGATCCTCGGCGGCCATGCCGACACGATGTTCATGACCTATCACTACAACGGGCGGAGCACGTCTTTCACACCCAACAATGGGTTGCACAACAACGGGGCGTGCCAGACCAGAGACTACTCAACCGATTTCGTGAGATTCGGCCTGGATTGGCAGCCGACCCACGTGGCGTGGTATCTCGACGGCGTGAAATGCGGACAGTTCGATGGCAACGCGAGCACCATCGAGAGTGGTCCGATGCAGCTGATTCTCCACATGATGGTCGACAACCAGTGGGAGCGGGACTGGGGTTCGGTGTTGTCGAGCCAGACGCTGGTGCGCCAGCTGGAAGTTGACTACATCCGCATCTACCAGCAGCAGTAGTCGCGGTCGCGGCGTGGTCTCCGATCATTTCGCCGCCCCAGTTCACCCGAAACGAGTCGATGGCGCGGCGATCGAACGCGGCCACCCAGCCCTCGATGCGGAGCGCGCCACCTTCGCTCGTCACCACATCGAGAAAGCCGGTCGTTTGCACCGGCACGGTCCGGGTATCGGTTACCTCGGCGAGAGATGCCACAGCAGCGTTCCGATTGTAGCGGTCCTGCGGGCGCAGCTAGTCGTAGGCGGAGGTCTGTGCCCGCCGCTCTCGCGTCGGCGCAATCTCGAACGTGAAGTGAAGCGCCGGAATCTTGTTGCCTGGATGATCGTCGGCATAGGTGAGCTGCGGCAGTCGATACAGCTGTTGCGGCTCGGTCGGCGGACCCTGATAAATTCCCGGATACAGATCGATCAGGTGCGTGCCCGGCTCGCCGGTCGCGGTGAAATTGATCACGACATCGCCCTGGCTGTTGAATCCGCACGCGTAGCCCATGTATGCGTTGTCGTAGGTCGCGACGTAGATGTTGTCGTATTCGGTCCAGCCGACGCCCTTCAAGTGAATCGTCACGGGCGTGCCGGCGGGCCCCGATCGCGGCGACATGTCGACGATGCTGGTTTCGATGACGATAGGTGCACGCGCGCGAGCCGCTCATCGCCGCTGGCGCAGGCCAAGTCCGTGCAGACCGCCGAGATCTTCTGGAATCGCGACCGCCAGGTTGACGCGCCCTTCTGCATCAGCCTTGACCTCGCCGATCTCGTTCTCCTGCGGCGTGAAACCCGTCGCCGCAGACGCGGCTGCCGACGGAGGTCTCCCAGACGAGCCGCATCGCCGCGCCGGGCGCGAAGCCCTCACCTTTCAGCGACGGCGCGCGTGCCGACCGGACCCTGTGTCGGCGCGAGCGACGAGCTGTGCTCCCGCCTTGTGAAGTTCCGTCTTCGGGATCGGCTGCGGCTGATAAGGTTCGGCGTACGCGCGTCTCCGGACGGCGCTGAGTGTCGTGCGAAACGTGAATTGAGGCCGCGGCAGCGCTGCGACCGGCGACTGCTCGTAATTCAGGTACCCCTGCCCCTGCCAGCCCGTGTACAGCTTGACGACGTGATTGCCGGCCGGACCGGCCGCGCGAAATCGCGCCACCGCCGATCCGCGCGTCCCTGCGGCCGACACGAACCCGAGTTCCTGATTGTCCCAGTTCACGACCCAGGTGCTTTCCATCGTCCGCCAGCCGAGCCCGGTGACCTTCAACTCGATTGGCGTGCCGACCGGGCCCGATGTCGGCGACAGCGCGAACGTCTGGGTGACGTTGATGCCGTTCTGCGCGACCGGCTTGCCGTCGATGAGCGCGATCACTTCGTGCACGCCGCCGTAGTCCTCGGGGATCACGAAGCGCGCGTCCAGCCGTCCGCTCGCATCGACGGGAAACTGTCCGAGCGACGTCGTCGTCTCCGAGTACTTCTTGCCGCGGAAGTGATAGTAGTCCTCGATGACCCAGCCGCCGGTCACCGTTCCCCATGTGAGATCGACTGTCTTTCCGGCGGGCAAACCGCTGGCCGTCGCCTCTGCGGTCGCGCCGACAACGGCGGGCTTGTCGTACGTGAGATCGAGGGTTGCGACTCTGTCGCCGGATGGCCGGTGTGGCGGTGGCAGGCTTGCCGTGTGATCGACGGCGGGCGCGAGCACGCGCACAACGCCGCGGCGAAGCCCGCCGCGATGCACACCGCGGCAGCGTGGCGACGAGTCGCATGTGCACCGCCCGGCCGGTCGGCCGCCTAGGGAACGATGGTGAGCTGCGAGGCCTGCACCTCGAACGGCTTGAACTCGCCGGTGCGGCCTTGCGGATCTTTCGCCGTGACCGTGTACCGCACGACTCCCATCGGCGCATCGTCGGGCACGACCCACTTGGCGACCCAGAACTCGCGTTCGGGTTGCCTTTCGTTCTGCCGATCGCGCATCGGGCACGTCGACGGTCTTGCCGGCGTAGGTGAGGTGAACGACGAGCTCCGTCGCGCGATCGCGCTTGCCCGTGGCCGGATTGATCGCGTTCATCCGGAATCCGACCGGCTCGCCGCGCTTGAACTGATTGTTCAGCAGGCAGTTCTTGGGTGTGCCCGGCGGATAGAAGTAGACGACGTCGCCGAGGAGGACCAGACGATCGCCGCCGGACTGACCGGAGAGGGGCGAGGGGGCCAGCGCCACGACCATGATGAGCGCGGCGCAGTGGTTCAGGTATTTCACGGGGTCAAGGTAACCGAATCGCCTTGGTCTGTCCAAGCGAAAAGAAAGCAGGGTGCGGGTTGATGTTGCGTCTCTGGGCCATTGCGATTGCGTCGGGCGTGCTGCTGGCCGGCTCTGGGGGGGCAGCCGCTCAGGCGCCCGCCGGGGCGCCCGAGACGATCTTCACCGGCGAGTTCATCACGCTGGATCCGGCGCACCCCCGCGTCGAGGCGCTGGCCGTGAAGGGCGGCCGGATCGTCGCGGCCGGCAGTCGGGCCGAGGTCGAGCCGCTGGCGTCCGCGACGACGCAGACAATCGCGGTCCCGGGCGTCGCCGTCCCAGGTTGGGCCGATGCGCACGTGCACTCCGCCGACACGCGCGGCCAGGGCGAAGCGGGCGACCCTCTCAACCTGAGAGGGCTCGCCAAGCCGCAAATCCTGGAGCGAATCGGCGCGCTGGCGCGGTCGGCGCCGACTGGCGGGACGATTTCCGGCGGCGGATGGGACGAGGGCTTCTTCCAGCCGCCCGTGTTCCCGACCGCAGCGGACCTTGACGCCGTGAGCGCAGGCCACCCGGTGATCCTCAGTCGCATTGACGGGCACTCGAGCTGGGTCAACTCTCTCGTCCTGAAGCAGTCAGCGATCACGCGTTCGACGCCGGATCCGCCGGGCGGGCGCGTCGTCCGCGGCGCGGGCGGCGAGCCGACCGGTTTGCTGGTCGACCGCGCGCAGAGCCTGATCCGGCGCGGGAACCCGGCACGAGGGAACGCCGCCTCCGGCGCTCTCGAGCGGACGCGTGCCACACTGCAGTCGTACGCCAGCCTGGGGTACACGAGCATCCATCCGGCGGGAGTAGATATCGCGACGATCGCGAATTACAAGACGCTGCTCGAAGGCGGCCTGCCGATTCGCGTCTATGCGATGGCCCGCGGAGACGCCACGGTCCGGCGGTACCTTGCGCAGGGCCCTGAGATGGGCCACGGCGACGGGCAGCTCGTCGTCCGAAGCTTCAAGTTCATCCTCGATGGCGCGCTCGGCTCGCGTGGTGCCCAATTGTCGGACCCGTCCTCCGACGCCCCGCGCGAGAGCGGGCTCTCCATGATGACCGACGTGCAGCTGGACACCGTCGTCAAGGACGCCCGGGCGAAGGGATTCCAGGTGAACGTTCACGCAATCGGCGACCAAGCCATCACACGCGTGCTCGACGCGTTCGAGCGCGGCGGCGTGACGCCCGCCGAACGCTTCCGCGTCGAGCATGCTTCGATGATTGCGCCCGCCGATCTGCCGCGTTTCGCGCGGCTCGGCGTGATCGCGTCGATGCAACCGGTGTTCATTGGCGAGTACACCCGGTGGACCGAGGAACGGCTGGGGCCGGTACGCGTCGGCTGGTTGCTCCCAATCCGCGAACTCCTCGCCAGCGGTGCCGTGGTCGCGTGTGGGACCGACTATGACTCGTCCGATTCGGGCGATCCGGTCGCGACGCTCTCGGCCCTGGTCGCGGGAAGAAGCGCCGATGGGACCGCGGGCGGCGGGTGGTTCACGCCGCACCGAGTTGGCGTCGACGCGGCGCTGCGGTGCATGAGCGCTGGCCCGGCGTTCGCGGCCTTCCAAGAGAAGGATCTCGGTGCGCTGACCGTTGGCCGGTACGCGGATTTCACCGTCCTCTCGGCGGATCCCATGAAGGTACCGCCCGATGAATTGCGGAACCTCGCTGTCCGCATGACCGTCATGGCCGGACGTGTCAGATACGATGCCGGCCGCAGCGTTCCCAAGCGTCCGTAATGTCGATCGTCGAGCCTTCTGGCTAGCCCGCCGCCGCACGCACGAACGCGTCTACGAGCTCCGCAGATTTGAGCCGGTTGAGCGTTTCGTTCACCCCGACGAGGAACGTGTCTTGTCTCGGCGCAGACAGGATCACGCCCCGCTTGGCCAGACGTCCCTGAAAGGCTGCAGCGTCGGTGCCGCTCACACGCAGCCGAAAGAGATTGGTGCCGGACGGAATACGCTCGACGGTGAAGTGGTCCCGACCGCTCAAGCCACGAATCAGGTCTTCGGAGACCTGCACGGCGGTGCGGTAACGATCGCTGAAGCCCCGCATGTAATGCCGTGCGACCAACGCGAACGGCCAGACCATGTTGAGCCCGCCGCCGAACATGCGGCGCTCGTGATACATCCCGTCCAGCAGGCTTCGCGGGCCAGCCAGAATCGCTCCCGATGCGGCGTTGAAATACTTGTAGAGCGACACGTAGACCGTGTCGAACATCCTGGCGGTGTCAACGATGCTCTCGCCCGTGTATGCGGCCTGAAGGAACAGGCGAGCGCCGTCCAGATGCAAGCGGATGCCCTCGCGATTGGCGAGTGCCACGATCTTCTTCATCTCGGCCGCGTCGAACGACGCGCCCTGCTTTCGGCGAACCGGCGTCTCGATGGCCATCACTGAAATCGGCCTCACGACACGGGCGCCTTTGGCCGTCTCGAGCACCTGCCGCACCTCGTCTGCCGTGAATGTCGCCTTGCCTGGCGCGAGCGGGATGAGCGTGAGATTGCTCAGCGTCTGCGCGCAGTCGCCCTCGTCCTGATAGAAGTGACTCTCTTCCTGCACGATCACGCGGCTGGGCCCACCGGCAAGCGCCCGCACGGCCATGTGATTGGCAAGCGTTCCGGTCGGCATGAAGATCGCGCGTTCCTTGCCGAGCAACCGCGCGAACTCGCTTTCCAGTTCTTCGACGATGCCGCCAAGAGAGTACGAGTCGGGCGTCATCGACTTCTCTTCGAGCAGGCGGGTGAGCAGACCCGCATACTGCGGCGGCGAGAGGCCAAGGCCGTCGCCGCCGAGGCGGACGACTCTCTCCTCAGTGTCGGGCGCGGCGCCAATCGTCGCGAGTGCGCTGCCGAACGCCGCGGATGGGAGCGCAACGCCGAGCCCGGCGCCGACGCCTCCGACCTGGAGAAACCGTCTTCGATCCACAGTCGCCATAGAGCCTCGGATTCACATGATGACTACGAATGGGCCAGAAGCCACGACGACTTTACAACGTCGGTTCGCCTTCCACAATCGCCCAAACGCGTGATTTCGTCTGCAGTTGGCCAGTTCGCGTTGGAAGTCACTGGCGCAGTATGCAAAGATTCCCCGGGATTGTCTGAGGCAGCGAACGGTACGCCAATCACAGGAGTCTGTATGCGGAAGATGATGATCGGCGCCCTCGTGCTTGCCGCCGTTGTGGGTGTGGTCGGCGTCCGCGACCGCACCATGCGAGCCCAGACCGCGTCGATCGCGGCCGCGCCGCGCAGCACATTGCTCGCCGCACCATCGGATAAGTTCGAGGACGCGCTGCTCGAATGGCCACTGGCACCCGGGGAAAACGCCTACGGCAAGATCGGCGGCAGACATCTGCACCAGTATGTCGAGGAGCAGGCGGCAATCTCACGACGGTATCGCGATCAGGGTCATCCGAAATTCTGGGGACGCATCATCGGCACGTCCGCCGATGCGGAGAGCGCTGACTGGCTCGCGAACACGTTCAAGTCGTTCGGGTTGAGCGACGTGCGCATTCAACCATTGGATCTCAGTCCCCAGTGGTTTCCGAAAAAGTGGGAAGTGACCGTGAGCGGCGGCGGTAAGACGATCACGCTCCACTCCGCGCAGCCTGATTATCGCGCTGCCGCGCTGCCACCGGGCGGCATCGATGTCGAGGCACTGTACGGAGGCTTGGGAAGCGCTGCCGATCTATTGGGAAAGGATCTCAAGGGGAAAGCGATCTTCACCTACACCATGGTTGGCGTGCACAACGAGGAGGCGGTGAAGCGCCTCGACGACGAAGGTGCTGTCGCAATCTTCGAAGTGGATATGCTGCCCGGTAACATGCGGTATCAGGCGTATCCCTCGAACACGAAGGCTCCGGCGTTCACCGTTGGGAGCGATGACGGCCTCGCGGTCCGCGATCTGATTGCGTCGTTGCCGCCGGGCCAACGTGCACACGCGAAGGCAACGCTCGACGTCCAAATGGTCCCGAACCTGAAGACAGCACTTGTCTGGGGAACGTTGCCTGGCGTGACCGACGAAACCATTTACATCGTTGCGCATCGAGACGGGTGGTTTGACGCAGCGGGCGACAACGCAGGGGGCGTGGCGTCGATGGTTGGGCTTGCCGAGGTACTATTCCAAGATTCCTCAGTCGCAGCGGCGTCGCACGATGGTGTTCATCGGTCTCGATGGCCATCACAACACCGGACCGGGGTCCGCCGTAGGCGGCGTGTGGTTGAACGACCCGGCGAACAAGGCGAAACTGTTCGCGAAGACCGCGCTGTCGATTAATTGTGAACACCCGTCAACGATTCAGACCTACGTGCGACCACGCTATCTCGCCGGTGATGTGATCCACTGGTCGAACATGTACACGGCCCAACAGTGGTACGCGGGCGGGCCGTCGCGACCGGAATTGACCGCCATCGCTGTGAAGGCGTTCAGGGAATTTGGCGTTCCGCTCCTCACCGAGCCGAATCCACGTCCACCGGCCGGAGATCTCGGACGCCTGTACCGGTTCACTCCAGGAGTCGCGACCAGCGAGTTCTTTCACTATTTCCACACGGATCGTGAAACTCCCGAGACCGTGCCGTGGACCGGTCTTCAGGCCACGACTCGGGCGTACGCGAAGATCATCGACGAAGTGAACCAGCTCCCGTTGAGCACGTTGCAGCGACCCGAGGAGCCGGTGCCGTCGCGGTAACAGGCTGTTGAGCTTAGGGTCTGGAGGGCAGTGGCCCGATATTGCGCGCTATAGGCGGATTCGCGCCGTGTAAGATGCGGCTCGGGGGCCCTTCATGAACGTGCGCCACTACCAGGACCGATTGCTCGAGCTCGAAAAAACGTTGTCCGCGCGGACCGGACGCGCGGTTACCGCTGGCCGCCAGGAGTTCATCGATTCCGCGCATGACATCGGCGATGCCAGCGTTGCCGATGAAGCGGCCTCCGAAAAATTCACCGAAGCTGATCGCGATTCGACGGTACTGCAGCAGGTGCGCGACGCGCTGGCGCGCGTGGAGGCCGGCACGTTCGGCGCGTGCATCGTGGACGGCGAGCCGATCGAGCAGAAACGGCTCGACGCGGTGCCATGGACCCCGTACTGCCTGAAACACGAGGAGCAACTCGAGGCTTCGTCGAGCTTGAGGATGCCGACGCTCTGAAGTCAGGCTGGACAGCCAATTCGGAAATGACGGACGAAGGGATGGCATATGGGTCTTCTGTACCTGATTGTCGTAGGGCTCATCGCGGGATGGCTGGCGGGCCAGGTCATGAAGGGCGGTGGCTATGGCGTGCTGGTTGACATCATTCTCGGGATCCTCGGCGGCATCGTCGGCGGCTGGCTGTTCGGCGCGCTCGGCATCTGGCCGGGTGGCGGCATAATCGGGTCGATCATCGTCGCCTTCATCGGAGCAGTCATTCTGGTGTGGATCACTCGGGTCCTGAAGAAGGCGTAGGCGAGCCTTCCGGGCATCGCTTCGCGCATTCGTCCAGTGAGGAGGGACGAGTGCGATGAAACTGTGGGTGGTGCCTCTCTTGGGCGCGATGGTGTTACCGGGAACCATCGCGTCCGCCCAGACCGACGGGCCCATGCACGTCACGACTGAGATTGAAGTATCCGCCGTGGAGGCTTCAGCTGCCGTCATGATGGCGGATTTTCAAAAGGATCGCCGCGAGCAAAAGGAGTTCCCCGACTTCGGCTGGTCGCTCTCACTCGGAGCGAACCTGGGCGCGTGGGTCGCGTTGGTCGGCGAAGTGGACGGTTACGCCAACTACTACACTGCGCCGGCGGCCAATCCGCGCTTCGGCGCTCAGGGCGCGATCAACCACGTGCACGATTTTCTCGCCGGGCCGCGCGGCCATTCGCGCTTCACTCACGTGGGGAAGGGACGCGACCAGCTCAACCTGAGAATCTTCGGGCAGGTCCTGGCGGGATTTCGCGTCAGCGAAGTTGGGACCGGCGGCCGCGCGGTCCAACCGGGTGCGGGAGTCGATGTCCATACGAAGCGCGGCCTCACGATTCGATACGCGATCGACCGGTGCCTCGTCGCAGGATCCGGCGAAGGACTGTCGGGCAGCCGCTGGCTCATCGGCCTCGTGTTCGGACCGTCGTAACGGGAACCGAGAACAGGATGACTTCCCCCAGCATGAACCTCGAGGGCAGGATGGTCTGTGCCGTGATGGTATGCCTTGCGGCGATAGCCTCGCCCGTACTGCGAGCGGCTGACACGGTGCGTCATCCGATTGTCAGCGGACCAGTCACCGGAGGCGACAAGGGAAAGGCCTTTGGCGCGAATGCGGCAGCCGACCTCGCGCGGTCGCACTACACCGATGCCGAGTTCTTTTTCGGCGGCACCGCAATGTCGTACGAGAAAGACGGGCCATGGGGCGTCGACGGGGTCTGGGGCGTCAAGCCGGCGAAGACCGCGGACTACATGGTGCGAATGGTCGTCCGGCGCCCTGACGATCCGAAGCGATTCAACGGCGTCGTCGTGATCGAATGGCTGAATGTGACGGCGAACCTCGAGGGCGCCGCCGACTACATGCAGATGAAAGAGGAGATCGAGCGCGGCGGATACGCGTGGGTCGGCATCGGTGCGCAGGCGTCTGGTGTGAACGCGCCCCGCACGGGGTTGAAAGCCTGGGATCCCACGCGCTACGCGCGACTGACGCACCCTGGCGATGCTTATTCGTATGACATCTTCGCGCAGGCAGCGCAGGCCATCGCGCATCCCAGGGGCGTCGATCCGCTGGGTGGCCTTCGCAGCCGCCACGTCATCGCGACGGGTCGCTCGCAGTCCGCGTTCCGGCTGGTGACGTTCGTGAATGCCTTTCACGGGCGTACCCACCTCTTCAACGGGTATTTGATTCACAGCCGGGGCGCGAACGCCGCAGGTCTCACCGCAGAGCAGCTGGCGAGAGACACTGATCCCATTCCGGCCGGCGCGCACGTGCGGGCCGACCTCGATGTGCCAGTGCTCGACCTTCAAACTGAAGGCGACATGGTCACACTGCGGGCGCACCTGACCCATCAGGATTCGAATGCGCACTGTCGCCGGTGGGAGATCGCCGGCGCGGCGCACGCTGAATCGGCGCGATGGATTGCCGAGGAACCGCCGCCACTCGACATGGGACAGGGATGCAAGGAACCCATCAACACGGCGCCGCATCATGCCGTCGTCAAAGCGGCGTTACACGCGTTGGTCCGTTGGGTGAGGGAGGGGAAGGTCCCGGCCGGGTCCCCAGCCATTACGGTCGGTGATCCGGCCGCACCCGATCCGATTGTGCGCGACGCACGGGGCAATGCGCGTGGAGGCATCCGCCTGCCCGAACTGGAAGCGCCCACTGCGCGGATCGACGGGACGCGCAATGACGTCGCGAACGCCGCGCCCGGCGCCCAGAATTTCTGCTACCTGTTTGGTCACACCGTCCTCCTCGAGCCGGCCGCACTCGCGACGCTCTATCCGACCCACGACACGTTTGTCCGGAAGTTTTCGGCCGCAGTGGATGCGCTCGAACGCGACGGTTACTGGCTGAAGCCTGAGGCGGACGAAGCTCGAAGGGCCGCGCAGAATGCCAGAATCGGGCAGTAGCGTCGGCTAGAATCGCCGCCAACGCGGACATGAGAGATCTCGAAGTCTTCATTGGCTTGATCCTCGCCGCCACTCTGCTGGCCGCCGCGGCTCGACGCGTTGGCGCACCTTATCCGGTGTTTCTCGCGCTCGGGGGCGCGCTGCTCGCGCTTGTGCCAGGGGCGCCGACGTTTAGCGTCCCGCCCGAGCTCGCTCTGGCGCTCTTCCTCGCACCCATCCTGCTCGACGCGGCGTATGACGCTTCCCCGCGAGATCTCAGGGACAACTGGGCACCGGTGACCGGTCTGGTCGTCGTTGCCGTCATCCTCACCACGCTCGCCGTCGCCATCGTGGCGCGCTGGTTGATGCCCGCCATGTCGTGGGCTCCGGCGATTGTGCTCGGCGCCGTCGTCGCACCGCCGGACGCGGCCGCGGCGACGGCCGTGCTGCGCGGTTTGCACCCCCCTCATCGCATCCTCACCATCCTCGAAGGCGAGAGCCTGCTGAATGACGCCAGCGCACTGCTGATCTACCGGCTCGCCGTCGGAGCTGTCGCGGCCGGGGGCCTTTCCGTCGGAGCCGTCGCGCCGACATTTCTATACGCCGTCGCGGGCAGCATGATTGTCGGTCCAGTGCTCGGATGGCTCACTCTGCAGTGGGCCGAACGCGTGCAGGACGTGCCGACAGCCATCATTCTTCAGTTCGTCACGACGTTCGGTGTGTGGATACTTGCGGATCTGATCGGTTTGTCCGGCGTGCTCACGATGGTGTGCTACGCCATCACGGTGGCGCGAACCGCGCCCGAGCGCACCCCCGCGCGGATCCGCATCCCGTCGTACGCCGTCTGGGAGACGGTGGTGTTCCTGCTGAACGTGCTGGCGTTCGCCTTCATCGGCTTGCAGATCCGCCCGATCCTGGCCAGCCTCGAGCCGACGGAACGCGGGCGGTATTTTCTCGTCGCCGGCGCTGTCCTCGTGACCGTGATCGTCGTCCGGATCGCGTGGTGCATGTCCTTCAACGCCGTCATCAGATGGCGAGAGCGCCGGTTCGGTTTTCATCCGCCTCGCCCGATGCTGCGCCCGACGGTTGGAAGCGGCTTGGTCATCTCGTGGGCCGGCATGCGCGGCATCGTCACGCTGGCGGCGGCCATGGCATTACCCGCGGCCTTTCCGTTTCGCGACTTGATCGTCCTGACGGCGTTCTCTGTCGTGCTCGGCACGCTCACGATCCAGGGACTCACACTGGGGCCCCTGCTGCACGCGCTCGACCTGCACGACGATGACCCCGTGGGGCATGAAGTCGCCGCGGCGCGCGAACGCGCCCTGCGTGCCGGTCTTGCCCGGCTCGAACGCGACCCATCGCCGGTCGCCGAGGCGGTCAGGCAGGAATTCATCGCGCATTTGGGATCCGTCGAGGCCAGCGCTGAGGAAGGAGAAGCCAGACGATTCGCCCACCGCGACATTCACGGCCGGCTCCTTCAGGCGGCGCGCCGGACCGTTCTTGCCATGCGGACGAGCGAAGAGATCGGCGATGACGCGTTCCACCGGATGGAAGAGGAGCTGGACTGGATCGAAATGTCTGGCGGCGGGAGCGACGACGGCGAGTCGGAAGACTAGCCGCCGCCCAATCACGTATTCTCTACTGCAGCATCGCCGTCGCATTGCGCTTCGGTACGAAGCCCACCGGAATCCGCGTCGTCTCTTTCATCGACGCCACATCCACGACCGAGACATCGTTCGTGACTGGATTCGCGACGTAGGCCGTCCTGCCATCCGGTGTCAGCGTCACCCAGCCCGCGCCTTTACCGCCAAGCTCCGCGCTGCCGAGCAGCTTCAGATCAGGCAGGGAATACGAGTACAGATAGTTGTTCAACCGGCTGCAGACGACCAGCGTCCGACCATCAGGCGTCACGGCCATACCGTGAGAGGGGTCGGATCCTTCGGGAACGGTCGTCTTGCCCGGTGGAAGATCCGGATTGCTGACCCGCTTGATTTCCTTCCGCGTGGCGAAATCGATGACGGCAAAGCCGTTGAATCCGGTGAGCTGCACGAAGATCCACTTGGTCGATCCGTCAGGGTTGGTGTTGAAGGTCATCGGGCGGATGCCGAGATCCATTTTGAGCGTCCAGGCCGGTTCCTCCGTCTTCGCATCGATCACGTTGATCGTCGCGTCGGCGATTGACCCGGCGACGACATGGCGGCCGTCGGGTGTCACGTAGGCGTTGTGAATCGTGCCTTGCGTCGGCACCGTCTTGACGCGCCGCATCGACACCGTATCGATGACGTCGACGCCGCCGGGCGCCTGAATGATGCCGACATAGACGCGGCCGCCGTCCCTGCTGACCGCCATGTTGTTGGGATGTCCGCTGAGCGGGATCTTGCTGAGAATCGTCAACGACTTCGCGTCGACGACGTCGAGCGTACTCTCGGCTTCGTCGCTGATATAGATTCGGCTGCCGTCCGGTGATCCGCCGGCGCCGTGACCGGCCTCGATGCCGTGGATGACGCCGACGACCCTATTGGTTGTCGGGTCGATCAGGTGCACATTGTCGCCGGCGCTGTTGGTCTGAATGATCCGCGGATGACGCTCGCTCATGGCGAGCGTCTCGCCCATCACCCACGCTTTGATCGTCAGCCATTCGGGATCGGTCTGAGAGGTCCAGTGTTTGCCGCCGTTGTGATAGAAATCGCCGCCCGCGGTTTCGGCGAGCGGATGGACGAGCAGCCGGCTCTTGGCACTGCCGGGAACGACCACCCGACGCAGCGCATCGAAGTTTTTCCTCGACTCCTCGTCGGTCCACGAGGTGCGCCCTGTGGAAAGCGGCTGCAGGCGCAGTGGCGTACCCGACCCGTGACACGCGACACAGCGCGCGTGCCCGGGACGTTCCGCGAGCAGGATCGGTTGGACTCGTGTCTTGAAGTATTCGTAGTCGAGCGTGGTCGCCGGCTGCGCCACGGTGAGGGAAGCGCACGCCGCCACCAGGATCAT
This sequence comes from uncultured Acidobacteriota bacterium, assembly GCA_963724725.1. GTDB lineage: Bacteria > Acidobacteriota > Vicinamibacteria > Vicinamibacterales > CAVVIG01 > DATKHR01. Next base: position 82,227 of record CAVRVT010000002.1, on the reverse strand, counting down.
CAAACCGGCCACACGCATGACAGCCTCCTGAACGTGCCTCGAGCCGATGGCGTCGCGGAATACCGAGTCGCCGGAGTATCGGCTGGCGACTCGTCACTGTCAAGGTTTGAGAGCAAGAAGCGGGAAGCCGTGATGCCTCGAACGCTCTACAGTGGGCAGCTGAATGGCCGATCGAGACTACGTGCTGGGCACGCACGACGCCGAGATCGAGAGGCTCGGCTTGCAGCATACCGTCTGGCGCCCCTGGATGCTGTCTGCCTTGCGCAGGGCCCATGTCACACGCGGGAGCCGCGTGATTGACGTCGGGTCCGGCCCTGGATTCGCGTCAGCCGATCTGGCTGAGATGGTGGGCGAGCAGGGAGAAGTGCTCGGACTTGAACGCTCGAGCCGATTCGTCGCCGCCGCGCGGAAATATTGCACCGATCGCGGCGTCTCGAATGTTCGTGTCGAGGAAGTCGATCTGATGCTCGACGAAGTGCCGGTGACGTCATTCGACGTGGCGTGGTGCCGCTGGGTGGCGTGCTTCGTCTCCTCGCCGACGTCGCTCGTCGAGTCGATGGCGCGAGCGCTGCGTCCTGGCGGCGTGGCCGTCTTTCATGAATACGGCGACTACGCATCGTGGCGGTTGATGCCCCCGCGGCCGACGCTCGAGCGATTCGTGACGGCCGTGATGGCGAGCTGGCGCGCGAGCGGAGGCGAGCCGGACATTGGGCTCTCGCTTCCGCGACTTCTGGCGCAAGCCGGATTTCAGGTTCGTCACGTGCAGCCGCTCGTGTTCGCCGTCAGGCCATCGGACGCTCTGTGGCAGTGGCCTTCGACGTTTCTGCGGTCCGGAATGAGTCGCCTGCGCGAACAAGATCGCCTTGGCGACTTGGAAGCCGAGGAAATCAATCGAGAGTTCACCGAAGCCGAGCAGGATCCCTCGACGGTGATGATGACACCGCTGGTCCTGGAGATCATTGCGGAGAAGAGGCGGTCCGGCGGATGAAAAGGCCCTCAGGCTGGCCGCCGACTTTCACCGAACGATTCGAATACCCGTGGGCGCGCTCGGTGGAGCCCCGGGGGCCATCGGCCCGATGTACGACGTCGCGGCGACGACGTTGTCGTACCATTTCCTGGCCAGCGCCAGGTTGTTTTCGTGGACGTGGAGATCGATCGTGAAGCGGTCGATCGTGAGCGCGGTCGTGTCGCGCAGTCGCAGGTTGGGAAAGTCGGCGATCAGCTGTCCATCCAGCCAGAAGGCGATTCGCCCGTCTCGTTGGCCAGGGGTGTTGGCCTTCACCATCAGCTCGTAGCAGTACCAGCGACCAAGCACAGGCGTGACATCCGGGCGCGAAACGAATGTCGGGCCGAAATCGAAGGGCACACTCGAAAATGGCAGGACCATTCCCGTGGGAAAGAAATGGTCGCCCCAGATATCGCGCTGCTCCGGATGGTAGACATAGGCGTTGAGCCTGCCTGGATTGGCCGTGGCCGGGTCGTCCCGCCACGCTTCGTAGCTGACCAGGAACTTGTTGTAGCCGTCGGCGCGCACGCCGGGACAACAGTAGTGAGCCGAGATGGTGCTGCCGGCATGACTGGAGCCCAGCACGTTGAACCCGGTGTCGAACCGGGAGTAGTAGCGCAGGAACAGTGTGTCCCGTTCCGGGCTGACCACCTTTGCGAGCGTGTTCGACACTTCGACGTTCGTCTGAGGCACGGTGAATTCAAGTGCCTTCGCGCCGGCAAAGACGTTCCCCGGTTCCGTCGCGATGCGGATGTTGGCGGTGTGGTACGCGTCGCTCCACTTGCTCGTCAGGCCCGCCACGGAGCTGTAGGACTCGAAGTCGTCGGCGAAGATGACGGCCGGGTCGGACGCGATCCCCGCGTCAGCAGGATATCGCGCTGCGATTCCGCTCGTTCCGTCCGGCAGCGGAGCGGCGCTTGTTACCGCGATGAGCGCCAGTCCGAGCAGTAACAACAGCGATAGCGCAGTCCGAGTTGCCATCCCTGGCCCCCCTCGCGACCGCAAATGTGCGGATTGCGGTTACAAATCCGTTGCGGGTAACGGCCCCTGTTTCCTCGAGATCTCAGGGCATCCTTGCCAGACGAGTCCAGGGACTATCGGACTAAGCAACGATCAAGCCGTTTGCCCTCCGAACGTGCGGGGTGCGAGGTGGGCTCCGATGCTCACACGCTCGCGCTGGCGGATTCAACCGTGGAAGAGACCGTCGCTCGGAGTTCGCGCTCGGCCTCCAGCCAGTCGTCGACATCTCGTCCTACCTGGCAACCGCGCTCGCAGAAGAGCTCGAACGCGCGCCTGGCAATGTCACTGTCGGTTGGGCGCGGTGACGGGCTCGGCAGAGTCGTTGGTGCGGGCCTCGTGGCCCCGGCCTTTGTCGTTCGTCTCGTTGATTTCGCCATACGTTTCCTCCGGGAGGCGAGCGTCTCACAACGACTCTATCCAATCGTGGTCGTCGGTACAAGCAAGAATACTATCGAACATCTCTGGCGAGCGTGTATCGCATGATCGACGCATGCGGTCCACCCTTCACGCGCTCGAGGTCGTAGATATCGCCCGCCGGGCCATTCGATGCTGACTGGACGCGCGCAACGGCCTCGCGGTCGTCGGCGTCGAGTGCAAGCGCGCAGGCCTGTCTCAGCTGGTCGAGGTGTCGTGCGTGGCGCGCGCCGACGATGACGCCCGATACACCAGGTTGATCGAGCACCCATCGGATTGCCACCGCCCCGATGCCCACGCCGTGCCGCGCCGCCACCTCGTTGAGCGCCGCCAGCACGTTCTGGAAGCGGTCCCATCCGCCGAACTCGTCGATGATCAGCCGGTACTTCACGAGCGATCGATTCTCGAGCGGCGAGGCGGGATCGGCGCGGCCCACGTATCGCTCTGAGAGGAATCCGCCAGCCAGCGCGCCGTAACAGAGAAGACCGATGCTCTTGCGCGCGCAGTGTGCGGCGATGCCGTTGGCCGGCCGCCGATCGAGCACTGAATACTGGACCTGGTGCGAGATGACCGGGATGCCGGCGGCGAGAATTTCCAGCAGGCGCGTCTGGTCGAAGTTGGTCAGGCCGATGTGCCGGACCTTGCCGGCGTGGCGCAGCTCGTCGAGCCACGCGGCCGCGTCCACGTAACCCGGCACGTCGTAGTCCCACCAATGCAGCTGCACCAGGTCGAGGCGATCCACTCCCAGTCGCGTGAGCGAGCGATCGACGCCGCGCACGACGTCGGCCCGCGAATGCCTTGGGAGCCGATCGAGGTCGGGCACGTATTTCGTGTGCACCTGGACCGGAACGGTGGCGCCGCGCGCACGCCTGCGCTTCAGCCACTCGCCGATCAGGGCTTCGACGCCGGTGTAGATGTCCGCGCAGTCGAAAGTCGTGATTCCCGCGTCCACGAACCGATCCATGTCGGCCATCGCCCCGGCCGTGTCGACGGCGCCGTGACCGCCGGCCAGCTGCCAGCCGCCTTTCAGCAGGCGCGAGATTGAGTAGCCGGGCGCGAGCTCGACGCGGGGCCGTTGGACGATCATTTTGGTGGGAGTGGCACGGCCGTCACATCGCGGTGGCGAAACGCGCGCGTGCCGATACGCGTGATGCGGAACCGCGCGCCGCAGTTGGGGTCGGGACACGCGATCTCGGCGTCCGTGGTCATCCAGTCGTGCGGGTGGGTCACCCGCTGCTTCGCCGGAAGAATCGGCAAGAGCGCCGCCAGCGCATAAATAGAGAAGGGCTGGCCCGCGGGCAGCGTGAGGTTCTCCCCGCGCAATTCGAGCCAGTCGCCGGCGCGGTGGCCGCACACCATGGGCCGATCCGGTCGCCACCACTTCGACGCGCAGATCGTAGAGGTCGAACGTATCGTCACGATCGCTCATGCGGTTCCTCGTGGGTAGTACTATAGCCGCGCTCTCGGGCGCGGCGCCCGAGTGAACGCCCGCGCGTGACCACGTGACACTCGTACGGATTCTGCTCGGCGCTCTGGTGGCGAGCGGTCTTTTGCTCGTCATCCGCTGGACGATGGAGACGAGGCGGGTCGCCGGCCGGGGCGTGACCGCGGCGGGTCCGACACCGCTCGATCTTCTCATCGGGTTCGTCACCAATTTCTTCGACACGCTTGGCATTGGATCGTTTGCGACCACCACCGCGGCATTTCGGCTCTTCGGCCTGGTGCCGGATGAGTTGATCCCGGGGACGATCATCGTCGGTGACGCGTTGCCGGTGCTGATGCAGGCGCTGCTCTTCATCAGTGTCGTCGGTGTCGATCCCTGGCAGATGACGGCGCTCATCGTGGTCTGCGTGACGGGCGGGTGGATCGGCGCCGGCATTGTCGCTTCACTTTCACGCCGCGCGGTCCAGCTCGGCATGGGCAGCGCGCTCCTGGTGGCCGTCGTGTTCATGATCGTCAGCCTGCTCGGTCGGTTTCCGGAGGGCGGCTCCGCGCTCGCACTCACACCGTCGGCCTTCGTCCTCGCGCTCGTCGTCAACTTCGCGCTGGGTGCGCTGCTGACGCTCGGGATCGGCAACTATGCGCCGTCCCTCGTCTTGTTCAGCCTCCTCGGGATGGATCCGAAGGCCGCGTTTCCGATCATGATGGGATCGGGTGCGTTCGTCGCGACGATCGCCGGTGTCCGGTTCGTCAGCGCCGGCCGCCTGCACCGGCCTGTGGCGCTTGGACTGACGCTCGGTGGAATTCCGGGAGTGGTCGTCGCCGTGTGGCTCGTCAAGTCCCTGCCGCTCGGGGCGCTGCGCGGGCTCGTGCTGGTCGTCGTGGCCTACGCGTCAGCGACGCTGTTACGAGCGGGGATTCGCGGCGATTCGACTGATAACCGCGTCTCAACCGCGCGGGGGAAGCTCACAACCTAGCAGGCCACGAAGACACGAAGCAAAACCACGTGAATTTCTTCGTGCCTTCGTGGCTGACCGTGTCTTGGTACCAGCGGTAGAATCCGCCGATGCCGCCTGCTACGGGACGGACCGAGCCACGCCTCGCCCGTGCGATGGGCCTGGCCGGCCTGACCGCGACCGGCGTCTGTTCCATGGTCGGCGCGGGCATCAACGTGATCCCTTTCATGATCCAGCGCAACGTCCCCGGCATCGGCCCGTTCGTGCTGGAAGCCTTTGCCTTCGCGGCGCTCCCGGCGGTGCTCGCGGCGATTGCGTACGCCGTGCTCGCATCGGCCATGCCGCGCGCCGGTGGCAGCTACGTCTATGTGAGCCGCGGCCTCGGTCCGTACCTGGGCTTCGTCGCATCGTTCTCGCAGTGGTTCGCGCTGTCGGTCGCGACTGGCGTCGTCTCGTACGTGTTCGTGCCCTTCGTTCGAGACGTCGCCGTGGCAATCGGCTGGACCGCTGCCGCGGCGTCGCTCGACACGGGGTGGGTGCGCCTGACGGTGTCGCTGGCGGTGCTGTGGGCCGCGGCCGGGGTCAACCTGCTCGGGGTCGTGCTGTACGAACGATTGATGGTGCCGCTGATGCTCCTCACTTTCGTTCTGGCGGGTGTGGTCATCGTGGCCGGCTTCTCGTTCGACCATGCCGACTTCGCCTCCGCGCTGCTCGCACGCGATGGACGGGCGATCCCCACGGGCGAGGCGTTGCCAGGCGCGTGGACGTTTCTTTCCGCGTCGGCCGTCCTCTTCGCGTCGTTCATCGGCTTCGACTCGATCGCACAGGCGGGCGGAGAGGCAAAGAATCCCAGTCGCAATCTGCCGCTCGCGATCGCGCTCGCAGTCGGGTCGGTCGGTGTGCTCTACATGCTCTTCACCGCCGCGGTCTACCACGCGGTGCCCTGGCAGTACATCGCCGACGAAGCACGGCGGCGAGATCTGACGGCGCCGGGGTTACTGGGGTACCTGCTGCCGCCGTTCTGGACCGCGATCATCATTTCGGCCGCGGCAGTCGCGCTAGCCAAAGACTTGCCGGCGATGCTGCTGGCGGTTTCGCGCCTGATGTTTGCCTGGGCCGACGACGGAATTTTTCCGCAAGTCATTGCCTCCGTGCATCCGGTCTTGCGGACGCCGCACGTCGCCATTGCAGCCAGCGCGGCGATGGCCACGCTCGGCATCTTCGGCAGCCATCTGGCGGGCGATTTTTTTCTCGGCGTGGACATCCTCGTGTCATCGATGCTGGTGAACTTCCTGATGATGGCCGTGTCGGTGCTGACACTGCCGCGGCGCAATCCAACGCTCGCGCGATCGATTACCGTTCTGCCAGACCCACGGGCACGAACGATAGCGGCCGCCCTTGGCGTCATCGTGTTGACCGTGTTCCTGGGCGTGCATACGTGGAAGGACCTGACGGGGCGGGCCGAGGCCTGGTACTTTCGCTCGACGCCGGTCTGGGCCGCGGTGATGGCAATGGGTTCGTTCGTGTACTGGCTTCAAGTTCGAGGGCTTCGCCGGGCCGGCGTCGACCTCCGCGCGCGCTTTGCCGCGCTGCCCGCGGAATGATCCGATGACCTCGATGCGCTCGCCGGCGCCGATCGTGGAACGCTGTGACCTCTCGCCTGGTCTGTCTATTTCGCGCGTCCTTACCGGACTCTGGCAGCTCGCCGACATGCAACGGGACGGGCGCACGCTGGACCTGGATCGCGCGTCAGCCGCCATGCGACCTTACGTCGAAGCGGGGCTGACCACTTTCGATATGGCCGATCACTACGGGCCGGCCGAACTTGTCGCCGGCCTCTTCCGGTCGCGGGCGACGGAACCGCGCGTGCAGCTCTTCACGAAATGGGTGCCGAAGCCGGGACGGGTCTCGAAGACCGACGTTCGCGCGGCAGTCGAGCGCGCGCTCGGCCGCCTCGACGTCGAGGCGATCGACCTCCTGCAGTACCACGCCTGGAACTACGCCGATGCGAGCTGGCTCGAGACGCTGTTCGACCTTCAGGATCTGAAGACCGAGGGCCTCATCCGTCACCTTGGCCTGACCAACGTCGACACCGCCCACCTCCGCGTCGTCGTCGCGAGCGGCATCGACGTCGTGTCGAACCAGGTGTCGTTCTCGCTGCTTGATCAGCGTGCAGCGGGCGGGTTGGGCCCTTTCTGTGTCGAGCACGGCGTGCAATTGCTCGCGTACGGGACCCTGGCTGGCGGCTGGCTCACCGAACGCTGGCTCGGAGCGCCGGAGCCCGATTGGGATCGCCTCGCCACGTGGTCCCTGATGAAGTACGGCCGCTTCCTCCGGATTGCCGGCGGATGGAGTGCGCTGCAACGCGTGCTGACGGCGGCTGCATCCGTGGCGGCGCGCCATGGCGTCTCCATCGCCAACGTCGCGAGTCGCTTCATCCTGGACGAGCCCGGCGTGGCGGGCGTCATCATCGGCGCCCGTCTCGGCGAACGTGAACACATCGACGATACGCTCAGGCTCTTTTCGCTGGCGCTCACCGATCGCGACCGTTCCGAGATTCGGTCCGCGCTGGCGACGCTCAAGGCGATTCCCGGCGATTGCGGGGACGAATACCGCAGGCCCCCGTTCCTGACCGCGTCAGGCGACCTCAGCCATCACCTCGACTCGATGCCCGCGCCCTATCGGACGGTCTCGCGAGAGGGGGCGCGGATGCTCTGCCTGAGCGACACTTCGTGGGAGGCCGTCGCGGGCTTCGCACGAGCGGTCCGGCAGGGTCCGCGAATCTTCGTCTCGGGTACGACCGCGACGATGGGCGACCGCGTCATCGGCGGAAGCGATCCTGCCGCGCAGACGCACTTCGTCATCGACAAGATCGAAGGCGCGCTGCAGTCGCTCGGCGCCACCCTGGCCGACGTCGTCCGCACGCGCGTGTACGTCAGGAATCTGGTCGACTGGGAACCCGTCGCCCGGGCGCACGGCGAACGCTTCGGCGCAATTCAGCCGGCCAATACCCTGATTGCTGCCGCGCTCGTGGGCGACGAGTATCTCGTGGAGATCGAGGCCGATGCGGATCTCGGTGCTGAAAGAGGATGATGGGGAGACGATGATGCTAGGATCGGCTTTCCTGCCGATCTCGTTTGGGAGCTAGGCCGATGGCCGCATCACGAACTCGAATTCCGCACAATCACGGCGCAGATCAGGATCTCCGCGACCAGGAGGTACGTCGCGCGAAAAAAGAGCTTGATGGCTATTTCAAAGGCATGCGCACGGAACGCGAGGCGCGCGCGGCCCTGAAAATCATCAAGGCGTTCGTCCGCGACCGGGAGCGCATGGATCCGGCAAAGCGCCGGCCGCTGAGCGTGGCGCCACCGGCCCGCACAGCCGCGAAGAAGCGCGCACGCGTAAAGGCGGGTGCGGTCAGGACCATTCGGCACCGCCAGTCGGACCAAAAACGAAGAGGCGAGACTGGGACCAAGTCCGACGCAGCAGGCACTGAGACCGATTCGAATCCCACTGTATCTACGACTTACGTGAAGGACTGAGCTGATCAGCGACTCTGTCGTTCCAGGTGGTGCGCTACGCTACCGAAGTCAGTTTGACGACGTAGGGATCGGTGGACGTCTCCACGACTCTGATACCGTTGGCGGTTCGCTCGTCGGCGAAGGTGATCTGTGACGACCCGAAGAATTCCGTGGGGGCTAGAATCTATTGGAGAGCGGGAGGCCGAAAGGGAGTGCCCAGGAGGGTCGATTGATGAAGGCAGTCAAAGTCTCGTTCTTCTTAGTGGTCACCGTCGCGGCGGTCGCCGCCGCACAAATCGAGGCCCGTGTCGGCACGTGGGAACTCAACCTGGCCCAATCCACGTTCAGCCCCGGACCGCCGCCCAGGAAGCAGACCCTGACTTTTCAGGCAGCGGGACCACAATGGGTGGCGCTGTTGCAGGGTATCGATGCGTCAGGAAAGCCGATCAATCCCGATATGAACAACCTCGCCATCAGCTTCGACGGCAAGGACCATCCCACAGCGAACATGGATTACGACACGACGGCCTGGAAGCGCATCAGCGCCAGTACGTACGAGGTCATCCGCAAGAGGGCCGGAAAGATCGTCCTGACGTCCACCAACGTCATATCGAAGGACGGCAAGACCATGACCATCACGACGAAGGGCGTGAACGCGGACGGGCAATCAATCAGCAACGTCAGGGTCTACGACAAGCAGTAGGCTGGAAATCGATACCTCACGTTATAGTTCGGCCGCTTGGCACCTCCAGCGCTGAATCCGAGTACGCAATCCCAGGCGGTTCGCGGCAGGCTGCGCACATCCTTCCATGTCCTCGCCCTCGTGGCCATCAGTGTCGTCTCTCGACTTCCACAACTGCGAAGCCCGAACCTCCTCGTCGACGGCGATGAATCCATCCTCGGCCTGATGGCCAAACATGTGGCCCAGGGAAAAGAGTTTCCGATTTTCTTCTATGGGCAGCGCTATGCCTTCTCCCCGGTGGAAACGGTCGCGGGGGCGCTGAGCTTCCTCATCGCCGGCGTCGGGGCGGTGCCGTTGAAGCTGGCGGGGCTCGCGCTCTGGACGGTGGGCATCGTGTTCCTGTACCTGGCTCAATCGAGATTCCTGGGCGGCACTCGAAGTTTCTGGACGAGCGCGGTCCTCGTGCTCAATCCTGCCTGGGCGGTCTGGTCGCTGAGGGACGGCGGCGGGTATGTGACGTCCTTTGCGGCGAGCGCCGTCTTGGTGTGGCTGCTCGTGCAGGACCGCGAGCGCGAGACGGTGGTGCGATGGCTCGTCGCGGGCGCTCTGACGTCCTTGATCTATCTGGCGCAGCCATTGTGGCTGCCCGGCGTGCTCCCGATCGTCGCTGCCGTGCTCGTCACACGCCGCCGGCCGTCATGGGCAGTCAGCTATCTGTGCGTTGCGGCGGCGGCCGTCCTGCTCGTCAAATTCGGAACCGCGACGACGAGCGAGGCGTGGGGAGGTCCCACGGTGGGTAATCCCGATCTCGTTGGCTCGCTGCCGCGTGTCGCGCAACAAGTGTACGTGGCGCTGACTGGTTCGTACTATCTGTACTGGTCGATCGACCCGCCAGGGGCCGTCACGAAAATCTTCGCGGTTGTCTGGTACGGTGTCCTTTCAGGCGCGGTGCTCATCCAGCTGTACCGTCTTCTCACGAAGCGGTACTGTCTTCTGTCGCATCTGCTTTTCGTGTCGGTCTTTTCGCTGCTGGTCGCCGAATGGGCGCTCTTGAGCGCGCGCGACGCCAGGTACCTGCTCCCGCTCAGCGGGTTGCTGGTGCCGCTCGCCGGCGTGGAGCTCGTCGATCTCGCCGATCGACGCCTCGTGCCCAGGAGCGCGGTGTTCGCGGTCACGGCAGTCATGGTGGTGCTCGGATCGCTGTCGATGCGCGAGTTCAGCGCGTTCAACTTCCTGTGGACGAATCCGCCGCAGCGCTGGACCGAAGCGAAGAGACTGCAACAGGTGTTCAATTATCTCCAGGTCAAGGATGTCAGGCACGTCTTCTCGATGAACGGCATGCTGGATTCACAGCTGACTTTCTACAGCAATGAGAGAGTGATCTCACGGTGGGCCGATCCGCTCGGTCGATATCCGCCCTATGTCAAAGAGGTCAATCGAGCGCTGGCGAACGGAGAACCTGTCGCCGTCGTCGGCTACACGAACCAGAGCGGCGCGCCGGGCTGCTGGGACGTTCCGATCTGCACCGGCGGGATCGAACGCCTGGTCGCGAACCCCGAGTCGATCTTCACCGTGGACGACAAGTACTTCGTCTACGTGGGCGCCGGCAGAGAATTGCTCACCAAGCTTGGCTTCAGATTCTGGGATTGATGTTACCCGCCGATCCGTACGTATCCGCGCAGTTCCATGTTGACGATGGTCGTGAGCGCCCACAGATCCAGCTGGATCTCCGGTTGGATGTCGTTGGGGTCTATCTTCGCGCCGAGCACCGCTTGGCCGCATACGTGGAATTCGACACCCGCTTTCGTCAGTGCCTGGATGATGGCGATGTTCGGATTGTCCTGCCCGTTGTTGCGCTTCTTGAATTCCTCGCTCTTCAAGATCGCAGGCGTCGCCCCCTGGTGGAAGATGACCGCGATCTTCCTATGCTCGGCCGGGACGCCGACCTTGGCCAGCGTGTTGACGTAGCGCGCCACCGCCGTCAGCATCGGATTCACGTCAGTCGTTTTCTCGGGTCCCCGCGCGGCGTCGAACAACACTTTGTAGTCCGTCTTTGCGTCCGGGATTTCCCTGGCGTTCGGCACATCGCGCGCGGCGTCCACTCCGGGCACCGGAAGCGCCTGACTCCGGGCAGAGTTCGGGAATACCAGGACCATCGCTAACACGGCCGCCGCACTCGTCGTACGCATCCGCATGACTCCCTCCTGTCAACGACCGCTGGCCCGGTTCAGGAACGCTCGATACGTCGTGGTTTTGTTCGGCACGACGGTGACGCCCGTCATCAGCGGCTCGTAGTCGGGCGAGATGAACTCGATGACGTGATATCCGGCGCTCGTCTCGAGATGCTGAAAATAGCCCTTGAACTGATCGACCGTCCCCACGAGGAAGCCGTCCACATACACGAACGCCCGGCGAGGCTCGACGTCCAGTTGGAGGCCGCCCATCAAGCGCGGGCCTGGAGGGGGCAATGCCGGCGTCGGCACGAGGTTTTCGTCAGCGACGTCCGGAGCCCACCACCAATACGGATCGAAGGCGACGAATCCGAGGAACGACGACCGGAAATAGAACAGTCGATGTTCCCGGGCGCCCGGAAACAGCGGGAATGTCGTGATCGTGCCGCGAGGCCTGGGGCCGGACGGCATCGATGGACGAGGCGCGGGATGTGCCCTGACGGGTCGGCCGGTCTGGACACCGATTGAGCCCCCGCCCTGCGCGTCGAGATGCAGCGGCAGCCCGAAGACCCCGACCACGGCCACCATCAGCAACCAGCGCGAGCGCACACGATCACTATAGCGCCATCGGCCGGGACGCCATCCTCCAGTTTTGAGTTAGCATGACGCGGGAGGCTGGTATGCCGTCACGACGCGAGTTTCTGTTCAGCCTCGGCGTCGCCGCGCTGCCGCTCGGCCGCGCGCTCAGTTCCTCGCCGTTCAAGCTCTCGGTCATCACCGACGAGATTTCCCAGGACCTCGGCCATGCCTGCGAGATCGCGTCACGTGAATTCGGCCTCGGATGGGTCGAGCTCCGCGCGATGCACGACAAGAACGTAATCAACTGGAACGCGCAGGATATTGCGGAAGCACAGTCCATTCTGAAAAAGTTCAATCTTCGCGTGTCGGAGATCGCGTCGCCGATTTTCAAGACGGACTGGCCCGGTGCGCCCAAGTCACCCTACAGCCCGAAGAAGCCGGAATTCGGTGCTTCCGATTTCACATTCGAACAGCAGGACGAGCTGCTCGAGCGTGCGTTCGCGCTGGCGAGGGCGTTCGACAACCCGCCGATTCGCATCTTCGACTTCTGGCGGCTCGAGGATCAGACGCTGCACCGCGCTGCGATCGACGATCGCGTGCGGCAGGCCGCGGTCAAGGCAGCCAGAAGCGGCGTCACGCTGACACTCGAAAACGAGTATGCCTGCAACACCGCCACGGGCGCAGAGGCCGGACGTCTCCTCAGCGCCATCGCCGGGCGGGCGCTCATGCTCAACTGGGATCCTGGTAACGCCGCGATGCGCGGTGAAACGCCGTTCCCGGACGGATACGCCGCGATTTCGAAGAATCGCATCGCCCACATGCACCTGAAGGACGCGGTCAACGTCGGCGGCGGGAAGACCGAGTGGGCCGCGATGGGTTCTGGAACGATCGACTATGTCGGACAGTTCCGCGCGCTGAAACGCGACGGCTACACCGGCGCGATGTCGCTCGAGACGCACTGGCGCGGCGGCGGAACACCGGAGGAGTCGTCGCGTCGAAGCATGGCCGGTCTGAAGACGCTGTTGCAGCGGGCCGAACAGACGTAGAACTACGAACCCGTCGTGGACGCCGTCAATTCCGTCCGCCTTCGTAAGACGTAATCATGCGCAGTCTGCCAACCCGAACTCCACGTTCGGCAGCTCGGCGTTCGGAACGACTTCGGCTATGCTCACGAAGTCCGTCCTGCGCGACGTGCGGCACGACCGAGCGTCAGATGCCGCTGGCGCTCAAGGTAAAGTTCTAATCGAATGACTATGGCGTCTCGACGCCGGTTCATCAAAGCCATCGGGGTATCGGGAGCCGCGCTGCTGAGCGGCTCCCGGTCCACCGCACAGACGCCGGCGCAGCCGCCGAGCACGGTTACCAATCCTCCGCGCGACTTCGGTCCGAACGCGCCGCCGCCGACCTACTTCACCGACCCGGACATCATCACGGTCGACCCCGAGTTCGATGGCCTGATTCAGCGGAACAGCGCCATCACGCGTCTCTGGACGGGCGCGCTCTGGGCCGAGGGCCCGGCGTGGAGCGGAGTGGGGCGCTATCTCGTGTGGAGCGACATCCCGAACAACCGTCAGCTGCGCTGGATTGAGGACGACGATCGCGTGACCGTCTTCCGCGCACCGTCGAACAACTCGAACGGCAACACGTTCGACTTCCAGGGTCGCCAGGTGTCGTGCGAGCACCTCACCAGACGCGTCGTCCGCTACGAGCACGACGGATCGGTGACGACGCTCGCCGAATCGATCAACGGCAAGCGTCTGAATTCACCGAACGACGTTGCCGCGCACCCGGATGGCAGCTACTGGTTCACCGATCCGCCCTACGGCCGGAGTCTCTATGAGGGCCGCCCCGAGCCGCGCGAGCTGCCGACCGCCGTGTATCGCATCGACAAGAGCGGCGCCGTCGCGCAAGTCATCGGCGAGGATCAGGTACCGGATCCGAACGGCCTCGCGTTCTCTCCCGATTACAAGACGCTTTACGTCGCGAGCACGGGCCGGGGGCCTGGCGACACTGGGCCGGGCGGGAAGGGCGACGCCTTCGCGCTTGACGTTGCCGACGGACGCGTCTCCAATGCACGGCGGTTCTCCGATTTCATGATCGACGGCGTGAAATGTTCGCCCGATGGCATCAGGTGCGATGTGACCGGGCACGTGTGGTGTTCGAGCAACGCCGGACGAAGCGTGGGCTACAACGGCATCACGATCTGGACGCCGCAGGGCAAGCTCGTCGGCCGGATCCGCCTGCCCGAGGTCTGCGCCAATCTGTGTTTCGGGGGGCCGAAGCGCAACCGGCTGTTCATGGCCGCGAGCCAATCCATCTACGCCGTCTATGTCAACACACAGGGTGCCGCTTCCGGGTAGCAGAAACGCGCAAGTCTTGACAGGTTGCTGCCTTCGCTGATGTGTCACTGCACGATAGCGGCGGGCCATCGACGAATACCATTCCTCGTGGCCCGCGGCAGTCGTGCGTTTCGGGTTGACGTCGCAGAGCCCGACCAATTCCAGCAGATCGGGATATCGCTCCACGAGTCCGCGTCCCCACATGCCGCTGCCGCTCCCGGTCGCCGTGGCGACGATCGGCCTAGCAGCGGCGCACCGACTGCTAGCGCCCAGAGGTGGGTCAGGAAAGAGGATGACTTTATCGGAAAATTGTAGTTACCTGACGGCCCCGGAGGGTCAAACCGTGACGACGCCCAGGATGGGCACGTTCATCGCGCTGTTTCTGCTGTTCGCGGCGGGGTGTCGGAACACCAGCCAGCCCGACGCAGGGGCGCTGACGATCGCGGTCGTTCCCAAGGGGACCTCGCACGCGTTCTGGCAGAGCATCCACGCGGGCGCCGCGAAAGCCGGCAAGGAGCTGGGGGTCACGATTGTCTGGCGCGGACCGCTGCGCGAGGACGAGCGCGAGTCACAGATCTCCGAAGTCGAGCGGTTCGTGACGAGCGGCGTATCGGGACTCGTGCTGGCGCCGCTCGACGAGGTCGCGCTCGCCCAACCGGTGGCCGACGCGAAACGCAACGGAATCCCCGTCGTCGTGATCGACTCGGGCCTGAAGGGGAACGACTACGTCAGCTTCGTGGCGACCGACAACCGCCTTGCGGGTCGGCTGGCGGGGGATCATCTTGCGACCCTTCTTCGCGACAAGGGACGGATCGTCCTGCTGCGCTACGCCGAAGGCTCCGAAAGCACGATTCAGCGGGAAGAAGGGTTTCTCGAGTCCGTCCGGGCCCACGCCGGCCTGCAGATCGTCAGCGCGAACCAGTACGGGGGAGCGGACGTCGAGGGCGCCTACAAGAAGAGCGAGGCGCTGCTGAGCGGGCTCAAGCGATCGGACGGCAGCCTCGACGTCGACGGCATCTTCACACCCAACGAGTCCACGACGCTGGCGATGATGCGCGTGCTCGTCGACAACGGGTGGGGCGGCAAGGTGCGTTTCATCGGCTTCGATGCGTCCGACACGCTGCTCAAGGGCATGCGCGACGGACACCTCGACGCCATCGTTGTCCAGGACCCCGTCCGGATGGGTTACGTCGGCGTCAAGACGCTCGTCGCGCACATCCACGGCGAGCGCGTCGAGGCGCGCATCGACACGGGCGTCAGGCTGGTGGCGCGCGACCACATGGACGATCCCGATGTGCAGGATCTGCTGCATCCCGATCTCAAGCGATGGCTGAACCCGTAGGGGAGGACTCGACGGCGCCGCGCCTCGAGATGCGCGGCATCTGCAAGTCTTTCGGCGCGACGATCGCGCTCGACGCTGTCGATCTGCAGGTGTGCGCGGGAGAAGTCTCGGCGCTCGTGGGCCAGAATGGCGCGGGCAAGAGCACGTTGATGGCCATCCTCGCCGGCGCATTGATGCCGGACGCCGGCGCCATGCGCCTTGACGGCCGGCCGTTCGCACCGCGGAATCCACTTGCGGCACGAGAGTCCGGCGTGGCGATGATTCACCAGGAACCCTCGCTCGCGCCGCACCTGACGGTCATGGAGAACATCGTGCTCGGTGTCGAGCCGGCCCGTGGTCCGCTTGGCATCATCGATCGCGGCCGGATGCGACGGACCGCCGAGGCCGCGCTCGCGGAACTGGGGCACGCCGACATCGCCCCGGACGCCGTCGCCGCCGATCTTCCTCCCGCTCTTCAGCAACTCGTGGAGATCGCGCGTGCGTTCGCGAGCGGGTGCCGCATTCTCGTGCTCGATGAGCCGACGAGCAGCCTGGCCCACGTCGACGTGCGCCGGCTGTTCGAGCTGATGGGCCGGTTGAAGCGCCAGGGGATCGCGATCGTCTACATCTCTCACTTCATCGAGGAAGTGAAACAGGTTTCGGATCGATTCGTCGTCCTGCGCGACGGACGGAACGCTGGTGCGGGCACAACCGCCGGCGTGCGTAGCGAGGACATTGTCGGACTGATGGTGGGGCGGAGCGTGGACGTCCTGTACCCGCACGCGTCGCGCACGCCAGGCGAGGTGATCCTGGATCTCGACGGCGTGATGCCCGGTGCCGCGACGCTCGCGCTCCGTCGCGGCGAAGTCGTCGGAATTGCCGGACTGCTGGGCGCCGGCCGCACGCGGCTGCTGCGGACGATCTTCGGGCTCGAGGCGGTGGAGAGCGGCCGGATCACGGTCGCTGCGCACAGCGGCCGCGCCGGTCCACGCGATCGGTGGGGCCAGGGACTCGGAATGCTCAGCGAGGATCGCGCTCGCGAAGGCCTGGCACGCGGCTTGAGCGTCGCGGACAACCTGACGCTGTCGCGACTCGAACCGCTCGGACCTCTGGGCATCGTGCTGCCCTCCCGCCAGCGTGCGGCGGCAGCGAAATGGATTGAGCGCCTGGCGATCCGGTGCGCGGACGAGCGGCAGCCGGTGGCGGAGCTGTCCGGCGGCAGCCAGCAGAAGGTTGCCGTCGGCCGCCTGCTGCACCACGATGTGGACGTCCTGATCCTGGACGAACCCACGAAGGGCATCGACGTCGGCAGCAAGGCGGAAATTTACCGGCTGATCGACGAGCTCGTCGGTCGCCGGAAGGCCGTGCTGCTCGTGAGCAGCTACTTCCCGGAGCTGCTGGGCGTGTGCGATCGAATCGCCGTGATGGCGCGCGGCCACCTCGGGCCGGCGCGCGGTGTTGACGAATGGAACGAGCACTCGCTGTTGATGGAAGCGTCGGACGCTCGCGCGTCGTAGCCAGGCGGCGCCTGCTCGACGAGGCGGGTGTCCTCGCCGGCCTGGCGCTTGTTCTGGCGCTCTTCGGCGCGCTGGTCGGTGCTCAGTTCTTCCGCGCCGCCAACCTCGAGCTCGTCGCGCGGCAAACGGTCATCGTGTGCGTGGCGGCGCTCGGCATGACGATGGTGATCGTCGCGGGTGGAATCGACTTGTCGGTCGGATCGGTCGTCGCGTTGAGCACGGTCGCGACGGCGGTGACGCTGCAGCACCATGGACCGGCGGTTGCCGCCGCCAGCGCCATCGCCGCGGGGGCCCTCTGCGGAGTCGTCAATGGGCTGCTCGTCACCCAACTCCGCGTTGTTCCGTTCATCGTGACGCTCGGAACGATGCTCCTGGTGCGCGGGGCGGCCAAGGGACTCGCGGACGAACGGCGGATCGAAGCGCCGGTGACCTGGTTGAACAGCCTGCTGCGGACGGTGCGCGACGGCAGCGGGTTCTGGCTGCCGACCGGCATCTGGATCACGGTGGTCCTGGCCGTGCTCGTCGCGCTGACGTTGCGATACACGCGGTTCGGGCGGCACGTGTTCGCGATTGGTTCGAGCGAACCGGCCGCTCGTTTGTGCGGCGTGCCGATCAATCGCACGAAGGTGGTGGTGTACACGTTGTCCGGGATGCTGGCGGCGCTGGCCGGCATCATGGAGTTCTCGAAGTTGTCGGTCGGAGATCCGACGGTGTCCATCGGCCTCGAGCTCGACGTGATCGCCGCCGTCATCATCGGCGGCGGCAGTCTGTCGGGCGGAAAGGGCAGCGTGGTCGGGACGATCGCCGGCGCCGCGATCATGGCGGTGATCCAGATTGGCTGCTCGCAGCTGGGATTGCCGAACTGGGTCCAGCAGATCGTGACCGGCTCGATCATCGTCGGGGCAGTCGCGCTCGATCGCCTTCGGGCCTGAAGGGAACGGTTGCTACCTGTTCGTCGCGGGATCGGTCCCGCTTCTCGTCGGCTGCCTGCGTGAGCAGAGCGGATCGTACACGACCGGATTCATCACGCGCATCGGAACGGCGATCGCGGGCGCGCTCGCGATCGCGCTGCTGCCGCAGAGGACGGCGCCAACATGCGAATCGTCGACGGCAAGGTCATCGTCTGCAGTCCGGGAAGAAATTTCGTCACGCTGAAGCTCGTCACCGAGGACGGCGTCCACGGCGTGGGCGACGCGACGCTCAACGGTCGCGAGCTCGCCGTCGCCAGCTATCTGACCGATCACGTGATCCCGCTCGTCATCGGCCGCGATGCGCGACGAATCGAAGACATCTGGCAGTATCTCTACAAAGGGGCGTACTGGCGCCGCGGCCCCGTCACGATGTCGGCCATCGCGGCCGTCGACACCGCGCTGTGGGACATCCGCGGTAAGACGCTGAACGCGCCGGTGTACCAGCTGCTCGGCGGCGCTTCGCGCGAGTCGGTCATGGTGTACGGACACGCGAACGGATCGACGGAAGCCGAAACCGTCGCCGCCGTCAAGACCTACATCGACATGGGCTATCGCGCGGTGCGCGCGCAATGCGCGATCCCGGGCGTGCAGCATGCGTACGGCGTCGGCCGCGGGACCCTGTATTACGAACCGGCACAGAAAGGCCGCCCGCTCGAGACCGTCTGGAGCACCGAGCGCTATCTCGACTTCGTGCCGCCGCTCTTTGCACGATTGCGCCAGGAATTCGGGTTCGACGTCCATCTGCTGCACGACGTCCACCATCGCCTGACGCCGATCGAGGCGGCACGGCTGGGCAGGGCGCTCGAGCCCGCGAGGCTGTTCTGGCTCGAGGATCCCGTGCCTGCGGAGCATCAGGCGGCGTTCCGAACGATTCGTCAGCATACGACCACGCCCATCGCCGTCGGCGAGGTGTTCAACACGATCTACGACTGCGCGCAGCTCATCGAGGAAGAGCTGATTGACTACATCCGCACGACCGTCGTCCATGCCGGCGGCATCAGCCACATGCGGAAGATCGCTGCGCTCGCCGAGCTGCACCACGTGCGAACGGGGTCGCACGGAGCGACGGATCTGAGCCCGATCGCGATGGCGGGCGCGCTGCATTTCGATCTCAGCGTCCACAATTTCGGAGTGCAGGAGTACATGCGGCACACCGATGAGACCGACCGCGTGTTTCCGCACGCGTACACGTTCGACCGCGGCGCGATGCATCCGGGCGACGCGCCGGGCCTCGGCGTGGACATCGATGAAACGCTGGCGGTCCGGTATCCTTACGATCCAGCGTCCCTGCCGGTCAACCGGCTCAGCGACGGGACGGTGCACTCATGGTGACGCGTCGACAGCTGTTGGCGGGAATACTGGCCGCTCCGTTTACCGCGCTCGTCCGGACGGTCGAGAGCGCGGCGAACATTCAGTACGGTTACGCCGGCATCACCTGGGGCAACGACTACCGGACCGCCATCGACGAGATTTCGGCGGTCGGATATCGTGGCATCCAGCTGCGGTCCGGTGACGGACTGCTGGACGTGTTCGGCGACAAGCCGTCCGCCCTTCGCGAGCTGCTCGCTCAGAAACGCCTCGCCTTTCCCGTCTTCTCGAGCGGCAACCTGTCGATCGATCCGGCGCGTGAGCGGGAGATGGTCGATCTCCACGTCAAGCACGCCCGTTTTGTCCACGACGCGGGCGGACTGTATCTGCAAGTGATCGACGAGCGCCCGAAGGGTCGTCCCGTTGGCGCCGACGACTACAAGCGAACGGGACGCCTGCTGACCGAGCTCGGGAAGCGCGTGCAGGATGCCGGCGTCACGCTCGCGTATCACCATCACATGAACAGCACGGGCGAGAAGCCCGAAGAAGTCGCGGCGGTCCTGGACGCCGCGGATCGCCGCCATGTGCGCCTGTTGTTCGATACGGCGCACTTCCAGCAGGGCGGCGGCGATCCGTCATCCGCCATTCGGAAGTATCGCGACTGGATCGCGGTGCTGCACCTGAAGGACGTGCGCGCGTCGGCGCAGCCGGCAGGCTATCAGTTCGTGGAGCTCGGCCGTGGCCGCGTCGACCTGCCCGGCGTGTTTGCGGCGCTGAACGAGATCAATTTTCAAGGCTGGGCGGTCGTGGAGCTCGATCGCGTGCCGGACGCGGGTCGAACGCCGAAGGAGTCCGCCGAGATCAACCGCCGGTTTCTCGTCGACACACTCGGTCAAAAGCTCTGAGGGGTTCTGGGCGCAGGGTGCTGGGTGCTGGGTGCGGTTCGGGTTCAGGGTGCTGGGTTCAGCGTCCAGGGTTCAGCGTCCAGGGTTCAGCGTCTCAGGGTTCAGGGTCCAGGGTTCAGTGTCCAGGGTCCAGGGTTCAGCGTCCAGGGTTCAGCGTCCAGCGTCCAGGGTTCAGCGTCCAGGGTCCAGCGTCCAGGGTCAGGGGTTCGGCATGCACGCAGAACCCGAATCCCTGAACACAGCACCCAGAACCGGGCACGAACCCAGCACCCAGCACCCGGCACGAACCCAGCACCCAGCACCCTGAACCCCGAACCCGCTCCAGACGTTGCTCGTTACGTAAACGCCCCCGGGATTTCGAATCCTTTCCGATACGACTCGCGGGTCAGCAGTCGATCCGCGTCCTTGTCGTTCACGAACGACTCCGTGCGGCCATCGAATACGAGCGAGCGTCCGACGCGGTACGAGATGTTCGCCAGGTGCGGCAGCGTGGACGAGAGATGCCCTTCCGTGATGTCGCACGCGAGGAGCTTCGTATTGTCGGCGCGGATGGCGTCGATGAAATTCTGGTAGTGCGGCGTTTCGATCGTGGTCAGCCCCGTTGTCTCCGAACGTTCCTCAGACGGTGGCTGCGTGCCCGGGCCCTTCTCGTTCTTCGGTCCGAAATACGACTGCCAGCTCCTGCCGCGTTCCTCGATCCACAGCCATCCCTTGGTGCCGTAGAAGATGTTGCCGATGCGGACGCCGGCTTCGTCGTTCGTGAAGCCGCCGCGCGTGGCGAACTCCATCACCGTGCCATCGGCGTACTCGTACATCGTCGTCTGCTCGTTCGGGGTTTCCTGCGAGGATTCCTCGCCGAAGTAGCCGCCGACCGAGCGGATCTTGATCGGGTGCTCCTGCTTCTGGAGGCCCCACCTCGCGATGTCGAACTGATGCGGGCCCTGATTGCCCGTGTCGCCGTTGCCGTAATCCCAATGCCAGTGCCAGTTGTAGTGGAACCGGTTGCGGTTGAACGGACGCTTCGGCGCCGGTCCGAGCCAGAGGTCGTAGTCGACGTTCGACAGGTATTGTTCGTCGTATGTCGGCTCGTACGTGGTCGACGTGACGGTCAACGCGTATTTCTCGCCCGGCGCCATCGGACCGTCCGGGTACTTGCCGATCGCCGGCCGCGGCTTGAAGCAGAGGCCGCGCGCCACGGACACCTTGCCGATCCCGCCGCTGTGAATGAATTTGATCGCGTCGATCACCGCGGGCCGGCTCCGGTTCATCGTGCCGACCTGCACGAGCCGGTCGTAGTGCGCCGCGGCCTCGATCATCTTCCGGCCCTCCCACACGGTGTGGGAGGCGGGCTTCTCGACGTATACATGCTTGCCGGCTTGCAGGCCCCAGATTGTGGCGAGCGCGTGCCAGTGGTTCGGCGCAGCGATGACGACCGCGTCGATGTCCTTGTCGTCGAGGACGCGGCGAAGGTCCTGAACAAACTTCGGCTTGAACGTCGGCACGTCCTGCAAGCGGGGGTCGTTGATGCGTTCGGCGGCGAGGTTCGCGTCGATGTCGCACAACGCCTTGTGCTCGACGTTCTTCAAACGTGCGAAGCCGCGCTTGAGCGCGTTGCCCTGTCCGCGGATCCCGATGCTGGCGATCACGACGCGATCGTTTGCGCCGATCACGCGTTTGGTGGCCCTCGCCGTCGCGTGGGCGACCCCTTCCAGGCGCCCGGCCCCGACGGCGACGCCCGCCGCGGCGGCGCCCAGCCGCGCCGTGAACTCACGACGTGACATGCCGGCCCGCGGGTCTTTGTCTGGTGCCACGGAGTCCTCCTTCTCAGAGCGCGTTGCGCTCTTAGTCACCGGTCGCGTGTCGGCGCAGCAGCGCAATCGACCGCGGCGCGTCCCCGATCAGATCCTGCGTCGACGCTTCGACGCTGATGCGCTGGTCGTAGCCGATCCGACGCAGATTCGCGAAGAACGGCTCGTAGTCGAATTCATCCCAGGCGAGCGGAAACACGCGGCCGTTCGGATTGGCCATGTGGATGTGCCGGAGGTGCTCCCGCGCGCGCACAATGATATCCGGGCCCTCATGCTCGCTCGCCAGATGATAAAAGTCCACCATCAGTTGAAACGTCTCATCGCCGACCGCCTCGACCAGTTCCAGCCCCTCCGCCGCGGAATTGATGATGTTGGTCTCCTGCCGGCGGAGCGGCTCGACGGCGATCGTGATGCTGCGGGGCCGGGCGAGACGCGCCGCGCGTCGACTGAAGTCGACGAGCTGGGCGAATGCCTCGTCTCGCGCGAACCCGTCGGGCACGCGCCGGGCGCCCCCGCTGCCGAACACAACCAGGCTGACGCCCAGCTGGGCGAGGCGATCGAACGCCTGGCCGACGTACGCCGTCTGAGCATCCTTATCGATCTGTGGCCCGGTGACCTTGAGCGTCGCGGGCAGGAACAGGTTCGTCACCGGAGTCGGCAGGCCGACGTCACGCAGGGTGCGTGCGGCGGCCGTGAAGTCGACGTCTGACAGCGCGGCGACTTCGGTCGTGGGGAGCTCGACGTAGTCGAACCCCGCTGCCTTCGCCGCCGGCACGCCCTTCAGGCCGGAACAGTAGCCACACTGCACCGTGCGCCTCTGGTCGAGGAGACCCCGCACACCGGGCAGAGCGACCGCGGCCAGTCTGGCGAGCTCACGTCGCGTGTACAGCATGCCTGCCATTGATCAAACGATCCGGGCCGGCTCGAGCCTCGGCGAGAGCAGATGGACGAGTCCGAGCGTCACGAGATACGTCGTGCCGGCGATGACGAACACCGGGAGATAGCTTCCGGTCGTCTGCAGGAGGTACCCGGTCACCTTCGCGATCAGCATGCCGCCCACCGCGCCGGCCATCCCGGCGAACCCGATCACCGAGCCGACCGCCTGACGCGGGAACATATCCGACGCGAGCGTGTACACGTTCGCCGACCACCCTTGATGTGCCGCCGCCGCGACGCTGATGAGCGCGACCGCCGTCCACAGGCTCTCCACCCGTGACGCCATGACGATCGGCACGACGGCGACCGCGCACACGAGCATCGCCGTTTTCCGCGAGCGGTTGACCGTCCAGCCGTGCGTGATGAGCGTCGACGAGAGCCAGCCGCCGAACACGCTCCCGGCATCGGACACGAGGTAGATGACGATGATGGGAGGGCCGAGCTCGAGCAGCGACAGGCCGAACTTGCGGTTGAAGAAGTCCGGCATCCAGAACAGATAGACCCACCAGATCGGGTCGGTCATGAACTTCGCGGTCGCCACGGCCCACGTCTGGCGGTGCGGCAGGAGCGTGCTCCACGCGACGCGCGCGATGGGATCGGGCGGGTCGCTCGCGATGTACGCGCGCTCGGCGGCGCCGAGCCGCGGGTGCGCGTCGGGGCGGTCGTAGAACAGGAACCACAAGGCGAGCCATCCGAACCCCACCACGCCCGTCGCCAGAAACGCCCAACGCCAGCCGAATCTGACCGTGATGAACGGCACCACCATCGGGGTCACGATCGCGCCGATGTTGGTGCCCGCGTTGAACAGTCCGGTTGCGAAGGCGCGCTCCGCCCGCGGAAACCACTCGGCGACGGTCTTGACGGCCGCCGGGAAATTTCCCGATTCGCCGAGGCCGAGCGCGAAGCGCGCCGCGATGAACCCGGCCGCGGATGCCGAGTAGTGGAGCCCGACCGCGCCGAGCCCGGCGGCCACGGCCGGACCAAACGCGGTCGCACCGGCGTGCGCGACGGCCGCGACCGACCAGACCGTGAGCGCGATCGCAAAGCCAATCTTGGTGCCGACGCGATCCATCAGCCGCCCGGCGAAGATGAACCCGATGGCGTACGCGAGCTGAAACGAGAAGACGATGTCGCTGTAGTCGATTTCGCTCCAGCCGAACTCGCCCTGCAGCGTGGTCTTGAGAATCCCGATGACCTGTCGATCGATGTAGTTGATCGTCGCGGCGAGAAACAGCAGGCCGCAGATCGCCCACCGGACCCGGCCCACCCGCGTGGTCGCTGGCAGCGCGAAGGCGTTAGCCGAGCGTCTCGCCGTCGTCTGGGTCTCCATCAGAACGTCGGATTGCGGCGGTGAATCGCGAATTCACGATGGCCGAGCCGCTCCGCCGACGTCGGCTGGCCGGAGCACGTGCCCATCATCGCGTCGAACACCCGGTCGGCCGCGGCATCCAGGGGCTCGCCGGCGAAGACGACGCCGCTGACGTCGACATCGATGTTGTCGGCCATGGTTTCGGCCGTGTGCGGGTTGCCGGTGATCTTGACGACTGGCGCGATCGGATTGCCGGTCGGCGTGCCGAGACCGGTCGTGAACAGCACCACCTGCGCGCCGCCGCCGACCATGCCGGTCACCGACTCGACGTCGAGTCCGGGCGTGTCCATGACCGTCAGGCCCCGCCTCGTGACGGGCGCGGCGTACGCAACGACCTCTTCGAGACGCGTCCGTTCACCGGCCTTGTGCGTCGCGCCAAGCGACTTCTCCTCGATCGTCGTGAGGCCGCCCCGGATGTTGCCCGGCGACGGCTGCGTGCCGCGGATGTCGAGGCCGAGCGCCATCGCTTCGGCCTCGACGCGGCTGACCACTCGGAGCAGGCTGCGCGGCGGCGTCGGCCGAGGATGCGCGAGCGGCGAGCACGTGCTCCGCGCCCATGATCTCGGCGATCTCGCCGAGCACCACGGCACCGCCGCGGTCAACGAGTCGATCCGCGACGCGACCGACCGCGGGATTCGAGGCAAGGCCCGACGTGTAGTCGGATCCACCGCATTTCACCGAGACGACCAGCGACGAGACGTCGCACGCCGTACGCTCGACCCGTGACAGCGTCGCCGCCATCTCCTGCGCGATCGCGATGCCCCTGGCAGTGGCGCGAACCGTCCCGCCTTCGGTCTGGATCGCGACGACCGCCGCGGGTTTTCCCTGACGCCGCGCTTCGTCGGCGAGCCGCTGCGCGACGACCTGTTCGCAGCCCAGCGCAACGACGAGCACTGCCCCGACGTTCGGGTGACCGCAGTAGGCCGCGAGCGTGTCGTGCGTCAGCGTCATGTCCGGCCCCAGCTGGCCGCAGCCGGCGAGGTGCGGGAGCGCGGCGCCGGCCGGGCCAATCGATGCGGCAATCCGCTCGGCGACCACGGCGGAACAGATGACCGTCGGCACGACGAGCACATGATTGCGGACGCCGACCCGGCCGTCCGGCCGCGGGTAGCCGAGGAACGTGCGGTTCCCTGTCACGGCTGTCATGGCTGTCATGGCCGGAGATCGCCACGGCCCCGCGCGCTCGCGACGTTGTGTGTGTGGACATGCGCGCCGCGGGGAATGTCGGCGGACGCGGTGCCGATCGCGCTGCCGTACTTCACCACGCGATCTCCACGCGCGATCGGATCGAGCGCCACCTTGTGGCCCCGCGGAATCCTGTCGACCAGCGTGATGGTCACGTCGCCGACACGAATCGTCGCGCCGGGCTCGAGCGGTTCGAGCGCCGTCGCGACGTTGTCGCTCGCGCTGATGACGAGCGCGGGATTCATGATTCGCCCGTGCGCCGCCGGCGAGGCTGCGGGTCGCGCGTATGCCCGGATTCCTGCGCCTGGTATCCACTCGCTTCCACCAGATGATCGTGCATCGCGCGACGGGCGCCGTCGGCGTCGCGGCTGCGGATGGCCTGATAGATACGACGATGGGCGTCCGCGGCGGCACGCAAGTCGCGATTGGCCGCGCGTTCCGCGGTCTTCCGCCGTCGTTCGTAGTACAACGCTGACACCATGTCGATGAGCGCCGCGAGAATCGGATTGCCCGAACTGGACGCGACGATCCGGTGAAAGTCGACGTCGTGCACGAGAAACGCCTGCGCGTCGTTCATCACGGCGAAGAGGCTCGCGACGGCGTCGGCGAGCGTCGCGAGCTCGTCGGGAGTTGCGCGCTCGGCGGAGAGTCCCGCCGCGGCGACCTCGAGAACGCGGCGCGATTCGTAGATGTCCTCACCGGAGAACCCGTGGAGCGCCGCCAGAAAGCTCAGCGGCTCGGACCCGAGCGACGGCGGGCCGTCGGGAATGAACGTGCCGGACCCGTGACGCGACCGGACGACGCCCATGGCCGCGAGGGCATGCAAGCCGGCCCGGAGGGTTGGACGACTGACGCCGATCTGAGAGGCGAGGTCACGTTCGGCGGGAAGGCGATCGCCCGGACGCAGCGCGCCGCGTTCGATCAGCGTACGCACATGGGCGACAACCTGCTCGGTGCTGCCGTCGAACGACATGACAGCCAAGTTGTATGACCACTTCAGCAGGTTGTCAAGGCGGCGTGCCAGGAGCGCGAGGCTTCAGCCATGGAGCGCGAGGCTTCAGCCGAGCGGCAGCGGACTGCGCCGAATCTCGCCGTTGACGCGGACGTTGGTGAGCACGAGATCGCGCACGGCCTCGAGCACGTCCGGCGATTCGACACCATCGAACACACAGTCGGTCGCGCGCACGCCGACGATCGGGGAGCGCGCGTAGCCGCGCAGCAGGAACGCGTACTTGCTCCGCCGACTGGTCACATCGCGAATGTCGATGTCGCGGAGCACCGGTGTGAAGGCGCCGGCGTCGCCTTCTTCGTAGTTGAAGTCGGCGGCCACGATCGCTTCGGCGACTTCGCCCACAGTGATGCGCCGCATCGCCACACGTTCGATGACACCGCCGCGCAGTGAGTTGGTCTTGAAGCGCAGGACGCGGTCGAGCCGCGGGCTGTCCATGCGGCAGCGTTCGGCGAAGATGTTCCGCGCGCCGCCCGAGATTTCGCTGCCGATCACCACGCCGCCGTGGCCGTCGCGCATCTCGCAGTCACGGATGACGACGTTCTCAATCGGCGCGTGCAGCCGGCGTCCGTCCTCGTTGCGTCCGGACTTGAGCGCGATACAGTCGTCACCCGTGTCGAACGAGCAGCGCTCGATGAGCACGTCGCGGCACGATTCGGGATCGCAGCCGTCGTTGTTGGGCCCGTGGCTGCGGATCGTCACGCCGCGGACCACAACGTTCTGGCACAACACGGGATTGATCTCCCACATCGGCGAGTTGACGATCGTGACGCCCTCGATGAGCACGTTCTGGCAGCGATACGTCTGGATGAACACCGGCCGCAGGGACTGACCCTCGCCGAAGACGCGGCGATCGACCGCCTCTCCTTGCGCGGCCATCGTGAAGAGTCGCGCCCGCGCTGCGGCCATCGGCGCATCCGCGGCGGGGCCCACGCCGCGCCAGTTCCACCAGTGTCCTTCGTCGGCCTGGCCGTCGAGCGTCCCGGCGCCCGTGACCGCAACGTCCCGCGCGTCGAGCGCGTAGACGAACGGCGAGTAGTTCATCAGCTCGACGCCTTCGTACCGCGTCAGGACGAGCGGGAGGTAGCGACTCGGACTGCGACTGTACGCAATCTGGCGCCGTCCTCCAGGTGCAGACGGACTCGCGAGCGAAGGCGAATGGCGCCGGTCTCGAATCGTCCCTTCGGAACCGTCACCCGCCCGCCTCCGGCGCGCGCGCACGCGTCTATCGCGGCACGGAATGCCTCCGTCGCGTCGTCGGTCCTCGTGGCGCCGAAGCGGGTGATGTCGAACGTGCGATCTGGAAAACGCGGTGGGGCGATGCGCGCCACGATCGCATCGGCGGTTTCCCAGATGTCCTGTTCTCGAGGTTGCTCGGCCGCCGCTCGGCTCAAGCCTCGCGCTCCAGAAGCGAAGGGCCGCGCTCCGAGCAAGGGCCCGCCGAGGCACGCGATCGCGAGGAACTCGCGACGGGTGGTCCGTCTTGTCAAGTGGTCATGCCAATTGTAGAGTGAGGACCGCATGCCCGAGTGCCGCCTATGTTAAACGAGACCTTGCTACGAGCGACGCGAACCGACGGACGTCAGCAGTTGCTGCAGCGCGGAACGCACGGCGCCCGCGAGCTGTCAGTCGCGCGCTGGCGAGTCGCGGCCGGCGCGACCGACGACTACACCGCCAGCGGCGAAGAAGCGGTCGTCGTCTTGCAGGAAGGACGAGGCACGTTCACGATCAACGGGCGCGATTGGCCCGTGAGTCGCGCCGGAGTGTTCGCCGAACGCGCCACGGCCGCGTACGTGCCGCCCGGCGCGACACTCCGCGTGTCCGCCACGACGCCGCTCGAAGCGGTACTGGTTTCCGCCGCGACGACCGAGGGCGGCGATCCGGCGGTCATCGGCCCGGACGCGGTGCGCGTGAACCCGCGCGGCAAAGGATCCTACGCGCGTGAGGTGCACGACCTCTTCGTGACCGACCCGCATGCGCGGCGCCTCATGGTGGGCGAGACCTACAACCCGCCCGGCCATTGGAGCAGCTATCCGCCGCACAAGCACGACGGCCGGGACGGCGAGCCGAAACTCGAAGAGGTGTACTACTACCGCATCGATCCGCCACAGGGGTTCGGACACCAGATGCTGTACACGGCCGACGGCGAATCGGTCACGCACACCGTCCGCGACGGCGACGCCGTCCTCCTGCCGTACGGTTATCACCCGGTGTCGGCCCCGCCCGGCTACCGCTTGTACTACCTGTGGGCGATCGCCGGAGCTCAGCGAAAGCTCGCGCTCCACGAGGATCCCGCGCACACGTGGATTCATAGCGTGAGCTGACGATCACTCAGACGTTCACGCCGCTCGCCAGCAGACCACCGTCGACGACGAGCAGCTGACCCGTGACGAAGCTCGCGGCGTCCGATGCGAGGTAGACCGCCGCGCCGACGAGTTCCTCGACTCGGCCGAATCGTCTCATCGGGGTTCGCGTCAGGAACTCCTGACCGCGTGGGCCCTTCAGGATTTCGCGATTCAGATCGGTTTCGAATACACCGGGGGCGATGGCATTGACCGTGACGCCGTGGGGTGCCCACTCGACGGCCAGCGCCCGCGTCAGCCCCGCCACCGCCGATTTGCTCGCCGTGTACGCCGCCACTTCCATCAATCCGACGAACGACGCCAGCGAGGCGATTCCGATCAGACGGCCGCTCCGGCGCGCGATCATGCCGGGCGCGAAGGTCTGATACGTCCGCATCGTTCCCGTCAGGTTCGTCTCCAGGATGCGATCCCAGTCCGCTTCGTCCATGTCCGCGCTCGGCGCGCGCTTGGTGATGCCCGCCGCCGCGACGACGATGTCGACGTGGCCGAAGGCGCTGACACAGGCGTCGCGCAACGTACGCAGCGACGCGGCGTCGCTGACGTCCGCGGCGACGCTCAGCGACCGCCGTCCTCGCGCCTCGATGGCGCCGGCGACCTCGTCGACCAGGGCCTGCCGTCGTCCCGTCGCCACGACGTGGGCGCCGGCGTCCGCCAGTCCAAGCGCCAGCGCGCGTCCGATCCCGGTCGTACCGCCGACGACGACGGCGGTGCGGTCGTGCAAGTCGAAGAGAGCCGCCACCTGTCATCTCCTTGAGGTGAGTGGTATGACCAGCTGAAAGAAGCGGTTGTCAATCCCGCGGGCCAATTGTAAGCTCTCGGCGCGCGGAGACATGATATTCGCGTCGGTTTGATCGGTGCCGGGAACATCAGCGCCACGCATGCTCGCGCGTTCGCCGCGATCTCCGACGTCCGCGTCGTCGCTGTTTTCGGCGCGACGCGCAGCCGTGCGGAGGCACTGGCCCGATCGAGCGCCGCGACCGCCTGCGATGATCTCGATCGATTCTTCGGGATCGGTCCGTTCGACATGGTCGTCATCGGCACGCCGTCGGGGCTGCATGGCGCGCACGGCGCGGCCGCCGCTCGGCACGGCGCGCACGTGCTTGTCGAAAAGCCCATCGAGATTACGACCGCGCGCGCCGACGCGCTGATCGCGGAAGCCGAGCGCGCCGGCGTGACGCTCGGCGTCATCTTCCAGGATCGTGTGAAGCCTGACGTGCGCCGGCTGAAGGCGCTCGTGGACGGCGGGGAACTCGGCTCGATCCTTCTGGCGCGGGCCCAGGTGCCGTGGTGGCGTCCGCCCGAGTATTACCGCGATTCAAGATGGCGCGGGACCTGGGCGCTCGATGGCGGCGGCGCGCTGATGAACCAGGCGATTCACACCGTCGATCTCCTGCAGTGGCTCTGCGGACCCGCGACACGCGTGTACGGGCGAACCGCGACCCGGTTTCACGACATCGAGGTCGAGGACACGGCGGTGGCCGTCATCGAGTTCCGAAGCGGCACGCTCGCGACGCTGGAGGCGGCCACGTGCGTCAACCCGGGACGTCCGCGCCGAATCGAGATCGCGGGCTCGAGGGGCACCGCGGTGCTCGACGGCGATCGGCTGCAGCAGGGGAACGCTGACCGGGGTCCGGCGCCCGACAACGCCTCGTCGCCCGTCGTGGCCGACGTGTCCGCGCACCGGGACGTCTTCATCGACTTCATCGGAGCCGTTCGGGCACGCCGTCCGCCGTGCTGCGACGGCCGGGAGGGGCGGCGCAGCGTCGCTCTCGTCGAGGCGATCTACGAGTCGTCGCGCCGTGGTTCGCCGGTCGACGTGAACGAGTGATCCGATTACTATGCTGGGGTGCGCGTGAAGACGGAGCGGGCCGCGACGGCGCGCCAGCTCGAGGAGCTCGGCATTGTCGCCGTCATTCGCGTCAAGGACCCTGACAAAGTTCGCGGCGTCGTCGGGGCTCTGGCGGCCGGAGGGGTCCGGGCGCTCGAGGTCACCATGACCGTCCCGCGCGCCGTCGATCTGATCCGCGAGCTCGCGCCCACGATGCCGGACGGCTTCCTTCTCGGGGCGGGTACGGTGACGGACGCGGCCACCGCACGCGCAGTCATCGATGCCGGCGCCTCGTTCGTCGTGGGACCTGTCTTCCGGCCGGACGTGGTCGCCGAGTGTCACGAGCGCGAGGTGCCGGTGATCCCCGGCTGTTTCTCACCGACGGAGATACTCGCCGCGCACAACGCCGGCGCTGACATCATCAAACTGTTTCCGGCGACGGCGCTCGGTCCGCAGTACATCAAGGATGTGCTCGCGCCGCTTCCGCACATCAAGTTGATGCCGACGGGCGGCGTGACGGTCGAAAACGCCGGCGACTGGATTCGCGCCGGCGCGGTGGCCGTCGGGCTGGGATCGGCGCTCCTGGAGGCGGCCGCGATCGGCAGCGGACGCTTCGATGTGATCAGGTCGAATGCCGAGCGAGCCGTGGCCAGCGTCGCGGCGGCACGTCAACATCGCACGGGGTAAGGAGCCGCGTTCGATCGACCATGCCACCACGAGTCGTGACGTTCGGCGAAATCATGCTGCGCCTGAGCCCGCCCGGGTTCGAGCGCTTGTTCCAGTCCCCGACCCTGTCGGCCACCTTCGGAGGCGGCGAGGCGAACGTGGCGATCAGCCTCGCCCAATTCGGACTGCAGAGCGTATTCGTCACCGCCCTGCCCGCGCAGGCCATCGGCGACGCGGCGATTCGGACGCTCCGCGCGGAAGGC
This sequence comes from uncultured Acidobacteriota bacterium, assembly GCA_963724725.1. Lineage (GTDB taxonomy): Bacteria > Acidobacteriota > Vicinamibacteria > Vicinamibacterales > CAVVIG01 > DATKHR01. Next base: position 50,650 of record CAVRVT010000002.1, on the reverse strand, counting down.
GTCGAGACCTCCTGCATCGTGCGCAGCGGCGATCGCGTCGGGATCTACTTCGCCGAGAGCGGTGCGAGCCAGCGCGCGTCCACTGTGATCTACGACCGTGCGCATTCCGCCATCAGCCGGATGACCGCTGATGCGGTTGACTGGAGCGCGGTCATGGCGGGCGCGGCATGGTTCCACGTCACCGGGATCACCCCGGCCCTCGGCGACTGCGCCGCCACCGCCACGGCGGCTGCCGTGGCCGCCGCCAGGCGTGCGGGTGCGCGCGTCAGCGTCGATCTCAACTTCCGCAAGAAGCTGTGGTCGGAATCGCAGGCGCAGAAGACGATGCGGCCGTTGATGAAAGACGTGGACGTCGTCATCGCCAACGAAGAAGACCTGCAGTCGGTCCTCGGCATCCCCGTCGCCGGGTCGGACGTCACGGCCGGCACGCTCGACGTGTCGGGGTATCGCGAAGCCGCCGAGCGTGTGACGCGCGAATGTGGTCCGCCGATCGTCGCCGTCACGTTGCGCGAGAGCGTCTCGGCCAGCGACAACGGGTGGAGCGCGGTGTTGTGGGACGGACGGCGCGGCGTTCTGCATCAGAGCCAGCGGTACATGATCCGCCTGGTCGACCGCATCGGCGGCGGCGACAGTTTCGCGGCCGGACTGATCTATGCGATGGTCACCGGCCGTACGCCCGAGGCGTCCTTGCGGTTCGCGGTCGCGTCGAGCGCGCTGAAGCAGACGATCCCGGGGGACTTCAATCGCGTGTCGATCGCCGAAGTCGATGCGCTGGCCGGTGGCGACGCGTCCGGTCGTGTGAAGCGTTAGCGCGCTTCGCTGGCGCGACTCAACGTGCGCTCGGACCTTCCGGCAGCGCCCACGCATATAGGGATGATCCGCCGGCGACCAGCACGAACTGCCGGCCGTCGAGCTCGTAGGTGATCGGCGAGTTGCCGACCCGTCCGATGGTGGCGTGCCATAACGTCTTTCCATCGGTCGTGCGCAATCCGAGCACGTTGCCGGCCGTGTCGCCGGTGAACGTCAACCCCGACGCGGTCGTCAGAACCCCCGCGCCGGCGGCACCCTCCCCGAGATCGTGGTGCCACCGGACGGTACCGGTGCGATAGTCGATGGCCCGCAGCACGCTCTTCCCGTAGACACCGTAGTCAGCGCCCGCCCAACCGTAGGCGCCGTGATCCGGACGGAAGAAATAGATTCCGTACGCGTCGTGCGCGCTGACGACGAGCAGCCCTGTTCCCTGATCGAAGCTCGGCGACCGGTAATTCGTGCCGCCGCTTTCATCGGGCGCGACGAGGCGGCCGTCCCGTGCCGGCTCCTTGGCCGGATCCGGAACCGGCCTGCCGTCCTGATCGATGCCGTTGGCCCAGTTGGTCGTGGCGAACGGCTTGGTCAGCAGGTTCCGCCCGGTCACGCGATCGAGCACGTAGAAGTAGCCGTTGCGCGAGGCCTGGAGCAGCAGTCTGGCGGGCGCGCCGTTGAACGGCGCATCGATCAGCACCGGGACCTCGGCCGCATCCCAGTCATGCGTGTCGTGCCGTGTCGCCTGAAAGCCCCAGGCGAGCTTGCCGGTGTCTGGATTGATCGCGACGATGCTGTCGGTCCAGCGGTTGTCGCCAGCGCGCACGGGGCCGTTCAGCACGGGTGTCGGGTTGCCGGTGCCGACAAAGAGCAGGTTGAGCCGCGGATCGAACGTGCCGGTCATCCACATCTGGCCGCCCGTGGCGCCGTCGCTCGGATTGCCCGGCGTTCCCGGCGGCGGCGTACTGTAGAAGATCCATTGCGTCGCGCCTGTTTCGGGGTCGACCGACGTCAGCATCCCCGGCAGATTGTCGAAATCTCCGGCGACGCCGACGATCACGTGATCGCGGATGACCAGCGGCGCATTCGTCGACCAGTAGCCTTTCTTGGCGTCGGCGATGACGACGTTCCACTTGACCGTGCCGTCGTTCGCGTTGAGCGCCACGAGGTGCGCATCGGGTGTGGTGAAGAAGACGGAATTCTTGTCGACCGCCACCCCGCGGTGGCCGATGTGAAACCCTTCGTTTGCGGGATACGTGTACCGCCACAACTGGTGCGCCGACCGCGCATCGATCGCCCAGACATTGTCCGGGGTCGTCACGTACACGACGCCGTTCGCCACGATCGGCGTCCCCTTGATCTGCGCGGTGTCGCTGGTGGCGAACGCCCACACGAGTGTGATCTGATGCACGTTGGCCGGCGTCAGCTGGGTGAGCCGGCTGTGGCGCTGGCCAGTGTCGTCGCCGTGGTACGTTTTCCACCCATCGGCCGCATCCTGCGCAAGCGCCGCGCAGCCGAACACGACGGGCGCGAGGATCCTAACGCAGCGTCTGCAGATACGCCAGCACATCGTGCATGTCGTCATCGGTGTACTTCGCAAGCTGATCGACGTGGGCGTCGAGCGGGTTGTCGACCGTGAAGGTCACGTCGCGCGTCAGCCACGATCGATAGCGGCCGGACGAGTCGGTCAGCGCGATCGTGAACTCGTCGTGGTAGGCGAGAGCGCCGGTCACGGCTTCGCCGGCCTGCAGCGTGACGCGGACGGTCGCCGCGCGGCTCTTCGACGGATACAGCATCCGCTGCAGCAGTTCCAGCCCCTGGTGCCGGGTCGCGACGCCCGAGAGATCGCCGGCGGGTGAATGGCACGTTCTGCAGCGGCCGGTGCCGTTGAAGTACTCGCGGCCGCGTTCGGCATTGCCGGTCTGCAGATCCGCGGGGTCGACGGAGCGGCGCGCGCCAGGCAATTCCGATTTGCTTCGTTGATCGCCGATGAATGCGATGACGGCCGTCGTGTCGGCGTCGCTCAATCGAAATGCCGGCATGCCTTTGTCGATGCGTCCTTCGCGCAGGAGCGCACGAATCGCGTCTCCGCTCGCATCGTCCCGCACGAGCGCAGACTTGGTGAGATTCGGGCCGGTCTCGCCGCCCATGGCGTCACGGCCGTGGCAGAAGCCGCACTGCGCGGCGAACACACGTTGACCCGCCTGCACGTGATCGGGTGGCGCAGATGGCTGTTGGAACCGGGACAGCAGAAGGACAACGGCGAGCGATTCTGTTAGAGTCTGCAACCGGTTCGCCACGTCGCGGAATCTACCATGTCTGACGCGTTCGCGCCGCGCCCCGAGCACAAGTTTTCATTCGGCCTGTGGACCGTCGGCAACCGCGGCCGCGATCCGTTCGGCGACGTCGTTCGCGATCCGCTTCCGCCGGCGGAGGCGGTGGCGCTGCTCGGCGAGGTGGGCGCGTGGGGCGTCAACCTGCACGACAACGACCTCGTGCCGATTGATGCCACGACAGCCGAGCGCGATCGCATTGTCGCCGGCTTCAAACGAGCCTGCGAACGGCACGGCATCGTGGTGCCGATGGCGACCGTCAATCTGTTCTTCGACCCGGCGTTCCGTGACGGCGCGTTCACGTCCAACGATCCGCGAGTGCGCGCCTACGCGGTCCAGAAGACGATGACCGCGATGGACCTCGGTGCCGAGCTGGGCGCGCGCATCTTCGTGCTGTGGGGCGGCCGCGAGGGGACGGAGACAGACGCGAGCCGGCGCCCGGACGAGGCGATCAAACGGCTGCGCGAAGCCATCAACTATCTCTGCGCGTACTCCATCGACCGCGGATACGGCTTCCACCTGGCGCTCGAGGCGAAGCCCAACGAACCGCGTGGCGACATCTACATGGCCACCACCGGCGCGTATCTCGGTTTCATCCCGACGCTCGACCATCCCGAGATGGTCGGCGTGAATCCGGAAGTCGCCCACGAACGCATGGCAGGACTCAATTTCCTGCACGCGGTCGCGCAGGCGTGGGAAGCCGGCAAGCTGTTTCACATCGACCTGAACGATCAGGTGCCCGGCCGCTACGATCAGGACTTCCGGTTCGGATCGGCCGACGTCAAGGCAGCATTCTGGCTGGTGAAATTTCTCGACGACGTGGGATACGACGGTCCGCGTCACTTCGATGCGCACGCATATCGGACTGAGGACTACGCAGGCGTCCGCGAGTTCGCGCGCGGGTGCATGCGGACGTACCTGATCCTTCGGGAACGCGCCCGGAAATGGAACGCCGATCCTGAAATCCAGGCGTTGGTGGCGTCGCTCGGCGCCGGCGCGGCGCCAGCGCTTTCCGCGTACTCGCCGCGTCATCGAAACGAACTGCTCGCGACGTCATTCGATCGTCAGGCGCTCGCCAGCCGCGGCCTCGGCTACGAGCGCCTCGATCAACTGACGATGGATGTGTTGCTCGGCGCGCGGTAGACGCGCTGCAGGAGAAGACCATGAGGCGGATGATCTGCGCAGTCATCAGCACCGCACTCTGGTGTGCGCCGGTGTCCCCGCGTGCCGCTGCGACGTTTTCGATCAATCCCGGATCTCCAATCCCCAATCCGCAATCCGCAATCCGCAATCCAAAAATCCTGTTGCTCGACGGCGAGAGCGCCGGGCCGTACCATCGCTGGCAGGTCACGACACCGGTGCTGAACACGATGCTGGCGGAGACGGGGTTGTTCGCGATCGACGTCGCGACCGCCCCCGCCGCACGCGGCGAGCTCGCTGGTTTTCATCCCGGTTTCGCGGGGCACGGCGCCATCGTGATGAACTACGACGCGCCGGATGATCGATGGCCCGCAGAACTCAAGACTGCGTTCGAGCGCTACGTCCACGAAGGCGGCGGTCTCGTGATCGTGCACGCGGCGGACAATGCGTTCCCGGGCTGGAAGGCCTTCAACGACATGACTGGTGTCGGCGGCTGGCGCGATCGCAACGAGAGCGCGGGGCCGCACTGGTTCGTGAAGGACGGTACGCTCGCCTCCGACAGCACTCCCGGACCGGCGGGAACCCACGGAACCAGACGGCCGTTCCGCCTGACCCTCCGCGATCCGAATCACCCGATCACGAAGGGCCTTCCCGCGACCTGGATGCACCAGGGCGACGAGCTGTACGCATCGCTGCGCGGACCCGGACAGCACATGACCGTGCTTGCGACGGCCCACTCGGATCCCGCGAACAACGGCACCGGGCGAGACGAACCCCAGTTGCTCATCGTGCAGTACGGCCGCGGCCGTGTGTTTCACACGACGCTCGGCCACGACGTCAACGCCATGAGCTCGGTGGACTTCGTGACGACGTTTCAACGTGGCGTCGAATGGGCGGCGACGGGCGCGGTCACCCAGAACGTGCCGGCGTCGTTCCCTACGGCGACGACCGTGAGCTACCGTGCCGACCTCGCGGCGATGGATCCGATCTCCAGGAACGGGTTGAATCCGCTCGACCCGCCGCGGCGGTGAGCCTCTACCTCGGTCTCGATTCCAGCACGCAGAGCCTGACCGCGATCGTCCTCGACGTGGAGGACGGCCGCTCGCAGGTCGTGTTCGAAGCATCCCTCGCGTTCGACGAGATCCTGCCCGCGTACGGCACGCGCCACGGCGTGCTGCCCGGCGCTGAAGACGGTGTCGTCGTATCGTCGCCGCTTCTGTGGGCCGACGCGCTCGATCTGATGATGGAGAAGATCGTGGCGAGCGGATTGGATGTCAGCCGGCTCGCGGCGATCGCGGGCTCGGCGCAGCAGCACGGCAGCGTCTACCTGAACGCGAGCGCTTCGTCCACGCTGGCGCGGCTGGATCCCGGTCGCCCTCCGGCCGACCAACTCTCCGGCTGCCTGTCGCGTGCCGTGTCGCCGATCTGGATGGACTCGAGCACTTCCCGCGAGTGCCGGGAGATTGCGGCCGCAGTTGGCGGCTCGAGTGTGCTCGCTGAACGAACCGGCTCGCGAGCGTTCGAGCGATTCACGGGACCTCAGATTCGGAAGTTCTTCAAGCAGAATCCCGAGGCGTATGCCGCGACCGATCGCATTCACGTTGTCAGCTCGTTCCTCGCGTCGCTGCTCGCCGGACGCCACGTGCCAATTGATCCCGGCGACGGCTCGGGCATGAACCTGATGGACCTCGCGTCGGGTGCATGGTGGCCGCCCGCGCTCGATGCGACGGCTCCAGGATTGGCCGCGAAGCTCCCGGGCCTTGCGCCCGCCTGGACGATCGTGGGCACGCTGTCGCCGTACTGGCAGGCGCGCCATCGGCTGCCGCCGTCGCGTGTCGTCATCTGGTCCGGCGACAACCCGTGCAGCCTGATTGGCACCGGACTGGTGCGAGAGGGCATCGCGGCCATCTCGCTCGGCACCAGCGACACGATCTTCAGCCTGATGCGCAAGCCGCGGACCGACGCGGGCGGCACCGGGAATGTGTTTGGCGCGCCGACGGGCGATTTCATGGGCCTGACGTGCTTCGCGAACGGGTCGATCGCGCGCGAACGGATCCGCGATCAATTCGGCCTCACGTGGTCCGGCTTCTCTGCGGCGCTCGACGCGACGCCGCCTGGCAACGGTGGTCGGATTCTTCTGCCGTGGTTCGATCCCGAAATCACGCCGCCCGTGTCCGCGCCGGGCGTTCGACGCCACAACCTCGCGATCGACGACGTGAAGGGGCACGTCAGAGGTGTGGTCGAAGCGCAGATGCTGTCGATGGCGCTGCATTCGAAGTGGATGCAGGTCGACGTCGACACGATTCACGCGACCGGCGGCGGCTCGGCCAATCGCGAGATCCTGCGCGTGATGGCCGATGTCTTCGGAGCCGAGGTGTGCCAGTTCCAGGTCGCGAATTCGGCGTGCCTCGGCGCCGCTCTTCGCGCGCGGCATGCCGACGCGGTCGCGCTCGGACATCGTCAGGAGTGGGACGACATCGTGTCGCCGGTCGTCGAGCCGTTGAAGACGTTCCGGCTGCAGCCGGATCGTGAGCGCCACCGGATGTACCGCGATCTCACGAACCTGTACGCGGCCTGCGAGGCGGATGCGCTCCGCGGTTAGGCTCTTGCCGCTCACGACGGAGTGGCCTTATTCATGATAGGCAGGTAATTCTATGAAGGTGGCAGTCCAGGTCGAGTTCAAAGCGGATCGCAAAGAGCCGCTTGGCGAACTCGTTCGCCGTGTGGCGGCGCAGTTCGAGCGGAGCGGACTGCAGCCGGACATCGTCGCCACGTTCAGCGACGGTCCGGCCGGTATCAGACATACGTCAGCCGTCGCGCGCGCGATCAAGAAGCACCCGCATCTTGCGCGATTCGAGCGCAACGACGCACCGTTCCAGGCTGCCGGCATCCCGTCGATTCGACGCCTGACAAACGGCGACCCGTCGAGTCCGTTCCCGATGGAGGCCCTCCTCGCGCTGGCAGATGGCGTCCCGCGATCACTGCCGTTTCACGCCGTGAGCGTGCACTTCGGACACGCCGACTTCGGCAAGCTCTCCGGCTTTGTGCCGGGCCTGGCGCCTCCAACGGGCATCGTCATCGGCGACGGGTGGTGGATCAACGGGCGGAATCGGAGCCTGTCGGCGTTCTACGCGGTCGAAGCGGACGCAACCTCGAAGAAGCTGCCCGATCCTCCCACCGCCATCGGCGCAGTCCTGACGGGTCTCGGCAAGGCGAAGCGCACCGCGCAGTTCGTCGCGCCAGGTGAGCCCGCTGACGCGGTGCCGACGACCACGGGTTCCGCGCAGCCGCCTGTGCCGCAGGAGATCGCGCTCATCGTGCCGATCGTCTCCAAGTACCGGAGCGGCATGAAAGCGCTCATCGAACGCATCGGCCTGCCGCACGACCTGCCGCCCGCGGCCGAAGCGCGGCAGAGAAGTATCGGTGCGAGCGGTCCGTTGAAGCCGACCCTCGTCGAGGCCTTCAAGCCACGCGGGTATGATTGCCGCGGCGGGAGCGGCACGTTCACGCTTCGTCGCCGCACCAAGATGAACCACGTTGTCGACGTGGAGCTCGATGTCGGGACCTGGAGCCGCTCCCTGACGTTCATGTTCCACGTCCGCGGGCCGGGCTTCAACGCAACGCTCATGCCGCCCCTGACGCCCCGGGACGATGCGCGCCAGTATCCGATCGGTGACACCGCGAACTGGGAACGGATCGTGGCGAACGTCACCACGATCGTGGACGAACTGGAGCGCACGTTCGTCGGCGAAATCGAAGCCGCGGTGGGCCCTGCTCCGCAGTGGTTCGAGCCGGGGAGGTGATCGGTGCCACGAGCTGCGGCACTCGACGTCCGTCGGTTCCTCGATGAGCAGCCGTTCGGCAGCTTTCACGTCCTCGTGGCCGGCCTGTGCGCGTCGGTCGTGTTCATCGACGGCTTCGACGCGCAGGTCATGGGTTTCGTGGCGCCGGCGCTCAGCGCCGAGCTCCATATCGCGCGCGTGGCGCTGGGGGCGGTCATCTCGAGCGGGACGTTTGGCATGATGCTCGGCGCGCTCGTTTTCGGCCCGCTTGCCGACCGCATCGGGCGCAAGCCGGTGCTCGTCACATGCGTCCTAACATTCGGCCTGGGCTCGTTGCTGACGACGACAGCGACGTCGGTGGGTGAGCTTGCGGCATTTCGCGTCTTCACGGGGCTCGGGATGGGAGGGGCGATGCCCAACGCCATCGCCCTGACGTCCGAGTACATGCCGAAGCGATCGAGAACCTCCGTCGTCATGACGATGTTCTGCGGGTTTTCGTTTGGCTCCGCGTGCGCCGGCTGGGTGGCCGCCGCAGTCATCCGGCGGTTCGGATGGCAGGCGGTGTTTCTCGTGGGTGGCGCGACACCAGTCCTCCTGGCGCTCCCGTTGATCGCGGTCCTGCCGGAATCGCTCCGGTTCCTCGTCCTCAAAGGCGGCAACCGCCAGCGAGTTACCCGCTATCTTTCGCGCATCGCGCCAGGCGGCGAGACGCCTGGCCACGTGATTGCCGGAGAGGACGATCATCAGGCCGGTTCGTCTTCCGTCAGACAATTGTTTGCGGACGGCCGCGCGAGCGCCACACTGCTGCTGTGGACGATGTTCTTCATGAACCTCCTCAACCTGTGGTTCCTGAACAACTGGCTGCCGTTGATCCTGAATGACGCCGGCATGCAGATCGAAGCAGCGAGCCTGATCACGTCGCTCTTTCAGATTGGCGGGCTCGTCGGATCCCTTGCGCTGGCGGCCCTCTGGGGGCGACGGCTCTCGTTCGGTCTGTTGGCCTCAATCTATCTTGCCGCAGCGGTCTTCATTCTGCTGATCGGTGAAGCGGGCACGTTTGTTCCGCTCCTCGTCGTCGCCGTGTTCGTATCGGGCGTCGCCGTGATCGGCGGCCAGACGGCGTCCAACGCGCTCGCGGCAGAGTTGTATCCGACGACGATCCGCTCGACCGGTGTCGGCTGGGCCCTGGGTGTCGGCAGAGTGGGATCGATGCTCGGTCCGATTCTCGGCGGCGTTCTACTATCCTACGGAGGCGGAGCGAGGCGCACGTTCTGGGCGGCGGCGGCGCCGGCCCTGATCGCGACGTCGGCGGCCTACGCCATGAGCGCGATCCCCGTGAAACGCAATTCGACACAGGACGACGCATGAAAATCGACATCTTCAACCACATCTTCCCGAAGAAGTTCTTCGACAAGTTCATCGACAAGGGGTCGGCTGGAAAGGACATCGGCAAGCGCGTGTCCCATATCCGGACCATCGTGGATGTCGAAGCCAGGCTCCGCGTTCTCGACGAGTTCGGTGATTACGTGCAGGTCATCAGCCTGCCGCTGCCGCCGCTGGAGATCATCGCGGGACCCCAGAAATCGCCCGAGGTCGCGACGGAGGGCAACGATGGACTCGCGGATCTGGTCCGTCGGCACGACCGCTTCATCGGTTTTGTCGCGGCCCTGCCGATGAACAATCCCGACGCGGCCGTCAAAGAAATGCACCGTGCCCTCGACGATCTCGGCGCGTCTGGTGTGCAGATCTATACCAATGTCGCCGGCAAGCCGCTCGATGCGCCCGAATTCCTCCCGCTCTTCGAGGAGGCCGCGCGTCGCGACATTCCGATCTGGATCCATCCGGCGCGTGGCGCGGACTTCACGGACTATTTGAGCGAAACGAGATCGCAGTACGAAATCTGGTGGACGTTCGGCTGGCCGTACGAAACGAGCGTCGCGATGGCGCGGCTCGTGTTTTCCGGTTACTTCGACCGGTTCCCGAATCTGAAAATCATCACGCATCACATGGGCGGCATGATCCCGTACTTCGAAGGCCGCGTCGGGTACGGCTGGGACCAGCTCGGCACGCGGACGTCGGATATGGACTACACGTCGCTCCTGCACTCGATGAAGCAGCGGCCTGTCGAGTACTTCAAGAATTTCTATGCGGACACGGCGCTGTTCGGCGCCGCGCCCGCAACACGATGCGGATACGAGTTCTTTGGCATCGATCGGGTGGTCTATGCGTCGGACATGCCGTTCGAGCCGGCGCCGGGGCTGTACGCGAGAGAGACCATCAGGTGTGTGGAGGCGCTCGGACTCACACAAGGACAGAAGGAACAGATCTACCGAAAGAACGCGGAGCAGCTCTTGAAGTTGTCCGGCGGGAGTGCGTGACAGTCACTGACAATGTGTCGGCATTCGGCAGGGACTGGTCGGCCCGGTGCGCATGGGAACTATTCCCAACTGAATTGCCGAGTTTTCCCCATTAGTTCCGCCAGAATGCCTGGACGCAGCCATCGCGCGTAGCAGGGTCCTTGCAATGTACCGGCATGAGGACGCGTGCTGCCGGAATGTCGGCTCTGAAATCGGCCGCGCTGTTTCTTCATGGAGAAGTCGAAATGGCGATCGAATCGATCCGGTGCCCAGTTCTGGGTGCTCACGTGACGCGAGTGACCGACCTGGAAGGCAGCGTGAGCCGAGTCATCTGCGCCGAGTACGAGGCACCGGGAACGTGCAGGTTGAAGAGGACAGCACGTGAAGGCGGGCCGTTGACACAGCTCCTCGAGCGGGCGGCCGAGGATACGCTGGATTCACGCGACAACCGGTGTGTGTTGCAGCTTTCATGACCTCAGAAACCGGACGCGCGCCTGGATCTACGACATGGATCATCCTCGGGCGGCCTTGCTCTTCGTGCCGGCCGTACTGTGGCCCCGGACGATCACCGCAGGAAAGCGGCACGACGATGCCCGTGCGGCTCGCGCCGGAATTCCGGCAGGTGACGTCCGAAGGCGCGATTGGCCGGCTGTGATGCTGGGTACCTCGATTGCGTGAAGAACTATGGCGATTCGACCGAGGGAGGTCTTATGCCAGGCACTTCTGCGATCCACGAGTTTCTTCGCGAGGCCCGCGTCCCCTACAGCGTCGTTCCGCACCGGCCGGCGTTCACGGCTCAGGAGGAGGCCGCAGCCGCCCACGTACCCGGCTGGGACTGGGCGAAGGTCGTCATTTGCATCGTTGACGGCGAACCGATCGAAGCCGTTCTGCCCGCGCCGTTTATCGTGAATCTCGATCGCCTGGCGGATCTTGCCGGCGGCACGGAGATTCGTCTGGCGCAGGAGGACGAGCTGGAGCGACTCTTTCCAGGATGCGAGCCTGGCGCAATGCCGCCGCTCGGCCCGCTGTACAGTCAATCGGTCTTCGTCGACATCGCGCTCGCGTCTGAGCCGGCGATCGTCTTCAACGCGGGCACGCACACGGAAGCGATCGCCATGCGGTGGTCGGATTTCGCCAACAGCGTCAAACCGATCGTTGGATGGTTTGCCGAACCCCCGGTGGAGGTGGCCGTCGACGTCGGGCTGTTCGAGAAGTAGCGGAGGACGTCATGCGTTTCCTCAATCGGGTCGACGCGGGCCGACAGCTCGCGACCAGGCTCGAGAAATTCGCCGATCGATCCGACGTCATCGTTCTCGGCCTTCCGCGCGGCGGCATTCCTGTCGCGAATGAGGTCGCGGCTCGACTCAAGGCACCGCTCGACGTCTTTCTCGTGCGAAAGCTCGGCGTGCCCGGCCATCCCGAACTGGCCATGGGCGCGATCGCCGAAGGCGGCGTCCAGGTTCTCAGCCACGATCTGATCCACGAACTTGGGATCCCGCACGCGCTCGTCGAACAGGTCGCCGCTCGCGAGCGCCTGGAGCTCGAGCGCCGCGACGCACTGTACCGGGGCGAACGCCGCGCCACTCCTGTCCGCGATCGCACGGTCATTCTCGTGGACGACGGGCTTGCGACGGGATCGACGATGCAGGCGGCAATCCTCGCGCTCAGACAGCGGGGGCCGGCGCGAATCGTGGTGGCGGTGCCGGTCGGCGCGCGCGAGACGTGCGACAGTCTCGGGCGCTCGGCCGACGAGGTCGTCTGCCTTGCCACGCCGGAGCCGTTCAACGCCGTCGGCCTGTGGTACGAGGAATTCTCGCAGACGTCCGACGATGAAGTGCGGCGGCTGCTCAAGGCCGATGCACCAGGAGCGGGCGCTCAGACCTCGTCATCGCACGAAAGCGACGCGGTGAAGATCGTGCGCGAGCGAGCGCGCCCCTTGAGAGGCGATCCGGCGCAGTACCGATGAGTTGATCGAGGGAATCGGCGATGCGCGCGTGGTGTTGCTCGGCGAAGCCACGCACGGCACGCACGAGTTCTATCGCGAGCGCGCGTTCATCACGCGTCGGCTGATAACCGAAAAAGGATTCTCGGCAGTGGCCGTCGAGGCCGATTGGCCGGACGCGTACCGCGTCAATCGCTATGTCCGGGGATCGGGGCCGGACGAAGAAGCCGTCCAGGCGCTCGCGGACTTCGGACGATTCCCGACGTGGATGTGGCGCAACGCCGACGTCCTCGACTTCGTCGGCTGGCTTCGTACGCACAATGACACGCAGGCCGTCGAGAAGCGCGCGGGCTTCTACGGCCTCGATTTGTACAGCCTCCGGGCGTCGATGGAGGCGGTGCTTCGCTACCTCGACAAGGTCGATGCCGACGGCGCGCGGCGGGCGCGGCACCGGTACGGCTGCTTCGATCGATTCGGCGAAGAGATGCAGGAATACGGATACGCGGCCGGTTTCGGGCTGCACCCGTCCTGCGAACGCGAAGTCGTCACGCAGCTTTTCGATCTGCATCGCCAGCGTGCCGAGTACGCGAGCCGCGACGGCCGCGTCGCGGCCGATGAATACTTCTTCGCCGAGCAGAACGCGCGACTCGTCAAGAACGCCGAAGAGTACTACCGCACGATGTTCCGCGGGCGCGAGGACTCGTGGAATCTTCGCGATCGGCACATGGTCGATACGCTCCAGGAACTGGTTCGATTCCTCGATCGATCGCGACTTGGCGCGCGGGTCGTGGTCTGGGCGCACAACTCGCACCTCGGCGACGCTCGCGCGACCGACATGGGGCAGCGCGGGGAACTGAACGTCGGCCAGCTGGTACGCGAGCACTACGGCGCGAGCGCGGTGCTCGTGGGTTTCACAACGTACGGAGGCACCGTGACTGCCGCGTCCGAATGGGATGGTCCGGCGCATCGCAAGCACGTCCGCCCGGCGCTCGCGGGCAGCTACGAACGGCTGTTCCACGACGTGCAGATTCCGCGATTCCTGCTGCCGCTGCGCACCGACCTCGCGTTGTCTTCGGCGCTCGCCGGTCCTCGACTCGAGCGCGCCGTCGGCGTGCTGTATCTGCCGGAGAGCGAACGGGTCAGCCACTACTTTCGGGCGCGGCTGTCCGAGCAGTTCGATTTCGTCCTGCATTTCGACGAAACACGGGCGCTCGAGCCGCTCGAGCGGAGCGCGCTATGGGACGCAGGCGAAGTCGCGGAGACGTTCCCGTCCGGGTTGTAATCGCGACCGTCTTCCTGCTGTCGGGCTGCGACGGACGAGATCACCGTCAGCCGCCTCCAAAGGTCCTAGAAGGGACGCGGGCCCATACGCCTCTGTGGGTCGATTCGTCCGGCCAGCCGAATCGGAACGCTGATGCCGCAACAACGGCCGCGGTCATGCTGGAAGACGGCACCGTGCGATTTGCCGAAGACATCTATCGGCAGGACACGCGGCTCGACGAGGCACTCGCGAAATTGGCAGCCGCGCAATTGAATGAGGAACCACATTGAACCGCACCGATGAATCAGGACAGACGTTGACGGTCCGCGTGCCGATCGGCAGGGAATTCCTGACCGGCGATCTCGTGATTCCACTGGGAGCGCACGGGCTCGTGTTGTTCGCCCACGGCAGCGGCAGCAGCCGGCACAGCCCGCGCAATCAGTTTGTCGCCCGCACGCTCGAGCATCGCGGCCTGGCGACACTGCTCATCGATCTGCTGACGGCTGAAGAGGACCGGATCGACGAACGGACCGCGCAGTATCGGTTCGACATCCCGATGCTGGCCTCGCGGCTCGTGGCGATCGCCGATTGGTTGCGAGGCCGTCGCGACACATCGGCGCTGCCGCTCGGCTTGTTCGGCGCGAGCACGGGAGGCGGCGCGGCTCTGGTGGCTGCGGCCGACCGTCCAGGACAGATTAATGCCGTCGTGTCGCGCGGCGGTCGCCCGGATCTGGCGGGTCGATCCCTGCGAAACGTGAGAGCGCCTACGCTGCTGCTCGTCGGCGGTCTCGACACGCCGGTAATTCAGATGAATCGCGACGCGATGAAGCAGATGCCCGGTGAGGTCGCACTCGAGCTCGTGCCGGGTGCGACGCATCTGTTCGAAGAGCGCGGAACACTGGAGCGCGTCGCCGCGCTCGCAGGCGACTGGTTTCTGCGCTACCTCGGATCTGACGGGCGACCGGCAGATTGACGATGTGGTTCGTGCCGCGCTGTTGAGCCAGACACGGAAGTAATCGCCCTTGGCCACGGCACTGACGCCCTCGGCCATCACGACTGACGCCACTTCCCGACCCGCCACGGTGGTTTCTTGCACGAACTCAACCCAGCACTCGGCAGTCGGTGATTGCCCGACCGCGGGGGAGGGATGTTCGTTCGTGAGGCAAACGAACCTTGTCGAAGGTCGTCACGCTTCCCGCCTCGCATTTCGTGGTGGCAAACGGCGGTGTCTAGGCGGACGCCGCTGTTGCCGGCAGCAGCGCCACCGACAGGAGCCCGGCGGTGAATATTTCATGGAGGTCTGATACGAATTGCCGGAGTGCCGGAAAATCGGCAGGGTTGGGGACTACTCCAGCCACTCCGAGATTATCTGCTGCAGGTCGAGATCGGGTGCGATCAGACAGATGTGCCCATGTCCCTGAAGGATTCGCAGCGCGCTCGCCGGCACGCGGTCGGCCATGTAACGCGCCTGCGAGACGGCCGGCACGAGGTGGTCGTGTTCTGACGCAAGGAATAGTGTCGGCCGTCGGATGTCGTGAAGCCGGGGTCGAACGTCGAACTGCCGGAGAAGTTTCAAGCGATTGACGTAGCCGTCGCGACTGGCGTGTGTGGTCCGGGCGATGAACTGCTTCACGTCGGCGTGGTGCGTGTGTCGGGAATGCAGGCGGAACGCCGTGAGATGCCGGACGAGCGGCATCGCGCCCCAGGGCAGGATTGCGAGCCCCGCGATGGCCAGCCGCAGCCGGAATTGCGGCGAGAAGTGCGCGAATGAATTCAGGACGACGAGCGCGTCGACGTATTCCGCATGCCGAAGCGCGAACGTCAGCGCGACGGCTCCGCCGAAGGATTCGCCGACGATAATCGCCCGGCGCTCGCGTGGAGCGGCCGTCTCGACCACGCGCGCGAGGTCGGCGGCCAGCTGCTCGACGTCTGCCGCGTCATTGCGCAGCGAGTAGGTCACCACGCGGAATGATCGCTCCAAGCGGGGAACCTGGCGGTAGAACAGGTCTCCTGTACCATTCATACCCGGTACGAGCACCACTGTGCGGCCGTCGCCGGAGATCGACAATTGGGGGTCGTAGTCGCTAGCCATCGGAGCGAGCCATGTCGCCGACCGCTTTCCCGGATGCGCCTTCCCGCCTCGTGCGCGTGTGGAGGATTAGCTGGACCGTCACGACTCTCGCCGCGGTCCAGACAGTCGTGTGCGGCATCTCGGTCGCACCAGCCGTTCTGGTCTGGCAATGGCTGCTGAGTGCGCCACAATCGAATGCGACGCGGTCGGTCCTCTTCAGTCTCGCAATCGCACCGACGTACGTGCTCTTCGCCTGCTGCTTGATGGTCGTCTCACCCGTCGCGATGAGGCTGCTCCGCTGGCGAACGCCGCCTGACGCCGAGATGGCGATCGCAGGCCTGGATTGGGCCCTGTTGCGCTGGGTCCGGTATGCCGCCTCGATCCATCTCGTTCGGATCATCGCCGGCACGTTGTTTCGCGGGACACCGCTCTGGACGATCCACCTCCGCCTGAACGGCGCACGTCTTGGAAGGCGAGTGTACGTCAACAGTCTGTCAGTCAGCGATTACAACCTGATTGAGTGCGGCGACGACGTGGTCATCGGCGGCGCCGTCCACATGTCTGGTCACACAGTAGAACAGGGAATCGTCAAGACGGCCTCAGTGCGAATCGGCAAGAACGTCACGATTGGCCTCGAAAGCGTGATCGAGATCGGTGTCGAGATTGGCCCGAATGCGCAGGTCGGCGCGTTGAGCTTCGTGCCGAAACACACCAAGCTGCCCGGCGGCCACACGTACGCAGGCATTCCAGTGGTCACGCTCAAGCCTACACACTAATGGGCTGACCCAGGGCCGAGAACCGTGGGGCAACAGGAAGTGTCGCGTTACTGTGTCAGGAGTTGGAACAACGGGCCCGGGATGATCGGCGGGTTCGCCGCGTTGCTGACCAGGCCGTATCCGCTGTCCGGTCCCGTGTCGCCGGCCCAGAGCGCGTACCAGTAGACGCGCTCTGCCGGCAGTGCCTGAAGACGCGGGTAGGTCTGCGTCACGTAGCCGATCTCGCCGGCGGGATCCGCCACGCCGGTTTCGGTCACCCAGATGCGAAACGGCGGCGGTGACGACCGCATCAACGCTTCATAGGCCATCAACGCCGTCTGGGTGTAGACATTCACGGCCAATATGACGCGCGACGGAGACGCGAATGTGCGGAGCCGCTCGATCGTCGCATTCACATCGCTGCTGCCGATCTGCCCGGCGCCGAATGCGGCTTGCGTGACCAGCGTGACGTCCGAGTAGTGGTTGAGGACGTGAGCGTAGATGCGACCGAAGACGTCGAGGTACCGATCGATGGGCATCGGCATCGCGCCGGTCGTGATCTCGTTGCCGATCTGAAATGTCTTCACCTGCTGATACGCGAAACGATAGCGATCGAACACGCCTTCGACGTCCGGCGAAAACAGGTCCGCGTTGTCGAGGATGCCGAGGATGTCGAGGTGCAGCGTTGAGGCGAGGTTCACGGTGGGCCCCGCGCGGCCATCTGCGAACAGCTGAATTCGGACGCCGGCCACAGCGCGGCGGCTCGTCAATCTGAGCAACGCATCGCGATACCCGCCGAGCGCGCCGTCGTCGGGCTGCACCACGACGAATGGTGACCATTGCGGGAGCGAGACCAGCCACGCCGGCGGCGGGGCGGAGGGCGCAGTCGCGCTATGGCAGGCGGCCAACCACGGTATCAGGAGCAGAAGCCGACATTTCCTCGCGAACATTGCTCAACGGACCTGCTCGCGCGCTCCGATTGAGTGGTCGGCGGCCTCAGCGCCGTCGAGATTCGAGGCGCGTGACGCGGTGATCGAGGGCGGCGACGTCAGCCTTGCATTCCGAGCGGACGTTGTCGATCTTTTCGTTGAGAGCGACGTGTCCTTCGGCAATGAGATTGATGGAGTTCTGTAGACGTTCGGCGACGACGTCGAAATGCCGGCGCGTCTCTTCACCATCTGAGCGGATGGCCGCGTGTACTTCTACTCGAGTGGCGAGCGGTGCGATGGCGGTGGCCAGTTCCTCCTTCGTCGCGAGCGGTGCGATGGCGGCGGCCAGTTCCTTCTTCGTTGCGAGCGCAGCAATCGCCGCGGCGAGCTCCTGCCTCGTCGTCAGCGGCATCAGATCGTCTTTTGTGGCCAGCGTCGCTACGAAATTCGCGTCGATCTCCATCCCGACGACGATGCCATCGTCCCTGACGCGTGTCAATGGCGCCATTTCCAGACACACAGCGGAGCGCGCTTCATGACGCCGCCCGTCCAGCCTGGGCGCCGCGGACTTACGCCAACGAGTAGAAGAGGTCCACGAAGGACTTCACCGCACCGTCCATGCCTGCGACCTTCGGGTTGGCGGATTCGATGAGCCAGTACTCGTCCGGCGCGTGCGCGCCGGCGCCATGACCGAGTCCGAATTGTCCGGCCGGCAGCTTGAGCGGCGGCCCCGTGAAGGTCACGCCGGGCCAGGATCCTGCGAGCCGCGGCCAGAGCAGGGGATCGACGCCGGCCTTGTGGTAGGTCGCGACCATCGCCTTCACGAGCCGCGAGTCCGCCGGCGTTTCCGTCGGGTCGTACCCACCTGTCATGTTCACCTCGACGTCGCCGAACCCATGCTTCGCGAGATGCTTCTTCAGCAGTTCCAGCGTGCCTTTGGCCGTCATGTCGGGAACGAGCCGCATGTCGATCTTGGCGGCCGCCCGCTGCGGCAGGATCGTCTTGCCGCCGGGACCCGTGTACCCGCCGACCAGGCCCTGAATGTTGATCGTCGGTTGCGATACGAGCCGGACGAGCGAGTCGTGCCACGATTCGTCGCCGTACCATCGCGACACGCTCAGCGCTTTCTTGGCCGCGGCTTCGTTGCGGCGCGGAATCGCCTGTTCGAGAATCTCACGCAGCTGCGGGCTGAGCGGACGCACGGCGTCGAAGAATCCTTCAACCGCGGGTGTGTGGCCATCGGCCTTGACTAGCGTGTCGAGCGCCTGAACGAGGTGCCACGCGGGGCTGTCGATCTGCGCTTCGTAGCTCGAATGGACGTCCTGTGTCGGTCCGCGACCCCACTTCGCCCCCGTCGACACGATCTCGAGCTCGACGATGCCCTTGGATCCCAGATTCACCTGCACGGAACCATCGAGCTCCTGGTTGCCGAGTGGAATGACGATGCCGACGCATTTACGCAACGCCGCCTCGACCTCAGGCTTGAACACGACCTCAGAGAAATTGGGCGATCCGATTTCCTCTTCGCCCTCGCAGACGAGCACGAGATTCACCGGAAGCCTTCGTCCCGCTGCTTTGAACGCCCGGAGCGCCGCGAGGCACGCGACCTGCGGACCCTTGGTGTTTGTCGCACCGCGGCCGACCATGATCTTCCCGACGCCAGGACGATCCACGATCCGGCCTTCGAGCGGCGGCGCGCTCCACTCCGCAGGATCGAATTGCTTCACGTCGTACATGAAGTAGAGCGCCAGAGTCGTCGGCGCTCCCGTGTCGAGCGTGCCGAAGATTCCCGGCTTTCCCTGGGTCGCGATCAGGTCGACTCGTCCGAAGCCGGCGTCCCGTGCGAGACGGGCCATGTACTCGGCGCCCTGCGGGTAGTTCCGGTTCTCCGCCGCGATTGACGGCAGAGCGATCCAGTCGCGCAGCATCTGCACGGTCGCGTCGTGCTGCCGGGCGATTTCGGCGACGACGGCGTCCTCGTCGCCGGGAGCCAGAAGCCCGTCCGGGCCGGTGATGGCCATTGCCGCGGCCCCGGCCATGCTGGTCTGAATGAAGTCGCGTCGCGTCACATCGCGCATGTTCACCGGATCCATGTTGAGTCTCCTGAGGATCGTCCCTGTTCAACTGTCTCATAGACGACGTCGATTCAACGAACGACGCTCCACGTGCCATCTGGCTTGATCTCGGTGCCGTGGGGAAGCCGGTAGAGCTGCACGAGCATGTTGATCTCGGGCGGACGCGTCTTGTCCGACTCCCGGCGCCCCCATGAGCGCGCCGCCGGCGACATGGCCGAAAATGCCCATGGAGGTCAGCGCGTCCGCCACGTTCGTGCCGTGGATGGACGCATCCACGTAGACGGGGATCGGGAGCTCCCACCGCGAGATGACGCCCGTCGCGCGCTGAATGCGGCCCTCGCCGGGAATGGAGAGGCCGACGTGGATGTTCTGGTTGTACGCGATGAGGTCAGCGGCGGTCTCGAGGTTCTCAATCCGACCCGACATGCGGGATTTTGGATGGGCGGCCACGAGACCGCCCGGACCGCCGCTGAAGATCATCAGGATCGCAGACGCGAACAACCGTGAGGTACGCGGCAGCAAAACCGCCGGATTATAGCCGCCCTCCCTCCCGAGGGAACAGGCTATAGGCTCTCTACGTCTTAGGCTATAGCCTTTCTATAGCCATGACCCTGCACTCCTCCCGACCCGACGCCCGCACGGACCTGCTGCACGGCACCCTCGACATGCTGATCCTCCGGACGCTCCAGTGGGGGCCGCAGCACGGCTACGCGATCGGCCAGACGATCCGCGCGCACTCGTCGGACGTGCTCCAGGTGGAAGCCGGCTCCCTCTATCCCGCGCTGCAGCGGCTCGCCAAGAAAGGGTGGGTGACCGCGAAGTGGGGCCAGACCGAGGCCAACCAGCGCGCCAAGTTCTATCGGCTCACACCGAACGGCAAGAAGCAGCTTCTTCGCGAGGAATCGCGATGGACCGAACTGGTGAACGCGATCAGCCGCGTGATGAGACCGGCGCTGGCTCGCGAAACCGAGGAGTAGGGCCATGTGGTTCAAGAGGTTCAAAGAGTTCGGGCGTCTCGATGACGATGACCTTCGGGAGGAGATTCGGGCGCATCTGAAGATCGCCGCCGACGAGCGGAACGCTGACGGGGCGGATCCGCGGGAAGCGCGGCTGGCCGCGCTGAAGGACTTCGGCAACGTCACGCTGACGACCGAAGCCGCCCGCCGCGTGTGGATCCCGTCCTGGCTCGAGGTCTTGCTCGATCTGTGGAGCGACGTCCGCTACGCGAGCCGCGCGCTCGTGAAGAACCCGGTATTCTCGCTGACCGTCGTCGGCGTGCTCACGCTTGGCATCGGTCTGAACGCCGCCGTCTTCACGATGCTCAAGAGCATGGCGCTCAGCCCGCTCGCAGGCGTCGACGGTTCGGCCCGGATCGGCGTCATCTTCCGCGAAACGAGCACCGGACGGGACCTTCCCGTCTCGTATCCCGACTACCAGTACCTCCGAGATCACGACGGCGCGTTCACGGGACTGCTCGGTTCCACCGTCGCCTCGGTCGGCCTGGGCCGAGGCCGAAGCGCGCGCCCGATCTTCGCCGAGCTCACCACCGGCAACTACTTTCATGTCCTCGGCGTTCACGCCGCGCTCGGCCGCACGCTCCTGCCGTCGGACGAGATCTCACCCGGCGGTCATCCGGTGATCGTCATCAGCGACGGGCTGTGGCGTCGCGACTTTGGCGCCGATCGGGGCATCGTCGGCAGGACCGTCGAGATCAACAACGTCCTGCTCACGGTCGTGGGTGTGACCGAAGCCACGTTTCACGGGACGATTGTGAGCTACGACGTCGAAGCGTTCATCCCGGTGATGATGGGGCCGCAGCTCGGTTTCAAATTCGGAAGCTCGCAGACCACCCCGTCAGGAATCCTCGCCGACCAGCGGGCAGGCGTCTTCTTCGTGCATGGCCGTCTGCGGCCGGGGACAACCCTCGCTAACGCCGCCGCCCAGATGGACGCGCTCTGGGCTTCGCTCTCCAGAGATCGGCCACTCACGGAGGCGACCGAGCGGCTGAGAGTCGTGCCGTTCTGGCGATCGCCGAACGGCGCGCAGACCTACATGCTGCCGACCCTGATCGTCCTGAGCGCAATGGGTCTCCTCGTCTTGCTGATCGCGTGCGCGAATATCGCCGGGCTCGTGCTGGTGCGCGGGCTGTCGCGACGCGGCGAATTCGCGGTGCGGCTGGCGCTCGGCGCCACGCGAACCCGCATCGTCCGTCTGCTCGTCGTCGAAAACGTGATTCTCGCCGCACCGGGCGCTCTTCTTGGCGTCCTCCTCGCGGGCCGCGCGATCCCGCTGCTCGTCGGGTACGCCGAGGCGCTCGCGGCGCCTGAGCGGGTCTTTTTCAACATCGAGGCCGACCGCCTCGTCATGGGGTTCGCGGCGCTGGTGGCCTGCGGCAGCGCCCTCGTGTTTGGTTTCATCCCGGCGCTTCAGAGCTCGCGGGTCGATCTGGTGACGGTCATCAACGAAGACGCTTCGCCTCGTGGCGCGGCGCGAGGCCGGCTTCGCTCAGGTCTCGTGGTGGCGCAGGTGGCGGTCTCTCTGCTGCTGCTGGTCGGCGCCGGACTGGCCACGCGCAGCGTCGAGGCGGCCCGGCGCGCGGATCCCGGCTTCGACGCGAGCCGCACGACGGCGATCGCGCTGGACGTCAAACAGAACGCGTACGACGAGCCGCACGGCCGCGTCTTCTACCGCAAGCTTCTGGATGCGGCGCGCGCGGATTCCGGCATCGAATCCGCCACGCTCGCCGCGTACGTGCCGATGGCGCTCGTGGACACGCGCGCCCAGCGCGTGGCGATTGAGGGCTACGAACCTCGTCGTGGCGAGGATCTGGTGTTCATGTCGAATATCGTCAGCTCGGACTACTTCCGGACGCTCCGCATCCGCCTGATGGCCGGCCGGGAGTTCGAAGACCGGGACGACGACACGGCAGCACCGGTGGCGGTCGTCAACGACACGCTCGCGCAACGATTCTGGGGCGGCGCGTCGAACGCGATTGGCAAGCGGATTCGAGTCACCGACGGCGCCTGGCGGACCGTGATCGGCGTGGCGTCGGACGTGAAGTACCTGCGGATCAACGAAGCCCCGCGGCCGTACTTCTACGTGCCGCTCCTGCAGTCGTACCGGTCGAGCATGGTCCTGCACACCCGCGGTGCGGCGCCGTTGAGTCGCCTCATCGAGCAGGCGCGGGCCGTTGTGGCCGCCCTCGACAGCGAGCTGCCGATCCAGTCGGCAAGATCGATGGCCGAACATTTGCGCGGCGCGTTCATTTTCTTCGACCTGACGGCAACGATGCTCTTCGTGTTTGGCGCCGCCGGGATGGTGCTTGCGGCGATGGGGACCTATGGACTGGTCTCGTACGTGGTCAAACAGAGCACGCACGAAATCGGCATCCGCATGGCGCTCGGCGCGTCAGGCGGTTCGGTCGTCCTCGCGTTTCTCGGACGGGGTCTGAGGCTCGGCACCGTCGGGGCCGCGATCGGCATCGTTGCGGCGCTCGGCGTCGGCAGGTTGCTCGGCAGCGCGCTGTATGGCGTCAGCGCGACCGATGGCCGCTCGTTTGTGCGTGCGCTGGCCATCGTTCTCGGCGGTGTCATTGTCGCCACGATCGTGCCCGCGTGGCGCGCGTCACGGACCAGTCCGCTGAGCGCGCTGCGCCATCAATAGAAGTCGAGTCGGATCCGCGCGGCCGCGACGCGCGATACACTCTCTCGCAGATCGAAGCTGCCGGTTCACGGCAATCAGTTGCGCGTCAGCTTCACGCTCAGCCTGCGGGAGGTTCGCGATGAGAAGCCCCTTCGTCGTCGCCGTCATCGTCTCGGCGGGCGCGGCGACGTCATGTTCGGGTCCGGCGACGACTCCAGCCGGGCAGAACGCCGCGGCACGTGAAGCCCGTGTGCCCGTCGGAAACGCATCCTTGTACGCGCGGGAGATCGGGCAGGGACAGCCGGTCATCATCCTTCATGGCGGGCCCGATTTCGACCACGGCTATCTCCTGCCTGACCTGGATCGCTTGTCCGATGCGTTCCGCCTCATCTATTACGACCAGAGAGGACGCGGCCAATCCGCGGAGGGCGTCAAGCCCGAAGACGTCACGCTTGAATCGGACATCGGCGATCTGGACCGGGTGAGGGAGTATTTTCAACTCGGCTCGGCGATGATTCTTGGGCACTCCTGGGGCACTGTCCTTGCCCTCGAATACGCGCTTCGGCATCCGGATCGCGTGTCGCACCTCGTCCTTATGAATCCGGGGCCGGCCTCGGCGGAGGATTACGCGTCGTTGCGGAAGGCCTACGTCGAGAAACTGGGCGCTGATATGGAACGACAGAGCGGGATCATGGCCAGCGACGCCTACAAGGCAGGCGACCCTGAGACGGTCGCCGCGCGCTACCGCCTTCACTTCAAGCCTGCGCTGCAGCGACCGGAGGACTACGAGCGGTTGATGGCGACCATGAAGGCGGCCTTCATCAGGCAGGGCAGAGAGGGCATCGTCAAGGCCAGAGCGGTCGAAAGCCGTCTGATGGCCGACTCCTGGTCGTCGAACGGTTACGATCTGCTTCCGAAGCTGAAAACGCTCCGCGTCCCAACGCTGGTCATCTTCGGCGACCACGACTTCATTCCATTCGACACGGCAAGGCACATCGCCGGGGCCATGCCGAACGCCCATCTGGTCACGCTGAACGCCTGCGGACACTTCTCGTATCTCGAATGTCCCGATGCCGTTCGCAAGAGCATCGATGAATTCTTCCAGAGCACGAGGACGGCTCGGCTGCCGTGAGGCCTCAGCCCCCCGGGACTCCATCCAGCCCAGTTCGTTCAGGCTGATGCCGTCGTTCCAGATCCTTGCGAAGTGACGCGTGTGTGGGGCTTACTTCAATCCGTTGATCATCTTCGTAATCGAATCCAGCCACGCGGCCTCGCGTTCGAGCGCCTTGCCGACGCGTGCCATTTCCGCCGGCGCCGCGTCGTACTGACCCTGCTCGATCGCCTCCCTGACGCCAGGCATCGTCTTGACGCCGTAGCCGGTGTAGAAACCCGGCGCGTAGAGCAGGTGCTTGAACCATTCACGATGGACGAGACCGGCGGCGTCGATCAGCTGCTGCTCGGATTGCGCGATTTTCAGGTTGAGCGCTGCGAGCGCTGCCTGGGACGCCGGCTTCTTCGCGGCCGCCGTGCGCGCTTCGTCGAGCGCCACGGCGCGCCGGGTCAGCGTTTCGATCGAGCGCGAGATGGGCGTGAAATCGAGCGCGGGCGGCAGCGGCTGCACCTTCGGCGCGACGCGGGGTCGCTTCGGATCGTTGATGGCGGCGAACACGCCGTCGGTGATCTCGCGATTGCGTTCGGCGATTTCTTCGCGCTTCTTCTTCACCAGCAGCTGAAGTTCTTCGTCGTACGAACGCACCGTATCCGCGAGATTCGCGTACTGGAAGGGCAGGATGTCGGCATCCGCCAATCGGATGATCGCCGTGCCGGCCGTCTGCGCGAGCGTTCGCCCGTAGGCGAAGTCGGTGTCGAGGAAGTGCGTGAAGAAGTAGAAGTCGTCGTAGATCGAATGGTAGACGCCGGCGCCGTCCTCGCCGCCAAACCCGATGTTCAGCGTGGGAATTCCCAGGTGCTGGAGGAACGGCGTGTAATCGGATCCGGACCCGAGCGCACCGATGCGCCAGTCCGCGCGGGATCGGACCTTCTCCTTGTCCTCCGGCTTCGCGCGCTCGATCGCGCGCGCCTGCTGGCGCTTCCAGACCGTGAGCTTCGTTTCCGGATCCGTGATGTCGCGCGCGACGTCATTGATGAAGTGCTCGAGCGCGTGTGACCCCTCGGCTTCGAGGAAGCCACGGCCGCTGCTGTCGGAATTCAGATACACGACCGCTTTCTGCTGCAGTTCGGCCGCGTGCGTCTCGGCCCACTCGGTCGACCCGAGGAGCGCCGGTTCCTCGCCGTCCCACGCGCAATAGACGATCGTGCGCTTCGGCGCCCATCCCTGCTTGCGCAGTTCGCCGAGCGCGCGCGCTTCTTCCAGCATGGCCGACATGCCGCTCACCGGATCCTCGGCGCCGTTCACCCACCCGTCGTGGTGATTGCCGCGGACGACCCACTGATCCGGAAATGTCGACCCGCGCAGGCGGGCGATGACGTCGTAGAGCGGCTTCTGATCCCAATTGAAGGCGAGCTTCAGGTGTGCGCGGCCGGCGCCGGGGCCGAAGCGATACGTGATCGGCAATCCGCCGCGCCACTCGGCGGGCACGGTCGCGCCCGTCAGGGAGGCGAGCAGCGGCTGGGCGTCCGCGTACGAAATCGGCATCACCGGGATCTTCGTCAGCGTCGTCGCGTCCTTGATGGCGAGGCGTTTGGCGTCGGCTGTTGCACCGACGCCGGGCGTGAGCGGATCCCCCGGGTAGACGGGCATGTCCATCACGCTGCCGCGCTGCGCGCCGTCGCGCGGCCGCATGGGGCCGTTCGGAAAGACTTCTCCTGCTCCAAACCCGTCGTCTTTCGGATCGGAGTAGATCAGGCAACCCACGGCGCCGTGTTCGGCGGCGACCTTCGGCTTGATGCCGCGCCACGACTCGCCGTAGCGCGCCAGGACGATGGCGCCTTTGACGGAGATGCCGTAGCGCTCGAGGACCTCGTAGTCCTCGGGCCGTCCGTAGTTGACGTACACGAGCGGGCCCGTGACGTCGCCGTCGATCGAGTACGCGTTATAGGTCGGGAGCTGCTCGTTCTTCTGGCTCGTCGTCGGATCGCCGGGGAGCGCCGGTTCCTCCAGGGTCGCCGTGAAACGGGTCGGCTCCAGGAGCTCGAGGACCCGTTCTTTCGGCGTCGGAAAGAGGACGCTGAAGACCTCGATTTCCGCGTCCCATCCCCATTCCTTGAAGCGCGCCAGGATCCATTCCGCGTTGTCTTTGTCGTAGGGCGATCCGACATGATGCGGCCGCGCGCTCAGGCGTTCCATGGATGCGCCGATGTTCGACGCCTGCGGCAGCCCGCGGAACCTCGCATCCCAACTCGACGATCCCGATTGTGCTGCCGGCGTCGTGACGAGACTCACGAGGACACCCATCGCGATCAGCAGCCCCGAACGTCGCTCCATGGTCAGCTCCTGTGTCCGCCGATTCTACTCCGCCACGCGCCTCACGCGGCCGTTCCGCGTCGAGCGCTCATTTGCGGCTGATCGTTCCTGGACAGGCGCAATTCAAAGCCGATACCGTCCAGGCCGATCTCGCCAGTGCCGAAATCGCTCCTCGCCACCATCGACTCGAGGTCTTTCCGTGTGTACGCGCGTTTCAGCAGGACGAACCGAAACGTCTGCCGCGTCAGCCACGCATCGAACGGCGACAGGTTCATGGTCTGCACCTCGCCTGCGATTTCCCGGCCAGTCGCGTCCTTCCTCAAGTCGTAGATCGAGCCTCGACCGCCGGGTCTCAAGACGCGATGAATCTCATCGAGCGCACCGACGGGGTCGCTGAAGTTCTTGAACGCCGCCGTGCAGACGACGAAATCGAACGACGCGTCCGGGAACGGCATCTGTGACGCGTTGCCGTGGCGGAAGTCGACGTCGACGCCAGCGGCCCGGGCGTTCTCGCGGGCAATCCGGACGAAGGATTCGCTGATATCGAGCCCCGTCACCTCGTAGCGGCCCGTTCTGGCGATCT
The DNA here is from genome assembly GCA_963724725.1 of uncultured Acidobacteriota bacterium. Lineage (GTDB taxonomy): Bacteria > Acidobacteriota > Vicinamibacteria > Vicinamibacterales > CAVVIG01 > DATKHR01. The sequence goes on along the minus strand of CAVRVT010000002.1, from coordinate 23,555 downwards.
CGATTGCGCAGAAGCCGGGTCCTGGAGCGATCTCGAGAACGCGGGCGCCCGGCGCCACGCGATCACTCACGGTTTCTGCGACCTTGATGAACCGAGTCAGGTCCCGGCCGGTGTTCTTCGCGTACCACGTCGCGATCGCGCCTTCCATCCCCAGTCCTCGGTACGGCTTCTTGTTCGCCATGATCTCCTCGCGTTCACGCCCATGAGGCGTGCATGTAAGTCCGTATAGACATACAATAACTATTCATGCTCGTCAAGCGACCGTGGTACGCTTCACGCCCCCATGACGCCGCCGCCTCGTCCGCGATCCCCGCTGTGGATGATCGTGCTGTCGCTCGTCTCCGAAGAGCCGATGCACCCCTATCGGATGCAGGCCCTCATCAAGGAACGCGGCAAGGACCAGATCGCGAACGTCACCCAGCGCAACAGCGTGTACCAAACGATCGCCGCGCTCCTTCGCGCTGGGCTGATCGCCGTGCGGGAAACGTCACGCGACGAGCGCCGGCCCGAACGCACCGTGTACGACGTGACGCCGGAAGGCCGACGCATGCTGCAGACGTGGATGCGTGAAGTGCTGTCGACACCTGCCCGGGAGTTTCCCGATTTTCCTGCTGCGTTGTCGCTCGTCGCGGGCGCACGGCCCGATGACGTTCGCGCGCTGCTGGAGAAGCGAGTCGCGACGCTCGAGAAGCGGCTCGTCGAGCTCGAGCAGCCAGTACCCGATCTGCCCAGGCTGTTTCTGCTGGAATCCGAGTACATGGCGGCCGTCGTCCGTGCCCAGATCCAATGGCTCCGGGCTGTCATCACCGACCTGCGGTCGGGCCGTCTGACCTGGAGCGAACGGTGGCTGCGGCAGATCGCGGCCAGATGGGCCTCGCAGCAGGGCGAGGCGTCCGCGCGCAAACCTTCGGCGCGAGCTCGCGTCACACGAAAGCGCTCACGTCGTTGACTCACTCGACGCGCTTGCCCCCAGCCGGTTGTGCTACCGTCTCGACGGAGACGCCGACATGTCCGAAACGCAAACACAGACCGCAGTTCCGCCCCACGTGCAGATCATTCAGATGGCAACCGGGTGCTGGGTTTCGCGTCTCGTGTGTACAGCCGCCAGCATTCGCCTCGCCGATCACCTGGCGAACGGACCGAAGTCGGCCGCTGATTTGGCCGGGGCCACGGCCACGAGCCCACGCGCCCTTCATCGATTCATGCGGGCGCTTGCCAGTTTCGGCATCCTGACGCAACGCGCCGACAACACGTTCGCCCTCACGCCCCTCGGCGACGCGCTTCGAAGCGACGCTGCCGGCTCCGCTCGCTCGACGGTTCTCGCCATGTCGGGGCAGTGGATGTGGAAAGCGTGGGGAGAATTCCAGTACTCGGTCGAGACCGGGAAGACGGCGATGGAGAAGGTCTTCGGGATGCCGGTGTTCGACTATCTGGCGCAGCATCCGCAGGAAGCCGCGCAGTTCAGCGAGGCGATGGTCGGCATCCATGGCGCAGAGCCGCCCGCCGTCGCCGACGCCTATGACTTCTCGACTGTAGGCTCAATCGTCGACGTCGGCGGCGCCACCGGCCACATGCTGGCCCACATACTGACCCGATACCCGCAGCCCAGAGGCGTCCTCTTCGACCGGCCTCACGTCGTGACGGAAGCGCCGGCTCTCCTGCGCGGCCACGGGGTGGAGAGTCGCGTCTCGATCGAACGCGGAAATTTCTTCGAGACCGTGCCGGCCGGAGGCGACGTGTACATCCTGTCGCACATCATCCACGACTGGAACGAGGACCAGTGCCTGACGATTCTGGGCCATTGCCGCAAGGCCATGAAGCCCGGCGCCAGACTGCTGATCGTCGAGTTCGTCCTGCCTGAGGGCAACACGCCACACTTCGGCAAGCTGGTGGACATGGTGATGCTGGCGATTCCCGGTGGCGAAGAACGCACCGCCGGCGAATACCGAACGTTGCTGGCTGCGGCGGGGATGACGATGACCCGGGTGATTCCGACGTCGTCGGACGTCAGCATCGTCGAGGCGGAACCGGCGTAGAGAACGTTCTCGAGCTTGGAGTAATTGTACCAAAGCTGTGCCCGGTTGACGAGACTGGCTTTGCTCGCCATGTTTCGCTAATCTGCCCCGCCGCAGCCGTCGCCCGTCAAGCCACTCGAACGTTTGGCACAGCGGAGTGTTGCCCCCATGCTGAAACTGCTTCGTCTGATCAAGCCCTACCGGGGATACGTCGCGACGGTTCTGGTTCTTGCCCTCGCGCAGTCGATCGGCTCCCTGCTCCTGCCGCGGTTGATGTCGGACATCGTGGACAAGGGCATCGTCAGGGGCGACCAGCGCGCGATCCTCCAGATCGGCGGCTTGATGCTGCTGACGTCCATCGCCGCGACGCTCTGTGCGATCGCCAGCAGCTACTACGCGTCGAAGGTGGCGACCGGCTTCGGGCGGATTGTGCGCAGCGCGATCTTCGCGCGTGTCGAGCGCTTGTCGATCCACCAGTTCGATCGGTTCGGCTCCGCTTCGCTCGTCACGAGGACGACCAACGACACGACGCAGGTGCAGCAGATGGTCATCATGATGCTGACCATGGTCATCACCGCGCCGATGATGGCCGTTGGCGGCGTGATCCTGGCGCTCTCGCAGGACGCGCAGCTCGCGTGGGTGCTCATCGCGGTCATGCCGGTGATGGCGCTGGTCTTCGGGCTCATCATGCGCGGCGCGGTGCCGCTGTCGCAGGCGATGCAGACGAAGATCGATCGCCTGAACCTCGTGCTCGGCGAAGGGTTGAGCGGCGTTCGCGTCATCCGTGCGTTCGATCGAGGCGCGCATCAGCGTGATCGATTCGATCAGGCCAACCTCGACGTGACGCACACCGCGATTGCGGTGAATCGCCTCATCGCGTTTCTCCTGCCCGCGCTCATTCTGATGCTGAACCTCACCAGCATCGCGATCATCTGGTTCGGCAGCCACCGGATCGACGCGGGCACGATGCAGGTGGGCGCGATGATTGCGTCGTTGCAGTACGCCATGCAGATTCTCTTCGCCGTGTTCATGGTCACGGTCATGTTCGTGATGCTCCCGCGCGCGTCGGCGTCAGCGGCGCGCATCAATGAGGTGCTCGAGGTGGCGCCGGAGATCGTCGATCCGCCGACGCCCCGGCGGCCACAGCCCGCCGCCGCACGCGGCCACGTCGAGTTCCAGGATGTGACGTTTCAATATCCGGGCGCCGAGGAGCCCGCGCTGACCGGCGTGTCGTTCACGGCGCATCCGGGTGAGATCACCGCCATCATCGGCGGCACCGGCTCGGGGAAATCGACGCTCGCCGGCCTCATCCCCCGCTTCTACGATGTCAACCAGGGGCGCGTGCTCGTGGGCGGCGTCGACGTGCGCGAGATGACGCAGGCGGATTTGCGTGCGCGAATCGGTTACGTGTCGCAGAAGCCGGTCCTCTTCACCGGAACGGTGGCCGCGAACATCCGGTTCGGCCGAGAGGAGGCGTCCGACGAGGAGGTTCGCCTCGCGGCCGCGGTGGCGCAAGCCGTCGAGTTCGTCGATGCCATGCCGGAGACGTTCGCCGCGCCGGTCTCCCAGGGCGGGACAAATCTCTCGGGCGGGCAGAAGCAGCGGCTCGCCATTGCGCGCGCGATCGTGCGGAAACCTGACGTCTACGTCTTCGACGACAGCTTCTCGGCGCTGGATTACGCGACCGACGCGAAGCTGCGCGCCGCGCTCAAGGACGAGACCGCGAACGCGACCGTGTTCGTCGTGGCCCAGCGCATCAGCACCGTCATCAACGCCGACCGGATCGTCGTCCTCGATAACGGGCGAGTGGTCGGCATCGGCACGCACGCCGATCTACTGCAGACAAGCGAGATTTACCGCGAGATCGTGTCGTCGCAGGTCTCGCTCGAGGAGGTGGCATGAGCTCCGGTGCCTCGCCGCAGGCGCCGGCGCAGCGGACGCCGCCACCGCGGGACATGTTCGGCGGAAGGCCGATCGGTGGCCTCGGCATGCCCACGCAGAAGGCGAAGAACTTCAGGGGGACGCTCGTCCGCCTGCTCGGGTATCTCCGTCCGCATCGCGCAAACCTGGCCGTTGTGATTCTGGCGGGCGCGATCGGAACCGTCTTCAGCGTGCTCGGCCCGAAGATTCTGGGCAAGGCGACAACGAAAGTGTTCGAAGGATTCGTCGCGAAGGCGACGGGCGTGCCGGGCGCCGGGATCGACTTCGACTCCGTCGGACGCATCCTGCTCGGGCTGGCAGGCTTGTACATCATCGCCAACAGCTTTCAGTACCTGATGCAGTACTCTGATGGCGGGCGTCGCGCAGAAAACCGTGTACGCGATGCGCCGGGAGGTCGAAGCCAAGTTCGACCGGTTGCCGTTGAAGTTCTTCGATTCCCGGACGCGCGGAGAGGTGATGAGTCGGGCCGTCAATGATCTCGACAGCATCAGCTCGACACTGCAGCAGACACTCACACAGCTGCTGACGTCGGCACTGACGCTCATCGGCGTCACGATCATGATGCTCACGATCAGCTGGATTCTGACGCTCGTGACCGTCCTCACGCTGCCACTCAGCATCGTCGTGGTCGCGCGAATCGCGAAGCGGTCACAGAAGTTCTTCATGAAGCAGCAGGTGGCGCTCGGTGCGCTGAATGGCCACGTGGCCGAGATGTACGGCGGCCACGCGATCGTTGCCGCGTTCGGCCACGAAAAGAAGTCGATCGCGACCTTCGACCGGCTGAACGAGGACTACTACGACGGCGCGTGGCGCGCGCAGTTCGTGACCGGCGTCATCTGGCCGACGATGATGTTCGTGGGAAACCTGGGGTACGTCCTGGTCGCGGTGATCGGCGGCCTGCTCGTGACGCGACGGTCGATCGCGATCGGCGACGTCCAGGCGTTCATCCAGTACGGCCGCCAGTTCTCGATGCCGATCACCCAGTTGAGCGGCATCGCGAACGTCATTCAGCTGACCATCGTGTCGGCCGAGCGCGTGTTCGAGCTGCTCGACGAGCCGGAAGAGACGCCCGATGCCCCGAACGCCGGTGTGATTGACGCTCCGCGCGGCGCCGTGCAGTTCGACGATGTGAGCTTCAGGTACAAAACGGAAATCCCGCTCATCGACCACATGTCGCTGGACATCGCGCCGGGACGAATGGTGGCAATCGTCGGCCCGACAGGTGCCGGCAAGACGACGCTGGTGAACCTGTTGATGCGCTTCTATGACGTCGACGGCGGCGCCATTCGCGTGGACGGCGAGGACATCCGAACGCTGACGCGCGGGGCGCTGCGCCGTGCCTTCGGCATGGTGCTTCAGGACACATGGCTGTTCTCGGGCACGATTCGCGAGAACATCGCATACGGGCGGGAGAACGCGAGCGACGACGCGATCGTGAAGGCCGCGAAGGCGGCGCAGGCCGATCACTTCATCAGGACACTGCCGGAAAACTACGAGACAGCGGTCAACGAGGTGGCGAGCAACCTGTCGGAGGGGCAAAAACAGCTGCTGACGATCGCGCGCGCATTCCTCGCGGATCCGCCCATCCTCATTCTCGACGAGGCCACGAGCAGCGTGGACACGCGGACCGAGGTCCTCATACAGCGTGCGATGGGCGAACTCATGCGCGACAGGACGACGTTCGTCATCGCGCATCGGTTGTCGACGATTCGCAACGCGGACGTGATCCTGATGATGGAGCACGGCCGCATCGTCGAGCGGGGCACGCACGTCGAGCTGCTCGCTGCGAAGAGCCGCTACGCCGAGCTGTACCATAGTCAGTTCGCCGGACGGACGATGCGGTCCGTTTCCCTCGTGTAATCGGATGTCTCAAAGCGCAAGCTCTGCCGTACCGTCGCGCCAGCCCTCGTCCCGGCTCAGGACGCCAGTCTGGTCGTCTTGTTTGACTCGCTGACGAGGACTGCTCTCGCCGGTGCCCTCGCGGTACGAGCTGTCCAAGCGGCACGAACTGTGTAGAGTCGGGAGAACCCAAATGCACGCGATGCTGAAGCGAAGCACGGGGTGGGCGGCCGCGATCGCGGCGGTCGGGGTGGTGGCCGCGAGCCCCGCAGGTGGACAGACGCTGACCCCAGCCAACTCGGAGCCGGCGGCAACGGTGGTCGTTCCGGATGGATCGGGCTCTAAGGGATCATGGGCTGGGCAGTTCCTCCGGGACGTCGGAGGCGACTACAAGCACTTCTTTTCCGTCGAAACGGCCGTATGGCTGGGCGTGGGTGGCGGTGCCGCGCTCGCCGTGCACCCTGCCGACCAGGCAATCAGCGACGCGGCGAAGGATTCGACTGACACGCTGCCTGGCGGATCGGTCTACGGATCGCAGTATCTGCAGATTCCTGTCGCCGTCGCGTGGTGGGCCATTGCCGCCGCCGCTGGAAGCGATCGTCATGCTGAGACCGGCCGCGATCTGCTGCGCGCTCAAATCTCCGTCGCCAGCTGGACCTATGCGATCAAACTCGCCACCGATCGCACGCGCCCGAATGGCGATTCACATTCGTTTCCATCCGGTCATGCGTCGGCGTCGTTCGCCGCAGCGATGGTGCTGCAGGACCACTATGGCTGGAAAGTCGGACTGCCCGCGTTCATCGCCGCCAGTTATACTGCCGCATCACGCGTTGTCGACAACCAGCATTGGACGAGTGACGTCGTCTTTGGCGCGGCACTGGGCATCGCTTCTGCCCGCACCGTCACGATCAAATTTCGGGAGTCCCGAGTGTCTATTGCGCCGGTCGTTGCGCCCAAGAGCGGCGCTCTCATTGTTTCAGTCGTGAGGCCCCAGGGTTGAAGCGCCTCGCCCTCGCGGTCACCCTTATCACGTTTGTTGGCGCACTCCTGCCGGGCGCGCCGGCGGCTGCCCAGGAATCAGCGGTGTCGCAGGCGCCGCAAGAGCCGCTGGACCAGACATCGCAGCCGGATCAGCGCGACCCGCAGACTCGTTCGGGCCTGATCGAACAACAGGAAGCAGACAAAGCGGCGACCCTGGCGCCCGCGAAGCCCGGCAAGGCCGAGGCGTACGTGGCGCGGATCTCCGACGCGTTCCTGAGCGGCCAGATGCACTGGCACGCGTTCTGGCAGAACGCGTACTCGGGCGGCGGGTTCACCGTCGGCGCGGGTTACACGCAGTATGTGAGCCCTTACAACTTTCTCGACGTGCGCGGGAGCATCACGCCTTCGGGGTACAAACGGCTGGAAGCGGAGTTCATCGCGCCCGAGCTGTTCGTGCGTCGTGGCACGCTGAGGGTCCTCGGTGGCTGGCGCGAGGCGACGCAGGTCAACTTCTTCGGCGTCGGCCAGGCGACGACGACCGACAATCTCGTCAACTACGGGTTCACACAGCCGTACTTCAGCGCGAACCTCGAAGTGCTTCCGACACGGAAGCTGTTCGTCGTCGGCGGCGGTGTCGAGGTGTCGCAATGGCGGCAGGGCCCGGGCTCTGGTGACGATTCGCCGTCGATCGAACAAAAGTACACACCGCAGACGCTGCCGGGGCTCGGCGCGTCGCCCGTCTACCTCCACTCGCAGGCGACGGTCGGCATAGATTCGCGGCCAGCTCGGGGCTACACCCGCCGCGGCGGCTTCTATGGTGTGACGGTCCACGACTACACCGACAAGGATGGTGCGTACGGCTTCAACCAGGTCGACTACACCGCCATTCAGCACGTCCCGATTCTTCGCGAGGCTTGGGTGCTGGCGTTCCGTGCCTACGCGCAGACGACGTACGACAAGAGCGGGCAGCAGATTCCGTTCTTCATGATGCCGTCCTTCAGCGGCGGATCCGATCTGCGCGCCTTCGCGAGCTGGCGGCTGCGCGATTTGAACAGCCTGCTGCTTCAGGGCGAGTGGCGCGCGAACGTGAACCGGTTTCTGGAGATGGCCGTCTTCTACGACGCCGGCAAGGTGGCCGCGCGACGCAGCGATCTGGACCTGCACGGCATGAAAACCGACTACGGTTTCGGCTTCCGGTTCCACGGCCCGATCTCGACGCCGCTGCGCATCGAGCTGGCGAAGGGTAACGAAGGGTTCGTGCTCAATTTCTCCGCGTCGCAGGTGTTCTGATGGCCTTCATGATACGGAAACGATCCGCGCTTCTCGTCCTGCTGACCATCGCGGCCGCCGCTGCGACTGTGTCGACGGCCGGCCGCAAGTTCTACGACGATGATCCGATCTCCCGTGTGCCGGAGACCCGCAGCGCCGCCGGCGCAAAAACGCTCGACATCGATCTGTTCTTCGAATACTCCTTCAACCTGTTCGTCAACGCTTCGCGGAAACCGTCGAACACGCGCGCCGGCAATGTCAACACGATCGATGAGGTGCCCGATTCGAGCTGGTTCATGAACCGGATCGGTACCTTGCCGATGACCGCCGAAGTGCTGGCGCGCGGTGTCAACTCCGACAGGCCGCCGGAGCCGGCAAAATGGACGCTTCTGCGCGAGAAGTCGTCCGGCACCAACCCGGGGTTCACGGCGCTCGATGCGAACGGGCAGACGTGGTTCCTGCAGTTCGACGCGCCGGAGTTGCCCGAGGCCAACAGCGCCGGCGTCGAGGTGGCGACCAAGCTGTTCTGGGCGCTCGGCTACAACCAGGTGGAGACGTTCATCACGTCATTCGATCCTGCTCGAGTCGAAATCGATCCCAAGGCGACGGTGAAACGTCCGAACGGATCGCGCACGCAATTCACCCAGGACGACATCAACCGCGTGCTGGAGCGCGCGTTCCGCAACGCCGACGGCACGTATCGTGCGTCCGCGGGCCGGCTTGTCTCGGGCCGAATCCTCGGACCGTTTCGGTACGCGGGGATGCGGTCGGACGACCCCAACGATCTCGTGCCGCACGAGCATCGCCGCGAGCTGCGCGCGCTTCGCGTGTTCGGGGCGTGGACGAATTTCGTCGACTGGAAAGCCAAGAACACGATCGACGCGCTCGTCGAGGAGAATGGCCTCGCGACGATCCGGCACTACCTGCAGGACGTCGGCACGACGTTCGGGCTCGCGAACAATCCCGGCGAGTGGGACATGGGCTGGGAGTACTACTACGACGCCCCCGCGACCAAGAAACGCTTCCTGACCTATGGGTTCGCGCTCAGTCCGTGGCAGACCGTGCCCTACGTCGACTACCCGTCGATTGGCATCGTCGAGGGCGATGAGTTCGATCCCATCACGTGGAAACCGCAGACGCCGGTCGCCCCCTACATGGAGATGCGCGCTGATGATGCGTTCTGGGCGGCGCGGAAGGTCATGGCCTTCAGCGACGATCTGATTCGTGCGGCAGTGCATACTGGCCAGTTCACCGACCCGGCGGCGGAACGCCATCTCGCGACCGGTACTGATGAAGCGCCGCGACAAAATCGGCCGGGCATACCTGCCGGCCGTCAATCCGGTCGTCAACCCGCGCCTGGATGCCGGCGGTGTGCTGACCTTCGACAACGCCGCCGTCTCCGCTGGTTTCGCCGATGCGCCTTCAGCCTATGTCGCCGCGTGGTCCCGCTTCGACAACACGACGAGCGAGACGACGCGAATCGGCGAAACGCGAAGCGCGACAACTACGATGACGAGCCCGGCGAATCTGGCTGGAACGGCCGGCAGCTTCGTTGAGGTGGACATTGCCGCGGAGAGTCCCGCGCACCCGTCCTGGCAGGAACCGATCCGTACCTATTTCCGGCGAAGGACGAACGGCTGGACGCTGGTCGGCCTCGAACGACTGCCTGAGAAAATCGCGCCGGCTGGTCCTGGCAGCGTGACCGAAGAAAAGCGATGACCGACGCGCCGACGCTCACGGGGCCGGACGGCTTCGATTCCACGTCGAACAAAGGGCTTGCCGCCCGCCTGCTGTCGCCGATTGCCGACGTCCGCGATCGTGAGGTGCCAAGCGCGCTCCTGATGACGCTGACGATGTTCCTGATCCTGGCCGGCTACTATCTGCTCAAGACCGCCCGCGAACAGTTCATCCTGAGCGAAGGCGGGGCGGAAGTGAAGAGCTACTCATCGGCGGGGCAGGCGTTGCTGCTGCTGATCATTGTGCCTGCGTACGGCGCGTTCGCGTCGAGAGTCAATCGCGTGCAATTGATCCAGTGGGTGACGCTGTTCTTCGTTGCCAACCTCGCGTTGTTCGTCGCGGCCCTCTCGGTGGGCATGCGCATCGGCATCGTCTATTTCATCTGGGTGGGGATCTTCAACGTGATGGTGATCGCGCAGCTCTGGGCGTTCGCCAACGATCTGTACACCGAGGAACAGGGCAAGCGGCTGTTCCCGCTCGTTGGCGTTGGCAGCAGCCTCGGCGCATGGGTGGGCTCCCTTCGCGCGGGTACGCTCGTGCAGTCGTTCGGACCGTCGCGGCTGCTCGTCGGCGGCGCGGGGATCCTGCTCGTCTGCGTCGTGCTCGTCCGTCTCATCGACCGGCTCAGCACACGCGGCGCAACGCCGCAGGCGGCGCGCTCGACGGAGAAGCTGAAGGGCGGTAAGGGCGGGTTCGGCTTGATTCTCGCCGACCGTTACCTGCTGTTCATCGCGGCGCTGACTCTGCTCCTGAACGTCGTCAACACGACCGGCGAATACCTCTTCGGGCGCTACGTAGTGATGGCCGCCGATCGGTTGTCCAATGACGCCGCGACTCGCCAGGCCTTCATCGGCGAAACCTACAGCAGCTACTTCAGCTACGTGAACTTTCTTGGATTCATGCTGCAGATGTTCGTCGTCTCGCGCGTGTTCAGGTTTCTCGGCGTCGGCCGCGCGCTCTTCATCCACCCCATTGTCGCGATATCCGGCTACCTGATGATGCTGCGCGCGCCGTCCTTCGAGGCGATCCGGTGGCTGAAGATCGCCGACAACAGCATCGACTACTCGCTCGGGAACACGACGAAGCAGGCGTTGTGGCTGCCGACGACCCGGGAAGCCAAGTACAAGGCGAAGCAGGCGGTCGATTCGTTCTGCATGCGAGCCGGCGACGTGCTGCAGGCGGGCATCGTCTACCTGGGTGAATTGGCCAATGTGTCCGCCGGCGCCTTCGCCGCTGTCGGTGCGGTCTTCGCGTTCGGCTGGCTCTCGGTCGCGTTTGGCCTGCGCCGTCAGCTCGCCACGCGCGCCCGCGAAACCGGAGGCAGCGAGTTGTGAAGGCGGCCGCGCCGCGCCGCTGGTCGCTGTCCTCGCAGATTGCGCTCGGGGTCGCGCTTGGCGCAGTCCTCGGACTGTTCTTCGGCGAGGGCGTGTCCTTTCTGCAAGTCGCCGCCGACGCCTACGTCAGGCTGCTGCAGATGACGGTGCTGCCCTACGTCAGCGTCGCCATCATCATCGGGCTCGGATCCCTCGACGCGAAGCAGGCCCGTGCGCTCGGCTTCAGAGTCGGCGTGATTCTGGTGCTGATTTGGACCATCGCAATCGCGATGGTCGTGCTGTTCCCGCTGATGTTCCCGCAGAATCAAAACGCGTCGTTCTTCAGCGCGGCACTCGTCGAAGAACGTGAAACGTTCGACTTCCTGGGCCTCTACATCCCGACGAATCCGTTCAACTCGCTCGCCAACAACGTTGTCCCGTCCGTCGTGCTGTTCAGCGTGGTGGTCGGTGCTGCGCTGATTGCGAACCCGCACAAGCGACGTCTCCTCGACGTGCTCGACGTCGCGGCCAACGCCATCTCGAAGGCCACCAACTTCATTGTGCAGCTGACGCCATACGGGGTGTTTGCGATTGCCGCCGTAGTCGCAGGCACTCTGAGGATCGAAGAGCTCCAGCGCCTCCAGGTCTATCTGATCACATACGTCGCGATGTCGTTGCTGATCAGCCTCTGGGTGCTCCCAGGCCTCGTGGCCACACTGACTCCGGTTCCCTACCGCGCGCTGATGTCGCGCACCCGCGACGCTCTGGTGCTGGCATTCATGACGACGAGCCTGTTCGCCGTGCTGCCGCTCATTATCGAAGAGACGAAAGCGCTTCTTCGCGAATACGCGAACGTGGGCGTCGAGCAGGACGCCGCGACGGACGTGATCGTGCCGGCGACCTTCAACTTCCCGCACACCGGTAAGCTGCTTTCGCTGAGCTTCATCTTGTTCGCCGGCTGGTTCGCCGATCGAGCCGTGCCAGTCTCCGAATATCCTCGGCTGGCGGGCACGGGCCTGCTGGTCCTGTTCGGCAACGTCAACGCCGCGATTCCGTACCTTCTGGATTTGTTCCGGATTCCTGCAGATACCTTTCGCCTCTTCGTGGCGTCTGGAATCGTCAACGCGCGGTTCGGCACGCTCGTCGCCGCAGTCCACACGCTGGCCATCGCTGTCCTCGGCACGTGTGCCGTGACGGGAACGCTGCGCGTCGATGCACGCAAGCTCGTGCGGTTCGCGATCGTGACTGGGATTCTTCTGGTGCTCGTCGTCGGCGGATCGCGCTTCGTCCTTCAGGTTGCGCTGCATCGGCCGTACGACAAGGACACGATCCTAACGGGGATGCGGATGACGCGCGACCGCGGGGCCGCCCGCGTATACAGGAGCGGGGAAGAAGTCCCGCCGCTGCCGGTCACGACGTCGGTGCTCGACCGAATCCGCCAGCGCGGCATCCTCCGCGTCGGCTATTTCGACGACAGCCTGCCGTACGCATTCTTCAATCGCCGCGGCGAACTCGTCGGTCTCGACGTCGAGATGGCGCTCCAGCTCGCGCGCGATCTCGGCGTTCGGGCGGAGCTCGTGCCGATCGATCGCGCGGCGCTCGGATCGGGGCTCGACCCGGCGTCGTGCGACCTCGTGATGTCCGGCGCCGCGATCATGGCCGACCGGGCCGCCACAGTGCGGTACTCGGCACCCTACTTATCTGAAACCGTTGCGTTCATCGTTCCCGATCATTTGACCGCGGCATTCTCCGACTGGTCGAGCATTCGGGCAATGGGCCGCCTCCGGCTCGGCGTGCCGCGGGCGCCCTATTTCATGCAGAAGATTCGCGACGAACTGGGCGACGTGGACGTCGTGCCGATAGACAGGATGAACGACATGTTCGCGCCGCACCTCCCGCCGCTCGACGCCGGCGTCGCGACGGCCGAGCGCGGATCGGCGTACACGCTGCTCCATCCTGATTATTCGGTCGTCGTGCCGAAGCCCCGGCCCCTCAAAGTGCCGCTGGCGTACATCATCGCCGGGCGCGACGCGGCGATGGTCGCGATGGTCAACACATGGATCGAGCTGAAGCGCGCCGACGGCACGATCGACGAGCTCTTCTCATACTGGATCCTTGGGCAGGACAACGCGGCGAGGACGCCCCGCTGGTCAGTCATTCACGACGTGTTGCACTGGCGGTGAGCGCCCGGGGAGCTACTCCTCATCGATCATTCGTGGGCGTTCGTCGAAGACGCCGAGCTGCCCCGGCGGGTCGAGCGGGTCGACGCGGATCTCTGGCGGCGAATGCATGCCGTTCGTAAGGAGGTCTCGGAACTCGTTCGCCAAGAAGGGAAGGGCGGCGGTGAGTGTCGAATAGCCGGAGACAAACCAATACAACGGTGTAAGCTAGAGCCGGCTCAGCCACATCGTGTCAAGCTCGCAAACTGCCAGACTTCAGCAATTACAAGAAGTCACTCCGATCGAGGTGCCGCCGGCGCCTCAACCGTCGTCGCGCCTGCGGTTGATTCAGGACGTCGGGCTGGTCGTCCTGTTCGTTGCTCTCGCCTACGTCGTGCTCTTCTGGCGGCTCGGGGCCTCGCATTTCTGGGATCCGGATGAGGCGCACTACGCCGAAACCAGCCGGGAAATGGTGGTCACGGGTGACTGGTGGGCGCCGTACTACAACCAGCAGCCGTTCTTCGACAAGCCCGCGCTGTTTCACCAGCTGCAGGCGACCGCCATGGTCGCGTTCGGCCCCACCGAGTTCGCCGCGCGAATCGTTCCAGCGCTCGCGGCGCTCGGTCTCGTCCTCCTGACTGGCTGGTTTGGATCGGTCACCGGTTCCCGGGACACGGGAGTCGTGGGGAGCCTTCTGCTGATCGCGAGTCCGGGTGTCTTCGCCCTCGCGCGCTACGCCATCCTGGACACGCTCTTCACGCTGTTTCTGTTCGGTGGTGCTGCCCTCGTTTCAGTGGCCGCGCTGCGCGATCGACCACGTCTCCAATGGGCCGGTTACGTCGCCATCGCCGTCGCGGTGATGGTGAAGGGCCCGCTGGCGCTGGTCCTGTGCGGCCTGGCGTTTGGCCTGGCCATCGTGTCGTCCGCCGAGCTGCGGCGCCGGCTCCTCGGCCTCAGGTGGCTGACGGGCGTCGCGCTGGTGCTCGCCTTGTCGTCGCCCTGGTTCCTCTACATGTACTGGCGATTCGGCGACACCTTCATTCAGGGCTACGTGCTCGACGAGAACGTGCGCCTGTATGCCGCCCGGCGGTTCGCGAACCAGCCGAATTTCTACTTCTATTTCCGGATTCTCGCGGCCGGTCTGCTGCCCTGGACCGGCCTGCTCGTCGGCCGCCTGTTCGACGATGTCCGCGCGGTCGTGAGGGGCGAGCGGCTCGATGCGGTCGAAACGCTTCTATTGACGTGGACGGCCGTGATCGTCGCTTTCTTCACGTTCTCCACGTTCAAGCTCGATCACTACGTGTTTCCCGCCGCGCCCGCGCTGTGTCTCCTTTGCGCGCGCGCGTGGCTCGATCTCCGGACCGCGCGTCTGTCACCGCGCCATGCCGGATCGCGCGTTGGACTTCATCTCGTCGGCCCCCTCGTGGTCGCGATCGGGATCGGCTGCGGGTACTTTCTGATCGCACGGCTCGAGCTGTCGCGCTACGCGATGGCGGTGCCGGTCGTGTTGACCATCGCGGGCATCTCGATCACGGTGCTCGCCAATCTGCGCGGCGGACTGCCGCCGAGAGCGCCGTGGGTCGTGCTGGTGACGCTGCTCGTCACCTACATCGCGCTGATCGCGTTTGTCATGCCGGCGCTGGATCGCCGGAAAGTCGTGCACGACATGGCGCAATGGGTCGCGGCGCAGCCACACGTTGACGCCATTCGGCCGCGTATTGCGACGTATCACTACACGAATTCGGCATTCCGCTTCTACGTCGACGAGCACGTGACGTTCCTTAACGAACCCAACGAGGCGCGCGCGTTCTTCGACTCGCCCGATCCGTTCTACTGCCTGATGCGCAAAGCGGCATTCGATGAATTCGTCGCGCAGGGCGTGCCGTTGAAGGCGGTGTACGAGCGGGAGGGGATGGCGACCACGTCCGGCCGCGTGTTGTGGCGCAACCGCCTGCCGGAAACGCGTTTCGTCCTTGCGACCCGCGATCGGTGACAGTCGTCCTCCTTCCGGGGCGACTCACAACCGGTCAACGGCAGCGTAAGCCTCAATAAGTTCTTCGTGTCTTCGTGGCTTCTCCTGGCTGTATCCAAAAGACCGTGACATTCTTGGGCTGGGCGCGGATGAACCGCCAGCCTTCGGCGTGGTACTGCAATGTTTCGACGTCGAGCGGCAAACCGTGCGCGCGCAGCCACTCTCGGGTGTCGCTCTCGCACTGCGTGTCGTGCGAGCCTTCCCGTGCGTAGGTGCTCGACGCAAAACAGATCAGCACACCGTATGTGCTCTGCCAGGCCGGATACGGATTCACCAGGGCCCGTCGCTCATCGGGGAAACCGGGCAGTGCGCGCGGGTGGTTCACGCCGAAGAATGCGAGCGCGCCCGATTCGGGCCACGAACCGCCCGCCCACGACAGCTGCCCGGCTGGAGAGCGCTCGGCGAACCGCGCTTCGAGGGTTGCCACCATTTCCTGGCGCGCGAGCGAGTACTTCGGGTCGCCGCGGACGGACAGGACAGCGGTGTAGATCAGCGCGCCGACCAGCAACACGGCCCAGCCGATGGCCAGACCGCGCGCGAGCCTGTTCCAGGCGAAGTCGTCGCTGACGTCAGGCAACAGCCAGACGGCCATCAGCACTGGCAGCGCGAACCACACCGGAATCGCCCAGTGGGTCGTCAGGTGGATGCGCGCGAACGCGTTGAACGCCGTGGTCAACAACGCTGGCAGGGTGCACAGGAGCACCAGGCCTCCGCGCGGCAGTGTCCAGGCGATCGGCCGTCGTTGCGCGGAGGTGAACCGGCCGCGCATGATCAGCCAGGCGAGCCACGATGCCGGAAGGTAGTAAATGCCGGACAGGAGGAACAGCAGGATCCGCCCCACGCTGATACGCTCGTCGATTTTGCTTTCCAGGTAGTCTCGAAACGGAAAACCCACGCGTGCTTCCCAGATTGCGTGCGGCAGCAGCAGCAGGACGACCAGCCCGAGCGCCGCATACGGATACGGAGTGCGGTACCAGCGGCGGTAATCGTGATGCGAGACGGAAACGATCAGCAGCGTTGCCAGGAGCAGCCCCGAGTAGTACTTGCCCAGCAGCGAGGCGGCGGCCATCAGTCCCAGCAGTACCGTGAACAGCCACTTCCGGCCAGGTTCCTCCGCGTGAAGCCCTGCGAAAAACGCGTATGCCGTCCACGGCCACAGCGACAACAGGACCGTGTCGGCGTTGAACTTCGCCGCCAGGTTGCTGTACGGCAGGCTGAGGATCGCGAACAGCCAGACTGTGGTCAGGAATACATCGCGGCGGGCCGGTGAAACTGTGTCGGGCACCCACAACCGGGCAAGGCTGACAATTCCAAGTATGCCGATCCACGCGTTCAGGTACGACAAGATGAAGTACGCCCAGACCTCGGTCGGGAAGATCGTGAACCACGCGCCGACCATCCAGGCAAAGAGGGGCGGGTGCCTGAACGTCCCGAGCGACCATGTTTGCGACCAGGCGTAGTTTTCGACCATGTCGCCGTAGGAATCGAGCGCCGGCACCGACAGGCACGAAATCACGACCCACGTGACGACATACGCCACGCCGATAAACCAGAAGGACCAACGCGTCCGTCTCATAGGAGTCTGAATGTGCCGAAGCCGCCCGTGATGGGTCGCATCGTACACTGCAGGCGGTCCTTACGGCACTCCGACGCGAATACAATCCTCACCGAGGAGATCGCGATGAACTTGCGTATCACCATCTTCGTGGCGCTGCTCACCTGTACGGCGGTTGCACAGAGCAAGAATTCGCTGGATCTCGCGAACGACCCGGTCTCCGCAGGCACTCGAATCTCCTACGGACCCGATGCGCTTCAGTTCGGCGAATTGCGCATGCCGTCCGGAAGCGGTCCGCACCCGGTCGCCATCGTGGTCCACGGCGGATGCTGGCTGGCGAAGTTTCCCGGCATGGACGAGCGCGCGGTTTCGATGGAGTACATGCGGCCGCTCGCCGCGGCGTTGACGGCCGCGGGGATCGCGACCTGGAACGTCGAATACCGACGTCTCGGGAATGCCGGCGGCGGCTGGCCCGGCACGTTTCAGGACGTCGCGCGCGGCGCAGACTATGTCCGCACGCTCGCGAACGACAGGCCGCTCGATCTCACGCGGGTCATCGCCATCGGGCATTCAGCTGGCGGGCACTTCGCGATGTGGCTGGCGGCCCGGTCGAAGCTCGCACCGGCGAGCGACGTGTACACCAAGGATCCGCTGCGCCTGCGAGGCGTCGTTGATCTCGACGGACCGACCGACTTGAAAGCGACGATTGCGGTGCAGCAGCCCATTTGCCAGAGTCCGGTGATCACGGATCTCCTGGGCGGGTCACCAGAGCAACGCCCGACGCGCTACCATGACGGATCGCCGATCGAACTGCTGCCCCTGGGCGTCGGTCAGGAAGTCTTTTCCGGCCGGATGTTCGCGTCCCAGGCCGCGCCGTACGAGGCGGCCACCAAACGAAGCGGCGACGCGTTGCACTCGACGGTTCTTCCCGAAGCCGGGCATTTCGTGTTCGTGGATCCGCAGTCGCAGGTGTGGCCGCAGGTCCTGACGGCCGTTCGCCGAGTCCTCGAACAATGATCATTTGGCAACGCTTCCTCCTCGTCGCGATGTGGCTCGGCTGTTGTGTGGCAATCGTGAATCCCGTCGCGCAGCGCTGGGCGCCCCGGATTCCCAAGACGTGGGACGATGCTGCGCTTGCGGAGTGGGCGACGCCGATATCCGCGATCGACGTTCGACCGACGCACATCTCGTCCAGCGAGTACTACACCATTCCAATAGAAAATCTGCGCACGTATCCCGCCTACTTTCCGGGCCACGAGCCCGCTGGCTATTGGGACATGCTGCAGCATGTTGGTCCACAACCGCTCATCGAGCCGGACAAACTGGAGACCGAGGCCGATTGGATCGATGCCGGTCGACGAGTATTCGACGAAGCGGACGATCTCCACCTGCGGACACTCGATCCGAAGTTCATCGCGGCCGCCAGGAGCCGGGAAGCGCTGGAGCAAACCCGCGCTCGTCCCTTGCCCGACGGCACGGCGTTCGGTATGCGCTGGGTCCCCACATCACGCGGTGTGGCCTTGACGTTTTCGAATTGCAGTTTCTGTCATGTCCTGAGCTTGCCCGATGGAACCCGTGTGCCCGGTGCTCCGTTCAGAACCACCGCGCCGCGCCCGCCGGACCGGTACCCAGTCATGCCGTTGATCAGCCAGATTCAAGTGGCCAAGCGGATCCTTACGGGCGTGCCGCCGTTTGTCATGGGTCCGGGACCAATTGGCATGTGGTTGTATCAGGCCTATGGCGTGCCCTGGCAGCCGAATGACGTGCACGAGCGGTTGAAAACGTTTACTCAAGAGGAATACGAAGAACTCGATACCGCGTTCCGGAGCAGCGGTGGCATCGCTCGATGGAATGGCAGCCTGTATTACCCGGCGAAAGTGCCGGATCTCATTGGGATCAAAGACCGGAAGTACATCGATCACACGGCGACCCACCTGCATCGAGGCATCGGGGACTTGATGCGGTACGCCGCCCTCGTGAGCTTCGCGGAAGCCGCAGACTTTGGTCCGCATCACGTCCTGGCATCCGGCACGCAGAGGGTGCGGGCGAGATTGCCGGATGAAGCGCTCTACGCATTGTCGTTGTACATCTATTCATTGCAGCCGCCGGCGAATCCGAATCGGTTCGACGCCAACGCGCAGGCTGGCGAGCGACTGTTCAGGAGAGAGGGGTGTCCGCGCTGCCACACGCCGCCGCTGTATACCAGCAACCGGCTCACGCTGGCACAAGGATTCGAACCGCCGCCGAGCGTCCCTTCAACACTGGACATCCTGCGAGTATCGGTCGGGACCGATCCGGGCCTGGCCAGGATGACAAGAAAAGGGACCGGGTACTACAAGGTGCCATCGTTGAAGGGCGTGTGGTACAGGGGCCACTACTTGCACGACGGTTCTGTGGCGAGCCTCGAAGAGATGTTCGATCCCGACCGGCTCACCGACACGCACGTGCCTGGGGGTTGGCGGCCGCTCGGGTCACGGGCGCACGCCATCAAAGGACACGAGTTCGGCCTGCGGGCGACGCCGGAGGAACGTGCGCAGCTCATCGCCTTCCTCCGAATGCTGTAAGCGGTAAGCGGTGCCCACTCGCCGGTGGTTCATGCTCGAGGCTGCGCTGTCCAGGGCCGCAGTCTCGGAAGGAACATCCGGACGTGGCCGCGATACTCGCCATACGCGTTTCCGAAGCGGGCGTGGAGCATCGGTTCCTCGACGAGCGGGATATACACCAGGTTGAGGCAGAGGAAGAGAAGCGCCCACTGCGCATGAGGCCAGGAGAGCAGAATCAGCGCTTCGCCGAACAGGATGAACAACACACCCGAGATCATCGGATTGCGCACATACCGATAGGGGCCTTCGACGACGAGATGCCTCGGCGGATCCCATGGGGCCAGCGTGCCCCGCCCCAGCGTTGCAAAATAGTGGAGGGAGACGGCAAAGAGCAGCAGGCCTGGTGCGAGAACCGCGATCCCGGCGGCCTGAGTCGCGGCATCCCCGACAGTCGTTCCGGCGGCGAGTTGCACGCCCGCGCGCCTGCCGATCCACACCGGGATCAGCACTGTGACCGTGAACGGGAGTGCAGCGACCGCGATCAGATGCCGGACGAGCGTGAGCATGATTGACGCACGTCTCGCCACGTAATCGAAATTCGACTACGAACCTGAAGCGTGATCATGCGCCGTCATGCGCGATCCAGTCGCGCCGGCATGAGCCACGACAGCGAACGCCGATCCACCGAAGGGCAGCCGGCCCGCGACCCTGTGTTCGATACGACACCACGCCTGGATGATGGCGTTGATCGCCGGCGGCGGGATGTTCGGTACGCGGGGGCGTTCGGGGAACAATGATTCCTTCGCACGGGCCAGGAGCTTCGGCACAACGAGCGACTGAAACAGGTAGCCGGTCTCCAGTGCCACCAGGCCGGATCCGCCGACGACGTCGCGGAGTGTCCGGGTGGAGTATCGCGTGCGGTGATGGTTCATCTCATCGTGTGAGGTCCACAACCACGTGAATGCCGGGACGGTGATGAGGATACGGCCGTTCGGCCGGAGGATCTGCCGCGCTCTGGCGAGGACCGTGTCGGGACGGGCGATGTGCTCGAGCACGTCCAACATCAAGATCAGATCGAATGGCGCCGCCGGAATGAAGGTCTCGTCGAGATCGCCCACGACGATGCGCGCCCGCCAGCGGCCGCTTCGCTCTGCGGCAGCGAGGTCCGATTCCACCCCTTCAACGTGGCCGAACGCTTCGAGCGCGTCGAAGAACATCGCAGCGCCACATCCGACATCGAGGATCCTCGCATCGCGCACGTCGGATAGTAGGCGGCGGATCTTCCGCAGCAGCATGTCCTCGCGGGCACGCCACCACCAATGACGGGCGTACAGATCCGGATAGGCCGCCGCGTAGAGCGCGTCCATCAGTCGCGTCCAACGATCTCGGCGACGATATACGGTGGTCGCCCTTTTGTTTCCGTGTAGATTCGGCCCACGTACTCGCCGATCACGCCCAGAAAGAGCAGCTCCACGCCTGAGAGGAGCGTCATGATCAGCACCGACGCTGTAAACCCAGCCGGCGTCGAACCGCCGACGATCCGGACGTAAACGGCGTAGATGGAGAAGGCCATCGCCAGTGCGATGGCGGCCAGCCCCGTGAACGTCGCCGCACGCAACGGCACGATGGAGAACGAACAGATACCGTCGAGCGCCAGCTGCATGAGTCGCCAGGTGGTGTACTTTGCCGTGCCTCCAGCTCGCGCTCCACGCTGCACGTCGACGCTCACCTGCGTGAAGCCGACCCACGCGCGCAGCCCGCGAAGATAGCGCTGGCGCTCGGGCATCCGTCGGAGCGCAGCGACGACACGTGCGCCCATGAGCGAAAAGTCGCCGCTGTCGAGCGGCATTGGCACTTCCGCGACCGACGACACGATCCGGTAGTACAGCTTGTACGCCATTCGCAGGAGCAGACCCTCTTTCCGTGAGGCTCGATGCGTATAGACGACGTCGGCGCCGGCCAGATGAAGCCGTACGAGCTCGGGGATGATCTCCGGCTCGTCCTGGAGGTCTCCATCCATGAGCACCAAGGCGTCCCCTTTTGCGAAATCCACCGCGGCTCCCAGCGCCGCCTGATGGCCGAAATTGCGGGAGAGCGCGATGATCGTGATGCGCGAGTCGGCGCGCGCGGCCTGCATCAGCAAACGGCGCGAGCCGTCGGTGCTCCCGTCATCGACGAAGACGACTTCGTGAGGACCGCCGGGAATGGTGTCAAGCACGGCCGACAGTCGCGTCAGCAACTCCGGCAGGATCTCGTCTTCGTTGTGAATCGGGATCCCGATGGAGAGTCTCATGACCGACCCTTCCCCTGGAAATACACCATCGACCAGAGGCCGCCGCCGGACTGGTACGGCTCGATCGACACCGACTCGAACTGCGCTTCGAACAGCCGGCGCCAGGAATTGAGCGGTCGCGCGAAACGACCGCGGTCGAGCCGCGCCATCAACTTCGCGAGCGAACGCCGTTCGGGATCGACGAGCTCGAGCAGGTGAACCCGTCCGTCGGGTTCGAGCAGACGCCGCAGGTGTTGAAGCACGCGGGTGACGGCGTCATCGGGAAGATGATGGAGAAAACTGTTGACGAGAATCGTGTCGAACGTGCCCGCGGACGTCAGATCGGCCGTCGTGAGATCGGCCTGGACGAATCGCCCCCGGTACTTGCTCCGCGCAATCGCCAGGTAGCGATCGTTCACGTCCACGCCGACGTAATCGGCTGACGCAAATCGCGGAGCATTCGTGCCCGGACCGCAGCCGACGTCCAGAATACGACGGACGTCCGAGCGAGCGAGCTGCCGTTCGACCGGGGCAAACTTGCTCGACGCAAACGGCGCCTGCCACGCGCCATACACCGCAGGGTGTTCGAGTGCCCGATCGACCAGTCGTCTCAACGCCATCGGATTTCGAACCGCCCGACTTCCTCACCGTTTCTAAACTCACGCCGGAGCGCCGCGACGAGCGCCGCAGTCGGGTGCGGGGAGAACTGCGGTTCATGATTGATGATGATGATGTCGCCTTTCAACCATGGCGTGGCATCGTCAGGGGCCGATCCTGAGAAGAAGTCGAAGAGCGCACCTGATGAGCTCTGGAGGCCGGCGAGAAAATACACTTCGGGACAGTCGGGGCCGGCGATGAGCTGGCCGCCACGGTATTGGGTGCCGACCGTCGCCATGAGCCGACGGTATACACCCGCCTCCGCCGCGCCAACGCGCAGATGCGCCCGCGGGAATCCGAGCTGCGTGTCAAGGTGCGTCGGCTCGTGAAAGCGGCCGAGCGAATGGATGTCGCCGCGGTTCGTGATCAGCACTGCAAATGACAGCAGCAGCGCGGCCATCGGCAGTGCGGCCCGCGGCCGTAGACAACCCGCGACGTCCGCGGCGGCGACGCCGGCGGCGACGGCGAGCGGTGTCGTGTAAGAGAAATAAATCGGAGCGGCAAACGGGAATTGATTGAGTGAGGTCCAGCCGAGGACCGCTGCCGTTGCGAACAGCATCGACCGTGCGCGTCGATCCTGGACGCGGCCAGAAACGATCTGCCAAACGATGACGATCGGGAGCACGGCTGCCAGGGCCCGCACCGATTGCCAGATGACCTGATACGCGGTGGCGCTCCGAAGCGCCGCCAGAGGCAGCGCGACAGCCGCGACCCATACGCTTGCGGTCACAGCAATCGGCAGTGACTCGACGCGGCGGCATTCCAGAACCGCACAGGCGATCACCGGCCCGGCGGCAAGCATCCACCACCCGCTCGCCATGGACATGGTCGCGAACGCCAGCCTCTTCTGCGGAAGGATCAGCGCGCCGTCGACAAAATCCGAGAGATGGTGACTGAGCGCGTAAGGTGTCAGTAGAAGCACGAGCGGAATCGTCGCGACGATGACGGCGAGCATGGCCGTCCTGAGAAGCGAGCCGCTCGGTGCAGTCTCGGCGCCTCGCGTTTTCGGGAAGAAGAGCACGGTCGCCGTCGCTGCGGCCGGGGCGATGAGATACAGGCCGTCGGCGCCCGCCAGGCGCGATCCAACCATGACGGCCGCGAAGACGAGAGCAGAGGCGCCCGCGGCCCAGCGCACCGCGCGCTCGATACGTTCCTGTCGCTGCGAGTGGCGTTTGGAAACGCCGCCGTCGTAGAGCACCCACAGAGCAAGTGAGACGACAAGGTAGGCACCAGTCTGCTTAA
>CAVRVT010000001.1:1335000-1877054 GCA_963724725.1 uncultured Acidobacteriota bacterium | reverse complement strand
CATCGTTCCGTCGTGCCGGATCGCGAAGCTCTCGAACGCGAGGCTCCCGACGACCGCCTTCCGCTTGACGAGGTGGTTGGGATCGCTCGTAATCCCAGCGCCACGATCGCTGACGTTGATCGGAGTG
This sequence comes from uncultured Acidobacteriota bacterium, assembly GCA_963724725.1. Classification (GTDB taxonomy): domain Bacteria; phylum Acidobacteriota; class Vicinamibacteria; order Vicinamibacterales; family CAVVIG01; genus DATKHR01. The sequence goes on along the minus strand of CAVRVT010000001.1, from coordinate 1,876,927 downwards.
TTGATACTAAGGGGATTGCCAGGATTTCGTACAGGCCGCCCGTCGCTCCAGCCTCTTCGGCGACGATGATCATGCCCGCCAGGAGTGCGCCGGACGGGATCGCACGACGTGAGACCTGTGACGATCGTCTTGGCATTCATGTTCGGCGGCAACGACAGGTCGACGCGCTGCACGGCCGGGTTCGACGTTTCCTCGTCGCACACGAACAGATGAGTGGGATGGTCATCGTCTGGCCAGAGCGCAATCTGATCAGCGGCGGATGCCACCGAGCTCGACACCAGCGAGACGCTGAGGCCGCGAGCAACGTTGATGGCGGCGGTATTGTCCGCACCATCGTAGGGGCCGAGCACCGACTCCGCGAGCGGACGCGAGATGCCGAACAACTGCTGAGAGTGTTCGCGAAGCTGATCGGGCAATGAAGAGGCCGAAATCGTCCTTCCGGTCGTCGTCGCCCGTCGCCCTCGGGCGGGCGGCAAGCAAGGCCAGCGCAAGGCAACTGCCCAGGACAAACGTAAATCGCCGTGATCGTTTCATGAGTTGCTCCTCCCTCGTTGTGCGGCGCCGACGAGGCGCCGCAGCAAATGGTGGCGGACTCATGTTGGCCTGCGTGCGACGCAAAGGTCACATAGACGCAACGTCAGCGAAGTCACCTGACCTCACGTCGAATTGGGATTGTAATTAGGAGTCCGCCGGAGAAGAGTCCGTTGACGATTGGGCTGGGCTTGGCCGTGAAGTGCGACCCGTCGGTGTTCGCCGCCTGCGGATACGTCGCGAAGCAGCCCCCATCGGGTGGCGCGCAGGGCGCTCGACGGCGGAGGGCGGGCGGACGGCTGCCGCCCGCCCCCGGGGAGAGACGCTACGGGGGGTCCTGCCAGGAACGATCCGCGGCTCGAACACGAACACATTGAGGATCGTGCGCGTCAATTCGAGCGCTCACCCAGTGGGTGTTGCGCGCGCCGAAGGTCTCGACTCGCGTGAAGTTGCGGAGGACGCCACCGCCTGTCGTTGATTCACGGCTTATCCACCTTGAAGTAATGAGTGTCGCCGTGCACCAGGGCCACCTGGCCGTCGAAGCTTCCGTCTCGGTGCGCAGCGCGTCGATGTAATCCGGAAGCGCGTCCTAGTCGTGCGGGTTCGTCAGGTGCTGCTCGTTATTGAAGTTCGGATCCGCCTGCCAGATGATCATCACGCCTTTGGCGTGCCCGTTCGCGTACTGGAATCCTTCGCTCAGCCATCGAAGATCAGCGGCCTTGCGGGCCGTTTCCTCGTTTCGTTGCCCTGTTTCCGATCGCTGCGGAACGGCACCCGACGCCGGTCTCTTCGTATACGGATAGTTATCGTTGGAGCCTTGGACGTTGAGGCCGAGATAGACACACCGGATCCGTCCGGCCACCGATACCTTTTCCGGATACCGTGCTGACTGGCGAGTGAGCCTGAGCGTCTTCCGCCCGAGACTGCGTCGGTCGAGAAGAACAGGTTCGCTCAAATCCAGGCGTTCTTCGGGTCTGAATATGGGAGCTGCTCGTTCCGTAACGTCCCCAGCAATCGGTCCAATCGTTGTCGCCTGGCACAAAGATCACAGGCCGATTGAGAGTGTTGAAATTTCGAGGACGTGATATACAGGCTGTTCGAACACGGGCCGTCGCCGCCGGCTTTCAGGTCTCCGTCAAAAACGGAAAACACGACACGGCTGCGGTTGATGTCGGCGAGCAGCGCCGGATACTGCGCTCGGCCCATCGCGTTGTACGGCATATCGCCGAACAAGCCGATGGTGTACGAATCGTCGTCTCGATCATCCCGGCGATCATCTTTGTCCTTGGCGGACAGGCTGTAGCTCGCGCCGGCGATGATCGCGGCCGATGCGAGGATCGCGCTCAGCTGGATGATAGTGCCTGGTGCCCTCAATTTCATAAGTGACGCTCCTCCCGGCCCGGCGCTCTTCGTTCAAGACGCCGCGCCCGCGACACTATCGCGCGCGCGCACAACGGGCATACGATGGCACTGCAACAACACGGCAAACTTTGCGCACACACTGAGCGGTGCGACAATCACCGCCGACGTGCCGATGGACCCGCAGAGGATCGCGCTCCTTGCAGCCAGGCTCCCTCCCCGGTTCGAGCCGCTTCTCTTGAGCTTTCACAGGGTGAATTGCCGGCTCACTTCATGAACTCGACTATCGAACAGCTTGCCCGCAGCATTGATGCCTACGGCGACTACGCTCGGATCGTGCGCCGCGCAGCGGATGAAGCTGCCGCGCGTGCCATCGTTGGGGACTTGAAGCAGACACTCGCACGCATCGACCCGTCTGCCGTCGCCGACCAAGAGGCGTGGTGGACGCTCGTCATCGAGCTACGAAAGCGCGCAGCCAGCTTCTTCGCAGCGCTGAACCCATGAGTCAGGCGTCGGCGCCCGACATCGCCGAGCCTTCTGCTGGTCTCAGACTGAAGGGGATGGCTCGATTAGAAGGAAGGCATGCTGGAGCTTCGACGGCGCTCCACAACCGGGTTCACCGATCGATGCCGGACATCCCGCGCTTCCACGATGAAGATGACGTCCTCGGCGATGTTGGTCGCGTGGTCGCCGACACGTTCCAGGTGTCGGGAGATGAGAATCAGCTCGACGGCTGGCTCGATCGTCGCGGGAACGCTCAGCATGTAGGTCAGGAGCTCGCGGAAGACCTGGTTCTTCAGCGCGTCCAGCCAGTCGTCCTGGCTCAGAACGTCGTGAGCCAGCCCGACGTCTCTGGCGACGAACGCATCGATCGCCTCTCTGAGCATCTTGAGCGCCAACTCACCCATTCTGGGCAGATCGATGAGCGGTTTGACCGGCGGATGGAGGATGTATCGCTGCGCAGCCTCGCCGATATTGACCGCAAGATCGCCGACGCGCTCCAGGTCGCTGTTGATCTTGAGGGCCGACACGATGGTCCGCAGATCGACCGCCACGGGCTGATACAACGCGAGCAGCTTGAAGCAGCGATCGTCGATCTCCATCTGCAGGTCGTTGATGCGAGAATCGCCGGAAACGACGTCGGCAAGGAGTGCGTGATTTCGATCGACAAGGCCCCGGATGGCCAGGCGCAAGCGGTCTTCGGCCAGACCGGCCATCGTCAACAGACGCTGCTTGAGCTGATCGATCTCCTCCGCGGAATGGCGCGGATCCCGAGTCATCGGGGCGGCCGCGCTGCGATCGGACGCGCCTTCCCGGAGCTCATCGAGGCGAGTCTAGTCAAGGATTATGACGACCCCGTAACTTTCTGTCCCTTCCCCAGTGAATGCGTGCGCCCCGATCGGCGAAGGCCCGCTCGAGGCACACCCGCTGACCTGTGTCAGCATTTACCCACCGATCGACGCCAGTGTTGTCGAAGGCCCAGGAAAGCAGGGACGACATCTGCCAGTGATGGGCTGCGGTGAGGCCTCGGCAGCGCGCTTACGCCGAGCGCACCGGCGACGACTATCAGGGTCTCGGGACAGAAGCAGTACGTGCGTACGCGCACGATGCGTTCGTCCAGCACCTCGAGGCGATGAATCTCGTTGAGGCCTTCGACACCGTCGAGCGTTCGAAATCCCAGAACGATCGGTTCACCTTCGTACTCCGACACTTTCCACCCAGGGTGCTCGCCAAACCCAAGCCTTGGCATCACCATTCGCGCATGCTCGAAGACGGTCCGGGCCTTGTCGAATCCGTGAAGCTCGACTCCGCCGACGAGCTCGGCGCTGACAGATTCGGCGCACAGCGACTCCATCGCCGCCATGTCGTTCTCGCTCAATGCGCGCATGAACCGCTCCACGACATCGTGCGGCGGGGCGCCGAAACCGGCCGGCGGCTTGCGGTGTTCGAGTCGTCCGCGCGCCGGCTGAGCGCCGATTTCACGGCTCCCACGCTGGTGTGCAGCATCGACGCCGTCTCCTCGAGAGACAGGCCGAGCACATCCTTCATGACCAGCGCTGCGCGCTCTTGAGGGTGCAGCACCTGGAACAGAATCCTGGCGGCCGCGAAGCCGTCAGCCGCCTCCCGCGGGGCCGTCGACACCGGGTCGGCCTGCTCGAGCATCATGGCGGCCTGCTCGCGCGCTGCTCGTCGCACGCGGTCGATCCAGAGATTCGTCGCGGCCCGAATCAGATACGCCTTCGGATTCTCGAGCTTCGCGTCGGTCTTGCCGAGGAGGCTGAACACGCGCACCAGCGTGTCTTGAACCAGGTCTTCACCGTCCCAGACATTGCCTGTCAGACGTCGGCAGTAGGCGTGCAGCATCGGCCGATACTCCTCGAGCCGATCGACGTAGGTGCGCCACGGCCGTCGGACCGAACGCTGGACTCCGAACGGGTTTGGCACTCGTGTCATGGTCCTTTGCGCTTCTCCTACTTGCAAGACGATTGGCGGACCGAAAAGATACCTGTACTGGCTGGATGGCCGGCGCACGGTATCAGGGTAAGTAAAGGGGTGGCGATCTCCCTCGCTATCCCCCGATCGTCAAGATTGCGCCGAGAGTCATATGGTCAGCGGCAGACTGAGCTTTGCGAACAGGGCTCACGCGAGACGACGGCGCGAGCTGCAGTGCGGGGTTTTCGACGTGCTCAGCTTTCTTGCAGGTCGGATCGACATGAGCGCCTCTTTACGAACGGACAGACGGCAACGATCTGCAGTCCCTCGGCGTGGGCCGCGTCGATGGCCGCCTCGGCCAGCGCGTCGGCGATATGACGGCCCCGCAGAGCGGGTGGCACTTCCGTGTGCAGCAACACGAGAGATTGGTGCGTGCGTTCGTACGTAGGACGGAAGTCTGGCCTTCTGTCACGAACTCGAATTGATGGCCGTGCGGTTGTCGATGACCCTGGCCGGCATCGAGGAACGATCAGCCATGGGTCCTCCGGTTACGTCGGAGTCGTCGCCTGTTCGAGTAGTACCTCGGCCTCGAGACTTTCGCGATCACGCGAGATCGTGGCCACAGCGAGGGTCCGTCCGGCGCGCACGAAGCTGACCGATGCGTCGCGGGCGTCCAGCGAGCCGTCGACGCGGGCCGCATCCCAACGTTCGGCGTGACCCACGTACCTGATCGTCACGTCGTAATGCTGGCTCCAGAAGAACGGGACGGCGTCGAAACGCTCTCGCCGTCCCAGCATGTTCCGCGCCACCACTTGTCCCTGGCGCTCCGCCACGACCCAATGCTCCACACGAATTCGTTCACCGGTGTATCGATCCGGCCATCGAGCCACGTCGCCGGCCGCGAAGATTCCCGGGGCGCTCGTTTCCAGGAATTCGTTGACGAGGATCCCGCGGTCGAGCGCGAGGCCGGCGCGCTCCGCGATCGCGGTCGCCGGTCTCACGCCTACACCCAAGACCACGAAGTCGGCATCCAGCGTGCCGCCCCCGCTCAGGGTCACGGTTCGCCCGGCCAAGGCCGCGACGGTCTCGCCCAAATGAAAGACGACACCGTGGGCCTCGTGAAGTCCTCGCACGAAGCGGCCGATCTCGGCGCCCATGATGCGCTCGAGCGGAACGGTCTCAGGAGCCACCACATCCACCGCGACACCGCGAGCGCGGAGCGAGGCCGCGACCTCGAGGCCGATAAAGCTCGCGCCGATCACGACGACATGCTTTGCCGATTGCGCACGCTCCACGATGGCGCGGCTGTCAGCGAACGACCGGAGATAGAGCAACTGCCCCGCTTGGGAGCCGGGGATGGGAAGCCGCACCGGGTCGGCGCCCGTGGCGATGAGGAGCGCACCGAAGTCCAAGCGCAAGCCGTTTTCGAGCTGCACCGACCGAGCAACGGTATCGAGCGCCGCAACGCGCGATCCCAGTCGAAGTTCGATATGACGCTCGGCGTACAGATCCGACGGCCACATAGGAATCCAGTCGTCCTTCGCCTCGCCGGCCAGATAGTCTTTCGAGAGGTTCGGACGATCCACCGGCGGATCCTCATCCGCGCTGATGATCGTGACTGGGCCCTCGTAAGTCTCGCGCCGGAGCATGTCCGCCGCGGCCAACCCGGCTGCACCGCCGCCGATAATCACGACAGATGAGGGAACCCGCTCCGAGTCAGCTGGCGTACTTCGCAACGGGTTCGCGGGGGCTTTCTCTCGAACGAACAATGTTCCGTCTCGACGTTCGACGCGCCAGCAGGCAATCGGGTCCAGCGCAGGTGCGCGGAGTGCTTCGCCGGTCTCGAGGCTGAAACACGCATGATGCAACGGGCAGCGAATCGTGTGACCAACGACCAGGCCGTCGGCCAGCGCGCCGTGGTAGTGCGTGCAGTGCGCACCGACAGCGAAAAGCCGGTCGCCGCTGCGCGTCAGCAGGACATCCTCGTCGCCAACGCGACCGAGCAGGCGGCCGCCGTCCGGGAGTGAGTTGACCGAGACCCCGGCCGCCAGGTCGGGTGGCGTGGGACTTTGCGAGTCAGTCATCGCGATCTCGTCATGACGCAGACGCCGGTGTCCGCGCGTGCAGCGTGTTCATGAGCGTCTTCTTCCAGGCGCTCAGAATACCAGTGCCGGTCGCATTGAACGCCGGCCATCAGCTCCCGCGTCGTACAATCAGCGTAAGCAGCCTAACCCACACCGAGCCTATCAGATCGGTGTGACCGAGGGTCCTCGCCGCGAGGCTACTCAAGCAGGCAGTACGTAGCAGCAACGGCGCTCGCATTGAGCCGTGCGAGGCACCCGCCGAACACGAGCGGCATCCAACCGATGGCGCCGAGCAGTCCGCCAACATGAGCCGCGCCATGATCGGCCGCGTATAAGTCAGCGGTGCCGCCGGCCACGGCGACAAGCGCCGGCAAGAGCAGCAACCCATGCGTCCGCAGCCGGAGGCACTCAGGGGCTGCAGGCCGTGAACACGATGGAATTCATTGTTCGTGCCTTACGCGGGTGGGCGGTGCCGCTCGTCATCCTCATTCCCCAGGCGTGGCGCGTCTTCCAGCAAGGACAACTATTGAACGAGGTCGGTCGGGCCCTGACAGGTCCGGCTGGCGACATGCGACGCGAGCGCGGCCGGCGTCGCATCCGTCAACTCCGCGGGCGTCACGTCGCCCGTGCGCATGCCGCGCTCCCGCGCAATCTCGAGAATCGTCTTCAGATCCCGATCGGTTCGTGCGGTGGTAGAGATTCGCCCGTTGCTCGTCTTGACACCGGTGGGGGCGGCGCTTCTGAACGGGCGTTGGCAAGCGTTGTACTGCGGTCCTGTGACGACGTTGTGTCGGTTGGCCACGGTGGTCTTGTAAGGACTCGATGCCCGGTTGTAGTGCAATTCGGTGATAAGTCGCATCGTCGCACGAGGTTTGCGAGTGTGACGAACCTGATTTTCACAGGGTTATCCACAGCATCTGCGGAGATTTCTCAGATGCACGAGGGCACGTAACCTAATGGCAAGTCGAGCCTAACGGGTCTCCGACGACGATGTGATAGAGATGTCAATCGGCGATTTTCCACAGGGGATGGTCGGGCACGGCCGAAGGACTGCAGGCCTCACTGTTACACCGTGTTGTCAGAACTAGACACGCGTCAAGCAGACTTTTCAGATCTTCGACAGCTGTTGAAACGCGCGAAGCTCTGATATCGCTTCGCAGCGTGGCTGTCTGCCTGTGTGGCGACCACGCGGAGCTTTTATTGCGGGCTTCGCAGCCTGCGAAATCACAGTGCTCCGGTGGTGCGATGTGATCTCGTGGCTCTCGGAGGTCGTTGAGGAAGCGCCGAAGCGATCCTGTCTCTTTTCCTTTAAGGACTCGTCTGTGTGGCACCGACGCTGATCAGCGCGGCCTTCATCTGGCCGTGACCGTGTCCGCAGAACTCAGAACAAGCAATCTCATAGCGGCCTGCTGCCGGGGCCGTGAACTCCACGATGGCGGGGTCACCGCTTTTCGGCACCTGCACATCGATCTTCAGCGTCGGAATCGAGAAGCCGTGCACGCCATCCGTCGATCGGATCACGATCCGCACGGGCTCGCCGGCGTTTACTTGAATCGTGGCCGGATCGAAAGCATACCGGCTTGCGGTGATCTGGATTTCGTGCAAAGGCCGATCCGCGGCGGCCGTGCCCCTCACCATCAGCACGGCCGCCAACGCCGTCGCACTGCCCCATCGCATGTTTCGCATGACGCTCACGCCACCACGACCTGTCCGATCATCTTTGGGTGAATCGAGCAGAAGTACTTGTAGGTACCGGGTGCGTCGAAAACGTGGGAGAACCGCTCGTCAGTGTCCAGCACCGGCGACTTGAACTTCTGATCCGTGCTCACGATGTTGTGGGGCACGTCATCGTGGTTCGTCCACGTCACGGTGGTGCCTGCGGGGATCGCTGCTGTCGCCGGAGTGAAGCTGAAGTTGTCCACGACGACTTCGTGATCGCCACCGGACGGCTGGATTGGTTCCTCAAGGGGCACGTCGGTGATCGCGATCGGATGATTGACATCGTGAAACGACATCCGCGCCAAACCGAGCACCTTCTTCAACCGGTCGGCTTCTACCTTCATTGGTCCCGGTGAGGGAGCTGAGCCGGGCGCCGGTTGCGGGAACGCGGTCGACATGGCGGTGTGGAACGACACGTGGCCTTCTACCTTGTGCATGACCTGATGGATGTGGCCGTTGAGCACCGATACCGATCCGAATCGTCTCAGGTAGGAGAGCGCACGTGCGCTGTCGTCGGTGCCCCAGCCCCACTCGGGATAGACGGACCACAGCGGGATGTGGGCGAAGACGACGATCGGCGTGCTGCTTGTGAGACGCTTGACGTCCTTTTCCAGCCATTCGAGCTGGTCAACGCCGAGCGTGCCAAGACCGCCGGCTTTCAGGTTGACGACATTGACGAGGCCGATGAAATGCACGCCGCCTTGATCGAAACTGTACCAACCGGCGCCCTGCGTGCCTGTTCCGAATCGTTGCAGGTAGCTCTTGCCATCGTCCTCGAGCACATCGTGCTCGCCGGGGACGTAGAACACCGGCAACGACAACTCGGTCAGCAGCTGTTGCAGCGTGTCGAATTCGGACGGCTTAGACAGATGCGTGAGATCGCCCGTGTGCAGAACGAAAGACGGCTGTTCCGGAGCCGCCTTGATCTTCGCGACCGCGGCACGCAGCGTGGCGGTGACATCAGTGTTCGCGGGCTTGTCGAACCCGATATGGCTGTCGCTGATCTGAACGAAGCGCAGGCCGGCCATGCCTGCACCGTGACCCATGGCACCATGCGCGGCCTGCTCGATGGGCGTGCCCTTGAGCACACCGCCCGCCAATGTCCACATCGCGCCCGTACCGACCCAGGCCATGCACTGTAGGAACCCTCGCCGATCCCAGGACTTTTCATCATCGTTCTGTTTCACACACGCCTCCTTGTTCACGGACGCAGGAAGTCCGCGCCCCAGACGAGCAGTCCCCCGAGATGACCCGTGACAGCGACGAGAGCCGCCGCCCAGAACAGCGTGATCCGGTAGACCCACAATGCAAACGGCGACCGACCGCGGGCGCCGCCGGTTGCCAGCGCCGCTCCGAACACCGCCATGGCCGCGATCGTGCCCAGCCAGCGGTGCCATTCGAGGGATGACGTCGCCTCAATTCCTGGCGAAGAGGCCAACCGCCATCCCGCGATGACCGCTCCGATGGCGAACACCGCGCCGGCGCGCACATTCGCAACGGCCACGGCCCGCCAGTCACGCAGGCCGGTCGTCATCGCGACCACTTCGGCCACTGCGGCGATCAGGACCAGTCCGATGGGGAAGTGCACGAGCATGGGATGCAGTCGACCGATGAGCGCCATGTCACCTGTACAGACCGAGGCAGGGCCCCAGATATTCCGAACGCGGCGCACGAACACGACGGGGGAATAAACCCCCAGTCGAGGGGGTCTATTGAGCAGACGATGCCTCGCCAGACTTTTGAGGAGGTCGTCCTGCCTCACATCGATGCGGCGTTCAACTACGCCCGGTGGCTGACCAAGAGCGATGCTGACGCTGAAGATGTCGTGCAGGACGCGTACGTGCGTGCACTCCGGTTCTTCTCGTCCCTGCGCAACGACGATGCCCGATCATGGCTGCTCACGATTGTGCGGAATACGTGGTACGGGCGGTTTCCGCAGGCGAGGGGCGCCAATCCGACCACGGTGTACGACGACATGACCCATGATCGACCCGACGAGGGTCTCGATCCAGAAGCGTTAGTGATGCAGCAGCAGGCGGTCGAGACGGTGCAGCGCGCCGTCCAAGACCTGCCGGCTGATTTTCGCGAAGTGATCGTGCTCCGTGAGCTCGAGGGGTTGTCCTACAAGGAAATCGCGGCAGTCGCCGGCATTCCGATCGGCACGGTCATGTCGCGACTGGCGCGCGCCCGCGAAAAGCTCCTGGCGATCCTCGAGCCGTCGGTCGCGCGAACGGGGGAGCAATCGTGATTTGTCTTGACGCCGGACGCCTGCTGGATACGTACCTCGACAACGAGCTCGGACCGACCGACACGGCGGACCTTCAGGCCCATCTCGCTTCCTGCGCCGCGTGCCGCCAGCTCCTCGCGGACCACGAAACCCTCGGCCGACTGGTGCGCCACCTGCCGTACTATCCCGCGTCGGATCAGCTCCGCGCGAAGATCTCGCGTATGGGCACACGCCCGCGATTCAATCCGAGCCTTGTGGCATGGGCTGCGGTGTTGGCGCTCGCGGTGTCGCTCGGTGGCTCAGTTGAGGTCGTTCGATTCGTGCGTGCGAGGCAGGTCGTTGAGACCACAGCCTCCGTTGCGCACGAAGTCGTCAGTGATCACGTCCGCGCGCTCAGCGATGCCCACCTGTACGACGTGCGATCGTCCGATCAGCACACGGTGAAGCCATGGTTCCTCGGCAAGCTGGATTTCGCTCCGCCGGTTGAGGATCTATCGTCCATGGGTTTTCCGCTGGTTGGTGGTCGGCTCGACCACGTCGCCGGCCAAACAGTCGCCGCGCTCGTCTATCAGCGGCGCCTCCATCCGATCAACGTGTACATCTGGCCCGCGGCCGATCGGACGGCCGCAACGGACACGCGATCGATTCGCGGGTTTCAGGTGCGCCATTGGATCCGGAACGGCATGTCGTTCTGGGCCGTCTCCGACCTGAATGACGACGAGCTCGGCGACTTCGTGCAGGCGTTGCAACGGTGAGATGTGGGCCGCGACGGCGGCCCGTCGCCGGGACGGAGCCGGACCCACGCTGAAGGGGGTCACTGAGTCAGACCAACACGGTTCACGATGTCTCGGAACCTTGGGTCGGCGCGTAAGGAGTCGAAGCCCGGCCGCAGCAGGACGCCCGGGTTGAAGCGCTCGTTATACCCTCTTTCGAGCCACACCATGGCTTGGGCCTTTTCACCGAGCGCTGCATAGACCATGGCGATCTCCGCCGCATTCGAATAGGCAGGATTCAAGCGCTTCTTCAGATCTGTCAACAGTTGTCCCGCATCGGCACTCCTGCCAGATGACGCGTAGGCTCGAGCCAGATTGGCGGTGCAGATTGCGCTGCCCTCGGACAACTGGACTGCTTTTTGGAACTCTGTGATCGCGTCATCGCGCATTTGCTTTTGGAGGTACGCCTCCGCCAGCTGATTGTGCGCGAGAGCAAAATCAGGATCCATTTCGATCGTCTTGCGGCTCTGTCGCACCGATTCGTCGTAGAAGTGCGCAATCAGCAGGACCTCTGCTAAATCGGCGTTGATGATGAGCGAGAGCGGATCCAGGCTTCTCGCCTTTCTCATCTCGGCGATCGCCTCGCCATGCCGACCCATCAAGCTCAAATGCCATGCATACCAATGGTGAGCGGTTGCGTACCCTGGATTGAGGTCAATGGCCCGCCGAAATTCCTTCTCGGCGGATGCCCAATCCCAGTCGAAGCCATCCAGGGCGAATCCCAGCGAGGTATGAGCTTCACCGAGGGTGTTATCCAATTCCAGGGCCTTGATCGCCGCTGCTTTCGCGGCGGGAAGAGCGTCCCTGGAGGCCATCACTCCGTACTGCCAGTCTCCAAGCAACGCGTAGGTGTCGGCCAACCCGCTGTAAGCCTGTGCGTAGTCGGGGGCCTTCGCGACCGCCTCGTCAAAATACTCCCTGGCTTTGCTCAAACCATCGGCGGTTCTCTTGTTCCAGAAATATCGGCCCTTGAGATAGGCCTCGTAAGCGTCCGGATTGACGGCCTTGACGTTGTTCAGTGCGGCCTGTTCCTTCGGTTGGACGCTGACCCGGATTTCCTCGGCAATGGCGCGAGCGACCCGGCTCTGGAGCGCCAACGTGTCACGCAAATCCCCATCGTAGCTCTGGGCCCATAAGTGCCTGTCGACGGCCGCTTCGATCAACTGCGCGGTGATTCGCACGCGCCCGCCGGAGCGGACGATGCTGCCTTCGATCACGCCGTCGACATTCAACTCGCGGGCGATCTGCGGCAACGGTTTCCGCGTGCCCTTGTACCTCATCACTGACGTCCGTGAGATCACACGCAAGGCGCTGATCTGCCCCAGGGTGGCAATCAGTTGGTCAGTCATCCCATCCGCGAAGTACTCCTGGGACGCATCGCCAGAGAGGTTTTCCAGAGGAAGCACCGCCACGGACTGAATCGTTGGCGACTGCCCGCGCGACTGGAGGAGCCAACCGACCAGGACGACCGACGCCAGAGCCAGCCCGCCACCGGCGATCGTCAACGTCCGATGCCAACTCGGTCTTGTTGGTGCGATGGTTTGCTCGGCGAGCTTCGCCGGCTCGCGATCTTCCAGCACATCGTCGCTGGTCGACAGTGTGTGTGCATCAGGAGGAGCGGGCTCGACATCGACCACGGCCACATCTGCGATGAATCGATAACCACGCCGGGCCACAGTCTCAACGAAACGAGGGCTCTCGGCTGAGTCACCCAGTGCGTCGCGGATCTTGTTGATGGCTTTGTTGAGCCCGTGATCGAAATCCACGAATGTATCCGCGGTCCACAGTCGGCCCCGGAGCTCCTCGCGGGTCACCAACTCGCCTGGTCTGGTGAGCAGCATCGCAAGGACTTGAAATGGTTGCTCCTGCAGCCTAATCCGCGCGCCGCGTTTCGTCAGTTCGCCGGTCCGAAGATCGGCCTCGAAGATCGCGAAACGAAGACGACCAGGAACACCGCGGGGCTGTTGCATGGTGGAGCGCTGTCGGTGACGCGCGAGTCTACCACCGGGTTCACAGTGGACAAACCGGCTGGGGAGGAGTGGCTGCAAGCCTAGTCTTGTCCGTTAGTTGCTTGGGGAGGTAGATCGCACCGACCAAGGAGGGGCAATCCATTGAGGCCGCTGCCCCAAGAGCGCAGATTCAACAGCATGCACGACGAACACTTGGTGGACACACAGATTGGCAGTTTTGACGAAATCATCCTTCCGCATTTCGATGCGGCTCACAACCTCGCGCGCTGGCTCGTACGCAGCGGTGACGATGCGGAAGATGTGGTTCAGGAGGCATACATGCGGGCCTTTCGATACTTTGGCACCTTCCGTGGCGGGAATGCGCGTGCCTGGCTGCTCAAGATTGTACGCACCACGGCTTTCAGGTGGCTGCACAAGAACCACGCGCAGCAACTCACGACCGAGTTCAATGAAGACGAACATGGAGAGGGACGTGACGCCGTCACTCCCGAAACCTTGTTGCTCCAACGTGCCGACACACAATTGCTCGAGCAGGCTATGGACCACCTGCCCATTCGGTTGCGGGAAGTCCTGACCTTACGTGAATTGGAAGGCTTGTCTTACAAAGAGATCGCGGAGGTCGTTGGCGTTCCCGTGGGCACGGTCATGTCTACCCTATTTCGCGCGCGTGAACGGTTTCGGCACGTGGCGAGCGATATGGTGAGACGACAGGCGCAACCGAAGGGCTCCTCGACCCTCTGCGATGCCGAACTGCCGGAACTGAGACAGGATGCCGTGCCGGTGTGAACGATTGCGTGACCGCTGAGGATTGGGATGACCGGTAGGGACGGCGCCGGCTACTGCCGGCGCCGCGATTGGCTGGAGGCCAAGACCCCTAGCCTCTCTTGCGAAACGAAAGTGAGTGTCAGCGTCTAGTCGCAGTACGCCCCCACGCATGGCGCGGGCGACGGCGTATCTTGGTTGATGCTGCCGACCATGACGGGATGGATTGCGCAGTGGTACTGACCGCCCGCGGTTTCAAGCGTCATCTGTTGACTCGAGGCGCCTGGAGCAAGGTCGCCCGTGTCCACTGACCGGTCGTTCAAGACGACGCGGTGAGTCGTGGTATCGATGTTGTGCCAGACAATCGTCTGCCCCGCCGGCAGCGTCGCCGGATTCGGCGAGAAGGATTGTGCCCCATTGATCGCGACGACGTTGATCGTCACAAATCCCGCGGAAACAGAAGGCGTTGGACTGCTCGGGTTCGCGCCGCTTCCATTGGAATAGCCGCTCCCACTGCAGCCCCAAAAGCCCAGGACGAATACCGTCACCGCGCCTGTTACTGTCATAAATCCACGCATGTTGGTCCCCTTGTCTGTCGTTGTTCTGTTCGCGTCGCGAATCATCAGCTTGGCCCTCTCATCGAGTTTCGGCTCTCGCATGTAGGACCGCGTCGGCCGCGGAAATATTCCGCGGGCACCGATCGCGACGGCTGGAATGAACGCGGATCGAATCCTGCGCCGCCCGGATTCAGGCCGTTCCACCTATCGGGAATATTTGAGGGTGCCGTGTGATTAGGTGAAGTGTGCGGGCTCGTTTCACTCGCTTCATACCTGGAGGATCTGATGTTGTCATTGCGTCTTGCTCTTGTATCGGCAATCGTCACGTTCGCGATCGGCTGCGGAAGCAGCTACTCGTCGCCGTCTACTTCACCGTCACCGACGCCATCACCCACGCCGACGCCAGGCGGACCGTCATCGTCCGTCGCCATTCCTGATGGTGCGGCCTCGCTGGGGAATAGCGCCTACACGCCTGACGATCTCAACATCGCGGTGGGCACGACAGTGACATGGATGAATACCGATTCGATTTCCCACACATCGACGTCGGATGTGAGTGGGTGGAATTCAGGAGTCGTTGCACCGGGCGGTCAGTTCTCATTTGCGTTCCAGACCGCCGGAACGTTCCCATACCACTGCACGATTCACCCGGGAATGGTAGGAACGGTTGTCGTTCGCTAGCTCGGGAAGGCTAAGGTGATCAAGGAGCAGCTGCAACTCTGATGCAGATAGGAACAATCCTGAGAGTGTGTCGACGGCCTTGCCGGCGCCGCGCGCTCGTCGCGAGTTCCTCCTGCGTAACGCCTGCAGCCTCGCGGAGCTTCTTGCGTTCAAGGCACACCTTGGACGCCACTGGCGTGACCGTCTGCCCTCATGTGAAGTGTCCTTGCGACAAAACAGCTGTGCTCAGAAAAGTGAACAGGGATCCCTGCAGCCACGCTCAAAACCGTTGGCGTACTGACAACTTCGGTCCGCGTTCGACGACCAACTCTGTTTTCAGCCCAGATTCGACGATCGCCACTGGCGCTCGCTGATGGCACAGTTCTTTCTGCTTGCCTGTCTCGAACGATCCCCTAGCGCTCGCGTGCGACCGCAGAACAAGGAGCGAGATCATGCGTGGTACGTCATTCCTCACTTACGCCAGCGCGTTCGGCCTGGTGCTTGGTAGCGCGTTCCTGTCGGCCTGTGGACGTGATGCACAGGCCATGAGTCCTGAAAACGTGGAGCAGCAGTATGGGATTGCGGGCGCCTACACCGGGGCCGTGACGACGCCCGACGGGTCCATCAAAGGAACGGTCGTGCCTGTCACGCTTGCCGACGGTCGTAAGGCGCAGTTGGTGATTCCGGCCCAGCGGTCGAAAGACCCGCATGCTGTGTACATGCGCGACGACAAGGGACTTCACCCGGTCGAGGTGAGCGAGCGGGCCAGCCGGAACGAGATCGCACGGTCGCCATCGGTGGTCGACACACGACCCGAGCCCGCGCATGCGGAAAAGCGGTCGTGGGAGAAAGATGCGCTCATCATCGGCGGGAGCGCCGGTGCCGGAACACTCATCGGCGCGGTCGCAGGCGGCAAGAAGGGCGCAGCCGTCGGGGCCACCGCGGGCGGCGTCGGCGGGCTCATTTACGATCTGGCGACACGAAACAAAGACACGAGCCGGAACTAAGCCATCAGCGAGACTGGCGACGACTCATTCGTCTCTCTCGAGGTGACCGATGCACGGGAGGACTCAGCCGAGTCCTTCCGTGTGTCGCTGCAATTACGCAACGGCTTGGCACCTGATCTTCTGAGCCAGCCCTCATCGCTATTCCACCCGACTTCGGAAGACCTCGGCAGTGTCACCGTGGGCCGGCGTAGCGCCGCCATACCATCACCGCGAAGAGCACGATGAGGATGACCAGCGCTTCCTCCATCGTGAACGACTGTCGTCTGTCTGTGCGTAAAGATTCCAGCGGATCAACGGGAACCGCCAATTCCGCGTCAAAGGAGGTCTTGATCAGAACGCTACGCGCACACCGCCGTTAATCACGCGTCCGTTGAGGGGCGCCCAGGCATCCACGGTCCATTGCCCATCCGCCGCTGGCGTCGGCCGGATCAGCGGATCCCACCGCGTCTGCCTGACGTTCCCGAGATTCTCGCCGTTTATGAACAGATTCAGATGTCTGAGACGCCGTTCGACCAGCACCCCGAAGAGACGATACGGCTCGCTCTGGTTTCGATACGGATTGTCCTCGAGGCGCTGACGGCCGGTATAGAACCACTCGATCGTCACTCGTCCCCACTCGTCTTCATCCCACGATCCGAACACGCCTACGCTGTGTCGAGGCGTCAGCGGCACGTCACCGCGGCCGGCGCCCACGCCTTCGTTCGAATGCACATAGGTGTACGTGGTCGTCAGCGAGAACGGTTCTTGGTGCCATGCCGCCAGAAGTTCGCCGCCGACGTTGGTTGTCGCGACCCCCAGATTGCGAAGTGCGTAGTGATCACGATCGAGCACGACCGGATCGCGAATTGTAGAATCGAAGGCGGATGCGGTCACCGAGAGCGGTCCGACCGCGCGCGTGAGATCAACGGACGCGCTCCGGCCGCGTTCGGGCTCGAGCGGAATCGGAATGATCAAGCGAGTCAGTCCGGCCGCTTGCGTCTCCTCGGTCACAGGTGTTGGGGCGAAGAATCCGGTTCCGATAGAGGCGCGAACGCTCCAGCCCCCATTGCGAACCAACCCTGAGACCCGCGGGCTCACGAATGTGCCAAACATATTGTGAACGTCGACTCGCGCGCTCGCCGATATATTCAGCCAGGGCCGCGCAGCCACGTCGTCTTGCGCGAAGACCGCCGGCACGCGGTACTGATACGCGAACCTCGGGACGTCCTGCGGGTCGAACGTGTGGCGCTCGAATGCGCCGCCGACGACCCAGGTGTGTAGACCTGCCGTGCCACGGAGGGCGATCTCGCCAAAGAGCGTGTCGTCCCGGTCGATCTCTCGGACATCGCCAAACAGGTGATCGTGATATTGGTGTGTCACTGAGCCGCGAGCGGTGAGGACATACCGTCCAGACACGAGCGTTTGCCCCACCACCCCTGCGTCCCAGCGCGTCGTCTGCAGCGCCTCAACGAACGGCGCGCCCGTGGTCGGCAACATGGCTGACGACAGGGTGCCGCCAGTCCGTTGTTCCCACATCACGCCAGCCGTCGCAAACACGGAGTCACCCTTTTTGTCGTCCCAGAACACACGCGGACGGGCGATGCCCCGCGAGTAGCCGGCCACGTCGGCCCACCCATCGCCGTCCACGTCGTGCTGTTGCTGCCAGTGGCCGCCGACGAGTAGCGTGCCACTCCAGCGGTCGTTGAACGAGTCGCCGGTAAACAGCACCGCATCGGTCGCGCCTTGGGTCGAACGATTCACGAGGGCATGGCGATTGGGCTTCGCCTCAGGTCGGCGTGAGATCAGGTCGATGACGCCGGCCAGGGCGCCCGCCCCGTACAACGCGGATGCCACGCCCTTGATGACTTCGATTTGCCCCAAATCCGCAGGCGGCACCTGCAGTAACCCCAGACCCTGAACATCTTCACCAAACAGCGGCAAGCCATCCGACAGGACGCGGGTATACCGACCGCGCAGTCCCTGAATCCGAATGGTCGCAGCGCCGAGACCAGGGGCGGTGGTCTGGACGCGAATGCCGGCCTTTTCACTAAGCACCATCACCACATCCCCTGGTGTCTGCGCTTGCTCCTCTTCAAGATCTTCCTTGTCTAACACTTCCACGCGCATGGGCTGATCGTTGAGGCGCTTCCCTGTTCGCGTCGCGGAGACCGTGATCTGCTCCTCGACCGTCGGTTGGGGCTGAAGCTCGATATCGACGACTTGCACCTGACCCGCGGCCGCGGTCACACGCGTCGTCACGGTCACGAAGCCTTCTTTCACCACGTTGATGTCGACGGACCCGCTCTCGACCGGGACACGCACCTCGCCGGTGGCCGCCGTCCTGTACGTCTTGCCACCGATGACGATATCCGCCTCTGACACAGGTATGCCCAACGCCGTCACGTGGCAGACGATTGTCGCCAGATCTGCTTGAAGCATTGAAACGAAGAGCACCACCAGCCAGGCCACAGACACCTCCGCGTGAAACGCGTCCGAGGGCGGCGTCGGGACCGCACACCCCGTAGTCGGATGCGAATGTCCGCGATGGGTCGTGGTTACACGCGCAGGGGTGGAGGACTGGCGGCAGGAATCGGAGCTGGTCGGACGAAGCGGTCAAGGCGGCCGGCGATCGGCCGGCGACGATCCGCCTCGATCGGCGAAGCCTTCGCGACCGGCGTCTCGAGGACGCGCACGGCCACGAACGCGGCACCGACGCACAGGGCGATGACCACCAACTCGGTCTCGGTGTCGTTGCCGGTTCGTGCGGTGTCATCCCAACGGTCAAAGATCTCCAGGACCGGACCGCCGAGACAGGCCGCCAGAATCATGGCCGCGAAGATCTCGCGGAACCGAAATGCCACCGCTCCGGATTCTAACTCACCCGTCGATCCATAGTCGGACATGGCCCGGATACCATACGACGAGCCTGTTGCCCTTCGAAGTTGATCCTATAATCGGCTATGGTCGGGCAGCCAAT
This sequence comes from uncultured Acidobacteriota bacterium, assembly GCA_963724725.1. GTDB lineage: Bacteria > Acidobacteriota > Vicinamibacteria > Vicinamibacterales > CAVVIG01 > DATKHR01. Next base: position 1,857,889 of record CAVRVT010000001.1, on the reverse strand, counting down.
CATGTTCGGCTCACATGTGTTCGATCCCGCCACCGGTCGTTTGCGACGAGGGAGTGAACGCCGGAATTTGCAGGCTCAGCCGGCGCAACTTCTGGCGCTCCTGCTCGACCACGCAGGCGACATCGTCACGCGCGATCAGATTCGCGAGAGGCTCTGGCCCGACACCAGCGTCGCGTACGACCAGAACATCAACTTCGCCATCCGTCAAGTTCGTCTGGCACTCGGTCTGGACGCCACTCTCGTACAAACCGTCCCACGTCGCGGGTACCGCTTCGTGGGCGAGGTCAAACAGGTCAAAATCGAATATCTGGGAATGTCGCGAAGAGCGATGGGGGTAGCGGCTGCGGTACTCATCGCTATGGCTGCCGGGTTCGGCGCGGGCATCGTCATTCGGGACGCCCCGGCCGGCCAGTTTGTGTACGACCACCTCGTCCACCCCGATCGGTGTCCGTACCTGCGAATGTTGCTGCCGATTCACCGCAACTCATAAGAACTCACCACAACTCATCGAACCGGCGGCCGTGAGTGGCCGTCCGCACCATCATGCGGCGCACCTTGAGAAGTCTGCGGGGCCACCCCGGCATGGCGGTGACGATTGTCGGCACGCTGACCGTCGCGCTCGCCTTCGCGATCGCCAGCGTCAGCATGCTGAACGGATTGCTGGTCCGCCCGTATCCCTATCCCAGGCTGCAGCAGCTGCTGCTCGTGCGGGACTCGAAGCCGAGCGAAGGTGCGCACCAGGGGCGATCGATCGCAGTTGGCGATTTCCGGGACGCGCGTGAGAGCGCTCGGGCGTTCTCGTCTCTGGTCGCCTGGCGACCGGCGCCTGTTGTCATCACGAGCGCAAGCGCCGAACCCGAGCGGGTGCAATCGATCGCGGCCACAGCGAATTTCTTCGCGACGCTCGGTATCGCGCCGATTCTCGGTCGACCCTTTCCAACTGACGCCGACACGGCGGGTCGCGACGGCGTCGTTGTGCTGAGCCGCCGGCTCTGGAACAGCCGGTTCGGCGCAGAAGCATCAATCATCGGTCGTACCATCGGCCTGAACGGCCGCCCGACGATGGTCATCGGCATCATCCGTGACGAAGACTGCTACCCGCCCGGGGTCGACGCGTGGGTGCCCTTGGTGTTCACGCCGTCAGAAATCGGCGAGCGCGCAACGCAGCGCATCGCCGCGATGGGACGCCTGGCGGACCGCGCGACCGTCGCCGAAGCCAACGCACAGTTTGCTTCGCTGTCGCAGACTCTGGCTGCGCGATATCCGCAGACCAATCGCGGACGCGGCTTCGAGCTGCTACCACTTCAGCGCGAGCAGTACGAATTCACCGCGCCGCTGTTTCTCTTCGTTCTGGCGGCCGCGGCGCTTGTGCTTCTGCTCGCGGTCATCAACGTGAGTAACCTGCTTGTCGCCCGAACGCTGGACCGCCGGCGCGAGCTCGCAGTGCGAGCGATGCTCGGTGCGAGTGCCGGCCAGGTCGCGAGCGTTGCAACCGGTGAAGTCATCGCGCTCACCACCGCAGCCACCATCTGCGGTCTGTTCGCGGCGTTCGGAATGCTCAACGCCATCCGCTCGAGCCTCCCTGAGGGGATCGCGCGATGGATCGCCGGCTGGGCGTCACTGCAAGTGGATTCCGCCGCCATGGCGTCAGGAACAGGCGTTGGACTGCTGGTCGCAATCGCCGTGTCCGTTGCCGTCGGCACCGCCGGCCTGCGGGCCGCCCGGGACAGCGGCGGCAGCCTGCGAATGACGCGGAACACGACCTGGGCCCGTCGCCTGCTCGTGGCCGGCCAAGTGAGTCTTGCCGCTGCGCTGCTGCTTGGCGCCTCGGTGATGGTCGCGGGCTTCAACCGGATTTCCGCCGCGTTCGAGGTCCTCGCTCCTTCACAGCTCCTGAGGTTCACCGTAACTCTTCCGGAGGGGAGATACGCGGACGCCACACGGATCGCGGCCTTCCACACCACGCTCCTCGATCGCCTGCGTGCGCTCCCAGGCGTCGAGAGCGCCGGGCTCATCCGCAATGAGCCGGCCAGTAACGTGCCCAATCCCATCGTGGCGTTCCAGCGCGACGACATCCCGGCTCTTCAGTCAAGTGACATGCCGAGAGCCGATGTCGAAGTGGTCTCTCCAGCGGTGTTCGAAACGCTTCGCCTCGACGTTCGCGACGGTCGCGCGCTGACCGACGGCGACGGTGCGGACGCCGCGCGCGTCGCCGTGATCAGTCAGACGGCGGCCCGGCGATTCTGGCCCGATCGGAATCCCGTTGGTGCCACTATTCGATTCGGAACAGAGACGCAGCCCGTGCGGGTGGTCGGTGTGGTTTCAGACTTCATCCTGAACTGGTACGACCCGGAGATGCGGCCGGTCATCTTCCTGCCCGATGCGCAGTCCCCAACGCGTACGACATCAGTCATCGTGCGCACTCGCCTGGATCCGCTGTCGCTGGCGCGTCCGATTCGCGCGGCAGTCGCGCAGCTCGACGAGCGGCAGCCGCTCTCCGAACTCGAACCGCTGAGCACGACCATCGCAGATTCGCTGTCGCCGATCCGAATCATCGAACGGCTGCTCCTGATCGGTGCCGGGCTGGCCGCCGCTCTCGCTATGGTCGGCATCTGCGGCGTGCTGGCGCATTGGGTGGGCGGACGTCAGCGGGAGCTGGGCGTGCGCTTCGCACTCGGGGCGACGCGCGCCGCGATCGCCCGGCTTGTCGTGCGCGAGGCGCTGCTGACCGCGGGCATTGGAATCGTTGTCGGACTTGGCCTGGCAATCGCACTCGTCCGCCTCGCGGGTCGTGCACTGCTCGGCGTGCCATCGATCGATGTCAGCGCAGCTCTCGTCGTAGTGGCGTGCGCGATAGCTTTGACGATCGCTGGCTCACTGGGGCCAGCTTTTCGCGCGGCGCGGGTCGACGTCGCCGTGCTGCTGCGCTTGGAATAGGCCGGCCTCGTATTCCCGCGCCAATGACGACATGGGCCTTGTCCGGGCCAATTCTCAGGGAGTGCCAGGGAGATTTGCCAATCGTTCAAGAAGGGCATCAGCGCGCGCACGTGCGACGCCGAGCCGCTCTTCGGAATTGACGAAGACAGAGGCGTGCGCGGCGTGCACGGCTTCGATCAGGGGAACTTCTGCCTGGTCGTAGGCGTACTGCAGCGACGCGCGCACCTCGACGTTCTTCACCCGTTTGACGATCGGCCTGGCAGTGTTCAAGAGCTCGCGGACATCGCGCACGCCCTGCAGAAAGATGCGGGCGTTGGCCGCATATTCCGGGCGCTCATATTTCTTGCCGCGACCATGGCAGGCATTGCACTGGCTCTCGAGGCCCTTCGGGCTCAGGAGATGAGCTGCCACCGGCCCGTGACAGGTGGAACAGGTCGGCGCTTCCCGATTGCCGTTACGGAGCAGCACGTAGTGCTGACTCTTCTGGAACTCAGTGAACGGCCCGCTGTGACAGCGGCCGCACGTCCGCGGCAGGTTGCTCGGGTGCAGCGGGCTGTCAGGCCCGAAGCCGCGAATAATTGACTGATGCGCGAGGAAGGAGTCGACCGTGTTGGAATTCCCGCCGTGACACGCCTCACAACCGACGTTGGCCCGCTCGTGCGCTGAGTGCTCCCATTCCTGGAAATGGGTTGGATTCGGCTTTTCGCCATTCGCCAAGTGGCAGTCAGCACACAAGCTGGGATGAAGTTGAGCGCTCGCGGTGGCGGCCCAGAGCGTGGCGGCGGCCGCGAACCCGAAGGAGCGAAGCGAGACATTCATACGGCGTTCTCCTTGGGCGAGACGATGCCATCCATTAGAATCGAAACGTGTATTGCAGCTTCGACGAAGCCCGATCGAAGCTGGATTCGAACGACCCGTCGAATGTCTTGACCCAGCCACGGTTGACCACGACGAACAGATCGTTGCCGGGCTTCAGGATCCACCTGAAGCGACTTTGAAAACTGAACAGCTGTGATTCGTTGTCATACTGCAAGAGGTTCTGCCACGACACGTTCGGCGTGAAGTTGTAGTCCGCTCGCCCCGTCACCACCTGCGTATAGAACCGTCCTTCGCGGAGCACGATGTCGTTACGGTCTGCACGCACGACGAGCGACAGGTGCGCGTTCGGCTTCAACGTCACGCCAAGCCCTGTCTGCTTTCGAGTGCCGTCGTAGAACCCACCCCACCAATACGCGACGTCAAGGACCCACCGCCGCTTCGTCGCCGTGTTCACTTCCGCCCGGTACTTGTGCCATTGATAGGAACCCACCGGCAGGATCACCCCAGGGTAGATCTCAAACGGTGCGTCGAGATGCTCGAACTCTGGAATGACGTTCCATTCCAGGTGCTCTCCCGATTCGGTCCGCACGTTGAACGGCGCGATGAAGAACCGCCAGTTCTCGAGGCGATTCTCGAGATTCGTGATGTACAAGGGTTCCAATTCGAAGAAGAACTGGCGAATGCCCCATCGTTTCGGTCTCGGCTGAAAGGCGATCCGAGCATTTGTGGTCCTGATGCCAACCCGCGGCACGAACCCGAGCGCCGGCTGAAACGCGTCGCCGATCTGCTTCCAATTCAGAAACAGGTCCCAGCGATCGTTCGGGTACGAGAGGCCGAATCCGCCAGCGTAGTCCTGACCAAGCCGCTGGTCGCTGGTGCGCTCGAGGAACAGATCCAGGGACACGTTCTTGTCGCCGCGGAACTTCGACGTGGCGAATCGCGCGTCGGCACCCAGCAGATTGTTGGTGCCGGTTCCGTCGGGATTCCCGTTGGTGACAATTGCGCCAACCCAGGACTGCTCGAAAAGATTCCGGCTCACGCGGGCGGCGAACATGTTCTGCCGGTCGAGCGAGGCTGCAGGAAGAGCGCGCGTCTCGACATCCAGCACGCCGACGTTGTAATCCGATTGCCGTCCGACGAGCTTCGCGCCGACATCAATCGGCACCTCGCCACCGCCAATATCCTCGTTGCCATAAATGCCAATGCGACGCGTGAAAAACGGGATGAGGTCAGTGCCACCCGCGAGTCCCGCGACATCGAACACGCCTGCACCTTCCAGGAAGAACGTGCGTTTTTCAGGAAAGAAGAGTGGAAACCGCGTCAGATTGACCTGACGGATGTCGGCTTCCGTTTCGGCGAAGTCCGTGTTGACCGTGATCGAGGCATTCAAGTTCGGCGTCAGGTTCTTGACGACGTCAAGACCTCCTGTGAACTGCCCCTCGCCGGTGTCCCGTCCGCCCGACAGGTAGGGTCGCACGTCCAACCCGTGTCCCTGGCGCGCCCCTTCCAGTCCGGTCAGCTGACCCGCATCGGCGAGATTCCCGATCCAGCTCGTCACGCGCGCCGACGCCCAGCGGTCCGTCTCGAAGAGATGCTTGATCTGCCGCTCGACATTGAATCCCCAAACCGTTTGATCGGGACGGAATCGCAGGGTCTTGAACGGGATCGAGAGTTCCACCGTCCATCCGTCCGAGGCGCGCGTCAACGCCGCGTCCCAGATCCCATCCCAGTCGCGATTCAGAACCTGCTCGTTGTTCGAAATCTGGCCGTCCGAACGCGCGCCGGATGGGTTCACCTGGAAAAAGAACCCGTTGCGATGGTCAAAGAAAGGATCGAGCACGATCGTGACGCGATCGTCGACGTCGAGATTCGCGTCACGGACGAGCTGCGTTGACACGATCCCGCCCCGATGTTCCTCGTGACACACGATCCCGATGTACAGCGCCTGTTCGTCGAACAGGATTCGGACGTCAGTGCGCTCGGTCGCATCCTGACCTTCGCGCGGTTCGCGCTGCGTGAGTGGCCCGATTGACGAGATCTTTTGCCAGTCAGGTTCGTCGAGTCGTCCGTCGACGTGGATCGGTCCGGTCGCCCGTTGCGCAATGGCCACGGGCGCGTCGCCGCGCATGCGGTCGGGTGGCTGAGCCTCAGACGCCGAGCCTGTGAGCGAACCGACGATGGCAACGAGCGACGCGAGGCGCACGTGACGGATGCGACGCGACCGCTCCAGCACTCGACGCATCTTAGCCGGAGTGTCCGTTCACTGCGCGTTCCTGACACAAAAGTCAGGGCTCTCGGCCCGATACCTCGATACCATCAGTCAGCATACGCGTGCTGGTCGTCGAAGACGACGCAATTGTAGCGAGCAGGACCTGAGGAGGTCTCATGAATCGCGTGACACCGCTGTTGATGTGTCTCCCAGTCGTCGTCCTCATTGGTCAGGGCGCAAACGCTAATTTCGACAAAGATGATGCCGGGAAACCGCCCAGCGGTTTTTCCTTTGTGTTGACGGGTCAGGGCAAACCTGGCGTCTGGCTCGTCAGAAAAGACGACGCGGCGCACGGAAACGTTTTGGTTCAAACCGACGGCGATACAACGGACTATCGGTTCCCCGTGGCTGTGTACAACGACTTCTCCAGCGCAGACGTTGATCTGTCGGTGCAGTTCAAGGCGCTCTCCGGCAAAGGCGATCAGGGCGCCGGTCTCGTCTGGCGGTACCGCGATCCGAACAACTATTACGTCACCCGGTGCAACGCGCTCGAGGACAACTGCACGATCTACCACGTCGTGAATGGACGCCGTGTGGCGTTTCTGAATAAGGGCGTCAAGGTGGCCTCCAACGTGTGGCACAGTCTCAGGGTCGAGGTGCGCGGCGATCATTTCGTCGTGTCCTATGATGGGAAGCCCGTGTTGGATGCGAAGGACGGAACGTTCAAAGACGCCGGGAAGGTGGGCCTGTGGACCAAGGCCGACTCTGTCATCGCGTTTGACGACTTCTCGATCGCCGGTCGGTGAGTAATGTGCGTGAGCGAAGCTCGCAGGTGAGACCGTGTGTCGCCACGCTTTGTCTGACGCTCATCCTGGCCAGCGCCGGCGCTTCTTGTGGGCGAGGGACCGGCCCTGTTTCGTCTCTCAGCACGGATACGATCGCCAGCGTCGTGGTGTACTGCTCCGCTGACAAAGAGTTCGCTGAACTGATCTTTCGAGCGTATGAGGCCAAGACCGGGGTCAAGGTTCTTCCGCTCTACGACACCGAAGAGACGAAAACGGCCGGGCTCACGGCGCGGCTGATGGCCGAGAAGGCGCGACCAAGGGCCGACGTGTTCTGGTCGTCAGACACGAGCCGGGCCGTCGCGCTGGTGGACCAGAACCTCGCCGCGATGTACGTGCCGAAAACCGCATCCACGATTCCTGACCGCTACAAGAGCGCTGGCGGTACGTGGACCGGGTTCGGAGCACGGATTCGCGTGTTTCTCTACAACACGAGCCGAGTGAAGCCAGCCGATGCACCGAGGTCCATTCTCGACCTGACGCAACCCCGATGGAAGGGGCGGTTTGCCATCGCGAACCCGCATTTCGGCACGATGTCGTTTCAGACCGCCGCGCTCTTTGCGAAATGGGGCGACGAGAAGGCGATCGACTTTCTGCGGCGACTCAGGGACAACGGCGCCGTGATTGCGGCGGGCAACTCTGATGTCAAGGACCGCGTGTCTGACGGCCGCGTGGACGTCGGCATCATGGACGAAGACGACGCGGTCGTGGCGGTGCGCGAGAACAAGCCCGTCGCCATCGCCATCCCCGATCAGGATGGGCCGGAAGCGCTCGGAACGCCGCTCATGCCGAATGTGGCACTGCTCGTCCAGGGTGCGCCGCATGCTGAACAGGGGCAGCGGTTCATCGATTTTCTGGTCTCGCCGGAGGCCGAGAAGATCCTTGCTGAGAGCGACGCGGCTCAGTACCCGTTGCATCCGGGTGTCGCAGGTCCCGGGCTCTTGCCGCCGCTGAACGCGATTCGAGTGATGGATGTCGACTACCTCGAAGTCGCTCACCGGCTCCCAACGATGGATGCCGCTGTGCGGAACATTTTCGGCCTGTGAGCGTTCGCACGCGCGCGCCGATCGAGGCTGCGAGCCTGCCGCTGGTGGCATTGCTGTCGTGTGCGACCCTTCCACTTTTCTTTCTCGGGTTCCGTTTCTCCGCCCTCCTTCGGATTGATGTGTCCTCGCTGGCGCCGACGCTGGCCTTCGCGATCGCGGGCGCCATGGTGTCAGCGATCCTCGGAGGCGCGCTCGGCGCAGCCGCGGGGACACTCGACGCCTCGGGACGCCGGTGGGCCGTCGGTGCGTCCGCGGCACTTATTGCGGCGCCTCCAGCGTTCTGGTGGATCGGCCTGACTCGACTCCCCGTCGGACTCGGATCGCTCAACGGGCCCGTGAGCGGGAGTGTCGTGGCCGGATGTGCGCTGGCGCCGGTGACGTTCTTCCTTGTCCTCGCAGCGACGCGAGAGATCTCGTCGAGCACGTACGAAGCCGCGCGCGTGGCGCTGCCTCCAGCGCGCCGGGTCGCGTTCGTCTTGTTTCCACAGCTTCGCGCCGCAGTCATCTCCGGCTTTCTGTTCACGGTCATCCTGTTGCTGGGCGAATCAGAAATCCCGTTTCTCTTCGGTTTTCGCACATCGATGACGGACGTCGTCACGACCTTCTCACAGACGTACGACGTCGGACGGACCCTGCCGATCATTCTGCCGCTGATCGCCACTGTGCTGCTGCTGGGCGTCCTGATGGCGGGGCCGCTGTTTAGCGTCATCCTGCCCGGGGCGCGTGGTGATCGAGGCGTCGTGCGAAAACCGGCGGGCTGGGCTGTTGGCGTCGGGCTGCTCATCTTGCCGCTGCTCATGACCCTGTCACTCGCAGGATTCGCGTGGATGGCCATCTCGGGTGTCGGAGGCATCGGACGTCGGCTTCCGCCCGGCGCGTCAACGCTCATGGCGTCGGTCGCGGAGCCGATCGTGTGCGCACTCTCCAGCCTCGGGCTCGCGGTGCTTGCGGCGTATCCAGCCCGGCGATCGGCGGCGATCCGGCCGCTCACCGTCGTCGGTCTCCTGCTCTTTTGCGTGCCGGCGGCAGTCGTGGCCATCGGATGGATCGGCGTTGCGCAGACTCTCGACGGCATCCCAATCGCGCCGGCGTTGGCCCACGTCTCGCGCACGATTGGCCTGCCCGCCCTCGGATTTCTGGTCGCGTACGCCCGCCTGCCGCCGTCGCTCGAGGACGCCGCGCGACTGGTACCGCTGCCGCCGATCCGCCGTGCCTGGACGCTGATGCTGCCGCTCATGGTGCCTTCGCTCGCCGCGACTGCCGCGTTAACAGGGGCGTTGATTTTCGCGGACCGGGACATCGCCTCGCTCCTCCTCGCCCCCGGCGAATCGCGTCTCATGTTGAACTTCTATCTCTTGTCGGCCAACGCACCATCGGCAGTCATCGGGGTCAACGCCCTGCTAGTGTTTGCGGCGGGCGCCGCGGTCGTCATGCTGGCCGGTGTCGGGCCTTTCGTACTGATGGCGAAGTGGCGTGGCTGACCTCGTTGTCCGCGATCTCGACGTTCTCCGACACGGGCGGCTCATCCTTCACGGCTGCAGCGCCGAATTCCCCGAGCGGCGTCGAACCGTCTTGTGGGGCCCGAGCGGCGCTGGCAAATCGACACTCTTGAACGCGATCGCCGGGCTGACGACACCTCGGCGGGGCACGATTGCGCTCGGAGCGACCGTGCTGTTTTCGGCAACCGATCGAATCGACCTGCCCCCGCACAAGCGGCGTGTCGGGTACGTGTTTCAGGATCTAGCGTTGTGGCCCCATTTGACGGCCCTCGAACAAGTCCGCCTGGTCGGCCGATCGGTGGGGCTCGATGCGGCTGGCGCGTTCGCACTGCTCGACTCCGTCGGGCTTGGCAACCTGACGAAGCGGCGCCCGAGCCAACTGTCGGGGGGCGAACAGCAGCGCCTGGCAATTGCGCGCGCCCTGGCAGGCAAGCCCGCGATTCTCTTGTTGGATGAGCCGTTCTCGTCGGTCGATCCTGAAACGCGCGCAACACTCTACGCCTTGATGCGTGACATATCTGGCCGCGTCCCGGGGCCGACCCTCTACGTGACGCACAGCACCGAAGACGCGCGGAACCTGGCCGAGCACGCATGGAGATTATCTGAGGGCGTACTCGCTCCCGATGATCGGCCGTGGGCGTCGCCGCTGAAGTAACTTCGTATTTCCCTGGCACGGTCGAGACAGACATCTCGATCCGACCAGAGGGATGACGTCATGGCGCACGGCGTGGCGCAACATCCGCAAGGCGGCTGGGCTCACCTACGTGCGTTTCCACGATGGCCGCCACACCGCCATCACGACACTGGCGGAAAAGGGATTACCGGACCGGGTGATTCAAGCGCAGGTGGGACACGTCGCGCCGGAGATGGTGTCACAACCCATGTGACAACAGCGGATTTCGCAAGGATGACTGATCGATTTTCCGATGTCCTTCCTGAGAGATAGGTAACACCGTATTCTGGACACATGTCGCGTCATGGGGCCGTCAGAGTCTTGAAGGTCCTGCGTTTCTCAGGACTTCCCAGCCCAAGCAGCATTACCGTCGCCTGAAGCCTCAGCGGGGCGGATGGCGGACTGGCCCTCTATTTTCCGATCTACCTAAAGGGGGACCGGCGCCATGAGACTCGCCGGGCCTGAAGCCCGGAGGGTTATCGCTCATGCTTCGCGTACGTGTGGTGTTGGCGTTCTCGATTGCCGCGTTGCTTGCCGGAGGCCGCGCGGTCTCCGCGCAGCGTTCGGCGCCGCTTCCCGACCTGCAGGGCACGTGGAACGGCTCCACGCTGACGCCGCTCCAGCGGCCGGAGCCGTTCAGAGACCGGTCGGCCTTCACGCCCGAAGAGGCCGCCGAGTACGTGCGGACATCCGCGGATCGCATCCGCAACCGGCTGCCGACGTCGGTCGATCGTCAGATGCAGATCGATCTCGATGACACCTTCGTCGAAGTCGAGAAGATGCCGCTCGACGGGCTGCGCACGTCGCTCATCGTCGATCCAGCGAACGGGATGCTGCCGCCGCTCCTGCCGGCCGCGCAGGCGCGAATCGCCGAGAAGCCCAACCGATCGTTCGAGGATCCTGAGACCTTCGGCCTCGCCGAACGGTGCCTCCTAGGCAATTTCGGCTCCAGCGGAGGGTCCCTGGCGTCGCCGCCAATGTGGCCGTCCGCCGCGATTCCGTCGTTCTACCGCATCGTCCAGACCGACACGAGCGTGCTGATCTTCACCGAGTGGGTGCACGATGCCCGCATCATCCGGTTGAACGGCACGCACCTTCCGCCTACCCTCCGGAAGTGGCTCGGGGATTCGATCGGACACTACGAGGGCCAGACGCTCGTGGTGGACACGACGAACTTCCGCCGCGACACGCGTAACCTCAACTCCGGCGAACGTCTCCACGTCGTCGAGCGCTTCACGCGTGTCGATGCGAAGACGCTCCGGTATCGTGTGACCGTCGAGGATCCGGACACCTGGGCGACGCCGTGGACCGCCGAATGGCCGTTCAGGGCGATCGACGTCGCGCTGTTCAGCGTCGAGTGCCACGAAGGCAACTACGCGATCGAGAACTTTCTCCGGGGCGCGCGTGCCGATGAATTGCGGGCCCAAGCCCCGCGCCGCTGATCGACGTCGCAACGCTAGAGAGAAACGGCTCCGCTTGGCCTCATTCGAACCGCACAAGTTGCCACGTGAGGCTCAACGTCTCGAAATCCGTCCCGCGGCTGAATCACGTGGGTCAAATTGGTGTACCTCACACGTAGATCTTCCTCGATCCCGACCACGCAGGACCTTTCCAGAAACGAACGCTCGTGGGTGTCAGCGGTGGGTGTCGGCTTGCTGCGGACGTCCCCGCTTTTGGTACAGCGTCTCGAGCCGCCCGCGGTTCGCGAGGCATTCGGCGCCCTGGGGTCCCGGTATCGGCTTGAGTTCGCCGGCGGCTGCCACCATAAGCGGCTCCGCGTCCGCATAGCGCGCCTGAGCCAGAAGCGACGCCCCGAGGAGGCTCTCTGCCTCCGCGATGCGCCAGTCCCCCGGATCGAGAACTCGCTGGCGCACGCTCAACACCTGACGAAGCACCGGCTCGGTCTCGGCGCCGCTGCCGCGCGCGATCTGGACCCGCGCGAGATTCAGCATCATGCCGGCAACTCGCAGATGCTGCTCGCCCAGCTGCGGCCGGGCGATTCTCACCGCTTCCTCGAACAATGACTGCGCTTCTGCGAGCCGGCCCTGCGCCTCCACGGCATTCCCCAAATTGTTGAGGGCGATCGCGTATTCAGCATGCGCCTCGCCAAACACCTGCTGATAGACTACGAGCGCTTCCCGAATGAGCGCTTCTGCGGCGGGAGCATCGCCCTTGGCAATCAACAGTCGGGCAAGGCTGCCTTTGGCAGCGGCGACGTTTGGGTGATCGGCGCCCAGCACTCGCTGACTCGTCGCCACGTTTTCACGAAACAGCGGCTCGGCGCCGGCCAAGTCCCCGCGATCCAGCAAGAACAGCCCCAATTCGTTCTTGCTCGTCGCCGTTTCGCGGTGTTCGTCGCCGAAGATTTTCTTGCGAATCGCGAGCGCCTCGCGGGTCGGCGCTTCGGATTCCGCCCAGCGCCCGCGGTCTTTCAACACTCGAGCCAGTTCAACCAGCGTGACCGCGACATCCTTGTCTTCGTTGCCGAGCAGCTGCCTCCTCATCGCCAGGCTTTCAACGAGCAGCGGCTGGGCCGCGGCCGGGTTGCCCAGGTCGCGTTGGAGCACTCCAAGATCGTTGAGGCTCTGCGCGACTCGCACGTGGTCTGATCCAAACGCGCGGCGGCCAATCGCCAGGGCCTGCTCCAAGAGCGGCAGCGCTTTCGCGTGAAGCCCCATGCGTGCGTAGGTGCGGCCGATGACGGTGAACATCTCCGCCTGCACCTCAGGCTGGTCGCCGAGCTCCTTCGCGATGCGCCCCGCGCTGAGATCGAGCAGGTTCTGGACCGTCGGCTCCTGGGCGTCGGGCGTCCGATACGGGTCGGCGCCGGTGAGCAAGCCGGTGAGGACTTGGCTGAGCTTCGACGCCTTCTCTGCCTGAAGTCGGGCCCGATCGCGTTCAGCGGCGAGTCGTGCCGTATAGAAGCCAATCACGCCGACGAATACCAAGGCAGCGGTCGTTACCGCGGCAAGCCCGCGCCAATGCCGGCGGGCGAATTTCCTGGTGCGATAGCTCACGGTATCGGGCCGCGCGGCAATCGGTTGATACTCGATACAACGCCGCAGGTCGTCGGCGAACGCCGCGACCGACGGGTACCGCTCCGAGGGATTTTTCTTGAGCGCCTTGCTGAGGATCGTCTCGAGGTCGCCTCGCAGCAGGCGACGCAGCCGATCCGGTGTCGTCGCACGGTTCGAGGCAACCGACGCCGCACTCGGAGAGGCAGCGCTCTGAACGGCTGCAGACAACCGGACCGGCTCGATTTCGGTGACGGCTTTAGCGAACTCCACCGGCGACTTCGGCGCTCCACCCGCAGGGTGCTGGCCGGTCAGCAGCTCGTACAAAAGCACGCCCAGGGCGTAGACATCGGTGGCTGTCGTGATGGCGCCGCCCGTGACTTGCTCGGGCGCCGCGTACCTGGGCGTCATCGCCGATCCCGCCTCGTTCATCACCAGCGTCGCCGCCGGTTGCCCGTCGTCTTCGATCAGCTTGGCGATGCTGAAGTCGAGCAATTTGACCTGCCCTGCCGGCGTCACGAGGACGTTCGAGGGCTTCAGGTCGCGATGCACGATCAGATTGGCGTGCGCGTGTGCGACCGCTGCCTGCACGTCCAGAAACAGCCGGATGCGCGCCTCGACGCTGAGCCGCTCCTCGTCGCAGAAGCGGTCGATGTGGCGGCCGTCGATGTGTTCGAGCACGAGGTACGGCTGGCCGGTGCTCGAAACGCCGGCGTCGATGAGCCTGGCGATGTGCGGATGCGTGAGGCGCGCGAGAATCGTGCCTTCGCGCTTGAAGCGCTCTTCTCCGCCACCGCCCATGAGCGCCGCGTTCAGCAGCTTCAATGCCGCTTGACCCTGGAAGCGGCCGTCGCTCCGTGAAGCCAGCCACACGGTGCCCGTGCCGCCATGGCCGATTCGCGACACGAGCGTATAGGCGCCAATTGTGACGCCCGCAAGTGGCGCCTCCCGGGGCGGAATCGGTGGCGCGGATTCAAGGAAGCCTTCGGCGGTGAGCCGGCGGTGCTCATCCAGCAACACGGCGACGTCGGCAGCAGACCCTGGATCTTCGTCCCGCAAAGCCGCGAGACAGGCCTCCCGCGCCTGGAGCGGTAGCTCCAAAATCCGGTCCAGATGGCTGCTGGCACGAAGCCAGCGGCCGCTGTCCATTGTGCCCATCTCGCGTTCTCTGATCAGGAAGATCGCAAACGGTCGTCAAAAGACGACATCACACCGCTGGAATCGAATTCCGCAGCACGTGATGCAGGTAGATGCGCGCCTTCTCCCAGTCTCGCTGCACTGTTCGTTCCGACACATCCGACATCGCGGCAATCTCCGCGAACGTGAAGCCGCAGAAGAACTTGAGGTCGACGATGCGCGCCAGCCGGGGGTCGACAGTGGCCAGTTCGTCAAGCGCATCGCTCAGCTGGCCCAGATCGGCGACGTCTGGAATGGCTTCGGCCACATCTGTGCGAATCGACGTGATCTCGAACTGACCGCCGCGCTTCTGCGCCTGGCGCCTGCGCGCGTAGTCGACAATGAGCCCGCGCATCACCCGCGCCGCGTACGCCATGAAACGATTGCGATCGGGAAACGCGGGCCCCTCGCGGCCCGAGAGATCCAGATACGCGTCGTGCAGCAACGTGGTCGCGCCGAGAGTCATGCCCGAGCCGCGCTTGGACAACTCACGCCGCGCCATGCGGTGCAGCTCTTCGTACAAGGCGGTGAAGAGCGCGTCCGCGGCCGCGCGATCGCCTAGCTCGGCCGATGCGAGGAGCGTTGTGAGGTCGGCGCTCACCAGCGGTTTGCGGGCAGTATAACGCGCGCCCCAAGGCCGTGTCGTCTTTCCCTTGTCGTTTCCGATATCTCGAGTGGGGGCTTTTCGCGGCGTCGCGGGAACACAACAGCCCGTGGCCTGAATCGCTCCAGGTCGAAACGAGGATTTTGTTCAGATGGCTAGCACGACACTACTCGCTACGTCCAGGCCTCGTCCCAACGCGCTCAGAGAACAGCGGAGCCTCAATCATCTGGCATTCAGCCGACTGCTCGAGTGGCTCGACGACGGCGTTGATTCCGGCGGCGAGGCCTACCTCGAGATGCGCCGGCGGCTCGTCGCGTACTTCGACCGGAAGAACCGCCGGTCGCCAGACGAACTGGCCGACGAAACGTTCAACCGCATCGGCTGGATCCTGACGAAGGACGGCTCGATAGCAACCACGCCCCCAGCCCGCTATTGCTATGCGGTCGCCAAATTCGTCTTCCTCGAGGATGTCCGGCGCGATCGCACGCATGTCGGCTTTGACGAGTCGCTGGCCGCCGACGGGTGGGCGTGGCGCGTGACGCCCGCCGAGCCGGACGCAGGCCTCGCGATCAAAGAGCAACGTATCGACTGCCTCGATCGCTGTTTGCAGGCGCTGAAGCCGGAGCAGCGCGAACTCATCGTCGATGCCTATCGCGACACGGGGCAGCAGAAGATCCGACGCCGCCGTGAGATCGCGAGACGGATGGGCATCACCATGAACGCGCTGGGCAGCCGCGCCTGCCGCATTCGCCGCGCGCTCGAAGAGCGCGTACAAGCGTGTTGCAACGAGCGGCAGTAGAATCGATGACGCAATCTTCATTCAACCTGCAAGCGCGGCGCGGCTTGGTCGCACTGAGACCCTCCACCTCGCGCGCTGCTCGACGCGCGTCTAGTTCTGACAACACGGCGTAACAATGAGGTCTGCGGTTCACCGAGTTCTCAAGCCCTCGAATGTCGACATAATGCTTCGCCAGGTCGAGATGCCCCGTATCACGCGTCGCACGATAGAGCTGCAAGCAGTCGATCGCGTCGCGCTCGCCGCCGGAGAATGGCGGGTTGTTGCGAACGAAGTCGTCAGCGATCGCCTGCGCCGTCGCGATCGCGGGAACGAGCAGGTCGCGCCGCCCCGTCGTGCCCACGCGCGCTTCGACGCGCGCTTCCATCTCTACGGGGACGTCGCGTCAACCGCGATCATCGTCGTGGTCATTCGCGCGAGCACGCGGGTGCGTGTCGCATCGAAGACCGACCCCTCGCACACCGTCAGCGTTCGACCGGCCTGTACCACCTGGCCAACAACGATCAGCCGGTCGGTCTTGGCGGGCTTCAGAAAATGAATCTTGAACTCCACCGTCAGCACTTCGCGATCGGCCGGCATGACGGACAGCGCAGCGTAGCCGCAGGCCACGTCGACGAGACTTGCCAGGACCCCGCCATGAAATAACCCATGCTGCTGCGTCAGCCCTTCGCGGAATCCGCACGTGATCGTCACCGTTCCTGATTCGACCGATTCGAGCGCGGCGCCGAGCGTTCGCATCAGTCCCTGTCGATTAAAACTCTCGCGAATGCGTTGCATCGGTGGTAGTCAGCTCCTTCAACCGCACGAGACGGTGATCGTCGTGGCTTCTTAACTTCTCCGAAATCGCGTGTCAATGTCAGTCTTCGATCCGCCTCTCCTCGGATCCCGCAGGCCTATTGGGGATATGATCCGGAGTCAACCCTGCTCGGTACCGTCACTGGAGGCGATGCATGCGCGCTGTACCTCGCGGCGGTGCTGTGTCTGCTCAGCCTGGCCGGAGGCGCGCCGCAGCGGGAACCCGTCACGATTCGCGTCGACACGTCGGCCCGAAAAGGCCCGATGCATCCTTTCTGGGCGTGGTACGGCCACGACGAGCCGAACTACACCTACACGACGAACGGCAAAAAGCTTCTGTCGTCGCTTCAGGACCTCAGCCCCGTTCCGGTGTTCGTGCGTGTGCACAACCTGTTCACGTCGGGCGACGGCACGCCCGCGCTCAAGTGGGGTTCGACGAATGTGTACACGGAAGACGCCGGAAGGCCCATCTACGACTGGACGATTCTGGACCGAATCGTGGACACATACACGGCGCGCAAGATGAGGCCGTTCGTGCAGCTCGGCTTCATGCCGGAGCCGCTGTCGTCGGCGCCGGCCGGAATGCCGTATCGCCATTTCTGGAAGCCGGGCAACTCGTACGATGACATTTACACCGGATGGACGTACGCGCCGAAGGACTACAAGAAGTGGGAAGAACTCTGCTACCAGGTGACGAAGCACCTGGTCGAGAAGTACGGTCGTCAGGCGGTGGAGAGCTGGTGGTTCGAGGTCTGGAATGAGCCCGACGTCGGCTACTGGAGCGGATCTGTCGGGCCGAGCGCAGGCCGTCGCGATCCCCGGGCCGCAGAGATGGCGCAGACCCGACGCGACGAGTACAACAAGCTGTACGACTTCGCGGTTGAAGGTGTCCGCCGCGCGCTGCCTGCCGCGAGAATCGGCGGTCCGGAGGTGACCGGCGGCGGCCAGGCGATGCTCCGCACGTTTCTGCAGCACACGTCGGCCGGCACGGACTACGCCACTGGAAAAACCGGAACGCCTCTCGACCTCATATCGTTCCACGCGAAAGGCAGCCCCACGTTCGTCGAGAACCGGGTGCGCATGGGCGTGGCCAACCAGCTTCGCAGCATCAACGACCATTTCGCGGTGATCAAAGAGTTTCCGCTCTACACGAGGACGCCGATTGTCATCGGCGAATCCGATCCCGAAGGGTGCGCGGCTTGCGGCGTGAGCCACTACCCACAGAACGGGTACCGCAATGGCACGATGTTCCCCACTTACACGGCACTGCAGGTCGCGCGTACCTACGAGCTGGCCGATCTCCACCGGGTGAACCTGCTCGGCGCCGTGACGTGGGCGTTTCTCTTCGAAGACCAGCCGTACTTCGATGGTTTCCGCGATCTGGCGACCAACGGGATCAACAAGCCGGTGCTGAACACGTTTCGAATGCTCGGACAGATGAGCGGCGATCGTGTGCAGACGACGAGCTCTTCAGGACTGTCCGTGGAGGAAATCCGTGACAAGGGCGTGCGCGGCGCGCCGGACATTTCGGCACTGGCGGCGCGGTCAGCGCGATCGGCCGCGGTTCTGATGTGGAACTATCACGACGACGACCTGCCGGCGCCGGCGGCGCCAATCACGCTCACGATCGGGGGGCTTCCCGCCGGTCGCGCGACCGTGACGCACGCCCGCATCGACGAGACGCACAGCAACTCGTACTCGGCGTGGTTGAGCATGGGCTCACCGCAGAAACCGACGCGGGAACAATACGCCGAGCTCGAAAAGGCCAGTGAGCTGCAAGCATTGAGGCCCGACCGTCAGACCACGATCGGCCAGGATGGCCTCGTCACCGAGACGTTTGACCTGCCGCGCAAGAGCGTCTCATTCGTGAAGGTGACCTGGTAGTCAGTTCAGGGGCGGCAGCCTTACGCCAAGCACAGTTCGCAGGTAGTTGATGTTGTGAATGATGTAGTCGTCGACCGCCAAATCGATGCTTCCGCCGATCGCATCGAAACCGTCGTCTCCTTTTCGCGGTCCGTCCAGATCAAGAACGGCCCACCCCTTGAAGCGCCGTTCGCGCAGCAGCGCGAAGACAGCCGGGAAATCGACGCCTCCCCCGCCCAGATTGTGATAGACGCTCGCCGCGCGGTGCTGCTCCTGCGTCGGGGTCGAGGTGTTGCGGCGATATTTCGCGTACGTGTCTTTGAGGTGCACTTCAGCGATGCGCGGAAAATATTCGCTCATGATCTGTACGGCATCCATGCCACCGAGCGTCAGGTGCCCGGTATCGGTCGTGAGCCAGACGTACTTCGGATCGGTGAGCTCCATCACCCGGCGCACCTCGGGCTCGCGCTCCATCGGCCCCCAGATATGCGGGTGCGGAGCCATCCGGATACCCATGGCGATCGTCTGCCGGCCAATCTCGTTGAGCGTATTCGCGAGCCGCTTGAGCTGATCGTCGCTGGGGCCGCCTGGCGGCCGGTTCCCCATATTGCACTTCCAGACGGTGGCGCCGAACGCCTGGAGAAAGTCGCGCGCGAACGCCACGTGATCAGCGATCGTTCTGGGGATCTGATCGCGATCGATGAAGTTCGTCGACTGCCCCTTCGCGCCGTTCGACACGTCGATGAGCGTGATGCCGGCCGCGTCGAACAGCTTCTTGAGCCGCAGTGGGTCGCTGCGATATTTTTCTATTTGCTGCGGGTACGGCTCGATGCCCTGCAAGCCCAACGCGGCGATCCGTTTGATCGCCCACTCGATCTCGTGATGCTCGCTCCATAGCGAGCTGGTGATCCCGAAGGAAATATCTGGATTGACGGGATCGAGCGGACGATGGGCGACCGCGCCGAACAGGGTGGTCGGTGCGACGATATCCGCTGCGGCGGCCGTAGTGGCCGCCAGGCTGACCCCGACGAACTCGCGGCGATTCAGCATACGGCAACGCTCCTTTACTGCCCGCCGGGCCGCTGATCGACCTGGAAGTAGTGGACCTGGCCCTCTTTGCTGCGCGGTGTCATCGCCATGCGGATGCTCTTGCCGGTGTTGGGACAGCTGGTGGCACGGTGCCACCGTTCCTCATTGGCGTTGATCACGTCGCCCAGTTCACCCTGGACGATCCCGACGCCGGAGATCAGCGCACAGACGTTGCCGTACACGTTGAGCCAGAGTTCCACCATGTTCGCGTGCCAGTGGCCCCAGTTGGTAACGGGCGGCAGCTCCGTGAGATTTATGCCGACGTTCAAGTTGGAAGAGGTATGGCCGTCATACAGGAAGCGCTCACCCGTGCGCTTCGAATCGCCATACGCCGTCACATCGAAGAACGGCACGTTGAACGAGTCGTATCCGCCGGTCGAGGTGATCTTGGTTTTGATGTACGTGTAGCCGGGAACGGGCGTGGGCGTCTCGCTTTCCGGATACGATGGCACCTGTCCCGCGGGTGTGCTGCGGTAATACACAACCGGCTCGGCGCCGACCGTCTCCATGCAGTAGGACAAGCGTGGTGCCACGTTGAACGCCCAGCCCTTTGACAGCACCTTGGGCTCCTGGCCGTCAATCGTCATCTTCAGGGCGCCGCGATAGACCCAACCGAAGACGCGGTCGTCTGAGTAGAACATGCACTTGGCCTTGTCGCCGGGCGCCATCTGGACGTAGCGACCGTCGAAGTCGCGCGTCAGCACCACTTTCTCTTCCCAGCGCACCTGGCCCTGATGCGATTTGAGAATGTCGGCAATGCGCCAGATCGGTCTGTTGACGCCGGCGTAGGGCGTTTCCGGCGTCTTCTGGGCCGCCCAGACAATACGCTCCGGGCCGTTTTCGTCGCCAGCCTGAGACCACCAATTCGTCTGAGGTGCAGGGGCGGGCGTCGCGCTCGGACCCAGAGGGGCACGGGTCTGGGCAGGGGCTGTCCCCGCAGCAAAAGCCATCGCCAGTGTGATCCACGCGCTGAGTGATCTCACGGAAGCCTCCTGTCGTCAGCTGTGACGCATCATCGCTGAATTAACCGGCAAGACGTTCAAGACCACAGGTCTAGCGGGCCAGATTCATCAACACGATGTCGGCGTGGTTTCGCAGTCGATCGAACACGATCCGCTTGCCGTCGGGCGAGATGTCGAAGTTCTGAATCACCGCGCCGCTCTTCAGGTCGAAGCTGGTGAGCTGACGTTGCTCGCCGGTCTCGAGATCCAGGCGGAGAAAATTTTGATTGGGAGCCGTACCCTGAAGAGTGATGAGCGCCTTGCCGCCCGGCATGAAGCGATACGGGGTCCCGAACGCCAGGGGAAAACGCGAACCCAACGACGCCACCGCGGGCACAACAACGGGTGCGCCATCGGGAGTCATCGTCTTGACGTCGAAGCTCCCGCTTACGCGCTGTTCGGAATAGACGATGAACCGGTCATCGGGAGACCAGACGGGGTTGAACGACAGCGTATCGCGCAACCGGATCGGCGGACCGCCGTCGAGCGGAATCTTGAACACGCGCGTCCCTTCGCCCTGATTCGCGGCAACCGCCACCCATTTGCCATCCGGTGACCAGGAGGCGGCGCTCTGCACCTCGATGGACGTCGCCAATGTCGTGAGACCCGTGCCGTTGGCATTGATCACGTACAGCTCAGCACGTCCCTGTTTACGGTACGAGAAGCAGATTCGATGTCCATCGGGGGAGATCGCCGGAGGCGCGACAACCCCGCCGTCGCCCCCCTTCCAGAGCTCCACGACGGTGCCGCTGTTGTCGAGTTTCCAGAGCCCGTCAGCACCGCCCTTGGATGAAAGGAACGCGAGATAGTCGGCGGCATACTGCGGACTCAATGCCCGAGTATTGGCTGCCTGAATCGACTTGATGGCGCTTTCGGGTTGGATGTCGTTCGCAATCGGCACGGTCCACAAGCCGGCTGTGGGATTCGCGACTGTTGCGACCAGGTGGTGCGGCAGGACCTGATCGACCGCGACAGAAAGATACTGCTCCGCAATGCCCGAGCTCACGCGGTGAGGGATACGATGTTCGACGTCAATCGCGTAGAGCCACCGCCCCGATCCGTCTTCGGCCGTGGCCGAGTAAATCAAGGTTCGGGCATCGAGCCACGCCGGGTAGCCGACCCACGCGTGATGAAACGTCACCTGCTCCGCGTGACCGCCCCGAACGGGGATTCGCCAGATATCCGTGTCGGTCGTTGGTGTTCCCTTTACGAAATAGACAAAGCGGCCGTCGCGCGACCAGAGCAGAAAGTGACAATGCACGCCCGCGTCTCCGGCGAAGATTCTCCGGGGACTGCTCGCGTTCCTGTCCGCGATGAAGATCGGATCGCCGGAATCCGGCGTGTGGTACGCAAGCGTCTTCCCGTCCGGTGACCACGTCGGATTCCGCCCATGATCGATGAAGAGCTTCGGAATGCCTCCCATCGTTGGTCCCATCACCACCGACGAAAAATCCGTCGGCGATCCTGGTTCTGCCCCCTGCGTAAACCAGACCTGCTCTCCGTCTCCAGAGAACCCGGTTTGGCGGACTATCGCCCACGTTGGCGGCCGAAAGTCTCCTTTCGTCAGGTTGGTGAACGCCCCGCTGCCGATCTGACTGACGAAGACATCGAGCGGTCCATCGCGGTTCGAGAGAAAGACCATGAACTTGCCGTCCGGCGAGATCGCAGCATCCACTTCCTCGCCTTCGAAGTCGGTCAGACGCACAGCTCGCGCGTCGACGAGCGGGTTCTGCCAGAAATAATCGTTGACCCACAGGCGCCAGGTGATGCCCACCACGGACGCGAGAACAATCGGGGCGATCCAGCCGATCAGAGCCCGGCGGCGTGAACGGCCCCGCAGCCGCCGATCGGATACGTTCGGCGCGGGGTCCGTCAGCGACGTCCCGGCGGCGATCGCATCGTCGATCTCGATTCGCGCATCGGCGATGTCACGCAGCCGCCGCCGGACATCTTTTCGAAGACAGCGTTCGAGCAGGCGGCGAACGACGTCGGGAGTGGTCTCCGGAACCGCGCCCCAATCGGGTTCGCGCTCGATCACGTACGCGAGCGTCTCGGTGAACGAGTCGCCCGCGAACGCTCGACGGCCGGTCAGCATCTCATAGAGCACGCAGCCGAACGCCCAGATGTCGGTGCGCTTGTCGACCGGCTGGCCCCGCGCCTGCTCGGGGCTCATGTACGTCGCGGTCCCCAGAATGACACCCTGGTTCGTGCCGCCGGACCTGCTGGCTGGCGGATGCGCCGGATCGACGACGTCGTCCGCGCTCACTTTCGCCAATCCGAAGTCCAGCACTTTCACGACGCCATCGGGAGTCACCTTGATATTGGCCGGCTTCAAATCGCGATGAACGATCCCCTTCTCGTGCGCGGCCTCGAGCGCATCGCAGATCTGGCGCGCGATGGCCAGCGCGTCCGCGGGCACGATGCCTCTGGGCTGCATGATCGTGTCGAGCGTGCTGCCCGGCACCAGCTCCATCACGAGCGCCGCGATCTCGTCGGACTCTTCGAAGCCGTATACCTGCGCGATGTGGGGATGGTTGAGCGACGCGAGCAGGCGGGCTTCGCGCTCGAACCGCGCGCGGCGATCGGCGCTCCGGATACGCGCGCGCGGCAGGACTTTGATCGCGACGTCGCGCCCGAGCTTCGTGTCCCGCGCGCGATAGACCTCGCCCATCCCGCCGGCGCCGATCCGCAGTTCGATCTGGTAGACACCCAGACGGCGTCCTGCCAGGTCCACGTTCGACTCCGGATGTCTACTCACCAGGCGCGCGACCTCCTCGACGGCAGGCCGCACCATAAAACCGTCGGCGGCGTCCTCGTAGCGCAGCAGCGATTCGACCTCCTGCCGGAGTGCCTCGTCACCCGCGCACGCCTCACGGAGGAAGGCAGCGCGATCAGATGCGCTGCGCTCGAGCGCCGCAAGACAGAGATCTGTGATCAGACGCTGCCGGTCGACCGACATCTGGGTTCGCGCCTCGCGCGTCTTCCCTCCAAAGCCGCCATTCTACGCCAGGGGCTCCGGTGCTTCCGGTGAGTTGTGCCTTTTTCGCTCGCGTTCACGCCTCTGTTGATGAACCACGGTCGGTGAGTGCCACCGCACCAACGTCACATCGCGCTGCAGGCGATGAGCCTGCGGCGCCAGAGGAGGCTTCTATGCGAAACCAGTCAATTGAAAGACTCCGGGCCGGTACGGCCGCCGCGCTCATCGGCGCCGCGATAACCGTCTTTGCGCCGCGGTGCGCTTCGGCGCAAAACATCGTCGTCGACTGGAACGCGATCGCCATCACGGCCGCCGGCGCAGCCGGCCAGAACAGCCTGCTCCAGGAGAGGTCGTTCGCCGTGACCAGCGTCGCCGTCAGTGACGCCGTTAACGCGATCACCAGGAAATACACTCGCTACGGATCAAGTCCGACGCCCCCGGCTGGTGCCTCGACGACAGCGGCGGCAGTCGGCGCGGCGTATGGTGCGCTGACCCAGCTCTTACCGTCGCAAACGCAATTCCTGGACACCATGCTGGCCCAGTCGTTCGCGAAGTTTGGTGTGAGCGCGGGCGACCCAGGGTTCGCCTTTGGCGAGGCGGTCGCCGACCAGATCGTCGCCATGCGCGCGGCTGACGGCGCGGCGCTGGCTCAGTATCCGTACACAGCTCCGAACGCCGGGGCGCCGGGTGTGTGGGTCCAGACGCCACCGGCGTTTGCCGCGGCCCTGCTCCCCGGGTGGGGAGTCGTGCAGCCATGGGTGCTCGAGTCGGCCGCGCAATTCAGGCCTGACGAGAGTCCTGACCTGACGAGCCATCGCTACGGCAGGGACCTGAACGAGGTCAAGGAAATCGGCGCGCTGAACAGCGCGACGCGGACCGCCGAGCAGACCAACATCGCGAGATTCTGGGTGGCGTCGGCTGCGTTGATTTGGAATCCCGTGCTTCGTCAGGTCGTACTCGGACTCGGACTCGACGAGTCGGAGGCGGCTCGTGACTTCGCGCTCATGAATGTCGCGGGTGCCGACGCGCGGATCGCGTGTTGGGACGCGAAGTATGCGTTCAATTTCTGGCGTCCGGTGACGGCGATCCAGCGTGCCGACGAGGATGGCAATCCCGCGACGGACGCCGACCCAGGCTGGACCCCGCTCATCGCGACGCCGAACTTTCCCGAGTACGTGTCCGGGCACACGACAGTGAGCGCTGCCATGGCCACGGTTCTCAGGCTGCTCTTCGACGATGACCCTGGTGTGGCGTTTACAGCCACGAGCCCGACCAATCCAGGTTTCGAGCGCCATTGGGCAACCTTCAGCGAAGGGGTCCGCGAAGTCATCGACGCCCGCGTCTATTCCGGGATTCACTTTCGGTCGTCCGACGAGCGCGGCGCCAAACTCGGACGGCAGGTCGCCAGATTTGCCGCGAGGCATGCATTCAGGCGCAGGCATGGCAAGTAGATCGGCGGAAGGGACATTCAGTGCGATCGTCGTCGATCGTGAACACTCGGCGGTGGCTTATTCGCAAGTCACGACGGCGGCTCCACCTGGGCCGCGTATACCTCGGTAACGCAGGCGTGATCCAGATCATCATCGGCGACGATGATCGGGACGATTGAACCAATGATGGCCGCCTCTTTCGTGTTCCTCAACAGCGAGAGCGTGGTGAGGCGGCATCACTTTCGCAACTGCCGGAGCAGCCACATCTTCGCGAACTGCCAGTCGCGTTTGACTGTCTCACGCGAAACGCTCAAGACTTCGGCCGTCTCTTCGACGCTCAGCCCACCGAAGAAGCGGAGCTCGACGACCCGGCTCTTGCGCTCATCGACATCAGCCAGCGCCTCGAGCGCGTCGTGGAGCGCCACGACGTCTGTCGCCTGACCTTCGGCGACTTCCAACGCGTCAGTAAACGAGACCTGCTGAACGTCGCCCCCGCGTTTCTGGTAGCCGCGCGATCGCGCGAAGTCCACCAGAATACGCCGCATCACTCGGGCGGCCATCGCAAGAAAATGGGCGCGGTCTTGCCATCGCATCTGTTTGAGATTGACCAGCCGCAGGTAGGCTTCGTTGACGAGCGCTGTCGGCTGAAGCGTGTGGTCTGACCGCTCCCCCGCCATCTGTCGCCGCGCCAGCCTTCGCAGCTCCTCGTGGACGATCGGAAGGAGCTCTTGCAGCGCGGCCTCGTCGCCGTCTTTCCATCTGGCGAGGAGACGCGTGACGTCATGGCTGGGCACATCGGCCACAGGGATTGGCCTCGAATCGGTCCGGGGGAACGCATTCTACAGCACGACACGGCTCAACCAATGAGCCCTCCGAGTATGCGCCTTCTTCGTTGATCGGCGATTGATCGCGCTCTCCCAAAGATCCAATGAACATGCTCATGCCGCTGCGTGACCGCAAAGCTCTGTGGCTCTGGTGCTGTGCGCGCGGTAATAAGGAGAATCTCCTCCTCGAGCAGCAACTGATCACATGTTCAACGCCGACATTCACCGGCAGGGTGCACCGCGACATCTCAGCGCCCTCGCCCCAGTCGCCACAAAGGTCGTCAACCCTCCGGTTAGCAGGAAAGCACAGGTTGTCTATCTTGTTTCTTCGTGTATTTAGCTCGGATGGGATCCTGCAGTTTCCTGGTGTTCCGGAGCAAAATGTTCACTGATTGTTCACAGGACGCTACGAGGCCTTCCGAGCCTCGCACTGGATCGCCTGGTGCAGATCCCAATCGGCCTGGAGTCGCATCCACAGTTGCGGTGACGTCTTCAGAAATCGGCCGAGTCGAAGGGCTGTATCCGCCGTGATCGCGCGCTTTCCGAGAACGATTTCATTCAAGCGATTGAGCGAGATCCCCAAACGGCGGGCGGCCTCGAGTTGCCCCACACCCAGTGCCTTCAGGTACTCCTCGAGCAGGATCTCTCCCGGCGGAATCGCTGGGCCCAGCCAGTTCGGATCTCTAGTGATAGTCTTCGACGCGGACTTCGTAGGCATGTCCGTCTCCCAGCCAAACGTGACGCGGTACTGCTCGTTTACGCGAATGCTGTGTCGACCCGCCCGATCGCCTTTCAACAACTCCAGCCGGTTTCCGGCCGGTACTCGCAAGTCATCCAGACGGCCGGCCGCGTCTATGAGTCTCAGCTTGCGCTGAACGACGCGCCAGAGGGCGCGCGGAACGACACGACTAATGTGTAATAAGCAAATCTCCGAACCAACGCGGTCAGCCTAAGCTGCGACCGAACAGACTATTGCGGCTTGCCGATCTTCGTGTCGGTCTGGACGCTGAACTTGCGGTAGTCCGAGAACTCCAACGTGCCGCCGACGCGCATCACCTTCACCAGCATCACCCGCGCGCTGGCGGTGTAGGTGGCGCGAGCCGGCAACCACTGCTCGCCGTTCACCTTGCGGCGCTCGAAGGCGGCCTTCGATCCCTTGTGCACGCGAGCCAACAGCCCCAGTCCGAACGACGCCGTCTCGATCGCCTCGGCCTCGATCCGTACCACCTCGTACTCCGATTCGCTCACCCATGCCTTCCCCGCGAAGTGGCGCATGATCTTGCCCTCGCCGGTCTGCGGCCTGGCGTCCTTCCTGGGCGTGAACGAGAGCACGATGGTCTCGTAGCCGCTCACCACCTCGCGGCCGAGCATCTTGATGTCGTACACGCGCAGCACGTCGTCCACCGCGCGATCGCTATCGCGCCGCTCCTCGTCGTGCTTCTTCCGCTCGGCCTCGCGCACCTTCTCGGGGTTCCGTTCCAGCTTCTTCGCGTACTCCAGCACCTTCTGCTGGCGCTCGCGATCCACTTTGGCGAGATCCTCAGGCGGCACGGGTTTGCCATCCTTGACCGTCTGCCGCCGCCAGCGGGACTCGTTCGGGAGTGCCGGGTAGCTCTCGAAGACGTCGAGCGTTTCCTTCGTCGACGTGCCGCTCGCGTCCAGCTTCCGCTCGCGCTGGGTCGCCACGTAGACGTACTCGCTCTGCCGGACATCGTCGGCCTCGAGGCGCTTGCGTGCCTCGGAAATGAATGTGGCGGAGTCAGGCAGGGGACGATCCTGACGGGCGGCCGGAACGGCCAGAATGGCGATGAGGCAGCCACAAATGAAACGCATATCGTTGGGACGCGGCGGCGGGACGATGGGAAGCATTAGGGCCGTATCGCGTTAGCATAACCTCCCTTCTCACCTCGTCTGGCGTGCGTAAAGATCCTCAGATCCTCATTTGCCGGATCCGGACCGCCGGGATCTGCCTCATGCAAATAGTTGAGTTCAAACTCCGCGAGTAGTGACGCCGCCAGCAGCGGAAGAATGGTCAGGCGGCTTTCAATCTTCTGCCTATCCTCAGCATCGAGGCTGGTGCTCAGGAAGCTCGCATTTGCGGCCGGTTTCGCGGTGCCGGCGGCGACGCGGTTCAAATGGGAGGAGGTCTGAGCCGTTCCCGACGATAAGACGACCCGATGGCTGCCGTGGGTCGAACAGCAAGAACCCTCGGGTTGACGCTGGCCTCGTCGGCGGGTTGCTGACCGTCTCCTACCTTCTTCAGCGTCGGCCCAGTAACCTTGTAATGGGGCTGTCGCCTTCGGCGTTTGGCCTGGCTCTCGCCGGTTACTTCTGGCTCGTTAACCGAGACCGATCGATCCTGACGGGCACAAGTCTCACCGCGATATCGTGGGCGACGTTCTGGCTCGCTTTCATCGTTGCGGGTGGTGAAGTGACGAGTCACCTCGGCCTAAGTCGTACCGAGCTCCGGCGACGCCGTGGCCTTTTTCGCCGGCGGCGTTGCCGGAAGCCTCGTGATGTCGACCGCGACGTTCTCTCTTTACGCACACGCTCAACCAACTCTCTGGCGCCTTCTGGTTTGCACAATTGGCGGTGGCCTGCTCGGCGTTGCCGGCCAGCAGCTGGGATATCTTTTCGAGCCTCGCGCGGGGTCGAACCCGACGCCTGCTCTGTTCATCGTCTGGCAGACTGGAATGGGCTTCCTGATCGGATGCTTCTGGCCGACGAGCGAGGCTCGCGAGCCAACGCGGCTGACGATCGTCGAACCGAGGGAGAAATCGACGAATCCCAATCCGCTTTAGAAGGCGGGATCCGAATTGTTCACAATTGTTCACAAACCGGAAAAGGCGAGCGAGCTAACCGAGGAAAAGTGGCTCGCCGCACTGGACGATTTCCGCAACTGGCTCATCCGCGAAGCGGCGTAGAGTGGCCCATTTCAGGGAAGTTCTTGGCTTCGAACTCCGTGGTCGAGCTGCGAGCTGACAGGGCTGACGGAGGGCCGAGCGGCCGGGATGTGCTTCTCGCGCCACAGGGAGTAGCCGAGGCCGATGAGGGCAAAGCCGGTGGGAAGGGCGAACAGCCTTTCGTACTGCGGAACGAGGCCGGCTGCAATGGTTGCGAGGGTGCCTAGAATGAGGAGTGCTGCAGCCCACCGAGCCAGGACGTTGGCTCGGAAGAGTGCGATGCCGAAGATGACGCCGCCACTCACGTAGGTTATGCCAGTGAACAGGATGGCGGTGTGCATGCGCCCGATGTCGCCGGTCGTGGGGCCATTGTTGGCGAACGCGATGACGTCATTCACGTAGGCGGTTGAACTGTGAGCGATGGAAGGGAGAACAAGCGCCGCGACGTATTCGGTTCCCAGCATGCTGAGGTAGCCGGCAGCGAACACGACGTACCCGAGTAGGCCGAGCAGCCCGCTCTTCGTCACCTGGCGGAGGTACATGCCAGTGATGCCCCCGAGGGCCAGTGCGGCCATCAGCACTTTCAGGGAATTGCGGGTCATCACGTCGGCGGTCGTGATCGAGGTGGCGTCCAGGTGAGGGTGATTGATCTGGACGCCGATGAAGATCAGACCTGCTGCGGCGGCGGCAACGCCGGCCGTTCGGAAGAGGGTGGACGAGGTGATGGTCATGTCGTTCTCCTTGTGTGGATTGGTGAACACATCCCGTCATTGCAGTGGACTGGGATGTCCGCAACGCAGCCCACCTGTGTTCTGGGAGGTGATGTCGTTGTCTCAGACCTGATTTATCGCTCTGCCGAACCGCAACGGAGTAGTATCGACGTGTTGTTCCTGCTTTCTTGAGCCTGCCGCCGCCCGTTGCGCGGAATCAATCGGCTCGCCACAGACTCCGAAAAGCCAACATCGTTATCCACGGAGAACAGCGAGTCATGTCCAAGAACCGTGCGCCTGGCGGGCGACCACCGCCGTCCCGACGACCGAAGAATCACCTGCTCGCCGCACTACCCGAGAAGGATTTCCGCCGGTTGCTGCCGTACATGACGACCGTGCCGATCCACCTGAAACAGGTGCTTCACCAAGCCGGCGAACCGCTCCGCGCCGTGTATTTCTTGAATGGTGGCGCCGCGTCGATTGTGACCCTGCTGGCGGATGGCACGATGGTCGAGGCGACGACCGTCGGGAATGAAGGCATGCTGGGCATCGAAGCGTTTCTCGGCGTGGGTGCGGTCGCCACGGGCCAAACTCTGATGCAAGTGCCCGATACGGATGCCGAAAGGCTGAGCGTCGAGGATTTTCGACGCGAGGCCGTGGCGGGTGGCGCCTTGCACGAGTTGATGGGGCGCTACACGCAGGTGATTCTCGCGCAGTTAATGCAGTCCACGGCCTGCAACGCGAGGCACGAGGTGCCGCAACGGTGCGCCCGCTGGCTGCTGATGACGCACGACCGAATGCAGAAGCACGACTTCAATCTCAGCCATGAATTTCTCGCGGTGATGCTCGGTGTAAGCCGCCCGACCGTGAGCGTCGCCGCCGCCACGCTGCAAGAGGCTGGCCTGATCCGCTACACGCATGGGCGGGTCACCGTGCGGAACCGCAAAGGACTGGAAGCGGCGTCCTGCGAGTGCTACGCGATCATTCGCGCCCATTTCAAACTGCTACGACAGTGACCGACAGGCGGTTCGCCTGGCGGCCAACTGTCAGCCACCCGACGGAGCCCGTGCGCCGGCTTTGGCCGATCCCAGCGCGGCCAAGACAGGTCGCCGTGTCACGTTTCAGTAAATGGGCACGTTCGGCTTGCGCTGCGACTGTCGGCTACATTACAGTTGACCTCCGGAAGCAATCTTTTCCAGCTCCTCCCTTTAGAGCCATCGTAGATGGCCCACCGGACTAGCCAGAAAGGCAGGACGGTGCGTGATGGCACTCCCCGACAAGAACGATGTAGTCATTCGGCAGAGGCACGGCAACCCGTCCATCGTCTTTCTGTTGGGAACGCCGTCGGCGCCCGACCAATTCATCCTCCGCACGCGCGATGAAGCCGTCTCGCAAGCCTTGGCTTATGCCAAACGGCAGCATGTGCGAGCGTGGTTTGCCAAGGGCGACGACGACTTCGTGTTGCTCGGCACGTTCCGAGAGGAGCAGGTGGAACCTGCGAGGTCTTCATAGATGGCGAAATCCAGAAAGGCAAACGGCGCAACTGTGACAGCGGCCGATCGCGCATCGACGGCATTGGTGCTGTCGGCGAACGTCACCGACAGCGATGTGGCCCGTCGCGCCTACGATCTGTACCTGGCCCGTGGCGGTGAGCACGGACACGACGTGGACGACTGGACGGAAGCCGAACGCGAGTTGCGAGCGACCGAGTTCGCCACCGCGTCGTGACGCTGCCATCGCGAGGGTTGCGATGCCGCACCACGCCATGCTGAATCGCGTCCGCGCCGAGTATCTGGAAATGCCGGGGCTGCGGCTGACGCCGGAACAGACCGGTCGGCTCTGCGGTGTCGAACGGGCGCTGTGCCAGCGCGTGCTTGACGCGCTCGTGGTCGAGAAGTTCTTGTGCGTGACCTCTGACGGGCGGTATGCCCGTGTGAGCGATGAAGTTCGTGGCCCGCGCCCTGCCAAGGCAGCTCTGAGAACCAGCCAGCATTCCCTGAAGGCTTCGTAACGGCGAACGCGGCTGGAGCGGTCCGCGCACGGAGATCCGTTGAATAAGCGATCGGTTGCCACGTCCCACACGCTGCGCGCTGCGGCCGTCTTGGCCGTCGTGGTGGTGGTGTCCGTCGTGTTGGTCGTCTATCGCACGGTGGAGCAGGCACAGGTCTCCGATCAATCGGTCCTGCACACGCAAGAGGTGCTGACGTCGCTCGAAGCGGTGCTCGCGACCGTGCTGGACGCCGACGGCGCCGTACGCGGCTTTACAGCCTCGTCGGATTCTCGAACGCTCGAGCCGTTCGATCGAGCGGAACGCGCCGCTGGGGAGGGTATCAATCAGCTGGCCACACTGACAGCCGACAATCCGAGCCAGCAGGCGCGCGTGCCGGAGCTGCGCCAGGAGATCGCACAGGCGCTCGCGGCGCTTCGCGTCGTCGCGGACGCGAAGCGAGCGGCGCGTGCCGTCATTCCGACAGACACCGATGCCGCACAGGCGGGGATCACTGCCGCGCGGAACACCATTCAGGCGATGCGTGCGGAGGAGAATCGTCTGCTTGGGGCCCGCGTGCAGGCGAACCACGCGGCGGTCCGCCGTCTCCAGCAGATCTTGATCGCGCTCGTCGCTGGCCGCCATCGGATGCTGGGATGGGTGGCCTGGCTCATCGCCGGCACTGCCCGTCGTCAACGGGCGAGCACCGACACGCTCCGGCGCGCAAATGAGGACTTGGAGACAGAGGCGGGCGTCCGCGCCGCGGACCTGCGAGACTCGAATGCGCGGCTGCGATCCATCATCGACTCGGCGGTCGACGGCATCATCGTCATCGACGCGAAGGGACACATCGAAGCGTTCAATCGCGGGGCCGAGCGGCTGTTCGGCTATCCCGACGCCGAAGTCATCGGTCGGAACGTCAACATGCTCATGCCGTCGCCCGATCACGAAGCCCACGACGGCTATCTTTCACAGTATCTCGACACCGGAGCGGCGACGATCATCGGCGTCGGTCGCCAAGTCACCGGGCGCCGTCGCGACGGGACCACGTTCCCGCTCCACCTGTCGGTCGGCGAGATGTCGATTCAGGGTGAGCGCAAGTTCACCGGCATGCTCCATGATCTCAGTGAACGCATGCGGCTCGACGAGGAGCTTCGAGCCAGCGAGGCACGCTGGCGGTCGGTGATCGATTCGGCGGTGGACGGGATTGTCGTGATCGATGCGCATGGTCGTATCGAATCGTTCAACCCGGCCGCCGAACGGCTGTTCGGCTACGAGGAGCGCGAGGTCGTCGGCCGCAACGTCAACATCCTGATGCCGTCGCCCTACCACGAAGAGCACGACACGTATCTGACACGGCATCTCGCGACCGGCGTTCAGAAGATTATCGGGACGGGTCGCGAGGTCACAGGCCTGCGTCGCGACGGCACCACGTTTCCGCTGCACTTGTCGGTCGGAAAGATGACGGTCGACGGAGAGCCACGATTCACCGGGATTCTGCACGATCTGAGTGCGCGTGTCCGAATCGAGAAGCAACTCGTCGAACAGACGTCGCTGGCGAAGCTCGGCGAGATGGCGGCCGTGATTGCCCACGAAGTGAAGAACCCCCTGGCCGGCGTGCGTGGGGCGATTCAGATCATTGGCACGCGTCTGCCGAAGGACGGCAAGGATGCCCGAATCGTCACGGAGATCGTGGCGCGGATCGACACGCTCAATGAGTTGATGAAGGATCTGTTGTTGTTCGCCCGTCCGCCGCAGCCGAAGCTGGCGGTCGTTGACGTGGGGACGTTGGTGACGACCACGGCGAACCTGCTTCGTGGCGATCCGGCGTTCGAACAGGTGGAGGTCAGGGTTGACGGAGAACCGGCGCGCGCGCTCGGAGACGCCGAGCTCCTCAAGATTGTGTTTGTGAATCTCCTGGTGAATGCCGCGCACGCCATGCAGGGACGCGGAACGATCCACGTGTCGCTGGCCTCGATCGCGGATATGTGTCAGATGGCATTTGCCGACGAGGGCCCGGGCATTCCTGCGGACGTGTTGGAGAAGATCTTCACGCCGTTCTTCACCACCAAAGTGCGCGGATCCGGTCTGGGGCTGCCAACCGTCAGGCGCCTCATCGAAGCGCACCACGGCACGATCAGCATCGCGTGTCCGTCCGCTGGTGGAACGGTCGTGACCGTTCAACTGCCTGGCGAACGCCTGGCCGTGACCATGTAGGTGTCTCTGGCTGTGCGCCCACCACCTTGGACCCGTTCTTGAAGACACTTGGGTCGTCGGTCGTCTTCCCGTGGCTTTCGCAAGGGTAATTGAGGTTTCCTCGCGGTACCACGAGCCAGTGTGCGTGGTTTTCCCTTATGGCAGGAATTTCTCCTCGTTTGCGCGTGCTCGTGGTCGAGGATGAGTTGCTCATTCGGTGGTCGATTGCTGAGACCCTCGGTCACGCCGGGCACACCGTGATTGAAGCGGAAAACGGAGCCGCAGCGGTTCGAGCGTTGACGAATTCCGCCGAGGCGGTTGACGTGGTGATGCTCGACTACCGGCTTCCTGATTCCAATGACCTGACGCTACTGGCGGCCATTCGGCGGCTGTCGCCTGGCAGCGGAGTCGTCCTGATGACGGCCCATGGCACACCGGAGGTCACGAAAGGCGCGCTCGACTTAGGCGCGTACCAGGTGATGCACAAGCCATTCGAACTTCACGATCTCGAACCGCTGCTGCTCAAGGCCTTCGCCTCGAGTCGCCCCTGAGCGTTCCGGAGGGGTTGTGACCTGCTAGTGAGCGATTCGTTCGCGGCGAGGTAACTGCGGGCCCAGGACGAGGACCAAAAGGCCCGCAATCGCCGTCGCCGGCTGCATCCACGATACGTAGCCGATGATGCCCATCTGCACGGTCGTGGCGTCACGGTGTTCCCGCCCTGGCATCGGTCACGGCGCGATCGTGCGAGCGGCCTGATTGAAACGGAGATGCACCATGTCTGGCGCTGCGTTCAAGACTCCCGAAGGTGAAGCCGCGTTTCTGGCGGCCTATGACGCCGCGATGAAATTGTGGCCTGTTCCGTACGAGGAAATGGACATTCCAACGCAGTTTGGGATGACGCATGTGGTCGTCAGCGGTCCGAAGGATGCTCCGCCTCTGGTGCTGCTGCACGGATATTGGGCGACATCGACGATGTGGGCGCACAACATCGCGGATTTCAGCAAGGACTATCGAGTCTATGCCGTCGACGTCATGGGTCAGCCCAGCAAGAGCGTTCCCGCAGTGCCGATACGAGACGGCGCTGACTATGCGGCCTGGTTGACGGCGACGCTGGATGCGTTGCATCTCGATAGCGTCTGCCTCGTGGGCATGTCATTCGGCGGGTGGTTGGCGCTCAATTACGCAGTGGCCGCGCCGGCGCGCCTTCGGAAGCTGGTGCTGCTCTCTCCTGGCGGCTTCCTGCCGATGGTCAGACAGTTCAGCCTGCGCGGGATACTGATGGTAGCCATCCCGACACGCTTCACGGTGAACTCGTTCATGAGGTGGCTGGGAGTTACCGCGACGATTGCGCGGCCTGTGCTTGAGTTGATGTACCTCGGTCTGAAGCATTTTCGAGTTCCGCCAGAGACGGCACGTGTCATGCCCACGGTGTTTTCTGACGACGAACTGCGTGTGATGCGCGTACCGACGCTGCTGCTCATTGGCGACCACGAGGTCATCTCGGCCCCGGCAACGGCATTGGCTCGCGCACATCGTCTCATTCCTCATTTCGAAGGCGAACTCGTGCCTCATTGCCGTCACGACATGTGCTTCAGCCAATGTCGAATCGTGGACCCGCGAGTGCTCGATTTTTTGAAGACGAAACGAACTGAAGATCGAGACGCGATCACCGAGCGCTCCGTGGCGTAGTGTGCATCAGCGTCAGCTGAAGGAGATCCCCATGATTCCGACCCTCGTGATTCTCACGTTGGCGGTGCTGTATTGGTTTCCAATTCGACGGTGGATGAGCCGTTGGGGCACCATTCCATCAGATCTGGCGCGCGTCATGGCGGGCGACGGCCTTCTCGTCGATCCGACGTACTCAGGCACGATGGCCGTGATCGTCAACGCGCCGCCAGAACACATCTGGCCGTGGCTGGTGCAGATCGGCTATCAGCGTGGCGGGCTTTACAGTTACGACTGGCTCGACCGGCTCTTCGGCTATTTGGACCGCCCGAGTGCTACCCGCATTCTCCCGGAGTTTCAGCACCTCGCCGCTGGTGACGCGATTCCCCTCGGGCGAGGCCCAAGCTGGCCGGTGGCGGCCATTGAACCTTGTCGCGCGCTTGTGTTGGACATGAGAAATATGGGCGGCTTTGATTGGGTGTGGCAGTTTGGCCTCCACCCGATTGACAAAAAACGAACACGACTCGTGTCACGCAGCCGAGTGCGGACACAGACTGCCTGGGCACGGCTGGCCACGTATGCGATCGAGCCTGCGGGATTTGTCATGACGCGGCGCATGCTTCTTGGTCTCAAACAACGTGCGGAAGCCCTGTGCGCGGTGAGTCTGGCCGAGACTCGTGCGAATCACCGTCCGGCCGCTTGATTAGCAGAGCGTTGATATGAGTCCACCGGCGGCTGAGGATGGTTCGTCGCCAGCAAGGTCACCGGGGGACGATGCGCGATATGCCCTGGATCTGGTCGGCGGCATCGGTCGGGACGTCGGACTTGGTGTGCCAGGCACGCGTCAGCAGCGGAAGCGCGCCGAGATCATCCGGCACGAACTGGAAAGGTATCTTGGGACAGAGAATGTTCTGGTCGAGGAATTCGCATTCGCACCTGCGGCCTGTCTGAGCGCATTCCGTTGAGTGCGGCATGGATGCTGCTCGCTTCGCTGTTCAACGCCGGCGTCGGGCGCCTCTCTTTCGCGTCGCCGTGGATCACGGCCACCGGCGCCGTCACCTTCGCCATCTTCTCGATAGTGGTGCTGCCCCCCGAGTCCGTCTTTGGATTCAAGTTCGTTGATCCGTTCTTCAGGAAGGCCACAGTCCGTCAACGTCGTTGGCAGGCTGCGCAGATCCGGGGACGACGAATATTGCGCGGCTATTGATCGTCAGCGGGCATCATGGCAGCGCGCTGGCAGCCAGTTGCGGACATCGTCCAGTGCGGTTGGATGCAGCCGTAAACCATTGAGGAACAATGCTTTTGACCAGACGAAAGGCAAGCGTTCTCGTAAGTTATTGATTTTGATGGGCTTTGTAGGTTCCTAGGACGCCGGTGACGTTCCCGGCCTCATTTTCGCGATCAGCCGTTCGTACGGAGTCTGTCCGTCCAAGGCCCCGTGCGGCCGGTGGTAATTGTAATAGTCCTCCCACTCCCGCAGCTTCTCGTTGAACAGGTGAATGTCGTCGGTGATGCCGTCCTTGTCCAGGAGCTGATAGAACTCTTGGTCGTCAACGCGGTGCGACCGCTCCACCTTGCCGTTTAGGTGCGGCGTGCGCGGACGAATATACGCGTGGCGGATGTCGAGCGCATCGAGATGCCAGTGGAAGTGGGACTGGAACTCGGCTCCGTTGTCCGTCTGCACGACCTGCACGCGAAAGGGCAAGCGACGAAGCACCTCGTCGATAAACCGGATCGCCGTGCCTTGGTTGCAGGCATCGTAGATCTTGAGCACGCGGATGCGCGTGCAATCGTCGATGGCCGTGAATTGATAGAAGCGCTTGCGCGTGCCAGGAATGCGCTCGAGGAACTTCACGTCCACCTGCAGTCGATGACCCGGCTGGGGCTTCTCATACCGCTGCCACCGCTTGGCGTGCGACCGATGTTTCTGGCTGCTGGGCAATCGATTGAGGCCGTGCCGAAGCAGGATGCGATGCACCGACGAAACGGCCAGCGAGCACTGATGGAACCGTTTCAGGTAGTCGGCGATCTTGCCGGGACCGAAATGGTACGTCTGGCGCAGGTACAAGACCTTGCTCACAACCTCCCGCGGTGTCGCGGTCGGCGATCGATGTGGCGTGCTTGGACGGTCGGACAGGCCGACGGCGCCGTGGGCGTCAAAGCGACGCTTCCACCGGTAGAAGGCTTGTCGGGAAATCCCGAAGTACCGGCAGGTCCGCGCGACGTTCCGCGAGCGCTCGCAGGCCTGTTGGATCACCTTGAATCGCCACGCCATCCGGCGGGCTTGATCGGCTTTCGTCATCGTGCCTCCACTCCGGGATTTTGTCCTTGAGAGGAGACCGAGATCTGTTACCGGTGTCCAGGGATTTCACACCGGACTCAACGGCTACAGCTGGTGGCTCAAAGCCCGAATT
This sequence comes from uncultured Acidobacteriota bacterium, assembly GCA_963724725.1. Taxonomy (GTDB): domain Bacteria; phylum Acidobacteriota; class Vicinamibacteria; order Vicinamibacterales; family CAVVIG01; genus DATKHR01. The sequence continues at coordinate 1,820,420 of CAVRVT010000001.1, read as the reverse complement.
CGGATGGAATTCCGAAGGCACAAGAGCATGCGCAAGTCGAACGCGTCGACTTAGGCGCGAGAGTCGATACCACCGGGCGGATTTGACGGCCTTGAAGCCAGTCGGCCGAGCAATGAGACGCTACGGGCGACGCGTCTGGGCCGCCGTTACATAGACATTGCATGGTCGAGACGTCAATGTAACGCGCCACCGCGACTCTCTTGTGGCCGCTGCTTCACACGGCTGCGCACGATTCCCATCGCAAAGACATCTGAACTGAGGAGGACCAATGAAAAGGCTTACCGCGCTCGGCATGGTCGCCGGGGCGTTCGCAATGGTGGCCGGCCTGGCAGCGGGCACGAATCCCAACACGCTGACGCTTGCAGTCTTCGGCGACTCGCCGTATTACGACCCTGGGTTCGACCCTCATCCCCCTTGGACGAAGGTGCCGCCAAAATTGCCCGGCGCCGAATTCAACAAGACGCCGGCGTTCATTGACACGATCAACGCCGACCCGAGCGTGCAGGAGGTCATCCACGTCGGCGATATCCACTCGGGCAGCGAGGCCTGCACCAAGGATTTCGACCGGGCGATTTTCAACTTTTGGACGGCGTTCATCCGGCCGCTCATCTACACGCCGGGGGACAACGAGTGGAGCGACTGCAGCAAGGCGAAAGAGCTCGCCGGCCTGGATGTCTTCGGCAACCCGCCGGACAATGCCGGCATCACGGGAGCGCCTGTGGCCAACCCGCTCGCGCACTTGACTCTGGTTCGGTCGCTCTTCTTCGCCAACCCGGGCTGGACCCTCGGCCAGCATGCGATGCAGGTCATCTCACAGGCGACCGCCTACGATCCCGCGCATCCTGAAGACGCGGCGTATGTCGAGAACGTGATGTGGGAGCAGTCGAAGACGGTCTTCGTGACGGTCAACGTTCCCGGCGGCTCGAACAACGACGCCGACGCGTGGAACGGCCCGGGCAACACCAATGATCAGTCCGAGCGCAAGGCCCGTACGCCGGCCGACGTCCGCTGGCTGAACCAGGCGTTCGCGCTGGCGGAGGCCGACAACGCGCACAGCGTCGTGATCATCGGGCAGGCCGACATGTGGGACGTCACCGACTTGGTGCCCGATCATCAGTCAAACTACGAGCCGATCATCTTCGCGATGGCAGACAACGCGATGCGGTACGGGAAGCCGGTGCTTTACTTTAACGGCGATTCGCATCTTTATCGCTCGGACAATCCGCTGATGCCGAACTCGACGTGCTACGCGGAAGACGACTCGTGCAGCATCGACGCGTGGACTCACCACCCTTATTACTTCGTGCCGAACTTCCACCGGATCGTCGTACACGGCTCGACGTTCCCGCTGGAGTGGCTAAAGCTGAGCATCGAGCCGCGCGCCGCATGGGAGAACGCCTCGACGCCGACCTCTTGGGGTCCGTTCAGCTGGCAGCGTAAGACGCAGGCGCAGCTCACGCCCACGCCCTAGCGGCTGTGTGGGGGATCGCCGAGCTTGCTCGACGGTCTCCCACCTCGATGAACTGATCGTCAATTGGCACAAGGGGTCGGACTCGACTAGCCGCGACTACCTGCGAGGATGGCGGGCGTCGATCGTCATCGTCAAGCCTGAGACCGTTCTCGCCTGGCATCGGCGGGCGTGACCATCCGGAAATTCGACCGAGCCATCAGGCGGCCCGATAGTTGTCCCCACCAAGAATTCCGTTCTCGTAGTCTCAGTTGATGTTATCGCCGTCCGTGGGTAGCCTTGGGCGTGGCCATCGTACGTTCCGTTCTCCAGACTTTCCGCGCATCGACCCGCACGCGCGCTGCCCTGCAGCTTGAAATCTTCGCCTTGCGTCACCAGCTTCCCATCTTGGAACGGGCTCGCCCTCGGCTCGAAAAACATCGAAAATCGGCCACGGACGATTAATTGCGGACCACAGGCTACGGATCCACGAAGCCGATTGCCAAGAACGACAGCCCCGAGGGCAAGGCGAACAACCGGCGCGTCGAGTTCACGAAAGTCGATTGATCTGATTCTCGGTCAGGGCTGCGCGCTGCTCTGCGCGGCAGCCGGCAGTAGCGTCGACGTCTTCTCGGTCACGGACTCGATCTTGCCGCGCGAATAGAAGATCGGGAAGTACTTGCCGCGCGCCCACAACTCGAACAGGTCGCGGTAGTGCGGACTGGCCGGATCACCGGACTGCCCCGGATTGTTGAGCGCCACCGAATGATCCCAGTCGTCAAGGTCCGCGATGATTTTGAGCGAGCCGCCCGAATTCTGGTTGTCGCCGCCGCCGGTCGCCGTCACGGTGTAGCTGTCGCCGCCGCGCGGCAGCGGGCCGACTGACAGCTTCGCGCGGATCTCCGGCTTGACGACGCCGTCGAGCATATGGTGGATGAGCGCGTGGTGGTACTGCCCGGTACTGCCAGCGGCTCATGTCGGCGCCGAAGCGTTTGGTCAGCTCGGCGACCGCCTGCTCGAGGCTGGTGACCAGCACCTTGTCCCTTCCGGCGACGGGATCCGATCCGAAGTGCCCGTCCGGCGCCTGCATCCACCCGATGATCTTCCGCATACCCAGGTTGCCGAACACGTCGCGCGCCGCGGCGGGCACGACCAGGTCGCGTATGTTCACGAGGATCCGGCGCTGCCACATCTCGTAGATGCCCGCCGGCACCGACTCCTTATCGAGGACGTTGTTCCATCCGAGCAACGCGTCGCGCGCTCTGGCGACGGCGGGGTCGCCGATCGGCACGTCGCGCAAGAGCGGCACCAGCGCGCGCGCCGGCAGCGACAGGTCGTCGTTCTGGAGTGCCATCATGTCGGCGACCGTGTGGAGGCGGCCCGTGGCGAGCACCTCGCTGATCCGCGAGACGCGGTACGGGTCGGTGCCGGTGTGGTGCTGCGCATCGGGATACGGATAGTCGAGCGGAAACAGATAGTTGTTCGCGGTCGCCCAGTAGCCCTTCTCAGGGTTCGTCGCGCTCGGCAGCGCCTTGATCGGCAGGTAGCCGTCCCATTCGTAGCGTCCGTCGCCGGGCACCGGCACGAGGCCGCTGAAGTTCCGGCGGATCGGCGTAATCGCCACGGCCTGGTAGCCGATCGTGCCGCTCATGTCGGCCCACACCATGTTTTCCGCCGGAATCCGGCTGTAGCTGCAGGCGTCGCGGAATTCCTCCCAGCTCTTCGCCTGATCCATGCGGAGGCTGGCGAGATAGGGGGCCGAGCCCGTTTCCATCCAGGCCGCGCGCAGCGCGTACGCCCGATGACGCGCGGCGTCCTCGTACAGCACGGGACCGTGGCGCGTGTACTTCAACTCGACGGCGACGGGCGCCTCCCCCTTCACGGCGATCGTGTCCTTGACGATCCGCATGTCTTCCCACGCGCTGCGATACCTGATCTGATTCGGATTCGCCGGGTTCGTCTCGTAGACGTAGAGGTCCTCGCCGTCGGTGCCGAAGATCGTGAGGCCCCAGGCGCCCACCTCGTTGTGCCCGATCGACACGCCGGGCAGCATCGGTTCGCCGCCGCCGATCACGTTCCAGCCAGGCGCCACCAGATGCGACCAGTACCGCAGCGACGGCGCCTCCTGGACGCGATGCGGATCGTTCATCAGCAGCGGCCGACCGCTCTGCGTCAGCCGTCCGCTCACCACCCAGTTGTTGCTGCCGATGTCTTCGCGGCGCAGGCTGAGATCGACGGCCGACGGACCGAGGGCGTCGTCGAGCCGGGCGACGGCGGCAGCTGCTCCGCGGTACTCGGCGACGACTTCGTCGGGCGTGAAGCGGATCGGTTCGCGGAATGCGTTGTACAGCTCGAGGATGTTGCGGTTGATCAGTGAGAGATCGATCGCCGGATCGACCTCGAGTCTCGGATCGCCGCCGTAGAAGTCCGACAGATCCTTCACCTGGTCCGCGCCCATGATCCGGACCGCCTGCGCCATGTTGACTTCCTGCGTGATGTTGCCGAGCAGGCCGTTGTGCCGCGAGATGACCACGGCCGGCGTCCACTTCTGGGGCTTGATGCCGAGAATCTTGAAATCGAGCGGCAGCTCCTCGGGCTTGCGCAGCGCTTCGGCGACCGCGGCGTTGATGCCGTCCACGAACGCGTTGATGATGGCTTCGCCGTGCGGGTGATACCAGTTCAGCTCGGTCTTGAGGTCGCCGCGGAACTGGTGCAGCCGCGTTCCGATGTCCCGTTTCAGTTCCCGGCGCCCGAGAACTTCGGCAACCGTGCCGGTCGCTTGACGGCGCCAGATCTCGAACTGGAAGAGGCGGTCCTTCGCGGCGTTGTAACCCTGCGCGAAGAACAGGTCGTGCTCGTTCTGGGCGTAGATGTGATTGATGCCCCACCGATCGCGGAGCACGTCCACGGGCCGCTCAAGGCCGTTCACGTGTAGCGGTTCAGGTGCCGATCGTGGTGTGCTCTGCTCAGCCAGCGGCACTGCGCGCGCAGCCAATGCCACGAGCGCTCCCGTGATCGCGATGCTGCGAACGTTCCGCAATGTCAGCATGTGGGTTCTCCGCACTCCTGCTCCGACGCGCTTCCCGAGATCAATCCGCGATTCATTCGCTGCGCGTTGGTTTCGGCGTCAGCCTCAGCAGCTTGCCGCCGGCGCCGTCGGTCAGCACGTAGACGGCACCGTCCGGAAAGACACGCACGTCGCGAATCCGCTCGTCGAGATCCGTGAGCAGCGCCTCCTCGTTGACGACCTTGTCGTCCTTGCCGAGCTCGAGGCGGAAAATCGCCTGGCCGGCCAGGCCGCCGACGAGCACGCTCGATTTCCATTGCGGGAAGAGATCGCCACGATAGAACGCCAACCCGGACGGCGCGATGACCGGATCCCAGTAGTAGCGCGGCTGCTCCATCCCCGGCTTCTCGACGATCGCGTCGCCGATCTTCGTGCCGGGATAGTTGATGCCGTGCACGACCACGGGCCAGCCGTAATTCTTGCCCTTCTCGATGAGATTCAGTTCGTCGCCGCCGCGCGGACCATGTTCTATCTCCCATAGCCGGCCGTCGGGCGCGAAGGTCAACCCCTGCGGTGTCCGATGCCCCATCGTCCAGACTTCCGGCAGACCCATCGACGGATTGCCCGGCGCCGGCTTTCCGTCAGGAGTGATGTGAATGATCTTGCCCAGATACTTGTCCTTATCCTGCGCCTGCAGCGGAAGCGGATCGCCGGTCGAACGGTCGCCGATCGCGGCGAACAGGTTGCCGTCCTTTGGATCGACGGCGATGCGGGAACCGGTCTGGCTGACCGCACGGTTGGTGAAGGGCGTCCCCTGAAAGATGGTGTGCACATCGGCGATCGTGCCCGCGTCCTCATTCAACGTGGCGCTGTCGATCGCCTGCACGCACGTATCGGCGTCGACGATGCGCATGTAGACGAAGAAGATTCTGTGGTTCGTCGCGAAGTTCCGGTCCAGTTCGACGTCGAGCAGGCCTGCTTGTCCGCGGTAGTACACCGGCGGCACGTTCGCGGTGATCGTGTGCAGGGGCGAACCATCCTTGTTGAGGATGCGGAAGCGTCCCGGTTTTTCGCTGATGAGAAACCGTCCGCTCGGCAGGAGGTCGACCGCCCATGGGTTGTCCAGGCCGCTGGCGATGGTCGCGACCGCCACCTCCGTCGTCCGGTGATAGGGCGCATGCGTCTGGCCCGGAAACACGGGATGGTCCGTATCCAGTTCAGGCGGTCGCTTGTCGATGGGCTGGCCTTCGACCGTGAATTTCTCGAAGGAACGGCGCGTCTGGGCGAGCAGGAGGGCGCACGACAATCCAAGTCCGGCAACGGCGCATGCAATCACTATTCGTTTCATCTCGGTCTCCGGGAACGAGCCGCTTTCATTTCCTGACATCTTAGCGGTTTGACTATTGCCGGGCTATCCTCAGCGTCCCGCGCGCGGCCGCTCGTACACGACCCGGCCGTCGAAGATCGTCGTGTCCACCACGACGTCGCCAGCCGTCAGCGGCGGATTCGTGAACACGTCGGCGGCCAGGACGACGATGTCGGCCAGCATGCCGGCGGCCAGCGTGCCTTTGCGCTGTTCCTCGAACGACGCGTACGCCGGCCATCGCGTGTAGCCGTCGATCGCCTCGCCCATCGGCAGCTTCTGATCGGGCTCGCTGGCGGGGCCCTTCCGGGTGGTCACGACCCAGATGCCGAGTCCGGCTTCGAGCGGCGCCACGGGCCAGTCGCTGCCGAACGTCAGCCGGCCCCCTCCGTCCTGAATGCTCTTCCACGCCCAGGCGCGCGAGTACCGTTCGGCGCCCACATTGTCCGGCCAGGGACCGGAGGGGTGCTCGGAGTTCATGTCGCCGAGCGGCACGTGCATCGGCTGCTGCGACGCGATGACGCCAAGCTTTCCGAAGCGCGGGATGTCGGCCGCGGCTGCGGCCTCGATGTGCTCGAGCCGATGGCGGCGCCCCCGGGCCGGCGCGGCGTTGACCGCTGCGGCCCGCTCGAAGGCGTCGAGCGACATGCGGATGGCCCGGTCGCCAATGGCGTGGATGAAAATCTGCCATCCGCGCTTGTCCACCATCGCCACGAGGCGGTCCAATTGATCGGCCGACAGGTTGGGAGCGCCGGATGTTTTGCTGTTCTCGTACGGCGCCAGCATCGCCGCCGTGCGGCTCTCGATCACGCCGTCCGCGTAGATCTTCACCGCTCCGGTGGTCAAGGTCGGGTCGTTGCCCAGGGCCTTGCGAGTCTCCTCCATGCGATCGAGGTCGGCCTCGGTCGTGCTGGACGAGGCCGACATGGCCAGGTAGGCCCGCACCTGCAACTCGCCCGCGCGCAGCGCCTGTTGGTAGAGCGCCACATCGTCGAAGCTGGTGCCGGCGTTCTGCACGCTCGTGACGCCGAACTGGTGCGCGTGCGCCACGGCCGTGCGCAATGCGGCACGCCGGTCTGCGTCAGTGGGCTTCGGCCTGACCTTGCCGAGCAGCTCCGTGGCCGATTCCTTCAAATGCCCCGTGGGTTCGCCCGTTCCGGGGTCTTTGACGATGAGCCCGTTGGTGGGATTGGGCGTCTCTTTCGTGATGCCCGCCAACGCCAGCGCCTTCGAGTTGACCCAGACGCTGTGGCCGTCGTAGCACGTCATCACCGCGGGTCGATCGGGGACCACCGCATCGAGCTGTTGTCTGGTCGGCGTGCCGCCGGGAAACGGCGAGTAGAGCCAGCCGCGGCCCTCGACCCACGCCGCGTCGGCGTGGGCCGCCGCGAACGCGCGGATCTTGTCCTGGACCTGCGCGAGGGTGGTCAGGCCGGCAAGATCGACGTGGCCGAGGGTCATGCCGCCGCTGATGAAATGGACATGCGAATCGTTGAATCCCGGCGCCACCGTTCCGCCGCGGGCATCGACCACGCGCGTCTGCGGCCCGCGAAGAGCCGACACGGCGTCGTTGGTGCCGACGAGCAAGATTTTATTGCCCGCCGTGGCGACCGCTTGCGCCGTCGTGCTTCGCTCGTCGGCCGTGAAGACCCGGCCGTTCACGATCACGAGGTCGGCCGTCTGCCCGCCCGCCGGGGCTGGCGCCGGAGCCGTGCCGCACGCCGCGGCCGTCAGCGCCAGCGATGCCACTAAGAGTCGCCAGTTCACGAGACCTCCTCCTTACCTTCGCTGTTTCAGGGTAGTCTACCGTCAACTCCGATGCGGAAGGCATTCGGCCTGGCGGCGGTCGCCTTCACGGCTACGCTCGGCGCGGCCGGACCGGCGCGGCTTCCCGTCCTCAATCAGATCGCGCTGCCGCACAACTACTACTTTCGCGAGCTCTATCTGCCGCAGCTCACCAGCGGACCCTCGTCGGTGTCGTGGTCGGCAGACGGCACCACGCTCGTCTACTCGATGGCGGGTAGCCTGTGGCGCCAGCGGCTCGACAGCACGGCCGCCGAGCAGTTGACCGACGGCGGCGGCGACTATCAGCCGCACTGTTCTCCCGACGGCCGCACCGTCGTCTTCGTGCGCTACGACGGCCGCTCGCTCGAATTGATGCTGCTCGATCTTGCCTCGCGCGACGTCCGCGCGTTGACGAGCAATGGGGCGGTGAACGTGGAGCCGCGCTGGTCGCCCGACGGCGGCCGGCTCGCGTTCGTGTCCACGGCAGGCTCGGGGCATTTCCTGCTGCATGTTGCTGACATGGGGGCTGCGGTCCGCAACGGCCGCCTCGAGGCGTCGATGCCACTCGTGCCCGATAGGCGCAGTGATATCTCGCGCTACTACTACAGTCCCTTCGATCACGCGATCAACCCGGCGTGGACGCACGACGGCCACGAGCTGCTGTTCGTGTCGAACCGCGAGATCGCCCACGGCACCGGAGACATCGTGCGAGTGGCGGCGACCCCCGGCGCCGTGCCGCGGCTCGTGCATCACGAAGAGACGTCGTGGCACGCCAGACCCGACGTCTCGCCCGACAACCGGCGCATCGTCTACAGCAGCTATCTCGGCGGCCAGTGGCAGCAGCTCTGGTTGCTGTCGCTCGACGGCGACTATCCGTTTCCGCTGACCTATGGTGACTACGACAACACCAATCCGGTGTGGTCGCCGGATGGTCGCACGATCGCGTTCATTTCCAATCGGACTGGCAATACCTCGCTCTGGGTGATCGACGCGACCTCCGGCGCGCAGCGTCAGATTCTGATGGCGGAGCGCCGCTATCTCCGGCCGCATCGTGAGCTGTTGCTGCACGTCGCCGACGAGGAAGGCCGCACGATCCCGGCGCGCATCAGCGTCACCGACAGCCAGCACCGCGCCTACGCGCCCGACGAAGCATGGATTCACGCCGACGACTTGCTCGTGCGCCAACGCCAGGCGGTCGAAACGCGCTATTTCCACAGCCGCGGCGACAGCCGTCTCGCGGTGCCCCGGGATCGATTGCAGATCGCGGTCAGTCACGGTCCCGCGTACGAGATCGCGCACATCGAGGAAGACTCGCGCGTCGACGGCTGGACCGGCACGCGAACGGTCACGCTCAAGCGTCTCCCGGTTCCGGCTGGTTCAGACACGTGGTGGAGCGGCGACCTGCACGTGCACATGAACTACGGCGGCCTGTATCGCAACACGCCGCAGCACCTCGTCGAGCAAGGCCGCGCCGAAGACCTGAATCTGATCGCGAACCTGGTCGTAAACAAGGAGCAGCGATTTCCCGACATCGCCGCTTTTCGCACCGACGTCGATCCGGCATCGACCGATCGGCTCCTGATCCTGCACGGCCAGGAATTCCACACCAGCTACTGGGGTCATCTGAGCATCCTGAATCTCGCGCAGCACCTGCTGTTGCCGGGATACGCCGCCTACCCGTTCACCGCCGCGGCGAGTCCGTATCCGCACAACGCGGCGGTTGCCGACCTGGCACATGCGCAGCGCGGCCTGGTCGGCTACGCGCATCCCTTCGACGAAGACGTCGATCCCGGCCAGTCCGCGCCGTTGACCAACGCGCTGCCGATCGATGCGGCGCTCGGCAAGATCGACTACTACGAGGCGGTCGGCTTCTCGGATCATCGAGCGACCAACGCGGTTTGGTACCGCCTGCTCGAGTGCGGCGTGGAATTGCCGGCCGGCGCCGGGACCGATGCGATGGCCAACTACTCGAGCCTGCGCGGACCGGTCGGACTGAACCGCGTCGTCGTGCCGGCGAGCGGTCCGCTGACGCGCGACGCGTTTCTCGCCTCGGTCAAGCAGGGACGAGGCGTCGCCACCAACGGGCCGCTGATCCAGTTGAAAGTTGGCGAGGCGAGTCCCGGCGATACGTTAGAGCGGTCGGCTCCCGGTCCGTTGAAATACCAGGCGACCCTGCGAGCCAATTTCCCCGTCGATCATCTCGAGCTGGTGTGGAACGGACAGGTCGTGAAGAGCGTGCCGATCGCGCCCGATGGCCGGACGGCTGATGCGAGCGGCGAGATTGCCGCGCCGTCCAGTGGATGGCTGTTGTTGCGCGCGTGGAATGACGGCCCTCACGACGACGTCCTCGACATCTATCCGTTCGCGACGACCAGCCCGCTCTACGTGCGCGTCGCGGGCCAGCCGCGGCGCTCGGCCGAAGCGGGGTCGTATTTCCTGCGCTGGCTCGATCGGATTCACCTAGCGACCGCCGGCAATTCCAGTTATCGCAGCGACGCCGAACGCGCGGCGGTGCTCGATGACGTGAAACGAGCCCGCGCATTTTACGAGCAGTGCCAGCGCGAAGCTGGTTCGTCCCGATGACGCACGGACCGACCATCGCCGCCGTCACCCTCGTCGTCCTGTCGCTGCCGGTCCAATCTCCCACGACCATTCACGAACGGAACGTCGCGGTGCCGATGCGGGATGGCGTGCAACTTCGAGCCGATCTGTTGCGGCCGTCGTCTCAGGGACGGTTTCCAACGCTCGTGTATCGAACGCCTTACGGCAAGGACGATGCGCTGAAGGAATACACGACGTTCGTCCACGCTGTGGAACGCGGCTACGCGGTGGTCGTGCAAGACGTGCGCGGCCGCTACCGGTCCGCCGGCGAGTTCCGCCCGTACGAGCGCGAGGGACGGGACGGCTACGACACGATCGAATGGGCGGCGCAGCAGCCGTGGTCGAACGGCCGCGTCGGCACGTTCGGGCTGTCGTATCCCGGCGCGGTGCAATGGCTCGCCGCGGTTGAAAGTCCACCGCATCTCGAGGCCATGGTTCCGGCGATGACCTTTTCGACGCCGCAGAACTTCTTCTACAGCGGTGGCGTCTGGGACCTGTCGTGGCTGCCGTGGATCTGGCAGAGCATCGAGCGGCGTCGATGGAACGCCGTGAAGACGAAGATGCTCGGCGCGCTGCCGCTCGATGGCGCTGTAGAAGTCGAAGAGCTGCGCACCATCGCGCCCTACTACAACGACTGGCTTCACCATCCGCCCGAGGATCCGTTCTGGAACTTCGCGGAGCTGAAGAACAAGTACGGCCGCACCCGCGCCGCCGTGCTCAACTTCTCCGCGTGGAACGACGACAACTATGGACCCGAGGGCGCTATCACCAATTACCTCGGCCTCGTCGCCTCCCGCCGCGGACAGCCGTCCGCGACGGCGCTCCTGCTCGGACCGTGGGTCCACGGTTCGGACGCAACCGCGCGCACGAAATTCGGCGAGCGCGATTTCGGGCCGACCGCCGCCATCGACTACGACGACGTCGTCCTCACCTGGATGGATCGCTATCTGCGCGACGACCCCCGCGCCACCGTGTTGAGCGGCGTGCGCTATTTCGTCATGGGGGCTAACCAGTGGAAAACATCGGACACGTGGCCGCCTGAAGGCCGCGAGCGCGTGTTCTATTTGTCCGGCGGCGAGGCGTCGCGCCGCGAGCTGACGTCCACGCCACCATCGGGCACACGCGCGCCGAGCACGTTTCTCTCCGATCCCGACGATCCGGTGCTGAATCCGTACGAATCGGCCGGCGTGCACGATTACCAGGCGCTGGCGAAACGTCGCGACGTGTTGACGTTCGACTCGTCGCCGTTGGCGCGCGACCTCGAAGTGACAGGACCAATTCGCGCCCGCATCCATCTGTCGTGCGATTGCTCCGATACCGACCTCTGGGTCCGGCTGCTCGACGTCGCCCCGAACGGCGCCGCGTACAATCTCATGAGCCCCGGGCTGGACGTCATCCGCGTGAGCTACCGTGATCTGGAGAAAGGACGGCAGCTGCTGACGCCGGGCCAGGTGTACCGAGATCACGCTGGATCGGCTGGTCACCAGCAACGTGTTCCGGGCCGGGCACCGCGTGCGCATCCAGATATCGGCGACGTTCTTCCCGAATTTTTCACGAAACCTCCACACGGGTGATCTCGAGACCGTGTCGGCGCGCCGGCAGAAGGCGGTCATTCGCATCCATCACGATCGCGAGCGCCCGTCGCAGCTGTCGCTCCACACCGTCGATCGCGAATAATTCGAGAATCCGATCCACCGGCCCACTGAACAGAAGGCTAACCACCTGACCCGGCCGGGTTGTGCTTGTTGAGCCACGCGGCAATCTCCCGGAACACGTCGCGACGCTGTTCCCAGAGACTGGGGAAGTGGCCCGATCCGGGATAGGTGACCATCCGTGTCGCCTTGCCGTGCGCGGCAAGCGCTTCATACAGCTCGCGCCCCTGATACGTTGGGACTCGCTGATCCGCCTCTCCGTGCAGCACCAGGAGCGGCGTCGAGACGCGTTCGGCCTGCGCCACGGCTGAGAACTGCACGAACGCTTGGAGATCCTTCTCCGGCCACCGCGCGTCGTAATCCCACTGCTGCACGTCGCTCGTCCACATGAAGCTGGCCCAATCGGTGATGCCGGCTCCTTCGATGGCCGCGCGATAGCGGTTGGTTTGAGTGACCGTCCACGACGTCATGAAACCGCCAGCGCTCCAACCGAAGATCGCCAACCGTTCCGGATTCGCCCACCCCTGTGCGATTGCAAAGTCGGTGGCGCTGTCGACGTCGCGGAACGCGCGATCGCCGAAGTGCTGGTATATGGCCTGCAGGAAGTTGGAGCCGTACCCCGTGGAGCCGCGGTACTGCGGCTGCAGCACCACATAGCCGAGCCCGGCAATGATGCGCGAGAAGGCATCAAGAACCAGCTGATCGTTCGCTTCGGGTCCACCGTGCGGCAGCACGAGAAAGGGATACTGGCGACCACTCTGGTAGCCCGCCGGAAACGTCGCGATGCCCTCGAGCGCGATGCCTTCCTTGCTCGTCCACTTCACCACACGCACGGTTCCGAAATCGATCGGAGCCGTCGTGACATCAGCTTCGGTGGTAATGCGCGAGAGCCCGCTCGCGGATGGGACCGCTACGCTGGTCCCGTGCTCTGGGTCGCCGACTGGGACAGCGATCTGGTCCGTGGTCCCTGCGATGTCGGACGAAACGGGCAGTCCGACGACGCTGCCGGAGGGCCAGCGGAAAGCGGTCGTGAGCGCGCCGTTCTCAAATCGGTCAATCTCGCTCTGCACGCCACGCGCGACGATCACCCAGACCCGACCAGCCGCGTCGCCCGTCAGGCTTGTCGCGGATCCGGCCAAAGATGGCGTGCGATCGACCGGCGTCCCGCCGGCGGCAGCCACGGTCCAGACGTGATCGGGCGTCAGGACGTTGGTGGTCGTGCTGAGGAACGCAAGCGTTCGACCGCCCTCGGTCCAGGCAATGCCGCTCACGCTGTTGGGAATCTCCGCCACGCGTCGCGACCCGTTCGCACTGCAGACGTCAATGTTCGACGCCAGGTCCTTGAAGCCGATCTTCGGCGTCTGGGAAACGAGCGCCACAGTCGCGGAATCGTGCGACCAGGCCAACGCCCCGGCAGCGATCGGGCCATCGGCGATTCGCGTCAACGCGGGACACCACCAGGCACCGTTGGTGCCATCGACGTTCACGACATAGAGACTGGTCCGATCCGGTTCGACGATCGTGCGGACGTCGTCGAGCGGGTTCGGCTCGCCCGGCGAAGCGAGCACCGCGAAGCGCGCGCCATCCGGCGAGATCTGCACCGAGTGGATGCCGCGAGGCAGCAGAATGACCCGTGACGGTGTTCGCGCGCCGACGTCCGAGGCAATAGACACGGCTGCAAGCTGCGTCACCTTGTTGACTTGGTACGTGCCATAGAGGGCCCCGTCACGGGTGAAGCCCGACGGCGTGAAGCCATCCGGGAGTTCCAGTGCACGTGAGGCGGTACCGTCCACGTTGATGATTTTCCATTCGTGACGCGTTCGACCCTTCGCAACTCCCGAGTCGACGCGATATAGAATCGTCCTTCCGTCTGCGGCCACCGCTGTCGGCACCGTCGTCCGGAGTGCGACCCAGTCGTCGAACGTGAAGGCATGCTTGTCGCCTTGCGCCTGCGCAAACGGAGGCGCGGACAACACGGCCAAGAGCACGAGTGTCATTGACGTCCGCTGACGATGCATCAATCGAGCTCCTTTGACTGCGCGAATTCCACGCGGCAGCTCGGAACGACAGCTGACACGGGGAGGCGCCGCAGTCCGACTGTCGCGGGATTGCGGGCGGATCCTCGGCATTGTACGACTCGATTCTGACACACAGGCATCACGCGTATCCGTTTCACGACGCGATCTCCATGGTGGCGCGATCCGACGCAACTGGCTCGCGACCTGCATCCTCGACGATCTGGGCTACTTCGACGACGAGGTGGGACGGCTCGAACCGATCGCGAATCCATTCGCGCCGAAACTGTTGCCCATGTCTCCGGAATGAAGTGTTACCTATGAGGCGGCTTCGCATACGATCGGCTTGCGATCGTGGACCGTCACGAACCTTCGTCGATCTCACTCGGTTGCGGTCATCATGGTGACGCGGAGCTATGGCGAGCACGAGAAAATGTACTGGGATCGCACGCGCGAGGAGATTCTCGACCAGCCGCCTTCGCCGTGACGATCGATCTGGGGTGAGCCTCGGCTGGTAAGGAAAATCGAGTGCGTCCACGTAGGGTGTTGGCGTTGATCGGTCTCGCGGCGGCAATCCTGCCCGCCCAGACGCGTGTGGACAATACCCACGCGATGGACTCCGTCTTGGTCAAGGACTGGGCCCCCGATTCCTCTGTGGTTGTTCCGGAAACGAACGTCCTCAAGGCGCGCTTTCCTGCGATCGATGTGCACGTGCACGTCGGGGCCAATCGCGGCGATACGCAGGAGTCGCTCGCCGCCTGGGTGAAAACCATGGACGAGGCGGGCGTCGAAAAGATGATCGTGCTCACCGAAGCAACGGGCGCGGAGTTCGACCGCCTCGCGGAGCTCTATCGAAAGAATTATCCCAATCGTTTCCAGCTTTGGTGCGGTCTCGATGAGCAGGAATTCGAAAAACCCGATTATCCCGAACGTGCGGCCGCCGAACTCGATCGCTGCTACCGCAACGGCGGTCGGGGCGTCGGCGAGCTTTCCGACAAGGGATGGGGAATCATCGGAGGCGTCGTCGCTGCTTATGGCGACCCGCCCAGGCTGCCACGCGAACGGCGGATGCACCTTGATGACCCGCGCCTCGACCTGTTTTGGAACAAGTGCGCCCAACTGAAAATCCCGGTCAGCCTTCACGTTGCCGATCACCCCTCCGCGTGGCGGCCGCCCGACAACCATCAGGAACGCACGCCGAGGTATCAGGTCTACAACCAGTATGGTTCGGACGTGCCAACCTACGACGACCTCTTGGCCCGGCGCGATCGTCTGCTGGCGCGCCATCCCGATACGACATTCATCGCCGTTCATTTCTCGAACCAGGGCAACGACCTCGGCTCATTGAGTCGCGCGCTGGATCGTTTCCCGAATCTGTACGTCGACCTTTCTGCGCGCGATTACGAAATCGGCCGCCAGCCTCGCGCCGCCGCCAGGTTCCTCGAGAGATACAAAGACCGTGTGCTGTACGGAAGCGACTCGATGCCGGCCACGACAATGTACCGTGGCTGGTGGCGGCTGCTGGAAAGTGCCGACGAATACATCCCCGGTCCTGTCTGGTGGAGGCTGTACGGATTGGATCTACAAGACGGTGTCCTCGACGCCATCTACCGCGGCAACGCGAGGCGCCTTCTCAATTGGAACTAGCGGAAATCCATGCGCCTGTCGGGCGCAGAAAGGATCGTCGTGGACAAGGTGGTCATCAGTTCAGTCGGCGATGTCGGTACCGCGGATCCGGGGATGATGAAAACCTACAGCCACATTCGCCGTGAAGCGCTGAATCAAGGGGCGGCGGCGCTCAAGCCGTCGAAACCTACCAAACCCAAGCCACAATCGCCGACGCTCGCGACACCGACACCCGCGCCACCGCTTGTGTCAGAGTCCATGTCACAAAAGCGGATTTCGCGAGGACGACTGATCGATTTTTGCAGGAAAAGTGGCTCGCCGCAGTGGACGATTTCCGCAATTGGCTGATCCGAGAAGCAGCGTAAATGGCCTGCTCTTGACAGAAGCAGCAGACGCGTGAGCTCGGCATCACTATTGGTCGCCGCGCCCATCAGCGCCGTCCCGACGCCGCATCCGTGCCGTGACGGCGGCTAGGTGAAGAGCGGGGCGGCCGGGAATCGATCAGGACATCCGGGCCAGTCCGTTCCTCTATACCGCCCCAACAGAGTCCCAACCAGCACAATGGTTGGGAACAGCACGGCCTGAATCCACCGTGGCGCGATGAGCACCGTCTGAGTCTTTCGATGCCTCCACAGGAGGTGGGCCATGTAAAACACCGGCGGTCGCCGCGCGGGGCCGCTGTTCAACACGTCGAATATTGCCGACAGAAAGCGGTCCAGATCGATGACGGGCCTTGCGAAGCCATCAAACTGGAGTGTCTCAGTGCCGCCGTTCCACCATCGGTGCGCGGAGCCCATCGGCAATCGCACGGGGCCACCCTGTTCGATGCGAACCTCAACACCGTCCACCTCCGCGGCGAGGGTGCCGGCCATGACAGTCCCTCCCTCGCTTTCCTTGAAATGAATGTGGAGGGGTGGACCGTCCTGGTTCGGTGGGAGCGTGCCCTTCAATTCCAGGCACATCTCGCCGTCCAGAGGCACACGACGCAGCTGCAGGCGCTCGCCCGTATGACGGTTGATCAGTGTCAGCCAGCCGTGCGGTGTTTCGATTGGCTCCTGTGGGGTCATTTCTTCCTCGCCTCGGTGCATCGCGCAACCTGCTACACTTGACACGATGTCAAGTTCAACGACGGTGAAGCATAGAAGACAGCTTGACACGATGTCAAGTTCTGGTTCCCGGGACCGCGTCCTGGAAGCCGCGCTGAGGCTGATTCGCAAGCGAGGCGACGCCAAAGTCACCATGGCCCAAATCGCCAAGGCCGCGCGCCTGTCCCGCCAGGCAGTGTACCTGCACTTTGCCGACCGCGCAGATTTGATGGTCGCGCTCGCCCGTCATGTTAACGAGATCCTCGGCTTACCGGCTGAGATTCAGCGCGTGATGAACACCCAGACCGGCATGGAGATGATCGAGGCGTTCGTGTCGATGCAGGCGCGCGGAAACCCTGCGGTGTGGGCGGTCGCGCGGGCGATCGATGCGGTCCGTCGAACGGATACGGCGGCTGCGCGCGCCTGGCAGTCCCGTCTGAAGTCCCGATTGGAAGGCTGTCGCGCCATCGTCTCGCGCTTGAAGGCTGAGGGCAGCCTGCGACCGGAACTGGACCCTTCAATTGCGGCAGATCTCTTGTGGACGATGACGTCGCTGCGGATGTGGGAAGACTTGGTCCTCGAACGGGAATGGTCGCCCGAGCAGTATCACGTATACGTCACGAACGTATTGATCGGCGCGCTAACGTCCTCGCGATCCGAATAACCTGTTCCGCCAACGGGATGGACTCGCGATCCCGGCCGCGCCTTGAGCCGTTCTCATTCGACTACTCGGCGCCATTCGGCGAACAGCTGTATGGGCTGCGGAAATCGCCCAGTGCTGCCCCAGCTGGAGCAAGACATTGCGAATCAATAACTTAGATGACTCGCCGGATAGTGATCATTGCAAGCTGCTGACTTTAATGGCTTGCGGATCAAGTAAACACTGCGCGACCTGGTCGTTAATCACGATTGAAGAGCGGCCGACCGGACACTCGTCATCGGCCGTCGAACTAGCGGAAAGGCGAATTCGGGAAGCACCGCGACCTTGACCGGGTTCCGCGCAGCTTCCCTTCCCCCCTTCGGACAGCAAGCGCGGTCCCCACCGCAAGCATAGCGGCGGGCGCAATCATCGGCCTGGAGCCATCTCAGATCGAAAGGCCGGGATCGCCCTCAATGACTTGCTGGCGCAGCAAAGGCCGCTCGCCCGGTTTCCAGAGCGATGCCGTGTGGACGACCCGGTAGCGAAGAGGACCGCCATCGGGACGATCGCTGTGCGTGATCGGGCGTGGAATGCAGACGAACTCGGTCCGCATTTCATCGCTGGTGAGCCGCACCGTCGCATAGCCGTGACCGCCCATATCCACGAATTCAAGGTGCGGGGAAAGTTTCGGATTGGAAACGGCGTGAGCGCGCTTCAGGTCGAAACTCTTGGCGTATTCGAGGCACGAGCGGACGCCGTGCTTGAGGAGCATGTTGTAGGTCCATTCGGGCTTGGCCTCTTTCACTCCGGGGGCCCCTGCGCCCCGGACGGGCCGATCGGCCAGGAACAGCGAACGGAGCGGATGATCCTTGGGAAGACGGTGCTCATAAGCCTCCATCGTCCCAGGGCTGGCCAGCGAGGCGCCGACGAAACTGATCCCGACCGGCTCGAACTTGGCGGGTGGCAATAGGGAGGCGGCATAGCCGGCCCAAAAGCTGTGACGGTCGCCCGACACGATCGCGAATCCGGTGATCTTCGAATCGCGGACGAGGTCATAGATTTCGCCACGCTCGTGGTAGGCGCTGCCATAATCGCCGCTGCCGATCTGCGCGAAGGTGTCGGCCGGCCACTTCTGCTTGGTCAGTCCATCGGGAAGGTTCTGCGGGTCGGCCCGCAAGTCGAGGGCACCCAGCGAATTGCCCCAGATCTTCCAGGTTGCCGCGGACCGGCGGAGCTGGTCCATGAACCATTGCTTCTGACGGGTCCCGAGGATCGTGCGCGGCGGTGAATCCTTTCGCGGATTGGGGATGCTTATGTCGCCAAAGCTAAGTTCGGCGGGCGGTTTGCCGCCGTTGAAATTGCGGCCCGCATCGAGCGCGATCATCGCCGGTTCAGAGAACATCCCGTTGAAGGCCGGATCGTAAATCTTGCCAACGCCCTCCGCATCGGTCGGGTCGTCGCCGCAGAAACTGTGCTGGTCGGTGAGAATGAGATCGAGGTGCCGGCCGTAGCGCAACGACCGATAGGCGATCAGGCTGTTGATGGCCTTGAGATTGTTGGGTTCAATCCCAAGGCCACTGTCGTCCCATTGTTCGATCGGCACATTTTTCACCGCCACCGCGCCGAACGTGTTGAGCGATCCACTCGGCGCTTTCACGCGCGCGGGGATGTATTCGAACCATGCCTGGTTGGCGGCGACCTTCACCGTCTGGCCCGGTTGCGGAGGGCCCCCTGCCTGGACGATGCTCTGCCGGCCTTGCCAGGAGAATTCGTGATTGTCCCAAATGGCAACGAACGGCCAACGCGCTCGCGCGTCTTGCAGATCGGGATCGGCAAGGTAGCCCTTGTAGACGACGCGATAGCCGTCGACCGTCAACGGGTAATGGAAGTTGCTGGTCTTACCGCCATCGGGAATGCGGCCGACGTCGTAGATCGTGCGGTCGTACCGCGTCGGCACTTCGTCGGGGTATTCGACGACTTCATAGATGAAATCACCAAGGTGGAGAACGAAACCGAGTTGATCGGCGGGCGCCGCGCGCTCATCCTCAAAGATCATCCGGCGATAGCCATTGAGCTTGCCTTCATTGAGGCTCTGGCAGCTGACGAAGGCGAAATTGACCGGCCGTGGATCGTTCGCCAGCGGAGCGGTGATCGTCCGGCCGACGCGGCTACCATTCCCCGCTCCATCGGTGAAGCGATACCAGTAGATGCGCGCAGGCTTGAGATGACCGACCAGCACGCGCGTCGTCCAATCCGATTCCGCTGAGACCGGCGCGGACGCCTTTGCGACGACCCGCCGGAACGCATCATCCTCGGCAACCTCCACCGTGGGCCACGTCGTCCGCCCGACTCGAACGGCCGCCGAGTCCAGAGGATAACGCTGCCCGGATCGGGATCGCCGGACGCGACGCCCTCCGGA
The DNA here is from genome assembly GCA_963724725.1 of uncultured Acidobacteriota bacterium. Classification (GTDB taxonomy): domain Bacteria; phylum Acidobacteriota; class Vicinamibacteria; order Vicinamibacterales; family CAVVIG01; genus DATKHR01. The sequence continues at coordinate 1,800,780 of CAVRVT010000001.1, read as the reverse complement.
TAAAGGTCGCGCCGCTCATGCCAGCCGGTGGTTGACGCGCGAGCCGAGCCGCCCCACGCCAGCGAGGCCCCCATCGCCGCGGCCAATTGAACGAACTCGCGTCGATTGAGCGTCATCGTCTAAACTCCAAATTCTCCGTTCGGCGCGAACGCGTCTGGCTCGTCACCTTCATGCGTTACGATTTGGGCTACTTCGACGATGAGACGTGCCGGCTCGAACCGATCGCGAATCCATTCGCGCCGAAACTGTTACGCGTTTTCAACCCGTCGTCGCAACGATCGCTGCGAGTTTAGCTGCGGGCGTTTGATATCCCAACGTCAATCGGGGTCGAGTATTCAGGCGAAACGCGATGGCGTCCAGCTGCGCCTGGCTGTAGCCGGAGAAGTCGGCGGCATGGGGCAAGTACGGGCGCAGTAGGCCGTTGGTGTTTTCGTTTGACCCGCGCTGCCAGGGACTCTGCGGGTCACAAAAGTACACGCGGACGTCGGTCGCAATCGTGAGCGCGCGATGCGCCGCGAGTTCGCCGCCTCGATCCCACGTCAGCGATCGCATTAACCCGTGCGGGAGCCGTCGAATGCGCCGCGCCAGGGCGCGAGTCACCGTCCCGGTTGCCTTGTTAGGCAACCGCACCAGCATCACATAACGCGATTGACGTTCGACGAGCGTCGCCACAAACGTGCCCCGAGCGCCTTCTAGGAGATCCCCTTCCCAATGGCCCGGCACCGCTCGATCCTGGACCTCCGCCGGTCGCTGGCGAATCGAGATCGCGTCGAGGATTTGGCCCTGTCGTGGCTGCCGCCGCGCCGCTACGCGCGCGTGCCGAAAGTGATGCTGGCGGCGTAGGTGCTGGAGCAGGTGACGTTTGAGGACGCCGCGACTCTGAACAAACAGACTTCGGTAAATGGTTTCGGGCGACACCTGCATGTCAGGATCGCTCGGAAAGGTACATCGGAGCCAGCCTGAGATCTGCTGTGGCGACCATTGCTGTGCGAGTTTGTGCGCGATGGCGCGTCGGAGTGCCGGCCGGGTGGACAAACGGCACGGCTGGGGTCGATGGCTCCGTCGCCAGGCACGTCCGTCGGCGACGGCCGCCCGATAGACGCCACGCCCACCGTTTCGCGCTACTTCGCGACAAACCGTGGACGGCGCTCGACCGAGAAGCTGGCTGATACCGCGGAAGGATTGGCCGAGCGCGAGCTGGCGTGAAACCTCTTCCCGCTCCGCGGGTGTAAGGGCGAGCCGGGACCGCCGCCGTGGCCGCGGCGCAATTCCGCCTCCCGTTTCAACTGCCGTGTAGACGACGCTCGGCGCACGGCGCAGCGCGTGGGCAATGTCACGGAGCGATTCGCCACGACGCCATCGCCCCCATAGCTCGTTCCTTTCGCTCCATGACATCCTTGACCAACGCACACCCATATCGCCTCCCATCGCTTATGGTGTTGCGTCGAGGAATTGAATTCACCTTACCTATGTCTCCGGAATAGACCATTAAAAGGTGGCTCCTCAGGTTGGATTCGTGCCGAGAACGGCGAGCGAAGCGAGTCGTTCGAAGCCTGGAGGCAACGTGGGGAGCCGATTAGCCGGAGGCGAAATGGCTCCTCAGGTTGGATTCGAACCAACAACCCTCCGGTTAACAGTGGCCGCTCAGCCGTTTCGTACTGATTCACACAGATACTGATCGACGCCGGATTTGCTGCCGAATATCGTGATTTTCGGTCCGAGCCGATCAGTACCGAGTCGCACCAATTTCGACAGCGACTCCCCACAGAATCCCCCACAGTCGAAATCCTTGGTCTGGGAGGGGGGCTTTCGGCGCGCGATCCGCCGAGGGACCCAGCCCCGGTTCGATGGGGGTCCGCCGTCTGCGTGCGATGACGGGTTCGTCAGCCACGGTCGCACGCCGAATCGAATAGCAAGGCATCGAGGCATTGTACGAAGGTCGACCGTCCCATGTGCGGATTGGCAGCCCATTCTTGATTTCGACCTCGTGTAGCGCGAGGATTGGTTCGTGCTCTCCACGGTCCTCGTCGCGGCCTGGCTTGCGAGCGGCGTCACCGAGGTCCCCGCTGCGCAGTCACCGGCCCCTAGCGCATCCACGTTCGCGCCTCCCACGGCTGATCGCATTCAGCGCGTCGAGCTGTGGCTGAAAGCGGTGCTGCATCACCAACCCGGATCGGCGGACGACGCTGCGACCGAGGTTGCCTCGTGGTCTGACAACGTTCTCGAGACGTTGACGCGGGATCTGGAAATGCTAGTACTTCAGATGAGGCACCCCGAAGGAGTCTTGTTGGTGCCTCGACCTGGAAGTCGATCTGGAAGGCGCCCGGACGCCCCGTACTTCCACGACGCAGCGTTAGCGCGACGTTTCGTCGAGCTGGCTTGCGCCGCCGGCGGCATCGCCTTGACCAATGCCGAATGCGTGAAACGCAAGGTCATTGATCATCTCGTCGACAAAGACCTTCAAGCGCTGGACCTAGCCGCTGCGGAAGAGCGCGGCGTCGGCGCCGACAACTACGTTCTCAAGCGGGGAGCGTTGCTCCACAGCGACATCGCGATGCTTTCAGAGGGCCGAATGTCACCGCTGACAAGGTCCCCGCAGCCGTACCGCGACGGACGTGGCGTCCTCGTGGACATGTCCGACGGCCAGGCAACGGGTTATCGGGGATTACCGGCTCATTGGGAGATCGCGCGCATGTTGCTCGATCGGGTTCGGCACACTCGAAACGACGAGAAGCCGGCGCCAGGGCGTGATGAGATGGTCCGCGATTGGTATTACGCGACAGCAGCTTGGATGCTGTATCACAAGTTTTACAACTACGGGCATCTGGATCATGGCGTCGCTCTATTTCCCAACGACGCCTCAATTCTTTTCCTTGCCGCGGCCGAGCACGAAAATTATGCGGGCCCGTACGTGCAAAGCGTGATGCGGACTGCCACGTTGCCGCCAGGCGCGACCATTCTAGTAGGCTCGGAAAAAGGGGAGCTCCACAAGAGCGAGGTACTGTTCAAACGGGCGCTGGCCGCGAACGCGAGCCTTGTCGATGCCCATTTGAGACTGGGCCACGTGCTCGCCCTGCTGGGCCGCCCCCATGAGGCGGAGCCAGAGTTGCGCGAGGCCATCATGTCGGCGACGACCGATTTGACTCGCTACTACGGCGAGCTGTTTCTCGCACGCGTGGAGGAATCGACCGGCGACCTCGATGCCGCAGCGCGAGGTTACGAGCGGGCGTCCTCTCTCTTTCCAAACGCGCAATCTCCCCTGGTCGGGATGGCCGCCCTCGCCAGTCGTCGCGGCGATCGGCGAGCGACGCTGATCGAGGCGGAAAAGCTGTTCGCGTTGCCGCGAGACGAGGAGGAGTCCAGGGATCCGTGGTGGGTTTACTACATCGCGCAAGACTTGAATGCGGATGATCTCGTGGATGACGTCCGACGCCCATTTGTAAGCGCGGGCGAACCAGGTGCGCCGCGCCAGCCATGACCAATCCGCGAGGTCTCCAGTCCGTCGCGGGTTTGGTGTTCGTCACCGCCAATCTCGGCGCCTGGGCCGGCCAGCAGCCTGCCTTTTCCACTCGCGTCGAGGCGGTTCGCGTCGACGTGCTCGTGACGGAGGCTGGCACACCCATCAGGGGCCTGGGGCCGGCTGATTTCGAGATCCTCGACAATGGCGTGCCTCAGCAGGTTGATCTGGTCAGCTTCGAACAGCTTCCGCTCAACCTGGTCCTGGCGCTTGACATGAGCGCCAGCGTGGCAGGTGAGCGCCTCGATCACCTCCGCACGGCCGGTCACGCCGCCCTGGCCGCCCTCGAACCGGTCGACCGCGCGTCGCTGGTGACATTCAGTGATCGAGTCTTACTGGCCGCTCCGTTGGCCCACGACCTGGATGCCGTCCAGTCGGCTCTCGACGACGCGAAAGGATCCGGGCCAACAGCGCTCGTCGACGGCACGTTTGCCGCGATGACCGTCGGCGAAAGCGACGCGGGACGCACGCTTCTGATTGTGTTCAGCGACGGCTTAGATACGGCGAGCTGGCTGAAAGCCGACGACGTGCTCAGCGAGGCGAAACGATCCGACGTCGTGGCTTACGGTGTCTGGGTTCGATCGAAGGCAAAGCCGGAATTCTTACGAGACCTTTCCTCCGAGACCGGTGGGCGCCTCTTCGAGATTGAGAATTCAGGAGACCTCGTACCGACGTTTCGCTCGATTGTCGGAGAGTTCCGCAACCGCTATGTCGTCAGCTACACGCCGCGTGGCGTGTCGAAAACGGGCTGGCACCGTCTGGACGTGCACGTCAAGCGCAAAGGCGCGAGCGTCAAAGCGCGCCCCGGATATCAGACGGGATCATGAGCTGGTGGCACGATCTGCGACACACCTGTTGCACGCGTTTACTGGAACAAGGCGTCTCTCTCCCGATCGTCGGTCAGATTCTCGGTTGGGCTCCATCAACGACGGTAAGGATGGCGCAGCGCTACGGGCACATTGGCCAGGATGCACAACGTCAGGCGATGGCTCTCCTTGATCCTGTGAAGCCCAAGAAGAAGCAGAAGACAACGAAGCGAAAGAGAGGCGCGACACAGAAGCCGACAGTGGCCACGGAGATTCAACCGGCGGCCGTAACCGACGTGCCGTCGGTCCACTGAACGGATCTGCCTTCCCGGAGGCTCGCAGAGCGTTTCTGCGGGCCTGCCCCCACAAAATCCCCCACAGTTTTTGATCAGCGACTGACGTGCTGTTTGTAAGTACCTTGTGTGAATCTCTGGACACGGGTGACAGGAATTCCAGCGGTCTCCTCTCTAGGCTCTCCATCCTGGAGTGGAGACAGAATGACGAAGGTGAGCAAGCCACGCCTGATGGCGTGGCGATTCCGGTCTTACAGCACGCCGCCGAGTGGCAGAACGTGGCGCGTGTCTGCCGCCGAGTTCGGGATTTCCCGCAAGCCGTTCTACAAGTGGAAGCGACGGCTACAGAGTACGGCGACGCCGGCCTGCGCGATCGGCCGCGGACGCCGCACCGCTCGCCAGGCGCGACGGCGCGCGAGGTGGTCAGCAAGATCCTCTACCTGCGCCAGCACTATCACTTCGGCGCTGGGCCGGATCGCGGCCTACCTGAGCCGGTTCCACCAATCGCCATAGCGGTTCCTCGGTGCACCGCATCCTGCCGCGGCACGGCATCCACGCGGCTGCCGAGCGAATCAGAAGCACCATCCGCCGGCAGCGGTGGCAGCGCTACGGGAAGCCGCAGCCCGGCCACCGACTGCAACTCGACGTGAATTTCCTCGGAGCGCATTGCGGGCACGCGGACGCCGGCTGTATCAGTTCACCGCGATCGACGACTGCACGAGGATTCGCCTCCTCAAGGTCTTCGATGCGTGTAACCAATGTAAGCCTCCTGTTCTTCGACGAGTGCTCCGCCGCCTGCCGTTCCGCGTCAGCGTCGACGGACCGACAACGGCGCAGTGTTGCAGTCACAATTCCATTGGCACCAGACGCGGGACATCCGCCACGTTACATCCGCCCGCGCGATGCCGCACCTGAATGGGAAGGTCGAGCGGCCGCATCGCGTCGACGAGCAGGACCGCTTCGATACGTTCCTCGAGCAGCAAGAAGAGCGGCCCCATCAGGCCTTGGGGATGAAAGTGCCCGCCGACCTGTACAGCGCGATCACCGCGTGTGTATCGTGGGCTTGAGGAGCTGACGTACCATTTCCACGATCACACGATCGCCGTCACCCGCTGCGGCCGGATTTGTTTCAAGGGACGGAAGGTGAATCTCAGCCACGTGCTGGCCGGCCAGAATGTCGGCGTCACGCAGGTCGGCGAGCGCATCTGGCTCGTCACCTTCATGCAGTACCATTTAGGCTATTTCGACGATGAGACGTGTCGGCTAGAGCCGATTGAGAATCCGTTCGGCGCGAAACTGTTACCCCTCCGCTCGGAATAAACTGCCACCTATCCGACCAGAAAGGACCCTGAAAAGAGTGGCTCCTCAGGTTGGACTCGAACCAACAACCCTCCGGTTAACAGCAAAATGCAGGTGTTCGGACTCGCGGGGTCTTCGTGCCGGTAGCTCGGGTGAGACCCTGATAGCCCCTGGTGTTCGGCAAAGAATTGTTCAGAGATTGTTCAGAGCGCTCTCCTCTCTCGATCACAGCCCGAGGAGCACGCGCAGGCGCTCGCGCACGTCCGTCACGAGCTCTCCGGGCGCCTTTGCTTCGAAGACCGCCCGACGAATCTGCCAATCCAAGTTCTTCACGTGGTCGGCGAGGACGGCGCCCACAATCTTTCCACCGGGGGGCAGGGGCACCTCAAACGGATAGCCCTTGAGCTGACTCGTGATCGGGCAAGCGATTGCCAATCGCGCTTTCGAGTTGTAGGCACGCGGAGACAGGATCAGCGCTGGGCGTCGGCCGCGCTGCTCGTGCCCGGCCTGAGGGTCGAAGGTCAGCCAGACGAGATCCCCAGCGTCGGGCACATAGGCACGTGTTACCACGTTTCGTGACCGACTGGCGCACCCCAGTCGCTCTCGTTGTGGCGATTCCGTGGAGTGATCTTCGCGACGAGCCGTTCGAGAGAGTATGTCGGCCGACTCGGCCGAATCACGATTGCGCCGTTCTTGACCGCCACGTCGACGGTGTCGCCTTCACCGAGCTCCGCTTCGATCGCGACTGACCTTGGAAGGCGCAACCCCAAGCTGTTACCCCATTTGGCAATCTGGGTGGTCGTAGCTGCCATGTATCTACATTGAATATACATGTTGGCGGTCACCACGTCAAGCACTCCAACACGTTGATGTGACCCACCGCGTAATGTCTCATTGGCCGACCGACTCTTCACGCGGCTCGTTCGTAATAATTGAGCAGCCCACCGAGCCGCGGCCGACGGCGAATCTGCCTCCCCGTCGGTGCGCTTGTGCGAGCATCGACGATCGCGTTATCCAACCTGTAGTTCGCCAAAACCTCACAGCGCCAAGCGCGGCGTCAGCCACACAGGCTGAGCCGACTATGCTGAACCATGGTCGTGCGTGTCATCCAGATCGCTCGGCTCCTGATCACCCTGGCGAGCCGACATCGAAGTCTCGTCTTCGAGAACCTGGCGCTGCGGCAGCAGTTGGCGGTGTACCGTCGCACCCATCCGAAGCCATTGGTTCGCTGGTCCGATCGGTTGTTCTGCGTCGGCCTCCGGCTGGCGTGGCCAGACTGGAAGTCGGCCTTGGTGATCGTCCGACCGACCACGGTCATCGCCTGGCATCGCCGCGGCTTCGCATGGTCCTGGACCCGACGGTCGCGTCCAAGCGGCGGGCATCCGCAGGTCCTCGCCGGCCTGCGACGCCTGACGCGAGAGATGGCCCGAGCGAACCCGCTCTGGGGCGCGCCGCGCATTCACGGCGAGTTGTTGAAGTTGGGATTCGAGGTATCTGAGCGGACAATCTCCCGGCTGATGCCGCGCCGGCGGACGCCACCCTCGCAGACCTGGCGGACATTCCTTGAGAACCATGTCGGCTCGACCATCGCCATCGACTTCTTCGCGGTGCCCACGCTCACCTGCCGGCTCCTCTTCGTCTTCGTCGTCCTGGCTCACGACCGGCGGCGCATCCTGCATGTCAATGTGACGCAGCACCCAACGTCCGCATGGACTCGACAGCAGCTCCGCGAGGCCCTTTCCGACGACGCGAACGCGCGATTCCTCCTCCACGACCGCGACGCGACCTTCGACGCGGCGTTCAGTCGGGCAGTCGACGCCTTCGGTTTCACGGCCGTCCGCACGGCACCGCGCTCGCCCTGGCAGAATCCCTACGTCGAACGCGTCATCGGCTCGATCCGGCGCGAGTGTCTGGACCACGTCATCGTGTTCCATGAGCGGCATCTTCGTCGGGTCCTTCGCGCCTACGTGGTCTACTACCAGCGGTCTCGGACGCACCTCGCGCTTGGCAAGGATGCGCCGGCGGAACGCGCCGTCCAACCGACCGGCCGCATCGTGGTGCGACCTGAAGTCGGCGGCCTGCACCACCGGTACGAGCGGCGAGCCGCCTGATCGCGCTCGGTTGCACTCGGCCTGCGACCGTCGCTAAACAGGGACGTCTGCCTGCAGGCTCGTTCGACGGTATCTCCAAAAAGCAATTCGACCGCCCACGTTGCCGATGGCCAGACTCTGGTGGCCGAACGGTCGCCTTTTTCGGCGAGCTGATTACGCTGGAAAGCCACGCCAAGCGCCGTCGCGAGGTTATGGCGAAGAACAGGCCTTCTGTCGACATCGCAGTTCATTGCCGCAATCGTCGGTCCGGCGGCGGTCGTGCTGTGGCTCGTGCGAGGTCGAAGGGCGGCGGCGCAATGACCCGCCGCGGTCTGATACTCGGCTACTGCTTGTCGTAAACCCTGACGTTGTTGATTGATTACCCGCCTGCGTTCACGCCCTTCGTCGTAATGGTCATGGTCCTGCCGTCCTTCGATATGACGTTGGTGGACGTGAGAACAATTTTTCCGGCCCTCTTGCGGATGGCCTCGTACGTGCTGGCGCTGATGCGCTTCCAGGCGGTGGTGTCGTAGTCCACATTCGCGGTGGGATGGTCCTTACCATCGAAGCTGATGGCGAGGTTGTTCATATCGGGATTGATCGGCTTTTCTGACGCATCGATACCCTGCAACAGCGCCACCCATTGTGGGCCCGCGGCCTGAAAGGTCAGGGTTTGCCTCTGGGGCGCCGGGCGGATGATTGCCAGGAGTTCCCAGGGCCGACGCGGGCCTGATTTCTCGTGGGCGACCAACACGACGGCGGCCACGAACGAGACCTTGACTGCCTTCATCATTCGACCCTCCTGGCCCTTGACGATGGAGCTGGGCTGCCTCACCCAAATCGAGACTTTGCAAACACGTCCGGGCTGTCCACGAGCAGCGGGCTGCGAGCCTTGAACGCTTCGGCGTACGGGACGCCCACGAGGCTGCCGACGTAGCGATCTTCCGCGCTGTACTTGTCGAGCAACGTCGCCTGGTCCCCGCTGAACACGGCCTCGTACGCCCGCACCGCCGCCATCTTTTGATCGTACGTGGCTGTCACGTCAACGGCGAAGTCGAAGCCGCTCCAGGGTGGCTCCATGCGGCAGTGCCCGAAGAACAGCCGCTCGATCTCATGGGGCTCGAGATCTCGCAGGCGCTCGCCCGCGGCCAACTCCTCCCACTTGGGAAGCCGTGCGTAGAAGACGCCGTGCACGACGATATCGGTCACCGCGCGGTGGTCGGGGTGTACCCCGCTGCCTTGCGTCGTGAACACCGTGCGTGGCTTGCACTTGCGAAGGAGGCGCGCGATTTCGATCCGGGCTTCCACCGTGTCCTGAATCAGTCGATCCTGCAACGTCAACATCGTGCGGTCCACGCCCAGAATGTCGGCGGCCCTGACCGCCTGCTCGTGCCGAACGCCCCGCAACGCGTGGCGCGCCGGCTCGCCCTCACAGAGATCGACGAACAGGATGGACTGCCCGGCCCGCGCGAGCTTGGCCGCCGTGCCGCCCATGACGACTTCGAGATCGTCGGGATGCGCCCCGAATGCGACCACGTCGTACCGACGATCGCTCAACGTCTCCATTCGCCCATTCAGGTTCGGCCCCCGTCGTCCTCGTGGATTCTACTCGCGACCGGCGTGACGCGACGAGCCCACCGCCCATGCCGGCTTCTCGATCGAACAAGTCAAGTCTCGACGACAAACGATGTGGCCACGACCGAGGTCCGGAGTCAGTGGATGGCCGGCGTCCGAGGTTGATCACTCTCCAGCGATGGCCTTTCGAGGCCGAATTTCTGCATACGGTACAGGAGCGCGCTTCGAGTGATGTCGAGATAGGCCGCAGCCTTGGTTTGATTCCAATCGTGTTTCTCCAGCGCCGCCAGCATCAGGTCGCGCTCGACGTCTCTCGAGCGACAACCCCTCGTCGGGCAGCTCGATCCGCAGCCGCCCGATTCCCTGTTGGCGCGTTCGGACACGCTCGGACAGATCGTCCAGCCCGATCACGCCGTCTCGATCGAGCACGAGCGCCCGCTCGACGACGTTCTCCAACTCACGGATGTTGCCTGGCCAGCCGTACAGGTTGAACGCTGAGTAGACTTCACGATCGATCGTCGGCCGTCGGCCGCTTGAGCCTGGCGCCGTGCTTGTCCACGAAATGTTCGACCAACAGCGGGATGTCGTCGGCGCGTTCACGCAAGGCCGGCATGCGGATCGCGACGACCGCGAGGCGGTAATAAAGGTCGTCTCGAAACGTCCCATCGGCAATCATCTTTTCCAGGTCACGATTCGTCGCGGCAATGATGCGAACGTCGATTTTCGCGGGTCGCGATTCCCCGACTTTGTCGATTTCGCGATCCTGCAGGACGCGGAGAATCTTCACCTGCATCAACAACGGCAGCTCGCCGATTTCATCGAGAAAGATGGTCCCTCGATTGGCCGCCTCGAACTTTCCTTGCTTGTCGGCGACTGCGCCCGTGAACGATCCGCGCCGATGCCCGAACAGCTCCGATTCGAGCAGGCTCTCGGGAATGGCGGCGCAATTGACGACGACGAATGGATGGCGCGCTCGCCGGCTGTGGAAGTGAATCGCCTTGGCGAGCAGTTCCTTGCCCGTTCCACTCTCGCCGTACAGCAAGACCGTGGTCTCGGCTTGAGCGACCCGTGACGCGAGATCGGTGACGTCGTGCATCGCGCGTGAGCCCGCAATCATGTTCGCGAAAGAGAACCGCTCGGCGACGACCTCGCGAAGACACCGGTTTTCCTGCCTTCAATGCCGCCACGTCGAGCGTCTTGCTCAGAATCATCCGCAGCTGTTCGCGGGTGAAGGGCTTGGTCAGGTAGTCGAATGCTCCGAGCTTCATCGCATCGACCGCGGACCCGATAGTGCCATGCGCCGTCAGCATGACGACGGGGAGATCGGGCTGCAGGTCTTGAGCCGCGCGAGCAGATCCATGCCGTCGCTGCCCGGCATCTTCACGTCTGTCAGCGACGACATCGACGTGTTCGGCCTGGAATTGCTGCAACGCCGATGCGGCGTTCGGCGCGACGAACACTCGATAACCGTCCTCGCGAAGCTGGTATTCCACGACCCTGCGAAAGCTCGGATCGTCGTCCACCAGGAGCACGGTTCGGGGGTCGCTCATACCTCCACCTGCGAGCCTCTGTTCGGCTGTGCTGCGATCCAGTGCGGGCGGATGGGCAGGCTGATTCGAACACACGTGCCCCGCTCGGACGTCTCGTGAATCTCGAGGCTGCCGCGGTGGGTCATCATGATCCGGGAGGCGATGGCGAGGCCGAGACCTGTCCCCTTCTCGCGCGTCGTGAAGAACGGGCTGAAGACTGTGCGGCAGATGCTGCCGCCAGAATACCGGGACCCTCGATCGATCACGTCGACGACGACGTCCTGGTGATCACAGCTGCTCGCGCACACGAACGCACGCATCCGGCGGGCTCGCCTGGATGGCGTTGAGCACCACGTTCAGCAGCACCTGTTCGATCTGCTGCGCATCGATGCATACATCCGGCAGCGGTGCAGATCGATCAACGCTCAGTGTCACGCCGCTCGTTCGGCCTCGACTCGAAGCAGGACGCAAACGCGCTCGATCACCTCGTGCAACGATGTCGAACGCGGATCCGGTTCGTGGGGCCGTGCGTACCGCAGGAACTCCCACACCAGATCGTCCAGACGCTGGACTTCGCCCAATCGCCAGGCGTGAGAACTCCGATTCCGGGCTGTCAGGCTGTGATCGCTCGTCGATGATTTCCAGCGCCCCGCGGATCGACGCCAGCGGATGCCGGATTTCGTGCGCCAGACCAGCCGCCACTCTCCCCAGGGTCTTCAGTCGATCAGCCCGCTGGAGCTGCTCGTACGAATCCTTCAGCTCGCGATTGGCCGCTTCGAGTGTCGCAGCTGCCGTCTGATAGCGTTCCGTCACGCGACGTTGGGCCGTCGACCAGCAGGCCTACGGTCAGGCCAATCAGATGGAAGACGACGATTTCCGCGTACCGGCCCGCTTCGAATGCCGGACTCTGCTCGCGGAGATGTGGCACGTAGGCCATCGAAGAAGCCACTGCAACGAGCAATCCGCCGAAGGCTCCATACCAGTACGCAGCGAGCAGAATCGGAATGTAGTACAGCCGGAGCAGCAACCCATGCCAGATCACTTCCGACTCGTTCGTCGCCGCATGCAGCAAAGAAATCACGGTGATGGCAAGCAACAGGCCGCTGAGACGAGTGACGTCGCTCGCGAGGACTCGACGCCATGTTGCTGCGTCAATCGAACGGACCATATCAATCCGATCGTAGCACCTCGACTTGCATCTGCCGGCGCGACTGTCTGCTTTCACACAGCCTGACGCGTCCTCTTGTCTGAGAGCGATCAGAGGAACGCCGCCTCAGCTGCAAACACTCAAGCAAACACCGGCGCGCGTAAGAACGCAGGTTCGCACGAGGCTTGCTCCTTGACCGACGTGAAAGGGAGCTCATATGGAACGCATAAAACACCTCGTGCAGCTCAACATCCTTCTCGGTGCCTGGCTGGTCGTAGCGCCGTTCGTCATGGGCTATTCCGGCACGACGGTCGAGATGGTAAACGACGTCGCACTTGGCGTTTGGCTGATCGGTTGCTCGTGGTGGATTCTCGCCGCCGCCAGCCGCCGAGTGGCCGGAACGCTGGAACTTCTCGGGGGGATGTGGCTCGTCGCTGCGCCGTTTGTCCTGCACTATCGGCGCATGTCCTGGCCGTTCGACAACGACATCGCGGTGGGCATCCTGGCGATGATCGTCAGCGCCACGGCGATGTGGATGCTCTCCTCGAGACTGAAAGCAGCTGTTTGATGGGGCTCCCATCGAAGCCTGAACAATCTTATTGAGAGGTGTGCCGTGAAGTACTTGATGTCTCTTTCGTCCATCGTCGCCGTGATCCTGGTCGGAACACTTGCAACGCCGGCGCACGCCGACGAATGCGACCAACTGACCTATCTGACCTTCAGTGCGCCGATCGCATTGCCAGGGGTGACATTGCCGCCGGGAACCTATCGATTCACGCATCCAGACTGTGACATCAACGACCACATCTTGCGTGTGTCGAGTCGAGACGGGCTGAAGGTCTATGCGACGCTGCTGACCATCCCGGAAGAGCGAGTGACAGCGAGTGGTCGAGCCGGATGTGATCCTCTCCGAGGTGCAGGCTGGTTCGCCCGAGGCGATCAAGGCCTGGTTCTATCCCGGACGAGACCGTCGGGGACCAGCTGATCTATCCGAAGGATCGAACCGCGCACCGTGGCTGAACGGCAGTCGGCACCCGCCAACTGGAACGGGTATTGACGCGATGACCACTGTGAGCGGACCTGACCTGGCGGGCAAGACGACGACGGCCGCCGCACCATCACTCAGGAGCCGCCGCGTCAGCGGGGAGGACGATACGTCGCCCCTGCTCTCGCGACGGCAGTGGATCGGGCTCGCCTGGGGCAGCTTCACGGCGGCGTCGCTGGTGGCGCTCGCAGCAACGGGCCGCATGATGTTCCCGAACGTCCTCGATGAACCGTCGCAGCAGTTCAAGGCGGGACTTCCCGAGCGAGTACGGGATGGGCGTCGATGAGCGGTGGAAGGACAGGTTCGGTGTCTGGCTCGTGCGCACGCCCGAGGACGTGGTCCAGGACGTCAGCGGCTTTTACGCGCTCATCGCCGTGTGCACGCATCTTGGCTGCACGCCGAACTACCTCCCGGCGGAACAGAAATTCAAGTGTCCGTGCCACGGCAGCGGTTTCCGTCTCACGGGAATCAATTTCGAGGGCCCGGCGCCGCGTCCCCTCGAGCGAGCCGCGATCTCGGTGGCCGAGGATGGACAAATTCTGATTGATAAGAGTCGACAGGTTTCAGTTTGAGTTGGGACAGTGGGCTGATCCGGAGTCGTTTCTGAAGGCCTGACACCGCCGATGCAGCGCCTCGATGCCGAGATGGCTCAGGTTGAGGTTACATCGGCAGCGGTTAGCATCCCACGCTGCTCCTAGTCGGTGGCAATCCAGGATTTCAAATACTCGAAGACCGACAGACCCACATTGGCGGCCACGACAACCACCGCGGCCGTCGTCACACCGAGCCGAAGCACGCGACCGAGCAGTACGGCAAAGGCGTGCTCGTCTCCATCCAGGCGGTCTAACAACACATGCTCCCTGTGAACCCGTTGTAGAGCAGTTCCACCGCGAGTGCGACGATGACCCACACAAAAGCGGTCCGGAGCACCCTTACCTCGGCGACGCGAAGTACTCTGGCACCCGCCATGGCACCTATGAGGACGCCGAGCATCACCGGCATCGCGAGACCAGGGTCGACGTAACCTCGGTGCAGATACACTCCCGCACTCGCCGCCGCTGTGACTCCAATCATGAAGTTGCTCGTCGTCGCTGACACCTTGAACGGCAATCGCATCACGCGATCCATGGCAAGCACCTTCACCGCGCCGGAGCCGATGCCGAGCAGTCCGGACAGGATCCCGGCAACGAACATGAGGCTGAATCCGCCACTCACATGGTGAACCTGATAGCCCCGAAGCCCATCCGGCGTGGGATACGACGCGTTCATTCGCAGCGCGACCGCGAGGCGATCGCTGTCAGACGCGTCAGCCTCGCTCGAGTGCGTTGCTCGTGACAAATAGGCCGAGTGCAACAACACGACCCCGAAGATGATGGCAATGCCGTTCGTCGGCACGCGGGTGGCCACCGCCGCGCCCGCAAGCGCGCCCGCTGTCGTCGCAATTTCCAGAAACATCGCGATTCGGATGTTCGAGAAACCTTCCGACACGTATGCCGCGGCGGCGCCGGACGAGGTCGCGATGACAGATACCAGCGACGCGCCAATCGCGTAGCGAATATTCACACCGAATCCGAGTACGAGCAGTGGAACAATGACCACGCCGCCGCCCAACCCGGTGAGCGATCCGACGAAACCCGCCGCGAGACTGCCCAGCCAGAGGAGCGTCGTGAACGTCAGCGTCGTCACGGATTCGCGACCAAACGACGGGTACCGACATTGTCAAGCCCCGAGGTTGGCACAATGTCAACCCGCGGCTCCGCGCGCAAGGACGTTCTACTGAATGGCGAGGGTCGCCCTCGGCACGTCGTGAACGACGCTTTCCAGCATCTCGCCTCGAGCATGCGGCTGATGCGCCAGCGGCAGCATGACGGTGAATGCGGATCCGCGCCCTCGCCCTTCGCTTGCAACGGCGATCGTGCCGTCATGGCGCTCGATGAGGTCCCGCGCGATGGACAGCCCCAGGCCCAGGCCACCACGGGACGAGTCCTGGAGCGTGTCGGGGCCCTGTCGGAACGCGTCGAAGACATATGGCAGGACCTCTGCGGCAATACCCCTGCCGGTGTCGGCGACCGTCACTCGCATCTCGCGGTTGCTTACGGTCACAGCCACCGAAATGCGGCCGCCTCTCGGTGTGAACTTCAGCGCGTTCGACAGGAGGTTCGTAAAGACCTGCTGAAGCCGTATCGAGTCTCCGAGAATGGCCGGACCATCCGGGGGGGCTGCGACTTCCAGATGGAGACCCGCTCCTTCAATCTTGGCCCGCATCTGGTCCACGGCGGCGTGGACGACCGTGACAAGCGAAATGGCCTGTAGATCAAGGCGCAACGCTCCGGTTACGATTCGAGATCGATCGAGCACGTCGTCGACGAGCCGGCTGAGAATCCGCGCATTGCGGTCGACCGCATCGATGGCGTGCTCGAGCGCATCGGGGCTCAACCGCCGCTGCCGAATCGCGGCGATCCAACCCAACACCACTGACATCGGCGTCTGAAACTCGTGAGAGACGAGCGCCAGGAAATCGTCTTTCGTCCGATCGGCGGCCTCTGCCGTCGCACGCGCCTGTTGTTCACGCCAGAGACTGGCGGCCAGCTGCTGCCTTGAACGCCTGAGCAAAGTGCTGGAGCCCGTGATGACCGCACCGACCACGACGAACAGAATCACGCGATCCCATTTTTCGATGACCGGCTCGGAGCCTCCGGCGAGGAGAAAACGACTGCCGAGCGCCGTACTCAAGGCCGTGGTCATGACGCCTGGCCCAATGCCCCCATAAAACGCGGCAATCGCAACGGCGGGTGTGAACAGCAGAAATGGGCTGGCGTTGCCCAACGCAGGATGCAGTAGTATGCGAACGCTCAACGCCACCGTCACGATCAGGGCGCCGAGGAGACAGCCACGCGCAAGCGACATCTGCGCGGATGCCGTGTCGGGGCGGTTGCGCGGTTCAGTGAGCGCCATGCGGCACGTCTCGACGTCGACGTTCCACGTTCGATGACACCGGGCACATCCAAACCAGACCCGGTTCGCGGATCGAGCCAGTTGCGCCGCCTGGCCGCCACAGAACTCGCACTCAAGCATGGCAATACCCCTGTCGTTGAGGCAGTCACTCGACGATACGGCCGTGAAGAATCTTGACCAGCCTTTCACGCTGCTCTGTCGTCAGCATTGCGACGATTTCTTCGCTCAGGATTCGAAGCAAGACTCGCTCTTCGCGCGCAGCACCCGCGACAGCCTGCGTCTCCCTCAGAAGGTGCTCGTCGTACACGCCATCGCGTAAGAGCTGGTCGACGCGATTGGTTGCCTGCACGACCCGTTCGACACAACGCCGTCGACCCGCCAAACGCTGCTCATACATCCGTTCGATGGCTTCACGTTGTGCGGTCGTGAGGCTGATCGACTCGGCAACATCAGGAGATCGCCACCACCGGACGGATGCCAGTCGTACGGGGCGCCCGACCATCCAAACCGCGAGCATCGTGCCGACGAACAGACGTAAATGCATCAGGCCACGAGGTGGTTTGCTTTGATAGGACCACGGATGACCTTTGAATGGACCACTGTGCAGTCCTTTTCTCCGAAAAATAGGGCGTTGACCGGATGCTAGACAAGCGGCCCGCGACGGTATCGTCGCCCTGTGGGATCATCGCTTGTGTCATGCGGGGCGGGTTCGTTCATAGTGCTCATATCGGCGGGTTCGATTCAGGCGCAAACGACGCCGGCGACCTCGCCAGACCAGCCCGTCCAACAAGCGGTGGTCCCAGCGACCCGCCCCTAGCCTCTTTCGCTAGGAAATGACGCCATGTCTCACGGCGTAGAGCACGAGTTCCGCGGTGTTGTGGACGTCCAGTTTCTGGAGAATGTGCCCGCGATGCGTTTCGACAGTAGCGGGGCTCACACTCAAGACGTTGGCGATTTCCTTATTGCTGTGGCCTTCCGCAATGAGCTGAAAGATTTCCCGTTCGCGCTCCGACAATGAGTCATACCGATCGGTAATTCCCTTCTCGGCCAGATGCCGGACGTAGTCGTCCAGCATCACCTTTGCGACCGTTGGACTGAAGAATGACTTGCCGGACGCAACGTCGGCAATCCCACGAATCAGATCCGTATCGGCGGAGTCCTTCAGGAGATATCCGTTGGCGCCCGCCTGGAGGGCCTGCGTAATGTAGGCCTCGTCCGCGTGCATGCTCAGTATCAGGACGCGTACGGTCGAGCGCCGCACGATCTGCCGGGTCGCTTCAATGCCGTTCAGCAGCGGCATGCCGATGTCGAGAACGGCAACATCAGGCTGGGCCGCGAGCGCCTGCCGCACGGCTTCTCGACCGTCACCCGCCTCCCCGACGACCTGCCAGTCCGGACGTCCCTCGAGAATCTTCCTGAAGCCGTGCCGGACCAAGGTGTGGTCGTCCCCCAGCAGGATTTTGAGCTTAGCCACCGAGCACCTCATGAAGCGCGGGCTTGGCGGGGACCGCCTCGGCTTCGGCTTCGCCTGCGTCGTGTGTGGCGGCGCGCAAGGACGCGGGCAATTCGACGGTCAGCCTAGTGCCCTTGCCTGGAGCACTTTCGAGGCGCAAGGTTCCCCCAAGTCGAGAGACGCGCTCCCGGATACCGATGAGGCCGAGACCTCGTGGCAAACCCGAGCCATCGGCTGCCTCGGGATTGAACCCGACGCCATCGTCCTCGATTGTCACGAGGAGCGTGTTCGTGAGGCGCTGCAGATACACACGGCACGAGCTCGCCTGCGCGTGTTTGACGACGTTGGTGAGGCCCTCCTGGACGATGCGAAACGCCGCCGTCTCGGTCTCCGATTGAAGCCGCTCCTCCATCCGCTCCTGGAGCAACTCCACTCGCAGACCATGGCGCTTGCCGAATCCTTTCAGATGCGACTCCACAGCCGCCGGAAGCCCCAGATCGTCCAGCACCGCCGGATGCAGCAGATGCGAGAGATCCCGGACCATCTGAAGCACGTTTTCGGAGATCGATCTCGCGTCATCGAGGGCATCGGCGGGAGCGCCGGCGCCTTCAATGGATCGCTGTGCGAGGGCGAGTTCGACTTTGATCGCCGTCAACGCCTGGCCGACTTCGTCGTGGAGCTCGCGCGCGATCACCCTCCGTTCTTCTTCCTGCGCGGTGATCAGCTTCATCGAGAGCCGCTGCAGGTCCTGGGCGTTCTCGCCCTCCTTCACACGTTGACGATGGATGCGGTCCTCGAGACGGCCGACGTACACAGACGCCAATAGCGCAATGCCCAGGCTGACCAGGACCGCCACGCCAAAACTGCCCCACAACCGACGCTGAGTGGCGCGATACACGGACGCGATCTCGTTCTGCTGTTGCACGAAGGCGCTCCGGTTGAGCGCCTGCGCTTCCTCGGTCACGCGAATCACGCCTTCGCGTTTCGGCATGATCTCTCCGCGCAGCAGCGTTCGGGCCTCAATCGGCCAGCGGCTGCTGTCCGTCGCGAGCACGTTCAGGACAGTCGTACGGAAATCATCGATGCCGGCGCGGAGACGCGCGACGCGATCGCGTTCAGTGGCCTCGTCGACAACGGGTACGTATTGCTGTAACGCCTGTTCAGCCGCTCTGTACGCGACCTCGAGCTTCGCCCGATACTCATCCGCATTTCCGCGATCCGGATCGAGCAGCGCGTCTCGGACGTACACCGATCCGACCAGTACCTGGCTCCGAACCGTCGTCAGCAGTTCCTGACCTCGCGTGTACCGCTCGCTAATCGATGTCGCTCGCGTCTGAAGATCCGCCATCCGGCGCGTGAAGTAGTAGCCCGCAAACAACCACGTCGCGCAGATCAGCGCAAATCCAAGGAAGAGCGCCGCTTTAATCGTGGGGCCAGGTAACGTCGCGACCCATCGGGCAATGCGCGGGGCAGTGGACCGCCGGCCGAGCTTCACGATTCGATCTTATCCCCACCCAGCCCGCACCTTGCGTCCTCCCCGATTGCCGAGCCCAAAATACGGCCTCCTCTGGATATGTCCAGCCCGGACAAACCGATATCCTTTGAACTGCATGCAGCGCCGCGGCGTCCTGTGCGGCAGCTGGGAATCCGGATCATGAGGTCGTCCAGTTCCGTCGTCGTGTTTGCGGATGTCGACCAGGGGTTCCTCGCGAGCGGATCGTCGGCCGCCACGTCAGAAGGAGAGGAGCTCCTCGCCCGCGAGCACGTCAACCTCGTGCTGTGTTCGAGCATGACGCGAGCTGAGCTGGAGGTGTGCCAGCAGGGACTCGGAATCAGGCAGCCTTTCATTTGCGAGAGCGGAGCGGCTGTGCTTGTGCCGCACGAGTACTTTCCGTTCGATGTGCCATGCGATCGAGAGCTGCCAGGGTTTCATGTGATGGAATTTGGCAGACCTTACTCCGAAATTGTCGCCTTGCTTCATCGCGCATCCATGCGACTCGGCATCCCCGTGATCGGCTTCAGCGACCTGTCGATCGAACAAGTCGCGGACCAGTGCCAGCTGACCCTCTCACAGGCGCGGCTGGCCAAACTGCGCGAGTACAACGAGCCGTTTCGGCTCGTGAATCCTGCTCGCGACGCTCACGATCGGCTTTGGAAAGCGCTGCGGGCCGTTCGGCTGGACCGTGTGCACCGGGCGTCTTACGAACATGTGGGTGCGTCGATCGACAAGCGCACGAGCGTGGACATGTTGATCAGCTTCTATCGCCGCGCGTTCGGGGCCGTCGTAACGGTCGGGCTTGGCAACGGCGCAAACAGCTCCGCGATCTTTCACCGCGTCACGGTGCCCGTTGTTGCGGGAGCGGCAGCGGCATTGCCTGGCACGTCCTCACAGTGGCGAATTTCACGGTTAGATGTGGCGATCGATCGGGGGCCGTGGATGGAAACCATCATCGAGCTGGCTCGTCGCGCCAGGGTGGAAAGATCGGGAACAGCTAACGTGAGCCGGCCGGTTGGCCGGTGAACTGGCTGCCTCGAAGCGCATCGTCGAACATGACTCCATTTTTCTCAAGGAAGTTGCTGACGGCAATCTCGTGCGCCACGAGCGCTTTCGCGTAGGTGACGCGGGCCTGAATGTCGGCTGACTGAGCCGAGCGCAGGTCGCGCTCTGCCAGCGCCACTTGGTACGGCGTCCCGACGCCGAGCTCCAGCTTGGACTTCGCGCCTTCGAACGCCGACTGGCTGGCGACCACAGCGCGCTGCGATGCGTCGATTTGCGACCGCCCGCGCTCGAGGCTGAGCGTCGCAGTCTTGACCTGCAGCTCGATGGTGGCCTTCGTACGCTGCAGCGCGGTCTCCGCGGATTGGCGTTCGAGTCGCGCGCGGACATCGTCGGCCTGTGCCGCTCGGTTCAAGACCGGCACCGAGAACGTGAAACCGATCGAGTACTCGGGGAACGCCGCCCGCCACAACTGCTGTACCGCTGGCACGGCACGCGGATTGAGGGCGTAGGCGTCATACGCAGCGTAGACGCTCAATGTCGGCAAGAGGTTTCGACGCGTGTACTCCTCCGCAATGCGCTGGTTCTGCAGGCCGAGCTGCGCCTGATGGATCGCGGATCGGTTCGTCAGCGCGGCGACGACGCTGGTCGCGAGCGAGGGCGTGTCGGTCTCCCCAGACAGCGGCAGCGGGTCGGTCGGTTCGACCGTAGCGGTGTCGAGCGCGGGATCCGCGGCCTTGCTGATCAGAGTCTTGATCAGGGCTTCCTGCTGCTGCTGTCTGGTTCGCGCGCTGAGGAGTGCGACTCGGCTCGTCGCAAGCAGCGACTCGGCGCTCAGCACGTCGAGAGGTGTCGCCACGTCGAGCTCGGCGCGCTGGCGCGACTCGTTGTACTGCTGCTGGGCCGTAGCGACCGACTGTTCTGCGACGACCACGTTCTCGCGTAGCGCGATCAGATCCCAGTAGGCATTGGCGGCATTCGAAAGCGTATTGTTCAACGTCGTGTGGAAGGCCTCGATGATGATTTTCCGGTTGGTATCCGCAACCGTGACGAACCGCTGATTGAGAGCCAACCCGAAGCCGTTCAAGAGCGGCTGGTACACCTGCAGCGCAAAGAACGATGTCAGCGCCGGGTTGTAAAGCAGGCCGGCCTGCGTCGAAGCTTGCCTCTGAAGGTTGAAGCTGACGGCGTAACTCGTCCCGAAAGGGAGCTCCTGTTGATAGCGGGTCTGGAGGACAGTGGACGGCACGATCACCTGAGCCGCGCCGGCCACCCTCGTAGTATTGAGCGGGCTGACCAGGTGGTCGTAGCTCAAGTTCGCTGAAAGCGTCGGGTCGAATACGCCTCGGGGACCGAGTGTCACGAGCTTCCCCTGCGTCGAGATGGCCGCGCCACCCGTGCCGCCGGGCGACAGGGGAGCGGTCGTGCTCACGCCCGCGCCGATGGCACCGGCAAACAGCGAGCCCGGCAGCGGCGCGTCGCCGGTACCACGGGCCGCCTGCCCTGACATCGCGCGAAGTACATCCACGTCGGCGATCGCCGTGTTGTATCGCGCAGCCATCAGATCCAGATCGTTCTCGACGACGAGCTGCAGGAACTCTCGGAGCGAGACCCGCAGCGTCCCGTCCCTCAACTGCTGCGCGAGTCGCGGTCCGTTGCGGAGATCGACGGGTGGCAGTCGCGTTTGATGGTACGGGCGCCAGATGAACGGGAACGGCGACGCACCTTGTCCGAGCGAGTCGAGATCGATGGGATGGAATTGCTGCGCGCGGAGCCGCCCGCCACTGACCAATGTGGCGATTGCGAGCGCCGCGATGCGTCGTCGAAGTGTCGAGCCAAACGTCATGATCTGGCCGCGTCTCGACTACTGCGGGTTGCGGCCGGCCGGCTGAACGATCGCCGGCGCCGGGAGTCGGCTTGGTTCGCCGTAGAGCGCGTCAGCCAGCTCGATGCCGTTGTCTTCGAGCGTCGCACCGGTCGCTCGCTCGAAATCGACGAGCGCCTTGGCGTAGCCAGCCGTCGCAGCCACGTCGGCCTGTTGAGCGGATAGAAGGTCTCGCTCGCGCAGGATGACGTCGTACCCGGTCGAAACGCCCGCGATCAACTTCTCGCGCTCGGCCTCCGCGGTCCGCTGGGCGAGGCGCACCGCCTCGCGTGAGGCCTCGACCTGAGCCGCGCCCTGCATGAGGCTGATGACCGCCTGCTTGACTTCGAGGCTGATCTGCTGCCGCGACCGCTGCAGCTGCACCTGCAGCTGCTGGTCCTCGAGTCGCGCACGCAGGTTGTCGGCCTGCGCCGAGCGGTTGCGCAACGGGACGGTCGCGCTGATCCCGGCTGCGTACTCCGGATAGGTCGCGCTGAAGTCCTGCCTCAGCGACGAGCCAAAGCCATTTCCGGTCGTGATCGTGTCGCCGGTCAACCCGGCACCCGCGTACAGGCCGAACGCGCTGACGGTGGGCAGCATGCCGTTTTGGGTGAACCGCGCGGTGATGTCCTGGTTGTGGAGGTCCTGCGCCGCGGTCAGGAGCTCGGGTCGGCGCGCCATCGCTGCGGCGAGCGCCGACTGCAGATCGGGCATCGGCCGTTCGGTGGGATCGGGAAGCGGGTCGGTCGGATCGATTTCCGCCGCATCCAGCTCCGCATCGCTCTGCTTGCTGATCATGTTCTTCAACTGCGTCTGCTGCAGTTGATACGTCGTCTGCGCGACGATCAGATCGCGCTCGGCACCGGCGGCCGCGGCTTCCGCGGCAATGACGTCGACGCCGGCAGCTGTGCCGAACTCGACGCGAATCTTCGTGTCGTTGACCAGCTCGCGCGCTGCGTCCCTCGCGCGCGCGGCAGCCACGATTGCGCGGTTCGAAGCGATCAGGTCCCAGTACATGTCCTCCACTTGCACGACCGCCGTCGTGACCTGGGCACGGAACAGCTGGTCGGACGTCTTGAGGTTGTTCGCGGCGACCAGCAGGAAGCGCTTGTTCGGCAGCGATCCAAAGCCGTTCAGGAGCGGTTGATTGACGCCCAGCGCCAGGCGGCTCACGACCGCCGGGTTGAAGAGCAGTGATTGCTGTGTCGAGTCCTGGGCGATGCCGTTCGTCGTGAGCGTGAAGCTGGTTCCGCGAGAAAAGAGTTGCGTATAGCTGATTGTGCCCGCGGACGAACTCGTGGTGACCTGCGGCACACCCGCCACGACAAGGCTATTCAACGGCGAAGATGTCCGATCGAAGCTCGCGCTGAAACTGACCGCGGGATCGAAGGTGCCGACCTGTCCAACCTGCACAGCGCCTCCGCCGCCGCTAATGCCACCGGCATTGCCAACGCCACCCGTTCCCCCGGTCTGATTGACGCCGAGACCCAGTGCCCCGGCGCTCAGGCCACTTGGCAGCAGCGCACCCGGGACACCGCGCGCCGCCTGACCCGAACTCGTGCGAAGGAAATCTGCTTCGGCGATGGGCCGCACGAAGCGCTCGACAGCGATATCGAGATTGTTCTCGATCGCAAGCGCGAGCGCGTCCGACAGCGAGAGCTGGAGATGACCGTTGTGAATGAGCTGGTGGAGACGTGGGGAGTTCTGCAGCTCGATGGTTCGGATTGGATCCGGCTTGTACGGACTCAGAATGCTGGGGAACGCCTTGCTGCCGTGCGAGTAGTCAGGAAGTTTGGATGAGGTCTGCTGTCCGAGCGCGACCGTCGGTGAGAGGATCATCCAGAGCACCGAGGCCGATGCGAAGAAACCACAAGAATTCTTGTTCATGAACGAACTCCCTCCACGATCGATTACACGCTCTAACGGCGCGATCGATGCACCAGCGCCGTCTTCGCTTTGGCTGGCGCGCCAACGCGAGGCTGTGTATGTTCACCGCCATGTCGGCAGGCGTCTAGACGCCCGAAGGAACGAATGCGCCGCAGCGGCGCAGCGACGCGTCAGTTGTCAGCAGCGTTACGAAGGTGGGGGACCGCGGAGAACGTCTGGCAACGAGACGATGCGCGGGTCAGGGATGGCTTCATCAGACGCGGCCGCTTTGAGACTCGTTCGCCGCGGCTGGGAATCATCGATCGAAAAGAACTGGACAGCCGCGGCCGGCCGGGACACGGCCTCCGATCTCGACGGGGGCAGCTCGAACCCACGATTCAAACGAATGGGAGATCTCGTGGACACGCCGATATGCGCCGTCGCGTGGACGAGTGGCGGCACGACAAGCATCGCGACGATGAGGAACAGCGGGATGCAAGCTGGACACCGCGCCGTCATAGTTGGATCAGTCGGCATGAACTCGCGACTGCCAAGTACTGTAGCGCCGTTCACGGTCGGCTGCAATCGCCGGGGTTTAAAGGCTTACGTCACAACGTACGTGACAGGCGCGAAGACGTTGATGACTGTAAGAGAACTCTCGGAGCACGTCGCGGCACCGTCAGCACTGTTCTCGCCGTCGGTGGTCACCAGCGCCGGTGATTCTGCGAGCGGATTCATCGTCGCGCTGATCGCTAGTCGCGACCGGGAGCCTGCGGCCTTTTCCGGATTTTTCCCCACTCCTAAGAGATCTGTGCGAAATCGTGACAGCTGCATGCCGATTCCACCCGTTCTCAATCCGGTCTTGGCGGCGCCGATTTTGCGTTCGTTCCGACATGACCGCCTCAAGTGGAGGTTCGTCGAAATTAAAGGGTGGCTTCAATGAACATCAAAACGGTCGGATTTCTTCTGGGTGTCGCCTCATTGACGATCGCGGTAGAGGCCGGCGACGTCCTCGCGCAGGGACGCGGGAGTGGGGGGCGAGGGCCCAATTACAGCGTGGCGACGGAGATCACGGTCTCCGGCACGGTGCAGGACCTGAAACCCGGGGCGCAGCAGGGCATGCACGTCATGCTCAAGACCTCGGACGCGATTCTGGAACTCGCACTTGGTCCGTCCTGGTACCAGACAGAAAAGAAGTACCAGATTGCAAAAGGCGATGAGCTCACCGTCACCGGTGCGAAGACGACGGTCGAAGGTCATGACTTACTGCTCGTGCGCGAAATCAGGAAGGGTTCCCAAACGATGACCTTCCGCGACGCCAAGGGTTTCCCGATGTGGGCCGGAAGCGGCCGCCAGTAGAGAACGGCGGTCGTGCGCCTCAGAGTCAGTAGACTGGGTCGATCATCGAGTACGCCTCGGTCGACCTCAGCCGTCCCATCGGCGGGTGTCGACATTCACGCCGGTCTCTCGAGCGAGCAGGTCGAGGCTCGACGACATCAGTATGGCCCGAACGAGGTCCTCGAGAAAAAACCGCAGGCCGTTCTCGCGTTCCTGGCGAAGTTCTGGGGCCTGTCAGCCTGGATGCTCGAGGCGATTGCCGCGCTGTCGTGGACGCTACACCGATACGCCGACCTGGTGATCGCGGCGTCCCTCCTTGCGTTGAACGCAACCATCGCCTCAGTGCAGGAGCGACGAGCCGAGGGCGTCGTGGACACGCTCCGCCGCCGCTTGCAAGTGAACGCTCGCGCACTGCGGGACGGACACTGGCAGACGTTGCCCGCACGGGAGCTGGTTCCGGGTGACGTCACCCGTATCCGGCAAGGTGACGTCGTCCCGGCGGACATCCGGCTGATCTCGGGAACCCTCAGCGTCGATCAGTCGGTGCTCACCGGTGAATCCCAGGACGCCGAGAAGGCCACCGATGGCACGGTGTACTCGGGGTCTGTGATTCGTCGTGGTGAGGCGACAGCCGTCGTCACCGCCACCGGCGCACGCACGTTTTTCGGACGCACCACGGAACTCGTGCAGATCGCGCGACCGACACTCCACGCGGAGGCACTGGTTGCGTACCTCGTCCGCTGGCTGTTCGTCATCGTGGGCACCGTCGTACTGGTCATCGTGGGGCTCGCCATGGCGCGCGGCGTTCCGCTCGTCGGAGTACTGCCCCTCCTGCTCGCGCTGCTGCTCGGCGCCGTCCCAGTCGCTCTGCCGGTCATGTTGACCGTGAGTATGGCCGTCGGCGCCCGCGAATTGTCGGCATCCGGCGTCCTGGTCACGCGATTGAGCGCGACCGAGGACGCCGCCGCCATGGACGTCCTCTGCGTGGACAAGACCGGGACCATCACAGCTAACCGTCTGGCCGTCGCGCGGGTGATCCCGCTCTCCGGGTTCACCGAGGAGGATGTGCTGCGGCACGCCGCGTACGCATCGGAAGCGGCGAACCAGGATCCCATCGATCTGGCCATCCTCGCGGCTGCGCGCGATCGCGCGAAGATGCCCAGCGAGGTCGCGGTGCTGAGCTTCGTCCCTTTCGATGCCACGCGCCGGCGAACCGAAGCTGTCGTGCAGTCAGACGGACGCCGCCTGCGGGTCGTCAAAGGCGCGGTCGACGTCGTCGCACAAGTGTGCGGCCTGGATGCCGCGGCCACGGCGGCGCTCGACGCGCGGGCGCGCCAGGAAGCGGATCACGGCTACCGCACGCTCGCCGTCGCACGCGGATTCGATCCGTCGACGCCAGAACCGATTGGCCTTCTCTGCCTGTACGATCCCCCACGTGCGGACGCCTCAGCCCTCATCACGGCGCTGCGCGGCCTGGGCGTGGCCGTCAAGATGTTGACCGGCGATGCCCTGCCGGTCGCGACGGAGGTCGCGAGACAAGTCGGTCTCGGCAAGGTTGCCTCAGCATCGACGGTAGAGGCCACTGCGCACGATCGTGTCAATCCGGCCGCCCAGATCGACGCGGTCGACGGCCTTGCCGAGGTGTACCCGGAGGACAAATACAAGGTCGTCAAGCATCTGCAGGCCGCCGGACACGTCGTCGGCATGACCGGCGACGGCGTGAACGACGCGCCCGCGCTTCGACAGGCCGAAGTCGGTATCGCGGTGGCCAACGCCGCGGACGTGGCCAAAGGCGCCGCCAGCGTCGTCCTCACCAGCGAGGGACTCGCGGGCATCGTCACGCTGTTGCGCGAAGGGCGGGTCGTCTATCAACGTGTGCTCACGTGGGTCATCAACAAAGTCAGCCGCACGATTCTGAAATCGGCGTTCGTTGCGATCGGGTTCCTCGTGACCGGCCGGCTGGTCATGTCCGCGCTCGGGATCATCGTGCTGGTCTTCCTGACCGATTTCGTCAAGATTACGCTGTCGACGGATCACGTCGAGGGCTCGCCACGGCCCGAGACGTGGGACATGCGCGTGCCGGTCCTCGTGGGCGCTGCGGTCGGCGGGCTGATGGTCGTCGAGACGCTCGCCGTCCTCTGGGCAGGCTGGCGTCTGTTCGATCTGGGAGCGCACGAGCCCGTCCTCCAGACGTTCAGCTTTCAGATGCTCTTCTACTTCGCGCTCTTCTCGATTGTCTCCGCCAGGGAGCGCCGGCACTTCTGGGCGTCATGGCCGAGCGGCGCGCTCATCGCTGCCCTCAGTCTCGACGGCATCGCCGGCACGGCGCTGTCGGTCGTCGGCATTCCCGGGCTGACGCCCGTCCCGTGGCGCCTGACCGTCTTCGTGCTGGTGGCGGCCCTGATTTGCTCGCTCGTCATCAACGATCTCGCCAAGGTGGCGTTGTTCAGAAGAACAGCTTCCCGTGCCTGACGTAGACTCGGATACGGTTGGAGGCTGTGCATGTCGTTTCGCCGGATTCTGATAGCCCTCGATGACAGCACGATCGCGGCGCACGCCGTGGAGGTCGGCACCGAGTTGGCCACAGCATTGAAAGCTCAAACGGCGCTCGTCTATGTCGTGGATCCCACCGTGGGGCTAGAGCCCGACAGCGGCATTTCGGCCGCCGAGTGGCGCGCGACGTTGAAACGTGAAGGTCAGGCGTTCCTGGCCACGGCGGCGCAGCGCACCGGCGAGACGCCGGCGTGGCAGTTCCTGCGCGAAGGGAAACCGGCTGACCAGATTCTCGCGGCGGCCCGTGAATGGGAAGCGGACGTGATTGTGATCGGCACACACGGACGATCGGGCGTCTCGCGCCTCATGCTCGGCAGTACTGCGGAGTCGGTCGTGCGGCACGCGCCGTGCCCGGTCCTCGTCATCAAGCCCCACGCTTGAATTTTCTGGCGCCAAGAAGGCATCTCGGCTACGTCACCCGGAAGTTCCGCATCATCCCCATGTCTTCGTGCTCGAGAATGTGGCAGTGGTAGAGGTAGAGTCCGGGATGACGTGTGAAAGTCGCCTGCACGCGAACGGTTTCTCCCGAGAGTATCAGTACCGTGTCCTTCCACCCGTCATCAACCAGGCCTGGCCGCAACGCGTTCGCGGCGCGTCCGCCCGTCCGACCCAAGACACGAAATTGGGGTCCGTGCATGTGAATTGGATGGGCAGCCTCCATGCCCATCGGGTTCGCGAGATTCACGAACTCCCAGTGATGGGTCGAGCCGGCCGCCACTGTTTCGTTCGGTGCGACGTCGTCCATGGCGAACGTCCGGCCGTCGAGCAACCACTCCATCCGCTGAAATGACAGCGGGACGCGCCGGGCTTTTGCGTCGGCGCGAACGGACCACGACGCGTCAAACGAGGACAGGCGTTCGGGTACGAGGAAGGCCGGGCCTTTCCTCGCGCCTGTGCGCAATGTCATCACGCGGAGCGGCGCTCCATTCGGTACGTTCGCGCGGCCGCCCATCATCCGGCCGCCCCTCATGCCCATCATCGCGACCACGCCGGCGTCAGCTTCGGCAAATGCCTGGCTGTCGAGGTGCACCTCCGTGCCCGCTGCGAGAGCCGTGAGATCGACCAACAGATCGGCGCGCTGGCCAGGTGCCAGCGTGATCACCGGCTGACGCAATGGGTGCTCCAGGAGCCCACCGTCTCCTCCAATGACGGTCATCTGCAGATCGCGGCTCCAGGCCAGTTTGTAGATGCGCGCGTTCGATCCGTTCAACAGGCGAACTCGGTGCCAGGCGGCGTCCACCTCTGTGGTCGGCTGCGGCTGGCCGTTCACCAGTACCCGGTCGCCGAGAAAGCCGTTCATCATCTCCATCATGCCGCCGCCGTGGAAGACCAGTTGGTTGCGCGCATCGAACCGGCGATCCTGCAGCACGCACAGGAGCTCGGCGGCGCCCGAGGGCAGCGACAGCGCGCGCTCCTCGGCGTCCTCCACCAGAAGCAAGCCAGCCAGGCCCTGGTACACCTGCGCGCCGGTGCGCATGTGCGGGTGCGGGTGGTACCAATACGTGCCCGCGCGGTTGGTCACTTCGAATTCGTACACATACTCGCGACCATGACCGATGACCCGTCGCGGGTGGCCGTCGGCGGCCTCGGGGACATCCAGGCCGTGCCAGTGGACGATTGAATCTTCCGCGAGCTGGTTCGCGAAACGGACGCGGACACGCTGGCCGCGGCGCAGGCGAATGACCGGCCCCAGGTAGGAGCCGGGAAGTGTCTGGAGCGTTTCGGCCGGACCCTTGAGCAGGCGGCCCGTGAAGCGCCACACGCGCGTGGGTCCTCCGGGAAGCACAACCACTTCGTCGGGAGCCGCCGTCACAACCAACTCGACGTCGGGCGCGAACCCAGAGCCCCGTGTCGTCTGCGGCGAGACCGCGGCAGAACGCACGATGGCGGACGCCCCTGTGAACCCGGTGGCTTCGGCGAGGGTGGACAAACTCAAGAGACGAATGAGGTCGCGACGATTCACGGGTTCTTCAACCCCGGACACCGGCCCTGCGAAGAATCGACATCATCGGACACCAGTTCGTAAACGCCGATTGAAACAGGTTCAGTCCCACGAACAGCGTGAACCACAGGAAATTCACATTGACGTAAATCCCCAGCAGCACGCTCGCGATCACGAATCCGCCGCCAATCATCCGAAGCAAACGTTCAACAGTCATAAGTTCCCCCATAGCTGTGTTGTTCAGTGTTCTGGAATGAACAGTACAGGCCGTTCGCAGGCGCCGAGCACCCTGGCCACCGAATCCGTGAAGCCCCATGACGGACGATCGCTCCTGGTCGCCATGACCACCAGCGACGCCCGCTGCATGACGCCGATATCGCACTGCCCGACCGGCCCTCCTTCGATGAGGCTGCCGCCCGCGATGGCCGTGAGGCGCTCGACGCAGGCGCGCGCGGCCGACTCGGCATTGCGTTCGTCCTGAACAAATACGATGCGCTCGAAGACGTCGCGCGCAGGCGTAGCCGCCGCACGTGTGACGAGAACGGGAATCGTGGCAGCGCGTACGACGCGCTCCGCCACCGAACCGAGCCACCAGCGGCCGGGTCCCCGGCGCCCGTGTGTTCCCGCAACGATCAGGTCCGCCATGGCCGATCCGTGAAGGATCGCTTCGACAGGAGGCTCGTCCACAACGAGCGATTCGACCCGGTATGCCGAGGCCTCTGCGGCGAATCGCGCCAGGTGCTCGGTAGCCGCCGCCTGTGCCGCGCGCCGCTCGGCTTCCAGCCCCGCGATCTGTTCGAGGGTGAAGTACGGCGGCGGCTCGAACCGCTCGGCATGCAGCGCGCGGAGCCGCGCGTCGAAGGCCGACGCCACCACTCCGCCGATCGCCAGCGCGCTGGCCGACGCGCCGCCGAAGTCCACCGCCACGAGCACCGTCCGCGGCGGGCACTGCCATCGGACCGCTGGCGGGGAGCTCATGGCGCGACCACCAATGGCGCTGCCGCGGTGCTCTGGCCGGTCCGTTCGTGGCGCTTCGCTATGTAGTACAGGACCGGCACGGCCATGCGCGACAGAAGGAGCGACGCGACTTCGCCAGCCATCAGCGAGATGGCCAGGCCCTGGAAGATCGGGTCGAACAGGATCACACCGGCCCCGACGATGACGGCTGCCGCGGTGAGCGCCATCGGCCGGAACCGCACCGCGCCAGCGTCAACCACCGCCTGCTCGAGCGGCACGCCGTCGCGGATTCGCAGCTCGATGAAGTCCACCAGAATGATCGAATTTCGCACCACGATGCCCGCGCCCGCGATGAACCCGATCATCGACGTCGCGGTGAAGAAGGCGCCCATCGCCGCATGCGCCGGCAGGATGCCGACGAGCGAGAAGGGGATCGCGGCCATGATGAGGAGCGGTGTCTTGAACGACTGAAACCAGCCGACGACGAGCACGTAGATGAGCAGCAGCACCGCCGCGAAGGCGAGGCCGAGGTCCCTGAAGACCTCGATGGTGATGTGCCATTCTCCATCCCACTTCATCGCGTACTTCGACGTGTCGAACGGCTGCGTCGCGTTGAACACCTCGAGGCCGTATCCCTCGGGCAGCGCGAGGCGCCCGATGGCTTTGTTCATCTCGAGGATGGCGTAGACGGGGCTCTCGTTCCGTCCCGCGAGATCGCCGGTGACGTAGGTCACGGCCTGCAGGTTTTTGTGATACAGGCTCGGGGTTTCCTGCGAGCGAACGGCCTGGGTGAGCTCGGCGATAGCTACCGGCGCCATTCGCCCGGTCCCGCCGAGCCGCAGCGACTGAATCACCTCGAGGCTGCGGTCGGCGCGCGGCAGGCGCATGACGATCGGGACGTCTTCGCGCGCCTGCGCATCGTGCAGCAGCCCGACGACCTCACCTGAACCAGCCATCCGGACCACCGACGCCACGGCGGTCGACGACAGCCCCGCGGCGGCGGCTTTCTCGCCATCTACCACGAGCGTGACTTTCGGGTGAGGCGCCTCGACGTACCAGTCGGTGTCCACCACGCCTGACGTCCGCTCGAAGATCGCCTTCACTTGCGCCGCCACCTCCGTCCGCCGAGTGGCATCCGGTCCGTAGACTTCCGCCACCAGGGTCTGCAGGACGGGTGGTCCGGGCGGCACCTCTGCCACCTGCAGTGTGGCGCCGAACGACCGGGCGATAGGTAGCAGCCGTTCGCGGACGCGCCGCGCCACATCGTGGCTCTGCGCCGATCGCTCGCTTTTGGGCACGAGGTTCACCTGGAGGTCGGCCAGGTGCGGGGCCCGCCGGAGAAAGTAATGACGGACGAGCCCGTTGAAGTTGTACGGCGCCGACGCGCCGACGTACTGCTGCACATTGACGACGGTCTCGTCCTCCAGCGTCGCGGCGGCCAGTGCGGAGGCGACGCGCGCCGTGGCTTCGAGTGCCGTGCCCTCCGGCATGTCGACCATCACCTGGAACTCGCTCTTGTTGTCGAAGGGCAGCATCTTGACGGTGACAAGTTGTAGCGGCACGAGCGCCATCGCGGCCAGCAGCAGCATCGCCACGCCGACGAGGAAGAGCGCGCGCATGCGCCCGCTCGTGATGAGCGGGCCCATCACGTGCCGGTAGAGGCGTGTGAAGAGGTCCTCTTCGCTGTGCTCGTGATGCGTCGCCGGTTTCAGGAGCCGCGTCGACGCCCACGGCGTGACCACGAACGCCACCACGAGCGAGAAGATCATCGCTGCCGACGCGCCGACCGGAATCGGCCGCATGTACGGGCCCATGAGGCCGCCGACGAACGCCATCGGCAGAATGGCCGCCACCACGGCGAGCGTGGCCAGGATGGTTGGGTTGCCCACCTCGTCCACGGCGCGGAGTGCAATAGCAGCCAGTCCGTTGGACTCGCCGGTCGTCAGGCGCGCATGCCGCACGATGTTCTCCACCACCACGATCGCATCGTCCACGAGGATGCCGATGGAGAAGATCAACGCGAAGAGCGTGATGCGGTTCAGCGTGTAGCCGTAGAGAAAGAACATGAACAGCGTGAGCGCCAGTGTCACCGGAATCGCGATGAGCACCACGGCCGCCTCACGCCGGCCGAGCACGAGCCAAATGAGCGCGGACACCGACAGCACGGCGAGCAGCATGTGCCACAACAGCTCGTTGCTCTTTTCAGCGGCGGTCTCGCCGTAGTCGCGGGTGATGGTGAGATGGACGTCGGAGGGCACGAGCGTGCCCTTCAAGGTGTCGAGCTTCTGCGTCACGTGGTGCGCGACATCGATCGCGTTGGTCCCCTTGCGCTTCGCCACGGCGATCGTGACCGCGGGCTGGGCGCCGGCGTCGCGCGATTGATAGGTGACGTACGACGAGGGCTCGGCATCGCCGTCCACGACCTCGGCGAGATCGCTCACGAGCACGGGGCGGCCGCTGGCGGCGCTGACCACGACGCGACGAACTTCGTCGGCCGTCCGCAGACGGTTGCCGGCTTCGAGGCCGGTGATTTGCCCGCTCGCGACAGGCCCCGACGCGGTGCCGCGCACGTTGGTCGCGGCGATTGCGCGCTGGACGGCCAAGGGGTCCAGCCCGTAGGCGGCGAGCCGTGCCGGATCGACGTCCACCCGCAGCTGACGCGGTCGTCCGCCGATCAGCGTCACCTCGGACACGTCGGTAACTTCTGCGATGGCGTCGCGCAGTTGCGCAGCCAGCGCCCGCAGTTGATCGTCGCCGTAGCGCGCCGACCAGACGGTCACGGCCAGAATCGGTACGTCGTCGATCGAACGGGGCTTCACGATCGGACCGATAACCCCTGGCGGGATGCGATCGGCGTTGGCGGCTAGCTTCTGATTGAGCCGCACGAGGGCCCCTTCTTCGGCTTCGCCGACTCTGAAGCGGACGACCACCATCGACTGCCCGGCGGACGATGTGGAGTAGACGTACTCGACGCCGGGCACCTCCCAGAGGAGCTGCTCCATCGGCCGCGTGACGCGCTGTTCCACGTCGGCCGGCGTTGCGCCTGGCATCTCCACGAACACGTCCACCATTGGGACGATGATCTGTGGCTCCTCTTCCCGCGGCAGCGCTACGACCGCGAGCACGCCGAGCGCCATCGAGGCAGCGATGAAGAGCGGAGTCAGCTTCGAGTGGATGAACGCGGCCGCCAGTCGTCCGGCCGCGCCGTACGAGGTCGCCATCAGCGGCCCCCAACCGAGACGCGGCGTCCGTCGGTCACACTCGGAGGCGCCCCGA
The DNA here is from genome assembly GCA_963724725.1 of uncultured Acidobacteriota bacterium. Lineage (GTDB taxonomy): Bacteria > Acidobacteriota > Vicinamibacteria > Vicinamibacterales > CAVVIG01 > DATKHR01. Next base: position 1,766,778 of record CAVRVT010000001.1, on the reverse strand, counting down.
CGATCACCACATCGCCCTCGGACAGGCCCGCCAGCACCTCGGTCCCGCTCACATTCACGAGCCGCACGTGTGCGATGCCCTTCTCGACGACGAAGGCCGACGTCACCTGGCCGCGGTGCATCAGCGCGCCCGCCGGCACTCTCAGGGCGCGACGTGCCTGGCCGCTGAACCGCGCCCGACCGAACGTCCCCGAATGCGGCCCGATGGTATCGGGTAGCGTGATCTTGACCAGAAACGCCCGCGCGTCGGCCTCAACCGCGCGACCGATTTCCGTCACCGTACCGCTGACGTTCGTCGCCGCGCCGCCCGTGCCTGAGTCGAGCGAGACGCGCACGATGGCGCCGGGTGCAATCTGTCCGATCCGCGATTCATCCACGCGGACGTCGAGCCGGAAGCCACGTGTATCCTCCAGGCGCATCAGCGGCGTGCCGGGTGCCACCATATTGCCGGGCTCGATCATCTTCTCAGTGACCACTCCGTCGAAGGGCGCCGTGATGAGCGCGAACGACGCCGTCGTGCCTGCCGCTTCGCTCGCGGCACGCGCGCTGTCCACGCCTGACACCGCGGCTTGCGCCCGGGCCGCCGCGCCAGCCGCGTGCGCCTGGGCCGCGCGGAGGGCGTTCGTGGCGTCGTCGAGCTCCTGCGGCGTGGCCGATCGCTTGGCGTGCAGACCTGCAATGCGTTCGTGGGTCGCTCGCGCCAGCGCGAGCGCGGCATCGGCCGCCTGTTGCTCGGACGCGGCGGCGATGACACCTTGATCAGCCTCCAGCGCGGCCGCGCGAGCGCTTTGCGCACGAGCGGCAAGGTCGCTTCCATCGAGCACGATCAACACTTGACCTGCACGCACGCGATCGCCTGGCGCCACACGGACTTCTCGGACCGGCGCCAGAATGCGCGCCATGATCGCGGCGGTCGTCCTTGCCTGCACCACGCCACCGGCTTCGAACGTGTCAGCGACGTCGGCCATCGCCACGGTCGCGACCGTGACCGCGATCGGCGCCTCCGTGTCAGCGGGTGTCGTCTTCGTGCGACTCGAACAGCCCGGCAGCACGCCGGCGGAACCAGCCAGGGCGATGACCACGGCGACGTTACCCGCGAGCAGGGCATGTCTTCTCGGCATCATGTCGGTCATCTTCTTCCCAGGCTTCGTTCGAGCGCCGCGGTTTCGGTCAACACCGCCACCTGGGCGACGGTCTGTTGTGTCTCGGCCTGCACCACACCTTCGGCGGCTCGAAGCAGCGAGACCACGTCGGTCAGGCCGGCCTCGTAGCGATCGCGAATAATGCGCCGGCTCTCGCGCGCCTGCGCCACGGCTGCGCGGCCGACCGCTTCGCTGGCACGGGCCGCGTCGAGGCGAGCGGTGGCGATGCGCACGTCGAGGCGCGCGGCGGTCTCCGCCTTTTCGCGTTCGAGGGCGCGTCGGGTCGTCTGTTCGCGCGCTTCGGCGAGTCGCGCCTTGTCCGCAAATCCATGAAACACATTGAAGCGGGCGACGGCCCCCACAACCCAGCTCGAAGCGCGTGAGTTCCAGGCCCCGCCATTGAATTCCCAGCCACCCTGCGCCGCCACTTGCGGGAGGAATGCGTCGCGCGCCGCCGTCTCGGCAGCGCTGGCGAGTTGCTCCTGCAGCGCCGCGAGCTTCACGTCGGGGCGGTTCTTCAGCGCCTCGGCTTCGAGCGCCGCGAGATCGGTCGCATCGATCACCGACGCCGTGGGCGAACGATCGAGCACGAAGGCCTCGCCAAGGGGTTCACCCATCAACTGATTGAGTTGCGCTCTAGCGATCCGTTCGTCAGATGTCGCCCGAATCTGCAACTCACGAGTGCGGGCGACGTATACGTCGAGTTGCAGGACATCGGCATCGCTTACGAGTCCCGCGTCACGCCGGTTGCCGGCCAGCTCGCGATCCGCGCGCGCGGTCTCGGCAGCAGCCGCGGCAGACTGGCTGGCGGCCGCTGCGACAAGCACCCGTCCATAGGCGTCGGTCACGCTGACGGCCAAATCGTGGTCGACCATCGTGCGACTGGCTGTCGCGATTTCGTGGCCGACGCCAGCTGCGGTGACGGTCGCCCGGGTTGTGCCGTCGAAGAGTGGCTGCTCGATCATGATCGCCGTGCGAAAGTTATCGACGGCATCCGGATAATTGAGCGCGCCGAGCGCGAAGTCGGCAGCCGTAAACTGCCGCTGTGCCAGCAGTGAGCTGAAGACGAACACGGGCTGATTCCCGCGCTGCCACGACTCCGCGACGTCCACTCTGGGCCAGTAGCCGGCCCGAGCTTGCGTGACGTGCTGTGCACCTGCCCGCTCCGCGGCCGCCGTCGTGCCGACGTCAGGGTTCCGCGCGCGGGCGCGGGCGATGGCGTCCGTCAGGCTCAGCGGCGTCTGGGCAGCGGCCGACGCGGCCAGCCCCAGAGTGGTCACAAGGAGGTAGATCGCAGGGCGGCGTATCATCCTCTGACAGAGATTCATGAAACAGAAGATGGTGACAAAGACGGGCGGTGGCAGGCGTGTCACCAAACTTCCGCGGATGAATCCTGTTCACGAGGAGGGCGCATCGAACTCGGTCCGGGATGAGTACACGGACCTGGTCCGCGCAGCCGCCACCGGCAATGCCGAAGCGCTAGATCGGTTGCTGATGCGCACACAGGAAGTCGCTTGGCGTTTCAGTACCGCAGTGTGCGGGCATGCCGACGATGCCGAGGACGCGATGCAAGAGGCGCTGATCAAGACGTATCGCTACGTCGGACGTATCCGCGAGCCTGGGGCGTTCCGGCCGTGGTTGTATCGCACGGTGCGCAACGCTTGTCTGATGGGGAGACGGAAGAAAGTGGGCGAGCCGGCCCGGCTGCAGTCGCTGGATGAGGTGCTGCCCGGCCGCGATGGTCCAACGCACCCGGACGCGCCGGATCCAGGGAAGAATCCGGAACAACTCGCGGACAACGCTGGCCTCCGTCGCCGCCTGCGAACGGCGCTGCGCAGACTACCGGGCTCGTACCGCGCAATCGTGTTTCTGCGAGAAATGGAAGGCCTGTCGACGCGGGAGGTCGCGCAGGTGATGGGGATTTCAGAGGACAACGTGAAGACACGCCTGCATCGGGCTCGTCTGCAACTCCAGGCGGACTTGGGGCAAGGCGCGAAATGATTGTTCCGACTCGCCCGTCCGCGCGCTGCCGCACACTGTTGTTGGAGTTGTCGCGTTATCTGGATGGCGACTTAACGCCCGCTCGCCGTCGGACAGTCGAACGGCACATCAAGACGTGCGGGTGCTGTGGCACGATGGCCGCACGCCTGCGGACGACCGTGGCCGCCTGCCGCGCCGAAGGGAAGAGGCGCCCACCCCGCGCCGTGATGTCGCGTGCGGCGGAGCGAATCCGGGCGCTAGTTGCGCGAGAGGGGCGCTGACCCTGATGGGACACCCGAAGGTCGATACCATACTCAACGTCTGGTCGTCGACGGCTTGCTCCGCCGCGCCGCCGAGGCTCGTTGAGCTTGAGCCGCTCCGCGACTTTGTGGACCGTGAGATAGGCTTCCTCCACCCCGGCCGGAATGGAGTCGGCATGCCGACGATTGGGCACGAAGCCGAATGCAGCAAATTCACCGAGCCGACTGGGCAAGATTGACCTCATGTCATTCACCGAGCAGTCAAATTGATATCGTCTGAGGTCTGGTCTGGCCGCTGGCGAGCTCCAGTCGGGCACCGTTGACGGCCACACCGATCTGTTTCAAAGGGGCAGAAAGCGAATCTCAGTCACGCGTTTGCCGGGCAGAACGTCGGCGTCCCGCAGGTCGGCGAGCCGCATCTGGCTCGTGACCTTCATGCAGTACGATTTGGGCTACTTCGACGACGAGACGTGCCGGCTCGAACCGATCGAGAATCCGTTCGGCCCGAAAGTGTTACGCGTTTTCAACCCGTCGTCGCAACGATCGCTGCGAGTTTAGCTGCGGGCGTTTGATATCCCAACGTCAATCGGGGTCGAGTATTCAGGCGAAACGCGATGGCGTCCAGCTGCGCCTGGCTGTAGCCGGAGAAGTCGGCGGCATGGGGCAAGTACTGGCGCAGTAGGCCGTTGGTGTTTTCGTTTGACCCGCGCTGCCAGGGACTCTGCGGGTCACAAAAGTACACGCGGACGTCGGTCGCAATCGTGAGCGCGCGATGCGCCGCGAGTTCGCCGCCTCGATCCCACGTCAGCGATCGCATTAACCCGTGCGGGAGCCGTCGAATGCGCCGCGCCAGGGCGCGAGTCACCGTCCCGGTTGCCTTGTTAGGCAACCGCACCAGCATCACATAACGCGATTGACGTTCGACGAGCGTCGCCACAAACGTGCCCCGAGCGCCTTCTAGGAGATCCCCTTCCCAATGGCCCGGCACCGCTCGATCCTGGACCTCCGCCGGTCGCTGGCGAATCGAGATCGCGTCGAGGATTTGGCCCTGTCGTGGCTGCCGCCGCGCCGCTACGCGCGCGTGCCGAAAGTGATGCTGGCGGCGTAGGTGCTGGAGCAGGTGACGTTTGAGGACGCCGCGACTCTGAACAAACAGACTTCGGTAAATGGTTTCGGGCGACACCTGCATGTCAGGATCGCTCGGAAAGGTACATCGGAGCCAGCCTGAGATCTGCTATGGCGACCATTGCTGTGCGAGTTTGTGCGCGATGGCGCGTCGGAGTGCCGGCCGGGTGGACAAACGGCACGGCTGGGGTCGATGGCTCCGTCGCCAGGCACGTCCGTCGGCGACGGCCGCCCGATAGACGCCACGCCCACCGTTTCGCGCTACTTCGCGACAAACCGTGGACGGCGCTCGACCGAGAAGCTGGCTGATACCGCGGAAGGATTGGCCGAGCGCGAGCTGGCGTGAAACCTCTTCCCGCTCCGCGGGTGTAAGGGCGAGCCGGGACCGCCGCCGTGGCCGCGGCGCAATTCCGCCTCCCGTTTCAACTGCCGTGTAGACGACGCTCGGCGCACGGCGCAGCGCGTGGGCAATGTCACGGAGCGATTCGCCACGACGCCATCGCCCCCATAGCTCGTTCCTTTCGCTCCATGACATCCTTGACCAACGCACACCCATATCGCCTCCCATCGCTTATGGTGTTGCGTCGAGGAATTGAATTCACCTTACCTATGTCTCCGGAATGGACCGGAGTGAATTGGCTCCTCAGGTTCGATTCGAACCAACAACCCTCCGGTTAACAGCGTAACGCAGGTGGTTGGACTCGCGGGTTCTTCGTGCAGGTAGCTCGGATGAGAACTTGGTGATACGTGGCGTTCGGCAAAGAATTGTTCAGAGATTGTTCAGTCCTCGTTGACCGGAATCACCAATCAGGCTGTGTCAGCGAGACAACTTTTGAACTGGCGACTGGGACTCGTTCGCTCGCCGTATAATTGCGTCATGGGCTTTGACGATTACAAGGTCGTCCTTTACCGCCAAGACGATGGCTCGTGGGTCGCCGAAATCCCGGCTCTCGGAGGTTGCTACGCGCTGATGGACACGCGCGAGGCGGCCCTGGCTGAACTCCAGCACGTATTTGATTTGATCGCCCAGGAGCATCAGGACCGCGGGCAAGCTCTTCCGAAGGACACGACTGAAATCGTGCATGCCTAGCGCGACGGCGCGCCAGTTTCAACGAGCGGCGCTGACGCTCGGTTTCGTGAGGCGCCGCCAGACTGGTAGCCACGAACGCTGGACGCATAGCGATGGAAGGTCCGTAACGATCCCGCTGCATGGGGGACGAGAAATCGGCCCGCCACTTTTTTTCAAAATTCTTCGACAACTCAATGCGTCGCTGGAGGAATTCGATCGCCTGCGCTGAGAACCCGAAAGCTCGTCACGTCCTGTGCCGTAATGTTCCGACTCGCGGCCGACGTGACCATCACGCCGCCCGCTGAGCTGCAAATCCCCTGGAATCGGCGGCCGGCCGGGCGCACGCGATTTCCAGCGCGTAATGTTCCAGTTCTCGGCCGAGCCGCCGCTCATGCTGCGCGCTCGTCGTAGTTCAGCAGCCCACCTAAACGCGGACGTCGATGCGCGCGGCCGACCGCGCCGATCGCCGGCGTGCCCGCGATCAACGCATTCTGTAGCCCTTGATGATTCCGCTCTCGGTGTCCTCCGCAATAATTCCGGACGGGCAAGATCGCCCTCTGCGATTAAGCTGCCAGCGGTTGCAAGCGATACTCCTGATGCAATCCCGCCAGGATCGGGGTGGCAACGACTCGATGGCCGGCAGCAATGTGGTGCCCGCGTGAACACGCAAGCTTCTCTGGCGGCGCATCGGGAATGCCGGGACCGAGGCTAGTATGTGGTCGCCCGTGGTTGTAGTGAACGACCCACTCCCGCATCACGAACTGAAGATACCGTTCATCGAGCACGATCAGCCAATCCAAGCACTGTCGGCGGATCGTGCCGATCAGCCGCTCGCAGAAGGCATTCGCCTGCGGGCATCGCACCGGCATCTTCAGCACCGTCAGCCCTATCGCCGTGACCTCGTCATCGACGGCGGCTGCATCCATGCTGTCGCGGTCGTGGATCAGGAATCGTTGGAGCTGATCGCCAGGCACGATGGCGCGGAACTGCTGAACCGTCGACGCCGCCGTGGGGTGTTCGGTCACATTCCAATGCACGATCCGACGCGTGCCGACGTCCAGGACCACGAAGACATACAAGGTGCGGAATGTTGTGGTGATCGTCACGAAGAAGTCACTCGCGAGCGTGGCGTGAGCGTGGTTGCGCACAAAAGTGCTCCACCGCTGGGAAGACGCGCGAACGCGAGGGCGTCCGGTCGGAGGCATGTACCGCCGCACCGTCCGTGGCGACACGGTAATACCGAGCTTGAGCCGTAGTTCGGCGGCGATCCGCTCTTCGCCCCACGTGACACTCGCTCGCGCCATCGTCGCAATCAGGCGCTGCACCTCGACTGGGAGCGGCGGACGCCCGCGGCCCTTGATTTCCACCGCCAAAAGAGGCGAAAGCCTTTGCGATGCCACCGAATCAGCGTGTCCGGTTTCACGATGGTGAGCGCGGGTCTCCAGTCAATGAGGCGGGCCAGGACGACGAGCGAGATCCGTGTGGCATCGTCGGCCCGACGCGGTCGGACACCACGTTCCGCATAACGAGCCAGCTGCTTTCGCAGGAACAGGGTCTCGGCCGCCAGCTGGGATCGTGAGCGGAAGCCGAGCGATACGAACCTCAGGACGTCGAGAAGCAGACGGCAGTGGTCCGCCGTGCGATGGCCAAGAACGACGGTTTCCACATGCGGAAGCACGCCACAACCGGTGCCAGGTTCCGGACTGCCTGGAACGGTCGCGTGATGCGCGCCGAATTTTGGTCGGACGAAATATTTGCGGACCACGCCAGTCCCAGATGCGGCGTGGTCATCTCTTCGGCCGACGGCCGCAGCTTTACCTTCAAATATTTCAGCCGTTCCGCGACCATGTCTGCGGCCAAGCCAAGAAAGCTGACGGCGGTGCCTGTCGTCCTGGTCGCGGTGATTCTGTTCTGAATGCGGCTCTATCCGCGGAGTCCGCTGGCAGCAGATCGTGTACAGCCTGACCGAACCCATCCTCAAACCGATTCGCCGAGTGGTCCCGCCAATGGGAGGGCTGGACTTCTCGCCGATGGTGCTACTGTCGCGAGGATCGCAGAGAAACAAGTATCTGATTGGGCTTTCTCGGCGCTCTCCGCGAGCTCCGCGTTGATCGTTACGGCCCCTGCGCTCGCGGCGCGCCTCGGAATTCTGCGGCTGCACGTGCCGCTGGAGCTTGTGCTACTGCTTCTTCTTGTAGCTAAACTTCTGTCCGCCGATGCTCGCCTCGAACATCGCTCCACCCTTGGCTACTGTAAAGACCGCCATGCCTTTGTAATAGGCGCCCGCCGTCTTCGCGTCCTTCTTGCTGCTGCTCGCGCCGGCGGTCGAGCCGCCGGTCGACGACTGCGCCGACGCGCCCGCCGTAATCGCGACAGCCTGGGCCTGCGCGCTGAACTCGAAAGTGCCAGCAGTGAATTCGTCGAATGCGCGCTTGTCCTGGAAGAAGATGATCTCGCTGTAGGCCTCGCCGCCTGCCTGCAGACCCACTGTGACCTGGGTCACCGACGAGTCACCGACGTACTTGCCCTGCTCGTATACGTGGCCCGAGCCATGAGCACCACCGACGATTAGGCCGCCTTTGCCGATGGTCGGAAACACGGCGTAGCCATAGCTCTTCGAGAAGAATGTCGCGCTTTGACCCGCATCGCGGAACACTCTTATGGTGTCGTCGTATTCGTCCGCCAACACGTGGCCGAATGGGAACGCGAGGACCGACAGAAGCAGCGTGCACACTTGAGCGAGCATTATCCTTACCTCCTCCCGATTGGTGTCGTCGCCAGGAGTCCTTTCACGGCGAGCCTGCGCGCGACTGCGACCGGCAGCACCACCACTCGCAGGTTGTCGGCAAGGAAATATAGCAGGGACGGCCCGCCCGAATCGGGCAAAACGACGACGTGTCGTACGTTGGAGATTACCAAGATTCCGGACCTCGTCCAACCCGTTCCGGGCCGAGGTTACATTAACCTCACGCTATCCGTGGACCTTGTCCATTGAGGCACTCAAGCTCGGCCTTAGAACCCAACGCCAGGCGGCATTGCCGGATCGCAACCGCACAGAATCGAACAGTTGTGAGGAAGCCGCAGATCGATGTCGTCGGCCGCTGCGAGACCGGTGAGCGGGACCCGTCTCCGCAAATATCTCGAACAGCGTTTCTTCACGCTGCTTTCGGCTCGAGGCGATATTCGTGATGGAGGCCACCCAGGATTGGCGTCGCGGTGACACGATAGTCATCTCGGACCCGGCCACTTGCCCGCTCGACCATCAGTTCGCCCGGAGCAGGGTCAGGAATCCCCGGTCCCAAGCTCGCGTGCGGGCGGCCGTGGTTGTAATGAATGACCCACTCCCGCAGGACTGCGCGAAGGTGACGCTCGGTCAGAGGAATCACGAAGTCCAAGCACTCTCGGCGGATCGTGCCGACCAGTCGTTCGCAGAACGCGTTCGCTTGTGGGGCCCGAACTGGTGTCTTGAGCACCGTCAGACTCATCGCCGCGAGCGTCCGATCGACACCCTCCGAGTAAATGCGGTCTCGATCGTGGATCACGAGTCGGTGCGGCTCGTCGCCTCGGACGATCATCCGAAACTGCTGCGCCGTCCAGTCCGCCGTCGGATGCGCCGTCATGTTCCAGTGCAAAATGCGTCGCGTGTCAACCTCCAACACGACGAAGACGTACACCACTCGAAACGTTGCCGTCACGACCACGAAGAAATCGCACGCGAGGACCGACCGCGCGTGATTTCGCACGAATGTGCTCCACGCCTGCAGACCCCGCGCCTTACGCGGTGGCCTCGCCGGCATGTACCGTCTCACGGTTCGCGGTGACACCCGAATGCCGAGTTTCACGCGGAGCTCGGCCGCGATCCGTTCCTCGCCCCATGTCCGATTCGCCACGGCCATCGTCATGATCAACTGACGCAGATCCCGTGGGATACGCGGACGGCCGGGCGCACTCGATTTCCATCGCCACAACAACCGGAATCCCTTGCGATGCCACCGAATGAGCGTATCCGGTTTCACGATGATCAGAACACGACGCCACTCGACAAACCGCGACAACGCGACGAGCGTGATGCGTGTCGCATCATCAGCGCGGCGCGGCTTCGCCTGCCGTTCCAGATACAACGCCAACTGCCTTCGCAGGAATAGATTCTCCGCCGCGAGTTGGGCACGTGACCGCAACGCCAACGACATCAACGAGACGAGGTCCGTGGCGACGCGCAGGATTGTTCGACACAGAATCCGGGGCGGCCTGGTCATGACCCGTCGGATCCTACCCGGAACGGCAGAGCTAGCCGCTGAGAGTTCCGCCGTGTTCGATCGATCAGCTCAGGAACCTGGGAGAGTCGTCCGCGTAATATTTGCGGACCACAGCGCTACGATGAGCAGGCTGCGGTGGCCTGACTCACACTAACTGCTCTCCCACGATCCCGGTACGGTTCACCCGAATGGCCATCTACGCCATTGGTTGCCGTTGGGACGTTCTCAATCAGCGTGGTGTCAACCGTTCTGCCGTCCATACTTGGGCCGATCTTTAGGACGTTTGTTGGCCAAGTCTTCAGAATTCCGTTCGCGGCCTCGTAAAGAACAATCTGGGTGTTTCCGCTGAATGCGCAGATCGACGCTGAGCGCAACCTCTTCGACGTCCCTCGCTTTCGACTGAGAGCCCGCCGCACGGGCGATGTCGATAGTGATGCGCGTACGGGCACCCATCAGCGGCGGGAGCCAGTTGCAAGCAGTCGCTGTTTTGACTGGCCGATCAAGTGAATGAACGCGACTTCGAACGGGGGAATCACATGCACGGTGCCTGTGAAATCGGATGGCTCGACACGGACTCGAAAGCAAGGGCACTGCGACCCGCGCAGGAGCTGATGCGGAAACTCCGACGATCCGGTTTTTGCCGCGCGCAGGACGTACACGTACCCGGCATGTCCCTTGTACCGGGCAAGTCGCCGCTCCCCGGCGAAGATCTTGTTCGACGCGAAGCGCGTTTCGATGCCGGCCCAGCAGTTGAAGAACGGTGCGTTCTTCCGGGTCGCGCGGAACACTGCCGTCAACGGATCGCGGGTGATGTACAAAGCCTCGAGATTACCGGCCGCGGTGCCACTCAGGCAGTTGCCGCGCTTCGGCCTGAGGCGATCGACGTGAGCCGCCGATCCGTGGAGCACAAACCCGCGCGCCACGAATTCCTGGAGAACGTCAGCCACGGCCGAACCCTCACGGTCCACCAGCGACGGGCGGCCGACATCCTTGATCCGCCGACGAATGCGGCTGACATATGAATCGACCAAATCGGTGATGCGGCTGTCGCGTTTCCGCGCCTTCGGCCGTTCGGCAGAACGCTGCGCCCAGCCGGGCACCGACGCCTCCCTGAGCCGTATCAGGAACTGCGCCAGAAAGAACCCGAACAGCCGAGGCTTGCTGTAGCGCGGGCAACGCGCTAGCGTGCGTGAGTCGTTGGGATAGAAGGAGAGGTGCGTGTCCGAACCGGCAAACCGCCGTGCCTCCGGCGTTGCCCACATCGATTCGACGGACGCAGACACCTCGCCACGGCCCGTCGATTCGAGGAGCGCGGCGTCGCGAACACATTCGCATACGGCGCTTGAAGCGATGCCGGGAGCCTGGGGGACTATCGCCGTGTGGCGGCAGGCCGATCGCGCATTCGCGTCCGCGATCGCTTCACGATAGGTCGCGAGCACGACCTCGTTGACTCGGTCGGGGCACCGCTGAACCGCCAGCCACAATCCATAAACGAGCCGTCGTCTCGTGCCCAGACTCGCCATAGCGCCGATTCGGGTTTCCGCCAGCGCCTTTTCAGACGACGCCAGCATCGAAATATCGAACACGTTCGCTATAAGCCGACTCTTCTGCGGGCGCGCGTCGCATCAGCGACCAGCCGCTCCATGAACCGCACCTTCGTGTTGTTTCGGGCCCGGTTCACCGCCCACGTAACGAGCAACGTGGGCGGTCCGGTGCTGAGAGCACGCGGATCCGGCGTGAGCTCCACTCCCGGCCTCGCGAGATCCAGCCTGTCGGCATCCCAGCATGTGCCGATCGTCGGATCGGCGTGACGACGGCCGGAGCTGTGATGTGCACACGCTTCCGCGAGGAGGTCGGGTTCACTTGAAATGAGACGGAGGGTGTGTCGAATACGGTCGACCAACCGTGCGGCCCTCGCGCCGTGGCCCGGATCGTACGCGTCGTCTTGTCGACGGCAGTCGTGCAGGAGGCCGAAGCAGACGACGACCCGCAGGTTGGCGCCGTTCCGTTCTCCTAGCCGCAACCCATTTTCGATGACGCGGCCCCAGTGATGGACGCCGTGTATCCCCCGGAGGTCGAGTGTGAACCCTTCGAAGAGCAGGCGAAGTGTTGGCCATCCGAAGAGTTCCACACACAGTCGCGCGGCCAATTCAGACGCGGGTCCAAGCGACTCTGACGGGCGGGCACGAACGAGTATCGCCCTCATGCTCGTGACAGGCTCAGGCGTACGCGACCGCGCGGCGCGTTTCAGCCAACCGCTGAAGCAAGAGGTCGCGCATCGCAGCGCCAAGGTCCGTCAATGCGGAGGTCGAGGTCAAGGCGGGTGTAATGGCGTCGAGATGGACGGTGAGCTCCTCGAGCGCATGGCGAACTGCGGGAGCGTTGACCGGTGCGCCAGTTCGCAGCAACGTCTCGTAGAGCAGCGCGACGTTGGCGAACGCATGGAACGCAAGGAGGATGGCGCGAATCGGGCGCATCGCGCGCTTGAACGGCGAGTAGTAAAGCGTCGGATCCGATCCATCTTCGACCGGTCCGGCATGCTCCAGCAGATGGAAATAGGCGTGCGTCGCTTCGTGGACGAGGAGCTCCGCGATGGTCGCCGCGTCGTGCGCCAGCGAGAGACGGACAACGCCGGGGGCGCGGGCGTCGCTCGACGACATGGTGCAGCCAGGAACCGGGGGCAACGCCACCACCTGACGCACGACCCTGCGCACCCATCGGCTGTATTCGGGTGCGTACTCGTCGAGCAGCTGCGCCGCCGCCGCGAAGTTCCACAGCCACTGCTCCTCGACGCCGTCGGCGGCCGGCGGGCGGGTGTCGCGGTGCGGTCCATCGAAGAGCGCGAACTCCGCGAGCGGGATGAAGCTCACCGTCAGCCCGCGCCACCGAACGTACGGCGATCGGACCGTCGCACCGGTCTGCAAAGCGCGGGAGCCGCGAAACGGAGCATGGGTCACCTCGGTGCGAAACGTCGGTCCGCGTCGCACACACCGCACTGCGCGAACGCGAGAATGGAGCTCGTCCCGGACCTGAAGCGCCACCGGCCGCGCGAACGAGGCAGACCACGCGCCGTCCACGCCAGCTTCGCACAGATGCAGGGCGAACTGCGCCCAGCTGCGTGCGGCGTCGCTGGGGTTGACCGTCCCGCGAGGCTCGAGTGCACCGACGCTGCGGTGCCAATCGACAGCCCAACGGCCGTCGCCAGCACGCCAGCGTCGCCAGAGGGCACCGCTCCCCGGCATCGCGCTGACGACGGCGCCGTGGCGGGCGACGAAACGGTCGCTGACGTCGCGGTAGTGCGCCGCCGTTCGCGCCGTCAGCCCCGCGGGGCCGTGCCGAGTAACGGGCGCGGCGTAAGCGGTCCAGTCAGTCATCGCCGTCTCGCGGCCCGTAGGTGGCGATTAGCGTGTGACGCGGTCGTGCACCGGTAATCTGGGTGACCGCGTGAAAGGCGGCGCCTCCCATCGGAAAGAGCAGCGCGTGGCCGGCGCGCGGCACGAGCGCCTTCTCGACCACGAAGTCGCGCACCCGCTCGCGCAAGAACAGATGGACGCCGCCAGCGGCCGACGGCCGGCCGTCCAGATACACCACGAGCCGAACCGCCGACGAGTGTCCTTCGCCGTCGGAATGCACCAACACGGCGTCTCCGCGCGACATCCGGTGCACGTGAACCGAGTCGAGCACGAGCGACGGGGTCGCGGTGAGATTGCGTAGCGCGCGCCGGGTCGCCGCGCTGGAGAGCACGTCGAGCAGGGGGGCGAACGGCGGATCTCGTCGGAAATCGCGCAGCAAATCGACGACGTCGAACTGATAGGCCTCCCGCTCAACCCGCCGCCAGGCCTCGGCCGAAATCGCGTCACGGAGCGTGCGCGCCTCGTGCTGCGACAGGAGCTGAGCGATTACGAGATGCGGGTACGGCAGCGCCTTCTCGTAGCAGCGGCGCAGGTGTCCGAGACGCGTCGAGGCCAGGGATGCCGTGGCACCCGGGTAGGTCAGCGCGGCCGGTGTCGCCGTTTCGCCACCCGGTGCCGCCGCGAGCGCCGTCACCTCGCGGATGAGCGCGCGCGTCAGCCGCGGGAGCGCGGCGAAATACGCCCGCTCGGATCCGGTGGCGTCCAGCACGAGATCGACGCACGGCCGCGGCCCCGATTCCGAATCGAGTTTTCCGACCTCGACGCGCACCGATGCGCCTCGGACAAACGTGCGGGACTGCACGCGTCGAATCAGCGATTGGAGCTGCTCGCGGAGTCGCGCATGCTCGGCGGCAGTGCGGCCTACCACGCCGACGTGCAGCGGGCGCATGACTCGTCGGCGCGATGCGGGGTGACCTTCGCAGCTCGAGTAAGTGACGCAATCGAAATGCTCGACCAACGCGAGCACCAGCGGCCGGACACCTGCCTCCAGCGATTCGTGGAAGCGAGGATGGTGCCGAGCGTAGACGGGAGCTCCGCCGCCGGCCGGGCCGCGGACGCGCCGACCCGATGCAGTGAGCGATGCTGGCTGATCCCAGCGCACCAGGAAATCGTCAAGCGTGGTGAGATAGTTGATGCTGGCCATCGTGCGCTCGATGTCGCCTCCGGGCGACTGGCGCCATCCATCCGGCAATCACACGCAGCTCGCAGCCGCCGTGCCGCCGGAACTCTTCGTACTGTGCGCGCGTCGCGTGCGCGACCCACGTTCCGTTGCAGACACGGCGAAACAACTCGCAGCCGCTGCACACCTCCTCGAGCCGCTGCGCCGATTGCTCGATACGGTGCCGGCGCGAATCGGACAGGAGCAGCTGCTCGATCGAATCGGTGAAAATGTTGCCGTACCAGTTGCGGTACGGGTAGTCGGCGGTCGAATAGACCTCGCCGTCCGTGTTGACCTCGAGAAGGTGCTCCCGCTCGGCGCACTCACGCAGCGACAGGGCCGGCTTGGATCGACGGCTGTTCTGTTCACAAGCCTGGGCCGCCATCGTGATCGGATCGATGCGCAAGCCCTCGACGAGGGCACGTTGGACAGCCGCGTTCGTGAAAAGCGCCCTCGCGAACGCCAGATACTGATCGAAGCTGACGCGGTCGGCGGCGACCGCCGGCAGATGTTCGAGCCCTTCGTCGAGCTGGATGAACCTAAACGGCAGCCGTCGACTCAGATAGAACTCCGCCACCGCATCGGGATGATCGACGGTGGCGCGCGAGACGACGACGATGCCGGCAAGCGGAACCTGGCAGCGGGTCAGCCATTCGACCGTCGAGATGACCCGCTGGGCGCTGTCCTGCCCGCCGGCGAACACGCGCAGCCGGTTCATCACGTCGAACGAAAAACCAAGACGAAAATGCTTCAGCAGTGGGAGATGCGCCGGCGTGATGGTGGTGAGATTGCTTTGAACGGCGTTCAGAATCCGCACACGTAACGCAAGGTTCGCGAAGACTTGTTGCTGCGCGTTGAGGATCTCGTTCCAGTAGGCGATTGGCTGGACAAACGGCTCGCCGCCGTGCCAGTAGAAGGTCACTTTGTGGCGGCTTTTCGGTCCGACCTGCCGCAGGAGACCGGCCACGGCGCGGAACATCGCGCCGATGTTCTCGACGCGCATACGCCGCGGATTGGCCAGCTCCGCACCTTCGCAGCAATAGGTGCAGCGCAGGTTGCACAGTTTCGAGACCTTGACGATCAAGCCGATGTGCATGGCGTGGTGTGCTGCTCGATGCCATGTCGCTGCGCTGCCGCCGCCAGCCATCCGTAGTAGCAGGTGCCCATCGCTTCGAAGGCACGAGCTTCTTCCGGCGTACAATTGGCTACATAGGTGCCGTCGCACCCACGCCCGAAGAGGAAGCAGCGCTTGCAGGTGGACTCGATCCGCTGCTGTCCGCGCGCGATGCGGCGCCGCCGACCTGCGGAGTCGAGCCAGATCGCGACCTCGTCACGACAGATGTTGCCGTATCGGAACTCCGGATTGTACAGGTCGCCGGCAGAATAAAGGTCGCCGTTCGTATTGACGACCAGCACCCACTCGCGCGAGCCGTCCGCCTCGATCGCATCCCGCTCGCCCGACTGGTGTCCCTCGAGCATGTCGAGAGCGGTAGTGAGCGGTTCGATCGAGACGCCCGACCCGAGCGCCTCGAGAACGCGTCCGTCGGTCAGAAGCGCTTCGCAGAACTTCAGGTACCGCTCCCACTCGACCGCCTGCCGACGCACCTGCAGGAGCGCATCGGTGGCAGTGTAGATATTGAGGAGCCGGAAGTCGAGGCGGCGCGACAGAAAGAAGTCCGCGACCTCGAGCGGCCGGTCGATATTCTGCCGCGAGACCACAGCGATGCAGCCGCTCAGCGTAACGCCCTCAGCGAGCAGCCAATCGAGGACGTCGATGACGCTCCTGGTGGTCGACCCTCCGGCTGCCGTCACGCGCAGATCATTCGCGACGTCGAACGACAGGCCGAGCAGGTAGTCCTTTAGAACGGGCAGATGCTCGGCGCGAATCAGCGTGCCGTTCGACTGGATTTCGTTGCGAACCACCGCGCCGCCTGGGCCGAGGATCTGGCGCTCGAGATCGAGAATCGCGCGCCAGTAAGGGATCGGCAACATAAAAGGCTCGCCGCCCTGCCAGTAAAAGGTGATCCGGCGGCGTTCCGGCGGGGCAACCTCCAGCACCGTGGCCGTGGCCCTGAACATCGCGGCGATGTCCTCGAGCGTCAGCCGCGCCGGATCGCCAAGCCACGGCGTCTCGTAGCAGGTCCTCACACCGCAGGTTGCACAGCTTCGAGACTTTCACCACGACCATCAGGTTCACGACGAGGCTCCCGAGAGGCTGTCGAAGCAGACCGGGGCGCACGTCGAGAGGACCGCGAGCCTGCTCGAGACGCCGCCTCCGCACACTGAGCAGGAATGAGGTCGAGCGAGCCTACTTCCTGCGATTCACGCTAACGATGATCTTCTTGCTGATGACCGGGTTGATGACGGCGTCGCCGAGATCGCGGTGCGGGCTGTTGACCCACGTCGGTCCGGACTCCTTGATATGAATCGCGTGATCGGCACCGAACGCCTTCTTGATACTCGTCGCGATGCCCTGCTTGAGCGTAGAGTTCACAGCACTCTTTGTGATTCGCTTCGCCATGCGCACCTCCAAATGTGTGCGCAAGATAGATCGACTCACCAACCACGGGCAACGGAAATCATCGCAACGGCGCCGTCAGTCACACCAGCTCAGCCAATCCGATTGCGTCGTTGGGCGGCGTTGCTCAGCGAGAGATTCCTGAGTATTGTTGTCCGCAAAAACTCGCGACGGCCTCAAGTCAGCTCATACGGCCATCGGCTCGAGACGATACTCGTGGTGCAGTCCACCGAGAACTGGCTCCGCGACAACGCGATGACCATCACGAATCTGATGGCCGCTCGAGAACGATACCAGGCGATCGTAAGGCGGATCGGGAATGCCTGGTCCCAGGCTCGAGTGCGGGCGGCCGCGGTTGTAGTGAGCGATCCACTCCCGGAGCAGACGTCGGACGTGACGGTCATTCAGCGGAATCATGAAATCCAGACACTCACGGCGGATCGTGCCGATCAAGCGTTCGCAGAACGCGTTCGCCTGCGGCGCCCGCACGGGCGTCCTTGAGGACCGTCAGCCCCATCGCCGCGATCGTCTGATCGACACCTTCGGAGTAGATGCAGTCGCGGTCGTGGACGACAAACCGTTGCGATTGCTCGCCCGACACCACCATCCGGAACTGTTGGGTCGTCCAGTCGGCCGTCGGATGGTCGGTTACGTTCCAGTGCAGGATCCGACGCGTCCCCACTTCCAAGACCACGAAGATGTAGAGCAGGCGGAAGGTTACCGTCACCGTGACGAAGAAATCGCAGGCGAGCATCTCCAGCGCATGATTGCGCACGAAGCAGTTCCAGGCCTGAGTTCCTGGCCCGCGCTTGGATCCGTTACCGGCCGGCATGTATCGCCGAACCGTACGCGGCGAGACGCGAATCCCCAGCTTCACCAGCAGTTCCGAGGCAATCCGTTCCTCGCCCCATGTGCGATTTGCCGCAGCCATGTCCGCGATCAGCTCTCGCAGTTCCGCCGGCAATCGTGGCCGGCCGCCCGGCGACGACTTTAACCGCCACAACAGCCGAAAGCCTTTTCGATGCCATCGAATGAGCGTGTCAGGCTTGACGACGGTGAGGACTCTACGCCAGCCGATCAGCCGCGACAGCGCGACGAGGGTAATTCGAGTCGCCTCATCGGCCCGCTGCGGCTTGACGTTCCGCTCGAGGTACAACGCCAACTGCTTGCGCAGGAACAGATTCTCGGCGGCGAGCTGCGCGTGCGAGCGCCACATGGAGGAAACGAATCGCAGGACGTCGGCGGCGACACGAAAGATCGTTGGGACGAAGCCGTGGAAACGGGACTGCGCCATGCGGCCGATGGTACGACGCGAAGGTCTGCTGCGGTTGATCCCCTTTCCATCGGCGTGCAGGACGATCGATTCGCCGCCGGCGGGTCAAGTCACTCCAGGATTCACACCGGATCGACTTTTTGCGGACCACAGGCCGCATCAGGCCTTGGCGATGAAAGTGCCCGCCGACGTCTATGCGCGCTCACCACGCGTCTATCGCGGCCTCGAGGATCTGACCTACCCGTTTCACGACCAGACGATTACCGTGACGCATTGCGGCCGGATCTGCTTCAAGCGGCGGAAAGTGAATCTTAGTCAGGTGTTTGCGGGGCAGAACGTCGGCGTGACCCAGGTGGGCGAGCGGATCTGGCTCGTCACCTTCATGCACTACGATCTCGGCTATTTCGATGACGAGACCTGCCGGCTCGAACCGATCCAGAATCCGTTCGGGTCGAACGTGTTACGCGTTTTCAACCCGTCGTCGCAACGATCGCTGCGAGTTTAGCTGCGGGCGTTTGATATCCCAACGTCAATCGGGGTCGAGTATTCAGGCGAAACGCGATGGCGTCCAGCTGCGCCTGGCTGTAGCCGGAGAAGTCGGCGGCATGGGGCAAGTACTGGCGCAGTAGGCCGTTGGTGTTTTCGTTTGACCCGCGCTGCCAGGGACTCTGCGGGTCACAAAAGTACACGCGGACGTCGGTCGCAATCGTGAGCGCGCGATGCGCCGCGAGTTCGCCGCCTCGATCCCACGTCAGCGATCGCATTAACCCGTGCGGGAGCCGTCGAATGCGCCGCGCCAGGGCGCGAGTCACCGTCCCGGTTGCCTTGTTAGGCAACCGCACCAGCATCACATAACGCGATTGACGTTCGACGAGCGTCGCCACAAACGTGCCCCGAGCGCCTTCTAGGAGATCCCCTTCCCAATGGCCCGGCACCGCTCGATCCTGGACCTCCGCCGGTCGCTGGCGAATCGAGATCGCGTCGAGGATTTGGCCCTGTCGTGGCTGCCGCCGCGCCGCTACGCGCGCGTGCCGAAAGTGATGCTGGCGGCGTAGGTGCTGGAGCAGGTGACGTTTGAGGACGCCGCGACTCTGAACAAACAGACTTCGGTAAATGGTTTCGGGCGACACCTGCATGTCAGGATCGCTCGGAAAGGTACATCGGAGCCAGCCTGAGATCTGCTGTGGCGACCATTGCTGTGCGAGTTTGTGCGCGATGGCGCGTCGGAGTGCCGGCCGGGTGGACAAACGGCACGGCTGGGGTCGATGGCTCCGTCGCCAGGCACGTCCGTCGGCGACGGCCGCCCGATAGACGCCACGCCCACCGTTTCGCGCTACTTCGCGACAAACCGTGGACGGCGCTCGACCGAGAAGCTGGCTGATACCGCGCGGAAGGATTGGCCGAGCGCGAGCTGGCGTGAAACCTCTTCCCGCTCCGCGGGTGTAAGGGCGAGCCGGGACCGCCGCCGTGGCCGCGGCGCAATTCCGCCTCCCGTTTCAACTGCCGTGTAGACGACGCTCGGCGCACGGCGCAGCGCGTGGGCAATGTCGCGGAGCGATTCGCCACGACGCCATCGCCCCCATAGCTCGTTCCTTTCGCTCCATGACATCCTTGACCAACGCACACCCATATCGCCTCCCATCGCTTATGGTGTTGCGTCGAGGAATTGAATTCACCTCACCCATGTCTCCGGAATAGACCGGAGTAGAATTGGCTCCTCAGGTTCGATTCGAACCAACAACCCTCCGGTTAACAGTCGCGGCGAGCCGATGTGTGGCTGCGTCGCACTGAGTGACTTCAGCCAATAGATACGGGCGCGAAGTGACGAATCGAAACCATCGACTCGTCATACCAAGTCACATGAAATCCGAGCGGGAGGGGGTACAGTTTTGGGTACAGTTCTTTGCTTGCATCTGGAGATGCGATTGCCGCCGGCGTCATACAAACAGGACCGCGCAGAAATCTGGATGGGCGCCAACGTTGCGTTAATCGCACTTTGACCGCTTACCCACAAACACCACAATGCCGACAACCGGACAGACGCGCGAATCCGTGCAGCCGGCGACGGCGAGTCTGACGACGAACCGCCTAACTTCAAGCTGCATACGCTCGAAGCTTCGCCCCGCCTACGGTTTCCGCCGACGACTCGAGCGTTTTCGCAACGCGGAGGTCGGGAGTTCGAGCCTCCTGCCGTCCACCAACTTTTCCTCAACAAAATCTCGCGTCGGTTTCCATGTCGACGCTTCTTCCCAGCCCGAAGCGCTGCTGACGACGCGTTATGACTTAATCCCCAAGTGACACAATATTCCCGCCCCTGAGCCACCGACCACTCCGTGAACCGTGCGCATTACGATCCCGTTGATCGACGAGCCGGTCGTTTCACCGTTACCGAATCCGTGAGCACAACCGAATCGAACTTACTCTGCCCCTCCTGCAATGGAACGCGGAGGCGGACTGGCGTCGGGACACTCTTAGAAAACGCCTAGAATAGAGGCCCCGCAAGCGCTGAGAGCTGATGCGGAAGATCCTTGCATGAACACGGACGCGAACCGTTGGAAGCGAATCGAGGAAATCTGTCGCGAGGCGCTGACACGCCACTCTAGGGACCGCGAGGCGTTTCTCGAGGCCGCGTGCGGAGACGATCGCGGGCTGCGCCGCGCGGTTGACGCGCTTCTCGCACGGATTCCTGACACATTCCTCGAAACGCCGTTTGCGGCGCTCTTCGCAGACATCATGGCGGCCGACTCGATCCCGTCGCCCGCGGTCACGCGGTTTGGCTCGTCTGAAGTCGCCGCGGGTTCTTCCGGTTCGATTCGACCTAGAGGCTTCACGCCCGGCACGATCCTTCTGGATCGGTATCGCATCGTCGGGCTGGTGGGACGCGGTGGGATGGGAGAGGTCTATCGCGCTGACGACCTCAAGTTGGGCCAAGTCGTAGCCCTGAAGTTTTTTGCGTCGGCATTGTCGACCGATCCCGCCCAACGAGAACGCTTCTTCGCAGAGGTCCGAATCACACGCCAGCTGTCACACCCGAATATCTGCCGCGTCTATGACGTAGCGGAATCCGAAGGCCTGCACTTTCTCTCCATGGAGTTCATCGACGGCGAAGATCTCGCGTCGCTGATCAGGCGGATCGGCTTCCTTACGAACGAGAAGGCACTCGATATCGCCCGTCAGCTCACCGCCGGGCTCTCGGCGGCGCACGAGAGAGGCGTCCTGCATCGTGATCTGAAGCCCGCCAACATCATGATTGACGGTCGCGGTCGTGTCCGCATCACGGACTTCGGGATCGCTGTAGCGATGGGGGATGCAACGCAGACTGGCGAGATTGTGGGAACACCAGCCTATATGGCTCCGGAACAATTGGCGGGTGAGCGCGCCACGGTGCGCAGCGACATCTATTCGCTCGGATTGATCCTCTACGAGCTGTGCTCCGGAAAGCGAGCATTCACGGCAGAAACGATTTCAGAACTCAGAGAACAGAAGGCAGCGCACACACCCCAGGCGCCATCGAACATCCGCAGCGGCATCGATCCAATTCTGGAGCGGCTCATTGTGCGATGCCTCGAGCGCAACCCGCAAAACCGGCCGGCTTCCGCGTCGCAACTCGCAGCGTCAATTCCCGGCGACCCTCTCGCGGCAGCGATGGCCGCCGGGGAAACTCCCTCTCCGGAGATGGTGGCGGCAGCGGGTTTGAAGGAAGGGCTTCAGCCGGTGCTCGGAGCAGCATTGCTGGTGTTTATCGTCTTGGGTCTGCTGGCGGCAGTTGCCTCGGAAATTGAAGGGCGACTCTTCTTGCGTGTCCCACCAGGGAAGTCTCCGGCCCTTCTCGCTGAGAGGGCCCGCGAAGTCCTCAAGAACGTCGGATATTCGTACAGCTCGAGGGACCAGGCGCTCGGTTATTCCTATGCCTTTACTCCTCTGCTACTGAGCCGGATGCTCGGCAGAGACGAGGCGACGGCGTTATGGCGCAGGCTGGAGCCATATAGCCTCCGGTTCTGGTATCGCGAGAGTCCCGAGCCGCTCGATCATTGGCTTGTTGGGGGGAACACGACGTTTACTGATCCCCCGATGCGATTTTCAGGAGAAGCACGGATTCAACTCGACACCGAGGGCCGACTCCGAGAGTTGACCGTCCTGCCCTCTTCCGTCGAATCCACGGGAACGTCCGCATCGGCGCCGAACTGGTCTGTCCTTTTTTCGGAAGCAGGCCTGGATGAATCGGAATTTACCCCGTCTGAGTCTCCCTGGAAGCCTCTCTTCTACGCGGATGCTCACGCAGCGTGGGAGGGAAGTCTCTCGCCGATAAGCGAGATCCCGATTCGCATCGAAACTGCAGGCTATAGGGGCAAGCCTGTGGCTTTCCGGGTGGTGGGGCCATGGAGCCGGGCGGATAACACGGGTCTTACGACGCCCTCCGGTACCCAGCAGGTCTCAGTTATAGCTACCGGCGTTACCGTGCTCATGATCGCAACTGGAGCATTCTTCCTGGTTCGACGGAACATTCGTCTCGGACGGGGAGACCGTCGCGGTGCGCTAAGACTGGCGTTGTTGTTCCTGACTTTGGATACCGCGTCCTGGATCTTGCTGGAGCACCACGTCGCGGCCCCGGCCGAGCTTCGTTTGTTCATTTCGTTCGCGGGCCTTGCTCTCCTGCAGGCAGGTGTCGTCTGGCTGCTTTACTTGGCGCTCGAACCGGTCATACGCCGTCGCTGGCCGGAGAGTCTCGTTTCCTGGACCCGACTCTTGTTCGGAGAGTGGCGCGATCCGCTTGTAGGCCGTGACGTGCTGGTCGGGTGTGCCATGGCAGTCGCCGCAATCGGCTTATTCAGATTTGCTGAATTCATTGCTACACGGCGGGGCTACCCCGAGGCGCTGCCGGTCGCCAGTATTCCCGCGGGCATCTTCGGACCCGCTTCCTTCGTGGCCTCGCTCGTCAATAGTGTCGGGTTCGCGATGATCAACGCGCTCGCCTTTATGGTTGCTTTCTTTCTGTTGAAGAGACTTCTGCGAAAAGACTGGGTCGTGGCCTCGGTTGTCGGACTGGTTCTGGGCCTGCTGGGTTTCTTGGCCTCGGCTTCATGGGCGACGCTCCTGATATACCTTCTCCAAGCTCCCTTGCTTGTCTTTCTGTCCGCGCGCTTCGGTCTCCTGGCAATGGCAGTTGCGGTCTACATCGTTGTGATTGTGTTCATCAGTCCGATGACCGCGAATACGTCCGCTTGGTACTTCATGACTGGCCTTGCTACCTTTCTCTTTATCCTGGCTCTGAGTCTTGTGGCTTTCCGCATTTCCCTGGGGGGTCGTCGGCTCTTGAGGGACATCGAGGATTGACTTCGGTTCGCCGAGCGACTCCAACCTCGGTCACGATCTTGAAAAACCACCAGCGGTTCGGTCCAGCCGAACCGCACCCGTCCGCCAGAAAGCCCGTCACCATCTCCGCCGCTTCAGAATTCGACGAGATGGACTTTCTGGTAGGCACAGGGTACAGAGAGTAGACTCATGAGTCCATGCGGGCTGGCGTGATCCCGGTGGCCGTCGCGTTGACGTTGTACGAAGCGGCTGTCGGCGCGCGGGCGCAGGTCCGACCGGATCATGCAGCCTCACGGCTGGTACAACCGTTCGCTGGGCGTCGACTGCGACCACTGCCACGTGGTGAACGATTTCACCGATGCCTCAAAACCCACGTTCGATTTCGCTCGGCGCATGGAGCGGATGGTGCAGGGGCTCAATGACGGACCCCTCCGGGAAGTGGGCAGTATCACCTGCTGGAGTTGCCATCGGGGCCTTGCCATCCCAGCGCGACTGCCCCGCACCAACTGGGAATCGATCGCGGTCGCTCATGCAACGGACTTCGCGGGCGGACGCCAGGGCCTCGATCTGACGATGAGTGTGTACGCGGCCTCGCTTGGCGTCGAATGTTCCCACTGCCACGTCGAGCGCGACTGGATCGACGCCTCAAAGCCGGCACATCAGATGGTCACGTTGATGTCGACGATCTTCGATCTGATTCCCACCTACTTTGACAGCACCGGACGGATGCCCCGCACGCAGTGCTACATGTGCCACCAGGGACGTATCAGAATCGAACGACGAGTCCCGTAGGTCTGAGCCGTCGATGTTGGCATGCCCAGCGAAGAGCAACTCTTTCGGCATGATCTCCGTGAGCCTACTGTTGCGGATCGCTAACGATTAACCGGACCATGGTCCACATTCTTCGTGCTGCAGACGCCGATCACTTGTGCACCGAGCTAGTTGACAATCTGCACGGCGAAGGGTTCAGTCGTGGGAGGCGATCGTCGAAGGCCAGGAGGCCCAGCGTCGCCTCCCCCATCGCGTAAACACCGCATTCGGAGAGGGACCGGCCGATTCACGGGACCGTTCGAAGGGCCCACCACCGCGCCCGCCAGGCTCGAGATGCGGTGAGAGTTCTGGAGCGTTCCAGCGACTTCGGGAGACGGCCGTGATGATCCGGCACCGGGCGTACTCATCAAGAGTGGCCAGCAAACGTCGCACACCCCAGAATATCAAGAACTCCTCGATCTATTTGGGGAGGATAGTTGGCGTCGTGTTCATGCGGGTGCACTCGACGTGCGCCCACCAGGTGCGCCCACCACTGACCCGGATACAGAGGAGCCTCGTCGTTAGGCACACCCTTCGCGACAGATCGTTAACTGGGCGGGCCGGCCCCGGTCCGACAACTGGCAGCGTCTCAAGCAATCGACCTTCGATTGAATCGGTAGGTTCAGTGCGCATTGTGAGCAGCTGACGGGAACGTCGGCGAGATCCGCTTGCTCAAAGCCCAGCGCACAAGAACCTCGACGCTCGTTTATGTTCGCCTCCGCCGGCATCACAGGTAGCATCTCAGGGGCTGCCAGCTCCGCACGCGCTTCGAACAGGGCGTGGTACGGCGCCGTCGACCATGATCGGAGACAGCCTGTTCCATCCACGGATCACGGTGGTAGCATGCCCCGGCATCCTCACGAAGGAGACAACATGCCGACGATCGTTGGATATCACGACATCACAAAGGGTCAGGATCATTGGCTGCGCTCGCCGAAGCGAAAGGAGCTGTTTGGACCGCTTGGCGTCACCAACATCCGGACGTTCGTGGATCCGCAGAACCCGAAGCGGGTGGCCGTGGTGATGGATGTGCCGGACATGGATGCGTTGAACGCCGTCATGCAGAGCCCGGCGGCCGCGGAGGCGATGGCCCATGATGGCGTGGCGCCCGAGACACTGGTGATTCTCGTCGAGGCGTAAGCCGCGTTGCGAACGCCGACGAGAGGCCCCGGGGCTCCTGCCGGCCTCCGTTTGAATGAAGCCGCTGGCGTTTGCGGCGGACGCAGTCAAGCTATGGAGTTTGAATCGACTGAGCGATCTGTCGTGGATGGTGCTGGCGAGGTCGCGTGACACCGCCGTGACGTGGTGGAAGTCACATCCGACGTTCAGCAGCCACCGTTGCCGATTATAGTGGTCGGATGAGCCCTCGCTTATTCGCCCTCTCCGCTCTCACGGCGGCGGCGATGTCCGCCTCGCCGCATGCCGCGCAGCCGCCGGCGCGATCGATTGGCGGCATCCTCGATACGCTCGATCGCGTCCGCGCCTTTCACGAGACGGCGATCTCGCCCGACGGCCGCCGCGTCGCCTGGGTCGAGGACGTGTCGGCCGCCGACGGGACGACGGCGATCTACGTGCGCGACCTGCCGTCAGGCGAGCCCCGCCGCGTGACGGCGGGAGACGGCACCGCGGCGTTCGAGGAGAGCGGCGTCGCGTGGTCACCCGACAGCGAGACGCTGGCGTTCCTGTCGGACGCCGGTGCGCGGCATCAGCTGCAACTCTGGCGGATGTCGCTCCCGCGCGGCGCCGCGGTCTTCGGCGGGATGAATCCGGGCCGGCAAACGAACGTCGTCGGACAACTGGCGCATCCGACCTGGTCGCCGGACGGCAAAACGCTCGCGGTCCTCTTCGTCGCCGGCTCGACGCAGGGCACCGGTGCCCTCGTCGCCTACAAACCCGACGCCGGCGTCGTCGGCGACGTGGCCGAAGAGCAGAGGATTGCGATCGTGGACAAGGGCCAGGTGCGTGAGGTCAGTCCGGCCAACATGTTCGTGTACGACTACGACTGGTCGCCCGACGGTCAGTCGTTCGTGGCGGAAGCCGTCGAGGGATCCGGCACGAACAACTACTGGATCGCGCAGCTGTACGTCGTCGCCGCGGCCACCGGCAAGACGACGTCGATCTGGAAGCCGCCGCTGCAGATTGCCGGACCGCGCTGGTCGCCGGACGGTAAATCGATCGCGGTGATTCACGGGATCATGAGCGACGAAGGTCTGACCGGCGGCGACATCTACGTCGTGCCCTCTGCCGGCGGCGCGACGAAGAACGTCACGCCGAATCTCGAAGGATCGGCACAGATGCTGGCCTGGCGTTCCGACGGCCGCATCCTGTTTCAAGAGTACGTCGACGGCCGATCGGCGCTCGTCACCGTTGGGGCGTCCGGAGGCGCCAGGACCACGGTGTGGTCCACGCCGCAGCAGATGATGACGTTCGGCTCAATCGCGAGCAGCGCGGATGCGGCCTCCGCCGTCCTGCAGTCCTTTCAGCAGGCGCCGGAGGTGTACGCCGGCGCCATCGGCGCCTGGACCGCGCAGACGACGGTCAACGCCGCGATCAAACCGCTGTGGGGCGAGGTGAAGAGCCTGCACTGGGCGAGCGACAAGTATCAGGTGCAAGGCTGGCTGATGTATCCGGCCAACTTCGACCCGTCGAAGAAGTATCCGCTGGTCGTCTCGGTCCACGGCGGTCCGTCGGCGGCGAATTTTCCGGGCTGGCCGTCGCGCTGGAACGCCGTGCTGCCAGCGAGCGGCTACTTCGTGCTGCTGCCGAACCCGCGCGGCAGCTACGGCGGCGGCGAAGCCTTCACCCTCGCCAACGTCAACGATTTCGGGTACGGCGACATGCGCGACATCGAGGCCGGCGTCGACGCCGCGGTCAAGGCCGCGCCGATCGATCCCAACCGCACCGGCATCATCGGCTGGAGCTATGGCGGCTATATGACGATGTGGGCGGTGACCCAGACGACGCGGTACAAGGCGGCGGTCGCGGGCGCCGGCATTGCGAACTGGCAGAGCTACTACGGGCAGAACAAAATCGACACCTGGCTGCTGCCGTTTTTCGGCGCGTCGGTCTACGACAAGCCGGAGGCCTACTCGCGCTCGTCGCCGATCACCTACATCAAGAAGGTGAAGACGCCGACGCTGGTGCTGCACGGCGATCGCGATTCCGAGGTGCCGACGCCGCAAGGCTACGAGTTCTGGCACGCGCTCAAGGCGCTGCACGTCCCGACCGAGCTGGTGATCTATCCCGACGAAGGGCACGCGATCGCCAAACCGACGCACAAGCGAGACATCGAAGAGCGGCTGCTGGCCTGGTTCGATCGCTACTTGATGCGGTGAAGCCGCGCCTCGTGCTCGGTGGTGATCTCCTCGATCACCACTGAGAGAAGCGGCGCAGTCGGGATCGCCAGGATCGCGCCACAATGCCGTAGTGTTCCATTTCTCAGCCGACGGCTTCCAGCCGGCGACATGATATAAGCTCCGGCCCGTGATCGATGCCGTAATGTCTCATTCGCCGGCCGAACCGTCCAATCCACCCTCACGAATCATCACGCCGCGCGACAGTAGTAATTGAGTAGCCCGCCGAGGCGTAGTCGACGACGAATCCGCGTGACGCCGCCGATCTGGGGCGTGCCATCGATCAGTGCGTTGTCGAGTCCCTGGTGATTGCGCTCGCGGTGGTAATGCTCGACGTACTCCGCGATCGTCCGGCGCAGATGACGTTCGCCGAACGGAATCACGCGGCTGAGACACTCGTCCTTGATTGATCGCACAAAACGTTCCGCGTAGGCATTTGCATTGGGCGCCTGATACGGCGTCTGCACCACGCGGATCCCGACCTCCTTCAGTCGCGCGCACCGGAGCGCTCCACTTCGTGTCGCGGTCACAGATCAGCACGCGGTGCTGGATCAGCAACCCGTCATCCGCGGCCGTCATCGTGCGTACAACTTGCTGCATGAACACGTCATGGGGGTGGGGCGTCGATCCGACGATCTGCACACGACGTGAGGCCAAATCGATCACGAACACGGTGTAGTAGGTCACCAAGCCACGCCACGTCCAGACCTCCGTCGTGAAGAAATCCGCCCCGGCGATCGCGCCCCAGTGCGCCCGCAGAAAGGTCTGCCACGACGTCGGCCGCTCCGGGACGGGCGGAATCCCGTGCGCCTTCAGGATCCGGGCGATCGAGGACCTTCGTCGAGATCGCCCTCGCCCCCGTCCGCCGCGGCCTCGCCGTTGTGCTGGTCGACACACTGCCGCGGCTCGAGCACTTTGCCTTGCCCGCCCGCGCTCGCATCCTCGACGCCCTCGTCGCGCTACTTACGCCGGAAAGGGCGGTCACTCCGGCCGCTCTGGGGGTGCTGTCATGATCCTGGTCTGCGGCGGCCTTGCCGACGGAGTGACCGAGCTCGTCTGTTCTCGGCTACAGGACTGCGGCTATCCCTACCGCCTGCTTGACCTCGTCCGCTTCCCCGAGGACTACCGAGTCGCCTGGCGCTGGACGGACAGCGGCCCGGAGGGATGGATCGCTACCACGGACTGGCACCTCGATCTCGACGCGATCAGCGGTGTCTACGCCCGCTTTCTCGGGCCCGAGGATCGCCCGCAGCTGCCCGGTCTCGACCCCGCCGACGCGGCGGCGCTCCGGGCCGAGGGCGACCTCAGTCTGATGGCGCTCCTCGAGGACCTCGCCTGCCCGGTAGTCAACCGCATCGGCGGCGGGCTCTCCAACAACTCCAAGCCGTACCAGGCGCTCGTCATCAGCCGCACCGCCCTGAGCGTGCCACCGACGCTCGTCACCAGTGACCCCGCCGCGGCCCGCACCTTCCACGCCGAGCACGGAGAAGTGATCTACAAGTCGGCCAGTGGCGTACGCTCGATCGTCCGCCGCCTCGGCCCCGATCAGCTCGCGCGCCTCGATCTCCTCTGCGACGGCCCGGCGCAGTTCCAGGCGTTTGTTCCCGGCAGCAACGTCCGCGTGCACACCGTCGGCGAGCGGGTCTTCGCCACCCGGATCGAGTCCGAGGCGGTTGACTACCGCTACGCCCACCTCGACGGCCTGACCGTCAGGCTCGCGCCAGTCGCCCTGCCGCCGACGGTGGAAGCGGCGTGCCTGCGGCTCGCGCACGCGTTCAATCTCCTCTTCGCCGGGATCGACCTCAAGGAGACGCCGGAGGGCGAGTTCTTTTGCTTCGAGGTCAACCCCTGTCCGGGCTTTCTCTACTACGAACGACACACCGGGCAGCCGATCAGCACGGCGCTCGCCGAGCTGCTGCACGGCTCGGCCGCCGACGTCCGCCGCGAGGCCGGCGACGCCTTGACCTGAGATCCGCCCGCTGCAATCCACTCAACCAAGGAGGCACGGCAATGGCCGACAAGCCCGCCGACCCAAGAAGCCCTTCGTCTCGCAGACCGACCGTCCCGAGGTCCGGCTCAAGTCCAACACCCCGCTCAGCGATCTCACGGTGCGCGACCTCGCCACCATCCTCGGCCAGCTCGGCACTGGCAAGGATTTCTGGGACGGCAAGGACTGGCAGAAGGACGATTTCGATGGCCAGAACAAGCCCTGGAAGGAGGGCAAGGAGTCCAAGGACGGCAAGGAGGTAAAGGACAAGGAGACCAAGGAGTTCAAGGACGGCAAGGAGAAGCGCGAGGTCAAGGAGCTGAAGGCCGAGAAGCTCGAGCTCGACGGCGTCTTCGACCCGCTTTCGCAGGCCGACCCGCGCATCGAGCAAGTGATCCGTGCGCTCTCCGGAATGTCTGCCAAGGTCGACCAGCTCGCCGACCAGATCGAGGCGCTGAAGAAGGGCAAGGCCTAAGCGGGGGCTAAGCCGAGTCCTCTGAGACGACGTTCGCACTCCGCCGGCCGATCCGGTCCGCCTGAGGCCCGCGCTCAGGCGGCCACCGGCCTCTTGTGCTGGTACTTGGGCCGATGCCGGTGCTGCCTTGTCGTACGGGTACGCTTCGACGGTAACGTTCGATGCGCCGTGCGCTTTGAGAATCCATCGAACTCGACGGGTGATCGCCCCATACCGAGAAGAGAGGCGGTGTCGCCGTCAATCCCTCCGGGAACGGATTGGAAAACACCGGTTCGCATCATAGTCTCCTTCGCTGTTCGTCCATTCGTCCTTGACAACGGCTGGGCCTTGCTGTACGTAGGATCATGCGTGGCGTCTGCTCGCTGCTCCTTGCGATGTCGTTGGCGTCGCTGTTCGCGTGCAGCAACCAGTCAACGCGCCGTGGAGTTC
This sequence comes from uncultured Acidobacteriota bacterium, assembly GCA_963724725.1. Taxonomy (GTDB): domain Bacteria; phylum Acidobacteriota; class Vicinamibacteria; order Vicinamibacterales; family CAVVIG01; genus DATKHR01. Next base: position 1,736,217 of record CAVRVT010000001.1, on the reverse strand, counting down.
CAGTCGTTCAGCGTCCGGTGGTTCCGCAGCCGCAGGACGTCCTCTTCAAAGACTTCCCGAAGAACTGGCGTCAGCACATCGCGAGCACGCCCGTGCTCAAGCTGCCCGTGACCCCGCCCGCCCGCGGCGAGCAAACCTGGCAGCCGAGCGTCATCTCTGCGTGCGTGTTCTCGATCGACGCCGGAGGCCTCGTGCCCGAGGTGAACATTTCGTGGAACGAGCCCATTCGCGTCACCGAGCCGCGGCTGGCTGCGGCACAAGCCCAGGCGCAAGGAACGCCGAACGCGAGTGGGGCGCAACTGCGCTTCGACCTCGCCCTGCAGCAGAACGCCTTCGCTCGCAACTACTATTCGACGGCTCTGTCCACGAGCAAGCTGGAGCGGTTTGCCCTTCCCTCGAATAGCCCAATGGTGAACGACGAAGCTGCCGTGCTGCAGGCGGGTCCGGGTCTTTTTCCCAAGCTGATGGACTTCCGCGCGGAGGATCTTCAGGACCGCGACACGCGGCAACGGTTCAACAAGTACACGCTCGTGATGCGAGATCTGAACCAGGGCGTTTCTTACGTGTTTCGCGTCAGCCGTCTCCAGCGGAATGAGTGGAGCGACCCCAGGCAACTGGTCGTGCTGACGCCGGTCTGTTCGATCTGAGCTGCTCCGAAACGCCGAGCTGACAATGATGAAAGACCTCGCTTCGTCCAGAATCGTCGTGTCGATCCTGATCGTTTCCGGTCTCGCGATACGCCCAGCGTTCGGTCAGGCGAAGGCCACCTGGTTCGACATCAACCCGTCGCAGTCGAACACCGACAGCGACGATCCGAACGGCGCGAGCGGCGGCCGCATCAATCACGTGGGCGCGGCGAGCGACTTGAGCACGGTCTACGCGGCGACGGAGTGGGGAGGTCTGTACCAGAGCTTCGACCAGGGCGCCACCTGGGTGCGGATCAACACGTACGCGCCGTCCGCGACGTGGGACGTCAAAGTGGATCCCCGAAACAGCAAGCGCGTCTACGCGACGTCCTTCTTCGACGGCCGAACGAGCCCGCAGTCGGGCATCAACATCAGTGACGATGCCGGCGCGACGTGGCGGGCCGTCAACATCGCGGGCCTGAACGCGCTGAATTGCGCGGTCGGCGGCGCGCGGACGCAGCCATCCGGCTGGCAGATCGCCATCAACGCTTCGAATCCACAGATCGTGTTCGTCGGCACCAACTGCGGCCTCGCGCGCAGCCTCGACACCGGAGCGAACTGGGCGTTCATCGATCCCTCGCCAGGCGACGGCACCGCCGAGCAGATTTTCTCGGTCGTTGCGCACGCGCAATCAACGGTGGACGTCGTCGGAACCAACGGCTACTTCCGATCGAACGACAACGGCGCCACGTGGAGCGCGGCGCTCGCAGGCCCAGGCCCCGTCACGGGCGTTGTCGGTCCGGGGACGAGCCTCGCCATTTCACCTATCGAAAGCTACGTCGTTCTGGCAGGCAACGCGCAGCGTCCCCCGGCGCCTGCGACCGCGGCCAACAACATCTGGGAATCCGACGATGGCGGTCTGACGTGGCCGACGTCGCTGACGCCGCCGACGCTGAACGGGGCGCCCATCGTGCAGGGACGGATCCCGTTCGTCAAGACGAACCAGGGGTCCACGTCCGGCCAGTTCGACGTGTGGTTCGGCGACACGAACGTCTACAAGGCCACCGCGACGACGCCGACGCCGCCCGCGCAGGGCGGAAGTCAGAGAGCTCCGCAGAACAGCTGGTCGAACCAGCAACGCGGCAGCCACTGGGACGTCGGCGACGTGATGTTCGATCCGCGCGCGCAGTCGGGTGCGTGTCCGATGCTGTTCACGAACGACGGCGGCGTGTACAAGAACACGATCATCAACGACCCAGGCTGCCAAACTCCCAACTGGGACCAGCCGACGATCACGCCTCACGCGACGTGGCTCTTCGGCTTCGACGGCATTCGAACGTTCCCGGGCATCCACGCCCTGACGTACGGACTGCAGGACGCCGGCGGCTGGGCGGCGACGAACGTCGCAGAGGGCTACAGCCCGCCGCCGCCGAACTGGAACAACTACACGTGTTGCGACGTGCTCCACAACACGGAAGGCGCGGGGCGCGTCGTCTCGCTGCAAGGGCAGAGCAATCAAGGGCGAGCGTTTCGTATCTTCTTGAGAAATCAAGACGGTTCCGGCGCGACCGAGATTCCCAATTACCCGTCGCCAGCGAACTTCACACGCTCGGAGAGCGGCAGGCAGAACGTTCCGTTCGGCCCGAAAGGTTACGTCGTCAACATCACCGACGGCGCCGGACCTGCTGCCGGGACTACCGGCGACGTCTACTTCACCAACGACATCACGTCGAATCCCATCGCGTGGACCGGATTGGGATCGCCGACGGCCGTGACGACAGGCACGGGCAACTTGAAGATCGCGAACCTTAGCGGATTCCCGAACGTGTACTATCACACGGGAAATGGCAATCCCGAGATCGCCGGGGCGATCTTCAGGTCGACTCTGGTCGGCGCAGCGACGGCGGCGGGCGCGAACTGGGCGCCGTTGACGCTGCCGGTGGGCGTCGGGTCGGTCACCGTCTACGACGTCGACCCGAACGATGGAAACCGCGTCATCATCTCGGGCATCAACAGCGTCTCGCAGAACTTCGAAATCTGGATGACGCGGGACTTCGGCGCGAATTGGATACGACTGAATTTGCTCGAGAACGTGATGCTCGGCGTCACGCCGGGTGCGCTGCAAACGTTCCTGAACACCGCGACGCAGGGCAAGAACACCGGCACGTTCAATTTCGGCAGGTCGTGGCAACCGTCGTTGTTCAGGTTCGATCCGCTGGATTCGACGACAATCGTCGCCGGCGCAATCGACGCCGGCGTGTTCCTCTCGCTGGACGACGGCAACAACTGGCAGCTGATTTCGAACCCGACGAACCCCACGTCGACGTCGCCGCACATCCCCAGGCCATTGTTCGCGTACTTCAGCCCGGGACGTTTTGCGGCGTCGACCAACTCGTTCGACGTGTGGGTCGGCACGCGCGGCGCGGGCGTCATGAAGGTGGTCATCGATCAGCCGCCACCGCAGCGCCCGCCAGGCTAGCGCGCCGGAGGCATCGCGAAGCGCCGGAATCGCAACTGGCCGCCGGCGCCTTCGGCGGCGACGGCGCCAACGTACCGTACGCCGGTTCGAAACTGCTCCAGCCACCAGACGCCGCGCTCGCGCGGCGCGCGCCCTTTGCCGGCGCGAAGCCCATCGCCGGTCGCTTTCGCGAGCGCTTCCTTCATCGTCCAGACGCGGAAGAACGTGTCGCGCCCTTCTCCTCGCTGGTCGGCGGCGCGCACTTCGGCTTGTTCCTCCGGTTCAAGAAATCGCGCCACGCGCAGGTAGTCGATTGGGCGGACCCGCTCGATGTCGACGCCGACCGATCGCCCGCGGGAGACCGCGCAGCAGAACAGGCGATCGGAATGAGAGATGTTGAACGAGAGATCGACGCCCGCGATGAACGGCTTGCCGAGCGGCGTGAGGTCTATCGCGATCGCGGCGGGAGCGACGGCCAGATAGTCTGAGAGGATGCAGCGCGCGATACCGTGGGCGGCCACGAACCGTGACCGATCGCTGCCGAGCACGAAGAGCGAGGCGCGAGCCCGCTCCTGAGGGGACAGCAACGATTCGTAGAACGCCACGGCTCCGGCCGTCGTCCGGAGGTGCGCCACCCAAACGTCGAGCCATCTCATGCCCTGGTGGCCACGATAGGTACCACGGCGTCGTTCGGGCACGATCGCCGGTCGCGTTCGGTTTGCTTGTCAGTCTAAAAGCAGTGAGAGTAGACTCAGGCCCGGAAAGGCTCGGACGATGAAGAGTGCCGTCGTCTTTGGCTCGAGCGGGTTCGTTGGCAGCCATCTGGTCGCGCGGCTGAAGGCCGAAGGCTATCGCGTGACCGGCGTGGACGTGGCTCCGCCACCGAAGCGAGGCTCGTGCCTACCCCGACGATTTCGTCGCCGGCGACCTGCGTGAGATCCGTTTCGTCGAGCAGGTGATCGAGCACGGCGTCGACGAGCTCTACCAGTGCGCTGCCGACATGGGCGGCGCGGAGTACATTTTCTCCGGTGGCAACGACGCACGCATCATGCGCCACTCGGCGTTGATCAACCTGCACGCCGCCGACGTCGCGAGCCGGCGGCGCGTAGGGAAAGTGTTCTTCTCCTCGTCGGCGTGCATCTACCCGCGTTACAACCAGCAGAACCCGTCGTCGCCCCGGTGCGAGGAGTCGTCGGCCTACCCAGCCGATCCGGACAGCGAGTACGGATGGGAGAAGCTGTTCGCGGAGCGGCTCTGGAGCGCGTACCGGAGGAATCATGATCTCGACGTCCGGATCGCGCGCTTCCACAACGTGTACGGTTCGGGTAACGCGTGGCGCGGCGGCCGGGAGAAAGCGCCGGCGGCGCTGTGCAGGAAAGTCTCGGAGGCCGAGGACGGCGGCGTCATCGATGTCTGGGGCGACGGCCAGCAGACGCGATCGTTTCTGTACATCGACGACTGCCTCGACGGCGTTCGCGCGCTCATGGAGTCCGATTGCGCCGGTCCGGTCAACATCGGATCCGAGGAGATGATCAGCATCAACGATCTCGCCAGGATGGTGATCCGTCTGTCCGGAAAACAGCTCGCCATCAGAAACGTGCCGGGTCCCGTCGGCGTGCGCGGACGAAATTCCGATAACACCTTGATGCACCGCTCAACTGGCTGGCGGCCGCGAGTGTCGCTCGAAGAAGGAATGTCTCGAACCTATCGCTTTGTCGCGGCGGAGGTGGAGGCCCGGCGCCGACGGGCCGGCGCCGCGTCATCGGTCGGCGCGTGAACGGCGGCGTGGACGAAGTTCCCCGGCTCTCCGTGGTCGTCGCGTCAAGGAATGACGGCCACGGCGGCGGCATCCTGAAGCGGATGCGCCTTTTCGTCCAGGGCCTGCTCGACCAGACGCGCCGCCACGGCTTCTCGATCGAGCTCATCGTCGTCGAATGGAACCCACCGCCGGATGGGCCGCCGCTGCACGCGGTGCTGCCGAAGCCGCGCGCCGGCGATCGCGTGACGCTGCGCTACATCGTCGTGCCCGCTTCGATCCACCGGCGCTATCGCCGCGCGTCGGAGCTGCCGCTTTTCCAAATGATCGCGAAGAACGTCGGAATCCGGCGCGCGAAGGGCGAGTTCGTGCTGTGCACCAACGTCGACCTTCTGTTCTCTGATCCGCTCTGCAGGCAGCTGGCTGCCGCTCCGTTGACGGGCGAGACGTACTACCGCGCAAACCGATGCGACGTTCCAGATGGAATCGATCCCGAGTGGGACATCTCGCGTCAGCTGCAGTGGTGCGAGCAGCACGTGATTCGCCGGCTGGGGTGGGACCCTCGGTACAGGAACATCAGCCTCGAGCTCGTCGGGATGCACAACAACAACGACGTGAAGAAGTGGCTGCTGGACAAGCTGGCGCTCGGGATGCATTTCTTCTGGAGCGCGGAGAAGCGCCGCTTCTACCAGCTTGACACGTTCGCGTGCGGCGACTTCACGCTGATGTCACGCTCGGCGTGGTCCGCCATTCAGGGCTACGTCGAGCTCGACATGTACTCGCTGCACATCGATTCATTAGGAATCATTTCCGCCGCGGCGTTGGGATACAAGCAGCACGTCTTCCCCCTCGAGGCGTGCACGTATCATATCGACCACCCATCGGGCTGGGAGGCTCTGTCGCCGTTCGAGAAGGTTCGATTCCTCGAACAGCGGCCGGCCCTCGACTACAGCCTGCTGCAGGACGTCGGGCTTCACGCGATGCGGACGGGACAACCGTACGGCCTGAATCCCGGCAACTGGGGCTTCGCCGACCTGGACCTCGACGAGCACACCTTCGTGCCGGAAGGCCCGGGACGCGAGGACGCGGAGCGGGTCGCGGCTGGCGCCGTCGGCTCTGGCGTGTGATCGTGGAGCGCGTCGCCATCATCGGGGTCGGAAAGATCGGGGTGTGCCTGGCGCTGAATCTCGAACGCGCGGGGTTCGACGTCCTCGGCGTGGACACGCGAAGCGATCACGTCGCGCGCGTCAACGACAGAACGTTCAGCACACCGGAACCGGGCGTCGACGAAGCGCTCCGCGCCGCTCGCAACCTGCGAGCCGTCGGGACAATCTCGGCGGTCCGCGACTTCTCGCCATCGCTCATCGTCGTCGCCGTCGACACGCACGTGATGGATGGCGAGGGCTACGACACGCGCCGCATCGACGCCGTCCTTCGCAACTTGTGCGCGCTCGGATCCGTCGACCCCGTCGTCGACGTCGTCGTGATGAGCACCGCCATCCCCGGCTTCTGCGACTCGCGGGCCGTGGACGTCGAGAGGTTCGGTTATTCGCTGTGCTACAGCCCGGGGTTCGTGGCGCAGGGGACGATAATGCGCGATCAGCGGCAACCGGATCAGGTGCTGATCGGCGTGGCCGACGATAGCGCGGGAGAGCGGTTGGCGCGTCTGTACCGGAGAATGTGCACCAACACGCCGTCGGTTCACCGCATGTCGCGCCTGGGCGCCGAAATCGCGAAGCTCGCGACCAATTGTTTCCTGACGATGAAGATCGCGTTTGCGAATGCGATCGGAGACCTGGCTGTCCGCGCGGGTGCAGAACCCGAGCTGATCCTCGACGCCGTGGGAGCCGACGGACGGATCGGGCGCGACTTCCTGCGCTACGGCTTCTCGTACGGCGGACCGTGTCTGCCTCGCGACAACCGCGCACTGAACGCGTTCGCGGAAGAGCTTGGTTGCGATCTGCTGCAGGCCGAGGCGACGGATCAGATGAACAGACGACACATGGCCTTCCAGCTCCAGGAGTACCTCCGTCTGCACTCCGCCGGCGAGCCCATTAATTTCCACTCGGTCTGCTACAAGCCTGGAGTGGAAATGCTCGAGCAGTCGCAGCCGCTCGCGCTCGCCGTCCAGCTCGCCCGCGCGGGCCGCTCGGTCGTCATTCACGAGGCGCCGGCCGTCATCGCGGAGCTGCGCGAGCGATTCGGCGAGCTGTTCGAGTATCGAATCGAGGGTGCTCTTCCAGACTGAGCTGGCGCGAGGCGATCGCGCCAGCGCCTATCGCACGGGTAGTGCGATTCCAGCGCAGCTCGCGAGCGCGCGCAAGGCCTGTGCGCCGTCGGCGTTCGCGAAGCCTTCGAGGGCCTCGACGGCGGCGTCGACGTGGTGCTGCTGGATTTGACGGACGCCCTCGAAGATGCCGCGTCCGTCGAGGAGGGTTCGCACCTCGAGCGGCGACAGTCCGGTCGCGTCCAAACGCTCCCATTCGTCGCGAGCGTCCGCTCCGCTCTGCCACAGCAGGACGAGCGGGAGAATCGGACGATGGTGCGCCAGGGAGTTACCTGCGGGCTTCCCGAGCGCGCGTGCCTCGCCGACGAGGTCCAGCACGTCATCTCCGATCTGGAATGCGACGCCCATTTCGCCCGCGAACTGCTGGATCCGCGCAACGTCAGCCGCTGTGCCTCCCCCGAGCACGACGCCGAGCACGCCCGCGGCGACGAACGGCGCCGAGGTCTTGCCGCGCACGATCTGAAGATATCGATCGAGCGAGACGGACGTGTCGGCGCACAGCTCGTCGAACTGACCGCGACAGCAGTCGCGGGCGCACTCGTTGAGCGCGCCGATCGCCTCGAGCACTCGCGACGCCGGATGGCTGGCGCTCGCCTCGCCGAGCGCGGCGAACGCGAGCATGAGCAGGTCGTCGCCCACGACCAGAGCGCGTCCGATGCCGAGCTGCTCGTGCAGCGAGACCAGACCGCGGCGAACGTCTGCGCCGTCGATGATGTCGTCGTGAATGAGCGACGCGTTGTGCAGGAGCTCAATGGCTTCGGCGGCCATCATGACGTCGCGAGGATTGCCGTCCACCGCGTGCGACGCGGCGAAGACAAGGAACGCCCTGAGCATCTTCCCCCGCTCGACGTACTCGCGAAGAAGATCGCCCGCCGGCGCATCGGTCAGCCGTGCCTTCAGGGCGCGACGAGTGCGCTCGATGAGCTCGGAATAGATGGGAGGCGGCTGCCTCGAGTCGGCGATCGACAACGCGCTTGGGACGACAGGCGACATCAGAGGCCCCTGACGGCTAGTCAGCCGGCCGACGTGTATACGCCAGCGACGGGCGAGAATAGCATAGTCGGCAGCGCCCCATGGCTTCGCGAGTCGAAACCGCAAGCGGCATTCACCTTGCCCACCTGATCAACCCCGTTCGATTTCCCCTCGCCGCCGAGCTCGCGGAGACTCAATGGCTCACGTTCGAGTCGATGCGCCGCGCGGCCGCTGAGGCGCGCCATGCCGCGCGGATCGATCTGCTGACGGCGCAATTTCCCGAAGATCACGAGATCATCCCCGACTACTTCACGCGAACGCCCGATCTCGATCGGTCGGTCGCGGACCTTCATCGCTTTTCCGTGCCGCGAAAGCTGCCGTTGCTTGCCGACCTCGTCGCGCGCCTGTTCTCGTCATCGACGGCGTCGCATCTGATCTACACGAACGCCGACATCATCGTGCACCCCTCCTTCTATCTCGAGGTGGTCGCGCGGATCCGTAGCGGCCTCGACGCGTTCATCATCAACCGCCGCCGCGTGCCCGCGCGCTATCGCGCGGCGACGGATCTTGAGGATATCTACGCCATGCGCGGCGCCCCGCATCCCGGGTTCGACTGCTTCGTCTTCGATCGATCGCTCTATCACCGGTTCCAGTTGGGACACGTTTGCCTCGGCATTCCCTTCGTCGAAATGACGTTCTCGCAGAACCTGTTCTGCCACGCTCGCCGCTTCGAACTCTTCGCGGACGATGCGCTGACGTTCCACGTCGGAATGGAGATCTTCAAGAAGCGCGACCCCGAGTACGTCGCCTTCAACAAGGCGGAATTCTGGAAAGTCATTCGGATCCTCATGGCGGACCTCGACAGCCGCAAGTTTCCGTGGGGCGATCGAGGCGTCGTCTACCGCATGTGGCGATGGGGCCTGCACCCGGCAATTCCCATCCGGCTAGCCCTGATGCTGGAGCCGAAGCGCTGGCGCGCTCGGGCAGCCGAGTCACGTTAAGCGCAGCTCGAAGTCGTGACGCCGTCGAGCGCGAGCTGGATCGACGCGGCTCGCGAGCCATGGATCAGCCTCCGAGAGCGTCGCGCGGGTCCCATGCACCACCGCGGCCGCCTCGCGAGGCTGCGCTGCGCCGGCGAAGTACTCCTCTGCGGTCACGCGAGCGCGAACGAAGCCGTCTGCCTCGTGGAGGATCCGGTACCCGAGCTGAGCGTTGAATCGCACGACTTTCGGAAGCCGCGTGCGATATTGCGCTTCGAGCGCGTCAAGTTCAAGTAGCAGAAACGCGAAGTCCATGAGCGCGAGCGTCGCCTGCGCTGGCTCCGGCCGGCCGATGAAGGTGGGATGGCCGACGAATCCGCCGGCCTCGCCCCACTTTCGACTCCAGTCGACGCCCTTCACGTGGAACAACGCGAACGGAGCGCTGCCGGCGTGAGCGAGGAAGTAACCAATCGCGGAGCGGCTCGAGGCCAGTGAACCATCGCTCCTGGTCTTCGGGACCGACTTCCGCCTGGTGGAGCATGTGGGGCCGCACCCAGTCGCTGTTCCGCCATCGGCGCACGGTCTCGAGATGGCCGCGCTGGAGCCTCTCGAGCATCACGCCGAAGCGTGCGAACCGCATCAGGCGTCGACCCGCGCCTTAATCGTGAACGCCGGCTCGCCCGATCCCATCATGTGAATCCGCGAAATATACTCGCCGAGGATGCCGATGCCGAGCAGCATGATGCCGGACGAGAACGTGATCGTGACGATCAGCGCGGAGAAGCCGAGCTGCGCACCGACGGTCACTTTCTGAATGAGATAGTGAAGTCCCAGCGCAAAGGACACGATCGCGGCGAGGAGCCCAACGCCGGTCAGGATCCGCAGCGGCAGCCTGCTGTAGGTGAACAGCAGCGTGCAGCCGAGGCTGGCGAGAGTCCAGAAGGTATAACCGGAACGCCCGGACTCGCGCCGGCCGTGCTCCACTTCCACCGATGTCACGTCTGACGTGTGCCACGCGAGCACTGGGTCCACGAGAACCCACGGTCCGAGGTGCCGAGGCAGCGACCGTGCGATCTCCGCGCGGATCAACCGGAAGGACGACCCGTCCGGAAACGCGGGCGCGACCCGCCTGAGCAACGCGCGCAGGAGTCGCGTCCCGATTCGATGAAGCAGTCCGTGGTGGAGTGTCGCATAGACCCCGAACACGACGTCTGCGTTCGTGGCTTGTGCCCGATCCCACAGCTTCCGAATTTCGCGCGGGTGAAGCTGCAGGTCGTCGTCGATCGTTACAATCCACGTTCCGGCGGCGTGCAGCAGACCGCAATACGTCGCCGCCTGCTGACCTGAATTTCGCGCAAGCCGAAAGCCGCGGACCGCCTCGCCGTACTCGGTCCGAAGCTCACGCACGATCCGCCACGACTGGTCGCCGCTGCAATCGTCGACGAAGACGATCTCGCCGGTGAGGTTCATCGATCCGAGCGTGTCGAAGACCTCCGAGACGAGCGTGCGAAGCTCGGCCGCGCCGTTGAAGACGGGCACGACGATGGAGACGTCCGGGCTAGAGAGCATGGGACTCGTCGAGCTCCAGCAAATCGGGACACAGGACCGACTCACCGCTGACGAGGGCGCTCCCCCATGAAAAACCGGCGCCGAAGCCCGACAAAAGAAGGGTCTTCGGACCGCCCCCGAGCGCCGCGCCCAGACGACTGCAGATCGTCAGAGGAATTGTCGCGCAGCTCGTGTTTCCGTAGTCGAACAGCGTGTCCGGCACCTTCTCGGTTGGAACGCCGAGCCGCCGCACGAGCGACGCGTTCAGAACATGGTTGGCCTGGTGGAACACGTAGTAATCCGGCGTCTGGACGTCGCTCTTCGCGAACGCGAGCAGCTCGCGGATGCTGGGCTCGACATACTTCATCACGTAGTGCAGCACGTCGATGCCGCGCATGGCCAGGTGCACCGGCGCGCGCTCGATTCCGCGTTCTTCCTCCGCGAGCATCAAGCTGTCGGCGGCGAACGGCAGTCGCGCGCCACCGCCTTTGATCTGGATGACGTTCGCGCCTTTGCCGTCGCTCCCCAGGTTGAACGACATCACGTCACCGTCGCCGGCGCGCTTGAGAAGCGTCGCCGACCCCGCGTCCGAGAAGATCGGCAGCGTGCTCCGGTCCTTCGGCGACAGACAGCGCGTGATAGTGTCGCCGACCAGAAGGAGCCCGTTCTCGATGCCCGCGGCGCTCATCACGCCGGCGAGCGCCGCCAGACCGTACACGTAGCCGGCGCACCCCTGATGAAGGTCGAGCAAGTACGCCGAGTGCGCGAGGCCCAGTCGGTGTTGGGCGAGCATGCTGTTGCCGGGAACCGGGTAGTCGGGCGTCTGGGTGACGAACACGAGCGCGCCGATACCCTCGGCGGGCACCGCGGATCGATCAATGATGGCTCTCGCCGCAGCGATGCAGAGATCGGACGCGCACAGCGCGGGCGACGCGACTCGCCGGCTGTTGATGCCCACCGCGCGCGCGAAGCCGTGGTTTTTCGGACCGCTCAAGATTTCCAGGTCGTGATTGCGGACTTCGTGCGCGGGTACCGCCGCCGAGATCGCGGCGATCCGAATGCGGGGGATGGAGAACAGGGCCATCAGGGGTCGGCTCGTTCGATCACAAGGTCGTAGAGGTCCTGAACCGTTTGAGCGCGGTCGACGTCGTCGCCGGAGATCGTCACTCCGTAGTCGCGCTCGAAGCCGGCGATGACGATCAGAGCCTGCAGCGACGTCCAGTCGGCCAGATCTCTGAAGCGGGTCGTGGCCTGCAGCCGCACGCCGCCGTCGAATTCACTCTCGACGTTACGGATGAACGTCTCGACGTCGACTCGATGTGCCGGCATGCCACTGCACCTGGTTTCCTAGCCTGATGTTGTGGCATCATCGCCCGAAGCTGTCAAGCGTGGAGCGTTCCGGAGGTGCTACACTCCGGCCGCGTGACGTCCTTCGAGTCGCTCGACCGGCGCGTCGCGCACTGGCGGACGGAAGTGGCCAGGCTCGCGGCGCTCGCGAACGATCTGTCGTCCGACTTCGAGAAGACGGCGTTCATCAGACGATACACGGGCGGGCTACTCGACATCGGACTGCTCGACGAACGCACGGAGCGACGGTACCGGTCGCTGAATTTCGAGACATTCGATCCCGCCGAGTTCTATCCGCTCTTCAAAGACCATCTGATCGCGGCCGACTGCGGCGTGTCGACCTTCTTCTACATCAAGCTGCTCCAGGCGCTCGGCTTCGAAGCGTTTCAATACTCGTTCGGATTCAAGGTCAAGCCCTACGCGCGTTTCATTCACAGCGTCGCGCTCGTCGAGATCGACGTTGGGGGTGCGACGCGGCTCGTCGTGCAGGATCCGCATTTGAACCTCACGTATCGAAACCAGGAGGGCGAGCCATTCGACTTCTTCGAGTTGCTGTCGACAATCAAGAAGAGAGAGTACGACCGTATCCTGATGGACGGCGAATCGGTCACGACGTTCCTGCTGGTGCCGGAGCCGGCGCTGTACTATCGGGCGCTTTCGGAGCCGTGCCGGGCGCTAATGGCGCGCGCGCTCACGCGGCCGGACGGCTCGCTCAGAACGAAGATCGAGATTACGCGCGACTACGCCACGCTGATGTTGTCCGCGTGCGGCGGATTCGAGCGCGGGTTCGTCGACGCCCTTCATCAAAGCGGTTATCCAGAGCCGTTCATTTACAGTTATGCGCTTCGCGCCGCAGACGTGGTCGGCAGCGCGGACCATGCGCGTGTCCAGCGTCGGATCGACGAAGTCCTTCGATGATCGCACCGGACGTCAATTCCGGGCGATGCTCTCTCGGATCATCCGTTCCAGGAGCTCGACGTGGTTGGCGATGAGGGGATCGGCGCGGATCCGCGCACTGGCATTCCGGCCGATGCGGCGGACGAGCTCGTCGCTCGCGGCGAGCTGCAACATCGCATCAGCCATCGCGCAGACGTCGTATTCGGGCACCAGCAGCCCCGTGACCTGATCCTCGATCAACTCGGCAATGCCCGGGTGACGAGTCGAGACCACCGGCAGCCCGGACGCCATCGCCTCCATCACCGCGACGGGCTTGCCTTCCATGTCTCCGAATTCCGGAGTCGTGACGGAGTGCTGCACGAAGACGCGAGCGCGGCGCATTTCCATTGCGACCTGTTCGTGGGAACGGACGCCGAGGAATTCGACCTTGTCGTCCAAACCCAGCGACTTGACGAGGATCACGCACGCCTCGAACAGCTCGCCGCCGCCACCTTTTCCGACGAGCGTCAACGTCGCGTCGTGAAGCGTCCGGGCGACTCGATGGAAAGCGAGGATGGTCAGGTGAGGGCTCTTCGTCTCGGCAAACCGACCGACCGCGAGGAATCTCGGACCGATCTCGCTATGGTCGGAATCGGCGAACAGCTCGAGGTTGACGAACGCCGGCAGGTGCACGAGCTTCTCATCAGGCGCGCCGAGCTCCTTCAGCCGCGCCAGCATCGCCTGGGACACGCCGACGATTCGATCGGCCTCTTCGAACATCGCTTTGTACTCACCTGAATGTCGACGGAGCGTGTCGCCGTGGAACGCGTCGTATCCGTGAAAGCAGACGATCAGCGGGAGACCCAGATCGCGCGCGATCGGCGCCATCTTCACGCCGACGGGGCCGAAGTGGGCCAGGACCAACCGAATGTCCTTCGCCTGAAAGTACCCCGCGATGCTGTTCTTCAGGAACACGTCGGGCTCAAGACCCAGGATCGACTCGAGAAACGTCGCGAACGATCGCAGCCTCGGCAGACGCGACAGAAAGTGGCGATCCTCATCGTCGAAATGCGGAAGCTCGCCGCCGTGGAGGTAGTAGACCCTGTGGCGAAGGCGTGGAATCGACTCGTCGATGAACGTCTCGGTGTACTTCCGCTTGTTGACATTGACCACCGCGATTGCGAGCGCCTCGCTCGCGGTGTCGACATTCGCGGCGGCAGCCGCGCTCGGCCGACGAATCGGTGTCGACGCAGGGCAGTTCGCCGACTGAGGTGCGGCTCGGGCCAGCAGCCGCGCGATGGCCTCGCGCCCGGTCAGTGTGCCCCCGTACTTCGAGAACAGCAGGACATGGCCCAGGAGAACAAAACCAAAACGCCAGTCGGCACCGGTCAGGAATGACAAGAGAACGAGCGGGAGCATGTCCTGATAGAAGCTGTCAAGGTTCGTCCTCGAGAACCTGTACTGAAAGATGGGATATTCGCGCCCAACCGTAATGACGATGTGAAATGCGCACGAAGTGAGGAAGAGTGCAGCACAGACGACGGGCAGGAGCCATCGCGACTTGCCGAGAAACACGAGGTAGACGATGAAGGCCGACAACTCGACGGGCAGCACCACCTTGCGAATCAGTCTCTGAATGAAGCGTGCGCCGTTCCGCGTCGCGAGCGTCGTCGTGCCGGTTGCCAGATCGTTGCGGCGATCCAGCGCGATGTGATTCAGGAAGTGACGCGAGCCGAGTGACAGTTGCCAGATGAACAGCGCCGCCAGGCCGATGGGGTTCGGGCGTCGCCGCGCGGCGAGAAAGAACGTGTACGCGGCGAGCACTGACGGCACGGCGTACGCGTACGCGCCGTCGACAAGGATCGGCCACACATACCGTTCCTTCAGGCGGACAGGCGGCACGGCGTACGCGACGAGGAGCGCGAACTCGAGCGCGAGAAGCGACGCCGACCAATGGTCCCACGGCAGGATCCACCAAGGCGCGAGCGCGACGGTCAACGTCGCCAAAAACAGCGCCAGTTGCTCCGCGCCGGAAACGCCGGCTAGCGCGTTTGGCTTCCCAACGGCGCCATCCGTGTCGACGTCGTAGCGATCGTTGATCAGATGTCCGAAGGTGCCAATCCCGAAAATCGTCAGCACTGACGGAACGAACAGGAGAAACGCTCGCGAAAACGGCAGAGCGGTGACGAGCGCGATCGAGTACAGGACGGCCAGGAGGTTGGTCGCTTTGGGCTTCCACCAGCGATCGATCTTCGTCCCGCCCATGGCGCGTTTCTCGGCGGCCATTGTAGTCCGGCGCCTGGCGGCGGTTGCGTTCGCGGTCTCGAAACTGGCAGACTGAGGCCTCTCTCGGGTCAGGCCAGGCCTCTCACATGCCGCAACTGTTTCAAGATGCCGCGCTGGAACACAACTTCGAACGAGACGGCTTCGCGGTCGTCGACCTGCTCGACGAGCGGCAGGTCGACGATCTCCGGACGTTCTACGCGAGCCTGCAGAATGCCGCGACGCCCGCGCACGGCTTTCAGGTGAGCCTCGACAACGAAAGCCCGGAATTCGTCCGGGCCGTCTCGCGAACGCTGATCGATCGGGTCGGGCCGAGCGTTGAGCGTCACTTCGACGACTTCCAGATCTTCACGGCGAGCTTCGTGACGAAGCGGAAGAATCCGCTCGGCATCGTACCGCCGCACCAGGACTGGACCTTCGTCGATGAGACACGGTTCTGGTCGGCGACCGTCTGGTGTCCGCTCGTCGACGTCGATCTGGAGAACGGCGCGCTCGGGCTCATCAAGGGAAGCCATCGCCTCTTCGATCATGTGCGGCCGTCGCCGTCGCCGCACTATGGTCCGCCCTTCCGGGATCAGCTCTCCGAGATCGTTCCTTATCTGACGCTCGTAAAGCTTCGCGCCGGACAGGCGCTCGTGTTCAACAACCTGACGCTTCACGCGTCGCCGCCGAACACGACCGGCCAGACGCGCGTGGCGTTCGGCATCGGCGTCACGCACCGCGACGCGCGGCTGCGGCACTACTATCTGCTGCCCGGCCAGTCGGCGCCGCTCGTCGAAGGGTACGAAGTCAACCCCGAGTTCTTCTTCTCGTACAACAACGCGCGTCTCGCAGCGCTGTTCGAGCGCGGCGAGAAGCCGAGCGGCCTCGAGTCGATCGGGACCTTTCCGCTGCGGCCGAAACAGTACAAACGCGCGCAGCTCGTGGCGGCAATCCGCGCTGCGGGCAACGTGGAGAACCGCACGCTCGCCGACCGAATGGCCGCGCTGTTCGGATCGGAAAAGCGTTCGAATTCGGCTGACAATGATCGGCAAGCGCGCGCGAGTAACGCAAGCACTGTGGCGCCAAAGCCGCCGTTCTGGAAGGTGTACACACCGGGCAACGTCGTCAGAGAGATTGGGTACAGGCTCAGAAAGCACTAGCGGCCATGGCCGAGCGGACGTTTTTCGAGACCTACACGCCTCGAAACATCAGAGACGAGATCGCGCATCGATTCGCGGTGTGGAAGGGGCGCCGCCCCCCGCAGGGCCCGCCACCGGAGAGCGCGCCCGCGTATGACGGGACGCACGCCGAGGGCGTCGGCCGGTTCTACGACGCGCAGCACGACAAGTTCCTGAAGGTTTACGGCGAAGTCATCCAGGCGTTTCGAACGCGCGATGTGGCCGATCTCCTGAACTATCAGATCCGGAGCATCGGCTTCCAGTCCGGACAACGAGTCGTCGACGCCGGGTGTGGTGTCGCGGCGCCGGCCATGCACTTCGCCAGGCACGCGGGCGTTCGCGTCGATGCCATCACGATCTCTCGATCGCAGTACGAAACGGCGCGCGCCAGAGTCTCGGCCGAGCAGATGGACGACCGCGTGACAATCGTCCGCGGCGACTACCATCGCCTCGAAGCCTACTTTCGAAAGAGCGCCTACGACGTCGTGTATTTCCTCGAATCCTTTGGCCACTCGAACGCAAAACGGCGGGCGATCGACTCGTGCTGGGAGATCCTGAAGCCGGGCGGCGTGCTCTACATCAAGGATCTGTTCGTCAGGGTTCCGCTCCGTCCCGAGCACGCGCCCGCGATCGATCGCGAGATTCGAAAGATCAATAACGCCTATCACTACGAGATTGCGGACTTGAACGCGGTGCTGGACGACGTGCGTCGGAAGGGGTTCATGCTGACGTCGCTGAAAGGCATCGATTTCGACATATCTGCTTTCGAGGACCTGGCCATCTCGAACGAGTTCCAAGAGTTGACCGGTATCGCCCAGATCGAAGACTGGAGCGAGTACGTCTTCCCGGTCGACTTCTTCGAGCTGAAGTGCGTCAAGCCGGAGTTCGATCTCGACTCGCGGCCGGATCGCCACTTCCTCCAGAACCGTTACCACCTGCCGAAGTCGGGTTGACTCTCGGGCTTAAACGCACCGGAGGGCAGCCTGCACCGTGCGAACGACACGTTCGACGTCCTCGTCGGTCAGCTGCGGACCAATCCGCACTGATGGTCTGTCTGCCCGCGAGCCTGGCGATTGGCCGTTCCTCGGGAGCCATCCGAAGCACGCTCGATAGACCGGGTGCTCGGCCACGCTCGGATAGTGCACGCCAACTCCGATGCGCGCGGCGGTCATGGTCTCGAGGAAATGGTCGCGGCCGATGCCCGAGCGGCGCTCGTCGATCCCGAGCGTATACAAGTGGTGGGTGTGGCGGCTCACGGGATCCAGAGACGACGGCGAACCGACCGGGAGCCGCTCGAATGCGTCGGGGTAGCGCGATCAGATGGCCGCGCGCCGGCGCCAGTTCGGGTCGATGCGGCGCAACTGGTGGATGCCGACACCGAATGCAAGTCGGTCATGTTGAACTTGTAGCCGATGGCGAGGGCGCTCGGCGGCATGTAGCGTGCCGTCTGCACCCGGCTCCAGGCATCCGTCGACAGGCCGTGCAGTGCCAGCATTTTGATCTCCGCGCTCGCCTTCGCTTCACGCGACGACCATACCGCCTTCCCCCGTTGTGATGTTCTTCGTCGCGTAGAAGCTGAAACATCCGAAATCGCCCAGCGTTTCGACCCCTCTCCGTCTCCACGTCGCCTCGATCGCGTGTGCGCAACCCTCGACGTGTGAGGCCGTTGGCGCGGGCAATGTCGGCGCGCGCGTCCATGTCGCACGGCCCGCGAAGTGGACCGGCACGATGGTGCGCGTTCGCGGCGTGATCCGTGCGGTGACCTGCCGCGGCTCGACGTTTATCGTCTCCGGATCGACGTCTGCGAGCGCCGGCTGGCCGCCGCGTGGACGATGGAGTTGATCGCGCCGACGAACGTCATCGCCGAGGTGATGACCTCGTCGCCAGGCTCGAGACGGAGCGTCAGCAGGCTGAGATGGAGCGCGGCGAACCCCAAGCTCACCGCCGCGACGTGCTCGACGCCCGTGTATGCCGCGAAGTCCTTCTCGAAGCGAGCCACGCTCGCGCCTGTGCCCAGCCATCCCGATCTGAGGCACGCGACAACGTCTTCGACTTCGTCGTCGTGGATATGCGGTCTGCCGAAGACGAGAAAGTCGTCCATGATGCCGGGCTGGCATCATGACGCGAACCCCCGCGCTTGACAAGGATCTGGCAGGGGTATAGCTACTTCGTGTGCGCGCGGTCCCGCCTCTGGTTCTCTCGGTGTGCATCGCGGCGACAATCGGGTGTCGACGGTCTGAAGGGGTCGACAAGGACGAAATCGATCTGGCGCAAAACGTGACCACGCCGCAGAAGCCGCAGGACAAGGTCTTCGCCGATTTCGAGAAGAACTGGAGCCGATTCATCAGCGCTTCGCCGGACCTTGCGCGTCCGGTCGTCACGCCGAGGCGAGCGCCAGACGAGCGGCCGTGGCAGCCGCAGGTTGTGGCCGATTGCACGTTCTCGGCCGACGCGGCAGGACTCGTGCCACAGGCGACGCTAAGCTGGGACGCGCCGCTGGTCGGAGACTCCGCAAGCCACGGCAGCACGCCGCAGGCCGGAGAAAGCGTACCACGATTGCGCTTCGATCTTTCGCTGCACCACAACGGCTTCGGTCGCAACTACTTTTCATCGGCGCTCGCCAGCGACAAGCCGTCACGCTTCATGCTGCCCTCGACGAGCGGCCTCGTGGACGACAAAGAAGCTGTGCTCCTGACCGGCCCGGGCCTCTTTCCGAAGCTCGTGGACTTCAGCGTCCAGGTTCTGCAGGATCGCGATTCGGGCAGGAAGATCGAGCGCCTGACGCTGGTGCTGCGGGACTTGAGCGCCGGACTCTCCTACACCATTCGGCTGGATCGCCCGTCCGGCAACGAATGGCGTGACGAGGGGCAGTTCGTGTTTCTGACGCCAGTTTGTCCGAGCTCGTTCTGAGCCGTCAGCTCTGACCGCGATGGACGCGTCCCACACATGAAGACGGCGGCCGAGCCTGGCTCGACACCGCGCGCGCGTCGCGTGTTCCCCATTCTCGTCTTCGTCGTTGCGTGCTTCCAGTATGTCAACACGCTGCCGTACGACTACGCCTGGGATGACAAACTGGTCATTACAGCGAACCAATACACGAAGAAAGGTGTGGCCGGCATTCCCGACATGTTCACAAAGAGGGTGAGCGTTCCGTTCAAGAGCGAGTACCGACCCGTTCCACAGGCGCTCTACGCCATCGAGTACCAGGTGTTCCGACACAGCCCCATGGCCGGGCACGCGTTCAATGCGCTGTGGTACGCGCTTACGTGTGTGATGGTCTTCGTGTTCGTGCGTTTCGTCTTCCCTCGACTCGACGAGAGCTTCGCGTTGCTCGTGGCGCTGCTCTTCGCCGTGCACCCGCTGCACGTGGAGGTGGTGGCGAACATCAAGAGCCGTGACGAGATCCTCGCGCTCCTCTTCGGGCTGCTGTCGATCGTGCTCCTCGTCAAGGCGCTCGAGGGCTTGCGCTGGTCGATGCTCGTTCCGGGTATCGCATCGTTCCTGCTCGCATGCCTGTCGAAGACGAACGCGATCACGCTGCTGCCACTCGTCCCGTTTGTCGCGTGGTACCGATGCGACGAGCCCGGAATCTCGCGCAAGTTGTGGATGAGCGTGGGTGCCGTCGCAGCCCTGAGCGCCGGTCTCGTCGCCGTTGTCAGATCGCTGCAGAGCGCCGTTTCGGCCGACTCGGCTTTGCAGCTCAGCTCCACGGTCTTGAACAACATTTTTCTGTGGTCGGCCCGCCCGAAAACGATCGTGCCGACGGCCCTCGTGATCGTCGCACGCTACCTGCGGCTGTTCGTCGTTCCTCATCCGCTCATCCACCTTTACGGCTACGACCAAGTGCCGTTGAGCACGTGGCGCGATCCGATCACGTGGCTCGTTGTGGCCGGCCTCGCGGCAGTCGCCCTCGGCGTCTGGAGAACCTGGACTCGGAAACTGACTCTGACGTTTGGAGTGATCTGGGCGGCTGTCACCTACTCGGTCTACTCGAATTTGCTGTTCTTCGCGCCCGACACGATGGCGGATCGCTACCTGTTCATGCCTTCCGTCGGCCTGGCCATCGTCGCGGTTCAGTTGATGCTGATGGCTGCGGGTCTCGACGCTCGCGCGATCGTCATCCGCGGGGCGAGGGCAAAGACGGTTGTTGCGGCGTTTTCGATTGTGCTGGCGGCGTACTTTGCCCGGACCTCGACGGTGAACGGAGACTGGCGGAACGATTCGACCCTGATCAACCACCGCATCAAGTACATGAGCAACAACGCGGCGGCGCAGGTCATCTACGGGCAGATGCTGATCCGCGACAGCCTGCAAATGTCCGCGAGCGCCAAACGCGAGCGGAGAACGTCCGCGATGAACGCATTCAGGGAAGCCATCCGGATTTATCCTGACTTTCAGGCAGCATGGATCGCGACGGGACGGTTGTTCGCGGAGCAGGGGATTTTCGACAAGGCCGAACTCACGTTCTTGAAAGCGCAGCGGATGGAACCGCTCAACCCCGACAGCTACTTCTGGCTCGGCACGCTGTATCTCGCCGAGCAGGATCACGACCTCGCGATCCCGTACCTCGAGAAGGCGGTGCTCCTGGATCCCAAGATGGAAGACGCCTACGTGATGCTGGGGCGGGCTTATCTCCGTTCGAACAATGTCGACAACCTGGGCGCCATGGCGACGACGGCTCGAAAGTGGTTTCCGGAGAACACGGATGTGGCAGCGCTGCTCGCCACATACTATTTCCGCAAGAAGGACTATCCGCGGGCTTTCGAGCTCGCTCGGTCGGTCGCGGCCAAGGATCCGACCAACGTTCTCGCGTTAACCATTCTCGCATCTCCTGCCGCTCAGGACTTTCCAACGCGCTGACGGGCCGGCTGTCCCGAGGTGCCGGCCCGCAGAGACTCTTCATCGCCTCCGTCTAGGCGTAGTGACCGACCGCCATGAGCACAAAGGGGGACTGCGCTCGAGCGATCAGGAGCCGGTCGCGCAAGCACCGACCGAACCCGCGGCACCAACCGCGACCACTCAGCCCAAGAAAAGTTGTGTGAAATCACGGGACAGAGGTGACACCCAGCTCTCCTTCTAAGACTAAAAACCTTAGATTGGGGATCTGATGACGAATTCAGAGCAACGGCGATTAACCAACTGGCGCCTCAAGGTGCTCCAGGCGGCCGTGGGTGCTGGCAACGTCGCGCGCACCTGCCGACATTTCGGGATCTCACGGAGGACGTTCTACAAGTGGCGACAGCGGTATCGGGAGCACGGCGACGCCGGATTGGCGGACCGTGCCCGCGCGCCGCACCACTCCCCGCGGGCAACAGCGACAGAGGTCGTCAGCAAGATCCTCTACCTCCGGCAGCACTACCACTTCGGGCCTGGGAAGATTGCCGATTATCTGAAGCGATTTCACGGGGTGTCGGTAGCCTGCGCCTCCGTGCATCGCATTCTGCGCAGGCATGGCCTGAACCGGCTGCCGGCCAACCAAAAGTACCGGCGGCACGCGCACCGCTGGACGCGGTACGAGAAAGCGCAACCGGGACATCGCCTGCAGGTTGACGTCAAGTTTCTCGAGCGTATTGCGGGCACGCGCCGGCATTTCTATCAATTCACAGCCATCGACGATTGCACCCGCATTCGCGTGCTGAAGGTCTTTGACGCGTGCAATCAACGGACGGCCATCGCCTTCATCGACGACGTCCTCCGGCGGTTACCCTTCCGCGTCCATGTCATTCAGGCCGACAATGGCGCCGAATTCCAATCGCACTTCCACTGGCATCTCGAAACCCTCGACATCCGCCACGTGTACATCCGGCCGCGGACACCACACCTGAACGGCAAGGTCGAACGCTCCCATCGCGTGGACGACCAGGAGTTCTACCAGCTCCTCGATCGCGACGGGATTACCGACGACATTCACCTCTTCAACAAGAAGCTGAAAGAGTGGGAGGATTACTACAATTACCACCGGCCGCACGGGGCCTTGGCAGGCCAGACTCCGTACGAGCGGCTATTGGCAAAGGCGAGAGCCGGAGCGTCACCGGCGTCCTGAGAACTTACATGCTGAACGTCCTTGAACATCCGAATCAACATCGGTACGGCGGTCAGCGGATCTTCGTCGTGCAGCGTGACGACTACGTGTACCTCGTGCCATTCGTCGAAGATGACAAGCTGATTGTCTTAAGACGATCATTCCGAGTCGCAAGGCCACGAAACGGTACTCTGGAGAGAGAGCCGGACGATCATGAAACTTGATGCGGACGAAAAAGAGATCCTCGAGTCGGTGGAGCGCGGCGAGTGGCGATCTGCCCGCCCGCTCAAGCGAGCCAGGAGCAGGTACAGTAGTTACGCGAAGGCGACGTTCAAAAGGATCGTTGGCTGAACATTCGGATTTCGACCAAGGATCTAGAAGCGATCCAAAAGCGAGCACTCGAGGAGGGGCTTCCTTATCAAACGCTGATCGCGAGCTTGTTGCATAAGTACGCCTCAGGGCGGCTCCGGGAGGCGTAGCGAATTTTGCGCGTAGCTCGGTGGGAGTCTGCTGCCATCAGTTGTTGCAGCAGTAGGTCTTCACGGGGAGTTCAAATCGCGGACGCGCCCCAGACTATATCGGCGTCTTTGTTGGACGGCAGCTTAAGCCCGTTCTTGCTGTTTTTGACGGAGATGCCAAATGTACGATGCACGTTGGGGCGACACTTCTGTGGCCCGAATTCGAGGTGCCCATGACTACGCGTTTCGAACAGGATTACCGCGTCTATTCAACAACGTTGACCCGTTTAGGAAGCCGGAAGCCTCCGTTAAACCCTGCGGCGTGTACGAGGAGCAATCCCGTCGCGCGTTCGCCCCGCCAGCTTAGACTGTTCCCATGGCCAACGCTCGCGACAAGTCCGGCCTTCGAGTCACGGCGCGCGCCGCGGTCGCGGCGGCGATTTTCGTCGGTTGCCTAGCGGTCGCCCGTCCAGTCAGCGCGCAGAGCAGTCAGGCTTACCTCTCACTTGGAGCCGGCGCGACTGACTTGTCCGGCGGCGCGGAGTGGCTGGTGTTGGGCACTCCGGTTGCGGTAGGCGCGGAGTTAGGCGCTGGCAACCTATTCGTGGCGTCCCTCGGGGCTTCGTACCAACCCTTTGCTCGGCAACTCCAGCGCAAGGTGCACCCCTTCCTCCGGGTGTCGCTTGCCGCCGTCGCGAGTAGTCCGTACTCGGCCTGGTGCGTCGGCCTTGGCGGTGGTCTGGTGTACTGGCCGCGATCGCGACGGGTCGGTCTACGCGTTGAAGCGGCCAAGCTCTGGCCGGCATTTGACGAAGACCCTGTGATCCGCAAATATAGTTGAACGGGCATTTCACGCCGCTCTTTTCTCGAAACGATATTCGTAATGTAGGCCATTGAGGATCGCCGTCGCGGCGACGCGATAGCCGGTCGGGAGCTGGTGACCGTTTGAGTCGCCGATCCCGCCGTCGAGCGGGCCGTCGGGAATGCCCGGACCCAAACTCGCGTGTGGCCGTCCGCGATTGTAATGACTGATCCACTCCCGAAGAAAGACGCGAAGGTGGCGCTCGGTCATCGGAATCACGAAGTCCAAACACTCACGACGGATCGTGCCGATCAGGCGCTCGCAGAAGGTATTCGCTTGTGGAACGCGAGCCGGCGTCTTGAGAACCGCCAGACCCATCGCCTCGAGGGTGTGATCGACCCCTTCCGAGTAGATCGTGTCGCGATCGTGGATCACGAATCGGTGGGCCTGATCGCCCGGCACAATCATCCGAAACTGCTGCGCGGTCCAGTCCGCTGTCGGATGCTCGGTCACGTTCCAATGCAGGATTCGCCGTGTCCCGACTTCCAGGACGACAAACACGTAGATCACGCGAAATGTAGCCGTTACAACGATAAGGAAATCACTGGCGAGCACCGATCGGGCGTGGTTTCGCACGAAGGTGCTCCACGCCTGTGTTCCCTGTCTCGCGCGCGGGAGTCGCGACGGCATGTACCGGCGCACGGTCCGCGGAGAGACTCGAATGCCAAGCTTGACGAGGAGTTCAGCGGCAATCCGTTCCTCGCCCCAGGTCCGATTCGCGGCCGCCATCGTCGCAATCAGCTGCTGCAAGTCCGTTGGAATCGGTGGGCGGCCTGCGGCACGTGACTTCCAGCGCCAAAACAACCGGAATCCCTTTCGATGCCAACGAATGAGCGTCTCCGGCTTGACGACAGTTAACACATTCCGCCATTCGAGGAACCGCGATAAGGCGACCAGCGTGATCCGCGTGGCGTCATCTGCCCGGCGGGGGTTCACCCGCCGTTCCACGTACATCGCCAACTGCTTTCGGAGGAAGAGGTTCTCCGCCGCGAGTTGGGCACGTGACCGCATTGCGGATGCCATCAGCGACACGAGATCACGAGCGACTCGAAGGATAGCTCGGACCAGAATGAAAGCAGGCTCGGGTATCACGTGACGGATCGTACTGGGACGGCGCTACCGACGGGCGACCTTCAATGATCCGCAGGAAACTCCGAAAGATCAGCAGATTTGAATTTTGCGGACCACAGCCGGGGTCGTGTGCACTTGGCGCCACAGTCTGCATCGCGACTTTGATCATCGATGCGATCAGAGCCGCCGGCACCCCGTGCCCCGCCACATCAGCGACCAGGATGCCGACTCGCGATTCATCGACAGGGACAAATTCGTAGAAATCGCCCGCGACTGCGGTCATCGGTCGATAGGTTGCGCTCATGCGGAGCTTTCGGGTGGACGGCACGCCACGCGGAAGAATCTCGATCTGAATCTTGCGAGCGATTTCAAGTTCGCTCTCAACAGCCAGTAATCGACGCTCGTTCACGAAGACCAGGTGCAGCGCGCCAGATGCCAGGGAAAACAACAGAATTGCGAAACCCACGTGATCCAAGACCGGCAGTGGCTCGAAGCCCACCGGACGTGCGACGTTGTTGTACAGCGCTTCCACGGCGAAGCCGAAGGTGCCCACGACGAGTACCCTGCTGTGGAACACGAGGTAACTGGACGAGAGACTCGGCAGGGCCACGACACCCATCAGAATCAGCAGGACGCACGCCGCGAGCAGGTTGTTGTGCGGCATCAACGCGTTTCTCGAGCCCGTCAATACAAATATCAGGATTCCGGTGACGCCAATGGCGAGTCCGATCCAGGCAGCCATTTGAATGAGCACGCGGAGTCCGCCGACGGTCAGCTCGAGAAACGCGAGCAACGCCGGGACGACGATCAGATACCCAATGGCCGTATTGACATATGGCGCGCCGCTCTGAAGCGCGCGCGGCAACGCCATGATGACCGCCGGCGATTGGCTCAGCTGCAGCGCGCCGTACATGGCGCTCCAGAATCCCAACCACACGAAGATGCGGACGCGAGCGCGGCGGCGAATCGCCGCGATCGACCAGCATGCGAATCCGACGAACAGGAACACCGATCCGACCGCGATGCCGGCGATTTGGCCGCGAAGTACCGCAGCCGCTGGGTCCGTCAGGTGAGAGCCTTTCGAATCAGGGCAGCATACCAAACGAAGAACGATCCTGCCGCCACGGATCCGGCGCGACTGCGCCAGGGCGACCCTTCTCCACGTCGCCAGCGGACCGAATCTTTTTCAACGCGGGCTTCAATTGCGATCGACATCAACGCTGTCGCCAAACACGAATCCTCGAGCCTGATTCTGCGAGATCGTCAGCTCAATAGGGACGCGGATGCACTCGCGTGCACCCACCAGGGCGGCCGATCGAAAGACGAGCCAGCCGTCAGTCATCTTCGCGCCGGTGCTGATTGGCCAGAAACTCCTCAAGCCTTGATGTTCGATTCGTGACGCCTTCCGGATCGACAGTGCGGCGATCGTAGCACCCGTCCGCACTCGGCATCGCCACCACTGGCGCCATCCTCGATCAACTCGAAGATCGGCATCGGCAATGCCGACGGCAGCATCCTGACTGGCTCTGTGGACTCTTGGGAACGTCATGCCAACTGGCGGTGACAAGGGAGACATTCATATATGGGTGAGGACGTACGTTTGCAAAACAGGACTGGCTGACACTGGATGACACCGTGGAGTTTTCAATCTAGTGCTGGAACTGAAGCTGCTCCCGATCGCTGGCGACCTCACCCACTGGCGGCCAACGCCAGCCGTTGGATAACAACCCGGGTCAGCGGACCGTGAGAACCGGGCACGGAGCCGTGCGGACGACGCGTTCCGCCACACTGCCGAGAAACAGGCGGGCCACGCCGGACCGGCCCTGGGTTCCCATCACGATCAGATCGACCGATTCGAGGCGCGCATACTCCACGATCTGGAACAAGGGATCTCCGACCTTCACGATCGTGCGCACGTTGGACCGCTGACGATTGAATGAAGGGAGGATCTCGTTCAAGCGCTTCTGAGCGTCCTTTACCAGTTCCTCGAGGTACGGCTCCGGTAACGGCAGATAGAGACCGGCCGGATCGTCCAGGTATGGATTCGGTACCACGTGCAGGAGATCGAGCGATGCCTCAAACCGTTCGGCGAGCACCTTCGCGTGATCAAGCGCACGCACCGAAGGCGCTCCAAAGTCCAAGGGCACGAGGATGCGCTTCAGCATTTGCATGAGGCAACTCTAATACGCCGCCGATCGTTCGCAGCGCATTTCCGATCAGCCAATCTCCCACGTCGGCGCCGCTTGGGGTCAACGCAAATCTGTCGACCTTGACAGTCGCTACTCCACGGCCCGACGCTTCGAATTGACTCGCCTAGAAGGGAACGGACAGTTGGACCTGCAGAGCTCTTGGGGTGACGAAATGCGTCCCCGAGAAGGTTGAGAGAAAATTGTAGAGCGCGTTCGTATCGAACAGATTGATGACCGTCACTCGAATCCGAAGTGGGACGGGCCCGACCTTCAACCCGTCCAATCCCACGGCAACGTCCACGAGTTGATGCGGCACAATGCGCGGTGGGTTTGTATCATCGTTTTCTGTTCCCGGCGCCGGGATGTTGATGCGGGTGGCCCCGAACGTCGATGAGCCGCAACTCCGAATGGGCTGGTCCCGTGTGGCGACGGTGCTGCCACAATACAGACCCATCACGGCCTGCTCGTCTCCGGTGAGCCGCAAGGCCGCCTCATAGGTCGGCACCGCGACAGCCACCAACCCGCTGTCATACCGCCACGTCAGGCCGCTCCAGAATCCGACTGCCCGAGTGGATCGATATTCCAGGTGCGTATTCGATTGGAAGGGCTCGTCATGATCCGGCCGCGCGACTGGCGCGTAGTCCGCACTGAATCGCAGTCCCCCAAGTTCCGGGCCAAAGAGTCGGGAGCGCGTGTGGGACAACGTGGTGTACACCTGCCAGCCGTGGTACTCGGGCAGGGCGATCCGTACCAGGCCACCGTCTTGTTTGGATTGGCGGAACTGCACCGGAAACGCCAACGGCGTGTTCAGAATGATGCCAAAGTCATAGGCCCCATCCGTGAACTTCCAGAAGTACTCGCCGTCGATCCGAATGGCGCGCCATGTGGTTTGCTGGATCCCGACATCGTATTGATCGCGGCGGCCGGGGGTGAGCGGCGCGCCGCCCACGCTGCCCAACACTCCGCCGCCAAATCCCCCAGTGCCCGTTGAACTCGCCAAGACCAGGTTTTCATTGTAGGGCGTGAGAAAGATGCGACCGTACGACGCGCGCAGCATCGTGTCGGTCCGATCGATCCGATACACGGCGCCGAGCCGCGGCTGCAGGCCGGTCGCCCGACTCAAGCCGTCGTAGACATCCAGCCGCAGTCCGGCCGTCACGTCCCAGTGGCCCACTTTCACCGAGTCCTGAAGATACGCCGCCCATTGGATGATGCGTCCGTCCCCGTCGAAGCTGAAGAGGGCCCCGCCGCGCGTCAGGTCGTACGGGAGGAGCCCGGGAAGGAAGTCTTCGTTGGTGACGAGGCCATGTGTCGCGCATTGCTGCGGAACGTGAAGGGACGTGTCGGCGGACGGATCACCGGCCGGCGTGAAGCACGGCGTGTTGAATGTCGGATCGGTCAGTCCCGTCTGAAACTGCTCGCCGAGCCACGTCGTCGTCTCTTGAAGGCCAGCTTTAAGGGTGTGCGAGCCAACGGCGCCGGACAGCGTGGCCTTGGCGCCTGCGTTGGTGAGTGTCCGGTGCTGCGACAGCATGGCCGGCTGATCGTTGAACAGACTCGGACTGGGGTCGTACTCGACGACGTCGCGACGTGCCCACGCGTTGAACTCGACGACGGCACGGCCATTGAGAGTGCGCATGAGCGACGGCGCCACATTGAAACTGTGCTGGTGCTGCTGTTGGTCCTGCCCCGCGTCTTGCTGATCGAACGTATTGGGGGCCTGGAACACGGAACGGGCGGCGGATACATTCAGTTGGACGGTCGTCGTGGTCGAAAGCCGCGCGTCGAAGCGGTCAAAGAGATTGACCACGTTCCCCTGCGCGTGGAGCGGCTGGATTTCAGGCGTGTCCAGGAACCGCCTGCTGGCCAAACTGTCGAGCGCGAGGAAGTTCCCGATGCGCGACGAGCCGGCGCCCAGCGTGAACGAGGCCGTCGGCGTCGTGAACGATCCATACCCCAGCGACAGGGACCCGGTCGGTCGGTGTGCACCCAACCCTGAACGCGTCGTCGCTTTGACGATGAGGCTCGTTTTGTCGCCGAATTCCGCGGGAGGCACACCGGTCAGCACGTCGAGGGATTGAATCGCGCTCTGCGTCAGTTGATTCGAGAACGTGCGGCTTTGCTGGTCGGTGATCGGTTGGTTGTCGACACTGAATGAGGTGTCCGCATGGTCGCCAAGGGGATGAAAGCCGCCGTTCGAGTCGGCCGCCACGCCGGGCGTGGTCAGGGTGACGAGCGAACTCAGGCCGCTGCTGACGCTCTCGCTCGGCAGCGTGTCGATCAAGTGGCGCGTCACGTCCGTCTGCATCGTTGCGGCCGCCGGCACGTCGATGCTCGGCGCGACGACAGAGACTTGCTCCTGCACACCGGGCACCGCGAGGATCACGATCAACGGCCGAGCCAGACTTCCATCGACCGTCAACCCTTGCTCGAAGGATGCGAACGCGGGGAACGTCACGCGAAGGCGATACAGGCCAACGGGAACGTCTGGAAACACAAAGGTCCCGTCGGCGGCGGAGACGGCGGAACGAACCGCGATTGGATCCCCAGCGGATCCCAGTTCCACGGTCGCGCCGGGCAGCACGAGGCCCGTGCTATCGCGGACCACACCAGTGACAGTGGTGCCGGGCGAGCGGGTTTGCGCCGCTCCCATGTCTGGCAGGTGAACCAGCAATGCCACGAGGAACGCAACCCGCCAATGCGAAGCCAAGTCATTGCGGGCCCGCGGCCTCGCGATAATTTGCACGTTCATAAACTAACATTTTGACTAATCAAACTCAAGCCGAGGCGACTCCGCTCGGACCCGCTTGGCGCATGCGCGCGTGACCGCCGACATTGGTAATGGCCTAGACGATTCCTCGAAGAAGCGCGGGCCGACGCGACGGTAGGTGAACAGCGGCTCGTGAACCCAGATCGTGGTTCAGCGTGCCTCGCTCGTGAAATGCCGATGCTCTGGGGGATGTCGAATCATCCAGGGGATGCCGCCGAACAGCATCAGCAGCATCAGCACGACGAAGATCCAGAACTCCACAGACGTGTGCTCGTGCCACTTGATCCTTCGGAGGCGCTTGCGTGAGCCGCGATACACATGCCCCGCGCCAGGTCGGCTGAGATGGGGGCCGGAACCAGACAGAGTCGGCCGTAGGGCAGGCATAACGACGCGGCACATGCTACCGAGGCTCGGTGGGAGGCGCGTCGCGTTTCCAACGAGTGGTTCACTCGTTGACGCAGATGGTTGGTGTGGAACCGCGAACGGAAGAGCCTAAAGTCTGAGGAGTCGCTCACGAAGGATGCGAGACTGCAGGCGACTCACCTGTAGCTTTTGGCCATTGCTCAAGATCGCAATGTGCGTCCCGCCCGGCATCACACTGACCTTCGTGATCACGTCCACATTGGCGAGCGTTCCACGGCCAAGTCTGATGAAACGCGCCGGATCGAGCCGACGTTCGAGATCCTTCAGGCGATACGTGATCGTGTGCCGCTCGCTTCGGGCGGTCGTGATGTTCAGGAGCTCCCCTTCCGCCACAATCGAGGCGATTTGATGTACCGGCACGATCACGACTTCTTCTCGATGGCGCACGGGAATCCGTTCCAAGAACGGCGGTTGCGCCAGCGTTTCGTAGGTGTCAATCGCGACACCCAGATGCGAGGCCTGCTCGGCGACAATTTCCGCGTGCTCGATCCGCTCTTGCGCACGATTGAGTGTTTCCCGCAGGCGCGCTTTCTCAACCGGCTTCAACAGATAGTCGACCGCGTTCATTTCAAAGGCCCGTACCGCATACTCGTCATAGGCCGTCACAAACGCGATCAAGGGCATCGTCTCGTGTTTCAGCATCCGTACCACGCCGATGCCATCGAGTTCAGGCATCTGCCAATCCAGCAATGCGAGATCCGGCTTTTCCCGTTCGATGATCGCGACCGCTTCTTTGCCAGACGCCGCTTCGCCGACGACCACGACATCTTGAAAGGATCGGAGCAGGGACACCAGAAAAGAACGAGCCGGCCGTTCGTCGTCAGCGACGACGACTCTGAGGCGTGCGCTCACATGACCCTCTGCGGTACGTTTCGTTCGTGGGACACGTTCGACTGGACTGGTATCCGCACTTCCACGAACGTCCCTTCACCGGCCACGGTTCGAATCGACAGCGAAGCGGCCTTGCCATACTGGCACTCCAGCCGTCGCTCGACATTGCGGAGACCAACGCCCATGCGTCGCCCCTGTTGGAGCGCGTCCGCTGTCGCCCCGGCGCCCGTGTCCTCGACGATGAGCGAGAGCTGCCGGTCGTTGTCGATGCGGTCGACCCTCGCGCGAATCGTGACCTCTCCCCCACTCTGCTTGTGCGCGATTCCATGTTTGACGGCGTTCTCGACCAACGGTTGGAGAACCAGTGGCGGCACTCGAATGTTGCGAAGTCTCCCTGGCACATCGATGGTGACGCGCAGCCGTTGTTCGAATCGAGCGCGCTCGATGTCAAGATACGACTCCACGACCTCGAGCTCACGTCCGAGCGACGTGAATTCTCCTTCGGACCGCAGCACCGCGCGCAGGAGGGCCGTCAGACGAAGCAACGTCTCCAATGCGCGCGGAGGCGCCGTCTGGATGAGATACCCAATCGTCGTCAAAGCGTTGAAGAGGAAATGCGGGTTGACCTGAGCACGAAGCGCACGGAGCTCCGCTTCTGTGGCCAGTTTCCCAACCTCTTGGTCGCGAATCTCACGTTCGTACCGCTCGTTCGTGATCCGGATGGCATCGATCCGCCGTGCGACTACTACAGCGATCGCTTCCAGTGTGGAGAGATCGTCGGACAGAAGGCGCCGGCCGCCGATCAGTTGGCCAGTGGCAATGACAAACCGCGGCGGCTCGGTCGTTGGCACGATGACGACGGTCGCGACTGGCCCTGGGAGGGGTTCGCCCACGGCGGACTTGAGGATCGCTGCCGACTCTGCTCCGCTGGCGACGACAGGACCTAATGGTTGATCCTGGCGAAGTGGCGTCAATTCGCGCCACGTCACAAAGACCGCACTCAGGGCTGGCGTGAGGAGTTCGCACACCCTCGACAAGAGGTTCGGAACGTCGTCGCTGCCCTGCGAGGTCCGCGCGATCGTCGCTCGCAGGGACCGATAGTCGGGCCGACGGAGGACGATCGTGTCGACAAACCACGCGGTGACTCGACGTACGGGCGGATAGACGAGGGCCGTCGCGACACACAGCGTGACCAAAATGCTGACTTGTCGCGGGTCGACTTGGACAAATCGGGCGAACGCGGCGGATTCCAAGCCAAACGTGGCAATTGCGGCAAGAGCAACGCCGACAATCGCGAGCAGCGCCAGCGCCCGCTTGAGAAAGAGATCCGCCAGCGCAAAGGGATAGTCCTGGTAGAGGATGGCGAATGCTAGCGGTAGGGAGGCGTGGTGCCCGAGCAGTTCGACCGGCCACGAGGCATCGCCCCGGTGAAGCTGGCTCAAATGAAGAGCCGACACGGCGAAAATAGCGAGGGCCGCGGCCCACAATGCCCGTCTCGAGCCCGGCTGGCCACGCGTCACCGTCGCCAGCGGCACGACGAGCGCGATGAATGTGTAGGGCAAGAGCCGCATCCCCAGCGCCGCCGGAACAGCCGCCTCGGTCCACGCGGCGTACAGGTGAAGCGCCGCGGCCAGGGCGCTGACGGCGTACGCGATCATCGCGAGGGACCGCTTGACAACGCCACGCACGGCTTGCGGTTCACCTCTGAGCACCGAATGGACGACAACCGCCGGCAGAAAGCCGAGCGCTCCGAATCCGACCGCCGTCAGGTATGGGAAGGGCCCCTCCACACCCATCTTTGGCAGCTCGTACGCGGGCAGCGCATATAGATTCCAGACGAGACCAAGCACGGCTGTCGCCAGCAGAAGGGGATCGAACGGCGAGTTGAAGCCTGACGTCCGACCGGCGCGCACGACCATCGCCAACAGCATCGCGTAGAGAACGATGCCGGCGCTCAGGCCGACGAGATTCAGCAGTTCGCCGATGTTCAACGTGGTGGACACGCTACGCCTGTGCCCGACAGTCATGAACAAGAAGTCCACGACCGGCTCTATTTGGCTCACGAACGGTCTGCTCATGCCAATGAGCGGAAGGGTGTCTCAGGTTCCCCGTGACCCAATTATGGGGCGAAATCGCCTCATTAGTGTCGGCCGCAGTGCGATTCTGGCCGGCTCTGGAGCAAGATGCCGGTCCTCCGACGCCTCGGTCAAAACCGATTCCGAACTTGACGAGAAGACGCCGCGCGACTCCGTCGGCATTCAGCACGCGTTGAAGCGGCTGCAGCGCGGTGGTGAATGCGCTCGGACGTAGGGCACGGGAACACGAGCTGCTCCATTCATTGGTCAGTCCGAGACACCCATCGGTCTGAACACACCATTCGTTCGCTTCCTCTCGTCACGTCTCACGTGCTTTTGCTAGCGTGCTTGCCTTGTGTTGGGTGTTGCCATTCAAGGCGAGGTCTTATGACAATGTGGCGGGTTCGCCGTTCCGGGACGGTTGGTCTCGTAATGATCGGCATGGCATTGATGGCCGCATCATCGCGTGGCCAAGGGTTGGGCGGAGCCGGGACGATTCAAGGGACGATCAAGGATCCGACCGGCGGCGTGATGCAAGCGGTCGAGGTCAAGATCAGCAATCCCGTATCAGGGTTCACACGAACGACGACGACTGACGCCTCTGGCCATTACACCTTCAGCAACCTCGCCCCGAATCCCTATCACATCTCGGTCCAGGCTGAAGGGTTCCAACCGCTCGAACGGGACGTCGACGTTCGGAGCGGCGTCCCGATCACGCTCGACCTGACTCTCGCGCTGGCATCCGCGACGGCGGCCGTGGACGTGGTCGGGCACGCCGAGGACCTGCTCGAACGCGATCCGACGGCGCACACGGATATTGACCAGAGCCTAATCGCGAGGCTGCCGATCGAGACGTCGTCCGGCGGCTTGAACCAGGTCGTTATGCTGGCCTCCCCCGGGGTCGTGGCGGACTCCAACGGGTTCTTCCACCCGATCGGCGACCACGCCCAGACGCAGTTCTCGATCGACAACCAGCCCATTACTGACCAACAGAGCCGACTCTACTCGAATCAGATCTCGCAAGATGCGGTGCAGTCGCTCGAAGTGATCACCGGGGTCGCGCCGGCCGAGTACGGCGACAAGAGCAGTCTGGTCGTGCACATCGTGACCAAGTCGGGTCTGGACCAGCCGAAGCCAACCGGCAGCGCGTCGTTTGGCTACGGGTCCTTCAGCAGCCCAAGCGGTGAAGTGAACATGGGGGCCGGCTCGCACAAAGTCGGCAACTTCCTCTCGGTGTCGGGCCTGAAGACCGATCGCTTCCTCGATCCCCCGGAACTCGAAGCGCTGCACGACACGGGGCACAATGCCTCCCTATTCGACCGCGTCGACTTCCACCCCGGCGATCTCGACACCCTGCACCTGAACCTGCAGTACGCGCACTCCGGATTCGACGTGCCCAACACCTACGACACGATCAACCAGAATCAGCACCAGGACATCACGAGCTTCAACATCGCGCCGGGCTATTCCCGTGTCGTGGGATCCAACAAGCTGTTCACCGCGAACGGCTTTGTACGACGCGACCACATCACGTACTCACCCAGCGCGAACCCGCTCGACGATACACCGGCCACGGTCAGTCAGGACCGGACGCTGCAGAACATGGGCGTCAAGGCCGATTTGACGATCACCGCCGGTAACCACAACGTGAAGTTCGGCGGGACGATCGGCGCCACGCAACTGCACGAGCGGTTCACGTTCGGCATCACCGATCCGACCGACCCGTCGTTCGCCGACGAGAACGGCAACTTCAACCCGGACTTCGCGCCGTACGATCTCACCAATGGGGGCTCGCCGCTCGCGTACGACCAGTCGTTCACGATCAAGCAGCAGTCTGCGTACGTCCAAGACGACATCAAGGCAGGCGACTTCAGCTTCAAACTGGGATTGCGGCTCGATCACTACGACGGCCTCACGTCCGAGACGCAGGCGCAACCGCGCTTGGGCGCCTCCTACGCCGTGCCCGGCACCGGCACGGTGCTGCGCGCGTCTGTACGGCCGCACGATGGAGACGCCCTACAACGAGAACCTTCTGCTAGGCGCCGGCTATGGCCTGAACGGGCTGTTTGGCACCGGCGATCCGGTCCCCCCTGGCAAGCGCAATCAGGTCGAGCTCGGCATCCAGCAGGGCGTCGGTCGCTGGGTGGTCGTCGACTTCGGGTACTTCGACAAGCACACGGACAACGGCTACGACTTCGGGGTGCTGTTCAACACGCCGATTGCGTTTCCTGTTGCGTGGGATCACTCACACATCAACGGCTTCACGGGCCGCATCAACGTCATCGAGCACAAGGGCTTCAGCGCCTTCGTCGTCATGGCGCACACGAACGCCATTTATTCGCCACCGGGCGTCGGTGGCATTCTGCTCGAACAGCCGGCGGGCGATTTCCGGATCGACCACGATCAGAAATTCAACGCGACGACGAACCTACAGTACGTGTTCGAGAAGTCACGCGGGGCGTGGGCGGCGCTGTCCTGGCGGTACGACTCCGGTCTGGTCGCGGGCGCCGTGGGCAGCCTCGACGACGCGCTGGGGCTGACGGCCGACCAGCAGACAGCCATTGGATTCTTCTGCGGGAACACATTCGCGTCCCTGGGCAACCCGCTGAGCGCAGCCCAGTGCACGCCGTCGAACTATGGGGCCACCCGGCTCAGGATCCCGGCGGAGGGTACGGAAGACGATGTGACCAATCCGCCGCGGATTGCGCCACGGCACCTGCTCGATCTGGGTCTGGGTGTGGACAACCTGCTGCACTCCAGCCGCGCGAAGGTGCGCGTGAGGTTCAGCGTGCTGAATCTCACCAATCGAGAGGCGCTCTACAACTTCCTGTCGACGTTCAGCGGCACGCATTTCGTCACGCCGCGCGCGTACCAGTTCCAGATGGGCGTGACGTTCTAACCTGGTGGCAACGCGTGGCTGCTGTGCCGAAATTGGCTGACCCACCAAAAACGGGCGCAAGTCTTGTCCCAGCCCGGCTCGAGGGCCAGCTTGTCGCCGACGACGAGACCTCGCATCCGTCGATCGAATCCGCGGATCTCGCTCGAATCGCATTGATCGGCACAGCCGCCGCGATCCTCGGATCGCACGCGTGGAACGCGTTCGGTCATCCACATCTGGTCGGCCTCGCCGTCACACTGGTCGGCGGCTACCCTATATTCAAGGAAGCGATCGACAACATCGTCGAACGACGCATGACGATGGAGCTGTCGATGACAATCGCGCTGATCGCCGCGCTCGCGATCGGCGAAGTATTGACCGCGCTGTTGATCACTGGCTTTGTTCTCGCCGCGGAGGTCCTGGAACATCTCACGGTGGCGCGTGGACGTCGCGCGATTGGACAGCTCCTCGAGTTCCTGCCCAGGCAGGTCCATGTTCGCCGTGACGGTCAGTTCGTCGAAGTGTCGATCGATCAATTGCACGTTGGGGATCGTGTGCTAGTCCGGCCGGGCGGTCGGCTTCCCGTCGATGGCGTCGTGGTTGATGGCGAATCGTCGGTTGACCAAGCGACGATCACGGGCGAGTCGTTGCCCGTCGACATGCGACCGGGCAGTCGTGTATTTGCCGGCAGTATGAATCAGTCCGGCGCGCTCGAAATCGAGTCCGAACGTGTGGGTCGCGACACGACCTTCGGCCACATCATCGACGCGGTCGAACACGCGAGCCAGAGTCGAGCGCCCATTCAGAAGATCTCCGACCGATTGGCCGGATACCTTGTGTACTGTGCCATGGCCGCGGCGGTTGCCACGTTTGTGGTCACGCGCGACATCCGGTCGACGATCTCCGTCATCATCGTGGCCGGTGCCTGTGGCGTCGCGGCCGGGACGCCACTGGCGATTCTTGGTGCGATTGGTCGCGCCGCACGATTCGGCGCCATCATTAAAGGCGGGATTCATCTTGAAGCGCTCTGGTCGGTCGACACCGTCGTCCTCGACAAGACCGGCACGGTCACGTTCGGCGACGTTCGGGTGCAATCGGTTTATCCAGCAGCGGGCGCGTCCGCCCGGGACGTGCTCGAAGCGGCGGCGATTGCGGAATCACGTTCGGAACATCCCATCGGTCGGGCTATCGCCACATACGCTGCAGAGAGGGGCGTCGTAGCGCGAGAGCCCGTCCGGTTCTCGTACGCACCTGGCCTGGGGGTACGCGCGCTCGACGGCGGTGAGGAGATTCTGGTCGGCAACAGCGAGTTCGTCACGGCTGGCCGACTGCCGGAACTACCAGAAAGCGCGAGTGGATCCACGACCGTCTTTGTGGTGCGAGGCGGCCAGTATCTCGGCTCTCTCGCATTAGCCGATGTCACGCGGCCCGAAGCGAAGCGCGCCATTGCGAATCTAAAACGGTTGGGGATCAAGAGCTATATCTTCACGGGTGACTCACAGGCGGCGACGGAACGCATCGCACGCGATCTGGTGGTTGACGGTTTCGAAACGGCGTTGATGCCGGATGCCAAGCTCGCGCGCGTCCGGGCGATGGCGCAGAAAGGGCGAGTGGCCATGATCGGTGACGGCGTGAATGACGCACCAGCGTTAGCTGCCGCCACTGTCGGGGTCGCCATGGGTTCTGGCACGGACGTCGCAAGGGACAGCGCCGACATCGTCCTCATCGGCAACGATCTCCTGAAATTTGTTGAGACGCTGCGCCTCGCTCGGCGGACTCGAGGCATCATTGTTCAGAATTTCGCCGGCACCCTGCTGGTCGACAGCGTTGGAATCGCTCTGGCGGCGACCGGCATGTTAACGCCGGTGCTGGCTGCACTCATTCACGTCTCGTCCGAGTTGCTGTTCATCCTCAATGCGGCTCGTCTGGTCCCGCGCCAGGGTGTCGGAGGGCCGGAAATCACGCGACAGCTCGCGTGAGGACGGCAGCTGGTGCGGAGGAATTGTCACCGACGTTAGTGGAAAGACAACGGCCCTTTCTGCTAGGCTCCACACCTGCCATGGCGAGTCTTCGAAGGCGTGGTCGCCCAGGATGCATCGGACATCAGCGCGAATCGCTCCGCGACGCGCGCCGGATCCTTCACCATGACAGCGGTGATGCGCGGGTCCCGGGGCCTGCCCGACAAGCACAGCGAAACGGTCCGGTACCCCCGTTGCTGGGCGTTGGCCGACTTGACCTCGTGATCCGCTGCGGTCTGCGCCAGCCAGTACTCGAAATCGATCGACATCGTCCGGCCCTCCGTAGATGGGCCGCTGGCGATCAGTGACCGCCGACAGCGATTTCCACGAGCGCGATCTTGTTGACGCCGCTCTCCGCCATCACGATGTTCCTGCCGTCGTCGGTTGTCTTGATGTTGCGAACGACGCCGCCGCCGCCAGGAATGATCCAGCTTTGGAACTTTCCAGTCTTGATATCGAAGCGGACGAGCACGTTCGGCTTGATCGCGGACTCGACGTACCAAATCGCGCCGCCCTGATACGTGATGCCGTACGGCTGTGACTTCGGACCGCTCGGCGAAGGCCACTCGGTGACCTGCCCCGTCTTGGGGTCGAGTCGTCCGAGATAGCCTCGCGAGTAGTCGGCGTACCAGATGATGTCGTCAGGGCTGATCGCAATGCGCCGTGGACGGCTGTCTTCGTTCGGCAGCGGGTATTCCTTGATCGCGAGCGTGTCGGGGTTGATCTCGATGATCTTGTTCGTGCCGAAGTCGCACACGAACGGTACGCCTTTCGTCGTGAATACCATGCCGTACGGATTCGCACGTTCGGTCGGCGTCTTCTGAACCTTGATCTCGCCGGTCTTCGGATTGATGCGCCCGACGGTGTTCGCGCCTTGCGCCGTGAAGAACAACATGCCGTTCGGCGCGAAGAGCGGCGTGTGCGGGTCACGGACCCCTTCCGGCATCTTGTACTCAGTGACGGCTCCGATCTTCGGATCGAGCTTGCCGATGTAGCCGGCCTGGTTCGCGGTGAACCAGACGTTGCCGTCGTGATCGAGCTCGAGTCCGTGCGGACCCGACCCGGGCGTCGTCAACGGAAACTCCTTGATCTCGCCGGTTTTCGGGTTCACGCGGCCGATCACGTTCGCGAACATCCCGGTCCACCAGATCGATCCATCCGGCCCCGGCTCCGGATCGTGCGGGCGCGAGCCGAGCGATGGGGCGTTCCATTCACGGATGTTCACCTTCACATCGCCCGAAAGCACGACCGGCTTCGGCCGCGGCTGCTCCGGAAAATTCTTCGCAAGATACTCGCCGATCTCCGACCGCTGCTCGGGCGGCAGCGACACCATCGTGCCGATCAGCTCCTCCCAACCATGTTTGGTGAAGCCGCCGGAGTTGGCGATGAGGCCGAGTGCATGGCACTTCGTGCACTGCGACTGAACGGCCTCCTTGCCGGGGCCCTCGGGCAGCGCCAAGGCTGCGCCGCGACCGCGGCCCTGACCGGCCACGTCGCGCGCAACGCCGACGCTCGCCAGGTAGAGGATGGCGATACCGATCGTGGACCAGCGTGTAGTGCTCATGCGCCACATGCTAGCGCATGAACGCTTCTAGAAACGAAACCCGAGTTTTACGACGAATTCGTCGGTCCTGTTCAACGGCTCATAGAAGCCGAGCTGCTCCTGAGCGATGATGCCGTTGACCGTAAACGTTGCCGTTCCATAGTTCACCGGCGAGGCGCTGACGTTCCAGTGGATGTACTGCGGCTTGACCGACCAGTGCCTGGTCATCTGGTATTTCACACTTGCGCGCAGGGCCCATCCCGAGTGCTGATCGAAGGAAATATCGGAGAACCCCTGAATTGATAAATGGCTTTTCGCAGACAGGCTGAGATTTGCGATCGGTTTGATCGGCTATCTGTGCCTGTTAAAGGCATTCCGGCTGCCATTACATGAAGCCCGACAAGATACGGGGCGAGTCGAATCGGGCAGTGTGGGTGTTGAGCGCATGGCGCGGGGTGCCTCGACGACCTGACGCAGGTACGCCGACAGACTGACGCCCGCCGCCTTCGCGTACAGCGTGCTGGTACTCGCGCGGCGTGACCCACACGCTCACCCGTATTGTCCCAGTGGGCACAGATCTATCGAGGAAACGCGGAGAGGCTGCTGAAGCGCTCGGTCTGGCTCGCTCCTGAAGCTCATTTCGCAAGCGGATCGGGACGCAGCTGGAAGTGCATCACCTTGCTCGTCGTCCCCTTCCCGGTTTCCATGTGAAACGGCGTGCGAGTGCTCACGGTCGCCCAGAGCCCCTTGCCCTTCCAGCCGGCCTTCGCATCGTCGATGCGGCCATCCATCCACTTCGTGTAGAACCCGGTCGGATACGGGACGCGCAGCACGATCCACTTGCCGTCTTTCAGCGCGAGGAGACCTTCGGACGCGTTGCCGGTGTCGATCGGTACGTTCTCGCCGAGCCCGAGAGTATCGTGCCAATCGACCCAGGTGTAGTAGCTCGCCTCGGCGCTGCCGGGATCCGTGACGCCCTTCAGTTGCGGCAACGGCTCGGGATAGAGCGTCCAGCCTTCCGGGCAGTGCTGGCCGGTCGCCTTCGGTCCGTTGAGCGGCCCCTTGCATTTGCGTCGGTCGAAGCTCGCCATGTGTCCGCTCGCGAGCGCCGTCCAGTAGACACCATTGCGATCCACATCGCCTCCGCGCGGCGAGTAGCCTGGCATGTGGCGGCTCGTACACTTCCGCGAGAGCGGTCTCGGGTGGATTCGATCCCGGATTCAATCGAACGACCGCACCCGGAAAACCGAGCACCGATCCCCAGATGGATCCGTCGGGAGCCGGGGCGACGGCATAGAATGCGCTGCCGAAACGCTTGTCCTTCGTCGGATCGAGCGGCTGGTTGGGCTCGACGTACGCGTCGCGCTTGCCGTTGCCGTTGGTGTCCATGACGAGCGCGGTCCAGCCCTGCGATTTCGCCTCGTCGTGCGTCTCGTCGAACATCTTCGTGTTCAGCCAGCCAACCACCTGCCCGCCGCCGCTCGTCCAGAGCGTCCGATTGGCGTCCATGGCAAACATCAAGTGATGCGTGCCGAAACAGGTGCTGATGTGCGTGAGCTGTTTCGTTTTCGGATCGTAGACGGCGAGATGGCGTCCGGCATTGGCGAGCGGATACAGCTTCGCCGACGGATGACTCGATCCGTCTTTGCAGAAATCCGGATTCGCCGACGGGCGCACGGCAGACGTGATCCACACGCGGCCTTTTTCGTCGAACATCGGATTGTGGACGTTGTTCCGGCTCGTCCAGATCGGTTCTTCGCCCCAGTACGGCGAGGGTTCCGGCATGGTCGCTGACGTTGGCGGCGTGTTCGGATCGCGTACGGT
The DNA here is from genome assembly GCA_963724725.1 of uncultured Acidobacteriota bacterium. Taxonomy (GTDB): domain Bacteria; phylum Acidobacteriota; class Vicinamibacteria; order Vicinamibacterales; family CAVVIG01; genus DATKHR01. The sequence continues at coordinate 1,694,960 of CAVRVT010000001.1, read as the reverse complement.
CAGCTTCACCTGGCTGATCGTGCTGTGGACCGGATCGAGAACCGGCAGGTAATCGGCACTGAGCTCCAGCGATCCGTAGATGAGCCCGTTGGCGTTGATCGTGGGATTGCGCCGGTCGGTTGACACTTCATCGTGGAGATACGCTTTGGGATCCGCCCAATCCCACTGGGTGATGACGACGTTGCGTTCCATCCCTGTCGGTCGCGGCGGCGCCGGCGGCAGCTCGCCACCTGCGATCCGGTCGGTCCAGTCGGCGAACATCTGCAGCGCACGATCGCGGCCCATCGCGTTGAGACCGCCGCTCATCTGGGCGCCCGCCTGTCCGGACTGAATACGTCGATCCCACGCCGCGACCGAACTGTGGAACGTGCCGAGCGCCTTGGGGATCTCACGTGTCCCCTTGGTGCCCAGTTGGTGACAGGCGGTGCAGCCGCCCGACTTCAGCCGCTGAATCCAATCCGCCTGACTCTTGACAGTCGGCGCGATGCCGTTGCCGCCTGGCGCGTTGCCGGGAAAATCACTCTTTTCGGGCACACGAATCATCGAGAACCAGAATCCAGCCGGGTAGTATTCGGCCGCGGCGCGCGCATTGGACGCGACGACCGCCGTCAGATTCAAGATCGTGCCTGGCGTCGCCTTCACCTTCAGTGAGTCGACTAGGCCGTAGCCGCGCACCCACACGGTGAAATTCGCCTTCGGCAGATCCGGCAGGACGTAACGGCCGCTCTCGTCGGTGACGACGATCTTGACGAACTTCGTCGGCAGATCGGTCGTTTCCGCGATCACCCAGACGCCAGCCTCCGGTCCCGTCGCGCTCGTAACGACGCCGCCGATGTCGTCGTTGTCGATGGGAACCCTTTGCGTTGGCTGTCCGGCATTCAATGCACCTTGCAATGAGGCGAGAAGCGCGGCGACACCAATCGCTGCACCCAAGGACACCGTTCGTGTTGTCTTCATCTCGGCACTCCGTTCGTTCTTGATCTCGCGTATCGAGGACTGCCTGGGAGGAAGGGATGGTGACCGAGACACTGCATACTTCAGGCAGCCTCCCGGCGCCATTCTGCCCGATGCGTCGAGGACAAGTAAAGGAAGCGGCTTATCGGTTCATTGCCACCGTCCGAGCAGCCGTCTCGTTGCGCTGCTTCTGAGTGCAGCACGAATCTTCCCGTCGTGCCGCTGCTCCTGGCTCAAGGGCGGTCAGAGAGCGTTGCGCGGTCAACAAAGTTGGGTCCGACGGGGCTTTCCATAACGCGCACACACCCACTGGCGTGGCTCATGTTCAGGCGCGATTATTCCAGCAATTTGAGTTCGCTGCGCCCACCACCCGCGAGACGTCGCGCGATTTGCCGAGACGTTTAGCGAGTTCGGGAGACCGACCGGTGGGCCAGAAACCGAAACGTTCAATGAAAACGTCTGTGTACTTGGAATTTTTAGAGTGTTGTCCCTCGCCAATATCGCGTCCGGGCAAAACTCATTGACGTTGGCGCGGTCCTTGGCCATCCTACGCGCGAATGCGTCACGTTGTTCGGGCGGTCGCTGCGATCCGATTCGCCTGGTCGACACGTCGAGATCTGCTGCTCGAGAGCCTTGCTCTGCGCCATCAGCTGCGCGTACTCGCTCGTTCGAACCGCCGCTTTCACCCATCTGACCGTCTGCTTTGGCTGGTCTTGCGACGGGTGTGGCCTCGGTGGCGAGCGGCGCTGGTGCTGGTCCAGCCGGCCACGGTCGACCGTTGGCAGCGCGATGGGTTCTACTGGTGCGGGCGCCGTCGGTTGCAACGTCCTGGAAGACCCCGCATCGATTCACAATGTCGAAGCCTGCTCCGGCAATTGGCCGGAGAAAACCGTCTCTGGGGTGCTCCGCGGATCCACGGCGAGTTACTCAAGCTGGGAATCGCAGTCTCAGAACGCACGGTGTCGCGTTATCTGGCAGACCGACTGAGGGCGCCGTCGCAGACTTGGCGGACATTCACGCCTTTCGTCAAGGCGCCGTCGTCGAATGGCGTGCTTCGCTTCAACGGACGTCACCTCGCAAGAATATCGTTCAAGATCACGACCGTTTAGCCATCCGAAACAGCAGCGGCCGGAGCCCGCCGACGCATGGACTGGTGCGGCCGACACACGGTGTATACCCGGAGAGTCGATAGGTGCTCCTGCACCGGACCTCTGCGAGAACGCCGTGTTCAGACGATCGGTCGCGGGCCGAGGCTCACCACTGTTGTCAACGTCGTCGGAAGACAAGACGTCTTGGTTGGACTGCGCACATATTCGCGGTGATTCGCACGGCCGTCGGAATATTGGCGAAGGACAGGTGAGTTCATTAGGAGGTCTTGCCCTCTAGCGGCCCGTGGCGCAAGTCGGTCGCAACGATAGGCGCGACTGTCGGATCCAGCGTCGGTCAGCTTCAGCTAACGTTTCCAGAACTGCCACCATTTTGTCGCCTTCGGTATTCTCGCTGGAGCCGCACGGTTGTTGTCGAATTGTTCGAGCAACTCTTCCAACTCGCGTGGAGTCAAGGTCGGTTCCTCGGACGGAGCACGGATGACACTGAACTCGTACACGGCCAACAACAACTCGGGAGGATTGCCGCAGGATATAAGCCTCGATATAGCTGGCTGTCATGAAGTCGTCGTAATAGATGTACGCCGGTCCTGTGGGTTCATCACCTGCACGACACACCCAGAGGGGAATACAAGCCCAGGGTCGTGCAGTTCGCGTCTATCGCACGGACGGTCGCCTCTTCGTCGGAGACCGTTTCGCGTTATCTCACCCGTCTACTCGTTGGATATCGTCAGGTTTCTCCAACTCCAGCTGAACGTGAAATCCGCCTGCGGGCTCGCCTCCAGGGCGGCGGCGAGATTGTGACGCCGACGCGCCCGTCGGCTCCGGTCCTGGCGCGCCGACGCCAAGGAGCCGGCAATGCAGCAGGCCTTTTCCACACGCACCCCTTCGACAAGAGTTCATCGCGAGTCTCGCTCCACCCTCAGTCGGGTCTGAAGCTCGCGAACTGACTGGGTCCGGCATCATTACGCGCTAAGATGGCCGGGTGATGAAGAAGCTGGTCATCGCACTCCTTCTTGTCCTGGCGGCCGTTGGATTGTACGTGTCGCGCGACGACATGTCATTTGTGGACGAGGCGTCTTCTGCCGCGCGAGATCCCGGGCCGCGCAGCGGAGCCGCTGGCGCGGGCGCGCCCATCGGGGGCCTGACCGACACCGAGCTCGCGTTGTTCAACAAGGGGAAGGACGAATTCGAGCAAGAGGAAGATGTCGCCGACGGTCTGGGGCCGACGATGAATTTTGGCAGCTGCGCGGGTTGCCATGCGCAGCCGTCGGTCGGGGGAACGAGCGCCATGAAGAACGTCCAGGTGGCGTTCGCCACCGAGAAGGGCGCGACCAACACCGTTCCGTCGTTCATCGCACTCGACGGGCCAGTGCGCGAGGCGAGATTCGTCAAGAACCCGGACGGCACGCCTGATGGCGGCGTCCACGATCTGTTCACCATCGCCGGCCGGACCGACGCGGCCGGATGCACCCTCGCCCAGCCGGACTTCGCGAACGCGCTCTATCAGGCCAACGTCATCTTCCGGATTCCCACTCCCGTCTTCGGGGCAGGTCTGATCGAAGGAATCCCGGACAGCGCGATCGTTGCGAACCAGGCCAGCGAGGCGCCGAGGAAGAAAGAGCTCAAGATCGGCGGCCGGGCCAACATCGTCCTCGCCGGCCACGCGATCTCCGGCCAGGCGAACAAGAACGGCAACGACGGCACCGTCGCGCGCTTCGGCTGGAAGGCCCAGAACAAGTCGCTGCTCCTGTTCTCAGGCGAGGCGTACAACGTTGAGATGGGGATCACCAACGAGCTATTTCAAACCGAGCGCGACGAAACGCCCGGCTGCCAGTTTGCCACCGTTCCCAACGACGTCACCAAGACCGACGGTACGGCGCCTCTCGACGCGCTCGGCGCGATCGAGAAGTTCGCCGCCTTCGCCCGCTTCCTCGCGGCGCCGATGCCCTCGCCCGACATGCCTGGAGGGGCCGAGTCAATTGCCAGAGGCAGCCAGGCTTTCGTCGATATCGGATGCGCGCTCTGCCACACTCCCACCTTGACGACCGGCAGTGCCACGGTCGCGGCCCTTCGCAAGCAACCAGTGAATCTCTTCTCCGACCTGCTGGTCCACGATATGGGCCCGGGGCTGGCCGACGGGGTCACGCAGGGCCAGGCGGGTCCCCGGGAGTTTCGCACAGCCCCCCTCTGGGGGTTGGGCCAGCGGTTGTTCTTCCTGCACGATGGGCGGACGTCGGATTTGCGAGAGGCGATCCGGGCCCATCGCAGCGGCAGCCGCGTCACGCGCAACGCGTCAGAGGCCAACGCAGTCGTCAGGCGCTTCAACGCGCTCCAGGATGACCGGAAGCAGGACCTCCTCAACTTTCTGCGTTCCTTGTAGCCGTGAGGTTCTTACCTGAGGCAGACCTCTCTGTGAGAGGGAGGAAGGGCTGAGAAGAGTCTCATGCTAACTCCACCATGGCCTTAGTGTTTCCTCTCGTCCAACTGACGCGCAAGATCCTGCGCTCGGGCGCCGCGCGCGAGGCGAATCGCCTGTCCCTACCAAGAATTCCGTTCTCGTAGTCTCAGTTGATGCTATCGCCGTTCGTGGGTAGCCTTGGGCGTGGCCATCGTGCGTTCCGTTCTCCAGACTTTCCGCGCGTCGATCCGCACGCGCGCTGCCCTACAGCTTGAAATCTTCGCCTTGCGTCACCAGCTTCACATCATGGAACGGGCTCGCCCTCGGCGCATCCCGCTGACGCGATCGGACCGCCTGGTGTGGGTCTGGTTGTCGCGGATCTGGCATGGGTGGCGAGCCGCTCTCGTCATCGTGAAGCCCGAGACCGTCCTTGCGTGGCATCGGCGAAGCTTTCGCCTCTTCTGGCGCTGGAAGAGCCGCACGCGCCTCGGTCGACCGGGCGTGCCGCCAGACGTCCGCGCCCTGATCCGAACGATGTCAGAGGCGAACCCACTGTGGGGCGCGCCCCGCGACGAGCTGTGCGCGTGGGCGCAACATCGACGATGCGAAACGCATGATGTCGGCCAGAACGCGCAGGATCGTGCGGACGTGAAGGTGCGAACGGGATTCGGCCATTCGACAGGATGGCTTGTTGCCAGCACGTGCCCTTGATCGGCGATCATGCTCCGTCGGCAGCCTCGGAAGTCACCGCCAGCACCGAAATCGGCCGAAAGTCGCCCTGGACGGACTTTTTGCGGACCACGGGTCGGCGGCCGCGACCTGCGGCCTCTCGGTCCGACGTCCACACATTCGCTCTGGTGGCCCCGACAGTGAAGTCCGAAGATGATGGGGCGAAGCGACGGCGATGAGGGCCGATTTCTGGCTATCAGTGATCAAGGGACATTCGGCCTGACACGCCGGTGATCACGAGATCGCTGGCGTAGCAAGTCCGTGATCAGTAAACGCAAGGCGACTACTCTTCATCGAATCGAGCGTGACCGAACGCTGCGCGGCCATCGACCTTGACCGGGGTCAACCTTTCCTCAGTGCCATTCCAGGGCGACGCATCGCCGCCGACCTCGGCAGCTTCGCCAATTGACCCACGATCGACCCATCGCACCACGAATTCCCTTCGCAGGCCTTTCCCGTTACCGGCTGCGGCCAGCTGCTCGGACGCCGTCGAGGAGTCGCTGCAGTTCATTCGCCTTGGCCGGGAACTTCGCGGCGACATTGGTCCGTTCGCCCGGGTCTGCGGCCAAGTCGTACAGCTGGGGCTCGGTGTCGTTGCCGAGCTCGGTATTCGTTTCGCGACTCATCCGGGGGCGGGAATTCGGTTCGATGTACTTCCATCGGTTCTGACGCACGGCGAGGCCGCTGCCCTGCTCGACGTAGACGGTCCGTCCGATCTTCGAACGGCCAGTAAAGGCGGACCAAGTATTGAGGCTGTCAGGCGCATCCGAATCCGTGAGCGTCTGGTTCGTGAACGCACTCAGCGACGCGAGCAAATCAATGTGTGCCACGAGCGCATCCGAGACGCCCCGGTTGACGTGTCGTGGCCAGCTTACGATCAGCGGCACGCGAGTGCCTGCCTCGAAGTTGCTGTACTTGCCCCCGCGGAAAGGGCCCGACGGTCGGTGCCCTCCCAACCTCTCCACGGCCCCATCCCGATACCCGTCGTCGATCACGGGCCCATTGTCGCTTGCGAAGATGACGATCGTGTTGTCGGTCAGCCGCAGCCGGTCAAGAGTGCGCATGATCTCGCCGACCGCCCAGTCCGCCTGAATAATCGCATCGCCACGCGGTCCCATGCTCGTGTCGCCGACGAAGCGCGGGTTCGGCGCACGGGGCACGTGGGGATCGTGCGGCGCGAAGTAGAGGAAGAACTGGCGATCCCTCTGCTTCTCGATAAACGCGGCGGCGCGCGCCACGAACGTTTGAGCCATCTCCTCGTCTCGCCACAGCGCAGCGCGTCCGCCTGTCATGAAACCGATGCGGCTGATGCCGTTGACGATCGTACCGTCGTGGCCATGGCTCGGGTGCATTGTGAGAAGCTCTGGATTCTCACGGCCAGTCGGCCAGTCTCCGACCTTTTCGTTGTAGCTGACGCTGATCGGATCGGCGGGGTCGAGACCTACGACGTGACGGTTCTCAACGTACACAGTCGGCACCCGATCCCCGGTCGCGGGCATGATGAACGCGTAATCGAAACCAATCTCATTCGGTCCTGGCGAAATTTCTCCGTTCCAGTCAGGCCCGCCCACATGACCGAGTCCCAAGTGCCACTTGCCGACGATGCCCGTGGCGTAACCTGCGTGCTGAAGCATGGTAGGTAGTGTTATTCGACCCGGCTCGATCACGAGCGCGGCGTTGCCGGGGATACGCCGGTGTTCGGTCGGCGCCACGCGTACTCGCCGGTCATGAGCGCGTATCGCGACGGCGTACACGTCGCGGCCGCGGCGTGGGCGTCGGTGAATCGGAGCCCGCCGTGCGCCAGCCGATCGATGTTGGGCGTGTTCACGGCGGTGGCACCGTACGCCGAGACATCCCCGTACCCGAGATCGTCGGTATAGATAATGACGATGTTGGGCAGCCGCTCCGCGTGTGTGACAAGCGGAATGGCCAGGGTGCAGAGCGCGACGAGCAAGGCACACAGTTTCATGCCGCCTACCATACAGGAGGCGCCCCGCCGGTTTGCGATGGACACGTCCGGTGTGGGGCGGAGATCCAGGTGCTGGCATCGCGAGGTGTGCAGACGGTGCCGTGTCTACGCCCCCATGGGCCGCGGAGCATCCAGGAGACCCGAGGAAGAGACAAGGCGCGGTGTCATTCGCAACATAGACTGATGATCACCGCCGTGTTTACCGAGGCACGAATCTCAGCCAAGAAATCAGTGATCGCTTGACCTCCGGCCTGCTACGCCGGTGATGGCGCGCTCCGGCCTCGACCAACCGCTGCGGAAGGGTCGCTACTTCCGCGACGACCCGGGTAACGGCTGGATGATCGCATTCGACAGCGCGCCGCTGAACTCAGTCATCTCACCCACTTTCTTCCCCGGCGCCGGCAGCAGTCTCGCAGCGAGCGGCTTGTTCCACCTGAATGCGAGCGACGCGACGTCGCCGACAATCGCCGCAATGGCCGCTTCGCTCGTGTCGCCTGGGAGCGGAACCGTGTCCACGCCGCCTGCGCACACCGCCGAGTACGCCAGTATGGAATCCAGACCGTAGGTCGCTTCTGTCCAGCGGCGCGTCAGCACCGTCTCTTCGAGCACGGGAATCATCAGCCCCGAATAGCCCGTCTGCTTCACCGGCACGTCCTTGACGGCGCGCGTGATGATGGCCGCGGCGGTCTCGGTTCCCGGCGAACCGAACGGCGCACCAGTGAATGATTCAACCGCCGCCCCGATGGATGCCTGGCCGCCCGGCGCAGGTGTCGGGTCGATGCCGACGTACGCCCATCCGCTGCCTGCCGCCGCTTTCATGGTTGCGGCCTCGACCGCGCGCAGATGAACGGCGAGCGCGTCGGTAAGGGCTGCTCCCGCTGAGCGCGGATCGTGCTCGCGCGCGAAGACATCCATCACCACATTCGCCGCTTCCAGTCCGATGGCAACGCTGCGCGGGCCGCCGGCGTGCCACGCGCCAGGATAGAAGGGCCCGTATGGCCTCAGCATCGCGATGGCGCCGAAGTTGAAGTTCCCCTGCCCATGCGGACTCCGCTCGCCCACGGCCTTGATGATGCGCGCGGCCTGCCGGACCGCGTTCCAGTGGATGCCGTCGTCGCTCGCCACAATGATGTTCGCGTTGAGGCGGTTGCCGGCCTGTGACAAGACGTCGATCAGCAGGTCGACTGGTCCGGTGTCGTCGCTGTCCTTCAGCATCGCAGGGCCGATGTTGGGGGCGAACCCCAGTGTCGCTGCCAAATCGTTGATGCCGCGCAACACGGCTAGGGCGTCGGCACGGCTGAGTCCCCGCGTGTACTCGGCGAACGGCTGCGTCGAGATACGGATCCCCGCCACGTCGTAACCCGCGGCCTTGATGGATTCGCGCACTTGGCTCAGGAACGTGACCGTCTCCTGAATCTGCATGCGATAGTTCTTCGCGTCGATCGTGATGAAGCCGGTGATCGCCCGCACCTTCGGCTTCAGCGGATCGGGCGCAGCGAGAGCCGGTGCCGAGGCAACGGCCACCAGGACGAGGGCGAACAGGACGCGTTTCAGGTGTTCCATCGCGATAGCTTACGACGGCTCAGCGCCGACTCTTGTGGAATCCTGCCGACGGATCCGTTGCGCTTCCCTTTACGTTAGGAGCCGCTCTTCGCTACATATGCGGCCAACCGCTCACCGGCCGTCAACAGTTCCTGTTCGTTCACGATGTTGTAGCGGTCGAAGACGGCTCGCGTCTTGTGTCCGGTCAGCAGCATCGCGACGCGCTCCGGAACGCCGGCTCGGACCAGATTCCGTGCTGCAGTCCGCCGGCAATCATGGACGAGGCGATTTGGCACCTTCGCCTTTCGATAGGCATCTTTGAGCGCGGTTCGCCACGCGCGCACGGCCACCCCGTCTCGGTGGAAGACGTGAGGACTTCCGCGCCGACGCCGTCGCTGCCGCCGCTTGAGGACCTCTTGCATGGGCGCGGAGATAGGAAGCACCCGACCACGTTTCGTTGTCGACCGGCGCGGCGTTAATCGAATCACGCCTCCTGCGAGGTCCACTTCGTCCCACGACAAGCCCAGGATTTCGTTGCGTCGCCAACCCGAGTAGTACGCGAAGTCGAGTACATCCTGGAACGAGGGTGGGAGCTTCGCTTGGACCCTCAGATATTCCTCGTGCTCGAAGAACCCTTCTCGCGGTGGGTTCTCTTCCAGCCGTTTCGGAAAGAGCGGCGTTCGTTCCAACTGCCCGCGACGGATCCCGTGCACCGAATAACGTCGATCGGCTCGATGAGCACGTGACGGAGCGAGTAGCCAGTCGCTGATATAGCGGCCGTGCGAGGCATAGAGCCGAAACGTCGAATCGGGACTACCCCTAGCTTGTACTGTTCACGTACAAAGTGCGCCCACCACTGCGCCCACCACCCATGAGATGTCGCGAGATTTGCTGAGACGTTTAGCAAGTTCTGGAGACCGACTGGCGGGGCAGAAACCGAAGTGTTCAATGAAAACGTCTGTGTACTTGGAATGTCCAGAATGTCTTCGATCTTCTTGCGGAGGTTAGTCGGCTCAATGTTTATGCGGGTAAACTCGAAGTGCGCCCACCAGGTGCGCCCACCACCGAGCCCGATTGTTTGGGGATTAAGGAGTAGCGCTCAGCTGTTGGTAAACAGTTCCCGACTTCTCGCAACCGTTTCGCGAATATGGCCCAGAAGATCTCTAATGGAAAGACGCGATGACCGGAGCGCCTGATTTTTTCTCGGCGAACGCGGCTTCCTACGACAGGAACCGCCCATCCCGCCTGTCCGATTCGGCATTACATGCGATCGTCCAAACGGCACATCTGCCACCACATGGATGCATTCTGGACGTGGCCGCCGGAACCGGCCGTGTCGCGATTCCGCTCGCCGCTGCCGGCTACCGTGTCGTTGCCGTGGACCGGTCAGAAGAAATGCTCGACGTCCTGCGCGGAAAGGCTGCGACCGAGAGGGTCACCAGAGTGGCGGCCTCCGGTGCATCGCTGCCATTCGGGAGCCGAACGTTTGACGCGGTGTTGATTGCGCGTCTGCTGTACTTGACGCCCGAGTGGCAACACATCCTGGTTGAAGCGCTCCGCGTTCTTGCCGCTGGCGGTTACCTCCTTCACGAGTGGGCGAACGGCACGCCGGATGAGCCGTCCGTTCAGATCAAGGAGCAGCTGCGCACGTTGCTTGAGGAGGCGGCCGTCGTGGAGCCGTTTCATCCTGGCGTCCGCCGAGAGTCGGATGTCGACACGTTTTTGTCAGAGCGCGGATGCGCGTTGGTTGACGCCGTCGACGTGCCACTCGACGGAGGGATGACAGTCGGCGACTTCCTCCGCAAGATCGAAGCCGGGGAGTTCTCCTACACATGGAGCGCACCGACGTCGGTTAAAGATCGCTGCGCGGCGGCACTGCGCTCCTGGGCGTCCGAGAGGTTCGATTTGGGCGCGCCAGCATTCGGGACGAATACCTCGTGGAAGGTGTTCGCGGCGACTGCGCATTGATGGTACTCTGGATCGTTGAAGCCACCAGTCAGTGGGCATGGTGCCACCGCGCCATCCGCTGTTTTAGTTCATGGCCACTGGTGATGACTTCGGCCTTGTTCAACAGCGCGGGATGTCTCTCGCTTGCCGCATACCCAGTGGGCATTCCCGATTCGGCGCTGACGATCCAAGAGGCTTCGGGGCTTCGAGAATAGAGCGCGGTCCGGCGGGCACCGATTCCCCTTGCGATGCCGCCTACGAGTTCCGCGACCGCGCCATAGGTTGCTCGTACCTGCACTTCGTTGAGGAATCGAACGATCTCCCGTAGCTCGCTCGTTGCCGCCCGGGACGTGCCAGCTTCAGCGTTCGTCTGTCGGCGCATGGGCCGAGATGCCGGGTTACACAGCGAGCAAAAGCGGCTGTCCATTCCGTGTCTGCAGCGTTCGGGCATTGGTCCGTCCTGTCTATGAGTCTCGGCCGACTCGACGGGGCGGTGCTCGAACAGCAGCCCGCCGTGTCGCTGCGCGATGGTCAGCGCGCTCGCCGTCGCCCTCGCCGTTCAACTGCGGCACGTCGTTGGCGTTTAGGTCTACGAAATGACCGTGCGTACCGCATTGAATGCGGCGGCAACTACTCACAAGGGGTCGTATCTTACTGACCTGAGAGTGCAGAAGGTTGGTGACCGTGCGCTCGTCGTCGCCGTCTACCGCACGCCGACGCCGTTTACACCGGAGGAGGTCGGCGCCATTGAACCCAAAATGCCTGCGATGCCGGGCACGAACGGGTTGGAATTGCGTATCCGATCGGTCCCGGTCACGGTCGCCTCACGAGCAGGCTACATCTTTACCAGCGATCTAGCTGACCACGACCGCCCTTAATACGCGCAGGATGCACGTCCACGAACTCCAGAAGGAGCTGAGTTGAACACGGGCTGCGACGGTCATACACTGCCACAGCGTGATGTAGGCTCGGAGCCATGTTCCGAGCGAAGAGAACCGTGAGAGGAAGTCTCCAAGTACGCCTCGAACCCGGACAACGCGCCAACGTGGTACGTGAACATCATCGCCCCTGAGGGAGATCCGCACGCAACTCGGCCTGTCCCAGGCGGAATGCGCGACGGCTCTCGGTATCGCCATTGAAACGTTTCGCACCTGGGATGCCGGGCGACGGCCCGCGCCAGGGGCCATCGTCAACCAGGCGCAGACGCTGAGGGCGAAGCGGCCACGGCATGGTCGGCTGCCGCTTCAAGTTCTGGCTGACGAGCTCCACGTGCATGTGCGGACGTTGCGCGCGGCGGCTCATGACGGTCGCCTCGCGGCGACGTTCGGGCCGCGACCGTTCTTCGGAAAGCTCACCGCGACCGCCACGCGAGAGGCCGCCGCACGCTTTATGGCGACGTGGCATCGGCGAACGTGCACGGTCGCGGCCGACGTCGTCCCGTGGCCATCTGCCGCGTCAGGGTACCGGCGCACTATGCGCCGACGATCGTGGGCCTGCGCCGTCAGGGAATGGCCGGTTTTCAGACGTCCACCGAGGGCTATCAGGCCCTTGCTTCGATCGCCACGATAGATCGTCCTGGCAAGAACGTGGTGGTTCGCTCGAACCTACCGTGTCACGCTCTCGGTCCTGAACGTCTCCGTAACAGACCTTCCTCGATAGGGCGGTGCAACGGACCAACTCGTACAATATTTCCAGCCAACTAGTTCGATTCGAGAAGTGACAGAAAGTGAAGGATTTCGCTGCCACTACGGCGTCAAAGTTCTCTGAGTCGAGCTGTCACACGCCAGGTCACTCAGAATCCGTTGCACTCGCCAGGGCAGAAGCCTTGACGTATCCTACCCGCAGGATGCTCCTCGGCCGGAGGCCACCTGACATGAGAAACGCCCACACGATTCTTGTTCTCATTTGTCTGCTCGCTTCCCAGGTATTCAGCAGGGATTCCGCACTCGCCCAGGCCGGAAGAGGCGAAACCCCGGCGCCGCAGGAATATCTGAACAGGGCGGCCGACGCCCTCCTCAAGCTGAAGAGCGCGCAGTTCACCCTCACGCGCGAGGGCACGCCCGCCTTCCTCGATGAAAAAAACGGCATCACGTTTACCGTTGCCCAGTGTTCCTACGCGGCGCCAGACAGGGTCTCGTGCAACGTCAAGGTTTCGAGCAAGGGCGGGACGATCCTCCAACTCACACGGGTCTGGGTCCCCGAAGGCACGTTCCAAAGCAATCCGCTCACGCGCCAGTTCGGCAAGGCGCCCGCGGATTCCAGTTTCAACGGAACCGCGCTGTTTGCCAGGGCCGGTATTCCGGAGATTCTCCAGACGTCAGTTCAGAAGACCCAAGTGGTCGGCACTGAGAAGATTCGCGACAAGAGCACGCTTCACCTCAAAGGCGAGGTGCGCGGCGATAAGCTGAAACCGCTGATGGGTTCGACGGTCAAGCCCGAGTTGATGTATCCGGTCGATCTCTGGATGGAGGAGCCATCCGCCGACGCGGTGCGGGTTCATATCACCGAGCCCATTGGCAATGGCTGGCTGATCGAGCTTTTCGCCACGAATGAACCGATCGAGATTCCAACGCCGAAATTTCCACCCGCGCCTCCCAAACCGTAAGCCTCTGAATGGCGCGCGCGCATCAGTATCCGCGGCTGATCCTTGCGGTCGTCTGCCTGCCCATCTTCATTGGCGCGCTCGATCTGACAATTGTGTCCGCTGTCTTGCCGGAGGTGATCCGATCGTTGACGGTCGAGATCCAGAAGCTCGACATCGCCGGCTGGGTCGTCACCGGCTATTTCGTGTCGTATGCCATCAGCATGACCTTCATGGGGAAGGTTTCGGATATTTCAGGCCGTCGCATAGCCTATCTCGTCTGCCTGGTCGTCTTTTTTGTGGGGTCATGGCTCGTTGCGGCCTCTCCAGGCTGGCCAGCCAGAATTGCCTCGAACATCATGAACGGCTTTCAGGGAGATGGTCCGGATCCCGCGTTTGCCCCGCTCTATGCCTTGATCTTTGGCCGCGTGATTCAGGCATTTGGCGCTGGCGCGATGGTGCCGGTGAGCATGGCGCTCGTCGCCGATCTCTTTCCTCCTGAGAAACGAGCGCTCCCGTTAGGGATCGTTGGTGCGGTCGATACGGCCGGCTGGGTGCTCGGCCACCTTTACGGCGGGATCATGGTTCAATTCATGACCTGGCCATATCTTTTCTGGATCAACCTTCCCGTCGTCGCCGTGATGTTCGCCGTGACGTGGTGGGGGCTTGCCGAGTTGACCCGTACCAACGTGAAGGGAGGCATCGACTGGATTGGTGTCGCGCTTATTGGCGCCGCGCTGGTTCTACTGAACGTTGGCCTGGGTTCACCGGAAATCGCCTCAGAGGTCTCGACGACCCCGCCGCCCCAAAATGAGATCTACTGGTTACTGGGGGCCGCCGTCTTCTTCGTGATCTTTCTGATTTCGCAGCGCCGTATCAAAGACCCAATCCTCAACCTCAGTATCTTCTCCGATCGCAATGTCTCGGCGGCGAATGGCGTCAATCTGCTCGTGGGTTTCTGCATCATGGTGGCGCTCGTCAGCGTCCCGCTCTTCATCAATATCGCAGGCGCTTCGGACACGAAACGGGCGGCGCTCGTGACGGGGTACCTGCTGTGCGCCTTCACCGTGCCGATGGCTCTGGCGGCGGTTCCTGGAGGCTGGCTCTCCTCGCGCCTCGGCTATCGATGGTCCGTCATGCTTGGCCTCATCGTTGCCATCGTTGGCTTCCTGATGATGAGTTTTTGGAAAGTGGAGATGGCCAGGCAGGCGGTCGCGTTCTTTGAAAACCTGAGACAAGGACCCCGACGCGCTGACGTGCTGGGCACCGGATTCATGGCGGCGGGGCTTGCGCTGGCGGGAATCGGCATCGGACTGACCATCGCGCCTATTGGGACGGCGGTCATCAATGGAGTCCGGGAGCAGGAGCGGGGGATGGCCTCATCCTTGGTCATCATCCTTCGTCTAATCGGCATGAGCATCAGCATGAGCTCGATGACAGCCTATGGGCTGCGGCGCATGACCATGCTCGGCAGAGAGATGTTGAGTCCCGATGATGCCTTGGACCTGGAAAAGACGGCCAAAGTGGCGCTTGACGCTGTGACACAGATAACCGGCGAAATGGCGCTGATTTCTCTTGCTGTCGCGGCGGCGGCCATGGGGGTCGCCTTCTTGCTGCGAAGAGGAGATGTGGCTGTGGCGTCACGTTAATTCCCGCCGGCGTGGGGAGCGATTCGGCCGGCCTAGCCGGACGCCGAATCTCGAGATGTCACCTGGGTCGACTCTTGTTCGCGCGCTTCGTGGCGCCGAGTGCGGAAACAAACAAGGGCGCGATGGCGCCCTCCACGGCTTAGAACCCTGGCAGTCTGTGCACCTGCTTCGACTGGATCAACCCATCGAACTTCTGCCGAAGCTGGTCCGCAAAGTGTCGGTTCCTCAAGAGTACGCCGGCCTCCACATTTCGCTGGTGGGCCCATTTGTGAAGTTCGCCGACGTCACGAAAGCGAGCTCTTCGTGGACGAGCACACATTTCGCATGCCAGGTCGCGCTCTCGGCCTTGTCGTGAGTCACCGTTCGCGGGTCGTAGTAGACCTCGGGTCGCTTGGGCCACGGCCACTGCTCCCCGAAATGGGCAGCAAATTCTCTCAGCAGCTCAGACTCGTCCCGTGTGTCCTTCCGTAGGCTCCCCCATCAAGTTAACACCGCATTCGGAGACTGTCCGGCCGATTGACGTTCCCCGTTGTATTCACACGACTACATCCTCACGCGTCTGAGCGTCCTCATGCGCTTCCCGTTTCACCATATTGATCAGGCCGCCTTCGCCGAATGGGTTGGCTGATGTGTTCACCTCGTCGAGCGCGTAATTGAACCTCCACTCGCGCGCGACGATCTTGTCCGCGTACTGGCGCAGATGGATGAAGTACGCCAGATAGCTGAAGGTCTGGGGAACGGCGGCCGGCAACCTGGCTAACGTGCCGGCGATCATCCGGCAGAAAAACGCGAACCGGGACGGACGCGCCACGTACCATCGCAGAATCAACAGCGTCTGCACGAGCATGAACGGCCGCCACCGGCCGAGCGGTTTCTGCAGCCAGGTGCGGCCCGGCACCGACCGCCATCGATCAACATTGGCCAGCCACCGGTCGCCGATCGCGTCGAACGTGTATAGACGGGTGAACAACATCCGGTACCCGTCGACCAACTCGTCGTACCGCATGCAGGTCGGCTCGATGTTCGTGAACGACAGCGTGTTGTTGCCCTGCACGGGGCTCCGGAGCCGGCCCGTTCGTTCAAGCCGCTCGTACAATGGCGTTCGCGGAATCGCCTGCAGCAATCCGAGCATCACGATCGGGATGCCCGCTTCCTGCAGGAAGACATACTGATCGTCGAAGATCGCCACATCGTCGCTGTCAAACCCGAGGATCATGCCCGCCACCGTGACCATGCCGTAGCTCTGGATCGTCTTCACCGCCGAGACCAAATCGGTCGCGACGTTCTGCATCTTCAGGGTCTCCGTGAGGCCCGCTTTTCGCGGAGTCTCCACACCGAGGAACATCTCCGTAATGTTGGCCTGCCGGCAGAGTTCGAGCAGCTCGGGATCGCGCACCGCGTCGACCGACATCTCGGCATACAGGCTGATGGGCACGGCGCGGGCCCGGTTCCAGTTGGCGACGGCGCGCAGCATCTGCCGGCAGTACGCCCGGTCGCCGACCAAGTTGTCGTCCGCCAAGGTGACGAAATCGACGCCGTGGTCGGCCCATTGCTGCAGCTCGGCGATCACGTGCGCGACCGGCTTCGCGCGCACCTTCCGCCCGTAGGTGACGATAATGTCGCAGAACTCACACTTGAACGGGCATCCCCGCGTCGTCTGCACACAGCCGAGTCGGTAGCGGTCCACTTTCAGTAGGTCGACGCGCGGCGCCGGGCTGTCGCACATGTCGATCTTGTCGGCCTGCACGTAGTGGTCGCGATGGACGCCCTGGCCCCATTCGGCGAGGAACTGCTTCCAGGTGTACTCGCCTTCGCCCTCGAACAGGACGTCACAATGCGGTCGGCACCGCTCGGGGAGCACATTGCAGATCGGGCCGCCCATGCAGACGAGCCTGCCGCGCCGCCTGAACGCATCCGCCACCTCGAAGAGGCGCGCCTCCTGGATGGCCATCGCGGACAGCGCGACCACATCGCATTCGGCGTCGAAGTCGATCGGCTCGATGTTCTCGTCGACGATCTCGACGTCGAATTCGCGCGGAGTCAAGGCGGCGAGGATGGTGAGGCCGAGCGGCGGCATGACCGCCGTGAAGCCGCCGATCTGTTTGATGTACCCGAAGCTCCAGAACGACACGGGGAAGCAGGGGTAGACGAACAGCACCTTCTTGCGACGAGAGGCGGGCACCGTGTTCACGTGTCTCTCTTCTGTCCGATGTGTCCGTACGGAACGCTCTGATGAAGGAAGGTGCGTCGGATTCGTGCATCTTATCGCCGAATGAAGCCGCATGGCCTTTACGGTTCACAAACGTGAAGTGTTGCGTCCGAACGCCGAACGCGAGTGGTGCGCCAGGGGCGCAGCTTGGGAATCATGGGGCGGCTGAGCCGTGTCTTCACGAGTCGCGGGTCGCCTTTGAGGCTGCAAAGGACGATGTGGACAGGCGGAAGTCGAGAAGCTGCTTGGCATGTTGGCAAGCAGGAGGAGTTGAGAGGGTGGCTAGTCGGTCAGACGGATTCACCGTGCTCGATCGCGCAACGCTGCGACGGGCCGCGGCTGGCCGACATGGTAGTCGTGGTGAACATTCCGGCGATCGTGCTCTGCAAGTGTCGAACGTGCGCCACCGCGTTTACCATTGCCGCGCCAGTCCAGCCCGACGCTGACAAAGAACGTCCTGGAACCTGAGCGTACCCCGCTTAATCAGACGAAGACACGATCCGAAGGTGGCCCGGCGCGCCAAATTAGCTCACAATAGACCACGACCATCGAACGCGGCGCCTGACGCCGAGGATCGCCGCCGGAATCACCGATCACTCCGGGGCCTTGAGCCATCGTCGGACTGCTGGACCATGCGGAGGCGGACACACACGCGGCATCGCTGAAAGTGAGCCGCATGACTGAGCCGGGCTGGTACTTTGGGTTCTTGTGCAAAGAATGCGGCGCCAGCCTTCCCGTCGAACGCAGCGACAAAGCCGCAGCAGACACCGGAGCCCGAGCGATTGCGATTGGCGCATGGGAAATCAAATGTCCCGCCTGCGGTTTCGTCGACCACTACGGCGGAGGCGGCAAGGCGATGACCCGCATGCTCATTGAGAAGTAAGAACATCACACGTAACCACTCGCCGAACAGTGGGCGACAGACGAACGCCGCGTACGGGAGGCGGACGGCTGGCGCGACCCTAAAGGTGTTGCACCATGATCGCGCGAGAGAATCTCGATGAGCGTCAGCGGCGACTCCTCCACCTGCTCACCGTGCTCTTTGAACAACAGCCGTTCGTGGACACGACTCGTGCCGCCGCGGTGTACCCCCGGCTGCGAGTGGACCTCATTGCGGCAGGAGCCACGGACAGCGACTTCGAGTGTCTGACCGAGCACCTCATCGGCCTCGTTATCGAGCACGGATCAGCCTTATCGCCGCGCGAGACGTGGAGAGTCCTGCTCGATCTCATCAGCACCGGCTTCGCCTGCCGCGGTTTCTCTGTGCTGGTTGAGCGTGGCGTTCTCGTGGCCGTCGATTTCGCCGCCCCACCCACGAAACATTGAGCCTTTCGCGACACCTCAGGCGCCCCTTACCGGCATGCTGTGGTCCCAAGGTGACGCCGGCCGTATGGGAGACCACGTGACACCATTGGCGGGAAACACGAGGGAGTGTTCGGCTCCGTGGTGATCAGGAGATTGGACGGAAGTTGTGCTGCTGTTGGGCCGGTGGGTGCCGGTCGATTCTTGAACTGTTCGCGATCGTGGTCGGCGCCGTTGTCATGGCACTGCGCATCAACGACCGCCGCACCCGCGACGACACACACCACCATTGACCCAAGCAGGCGCAATCGGATCGTTGTCTGGAGGCACCTCCGTCGCACGTCACCGACACCCGACATGAACGTTCGCGCGGTTCGCCGGCCATCGCTCGAAGCCCAATCCTCGCTGGAGGCGATGCCGTCGCGCAAACGCCGCCCGCACGTCCTGATTCAGAAAGGGGTCACTCTTGAACAGGTCGCTGTTGCTACGTTTAGCTGCAAAGCAGTCGTCTATCAATGGGAACGAAGCAGGACGCGGTGTTTCTCGCCGGTGTTCTGGCCACGAATTTCAGGCGCTCGGCAGAGACGTGTGAGCGTGCGGGTCAAAGGGTCGATTCTGGCATGATGGGACGCATCGACACAGATGGATAGCGAGATGCTGCACACACTTCTAACGGTCGCCCTCCCAATCGCCGCCCTGCTCGCCATTCTCGGATTGCTCGTGGTAGCGTGCGTGCGAGCGCTTCGTACATGGGCCCGCGAATTCTGGCCACACTAGAAACCAAATACACCTTTGCGTGCGCCGATCCAACCCAGCTCACGTCCATACCAACGTTCCTTCGTCAGGAACGCAGATGCAGGCTGCGTGTGATCTGTTTCTCTAATCGTGCAAGATGACCGTCAGCAGCGAGTTGTTGACCTTGAGCCCGTCTGTGTAGTCGATGAATCCCAGTCGCTGGAATTTCTTCATAAAAAAATTCACGCGCGATCGGGTCGTGCCGACCATTTCCGATAGCGTCTCCTGGGAGATCGGCGGGACGGCCCGCACGCGTTTGTCGTGCTTGCCGTACCGCGCCAGCAGCAAGAGCGTCCGGGCCAGCCGTTTTTCACTGGAGTTGAACAGCTGGTCGATCAGGTCCTCCTCGATCCGGATGTTCCGCGCCAGCATGTGCGCGATGAACCGATCTGACAGCGCATGCTGGTTGTGCAGGAGGCGCACCATCCGATCCTTATCGACGAGGAGGACGGTACTGTCCGTCGTCGCGGTGGCACTCCCCATTCGGACGGCTTGACCTGCCAGGCATCCTTCGCCAAAGAACTCGCCGGGGCCCAGCATCGCCACGACGGCCTCTCGACCCACCTTCGAGAGCACCGAGAGCTTCACGCCACCCTTCTGGAGGTACAGCACGTGCTCGCACGGGTCGCCCTGGCTGAAGATGACGTCGGCTCGCCGATACTCCACGATCTTTCGTGCGACCCCAGCCGAGTCGAGAAAGGTTTGCGCATCGAATGTGCCGTTCTGCTTCGATTTCATGGCGAGGCCCCCTGAAGAACATCTGGACCGGCGGACGAGGACGGCTCCGTAAGCGGGTCGCGCGATGTGCGGTTCGACTGAGGGCTTAAAAATTGGGCGCGGGCGCACACCCACCAGCGAGGGGGAACCACACGGAGTCTAACTGAATCAATTCTGGATCATCGTACCACACCCCGCACGCGCTGAACGTGTAGGTCAGTGTGATTTCGTCGGAATTTCGGGTCGTGGGCTACTGTGCACGAGGCCGTACGCCGAAGTCGGTTCCGTGCTCGAAATGACGTTCAACGCCTTCACGACTGAACGGGTGTTCCGGCTGGGGCAAAATGACCGAGCAGACGACCTCATGGCCGGCAATCTGCGCAGTCAGAAACGCTTCCCCGGTCGGAAGCTCCGCGTACGTGAATTTCACGAGGTGGTCGCGTGGACTGACCTTGGTCCATTCATCGTGCATGACCCCGCCTTTTGGCTTGACCGACATGTAGCTCTTCGAGGCGCGCGCGGGCCATCCGGAGCTCCTCCTCGACCGTTCTTTGGAATTCTTCCGCCTGCTGGCGTAGCCGCTCGACGCGCGCGAGCAGGTTCTCGCCCGTCCCCGAGAAGGGCGACGATTTCTTCAATGACGCAGACATGGTCGGAGAGTCTGTCGACCGCTTCCCAATACACTCCGTCGCCGTCCGTCGTTCGCTGAATCCGATTCGAGATTCGGCCCGCGAGGTCGTGCATGACATCGTCGGCTGGCGCCAGTGAGCGGTCTCCAATGAGTATAGAGTGGATTGCACTGATGGCCATGCAGTCCGGAAGCATCCTGCTCGGCGCCTGGGATCGGATGGTCTACAGCGCTGCCAATTACTGGGTGGTGATGCTGAGCGACCTGGCCGCGGCGCTGGCATTTCTGGCCCTCGGACTTCATCGATTCTCCGGCCCGTGGGTCCTAGCCGGCGGCGGCGTCCTCGTGGGGTTCCTGTCCTGTGGATTGCTCGAGTACCTCGTGCATCGGTGGGTCCTGCACGGCCCACCCTCTTTGGCGAGGCGCGGCCACGCGCAACACCACGGAGAGCCCAGAGCGCTCATCAGCACGCCACTCTTCGTCATCATGACCGGGGCGCTGGGGCCCTGTGGGGGCTCCTCGGGCTCGTGCTTCCAGCCGGGCTCGCCGCCCTGCTGGTCTTTGGGCTGTATGCCGGCTACAACTATTTCGCCCTCGTGCACCACCAGCAACACCATCGCGGCCAGGACGTCGCGTGCGTCGCCTACTGGCGACGTCTCGAGCAACTCCATCACCTCCACCACCATCGACAGGTCGTGAACTTCGGCATCAGCACCACGATCTGGGACCGCCTGTTCGGCACGTTCCAGCCGACGAATGAGCCAACAACGGGCTCCGCCTTCCGGAGCACGGCCAGATGGTACTGGATGAAGCTGCTACGCCTTCACCGAACATGGCGCGGTGATGCTGGCGGCCATGCTGAGTAGCCGCAGGAGTACGAGAGCTACTTCAACACGACGAGGCCGAAGTCCGGTCGCACCCAGTGGGTATGCTGATGGCGACTGGCGTGCACGTCGCTCGGTGCGCGAAACTCGCAGCGCACCGTGCAGGGCAGACCCGACGCCAACACCTGATCGATGTTCCGCCGGTTGTCCGCGCTGCCCCAGATTGCCACCTTCTGGTGCACCGCCGTATTGCACACGAGGCGCAGACTCTCTCGTGACCCTCGCAGGCCGCCCTCGTCGAACGACACCAATCGGAACACGCCTCGCTCTGTCAGTGCCACTGCCATCGATTGTAGCTGTACGTCCGAAAGGCGTCGTGACGTGGCGAAGGAAAGCACCTCGGACAAGGTCGTTCAGGAGATCCGGCGGGAGACGCGTCGGCGATTCTCCGCGGAAGAGAAGATTCTGATCGTGCTCGAGGGGCTGCGCGGCGAGTAAAGCATCAGCACGCCGTGTCGCAAGGAAGGCGTGGCCCCCGAATCTCTACTACCGCTGGAGCAAGGAGTTTCTCGAAGCGGGGACAAAACGACTCGTCGGCGACCCGACGCGCGAAGCGAGTGATGCACTACTTGAGGGGCCGATACGGAATCAGCGAGCGCCGCGCCTGTCTGACGGCGCGGTTCTGTCGATCGAGCCTGCGCTACGAGAGTCGCGATCCGTTGACGGCGCTGCGGCAACGCATGCGCGAGCTGGCCCAAACGCCCGTGCGATTCGGCTAACGGCGGCTGCTCGTCGTGATGCGGCGCGAAGGATGGGCCGTGGGCAAGGTGAGTCCTGTGCCGTCGACAGATCCGACCGATGGCGCGCAGTCACAAGGCAGCCTACAGAGCTGTTCTCGAAGCCTCATGGCACCACTCGAAATGCCACGAGAGTCCGGCGCTCGGTCTGGTTCACCGCGCCTAATTGCGTCAGCTCCACGATGTAGTCCCCAGGGGCCAGCGGCACGAGTGCGAGCTGCGCCGTTTGCCACCTCGAGCCGTCGGCATCGTCGCGCACGGCCGATACAACCGGCACGGGCACCGCGTTGCCAGTCCGGTCGAGCAGCCTCGCCGCGGGCGACGCCGCGTCGGGCGCGGGCACTTCCACCCGCAACGTCTCGCTGCGCCGGAAGCGCCGGTCGGCCGTCGGCCGGACCGGAGGAGTGCTCTAGTAGTAGGGTTTCTACCATCCCATTGGTAGAGTTCCTACTATGACAAGAGTCGCCAAACGCGACGTGCTACTTCGCGGAACGCTTGACATGCTGATCCTCAGGACGTTGCAGTGGGGGCCGACGCATGGACATGACATTGCGAAGCACATCCAGCGCAGGACCGACGACGTGCTGCAAGTCGCAGCATGGCTCGCTCTATCCCGCCCTCCATCGGCTTCTCCGGAACGGCTGGATCTCTTCCAACTGGGAGATGCACAAAACGCGCAACCGCGAATTCTCGTACCTACCGCCTGACCGCCGCCGGACGGCGGCAGCTGACTGCCGAGGAGCAACAGTGGCGGCGCCTGTCGAAGGCGATCGCCAGCGTGATGTGGCCGCAGACGGAGGAATGACGTGAACCGGGAAGACGACCTCGATCGCGAACTTCGAGATCATTTGGATCTCGAGACCGAGGACCAAGCGGCGACGGGCCTTACGACGGAGGACGCGCGCGCAGCGGCGGCGCGAGCCTTTGGTTCCGTCGCCTTCACGAAGGAGGACACGCGCGAAGCCTGGGGTACCGCATGGGTCGAGCGTGCTCGGCAGGACCTGCGGTTCGGCGCACGCATGATGTTAAAAGCGCCCGGCTTCAGCGCAATCGCGATCCTGACGCTTGCGGTCGGTGTCGGGGCGAGCACGGCGATCTTCAGCCAGATAAATGCCGTCTTCTGGAAAACGCTTCCGGTCTCGAATCCGCAGCAGCTGCGCAGCTTGGCCTGGTCCTCACGAAAGCCCGCGTTCGTCGGCGGGCCCAATGTCATAGCCGGGCCCCGCGTCGAAGGCGTCGACACGTTCGGCTCGTTTTCGTATATCGCGTACAAATCCATACGAGACGGCACCACGAGCTTCTCCAACCTGGCGTGTTGGGTCGATCTCGGCGAGGCGCGTCCAGTTGTCATGCGCGACGTCGGCTTCGGTGCTGTGCATTTCGTGTCGGGCAACTACTTCGAGACGCTTGGCGTCCACGCCGACCTCGGGCGGGTCTTCACGGCAGACGACGACACACCTGGAACGACCGCCGCCATCCTCAGCTACCCCTTCTGGCAGCGCGCATTCGGTGGCCGGCCTGATGTCCTGCAGCGGACCATCGATCTGAATGGCCGAGCGTTCGCGATCGTGGGCGTCACGCCGCCGGGCTTCTTCGGCGTGGATCCGTCGACCGTGCCTGACGTCATGGTGCCATCGAGCGCGATTCAGGTCGCAGCCGCCACCGTCAACCCGATGCAGAACCCCGTGCTCTGGCAGATGTGCCGCACGTTTGGGCGCCTGCGCCCCGGTGTGACCGACGAGCAGGCGCGCGCCGACAGTGAGCACTGGCTGCGCGAGGCGATACTAGCCCATCCCCCGCAAGCCGACTACGAACCGCCGCGTCTGTGGCTCGTGGACGCCGACCGAGGTCTCGGCACGCTCCGCGCCGCGATGTCCACGCCCCTCCTGATCCTTATGGGGGTCGTCATTAGCATCCTGCTGATCGCGTGCGCCAATATCGCCGGCCTGCTCATCGTCCGCGGCGCCGCACGGCAGCGCGAGATGGTCACACGTCTCGCGCTCGGCGCGTCGCGCGGACGCCTGGTGCGGCAGTTACTGACCGAGAGCCTTCTCCTCTCGGCAACCGGCGGCGTCGTCGGGATCGCCTTCGCCTACGGGCTCGCGCGCATCTCGCCCGCGCTCATGAGTCGCTTCATGCCGACCGTCTTCGGCGTGAACCGACAGCTAGGCGTCGTCGTCACGCCTGACGCAAGAGTCTTGATGTTTTCTGCGGCGGTGACGATGGTGACCGGCGTCATCTTTGGATGCCTGCCGGCGTTCCGCTCGACGCGCCTGGCCCTTATGCCGTCGATCAGACAGCCGATCGCGGGTGGACGGCAGTCGGGCCTGCCAGTCGACAAAGCACTGGTCGCACTGCAGGCGGCCCTGTCGCTGATGCTGATCATCGGCGCCGGCCTGTTTCTGCGCACGATCGACAACCTGCGCTCGACGCCGCTGGGTTTCGACCCCGGGGGACTGTTATATGCCGTATCGAACCGCGAACCGGCGGGATCCCGACGGCGCAGCGCGCGGCCTTTTTCGAGCGGGCCGTCACGCGCCTCGAGGCGTTCCCCGGTGTCGTCTCGGTCACGGCGACGGATGGCCCGCCGCTTGGTTCCGCGGCGTCGATTTTCCTGGGCGAGCCTGGTCTTCCGGCCTGCGCGCCGGGTTTCGCCGCCGCGAATCCACAGGACGCCCTGGTCGCGGTGACTTCAGTCGCGCCACGTTACTTCGAAACCCTGCGGACTCCCCTTGTGGCCGGGCGAGAACTTGCGTGGTCGGACGCGATCACGGCCGCCACGCCTCGCACCGCTTTGGTCGGCGTCGTCAACGAGGCGTTCGCACGCAAGTTCTTTGCCGGCAAGAATCCGCTCGAACAGCGCTTCGGCCTGAACTGCCCCGCGCGGCCCGCTGATTTCCAGGTAGTCGGGGTTGTGGCCGACAGCAAGAACGTCCCGCGCCAATCGAGCCAGCCGAGGCTCTACCTGGCGATCGGCGGATCGACCAACGTCGTCACGCTCATTATTCGGACCCCTGGTCGACCGGAGGCGCTGATTCCTGGCATCAAGCGAGCGATGGCTGACCTCAACGCCGACGTGCCCACCTTCGGCGAGGTGACGCCCGTCGATCTTCGAGAGCAGCGGATGCAGCAGGAGCGACTCCTCACGACACTGCTACTCGCCTTCGGCGCGGTAGCTTTGCTGCTGTCGTCGATTGGCATCTACGGGATGTTGGCATATCTGGTGACACGCCGAATGGCCGAAATCGGGATCCGCATGGCACTTGGCGCTCGTTCTGGGAATGTCGTCGCGATGGTGCTGCGCGAGTCGGTGATGCCCGTCATCACCGGTCTTGCGATCGGTGCTGCGATGACGCGGGTGGCGACGCGGTGGGTCAACAGTCTACTGTTCGGCGTATCCGCACACGATCCCCAAACGATGGCCATCTCGGTTCTTGTGTTCCTGTTGATCGCTGGGGCCGCGGCATTCGTACCTGCTCGCCGCGCATCCCGAATTGACCCGCTCCGCGCGCTCAGAACTGAGTGACCGCCTAACATCGCGACCCACCGATCACCTGTCTGCTCCCGGGTTAGGAATAGGTCGTCGGGCGGAGCGTCGGTCTGTCGGTCGGTAACACGCCTAGCCTGTCGGCTGCCTGCTCCGTAACATTCGGGAATCGCCTTCTCCATCGCCGGCCGCAGGACACTCGAGACGCACCTCGCGCAAATCCTTGATCTTTTTGCGGAGGATAGTGGACGGTGCACGGCCTCGTGACCTTCTATACCCTGTTTGTTATCGACCTCGCCTCGCGGCGCGTGCAGATGCTTGATTCCACCCGCCATCCCGACGCTCTGTTCATGCAGCAGATCACGCGGGCGTTGGTCTTCGCGGACGACGGCGCGCTCGCTCATCATCGGGTGCTCATTTGCGATCGCGATGCGATGTGGAGTCGCGCTGTGCGCGACCGGTTGACCGCGGCCGGGCTGCAGGTCATCCAAACGCCGTATCGCGCGCCAAATGCCACGCTCACGCCGAGCGGTTCGTGCGCTCGATCAGGGAGGAATGCTTGGATCGCGTCGTGCCGCTGGGTGAGCGACATTTCTGCCAGATCGTGTCCGAGTTCGTCGTGAATTACCACTCCGAACGACGACATCAGGGACGAGCCAATGACCGTCTCGAATGTCCGTGGCCTCAGGTGACACGCGGGCTCATCCGACGCCGCCCGCGACTCGGCGGGCTGCTGAACTTCTATGAACGTGCCGCGTAAAGGTGTCTCCTACCCCTCGGCTGAATATTGGGACACTACGCCTTCCTCCGGCAGTAGACAGCTCAGATTTCCAAGTCGAGTTGCCGGCGAACCAATTAGTGTCGCGGTCCTTTGTTACGCTGGCCGCGAATACGCTCGTACCCGACGGCGACTATCTGAGTCGGGCGTGCCGAAGGACGAAGGAGTGCCGCAATCTCTCGATGTCTTCGCGATCGGTAACGTGCTGGTGTAATCGCTTTCACGACGGCCGGGTAGCAGGTTCGTCAAGGTATTTCACGAACACGACCTCGTTCTGGCGCTCGTTGTAGATCAGTTCGTCAGCAATCGCACGAATCAGCACCAGACCGAATCCTCCTGCGCGGATCCCCTTCTCCTGGCGCACAACATCGTGAGCAATCACATCTGGTGCGTTGACGGATGCATGAGACAGTTCATCGAACGTGAAGCCAGAGCCTGGGTCAGCGATGCGATAGAGCAGCATCCGACGTGTACGCAAACATGCAACGCGGACTCGCTGTGCGGGATTCAGGTGTCCGCCCCACTCAATGCCGTTCAACAGCAGCTCACGAAAGGCGAGCCCCACGGACTCTCGCACGTCATCAGGAAGATCCGTTTCGAGCTGTTGGATGAAGCTTTGGATTCGGTCTGCCGTTTCGCGGGTGCAAGGTACCAGCAATTCCACCCATTCCGGTCGGGCAGAGAGCACCTCAATCCGTGTAACGTCCGTCCCTGTCGCGAGCGCGCGCCTCACCGTATCGACAAGACGGGACGGCTCGATGGGCTTGGAAAGGAAATCGTACGCCTGTCCACGGAGCGCGCTCAGGACGGTCTCGGTCGTATCCACACCAGTCATGACGATAACCTTCGCCGGTGGCCGTTTGGCAATACAGCGAGCCAAGAGATCCAACCCTCCAATCCCTGGCAATCGAACGTCGACCAGTACCACTCCGAAGTCGTGCATGTTGATCTTCTCCAGGGCCTGCGTTCCGTCAGCCGCCGTGTCAACTGAGAGGCTGACATTGGTCAGGAGCATCCTCAAGCCCTGTCGTGTCGCCTCATCGTCATCAACAATCAGCACGTCAGGATGAGCCATGAACACACCTCACCGTGATTGGCCTAGCAAAACGCGATGCGCGACCCCACGTGGCGACCGCCCGCGTGGTTGCCGCGGCGCCGCCAGCCATGGCGTTGGTCGCCGACTGTGGCCGTCCATCGTCACCGACCGAGCCCTCCACCGGTCGGATCCTTGCCGCGTCCCCCCGGCACCGGCCCCCCAGGCGACCGCGCACCAGCGGCGGTACTCGAAATCTCAACCTTCGAAGTGAACATCGGTAACATCAACCAAGGCTATTACTTTTGTGTGTGAAGGTCATGGTCACCGAAAAATCGGGGACGCGCGCCGCGAAGTTCAAAGGTCTTGAGTTCCGTTGCCGAACGGGGACACCTCCTTTCTTAGACGGCAACACTCCGCTCGGCCGCAGCCGCTGCGACCGTTCCCGCGATTCGGCAAACATCTAACAAACATCCGATGAAAGAACTCCTTCCACGGCGGGTGCTCGGAGCCGCGAACGACGCCATCCGTTACGTGACGCAGTCGAAATAAGGTAGGGACGGAGTGTTTCCCAGCAGGATTGGCACGCCGCGATACCCCGGCCGGGGGCGCTTGCCGAGAATTTGGAGCGTTAGGGTTCCAATCGTCCGGGCATACACTGGCACCATGCCAGACACCATCCGCGTCCGACTCCGTTGGCGCGACGGTCGCCTCGACACCTGGTCGGATGCCGTAGATGCGACCGCTGACGTCGTTCAGATTTTCGGGCCAGACGGTCGTTATCACGGCTTTGTTGATTCTGGCGAGATCGATGAAGAGGGATTCGTGATCCTCGACGAGGAACCGACGGGCGAGTAGGGCACCACCCTTCGAGGTGCGAGACGTGTCGTCTCCAAAATGTCTCCACGACTGTGGACGATTCAGAGGGTTGACAAGGACGCCAGCGGACGAAATCGGGCGCCGAAGTCGTTGAGGATCAAACGCTTGCTACCAAAAGTCGCGCGCCATCAACCAGTTAGAAAATCAGGCGAAAAAGGTTCGACTCCCGCCGCCACTAATCTCGCCGTTGGTGGGCACCACCGAGGCTCGTGGTCTCTGTTTAAGTGCGCCCACCACCCGTGAGACGTCGCGCGATGCGCTGCGGCTTTCGGCGAGTTCGGGAGACATCCACGGCGCCCCAACGCCGAGCGTACTCGTCACAACTGGCCAGCCAACGTCGCAAATCCCAGAATTTCTTCGATACTCTTGAATCCATCGTTCTTCTCACGTGTAAACCATGTTCGTCCAGCGCCGCGCTACGTGAAGATCGAGAGTCGATACGCAGGGACCGATTTAGTGCGGACTGGTAATTACTTGCTGGCGGACGCATTCGTGCCCGCGAGGGCCGCTCGCAGCCTGTTGATCGACTCGAAAGAAGTGTGTCAGCGAAACCGCAATGAGAAAGGAACTGGCGGGACTAACTTCGGCGCCATGTAGTCCAGTGACAGAAGAGGTGAATTTTGTTTCCGACAAGGCGAAGATCACGATCCCGGATCTCAGACAACGCAATGTCGTGGGCATTGTGGGCGCGACGATCGGCCACTCCCGTGATCATCCACCCAGCCCGGTAAGTCGGCACGGGGGGGTACAGTTTTCGGTACAGTCGGACCGACTCTCGGCAGGCGGCGCGCGGAAGTTATTGAAAAGAATGGCTCCTCAGGTTGGATTCGAACCAACAACCCTCCGGTTAACAGCCGGATGCTCTGCCATTGAGCTACTGAGGAACGTTAGCGGAGGCGCGAAACCGAACCTCAATAGTAACGAATCGACCGCCGCCGGCGCAAACGATGTCCGCGTCGGCGGCGACCGCACGCTGCTGGGGAGCAGCGAATTCTGCTAACCCTCGGTGAGAACGCGCAGGCGCTCGGCTAAAGCCGTCGCGCCCCAGGCGCTACTGCGTGCTGATCTGCGTGAGCACGGCCGCGACGACCCGGTCGCACCGCGGCGCCAGGAACTGAAACGCCGCCGGCACCTGTTCGCCCAGCCGCGCGGTGACCGCGCTCCGGACCATCGCCCGCGCGCGGTGCAGCCGCGTCTTGACGGCTTCGTCGCCGATCCCGAGGCCCTCGCCGGTCTCGCTCGTGCTCAACCCTTCGACCTCCCGCAGCATGAACACCGTGCGATACATCTCGGGCAGCGCATCGACGGCCTGCTCGAGCGCCCGCGTCAACTCGCCGGCGTAGGCCTGACGCTCGGGATCGGGCGCCGGCGACGGAATCGAATTCATCAGCTCTCCGCTCTGCTGGTCGTGCACGGCGCCGTCTCCCGCAGCAGCCTCGCCTTTCTTGCGCCGCGCGAACGCTTCGTTGAGCGCGATGCGCGTCAGCCACGTCGAAAACTGCGATCGCCGTTCGAATTGATGCAGGTGCACGAACGCGTTGACGTACGCCTGCTGCATCACGTCCTCGACGTCCCGCTCGTCGCGCAGCACCGAGCGCACGACTCGGTAAATCCGCTGGTTGTGCCGGCGCATGAGGATCTCGAAGAGCGCTCGCTCGCCACGCACCACCCGTTCGGCAACCTCGCCGTCGGAAAGCGGTGCGGCCGCTTCCAGCGCTGCCGTGGCCAGCTCGGGGGATTCCATATTCATTAGAGGCTCCAGGCTCAGCGTTCGTTGCAACGGCCATGTTTGTCACCTTTCCGCTCTTCGATCCCTCCCATCGTAAGGAGGTCGTTGTGAACACTGACCGTTTGATCACTCCGTGGTGGGCTCTCCGGATGGGCCTCGGCGCTGTCGCGTTTCTGGCCGGGCTGGACAAGTTCTTTAATCTGCTTGCCGACTGGCCCGCCTACCTCAGCCCGGCGGCAGCACAGCTGCTGCCAATGAGCCCTTCGTCCTTCATGCACGTCGTCGGCGTCATCGAATTGGCGGTCGGCGCGGCCATCCTTGCCGGCTTCACGCAGATCGGCGGCTACGTCGCCGCCGCATGGCTCTTGGCCATCGCCATCAACCTGGTCACGACCGGCCGCTACTTCGACATCGCCGTCAGAGACATCGCGATGGCGATCGGCGCCTTCACACTCGCGCGGCTGACGGAAGCGGGCGTGGCGGTCGAGGCTACTTCGCGCGCCGCAACGGCGACGGGAATCGGCCACGAGCGGCGGGTGAACGCATGAAGCCGACTTCGCCTCGATGGAACATCGGCGCGGCTGCGGCGGCGACGGTTTTCGTCGCGGCGCTCTCCCTTCACGCGGAGTTTCGCGGATCGGAAACCGATCGTCAGGCCGGCAAGGCACCGGACGATCGGACGTTCGACGGCGTCATCGAGCGGAACGCGCACCACCTGCTCGAGCGGGGACGCAGGATCTTCCGCTTTGATACCTTCGGCGACGAAGCGTTCTGGGGCGACACGCTCAAGCTCCACCAGGCCATCGAAGGCCAGAAGTTCGGCGGTGTTGGCGACGGTTTGAGTCCGGCAGCAGCGCTTGGCGTCGGTCTGAAGGTGGACGCCGAGGCGCTTTCGCCGGCCGTGCTCGAGGGCATCCGGAAGAACAGGGTCAACCTGAACGATCCGGCGGTGACGCTGGCCCTCCTCGACGCCAACGCCGTCGTCGGCATGACCGGCCATCGCCGCGGCGCCGGACTCTCGTCGGTCGGCATCCAGTGCTCGCTCTGCCACTCGACCGTGGACAATTCAGTCGCGCCTGGGATCGGCCGAAGGCTCGACGGTTGGCCCAACCGCGATCTGAACGTCGGCGCGATCATCGCGCTCTCGCCCGACCTGTCGGTCGTGGCGAATCTGCTTGGAACGGACCAGGCCACCGTGCGCACGGTGCTGAACTCGTGGGGGCCGGGAAAGTTTGACGCGGAGCTGTTCCTCGACGGCAAGCCCTTCCGGCCGGACGGGAAGAGCGCGGCCACGCTCATCCCCGCCGCGTTCGGTCTGGCCGGCGTCAACCTCCACACCTACACCGGCTGGGGCAGCGTGCCGCACTGGAACGCCTTCGTCGCGAACCTCGAGATGCACGGCCGGGGCACGTTCATCGACGCGCGGCTCGACGACGCGGTGAAGTTTCCGATCGCGGCGCGTGAAGGATTCGGGCACGTGCGGAACGATCGGGATCTCGTCACCTCGAAGCTGCCGGCGCTGCACTTCTACCAGCTGGCGATTCCAGCCCCGAAGCCGTCGCGCAACTCGTTCGACGACCGAGCGGCCGCGCGCGGCGAGGCAGTTTTCAACGGCGCGGCGCGATGCTCGGCGTGCCACGTGCCGCCGCTCTACACCGAGCCCGGATGGAACATGCACACCGCCGCCGAAATCGGCATCGACGATTTCCAGTCGAGCCGCTCGCCGGACGAGCGCTACCGGACCACGCCGCTCGCGGGACTCTTTGCGCGGAGCAAGGGGGGCTTCTACCACGACGGACGCTTCGCCGATTTGTGGGCGGTCGTGGATCACTACAACAGCGTGCTGAATCTAAATCTCAGCGACGCGGCGAAGAAGGATTTGATCGAGTTCCTGAAGTCGCTGTGAAGGAATTCCCGGACGCTGAAGCGCTTCAGCGTCCGGGACCATGTCGCTCGGCTAAAGCCTTCGCGCTCCACCAGCCACGCTCGGCTGAAGCATTGGCCTCCTGCGCGGCTACCGCTCCGCGCCGTTCGACGAGCGGGTGCCCGTGCCGGGCACGCTGAACGCGAGATATTCGCCCGAGTAGTTCCCGCCGCTGACGGCCACGATGATGTACTGCTTGCCGTCGGCGCTGTACGTCATCGGCGATCCACTCTGCGGCGCCGGCATCCACAACGCGCCGACCTCTTTCCCCGTCGTCTTGTCGTACGCGCGCAGCATCGCCCCCCGCGGATGCTCGGGCGTCGTCGTCACCTGCGGATCGCCCATGACGACGAGCGTCTTCGTCACCATCAATCCGACGCCTGACGTCTGCGCCTGGCCGGTCTTCGGAATGTTGATGCCTTTGAGGGCCGGATGATTGCGGACGACGTCCGGCGTATCGCCATGCGGCACCTGCCAGAGAATCTCGCCGCGATCGAGGCTGACCGCGGACAAAATCCCGTACGGCGGCTTCACGATCGGCAAGCCCTGAACCGCGAGACCGAGCGCAGCGCCAGCCTGCGCGGGCGCGTTCGCGGGTTGCGCGGCAGCCGGCGCGTTGGGCCGCGGCGGCGCGTCGGCGGCGCAGCAGTCGCCCGGCCCGAGTACCTCGCGGAACTCCTGACCGCCAAGCCCGGACACATATCGGATGTCAGAGAAATTCGGCGGCGGCGCGACGAGCGATCGAGACGACGGCGTGTTGCCCGCCTGCGCGAAGACGACGTGCAGTTCAGGATCGTAGGCAGAGCCGGGCCAGTTCGTCGCCGTGCCTGCGCCGATCGCACCGAGCATCCCCTTTAAGTCGCCCAGAATCGGCGGCGTGAACGGTGACGTCCCGACCTTGTAGCGCTTCAGCACGTCGAGCGCCTGCGCGCGCAGCTCCGGCGTGAAATCAATCACATCGTCCGGCACTTTCATGTAGTTACGCGCGTAAGCCGGCGGCTTGGTCGGAAACGGCTGTGTCGGCGAGGTCTTCTCGCCGGGAACGTCCGACGCTTCGACGGCACGCTCTTCGATCGGCCAGACGGGCTGACCCGTCGCGCGATCGAACACGTAGAGATACCCCTGCTTGCTCGGCACCGCGACGGCCTTGATCGCGCGGCCGCCGACGTTGATATCGGTCAGCAGCGGCGCGCAACACATGTCGAAGTTCCAGAGCGGATGGTGGACGAACTGGAAATGCCACTTGCGCTGGCCGGTCTTGAGATCGACCGCCACGAGCGTTTCAGCGAAGAGATTGTTGCCGGGCCGATGACCACCGTAGAAGTCGGACGTCGGCGTCTCGATGGGCAGATACACGAGGCCGAGATCTTCGTCGACCGTGATCTGCGTCCACACGCCGGTATTGCCGTTGACGGCCCACGATTCGTTCTCCCACGTGTCGCTGCCGAGCTCGCCCGGCCGCGGGATCGTGTGGAACGTCCAGAGCAGCTTGCCCGAGCGCACGTCGAACGCACGCACCAGCCCTTTGGTGTTGTTGTGCGTCGATACCGTCGCGCCTTCGCGCATCGACGAGCCGACGATGACGACGTCCCTGACGACGGTGGGCGTCGCGTGGATGCCGATCTCACCGGTCTCGAGATCGATCTGCTCGCCCTTGCCTTTCACGGCGCCGACTTTCAGATCGACGACGCCGTCCTTGCCGAACGTCGGAATCATCACCCCGTTTTTCGCGTTGAGCTCCACGAGCCGATACCCCGTCGTCACGTAGACGACGCGGTCGTCGCCCTTGCCGTCGGTCCAGTACGACACACCGCGTCCGGACAACTGGCGCGGCGAGACAGCGGCACGCTTGCCTTCGCGCAGGCTGTGCGTCCAGATCACTTCGCCCGTCTTGCCGTCAAGCGCAATGACCGATCGACGCGTGCCGCCGGTCGTGTACAGGATTCCCTTGATCGCGACGGGCGTCCCCTCGAGTTGTACTCGGGTCGCGGTCCGAGGTTGTCGGTCTTGTAGCGCCAGGCCACTTCGAGCTTGCTGAAGTTCGACGCGTCGATTTGTGCGAGCGGCGAGTAACGGCTGCCCGTATTGTCCGCGGTGTAATGCGGCCAGTCGCCGTTCTTCGTGGATGGCTGACTGGACGCGGGCGTCTGCGCGTGCACGAAAGCGCCGAGACAGAGGAACGCGAGGACCAGGCGGCGAGTGGTCTGCGACATCGCAACACATCCTTCCTACGACGTCCGAGGGCCCTGAGTTGCCGCGGATTATGGCACCGCCAGGCCGTTCGCGAAGCGAAAAAGTTTGCTTGTAAGATGGGGGGCGTCATGAAGACCCTGGCATTCGTGCTCGCCCTGTGCATCACCGCCATCGGCGTGGTCGGCTTCTTCGCGCCGTCGGTCCTCGTCTGGGCTGCCCGGCGGTCTGACACGTCGCTCGCGTTCTACATCATCGCAACCGGCCGAATCGCTTTTGGCCTCCTCCTCGTATCGGTGGCACCGTCGTCCCGCAGGCCGAAAGTGCTCAGCGTCATGGGCTATATCATCGTGATTCTCGGCGTCGCGACCGCCTTCGTGGGTCTCTTTGCAATGGAACAGGCTCGAAGCCTGATTGACTGGTGGTTGCGGCAGCCATCGGGCATTCTCCGATTCACGGCCGTTGTCGTCGCTGCCCTCGGAGGCTTCGTCGCGCACACCTGCGCTTCATCCGCCGTCAAGGCGTAACCTGACGACTCCGTCGTCATCGACGCCGCGCGAGCAGCCAGCCCACCACGAGCCCGACGACACCCGCACTGAGCCACGGCGTCACAGGATGAAGGCGGACAAAGCGCGTGCCGTTTTGATCAATCTCGAGGGCCCCGACCGGTGTCATACGGACTCCGCCGCCACCACCTGCGCCCTGGGCTTCGGTCCTTGTGTCCTTTGAGTCCTCGCCCGGCGGCCCCTCATGGGACATATTCTTGCGAGGACCAGGCCCCTGCCCGCCACCTGCGCCGAATCCGTAGGCAACTTGCGCGACCGGGATCACTGTCGTATCGCCGTGGTGAACCGGTTCGCCATAGACATGATGGATGCTCAGACTTCGCTCGAGGAGCTCGGCGATTGGCTCGAACGGGGCAGGGCTCGACATGAAAACCCCCTCGCGACGCCTGACTCTCGCGTCGCTCATGTCGCCGACTCCCGCAAACGCCTTGCCGGCGCGACGCAAGCCGAGCCAGGCAAATTGTGGGTCGTTTTGATTCGTGACGTCTGCTGAACGGGGAAAACCGCGGAACGGTGCGGAAAGATCCCCGGCCGGCGCCCGATCAATCCTTCGGCGGCGTTCGAACAGTCGGGTACTTGATGCCGAGCTGTTCGAGGTAGGACTTGTACTTCGACGGGTCGTAGTAGTACTTCTTCATCTCCGTCCGGTACTTCGCCATCATCTGCTCGTTCAACCAGATGGCGGGCTTGTCCCCGGGACGGATGAACGACACGTACTTGGTGTCCTTCGTCTGCACGTTGCGGAAGTAGTCCCAGGACTGCGTGACCAGCTCGGGCTTGAGAAGGAAATCCATCACCGTCAGCGCCACGACCTTCGAACCGTACTGGACACCTTTGTGGGCGATGGGCGTCGCCATCGAGATGGCATTCGCCCAGTTGTGTCCGGGCCCGGCCTGCATGTTGGCCGGATAGTTCAGCGTGACGGTCGGCACGTTCCAGGAGATGTCGCCGATGTCGTCGGAGCCGCCGCCGCGGCGCTCCTCGTCAGGAATCTCCGAACGTCCTTTGAGCGGTTCGATTTTCGTTGCGAGACCGATCTCGGGCACCTTCAACTCGTGCTGCAGCGCCTTCGCGAGCGTCTGATCCGCCTCCGTCCACTGCGGCAGACCCACCTTCTCGATGTTCGCGTGCATCGTTTCGGCGATGGTCTTGTTGAAATGTCCCGACCACGCGGAGCCGAGCAGGCGTGACGTCACCGTCGTATCCGTCATCATGGTCGCCGCCTGGGCCATTTTGTCGCCAAGCTCCCAGAGCGTCTTGGTGTTCGGATAGTTCGTGTCGCGGAAGTAGTACCAGACGGTCGCGTTCGGCGGGACGACGTTCGGCTGATCGCCGCCGTTCGTGATCACGTAGTGCGAACGCTGCTGGAGACGAAGATGCTCGCGCCTGAAATTCCAGGCCGTGTCCATCAGCTCGACGGCGTCGAGCGCGGAGCGTCCGCGCCACGGCTGCGCGGCGGCGTGCGCGCTTTCGCCCTTGAAACTGTACTCGACCGAAACGAGCGCGTTCGACTGGCTCTCGCCCCAGCTGACCTGCATGTTCGATCCGACGTGCGCGAAGATCGACACGTCCACGTCGTTGAACATGCCTGCCTTGATGTAGTACGCCTTCGCACCGTCCAGTTCTTCGGCCACGCCCGGCCAGAGCTTGAGCGTTCCCGACAGATGCTGCTGCTCCATGATCTTCTTGACCGCGAGCGCGGCAGCGATCTGAAGCGGCATCCCCGAGTTGTGCCCTTCCCCGTGACCCGGAGCGCCTTCGATGATTGGATCGTGATACGCGACGCCGGGTTTCTGCGACGCCTGCGGAATATCGTCGATGTCCGATCCGAGAGCAATGACGGGTTTTCCGGATCCCCACGTCGCCAACCACGCGGTGGGAATGCCGGCGTAGTTTTCCTGAATGGCGAAACCGTTCTGCCGGAGGATGCCGGTCAGATACTTGGAGGTCTCGAATTCCTGGAACCCCGGCTCCGCGAAGCTGAAGACCTGATCGTTCATCCGCTGGACCATCTCGCCGAGACCATCGACTTCGAGGCCGACGTCACGCTTGTAGCGATCCAGCCGAGGCTCGACGGCGGTCGCTCCGGATTGTTGCGTGGACGGTTGCTGCGCGATGGGCGAGACCGACAAGACCGACGCGATGGCAGCAACAAGGAATCGAGACGTACGCACGGAAGCCTCCAGGGAGGGTCAGTGTAGGTCGAGTAGGCCAGGTAGGTCGAGTAGGTCTAGTGGGTCTAGTGAGTCAGGTGGGTTCGCGAGTCGAGACGGGCCGATGGAGCGCGAGGCTTCAGCCGAGCGATCAATCTTCCCGCAGGACGATCATCGGGTCCACGCGTGTCGCGGTGCGGGCCGGCAGATAGCAAGCCGTCAGCGCCACGAGCGTCATCAGCCCTACGACGGCGCCCATCGTCCCGGGATCGGACGGCTTCACGCCGAAGAGTATGGACGTCAGGACGCGGCTCATCGCGAAGGACGCAGCCACTCCGATCACGACACCGACCGCGGCGATGCCGAGCCCCTGTCGGAGCACCATGCGCATGACGGATCCGCGATCGGCCCCGAGCGCCATCCTGATGCCGATCTCGCGTCGGCGCTCGGTGACCATGTACGCGAGCACGCCGTAACTCCCGATGGCCGCGAGCAGAACGGCCAGGCCGGCGAAGATCCCCAGCAGCTGCGCCAGCAGCCGCGGCCGGCCGATCGCATCGGCGAACACGTCGTTCATCGACTGCAGCTTGACGATCGGCAGCGTCGGATCCTGCATTTCGACGGCCCGACGGATCGCGGGCGAGAGCGCGACCGCATCGACGCCTGTTCTGAGCACGAGGTTCATCGTGTTCGGCAACGCATTCGACACGCGATACACCTGATCGACATTGAAATAGAGCTCAGTCCCTGTCTTCTTGTCCACGCCGCCCTGCTTGACGTCCTTCAGCACGCCGACAATCGTGAACCACGGAATCTGCGCTGTCGGCGGCCCCAACGGCCGCACGCGCCGGCCAATCGGACTCTGATCCTGGTAGAACGTCCGCGCCATCGTCTGGTTGATGAGGACGACGAATGGGCCGTCGGCGTCGCCCGGCTGGAACGCGCGGCCTTCGACCACGGGGATGCCCATCGTCTCGACGTACTGTCCGCTCACGTTCTGGTAGTAGTCGACGTTCGCGAACGGCGCTTCGGGCGGCGGCTTATAACCCTCGATGTCCGTATCGTTGGCGTTGATGCGCCGCAGCGGCGGCAATCCGTCCATCGCCGCGACGCTCTGCACACCTGGCAGCGCGGACAGCTGGTCGGTCAGCCGCTGATAGAAGCTGCTGATCTGTTCCTGTTTGGTGTACTTCGCACGAGGGAGGCTGAGCGCAAAAGTGACCATGCGCGAGCGGTTGAAACCAGCGTCGACGTTGGAGAGGTTCATCACCGTCCTGAGCAGCAGACCGGCGCCGATGACGAGCGCC
The DNA here is from genome assembly GCA_963724725.1 of uncultured Acidobacteriota bacterium. Classification (GTDB taxonomy): domain Bacteria; phylum Acidobacteriota; class Vicinamibacteria; order Vicinamibacterales; family CAVVIG01; genus DATKHR01. The sequence goes on along the minus strand of CAVRVT010000001.1, from coordinate 1,656,764 downwards.
ACGGCCAGCGCGACTTCACCCGCGACGAGCATCCGACGCATGCGATGGCGGCCCGCTCCGGCCGTCGTCCGCTGACCGCCCTCCTTGAGGGCGACCGACGTCGCATCCGGCGCGAGATGAAGAAGCGGAGCAAAGCCGAAGATGGCACCGGTCAGCAGACCCATCAGAAGGGTGAAGCCGAGAACACGAAGATCGAGCGCGACGTCGGCCGAACGGGGAAGACTGTCCGGGTACGCAGCCAGCAGCGCGCGAACGCCGAACACGGCGACGCCGAGCCCCAGGGCGGCGCCGACGAGCGACAGCAGCGAGCCTTCAACCAGGAATTGTCGCAGCAGTTGGCCGCGCCCGGCGCCGAGAGCCGCGCGCACCGCGAATTCCTTGTGGCGCGACTCCGCGCGCGCGAGCAGCAGATTGGCGAGATTCGCGCAGGCGATGAGCAGCACGAACACCACGGCGCCCTGCAAGACGAGAACGGCCGTTCGCGCGCCGCCGATAATCTGCGCCTGGAGCGGATCGAAGCGCAGGCGGTGGTTTTTCGTGTCCGGCGTGTGAGGACCGCCCGCCGCGTTCGGCGCGCTGCCGATGCTGGCCGGCCACGCGGCGAGCAGCGTGTCCAGCTCGGCTCGCGCGCTCGCGAGCGTCGAGGCGTCGCCCAGGCGTCCGATCAAATACAGGAAATGACCGCCGCGGTCGCGCCGGTTCGCGGGATCGATGACCATCGGCAGCCACACTTCCGCGTGTTGATCGGCGACGTCGAAATGCGACGGCATGATGCCGACGATGGTCCGGGGGATGCCGTTGATTTCGACCTGCGAGTCGACGACCGCCGGGTTGCCGCCGAACGACGACTGCCAGACCTCATAGGAAAGCATCGCGACCCGCGCACCGTTCGGGCGCGTCTCGGCGACATCGAACGTACGGCCGAGAAGCGGCGCCACCCCAAGAACCCTAAACAGCTCAGACGAAGCGCCAATCGACATGACACGTCGAGGGCGGTCGGGCGCAGTCAGGTTGGCCAGCTGGGTCGCGAACGCGCCGACGCTGGAGAAAGCCCGTGTGCGTTCCTGGAACTCGAGAAACTCCGGCGGCGACACCCAGAACTGATCGAAGCCTTGCAGCGGAAACTGACTGGAGATGAAGACCAGGCGATCGGGTTGGGGATAGCCGAGCGGACGCAGGATGACGGCGTTCACGACCGAAAAGATGGCGGTGTTGGCGCCGACGCCGAGGGCCAGCGTCAGAACCGTGACCAGCGCGAAACCAGGCGACCTGAGCAGGTTCCGGGCCGCATGCCGCACGTCGCGAGCGAGACCATCCATCGGCAGTCCTCCGCGGGCACACGAAGCCCCGCCGCCGCTTAGACGGTCCCGATCGCGAAAATGTTGTCGGCGCTCAGTCTCGAGGGGAGCTAGGCGACCTTCGCCTCGACGGTAATCTGCATCGTTCCGCGATAGGCGTTCGAAACCGGACAGCGGCCTTCGGCCTCTTTTGCGACTTCGGCGAACTGCGACGCGTCGAGGCCCTTCAAACCGTACGCGGTCACGGTCAGCTTCGACGACATGATCTTGATGCCGGCGTCGCCCTTGTCGGCGGTCACCGTCGCGCGGATGACCGTGCGATCCGCTGACGCTTGTTTCCGGCCGAGCGTGCCGTTGAGCGCCATCGCGTAGCACGCGGCGTGCGCCGCAGCCATCAGTTCTTCAGGACTCGTCTTGCCATTCGCGTCGCCGATTCGACTCGGAAACGACACCGGCAGCGAGAACGCGCCCGTTCCGGCTTTTGCTTCGCCCTTGCCTTCCATCACCGAGCCTTGCCAGTCGACGTCGACGTGCCGTTCGAATGTAGCCATTGGCTGCCCTTTCGCTTTTGATTCTGGTCGTTATCCACGCTGATGCCTGACTCCGGCTTCTCAGGCCGCCGTTCGGCATAGCCGCAGGCGCTATTTCCTTTTGCCCGTGACTCCGAGTTGGACCACCGTCCCAACCACTCCAAGCAGAATCCACGCGATCGGCACCCAGGTTCGCCCCTGCGGTGCCGTCGTCGGGTACAGGATCCAGACGTCCCCGACTCGGGACGCGCGCTCGGCGCCGCGATCGACGATCGCCAGCGCGCCGAGCAGCATCGTCCACGCACCAGCAAACGCCGTCGCCACGACGATGACGTAGCGCTGCAACAGCATGGCGCCGACGGCGCCAAGCACCGCAAGCGCAATCAGAACGGCCGGCGGCGGATCGCCGGGACGCACGAAGCCCCATCCGACTTGGGCGACGAGCGCACCGAGCCCGGCGCCGATGAGTCCGATCCCCATGAAGTATGCGAGCACCAGGATGATGGCGCCGGCAATCCCACCGAGGATCGCCGCGACGATCATGCCGGTCGTGTTGCTCACACCCATCGACGAGCTCGCGATCATCGCGCCGAAGATCAGGCCGTAGATCGCGAGCGTGATCTTGAACAGCCGGTACCCGGCGAAGCATGACAGCGCGCCGCCCAGAACCAGGACGATCGCGACGGGGAGTTCGTAGGAGTGAGGCAGCATCACGTCGCGTCAGACCTCGCGGCGACCTTCGAGGGCTTTGTGCACGGTGATCTCGTCAGCGTAATCGAGATCGCTGCCGACGGGAACGCCCATCGCGATGCGCGTCACCTTGACGCCAAGCGGCTTGAGGAGCCGCGCGAGGTACAACGCCGTCGCCTCACCTTCCACGTTCGGGTTCGTCGCGAGAATCACTTCCGCCGCCGCGCCTCCACCCACGCGCGTCAGCAGGCCTTTGATCTTCAAATCGTCGGGTCCGATCCCGTGGAGCGGCGACAACGCGCCCATCAGCACATGGTACACGCCGCGAAACTCCCGCGTCTTCTCGATCGCCGACACGTTCTGCGGTTCCTCGACGACGCAGATGACGCTCGCATCGCGGTCGCTGCTGCTGCAGTAGGAGCATGGGTCTGCGTCGGTGATGTTGTTGCAGAGCGAGCAGTACGTCACCTGCTCCTTGACGTCGCGAACCGCGTCCACGAGACGGTTGGTCTGCTCGCGCGGAGTCTTCAGGAGATGAAACGCGAGGCGCTGGGCGCCCTTCGGTCCGATGCCGGGAAGGCGTTGCAATTCTTCGATGAGACGCACGAGTGGGCCGGGGAGAGACATGGTGGAGTTTCGAATTATGAATGATGAATTACGAATTGAATTCCCAATTCCTCATTCTCAATTCTTCATGCTCACAGTCCGGGTATTTTGAGTCCACCCATGAGGCCCCCCACGTTCTTCTGCATTTCGTCCTCCGCCTTGCGATGCGCGTCGTTGAGCGCGGCCACGATGAGATCCTGCAGCATCCCGACGTCGTCTTTCGACACGACCTCGGGATCGATGGCGATCGACTGCACTTGCTTGGCGCCGTTCATGACGACTGTGACCATACCTCCGCCGGCGTTGCCTTCGACACGGGCGTCTGCCATCTGCCGCTGCAGGCGCTCCTGCATCTCTTGCGCCTGCTTCATCATCTGCTGCATCTGCTGGAAGTTCATGGGCGAATCTCGACTGGGTTCAGGGTGCAGGGTTCAAGGTGCTGGGTTCTGTGCCGGGTTCAGGGTTCGGGGTTCGGGGTTCGGAGTTCAGAACCCAGCAACCCGAACCGCACCCTGCACCCAGCGCCCTGAACCCCGGACCCATTGTCGTCACATTTCTTCCACGTCTCGAATCTCACCCGGGAACACTTCGAGCATCGCCTGCACACCGGCATCCGCCATGGCCTGCTCGCGCAGCGCGCTCTTCTTGTCCGGCGCCGCCGCCGGTTCCTTCTGTCCGCTGCCGCCGCCCGCGGACGCGGCGGTCGCGCTCGGCGCCGCTGTCACCGTCAGTTTGCGTCCGGTTGCCTGCTCGGCGATCGATTCCAGCCAGCTTCGCTTTTCCTCGAACGCCTCGCGCAGCGTGCGCTGGTTCGGAAGAAACGTGAACGTCACGCGGTCACCGGTAAGCTCGATCGTCTGGGCCTGCGCAACAACCGTGTTGTAGAACACGACCTTGTTCTTTCGAATCTCCGCGAGGAATGCGTCTTTCGCGGCAGAAGAGTCGCGTGGGTTCGATGGGTCTGGTGGATTCGAAGGGGCACGCGGCGCAGGCGTCGGCTGAGGACGCGGCGCACTCGCGGGAACCGCCTGACGCGGCGCCGCCTTCGGCGACGATGCCGTTTCACTCTGAGCCGCCGGCAACCCGCCGGCGATCACATCCTCGATCGGCCTGATCTTCCGAAGGTAGATCCACCGGAGCAGCGCCATCTCGAGATGATGGCGCGGCTGCGCCGCCGCCCGGATGTCGAGCTCCGCACGCGTCAGCACGTCGAAGGCACGGAGCAGATCCTCGCGCGAGAAGCGGCCGGCGAGATCCGTGAGCCGCTCGCGCTCGGTTTCGCCCGCGATCTCGGTGTCGTTGATCCTCGATGGATCGACCGACAGCACGAGCAGGTCCCGGACCGCCCGGGACAGTTCGCGGCAGACCGCGCGCAGGTCGTATCCGGCCTCGACGGCCCGCGCGGTCAGGTCGAACGCGGCTGCCGCGTCCTCGTCCGCCACGGCCTGCATCGCATCGAGGAGCAGATCGCGCCCGACCAGACCGAGAACCGTCGAGACGTCCTCGGTCGTCAACGCTGGACCTGTGAAGGCGATGACTTGATCGAGCTTGCTCTGCGCGTCGCGCATGCTGCCTTCAGCGTCTCTGGCGACGAGCTGCAGTGACTCGTCACTCGCCGTAATGCCCTCGGCGTCGACGATGCGGCGCAACTGATCCGCAATCGCCTTCGTGGAAATCGTGCGGAATTCGTAGACCTGCGATCGCGACAGTACCGTTTCTGGAATCTTGTCGAGCTCGGTCGTCGCCATCATGAAGACGACGTGGGGCGGCGGCTCTTCGATCGACTTCAGCAGCGCGTTGAATGACGAATTCGAGAGCTGGTGGACTTCGTCGATGATGAAGATCTTGTAGCGGTTGCGGACCGGGGCGATGGCGAGTCCGGAGATGATCACCTCGCGGACGTTGTCCACCTGCGTATGCGTCGCAGCGTCGATTTCGAGCACGTCGATATCGCGCCCTTCGGCAATCTCGACGCAGGCGTCGCAGACCCCGCAGGGATCCGCGGTCGGTCCGTTCACGCAGTTCAGCGCTCGAGCCAGGATGCGCGCCGACGTGGTCTTGCCGACGCCCCGCGGACCGGCGAATACGAACGCCTGGGCCAGCCGCCCGCTTGTCAGCGCGTTGCGCAGCGTCCGGGTCACCGCCTGCTGTCCGACCACATCGTCGAACTTCTGCGGCCGCCATTTCCTGGCAATCACCTTGTACGACATCTGAATTTCAGATTGCAGACCGCAGATGGCAGATTGAATCGGAATCGGCTTGCGGATCCCACCGCAGCCCGGAATCCCTGCGGCACATCTCAGGATCTGTTTAGCGCTGCTGCCTTCCGGCCCTGACGCGGTTCGCAGGCTGAAATTGCACAGGTTCCGGGCCGCGGTGCAATCCGCAAACCTTCACTTTACTACACGTGCGCGACGCCTAGACGGGCACGTGCGTCGCGAGCAGCAGATACTTCGCCAGCACCTCGCCGACAACGACGGTAAAGAAATCGACGTAGAGAATGCCGGTGGCCGACTGCGTCGAACGGATTTTCGCCGTTTCCCACGTCAGATACGACAGCACCGCCGGCCCGGCCAGGCCGAAGAGCACGCGCTGCCAGAAAAAAATCCCCCGGCTCGAAAGAATGTACGCACGAAAGCTCGGACCGAACCCGGGCTGCCACGTGACGATCGCGAGGAACACCGCCGCGACAACGACGACAACGCGAACGATCATCGACAGGATGTGCACCTTGACGATCGACTGCAGGTGGGAGACCTGCATCGACGGGATCACCAGGTACCAGTGCCCGAGAATCATCGCCGTGCACGCGCCGCCGAGAAGCGCCGCAGAACTGAGGAAACTGGCGATTGTCAGAACCTGCGTGGGCAGCGATCGAAGCGTCGTCAACGTCAACGCCTCGACGATGATCGCCAGCGTGCCGGTCACGGCCGAAAAGCCGAGGATGGCCGGCCTGATCTTCGCGAGCGCCCGCCCGATAGTGGCCCAGTAGACGACGATCGCAATTGTCGAAAGCAGGAGCAGGTTGAGGTCGAGCCCGATCGCGACCGAGCCGATGCCCGCCGACCCGCCCGGGGGCGGAGTCAGCGCGAGCCGCGCCAGGTCGGGTGCGCTGCTGTACCCGAAGGCGAGGGCGATGACGAGCAGCACCGAGGCCAGCCCCGCATTGAACCGGAAGAACTTCACGCCCGCCTCGCGCGAAACGAGCGTCACGGTCAGGACGATGCCGACGCCGAGGTGGGCCAGGAAGAGGAAGAGGACGGTCGAGAGGGACATCAGGCTACCGCAGCCGGGGTCAGTACGAAATGCAGAAATGCATGAATGCAGAAATGCAAATGAGAACCGCTGTCAGCGCTCCAGGCGCCGGCTCACGTCCGCATCAGACATTCGTGCATTCCTGCATTCTTGCATTTCGCGGTTCCGCCTCAGCGAAGCCGCTTGTTGATTTCCCCCCAGTTGACAACGTTCCACCAGGCGTCGATGTAGTCGGGACGTCGGTTCTGGTACTTCAAATAGTACGCGTGCTCCCAGACGTCGATGCCAAAGACCGGCTTCCTGCCGTCCATCATCGGGTTGTCCTGGTTCGGCGTGCTCTCGATCGCAATCTTCCCGCCGTTGTCGACGACCCACGCCCAGCCGCTGCCAAAGCGGCCGACCGCCGCCTTCTTGAATTCTTCCTTGAACTTGTCGAAGCTGCCGAACCCAGCGTTGATCGCGTCGGCAATCGCGCCCGTCGGCGCGCCACCGGCATTGGGGCCCATGATCTGCCAGAACATCGAGTGGTTGACGTGCCCGCCGCCGTTGTTGCGGACGGCGGTACGGATGTCCTCAGGCACGCTGCCTATGCCGCGAATCAGATCGTCCGCGCTCTTCGATCCAAGTTCGGGGTGCTTCTCGATTGCAGCGTTCAGGTTGGTGACGTACGCGTTGTGATGCTTGCCGTGGTGAATCTCCATCGTCTGCTTGTCGATGTGCGGTTCGAGCGCATCGGATGGATAAGGAAGCGGCGGAAGTGTATGAGCCATCGTGACGATCCTCCAAGCGGGCCGCGAAGGCCCGCGTTTCGTTACGCGATCGAAAGCATGCGGTCGAGGGCGACTTTCGTCCAGTGCTTCCGGTCGTCGGGCACGACGATACGGTTGTGGACGACGCCGTCGACGAGGCCTTCGAGCGCCCAGAGCAGGTGGTTGGGCGACACGCGGAACATGGTCGAGCACAAACACCCGAACTGATCGAGCGAAAGCACGTTCCGTTCCGGCGCCACCTCGCGCGCGAGCCTGTTGACCAGGTGGATTTCAGTGCCGACTGCCCATGTGGACCCTGTGGGACTCTGCTTCACGGTCCTGATGATGTATTCCGTTGAACCGGAGTCGTCCGCGGCCTGCACCACGTCCCACGGCACTTCGGGATGCACGATGACCTTGATCCCCGGATGCTGCGTGCGGATGTTCTCGATCTGCCGCGCCGTGAACCGGGTGTGCACCGAGCAGTGGCCCTTCCACAAGATGACGCGGGCGCGCTTGACGACATCGGGATCCAGACCGCCGAAGATCTCGTTCGGATCCCAGACGACCATGTCGTCGAGCGGCACGCCGAGCTTGTACGCCGTGTTGCGCCCGAGGTGCTGATCGGGGAGGAACAGGTACTTTCTCCCCGCGCTCCCACGCCCATTTCAGCGTGGCCCCGGCGTTCGACGACGTGCAAACGACGCCGCCTCGCTCACCACAGAAGGCTTTGATCGACGCGGCAGAATTGATGTACGTGACGGGAACGACGCGCGCCAGATTCTCGCTCGGCTGAAGCCTCGTGCTCCGTGACGAATCGATGTCGCCGAGAATCGCTTCGAGGTCGCTCCAGCACTGCTCGAGCTGTTCGGGCTCGGCCATGTCGGCCATCGAGCAACCCGCGGCGAGATCCGGCAGGATGACCTGCTGATGCGGCCCGCTCAGGACGTCGGCGCTCTCCGCCATGAAGTGCACGCCGCAAAATACGATGAACTCGGCCTCGGGATGCCTCGAGACCTGCTGCGCGAGCTTGTACGAATCGCCCGTGTAATCGGCGAACTTGATGACCTCGTCGCGCTGGTAGTGATGACCGAGGATCACGAGCCGGCGTCCGAGAGCGGCCCGTGCCGCCGCTAGACGGCGGTCCATGTCCTCATCGGAGAGAGACAGAAACTGCTCCGGCAGGGGCTGCCGTTCGCCGATGTGATCTTTCTCGTAGGCCGTCAGAACCGGGAGCAGCATGGCAACTTTGTGAAACTTTTCTCAATCTCGGGAGACGAAAAAGCCAAGCTCCACGTGACCGTTCCGTGAACGCTTGGCGCTCCGTTCAGTATAACACCGGCGACCGGCGCGCTATTCCGCGCGGACGAGTTGGCAACAGATGGACACGCTCGGCTGAAGCCTTCGCGCTCCTGCTGTCAACCCGCAATCCGCAGTCCGCAACCCGCAATCGTTAATGGGCGTGTGCGACGACGTTGTACAGCGTGTCGCGCTCGATCGGCTCCCGCCCGGCCGCCGTGATCAGACGCTCGATCTCGCGCGTCGTCATCGCCGTCGGCGTCGGCGATCCGGCCATGTGGTAAATCTTCTCTTCCTGCACCGTTCCGTCCAGATCGTCGGCGCCGAACCACAAACACGTCTGCGCCGTCTCCACGCCCGTGGCAATCCAGAACGCCTTGATGTGATCGATGTTGTCGCACATCAGGCGCGATACCGCGTGCACGCGCAGTGTGTCCGCTGCACTCGGCGCCGGCAGCTTCCGCATCTGGTTGTTGTCGGGATGAAACGCCAGCGGGATGAACGCCTGGAATCCGCGCGGTCTCGTCCTGGAGCCGGCGCGCGCGCACCATGTGGTCGACGCGCTCCTCGAACGTCTCGATGTGTCCGTACAGCATCGTCACGTTCGTGCGCATGCCCAGGCGATGCGCGAGTCGGTGGATCGACAGATAGCGATCCGCGTCGCACTTGTTCGGATCGTTGGCGATCTTCTTTCGCACGCGCTCCGCGAAGATTTCGGCGCCGCCGCCGGGCAGCGAGTCGAGCCCGGCTGCCATCAGCTCGCGAAGCACCTGCTCATCGGACATCTTGTAGAGATCGGCGAAGAACGCGATCTCGACGGCGGTGAAACACTTCAGGTGGATGTCCGACCGGATGCGCTTGAAACCCCGCAGCAGATCCGTGTAGTAACTCCACGGCAAGTCCGGATGCAGTCCGTTGACGACGTGGATTTCGGTCAGTGGCTGGTTCGCGCGCTGGCGCAGCTTGTCCCAGGCCTGCTCGAGCGACAGCGTGTACGCGCCCGGGTCGCCTGGCTGCAGGCGCGCAAAGGAGCAGAAGAGACAGCTGGCGACGCAGACGTTGGTCGCTTCGAGCCTGATGTTGTAGTTGTAGAACGTGCGGCGGCCGTGGCGCCTCTCGCGCTCACGATTCGCGAGCCAGCCGACCGACAGGAGGTCGGCGGCTTCGAAGAGCCTGACGCCGTCCGCGAGCTCCAACCGCGTTCCGGCCGAAAGCTTTTCTTCGATGTCGAGGAGCCCAGCAGCGCGGAGGCGGGACAGGGGCGACATCACATTTGGTAATTTGGTGATTTGGTAATTTGGTAATTGTTTGACTGATTGAACGGCGGGCAGTGAAGTTCAATCCCCCCAATCAATTACAAAATTACCAGACTACCCAATCACCAAATTCAGATCTCTTCTCAAGAGACTCCGAAGATTTGAATCCTGAGCGAGCGTGCCCGGGGACCATCGAGCTCCGCCATCAGGATCCGCTGCCACTGGCCGAGTACGACTTCGCCGCCGCTGACCTGCAACGTCAGATTGTGGCCGAGGAGGAGCGCACGAAGATGTGAGTCGGCGTTCATGCGGTCGCAATCCGAATGATTCGGATCGTTGTGCATGTACTCCGCGTCACGGGCGACCATCTGTTCGAGGAAGCGCTTGATGTCCGAGAGGAGCGCGGTCTGGAATTCGTTGATGAAGAGCGCGCAGGTCGTGTGCATCGACCAGAGGCTGACCAGACCCTCGCTGATGTTGAACTGGCGGACGAATTCCATCACCCGGTTGGTCAGATCCACGAGCTCGATGCGCTGATCCGTCTGGATGACGAGCGTTTCGCCGTGGATGGTCAGGCCGCCGACCTTCGCCGATGCCACATCCTCAACAGGCTTCTCGCGAACGGTGACGGTTGAGCTTTTGCTCATGCGTGCCCCTCTGATGATACGGAGGACCACAGCCTCCGACCAGCTGCGCGAAGGCTGAACTCCCGGCTTCGCGTCAAAGTGAGAATCGTCGTGAGATCGTCCATATTCGGACGGGAACCGACTAATGTTACGCAAAAAAGACGTCGTGGAGCAACCCTGCTATACTCGGCGGACAATCTGACGCTCACCCCGGCGGCCATGCGAAGTGGGTGCGAAGCCCACACGGTCCCGCCACTGTAAGCAGTTCTCGCTTCCGCACGGATTCGGATTTCCGGTCAGACATCCGGGAAACCGCGTCCCGTCACTGGGCCTGGCAACGGGTCGCCCGCTGCCGCCGACACAGCCTGGGAAGACGCACGGACAGCCGCCTTCTGCGAGTCAGGAAACCTGGCCATCGGGGGCGTCCTTTCTTCGGCGCGTGAGACGCCGGGAGGATCCTGATGCGCACGTTCGTCCTTTCATTCGTCTTCCTTTCATCAATTGGGTTGCCGTCGGCTGCGCGATCGGCCGATCGCGCAGCCGGTGTGGTGGTCGATCAAGCCGGTCAGCTGCTGCCGCGCGCGTTCGTGCGCGTCGTCGACGGCTCGGGGCGCGAAACCGCCAGCGCCTTTTCCGACGAGCGTGGCGCATTCGACCTGCCTGCGCCCGCGTCCGGCTGCCGCGTCGAGGGATCGCTCATCGGTTTTGCGACTGCGTCCGTGCCGTGCGATTCAGCGGGCGCCGTGCGTGTGGTTCTCGCCGTCGCGCCAGTGCAAGAAAACGTCGTCGTCTCCGCGACCCGCACGGAGGCGCTGGCCGACCAGGTTGGCGCGAGCGTCACCACGTTCACCGCAGAAGACATCGCGCGGCGCCGGCAGCCGATGGTCGGCGATCTGCTGCGCAGCATGCCCGGCGCGATGGTCATCCGGACCGGCGCACCCGGCGGTGTGACGTCGCTGTTCGTGCGCGGCGGCGAGAGCAACTACAACAAGGTGCTGCTCGACGGCATGCCGCTGAACGAACCGGGCGGGACCTTCTTCTTCACCAACACGATGACCGACAACCTCGAACGCGTCGAGGTCGTGCGCGGCGCGCAGTCGGCCCTCTTCGGATCGGATGCGATGGCCAGCGTCGTCCAGATGTTCACGAAGCGGGCGTCGGGGGACGCGAAAGCGTCGGGCAGCGCCGTGTTCGAAGCCGGCAGCTTCGACACCTATCGAGTCGGCGCCTCGGCCGGGGGCCGGTCAGGACGCTTCGACTACTCCGTGGGCGCGGGCTACATGAGCACGGAAAACAATGTGCCCAACGATGAGTTCACGGACACGACGCTCACCGCCAACGTCGGCGCGGCGCTGAACCCGACGACCTCGTTACGTTTCATCGGCCGCGGCGAGCTCGGACACGGCGGCGCGCCTGGCCAGACCGCGTACGGACGTCCAGACCTCGACGCATTCGCGAACCGGCACGACGGCGCCGCCGGCGTGACGTTCGATCAGCAGCTGACGCCAACGATTCATCATCAGGCGAGCTATTCGCTGGCAGTATCGAGTCAGCAGTCAACGAACCTGATCGAGGACCCTCCGTACACCCCGAGCTACGGCAGTCACGTCGCGCCGTTCGCGTTCAGTGACTTCCTCTACGACAGCCGCACGGATCTCCATCGCCATCATCTCGGCTATCAGGCCGACATCCGGCTCGCCAACGACGCGACCCACGGCAACCAGCTGCTGACGGCGCTCGCCGATTGGGACGGCGAACGCGCGACGCTCGAGGATCGCCTTGCCGGCACAGCCTCGCCGGCGTCGCGTGACAACGCAGGCCTCGCGCTGCAGCATCAGGCGCAGTGGCGTCGCGTCTCGTTCACGATCGGGGGACGCTTCGAGCACAACGCGAGCTTCGGTAACGCGTTTGCCCCGCGAGGTTCGGTCGCCTATGTCGTCCATACGGGAGGCGCCGAGTCCGAGGCCGGCGCGACCACCGTTCACGTCGCCGCGGGCAAGGGAATCAAGGAACCGACGCTGCTCCAGTCGTTCAGCCCGTCGCCGTTCTTCCTTGGCAATCCGAATCTGAAGCCCGAACGCTCGCGCAGTGTGGAAGTCGGTATCGACCAGCGTCTCGCCGGCGATCGGGCCCGCGTCTCGTTCACCTGGTTCGACAACGATTTTCTGGACCTGATCGCGCTCGAAACGACCAACTTCGCGACGTTCGAGGCGCAGTACTTCAACATCGGACACAGTCGCGCGCGCGGCGCCGAGCTCTCGTTCGAGGTCGTCCCCGTGCGCGATCTGCGCGCGCGGTTCGGGTACACGTTCCTCGATTCGGAAATCATCGACAGCACGTCATCGTTCAGCTCGCTTCTCGAAGCGGGCCAGCCGTTACTGCGGAGACCGAAGAATTCCGGCTTCGTGGACATCGGCTGGACCCGCGGGCCGTTCAACGCGACACTGGCGGGACTGTTCATTGGCGAGTACCTGGACGGCGACTTCTCGTCGCTGCAGCCGCCGCTCGTCGAGAATCCCGGCTACACAACCTGGGACGTGCGTGTGTCGTATCGCTTCAGGCCGAACCTCACGGGCCTCCTCTCCATCGACAATCTCGCCAACGCGGACTACATGGAGCCGCTCGGGTACCCGGCGCTCGGACGCGCCGTCCGCGCCGGCGTCCGCGTCGGCTTCTGAGAACCACCGACATGTCCCGGCCGAAAGCAGCTATCTCGTGGAGCGGCGGAAAGGACAGCTGTGCTGCCTTGATGCGCGTTCGTCACGATCTGAACGTCGTGGCGATGCTGACCATGTTCGACGAGGACGGAACGAGGAGCCGATCGCACGGCCTGAGACCCGAGATTGTGGACGCGCAGGCCGAGCGGCTCGGCCTGCGCGCGATCGCCGGTCGCTGCACATGGACCACGTACGACGAGGCGTTCGCGGATGCCCTCGCCCGCCTGCCGGCTGACGTCACGCACGTCGTCTTCGGCGACATTCTGTTCGACGAACATCGCGCCTGGGCGGAAGCGATGTGCCGGCGTCGCCGGCTCACACCGGTCGAGCCCTTGTTCGGCACGTCGACCGAGAGCCTCTTCGTCGAATGGGTCGTGACCGGCGGCGCCGCCACCATCGTCACCACGCGCGCGGCCCGGCTCGACCAGAGCTGGCTCGGCCGACGCCTGTCGCTCGACATGCTCGACGACTTCGCCCGGCTCGGCGTCGATCCGTGCGGAGAGCGAGGTGAGTACCATACGGTCGTCACGAACTGTCCCCTGTTTCGCGAGCCGCTCAACTTGGAATTCGGACGCGCCGTGCAGGTTTCGGATTGCTGGGCCGTCGATGCGGCTCTGGCGGCGGCGGCGATCGAACGATGACCAGTCTCCTTGCGGCGTCGAACGTCTCGTTCGCTTACGATCGGCGCGGTCCCGCCATCGTCGACGGGGTATCGCTTGCCGTCAGCGAGGCGTCGGTCCTCGGGCTGCTCGGGCCGAACGGCGCCGGCAAGACGACACTTCTGAGGCTGCTCGCGGGAACGCTCAGGCCGGCTGAGGGGCACGTCGTGCTGCGCGGAACGGCGCTGGATCGACTCTCGCGGCGCGAGATTGCGCGCCACATCGCGGTGGTGCCGCAGGAGACCCACAGCACGTTCGATTTCTCGGCCTTCGACATCGTGATGATGGGTCGCTATCCGCATCTGAACGCGTTCGAACTGGAAGGACCATCCGATCTCGCAATCGCGCGTGACGCGATGATCTCGACTGGCACGTTCGATCTTGCCCGGCGCCCGTTCGCGACACTGAGCGGCGGCGAAAAGCAGCGCGTTGTCATTGCCAGTGCGCTGGCGCAGGGCGCGGACGTCCTCCTGCTCGACGAGCCGACCGCCTCCCTCGATCCGCGGTTCCAGCTCGACATCGCGGAACTGCTCCTGGGGCTCAACCGCGACCGCCGCACGACGATGGTCGTCTCGACGCATGACTTGAACTTCGCCGCCTCCGTCTGCAGCGAGCTCGCGCTCATTCGGCACGGACGAATCATCGCCCACGGCCCGGTTCGCGACGTCCTGACGCACGCCTCCATACGGGCGCTCTACGGTATCGACGCGGACGTGTCGATGCACGAGCGGGCGGGCCATCTGACGGTGGTGCCCGTTGCCCGCGCAGACTGACGCCGTGCAGGGCCGCCAGGGACCGGGGCTCGGCGCGCGAATCGCGTTCACGCTCGCCGCCTTCGGCACGGCGACGTTGCTGGTCGCCCTCGCCGCACCGCTCGTGGGCAGCACGCCGATACGGCTCGCGCGGGTGTTCGACCGGACGATCCCATTCGCAGACAACGTCGACGCGCAGGTCTTCTTCGTCGCCCGGCTGCCGCGCGTGCTCGCGGCCGCGCTCGTCGGCGGCAGCCTCGCGATCGCGGGCGTCGTTTTTCAGGCGCTTCTTCGCAATCCACTCGCGTCGCCCGACACGCTCGGCGTCTCGGCCGGCGCCACGCTGGGCGCGCTCATCGTCATCATCTTTCACCTGGACGTCGCGACGTTCGGCGTATCGTCGATTCCGATCGGCAGCTTCGCGGGATCCGCCGGCGCGCTGGCGATCGTGTACGGGCTCTCCGTCGCAAGGCGTCGGGGAACGTCCACGACCGTCCTGCTCCTCGCCGGCGTCGCGCTGACAGCCCTTCTCGGGGCCCTTGGCCGATTCGTGCAGGTGATCGCGGATTTCACCGATACATTCCGGACCATCAGATGGACGATGGGGTCACTCGATGTTGGCGGGTACCGTGAGATAGTCGTCGCGGCAGTACCGATCGTGCTGGCGACTGCCGGGCTCTTCACGCTGACGCGCGTGCTGGACCTGATCAGCCTCGGCGTGGACGCCGCCGAGTCCCGCGGTGTCGACGTTCGTCGCGCGGAGCGCGTCGCTCTGCTGGGCGCGTCACTGACAACCGGCGCTGCGGTATCGCTTGGAGGACCGATTCCATTCATCGGCATCATCGTGCCGCACATCGTCCGCCTCATCGTCGGCGCCGACCACCGGCTGGTTCTGCCGGCGTCGGTGCTGTTCGGCGCCGCGTTTCTCATCGTGTGCGACGTGGTCGCTCGGACTGCGTTCGGCGGTACCGAAATGCCGGTCGGTGCCATCACGGCAATTCTCGGCGGACCGTTTTTCCTATGGCTCCTGTTCAGGCGGCAAACCTGATTCGGCGGATCGCTCTCGCCGCGGGACTCCTGGGCATCGTCACGCTCGCCGTCGAGTCGCGCGTGGCCGCACAGGCCCGGCGCGTCGTCTCGATCATCCCCGCGACGACGGAAATGCTGTTCGCGATGGGGGCCGGAGACCGCCTCGTGGCGGTGGGCACCTATGATCGCTTCCCTCCGGAAGTCGATCGCCTGCCGCGCGTCGGCGCGCTTCTCGACCCCGACGTCGAGCGCATCATCACATTGCGACCGGATCTCGTGATCCTGTACGGAACCCAGGCCGATTTGCGGACGCAACTCGACCGCGCGGGAATCTCTTACTATCCCTACGTCCATCGAGGGCTGGGTGACATCTCGGACACAATTCGCTCGCTTGGCGCGCGAATCGGCATGTCCCGTCAGGCCGACGGCCTCGCGGATCACCTCGAACAGCAGCTCGCAGAAATCCGGACGCGTGTCGCCGGACGACCGCGTCCCAGAACCCTTCTCGTCTTCGGCCGGGAACCCGGAACGCTCCGGAGCATCAACTCGAGCGGCGGCGTCGGATTCCTCCACGACATGCTCGACGTCGCCGGTGGCGATGATGTCTTCGCGGATGTGAAGCAACAGGCGGTCATCACGTCGACGGAAATGGTTCTGGCGCGCGCGCCGGATGTCATCATCGAGCTGAGCTACGCGCGCAACCAGCGCGCGGCGGCGTCCGATGTCCGGTCGTGGAACCCGCTGTCATCGGTACCTGCGGTTCGCAACCAGCGCGTCTACGTGCTCGAGGGCGAAGAATTCGTCGTGCCTGGCCCGCGGGTGGGAATCGCGACCGAGCGTCTGTCGCGCGCCCTCCATCCAACGGCGTGGTGACGGGCGCGGCGATGAGATGTCTGGTCTCGTGGTCATCGGGCAAGGACAGCGCGTGGATGGTTCACGTCCTGCGACAGCGGACCGACCTGGTCGTCTGCGGACTGCTGACCACCATCAACGAAGCCGCCAATCGTGTCGCGATGCACGCGGTGCGCGACGATGTGCTGCAGGCACAGGCGGACGTTCTCGAGCTGCCCCTCAGGCGAATCCTGATTCCATCGCCCTGCCCCAATGATGTTTACGAGCAAGCCATGGCTGAAGCCGTACGTCGCGCTGTTGGCGAAGGCATCACGCACATTGCCTTCGGCGATCTTTTCCTCGAGGATGTGAGGCGCTACCGCGAGGATAGGCTTGCCGGCACGGGACTCCAGCCGCTGTTTCCGCTGTTCGGCTCAGACACGTCCACACTCGCGCGCGAGATGGTGCAATCCAGCCTCCGCGCGCGCGTCACCTGCATCAACCCGAAGATTCTCGACCGACGGTTTGCCGGCCGCGAGTTCGACGCGTCGTTGCTGGCGGAGCTTCCGCCGTCGGTGGATCCGTGCGGGGAGCGCGGCGAGTTTCATACGTGCGCGTACGCCGGCCCGATGTTCGCGCGGCCGATTCCGCTCGAAACCGGCGTGACAATCGAACGCGACGGGTTCGTCTTCACGGATCTGCTGCTCCGTTCGGGCGCGCGTTCACAACCCACACCGGCGGCGCGCGCATGAGCCGGTATCCGCGGCGGATCGTCTGTCTCACGGAGGAAACGACGGAGACGCTCTATCTGCTGGGACAGCAGGATCGAATCGTCGGCGTCTCCGGCTACACCGTGCGCCCGCCGGAAGCACGGCAGAAGCCCAGGGTGTCGGCCTTCATCAACGCGAAGTTCGACAAGATCGAGGCGCTGAAGCCGGACCTCGTGCTCGCGTTTTCGGATCTCCAGGCGGAGCTCGCGGCCGAACTGGTCAGGCGCGGGATCGCCGTTGTCACGTTCAATCAGCGGACCATCGCCGAGATTCTGCAGATGATCCGCATGCTGGGCGGTCTGGTCGGATGTCAGAACGAGGCTGCGAGCCTGGCGGCTCGGTTCGAGCACGACCTCGACGCCATGCGATCGGTTTCCGCGACATTGCCTCATCGGCCGCGAGTGTTCTTCGAGGAATGGGACGATCCGCTGATCTCGGGCATCCGATGGGTCGAAGAGCTCGTCGACGTCGCCGGCGGACGCCCCATCTTTCCCGAACTCTCGGAGGCCCGTCTCGCGCGAGATCGGATCGTCGATCCGGCTGAAGTCGCGAACCGCGATCCCGAAATCGTGTTCGCGTCGTGGTGCGGAAAGAAGGTCAACAAGGATCGGATCCGCGCGCGCTCGGGTTGGGATCGCATGAGCGCGGTGCAGAACGAGCGGGTTTACGAAATCAAGTCCACGTATATCCTGCAGCCCGGACCGGCCAGTCTCACCGACGGCGTGCGCCAGATGCACGACATCATCATGAGAGGAACAGCGGCTGGGTCATCGGCGGAATGACCCCTTTGGCGGCGGCTCTCGTGAAGAGAGTCTCCACGGCTCGACGTCCATCGGCTCCAAGATCGACCGAGTAATGGTTCACGTACAAGTCGATATGTTGATACATCACCGCCTCGCTCATCTCCTGGGCGTGCTGGCGGACGAACGGCAGACTGGCCTCGCGGTGGGCGAATGCGTACTCGACGCTTCGCCGCAGCAGCCGGTTGACGCGATGTTTGACCTCGTCGGCCAGCGAGCGTCTGATCACGATGCCGCCGAGCGGAATCGGCGAGGCGGTCTCCTGCTCCCAGAATTCGCCGAGATCCACGATCTTGCGCAGCCCCTTCGCTTCGTACGTGAACCTGTTCTCGTGGATGATGACGCCCGCGTCACAATCGCCGTTCAGCAACGCGGACTCGATGTCCGAGAACACCAGCTCGGTCGTCCGTCGCGCATTCGGAAAGGCGAGACCAAGCAGAAAGTTTGCGGTCGTGTACTTTCCCGGGATGGCAATTCTCATCGATCCGCCGGCGACTTCGGCGGGAGAGATTTCGCGCTTCGAAATGAGCAACGGGCCGCAATTTCGGCCGAGCGCGCTGCCGGCGTCGAGCAGCACGTATCGGTCCGCGCAATACGCGTACGCGTGGTAGCTCAGCTTCGTGACGTCCGCATCGCCGCTGAACGCCGCCTTGTTGAGCGCCTCGACGTCCGCCATGTGGATGTCGAACTCCAGCCCCTCGAGGTCGATTCGCCGGTTGACGAGCGCGTCGAAGACGAAACAGTCGTTCGGGCAGGGCGAGGAACCGAGCGTCAGCTTCATACAGTCTCGAGGATGCTCAACACGACCGGCGCGAGCGCTTCGATGGCTTCTGGGATTTTCCAGGCGCTTCGGTTTCGTCTCTCGACCAGGTTGGACACCGAGCGCACCTGAGCGAACCGAAGGCCGTGGATCGCGCAGGCGTACATGAAGCCCGCGCCTTCCATGCTCTCGACCTGGGGGTGAAAACGCGCAACGCACTGCGCGATCGACCGCTCGTTGCCGTGCACGGTGTTGACGGTGACGCCACTTGCCGTCGGCAGTGCCGCGAGCACCGCGTTGTCGGGCGGCCTGGAGTGCACACACGCCGCCTGGGGCTCCTCGGACTCGTCGTCGTGCAAACTGAGCGTCTCGACAGGCAGGAAGTCATCGCCATCTTCGGCGCCAAGTTCGGCAATCCTGTCGGTGACGACGTTCACGACCGAGCCCGGCCTGAATGCGGCGTCGAAACTTCCGCAGATCCCGGCGTTCAGCGCGACATCGTAGGTCCGCCGCGAGAGCGCCAGCGACGTCCACGCCGAGGTCGCCACCATGCCCACGCCAGTCACAAGGACGTCGATGTCGCGGGTCTTGTGGACAAATCCGCGGATCCTGACACTTCTCGGCCTGGCGACGCCCAGCCCGGCGACGATCGGACCGACCTCCATCACAGTTGCGGCAACGACGAGGATGCGCATCTGAACACAGTCAGTCGACGTCGTCGTCGGGACTGACCATGGGATAGGCCGTCCCCGCGCGCCGGACGACGATAGTCAGCCCAAATCCGACGATGGCGCAGGCGGCGAGAAGGCCGACGTAGATGCCGCTTCCTGCGGACACGTCGGGAGCGGACCCCATGGGCGTGTTTTCGACGATGGCGAACGCCTGCGAAACCGTGAGCGCATGCTCGCCCGTCGTTCGCGGCAGAATTCGCCACGACAGAAACAGGATGCCGAGTGCGACGAGGCCGACGAGCAGGAGCGGATGTCGAGAGTTTCTGCGGGTGATGAGGCTGAGCAATGCGAGGACCGCGGCGCTCGCGCCAAGCCCGGCGATCCACAAACCGGGCACGCCCGGGAAGTCAGCGACGCCCGTCATCGAGACGTCGCTGACGATGATCCAGGGCAGGAACGCGCTTGCCGACAGCACGATGCCCGCCGCGAGCGGAATGAAGTACGCGCGCATGCCGGGCCGGAAAATCGCGGTAACGCCCGCGACGCTCATTGGGCGTCCTTGAACTCCTCGTACCACGCCATCTGAATCGCTTCGAGCTTGGGCTCGTTCGACGCCTTCGGATCGTCGTCGAAGTCCTCGAGCGCCATGACGCGATCGCGCAGATCGGTGAACCGGATCGTCAGGGGATCGAGTCCCGGGAACTTGTCTGCGAGCGCGATGCCGATATCCTCGGCGTCGGACCATTTCATCGCGCGACCTCCTCGTTCTTCTTGCGGTCGGATTTCCCGAGCTGGATGCCGCCGCCCTCCTGCACGTAGTTCCGCGTGTACATGGGCAGCTCGCAGACGACGTCGCCGCTGATCACCGCCTGGCAGCCGAGTCGCGACTGCGGCGTCAGATCCCAGGCGGTGTCGAGCCGATCCGCTTCGTCGTCCTGCATCTCGCTCAGGTTCTGCGCGCCCTCGCGAATGACGACGTGACAGGTGGTGCAGGCACAACTGCCGCCGCAGGCGTGCTCGAGCGGGACATGCAGGTTCTTGGCGACGTCGAGAAACGATTCCGGCTTGCCGTGGTGCGAGTAGGGCAGCTTGCCGTGCTCGAACTCGACGACCGTCGGTTCGCCGTCGATGATGAACGTGACTTTGGGCATATGTTTATCGCTCGGCTAAAGCCTCGCGCTCCCGTATTCCGATTCGGCGACAGCTTCGCGCTCCCGCATTACGGTTCGGCTGCTGCCTCGCGCTCCTGCCATTCGGTTCGCCAACTGTCTCGCGCTCCACACGCGCATCACACAATCGAGTCGACGCTCTTGCCCGTCAATGCTGCTCGGACCGCGCGGTTCATCATCACTTCGGCGAGATGTTGCGTCGCGTCGTTGAGCGCCTGTGTCCATTTCTGGATCGTCTCGCGATCGGTGGCGTTGAGCACCATCTTCAGACCGGCGAGCACGGCGTCGATCTTCTTGCGTTCTTCCGTCGTCAGTTCTGACTTCTCGATTTCCGGAAATTCCGGTGACCGCAAGTGCTTCTCGGTTGCCATGATCACGGATTCGGCCTCGTTGCGGGCGTCGATGAGCAAACGCGCGGCGAAGTCGGCTTCGGCGTGCTCGAACGAATCGAGCAGCATGCGCTCGACCTCCTCGTCGGTCAGTCCGTACGACGGCTTGACCTCGATGGCCTGCTCCACGCCCGTCCGCTGCTCGCTGGCCGTGACGCTGAGAATCCCGTTCGCGTCGATCTGAAACTGCACATGGACACGCGGCAGCCCGGCCGGCATCGGCGGAATCCCGCGCAGCTTGAAGCGCGCGAGCGAGCGATTGTCGCCCACCAGCTCGCGCTCGCCCTGCAGCACATGGATGTCGACGGCGGTCTGATTGTCCACGGCGGTGGTGAACAGCTCGCTGCCGGTCGCAGGAATCGTCGAGTTCCTCAGGATGATCTTCGACGTCACGCCACCCATGGTTTCGATGCCGAGCGACAACGGCGTCACGTCGAGCAACAGCATGTCGCGGTTGCCGGTGATCAGGATGTCCGCCTGAATGGCCGCGCCGAGCGCGACGACCTCGTCCGGGTTCAGCTCGGTGTGCGGCTTCCGCTTGAAGAGCTCCTCGACCTTGCGCCGCACCAGCGGGACGCGCGTGGATCCGCCTACGAGGACGACCTCGTCGACCTGCGATGGCTCGAAGCCGGCGTCCGCCAGCGCCTGACGGCACGGCCCGAGCGTCCGCTCGACGATCGGCGCGATGGCTTCCTCGAAGGCGCCACGCGTCAGCGTCGTTCGATAGTCACCGACCTCGATGTCGGTGACGGTTCTGTCGGACAGATCGTGTTTCGCCTGGATGACCGCCTTGCGGATCGTCTGGACGAGCGTCGGGTCGTACTCGCCGTTCCGGCGAACCGCCGCTCCCGTGCGCTCGAGCGCGTCGAGTACGTGCGTCGTGAACACCTGATCGATGTCGTCGCCCCCCAGGTGTGTATCACCGTTGGTCGAAAGGACCTGGAAGACGCCGTCCTCGATCTTGAGGATCGAAATGTCGAACGTGCCGCCGCCGAAGTCATACACGGCAATCACGCCAGTGTGCTTCTTGTCGAGGCCGTAGGCCAGCGACGCAGCAGTCGGCTCGTTGATGATGCGCAGCACGTCGAGGCCGGCGATCCGTCCGGCATCGCGCGTGGCGGTCCGCTGCGCGTCGTTGAAATACGCCGGCACGGTGATGACGGCGCGATCGACCTCCGGGTCGATGTCGCCTTCGGCGCAAAAATGCTCCTCCGCGCGCCGCTTCAGCTCGCGCAGCACGAACGCGGATATTTCCGGCGGGGTGTACTCGCGATCGCCGAGCCCGATGCGCACGACGCCCTTGTCGTCCCCGGCGATTCGAAAAGGAAAATGCGACGCCTCGGCACCCACGTCCTCGCGACCCTTGCCCATGAACCGCTTCACGGAATACGCGGTCCGTCGCGGCTCGGTCAGCAGACGTCGCTGCGCCTCGCGCCCGACGTACACCGTGTCGTCGCTCGCGACCGACACGACCGACGGCACGAGGCCGTCGCCCGACTTGTCGCGGATCACGACGGGGACGCCGTCCTTCACGTACGCGACCAGCGAGTTCGTGGTGCCGAGGTCAATTCCAACGACGTGAGACATAAGTCAGATTCTGGATTGCGGATTGCGGATTGCGGATTCCGGATTTCGGATTTTGAGAGTTGACAGCCGAGATCAGGGCTGAGGGACTCCCAGTTCCCTTTCAATGCCCGATAACAGATTACCGATATAGTTCCGTTCCAGAAACCGCTCGCGCAGAGCGTCGAGAATGGCTCGTCGCTGATCGTCCGCGGCACCCGAATCGAGCGCGGCGTCCCAACGCGACGACAAATCCGCAAGCTGCGTTTCGTGTTCCTCACGCTTGGTCTCAATCGGTCGTCGCGCCTGCTCCAGCCGCCCGCGCCATGTAGCTTCCGGAACGCCGCCCGCGCGCATCCCGCGAATCTCATCGAGCTCTTCGTTCAATGCAAACACTTCCTCGAGCAGACCCGCGGGGGGAGCGCCTGCGCGCGTTCCATTCGTCGCGTCACCCGCGGCATTCAGTCCCTCGAGCTTGAGGAGATACTCGACCCTGGCCGCCGGGCTTTTGAGCGTCCGGTACGCATCGTTCAGATAGGACGAGCGTTCGAGGCTCGCGCGCCGCTCGGCCGGGCTGGCGTTGTAGAAATAATCCGGGTGAAACTGCCGGCTGAGCGCGCGGTACCGCTGCTCGAGGTCGTTCATGTCGATCCGAAGCTTGCGCGGCAGACCGAGAAAGCTGAAGAAGTCGGCGGGCCGGGTCTGAGCGGCGGGCCCGGCTTCAGGCCCCGAAGGAGCTGCCACAGCCGCAAGTCGCTTTGGCGTTCGGGTTGTTGAACACGAACCCCTTACTGACCAGATTCGTGTCGTAATCGAGGACGGTGCCGTCCAGAAACAGCAGGCTCTTCTTGTCCACGTAGATCTTCGCGCCCTCCGGGCCCTCGAAGACCTCGTCGCCCATCCGCGCCTGCTTCTCCCACGCGAACGTGTAGCTCAGGCCGGAACAGCCGCCGCCCTTGACGCCGACGCGCAGACCGCCCTCGTCGATGCCCTGCTTGGCCATCAACGCGCGGATCTTGCGCGCCGCCGTGTCGCTGATCTGAATCATGGCTTCCTGTGCGATCAATCCTCAGCCCTCTGCCCTTCCCAGTGCCTCGACCCTGAGCCCTATTCAGACGGTCGGCTGTGCGGCTTTCTCCGCGCTCTTCGATTCGCCGGTCTGCTTCTTTTTGTAGTCGGCAATCGCAGCCTTGATCGCATCTTCCGCCAAAACCGAGCAGTGGATCTTGACCGGCGGCAGGCTCAGCTCGTTCACGATATCGGTGTTCTTGATCGCAAGCGCTTCGTCAACCGTCTTGCCCTTGAGCCATTCGGTCGCGAGACTCGAGCTGGCGATGGCCGACCCGCAGCCGAATGTCTTGAACTTCGCGTCGTCGATGACGCCGGTCGAAGGATTGACCTTCACCTGCAGCTTCATCACGTCACCGCATTCCGGAGCACCTACGAGCCCGGTGCCGACGTTGACGTCGTCTTTCGGCAGCGAGCCGACGTTGCGCGGGTTCTCGTAGTGGTCGATCACTTTATTCGAATACGCCATAGGTCAGTCCTTTGGATCTGGTAATCGGGGGATCTGGTAATTGATTTGGGAATTGAATGAGCATTCAAGTCACCAGACTGGTTAGTGTCCCTCTGTCTGCCACTGCATCGTCGAGAGATCGACGCCTTCCTTCGCCAGCTCGTACAACGGCGACATGTCTCGCAGCCGGCTGACGACCGACGTCAGCTTGTCGGCGACGTAGTCCACTTCCTCTTTCGTCGTCCAGCGGCCGAGCCCGAAGCGGATCGACGAGTGCGCGAGGTCGTCGCCCGCACCGAGCGCCTTCAACACATAGGACGGCTCGAGGCTGGCCGACGTGCACGCCGATCCGGACGAGACCGCCACGTCGTTGATGCCCATCAGCAGCGATTCGCCTTCGACATACGCGAAGCTGATGTTCAGGTTGTGCGGCAGCCGGTGCTCGATCGAGCCGTTGATGTAGAGCTCGTCCAGCTGCTTGTGGAGCTTGTCGTTCAGGTAGTCACGCAGCCCGCGCAGCCGTTCGGCTTCAGTCGCCATCTCCTGCTTGCAGAGTTCGGCGGCTTTCCCGAACCCGACGATGCCCGGAACGTTGAGCGTGCCCGACCGCATGCCCCGCTCGTGGCCGCCGCCGTCGATAATCGGCGCCAGCAGCACGCGGGGATTGCGGCGCCGAACGTAGAGCGCACCCACGCCCTTCGGGCCGTACATCTTGTGAGCGCTGATCGACGCCATGTCGACCTTGAGATCGTTGACGTTGAACGGCACCTTGCCGACCATCTGCACGGCGTCGGTGTGGAAGAGGATGCCCTTCTCCTTCGCGATCGCGCCGATCTCCGCGATCGGCTGAATCACGCCGATCTCGTTGTTGGCCGCCATGATCGTGATGAGGATCGTCTTGTCGCTGATGGCCGCCTTGAGGTCGTCGAGGCTGATGCGGCCGTCCTTCTGCACCGGCAGGTAGGTGACGCGGTAGCCTTCCTTCTCGAGGCGCTTACACGTGTCGATCACGGCCTTGTGCTCGGTGACCGCCGTGATGATGTGATTGCCTTTCTCGCGGTACATCTCGGCGACGCCCTTGATCGCCAGGTTGTCGGACTCGGTCGCGCCGCTCGTGAAGACGATCTCCTTGGCGTTGGCGCCGATCAGCTCCGCCACCTGCTTGCGCGCCTTCTCGACGGCTTCTTCCGCGGCCCAGCCGAACGGATGGTTGCGGCTCGCGGCGTTGCCGAAATCGGTCGTGAAGTACGGCAGCATCGCCTCGACCACGCGCGGATCCACCGGCGTCGTCGCGTGATAGTCCATGTAGATCGGAAGTTTTATCGCCATTGTTTTTGTGCTAATCGCTCGGCTAAAGCCTCGCGCTCCATTCCTGCCAGCCTCGAGCTCCATTCCTGCTGGAAGCCTCGCGCTCCGTTTGCATCTTCTCGCTCGGCTGAAAGCCTCGCGCTCCAGCCCCTCGCGTTCCACTCACAGGTGTGTGTGAAGCACCGCGGCTTTCGTTGCGGGCGGCGGCGGAATGTCGGCCGCCAGTTCCGCGATCGTGCAATCGCCGAGCGCGGCGAGAATCCGTTCACGCACGCGCCACAGCGGATCCCGCACGTTGCATTTCGAAAACTGCTCGCACTGCTGCCCTTCGTCCGTCGAACACGCGGTGACGGTCACCGGACCGTCGATGGCCTGAATCACATCGGCAATCGAAATCTGCGTCGGCACTCGCGCCAGCTGGTATCCGCCCCGGGTGCCTTGATGCGACGCGAGCAGTCCCCGGCGCACCAGCCGCTGGAGAACCTTGGCCAGCAGCTCAATGGGAATGTCGTAGAGCTCCGCGATTTCGCGCGCGCTCGAGGACGCCCCGAGTCCACCGGTGCCGCGGTCACCGCGCAGGGCAAGGTGTTTCATCGCCATCAGCGCATAGTCCGCTTTCTTGGAGAGCCTCAACATATCCGACCGTTCAGGTCCTAGTTTAGTATTTCGGCTGGCTCGGATCAACCTTGTCGATCCAGTCCAGGATGCCGCCTTTGAGGTTCAGAACCCGCTTAAACCCCACAGAGCGAAGGAAATCGGCCGCCCGGCCGCTGCGCGCGCCCGACTTGCACTGCATGATGAGCTCGGCCGATGGGTCCAACTCGTTATAGCGCTTGGGGATATCGCCAAGTGGGATGAGGAGGGACCCGGCGATTCGATTGATTTGGTACTCGTTCGGCTCCCGGACGTCGACGATGGTCAGCGCATCGCCACGGTCTAGACGCTGTTTCAGCTCGAGCGCGGTGATCTCGGTGGCGTTGTTCACGGCAGCTGGCTCCGGTCTGGCGGGAACGATTCCGCAGAACTGTTCGTAATCGATCAACTGCTTTACGGTCGGATGCGTGCCGCACACCGGGCAGTCCGGATCCTTCCGAAGCTTCAGCTCGCGGAATTTCATCCTGAGCGCGTCGTAGATGAGGAACCGTCCAATCAGCGGTTCGCCGATCCCCATGATCAGCTTCACCGTTTCCGTCGCCTGAATCACGCCGATGATTCCAGGCAGCACGCCGAGCACACCGCCTTCCGCGCAACTCGGCACCAGGCCGGGCGGCGGCGGCTCCGGATAGAGGCAGCGGTAGCAGGGACCGTCCTTCGTCGCGAACACGGACGCCTGGCCCTCGAACCTGAAGATGCTGCCGTACGCGTTCGGTTTGCCGAGCAGGACGCACGCGTCGTTGACGAGATAGCGCGTCGGGAAATTATCGGTGCCGTCGACGATGACGTCATACGGCTCGAACAACTTCATCGCGTTCTGCGACGACAGCGCCGCTTCGTGCGTCTGAACGTCAACGTTCGGATTGATCGCATTCAGACGATCCTTCGCAGATGCGAGCTTCGAGCGACCGACGTCCGGCGTGCCGTGCAGAATCTGGCGCTGGAGGTTGCTGAAGTCCACCACGTCGAAGTCCACGATGCCGATCGTGCCGACGCCGGCGGCGGCAAGATACATCGCCACCGGCGAGCCGAGGCCGCCCGCGCCGATGCAGAGGACCTTCGCGGCTTTCAGCTTCCGCTGACCGTCGACGCCGACCTCCGGCATGATGAGATGCCTCGAGTAGCGCTTGACCTCGTCGTTGGTCAGCTCGGGCAGGTCTTTGCTCACACCGGGCTCGGCGGCGCCTCGCCCGGCCGTGGCCGTCGGCGCTCCGCCCGCGACGGACGGAATGATGCTGATGGTGTCGGCCGCGTTGACCGGCGTCTGCTCCTTCTGGAGATATCTGATGTCCTCGTCGTTGACGTAGACGTTGACGAAGCTTCGCAGCTTGCCCTGCTCGTTGTACAGGTGCGCCTTCAGCCCCGCGTGCTTGTGCGTCAGATCGGCGAGCAGTTCGCCCACCGTCGCACCGGACGCGTCAACGGTGTCCTGCTTATCGGTGTAGGGTCGAAGTGGTGTCGGGATGAGTATTTTCGCCATGGTAAAGGTTGCCCTCTTCGAAGCTCGATCGATCGTCCTTGAGAAACCACACGGTCATGTCCGCAGCTTTGCCGCTCGCGACCGACACGATGACGTACGCAAACGTCGGCCAGGCGTGGTCGAGGTCGTACGGTGACGGCCGCGCCGGGTGGTCGGGGTGTGAATGATAAAAGCCGAGCAGCGTACCTTTCAGTTCAGTCGCCCGCCGCTCGGCGAGTCGATAGTCCTCCGCCCGCACGAGAAACCGGCGCCGCGGGCCTTCTTCAGTCGTATTCGGCAGCGCCACGACATGCGCCACACCCTCGTCGTCGCCAACGAGCGCGCCGCAGCATTCGTGCGGATACGTCTGTTCACCGTGCTGTCGAATCGCGGCGGCGACGGCGATCGTGAGCTTCAACTGCCGATTACGAGGCATCGGAATCCGTCGTCCAGAAGGCTTCGTTCAGATATTTCTCGGCGCCATCGGGAAACACGGTGACGACGACGCCCCGCTTCAGATCGCGGGCGACATCCAGCATCGCCGCCACTGCGGCGCCTGACGAGATCCCGGCCATCAGGCCCATCTCGCGCGCAAGACGACGAACCATTTCATACGACCGTTCGGTCGACACGCGCAGGTTGGCGTCGGCGAGCGTCGGATCGTAGATGCCGGGAACGATCGCGGTCTCCATGTGCTTCAGCCCCTCGAGTCCGTGGAACGGCGAGTCCGGCTGAAACGAAATCAGCTTGATCGACGGGTTGAACTTTCGAAGACGACGGCCTGTGCCGACAAACGTGCCGGACGTGCCAAGGCCTGCGACGAAGTGCGTCAGTCGTCCGCTCGTCTGCTCGATGATCTCGGCCGCGGTCGTGTCGTAATGCGCCTTCCAGTTCGCGTCGTTGTTGTACTGATCGGGATAGAAGTATTCGTCCGGACGCTCGGCAAACATCCGGCGCGCCTCTCGGATGGCGCCGTCGGTGCCCTCGAGGGGATTGGTCATGATCAGATCGGCGCCGAGCGCGCGGAGAATCAGTTTTCGTTCGGGACTGGCGTTCTCCGGCAGACAGAGCCGCACCTTATAGCCGCGCGCCGCGCCGACCATGGCGTACGCGATGCCGGTGTTTCCTGACGTGGCGTCGAGAATCGTTTTGCCCGGTGTCAGCTTCCCCGATGCCTCGCCTTCAAGAATCATCCGGGCGGCAGCCCGGTCCTTCACCGACCCGCCAGGGTTCTGCCATTCAGCCTTCGCGTACAGCTCGACGCCTTCGGGCAGTCCCTGTTCGAAGCGACCAAGGCGCACGAGGGGCGTCCGCCCGATCATGTCGAGGACGGAGGAGCCGGAGGCGCGATCAACAATGGATGCGTTCGATGGCATCTGGGATATCCGACCAGACAAGTCCTGATTCTACCAAACTCGGTGGCTGGCTGTTCCGCCACCGCACCGCGATTCCGATCCCGATTGCGCTGGTGTTGCTCGTCGCTCCTGCAGGGGCGGCAGCTCGTTCTTGGACGCCGGTCGTGACCGGCGTGGTGCTGACGCTCGTCGGGGAGGCTCTGAGGCTCGCATCAGTTCACCGGATTGGGGTTATCTCACGCACGAGAAGCGAACGTCTCGGGCCGCTCATCACGAGCGGACCGTTCGCTCACGTCCGGAATCCGCTGTATATCGGTAACGTACTGATCTGGACGGGGTTTTCGGTCACGGCTGGGCTTGTGTGGGCAGCGCCGATCGTCGCCCTGATGCTGCTCGCGGAATACCACGCGATTGTGAAGTGGGAAGAGCAACTGCTCGAGTCGCGTTACGGTGACGGGTTCGGCGCCTATCGGGCCGCCGTGCCGCGATGGGTGCCCAGGGCCAGTCCCTGGCACCGCGTGGCGCTGATTTCGCGACCCTCGGTGCCAGGCACCGAGGGTCAGAAGGCTGTGGCGGGCGAGGGAACCAGCCGCGAAGGGTTTTCGTGGCGCGAAACGCTATTCAGCGAGCGCGGGACTTTGATCGCGATCGCGGCTGGCTACGTTTTGTTGTGGCTAAAGGCTCGTTCCTGAGCGTCTGCCACAAGTACCAGGACGCCACGGACCTGTACGGTTTCCACGACTCGCCGATCTTCAGAATCCGCTTCGGGTCCGGCCGCTTCCGCAGGCGATACAGTCGCTGGATCGCGTTCATGATGCCGAGATCGCCCGCCGGTAACACATCGGGACGATGGAGCCGGAACATGAGGAACATCTCGGCGGTCCATCGGCCGAAACCCTTGACCGCAGTCAGCCGTTCGATGACATGCTCGTCGGGCAGCGACTCGAGCTCATCGAGCTGAAGTTCGCCCGACTGAATGCGCGCACATAGATCGCGCAGATATCCGACTTTCTGCCCGCTCAGTCCCACGCCTCTGAGCGTCGCATCGTCCAAGGCCGAGATGGCGTCCGCGCCGGGAATGTGCTGCTCGGGAAAGAGCGCGACGAACCGGCCGTAGATCGTCGCCGCCGCTTTCGTGGACAGCTGCTGACTGACGATCGATCCGACGAGCGCGCTCAGATGATCCTTGCGCTGCCGGTCGGCCATGCCGCACGCGCCGATCGACTTGATTGCCCCCGCAAGCACGGGATCGCGCTTCATCAACACCCGTCGAGCCTTGGCGTAGCCGTTGGGTGTGAGCGATGCTGGAATGGAATGGGACGCCTTGGTCATTTCATCGACACCGTGAGGGTCACCGCCGCGCGGACATCAATCACGCCCGGCTCGACGACGGTAATCGCATCCGTGCGCATGACGGCCATCGCCCTGGGAATTGGCGTGCGCTCGCCGTCTTCGATCTTCAGAATCCGATCCAGCGTGCGACCGGCGCCCGCCGCCGCGGCCTCCGCGCGGCCGCGCGCGTCGACGACCGCCAGACGGACCGCCTCGCGCTCGAGGGCGGGCCGATCGTTCAGGTCGAATCGGATGCCTTCGATTGACGTGGCGCCGGCCTGGACCACCGCGTCCGCGAGCTCCCCCGCCTTCGAGACATCATCCACACGCACCTCGAGTGAATTCCTGGCGACGAAGTTGCGCGGCACACGACGACCGTTGACCGTGTCGTATTCCTGATCCAGTCGCAGGTTCGACGTTCGACGCGCATCAGGCGGGACCGACAACTCGCCGAGGCGCTTGACGACCGCCGTCATCACTTCTGCATTTTGCCGCTGGGCGTCTCGCGGTGTCTTGGCACGGGTTTCGACCGCGACGGCGATGAACGCGACGTCGGGCGCCCGGCTGATGACCGCCGCGCCGCTCGTCACGACGATTGGAACCTGGTCGGCCGTCGTTTGCGCGGTGACCCCGGCCGGACTGCCCAGCAGCACGAGCAGCGATGTCAGTACGTACAGACCACGCGGAACCCGATGCTGTAGGCGTAGGTGTCCGGCGGCACCTTGTGGCGATACGCGCTCCGCAACATATTCACTTCGTCGTTGACCCACGACCCACCTCGGACGATCCGCGCGTGGCCAGACGAAGGCCCGCGTGGATCGCGGGCCTCGCCGAGCCCGTAGTAGTCGCCGCCGTACCAATCGGACACCCATTCCCACACGTTGCCGATCATGTCGTACAGGCCATAGCCGTTCGGGGCGTATGTGCCCGTCGGCCGCGTCCCACGGCGGCGCTTCGACGTCGCATCTGGGAGAAAGTTCGCGTGGGCCTGGTCGATCGCATTGCCCCACGGGTACCGTTGAGCGTCGACGCCGCCGCGCGCCGCCTTCTCCCATTCGGCCTCGGTCGGCAACCGAACACGCCGGCCGATCGAATCACCGAGCCAGTCGCAGTACGCGAGCGCGTCTTCGTACCCGACGAGAACGACGGGGTGCCCGCCTCGACCTTGTGGCGGGGTGGCGCCGTCCCAGACGTACGGTGCCGCCAGTTCGCGGAACAGCGAATCGCGCTCGCCGCTGGCGACCAGCGGAAGGTTGCGGATCGACGGCGACGGGTACCCGGTGGCCCGGACGAACTGCGCGTAGTCGTCGTTGGTGACCGCGTACCGGGCGATGAAGAATTCGCTGACGACGACACGATGAACGGGACGTTCATCGTCCTCAGCATCCGCGGCGCCCATGAGGAACTCGCCCGCGGGAATCCGTGCAAGGTCCGGCGCACTCGTCACCTGAGCCCGCCAGTATAGTCCAGGATACTTCGCGACCCTTCGCGCAAAAACGGTAGAGTGATCGCCATGAGAGTCGAACAGTTCGAGATGGAACGCATGCAGTCCACTTTCGAGAACCAGGTGGCCTACAACCTGTCGGAGAGCGGCGTGACGCCGCTCAGTCTCGGCGAACTCGTCGCGGAGCCAACCGTGAGCGACGCGCTGACGCGCGAGCGCCTCCGCTACACGCAATCGAACGGCACCACGCGGCTCCGGGAGCTGATCGCGTCACAGTACCCGGGCGCCACGGCCGACCACATCCAGGTCACCAACGGCGGCGCCGAAGCCAACTACATCACGACGTGGAATCTCGTCGAGCCCGGCGACGAGGTGGTCTACATGGTCCCCAGCTACATGCAGACGTGGGGTCTGGTTCGCGCGTTTGGCGGGTCTGTGAAGGAATGGCCCCTGATTCGGCCGAGCGGATCCGATCCGTGGCGGATGGATGTGGACGCACTCGACCGGCTGGTCAACGCGCGGACAAAGCTCATCGTGATCTGCAATCCGAACAATCCAACCGGCGCGCGCTTCGACCATCAGGATCTCGATCACGTGGCCGCGGCGGCGGAGCGCCACGGATGCTGGATTCTGTCCGACGAAGTCTATCGAGGCGCCGAACGGGACGGCCGCGAAACGCCCTCGATGTGGGGGCGATCGGGCCGGGTCATCGTCACGAGTGGTTTGTCGAAAGCCTACGGGCTGCCTGGCCTTCGGATCGGCTGGATCGCCGGACCGGCGAGGCTGGTCTCGTCGCTCTGGTCGTATCACGACTACACGACGATTTCTCCCGGGGCGCTCAGCGACTTCCTCGCGTGTCACGCGTTGAGCCCGGCCCGGCGCGGCGGCATCCTGGACAGGACTCGCCGGATTCTCAACGCGAATTTCCCGGTCATCGATCGATGGCTGCGCGACCACGGCAGCCTCTTCAGTTTCGCGCCGCCCGACGCCGGCGCGATCGTCTACGTGCGCTATCACCATGCCGTCAACTCCACTGTTCTCGTCAACCAGTTGCGCGAGAAGAAAAGCGTGCTGATCGTACCCGGCGATCACTTCGGGATGGACGGATACCTTCGAATCGGCTACGGCGACGAGACCGATTACCTGCGCGAGGGGCTGACGCGACTCCACGACCTGCTCGTCGACATCGGCGGCGTGGCGGCGTGACGTTCGACCTCGTGCTCATCGGCTTCGGGCACGTCGGCCGGCGATTCGTCCGGCTCCTGGACGAGTCGCGCGCCCGACTGCTCCGTGACCATGGCGTCGAGGCCCGTGTCGTGGGCATCGCGACGCGCTCGCACGGCCACGTCTTTGATGCGCGCGGACTGAATGCGCTTCGACTCGCCACCATGGTCGAAACGGGCGGTCGCCTCGGGACTGACACGGGTTCGGCCCTTGCTTTTCTGCGCGACGTCCTGCGACGGTGTCGGACCGCCGCGCGCGGTGGACGGCTGGTGGTCGTCGAGACGACGACGCTCTCGATCCGCGACGGACGGCCGGCGGTCGATCACGTCAAGGCCGCGCTCGCTGGGGCCGCCCACGTCGTGACGGCGAACAAAGGCCCTGCCGCGTTCGCGTTCAGGACGCTGGCCGCCGCCGCGCGGCGCGCCGATCGGCAATTCCTCTTCGAGAGCGCGGTGATGGACGGGATTCCGGTGTTCAATCTCAAGCGCGCCACTCTGCCTGCGCTATCGGTCAAGGGCTTCGAAGGCGTCGTGAACAGCACGACGAACCACATCCTGACGGCGATGGAGAACGGGCAGCGCTTCGAGGATGCGCTCGTCACCATGCAGCGCACGGGCATCGCGGAGGCCGACGCCTCGCTGGACGTCGACGGATGGGATGCCGCCGCCAAGACCGCGGCGCTGGCGAACGTCCTGCTCGGCGCGAATCTCACGCCGCATTCGGTCGAGCGCGAAGGCATCGCCGGCGTGACGATGGGACGCCTGACTGCGGCGCGCGCTGCGGGCCG
Source organism: uncultured Acidobacteriota bacterium (assembly GCA_963724725.1). Taxonomy (GTDB): domain Bacteria; phylum Acidobacteriota; class Vicinamibacteria; order Vicinamibacterales; family CAVVIG01; genus DATKHR01. Next base: position 1,623,266 of record CAVRVT010000001.1, on the reverse strand, counting down.
GCGACTCAAGCTCGTCGCGTCGGCTGCGCGATCGGGACAGGGCATCCGTGCGTTCGTGCGCGTGGTTGAACTCCCGGCGAGCGATCTGCTCGCGCAACTCGAGGGCGGGGAAAACGCGCTCGTGCTCCACACCGACCTCGTCGGCGACATCGTCGTCGTGCAGCGGGGATCGGGCCTGACGCTGACGGCGTATGGCCTCGTGTCCGATCTGGTGACTATTGCTCGCGACTGGAGGCCGACGCGCGCCACTCGGCGAGTGCCGCCGCCAGCGCGTCGGGGTCGTACCCGGTCAGCACGCGGGCGCCGATGAGCGTCACGGGCACGACTCTGAAACCGCGCGCGACCAGATCGTCGTACGCACGATCGTCGTCGTCCACGTTGTACGCCTCGAATGGCACCCGTTCGCGTGAAAGAAACTCCTTCACCTGCTCGCAGCTTCGTCAGGAGCTGCCGGCGTAGACGATAATCACGGGTTCATTATGCCGCCTCTCGATGGCCTGACCGTTCTGGACCTCACCCGTGTGCTTTCGGGACCGTACTGCACCATGCTGCTCGCCGACATGGGCGCGCGCGTCATCAAGGTCGAACAGCCCGGCAAAGGCGATGACACGCGCGGGTGGGGCCCTCCGTTCCTCAATGGCGAGAGCGCGTACTTCCTGAGCATCAACCGCAACAAGGAAAGCGTGACGCTCGACTTCAAGCGCCCGGAAGGTCGCGCGCTGCTCGAACGGCTGATCGCGCGAAGCGATGTCCTTGTCGAAAATTTCCGCCCGGGCACGCTGGCGAAGCAGGGACTCGACTACGCGTCGCTCAAGGAACGGTGTCCGCGCCTCGTGTACTGTTCCGTCTCCGGGTTCGGGCAGACGGGTCCGCGACGCAACGAACCCGGGTACGATGCCGTGATGCAGGGCGAAGGCGGGCTGATGAGCATCACCGGCACGCCGGAGGGTCCGTCCGTCCGGCTGGGCGTCGCGATCGCGGATATCGTGTCGGGCATGTTCGCCGCGTACGGCGTCAGCCTGGCGCTCCTGGCCCGCGAGCGGACGGCTCGCGGCCAGGAAGTGGACGTGGCGATGCTCGATTCCGTCACGGCGCTTCTCACGTACCAGGCCGGTAACTACTTCGCCAGCGGCAAGACGCCCGGGCGGCTCGGCAATCGTCACCCCAGCATCGCGCCCTACGAGACGTTTACGGCGGCGGACGGCGACTTCGTGCTGGCGGTCGGCAACGACGAGCTCTGGAAGAAATTCTGTGCGGTGACGGAGCTCGACGCCGGCGAACGCTTCGCGACGAACCGGCAGCGCGTCAGCGAGTACGACGCGCTGCGCCCGATCATCGCGTCAACGCTCGCGACCAGATCGCGCCAGCATTGGATCGAGCGGCTCACCGCCGCCGGCGTGCCGTGCGGATCGGTGCGCGATCTCCAGGAGCTCTTCGACGATCCGCAGATTCAGGCGCGGGAGATGGTCGCGCTCGTCGAGCACCAGACCATTGGCGCCTTGAAGGTTCTGGGCATGCCGGTCAAGCTGTCGGGCACGCCGGGGCTGATGCGATCCGCGCCGCCACGACTCGGCGAACACACCAACGCCGTCCTGCAGGGCGACCTCGGGCTGACCGGGGACGCCGTGCTCCGGCTCCGCGAACAGAAAGTGATCTGACTGCCATGGAAACGTCTGATGTACGCAAGGGTGTGCTCGGTGCGATGGCTCGCGCGAAGGAGCGATCGGCCGCGCGACGTGCCAGGGCGGACGCGTCCGCCCAAGCGTTCGAATCGTTGTTGTCGCGGACGATTACCCCACTGGTGCGACAGGTCGCCAACGTGCTCCGCGTCGAGAACTACGCGTTCACCGTCTCCACTCCGTCCGGCAGCGTTCGACTCTCGTCCGACAAGAACACGGACGACTTCATCGAGATTCTCATTCGACACGAGCGGCGACGCTCCGCGTGTCGTCGGTCGGACGCGCTGGCGGCGAGGCCGCGAGGTGGTCGATCGGGAGGAGACCGTGGGCTCGGGCGCTCCGGAGTCCATCACCGAGAGCGATGTGTTCGCGTTCGTGTTGAAGGAACTGGAACCGTTCGTCGAACGGTAGGGTCAGGCCAGACGCTCGACGAACGACGTGTCGAGCCCCTGATGCTTGAGCGCCGCGAGCAGGCCTTGACGGTCGCTCGCGTAACGATACGCCTCGCGACCGTCCACGATGCCCTGCTGCACGAGACCGACGAGCGCATCGTTGAGCGGCATCATGCCGTAGCGGCGGCCGCCTTCGATCGCCATCGGCAACTGCGAGGTCTTGCCTTCGGCGATCACGCTCGAGACCGCCGGCGTATTCAGGAGCATTTCGCGGGCCGCAACGCGCCCCCCACCGGTTTTCCGCAGCAGGACCTGCACGACGACTCCGCGGAGGCTGTCGGCCAGCCCGAGCTGCACCTGACGACGATGGTCGGGCGAGTACAGGTCGATGATGCGATCCACGGTGGCGGTGGCCGTGTGAGCCGAGAATCCTCCGACGACCAGGTGCCCTGACGCCGACGCCTCGAGCGCGACCGTCATGAGCCCGGGTGATCGAAGATCCTCGATGACGAGCACGTCCGGATCCTCCCGAAGCGCCGCGCGCGCCGCCGCGAGCAGGTCGTCGTCGCTGCCGCGCACTTCGCGCTGGCTGATGAACGAGTTCCCGCGTTCGTGGACGATGTTGATTTCGCGCTCGATGGTGATGACGTGATCGCGACGCGTGCGATTGATGAGGTCGACGAACGCCGAGATCAGAGTGCGCTTGCCGCTCGAACGGGGACCCGCGACGAGCACGAGCCCTTCCGGTTCGATCGCGAGTCCCTGAACCGCACGTGGCAACCCGAGCTGATCGACGGACACCGATCGCGTCGGCATCAGCCGGAACACGCCGCCGGGTCCGCGATGATCACGGAAGCTCATACAGCGGACACGACCGACGTCCTCGATGTCGAGAATCCATTCGGTGGCCGCACCCGTGCGCAGCGCCTCGTGGTTGCGCTCCGGCATCAGCGTCAGCAGCAGCGACTCGACGTCGCGCGCAGTCAGGACCGGCTCGCCCTCGAGGATCTGCAGCTCGCCGTCCACGCGCACACCGGGCCGCGAGTCCGACGACAAGTACAGTGTCGACGCGCCGCGCGCCGCTGACAGCCGCAGCAGACGATCCAGACCGGACGTTCTGGCATCGCCGACCGGCGGCCACGGTTGCTCCGCGCGAATCGGATTTCTCGCGAGCGGCAGGACGACCGCGGGCTGCGGCGCTGGCGGCGGCACGACGTCAACCGGCGCGCGAGCTGCTGCCGGCGCAGGCCGCTCGGTCGGTACGGGCGCCGGCGGGGCGACCGCAGCAGGCGTGGGCTCCAGCAACGGCTCGAGCTCGAGCGGCGTGGGCGCCGGCGGCACGATCGCGGCAAACGTGGGCGCCGGTTCGGGCGGCGCGGGCGCCGCAACGACCTCGGCAAACGTCGGTTGTGGCGCTGGCTCGACTGGCGCAGGTGCGGGAGGCACGACTGCCGCCGGTGGGGCCACGAGAGCCGGAGTCGAAATCAGCGCCGGCGGTTCAGGCGTAACGGGCGGCGCAGGGCTCGGCATCGCCACGACGGGTGGAGGCGCAGGAACCGATGGCGCCGCGAGCTCCGGCGCCGCCACAACGACGGGCGCGGGTGCCGCCGGCACGACGGCCTCTTCGATCTTCCGCTCGATCGCCGCCTGACTCTCGCGCACAAGTGGTGACACGGGTGGCGGCGTCGGTTCTGCTGCCGCCAGCGGCAAATCAGGAACGTCGAACGCAACTTCGACTTCCACGGACTCCCGATACTCGAGGTCGGCGGTGCGATACTCGCTCGGAGCCTCGGAGCCTTCCACACGCTCGACTCCGATGTCGCCGAGCTCCAGCGAATCGGGCAGTGGCTCGACGGGCCGCGCCAGGGCCGGCGAGCCCGCCGAAGCGTACACGGGATACGGCGATGACGAAGCGGCGTCCGTCGAATTGAACAGTTCCTCAGGCACGCGGTCCTCGTCGGGAATCCGCCGCCGGCGGATTTCCACCCACACGTCGTCACCGCCGCGGGCTGCGACGATCGTGAAATGCTCGCCCGGAAATTCTGGAAGTGCCGCCAGCTCGTGCTGCACAGCCCCAAACTCGTCGAGCGCCTGCTGGAGCTCCGGCGGCAGCAGCTGGTTGACGATGCCGTTGACGGCGTCGAGCGCGAGCCCGCGCGTGGCGAGATCGACCTGTCCCGTTGGTGAGACCACGTACGGTTTGTCGCCGGCGTGCATCACCAACGCTTCACCATCCACGTGGACGATGGCCTGAAGGAGCGAAGGAACGAGACTCACCGCTTACATTGTCGGCTGGACGACCAATTTCTTTAGGAACGCGAGGGCGTTCCAACCTCGTAAATACGCACGAGTTCGACGAGTTTGTAGCCCTTCGTCTGGTACGGCGGAATCACGCGTTCCGTCCGCAGATACTGCAGCATGCCGTCGTCGGTGTAGTCCGCCGGCCCGACGTCCGGCATGACGGCCAGCGCCGCCTCCAGTCCCGGCAGGTTCATCGCCTTTTCAGCGATGGCTCGGGTTGCTGGAAGGAAACCGAATCGGCGAAACGGCTCGAGCCGCGTCTCGGTGGCGAAGCGGACGAAAAGCTCATTGCTCATGAACTGGTAGTCCGCCTCCGATCGCGTCGCGGGCGCATCTTCCACACGGACGAACTGGATGGCAGGGACCCCCCGCAACCGATCGAGCAGCCGCTGCGTGAATTCGCCCTCGCCGGACCAGTTCGACGTATCAGTCTCGAATGCCATGGTGGATCGCCATCAGGCCGCCAAGAACAGGATGATATGCCGTTCGCGAAAAACCGAGCGTGCGCATCAGCTGCGCGACGGCGTCCGCGCCTGGATAACGACGGATCGACGCCGGGATGTATCGATACGTATCGGGATCGCGATGGAGGGCGAAGCCAAGAAACCCTCCGACCACGTCGAGATATGTCAGGTACGCCGCGCGCACGATACGGCTCGACGGGCGATTGAAGTCGAGCGAGAGGATCGCGCCGCCAGGTTTCAGCACGCGCTGAATTTCTCCAAGAGCCAGCGTGAGGTCCGGCACATTTCGCAATCCATATCCGGTCGTGACGATGTCGAAGGACGCCGATGGAAACGGCAGCGCGAGCATGTCCCCGACGAGGAATCGCACACGCGCGCCGTGTCTGGCGTGCGCCAACTCGATCATGCGTTGCGTGAGATCCAGGCCGACCACATGAGCGCCTCGGTCCGCGCATGCAGCCGCGATGTCTCCGGTGCCGGTCGCCAGATCGAGCACGGAGGTGCCTGGTGTCGGCGACGCCATGCTCACCAGCCGCCGCTTCCATCGGCGATCCTGCCCGTATGACAGCGCGCGCGTGATGAAGTCGTAACGATCGGCGATCGTCGCAAAAAGCGCGCGGACGTAGTGACGCTTTCCGTCCGGCGTCGCGATGGCGCCGTCCAGCGTCCGTCGGGACATTGTTGGATAATAGCGTTCAATGCTCCCTTCGAGCACCGTCGAGAACTACCTAAAAGCCATCTACCAGGGCCAGTCGTCGCTCACCGATGGCGTTCGACTGGTGCCTATGGGTCAAGTCGCATCAGCGCTTGGCGTCACGCCTGGAACCGCCACGACGATGGTGAAGGCCCTGGCCGAATCAGGACTCGCCGAGTACGAACCGTACTCGGGCGTGCGCCTGTCCGCCGCGGGCGAGCGGCTCGCCTTACTCGTCCTGCGGCGCCACCGCCTCGTCGAGCTGTTTCTCGTGCAGGTCATGGGCATGCGCTGGGACGAAGTGCACGACGATGCCGAACAACTCGAGCATGTGGTGTCTGAACGACTGATCGAACGCATCGACGAAATGCTCGGCCGTCCAACGCACGATCCGCACGGCGACCCGATTCCCGATCCGGAAGGCACGATAGCCCATCGTCATCTCGACAGCCTGCTGACATGCCCCGTCGAGGTGCCGCTCAAGGTGACGCGCATCGCCGATCAGGACCCGGCGTTCCTCAGGTTCATCGAGAAGAACGACCTCAAGCCGGGGCAAAGCGTGCAGGTCGAGAATCGGGATGCCGCCGCCGACGCGGTCTGGCTCGTGGCGCAGGGCCGACGGATCATGATTGGTGCGCGCGCGGCGTCGAAGCTCCTCGTCGAGCCCCGCTAGTTCGGGCGTTCCCGGTTCCTGATCTGGCCTCCTTGACCTCTTCACGTCCCCGAAATATTATGACGACTCAAAATATGAAATTTGAGTCAGCAATCTCTGCCGGGCTCTCGCTCCTCCTCGCAGCGACGGCAACCGCCCAATCTCCTGCTGCTGAAGCAGGTTACCCGTCGACGGGTCCGATTTCGGGTTACATGGAGCTGCATGTCAACGACGTCGAGGCGTCCGATCCCGTCGTCGATTTCCATCGATTCGTGCTGATTTTCAGCCATAGCTTTTCATCGCGGATCCGGTTCATGGGCGAGCTGGAGGTGGAGCACGCGGTCGTGGAGGGGCTCGAAGAAAAGGGCGAGCTGGAACTCGAACAGGCCTATCTCGACTTCCTCGTGACGCGCGGGTTCAACGTGCGCGCGGGAATGCTGCTGATGCCAATCGGGCTCATCAACGAGCGGCACGAGCCGCCGGTCTTCCAGGGCGTCGAGCGGCCGTTCGTCGACACCGTGATCATCCCCACGACGTGGTTCGAAGCGGGCGCGGGCGTTCATGGCGAAGTGGGCCGTGGGTTCCGGTATCGCGCCTACCTCACGGCTCCACTGAATGCATTCGAGTTCTCGGCTGATGAAGGCATTCGAAATGGACGCCAGCAGGGCTCTGAAGCCAGAGCCAGAAATCCGGCCGTCACAGGTCGCGCCGAGTACGTGGGCGTCCCGGGGCTGACTGTGGGTGCCAGCGGGTGGACGGGACGTTCGACCTCGCAGCTGCCGCCCATTGACGTTCGAGTCAGCGTGGCCGAAGCAGACGCGCGCTACCATCGCGACCGCCTCGAACTGCGCGGCGAATTCGCACAAGTCTTCATCGGCGACGCGGCGCGTCTCAATCGAACGGTCGAACTCCAGACGGGAGTGTCGCCAAACGTCGCCGAAGCGCTGCGCGGGTTCTACGGGGAGGCGTCGTACCGGGTCTGGGCCGCCGGACCCGCGAAAGATGCCGTCGCGTTCCTGCGGTACGAGAACTTCGACACGCAATTCCGCATGCCGGCGGGATTTCTGCCGCTGAAGCAGTTCGATCGCGATGCCTGGATCGTCGGCGCCACGTACTATCCGGATCCCGATGTCGCGGTAAAGATTGACTACGTCTGGCAGCGGAACCAGAGCGCGGTCGTCAGGGCGCCCAACAGCTTCAACATCGGTCTCGGATGGTGGTTCTGATGAATCCACGCATTCCTCCAGCGGGCGCTGCGGCGCTCGCCGCCATGATGTTCGCGATCGCTGCGACCGCAGGTCATTCCCAGACGCCCCCGCGCCGCGTCATCACCGTCGTGGCCGAGCGGTTTTCCTTCACCCCGTCGGAAATCACGGTCGACGCCGGAGAGGAGGTCGAGCTGCGTTTGAAGAGCGAGGACACGGCGCACGGTTTTCGGATCGGGGGGGTCGTGAACGTCACCGTGCCGAAGCGCGGGCACGATCCGCTGGCCGTCACAATCGGCCCGCTCGCGGCCGGCCGGTATCCATTTGAATGCAGCCGCGTCTGCGGCGCCGGACACAATTTCATGCGCGGAGTGCTGATCGTCCGCGACAAGACGCCCGGCACCCCGCGATGACACTGCGACACATCGGAGTCCGCGTTGGCGTGTGGATGTCGGCAGCCGCCGCCACTATGCTTCTCGCCGCCGCTCAAAGCAGTGGCGTCAACCCGGGTGATCCGCTGCCCGGACTGTCGCCTGCGGAGTTCGAAGAGTTCCGCGTGGGCCTCGATGACTTCAAGGCAGTCGAGACCGTCGAGGACGGACTCGGCCCGGCGTTCAACGCCACGAGCTGCGCCGCGTGTCACAACATTCCGGCGGTCGGCGGGATCGGCCTCGTGCTCGAAACGCGCGTGGCGAACCGTCGCGACGATGGCAGCTCCACCGGACTCGACGCAGACGGCAACACACTGCTCCATCTGTTTTCGGTACCGCCGCACCTCTGTCAGCCGAGCATCCCAGACGGCGTGAACGTCGTCGCGCGCCGCGCGCCGATTCCGCTCTTCGGTGCGGGACTCATCGAAGCGATTCCGGACGACACGCTGCTCGCACTCGAGGATCCGTTCGATCGGGACGGCAACGGCGTCCGCGGTCGCGCCGCGGTCATCGTCGACGTTGCGACCGGCGCCCGTCGCATTGGGCGCTTCGGATGGAAGGCGCAGCAGGCGACGCTGCTGGCATTCAGCGGGGACGCGTATCGCAACGAAATGGGAATCACCAACGACCTGTTCCCGCGCGACTACGCGCTCGGGATCGGCGACGAGGCGATGAAGCGGTGCGACGTGAGACCCGAACCCGAAGACGTCCGCGACCCGTTGACACGCCGCCGCGGCATCGACAACTTCGAATCGTTCATGCGTTTTCTGGCGCCAGTCGGCCGCGCGCTGGTAGACGATACCGTCCGTGACGGCGAACGGATCTTCCAGGCGGTCGGCTGCGCCGCGTGCCACGTCCCCGCGCTCGCGACCGGACCGAGCGCCAATCCGCTCTTCAATCGAAAGTCCGTTCCGCTCTTTTCAGATCTGCTGCTGCATGACATCGGGACCGGCGACGGCATTCCCCAGGCCGCCGCGAGACCCGAAGAAATTCGAACGCCTGCATTGTGGGGGCTTCGTCTCCGCCGGCCGCTGCTGCACGACGGCAGCGCGGCTACGATTGAGGACGCGATCGATCGACATCAGCGGGAGGGCGAGCTGGCGCGGAAGGGTGTCGCCGGACTTCGCGCGGACGACCACGCGCGGCTGATGGGGTTTCTTCGATCGCTCTAAGCCGAGGCACCGTCGGGCTGCAACTGGAGGATCCGTCTGATTTCCTTGACGAGATCTTCGGGCAGGCAGGGTTTGGTGACGAAGGCATCGCAGCCGGCGCGCTTGGCGGCCTCTGAAATCCCCGCAAGGGCGTGGCCAGTCAACGCCACCACTGGAATCGACGCGGTTCGCTCGTCCGCCTTGAGTCGCCGCGTGGCTTCCCAGCCATCCATCACGGGCAGCGACAGGTCCATCAGGATGATGTCCGGCGCCCCATCAGCAGCACGCGCCAGCGCTTCCATGCCGTTCCCGGCTTCGACGACGTCGAAGCCGGAGAACTTCAAATACTCGGTGTACATTTCGCGGGCGTCCGGATAGTCGTCAACGAGGAGCACGCGCGGGCGATCGCTTTTGGTCATCTTCCTCTCGTGAAACCCGCATCGAAGCGAGACACTTAGCGGGTTGCAATCGTACAGTTTTCCTACAGCGCGAGCAGCTCCTCAGGCGAATCCACGAACAAATCCTCTGGTCCGATCGCGTCCGCCGGAAAGTCTTCAAAACCAAAGCCATACCGCGCCATGCACATGGATGTGGAGGCCGCCCGCGCGGTTCGGCAGTCGATGATCGAGTCACCGACGAGCACCGTGGCGTCGGCGCGGACGTCGGCCCGCCGCCCGAGGTCGACGAGGCCGGCCGGGTCGGGTTTTCTGGGACAGGGACCGTCCCCGCCGACCACGAGTGACGGCTCGAAGAAACGCTCGAGCGACGAGGCGCTCGAGGATCGTCAGCGTCGGGCGGAGGGGCTTGTTGGTGAGGAGCGCGAGCGTCGCGCGTGCCGCGAGCACGTCCAGCACGCGAACGATGCCCGCGTAGGGACGCGTGTGGTTCGTCAGACCGCGCTCGTAAATGGCCATGAAGCGCGCCAGCGCATCGGGCGGGCGCTCGACGCCGCTGGCGTGGAACGCGCGCGCAATCAGCGTCGCGGCGCCGTCACCGACCATGCGTCCCACCTGTGTTTCGGGCAGCGGCTGCGCACCGCACTGGACGAGCAGCGCGTTGGCGGACTCGGCGATGTCGCGCCGCGAGTCGATCAACGTGCCGTCCAGATCGAAGACGATCAGCTGGAACGGTCCGCGCGTCAACCGTTGCCTCGCGGCCCCGATCGCGGACGTGGCGCCGGGCTACTGCGCACGGTACTCGGCGAACGACGTCGGCGTCTCCCACACCGTGACGCGGACGACAGGAAACCCCGCTGTCGTCGCCTGGTCGAAAATCAGCTTCGCGATCCGCTCCACGGTTGGATTGCTGTCGACGATGAAGATGGGTTCGCCCAGAGATTTCAACGGGCCCACGAGCGGATCGTCGTGCCGCAGGATCATCTTGTGATCGAGCTCTCGATCGATCCAGCCCTTCACGACACGCTTGATATCGCTGAAGTCACACACCATGTTCCGGTTGTCGAGCGTGCCGGTCCGGACTTCGATCTCGGCCACCGCGTTATGGCCGTGGGGATGTTTGCAGATGCCGTCGTAGTCCAGGAGCCGATGGCCGTAGCAGAAGTCGATGCGTTTGGTGACTGAATACATTTTTGGTTGTTGGTCGTTGGTTATTGGTTTTTGGTGGTTGGTTATTGAGCTTGATCGTCGGCTTCGAAAAGTGATGGACGATTGGTAGCCATTCTGGTTCAATTCCCCTGGCCAAACACCCATAACCAACAACCAAGACCAACAACCAACAACTAACAACCATTATCGATCAATGGCCACTGCCGTTCTCTTCTCGGGCGGTCTCGACAGCGCGGTGCTTCTGGCGGAAGAAGCCGCGAAAGGGGACGTCCAGCCGATCTACGTCACGGTCGGGCTGGCGTGGGAAGCCGCCGAACGCGCAATGGTCGATCGGTTGCTGGCGGTCGCGCCCTTTGCCGGGCACGTGCGGCCGCTCGCCTCCCTCCGCGTGGACATGAGCGACGTGTACGACGCGACGCACTGGGCCGTCCAGGGCCGACCGCCCTCGTACCACACGCCCGACGAGGACGTGTATCTGCCCGGCCGTAACGTGATCCTTCTCGGGAAGGCCGGCGTCTTCTGCGCCGCCGCACACCTGGGCCGCATCGTCATCGGGACGCTGGACCACAATCCGTTCCCGGATGCCACGCCCAGGTTCCGATCGGCAATGGCGTCGGCGCTGACGATCGGCCTCGCTCACAGTCTCGACGTGGATGCGCCGTACGCGAACACGTCGAAAGCGGAGGTCATCGCGCGCGGCGTGGTCCTCGGCGTGCCGTTCGAGTTGACGTTGTCGTGCATGAATCCCGTGGGCCGATCGCCGGCGCTCCACTGCGGCACGTGCAGCAAGTGCCGCGAGCGACACGACGCGTTCCTGGTATCCGGTATTTCAGATCCAACGGCTTATGCGGATCAGCGATTCGTGGGCGCGTAACGCGGCGGCGGCGATGCCCGTCGTCGCCGTGGCGCTGACCGCTTCGGCGGCGCAACAGCCGTCGCCGGATCTCGACATCCTGCTCACACGCATCGGCGAGCAAATCGAGCGCTACTACCAGCGCGCGCAGAATCTCATCTGCACGGAGCGGGTGACGGCCCAGCCGGTCGGCATCGACTCGGCGCCAACGGGCTTCGCGCGGGTTCTCGAGTAACGAGCTGCATGTCGAATCGGACTCGGGCGTCGACGGCGGATCGCCCAAGGACGTCAAGGTCGTGCGCGATCTCCGGCGGATCAACGGTCGTGTCGTGAAAACCATCCCGGACCGCCGCGATTGCTTCGATCCCAACCCGCTCTCACCCGAACCGCTCGCGTTCCTCCTGGCCGCAAACCGCAAGGACTACGCGTTCACCTGGGCGGGATTTGGCAAGGGTCGCGACCAGCACCTGATGGTGATTGAGTATCGGCCCCTCGAAACCGGAAAACCGAAACTCGTCGAAGCGCCTGAAGCCAAGCCGGGTTGCTTCAACATTTCTCTGCCTGGCGGGACGAAGGGCAGAATCTGGGTGGAAACCGGGTCCCACGACGTCGTCAGGATGGAAGAGCACCTCGCGCACCCGGTCGATGTCCCGATTGATTTCGACCAGCAGCGGCGGCACGGACTGCCCGATCAGCTCGTGATCGATCGCTACGACTACCAGATCCGTTACAAACCAATCAGCTTCGACGATCCGAGAGAGACACTGCTACTGCCTGAATCGATCGACATGCTCGCGATGTTCCGGGGCGCGCAGTCACACCGCAAGCGGCAGGTGTTCACGGACTACAAGCGCTTCATGACGGCCGGGCGGCTCGTCAAGGACTAGAGCAATCAGGATCGACGAAGCCGGATCGATCCATCGCCGGTCCGCACGCGCACGACCGGTCCTCCCGATCCCAGGCGGCCCTTGACCGTGTTGCGGCGGATTTCGCCGGTGACGTTCGACAGCGTGAGATCCTGAACCTGCACGTGTCCGTCGCCGGTGTGCGCGTCGAGTTCGGCGTTGAAACCGTCGGGCAATTCAAGCGTGACCGACCCGTCGCCAGTCGAAATATCCCACTCCGAGGCGGCCGTGGTACCCGGCGCCGCATGAATCCGGACGCTGCCGTCGCCGGAGCGCGCGCGGAGTGCCGTGAACTTGCCGTCGAGGGTGATGCTGCCATCCCCCGTTTGCACGTTCACCTCGCCGGAGAGGTCGCGCGCCTGAATGCTGCCGTCACCCGAACGAAGCTCGACCTTGCCCGTGACCCGCTCGACGTCAATCGATCCGTCGCCGCTTCTGGCCACGATGTCGCTCGACGCGGGCACCGACACGATGAGTTTCGCGCTCCTGGAGAAGCCGAACGAAATGCCTTTGTGAGGCGGCGATTCCACCCGGACGTCGATGTGGTTGTCGGTCTGCGTCGCATTGACCGTGATGTCCGCGATGGCGGTCTTGTCCGAACCACGCTTCTCGACGATGACTTCGACTTCGGATTTGTCCCAGGGACGGATTTCAATCGAGCCGTCGAACGTCGACAATGACACGTCGGGCTTCCCCGTCGTCGTGAACCGCTTCTCCTCGCGCTCGACGTACCGGTTGTCGAGGCGGGCGCCGACGATATCGACGCAGCCTGAGCACGCGAGCAGCAGGGCAAGAGCGAGGGCGCTTCGCATGGACGGACTCCTTCTCTGCCAGCCTTAGACGGAAGCCGTGGCGGAGGAGTTTCGCGCGTAGGTCAGTTGTCCGGCTACGTAGGTCTGCACGACCGTGAAGTTGGCGTCGAGCACGACGAAATCGGCAACGGCTTCGGGGGCAAGGACGCCGTGCCCGACGAGCCTCAGCTCTCGGGCTGGCGTCGTCGAGCACAGCGTCGCCGCATCCATCAGCGACAAGCCGACTCGACCGACCAGCTGCTGGAACGCCTTGTCCATGGTCAGGACGCTTCCGGCCGTCGTCCCGTCTTCGAGGAGGGCCGTGGCCTGGCCGGCAACGATGGTCCGGCCGCCCAGTCGCGCGGTGGCTCCCAGCGGCAAGCCCGCCGCGGCTGTGCCGTCGGTGATCGCCAGCACGCGCGAGGGACGCTTCGCGGCAATCGTCGCCCGCAGCAGCCCTGGGTGGACATGAAAGCCGTCGCAGATGAGCTCCGCCGCCACCTCGTCCGACTGCAGCACCGCGCCCGCAAGACCCGGAGCGCGGTGATCGAGCGCGGGCATGCGGTTGAAGAGATGCGTCGCCTGACGGGCGCCCGCGGCAATCGCCGCGACGCCTTCGTCGTACGTCGCCCCCGAATGGCCGAGCGAGACGTGATGGCCGCGGCCGGCGAGCAGCCGCACGAGGTCGAGGCCGCCGTCGAGCTCGGGCGCGAGCGTCACGATGCCGACGTCGGGAGCGGCGCGCTCGATTTCGTCCAGGATGTCGCCGGCTGTGAACGTCGAAGCCGACACGGGCGATGAGCGGGATGCCGGAGTGGGTATCAAGCGGCCGTCGACGTCGAACAGCGCGCGCGGACTCCGAAGACAGTCCGCCGGCTGTGCGCCGTTGTAGGCCGGATTGATGAAGTTGCTCTCGAGGTGCGCGGGCAGGACGCGCGCGGCCATCGGATGCGGCGTCGCGCGCGCCTGTCGCACCTGGTCGAGCACACGGCGCAGCGCTTCGCCGCTGCACGCCACCGTCGTCGGACAGAATGCCGTCACGCCGTACCGGGGCAGATGCGCGGCCATCGTCGCAACGGCAGACGACGAGTCGTGGGCGTCGATGCCGTCCACGCCGTGCACGTGCACGTCGATGAATCCGGGAACGATGTAGTGACCGTGAAACGCGAACGGCGCCGGCAGGCCCGACCCACCATCTGCGCGGATGTCGGCGATTCGGCCGTCCTCGATCGTGAGCGTTCCCGGCGAGAGGATGCGGTCGGGCAGCACCAGCGCGGCGCCCGACAGGACGATCAATCCCTTCCCCAATCGGAGTTCAGCTGCAGCTTCCGGCCGGCGAGCGGCGTCGCGCCGCCTTCATCGCCGTCATCACCCTGGAACAAATGGCGGTCGATGCGATCCACGAGCGCTTCGAGCTCCCGCTCGCTGGGTGCGTTGATCACGAGAACGCCCCCGCTCTCTTGCAGCGGAAACCGCCGGTCGTCGAGGTAGTCGCGGTCCATCGTGACGAGCGTGCGGCGAAGCTGCTGCGCGAGCTGGTAGTGACGGACGTCGCGCGCGCGGCGCAGCGCTTCGTCCTCGAGGACGAAAAGGACGTCCCACTGCAGGTGCTCCCGCATGTGGGCGACGAGGCCGGCCGGCACGTTGGCGTCCGCGTAGACGCGGGGACGCGGCGTCAGCCGCTCGGCGTGCGGTGCGAGCTCGGTGGCAAGAGTGCCCAGGTCACACCTCGGCTTTTCGTTTTTCGTCCGCCGCCCTGGCTTCGGTCTTCAACGTCGTGATGAGTGCGTCGCGCTTGTGCACGAGCTCCTTCCGCGCCCGCCGTCCGTTTTTGGAGCCGACCGCGTATTCGCAGAACAGCGGAAACGCGATGGTCGAGTCGCAATACGCGACGACCGTGTCCGGCAGCACACCCGGATTCACCTTGCCCCAGCTGACGGCTTCGGCCGGCGTCGCGCCGGACAGCCCGCCCCACACGACCTGATCAGTCGTGATCTGAATGAAGTAATCGTTGCCGCCCTTGGGAATGCCGTAGACCTCCCACAGCGTCGGCTGCGCCTGCAGATAGAAATTCTTCGGCGAGCCGCCGCCGAGAATCACGCAGCCATTGCGCTTCCCCGCCAGCACGATCGCGCACACCTCGTTCACGTCCTTGTTCGGATCGATCATGAACGAGCCGCCGTTCATCAGCTCGTGGTAGGCGATGTTCATCCCGATGGAGCTGTCCCCGGGCGACGACGTGTAGATCGGGACGCCGGACCTGGCGGCGTTGGCAACGACCGAATGCTCCTCGCAGCCCGGATACTTCTGCAGCAGGTCCATCCCGAGACGGTAATGGAATTCCGATGTGGAGATCGGCTCGTCCAGTTCCGACCGGACGATGAAGTCGCGGATGTAGGCATCGGTCTCGAGCAGCACCGTCGCGGGAAAGAGCACGTCGTAGATGCGGATCACACCATCTTCGTACAGCTCGCGATCGTCCACAAAAGGGGATCCGCGGCGCAGGATGAAGTTCAGCGCGTAATGCAGGTCGTGATACAGGTTCGCACCTGTCGAGATCAGGAAATCGACAAGGCCGCGCTCCATCATCTCGATGACGCAGCCGCCGAGCCCGGCGGGCGTCATGGCCCCCGCCATCGTCAGGCCGATGGTCGTCTCTTCCTCGGGCGCGAGCATCTTGTCCGCAAAGATCCCGCACGCCTCCGAAAGCCGCCCGGCGTTGAACGCCTGAAAGCCCTCGTCGATGAGGTACCGGATATCCGCGCTCCCCTTCGGACGGTAGTAGCGAATCGGCTTGCCGGACAGGAAGTTCTGACGGGAGTGCCCGGGCGAGCCGGGAGCACGGTGGGGCACGAGTGATCTCCTTGGCGGACGACGCGTCGCTGACGAAATAGCTTAACATCAGCGATTGTGTCAGGCGAGTTTACATGGCTGGTGTGGATACTCGTCGCGCTGGCCGCCTTCGCGATCCTCGCGGTCTGGTTGATCTGGCGGAAGGGGCGTCCGTTCGCGGCGGGCGACGTGTTCCGCGCGAGCCGCCTCAGTCGCGGCAACCGCCTGTTTCCGACGCAGGTCGCGATTACGCCAACGAGCGTCGTCCAGTACAAACCGCGGTGGTTCGGCAGGCAGGAACAGACGATTCACATGGCGCACGTCGCCTCAGTGAACATCGACACGGGCCTGTTCCTGTCGAACGTCCTCATCGAGACCAGCGGCGGCTCGGACCCCATCGCCTGCCATGGCCACCGCAAGGGCGACGCCGTGAAGATGAAAGAGCTCATCGAGCGTTACCAAACCGCGCATTATCGGGAATTCCGTCCCGCCGGAGGCCCCTCCGACACCCCTTCCGGACGCCCTGTGGTTCCAGGCCGGATCGGCCGATAACACGCGTGAGAAATGGATGATCTGACCTTCAGCGCCCGGCGCGCCTCGGCGCCGGCAGCGGCCCGGACCGTCGAACCGCAGGACGTCGAAACGCGCTTCCGAACGCTCGTGCAGTCCCCCCTGCGGGCCGGCATTCTGCGCTATTTGAGCTCGCGCCCCGAGGAGAGCTTCGACGTCGAGGCGCTCATGCAGACGTTCGGCCGTTTGCGGCTGGACGTCGAGAACTGCGTTCGCGAGCTCGCCGATTTCGGCGTGGCGCGCATGGTCCCCGGCAACCCACCGCGCTACGGCGCCGAACGTCCGCTCGACGACGCCACCGCCGATCAGCTGGACCATTTTCTCGAACGCCGTGCTGCGGTCAGCACCGAGGATCAGTCGCCGTCGGTGCAGCGCTTCCGCGAAATGATCGGCCGCGACGAGAAGATGCTGATCGTCTTCGAGTGGATCCGGACGGCCGCCAAATCCGACATCTCCGTCCTGGTCCTCGGCCCGACCGGATCGGGCAAGGAACTCGTCGCTCGGATGATTCACGAGCTCTCTCGCCGCAGCGTGGCCAAGTTTCAGGCCGTCAACTGCGCGGCGCTGCCCGACACGCTCTTCGAGTCGGAAATCTTCGGCTACGAAAAAGGCGCGTTCACCGGCGCGCACGATCGCAAGCCCGGCCGGCTCGAACTGGCCAACGACGGCACACTCTTCCTCGACGAGATCGGCGACATGTCTCTCATCGCGCAGGCCAAACTCCTGCGTGTGCTCGAAGAGCGGCGCTTCGAACGGCTCGGCGGGCACAAATCGATTGCCGTCGACTTCCGTCTGATTTCCGCGACGAACCGCCCGCTCGAACAGTTCGTCCGCGACGGTCGCTTCCGCGAAGACCTGTACTACCGCGTCAACGCGTTTGCCATCCGGCTGCCGTCGCTTCGCGAGCGCCAAGTCGACATCCCGGTGCTCGCGCAACGATTCCTCGCCCGCTATTGCGCCGCGCAGGGACTGCCGCTCGACAGCAAGGGCTTCGCGCGGGAAGCGCTCGACTTGATGCTCAGCTATCAGTGGCCCGGCAACATCCGGGAGCTCGAGAGCACCGTGTCGCGCGCCGCGCTCTCGGCCCCCGGCCGCATCATTCGCGCGTCGGACGTCGAATTCCTGCACGCCAACAGCATGGCGCCGGTGGTCAGCGGCGAGCAGCTGCCGACGCTCGCCAACGCCGAGCGCGCCCACATCGTCCGGGTGCTCGAGGCCGTGCAGTGGAACAAGAAGGAAGCCGCGCGAGTGCTCGACATCAGCCGCGGCACGCTCTATCGGAAAATCGTCGAGTACCAACTCGAGCCCGAGGCACGCCCGAACGTCCGGCGCGTGCGCGAGACCGGGACATAATCCGCAAGCACTGAGCCGGTGACGCACAAAGCCGTCGGCCACGCGGCATTCTCGCCATCGACTGCACGGGGCTGGTTTCGAAGTATCATCGCGACCGCCTTGGCGTCCCCCGCGATGAAGGATCAGCCGCCGCTCGCACGGGCGTTCGTCGCCGCCGTGCTCGCCGCCGGCGTTCTCGTCGTTCTCGTGTTCGTCCCCCACTCCATCAGCAACCTGCCGCTGTTCTTCGTGCTCTTGCTCCTGTCGTCGCTGGCGTCCGCGTTCAAGGTCAGCCTGCCGCTCGCCAGCAGCGGATCGACCATGTCCGTGTCGTACGCCGTGGATTTCGCAGCGCTGCTGCTTCTGGGCGCCAACGAAACGATGCTGGTCGCAGCGGCAAGCGCGTGGAGCCAGTGCACGCTCCGCGTCGAATCGCGCACGCCAGTGTACCGGACGCTCTTCAGCATGGCGTCGCTCGTACTCACCGTGAAGGCCGCCGGCCTCGCGTACACCTGGCTCGGCGGCACGCCGCCCGGCGTCGTCGTCGGGCTGTTCGACATGGCGAAGCCGCTCGTCGGCGCGGCGACGACGTATTTCGTCTTCAACACCGCGTTCATCGCGACCGCGATCGCCCTGTCGACCCGCCAGTCGGCGTTCCGCGTCTGGCACGAGAATTTTCTCTGGAGCGCGCCCAGCTATTTCTTCGGCGCGGGCGCGGCGGCCATTGCCGCAGCGGTCGTCGTTCGCGGAGGCTACTGGATGGCACTGCTGACGGCGGCGCCCGTGTATCTGATCTACCGGACCTACAAGGTCTACATGGGCCGGATTCAGGATCAGCAGCGGCACGTCCGCCAGGTCTCCGATCTTCACCTCGCCACGATCGAAGCGCTCGCGCTCGCCATCGACGCCAAGGACCAGACGGCCCAAAGCCACATCCGGCGCGTTCAGGTGTACGCCGCCGGCATCGCGCGCGCGCTCGGCATGGGCGACAACGAGATTCAGGGCGTGAAGACCGCGGCGCTGCTGCACGACATCGGCAAGCTGGCCGTGCCCGAGCACATCCTGTCGAAGCCCGGGCCGCTCACGCACGAGGAGTTCCAGAAGATCCGCATCCATCCGCAGGTTGGCGCGGAAATCATCAGCGGCGTGCCGTTTCCGTATCCCGTGGCGCCGCTGATTCTCAGTCACCACGAGCGGTGGGACGGGAAGGGCTACCCGTCGCAACTTCGCGGCGATGACATTCCGCTCGGCGCGCGAATCTTGTCCGTCGTCGACTATTTCGACGCGCTGATGTCGGAGCGGCCGTATCACAAGGCGATGGGCCTCGATGCGGCGCTGGGACTGCTTCGTCAGGAGGCGGGCAAGGCGCTCGACCCGACTGTCGTGCAGGCGTTCATCGACATGTACCCGCGGCTCGCCGCCGAGGCGGAGAGCAGCCAGGAGCCGGCGCGCAAGCTGACGCGTGTGGCGTCGCACGCACCGAGCGCGCAACCCGCGGTCGGTCTGGTGGACGCGCCGGTTCGGACGAACGTGTTCCAGGACATCGCGCTCGCCCATCGCGAAATCTACGCGCTCTACGAAATCGCGCAGGCGATGGGCAGCAGCCTCGGCGTCTCGGACACGATGGCGCTCATCTCGTCGAAGTTGAGCAACATCGTGCCGTTTTCATGCTGCGCGCTGTTCCTTTACAACGAGGAAAGCGAAACGCTGCGCTGCCGGTTCGCCACGGGCGTGGAATCCGAGCAGGTGCAGCAGCTCACGATCAGGAACGGCCAGGGTCTGACGGGCTGGGTCGCACGGAACCGGCGGCCGCTGGTCAACGCAAGACCGAGCGCGGACTACGAGGCGGCTGGCCAGCCGTCGGACAAGACGTCGCTTCACTCGGCGCTCGTCTGCCCGCTGCTCTTCAACGAACGCTTCATCGGCACGATTTCCGTGTACCACACCGAGCCGTCGGTGTACACCGACGATCACCGCCGTCTGCTCGACCGCATTTCGGAGCAGGCCGCCGCCGTCATCTACAATTCGATCGTCTTCGAACAGACGCAGGAAGATTCGCTGACCGATCCGCTCACCGGCCTGCCGAACACCCGCTTCATGTTCATGCACCTGACGCGCGAGCTGGCCCGCGCGGACCGGCTCAAGTCCGAGGTCTCTCTGCTCGTCATGGACCTCGACAACTTCAAGGACATCAACGACACGTACGGACACCACGTCGGCGATCGCGCACTGCGCGAAGTCGCCGGCGTGCTGCGCACCGCCATCCGCCCCTACGACATCTGCGTCCGCTACGCCGGAGACGAATTCATCGTCGTGCTGTCGGGATGCGGCGGCGAGGAAGCGGAGCGGAAGCGACTCGAACTCCAGCGCGCCGTGGACCACCTGCAGTTCGAGGCGCGCGCCGGCAAGCTGCTCTCGCTCGCCATCAGCGTCGGCGCGGCCGTGTTTCCGCACGACGGCGATTCGTACGAGATGCTGCTCGCGACGGCCGACAGCCGCATGTACCGCGACAAGACCAAGCGCAAGCGAGAATCGAACGGCGGCGATCAGGAATCGCCCAAGAACGTCACGCCGACCATGTCGGACGTCGACCTTCAGCGCTCGGCCATCGGGATTCTCTGAATTGCGGATTTCGGATTGCGGATTGCGGATTGATTGACGGAACGCGAGGCTCTAGCCGTGCGTCATTCGTCCGCGTCGATGTAGTCCGGCGGCAGGCCGGCAATTCCCGTCCACAACAGCGCCACGCCGGTCGCGCCAAGAACCAGCGCAACGCCCGACATCCACCACGACGCCTCACCCGCGCCGCCCCATTCGATCCACGCGGCGGGCGCGACGAGCGCCACCCCAGTCGCCGCGGCCAACGCGACGACGGCGGACGAAGCGCAGGAGCAGACCGCGGCCGCGACGGAGCATGCGATAGGATAATCCGCCGTAGTGCTGACGCTCACGCTCCGCAACGTGCTGTATGCCACACCGCGCGCACGAATCGTTCGTCTGAATCTCGACGGGCAGGCATTCCATTACGCCGCCGGTCAGGCGGTGGTGGTCGGCGCGCCTGGAGCTGAACGGCGGCGACCGTACTCAATCGCGTCAGCGCCCGAAGAGGCACAGCATGACGGGTATCTGCGAGCTCCTGGTCGGCGTGGATGCCGAAGGCCGGGCCGGCGCCGATCTGCCGCTGGACGCCGGCACGGCGATCGAAGTGGACGGCCCGTTTGGCAGCTTCGTCTTTCCTGCCAATCCTGTCGAGCAGCAATTCGTCTTCGTGGCCGGTGGCACCGGCATCGCGCCGCTTCGCGCCATGATGCGCCACGCCCTGGTCGCGGCGCTCACGCGTCGGGTCGGTCTCCTCTACAGCGCCAGAACCCCCGAAGACTTCGCATACGAGCAGGAACTGCGGTCGCTCGCCGCGACTGGTGCGATCGAGTTGTGCCAGACGGTGACGCGCGCCGCCGAGACCGACTGGGCCGGCAACCGCGGCCGGATCGATCGCGCCGCGCTGGCGACGCTCGTGCACGACGACCGGACGCTGTGCTTTGTGTGCGGACCCGCGGCCATGGTCGACGACATCCCGAGACTGCTCATCGAGATGGGCGTGCCGCGCGAGCGAATCAGGATCGAGGAGTGGTGATGACGCCGCCCATGGCGTGGAACCCGGCGTCGACCATCATGATCTCACCGGTGATCGCACGCGAAGCCGGCCCGAGCAGAAACACTGCGGCGTCCGCGACCTCTGACGTGTCGACGCCTCGCCTGAGCGGCGCGTGATCGCGATAGACCTGCAGGATGTTCGAGAATCCCGAAATCCCTGACGCCGCCAGCGTCTTGATCGCACCAGCCGAAATCGCGTTGACGCGGATGTTCTTCGGCCCGAGATCGCTCGCCAGATACCGCACCGACGACTCGAGCGCGGCCTTCGCCACGCCCATGACGTTGTAGTTCGGGAACACACGGTCGCTGCCGATGTACGTCAGCGTCAACACGCTGCCCCCGCCGCGCTTCTCCATGAGCGGCACCATCGCGCGCGTCAGACCGACGAGGGAGTACGTGCTGATGTCGAGCGCGATTCGAAAGCTCTCGCGGGACGTTTCCACAAAGGGATTGCGCAGCGCATCGGCCGGCGCGAAACCGGCGCCGTGTACCACGAAGTCGAGTCCTCCGAATTCGCGATCGAGCGTGGCGGCCAGCTCGGTGATCTGCTCGTCGCTCGCGACGTCACACGACGCGATGACTGGGTTATCGAGCTGGGCGGCGAGCTCGCGGACGTTTTCCTCGAGCCGCTCGCTCGGATACGTCAGCGCGATTCGGGCCCCCGCCGCCTGCGCGGCCTGTGCGATGGCCCACGCGATGGATCGACGGTTCGCGACCCCGAGAACGAGACCCTGTTTGCCGGTCAGAGACATGCGGTCGGCTACTTCGATCGCTTGCGGCCGGGAGGGCCATGACGCTTCATGCCGGGTCGGCCCGCGTTGGGTCTCGAAGTGCGCATCGGGCCACCGGCGTTGCCGCCCGATCGGTTGCCGTGATTCCCGTGGAACTGGTGACCCTGGTGACCCTGGTGACCTTGTCCGCCACCCGGGCCGCCGCGGTGGTGACGCGGACGGAAGCGATTGGGGCGTCCCCCGCCAGGCTGTCGGATCGTGAACTCAGGAATCGGGCGAGCCGGGGGCTGCTGCCCGTCTGGCCGCGGAAGCGATGCACGGATCAGGGGCCGGTGCACGGGCCCGTCGTCGCTCCCCGCATCGTCCCTGTCATCCTGGTCTTCGTCGGCGTTGACCGCAACGGCCAGGGGCGCCGGCTGGAGATCGTCCGCACCGGGCACCGTCTCGTCCGCCCCCTCAGCGGCCGGCTCGTCGACCGCGCCGGGGATCGCGGCATCATCGGGAACGGGTTGTGCGGCGCCACCGGAGTGTGGCGGAGGCGCCACACGCTTCGGAGCGCCGGCAGCGACCTGTGCGTACAACGCGGCCGGAGCCTCGTCCTTGCGCCGCTGCCGCGGAATCTTGGCCCGCTTGTAGACGTGCTCGGCGTCGCAGGTCGTACACCGGGTCTGCTTCACTTCCTCGCCAACCATCGCGACGACCGCATGGTTGGTGACACGGCGTTCGCGAGGGCAATAGTCGTCGAGAATGTCACCAAGCCGAAGCTGGCGCTGCTGCATCAAATCTCCCGAGAGTCCGCTGGCGGGGAAAGAAGTGCGAAAGGCGGACGGATTTTAGCATAGTCCCTGTCCAGTCAGCCACTTCCGCACGGTGGCGAGGCGGGCGCGGACGGCCGCTGGCGCGGTGGACTGGGGCGTCAGCTTCGCCGCCACCGATACGGCGGGCGTCATACGTTCCCTGATGTCATCTTCGAACTTGTCGCTGGCGGTCCGCCACTCATCGATCGAGAGGGACGGAAAATCGCGCCGCTCTGCGACGAGCTTGCGCACCAGGCCGCCCACGACTTCGTGCGCGCGCCGAAAGGGCACGCCGCGGCCGACCAGATAATCGGCAACGTCGGTCGCCAGGAGCAGACCGGATGCGGCGGCCGCCGCGCGCTCCCGGTTCAGCGTCAGGCCGTTAACCACCGATCGGACCACCGCCAGACAGCCGGCCAGGGTATCCTCCGCGCCGAAGACGGCTTCCTTGTCCTCCTGCAGATCTTTGTTGTACCCGGTCGGCAGTCCCTTCAGCGTGGTCAGCAGTCCGACGAGGTGACCGAGGGTCCGTCCGCTCTTTCCGCGAACCAGCTCCAGTGGATCCGGATTCTTTTTCTGCGGCATCATGCTGCTGCCGGTGCTCAGCGCATCGGACAGCTCGAAGAAACGGTGCTCGTCCCCGCACAGGATGATCATGTCCTCCGCCAGGCGACTCAGATGCACCATCGTCAGCGCGCAGGCATAGAGAAACGTCGCCGCGAAATCGCGGTCTGACGAGGCGTCCATGCTGTTGTCGACGACGCGCGCGAAACCCAGATCGCGGGCGAGCGCCTCGACGTCGATGGCGTAGGCCGTGCCGGCAATGGCGCCGCTGCCGAGTGGCAGCGCGTCGGCTTCGCGGATGGCGCCGGCGCACCGCTCCACGTCGCGCACGAGCGGCGCGGCGTGCGACAGGAGGAAATGCGCGACGAGCACCGGCTGCGCGGGCCGGAAGTGCGTGTACGACGGCATCAGCGCGTCGCCGGCTGAATCGGCCTGATCGGCGAGCGCCTGCACCACGCCCGCGATCGCGCGCTGCACGAGCGGAATGCGCCGCTTCAAGTACAGGCGCAGATCGACCGACACCTGCTCGTTTCGCGAGCGTCCCGTGTGCAGCCGGCGTCCTGAATCGCCGAGCGACTCCACGAGCAGGCGCTCCACGAAGCTGTGGACATCCTCGTCGTCGCCGTCGAGGAAGTCGGGCTGACCGGCCGCTCGCGCGAGAATCGCGGCGAGCGCGACGTCGATCTTCTGCGCTTCCTCGGCCGGCAGGACGCCGGCCCTGCCGAGCGCTCGTGCCCACGCGCGGCTTCCCGTGACATCGTCCTCGAACAGGCGGCGATCGAAACGAAACGAGGCGCCGAAGTCGAACGCGGCGGCGTCAGGGGCAGTGTCGAACCGTCCGGACCAGAGCGTGCCCATCAGTGTGTCTTCGCTGGGACGACACGCAGGCGTCTCGTCACCGGTTTGGGTTCGGCAGGTTTCCGGCCGACGATGCGGGCGTCCCCCTTGAACAACTTCAAGCGGATGGCGCCGCTCACCCGCTCCTGGATCTTGTCCACATAGGCGTCCAGGGCCTCGCGGAGCGGCGAAAACCAGGCGCCGCGCTCGATCAGATCGGCGTACTCGCGGCTCACTCGGCGGGAAAACCGAACCGTGTCTCTTGGCGTCACCAGTCTCTGCAGCTCCGCATGCGCGGCGTGCAGGACGACCGCCGCGGGCGCCTCGCCGATCTCACGAAGCGGCGAGCCCGCGACGTCGAGCCGGCCGACGCCGTGGGCGCCGGCGATCATACCGACCGTATCCACGAGATCGGTGAGCGGCATCGCCACGCCGTTGACGGCGGTCGGCACTCCGCGTTCGAAGGCGACGTCGACGTAGGCGGGTTCGGCCGGGCAGGCCGACGCCGGCTTGGTCAGCGTAAACAGCTCCTCGGGCGGTTCGTTCCACGCGTCAATGGCGCCGCTCGCGACAACACGGCCCCATAGATTCGCGTCGGCCGTGTGCGGCGTCTCGACGGTGACCGGCACGACGATGCCCCGTTTCTCCGCGGATTCGATGGCTTCCATCCGCGTCATCGACCAGTCGCGGGCCGGCGCCAGCGTGGTCAGCTGCGCGTTCAAGGCGCGGATCGCCGCGTCCAGGCGCGCGGCCGCGGCGGTGTCCGCCGCGCCGTGCGCCACGGTTGTCGTCTGCTCGATCGCGGCGATTTCGACGAGCTTTCTCGCGAGGATGGGGCCGGCCAGTGCGGACACGAACGGCGACCGATCGTCCGCCAGCGCGTCCGCCTTGACGGCCCTGGCAACCCAATCGCGGGCGAATTCCTCGCGGACGTCGAGGACGTGTGCGCGCACGGCTCCGGTGGCGAGCGCGCGGTCCCGGACTTCTTCGAGTTCGCCGGGCTGCCCGAGGTCCAGCGAGATCGTGATGACGTCGGCGTCGTGGGCCTCGGCGAGCCAGGGAACGGCGACCGACGAGTTGAGCCCTCCCGAGAAGGCGAGCACGATGCGGCGGCGGGTCCGACGGGTATTCATTCCGATGAATAGTCCTTCAGGCGTTTGACGAGGGCCGCGGCGCCACGCGCGCCGCGCGCGATGACGAGAATCGTGTCGTCGCCC
Source organism: uncultured Acidobacteriota bacterium (assembly GCA_963724725.1). Taxonomy (GTDB): domain Bacteria; phylum Acidobacteriota; class Vicinamibacteria; order Vicinamibacterales; family CAVVIG01; genus DATKHR01. Next base: position 1,597,649 of record CAVRVT010000001.1, on the reverse strand, counting down.
GCGATGGTGCCCACCGTTTCCGACAATTGCGCACGGTCGAGGGCCAGCGCGAGCGGCTGCGCCTGACCGACGCCCGTGCGAATGACGACCAGTTGCTGCACGCGCTCGACGCGGCGCAGGTAGTCGGCGGTGGCCCGCTCGAGAGCGGCGAGCGCCGTCTGCGAATTGGGGAGCTCGACGCCGGGACGCTGATACGCGCCGTCTCCCCCGCGTTTGACGAGCCCCAGTTCTTTGATGTCCCGCGAAATCGTCGCCTGCGTCGCTTCGAAGCCGCGCTGCTGCAGACGGCGGCGCAGCGCCTCCTGGCTGTGAAGGGCTTCACGGTCGACGAGCTCCAGGAGTGTGGTCTGCCGGCGCGCTTTCATACAGGGGAAGAATGAGATTATACATCGATTTTTGTTGATCGAACGTGCGTCGGACTGTATAGTTATTCCTTTCGATGCATACGACTATCGAGACAGGGAACAGGAGCGCGGGAGACGCCGCCGCGAGTGACACGAGCGCGAGGCTTCAGCCGAGCGGGAGGACCAAGCCGCTTCAGCCGAGCGGGGGGACCAAGCCGCTTCAGCCGAGCGGCGGGACCAAGCCGCTTCAGCCGAGCGATTCAGCCGCGAGCGTGCGCGTGGGGATTGCCGGCGCGACCGGCTACACCGGCCAGGAACTGCTGCGGCTCCTCGCGCACCATCCGGCCGTCACCGTAACCCTGGCGACCTCGTCCGGATCGAGCGGTCCCGCACGCGCGCTGCCAGCGCTGGCGCATCTCTGGAACGGCCCCATCACACCGCTCGCGCCCGAAGCGCTCGCGACCGACGCCGATGTCGTCTTTCTCGCGCTTCCTGACGCGGCCGCCGCCGAACTGGCGCCGGCGCTTGTAGACGCCGGCGTGCGCGTCATCGATTTGTCGGGCGCGTTCCGGCTGCGGCAGGCCGACGCCCGTGCCCGCTGGTACCCCGACACCCATCGTTTGCCTGATGGCGTCGCCTACGGGCTGACGGAGCGCGAACGCGGCGCCGTGGCGCGGGCGCGTCTCGTCGCCAACCCCGGCTGCTATCCAACAGCGACGCTCCTCGCCCTGGCCCCGCTCGTCGAGGCCGGCCTGCTGCTGCCAGGCGCCGACATCATCGTGGACGCGAAGTCGGGTGTGTCGGGCGCCGGCAAGACGCCGTCCGAACGCACGCATTTTTCCGAGGTCCACGGGAGTCTCTCGGCTTACGGTGTGTTCAACCACCGGCACGGCGCGGAGATCGAGCAAGGCGTCTGCCGCCAGGTGACGTTCACCCCGCATCTGGTGCCGCTCGATCGCGGCATCCTTTCGACCATCTACATCCGTATCGCGCCCGGCGCCACCGAGGAGACCATCGCGGACGTGTACGCCCGAGCCTACGCCGGCGCGACGTTCGTTCGTCTGACGGGATCGGCGCTCCCCGAGATCAAGCACGTGGCGCACACGAATTTCTGCGACATCGGGTGGCGGGTCGATCCGTCCGGACGGGCGATTCTCGTGTCGGTCATCGACAACCTCGTGAAGGGCGCCTCCGGGCAGGCCGTTCAGAACATGAACGTCATGCTGGGCCTCGACGAGCGGACCGCGCTCCTGTGATGCGGCCGCTCGTACTGAAGGTCGGCGGCGAACTCCTCGACGACCGCTCGCGGCTCGCAACCGTCGTCACGGCGATCCGCACGATCGCCGAGCGCACGCCGCTCGTCGTGGTCCACGGAGGCGGCAAGGAAATCGACGCAGCGTTGAAGACAGCGGGGATCGAGAAGCGTCAGGTCGACGGGCTTCGCATCACCGACGCCGCCACGCTCGACGTCGTGGTCGCGGTCCTGGCTGGAACGGTCAACACGAGGCTGGTGGCCGCGTTGAACGCAGCGGGTGTCGACGCGCTCGGCCTCACGGGCGCTGACGGTCACGTCGGCCTCTCGATTCCCGCGCCCGCGCATCGGGCGATCGATGGACGACTCGTCGATCTCGACAGGGTTGGACTGCCGGCGCCGGAATCGCCGACCCGACTGCTCGAGACGCTGCTCGAGCGTCGGGTCGTTCCCGTGCTGGCGTGCATCGGCGCCGGCATCGACGGCGACCTGTTCAACGTGAACGCCGATACGCTCGCCGGCCACATCGCGGCACGCCTTGGCGCCCGCCGCCTCGTCATCGCGGGCACGACGCCCGGCGTGCTCGACGAGCGCGGTGCGACGCTGCCGGTGCTCGAAGCGTCCGCGGTGGCGCGGCTCGTCGGCGCGGGCACGGCGACGGCCGGCATGATCGCCAAACTTCGCGCGTGCGAACACGCGCTCGCCGGTCACGTCGACGACGTCGTGATCGTCGATGGACGGGATGGCACGGCGCTCGTGCAGGCGGCGATGCCGGAACACGATGCGCCGGCATCGGCAACACGACTCGTGAGGATGGTAACGGCATGACGACAGCGGTTGACGACATCGTCGCGCGAGAGTCGCGACACATTCTGCAGACCTACAAGCGGAACGCGGTGACGCTCGTCCGCGGTCAGGGCTGCCGGCTCTACGATGCGGACGGTCGAGAGTACTTCGACCTTCTGTCCGGGATCGGAGTGGCGTCGCTCGGCCACGCGCATCCTGCGCTCGCCCGCGCAATTGCGGACCAGGCGCAGACGCTCGTCCACACGTCGAACCTCTTTTATCACCCGCTTCAGGGCGAGCTCGCCGAACGACTCTCGCGTCTGTCAGGATTGCCGCGCGCCTTCTTCTGCAACAGCGGAACCGAGGCCGTCGAGGCGTGTCTGAAATTCGCACGCCGCTACTGGCACACGAAGGGCGAGCCGCGAGCGGAGTTCATCGCGCTCGACCAGTCGTTTCACGGCCGCACGTTCGGATCGCTGTCCGTGACGTCCGACGAGCACTACCGTGCACCGTTCGAACCGCTCCTGCCGACAGTGAAGTTCGTCAAGACCAACGACCCCGCTGCACTTGCCATGGCCGTGTCGCGGTCGACCGCCGCGATCATCGCCGAGCCCGTGCTGGGCGAAGGCGGCATCAAGCCGCTGACACCCGCGTTTGCGGCTGCGATTCGGCAGGCATGCGCGTCGACCGGCTGCCTCTTCATCGCCGACGAAATTCAGAGCGGTCTGGGCCGTACCGGTTACCCGTTCTACTTCCAGGCGCTTGGTCTGACGCCGCATCTCGTCTCGGTGGGCAAGGCGCTGGGAAGCGGGGTGCCGGTGGGTGCGGCGCTCATCAGCCAGGAAGTGGCCGACACAGTGTCCTACGGCGACCACGGCACGACGTACGGCGGAAATCTGCTCGCGTGCCGGGCGGCATTGACCGTCCTCGCCGAGATCTTCGACGGCGGCGTCGCGGAAAACGTCAAGCGCGTCGGCGTCGTCTTCGAACAGCGCCTTCGCGCCATCGCGGCGAAGCACGCGTTCGTCAAAGAGGTCCGCGGCGCCGGCCTGATGTGGGGACTCGAATTGTCCCGCGACGCCTCGGCTGTCGTGCCCGCGGGTCTGGAGCGCGGCGTCATCGTCAACCGCACGGCCGAGACCGTCGTGCGGCTGCTGCCACCCTTCATCATCACCGAGGCCGAGACCATCGACGCGCTCGGCCGCCTCGACGCGGCGCTCGCGGCCGTCGGAGCCCAGGCATGACACACGCGCGAATCACGTTGCGGACAGCGGACGTCCGCGAAGCGAAAAAACTGCACGCGCTGGTCCAGGCGAACCTCGAGGAAGGTCACCTGCTGCCGCGCACGCTCGGCGAGCTCGAAGCGCACGCGACACGGTTCGTCGTCGCGGTCAGGGGACGCGTGATCGTCGGCTGCGCCGAACTCGCCGCGCTCAGCCCGACGGTCGCCGAGGTTCGCTCGCTCGCCGTCGATGCGTCCGCGCGCGGGAGCCACGTGGGCACGGCCATCGTCGACGAGCTGCGCCGGCGCGCCAGGCGCGAAGGCTTCGAACGCCTCTGCGCGTTCACGCACGCGCCCGGCTACTTCACCAACATGGGCTTTTCCATCGTCCCGCACACGTGGCTGCTCGAAAAGATCTTCACCGACTGCGTCAAGTGCCCGCAGTTCCGGGCGTGCGGGCAGTACGCGCTCGTCGTCCCGCTCGACACGGCGTTCGACGCCGAACGGGGCTACGGCGTGCCGGCGTCAGACGCCGTGCCCCTCGCGTGATGGCGACAGCGTCCTCGACGATCGCCGGCGGCGTCACCGCGCCGCGCGGGTTTCGCGCGTCCGGCATATCAGCCGGCATCAAGGCCAGCAAGGGACTCGACCTGGCGCTCCTCGTGGCCGACGCGCCGGCGGGCGCGGCCGCCGTGTTCACGACCAATCTCGCCCAGGCCGCGCCGGTTCTCCTGTCGCGTGAGCATCTGCGTGCCACCGGCGGAGTGGCCCGCGCCATCGTCGTCAACAGCGGCTGCGCGAACGCGTGCACCGGCGATGAGGGCCTGCGCGATGCGCGCGAGATGGCTTCGGAGACGGCCAGGCTCGTCGGCTGTCCCGTCGATCAGGTGCTCGTCGCATCGACGGGCGTCATCGGCGTCGCGCTGCCGATGGACAAGGTCCGGCGCAGCTTGCCCGATGCTCTCAAAGCCCTGGGATCGGGCGAGGACCGCGGCGCGAACGCCGCGCGCGCGATCATGACGACCGATCCGTTCCCCAAGGAGTCGGCGACCAGAATCTCGATCGGCGGACGCGACGTCGCCATCGGCGGAATGGCCAAGGGCTCCGGCATGATCGAACCGATGATGGCGACGATGCTGGGGTTCGTGACGACAGACGCCGCGGTACCGGCCCCACTGCTCGACCGCGCGCTCCGCGCGGCCGTCGACGTGACCTTCAACGCGATTACCGTCGATGGCGAATGCTCGACCAACGACTGCGTGATGCTGCTGGCCAGCGGCGCGAGCGGCGTCACGATCACGGAATCGACCTACCCGGCGTTTCTCGAGGGGCTGACGACCGTCTGTCGCGAGCTCGCAATCGGCATCGTCCGGGGCGGCGAGGGCGCGACGAAGCTCGTGGCGGTCACGGTGACGGGAGCGGCGTCGGCCGCCGACGCGAAGCGGTGCGCGAAAGCCATCGCCAACTCGCCGCTCGTCAAGACCGCGATTCACGGCGGCGACCCGAACTGGGGCCGACTGATCGCGGTCGCCGGCCGTGCAGGTGTAGGGTTCGAGCTTGGCAAAGCGGCGGTGACCATCGGATCGGTGGTCCTCTTCAAGGACGGCCGGCCCTACGATCAGAACGCGCCGGCGGCGGCGGATTACCTGAAGGGACGCGAGCTGGACGTGACGGTCCACCTGGGCGCGGGAACCGAATCAGCCACGGTCTGGACCTGCGACTTGAGCGCCGAGTACGTGAAAATCAACGCGGATTACCGCACGTGATTCCCACCGGCCTTGCGCGAGAGACCAACGCGCCACAGCGGGAGCAGCCGTGACCCACGCGACATCGACGCCGAAAGACTTCCTCTCGGTCCTGAACTTCGACGCCGAGGAACTCGAACGCTGCCTGCACGTGGCGGCGCAGCTCAAGTCGGACCGATCGCTCGGACGCCAGGCGCCGACCGCGAACCTGTTGAACGGCCGCCACGTTGCGCTGCTGTTCGAAAAACCTTCGCTTCGGACGCGGACGACATTCGAGATCGCCGTGCGCGAGCTCGGCGGGGACGTCGTCGCGCCCCAGGCCGACGTGGCCCTTCATGGCCGTGAGTCGGTCGCCGATGTCGCTCGCAACCTCGAGCGCTGGGTCGACGCGGTGGCGATTCGAACGTACTCGCAGAAGGTCGTCGAGGAATTCGCGACGGCCGCAAAACGCCTGCACGTCATCAACGCGCTCACCGACGAGGAGCATCCGTGTCAGGCGGTCGCGGACTTCCTGACATTGCGGGAACGGTTCGGGACGCTGAAGGGTCGAACGATCGCGTACGTCGGCGACGGCAACAACGTCGCCCGATCGCTGGCGCACGCCGCCGCGATGCTGGGCGTGCACCTGCACGTCGCCAGTCCCGAGGCCTACCAACTGCCGACCGCGGTCGTGCAGCAGGCCACGAGCCGGGCGCGGCACGGCGCGCGCCTCCGCCTGTTCAACGAGGCGGTTGACGCCGTCGCGGGCGCGGATGCCATCTACACCGACACCTGGATCTCCATGGGACAGGAGACGGAGACGGAAATTCGACGCAAGGTCTTCGCGCCGTATCAGGTCAACGAGGACCTCATGAGCCTCGCCCACCCGGGAGCGGTGTTCATGCACTGCCTGCCCGCCCATCGGGGCGAGGAGGTGACGAGCGACGTGATCGATTCGGAAGCCTCTGTCGTCTTCGATCAGGCTGAAAACCGCCTCCACGCCCAGAAGGCCCTGCTGGTGATGCTGCTGGCCGGCGGCACGGGCATATAATTCTCTCCTGCATACCGGGAGGGTCATCATGCGCCGAATCATCACGGGCGCCATTTTTCTCGTGGCGTCCATTGCCATCACCGTGGCTCAGCAGCCGCCACAGCCGCAGGAACCGAAGCCCGCATCACCGCCGGCGCCGGGCGCGCCGGCCCAGGGCGGCCAGCGGGGCGGCAGCACGACGCCAGCCAAGCCGATCGTTCCGGTCGCGGCGAGCACCCTGCTCGCCCATCCGGATCAGTACCTCGGTGAATACATCAGCCTGACGGCGCCCGTCGAGCAAACGCTGACCAAGTCGACCTTCTCGGTCGATCAGGACAAGACGAAGAGCGACAGGGAAATCCTCATCATCGCGCCGACACTGACGGGAACCGTGGAGGCCAACGCGTACGTCACAGTGCTCGGCGAGCTCGTCAAGTTCGATCCGGACGAGGTGAAGAAGAAGACCGCCAAGAACAACTACTCGATCGATCTGTCGCCGGAGCTCATCGCGAAGTACAAGGGCAAGCCCGCCATCGTCGCGACGGCCGTCGTCGTCAATGCGACGGGCGTCGACATCGCGAAGGTGCTGCCGCCACCGCTGACGGCGGAAGAAGAAGCATTTCGGAAGATCATGCTGCAGGTCGGTCCGGCCAACACGGCGCTCCGCAGCGCGATTGACAAGATGGACGTGGCCGCCGTGAAGGATCAGGCGGCGATCCTGTCGCGCGCGTTCACCCAGACCGAAGCGTTCTGGAAGACGAAGGGCAAGACCGACGCGGTGGGCTTCGCGACCGAAGCGAAGAAGCACAGCGACGCCATCACGACGGCCGTGGCCGCCGGCAAGTGGGACGACGTCAAGGCGTCGGCAACGCCGCTCGGTCAGCAGTGCGGCGCCTGCCACGGTGCGTACCGCGAGCGGCTGGACGACGGCTCTTTCCGGATCAAGGCAGGTTCGCGATAAGTGACGGCGCCAGCGCCGTGGCTGGGGCATTACGACGCAGGCGTCCCGGCCACGCTGGCGCCCTATCCGGAGCGCACGCTCACCGACTATCTCGGTGACGCTGCCCGGGAACGGCCCGACTCCCCTGCGATCCACTTCAAAGGCGCGACGCTCACCTTCGGGGACATCGCGCGCCTGAGCGACGCGTGCGCCGTCGGCTTGGCGTCAATCGGCGTCCGTGCGGGGGATCGGGTCGCGCTGCTCCTTCCCAACTGTCCGCAGTTCGTGATCGCGCAGTTCGCGCTCTGGAAACTGGGAGCGATCGTCGCGCCAATCAACCCGACCTACAGCGAGAGCGAGCTCGAAGGACCGCTGCGCGACCATGGCGTCGAGACGCTCGTCACGCTGACGCGGTTTTACGAACGCGTCAAGACGGTCCAGCCTCGCACGCCGGTCAAGCGCGTCGTCACGACGAACATCAAGGACTACTTTCCCCCCGTTCTGAAGACGTTGTTCACGCTCGTGCGGGAGAAACGCGACGGCGATCGCGTCGTCCTCCGCGACGGAGACTGTCGCCTGACACGGCTCATCGAGCCGAATCGTGGAGCGCAGCCCGAACGGCGAGCGATCCAGACGACCGACCCGGCCGTTCTGCTGATGAGCGGCGGGACGACAGGAATTCCCAAAGGCGTCCTCGGCACACACGGCGCCTACACGATGGCCGGCCTGCAGATCGTCGCGTGGCTACGGTCGATCGTCGAAGGCGAGACGCGTGCGATCTTCGCGCCGCTGCCACTCTTCCACGTCTACAGCAACGTCGGCATCCAGTCGCTGGCGATCATCGCGCGGCTGCCCATGGCGCTCGTGCCCAACCCTCGCGATATTCCCGATCTCGTGGCAACGCTCCGCAAGGTGAAGCCGGCGTTTTTCAACGGCGTGCCCACGCTGTACATCGCGCTGCTCAATCAACCCGCGGTTCAGCAGGGCAAGGTGGACTTCAGGTCGATCCGTATCTGCGTATCGGGCGCCGCAGCGCTCCTCGCCGATACCAAGCGGCGCTTCGAAGCCATCACCGGCGGGCGCATCGTCGAGGGGTATTCGCTGACGGAAGCGATGATGGCCTTGTGCGTGAACCCCGTGAAGGGCCCGAACAAGGTCGGGTCGGTCGGGATGCCGCTGCCTGACGTGCACGTGAAGATCGTGGACGCCGACGAGGGCGTTCGTGAACTAGCGCCCGGCGAGGTGGGCGAAATCATCATCGCAGCGCCGCAGTTGATGGCGGGTTACTGGAATCGTACGGAGGAGACGGCCTCGATGTTACGGATGCGGCCTGACCAGAGCGGCGGCGTCACACGGTGGCTCTATACCGGCGACCTGGGCTATCTCGACGCGGACGGCTACGTGTTCATCGTCGATCGCAAGAAGGACCTGATCAAACCCGGCGGCGGCTACCAGGTATGGCCCCGCGAAGTCGAGGAAGCGCTGGCGGCGCACCCCGCCGTCGCAGAGGTGGGCGTCGCGGGAGTCACGCATCCGGAAAAGGGCGAAATCGTCAAGGCGTGGGTGGTGGTCCGCGCAGGGCACCAGGTGACCGAGCACGAGCTGCGCGACTTCTGTCGCGAACGCCTCGCGCCCTTCAAGGTGCCGTCGGCCATCGAGTTCCGCACCGACCTGCCGAAGACGATGGTCGGTAAGGTCCTTCGGCGCGCGTTACGGGACAGCTGATCGGTCCATCGTTGGAGCGCGAGGCTTTCACTTGGGGCGCGAGCTTTCAGCCGAGCGCCTACGTCAGCTCGCGGTTGCTGGTGTCCGGGATGCCGATCCACGCGACCGCGGCAAGCAGGAACGCGACGCCCGTCACGGCGAACGCCGCGCCGAATCCGCGGCTGGACGCCAGAGACCCGACCACGTAGGGCGCGACAGCGCTGGCGAGCCGGCCGGTGTTGTAGCACACGCCCGCGGCGGTCGCACGCACGGCGGTGGGATACAGCTCCACGATCACCGCGCCGAAGCCGCTGTAGTAGCCCGTTCCGAAGAACGCCACGAGCGGACCCAGCACGAGCAGGAGCGACGGGTCTTTCAGATATCCGTACAGCGGCAGCAGCACGCTGGCGGCCAGCACGAAGGCGATGTACGCACGCTTGCGTCCGATCGCGTCGGCGATGAACCCGAAGCTGACGTAGCCGAACCACATCCCGACCTGCATCACGATCACGAACAGCGACATCGTGGAGGACGAGAGGCCGATGCCGTGCTGCTCCGGCGAGAGCCGCAGGTATGCGGGGACCCACGTGTTGAGGCCCCACCAGCCGAAGAGCGTACACGCGTTCATCAACGTGATGAACACGGTAAGAGACGCGATGCGCGGCGCGAACAACGCGCCGATGCGCCCGCGATCCGACGAGGACGTCGTGCGCCAGATCGGCGGGTCTTCGACGCGACGGCGAATCCACATCGTGAAGAACGCCGGCAGCACGCCGACGAAAAACACGCCGCGCCATCCCCAGATCGGCATCACGATCAGGTTGACGAGGGCGGCCAGCCCGTAGCCGATGGCCCAGGAGCTCTGGACGAACGCCAGCGCCTTGCCGCGGTGTCTGGCGGGGAACGACTCCGATACAAGTGCCGCGCCGGTCGCCCATTCGCCGCCCATGCCGATGCCGAGCAGAATGCGGAAGACCGCGAGCTGCAGTGCCGTTTGCGCAAACCCGCACGCGGCGGTGAACACCGAATAGATCAGCACGGCGGCCATCAGCGCGCGCTTGCGTCCCAGCCGGTCGGCGACGACGCCGAACATGATGCCGCCGGCCGCGGCCGCGACGAGCGTAATCGAGCTCAGGAGGCCGGCCGTCGACGGCAGCAGGTGAAGGACGGGATCCTCGATGAGCGCGGCGAGCACCATGGCGTACAGCATGACGTCGAAGGAATCGAGCATCCAGCCGAGGGATGCGGCGATAAACGCGCGGCGGCCGCGCTCGTCTGCCGCGCGCCACCAGGCAAAGAGCCCGGATTCGTCAGCAACGGCCAAACGAGGATCAGCAACAGCCTGGCGGGCGGGAACGGTCAACGCGTGATTCTACTCTGCGGAAGCTTCAGCCGAGCGACTTCACGGTCACCCCGGCCCGTTCGAGCCCCGCGCGAATCCGCGCAGCGAGGTCGTCGGATCCTGGCGTGTCGCCGTGGACGCAGATCGTGTCGGCCTCGAGTGGCACGATGGATCCGTCAACCGCGACGACGTTGCGCTCGGTGACCATCCGGACGGCGCGCGCGACGACGATCTCGGCGTCGTGAATGACCGCGCCTGGCTTCTTTCGCGAGGCGAGTGTGCCGTCCGGTTCGTACGCACGATCGGCGAACACCTCGGCGGCGACACGAAGGCCCGCCGCCCGGCCGGCGTTCAGAATCTCCGAGCCGGGCAGACCAAAAAGAATCAGACGTTTGTCGAAGGCGGCTACGGCGCGGGCGATGGCCGCAGCAAGATTCGCATCGTGAACCGCCATATTGAACAGCGCGCCGTGCGGCTTGACATGCTGCAGGCCGACGCCCTCGGCCGCCGCAACGCCCGCCACCGCTGCGACCTGATACAGCACGAAGTCCTCGGCCTCGCCTGGGCTCACGTTCAGCTCACGCCGACCAAAGCCCACGAGGTCGGGGAATCCCGGGTGGGCGCCGACAGCCACGCCGTGGCTCCTTGCGGCGCGGATCGTCTGTCGAAGGACAGACGGATCACCGGCGTGGAATCCGGCAGCCACGTTGGCGGATGTGATCGATCGCATCAGTCCGGCGTCGTGGCCGATGGTGTACGCGCCGAAGGATTCGCCGACGTCGGAATTGATATCAATGCGCATGAGCGATCCGTCAGTGCTGCCGGCCGACGTCGGACGTCGTCTTGTCGCCGTCTTTCTTCTCGACCTTCGGCGGACGCGCGCGCGTCATCGTCAGACTGACGCCCTGCCAGAACGGTTCGACCTTGCGCTCCACTTCGTGGCGGCCTTGAACGAGATAGTCGAGAACGGCTTTGTCCCATTGCAGGCCGGCCGTCGCGACGAGCTTCATCCAGTCGCCTCGTGCCGTTTCATCAGGCGCTTCGGTGCTGCCGTCCCAGATTGTGACGTTCGGATTCCGCGCCATGAAATCGGTGGCCTGTGGATTCGCGCGGGCCCCCCTGATCGATTTGTAGATCAGCACGCCGTTGGTGAAGTCGAGCTTGAAATTCTTCTGATCGAAATCGAAGCTGTAACGCTTGTATCGGGCGTACGCCCGCTCGTTCAAATCGACCGTCCCCGGCTCCGCTTTCGCGTACTCGGTGATCATCTCGAGCAGCTTCATCTGCTCGGCCTTGTGCCTCGGATACCGCGCATCGTCCAGCCACGCGAACCCGGGCATCCACCAGCCGCGCATCGTCCAGTAGTCGCGCGTCTCGACGGCGCGGGTTCGAACCCACGCCGCGTACTCCGAGAACAGCTGCACCCACTCGTGCGTGGGATAGCCGTGCGGGTTCAGGAAGATGTCCGGCAGCCACGTGCGCCACAGTTTCGGACGAATTCCGCTCTCGGGATACAACGGATCGTTGTCCCACTGCGCGGCGACGACGTCCACGCCGAGGGATCCGAGGTAGCCCGCGTGCAGCATGTAGTTCGGATTCGTCTTCTGCAGGTCGTAGGCGAGCTGCGCGCCGTCAGGGTTTGTGATCGGATGAATGACGACGTTGACCTTGTTCAGTTTCTCGCGAAACATCGAATCGGTCAGCAGCAGTTCGGCGAGCTTCAGCACGTGGCTTGTTGACGAGACTTCGTTCGCATGCTGCCGCGCCGAGTAGATCACCGTCGGCTTCATCGTCGTCTGCTTGGCCTGCGACCAGTGGGTCGCCTCGACGGGCGGCATCAGATCCATGGCCCAGACGTCCTTGCCGAGATAGCTCTCGCCGACCCGGTACACGGTCGCTTCCTTGAAGCCAGCCATGCGCGCCAGGATGCCGTAGGCCTCGGGCGGCGGAATCGGCGTGTCCCACTGGACAAGATCACTGGGCGCGATTGACGCGCCCTCTGTGCGCGCACCTGAGGCGCTGCCCGATCCCGAGGAGTACTTCTGGATGTCGGGCCAGGCGGCGGGCGAACCGTTCGGCTCGAGCGTCGCGACGAGATCGGTGCCTGGCTTCGCGTCGTGCTCCCAGCCGATCCCAATTCGAAGGTCCCCGAGATCGTGGTACGACAGCGCGTCCTTGTACAGACCCGCGGCACGCAAACGACCAAGATTCGCGATCGTCGCCTGCACCTGCTCGGCGGAGATCACGGTCCGATCGACGCGTTCCTCCGCTGCGCGCTGCACGAGCGCATCGCGCTCGTCTTTCTCCGTGTCTGTCTTGACCCTGACGTCGAGTCGCGCGATGCCGTCCCTGCCTTCGCGCACGTACGCGGCCAGTGCTTGCGGCCGATCGACAGCGATCTTCGGAATATCGAGACGAATCTGCCCGGCGCGGCCGTTCCGTTCGACGTACTCGACGACGACCGACGGCCGCGGCGCATCGAAGCCGGTCGCCGTGATCTTCGCGTGGCCGGCCTTGCCGTCAGCCTTGGGGTGCATCAGCGGAATCACGCGGCCGGGATATGTCAGCGGCGCTCCGCGCGTAAAGCGGCCCATCACGTCGAAGAAATGCAGCGTGTTGAAGTACAGCTCCTCGTGGATCGCCTCCATCGACGAGATGAATTCCTGATCGACCGGAATACGGTAGTCGGGCTCGCTGAGCGTCAGATCGACGGTCAGCTCGCCGAAGAATGGCGCGTCTTCCGGGCGAGGCTTGCCGTTGCCGAGACCCATCACGTGGTCGTAGAGAGCCGGCAGCGTCTTCGCCTGGAAGTGATCCCAGAAGCGCTCGGGATCGGTGGCGACGCGCTCGTCAACGATCGCCTTCCCACCGGCCTCCGCGCGCATCCATCCGGTCGTCACTCGAACGCGCTCGTAGTCGGGGAAGCGATCGAAGAATGGTCGCTCGACAACCTTCGGCTCGAACGTCCGCCGCAGCAACTCGTTCCCCGACGCGCTCTTGACGATGACCTCGTAAGCCGGTGAACCGGGCGGCGCCATCTCGAAGCGGATGTTCTTGAGGTCGATGCCGAGTTCCTTCGCAAGGATTTCGTCGATCGGATAGATCTCGAGCAACCAGCGCGTCGGCACGAACATGCCCTGCTGTTTCCATCCAGCCGGCGGCCCAAGCTCCGCGAACCGAATCGTGATTGACGCGGCTCCCTTGCCCGTGATCGCCGGTCGAATCCCGTCGTACAGCCACGAGTAGCCCTGCTTGTATGCCGACAGAATGGTGACCGACGTCGTCTTCTCATCGGCGCCGGCCTTCAGCAGCTCGGCGCGCGCCTGTTGCTCCAGGAATTTTCTCGTCTCGGGTGGCTCGCTGAGGCGCGCCTCGATCGTGACGCCCATCCGCTTCTTGACGGCCGGGACGACCCGCGTGTGGAGCTTCGCCCAGAAATCCTCGACCTCCGATGGGATGTCGAACTCGTCGTCGATGATCGCGCGGCCTTTCTGCACGTCGAGATTCTGGACATCGACGTTCAAGGTCGGCGCCTTGATTCTGGCCGCCGCTTCTTCCCGAACGATCGCCGCAAGATCCGCGGGGGCTTTCTCCGTGAACATTCTGACGCGAGCGGATGCGAGATCCTTGTCCTTCAGCTGGTCGGCGATCTTGTCGAGCTTGTACAGCCCCAGAGCCGCCTGTCCGGCGGGGGACCGTCCCCCACGAACTTCCGGACATCCTCTTCGACATCGTCGAGCGATGTTCGGTCTTTGCCCCGCGCCCAGATGTGGGGAAAACGCTCCGCGAGCTGCTGCAGCGCGCGGTTCACGCCGGCGGCGTCGCCGCCCGTCACGATGATCGCGGGCTTCTCGCCGAAGGCTTTCTTGACGACCTGGATCAGCCCTTCACCGGCGTCGAGCGGCGGACGCAGCCACTTCCCGCTCTTGATCAGTGGTTCGATAGCGGGGTGGCTCTGGCCGATCAGCACGAGCAGCGGCTCGCTTTCGGGCGCCGTGATCGCCTTTGCTGTTTTGGCGATCGGGATCGAGACGCCCGTGGACTCGAGGCCCATGCGGGCGGCGAGATCAATGACAGCGTCGGTGCCGTCGCCGTCCGCACTCAGGAGCGCGTCGATGCGATCGGGAATCAGGTTGTTGTCGGAGTCGCCAAACGCGCCCTCGATGGTGTAGAAGGACGACAAATCCACGGCATCCTTCGCGCCGGCGCCCGGGCGCCTCGCGGGTGGTTGCGCCGGCGGATCGGGCGTCACGCTGCGCGGGAGATCGACCGACGCGGTCGCCGACGTCCCACTCCGGAGCCGGACGCGCAGCTCGCGCACGAGGGCATACGACAGGGGCCGGCTCGCGTCGTGGACCGCGGTCGCTTTGAACTGGTTCAACGCCACCTGCGCCTTGATGAAGTCGCCGCCCGACAGCTGGACGTCCACCGTGGCGCGATCGATGCCGTCAGCGCCGGACTTCACGAGCAGCGTCGGCGTAGCGGCCACTCCGCCAATCCCTTTGCTCCCGAGAAACTGCTTCACGTCCTCGGCGAGGGTGTCTGTCGTCGGCCCTTTCCGATCGCCGAGAAACGGCAGCCGTCCTGCAAACGTCACCGCCGCCGCTGCCAGCCCGTCATCGTCGCCACCGAGCAAGGCAATCGCGGGTTTTCCGGCTGCGGTCAGTGCCGCGACGACGCCGTCGCCGGGTTTGAGAGCCGTGACACCGAGGGCGTCCGCGGTGGCCACACTGCGCGGCACTGCCTTCGCGCCGACGAAAACAATCGGGCCTTCGCTGCCGCTGGCAGGGCTGTCCAGCGCGGCGCTGCCGGCGAGGCGCGGAACGGGCAGGGTGAGAGCGGTGGTTTCGAAACCGAGCCGGGCCGCGACCGCCGCCGCTGCCGCGGTCTCGGCCGGCGTCGGTTTGTCGGCAAGCGCGATTCGCGCCGCCACGAAGTCCACAACGCCGTCGCCGTTGCGATCCTGAAAGACGATGCCCGGTTTGAAGAAATCCGAAAGGGTTGCGGGAGGCGCCTGGGCCTGGACGCTGCGATTGGTGCCCGCAAGCGGCGCCAGGAGGGCGACGACCGTCAGGAGCTGGAAAAATCGGGGCACGCTGCTGAATTTATCAGTAACAAAACAAAAGGGCATCGCGTTATTGCGATGCCCCTTTGCCTCGCTGGTCTGGCTCCCCCAGCATTCACGGCGCCCTGCCGTAATCAGACCAGCGACTTGCGCTGACCACATTGGCAAGGTGTGTACCTGGAGAATTTGCCTCGAAAACCAAAGAATCCGGAGCGATGGTGCCGTCAGCACATCATAAGTCTGTCGGCGCGCTTACAGTTCTGTTGACCAGATCGGCAGGCGGCCCATGCTGTCGACGATCGACGCGTTCTTCTGATCGCGAGCCGACAGCGTGGGCGACTGCACCGGCCATGCAATCGCCAGCGTCGGGTCGTTCCACGCGAGGCTGATCTCGCCGCCGGGATCGTAAAAATCCGTGCACTTGTATTCCACCTGCGCCTGCGGGCTGAGCACGCAGAAGCCGTGTGCAAAACCGGGCGGAATGTAGCACTGCCTGAAGTTGTCGGCCGAGAGCGTGACGCCAAACCACTTGCCGAACGTAGGCGAACCGCGGCGGACGTCAGCGGCGACGTCGAAGATCTCGCCCTCGACGACCCGCACGAGCTTTCCCTGCGGACGACGAACCTGGAGATGCATGCCGCGCAGCGTGCCACGGGCCGACTTCGAATGGTTGTCCTGTACGAAGAGCGGGATATGGTGCGCCTGGTACGCGTCCGCGCGATAGGTCTCCACGAAGAACCCGCGCTCGTCTCGGTAGATGGTCGGCTCCAGGACCACGACACCTGGCAGATCGGTGGTCACGACGCGCACCCTAGTGCTCCTGTTCGAGAACGCGCACCAGGTACTGACCGTACGCGCTCGACTTCATCGTGCGCGCGAGATCAGCCAGCTGGCTCCGGGAGATGTAGCCCATGCGGAACGCAATTTCCTCGAGGCACGCGACCATGAGTCCCTGTCGTTCCTCGATGGCCTGGATGTAATTCGACGCCTGCATCAGCGCTTCGTGCGTCCCCGTGTCGAGCCACGCGATGCCGCGGGCGAGCTTCTCGCACAGCAGCTGACCGCGTTCGAGGTAGACGCGATTGACGTCGGTGATCTCGAGCTCGCCGCGTGCCGACGGCTTCAAGTGCGCGGCGACGTCGATCACCTGGTTGTCGTAAAAGTACAGCCCCGTCACGGCATAGGAGGAGCGCGGATGCGCGGGCTTTTCCTCGAGGCTGAGCGCGCGTCCCTGCGCGTCGAACTCGACGACGCCGTAGCGCTCGGGATCGCGCACCTGATAGCCGAACACCGTGGCGCCCGTCGTGCGCGCGGCGGCGTTCCGCAGGTACTCGGAGAAATGCGCGCCGTAGAAAATGTTGTCGCCGAGCGCGAGCGCCACGCGATCGGTCCCGACGAAATCCCGGCCGATGATGAAGGCCTGCGCGAGGCCGTCCGGACTCGGCTGGGCGGCATACTGAATCCGCAGCCCGATTTCGCTGCCGTCGCCCAGCAGGCGCCGGAACCCCTCCTGCTCGTGCGGGGTCGTGATGACCAGCACGTCGCGGATGCCCGACAGCATCAGCGTCGACAGCGGGTAATAGATCATCGGCTTGTTGTAGATGGGGACGAGCTGTTTGCTGACGGCGCGCGTCAACGGGTGCAGCCGCGATCCGGAACCGCCGGCGAGAATGATTCCCTTCAGCGTCGGCGCGCTCATTACCGGGTCAACCCGAGTCGTTCGCGATCGTACTGACCGGACTGAACCTGTGCGCACCAGTCGCGATGGTCGAGGTACCAGCGGGCCGTTTCGCGCAGCCCGGACTCGAACGTGTGCCGCGGGCGCCAGCCGAGTTCGCGGCGAATCTTCGACGCGTCGATCGCGTATCGGCGATCGTGGCCGGGTCGATCTGCCACGAACGTCTTGAGTGAGCGCCGGCTTTTCGCGGCGGGGGCCAGCTCGTCCAGGATGTCGCAAATGAGATCGACGATCTGGAGATTCGTCCGTTCGTTGCCGCCGCCGATGTTGTACTTCTCGCCGAGCCTGCCGGTTTCGAGCGCCAGCAGAATGCCGGAACAGTGATCCTCGACCTGCAACCAGTCACGGACGTTGCCGCCATCGCCGTAGATCGGCAACGGGCGCCCGTCGATGGCGTTGAGAATCATGAGCGGAATCAGTTTCTCCGGAAACTGAAACGGGCCGTAGTTGTTCGAGCAGTTCGTAATGACGACCGGCAGCCCGAAGGTGTGGAAATAGGAGCGCACCAGGTGGTCCGCCGAGGCTTTACTCGCGGCATACGGCGAGTTCGGCGCGTAAGGCGTCTCCTCGC
The DNA here is from genome assembly GCA_963724725.1 of uncultured Acidobacteriota bacterium. GTDB lineage: Bacteria > Acidobacteriota > Vicinamibacteria > Vicinamibacterales > CAVVIG01 > DATKHR01. The sequence goes on along the minus strand of CAVRVT010000001.1, from coordinate 1,579,931 downwards.
TGAACAATCCGGACGTGCCAAGCGTGCCGTACACCTCGTCGGTGGAAACGTGCAGGAACCTGAACGTCGCGCGCCCAGCCGCATCAAGGGTTGCGAGGTGTGCACGAGCGACTTCGAGCAGGACGAACGTGCCGACGATGTTGGTGTCGACGAACGCTTTGGGACCGTCAATCGACCGATCGACGTGCGTTTCGGCGGCGAGATTCAGGACGGCAGTCGGCCGATGATCGGCGAAGACGCGGGCCATCGCGTCCCGATCCGCGATGTCCGCACGCACGAACGTCACGCGCGGGTCGCGGAGCGAATCCTCGAGATTCAGCAGGCTGCCGGCATACGTCAGTTTATCGACGACCACGACGGTGTCGGATCGGTGCGCAAGAACATGCTGGACCAGGTTCGAACCGATGAACCCGGCCCCGCCGGTTATCAGGATCGTGGACACGTTCAGACCGCGGCCCCCTCGGGATACTGCAGCGCGAGCCTCAGCTCCTTCGCCAGCGAATCGACCGTCGTCCCGCTGCGCTTCCAGGCGCCTTCGGTTTCGAAGCGGAGGTCGCCGATTCGACGTCCCCATGGCGCGATGACGCGGCCGATCGCGCGGAAATCGGCGCGGTCGGCGTGCTCCTGGTCGAGCCGGCGGATGACGTCCGGTGCCACGCGGATGAACGCGCGAAGGGCGGACGCGCTCCGGATGCTGTACTTGCGGCCGTTCCACGCGCCGCCGAACACGAGCGCGATCTGCTTGAAGTAGTTCACGAAGAACTTCTTCGCTTCCTCGTTGCTGCCGCTCGATCGTTTTCCTGCAAACGCACCATCAGGCGCGAACAGCTTCTTCAGCTCCTGTGCGAGCGGCGCCTGCGCCACGCGCCCCCTGCCGACGCCGAGGAGTTTGATCTCATCGTAGAGCGGCGAGTCCTCGCGGTCGTTGAGCGCGCGGACGATGTCGTGACCGGTCGCCAGCGCTTCGTCGCGATACAGCTGACGGCCCGACAGGCTGACGAGGTGCGACGCGTTCAGCCGCGTGTGCTTCGCGTTGATCGTCACGAACATCTGCACGACGTGGTCTTCGGGCAGGCGGTCGAAGATGATGGCGGGAACGGCGAAGTCCTCGCCCTCGAAATGATCGATGTCGGCGTGCAGCGCGAGCAGACGGTGCTGTCCGTCGATGGCGCGAAGGATCCCCTCGCGTTCCGGAACCTTGAGGATGCCCACCCGGGAGTCGCCGTCGACGGGCTGGAACGACAGCTTTTCGTCGCAGGAGATGATCACGGCGCCCGGAATCGACGGCAAGTCGCGCGCCTGGCGGCACTGCTCGTAGTACTGCACGAGCTCGTCGATCTTTTTTCGGATGATCTGGCGCTGGTAGGCCTTTTCGCTCGACGCGATGCGGCGTTCGAGGAAATCCCAGTTTACCTTCGAGGGTGTCGTGCCGGGCTTCTGCTTGCCGCCCCGGACAGGCGTCTGCGCCTGATCGCCGTAGCTCAAAACCTCGAACCGAACGAGCTTGTCGATGTCACTGGCTGTCAGCGAAGCTTGGTAGAATTGCACGCCGAATTGCTGCATGCGGATCGCGGCAACATTGATCATAGATGTGAGTCCCGGACGCCTCTGGCCGGCCCGATCATGAGGGCACGAAGAGGCGAATTGTACCGACCGACCCGCGACCATCTCAACGGTTTTTTGGTCGCACCCTAAGTATCACGTATACAAGGAGTTCTGTCATGTCCCAACGGGGACGCACCCGCCGGCGCTGGCTTTCACTTTCTGCGGCCGTGCTCGTGGCCAGCACGACCATTCACGCACAATCATCTGGAAAGAAAGCGCTTATCTCGAATGACGAGGACTTCGCGAAGAGTGTGAAGGAGTGGACGACGAGGCCGGACTTCATCAGCCCGCTTGTCGATCACCTGCCCAAGGTGGCCGGCATCCCCTCGCCGAAGGACGTCCTCGGGCACCATATCGGCGAACCGAAGAAGCTGACCTACTACGCGGACATCCTGAAGTACTACCGGACGCTCGCTGCCGCGACGCCTCGCGTCAAAGTTGTCACAATCGGGCGCAGCAACGAGGACCGCGAGCTGGTCGTCGTCTTCGTGGGGTCCGACGAGTCGATCAAGAACCTGGAGCAATACCGGACGTATCTCGGTCAGCTGGCCGATCCCGCGAAAGCTGACCGCCGATCAGGCCGCACAAGTCATCGCCAAGGCCAAGCCGCTGTACCACCTGTCGGGAGGGCTCCACAGCGCCGAAGTCGGGCCGTCAGAGATGCTGATGGAGCTGACGTATCGGCTCGCGACTGAAGACTCGCCGCATCATCAACGCCATCCGGGACAACGTCATCGTCTCGATCACGCCGGCGGCCGATCCGGACGGCCGTGACCGCAACGTGGATTGGTACTACCGGTACGGGATCAACGAAACGGAAGGGCACACGACCGGCGCCGGCGTGCCGTATTGGGGCAAGTACGTCTTCCACGACGACAATCGCGACATCAACTATTCGCAGATCGAAATGCGATCGCTGCTCGACTGGTACTTCGAGTGGCATCCGCCGATCATGCACGACCTGCATCAGGCGCAGACGCTGCTCTACACGTTCAGCGGTCAGGCGCCGCAGAACCCGAATCTCGATCCGATTCTGTACGGCGGAACTGCCGATGATGGCGAACTTCGAGATGGCACAGTTTGCGAAGTACGGCATGCCCGGCGTCTGGACGCACGGGTTCGTGGACATGTGGTCGCCGGGGTATCTCGCGTTCATGTCGTCGAATCACAACGGCATGATCCGGATGTACGAGATTCAGGGATTCAGCGGGGCGAACACGCAGAAGATGCGCCTGGGGAATCCCAACGCTGCTCCGGCGGGCACAGGACAAGCAGGCGGCGGTCGCGGCGCGGGCGCTCCGGCCGACCCGGCTGCGGCCGCGGCCGGGCGCGGCAATCAGAGTGTTCGCGAATGGTACCGGCCCTGGCCCGCGACGGGCGAATTCGACTGGTCGCTGCGCAACAACACGAACTACGGCGAAACGGGCGTCATCACGGCGCTCCAGTACACGTCGCAGTTCCCGAAAATCATCCTCGAAAATTTCTACGTGAAGTCGCGCAACTCGATGGAGGCGTGGAAAAAGGATGGAATCACCGCCTACATCATCCCCGCCGAACAGCGAGACATGACGCGCGTCGACCGGCTGGTCAACTTGCTGCGCCTCCAGGGCATCGAGATCGGCCGCACCACGGCCGACGTCCGAATTCAACGACGGGACCTACCCCGCTGGTTCGTTCGTCATCAAGCGCGACCAGCCGTACAGCCGCCTCGTGAAGACGCTGCTCGAAAAGCAGGTCTACCCCGATCCCAACCTGCGCACGTACGACGATGCCTCGTGGACGATGGGGCTGATGAGCCACGCGGAGGTGAAGGAGACCACCGACAAGCGCGTTTTCGATCCGGGCTTCGTCAGGCTGGCCCCGGTCGTCGAGAAAGAGATCCACCTCGCCGGCACGATCGACCGGATCGGGATCGCTCGTCAGCGGTCGGCGCACTACGGATCGAACAACATGATCACGCTGCGCTATCGCCTGCGGGACATGAAGTTTCAGGCCGTCGAAAAGGAGTTCAAACAGGGCGATGTGGCGCTTCCCGCGGGATCGTTTGTCATCATCCGGCGACGTTGCGCGAGTGAAGGCTGAAGTGGAGCGGCTCGGCCTGACCGCCATCGCGCTCTCGAACCCACCCGACGTGCCGATGCACGAGCTCGATCTGCCGCGACTGGCGATGTACAGCACGTGGGGCAACACGCAGGAAGTCGGGTGGGTGCGGTATGCCTTCGACAAGTTCGGCGTCCCCTTCGACCTGATCTACAAGGAGCGCGTCAGGAGAGGCGACCTGAAATCCGCCTACGACGTCATCGTGATGCCGATGCAGGGCGGCAGCGGCAAGCGCATCGTCTTCGACATCGAGAATCGTGGACAGCCAATCGAATACAAGAAGTCCGACAAGTTCAAGTTCCTCGGGGGCTACGGAGAGTCCGACGACATCACCGGCGGCATGGGGCTCGAGGGTGTCGCGGAGTTCGAAAAGTTCGTGAAGGCCGGCGGCGTGCTCGTCACGCTGGGAACCGCCAGCTATCTTCCCCGCTGAATTCGGCATTGCGCCGCGCGTCGATGCCGCGCGCACGTCGCCGCAGTTCTACGCACCCGGACCAATTGTCGACGCGGAGATCCTCAAGCCGGAGCATCCGATCTTCTACGGTTACGACAAGAAGATGATTCCCGGTACGGTATGCGAGCGGACCACTCCTCACGGTTCAGACCAACGTCAATCCATTCGACGCACCGCCGCCCGGACCGCCACCGACGCCGAATTCTGTTCTGATGCGCTACCCCGGCGGCGACGATCACGTGTTGAGCGGGCTCATGCGCGGCGCCGCGGAAATCAGAAATCGCGCAGCCATCATCGACGAGCCGGCCGGCAAAGGACGCGTCATCCTGTTTGCCGGCAACCCGTGCTATCGGTGGCAGAACTTCGGCGAGTTCAACATGCTCTTCAACACCGTGTTGAACTTCAACGACATCAAGACCGTGCCGGACAAGCCCGCGGGTTCGACGGCCGGGCAGCACTGATGGCTCCCGCCGGCACGAGCGTCGGCCGCGAACATCCCCGCACACTGACCCATGCCGCGTGCGGGCGAACTGAGTTACTACGAGCGGATCGGCGACGCCGGACGGCAGCACGCGGTCGGCAAGCCGTTCTCCGACGACGACTGCGGCTTGTATCTGCTGCGGGCCGGCGCGCTCTTCAGTCTCCTGCCCAGGCCGCCTGCGCGCGTCCTCGAATGCGGCTGCGGAACGGGCTGGCTCGCCTACTTCCTCGCGCGGCGAGGATACGACGTTGTCGCCACTGATGTCGCGCCTGACGCCATCGCCCTCGCGAACGCCCATCCGGTGTTTCGTGAAGGCAACCCACCACGATTCCTCGTGGCCGACTCCGAGGCGCTGGCGTTCACATCCGAATTCGACGTCGTCGTCTTCTTCGACGCGCTGCATCATTCACTCGACGAGCGGCGGGCGCTGGCTGGTGCGTTTCGCGCACTTCGGCCGGGAGGCATCTGTATCGTCCTCGAACCGGGGCGGGGACATGCGCGAGAAGATCGCGAGAGATCGACGCGGCCTACGACGTCACCGATCGCGACATGCCCCCGTCTCGGGTCCGTCGCGCGGGTCTGGCAGTCGGCTTCAGGCGATGTCGCGTAGTGCCTGCCCCTCAACACCTCGGGAAAGCGCTTTACGCGAGGCGGTTTGGCCCGTTGCGGCACGCGCTGGTGCAGGCGATCCTGTTGTGGCAGCGCTGGTATTGCGGAATCGCGATCCTGGAGAAGGACTGAACGATGGCACAGAAGGGAGATCATGACGCTCGTCGCGGCGGCGCTCGTCGCGGTGGGATTGCTCGTCCACGCGCTGTTCCCGCGCTACGAGTGGCGTGTCGTGGGTGATAGTGGAGCCGTAATCGTCGTCTACGATCGGTGGAGCAACTTCGTCCAGCGAGCGGTGTACGACGACCAGGGTCACGTCAAGCCTGGCGACCCGTTCAAGCCCTTCTGACGAGGGCTTAGGGATTAGGGACTAGGGATGAGATGAGGGGACGAGGGCAGAGGGTCTACGCCACGAACCCTCGGCCCTTCACTCATCCCTGAGCCCTAATCCCTAGGCCCTAGTAGGGCTCTCGCCCGTCAAACGCCCGCCGCCATGTATTTCCTGACCGCAGCGAGGGTGCGGTCGACGTCCGCGTGCGTATTGTAGAAGTGCGGCGAGAACCGCAGGCCGGGCCGATCCTGGCCACCACGCGTCGCGCAGCCGATCCGATCCTTCTGATACAACGCGGTCGCCAGCTTGCGAGCGTCCAGGGTTCCCGGCTGAAACGACAAAACGGCGACGGCCCGTGACGGCTCCGGACTCGTCCAGATCTTGACGCCGTCGATCTTCTTCAGCCCCGCCATCAGCGCCTGCGTCAGTTCGCGGGATCGCCGCTCGATCTGCGCGCGCCCGATTTCAGTCTGGAGTTTCAGCGCCTCACCGAACGCGATCATCGCCGGCTCGTCGCGCTGACCAAATCCCTCGAACGACTTGGAGATACCCACGCGGCCCGGGTAGGCGCTGAAGATCGACGCCCAGATCTTCGGCTGTGCGCTCTTGTTGATGAAGAGCACGCCGTTCTCCTTCGGACCGCACGGCCACTTGTGCGCGCTGCCGCTGTAGAAGTCCGGCTGCATGTCGCTCAGATCGACGTCCAGCAATCCGAAGGTCTGCGCGCCATCCACGAGCGACAGAATGCCGCGCTCGCGGGCAATGCGGCAGATCTCCTTCGCCGGGAACAGATCGCCGACGGTGCTGGTCAGATGCGTGATCGCAATGACCTTCGTCCGCGGCGTGATGGCTTTCGTGAACGCATTGACGTAGTATCCGCCCCGGGATGCGGATTGGGCGTGGGCACGTCGATGACGGTGAAGCCGAACCGCTTCGCCTTCTCCTGCCACGCGGTGTGATTGCTCGGATGGTTGTCCGACGAAAGCAGGACCTCGTCGCCGGCCTTCAAATCGATGCCGGTCGACACGAGGTTATTCGACTCGCTCGTGTTCCGCGTGATGATGATCTCTTCCGGCGTGACGCGCAAAAAGTCCGCCAGTGCCTTTCGTGTCGCCTCTCGCCCGTCTCCGAGCTTCACCCGGTTGTCCTGCGACGGATCCTGGTCCATGTCACGCGTCGCCTTGTACAGCGTGTCGAGCACGGGCTCGGATGACGGACACAGGTTCGCGGCGTTCAGCATCGTGAGGTCTTTCGGCATCACGAACTGATCGCGGACCGCCAGCCAGAATTTCTCATCCGGTGACGCCGGGGTCGGCGGAAGTTTGGCCGCACGGCGCGCCCCGGGCCCACGCGACCTCCGGCGTGATAAACGGCGCGGCGCCACCGATGGCCAGCAGGCGGGCAAAATCTCGGCGATTCATGGACGTCCTCCGAGGAAGATTCTACGCTTCCGAGAGCGCCGCAGGGCCTCGAAATGTCGCCGGCCGCTGGCGCCTCGCGACGAACCGATCGCGCGCGACGACTGCGCCGTACATCAGCGCCGTGAAGAGGATGCAGGCGACCACGCTTCCCCAGACCGGCAGACGATGACGCCAGAGCCAGCTGGCGTAGCCGTAAACCAGCTCAACATGGATCCAGTAGACGAACAGCGAGGCTCGACCCAACGTCTCGAGTGGCACCTGCCACGAAAACGCCCAACCTCCCCGTTCAGGAATGGCGGCCAGAATCGCGAACATCACCATCATCAGTCCCGTGCGCATCGCGAACCAGGTCGGCGAGCTCGTCCAGAACGCGGACGGCACACTGTAAATCGACGGGCGAAACGCCGTCGCATAGCCAATCGACAACAGCACAGCACCCCCGATTCCAATCGCGCGGGAGCGACGTTTCGCTGTGCGATCATCACGAGCCGCGACCACCATCGCGCCCACAGCCGCTCCAGCCAGCACGAAACCAGCCCACGGGAGCAGTGTGAACGTCGTGTACTCACCCGCAGGTCGCAGATACCACTGGATCCAGATCGGTAGTCGGCTGACCCACGACGCCGCGCGCACGATTGGCGTCACCATCGAGACGAACGCGGCAAGGATCGCGTAAACGAGGACCTGGACCGGTGCACGACTGCTCATGGCCCACGCGAGGCCCGCGACAACCATCGCCGGGCCCATGATGTTCAGCACATCCACACGGAACAGGCTGACCGGGTGGCTGCCGGGGCTGACGATGAAGGCCTGCAGGCGGAACAGAAATGCCAGAACGAAAATCTCGAGACCCCGACGACAGGCACTTTCGACCGCCGTCGCGCGACTGCCGGTTCGCAATTCCGTCCGCGAGGCGGACATGACGACGCCCAGTCCGGCCAGCCAGAGAAACAGCGGGGCCGCAAACCCTCCGACGATCGTCAGATACCCAAACAGAACTGACGTCCGGTCCGCGGCGCGCGTCCACGCATCGATCGTGTGCGCCTCGATCATGATGAGAACGGCAAGACCTCTGGCCCAGTCGATGTAAGTCTTGCGAGCGGACGCGGCGGCCACGGACGAGATTGTATCCATTGGTACGCGATATGCCACTCACTCGCGCACCATGAGAACGCTGATACCTCTGCTGGTATTCCTCATCGGGTCGGCAGACGGTCGAGCTGCTCCGCCCGAAGTTGGCGTCCGCATGCGGCACGTCATGATGCACCTGGGCTATGGAGCGTCATTGCGGATCGACGACTTGCGCGGCCATCTCGAGAGCCGGACGCAGGGTCCGCCTTCCTTCGACGACATCAACTCCTACACAGTCAGCATCACCTACGCGCGGACGGCCGTGGACGGCGCGAGTCTGACGAACCTGATGAACCGCTACGTTTTCGCCGCCGCGGACGCACCGATCAAGAAGCTCGCGATCGCAATCGAGGGCAACGAGCTGGTCCAGTCGGGGACGCTGAAGAAGGGCGTGCCGATCTCCTTCCGGATGCGTGCGAGCGTCGCGGTCACACCAGAGGGAAAGCTGCGGATTCATCCGACGTCGCTGACGGCCGCCGGCTTCGTCTCCAAGCGTCTTCTGGATTTCTTCGGTCTGGAACTCGAGCGAGTGGTGTCGATGAAGAAGACGCCCGGCGTCGCGATCGACGACGATGATCTGCTCCTCGATCCACAGCTGATGCTGCCACCACCGCGAATCAGCGGCACGCTGACGGGCGCGTGGATGGAAGGGGGAAACCTGATGATGCAGTTCGGTGCCGCCAGCGTTCAAGCGTTCGAGCCGCCGATATCGGGCGTCGCCAACTACATGTACTACCGCGGCGGCACGCTGTCGTTCGGCCGTCTGACGATGGTTGATGCGGACCTGCTGCTCGTCGATGCTGATCCGCGCGATGCGTTCGAATTCGACCCGAAGAAGTACAGCGAGCAGCTGGTTGCCGGTTATTCGAAAACCACTCGATCCGGCGGGCTCATCGTCCATATGCCGGACGCGGGCACAAGCGTCACCGGATCACCCGGAACGACGTCGTGAACGGGATCTCCTGTCGCATCGAATGCCACACCGAACAGTACGTGTCATGCGATAACTGAATGGCTCGCGCGACCGCCTCGTCCGGAACCTCGCCCTCGACGGTGAATTGAATCGTGACGCCCGTGAAGCGGTGAGGGTTTTCGGGCGCGCGCTCTGCGACGAGTTCGCATCCTAACGCGCGAAACGGGTGCCGGCCCTTGGTCAGGATGTGCGCGACGTCCATGGACATGCAACCCGCCAGCGAGACGGCGAGCATCTGCAAGGGTGAGGGTCCTCCGCGGCTGGCGCTGTCAATGACGATCGAATTCTCGCCGCTGATTGCGTCGAAGACCAGCGAGTGTTTCCAGGAAAGGCGGGCGACAACGGGCGGCTTGGCCACGCCCGAATCTTACGCGTCCTGCGTGACGGTTTCAGCCCGGGGGATCGGCGCGGTGCGCTGCAGCACCGGACGGTGTGAAAACAGCGCCTTGGCGGTGAACCAGGCGAGCGGGAGCAACACCAGCATATACGTCAGCAAGTGGCCGAACGGACTGTCGGGCCCCCACGACTCGGTGGACTGATGAATGAATTCGCTGTACGGCAGATAGTGCTGCTCGGACATCTCATGCGCGCCGGCAATGACGAGCTGGACGACGAATACGAAAAGGAAGATCGCGGTGACTTGAAAGAAAAGCGCGAGGTTCACGCGATGGCCGTAACGCGTCCAGAGCCACGCCACGCCGGCCGCGCCCGCGACGCCGATGAGAGCGCCGGTCAGCAGATTCGCGGTTTCGCGAAGTTGCATCAGGAGCAGCGCCGTCTCCATACCCTCGCGGCTGATCATGAGCAGGGTGAAGAGGAAGACACCGATAAACGCCGCGGCGCCGGGCCTGATGGACGAGGCCTGAAGGCGACCCTCGATGTCGCCCTTCATGCGGCGTCCGGCGCGCCACATGTGAATGACCATCCACGTGACGGAAGCGGCGGCCGCAAGGGCCAACGGACCCTCGAGCCATTCCTGGTTCGCCGCGTTGTAGAGCAGGTAGCCACCCAGTGCGCTCACGCCAACGGCAGCCGCAATGCCCCAGTGGACCGCGGAGGTCAGCGCCTGGCGGCCGGACTTGCGCAGGTACGACAGACTGATGGCAACGATGAGGAAGGCTTCGAGCCCTTCGCGAAGTGTGATGACCAGCGCCTGCAGCATGAGCCTGAAATCCAGAAATGAGACTGAGTCTCAGAATGTAGGCTCAGTCTATCACTCGGGATATCCGACTCGTCAAGTCGGCGATGAGATAGGCGATAGACCCAGGCAAGTCGGCAATACGGACAGTCGAACCCTGCGTGCGGACCCTGCTGCGGTGGGGATGATCCCATCCTATCAAGGGTTCCGCCAGACTGGTTCGGCCTCGAGCCGCCCTTCATAATCTCTCGCTCGAAGAAAGGAAGGGCTCGATGCTCGCGGACATCAACGGCTGTCAGCTCTGGTTTGACGCGCGCGGCGACGGCGAACCGCTCCTGCTCGTCCACGGGTTCATGGGCATCGGCGCCAACTGGCAGTACGTCTTTCCGAAGAATCCGGAAGGCTTCCGCGTGATCGCCCCGGACTTGCGCGGCCACGGGCGCTCGACGAATCCGGCCGGCGCCTTCTCGTTCCGTCAGGCGGCGCTGGATCTGTTCGCGCTGCTCGACTCCCTCCACATCGGCACGATCAAGGCCATCGGGCTGAGCGGCGGCGGCATCACACTGCTCCACATGGCCACGCTGCAGCCGTCGCGTCTCCAGTCCATGGTCGTCGTCAGCGCGCCGCCGTACTTCCCGCCCGAAGCGAAAGCCATCCAGCGGCGTTACTCCGAAGCCATGATCCCCGAAGGCCAGCGGGCGGCCGTTCGCGCCTTTCACGCGAGAGGCGAACAGCAGTTCCAGGCGCTCATCCAACAGACCCGCCAGATGGCGGTCAACGACGACGATGTGATGTTCACACCGGCGCGGCTGGCGAAGATCACCGCGGACACGCTCGTCGTGTTCGGCGATCGCGAATACTTCGGCACCGAACCGATGTATCCGGTCTCGCTGGCGTTCGAGCTGCACCAGGCCATCAAGGAATCGTTTCTATGGATCGTCCCGAACGGCGGGCATGGACCAATCTTCGGACCGCACGCAGCCGCGTTTGCGGGCACGTCGATGGCGTTTCTTCGAGGGGAATGGCGAACGCTCGGCTGAAGCCTCGCGCTCCTTCACCGCGTCTTCGATACCGCACTGGCGATCCAGTAGAGGGACAGGAGCAGAAGCGTGGCGCCAATCGGGACGAGCAGCACGCCGACCCCCGGATCGCCGCTGTAGAAGACGACGCCGCCGAGGAAGAAGCCGAGCGGCAGGAGGATCGTTGACGCGATCAGGCCGACGGAAATCCGCTGCACGCCTGGAAACGTCGTCGGCGTGGCCTTGAGCGTCAGGGCGAATAGGATATTGATCGCCCCGAGCAATCCTCCGTGTGCATGGGCAAGACGCCACATGAGGCGCCGCGTGTCGTTCGACACATCGAGGTAGGCGGCGACCTTGAAGCCCTGCAACGCTTCGAGAAAAAGCCCCAGCGCCGCAAAAACCAGCAGCGCGGACCAGCCAACGCGAAGATGCCGGCGTGCGTAGTCCACCCTGCCTACTCCCGGTACACCAGTGGCCGGTTGTCGCGCTCGCGAACGAGGCGGTTGACCCGCGGCGCGTCAAAGGTTCCATCGGCATTGATGAGCAGCTCAGAGTTGCCGGGGGGCAGCTGGTCGCGCCGGAACGCCGGCAACGTCTTCAGCGAACGCGTCGCAATGATCCGCACGGCGTCGTAGCGATCCTTCTCGGTCAGCGCGAGGTACGGCGCGAGCCACGCGGACCCCGAGGCCTGCTGCGCCGGTCGCCTGCCCATCGCCTGCGCGATGATCGCGCGCTGGCCGGCGTCGCCTTTGAGCAGCCACAGCACGGACGCGGCCACCGACTGCTCGTCTTCGCTGAGCGACGGTTTCGGCGCGCGATACCAACGTTCGAGATAGCCGGCTGTCCACGCGAGCGTTCTGTCGAGATGACACAGATTGCACGCATTGGGGCGCCCGGTCGCGACAGTTGCCGCCACTGAGGGACTGCTGATCTGGTGGCTGCGGATCGTCTTCAGCAGGCCGTACGTCGTGTGCGGCATGTGGCATTCGACGCAGGAGCTGCCCGCCGACTCCGGACGATGGTGAGAGTGTTCGCTGCTGGTGCGGTGGCACTCGGCGCAGGCCCCATTTCCGAGCGCGCGCGGCGCAAGCTGACCGTCTGCCCAGTCCCTCAGGCTGCGCCCGTCATCAGCGGGCTTGTGCATGGCGTGACAGGAGAAGCAGGTCATTCGCCGCGGCCCGTTGGCGGCGTTTTCGTAGCACGGCGAATCGAGCAGACCGTTGTACTCGCGGCCCGTTGCGCGAACCATCCCGTCGGGCCAGAAGACGTCGCGGATGAAACCGGCGTCCGCTGCGAGCAGTGCCTGCATGGTGGGCGTGTCGCGGTTCCTCGTCGGCTGCACGATGAATCGCGTGGCGGCAAGGTCGTCACCTGGTCGATACGGCAAGCCCTGCGAGTTCGCCTGACGTTCGGACTGCGCGTCGGAGAACTCCCAGAACGCATGACACTGGCCGCACACCTGCGACGCGCGCTCGGCGTCGAGGCGCGCCGGCTGGACGATCGTGTCATCGTCCCCGCCGCGCCTGAAATGGAGCTCGTAGCGGCGCAGCGGATTCCGATTCGCGCTCGCGTGCGCCTGGCCGGGACCGTGGCATGTCTCGCAGGCGATGCCGAACTCCACCGCGCGCGTGTTCGCAATCAACGCGGCCACCGGCCGTGAACCGAATGGCGCGTCGAGCTCGGGCCGGCCGTTCGTCGCGTGACACGCGACGCAGACGCCATTCCACGCGCCGGTCTCCGAGACGTGCCTTGACGCCGGCGGCGCCATGATTGCGGCGCGGCGCGGGATCCACGTCCGCTCGGCAGCGAGCCAGATCGCCGGCAGTTGTCCCAGCACGCGGCTGTTGCCCGTGGCGTACCAGTAAATCTGCTGATTGTGCGATCCGGTGGTCATCACGACCTGTCGCCTGATTCGACGCACGCCGCCCGCATCATCGGGATCGGCGAACGTGGCCCAGAGCGTTCGGCCGTCGCGCTCGAGTTGCATCATCCCCGCTCGCTCGGCTGAAGCCTCGCGCTCCGCGAGCGCGCCACGCGCGTCCTCTGCGGTCACGCCATCCCACGCGGGCAGCACGGTAGACGGCGTCGCCAGCTGGGTCATGGTCCGGTGGTAGGAGGCATGCCACGACGCGTACTGACTTGGATGGCACGCGCGACAGGTGTCAGACGAGGTATAGCCGGCCTGGGGCGCCTGGATGGGACGGCCGACCACCGCACGCTCGGCCGGCCCCCTGGCGAAATTGACGAGAATTCCTCCGGAAATGACCGCGGCGCCGGCCAGTGCAACAGCGGGAAAGACCAGACTTTCAGTCTTGCGAACGCCCTTGAATGGGCGCATCATGCGGAGATCTTACAGCGGAGGCCCGCTCATGAAAACGCTGATGAAATTGCTCCGGCTGGTCCCTGTTACTGTTGGCTTTGTCGCTGTGGCCGCGTCGGCCGGCGCGCAGCCCGCCGTGACCTTCACGAAGGATATTGCGCCGATCCTCCAGAGGTCCTGCCAGAGCTGCCACCGGCCGGGCCAGATGGCGCCGATGTCGCTGCTCACGTACCAGGACGTCAGGCCCTGGGCACGCGCGATCAAGCAGCAAGTCACCGAGCGCACGATGCCGCCGTGGGGCATCGATCCGCACGTCGGCCTCCAGAGCTTCAAGAACGACCCGACGCTACGCCCGGATGAAGTCGCGAAGATCGTCGCGTGGGTCGACGCCGGCGCGCCGCAGGGCAACATTGCCGATATGCCGAAGTCGCGCGAGTTCGACGACGCCGATCGCTGGCACATCGGTAAGCCCGATCTGATCGTCACCTCGCCGAAACACGTCGTACCCGCAGAAGCGTCCGACTGGTGGGGCAGCTACTACGTCGACACCGGCCTCACCGAGGATCGCTACATCAAGGCGATCGAGAGCAAGCCGGGCAACACTGCTGTCGTTCACCATCTGCTCACGTACGCGGTCGACGCGGACATGACGGGCGACAGCAACGGCGACGACAGCAACGTCGACGCGGGCGACTTCCTCAACGAGTTCGCGGTCGGCAAGAACGGCGACTTGTTCCCCGAAGGAACTGGTCGGCTGCTGAAGGCCGGATCGAAGATCAAGTTCGACTTCCACTACCACTCCGTCGGCAAGGAACAGAGCGATCAGTCGCAACTCGGCATCGTTCTCTACCCGAAGGGCTACCAGCCGAAGCACGTCGTCTACTCGAGGCAGCTTGGACAGCCGACCGAACCGCTCGACATCCCTGGCGGCTCGACATACGTCAGAAGCGACGGATACACACGCTTCAACAAGCCGGGCAGGATCACAGCGTTCCAGCCGCACATGCACACGCGCGGGAAGCGGCAGTGTATCGAGCTGATCTATCCCGACAACAAAACCGAGCAAATCAATTGCGCCGACTGGAGCTTCAACTGGCACATCGTCGCCGTCTATTCAGACGATGTCGCGCCGATCTACCCGGCTGGCACGGTGCTTCACGTCATCTCGTGGCACGACAACTCTCCCAGCCGAGCCAATCCCGATCCGCGCAACTGGGTCGGCAGCGGACAGCGGACCATCGACGAGATGGGTTTCGCGTGGATCACCTGGTACGACCTCACCGACGAGGAGTACAAGGCGGAGTTCGATGCGCGCAAAGGCACCAAGAGGACAACGACGACGGCTTCGCAGCAGCCGCAATAAGCAATGCGGATTTCGGAGCGCAGATTTCGGGTTGGATTGCGGATTGCCCTGGCGTCGCTCGCCATCGCGCCGCTCGTCGCGCAGTCGCAGTCGACCGAGCTGCACATCCGCTTCAACTCGGGCCAGGGCGTGGTTCCCGTCTACGAAGGATGGGAACGTGTGCCTGACGGCAGCTTCAACATGGTGTTCGGGTATCTGAACCGGAACCATGTCGAGGAACTGGCCATACCTGTCAGCGCGCAGAACGGATTCGACCCGGGTCCTGCGGATCGCGGGCAGCCGACGTATTTCTATCCCCGCGAAAACCACTTCCTCTTCAAGGTGAACGTCCCGAAAGACTGGGACAGGAAGAAAGAGCTCGTCTGGACCATCACCGCGAACGGCAAGACCGAAGTGGCGCGGGCCACCCTGCTCGACATCTGGGAAATCGATCGCAAGGTCGAGGTGTCGAACAACGGCGGCATCCAGATCAGCAACGAGCTGATCAACAAAGACGTGCCGCCGGTCGTGACGATCGATCCGATCGCGCGTCCGCGTGCGGGGACGCCGGTGACAATCAGCGCGTCGGTGACTGACGACGGCATTCCAGTGCTTAATCAGAAGCCGAAGGCGCCGCGCCCGCTCGACCCATCGCTGCGCGGCGCACCGCCGTCTCCCGTGAACGTTCCGCTGCCGCCGCGTCCGCGTCCCGTGCAGAATGCGCTTTCGGTGCTCTGGCAGGTCTACCGGGGTCCGGCGCACGTCTCGTTCGATCCCGAGGGCTACATCAAGGTCGTCGACGGCAAGGTGGAGCTCAAGGCCACGTTCTCCAAGGCCGGCACCTACACGATTCGCGCGTTCGGCCACGATACCCTGCTGCGCGCGCCCACTGACGTCACCGTCGTCGTCGACGGAGCGACGTCGAGCCCGTAACAGGAAATCCCGATGCTTTCCGTGCTTGCGCTGCTGGTAACCCTCGGCCAGCCGATGGTCTGGGCCCGTATCGATGTCGGCGAGCTGAAGGGTCGGCCCGCGCGCCTCGCCTGGTCCGAAGACAGAAGCGAGCTGTACCTTCAGCTGGTCGAAGGGCAGGACGTCGAGCAGTTGAAGTGGCGTCACTTTCTGATTCGTCAGGGTGAAGCGCCGCGGGCCACGGACGCCGAGCCCGTCTGGTTGGCGTCCTACTGGCAGTGGAAATCAGCGAAGAGCGCCTTCGGCGATCCCATGATGACGATTACCGTCGACGTGCGCCGGACGATGCTCGACAATCTGAACGGAACTTCCGAGAACAAAGCCGTCTACCTGCAACCGTTCGTCAGCGGGGAGGCGCTGATGCGTTCGAAGCAATCCGGTGGTTCGCAGATCACCAGCACTCTTCTGCTGAAGAACAAGATCATCGGCAAGTTCGTCGACGAACAGATCGTTCCCGGCTACACCTTCTCCTGGTCTCCGGAAGACCTTCGTCTCATCGCGTTCCGCTCGCAACCCGGCCGCCTCGTCATCATGAACGTCGAGGGTGCGACACAGGACGTCGCGGGCACGAGCGACGTGTTGCTACCCGCCTGGTCCGACGATGGCCGAGAAATCGCGTTTCTCGAGCGGACCGGACGCAGAACCTTCAACATCATCGTCGTGCCAGTGTTGTAGTGTGGCACGCGCGCATCCGGCCGGGTGATACTGACGGGTGCTGATGGCTGCGCCCGTGACCTCCGTGACGATCGTCGCGCTCGGCGATTCGACCACTGCAGGAACCCCGGGATTCAAGTCTCCGATCGAAGCGCCGCCCTCCGGCGCCGGTGACGTCGAGAGCCAGTACGCGTACTGGCTGCAGATCACGCATTCTGACTGGCAGATTCTCAACCGGGGCGTGAACGGCGAACGCTCCGACGAGATTCACGATCGCTTCAACCGCGACGTCGTCGCGGCACAGCCGTCGGTCGTCGTCATCATCGCGGGCGTAAACGACCTCTATCAGGGGCTATCTGCGACAACCGTCGAAAGCCAGCTTCAGGCCATGTACGACGCGGCGCGCGCTGCGCATATTACAGTCGTCGCCGGCACGATCATCCCGTTCAACACCGCGACTCCCGATCAGAACTCGCGGATGCACGCGGTGAACGACTGGATCCGGGAATACGCGCGGTCGCACGCTGAGGTCACGTTCTGCGACACGCGATCCGCGGTTGCGATGCCGGGCGATCCCGACCGTCTCGTGTCGTCTCCCGACGACCTGCACCCGTCACCCGACGGTTACAGGCTGATGGCGATTGCCCTCGAGCCGGCCATCCGCCGCGCGCTGACCGCAGCCGATCGGCAGGCGCCCCGGTAAGAGCGCCAGGCGCGCGCGATTGCGATAAGCTGGGAACCATGAACCGTCAGCCTCGCGTCACGCTGCTCCTCGCCCTGCTGGCCGCCTCCTCGATTTCCGCGCAGCAGCAGCCGCCGACGACGTTCAAGTCGGGCAGCGGCGCCATCGTGTCGATCTTCGCGACGGTCAGCGACGCCGAACGGCGTCTGGTTCCGGGACTCGAGATCGATGACTTCGAAATCCTGGACAACGATCAGCCGCAGCCGATCACGATCTTCGACAACAGGGTCCAGCCCATCACGGTCGTCGTCATGCTCGATACGAGCGGAAGCATGACGAGCTCAATCGCGCTGCTGCGCCAGGCGGCCGAACAGTTCGTGCTTCGCCTGCTGCCCGCCGACAAGGCGCGCGTCGGCGCGTTCAACGACAAGATCCAATTCAGTTCGCGCTTCACGAACAACCGTGACGAGCTGGTCAGCGACATCAAGGATCTCGACTACGGGAACGGCACGCGGCTCTGGGATGCGGTGAACGCGTCGCTCGACGAGCTCAAGGGCGTCGAGGGGCGCCGAGTGATCCTGGTGTTCACCGACGGCGACGACACCGCGAGCAAAGTGGGACTCGGACGAGTCACTGATCGCGCGCGCGATGAAGACGTGATGGTCTACTCGGTGGGGCTGGAGAGCGAATACTTCGACGGTCAGCGGGTCGTGCGCACGAAACCCGACCGTGGTCTGCGAAAAATCTCAGATGAAACTGGCGGAGGCTTCTTCGAGCTGAAGAAGTCCGCCGAGCTTGCCTCGACGTTCACCCGGGTCGCCCAGGAGCTCCATAGCCAGTACGCGCTCGGATTCGAGGCGAAGCAGCTGGACGGCAAACTGCACAAGCTTGCCGTGCGGATCAAGAAGCCGGGGATGACGGCGCGCGCCCGTCGCAGCTACATGGCTGTCAAGAAGGACAGCTGACGATTAGACGAGCACTGAGGCGATTACGACGAGCAGCAGGACGCCGACGACGATTTCGGCCGTAGATGAGAAAGTCCATTCGAACATTTTCGTTCTCCTCTTTCCATCTGGGTTAGACGGACCACCCCCCGGAAAGGTTTAACGAGGTTTGACAGCCCCATGCCAGCACTGAGCGAGCAAGACTTCCGTGTCCAAAGCGACGTCGCGCTCGAAGCCGCGCGGCGCGCGCTCCTTCCGCTCGCGGACAGCGACGGATTCGAGGTCGAGCTTCAGAACGGCGTGCTGAACATCGTGTTCGAGGAACCATCGGAGACGAAATTCGTCGTCTCCCCGAACGCGCCGGTCCGCCAGATCTGGGTGTCGGCGATGGCCAGAAGTTATAAACTCTCGTGGTCGCCCGCCACGAGCGCGTTTGCGCTGGACGGTGAAACGCTGCCGCAGCTGCTCGAACGCCTGACGCGGGCCTTTCTGGAGGGCGCATGAAGACCGTCGCCATCGCCGTCACTGCCGGCCTTCTCGTCGTGGTGACCGGATCCGCGCAGAGTCCGGACACCCGTCCACATCCGGGCGATCGTCCTGCCGCGAACCCGTTCTCGACGCGATCGGTGGTCCTCGGCAGAAACGGCATGATCGCGACCAGCCAGCCGCTCGCCTCGGCCGCCGGGCTGAAGGTGCTGCAGGACGGAGGCAACGCGATTGACGCAGCCGTCACCGCGGCCGCCGTGCTCGCGGTCGTCGAACCGTCGATGACGGGCATCGGCGGCGACCTATTCGCGCTCGTCTATGACGCGAAGTCGAAAACGCTGCGTGCGCTGAATGCCAGCGGGCGTTCGGCCTACGGGGCGACGCCCGACGCGTACGCGAAGCGCAATCAGACGCGTATGCCCGGTGCCGGCGTCCTCTCCGTCACGGTACCGGGAGTGGTCGAAGGCTGGTCGGAGCTCTTGTCCAAGTACGGCACGATCACGATGGCGCGCGCTGTCGCGCCGGCGACGGATTACGCGAAGAACGGCTACCCGGTCGCCGAAATCGTCAGCTACCAGTGGAAGGCGAGTGAGAAGAAACTCGCGGCGGATCCGGTGACGGCCGCGACGTTCCTTCCGAACGGCCACGTGCCGGCGCCCGGGGAGGTGTTCGCCAATCCGAAGCTTGCGACGACGCTCGACGCGATCGGCAAAGGCGGACGCGACGCGTTCTACAAGGGTCCGATCGCGCGCGCCATTGTCGCCGACATGAGAAAGCGGGACGGCCTTCTCGAGGAGCGCGACTTCACCGATCACAAAGCGGATTGGGTCGAACCGATTTCCACGAGCTACCGCGGTTATCAGGTCTTCGAGATGCCGCCGAACACGCAGGGCTTCCTGGTCCTCGAGATGCTGAACATCCTCGAGGGCTTCGACGTGAAGTCGATGGGCCACAACTCCGCGGCGTATCTGCACGCGCTCGTCGAAGCCAAGCGCATCGCGTTTGCGGATCGGGCCGCCTACCTCGCCGATCCGGACTCGGTACCGGCACCGCTCCTCAAAACCCTCATCTCGAAGGATTACGCGGCCGCGCGGCGCAAGGAGATCGATCCGCAGCACGCCGCCGGGGAATATAAAGCGGGCGTTGTGGCGAATCCGTCGACAGGCGCACCCTACGCCGGACCGGGGTTGGGACCCCGAAATGAAAGAGATCAGAATTTTACCGGTATGGATCGCGGCGACACGATCTACATGACCGCCGCGGACGGCAAGGGCAACTTCATCTCGCTCATTCAATCGCTGTACTCCGACTTCGGATCCGGCATCGTCGCGGGCGACACCGGCATCCTGCTGCACAACCGCGGCGCCGGCTTCAACCTCACGCCAGGCCACCCGGACCAGATCGCGCCGCACAAGCGGCCGCTGCACACGCTGGTTCCGGCGTTCGTGATGAAGGACGGAAAGCCGTGGTTCTCGTTCGGCGTGATGGGGGGCGACCACCAGGCGCAGGGTCACACGCAGGTTCTGGTGAACCTGATCGACTTCGGCATGAACGTCCAGGAAGCCGGCGAAGCCGCCCGCGTGAATCACGGGAACAACGGGCTGCTCGTCGAGCGCAACGTGCCGGAACCCGCGCGCACGGGTCTCGAAGCTCGAGGCCACAAGGTGACGGTCAACAACTCGCCGGGCGGCGCGTTCGGCGGTTACCAGGGCATCCTGCTCGATCCGCGCACGGGCGTGCTGATGGGGGGATCCGACGTCCGCAAGGACGGCCTGGCGATCGGGTATCAGAAACCGATGACTAGATTCTGAATCCCCGCCCGAGCGGATCGTCGTCCGCGACGTAGAACGTGTGCTCGCCCGTGATCCAGGCCGAGCCCTGAATCTCCGGCACGAGGGCTGGATG
Organism: uncultured Acidobacteriota bacterium; assembly: GCA_963724725.1. Classification (GTDB taxonomy): domain Bacteria; phylum Acidobacteriota; class Vicinamibacteria; order Vicinamibacterales; family CAVVIG01; genus DATKHR01. The sequence goes on along the minus strand of CAVRVT010000001.1, from coordinate 1,559,361 downwards.
CTCTCCAACCATCGTGCGCGACGCGACGCGGCCGACGAACGTGGTGCCGATCAGACTCTCGTGGACGAACGGCTTGTCGTCGAGCAGCAAGCCCATCGCATCCAGCACCGCCATCACGGCGGCCGTCCCCGTCCCGCACGGCGATCGATCCACCTCAGCGTCCGCGAAGATCGTGACGTTGCGCAGGTCGGCGCCGGCAATGTCGGCGGGACCCGTGAAAATCGTGCCGTAGACGCCCTTCAAACCCGGCTCGAGCGGATGGAGCACCGTGTGCTGCGCCTCGATCGCCTGCTTGATCTCCATCCCGACTCGGCGCAGTTCCGGCAGGTGTGCGAGATCGATCGGGAGTCCCACGGCTTCGCTGTCGACAATCGCGTAGAACGCGCCGCCGAACGCGACATCGGCGCGGATCGTGCGCGACGCGAGCTTCACGCCAACGCCAGGCAGCAGCACGAACGAGGGCACGTTCACGAACGACACGTGCTCGACGCGCACCGATCGCCGATCGGAGTCACCGAAGGCGTCCTCACGTACCTCACGAACCTCACGTACGAGGGCGCGCGCCCGGATCGTCCCTGCCGGCGAGTCGTACACGATGGTCGTGCCGTCGCCACCCGGCACCAGCAGTCCTCGCTCGAGCGCGATCGTCGTCACCGCCACGACACCATGGCCGCACATGGTGCTGTAGCCCTCGTTGTGCATGAACAGCACGCCGGCGTGCGCGCCTGGCGTGACGGGTTCAGTGAAAATGGCGCCGTACATGTCCGCGTGTCCGCGCGGCTCGAGCATGAGCGCTCGACGCACGTGGTCGGCGTGGCGCCTCACCCACTCCCGCTTCTCGAGCATCGTCCGGCCGCGCGGCGTGGGAAACCCGTCAACGATCAGTCGCAGCGGTTCACCGGCCGCGTGGGCATCAATGGTCCGAAGGGTCAGCATCGCGCTTTATAATCGCAGAACCTTGCGAACTCCGCGAACCTAGCGAACCTTGCGCGCCTATTATTCCGATACCTTCGTGCTGCCGTTGCCCGAGCATCATCGATTCCCGATGGCGAAGTACCGGCTGCTGCGCGAGCGGCTCGTCGTGGACGGCGTAATGTCGCCGGCCGACCTGCAGCTGCCCGACCCGATCGCCTGGGAAGATCTGCGCCTGGTGCACACGGAAGCCTATGTCGAGGCAGTTCGGCAAGGAACCCTCTCCGCCAGCGCCCAGCGACGAATCGGTTTTCCGTGGTCGCCGATGATGGTCGAACGCTCGCGACGGTCGGTCGGCGCGACGCTCGCAGCCGCTCGTGATGCGATCGCCGAGACACACCGCTCGCAGCCGGCCGTCTCCGTGAATCTGGCGGGCGGAACCCATCACGCGTTTGCCGACCACGGCGAAGGCTACTGCGTGTTCAACGACGTGGCGGTGGCGGCACGAGTGCTCCTCCGCGAGCGTACGGTCACGAGAATCGCCGTCGTGGACTGCGACGTCCACCAGGGCAACGGCACAGCCGCGATCTTTCGCGACGAACCGGACGTCTTCACCTTCTCGCTCCACGGCGAGAAGAATTACCCATTCAGGAAGGAAGTCAGCGACCTCGACGTCACGTTCGCCGACGGCGTGTCAGACGACGAGTATCTGTCGGCGCTGGCGTTGCACCTTCCCCGTGTGCTCGACGGTCACCAGCCGGACTGCGTCTTCTACCTTGCGGGCGCCGATCCCTTCGAGGGCGATCGTCTCGGACGGTTGAAGCTCACGATCGCCGGACTCCGCGCGCGCGATCGGTTGGTGTTCGACAGCTGCCGCACCCGGAGCCTTCCAGTCGCCGTCGCCATGAGCGGCGGCTACGCGAACGACGTCGACGCCATCGTCACGATTCACGCCAACACCATTCGGGAAGCCCTCAGCTCATGTCAATCCGCTTTCGTCTGCTGACCGAGTCCGACGTCAAGTCCGTCCTCACGATGGACGACCTCATCGACACCATGGCGTCGGCGCTCGAGCGATTCTCTACCGGCAGAGTCGACCAGCCGGTCCGCGCGGTGATTCCTGTCGCTGGGAACGACGCATTCTTCCTAACGATGCCGGCGCTCGCGAGAGAGCCGGCCGCGCTGGGCGCGAAGCTGGTGACGGTGTTTGGTTCGAACGCCGCACGGGGATTACCGTCGCACCTGGCCTCGATTCTGCTGCTCGATCCGGAGACCGGCGCGCTCCTGGCGCTCCTCGACGGTCGCTACATCACCGAAGCGCGCACCGCCGCGGTGTCCGCCGTGTCGTCGCGTCTGCTCGCCAGGCCGACGTCGAAGTCGCTGGCGATCATCGGATCGGGCGTGCAGGCACGGAGCCACCTCGAGGCACTGGCGCACGTCCATTCCCTGCGCCAGGTGACGGTGTGGAGTCCCAACCAGACCAGGCGCGAGCAATTCGTCGGGGAAGCGCGAGAATCCGGCTTCGGCGCGTTTGAAAAGGGATCCGTCCCGCAGATCGGCGCCGTGGATCATCCCGGCGAGGCCGTGGTCGGCGCGGACGTCATCGTCCTCGCCACCTCATCGGCGACGCCCGTGCTCGAGAACGGATGGGTGAAGCCGGGCGCGCACGTCATTTCTGTGGGCGCCTGCCGCCCGACCGAACGGGAAATGGATCCCGCGCTGACGGCGCGCGCGCGTGTCTTCGTGGACTCACGCGCCGCGGCGCTCGTCGAATCCGGCGACGTCGTGATCGGCATTCAGGAAAGCCGCTTCGGGCCCGATCACATCGTGGCCGAACTTGGAGAGCTGCTCGCCGATCCGAACGTCCCGCGGCGGCGGAACGATTCGGAAATCACGATCTTCAAATCACTCGGGATGGCCGTCGAGGATGTGACGGCCGCGGAGCTCGCGTATCGGAGAGCCGTAGAGAGAAACGTGGGAAGAGAGCTACAGCTCTGATGGTTACGGCGTAGCCGTGAGCTGCTTCTCCTGATCCGCCATCCAGCTCTGATACTCGGTCGCGCTCTGGATCGTGATGAACCCGCGCATCCGGAAGTGGCCGAGCCCGCACAGCTGCGAACACGCGATCTCGTATTGGCCTGCACGGTTCGGGATGAACCAGACGGGAATGGTCATGCCGGGAATGGCGTCCTGCTTCACGCGCATCTCGAACAGGCTGAAGCTGTGGATGACGTCTTTGCTCGACAGGTGGACGAGCACCGGCCGATCGATCGGCAGGTTCAACTGGTTGATCGTCGTGATGTCGTCCTTCGCAGCCGGATCGGATTTATCCAGGCCGAGTGGATTGTCGGCACTCACCAGGTTGACGTCGGTGCGCCCGAACTTGCCGTCGCGTCCCGGATACTGGATGTTCCACGCAAACTGTTCCGCAACGACACGGACGACCACCGCCTCGTTTTCCGTCGGGAAGTTCGACACGCGACGCGCCCACGCCGGGATCGCGTAGAACACCAGCAGCACCATCTCGATGATGACGATGGCGATTTCGATGCCTTTGGACACCTTGCCCTTGGCGCCGTCGTAGCTGGCGCGCGGGTTCGCACCCTTGCGGAAGCGGAACAGGACGTAGACGAAGAAAATGCCCCACCCGACGAAGAGGACCAGCATCAGCCAGTGGACGAGCGAGATCATGTTGTCAATCTCGCCGGCGTGAGTGGACGCCTGCACCGGCAGTCCCAGATAGCTCAGCATTGAACGGTCCCCTCCTGCCCGTGGCGCGGTCCGTATGTCCTCGCGTCCGGCATGTCAGCCTGCTGCGCGGCCAGCCGGCCGCGCCGAATGAGATAGATGAAGAACGATGCGAACGCGGTCAGCATGACCGCGACGATGGCGAGCATGAACCAGATGCCGTTATTGGTGGCGATCGTCATCGGCGCGTTGGCATCGCCGAAACACACCGGACATGCCAGCGCAACCCCAGGCGTCAGAATCATCGCGATTGTCGTCAACGCATGCCGCATAACTCTCTTTCGCTCGGCTAAAGCCTCGCGCTCCTGCTCTCTTTCTCTCTCGGCTAAAGCCTCGCGCTCCGCCGCTGGAACTTGACGCCGTAGACGATCAGTCCCGCGCCCATGAGCGCTGACACCGCGCAGGTCGCGATATATCCGGCGTCGTGGACTGCGCGATACTGCGCGACCGCCCATGCAGCCGTGAAGGCGGCAAGGATGACCGACATCGCGATGAAAAACAGGTGAAACGCCTTTAGCGACACCTCAGTGACCTCCGTGCGCTCCAGCCGCCGGCGCGTGAATCGGCGTGCCTATTCCATCCATCACCGTGAAGCCGGGAACCGTCATCAGAATGACGAAGCCGATCAGCGTCAGGATCAGCGCGCCGTAGATCCACTTCTTCTCGTTGCTCAAGTGCATGAACACCGACGCCACCATCGATCCCTTGATCGTCGCGATGATGAGCGCCACTGTGATCGCGGCCGGCACTGCGAGGTGGAGTTGGTTGACCGCCACGGTGATGCCGGTGAACACGAAGAGCGCCGCGCCAATCATCATGTAGCTGCGGATGCTCTTCTTGATGTCGTGGTCCGAGTGCATGCCGTCTCCTACAGGAGGTAAAGGACCGGAAACAGGAAAATCCAGACCAGGTCGACGAAGTGCCAGTAGAGCCCCGTGTATCTCGATGCGTCCGGTGAACTGCTCGGGATTCGTCTTCCACATCTTCGCGCCCGGACCGAGGAGATACGCCATCACCACCATGCCGCCGATGATGTGCAGGCCGTGCAGCCCGGTGAGCGTGAAGTAGATCGCCAGAAACGTGCTGTGCCACGGCCCTTCGCCGCGGCCAAGATGGTCCGCGTACTCGAAGTACTTGTTGACGAGGAAGATCCCCGCCAGCACGAACGTCGCGATGAGGTAGAGGCGGTGCTTGCTGAAATCGTGCAGCTTCAGCGACGCCCACGCCATCACCATCGTGACCGACGATCCGATCAGGATGAACGTGTTCGCCATGCCGAGCCAGACGTTCAGTTCGCCGTGCGGCCACTCCACTGCGCCCGTGCGAAGGATGATGTAGGTCGAGAAGAGCGCCCCGAACAGCATCACTTCCGACGCGAGGAACAGCCAGATCCCAAGTTTCCCGTTCGTCAGGCCTGAATCGGGCCTGGCTTCGGTGATGTACGGAATTTGCATCTACGCCCTCTCCGGTTCGAATTGCGGCGTGAAGTCCCTCGTCGAACCGGGCACGCTGTATTCGTATGGACCGCGGTACACGACAGGCTCCGTCAGGAAGTTCCCATGGCCTGGCGGCGACGGCGCGGACCACTCGAGCGTGGTCGCGTCCCACGGGTTCCTGTCCACGGCCGCGCCCCACTTGATGCTCATGAAGAAGTTCACGATGAAGAACAGCTGGAACAGTCCCAGGCCCCACGACGCGTAGCCCTGGACGACATTCCAGTGCAGGACGCTGGCGTTGTGCGCGTACTGCGCGCCGCCGTCGTACATGCGCCGGTTCATGCCGGCAAGACCTTCGATGAACATCGGGAAGAACACGAGGTTGATGCAGACGAACGACCCCCAGAAGTGCAGCTGACCGAGGAGCTCGTTCATCTTTCGTCCGGTCGCCTTCGGGAACCAGTAATACACGCCCGCAAACAGCGCGAAAATCGTCCCCGGCGCGACCACGTAGTGGAAATGGCCGATGACGTAGTACGTGTCGTGCAGGTGGATGTCGGGCGGCGCGAGGCCCAGCGGCAGGCCGGTCAGACCGCCGATGGCGAACATCGGCAGGAACGCCAGCGCGAACATCATCGGCGCGTTGAACCGGATGGACGCGCCCCACAGCGACAGCAGCAGCGCCGTCAGAATGACGACCGACGGAATCGAGATAATCATCGTCGTCGTCTGGAAGAACGCGCTCATCGTCGTGCCCATGCCGGTCATGAACATGTGATGCGCCCACACGATGAACGACATGAAACCGAGGAACACGACCGAGTACACGAGCGCTTTGTAGCCCCACAGCGGTTTACGCGTGTTGTTGGCGATGATCTCGCTGACGATGCCCATCGCCGGGAGGATCAGCACGTAGACCTCAGGGTGCGCGAGGAACCAGAACAGGTGCTGCCACAGCAGCGGATTGCCCTGTCCGGCGACCGTCAGCGGTTTGCCGGACACGACGAGACCGCTCGGCAGGAAGAAGCTCGTGCCCGCGAGCTTATCCATCAACTGCAGCACGCCGGCCGCTTCGAGCGGAGGAAAGGCCAGGAGCAGCAGGAAGGACGTCACGAACTGCGCCCAGACGAAGAACGGCAGGCGCATGTAGCTGAGACCCTTGGCGCGCAACTGCACGATGGTGACGATGAAGTTCACCGAGCCGAGCAGCGACGACGTGATCAGGAAGATCATGCCGATGAGCCACATCGTCTGACCGTTGGTCGCGGTGATGACCGACAGCGGCGGGTACGACGTCCAACCCGATTGCGCGGCGCCGCCCTTCAGGAAGAAGCTGACGAGCATCGTCACGCCGCCCAGGAAATACACCCAGTAGCTCGTCATGTTGAGCTTGGGGAACGCCATGTCGGGCGCGCCGATTTGCAGCGGCATCACGAAATTGCCGAAGCCGCCCACAGCGAGCGGCACGACACCGAGGAAGACCATGATCGTGCCGTGCATCGCGCCAAGCTGGTTGTAGAACTCGGGGAGCATGATCCCCATCGGGGCGCGGTCCTGACCGAGCCAGGCGCCGATAAGCGGAATCGGCTTGCCCGGAAATGCCAGCTGCCATCGCATGACCATCATCAAGGCGAATCCGAACAGCAGGAACAAGAGCCCGGTGATCGCGTACTGAATGCCGATCACTTTGTGATCCTGGGAGAACACGTACTTCTGCCAGAAACCGAGCTCGTGATGGTGCCCGTGGTCGTGCACGTCGGCGTGATGCGCGCGACGATCACTCGCGGGAGTGGTCACCTGGTGATCCAACTTCGGACTCCTTGATAAGGAATGAGCGCCCGGACGATGCGGGGAGGATTGTATGCAGAAGGCACAAGCGGGTGCAAGTGACGCACGGCGGGCCTTTTAGGCGTGCTCGCCGCCCGTCGTAAGATGGGTGTATGGATCTGTCCCGGAGCGGGGTGGCCGCGCTGGTGCTGGCGACCGCGCTGGCTGCGCCGCCAGCGTCCGCGAACCCTGCGTCACGGGAGCTTCGCGCCAAGGCCTCCAGTCAGATCTTCAACCTCGATCGCGAGGAGGCGCTCGCCACCTACCGGCAGGCCGTTGCCGCGGACCCGCAGGACGCTGCGGCCTACCGGGGCCTCGCGACGGCCCTGTGGCTGAGCATCACCTTTCGCCGCGGCAACATGACTGTGGACGACTACCTCGGGCGCGTGACGAAGCCCAACGCCAGCATGTCGGCTCCCCCACCTGACGCCGTCGCGGGGTTTCGCGACGCGGTGGACAAGGCGATCGGCCTGGCGCGCGCCCGGCTCGATCGCAACGCGCGCGACGCCGACGCGCACTATCAGCTCGGCGCCGCGGTCGGCCTCCGTGCATCCTATGCCGCCACGGTCGAGGGCAGCTTCGGCGGCGCCTTTCGGTCGGCGCGCGAGGCGTTCACTGAGCATGAACGCGTGCTGGAGCTCGATCCCAAGCGGAAGGACGCCGGGCTCATCGTCGGCACGTACCGGTACCTGGTGTCGACGCTCTCGCTGCCCATGCGCTGGATGGCATACATGGCGGGTTTCGGCGGGGACAAGGAGCGGGGGCTCACGCTGATTCAGGATGCCGCCGCCTACGACGGCGACAACCAGGACGATGCACGGTTCGCGCTGATCCTGCTGTTCAACCGCGAGAAGCGCTATGACGAGGCGCTCAGAGTGCTTGCGAACCTGCGCGAGCGATATCCGCGCAACCGGCTCGTGTGGCTGGAATCGGGCGCGACCTCGCTTCGAGCGGGCCGCGCGGCTGATGCCGAGCGTTTCCTCAACGACGGGCTCGCTCGATTTGCCGATGACCCCCGGAGGCGGATGTTCGGCGAGGACGCGCTCTGGCGATACAAGCGGGGACTGACACGTGCGACGCTGGGACACCGCGCGGAAGCCGAGGCCGATCTCCGCCAGGCGATTGCAAACGAAGGACGCAACTGGGTGCATGGCCGGTCCCACTTCGAGCTTGGAAAGCTCGCACTCGCCGCCGGCAACCGCACGCGGGCGAACGAAGAACTGCAGAGTGCCGTCCAATTGTGTGAGAGCGACAACGACCCGGCGTACGCCGAGGAAGCCCGCCGTCTGCTGAAGTGAGGTGCAGCCGATGAACCAGCGCGCTCGCAAGACGTGGGTGTCGATTGTCATCGCCGCGCTGATCATCGCGGGCCTGGTCGTCGTCGGATTCGTCGGCGGCACGTACGTGTTCCTGCGCAGCCATCTGCACGGTGAAGACCTCGATCCCGATCGCGCGCGCGCGCAGCTCGCGGAGACGCGTGCACGCTTTGATGGTGCGACACCGCTCATCGAACTGGCGTCCGACGGGCAGCCTGTTCTGCACCGGAACCCGATCGGTGAACGCCGACCCGTCAACGTCCTGCATGTCCTCCAGTACGATGCGCGCGCAGGTCATGTTTCCCGGATCGATCTGCCCGGGTGGGTCGTACGGGCCGTTTCCGCAGGCGGACGGATTCGCCTCGCCAACCTCGGTTTCTCCGATGAGGGCGACGAAAACATGCAGCGTCTGACGCTCGAGGATCTCGAACGGCACGGACCCGGCCTCGTCCTCGACGTCAGCCGGCGCGGCAATCAGGTCCTGGTGTGGACCGAATGACCACAGAACGCATGTCCGGCACTCGCAAGACGTGGATTTCGATTCTCGTCGCCGCCGTCATCATCGTCGGCGTGCTGGCGCTGAGCGTCGTCGCGGGTACGGCGTTCTTCATCTACCGGCACGTCAATGCGGAGTTCACCAACGATCAAACCGCCGAACAGGAGTTCGTGAGCGCGCGCGGACGCTTCGGCGGTCAGCAGCCCCTCATCGAAATCAAGCGCAACGACGAACCCGTCGTGCATCGCGAGCTGATCCAGGCGCCAGGCGCTGCAGGCGCGCGCAAGATCGAATCGCTCCGAGTGCTCGCGTACGATGATCACGCCGGAAAACTCGTGCGGGTGTCGATTCCCTTCTGGCTGCTCCGGATGCTGCCGACGCACAACCTGTCGTTTCTGAACGATGAGGGCATCGACGTGGACATCGACAGCGATCGCGTGCGCCTGACCATCGACGATCTCGAGCGCCGGGGTCCGGGATTGCTGCTGGATCACAAGGATCGGCGCGGTTCGCAAGTGCTCGTCTGGACGGAGTAGGTCGCGTGGGTAAGCGCCCGCGGCCATGCCGAGTGAGGGCCTGAAAAGTGCGTCTGGTGGGTCAGCTGGGTCGCGCAGGTCCGATGGGTCGGTGGGACCAGTGGGTCGAGGTTAACTGGAACGCGAGGCTTCAGCCGAGCGATCATCCCGCGTCTCACCGCACCTACTCGACCCACCGGACCTAATTCAACCCACCTGTTTGACCCAACTGGCCCGCCTGCCCCATCACTACCAGCGCCGATTGCGTCCGTCGTCGAAGCGTCGATACCCCTGCGAGTATCCCGCCTCGAACCCGCCGCGGAAATTGCGACGATAGAGATTCGCGTCACCGTAGTTACGGTGATAGCCGTCGTCAGCATTTCGCCAGTCGCGCTGGTTCGACGGTTCGTAGCGACGACCGCTTCGGGCGTCGTGTTCACCGGCGCGGACGCCGTCGCGGAAGCCGTTGTCGTACGCCTGCCGCTCGATGTCGCGGGAGTACGCGCCGTTGTCGTAGGGCCGCGTGCTGTAGCCATAGGTCGCACACGCACTCGTCGCCGCAACCGTGCCCGCCGCGAGCAATGCCGCTGAAAGAATGCGAAGTTTGGTCATCGCTGCCTCCACCTGCGGCGTGATTCTTCAAGGGCAGTGCCAGCCGAAATCTCGCGGTTTTCTTAGAAAAAACAAGCGACTACGGAAGGGGTGTCCTTTAGAAGGGTCAGGTGGGTCAGAAGGGTCGCGTGGGTCACGTGGGTTGAAGGGGTCGCGTGGCACCGAATGTGGTTGGACTCAGAACATTCGATGGCGCTCGCACATCATTCGCTGGTCGCCTGGCAGCGCGCTGACGACCTGTTCATCAAACTGCATCAGCTTTCACTGAAAACATTTCCGGCCTTCGAACGTTAGGAACTCGGCGGCCAATTGCGGCGCGCAGCGTTCTCGGTGGCGGCAAACATCGTTGAAGGACTTGCAACAACCTACCCGAGAAAGCGGTTGCACTTTCTCGATACCTCGCGATCGTCGCTTGCGGAGGTCGGCTATTGCATCCACACGGCTCAGAGACTCGGATACGTCAGCGAGAGCGACACTCAGGAGCTCGAGCGAGAAATCAGACAGGTCGGCGCGCCGTTAGTCGGATTGATTCGATCGGTTCGTGCGGAGTTGCGGGACCACTCGCAGTACTAGACTGCCGGCTGCTCCCCACCCACGCGACCAACCTGGAGCTACCTGCCCACCTGGCCTGTCCACGCGACTTACTCGACCTAGTCGACCCACCCGACCTCCGCGACCCACGCGACCACGACCCACCGGACTCGCGCGACGCGCCGGACCTATCTGACCCACCCCGACCCACTAGACCCACCTGACCCACCCGACCCACGTGCCCACGTCAGAACGCAAGCATGTGCGTGTACTTCACGATGAGCCCTCGACCGGGGAGCACGCCTCCCGAGAGCAGCTGCTGTTCGTTGTAGACGATGAAGAGGTCGCTCAGCGGCCGATGGATGAGATCGAAGCGGACGTTGGCGCTGAACTGCCTGAGGTCGGTGTTGTACTGGAGCAGCGTATCGAAAAACGTGCGGGTGTTGAACGCATAGCCGATGCGTGACGTCACGAGATTCGTCGTGAACGGATGCATCGGGAACGGCAGCCAGATGTCATTACGCTGGATGGCCACGTCGAGCGTGAGCTGATAGGTCGGGCGCACCACCACGCCGACCTTGGCGGACTTCTGCGTGCCGCTCCAGAATCCCCCGGTCGTGATGAGCGCGGATCCTGAAATCTTGCGGCTGTGATCGGTTTCCAGTTCGACCGCGTATTCGTTCCACGTGTACTCGCCGGGCAGGAACGACTGGTCCGGCCGGATGTCGAAGGGCTTGACGATGCGCTCGTAGCGCGGGTTCCATTGGACCTCGATGTAACCGCCTCGCTCGAAGAAGGCGGCCATCGCCACATGGTTCGTGTGGCTGACCTCGACGTTCGATTGATCCGTGTAGATATTGAACCGCGTGTGCGGATGGAGCTCGCGGATGCCGAATCCGCCGCGCGGCTTCCGGCCGTTTGCGCACGCCGAAGTCCACGAAGTGTTTTCTCACGCCGATGCGTTTCAGATAGCCGATGTCGTCGCGGAAGTTGTCGCCGATCGAGAGAAACGAATACTGCGTGTGCAGCGTGTTGTCGTTCCACGTGATGGAACCCTTGCCGGCGACCTGCCCGCTCGAGTGGCCCGGCGTGAACGATCGGGACAGGAACGAATTGATGCTGAGCGCGCGTACGAACCGGAAGTTGGCGTCGACGCCGACGACCTGGTTGTTGTCAGCGGTCGAGTCCGTCGACTGGCGGGACAGAAAAATCGCACCCACGTCGCCGTTCCGCAGCACGTCGCGCCGCGCACGCAGCACGGTGAAGTTGTCGCTCGGCCGTGGCCGATCGTCGATTCGGTCTGGACGGTCATCAGCCCGACGCCTATGCCGCCGGCACGACCCGTCAGTCGGCCGCCCGCGGCGATCGGAAGCGGATCGCCGGCGGGGTCAGGCCGATGCGCCGGCTGAAGAAGAGCAGGATCTCTTCTTCGGGCGGCGAGAACCTCGCGTTGCCGAGCCGCGATTCGCGCGGGATGTCGCCGAAATAGAACATCCCGGCGTTTTCGAGAAAGAACTCCCGCTTCTCCGGATAGAACAGGCTGAACTGCGTCAGGTTCACCTGTTGCTCGTCGGCTTCGGCCTGCGCGAAATCCGGCAGTCACCGTCACGTCGAGCGTCAGTGATGGCGTGACGCCGTACTTCACGTCGACGCCCGCGCTCGCGTCGCTGTCCACGTTGCCCGCCAGCGCACGCGTCGCGTTGCCGGCGACCCAGGGCTTCACGCGCAGGTTGCGTCCCTGGTCCGCGTCCGGAAGCCCCTCGAGCGTGCCGGCGAGGCTGACGCGATACAGGTTGTAGACGCGCGGAATCGGCGACCAGTAGTCGACCTCGTTGTTGCGACGGATCCGCCGGCTGAAATTGACGCCCCAGATATGGCCGGCGCCGCGCTCGAACCGGAGCGTCTTGAACGGAATCCGCATTTCGGCGGTCCAGCCGTCTTCGTCTCACCTTCGTCGCGACGGTCCACACGCCGTCCCAGCTCGTGTTGACGTCACGGCCTTCGTTGGCGATCTGCGTGTCGGACTTCGCGCGCCGCCGCGATTGGTGACGAACACGAAGCCGTTCCGGCGATCGGCGAACGTGTCGAGCACGACCTCGAAGCTGTCCTGCTCGCCGGGCGTGAAGTCCTTTCGAATGTCGTTGATGATCGACGGCTTGCCCGAGTCGTCCATGACAGACGGACGCCGAGGTACAGCGCGTCGGCGTCGAACAGGATTCTGACTTCGGTGGCTTCGGTCGCCGGCTCGCCCTTCGTGCGGCTCGGCCTGGACGAAACCGGTGGCCGGCCGGCGCGGCGGTCCAGGCCGCCTCGTCGAGCGCCGCCGTCGATCTCGATCGGCGTGCTCGCCTCGACGGCGCCGACGATGCGCGGCCGTCCCGCCGGCTGCCGGCGGGGCCTGAATCGTGGCGGCCTGCTGAGCGCGCGCAGCGGCGCGGCGGAAGAAAAACCGATGACGGTCGCCGGAAGGAGCAGGAGCGAGCGAACGCGTCGGGAACGGACCGCGACCGGCCAATGCACGGCGCCAATGTACTGAAAGCCGTGGATTCTGCGTTACATCGGCTGCCGTTCCGGCGGGTGGCTCTCGCTGTGATGAGATCCTTGATCGTTCCAGCCTGTGGCAATCTTTTGTTTCTACCGGCACATTCGTCCTCAGGCGCAGCAGCATCTCGTCGTCCGCAAGCCGAATGGAACTGAGCAGGCTCTCGACGCCAGGTCGCGTGTCGTCAAGAAGCCGCTGACGGAAATCGCGGATCTGATCGACGAGCTCTCCTCTCTCAGCAAATCGATGCGTCACCGTCAGGTGGCGGTCGGCGCCGACACCGTCGTGTGGAAGATGCCCGCCTTCGACAACGTTGAGGCGGTGCGAGAAGAGACGGCCTCGTGACGGCGTTGCGCGAACTCGTGAGCCAATGCTTCGATCATGAAGTGCTCATGGCCGTAGAAGAAGGCCGGAGCAAGGAAACACAGGACTCGTGCTCGTTGACAGCCGGTCGGCATCGGCGGCCGAGATGTTCGCCCGTATCGTCCAGATCGAGAAGCGCGGCACCGTGATCGGGGATCGGACCGCGGGCGCCGTCATGACGGCGCAGTTCTTCCCCCATGCGGTCGGTCTTGGCGCAGTCGCGTTCTATGCGACATCGATCACGGTCGCTTACATTCGCATGTCCGACGGGCGCAGCCTCGAAAAGGTCGGCGTCCTTCCGGACGAGGTCGTCTTGCCGACGCCCGCCGATCTCGCCGCCCACCGCGATCCCCTGCTGGCTCGCGCGCTCGAGGTGGCTGGAAACCCGACGACCGCCGAGAAGGCGGCCGCGCTCTTCGCCGAGAAGCCTTGAGCTGGAATCGGGAGGGTGTTAAAACGCCTCGAATCCGATCGCGGATCCGAGGCGGCCATCAGGGGGAATGTATGAATCCTGGTAGCGGTACGGGGAATCGAACCCCGATTTGATGGTTGAGAACCATCCGTCCTAACCGTTAGACGATACCGCCACTCGTCGTTAGGAACCTCAAATTTTAGCAAACTTGTATCATTGAGTCCATGTTCCGCTGGCTCCTTGGACTCGTGCTCCTCGCTCGCGCTCGCCTTCGGCGTCGCTGTATGTCGTCGCCGGTCGCGGCGCGCCGCCGCGCTCACCATCAACAAACCGGATCGGTTCGTCGGACAGACCGGCGACGCTCGACGTCACCGCCGAGGCGCCGAACGCCAGCTTCACGGCGCTGACGATCGCGCTCGAACAGAACGGCAAGTCGACGCCGCTCTTCGCGCTCGACGACCCGCGGCGGCGCCGGTCGACCGCGCAGTCGATCGCCAATCGCGTTCGCATCTCGCGCCCGCTCGGCAAGCAGAGCGTCCCGGAACTGCAGCCGGGCGCCGCGCGCATCGTCGTCACCGCGACCCGTCCGTCGTTCCTGAATCTGCGCACGCTGACCAGCACGGCGACGAAGGACTTCCAGGTGCGGCTCGAGCCGCCGCGCATCGCGGTCGCTCTCGACGCATCACTACGTCAACCACGGCGGCGCGGAGATGGTCGTCTACCGGGCGACGCCGGCGGACGTCGCGTCGGGCGTGCGGGTCGGCGACGTCGAATATCCAGGCTTTCCCGCTCGGCGGGCGCGGGGCGATCCGGCGTGAAGGTCGCGTTCTTCGCGCTGCTCCACGACCAGGCGCTCAACACGCGCATCCAGGCGTTCGCGCGCGACGAAGCCGGCAACGAAGCGAAGGCCACCTTCATCGACAACGTGTTCGAGAAGCCGTTCAAGAACAGCCGCATCGAGCTCGACGACAAGTTCATCAACCGCGTCGTGCCGGAGATCCTCGAGCACTCGCCGGAGCTGAAGATCGCGCCGCCGGCCGAGGGCAGTCCGGAAATGCTGCCAGGCGTTCCTGAAGATCAACGGCGAGCTGCGGAAGATCAACGCCGAGCAGATCGCGGCGCTGGCGCCAGAGACGTCGCCCGACGAGGCTGTGGGACGGCCCGTTCGTGCAGCTCGGGCAACTCGCAGGTCGAGGCGCGCTTCGCCGATCACCGCACCTACTTCTACAAGGGCAAGGAAGTCGACCAGCAGGTCCACCTGGGCTTCGATCTCGCCGTCACCGACGCACGTGCCGGTCCTCGCCGCCAACGCCGGCACGGTGCGTGAACGCGAGCTGGCTCGGCATCTACGGCAACTGCGTCGTCATCGACCACGGCATGGGCGTGCAGTCGCTGTACGGCCATCTGTTGTCGTTCGACGTCAAGGTCGGCGACACGTGACGCGGGGCCAGACGATTGGCCGGAGCGATTCGACCGGCCTGGCCGGCGGCGATCATCTGCATTTCACGATGCTGGTCGGCGGCCGGATGGTGAACCCGGTCGAGTGGTGGGACCCGCACTGGATCGCGGACCGCGTCGAGCGGAAGCTGCAGCGAAGCAAGGAGAGACGAGCACCGACGCCGGTCAGCCAAGCGTCAGAATGAGGTGATGATTGATGAGCCGATTGTGATTTTTATTGTTCAGGAGAGAGTCAATGCGTCTACGAAATGCCTGGGTCGTGTCTGGGTGTCGCGCTGGCGGTCCGACGGCGGCGTGCGGCGGCGGGAGACATCGAACACGTCGGGCGAGCCGTCGGCCCGGCGGCGCCGGCGGCGGCCAGAAAGTCGACGCCGGCGACGGCCGGCACGGTCGAAGGCGTCGTCGCGCTCGACGGCACGGCGCCGAAGAACGAGGCGATCAAGATGAACGCCGATCCGGTCTGCGTGAAGCGAGAACCAAGGACCCGCAGTTCCAGGAAACCTACATGGTCGGCGCCGACGGCAAGTCGCTCGGCAACGTGTTCGTGTACGTGAAGGACGGCCTCGGCAACTACGTGTTCGACCCGCCGACCGACCGCGAAGATCGATCAGAAGGACTGCCGCTATCATCCGCACGTGTTCGGCATGCGCGTCGGCCAGCCGCTCGAGATCGTCAACAGCGATCCGACGCTCCACAACATCCACGCGATGCCGAAGGCGAACCAGGAGTTCAACAACGGCCAGCCGATTCAGGGCATGAAGATGACGCACACCTTCACCGCGAAGGAAGTGATGGTGCCGTTCAAGTGCGACGTGCACGGCTGGATGAACGCCTACGTCGGCGTCCTGGATCACCCGTACTTCGCGGTGACCGACGAAGACGGCAAGTTCGAGCTGAAGGACCTGCCGCCGGCACCTACACGATCGAAGCGTGGCACGAGAAGCTCGGCACGCAGACGCCGAGCGTCACGCTCGGCCGCGAAGGAAACGCAAGGACGTCACCTTCACGTTCAAGGCGCCGTAGCCGCAGCGACGAACTGATAGTCGGAGGGCTCGAGCTGAGGGGCAGGGCTGACTGGTCGAGTCAGATCGTCAGCCCTCAGCCCTCAGCTCCAAGCCCTTCTCGGTCCTGAATGCTTCACCGTTTCGCCAAGTTCCTCGCCGCCTGCACGGTCTTCCTGATCCTGGCGGGCAGCCTTGTCACCAGTCACCGACTCGGGACTGTCGGTTCCCGACTGGCCGACGAGGTACGGCTGGAACATGTTCACGTTCCCGCCGTCGATGTGGGTCGGCGAGCATCTTCTACGAGCACGGCCACCGGCTCATCGCCAGCCGGCGTCGGGTTTCTCACCATCATCCTCGCCGCCTGGCTGCTGGCTGGCCGAGCCGCGGCGCTGGATGCGCTGGCTCGGCGTCGCCGCGCTCGGCGCGGTCATCGCGCAGGGCTTGCTCGGCGGCCTGACGGTGATGTTCTTCCTGCCGCGCGGCGGTTTCGACCGCGCACGCCGGCGCTCGCGGAGATCTTCTTCTGCATGACGGTCGCGATCGCGCTGTTCACGTCGCCCGGCTGGATCGACGGCTACGAGCGCCGCCGCCGTCGACGATCGGTACGTCGACGACGCGTCTGGCCGACGACGACGACCGTCGTCGATCTTCTGCCAGATCCTCGTCGGCGCCGACGATGCGGCATACCGGCGCGGGGCTGGCGATTCCTGACTTCCCGCTGATGTTCGGCCATCTCATTCCCGATCACTGGGACAGCGGGATCGCCGTCCACTTCGCGCACCGCGTCGGGGCGTTGGTCGGTCGCGGCGATGGCATTCGCGACGTCGGTGCACGTCTGGCGGCGCCACAGCGATCGACGCGACCTGGCGCGGCCGGCGCGCTGCTCATCGTCCTCGTCATCGTGATCCAGGTGACGCTCGGCGCGCTCACGGTGCTCAGCCGGCGGCGACCCCTGGATCAACAGCCTGCACGTCGTCGTGCGGCGCGCTGGTGCTGACGACGTCGCTCGTGCTGACGCTGCGAGCCTGGCGATTGCGGATTGCGCAGTGCGGACTGCGGATCGATGAGCCGCAACCGCAACCAGACGCTAATCCGCAATCAATCCACGATCCGCCATCCGCGATCCGCAATGGAGCGCGCGCGTGAAGGATGCGCGTGCCGTGTCGCCGGCGCAGGTCGTCTCGGCGCCGCGCCGCGACAACGCCCTGGCCGACTACGTCGACGCTCACCAAGCCGCGGCTGAATTTCCTGGTCGTCGCGACGAGCGCGGCGGGCTATTACCTCGGCGCGCTCGGCGCGCCTGATGCGCTGCGCGATGGCCGAAGCCGTCGCGGGCACCGCGCTGGTCGCCGGCGGCGCCGCGGTGCTCAATCAGGTGTACGAGCGCGACACCGACGCGCTGATGCGGCGCACGCGGCCAGCGTCCGCTGCCGGACGGCCGCGTCGGGCCGTCGGACGCGCACGACTGTTCGGCGCCGCGCTGTCGTCGCCGGCCTCGCCCTGCTCGCGACGCGCGCGAACGTGTCTCGCGGCGGCGCTCGCGCTCGCGACGCTCGTCATCTACCTGGTCGATCTACACGCCGATGAAGCGCCGCACGCCGCTCGCGACGCTCGTCGGCGCCGTGCCTGGCGCGCTGCCGCCGCTCATCGGCTGGACGGCGGCGCACGGATCGTGTCGACTCCGGCGGCGCGGCGCTGTTCGCCATCGTGTTCCTCTGGCAGATCCCGCACTTCATGGCGATCGCGTGGATGTACCGCGACGATTACGGCAACGGCCGGCTTCCCGATGCTGCCGGTCATCGAGCCCGACGGCCGGCGCGCCGGCGACAGGCGGTCGTCTACTCGGCCGCGCTGCTGCCGGTCAGTCTGACGCCGACGCTGACGGGCATCAGCGGGCCGAGCGTACTTCGTCGCGGTCGCCTGTGCTCAGCCTGTCGCTGCTCGCGCTCGCCGTCCGCTTCGCGCGCGCGCGCAACGACGCGACCGCGCGCGCGCTGTTCTTCGGATCGATCACCTATCTGCCGCTGCTCTGGATTGCGATGATCGCGAACAAGCTTCGAGCACTCTCAGGGCTCAGGATTCCTTGAGAGTTGACGAGTTGATGACCGTCCACGATCTGCCTGCGGTCAACGCGACGCTGAACGCGATCTCCGGCGTCCTGCTGCTCGTCGGCTACGTGCTTCATCCGGGCCCGCCGCATCGAGCGTCATCGCCGGTGCGATGATCGCGGCGTTCGTCGCCTCGTCGCTGTTCCTGGTGTGCTACGTCGTCTATCACGCGCAGGTGGGGTCGGTCCGGTTCACGCGGCAGGGATTCGTTCGGCCGCTCTACTTCACGATCCTCATCACGCACGTGACGCTCGCGGCAGCCGTCCTGCCGCTGGCCATCGTCACGCTTTCGCGCGGGCTGAAGGCGCGGTATCCACAGCACCGGCGCATCGCGCGCTGGACGTTCCCGATCTGGATGTATGTGTCGGTGACGGGCGTGCTCGTCTACGTCCTGCTGTACCAGCCGACCTGGCTGCTCTGAGAATTGCGGATTTCTGAGTGCGGATTGGGGATTGGAAGGAGCGCGTAACGAAGGCCTGGCGCTCCGAATGAAGGCCTCGCGCTCTGAGTAAAGAACGGAGCGCGAGGCTTCAGCCGAGCGATTCGATCAGAACGACAGCCGGAACGCCAGTTGACCTGTGCGGGGCACGTAGGCGTTGCCGGTGTTCTGCACCGGCGTACCAAAAGCTGCGGTGGTCGCCGGCGCCGTGGCGCTGAGCGTCATGTTGTAGCTGCCGAAGTTGTCGTGGTTGAACAGGTTGAACACCTCGGCGATCAGCGTCGCCTTGAACGTGCCGACGATCCGGATGTCCTTGGTCACGCGCAGGTCGACCTTGTGTAGCGGCAGCCCCTCGAGCGCGTTGCGTGGAATCACGACACCCGAGGCGATCGTCGACGGACCGTCGAAGCGATCGACCATCGCCGCAGGAATGACGATCGGCAGCGCGGCCCCGCCCGTTCCGTTCAGGTTCAGGCGATTCGTTCCGGTCTTGCCGTACGGCGTCGCCACGATGCTCGCTGCGAACCTGTTACCGGAGCCGTAGAAGTACGAAACGCTCGTCGCGAAACCCCACGGGAACTGATAGAGACCGTAGGCGCGAACGGTGTTCCGCTGGAAGTCGGTGGAAGTCGCGTACTCCCCGTCCAGGTAGTTGAACGGATTGTTCGCGGTCGGCGTCGTGTAGCCGAGCGTGCCGTTGTCGTGCATCGACAACATCAAGGTGTACGTAAGGCCGGCCTGCAGGTTCTTTTGCAGGCGCCGCGTGAGCCCGGTCGAGATTTGCGTCTGGTCCTTCCTGCCGTCCGACGTAAACGCCAGCACCTGTCCGTACGCCGTGTTCGGCCGGCTCGACGCCGTGATCTGCGTGTTGTAGCCGGTCGCCGCGTTGTAGAGCAGGTTCGCGTCGATGCTCCGCGTGTCGCGGTACTCGTTGTAGTGCGTCAGGTCGGCCTCGATGCCCGTCACGCTGTTCAGCTGTTTTTGGAAACCGATGCTGCTCTGCCACGTGTACGGATTGCGGAAGGTATCCGACGATGACGCGTGGCGACTGCGCAGGCAGGGGCGCCTTTCCGCTCAGGAAATCTTCCGGCGGAATGCTGTTCGTGGGATTGCTGATGAAATTCGAGCGGCCGTCATTGGGGAACGTCGCCGTAATGAGGTTGCTGTAAACGCCAGGGCTGAAGGTGACATTCGAGACCGGCGACGCGAAGTACAGCCCGGTACCGCCGCGAATCACGAAGTCGTTCCGGCTGCCGAGATTGTAGGTGAATCCCGCCCGTGGCGCGAAGTTGAGCCAGTCCTTGATGCCGGTCTTGTAGCCGTAGTCGCTCGTGCCGACGGTGTACGCGCCGTACGCGTAGTTCGGGTTGATGGGGATTGAGTTCGTCTTGACGTTCGGCGCCGACGCCGTGTTGGGATCCGCGTCCCACCGGATCCCATAGTTAACGGTCAGCTGGTTGTTGACGCGCCAGTTGTCCCCGAACCAGATCGCGTACGTCGGCCGCGGCGAGTCGATGATGTTCGTCCATCCGCTGTACGAGTAGTTCTGGTCGAAGCGCTGGGTGATCGGGCTGAGGCCGGATAGGTTCCATTTCGACGGGTCCAGGGCCGCATCGGCTGGAATCAACGTGCCGAGATTTGCGGGCACGGTGGTCATCGTGTAGCGGCCGACCGTCTGAATGAACCAGTCGCCGGTGTGTTTCACGTAGATGTACTCGGCGCCGAACTTCATGTCGTGCGAGGCCTTGTGCCAGTTCAGGTCGTACCGGCTTTCGAAATTGTTCTGCCGCGGGTGCTGGGGGAAGTTGTACGGCGCGCCGATCGTCAGGCCGGGGAAATCGTACTCGGGCGAGCCGACCATCGACGGCTGCGGCGCGTTCGTCCAGTCGAAATTGTTGTAGCCCAGGCGGACTTCGTGGACCTTGTTGCTGTTCGGCACCACGTGCGTCCAACTGCCGAGGACGTTGATCGCGGCCTTCGTCTGTACTGACGCGTTCGACGGATGGCCGTTCGCGGCCAGGACGAACGGATTGCTCCACGACCACCACGAGCCGCGGACCGACAGGCGATCGTTGCTCGACAGCTGATCGTCCACGCGGGCGAGGAAGCTCTTCTGCCCGTTCTTGTAAGGAACCGTGAAAGACTGACCTGGCAGCGTCGACGGGCTGCTGAAGAAGGTGCCCGGCTCGCGCTCGTACTCGTACGACACGAAATAGTGCAGGCGGTCCTTGACGACCGGCCCGCCGAAGGTGCCGCCGAGCTGCTGATTGGAGTACGGCAGCACTTTCTTGGCAACCGGATCCGGCGCGTTCAGCGAATCGTCACGGAAGAATCCGTAGAAGCTGCCGCTCATCGAATTCGTGCCCGACTTCGAGATCGCCTGGACCTGGATGCCGGCCGATCGGCCCTGCGTGATGTCGAACATGTTGGTGACGATCTGGAACTCTGCAATCGCCTCACGGCTGAAGCGCGGCTGCCCGAATCCGGAACCCGCAATCTTCTGCGTTATCTGCTGCCCATCGAGGTTCAGCTGGAACATGTCGTCGGCACTGACGCCTGGCGTGTTCGTGACGTCGTTGGCCGTGATGCCCTTGACCAGCTTCGACAACTCCATCCAGTTGCGGCCCTGCAGCGGCAGCGATTCCATCTGCCGGCGATCGACGTTGCCCGCAACCTGGGACGAAGACGTGTCGACGAGAGGCGCCTCCGCCGTAACCGTCAACGTTTCGCTCACCGTCGCGACCTTCAACACGAATGGGACGTTCACGTTTTGACCGACGAGCAATTCAACCGACGGCACGACAACGCTCGTGAAGCCCTGGAGTTCCGCCTGTACTTTGAACTTCCCCGGATACATGCGGAGAATTCGGTACTCGCCCCTTCTCGTCCGTGACCCCGGTGAACTGACGGCCGGTCTCGATGTTGGTGGCCGTGATCGTCGCGCCTGGCAGCACAGCCTTGGTCTCGTCGGTAACCACGCCGATCACCGCAGCGTCCTGCGCGTGCGCGACGGAAGCGAACAAGACGAGGAAGAGGAACATGCCGGAACGGAGGAACCGACTGACACTCATCCGAGGCCTCCTTTGACTGATAGCGGAAGCACGACCGATGGCGCATCCTACTGACCACGACTTCTTAACGCAACAGACAAAGTTTGCGTCCTGGCGTCGTCTGATCGCGATGAATCGAGAGATCCGATCTTTTGGTGTAGGCTAGCGGCCTTCACGCGTTCCCACGCGTCAGAGAGGTCTCGATGCGCGCCACGGCTTTGTCTGAAATTGTCACCGCGGCTGCCTGTTCCGCGGCCCTCGCGGCCTTCCACACTTCGCAGTCGCCGACCTCCACGGACGGCGTGGAGATCACGGTCAGCGAAGGGACGTCGATGGCAATCGCGCTCTCACCCGACAAACGGACGCTGGTCATCGACCTTCAGGGCGGCCTGTGGTCGCTGCCCGTTGGCGGCGGTACTGCGAAGCGGCTGACCGACGAGTACAGCGACGCCCGGCAGCCGTCCTGGTCGCCGGACGGGCGCCGGATCGCCTACCAGGGCTACCGCGACGGCACGTGGCGCATCTGGGCGATCGCGCCGGATGGATCGAATTCAACCGCGCTCACGAGCGGTTCATTCGACGATCGAGAGCCCAACTGGTCGCCTGACGGAAGCCGGATCGCGTTCTCGTCTGATCGCAGCGGCAACTACGACGTCTGGGTCCTCGATGTCGCGAGCGGACGGGTCCGCCAAATCACAAAGGATCCGGGGAACGATTTCCTGCCGGCGTGGTCGCCGAACGGACGTGAGCTGACCTTCGTGTCGACGCGAACGACGGCGCCCGGCGTCTATGCAACCACGCTCGACGGCACCGAACGCCTCGTGGCGGCGTCGGGCGGAGCGGTCGGCGCTCCGTCCTGGTCGCCCGATGGCCAGCGCATCCTCTTCAGCGTGCTGCCCGGTGGCGGCTTCAACGCGACCGGCCAGACGCACCTGATGCTGGGCACGCAGGAAATCGCGAACGGCGAGGACTACTTTCCGTTCCGCGCGCAGTGGATCTCGGCCGACGAATTTCTCTACCCCGCGGATGGCAAAATCAAGCGGCGATCGCTCTCGACCGGCCGTGCGGACACGATCGAGTTCTCCGCCACGCTGCGGGTGACGCCGGCGCGCTACACGCGAAAACGTCGCGACTTCGACTCGACGGCCCCCCAGCCCGTGAAAGGCATCATCCATCCCGTCGCGTCACCCGACGGCTCGAAGATCGCGTTTGCGGCGCTCGGCGACATCTGGACCGTGCCCATCGCCGGCGGGACGCCGACGCGACTGACCGACGATCCGTTTGTCGACACCGATCCGGCATGGTCGCCCGACGGAACGAAGATCGCGTTCTCGTCGGACCGCGCCGGGGGCATGGACATCTGGGTCCGCGATCTGAAAACCGGAAGCGACCGCCGGATGTCCACGCTGCCGAATGCGGACATGGCCGCCGCATGGTCGCCCGACGGCAAGTCGATCGCGTTTGTCAGCAATGCCGATTTCGAGCAGGGCGAGATCTACATCGTCCCCACCGAAGGCGGCGATCCGCGGAAGGTTCTCGACAGGAGCTTCGGCGTCGGCTATCCATCGTGGTCGGCGGACAGCCGCTTCATCGTCGCGCCCTCATTCAAGCCGTATTCGACCCGGTACCGCGAAGGGATGAACTACTACACGCTCGTGCCGTCGGTCAGCGGACCGGCGCGAACGGTCGTGCCTGCTCAGCATCTCCCGATCGGAAAGCGTTCGGGCGACGGCCCGGCGTGGTCGCCTGACGGCAAGCAGATCGCCTTCGTCAGCAACGAGTACCTCTACGTGATGCCGGTGACCCAGGCCGGCGATCCCGCCGGACCGCCGCGTCAGCTGACGCGCGAGCTCGCCGACTCGATCAGCTGGGCCGGCCCGAATCAGATTCTGTACATTGCGACGGATCATCTGAAGCTCGTGAACGTCGCCAACGGAACGTCGAAGGACGTCCCGATCAACCTGACTTGGCAGCGGAAGAACCCGACCGGCCGGCTGGTCGTCCACGCCGGACGCCTGATCGACGGCCGTCAGCAGACCGCTCGCACTGACGTGGATGTGATCGTCGAGGGCAACCGCATTCGCGGAGTCGAGGCGCATCGCGCCGAGCTGCACGCCGGGACGGTCGTGGACGCCTCCGGACTGACGGTGATGCCCGGACTCATCGAGGGGCACGGCCATCAATTGAAGGAAGACGGTACGCTCTTCGGCCGCGCGCACCTCGCCTACGGAATCACGACCGTCCGAAGCCCCGGCGCCGTGCCGTATGAAGCCGTGGAGGATCGCGAGTCGATCGAGTCCGGCAGACGGATCGGACCGCGCGTCTTCATGACCGGTTATCTGCTCGACGGCTGGCGGCCGTATTACCCGATCGCGTCGACGGCGCCGAGCGAGGAAGTCGTGGACATGGAGGTCGAACGCGCTCGGCGGCTCGATTACGACCTTCTGAAAACGTATGTGCGGCTGCCGGATCTTCTGCAGAAGCGCGCCATCGAAGGCGCTCATCGGATCGGCATTCCGACCTCGTCGCACGAAATCTATCCCGCTGCGCTGTCGGGCACCGACAGCGTCGAGCACACCGGCGCAACGAGCCGCCGCGGATACTCGCCGAAGCAGTCCGGTCTGGGGCGCTCGTACGACGACGTGATTCAGATCATCTCAAAATCGCGCATGACGATCACCCCGACGGTGGCGCTTGGGGGATATCAGGCCGCGGTCGCCTCGGATACGACGATTGCGAGCGATCCGCGGATGGCCGCGCTCCAGCCCGCGTGGGTGCAGGCCGGCGGCGGAGGACGCGGCGGCGGTGGGCGAGGTGGCCGTGGCGGAGCGCCGACGACACCGGATCCGCAGGCGCTGCACACCTTTATGCAGCGATCGGCGAAGGTCCTGATGGACCTCCTGCATGCCGGCGTGCAGATCGTCGCGGGCGTTGACGCACCGCTCGTGCCGTACGGCGCCGCGCTGCACACGGAAATCGC
The DNA here is from genome assembly GCA_963724725.1 of uncultured Acidobacteriota bacterium. Lineage (GTDB taxonomy): Bacteria > Acidobacteriota > Vicinamibacteria > Vicinamibacterales > CAVVIG01 > DATKHR01. Next base: position 1,534,612 of record CAVRVT010000001.1, on the reverse strand, counting down.
GGGCTACGTCGAGGCGGGCTTCACGCCGTTTCAGGCACTGCAGACCGCGACGGTCAACACCGCGGCGCTGCTCAACGCGCAGAACGATCTGGGCACGATCGAAGTCGGCAAGCTCGCCGACATGGCGATCGTCGAGGGCAACCCGCTGGTGAACATCCGAGACACGATGCGGGTCCGGAAGGTGATCAAGAACGGCGACGTCTACACGCTCGAGGAACTGCTCAACGTTCCGCACGTCCAGACGACGGCCGGCCGGAACCAGCCGCCGCGCTGAGAAGCGCCTCGATCGTGTAGTCGCGGCCGTTCGCGATCACGCGCTTGACGCGGTGCGCGTTGGCGATGTCCGCGAGCGGATTGCCGTCGACGAGCACGATGTCCGCCAGCTTCCCGGCCTCGATCGTACCGGTGTCGAGCGCGAGCGCGCGCGCCGGGTTGACGGTCGCCGTCTTCAGCGCGTCGTAGTTCGACATCCCGGCCATCGTGTACGTCTTCAGTTCGCCGTGGAGGTTGAACGCGTTCGGCGTATCGGTCCCCGCGACGATGAGTCCGCCAGCTCGCATGACGTCGAGCACCATCTTCCCGTTGCCCCCCGCCGGGTCCGCGAGAAACGCCGGAACCGGTGCGGGCTGCGCGGCAACCTGCTCTTGCATCCAGCCAGGATAGAGCTTGAAGCGGGGGTCGTTCTTCAACCCCGGCTCGTCCTCGAAGAGCTTGCGGGCGCCGCTGAACGAGATCATCGGACAGAGGATGCGCTGGCTCTTGCCGAACAGCTGGACCACGTCCTCGTAGCTGCGCTGAAGCGTGGCGAGCTTCGGCGAGTAGCCGCGGCGGCTTGTGGCTGACGTGTGCTCCGTGTTGTCCACGCCGACGAGCGCCGCTGGATAGATCTCGTGCGTGGCGACCGGGACGCCGATGCTGTGCGCGAACTCGACCATGCGGCGCTGCTGCAGGTCCGGCAGACGCACGTAGCTCTTGATCAAATCGTGCTGCAGCACCTTCGCGCGCTGGAGCTCCATCTCGAACTGGCCGGGGCTGGAGATGGCAATGCCCATCTTGTAGTACACGCGTTGCCACTCCATCAGGTAGCCGGTGCCGTACACGCGTGGACCCGGACGCACGCCGCTCTCGCTCGCCTCGCGCTCTTCGACGGCTTCGTAGGGCGTGTTGCCGGGACTGCGCACCGTCGTGATGCCGAAGGCCAGCCATGCGCGCGACTGCGACTCGCCGAAATCCGGCTGCAGGTGCGAATGAAATTCGACGAGGCCCGGCATCGCCGTCAGGTTCGTGGCGTCCACCACCAGCGCGCCATTGTGACGCGCCGCGCTGTGCGGTTCGACCGAGCGGATCCGGTTGCCCTCGATCACGATGTCCACGTTCAAACGCGGCGTCTCGCTCTTCATGTCCACGAGCGTGCCCGCGTGGACGACGAGGCGGCCTTTCGGCACGTCCTGCGTATAGTGAAGATCGACGGGAACCTCGCGGGTCTCGCCCGTCTCGACATCCACGAGCTTGAGTTTGTCGAGGCTCTGATACAGGATGCGGCGCGAATCCCCGGCCCAGCTCGGCGCGTGCGCGAGCTCGGTCGTCACACGGCGGGGGGGCCCGAGCGGCTCGCCGGAGGGAGCGACGGGCCACACCGACAGCACGCCTTCGTAAATCGCGGCCATTTTGGTGCCGTCAGGCGACCACGCGGGACCGCATCCTCCGCGCGAATCGATCGAGAGCATGGGGATCGGCGCGAACCACTCGTCTTTGCTTCCACGCTCGGCTGACGCCTCGCGGCTTCCACGCTCGGCTGACGCCTCGCGGCTTCCACGCTCGGCTGACGCCTCGCGGCTTCCACGCTCGGCTGACGCCTCGCGCTCCGCGGCAATGGTGAGCACCTGGTTCGTGCCCTCCCGGAATCGTTTCGTCAGCGGCGCGACTTCGGCGAGCGCGAGCCGTTTGCCGTCGGGCGACCAGGTCGGCGCTCCCGGCTGGGCGAGCGTGTCGTGAAGCTTGGTCACCGCGCCCGTCGCGACGTCGAGCACGGACATCTCGGCGACGCGCCACATGCCGGTCACGTTGAAGAACGCGATGCGCTTGCCGTCCGGCGACCACACCGCCCCCTGCGGCTGTGTCGTCAGGTGCGTGACCTGACGGCTTTGCCCGGTCTTCATGTCGCGTATCCACAGCTGCAGGTGATCGCTGTTCTTGTCCGAGGAGTACGCGAGCTGGGACCCGTCTGGCGACCACGCGGGATCTGTGTCGAGCGCGCGGTCCTGCGTGATGTTCTCCGGCTTGCCGCCGATCGGCATGACGTAGATGTCGCCGACGGCGCCAAACGCGACCTTCGTGCCGTCGGGCGAGATGACGGGATGCACGAGGCCGAGCACCGGGCGCGGTGCCACTGAATCGAAATCGCGCTTGCGGCGCGTGTACGCGTCCGCTGCACGGGTGACCTGAAGGGTCGCGCGGAACTCCACGGTTTCCGAGGAGCCAGCCGCGCCGGCCGTCACCGATCGCTTCCGGATCTTTCCATCCGAGACGTAGTAAAAGTCGGCCGGCGAGGCCCAGGCGGCGCGGAACGCGAAGGCATTCTCACCACCCGTCAGCGGTCGGCCCTCCGATTCAAGGCGGCTCTTGCCAGGCTCCGCGACGTGATAGACGACCGTACCGCCGGGTCCCCACGACGGCGCGTCCACGGTTCCGGCCGCCGTCACGAGCTTCCGTTCGGACGAATCGGCCACGCTGACCGCCCACACCGATCGCGTGTTCTCGCGCGCCGACGCGAACGCGATCTCGCGATCGTCGGGCGACCAGCTCGGCATGTAGTCGTCAGCCGGGTTCTTCGTCAGCTGGCGGAGCGCGCCGCTCGCGACGTCGAGGACCCAGATGTTGTAATCGCTGCCCATCGGGTCGCCGCGATCCGACGAAAACGCGATTTTCGTCCCGTCGTGCGACCAGATCGGCTCGCGATCGTCGAACGCGCCCCACGTCAGCTTGTGCTGCTGGCTGCCGTCCGGCGCCACCGCCCACAGGTCGTATCCGCCGTCGCGGTAGGCGAAAAAGGCGATCCACTTTCCGTCGGGTGACCACGACGGCTGCCGCGCATCGTTGAATACGTCGGTAATGCGCGTGGCCGCGCCGCCGCCGGCCGGTATCGTCCAGATGCTCCCCTGCAGATCGACGGCGAGCATGCGGTGATCGGGCGAGATCGTGACCGACATCGACGTCCCCTCCGTGACGACGACGTCGATTGGTGAGGGAGACGTGGGGCGCTGCGCGTTCGATGCCGCGAGGAGCGCCCCTGCCATCGTCAGCGTCACAGCAACTCGTCTCGACCGATTCATTGCGTCACCTTTTTTCCACTCGCGTTGGGACCACTTCTTTCCAGTGGCGCCGGGGCCCCACCCCCGGCGCGTTCTTACGCTGATGCTTCTCTCGGGCTTTACAGGCTCTCGTTCAGCATGGCCGCGGGCGCTTTCCCACGCGATCGACTCGACTGACCTGACCCACCGACCCACTCGACCCACCGGACTTAGTACAGGAGGTACGGCGCGCGGATACGGCGCCACCGTTCTTCGTCGGCCCGCCAAGACGCGGCAATAGTACCGGGATCCGTGCCCGAGCGGATCTTCTCGATCGCCGATCGCGATCCGAGAAGGTAGGTCGCGTCTTCGAGCTTGAACTGCTGGCCGTACCGCGACGACAGTGCTGCGGCGATCTCCAGACCCACGAGCACCGGCTGCAGTCGCGCGCGATCGGTGACAATCAGAAACACTCCGTGACAGACCTGACCGCCGAGTTTCGCGCCCGACGCCGGCGTGAACGTCACCGGATAAAAACGGATACCAGTCAGTCCGCGCGCGTTCAATGCGGACGCCAGCGCGACACCGTCAATCCAGGGCGCGCCAATCTGCTCGAACGGCGAATCGGTGCCGCGCCCGACGGACAGATTGGTGCCCTCGATCGCGCCGATGCCCGGATACAGCGCCGCCGCGACCAGGTTGCGCAGGTTCGGTGACGGATTGGCCCACGGCAGGCCCGTCGCGTCGAACCAGTCGTCGCGTCGCCAGTTCTTCATCGGCACGACGGTGAGATCCGCGCCGATCTTGTGCTCGCCGTTGAACAGACGCGCGAGCTCGCCAAGCGTCAGGCCGTGCCTGATCGGCATCGGCAGATAGCCGTTGAATCCAATCGACGGCGCGTCCTGATAGGGTCCCTCGATGTCGAACCCGTTGATCGGATTCGGCCGGTCGAGCACGACGACGGGAAGCTTGCGCGTGGCGGCTTCCTCCATGACATAGGCGAGCGTCGCGGGATACGTGTAGAAGCGCGATCCGGCATCCTGCAGGTCGACCACGATGGCGTCGAGGCCCGCAAGCGTGGCGGCGCCCGGCCGGCGCGACTCACCGTACAGCGAATGAATCGGCAAGCCGCTCTTCGCATCGACCGAGGAGCCGACGCGCTCGTCGAGCTCGCCGCGAATGCCGTGCTCGGGGCTGAAGAGCGCCACCAGCTTGACGTCCGGGGCGGCGGCCAGCAGATCGATCGTCGAGGATCCGCCGCGCGAACGGCCCGTCTGGTTCGTGACGAGCCCGACCCGCTTGCCCTTCAACCGCGCGAAACCCTCCGATTCGAGGACGTCGATCCCCGTCAGCGCCGGCGGGTGTTCGGCCACCGCCGCGCGATCCACCGGACGCGGCGTCATCGGTTGAACACTCCGGCCGCTCGACGTGTTGACGTCGCTCAACAAGGCGGCAGCCGCGATCGTCGCCACCCGGCCGCGCAGCGCGGTCACATCGCCCTTGCCGTCGGGATGGACGCGATTGGATAGAAAGACGACGTAGCTCTTCGACTGCGGATCGAGCCAGAGCGAGGTACCGGTGAATCCCGTGTGGCCGAACGATCCGAGCGGGAAGAGGTCGCCGCGGTTCGCCGAATAGCTGGAGTCGATATCCCAGCCGAGGCCGCGCACGTCGCGCATGAAGGCTGGCGTGGACGCCGCGATCATCCGGGAGACAGTTGCCGGGGACAGAATGCGCACGCCGTCGAGCGTGCCGCCGTTCATGAGCATCCGGCAGAAGCGGGACAGATCCGCTGCGGTGCTGAACAGTCCCGCGTGGCCGGCGACGCCGTCCATCCGTCGCGCGGTCGGATCGTGGACGATGCCCCGAAGGAACGCGACGGCGGTCGCATCCACATTGCAGGGCCAGGTGCGCTCCTGGCATCGCTCGGTCGGCGCGATTCGCGCGCGCAATGGCGGCGGCGGCAGGAACATCGTGTCCGTCATCGACAGGGGCGCGAAGATGTGAGCCCTGGCGTACTGATCGAGTCGTTCCCCGCTCACGATCCGCACGATTTCGCCGAGCACGAAGAAATTGATGTCGCTGTACACGAAGCGCTCGTCTGGCGCCGCCACCGGCACCTCGTCGATCGCGCGGCGGATCGCCTCGTCGGCGCCGTGGAATTCCACCTCGAGCTCGAGGTCAGGGCGCAAACCCGACGTGTGCGTGAGCAGCTGACGCACCGTGATGCCGTCTTTTCCGTAGCGGCCGAAGTCCGGAATGAACCGCGTCACCTGATCCCCGAGCCGGATGCGGCCCTGCTCCACCAGCTGCATCACGCTCGTCGTCGTCGCTACGACCTTGGTGAGCGAGGCCATGTCGAAGATCGTGTCGGTGGTCATCGCTTCGGGCGACGGCTGGAGTGCGCGCCGCCCGATCGCGCGAACGTAGGCGACCTGGTCCCCTCGGCCCGCGAGGATGACGGCGCCCGGAAGTTCGTGCCGGGCGATGGCGGCGTCCACGAGCGGAGCGATGGCATCGAATGTGGGAGCGGGCTGCGCCGCTAAATGCGTCAGTACGAGGACGATGCCGACGGCCGCGGCAGCGATGGGTCGTTTCACGCGATTCAATATATACTGAGCGCAGTCAGAGAGTTACGCGCATGGCTTCGTGCGTCTGAGGCTTCGAGGGGGGATTGCGCATGCGTTGTCATCATTTCTTCCGCAGCATGGCGACCGCGATGCTGGTTCTGGCGCTGTCGGGCGTGGTTGCGGCGCAGACGGGTCGCGTCGGCGGGCAGGTCAAGGACGAGGGTGGTCAGCCGATCAAGGGCGCGACCATCACGGCCGAGAATCCGGGCGCATCGCCGAGCAGCTTCACGGCGACGACCGACGACAAGGGGCGGTTTTCGATCATCGGTCTCAAGAGCGGTCCATGGACGTTCACGGCGCAGGCGCCGGGGTTCGCACCCGAGTCCGGGAAACTGAACGTCCAGACGATCGGATCGCCGAATCCGCCGCTGACGTTCAACCTGCGGAAGGGAGGCGGCGGCGCTCCAGCGGGGGCGCTCGGCGGAGTGGCGGCCAAGGATCTGCAGGCCGAGCTCGCGGCGGCCGACGCGCTCTACAACGCGCAGAAGTGGGATGAGTCGATCGCGGCCTATCGCGCCATCATGACGAAGGCGCCGTCGCTCAGCGTCATCAACCTGCAGGTCGCGGCCGCGTATCGAAACAAGAAGGACTACGATTCAGCCCTCGCGGCCTACAACGATCTGCTCAAGACCGACCCGAACAACGACAAGGCGAAGATCGGGATCGGCATGACGAACCTCGAGAAGGGCGACCTGGACGCCGCCGAGCAGACGCTGACCGCGGCGTCGCAGAGCGTCAGCGCCACGCGCGAGGTCTTTTACAACCTCGGTGAGGTCGAGTTCGCGCGAGGCAAGTCGGACGAGGCCGCAGCCGCGTATACGCGCGCGTCCCAGATGGATCCCAAGTGGGGCAAGCCCCTCTTCGGGCTCGGCAAGGTCGCGCTGAACAAGTCCGACACGAAGGGCGCGATCGAGTATTTCAACAAGGTCATCGAGGTCGATCCCACGTCGCCGGAAGCCGCCCAGGCCAAGGCGGTTGTCGATCAGTTGAAGAAGTAATGGTGTCAGGGCTCAGGGATTAGGGATCAGGGGCTAGTGCAGGCCTGAGGGCTCCCTGAGCCCTGCCTGGACCCTCCTCAGCCCTTCCCTCATCCCTAAGCGCTCATCCCTAAGCCCTATTCAGGCGTTCCATGGCGCGTCCCTTCCGTTACACCTTCATCCTGATCGTCGTCGCCGTCGCGGTTGGTCTCGCCGCGGCTGGAGGGTGGAAGTACGCGCGGGCCTCGGCCCCCGTCAGCGGACCGATCGTCATCATCTCGGTCGACACGCTGCGGTCGGATCATCTCCCCGTGTACGGCTACCGACAGGTGAAGACGCCCGCGATCGACGCCCTCGCCGCTGACGGCGTCCTCTTCGAGCGCGCGTATTCGCACGCGCCCCAGACGCTGCCGGCGCACGCCGCGCTCTTGTCCGGACGCCTGCCGTTCGAGACCGGCGTCCGCGACAACGTCGGCTTCGCGATCAAGTCCAGTGAACGACTCCTGCCGCAGATGCTCCACGATCGAGGCTTCGCCACCGGCGGCATCGTGTCCGCTTTCGTGCTGCGCAAGGACACGGGCATCGCGCAGGGCTTCGATTTCTTCGACGGCGAGATGCCGCCTTCGCGGGTCGACACGAGCATCGGGCAGGTGCAGCGTGACGGCATGCAGTCGGAAAAGATCGCCGAGACCTGGCTGGACAGCGTGGGCACGTCGCGCGCGTTCCTGTTCCTGCATCTCTACGAACCGCACAAGCCGTACGCGCCGCCGGAGCGATTCGCCGAGTACCAGCCGTACGACGGCGAGATCGCCTACGTCGACGAGATCGTCGGCACGTTCGTCAAGTACCTCAAGAGCCACCAGCTCTATGACCGGTCGACGATCATCCTGCTGTCCGACCACGGCGAGGGACTCGGCGACCACGGCGAGCAGGAACACGGGCTGTTCGTGTACGACGAAGCCATCCACGTTCCGCTCATCATCAAGTCGGAGGGCAACGTCGGCGCCGGACGACGGCTCGGCGATCTCGTGCAGCATATCGACGTCGTGCCGACCGTGCTCGACTTCGTGAAGGCGCCGATCCCCGGCCAGCTGCGCGGCCGATCGCTCAAGCCGCTGCTCGAAGGCACAGGACGACTCAAGCCGGCGGCCGTGTATTCCGAAGCGCTCTATGCGCGCTACCACTTCGGATGGAGCGAGCTGACGGCGCTCACCGACGAGCGTTACCGCTACATCAAGGCGCCGCGGGAGGAACTCTACGATCTCGAGCGGGACCGGCACGAGCGCACGAATCTTGCCGAAGAGCGCGCGCAGGCGGCCCAGGCGATGCGCGGCGCGCTCGATCGAGTGGCATCCGGCGCGGCCATCCAGACGCCGTCCGTGGTGTCAGCGGAAGCCCGCGAGCGCCTGCAGGCGCTTGGCTACGTCGGTGGGCAGAGCGAGAGCGGATCGGCCACGCTCGAGGCCGGCGAGTCACTGCCCGATCCGAAGGACAAGCGCGCCATCCTCGAACGCTACCGAACGGCTGTCGACCTGGCCGGTGACGGGAAGTTCGCGCCCGCGATTGCAGTGCTCCAGCAAATCCTGCGCGACGATCCGCAGATGGCCGACGTCTGGGCGCAAACCGCTGCGTTCGCGATCCGGATCGATCGATTCGATCAGGCGCTCGACGCCTACAGGCACTACATCACGTTGAAGCCATCCGAGCCGCAGCCGTACCTGGGTGCCGCCGGCGCGCTGCTGCGCCTGAGAAAATACGCCGAGGCGCGGGAGCACGCGCTGGTCGCCGTGCAGGTGGCCGGCGACAAGGCTGAGAGAGCGCAAGGCGTCAGCGCTGATGGAGCGCGAAGCATCAGCGCTGAAGGAGCGCGAGGCTTCAGCCGAGCGAATACCGTTGCCACGGCGCACGAGCTTCTGGCGCGAATCGCGCTGGCTCAAAAAGACGACGACACCGCGCGCGAGGAAGCGCGGCAGGCGGAAGAGGCCGACCCGGCGATGCCGGTCGCCGCGTACATCGAAGGGCGCATCTTCTACGACCAAGGCAACTACGGCGACGCGGTCCAGTCGTTCGAGCAGGCCATCGCGTTGCTGCGCACGCCCGGCTCCCGTCCTGTTCCCGAGCTGTACTACTACGCGGGTGACACGCTGGGACGACTCGAGCGGTACCACGACGCCGAAGTCGCGTTCAACGAAGAGCTGCGCCTGTTTCCACTGAACTCGCGGGCACGCGCCGGCCTCGCGATGCTGTATCAGGCCACCGATCGGCCGGACGAAGCCGAACGCGCCGTCAGGGACATGCTCCGCACAACGCCCACGCCTGATACCTACGCGCTCGCCGCACGGCTTTTCACGATGTTCGGCCATCGACAGGAAGCAGATGTCGTCCGCGCGGAAGCGCGACGCGCGTTCGCCGACGCCCCGCGCGGCGGGGCGCGCGCGCAGCACTGAACGCGACGATCGCTCGGCTGTCAATGGAGCGAGAGGCTTTAGCCGAGCGTGGAGACGTGCCCGCGAGGCGAGCCGAGCGTTTTGGTTCGCCGGCGCGATCCTGCTCATTGCCGCGCTCGTCTACGTCTTCGCTCCACGCCGGGCCGTCGCCGACCTCCGGCCGATTTCGAACCAGAACGTCCTGCTTGTCACGATCGACACGCTGCGGGCCGACGCGCTCGGCAGCTACGGAGGCCGCGCGGCGACGCCCGCACTCGATCGGATCGCGGCCGCCGGCGTGCGCTTCGAGTTCGCGCACGCGCACGCGGTGCTGACCCTGCCGTCGCACGCGAGCATCCTGACGGGCCAGTACCCCTTTCAGCACGGCCTGCGTGACAACAGCGGCTACCGGCTGGCGCCGGATGCGCGGACGGCGGCGACGCTGTTCAAGCGCGCGGGCTATGCCACCGGTGCGTTCGTCGGCGCGTTTCCCCTCCACTCGCGCTTCGGATTGAATGCCGGCTTCGACGTCTACGACGACCGCTTCGGCGAAACGCGGGACCCGACCGAGTTCGTGCTCCCCGAACGCCCCGCGACCGTGGTTGTCCCGCTCGCACGTGACTGGATCCGATCGAACGCGTCACGGCCCTGGTTCGCGTGGGTCCATGTGTTCGATCCGCACGCGCCCTACCGGCCGCCGCCGCCGTTCGACTCCCAGTATCAGCGACCCTATGACGGCGAGGTGGCCGCAACGGACGCCGCGCTGGCGCCACTCGTCACCGACGTCACGAGTTCGAGCCGGCCGACGCTGGTCGTCGTCACCGGCGACCACGGCGAGGCACTCGGCGATCACGGTGAACAGACGCACGGGCTGTTCGCGTACGAGTCCACGCTTCGGGTTCCGCTGATCGTCGCCGAAATCGGCGGCGGCTCACCCGCGCGTCCTGTGAAGGAGGTGTCGGATGTACCGGTCCGGCACATCGACATCCTGCCGACACTGCTCGACGCCACCAGTCAGCCGGTGCCGGCCGATTTGCCCGGCCGCACGGTGCTGCCGGCGAGCGAGCGCCGCGCCGGGAGCCAGAGGCCGTCGTACTTCGAGGCGATGAGCGCGATGCTGAATCGCGGCTGGGCGCCGCTGACTGGTGTGCTCGTCGAGCGAGAGAAGTACATCGATCTGCCGATCGCCGAGCGATACGACGTGGGCACCGACGCCGGCGAAACATCGAATCTTGCCGGCCGCGCGCCCGATCGCGATCGGACGCTTGCCGCCGCGCTGGGCGGCTTCCACGCGCCTCTTCCAGGTCAGCGCCGCGCCGAAACGCCGGAGACGGCGGCGCAACTGCGCGCACTCGGGTACGTGACTGGGGGCACACCAGTCAAGGCGCGGTATACCGACGCGGACGACCCGAAGAACCTGATTGCCGTCGACCAGGAGTTTCACCGCGGTGTGGATCTGTACGTTGCGAAGCGCTACGCCGAGGCGCTGGACGTCTATCGTGCCATCATCGCCCGCAGGCCTGACATGGCCATTGCCTATCGGCATCTCGCCTTCGTCACGTGGGAAACGGGACGAACGCAGGCGGCCGTTGACGTATTGAAGCAGGCCCTCGCCGCCGGCGTAACGAGCGGCGGGATTGTCACGCAGCTCGGCACGTATCTCGCGGAGAGCGGCGATGCGAAGACGGCGATCGATCTCCTGCGACCGGTCGCGACCGGCGAGGCTCCCGATCTCGATGCGGTCAATGGCCTCGGCATCGCGTACGCACGTGCCGGCCGGGCGGATGAGGCGCGACGCGTCTTCGAGCGCATGCTGACGCTGGATCCGTCGAACGTCCTGGCGCTCTCCAACCTCGGCGCGCTGGACCTCCAGCGAGGCGACCTGAACGCCGCCCGACGCCGCTTTGATGCCGCCGTCACGGCCGATCCCACATCGTCCACGGCACAGGCGGGTCTTGGCGTCGTCGCGTCGAAAACGGGCGACGATGCGACGGCCGTTGCCGCGTGGAGGCGAGCGGTCGAGCTCGACGCCACGAATTTCGACGCGCTGTACAACCTCGGCACGACGCTGGCTGCACGAGGCAGGCTGGACGAGGCGACGCCGTACCTCGAGCGCTTCGCGAGAACGGCACCGCCGTCGCTCTACGCGAAGGACTTGCGCGACGTGACGGCGCTGTTGCAGAGTCGGCGCTGACAGGGGAAGGCTTCAGCCGAGCGCGGTGTAAGATTTTTCAGAAGCGAATGCGCGTCCTTGGATTGCTCGCGGCGGCGGCGCTTGGTGCTGCCGTCGCGCGTGAGGGCTCGGGGCTGATCGCCCAAGGCAGCCCTCCGAACGTCGTTTTGATTACACTCGACACCGTCCGCGCGGATCGAATCGGCGCGTACGGTTACACGAAAGGGGCGACGCCAACTCTCGATCGGCTCGCGCGTGAAGGCGTTCGATTCGCCGACGCGACATCCCAGGCGCCCCTCACAGGCCCCGCACACGCCGCGTTGCTGACCGGCCAGTATCCAGCCCGCCTGGGCGTTCGCGACAACGCGACGACGCCGATTCCGCCAGACACCAGGACGCTCGCGCGCGCGTTCAAGGACAAGGGCTATCGGACGGGTGGGTTCGTCGGTGCGTTCATCCTGGGATCCGAGTACGGCTTCGGCCAGGGCTTCGACGTCTTCGACGCGACCTTCGCGCGATTCAGCGCGGGCAACAAGCTGCAGGCGCAGCGGCTCGGCGGCGAGGTCGCGGACCAGGCCATCAGGTGGCTGCGCAGCGTCAGCGCCCAGCCGACGTTCACGTGGATTCACCTCTACGACGCGCACGCGCCGTACGAGGCGCCGGCGCCGTTTCGCGCACGTTTTGCCGCGTCACCGTACGACGGCGAGATTGCGTACGTGGACAGCTGTATCGCGCGCGTCGTCGACGCGCTCCAACAGATCAGGCAACTCGACAACACCGTGATCTCGATCGTCGCCGATCACGGCGAAGGACTGGGCGATCACGGAGAAGCCGAACACGGGTTGTTTCTGTACGACGCGGTGCTGCACGTGCCCTGGATCATGCGCCTTCCTGCGCGCGCCTCAGCCGGCAAGGTGGTCGCGACCCAGGTGCGCGCGATCGACGTGGCGCCGACGCTTGCCGCCATCGCGGGCATCGCACTGCCCGGCGTGGACGGCGAGAACGTCGTGCCGATGATTGGTGGAGCGGTGCCCCGCGAGGGTCCGGCGCCGTCCTACGCCGAGACGTACTATCCGAAGTGGCACTTCGGGTGGAGCGAGCTGCGATCGGTCCGCGTCGGGGACTGGAAGTACATCGACGCGCCGAAACCTGAGCTGTACGACATGCGGGCGGACGCGCGCGAGATCCGCAACGCCGTCGACGCGCGGGGATCACTTGCAACCGGTCTCTCGAACGAGCTGGGGCGGATTGCGGGCGGCTTCGGCGCGGCCGCCGCGAACGAGGCGCCGCAGCCTGACCCCGAAACACTCGCTCGCCTTCGAAGCCTTGGCTACGTTGGCATCGCCGCACCGTCGCCTGGCGTCAGAGGTCCCGATCCGAAAGACATGCTGCCGAAGCTCGACGTGTTTCGCGCGGGGATTACCTCCGCGATGACCGCGCTCGAACGACGGGCGCCGGACGTGGCGATTGCCGAGCTGAAGAAGCTCGTCGCCATCAACGACCGATCCTATGAGCTGCATCTGTTCCTCGGCGACGCGTACGCCGCAAAGCGGGAGTACGAGACGGCCATCGGCGAGTACGACGCCGCCGCCGTGCTGAACCCCGCCACGGGTGCCCCGCTCGTATCCCAGGCGCGCGTGTACGTCGCCATGGGCGACCTCGCCCGCGCGCAGCAGAAGATCGACCGGGCCGCGAAGATCGAGCCCGGCAGCAGCGAGGCCGCGGTCGTCCGCGGATCCATCCTCGAAAAACAGGGCCGCAGCGGCGAGGCGATGGGGCAATACGATCTCGCGGTCCGCACGAACGGATCTGATACCCAGGCGCGCGCGAGCCTGGCCAGTCTTGCGATGCGCCTGCGTCAATACGACATCGCGAAGCCTCAGTTCGAGAAGCTGCTCGAGATGGGCTATCGGCCGTCGCGCATGCATTTCGGCCTGGCGCAGATTGCTGAAGCCAAGGGCGACACGAAGACGGCCGTCAGCGAGTACCGACTGGCGTTGCAAACGGAGCCAGGGCTGAACGAAGCGAAAGCAGCGCTCGCGCGGCTGGGCGCCCAGCCATGATTGTCGCGAGCTACCTTCCTGAAGCAGAGTTTCAGTTTCTGTAGCATCGCGATTCATCGGCATTGAATGAGCCGCGGTCGCCGGACACGGCCGCGGTCACGGTCGCCAGTCCGGAAAAACCCGACTTGGATCGGACTGGGACCTATCGACCGCCGCCGAGCCCGGCGACCGCGGCTCTGCGAGTTTGGCGTCGACTCGGGACAGAAGCCCTTTCGGACTTCGGGTCATGTTCCGTTGACGGGTTGGCGCATCGGATTGGCACCCGATAGAAGTCGGCGCGATCCTCGAATGCGACAAAACACGTCGCCGGCCACGACCGCGAGAGGCCAATCCTGGCCCGAGCGCCCTGAGAGTGACCGATGATGCCGGCGGCGTGTTTTGCCGCGCCGAGCTTCGTGGGTGCCGATCCGATGCGCCGACCCGCCACACGGGTGCTGCCGAAGCTGCGCGACCCGGAGCGGCGCTGCAGTAGTCTCAACGAGCGAGCGCTTCGGTCGCGAAGGCGACGCGCTCCGCGCTGGCCCCGCGTTCGCGTCCGCGCTGCAGGGCCTGCGCCGCGCGCTCGCGATCCCCGAGATCCAGCGACAACAGGCACAAGTCGATCCAGGCCTCGCCGTTGTCAGGCATCAGCTCCACGGCCCGCTGCATCGCGTCGCGCGCGTCCGCGGTTCGTCCGTTCATGCCCAGCTGAACGGCCTGCTTGCGGATGATCTCGCCAAGGTGCCTCGTCACCTCGGCGTCGAACGGGCTGAGCGACAGCGCGCGGGCATAGCCTGCTGCGGCGGCGTCCAGCTCGCCGTTTCGTTCGCGGACCAGCGCCAGATGAAAGGTCGCGCGCGAGTTGTCCGGATCGATCTCGAGCGCCCGTTCGAACGCGGGCCTGGCGTCAGCGAGGCGGCCTGCGTCGTAGAGCGTCAAACCGAGGCCGTCCCAGCCGAGCCCGAGCGCCGGATCGAGCTCGAGCGCCCGACGGTAGGCGGCTTCGGCGTCCGTCAACCGGTGCTCGGTGACGAGCGCGCTGCCCGTGAGCGCCCACTCCTCGGCAACATTGGTATTTCGATCGTCGTGGAGGACATGGCTCACGACGATCGCCAGCAGGCCTGAACCAACGTAGCCTCCAAGTTCCGCGAGACGCCGCGCGGAGACCGCACGCGCGATCGCATCGACGCCGGCGCCCGCAGCGACCGCGAGCACGGGCACGAGCACCATGCGATATCGAAAGCCGACGACGAGCAGCAGGACGCTCGCGACGCCGGCGACTGTGTAGAGCGCCAGAAGAACGGTCCCCTCGCCATCGGCCTGCCGTCGCCGCACCCGGACCGCGATTCCGACCACACCGGCACAGGCCAGCGGAAAGACGACGCCAAATCCTGGGAGCGAGCGAAGAGCCGGCGACTGGCTGGCGAAGAAATAGTACGCGTGGCTGTCCCGGGCCTCTTCCGCCTGCGCGAGCCACAACGATTTCAGCGCAAGCAGCCGGGCGAACCGCCACCGATACCGCGCGATCTCTTCAAGAGCCTTGGACACGTAGTAGCGATCCTGGGCGACGGGATCGGAGATCCCGGCCCGCGGCGCTTCCGAGTTCAGTGCGTCCCAGCCACTGCCGAGCCGAAAGGTCGCACGGCCGTCATGCAGTGGTGAGTTGCCGATGTAGAAATTGAGCCCGCCGTAACCCTGAAGGCTGAAGGCGCCGGAGGTCGACCAGCTCTTCATAAGCGCCGGCGTCACGACGACCGCAGTCACCAGGCATAGCGTTGCCGCCTCTCGAAGCGCAGAAGAGCGCCCGCCGGCATCGCCCGCCCGCCACCATCCGCGCAACAACCAGACTGCGCACGCGGCGGCGAGGAACAACGCGGTCGGACGCACGACGATTGCCGCACCGAGCGCGCCGCCCGCCATGGCCGCTCGGCTGAAGCCTCCCGCCTCCGCTCGGCTCTGAAGCCTCCCGCTTCCGCTCGGCTGAAGCCTCGCGCTCCAGTGAGACACAGAATCGCGACCGCCAGCAGGAAGACCAGCAGCCCCTCAGCGAGAAGCGAGGTCTCCACCATCACGACTGGGCCGTAGATCGCATAGACAACGCCAGCGAGCCAGCCACTGCGGATCCCGTAGAGCCGGCGGGCGATCGCGGCAACGCACGCCGCGGTGCCGGCGCCGACCAGTGCCTGGGCTGCCAGCGCGAATTTGATGGACCCGTCGCCGACCACGAGAAGCGCCGCGAGAAAATACGGATAGCCGGGTCCGTGCTGCGCCACGATCGGCCACGCGCTGTCGCCGGCCGCCAGTCGCAGCGCCCAGGAAAGGTATTCAGCGGAATCCAGCTTCGGCGTTCGGACGAGCGGGAGATTCCAGAGCGAGGACAGGACCGCAAACCTCACGGTCGCGGCCACAACGACAATGACGAGGGGAAGAAACCATGGGGTCTCCAGGAATCCACCGCCGGTGGTTCCCGGAGGCCCCGAGGTCCGTGTGGGCGCCGCGATCCGGCGTCGGCCGGACACGATCGATCAGCCGATCAGAAGAAGAACCGCGCGCCGATGCGTGCGATGCGCGGGTTCATGATCTCCAGCACGTTGTTGTAGGTCGTCACTCTCGCATCGTACTGCTTGCCGAGCGTGGTCGCGTTGTTGAACAGATTGAAGACGTCGAAGTCAATCGCGAAGCTCGACTTTCCGAATTTGAACACCTTTTCCGCGCGCACGTCGAACGTGCTCACCGAGTCCAGGCGGAACTCATCGGCGCCAGTGGTCAGGAGCAGGTTCTTGACCGGCACAAGCGCGTCGCTGGTGTTGACACGGCTCCGGTAGTACGGTTCGGCGTAGCCCTGACGCAGCTGGAAGGCCGCGCCAATGTTGATCCCCCAGCCTGCCTCATAAAGCCCATTCGCCGAAAGTTGATACTTCGGCGGAACCAGGTAGATGCCGCTCTTCCCGCTTCCGGCCGACTGAATGACCACGGGTCCGCCGTTGACCAGCGGTCCGGCGTTGACGTAGTTCACGAAGCCCCCAGATGGGTACGGCGTGACGGTTTTGTCGAGAATGGCGTTCGAACCGTCGAAGTACTCGTTCCAGCTCGTGGTGGCGAAGCCGAGTCGCGCCATCCACTTGTTCGACATGCGCTTGGTCGCGCTGACTTCGAAGCCCATGTAGCGCTGGTAATAGTCGGAGCGGTTCTCGGCAATACGGCCAGGACCACTGGCCGACGTCAGACCGTACAGAGGAATCGACACCGTGCCGACGTTCGCGAACGTGCCGGTGAAGGTGCCGGTCTGTGCGTAACCGGCGGGCGTCGCACTGATGCCCGGGTTCCACAACAGATCGCCGACGTGCCTGTACGTGAAGGTCGCGCTCACGCCGAAGTTCGGCATCAGCTCGCGATCGACGCCGAACATGAGCTCGTTGGTCTTTGGCGCGCTGATGCTGCTGCTCACGACGTTGGAGGACGTCGCCTGGCTCGGATTCGTCAGGTTGACGTTCTGCGACCCCTGGACGCCCGCGGCGAAATCGATTTCGTTGAGTGATGCGTACCCATTGCACCCGTTGGTGCCCACCATGCCAGCAGTACATGGTTGACCGTTGGTCTGCCGATCGACGGCGTTGTAGTAGACGTACGTGTACGGTTGAATCGGTGACACGAACGCAGCCGCGTTGCCCGGCAGCTGCGACGCGAACATCGCGTAGCTGGCCCGCGCCACCGTCTTTCTCGATTCGTCGAGCGCGTACGTCACGCCGACTCGTGGCGTCAGCGCGTTGAAGACGTAGGCATTGGGCACGGCGGGTGCCGTCAGCTGGGGCATCAACGGGATGCCGGCGATCGCCGGACTGATCGTCTGCAAGTACGACGACGTTTGATGATCGTATCTGATGCCGGCGGTCACCGTGAGCCGGTCCAGCGAGATCGTGTCGGTCGCCCACAAGCTCGTGTACTTGCCCTCTGTGTTGCTGTTGTTCTGGCGCTGGGCCTGGGCGATCATGTTCGGGTAGCCGGTCCAGATCGAGAAAATCTGATCTCCGGTGACTGTCGACACAGATTCAACAGGTGTCTTGCGCCACGCGAACCCGAACTTCACCTCGTGCTTGCCGGCGAAATAGCTCGCGTCGCCTCCCAGATAGTGCTGCGGGCGGGTCGTCTGGTAAAAATAGTACGAATTGTGCCAGATGCCGGCATCGTCTTTGTAGAAGTCGGTGGTCAACCCGCCGATCGGATCCAGCGTGAACCCGCTCGAGATGTAGGCGTACCGCGCGGTGGCGAACAGCTTCTGGCCGACCACGAAGTTGCCTTCGCCCTTGTACAAGGTGGTCGGGCCCGACTGGTTCCAGGCGGTTTCGATCAAGTGGGTCGGTCCAACACCGCGGCCGTTCTTCTGCTTGTCGCCGCGGAAGTACGCGAAATTCGCCCGCACTTCCGGATTCATGACGTAGTCCGCCTTGAACGCCTGGTTCTTCAGTTTTGTCTCATCGAGCTGGCTGGTGAGCGTCAGGTTGCGCACGTCCGTGTTGCCCAACGATCCCCAGGCAAAGAGCTTATCCTTGAAGATCGGACCGCCGAGGTCGAAGCTGCCGTCGAGATAGCGGTCCGTCCGGTTGCCTTTGCCGCCCGTTCCGCCGAGCGACGCCGCCAGGTCGGCGGGGATGTTCGTCGCCTGCAGGCTCTGGTTTTCGAAGTAGATGCTGGCGTTGCCGTGCGGCGTGTTGCTGCCCTTCTTGAGGACGAGGCTCAGCTGCACGCCTGGCGTCGGATTCTGCGCGTCGGCCCCGCCGGTCGTCACCGACATTTCCTGAAACATGTCGAACGCGTAGTACGTCGGCGTGGATCCGGTCGCGCCCATGTCGGTGACAGGGACGCCGTCGATGTTCCACGTGTTCTCGAGGGTGGACGAGCCCTTCCCAATGTAGTTGGACTGCTGTCCCGACTCGGACCCTCCCACGTTGACACGGTCCACGTAAATCGTCGGGACGCTCTGCATGATCACCCACGGATCGCGCGCCGTCGGGATGTTCTGCAGTTCTTCGAGCGTCACGTTCGTGGTCGTCGTGTCGCGCTTGACGTCGATGATCGGCGTCGCGGCCGTGACGTTGATCGTCTCCTGCGTTCCCGCAACGGTCATCTTGATCGTGAGCGGCGTGGCCGCGCGAGTGGCGACTTGGACGGTGTCGTTGACGAACGTGTTGAAGCCCTGAAGCGTCGCCTGGACTCTGTAAATGCCCACGGGCAGATTGAGGAAGTGCGCCTCGCCCTGCGTATCCGTGGTCTGGCTCTGATCGACAGGCCCCTTGAGATCGACGCTGACGCCGGGCAGCCGGCCGCCGGTCGCATCTTCGACCGCGACGTCAATCCGGCCCGTGAAGACCTGCGCCGAAGCCGGCAACGCGAAGCTGAGTGCGCACGCCGCGGTGGCGCATCGCGCGACCCATCTTCCGATCGTCCGATTCATGATTTCTGCTCCTCCCCCGAAATATTTCAGTCAGCGATTTTAGCGTGAACGAACACTGTCAATTCCAGAGTGAAACAGACTACTCGACCTCGTCCACTCGCGGATCCAATTACCGGTACAAAGAAGTCGATGGCGTTCGCATTCGGGCGATTTGTCGAGCTGGTCGGATACGCGTACCATTGCTGTTCGTTACGATTCATGACGAAGCGGCTGTGCAATAGCGAACGGCTGAGGATGCACGCACCATGGCTCTGTCTCGGCTGCGCGATTTTCGTATCGTGTGCGGTTGCAGACGGCGGCCCACCATTTCGTCGCGATCAGTTTCATCACGCGAATGTGCTGCTCGTCACCATCGATACGTTGCGCGCGGATCGTCTCGGTGCGTACGGCAATCGAGACGGCTTGACGCCCGCGCTCGATGGTCTCGCGAAGGCCGGCGTCCGTTACGCGCGACGCGATGTCGCACGCGCCGATGACGCTCCCGGCCCATACATCGATTCTGACCGGGCTCTCACCGCGACAGAACGGCGTCCGCAACAACACGACGTTCCGCCTCGACGATCGCGTACCGACGATCGCGACGTTCCTCAAGAAATCCGGGTACCGGACCGGCGCCTTCGTCGGCGCGTTCGTGCTCGATTCGCGCTTCGGCCTCGCAAAAGATTTCGATGTGTACGACGATCGCCTGCCGCATGGCGACCGCGCGTCGTTTCATTTTGCGGAACGCCGCGGCGACGCAGTCGTGAAGGCCGCCACGGACTGGATCCTCGGTCCGCAGCCCTCAGCCCCGAGCCCTCAGCCCTTCTTTGCCTGGGTGCATCTCTTCGACCCCCACGCTCCGTACGCGGCGCCGCCGGAGTTTCGTGCCGGCCGGACACCGTACGACGCGGAAGTCGCATACGCGGACGCGATGCTCGGGCGGCTCGTCGAGTCCCTTCGTGCCGCCGGCCAGATCGATCGCACGCTCATTCTCGTCACCGCCGATCACGGCGAATCGCTCGGAGAGCACGGTGAGACGACGCATGGGTTGTTTGTGTACGAATCCACCCTCCATGTGCCGATGATCGTCAGCGGGCCGGCAGTCCGGCCGGCGGTCGTGGAGAGCGCCGTCGCGCACGTGGATATCGTTCCCACGATTCTCGATCTCGTGGGCGCCGCGATTCCGCCGAATCTCGAAGGGCGGTCGCTCGTCGAACCGATTCCGCCAGATCGGACGTTGTACTTCGAGGCGCTCGACGCCTATCTGACGAGAGGCTGGGCGCCGCTCAAAGGTGTCGTCCGGAACGGCTGGAAGTACATCGATCTGCCGGAAGCGGAGCTCTACGATCTCGCGTCGGATCCCGGCGAGGCGCACAACGCCATCGGCCGGGGCGATCGCGCGACCGGGCTGCAGAAGGCGCTGGCGGCTCTTGATTCCGGGCGCGACGCTCCAGCCGCGGCCGTGCCGCTCGATGCCGATGCGGCGAGCCGCCTGCGGTCGCTCGGCTACGTCGGCGGAACGGCGACGCGATTGGCGCCGACCGTGATGGACGACCCGAAACGACTCGTGGCGCTCAACGAGCAGTTCAACTCGGCGCTGACCGCCTTCGAGGAGGGCCGCGGAGCGGAGGCGCTCCAGGGATTTGCCGGCGTTCTTTCAGCCCGTCCGGACTTCGCGTCGGCGCGCACCAGCGCAGCGACGGTGCTCCTCAGTGAGCGGCGGGCCGCCGAGGCGGTCCGCCTCCTCCGTGACGCGCCTGCCGGCCAACGCGAGTCGCCGCAGATTCTCGCGAAGCTCGGCGCGGCACTTCGCGACGCGGGAGATCTGGGCGGCGCCGCCGCCACGCTCGAGCAGGCGCGCCGTGTAGACGAGGGCAACGTGGATGTCGTCGCGGATCTGGCCGTCGTCTATGCCGCGCAAGGCAGGACGGACGACGCTCGACGCGTGTTCACCGAGCTTGCGAAGCGGAATCCCTCGGCGGCCACCACGTGGTTCAACCTCGGGCTGTTCGAGCTGCAATCCGGGCGGCCGGCCGCGGCGGCGACCGCGCTTCGTCAGGCGGTCGACCGCGAGCCGTCGTACGGCGAGGCCTGGCAGGCGCTCGGCGCCGCGCTCGCGGGGACCGATCCGGCCGGCGCTATCGACGCCTGGCGCCACGCCGAGCGGCTGCTGCCGCGCGACTACGACCTGCTGTTCAACCTCGGGATGCTGACTGCGCAGGGCCCCCGGCCACAGGACGCGATCCCCTTTCTCCGGCGCTTCGTCCAGGAAGCGCCGCCCAACCAGTACGCCGCCGATATCGCACGGGTTCAGAAAGAGCTGATGACGCTCGAGCGACGTCGATGAGGCGACCTATGGCCGTTGCTTTGACGTGGCTGCGCCTCGAGCCCGTGTCCGGTCGCCGGACCGCGCTGCGAGGACGCGGAGGGCCGAGAGCGTCGCGAAATCGCGGTCACGGGTGGCCGAGGCCGGGCGCGGGTGCGTGGATGGTCACATCCGGTGCGATAGCGCTCGCCCTGAGTCTTGTATCCGGATGCAGCGGGGTCGCCCGTCGGAAGCCGTTTGTTTCCGATTCGCTTCACGGCTGGAACGTCCTGCTCGTCACGATCGACACCCTGCGGGCCGATCACGTCGGCGCGTACGGCAACCAGCTCGGGCTGACGCCGACGCTCGACCGTCTCGCCCGCGAAGGGCTGCGGTTCACGCACGCCTACGCGCACGTGCCGCTGACGTTGCCGTCGCACACGACGATCATGACCGGCGCGTATCCGATGACGAACGGCGTCCGCGACAACGGATCGTTCCGACTCGACGGGTCGAGACCGACGCTCGCCCGCGCGCTCAAGACCGCTGGCTACAGGACCGGTGCGTTCGTCGGCGCGTTCGTCCTGGACGCGCGCTTCGGTCTGAACAGTGGCTTCGACGTCTACGACGATCGGATGATCGGCACTGGCGGCAGGAGCCTCGAAGTCGTCCAGCGACCTGCCGAGCAGGTCCTCGCTCCGGCCGAGCACTGGATTCTGGGTGAGCCCTCAGCCCTAAGCCCTAAGCCCTCCGTTAGACCCTCAGCCCTGAACCCTCAGCCCTTCTTCGCCTGGGTCCATCTCTACGACCCACATGAGCCTTACACGCCGCCCGAGCCGTTCCGCTCGCGGTACAGCGGCAATCCGTACGCTGGCGAGATCGCGTACGCCGACGCCTCGCTCGGCGCGTTCCTCGATCGGCTTCGAAACGCGGGCGCGCTGAACCACACGTTCATCGTCGTCGCCTCCGATCACGGAGAATCGCTCGGGGAACACGGCGAGCGCACCCACGGCCTGTTCGCCTACGACTCGACGCTCCGGGTGCCGCTCATCCTGTGGGCCCCTCCCACGCTGGCGCCAGGCGCTTTCGATTCACTGGCAAGGCTCGTGGACGTGACGCCAACGATTCTGGATCTCGTGGGTGTCCCCGCGCTGATGGCAGTGGACGGGAGACCTCTCCGAACGGTGATCACCGGCGAAGCGGCCGCCGCCCCTTCTTCCTCCTATTTCGAAGCGCTCAATGCGAACCTGACGCGCAACTGGGCGCCGCTCAAAGGCGTCATCGTGGATCGGCTGAAACTCGTCGACCTCCCGATCCCGGAGCTCTACGATCTGGCAGCCGATCCCGGCGAGACCACGAACATCTACGCGGCTCGAATCGAGCGTGCTCGCTCGCTCGAATCGGTTCTCGACAGCTTCACCCGTGTTCAGACGCCTGCCACGCCGGCCGCCGTCGATGCCGACGCTCAGGCTCGACTGCGGTCGCTCGGCTACGTCGTCGGGTCCACGGCCAGGCCCGTTCGCAGCTACAAGCCCGCTGACGATCCGAAAGCGCCTGGTTCGCATCAATCGCGCTCTCGACGATGCGATGGAAGCGTGGACACGGGGAAGGGGTGCGGAGGCCATCGACACGCTTCGGCAGGTCGTCCGCGAGCGTCCGGATCTCACGCTGGCCTACGATCGCCTGGCGTTCCTCCTGGAGGCGACCGGTCGGCCCAACGAGGCGGTGGCGGTGCTGGATGACGCAGCCCGGAGCGGTTACGCCGATGCGACGCTCCTGCGCTCACTTGGATCGACGCTCCGTAATTCGGGGAATCTACAGAAGTCAGCGGCCGTCCTGGAGGCCCTCGTCAAGCAGGATCCTGCGGACGTCCAGTCCGCTGACGCGCTCGGTCAGACGTACACCCGCATGCGGCGGGCACCCGACGCGGAAGCCATGTTCCGGCGTGTGCTGGCGGCATCGCCCAACGCCGCCACGACCTGGAACAATCTCGGTGTGCTCTATCTTTCGGAAGGTCGCGACGCCGACGCGATTGACGCGCTCACGCGCGCGATTGGCATCGATCCGGAGCTCGCTGGCGCGCACAACAGTCTCGGTGTCGCGTATGCGAGGCGAGGAGATCGACAGAAGGCGATTGACGAGTGGCGGGAAGCGCTGCGGATTCGACCGGACTTCGAAGATCCGCGCGCCAACCTTGAAAAGGTTGGCGCGCGGTAGGACGTTCTAGAACTCGAACCTGAAGCCCAGCTGGAACACGCGCGGGTCGAGAACGGCGATGACCGTTCGCGGCGAGGTCACAGACAGGTTGAAGTTCGTCACCGGATCGTTATTGAACATGTTGTAAATGTCGAGCATCACGGTGGCCTTCATGCTGTTCTTGATCGGGAACGACTTATCGACGCGGAAGTTCAGGAGACCGACCGATTCGGAGCGGTTCTGATCCATGTTGGTTGCGAAGAACGCACAATTGAAGTTACAGACGTTGAGCGGGACCGATCCGTCCGGAATGTACAGGCGAGTACGGGAAACCGCTCTGGAAGCGATAGTTGACGCCGAGACCCACGTCGTACTTGAAGGTGTAGCGCCCGGAGGCCTGCAGGTGGTACATCGTTGTCTTCTGGCGGTTCCCGGCGCTGGGATTCACGCTCAGCTGCGGTCCGACGCCGATGGGATCGGTCGAGAGCGGGCTGGTCGAGCCCCAGTCGGGAATGTCAGCCGACCGCAGCTCGTCGCGCCACTGAATGTCATAACTCGTCTGGAAGAACGCCTTCCCCACCCGCTTCTGGAACGCGATCTCAATCGTGTCGTAATTGAAAGAACCGTCCGGGTAGTTGATGTATGCCGCCATCCGTTAAGCCGGCGAGCGCATCCGGAACGTCCACCAGGTTGTAGGTGGTTCCGGCGACCGTCGCCGTCTTCGGCACCGTCAACTGCCCGAGCCATGCGGGGATGATCGGCGTGAAGTAGAAGGGAACGCAGTCCCGCTGCATCTTCCGCACGTACGTGAACCGGAACGATGACTCTTCCCAGAACTGGCGCTCGTAGGTGGCGCTGATTTCGTCCGTGTGCGGCGTCTTCAGATTCGGATCCACCGGCGCGTCGGCGCCGCCGAGGCGGGCGCGGAACGTCCCGAGTTCCTGCAACACCGTCGTACTTGCTCGTTGCCGTTCAGGTCGCTGAAGTTGTATTCGATATAGCGACTCCCGGCGGGGTTCGCTGAGGAGAATCCGTCGGCAAGGTTGTTGTAGTAGCGGCCGTAGAACGCCTTCAGAACGCTCTTCGCATCGCCGGTCAGGTTGTAGCTGAATCCGATGCGGGCAGATATGTTCGTGTTCTTGAAGAACGACGCACCGGGACTGTAGATGAGCAGGGAAGATCCGGCCACCGTCTCCCGCCTGCAGCGCGGTCGTCGGACCGCAGATTTCCGGTTTGCGCGTCCCGTCCTTGTAGCCGACGTCCTGATAGTCGAAGCGCACTCCGGCAGTGACCGACAAGCGGTTATTCGGCGCCCAGCGATCCTGCACATATCCGGAGTAGTGCTGGTCGATGTTCGCCCCAGCCGTCCATCCGCTGGTGTAATCGCTCGCAGACCGGTATCGACGAAACGGATCCGGTCGGCCGAGAGGGCCAGCGGCGAGCGCCGGATACGAAATCCGGTACGGCCCCGACTGCCCGTTGATTCCGAAGTGGTACGAATCGTAGATGTCCTCGAACCCGAACTTGAAGTCGTGGCTGCCGCCCTTCTTGTCCGGCAGGTAGTAGGTCATCTGCGCCTTCACCTGCGGCTTCGATCTGAAAGTCGAGAAGGCGTTCCATCCAGATCCGGTCTGGGAGTTATTGGAGCGGTAAATGGCTGGGATGTTCGCGGCCGACGCCCGCGGATCGACCGCAGGCACCATCGGCCAATCGAGCGTGAACCGGCCGACGTTGACCGTCAGGAACGTTTTATCGTTCAGCACCGACTGCCACTCGCCCTTGTACATCTTCGACCAGCTGTCCTGGGCCAGAATCGACTCTGGCGGCACAAGCGTCGACAGGTTGCGGTGCGGCTTCTGCTTGCGGCCGCCCTGGTAGTACCCGATCAGGGTGTTGTTCTTATTGATCTTCCCGGTGCCCTTGGCGGTGTAGTTGTTGAACAACCCGAGATCGGTTGCAACGCTCGGGGACACACCTGAAACCTGTTTGTCGATGTGGAACTGGTTGTACGCGCCGTAGAACCAGACCTTGTCCTTCTTGATCGGACCGCCGATATCAGTATGCAATTCCCAGAACAGAAGATTCGGGTTATCGCACTGCTGCGCGCCGGCACCGTTGGGGGGACACACGTAACCGCGCTGTTGAATGTCGGCAGGAGCGCCATTGGTCCCGACGAAGCTGCCCGGCTCGTATGCGACGTTTTCGAGGCCTTTGAAGGTATTGCCCCCGCTCTTGATCGTCGTCACGATCGCGGCGCCCGGCGAGTTCATCTCGACGTCGCTGCCGAGCGAGCTCACCGAGACTTCCTCGTTGGCGTAGTAGTCCTCGTAGAAGCCCGTGCCTCCGACGCCTTCCGTGTGGTCGACGCCGTCCGAGATGACCCTGGCCTGGTTCTGCACGCCGAAGCTCTCGTAGCCCGACTGCTGGCTCTTGTGGCTGCCGCCGACGTCGAAGCCCTGCATCCGGATGCCGGGCGCCATCGAGAGCGCGCCCCACGCATCGGTAGAGGTCGGGACCGCAGTCAGGGCGTCGCCCTTGAGGTCGGTGCCCACCTTCGTCGTCGTCACGTCGACAACTGGGGAGGCGCCAGTCACCGTCACACTCTCGCTCAGGGACGCAATCGGCAACTGAACGTCGACGGAAAGCGTCTGGCCCAGGACCACCGAGACGTTCTCGCGGGTCAGCTTCTGGAAGCCCGACAATTCGAACAGCACGCGGTACGTGCCGCTCGGCAACGATGGAAACATGTACTTACCGTCGGACTGCGTGACGGTGTTTTGTCCGCCGATTAGCGACGGTGACGTCACGGTAACGCTCACGCCGGGCAGGATTGCGCCCTGCGCGTCGGTCACGGTGCCGGCCAGGCGGCCTTGGGTGAGCTGTGCGGACGCGGGAGCACAGAGCCCCACGATCGCGACGAGGACGAGCACGACTGCTCTCAATTTCATTGACTCCTCCGGGGACGAGATTGTCGTTCGAACGGCGCACATGTTAGCCAACCCGGACAGTGACCGCACACCGGTTTGTATCATATTTATGAACTTTTTATGAGATGCGATCCGGATTTCCGGGTTCCCAAAACCGGTCATTCTGAAGGAGTTCCGTTTCGATCTTCCTGATGGAGTCAGCGTCGCTTCTGGGCTTCTTCGATCAGGCGGTCGATATTGGGATAGGCCGGGAACAGGGACTTCGCGGTTCTAAAGCGTTGAGTCGCTTCGTCGAAGCGTCCGGCTCGCGCCGCCAGGACACCGAGATACACCTGGGCCTGAGGGTTCGAGGGGTCGAGCCGGGCGGCCGTCCGCAGCTCGCGCTCTCCTTCGGCGGTGCGGCCACGGGACGCCTCGAGCCACCCCAGCGTCACGTGATCCCCGGCGTCGTCGTTGAACGTGCGAAGGCTTTCGGCCCATTCGTCCTGCGCGCGCGACAGGACCACCCCGGGTTCGCCGTCGAGACGCGTGACGCCCATGGTCATCAATGACTCCGCCGCGCTGACGCGGACGACACGAGACGGATCGTTCAGATGCGCGGCCAGAATCGGCACGAGCCGCGGTTCGCGAAGCAGTCCCAGGGCGCGTACGGCCGTGATGCGCACGATCGCTTCCGGATCTCCGGTCGCGCCGATCAGTGTGTTGACGATCGCACTCGGTATGGCCGCAGGCGCTTGCGACTTCTCGATTAGTTGGCCCGCGAATTCCGCGGCGCTGGCGCGAATGAGCGAGCCGTGCGAGCGATCGACAGCGAGTTTCGCGATATCAGGCAGCGCGGATGTGTCGCCGGACCCGGCGCGATAGATCGTGTCGGCCATTGTGACGACGGCCTTACGGCGCGCGCCGTTGGCGTACCACGTGTCCATCGTCTCAGCGGCCCATTCAGGAGACTTGTCCTCGTGGCACGTCGTGCACGCGCTCGGCACGCCGTAGCGCGCGGTCATCTCGGGAACCGGAGGCTGGAACGTGTGATCGAGGCGACGCGTGAGCAGTCGCCAGTTCACGTCGCTCATGTGGCAGTTGATGCAGCGGCTGCCCTGCGAGTCGGGCGCGTGGTGCGTGTGCGCGGCGAGATCGGGGATTGGCGTCGGTTGGCGCTCGGCTAAAGCCTTCGCGCTCCAGCCTTCTTCCAGTTGCGCTGGGGCCCCACCCCCAGCGCTGCCAGCTACTAACGCTGATGCCTCGCTCAGGCTTCGCAGGCCTTCGCTCGGCATGGCCGCGGGCGCTCCTGTCGCCCCACCCGACCCACTTGACCCACCAGACCCACTTGACCCACTCGACCCACCTGACCCACCCGGCCCACCCGACTCTGTGTGGCATTGGGTGCATAGCGCGTCGCTTTGACGAGAATGGCCGCCGCCGGGGGCGTCAATCGCGACCTTCAACGAGTGGTTGTTCTGGTTGCCGTGAATGCGATGGCAACTGGTGCACGTCGCCTGACCGGTTCGGAAGCAGCCGGTGAGCGTGAGCGCTTGCGGGCGATTGAATCGGCTCGGCCGGCCGTCCGGCCAGAACTCGCCTTGCGGATCGTTGTCGGGAATCGGCTGACTGATGAGGAACGGCAGCGCGTAGTCCTCGTACACGTCGCCAGCCTTGAAGCCGAAGAACACGTTGTTCTTGTTGCCGTGGCAGTAGGCACACGTGTCGAAGATCTGGCGCGGCGGCACCTTCTTCATCGTGAAGGTTTTCTGGTGATCGGGGTCGTCGATGTGCGGTTGCCCTGGTCCATGACAGGCTTCACAGCCGATGCCCATCTCGGTCCACGTCGACGCGAACGCGTTCCGCTCCACGTCGAAGTTCTTCGCGAGGTTGGTCGCGTGACAGTTCACGCACGTGACGTTCCAGATCTGCCTGAGGTCGTGCGACGAATCCTTGGGAATCGGCGTGATTTCCGAATAGTCCATCCAGCGCTTCGACTCGGTGTGCCAGAACACGGGGAGCACATAGATGCGACCGTCGGCCAACTTCGACAGGTATCCCTGAAATCTGCGCGCACCGAGCGTGTAGCTGATTTCGAACGTTTCGGCCGGGCGCCCGCCTCTCGTAATCGAGACGAAGTACTTGCCGTCCCGCGCGTCCATCGCGTAGGCACGGCCGGTCCCACCGTCCTCGAGCCTGGTCCCCGGCCTGAAGTCGCCGGCGATGACCGCCTCGCTGACGGGCTTCGTCATCTGCACGTGAAGCGTGTTGCGCCAGGTGTCGTATTCGGGTTCGTGGCAGCGCTGGCACGCCGTCGATCCGACGTACCCGTCGGCCCCGTTCGCCCGGTGGGCCCCCTGGGGGTTGTCGGGCGGCCGCACGGGTGGTGCCTGGGCGAAGACGCCCGCCGTCAGCAAACCCAGGCTGCCGAGCGCGATGAGCACCGCCGGACGCTGCACCATCATCATTCTGGGCCAAATCTATAATGCACCCAGTCGTGTTTCCAGTGTTTCGCGCAGCCTCCGCGGGAGCCGTGCTGCTCACGCTCGTCGGGCCTGGCGGCCAGACCGGCGCCAGTCGCTTTTCGCTCGCCCAGGTGTTGGATCCCCTGGGAAGATCGCTGGTGGACGTCGGCCCTGACGATTTTGTCGTCCAGGAGGCTGGCAAGGATCGGGAGATTCTCGACGTCCGTGTCGCCGACTACCCCGTCGCCATCGTCGTGGACAACGGCGCCAGGAACGATTTCGACATGATGCGCGCGGCGGTCGTCAGGATGCTCGGCCGCCTCGGTCCGCGTCCGATTGCGATTGTGACGGCCGGCGGCGAGCCGAAGGTGGTGACGTCGTTCGAAGACGAGCGGGCGACGGTGGTGGAACGTCTGAGCCGAATCGAAGCGGACACTGACGTGGCGAGCCAGCCGCTGCGTGCGACGGCCCTGGCGGCCGAAGCCATCGCGAGCACCGGCGCGCTCTTCTCGGCAGTGGTCGCGGTCACCGCGTCCCCGATCGAAGTCACGGGCGCCGACGCGACCCCGCTCGTGGCATCCATCGTCGACAGCCTCGCCGTCGTTCACGTCGTCACCAACGTCAACGGCATCGAGCAGCGCGAAGACGTCGGAGCGCGAAGGCTTCAGCCGAGCGTGCCGTTCCTGCGCGGCATCGCCGAACAAACGCACGGCGACTTCACCGCGATTTATTCGCCGGCGTCGTACCAGCCCGCGATCGACAAACTCGTGGCACGCCTGACGACCGAGCTGCTGATCGAGTACATCGTGCCGGTGGGATCAAAGGCGAGCGACGTGAAGATTGGCGTGCGGCTGCCCGGCGCCCGCGTCCGCGGCCTTGGCGTCGCTCCGCGCTGACATGACGCGCGTCATCGTCATTCTTGCCGCGCTCACGGCCGGCGGGTGCGGCTGGCTGGGACGCTCCGCCAGGATCGACAGCGGCACGTGCCGCGGCTGCAACGTGCTTCTGATCACGATTGACACGCTGCGAACAGACCGCGTCGGCGCGTTCGGCAGCCAGCTCGGGCTGACGCCGAATCTCGATCGTCTTGCCGCCGGGGGATTCCGGTTCACGCGGACGTACACGTCGGCACCGCTGACGCTGCCGGCCCACGCATCCATCCTCACGGCAACGCAGCCACCCGTTCATGGCCTTCGAGCGAACGGCCTGTTCCGGCTCGGACCAAACCCGCCCACGCTGGCGACGACCTTGAAGTCCGCGGGGTACCGCACGGGCGCATTCGTCGGGTCGTTCGTGCTCGACGCGCGCTTCGGGTTGAACCGCGGCTTCGACGTCTACGACGACCGCTACGGCGAGCGTCATGCCGACGACGGAACCGAGGGCGCGGAACGCCGGGCGGAAGACGTGATCAAGCCCGCTCTCGATTGGATTCTTGGCAATCAGCCCTCAGCCCTAAGCCCTCAGCCCTCCGTTAACCCCTCAGCCCTAAGCCCTCAGCCCTTCTTTGCCTGGGTCCACTTCTACGACCCCCACGAACCCTACCGCGCGCCGGAGCCGTACGCGTCGCGATTCGCGCCCTATGACGCCGAGGTGGCGTACACCGACGCCACGCTCGGGCGACTGATCGACACCCTGCGGGCGTCGGGGCAACTCGCACAGACCCTGGTCGCGATCGCCGCGGACCACGGCGAGAGCCTTGGCGAGCATGGCGAACGAACGCACGGCGTCTTCGCCTACGACGTGACGATCAAGGTGCCGTGGCTGCTGTGGGCCGGCGACCGCCTGCACGGCACGTCCGACGCGCTCGTCCGCCTGGTCGATCTCGCACCGACCGTCCTCGATCTCGTCGGCGTGTCGCCGCCGCGCGAATTCGGTGGTGCGTCAGTCATTCCGCGCGTACGCGACGGCGCGACAGCGCCGCCCGCGTATTTCGAAGCGATGGACGCCAACCTCACGCGCAACTGGGCGCCGCTCGTCGGCCTCGTCAGCGAGACGCACAAGCTGATCGATCTTCCAACGCCGGAGCTGTACGATCTCCGCAACGATCCCGGCCGAATCGAAGAATCTCTTCACGGCCGACGCCGAGCGCGCGCGGACGCTTGGCGCCATGCTGCGCACGATCGTCCAGGGGTTTGCGTCCGGATCAGCTGCCGAGAAGACGACGCTGTCGGCGGAGGCGCGTCAGCGGCTGCAGGCGCTCGGATACGTCGCTGCGAGCGCGGGGCCCGCGAAGCGGACGTACACGGACGCGGACGATCCCAAGCGCCTCATCGGGCCCGCCAACGAGCTGAACGAAGCGCTCGCGGCGTTCCGGCGCGGAGATCGTCAGGCCGGTCTGGCGGCGGCCGCGGCGCTCGTCGACCGTTACCCGGCTTTCTCGACGCCGTACGGCGTGCTCGCCTCCATGCAGCACGACAGCGGCGACCTCCGCTCCGCCATCGGGACGCTCGAGACCGTCGTCAGGCGCGGCATCGCGGACCAGAGCGTGCTGGTCGTTCTGGCGGGATACTTGATGGAGGCGGGACTTCTGGAGCAGGCGGCCAACCTCCTCGAAGCCGTCGTCGCCGACCATCCGGATTACGCCGAAGCGTTCAACGTCCTCGGAGTGGCGGCGTCCCGACTGGGCCGGCATGCCCGGGCGCAGGAAGCCTGGCGTCGGGTGATCGATCTCGATCCGACGTCCGCGACGGCGTATGAGAATCTCGGCGTGGACGCGCTCTCGCAAGGTGATTTCTCGACCGCGCTGACGCAGTTGACGCGCGCGCTCGAGCTCGACCCGAGTCTCGCGCGTGCACACAATGCGCTCGCGTCAGCATATCTGCGCACGCATCGT
Source organism: uncultured Acidobacteriota bacterium (assembly GCA_963724725.1). GTDB lineage: Bacteria > Acidobacteriota > Vicinamibacteria > Vicinamibacterales > CAVVIG01 > DATKHR01. Next base: position 1,502,938 of record CAVRVT010000001.1, on the reverse strand, counting down.
CCCGACGAGGCCATCGCGCAGTGGAGGATGGCGCTCGAGATCAACCCGGAATTGCTCGAGGCGCTGTACAACATCGGGACGGTGTTGTACGACAGCGGTCGAAGGGATGAAGCCCGCCCCTACCTCGAGCGCTTCGTGCGTGACGCGCCGCCAGCGCGGTTCGGTCCGGACATCGCGCGGCTGCGCGCGCTTCTCGCCAAATAAAAAGAGCCGGGCGCTTTGAAGCGCCCGGCCCAACCTATCTGACCTACTGGACCTATTTGCCCGACTCGACCTCTTAGAAGTCGAACCGGATTCCAACCTGCGCGGTCCGCGGATCCAACGTGGCGATGATCTTGTTGAATCCGTTGGTCGCGTTCGATCCGCTGGTGAAGATGAAGTTCGTGACCGCGTTCGAGTTCAGCGTGTTGAACAGATCGAACATGCCCGTGACGCGGTAGTGGCTGCCGAACTTGAACCCCTTGTCCACCCGGAAGTCGAGGATGGGTGTCAAGTCGGAGCGGTTGTTATCGATGTTCTGCGCGAAGAACCGCGTCGAACCGGCATTCGGCAGGCTCGCGGTGAGAATGGTCGAGTAAGCGAATCCGCTCTGCGCGCGCAGGTTGGCGGCCACGCCGATGTCGTACTTGAACTCGTAGCGGGCGATCGCGCGTCCCTGCCAGTTCGTGCTCGTCTGACGGTTCGGCACGGCCGGGTTGATGTCCATGTAGTAGCCGATGGGCATCGTGTCAGAGTTGAGCGGGCTGGTCGACGGATTCATCGTGTTCGTGTTGGTGAACGAGCTGTTGCCGCGCAGTTCGTTGCGCCACTGGTAGTCGTAGCTGGCTTGTAGGAACAGGCCCGTCCGGAATCGCTTGTTGAACGCCAACTGGAACGTGTCGTACTTGTAGCTGCCATCCGGGACGTTGGTGACCTGGTTCACCGCCGTCGGCTTGTCCGGCAGGTCGACCAGGCTGTAGTTGACGAGTGTGGCTGCCGCCTGGCCGTACGCCTGAACCGGTACCGCGATGGTGACGGGCACGCTATAGCGGCCGACGCGCGCAAGGTTCAGCGTCGCATACTCGTTGGCCGTCTGCTTGCGGACGTACGCCACGCGGATCGACGACTCCCCCCAGAACTGGCGTTCGAGAGAGGCGCTGAACTCGTCGGCGTACGGCTTCTTCATGTTCGAATCGACCGTCGTGGTGGTGCCGCCGACCGAGTTGATGACGTTGCCGGTCAGCTCCTGCGGGCCATCGTACACGCCATTGCCGGCGACCGCGCCAGCCGCCGTGCACGCCGCGGGCGCGCCCGCCAGGCGGCAGTCGTTGAACTTGTAGGTCTTGTAGTTTGCCGACCCGGGGTTCAACGAGCTGAACGTGTCCGCGTAGTTGTAGTAGAAGCGGCCGTAGAACGCCTTCAGCACGGTGCTGCCCTTGCCGCTCAGGTCGTAGCTGACGCCGAGCCTGGGGGCTAACGAATTGCGCGTGAAGATGTCCTTGCCAGGAGTGGTCTGCGCCGTGAAGATCGGCGCACCCTGGTAGACGTCTGTGATGATCGGGTTCCGCTTGCCGTCAAGGTAGTACGGCCGCTGATTATCCCAGCGCAGACCTGCGGTGATCGTGGTGCGGTCGTTCGGGCTCCAGCGATCCTGGACGTAGCCCGCGTACCGCTGATCCCGGTTGTTGCCGCCTTGCCAGCTGCTGCCGAGATCCGACTGCTTGCCGACGTCGACGAACTGGATCTGGTCGGGCAGGCCGTTGGTGTCGATGTAACGGATCGGGCCCGACGCGCCCGTGATCGTGTACTTGCTGATGTCGAGGATGTACTCGAACCCGAACTTCAGGTCGTGGCTGCCGGCCTTGTCCGGAACGAAGTACGTGGTCTGCGCGATGATCTGGGGCTTCTGCCGCGCCAGGTCGAACGCGTCCCACGCGGCGCCGCTGACGTTCGTGCCGTTGTTGATACGCGGCGGCTTGACGGCCGGATCAACGACGGTCGCGAGCGGGAAGTCGTACCCGAACAGCTGACCCTTGATGTCGAGGAACATCCGCGGGCTCACGACGCGCTGCCACTCGCCCTTGTAGACCCACGACCAGCTGTACTGCGGCTGCGCCGATTCGGGCGGCGTGGTTGCGGAGAGGCCGCGAAGCGGTTTGTCCTTCAGACCGCGCTGCAAGTAACCGATGACCGTGTCCTTGCTCGATGCCTTGAATGTTTCCTTGGTGGTGTAGTTCCAGAACTTGCCAAGGTCAGTGGCGATAGACTGGTCCACGCCTGAGATGGCCTTGTTGATGACGAACCGGTTGCCCGCGCCGTAGAACCACAGCTTGTCCTTCATGATCGGGCCACCGAGATCGAAATGGCCTTCCCAGAACTTCAGGTTCGGCTGTCCCGTAAACCCCAGCGCCGTGGTGTCGCTGTCGATGTTGTTGCCGACCCAGCTCGGGGGCTCGTACGTGAGGTTCTCGAGGCCTTTGAACTGGTTGCCGCCGCTCTTGATCGTGGAGACGACCGCCGCGCCCGGCGTGTTCATCTCGACGTCGCCGCCGCCGGCGCTGACCGAGACTTCTTCGTTCGCGTAGAAGTCCGCGTAGAACCCGGAGCCTCCGGTGCCTTCCGTCGTGTCGACGCCGTCGTTCAGCACGCGCGTCTGGTTGCGAAGACCGAAGCTCTCGTACGTCGTCTGCTGGCTCTTGTGGCTGCCGCCGACGTCAAACCCGGCCATCCGAACGCCCGACGCCTGGCCGAGGACGGCCCAGATATCAGTCGCCGTCGGAACGCCGGTCAGCTTCTCGGTCGTGAAGTCGGTGCCGACTTTCGTCGACTGCATGTCGACGACCGGCGACTGCGCAGACACGGTCACTGTTTCCTGCAGTGACGCCACCTGCAGCTGTCCGTCAACGTTGAGCGTCTGGCCCAGGGCCAGCGCGATGTTCGTACGCTTGGCCGTCTGGAAGCCGGAAAGCTCGTACGTAATTGTGTAAAGGCCGGCCGGCACCGGGCCAATCTTGAATCTTCCGTCCGCCTCGGTGACCGCGGTGCGGGAACCCATCAGCGCTGGGGATGTCGCAGTCACGGTAACGCCCGGGAGAACGGCGTTCTGCGCGTCCGTTACGGTGCCGGTGAGGTGCCCTTGGTCCATCTGCGCCAGGGCTGAGTTGGCGAATAACGCCACCATGGCCAGCACCAAGGCGCAATGCATCAAACGCTTCATTGCACACTCCTTCTGAGGATCAGTTCGTGACCGGCGAGATTAGCATCCGGGGTGGCCGGACACAATCCGGAAACAGGACTTACAGACAGGTGTTTGCCGATATTTCGGCAGGATCCAATTTTCCGACTCCCGTGGAAAAAGCGCTGTTCAGGACCTTGGCGAGCGCGCCGTCCGCCATTGAGACGAACATGGTCGCATCCGGTCGGTCCGCGACAAATCCTCGAATGTCAGGTTCGGATCCGGGCTCCTTTTGGATCCGATTGTGACAAACGCTGACAAAGGAGCCGGGCCTAGAGGCGCGTCAGGAGGACGCCAGTCAGAACGACGACCGCTCCCATGCCCTTCACGGCTCCAATCTGCTCGCCGAAGCCGAGCGACGCGACCAGGAGTCCGGCGACGGGCACCATGTTCGAGTAGACCGCCGTTCGCGTGCTGCCCAGTCGCTGCACCGACGAGAACCAGATGGCGTACGCAACGTAGAGCGCCAGCAGCGCTGAGAACACGAGCGCGCCCCACGCGTGCCACGGGACGGACGCGAACCGAACCTGCCGCAGTTGCGGAATCGCGAACGGCAGAAACAGGAGCGTGCCGATGGCCATCGAGAATCCGGTGATCTCGAACGCCGGCCAGTCTTCGAGCATCGGCTTGGATACGATCGTCGCGAGCGACCAGCACGCAACGGCGCCGAGCATCAGCAGGTCGCCGCGCACCGAGTCTCCTCCGACGCCGGTGCCGGTGCCGACGACGAGATACACGCCGACGGCGGAGAGCAGGATGCCAATCCACCGCCGCCGGCGGATCGCTTCGTGGCCGAGCGCGGCGGTCATCAGCGCGATCAGCACGGGAGTGCAGCCGATGATGAGCGCGCTGTCCGACGCGGTCGTCTCCGCCAGACCCCAGATGAACAACAACTGGTAGCAGGTGTGTCCGATGATCGCGAGCGCCACGAGTCGCGGCAGATCGATCGGCATCCGCACACCCTGCCCCGCCTGGCACATTTCTCGCTCTTTCTGCCAGGCACCGCTGTAAGAACTGCCGTCGTTGTGCCAGGCACCGCTGCGGAATTTGCGGCTCGCCCGCCACCGCCGGACGGCGATCGTAATCAGAAACAGCGTGGAGCCAAGAATCAGGCGGACGGCGTTGAACGCAACCGGCGGCACGTCGGCGAACGCCGACTTGATGATGCTGTAGTTGCTGCCCCAGATGACGGCCATCAGGAGCAGCAGGACGTCGTTCAGTGTCGGGGTCCTTCGACCTGCTTCAGCGCTTCTTCGATGAGTCGCTCGTTATCTTCCTTGGTCAGATTCCGCTGAATCAGCTTCGAGGCGATCATCACCGAAAGATCGACCGCCTCGCTGCGGATCTGCTGCAGCGCACGCGCCGTCTCGAGGTGGATCTGCCGCTGCGCGCCCTTGACGATCGCGTCGGCCTCCGTGCGCGCTTTCTGCCGCATGTCCTCGCGCAGCCGCTCGGCATCCGATCGCCCGCGGACGATGATCTGATCCGCCTCGACCCGTGCCTTGTTCAGAATCTGCGCGGATTCCTGGTTCAGCCGCTCGAGGTCCTGCCGCGCCTGTTGCGCATCGTCGAGCGACTTCCTGATCGCGTTCTGACGGCTGTCGAGCGCCGCCAGAAGCGGCCGCCACGCGAATCTCGCGAGCAGCCCGACCAGCACGAGGAAGGTCAGAATCGTCCAGATGAACAGACCGGGATCCGGCTGGACTAAGGGGTTATCCATGTTCAACTCTCACCGCTCGGCTGAAGCCATCGCGCGCCATCTGTTCCCCACTCGACCCACTCGCCCCCCCAGGCTCACCCGACCTACTTGAGCAACACGATCAGCAGGACGAACACTTCCGCGAGAATCGCCACGCCTTCGAGCAGGAAGAGCGGCAGGTTCACCGCGCCGGTGATCTTGTCGGTGGCGGCGGGCTGCCGCGCGATGCTCTCCGCAGCGGCCGCGGCGAGCCGCCCGATGCCGAGCGCGGCGCCAATCACGATCATGCCAAACCCGAGCGCAGCGCCGAAAAAGTGCAGGTTGTTCATTGTCGTCTCTTCTCCCTCGTTGTGAATGGTCCCGGAAACTCAGTGATGAACGTGAATGGCCATGCCGATGAACACCGCCGTCAAGAGCGTGAACACGTACGCCTGAACGAGCACGACGATGATTTCGAGTCCGGAAATGCCGACGGCCAACGGGAGCGAGACGACCACGCCGACGCCGATTCCGGCAATCGCGCGGCCGAACATTTCCGTGAAGATGAACACGAACGACAGGATCGCGAGAATCGCGATGTGGCCCCCCGTCATGTTCGCCGCAAGTCGCATCGTCAGCGCGAATGGCCTCACGAGCATGCCCATCAATTCAATCGGGATGAGCAGGATGTAAATCGGCCACGCGAGCCCGTGCGGCACCAGGTTCATCCAGTGCTTGACGAAGCCGTGCGCCTTCGTCCCGGCGATGATGATGGCGCCGAACGTCACGGTCGCAAGCGCCGCGGTCACGTTGAAGTTCGCCGTCGCTGTCGTGCCGCCGTGGAGCAGGCTCTTGAGGAACGAGTGCTCGCCTGTGTGCAGCACGTAGTGATCGAGGAGCCCGAGTACGTCGAACACGGGAATCAGACCGATCACGTTCGCACAGAAGATGAAGATGAAGAACGTGAGGATGAGCGGCGTCCACGTGTTGACCCACTTCTTGCCGACGTTGGGCAGCACGATGCCGTCGCGAACGAATTCAACGACCGCCTCGAGGGCGTTCATGAATCCCGTGGGGATGAGCCGGTCCTGTTTCAGGTACCGCCGCACCGCCCATGTCGCCACGATGAACACGAAGGCTGCGACCAGCCACAGCATGAACACGTGCTTGGTGACAGAGAAGTCGATTCCCGCGACCTTCGGCAGATGGAAGATCGGGTGCTCCTGGCTGTTCGACACGTGCTCGATGATGGTTTTGCCGGCGTTGAACTTCTCGGCAGCCCCCTGCGCCGCGTCGACTGCGTGCTCAGCGTGCTCTTGAACGGCTTCCTGGACGAACATCGTGTTATCCGCCTGCGAAGAGGCGGCGCATCAGCAGTGCCTCGAAGAGATACAGAGCGATGAATACCCGTGAAGCTGGCGATGAACGGAACGGGATGCAAACCGATGATTTTGAGCATCACCGCGACGTAACCGCCGAAAAACACCATTTTGGCGGCGAACCCAGTCAACATCAGCCCGGTCAACCGCTCGGGAGATCGCTGGTACGCGCGTTCAATCAGCACCCAGGAAACGCCTGCCGCCGCGAGTGGCGCGAGCATTCCCAGCACGATGTCCCGTCCTGCCTGTGGTCCCACGGCGCCCACGATGAGCAGCGCTGACGCCAAGCTGCCGATGACCATCCACCGGACGGCTCTCATCGGTGAAAAACGGTCCTGGCCAGCTCCCACATGCCAACGATGATACCGAAGAGCAAGCCTCCGATTAGAAACCACGGCGACGTGCCACGCCAGGCGTCAACCGCGTACCCGAGCGCGCCGAGCAGCAGAATCGCGCCGATCAGCGTGTAGCTGGCGCCGGCGGCCGGTCCGGCCCGTTCGGCGTTCTGCTGGAGGCTCTCCGCCGAGCGTTCCAGAAAACTCTTTCCGCCGTCGTTCTCTGTCATGGGCGCGCAACCCGTCGCGCTCGAAACCGGAGTCGGCGCCGAGTATAACGTACCTTGTGAAAAACTTCACTATGCGCCCGGCCCCCTCAGCGCCAGGCACAGAATAAAGTGGCCTAGCGGAGCGTGGCTGTAAGTCCAGCTACGCCAAGGGTTTTTGCCGAGGCGTCCGCCACCTCGAACAAAAACCGGGGATAGACGCCAAGCACCAGCGTCGCGACGACCGTCACCACCAGGACCGTCGTCAGCGCAGGACTCGACACCGGCTCGGACCCGAACGTCTCCTTCTTGACATACATGAAAACGACGATCCGGATGTAGTAGTAGAGCGAGATGGCGCTGTTCAGCACGCCGATGACCGCGAGCCAGTAGTACCCCGCGTCAATCGCAGCGCTGAACAACCAGAACTTCCCCATGAACCCGGCCGTCGGCGGAATCCCGCCGAGCGACAGCATGAAGAGCAGCATCGCGAACGCCGCGAACGGATTCCGTAAATAGAGACCGGTGAAGTCCTTCAGCTCGTCGCCGACGACGTCCTGCCGGCGCAGCAGCACGACGACCGCAAAGGCTCCGAGCTGCATGAACGAATAGATCAGCAGATACACCAGCATCGCCGTGACGCCTCGCGCGGTGCCCGCCACAACGCCGATGAGCACGTATCCCGCGTGCGCGATCGACGAGTACGCGAGCATCCGCTTGACGTTGGACTGCGACACCGCGGCCACGTTGCCGACCGTCATGGTGATCACCGACAACACCCAGAACAGCTGGCGCCAGTCGGCGCTCATCGACGGCAGGCCTTCGATGAAAATCCTGAGCAGCATCGCGAACGACGCGGCTTTTGACCCGACCGACAGGAACGCCGTGATCGGCGTGGGCGCGCCCTCGTAGACGTCCGGCGCCCACATGTGGAACGGCACCGCGGCGATCTTGAAGCCGACACCGGCCACCACCAGGATGACCGCGAGCACGAGTCGCGGATCGCGCTCCTGCCCCTGGAACAGCGTGGCCATCGTCCGCAGGTTCGTCGTCCCCGACAGGCCGTACATCAGCGACATGCCGTACAGGAGAATGCCGAGCGAGAACGCGCCCAGGAGGAAGTACTTGACGGCGGCTTCGTTCGACCGCTGACTCGGCTTGATGAACCCCGCGAGGATGTAGAACGAGACCGCCATGGTCTCGAGCCCGATGAAGATCGTGATGAGATCGATCCCGCCGGCCATGACCATCATCCCGAGTGTCGCGCAGAGGATGAGGAAGTAGTACTCGCCGGGCGACGCGCCTTCGATCTCGAGATACCGCATCGACATCAGCACGGTGATGCCGGCGGCAAGGAGGAAGACGATCTTGAAGAAGAGCGCAAATCGGTCGACGGCGATCAACCCGTGCGCGATTTCGACATGGGTCGAACGGAACGGCGTCAGCGAATACAACGTGATCGCCAGAACGCCGAGCGTCAGCCAGCCGAGCGTCCCCCGCTGCGCCCGTGGCATCACCACGTCCGCGACCAGGACGAGCAGCGCCCCGGCTGTGATGACCAGCTCGGGCAGGATGTAGTAGAAGTCCGACGCCGAGATTCCAGGCGGCATTGGCTAGCGCCTGTCGGGCGTCTGCGTCGCCGAGCCGGCCGGCTCGAGCGGGTTGCCGTTGGCGTCGCAGGCGACCGCGGCGAGGAATTTCGCTGCCGCGTTGGTGGTCGCCAGCGCCGCGACCCGTTCGGGCGTCGGCGTCGGATCGCAGTTCGCTGTGTACTTCGCCTCGTACTGCGGGCTGACGCGCGACACGATGTGCCGCACCGACGTCTCGAGACGGCGCAGGAACGGCGCCGGGTAGATGCCCATCCAGACCGCCAGCACGAGCAGCGGTGCGAACGTCGCAAATTCACGCTGATTCAAATCGAGCAGACGCTCGTTCTTCGGGTTTTCGACCTTCCCGAACATCGTGCGCTGATACAGATAGAGCATGTACGCGGCGCCGAGGACGACACCACTCGCCGCGAAGGCCGCCCACACCTTGCTCGCGACGAAGACGCCCTGCAGGATCAGGAACTCACCGATGAACCCGTTCAGGGTCGGCAGCCCGATCGACGACATCGTCATCACGAGAAAAATCGCGGCGTAGACCGGCATCACTTTGGAGAGGCCGCCGTACTCGGAAATCTCGCGGGTATGCCGCCGCTCGTACACGATGCCGACAATCAGGAAGAGGGCGCCGGTCGAGATGCCGTGATTCAGCTGCTGAACGATGCTGCCCGTGATGCCGACCGGGTTGAGTGCGAACATCCCGAGCATCACCATCGCCATGTGGCTGACAGACGAGTACGCGACCAGGCGCTTCCAGTCCTTCTGCGCGAGCGCGACGAGCGCGCCGTACACGATCCCGATGATCGAGAGGAGCACCATCATCGGGACGAAGTGGCGCGCCGCCTCGGGCACGATCGGCAGGCTGAACCTGAGGAACCCGTACGTGCCCATCTTCAGCAGTACGGCCGCCAGGATCACCGACCCGGCCGTCGGCGCGTCGGTGTGCGCGTCGGGCAGCCACGTGTGGAACGGGAACATCGGGACCTTGATCGCGAACCCGAGGAAGAACGCCAGGAACACCCACCATTGCAGGTTGAACGGCACGTTGGTGAGCCGGTGGAACTGCGTGATGTCGAACGTGTACACGCCGGTGACGCTGTGGTTGTAGAAGTACAGCGCGAGAATGCCGAGCAGCATGACGACGCTGCCGACGAGCGTGTAGAGGAAGAACTTGATCGCGGAGTAGAGACGGTTCGCGCTGCCCCAGATGCCGATGAGGAAGTACATCGGCACGAGCATCACTTCCCAGAAGAGGAAGAACAACAGGAAGTCGAGCGCCATGAACGCGCCCAGCATGCCGGTCTGCAGTACCAGCAGGAAGATGTAGTACTCCTTCACCCGCTCGGTGATCGCCGTCCACGACGACAGCACGGCGATCGATCCCATCATCGTCGTCAGCAGAATGAGCAGGACGCTCAAGCCGTCCACGCCGAGGAAGTACTCGGCGCCGACCGACGGGATCCAGACGGCGCGCTCGATGAACTGGAACTCGGCGTTCGCCGGGTCGTACCAGAACCAGAGCGGGACCGATATCAGGAAGCCGATGAACGCCACGAGGTTCGCGATCCAGCGGATCGTGTCCTCGCTCCGTTTATCGACGAACAGCAGGATCGCTGCCCCGACGAGCGGCGTGAAGAGAATCAGCGACAGGTAGTAATTCATAACTGGGTTCGCTAGGTTCGCTAGGTTCGCCGGGTTCGCTTGGTTCGAAGGGTTCTGATGGTTCGCGCGAACATCCCGAACCCGCCGAACCCTGCGAACCCGCCGAACCCGCCGAACCCTGTCAAGTCCTTCATCTCAAGAACAAATACACGGTGACGAACGCGAAGATGCCGAACAGCATCAGCATCGCGTAGTTCTGAACCAGCCCGGTCTGCAGCCGCCGGAACGCGTGGCTCGATTCCTGAACGATCCAGCCGATGAGATTCACGAGGCCGTCGACGACCGTGCGATCGGTGAGCCCCGAGAACCACGCGCCCACGACCGTAATCCAGCTCGTCCCGTTGACTGCCCCGTCCACGACGTTCCGATCGAAGGTCCACAGGCCGCGGCCGGCGCTGAACGTGCCGGAGATCACCGTCGCGTTGTACAGCTCGTCCACGTAGTACTTGTTCGAGAGCGTGCGGTGCGCGCCGGCAAACCGCTCGGCCATCTGCTCGGAAATCTCCGGAGACGTCACGTAGAACTTCCACGCGAGCCCGATGCCCGTCAATGCGATCAGGACGGAGAATCCCATCAGTCCGATTTCGACGCCGCGCGACACGTGCGCGTCGCCCTCTTCATTGTGGACTTCGGATTGCGGAGTGCGGATTTCCGCCGCACCGGTCGAATCCGCGCTCCGCAATCCGCGATCCGCAATGGTGTGTTCCGCCGTAAAGCTGGGCTCGAGGAAGCGCTCGATTTCGTTGCTGCCGCCGAGCGCGGCGGGAATCCCGACGATGCCGGCGATCACCGCGCCGACGGCGAGCGCCTGGAGCGGCAGCGTCATGGGCCTCGGCGATTCGTGTGGCCCGTGCCACGCGCCATGACCGTGCGAGTGGTCCGCACCACCGTGCGAATCGGCCTGGCCGTCGCTGCCGTCGTGGCCGTGCCCATGCGCGGTATCCCACGCCGGGCCTCGATACGACCCGAAGAACGTCATCGCAATGAGTCGGAACATGTAGAACGCCGTCATCATCGCGGTCGCGACGGCGAGCACCCAGATCAACTTGTTCGCGACGAACGCGCGGAACAGGATCTCGTCCTTGCTGAAAAACCCCGAGAGCGGCGGAATGCCCGCAATCGCCAGCGTGCCGATGAACATCGTCACGAACGTGACCGGCATGTACTTCTTCAGTCCGCCCATGCGGCGCATGTCCTGCTCGCCCGCCATCGCGTGAATGACCGAGCCGCTGCCGAGGAAGAGCAGCGCCTTGAAGAACGCGTGTGTCATCAGATGGAACGCGCCGGCCGAGAATGCGCCGACGCCCATCGCCGTGAACATGTAGCCGAGCTGCGACACGGTGGAATACGCGAGGACGCGTTTGATGTCGTACTGGACCAGGCCGATCGACGCCGCCATGAGCGCGGTCAGCACGCCGATGATCGCCACGATCTGCATGACCATCGGCGCGTGCGAGAACAGCACGGCGTTGCGGCCCAGCATGTACACGCCCGCGGTCACCATCGTGGCGGCGTGGATGAGCGCGGACACCGGCGTGGGACCTTCCATGGCGTCCGGCAGCCAGACGTACAGGGGAATCTGCGCGCTCTTGCCCGTCGCGCCAACGAACAGCAGCAGGCAGATCGTCGACAGCACGCCAAACCCCATCGTTTCGACCGGCATCGCACCGGCGGCGTTCTGCACGGCGCGGAAATCCAGCGTGCCGAACGTGTAGTAGATCAGGAAGACGCCGAGGACGAAGCCCCAGTCGCCGACGCGGTTGGTGATGAATGCTTTCTTGCCCGCGTCAGCCGCGCTCTTCTTCTCGTACCAGTAGCCGATGAGCAGGTACGAGCAGAGGCCCACGCCTTCCCAGCCCACGAACATCACCAGGAAGTTGTTCCCCAGGACGAGCATGAGCATGAAGAAACAGAACAGGTTCAGGTAGCAGAAGAAACGCGCGTAGCCGCCGCGAGGCTCGTCGAGCATGTACGCCGTCGCGTACACGTGAATCAGCGTGCCGATGCCCGTGACGACGAGCAGCATCATGGCTGAGAGCGGATCGAGGCGGAATCCCCAGCTGACCTCCAAGTTGCCGATGCCGTCGCGGGTCGCCAGCGGGATGCGTGGAATCCATTCGGCGAGCGTGACGTCGAACGCGCGCGCCGACGGCGCCAGCCCGAGGAGCTGCCAGAACGCGATCAGTGCAAGACCCAGCGCGGCCACCATCATCGCGCTCGCGACGGCGCCAGCGGTCTTACGCGAGAACGAGCGGATCCCGACGAGGCCGTTGATGGCGGCGCCGATGCCCGGAAGGAGGGGGATTAACCAGATGTATGTCATTCGTCTAGGCGCTTACTTTTTTCCACTGCCGCAGGCGCTACCATTTCATCAAGTTCATTTCGTCGATGTTGACCGTTTCCTTGTTGCGATAGAACGCCAGGATGATGCCGAGTCCCACAGCCGCTTCTGCCGCAGCCACCGCGATGACGAACACCGCGAACACCTGACCGATGACGTTCTGCAGCTGCATCGAAAACGCGATCAGGTTGATGTTGACCGCGTTCAGAATCAGCTCGATCGACATGAAGATGATGATGATGTTCCGCCGCGCCATCACGCCGATCACCCCGATGATGAACAGCGCCGCGGACAACAACATGTAATGAGCGGGCGTAATCATGATGGTGACAGTGCGGATTGCGGACGGCGGATTGCGGATTCGCCCGCAATCGACAACCGCCATTCAATCCACAATCCGCAATCCGCAATCCGCAATCTCATAGCTCCCGTTTCGCCAGCACGATCGCGCCGATCATCGCGACCAGGAGCAGCATCGATGCGATTTCGAATGGAATCAGATAGTTCGTGTAGAGCAGCCAGCCGACCTGTTCGGTGTTGCCGGTCACGGGAAGTGCCGCGCTTGCAGCCATCGGCGCCCGTGGTTGTGTCGAGGTGTAGACCAGGATCGCGCCGAGCTCCAGAAGCACGGCCGCGGCGAGGCCAAGACCCAGTTTCGTGCGCCGGTGGGGATCCTGATGCGCTTCAGGCGGGCGCTTCAGGTTCACCAGCATGACCACGAACAAGTACAGAACGACGATGCCGCCGGCGTAGACCAGAATCTGGATAGCGGCCACGAAGGGCGCCTGCAGCAACACGTACAGCGCGGCGACGAACAGGAAGTCGAGCACGAGGAACAGCACGCTGTGCACGGTGTCCTTCGTGCTGACGACGAGCACGGCAAAACCGAGGATGAATGCCGAGATGACGTAGAACGCAATCGCCTCTCCCATACCAGTCACGTGGTTCGGGACTCGTGGCCCGGGATCCGACGACCCAATCGTGGATTGGGCGAATCCCCGCCAGCACGAATCCCGACTCCTGAAGCCCGAATCACAGAGCCCAAACCCCACATCACGACAGGATCACCTTGACAATCCCAGTCACGACCAGGTTGGCGATCGCGAGCGGGATCAGGAACTTCCAGCCGAGACGCATCAGCTGGTCGTACCGGTAACGCGGCAGCGTCGCGCGGACCCAGATGAAGATGTAGAGGAACACGAACGACTTGGTCAGGAACCACATCCAGACGGGGACGAAATCGAGAAAGCTCAACGCCGCGACATTCGGGAACGGGCGCAGCCACCCGCCAAGAAACAACGTCGTCGCCACCGACGAGACAACGATCATGTTCGCGTATTCGGCGAGGAAGAACAGCGCGAACCGCATGCCGCTGTACTCGGTATGGAAACCGCCCGTCAGCTCCTGCTCCGCCTCGGGCAAATCGAACGGCGCGCGGTTGGTTTCCGCGAGACCGCCGATAAAGAAAATCACGAAAGCCACCGGCTGAACGAACGCAAACCAGACATGGCCGCTCTCCTGCGCGCGCACGATGCCGACCATGCTGAGCGTTCCGGCCATCAGGATGACGCTGACGAGCGTCAGCGTCACGGCGACTTCGTAGGAGATGAGCTGCGCCGACGCGCGCAGGCTCGCGAGCAGCGGGTACTTCGAGTTCGACGCGTAACCCGCGAGGATGATCCCGTACACGCCAACCGACGCGACCGACACGACATACAGGAGACCGACGTTGACGTCGGTGATGTACAGCGAGACCCTCCGGCCGAACAGGCTGACCTCGGGACCGAACGGAATCACCGCGTACACGATGAGCGCCGGCACCATCGAGATGATCGGCGCCGCCGTGAAGACCCACTTGTCCGCGCGGACCGGCGTGATGTCTTCCTTGATCATCAGCTTCACCGCGTCCGCAACCGGCTGCAGGATGCCGTACGGGCCGACGCGCATCGGGCCGAGCCGCGACTGCGCCCACGCGATCACCTTGCGCTCGAGCAGCACCATGTAGGTGACGCCGACGAGCGTGGCGTTCAACACGATGACGATCTTCAGAAGCGGAATGACGAAGGTGTCAATCATGCGACCTATCTGTCCACTTCGCCCAGCACGATGTCGATCGACCCGATCAGCGCCACCACATCGGCGATGAGATGTCCGCGGACGAGCCGTCGCAGTCCCTGCAGATTGCAGAACGACGGCGGCCGGACGCGGAACCGGTACGGGTTGGTCGACTTTCCGTCGCTGACGATGAAGTAGCCAAGCTCGCCTTTCGGCGACTCGATCGCGTGATAGGTTTCGCCGGCCGGAGGCTTGATCAGCCGGGGAGCCTTGCCGACGATCGGACCCTCAGGAATGCCCTCCGTCGCCTGACGGATGATGCGCAGCGACTGACGGAATTCCTCCATGCGGACGAGATACCGATCGTACGTATCGCCATCGGATCCGACGGGCACGTCGAACTGCATTTCGTCGTACGCCGCGTACGGCTCGTCCTTGCGGACGTCCCGCGGCACGCCGGATCCGCGCAGCGCCGGCCCGCACAACCCGAGAGCCGTCGCTTCCTCACCCGAGATGATCCCGATGCCCTTGGTCCGTTCGAGCCAGATGCGGTTGTGGGTCAGGAGCGTCTCGTACTCTTCGATCTTCGAGTCCATGATGCTGCAGAACTCGAGCACCTTTTTGTCCCAGCCGGGTGGAATGTCCAGCGGCAGGCCGCCGATGCGCATCGAGTTGTACGTCAGGCGCGCGCCGCAGAATTCCTCGAAGAGGTCGAGGATCAGCTCCCGCTCGCGGAACGCGTAGAGGAACACCGTCATCGCGCCGATGTCCATCGCGTGCGTGCCGACCCAGAGGCAGTGGCTGGCAATCCGTTGCAGCTCGCAGAGGATCGTCCGCACGTAGCGCGCGCGGCGCGGCACCTCCAGCTGCAGCAGCTTCTCGACCGTCTCGCAGTAGCCGACATTGCTCGTCGCCGCCGCCACGTAGTCCATGCGGTCGGTCAGCAGGATGATCTGCGTCCAGTTGCGGTTCTCGCTCAGCTTCTCGATGCCACGATGCAGATAGCCGATGATGACATCGCAATCGACGACCTTTTCGCCGTCGAGGCGCAGCACCACGCGCAGCACGCCATGCGTGCTGGGGTGCTGCGGGCCCATGTTGATCACGAGCTCGTCGGTGTCGAACATCGCACCCCGGACGGTCTGACTCTCTATCAACGCTCAACTCTCAAGTCTGAAGTCACGTTATTCAATGTCTGCTTCTTCCTTCGCCTGGCGCAGCCTCAACCAGTCGAGCGGGTTCTCCATCAGCAGCTCGCCGGGTCCCTCGAGCGGATAGTCCTTGCGCTGCGGAAAACCCTGCCAGTCTTCGGGCATCAGAATCCGCCGGCGATCGGGATGCCCGGTGAAGTTCACGCCGAACATGTCCCAGACTTCGCGTTCGAGCCAGTTCGCCGCCGGCCAAACCGCCGTCACCGACGGGAGCGGGTCCGTGTCGCTCACCTTGACCTTGACGCGCACGCGGTGGCGATGCCGGGTGGAATACAGGCAATACACGACGTCGAAGCGCGCTTCGGTGCGCGGCGGCCAGTCGGTCGCCGTGAGGTCGGACAGATAGTCGAATCTCGCGTCCGGCGCGTCGCGCAGATGTCGCGCGACGTCGACGATGCGCGCCGCTGGCGCGAGGATGGTCCAGTCCTTGAGGTAGTAGCTCAGCGCCGTGACGCCACCCGGCATCGCGGTCTGAAGGGAGGCGATGAACGCCGGCACCGTCGCGTCGGCGGGCGGAGGCGGATCGCTCGGACCCGTCGCGGGCGTGGCCTTCGGGACGTGCGGGGCCTCGCTTCCACCGGCTGCGCCAGCCGCTGGCTTCGGCGCGGCTGGCTTGGCTCCGCTTCCACCGGCTGCACCAGCCGCTGGCTGCGGCGCGGCTGGCTTGGCCCCGCTTCCACTGGCTGCACCAGCCGCGGGTTGCGGCGCGGCTGGCTTGGCCCCGCTTCCACTGGCTGCACCAGCCGCGGGTTGCGGCGCGGCTGGCTTGGCCCCGCTTCCACTGGCTGCACCAGCCGCGGGTTGCGGCGCGGCTGGCTTGGCCCCGCTTCCACTAGCTGCGCCAGCCGCGGGTTGCGGCGTGGCTGGTTCCTGCGCGGCTGGCTTGGCTTCGCTTCCACCGGCTGCGCCAGCCGCGGGTTGCGGCGTGGCTGGTTCCTGCGCGGCTGGCTTGGCTTCGCTTCCACCGGCTGCGCCAGCCGCGGGTTGCGGCGTGGCTGGTTCCTGCGCGGCTGGCTTGGCTTCACTTCCACCGGCTGCGCCAGCCGCGGGTTCCTGCGCGGCTGGTTCCTGCGCGGCTGGCTTGGCTTCGCTTCCACCGGCTGCGCCAGCCGCGGGTTGCGGCGTGGCTGGTTCCTGCGCGGCTGGCTTCGCCGGGTCTGGCGCCGGAACCGCGGGGGTCTCGGGAATTCGAGGATCGTCGGGCATCGCTAATCCGCAATCCCCAATCCGCACTCGGCAATAGCTAGACCCATTCGAGAGCGCCCTTCTGCCATGCGTAGTAGTAGCCGACGACCAGGATGAAGATGAAGACCAGCATCTCGATCAGGCCGAAGAGCAGGAGCTTGTCGAAGATGACTGCCCACGGAAACATGAAGACCGTCTCGACGTCGAAGATGACGAAGAGCATGGCCACCAGGTAGTAGCGGATGCTGTAGCGGTCGCGGGCGTCGGTCACCGGCTCGATGCCGCACTCATAGGGTTCGAGCTTTACCTTGTTGTACTTACTGGGGTGGATGAGGCTCGTGAACACGAGGGTGAAGACCGCGAAACCCGTCGCGACCACGACGAAAAGGGCAATGGGGATGTAGGCTGAAAGCATCAGGCTGATGGCGCGAAGCGCCGCGCGCGGCGGGCACGAAAGCCGAGCGGTTTATACCATACGCTGACGCGCCGGCGCAATTTCCCGCAAGTTATAGAGTACAAACAGTTTTTGACCTATACTCACCAAATGACCCGTACACGCGTCTTCACCGGCGCGGTCGGCGCGCTTCTCGGTACTTCTCTCTGGTTCTCCATGGCGGCAACGCCCGCTGGCCAGCGCTCCGCGGGACGCGAACGCACAATGTTCGTCAGCGTCGTCGATCAGAACGGCGCGCCCGTGCCGGATCTCGGGCCGTCGGACTTCCTCGTCAAAGAAGACAACCTTACCCGCGAAGTGCTTCGGGTCGTTCCGGCGACCGATCCGATGCAGATCGCCGTGCTCGTCGATACCAGCCAGGCGGCGCGCGATCAGATCAGCTACATGCGCCAGGCGCTGCCGCCCTTTGTGACCACGATGACGGCGCCGAACGAGAACAACCGCCGCAGCGAGGTCGCCATCGTCGGCATAGGCGAGCGGCCGACCATACTCTCGGAGTACTCGAGCGATCCTGCCATGGTGAAGAAGGGGATCGATCGCATCTGGTCTTTGCGGAGCAGCGGGATGTACCTGCTCGACGCGATCGTCGAGGTATCGCAGGGGCTGAAGAAGCGCGAAGCCGCGCGCCCGGTGATGATTGGCATCGCGACGGCGGGCGTCGAATACAGCAACCGCCATCACGATCAAGTCATCGAGCCGATGAAGTCGATTGGCGCCGTGTTCTACATGCTGGCGCTCGGCCAGCCCGACACGAGCCTGAGCATCGAATCGCGCGAGCGCGCGATTGTGTACGACGAAGGCACGCGGGTGACCGGCGGATACCAGGATCAGCTGCTCAGCGGAATGGCGCTGACGCCGAAGCTGGCGCAGCTGGCCGATCAGCTCAAGCATCAATACCGCGTGACGTATTCGCGGCCCGAATCGCTCATTCCGCCGGAAAAGATCACGGTATCGGTCGCGAAGCCCGGGCTCACGGCTCGAGGAACGCCCGTCAAGGACGAGCAAGGACGCCCGTGAAACTCGTGAACCCCCTCAGGTGCCTGGTGGCGCCGGTCGTCACGGCCGGAGCGCTGCTGCTCGCCGTCGACCGTGCGCCGATCGTCCGTGCGCAGAGCAGCCAGCAGCCGACGCAGGCACCGGGTCAGCAGCCGCCGTTTCGCGCCGGCGTCGAAATCGTGTCCCTCAACGTCATCGTCACTGATGCGAGCGGGCATTACGTGACCGATCTCGAGTCCGAGAACTTCAACGTCTTCGAGGACGGCGTCAAACAGGACGTGTCGTTCTTCAACAAGACGAACCTTCCGATTGCACTCGCCGTGCTGCTCGACACGAGCGCGAGCATGGACAGCAAGCTGCAGACGGCGCAGGAAGCCGCCATCGGCTTCGCGCGACGGCTGCGCGAGCAGGATCTCGCAGAGGTCATCGACTTCGACAGCCGCGTCGTCGTGCTCGCGCCGTTCACGAACAAAGCGAGCGACCTCGAACAGGCCATCCACAAGACCTCGGCCGGCGGGTCCACGTCGCTCTACAACGCCGTCTACATCGCGCTCAAGGATCTGAAGAAGGTCGTCGCGAAGAACGTCGACGAGATCCGGCGTCAGGCGATCGTCGTGCTCTCCGACGGCGAGGACACGTCGAGCCTGTTGCCGTTCGAAGAAGTGCTCGATCTGGCGAAGCGTTCCGAAACGGCGATCTACACGATCGGACTTCGCAGCAACGAAAACGCGTCGACGGCGTCGAAGGGATTCCGCGAAGCGGAATTCGTGCTCCGCCAGTTGTCGCAGCAGACGGGCGGCCGCGCGTTCTTCCCGAACCACGTCAACGAGCTGTCCGGCGTGTACGGCCAGATTTCCGACGAGCTCTCCAGCCAGTACACGATCGGCTACTCGTCGAAGAACCCGAAACGCGACGGCTCATGGCGCCGCGTCGTCGTGCGCACCGATCATCCGAGCACCTCGGCGCGGACCAAGCAGGGGTACTTCGCGCCGACGTCCCACTGAGATGGCTGCCGCACCACTCATCCTCTACGCCGCGGCGCTCGTGGCGTATGCGTGGCATTTCGCGCAGCGAAGCGCCCTTGTCGGCCGGACGGCGACGACCCTCCTCGTGTTCGCCGCGCTCGCGCACACCTTCGTCATCGGGATGCAGACGATGGAGTTCGGGCACGTGCCGGTGGCGGGACCGACGTCGGCGATTTCGACGTTCGTCTGGCTGCTGGGTCTCGCGTACCTGTACACCGAGATGACGACGGACGAACGGGCGATGGGCGTGTTCATCATGCCCCTGCTCGTGGCGTTGCAGGCGATTCCGGTCATCCGGCCCGGCGTCGAGGACCGCGCCGCGGTACTCCAGGGTCCGCTGTTCGGCGTACACGTGTCGTCGCTGCTCTTCGCGTACGCCAGCTTCGCGCTCGCCTGCGTCATCGGGATCACGTATGTGCTGCTCTTCAAGGAAATCAAGGCGAAGCATCTCGGGTTTTTCTACGCGCGTCTGCCGTCGCTGCAGGTGCTCGACCGGATGAACCAGGTCGCCGTCGTCGTCGGCTGGATCTTCCTGACGATCGGCATCGCGGTCGGCGTCGTCTGGGCGGCGCAGGCGCAGGGTGGCTATAGTCTGGACCCGCGCGTCCAGGCGATGTCGCTCCAGGATCCCAAGATTTTCGTCGCGCTCGTGTGCTGGTTCGTGTACTCGTTCGAGCTGTTCGCGGCCCGCCGCATCGGGTGGGGCGGCCGCCGGGCCGCGTATCTGTCGGCGCTCGGCTTTGCCATCGTGCTGCTGAACTTCGTGCCGGTCAGTTACTTCCTGACCAAGAGCCACAACTTCTAGGCCATGCACCTCCTGCTCGTCGGCATCAGCCATCGGACCGCCCCCGTCGATCTGCGCGAGCGCGTGGACTTCGCGGCGCGCGGTGTGCCGACCGCGCTCGAGACGCTGGCCGCTCGCGGCATCACGCGTGAAGCGATCGTGGTGTCGACGTGCAATCGCGCGGAAATCTACGCGGCCTGCGAGGATCCCGCTGCGGCGCGGGACGGTCTGACGGCGTTTCTTTCCGATTTCCACGCGGTCTCGCGCGCGGAACTGGCGCAGCACGTGTACGCCGTCGAAGGCATCGACGCCGCGCGGCACCTGTTCCGGGTCGCGGCCGGCCTCGATTCGCTTGTCGTCGGCGAGCCGCAGATTCTCGGGCAGGTCAAGCGCGCGCATACGGCCGCCACCGAGGCGCGCACCGCCGGTCCCGTGCTCAACCGGCTGTTCCACTGGTCCTTCGCGGTCGGGAAGCGCGTCAGAACCGAGACCGCGCTCGGGTCGGGCGCCGTTTCGGTGAGCTACGCGGCGGTGTCGCTCGCGCGGAAGATTTTCGGGAATCTCGCGGGCCACGCCGTCGCCGTCGTCGGCGCCGGAGAAATGGGAAAGCTGACGGCGCTGCACCTCAAGGCGCAGGGCGTCCAGCACGTCACGATCGTCAGCCGCACTGTCGCGCACGCCGCGCGGACCGCGGAGGCCATCGGCGGCGCGAGCGCGGCGCCGTGGGACGAGCTCGACTCCGTCATCCGGTCGAGCGACATCGTGATCACGGCGACGGGCGCCGCCGCGCCGATTCTGACCAAGGCGCACGTCGAGTCGGTGATGCGCCCTCGCCGCAACCGCCCGCTGTTCCTCATCGACATCGCGATCCCTCGCGACGTCGAGCCCGCGGCCGGTGAAATCGAACAGGTGTTTCTCTACAACATCGACGATCTGCAGGCGACGGTCCGTGAGAACCTGTCGCGTCGCGAAAACGAGGTCGCGCGCGCCGAGGCGATCGTCTCCGAGGAGATCGACCGGTTTGCCGGCTGGTTCCGATCGCGCGGTGCCGTACCGACCATCGTCGCCCTCCGGCAGCGATTCGAAACCATCCGGCGTACCGAGCTCGAACGGCTGGATTTCAAGCTGGCTTCGCTGCCGCCCGATGCGCGCGCGCGCGTGGACGAGGTCACGCACCTCATCATCGAGAAGCTCCTGCTGACGCCGACCGAGCAGCTCAAGGCCGCTGGCGACGCGGACGCGCTCGCGACGTACGCGGAAGCGCTCACCCGGCTGTTCGCGCTCAACGAGGCCGATGCCGCCGCGGCCTCGACGGACGAGCGTCGCGTCGAGCCCTTCACGCGCAAAGGTCCGCGGCCGGTTCGCTGACCCACCCGTGACCGCCGAACTTCGCCTCGGAACGCGGGGAAGCGCGCTGGCGCGCTGGCAGGCCGACGCCGTCGCCGCTCTGATTGCTGCGCACGGCGGACCTTCGTGCCGCATCGTCGTCATCAAGACGACCGGCGACGAGCGGCAGGACGCGCCACTGTCGGCAGCGGGCGGTAAGCGGCTGTTCGTCAGGGAGATCGAGGATGCGCTGCAGCGCAACGTCATCGACCTTGCCGTCCACAGCAGCAAGGACATGCCGGCCGTCCTCCCCGACGGCCTGGTCATCGCGGGGGTGCTGCCGCGCGAGGATCCGCGCGACGCGATCGTCCTGCCGGCGCGCGCGGCCGATGCGCCGCTGGACGTGCGGCCGGCGTCGATCGAGGATTTGATCGCGAGGCTGGGCGAAACGCCGTCAATCGGGACGGGCAGCGTGAGGCGGATTGCACAGCTGGCCCGGCTGTTTCCCGGCGCGCGGTTCGAGCCGATTCGCGGTAATCTCGACACCCGGCTCCGCAAGCTGGATGCCGGGCAGTACGATGCGCTCGTGCTGGCCGTCGCGGGCCTGCGGCGGCTCGGCTTCGCGGATCGGATCGGCATGGCGTTGCCGGCGTCGGCATGTATTCCCGCGCCTGGCCAGGGCATCGTCGCCATCGAGGTTCGGAGTGACGATTCTCGTGTGCGTGACAGGGTGGCGGCCGTGAGCGATCGCGCGACGGCGGCCGTTCTGGACGCCGAACGCGCGGTCATCGAAGCCCTGGGCGGCGGCTGCCAAACGCCGGTCGGGGCGCTCGCGACCTGGGTGACGGCGTCTCGGAGCGGCGAGAGCGCGTGGCTTGAGAACGGCGAGAGCGCGAAGCTTGAAAGCAGCCGGAGCGCGAGGCTTCAGCCGAGCGATGGAGCGCGAAGGCTTCAGCCGAGCGACGATTCGTCCGGCGAGTTGGAATTGACGGCGTGCGTGGTCGCGCTTGACGGGAGTCGTGCGGTGCGCGGGCACGATCGGGGAGCCGCGAACGACGCTGTCTCACTCGGAAAGCGCGTGGCCGCGAGGCTTCTGGAAGAAGGGGCGGGCGAGTTGCTTGCCGAGGCGCAGCGTTAGGCGGAAGTCCAGTTGGCATGACGAGCATCGTTTATCTCATCGGCGCCGGACCGGGCGACCCGGGTCTCATCACCGTTCGTGGACGCGATTGTCTCGCGGCGGCGGACGTCGTCCTGTACGACCACCTGGTGGACCCGCGGCTGCTGCGCTACGCGCGTCCGCGGGCCGAGCGCATCGACGTGGGCACGGCGGCACCGCAGCCGATGGAGCAGGAAGCGATTTGCTACCTCCTGGCCGAGAAGGCGCGCGAGGGCAAGGTCGTCGCACGCTTGAAATGGGGCGATCCGTTCGTGTTCGATCATGGCGGCGCTGAAGCGCTGTTCCTGCACGAGCAGGGCGTCCGCTTCGAGGTCGTGCCGGGCGTGCCGGCGGGCGTCGCGGTCCCGAGTTATGCGGGCGTTCCGGTGACGTATCCTGGCAGCGGCGACACGTTGACGTTCGTGCGCGGTCACGAGGACGAAGGCAAGTCGCAGGCGTCGATCGACTGGACCAGCCTCGCGCGCCTCGACGGCACGATCGTCTGCTACGCCGGTCCGGAACAGGTCGAGCAGTTCCTGGGTGCGCTCATGTCGCATGGGCGCCCGGCCGACGATTCCGCTGTCGTCGTGTACGACGGGACGCTGCCAACGCAGCAGACGGTCGTCGGCACACTCGCCGAGGTCGCGAGCCAGGTCCAGAAGGCGGGCGATCGCCGGCCCGCGATCCTCATCGTGGGACGCGTCGCCAACCTCAGGGAACACCTGCGCTGGTTCGATGCGCGGCCGCTCTTCGGCAAGCGCGTCCTGGTGACGCGACCGCGCGAGCAGGCCGCCGAACTCGTCCACCGCCTCGAGTCTATGGGCGCCGATGCGATCGAGGCGCCGATGATTCGGATCGAACCGCCCGATGACTACGGGCCGCTCGACGAGGCCTGCGCGCGCATCGGCGAGTTCGACTGGATCGTGTTCGCGAGTGTCAACGCCGTCGACGCCTTCATCGAGCGGCTCCTCGCCGGCAGCGAGGACCTGCGCGCGCTGGGACGGGCGAAGCTGTGCGGTGTCGGCCCGGCGACGGCGGAGCGCCTGGCGAGGCACGGCCTGAAGGTCGATCTCACGCCGACAGACTTTCGAGCCGAAGCAATGGTGGGCGCGATTCTCGAGAACGTCGGCGACACCGTCGCCGGCCTCAAATTCCTCATTCCGCGGACGGACATCGGCCGCGAGGTCGTCGCCGACGAACTGCGCCGCCGCGGAGGCGATGTCACCGAAGTCGTCGCCTATCGAACGGTCATCGTCGAAACCGAGCGCGAGGGCGAACCAGATATCTACCGCATGCTGCTGGAAAAGCGGATCGACGTCGTCACCTTCACGAGCCCGTCGGCGGTCCGCAACTTCGTCCGCGTGCTGGGCGAAGAGCCCGCCGCCGACCTGCTGCGCACGACCGTCGTCGCCTCGATCGGCCCGATCACCGCGGAAGCCGCGTCGCAGGCCAACATCGAGACCACGATTCTGCCGGCCGTGCACACCGTGCCGGCGATGGTCGATGCCATCGTTTCGTATTTCGCGACAGAAAAGGCGCTGGCATGAATCCCATTCACACTCATTCGACGCTGAAGCTCACGCGGCGGCTGCGGCGATTGCGGCAGTCGGAAGGCCTGCGCGCGATGGTGCGGGAGACGCGGCTGTCGCCCGACATGTTCGTGCTGCCGCTCTTCGTCTGCGAGGGCGAGGGGATTCGCCGCGAAGTGCCGTCGATGCCCGGCGTGTTCAATCTCTCGGTGGACGAGGCGGTGCGCGAAACCGAAGCGGCCAGAGCCGACGGCGTCCGCGCCGTGATCCTGTTCGGCCTGCCGGATCAGAAGGACAGCGTCGGTTCAGCCGCGTACGATCCCGAAGCGCCGGTGCAGTCGGCGATCCGCGCGATCAAACGCGGGGTTCGTGACGTCCTCGTCATCACCGACGTCTGCCTGTGCGAGTACACCGATCACGGGCACTGCGGTATCGTCGTCGATCAGACGATTGCGAACGACCCGACGGTCGAGCAACTCGTGCGGGCCGCGGTGTCGCACGCCGCGGCGGGCGCCGACATCGTTGCGCCGTCGGACATGATGGACGGACGCGTCGGGGCGATCCGCCAGGCGCTCGATGAGCGTGGCTTCGAGAACACGGCGATCCTGGCGTACACGGCGAAGTACTGCTCGGCATTCTACGGTCCGTTCCGTGACGCGGCCGCGTCGGCACCGGCGTTCGGCGATCGCCGATCGCATCAGATGGATCCCGCCAACGTCGACGAGGCCCTTCGCGAGGTCGCGCAGGACATCGAGGAGGGCGCCGACATCGTGATGGTCAAGCCGGCGGTCACGTATCTCGATGTGATCAGCCGTGTGAAGGAAACGTTCAAGTACCCGACGGCGGCGTATCACGTCAGCGGCGAGTACGCGATGCTGAAGGCCGCCGCGCGAAACGGCTGGATTGACGAACCGCGCGCGATGCTGGAGACGCTGACCGCGATCCACCGCGCGGGCGCGGATATCATCCTCACCTACTACGCGCGCGAGGCCGCGCGGGCGCTCGCGTGATTCCCGCGCTGGCGCTCGCGGCCGCGCTGCAGTCGCCGGAAGTAGTCGCCATCCGCGCGACCGATTACGCGCTCTCGCTGCCCGCGCAGATTCCCTCCGGCCTCGTCACGTTTTCCTTCGAGAACAACGGCACAGAGCCCCACTTCGTGAGATTCGTGCGGATCGGTGGGGGCCATACGATGGACGACTTCGTCGCGTGGCAGAAGGCGGGCGGTGCAATCCCCGACTGGCTCGAGTCGTCGGGCGGCGTGGGCGCCCTCGCGCCGGGGCGCAAGGAGGAGTTCACGATCACGCTCGCGGCGGGCCCGTACGTCGCGCTCTGCAGCTATCCGTCGAAGGACGGCGGCCGACCGCACCTCGACAAAGGCATGTTCGCGCGCGTCGAGGTCGGGCCGGCCGTGTCGAACGCGACGCCACCTTCCGCGGATCTGACGTTGACCATGCACGACCACGGGTTTCAGCTGACGGCGCCGATCAGCGGCGGCCCGGCCAGGTGGCACGTCCGCAACAACGGCAGCGAGCCACATCAGATGCTGATCGTCCGCCTGCCGGACGGCGTCACCGAGTGGCAGGAGCGCACGTGGTTCAACGGCGGTCACGCTCCGCGCGGCGGCGTTCCGGTGGGCGGCATTGTCGAGCTCGACGCCGACGCCGACGCCTGGATCGGCGTCGACCTGAAGGCCGGGCAGTACATCCTGGTCTGCAGCATGCTCGAACAGGAAGGCCGTCATTTCGAGCTCGGGATGATCTACCGTTTCACGATCGAGTGATCGAAAAGTGCATCGGTGCCTGGCACCGGACGCCGATTGCGTGCCAAGAGGAGGCGGACTGTGTATCGAGCGGCGCTGACTGGCGGTTTCTGCATCATCGTCTTCGCGCTGGCGCGGGCACAGCAGCCACCGCAGCCTTTCGACCTTCTCATCACCAATGCCCGGATCGTTGACGGCACGGGCGCGCCGGCGACGACCGGATCGGTCGGCATCCGCAACGGGTTGATTGCCGCCGTCGGTTCGGTCCGCGGCCCTGCCGCGCGGACGATCGACGCGCACGGACTCGTCCTCGCGCCCGGCTTCATCGACCCGCACTCGCACTCCGACTACGCGCTCCTGACCGACGGCAACGCGGAAAGCAAGATCCGCCAGGGCGTGACGACTGAGGTCATCGGCGAAAGCGGATCGGTAGCGCCCCAGCGCCCGACGGGCGTGCGCGGCTGGACCGATTTCACCGGCTACTTCGCCGCCATCGAGCGATCGAAAGCATCGGTCAACCTGCTGTCGTACGTCGGCCTCGGCCAGATCCGTGAGTACACGATGGGCAACGACGAGCGCGCGCCGACGCCCGACGAGCTCGTCCGCATGACCGGACTCGTCGCCGACGCGATGAAGCAGGGCGCCTACGGCGTCTCGACCGGCCTGATCTACTCGCCGAACGCCTACGCGAAACTCGACGAGCTCATCGCGCTCAGCCGTCCGGCCGCTGCGGCCGGCGGTATTTACGCGTCGCACCTGCGCTACGACGGCGAGAAGCTGCGCGAGGGCATCGAGGAGGCGATTGCGATCGGCGAGCAGGCCAGAATCCCCGTACACATCTTTCATCTCAAGGTCACGGGCGCGCCCAACTTCGGCCGGATGAAGGAAGTGATCGCCCTGGTCGAAGCCGCGCAGAAACGCGGACTGGAGATCTACGCGGATCAATATCCGTACGTCGCCAGCAGTACGGGCCTCTCGCAGACGATTCCGCCGTGGGCGCACGAGGGCGGCGGCGCGAAGCTGGCCGAGCGTCTCAAGGATCCGGCCACACGCGCCAGAATCCGCAAGGAGATGGACGACGCACATCCGACGTGGGAGAACCGGCTGATTTCGGCGGGCACGTGGCACAACGTCCAGATCGCGTCTGTACCACGGGGCTCGATTGACTCGCCCAGGGGCTCGATTGACTCGCCCAGGGGCTCGATTGGCTCGCCCGGGTCGCAGAGCCTCGAGTCCGGCTACAAACGCTACGAGGGCCGGCGCGTGGACGATGCCGCGAAGGAAGCTGGAAAAGATCCGTACGATTTCGTGTTCGACATGCTGATCGCAAACGCCGGCAGCATCAGCTGCGTGTGGTTCATCATCGACGAGGCGGACCTGAAGCTCGCAATGCAGCAGCCGTGGGTGTCGATCGGGTCGGACGGATCCGCGCTCGCCACGAGCGGTCCGCTCCGCGTGGGCGTGCCGCACCCGAGAAACTTCGGAACGTTCCCGCGCGTGCTCGGCAAGTACGTACGTGAGGAGCACGTACTGACGCTCGAGCAGGCCGTCCATAAGATGAGCGGCCTGACGGCAAAGCAGATGCACATCGGCGACCGCGGCGTGATTAAAGAAGGTCTGGCCGCCGACCTCGTCGTCTTCGATCCGGCGACGGTCGCCGACCGCGCGACGTTCACCGATCCGTTTCAGTACCTCCGTCGGCATCTCGACGGTCGTGGTCAACGGAAAGGTCGTGCTCGACAACGGGCGGCATACCGGACAGCGACCCGGCGTAATCATCCGAGGACGCGGTGCCGCAGCGCACTGAATTCACACGGACGGCGATCGCGCTCGCACTGGTGACGGCCGTTTTCGCCACGACCACCGGCCTGGCACAGCCGCTCGGACGCCTCCGCGGCCGCGTCGTGACAACGACGGGGTCGCCAGTTGACGGCGCCAGCGTCAGGGTGGAAGCGCTGTATGGTTTCCTCGGCGGTGACTACGCCGGCCAGAAAACGTTCGGCGCTCGCGCCGACGCCAAAGGCGAGTGGGCGCTCATTGCGTTCAAGGCCGGCGTCTGGGCATTCGAAGCGTCCGCTCCCGGCCGTCTGCCCGACGTCATCGCGCTGCCGTTCAACGTCAGCGTCGCCCCTTCGTCGGGCGTCGCGGGTGACGTCCCAAGCTGGCATCCAGTCCTGCGGCTCGTCCCCGTTTCAGATACGCCGGTCGGCGAAGTGCTGAAAGAAGCGGCGGACGCCGCGCTCGCGGGCAAGCCGCAGGTGGTCGCCGCCGCGCTGGCGCGCGTCGCGGACAGCAACGACGAGGCGACGCTCACGGCGGCGGGCCGGATCTGCCTGGTCCTGCGCGACGCCGCAACCGCCCGGCCCTTCTTCCGTCGCGCACTCGAGCGCGAACCCGGGTCGTTCGGCGCGGCGATGGGCATGGCCAGCACGGCGCTCATGCAGAAAGACTTCGACAGTGCGGGCACAGCCTACGGCGAAGCGCGCGACCGCACGACCGACAAGGACGAACGCAGCTACCTCACCGCGGCGATCGCCGACGTCAACAAGGTCCACATCCGCCTTCGCAGCGGACATTGATGCCAGATCGATTTCGAGATCGATCCAGTTCCCCATGAAAACGCTTCGCTCCGACAGATTGTTTTCGCGTGCCGTCAACGTGCTGCCAGGCGGCGTCGACAGCCCCGTGCGCGCCTTCAAGGCCGTCGGCGGCGCCCCGCTGTTCATCAGCCGGGCGTCCGGCGCGCACATCCGCGACGTCGACGGCCATTCGTTCATCGACTACGTCATGTCGTGGGGCCCTTTGATCCACGGTCACGCGCCGAAGGGACTCATCAGGGATCTCGCGACCGCGGCGAAACGTGGAACGAGCTTCGGTGCGCCTAGTCCGCTCGAGGTCGAGCTCGGCGAGCGCGTACGAGCGCTGATGCCGTCGCTCGAGCGCGTGCGGTTCGTGAGCTCGGGTACCGAAGCTGCGATGAGCGCGGTGCGCGTCGCCCGAGCGGCCACGAATCGCGAACGGATCGTGAAGTTCGAAGGTTGCTATCACGGGCACGCGGATGCGTTCCTCGTCAAGGCCGGGTCGGGTGCGCTGACGCTCGGCACGCCGACGAGCCCGGGCGTCACGCGTGGGGCGTCCGGGGACACGCTCATCGCCTCTTACAACGATCTCGACAGCGTCAGGCGGCTGTTTGCGTCACATCCGCGAGAAATCGCCGCGGTCATCGTCGAGCCGATCGCGGGCAACATCGGCGTCGTGCCGCCCGCGGACGGGTTTCTCGCAGGCCTGCGCGAGATCTGCACGCGAGCAGGCGCGATCCTCATCTTCGACGAGGTGATTTCAGGATTCCGGGCGTCGCCCGGCGGCGCGCAAGCGTTGCTCCGTGTGACGCCGGACATGACCTGCCTGGGAAAGATCATCGGCGGCGGTCTGCCGGTCGGCGCGTACGGCGGGCGCGCGGATCTGATGGACCTCGTGTCACCCGCGGGACCGGTCTATCAGGCCGGTACGCTGTCCGGCAACCCGCTCGCCATGACGGCCGGGCTGTGGTCGCTGAACAACCTCCGGCCGTCGCTGTACTCGCAGCTTGCCGCGCTCGGCGGTCGCCTCGCGGCCGGACTCGCGGCCGCGGCCAGAGACGCGAAGATTCCGCTGCACGTCAACGCGATGGGATCGCTCGTGACGCCGTTCTTCACCGACCGCCCAGTGCGGGACTACGCATCGGCCACGTCCGCCGATACGGGGCGGTACGGCCGATTCTTTCGAGGCATGCTGCGACGAGGCATCTACCCTCCACCGTCGCAGTTCGAGGCGTGGTTTCTGTCGGCCGCCCACCGCACGAGTGACGTGGACGCGACGATCAGAGCGGCTCGTTCGGCAATGAGAGACCTGTAACTCTCAAGCCTCGAGTCTCAACGTTCAAGCGTGAGCGCGGTGTCGAGGCGGACACGCAGGATCGACCCGGCGGGCAGTTCCACATCCTTGCCCTCAGTCGCGACGATCGTGCCGCCGCCGCCGATGAGGATGCCGGCAACCGCGCCCTTGGCGCCACCGAGTATCGCGCCGAGCAGTGCGCCCACGCCGGCCCCGACACCGATCTTCGCTTTCTCGCCTTTGATGCCTTCGCTCTCGATCGCCTGCGTCACAGTCGCGCGAATGGGATACGAGCGGCTCTCGACCGTGACGCGATCGAACGTGACCGTCAGCTTGCCCGTGCGCTCGGTGCGTGTCGCCTTGGTGACCGAGCTCACGATACCGCGCATCACCGACCCGGCTGGAACGAGCACGTGCCCGCGTTCGTCCTGCAAATCAACCAGCGTCGTCGCATCGAAGCGATCCTCGACGAGCGAGGTGCCCGAGCTCAGTGCGGATTGCATGCGGACGTCGAATTCCGTGCCGACCGGAATTTCGTCCAATGCTCGCCCGCGGGGTGCGGGAGACGGCGGTGGCGTGTACCCGCCGGCGCCCTCTCCGCGTGCGCGATCGCGGAGGTTGTCGAGGCGGTCGCGCAAATCGGTGTAGTCGCTGCGCGCCATCGGCTCGTTGCGTTGCAGCTTCACCTTCAGATACGTCGTCTGATCGCGCAGCTCGTCGAGCTCCCGCTGTAACTGGTCCGCGAGTGCTCTGTCGCGGCTGCGCGTCTGCGTGACGTCCTGTGTGGCGGCGGTGATCCCTTCCTGGAGACGCTGGATGTCCGCTGGGGTGACCGCCGACTGGGCGGCCGCCCCCCGAGCGAGCGAGCCAACCACTAGAAACGAAAGGACAAATGCGGCAAGTCGATCAAACCTCATCAGTGCCACCGTACATACCCCCGAAGTGGCACTGTGCAAAGGACACGCCTGCTTGAGAGTTGAGAGTTGTCAACGCCAGGGCATGAGGTGTTCGATCCAGGCGATACGGGTGAGGTCGTTGTAGATGACCGCCGCCATCAGCATCATCAGGGCGACGAAGCCCGCGAGCAGCATCTTCTCTTTGACCGCCTTGCTGAAGTCGCGGCGTGCGAGCCCCTCGAGAGCCATGATGAAGATGTGACCGCCGTCGAGCACCGGGATCGGCAGCAGGTTGAGGATGCCGAGGTTGAGGCTGAGCGACGCCATCAGGCTGAGGAGCGCAATCCAGCTGAGCGAGGCCGCCTCGCCTGACATCTGCGCGATCGCAACCGGCCCCATCAGCTGCTTGGGCGACGTCTCGCGCGTCAGAAGCCCCCAAACCGTCTGAAAGATCAGTCCGGCGTACTCGAAGTTCTTCTGCACGCTCATGACGACGGCTTCGACCGCGCCCGGGCGGATGCTCTTCGTCTCGTCCTGGATGGTGATGCCGATCCACCCCGTTGTGCCGTGCTGCGTGGAGGTGATGTGAACGGTCTGCGGCGCGCCGTCACGGATGACCGAGAACGCGATCGGCTGATTGGGACGTTTCGCGATCGCGTCTTTCAGCTGAGATGACGAGATGATCGGGGTGCCGTCGACAGCGGTCACGATGTCGCCGGGCTTCATGCCGCCCTTCTCGGCCGGATCGCCGGCGACGAGCGTGGGCACGCGTGGGTGCACGTTGGGCATCACGCCGATGTCGCCGATCTCGAAGCGGCTCTGGTTCGGCATGACGACCGGCGTGACGAACTTCCTCATCTGCACGCCGCCGCGGAGCAATGTCAGCGACACTTCGCGGTTGGGACGCGACCCGATCGCGATCGAAAACTGTTCCCAGGTATTGACGTTGTGATCCTGGACGGCAATGATGCGATCGCCGGGCTGCACGCCGGCCTTCAACGCCGGCGACTCGGGCTCGACCGCCCCCACGACCACCGGTTGATCGAGAAACGCCGGCATGTCCACGCCCTGATACAGGACGATGGCGGTCAAGACGAACGCGAGGATCAGGTTCATGGCCGGGCCCATGATGAGCACCTGAAAGCGCTGCCACTTCGTCTTCGCGAGGAATTCGTCAGGGCGACCGGTGGGTTCGTCGTCGGGATTGTCGCCGGCCATCTTGACGTAGCCGCCGAGCGGCAGCGCACCGACGCCGTACTCGGTATCGCCGCGCCGGACGCTCACGACCGTCGGATTGAAGCCGAGCTGGAACTTGAGGACGCGGATCCCCACGCGTTTGGCGGCGAGAAAGTGGCCGAGCTCGTGAACGAACACGAGCACACCGAGCACGAAGATGAAGGCCAGAATGGTGATCATTCGTTATGGCAAATTGCAAAATGCAAATTGTAAATGTCCTGAGGTTGAGAGTTGAGCGTTGAGACCCTCACGGTCGTGTCTCTGATTCTAACCTGTGGGCCGATTCCCGCGCATACTCGCGGGCCCACCCGTCGACCTTGCGCACTTCGGCAATCGTCGACACCTGCGCGGGACGATGCGCATGCAGTGTTTCGGCAATCACGCGCGGAATCGCGGTAAAGCCGATGCGCCCGTCCAGGAACTCGGCCACCGCGATCTCGTTGGCTGCGTTCAGCACGACCGGCGCACTCCGCTCGGCCTCGAGCGCACGATACGCGAGCGCCAGGCACGGGAACGCGGCGGTGTCGGGCCGGTGAAACTCGAGGCGGCCGGCCTCGACGAGATCCAGCGATGGCAGCGCCGCCGGCCAGCGTTCCGGATATGAGAACGCGTACTGAATCGGCAGCCGCATGTCGGTGACGCCGAGCTGCGCGATGACCGAACTGTCGGTGAGCTCGACCATCGAGTGCACGACGGACTGCGGGTGGATCACCACGTCGATCTGATCGGCATCTACGCCGAACAGCCAGTGGGCTTCGATCACCTCGAGTCCCTTGTTCATCAGCGTGGCCGAATCAATCGTGATCTTCCTGCCCATTCTCCAGGTCGGGTGCCGCAGCGCTTCGTCGGCAGTCACCCCTGTGAGATCAGACGCAGGCCGGCCCCGAAAAGGTCCGCCCGACGCGGTGAGAATGAGCCGCCGGATCTCGTGGGCGTTTCGATTGTGCAGGCATTGGTGGATGGCGTTGTGCTCGCTGTCCACCGGCAGGATGGGCACGCCGTGGCGTGCGGCGGCCTCCGTCACGATCCCGCCCGCCATCACGAGGACCTCTTTGTTGGCGAGCGCAATCGCCTTGCCGTGCTCGATGGCCGCGAGCACGGCTTCGAGTCCGTCCGTGCCGCTCGACGCGAAGAGCACGAGGTCCACCTCTGGATGCGTCGCGACCGCGACCAGCCCGTCGCGCCCGGTGCCGCCGATCGCGGTCCGGGCTGCACCGAGGCGTTTCAGCCGATCCACCGCCTCACCGGTGGCCAGAGCGGCGATGTCCGGTTTGTACCGCTCGATCTGTTCGGCAAGCAGATCCGCGTTCCCGCCCGCCGCAAGACCCACCACGCGCAGCCGATCGGCATGCGCGTCAACCACGTCGAGCGCGCTTCGGCCAATCGATCCGGTGGATCCGAGTATGGCGATGCGCTTCACGGTCGGAACAGCCACGTGTACTTGAGGAAGACGTAGTAAATCGGCGCGGCGAACAGCAGCGCGTCGATGCGGTCGAGGACGCCGCCGTGGCCCGGAATGAGCGCCGAGCTGTCCTTCACGCCTGCGCTTCGCTTCAGCATCGATTCGAACAGATCGCCGGCGATCCCGAGCGCGACGACGGCCACGCCCAGAAGAGCGCGCAGCGCGACGGGAATCCCGGGCATCCACCACGCACCGACGACGGCCAACACGAGCGCGCCGAAGACGAACCCGCCGGCCGCGCCTTCGATAGTCTTCTTCGGGCTGATCGCCGGCGCCAGCAGTCGCCGTCCGAGCGCGCGCCCCGTGTAGTACTGCGCGGTGTCGCTGATCATGACGGTGAGCAACAGCAGGAACAGCGCTTCGCGGCCGCGAAGCGTGCGCAGCGCGATCATCGCGCCGATCGGCATGCCGATGTAGAGCATCGGAAACACCGACGCCGCCGCCCGGCCGAGCGCATCGCGTCCGCCCTGCCACGACGTCAGCGAAAGGGCGGCGAGGACGACGAACGCCGACAGGAGCGCGGCGTCGAGCGCGATGGCGTTCGACATGATCTGATCGCCGACCCAGAACGAGGACGTGACCCCGATCGACGCCGCCACCGTCGCGACACCAGACGCCGTCGTCGGAATCGGCAGGCCGCAGCCCGCCGCCAGCGCGGCGTACTCGGCGAAGGCGAGAATCAGGAGGAGTTCGGCGACCGCGAAGAACACGGCCGAGGGAGCGAACCAGACGACGCCCACCGCGATGGCGATGAGGACGGCGCCGCTCAGAATGCGGGTCACTTCACGCTGACGGCCACCGGCGACGGTTTGATGCCGCCGTAACGCCGATCGCGCTTCTGGTACGCGACGATGGCCTCGAGCAGGTCGCGGCGGCGGAAGTCCGGCCAGAGCGTCTCGGTCACCCAGATCTCCGCATACGCGATCTGCCAGAGCAGGAAGTTGCTGACGCGCATCTCGCCACTGGTTCGGATGAGCAAATCGGGATCGGGCTGGTGCGCCGTGTAGAGAAACTCGCTGAAGCGCTTCTCGTCGAGATCGTCGGGGTTCATCTTCGACGCGAGCACCCGCCGCGCGGCGTCCACGATCTCGGCGCGCCCTCCGTAGTTGAGCGCGATGTTGAAGAGCATCCCCGAATTCGCGGCGGTCCGCTGCTCGCCGATGCGCAGCTCGTCCTGCACGTCCGGCGCGAGCTCGTCGGATCGCCCGATGACGCGAAACCTGATGTTGTTGCGGAGCAGCGTGTCGAGCTCGAGGCGGATGTACCGCTTCAGCAGCATCATCAGCGTCGCGACTTCCGCTTTCGGCCGTTTCCAGTTTTCCACGGAGAACGCGTAGAGCGTGAGCACGCCGATGCCGAGCCGCGCGGAGGTTTCGACGACGTCGCGGACCGAATCGATCCCGGCGCGATGGCCCTCGACGCGGGGAAGATGTCGCTGTG
This sequence comes from uncultured Acidobacteriota bacterium, assembly GCA_963724725.1. Lineage (GTDB taxonomy): Bacteria > Acidobacteriota > Vicinamibacteria > Vicinamibacterales > CAVVIG01 > DATKHR01. The sequence continues at coordinate 1,468,132 of CAVRVT010000001.1, read as the reverse complement.
CGGCCCAGCGGCCGTTACCATCCATGATGATGGCGACGTGCGCTGGCAGCCGGTCGAAGTTGACCTGACGCGCCAGCGACTCGTCGGGCGACCCCGGCGGGATCCACGCCAGCAGCTGCTCAAGCGACATGACGGTCCCTGCGTTGCAAACCGCGATGATACGAGCTTTGACGATGCATCCGCAAGCGCGCTCGCGCTCAGTCGTAGTCTACGCCCATCAGGAAGAGTCCTGCAGCGGGCGCCGTCGGCCCGGCGCGCGTACGATCGCGCGACGCCAGCACGTCACGCATCCACTCGGGCGGACGGCGGCGGCGGCCGATCTCGACGAGCGACCCGACGATCGTGCGCACCATGTGACGCAGGAAGCCGTCGCCGCCGACGTCGTAGACGATCTCTGACGGGCTCGAGACGGTGATGCGGGACGAATACAGCGTCCGTTCCGCCGTCACCGTGTCGGTCTCGGCCGCCTGAAACGCGCTGAAGTCGTGGCGGCCTTCGAGGACGCGCGCGGCGCCGTCCATCGCGTCGGTGTCGAGAGCGCCGACCAGGTGCCACACGTACCGCCGCACGAACGGGCTGACGACGTCGGCGTTCCAGATGCGATAGCGGTACGATTTCGAACGCGCGTTGAACTGCGCGTGAAACCTCGGCGCCGCTTCTTCCGCGGAGACAACCCGCACGTCGGGCGGAAGCCGCGCGTTGAGCGCTCGAGCAACCGTCGCCGGGTCAATGTCGCGCTCGAGCGTGAACGACGCCACCTGCCCCAGCGCGTGAACGCCGGCGTCCGTCCGTCCGGCGCCGGTCACCGTCACCGCACGACCGTCCAGTGGTTCGAGCGCGTCCTCGATCAGCGCCTGGACCGATACGCCGGCGGCTTGTCGCTGCCAGCCGATGAAGTCGGTGCCGTCATAAGCGACGACGATCTTGAAGGTGGACACGGACATTCGTGCACTTCAGGCCGGTCTCGATCCGGGTTTGGTCACGGGCTGTCCCTGCGCGCAGAGCGGACAACGATCGGGCTCGTAGGTCGGCAGGTCGACATCGAGCAAGGCCGCGAACGGCAGGTCGAATGTCGCCGTGCCGCCGCTGCGATCGACAATCGACGCCGCGCCGACCACTCGCCCACCGGCCGCTGTCGCCACCTGCATCGTTTCGCGCGTCGATCCGCCGGTCGTCAGCACGTCCTCGATGACGAGCACACGATCCGTTTCCGACAGCATGAAGCCGCGGCGCAGGATCAGCGCGCCGTCCTGACGCTCCGCGAAGATCGCGCGCACGCCGAGCGCCCGCGCAACCTCGTGACCGATGACGACGCCGCCCAGCGCGGGTGAGAGCACGACGGTCGCACGAAGGTCGCGCGTCCGCGCGGCGATGGCCTGCCCGAGCGCCTCGGCGTGCTGGGGATGTTGAAGCACCAGCGCACACTGCAGGTAACCCGGACTGTGCAGCCCCGACGACAGACGGAAATGCCCTTCGAGCAGCGCGCCCGACCGGCGGAAGAGATCAAGAAGCTCGTCGCGAGTCATGGTCGCTCGGCTGAAGCCTTCGCGCTCCTTTCAGGTTGTCGTCGAACAGTTTGAGGATGCGCTTGTACTCGTCCGCCCAGCTGGTCTCCTCCTCGAAGCCGTGGTTCTCGACGGGGAAGATGCCGACCGACCAGTTTTCCTTCCGCAGCTCGATCAGGCGCTGGATCAGCCGCACGGAATCCTGGAAGAGCACGTTCGTGTCGACCATGCCGTGGAGGATGAGCAGCGCGCCCTTCAGATTCTGCGCGAAGTAGATCGGCGAGCTCTGGCGGTACGCGTCGGGGTCGGTCTGCGGCTCGTTGAGGATGTTCGACGTGTAGCCGTGGTTGTAGTGCGACCAGTCGGTCACGGGACGAAGCGCCGCGCCCGCCGCGAACGTGTCGGGCGACGTGAACATCGCCATCAGCGTGATGAAGCCGCCGTAGCTGCCGCCGTAGACGCCTATGCGTTTCGCATTCACTTTCTGCTTCGCCACCAGATACGCCGCGCCGTCGACGACGTCATCCAGATCGTGTCCGCCCATGTGGCGGTAGATGGCCGTCCGCCACTCGCGGCCGTATCCCGAGCTCGCGCGATAGTCGGGATCGAGGACGACGTAGCCCCGTGAGGCCAGCAGATTGTGAAACATGTATTCGCGGTAGTAGCTCGCCCAGTACTTGTGCGCGTTCTGCGCGTAACCTGCGCCATGCACGAACACGACGGCGGGCGCCAGCGGGTCACGTCTGGCGCCCATCATCTCGGGCGTGAACAGGCGTGCGTAGACGTCCACGCCGTCGCGCGACTTGTACGTGATGAGTTGCGGCTCGACCCATTTGAACGACCGCCATTCATCCGTCGGCGTCGTCGTCACCTGCTTCGCCGCCGCGCCGGCCTGATTCGGCATCAGGTAGATTTCGTGCGGCTTGTTCATGAACGAATAGACCAGGCCGATGGTTTTGTCGTCGGGCGACACCTCCCCCGCACTGCCCCCCGTCATCGTCGTCAGCTTCGTCCGCGTGCCGCCGTCGACCGGCATCGAGTACAGATGACGTTCGCCGGGATGTACCTCGGTGCTCGCGAAGTAGAACCTGCTGCGATCCTGGGACAGCGCGATGTCCGTAATCTCCCATTGGCCCTGCGTCAGCTGCCGCGCGGCGGCGCCCGGCGTGGACGCATCGACCGAGTAGAGATGCATCCAGCCATCGCGCTCCGACACGAACCACAAATGGCGCTGGTCGTTGAGAAACCCGAATGACGCCTCAGGGCCGAATCCGCCGAGCTCCCTCACCCAGGCATCGTCGTGCAGTTGATCGACGACCCGTGCGTTGCCGGTTTCCGGATCGATCGCGGCGAGCCAGCGATCCTTGTTGTCGTTCGCGCGCACGTTGGCGACCGCCAGCGAGCCGTCGTCCGAGATCTGCGGCATGCCCCAGCGGGCATCGCGCTTCCCGGCAAAGCCCGCAGTGGCGGCTTGGGATTTCCCTGTTTCGAGATTCATGACCACGATCGAGCGCTTGTCCTGCGAATCGCCGACGAAGGTCCGGGAGGGAATGTCCTCCGTGTAGCTCGACTCCGTCACGTAGTTCGGCACGTTCGGGCGCTTCGCCGACTCGGCGCGCTCGACGAGGAGAATGAACGCGTGCTTGCCGTCCGGCGAGAGCTGAATGTCCTGCGCGGACTGACGCTCCGCGAGCTCGTACTTCGGCAGCGCGGACGCTTTCTCCTTTTCCTCTGCTTTCTTCTTCTTCTGGGCTTCGACGCGCGTGTGGTCGATGAGTTTTTCTTCCTCCGTCTTGACGAACTTCTGACTGTCGGTCTCGCGCGGGTCACGTTTCTTCGGTGCGATGTCCGTCAATTGGGCGATCGACCCGCCGCCGTCGACCGGCAGGACGAACAGATTGTTGTCGCGTGTGAACGTAATCGCCGTTTCCTTCCGCGCCCACCGCGGGTTCGCTTCGTTGCCCGCCAGACGCGTGACCTGACGGCGTGCGCCATCGACGGTATCCACCAGCACGATGTCGCCCTGGTCGACGAACAGCACCCGCCGGTGGGCTTTGTCCCAGACGCCGCCGGCAGCCGGAGGCGCGCTCCGGCGTTCCTCGTCGGTCAGCCTGCGCGGCTCGCCGCCGTCGCGGCCGATAACGTAGGTGGCGGCCTCGTCGTCGCCGGGACGCCGCCATTCGAAGTACAGGCGCGAGGAGTCACCGGACCATCGCAGGCCGGTCTGCGGGTATCCAACCAGTTTGGGGCCACGCATGATGCTGTCCACCGTCAATTCGAACTTTGGCGGCGGTGCCGTTCCGACGGCCCGCACGTCCAGGACCAGTACCAGGACGATGGCGGCGGCAGGGGTAAAACGCTCGAAATTACGCATGAAAAACCTCGAAAAGGGCGGTCATTATACAATTGCCGTGAACCAAGCGCCCCTGCCGACCGTCTACTGATCAAGGTTTCGCCTCGAGAATCTCATTCTTCATGGAGCCGCCAGCAATGCGTCTGTACCAGCCAATCCGCCGCGTCCGAACTGCCCTTTTCGCGGTCGCGGTCTTCGCTTCTACGGTGTCCGCCTTCGGTCAAAGCGGACAGTCCCTGGTCGCTGCCGCACAGGCCGCGGCGAGCCAGGCGTCGGCACAGCTCGACCAGACCGGCCCGACGCGGCGCCTGTCGATGGACGATGCGGTGAAGCTCGCGCTCGAGCAGAACCTGGGCATCCGGATCCAGCGGATCGATCCGCAGATTCAGGATCTGGGCGTCTCGCAGGCCAAGGCGTTGTGGACGCCCAACCTCACATCGAGCCTGTCCCGGAACTCGGTCAGCCAGCCGGGGCAGAGCGTGGTCGTGCCCACCTCACTAAACAGCACGTTTTCGACCGGCGTCGGCATGAACCAGCAACTGCCGTGGGGCGGCGCGTACACAGCGAACTGGAACAACCAGCGCCTGACGACCACGAACATCCTCAGCACCTTCAGCCCGCAGCTCCAGTCAGCGCTGAGCTTGGGCTACACACAACCGCTCGTCAGGGGCTTCTCGATCGATCAGATTCGCGAGCAGGTGCAGTTGAGCCAGAAGTATCGAGACTTGTCGGACATTCAGCTTCAGGCGGTCGTCACTGGCACGGCACGCGCCGTCAGAAACGCCTACTGGGATCTCGCGGGCTCCATTGCGAACCAGAAGGCGCAGCAGCAGTCGCTCGAGCTTTCGCAGCAGTCGCTGCGCGACAACCAGAAGCGCGTCGAAATCGGTACGATGGCACCGATCGACATCGTGCAGGCGCAGGCGGAAGTCGCCAGCAACGAGCAGGGCGTGATCATCGCCGAAGCCACCATCAAGACCGCGCAGGACAACCTGCGCACGCTGATTCTCGATCCCGCTGCCCCTGATTTCTGGTCGGTGGCGTTCGACCCGACGGACGCACCGGCGTTCGCCGCGCAGGCGATCGACGTGGACGCCGCAGTGCGGAACGCGCTCAGTCAGCGTTCGGACCTTCGGTCCGCAAAGAACAGCCTCGAGCAGAGCGACGTCAACATCAAGTTCTTCAAGAACTCGATCCTGCCGGACGTCAATGCCACGGTGAACTACGGCACGTTCGGCATTGGTGGATCGCAACTGACGCCCGTCGATTTCACGAATCCAGGAGCCATTTCGACGGTGCGTTCAATCGTCTCGCAGCGAAGCTACGGATCGGTGCTCGGCGACGTCTTCGGCAGCTCCTATCCGCAGTGGACCGTTGGCGTGCAGATCGGGTATCCCATCGGCCGGAGCGTCGCGGAGGCCAACCTCGCCCGCGCGCGGTTGCAGTATCAGCAGGCGCAGACGCAGATGAAGAATCTCGAAATGCAGGTAGCGGCGCAGGTGCGCCTCGTCGGGCGCAACGTGCAGACCAACCAGCAGCGCGTGCGCTCGGCCGGCGCGTCGCGTGAACTGCAGGAACGGAAGCTCGAAGCCGAGGAGAAGAAGCTCGCGGCGGGCATGTCGTCGAGCTTTTTCGTCTTCCAGGCGCAGCGCGATCTCTCGGTCGCCCGCGTCGCCGAGATTCAGGCGGTGCTGGACTACAACAAGTCGCTCGTGGATTTCGAGGCCGTCCAGCAGGTGCCTCTGAACGGCAGCACCGGACAGCTGACGACCGCCGGCGCCGGCGCCATCCAGCCGGGTGTTTCGAGTTTCATCAGACAGTAAGTCGCTTCGCCAACTCTCAAGGAAGCCTTGAGACTTCCTGCTAGACTCCCCCCGTGCCGAAGGTCTCGGTCACGGTCATCACGAAGAACGAAGCCGCCGATATCGGCCGGGCGCTGGCGTCGGCGGCCTGGGCGGACGAGATTGTCGTCGTCGATTCAGGCAGCACCGACGAGACGGTGGCGATTGCGCGCCAGCACACCGACAGAGTCGTCATCCGCGAGTGGCCCGGCTACGCGAATCAGAAGAACCACGCGGCCTCGCTCGCGAGCCACGATTGGATTCTGTCGCTCGACGCCGACGAAGTGGTCACGCCCGAGCTGGCGAACGAAGTCCGACGGGTGCTCTCGAGCGACTCCGGCCACGCGGCGTTCCGAATTCCGCGTGTGACGTGGTATCTCGGGCGCTGGATCCGAACGACGGACTGGTTTCCGGACGACCAGATTCGCCTCTACGACCGGCGCACCGCTGGATTCGCCGGCCAGTACGTTCACGAATCCGTGGCTGCCCGGGGATCGATCGGCCAGCTCCGCGGTGAGTTTCAGCACTACGCGTATCGCGACATCCCGGATCACCTCGAGACCATCGACCGCTACACCACCTACGCCGCGCGCCAGATGCACGAGGCCGGCCGCCGTGCCGGGTTTTTCGACGTCGCCGTGCACCCGCCCCTCGCCTTTCTCAGAAACTACATCGCGCGCGGCGGCATCCGTGACGGCATGGCGGGATTGATCATCTCGTCGCTGAACAGCTACTACGTGTTTCTGAAGTTTGCAAAGCTTTGGGAATTGGATCGGGTTCAGGGCGCAGGGTGCAGGGTGCAGGGTGCTGTTCCAGAACCCCGCACCCCGAACAGCACCCAGCACCCTGAACCCTGAACCCAGCACCCGATTTCGAATGTTCTCCCTGCATATCGACACCGCGCGGACGTGGCGAGGCGGTCAGAACCAGGTCCTGCTGACGGTCAACGGCATGCGGGCGATCGGTCAGCGCGCGACGCTCGTCGCGCATCCTGATGGCGAGCTACGGCGGCGCGCGGCCGAAGGACTCGATCTCATCCCGCTCGCGCCAAGGACCGAGATGGATCTGTCGGCGGCGTGGAAACTGGCGCGGCTGGTGAAGCGCCTGCAGCCTGACATCCTGCACGCGCACGATCCACACGGGATCGCGATGGCGTCGCTCGCGTTGTCACTCGGCGGGGCATCGTCATCGAATGGAGCGCCGTCGCTCGTCGCCTCCCGTCGCGTGGACTTTCATCTCAAGGGAAACTCGTTCTCGCGCTGGAAGAACCGCCAGGTGGACTGCTTCATCGCCGCATCCGAAGCGATCCGGCAGATGCTGCTGACCGATGGCATTCCGCCGGATCAGGTCGTCACCGTCCACGAAGGTATCGACGTCGAGCACGTCGTCGCGGCGCCGCCGGTGAACGTGCACGAGGCATTCTGGCTGCCGCACCACGCGCCGGTCGTCGGCAACGTCGCGGCCCTGGTGCCGCACAAGGGCCAGCGATATCTGATCGATGCGGCCCATTTAGTCGTTCAGGAAATCCCCGACGCCCGCTTCGTCATTCTCGGTGAAGGCGAGTTGCGCGAGCATCTCGAGAAGCAGGTGCGGGATCATCGCCTCGAGAAGCACGTGCTTCTGCCAGGATTCCGGACCGACGTGCTGGGGTGCATCAAGGGTTTCGACCTGTTTGCCATGAGCTCGGTCACCGAAGGTCTCGGCACGTCACTGCTCGACGCGATGGCCTGTCGGCGCGCGATCGTCGCGACGAGCGCCGGCGGTATTCCGGAGATCGTCGAGGATGGCGTCAACGGCCTGCTGGTCCCGCCGCGCGACGCGCACGCCCTGGCGGCCGCGATCGTTCGCGCGTTGAAGGACGAGGGGGTGAGACACCGGATGGGAGAGGCCGGCTTCGCGCGCGTCAGCGAACGCTTCAGCGTCGACAGAATGGTCAGCGCAACCGCGGCCGTATACGAACGGGTACGGGGGAGAACGTCTCAACTTGAGACTTGAGAGTTTTGCGAAGCTGTCTGTCCGTGCTTCGCGCATTCAGCATGCCGATGTGGCAGAGCGAGAAGTCGTACTTCACGGGATCGTCGGGATCGAGGCGACGAAGAGCGGCGGTGATGTCGCTCGCCATCCGCCAGCCGGGACTCTTGTAGCGCGTCAGCCCGAGACACCGGCCGACGCGAATGACGTGCGTGTCGAGCGGCACGACCAGCCGTGCCGGGCGGACCGCGTTCCACACGCCGAGGTCGAGGGCATCGTGCCGCACCATCCAGCGCAGGAACAGGTTCATCCGTTTGCACGCGCTGCCGGCCGAGGAACGCGGGAAGAAATACGCCACGCCCGGCCGACGCGGCACGCGACCGTACGCCGCCTGCACATCGAGGCCCAGCGCGCGCGTTGAGAAACTGTCGATCGCCGGCCCGACGTCGGCGGAATCGGCGGGGTCACCGGCGGCGAAGAACTGTTCGAGCGAGCCGGAACGTTCCATCATCTGGCGCATCAGCCAGAGCAGCGCAACCAGATCCGGCCCTCCGGTCCACCTGTGGACAATGTTGCGAAACGCGCGCGCTTCGCGGCGTGGTTCGAACGTTTTCACGTAGGCGGCCGGATCCCTGCCCGCGACGGCGAGCACCCGTTCGATGGACTGAAGCACGCTGGCAACGCGGCCGAACGCCAGCGACGCCGCAATGAATCCGACCACCTCGCGATCGTCCGGCCTCGAGAATCGACGGACGATCTGGATGGGATCGGTCGCCGAATCGGCGTAGTTGAACTCGGCGTACAGCCGGTCAAGAAGCGGCTTCAACCCAGTAATCGTCGGCAATCGGCCTCCAATTCCCAATCCGCAATCCGCAATCCGAAATCGGTATGATTCTCCCATGTGGCGCACGCTGACGAGAATCGGTGCGGGAATCGTCGTCCTCGCGTTCGTTGCGGCCATCGCTGGTTACGTGTACCTGCGCCGCTCGCTGCCGGTCGTGGATGGCACGGTCACGGTGAGCGGCATCCACGGCCCAATCGACATCATTCGCGACGCCGACGCGATTCCGCATGTGTTCGCGTCCACGAAAGCCGACGCGCTCTTCGGCCTGGGCTACGTCCACGCCCAGGATCGCCTGTGGCAGATGGAATTCCAGCGCCGCATCGGATTCGGACGCCTGTCCGAAGTTTTCGGAGCAGCAACCATCCCCCAGGATCGTTTTCTTCGAACTGTCGGCTTCGGCCGCGCCGCGCGCGCGGCGTGGAACCAGATGCCGCCGTGGGCGAAGGATCAGATCACCGCGTACACGGACGGCGTGAACGCGTTTATCGGCACGCATCACGGCAGCGCGCTGCCGCCTGAGTTCTCGCTGCTACGCTTCGAGCCGGAGCCGTGGTCGGGGCCTGATGTTGCCGTCTGGGTCAAGATGATGGCGTGGGACCTCAGCGCGAACTACTCGTTCGAGTTGCTGCGCGACGATCTCGTCCGTGCCGTCGGCGTCGAGCGCATGGCGCAGCTGATGCCTCCGTACCCGATAAACGGGTTGAGCATCGTGACAGGTGGGCGAACCGGGTCGAGTGAGCCGGGTGGGCCGGGTGAGTCAGGTGCGTCGCGTGGGTCAGGTGGGTTGAGTAGGCAGAGTAGAGCGCCTGCGGCCGTACCGAGGGAGGGCCTGGAGAGCCATTCATTCGCGTCGGCACTGTCGCAAGGCGATCCCGTCGTCGCCGCCTTCCTCCTCGGCAACACGCGCGCCGAAGCGCTCGGCTCGAACAACTGGGTCGTCGACGGCACGATGACGGCCAGCGGCAAGCCGATGCTGGCGAACGATCCGCATCTGAGCGCGAAGACGCCGTCAACGTGGTACCTGGCGCACATGGCCGGCGGTGATTTCGAGGTCATCGGCGCCACGCTGCCGGGAACGCCCGCGGTGGCCATCGGACGCAATCGATTCATTGCCTGGGGCGAAACCAACGTCGCCGCCGACGTCGAGGATCTCTTTCGCGAGCGGCTCGACGCCACCGGCAAGTTCGCCGAGTTCCGCGGCGCGCAGGAGCCGATCAGGGAAGTTCCAGAGACGATCCTCGTCAAGGGCGCGCCGTCCGTCCAGCTGACCGTGCGCGTCACGCGCCACGGACCGATCGTCTCCGACGCGATCAACGCCATCAACGAAGCGTCGCCGAAGACGCCGAAGGCCGCGCGGCTCGATCCACTTGCCTTCCGATGGACGGCCCTCGACGATGACGACACGACGCTGCAGTCGTTTCTGAAAGTGAACGAGGCGCGCAACTGGGAGGATTTCAGCGGCGCCCTGCGGGAGTTCGTCGCGCCATCGCAGAATTTCGTCTACGCGGACGTCGACGGCCACATCGGCTACTACGCGCCGGGGCGGATCCCCGTGCGCGCCGGCGGGGACGGATCGCGGCCGACCGACGGCTGGACCGGTGCCACGGAGTGGACCGGCTCGGTCCCGTTCGCGGAGCTGCCGCACCTGTACGATCCGCCCGGTCACTTCATCGTCACCGCAAATCATCGGCCGGCGCCTGCGGACTACCCGTATCTGCTTGGACTCGAATGGGTCGAGCCCTATCGTGCCCAACGCATTCTCGACCTGCTGGCCGGCCGCTCGAATCTGAAGCCGCAGGATTTCGCGGCCCTTCAGGCAGACACGTTGTCCCTTCATGCGAAGGCGCTCTTGCCCGTGCTGCTCGCGCACGTGAAGACCGATTCGCAGTCTCGCCGCGAAGCCCTCAACATCCTCTCGAGCTGGGACGCCAACGCACGCGGCGACGGAAACGCGCCCGCGATCTTCGCGGCGTGGTTTCACGAGCTGGCGTCGGCCATCGCCGGAGACGAGCTCGGCCCGCGCGCGCTCGACGGCTACGCGAGCCGCTTCACCTTCATCACCCGGTTCGTCATCGACACCCTGACCGGGCACGACGCGCGCTGGTGCGACGATGTGCGGACGCCGACGACGGAAACGTGCGACGAAGCCGTGACCCGCGCGCTCGATGCGGGACTCGCGCGGTTGACGACCACGTCAGGGAACAACCCGGCGAGCTGGCGATGGGAAACGATTCATCCCGCGATGTTCCCGCATCAAGGGCTGGACAGCGTCCGCATCCTGCGTCCGCTCCTCAGTCGATCGGTGCCGAACGGTGGCGACTGGAGCACCGTGAACGCCGGCCCCGTCGCGGCCGACGAGCTGTTCGAGCAGCATTCCGTCCCGGGTTACCGGCAGATCGTCGATCTCTCTCCAGCCAACGACAGCCGCTTCCTCGATGCGGTCGGCGAATCAGGGCACTTCCTGTCGCCGCACTACGATGACTTCCTGGCTGATTGGCGGGCGGTCAGGCACCGAAAGATGCGGATGAACAGGACAGAGATCGAGGCGGGGGCTATCGGAAGGCTGACGCTTAGACCGCGCTGAAAACTCTCCAGGCTCAAGTTTCAAGCCTCTGAGAGTTGAGACTTGAAAGTTGAGATATTCAGAATCTCGTGATGGCGACTCCGTCCCGGCATAGCGGGCAGTCGTTGGCGGGGTAGTTATCGGGCGCCTTGTACTCGGCCAGCGCAATGTTCGGCACGCCCAGATCGACGACGGCTTCCGACCGATCGTAAATCTCCACCGTCGCGACGACGATCCCGCCCGCCTCCTTGACGAGCGCCATGCATCGTGCGAACGTCTCGCCCGTGTTCCGCACATCGTCCGCCAGCAGCACGCGCTTGCCTTCCAGCTCACGCCGGTAAAACGCCCGAAGATTGAAGCCGCGCTCGGCGTCGTAGTTGAAGGGCGCGAAGCTGCACGGCGGATGCGTCAGGCTCCGGCGGCTGTCGAGCAACCCCGCAATGGTGTGCGCGAGCAGCGCGCCGCCGGTGACCGGACCCGCGACGACCTCGGTCTGCTGAAGCAGATCGGACGGCATTCGATCGATGAGGTCCTGGGCAAAGCGCCAGATCGTCGACGGATGCCGGAACAGCTGATGTGGATTCAGGTAGACCCGGCCGTGGTAGCCGTTGCCGTAATCGAAGTGCCCGTCGATCATCAGCACCTGCGATTGCTGCAGGTCTTTCAGCGCCTTCGCCTGTCGATCCTCGGTCTTAATCATGCCGTCTCGCAACTCCCAAGTCTGAAGTCTGAAGTCCGTCTCAACAGAGACTTGCTCAGTTTCAGATTTTCAATTTCACGTTATCGTTTCGGTAGACCGTCCTGCCGCCGACAATCGTCGCCGCGACGCCCCCGCGCAGCGCCCAGCCGTCAAAGGGCGTGTTCTTCGCTTTCGACTTCATCGTCGCCGCGGAGACCGTCACGGCGAGATCCGGCGCAAGGATCGAAATGTCGGCCGGGCCGCCTTCCACAAGTGAACCGCCGGCAACGCCAATCACCCGGGCGGGATTGGTCGAGAGCAGCTCGACCATGCGTGCAAGAGAGAGGCGGCCGGCGTGCACAAGCCGATCGAAGCACAGCGAGACGGCGGTCTCGAGTCCCGTGATCCCGAAGGGCGCGCGATCGAACTCGACGCACTTCTCGTCGTAGTGATGGGGCGCATGGTCCGTCGCGATGACGTCGACGCTGCCGTCCGCGAGGCCGGCCAGCATGGCATCGCGATCGGCCGCTTCACGCAGCGGCGGGTTCATCTTGACGTTCGTGTCGTAGGCCACGGGCGCGCCGAGGCGCTCGTCGGTGAGCACGAAGTGGTGGGGCGTGACTTCGCACGTGACCCTGATCCCCCGCGACTTGCCCCACCGGACCGCGTCGAGCGTCTGACGCGCGCTCATGTGCGCGATGTGGACGGTGCCGCCGGTCAGCTCGGCGAGCGAGATGTCCCGCAGCGCCATGATCGACTCGGCTTCCCCGGGAATACCGCGCAGGCCGAGCGCGGACGCGCTGAAGCCCTCGTGGGCCACACCGTCACCCTTGAGCGTCTGCTCCTCGCAGTGCTCGATGACGGGGATGCCGTACATGCTCGTGTACTCGAGCGCGCGCCGCATCAAGAGCGCCGTCGCCACCGGACGGCCGTCGTCGGTGACGGCGACGCATCCCGCACGTTTCAGTTCGGCGATGTCGGCCAGCTGCTCGCCCTGCTGCCCGCGCGACACCGCGCCGATTGGATAGACCCGCGCCAGGTTCGCCTCCGCCGCTTTCCGCAGGATGAATTCGGTGACGCCCGCGTTGTCGTTGACGGGGATCGTGTTCGGCATGCACGCCACGGCGGTGAACCCGCCCGCGACGGCCGCAGCCGTGCCGGTGGCCACCGTTTCCTTGTGCTCCTGCCCTGGTTCACGCAGGTGGACGTGCATGTCGATCAGCCCCGGACAAATCACGAGATCCGCCGGCACGTCGACGACAGCCACACCTGTCTCGATCGGAAGGTTGCGATCGACGCGCGCGATGCGGTCACCATCGATGAGCACATCGAACACGCCGTCGCGTCCGTTCGCGGGATCGACGACGCGCCCGCCTTTCAACAGTCGTTTCAACGCCATTAGCCCTCAGCCCTCAGCCCTTCATTTCACCCTCAGCCCTCAGCCCTAAGTCAGAGAGCCCCGTCTCTCCTGCGAGCAGATAGAGGACCGCCATCCGCACCGCGACGCCGTTGGCGACCTGCTCGAGGATGACGGAGTACGGACCGTCGGCGACGTCGGACGCAATCTCGACGCCGCGATTCATCGGTCCCGGATGCATGATGATTACATTGGGTCTGGCGCGACGGACCCGCTCGCTCGTCATGCCGAACGTGTTGAAGTATTCGCGCACGGACGGAAAGTACGCACCCTGCATCCGTTCGTGCTGGATGCGGAGCATCATGATGACGTCGGCGTCCTGCACGGCTTCGTCAACCGACGTCGTGGCGTGGACGCCGAAGCGCTCGATGCCGCGCGGCACCAGCGTGGCCGGTCCGCTCACCCACACATTCGCGCCGAGCGCGGTCAACAGGAGGATGTTTGACCGGAGCACGCGGCTGTGCAGGAGATCGCCGACGATGGCGACCTTGAGGCCGTCGATTCTCTTCTTGTGCTCGCGGATCGTGAACGCGTCCAGCAGCGCCTGCGTCGGGTGCTCGTGCATGCCGTCACCGGCGTTGATGATTCTGGATTTGCAGATCCGCGACAGCAGGTGTCCGGCGCCTGATGACTCGTGTCGAAACACGATCATGTCTGGCGCCATCGCTTCGATGTTCAGCGCGGTGTCGACCAGCGTCTCGCCCTTCAGCACGCTCGATGCGGCGACGGCGATGTTCAGCGTGTCCGCGCTCAGGCGCTTCTCGGCGATCTCGAACGACGTCCGCGTGCGCGTGCTCGGCTCGTAGAACAGGTTCACCACCGTCCGGCCGCGCAGCGTCGGCACCTTCTTGATCGGGCGCTCGGCGACCTCGCGCATCGCGTCGGCGGTGTCGAGGATCAGGTAGATGTCGTCCCGGGTCAGGTCGCCGACGCTGAGGAGATCCTTCTTCATGATTCCTGGATCTCCACTTCGTCGCGCCCGTCGATCTCCTCGAGGTGCACCTGGACGCTTTGCGACAGCGATGTCGGCAGGTTCTTGCCGACGTAGTCGGCCTTGATCGGCAGCTCGCGGTGGCCGCGGTCGACCAGGACCACGAGTTGGATGGCTTTGGGCCTTCCGAAATCGATCAGCGCGTCGAGCGCCGCGCGAATCGTACGTCCGGTGTAGAGCACGTCGTCCACGAGCAGGATGCGCTTGTCGTCGATGGAGAACGGAATCTCCGTTTTCCTGACGAGCGGCTGCGGACCGACGGCGTGGCGCATCAAGTCGTCGCGGTACAGCGTGATGTCCAGTGCGCCGGTCGGCACATCGTGCTGATTGATGTCCCTGATCGCGCGTGCGAGTCGCTTCGCGAGCGGCACGCCCCTGGTGCGAATGCCGACCAGTGCGAGTTCGTCAACGCCGCGATTGCGCTCGAGGATCTCGTGCGCGATTCTCGCGAGCGAGCGGCTCATGCGCTCGGCGTCCATTACGACAGACACAAAGGCACCCGGGAGTGAATCTGGTCATTTGGTGATCGGGTAATTTGGTAACGGGATTGCTGGATTGAGTGATTGTGCGGGCGGACTGGCATTCGTACACCTCTTCGCGTTCTCTCAGGAACGCGTTAAAGAGTCGGGCTGACCCACGAGTATATCACCGCTCGGCTGAAGCCCGCGCTCCTCTGAAGCCTCGCGCTCCTATTGACGCTCCGGCGACGGCTTCGCGTTCCCTTGCAGCCGCCAGAACTGCGCGTCGTAGTTCCACACGGTGAACGCGATCCGTTGGCCATCTGGCGACCAGGCCGGCTGCGTCTTGTTTGACGGATCGTGGGTCACCTGCACCGGTGCGCCGCCCGCCATCGGCATCCGGAAAATCTGGAAGAAACCGTCCGGCGCCGGCGCGATGAACGCAACGTCCTTCCCATCGGGCGATGTGCCCAGACCCGGCTGATCGTGCTCGGACGAGAAGCGATGAACCACTCGCGCCGCGCCGCCCTCGCGCGCCACCGTGAAGATCACGTGGCGGCCGGGTCCTTCCTTTCCGATCGCCACGAGCGTACTGCCGTCGTCGATCCACTCGGTGTGGAAGACGTCGAGGTCGAGTCCCTGAACGGCGATCTCACGCGCCGGCGCCACGACCTCCCCACTCTCCTGATTCATCTCGACGATGTAGATGACGGTGCGATGGGTTTGACGGCTCGCGCCGTTGAACAGCAGCCAGCGGCCATTGCGCGACCAGCGCGGCCAGCCGGCCTCGGCGCCGCGCCCCAGCGTCGTGATCCGGCGCGTCTGCGGATCGCCGCTCGCGCGCCGCAGCCAGAGGTCGTCGGATTGCTCCTTGTGCGAATGAAACGCGATCCACTTGCCATTCGGCGACCAGCAGAGCGCCTGGTCTTCCGACGGCGATTCGTGCACGACTTCCGAAGGCTTGGTCGCCGGGTTCGATGGATCGGCGCCGATGATCCCCGCGTCCTGCGCGATGTCCGGATACTTCGCATCGTCCGGAATGCGGCGCCACGTGCCGTAGGTGATGCCAATCCATTTGCCCGTGGGATCCCAGGAGGGCGTTTCGCTCTGGAACGTCGCGAGCGGCGACGTTGCCCCGCCACCCGCCGGCGCCACGGCGACGGCAGTTCGATAGCTTTGCAACTTGAACACGACGGAACCGTCGCTCGCCACCGACGGGGCGTACGCGTCGCGAGTGAACTGGCTCAGACGCTGCGCATGGCCGCTCGAGGTCGGCACGGCCCAGAGATCAACCGTGCCGGTCGAATTCGCGAGGCTGACGTAGACCTTCGCGCCGTCGGGCGAGAACGCCATCGGCCCGTAGGCGTCGAGGTCCGGCTGCGTGCCGAGCGCAGCGCCGCCGCATGGAATGGTGACTCGAGCGCGGCCGTCGATCGTCGTGATACAGGCGAGCTCGCCCCGCGGCGTCCATGCCGGAGACGCAATGCGGTTGGGCACGAGCTTCGAACCGCCGGTGGTACCATCGGCCGCGATGGTCCACAGTTCGGCGCCGTCACGGCCGTTGACGACGCCGGCGATGGTGCGCCCGTCGGGCGACCACGCCAGCTGCTTGAGGCTGCTCACGTTGGATCGGGCCGGCCACAGCGGTCGCCGCGTGATGGACGCGCGATCGTAGACGGCCCAGCTCGCCTGCGTCGTGCCACCATCGGCGACGATCGTCCCGTTGTCCGGACTCCAGAGAAGATTGCGAATTTGCGCGTCGCCTGGCGGGAACTCGATCGTCGGCCCGCCGTTCAGCGGGCGCACGCGCAGAAAGCGTCCTTCGGAATACGCGATCCACTTACCGTCCGGCGAGATGGCGCCCGCCGGATCGCGGTAGCTCACCGGGCCGAACTGGTGCGCCGTCGCGACCCACGACAGTCGCGCCGATTCGACTTCGCTGACGGGCCGCAGCCAAACGGCGAGAGCGACGCCGAACAGGAACAGGACGAGTGTGAGCAGAAGAGCACGCATGTCGGAATCAACTAACCAATAACCAACAACCAACCACCAACAACCAACCACCAAGAACCAACCACCAAGAACCACCGCGCATTTTCGGTGCAGTATACTGCCCGTCATGTCCGGAATCGTCGACGTCGCGGCACGTGTCATCGCGAATCGGCGGTTGTCGGACGACTACAACGTGCTGGCACTCGACGCGCCTGACATCGCCGCACACGCCGCACCCGGCCAGTTCGTCATGGTCAAGGCCGGCCGCGGATACGACCCGCTCCTTCGTCGTCCCTTCTCTGTGTTCGAAGTCCTGCGCGACCGCGAGGGTGCGCCGTCAGGTGTCAGCATTCTCAGCAAGCGGATCGGCACGTCAACCCGGCTGCTCTACGACGCGCAGCCGGGCGACGTCGTGCCCACGCTCGGCCCCCTCGGCCGTCCGTTCACCATCGTGGACCGGCCGACCGAAGCCTGGATGGTGGCCGGCGGCGTCGGCCTCGCGCCGTTTGCAACCCTGGCGGAAACCCTCCGCGCGCGGGGGATCACGTGCACCCTGTTCTACGGCGCGCGGCGCGCCACCGAACTGTTCTACCTCGATTTCTTCAGGAAGCTGAACGTTGAACTCGTGCTCACCACCGAAGATGGAAGCCTCGGTGAACACGGTCGCGTCGTCGCGCCGCTGGATCGCGCGCTCGCGGCGAAAGGGTCGACGTCGCCGGTGATGGTGTACGCGTGCGGTCCCGAGCGCATGCTCGCGGCGACCGCCCGGACGGCCGCCGCGCACGGACGTCCGTGTCAGGTCTCGGTGGAGCGGATCATGGGCTGCGGCCTCGGCGGCTGCTACAGCTGCGTGGTGCCGATGCGAAACGAGAGCGGTGGCTTCCAGCACGTCCGCTCCTGCGTCAGCGGCCCCGTCCTGCCGGCCGATCGGATCATCTGGGACTGAACGTGGTCGATCTGACCGTCCGAATCGGATCGCTCGAGCTCAAGAATCCGCTCATTGCCGCCAGCGGATGCTTCGGCTACGGCGTCGAGTACGCAGACGTCGTGGACCTCGCGTCCCTCGGTGCCATCGTCTCGAAGGGACTCTTCCTCGAAGAGCGTCAGGGCCATCCGGCGCCGCGCATCGTCGAAACCCCGGCGGGCATGCTCAACGCCATCGGTCTGCAGGGAATCGGCGCGCGCCGGTTCATCGACGAAAAACTGCCCGAGCTCCGCGCCCGGCGTGCAACGGTCATCGTCAACGTGTGCGGCACGACGCTCAACGAGTACGTGGACGTGTCGCGGATGATCGGGGACGCCGAAGGCGTGGCGGCGATCGAGCTGAACATCTCGTGCCCGAACATCAAGGAAGGCGGTCTCCAGTTCGGCTGCAGTCTGACGGGAACCTACGACGTCGTCAGCGCGGTGAGGAAAGTGACGCGTGTTCCCGTCATTCCGAAACTGACGCCGAACGTGACGGACGTCGCGTCGTTCGCGCGCGCCGCCGAGGATGCCGGAGCCGATGCGATTTCGCTCGTCAACACGTTTCTGGCGATGGTCATCGACGTCGAAACGCGGATGCCGAGGATTTCGAACGGAGTCGGCGGCCTGAGTGGACCCGCGATCCGGCCGATCGCGGTCCGGATGGTCCACGAATGCCGGCAGATGGTGAAGATTCCGATTATCGGCATGGGCGGGATTTCGGACGCGCGCGACGCGCTCGAATTCATGATCGCTGGCGCCGACGCGGTCCAGGTCGGCACCGCGAACTTCGTGGATCCGTTCGTCTGGACGAAGATCCTCAACGGCCTCATGGATTACGCGACGCGGCACCACATCAATCGCCTCGCGGATATCGTCGGTACGGTCCGTCATGAAACCACTCCTAGTCGCTCTTGACGTCGACACGGCGGCCGACGCGACGGCACTCGCCGAGCGACTGCGCGGTGTGGCCGGCGGCGTCAAGGTGGGCAGCCGGTTGTTCACGAGTGTCGGGCCGAGCCTGGTCGAGGAGTTCGCGGCGCGAGGCGATCGCGTCTTCCTCGACCTGAAGTTTCACGACATCCCGAACACCGTGGCGGGGGCCGTGGCAGCCGCCACGCGGCTGGGCGTCTGGATGCTCAACGTCCACGCGTCGGGCGGCGCCGCGATGATGCGTGCAGCGCGCAACGCGGCCGACGAGGAAGCGGCACGGCGATCGAAGCCGGCACCGCTCATGATCGCGGTGACGATGCTGACGAGCATGGATCAGGGGACGCTGACCGAGGTCGGCTTCCACGACGCCGTGGCCGATCAGGTGGCGCGGCTGGCGACTCTGGCGAGGGAATCAGGGATGGACGGAGTCGTCGCGTCGCCCCGGGAAATCGCGATCATCCGGCGCCACTGCGGCACCGACTTCGCCATCGTGACACCCGGCATCCGTGGCGGCGCGTCGACTGTCCCTGCGCCCGGCGCGGAAGTCCGGGGGGTAGGGATCTCCGGAACGGGAGTCCGGGGGGCAGGGGCCCCCGGAACAAGAGACGACCAGAGCCGCACACTGACGGCGGCCGAGGCCCTCGTGGCCGGCGCAACCTACATCGTCGTCGGCCGGCCCATCATCGCAGCCGCGGATCCTCGCGCCGCCGCCGAACAGATCGCGGCGGAGTGTCGCGTCCACGTGTCGTGACGACGCTCGTCATCTATTCGCGCCCGGGATGTCATTTGTGCGATGACATGAAGGCGATCGTGGCACGGGTGATCGGGCCGCTGCCCGCAGTGACGCTGCAGGAAGTCGATATCAGCGGCGACGCCGACCTTGAAGCACGATACGGCCTCGAGATCCCGGTACTGACGATCGACGGAAAGAAAGCGGCGAAATACCGAGTCACTGACGAGGCGCTGCGGAGAATGCTGGAGTAGACGGGGGGACGATGGGTCGAGTGGGTCGGGTGGGTTAATTGGGGACCGGCAGTAACAAAGACTTGATTCGGCGCTGGATTGCGTTCGCAAATTCAGGATTTCCCGGCTCGTTCGACACCTTCATCGCTTCCGACTACACCGGGCACCTCGGGGCGACGACGATGGATCGCCGCGAATTGGAACGCCTGGAACGGCAGTTCTGTCTGGCGTTCCCAGATGCCCACCATACGATCGACGATCTCATCGCCGAGGGAGACAACGTAGTTCTTCGAACGACCACGAGAGGGACTCACAAAGGCGATTTCGAAGGGATTGCGCCGACAGATCGCGCGGTCGAATTCACGGGGCTGGTGGTGTACCGAATCGCCGGCGACAGGATCGCCGAGTCGTGGGGTGAGATCGATTTCCTGCGGCTGGTGCGCGAACTACGTAGACCGTAAGCGCAGGCTTGAAGTCTCAAGGCTCAAGTCTCAAAGCTCAGGAATGGGACTGAGGCCTCCATCCTGAGCCTTGAGCGTTGAGGGTTCAGAGTTATCGCCCTCTATTTTGCGGTGACGACGAAATGTCCGCGACGGTTCTGCTGCCAGCAGGAATCGCTTTCTTCCGTGCAGACCGGCTGCTCCTTGCCCTTGCTGATGACGGTCATCCGCGCGGCGGGCACGCCCAGGTTGATCAGATATTCCTTGACCGCGTTCGCGCGCCGCGATCCGAGCGCGAGGTTGTACTCGCCGCTGCCGCGTGAATCGCAGTGGCCTTCGATTGAGACCTGGGTGCTCGCCCATTTCTTCAGCCAGTCGGCATCCCTCCCCAGCGGCGCCTTGCTGTCCTCCCGCAGATCCGACTTGTCGAGATCGAAGTAGACGTCGGTCAGCGGCCGCTCGGCGTTCAGCTGCTCGACCGACTTCTGCGCGAAGATCTGCTCCTCGGTGAGCGGCGGCGCAGGAGCGGGAGCCGGCGGTGGCGGCGGCGGTGGTGGCGGCGGCGGAGTGGGCGCAGCCGCGGGCGGCGGCGGCGGCGGTTGAGGCGCTGGTGGCGGAACCTTCTTGTGACAGGCAGCCGCCGTCAATGCAATCACGCACACGACCGCAAACGTGGACACACTTTGACGGACGCGACTCATCGTCAACTCCTCGGTTGCGCACAGGGTACACGATACAATCCGCAAGTACAACTGGATGGATCATCTTCTGCGCGCGACAGCGGACGCTGAAGCGCGCCACTTCTGGTTTCGCGGCTTCCGCCTCTTCGTCAACCCGCTCCTGCGATATGCCGCGTCCCACCGAACCGGCTCCGGCGCGGCGCGAGTGCTCGACTGCGGCTGCGGGACGGGCGCCAACCTGTCGCTCCTCAACCAGGCCGGTCGGGCGTACGGCTTCGATCTCTCGGCGACGGGCCTGCGCCTGGGCCGTCTCGCGGGACGAACGCTGCTGGCCCGTGGCAGCGTGGCGGCCGCGCCGTTTACCAGCGGTACCTTCGACGTCGTGACGTCGTTCGACGTCCTCTACTCGCTCGACGATCGCGCGGAGCGGGCGGCCATGGCCGAGATGCTCCGGCTGTTGAAGCCGGGCGGCTTCGCCATCGTCAACGTCGCCGCGTTGGAGTCGCTTCGCGGTGACCACTCTGTTCTGAGCCACGAAGTCCGGCGCTACAGCCGTCCCGACCTCCGCGATCGACTGGTCGCAGCAGGATTTCGCATCGAGCGGATCACCTACACGAATTTCACGCTGTTCCTGCCGATGCTCATCGCGCGGAGCCTCCAGCGCCGCCGCGGGCTGAAAGCCGAGGCGGACGCGCAGCAGGAAATTGCCGTCCCGCCTGAGCCCCTCAACGCCATCCTCACGTTCCTGCTGTGGCTGGAGAGCCTGTATCTGCGCGCGTTCAACGCGCCGGCGGGAAGCTCGCTGCTCTGTCTGGCCAGGAAACCTGAGTAACTCTCAAGGCTCAAGTCTCAGGAATTCGCGAGCGGGCCCTCGTAGTTCGCACGTGAATATTCGCAGCCCGAGCCGGCGCCGATCCTGGCTCCGTCGCCACCAGCGGTCGGAAGGCACGTGCGTCTGATCAGTCTCAACAACGATGGTGGAGGACTCGAGAGCCGCCGGAAGCTCCACGTCGAAGCCGAAATCCGCCGCGGCTGTCGCGTCGCGAAGCACGCGGCCACCGGCCCGGACGACGATGCGCGACTGACCGGAGTAGTAACGCGTCGGCGATTCCCCTTCGATGTGGAGAATCCAGCCGGCGGGCGCGACGTACTTCAGTTCCCCACGATCGCTCAGCCACCGCCATTGGCGGCCCGTCGTGGGATCGAGCTCGTGTTCGAACCATCCGTCGCCAAAGCCAAGTACGGCGCGAGAGCCCGGCGCGACGTCGAACTGCTCGACCGCGATTCGGGCAAGCGGCGCGACGGTGACACTGACCCTCACGTACTCCGGCAGCGCACGTTCCTGGCGGTCGCCGGGCAACCGGACGATCTGCAGAAATGCTCCGGGCTGGACGGACAGCGTCCGGCTCCAGGCGCTCTCGAAGCCAACCGACAACGTGAGGCTTCCCGACGGCTCGAAATTTCGTCCCCCGATGACCAGCGCTCCGCCGTCGAGCGCGGCTCGCCGCACCCATGCCTCGATTGCCCCGTACTGCAGTCCGCGTCGATCCCGTTCGGCGACGCCGGCTGACTCCGGTGTCAGCGTCCAGCCTTCGCCGACGTACCAGTCGGGGCGCTCCACGCGGTACCAGTCGGCTTCACCTGGCCGCGTGCCGTTCATCAGGATCGGATACGGCGCCGACCACTCGTATCGCGCGGGCCTGCCATGCTGGACGAGGTCGATGGACGCCCGTCGCGGATCGACCACGAACCAGACCGGCGCGCGCCCACCGTCGTTCCAGTACTTCACGGCTTCGAGCCACTCGTGCTGCGGGGGCGCGGGCAGTTGACGTTCGAACGCCGGCGCGGCGTCCCCCAGCCAGACAAGTGGCCTGCGCACATCGAAGCTCTCTCTGCGATCGGGTGCGAGCACCGGCCGCGCATCCGTGTTCGCGGCCTTCATGTCTGCCAGGAGTCGAAACGCAGGCGCGACCTCGCTGCCGAGCGCCGCGACGGATCGTCCGCCGACGTGGGCGTTCCACATGACGAGCGCACTCAGAGCGACGACCGCAGCCCGCACGGGCAGGCCCTGCAGTCCGCGAGCCGCCAGAAAGGCGATGGGCACGACGAGGGGCAGTGCGTAGCGGCTGGTGAACGTCTCCTGGAACAGGATGTCGAAGACCAGGTATGGCACAAACGCAACGGCGAGCACCTCGAGCTGACGCCGCTCGGCACGCCACAGGATGATGGCGCCGAGTGCCGATGCGATGAGGACGACGACAGCGGGTGGCCACAGCGCCCAGGGCGCCACGAATCCGAAGTACAGCGCGTCGAGCAGCGTGCGGGCGCTGGGCGTCGTCCACAGCATCTGGATCCCGCTCAGGTCCTCGCCGCCCTGACTCGACAACGCCTGCCAGTAGGCACGCAGTCCGCCGGAAACGGCTATCAGCGGGACGAACCACAGCAACACGCCGACGACGAACGCCGCCGCCACGCCCGTCCAGTCCGGCGCCCGATCGCCGCTCGACGTGCGACCGCGAGCGACCGTCCACAGCAGCAGCGGCGCTGTCAGCCACAGAACCTGCGAACGAATTCCCGTCGCGAGGCCGGCACAAAGCGCGGCGCTCATCACCGCGTTGGCACGTCCCGCCGCCAACGTCATGGCCTGGACGGCGACCGCCGCGGCGAGGCCGGTCATGTCGCTCAACGGCCGCGAGGCCGTGAGCCAGTAGAGCGGCGAGGTGACGGCTATCGCGCCTGCCGCGATCGACCACCTCCATGGCGTCGCGTGCATCCGGTGATGGAGCGCCACGATCGCAAGAGCACCCACCGCTCCGGCCGCGATGCTCAGGGCCGCCAACGCCGTCACCTCGCGTGGAACCATGACGTGCATCGCCCTGGCGAGCAGGATGAACAGCGGGTAGCCGGGCGGATGCGGCTGGTGGTGCGCGACGTCGAACCGGCGCAGGCCGAGGGCGAAGTTGATCGAGTCGAGATCCTCGAGCGATTGGGGCAGGAACGGCACGTGGAACGCGGCGAACGTTCCGGCGAGCACGAATGCCAGGGCGATGAAACGGCGGCGCGTCCGACGATCGTCGGAGGCGATCACATCGGCCGCAGCAGCAGTCCCTCGTTCAGGCTGCCGGTGCGGTAGCCCTGGAGGTCCAGGGTGACGTGGCGGTACCCGGCGGCTTTGACTTCGCGAACAATCGCGGCGCTGACGTCGGGCTCGAGCGCGCGCGCCATTTCGCCGCGAGCGATCTCGATCCGTGCGAGCGCGTCGTGATGACGGACGCGGAAGACTCGGAAGCCCAGAGCGCGCAGCGCCTGCTCCGCGCGCTCGATCGTTCGCAGCTTTTCGTCGGTGACCTCATGGTGGTACGGAATGCGCGACGACAGGCACGCCGATGCCGGCTCGTCCCAGGTCGGCAGCCCGGCCCGACGAGAGAGCTCGCGGATTTCGTCTTTCAGCAGATCGACTTCGTCGAGGGGGCTTCTGACGCCGAATTCCCGCGCGGCC
Organism: uncultured Acidobacteriota bacterium; assembly: GCA_963724725.1. Classification (GTDB taxonomy): domain Bacteria; phylum Acidobacteriota; class Vicinamibacteria; order Vicinamibacterales; family CAVVIG01; genus DATKHR01. Next base: position 1,444,040 of record CAVRVT010000001.1, on the reverse strand, counting down.
TGCCGGCCGGGCCGATAGTCGCCGCGGTCGTCCGCGTTGTTGCCGTCGACGACGACGGCGCCGCGGGCGGCGGCGACACGGGAGAGGTGCGTGTAGAGCTCGTGCTTGCAGAAGTAGCAGCGGTTCTCCGGGTTGGCGCGGTACTCGGGACGATCGAGCTCGTTGGTCTGAATGATTTCGTGGTGCAGGCCGAATTCGCGCGCGATCTGGACAGCGAGCTGACGATGGCGATCGGGATAGCTGGGGCTGTCGGCGGTGACGGCGACGGCGCGGTCGCCGAGCGTACGCGCGGCTATCACCGCGAGGTACGCGCTGTCCACACCGCCGCTGTAGGCCACGACGACCGAGCCGAGCGACGCGAGGGTGTCACACAGCGCGTGTTCCTTCTCGATCATTCGTCCCAGCCTTCGTCCTCCTCGTCGCCGTCTTCCTCGTCGCCGTCTTCCTCGAGATCCTCCTCGTCGTCATCGTCCTCGAGATCGTCGTCTTCGTCATCGTCGTCGTCGTCCTCGTCATCCTCGTCGGCGATGTCGAGCTCGAGCGGCGACACGCTGACCACCTCGAGATTCGAGCCGCACTCCGGGCAGCTCAATTGATCGCCCTTGTCGACGTCGAACTCGTCGACTTCGATTTCGGCATCACATTCGGGGCAGGTGGCCATAGTCTCCTCGGTGCTCGTCGCGGTGCGCGAGGGCCGTTCGGTTGGCAATTGAGGACTGGACGTGCCAGAATCCGCTCGGCAGGCGCGATCGCGATAAGAGACAGGAATTATAGCGAGACCTTCCGCAAATCTGCAATGCACGCTAACGCCTCGATCGCCGCCAAGACCGTGGTCATCGCCGACGACACGGCGTTCGTGCGCGACCGATTTCGTTCTGCCGTCGAGGCGGCCGGCCACCGCGCCCTGGTGGTCAAGAGCGCCGCCGAGCTGCTCGCCCGCGTCCGGGCGGACCTCGATCAAATCGATCTCGTCGTCCTCGACCTGCGGCTGCCGCACGCGCCCGGTGTCGATCTCGTTCGCGCCATCCGCAAACTCGACACCGGCCGCCTGCCGCTCCTGATTTTCAGCGGCACGATTGCGAGTGCGGACGAAGTGCGCGAGCTCGCGGCGCTCGGCGTGGCGGGGTACGTGAACGAGTACAGCGCCGTCCAGCACATCCTGCCGTCGCTCGCGCCGCACCTGTTTCCCGACAACTTCAATCGACGCAGTAGTCCGCGCGTGGTGCTCGGCATCCCGATCCAGTACCGGTTCGGGAACACCATCGCCGCGGCGCTCACCTTGAACTTGAGCCGTGGCGGCATCGCCATCAGGACCACCAGCCCGCTCGAGAGCGGATCGAAAATCCGCGTCCGCTTCCGCATGCCCGGTTCCAAACGCGACGTCGACGCCGAAGGACGCGTCGCGTGGAGCGATCGCCGCGTCGGCATGGGCATCCAGTTCGAGACCGTCGACACGGCCAACCAGACCATCATCGACAACTTCGTCGATGCGCACTTCTTCTCCAACCGGAAGGCGTAGCGACGGATGACCTGGCGCCTCGTGCTGCTCCTGGCCTTGGTGTTTGCCAACGGGTTTTTCGTCGCGGCGGAATTCGCGATTGTCACCGTCCGCAAGACGCGCATCGATCAGCTGATTGCCGAGGGTCATCTCGGCGCGCGAGCCGTGCGACGCGCGGTGACCCAACCCGAAAACTACATTGCCGCGACGCAGCTCGGGATCACGATGGCGAGCATCGGCCTCGGCTGGATCGGCGAACCGGCGCTCGCGTCGCTCATCCAGCCCTGGTTCTCGGCGCTGCCTGCGTTCATCGCCGAAACCACCGCGCACAGCATCGCCGTCGCGATCGCGTTCGCCATCGTCACGTCGCTCCACATCGTGCTCGGGGAGCTCGCCCCGAAGACCATCGCGCTCGAAAAAGCCGAAGCCACGGCCCTGCTCGTCGTGAAACCGACCGAGATCTTCATGAGGGCGCTGTGGCCGTTCATCCTTCTCCTGAACGGCACGGGCCGCGCGGTGGTGAACCTGCTCGGTCTTCGCAGTCGCGGGGGCCATGCGATGGTCCACTCCGAAGAGGAACTCAAGATGCTGGTGACCGCGAGCCAGGAAGCGGGCGTCCTCGAAGAAAACGAGGAGCAGATGCTTCACCGCGTGTTTGGCTTCGCGGATCTGACCGCCGGTCAGGTGATGGTGCCGCGGACCGAACTGGTCGGCGTCCCGGCGGCGACCCCCATCCGCGACGTGGTGCCGCTCATCGCCAACCTTCGCCAAACGCGACTGCCGGTGTACGGCAACGATCTCGACGACGTGGTCGGCATGCTGCACGTCAACGACGTGCTGCGCGCGCTCATGTCGACCGATGCCGGAGTGACGGCGGCCGCGGTGGCGCGCGAGGCGCTGACCGTACCCGAGTCGCTCGGCGCCGATGATCTGCTGGCCGAGATGCGGCGCCGCCGAGTACGGGAAGCGCTGGTCATCGACGAATACGGCGGCACGGCGGGAATGGTGACGTTCGAGACGCTGATGGAGCGGATTGTCGGCGACGTGCCGAGCGAGACCGGCACGCAGACGGGCCGCGTCATCGTCAGCCCCGACGGGTCGGCAGAGATCGACGGGCTCGCGCTCATTGCCGACGTGAACGAGCGTTTCGGTTTGCACATCGACGAGGATCTGTACACGACCATCGGCGGCTACGTGCTGGGACGCCTGGGACGGCGTGCGAAGGTCGGCGACACGATTGAGATAGAGGGTCGCAGGCTGCGCGTGGATGCGCTCGACGGATGGAGAGTCGCGAAGGTCTGGCTGTCGCGGCAGGAGACGACTGGCGCGTAGCTCTCAAGTCTCAAGGCGAGCTGAGAGTTGAGACGTCAGAGTTGAGAGTTGTTGTCAGTCAGCGCGCAGCAGCCGCAGCGCGTTGGCGATCACGATGATCGACGCGCCCGTGTCGGCGACGACTGCCATCCACAGCGTCGCCACGCCGGCGACCGCCGCGACGACGAACGCCGCTTTCATGACGACCGAAATCGCCAGGTTCATCTTGATGTTGCGCAGTGTCTTTCGGCTCAGTCGAAACGCATACGGAATCTTCAGCAGCTCGTCGGCCATCAGCGCGACGTCCGCGGTTTCGAGTGCGGCGTCGCTGCCGGCGGCGCCCATCACGATGCCGATGTCGGCGGTCGCGAGCGCGGGCGCGTCGTTGATGCCGTCGCCAACCATCGCGACCGACCCGAAACGCCGCCTGAGGTCTTCGACCGCCGTGACCTTGTCCTCCGGCAGCAGATCCGCGCGGACCTCGTCGACGCCCAGCGATGATGCCATCGCGTCGGCGGAACGGCGGTTGTCGCCGGTCAACATCACGACCGACTCGACGCCCTGGCGCCGCAGCAGATCGACCGTGTCCCGGCCCGCCTCGCGCGCACGATCCGCGAGCGCGATGATGCCGATGGCCTGGCCGTCGCGTGCGACGAGGACCGCGGTCCGTCCGTCGGCGGCCAGGCGGTCGAGGTAGGGGTGGACCGCGGGCGAGCAGAGCCGCCGCTCTTCGAAAAGCCGATGATTGCCGAGCACGACCCTCGCGCCGGCCACGTCGCCCTCGGCGCCGCGCCCGGCCAGCGATGAGACGTTCGCCGCCGGCAGCGCCGCGAGATGGGCCGCTTCGGCGTGATCCACGATAGCCCGGGCGATGGGGTGCGTCGATCGGCGCTCGACCGATGCGGCCAGGCCGACGACCGCTGCGTACCCCACGCCATTCAGCGAAACGACGTCGACGACCTGCGGGGCACCCCGCGTCAGCGTGCCCGTCTTGTCGAACGCGACGCACCGGATGCGTCCGGTCCGTTCCAGGTACGCGCCGCCCTTGATGAGCACGCCCTTGCGCGCGGCGCCGGCGAGCGCCGCCACGACAGACACGGGCGTGGAGATGACGAGCGCGCACGGGCACGAGACCACGAGGAGGACGAGCGCGCGATAGGTCCAGTCGTGCCAGGTGCCGCCAAAGGCGATCGGTGGCACGACGGCGACGAGGACGGCCAGGATGATGACCGCCGGCGTGTAAACGCGCGCGAAGCGCTCGACGAGGCTCTGGGCCGGCGCGCGCTGCGCCTGCGCCCGTTCGACGAGGTGGACGATCCGGGCGAGCGTCGTGTCGCGACGGTGTCGCGTCACGCGGATGTCGAGCGCGCCACGGCCGTTGATCGTGCCGGCGAACACACCGTCGCCTTGACCCTTTTCGATTGGCAGCGATTCCCCGGTGATGGGCGCCTGGTTCACCTCGCTTTGACCGGCGATGACTTCCCCATCGAGCGGAATCTTCTCGCCGGGCCGGACGACAATGACGGCGCCAATCGACACCGCGTCGACCGGCACCCGCCGCTCGCCCGTGGCGTCCCGAACCTGCGCTTCGACGGGCGCGAGATCCATCAGCGCCCGAATCGCCATCCGCGCCCGATCGAGCGTCAACGCCTCGAGCGATTCGGCGACGGCGAACAGAAAGATCACACTCGCGGCTTCGCCGAACTGCCGCAGAACCAGCGCGCCGGCGACCGCGATGACCATCAGGACGTTGATGTCGAGGGCGCGCGCGCGTAACGCACCGACCGTTCGACGCCAGATGGCGCCCAGGCCGCAGGCGACAGCCGTGACGAAGAGGGCGTCGGCGACCACGCCGCCGCGCCCGAGAAATCCCAGCAGCAGGCCGGCCGAGAGCGTCACGCCCGATGCCACGACAAACGCACGGCGCCGGCGCACGGCCTCGCCGCCGATCGCGATCGGCTCTTCGTGCTCCAGCCACGCCCGCATGCCCGTCTCGGCCACGGCGTCCGCAATCGCCGACGCGGTCAGCTTCGCGGCGTCGTACTTGACGTGCAGCCGCTGCCCCATCAGATCGGCGGAAAAGCCCTCGAGGCCGATCAGGTTCTTGAACCGCCGCTCGAGCATGGCCACTTCCTCGCGGCAGTCCATGCCCTCGATCTTGAAGGTCGATTCGGCGTGCACTTCGCAAACACTACAAGCGGGCATGACTCTCAAGTCTCAAATCTCAACTCTCAGGAGTCGCGGCCCTGTCCAGAGCCTTGACACTTGAGCCTTGAGCGTTGCTGAACTCCTGTACGTGTTCGAGCCCCTGTTCGAACAGGCGGACGATGTGCTGGTCAGCGAGCGTGTAGTAGATATGGCGGCCGTCGCGGCGTGAGCGGACCAGACGAAGGCTCCGAAGCAACCGGAGCTGATGGGAGACCGCGGACTCTGTCAGCCCGAGCATCGCGGCCAGATCGCAGACGCAGATTTCCTGTCGCGAGAGCGCGTCGAGCATCCGCACCCGTGTGGTATCGCCAAGCGCCTTGAACGTCTCAGCGAGCGCCACGACGGTGGCTTCGGCGAGTCCTGTCTGAACATCTGAGCAACTGCTCATATGTTGATGGTAACACAGGCTCGTCGCAGCGCTTAGCCCTTGGGCATCCCCTCCACGGTCTCCATGACCTTGTCGTAATTGGGCTCGTTCCGCGCGTCTTCCAGGACCTCCCGGTAGCGGACGACCCCGTCCTTGTCCAGCACGAACACGGCGCGCTTCGCGATACCCTTCAGGCCGATCATGTCCTCGTTGAACACGCCGTAGTCACGGATGACCTGCTTGTTGAAATCGCTCAGGAGCGGGAACGACAACCTCTGCTGGTCGTGAAACGCCTTGAGCGTAAAGAACGTATCAACGCTGATGCCGTACACCTGCGCGTGCGCCTGATTCAGCCGCGCCATCGAGTCGCGGAACGTGCAGAGCTCCTTCTCGCAGACAGAGCTGAAAGCCGCCGGAAAAAACGCCAGCACCACGGGCTTGCCCCGCTGCTGGCTAAGGGTGACGGGCTGGCGCTCGCTGCTGGTCAGCGTGAAGTCCGGTGCCTTCGATCCAACGTCTACAGACATGTAACCCTCCTGCAGGGTCCGTGCAAGACGGCCCTCCACTATGATTTTCTCAGCGCTTGGACTAGGATTTTTGGTTGGCGTCCCGCCAACCACAGGAGCTTGATCAGTGATTGAGGTTCAACACCTCTCGAAAAGCTATGGTCGCGTCACGGCCGTCGACGATATCAGCTTCCGCGTCGAGCGCGGCGAGATTCTCGGCTTTCTCGGGCCCAACGGCGCCGGCAAAACCACGACGATGCGCATTCTGACCGGCTACATGCCGGCCACGCACGGTAAGGCGATTGTCGCTAATTTCGACGTCTTCGAACAGCCGCTCGAAGCCAAGCAGCGGACCGGCTACCTGCCGGAGACGCCGCCGCTCTACCCGGACATGACGGTGCTCGAGTACCTCACGTTCGTCGCCAAGATCAAAGGTGTCGCGGCGCCGGACCGCCATCAGCGAATCCGCCAGGTCATGGAACGCACGCGGATTGCCGACATGGCCAACCGCCTGTGCTCGAAGCTGTCGAAGGGCTACAGGCAGCGCGTCGGCCTCGCGCAGGCGCTCATCCACAACCCGGACGTCCTCATCCTCGACGAACCGACGGCCGGCCTCGACCCGCGGCAGATCAACGAAACCCGCCAGTTGATCAAAGAACTCGCCGGCGATCACACGATCATCCTGAGCACGCACATCCTCCCCGAAGTCTCTCAGACCTGCCAGCGCGTGGTCATCATCAACAAGGGGAAGGTCGTCACGATCGATACGCCCGACAACCTGACGGCGCGCCTGAAGGGCTCGGCCACGATGTACGTGCAGGTCGACACCGCGGGATCGGACCCGACGCCCACGCTGACGCGGATTCCCGGCGTGATGCGGGTGGCGGAATCCGATCGTCGTGAAGGCCTGGTCGGTTACGAAGTGGACAGCGAGTCGGGCCGCGACGTCCGTCGCGACCTCGCGCGCGCCATCGTCAGCGGCGGCTGGGGCCTCGTCGAGCTGCGGCCGATGCGGGTGAGCCTCGAGGACGTCTTCCTCACGCTGACCGAAGAAACCGAGGCGTCTGCGGCGGCGGAAACCCCGGAGGCCCCGGGGACCACGTCGGGAGAAACCGTCAATGCGTAACATCCTGGCGATCGCGCACAAAGAGCTGAAGTCGTACTTTTCATCCCCCATCGCCTACATCGTCCTCGGCTTCTGGGCGCTGCTCTACGGCTACTTCTTCATCGCCATCCTGCAGTTCTTCGTCCGCCAGAGCATGCAGATGGGCCAGTTCTCCCAGGGGCCGCAGGCGATGAACATCAACCAGCAGCTCATTCGCCCGCTGGTCCAGAACGTGACGATCCTCGTCCTGTTCCTGATGCCGATGGTGACGATGCGCACGTACTCGGAGGAGAAACGGTCCGGAACGATCGAGCTGCTCCTGACGTCGCCGGTCACCGACTGGCAGATCATCCTCGGCAAGTTCCTCGGCGCGATGCTGCTCTATTCGACGATGCTGGCGGTGACGCTGATCCATCTGAGTCTGCTCTTCATCTACGGCCGCCCGGAGTGGAAGCCGATCGCGACGGCGTACCTCGGCTTGCTGCTACTGGGCGGCTGCTTCATCTCCGTCGGCCTGTTCATTTCGAGCCTGACGAAGAACCAGATCGTCGCCGGCATGGTCACCTTTGCGGTGTTCCTGCTGCTGTGGGTCATCGAGTGGATCGGCAGCTTCTCGGGTCCGACGGTCGATCAGCTGACGCAGTACCTGTCGATCGTCGGTCACCTGGACGACTTCGGCAAAGGCGTCCTCGATACGACGCATTTGATCTACTACCTGAGCTTCATCACGTTCGGGTTGTTTCTGACCGCGAAGTCGGTGGACAGCGAACGGTGGCGAGGGTGAAGAACGAAGGGCTGAGGGCTAAGGGGTTAGGGCTCACAAACGTTCTGAGAGCGAGTTCATAAATGGTTAATCGCGTTTTGAATATCGTCGGATGGATCGGAATGGCGCTCGTGCTGGCGGCGGTCGCCGTGTCGCGGGTGCCCGCGCTCAATCAGTACGGCGACTACGCGCGGCCGCTTGCACTGGCCGGACTGGTTCTCGTGCTTGCGTACACCGCGAGTCAGTGGCGTGAGTTCGCGAAGATGTTCGCGGGCCGGCAGGCGCGATACGGCGCGCTGACGAGCGTCAGCGTCGTGGTTCTCCTGGCGATCCTCGTCGCCGTCAACTACATCGGCAAGAAGCAGAACAAGCGCTGGGACCTGACGGCCAACAAGCAGTTCGCGCTATCGGACCAGAGCAAGACCGTGCTGGCGAAGCTGGATGCGCCGCTCGAGGTGAAGGTCTTCGCGCAGGAGCCCGATTTCCCCCGCTACCAGGACCGTCTGAAGGAATACACGTACTCGTCGAAGCAGGTGAGCACGGAATTCATCGATCCGGACAAGAAACCGACGATCGCCAAACAGAATTCGGTTCAGCAGTACGGCACGATCGTCTTCAACTACAAGGGCCGGAGCGAACGGGTCACGTCCGACAGCGAGCAGGACATCACCAACGGGATCATCAAGGTGGTGACCGGCGAGAAGCGCAAGGTCTACTTCACGCAGGGCCACGGCGAAAAGGACACGACGGCCTCCGATCGCGACGGCTACGCGACGATCGCGAAAGCGCTCGGGGACGAGAATTACGCGGTGGACAAACTCGTCCTCGCGCAGCAGGGCTCGGTGCCCGACGATGCGTCGGTGGTGGTCGTTGCGGGACCGCGGACGGACTTCTTCCCCCCGGAAGTCGACGCGCTCAAGAAGTATCTCGACAAAGCCGGCAAGGTGTTCCTGATGCTCGATCCGCCGGAGAAGGCGGACAGCGCGCCGGTGACGAACCTGCTCGCGCTCGCGCACGACTGGGGCGTTGACGTCGGCAACAACATCGTCGTGGACGTGAGCGGGATGGGCCGGCTGATCGGTACGGATGCATCGGTTCCTGTGGCGGCCAGTTATCCCAATCACGCGATCACGCAGAACTTCAAGTTCCTGACGGCGTTTCCGCTCGCCCGATCAGTGTCGGCAATCAGCGGCGGCGTCAACGGGCACATCGCGCAACCGTTCGTGGAAACGAGCCCGCGCAGCTGGGCCGAAAGCGACATCAAGGGCCTGCTGACGAGCGGGCAGGTGTCGCTCGACGAGGCCAAGGGCGACAAGAAGGGCCCGATTACGATTGCCGTCGCGGTATCGGCGCCGGTCGCGGCCGCTGCCGACGCAAAGCCCGACGAACCGAAGAAAGAGACACGCGTCGTGGTGTTCGGTGACTCCGACTTCGCGGCGACGGCCGGCCTCGGCATCCAGGGCAACCGCGATCTGTTCATGAACACCGTCGGCTGGCTGTCGCAACAGGAAAATCTGATCTCGATCCGCCCGAAGGATCCCGAGGATCGGCGCATCACGCTGACCGCAACGCAGCAGGCGAACATCACGTGGCTGTCGCTGCTGCTCATCCCGGGCACGATTTTCGGCGCCGGGATCTACAACTGGTGGCGGAGGCGGTAGATGAAAGGCCTCCGCTCCACTATCGCGCTCGTTGTGGTTCTCGCGGGACTCGGCGCGTACATCTACTTCGTCACCTGGAAGCAGCCGGACACGCCCGACACCGGCAAGAAGCTCGAGAAGGTGTTCATCGTCGCGTCCGACAAGATCGACGAAATCCAGGTCACGTCCGCGAACGGTGAAGGCGCGACGGCGAAGAAGGAAGGCGGCGCGTGGAAGCTGACCACGCCCGCGGCTCCCGCCGACGAATCCGAGCTGAGCGGCCTCGCGAACACGCTCGCCACAGTGGACATGGTGCGCGTCGTCGACGAGAACCCGTCGAACCTGAACGACTACGGGCTCTCCAATCCCCGGATTGCGGTCGCGTTCAAGGCCGACGGCGACAAGGACTACCGCCGTCTGTTCCTCGGCGAGAAGACGCCGACCGGTTCGGACCTGTTCGCCAGACGCAATGACGAGAAGAAGGTGTTTCTCATCGCCGCGTTCCAGGAATCGACGCTGAACAAGTCACCGTTCGATCTGCGGGACAAGAACGTTTTGAAGGTCGAGCGCGACAAGATCGACAGCATCGCCCTGACGACCGCGAATCAGACGCTGAAGATCGCGAAGGACGGCGGCGACTGGAGGCTGAAAGCGCCGGTCGAGGTCAAGGCGGACTACGGAACCGTCGAGAGCCTGGTCGGCCGTCTCCAGACGGCGCGCATGAAAACCATCGCGGCCGAGGCCGCCAGCGCGGCGGACCTGAAGAAATTCGGCTTCGACAAGCCGCAGGCGACGGTGGATCTGAACGCCGGCAGCTCGAAGGCGACGCTGCTCATCGGCGGCAAGGCCGACGAGACGTCGCTCTACGCGCGCGACGCGTCCAAGGCGATGGTGGTGACGGTCGAGTCGTCGCTGCTCGACGAAGTCAAGAAGGGACCGGACAACTACCGCCGTAAGGACCTGTTCGAGTTCCGCCCCTACAACGCGAACCATATCGAGGTCACCCGCAACGGCCAGACCGTCGTCTTCGATCGCGTGAAGAGCGCGACGGAAGGCAAACCCGACACCTGGCACCGCGCGAGCCCGAACGCCGGCGACGTGGACAAGGACAAGTTCGACGCGTTCCTCGGCCGGATCTCGAACATGCGCGCGGAGAAATTCGTCGCGTCCGCCGCCGGCATGGGTCTCGACAAGCCCGCGCTGACCGTCGTCGTCAAGTTCGACGACAGCAAGAAAGAGGAGCGCGTGACGTTCGGCCAGTCAGGCCAGGACGTCCACGCGGCGCGTCCGGGAGAACCGGGCGCCGCCAAGACCGACAGCGCCGACTTCAACGAATCGCTGAAGTCGCTCGATGAGCTTTCGAAGTAGCACGATAGCCGTGGCGGTCGCCGCCACGGCGGCGTGCCACGCAATAAGCCTCCCCAAGTCACCAGATCGGCCTGCCGCCAGCACCGTTGTCGGTCAGCTTCAACACGACCTCGAAGCGATCATCAACGAGCCCGTGCTCGCGCGCGGCACCTGGGGAGTCCTGGTTCAGTCACTGAAGAACGGCGAAACGCTCTTCTCGTCGAACCCCGGGAAGCTCCTGGTGCCGGCGTCGGACATGAAGCTCGTGACGCTGGCCGCGGCCGCAGCGCAGCTGGGGTGGGACTACACGTACCGGACCCGACTGCTGGCGCGCGGATCCATCAACGGCGGCGTCCTTTCGGGCGATCTCATCGTCGTCGGAACGGGCGACCCGAGCATCGGCCACATCGACGGATCGGCGGACCGACTGTTTGGTGAATGGACCGATCGCTTGAAGCAACTCGGCGTCCGGACGGTCGATGGACGGATCATCGGCGACGACAACGCCTTCGACGACGACGAGCTTGGCTTCGGCTGGTCGTGGGATGACCTGACGGAAGACTATGCGGCAGGCGTAAGCGCGCTGCAGTTCAACGAGAACGCCGTCCGGGTCACTGTGTCGCCCGGTCCAGCGGCTGGCGATCCCGCCGCAGTCAGCGTCGATCCGCCCGAAAGCGGCATCGTCGTGGTGAATGCGATCCGTACTGGCGCAGCCGGGACCGCCACGAGCCTGACCACGCATCGACTGCCCGGACAGCGAACGCTGGTCGTCCGGGGCATCGTCGCGGCTGGAACGGCGACACCGACGGTCCTGACGATGTCGGTCGACAACCCGACACTGTTCTTCGTCCAGGCATTGCGGCGATCGCTCATCGCGCGCGGAATCAATGTGCGCGGCCCGGCGGCAGACATCGACGATCTTGCCGCGCCGATTGATGAGACCGGAGCCACGCTCGTCGCCGTTCACCGCTCGCCGCCGTTGTCTGCACTCGCCGTGCGTCTGATGAAGGTCAGCCAGAACCAGTACGCCGAGACGTTCCTGAAGACACTGGGCGCGCGCGAGGCTTCAGTTAAGGAGCGCGAGGCTTCGGTGGCGCGCGAGGCTTCGATGGAGCGCGAGGCTTTAGCCGAGCGACCCCCAGCCACTGCCGTCAAGGGGCGCACGGCTGCGCAGAAGCTGTTTCAGGATTGGGGCGTCGACCCAGGCAGCCTGATCATCCGCGACGGCTCAGGACTGTCGCGCTACGACTTCGTCACGGCGCAGGCGCTCGTCACGATCCTCACGCATGTCTACAAGGACGCGAAGCTGTACGAACCGTTCGCTGCGTCGCTGCCCACGCCTGGCACCGACGGCACGCTCGCGAACCGCCTCAAAGGCACGGCGGCGGAACATCGGCTGCGGGCGAAGACCGGATCGATGTCGCAGGTGCGGACGCTCTCCGGGTACCTGACGACGAGCGACGAAGAGCCGCTCGTGTTCGCCATTCTCGCCAACAACTTCGATACCACGGCAGACGTAATCAATCGCGCGACGGACGCGATGCTGGTCAAGCTCGCGGAGTTCAGGCGGTCCCGATAACACGCTTCGAGAAACGCTCAGCCTTGAGCGTTTCCTGGATCGGCTACCGTCCGCCCAGTGGCACGTCGGCTACGGCGCCCCACAGGTACGAGACGTAGGCCGTAAAGTTGGTGCTCGACTTCAGGATGTACCACTGGCCCGTCGACGGACGATAGATGGCGACGTCGGTCTTGCCGTCGCCATCGTAGTCGGCCGGCACCGCGACGTCGGTGCTTGTCCCCCATCCGTAGATCGAATATGCGCTGTACCCCGAACTGGACTTGAGCACGAACCATTGACCGGCCGACGGACGATACACGGCGACGTCGGTGCGGCCATCGCCATCGTAATCACCCGGCACTGGCGTGTCGCCCGTCGTTCCCCACTGATACGTGTCCCACGCCGTGAAATTCGTGCTCGATTTGAGAATGAACCAGTGTCCCGATGTTGGACGGAAGATCGCCACGTCGGCTCGGCCGTCGCCGTCGTAATCGGCGCTCACCGGGAGGTCGCCAGTCGCGCCCCACCCGAATGCGAGGTAACTGCTGAATCCCGAGCTCGACTTGAGGATGTACCAGCTTCCGTCGGACGGTCGATAGATCGCGATATCTGTCGCGCCGTCGCCGTCGTAGTCGCCCTGGACGGGAACGTCGCCTGTCGCGCCCCACAGATACGCCTGCCAGGTCGTGAAGTTGCTGCTCGATTTCAGGATGAACCAGTAACCCGTGGACGGACGGAACACCGCGAGATCGGCCTTGCCGTCGCCGTCGTAGTCGCCAGGCACTGGAATATCAGTCGCCAGGCCCCAGCCATACGCGCTGTAGCCAGAAAACCCGGTGCTGGACTTGAGCACGTACCAGGTCCCGCCGGCTGGCCTGTACACCGCCACGTCTGCGCTACCGTCGCCGTCGAAATCGGTCGGAACGGCAGTCCCAATCTGGACGCGGAACGCGGTGCCGAAATTTCCGGCGCCGCCCCTCCAGGTCACGCCGTACAGTCTTCGATCCGCCGCCTGCGTCAGAATACGCCCGAACGACCCGGTCGGTTGTGCCCCATCCGATCCATCACCGGCAAACTTGTGGAGCAGCGTAATCGCGCCGGCCGTGGTCGCCTTGAAGACAGTCCCGCCATTGGGCACCGTGGCACCGCCACCAAGCTTCGTCACCCCGTACAAATTTCCGTCGGTCGCCTGAATCAGTGCGTTCGACGGGCTGTCACCGTCTGTCGCGCCGCCGGAGAACGAATGAAGGAGCGTGAAGGTGCCGTCCAGCGCCAGCCTATACAGAACGCCCTTGCTCGATGTGCCTCCGAGTGACGTGGTGCCATAAAGGTTTCCGTCGGCCGCCTGCATCACGGCGTTCGGGCCGGCGCCGTCCGTCGAACCGGAGTTGAAGGAATGCACGACGCTCACCACACCGGCAGGCGTCACACGGAACACCGTCCCGCAACAGCCCGTACCACCGCTGATCGTTGTTCCATAGAAATTGCCATCATTCGCCTGGACGAGGCCATAAGGGACGGGACGAGGTCGACCAATCGCGTCGGTCGAGTCAAAGGTGTGCAGCACGGTTACGGATCCGGCGGGCGTCATCTTGAAAATCGTACCGGGGAGAGAAAGCGTCGACGAGAGCCAACCGGCCGTCGTCCCGTAGAAGTTTCCATCTCCGGCCTGGACCAACGGTCCGTACGGGTTATATCCATCCGCCGACCCCACAAACGTATGAAGCGTCGTGAAAACCCCTGTCGTGCTGATTCTGTACGCCACACCACCCCCACCAGCGCCGAACAACGTCGTCCCGTACAGATAGCCGTCGGTCCCCTGAATGATTCCGTTCGGGCCATATCCATCCGCTCCGCCGGTGAAGAAATGCAGCGTGGTGACGACGCCCGCCGGCGTCATCTTGAAGACCGTCCCGAGAATTGAAGTCGTGGTCGTGCCGCCTTGGCCTGTCGTCCCGTAGAAATTGCCGTCGGTGCCCTGGATGATGGAGGCGGGCAGCCACCCGTCCGTGCCCGTGAAGGAGTGCAGCAGGGTAAAGGGAGCCTGCGCGCGGGCCACGCCGGGCCCGGCAAGAAGGCCTGCCGCTACGATAGTCGCCACGAACCGATGCTTTGACGAGCGCATGTACCGCCCCCCCGATCAGAGCCATTAACTGAGCAATTTCGTGAACGGGCGTACGTACCTACAGTACGTGCTGGATGACAATAGCGAAATCCATATGTCAGGAGCGCCCCGCATGACTCTGATTGCCCTTGTCGCCATCCTCGCTGCTACGCCTGGCGCAGGACATTCGCTCGCCTTCTGGAAACAAATCGCGCAGAACAAATACGCCGTCCCGGCTGGAAGCGACCTGAGGGATTTGACCACCGAGCTGGCAGGCATGCTGGCATCGCCTGATCCCGAGGTGCGAGACGAGATTGCCTATTCGACGCTGGCCGCGTGGATCTATCAGGCACGCGCGCTGGACGCGGGCGCGCTCCGCACGCTCGCCGCCGACCTTCAGAAGAACCTGACGGACGGCATCGGAGAGCGCGGGACGGATCGCATCTTCCGCCGGTCGTTCTCAGCACTCACGCTGGCGGCGGTCGTAGCGCGCGACAACGCCGATCCGTTCCTCACATCCGACGAATTCCACCGGATCGAGCAGGCGGCGCTCGCCTATTTGCGCGACGAACAGGATCTGCGCGGCTTCGATCCGGAGCACGGCTGGATGCACTCGGCGGCACATACCGCGGATCTCGTGAAGTTCATCGGCCGCAGCCGTTTTCTCGACGGCACGAAAGGCCAGACGGCGATCCTCGACGCGGTCGCGCACAAGCTTGCCGCCGCGCCGGCGGTTTTCACCCACGGCGAGGACGAGCGTTTCGCGCGCGCAGTGATGTCGATCGTCAACCGAGCCGATTTCGATCGCGAAGCGTTCTCATCTTGGACGATGCGCACGAAGCCGCCGAGGCTCGGCGCGAAACCAACGGTCGCCGAGCTCGCGCACGTTCAGAACGTGAAAAACCTGCTGGCAAAACTGGGCGTCCTACTGGATACGATCGGGGAGCCGTCCGAAGCCGTGCGCTCGGCACACGAGAGCGTGCGCGCCGCGCTCAAGGATGCGTTTTAACGAGTGCGTCGATCGATCTGCCTGACCTTGAGCCCGAGCGCGACGACAAGCAGCATGATGGCGCCGAGCGAGATCGCGAGGCCGCGGCGCCGGTACTGGAGCTCGGCGATGCCTTTCTGGCCGGCCACGTCGACGCCCTCGACGATCTTCACGCCTTCCGCGATGATCGGCGTGACGAGCGCCGGCTGGAACGCGTGCATTTCCGTGCGCGCCAGCGTGAGCTTGGTGGCCGCCTCTCGCAGCGCGAGTTCCTGATCGCCGACCTCAATCCCCGCGTTCCTCACGCGGCCGATGAGCGTCCGCGACTGCTCGATGCCGGCCTTGAGTTGCTCGAACTCCGCGCGCATGCTCTCGGCGGCCGCAGTGCCCTTATCGTTCTTGTCGCCGGCGGTGTGGCACTGCGCGCAGATGCCCGGGCCGGTCACACCGAGCATCGCGTCCGATGGCTGCAGCACTGCGTGGTTGCTGTGGCACTCGACGCAGGCCTTGTCGAGAATCTCCTTGTGCACGCTCGTCTCGAACTTCTGGGCGAACACGGCATGGCACGTGCCGCACACATTGACGACCGCGCCGACACCCGGCGGCGCCGCACCGTGGTTGCCGTGACAGTCGTTGCACGTCGGCGCCGAGAGGTCGTTGCTTCTGGTCAGGGCGGCGTAATGGACGCTCTTCTGGTAGTCGGCGGACTGTCTGGTCGGCAGTGCCGTGCCGTCGGCGAGCTTGTAGCCGGCCATGTGCCGCGGATCGGCATGGCACCGCGCGCACGTCGCGGCAACGTTCGTGGGGAAGACGGGCGACTTCGCGTCCGTGACGGGGCGGATCCCGTGGGGTCCGTGGCAGCTGGCGCACGTCGCGACGTCGCCGTGACCTGCGGCGAGCTGTTTGCCATGCACGCTCGTGGCGTACTCCGCAGCCTGATCCACCCGCTGCTTCGGCGCGAAACGTCGCATCAGCGCGGCGTCGCTGTGGCAGCGCGCGCAGGTCGCCACCTGCGCCTGGCCGATCGGCGCGCCCTTGAATCCCTTCGCGACGTTGTGCGCGCGTACCTTCTCGCTGACCGAGGAGTCGCCTCCATGACAATCGACGCACGCAAAACCGCTCTCGCGGTGCACATCCCGTCCGGAGAAGAGAGTCGCCGGCGCCGCCAGCCGCGCGTCCGTCAGCGACGCATGGCACGTCAGGCAGGCGTTGGGCGTGGGCGCCGGCTGTGCGGCTGCGCGTGACGGCGCGACGGCTGCCATCGCGGCGAGAACGAGGAGACAGCGTCCGGTGATCTGCAACATGACCGTGGCTACTTGGCGTAGTGCCCGATGATCGTGAACACGACGAGATACAGGAGGCCGACCGCCGCCAGGACCGTGAACAACGGGCTCCGCTCGCCGCGGCCTGCGCGCCGGTCGAGGAAGGGCACGAGCACCAGAAACACCGCGAGGAGGCCGAACGCCACCACGCCGAGGTGCTCCCCTTCCATGCCCAGCACATGCGCGGGCACGAGTTTCAGCGTATGGAACATCGCGAGAAAGTACCCACTCGGGCCGGATACCCGCCGGGACGACGGCGAAAGGATCTGCCTTCTTGCCGAGTTCCCATGGGTAGAACGCGGCCAGCGCGGCGACCACCGCGAGCACGACGTACCAGGCGAGGACGTCACGCAGGATGTAATTCGGGAAGAACGGCATCTGCGGCAGCCTCTCGCCGGGCTTCCTCGCCCGTTCGATGCTGAGCGGTACGCTCATCCCCTGTCGCTGGACGAGGAGCAGGTGTGCGAGCACGAGTGCGGTGGTGATCGCCGGCAGGATGGCCACGTGCAGTCCGTAGAACCGCGACAGAGTCGCCCCCGTGACATCGTCGCCGCCGCGGAGCAGGCGCAGCATGAACGGACCGATGAGCGGCACCGCGCCGGCGATGCCAGTGCCCACCTTCGTCGCGAAGAACGACAGTTCGTTCCACGGGAGGAGGTAGCCGCTGAAGCCGAAGCCCAGCATCAGGAACAGCAGGAAAATGCCGGTCAGCCAGGTCAGCTCGCGCGGCTTCCGGTAGGACTTCAGGAAGAAGACGCTGAAAAAGTGCGCGAACGCGAGGGCAATCAGGAGATTCGCCGACCAGCTGTGGACGTTGCGAATCAGCCAGCCGAACTTCACCTGCGTCACGATGAACTGAACACTCTCGTAGGCTTCGGCCGAGCTCGGGCGGTAGTACAGCAGCAGCAGGATGCCGGTAAATACCTGCACGCCGAAGAGGAACATCGTCATGCCGCCGAGGTAATACCAGACCTCCTGGGTATGAACCGGCACCCCTTTTTCGGCGATGAAATGTCGGATGCCGCTCAGGTCGATCCGCTCGTCCAGCCAGTCGACGACGCCTTGCACCATTGGCGGCCCTGCTCCCTCAGCTGCGCGACACGACGATCTCTTCGTCGCCCGGCTCGCCGCGGAGGTTGACGACGAACTTCTCGAGCGCCCGCGGGGGCGGTCCCGACACGACAGTGCCGCCCAGGTCGTAGGTGCCGTTGTGGCAGGCGCACCAGAGCTGCGACGTGTCGGCTTTGAACTGCACCGTGCAATCGAGGTGCGTGCACACGGCGCTGAAGGCGCGGACGTCACCGTCAGCCGTGCGCACCACGATCCCCGGCCGGCTGCCGAACCTGAAAATTCGCGCGCTGTTGGGTTTGAGCGTCGCGGCTTTGCCCGCGTCCGCGCTCGCGGTCGCCGGTTCGCCGCTCGCCGGCGGAATGAGGAACTGCAAAACGGGATACACGATCGCTATCGCCGTTGAGACGAAGCCGACCGACAGCAGCACGTCGAGGAAGCTGCGCCGGTTGAAGTCGGTGGCGGTCATCGTCGAGAGTGAATCCTGTTTGGACATTGGCGAACTCAGTCCTCCCGCGCTATCCGAAGACGTGGAAGGGCCGTCAAGCCCTCTTCAGCAGCAAACCCTATCACGAAGGGCGACCCGATCCATGGATCAGATCGATGTCATCAGCTGACGAACTGCCTGCAGGATGTCGTCCGCTGAGCCGATCAACCCACCGCCCTGCGCCAGTTCGGGCTTTCCGCCACCGCGTCCGCCGAATCTCCCGATCAACGTCGACAGAATCTGCTGCGCGGACGGCGACACGTCCACAGATCTCGCGACGACGACGAGCGCTGGCGTCGACGTCGACAGCAGGGCGACGACGAAGCCCGGAGCCGCCGTGATGGCTGATGCCAGCGCCTTGAGTCCGTTCGCATCGGCGTCAACGGCTCTCGCCACGAGTCGAACGCCGCCAACCTGTTCGGCCGCCGAGGCCAGCTCCAGCGAGCGGTAGCGCGAGAGCTCGGTCTGCCACACGATGGACTCCCGTTTCCGATCCTTCGCTTCCGACTGCACACGCTCGATCGCCGCCGGGAGCTCGCCGGGCAGTACCGACAGTAGCCGGCCGCTGGCGTCGAGCGCATCGCGATAGGCCCGAAACCGTCGAAGCGCCCGGCCGCCACACAGAAACTCGAGGCGCTGGCCGCCCTTGAACCGTTCCCACGAGGACACGACGATGACGCCGATGGCGCCGCTTCGGGACACGTGCGTTCCGCCGCACGCGGACAGGTCCCAGCCTTCGACGTCGATGAGCCGCAGCGTCCCTTCGCGCTTCGCCTCTTTACGCAGCGGCATCGCCGCCGCTTCTTCGCTGGAGCTGAAGCGAACGGCCACGGGCCGATCTTCCCAGACAATGGCGTTCGCCGCGTCTTCGGCCCGGGCGATCTCACCCGGCGTCATCTCGCGCGCAAGATCGATCGTCGAGCTGTCGGCGCCCAGATGAAAACTGACTGTTCGCACGCTGAAGACGCGATCGAATGCCGCCGACAGCACGTGCTGGCCCGTGTGCTGCTGCATGTGATCGAAGCGCCGTGGCCAGTCGATCTCGCCCGTCACGGCGTCGCCGACGTTCAAGCCTGGGGTCACTCGCTCGGCTGGCCTCACGGACGATTCTCCCCGCTCGGCTAAAGCCTCGCGCTCCTGGAGAACGTGCGCGATGGTGCCATCGTCCTGATCGAAGACGTCCACGACGGCGTGACCGCCAAGCACACCGGTGTCGAACGGCTGGCCGCCGGACGTCGGATAGAACGCCGTCCGATCGAGCACCGCCACGAGGTGATCGTCGTGACCGTCGCGCCTGTCGAGCGCGCGGACGGTCGCGTCAAATCTTCGTAGGTAAGGGTCCGTGTAGTAGAGACGATCGGTCATCGCGGTGTGTGGTCGCCACAGCGTCGGCGACCGGAAGCTCGAAGTGGAACGTGGCGCCGCCCCAGGCGTTCTTCATGTATCCGATGTCTCCGCCGTAGGATTCGACGATCCCGTAGCTCACCGACAGGCCCAGACCGGTGCCCTTGCCAACGGGCTTCGTCGTGAAAAACGGCTGGAACAGTTTCGGCTCGTCTTCCGGCGACACGCCACAGCCATCGTCATGCACCTCGAGCCGGATCTTCTTCCCCGTGTCGCAGAGGCGCATGAGAATCCGGCCCTTCCGACGACCGGTCGCCTCGATCGCCTGCTGCGCGTTGATGACGAAGTTCAGCGTGACCTGCTCGAGCTCGGTGAAATTCGCGAAGACGGGCCTGGCGGCGGTCGCGTCCACGTCGAGGACGATCGACGAGTTGCCCAGATCGCGGCCGCGCAACTGGACGACTTCGGCGATGACGTCGCGCAGATCGACGTGGGACGGCGGACCCGACTGCTGACTGCTGAAGCGCGACAGGTTGCGGATGATTTCCCGCGCGCGTCCGCTCTGCGTCTTCACGAAGGCAATCTCGTCGAGCGCTTCGCGCGACAAATTGGCTTCGCGCTCGAGCAGCTCCGCGGTCCCGAGAATCGCCTGCAGCGGGTTGTTCAGTTCGTGCGCAACGCCCGACACGAGGAGGCCGACCGCCGCCAGCCGTTCCTGGCGTACGACCTGGCGCTGCAGCGACTGCAGCGCCTCGCGCATCTTGCGCTCCTGTTCGACCTGATGGTCGAGCGCCTCGTGGGCCTGCCGCAGGTTGCCGGCCATCGTGATGAACGCGTCCTGGAGCTCGGCCATCTCGCGGTTCGTGACGGGCTTCTTCTCCGGTGGCGACAGATCGCCGGCGGCGATGCGCTGCGCGGCCATCCGCAACCGCCCGAGCCCGGTGCTGATGCTGTGCGACAGCAGGAGCGAGAGAAAGAGCACGGTCGCGACCGATCCGAGGACGATCGCCAGGTTGCGCTGCCAGAGCGGGGTCAGGCGCGAGGCGGCGACGCTCGTGGGAATGCCGACGCTCAGCAGCCACGGCCCGCGATCGATGGTCGCGTTGCCGTAAAAGCGCGGGATGCCATCGAGTCCCGCTCGCGTCTGCGCGCGCGCCACTTCACTCGGTGGAACCGCTCGTGGATCCGCGAACGTTCCGATGTAGCGCTCGGGATCGAGACTGCGCGCGAGCACACGGCTCGCCGAGTCGGTCACGGTGATGACCGATCCTTCGGGCAGCGGAATCGATCCGAATACCGACTGCAGACGCGCCAGGTTGACCCCCAGGCCCAGCGCGCCGACGACCGTGCGATGCGCGTCGAACACCGGGTACCCGAGAATGATCGTCGCCTTGCCCGATACCTGCCCCTTCGTCAATTCGCTGACGATGGGTTTGGCCGCGTCCACGACGTCCTTCACGTATGGCATCTCGACGGTGGGGCCGAGACCCGCGCGCGCCTGGAGCCCAGTGCCCTTGACCGTTCCGTCCGCGTCGGTCAGCACGATGTTCAGCAGCAGCGGCTGCTCGCGAAGGATCGTCGGAAACAGCTCGTCGCACTTGGCGCGATCGAGCGCGACGACCGCCGGATGCCTGGCAAGCGAGGCCGCCATGGAGTCGAACGCCGAGAGGAACTGGTTGAGGTAGGCCGCGGCGGTCGCGGCGACGGTGCCCGCCTGCTCCTGCAGCTCCGCTTCTCGTTCGATGCGCGTGCGGTTGGCCGACCAGGCGACCAGCAGCCCGAACGGGATGAACAGCAGGCAGGTGATCGCGACGATCTGCCGACGAATCGGCTGTCTGCTCAGCAGTTCCACGGGAACTGCTGATTTTAGCCCATGGCCAGGGGATCGGCCACGCCGGCCTCATGGAAGCCGCGGGCACGCAGCACACAGCTGTCGCAGCGGCCGCATGGTCGTCCGTCAGGCGCAGGATCGTAACAGCTGTGCGTCAAACCGTAGTCGAGTCCCAGTTCGACACCGCGGCGCACGATGTCCGCCTTGCTCATCGCGATGAGCGGCGTGTGGACTCGGAACCGCACGCCCTCGACTCCCGCCCGGGTTGCCAGATTGGCCAAGGCCTCGAATGCGCCGACGAACTCCGGCCGGCAGTCGGGAT
The DNA here is from genome assembly GCA_963724725.1 of uncultured Acidobacteriota bacterium. Taxonomy (GTDB): domain Bacteria; phylum Acidobacteriota; class Vicinamibacteria; order Vicinamibacterales; family CAVVIG01; genus DATKHR01. The sequence continues at coordinate 1,422,271 of CAVRVT010000001.1, read as the reverse complement.
AGCCGGAGTAGTCCAGCGCATTGACACCGATCACGAGGTCGCGCGCATCGACGACCTCGGCCCAGCCCAGCGCAAGCGACAGCAGGATCGTGTTGCGCGCGGGCACATACGTGTTTGGAATCCCATCGCCAATCTGGCGCTCCGGATCCCGGTCGCGCGGGATGCGTTCGTCGGACGTCAGCGACGACCCACCGATCGTCCGGAGATCGACGGCCAGCTCCAGATGACGCGCGACGCCAAGCGCGCGGGCAACAGCGCGCGCGGATTCGATCTCGCGAGCGTGCCGTTGACCGTACGCGACCGTCAGTGCGAAGAGCTCGAAGCCGTCGGACTTCGCGATCGCGGCGGCGGTGTATGAATCCAGGCCCCCGCTGAGGAGCACGACCGCCCGCACTCACACCCCCCGCGTCGTCGGTGACCAGATGTATTTGTGGAGCTGAAGCTGCAATCGCGCGGGGACCCGATCGGCGAGCATCCATTCAGACAGCGTCCGGGGATCGAGCACGCCGTGCACGGGCGACATGAGCACGGCAGCCGCGCGCGCCGCGAGCCCGTGCTGATCGATCACCTGCCGGGCGAAGTCGTAATCGCGTCGATCCAGCATGACGAACTTCACTTCGTCATGCGGCGACAGCTTGTCGAGATTCGCCCAGTCGTTGCGATCCGCTTCGCCGCTTCCGGGGCACTTCACATCGACGATCTTGAGCACGGCCGCCGGCACGCGATCGATCGGGCGGTGGCCGCCCGTTTCGAGCATCACCGTCCGCCCCTCGGTGATCAACCGCTCCATCAACGGATACACGTCGTCCTGCAGCAGCGGCTCGCCGCCGGTGATCTCGACGAGATCGCAACGGTACGCCGACACGGCGTCGACCACGGCGTCGACCGACATCTTGCGGCCTTCGTGAAACGCATACGGCGTGTCGCACCACGAGCATCGCAGGTCGCACGCCGTCAGGCGGACGAAGACGCAGGGCTTGCCGGCGCGAGTCGACTCGCCCTGAATCGAATAGAAGATCTCGTTGATGGTCAGCATGCGGGGAGATTGGGTAATCTCGTCATCTGGTAACTTAGTAATTGATTGGACAATTGATCAATCAATCTTAAGTCTGAAATCGGCCTTCTGAAATACGCTGTCCCATGTCCTTGCACATTGGTACGAGTGGCTGGCATTACCCCACCGGAGCGGGCACGTGGAATGGTGTCTTTTATCCCAGACCCCGGCCGAGAGGCTTCGACGAGCTGTCGTTCTACGCCGAGCACTTCAACACGGTCGAGGTGAATTCCACGTTCTACGGCCAGCCGCGCGCCGACGTCTGTCGCGGCTGGGCCGGCAAGACGCCCGCGGACTTCCACTTCTCCCTGAAGCTCTATCAGAAATTCACGCATCCGAAGATGTACGTGGAACGGCTGTCGAAAACCGTTCCCACGGACGCCCGCGATGAGCGGACGATGCTCGCGGAGCTGGCACGACCGAACGAGGCCGACCTCGACGAATTCCGTCGCGGCATCGAGCCGCTCGCAGCGAAGGCCAAGCTGGGCGCCCTGCTGGCGCAATTTCCCCCGAGCTTCAAACTCGACGCCGCCGCCGTCGAATACCTGAGCGATCTGCTGCGCGCGTTCGCCGGCTACCCGGTCGCCGTGGAACTGCGACACAGCACCTGGAGCGACCGGATCGGGGACACGCTGGCGCTGCTGAACTCGTTCGGCGCGGCGTGGGTGCAAATCGACGAGCCGAAGTTCAGCTCGTCGATCCGTCAGAACCAGCTGCCGAACGTGACGAGCTTCTACTACATGCGGCTACACGGGAGGAACGCCGCGCAGTGGTGGCGTCATGAAAAAGCCGAGGACCGCTACAACTACCTCTACTCCCCCGACGAACTGCGCGAGTTCACGGCGACGGCTGCCGCCGCGAGCCGGCTGGTCCGGAAGGTCTACCTGTACGCGAACAATCACTACTCGGCGAAGTCGGTTGCCAACGCCGCGATGATCAAGGCGCAGCTCGGCGAACCACTCGACGGCGAGTATCCAGAGGAGTTCGTCGCCCGCTATCCTGAACTGGCTGGTATCGTCTCGCCTCGAGCGACGCTCTTCACTCCCGCACGTAGACCCGTCTGATCACGTCGCCGCGGACCAGGCGCGCGGGAACGTCGGCGCCCTCGATGATCTGGCCGAAGACGGCGTACTTCCCGTTGAGATCCGGGCGAGCGGCCAGCGTGACGTAAATCATGCTGTCGGCGCGCGCCGGAAGGCCCTGGTGCGAGATGCCGACCGCACCCGCCGTGTGCACGTGCTTCCTGGAGATTTCAGAAATCCCGATCGGTTCGCCGCTGGACGCGTCGGGCCCACGGCCCCATTCAGCTTCCTGTGCGGGATCGGCCGACCGCGGGTCGCCCCACTGCACCACAAACCCGGGGACCGCCCGGTGCACACGCTGACCGTCGTAGAACCCCTTCCTGACGAGCGCCAGCACGTGCGCCACGGTCTTCGGCGCGTCGGCCGGATACGTTTCGAACGCAAATGTGCCCTTCGTCGTCTCGACCACGACGACCGGTTTCGCCGGCGCTTGCGCCGAGGCCGCGAACGCTGCCACGAGAACGATCAGCCACGCGACGGCCGCGGTCCTGATCGCTGTCACTGCTTCGAGACCCGCGTGACGCCGACCTGCGCGCAATCGCGCCGGATGACGCACGCCGGGCAGCGCGGATACACGGGCTTGCACACGTTCTGTCCCCACGTGACCAGATACAGGTTGATGTACGGCCACCAGCGCGGCTCGGTCCCCGCATAGAGCGCCTGCTCGGTCTCCGTCGGCGTCTTCGTTCGGACCCAGCCGAGACGATTCGAGATCCGATGAACGTGCGTGTCCACGCAGATGTTCTGTCGGCTGGCGAACGACAGGATGAGCACGAGGTTCGCGGTCTTGCGGCCGACGCCCGGAAGCGTCAGCAACTCCTCCATCGTGCCTGGCACGCGCCCGTTGTATTTCTCTACGAGAATGCGACAGGTGTCTTTCACGTGCCGCGCCTTGTGACGATAAAAGCTGACCGGATAGATCAGCTTCTGGATCCGGCTCGTCGTCAGCTTTGCCATCGTCGTGGGTCGTCGAGCGACCTTGAAGAGCCGTGCAGAGGCGGCGGCGGTGACCGGATCTCGCGTCTGTGCCGACAGCATCGTCGAGATCAGGACCTCGAACGGATCCTCCTGGCTTTCTTCCGCGATCTTCTCGACGGCGGGCAATTCGTGATCGTCGATCGCGCGTGCGAGCTTTCTCATCACGCGCGACACCGTCGTCGTCGGGACCCGCCCGGAGTGTGAAGTCGGAATGGAGCGCGAGGCTTCAACCGTCCGGATGTAGCGCGAGGCTTCAGCCGAGCGTTGCGCCGACTTCAGCCGGGCGTTCATGGAACCGGCGTCAGCGGCGGCTTCCCGCCGAGGACAGCGATGACGTTTTCGGCTGCGAGATCCGCCATGGCGGTCCGTGTCTCCGTCGTCGCGCTGCCGAGATGAGGGACGAGGAGGACGTTCTCGAGCGTCAACAAGTCCGGATGGATCGCCGGTTCGTGCTCGTACACATCGAGAGCCGCTCCGGCAAGCAGGTGGTGCTGGAGGGCCCAGGCGAGCGCTGCCTCGTCGATGACCGGGCCGCGTGACGTGTTGATCAGGTATGCGCTCCGCTTCATCCGCGCGAGCGCTTTCTTGTCGATGAGGTGCGTGGTTTCCGGTGTCAGTGGCACGTGCAGCGAGAGAACGTCCGAAGTCACGAGCAGACGATCGAGCGACATCGCCTCGCAGCCCGGAAGCTCCACGTGACGGCGGGAGGCATACGCGACGCGCATGCCGAACGCCGGCGCGCGCAAGGCCACGGCCAGGGCGATCCGTCCGATTCCGACGAGACCCAGCTGCTTGCCACGCAGTTCGGCGCCGAGCAGTAGGTCCAGCGCCCACCCCTTCCAGTTCCCGCTGCGCGCCAGCCGCTCGCCTTCCGACAGCCGACGCGTGATGGACAGAATCATCGCCCAGGTGAAATCCGCGACCGACTCCGTCAGCACGTCCGGCGTGTTGGTGACGACGATGCCGCGCGAGCGAGCGTGGGGCACGTCGATGTTGTTGTAGCCCACCGCGACGTTCGCAATGACTTTCAGGTTCGGCGCGCGATCGATGATCGACTGGTCGACGCGGTCGGTCAGCAGACAGACGAGCGCCTGCTTGTCTGCGATACGACGACCGAGTTCATCCGCCGGAATCGCAGCTTCGCCTGTGTAGAGATCGACCGTTCCAATCTCGTGCAGCTTCGCCAGAACGGACGAGGGCAGTTTTCTCGTGACGAGGATGGCTGGCATTGGCCTGAACGATGCGAGTGGAATTGTACCGTCAGCCCGCAGCTGCGGTCACGCTCTCCGCGGGCCCTTCGAGGTTCAGGGTAAGAATCGGATTTTGAAGCCGAGCTTGAACCGTGAACCTAGTGCCCGTACGACAAGCAGTATCCGCAGTGATTGCAGCGGACCGATGGTTCGATGAGGCAGGCGCCGTCGGAATCGCCGCTACTGAGCAGCGGCAGTCGTGCGAAGCCGGCGTGTTCGTACGATGCACGCGGGTCTACCGCCGCGCTGGAAGCGGACGGCATCCCGGCGATGCGCGCGATCGAGGCGCGCACCATTTCGCGCAGCTCGCGCTCGGTCATCCCGTTCATTCAGCCACCATCTCCACGTGATCGATGATGCCGACGATCGCCGCATCCACGGGCGCCGCTTTCTTGCCCAGCGCTTCGCCCGCGGCCCGGCCCTCGAAGACGACCAGGACCTTTTCGGTGACGCCCGCACCGACGCCGTCGATGGCGAGCATCGTCGGTCCGCGCGGCGAGTCGTCAGGATTGAGCGGCTGCACCAGGAGCAGCTTCGCGCCCTCGAACTTCCGGTGCTTCTGGGTGGCGACGACGGTGCCAACGACTCGGGCGATCTGCATCAGTTCGCCATCAGACCATTTGGGGAATTTGGGAATTTGGTAATTTGGTAGTCTGGTAATTGATTGGTAAATTGATTCCCGCAATTCGAGTCAATTCAATCCCCCAATCAATTACCAAATGACCAGATTACCAAATCACCCGATTCCTGTGTCCGTATCCCAGCTATCCACGATGCCGACAATGCCTGCATCGACGGGCGGCTGGGTTGGATAAAACGGAAAACTGGCTTCCTTGCCGCGTACGAAGAATACATCCTCGCCGACGCCCGCGCCGACGGCATCGACCGCGACGAGCGCTCGCCCGACGGGTGCCCGATCCGGCGTCATCGGTTGCACGATCAGCAGCTTGATCCCCGTCAGCGATTCGTCCTTACGAGTCATCACGACGTCGCCGATGACGCGTGCCAGCTGCATCGATCAGCCCTTTTCCTCTGAGAGATCCACGGTATCGATGATGCCGATCACCGCGGCGTCCACAGGACAGTCCTTCAAGCCGGCCGCCATGCGTGCGGAGCTGCCGCTGACGATGAGGACCGTTTCGCCCACGCCGGCATCCACGGTGTCGACGGCGACGAGGTAGCTGCCTTCGGCCTTGCCGCGCGGATCCACGGGCCGCGCCACGAGCAGCTTGCTGCTGACGAGGCGCGGATCTTTCCTGGTGGCGACAACCGTTCCGACGATCTTGGCTAAAAGCATCCGCTCATTTTTTTCACAGGCGCCGGGGCCCCCCGGCGTTAGGCTTTCGCTGACGTCGCTTTGCCGATCGGAAGGGCGTCTTCGAGGTTGGCGTGCGGGCGCGGAATCACGTGCACGGACACCAGCTCGCCCACGCGTCGGGCGGCGGCGGCGCCAGCGTCGGTCGCGGCCTTGACGGCCGCCACGTCGCCACGCACGATGGCCGTCACGTACCCGGCGCCGATCTTTTCCCAGCCGACCAGCGTCACCTTGGCCGCCTTGACCATCGCGTCCGCCGCTTCGATCATGGCCACGAGGCCCTTGGTTTCGACCATCCCTAACGCCTCACCCATTGCTGCCTCCACAAAAGGGATTAGGGCTCAGGGCTCAGGGCTCTGGGCTGACCGCCCGTCGCGACGCTGAGCCCTACGCCCCTAGCCCTCAGCCCTTCGTTGAGCCCTCAGCGCTCTCAGCCCTTTCATCGCAGACTCCTGATGGCGTCTTCGATGAGCTGTGAGAGTTCGCGGTATGTTAACCGAATTTCCGCTTCGTCACTTCCGCCAAACCTGCCATCGCCGTTGCCTGAATTCCGGCCGATGACGTCCGCGACGAGCCGCGCGCCCGGACTCGACGGTGCCTGCACGACCTGGCAGTCCGCCGGACTGGCTGCGGGCTCGGGCACGCCGTCGTCGGTCGCACAGATCGGCGCAGGCGCCTTGATGCCGTACGTTCCACGAAGACCCTGAAGGCGCAGGACCTCTTCCCGCGAAATCAGGTTCTCACGACCGAGCATCCGCGCCACCAGGCTGATGTGGGCGAAGTGCTCGATGGTCTCCATCTTGTAGTACGCCGAGTAGAGATCGGCGCCTACGGTCAGCGCGCCGTGATTGGCGAGCAGCATCCCGTCGTGTGCCTTGATGTACTGACGGACGGCCTGGGGCAGCTCCGACGTCGACGGCGTCGCGTACTCCGCAATCGGGATGCTCCCGAGCGTCGTCAGGACCTCGGCCAGGACGGCGCGATCGAGCGGAATGCCCGCGACGGCGAAACCCGTCGCCGTCGGCGGATGGGCGTGCACGACGGCGTGCACGTCCGGGCGCTGCCGGTACACCTCGAGGTGCATCAGCATCTCCGACGACGGATCGCGATCGCCCTGCAGCTTCCGCCCCTCGAGGTCGGTGATGCACATCATGTCGGGCGTCATGAACCCCTTGCAGACGCTCTTGGGGGTCATGAGCAGGCGGTCCGTGCCCAGCCGGACGCTGATGTTGCCGTCGTTCGACGCGGTGTAGCCGCGGTTGTACATCCGGCGGCCGACTTCGACGATGTCCGCCCGGAGCGTAGATTCCGGTGTCATGCCGTGGGCTCTTCGCCGCTCATGCCGTCCTCGCACGGTACTTGTCGCGGCACGTCGTCGAGCAGAAGTACTGCGTCGAACGACCATCGGCGATCGTCAACGCACGATCGGGCACCACGAACATGCCGCAGATCGGATCACGCACCATGTGGACCCCGGCGTCCGGCACGCGGGGGTGCGACGATCGAGCCGGCCCGCCCGCAGCTTCGATGACGTTGTCCACGACACGCCAGAAGACGCGCGCAATGACGATGAATAGGATGACGAGGAGGAGGAGCCGGACCATCACTGCCCCGGCTTGTTGATCGTCGGGTGCGCAGACGTCAGGCTGTCGAGGGCACGTTTCGCCGCCTGCGCTTCAGAACTGTCCGGCGCGAGCTTGATCACTTCCTGCCACGCCTTCGACGCGCCGTCGAGATCCTGCTTGCCGAAGGCGCGAACGATGCCCACGTTGAGCAAGGTCTTGGCGTGCTTGGGATCGATCTTGAGCGACTGGTCGAACTGCGCAAGCGCTTTGTCCGGCTGGTTCGTGTAGTAGTACGACACGCCCAGGTCCGTACTGATGTTCACGTCGCTCGGCTGCAGCCTGGCCGCCTCGGAGTACCACTTAATGGCGTCGTTGTAGCGTTCGGCGTCGAAATACATGTTGCCGAGCTCCACGCGCGGCTTGGCATTCGACGGCTCGCGCTCCGCGACAGACTTGAGCGCGTTGATCTGCGTGTCGTCCAGAATCGCGGCGCGGGTCTGACTGCTGCCGGCCGGCGTGGCCGCGCTCTCGGCCGCCTGCGGGGCCGGCGCCGGGCGAGCGCCCGCCTGCTGGCTGCCGATGATCCAGCCGGCAATCAACCCGAAGAACACCCCGGCGATTCCGAAGGCGACTGCGTCTGATTTCATGGAAGAGCGAACCCGTGGATCTTATCACCTCGCTCAGCTTCCAGTTTCATGGCGCAAACCGAGATCAGCCACAAGAGCCGCACGGCGTAGAGGCGCGGACAGGCGAGGAGGATAGACCAGCCACTCGCAAGGTGGAACGGCGACCACGTCGCCTCATCCCTCGGCAAGGACGTCGAGGTACTCACGAACGACGGAGGAGAGACCGACGAAGACCGCACGCGAGATGATGGCGTGGCCGATCGACACTTCGTCGAGGAACGGAAGCGTTCTGAAGAGGCGAAGGTTGTGGAGATCCAGATCGTGGCCCGCGTTCACACCGAGACCGAGCTGATGCGCGAGGCGTGCCGCGACGGAGAATTGCGCGAAGACCTGTTCGAGCTCGGCGCCGCCGCGCTCGAAGGCGCGCGCGAACGGCTCGGTGTACAACTCGATCCGATCGGCGCCGGCGGAGGCGGCCCACTGGATGGGATCGGGCGACGCGTCCACGAAGACGCTGACGCGCGTGCCGCTCGCGTGCAGGCGCTCGATCACGGCCGGCAGGCGATCGCGCTGCGGGCCGGCACGCCAGCCGGCCTGGCTCGTGATCTCGCCAGGAACCACCGGCACGAGCGTGCACTGCGTCGGCTTCACTGCCTCGACGAGCTCGACGAGATCGGGGCGCGCGTCACCCTCGATGTTGTATTCCACGGCCGGCGCGCGGTCGCGCAGCCTGGCCGCAATCGCGCGTACGTCGGCGCGCGTGATGTGCCGTTCGTCGGCGCGCGGGTGCACGGTGATGCCCGGCGAGCCCGCGTCGACACAGACGTCAACCGCATCGAGCACGCTCGGCAGGCTGCCGCCGCGCGAGTTCCGGATTGTCGCGACTTTGTTGACGTTGACGGAAAGGTGGACCATGGATGTTCCTGTCGGGTGCTGGGTTCAGGGTGCTGGGTGCTGGGTGCGTGCCGGGTTCCGAGTTCCGGGTGCCGGGTTCGGCGTTCGGCGTTCCGCGTTCGGCGTTCCGCGTTCCGCGTTCCGGGTCGGCGTCCAGGGTACGACGCAGTTCGGCGCGGAACCCCGAACCCAGCACCCCGAACTCAGTACCCCGCACCCGAACGAACCCTGAACCCAGCACCCTGCACCCAGAACCCAAGAGCGGCCTACCCCAGATGCTCCTTTACAACGTCCACGATCTCCTGCGCCCAGGCGTGAATCTCGTCGCGATCCTTGCCTTCGAGCATGACCCGGAGGAGCGGCTCCGTGCCTGAATACCGCACCAGCAGCCGTCCCTGCCCCGCCACGCGTGCCTCTACGCGCGAGATGGCGTCGGCGACAGCCGGCACGGTCGCCAGTTCCGCTTTCTGGCGCACGCGGACGTTCAGCAGCACCTGCGGATACGTCGTCAGGTCGCTGGCGAGATCGGCGAGCGTTCGTCCGGTCAGCGCGACGACTCTCAGGACGTTCAGCGCCGTGCACAACCCGTCGCCGGTGAACAGGTAGTCCGAGAAGATGATGTGACCCGACTGCTCGCCGCCGAGCGACAGCCCACGCCTGAGCATCTCTTCCATCACGTACTTGTCGCCGACCGCGCAGCGGACGAGATCGATGCCGAGCGGCTTCAGCGCCAGCTCGAGGCCGACATTGCTCATGACGGTGGCGACGATCGCGTTGCCGGCCAGCCGTCGCTCGCGCTGGAGGTGGGCGGCGCACATCAGCAGGACGGCGTCGCCATCGACGATATGGCCGCGGTGATCGACGAAGATCGCGCGGTCGCCGTCACCGTCGAACGCGACCCCCATGTCGCAGCCGCGCTCGAGGACGGTCTGCGCCAGCAGTTCGGGATGCGTGGATCCGCACTGCAGATTGATGTTTCGTCCGTCCGGCTGGTTGCCGATGACGACAGTGTCGACGCCGAGGCTCGCGAACAGTTGTGGCGCCACCGTCGTCGTCGCCCCGTTCGCACAATCGATGCCGAGCCGGAACCGTCCGAGCCGCGACGCATCCGGAAAGATGACGCGCAGATGGTCGAGGTACCCCTCGACGAGATCCGCTCGCGTCACTTCGGCCGCATCGTCGGCGCGCACCTGCCACGACTGGTCCGCGACGATGGCCTCGACTTCACGCTCCACGGCCTCGGTGAACTTCTCGCCCTTTCCCGAAAAGACTTTGATGCCGTTGTCCTGATACGGATTGTGCGATGCCGAGATCACGACGCCCGCGTCGAAGTCGGCGTTGGCGCGCGTCAGATAGGCGACGGCGGGCGTCGGGACGACGCCGACGCTCGTGACTTCGGCCCCTTCGCCGCCGGCGCCGTGGGCCAGCTCCTGTTCGATCCAGACGCCCGATTCGCGCGTGTCGCGACCGATGAGCAGATGCGACGCGCCGCGCCCGTGCGGCAGCGCGCGCACGAGCGCCGCGCCGAGTCGACGGACCGTCATGTGATCGAGAGGAGGGCTTCCGGCGACACCGCGGACGCCGTCGGTGCCGAACAGCCTGGGGACGCTCGCGCCGCTACTTGACACCGGCAATCCTGATCTGAACCGTCGTTGGTTCGATATGGGTGACGCCAGCGTCACGCGATGCGTCGGCGTGGACGGTCAGCTGATATTGTCCGGCGCCAAGCCCCGCGAGATCCACGTACGCGACGGCTTCATCCGCATCGAAGCGGCCGAGGATTTCGCGGCTCCCTCGCAACGTGACGTCGACGGCCGTCGGCGCCGCCTCGGCCGTCAGGTTCGGCGGCAGGTTGCGCAGGTGGACGGGACGGTTGCGCAGCGTCCGCTCCATGGGCGCCGGGACGATCTGCACGGATACAACCGCCGACCGGGTGTTCTTCAGACGCAACGAGGGATCGAGAACGCCGAGCGTCACCGTTTCGCGGACACGCTCGCGCGCGTTGGTTACCGACACCGGTTCGGTCACGGCTTCGGTCGCCCGCTTGACCGCGCTTTCAGGGCCGACAATCTCGACGGTCGCCGGCTCCGCGACCATCTGCCCGACGACGAAGCCAGGGGCGGGACGGCCATCGACCGCGGGCGCCACGGGGACCTCGCGCGACGCCGTTCCCTCGAACACCATCGCGATGGCCGACGGCATGATCTGCACGACGTCCACGCCGAACGGCACGCGGACCTGATCCGCCGTCAGCGGAAACACGCGCCGCCCGGGACGCGCCGATCGCAGATCGAGCACGGCCACGACGTCGCCGGCGAGCACACGGCTCAGCGTGCCGGATCCTCCACGCACGCGGACGTCCACCGTCGTCGGCACGTCGCCGCTGAGCTCGACGCCCGACGGCAGCTGCTGGAGTTCGAGCGGCACACGGAGGCCGCGCTCGACGGTTTCCTCTCCCGACACCACGAACCAGAGCAGCAGCGCAATCGCGAGCGAGAGGACCTTGAGGCCGAGGTAACGGAATGGCCAGATGCCCTTCACGCGGGTTGCGCCTCTCGTTGCGGCGATGACGCCCGACGCTGGAGGAGGAGCGTCCGCAGGCGCGCACGCAGCGCGTCAGCGTTCAATCCGCGCTCGATCTGTCCGTCCACGGCGACCGAAATGCCGCCGGTCTCCTCGGAGACGACAATCGCCACGGAATCGTTTTCTTCCGTGAGGCCGATCGCCGCGCGGTGTCGCGACCCGAGCTCCTTCGCGAGCCTGGGGTTGACCGTGAGCGGCAGAAAACACGCCGCCGCCGCCACGCGGTCCTCCTGCACGATGACCGCGCCGTCGTGCAGCGGCGACGTCCGCTGAAAGATGCTCACGATGAGGTCGTAGGTGATCACGGCGTCGAGCGGAATGCCGCCCTCGATGTAGCTGCGCAGGCCGATCAGGCGTTCGATGGCGATGATGCCGCCGATCCGCTGCGCCGACAGCATGCTCGCCGCCACCGTCAGCTCTTCGACCGTGTCTTCCGCAGCCTCGGTCTTCGCGAGGTAGCGGAAGAACGGCGCGCGTCCCAGGTGCGCCAGCGCGCGACGGATATCCGACTGGAAGAGCACGATCACCGCGAACACGATGTAGCCGAACATGTTCCGGATCAACCAATGCGTCGTTTCGAGGTGCGCCCAGCGGGATCCGTAGAACAGCGCGACGAGGACGCCGCCGCCGAGCGCCATCTGGACCGCGCGCGTCCCGCGAATCAGCTTAAGGACCTCGTAGATCAGAATCGACACCACGAGGATGTCGACGAGATCCCACCAGCCGATCGGCGGACGCCTGAGAAAGGCAGTGAGGGCGTTCATGGAAATGCGGGAACGCAGGAACGCAGGAATGCAAAGGTGAGGAAATGCACAACTTTACGGAGAGATTGCCGCGTCGCCCTCCTTGCATTCCTGCATTCCTGCATTCCGGCATTCCTCATTTCGCCGATCTCCGTATCTCTTCGGCCACCCGCACCACCTGGACCATTTCAGCGACCGCGTGGACGCGGACGATGTGCGCGCCGCCCAGCACGGCGGCGGTCACGGCCGCGGCGGTGCCCCAGTCGCGTTCGGCGGCGGGCCGATCGCCGAGAGCCTCGCGCATGAACGACTTGCGCGACGGTCCAACCAGCAGGGGTCGGTCGACTGCCGCGGCAATCTCATCCAGCCGCGCCAGCACACCATAGCTGTGCTCGGACCGTTTGGCAAACCCGATGCCGGGATCGATGACGATGCGTTCTCGAGCGACGCCGGCTGCCGATGCCGCGGACAGGCTGTCGCCGAGTTCCCGGACCACGTCGGGGATGAGGTGCTCGAACGCGGCGCGGTCGTGCATGGTGCGCGGGGTGCCGCGGGTGTGCATCAGGATGATGGCGGCGCCTGAAGCGGCGACCACCGGCCCGAGCGCGGGATCGAAACGGAGTCCGCTGATGTCGTTGACGAGGGAGGCGCCGGCCGCCAGCGCGGCGGCCGCGACATCCGCCTTGTAGGTGTCGACGGAGATCGGGATCCGAATGCGTCCGGCGAGCGCTTCGATGACCGGAACGACGCGCGCGCGCTCCACCTCCGCGGAGACCGGCACCGCGCCGGGACGCGTCGATTCGCCGCCGATGTCGAGGATGTCCGCACCATCGCGCTCGAGCTGCAGCGCCACGTGGACCGCGTCCGCGACGCCGCCACGGCGCCCGCCCTCGGCGAACGAATCAGGCGTGACGTTCAGGATGCCCATCACGAGCGGGCGCTCGCCAAGACGGACGACGCAGTTGCCGGGAAGAGGGATGGTGAAGCGAGAACGAGCGGTGAGCATGGTTGTCAGTGGTTGGTTGTTGGTGATTCGTGATTGGCCGGGTCGCTAGCTCTCAACGACCGACCAAGAACCAAAACCAATAACCAATCACCAACAACGACTACTCTTGCGGTAACGGTTTGTTCAGCGCCGGAACGATCGGCGCGCGTTCCTTGCGCGCGCGGGGCTCGCCTTCCTCGGGCGTGGTCGTGCGCGCGGCCACCGGCTGCGGCTCGTCGAGCGGGAGGCCCGCCGCAAGGCGCCTGACCTGCTCGGCGTCGAGCACTTCGCGCGCGAGCAGTGCGTCGGCGATGCTGACGAGCGTCTGCTTGTTCTCCGTCAGGAGACGATGCGCACGCTGATAATTGTCGGTGACGAAGCGCTTTACTTCCTGATCGATCTTGAGCGCGGTGTCTTCGCTGTAGTCCTGGTGCTGCGCGATTTCTCGGCCGAGGAAGATCTGCTCTTCCTTCTTGCCGAACGTGAGCGGGCCCATCGCGTCGCTCATACCCCACTCGCACACCATCTTGCGCGCGAGCTCGGTCGACCGCTCGAGATCGTTCCCCGCGCCGGTCGTCAAGCTGTCCATCGTGATCTCTTCGGCGATCCGGCCGCCGAGGAGGATGGCGATCTGATCCGACAGGTAGTCGCGCGAGTAGTTGTGCTTCTCGTCCGCCGGCAGCTGCTGCGTCAGGCCGAGCGCCATCCCGCGCGGGATGATCGTCACTTTGTGGATCGGATCGGCGTGCGGCAGCAGCACGGTCAGCAGCGCATGACCGGCTTCGTGAATCGCCGTGACGCGCTTCTCGGCGTCGCTGATGATCATCGAGCGGCGCTCGGATCCCATCAGCACTTTGTCCTTCGCGAACTCGAAGTCGTGCATGCGCACGACCTTCTGGTTGTACCGCGCCGCGTTGAGCGCCGCTTCGTTGACCAGGTTCGCGAGATCCGCGCCCGAGAAGCCGGCCGTGCCGCGCGCCAGCACCGGCACTTCCACGTCATCGGACATCGGGATCTTGCGCGTGTGGACGCCGAGGATGCCTTCGCGGCCCTTCACGTCCGGCCGGTTGACGACGATGCGGCGGTCGAAACGGCCGGGACGCAGGAGCGCCGGATCGAGCACGTCGGGACGGTTGGTGGCCGCGACGAGGATGACGCCCTCGTTCGACTCGAAGCCGTCCATTTCGACGAGCAGCTGGTTCAGCGTCTGCTCGCGTTCGTCGTGGCCGCCGCCGAGGCCGGCGCCGCGATGGCGGCCGACCGCGTCGATTTCGTCGATGAACACGATGCACGGCGCGTTCTTCTTGCCCTGCTCGAAGAGGTCGCGGACGCGCGAAGCGCCCACACCGACGAACATCTCGACGAAATCAGATCCGCTGATCGAGAAAAACGGCACGTTGGCTTCGCCCGCGACGGCGCGGGCGAGCAGCGTCTTGCCCGTTCCGGGAGGGCCCATCAGCAGGACGCCCTTCGGAATGCGTCCGCCCAGCTTCTGGAATTTCTGGGGCTCTTTGAGGAACTCGATGATTTCCTGCAGCTCTTCCTTGGCTTCGTCGACGCCCGCGACGTCCTTGAACGTCACCTTCTTCTGCGAGCTGGACGACAGCTTCGCCTTGCTCTTGCCGAACGAGAGCGCCTTGTTGCCGCCGCTCTGCATCTGGCGCATGAAGAACAGCCAGAAGCCAATCATCAAGAGCGCCGGCGCCCAGGTGTAGAGCAACGACGCCCAGGGGCTCGCTGTCGGTTCCTTGGAATCCACCTGCACGCCGCGCTCGATCAGCTTGTTCGCGAGGCCGTCGGTACTGGGACGGGGCGTAGGTATGAAAGCGGTCACCAGTCTTGGTCGTGCCGGCGATGTCCTGGCCGGTGATGGTGACGCCGGCAACGGTTCCCGAGTCGACCCATTGGATGAACTCGCTGAACGAAGCGGTGCGCTCATGCGACTGGAACTTTGTGGAAAAATTCCAGATAAGCACGCCGACAACGAAGAGCACGACCCAGAACAACAGACTCTTCAACGTCGAGTTCAAGAGAGATCCTCCCCCAGTGGTCCCGCAACGCCCTCAGGCGCGCGTAAGTCTCAAGACTAGCACGGCTTGTGACGGGTCCGTTACCCGAAACGCCTCGTCAATTCCGTAGCCGGCCACCCACACAATCCGATCCGTTTCGTCGACGACGAGCGGCACCCGGTCGCGCTCGTCCCGGGCAAGTTTCCGGTCCACGAAGAGGTCCTGGAGCTTCTTGGACCCGTTCAGACCGACGGGACGAAACCGGTCGCCGGGACGACGGTTTTGTACGACCAAACTTCCCTGCACGCGGTCGCGCCGGACGAGGGCAACGCTGCCATTGCCCGCCGTTGCACTTGGCTCTGCCGGAACACCCTTGGCGCCCGACTGGTCGGCCGACACGATGCAGCCGGCCACTTCGACGAGCACCTCTCCTGGAATAGACAACGCAAACCGGAAAAGGTTCGCTGGGTTCGCAAGGTTCGCTGGGTTCGCACCTGGCGAACCTTGCGAACCCGAACTGCCCGAACCGCCCCAACCGTGCGAACCTCGCGAACCCCGCGAACCCGTTCTTCTTTGTAAGACGATCCGCCCACCGATTCGTTGCACATGATGTCCGGGCGCATCGATGCTCTTTCCATCGGCGTCATCACCCGCCTGCATTAGACGGATGACCGCGGCCACATGGTCGCTATTCACCTGCCGGCCGCCGGACGCGGCGGTCATCGCCTGCCAGACGACCAGCCGACCGAACGCGATCGGCAGCCGGTTGAGCGCAGCGATGTCGAGCTCCTGCGGCGTCTGCCGGAACGGAGCGCTCGCCTCCTCCATCCACGTCCATACGTCACGCAGCAGGGCGGCCTCGTTCGCCAGCGTCTCGACGATTGATGGATTGAAGCGCGCTTGCAGGAACGGCACGAGCTCGAGCCGGACGCGGTTGCGGGGGATCGAGACGTCGGCGTTGGTCTCGTCGGTGACGTAATCGCACCCCGGGATGCCACGGGCGCGGCGGTCGGCGAGCCAGGTCTTCAGCTCGTCGCGCCGACAGTCGAGCAACGGGCGCACGACGAACCCGCTGCGCGGGTGCATGCCGGACAGCCCGCGGGGCCCGGCACCTCGCAGCAGCCGGAGGAGCAGCGTCTCGGCCTGATCGTCCCCTGTGTGCCCGACGGCCACCAGATCGGCCTCGACGGTCGCGCGCGCGCGGGCCAGAAACTCGTGGCGCGCCGTGCGCGCGGCATCCTCGAGCGACTGGCCCTCGCGCTTCGCACGCGCCGCCACGTCCTCACGGTCGGTCACACACTTGACGCCCAGCGCGGCGGCCGCCGTCATCACGAACCGCTCGTCATCGTCCGCCGCGGACCGAAGTTGATGGTTGAAGTGCGCGACGCCCGCGAGCTGCAGCTCGTGCAGCCGGGCGAGGTCGTGAAGCACCTGGAGGAGCGCCATCGAGTCTGAACCGCCGGAGACGGCGGCCAGGACGCGCGACTGCGGCCCAATCAGATCGTGCTGGGCGATGAAGCGGCGGACGCGGTGCAGAAGACTCACGGGAATTCCCAATTCCCAATTCCTGATTCCCAACTGGGGAATTGGTGCCGGAGGACGGATTCGAACCGTCGACCCCGCGCTTATGAGACGCGTGCTCTCACCAACTGAGCTACTCCGGCGGGACCGTTGATGTTAGCACTCTCGGTCGTGATTGGGGATTCGGGATTCGGGAATCGCATGGGATCCGGGTACTCGAATCCCCCATCCCGAATCCCGAAACACGACGCCGCTCAGGGTTCTATCCTGAAGCTCGTCGTGACGTGCATGTTGACGTCGATGGGCTCGCAGTTGAGGAGGGTCGTGCTGAATTGCCACTGGCGCACGGCTTCGGCGGCCGCCTGTTCGAGCGCGGGGTCGGGGCCATGAACGTTGTCCACCTCGCGGACCAGACCGTCCGTGCCGATGACCGCGTCCATCGTGACGACGCCGCCGACCTTTGTGGATTTCAGGTGCTCGGGATAAACAGGACGCACGTCCACCAGTTTTGCCGGCGGAAGGATGCTGCCGCCGACCAGCCCGTCGACGCCCGCGGCGCATTGGGCTTTGGTCCGCGCGGTCAGCTCTTCGAACTTGCGCTGGGCGGCTTGTCGTCGCTGCTGAACCACGGGGTCGGACAAAGACACCGCCACGCTCCTGTCGGTCACCGTGATGGTCTCCTGGACAGCGCCGACTTTCAGACGGATGTCGCGCGTGATGTTGCCGCTCACCTTCAGCGTCTCGTTGAGGTTGGAGAATCCAGGGCGGTTCGCGGTCAGCGCGTACGATGCAGGCGGCAGTCCCACGAATTCGAAATGCCCCACGGCGTTGGTGCGCACCTCGTATTTCGAGCTGGTCTCGGCATTGGTCAGCACCAGCGTCGTCTCCGGAAGCACGCGGTCCGACGGATCGCGCACCGTGCCCTCCAGCGTGTAGAAGGATTGCTGCGCGTGAAGCGCAGCCACGGACAGCGTGAGCATGACGAGAACCGCGGACGTGACGAGGCGGGCCTGCCACGACGCGGGACGACGATTCATCGATGAATTCAGCATGGCGACAATTCTCCCTTCCAGACCAGATTGACGGGCCATGGTGAGCGCGGGCAGCGGTGCACGGGGAGCCGGGTGCAGGCGACGCGTGAGGTCCAGCAGGTGGCCCGCATACGACGCCGCCGGAATGCCCTGCGTCAACACCACGTCGTCGCACGCACGCTCGCTTTCGTGTCTGAGCCGGCGGCACGCGAGCCAGACGAGCGGATTGAACCAGCAGCACGCGCGGAGCGTTTCGGCGGCAATCTGAACGACCCAGTCACCGCGGGCGATGTGCGCGCACTCGTGGGCCAGGACGATATTGACGCGTTCTTCGGACCACGTTCGCGCGGGCGCCGGCAGCACAATCGTCGGCCGCCGCCAGCCCCACGTGGCGAGAAGCGACGGATGATCGCTTTGCAGGAGACGCAGGCCGGACGAGAGTCCGTACGCGCGCTGCAGCTCGTCGCGCGTGGTGGTCCAGATCGGCGATTCGACTTCCCGCGCGGCGGACGCGATCCGTCGCAGTCGGGCGAGGCCGAGGAGGAGCGCGCCGCCACTCACGAGCGTTCCAAGCATCCACAGCCACCACGCGAAACGCAGCAGACCCGGCGGCGAGAACCGAGGTTGACCAGTCGGTGAGGCGCGCGCCGCGGCGCTGATGGTCTCGGTGACCTCGACCGGCGCATTCGGCACGGTCTGTGTGCGGGAGGCTGAAAGCGGAAGGGATGGCACGGACGTCCGCACGAGCGACGTGCGCAACCACGGCGGCATCGCCGCGGAGAGCGGCAGCGTGGCCCACGCGGACACGATTGCGGCGCCGAGCACCCAGTGACGGAACGCCGCCGAGCGGTTCCGGAGACATGACTCCGCGAACAATCCGGCCAGCACCAGGACCGACGCTCGCACCGCGGCTTCGAAAAGAGCGCCGGTCATCGCGTCCCGCCCTTCTTCGCGGTGGCGACGAGTTCGGCAATTCGATCGAGCTCTTCGCTCGAGATCTTCGGCCCTCACCGCCGAGGAGCGCCGTGACCAGCGTTTCAGTGGATCCGTCGAAGAACGTGTCCACGAGATGGCGGAGCGCGGAACGGCGGGCGCTCAGTCGCGGCACCGCCGGGAAGTAGACGTAGCGCAGCCCGACCTCTTCGTGTCGCACGAAGCCTTTGCTTTCGAGCACGCGAAGCTGGGTGCGCACGGTCGAGTAGTTCGGGTCCCCGCTGAGGTCGGCCATCACCTCGGACGCGGCGGCCCGGCCGCGGCGGTAGAGGATGTCCATGATCTGGCGCTCGCGGCGGCTCAAAGCGTGCTGGGCGTGCTGAAGGACTCGGGCCATATGTTATTGGCGTAGCATAGTGCTACTAAAATAACATGTCAACTCTCACGTCTCAGGTCTCAAGTGGAGCGCGAAGGCTTCAGCCGAGCGTCACGCGCGAAGCGCAGCAGCCAGGAGCGGAATCATGATCTCGTGGTGTCCGACCAGCGAGTACCCGCGGCCGGACTGCGCGGTCGGCCGCGCGACCACGTTCGTCATCGGCCGGTACTGCCGCATGAAGTCGAGGTTGACGGTCGTCAGCTCCGCGAGCGGCAGGCCCTTGTTGCGCGCGAGCGCCACGGCTTTCAGGAACACCTCCGGCAGCACGACGGCGGATCCGCAATTGAGATACACCCCGCGCTCGAGCCGCGCGACGTTGGACACGAAGTACCGGAAGTCACGCAGGCTGCCCTCGCCGATGGCGGCACCTGACGCGGCCGTGTGCATGTGGATGATGTCCGTGCCGACGGCGACATGCACGGTCACCGGAATGTCGAGCCGTGCCGCCGTTGCCAGCACGCTGGACCGCGCGTGCTGCGGTGATTTCTCGCCGAGGAACCGTGTCACCGACTGCCCGAGCCCCAGCCCCACCTTGACGCCGTCGCTGATCGCGGCGTTCAGCAGCCGTCCCGTTTCCTCCGCCATCCCGAATCGCCCGGGCCCGAGCGCTTCGTCGACATCCTCGGACGTCGCACCCACGAGCGCGATCTCGAAATCGTGAATCACCGTCGCGCCGTTGGTCGCAATCGCGGACACGTACCCGCGCTCCATGAGGTCGATCAGCACCGGACCGAGTCCCGTCTTGACGACGTGAGCACCCAGACCCCAGACAATGCCGCCGTCGCGGTCCCGCGCGAGCTCGATGGCCCGGACGATCGCCTTGAAGTCAGCGGCGGCGAGCATGTTGGGCAGCGAGTCGACGAGGGTCCTGACGGTCGCATCGCGTGGCACCGGGACGGCAAAATCCTCCGCGCGGGCTTTGCTCTTCCGCGACTTCAGCGGATACGTCTTGACGTCAGACAGATCGAAGTCATCGTAAGAAAACTTCATTGAGCCCTTTGAGTTGAGACTTGCGAGGTGGTCACGTTATCAGCATCGCGTCGCCGTAACTGTAGAACCGGTAGCGTTCGGCGACCGCCGTATGATACGCGGTCAGCGCCAGCTCGTGACCGGCGAACGCTGACACCAGCATCAGCAATGACGATTGCGGCAGGTGAAAGTTGGTCACGAGCGCGCCGACCACCTGAAACTCGAACCCTGGATAGATGAAGAGTTCCGACGCGCCGGAACCGGCGACGACGGCGCCGCCGTGCGTCCGCGCCACCGATTCCAGCGTCCGCGTCGTCGTCGTGCCGACGGCGACAATGCGGCGCCGTTCGTGCCGCGCCGACTCGATCGACGCGGCGGCGCCCGCCGAAATCTCGTAGTCCTCCGCTTCGAGGCGATGGTCCTCCACGCGGTCCACGCGGACCGGTTGAAACGTGCCATAACCGACGTGCAACGTGATCTCGGCGCGCTCGACCCCGCGCGTGCGCAGGGCGTCGAGGATGGCCGGCGTGAAATGCAGGCCGGCAGTCGGCGCCGCGATCGACCCTCGCGCTCTCGCGAACATCGTCTGATAGCGATCGCGATCCGCGGCGGTATCCGGGCGCTTGATGTACGGCGGCAGCGGCACGTGCCCGATCGCGTCGATGGCTGCGTCGACGGTCGGCCAGTCTTCCGTCCGGAGCCGAATCACGCGTCGGCCGAAAAACCGCCGTTCGAGCACTTCGCCGTGCATGATTTTTTCGTCGCCGAATTCGACACGTCCTCCCGGCTTCAGCTTCTGGCCGGGATGCATCAGCGCTTCCCAGACTTCATCAGACGAAGACGACGCTGCGCCCCCGGCGGTCCGGCGGGGTTCGGTCGCTTCACGGCGAACGAGCAGGCACTCCACCGCGCCGCCGCTCGGCACTCGTCGGCCCATCAAGCGCGCGGGAAACACGCGCGTGTTGTTGACGACGACGAGGTCGCCCGGCTGAAGGAATCGAGGAAGGTCGACGATGCGTCCGTGTGTGATGCGTCCGGACGCGCGATCCAGATGAAGCAGACGCGCAGCCGAACGCTCGACGGCTGGTTCCTGGGCGATGAGCTCGGGCGGGAGGTCGAAGTCGAAATCGCGGACGTCCATGTCCGCGACGATCTTATCGAATGGAGCTTCTGACTACTGCAGGAAGCGCGCTGCGGCGAACGTCCGCGTTCCGCGCCATTCATCGGCAAGAATCGTCCAGAGCGCCTGATCGAGGCATTCGCCTCCGCGTTGAAGCGAGCGGCGGAGGACGGCCTCGCGCATCGCGCCGACCTTGCACAGCGCGGCGCCGCCGCGCTGGTTCGCGAGCGCCGCGCGCGCTTCGAGCCGACGCGTCCCGAGCGTTTCGAACGCGAAGCGCAGGACCAGCTCGGCGCCGTCGATGAACACGCCGCTGCCCCAGAACTCCTTGGCGATAGCGAAACCCCACTCCGCGGTGGCGAAGCCGTTGTCGCGGCAGCGGACCTGGAACAGACCGACGGGCGTGTCGCACCCTCTCGGCACGACCGCGAAGCAGACATAGCTGCCCGCGTGCCGCTGACGATGGGTCCAGGTGATGAAGCGCTCGAAGCCCTCGACGGACGTCGGCGTCGGCGAGATGAACCGCGCGATGTCGGGCGTGGCCAGCGCTTCGTGCAGCCCGGGCGCGTCGCTCGCGCGAAGTTCTCTGAGGACGACGAGCGAACCGACGAGCGCGGGCAGACCGCCGCGCCAGTGATGCGCGCCCTCGAGCGTCGTCTCTGCGTTCGGCTTCTGGTCGTCGTCGAGCTGGGGCCGGTAGGGCATCTTCTCCATCAGAACGACACTCCGGCCCTGCGCCACGTCGAGGTCACGGACTCTGGCGGAGCAATCGTCCGGCCAGCTCGGCATGCGTCAGCGGGACGTTGAGATCGCGCGCGATCTCAACAGGTTGCGGGTGCGGCGGGCGCTTGATGGGCGAAATCCGGGCGCGTGATGACGGATTTCGTGTTCCACTTCGCTGCACGTGTCTCGTCCCAGACACGAAAATTGTCACCGCGCTTGCGAGTCCCGCCGGAGCGCTCGAAGGCTTCAAGCCGAGCGCCCACGCCCGGAGTGCGCGAAAGCGTTAGCGGAGCGTGCCGTTCTGCCGGGCGCCCGACCGTCCGACAACAAGGATGAATGGCCGTTTCGTTTCGAGAGGTGGCCCCGGGCCGCTTACAGATTCGCGAAGGCGGCGGCGCGATCGGGGTATTTGGCGTGCCGTTCTTCGCGGCGGGCGTGTTCGCCATCCTCGGCACACTGGGAATTGTTCCGATCAGCAATCCGGGAGGTGCATCGGGGTTTGCGCGACCGATGCTGGGTCTCACGGTCGGACGCCGCATCGTCCGGAAGTGGGGACTGCTCGTCCCGCTCCGCGAGGACATCGCGCCGCTCGACGAGTACTTGGCCGTCACGATCGGCTTCGTCAGGGGCGACTCCGACACGGCCGACAAGTTTCCGATCGGTCTAAAAAGCCGGACGGGCGGGGACGTCACGCTGTTCAACCCGACGACCTATGCGGACGCACGCACTTGCGCGGTCGCGATCGCGCAGCACCTTCACCTCGATCTCGAAGACGCGACGACCGACCACCCGACGCGCCAGCCCTGCGATCAGCTCGACCGGCCGTTCCAGAATCGAGCGCAGCGCCCGGGCGCTCAGGAACCGGCCGTTTCGCCGCCGCCCGACGCGCGCAGCACCGTCACTCGCGACGCCGATGGCCTGCAGATCCTGATCCCGGGCACCCCGGCCGAATGCCATCGCTGTCGTCGCGGCTCTCGCTCCACTGGCGATCCCGGCGATCTTCGGTCCGACTTTGGCGGCGTTCTTCGCGCGAACGCGCGCGCCGGACTACGTCAGCCGGATATTCCTCGCTGTGTTCGTCCTCGGTTTCGCAGGCGTGCCCGCCCTCACATGCCTGAATGCGCTCGTGCGGGCGCGACGTGGCCGGACGATCGTGTCGGTTTCGCGCGAGGGCATCCGCGTCCGCCGGCGCGGAGCGTGGCGAACGAAGACGGTTGCATCCATCGAGGCGGCGACATCGTCGACGTCGACTACAGCACTCGCGAATCCGCGTCTGCGGCGGCAAGGCGGGCCGCGGAGCAGCAGGCTTTGGCGGCGTATGGAAAAGCCGTCGCGGCAGGCGGTGTGAGTCCGAGGGCCGAACGCGTGCTGCTCGCGCTTGCGCGCTTCGCAAGGAGCGGCGGCATCACGATCAAGACAACGCGGGGACTGACGACGTTCGGTGAGGGGCTGGAGGACGAAGAAGTCCGCTACCTGCACTCGGTGATCCGGCGGGCGCTTCACTGACGCGCATCCCCACGACGTGCCGACCCCTTCTCGACACTCGAGTCCGCAGGAACACGTGCAACACAGTCACGACCGTACGAGAGGAGAGCGGACAAATTGAATCGTCCCCGTGCGGCGTTGAGCGATTTCCATAAATCGCCGATCTTCGTGACGCGTTGCGGGACGTTCATCATCGTGAAGTCTTCAATCCGCATTCCGCGCTCGACTTCTTTCCAGGTGACCGGCGTGGACACCGTTGCTTCCGGCCGCGAACGCGGCGAGTAGATCGACGCCAGCGTCTGCCCCCACGCGTTCTGGTTGTAGTCGACGAGGACGCGGCCGCGGGGCCGCTTCGCGCGCCGGTATTCCGCGGTCAGGGTGTTCGGATTGCGGTTCGCCAGCTCCTGCGCCAGCGCCTTGGCGAACGTCCACACGTCCTTCTGGGAGGGCCCGCGCACGATCGGCACGTAGACGTGCAGCCCTTTCGACCCGGTCGTCTTCACGAGCGACGGCATCTTGAGCGTCTGCAGCGCGTCACGCACGATCAAGCCCGCCTCGAGCACGCGATCGAAGCCGGCGCCGTCGCCGGGATCCAGATCGAAGTGCACGTAGTCTGGCCGATCGATGTCGTCGCAGCGCGCGTACCACTGATTGAGATCGATGCACCCGAGATTGATGACCCACATCAGTGAGGCGAGGTCGTCGATGACCGGAAAGTCGATCACGTTTTCGGATCCGTGATCGATCGAGCAGATGCGAATCCAGTCGGGCCGCGGCGACGGCGCGCGCTTCATGAAGAAGAACTCGCCGCTCGCGCCGTGCGGATACCGCTTCATCACCATGGCGCGGTCGCGAATGTGCGGCAGCAGGACGGCGGAGACGTCCGCGTAGGACTGCAGCAGGTCGCCTTTCGTCAGACCGGGCCCGGACCAGAAGATCTTGCGGAGGTTCGTGACGCGGACCTCGCGCCCATCGATGTCCAGAATCGCGTTGTCGAGATCGACAGGGATTTGCAGGCGACGGCGCATCGGTGGCATTGGCGTATGGAGCGCGAGGCTTCAGCCGAGCGGGTGCGCAGGTGCGCTCGCCTAGAGGCTTCGCGCTCCCGGCGCCTGCGCTCCTCGCAGCGGAGGGAGTTTCGGCGGCCGGACGCCATGCCGCGTCGCGCCGAGGACCGGCACGTACTCGAGCTCGACGCCTGCGCTCGCCTGCCGCAGCAGCAGGCCGCCCCGGCTCATGTCGCCACGGCCGACGAACTCGATCGGAAACAGCAGCCGCTCGCCGAAGATGCCGGTCAGCACGTCCACATACTTCGGCGACGCCACGCTGCCGAGCAGGACGACGTCGCAGTCCGGGCCGATGGCCTGAAGCAGCGCACGCGCGGCCGACTCGAGCGGACGTCGATAACTCGCTTTCGTCGCATCGATGTCCCCGCGCGCGAACGCTTTGACGGCCTCGTGCGTCACGAGCGTGTCCGGACTCCTCAAGCCCGCGTTGGGCGTGATGATGTGGATCCCGGACCCGACGACGGTATCGCCGGGATCGGGCGGCGCGGCGAACCGCCGCGCGTACGTGAGCTTGCCGCGGAAATACAGGCCGCTGACGAACGCGAAGAGATCGCCGAGCGGCGCGCCCGACGGCGACCGAAGCGCCGCAGCCAGCGGGAAGCTCGCGCGGGGCGACATCGCCTGCTTCGCGCGCTTGCCGCCGCAATGAGCGGGAGAGAGCAGAAAAATCCTGGCCATTCTGAATTTTGAAATCTGAATTCTGAACTGCGTATTTCAGAATCCCCAGCGCAGCAGTACCGCGCCCACGGTGAATCCCGCGCCGACCGACGCCAGCAGCACGAGTTGACCCTTCTTCAATTTGCCGCTGCAGACGGCGTCGTTCAGCGCGAGCGGAATCGTCGCCGCCGTCGTGTTGCCGAAGCGCTCGATGTTGATGATGACCTTGTCCGGATCGACACCCAGCTTCTCGGTCGCCGACTGGATGATGCGGCGGTTGGCCTGATGCGACACGAACAGATCGATATCGTCGGGCCCGAGACCGTTGCGCTCGAGCACACGTCGCGCGATCTCTTCGGTTTTCCGCACCGCGAACTTGAACACGGCCTGGCCGTCCTGCTTCACGTAATGCAGCCGCTCTTCGACGGTCTCGTGCGACGCCGGCTTCGCGCTGCCGCCCGCGGGCATGCACAGCGCGTGTCCGCCGCTGCCGTCGATTTCGTGCTCGAAGTCGAGAATCGCGTGGCCGTCCGGCTTCGCCGGCGACACGACGACGGCGCCGGCGCCGTCGCCGAACAGCACGCACGTCGCCCGGTCCCTGTAGTCGATGATGCTCGACATCACATCCGCGCCGACGACGAGCGCGTGATCGTGCGCGCCGCTCGCGACGAGCTGGCTCGCCGTCGTCAGCGAATACGTGAACGCCGAACAGGCGGCGCTCAGGTCGAACCCCCACGCACGATGCGCGCCGATCTTGTGCTGGATGAGACAGGCCGTGCTCGGAAACATCATGTCCGGCGTCACGGTGCCGACGATGATGACGCCGATGTCGTCGGGCGTCAGCCCGGCGCGGCTGATGGCGTTGAGCGCGGCTTCTTTCCCGAGATCCGACGTCGCGACGCCCGGATCGACGATGTGGCGTTCGCGGATGCCCGTCCGCTTCAGGATCCATTCGTCGGACGTGTCGACCAGCTTCTCGAGGTCGGCGTTCGTGAGCAGGCGCGGTGGCACGTAGGTCGCGAGCGACGCAATCGTCGTCGGCCGTCCGCCGGCGCGGGTGGCCCGGCGCGGCGCGGGGGTCGTCGATGTTTCAGTCACCACAGTCGCGAGTCCCTTCGTTGTTCGGCAGGCGCGGCGAGGCCGAAATAGCCGTAGGCGAGCGGCGTGGCCACGCGGCCACGCGGCGTGCGATCCAGAAAGCCGATCTGGATGAGGAACGGCTCGTAGATGTCCTCGATCGCGTCTTTTTCTTCGCTGATGGCGGCGGCGATCGTGTTGAGCCCGACCGGGCCGCCGTTGAATTTGTCGATGATCGTCCTGAGCAGACGGCGATCCACGTCGTCGAACCCGTGCTCGTCGACCTCCAGAAGCTTCAGGCCGGCGTGCGCGACGTCCAGCGTGATGTGGCCCGAGGCCCGCACCTGCGCGTAGTCCCGCACGCGACGCAGCAGGCGGTTCGCGATGCGCGGCGTCCCGCGCGCCCGCCGAGCGATTTCGGCGGCGGCATCGTCGTCGATCGGCACGCCGAGAATTTTCGCCGACCGCCGCACGATTTCCTCGAGATCAGCCGGACCGTAGAACTCGAGCCTGTGCGAGATGCCGAAGCGCGACCGCAGCGGCGACGTCAGAAGTCCCGTACCGAGTCGTCGCGCCGATCAAGGTGAAGCGCTCGAGCGGCACCTTCGTCGTTCGCGCGCTCGGGCCCTGACCGATGACGACGTCCACTTCGTAGTCCTCGAGCGCGGGGTACAACATCTCTTCCACTGCCGCCGACATGCGATGGATCTCGTCGATGAAGAGCACCTCGCCCGCCGCCAGATTGGTGACGATGCCGACGAGATCGCCAGGAATCTCGATGGCCGGTCCGGACGTCGCGCGGATGGGGACGCCCATCTCGTTCGCGATCACATACGCGAGCGTCGTCTTGCCGAGGCCGGGCGGACCGTGCAGGAGGACGTGATCGAGCGGCTCGCCGCGCTGTTTCGCGGCCTGGATGGCGACGAGAAGATTTTCGCGGACGCGGTCCTGACCGATGTATTCGTCGAGTCGCCGCGGGCGCAGGCCCGCTTCGTATTGCGCGTCTTCGTCGACGCGCGTGCCGGTCACGAGGCGGTCGTTCATCGGGCCAGTTCTCGCAACGCCTGTTTCAGCGTGCGTTCGAATCCGCCGTCAGGCGCCGTCTTGACGGCGGCCGCGACGGCCTGTTCGGCGAGAGGCCGATGATACCCCAGGTTCACGAGCGCCGACAGCACGTCGTCGCGCACACCGGCGGGTCCGGACGCCGCGCCGTCTGCCGCCGCCGCACCGGTGCGCGCGAGCGGCAAGCGTCCGGTCAGCTCCAGCACGATCCGCTCCGCGGTTTTCTTGCCGACGCCTGGAATCGCGGTCAGTCGCGTGACGTCCTTCAGCTCGACGGCGCGAACGAGTTCGTTCGGCTCGATGCCCGAGAGCACCGACAGCGAAAGCTTCGGCCCGATGCCGCTGACGCTGATCAGGCGCTCGAACAAATCCTGTTCGAGCGTCGTCGCGAACCCGTACAGCAACAGCGCATCCTCACGGACGTGCGTGTGGATGCGCAGCGACACCTCGGCGCCCACCTCGCCAAGGCCGTAGTACGTCGACAGGGGCACGAAGACATCGTAGCCGACGCCGTTGACGTCGACGACGACGCGGCTGGGATGCTTGGTGAAAATTCGTCCGCGGAGATGCGCGATCACGTCAGCGTGACGGCCGGTAGTGACGCCAGCTTGTCGCCCTGCTCTTCGCTGGCGGGATCGAAGCCGCGACCGCGGCCATCGGCCGCGAATGCGCGTGGCAGATGGCGACGGCCAGCGCGTCGGCGGCGTCGTGCGGCGTGGGCGCGGCAGCGAGACCGAGGATGAGCTTCACCATGTGCTGCACTTGCGGCTTTTCGGCGCGCCCGTAGCCGACGACCGCGCGCTTGATCTCCGCGGGCGTGTACTCGGCAATCGGCAGGCCGGCTTCGGCCGCCGCGAGCATCGCGACGCCGCGCGCGTGCCCCAGCTTGAGAGCGCTCCGCACGTTCGCCGAATGGAACAAGTTCTCGATCGCGACCGAATCGGGCCGATGATCGCGGAGGAGCGCCGCGAGCTCCCTGTGAATCGCAAGCAGCTTGTCGGAGAACGATGCGGCACTCGAGGCGCGGATGGCGCCGCAGGTGACGATGCGGTGGCGCGAGCCGTCGGTTTCGACGCAGCCGTAGCCGGTGCGGTCGGAGCCGGGGTCGATGCCGAAAATCCTCACGCCAGCGAGGCCTCGATCTCCTTCTCAGAGATGTCGAAGTTCGACGACACGTTCTGCACGTCGTCGTGCTCCTCGAGCGCCTCCATCAACCTGATCATCTGCTGCGCGGGCTTGCCTTCGAGCTTCACGTAGTTCTGCGGGATCATCGACACCTTGGCGGTGGCCGGCTCGACGCCGAGCTGCTTCACGGCATCGTTCACGGCGACGAACACCTCTGGGGTGCTGAAGACTTCCCAGTTGTCCTCGTCGTCCTGGAAATCGTCCGCGCCAGCGTCGAGGACGGCGTTCATCAGCTTCTCTTCGTCAGCTTTCGCCTTCTCGACGACGATGTAGCCCTTCTTGGCGAACATCCAGGCAACGGCGTTGGTGGATGCCAGGTTGCCGCTGTGCTTTTCGAGCAGATGGCGGAGCTCGCCGACCGTGCGGTTCTTGTTGTCGGTGAGCACGTCGATGATCAGCGCCGCGCCGCCTGGGCCGTAGGCCTCGTACTGCGCTTCCTCGTATGACACGCCCGGTTCCTCGCCCGTGCCGCGGCGGATGGCGCGCTTGATGTTGTCCGCGGGCATGTTGCTGGACTTCGCCTCGGCGATGATCGTCCGGAGCCGCGGATTCATATCGGGGTCGCCGCCGCCCGCGCGCGCCGCGACCGTCAATTCCTTGATCAGCCGCGTGAAAATCTTGCCGCGCTTGGCGTCGGCTGCACCCTTCTTGTGCTTGATGGAATGCCACTTGGAATGGCCAGACATAAGCGGAAATTCTACCCCTTTTCCGCCAGGATGATCCACACGTCCGCGCGCGCATCCCACGCCCGTCCGTTGTAATCGCCCAGGACGGCGGTCACCTCGAACCCCGCGCGGGACAGGGCTTTCGTCATCTGCGGGACGCTGACGGTCCGGAACGTCAGCTCGAAGCGATGCTCGCGCGTCCGGCCGTTGCGGCGCTCGACATAGCATTGCTCGAACGTCGTCAGGCGGCGACGGCGATTCTGGCGGACCGACTCGATGAGCGTCAGGTGCGACGTCCCCGCGCGGCCGCGCAGCTGCACACGGTTCTCGGTACTCGCGCCAGTTGGGGACGTCGGGGACGAGATCGATGCCGAAGATGCCGCCGTCGCGCAGGACGCGTGACGCGGACTGAAGCGTCATCGCCAGATCGCGCGGCTGGGTCAGCGACTGGAGCACGCCGTAGGGCGCGATGACGGCCGCGAACGACGCGTCGGCCAGCGGCAACGTTCTGATATCGCCACGGACGGACGCGAAGGAGCGCGCGGGCTTCAGCCGAGCGCCCTCGCCTCGCTCCGCGCGAGCATCTTCGCCGATCGATCGATGCCGACGAGCTCGACACCAGCCTCCGCCAGCGGTTTCGAGATTCGGCCGGTGCCGCATCCCAGTTCGAGCACGCGGCCGCGCACCCGCTGCGCGAAGTGCGTCCAGAAACCGACGTCGCGCCGGCCCAGCGTCCTCGCGTTCTCCCAGTCATAGAACGGAGCGTACTCGTCCCACCCCTGCCATCCTTCGCGCGCCACGCGGGCAATCATATCGGGGCATTGCGCGTCTGTCGTGGTTTGCGATTCGGGGCTTGGGATTCGCATGATCCTTTCGTCCTGGCCGCGCTCGTGATAAACCGTGGGCAACAGGTGTGACCATGAGCGATCTGAGCCAATGGCGCGACGAGTTCCCGATTCTCTCGCGCTCCGTTTACATGATCAGCAACTCGCTGGGGGCGATGCCGCGGAAGGCCGCCGCCTACCTTGCGGAGTACGCGAACACGTGGGCGACGCGCGGTGTGCGCGGCTGGGAAGATCGCTGGTGGGAAATGCCCCTCGAAGTCGGCAATCGCATCGCGCGGATCATCGGAGCGCCCCCGGGCACGGTGAGCATGCACGAGAACGTCACGTCCGCGCACATGACGGCGCTCTCGTGGATCCGCCCGACGGCTGAACGAACGCGCATCGTCTGCTCGGCGATGGATTTTCCGTCGATGATCTATCTGTATCGCGCGCAGCAGCGGTACGGTTTCGACGTGCACGTCGTGCCCGGCTCCGATGATCTCAGCGTCTCGACGGACCGTATGCTCGACGCGATCGACCATCGGACCGCCGTCGTCGCCGTCTCGCACGTGCTGTTCCGCACGTCGTACATCATGGACGCTGCCGCGATCGCGGCGCGCGCACGCGACGTCGGCGCCACGATGATTCTCGACACCTATCAATCCGCCGGCATCATCCCCTTCGACGTCACCGCGCTCGGCGTGGACGTCGTCGTCGGCGGCTGCCTCAAGTGGCTGTGCGGCGGCCCCGGTAATGCGTTCATGTATACGCGCCCGGATCGCCTGGCCGACGCCCGGCCGGCGTTCACCGGCTGGCTGTCGCGGCGGCAGCCGTTTGCGTTCGACGCCGACGATGAGGCGCGGCGTGACGATGCCATGCGGATGATGGGCGGGACGCCGTCGATTCCGGCGTACTACGCGGCGCTGGCGGGACTGGAGATCATCGACGAGGTCGGCATCGAGCGCATTCGCAGACACTCGATGGAGTTGACGACTCACCTTCTCGAGCTGGTGGATCGCCATGGGTTCACGTCAGCGGCGTCCCGCGACGCCAATCGTCTTGCAGGAACCGTTGCCGTCGACGTTCCAGACGCGCCGCTCGTCGCGCGGACGCTGAAGGCCCGCGAATTCCTCGTGGACTATCGTCCGCCGGTCGGCATCAGGATCTCGCCGCACTTCTACAACACGCGCGACGAGATCGATCGGATCATGGCCGAGATGGCGGCGATCGTCAGCAAGCGGGACTACATCGACGAACCGTCGCGATCGCTGGTCACCTAATCCCAATTTTGAAGTCTCAAGTCTCGAGTCTCAAGACTCGAGGCGCAATGACGAAATCGTAACGACGACGCGGGGTAGGACCTTGATGGACACGTTGAAATTCGTGCGTGCAGGGCTGGAAACGGGTGTAGGATTCCCGCTTCGTGCGGGTGAGTGTCGTTGTTATCGCCTCCCTCCTCGGGGCCATCGGCGCCGTCGCTGAAGGCGCCTGCGCGGCCGATCTGCAGACCAGTCGATCGTCTGAGAAAGAAGCCCGCACACCGGCGCAACGCAAGATCAACTCACAACTCCTGTTCGAGATCTACCGTCGGCGCGGCGAAGCCGAACGCAAAGGCGTGCCGCCCGGGCCCACCGACGTGAAGATCGACGAGGCCGGCCGCGCGCTCGTCGACGTGCGCGCCGAGGTCACTCCTGCGATCGAGAAGAAGATCCGCGACGTGGACGGCGTGGTGGTTTCAACGTCCACTCGGTACCAGTCGATCATCGCCCGCGTCCCGATTCTCAAGCTCGAACGTCTCGCTGAAGATCCGTCCGTCCGCTCGATCGAGCCCGCCGCCGAAGCCATCACGAATCGTCCGCCAAAGGGATGACTCAATGAAAAGACTCTCCTTCGCCCTGACGCTAGCGGTCCTCGTTTCCACGATCTCGTCCGGCGCCCGCACCGCGGCGCAGCAGCCGGCCGATCAGCTCGCGACCGGCATCGCGCCCGAGGCGCTCGAGCAAATCGACGCCCTCATCCGGGAGAAAGCGTCACGGACCGCCGCCCAGCAGAAGATCGATTCCCAGCTGCTCTATCAGCTGAAGATGGAATCCGGGCAGTCGATCGCGGATGGCATCAGCGTCCTCGAAACGGATCTCCAGTACGCCGGCGACGGTCACGCCGTCGTGGACATCACCGCGACGCCTGGCAGCAATCTGCTGCCGCGGCTGAGCGCCCTTGGACTCGACGTCGAATCGATGGCCGCCGACGGCTCGAGCCTTCGAACCCACGTCAACGTCGCCGACCTGGAGACGATCGCCGCCGATCCGGCCGTGATCTTCATCCAGCCGAGACAAGGCGCCGTCATCTCACGCGTGATCGGTCCGGAATCGCGGCCATTTTCGCGGCGCGCCGCGGCGCTCCGCGCGTTTCTGGGCGGCGCGATGGGACAAGAAGCACTGCCCAACGTCGCCACACCGACCGGACAAGGAAGCCGGAGCTCGGAAGGCGACGTGACGCACCTAGCGTTCGCCGCGCGCGGCGCGTTCCATATCGACGGCAGCGGGGTCACGATCGGCGTGCTCTCGGACGGTGTACGTAACCTCGCCGCGAGCCAGGCGGCTGGAGATCTCGGCCCGGTCACCGTGATCGGGCCCGCCTCTCCTTGCCCCGTCGCCAACACGTGCGATGAAGGTACGGCGATGCTCGAGATCGTCCACGATCTCGCGCCGGGCGCTCAGCTCTATTTCGCGAGCGCGTTCGTCAGCCTCACGAGCTTCGCCGACAACATCCGCGCGCTGCGCGCGGCCGGCTGCGACATCATCATCGACGACGTGTTCTATTTCGTCGAGACGCCGTTTCAGGACGGCCAGCTGGCGCCGACGAACACGAATGGCGGCGCCGTCATTCAGGCGGTCAAGGACGTGACCGCCTCGGGCGCGCTGTACTTCTCATCGGCGGGCAACTCCGGCAATCTCGACGCCGGCACCGCGGGCGCCTGGGAAGGCGATTTCGTCGACGGCGGCGCTACCGGAGCACCGCTGCCGGCGGCGGGACGCGTGCACAATTTCGGCGGGCAGAATTTCAATCTGCTGACGGTGGCGAATACGGGCGGTGCGCCGATCTCCCTGTACTGGTCGGATCCACTGGGCGGGTCATCGAACGACTACGATCTGTTCCGGCTGAACGCCGCGGGAACGGCGATCGCCGCAGCCTCGACCAACATTCAGAACGGCACGCAGGATCCGATCGAGCAGATCAGCCAGAGCCTCGCGAGTCCGCGCATCGTCGTCGTGAAGAAGAACACTGCGCAGGCGCGCTTCCTGCACCTGAACACGAACCGCGGACAACTCTCGATTCGCACCTCTGGCACCACGCATGGTCACGCCACTGTGACCGGCGACGGCGCCTACGGCGTCGCGGCGACGCCGGCGGTGGGTCCGTTCCCGCAGGCATTCAGCAGCGCGAATTCAGTCGAGACCTTCAGCTCCGATGGACCGCGGCACATCTTCTATCAGGCCAACGGGACGCCGATTACGCCCGCCGACGTGTCGTCCACCGGCGGCCAGGTGCTGCAGAAACCGGACATCACCGCCGCCGACGGCGTTTCGGTGACCGGCGTCGGCGGATTTCCGAGTCCGTTCTTCGGAACGTCGGCAGCGGCGCCGCACGCCGGCGCGATTGCGGCGTTGATCAAGTCCGCAAACCCAGCGCTGACGCCGGCGCAGATCCGAACCATTTTGATTGGCGCCGCGATCGACATCGAGGCACCTGGAGTCGATCGCGATTCCGGCGCAGGCATCATCATGGCCAACGCCGCCGTCGCCGCAACCGGTGCGCCCGGCACGGCGTTTCTGGCGCTCGAGACCATCGCAGCGTCTGACAATCCCGGCAACGGCAACGGCCGTCCGGAAGCGGGCGAGGGCGCGCGTCTGACGCTGACGCTCAAGAACTACGGTGTTGCGCCGGCCACCAACATCACGTCGACGCTGACGACATCGACGTCTGGCATCACCATCACCCAACCGAGCGCGCGGCCGTATCCAAATCTCGCCGTCTCGGCGTCCGCGGCGAACTCCCCGCCGGAGTTCTTCACCGTGGCCTCTGATTTCCCCTGCCCGGCGCCTGCCAACTTCGCGCTGAACCTGACGCTGCAGGGCGGTCCGCATCAGACCCTGAATTTCAGCGTGCCGATCGGTCCTCCGGACTTCAGCATCACGACGACGCTCGACGGCGTCGCGCCGCCTGTGTCGCCCGGCGTGAGCACCAGCGCAGGCGTGCAGGATGGACGGCTGAACCGCAACGGGATCGCCAGTGCGTGCGGGGCTCCAAAGGCGTTTCCGGGAACCGTTGGCGTCGGCACGCCGAGGGCGTTCGAAGCGTACTCGTTCCAGACTTGCGCAACCAGCGCGCCGTCCTGCGTAACGGTCGCCATGGCCAGCACGCCGACCGGGGCCAACCCGGCGCTCTTCGTCTCGACGTATCAACCGTCGTTCAACCCTGCCAACATCACGACCAACTACAAGGCCGACCCGGGCGTGAGCCAGACCGGCGGGGGCTTCGTCAGCTACTCATTTGATCTCGGCGCGGGCGCGCAGACTTTCGCAGTCGACGTCAACGAGGTCAATCAGGGTCTCGGCGTCGGTGCCACCTACGCGTTGAACGTCACCGGCGCGTGCCTCGGCGCGTGCGCCCCACCCAACCATCCGCCGATCGCCAAGGCGAAAAACGTGACGGTTCCGGCGAACAACATGTGCCTCGGCACGGCGAATATTGACGACGGGTCGTCGGATCCCGACGGGGATCCGCTCACGTTCGCGCAGGCGCCACCGAATCCGTATCCGCTCGGCGCGACGTCCGTGCTGCTGACGGTGTCGGATCCGAAGGGCGCGATGAGTCAGGCGACGGGAATCGTGACCGTCGTCGATGTGACGGGACCGTCGATCAGCAACCCGGTCGCTTCGCCGTCCTCGCTCTGGTCGCCGAACCACACGATGGTTCCCATCACACTCGACTACGCGCAGTCGGATAATTGTCCCGGCAACGTCTCGTGCGTTCTGACGGTGTCGAGCAACGAACCCTCGAACAACAAGGAGCCCGACTGGGTCGTCGTCGACGCACACCACGTCCTGCTGCGAGCCGAACGCGCCGGCGACGGCGCGGGACGAATCTATACGATGACGTTGACGTGCACCGATTCGGCCGCCAACGTGACCGTCAAGACGGCCACGGTCGTCGTGGCGCACGATCAGGGCCAGTAGCCGCGTCGACGCGCGGCTACTGGACACGGCCGGACGAAGCGAGCTGGCGGGTGATGTACTGAAGCTTGTCCGGATTGCGCACGATCCGGAACGCGCTGATCGTGTCCCCGTGGAAGGAGCACGTGTAGATCGAATCCACGCGGCCATCGATCGCGATCGAGACCGCGGGATCGCCGTTGACGTCGACGACGTCGAGCCGGATGCGGTTGAGATCGATCCCCTCCGACGTCGCGATGCGACGGATGCCGGTGAGGAGGTTCAAGACCTCTGCGCGCCCGACGAGCGGCCGCCGCGCCGCGGATACCTTCCCGCCGCCGTCGCTCACCAGGACGACGTCACTGGCCAGGACGTCGGTCAGCGCGTCCGCGTCGCCGTCTCGCAGCGCCGTGGCGAAGCGCTTGACGATCTCACGCTTTCTGTTCGAGTCGCCGGCGGCTGCACGTGCGTGCGCGCGGCCGTCGCCGAGCCGAGACTTCGCGCGGTGGGCGAGCTGCCGCGCGTTTTCGGGCGAGGTCTTCAGCATCTGGCCGATTTCGCGCGAGTCGTACTCGAACACTTCGCGCAGGAGAAACGCGGCACGCTCCTCAGGAGAAAGCGTTTCGAGGAGCACCATGAACGCCAGCGACACGGATTCGGCCAGCGCCGCCGCGGCCTCCGGTCCCGGACGCTCGTCCGTGAGGATCGGCTCCGGCAGCCACGGGCCGACGTACTGCTCGCGGGTGGCGCGCGAGGATTTCAGCCGGTCGAGGCAGAGGCGGGTGACGATCGTCGTGAGAAACGCCTCGGGCGATCGCACGTCCGATCGCGTGGACGTGGCGTAGCGAAGCCACGCGTCCTGCACGGCGTCCTCGGCCTCGCTGGCGCTCCCGAGCATGCGGTACGCGACGGCGAACAGCTTCGGACGATACGTCTCGAACGAATCGGCGGTCGGCATGTCAGGCTGCTTGTGAAAATGTCAAGCCGTCGTCGATGGTCGGATATCGCGGACGCCAGCCGAGCGCCGTGCGGGCCGCGGCGTTCGACAGCGGCAGGCGGATCGACGTGATTTGCGCCATGTACGGCGCGAGCAGACGCGGCAGCCAGGCCGGCACCGTGAAGGGACGCGGCGCCCCGACACGATCCGCGAGCGTCGTCACGATGTCGGTCATACTCACCGGCCGATCGTCGACGATTTCGTAAACGCCGCCGGGTTCGCCGTGATCGAGCGCCGCGAGGGTCGCACTGACCGCGTCGTCGACGTGAATCACCGGAAGGAGACTTCGATCGCCCCGGATGACCGGAAGCATCCTGCGGCGGGCCATCGTGATCATGTTTTTCGTC
This sequence comes from uncultured Acidobacteriota bacterium, assembly GCA_963724725.1. GTDB lineage: Bacteria > Acidobacteriota > Vicinamibacteria > Vicinamibacterales > CAVVIG01 > DATKHR01. Next base: position 1,385,872 of record CAVRVT010000001.1, on the reverse strand, counting down.
GCCGGATTATCCGGTCCGTAGAAGAGTCCATAACGGAGCACCACGCCTTCGATGAGGCCGCGCCGGCTCGCTTCGAGGATCTGCGATTCCATCGACCCGACCGCCTCGGCACCCGCGCGACTGGCCGCGGGCGTGTCCGGTCCGGCCGCGCGGAGCAGCGCGAACGACCCGACGATGATTCGCCTCGCGTGCGCGGCGACGGCTGCGCTCACCAGGTTGCGAGTGCCGTCGATGCGAAGCCGGTTCGTCGGTTCCAGATCCGCAGCGCGTTTCACGCCGCCCGCCTTCGGCAATGCCGTCAGCTGGTGGATGACGACGTCTGGCGCAGCGGCCGCCACGACGCGCGTGACCGCGGCGGCATCGAGCGCGTCGGCGACGACGGGCTTTGCGCCGAGGGCTCGAAGTGATTCCTGCTTCGACGGCGTGCGCGTCATCGCGGTGACATCGTGCCCCGCTTTGACGAGCGCACGAACGAGCGGAACGCCGATGGTTCCAGACGCGCCCGCAACAAAGACTTTCATGACTTGACCTCCACCGGGCGCGTCGCGTGCCGACCGCCGGCGACGACGCCCGCCAATTCGGAAACGACGAGGAGCCCCGCGGTCGTGGCGAAGAGCGGACGCCATTGCGCGGCCACATGGCTGACGTGATCCGGGCTGATCAATACGAAATGGTTGACGAAGCCGAAGACGAGCGCGCCGGCCATCGACCCGGCGACCGTCCAGCCGCCGAGCGCCGGACGGGACCTCGACAGCACCAGGCCAAGAATGGGGCCGACCTCGATCACCAGCAGCACGTAGATCGTCGCTGCAGGTCCCAAGCCGACGTCCGCGCCACGGTGGGCGGCGCCGTGAGCGAACGTGACCAGCAGATGGGCCAGAACCGCGGCCGTCAGCCAGTGATCAGCGGGTGCCCTGTCGGTGTCCATACAAGGCAAGACGAGCGAGGCGATCGTTCCGTGACAGTCAGTCTGACACAGCCAGTTCACCGGGGACGATCGGCCGGGTTCGCGGTAAACGGCCCAGGCGCGCGAGGTGTCCGACGACCGCCAGAACGCTGACGAAAACGACGAGCTTCAAGGTGTCGCCCGCGCGTGTTCTCGGCACGACCTTCCAGAGGATCCAGAGGATGGGCTGCGCCCAGCAGACGGCCCAGACCGATCCGTAGAAGTACCGGCGCTCGTGGCCCTCGCCTCTCGTGGACGCTTTCACTCGTGGGAGCAGTCCGAGCGCGCCGAGCAGCAGGATCGATCCGGCGATCGGAAAGTACGCGTACTGATAGATCTCCTTGAGGTGCCAGCGGCCGGTCACGATGGCGACGAGCAGACCGGCGATGTTCAGCACGGCGAACGTGATCACCTCGCTCCAGGCGACGGTGTAGCAGACGCGGCGGTACAGCGGATTGGGCCGGTCCTCGGTGAAGCGGATGATGTACGGCCTGGGCTCGACGCCCGGCAATCGTCCGCGCAGGCCGGCGATCCCGGTTCCTATGAGGACGACCGCGAGCCACGCGAACATGCGGGCGTCGAATCCGTGCTCGAAGAGCTCGAAGGTCAGCGGTCCGGGCGCGATGAAGAAGACGAAGATCCAGATCGGCCAGTGATTGAATCGGTAATGGAGCTTGTTGTATTCGCGGATTTTCCGCTCTGACGCGAGCTCGACAGGGACTGCCACGGCCGGTCCGCAGTATAACTCGCCCACAATCCACGACGGAACCGCCGCGCCTCGTCCTCCGCGCGCTCGAGCTCAAGGCGGCGTGAAAACTTCCCGTGCGCCGTGACGCGCGCGAGGCCTTCGCGGACGAGCGTCGCGTTGACGAACTCCCCCGTGTCCAGCATCAGATACGCGCGATGCACCGACGCGTGGCTGCCCGGCGCATCGTCATATTCGAGACGGACCCAGCGCCGGACGACGAGCGACTCGAGCCGCTCGCGGGCGCGCGGACCCGGCTGCGCCTCGATGCCGAGCAGGCCTACGCGGCCGACCGTCGCCACGGTGACGGCGTCGCCTGCAGTGACGCGCGTGACGAGCACCGGGTCGCTGCGAAGAATTGCCGCGGCCGCCATCGCCAACCCGATCAATTTCTGCATATCCACCTCCCATTGGCCGGCGTTTTGGGCCGGTTCCGGGCAGTGGAGCAATTGCCGAGCCTTAAGAAATCCGCGCCAACCGGTACCTGGCTGCAGCGGCGCCTGGCACCGAGGCCGGTGCCAGGCACAGAATCAGCCGACGAATTTGTAGCCGAGGCCGTGGACGGTCAGGATGAACTCGGGGGATTTTGGATTCGCTTCGATCTTCTGCCGCAGCCCGGCGACGTGGACGTCGACGGTCCGCGTCAACGGCATCTCCTCGTAGCCCCAGACTTCCGTCAGCAGTTCGTCACGCGTCAGCGTCGCGCCGCGATGCGCGATGAAATGCCGCAGCAGCTTGAATTCACGCGCGGACAGATCGACGGGTCGTCCCGCGCGCGTGATCTCCATCTTCCGCAGATCGACGACGACGTCGCCGAAGCGAAACGTGTCGCCCCCGGCGACCGCGCCGGACGGACGCCGGCGCAGCAGCGCCTCGAGGCGCGCGACGAGCTCGATCGCTTCGAACGGCTTGGTGAGGTAATCGTCGGCGCCCAGCTTCAGGCCGACGACTTTGTCCACGACCTGACCCCGCGCCGTCAGCATCAGAATCGGCGTCGTGACCCCGCGGCGCCGGACCTCGCGGCAGACGTCGAAGCCATTCACCCGCGGTAGCATGACGTCGAGCACGATGAGGTCGAACGCACCGCTCGTCGCCCTGGCCAGGCCGGCTTCGCCGTCCGCGGCGACTTCGACATCGTAGCCTTCGCTCGTCAAGCGGTCGCTGAGCGTCAGCCGCAGTCCGGCCTCGTCCTCGACGACCAGCACCCGCGCCGCCGTGCTCACGTCGTCGCGCGCGCCTCCGCCACGACGGCCTGCGATCGCGACGCCGCGCGAAGCGTCAGCGTGACCGTGGTCCCTTCGCCGACACGACTGCTCACCCGCACATCGCCCTGATGCGCGTCGACGACATGACGGACGACGCTGAGCCCGACGCCGGTTCCGCGAATCTGCGCGTCACGAGCATGACGGCCGCGGTAGAAGGGCTTGAAGATGTGCGGCACGTCATCGGCATCGATGCCGAGCCCGTGGTCGGCCACCACGATACGAACGACGTCAGCACCGGATTCCGCGCGCACGTCGACCGTCGATCCGTTTCTGCTGTACTTGATCGCGTTAGCAAGAAGGTTCTGGACGGCCGATCGCAGTGCATCCGCGTCGCCGAGGACGGGCGCGAGATCCTTCGCGACGAGCGTGTCGATCCGAATCTCGCGATCTCGGGCCTCAGCGGACGCCGCCGCCACCGCCTCATCGATCAATCGGGCCACGTCAACTTCGGTGCGGGAACGCGCCGCGCCGGCATTGATTCCCGCATACTCCATGACGCGCTCGACCATATCCGACAGTCTGAGACCTTCCGACCGTATGAGCGATCCGTAGCGCCGGACCTGTGCGCCGTCACCGACGACGCCGTCGGCGAGATTTTCGGCGGCCGACCGGATCACGGCGAGCGGGGTCCGCAACTCGTGCGAGACGGCGGCCACGAATTCCATCTGCTGACGCGCCAGACGCTGCTGCCGCAGCGCCGATCCGATGACGAACACGAAACCGGCGGCCAGCAGCGCGAGCACGCCGAGGCTTATCGCCACGTTTCGAGTGCGAGACCGCGCGACCAGCGCGTCGAGCGATCCGCTCTTGTACCGAATGAAGACCTGCCACGCGCCCTGGTTCTCGCCGCCGGTCATCAGCACGCGCGGGCCGTCCGGGCCCGTGGCGCGACGGACGATTGTGATCGCAACGTGGTTTCTGTCGACGTTCGGTCCGCGGTCGCCGGGCGGCGGCACCTGCGCCGTGAAGTGATTGAGCTCATCGAGTCGCAGGTCGAAGACCCCCGTCGTCACGTCCGCATCGCGCGCAGAGATGCTGACGCCCGAGGCCGAGGAGTAGACGACCGAACCCGGCGATTCGCGCGTGGACACGGTCACGTAGAACTCGGAGTCGTCGTTCGATCCGAACTGCCTGACCACCAGCGATTCAACGAGGGCACGCAGTCGATCGGGATCGAGCCAGACGACGACGGTGCGCGCGACGCCGCGCGGGTCGGGAATGACCGCGACGCGCCCACCCTGTTCGAGTCGCGTCATCGTCGGCAGCGGCACGATGAGCGCGGGCGTTGTGGCGTCGACGGCGTCCGCCATGAACAGCGGCGGCAGGAATCCTGGCGCGGGCGGCGCGAGGTTGCCCGCGCGCCGCTTCCAGCTGTCGAATGCGGACGGCCATTCCACGGGCACGAGCGTGCGCGTGCCAGGATTCAGCAGCTGTGGCGCGCCGGGGTTTTCGGCGCGGGCGTCGACGAGAAACACGCCCTTGACGAGCCCCTCGCCGCCGCTCTCGGCCGCCACCTGCTGGGCGCGCTGATAGGCCGTGCTCAGGCGGCCCGCGGGATCGCGATCGAACTCGTCGCCCTCGACGTGGAAGGCCAGATACAGCCGGGTGATTTCGCGATCGAAGGCCCGGCTGAAGTCCGTCGCGCGTGTCCGCAGGCTGGCCCTCAGACGATCGCGCTCGGCGTTGCTCACGTCGCCCAGCCATCGGTACTGCAGCGTGCCCAGGACGGCCAGCAGCGCCACGAGCGCCGCGCCGAGCGTCGCCTGCCACACCGTTCGCGTCACGGTTTCACTCTACGCGAAATCGGCGTCCCGGAACGGCGCTTTACATTTCTTACAAAACGATTGCCGAGAGATAACAACTTCGCCCGCGCGCACTCGTCATACTCGTGAGACCGGACACGAGGTGATGACATGCAGCGGATACTGAGTTTTCTCATCGCGAGCCGCCATGGCGCTCGGCGGCTACGCCGCGCGGGCCGCGGGCGATGCCAAGGCGGCTGACCTGCTCGCGAAAGCGAGCGCCGCCATCGGCGGTGACCGGGCCGCCAGCGTGCAGGGACTCTCGTGCGCCGGCACCGTGGCGCGATCGGTCGGTGATCGCCAGATTTCGGGTGAGCTGACGCTCGATCTCCAGCTGCCCGACAAGATGCTGCGCACCGAGACCATCAGCCCGATGGGCGACTCGGCGCTGGTGGTGAACGAGCAGGGTCTGAACGGCGACACGATTGCTTCGCAGCATGAGGACGATCAACGCGCCGCCCGGAATGATCATCCGGACGCCGCCGCCGCCCGCCCCGGGAAGCGATGCCGAAACGCAGGCGCTGCGGAATTCGCGTGCCGAGCTCGCGCGCCTCGCGATCGGATTGCTGCTCACGTCACCGGCATCGCTGCCGGTCGAGTTCACCTATGGCGGTGAAGCCGAGGCGCCGGACGGCAAGGCCGACGTAATTGACGCGAAGGGATCGTCGAGCTTCGCGGCGAAACTGTTCCTCGACCAGAAAAGCCATCGACCGTTGATGATGGCCTATCGTGGCACGTCGCCGCGGATGGTCGTCCAGACGCAGCGCGTGCAAGGCACGCCGCCGCCGGACGGCCCAGGGCATGGGGGCCTCCAGGCACCTCCACCGCCGGAGATCGTCGACATCAGTCTGTTCTTCGACGACTACAAGAGCGTTGACGGCGTGCAATTGCCGCATCACCTCTCGCGCTCAGTTGACGGACAGACGATCGAGGAGCTGACGTGCAAGACCATCAAGGTCAATCCGGCGTTCAAGCCCGACACGTTCGCGAAGAAGTGATCGCAAGAACAGATGGGCAGGTGGGCCGGGTGGGAGCGCCTGTGGAAAAAGAGCGAGCGCCTGCGGCCATGCCGAGCGAGAGCCTGTGACGCTCGAGCGAGGCATCAGCGTCAGAACGCGCTGGGGGCGGGGCCCCAGCGCCAGTGGAAAGATGCTGACGTTGCTGACTCTGCTCTGGCCCGCGCTCGCGTTCGCGCAGACCGCCAAGCTACGCGTCACGGTCGTGGATCCGAGCGGCGGCGTGATCGTCGGCGCGACCGTTGACCTCCGGCCGGCGGTCGCGGGCTCCGAACGCGTGACGATCGCGACGGGATCCCGCGGCGAGGCGGAGTTCGCGCTGCTCGAACCGGGCCGCTACGCGCTTCACGTCGAATCCCCCGGCTTCGAAACCTATGACTCGCGCGACGTCCGGCTGCGCGCCGGCGAGACGAGCCGCACGGTCAAGCTGTCGATCGCGAAACTGGCGGAGACGGTCCAGGTCGGCCGCGATCCGCGCGAACGCGCGAGCGACGCGCGCAGCGACGCATTCGCCACGATTCTCGGCCAGGCCGAGATCAACGAGCTTCCCGACGACCCCGACGAGATGGAGCAGATGCTGAAGGACATGGCGGGGCCGGGCGCCGTGCTGCGCGTCAACGGATTCCGTGGCGGGCGTTTGCCGCCGAAGGATCAAATCGCCCAGATCCGTTTCCGCCGCAACATGTTCGCCGCCGACGCCCACGAGCCCGGCATGATGTTCGTCGACATCGTCACCAAGCCGGGCCTCGACAACTGGCGCGGCTCCACCAACGTCGGCTTCCGCGACGATGCCCTCAATGCGAGGAACGCGTTTGCGCCGACCAAGGGCGACGAACGCAATGAACGTGTCGGATTCTCGCTGAATGGACCGCTCTGGCGGAAACACACGTCGCTCTCGGCCTCGGTTGACGGCACGAACGCCTTCGACTCGAAGACGATCGTCGCCGCCCTGCCGACCGGGTACTACTCGGACTCCGTGACACGGCCGAACGACGCGCTGAATTTTTCAGCGCGCGTCGAGCACGCGCTCAGCAAGACACAGAACCTGCGATTCGAATTCCAGCGGAGCCACACGTTCAACGACAACCTCGGCGTCGGCGATTACGACCTGCAGGAGCGCGCCTACCAGCAGACGCGCGAGCAGAACGTCTTTCGAGCTTCGCTTGCCGGATCGATCCGCAAGTCGACGTTCAACGAGTTCCGGTTTCAGTGGCTTGCGGACGACCTCCGCTCGCAGGCTGCCAGCGTCAAGCCCGCGGTGCTGGTGCTCAACGCGTTCAACTCTGGGGGCGCGCAGATCGAGGGCGGCCGGCAGGACACCGTCGTCGAGGTCGCTGACGATCTCGACATCGCGATCGGCAGGCACGCCTCTCGAGCGGGCGTGATGATTGAGGCGGGCCGCTACTCGACCAACGAGCTCAGAAACGCGACGGGCACCTTCACGTTTTCGAGTCTGGAGGCCTACAACCTCGAGCGTCCGACGACCTACACGCGCAATTCCGGCGATCCGCGCGTGTCGATCTCGCAAGTGCAGTCGGCGCTCTACGTCCAGGACGACTATCGCGCGACGAAATCGCTGACGCTCAGCGGCGGCGTCCGCCAGGAGTATCAATCGCACGTCGGCGGATTCAATATCGGACCTCGCGGCGGCGTCGTGTGGTCACCGTTCAAGAACGGCAGGACGACGGTCCGCGGCGGCGGCGGCATCTTCTTCGACTGGTTCGACGCGCAGACGTACGAGCAGGCGGTTCAGCTCGACGGCACGCACCAGCAGATCGTGACGATCACGCAGCCCGGGTATCCGAATCCGGCGACGGGCGGCGAAGCCGTGCTGCTGCCGAACGGCCGCGTCCAGCTGGCGACGAACCTCGTTCAGCCGGAGCTCCGTGAAGTGAACGTCGCGGTCGAGCAGCAACTGCCGGGCGCGATCCGTCTGAACGCGATGCTCATCCACCGGCGCGGATCGAACGCCCTGCGCGGCGTCAACCTCAACGTCCCGGGCCCTGGCGGGATTCGCCCCGAGCCGACGGCCGGCACGGTGACGGAGATACAGTCCACGGCGGCGTCGTCGTTCGACGCCGTGAGCGTCAACCTCAATTTCGCGCGGCCCGATCGTCGCATCTTCATCGCCGCCAATTACATGTTCGGCCGGTCGCTGAACGGCACCGACTCGCCGTTCAGCCTCGCAGCCGACGCGAACGATCTCGCCGCCGAGCGCGGCCCGGCGTTGACGGATGCGCGTCATCGGGCGATGGGGTTCGCCAACATCGGGCTCCCGCGGCGCTTCACGCTGGGCACGTCGTTTCGGGTTCAGTCGGCGCTGCCGTACAACATCACCACCGGCCGCGACGACAACGGCGACACGATCAGCAACGATCGTCCCCCCGGCGTGACACGCAACACCGGCCGCGGCAGCGTGCTCATCGACGTCAGCGCGAGGCTCGCGTGGAAGGTTGGGTTCGGCGGTCCGGCGAGCAGCGGCCCCGGCGGTCCGCAGGTGCGAATCGTGCGCGCGGGTCCCGATACGAACGTGCTCGGCGACATGATGACGGGCGACTCGACCAAGCGGTACGCCGTTGAGCTGTACGCGCAGGCGTTCAACGTGCTCAATCACACGAACCCGCTGAACTTCAGCGGCGTCGAAACCTCGCCGTTCTTCGGGCAGGCCACGTCGGCCGCTCCGCCGCGACGGATTGAAATCGGCGCGCGGCTGAGCTTTTAGAGGCCACGAAGACACGAAGAAGCTCAGGGGTGTCTACTCGTCAGCGCATACAGCGCGATTCCCACGGCAACCGAGACGTTCAGCGAGTCGATGTCCGCCGCTATCGGAATATTCACGCGCGCGTCGGCGATCGCTTCGACTGCCGGCGTCAGACCTTCGCCCTCGGTCCCTGCGACGAGCGCGAGACGGCTCGCACGATGCCCGCTCGCGAAGTCGGCGATCGATTGGGAAGCCGCACGCGGCGTGAGCGCGACGATTTGTCTACCGGCGGCCCGCATCCGCACCAGCGCGGCGGGCCATGATTCCGCGCGCGCGAACGGAACGCGCAACACCGTTCCCATCGACGTGCGGATGGCCTTGCGGTAGAGCGGATCGCAACATGTCGGGCTGACGACGACTCCGGCGGCTCCGAATGCGGCAGCATTCCTGAAGACACCGCCGACGTTGTCCGCGTTGGTCACTCCCTCGAGAACGACGACGACTCCTTCGCCGGCCGTCACATCGTCAACCGACGCCATCGGTGGCCGCTCGACCAGCGAGAGGCATCCTCGATGGACGTGGTAGCCCGCCACCTGCTCGAGAATGGTCCCTTCGACAACGATCACGTCGATACCCGCGTCCAGGCGGTCGAGCACCTCGCCCAAATCCTGTCGCGCAGCCTCATTGACGACGACGGACACAACGCGGTAACGCGGATCGTCGAGGACGCGTCGAACGACGAGCCTGCCTTCCGCAACGAAATGGCCGTCCGATCGCAGGCGCTCCGCGTCGGAGACATTTCGATACGCGGCGAGACGCGGGTCGTCGGCGTCGATGACTTCGATGGCGCGGCCCATGGCAGTGCCTCACGTTGCCGCACCGTTTCCCGGGAAGTCAACCGGTCGGCCTTCGATCCCGTCTAAGGGCGATATGCCCGTCCTCCGCGATTTTCGACACGCATGGCGCGGTCTGGTCCGCTCGCCGCTGTTCACGGTCGTCGCCCTCCTGTCGATCGCGTTGGGAATCGGCGCGAATACTGCCATCTTCACCCTCGTGGACGAGGTCCTGTTGCGCCCGCTTCCTGTCACAGCACCCGAACAGCTGGCCCTCCTGCTCGGCGCCCGGAATCGCACGCACTACGGCGGCAATTCTGGCGGCAACGGCGACGTGCTGTCCTTCCCGATGTACGAGGACTTCCGCGACAACTTCGTGGACCGAAACGGCGCACCGGCGCTGACCCGCGTATCGCTGCCCGTGCTGAATCCCGCGCCGACGCCCAAAATCTTCGCCGGGCTGTTCGCCCGCCGGCCGATCGCGCTGAACGTCGGCATCGACGGGCAGACCGAACGAGTCCCAGGTGAGCTGGTGACGGGCACTTATTTCCCGGTGCTCGGCGTTCGCGCGGCCAGGGGCCGACTCATCACCGACCAAGACGACAAACTGCGCGGCGATGGCTACGTCGCGGTCCTGAGCTACAACTACTGGCGCAACCGCTTCGGCGCCGATCCGGGCGTCATCGGCCGATCGATCACGATCAACAACCACACGTTCACGATCATCGGCGTCTCGCAGGCCGGCTTCGACGGGCTGGACATCGGTGCGGTCGCCAGTGTGCGCGTGCCGATCATGTTGAAGGCACAGATGACGCCGAACTGGGACGACCTGGACAATCGGCGTCAGCGATGGGTCAACGTGTTCGCCCGCTTGAAGCCTGGTGTCACGCGGGAACAGGCCCTGGCTGTTCTCCAGCCGTTCTTCCACGGCCTGCTCGACCAGGAAGTGCAGATGTCCGCGTTCAGTAACACGACGACGTACACACGCGAGAACTTCCTCAGGGGTGAGATGGGACTGATCGAAGCCGCGCAGGGCCGCTCGCTGATTCGACAGCAGCTGTCCGATCCGCTCAGGATTTTGTTCTTCATCGTCGGCGGCGTCCTGCTGATCGCGTGCGCGAACGTGGCGAGCCTGCTCATCGCGCGCGCGTCGGCGCGACAGAAGGAGATCGCCGTCCGGCTGGCCCTCGGGGCCAGTCGCGGACGGATCGTCGGCCAGTTGCTCGTCGAGAGCGTGATGCTCGCGGCGCTGGGCGGCCTGCTCGGACTGGCGCTGGCGTCGTGGACGACGCGCGTGCTGATCGGTTTTCTGCCGGCTACCGGCATTCCGCACGTCATCACGGGATCGATCGACGCGCGGGTGCTCGTGTTCAACTTCGCGCTGTCGCTCGTCACGGGAGTGGCGTTCGGGCTCGTGCCGGCGCTGCGGTCGACGAAACCTGGGCTTGCACCCACGCTCAAGGATCAGGGCGGCGCGGTCGTCGGCGGCGGCGGTGTCCGCCTGCGGAAGGGACTGGTCATCGCCCAGGTGACGATTTCAATCGTGCTGCTGATCGGTGCGGGTGTGTTCATCCGAAGCCTGCGGAACCTTCGGCTGCTCGACCTCGGGCTGAAAACCGACAATCTGATCGCCTTCAACGTCGCACCGTCGTTGTCCGGCTACTCGACCGTGCGGACGAAGCAGTTTGACAAGCAGCTCGTCGACCGCGTCAACGGACTGCCCGGCATCTCGTCGACGGCGTTCGCACAGATGGCCCTGCTCGAGGGCAACGAGTGGGACAACTCGATGTCAGTCGAAGGCTATGAACCCAAGCCGGGCGAGGATATGAATCCGTTCTGCAATGCCGTCAGCCCTGGTTACTTCAACACGATGGGCATCCCCATCCTCGCGGGGCGCGATTTCGACGAACGGGACGCCACCTACGACGAGCCCGGGCCGAACGATGACGGCACGCCGGCGTATCGCGTGGCGATCGTCAGCGAGCGTTACGCGCAGCACTACTTCGGCGGGAAGAATCCACTCGGGCGGCACATCGGCTTCGGAACGAATCCCGGGACGAAAACACCGATCGCCATCATCGGCGTCGTCAAGGATTCGAAGTACACGGGCGTCCGCGAGGAGCTGCCTCGTCAGGTGTACTTTCCGTTCATGGAGAACACATTTCCCGCCAGCGCGGTCATGTACGTGCGCACCGCGAACCAGCCTGACGCGGCGTTCGGATCGATCCGTCAGGTCATGCGGCAACTGGACTCGAACATCCCCATGTACAACATGCGCACGCTGGAGTCCCAGGTCGATCAGTCGTTGCTGAACGATCGTCTGATTGCGACGCTCTCCACGGCGTTCGGCGTGCTCGCGACGCTGCTCGCTGTCATCGGGCTGTACGGCGTGATGGCGTACACCGTCGCGCGGCGCACGCGAGAAATCGGCGTGCGCATGGCGCTCGGCGCGGTGCAGGGCGACGTCGTGTGGCTCGTGATGCGCGAGGTCCTGACCCTCGTCGGATCCGGCATCGTGCTCGGCCTCGTTGCGGCGTGGGGACTGAAGCGGTATATCGGGAGTCAGCTCTACGGGGTCGACCCAACCGATCCGCTGACGGTCATCGGCGCGGTCACGGCGCTCGCGGTCGTCGCGGGCGTCGCTGGATACGTGCCCGCGCGGCGTGCGACGAACGTCAATCCGGTCATGGCTCTCAGATGCGAGTGACGCAAACTCTCAACTCTCACGTCAGAATTTCCTGAACGTCAGATTGAATCGCCCGGCGATCGCGAGTTCCGTGGGCGCGGTGTCGGGCACGATCTTCGAAACCCCGTGATACCGCAGGCGCGCAGGGCCGCCGAACACGAACGCGTCGCCGGATTCCAGCATCATCGACTCGACAGGATCGCGACGACGTGTCCCGCCGAACAAGAATCGCGCCGTGTCCCCCAACGATATTGAGACGACCGGGTAGCCTGCCGACAGTGAGGCCTCGCTTTCGTCCTTGTCCTGGTGCAGCCCCATGCGGCCGTCGGCGTCGTAGTAGTTGAGAATGCAGATATCAGCATCGAGCAACATGCCGGCCGCACGCGCCACCTCGCCGGCGAGCGCTCGAAATGAGGAAGGCAGCGGCGGAACCGCCTGGTTGTCGAAGTCCGCGCGCGTCGGCTCGTAACGATAGTCCCGTCCATTCCAGTGTTGCCCCAGGCAGAGCATCCGCACGTGCATCCTGCCGCCGCCGCGGACGGTCGGCACGTAGCCGGGAACGGCGCCGTCAAAGAGCGCGCGGCAATCGGCGATCAGGACGCGTTGGCGCTCAACGTCGAGATATCGGGACAGGTGCACGGCGCCTGGGGCTACTTCCAAGTCTCAACTCTCAAGTCTCAAGTCTCAAGAGTCAAGTCTCAGCTGAATCCTGAGAGTCGAGACGTGAGCCTTGAGAGTTTGCTACGATTCCCGTCTTGCGACGGTTCGCGGTCCTTGCGCTGTCGGTGGGCATTTTCATGCGGCCGGCGCCGGCTCTGGCGCATCCGGCTCCGTTCACGTATCTCGATCTCCGCATCGAACGGGATGCGATCGTCGGATCGCTCATCGCGCACATGTTCGACGTCGGGCACGACCTGAACATCGAGCCGCCCGATCGCCTGCTCGACGCAGCCGTGCTCGCGCAGCAGGCCGCTGCGGCGATCGCGCTCGTCGCGCCCCGCATCACGGTCGCCGCGGATGGTCAACCGCTGGCCGCATCGTGGTCGAGCGTCGAAGCCGTTCCAGATCGGCAAGCGCTGAGACTGCTGGTCCGCTACCCACTCGCGTCACCTCCCGGACGCGTGACGATCAGTCTGAAACTCTTCCCGTACGATCCGGCGCACCAGACCTTCATCAACATGTACGAAGGATCCGCCCTCACGCAGGCGATCCTGGACGACGCGCACACCCAGTTCGTGTACTACTCCGGCTCGCGGCAGGGCGCGTTCGCCGTCGCCCGGATGATGGTCCCTTCCGGAATCCGGCATATCGTCATCGGACCAGACCACCTGATGTTTCTGCTCGGGCTCCTGTTGCTGGGCGGATCCCTGCTCCACCTGTCGCTTATCGTCACTGCGTTCACCGTTGGACACGTCCTGACGCTGACGCTGGCGTCGTTCAACATCGTCAACCCTTCCCTTCGGCTGGTCGAACCGGCCATTGCCCTGAGCATCGTGTACGTCGGCGCCGACAACCTCATCGTCGCGGCACCCGGCGGCGGCCGCGACGTGCGTGCCTGGATTGCGTTCACGTTCGGCTTTATCCACGGCTTCGGATTTGCTAACGTTCTACGCTCCATGAACCTGCCGCCGCGGGCGCTTGCATCGGCACTCGTCTCGTTCAACGCCGGCATCGAAATCGGTCAACTGGCCGTCGTTGTCGCCGTGGCGTCGGCGTTGTCGGCGCTGCGATCCCGCAGCGAGGAGGCCGGCAGAAGGCTTGCGGTCGCAGGATCGATCGTCGTGATAGCGGCGGGAACGTTCTGGTTCGTGCAACGTGTCTTTTTTCCTGGAGGGATCTCATGAAACGAGGCCTGGTCCTCGGCCTGCTCGTCGCGGTCGGTGCGCTGTCGCTCACCGTCAGGGCGTATCAGCCACCCCAGCAGCAAGGCCCGAAAGTCGTGGAAGTGGACAAAGTGAAGGACAACCTCTTCGTCCTCAAGGGCGGCGGCGGCAACACTGCCGTGTTCGTGGCGACGACGGGCGTCGTTGTCGTGGACGCGAAGAACCCGGGTTGGGGTCAGCCGATCCTCGACAAGATCAAGGAGCTGACGAACAAGCCGATCACCACCCTGATCAACACGCACACCCATGGCGACCATGTGAGCGGCAACGTGGAATTTCCGGCGACGGTCGAAGTGATCACGCAGGAGAACACGAAAGCCAACATGGAGAAGATGGACATCTTCAAGCAGAACAACAACCGCGGGATGGCGAAGAAGACCTTCAAGGACAAGATGACCGTCGGGAAGGGCGCCGATCAGATCGACCTCTATTACTTCGGGCCGGGTCACACCAACGGCGACGCGTGGGTCGTGTTTCCGGCGCTGCGCACCGCGCACGTCGGCGATCTGTTTGCGGCCAAGGGCCTGCCGCTCGTCGACGCCGCGAACGGCGGCAGCGTGCTGCACTATCCCGAGACGGTGAACAAGGGCTACAACGGCATCAAGAACGTGGACACCGTCATCAACGGGCACAGCAACACGACGACGACGTGGGCGGACGTGAAGCAGTTCGCAGACTTCAACCAGGACTTCCTGACCTGGGCGCAGGCTGCGCTCAAGGCGGGCAAGACGCCCGAGCAGGCAGCCGGCGAATGGAAGGTGCCCGAGAAGTACACGGGCTACTCTTCACAAGTCGCCGCGCTCTTCGGGGGGCTCCCCGGAAGAATCCAGCGCCTGCAAGAAGAAATGGGCGCGAAGAAATAAACACATGCTTCAGTAGCCGACTGCGTAGCCTGTCCGTCTGGGGTCGGCGCCGGCCATCATCGTCCCGGTCTTCGGGTCGATGCGGATCGCCTGCATGTGGCCGAGGCTCCCCCAGCCGGGCAGCACGCGCAAATTGTGCCCCATCGCCTTGAGCGCCGCGATCGTGTCCGCGGGCGTGCGATTCTCGATGTTCACGACTATTTCCGCGCCAGTCTTGTAGAAGTTCGGCTTCGCGTCGAGCACGAAGCGCGGCGCCTCGATCGCCTGCTGCACCGGCAGATCGAAGTCGACGAGGTTGACGAGGACCTGGAATTCGGTCTGACCGATCGTCTCGCCTCCCGGCGTCCCGAAGACGAACGCGGGCTTCCCATCCTTCAATACAACCACCGGTGAGTTGTTGAGAATCGGGATTTTGCCCGCGCCGACGTAATTGACGTCGGTCGGGTACGGCGATGTCGATCCGAGGCGGATGCCGTTGTTCAGCAGCAGCCCGGTGTTTCCGACGACGACGTTGTTGCCGAAGAGGCCGCCGAGCGTCGGCGTGACGCCGATGGCGTTGCCGAACCTGTCGATGATGGAGAAGCTCGTCGTGTGCTGTTCGGCATCGTAGTCGTCGTTGAACGGCTTCGAGCCGGCGGGCGGCTGTGACGTGCTCGTCGCACCTGCGGGCGCTCCGGCGGTCGGGTAGGCAGACGGCCGCGCGAAGTCGATCAACGATCGACGGGAGGCCGCGTAATCCTTCGACAGCATCCCGGCGGTCGGCACGGCCGAGAATTTCGGGTCGGCGACGTACCGATAGATGTCGGCTTTCGCGAGCTTGATCGCTTCGATTTCGGCGTGCAGCGTCTTCGGCGACTGCGCACCGAAACCTTTCAGATCGAAGCCCTCGACGAGGTTCGCCTGCATGAGCACTTCGAAGCCGCCGCGCGACGTGGACGGATTGCTGTACACGTCGTAGCCGCGATACGTCGTGTGCAACGGCTCGGTCCACTTCGGTTCGTAGGCCGCGAGATCCGCCGCGCGCATCACGCCGCGGTTCTCGCTGAAGAAGCGCTCGAATTCCTGCGCAATGTCGCCTTTGTAGAACCGATTGAACGCGGCGTGAATGCCCGCCGATCGTCCGCCGCTCTTCGCCTGCTGCTCGGCCTCGACCAGTTTCCGCAGCGTCGCGGCGTAGTCCGGATTCTTCAGGAGATCGCCGGCCTTGAGCGGGTTCCCGCCCGGCATGAAGATTTTTGCCGTCGTCGGATACTGCGCCAGCTTGGCTTTCCCGCGCGCGATGCTGTCGGCGAGCATCGTGTCGATCGGATAGCCCTTTTCGGCGTACTCGATGGCCGGCGCGAACACGTCGGCGACGCTCATCGTGCCGAAGCGATCGAGGAGATACAGATAGCCGCCGAGATTGCCCGGGACGATGCCGGCGTTCATGCCGGTGTCGAGAGTCTCCGGCGTCATCTCCGATGGCTTGAGACCTTTCGGCGCCGCGCCCGCCATCGACAGCGACAGCACCTTCCCGCTCTTCCGGTCGAACAGCGTGGCGAAGCCGTTGCCGCCGATGCCGTTCATTTCCGGCTCGCCGAGCGGCGCCATCACGCCGACGGCGACCGCCGCATCAAACGCGTTGCCGCCCTTCAGCAGCATCTGCAGGCCGGCGGACGACGCAATGGGGTGGCCGGTGGCGACCAGGCCGTTCAGGCCGGCGACGGCCGGGCGCGTCTGGGCGCGGCGGTCGGCGGCGGGAGCTTCTGCGGCCTGCTGCTGGGCCAGGAGCGCCAGGCCGGACGCGATGACGAGGCCGGCGGCGCACGTGAAGACTCGGCGGCGATTCATGATGGACCTCACGCGCGCAGTCTACCCGCACGCGCGGCGGACGCCAACGGATCCGTCGGGCCAACCTTTTCGCCGGACCGGCCGTCTAACGAGTCTACAAAGTAGACTTCGACCATGGCCACCTATCTTGGGGAATTCGAGCAACTCCTTCTGCTGACGGTCCTTCGGCTCGGCGAGGACGCCTACGCGGTCGAGGTCGCCCGCGCGCTCGAGGAGCGCGCCGGGCGCCGGGTCTCGCGCGGCGCGCTCTACACCTCCTTCGATCGGCTCGAGAACAAGGGATTGATCCGCTGGAAGCTCGCCGCGGGAACCGACGATCGCGACGGCCTGCCCCGCCGCCGGTACGCGCTGACGTCATCGGGCATGGCGGCGCTCCGCGCGTCGCGCGACATCATGCGGCGGATGTGGCGCGGCATCGAACATCTGCTCAACGAGCCATCCTCGTGACCGGGCGACCACCGACGCTCGCCGACCGGCTGCTCCTGTGGGCGATGCCGCCAGGCGATCGAGGCGCCACGATGCGCGGCGATCTGCTCGAGGAGTTCCGCGCCCGGGCCCGAGTCGAAGGAGGCCGGCGCGCGGCGGCGTGGTACTGGCGTCAGTCAATATCGATCGCGATTCGATACTCAGGACAACGGAAACAGCACGTTGTTACACGGAGCAGACACATGTGGCTCGAGCGGCTCTGGCAGGACATCAAGTACGCCGTGCGATCGTATGCGCGGACGCCGACGTTCACGATCGCCGTGCTGACGACGCTGGCGCTCGGCGTCGGGGCGTCGACGGCGATCTTCTCGATGGTGAACGGCATCCTGCTGCGGCCGCTCCCGCTCAACGATCCCGATCGGCTGGTGTTCGCCACGGAAGTGAACGCCAAGGGCGGCACGATGTCGCTGTCGTGGCTCAACTACCTGGACTGGCGCGAGCGATCGCAATCGTTCGACGTGCTTTCGGCATCGCGCGAGGAACCGCAGACGCTCACGGGCGTCGAGCGCGCGCAGCGCCTGCGGGCGCGTCGCGTCACCGGCAACTTCTTCCGGGCGCTGGGCGTGGCGCCCGCGATCGGGCGCAGCTTCACGGACGCGGATGACCTGCCCAACGCCGAGCCAGCCGCGATCGTGTCGGACGCGTTCTGGCGGACCCAGCTTGCGGGCGATCCGTCAGCGATCGGCCGCACGCTGACGCTCAACGCGCGCGTCCATACGCTCGTCGGCGTCCTGCCGCGCGGGTTCGAGTACCTGAGGCCGTACGACCTGTTCGTCACCGTGGGCTCCATCTCCGGCACAGAGTTACTGCGAGCGCGCGGCAATCACAACGGGTTCAGCGCGCTCGGGCGGCTCAAACCCGGCGTCAGCCTGGACCTGGCGGACAGCGAGCTGCGCCGCATCTCGATCGCGCTCGAGCGCGAGCACCCCGACACGAACGCCGGCGTTCTGGCGCACGCGGAGATGCTGTCGGACCGCCTGGTGTCTGGCATCAAGCTGACGCTGCTCGCGCTGTTCGGCGCCGTGGGCTTTCTGCTGCTCATCGCGTGCGTCAACGTCGCCAACCTCCTCATTGCGAGAGGCGCGGCGCGCCGGCACGAGCTCGCCGTACGAGCGGCGCTCGGTGGCGGACGCGGACGCCTGACGTCGCAGCTGCTGGTCGAGAGCACACTCGTCTCGACCGCCGGCGGCGCACTCGGAATCGTGCTCGCCTCCTGGCTGCTGCGCGCGCTCGTCAGCGCCGCTCCCGAAGGGACGCCGCGGCTCGACGGCGTCGGGCTGGATGGCGCGGCGCTTGGCTTCGCGCTGGCGGCCTCGATGGTCTGCGGGCTCGTCTTCGGCGCGTTTCCTGCATTCCAGGCGTCCGGGATTGGCGGCCAGCAGGCACTGATTCGCGGACGCTCCGCCGCATTTGCCGCCGGGTCGCACCGTCTGCGGCGCGGGCTGATGATCGCCGAGACGGCGCTGGCGCTGATCCTCCTCATCGGCGCCGGTCTGATGATTCGGACGCTGCAGCGCACGACGGCCGTCGACACCGGATTCCGCCCGGACCATCTCGTCACCGCTCAGTTCATCCTCAACGGCGACCAGTGGACCGACGCGCGGCAGCGCACGTTCCGCGACGAGCTGCTCGGACGCCTCCGCGCCATTCCCGGCGTGACCCGCGCCGCGCTCACTTTCGTGCTCCCCATCGATGGCTCGCAGTGGAACTCCATCTACATCGTCTCCGGCAAGCCGGTTCCCGAGCGGGCGCAGCTGCCGAGCGCGGCGTTCACACCGGTCAGCCCGGAGTACTTCGAAACCGTCGGCATGCGGCTGCTGCGCGGACGCTATTTCGTGCCGCACGACACGGAATCTTCACCTCGCGTCGCCATCGTGAACGAGTCGTTCGCGAACCGGATGTGGCCGGGGGAAAATGCGATCGGCCAGAGCCTCAAGCAGGGCTGGCCCGAGGACAAGGGCAACTGGACGGAAGTCATCGGCGTCGTGGCCGACGTCAAGTTCAACGGCGTCACGAACGAGACGCCGCTTCAGGTGTACCTGCCACTCGACCAGGTGTCGATGAACTACCTCGCCATCGTCGCGCGGACGGCGGCGGATCCTGCGGCGTTGATGCCGACGCTCGAATCGATCGTCCGCGATCTCGACAAGGACCTTCCGCTCTACGGCAAGCGGACGATGGATCAGATTCTCGACAGCTCGATGGCGCGTCAGCGGATGTCGATGATCGTGTTCATGATGTTCGCCGCCGTCGCGCTTGCGCTTGCGTCGATCGGCCTCTACGGCGTTGTGTCACACGGTGTCACGGAGCGGACGCATGAAATCGGCGTGCGGATGGCGCTCGGGGCCGACCCGCGCCATGTCCTCTCGCTCATCGTCGGTCAAGGCCTTGTGACGGCTGTCGTCGGCATCGGCCTCGGGCTCGCCGGCGCGATCGCGCTTTCCCGCACGATCGAAGGGCTTCTCTTCGGCATCGAGGCCACGGACCCCACGACGTTCGCGGCCGTCGTCGGCGTCCTGTTCGCCGTTGCCCTGACCGCGTGCACGATCCCCGCCTGGCGCGCGACGCGTGTCGACCCGACCAGAGCGCTGCGCGCGGAGTAGAATGGCGCTTTTCGGAGGATCGATGTTGAAATCCGTCGCTCGGCCGAGCGCTCGACTGAAGCCGTCGCGCTCCATCTTCATCGTCGTCTCGATCATCAGCACCGCGACGTTGCTCTTCGCGCAGAATCCGGTGCAACCGCTCGCGGAGCAACCGATCCAGCGGGACACGCTCAATCCCGCGCCGAATCGTGCTCCGGGCGAGGGCTTCGGGCCTTACAAGACGATGGTGGTCCGCGGCGCGATGCTCATCGACGGCACGGGCGGCCCGCCGCGCGGGCCGGTGGACATCGTCGTCAACGGCAACCGGATCACGCAGATCCGCAACGCCGGCACGCCTGGAATGCCGCTGCGTCCGAACCGTGGCCCGCAGGCCGACCACGAGATCGATGCGACAGGCATGTACGTGATGCCCGGGTTCGTGGATCTCCATGTCCACGCTGGCGGCGCGCCGAAGAATCCGGACGCGGAATATCCCTACAAGCTCTGGCTCGCGCACGGCGTCACGACCGTACGGGGCGTCCCGCTGACCGACAACGCGCTCGCCGTGAAGGAAAAGGATCGCAGCGCGCGCAACGAAATCGTCGCGCCGCGAATCTACAACTATCAGCGTCCGGGATCCGGCTGGGGCAAGGGTGTTCCCGTCACCGCGGAAAACGCACACGCCTGGGTCGAATGGGCGCACGCGAACGGCGTCGACGGTATCAAGCTTGGAGCCGAGCGTCCCGACTTGATGGAGATCTACTGCCAGGACGCCAGGAAGCTGGGCATGGGCACGACCGCGCATCTGCAGCAGACCGGCGTCGTGCAGGTCAACGCGATCAAAGCCGCGCGCATGGGACTCGGAACGGTCACGCATTTCTACGGGCACTTCGAATCGCTGCTCAAGGATTACGTCGTGCAGCCGTACCCGGTCACGCAGAACTACAACAACGAGCAGGATCGATTCAGCCAGGTCGCTCGACTGTGGGACAAGATCCATCCGCCCGGCAGCCCGGAATGGAAGGCGTACCTCGAAGAGCACCTGAAGCTCGGGACGACGTTCGATCCGACGTTGACGATCTACTCGGCCGGACGCGACGTCATGCGCTTCCGCGCGGCGGAGTGGCACGACAAGTTCACGCTGCCCTCGCTGATGACGTTCTACACGCCCGACCGCCAGAATCACGGAGCCTACTGGTACGACTGGACCACCGAGGACGAAGTCGCGTTCCGCAACTTCTACCAGGTGTGGTTCAAGCTGATGAACGATTACAAGAAGATGGGCGGCCGGGTCACGACGGGATTCCGACTCCGGCTTCATCTACCAGACTTACGGCTTCGGCTACATCAACGAGTTCGAGCTCCTGCAGGAGGCCGGCTTCCATCCGCTCGAAGTCATCCAGTCGGCGACGATGAACGGCGCGCTGACTTTGAACGATCCGCTCGGCGCTTCTCACCGGGCGCCCGAATTCGGCGTCGTGCGCGAGGGCATGCTGGCCGACATGGTCGTCGTCGATCAGAACCCGCTGCAGAACTTCAAGGTGCTCTACGCGAACGGCACGATCCGGCTGAACGACAAGACCGGGAAGGTCGAACGCGTCGGCGGCGTGAAATGGACGATCAAGGACGGCATCGCGTACGACGCGAAGAAGCTCGCCGCCGACGTCCAGGCGATGGTCGAAAAACAGAAGCGCGGAACGCCGAAGAACACGACCGCGCCGTGAACTTGCGGATTTCGGATTGCGGATTGCGGACTGATTGAGGCTCGCGAATCGACACGCGCCTGTCAGCGCGACACGCGCACTTCAATCCGCATTCCGAAATCCGCAATCCGCAATCCGCGCCGCGCTGTCGTTTTTCGCCCGTTGCGCGTCATCGAAGTGACCTCGACGTCCACGCGCGCGGCGTCGCCCGCCGCGACGTGAACGGGCATGACGTTCTGCGAGCAGTACCCACCGCCGGTATCCACGAGGCCTGACGAGATCAGGCGGCGTGTCCCGGCCGCATAAACCCGCACTTCGGCGCCCGCCAGCGTCCGTCGGCCGTGAGCGTCCACCACATCCACTGAAAGCCCGCGACGCGCGACCTCTGGAGGCAGCACGTTGCGGAACAGGAAGTGTCCGCCGCCGGGGTCGTTGTTGGTCAGCGCGAGATCGAGCGCGCCGTCTTGATCGAAATCCACCCATTGGACGCCGTGACTGGCATCGTGCTGATCGAGGAACGGCGACAGCACGTCATGGAAGTGCCCGCCGTCGTTATGGAACAGATGGTCACGATAGTGAGTGACGTTGACGAGGAACTTAGCGACATACAGATCGGGCCGGCCGTCGTTGTCGTAGTCGCCCCACACCGGCGTCGTGGCGTGGCCTTCGAAGGTCAGTCCGGTCGCGGCGGACACATCCACGAAACGGCGTCCGTTGTCGTTCCGGTACAGGACACTCGGTCCGTAGTTGGCGACAAAGAGATCGAACCGACCGTCACCGTCGAAATCCGCAACCGCGGGTCCCACGCCGCCGAATTCCGCCGATCGGCCGGAGGCGTCCACGCCCCATTCGCGCGCGACGTCAACGAATTTACCGCCGTCATTTCTGAATAAGCCGTTGGCGTCGCCATTCTGATTGGCGACGAAAAGGTCCAGGTCGCCGTCACCATCGATGTCGAACCACACGGCGCCGACGGTCTTGCGCGGATCGCCGATGCCGGACGCAGCCGTCACGTCCGTGAAGCGTCCGCCGTCGTTGCGGAACAGGCGGTTCGGCTGATCGCGAAACGCAATGAACAGATCGAGGTCGCCGTCGTTGTCGTAGTCGATCCACGACGCCTGGCGGCTCACACCAACGAGATCCACGCCGAGCGACGGCGCGACGTCCGTGAAATGACCGTGGCCGTCGTTGTGATAGAGCTTGTTATGCGGACCGCCCACGAAGCCGACGTAGAGATCGACGTTGCCGTCCGCGTCGTAGTCGCCCCATGCGGCCACGCGGGTCTCGACGTTGTCGGCAATCCCTGCCGCGGCGGCGACATCCGTAAAGTGGCCGTGATCCTGTTTGTAGAGTCGATTCGGCCGGCCGCGGAAACCGACGAACTCGTCCAGCTGCCCGTCGTTGTCGAAATCCGCCCAGGCGTTCGGTTGTCCTCCCGGCGCGCCGAAGAGCTCCGGCTGCACGAGCTCGAAGGTCGGCGCGTGGTCGGCCGGCGGGGATTGCGCGGCCGTCGCAGTCAGGAGGCAGGTCGAGGCTGTTGCGAGGGCTGCCAGGTGACGAACCACCGGGGCGCGCATGCGGTAACGATACGCGATCGGCCGCGCTTTTCGGCTCTTGACCGATCAGCCATGAGCCCTTCGCTGAGCCCTGAGCCTTGCCTCCTCAGCCCTACACGCGTCACTCCGTCCTGAGCGCCTCGAGCGGCGCCACGCGTGTCGCCCGGCGCGCGGGGACGTAGCAGGCGCTCAGCGCGGCGAGCGTCAGCACAAGGCTCGCGATCGTGATCACAATGGGATCGAACGGGCTGACCTGATACAGCAGGCCGCTCGCCAGCTTGCCGATTCCAGCTGCGAGCAGCACGCCGATCAGCAGACCAACGATCGTCGTGCGAGCGCCTTCGCCGAGCAGCAGTCGCGCAACGTCACCGCTGGTGGCGCCGAGCGCCATCCGGATTCCGATTTCACGCGTCCTGCGAGAGACGTCGTAGGCCTTCAACCCGTACACGCCGATCGTCGCGAGCACCAGCGCGAGCCCGCCGAGCGTCGCGAACATCGTCGCCGCGGCGCGGACACTCCATTCCGTGAGACTCCTGTAGCGCTGCTCCGTCATCGTTTTTGCGGAAAGAATCGGAAGACGCGGATCCAGGGCCTGCAGCTCGCGGCGGATCGTTCCAAGGACCGCCGTCTCGGGAACGCCAGGCGTCGTACGCACGTGAATCGTCAGCATTGCGCGGAAAAGGGATCCGACCGGCAGAAATACGTGAGGTCGGCCGGTCTGATCGAAGAGGTCGTGCCGCATGTCGCTCACGACGCCGACGACGGTGTAGGGTCGCGAGCCTTCGCCCTCGCGTCCCTGTATGAGAACCGGCTGACCGATGGGATCGCTCGTCGGGAACAGCCTCGACGCCAGCCGTCTGTCGATGACGGCGTTCATCGCGGTCGACCCTGGCTCCTCCTCCGCGCGGGTGAACTCGCGTCCGCGCAGCACCTGCATGCCGAGCGTCGAAAAGTACTCGGCGCCGACGATATTGAAATCAGCGCCGACACCTTCGTCGCTCGCCTTGAGGCGAATCGTACGGCCTTCCTGGAACTCGCCGAAGGGCACGATGGCCCCAAGGCTGGCGCGGTCGACGCCGGGTGTCGCGCGCACGCGAGTCATCGCGTCCTGGTAAATACGGCTCGTCCGCGCCGCGTCGTACCCGGCCAGGCTAGGATCCAGCGACACGATCACGTGGCGATCGATGTCGAATCCGGTGTCCGCGCGGCCGGCGTTGATGCCGCCTCGAACGAACAGCCCGCCACCCGCGACGAGCGCAAGGGAGACGGCCAGCTGTCCCACCACCAGCATCGAGCTGATGCCGAAGCGGCGCCCGGCGCGGCGGGTGACGCCCAGTTCGCCCTTGAGATCTCCCGCGACGCTCTGGCGCGCGAGCGACCATGCCGGGCCGAGCGCAAAGCACAGCGTGCTGAAAAGCGCGAAGACTGCGGCGGCCGCCACGAGCCGCGGGGAGGGCTCGATCACGACCGTGATGCCCAGCGGCATGACGCTCGAAAACCAGGCGGCAAACGCGCCTGACGTCCAGGCACCGACAATCAGGCCGATGACGCCGCCGCCGAGCGACAGCATCAGTCCCTCGAGCAGCAGCTGCTGGACGACGCGCCATCGACCGCTCCCGAGGGCCTGGCGGATGGCGATTTCTCGACGGCGCGCGGCGCCACGTGCCAGCAGCATGTTCGCGAGGTTCAGGCTGCCCACGACGAGGACGAGCACCGCCATGAGCGTCAGGAGCAACGAGAGGGCCGCGACCGGATTGCCGCTCTCGGGCTGCGAGCTGATGCTCATATGAGGCAGCGGGCCGAGCGTGAAGATCTGGTTCTTGTCGGTCGCGGGATATTCATCGGAGAGCCGCTGGCCGAAGGCGTCCAGCCTCGATTCGGCCGAAGACCGTGAGACCCCGTCACGAAGCGCGGCGGCCAGGTTCAACGGATAGTTGCCGCGATCGGTGAGCCCGGTCGCGCGCTGCTTGAACATTTCGTTGACGATCGTGTCGTAGCTGCCGAGCGGAAACCACCATTCGGGCGACAGCAGCGCCATCGTGCCCGCGAAGCCTCGAGCGGTCACGCCCACGACCGTGTAGTCAGATCCGTTCACACGGACCGACCGACCGATGAACGACGGATCGAGTCCGGCGCGACGCCACACCGCATAGGAGGCGATGGCCACTCGCGCGTTGGCGCCGGGCCGCTCTTCTGCCTGCGTGAATGCACGACCAGCCGCGACCGGCACGCCGAGCGTCGAAAAGTAGTTCGATGAGACGATCGCGGCAAACGTCTGACGAGTGACGTCGCCGTCGGTAATGCCGACGGTCGAGAACGTGTGGGCCAGGATGCTGTCAAAGATGTCCGTCCGCCCGCGCAGATCGACGTACGCCGGATACGAGAAGTCGCGGTAGCCCTTCGCCATCGTGCGGTCTTTCGTGAAGACGTCGAAGAGCTGGTCGATTCGTCCGGCCCGCGGCTGCAGCATCAGCGTGTTGACCAGCGAGAACACGGCGGTGTTCACGCCGATCCCGAGCGCCAGGATCAGAATCGCGACGAGCGTGAAGCCGGGCGTTCGTCGGAGCAGGCGGACGCCGTGGCGGAGGTCTTGGGACAGCATCTGGGAAATGGACGGGTGGCGGGGCGGTGGGGTTCCCTGTGTAGGGCTGAGGGATAAGGGTGAGGGATTAGGGAAGGGCTCAGGGCACTGTGCAAAATCGCACCCTTTTGAACTAGCAGGCGCTGCATCGAATGCCGCGCCGGCACCGCCTTCGAGCAATCTCTCACGGATTTCCTGAGATTTCTCGTTTGGCCTCTGGATTGAACAAGCGCTGCGCCATGGCCAAGTCCGTGAGCTGAAGAAGGACAGGACGCACAGTCCCGAAGGGACTTCATTGCGAAGATGAGCATCGCCCGCAAGGAAGCGCGCGAAACACTCTACTGGCTGCGGCTCGCGAAGGCGACGGGAGTTTCGAAACAAGACATGGCCTGGGAGATCAATGAAGCCGGCGAGCTGAGAGCAATGATCGTCGCCGCGATCAAGACAGCACAGGCAAATCTCCAGCGCCGACCGATCTCTCAGCCGTAGTTCGCGTTCCTCTGCGAGCCCTGAGGTCCAAGCCCTGCACTCAGGCCTAGAAGCTGTCTCATAAATACGGAAGCCGCCTGAACATCGGTATGATCGCCGTCGTACTCGATGGCATGAACCTGACCGGCGCCCAGTGGGCCGTGCTCGAACCGACGTTTCGTCCTCGCCGTCGCCCGAACGCGCGCGGCCGGCCGTGGACCGATCCGCGGGCTGCACCGGCGCGGTAAGACAGTGAAGCGGGTCAGCCGATCGGGCGCAATTCTGGCGGCCCGTTGTGCCGAAGGCAGTGAGTCGACTTCCGCCTTGACACTATACTACGTTTACAGTAATACTACGCTAACAGTATTACTGAGGACGGAGTATGGCACGCCCTGACGACGCTGCGGGTCTCGAGGAGTTCGGCCGGTTCGGTGAGCCGGCACTGCTGATCCTCGTCAGCCTCGCAGATGGTCCCAAGCACGGCTACGCGGTCACCGAAGACATCGCGTCCTTCGCAGGCGTACGCTTCGGGCCAGGATCGCTCTACGGCGCGATCGCCAGGCTCGAATCGCGTGGCCTGATCGAGGCGCTCGACACGGAGGACCGGCGCAATCCCTACCAGCTCACGGCGGTCGGCGCGAAAGCGCTGCGCGCGCGGCTCGCCAGCATGCAGTCAGTGACGAAGGTCGGCCAGAGGCGGCTGGCGAAGGCGTGACCTGGCTGATTCGGCTCTATCCGCCGGCCTGGCGTCGCCGCTATGGCCGGGAGCTCGCGGAATTGCTGGCCGCTCAGCCAGCCTCGTTCCGCACGGCCGTCGATCTCGTTGCGGGCGCCGTCGATGCCTGGCTCAACCCTCAGTTGTCGACGGCGGTCACGGCTGCCAGTGCGAAAGGAGCAGGAGCGATGGTCCCGAAGATGCTCAAACTCAGATCCGCTGGCTACGGTGCGAACGTCGCGACCGCGGACGATATCAAGAAGGTTTGGTTGCCTGGAGCAGCATCC
This sequence comes from uncultured Acidobacteriota bacterium, assembly GCA_963724725.1. Classification (GTDB taxonomy): domain Bacteria; phylum Acidobacteriota; class Vicinamibacteria; order Vicinamibacterales; family CAVVIG01; genus DATKHR01. The sequence continues at coordinate 1,358,924 of CAVRVT010000001.1, read as the reverse complement.
TGTCTATTGTTTTTCGGATTCTATTGGGTGCTCATCTGGTTGCCTTTTGACAAGACCAGACTCCAGTTCCTGACCATCCCATATCTGGTGCTGCCACTCGTCGGCGCTCACGCCGCATATTGGTCCCGCCGAATGAAGGGTTCAGTTCTCGAGCGCATCGTGGCCGCACTGTTCCCTGTATTTGCGTTTGCCGCGCTATTTGCGGTGAGAACTGTGTATGGATTGTTCTTCGAGGGCAAACCTTACACTCTGCCGCATTTCCTCGCCGGCTTTTCCTTGACCCTCGTATTCATTGTTGTAGGTGGCCTATTGCTGGTACTTGGCGCATGGCCGTTCTGCCGCCCGCACCTCAGAGAACAGTTGCCCTGACAACCGGGCTGCATCAACGGAAACATCGGTAGGATCGCCGTCGTACTCGACGGCATGGACCTCACCGACGTCCAATGGGCCGTGCTCGAACCGACCTTCCGCCCGCGCCGTCGCCTGGATGGGCGCGGCCGGCCGTGGACCGATTCGCGGGCCGTCATGAACGGCGTCCTGTGGGTCCTGCGCACGGGCGCGCCGTGGCACGACCTGCCATCGCGCTATCCGCCGTACCAGACTTGCCATCGTCGCTTCCAACTCTGGCAGCGCTCGGGCCGCCTCGATCGGCTGCTGCAACGCCTCGCCGAGGACCTCCGGGACCGCGGCAAGATGGATCTGAGTGAAGCCTTCGTCGACGCGACCTTCGCCTCGGCGAAAAAAGGGGCCCTGAAATCGGTCCAACGCGCCGTGGCAAAGGCTCCAAGGTCATGGCGATCTGCGACCGCGGCGGTCTTCCTATCGCCGTGCACGTGGCCAGCGCTTCACCGTATGAGCCACACCTCGTCCCCGCCACCCTCGACGCGCGCTTCCTCCCCGACCTCCCGTGGTGCCTGATCGGCGACCGCGGCTATGACAGCGATGGACTCGACGACCTGCTGATGACGCAGTACGGCATCGAGATGATCGCGGCGAATCGTCGGGGCCGCGCGAAGACGCAGGACGGCCGGCCGTTGCGACGCGCGAAGCGCCGCTGGAAAATCGAACGGCTCTTTGCCTGGCTACACAACTGCCGCCGCGTGGTCACCCGCTGGGAGCGACACGTCGGGAACTACCTGGGCATGGTGCAGCTCGCCTGTGCCCGGATCTTGCTCCGGGCATTTATGAGATAGCTTCTAGGCTCTAAGCCCTTCCCTCAGCTCTAAGCCCTTCCCTCAGCCCTAAGCCCTTCCCTCAGCCCTAAGCCCTCACACCTAAGCCCTGTTACTGTCCCACCCTGAACGCCACTGCGGCGACGTTCTTGTCCCACATGATCGTCATCTTCCCGCCCGTCTCGCTCATGTCCGTGAACGCCCACGTCAGCTGCTCGACCGAAAACGGCAGCGTCGCCAGCGTCATCGGCGCGCGCACCACGTCCTTGTCCGGCGTGTAGCCGTACGCGCCGAAGAGCTCCGCGGTGTTCTTGGCGTCGAACCGCTCCTGCGCCTTCCAGTTCGACAGGATCAGCGTCCAGTTGTTCGGCTTCAAGTCGATGAACATCGTGTACGTGCCCGGGGCAATGGTCTTGCCGTTGATCACGAGCGGCACTTCTGTCTTGAGCTGCGTGGTGTTGTTTGCGCCTGCACGCCAGACAGGCGCATCCGGGTTGGCGATCTTGCCGTAGTCCGCGCCGGCGCCGCCGAGCACGTCGCGGCCGCGCTTGATCGGACGACCGGATGTGATTTCGATCCACTTACCGCCCCTGTACCTCGGGACCCTCGCTGCCCTGCACGTATTTGCCGCCGACCTGCGCGGCGGCCGCTCCCGCGGGACTCGCGGGCCGTCCACCCTGTGCGGATGTGAGCGCGCCGATTCCAATCGTCATCCCAACAATCGTGAGTATGCGTTTCATTTGTGTCCTCATTTTTCCACTGGCGGCGGGGCCCCACCCCGCAGCACTGCGTTATCGCGGATCTCGAATTGCGGACTTCGGATCGGGCTCCGGGATTCTCAATCGACAATCAAATCCGCAATCCGAAATCCGCATTCCGTAATACTCACCTGACCCACCCGACCTGGCGATAGAATCCGGGTCGTGCCCCAGCACTCTGACGACGACGCGACGATCGCGGCCGGATCGGGGCCGACGGGCAGCGTCACGCCGTTCGTTCCACGCACGCCTGCTGATACCGCCACCCCATCCAGCCGCTTCGCGCCCGGCGTCGTCATCGCCGGTCGCTACCGGCTCGTCGCGCTCCTGGGCCGCGGCGGCATGGGCGAGGTGTATCGCGCCGACGATCTGACGCTTGATCAACCGGTCGCCCTGAAATTCCTTCCCGCGGGAGTCGCGGACGATCCCGGGCGCCTCGCACAACTGCACAACGAGCTGCGGATCGCCCGACAAGTGTCGCACAAGAATGTGTGCCGGCTCTACGACCTCGGCGACACCGACGGCCGACGGTTCCTGACCATGGAGTACGTCGACGGCGAGGACCTCGCGTCGCTGCTCCGACGCATCGGCCGGTTTCCGCAGGATCGAGCGGCCGCCATCGCCCGCCAGCTCTGCGCGGGCGTGGCCGCGGCGCACGAGCGCGGCGTCATCCATCGCGACCTGAAGCCAGCGAACGTGATGATCGACGGCGACGGCAACGTCCGCATCACGGACTTCGGCATCGCGACGGCGGCGGCCGACGTCGGCACACCCGTGGCTGGGACGCCGCAGTACATGGCGCCCGAGCTCTTGACCGGGCGCGCCGCGTCGACCAGGAGCGACATCTACGCGCTCGGTCTGATCCTCTTCGAGATATTTACGGGCAAGCGCGCGATCGACGCGACGACGATTCAGCAGATCAAGGCCATCCATGAGACGGGTACGGTGACCACGCCGTCAACGATCGTCCGGGATCTCGATCCGGCGATCGAAAGCCTGATCATGCGGTGCCTCGCGAAGGATCCTGAGCGTCGTCCCGGCACCGCGCTGGCCGTCGCCGCAGGCCTTCCTGGCGCGGATCCGCTCGCCGCGGCGCTCGCGGCCGGCGAAACGCCGTCGCCCGATCTCCTCGCCGCGGCAGGCGAGCGCGAAGCCGTTCCCGTCCTCACCGGCCTCGTCGGCGTGCTGTGGATCGTCGCCGGCCTTCTCGTCCTTGCCGCAATCGCGCCACGCCTGACGTTCATCCGGCTGGTGCTGCTCGACAAGCCGCCTGCCGTCCTCGTCGATCGCGCGGAACAGGTGCTGTCGTCGCTCGGCTACAGCGAGCCGCGCGGAGCGACGGCCCACGGCTTTCAGCTTATCGGCGACTACGTCGACTGGATCGATCGGACCGATCCCAGCCCGAACCGCTGGGACCGAATCCGAGCAGACGTCCCGCCGGCCATGCTCTTCTGGTATCGCACGAGTCCCCGGCTGATGGTCCCCCGCCAGCTGGCGCTTCGCGTCACGCCCAACGATCCCGCGCCAAACGACACGGGCATGCGCATGGTTGTGCTCGACATGCGCGGCCGGCTCATTCAGTTCAATTCAGTCCCGCCGCAGTTCGACCAGTCGACGGACAAGCCCGATCGTCCCGAGCCGTGGCCTCAGCTGTTCGACGCTGCCGGACTGTCGATGTCGAAATTCAGACCTGTGGCGCCGCAGTGGACGCCACGCGATTTCGGCGACTCGCGCGCGGCATGGGAAGGATCGCTGACCGACGCGGCGCAGACGCCCGTGCGGGTGGAGGCGGCCGCCTACCGGAACGAGCCCGTGTCGTTCAACATCATCGGTCCGTGGAGCCGGCCGACGCGCATGCTGCCGCTCACTCGGTCGCTGCGGGAGCGGCTGAAGGCCGCGGCGCTGGCCATTGGCGCCATCCTGCTGACGATGGGCGCTGCGGTTCTCGCACGTCACAACTTCCGGGTCGGGCGGGCGGATGCCGCTGGCGCCACGAAGCTCGCCGTCGCGACGTTTCTCGTCGAAATGGCCGCGTGGGTGTTCGGCTTCCAGCATGTGCCGGACGGTCGGGCGGAGGTCAACTCGCTGACAGCGATCGCTGGCGATTCGGCGCTCGTCAGCATGACGCTCTGGATCATGTACGCGGCGTTCGAGCCATACTGCCGGCGATTCTGGCCTGACATGCTGCTCGGGTGGAGCCGGCTGCTCGCCGGCCACCTGCGCGATCCACGCCTCGGACGCGATCTCCTCGCTGGTCTGTCGGCCGGAATCCTCTGGCTCTTCATCGACTTCGGACGTCGCCTGTTCCCGCAGGTGCTGGGCTTTCCGCCAATCCTCATCCGCGCGGGCGGCGAGCTGACGTTCACCGGCACGGTGGACGCGGTGCGGCTCTGGTCAGTTCTGGCGATCCGCACGCTCCTGCCCGCGTTCAGCACGGTCATGCTGTTCGTCGTGCTGCGGCTCGCGACCCGTCGACAGGCGGCGGCGATTGCGATTGGGATGGCCGTTCTTTTCGTGTGGTGGTCGAACCTCCTGGTCGCACCGGTGCTGTGGCTCGAAGTCCTGGCGCAGCTGCTCATCGTGGGGCTCTTCACCTTCGTGATGATCCGTTTTGGTCTACTGGCGGCGCTGGCCGCGCTCTTCGTGTCCAGCGTCGGCGAAGTCGTGCCGCTCACACTCGACGTGACGCATTGGTCCGCCGGCGGGTCGAGCGAAACGATCACGCTCTTCGTTGCGTCGGCGATCTTCGCCTACTACGCGTCCAGGGCTGGACAGCCGCTCTTTGGAAAGTTGAGCTGAGACTTCAGCCTTGAGACCTGCGCTTGGCCCGGGTCGTGGGTGTGGCGGTCCACGGATCCTCCGGCCACGGATGCTTCGGATATCGCCCGCGGAGCTCCTTCCGAACTTCAGGATACGTACGCGTCCAGAAGCTCCGCAGATCCTGCGTCACCTGCACGGGACGACCGTTCGGCGCGAGTAGCGCGACGCGGACCGGCACACGTCGCGGACCGATCCGGGGCGTTTCCGCCAGGCCGAAAAGCTCCTGGAGCTTCACCTCGGCCGAGACCGATCCGTCTTCGCCGTACTCGAGCGCATGGGATCGGCCGCTCGGCACCGTGAGTCTCGTCGGCGCGTCGCGATCGAGGTCGTGCAGGATTTTCGGCGGGAGCGCGGTCGTGACGTCGATGTCGTCGATCGTCCGGGCCCCGAAGGCGGCGGTGCGTACCAGATCGGTGAGATCGATGACCACGTCCGCGAATGCCAGGCGTCGGAGCAGCTGAAGATCGCGATCGCGGGGCCCACGTTCGAGCCACGCGCTGGCCAGAATCGGCGCCGCGACCGATGGATCGACGGCGATCGGATGCTCGGCGAGGACGATCGCGTCATATCGGTCGATCCGGGCGGCGCGCACGCGCCCACTGCTCGAATCGAAGCGATGTTCGACGGCCGATGCCGTCGGCGTCAGCCATTCCCGCTCGACCTGGCTCGCCATCCTGATCAAAGGATCCTCGCTCGGCTCTCCCCTTCGCGCTCCTACGAGCGGACCGGCCGATGGCGGCCTTCGCGCTCCTGGGAGCGGACCGGTTGTGGGAAGCCTTCGCGCGCCGGGCGATTGAACATCGAGCGCCACGACGAACTCGCCGTCGCGTACGCCGCTTTCGCGTGCCAGCGTCGCGCCGGTTCCCGTGGCGAGAAGGAAATGGGCGGACCGCGGCTCGCGCCGCTGCGCCACGCGATCGGGATAACCGGCGAGGACTGCGCGGCGGAAATCGTTTTCGATTGCGGAGTGCGGATTGCGGAGTTCGGATTGATTGCCGATTGGAACGCCCGCGTGGGATAGCCGCGAATCCGCAATCCGCAATCCCAAATCCGCAATGTGAGAAGCCGCTCGATGCACGTGCGGCGGCAGTTCGTTCCAGCGGTCCAGCGCCGACAGGAGGTCGCTCGTCGTCGTCGTCGCGTGCGGCGGAAGCAGGTGACGTTCCGACAGCAGCGCACACGCCCGGCACATGGTGGCTGATCCGCCCGCGGCCACCACCATCCGCGCGAGTCGTGGATGGAGCGGCAGCGTTCGACTCCGCTCGCCTGTCTCTGTCAGCGCGTTGTTCTGAATCAGTCCCAGGCGTTCGAGCAGAGAGAGCGCTGCGTCGATCGCCGCATCCGATGGCCGCTCGAACCATTCGAGGCGTCGCGGGTCCCCTCCCCAGGCGATGACGTCCAGCGCGGCGGCGGACAGATCGATGCGATGGATTTCCGGCTCACGATGCGGCCGCAGACGATCACGCACGTCCCAGAGCCGGCGGACGGAACCGGCCGTTTCGCGGCCGGCGCGGCCGGCGCGCTGATCGGCCGCGTCCATCGTGATGCGTTCCAGATCGAGGCTGTCAATCCCGCGGTCCGCATCGTAGCGCGCGACCTTGTGCAGGCCAGTGTCCACGACCGCCGTCACGCCGGGGACGGTCAACGACGTCTCAGCGACATTCGTCGAGACGATGATCCGGCGACGGGTCGCGGGCGCGAGCGCACGGTCCTGGTCGTCGCTCGTCAGCGAGCCGTGCAGCGGCAGCACCTCGACGTCGGATCCGACTCGAGGTCCAAGTTCATCGACGGCGCGACGAATCTCTGCGGCGCCGGGCAGGAAGCACAACACGTGTCCCGGCGTCCTCTGAAGAACCTCGCAGGCCGCGTCGGCAACGCTCTGGCCGGCGGCGTAGGCGATGTCGAGCGGATGCAGCCGTCCCGGCACATCGACAACCGGGCACGCGTCGAGATAACGCGACACGGATTCGGAATCGAGCGTGGCCGACATGACGACGAGCCGCAGATCGTCGCGCGCTCGCCACGCCTGGCGCGCGAGCGCAATCGCGAGATCCGCATGAATGCTTCGCTCGTGAAACTCGTCGAGGACGATCGTGTGGAAACCGCTCAGAAAGGGATCGCGTTGCATCCTCGCGGTGAGGATGCCCTCGGTGACGACGAGGAGTCGCGTATCAGGGGAGAACTTGTGATCGAAACGGACCTGCCAGCCGACTTCACGCCCCAGCGTCCAGCCGCGTTCGGCTGCGATCCTGGCGGCGATGGATCGCGCGGCCAGTCGCCGCGGCTGGAGCAGGATGACTGGGCCGTCAGCCGCGATCGCCGGCGGCACTCGAGTGGTCTTGCCCGCACCCGGCGCCGCCGTGACGACCACAGCCCGCGCACGCCGCAAATCGTCGACGATGCGTTCGATGAACGGGTCGATCGTCAGCGGGGTCAGCGGCGGCAGCGGCGCGAGCAAGACTGTCGACCGGACGTCTTAGTGGCTCGCCACCGACACACCGACCGGACAGGACACTCCAGTTCCGCCGAGCCCGCAATAACCGTCGGGATTCTTCGCGAGGTACTGCTGGTGGTAGTCTTCCGCGTAGTAGAACTCGGGGGCCGGGAGAATCTCCGTCGTGATCGGAGCGTAGCCCGCGGCCGTCAGCTTCTGCTGATACATGTCGCGCGATCGCTCAGCGGCGGTCCGCTGCGCCTCGCCGTACACGTAGATGCCCGATCGATACTGCGTCCCGACGTCGTTGCCCTGCCGCATGCCCTGCGTCGGGTCGTGGTTTTCCCAGAAGACCTTCAGGAGCTCGTCGTACGAGATGGCTTTCGGATCGAACACCACGAGGACGGCTTCGGTGTGTCCCGTCATACCGCTGCAGACTTCACGATAGGTCGGATTCGGCGTGTGGCCGGCAGCGTAGCCGACGGCCGTCGTGTAGACGCCGGCCAGCTGCCAGAATTTCTTCTCGGCGCCCCAGAAGCAGCCCATGCCGAACATCGCGCGCTCGAGGCCGTCGGGAAACGGCGGCGAGATCCGATGGCCGTTGACGAAGTGCGCGAGCGGTACCGGCATGCGTTCGGGCCGCCCGGCCAGCGCATCGGCCGCCGCTGGTATGGTTTTCGGTTTTCCAAACATGTTGTCCCCCGAGGTCGTTCGACTACCGCTGGAAGATCGCGAACATCGCGCCCTGCGGGTCGGTAATGATCGCGAAGCGGCCGGTGCCAGGAATGTCCTGCGGTCCGATCATCACCTTGCCGCCCAGCTCTTTTCCTTTTGACGCCGACTGATCGACGTTGGTCACCTGAAAGTAGGGCATCCAGTAGGACGGGATGTGCGCCGGCATGCCGGCCGGCTTCGCCATCATGCCGATGGACGGGTTTCCGCCGACGCTGAACTCGGTGTATTCCATCGGCGTGCCCGCGCCGCCGTGCTTCGGCGTCCATCCGAAGAGCTGCGTGTAGAAGGCTTCGGCGGCTTTGGTGTCGCTCGTCGTGAGCTCGGTCCAGCAGAGGGCGCCCGGCTCGTTGAGAATCTTCGCGCCGATGCTGCGCTTGGGCTCCCAGATCTGAAACACGGCGCCGGTTGGATCCTGCAGCACCGCCATCCGTCCCGCATCCATGACGTCGAACGGCGGCATGAACAGCTTCGCGCCGAGACTCTCCGCTTTCTTCGCGCTCTCGTCGACGTTCTTCACCGTCACGTAGCTGTTCCAGTGCGGCGGGACGCCCATCTGGCGTTCCTGCGTCTGCATCGTGCATGCGGCGCCGACTTCCTTGCCCTTCAACTGAAACATTGAATACGTTTCGCCCGGCCCGAGCGGCATCTCGTTGGCGTCCCAGCCGAAGAGCGAACGATAGAAGGCGACCCCGGATTTCTGGTCGGTGGTGGCCAGCTCGGGCCACGTGAAGGTTCCTGGAGTGTGCGTTGTGAATTCGGCCACGATCTCCTCCTCGATTGACAAACGCTGAGTATAGTCTCAGGAAGTAACTTTCAATGAAGCTGAACCTGCGAAGGTCCGCTGCGCTGGTCGCGATGGCGCTGCCGTTGGTCACCGGTTCACACCCGCTGACCGCTCAGGTCAACAGGCGGCCGGTCACCGTCGATGACCTGATGAAACTGCGCGCCATTGTCGACGTCAGGATTTCTCCCGACGGCGAGCTCGTCGCCTATGTGGTCTCAACGCCGGTGCTGCCCCGAAACGAACACGAGGGGTCGCTGTTCGTCGTGCCCGTGCGCGGTGGAACGGCGCGACGCATCGGCGAAGACGTCCACATTTTCAACGTCCCGTCACCAGTCCCGCGCATCCGGTGGTCGCCGGACGGAAAGCGGGTGTCGGTGATGGCGCTCGACAGCGCGCGGCCACAAGTCGTCGCGATTTCAGTCGACGGTGGCCCCGCACGCCCGCTGACGGCCGCGCCGGAGGGCGTCTTCGGCTACGAGTGGTCTCCAGACGGAACAGGGCTCGCGTACCTGACGCGCGACCCGATGACGGAGGATGAGGCCACGCGACGGAAGGATCGATCGTTCGTCGTTCAAGCCGACGTGCGCGATCTCGCGACGCGGCTCGCGATTCAGTCCGTGGATCAGTCGGGCGCTGCAGGGCGTCCTCGCATGCTGACTCCCTCGTCGCAGTACGTGGACACCATTTCGTGGGCACCCGACGGCCGCGAGATCGCCTACTCGGCGTCATCGCGATCCGGATTCATGGGACCGTACTTCACCCACATCTCCGCGGTCTCGCCCGCCACAGGGAAGATCAGGCCCATCGTCGATCGGCCGGGGATGAACGCCGGGCCACGCTATTCGCCCGACGGACGATCGATTGCGTTCATCACGACGAGCGGGCGCATGGAGATCATGGCGGCGCGCAGTCTTGCGGTGGTCCCGGCGGCTGGCGGCTCCCAGCCCCGCGTCTATCCGATGGACGATGCGTGGGTGAACGAGTACGTGTGGTCGGCGGACAGCTCGGCGATCTATCTGGAGGCCAACGACGGCACATTTGGACGCGGCGCGCACATGTTCGAGCAGCCGATCGTGCGGCTGTCGATTGCGGACGGAAAGGCGTCGCGCCTCGACAGCGGCCCCGTCGTCAACTTCTCGATGAGCGCGAGCCGCGACGGCCGCCGGCTCGCGTATCGGAGCGTCGAGGGCCGAACGATGGGCGACGTCGTCGTGATGGACGTCGTGAGCCGCCAGATCGCCCGGCTGACGGATGTGAATCCAGACATTCGGGAGCTTTCACTCGGCGACCTCAAACCGATTTCATGGCGCTCCTTCGACGGGATGGAGATCTGGGGGCTCCTCTTGACGCCGTCGGCGGCGACTTCCGGCCGGCGATTGCCGCTGCTCACCTACATTCACGGCGGGCCTGGCGGCGGCGTCACGTACGGCGTCTTCCCTCAGTTCATGACCGGCATCGGGCAGGTCGATCCGTACCCGACCGAAGCGCTGGCAAGCGCAGGTTACGCGGTCCTCTTTCCGATGCCGCGGGGCGGCGCCGGCTACGGCGAGGCCGGCCAGCGAATGATCGTGGACTCGTGGGGCGAAGGCGACTACAAGGACATCATGGCCGGCGTGGACACACTCGTCGCCGACGGGGTCGCCGATCCCGATCGCCTCGGTGTGATGGGCGCGTCGTACGGCGGGTTCATGACGAACTGGATCGTGACCCAGACGGGCCGGTTCAAAGCGGCATCTGCGGGCGCGAGCATCAGCGACCTGAGCGACCTGTATCTGCTCTCCGAAGGCGGCGAGTTCATCGTCGACTATTTCAAACATCCGTGGGAGAACCGGCAATCGTTCGTCGCGCATTCACCGATCACGTTCGCCGATCGAGTGACGACGCCGCTCTTGATTCAGCATGGCGAGATGGACCCGCGCGTGCCGATCGCCGGCGCATGGAAGTTCTATCGGACGTTGAAGGCGATGGGAAAGACCGTGGAGCTCGAAGTCTATCCGCGAGGCGGCCACGTGCTGCGCGAACCGATGCAGCAGCGGGAGCAGATGCGACACAACCTCGAGTGGTTCACGCGTTGGATCAAGACGGACTAGTCGCCACTTGAGAGTTATCGCCTGAACACGTTCTTGGGCATCCGCACGTGAACTCCGACGTTCGGTTTGTCCACGAGCTGCGTCACCGCGACGTTGCCGGCAATGCTCACCAGCTGATACGCGCGATGCTTCGACAGACCTCGTGACGCCGAGAGGAAATCCACCATTTCCTGAATCGCCAGCTTCGTCGCCGTCGTCAGATCGGGATCGGCGGCCATGCTGATGAAGTCGGTCGCCGTCTCCGCGCGTGGCCACGTCAGCCTGATGTCCTTCCTCACCGTCAGCTGAAGGCGGCCGCGAAGCGACGTCTCGATCGCCGTCTGATCGACTTCGCCGTCGCCTTGCGCGACGTGCCCGTCGCCGATTTCGAAGAGCGCCCCCTTTGCGAAGACCGGAATGTAGAGCGTGCTGCCCGCGACCAGCTCCTTGTTGTCGAGATTGCCGGCGTGGCGGCCCGGCGGATTGCTGCTGACGCGACCCGCGGCCGGCTCCGGTGCGACGCCCATGCTGCCGAAGAAAGGCCGCAACGGGATCACGATTCCCGGTTCGAACTCCGCGGTCATCGTCTTCCTGTCGAGTTGAATGATCTTGATGCCCGTCGCGCGATCGCAGTTCTCGGGCAGGAAGCCGCTGCATCCGTTGTAGCCATAATCGATGGGCAGATCGATCGACAGGATCTTGACCTCGAGCGCATCGCCTGGTTCGGCGCCTTCGACGTAGACGGGTCCCGTCAGAATGTGCCCGCCCGGTCCTTTACGATCGCCGGTGACGTCGGCGACGATCGCCTTCAGCGACGACTGAATCTTGTCGTCCGTTACGCCGGCCCGCTGGAGTCCGGTCGGCGAGTTCGTCAGGAGCGTGTCCACGTCGATGATGTCACCGGAAGAGATGCGAAGGGCGGGTTTGGCATCTGCCCAGTAGTAGCCGTAGGCGACCGTGGCCGGCGTCGCTTCCAGCCGATGCGTTCGCGGTGACTGACCCGCAACATTCATGACCGCAACCACTAGCGTCACGGCACCGGCCGCGATCGTTCGACTGACGCTCGGCTGTAGCCTCGCGCTCCTGGGGACCATCATTTCTCCTTTGGATCGAATTCCATTGCGACGCCGTTCATGCAGTAGCGAAGGCCCGTCGGGTGGGGGCCATCGGGAAACACATGCCCAAGGTGTCCGCCGCACTTCGAGCAGTGCACCTCGGTCCGCGTCATGCCGTCGCTGCTATCCGTCGTCGTGCCCACCGCGTCGTCGAGCGGCGCGGTAAAGCTCGGCCATCCGGTCCCGCTCTCGAATTTCGTGTCGGCGTCGAAGAGCGGCTCGCCACATCCCGCGCATCTGAACGTGCCGGCGCGCTTTTCCTTGTTCAACGGGCTGGAGCCGCGATGCTCGGTGCCGTGCTCGCGCAGGACCTGAAACTGCTCCGGCGTCAGAGTCTTCCGCCATTCGTCATCGTTCTTTTGCATTAGGATCCCCACATGCTACGACGTCTGTTTCTCGTCTTTATCCTAACCGCAGGCGTCGCCGTTCGCGCAGCGGTGCCCGCCGCGCCTCCCGACCTCGACGCGTGGGTCGCGCGGGCGATGCAGACATTCGACGTTCCCGGCGTAGCACTCGCCGTCGTGAAAGACGACGCCGTGGTGGTCGCGAGGGGGTACGGCGTGCGCAGGATGGGCGAGCCGGCGCGCGTTGACGAGAAGACGCTCTTCGGCATCGCGTCCAACACGAAAGCGTTCACGGCCACGGCGTTGGGATTGCTCGTTGAAGAACACAAGATCGACTGGGACGCGCCGGTCATCCGGTATCTTCCGGCGTTCGCGATGTGGGATCCGTATGTCACGCGCGAGTTGACCGTCCGGGATCTTCTCGTCCATCGCAGCGGTCTCGGTCTTGGGGCGGGCGATCTGCTGTGGTGGCCCGAGTCGACGTATAACCGCAAAGACATCGCGTACCGCCTCCGCTTCATCCCGCCCGCGACGAGCTTCCGATCGGCGTACGCCTACGACAACGTACTGTACCTGGTCGCTGGCGAAGTCATCGAGGCCGTCAGCGGACAATCGTGGGAAGATTTCGTCACCAATCGAATCCTCAAGCGCGTCGGGATGACGGACAGCAACGTCCGGCACTCGTCTTCGGGAGCCGGTGCCAACGTTGCCGCCACGCACGCGCGTATCGACGGCAAGGTCCGGCCGATCCGTCCATTCGCGAGCGACAATACAAACCCCGCGGGTGGCATCAACTCGTCGGCTGAGGACATGGCCAGGTGGATGCGCGTGCAGGTGTCCGGCGGACTGCTCGCCGACGGCACGCGGCTGTTTTCGGCGGCCACGTCCCGCGAGTTGACCACACCCGTCACGCCGATCCCGATCAACGACCCGCCGACGGAGCTCGCGCAGTTGAAAGCACGCTTCAATGGCTATGCGCTGGGCTTCGGCGTGCGTGACTACCGCGGCCACAAGCTGCTGATGCACACGGGCGGTCTTCCCGGCTATGTGTCGCGCGTCATGATGGCGCCGGATGCGGCGCTGGGCATCGCCGTGCTGACGAATCAGGAGTCTGGCGAGGCCTTCGATTCGATCGCTTTCCGGATTCTCGATCACTACCTCGGCGTTCAACCGTTCGACTGGATCGATGGGTTCAGAAAGGTCCACGATCGCAACGAAGCGCGCACAGCGGACGTGGACAAGCAGAGCGCAGGCGCGCGCGATCAGGCGTCGCGCCCGTCGCTTCCGCTCGCGAAGTACGCCGGAACCTATCGCGACGGCTGGTATGGCGATGTGGCCATCACCGCCACCAGCGGAACGCTCGCGATTCGGTTCACGCGCACGCCGGCCCTCGAGGGCAGCCTCGAGCACTGGCAGCACGACACGTTCATCGCCCGCTGGAAAGACCGCGAGCTCCGCGCCGACGCCTTCATCTCGTTCGCCCTGAAGCCGGACGGATCGATCGATCAGGTCCGCATGCAGGCCGCGTCGCCGTCCACGGATTTCAGCTTCGATTTCCAGGACCTTCTGCTCAAACCGGTCGAGGGTGGCCTGAGCGGCCGATCTGTGGCAAAGTCCGTTTACCAACCATGAACGTCCTGCTGCTCTCCATGCCCGATTCGTTCGAGCACATGCCGCCGGTCGCGATCCGCATGCCGAACGGCGCGCTCGCGTCGCTCGCCGGAAACATCGACCTCCATCACCGCGTTGGCATCGCGGATCTCATCCTGGCCAGATCGTCAGTGCGGCGCACCATCGAAGCTCTGGTCGCCTCGCAGTCGCCGGACGTCGTCGGCCTCTCGGTGATGACGTTCCAGCGCGCGACGGCTCTCCAGATCGCGCGACTCATCCGCATGCTGCGTCCGGCGACGAGAGTCGTCGTCGGCGGATACGACCCGAGCCTGTCGCCGGAATCGTACGAAGCGGCCGGCGAGATCGATTTCGTCGTGCGGGGCGAGGGTGAACATACCTTTCGCGAGCTCATCCGCGCGCTGGAGCACGCGGCTTCGGCCGGGCGAACCTCCGCCGAGCGCCTCCGCGAGATCCCTGGCCTCTCGTTCCGCGACGGCACCCGGCTCGTCAGCAACCCCGCTCGCCCCGTGATTCCGCTCGCGACCGAACAGCTGCAATTGCCCGACCGCCGCCATCGACTGCTCCAGGGCTACACGCTGCTCGGACGCCCGGTCGACGTCGTCGAAACGTCGCGCGGCTGCACGTACGACTGCAGCTTCTGCTCGATCATCGAAATGCGCGGGCGCAATTTTCATCCCTACCCGATCGATCGGGTGCTCGCGGACATCGCGGACGCCCGTGCCCACGGCGCCCGCGCGATCTTCCTCGTCGACGACAACATCACGCTGGACGTCCATCGCTTCGAGGCGTTGTGTTCCGCGATCATCGACGCCGGCTTCAACGATGCGGACTACGTCGTGCAGGCGATGACCGCGCCGCTCGCGCAACACGGCGCCACACTCGCCCCGCTCATGCGGCGCGCGGGCTTCCGCTACGTGTTTCTCGGAATCGAAAACGTGCTCGACGACGATCTCGCATTCCTGAAAGCGCGGGCGAAGAACGCGCGGCGGGAGCACGGACGGACGGTTGGAAACGCCAGCATCGCAGCGATCGAACACCTCCACCGCAACGGCATGTTCGTCGTTGGAGGCCTGATCGTCGGCAATCCTGACGACACGAAGGAGTCCATCGAGGCCAACCTGACGTTCGCCCGGCAGTACGTGGACTGGCCGTACATCCAGCATCCGACGCCGTACCCGCGGACGCCGATGACCAGCGAATTCCGCAGCCGCGGACTCATCGTCGACGAGGACGTCAGTCATTATGACGGCACGACGGCGGTCGTGCGAACCGCGCATGTTCCAGCCGAGGAGATCGAGTTCATGCGCTGGCGCGCGGAACGCTGGATGAAACTGCGGCACTTTCCCGCTGCATGCGCGCACAGCCCAGGTTTCGTGGCGCGCCACGGCCTCGCGATGATGGCGCACACCTTCGCCGGCAGCAGCTGGCGATCGATCCTGGGGCTGGAGGACGAGCGCCTCGCGTTCCGACGATTCCGCGATCAGCGGCGCCGCGAGCGGGAATTCTGCCTGCCGCTCGGCCGCGTCGAATCCGAGCGCCTGACCGCCGGCCAGGCCGCCTAGCTACCCGACCATCTTCATCTTCTTCATTTCGCTCACGGCACCGCTGACGAGATCCTTGATGAAGGACTGCAGCTCTTTGGGGTCCTTCGTCTCGCTGGTCGCGGCCCACATCAGCTCGCCCGTGCGGACGTTGAAGATCAGGGTTTCCACGATGATGGTCGTGGTTTCCGTGGATGACCCGGGGATGTAGACGCCGCTCCAGCCGTAGCCGTAGTAGCCCCAGAAGTTCTGATAGTACGTAGAGGCCCAGACCGTGGGTGTATAGACCTTCTCGGTGTCCTTGCGGACGGGGCGCAGCGCCACGACGCCGTCGACGGCCGCGCGCTCGAACCACCCCTTGGCTTTGTCCGCGTCCTTCATCTCTTCGCGCGGCAGCAATCGGTACGCGGCAACGCCGTTGACACCGCGAGCCGTCAGCTCTCGCGTCAGCGCTTCTTCTGCCGACATCTGCAGAGCCTGATCGTCGGTGATAGCCAGTGCGGCCACTTTCTTCCCCGCAAAATTCAACCGCGCGACGTCAGGCGACTTCCAGACTGCGATGAACTTTGGCCCCGCCGACGCCACCGCCGCAAAACCAGCCGCCACGAAAACAAGAACCACTGATCTATTCATGATTGCTCCGACCGACCGTCATTGTCTGTTTCAAGGCACGCCGCTGAAGGCATTCGCGTGACGAAGTTGGCTTGGCAGCGTGAACGCTCATGTAATGTAGCATGTCGCCATGCTTCGCCTTGCCGTAGTCGCGTCAATCGCAGCGACTGTCTTCGCACAGCCAGGTCCCGGCGGCGATCCTGCGTCCCGGGTCGTGGCGCTGTATCGCGAACGCGTGGATCAGGCGGGAATCGTCGGCAGCAGCCTGATGTTCGTGAAGAGCGGGGCCGTGACCACGAAGGCCTTCGCCGGCTACCAGGATCTCGCGACGAAGCGGCCGGTGGACGAAGAGACCATCTACCACTGGGCGTCGATCACGAAGACGCTGACCGGCGTCGCGATCATGCAGTTGCGCGATCGGGGGCTGTTCTCGCTCGACGATCCAGCGGTCAGGTACGTGCCGGAGCTGCGACAGGTTCACAATCCGTTCGGCGACATCTCGCAGGTCACCATCCGCCAGCTGATGTCGCACAGCGCGGGCTTCCGCGCGGGCACCTGGCCGTGGGGCGGCGACCAGCCGTGGCATCCCTTCGAGCCGACGCGCTGGGAACAGGTCGTTGCCATGTTCCCGTACACGGAAATCCTCTTCCGCCCGGGCACCAAGTACAGCTACTCGAATCCCGGCGTGATCTTCCTCGGCCGGATCATCGAGCTCTTTTCCGGCGACGACTACGAGGTCTACATCACCAAGAACATCTTCATGCCGCTCGGCATGACGCACAGTTTCTTCGACCGCGCGCCGTATCATCTCGTGGCTCATCGATCGCACAGCTACGTCCGAAACGACGAGGGGCTGAAGGAGCAGCGCTTCGACTTCGACACCGGCGTCACCGTGTCGAACGGTGGACTGAACGCGCCACTCGGCGACATGACGAAGTGGTTGTCGTTTCTGATCGACGGGAACGACGGGATTCTCAAGCGCTCGTCTCTCGACGAGATGTTCACGCCGCAGATTCGCGCAAACGACGGCGAAGGCGGGAGCGGGCAGGATGTTCAGGCCGGGTTGTCATCGTTCATCGAACGTCACCCGTCACCGACAAGTCCCGGCGGAACGATCGAGCTCGTCGGCCACAGCGGAGATCAGAACGGCTTTATCTCTCACCTCTACTTTCATCGTCCGACACGGTCCGGCTACGTCGTGTCCTTCAACACCGACGCGACGTCGACGCGCGACCGCGAGAAGACGACGCGCGCGGTGGACAACGCGCTCAGGGACGCGATCATTCGAGAATTGTTCCAACCGTCGGGATCGAGGTAAAACGGCCGCCGGGCACAACGGCATCATATCGATGCACATTGCCTCGCGGATGGATTGTTGGTGGAGAAGGAGAAGACTACCGACGCCCGGCGATCTCGAGCCGGCCCTGAACGACCGCGCCGTCGTGGACGCTGACGGCAGGCGCCGACAGATCGCCTTCGAACGTCGCCGTCTTGTTGACGACGATCCGTCCGTCGGCGAGCAGCTTGCCGTTCACGTTGCCGCCAATGACGATCGTATGGGCAACGATGTCGGCAGCGATATGACCCGAGTCGGTGACGGTCAGTGGATGACCGGTGACATCGATCGTCCCGGTGACGTGCCCGGCGATCGTCAGCGGTTCCTGAGCGGACACCTTACCTTTGATGTGGATCGACGGGCCAATTTGCGCAGCGCTCTCCATGCGTCCCCCTGTGCCGTGGCCGATAGGCAAAGGGTGTTCCTCGCATTTCTTCGGAAATCTGGCCGCAAACGGCGACGGGCCGTTAGGATTACCGACGGATAGGTAACCCGATTACATCGTCGTAATGAGTAGGCAGGCAGATCGTCAGCGCGCTCGGCGCCGCCGCCCACGCGAGAAGGCGGGCGGCAGGGCTGTCGGGAAGGGCAAGATGACCCCCCTGACGACGAGCGCGAGCTTTGCCGCGTTCGTGGTCGATCAACTGGACGAACTCGGTGAGGTTGCCGCGAAATCGATGTTCGGCGGCGTCGGGCTGTATTGTGGAGCCGTGTTCTTCGGCGTGATCGCCCTCGACGTCCTGTACTTCAAGACCGATGAACTGACGCGGCCGGCGTATGTGCGCCTTGGCATGAAGCCGTTCATGCCGTACCCCCTGAGTGCGGGCGGGCAGAGCCGCTACTACGCGGTTCCGCTCGACGTGCTCGAAAGCCCAACGTCGCTCGCGGAATGGGCGCGAGTAGCAGTGGAAGCCGCCACGCGTTCAGGCCGGCAGCCGACCGGAACACGCGTACAGCGCCCGTCAAAGCGTCGTTGATGGACGGTCCTTCCAGTACCAGATGATCAAGTCGGTCAACGGGGGCTCGCCGCCAAGCTCCCGAAGACGCGTCGCATTCTGGGCTCGATGATGGTGGCTGTGCAGTGCCATCTGCGTCAGGGCTTCTGTGACCGTGATAGACAACGGTTTCTCGCGAAACCACGGCATGGTGACGGACTGATTGAGCCGCTCATCGGTGAGCGATCCGAGGCAGCAGCGGATCTGATCGTGGCTTTCGCGCGCGTACTCGCGAAGGCGTGCCAGCGAGTCGAAGTCCTCCGGTCTCGTCTGCAACGGCGGCGTCGTCCGATCGCCGACTGCCCAGACGAAGAACTGCTGGACCAGATGCAAATGATGATATCGATTGTGGATGGCCTTGTCGGTACGCGCGGCCTCATGAGCCGAGACGGCCCCCCACAGCTCGGCATCGGCCCAGAACTGATGATTGAGCAGATCTCGCAGCAGCGCGTTCATGAAGTCGACTCGCTGTCGCCGATTATAATCTGCCGATCGCAGTGACTACTCATCGAGGGGACAACGTGGAGAACGGCAGCGACGAAACGGGAGCGGACGAGACCGCACTCAGCCATCGACAATGGCTGAAGTCGCGAATCGACAACGAGCCGTACTGGTTTCACCGAATCGAAGTCGCGCCGGGCCTGGTGACTCCCGGCTGGTCGGATCCAGTCATCGACAAACTTCCGTACTTCGGATTGCCGGACGACATGCGGGGCATGCGGGTGCTCGACATCGGGTGCTCGGAGGGATTCTTCTCGTTCGAGGCGGAGCGCCGGGGCGCTGACGAGGTGGTTGCGATCGATTCGATGCCGGAATCAGTGCGACGGTTCAACATCTGCCGCGACGCGCTCGGCGCGAAGACCGATGCGTATCTGTGCAACGTGTACGACCTCAGCGTCCGCGCCCACGGCACGTTCGATCTGGTCCTCTTCTTCGGCGTGCTGTACCACCTGCGCCATCCAATTCTGGCTCTCGAGAAGATCCTCAACGTCTGTACCGGCACCATGCTGCTGCAGACCGCGATCTTCGAGGTGCCGGGCATGGCGGACACGCCGCTCGCCAGGTTTCATCCGTCCGGCGTCCAGAGCGGTCCGCCCGAGAAACCGGTCTTCGATCCCACGGTGATCTGGTTGCCGAACGCCGAATGCACGCGCGGAATGGTCGCGCACGCAGGGTTTCAGCGGATCGAGACCGTGTCGCCCGAGCCGGGCATCGTTCTGCGGGCGCAGGCGGCAGTGAAGGCGCGCGGGCGCGGTCCGAATCCCGCTACGGCGCCGTGGTCGTGATCGCCATGACCGAGGTCGGGCCAGGCACAGGTTTGACGCCGGGCTGATGCCAGGCTACCATTCGAACCCGCAGTCACCGCACGACCATGAAAATCGGCCGCTAGCCACCCTCCGTTTGCAATCCTGAATCCGCGTGATGTCGGCGGTCTGTCCGCCGCCCCCGATTCAGGTCGCACGATTCACCTTACCGCTCAGCACGAAAGGCAGAAGTCCGTGTCGGCACACGCGATTGTCGTGGAAAACCTGTTCAAGACGTTCACGCGGCGCGGTGAACCGCCGATCCATGCGGTCGACGATCTCACGTTCTCGGTCCGTGAGGGGTCGATCTTCGGCCTGCTGGGTCCCAACGGGGCTGGCAAGACGACTTCACTTCGGATCATGACCACGCTGGCGCGCCCGACGTCGGGACACGTGCGGGTACTGGGACATGACGTGGTCGAAGCGGCGCTCGAGGTCAGAAAGCGCATCGGCGTCGTGATTCAAGAGCAGGCCGCGGACCTGCTGTTGAATGTCCGAGACAACCTGCTGACGTTCTCGCGGTTTCATGGCCTGACTGGCCCACGTGCGCGAATGCGCGCCGACGATGTGATGGCGCAATTCGGCATCGACGACGTCGCAGCCCGCAAAGTCCAGGACCTGAGCGGCGGCATGCGCCGACGGGTTCAGGTCGCCAAGATGTTCATGGTGGACGTGCCCATCGTGTTCCTCGACGAGTTCTCGACGGGGATGGATCCAATCCTGAAGCGATCGATCATGGACAGGCTCCGGGAACAGGCTGCCCAGGGACGCACGATCGTGCTGACCACGCAGATTCTGACGGAGGCCGAGGAGCTCTGCGACGACATTCTCATCATCAATCGGGGACGCCGGGTCGCGCATGGCGATCTTCACTCGCTGAAGCTGCTCACAGACCGGCTGTACGACGTGACGCTCAGCTTCGATCGTGTGCCGGACGCTCTCGACGCGCTGCTGGCCGGCTACCAGGCGGAGAGCGTGAAGATCGTTCACAACACCGTGCAGCTTCGTCTCCGGGACGAAGAGGCTCGGGTGCTGGAGCTCGTCGCGGCCCTTGCCCGGCAGGGCCGCATCCTGCACATCGAGATTGGCGGGGCAAGTCTCGAAGATGTGTTCGTGGCGCTGACCCAGCGGCAGGTTGGAGGGGACTCGTGATCGCGCATGCGCTCATCGCCGTCATGTTTCGCGAAGGCAAGATTCGCGCGACCAACTCCCTGTTCATCTTCTGGGACTTGTTCTACCCGCTCGGATATCTGCTCGTGTTCGGGATTGGGATGAATGCCTCCCTGAGCTTCACGAGCGGCCTCGGGGGCGTGGACTACAACGCGTTCTTCCTTGCCGGCGTGCTGGGAATGGCGAGCTTCGGCATTGCGGCCAACACGTCATGGTCTTTCTTCCTCGATCGGGACAATGGCATCTTCTACGAGATGCTGACGTACCCGATGAGCCGCTCGCAGTATCTTCTGGGAAAGGTCCTGTTCAACGTCGCCGTCGGGTTGGTACAGGCGGTGCTGACGCTCGCTCTCGCGGCGTCTTTCGTCGGTGTGTCGGTGCGTTTCGATCGTCTGCCCCTGCTCGTAGCCGCAACCATCGTCGGGACGGCAGGATGGTTCTTCTTCTACGCGATCTTCGCGTTGCGGATCCGTCGCAACGACGCGTTCAACACGGTCACATCGGTGTTCTATTTCGTGTTCCTGTTTGCGAGCTCGATGTTCTACCCGCTGGATCCGCTGCCGAGGGCGCTTCGGTTCGCCGCGCTCGCTAACCCGATCACGTGGCAGATCGACGTCGCTGCGCTACGCAACCATCGGGATGGGAGAGGCTGGAATCGTGGCGGCCGAAGCCGTCGCCTTCATCGTGTTCACGCTCGCGTCGTTCGCCTACGCGATCCGATCGCTCGAGGAGGCTGGATAGCAAATCCCAGCTCGCGAATCCCGAATCACGACAGCACACAAAAACGCCCCGAGGCGTTGTGCAGGTCTCGGGCCTGCATGGGAAACTGTCAGGCCGAACCGTTGCCAACCCAGTACAAACAAAAGGGCCCGAGGATGAACATGATCCTCGGGCCTTTTCGTTTGTATTACTGCCGGCAGCGACCTACTCTCCCACACAGTTTCCCATGCAGTACCATCGGCGGTATCAGGCTTAACTTCCGTGTTCGGAATGGGAACGGGTGGGACCCTGATCCTATGACCACCGGCATACTCGTCGTCGAAGTTCCGGCGCTCGGCTGAGGCCGTCGCGCTCCTGGGACTTCGATCGTCTTGCTGCCTGGGGTCCGGTCTTAAGCGGCGCCGCTCACCAGCGGCACTTAGCGCGTCAGGCCGGTCGTCCCAGACAATCTTTTCAAAGAGCCTACTGCATTTGGTAATTGGGTAATTTAGTAGCTTGGTAATTGAATGTTGGAATTGACTTACCAAATTACCAGATTACCAACTTACCAAATTCAGTTTTTCTGACAACTGAATATTCTGCAAACGGTAGTTTCAACCGACCCGCACACTGCAGCGTTTCATGTGCATATATAGAAATTTATGGTCAAGCCTCACGGCTGATTAGTATCGGTAAGCTTAACGCGTCGCCGCGCTTACACACCCGACCTATTGCCTGGTCATCTTCCAGGAGCCTTTAGGGATCTTGCGATCCAGGGAGATCTCATCTTGTGGAGGGCTTCACGCTTAGATGCATTCAGCGTTTCTCCCTTCCGGACGTAGCTACCCGGCGCTGCCGCTGGCGCGACAACCGGTACACTAGAGGTCCGTCCAACCCGGTCCTCTCGTACTAAGGTCAGACCCACGCAAATCTCCTGCGCCCATGGCAGATAGAGACCGAACTGTCTCGCGACGTTCTAAACCCAGCTCACGTACCACTTTAATCGGCGAACAGCCGAACCCTTGGAACCTGCTACAGCTCCAGGATGTGATGAGCCGACATCGAGGTGCCAAACCCTAGCGTCGATGTGAACTCTTGGCTAGGATCAGCCTGTTATCCCCGGCGTACCTTTTATCCGTTGAGCGATGGCCCTTCCACGCGGAACCACCGGATCACTAAAGCCTGGTTTCCCACCTGCTCGTCTTGTAGGACTCGCAGTCAAGCTCGCTTCTGCTTTTGCACTCTAAGGCTGATTTCCAAACAGCCTGAGCGAACCTTCGCGCGCCTCCGTTACACTTTAGGAGGCGACCGCCCCAGTCAAACTACCCACCTAGCAGTGTCCTTACTCTGGATGACAGAGCGAAGTTAGAACGCCGAAGTGTTAAGGGTGGTATCTCACCGTTGACTCCCCCGAATCCGAAAACCCGGGTTCAAAGTCTCCCACCTATCCTGCGCATAACACGTCAGCATTCACTACTAGGATGTAGTAAAGGTGCACGGGGTCTTTTCGTCTAGCCACGGGCAACCGGCGTCTTCACCGGTACCACAAATTCGCAGTGCCCCTCGTTGAGACAGCGCTCAGATCATTACGCCATTCGTGCAGGTCGGAACTTACCCGACAAGGAATTTCGCTACCTTAGGACCGTTATAGTTACGGCCGCCGTTTACCGGGGCTTCAGCTCGAAGCGTCGCCTTGCGGCTAACCTCTCCCTTTAACCTTCCGGCACCGGGCAGGCGTCAGACCCTATACGTCGTATTCGACTTCGCAGAGTCCTGTGTTTTTAGTAAACAGTTGCCTGAGCCTCTTTATTGCAACTCTCTCACGCTTCGAAGTGCGAGACTTCTAACGCTAACAGAGCACCCCTTCTTCCGAAGTTACGGGGTGAGTTTGCCGAGTTCCTAAACGAGGGTTCTCACTCGCGCCTGAGGATTTTCTCCTCGCCTACCTGTGTCGGTTTGCGGTACGGGTACCCAAAGAACTCCTTAGAGGATTTTCTCGGCAGCGTGGCGTCTGCGACTTTACGAGCCTTGCGGCTCTCGCTTCGACCCCTCAGGGAATGTGATCCACCGGATTTGCCTGGCGAATCCCCCTACAGGTCTCAACCTACACTTCCAGTCGTAGGCTCGCATAGCCTCCTGCGTCTCCCCATCGTGATAACGTTCTTTAGGTAGTTCTGGAATATTAACCAGATATCCATCCGCTACGCCTTTCGGCCTCGCGTTAGGACCCGACTAACCCTGAGCGGACGAACCTTCCTCAGGAAACCTTAGGCTTACGGCGGAGAGGATTCTCACCTCTCTTCTCGCTACTTATGCCGGCAGGGTCACTTCTCACCACTCCACCAGTCTTTTCAGTCTGGCTTCACGGCTGTGAGAACGCTCCTCTACCAATATGCGACCCCGT
>CAVRVT010000001.1:0-1330000 GCA_963724725.1 uncultured Acidobacteriota bacterium | reverse complement strand
CGAGTTGCAGGGTACAGCCGTAGCGATCGAACAGTTCGACGAAGTCGCGGGCCTGCAGGAGCAGATAACTGAACTCAGTGAACGAAATGCCCTCCTCGCTTTCGAGCCGCCGGTTCACGGATTCCTTCTGCAGGATGTAATTCACCGTGAAGTACTTTCCGGTGTCCCGCAGAAAGTCGAGGAGGCTGAATCCGGCCAGCCAGTCCGCGTTGTTGACGATACGGGCAGGATTGACGGCATGGTCGAAGTCGAGAAAGCGCGCCAGCTGACTGCGAATGCCGGCGACGTTCTCGTCGATCTGCGCGCCGGTCAAGAGCGTGCGCTCCTGCGATTTCCCGCTGGGATCGCCGATCATCCCGGTCCCTCCGCCGACGATGGCGATCGGCGAGTGCCCGGCGCGCTGAAGGCGCGCCAGCGCCATGACGGGCAGGAGCGATCCGACGTGCAGGCTCGACGCGGTTGGATCGAAGCCGATGTACGCGGTCACCCGCTCAGAGCCGAGCAGGTCACGCAGACCTTCGGTCGAATCGTACACGAGGCCGCGCCATTTCAAGTCGTCGTAGAGGTTCGTGTCGCCGGTCGTCATCTGGACAACGGGTTACTATACCAGTCGATGCCGACGCGTCGACGTAGTGAGAGTCGTCCCGGGCAGGGGATGATGACGCGTCGCGTCGCGCTGCGGACGTTGACAGCCGTGGGCGCCGGCGTGGTTGCGGGAACCGGCGCGTACGGATTTTTCTACGGCCGTCACGAGCTCGAGGTAACCCGGACGGCCGTGCCTGTACACGGATTGCCAGCAAGCCTGAATGGATTTCGCATAGGCCTCCTCACCGACGTGCACCGCAGCCACTGGGTCTCGCACGACGACGTGACCGCCGCGGTCGCGCTCCTCATGGCCGAGCGACCGGAACTCATCGTGCTCGGCGGCGACTATGTCACCTGGGGCGATCGCGATTTCGTCCAACCCGCCGCGGAGGCGCTGTCGTCGCTGGCCGCTCCGCTCGGCGTCTTCGGCATCCTCGGCAATCATGACGACGATCACGACATGCCCGCCGCACTGGCACGTCACGGCGTCCAGATGCTTCGCGACGCCCGCACCCGCCTCATGATCAGAAATGAGCCCGTCGACCTCGTCGGCGTGCGCTTCTGGACCAAACGACAGATGGACATCGCGCCACTCGTCCGCGATGCGGCGCCGACAACGATCCTGCTCGCGCACGATCCACGGCGGCTCACCGAAGCCGCAGCGCTCAACATCCCCCTCGTTCTGGCAGGCCACACACACGGCGGTCAGGTCGTGCTGCCCCTTGTCGGAGCCCTGGCAGCGCAGAAGTTCCCCGTCGTCGCGGGTCTGGGCCGTCGTGAGCGCACGACGATGTTCGTGAGCAAAGGACTGGGCACGGTGTACGTGCCGGTGCGGGTCAACTGTCCGCCCGAGGTCGTCGTCCTGACGTTGCAGGCTGACTAGCGCTCTTTGAGAATCAGCCGGCGGCCGGCGATCGACCATCCGCCGTCGAGAACGAGCTGTATCGCCTCCGGGTAGATTCGATGTTCTTCCACCAGGATTCTTGCGGACAAGCTCTCGACCGTATCCTCCGGCAGAACGGGGACGGCGGACTGCAGCACAATCGGCCCGCCGTCCAATTCGCGGGTGACGAAATGAACCGTGGCCCCGGCGATTCTGACGCCGTGCTCGAGCGCCTGACGTTGCGCATCCAGGCCCGGGAACGCAGGCAAGAGCGACGGGTGAATGTTCAGCATACGATTCGGAAACGCGTCGAGAAGCGGCGTTCCCACCAACCGCATGTAGCCGGCCAGGCAGACGAGATCAACACTCTTCGCGGCGAACGCCGAAGCGACCGCTCGATCGAACTCGTCGCGGCCGGCGAACTCGTTCGGATTGATGTGGCGCGCCTCGATCCCGGCGGCCGCGGCGCGATCGAGCCCGGCGACGCCGGGTCTGTTCGAGACGACGACCGCAATCCTCGCGTCGAGGCGACCATCGCCAATCGCATCGATGATCGCCTGGAGGTTGGAGCCTCGACCGGAGACGAGGACGGCGAGGCGACGACTCACAAGTACCGAACGGTGCGATCGCCGCGAACGACCGTGCCGATCCGTTGCGCTGGCGCCGGGCCGCCACGCCCGAGCGTGTCCAGGACGCCATCAGCGTCCACAGACGCGCACGCGACGATGAGCCCAATCCCCATGTTGAAGGCGCGAAACATCTCCGCGTCCGCAATCCCGCCGCGTGCCTGAAGAAGACGAAAGAGGGGCGGCCGGTCCCATGCCTTCGTGTCGATTTCTGCGGCGCATCCCTCCGGCAGAATTCGCGGAAGGTTGTCGGTCACTCCGCCGCCCGTGATGTGCGCCATTCCCTTGACGATGGAGTGTCGAAGGAGCGGTCGGACCGCCGCCAGATACGAGACATGCGGCGCCAGCAGCGCGTCGCCGACGGTCGTCCCGAGTTCGCCGACAAATGAATCCGCGCGCCAACCCGCGACTTCGAAGAATACGTGTCGCGCCAGCGAATATCCGTTGGTGTGCAGACCCGCCGAGGGAACACCGATGAGCGCATCGCCCGGCACAATCGAGCGTCCGTCGATGATGCGCGACTCTTCTACGATACCGACAATGAATCCGGCGATATCGTATTCGCCGTCGGCGTAGAAGCCAGGCATTTCAGCGGTCTCGCCGCCGATGAGCGCGCAGCCATTCTCGCGGCAGGCACGAGCGACACCGCTGACGACCTGTTCGGCGACGGTCGGCGACAGGCGACCCGTTGCGAGATAGTCCAGAAAAAAGAGCGGTTCGGCACCCTGCACGAGGATGTCGTTGACGCAGTGATTGACGAGATCCGCGCCGACCGTATCGTGGCGCCCGGTCAGAAACGCCACCTTCAGTTTCGTCCCGACTCCGTCCGCACTCGACACCAGCACGGGTGTGCGATATCGATCGCGATCGAGTTTGAAGAGGCCGCCGAACGATCCGATCTCCGAGAGCACGCCGGGCGTGAACGTGGAACGTGCCAGCCCGCGAATCCGTCGGACGGTCTCGTTGCCTGCGTCGATGTCGACGCCGGAATCGCGGTAGTTCGTCAAAAGTCCAGTTTCCCGATGAGCGTCTGCATCAGCGCTCGGCGAGGGGATCCGTCGGGCGACTCCCAGAACGTCCGGCGGGCCAGGACGAAAAACCGCTCCTTCTCGAGATCTTCTTCGAGCATGTCGAAGCCCTCCGCGACGAGCGCGAGCGCGCCGTTCAACTCCGGCTGTCCGCTCAAGCTCTCGAGTTTCGAGATCATCAGTGGTGTGTTGCGAAGCGCCACCGTGCCGAGGGCGAGCGCGATGGGAGCACGCGCGGGGTCGCGCGAGGGGATGCCCACCTCGACGAGCATGTCGACGGCCTCCGGATGTCCGGCGACGGCAATGGCCCCGAGCCCTGCGGCCGTACTGCGGAGCACCTCCTGAAAGCCGATGTTCTTGTCGGAGAACTTCAGCGTTTCTGACAGGTAATTCTCGTGCGACGTGCAGTTGATCCCCAGCAGACAGAGGGCCGCCGCAATCGACGGCTGCGTCTGGCGTGGCGCCGACCGCTGAAGGGTCGCCAACGTTTCGAGCGCGCGCTTGTCGCCAATCTTCCCCAGCGCGATCGCGGCATCATCCTGCAGCGGACCTTCGAGTTTCGCGATGGCGGTCAGCGCGTCGTACGCGTAGGCCGCCTTGAAATCGCCGAGGGCCTCGACAACGGCGCTACGGAAAAAATCTTCACCGCGGCCCGCTTCACGAACGAGAGGCTGGCGGACCCGTGGATCCTCACCGAGCGCGGCGACCGCCCGTACGACTGCCGGCCGGACAAACTCTCCCTGCTCCTTGTCGAGGGCCTGGAGGAAATCGGGCAGGAGCGAACGGTCCGGATTGTGTTCGAAGTAGCTGTACGCGACCGTGCGGAGCCTGTCGTTCGGACTCGTCAACGACGCGCGCATCGAGTCTTTCGTCCGCGGATCGTTGAAGCCGGTCAGCAGGACGAGCGAACGGTAGCGAACATACCCGTCGGCGTGCTCCGACGAAGCCTGCAGCAGCGCAGGCACGGCCTGGGCGGAGGGCGCGCGGCGGATCGTCCGCGCGGCGGTCATTCGCGTCGTGTAGTCCAGGTTGCCCAGCTTGTCGATCGCGGCCTGCAGCTGTTCGCGCGAAACGGCCACCGGCGCGGACGGCTCCTGGGCCGCAAGGCGACTCGAATGTCCGACGCTGACTGCGAATACGGCCGCCGCGGTCAGGCCGAGCCAGCGACTCATGGCTTCGCAATGGCCTCTTTGTCGACGAGCTTCAGCGCGAGTTGCAGGTAGGTGGCTTCGTCGCGAGGAATCGCGACGGGATAGACGCCGGTATAGCACGAGCTGCAATAGGACCGCCGTTCCGATCCTACCGCAGTCAGCAATCCCTCGAGACTCATGTACCCGACGCTGTCGGCACCGAGGAACTCGCGGATCTCCTCGATCGTATGCGTGGCCGCAATCAGTTCGTTCTTGCTCGGCGTGTCCACGCCGTAGAAGCACGGCGAGATCGTCGGCGGACAGCTGATGCGGACGTGGACTTCGCGCGCTCCTGCGGCGCGCACCATTCGCACGATCTTCCGGCTCGTGGTGCCGCGAACGATCGAGTCATCGACGAGGATCACGCGCGTACCGTCCAGAATGCTCCGCACGGGGTTCAGCTTGACCTTGACTCCGAAGTGGCGGATGGACTGCTGCGGCTGGATGAACGTCCGTCCCACATAGTGATTGCGGATGAGCCCCATGCGCAGTGGGACGCCGGATTCTTCCGCATATCCCATCGCGGCGCAGACGCCCGAATCCGGGACCGGCACCACGACATCGGCCGCGACGGGTTGCTCGCGAGCCAGAATTCTTCCGAGCTCCGTGCGAACCTCATTGACACTCTTCCCGAAGACGTAACTGTCGGGCCTGGCGAAATAGACGTGCTCGAAAATACAATGCGCGAGGGGCGCGGGCGGGAACGGCTTCACCGACCGAACGCCGGCGGAGGAGATGATGAGCACTTCCCCGGGCTCGACGTCGCGTTCGTACGTCGCGCCGATGAGGTCCATCGCGCACGTTTCGGAACAGACGACGTAGGCGTCGCCGAGCCGCCCAAGCGCGAGCGGTCTGAAACCGTGCGGATCGCGAAGGGCAATCAGTCGATCGGGCGTCAGCATGACCAGCGAGAACGCCCCCTGCACCTGCGACACCGACTCGACAATCGCATCGTCGATATTGCGGGCCCTCGAGCGGGCGTACAGGTGCAGGATGACTTCCGTGTCGCTGCCGGACTGGAAGATCGAGCCCTGCTGCACCAGCTCGTCTCGCAGCTCGCGGGCGTTCACGAGATTTCCGTTGTGGCAGATGGAAATCTGGCCGTGCGCACAATCGATCAGGATCGGCTGTGCGTTCGAAAGCCGACTCTCGCCGGCGGTCGAATAACGGACGTGGCCGATGGCAAGAGAGCCCTTGAGATGAGCGAGGGTCTCACCGTCGAAAATGTCGGCGACGTATCCCATCTCCCTCGAGAGTCGCACGCGCTCGCCGTCGGACGCCGCAATGCCGGCGCTCTCCTGACCTCGATGCTGCAGCGCGTACAGACCGAGATAAGTCATGTTGGCGGCCTCGGGGTGACCGAAGATGCCGAACACGCCGCACTCGTCCTTGAAGGCGTCGATGTGCTGTTGGGCCATTAGGCCACCCGCCTGACAAAATGCGCCTCGAGCGCCCCTGACCATGTGCGTTCCGCTTCGTGGACCGAGAGATCGACGACGACGGTGCCGTCAACCGCCACCCTCAAGCGATTGCCCCCAGTCTGCCCGATGACGCGCGCGGCCACATTCGACGCCGCGGCGCGCTCCAGCACGCTCGTCAGGCAGTCGGGCGCCACCGACACGACAACCCGTGACGCCGACTCCCCGAAGAGCGCTGCGGCATCGTTCAGCTGACGATCCGATGCGACCCGGCCGCCCGCGATCGAAACCTCCGCGCCAATGCCACCGGTGTCGAAACAGCTCTCGGCAACGGTGACCGCGAGACCGCCGTCGGAGCAGTCATGAGCTGAGCGGATCAGGCGCTCGTCGGCGAGCGTGACGACGAGACGCTGGAGATCGTGTTCCTGGCCGAGGTCGAGCTGCGGCGGTACGCCTCGCACGGCGTCGTACGCCACCTTGAGGTACTCGGAACCGCCCAGTTCGGATCTCGACTCGCCCAGCAGTACGATCGCGTCGCCCGATTCGCGAAAACACCGGGTCATGACGCGGTCCGCGTGCTCGAGCAGACCGACGACGCCAATCGTCGGCGTGGGATAGATCGCCTTACCGTCCGTTTCGTTGTACAGGCTGACGTTGCCTCCCGTAATCGGAACTTCCAGCGCACGACACGCTTCACCGATGCCCGCGACTGCTCGCGCGAACTGCCACATGATGCCCGGCCGTTCAGGATTTCCGAAATTCAGACAGTTGGTCGCCCCGAGCGGCCTGGCGCCCGAGCACGCGACGTTTCGAGCGGCCTCAGCCACCGCGAGCATGGCGCCGCGATACGGGTCGAGGTAGCAGTAGCGGCCGTTGCCGTCAACGGACATCGCCAGCGCCCGATCGGTCCCCTTGATCCGAACGACTCCCGCGCCGAGGCCCGGAAAATTGATGGTGTTTGTACGAACCATGTGGTCGTACTGGCGATAGACCCACCGCTTGCTCGCGATCGTCGGCGACCCCAGCAGCGAGAGGACCGCCACGTTCTGGTCGCGCGCCGCCGGTTTCTTCGATGCCGAACGCGCCAGCATGGCGAGGTCGAGCGCCTGCGCGTCCTTCAGGTACTCGGGCTCGGTGAACGGCCGATTGTAGACAGGCGCTTCATCGGTGAGGGCGGCATTCGGAATCTCCGCGACGACCTCGCCCCTGTTCCTGACACGCAGGAGGCCATCACTCGTCACTTCACCGATTCGGACCGCGTGCAGATCCCACTTCTCGAAGATGCGTTCGACTTCCTCTTCCCTCCCGCGCTTTGCGACGAGCAGCATCCGCTCCTGTGATTCGGACAGCATGATCTCGTACGGGGTCATGCCGGTCTCCCGCTGCGGGACACGCGACACGTCGATGTCGACGCCGGCTCCGCCCCGCGATCCCATTTCCGTCGTCGAGCACGTCAGCCCCGCTGCTCCCATGTCCTGGATGCCGACGAGGGCGTCGGTCTGCATGACTTCGAGGCACGCCTCGAGCAGCAGTTTTTCCATGAACGGATCGCCGACCTGGACGGCCGGCCGCTTCTCAGCGGACTTCTCATCGAATTCGGCGGACGCCATCGTCGCGCCGTGGATGCCGTCGCGGCCGGTCTTGGCGCCCACGTAGAAGACCGGATTGCCGGCGCCTGACGCGACACCTTTGATAATGTCCGCGTGCCGGGCGATGCCCAAACAGAAGACGTTGACGAGGGGGTTGCCTGCGTAACCGGGTTCGAAGGCAATCTCGCCGCCAACTGTCGGAATCCCGATGCTGTTGCCGTAGCCGGCAATTCCCGCGACGACCCCTTCGAGCAGCCGAGCCGTGCCGGGCGCGTCCAAGGCACCGAAGCGCAGTGAGTTGAGCAGCGCAATCGGACGCGCACCCATCGTGAAGATGTCCCGGATGATGCCTCCGACGCCCGTCGCGGCGCCCTGATACGGTTCGATGAACGACGGATGGTTATGCGATTCGATCTTGAAAACGGCCGCGAGTCCTCCGCCGATATCGACCGCGCCGGCATTCTCGCCCGGACCCTGCAGTACCTGTGGCCCCTCGGTCGGCAGCGTTCTCAAGTGCACCTTCGAGCTTTTGTAGCTGCAGTGCTCCGACCACATGACGGAAAAGATGCCGAGCTCCGTCAGGTTCGGATCGCGACCGAGGCGGGCGACGATTCGTTGATACTCGTCGGGCGTGAGGCCGTGCTGCTCGATGACCTTGGTATCGATCATGGCTCCTTCAGACCGCGCGTCCGACGGCCGGCGCCGACATCGCGACCGTCATTGGCTCCGACGACTTCGACACGCCGCCGGATTGACCCGGGCGCCGCGTGGATTCGAGCGTAGACAGAATGGATTCGAAGATGACCCGACCGTCTTCCCCACCGAGCAGGCGTTCGATCGCCCGTTCGGGATGCGGCATCATACCCACGACATTTCGCTGGCGATTGCACACGCTCGCGATCGCATGAACCGATCCGTTCGGATTCCAGGCATCGTCCACACGGCCGGCAGGATCGCAGTAGCGCAGCACGACCTGACGATTGGCTTCGAGCTCCGCGAGTTGATCGGGCGGCGCGTAGTAGTTGCCCTCGCCGTGGCCGATCGGGATTCGCAGCACCTGGCCGATGTGCGCACGGCTGGTGAACATCGTGTCGGCGGCTTCGACCTTCAGATGGACGTGCTCACACTGATATTTCAGTGATCGGTTGCGCAGCATCGCGCCGGGCAACAGTCCAGCCTCGAGCAGGACCTGAAAACCGTTGCAGATGCCGAGGACGGGACCACCGCGGTCCGCAAAAGTCCGGACGGCGTTCATCACGGGTGAGAAGCGGGCCATTGCTCCCGTGCGGAGATAGTCTCCGTGGGCAAACCCGCCGGGTAGGACCACGACGTCGGCGTTCTTGAGATCAGCATCCTTGTGCCAGAGGTACTCGGCTTCCTGGCCGAACACATCCCTGGCAGCGTGGAGCGCATCCTCATCGCAGTTACTGCCCGGAAAGACGACAACGCCGAAGCGCATGGGCCCTCTCCCTCAGTAAGTCCTAGTCAACTTCGATCCGGTAACACTCGATGACGGGGTTTGCCAGCACCTTGTCGGCGACCTCCGCGGCGAGCGTTCTGGCGTGGGCCGTCTCGCTCGTCTCGAGGTCGAGCTCGAAGTATTTCCCCTGTCGCACGTCCGACACGTTGGTATAACCGAGCGAGTGAAGCGCGTCCGCAATGGTCTTGCCCTGCGGATCGAAAACCGACGGCTTGAGTGTCACGAACACGCGGGCGCGCATGCGGCTAGGCCCTCACTGGATGAAAAACCCGGTCGAAGATCTGATCGATGTGCTTCAGTTGCTCGTCCAGGTCGAACGCTCGCTCAATCTCGGCGGGTGGCAGCATTTGCGTCACGTCGGCGTCGGCGAGCAGCAACGCCTTGAAGTCCCGTTTCTGGTCGAACGATCGCATCGCGTTGCGCTGGACCCACTCGTACGCCTGTTCTCTCGAAACGCCCAATCTCGCCAGCTCCAGCAGGACCGTTCCCGAGAAGACGACCCCGCGCGATCGTCCGAGATTCTCGAGCATCCGATCGGCATGGACAACCAGACCGCGGACGATACGGGTGAACCGCCGCAGCATGTGGTCGAGCGCGATAAAGCTATCAGGCAGGATGATTCTCTCGACCGACGAATGCGAGATGTCGCGCTCGTGCCAGAGAGCGATGTTCTCGACCGCCGCATGGGCGTTGGCGCGAAGAAGGCGCGCGAGGCCCACGATCTGCTCGGACCCAATCGGATTCCGCTTGTGCGGCATCGCTGAGGATCCCTTCTGTCCCTTGGCGAACGGCTCCTCGACCTCGCCGATTTCGGTTTTCTGGAGACCCCGGATCTCGAGCGCACACTTCTCGAGCGACGCCGCCGTGATTGCGAGCGCGGACAGCAGCTCGGCGTGCCGATCGCGCTGGATCACCTGCGAGGCGACGGGCGCGGGATCGAGTCCCAGCCGCTTGCAGACATCGGCTTCGATCCGCGGCGGCAGGTGCGCGAACGTGCCGACGGCTCCCGACAGCTTGCCGACGCTGATGACGGTTCTCGCGTGCTGAATTCGAAGAACGTCTCGTTGAAGCTCCGCGTACCACAGCGCGAGCTTCAACCCGAAGGTCATCGGCTCGGCGTGGACACCGTGCGTACGGCCGATCATGACCGTGCGGCGGTGCTCGAGCGCCCGCTCGCGGACGGCTTCCATGGTTGCGTCGAGATCCTTCAACACGAGATCGCACGCTTCGCGCATCTGGAGCGCCTGCGCCGTGTCGATGACGTCCGAGGAGGTCAGACCGAAGTGCAGCCAGCGTGCCGACGGTCCGACTTTCTCGGCGACGGCCGTGGTAAACGCGATGACGTCGTGCTGCGTCGTGTGTTCGATTTCCTCGATACGCGCGATATCGAAGGCGCCACGTTCGCGGATGTCGCGCGCGGCTTCGACGGGCACGATGCCGGCAGCCGCCATCGCATCGGCGGCCGCCGCTTCGACGAGCAACCAGGTTTCGTACCGTCGCTGGTCGCTCCAGATCCGCCCCATCTCGGGGTGGGTGTAGCGAGGAATCATCTACTCGAGATCGAGCCGCTCCCGCGGAATCTGAAGACCGTTCACGTTTCCGAGCACCGTCGCCGACAACGATCCGTTCTTGAAGAGGTCCGTCGCCACACGCTGCACGTCGCCAGCGGTCACGCGTTCGATGCCCTGCAGCGTCTCGTCCAGCCCGAACTGACGATCGAAGTAAATCTCCTGGCGCGCAAGATGGGACATCCGGCTCGCCGTGTTCTCGAGGCTGAGCATCAGGCTGCCCTTCAGATGATCCTTCGAACGCTGCAGCTCGGCATCGGGGACCGAAGCTGACTTCACGCCCTTGATTTCCTCGACGATGAGGTCGATGACCTGACCGACCGCCTCGTTCGAGCAGCCGGCGTAGACCGTGAACGATCCGGCGTCGCGATATGCGCTCAAGCCGCTGAAGACCGCGTAGGCCAGTCCCCGCTTCTCGCGGACGTTCTGAAAGAGCCGCGAGCTCATCGACCCGCCAAGCAGCGTGTTGAGCACGTAGCTCGAATAGCGGTCGTCGTGATTCTGAGGATAGCTGCTGACGCCGACGCACAAGTGGCTCTGCTCGAGCTCCTTGTTGCGGACCAGAATCTTCGGCACCACTCGCGGTGCCTCGTCGCGAAACGACTCGCCCGGCTCCGTCAGCGATCCGAATTTCTCCGCGACCAGCTCCCGAACCCGCTGGTGTTCGAGGTTGCCGACCGCCGACACGATGAGGTTCTTCGCGGTGTAGGCGTTCCGGAAGTAATTTCGCAGCGAATCGGCGGTGAATGACTCGACGGTCTCGCGGGTGCCGAGAATCGGCCGCCCGAGGGGGTGGTTCTCCCAGAAGCCCTGCGTGAACAGCTCGTGGACGAGATCGTCGGGCGTATCCTCGACCATCTTGATTTCTTCGAGCACGACCTTCTTCTCGCGCTCGACGTCCTCCGGCGTGAACGCCGGGTTTCGAACGATGTCGGACAGGATATCGATGGCGAGCGGCAGATGCTCGTCGAGCACCTTGATGTAGTAACTCGCGTACTCCTTCGCGGTGAACGCGTCGAGCTGCCCGCCGATGGAATCGATCTGCTGGGCGATGTCCTCGGCCGTTCGCGTCGAGGTGCCCTTGAAGAGCATGTGCTCGACGAAATGCGCCATCCCGCTGCGCTCGGCGGTTTCGTGCCGCGATCCACGCGTGAGCCAGACGCCGATGCTGATCGAACGCACCTGCGTCATCCGCTCCGTGAGGATGCGCAGTCCGTTATCGAGAACGTCTCTGACGATTGGTGAGCTCGACACCATTTCCATCCGGATCCCGCCACCCGGCAAACGTTTGCAACCTATTGAGCGCGAAGGAATTACAAGCTAGAATTCACATTATAGCATGCCGGACCGACTGAACCTGGCGGATCTGGAACGCGGCGCGATGGAACGCGCGCTCGTCGAGCGGGGACACGAGCGCTTCCGGGCTCGTCAGCTCTTCTCCTGGATGTACCGCAGAGGCGTCACCGACCTCGAGGCCATGACCGACCTCCCGCGCGTCCTGCGGACCTCGCTCGCCGACGCGTTCTCGTTGACGACGCCTGTCGTCGACCGGCGCGAAGCCTCGGCGGATGGCACCGAGAAGTTCCTCCTGCGACTCGATGACGGCCGGCACATCGAGTCCGTGTTCATTCCGGACACGCCGGGCATGACGCTGTGCATCTCGACACAAGTCGGATGCGCGATGGCGTGCGCCTTTTGCCTGACGGGCAAGATGGGACTGGTGAAAAATCTGACGGCTGGAGAAATCGCCGGTCAGGTCCGTGTCCTGGTGCACGAGCTCCGTCTGAACGACGTCGCCTTCAACATCGTGTTGATGGGCATGGGCGAGCCGCTCCACAACTACGACGAGACGATGCGAGCGCTTCGAATCCTCTGCGACAAAGAGGGACTCGCTGTCCCGCCGAGACGGATCACCCTGTCGACGGTCGGACTCCTCCCGCAACTCGGGCGCCTCGCCCTCGAACCGATCATGCCGAATCTCGCCATTTCCCTCCACGCGCCGACCGACGCGCTGCGCGGCGAACTGGTCCCGATCAACCGTAAGTACGGCGTCGCAGACATCATCGCTGCGTGCCGGAAATTTCCGCTCAAGAAGCGCAGCAGGATTACATTCGAGTACGTGCTCCTGGCTGGTGTCAACGATCGGCCTGAGGACGCGCGCCGGCTCGCGAAGCTCTTGAGCGGCGTGAAGGCCAAAGTGAATCTGATTCCGCTGAACGCAGCGGCCGGGATTCCCTTCGATCGCCCATCGGACGAGGCGGTCGACGGTTTCGCCAGACTTCTGGCGGAGCGCGATGTGACGGTGTCGGTGAGAAAGAGCCGCGGGCGGGACATCCGGGCGGCGTGCGGTCAGCTCCTCGTCGAAGGACAGAAGAAATCAGCCGGCCAGCAGCTCGCCGTCATGATGTGACGTGATCCGGATGCGAACCCATTCGTTGCGCAGGCGCCCCGCCGGAATCCGCACCTTCAGGTAATTCCCAGTCACCGCCACGCACCCATCGTCCAACGTGAGCGCGCGGTGATCAGTTCCAATCTGCGAGTCAAGAAAGACATCGGTCAGCCGCCGGCTGATGTCGCGAATCCGTCGCGCTCGCTCGCGGATGGCCGCGCCCGGCACCTTGTTCGACATCGCTGACGCCGCGGTCCCAGGACGATCGGAGTACGGAAAGACGTGCACGTGGGTCAACGGCGAGCGCTCCAGACAGGCGGCCAGCTCTTCGAAATCAGCTTCGCTCTCGCCCGGAAAGCCGATGATGACGTCGGACCCAATCGACGCATGGGGGATCCGACGGCGAATGTCGTGCACGAGCGAGCGGTAGTAATCGACCGTGTACGGCCGCCGCATCGCACGAAGCACACGATCGCTGGCATGCTGCAGCGGCAGATGAAAATGTGGCGCGATGTGGTCACACGTCGCCATCAGCCGGACGATGTCCGGCGTGCAGTCCATCGGCTCGAGCGAGCTGACACGAAGCAGGAGGTCCCGGCTCGCCGCGACACGGCTCGCGTCGTGAAGCAAGTCGACGAGCCGGCCTGCCGGCTTCAGATCGCGCCCGTACGATCCGAGGTGCACGCCGGTCAGCACGAGTTCCTTGAAGCCCGCGGCAGCCACCCGTTCGATCTCGGCGAGTACGTCGCGGACCGGAACGCTTCTCGGTGCGCCTCGTGTGCTGGGAATGATGCAATACGCGCACGGCTCGGCGCAGCCCGTCTGAACACGAAGCGTGAACGCCGTCCGGCCGGCGAGGCCGGGCTCGATTCGTGCGCCGCATCCACCATCACCGTCGCCGAACCGCTCCGCGGATGTCAATGACGATCCCGCCGGATCAACGCGCAGCCCGGAGTGTCGCAGCAGCGACAGAAGCTGCGGCTTCTGGCCGTTTGGTACGACGTAAAGGACGTTGGGAAGCGCGGCGACTTCTTCCGGGCGCCGGGTCGCGTAGCAGCCGGTGACCACGATCTGCGCGGCTGGATTGTCGCGCGCGACGCGGCGAATGGTCTGCCGGGCGCCCTGGTCGGCTGTTGCGGTCACCGAGCAGGTGTTGACGACGACGAGGTCCGCGGACTCCGGCGATGACGGACATGCGCCCGCCGCAATCAGTTCTTCTTCGAAGCCGAGTGAATCCGCCTGGTTCACGCGGCAACCGAATGTGATGACGGAATACTTCACGAGGCCGTCGCTAGCTTTCCAGTGCGAGCGCCTTCCGACCGATATCATGGCGGAATTGCATCCCGTCGAATGAAATCTGAAGAACACCGGCGTAGGCGCGCACAATCGATTCCGCGTAATCGGCGCCTCGCCCGACGACGGTGAGAACCCGCCCACCGGCGGTGACGATGTGCCCGTCGCTCCGTGCGGTGCCGGCGTGATAGACGGTCAAATCCGGGATCGCTTCTGCGCCGCCGACGCCGCTGATCTCGCGTCCTGAATCCGAGGAATCCGGGTAGCCGCGTGAGGCCATGACCACACCGGTAAAGCAGCCGCGGCCCATGCGCACGCTCGACTGGTTCAATTGCCCGGCCGCCGCCGAGGCCAGCAGCGGCGCCAGCGGTTCGTCGATGAGCGGCAGAATGACCTGCGCTTCCGGATCGCCGAGCCGTACGTTGAATTCGATGACCTTGGGTCCGTTGTCTGTCAGCATCAGTCCGACGTACAGGAATCCCCGGAACGGATGTCCGTCCGCTGTCATGCCGGCGATGACCGGATTCACGATCTCACGCATGATTCGCGACTGCAGTTCGGCAGTGACCAGCGGGCTGGGGGCAAACGCTCCCATGCCACCGGTGTTCGGGCCGCGATCGTCATCGAAGATTCGCTTGTGGTCCTGCGCGCTCCCGATCGGGAGTGCGGAGGCGCCATCACAGATCACGAAGAAAGACACCTCGGTGCCTGGCAGGTATTCCTCGAGCACGAGCTTGTCGCCAGCTGAGCCGAATTTCCTCTGAGTCATGACCGCGTGCGCCGTCGCCTCCGCGCTCGACGCATCAGGTGCAATGACCACGCCCTTGCCGGCGGCCAGTCCATCCGCCTTCAGCACCACGGGCAATCCGAGCGACCCACCCCGCAAGACCCGCAACGCATCGTCGAGGGAATCCGAGGTGTGGAACCGTGCAGTGGGAATGCGGTGTCTCGCCATGAAGTTCTTGGCGAAGGCCTTGCTTGACTCGAGTCTCGCCGCGGCAGCCGTTGGGCCGAAGATCGCCCGGCCGGCTTCCGTGAAGCGATCGACGATGCCGAGACTCAGCGGCAATTCGGGGCCGACGACCGTCAGATCGACGCGATCGCGCTCGGCCAGGACGAGCAAGGCGTCGATATCGGAAGAGTCGATCGAGACGGTTCGGGCGAGTGTGGTAATTCCTGGATTTCCGGGTGCGCAGATGACCGATCCCGGGTCGAGGTCGCGTGTGAGACGGGCCACCAGCGCGTGTTCCCGCGCGCCGCTGCCGATGACCAGAACTCTCATGGGTGGAATGGCTTAGGGATTTCGTTGACCTCGACCGTGAAATGCGCCTAGAATCCGCGTTTACCCGTGATAGCCTAGCATATTTGGTTACCCGGGATGGCCACCCGCAAAGGGGGTGTTAGGGCGTGGCGGAAGTCAAAATTCAAGAGGGCGAATCGATCGAAAGCGCTCTCCGGCGGTTCAAGCGAAAAGTTCAGCAGGAAGACATCATCAAGGACATCAAGAAGCACTCCTTCTATTTGAAACCTGGTGATAAGCGCAGGGCGAAGCAGGCGCTGGCGCGTAAACGAAATCGTAAGAAGCTCCGGCGGGAGCTGGAGTAGCGAGAAAGAGACGACCGACCCCGACGAGGTAGCGACCGATGGAGTTCCAAGACCGGATCCTCAGGTGCGTGGATTGTGGCGCGGAGTTCGTCTGGACGGCGGGAGAGCAGCAGTTTTTCGCCGACAAGAACTTCAAGAACGAACCAAAACGCTGCAAGGCGTGCAAGACGAAACGCGCCGCGCGCCCGGCCGGTGGGTCGGGCGGAGGCCGTGAACGAGTGGAAACCATCACGAACTGCTCGAATTGCGGGAAGGAAACGACAGTGCCCTTCAAGCCCACGCAGGGCAGACCGGTCTTCTGCAAGGAGTGTTTCCAGTCGCGGAAATTCGCGGGCGCTGGCGGCGCCTGAACCGTTCAGCACCCTCGTTCGATCAAGCTCAGTCAAAGACGCAACGCGCGCGACGAATCAACGCATTCGTCGTGCGCGCGGTATGTTAAGCTTCACACGCTTTCATCGGGAGCGACTTCATGCAGATCGAGGAACGCGCCGTCGGCGATGTGATTGTGCTTGACCTGAAAGGGAAGATCACCCTGGGCGAAGGTGACGAATTGCTCAAGGACAAGGTCAACAGTCTCGTCAATCAGGGTCACAGAAAGATCGTGCTGAACCTCGCGGGTGTGCCGTACATCGACAGCGCGGGACTCGGCGAGATCGTCAGAACGTACACGACCGTCAGCCGCCAGAGCGGCAGCCTCAAACTGTTGAACCTGACGAAGCGGATTACGGACCTGCTGTCCATCACGAAGCTGCTCACGGTGTTCGAGACCTTTGAGACCGAGAACGAGGCGGTCCGGAGCTTCTCGGCAGCCAAGGTGTAGGCCACTCGCGCTGAATGGCGCGCAGCTCTCCTTCCCACGCAACGACCCCCGGCACCCCGACTCTGGCGGTGCCGGACGAGTCGCTCGCCCTCAACCTGATTCGCGGCCTGCGTCCGGGCCAGTGGACCAAGAACCTTCTCGTGTTTGCGGGGCTGCTCTTCGGCCATCGGCTGCTCGAACTGGAGGCCGTCGGCCAGGCCGTTTCCGCGTTCGCGATCTTCTGCGCGTTGTCGGGCGCGGTGTACCTGATCAACGACATCGTCGACCGCGAAAGCGATCGCACGCATCCGGTCAAGTCGCGAAGGCCGATCGCCGCGGGGCTGGTTCCGGTGACGACTGCGGCAATCGCCGCCGTGATCCTCATCGCTGGCGCGATCGCGGCGTCCACGTTTCTGGGACGGACGTTCACGCTGGTCGCCGCGACGTACGTCGCTCTGCAGCTGCTCTATTCGAGTTCCCTGAAGCATATCGTGATCATCGACGTGCTGACGCTCGCCATCGGCTTCGTGCTGCGCGCGGTCGCCGGAGCGATCGCGGTGCGAGTCGAAATCAGCCACTGGCTGCTCGTGTGCACGGTACTGCTGGCGCTCTTCATCGGTCTCGCCAAACGTCGTCATGAGATCGTGCTGCTCGCCGGCGACGCGCCGACGCACCGGCCGATTCTCGGCGAGTACAGCCCGTATCTCCTCGATCAGATGATTGCCGTCGTGACGGCGTCCACGCTGATCGCGTACATTTTCTATACGGTGAGTCCCGAAACACAGGCGAAGTTCGGGACGCCGTGGCTTGGTTTGACCATCCCGTTTCCGTTGTACGGGATTTTTCGGTATTTGTACCTCGTCCACCGGCGCGAGGGCGGCGGCAGTCCGTCCGAGTTGCTCCTCACTGATCGCCCGCTGCTCTTGTGCGTGGCGTTGTGGGCGGCGTCGGTGGCCGTGATCATCTACCGGCCCACGTAAAGGCTGGTTATGGCCGATTTCAACGTACGCGCCGACGCCGTCAACGTCGAGCAGATCATGGAGCAGATCCGCTCACGGATCCGCGAAAAGCGTGGCGTGGACTACACCGAAGAACAGATTCGGGAGCTGGCGACCGTCAAGCTGCAGAAATTCCTGGACCCGCGCGGTGTGCGGTCCGACCTCCTCGAGCAGTTTCGCAGGGCGCAGCCGCCATACCAGCCGCCCGAGCTGCCGAACTACGCGTTCGAGGAAGACACGCTCTTCGATTCCCACCGCGCACCCCTTCGCGCGATTCGCCGGCTGCTGAAGCCGATCCTGAAGCTCTTCTTCAACCCGAATCCCCTGATCCAGGCGCTGCACATCCAGTCGCGCGTGAACACGATGCTGGCCGAGCGCGAAGCGAGGCTCGAAGCCTCGAAGCGCTCCACAGAGTCTCTGTACTACGAGCTGATTCACAACCTCGTCGTCGAAACGACGAGGCTCGGCATCGAGGTCAAGAACCTGACCATGCGCATCGAGTCGATGTCGAGCCGGCTGGAATTCAATGAACGCCGTGCGCGGGCTCTCGAAAGCGCCGTCGTGTACAAACCAGGTCCGGGTGATCTCGTCGTTACAGCCGCAGCGGTTTCGTCCGGCGGAGCTGCGCCGCCGACGCCCCCGCGCGACCGGCAGCCGCAAGCCGTGTCACAAGGGCCTCACGATGCCGGCTCGCCGGGCGAAGGTCCGGGACAGCGGAGCCGCCGACGCCGCCGGCGCCGCGGCCGTCGTAACGGCCCGCCGGCGGCGAGCGTCATGGCAGGCGGCCCGCCGCCAGCCGGAGCCCACGCGAGCTTCACGGCTCAGCCGACAGCCGAGGCACCCGAGCCGGAACCTTCGCAGCCGCAAGAACTGCCGTCCGCACCGCCTCCCAGCTCCGAGCCCGACTCGCAGTGAAACTCGCGGTCGTCGTCCAGCGATACGGCCGCGACGTCAACGGCGGTGCGGAACTGCACGCACGCTACATCGCGGAGAGGCTTGCGCGACACGCGGAGGTCGAGGTCCTCACGACCTGCGCGACGGACTACGTGACATGGCGCAACGAGCTTCCGGCCGGTGCCGACACCGTCAACGGTATCGCCGTGAGGCGCTTCAAGGTCAAGCATGAGCGCGACCCGAAAGTATTCGGGCGCTTGCAGACCCACGTCTTCGAAGAATCGCATTCGATCGACGACGAACTCGCGTGGCTGGATGCGGAGGGACCCACGAGTCCCGCGCTCGTCGACCACCTGACGAAGTACGCCTCCAGCTACGACTTCTGCATCTTCTTCAGTTACCGCTACTACCATGCGTACCATGGCGCGCTCGGCGCTGCTTCGCGCGCGATCCTCGTGCCGACGGCAGAGCGAGACGAAACGATCGGACTCGCGATCTTTCCGCCGGTGTTTCGTTCAGTACGGGCGATCATGTACAACTCGCCAGAGGAACGGCAGATGATCCAGACCGTCGCGGGCAACGAGGGCGTCCCCGGCGTGGTCGTCGGGGTCGGCTCGGACGTTCCGCAGAGCCCTCAGCCCGCGAGGTTTCGGTCGAAGTTCAATATCCGCGGTCCCTTCGTGGTGTACGTCGGGCGGATCGATCAGAACAAGGGTTGCCAGGAGCTGTTCGATTTCTTCGAGGGCTACACGAAGAGTCCTTACGGCAAGTTGTCGCTCGTCCTCATTGGCAATTCACTTCTCGAAGTGCCTCGACATCCGCGCATCCGGCACCTCGGCTTCCTGGACGACACCGACAAGTTCGACGCGATGGCCGCGTCCGATCTGCTGGTCATGCCGTCGTACTATGAAAGCCTCTCGATGGTCGCGCTCGAGGCGTGGGCGCTCGGCAAGCCCGTGCTGGCCAACGGCCGATGCGACGTGCTCAAGGGCCAGTGCCTCAGAAGCAACGGGGGCCTGTTTTACGAATCATTCGCGGAATTCGTCGAAACCCTCTCCGCGATCGAAAAGCATCGCTGGCTGAGCGCGTCGCTGGGCCGAAACGGCCGACAGTTCTTCCGCGACCACTACGACTGGAGCGTCATCGAGCGGAAGTATCTCGAGATGTTCGAGCGCTTGAAGAAGGAACCCGCGCCCGCGATTTCCGAGGTCGCGCTCGGCTGGCGCGACAGGCGGCGGGCGGATGTCGCGCCGGCACGGGATATTCTCGCCCGTCTGCCGAAGGGGCCGGCGGTCGGCGCCGCCGCCCAGCAGGCGAGGCGACCGGCGTGATTCGCATCCATCAGGTGCTCGCGACCCTTGGCTACGGGGACGCCATCGGCCACGAAGTGCTCGGCATCCAGCGCGTGCTGAGGACCGCCGGGTACGAATCGGAGATTTTCGTCGAAACAGCCGATCATCGTCTGGAGTCGCTCACTCGCGACTACCGCGAACTCGTGGACTTCAGCCATCCCGACAATCTGCTGTTTCATCACTTCTCGCTCGGGTCGCGGGCTTCGCGGACCGCGTACGCGGTGCCCGACCGGATGGCTCTCATCTACCACAACATCACGCCTCCGGAGTACTTCGTCGGAGTCCACCGCACGCTCGCACGGCAATGCTTTCGCGGACGCCGTGAGCTCCAGGCCTACATCGATCGGTGCGAAATCGCACTGGGTGATTCGGAATTCAACCGGCAGGATCTCGACGCACTCGGATTTTCCCGGACTGGGGTGCTGCCCGTCGTCCCCGACTTCTCGCACCTCGACGGCAATCCCGAGTGGATTCTTGCGCGGGACTTCGATGACGACTGGACCAACATTCTGTTCGTGGGGCGCGTGATTGCGAACAAGAAGATCGAGGATCTGATCCGCTTCTTCCACGCCTACCACACGTTCTACAACCCCCGATCGCGACTGCTCATCGTCGGTGCGCAGAGCGGGTTCGAGCGATATCTGGCGTCGCTCCATCAGCTGGTCGCGACCCTCGGCGCCGGCAACGTGCATTTCATCGGGCACGTCTCCGACGCCGAGCTCGTCGCGTTTTACGAAGTGGCCGATCTCTTTCTGTGCGCCAGCGAACACGAAGGCTTCTGCGTGCCGATCGTGGAGGCGTTCTACAAGCAGGTGCCCGTTCTCGCCTATGCGGCGACCGCCGTACCGGCGACGATGGACGGCGCGGGTGTGTTGTACGCAGAGAAGGATCCGGTGCACGTCGCGACACTGATGGAAGGCATCCTGTCTGACCCTCAGCTGCAGGACCGCATCGTCGACGCGCAACTCGGCGCCGTTCGCCGGCTGAAATCCAAGGACTTCGCGGAACTGCTCCTCGCGTTCGCCAGGCGCATCCTGGCGGGTCCTCGCGTCGCCGCGCCGGCGGTCGCATTCGATTTCTGGTATCAGTTCGATGCCGCGCAGCGGCTGGAAGAGCTGCGGCTCTATCGGCCGGCCATCTACAAGGCGCTGCCGGAGCACAGCTGACCGATGATCGTCAACCAGTGGGTCCCCGCTGCGCATGCTGGTGACGCGATCGGCGACAGCGCTCTTCGTGTGCGCGATC
This sequence comes from uncultured Acidobacteriota bacterium, assembly GCA_963724725.1. Classification (GTDB taxonomy): domain Bacteria; phylum Acidobacteriota; class Vicinamibacteria; order Vicinamibacterales; family CAVVIG01; genus DATKHR01. The sequence continues at coordinate 1,309,058 of CAVRVT010000001.1, read as the reverse complement.
TGCTCCGCGCGATCGGACACGATTCGCACCTCTTCGCGCTGACGATCGACGACGACCTGCGCGACGAGGTCCGGCCTTTCACGGATCCCCAGTCACGGACCGGCGATCTGACGATCTTTCACTATGCACTGCCGTCGCCGATGACGTCGGCGTTCGCCTCCCTCGACGGACGGCGGGTGCTGCAATATCACAACGTCACGCCGGCGTCCTACTTCGCGCCGTACGATCCCTCGCTCTTCCGGCTGGCAACGCTCGGCCGTCAGGAGCTCGCGACGCTGGTCGGCCACGTGGATTTGGCGCTCGGCGACTCCGAGTACAACCGCCGCGAGCTCGATGATCTCGGATTCTCCCCGACGGGCGTGTTTCCAATCGCCGTCAACACCGAACGGATCACGCGCAGGGTCAGGCGACCCGCACTCGAAGCGATCCTCGACGATGGGCTGGTCAACTTTCTCTTCGTCGGGAGAATCGCCCCGAACAAGAAGATTGAGGATCACATCAAGCTCGCCGAGGTCTACAAGCGCTACGTGGACGCGTACTATCGCTTCATCTTCGTCGGCCGCTACGACGTCGTGCCGCGGTACTATTCGATGATTCGCGCGCTGATGGCCGACTACAGGCTGCTCCACGACCGTTTCATCTTCACCGGTCCGATCCCAGACGAAGAACTCGCGATTTACTATCAACGCTCGGCCGTCTACATCTCACTCAGCGAGCACGAGGGATTCTGTGTTCCGCTCGTCGAATCCATGGCCGCGGACCTCCCGATTCTGGCGTTCTCGGCAGCCGCCGTCCCGGACACGTTGGGCGGCGCCGGCGTCCAGTTCGCGCCGAAGGATCTCGAACTGGCAGCCGAGCTGCTCGGAGAACTTGCGTTCAACGACGATGTGCGAGGCGGGCGTGATCGCCGGCCAGCGTCACCGGCTCGCCGATTTCGGCGACGCCCGTGTCTCGCGGGAGCTCGAGTCTCTCGTGCGAGCCGGATCGTGAAGCTCGCTTTCGTCATCCAGCGGTACGGCGCAGAGGTCCTCGGCGGTTCCGAGCAGCTGTGCCGACTCGTCGCCGAGCGGCTGGCTCTCACCCACGACGTGGAAGTGCTGACGACGTGCGCGCGCGACTACGTGACGTGGAGGAACGAGTATCCCGAGGGCGCGGATCGCATCAGGGGCGTGACGGTCCGCCGTTTCGCCAGCGCCACCACCCGGGACATCGAGGCGTTCAACCGCTACTCGGACTGGATCTTCAACAACACGCACACACGCCAGGACGAGATGGAATGGCTGAAGCAGCAGGGCCCCTGGTGCCCGAGCCTCGTCGAATACCTGAAGCGCCAGCAGCAGCAGTACGACGTCGTGATCTTCTTCACGTATCTCTACGCGCCGACCGTGCTCGGCCTCGAGGTGGCGCCGCAGCGAAGCGTCCTGGTGTCAACCGCCCACGACGAACCGGCAATCCGACTTGGCATCTTCAAGGATGTGTTCAGCCGCCCGGCTGCGTTGTGCTACCTGACCGAAAGTGAGCGACGGTTCGTGCAGCAGTTCTTCATCGACCGGCCGTTCATCGAAGATGTGGTTGGCGTTGGCGTGGAGATCCCTCAAAGCCAGCCTTATCCGCGGATGCCGCCACCAGCCGATGAAGACTCGTCCGGTGAGCAGACCGGAGCGGAGGAAGACGTTCCGCGCGAGTATCCCTCGCACTTGATGCAGCGCGGCTCCGTGTTCCGTCGTCGTCACCGCCTGCACGGCCCGATCGTGCTCTATGGCGGGCGGATCGATCCCGGGAAAGGATGCGAAGAGCTTCTGCACTACTTCAGCGAATATGTGAAGGAGGGCGGCGACGCCACGTTGACGCTGATGGGCGTGAAGCTGATGCCGCTTCCCGAGGATCCATCGGTGAGGTTCGCCGGCCTGCTCTCGGATCGCGAACGGGTCGAGGCGCTCGAGGCCGCCACCGTTGTCGTCTGCCCGTCGCCGTTCGAGAGCCTGTCTCTGCTGGCGCTCGAGTCGCTGGCGGTCGGCACACCGATCCTCGCCAACGCGCGAAGCGAGGTTCTCGTCGAGCACTGCACGCGCAGCAACGGCGGACTGTATTACGCGGACCGCGACGAATTCGTGGAGTGCCTCAAGCGGCTCCTCTCCGACGAACGTCTCAGACAGGCGATGGGACGTAACGGCCGCGACTACGTGCGGCGGAATTACCGGTGGGATGTCGTGCTCGGGAAGTACGAGCGGATCTTTGCGAAGATCAGGAACGCGCGATAGTCGTCACCCGGCTCAGCCTCACTGCAGGCCGGCCTGAGTCGCCTTGACGAGGGTCCTCCCCGTCAACGTCATGTAGTAGACACTCGCGGCGCCCGCGCTCAAGCTCGTGTTGTCCACGCTGATCGAAGTCGTGCCACCGGACGCCGCCAGGACCACGTTGTTCACCGTCGCCGCCGTCGGGAAGACGTTGTTGGTCACGTCGAGCGAGCGGATGCAGCCGCCCGCAATGATCGTGCTGCACGACCCTGACACGCCGACGAACAGGAACTGTTTGTTGAGCGAGCTGTTGAAGAATGCCGTCATGGGCGATGCGCTGATTCCCGCCACGTTTCGCGAGAGTAGAAGCGGTCCGTTCGAATACGTTGGGTTCAGCTTGAACGACGAATCGAAGCCGATCGCGTACAACGCGGGCACGCGATTCGCGGAGCCGTCGTTGCCGACGACGTAAAGCAGGGACTGTCCGCTGACGCCGTTGTAGTAAGCCTCGTTGAAATCCCCCATCAATGCCTGCAGATTGGTCGTCGGTCCGCCGATGCTGACGGTTACCTGGCTGGTGAGGCTCAGGTTCGTGTCTGCCTGGCCGACGACCGACGCCGCACCGTTCGGGTTGGATGAGAACGCATACACTTTCTGGCTCCCGGAGTCGATGACGACCGGGGCAGCGACCGACAGTCCAGGCGCAAACAGGTATTGGTTCTCCACCGAAACGGCCGGCACGACGGAGTCGTCCACGTAGTCGATTCCGCCGGTGGAGCTGTCGGTGTAGAAGACGTGCCGACTGACGCTGTCGAACACGGGGGTGGAGAGGCCGGTGACGACCGGATTGACCGGCCATCCAGTTCCCGCGGCAGTCACCTCCTGAGGCGTCCCCCGGAAGACGCCCGTGAACTTGTGCACGATGCTGTCCGACGACGTCACGTACGCGACGTCGGCTTCGTAGTCGACGAACGGCGCAGTCGACACACCACCCGTGAGCGGCAGCTTGACATCGACCGCTGAATTGCCGACGCCAGGTCTGGCGGGCGTCGCGGCGCTGGTCCCGTTGCCGGCGCCGGACGCCCACTTGATGATGTGGAAGTACGAGCTGGCGCCGTTGTTCTCGTTGACCGCGATCTTCGTACCGTCAAGCGACAGTGCGACGTAAGAGTTCACCACGCCACCGCCAATGTTGTAGGCGAACATCAGGTTCGGCGCCGTGCCTGCGCACAATCCGGTTCCGGCCGGCGTGTTGTACAGGCTGTTGAGGCCGACGAGATTCGCCTGCGTCGCGGAACCGGCGACGTTGACGCCGCCCACGACGAAATCGTTCGTGCAACTCGGTGTCGAGTTCACGTCGAACGAGTACTTCGCGGGCATCGCGATGGTACCGCCGCTGCCGTTGTTCAGCGAGTAACTCCAGTCACGCGCGACCGTCTGGGGCGCGTTCGGATCCGGCACGTGGTTCCACGGAAACGGCACCGTGCGCCTCGCGTGACGATCGAGATACTGCAGCCAGAAGCGCGAGTCGCGCTGGACGCGGTCCATCAGGCGCGCCGGCACGTTTTCCTGAAAGATCACCTGACGATGGCTGAAGTCGCGGACCATCGGAATCCGCTGACGCCGCGCGGACGAATTCGCGCCGGCACCCGATTGCATGGGGTGCGTGGCCCAGTCCCAGTGGAAGCGCACGCGATCGGCATTCGAAACCGACGCCCCAGGTATCTCAGTGAGCAGCAGGCAGCCGCTCAGCACGGCGAGACCCAAGGTCCATCGACCCGAGGCGGAAGAAGTAGTTGAGCGCCTCAGACGCGACATACACGACTAATATGTCATATATAGTCGTATAAAGTCAATTATAGTCCTCTCTAACGCGGCTCTATAGCCGATGAAGGAGACTCTCGGTCTTCAGAATCAATGACTTAGGGAGACGCCCGTCGGGCGCAGATGGCCGCCTTCTGCTCAGGGTTTGGGGATCGGACCGCCAATCGCGGGCACGGGCGCCGGGCCGGGTGACTCTTCGCCGTTCCCGTTCCCGTTGCCACCAATCAGCCTCTTCCGGCGCGGTCGGATTTCGTAGCGCTTGATCATCTCGTTCAGCGTCGTCGGCTTGATGTGAAGGAGCTCCGCCGCGCGTTTCTGGACTCCGCCGGCTGCCTCAAGCGTCGATTCGATCAGGCGCTTCTCGAAATCGGTGATGACGTCCTTGAACGAGATGCCTTCCGGCGGCACCACGAACTGCGGCATCTGGAAGTTCGGCGCTTTCCGCACATGATCGGGAATGAGCTCGACGCCGATGCGCAGACCGGCCGTCAATACGACCGCACGTTCGATGACGTTCTCCAGCTCTCGCACGTTGCCCGGCCAGTCGTATTCGGTCAGCAGGTCGAGCGCCTCGGGCGTCAGCTCGAGACCGGTTTTGCGGTTCTCCTCGGCGTACTTTTCGAGGAAGTGGTGCACCAGCAGCGTGATGTCATCCTTGCGATCGCGCAGCGGCGGCAGCTGAATCGAAATGACGTGGAGGCGATAAAAAAGATCCTCGCGGAACTTCCCTTCATCCATCATCTGGCGCAGGTCGACGTTGGTCGCGGCGATGATGCGCACGTCGACTTTGATCGTCTCCATGCCGCCGAGCCGCATGAAGTCCCGCTCCTGAATCACGCGCAGGAGCTTGGCCTGGGTCTCGAGCGGCACGTTGCCGATCTCGTCGAAGAAAATGCTCCCCTTGTCCGCGAGGTCGAACAAACCCTTCTTCGGATATACCGCGCCGGTGAACGCGCCCTTCACGTGCCCGAAGAGCGTGGATTCCAGCAGATCCGGCGGCAGATTCCCGGAATTGACCGTCACGAACGACCGATCGGCCCTCGACGAATTCGCGTGGATCGCCCGCGCGACGAGCTCCTTGCCGGTGCCGCTCTCGCCCTGAATCAGAATCGTCGAACGGCTGGGCGCAGCCTGGATGATCAGGTCGAACACCTGACGCATCCGCGGACTCTTGCCGATGATGTTCGCGAACTTGTGATACCGCTCCTGGATGTTCTGCCTGAGCGTGCGATTTTCGTTGACCAGACGCCTGCGCTCGAACGCGTTTCGCACGATCACGAGCACTTCGTCGTTCTTGAAAGGCTTGGTGATGTAGTCGAACGCTCCCGCTTTCATCGCCGAGATCGCGCTCTCGACGGACGCGAACGCGGTGATGATGATGACCGCGAGGTCTTCATCGATCCGCTTCAGCTCGTCGAGGGTGGCGATGCCGTCCAGGCCGGGCATCATGATGTCGACGATGGCCGCGTCGAACGGCAGCGCGCGCGCGAGCTCGAGGCCTTCGGCGCCCGACGCGGCGAGCCGGACGTCGTAGCCCTCCCGCGTCAGCAACGTCTCGAGGATTTCACGCATGATCTCCTCGTCGTCGACGACGAGAATCGTGCCGTGTCGTGAGCTGGCCATAAGTTCTTAGCTCCGTCCCGTGCCCGAGGCGGCGCCCTGCGCCGGCTGCGCGAGCGGCAGCGTCACCGCGAACCGCGTGCCCTGGCCGACCGCGCTGTCGCAGTGGATCGTGCCGTCGTGCTCGCGGACGATTCCGTACGTGATCGAGAGGCCCAGTCCAGTGCCACGACCGATGGACTTGGTCGTGAAGAAGGGGTCGTAGATTCTGGCCAGCTGATCGGACGGGATACCCGAACCGGTGTCCGCGATTTCAGCGATCGCGAGCGTGCCGTCGACGCGCGTCACCACCGACAGCCAGCCGCCTCGCGGCATCGCGTCCCTCGCGTTGAGGAACAGGTTCAGGAAGACCTGCTGCAGTTCATGCTCGATGCCGAGCACGAGGGCGGGTGTTGGCGAAAGTTCCTTGCGGACCTTGATCCGCCCCACCTCGAACTGGTGCTCGAGCAGCGAAAAGACATCGGTGATGACCGCATTGAGATCGACGTCGATTCGCTCGGAGCCCGCAGTGCCAGGCCGCGACAGGTTCAGCAGGCCGTTGACGATCTTCGCCGCCCTGAACGTCTGCCGCTCGATCTTTTCGAGGAGCGCGGTCTTCGGATCGGCCGGATCGGCACCGTCGAGCAGCATCTGCGTGAAGCTCGAGATCCCGGTCAGCGGCGTGTTCACCTCGTGCGCGACGCCGGCGGCCAGAAGACCTATCGACGCCATCTTCTCCGAGATCTGCAGCTGTTCTTCGAGCCGCACCTGATCGGTGATGTCCTCGATCAGAAGGATCGTCCCGACCACGGCATCGTCGCCGCTGGGGTTCTGGAGCGGGACCTCGGTCGCGTTGACCAGAAATCTCACGCGCGGCCGATCCACCGATGACAGGGGAACGCGGTACAACGTCGCACCGTACGGGTGCTCGCCGCGAGCCGCGCGAAGAGCCTCGACGAAATGCGCGTCGAAGATGTCGCCCAGCCGGCGTCCAACGGCGTGGCCTCGCTCGACGCCAAAGAACTCCTCGAGCGCACGGTTCCAGCGGACGATGCCCTCGTCCACGTCGAACACGACGAGGCCGTTGTCGAGCGATTCGAGGATGTTGTCGTTGAACTCCCGCATCCGACCGAGCTCCAGAGCTTTCATGTGGAGCTGACGGTAGAGCCGCCCGTTCTCGATCGCGGTCGCGACCTGGCCGGCTACCGCGGTCAAGAGCGCGAGGTCTTCGCTGTTGAACGGCTCGTCGGTCTCTTTGCGTCCGAGCGCCAGCGTCGCGATGGCGCGCCCTTCGAACACGCACGGGACGAAGTAGAAGATGCCGGCATCGCGCCAGAACTCCACTTCCTCCGCTTCGAACCGTGCGGCGGCAATCGGATCGTCGAGCGCAACGGTTTCGCCGGCATCGAGGCGCAGCATCATCGACGAGCGTCTCGACAATCGTGGAACGCTCGCCGTGAAGCCATAGTCACCGATCGAGAAGAAGTCCTCGTCCTTGGTCTGCCGATCGTCCGCTCCGGTGGTCTCGGCCCCTCCGGGCGCGAGCATCAGGGCCATCCGGTCAACGACCAGTGTCTCGACGATGCGCGCAACGAGCCGCTGGCTCAGACGGACGACGTCGAGATCGCTGTTCAAGTCGCGCGCGAACGCCACGAGCGCGCGCCGGTAGTCGTAGCGGTCGCGATAGAACACGCGGTCGAACGCGTTCCGGACCGAGTCCTTGACCGGCTGCGCCAGGAGCACGATGACCATCGTCGCGAGAAGCGCGATGATCCAGTTGTGCTGGTCGGCGTCGTTGGCGAAGACGTAACCGGTGAGCTTCTGAAGCGCGAAGTACAGCGCGACGCTTGCCGCGAAGAACGCCGTGTACGTCAGGCCCAGCTTGACGATGACTTCGACGTCACGCAGACGATAGCGGATGATGGCGCACGCAAACGTCAGCGGCAGCAGGCCGAGCGGAATCGCGAGGATCTGGAACGCCAGCGGCGGATCGGCCCCAAGCGCCCACGGCAACGCGTAGCCCACCGCGAACGGACCCGCGCCGAGGGCGGTTCCCCACGCGATCCAGCGCAGCTGGCGGCGTGCGGTGATCGTCGTGATCCGGCGGAATGCGTTCGTCAACACGGCGATGGCGGTGATGCAGCAGACGAAGAGGTAGAGGTTTTCGGCCCGATCGAGGATGTCGATCATCGACGACAGCCATGAGCCCGACGCGCGAGCATCGGAGCCACGTGCGAGCGCGACGATGCGCGAGGCGCATAGGACGCCCGCCGGCAGATACATCAGCGCCGTGATCCAGCGCCCGACCTGCTGTGCCGGCCGTTCGGGGAATGCCAGCGTGAAGTGCAGGAGCAGCGGCGGCAGCAACGCGAATGCGATCGCGTCACCCCAGTAGAAGATCCAGTCGAGCCGATCGAACGGGCCGTTGAACGAGAAACTGAAGACACCGAAGAACGCGACGCACAGCCAGAAAAAATGGAGCGTCGCCTGGTCGTGGGGCCGCAGCAGGCGGACGGACGCGCCGACGAGCAAGGTGAACAGACCGACCGCGGCCAGGACGAAGTACATCGAGCTGCCGCGCGGCGCCGGCGTCAGCGCGACGTCGAGCACCTGCCGCGAGCCGAGTCGAAGAAGCGTGTACGCGAGCTTCGTTCCCAGACGGCTGCTGTGCTGATGCTCGACGACGTCGGCAGGCGACTCGACCGCCGAACCGTTGACCGCCAGCAGGACATCGCCTCGGCCAATGCCGGCCGCGGCCGCCGCCGAGCCCTCGGCCACTTCGAGCGCGGTGACGCCCTCAGGGCGCGCTCCCCACAGGACCCCGTCTTCGACCTCGTGCCATCGCGTGTACATCGCGATGTTCGCCAAGCCCAGACTGACGAGTACCTGCCACGATCAGGGCGGCCATGGTCGAGCGCACCCAAGGCACCCAGCGCCGACTCCGGTCCTGACTGTCGTTCACTGAAGACACTTTTCCGACGATTGAACTAGCAAACGTTATACCCGGACAGATCACGGCTGCCGGACGTTAATCATTGAAAACACTGGACTTTTTAAGAAGTCAGCAACGCGGCTTCCCCCGGTGTTCAAACCGGTGGAGTAGCTTCCAAGATTATGGATCTGGCGCCTAGAACTTCAAAGTGAGGCCACCGATCACGCGCGTCGGTGGGCGGACGACGAGGAGCTCGTCGTAGACGGACTGGTCGGGCGCCGTGTCGCGGAAGAAGTTTCGAACGGCGACAAGCATCTCCCACTTCGCGGTGCTGAAGTCCATGAAGGGCAGCGACTGACGCACCTGCACATCGAATCTCGAGTCGAGCGCCGGACGATCGGCCTGCGCCGCGCCGGCGACGGATCGCGCGAACGCATTGCTGACGCGATAGAGGATGATCACGCGTGTGGCCGTCTCGGGAACGTCCGCCTCGACGGCCGTCGCGACGTCGTGAATTCTCTCGAGTTCGGGACGTCCAGTGGCGCCCGCGAGGATCAGGACGGACGCCGTAGCCTCGGGCATCGCGTAATGCGCGCGCGTCGTCGAGTACTCGACGGAACCGTGAACGCGTCCCGCGATCGACGCGCGAATACCGGCGCTCAGTCCGACCGCGTCGATATTGCCCGCGTTGGCCACAAAGTAGTGCCCGACGCGTGACGGCGCGTCGGCCAGATCGATCCCGAACGCGGTCACGAGCTGATCTTCGATGTGTTGCCGGAACGCCCGCACGGAGACGGTCGTGGCCGCGAAATCGCGTTCGACTTCGACCTCCATGTGACTGGTCCGCTCGGCCTGCATCGGTTGCGACGGATCGAGCGACGCGAACGTCCGCTGCGGCGGCAACCAGACGGCGCTCTCCATGCGCGGCGAGAACTCCTCGGCGCCAGGCGCCACCGCGCGCCGGGACAGCAGGCCGCTGACCCTGAAATGATCGATCGGCTCGACGGTCAGGGCCACCTTCGGGCTGAACAGACTCCGATCCTCGAGGTAGTCGTAACGAGCGTATCGGCCGCCGTAGGTCAGCGTGACCGACGGCGTCACGGAAAACGTGTCGACGCCGAACATTGACCCTGCGTTGCGGCTGCCGTCGGTGACTTCGCTGAGCGTCGCCAGATTGCCGCCGTCGTACCGCTGCGTCGCGTAGGCCCAGCCCAGATCGTAGCGATGACGCGCGGGCGCACGCGTGGTGTACTCGCCAGCCAAGATCCACGAGGCGATGTCGCCCTGCGTGAGGGCGGCGCGGACGGTCCAATCTGCGCGATCGCCGACCGGCGCGCCGAGCGCCAGATAGGCGATGCTGCGCGAGAACGCGTCCCCGCTGAACAGGCTCTGCGGCGTCTCGAGCGACCCGCTGGTCAGCAGGTTGACCTGTCCGGTGAAGGCCGTGCTCCCGAACAGGCTCGAGGCCAATCGCGCGGGTGAACCCATATAGCCTAGAAGAGATCCGCCGCCCCAGATATTCGTGTCAGGAGGCGTATCGCCGACGACGATCTCCTCCGGAACCTCGGCATCCTTCAGGATGCCGCGTCGCGCGTGACGCAGACGCCAGGCGACCTCGCTGTGGTTGTCACCGCTCGTCGATTCCCCTTCGTCGACGGCCGTGCCATCGGCGGGTGTCGTGATCGGCTCTGGAACCACACCCATTCCCGCGGCGACGATGGGCGCGGACGTCGTCGCGACGTTCGAGCGACGCAGAGCGATGGCCGAAGACGTCCGCGCGCTGGAACGCACCTCGACGAGTTGTCCACGCGACGCGACGTATCCCGAGAGGTGCGCACGGATCAAATACGGACCAGGCGTCAGCGTGCGCAGTTCGAAATGGCCCAGTCGGTCGGTGACGGCGACCGCGGTGGTGGTGCCGAGCGCTGACACGACGGCGCCGTACACCGGAATGCCGCGATCGTCCTGGACGACACCGAGAATCGACCCGGGCGCCAGTGACGCGACGTGCATGACGGGTTGAGGCTGCGGCGCGCCTTGCGCACGCGCGACCGCCGGGACGCAGAGAAGCACCAGACCGCCGACGAGTGCCGACAATGTGGAAGTGCTTCGCATCTCTTTCCGTTTCTCGCGACCCGCTCCGGACGTCCCGGGTGACTGCGGGTCTACGACGGGCTGACCGTGAAGTTGACGTCCCTGGTCAAGGTCTTGTTCGCGATCTTATCCGTAATCTTGATCTCCAGCCGGTAGTCCCCTTCGGGGAACGACGCGAGCGGTACGGCCTGTCCGGTCTGCAGCTGATGGCCGGCGGCGAAGTCGAAGTTCGGCGGCAATGTCTGTGCGTTCAGATTCTGCGGCGAGGTTTTGTTGAAGAACTTCTCCGGCTGGCCCGAGGGCTTCTGATAGAAGTTGTACTCGACGGTGACGTCCGGCTTGTTTGCGCTGTCGACCTTCGGGTTGTAGATCAACATGAAGGTGGACAGTTCGCCCTTCTTGGTGAACTTCGTTTCGAATGCGGGCACGATCTCCATCGAGCCGAGGGCGTACGGACGATCGGCCTGCTGCTGCGGCGTCAGCGGGGCGGGCAGCGGATCGATCCGGGTGGCGACGATGACCGTGCTCGTGTTCAGCTCGCTGGCGTTCCAGAAATCCGGAACAGTGACTTCCTGCTTCAGGACCGATATCTTCGGCGCGGGCGCGTTCTTCGGCGGCTTCTCCGGCGTCGGTTCCTTGGCGACGACATAGACATCATACGGGCCAGCGGGAACCGTGAACGATCGCGAGATCCGCAGCGTGGGCTGGCCGGACGGTACCGGAACGAAGCTGATGTCTTCGTACGCGTACTCGCTCTTCTTCTTGTCTTTGTCTTTGTCTTTGTCTTTGTCGTCCTTCTTCCCCGCCGGTGCCGCCTCGGCTGGAGCGCCGCCCTTCGCGACGACGCGCCAGTAGATCGCGACGGTGCCGCTCACCTTGGACGGGTCAATCGAGACGGTGAAGGGGATGTACTCCTTGTTGCCCTGCGCCTTCAACATGTCCTCGTGCACCCACGCGAGCGAGAGGTCGTTGGGCGCCGGCTGGCCGGCGGCGATGCCGTCCACGACTTTCACGAGACTCTGGATTTCTTTTTTCTGCGCCTCGCTCTGTTTCTTGATCTCCTGCGCGAACGGCGCAGCCGAGAACGCGAGAGCGACTCCCAGGACGGCAAGAAACGCGCGCCGATGCTCCATAAAAATAGACTCTCCCAGCATGATGACGTCCGTCGAAACAGTTCATGATAGGCGTCAGCCCGAGGTGAAGTCAAACCCTTGTATCGACGGTACTTCAGGGCCGGGTCGCCCCTCGGGCCGCTGTGCTATCATCGCGACTTTCCGCCCGTTTTCATGAAGCTCATCGACGTCTCGGTGCCCATTGACGCGAAGCTGTCCACATACCCCGGCAACACCCCGTTCTCGCTCGAGCCGATCAAGCGCATCGCCGACGGCGGCAGCTCCAATGTGTCGTCGCTCCACCTGAGCGCCCACACCGGGACGCATGTGGACGCGCCGCGGCATTTTTTCGATGGTGGAGCCGGCGCCGAAGCCCTGCCGCTCGACCTGCTGCTCGGACGTGCACGCGTCATCGAGGTCCCGACGCGCAAGGGCATTACGGCCGAGGATCTCGCGCCCTTCGATCTCGCCGAAGACATCCGTCTCCTGATCAAGACGGTCAACTCGCGCCTCTGGGGATCATCCGAGTTCCGCGCGGACTACGTCGGCGTCACGGAGTCGGGCGCGAAACATCTCGTCGAGCGCGGCGTCAAAGTCGTCGGCGTGGACTACCTGTCCGTCGAAGTGTTCAAGGCACCCGGCGCGCCCGCCCACCACGTGCTGCTCGGCGCCGGCACGATCGTCATCGAAGGCCTGAACCTTCGCGACGTCGAGCCCGGCATCTACGACCTGCTGTGTCTGCCGCTGCCGATCGTGGGCAGCGACGGCGCACCGGCTCGCGTCGTGCTCAGAAAGAGCTGACGGACCATGCCAGGGCTCGCCGACGACACCCTCGTCATCGTGCTCGCCGGCGGGGCTGGCGAGCGGCTGTTCCCGCTGACGAAGGAACGCGCGAAGCCCGCGGTCTATTTCGGCGGACCGTACCGCATCATCGACTTCGCGTTGAGCAACTGCATCAACTCCGGGCTGCGTCACGTATACATCGCGACGCAGTACAAGTCCCTGTCGCTCAACCGTCACATCCGGATGGGATGGAACATCGTCTCAGAGGAGCTGGGCGAGTTCATCGAAATCCTGCCGCCCCAGAAACGTGTGAGCGAGCACTGGTATCAGGGCACCGCGGACGCGGTGTACCAGAACCTGTACTCGATCATGCGCGAGAGTCCGCGTTACCTGGTCGTCCTGTCCGGCGATCACGTCTACAAGATGGATTACTCGCGCATGCTGCGCTTCCATCAAGAACGCGGTGCCGCCGTCACGCTCGCGACCATCGAAGTGCCCATCGGCGAGGCGCCGCGTTTCGGTGTGGTCGCCGTGAACGAATCGGAGCGGGTCACCGGGTTTCAGGAGAAACCCAAGGACCCGGTCGCGATTCCCGGCTCGCCGGATCTGGTGCTGGGGTCGATGGGCGTCTACATCTTCGACACCGATGTGCTCGTCCGCGCGCTCGAGGCCGACGCCAATCAGCAGACCACCCACGATTTCGGCAAAGACATCATTCCGGCGCTCATTCATCACGCGCCGGTGTACGCGTACCGCTTCTACGACGAAAACAAGAAGGCGGCCAAATACTGGCGCGACATCGGCACGCTCGACGCGTATTTCGAAGCGAACATGGACCTCTGCCAGGTCAACCCCGAGTTCAATCTGTACGATCCCGAGTGGCCGCTGCGCACGTATCAAATGCAGGCGCCACCAGCAAAGTTCGTGTTCGCTGAAGTCGGCAGGCGTTGCGGCCAGGCGCTCGACTCGGTCATCTCGCCCGGCTGCATCGTCTCGGGGAGCAGCATCTTCGGCAGCGTGCTCTGCCCCAACGTGCGCGTGCACAGCTTCTGTCACATCGAGCAGTGCATTCTCATGCCGGGCGTGCGCGTCGGGCGCCACGCGAAGATCCGCCGGGCGATCATCGACCGGGACGTGCTGATTCCGCGCGGCGCACTCATCGGCTACAACCCGGAGGAGGACGCGAAACGCCATACCGTCACGGATTCCGGCGTGGTCGTCGTGACGACCGACGACGAGCCGCTCATCGGAACGTTGAGCGACGAAGCGCTGCGCTTCGAAGCCGACGCCGACCGGCGCGGGAACGGCGCCTGATCGGGCGGACATCAAGGAGGAGGTTCGGCTTGCAGATCACTCGAATGCACGGGCGCGAGATCCTCGATTCGCGCGGCAATCCCACGGTAGAAGTGGACGTCACGCTCGACGGCGGCGCGATGGGGCGCGCCGCGGTGCCGTCAGGCGCATCCACGGGCGAGCGGGAGGCGCTGGAACTGCGGGACGGCGATCAGTCGCGATACGGCGGCAAGGGCGTGCGGAAAGCTGTCGCCAACATCAACGGAGAAATCGCCGCCGCGTTGAAGAACACCGACGTCGATCAGCGCGGGCTCGATTCCGGCCTTATCGCGCTCGACGGGACACCGACCAAGAGCCGGCTCGGCGCCAACGCGCTGCTCGGCGTGTCGATGGCATTTGCGCGCGCCGCGGCGGCCGCCGAGCGCGTCCCGCTCTATCAGCATCTCGCCGCGCTCTACGGAAACCGGTCGGTACTCGTTGCCAGTCCCGATGATGAACATCCTGAACGGCGGCGCGCACGCCGATTCGAGCGTCGACTTCCAGGAATTCATGGTCATGCCGCTCAACGCGCCGTCATTCGCCGAGGCGCTGCGGTGGGGCGCGGAGATCTTTCACGCCTTGCGCGCGATTCTGAAGGGGCGCGGCCAGTCGACGGGCGTGGGCGACGAAGGCGGTTTCGCACCCAACCTGAAGTCGAACCGCGAAGCCGTCGAAGTGGTGCTCGAGGCGACATCCAAGGTCGGCCTGGCACCGGGCGCTGACGTCTGGATCGCGCTCGACGTCGCGTCGAGCGAACTCTGGGCACCCTCGACTCCGCTCGGGGCAGGCGGGGGGCGGTACACGTTCAAAAAGTCCGGCGAACCCGACCGGTCGTCGGACGACATGATTCGCCTCTACGAAGACTGGATTCGACAGTACCCGATCGTGTCGATCGAGGACGGTCTTGCCGAGGGCGATTGGACCGGCTGGCAGCGCCTGACGAGTGCGCTCGGCAACAGGGTTCAGCTCGTCGGCGACGACGTGTTCGTCACGAACCCCGAGATCCTCAAGAAGGGCATCGCCGACGGCGTCGGAAACGCCCTGCTGGTGAAGCTGAATCAGATCGGGACCGTAACCGAAACGCTCGACGCCGTCCGGATGGCGGCCGACGCACGATACGCGACGATCATCTCGCATCGGTCGGGAGAAACCGAAGACTCGACGATCGCAGATCTTGCGGTCGGGACCGCCGCCGGGCAAATCAAGACCGGTTCGGCAAGCCGGACCGATCGTGTCTGCAAATACAACCAGCTTCTGCGAATCGAAGAGGCGCTTGGATCGTCGGCCTCCTTTGCGGGCAAGGCGGCGGTGAGGACGCTCGCGGGATCCGCGACGACAACGGGCCGTGCATAAGGTTGTCCTGCTGCGGCACGGCGAAAGCACCTGGAATCGCGAGAACCGTTTCACCGGCTGGACCGACGTCGACTTGTCCGATCGCGGACGCGAAGAGGCCGCGGAGGCGGGACGGCTCATCAACGAAGGCGGCTACCTCTTCGACATCGCGTTCACCTCGGTTCTCAAGCGGGCGATCCGGACGATGATTGCCGCGCTCGACGCGACGGACCGACTCTGGATACCGGTGGAGAAATCGTGGCGGCTGAACGAGCGCCACTACGGGGCGCTGCAGGGATTGAACAAGGCCGAGACCGCGGCGAAGCACGGCGAGGCGCAAACAAAGATCTGGCGCCGCAGCTACGACATCCCGCCGCCGGCGCTGACCGTCGCCGATCCCCGCCATCCGTCACACGATCCTCGCTACGCCGGTCTGAGCCCGTCAGTACTGCCGCTGACCGAATCGCTGAAGGACACCGTCGCGCGGTTTCTGCCGTACTGGCACGGCACGATTGCGCCCGCGATCGCGTCGGGAAAGCGCGTCCTGATCGCCGCGCACGGCAACAGCCTTCGGGCGCTCGTCAAGTATCTCGACGATGTCTCCGAATCGGAAATCGTGGAGCTCAATATCCCGACAGGCATTCCACTGGTGTACGAGCTGAATGACGAGCTCAAGCCGATCCGCCACTACTACCTCGGCGATCCCGCGGCAGCGGCAGCGGCGGCTGAACGAGTCGCCAAGCAAGCACAGGGGGGCTGAGCAAATTGCGGATTGGGGATTGGGGATTGGGGATTTTGAGAGCTAAAAGAAAAGGCCGGCACTCGTAAAGAGTGAACCGGCCTTTCGAACTTCTTGATTTTTCGTTTCTGATCCCGAAATCCCGAATCCCGGCTACTCGACCGTCTCCGTCGTTTCGTCCGCAGCTATGCGCAGCGATCGCAGAAACCGGCGATCGTTGGCAGTGACGTCGAAATTTCGTTTCGGTGGAATCTCCCGTACGGTCTTGGCGGGAGCACCGACTTTCGCAAGCGCCGACGACTGGGTCCGGCTGACAAACCCGACTACGGCTTCCAGCGTGACTTTCATCTCGAAGCCCGCAGCACGTGCCCTCTCGCGGCACGCTTCGACTTGAGGATTCTCCGCGACTGCGGCGGCAATCGCGTCGGCCAGCTCTCGTGCGAACCGGTTCACGACGTCGTCCATCTCTGGTTCCTCCTGCGCGCCGCGGAGCTGGGACCCGTGACGCCTCCCGATCGCAACCTGCCTACACCATGGCGGTGAACAGGGACCGGGCGCCTGATGTCATGTGTGTCGGAGAGAAATTGTAGGTGCGATGAGTTTATGCGCGAGTCATTGACCTGTCAAGCACTTACGGGCCCGATCGCGTCGGTCTCAGGTACAATCGGCGCGTGCAATTCGTACACACGGCGGACGACCTGCAGCCGTGGGATCCGGCGACCGAGCTCGGACAGCCTGGTGAGTTTCCCTTCACTCGCGGCATTCAGTCGACGATGTACCGGGGCCGCCTCTGGACCATGCGTCAATACGCCGGGTACGCCTCGGCGGAAGAATCCAACGCCCGTTATCGCTACCTGCTCGCCAACGGCGTCAGCGGATTGAGCGTCGCGTTCGATCTGCCGACCCAAATGGGGTACGACTCGGACAACCCGCTCGCCGCGGGCGAGGTCGGCCGCGTCGGCGTCGCCATCGACTCGGTGGACGACATGGCGACGCTCTTCGACGGCATTCCGCTCGACCGGGTGTCGACATCGATGACGATCAATGCGACGGCCATCGTCCTCCTGTCGCTCTACATCGCCGTCGCCAAGCGCCAGGGCACCGACCTTCGGCGACTGTCCGGAACGGTTCAAAACGACATCCTCAAGGAGTACGTGGCGCGCGGCACTTACATCTACCCACCGCGCCAGTCGCTGCGCATCGTCACCGACATCTTTGCGTTCTGCGAGCGCGAGCTGCCCAACTGGAACACCATCTCGATCAGCGGCTATCACATCCGGGAAGCCGGCTCGACGGCCGTTCAGGAAGTCGCGTTCACGTTCGCCCATGCCATGGCTTACGTGCAGGCGGCGATCGACGCTGGTCTCGACGTCAACCGGTTCGGACAGCGGCTGTCGTTCTTCTTCAACGCCCACAACGATTTCCTCGAGGAAATCGCGAAATTTCGCGCGGCGCGGCGCCTCTGGGCGCGCATCATGCGAGGGCGGTTCGGCGCCACGAATGCCCGCGCGCAGCAGCTGCGTTTCCATACGCAGACCGCGGGCAGCACCCTGACCGCACAGCAGCCCGACAACAACATCGTCCGCGTGGCCGTTCAGGCGCTGGCGGCTGTCCTGGGTGGAACGCAGTCGCTCCACTGTAATGGCCGGGACGAAGCGTTGGCCCTGCCGACCGAGGAATCCGCCCGCGTCGCGCTTCGCACGCAGCAGATCATTGCCGCCGAGAGTGGCGTCGCCAACACCGTGGATCCGGTCGCCGGCTCTTACGCGATCGAGGTGATGACAAACGAGATCGAGCGCGGCGCCCAGGCCATCCTCGATCGCATCGAGCACTCCGGTGGAACGCTGGCCGCGATCGAGACCGGTCTCATCCAGCGCGAGATCCAGGAATCCGCGTACCGCGCGCAGGTGGCCGTCGATTCAGGAGCGTCGGTGGTCGTCGGCGTCAACGCCTTCACGGATGCCGCCCCGGCTGCGCCGATCGCGACGCTGCGAATCGACGCCGACGTCGAGCGGCGGCAGATCGAACGTTTGCGAGCCGTTCGCGACGGCCGCAGTTCGAGCGCCTGGTCCGCGGCGCTCGATCGAGTCTCGATGGCGGCGAGGAGCGGGAGCAATCTCGTTCCACCCATCATCGAAGCCGTGGAGGCGCGCGCCACCGTCGGCGAGGTTGCCGACACCCTGCGCGCTGTGTTCGGCGAGTACCAGGAGACGAGCACGGTGTGAAGGACGAGGCCGTCCTCCGCGTCGAGCGACTCACGACCGTGTTCGACACCACCGCAGGGCCCGTTGCGGCGGTCGATGACATCACGTTCGAGATCCGCGCGGGCGAAACCCTCGGCCTCGTCGGCGAATCGGGCAGCGGGAAGTCGGTCACGGCGCTCTCCATCATGCGACTGGTGGAGCCCCCGGGCCGGATCGCCGCCGGCCGGCTGTTGTTCAAAGGCCGCGATCTGATGATGCTCGGCGAGCGCGACATGCAGCGCGTCCGCGGCGCGGACATCGCGCTGGTGTTTCAGGAGCCGATGACGGCGCTCAATCCGGTGTTCACGGTTGGCGATCAGGTTGGCGAAACGCTCATCGTCCACGGTCTCGCCACCAGACGCGAGGCCCGGAATCGGGCAATCGAGCTGCTCGCAGCCGTCCGGATTCCTGACGCTGCGGCACGAGTCAGCGACTATCCCCATCAGCTGTCAGGCGGCATGCGCCAGCGCGTGATGATCGCCATCGCGCTCGCGTGCAAGCCGTCGCTCGTGATCGCCGATGAGCCGACGACCGCCCTCGACGTGACGATCCAGGCGCAGATTCTGGATTTGCTGCGCGACATGCGATCGGCGTTCGGGCTCTCGATCCTGCTCATCACGCACGACCTCGGGGTCGTCGCGGAGATGGCGGACCGTGTCGCCGTGATGTACGCCGGACGCATCGTCGAAACGGGACCGGTGCGCGCGATTCTGCGTTCGCCGCAGCATCCGTACACCAGGGGCCTGCTGGCGTCGATCCCCGGCGGTGCGCGCGGTCAGCGACTGAAAGCCATCGAGGGAACGGTCCCGATGCTGGGGCACCTGCCGCCGGGCTGTGCGTTCCATCCGCGGTGCCCGGATCGCTTCGACCCGTGCACGTCGTCGCCGCCGCCGGATTTCCAAGTCGGCCCCGAGCAGGTGGCGAAGTGCTACCTGCATCAACGCTGATGCCGCTCGTCGAAGTCTCACATCTCGTCAAGCATTTCACGCGCGGCGGCGGTCTGCTCCGCTCTGGCAGCCGCGTGGCGGCCGTCGACGACGTCACGTTCAGCATCGAGGCGGGTGAGACGTTCGGCCTGGTCGGCGAGTCGGGCAGCGGCAAGACGACGACCGGGCGCTGCATGTTGCGCCTCGTCGAGCCGACCTCGGGCGAAGTGCGCTTCAAGGGAGAGAACATCCTGGAATTCCCCAGGGCGCGCATGCGGGCGGCGCGGCGGGACATGCAGATCGTGTTTCAGGATCCCTACTCGTCGCTGAACCCGCGCATGCGCGTGCGGGAAACGGTCGAAGAGCCGCTCATCATCCACCGCATCGGCACGCGCGACGAACGCCGGCGTCGTGTCGAGGAACTCTTCGGCCTCGTCGGACTCGACCCCTCGCATCTCGAGCGGTACCCGCACCAGTTCAGCGGCGGTCAGCGGCAGCGCATCGGCCTGGCGCGCGCGCTGGCACTCAACCCGTCGTTCATCATCCTCGACGAGCCGGTGTCTGCGCTCGACGTGTCGGTTCAGGCGCAGGTCGTCAACCTGCTGATGGACCTTCAGCAGCGGCTGAAGCTGACGTACCTCTTCATCGCACACGATCTCCGCCTCGTCGATCACATCTGCTCGCGGGTCGCGGTCATGTACCTGGGGCGCATCGTCGAAATGGGATCGGTGGCGGCCATTTTCTCTGCCCCGCAGCATCCGTATACGCGAGCACTGCTTTCCGCCGTGCCCGTGACCGATCCGGACGCACCCCGCCAGCGCATCCAGCTCGATCCGGCGAGCGTCAATCGCCTCGCCGCGCTGAAGGAAATCGCGAGCGGTCACTGGGCAGCGATCTAGTCTCGGTGGTTGTTGGTTGTTGGTGGTTGGTGGTTGGTTGTTGCCTGATTGATGGAGTGACGCCGATGGATCTGGTGACACGTGCAAAGAACATCATGATTCAGCCCACGCAGGAGTGGCGCGTCATCGCCGGCGAGTCGACGGACATCGGTTCTTTGATTCGCGACTACGCGGCGCCTTTGTCGGGCATCGCCGCAATCTGTCAGTGGCTGGGATTGAGCGTGCTGTTCGGTGTGCTCGGGGTCGGGTTCGTTCGCACCGCCGTCAGTGCCGTGGTCTCATGGGCCCTCGGTCTGCTCGGCCTCTGGGTGGCCGCCATCGCCATCGAGCGCCTCGCGCCGAGCTTTGGCTCTCGCGGCAGCACGGTCCAGGCGCTCAAACTCGTGGTGTACGCGTCGACACCGGTGTGGCTGGTCGGCATCCTGACACTCGTGCCGCTGCTCGGCGCCCTCTTCATCGTCGCGGTGATTTACGCGGTTTATCTTTTCTACCTTGGATTGCCGAGCGTGCTCGAGACGCCCGCCGACAGGGTGGTCCCGTACATGCTGACGTCTGCAGTCGTCGTGTTCATCGCGAACTTCGTGGTGAGAGCCGTCACGCGACTCGTGATCGGCGTGTAGCCGCGTCGAGCCCTACGCCGCGCGGCGAACGTCGTTCTCGACCTTGCCGTCGCGGATCTGGATGGTGCGGTACGCGAACGCCGCGACGTCGGCCTCGTGCGTGACGAGCACGATGGTGTTGCCGGCTTTGTGGAGCCGCTCGAACAACGCCATGATCTCCGCGCCCGTCTTCGAGTCGAGGTTGCCCGTCGGCTCGTCGGCGAGGAGGATCGACGGGTTGTTGACGAGCGCACGAGCGATGGCGACGCGCTGACGCTGACCGCCGGAGAGCTCGTTGGGCCGGTGCGTCATCCGCTGCCCGAGCTCGACTTTCTCGAGCGCGTTCTTCGCTCTCGCCTCGCGGTCCTTCGCGGGGACTCCGGCATAGACCAGCGGAAGTTCGACGTTGTGAAGCGCCGTCGCGCGCGGCAGCAGATTGAACGTCTGGAAGACGAAGCCGATCTCCTCGTTGCGAATGCGCGCGAGCTCGTTGTCATTCATCTGGCTGACCTGCTTGCCGTTCAGCAAATACGAGCCCTTGCTGGGCGTGTCGAGGCAGCCGATCAGGTTCATCAGCGTGGACTTGCCGGACCCGGAAGGCCCCATGATGGCCACGTACTCGCCGCGGTCGATCTGGAGGGACACGCCGCGCAGCGCGTGAATCTCCTCCGTCCCCATGACGTACGTTTTCCAGAGATCGACCGTTTCGATAAGCGCCATATGCCTGAAAACTCAGACGAGGTCCGGAGGGTCCGGGTTCCTGACTATTCCGATTATGCCCCGGCGCGCGGGAAAAGCGGCTGTTTCGACGCGCCTGGCGCAGAACGGGCAGTACGTCCAGCCGGCTTCGAGCCCGCGGCCGCAATGTGGGCACTCGATGCCCAGCCGCTGGCCGCACCGCGGACAGGCGGAGAAGTCGATGGCGACGACGCCTCCGCACGCGGGGCAGATCGGTCGCGGCGCCTGGAACTCCCGGACCGTCCGGCGCACTTCCTCGATGCTCGTGACGCCCGCCATGGCTTTGGACACGCCGTCCTCGGCGAGCGTCGCGACGTCGCCTTGGAACGCGACCTCACGAATCTGGTCGATGCGCGGGCGCGAAGCCAGCGTGCGCCTCAGGGCATCGGTGAAGCGGATCACTTCGAAGATGCCGATGCGCCCTCGATAGCCGGTGTAGTCGCAGTCGCTGCATCCTGAGGCGTTGAACGCCGACAGAGGCGCACCCGACGGCAGGCCGAGCGCGCGCAGCACGGCCTCGTCCGGCGCGTACGGACTCCGGCAACGCGTACAGAGACGACGCACGAGGCGCTGCCCGATCACACACTGGACCAAAGACGGCGACGAGGCGTCGACGCCCAGCTCGTTCAGCCGGAGGATTGCCGCGCCCGCGTCGTGCGCGGTCACCGAGCAGAGGACCAGTTTTCCCGCGCGCGCCGCGTCCGCGGCCACACCTGCCGTGTCGGCATCCGGCACGTCACCGAGCAGAATCACGTCAGGGGTCTGGCGCAGGATCGATCGCAACGCGTGGGCGAACGTGAGCCCTACGATCTCGGACACCTGCGTGTGGTTGACGCCGGGAATCTCGTATTCAATCGTGCCCTCGATCGTCACAGCGCTTCGCCCGGGTGACACGACATCAAGAGCGGCCGCAAGCGTGGAGCTGCGACCGCTGCCCGATGGCCCGGCCACGATGATCAAGCCGGCACCCGCCGCGAGCGACGCTCGAACGTCCTCGAGTGCGCGGTCAGACATGCCGAGCGCATCGATCGAGGGCGCATGCCGCCTGCGGCCTCGCGCGGTCAACACGATCCGTTCGCCGAAGCACGTCCTCAGCGTTACGGCACGCATATCGATCGCGCCGTCGTCGCCGGGCGGCAGCCGCAGGCGCCCCGATTGCGGCAACAGCTTTTCGGCCACGTCCATTCCCGCAAGAATCTTGAAGCGCGCAATCACATCGTCCTGGTGTGCGGCGGCGATGCGGGTCCATTCGCGGAGCACACCGTCGATCCTGAACCGGACGACCACGTCCCGGCCGGTCGGATCGACGTGCACATCGCTGGCTTCATGGGCAATCGCCTGCCGAATGATCCCATCCACGACGTCATCGACAGGCAAGACCTGGTCGGGCGGCAGTTGCGCCGGGGCTTCGGGCAGCGCAGACCGATCGGGCGGGCGTTCTGTGTAGGCCGTCTCGACGGCGTCGAGAATCGCGCCTCGAGTCGCAACGACCTCACGAATCCGATAGCCCGTCTGGTCCTGGAGGTCCTGCACGAGACTGATTCGCAGCGGATCCGCCATCGCGACCGTCAGCACGTCCTTCTCGAGCCGGATGGCGATGCAGGCTTCACGGAGGGCGAACTCCCTGGGAATCGTCGCGACGGCGCCCGGCTCGACCGATTCCCTGGACAAGTCGGCGTACGGCAGCCCCAGCTGCGACGCGAGCGCCGCGGCAATCTGCTCCTCGCTGGCGATTCGCAGACGGACGAGCACGACGCCGAGTCGCTCGTCGGAACGCGCCTGCGCCTTCACGGCGCGTGCGAGATCCCGGGCGCTGACGAGACCGGCCTGGATGAGCGCTTCGCCGATGCGGCTTCTCATCTCTGCCTTCGGCCCGGTTGCGCGGTTCCGATCAAATCGGTGAACATGGCCCCATCGAAGACGACCTCCGTCAGCGTATCTCGTCAACCGTGCTGCAGCGACTGGACACCATCGCGGCCGACGCCGTTGCCATCTTTCCACAATCGGCGAATCCCGTCAGGCCTCCACGCTCGGCTGAAGCCTCGCGCGCCGTCGGTGGCGCTGAGGAGGCCACTGGTGTCGCCCGCGTACTGGCCCGATTGCTGGTCCGCGTCATCGACAAGGATCGGCTCGACGCGGACGACGGCGAGGTGAGCGCGCTGCGGGCGCTGGCCGCATCGCGCGCCGTGTCGATCGAGGATCTGTTCGCGCTTGCCTACCACGTGGAGCGCTCGATGCTCGACGAACTCGCTCTCGACGCCGACATCGGCGTGTCGACCGAGGCGTGGCCGGGCGTCGCGCAGTGCGTCCGCCGCGGCGCCTTCGACCTCCTGGGCGCGCTCGCCTCGCAGGTTGCGTCCGAGGCCGGATCGGCCGCGATCGTCGACCGGTTGACGACACTGCATACACGCTCGCTTTTCGACACGGTGCTGGCGAAGGAGTCGGATCGTGCGGGACGATTCGGCTACGCTCTCGCGCTCGTGATCTTCGACGTCGATCGACTGGCTGACGTGAACGACAGACACGGCCGCGTCCTCGGGGACCGAATCCTCGGGCGTCTCGGCGTCCTGGTGCGCCAGTATTTCCGCCGGCACGACTGGGTCGCCCGGCACGGTGACGACGCCGTGGCCGTGCTGCTCACACGCTCGGACGCGGACCACGCAGACGAACTCGCCGACAAGGTTCGCACGACCGTGGAAGAGCGATTGAGCTTCACGGACCATCGAACGAACGACCTGGTAACGGTCACGGTCAGCGCGGGCATCGCCCACATTGCGGGCACAGGCGGAGTGCTCGTCGATCCCGAGCAGTTGCGCCTTGATGCAGAGACTGCGCTCCAGCGCGCGAAGGCGCTCGGGCGAAATCGCGTCGTCCGCGTCGAGGGCTCGGCGTCAGCTAGCCGTGCTCTTCCTCGTAATTCGCCTTCAGCTTAGCCACCACGCCCGGGTCCGCGAGCGTCGTCGTGTCACCGAGAGCCTTGCCTTCCGCGATGTCGCGCAGCAGCCGGCGCATGATCTTGCCGGAACGCGTCTTCGGCAGATCGGCGGTGAAGAGAATGTCATCCGGCCGCGCGATCGCTCCGATCTTCTTGACGACGTGCTCTTTCAGATCGTTGATGAGGGTCTCTGGCGATTGCGCGCTCTCCTTGAGCGTGACGAACGCCGCGATGGCCTGGCCTTTCAGCTCGTGGGCGCGGCCGACCACGGCGGCTTCCGCCACCGACGGATGATCGACGAGCGCGCTCTCGACTTCCATCGTGCCGATGCGGTGGCCGGCGACGTTGATCACATCGTCCACGCGGCCGAGCAGCCAGAAGTAGCCGTCGGCGTCGCGCTTGGCGCCGTCACCGGTGACGTAGACGCCAGGGCCCCACTTGCTCCAGTACTGACGTTCGTAGCGCTCGGGATCGCCGTAGATGCCGCGCAGCATCGACGGCCAGGGTCGCGTCAGGGCGAGCAGTCCGCCGCCGACGTCGACTCTGTCCCCTCTCTCGTTTCGGATCTCGGCGAAGATCCCGGGAAACGGTTTCGTCGCCGATCCGGGCTTCAGCGTGGTGACGCCCGGCAGCGGCGTAATCATGATGGCGCCGGTCTCGGTCTGCCACCACGTGTCGACGACGGGACAGCGCTCGGCGCCAATGTGACGGTAGTACCAGACCCAGGCTTCGGGATTGATCGGTTCGCCGACCGATCCGAGCAGTCGCAACGACGAGAGATCGCGCTTCGCCGGCCATTCCGTGCCCCATCGCATGAACGCGCGAATCGCGGTCGGCGCCGTGTAGAACACGGTCACGCCGTAGCGTTCAATGATCGACCAGAAGCGATCCTTCTGCGGCCAGTCGGGCGCGCCCTCGTACATCACGACCGTGGCGCCGTTCGCCAGCGGTCCGTACACAACGTAGCTGTGCCCCGTGACCCAGCCGATGTCGGCCGTGCACCAGTACACGTCTTCGTCCTTCAGGTCGAACACCAGCTTCGTGGTCGTGTACGCGCCGACCAGGTATCCGCCCGTCGTGTGGACGATGCCTTTGGGTTTCCCGGTCGTGCCGGATGTGTAGAGGATGTAGAGCATGTCCTCTGAATCCATCGGCTCGGGCTCGCATTTGAGCGGCGCGTCCTGCATTAGCTCGTGGTACCAGTGGTCGCGCCCGGATTTCATCGTCGCTGGAATCGCGCCCGTGCCCCCAGGCCCGTGCGATCCGCGTTGCACGACGATGACGTTCGCGATGGACGGCGTCGCGGCGGTCGCTTCGTCGGCGACCTGTTTCAGCGCGACGATTTGACCGCGCCGGTAACCGCCGTCCGCGGTGATGAGGAGCGTCGCCTGCGCGTCGTTGATGCGGTCGCGGAGCGATTCGGCGCTGAAGCCACCGAACACCACACTGTGCACCGCGCCGATGCGTGCGCACGCCAGCATCGCAATCGCCAATTCGGGAACGAGCGGCAGATATATCGCGACGCGATCGCCTTTCTTGATGCCGAGCGACTTGAGGACGTTCGCGAACGCGGACACCTGCCGGTACAGGTCCGCGTACGTCAGCGTCCGCCTGTCTCCAGGCTCCCCTTCCCAGATGATGGCCGCCTTGTTCCGGCGGGCGCCGCGGACGTGCCGGTCCAGACAGTTGACGCTGATGTTGATCCGGCCGCCGACGAACCACTTGGCGTGCGGCGGCCGCCAGTCGAGCACGCGATCCCACTTGCGCGACCACTCGAGCTCGGCAGCAAAACGAGCCCAGAAGGCTTCCGGATCCCGCTCCGCCTCGGCGTACAGCGACTCGTCGTGAACGATGGCTTGTGCCGTGAACGCGGGCGAAGGAGCAAACGATCGATCCTCGCGCAGGAGGTCGTCGAACTCGGCGTGCTTTTCGGTCATGCCGGGATTCTACTTACCCGGCCCCCAACGTCGTCAAACGGCTTCTGACCTGCGCGGCGAGCTCGGCGTAGTTGACCGCACCAAGCCGGAGGAACGCGCGATAGTGCTCGATCGCCGTGGCGACGTCGCCGCTCTCGTCGGCCACGAGCGCGAGATTGTAGTGGGATCCCGCATTGCGGGGATCCACGGTCAGCGCGCGACGAAGCAGGGTTCGCGCTTCCGCGGTCCGGCCCTGGGCGCGCTGGACGAGCGCGAGGTTGACGATGGACTCGACGTTTCGCGAGTCGGCGGCCAGCGCCACACGAAACTCCGCGGCCGCGGCGTCGAGGCGGTTGGCACGCATGAGCGCAACGCCGAGGTTGTTGTGCGCGGTGACATGCTTGGGGTCGAGCGCGATCGCCCGCTGGAACTGTTTCACCGCGTCATCGGTCTGCCCGCGGTCCTGGTACAGCAGTCCGAGGTTGTTGTGGACTTCGGCGCTCTTGTCGTTTTGTTCGAGCAGCGCACGATACTGCGCGACCGCATTGTCGTAGTCGCCAATCCGCTGGTAGTAGATCGCCAGGCGGAAATGATCTTCGGACGGCGGAGCGGGGGCTTGTGCCGCAGGCACGGGCGGCTGCGCTGACGGTGATGGCGGCTTCGCTGATGGTGCTGGCGACTTCGCTGACGGTGCTGGCGGCTGCGCTGATGGTGCCAGCGGCTTCGCTGACGGTGCTGGCGGCTGCGCTGATGGTGCTGGCGGCTGCGCTGATGGTGCTGGCGCCTGCGCCGATGGTGCCGGCGGCTTCGCTGACGGTGCTGGCGGCTGCGCGGATGGTGCTGGCGCCTGCGCTGATGGTGCAATCGGCTTCGCTGACGGTGCTGGCGGCTGCGCTGATGGTGCTGGCGGCTGCGCTGACGGTGCCAGCGGCTTCGCTGATGGTGCAATCGGCTTCGCTGACGGTGCTGGCGGCTGCGCTGACGGTGCTGGCGGGCGGCCTGGCAGCGTCTGGCGCGCGGCGGTGCGTGCGACTGGTTTCTGCGCCGGCGGCGCGAGCAGGAAGATCACCGCCGTGAGCCCCACGAAGCCTATCGCAATCGCCGCAGCCGCGTAGCCGAGCATCGTCGCCAGCGGCGGTTTGCGGGCCGCGGACTTGCGCGGCGGCGCGAGCGTCGCGAGAACGGAATCCGTGCGGGCGCTGCGCGCGTACGCGTCACCGGCCCGCTCGTCGCTCGACTTGCGCCGAAGGGAATCGAGGATCAGGCTCACGGCGGATCGGTCTCGGTCGTGGACGTGGCGGCGCGCGCGCTCACGAGGCGCGGGTCGAGTGTGGGCGCCGCCGCTTTCAGACGCTCCAATTCGCGCCTCGCCACGTCCTCATCAGTGTACGCCCCGGCGAGGACCCTGTGCCATCGCCCGCCGGGACCATGGTCGACCTCAGCGTAGTAAACCGGCAGGCCCGCGGACTCCAGCCAGTTGGTCATCGCCCGGACGTCCTCGGACACGCGCGGCGAAGCCGTTGGATACGATCCGACGAGAATCGTCACCGCGGCGCCAAGTGGCAGGTCCCGGCTCCTGAGCGCGTCGAACGGCACTGCGCCCGGAGCGGATCCGGTCGCGCGCGCCTCGACGCGCTGGGTCAGCCGCTCGTACACGTAGGCGGTCACGCCTGCGCCAAGCACCGACGACAGAAGGACGACACTTGCAGCGACCGCCAGCGGTGCGGGACGCGTCAGCCATCCACCACTGAACGATGGCGGCTGGACATCGAGGCTCTTCGCCGCCTGGTCGACCATCTCGGCGGTGATTCGGTTCGTCCGCTCGGAATATCCGGCCAGGAGGGCGCGATCGCAGATCAGGTTGATGAGTCGTGGGATGCCGCCGGAGAGCTTGTGGACACGGTCGAGCGCCCTTGCCGCGAACGACACCGACGCCGTGCCACCAGCCACGGCCAGACGGTGCGCGACGTACGCACCGGAGCCCTCGCGATCGAGCGGCTTCAGCTCGTACCGGATCGACACGCGCTGATCCAGCTGGCGCAGCGCCGACGACCGCAACAGCGCCTGCAGCTCGAGCTGCCCGACCAGGATGATCTGCAGCAGCTTCTCCTTGTCGGTCTCGAGATTCGACAGGATGCGAATCTGCTCGAGGACCGAGAGCGGAAGATTCTGCGCTTCGTCGATGATCAGGACGGCGCTCGCCTTGATCGGAATCAGGCCGAGCAGGAAATCGTAGAGCGCGTCGATCAATTCCTGTTTGGTGACGTTCGCGAGGCGTCCCGACTTGCTGTCGTCGCGCGAAATGACGCCGAAGTCCTGCAGGATCCGCTTGAGCAGATCCTCTTCGGACAGAAACGGATTGAGCACGAGCGCGGTGAACGTCGCGCGATCGATCTGCTCCAGTACCGCCCGGCACAACGTCGTCTTGCCGGTCCCGATGTCGCCGGTAACGACCACGAATCCCTCGCGGCGGCGAATGGCGTACTGCAGGAGATCGAACGCATCGCCGTGTGACTGGCTCCGGTAGAGATACTTCGGATCCGGCGTCAGGCTGAACGGCTTTTCCGTGAATCCGTAGTAACTCTCGTACATCTATTGGGCCAGGACGCCCGGCACGATCTTCGGCGTCAGCAGAATGACGAGCTCCACCCGCTTGCGGGTCACAACGGTCGAACGTCCGAACCAGCCGCCCGACATGCCGACCGCTTTGCGCTCGCGCGTCTCGTGGTCGCGCGTGAAACCGGAGATGACGAGAGTCTCACCGTCGGCAACGCGCGCCAGCAGATCGGAGTGCACGAGCGGCGTCTTGACGATTGGGCTCAGGCTCACCGTGATCAAGCCGTCGCCCGCGATCTGCGGAGTGACGCTGAACGTCACGGCATCGGTCCGCACGATGGATGGCTCATTGTTCAACGCGAGGAGACGGGGGCTCGCGAGCACGGTCACTTTGCCCTGCTCCTCCAGAAGCGTCATCAGCCTCGCGAGGTCGGCGATGCGCATGCCGGTCAGCGAGGCGCGCGGCGCCGGACGCGGTGTTCCGGGCGGCAGATCCACGCCCGACGTCATCCGCGCCGTCACGGTGGTCCAGTCGACGCCGGAGGCCTTCTCGTCGCTCAGCTCGATCTCCACGACCCTCGCGTCGATCTGGGCCTGACGGTGCACCCGGTCCTGCACGGCGTCCAGATACGCCGCGACGCGATCGAGGCGCTCGGGGAAGTCGGTGACCTGCAGCAGCCCGGCTTTGCGATCGACGTTGAAGGCGGCGCGCTCGGACAGGAGCGTCTTCACGCCGGTCGCGAGATCGGCGAACACATCGCCCTTCGTCGTGTTCGACACGCCGGCCGACGATCCGGCGTCGGCCACGCCGATTGCGGAGGCGCCGACGCGTTCGGTGGCGATGTAGTTCAAATCGAACATGCGTGTCTCCGGCACACGCCTGAAGACGCGGAGCCGCGTGTCGTCCACGGCGTAGTCGAGACCGAGAGGCTGCAGCGTCAGTTCGAGCGCCTGTCGGACCGTCACGTTCTTCAACTCGCCGATGAACGTGCCGCCGATGTCCGGGTCGGTGACGATGCTCAGGCTGGTGCCGCGAACCAGCTGCAGCAGCAGGTCCCGCACCGCCAGCGGCTGCGCGAACGTCAGCGTCACGGTCCGGTTGTCGAGGTCGGCGGATGGCGCACGTTCGTCGAGTTGCGTCAGTGGCAGCGGAGGCAGCGCGCCGGGCCGCTGCGCAACCTGCGAGCCGAGGCTCGTCGTGGCGAAGACGAGGCTGGCGCCGGCGGCGAGGATCCACCGGCGGGCATGCACCCATTCCACGTCACAGATGTCGGTTCGACGCGCCTTTCTCTATAGAAGCGCGCAGCGTCGTGAACGGGGAGACGCTTGGCTGATCCAGCGCCTCGCGTCGTAGTTCGGGACTCGGTATTCGGGATTCGATGGAGCGCGAAGGCGTCAGGCGAGCGACCAGCGGGTGACAGGGTGTGCAGTCGCGTGCTAGCCGATCGGCGGAGCCGGTGTGACGTCGATCGTCCCGGGCGGCAACTGCTTCTTGAAAATGGCCACGCCCAGGAGACCGCCGATGGTCGAGAAGACCGCACCGATGCACATCCAGAACATCAGCGCGAGGATCCGGCCGATGATCATGAACCCGATCGGCCGTCCGCCGCGGCCGAAACGGTCCATCATGTCTCGGAGATCCGGCGGCATGTTGCCCGCCATGTCGAGGAACCGCTCGAACATCTGGCGCTGAAAAGGCGCCATCACGATCGAGAGCGGGACGGCGATGACCGACTCGATGACCGCGCCGAGCAGCCCCGCGAGCAACCCGACGAGTGCGCCGTCACCCGGCGTGATCGGCATCGTCCGATTCTGCTGCAGCACGTACGCCGCGACGAGGCCGCCCGACAGGACCCACAGACAACAGCACGCGTTGCCGACGTTGATGATGGGCAGCGCGGACAGGACGCCCATCACGACGCCGCCGATGAACGCAGGCTGTCCGTAGCCGCTCTTGTCCACAGTGCTAGTCGTAATACTCGCGACCGAGATGCGTGATCAGCTCTTCGCCCTTCAGATACCTGAGTGTGTTCTTCAGCTTCATCAGCTGAATGAACAGATCGTGTTCGGGGTAGAGGCCGGGCGCGTGCACCGGGCTCTTGAAGTAGAACGAGAGCCATTCCTGGATGCCGTGCATGCCGGCGCGCTTGGCGAGATCGAGAAACAGCGCGACGTCGAGGACGATCGGCGCGGCCAGAATGCTGTCGCGGCAGAGAAAATTGATCTTGAGCTGCATCGGGTAGCCGAGCCAGCCCACCAGATCGATGTTGTCCCAGCCTTCCTTGTTGTCGCCGCGCGGCGGGTAGTAGTTGATCCGCACGACGTGGCACAGGTTCGCGTAGAGATCCGGATAGAGCTGCGGCTGCAGGATGTAGTCGAGAACCGACTTCTTGCTCTCTTCCTTCGTCTTGAACGACTCGGGATCGTCGAGCACTTCGCCGTCGCGGTTGCCGAGGATGTTGGTCGAGTACCAGCCTTCGACGCCGAGCAGACGTGCCTTCAGTCCAGGCGCGATAATCGTCTTGATCAGCGTCTGACCCGTCTTCAGATCCTTGCCCGCGAGCGGCGACTTCGTGTGCGCCGCCAGCTCGACGAGCGCCGGAATGTCGGCCGACAGGTTGGGGGCGGCATTCGCGTACGGAATGCCCATCCGGATGGCGGCGTACGCGTAGACCATGCTCGATGGAATCGCCGGGTCGTTGTCCTCGAGCGCGCGCTCGAAGCTCGCCATGCTGGCGTGTGCCGCCGATTCGGTCATGAAGACCTCGGTGCTGCCGCACCAGACCATCACCAGCCGTTCGATCCCGTTCTCGACCTTGAACCGCTTGATGTCGTCCATCAGCTGCTCGGCGAGATCGCGCTTGTTCTTGCCTTTCTTCACATTCGGGCCGTCGAGCCGCTTCACGTAGCGCTGATCGAAGACCGCCGGCCACGGCTTGATCTTCTCGAGCTCGGGACGAACCTTGTCCAGCAGTGATGGCTCGATCACGCCCGCGGTCCGCGCCGCGGCGTAGCAGTCGTCTTCGAAGATGTCCCAGCCGGCGAACACGAGATCGTCGAGCCGCGAGAGCTCCACGACTTCGCTGATCTTCGGCGAGCGGCCCTCCGTACGTTTTCCAAGCCGCACCGTGCCCATCTGCGTCAGCGATCCGATGGGTTTGGCGAATCCTTTGCGAATAGCGAGCACGCCGGCGATCGTGGTCGTGCTGACGGCACCAAGGCCGACGAGCAGGACCCCGAGCCGGCCGGTCGGGGGGGCAATATCAACGGGCGTAGGCATGAAAGACAAACTATATCGCGCGTGCGGTAAGCTGACCAAATGCTGAAAGGCCGTCGCTGACCGATGTTTTTCAACCGTTTCGCAAAGCGCGACGCCCCGTACCCGCTCGTCGTGGGCATGACCGGCGTGAAACTGGGCGATCGCGTGCTCCAGATTGGATGCTCGAACGGCGGGCCGCTTGCGGCGATCGCGTCAAAGGTCGGGCTCTCCGGCCGAGCGCTGGTCTTCGTCCCCGATCAGGCGGCCATGGCCCGCGCGCAGAAGGCCGCCGCGAACCTCGGCGTCCTCGTTGAGATCGAACTGAGCACGAGCGCCCGGCTCCCTGTCGACGACGCGGCCTTCGACCTCGTGATCGTGGACGACGCGGCGGGAACGTTCAGTGCGATGCGGCCGGAGGAACGCGCGGCCACGATTCGCGAAGCGGCGCGCGTGGTTCGTCCGGGCGGGCGCGCGATGATCATCGGCGCGACCCCGCCTCAGGGACTGAGCGCCCTGCTGTCACGCGGACCGGCCGTGCCGTCGATGGCGATCTCGGGTGAAGCCGCAACGGCGCTCGAGGCCGAAGGCTTCCGCGGCGCGCGGACGCTGGCCGAGCGTGAAGGCTTGATATTTGTCGAGGGGATCAGGCCGAGGAGCTAGAAACGTTCAACTCTCAAAGCTCAAGCGTCAGACCTATCGAGCGCAGGTGAGGTGCCGGCCACCGTCGATTGGAATCGTTTCACCAGTCATCCAGCTGGCTTTGTCCGAGGCGAGGAACAGAATCATCTCCGCGACATCAGTGGGCTGACCTGGTCGCCCGAGCGGGTGCGTCGTCTTCGAGCGTTCGAGGAATGCCGCGTACTGCGCTTCGTCCATCCCCGACCGCCGATGAAGGTTCGTCACCGTCACGCCCGGGTTGACGGCGTTGACGCGGACGCCGATCGGCGCCATTTCGATCGCGGCGCAACGCGTCAGCTGGTCGAGCGCCGACTTGCTCACGCAGTACGCAAGCACGCCGGGAAACGATCGCAATCCGTTCACGCTCGAAACGTTGACGATCGAGCCCTTGCGCGCGGCGAGGTGCGGTGCGGCCGCCCGCATCAGACGAAACGGCGCGCGGGCGTTGACCGACATCATCGCGTCCCAGACCTCGTCGGTCGTCGCCTCGAGCGTGCCGGTGGCGATGACGCCCGCGGCGTTGACCAGGACATCGACGCCGCCGAACGCGTGAACGGCCGTGTCGATGATCCGTCCCGGCGCCTCGGCGGCGGTCACGTCCGCCTGGCAGGCCACGGCTGCACCGCCGGCCGCGCCGATGGCCTCGCAAGCAGCCGCCAGGGCCGCCTCGTTCCGTCCCACCGCCACGACGGACGCGTGCTCGCGCCCGAACGCCTCAGCCGTGGTACGTCCAATGCCACTCGTTGCCCCGGTCACGACGACCACCTTGCCCGTGAACGCCATCCGGCGAGTGTACCCTCGAAGCCACAATCGGATCGTCCTCAAAAACGTCTAAGCCGCTAAGATTCAAGGAGAAACGGCCGAGAAACCCGGCGAGGCTTTTGCTTATTCTATAGGGCGCCCATGGACGTCTATTCCCCCAGGGAAATCGCGCTCGCGTCGGGTGTCCCGGAGGCGTCCGTCCGGGCGGCACTTGGAACGAGCATGCGCTGGGTCCCCGAACCCGAGGCCATCCGCATCGGCCGACTCCTGCGCGCAAGCGCTGTCCCGGCGATCTCACCGCGGTTGTTCGCGGCCATTGACGGTCACCGTACGGGGAGGCATCCATTCGCGACGGCGGCAGCGTCGGGGATCGTGCACGGCGGTGTCGCGGCCGTCCTGATCCTGGCCGGCTTCAATCTCGCGCCAAAGGCAGCGACGCTCCGATTGGATCCGCACACGGACCTGATGCGCCTCGTTTTCCTGAATGTACCCGGCCCGGGCGGCGGAGGTGGCGGCGGCGGCGTCCGCCAGCCCGCCCCACCGCCCAAGGCGATGCGCGAAGGCACGAAGCGCTTGAACAGTCCCCTGCCGGCGAGAGTCGAACCCAGGCCGATCACTCCGGTCGAGAAGCCACCCGAACCCAAACCGCTGCCGCTCAAAAGCGAACAGCTCCCGGTACTTGTGGCACCCATCGTCGCAGCGCCCTCGAACAACCGCGATCGCATCGGCGTTCTCGAAGAGACGACGGCCCAGGCCGACAGCCGCGGACCTGGTCAGGGCGGCGGCGTCGGGAGTGGAGCGGGCACCGGACTCGGATCCGGCGATGGCGCTGGTGTGGGTCCCGGAAGCGGCGGCGGGACCGGCGGCGGGCCGTATCGTCCGGGCAGCGGCATTCAGCCTCCGCGACTGCTCAAGGAAGTCAAGGCCGACTTCACCGAGGAGGCGCGGCAACGCGGCATCTCAGGTGAAGTGGCGCTCGAAATCGTGGTGCGTCGGGACGGCACCGTCGGTGACGTGCGCGTCCTGCATGGACTCGGCGGTGGACTGAACGAGCGCGCGATCCAGGCCGTGCGTCAGTGGCGCTTCGCGGCGGCCCAGCGTCAGGGTGCACCGGTCGACGTCATCGTTGAAGTGTCGGTCGAATTTTCGCAGCGGTGAATGATGCTGCTGGTCCTTGCCATCGCGTCAACGCTTGTTGCCATCGTCATGAGCGTGGTGGCGTGGCGGGCCTCGCGCACCGAACGCGCGCGTTCCCTGGCCCGCGTGGAAACCCTCGCCCGTGCGATTGCCGGCGAGGGCGAGCCGGCGTTCGACCTCAAGCTCCGCTCGTCCAACGGTCCGGGGTTCACAGTTCCTCAGCAGCCTGTGTTGTCCGCGCCCCAGCCGGGCGGAGTCGGATCGCGCCTGGGGCTTTCGCTGGCCGCCGGCGCATTCGTCGTCACGACGGCCGCCGCGGCGGCGATCGTGTTTTCGAGCGAATCGCCGACCGCGTCAGTCAATCCGGCGGTTCCGGCGCCGCCGGCCGCGGATGCCGCGAGTGCACCGATCGAGCTGGTCTCGCTGGAGCACGAACGCGACGGTGACACGCTCACCGTGCACGGCGTCATTCGCAATCCCTCTGGCGGCCTGCAGATGGACGGCCTCGCCGCCGTTGTCTCCACTGTCGGGCTCGATGGGCGCGCTCGGTCGAGCGCCCGGTCGGCCGTGGATTCGGCCGCGCTGATGCCGGGCGGACAGTCCACCTTTTCAGTGACGATTCCGCGGGCCGGTGATGTCGCACGCTTTCGCGTCAGCTTCCGCTCCGGCGATCTCGTCGTTTCACACGTCGACAAGCGGATCGGATCCTGATCATGCGACACGCGCTTCGGACAACGTGTTGCGCATTGGCTGTTGCGGCGGGAATTGGTGTCGGCACCCAAGGTTCGGTGGGTTCGCAGGGTTCGGTCGGTTCGCAGGGTTCGCAGGAAGCGCAGGGATTCAAGTTCAAGAGCGGCGTTGAGCTCATCAACGTG
The DNA here is from genome assembly GCA_963724725.1 of uncultured Acidobacteriota bacterium. Lineage (GTDB taxonomy): Bacteria > Acidobacteriota > Vicinamibacteria > Vicinamibacterales > CAVVIG01 > DATKHR01. Next base: position 1,273,551 of record CAVRVT010000001.1, on the reverse strand, counting down.
ACCGCCACGGTCAGCGACAGCACCGGCCGGTTCGTTTCCGGTCTGCAACAGGAAGACTTTCAGCTGTGGGAAGACGAGGCGCCGCAGCAGGTGACGCATTTCAGCGCCGAACGCGTACCCGTCAGTCTCGGCCTGCTGCTGGATACGAGCCAGAGCATGGCGGGCGAGAAATTCGACTCCGCCCGCGCCGCGCTCGAGCGGTTCCTCGCGTCCCTGTCGTCCCCGGACGACGAATTCTTCCTGATGCGGTTCAGCAGCGCACCGGCCCTCCTGCAGGGATGGACGCCGGATCGCGATCGCATCGAACGCGCGCTGGCGCGCACCACACCGGGTGGCGGCACGGCCATGTACGACGCCATCGCCCAATCCGTGCCGATGATGCGCTCGGCGCGAAACCGCAAGAAGGCGCTCGTCATCATCTCGGACGGCAACGACATGACGAGCAACACGCGGCCCAATGACGTTCACCGCATCATCCGCGAGAGCGAATCGCTCGTCTACGCGGTCGGGATCGACTGCAGCGGCGTCTCCTCGTATCGTCGCCCGTTGTATCAGCAGCGCGGCGGCTATCCGACACCGTTTCCGTTCCCCATGCCGCCGGGCCGGCGCGGAGGGCTGCCGCCACCTCCGCCGACGACGCCGCCAAACGGACAGCACCGCTTCCTGCGGTGCAGCGACCCCGTCGACGTGCTCGCGCTCCGCGATCTCACCGACGACAGCGGCGGCCGCACGGAGATCGTGAAGGACTCGCAGAATCTCAACCCTGCGACCGCCGGCATCGCCGACGAGTTGAGCAAGCAGTACTACCTCGGATATCCGTCACTCGGGAAGAAAGACGGCCGCTGGCACTCGATCCGTGTCGAGGTCCGCAACAAGGCGTACCGCGTGCGCGCACGCCGCGGCTACGTCGCCAGTCAGGGCGCAAGCTAGCACGTTAGAATGTCGCGTGCCACTGGCGGCGACAGCGATCGGGCTCAGCCTTCTCGGCGGATTCGGCGGCCTCGTCGTCGCATCGAGCATTCTGCTCTTTCCTTCCCGTGTTCGCGATCGAATCGTCCCGTGGCTGGTGAGCTATGCCGTCGGCGCGCTGCTGGGCGTCGCGCTCCTCGAACTGCTGCCGCAGGCGCTCGCGCGACTCGATTCGCGCCGCGTCCTGGGGACGCTACTGCTGGGGATCCTGGGCTTCTTCGTCCTCGAGAAGCTGGCGATCTGGCGACATTGTCACACCCACGACTGTGACCTCCACCAGGCCAGCGGCCCGCTGGTCCTCGTCGGCGACGCCGCGCACAACTTTCTCGACGGCGCGGTGATTGCGACCGCGGCGATCACGTCGGTCCCTCTGGCCGTCAGCACGGCGATCGCCGTGCTCGCGCACGAGATTCCCCACGAGATAGGCGACTTTGCGATCCTGCTCCATGCCGGCTACAGCCGGGGCCGGGCGCTGATGTTCAATGCCGGCACGGCAGGGGCTGGCGTCCTCGGCGCGGCGTTCGCGCTGATCTTCCTGAGCGCCGTGCCGCACCTCGAGCCTTACTTCCTCTCGTTCGCGACGGCGAGCTTTCTCTACGTCGCCATGTCGGATCTCATCCCGGATCTGCACCGGGGCACCTTCGACGACAATGCGCTGCGTCAGGTGCTGCTCGTCGGCGCCGGCATCGGCACGATCCTTCTGCTGTGACGACCTGATGGACCCCAAGAACCTCGCGACCGTCGAGAAGATGTGGCAGCGGGAAGTCGAGGCGGCGGCGACGTACCGACACCTCGCGAACCGCGAGCGCGATCCGATGCGCCGCAACATCCTCAATCGCCTCGCCGATCAGGAGGACCGTCACGCCGTACGCTGGTCCGAACGCATCGCCGCTGCCACCGGGCGCACCCCGGACCCCGCCGTTGTCGAACAGGGTCTGTCCTGGTTCCAGCGGATCTCCGACCCGAGCGTTGTGCTGCACCGGCTGGAACAGGAAGAAAACAAGGCGGAAGCGGAATACGACCAGCTGCTCGCGCGACTCTCGGATCCGGCCGACCGCCAGATCGCCAACGACGCGATGCTCGAAGAGCGCGACCACGCCGTCATCCTCCGGACACTGGCCGGCGGCAAGATTCCGACGCCTCGATCCACGCTCGACGTCATCCTCGGGCGCGAGCGCTGGCATGTGCGCGGGACCGGCTGGATTGGCGACGCCATCTATGGCGTCAACGACGGCCTTGGCGCCGTCTTCGGCATCGTGTCGGGCATGGCCGGCTATACAGGCGGCAGCGAGGTCGTCCTCGCGGCGGGCCTGGCCGGAACGCTGGCCAGCGCGCTGTCGATGGGCGCCGGCGCGTACCTCTCCTCGAAGTCGCAACGCGAAGTGTATGAATCGGAGGTCGCGCGCGAGCAGACGGAGATCGAGGAAGACCCGCACGAGGAAATGCTGGAGCTCGAGCTGTTCTACCAGCTCAAGGGCTTCTCGCCCGAGGAATCGCGGGCGATGGCCGAGCGCATCCAGAAGGAACCTCGTCAGTTCCTGCGCGCACTGGTGCACGAGGAGCTCGGGCTCTCCGAAGAAACGTTCCCGAATCCGTGGCGTTCAACGGTCTCGGCGTCGGTGTCCACGGCGATCGGCGGCTTCATCCCGATCATTCCGTTCTTCTTCACGGTCGGCATGCCGGCGGTTATCGCGTCGTTCGTCATCAGCACGCTCGCCCACTTCGTCGTCGGCGCGTCAAAGGCACTCGTGACGACGCGATCGTGGTGGGGCAGCGGTCTCGAGATGACGGTCGTCGGCGTCATCGAGGCGGCGATCACGTACGGCCTCGGCCTCGCGTTCGCTGGCCACTAAACAGGACGCCCGGGCGTCTGCTTTGCCCTCGGCACTGAACCCTCAGCCCTTCGTTGAGCCCTGTTCCCTTAGCCCTGAGCCCTTTTCGCTTGGCATTTCCTTTGCCCCACCAGCAGCTGGCCAGCGGGAAATGCGACAGGTGCGAGGATGGTCAGGAAACTCATCCCGGTGTCAGGAGTGCTGTTGCTCCTGGCGGGCGTCGCGGGCGCCCAATCACTCGACGAAAACGGCAGGAAAGATCTTCAGATTCTGAAAGACGTCGCCCAGGCCGTCGATCGCTACACCCAGTTCACGATCTTCGACGACATCAACGCGAGCGTGAAGGACGGTTCGGTGACGCTGACCGGCAAGGTGACAATGCCGTACAAGCGCGACGAGATCGCAAAGCGAGTCGGCAAGGTGGAAGGCGTGCATGCCATCGTCAATCAGATCGCCGTTCTGCCGGTGTCGAGCTTCGACGACGAGCTGCGGTATAGAATCGCGCGGTCTATTTACAGCAACTCGAACTTCTGGAACTACGCCACCATGTCGAATCCGCCGATTCACATCGTCGTCGAGCACGGCCATGTGACGTTGACGGGTGTCGTGCAGAGTAACGTGGATCGTGTGCTCGCGCGATCACTGGCCACGCAGTTCGGCGCGCTGTCGGTGAAGAGCGATCTGAAGACGGACGCGGAAATTCAGGCGACCCTTGAAAAATCCGAATAAGCTGACGATCCAGCTGGAGACGGGCGCCACCACGGCGCTCGTCTACCCCGCGCAGGGCGAGACCATTGATCGGACGTTGATCCTCGCGCACGGCGCGGGCGCCGGGCAGCAGAGCACCTTCATGGTCGGCTTCGCGACGGCACTGGCGGCGCTCGGCGCCGACGTCGTCACGTTCAACTTCCTCTACACAGAACAACGGCGGCGGATTCCGGACCGCGCGCCGGCACTCGAAACGTGCTACGCCGCGGTCATCGCCGCGGTGCGGCAGCGCGTGGCCGGGCCGTCAGGGCATCTGTTCATCGGCGGCAAATCGATGGGCGGGCGCATTGCCACGCAGGTCGCCGCCGCCGATCGTCAGCTCGCGATCGATGGTCTCGTGCTGCTTGGCTACCCGCTGCATCCGCCGGGCAAGCCCGATCAACTCCGCGACAAACATCTGCCGCTCGTCGGCCGCCCGATGCTGTTCGTCCAGGGTAGCCGCGATGCGTTCGGCACGCCGGTGGAACTCGAACCGATCCTGAACAGGCTGACGCCGCGGCCGATTCTGCACGTCATCGCCGGTGGGGATCATTCCTTCAAGGTGCCTGGGCGAGACTCGGACGCCCAGAACCAAGTCTATACAGGGGTCCAGCGGCAGATCGTGTCGTGGATGCGTTCAATCACAACGTGAGCTCCATGACATCGCCGACCCGGACGAAGCCGTGCCGCTCGTAGAGCGTTCTGCTGCGTTCGGTCGGCCAGAGGACGACGCGATCGACGCGGTGCTGATTCGCCCAGTCGAGCGCGGCTTCGAGCAGCTGGCGGCCGATTCCGCCGCGCGCGTCGGGAACTACGTACAAGTTCGACAGGTACGCGTGGCGATCGCGTTCACCCACAGGGTTCGGAACTTTGGTCAGCAGCTGGAGCCAGACCTGACCGACGATGCGTGGTCGGTCTTCTTCCGCGACCCAGCACTGCCAGGCGCCGCTGCCGGGCTCGAGTTCCCGCCGCATCCACTTCGTGCACCGCTCGATGAACGCCGTTTGGTCTTCGACTGCGGGCGCGCGTCCCGAGCGAAAGTCCCAGCGTAACGCCGCCAGCGCACTCGCATCGGCGGGCACGGCGCGACGGACGGCGATCACCGACACCGCTCCTTCAGGAAGCCGGCCGCAGCGGTGACAACCGCATCGCTCCAGTCGTGCCCCCCGTCGAAGGCGTGTGCGGTCACCTTCACGCCAGCCTCACCGAGCCGCGCCTGATCGTGCGCGAACTTCGGATCGGTGTACCACTTGTCCTCGGCGCCGCGGCACAACAGAACGTGACCGATGCGTGCGAGCGCCTGCGCGTCGATCTCCGGCGGCACGTCGCCGCCCGCCGCAATTACCCCGAGCACGGGTCTGGCTGACTTGACGGCCGCACGAAACGCCATCGCGACACCCTGCGAAAACCCGGCGTACACGACGCCGGCGGCCACCTGATGGGCGTTCCACTCTGCATCGATGATTGCGGCAACGTACGCGACGTTGTCCGCGATCGCGACCTCGCGATCCTGTCGCGTCATCCAGCTCGCGACGACGGTGTCGGTTCGTCGCTCGTAGAAGCGATGCAGGCCCTGAATGCAGATCGTCGTCCACGCGTCGACGCCGGGAATCGCCCGAAGGCGCGTCATCTGCGTGTCCGCGGACTCCGCGTAGCCATGAAAGCCCACGAGGAGGGGCGCCGATGGCGAGGCCGCTACGAGATAGCGGCCGTGCGTGGTTGTTTGAATCGTTCGCTCGATCACTGCAGCTCCGCGTAAAGGAAATCGCCCATACGATACCGCACCGGTCGCCGACTATGGCATGCTGCGACCGTGAACTCTCATCTCATTCTGGCGGCGCTGGTCGCGGTCAGCTTGGCCGCGGACGAGCGCAACGGCGTCAGCGGCTCGACGGAGCGCGATGGCTTCAGCCGAGCGTCGCTCCAAACGCGCACGCATGTCGTCGTCCTCGGCACCGGGACGCCAAACGCGGATCCCGATCGGTACGGCCCGGCCGTGGCAGTCGTGGTTGACGACGCGAGCTATCTCGTCGACGCTGGCGTCGGGGTCGTGCGGCGTGCTGCGGCGGCCAGCCGCGCCGGCACGCGCGCCCTGGACGCCACGCAGCTGAAGCGGGTCTTCATCACCCACCTGCATTCCGATCACACGCTTGGCCTCTCCGATCTGATCCTCAGCCCGTGGGTGCTCGAGCGTGATCGCGCGCTCGAGGCCTACGGACCAAGAGGGCTGCGGGCGATGATCGATCATCTCGTTGCGGCCTATGCGGAAGACATTCGTGTCAGGCGATCCGGTGGCGAGCCGGCGCACCAGTACGATCCGCGAACGGTCAACGTACAGGAAATCGAACCCGGCGTCGTGTACAGAGACGAGCGGGTTACCGTCACAGCGTTCGCCGTCAAGCACGGTGCGTGGGACCAAGCGTTCGGCTACCGGTTCCAGACGCCGGATCGGATCGTCGTCATTTCAGGCGATACCGGTCCCGAGTCGAAGATCGAGGACCAGTGCAGGAAATGCGACGTCCTGGTGCACGAAGTGTATTCGGAGGCGGGGTTCGCGGGCAGGCCGCCGGAGTGGCAGGCCTATCACTCGACGTATCACACGTCGTCGCGAGAGCTCGGCGCCATCGCCACGCGTGCGCAGCCGGGACTGCTGGTCCTCTACCACCAGTTGATCTGGGGCTCTACCGACGCTGCGCTTCTGGATGAAGTCAGATCGACGTTCAAGGGCAACGTCGTCTCCGCTAAAGACCTCGACGTCTACTAACGTTCAAGTCTCACATCTCAAGTCTCAGCGTCTCCCTGGATCCTGAAAGTTGAGACTTGAGCTTTTCATGTCCTCAGACCATCGAGCGGGTTCATCGCTGCGGCGCGACGCGCCGGCAGCCAGCACGCGAGCAGCGCCGTCGAAAGCGCGAGCGCCAGTGCCACGCCGAATGCTGATGCATCCGCGGCGGTGACTCCATACAGCAGGCTCGACATCGTGCGCCCGAGCGCAAACGCGCCGACTGCGCCGGCGGCGCCGCCGAGGATCGTCAACGACATGCCATGTCGGACGACGAGCCAGAGCACATCGCGCGGCTGCGCGCCAAGCGCGAGCCGGACGCTCAGCTCCTGCTGCCGCTGGTTCACGCCGAACGACATCACGCTGTAGATCCCGAGCGCCGCAAGTCCGAGCGCGAGCGCCGCGAATACGCCCATCAGGAGCATCAGCCCGCGCGGGCGATCGGTGGCGGCGCTGATGAGGCTATCGAACGACCGTGCGTTTGCGATAGGCAGATTCGGATCGAGACGATGCACAGCCGCGCGCACTTCGCCGATGAGCGAAGCGAGTGTGCCAGGCCCCTGAACGACGACGTTCAGCCCGCGGAACGGAAACTGACGGAAAGTGAAATACACGGCCGGCTCGGCGGATCGAATGAGGGACGCGTTTTTCAAGTTGCCGACGATGCCGACGATCTGGAACGGCGCATCGGCAGGCATCATCAGCCGGCCCATGGGTCCGATGAAGCGAATGCGCGGGACGATGACTTTGCCGACTGGCTCCTCGTTCGGCCATTCTTTCCGGGCAAACGCATCGTTGACGATGACGACGCCAGGCGCGTCGACCGTGTCGCGCGAATCGAAAACGCGACCTTTCAGCAACAACACACCGATACTGCGGAAGTAGTCCTCATCAACGGTCTGATGCTGCGCCTGTACCTCGTCAGTCCCCACACGCGGGTGTTCGGGCACGCCAAGCGGTCCGCGCCACGCAGCCTCGAACGGCAGGAAGTTCGTCGCGCTCGCCATCGTCACGGCGGGCTGGCCGCGAAGATCCTTCAACAGCTGATCGTAGAAGTCGGGGATCTTCTTCCAGTCCGTGTATGAGTACGGCAGTTCCACGCTCGCGGTCACCGTTCGCGCCGACCGGAACGTCGGGTCCTCGGAGATCAACTGCTGGAAGCTGCGCGCGAGCAAAGCGGCGCCGACAAGCAGCATGACCGCGAGTCCAACCTCGGCGACGACGAGCACACTGCGGGCGCGGCGCCGAGCGCCGCTCGCGTCCGCGCCGCGGCCCCCGTCTTTCAGCGGTCGTTGGACATCGCCCCTGGCCATGAAGAGCGCCGGCACGATTCCGAACGCAATCGCTGTCAACGCCGCAAGCGCGCACGCAAACACCAGCACGCGCAGATCGAGCCCGCCGACGTCGCCGAAGCGTGGCATCTGCACGGGCGTGACCCGAACGAGCAGCCGCACCGATACGGCAGCGAGCGCGACACCGAGCACGGCGCCGAGCATCGCCAGGATGATGCTCTCGGTCAGGAATTGCCGGACGAGACGTCCGCGGCTGGCGCCGATCGCGGCACGGACCGCGACCTCGCGCTCTCGAACCGTCGCACGCGCCAGCAGCAGGCTCGCCACGTTCGTGCAGGTGATGACGAGCAGGAACGCGGCGGCGCCGAACAGCGCGAACAACGCCGGCCGGAAAAAGCCGACGACTTCCTGCGACAGCGGAATCGCGCGCGCGTGCCAGCCGCCGTTGGTCGCTTTGTTCTCGAGGCCGAGCCGGGTCGTCAGGGCACGGAGCTCGGCGTTCGCCTGGTCCGGCTGCGCGCCCGGCTTCAGCCTGAACAGCGACTCCATGAAATGCGCGCCGCGGCTGTGCTGCGCCATGTCCCATGTCAGGCGCTGCCAGACGTCGGTGTCGCCTGGATACGTGAAGCCCTCCGGCATCACACCGACGATCGTATACGCCGGTCCGTTCAGCGCGACGGCCTTGCCGATGATGCCCGCGTCCGAGTTGAAGCGATCGCGCCAGAGCCGATGACTGATGACTGCGATGGCGTCGCGCGAATAGAGCGGGTCGGATGGGAATCCGGATCCGAGCACTGGACCGACGCCGATGACCTTGAAGAAGTTGCCGCTGGCTTCAATCGCATTGACCCGCAGCGGATCGTGTCCGGTTTCGGTCAGGTTGAGCTGCGGATACCACCATGCCGCCGCATCGTCGAACACTTGCGCGAGGTTTCGATAGTCGCCGAAGTTCACCGGAGAAATCCGCTCGTGCGTGAGGCTCTTGGCGTCGTTGGTTTCCCAGACCATCGCGAGCCGATCCGGGTCTGAATACGGCAGCGGGCGCAGCACGATGCGGTCGAGGACGGAAAAGATGGCGGTGGTGGCCCCGACGCCGAGCGCGAGCGCCAGAACGGCCGCGATCGTGAAGCCGGGAGTCCGGCGTAAGAGACGCCAGCCAAAGCGGATATCCTGAAGCAGGGTGTCCATGCCCGTGTTTAGACGGCTGGGGCTGGGCGATCGTTGACGAGGAGGACCAGATGGACCGGCGGACTTTCCTGCGACAGACGGCTGCGGCCGGCGCCGCGGCTTCGACGTCGACCGTTCTGGGCGACATGGCGAGCTTTGCGGCCGAACCCCGGGCACGCGTGGCGCTCGTCAGGACGACGAGCCGCGCCGATGGCGTCAGGCGCGCCATCGCATTGCTGAAACCAGCGGCCTTCGGCGGCAAGGACCTCTTCATCAAGCCAAACTTCAACAGCGCCGATCCGACGCCTGGATCGACGCACCTCGACACGCTCAACGCGCTCGTCGGCGAGCTGCGCCGGCTCGGCTCCGGCCCGATGACGATCGGCGATCGCAGCGGCATGGGCGTCACACGCGACGTCATGGCCAGCAAGGACATCCCGGCGCTCGCGCGCGATCTGAAAGTGAAGACCGTCGTCCTCGACGAGCTGCCGGACACCGAATGGGATCCGGTTCGGCCGTCCGGCATGCACTGGCAGCGCGGCTTTGCATTCCCGAGAGTCGTCCGGCGGGCCGGCGCCATCGTCCAGACGTGCTGCCTCAAGACGCATCGCTTCGGCGGGCACTTCACGCTGTCGCTGAAGAACTCCGTCGGGTTCGCTGCCAGGCAGGTGCCCGGCGATGCCTACAACTACATGACCGAGCTGCACCGCTCTCCGAATCAGCGGCGCATGATCGCCGAGATCAACACCGCGTATCGGCCCGCGTTCGTCGTCATGGACGCGATGCAGGCGTTCACGACCGCCGGTCCGGATACGGGAACGATGGTCGAACCGCACCTGATGCTGGCGGCGACCGACCGCGTTGCGCTCGATGCCGTCGGCGTCGCGATCCTGCGCCACTACGGGACGACGCCGGAAGTGACTGAGGGATCGATTTTCCAGCAGGAGCAGATCGCGCGCGCGGTCGAACTCGGGATCGGTGTGGGCCGCGCCGACCTGATCGATCTCGTGACGGACGATCAAGCGGGCGCGGAGGCGGCGGCGATGGTTCGGACACGTCTGATTTGACTTGGAATTCCTATTTCCAGAGTCCGACGACAGATTCGATCTTGCCGTGCGGTCCGAGCCGGTAGACGTTCGTGCCTCGACCACGCTGCTGCCCGTCCTCGGACAGCACGATCCAGTCCGCGATCGCCGTGCCCTGGCACTGCGCGACATCGCCGCGGCGTTCCATGCGCAGACCGGGCATGAAACGCTGCGACGCGCCGATCTGCTCGGTCAGCTCGTCGATGCTATCGATCAGACTGAAGCGATCGCGAAAGCCGACGCCGGCGACGGCGATCGCGCTGAGCCGCGCGCGCCGCCGCGCGGCGTCCGGCTCGGCCCAGGCGCCGAACCATTCGTCCACGAGCGAGGCCGCGTCGGCATGCGTCTCGTTCGCCACGACGTTGCTGAACACCGACAGCTGATACCGCCAACCCTGCACGTGGTGATCGCGCACGGGAGCCTCGGCGAACTCGTGCAGAAAATGCAGCCGTGTGCCGCGCGCGTCGGCTTCGAGCCGGATCGTGACGCGAGAGCCGCCTGGCGCGATCATCTTGCCTGAGGCGTAGCCGTACGTGAACGAGATGCGCTCCGGCGCGTCCACCTCGAGGACCTCACCCACGACTTCCGTGCCCTCGGGATAACGGATGTACATCCGGCCGCCGGGCCGTGCGTCGATCGTCGAGCCGGCGCCCCACCACTGCGCCCAGCGCGCCTCGTCGGTGAAGTAGCGGAAGACGACGTCGCGTGGCGCTTCGATCACGACGACGCGATCGAGGTGGTGGGTCAGAGCGGGCAAGTCGGCCATGGCGGTCATTGCACGTGTCCTTTCTTGGTGGGCCGGCGTTTCCGCTCCGGCTTCGGTCCGCGGCGCGTGGCTTCGAGCTGCGCGGCCAGCTTCAACCGCCACAGCGCGTCGTCCCACATGCGTTCGAGTGATTTTCCGAGCGGCCCGAGCGCGTCACGCCGGGCCTTGTAGAAGCGGTGCCTGCGGTCGCGCCGGCACACGACGAGGCCGGCGTTCTGGAGAGCGCGGAGCTGCAGCGACACGGCGCCGAACGTGACGTCGGGCATGGCAGCGGCGATGTCGCCGGCCGCCATCTCGCCGTTCCAGACCAGCCGGAGGATTTCGCGGCGGCGGGGCGACGCGACGGCGGCGAGCTGGGCGTGCTCCACGGTCACCACTTTAGATGAAACTAAAATAACTGTCAAGTCATTCGCCGGCGAATGCGACGCCGGCACCTCCTGGAGTAATGTCATGAAATGGATCTCCTCGTCTTCGGTCCGCATCCCGACGACGCGGAGATCGGCCTGGGGGGCGCAATCGCGCGGCACACGGCGGACGGCTATTCCGTCGGCATTGTCGACCTCACCGACGGCGAGCTCTCCAGCAACGGTACGCCGGCGACGCGGCGCATCGAAGCCGGCGAGGCGGCCGCCGTGCTGGGTGTCGCATGCCGCGAGAATCTGGGATGGCCGGACGGAGGCATCGTCAACACGCCGGACCTCGTGCGCTCAGTGGTGGAGACCATTCGTCGTCATCGGCCACACGCGATCGCCGTCCCCCATTGGCGCGATCGGCATCCGGACCACGTTCGCGCCAGCGACGTGCTGACCTCCGCCGCATTCGCAAGCGGCCTTCGCCGTTATCAGGCAGACGGCGACCCGTGGCGCGCGGAGTGGATCTGCTATTACTTCATCAACGACTCCGTTTCGCCCTCGTTCGTCGTCGACGTCTCCGCGCACTATGAGAAGAAATGGTCGGCGCTCGCGTGTTATCGGAGCCAGTTCACGCCGCCGGTCACAACCGGCAACGCCGTGGCGACCCGGCTGACCGCGCCGACCTTCCGCACGCTCATCGAAAGCCGCGACGCGCAGTTCGGCGCGCTGGCCGGCGTGGCGTTCGCCGAAGGCGTCGTCGTGCGCGAGCCGGTGCAGCGCGCCACCCTGCTGAAGCGATCGAGTTGATCGCGTGCGCATTGCGATCCTCTGCTATGCGTCGGTCGGCGGCAGCGGCGTCGTGGCGACCGAGCTCGCGCATGCACTTGCCGTGCGCGGCCACGAGGTGTACGTGCTCAGCCGGGAGCGCCCGTTCCGATGGCGCCCGGACGTGAACGGACTTTCCCTGATCCAGGTCCCGATACCGGACTACCCGCTGTTCCGCGAGCCGCAGTACCTCCTCGGGCTCACCAACTCGATCGTGAGGCTCGCGCGCCGCAAGCCAATCGACATCGTCCACGCGCATTACGCTGTCCCGCACGCCACCGCCGCCCACGTCGCGCGCGAGATGCTCGCGCGCGGACCGCAGGCCCGGCCTCCCCGTACGGTTGCGACGCTGCACGGCACGGACATCACGCTCGTCGGCAGCGATCCGAGCTACGAGGCGGTCGTCGGCTACTCGATCGAGCACGCCGACCGTGTCACGGCCGTTTCGGCGAGCCTGCGCGACGACACGATCCGTACGCTCGGCATCGCGAGAAGCATCGACGTGATCCCCAATTTCCTGGATTGCTCCGAATGGCGGCGCCGGCCAGATTCCGATCTGCGCGCGCGGCTCCGCGGTACGCACGCGAATGCCGGCGTCGTGATTCACGTGTCGAACTTCCGCCCCGTCAAGCGCGTGACGGTGGTCCTTGACGTGTTCCGGCGCGCGCTGGAGCGCATGAATGCCGTGCTCGTGATGGTTGGAGACGGACCCGATCGGGCGCCGCTTGAACGTCAGGTCGACGAGCTCGGTCTGCAGAGCCGCGTGCGCTTCGTGGGAGAGCAGCACGATCTCGTGCCGTGGCTGTCCTCTTCAGACGTGTTTCTCCTGCCGTCCTCGCAGGAAAGCTTCGGCCTCGCCGCGCTGGAGGCGATGGCGTGCGAAGTGCCGGTCGTCGCCAGCCGCGTCGGCGGACTGCCCGAGGTCATCGAGGACGGACGAACGGGATTTCTCTGCGCGCAGGACGCCGTGGATCTGATGGCGGCGCGTGTGGTCGATCTGCTGCGCGACGACGGACAGGCGACGGCCGTTGGACGCGCAGCCGCCGAGCGCGTCCGCGCACACTTCTGCGCGGACAAGGTGGTGCCGCTGTACGAGGACTGTTATCGTGCCGCGCTCGCTGGTTGACGCAGCCGTCAGGCGCCGAGCTGCGCCGCCAGGTCGTTGAAGTCCCTGGCGAATACGTCGACCGACGCGTCGGGCGTCGTGTCGCCCTTCCGACCGGGTCCGAATTCGAGCGGCCTCGGCACGAAGGCGGTCGGAAGTCCCAGTGCCTTTGCCGCGCGCAGATCGCCGAGGTGCGCGGCGACCATCATCACCTCGCCGACTTTCAGCCCGAGGAACTCCGCCGCCGATAAGTAGACCTCCTTATCGGGCTTGTAGTGGCGGACGAGCTCGGCGCCGAGAATGCAGTCCCACGGCAGCCCCGCGAACTTCGCCATGTCGGTCATCAAGCCGATGTTGCCGTTCGAGAGCGGCGCGATGATGAACTTCCTCTTCAACCGAGTGAGCCCGCTCACGGCATCAGGCCAGCCTTTCAGGCGATGCCAGGCGTACGTCAGGTCGTGCCTTTCGGCATCGGAAATCCCGGTGATGTTGAAGTCGACGAGGATCTTCTCGAGTGTCATCTGGTGCAGATCATCGAGCTTGGTCCAGGGCAGCTCACCGGATCGGACGCGGTTCATGCTGGGTCCGTATCCCGCTCGCCACGCGTCTGCGAATTTCGGTCCGTCGACGGTCAAGCCCCTCTTTTTCGCGAGCGCGGCGACTTCCTGCGCGACGCCCCCGCGCCAGTCCACGACCGTGCCGAACGTGTCGAAGACGAGCGCCTTGATCGACGCCAGGTCGACCTTCGTGAAGGCGGGAGAGGGCGTGCCGAACGCGGTCACGTCATGAGGCATCAGTTTGAACGCGACCATCACGGCTGTACCGAGGTGCAGGAAGTCACGTCGTGAAACCGCGGGTGCTATGCGCGTCATCTGTCAGCTCCTCGACCGTCCGCATGTCTCCCAGCGGGTGTGATGTGATCAACGCGTCGGCGACGACGCGGCCGCCGACGAGGTGTTCCTGGATGATGCGCTCGAGAACGGGCGGATCACATCCGGCATACCAGGCGCCCTCGGGATAGACGACGGCAATCGGTCCGCCCTCGCAAATGCGCAGACAGTTCGCTTTCGTGCGCAGGATGCCGCCCTGCTCGGACAGGCCGAGCTCCTTCAACCGGCGCTTCAGAAAGTCCCAGGCCGCCAGACCCCGATCCTTCTCGCAACACTTCGGCGTCGTCTGATCGCAGCAGAGGAAGATGTGGCGCCGCGCGACGGGACACCGATCCGATGGTGCCGGCGACGGCGCGCTGTGAATCGGTCGGATCCCGGATCTCAGACTCCGAACTCCTCAGGATTCCACTTCAGGCCGAGCTCATCGGGGGGCGCCATGTAGCCGAGCAGCGCCGAGGACGCGACGACGGCGGGACTGGCGAGGTAGCCCTCGCCGCCGAGTCCCATCCGGTTCTGCCAGTTGCGATTGAATGACGTGATCGCGCGCTGGCCCGCGATGAGCGCGTCAGGCCCCTGGCCGAAACACGGACCGCACCACGACTGACGAATCTCCCCGCCGACCGATCGAAACACGCCCGCGATCGATTCCCCGCCGAGCCGTGCATCCGGCCGCTCGATTTCACGTCCGACGCCGCCGGAGCCAGGGAAGATCACGAATTCCTTCGCGGCCTTGTCCGCGCCCTGCTTCGCCGCAGCACGAATGACGAGCGCGGCCGTCAGCAGATCGTCGTAACCGCCGTTGGTGCACGAGCCGATCATCGCCTTGTCGAACGTGATGCGCTCGCGCGCGACCTCGCCTGCCGCAAACGCGTTCCCGGGACTGAACGGCTTCGCAATCATCGGCACGACGTCAGAGAGATTCAGGGTTTCGTCGATCGCGTAGACGGCGTCCGCGCCGGGCGCGAGCGCCGGGTACGGCAGTTCGGTGACGCCCTTCCCGCGGTACCAGGTCATCGTGATCTCGTCGGGCGCGAAAATGCCGTTCAGCGCCTCGGCCTCCGCCATCATGTTCGCGATGGTGTTGCGATACGCGATCGGCAGCTGCCGCCGCGCATCCACGAGCTCGACGGACATGCCCTGGGCCTGCTTCGTGCCCCATTGTCGGAGCAGCTCGAGGACGATGTCCTTCCCGCCGACCCAGGGCTGCAGCCTGCCGTCGAAGACGACGCGGCGCGCTTTTGCGACCGTGAAGTAGATATAGCCCGTCGCCCATCCGAAGCCGAGCGTTGTGGATCCGACGCCCATCCCGACCGCGCCGTACGCGCCGTACGCGCGGCTGTGCGAGTCGGCGCCCGGAATGAACTGACCGGGCATGACGAGCCCCTGCTCGGGAAAATAAAAATGAAAGATGCCGTCGCCGGGCGTGGCGTAGTACGGCCGGGCGATCTCCTGAAGCGTTGCGAACTGACGCCCGATGCCTGTCTGCTTGTCGTCGTCCTCCTTGCCGGTGAAGACGAAGTGATCGTTGGCGATCGCGGCTTGCCGCGGGTAGATGGTGTTGCCGCCGGTGATCTGGTTGAACGTGTGGATGGCGAACGGCGCGGTGCCGTCGGACGCCGGCAGGAGATCCGCGTACACGCGAAGCGTCGACCCTGGCGTGACGTCCGCTCCGCGATCGACGCGATGCGCCCACACGATCTGCTCGGTCGTCGTCAGCCTTTGAGCGACCGCGGCGTCCGGCCATTCGATTCGCGGCGCGGCTTTAACCGACGCCGAGAACTCGCGGCGGCCGGTCTCATAGATGCCACCGGACCGTCGAATCTCGTCCTCTTTTGGCGTCAGCGGTACTGGTTCGAACGATTTCGCCTGCGTCACGTTCGTCAGTCGTCGAGTGTCGGGATCGAACGCGAATTCATCTCCGTCGCGCGCGTCGGCGACGGCGTCGGCGCTCTGAACGACGTGCAGGCCGAGGTTGAGCGCATTTCGCCTGAAGATGTCGCCCACGTTGTTCGCGCAGACGATCACCATCTCGAGACCGACTTCGTTCGCTATCGCCTTGAGACCAGCCGGACTCATTTCGCGCGACGAGCCGATCGCGAATCGATCGCCGGCGATGACGAACGTCTCTCCGCGATGGACCCGGGCGCGAAAATCCGGCATCAGATAGCGGAATGCGCCGGCCTTCCAGCGTTCGTCGAGCGTGTCCAGGCTCTCCGACACGCAGTCGGTGGCGGGTGTAATCTGATCGGTGTCGATCGCGTCGAGCTTCTTTTTCTTGCCCGGAATTTTCAGGTCCCAGAGGATCAGTGCTTTGCCGCGAATCTCGGAGGGTGTCGAACCGGCCGCAATGGCTGGAGACGAGGGGGGCTGGAGGTTCGAAAGCTCAACCCCCGGCTTCAGCCGAGCCCGGACGATCCTGTGCATATATATAAGGATAGCGTGCCAACCCTACACGTCACCAACGGCGACTGCGCCGCCAGCGTGCTCCGGCAGTTTCTGACGGATCCGGTGATCATCGAGGCGGATCCGCTGCATGAGGGACCCGCGCCGTCCGTTGACGACGACACGTGGCTCGATCTGAGGGCGCGCTTCCTGTCGGAATCCGATGCGGACTACGTCAGAATCCGCGCCAACCTGGCGAGAAGCGACCGAGCGCTTGATGATGCCGCGCGGTTCGATGAAGTGATCCTCTGGTTCGAGCACGACATCTTCGATCAGCTTCAGATCGTTCGCACGCTGAGCCGTCTCGGACGTCTGCCGAACGCAACAGGGCGAACGAACCTGATTTGCATCGATCGCTTTCCGGGTGTCGAGCCATTCTTCGGGCTCGGCCAGCTCGATGCCGGGCAGCTCGAAACGCTCGTGCGCGAGAAGCGTCCCGTGACGCACGAGCAGTTCGATACGGCCTCGCGTGTCTGGAATGCCTTTCGCGCGGACGATCCCTCCGAGCTGAACGCGATCTGGAAAGGGACCTCGGGGTCATCCGGTCCGATCGACGCGTTTCCGTTTCTGCGCCGCGCCATCGGCCGGTTCCTCGCGGAGTATCCCTCGACGATCAACGGACTGTCGGCGACGCTGCATCTCGCGCTCCGGGAGCTCGAGGCGTCCCCGCTCGAGAGCGTCGCGTTGTTTCGCCGCGTTCAGTCGCGGGAGGTCGCGCCGTTCATGGGCGATTCCATATTCTTCGACGCGGTCCGGAAGCTCGCGACGGCGCGGCGGCCACTCGTCGCAATCACGCCAGCTGGCCACGCCGGCGGCCTGCAGGGGCGCCAGATTTCGCTGACGGCCGGCGGCCGCGAGCTGCTCGCCGCGCGCCTTGACGCGGTTGCACAGAACGGCATCGACGAGTGGCGCGGCGGCGTTCACCTCGAGGGCACCGACCGCTCGCCGTGGCGCTGGGACAGCGCCCGCGAAACGTTGGTATCATTGAGTCAGACGAAATGAGCCACGACATGTCGGAATCCAAGGACCAGCAGCTGCATGCCTCGGCGTCGGAAGCGGTCACCAACAACGTCCGCGTCGAAGTCGAGTCACGTTACGCGCCGGAGTTGTCGAGGCCGTTTCAGAGCCAGTGGGTATTTCACTACACGGTGAAAATCACGAACGAAGGTGAAGAAACCGTCCAGCTTCTGAGCCGCCACTGGATCATCAAGGACGCCGTCGGTCACGTCGAGGAAAAGAAAGGCTCGGGCGTGGTCGGCGCGCAGCCGGTGCTCGCGCCAGGCGAGGCGTTTCAGTACAGCTCGATGAGCGAGATCAAGACCTCGACCGGCGTCATGCGCGGGACGTATCAGATGGTCACGTCCGAAGGTGATCACTTCGACGTGGAAATCGCGCCGTTCGCCCTCCACGAACCCTACACCGTTCATTAGAGGTCAAGTGGGTCGCGTGGGCGGAGCGCGAGGCTTCAGCCGAGCGGATGGGGTCTAGCCGAGCGGCCTCTTGAACAGCCGGATCGCGTCCAGGAACGCATCGCCGAAGTCCGCCGCCTTCTTCGCACCAACGCCGTAGACGTCGTGCAGATCCTCAAAGGTCTTCGGCCGCCGTTCGGCCATCTCCCTGAGCGTCGTATCGTGGAAGATCACGTACGGCGGCACGCCTCGCTCGCGCGCGAGCCGTAGTCGCACGTCGCGCAGCCGGTCGAAGAGCTCGGAACTCCCCTCTCTCGTAAAGCTGTCGCGCAGCGTCGATCGCGTCCGCCGGCGCGACGCCGGCGGCGACACTTCGCGATAGAGCACGCAGTCGCCGTCCCCGCGCAGCAGCGCAGCGCCGGTGGCGGTCAACCGGAGGACCGGATACGGATCGCCTTCGCGAAGCAGCAGGCCCTCGCCAACCAGCTGTTCGACGTAGCCGCGGACCGACGCTTGCGATTCCTCCTTGAGGAGACCGAACGTCGACAGCCGGGCATGTCCTGAAGCGACGACTTTCTCGGTCGCGCGCCCGACGAGGACGTCGGTCACGTGACCCGTCCCCCACCCCTGCTTCACGCGAGCCACGCACGAGAGGATTTTTCGCGCGACGGTCGTCGAATCGGCGACAGCATCGAGCTCCTTCAGACACCAGTCGCAGGCTCCGCACCCGGCGCGTTCGTAGACCTGACCGAGGTACTCGATGAGCGATCGATGGCGGCACCGGGTGCCGGCCGCGTAGCGCTCCATGTCGCGAAGCAGACCGCGCGCGCTGTCGCTCCACTCGCCGTTGGCTTCGAGCATCTGCCGCCACCGGACGAAATCGGCGCCGGAGTAAATGAGCACGCACTCCGCCGGCAGGCCGTCGCGGCCGGCCCGCCCCGACTCCTGTTGATAGTGCTCCACCGATTTGGGGGCGCCGGCGTGGACCACGAACCGGACGTTCGATCGATCGATGCCCATCCCGAATGCCACCGTCGCGACGACGATGTCGACCTGTTCGTCGAGAAAGGCCTCCTGATGGCGGCTGCGAACCGCGTCGTCCAGGCCCGCGTGGTAGGGGACCGCGCGAAGGCCCTCCTCCTGCAACCAGGCGGCGAGCGCCTCCACTTCGCGGCGTGACGGGCAGTAAACGATGCCCGACTCCTGGTCGTGACGCGCCAGGATGTCGGTCAGCTGTCGATGAAGGTTGCCGCGTCTGAGCACGCGGTACGTGAGGTTCGGTCGGTCGAACGAGCCCACCAGCATCGCCGGGGCGTTCAGACGAAGCTCCGACACGATGTCGCCGCGGACACGCTCGGTGGCGGTCGCCGTGAACGCGTGGAGAGAGACGCCGGGAAAATCGTCGCGCAGCCGCCCGAGCTGCCGGTACTCCGGGCGAAAATCGTGTCCCCACTGGCTGATGCAGTGCGCTTCGTCGATCGCGATGAACCGCACGTCCGACTGTTGCAGCAGTCGCCGCAGCGGCGCGCTCCCGTCCCCGACGATTCGCTCGGGCGAGACATACAGGAGTCGGCATCGAGCATCACGAACCGACTGGAGCACGGAGTCTCGCTCGTGCGGCTGGAGCGTGCTGTTCAGGTACGACGCGGCCACGCCGTCGACGCGCAGGCCGTCGACCTGATCCTTCATCAGCGAGATGAGCGGTGAGACGACGATCGCCAGCCCGCCATCGCGCACCAGCGCCGGCGCCTGAAAGCACACCGACTTGCCGCCGCCGGTCGGCAGGACGACAACACTGTCTCGCGACGTGAGAATGGCGTGCATCGCCTCGCGCTGCAGCGGGCGGAAGCTCGAGAAACCCCAGACGCGCTGCAGTGTCTCTCGGAGGACGGAATCGAGCGCGCCGGGAGGGCCGGGCGGTTCAGCGTCTGGCGTATTTCTGGTCGACGTATTCATCGACGAGGCGCTGAAATTCAGCGGCGAGCTCTTCGTAGGTGCCACGCAAGGTCGTGACGTGCTCGCCGTCGATGAAGATCGGACAATTCGGCGCTTCGCCTGTGCCCGGAAGACTGATGCCGATGTTCGCGGCCTTCGATTCTCCCGGTCCATTGACGACGCAACCCATGACCGCAAGCGTCATCGACTCGACGCCGTCACGGGTCGCCTTCCATTCGGGCATCCGGTCGCGGACATATCCCTGAATCCGCTCGGCGAGCTCCTGAAACGTGCTGCTGGTCGTCCGTCCGCAGCCGGGACACGCCGTCACGCTCGGCGAAAACGACCGGAGGCCCAGCGCCTGCAAGAGCTCGCACGCGGCGTAGACTTCCTCGCGCCGGTCACCGCCGGGACGCGGCGTCAACGACACGCGAATGGTGTCGCCGATCCCTTCGTTCAGCAGGACACCCATCGCCGACGCCGACCACACGAGCCCCTTCGTACCCATCCCGGCCTCGGTCAGCCCGAGGTGCAGCGGCTGATCGGTCGCCTTCGCGAGCGTGCGATAGACGGCGATCAGATCCCGCGGCCTGGACGTCTTGCACGAGATGATGATCTGATCCTTCCGCAATCCGCTTTCGATCGCCAGCGCCGTGGACTCGGTCGCCGACACCACCATGCACTCGTTGATGATCTCTTCCGACGTCCTGCCGAGCTCGCGGTCGGTATTCTCCTGCATCCGCGCGACGACGAGCTCCTGGTTGAGCGAGCCGCCGTTGACGCCGATCCGTACCGGCTTGCCGTTGTCGACCGCGACCTTGCAGATCGTCGTGAACTGTTCGTCGCGCCGCCGGCCGGTGCCCACGTTACCGGGATTGATTCGGTACTTGTCCAGCGCGCGCGCGCACCCGGGATACTTCGTGAGGAGGAGGTGCCCGTTGTAGTGGAAGTCGCCGATGAGCGGGGCCTCGCAGCCCGCGTCGCGCATCCGCTGCTTGATTTCCGGCACTGCGGCTGCGGCTTCCGGGAGGTTGACCGTCACCCGCACCATTTCCGATCCCGCGTCCGCGAGCTCGATACACTGCGTCGCGGTCGCCCGTGCGTCCGCGGTATCCGTCAACGTCATCGACTGCACGACGATCGGCGCGCCGCCACCGACCTGCACGCCGCGGCCGTCGCCGACTTTGACACCGACCGTCTTGTGCAGCCTCACGAGAGACATCGGAATTCCCATGATAGCATCCGGGTCATGCGCGCCATTCGAGTGCACGAGTTCGGCGGACCCGATGTGATGCAGCTGGAAACGATTCCGGATCCTGTCGCCGGCCAGGGGCAGGTTGTCGTGCGTCTGCGCGCCGTTGGCGTCAATCCAGTGGACACGTATGTGCGCTCGGGCGCGTACGCGATCCGTCCACAGTTGCCTTATACGCCGGGATCGGATGCCGCGGGCGAAATCGAAAGCGTCGGGGCGGGGGTGACGGCGTTCGGACCGGGTGATCGAGTGTACGTCGCCGCCCCGAACGTCGGGACGTACGCGGAGCGCGTCGGGTGCGGCGCCAATCAGGTGCATCGCCTGCCCGCCCGGAACACGTTCGGTCAGGGTGCAGCGATTGGCGTTCCGTACGCGACAGCCTATCGCGCGCTGTTTCACCGCGCGCAGGCGAAGCCCGGAGAAACCGTCCTCGTTCATGGCGCGACGGGCGGTGTCGGCATCGCCGCAGTCGAGCTCGCGCACGCCCGCGGCCTCCGCGTCATCGGTACGGGAGGCACGGAGAAGGGCCTGGCGGCGGTCCGCGAGCACGGCGCGGACGTCATCGTCAATCACCGTACGGACAAGTACACCGACGAGATCATGAACGCGACGCACGGTCGCGGGCCGGACGTGATCCTCGAAATGCTCGCGAACGTCAACCTCGATCGCGATCTCGGCATGCTCGCCCGGTTCGGCCGCGTCGTCGTCGTCGGCAACCGCGGCCGAATCGAAATCAACCCGCGGGACGCGATGGGCCGTGACGCGGCCATCCTGGGCATGACGCTGTTCAATGTGAGCGAGACTTGATCTCGGCGAGATCCACGCGGCGATCGTGAGCGGCCTCGCGAGCGGCGCGCTGAACCCGATCGTCAATCGCGAGCTTCCGCTCGCGGATGCCGCCGCCGCTCACGAGGCGATCATGCAGCCGGGAGCGCTCGGTAAGATCGTGCTGCTTCCATGACGATGCGCCGCTGGCTCCTTGTCGCAGCGCTGGCGCTCGTCGTCTTCGGCGGTGGAACGGTGCTGTCGTACTACGTCGACGCGCTCTGGTTCGACTCGCTCGGCTACGGCGACGTGTTCTGGAAGACTCTCCGCATCCAGTCGCAGATCTTCACGGTATTCGGTGCCGTCACGTTTCTGGTTCTGTACGGATCGTTCCTCGCGCTGAAGCCGGAGCGGCTCGGTGAACTCTCCGGCGTCCCAATCCTGATCAACGGTCAGCCGCTGCGACTGCCGGTCGAGCCCGTGCTTCGCCTCATCGCCGTCGGGGGCGCCGCGCTCATCGCCGCCGCGACCGCCGGCGGCATGCTGGCCGACTGGACAACGCTGGCGCTCTGGTGGAGCGGTGCGGGTAATTCGCCGCTGTCGAACAACGATCCGATCTTCTTCAAGCAGATCGAGTTCTATCTTTTCACGCTGCCCGCGTACCAGCTTCTGAGCGGCTGGCTCCTGACGCTGACGTTCATCGTCGCGGCAGTCGCGGGATTCTTCGCCACCATCAGCGGCGGCGGCCGCCTGGTCGCGCACAGGTTTGGAGCGGGCGACACACAGACCGGGCGCGGCCTTTCGATTGCGTTCGCCGCGCTGCTGCTCGCGTTCGCGTGGCGCGTCTACCTGGCGCGGTTCGATCGCATCCTGACGGACCACACGATCTTCGCGGGCGTCACGTACACGGACGCGAACGTCAGCATTACCGGCATGACGGTCGTGGCCTGGGCGCTCGTGGTGGGCGCCGCCGCGGCGCTCGTCAACGCCGTCTCTGCGCCGAAGCTCCGCTGGCTGATCGCGGCCGTCGTGCCCGCCATTGTCTGTTACGGAGTCACCGGACTGCTCGCGACGTACACGAACGGCTTCATCGTGAAGCCGAACGAGCTCGTGCGCGAATCGCCCTACATCACGCACAACATCGAGATGACGCGGCGGGCGTTCGGGCTGGACCGCGTCGTCCAGCGTCCCTTCCCGGCCGAACCCGGCGTCGAAGCCGTCGAAGCGGCGCAGAACCAGGACACGCTGCGAAATATCCGGCTCTGGGACTGGCGCGCGCTCCAGGACACGCTCCGTCAGATCCAGGAAATCCGCACGTACTACGATTTCCCCGACATCGACATCGATCGGTACGTCGTGGACGGCGCGACCCGGCAGATGATGGTCGCTTCGCGCGAGCTGAACGTGAACAAGCTGCCCGAAAGCAGCCGCAACTGGATCAACGAGAAGCTCGTGTACACCCACGGCTACGGCGTGACGATGAACCCCGTCAACGGCTTCACGCCCGAAGGCATGCCGGCGCTCATCCTGAGCAACATGCCCGTGCAGAGCACCATTCCATCAATCACCGTGACGCGGCCGGAGATTTACTTCGGTGAGCAGACCGACACCGACGTCTACGTCAAGACACGCCAGAAGGAGTTCAACTACCCGCAGGGCGAAGCGAACAACCTCACGTCGTACGAAGGCACCGGCGGCTTCGCGGTCGGCGGGTTCCTGCGCCGGCTGCTGATTGCGCTCGACCGCGGTGACATCGCGAAGCTCCCCTTCAGCGACGACGTGACGCCGGAAAGCCGGCTCCTGATGCGCCGCAACGTGCGGGCCCGGGTCGAGACGCTGACGCCGTTCATCACCTACGATGAGGACGCGTACATCGTGGTCGGAGACGATGGCCGGCTCCGGTGGATCCTCGACGGCTACACGAAGTCGGACTCGTATCCCTACGCGCGTCACTATCTGCTTGGCCGCGAACGCGTCAACTACCTGCGAAACAGCATCAAGGCGGTCGTCGACGCGTACGACGGGACGACGACGTTCTACGTGTTCGACGATCAGGACCCGATCGTCGGAGGCTACCGGAAGATCTTTCCGTCGATCTTCAAGAACGCAGACGAGATGCCGGCGTCCACGCGGAAGCATGTCCGCTATCCGGAGCTTCTGCTGCAGATGCAGGCCGCGGTCTACGGCCTCTATCACATGACCGACCCGGCGGTGTTTTACAACCGCGAGGACCTGTGGACGCCCGCCAGCGAAGTCGGCATGAACGCCCAGCGCGAGCAGGCGACGCAGTCGATGGAGCCCAACTTCGTGCTGATGAAGCTGCCGGGCGAGCAGGATCTCGAGTTCATCGAGATCCTGCCGTTCACGCCGGCAAACCGGAACAACCTGATCGGGTGGATTGCAGGCCGGAGCGACGGTCCACACTATGGATCGGTCATCGTGTACGACTTTCCGAAGACGCGGCTCGTCGATGGCCCCCTGCAGATCGAGGCGCGAATCGACCAGAATCCTCAGCTCTCCAGTCAGCTGTCGCTGTGGAACCAGCAGGGCTCGCACGTCCGGCGCGGCAGTCTGATCGTGATTCCCATCGGCCGCGCGCTCCTGTACGCCGAACCGATTTATCTGCAGGCCGAGCGTAGTCCGATGCCCGAGCTCCGCCTCGTCGTCCTTGCGCTGCAGGATCGGCTCGTGTACGGACCGACGTTCGAGTCCGCGCTCTCGGCGCTCTTCGGCGAGAGCGCGCCGACCTTGTCGACCGCGCCCCCCGCGTCATCGACACGAGGGGCGCAGCCTTCGCCGGCTCCATCGACGAGCGGCTCCCTTTCTTCAGACACGACGGGCGCGACCGCGCTGATCGAGCAGGCGGCGCGCGACCTCGCCGACTACCAGCGCCTGACGGCCGAAGGACGCCTGGGTGAGGCTGGCGCCAGGCTGGAAGCGGTCAAGCGAGCGCTCGACGAACTGCAGAAACGGAAACGGTGACAATTCTCAAGTCTCAAGTTTGAGAGTTGAGAGTTGTATCGTCAGCGACCGACAGGTTCCGCGAAGGTGATCACGTAGCCGTCCGGATCCTCGATCGCGAACTCCCGCATCCCGTACCACTGGGTCACGATCGGCAGGACGATCTTCACGCGATCCTTGATCTCATCGTGATAGGTGTCGATGTCCGAGATCTCGATGAACATCGTGTTTCCGCCGCCGAGCGATTTCCCGGCGAACTGGGGGCTCTCCTTCGCGACCGTCGATCGATCGTTGAAGAAGATCTCGACAGGTCCGCTCGTCGCCGACGCGAAGACGAACGGGGATGTCTCGGGGACCGTCATCCCGCGCGCGAAACCGAGCATGCCTTCATAGAACGACAGGCTCTGTTCGACATTGGAGACGATGAGGTTCGGCGTGAGCTTCTTGGCATGAGGCATGGCACACCCTTCAGTCGTGTGCTCGCTGATGCCTACATCCACGGACTCGGCGAGATCGAGAGCGTAGGTAGAATCCGTAAGGATCTCGCTAGGTACATCGCGCAGGATACCACAGGTAGAATGGACGTCATGCGCATCGCCTCATCCCTCCTGATCCTGATCCTCTGCGCTGCCGTGGCCGACGCTCAACCCGCAGCCTCGATCGCGGCGCCGTCCGATGTGGCCGCCCCACCCGCCGACGCGACGAAAACCGCCTCCGGCCTGGCGACGAAGGTCCTGAAGCCGGGGACGGAAAAAGATCATCCGGCGAAGGAAGATCTGGTGATGGTGCACTACACCGGCTGGACGACCGACGGCAAGATGTTCGACAGCTCGGTCGCGCGCAACAAGCCGTCCACGTTCGGCGTCAGCCGCGTGATTCCCGGTTTCAGCGAAGGCATCCAGCTGATGGTCGTCGGCGAGAAGCGGCGCCTGTGGATCCCGGAAGCGCTCGCGTACAAGGGCCAGGAAGGACGCCCGAAGGGCATGCTCGT
This sequence comes from uncultured Acidobacteriota bacterium, assembly GCA_963724725.1. GTDB lineage: Bacteria > Acidobacteriota > Vicinamibacteria > Vicinamibacterales > CAVVIG01 > DATKHR01. The sequence continues at coordinate 1,247,983 of CAVRVT010000001.1, read as the reverse complement.
CTTCGACGTCGAGCTCATCGCGATGCCGAATCGCGCGCCGTCGGACGTCAAGGCGGTGCCCGCTGACGCCAAGAAGACCGCAAGCGGGCTCGCGTATCGCGTGCTGACGCAGGGCACGGGCGGGCGCCATCCGAAGGCGACGAGCCAGGTCACCGTCCACTACACCGGCTGGACGACGGACGGGAAGATGTTCGACAGCTCGGTCGTCCGCGGCGAACCGGCGAAGTTCGGCTTGAGCGACGTCATCAAGGGATGGACCGAAGGCGTGCAGCTGATGTACGAAGGCGAAAAAACGCGCTTCTGGATTCCCGAGAACCTCGCGTACGGCGGCAAGACCGCGCCCTACGGCCTGCTCGTCTTCGACGTCGAACTGATCAAGATCGAGCCGTAAACCAAGCGAAGTCTAGCTGCCGACTTCCTGAGGATCGCGGCGGTTGTCCGGGGCGCCGTCCCTCCGCGCGTCGGGCCTCTGGCCTTTCGGTCGGTCGAACCTCGGCGCCCGGTTGTCCGGCCGGGAGTCGCGGCGCGACTCGTTCCTGATCGATCCGGTTTGACTGTGGATACGCCGGATCGCGGACTGAAAGCGGTCCACGAGCGCACGCCGGACTTCGTCAGGCATCGGACCGATGCGCGACCAGTTGGCCTGCGCCTGCCGCACTTCTTCGTCCGCGGCACGATAGCGGCTCTCGTTGTCCACCTTGCCGCCTATCGTGTTGGCCGCAAGCGCGTCCCTCAGCATCTCCGCCAGCCTCGTCGTCGGCGACACCGAGGCGTCGGACACTTCGGGAGCGCCCGCAATGGAATTCGCGAGCTCCTCGACGCGCTTGACGATCGATTCCATTCGACGCCGATTCGATTCGGGATCGAACTCGCTGCCCGCGAGGGCTTGCGGCCATCTCGCGAGCGTCTTCCCGAACGCCGAGGCGTACCGTTCGTCGAGGACGGCGGCGCGCTCGCGATCGACGCCGCGTGCGGCCAGCTCCTGCTGCCACCGGACGCGCAGCGTCCGGATCTTGGTCAGGAAGTCCGCGGGTGGTTCAGAAGCGGCCTCATCCGCCCCGAACGACTCGAGCTCGGCGACGATGGCTTCGCGGGCGGCGACGCGTTCGGCGCGCGCGATGTCGTGCCGCTGCGCATAGCGTTCGAAAAAGCGATCGCACGCGCCCCGGAATCGGTGCCAGAGCGCTTCTGACCGGCTCTTCTTCACCGGTCCGATCGTCTTCCATTCAGCCTGGATGCGTTTGATTTCGTTGGCGGTCGGTTCCCAGTCAGACGACTCGACGAGCGACTCCACTTTCGCGATGAGCGCTTCCTTCTTCGCGAGATTTGCCGACCAGACGGCCTTACGCTCCGCCAAATCGGCGTGGCGGCGCGTGAAGAACCGATCGCAGGCCGAACGGAACCGCTCCCAGATCGTCTTTTCCTGACCTCGGCTGACGGGGCCGATCGATTTCCACTCGGCCTGCAGGGCCTTGATCGCATCGGCCGCCTGAATCCAGTTCGTCGAGTCGGTCAGCTGTTCGGCCTTTTCACAGAGCGCGAGTTTTTTCGCGAGGTTGGCTTCCCGCTCGACGGCCTGCGCGGCAAAATGAGCCTCGCACTTCGTCCACACGTCGTCGTGAGCCGTCTTGAAACGGCGCCACAGCACCTCGCCCTGCGCGCGAGGCACGTCCGCGGCCTGACGCCACTGCAGCTGGAGTTCCTTGACCTGCCGGGCAAGGAGCTCCGGATCTTCGACGGTCTTCAGCGCTTCCATCTTCTCGACGAGCTGTTCCTGGATGCCGATGTTGGCCCAACGCTGCCAGCCGGCCACTTCGCGCAGCTCCTGCACGCGTGGCGTCAGCGCCGATTGGACGGCTTTCAGCCGCTGCAGGATGTCGTCGTGATCGGCTTTCGACGGCAGTGGCGGGAGCGATCCCAGGGCGATTCGCACGTCGCGGAGGGCGCGCTCGCCGACCTTGAGCGTGAGATCTTCGCGTGCCGCGAGTGGTTCGGACCGCGCGACGAGCTGCTGCAGACGGAGAAGTACCTCTCTCCGCGCCTTCTCGTCGGCTTCACGCGCGGACGATTCGCGATTGGTGAACGCCGTTTCGGCATCGCCGTACTTCGCCGCGTCTGCTTCGGCTGGCGAGGTCCGTGCGGTCACGTCGGTCCATTCGCGCCGGATGACGGCGAACTGCCGCCGGGCGGCGTTGAAGTCGTCGATGGCCACAATGCGTGCCGCCTCCCCGGCGAGCTCGCTCTGCCGGGCGCGATGTCGCCCGGCCTCGCGCTCGGCTCCTTCGCGCGCCGCACGCTCCCGCTCCTCCTGCTGGCGTCGGCGCTCCGCATCGGCTTCGAGCGCCGCCTGTTGGGCAGCGGCCGCGACGTCGACGCGATGCGCGTCCTCGGCAGGCTCAGCCGCGCGGGAGCCTTCGCCGGCGACCGCCGCGTCGGCGGCCGTCCGCTGCTGTGCCTCGAGCGCGGCCTGCTCGCGGCGCTCACGCTCTTCGAGCTCATGAGCCTCGCGCTCGCGCGCATCACGCTCTTCAGCCTCGCGGAGGATGGCGCGGGCGCGCTTCGCCGCGCTCTTGTTTCGCGCGCGCGCGGCAATCTGCTCGAGCTCTCCCCGAACGCTGATGCGATCCACCGCCGCTGACGCCGGTTCGCGGAACTCGCAGTTCAGCGCGACACTCAGAATTTCGCCAGGATCGCGCAGCGATTCGAACGCGCGGCATCGGACCGATTCGTGCTCTGCGTGGCGCGCGATGGATCCTGCGACATGCGGGTCGCTGATCCGGTCGAGCGCGCGCCCCGCCACTGATTCGCTGACAGCGCTTTTGGCCACCAGGGCCAGCGCCTTGGTATCGGAGAGCGCTTCGACTGCGGCAAGGCTGTCGGCCTCGGAAACGCCCTCGAAGGCCTCGAGCGCGATATCGCGCAGCATCGCGACCGCCTGCTCGCGAACAGACGCGTCGCCGTCAGCCGCAAACGTGGCGAGCGCGGAGGGATCCATCAGCTTGGCCACCGCCGCGCGGCGCACGCGGAGGTCCGTGTCGTCTCGCGCGATCTCCGCCAGCAGGTCCCGTTCGGTAATCGGAATCTCCTGGACGAATCCAAGCCGGACCGCCGGATCCGGATGCTTCTGCCTCGGCTGTGCGCGAAATCGATCGAGCAATGTCATGTTCGCTGTTGAACTCCCAGAGCGGCGAGCCGCTCCGCGATGTCCCTGCCGTGCGTCGCGACCGACACATCCTTGTCGATCGCCAGGATCCGGCCGTCGCGCCCGATGAAGAACGTCCAGCGGCGCGCGAATCCGCTCGGACCGAGTACGCCGTACGCGCGCGCCGTCCCCTTCGATGGATCGCTCAGAATCGGGTAAAGAGCGCCGATCGACTCCGCGAACGCGCGGTTCGTTTCGGGCGTGTCGACGCTCGCCGCGAAATACCGGACTTCGAAACGCCCGAGTTGCGCGTCGCTCGCACCGAGCGACCGGCATTCAGCCGTTCAACCGCCGGTGAACGCCTTTGGAAACCACGCGATGACGACCGCCGAACGGTCCCGGTAGTCGGCCAGCCCGTACGAGCGGCCGTCCGACCCCATCAGCGAAAAAGACGGCGCGAGATCCCCCGGTTCGGGTGCACGGCTCGCCGGCTCCGGCCGAAACAATAGAGTGGCGATACCCTTGAGGACTGCCCCCACGGTGGCGATCCCGGTCCTCAGCACCGAACCATGCCCTGACATTCTAGTGAAGGGCTGCGAGCTCATGTGGCGGGTCGCACGAAGGAATTTTTGTCAAATGTGGCGTGACTCCAAATCGACGGATCTCAGCGCTGACCGCCTGCGCCCTTCTGGCGGTTGCCTGTAACAAAGCCAGCAGCCCAACCGCCCCGTCCGGCCCCCTGACACCCGGGACGCCGGTCTTCTACACGGCCGTCGGCGCAAGCGACGCGAACGGCGTCGGTTCGAGCGCCCCGTGCTTTCCATTCACCGACTGTCCGAACGGCATGGGATACGTCCCCGTCGCGGTGCGCAACCTTAAATCCCAAGGGTTTACCGTCAGCCTGCTGAATCTGGGCCTTCCGACGGCCGTGATCGGACGCGATTTTCAGACGCTGGGTCAGCAGTACGGACGCACCATCGAAGGCAACTTCATCGACCAGGAAATGCCGTTTGTCGACGCCAGGTCGACGATCGTCACTATCTTCGCGGGCGGGAATGACGTCAACGTGATTACTGCCGCGCTCGGCGGGGGAGCTGGAGGCGGCGACCCGCTCGGTTACATCGATGCCCAGGTCCGCGCCTTCGGCGCCGACTACGCCACGCTCATTGCCGGCATCCGCAGTCGCGCACCCTCCGCGCGCATCGTCGCCATCAACGTGCCGAACATGGCGGGTCTTCCTTATCTTGCCGGCGCCTCGATCGACCAGCGGCGCGCGGCGCAGCGCGCCGCCGTCGGCATGACGACAACGGTCGTCAATCCGCTCGTGTCGCAGGGCGTGGCGGTTGTGGATTCGATGTGCGACGGTCGCAGCTATCAGCCGTCGAACTACTCCTCCGACGGCCTCCATCCAAACGACGCCGGCTACGCGTTCATCGCGTCAGAAGTCGGGCGCGCGATGACGAGCGCGTCCTACCCGGCGCCACTGAGCGCGTGCGGTGGCATGACGATCGTGCAATAGACGACGACACGCCATACAATTCCGATCACCACGTCGAAGACGGAACACCTCCGTTCGTCTGCTGGTTCGAAACGTTCGTGAACTACCTCGACGTCATCTCGCGCCTCGAAGCCGGTCTGCACGGCACGCTCCCCGGCGAAGCGGCACAGGCCGTCCTCGCGCCGCGTCCGCGGCGGCACTGGCCGCAGGGGGTTCATCCGTCGCACATCCGGGACGCCGCCGGACTGCTCGCGGTCTTCCCGCACTCCGATCGCGCGCACATCCTGCTGACCGTACGGGCCGACAGCCTGCGGCACGGCGGGCAGGTGTCGCTGCCCGGCGGTGTCGTCGACGACGGCGAGACGTTCGAGCAGGCGGCGTTGCGCGAGGCGGAAGAAGAAGTCGGCCTGGCGCGGGCCAGCGTGCGCGTCCTCGGAGCGCTGACGCCGCTCGACATCCCGGTGAGCGGATTCCGGTTGCATCCGATCGTTGGCGCGCTCGAGGGCCCTCCCGCGCTCCGACCGTCGGACGGTGAAGTGGCGCGCATCCTCGACATCAACCTCGATCATCTGTTCGAGGCGTCGACGCTGGTTGAAACCGAGCGGACTCGTGACGGCCGCGTGCTGCAGATCCCGGCGTTCAGCGTGGATGGGGAGGAAGTCTGGGGGGCGACGGCGATGGTGCTCGCGGAGTTTCTGGCCGTCCTGGGGTGGAATCCCAACTGAACCGAAAATTACGCATGTCATGCACGATTTGATCATCAGGATGCAGAATTTAGCCTATTGTCACTGACTTGTAATCATGTCATTGCAAAACATGCACGTAATTGAGCATAATTTACGCTTTGGCTGGCACGATTCAACGGCTTGATGTTCTGGTCTGAACGGCTGAGGCGAAGGGGGTCGACGATGGGGTCTGCGGTATTGGGTGAAGCGATCAGGGCGATTCGCGACTGGTCGGTGGCTGAAACCAAGGAAGCTCGCGGGGCGAGAGAAACGGCATTCGGCAGTCTCGTCTTCAACGAGGAGGTCCAGCAAGCCCGTCTCCCCAAGAACGTCTATCACGCGCTCCGGCGGACCATCTCGCACGGTGAGGCGCTCGACCTCTCCGCGGCGGACGCCATCGCGAAAGCGATGAAGGAGTGGGCGGTCGAGCACGGGGCGACGCACTACACGCACTGGTTCCAGCCGCTGACGGGCATCACCGCGGAGAAGCACGATTCGTTTCTCACACCGACGGCCGACGGCAAGGCGGTCGCCGAGTTTTCCGGCAAGGAACTGATCAAGGGAGAGCCCGACGCATCGAGCTTCCCGTCAGGCGGTATGCGCAGCACGTTCGAAGCGCGTGGCTACACCGCGTGGGATCCGACGTCGGCGCCGTGGCTGCTCAAGAGCGGCGGCGCGGTGACGCTCGTCATCCCGACCGCGTTCGTCAGCTGGACCGGCGAGGCCCTGGACAAGAAGACGCCCCTCCTCCGCTCGATGGAGGCGTTATCCAAACAAGCCGTCCGCGTGCTGAAGATCTTCGGATCGAAGGCACAACGCGTGACCACGACGTGCGGACCGGAGCAGGAGTATTTCCTGATCGACCGGTACTTCTACCTGTCACGACCGGATCTGATCAACGCGGGCCGCACGCTTTTTGGCGCCAAGCCGCCCAAGGGCCAGGAGCTCGAAGATCAGTACTTCGGCACGATCCCCGATCGCGTCATGGCGTTCATGTCCGAGGCCGAGGCGGAGCTCTATAGTGTCGGCGTCCCTGTGAAGACGCGCCACAACGAAGTCGCGCCGAGCCAGTACCAGATCGCGCCGGTGTTCGAGAACGCGAACGTCGCAACCGACCATCAGATGATGGTCATGGAAACGCTCAAGCGCATCGCGCCCGAATACGGCCTCTCGTGCCTGCTGCACGAGAAACCGTTCGCGGGCGTCAACGGATCCGGCAAGCACCTGAACTGGTCGATGGGCGATGACCAGGGTCACAACCTGCTCAGTCCGGGGGCGAACCCGCACGAGAACATGCAGTTCCTGGTGTTCTGTACGGCGGTGATCCGCGCCGTCAACAGGTGGCAGGGCCTGCTGCGCGCGAGCATCGCCAGCGCGGGAAACGATCATCGGCTCGGCGCGAACGAAGCGCCGCCGGCGATCATCTCGATCTTCCTCGGCGACATGCTGACGGACATCTACGAGCAGATCGAGAAAGGCGGCGCGAAGTCCACCAAGCAGGGCGGGATGCTCGACACGGGCGTCATGATGCTGCCGAAGCTGCCGCGTGACGCGGGCGATCGCAACCGGACCAGCCCGTTCGCGTTCACGGGCAACAAGTTCGAGTTTCGTGCGGTCTCGTCAAACCAGAGTATCAGCTACCCGAACATCGCGCTGAACATGGCGGTCACCGAATCGCTCGACCACATCGCCACGGAGCTCGAGAAGGCGGTGGCGGGCGGGAAGAAGCTGGAAGCCGCCGTCGCAGAGCTGCTCCCGAAACTGATCAAGGAGAACAAGCGGATCATCTTCAACGGCAACAACTACTCGAAGGAGTGGGAGAAGGAAGCCGGGAAGCGCGGCCTGCTGAATCTGAAGAACACGGTGGATGCGTTGCCGCAGCTGATGTCGACGGAAGCGGTCGGCCTGTTCGAGAAGTACAAAGTTCTCAACGGGCGCGAAGTGCACGCGCGTTACGAGATCATGGTCGAGACCTACAACAAGACCGTGAACGTCGAGGGCCAGCTGATGGTGCTGATGGCGAACCGCTACATCCTGCCGGCGGCGCTGGGATATCAGAAGGATGTTGCGCAGACCGTGTCGGCCGTCAAGGCCGCGGGCGGCAAGTCGGTCGAAGGCAAGAAGCTGCTCGACACGATCACGCGTCTGGTCGACCAGCTCAAGCAGCGCTCGGACAAGCTCGCGCACGCGCTCGAGCACGAGGGCAGCGACGCCGTCAAGCACGCGAAGCACTTCCGCGACGTCGTCATTCCCGCGATGGGGGCGTTACGCGAAACCGGTGACGCGATCGAACTGACCATGCCGCACGAAACCTGGCCGCTGGCGACGTACCGGGAAATGCTGTTCATCAAATAGGTCGGATGGGCCAGATAGGTCAGGTGGGTGTGGCAGGTCAGATGGGTCAGGTAGGTCAGGTGGGTGGGGTAGGTCGGGTGGTCGAGTAAGCCGAGCAGGGTCGCGAGAAGGCAGAAGCGCCCGCGGGAACCAATTCCCTTGTAGGACGTCTACAGGGAGTGGAGATTTTGCCCATGCTGACCGCCCTCGCTCTTGCCGCAGGCTTGGCCGCGGCGCCCGCTGCCGACCCGATCGTCTCAACCGACTGGCTTCAAGCCCATCTGAATGATCGCAACGTCCGCATCGTGGACGTGAGCGATCACGGTGCGTTCGAAAGCGGACACATTCCCGGCGCGGCGTTCGTCGATCACATGGCGACGATCGGCGCCGGTCACAAACTGCTTCCGCCCGACGCGCTGGCGAAGGTGTGGGCGAAGGCGGGCGTCACGGACGACACGCGCGTGGTGCTCTACGGCGACAGCCCGATGACGACCGGCTGGATGTACATGACGCTGGCCGCCATTGGGCACGGCGACCAGGTGTCGATGCTCGACGGGGGCCTCCACGTCTGGGAATCGGAGAAGCGCGAGACATCCGAAGGCGGCGTCGACGATCGTTCCGGGAACGCTGACCGTCCATCCGGCGCGCGGACGTGATGGTCGACGCCGACTACGTCCGCGCCCGACTCGAGTCACCGAACGTGCGCATCCTCGATGTGCGCACGAACGGCGAATACGCCGGCGGGCATCTGCCTGGCGCGACGCTCATCCTGTGGCAGAACCTGTTTGTCGACTCGCGCTCGATGAAGTTCAAATCGCGCGAGGAGATGCGCGCACTGCTCGCCGCCGCCGGCGTCAAGACGGGGCAGGAAGTCATCACCTACTGCGCCGTCGGCATGCGCGCCAGCTTGATGTATTTCGCGGCACGCGCCGTCGGCGTCCCGGCGAAGGTGTACGTCGGCTCCTGGCAGGATTGGTCGCACGATTCGAAGAACCCCATCGTGCGCTGACCGCGTAGAATCGCTCGGTGCGCAGAGGGTTGTCCGGCCTGGTGGCCGGCGTGACGCTCGTCGCCTCGACGATGATTGGCGCGCAGTCGCCACAGGTCGGCCCGGTAAGCCCTGTGAGCCCCGCCAGCGGCGTCGGCGACGTCCGCTTTGCCAACTCCGGCTCGCCGGCCGCCCAGGAGCGCTTCCACTACGGGCTCGCCCAACTCCACAACTTCGAGTACGACGACGCGGCGCGCGCGTTTCGTGCCGCGCAGCAAGCCGACGCCGATTTCGCCATGGCCTACTGGGGCGAGGCGATGACGAAGAACCATCCCGTGTGGATGGAACAGGATCTCGGCGGCGCGCGGCGCATCCTCGTGCGGCTCGGATCGTCGCGCGAGATTCGCATCTCGAAGGGACCGACGGAGCGCGAGAGGGCCTATCTCGCTGCAGTCGAAGAACTGTACGGCGCCGGCGACAAGAACACGCGCGACCTCGCCTACCTCAACGCGATGCAATCGCTGCACGGCGCATACGCGGACGACGTGGATGCTGCCGCGTTCTTTGGGCTGGCGCTGCTGGGGTCCGCACACGACGGCCGCGACGAAGGCATCTACATGCGGGCCGCATCCGTCCTCGAAGAAGCGTTCGCGACGCACCCGAACCATCCGGGCCTCGCCCACTACCTGATTCACTCGTACGACGATCCGGCTCACGCATCGCGTGGCCTGCCCGCCGCGCGTCGGTACTTCGCAATCGCGCCGGCGGCGCCCCACGCGCTCCACATGACTTCGCACATTTATCTCGCCGCAGGCATGTGGAACGACGTCGTCGCCGCGAACGAGCGGGCGACGAGCGTGGCGGCAGGTCGCGCGCGAGCGGCGGGACGCGTGCCGGCGTCGTGCGGGCACGCCAACATGTGGTTGATGTACGGCTATCTCCAGCAGGATCGACCCTCCGATGCGCGGCGGATCCTGGACGCATGCCGCGCGCAGGCAACAGGCGTCAACGGCCTGGTCCTTCGGGCGCCCGAAGAAGATCCTCTGGATCCGGACAACATCCCGGCCGGGTCGTACATCCAGATGTGGAGTCGCTACCTCGTCGACACGGGCGCGTGGTCAACCGATCTCGCAAACGAGAACTTGCCGCTCGGCGACCTCACGGGCGCAACGCTCACACGCGCCTACATTCGTGGGCTCGGCGCAGCTGCACGCCATGACACCGCGCGCCTCGATGCCGCGCTGAACGACGTCCGGGCTCTCCGTCGTCAACTGCCTGCGGGCCATGGCGGCCGTTACGTGAATCGCGCAAGCGTCCTCGAAGAACAGCTGCAGTCGCTGCGCCTGCTCGATGATCACCGCCCCGCTGACGCTGTGGCGGCATTGAAGCACGCTGCGGTCGCAGAAGACGCAATGCCGTTGGAATTCGGACCGCCATTCGTGGACAAACCGACCCACGAGCTGCTCGGCGACGTCCTGCTGGCACTGGGCCGCCCGGACGACGCGGCAGCCGCGTATCGCGCGGCGCTGGCTCGGGCACCGCAGCGTGTCTCGGCAACTCGCGGACTCGCCGACGCGACCCGCCGCCCGAAGCAGGACTGACCGGCGGCTCGCTGTCACTTAGAAGCCGCGTTTCGTGTCGGCCTCGGCAGCAATGAACCCGAACGCCGCCCACGCGCGGCCGGCGAGCACACGGTCGAAGATGTCCTTCGCCTTCGCGCGGTCACCGCCTGCGAGGTACCAGTTGCCCACACCGTAGCCCTGCGTGGCGATCTGCACGTCGTCGGCGGTGTTCAGGTTGAGGACCGACTCGGGCGTGCGCAGCCCTTTGTACATGAGCAGCCGTGCGTGGTACGCGCCGTTCTCGAGCACGTCCATCTTTTCCTTGATGGGATCCAGAACGGCTCGCGCCTCAGCGTCCCGCTTCAGACGACGCAACGTCATATACAGCCAGTCGCTCGTCGCGGCGAGCATGTCGTCGTTGACGCTCGAGACCTTCATCCCTTCACGGTACGCGTCGAGTGCCTGGCCGAAGTTGCCGTTCAGATAATGCGCCAGCCCGAGGTGATACCAGATATTCGACTGCAGCGTGCTGCGCGGAATGCCCGCGCGATTGGGCGCGCCGTCCGGCTCGACCTCGTCGGGCTTTCCCGCAGCGAGTTGCGAGGCTCGAGTCAGGTCCGCGACGGCGAGCTCGAATCTCCGGATCGTGATGTACCGGTGGCCGCGATGACGATACAGCCTGGCTTCGGCAGGATGGCGGGCGATGCCGGCGGTGTAGATCTCGATCGCGTCGCGAAATCGTCCGAGGTAGGCGAGCCGGCGACCCAGCCAGATCGCGGCCTCGGCGCTGCTTTTGTCCTGATCGTAGTCGGCCTGCGCCTTCGCGAGGTCGGCCTCGAGCCTGGTCTTCTGCTCGCCGGTCGGCGGAACGGACACCAGCGGCTTGCCGAGCAGTGACGTGGCTTCGGGCGTCTGCGCACCGGCCGGCGCGCAGAGGAACGCGGTAACGAAAATGAGAACGGCGAATCGTGTCTTCATGGGCGAGATGATCGCACGCCTGCGCTCTGTTGATGTCGCTCGGTTTGCTAAGATGGTCGCACTTTGGCGAAGCGACGGAAGCCTCAGGATCAGTCCCTGTTCGACCACATCGACGAAAGCGCCGAACCCGCCAGCGAGGGTCGGGGCTCCGCGATCCGGTCGGCGCTGCTCGGTGGCGGCGGCAGCGGCGCGAGCGGCACTCAGAATGTCGCGCTCCACGAAGCGGCGCAGTCGAAGTACCTCAACTACGCGCTCTCGGTCATCACATCGCGCGCGCTGCCGGACGTCCGCGACGGGCTGAAGCCGGTTCAACGCCGAATCCTGTACACGATGTGGCAGCAGAACCTGACCGCCGAGGCGAAACACCGCAAGTGCGCCAAGGTCGTGGGCGACGTCATGGGCAGCTATCACCCCCACGGGGACGCCGCGCTTTACGAAACCCTCGTCCGGATGGCGCAGCCGTTTTCGCTCCGATATCCGCTCGTGGACGGCTCCGGCAACTTTGGATCGCTCGACGGGGACAGCGCTGCCGCCATGCGCTACACGGAGTGCCGTCTGGCGCGCGTCAGCGACGAGATGCTGACCGAAATCGAGCAGTCCACGGTCCATTTCCGTCCGAACTATGACGGCACCAAGACCGAACCTGTCGTCCTGCCCGCGCGGATTCCCAATCTCCTCGTCAACGGCACGACCGGCATTGCGGTCGGGATGGCCACCAATGTGCCGCCGCACAACCTCGGCGAGGTCTGCACGGCGCTCGTCAAGCTGCTCGACAACGAAGACATCGGCAACGCGCAGCTGTGCCGCTACATCAAGGGACCGGACTTCCCCACTGGCGGTCAGATCCTGAACTCGCAGGAGGAGCTCAAGGCCATCTACAAAACCGGCTCAGGGTCGATCCGGCTGCGAGGGACGTGGGACGTCGGGCCGGAAACGCGCTCGACCAAGACCATCTACGTCGACAGCATTCCGTACACGCTGCAGAAGGCGCAGCTCGTCGAACGCATCGCGGAGGTCGTACTGAGCCGCAAGCTGCCGCAGCTTCTCGACGTCAAGGATCTCTCGACCGACGATGTGCGGATTGCGCTCGAGATGAAGAAGGACGCCGACGAGAAGATGATCATGGCGTACCTCTTCAAGCACACGCCGCTTCAGCTCAACATCGTCGTCAACCTGACGTGCCTGATTCCGACGGAAAACCCGGAGGTCGGACGTCCCGAGCGCCTCGATCTCAAGCAGATCCTGTGGCACTTCCTGCACTTCCGGCTCGAAGTGATCACGAAGCGTCTCGAACACGAGCTGGCGGCCCTCAAGAGGCGCGTTCACATCCTCGAGGGCTTCGAAACGGTCTTCGACGCGCTCGACGAAATCATCAGGATCATCCGGAAGTCCGACGGCAAATCCGACGCCGCCGAAAAAATCATGGTGCGCTTCAAGCTCGACGCCGAGCAGACCGACGCCATCCTCGAATTGAAGATCTACCGCCTCGCGCGCCTGGAGATCCTGATCATCCGTCAGGAGCTCGAGGAGAAGCGCAAGCGCGCGCGGCAGATCAGCGCGCTGCTCAGGGACGAGGATGGCCGCTGGAAGCTGGTCCGCAACGAGATCGAGGAGATCAGCAAGAATTACGGCGACAAGCGGCGCACGGTCATCGCCAGCGATTCCGGCGAGGCCGAATATTCCGCCGACGACTTCATCGTCGAGGAGGACAACGTTGTCATCGTGTCGCGAGACGGTTGGGTGAAGCGGCAGAAGGAAGTGAAAGATCTTTCGACGACGAGACTGCGCGAAGGAGATTCCGTGCTCGCGGCGTTCGCGGGCAGCACGCGCGCCAGCTGTGTCTTCTTCTCGAACTTCGGCGTCGCGTACACGTGCCGGTTCATCGACATGCCGGCATCGACCGGCTACGGTGAACCGATTCAGAAGCAATTCAAGCTGAAGGACGGCGAACGCATCGTCGCCGCGATGAGCCTCGATCTGCGCGCCGCCGGCGCGATCGTGCCGAAGAAAGAAGGCGACGCCGCACCCGTCCACGCCGTCGCCGTGTCGAGTGATGGCTACGCGCTTCGCTTCGGACTCGATGGATTGATCGAGCCGAGCACGCGGTCTGGCCGTCGGTTCGCCAGGCCCGCGGAGGGCGCCGAGATCACCGGCGTCGCGAGGCTGACGGGCGACGAAATTCTGATTGCCGCGACGGCCGAAGGTCGCGGCATCCTTGCAAAAGCCGAGGAGGTGAACTTCCTGTCGGGCCCCGGGAAAGGCGTCCTGCTCATCAAGCTCGGCGGCGACGACCGGGTCCTCGGCTTCATCGCGTCGACCGGCGACCGTGATCTGCTGACGGTCGAAACCACACGCGGCGCCGAACAGACCATCAGCACGGGGAAGTACGAGACGACCGGCCGCGGCGGCAAAGGCCGTGAACTCCTGCAGCGCGGCGGCTTCACCAAGATCTTGTGGCCGACGCCGGAGGCACCGCCGTCACTGACGGCGGACGCTGACAAGTGAAGGGCTCACAGCCAAGGGCAGGGGGTTTGGTGAAGGGCTGAGGGCTGAGGGCTAAGGGCTGATGGGAGGGCTGAGGGCTAAGGACTGGTGTTGATGGATAATGGTATAGATACCAGGCGCAGGAGCGCTCGGCGCGTCCCGGCAGGCCGTAAGGTTCGAGCCCGGATGCTAAAGCCCTGAGCCGTAACACTGAGCCCTTAGCCCCAATCTCTAAGCTCTGTTAAAGGACAGTAATTTGGCGCACCAGGACCGTTTGAACATTGCCGTTTTCATCGACTTCGACAACATCGAAATAGGCGTCAAGAGCACCCTCGGCGAACACTTCGACGTCGGGACCATCCTCGAAGCGCTCAAGGAGCGCGGCGAAGTCATCACCAAGATCGCCTATGCCGACTGGACCCGCGCGGGCGAGTACAGCCGGCATCTGACGCAGCACGCGATTCGCCTCGTCCAGCGTAATCTGACGCCCGGCGGCGACAAGAACGGCGCGGACATCAACCTCGCCCTCGACGCGCTCGAGATGGCGTTCACGCACCCGCACATCAATGCGTATGTGATTGTCGGCGGCGACAGCGATTTCCTCTCGCTCGTTGAGAAGCTCAAACAGTACGACAAGAAAGTGTTCGTCGTCGGCGGACGCGCGTTCACGAGCATGATCCTCCAGCGCAACTGTCACGAGTTCATCGCGTACGAGAACCTCGTGCGGCGGCCGTCGGTCCGCGGAGGACGTCCGTCCGCGCCGCCGACTGCCGCGCCGATCGCTCAGGCGTTCCCGCTCGTCAGGCGCGCGCTGAAGATACTGTCCGACCGCGAAGTGTCACCCCAGACGGGGCTGCTCAAGAGCACGCTCCTGCAACTCGACTCGACGTTCTCCGAGCGAAACTACGGCGCCTCGTCTTTCCTCGACTTCGCGGAGAAACTCGCGAAGGAGGGCGTCGTGACGCTCAAGCACGCCGGGCGCAGCGTGATGGTGGAGTTGAACGGAAGTTATTCCGAAGGCGCAACGGCCGCAGATGTGCAGGCGGAATCGGCACCCGCGGACGTGACCGCGCAACCTCGAGCGGCCGAGCCGTCCTCGCCCTCACCGCGACCGGAAACGGTCGTCGCAACCGAGAGCGCGGCCGACGGCGTCGCGCGGGCCTCGAAGATTCTTGCTGGCGCGAAGACCGCCCGGTGGCCGATGTATCTGCGCAACGTCAAGCAGATCCTGCGTCAGGCCGAAGGCGGCTACGACGAGCGCCGCTACGGCTTCGGCGGGCTGATGGATCTCCTGAAGGCGCTGCAACGCGAGAACGTGGTGCGAATCGAGCGCGATCGCCGCGGTGGCCTGCGCGTCTTCCAGGGCTCGGCGCTCCAGCAGCACATCCACAGCGTGCCGATGGACGGTCTGCCGCAGATCGACCCCGCGCTCGAGGCGGAAATGGCCGAGGCCGGGCTCGTCGTCGATGCGCCGCCGGCGGTTTTTCAACAGCGCGACGAGGCCGCGGACGTGGATCCGTTCGCCGACGGCGCGATGCCGATCGACACGACTGCGGAGCTGCTGGGCCGCGCGAAAGCGCGCAAGCCCCGCCCGCCGGCCGGGAATCGTCTTCCCCGAACGGCCGCTGCCGGGAGCAGGAAGACGGCGAGAAAGCCGGCGGCCCGCCGCCCGAGCCGCGCGCGCAAGGCCTCGAACTCGGACGACAGCGGCGAAACACCAAGCTAGGACGATTCGGCCGACGACCTAACGCTGACGAAGGAGCGCGAGGCTTCAGCCGAGCGTATGGCTCGCGGGGCTTCAGCCGAGTGTCAGCGCTTTTCACCCTCGAGAAAACCGATCCATTGCTTGACGAGCGGCACTTGGGGACCGCTCGCCTGTTCGTACGCCGCCGCGTACTCCCGGGCCAATTGCACATCCTGCGCGCGACTGTGGACGACGGCGCCGGTCGAATGCAGGGTGTAGAGCCATTGCACGGCGACGTAGTACGCGTCACGATCGTCGGTTCGATCGCTCAAGTATCGCTCCAGCGAGCGCACGGCCTCCCGTCCGCGACCGAACATCGCGTAGAGCATCGCCAGCGGCTTCGCGAAGCGCACGTCTGACGGCCACTTGCCCGCGGCTTCCTCGAACATGGCTCGCGCTTCCGCGAAGTCGTGGTTGCGCATGAGCGTTCCGCCGAGCCATTCGTAAATCTGCGGCAGATCGTCGCCGTCCACGAGGGCGGTCTGGAACGCGCTGGCCGCCTGCTGGTCGCGGCCCGCCGACGCAAACGACACGGCGAGATACGCCAGCGCCGGCGTGCTGTCGACCTCCGGCTGGATGGCGCGTTTGAACGCCACTTCGGCTTTCGGATAGTCGTTGGCCGCAAGAAACGACACGCCCTGTTCGAACGCGTCCTTCACCTCCGGCGGCGTCCGGTCGCGAAACACGGCGAGGGTCTCGCGGTCGACGGCTTCCTCGCGCGGGAATGGCGGCCGGATCGATTGGTCGTCGACCGGCAGGAAGAGCTCGGTGTCGCCGGGCGCCGGCCCGCCGAGGCCATCCGCCGCGGTCATGAGGACTTTGGGTCTCGCAATTTCGAAGCCGCGCGTCAGCGTCCTGATCGATCGGTTGTTGACCGAGACGATGGCGCGGAGCATGTACTTGCCGGGCGGCAACTGGTGGACCGGCATCACGCGCGTGAAGATCGTTCGGCTCTCGCCCGCGGGGTACGGCGACACGTCGGCGTTGAGCAGCGCCGGCGAGGTTTCGTCGGTGCCGATTTCGTATTCCACACTGAGGTCGGAGGAACTCGGACCGTACGTTTCGAAGTAGCCGTGGACGGAGCCGAACGTCACCTGGTAGCCAATCGTCGGCTGGAGGATCTCGCCGACGTTCAGGGGCCCGCCGACCATCAGCTCGCTGAACGTCAGCGCGTCCGACTTCGGTAGGGCCGCATGGATGACATGCTCGACCGTGCCGATGCGTTCGCCTTCGACGACGGCGAGCTTCAGCGTGTAGTCGCCCGGCGGAAGGCTCGCGCCCGTCTTGTACTGCAGCGCCGACGGTACGCCGTTTATCACGGGCGGCAAGCGCGCGTCGAGGGCCGTGTCCGCGATCACCTTTCCATTCTGATCGCTGATGACGTACGCCACCGTCGTCACCCTGGACGACGAATAGTCGTTGCCGATGTCGGCGTGAATCAGGATCTGAATGCGGTCGCGCTCGGGGCCCTGGAGGGCGAACGACGCGACGCGAAGCGGCAGCGCGCCAGAGATGAGCGGTGAACTCAACGCCGCGGCGGCAGCCTGGTGTCGGTTGCGGTTCGCGCGGCGCTCGGCAGGTGTGTTCAGCAGCTGGCGACGCGAACGGACCACCGCGCCTTTTCGCGCGACGTCCACGCGAATCGGATGCGCCTTGGCGTCTCGATCCTTCGGATCGGATTCCACGCCCACGAGGTAGTAGCCCGACAGCTCGGCCTCCAGCCGCTCGAACAACCCTTCCGGTTTACCGATGACATCGAAGATGGCGCCGCGCGCGGCGCCCGCCAGCATCTCGAGACCCTCGATCTGCGTACGCCGATCGCTGAACGGATCGCGAGGCATGCGCGCATTGCTCGCGTCGAAGAAGGAACTGTCGAGCCGAAGCACGTACAGACTCGTTCGCGCGGCTGCTGACAGCGTGCCCAGCTCGATGACGAACCCGGGGTCGCTCAGGATGAAACCCTCTGACACGAAAATGAGCGTCTTGGCGCCCTCGATGCCACGCAAGGCGATCAGTATGGAGCGGAGCGCCGCCGTGGTTTCCTCGCCTTCGTGCACCGAATCGCGCGCGAGCTGGCGAACCTCGAGTTCGACTTCCGTGCGACAGCTGATCAGCGGCGGACCGGCCAGGCCCTGGCATTCGCGTTCCAGAATAATCTCGAGAAGCGTGACGTCGCCGCGATCGACCTGCATCGCCTCGGAGATACCGATGTTGTGACCAAGATCGATCGTCGAGCGCCCGAGTTGTTTCTTTCCGATCATCCGGCTGATCGCCTGCTTGATGCGCTGCCGATCGGCAGTGAATGGTGTGGACGGCGCGCCGGCGCCGATGCCCGCCACCGCCACGCGGTCGGACGGCGTGAGTCGATCGACGAACGCGTTGGCGGCCTTCGTGATCGCCATCGCGCCGCCGAAACGGATGTTCGGCTCGTCAACGGCCAGGACGATCATGCGTCCGCCCGTGGAGTGCTCGTTGGTACTGTAACCGTCTGGCGGCGGGGGCGGCGGCGGTGCGCCTGCGTCCGCCACGAGAGGGACCCACTCGGCAGAGACCACCTTCCGCGGAACGCCGTCGACTCGCACGGCGAAATCTTCCGGCGCCAGCCCGGCGACCGGCCTGCCGCGATCGTCCACGACCGTCACGTCGAGCGAGGTGACCTCAACGGTCGCACGAAATCGTGGAGGCTCCTGCTGGGACGGCTGCGCCTGCTGAGCCGCGACCGGCGCCGCGAAATGCACGAACGCAAGAATGCAGAAATGCAAGAGAGCAAGGCGCGCGCGTGTCCCTATGGGCATTCGTGCATTCCTGCATTCCTGCATTCCTGCATTGCTGCATCGCCGCATTCTTGCATTCTTGCATTCTTGCATTCTTGCATTCCTGGATCTTCCGTCCGTGCAGCTGCCCGGCCCCTTATTTCGCCGACGTGAGGCGGTAACCCTGCCGGGCACGAATATCGCGGTGCCCATCGACGTCAACGCGAATTCGCCGCCACGTGTCGTCGCGCTTGTCGTTGCTCGACGAGTATCCGAGGAGGTACTGATTCGAGAGCTCGTCCAGCAGATCGCCGAACGCCGCGTGCAGCTCGTCCACGCTGTCGGTGAACAGCGCCCGGCCTCCGGTCGGATTCACGAGCCGTTCCATGATCCGCTTCAGCGATTCGAGGGTCACGCCGCGTCCCTGCCCGATCATGTACAAGGTCGTGTCGCTCGATTGCAGCCGGCGCTCGACGTCGTTCAGCGTCGCGTGACTGCCCTGGTCCTCACCGTCGGTGAACACGACGAGCGCCTTGCGTCCGGTGTGGCGCCCGAGCATTTCCACGCCGCGCAGGATGACATCGTACAGCGCCGTCGATCCCCACGGCGCCAGGCGATCCACGGCCTTGGCCCGCTCGGCCTGGTCGGTGGCCTTCCGCGTCAACGTGAAGATGCTGTCGTTGAAGCCGAGAAGCGTCACCTGATCCTGCGGCGGGACTGAACTCAGGAATTCCTTGACTGCGGTTTTCAGCTTCGGCATCGCCGGCGACATGCTGCCGCTGATGTCGATGGCCACGAGCAGCTCGAGCGGCACGTCCTCGGACGCGAAATGCGTGATCGACTGAACCCGGTTGTCCTCGAACACGTGGAACGCGGACTGTGGCAACCCCGGGATGAACTTGCCGCGGCCGTCGCTGACGGTCACCGTCACCTGCACGACCTCCACGTTGACCTTCTCGTTGTATCCGATGCCCTTCGTGCGGATGGTCTGGACGATACGTCCGCCGGCCGTCAGCGTGCCGACCGCGCGAATCTGGTGCTCGGAGATTGACGCCCCGGCGTCCCATTCGCACTCGAACGGCTCGCGCGTCAGCGCGCACACCTGACGGCCGTCGACGAAAAACGTCACACCCACCGCCGCGTTTCCGGGCGTGACTTGCGCGCGCAGGAGCGTCGGTCCGCTGAGATACGCGTCGGGGTCCGGCGAGAGGATGGACAGCGACGCGTCCTGCGCGTGAAGAACCTGGTATGCCCACGCCGCCATCGCCACGGCCGCCGCAGCCATCGTGATCCACACCGGCGTGGCGCGGCGTTGCCGGTTCATTGCACCCGCTCTGGCGATCGGCCCGCATCGGGCATCAACGGGCCGGCCGCGGTTGCGGCCGCGACGTAGTCCTCGACGCGCTCGCGCGTGACGCTTCGGGCCGCGCGCGACAGCGCCAACCAGTCCCCGTCGTCCGTGGGCCGGGCTTCGTCGATGAAATCCTGAACCGCGGCGGACAGGACGACTTTGGCGAGCGCCGCAGGCAGTCCGAGTTCCTTCAGCAGGACGGCGACGCGCAGGTTCAGATCGGGCACCGTCGCGGCCGACAATCCGAGCTGCGGGCGCCCCGAGAGCAGCCCGACCGCGCTCGGCGGCACGAACCGCGAGCACAGGCAGCCGTTGGCGGCGAGGACGGCCATTCCCCATGGATGGAGATCGGACGTACGCGCGCCGCCGAGGGCGAGCAGTTCGGCCAGCGACAGCATCGTCGCGACGCGATCGGGCTCGTGCGCGAGCGTCCATCGCAACGTGCGTCTGCGCGCGCCGTCGATGGCCAGTTCCGTTTCAAGAGTCGCGAGCGCGGGGAGGTCCTTGACGGCCGAGACTCGCTCTCCGCCGCGTGCGATCGCGTTCGCGATCGCGTCGCGGTCCGCATCACGAAGGGCCAGCGGTTCCATCAGCGAGACGCTCGACGCGAACGTGTCCCGTGCGTTCGTCGTCAGCCTGGGCGCTTCGAGCACGTGGTCCGAGGCGATGCGACGAAGCGACAACGTCGCGAGGGCCGAGTCCAGACCGAGCAGCGAGCCGCTCACGTGCCACGGCACGCCGGGCGTGACCTCCTGCCGCGGCATCGCCCACGACAAGCGGGCGCGGACCTCCGCGTCCTTCAAGCCGAAACCGAAATCATGACGATGCGAGACGTCGTCGGCGAGAAGGACGGTGCCTTCCGGATCACCGAGGCTGATGGCGTAGGCAAACGAGAGCAGGTTGCGCGCGAGCAGGTCGTCCGCAATCTCGACGAGCGGCTCGACGATGCGCGAGGCCCGCTTGATGTCCTTGTTCTTCACCGCCTTGTTCAGCTCGTCGGCCGTTTTCCGGAGGGCGTCGTGATAGGAATTCGGCGGCGCGACGCCTGACGGGACGTTGTCCGCCTCTTCATCACGGGACCGCTCGGGCAGGTCATTGGCGACGACGGCAAACTGCGTCGCGGCGTCCTGGAGATCGTCGGCGGTCACTTTGTCCGACGCGAGCACACGCGTCGCGTCAGCGATCTGTAACGGCAGGTCGATCCGTGGCGCGTTCTGCTTCTGACGGACGCGCTGAAGCCGGTTCCGTTCCGATGCGGCAAAGTCGAGTCGGTACTGCTGGCCCTCCCATGTGATGCGCGGGGCCGTCAGCGCGCGCTCGGACCGGCCGGAGAGCCCGGCGATGATTGCGCTTTCGAGGTCGCGGGCCTGCGGCAGGAGCGGATGGAGATCCTCGCTGATCCAGCGCGCAACAGCGCCCGCAGGACTGGCGGCATCGGACGACGGCCGCGCCGTCAGTCGCTCGATCAACCGCTCAGCGGACACGACATCGAGCGTGCCCGCGATCGCCAGGCGCGTCGTGAGCACCAGCGCGCCCTGGAAATTCGCCTGCCCGACGTATCCGGTCCGTCCATCGAGCTTTTGAAGCCGAAGGCCGTACCGGACGACGCTGGCGTACGTCGACAGCCTGGTGAAGCCGGCGCGCTCGAACGTGAGCATGAGCGCACGGAATCGCGGAAACGAGCGCAGCACGAACTGCAGATCGGCGCGGTCGCCCTGGTCGACGGCGAAGACGCGCTGCGCGAACGTGAGCTGATCGATCCGCTCGCCGCGCTGGCGCACGTCGGTCGCCACGAGGTTCTCCGCGATCCATGCCGCGTCGACTGGAGAATCGTCGCTGGAGTCGACACCGGTGATGACCCGGGACCACAGCGCCCGCGACGCGGGTGGCGCCGGACGTCCGCTGTCGTCAACGGCAAGCCGGATCACCGCCATCCCGAGGTCGAATGACGGGCGCCCGAACGGCACGACGCGCGTGTGCCAGTCCCGGAAGCCGTTGAGGCTCGTGAGCGCGAGCGTCTTGAACCGCTCGAGTCGAACAGGCGCGCCGGGAATCCAGGTGCCGAGCATGAACGCACGGCGCGGCGCATCGAGCTGTCCGACCAGGTCGTACAGGTAGGCGACGCGGCCGTCGTTGATTTCGAACAGCTGCGTCAGGAACCGCTCGGCACGCGTGACCTTCTCGTTCGTGACCGCTTCCCAAAGCGCGACGGCGTCTTCACCGCCCGCGGGCACGACGCGGTTGTCGCGGACGTGCACGGATCCGGCGAACGCCGCGAAGATCGGCGCGGACCGCTCGTAGATCCTGCCAAGGAGCCCGGGGTGATTGGCGAAGAACTCCAGCGACTCGTCATCGAGCTGCAGGAGCCCGTTGCACAGGAGCGACGCCTGCCGATCCGTGATGATCGTCAGCACGAGGTCGTCTGCACTGACCCGTCGCCGGAAGATGGCCTCGCCCCAGATGTCGGCCGTCAGCGGCACGGGCACGGACTCGGACGGCCCGGCGGATCGGCCGGCCATCAACGGCATCCGATTGCGCGCGGCTTGACGCACCGACTGGAGAAACGGCACGCTCTGGCTGCGGACCTCGCCGGTTTCGTAGACGAGGCGCGTGATCTCGGTCATGAAGCGGCCGCGATCGGGAACCGGATCGATCGACAGGAAGCGCGCGAGCGAGGCGGTGCCGCCTGGTACCGGAACGTCCTCGGACGAGGCGCCGCCCGCGGCGAGACGCAGCTGAAATGCCGCTACAATCAGCAGGCACGCGCACCACGCACAGGGCGAGCGACGGGCTCGTTTCACAAGGCGCACATTATAGACATGGCATCCGCGAACTACACCGCGAAAGACATCACGGTTTTGGAGGGGCTGGAGCCGGTTCGCAAGCGGCCCGGCATGTACATCGGCGGCGTCGGCTCAGCTGGCCTTCATCACCTGGTCTGGGAAATCCTCGACAACTCCGTCGACGAGGCGATGAACGGCCATGCTTCAAACATTTGGGTCACGCTTCACGACGATGGATCCTCGATCACGATTTCGGACGACGGACGAGGCATTCCGATCGACAAACACCCGGCGACGAAGAAGAGCGCGCTCGAAGTGATCTTCACCGTGCTCCACGCCGGAGGCAAGTTCGAACACGGGAACTACAAGACTGCCGGAGGGTTGCATGGCGTCGGTGCCAGCGTCGTCAACGCGCTGTCAAAAGAGCTGGTCGCGACGGTCAAGCGCGACGGCGCGATGTGGGAGATGCGCTTCAAGCAGGGCAAAGCGGTTTCGGGCCTGAAAAAGATCGGCGCGGCACGCGGCACCGGCACCACGGTGTACTTCCACCCGGACGCCGCAATCTTCCCCAAGATCGAGTTCGACGCCGAAGTGATCAAGGAAAGGCTGGAGGTTGTCAGCTATCTCCACAAAGGCGTCAAGGTCAGCTTCGAGGACGAGTCCACGAAGGAACGTCGGACCTTCGAGCACTCTGAGGGTCTCGTCGACTACCTGAAGAAGATCGTCACGGACCGCGGGGCCAAGCCGGTCCACGATGTGCCGTTCGTGCTCAACAAGGACGAAGGCCTTCGAGTGGACCTCGTCCTGCAATGGACCGAATCCACGGACGAGCACCTGCGTTCGTACGTCAACGGCATTCCAACCGGATCCGGCGGCACGCACGAGACCGGCCTGCGTGCCGGCCTCGGCAAAGCCGTGCGGAATTACATCGAGACCCACAATCTGTCGCCCAAGGGCGTCACGCTTGTCGCCGAGGACATCCGCGAAGGGCTGACGGGCGTCCTCAGCATCTTCGTCCAGGAACCACAGTTCCAGGGCCAGACCAAGGACCGTCTCAACAATCCCGAGCTCGTCTCTGCAGTGGACGGTGTGGTCCGCCCGGCGCTCGAGCATTGGCTGAACCACAACGCCAGCGTTGCCCAGGCCATCGTCGCGCGGATCATTCTCGCCGCGCGCGCGCGCGAAGCCAGTCGCGCGGCGCAGGCGGAGGTGTCGCGGAAGAGCGCGACGTCCACCAGGCTCAACCTGCCGGGAAAACTCAGCGACTGCACGAACCCTGATTCGGTGACGAGCGAGCTGTTCGTGGTCGAGGGCGATTCAGCCGGCGGGTCGGCCAAGCAGGGACGCGATCGCGCCCGACAGGCGATTCTCCCGCTGCGCGGAAAGGTACTGAACACCGAGAGCGCGTCGCTGGCGAAGGTGCTGGAGAACAAGGAGCTTTCAGATCTGGTGACCGCGCTCGGCTGCGGCCTCGGCAAGACGTTCGACCTGTCGAGGCTGCGCTACGGCAAGGTGATCATTCTGGCCGACGCGGATTCGGACGGGAATCACATCGCGACGCTCCTCCTGACGTTCATCTATCGGCACCTGCCGCAGCTCATCGCACACGGGAAAGTCTATCTCGCGCAGCCGCCCCTCTACCGCATCGACATCGGCAAGGATACGCACTGGGCACTGGACGATGCGCAGAAGGACATGATCCTCAAGCAGAAGAACGGGCGCGGGACGCCGGAGATCACGCGCTTCAAGGGTCTCGGCGAGATGATGCCGAAGGTCCTGTGGGAGACGACGCTCAACCCGCGCACTCGTCGTCTGCTGCGGGTCGAGGTGACGGATCAGATCGTCACGGATCGCGTGATCAACGAGCTGATGGGGAAGGACGCGTCAGCGCGCTTCCGCTTCATCATGGACCGGGCTGATGAAGCGCAGGAGCTCGACGTCTAGCCGAGCAACGCGCGAAGTCCCCGCACGAGCCGCCCAATCCCCTCGGCCACCGTTTCCTTCTGTAGCGCGCCGTACGCGACACGGAAGCAGCAGCCGTTCTGCACGCCAAACGCGTGGCCGGGGATGACCGCGACGCGATGCTCGCGGACCAGACGCTCGGCGACCGTCATCGGATCCGCGTCGGCGTTCACGCGCAGGAAGCAATAGAACGCGCCGTCGGCCGGCGGCACCGTGCAGAGAGGCTCGAGCGATCGAAGCTGGGCGAGCACGATGTCGCGGACTTCTGCGAGGGCGGGCATGTAGCCGCGCGTGTACTCCGGTCCCGCTTGCAGCGCGGCGACCGCGGCCACCTGCGCGATCACCGTGGGACAGACGAGCACCGTGTCCTGCACTTTCGCGATCGCGTCAGCCAACGCTTCCGGATAGACCATATAGCCGATCCGCCATCCGGCGAAGCCGTGGCTCTTGGACAGCGAGAACAGCGAAATCGTATGGTCGGCCGCGCCGTCGAATGCACCTGGCGAGATGTGTTTCACATCACCGTACGTGAAGTACTCATAGACCTCGTCGCTGACGTGATAGAGCCCACGCTCCTGGCAGAGGCGGTTGACGGCGCGCAGCGCCGCTTCGGAATAGACGGCGCCGGTCGGATTGTTCGGCGTGACTGTCACGACCGCGCGCGTGCGCGGCGTGATCGCGCGGCGAATGGCGTCCAGATCCAATTGATAGCGCTCGTCGGTGGGCACGCGGACGGTCCTGCAGCCAACCATGTCGATCGCCATCTCGTGGTTGAAGTAGAACGGCACCGGCAGGATGACCTCGTCACCTGGCTCCGTAATGCCGAGAATGGTGTGCACGAACGCCATGTTGCCGCCGGCCGTGACGACGACGCGGCTGACGCCGTCGACCTGGATGCCGTTGTCGCGCCGCAGCTTGTCCTCAATCGCAGCGATGAGCGCCGGCTGCCCCTCTCCGTCCTGGTACGTGTGCGTATCGGGGTCCCACAGCGCATCGCGCGCGGCATCGAGCGCGGCCGCCGGTGGTGGGTAGTGGACCACGCCCTGACCGAGATTGATCGTTCCAGGATGCCGGCGAATCAGGTCGCCCATGACCTGCACGATCGGCGTCTGAATCGCGTCCATGCGCGAACGCGTTCTTATGGTCTGAGACATATCCAATTGGGGATTGGGGATTGCTGAGTGCGGATTCATGAAATTGGGCAAATCAAACCGCAATTAATCCACAATCCGCAATCCGAAATCCGCAATGTCGAGACGTTATTATAAGGGGCCTTCCGGAGGACCTTGCATGATGACCCGTCGCGCGCTGCTCACGGCCTTGGCCCTGGCGGTGACGTCAGCGCTTGTCACCACGGCTGCCGGCACGCTGCAATCACCCGAGCAGTTCCTTGGCTTCCGCGTCGGCACGGACAACAAGCTGGTCCGCTGGGACAAGATCGTCGAGTACATGAAACTCGCAGCGGCCAGCTCCGACCGGGTCCGGTTCCGCGAACTTGGCAGGACGAGCCAGAACAATCCGTTCATCGCGCTCGAAATCGCGGCACCCGATACGCTCGCGAACCTCGATCACTACAAGCAACTCGAACGGAAGCTGTATTTCCAGGGTGGCGCGCCCAGCGAGAGCGAGCGCGACGAAATCTTCCGGCGCGGCAAGGTCGTCGTCGTCATCACGTGCAGTATTCATGCAACGGAGATCGGCGCATCGCAGATGGCTGTCGAGCTCGTGCACACGCTCGCGACGGATCAGTCACCGGCAGTGAAGAAAATCCTCGACAACGTCATCTTCCTCCTCGTGCCGAGCCTGAATCCCGATGGTCAGATCATCGTGACCGACTGGTTCAACAAGAACGTCGGCACGCCGTACACCGTCACGCAACTGCCCTACCTCTATCACCCGTACGTCGGCCACGACAACAACCGTGACATGTACATGTTCACGCAGAAGGAAAGTCAGTACACCGCGCAGCTCCTGTGGCACGACTGGTTCCCGTCAGTCTGGCTCGACGAGCATCAACAAGGCAGCAATGGCGCCCGTATTTTCGTCATGCCGGCGACCGATCCGATCAACCCGAACGTGCATCCGTTGATCTATCGCTGGAACGGGATTCTGGGACAGTCGCAGGCGGCAGCGCTCGAGGCGGTCGGCAAGGAAGGCATCATCTACAACTCCACGTACACGAACTTCTGGGAAGGCGCGATGGCGTGGAGCGGCTGGTGGCATAACCAGATCGGTCTGCTCACCGAAGTCGCCAGCGCGCGAGTTGCCGCGCCCATCGATCAGCAGCGGGCTTCGGCGGGCGCAGCCCAGGCGCGCGGCGCGACGGGCGGGCGCGGTGGCGAACCCGGAGCCTCGACGGGCCCAGGGCCGGGCGGCCGCGGCCCGCAGTTCAGCGACGGCCCTCTGCCGCCCCCGACCGACATCACACCTCGCACCGAATACCCGCGACCCTGGATGGGCGGTCGCTGGACGCTTCGCGACATCATCGACTACGAACTCGTCGCGACGATGGCGCTGCTCGATACGGCGGCGGACCGGCGTGAGGCGATCCTGCGACAGATTTACGAGGTCAACCGACAGACGATGGAGGACGGGCAGAAGGCGAAGGGCAACCTGTCGGCCATTCTCGTGTCGCCGGTCGGACAGCACGATCCACGCGAGGCGGCGCACCTGGTCGATCGTCTTCACATGGGCGGCGTGGACGTCTTCCGCGCCGATGCCCCGTTTGCCGCCGACGGCAAGGACTACGCGGCCGGAACGTTCGTGATTCCGATGGCGCAGGTATTCTCGCGCTATGCGAAGGACATGCTCGAACCCCAGACCTACCCTGAGGTCCGCCGCGGACCGAACGCGGCGCCCGAGCCACCCTACGACGTGACGGCGTGGTCGCTCGGGATGCTGCTCGGCGTGGACACCGTGTTCGTCAAAAATCCCCTGCCCGATGTGAAGATGTCGAAGGTCGACGGGCTCCCCAAGACGCCTGGCGATCTCGTCGGCAGTGGCTCGCGATTCGGGTTCGACTACCGGGGTCCCGATACGGCGATCGCCATCAACCGATTGCTGAAGGATGGCGCGAAGGTGTCGTTCGACGGTATGTCGCGCGTCTCGGTGAGCGGCGCTCCGCGAGCCGCGCTCGAAACGCTTGCGCGAGATTTCGGCCTCGAGATCCACGCGCGTTCCGAAGGTCGCAACGAATCGCGCCTTGAATCACGGCTCCTCAGAGCACCGCGCGTGGCGATGTATCAGCCATGGACCGGTGGCAACATGGACGAGGGCTGGACGCGGTGGGTGCTCGAGCGGTACGAATTCAATCTCACGCCCATCCATAACGCCGACGTCAGGGCGGGAAGGCTCCGTCAGAAATTCGACGCGATCATCCTGGCCGATCAGGACGTGCGCGGCATCATGGACGGTTTCGACGCCGCGACCATCCGACCCGAGTACCGCGGTGGCATCGGCGAAGCGGGCGTCGAGAGCCTCCGGCAGTTCGTTGCGGACGGCGGCACGCTCGTCACGCTGGGCAACGCGTGCGATCTCGCGATCGAAAAATTCCCCATTCCCGTCCACAACTTGAAGAAGGGCTTGACGCGCGACCAGCACTTTGCGCCGGGGACCATCCTGCGCATCGAAGTCGACACGCAGCACCCACTGGGCTACGGCATGGACGCCAACGCCTACGGCTTCTACATCAACAGCCCCTTCTTCTCCATCGTCGAGGGGTTTGCTTCGCAGAAGACGACCGTCGTGGCGCGCTATCCGAACACGAATGTGATCGCGTCGGGCTGGCTGAAGGGCGACGACCTGATGACCGGCCGCGCGGCGGTGGTCTCAGTCGAGATGAATCCGGGGCGCGTGATTCTGTTCGGCCTGCGTCCGCAGCACCGCGCGCAGACGCACGCGACGTTTCCGATGCTGTTCAACGCGCTTTACTTGTCGGCATCAGGCGAGGCCGGTAAGGGCGGCGAGTAGGTGGGGACGCTCGATGGGTTCTGGGTGCAGGGTGCAGGGTGCTGGGTTCGTGCCGAGTTCCGGGTGCCGGGTTCCGGGTGCCAAGTGCCGAGTGCCGGGTTCCACGTGGCTGGTTCCGAGTGCTGGGTGATCGCTCCGAACCCGAGCCCGGAACTCCCTGAACGCTGAACCCTGAACCCGGCACGAACCCAGCACCCTGCACCATGAACCCAGAACCCCTCAGAATCCTGGCAACCGGCGGAACGTTCGACAAGGAATACGACGAGCTGCGCGGCACGCTGTCGTTCAAGGACACGCACGTCAGCGAGATGCTGCGGCTCGGCCGCTCGCGCGTGGATGTGGTCGTCGAGACGCTGATGATGATCGACAGCCTCGACATGACGGCCGACGATCGGCGTGTAATTGTTGAACGGTGTCGCAACGCCGGCGAATCGCGCCTGCTGATCACGCACGGCACCGACACTATCGTGGACACGGCGCGCGCGCTCGCGACGTCGACGCCTCCTCTCGTGGGCAAGACCGTCGTGCTCACGGGGGCGATGGTGCCCTACGCGTTCGGCAGCTCGGACGGGCTGTTCAATCTCGGATCCGCCCTCTCGTTCGTGCAGGTGCTCCAGCCGGGTGTGTACGTCGCGATGAACGGGCGGTGCTTTCCCTGGGATCGGGTCCGGAAAAACAAAGGCACGGGAGTATTTGAATCGTGATGACTCGAGATTCTCGCTCGGCTGAAGCCATCGCGCTCCGTACGGGAGTCTTCGCACCCCGCACGATCGCCACGATCGTTCTCTGCCTGACCGCCGCCGCGGGTTCAGACAGCCGCCTCCGCGGGCAGTCGCAGGACGAAGCGACACGGCTGCTTCAGGAATACGTCCGCATCGACACGTCGAACCCGCCCGGCGATACGCGCAAGGCGGCGGATTTTCTCATGACGATCCTGGCGCGCGAAGGCATCCCGACGACGCGCTATGAATCGGAGCCGGGCAAGGCGATCGTCTACGCACGGCTGAAGGCCACGACCAATCCGCCAGCAGGCAAAGCCATTCTTCTGCTGCATCACATGGACGTCGTGCCCGCCGACCGCTCGCAGTGGAAGACCGATCCCTTCGCGGCCACCATCCAGGGCGACGAGATGTGGGGTCGCGGCGCCATGGACATGAAAGGGATGGGCGTCGCGCAGTTGTTGGCGTTCCTGCGATTGAAGCGTGAGGGTGTGCCGCTCAATCGGGACGTGATCCTGCTCGCCGAACCGGATGAGGAAGTTGGTGGCGCCATGGGCGCACGCTGGATGATCGCCCACCACTACGCCGAGCTCGACCCCGAATTCGTCATCGACGAAGGCGGCTTCGGCAGCCGCGACGTCTTCTCTGCCGGCAAGCTCGTCTACGGCATCTCGGTTGCGGAAAAGAAAATCGTCTGGCTCAAGGTGCGCGCGGAAGGCGTGGCGGGACACGGCAGCCAGCCGCACGACCAGAATCCAAACGACCGGTTGGTTCGAGCGCTCAACCGGCTCCTGGCGACGCCGGCCGGCGCCAGCGCCGGATCCAGTGGCCAGACCGATGCCGCGTCGCCGATCGAGATCATGAAAGCGCGCGTGGGAACGTTCGCGGCCAACAAGTTCACGAACGCCATCCAGCAGTCGACGATCTCGCTCACGTGGTTCCGGTCCGGCGTCGGGGATCCTCCGAAGATCAACGTCATCCCCTCGGTGGCGGAGGCGGGCCTGGACTGCCGTGTACTGCCCGGAATCACGCGCGACGTCTGGATCGCCGACGTGACGCGGCGGCTGGGTGACCCGACGTTGAAGGTCGAGCTCATCAGCGAATCCGACGACCCGGTCGTCAGTTCGCGCGACACGGCGATGTACCGCAACCTCGAAACGGCGATCAGGCGCCTGCATCCGGACGCCGTCGTGACGCCGATTCTCGTGCCCTACGGCACGGATTCGAACGCGTTCAGGCCAAAAGGAGTCACGAGTTACGGGATCTTCCCGGCCATTCTGTCGGCCGAGACCGTCGCGTCGATGCACGGAGACGCCGAGCGTGTCCCACTCAGTGGGGTCAGGGAGGCGGCGCAGGTCTTCTTCGAAGCGCTGCGCGACACGGTCGCCCGTTGAGCCGGCGGGCTGCGGTCGGCGAGATCGCGAGATAATGTGAGCAATGACTGAGAGTGAAGCGCCGATTTCCGGACAGTGTGCGATCTTCAAACGGGCCGACGGCCGATATGACGTGCTGAAGTTCGGCGAAGGCGGCACCCGGACCAGCGTCCGCGAGAAGCTCAAGCAACTCGCCGACGCCTACCACGTGGCGCGCAAGGAGTCGGAGGCTGGACGGGTTCTGTATTGCGACCACGCGACACCGGACGTTTTCGAGAAGTACACATTTTCGAAGTAGGCCACCGCCCTACCCGACCCAACCCAACCCTCCTGCCTTTGTCTCCGTCTAAGATATGCATCGAGGCTCGATGCATCTATGGACGACCCACGGACATTTCTACCCCTGTCGGCGCAGCAGTTTCAGATCCTGCTGGCGCTGACCGACGCCGACCGCCACGGCTACGGCATCATCCTCGACATCGAGCAACGCACGCGCGGCACCGTCCGAATCGGCACGGGCACGCTCTACACCGCCATCGCCGGGCTGCTCGCCGATGAATTGGTCGCAGGGGTGCGCCGGTCGGCGGACCGCGCGGACGAAGACGCGCGGCGCAGATACTATCGGCTGACCCCTCTGGGCCGCAGCGTTCTCCGCGCCGAAGCCAGCCGCCTCGACGCGCTCGTGCGGGAGGCGCGCCGCAAGGGCATCCGCGCCACCGTCAGGCCCGCGCTGTCACGGTGGAAATAGCAGGCGACATGTCAGCCGATCGCTCGCCGAACTGGACCGTTCGCATGTATGCCGCGGCGCTCGTTCTCTGTCCGGCCGCGTTGCGTCGGCAGCACGGCGACGAGATGCTGGCCACATTCTCCGATCGCGCGACCGCCGCGGCCGCGCCACCCTCGGGCCGGTTGTCGGTCGCGCTGTTCGTCGCGCGCGAAGTCATCGACCTCTTCGGCGTCCGCGTTGCGTATCGCCCTGCCGCGGCAAAGATCGAACCGCTCAGCTCCCGGAGGCATCCCGTGCGTTCATTCATTCAGGACGTCGTCTACGCGCTTCGGCTGCTCCGCCGTCAGCCAGGATTCGCCGTCGTCGCGATCTCGACGCTGGCCCTCGGCATCGGCGCGACCACGGCGGTCTTCACCGTTGTCAACGGCGTGCTGCTGCGCCCGCTGCCGTACGCCGATCCCGATCGCATTCTGCTGCTGCTCAATGGTCGCAACGGGCGCCTCTCCACGTCCTTCTCGCCGCCCAACCTTCGCGACGTGACCAGTCGGAGCGGTGTGTTCACGGAGTCAGCAGCCTTCGACGGCTCCAGCGTGAACCTCACTGGACAGGGCGAGCCACAGCGGCTGCAGGCAGCCGATGTCACTGGAGGCTTCTTCCCGGTGCTCGGCGTCTCGGCGGGGCTCGGTCGCTTCCTTCAGGAATCCGATATCGAGGCCGGCGGCCGCGTGATGGTTCTGAGCGATCGCCTCTGGCGTCGTCAGTTCGGCGGACGCATGGACGTGATCGGGACCATGCTTCGCATCGATGGCATCGCCTTCGAGATCGTCGGCGTGGCTCCGCCGGAGTTCACGTTCCCGGGGAATCCGGACTTCTGGCGGCCGCTGATGCTAACGCCGCATCAATTGAGCGACACACAGCGTGGCGCGCAGTGGGTCGGCGGACTCGCGCGGCTGAAGCCGGGCGTCACGCTCGCGCAAGCCAACGGCGCGATGGCAGTCGTGGCCGAACAGCTGGCTCGCGATTTCCCGAACACGAACGACGGGCGGACCATGGCGGCGGTCCCCCTGCAGGAACGCATCGTGCGCACGATTCGGCCGGCGCTCCTCATGTTGCTCGGCGCGGTGCTGCTCGTGCTCCTCATCGCGTGCGTCAACGTGGCGAACCTGCTGCTCGCGCGCGCGAACGCGCGCGGACGCGAAGTCGCCGTTCGGGCCGCGGTGGGCGCCGGACGCGGACGGCTCGTGCGACAGTTTCTCGTCGAGAGTCTCGTGCTCGGCGGCGTGGGTGCCATCGGCGGCCTCGCGGTGGCCTGGACGGCCAATCGGGCGCTTGTGACACTGGGACCGGCAAGCATTCCACGACTGGCCGACGTCTCCATGGATTGGCGCGTGCTCGTGTTCGCCATGGCTGCGGCGTGCGGGACGAGTATTCTGTTCGGCCTGATTCCGGCGCTGTCGACGACCGGCGCGTCGCTGTCCCAGGCGGTCATGACGGGACGCGGATCACTTGGCACCGGCGGTCATCGCGCGCGGCGGCTCCTCGTTGTGTGCGAGATGGCGCTGGCCGTTGTCCTGCTCGTCGGCGCGGGGCTGCTCGTTCGAAGCTACCAGCGGCTGAGCGGCGTGAATCCCGGCTTCGCCGCGGACCACGTCCTGACGTTCCACCTCGCGTTACCGGAAGCGAAGTACCCGAGCGCCACCGCGACACACGACCTGATGGCGACTTACGTGGCACGTCTCGGCGGGCTGCCCGGGGTCGAACGAGCGGCGGCGGTGTTCGGCCTGCCGCTGGACTCCGATTTCAGCGCCAGCTCAAGCTTCACGCGTCAAGGTGACGTCAATTCTGTCAACGAACCCAGTGCCGGGATGCGCATCGTCACGCCCGACTACTTCGCGACGTTGAAGATTCCGCTGCGTTCAGGACGTGTGTTCAACGACCACGACAACGCAGGCGCGGGTGAGGTCGTCGTCATCAATGAAGAAGCGGTACGACGGTACTGGCCAGACAAGAATCCAATCGGCCAGCAGATCAAGCTCGGCGTCCGCCTCGTGACGGGCATTCGCAGCGGTCCGAAGACCATCGTGGGCGTCGTCGGCGATGTGAAGTACGGAGGGCTCGACCTCGCCGCGCCCCCGGAGGTGTTTCTTCCGTACGCGCAGCATCCGGTGGACAGCCTGACGATCGCCATCAGGACAAAGGGCGAACCCTCGTCGATTGTTCCGTCGGCGCGTGCAGAGCTGGCGGCTCTCGACCGCGAGCTGCCGATCGCCGACATCAAGCCGATGGAATCGCTGATCGGCGCGTCGATCGCCGAACGCCGCTTCATCATGCTGCTGCTGGCCGCCTTCGCCGCAGTGGCGCTGACGCTCGCTGCCATCGGCGTTTACGGTGTGCTGGCGTACGTCGTCAGCCAGCGGACGCAGGAAATCGGGTTGCGGATGGCCATCGGCGCCACGCCGGGCGACGTCGTCCAGTTGTTCCTGCGCGAAGGCGTCGTCCTCGCCGCGGCGGGTCTGGTCGTCGGGCTCGCCGCCGCCGCGGCGGCCTCGCGCACGCTTTCCAGCATGCTCTTCGATGTCGGGTCGGGCGATCCGATGACGTTCATCTCGGTCACCGCAGTGCTGGTCGGCGCGGCGCTTGCCGCAAGCTATCTTCCGGCACGCCGGGCCGCCCACGTGGATCCGATGGAAGCGCTGCGCTGCGACTGACGAGAACCGGTTTCATAACCTCCGCAGCACGATGAGTGCCGCGGCGAATTGAAAGAACGCGAGAAACATCCGAGTCGAACGCTCGTGGCGAATCAACAGTCGGCGAAAGGCACCGAACCAGGCAATCGTCCGTTCGATGATGTAACGCTCGCGGTAGACGCGCAGCCGCCGGCGACTTCGTACGGCCGGTTGACCCGATTGTCGCGATACGGGCTAATCAGCGTGATGCCCCGGGTCGCCAGTCGTTCGCGCAGGCCGTCACTGTCATCGCCGCGGTCGCCGACCAGGCGGTGCGGCTTACGCCGGTGCGGCGTCAGGCGCGCGGCGAGCGTCGCGTCGACGAGCGTGACTTCGGCCGGCGAGGCCGGCGCGAGGCATATTCCCAGAGGAACACCCTGGCGCTCCACCAATACCATGCACTTTGTGCCTTTCCCTCGCTTGGTAGGCCCGATGTCAGGCCCCCTTTTTTCGCCGACACGAAGGTGCCATCGATGAACGCCGTCTCCCACGCGAGGCGCCCGCGCTCGTCGAGTGCCGTCAGGAACGCGCGCCAGATGCGTTCCCAGGTCCCGTCCTCGTCCCAGCGTTTGAGCCGACGCCAGCACGTGGCCGGACTCGGATACTCGCTCGGCAGGTCGCACCACCGCGCCCCGGTCTTCAGCACCCACAGAATGCCGTCGATCACCGCGCGGTTGCCGATCCACGGACGGCCACCCCGACGGCTGCGCGGGAGGCGTGGAAGGAGCGGTTCGATCTTGGCCCATTGCGCGTCGGTCACCCGAACGCTGCGTCTGGCCACGAGCGCTACCTCCGGCCCGTGTGGTACCGCAACGTCCAGGAAAGTACAAGTGTTAATCGACTCCGTTACGAGGTTATGAAACCGGTTCGAGTCACTTCGCGTCGACGAAGGCCAGCAGGACGCGCAGGATCAAATAGGCGACGACGATGACGATGGCCATGCGGTGCTTACGTGAGAAGCGCGCGAGGCGATCGAACGGCGTCTCCGGGTTGGCGCTCACCGGATCGCCTTCGAGGTATCGATTGACGTCAGAGGCGAGCGCCACGACGTCAGGGTAGCGCGCTCCGGGATCGACCTCCCGGGCCTTGCGGGCAATCGCCTCGAGCGCCCGCGGAGGACGAACCGTCCCGCTCCCGCCCGGCGCGCCTGCCAAGACGTACTCGAGAACCGCTCCGAGCGAGAACACGTCCGCGCGGGCGTCGACATTCTCGCCTCGCGCCTGCTCCGGCGCCATGTACGTGCGCGTGCCGGCGATCGTTCGCGGCGCATCGGCCGACGCGCTGCTGGTGTGTCCAACCGCGATGCCCCAGTCCATCACGAGAACCTCGCCAAACTCACCGACCATGACGTTTTCCGGCTTCAGGTCGCGGTGGACGATGCCGTGCGCGTGGGCGAATGCGACGGGGTCGCAAATCCGGACAAAGAGACGGAGCCGCTCCGAGAGTGTTCGATCGACGATGTGCTCGTCGAGGCGCTGGCCGCGTACGAGCTTCATCACATAGAACAGCCGGTCGTCCTCGAGGCGTCCGACGTCGTAGATCGGCACGACGCCGGGATGCTCGAGCCGCGCCAGGATTCTCGTCTCCTGCCGCATCCGCTCGAGTGCCTCGGGGCTGGACGCAGTCGGCGACAGAACTTTGATCGCAACCGCCCGATCGAGCTCACGATCGCGGCCTCGATACACGGTGCCCATGCCACCGCGTGCGATCGGCTCGACGACCTCATACCGATCGTTCTGGAGGATCGGCCAATCGGCGACCTCCCTCAGATGCGCGACCGTGGCGTCGGACAACCAGGTCACCGGAAGCCACCCCGCAGCAGGTGCCGCGCTTCCGTCTCGAACTCGTCCTCGCCGCAGATCGCGCGGAGCCGATCGAACAGCAGCCGGCGAAACGCCTTGCGGGCGGCGGCGAGATAGTTCGTCACGTCGATCACGGTCACGCCGAACTCTTTCGCGACGGTGGCGTACCCAGGCGTTTCCAGAGACGCCGGCGCATCGAGATCGTAGCGCTTCCAGACCTGGAACTGCGTCGTCTTGCCGGCGCGCTCGTACTCGACGCGCAGATCGTCGACCGCCACCGCCAGCAGGCTCCGAATCCATTCGCGATGGAAGTACTCGTCGAGATCGTTCGGCACGGCGACGTCATGCTGGCGAAGCTCGCCTTCGGCCGTCTCGAAGTCGAGCGACACCAGGGCGTGCGCGCCGCCCCGCTTCAGCCGTCGCGCGGCCTTGCGTTCGTTGGCCATGAAACGATCGAGACAAAGACGAAGAAACGTCCGGAA
This sequence comes from uncultured Acidobacteriota bacterium, assembly GCA_963724725.1. Taxonomy (GTDB): domain Bacteria; phylum Acidobacteriota; class Vicinamibacteria; order Vicinamibacterales; family CAVVIG01; genus DATKHR01. The sequence goes on along the minus strand of CAVRVT010000001.1, from coordinate 1,211,881 downwards.
GCGTGACTTCGACGGGTCGTAGGCGTCGAAGAACCCCTTCTCAATCGCGCGCGCGAAGAATTCCTGCGTGACGTCCCGCGCATCGTCCGCCGACGCGTGCCATTTCAGCCGGAGGTACTTGTAGACCGGCCTCCAGTACACCGCGACCAGCGTTTCGAATCCGTCGCGGCGGACGTCGGCGTCGTCGCTGCGGACGGCTGCGAGGATCGAATGACGCGTGGCCGGCAGATCCATCGGTCATTGTCGATTATCGCTCTGCGCCACGTAGCCGACGATGAGACCGACCAGGCTGCCGGGCAGCATGATGTTCAGCGCGTGACCCGGATTCATCAGGAGAATCAGGTAGGCGAAAAACGCCCCGACCGCGAGGCCGAAGATCGTGCCGAGCAGGAGTGAGTGCACCTTGCGCGCGAAGAAGCCGATGATTACGCCAGTCAGCACGCCCTTGACCGTCGACCCAATCACAATCCCGATCATCTGATCGCGGACCTCGGGAGTGAACCAGGCCGTGAGGCCGTCGAAAATGCCGAGGAAGCCGCCGAGCAGCGTTGCGAACATGACTTTTCTCACCGTTCGTCCCCCTGCGGCTGTATTAAACGCCAGCCTCGGGCTTCTTTGAGCAGATAGTCGGGTGGGTCAGGCTATTGCTTCGCGATGATTTCGAGCTGCGCCAGGTGATGGAGCAGGTGTCCCGCCATCTGATGGATCAGCCAGTCAACAGTGAGAGCGCCGTACTCGGGATGGGTGAACGGCGTCGCCCGTTCCGTTTCGGATAGAGAACCAAACAGCCCGCGATTGAACGCGTTCATCCCGACGAGGGCCTGTGCGGCAACCGCGCCGCTGGCGCCCTTGACGGCACCCGACCCACCGGACCCTTCTGCCGCCATCCACTGGTCCTGATCGAACGCCTGCGCGGTATAGCCGGGCGTCGCCAGGGCCATACGCGCCCGATTGCCGAGCGCGAGCTCGGTCTGTGTGAGATGAATGAGAATCCCGCGCGCGCTCCACTTGCCGGGCGCGTAGCTTCGTTCGAATTGTGCTGGCGTCCAGTTCGCCACGAGTGCCCCGATGCGCCTCGCGGTCTGTTCCATCGTCGAGATGGGCTCGCGGTCACCGAGATCGGCCGAGTAGGGAGTTTGAGGACGAGACATGGGAACTAAGAATTTAGCATTAGGAATGGTAATTGGTGCGATCACAAACCCACGAGGGCAAGTTGGCGTCCCTGGCGTGTACGAATGGCGTGCCTGACCCGGACGGGTCAGCGGATTGTAAACACGATTTCGAGCGGGACTCGTACCGCGACCGGTTCCCCATCCTTAAGTCCGGGCTTGAACCGGTATTGCCAGACCGCCGCGACGGCCGCATCAGTGAACTCATCGGCCGACGCGCTGACGACGGTCACTTCGGTAACTACACCGTCGGTCCCCACGACGCAGCCCAGTATCACCTTGCCTTGCCGGTGGTCGCGCTCGGCGCCCGCTGGATAAACGGGCCGAACTTTCTGAACAACGCGCGGTGCCGTCACGCCATTGCCCGGCGTATGCACAACCGTTTGGGCGTTCGCACTTGGACACATCACCGCGGCGATAATGGCCATTCCCACTAGCGCCTTCTGCATCTCCGCCTCCGGATGTGACTATCATAACGCCTAGCTCGACACTTTAGCCGGTTCATTCTCATGGGTTTGTGAACACGCTAAATTCCCACTCCCAATTCCTAGTTTCACTATTCCTCGGTGAGCGCCATAACCGGATCTACTCGCGCGGCGCGCCGGGCCGGCAGGTACGTCGCGGCGAGCGAGACCAGCGCCAGCACGAGCCCTGCGACCGCGAGCGCGCCGGGCTCGGTCGGCCTGACGCCAAACAGCAGCGCGCCCGCGACGCGCGCGATCGCGACCGCGCCGACAAGGCCGATGACGACGGCGACCGCGGTCATTCGTGCGCCGTGGGCGACGACTTCTCGGAGAACCCGCTCACCTGACGCGCCGAGCGCCAGCCGCACACCGATCTCGTGCGTGCGCTGGGCCACCCCGTAGGACGTCACACCGTAAATCCCCACGGCCGCCAGAACGAGCGCGGTCATGGCGAACGCCGCGAGCAGAATCGTGAGAAAGCGCGACGCGCCCTGCGTCGCTTCCACCTGCGCCTGGAGCGTTCGCACGAACCAGACCGGCTGGTCTTTGTCGACCGACCAGATGGCGCGCCGAATCGATTTCTCGAGACTCATCGGATCGACCGACGTGCGCGCGACCAGCGAACAGAAGATCAACGGTACCTGGTAATGCGCGGCGTAGAGCTGCGGCATCGACGGCTCCGTCGCCGTGTAATGCTTGGTGTCGCCGACGACGCCGATCACCGTCACCGGCCCGGTCGTCTGTGGAGTCGTGAAGCGCTTGCCGATCGGATCGTCGCCGGGCCACGCGCGTCGCGCGAACGTCTCGTTGATGACGGCGACGAGCGGCGCGCGCAAGTCGTCACGGTCGGTGAAGTCGCGGCCCGCGAGGACAGGGATCCTCATCGTCTTGAAGTAATCGGGCGTGACGAGATGAAACCGTGACTGCGGCAGCGATGCCGGATCGGGCGCAGGCGCACCCTCAGCCACGTAACCAATGGTCCCGCCATTGCCGCTGAAGGGAACCGCGCGAACCAGCGCGGCTGCCTGCACACCTGGCACGGCCCTCACCTGCTCAATCGCGGATTTGAAGAACCGCGCGATGTCCTCAGGCTTCGGATACTTGCTCTGCGGCAGCCTGAACTGCAGCGTGAACACATTCTCCGGATCGAACCCGAGCGGAACGCGCTGGACGGCGAAAAGGCTTTGAATCAGCAGCGCGGAGACCGCCACCAGCGCAACCGACATCCCCATCTCGGCGACGACGAGTGCGTCCCGGGTTCGCCTCCCGGACGAGGACGCGCGACGGAAGCCCGCCTGCAGCACGCGCGCAAGGTCCGGACGCGCGGCCCGAACGGCTGGCACCAGCGCGCAAACCATCGTGACGACAATCGCCACCAAACCGGTGAACGCCAGTACTGTGACGTCCAACGGGATCACCTGCGGGATCGGCACGCCGCGCGGCTGAAGCACCGCCAGTACGCTCAACGCCCATCTCCCCAGACCAAGCCCGATGGCGGTGGCCACGAACGCCATCAGCGCCGCTTCGATGGCGAGTTGACGCGTGACCGCGCCCTGGCTTGCGCCGAGCGCCGCGCGCAGAGCGATTTCTTTCTGACGATCCACCGCCCGTGTGAGCAGCAGATGACTGACGTTCACGCAGGCGATGAGCAGCACGACGCCGACCGAGGCGAGCAGCAGCAGCAGCGCCGGGCGCGACGTGCCCACGACGCTTTCCTGCGCCGATTCCAGAAGGATCGAGCGGCCCGCCTGCGTCTTCGGATCTTCCGCCAGCAGTCGCCGGGCGATCGTGTCGACGTCCGCGCTCGCCGTTCTGAGATCGACGCGCGGCTTCAGCCGTGCGACACCGAGCATGACCGCGCCGGCGCCGCGCAGGCCCGACGGCGTGGGAAACTGTGCGGCCGGGAGAAACACGTCGCCGCCGATGAAATAGCCGTCGCCCGGCACGGTGGTCACATCGAACGGCGGCGCCAGCACACCGACAATCGTCAGCGGCGTCCCATTCAGCGTCATCGTCGATCCGATCGCTGACGGATCTTCGTTGAAGCGCTGACGCCACAGATCGTGCGTGATGACGACGACCGGTGCGACGGTGCCGGGTGCGCTCTCCTCCTCGGTGAAGAGACGCCCGCGTTCGGCCTTCAGTCCCAGGACGTCGAAGAACGATCCCGACGCGAAGACGCCGACGAGTCTCTGCGGCTCCTCGACGCCGGTGAGGTTGACGCTCTGCCCCAGGAACAGGCCGAGCGAATCGATCGAGCCGCTCTGGCGATGGATTTCTTCATACTCCTTGTACGAGAGCAGCCCTCGGGGATACGACGCCGTCCGAACCCAGACCGACACGAGTCGGTCCGAGTGCGCGTACGGGAGCGGCCGCAGAAGCACGGCGTTGACGATACTGAACATCGCTGTGTTGGCACCGATGCCGAGCGCCAGGGTCAGGATCCCCACGAGCGCGAATCCCGGCCGCCGGCGCCACAAACGAAGTGCGTAGCGAACATCCTGCGACAGCTTGTCGAACATGGATCGGCCCCTTACGGTCGAGTGGGTTGAAGAGGTGGGGTGGGTCAGCCGAGCGACGTCTACCCACTCCGCGGAGGCATTGCGCAATGTGTCCAGCATGGCCCGTGCACGAATGGACACCGTCGTCGCGCCCGACGTTCGGCGCGCGCGCATGCGATCGTCGAGCGCATCCGCGAGTCCGAGACCGACGTCACGCCGAAACTGGGGCGGATAGAGCCACACGAGCCACCACGCGAACCGTCGGTCGGCTCTCGCGTGGCATGACTCGCGCGCAAGATCCTGCGAGGACGGTGGTGTGCGGTTCGTGTCAGGCACGGGACAGCAACTTGTGCGCTCGCGCAACCGAGAGCAGGCGCGAGAGGCGGTCCGCCTCCGCCGTTGCGATGCGGCGTCCGAGGGGCGTCAGCCGATAGTATCGGCGCCGCTCGTCGTCGACGTCGGCCGCCGGCCGACGATGTGATTCCACGACCCATCCGTCCTTGAGCATGCGATGCAGCGCCCGATAGAGCGTGCCGGGCTCGATGGCCAGGTCGCCATCGGTCAGCCGGGCGACTTCCTGGAGGATGGCGTACCCATGCAGATCGTCGGCTGCCAGCGCGAGCAGGACGTGAAATTCGACCGGACGCAGCGTCATGATGCGTGAAGACTATATGTGTCGCGCATACACTTCAAGGTGCTTAGACGAGGGCGCCCAGGAAAAAGTTGAAACGATGCGCCGGGCCGGCTATACCGGCATCTGGACGACGGTTTTGGCGCTGCGGTGCGTCCGGACGGTTTCGGGCAGGAGCTTCTTACTGAGGTACACCTTCGATTCGGCGTTGTCGGCCAGGTTCCGTTCGTACTTCACGACCTCGAAGCGGAGATGGTCGAGCGTGCCGCGCATGTCGTAGAACTTGTTCTTGGTCTTGACGACGATTTCGTCGAAGCCCTGTTCGATCGCCCACAACTCCTGTTGCTCGGTGAGCGCACGAAAGAAGCCCTGGCCGCGCCAGTCCCGCCGTGTGCCGCCAATCCACGTGTACAGTACCCGGCGGCCGTCAAACTGCACGTACTCGTGCAGGCGGTGCATGAGGTCCACGAGCTTCGGCTCTGTTTCGGGGTTCTTGATCTCGTGCGCCACCTTGAACGACACCGGCACGATCGAGCCGGGATCGTCGGGCAGCGGGGCTGTGGCGAGCAGAATCTGATGCGCGCGGGCGTGGAGACGGCGGATGATTTCCGCCGCTGTCTTCTTGCGCGGAAACTCGCCAAAGAACTCCTCGATATACTGGATCTCCAGCGCGCCCTGCTCGAGATCGTAATGCTGGATGTGGTACTCCACGGCGAAACAGACATTCTACACGAAGGGACCCGAACGCCTCGTTCCGGCCGCGAAGGGATGATAGAGGCGTGCTGAGCCGGCGGGCATTCCTGCATCTGGCGGCGACCGCGCTCGTGCAGAGCACGGGACGGCCGCGCGGGTCGGAGTTCGTCTTCGCCCGCCTGCGGTACGAATCGGGTGACTGGGACTACAACCCGAAGGTCGCGGCCAACGTCCTCGACTCGGTTCTTCAGTACACGTCGATTCCGGTTTACAAGGATGAAGTCGTCATCTCGGCCACGTCGTCCGAGCTGCTGTCGTTCCCCTTCTTGTTTATGACGGGTCACAAGCTCGTCCGCTTCAGCCAGGCCGAGCGCGACAATCTCAGACGATTCGCCGAGGCCGGCGGGCTCCTGTTCTCGGACGACTGCAATCACGACGTGAACGGCCTCTATGCGACGTCATTCGAGCAGGAGATGCGCATGGCGTTCCCCGACAGTCCAATGGCGAAGCTGCCGGCGTCACACCCGGTCTATCGCAGTTTCTTCCCGTTCGCCGGCGGCCCGCCACAGACGTCGCACGAGCTCAACGGATGGGGCGACAACATCGTCCACGACTACCTGAAAGGCATCGAGCGGCAAGGACGGCTCGCGGTGCTGTACAGCAACAAGGATTACGGCTGCGAATGGGACTACGACTGGCGAAACAAACGGTTCCTGCGGGAAGACAACACGAAGTTTGCGGTCAATGTCGTCGTCTATGCGATGACATGAACAAGGTTCGCGAACCTATTTCATGAGTGCGAAACAGTAATCGCGTACGAAACGGCGCTCGGCAGGACGTCGTCCGGATCCGAAATCGAGACGCAGTATGTGCCCGCCAGTGCCTGCCCCTTCAGCTGCGGCGTCGTACCCGGAGAAGTGCTGATCGACATCAGATCCGAGCACTGCACGCCGATCGTCGTCAGCGTCGGCTGACCGACTCTGAGGGTCAGCGGAACCGTCAACGGGACCGACGGTACGCCGACGACCGGCGGATCCGCAGTGGGATCGGCCGTGACTGGCACGGTCGCGACCGCCGTCAGCGTCACGTCCACCTCGCTCGGCAGCTTCACCGCGAACGAATGCAAGTTGCTGCCGAGGACGAACAACGTGCCGGAATAGTTCTCGGTAATGGAAGGCTGCGCGATGGGCGTCGGCACAGGGACGGGCGAGACGTCCTTGTTGCATGCGGCCGCGAGCACGGCTGCGAGAGTCAGAAACGAACGCCGGAACATATCTTCCAATGGTAGCTCATAGGAAGAACAGACGTCTCCACGGCACCGTTGGTCGGCGTCAACGACGTCCCCCCCGGCGCCTCAGCCACCACTCCGACGAGAGGCATCCTGCAAACGGGACAATCCACCACAGAGACCTCATGGGGTGCCGTGCCCGTCTCTCCGCCGGCGGTTTAGCGCCGTCTCGGAGGTGACGTTCGAGCTCGCCGATCTGACCAGGGCCGACGTCGACTCCGTCGTGAGTGCGCGCGAGCAACGCGAGCGGCGGACCGACGGCCTCCCTCAGATTCGTGTCGATCGTCAGTCGCGCGTGCCCGCTGATTGTCTCGCCCGCGCTCACAGTGACCAGAGTCGACGATGAAGTGGACTTCGGATCCACCACGAAGCTGCCACTGAACGAACCGCGCGGAGCGTCGGGCCACAACCGAATCGAATCCTCGCCGACGCGCGCCGCGATCGCGAGACGATCATTCAGTCGATCGTGCTCGAGCGTTCTGACGCGAGCCGTCACCCGCACTCGCGCCCCGGGCGCGGCACGATTCGGGGTCAGGCGGACTTCGACGGGCTGACGGGCCTCAATGGCGAGGCCGGCGATCGTCGATCGCCAGAACCGATCGAACGCGCCGCCAGGCTCCCCTCGGAAGCGCCAGGCGTCCATGGCGCCGGCAAACAGCACGCGACCGTCACCCATTTCAGACGCCCAGACGATCGGACGTTCGGATCCCGGGCTTCGCGCAAGCACCCTCGCATCGCGAGGAACCGTCGCGCCCTCGAGCAGTTCTGACGCATCGAGTTGAGGAGTTGCCGAAGCGGATGTCAGCCTGGCCGGCCGATCGAGAAGGCGCTCGACGATCCTGGCCGCCGGAAGAAGCCGACTCACCGCTGTCGTGGCGGCACGGCTGTCGGGCACCAGCGCTACGGCACCGCCGCGCTCGACCGAAAAATGCTCGAGCGCTTTCTGCTCGTTTTCCGAGAGCCCGTCCAGCCCCCCGACGATCACCACGTCGAACGGATCGAACCGGTTGATGTCGCCAGCGCCGCCCGCCGCCGATGACGACGAGGTACCGGAAGTGACGGCGATCTTCGGCGATACCTGGCTCAGACCGACAACCGCGAATCGTGAATCGTGCTCGAGCGCTCGCCTGACGAATGCGCTGGCCCACGAAGGACGTGCTTCGAGCACGAACACCCGAAACCGCGCGGCCTCATCGATCGCGATCTCCGCTGCGTTGTCGAGGTCCGTGCGCTCGATCGAACTGGACTCGACGCGAAGGGCAAACCTGAAAGGCGGCTCGCCAAGCGGCACGGCAACAACCTCCGCCGCCCACGATTCCCGCTCCTGCGCCCAGCTGTGCGACGCGCGTCCGACCTCGGCGCCTCGCGCGCGGACGACGACATCGGATCGTGATCCGGACATACCGGAGCTCTCGACCGTGACGGCGAGTCGTACTGCCGTGCCGTTCGGAACACGGGCCGGCGCGTTCACTTCCGCGATGCGGACGTTCGGGCTGAGCCTGTCCGACACGGTGACCGTGAACACCCGCGCCGCATCGGGGAACTCGTCGTCCGGATAGCGGTCGCCCACCACAATCGTCGCCGGAAGGTCGTCCGCTCGCCCGCTGACGATTTCGAACTCGTCTCCCAGATCGCGCTGCAGATTCGCGGCGACGTGCGCGGCGGCCGCACGTCTGGTCGTGACGCCGCCGGAAGCCGGTAAAGCCATCGACGGACCATCCTGCACGACGAGGCCGAGGCGTGAACGCACTCGACCGTCGAGTGTGACGGCAGGATCGGCGAAGGCGAGAATCGCGATCACGATCGCGGTCCAGCGCAGCGTACGTTCGATCGTCATCGCGCGACTCCGACCGCCGCCGGCGGATCGGCCAGCGCCCGCCGGGCTTCTTCCGACACGGCGTTGGTAATGGCGTCGAGCTGGCGCACGCGCTCACCCGCATCGAGGGTCGGCCAGGCATCGGCGAGCCTCTGCAGATTCGTGGCGGCTTGTCGTAACACCGCGGACTCTTCATCCGACCGGAGCGCCGCCTCGGCCAGGACGGACAGCCGATTGCGCCGCTCGACATCGCTCGAACCCGGGTCGGACGAGAAACCACCCAGCCCCTGCAGCAGATCGATCACTTCGCGCGCACGGCGGTTGTCCTCAACGTCACGAAGCTGGCGCCGCCAACCGATCGCATCGGCGATGGCGCCGGTCAGCCGGCGGGCCCGATCGAGCGAAGTACGGGTCGCCAGCGATCGCAGAATGTACCGATCCCTGGCAAACGCGCGTTGCAGCGCCGTCACAGCAGCGCGCTCGGCCTTGAGCGCCTCCTCCGGATTGGCGTCGGTCAGGTGTTTTTCGGCCTGGCTCATCGCCACCGTGGCCGCGCGGAGGTCCCGCTGACCGCGATTCGCAAGGCGGCCTTCCTGCAACTCCACCGACTGCTCGGCCTCGATCGCCTCGTCCTCGATTTCTCCACCGAGCATGAACACGAACTCCGAGCGGATCATGCGCTGCTCGACGGCGAGTCCCCTGGCGCTTTCCGTGAAGCCAGCCACACCGAGACCGCCACGTTCCCTCATGAGCCGCTCGGTCTTCACGATGAGCATCTGTTGACTGAGCGCGTAGCGCGTCTCTTCCTCTGGCAACGTGAACGCGTCCCCGGCTGCGGCACCGAGCCGCGACATCTCGATGAAGAAGGCGTCAGAGCTCGCTTCGTGTGCGCCTGGACGGCCGTCGGTCGCGACCGCACGATACACGAGCATGTCTCCTTCCGTCAGACCGAAATCCTGGAGCGAGCGGGTGGCCGTCCCTTTCCAGTCCACCGCACTCGCTCGCTCGATCGTCAGAGGTATTTCACCTTCGTTGAACTCGAACTGCTCGCCCGATCCCGAGACCTTCGTGAAGCGCAGGCCCATCGACGTCAAGCCGAAGTCGTCCTGGCCGTGGGCTTCGAACACGAGTCGCGGGTTGCCCCCCGCGAACACAAGATCTCTGCCGGGCGACACGATTCGAATGGCAGGCAGTGCGTCGGGAACGACCGCGAGTGTCATCAACCGCCGCGCACCGTCGTCGGCCGTTACGATCGCGTATCCACTCCGCGTCGCGACTGAGCGATCGAGCCACGTTCCATCCGATCCCCCGGTCAGGGTCCGCTTCACGCCGTTGATGTCGAGCGCGAGATCGCGGGCCGCGGACCGAACTGAAAACTCCAGCTGACTGTTCTCGACTGCCCGCACCTCCGCGGGATTCATCAGTGTTGCGGGTTGGAGACCCGTGTACTGCGGAGGACGCACCGTCACCGTGACCTGGAGCTCGCCGGGAGGAATCCGCGAACCGGATCGGTCCGCGGCTGAGCGATCAAGCGTCGGTGATGCCGCGTCGCGCCGGATCAATGCGGCGTGTGCGACCCAGAGGGAGGAGGCAAGCAGCGGCACGGCCACGAGGCGCCGGGGCCGCCAGATCGCACTCGCGTCAGCTCGGTCCATCGCCAGCGTCGCGTCGCGGAACACACGTTCGGCGACGTGCCGCCTGGCCGACAAAGAACCATCGTGAATCTCTCCAGCCGTCACGAGCACATTTGCCAGCGCCGGATTTGTCTGCTCGAGGCGTCGGACGACCGCCGGCCGCGACGCGCCGCGCGATCGGACGGCCGCGATGATGACGGCGACGGCGAGACCGGCCGGCACGGACCACACCGCGACCGCGGCACCGAGTCCGGCTGACTCGAGTGCCGTCACCAACCTGGCACCGGTGACGAGACGGTCGATCCGGCCGGCGAGGACGCGGCCATCAGGCGACACGTGTCTGCTCCCGAAGCAGCGGGTCCTTCGCGTCGGCCGGTGGCCGTGGACTTCGGCGCGCCAGGACCTCGACGGCCAGTAACCCGAGCGACAACAGCCAGAACCAGCGGCCATCTCCCGGTCGGTGTTCCGGTCGAGGCACGGCTGCCGGGCCAGGTTCGCGCGACCACGCGTTCAGTTGCGCGTCGGGGATCGGGAGGATTTCCCGTCGAGGCTGCTCAACATCAGTGGCCATCGCCGCGAGAACCGAGCGGGTCAGATCGCCGAGAAGGGAGTCCGCAATCGCCGAATCCACCCTGACGACCAGACGGTTGCCCTCGGCACGGAACACGAGACCCTGGAATACCGGATTTCGCGACGACGTCTCCCGACAAATTCGGGCGACGGCGTTGGCCATCCAGGGCGAGCGGATCGAATCGACTTCCGGCGCCGGCGTGGTCGCACGCCCGTCGGTGAGCTCGATCCGCGCAGTCCGATCGCCCGTTGGCACGGCAACGCGCTCGGCGAGTGCGGATTTCAAGACGTCATCGACGCGTCGGTTTACCGGCGCAACGATCTCGATCGGCTGACTCTGCACGTCGGTTGTGCCGGTGTCGCGAACGCTCGTGCGGCCCCCGTCGAGTGCGATCTCGCGCCGCACGTGAACGATCGATCCCCGGGCGTCGCCCGCGAGGACCGGAGCCGCCGGAAATCGACTCGTGGTCGGCAACGTGCCGGTGCGCTCGAACCTGAGCCCGATGGGCGCGGGAATGGCGGCCACGTCGGCCGCGGAGATGGCTCCGATCGGGAATGTCGATCGGACAATGAGTTCCCGGCGCCCGGGCGGCTGGACTTCGAGCCAGGTCAGCGCGTCGCGGATGCCCGCGGACAGCCTGTCGGCGCTGAATGACCGGTCACTATCGCCGCGGGGAGCGGCGCCTGAAACCACCTCGGCGCGGATCGTGACGGCATCCCACGCGGCGCGCCGCCACCTCGTGATCAGCAATGGGCCTGCAACGGCGGCGACCGCTGCAGTCAGCACGCAGAGTCTGATTGTCAGCAGGACGATGTCATCGAGCGCACGCCGTTCGATGGACGCCAGACGGGTGTGCGGGATGAAGCGGAGTGTCGGAAACGGCGTGGGCTTCGCCCGCCGGCGGACGAGCGTGTGGATCAGGATCGGCACGGCGACGGCCAGGAGCGCCCACGCCGCAGCCGGAGTCCCCCAAGTCATCGTCGCGACAGCAGAAACGTGCGCAGGCTGTGGTCGTGCGGCGTATCAGTCACCATCAGCGAGTACCTGGAAACCCTCGGCGCCGGCACGCAGGCGGCAGCGCTCGAGGAACGCGGCCATCGCGTCCATGTACTGCCGCCGCGCCGCTTTCGCGTCCACCGCCAGCGTCTGACCGCTCTCGAGATCGACGAACTCCAGCTCGCGGCGATACCCGAAGTCGATTTCTTCACGACTGATGACCTGAAACACCGCCACGTCGTGGCCCAGGCGCGCCGCGCGCCGCAATTCCGCAAACGTCGCGTCCTCGTCGTCGTAGAAATCCGAAAACACCAGCAGCAGTCCTCGACGCCCGAGCCGTTCTGCGGCGCGGCGAACGACGGCAGCCGAGCTCCACGATCGGCCGACAGTCAGGCCGCTCAGCGACGCGAGCAGACGACGAAGATGCTGGCGCCCGGCCTTCGGCGGGAGAAACGTCCCGTCCGTCATCAGGCCGACGGTGTCGCCCTGATTCGAGATCAGGTGCGCGAGCGCGGCCGCAGAGACGACCGCGTACCGGAATTTCGCCGTCGGCCGTTCCGGGAACGCCATGGAAGCGCTGGTGTCCACCACCACCATCGCTGCCAGGTTCGTCGTCTCCCTGAACTGTTTGGTATAGATGCGATCGGTGCGTGCCACGAGCTTCCAGTCCACGTACTTGAGATCGTCGCCGGGGCGGTACTGCCGGAACTGACTGAACTCCGCGCTGTAGCCGTGGAACGGGCTTCGGTGGAGGCCGGAGACGAGTCCTTCGGCGAGGATCCGCGCCACGAGTTCGAGATCGCTGATGCGTCCCAGCAGGGCAGGGTCGAACACACTGGCTGGCTGGACGATCACGGGACTTCGATCACGGCCGGGGGACCGCTTCGAGAAGCTGGCTGACAACCTGATCGGCTTCGACGCCGTCTGCCTCGGCCTGAAAATTCAGCAGGACCCGGTGACGAAGCACGGGCAGGGCCACTGCACGGACGTCATCCAGCGAAGCCACGCTTCGGCCGCCGAGCAACGCCCGCGCCTTGGCGCCCAACACGAGCGCCTGGCCGGCCCGCGGACCGGCGCCCCACTTGACCCACTGCCGGACGATCGGCGGGACGAAATCGTCGGCGCCACCGGCCGGCCGCGTGCCACGGACGATCCGCAGCGCGTAGTCGATGACGTTCGACGCGGCCGGGACTTCACGCACGAGGTGACGCGCGGCTTCGATCTCGGTGGCCGATGCGACCGCAGTCAACGTTGGCTCATCGTCCGCCGTCGTCGACGACAAGATGAGATGTTCCTCCGCGCGCGACGGGTAGTCGATGACGATGTTGAACATGAAGCGATCGAGTTGCGCCTCAGGAAGCGGATAGGTGCCTTCCTGTTCAATCGGATTCTGAGTCGCCAGGACGAAGAGCGGCCGCTCGAGCGCGTAGCGCACCCCGTTGACCGTCACCTGGTATTCCTGCATCGCCTCGAGCAGTGCGGCCTGCGTCTTGGGCGGTGTGCGGTTGATCTCGTCGGCCAGAATCACGTTGGCGAACACGGGACCCGGGATGAATCGAATCTCGCGGCGACCGGTGCCGCGATCCTCTTCAATAACTTCCGTGCCGATGATGTCGGACGGCATCAGGTCTGGCGTGAATTGAATCCGGTTGAACTTCAGTTGGACGGCCGTCGCGAGACTCTTGATCAGCAGTGTCTTCGCGAGACCGGGAACGCCGCGGAGCAGACAGTGGCCGCCGGCGAAGAACGCGATCAGGATCTCATGGATCACGTCGTGCTGACCGATGATGGCGCGCCCCAGCTCGTCGCGCAGGCGCGCGGCGAGACGCTGGGCCTCGTCGAAAGACAGGCTCATCGCTTCGGAAGGAACCGCTTCTCGACGCTGGCGACGACGACGTAGTTGGGATCGACCATTTCGACGAGGTGGATTTTGGCGACTTTCGACAGGAGCTCGTACGCGTCCAGCTCCGACAGTTTGTAGTCGTCGTGGATCCAGCCGACCAGCTCGATGAACGCAATCCGCAGCGCGTCGTCCAGCGGACGGTAGGCGCCGACCGCGCTGAGCGACGCGTCGTTCTCGAAACGAGGCCACGCGATCTTCTTGCCTTTGATCAAATCCACCTGAAGACGGATTCGCAGCGGAACCTCGACGGCCGTGCCGGCGACCTCGCCGTCGCCCTGGGCGGCATGACCGTCGCCCATGTAGAGCAGCGCGCCGGCCACGTTGACTGGGAGATAGAGCGTGTAGCCGGGTCTCGCTTCGGGCGCGTCCATATTGCCGCCGAACTCCGCCGGCACGATCGAGCTGCGCGCTTCGCCGCCCGCGGGGGCAACGCCGATGCAGCCCAAAAACGGCTGCATCGGAATTGCGACCGAAAAGGTCGAATCATTCGCGTGATAGGTCGCGGTGTTGGCGCGATGATCGATGTCGTAGAACCACACGCGCTCGGGCAACGGTTTGTTGAGCATCGGCGTGTAGCTCGTCGTGTTGAGTGCGCCGAATCCCGGTGCCAGCGCGCCAACGCCTTTGTTCGAATCGACAACGAGTTCGAGGAACTTGACGACCAGCGTATCCCCGGGCTCGGCGCCGGCGATCGCGAACGGGCCGGTGAGCGGGTTGTCGCCCTTCACCATCGCCATCGAGTCGCCCGGCTTCCTGATGACGTTGCCGAACGCGTCGAACGTTCTCGTCTCGAGGATGTCGCGCGGCTTCAGCGTCGCCACCGCGGGCGCCGTGGCATACACGAACTTCAGATCCTTCTCCGCGGGTTCGTAGCGGACGGTCTGCTGCGCAAGTGAGACGGCCGGAAAGCCAACGGCGGCGGCGACGAAGAACGGCACGACACGCATGAATGCTCCTCGCGCGTATTACGAGTTGTCCTTTTGAGCGATCCGTGCCCAGGTGTCCCTGAGCGACACCGTACGGTTGAAGACCAGGGCGCCGGGCTTCGAGTCGGGATCCGCGCAGAAGTAGCCGACGCGTTCAAATTGAACGCGGGTCCCGGCCACCGCTGACGACAGGCTCGGCTCCGCCATCGCGCTCGGAAGCGTTTCGAGCGAACGCGGATTCAGGTTGTCGAGGAACGTCTTGCCCTCTGGAACCTGCTCGGGATCCTCCGCCGAAAACAGCCGATCGTAGAGGCGCACTTCGATCGGAATCGCATGCGCCGCCGACACCCAATGGAGCGTCGCCTTGGGCCTTCGACCGTCCGGCGCATTTCCACCGTGGGTCGCGGGATCGTACGTGCACCGGAGCTCGACCACCTCGCCGCGATCGTCCTTGACCACCTCCGTGCAGGTCACGAAATAGGCGCCCCGCAGCCTGACTTCCTTGCCTGGCGACAACCTGAAGAACTTCTTGGGCGGGTTCTCCATGAAATCATCATGGTCGAGGAACAGCTCGCGCGAGAAGGGGACGTCGCGGCTCCCCGCCGTTTCGTCCTCCGGGTTGTTCTTCACGCCGACGAACTCGACCTTCCCCTCGGGGTAATTCGTGATGACGACTTTCAACGGACGCAGGACCACCATCACGCGCGGCGCGCGCCGGTTGAGATCCTCGCGGATGCTGTGCTCGAGCTGCGCGACGTCGATGACGTTTTCCTTCTTGGCGACGCCGATTCGGGAGCAGAAATCGCGGATCGATTCGGGCGTATAACCGCGCCGGCGCAGGCCGCTGATCGTCGGCATCCGTGGATCGTCCCAGCTGTTGACGAGCCCCTGCTGGACGAGCTGCAGCAGCTTGCGCTTGCTCATCACCGTGTAATTGAGGTTCAGCCGCGCGAACTCGTACTGATGCGGCTTGTCGCCGTCGATCAGGTTGTCCACGAGCCAGTCGTAGAGAGGCCGATGCGCCTCGTATTCGAGCGTGCAAATCGAGTGCGTGATCCGCTCGAAGGCGTCCGACAGAGGGTGGGCGTAGTCGTACATCGGGTAGATGCACCACGCGTTTCCGGTCCGGTGATGAGCCGCGTGCCGGATTCGGTACAGCGTCGGGTCACGCATGTTGATGTTCGGCGACGTCATGTCGATCCTGGCGCGGAGCACGTGCGCGCCGTCGGGGAATTCTCCCGCGCGCATGCGCGCGAACAGATCCCGCGACTCGGCGACGGGACGATCGCGATAGGGACTGTTCCTGCCCGGCTCGGTCAGCGTGCCGCGATACGCGCGCATCTCGTCCGCGCTCAGGCTGTCGACGTACGCCACGCCCTTTTCGATCAGCGTCACGGCGAACTGGTACAGTCGTTCGAAGTAATCGGAGGCGTAGAGCTCGGCCGCCCAATGGAACCCCAGCCACGCGACGTCTTCGCGAATCGAATCGACGTACTCGACGTCTTCCTTGGCCGGATTCGTGTCGTCGTAACGCAGGTTGCAGATGCCGCCGCGCTCTTCCGCGATGCCGAAGTTCAGACAGATCGACTTGGCGTGGCCGATGTGCAGGTAGCCGTTCGGCTCGGGCGGGAAGCGCGTCGCGACGCGACCGTTGTGCCGCCCCGCGGCCAGGTCTTCGTCGACGATGGTTCGAATGAAATCGACCGGCGGCGCCGCCGCCGCCGATCCGTGATCGTCTGCCATGGTCCGACCTATTTTATCGGACCATCAGGAGCGCGAGGCCTGAGCCGAGCGATTCTACGGCTCCTTGGTCCAGCGAGCGGCGATCTTCTTCCCCTCGTCGCCTGGCACCCAGATGACCACGACCTTCGCGCCGGCGGGACCGGTCTTGTGCCGCACTTTGTCGGGCGGCTTGACGTAACCCGACATGCCGGGCTTCAGCACGTGGCTCACACCGTTGACGACGTGATTCAGCTCGCCGGAGACGACATAGAACATCTCGATGGCGCCGTGCTGATGGTCGCCGGAATCCTGGTTCGGCGGAAACATCATCTCGCCGACGGTCACTTCCGGCCCGACGTTGCTGTCGTCCAGCATCAGGCGAAGCGTCGTACCGCTCGGTGCACGATAAGTGGCGCCCTCGGACCTGCCGGACTGGGCCGACGACGTCGTCACAACCGCCAGTGCCAAGGAGCATCCGAGAAGGACTTGAGCTCTCATTACGCGACATTCTACTCTTGGCGGCGCAAAACCCGATGCACTACGAGACCAAGATCTGGCTGCCTGGAAAACGAGAAGAGGTCTTCCATTTCTTCTCGGATGCCGCGAACCTCCAGCACATCACGCCGCCGTGGCTCCATTTTCGGATCCTGGCGCGAGCGCCCACCCCGATGGGCCGCGGCTCGCTCATCGACTACCGCCTGCGCCTTCACGGCTTGCCGCTTCGATGGCAGTCTGAAATCACCGAGTGGGATCCGCCGAGCCGGTTCGTGGACGTACAGCGGCGAGGACCTTACCGACGATGGGTGCACACGCACGAATTCGCTGAAGAACGCGGCGGCACGGCTGTTCGCGACTCGGTGGAGTACCGACATGCCCCTCTCGTTCCTGACCGGCTGGTTCGTCAGCCGCGACATCGAGAGAATCTTTGCTTACCGGTCGCAGGTTCTCGCGAAACGCTTCGCTCGGTCGTCGAATCAGTAGCTCACGAGCAGGCGGGCGGACTCGACGATCTCCGCATCGCTCGGCAGGTAGAATTCCTCGAGCGGCGGCGAGTATGGCACGGGCGTGTCGAGCGCACCGACGATGCGCACGGGCGCGTCGAGCCATTCGAACGCTTCTTCCTGGATCATCGCGGCCAGACTTTCGCCGATGCCGCCCGTCTTCGAATCCTCGTGCACGATGAGGACGCGGTGACAGCGCCTGGCGAGGCTGAGCACGGCGTCGCGGTCGAGCGGCTGCAGGCTCCGCAGATCGAGGACGCTTGCCTCGATGCCGTCGCCGGCCAGCGTCTCGGCGACGCGCATCGCCGTGTGGACGAACGCGCCGTACGAAATGATCGCCAGGTGATCGCCACTGCGGCGCAACGCGGCGCGCCCGAGCGCCAGCGGCTCCGGCGCTTCGTCGGGAAGCACCTGCTTGACGCGGGGATCGCGATAGAGCGCGATGTGCTCGTAAAAGAGGACCGGATCCGGATCGCTGACCGCCGACGCCATCAACGCGCGCGCATCGAACGGCGTCGAGGGCACGACAATCTTCAACCCGGCCGTGCGATAGAACCAGGGCTCCGTGTTCTGAGAATGGTAGGGCCCCGCGTGACGCAGACCTCCCCACGGCATCCGCACGACCATCGGCACGCTGCCGCCCCAGCGGTAGCGGATCTTCGCCGCGTTGTTGACGAGCTGGTTGAAGCCGGTCGCGACGAAATCGTTGAACTGAATCTCGCCGATCGGCCGCTGCCCGGCGAGCGCCGCACCGACGCAGACGCCGAGCACGGCCCCTTCCGCGAGCGGTGAATTGATGATTCGATCGCCGAATTCCTTCAAGAGGGGCCGCAGCAGCAGGAACGCGTTGCCGTAGTTGCCGCCCACGTCTTCGCCGTACACGAACACGCGTCGGTCCTGCCGGAGCGCATCGCCGATGCCGAGCATCACCGCTTCGAGGAACGTCTTTCCTTTCGCATCGAAGGCCGGCGCGTGCGCCACCACCAGCGGTTCGCTTGCCTCGCGCCGTCGCAGCCGCACGTCGGGATCGAGAACCTCGACGCGGACGCGAGGCGCCTCGTTCGCGAACACTCCGACGCCCGCCTCAGAACCCTGCGGCCACGGCGCGTCGATGACCGCGCGCGCCTGGGCTTCGACCAGCGACTCGGCTTCCTGCTTCAGGCGATCGAGCTCACCGCGTGCAAGGATTCCCAGCGTTTCGAGTTTCGTGGCATAGGTCGCGATCGGATCGCGCCTGGACCAGTATTCATACAGCTCGCGATTCGCGTAGCCCTGCCCGGTGAGGGGTGCGTAGTCCCAGCCGCCCTGCGGATCGCGACCGAGGTACAGCATGTCGTCGTGGTGCGCGTGCCCGCACATCCGCAAGCTGACGGTTTCAATGAGCGACGGCCCGAGGCCGGCGCGCGCGCGTTCAGCCGCCCACGTGAAGGCCGCTGCAATCTCGTCGGGATCGGTGCCGTCAACCGTCACGGCTGGAATTCCGTACCCCACGGCCTTATCGGCAAAGACGCGCACGGCGGACTGCTCGGCCACCGGAGTCGAGAGCGCCGTCTGATTGTTTTCGACGCAGAAGACTGCGGGAAGCTTTCGCGCCGCGCACAAGTTGATGGCCTCGTGCCATTCGCCGAGCGACGAGCCGCCTTCGCCGATGAATGAAATCGCGACGCGGCCCGAACCGTCGCGCCCGAACGCCATCGCCATGCCCGCGATGGTCAGCGTCGCCGTCGTCAGCGGCGCGGCGGGCGGCAGGATCCCCCACTCGAAGTCGCCGATGTGAAGGTCTTTGCCGTGCAGCGGCGCGCCGACTTTTCCCATCTGCGCGTTCAGCACCATGCGCACAGTGTCAGGCGCGGGATGCATCGCCAGGGTCACGCCAAGGTCACGGATCACCGGACCGATCACGTCACCCTGCCATACGCCGTCGAGTGCGCGAAACGCGGCGCCGCGGCGCAGACGGATTCCGGCTGCGTAGATCGCTTCCTGTCCAAGCGATCGGAATCCCTTGCCTTGAAACGACACTCCCCGATACCGGATGTCGCCGCCGGTGAAGAACGCCTTGAGGCGATTGTCGGTGGCGCGCGTGAGGATCATCCCGCGCAGGATCTCGAGTCGTTCCTCGCGGGTGATCGAGGCGATGATCGACTGGCGGCGGAGGAACCCGTCGCAGTCGTCGAGGACCGCACGTCGCGCCTGCTGAAGCCGGCGTGCCGCGGTCACGCGCGGCGTCGTCTCACCGAGGCCCATGGGAACGCCGCGGCCATCCATGACGCGCTCCAGCTCCCGCTGGAGATCGGCGCGCAGCGTTTCGACGCCCGCCTCGTCGTGCGGCTCCCGGCCACGAGTCGCGCGCTCGTACGCCGTCAGGGCGGCGTCAAGGGCAAACGGATGCCGCTCCGCGACGAAGGCGCCGAATCGGCGTGCCAGACCGGTCAGCGTTTCAAGCTCGATGGGCTTCACTTTTTCACTCCGGGGTCCCTACCCCGGTAGCTCTGCGTAAATTCTACCGTCTCGCTCGATCCGCAGGCGCGTGCCGGTCCGCAGCGACCCGAAGTCTGCCGGATTGAGCGCGATGACTGGAAACGACCGGCCGTACATCGTCTCCGCCACGATCGACGCCAGCGCAAAGAACGCGTCCGTTCCCGTCGTCACGATGGCCGCGGGCGCCGTGTGCGCGCGCACGGCTTCGAGCAGCACGGCAGTGGTCGTCGAGGACCCTTTGCTGAACGGAACGGCAAGCACGCGGCCCGATGCGCGGACCCCGACGAGCGGGTGGTGACGATCGATGATGGTGCCGGTCTGAAAGTCGAACCCGCCCCAGAACGAGAGCGGTTCGCTCGTGACGAGCGCCTCCCCGTCGGCCACGCCCGCGACGATCGGTCGACCGGCGATCACGCGAGCCACAGCGCCTCGTCTCGCACCACGCGCCCTTCGACAGCGGAGGTGACGCAATCGGCCAGGCTGCCAAACGTGACGCGCGTGTTGAGCAGGCTCGGTGCGTAGTACGCGTATTTGGCGGAGTTCGTCATCAACGTGCGGATCTCGGGCGGCAGCATCGGCGACGCCAGGATGCACGTGTCCAGCGTGATCTCCGCGCCGAATTCAAGGATCGGCGAGAGAACGCCGGCTTCGTGCGCCTGCTCCCTCATCAGGCGGCTCGACGTCACGAGAAAGCGGACGCCCGGATGGGTGCGACGGCCAGTCACCAGCGGTGCGAGCCGTCTGAATTCGTCGACCGAAAAGTGCGGGCTGCCGAGGATGACCATGTCGAGTTCGCGACCGTCGGCGGTCGTGAGCTCTCTCCGCGCCGCCCGCAGGTCCGCTGTCGTGATTTCGATGACGCGCTCGGGCGCCCGTTGCTGAAAGGCATCCTCGAGCGTCGCGGCTTCCGGCGTGATCCCGACCATGTGAAACAACGCGACGCGCCCGGACGAGGCCGCCGCCGCCGCAAACGCCTTCAGATGATCCTCGATCGGACGGACGATCACGCCGGCGATGACCGGAATCCGATCTTCGGCGAGCTTTCCCACGAGATGACCGAGCACCGCGAAGAACTGATCGTCGCGCTGGAGGGCATCGGGCACCCCCGAGAGACGAATCAGCAATTCGCCCGCGCGATTCTTCGTCAAATGCAATCCGATGGCGGGCACACGTCCGGTGATCGCGCAGCAGATGTCGAGCAGGTCGGGGTAGCGTTCCGTGCGCGCGCCGATGACCGAATTCGCGAACGCGATTGCGTTCGACTCGCCCCACGCGATCTGCTGTCCGAATACCGGTCTCATCGCTGTCTGGTACGGGGCGCACGTCCATGTGGGCACCGCGCCCATTCGTTCGTACGCCAGCATCTGACGGGCGGCTTTCGCGGCCCACTCCGGCGACACCGCCCAGTCCTTCCAGCCACATTCGTCAACGCCGCTGACGTTGAGGCTCGTCGGCACGGCGACCCGCGCGCCAAGTGCCGCGAGCCGCTCGGCAAATTCCAGCGTCGCATCACCCAGGTAGATGGTGCTGTCGATGTGGGCCTGCGAGATGTCCATCAGCGACTCTGCACCATAGACATCCGCCATGCGGACGAGAATCGACATCGCCAGCTGCGGGGCGGGGCCGTTCGTTCCGTCCAGCATGAGCCGATCGCGCTCCGAGAGTGTCATTGTTCCAATGCCCGGTCCGCTCCTCAGCATGGCCGCGGGCGCTTCTCACTATAATGCGCGACATGCGCAACGCCGTGCTGCTCGTGATCGCTCTGGGGCCGGTCGCGGTGGCCGGGCAGGTCTCCTCTGCTCCGCCCAAGCCGCCGGACGTCACCGTCCTGAGGCCGGCACGTGTGTTCGACGGCGAGGCCATGCACGAGGGATGGGGCGTGCGCGTGCGGGGCGATCGCATCGACGCCGTCGGCCCTGCCGAGAGCGTGGCGGCAGCCGGGGCGAAGGTCGTGGACCTCCCGGGCACGACGCTGACGCCGGGGCTCGTCGAGGGACACTCGCACGTCCTGCTGCACGCGTACAACGAGACGACCTGGAACGATCAAGTGGCGCACGAAGCGCTCGCGCTGAGGACGGCGCGGGCCGTCAATCATCTGCGCTCCACGCTCATGGCTGGCTTCACGCTCGTGCGCGACCTCGGCACCGAGGGCGCCGGCTACGCCGACGTCGGCCTGAAGCAAGCCGTCGATCAGGGAGTCATTCCAGGGCCCCGCATGCTCGTGTCCACGCGTGCGATCGTCGCCACGGGCAGCTACGGCCCCAAGGGCTATGCGCCCGAGTGGAACGTGCCGCAGGGCGCCGAGGAAGCCGACGGCATCGACTCGATGGCAAGAGTCGTTCGCGGACAGATCGGCAAGGGCGCGGACTGGATCAAGTTCTACGCGGACTATCGGTGGGGACCGCTGCCCGGCGCTCACGCCACGTTCACGCCCGAATCGCTCGCGCTCGGTGTGCAGACCGCGCACGTGAGCGGCACGCCGGTGGCGGCGCACGCGAGCGGCGTGGACGGCATGCGCAACGCCATCATGGCCGGCGTGGATACCATCGAGCACGGCGACGGCGGCACGCCGGAAATCTGGAAGCTGATGGTCGACAGGAAAGTCGCGCTGTGCCCGACGGTCGCGGCCGGTGACGCAACGGCGCAATACGCGGGTTGGAAAAAGGGTCAACAGGCCGAGCCCGCCGGCATTGCGCGCAAGCGCGCCAGCTTCAAGGCTGCGCTCGACGCCGGCGTGACCATCATCAGCGGCAGCGACGTCGGCGTGTTTCCGCACGGCGACAACGCCCGCGAGCTCGCCATCATGGTCGACTACGGCATGCAGCCTGTGGCGGCTCTCAAAGCCGCGACGTCAGTCGCTGCACACGTGCTCCACATGGAGGGTCAGATCGGTCAGGTGAAAACGGGGCTGTTCGCCGATCTCGTGGCGTTCGACGGCGACCCGACGAAAGACATCACGTCGCTCGGCCGCGTGAAGTTCGTGATGAAGAACGGACTGGTCTATCGTCAATAGTCGGCGTCAGTAGTTGAACCAGTAGGCGAGCTTCACGAGGAACACGTTCTTCGGCGCGACGCCGAAGATATCGCGGACGTCACGGCCGAACCGGAACCCGCCGGGCACGAAATCGTTTTCGCGCGCCTGCTGCCACACCACGAAAAGCGTCGACCCCGGACGATACTCCCACCGCAGCACGTTCGTCGTCCGGAACGATTTCGCGTTGAAGTCCGGGTTGCCGTTGGCAACCTGATCGTACGCGTACGGCATGTAGCGCTCGCTGTAGATCGGACTGCGTGGCGTTGCGGTCAGCTCCTTGTAGTGGCCGTAGTCCCCCGTCGACACGAATGGCTGCGCGTACAACTGAAGCGACAGGTTCGGCGTCATCGTGTAGTTCAGCCGTCCCGTGAGTGCGAAGGTTGTCTGATCGATGTGTGCGAAAACGTAGTGGTTCGACGCGTCCGTAATCTGATTGACCCATTGCGAGTCGTCGATGGACCGGCTGTATCGAAAGCCAACCGTCGTCAACAACCTGGGCACGGGACGATACACGATCTCCGGCGAGAACTCCCGCCATGACGTGCCATAGGAGTCGCTTCCCACGGAGCCGAAATAGTTGACCGCGAAGGATCGGCGCGGATCGGTGTTGACGTAGTACCAGATGCCATACCCCGGGTTGGTCCGGACCGCGGGTCCCCCGCGCGTCCCGCGATCGTCGAGTCCCGTGTGACGCCAGTTGTAGCCACCGCCGGTGCTCCAGTTGTTGACGAACGTCGCGTGGGCGTTGATGTTTTCGCCGCCCCACAGCCGGTCGCCATCGTAGTTCCACGCGCGCCACATGTTGAAGTTGATCATGCGGCTCCGAAAGACGCGATTCGGGCGATCACTGCGGAATTGAAGCCAGTTGTTGCTGCTTCGTTGGTCGGCGCGGCGGAGGAAGCCCACGTCGTTGATGTCGAATCCCGGCGACTTGAACGACCCATTGAAGTTGAACCGGACGAATTCGCCGCCGATCTTGGCGACCCCGATCTGCCCCGCTCCCCCGTTCAGCGACGTGCGCGTCGGATCGAACGTGACGCTCGTCAAATCAGGACGCTGAAAGTAGTGCCGGCTGTCTTCCTGCAGCCGCTCGATTGCTTCGGGATCGCCAACGATGCTGCTGCCGACCAGGTACCCCTGGATCGCATACCTGGTCTTGAACCGTAAGTCCCAGTCCGTGCCGGCCGTGTTCGCGGTCCCCGCGAGGAACTGGGTCTCCGGCGTCAGCTGACGATTCGTGGACGTCAGCATGAAACCGATCGACGACTGGTTCGCGAACTCGCGACGCACGCGTCCGAGCGAATAGCTCGTTGCCGGCTCCACGTCCTGCTGGCTGACGAGCCCCGACTGCCAAATGCTGGCAGACGCGCGCCGTGTGAACGCCTGAAGAACGCCGATCGAATAGTGACCGACGCGGCCGGTCAGCTTCGCCGCGCCGAGGATGGCGGTCTGCGACGGCGCATCCGTGTAGATGCCGTCGTCGGACGGGAGATCCTCGTTGCCCTGCGGCGTGCGGCCGATGCGGCGGGAGTAAAACAGACCCGTGCACGCGCCGTCGTTGCAGTCGAGGCCGAAATTGAAGTTGCCGGATCCTTCGACGAAAAACGGGCGGCGCTCGTTGAAAAACGTCTCGAACGCCGTCAGGTTCACGACGGCCGGATCGGCTTCGACCTGACCGAAGTCCGGATTGACGCTGGCGGTGAGCGTCAGTCCCGTCGTCAGCGCGTACTTCATGTCCAGACCGGCGGCCGCGCCAGGGTTCACGCCGTCAATCAGCGGATTGCCTTCGGGATGATTCCGCGTCAGGTCGCCGACGATGTACGGCAGCAGCTCGAGACGCTTCGGCGCGCCGATCTTCGAGAGGCCACCGAGCTCGCCGAACGACGAGACGTATCCGTTCGCGCTGCGCGCAAGGAGCGGCCACGTGCTGGCTTCGTTGAGGCGTCCGATCTGACGACGCACGGCGAATCCGAACGTCGTGGAGTCGGCCGGGTTGAAGCGCAGCTGAGAAAACGGAATGCGAAACTCCGCCGACCAGCCGCGGGCATCGCGCGTGACCGACACGTCCCACACCGCGTCCCAGCTCTGGTCGCTCAGGTTGTCGTTGAACCAGTAGCTATCGCGTTTGACCCCAGACGGATTGACGCCGAACTCGTACGCCGTGCGTCGATCGTGATACGAATCGATCATCACGTAGAGCCAGTCGCAGGGCGAATCCTCGTCTCGGCGCGTGAGGTACGTGAGGATCTTGTCGGGTTCGGTATCGAACGCCCTGACCTGGATGTAGAGCGTCGCCGCGTCGTACGCCACACGAAACTCAGTACGCTGACTGGGCTCGCCGCCTTCCTGCGGCTCTCGTTGCACGAACGCATCAGTCGCGGGCGCGTCGCGCCACACTTCGTCAGCGACTGCGCCCGACACACGAATCGCTTTGGGATCGTCGAGGAGAACGGCGTCGACGCGACTGGTCGCTGCAGAGGCCATGGCTCCGAGGGCCAGTACGAGTAACACCATAGAACAGCGTCAGTTAGACGACGGGACGGCGTAGTTGGTTGGCAGAGGGTTTGTGCCTCGATGGTATCGTACGGGGATGCCGTTTACGACGCTGATCTCCACATCTGCACTGGCACAGTGTGTAGACGAACGCACGGCAATCGTCATTGATTGTCGCTTCAAGCTGGACGATCCAGCCTGGGGCGAAGGCGCGTTTCGCATATCGCACGTTCCAGGCGCGGTATACGCGCACCTCGATCGCGATCTATCAGGGCGCAAAACCGGCATGAACGGACGGCATCCGCTTCCGGACACCGGAACACTGGCGGCGACCCTCGGCACGCTCGGCGTGCGCAACGGCGTGCAGGTCGTCGCGTACGATCAGGACAACGGGATCTACGCGAGCCGACTGTGGTGGATGCTTCGATGGATCGGGCACGACGCGGTCGCCGTTCTCGACGGTGGATTTGCCGCGTGGATCTCAGAGCAGCGTCCCGTGGAACAAGGCGAGGCCGCTCCGACGCCCGCCTCGTTCGTCGCGGCTCCACGTCGGGAGATGATCGTCGACGTGAAGGGCGTGGAGGCCATCACGGGCTCCCGCAGCGCACTGCTCCTCGACGCGCGGGCGCCGCAGCGCTACCGGGGTGAAACCGAAACGCTCGACCGGGTGGCAGGTCACATTCCGACCGCGGGCAACTACTTCTACCAGCAGAATGTCGACGACCGCGGCATGTTCAGATCCGCGGACGATTTGAAGGCCCGGTTCGTTCAATCGCTCGGTTCGACATCACCGCGTGATGTGGTCTGCTATTGCGGATCCGGCGTCACCGCGTGCCACAATCTTCTGGCGCTCGAACACGCCGGTCTGACGGGCGCCAGGCTCTACCCCGGATCGTGGAGCGAATGGTGCGCCGACGATCATCGTCCTGTCGAGACCGGCGGATAGACTCGCGCAGCAATCACGGCATGGAAGGAGCCCCGTGAGCCACAAGCCCGTTCACGCCTCGAATCTCCCGAAGCCCGTCGGTCCCTATTCGCCGGGCATGACGTTCGACCGATTGATCTTCGTGTCCGGCCAGGGCGCCACGGACCCGGCGACGGGCATGCTCGCCGGGAACACCGTCGAGAAGCAGGCAGAGCAATGTCTGAAGAACGTGCAGGCGATTCTGCAGGCGGCCGGCTCGGATCTGTCGCACGTCCTGCGATGCGGGGTCTTCCTTCTCGACATGAAGGAATTCCCCAGCATGAACGCGGCATACCAGCGGGCGTTCGGCGACCATCGCCCGGCGCGGACGACCGTTCAGGTCGCGGGTCTGCCGGGTGAAGGGCTGCTGGTCGAGATCGACGCGATCGCGTACCGACCCTAACGCACACGCGAAATTCGGAATTGGGAATCAGGCATTGGGCGTCGGGGACGGCTTCAAGAATTCTGCATTCTCAATTCCGAATTCCCAATTCCTAATTTCGTGATTCGATGATGCTCGATCAGCCCGCGGACTCGCTGTGGTCGACGATACGTCAGTCGCTCGCGGGGTCGCATCACGGCGAATACACCGACGGTCCGATCGGCCGGGCGATTCTGCTGCTCGCGGTGCCGATGGTGCTCGAGCTCGTGCTCGAGTCGGTCTTCGCGGTCGTCGACGTGTTCTTCGTGTCGCGGCTGGGCGCGGACGCGATCGCCACGGTCGGACTCACCGAATCGATGTTGACGATCATCTACGCCGTGGCCGTGGGCCTGAACGTCGGGGCGATGGCGACCGTGGCCCGCCGCGTGGGTGAACGCGATCACGACGGTGCCTCGGTTGCGGCCGTCCAGGCGATCGCGCTCGGGATCATCGTCGCGGTGCCGCTTGGCCTCACGGGTGTCCTGTTCGCGCGTCCGCTGCTGGCGTTGATGGGCGCCACGCCCGGTGTGCTGGCACACGCGTCGTTCACCACGATCGTGCTCGGCTGCAACGGCGTCATCCTGCTGCTGTTTCTGATCAACGCCGTCTTCCGCGGCGCGGGCGACGCCGCTGTCGCGATGCGCGTCCTGTGGACCGCGAACGCAATCAACATCTGCCTCGACCCGTGCCTCATCTTCGGGCTTGGACCATTTCCGCAGCTCGGCGTCACGGGTGCGGCGGTCGCGACGACCACCGGTCGGGGTCTCGGCGTCGCGCTGCAGTTGTACGTCCTGTCGCGCGCCGACGGGCGAATCGTCATCAGGCGCCGGCACCTGCGACTGCACTTCGGCGTGATGATGAGCATGGTGCGCTTGTCCGGGAGCGCCGTGTTCCAGACGCTCGTCGCCACGACCAGCTGGGTCGGCCTGGTTCGCATCCTGGCGACGTTCGGCAGCGCCGCGGTCGCGGGTTGCACGATCGCGATCCGCATCATCATGTTCGTGCTGCTGCCGTCGTGGGGAATGAGCAATGCGGCAGCGACACTCGTCGGGCAGAACCTGGGCGCGCGCAAACCGGATCGCGCCGAGACATCGGTCTGGCTGGCCGCCTTCTACAACATGCTGTTTCTGGCCGGGGTCGGTGTCCTGTTCGTGGCATTCGCGGATCCGATCGTTTCGACGTTCACGAGCGACGAGGCGATCAAGCCGATCGCCGTACAGGGCTTGCGGATCGTCAGCGCAGGCTTTCCGTTCTACGCCTACGGCTATGTCATCACGCAGTCCTTCAACGGGGCAGGCGACACGATGACGCCGACGCTCATCAACGTCTGCTGTCTCTGGCTGGGTGAGCTTCCGCTGGCCTACGCGCTGTCACGCACCCTGGGGCTCGGACCGCCTGGTGTGTTCTGGGCGGTGGCCGTCGCTTTCTCGGTCATGTCGGTCGTCGGCGCGTTGGTCTTCCGGCAGGGGCGCTGGAAGACCAAACGCGTATAATTCGCCCTTCAGAGGATGAAATGACCCGAACGAAGTGCCTTGTCGTCGCCATCATCTGCGCCATCTTCGTCGTCTCCACCGGCGCGAGCTCCGTTCCCGTCCGCGCCCAGAAGGGCATCGTCGCCTCGCAGAATGAAATCGCCTCGCGGATCGGCGCCGAGGTCATCAAAGACGGCGGCACCGCGATCGACGCGGTCATCGCGACGGCATTTGCGCTGGCCGTGACCCACCCGACTGCCGGCAACATCGGCGGCGGCGGCTTCATCGTGTTCCGACCCACGGCGGGCGAACCCGTCACCTACGATTTCCGCGAGAAGGCCCCGGCGAAAGCGTCGCCGACGATGTGGCTCAAGGACGGGACGTACAGCGCCGAGGTCCACCACAACAGTCATATGGCGGTTGGCGTGCCTGGCACCGTCGCCGGCCTGCACCTGGCGTGGAAGGAGCACGGCAAGCTGCCGTGGAAGCGCCTCGTCGAACCCGCGGTCCAGCTCGCCCGCGACGGCTTCTCCATCAGCTACGACCTCGCGCGATCGCTCAAGTCCGTGCAGCGGACGATGCAGAAGTATCCGGCTTCCGTCGCGGCCTTCACGAAGAACGGCGTCCCTTACGAACCGGGCGAGACGCTGAAGCAGCCCGACCTCGCCCGGACGCTCGAACGCATCGCGACGCAGGGGCCCGCCGGCTTCTACGAAGGTGAAACCGCCGCGCTGCTCGAAAAGGACATGGCCGCAAACGGCGGCCTCATCACGCGAGAGGACATGAAGAACTACACCGCCGTCCGGCGCGCGGCGGTGAAGGGCAGCTACCGGGGGTACGACGTCATCTCGATGCCGCCGCCAAGCTCCGGCGGCGTCGGCGTGATCGAGATGCTCAACGTGCTCGAAGGGTACGACCTGACGAAGATGGGATTCTCGTCAGCCTCGCAGGTTCACGTCATGGCCGAGACCATGAAGCGGGCCTACGCTGATCGCGCCAAGTTCCTCGGCGATCCGGATTTCAACAAGGACATGCCGCTCGTGCGGCTGATGTCGAAGGACTACGCCGCTACCCTGCGCAAGACGATCAACATGGACCACGCGTCCAAGGCGTCCCCGACCACGTTCGAGTGGTCGCACGAAAGCGACGAAACCACGCACATCTCCGTGGTGGACGGAAACCGCAACGCGGTCTCGATGACCTACACGCTCGAACAGGGTTACGGCTCGAAGATCGTCGTCCCGGGCGCCGGCTTCCTGCTGAACAACGAGATGGGCGACTTCAATGCCGCGCCGGAGATGACGACCGAACAGGGGCTCATTGGAACCAAACCCAACCTGGCCGAGCCCGGAAAACGGATGCTTTCGAGCATGGCGCCCACGATCCTGGCCAAGGATGGAAAGCTCTTCATGGTGACCGGCAGCCCAGGCGGACGCACCATCATCAATACTGTGCTCGAGACGATCGTCGACGCCGTTGATTTCGGGATGAACGCACAGGAAGCCGTTGACGCCGCGCGCTTCCATCATCAGTGGCTGCCCGACGAGATCTATTTCGAGAAATTCGGGTTCTCCGCGGACACGATCAGGGAGCTCGAACGCCGCGGTCACACGCTGCGCGAAGGCGGCGGCCAGGGCGTCGCACAGGTCATCACTTACGATTCGAAGAACGACGTCCTGGAAGGTGGAAACGATCGCCGCGCAGCAGACGGCGCGGCGGTTGGCGTCAGCGGCCGGGCGACCGCCGGGACGCCCAGCGCAGGCGGAGCGAAACGCGATTAGTGAACGCGGACGCTGGGTCCCGCGTACGTGCTCCGTCGAGCGGGCTTCCTCGTCGCGCGCCGATCTTCGGCGATGACCGAGTACAGCACCTGATCCAGGAGCTGGCCGTCACGCACGAATGACTTGCGCAGGACGGCCTCCTGCACCGCACCGATCTTGACGAGCGCGCCGTTGCCCCGTCCATTGGCGACGGCCGCTCGCGCCTCGAGCCGCCGCACGCCCAACGCGTCGAAGACGAAGTCGAGCACGAGTTCGGCGCCGTCCTGAAAGACGCCGCTCCCCCAGAACGCCGAGCCGATCGCAAAACCCCATTCGGCGAGGTCGAAGTTCGAATCCAGCTGCCGGACCTGGAAGATGCCGATCGCCGTGTCGAAGCCCTTCAACGTGACCGCGAAGCAGACGTACGTCCCAGCGGTCCGCTGACGGTGCGCCCACGCGATGAATCGTTCGAAGCCCTGAACGTCCGTCGGTGGCGGCGAAATGAAACGAGAGACTTCTTCAGTCGTCAGCAGAGCGAATAACGAAGCGGCATCCGACGATCGCAGGTCGCGCAACACGACCTGTTCGCCGTGCAGCGTCGGCAACGCGCGCTGCCAGTCGCTCGTGATCGTTGCCGGCGAGGCGATCGCCAGTTCGAGGTGCTCGACTCCCGGCTGATACGGCATCTTCTCCATTAGAAGGCTCCCGGCGCAGGCATCGACGGTACAGGAGGCAAGAGCGGCAGGGGAACGCCGCCCGTCGGCGTGAGAATCGGATCGAGCGTCGGCGGCGCGGGATCCTGTCCACCCGGCCCGCCAGTGGTTCCAAGCGGCAGATCAACCGGACCAGGCGTCGTTGGTGCGGCTGCCGTCGGCAGCGTGGCCAGTACGCCCATCACGTAGAAGATCTGCTCGTCGCTCAGGCGCGGGAACAACGACCCCATCGTGGTCCAGTCAATCGGCGTGTTCGTCGCCTGGTCCCACAGGACCTGCGATCCGTCAGCGGCCGTGCCCCAGACAATGTTGTCGCCACCGCTCTCGGTGCCCCACACGATGTTGTCACCGTCGACCGCGGTGCCCCAGACGATGTTGTCACCGTCGACGGCCGTGCCCCAGACGATGTTGTCACCGTCAGCGAGCGTGCCCCAGACGATGTTGTCGTCGCCGCGGGCCGTGCCCCACACGATGTTGTCGCCATCGGCGCCGGCGGTGCCCCAGACGATGTTGTCGCCATCACGCGCCGTGCCCCACACGATGTTGTCGCCGTCACGTGCGGTGCCCCACACGATGTTGTCGCAGTCACCGCCGCCGCAGCTCGTGCCCCAGACAATGTTGTCGTCGCCACGGGCCGTACCCCAGACGATGTTGTCACCATCGCGCGCCGTGCCCCAGACGATGTTGTCACCGTCGCGCGCCGTGCCCCAGACGATGTTGTCGCCGGCGTCGGTGCTCGCAACGCCCCACGTGGTACCAAGAGCGAACGCATTTGCGGTTGGAATGGGGACCCCGCCGCTCAGTTGGTGGTTGCCCCAGACGATGTGGCGACTCCACATTGCCTGCGCCGGGAAGGTCTGGCCTGGCTGCGCCGTCGCGTAGAAGCGCGCGAGGCGGACCGCACCGATGGCGTTCAGGAAACCCGCGCCTTCAGTGAGCGGGTCGTAGTTCGCGTACACCTGCGCCGTGTACTGAAGAATCGCTTTCACGGCGTTGGGCGTGAGCGACGGATTGGCCTGCAGCATCACAGCCACGGTGCCGCTGACGACCGGCGCCGCCATGCTCGTGCCGCTCAGGCTCAGATATGGCATCGCGAACGTCGGTGCCGTTCCTGGCAGGAGCGCCGTCGGTTTGGCGTCGTAAAGCGCGCTGCCGGCCGTCGCAAGTGAAACCGTCCCGACGCCGGGAGCGACGAGGTCGGGTTTCGCCGCCCAATCGAGATACGTCGGACCGCGTGAGCTGAACGACGCCATCGTGTCGTCCTCGCGTCCGGTCGTTCCATTCGTGCTTGATGCGCCGACGGTCAGCACCCACGGCGCGTTCGCCGGCGCGCCGATCCCGCCGTACTGTGGCTGGCCCAGCGCGTTGTTGCCGAGATTTCCTGCGGCGGACACGACGACGACGCCGGCATCGACGAGGCGCTTGGCGGCGAGCGTCAGCGGGTCGGTCCAGTACCGATTCGTTGATAGCCGCGCCGACAGACAGGTTGACGACCCGGATGTTGTACTGCGTTCGGTTCGCGAGCACCCAGTCGAGAGCCTGGATGACATTGGAAATCGTGCCGTTGCCCTGTGCGTCGAGAACTTTGAGCACGACGAGGTCTGCATCCGGCGCCACGCCCGCATACTTCGTATTCGAGTCGTAGCCGTTCCCCGCGATGATGCCGGCGACGTGCGAACCATGTCCATCATCGTCGTACGGCGTCGTGATGCCGTTGACGAAATCGACGAAGGCCGAGACGCGCTGGTTGCCGAAGGGGTACGCGCTGCCCGAGCGGCTCGTCAGGTCGTCGTGCCACGTCGTGATGCCGGAGTCGATGACCGCAACGCCGACGCCCGCACCGGTGTAACCGAGTGCCTGCTGAATTGCCCGCGCACCGATCGTGACTGAAGTGCGGTAGTCGTGCTTGAACGTCGGCCGATCGTAGTGGACGCGAAGCGCGCTCGGATTCGACGCCAGGCTGCGCAGCAGACCGTTCGGCAGATCGAGAACCGATCCGTTCAGCAGACTGAGGTTGCCATTGCGTCGGGCAAAGCGCCGGAACGCCGCCGGGAGTTCCGCGCCCGGCTGCCATTCGACGATGACGCGAGTCGTGCCGGAGTTTCCAGACACGGAGCGACGGTTCAATTCGGCGTCGAGTCTGTACGGACGTGCATAGGCATTCGGCCGGCCGGGACGCGCGCGCATGACACTCGCGCTCGAAGAATCCGCTGCCGACGCCGTTGACGTAAACCCGAGAAGGATGAGGGCCACCGCGGCCACCGCCGCCGCGGTACGATTCGGACCCCACACGGCCTTGCGGCGTGTCGTCCGATGTGAAAAAGAGGGAATCATGACGCCCGGGCGATTAGCAAAATTGTCGCCATTCGAACTGTTCTTGTAACAATATCAGTAAACATCTGAAATAAAACCACTTATCAAACATGACGAACCGAACGGCAAGAGTGCATTTCCGGCTCTTGTTGTGCCATTGCGGAACATTGATTTCGAGCCTGTCGCAAGACTGCCAAAAACACCAATAAAACCGCTATGTCTTGAAGTGTGTTATTTCGGCACACGAATATCAGAATTGAGCAGCTACATGCTCATTAAGTCATATTTCGTCGTATTTAGTCAACTAGTGCCGGTACTTCACGGACTCTTTGTCAGGCGCTGATTGGATCAGCAGCGCGCTGGTTCGTAGGCCAGGTTCGGCGTCAACCAGCGTTCGACCTGCTCGGTCGACTGTCCCTTGCGGCGAGCGTAGGCGGCAATCTGATCCTGATCGATCCGGCCGACGGTGAAGTACCGTGCGTGCCGGCTCGCGAAGTACAGCCCGCTGACACTCGCCGCGGGCGTCATCGCCGCGTTGTCGGTGAGATCGATGCCGACCTCGCGCGCACCAAGCAGATCAAAGAGCTTGAACTTCTCGGAGTGGTCGGGGCACGCGGGATAACCGAACGCCGGGCGGATGCCGCGATGCTGCTCCGCGAGCACCTGCTGCGGGGTCGACCCGTCGTCGATGCCCCATTCCCTCCGCGCGACGGCGTGCAGATACGCCGCGAGCGCCTCGGCCAGCCGATCGGCGAGCGCTTTGACGAGGATGGCGCTGTAATCGTCGTGCTCGCGCTCGAACCGCCGCGCGAGTTCGTCGGCGCCGATGCCGGCCGTCACCGCAAACGCGCCAATCGAGTCCGTCGGCACCGGGAGCCGCGCGCCCCGCGGTGCGATGAAGTCCGCCAGCGACAGGTTGGACTGGCCGCTCGCCATGGCCTCCTGCTGGCGCAGTAGGTTGAACCTCGTGAGTTCACCCGTGTGGTCCAGATCGCGATACACGACGATGTCGTCGTGCTCGCTCGCAGCAGGCCAGAAACCGTAAACCGCATTGGCCGTCAGCAATCGATCGCGGACGATGCGTTCGAGGAGCAGCAGCGCGCTCGCGTACAAGTCGCGCGCAGCCGTGCCGTACTGCGGATGATCCAGAATGGCCGGGAACGAGCCCTTCAGCTCCCAGGCCGTGAAGAAGAACGTCCAGTCGATATAGGGGAGCAGCTGGTCCAACTCGATCGACAGGAGCTTCCTCGCACCCGTGAATGGCAATGGAGGCAGCCGTTCCCGCTCCCAATCGATCTTCAAACGGTTCGCGAACGCATCGTCGTACCCGAGCAGCGGGCGCTGCTTGCGCGCGCCGTGCTGCTCGCGCAGCTTGTCCTGGAGATCGACATTCTCCCGGACGAACGTCGCCCGGCGTTCCTCGCTCAGCAGGTTCGTCACCACGTCGACGACGCGGGACGCGTCGAGCACGTGGACGGTGCTTCCCCCGTACTCGGGCGCAATTTTCACGGCTGTATGCTGCCGGCTCGTGGTCGCGCCGCCAATCAGCAGCGGCGTCGTGAACCCACGACGATCCATTTCGCGGGCCACGAAGACCATCTCGTCGAGCGACGGTGTGATGAGACCCGAAAGACCGATGAGATCGGCGCGCTCATCGATAGCCGTCTGCAGAATCTTGTCGCAGGGCACCATCACGCCGAGGTCCACGACCTCGTAGCTGTTGCACCCCAGCACCACGCCGACGATGTTCTTGCCGATGTCATGGACGTCGCCCTTGACGGTGGCGAGGACAATCTTGCCTTTCGACGCGGTCTCGGCGGCGCCGCCGGCTGCCATCCGGGCCTCGCGCTCCGCCGCCATGAATGGCTCGAGGTACGCGACCGCCCTCTTCATCGCCCGCGCCGACTTCACGACCTGGGGAAGGAACATCTTCCCGGCCCCGAACAGATCGCCGACGACCTTCATGCCGTCCATCAGCGGACCTTCGATGATTTCGAGCGGGCGCGCGTATTTCTGCCGTGCTTCCTCGACGTCGACCTCGATGAAATCCACGACACCGTGCACGAGTGCGTGGCTGAGGCGTGCCTGGACAGGCCCGGTCCTCCACGCAAGATCCAGTTCCTTTTTCTTTCCCTCGCCTTTGACGGTCGCGGCGAACTCCACCATCCGCTCCGTGGCGTCGGGCCGTCGGTTGAAGATGATGTCCTCGACGTGCTCGAGCAGGTCCTTCGGAATGTCCTCGTAGACGACGAGCTGACCGGCGTTGACGATGCCCATGTCGAGCCCGGCCTTGATCGCGTGATACAGGAACGCCGAATGGATGGCTTCGCGGACCACGTCGTTGCCGCGAAACGAGAACGACAGGTTGCTGATCCCGCCGCTGATCCTGACGCCGGGACACGTCTCTTTGATCGCCCGCGCCGCCTCGATGAAGTTGATCGCGTACGCGTTGTGCTCCTCGAGGCCGGTGGCAATGGCCAGCACGTTCGGGTCGAAGATGATGTCCGACGGATTCCAGCCGGCGTGCTCCGTCAGCAGGCGGTAGGCGCGCTGGCAGATGCCGACCTTGCGCTCGATGGTATCGGCCTGGCCGCGTTCGTCGAACGCCATCACGACCACGGCCGCGCCGTAGCGGCGGACGAGCGACGCTTTCTTCAGGAACTCCTCTTCGCCCTCCTTCAGACTGATCGAATTGACGACGCCCTTGCCCTGGACGCATTTGAGACCGGCCAGAATGACCGACCACTTCGAGCTGTCGATCATCACGGGCACGCGAGCAATCTCCGGCTCGGTCGCGATGTAGTTGAGGAAATCCGTCATCGCGCGCTCGGAATCGAGCATGCCTTCATCCATGTTGACGTCGATGAGGTTCGCACCACCACGAACCTGGTCGAGGGCGACCGCCGTCGCCTCCGCGTAGTTCCCCGCGCGAATGAGGCGCGCGAAACGCGCGGATCCCGTGACGTTCGTGCGCTCGCCGATCATCTGGAAATTCGAATCGGGCCGGATCGTCAGCGTCTCGAGGCCCGCGAGTTCTGTATATCGATGGCCTGATTCGGCCGCCGCTGGACGGCGGCGCGGCGCCAGGCCTTCAACCGCCCGGGCGATCGCCGCGATGTGATCCGGCGTGGTTCCGCAGCAGCCCCCGACGATATTGACGAAACCGCTGGTCGCGAACTCGTGGAGGTACGCGCCCGTCTCGGCAGCCTGCTCGTCGTACTGCCCGAAGGCGTTGGGCAGCCCGGCGTTGGGGTAGCAGCTGACGTAGCAGTCCGCAACGCGCGAGAGCTCGGCGAGGTACGGCCGCATGTCGCGCGCGCCGAGCGCACAGTTGATGCCGACGCTGAACGGTCTCGCGTGCGCGATCGACACCCAGAACGCATCGATCATCTGGCCGGCGAGCGTGCGCCCGCTGCGATCGGTAATCGTGACCGAGATCATCAGCGGGAGCCGATCTTCCTCACGCGTCCCGCGCTCTTCGTAGATCTCTTCGAGCGCCACGATTCCGGCTTTGACGTTCAGCGTGTCGACGATCGTCTCGAAGAGCAGGAGGTCGCTCCCGCCATCAATCAAACCGAGCAGCTGATCCTTGAACGCCGCCTTCAGCTGATCGAACGTCATGTTGCGGAACGACGGGTTGTTGACGTCCGGCGAGATCGAGAGGATCCGGTTCGTCGGACCCATCGACCCCGCGACGAACCGCGGCCGCTCGGGCGTCGTCACCGTCCATTCGTCGACGGCCGCGCGCGCGAGCTTCGCCCCCGCGACGTTCAGCTCGTAGACGATCGACTCGAGGCCGTAATCCGATTGCGCGATCGATGTCCCGCTGAACGTGCAGGTCTCGATGATGTCCGCGCCAGCGGCGAGATACTGCCGATGGATGTCGCCGATGACGTCCGGGCGCGTCAGCACGAGCAGGTCGTTGTTGCCTCTGAGCTCGCGCGGATGGTTTTCGAACCGTTTGCCCCGGAAGTCGTCTTCCGTCAGCTTGTGCCGCTGGATCATCGTCCCCATCGCCCCGTCGAGGACGAGAATCCTGCGGGCTAACAGCTGCTCAAGCGTGCGCCGGACGTCTGCGTGTTTTGATGGCTGCATGTGGTTTCGTTCCCGATGCGATCAGCACGATAAAGGGATCGCCCGTCTTACGGGCGCCGACACCGGCCTTCGGATCCGTCAGCCCGGCCGCCGTCATCATCTTCTTTAATTCGTCGTCGGCGAATCCAAGCTTCCGGTCTCCCAGCTTGGCGCGCACCCACTGCTCGTCGTGAGCGCGAAGGTCGAGGATGAGCACGCGCCCACCGGGCACGACGACGCGCACAGCTTCGCTCAGGGCGCGGACCGGATCCTGGGCGTGATGCAGGGCCTGCGCAAGCATCACGACATCCACCGCGTCGTCACCGATCGGAAGCTTCTCGAGCTCACCTTTCTTCCAGATCACGTTCGAGACGTGCCGGCGCCGCGCGAGCGCTTTCGCCCTTGCGAGTACGGTTGCCGATCGGTCGACGGCAATGACGTTCGAGGCCCAGCGCGCCGCTTCAATGGTCAGATAACCTTCGCCGCAGCCGAGGTCGGCGACGCGCAGCGGCGGCAGCAGCAGACCGAGCGCCCGGGACCACGCCGCCCAGCTCCGGCCGGGGACCAGCTGACGCGCGTCGCGCGTATCGGGCCCGGCGTGCGCATCGAAATTTTCCTTGCGGACCCGCAGGACCTCGTGCAGGCGGGCATCGTCGGCCCGAACCATAAGGTCGGCCGAAGACTCCTCGAACTGGCGGCGCAGGACCTCGGCCAGCGGTCCCGCGATGGGCGCGGCGCGGTAATAGCTGAAACCGCCATCGCGCTCTTCGGCCACGAGGCCGGCGTCCTTCAGCAGACCGAGATGGCGCGAGACACCGGATTGCGCCAGCCCCAGGACGCCCGTCAACTCCGTCACGTTCAGGCGCTCTCGGGACAGCACGCGCAGGAGCCGGAGCCTGGCCTCGTCGCCGAGCAGTCGGTAGAGCGCTGAGGCGTCCTTCATATCTATAAATCTACATTTATTGATTTGATTTGGCAAGGCGGCACTCGAGCCGACGAGCGCGAGGCTTCGCCGACGCCTTGGCGGAGGCGGTCAGCCGAAGGGAACCGCGCTACTCGAGCGCTTCGATCGACCGTGGCCAGTCGTCCTTCAGGAGGCGCGAGAGCGAACGGTCCGCGAGCCGCCGTCCGTTCGTCTGGCATACCGCGCAGTAGTTGCATTCGTTGTCGGCGTAGACGATGCGCTGGACCGGCGCCCCGCAGACGGGACAGGGCTTCTTGAAACGCCCGTGCACCGCCATCGCGTCATGAAACGCAGTGACCTTCTCGGGAAAGCCGTCTCCAGTCTGTTCACGCAGGCGAGCGGTCCACGCGGTCAGCGTCGCTCGCGCCGCCACGTACAGCCGGCGGACTTCCTCGTCCGTCAGGGAGCGCGTCAACTTCAACGGCGACAGCTTCGCGGAGTGCAGGATCTCGTCGGAGTAGGCGTTGCCGATTCCACTGAACAGATGCGGATCGGTCAGGCTTCGCTTCACGGTGTGGTTCTCCCGGACGAGCGCCGCGTGAAAATCATCGAACGACACCTCGAGAGGCTCGATGCCACCTGGGTCGAGGGCGTGCAATGACTGCACGCCGTGGACCAGCTGGATCGACGCGCGTTTTTTCGAGCTGGCCTCCGTGAAGTACATCGTCCCCTTCGGAAAGCTAAACGATGCGAGGAGCAGCTTCGAGCCGATGCCGAGCTTTTCGTCGCGCGCCCGCCAGCGCAGGCGTCCGGCGATCATCAGATGGATGACGAGGAACAACGGCGGTTCGCCTGCCGAGTTGGGCTCGAAGTCGAGAACGATGCGTTTGCCGACCCGCCGGACGCCGGTCACCTTCCGTCCAAATACCGCATCGAGCGGAGGCTCGACGGAACGCAGCACGAATGGACTGAACAGCTTGATGTTCTCGAGACGTTCGCCGACGACGTGACGGGTCAGCGCCTCGAGGTAGACGACGACGTCGGGCAGCTCGGGCACTCGCGGACGATACCGCGATCGCTATTGCTTCAGCCAGTCGGCAATCTGCTCGCGCGTCCAGTGATGATCGTCGTTCAGGTGGAGGATGATCGCGTTGAGCGGAAGGCGCTTCTTGCAGCCGACGGGACATTGCCGGCGCACGTTTTCGAGGCAGTCGAAGATGCGATCGAGACGCGGGCGGATGGCGTGCGCGTCTTCCGGCAACGTGTAGGCGCCTTCGTATGCCGCACCGAGCGCACAGGAGCCGCCATGGTCGTCGAAGTATTCGCCGAACGCCTGGCTCGGCCGGCGCCTCGCACCCGCAACGATCGCGGCGGCGAGTTCGAGTTGGTCTTGGCGCGGCACCTGGTGCATCGGGTTCTCCCTCGTTGTTGCCCCGATTTTACGCCTCTCGGCGCAAGTCCGCATCTGTCCGGAACCGGACGGGTTCCGCTGGCGCAACTCGTGCAACCTCGTTACGCTTGTGCGCCGGCGGCCGGTCGCCTTCGGCGGTCGTCATAACGATATGCGCCTGACGGTTCTTGTGTTTGCGGCGATCCTGGCCGCGAGTGCGGCCGGGGCGCAGCCTGCCGGCGCGGGACAATCGTCATCTGCACAGGACTATGCGGAAGACAGGGCGAACGGTTTCACCCTCCCCGTGTCGGTGGACCGCATCAGAACCGCCCTCGAACGCCAGCCACTTTTGTCCCTGCGATCGCTCGACGAGCGACCGACGTTCCGCATCCAGATCCTCGAGCGGCAGCGGATTGAAGAGCTCCTGGCGACCCTGGACTTCAGGACCACCCGCGCGTCGGCGGGCGGCATCTACTGGGACGAAATCCAGCGTGTGACGTGGCCGGCGGTCGACAACCCGCTGCTGCAGCCTTATGCGGCCTTTTCCGGCGGTCAGATCGTGACGCTCGCAGTCGAAAATGTCGTCGGCAAGCTCGGCGCGGGCAAGCTGTTGAACGCGATCAGCAACGCGTCGAAGAATCGCGCACAGACGGCCGCGCGCGAGGAAGTTCTGCAAGCCATCCAGGATTACTGCGCTGCGCAGCCTAGCGGCGGGGCCGGCATTCAGATCTGCGCGACGGCGTCGGCCGTTCGCTGAGCTCGCCCCCGACCTGACCTACCCGCCCGCCCCACCTGACCCCTCCCCGACCCGCCTGCCCACTTGACCAGATCCGCTTCCGTATGTATCCTTACATCCGGTTTTACGGATGAATGCTCGGGCACCGGTAATTCTCGACCAGATGGCCTCGCTCGCCGACACGACGAGGAGCCGCATCCTGCTCCTGCTGGACCGGCACGAGCTGACGGTCAGTGAGCTGTGCGGCATCACGCAGCTGCCGCAGTCCACGGTCAGCCGGCACCTGAAAGGGCTCTCGGACGCGGGCTGGGTTACCGCCCGTGCCGAGGGGACGAGCAACCTCTATACGCTGACCCGGGAGGACCTCGACGCGCCGGCGCGCAAACTCTGGCAGCTGGTGCGCGACCAGGTGGGAGCCTCGTCGTCAGCCGCGCACGACCAGCGCCGGCTCTCCACGGTGCTCGCCGAGCGGCGCACGAAATCGCAGGAATTCTTTTCGTCGTCCGCGGGACAGTGGGATCGGCTGCGCGACGAGATGTTCGGTGACCGGTTTCATCTCGCCGCGCTGGGCGCCTTCGCCGATCCGGCGTGGACCGTTGGTGATCTCGGCTGCGGCACCGGCCAGGTGAGCGCGGCGCTCGCGCCGTTCGTCGCGCGCGTCGTCGGCATCGATGGCTCGGCAGCGATGCTTCAGGCCGCAAGAAAACGGCTGCAGTCCTTCGACAACGTCGAGCTGCGGCGCGGCGATCTCGAGGCGCTGCCGGTCGACGACCGGCGCCTCGACGCGGCGACGCTGATGCTGGTGCTGCATCACGTCCCAGAGCCGGACAAGGCGCTCGCCGAAGTGGCGCGCGTCGTCAAGCCCGGTGGGCGCGTCGTCGTTGTGGACATGCTGCCGCACGATCGCGACAACTACCGGCAGCAGATGGGACACGTCTGGCTGGGATTTTCAGACGAGCACATCGGCTCTCTGCTGGCCGGCGCGCGTTTCGATGATGTCCGGGTCGCGGCACTCCCGCCCGACCCGAAAGCCAAGGGCCCGGCGCTGTTCGTCGCCGCCGGCGTCAGGACCACGCACTCGTAATCCTTGGAAGGAGAAGTCTGAATGGCGTCTGTTCTCGAAAACGTTCATCCGTTCGCGGCGGCCAAATCGGCCGGGCGCGAGCCGTACAGAG
This sequence comes from uncultured Acidobacteriota bacterium, assembly GCA_963724725.1. Classification (GTDB taxonomy): domain Bacteria; phylum Acidobacteriota; class Vicinamibacteria; order Vicinamibacterales; family CAVVIG01; genus DATKHR01. The sequence goes on along the minus strand of CAVRVT010000001.1, from coordinate 1,170,639 downwards.
TGAAGTCCCTTGCCGAAGCCGATTTCGGACGCAAGGAAATCCGCCTCGCCGAGCAGGAGATGCCGGGCCTGATGGCGCTTCGCAGGCAGTACGGGGCGAAGAAGCCGCTTGCCGGCGCGCGCGTCATGGGCTCGCTGCACATGACGATTCAAACGGCGGTGCTCATCGAGACATTGACCGAGCTTGGCGCCGACGTGCGCTGGGTCTCGTGCAACATCTTCTCGACGCAGGATCACGCCGCAGCCGCCGTCGTCGTCGGCCGGCCCGAGACGGGTGGCACGGTGACGAATCCGAAGGGCACGCCGGTCTTCGCGTGGAAAGGCGAGACGCTCGACGAGTACTGGTGGTGCACGGAACAGGCGCTCGAGTGGCCCGACGGCAGCGGCCCGACACTCATCGTCGACGATGGCGGCGATGCGACACTGCTGGTGCACAAAGGCGCCGAGTTCGAAAAGGCTGGCAAGGTGCCGGCGTTCGACGCGGATAAGGAACCCGAGGAATGGGGCGTCATCCTCGACACGATTCGCCAGTCCATGGCGAAGCACAAGGGACGTTACACGCGCATCGCGTCCACGATTCGCGGGGTGAGCGAGGAAACGACGACGGGCGTGCATCGCCTGTATCAGATGATGGAAGCCGGCACGCTGCTCTTCCCCGCCATCAACGTCAATGACTCGGTGACCAAGAGCAAGTTCGACAACATCTACGGCTGCCGTCATTCGCTCCCGGACGGCCTCGCGCGGGCGACGGATGTGATGCTCGGCGGCAAGGTCGCGGTCGTGTTCGGCTACGGCGAAGTCGGCAAGGGCTGCGCGCAGGCGCTGCGCGGGCAGGGCTGCCGCGTCGTCGTCGCGGAAATCGATCCGATTTGCGCGCTGCAGGCGGCGATGGAAGGCTACCAGGTCGCGACGATCGACGATGTGCTCGAAACGGCGGACATCTTCATCACGGCGACCGGTAACCACAACATCATCACCGTCGAGCACATGGCGCGGATGAAGGACAAGGCCATCGTCGGCAACATCGGCCACTTCGACAACGAGATCGACATGGCCGGCCTGAAGAAATTCGCCGGCATCGAGCGGATCAACATCAAGCCGCAGTACGACGAGTTCCGTTTTCCCGATGGCCACAGCGTGATGGTGCTGGCGGAAGGGCGGCTGCTCAACCTGGGCTGCGCGACCGGCCATCCGAGCTTCGTGATGTCGGCGTCATTCACCAATCAGGTGCTCGCGCAGCTCGAACTGCATGCCGCCGCGGAAAAGTATGGCAAGACCGTGTTCATGCTGCCCAAGAAGCTGGACGAAGAGGTCGCGCGGCTGCATCTGGATAAGCTGGGCGTCAAGCTCACGACGTTGACGAAAGACCAGGCGGACTATATCGGCGTTCCGGTCGAGGGACCGTATAAGCCGAGCCACTATCGGTACTAGATGGGTTGGGTAGGTCTCGTGGGTCGGGTGGGCAAGGAGCGCCTGCGCCCATGCTGAACGAAGGCCTGTGAAGCCTGAGTAAAGCATCGGCGTTAGAACGCGGCGGGGGTGGGCCCCACCGCCTGTGGAAGAAAATCGATCAGGCGCGGGCCTTTCTGTTTCGCTATCATCGGCGCATGAAGAAGACCATGCGGAACCTCGTTCTCGGCGGCCTGTCCGCCGCGGTCTGTGCGACCGCGATTCTCGTTGCGCAGCAACAGAGCAGCCTGTCCGCCGCGGACAAGCAGCGGCGTTGGGACACCGAAAACGAGCTGCAGTCGATTGCGGTCGTCGATCGCAAGGTCATGATGCCGATGCCCGACGGCGTCCGCCTCGCCACGGACATCTATCGTCCGAAGAACGCGACCGGAAAGGTTCCGACGGTCTGGGTCCGGACGCCCTACAACTTCAACTTCTGGGACGTCCACAACGGCGTGCCCGCCGACATGAGCGCGCAGCTCGCGGCGGTCAAGCGCGGCTACGCGTACGTCGTGCAGAACGAACGCGGCCATTTCTTCTCGGAAGGCAACTACGACATCCTCGGATCGCGCCAGGACGGCTTCAACACCATCGACTGGCTGGCCAAGCAGCCGTGGTCGAATGGAAAGATCGGCACGACAGGCTGCTCCTCCACGGCCGAATATCAGATGGCGGTCGCGTCGCTCGGCCACCCGGGCTACGCCGCCATGAACGTACAGGGGTTCGGCGCCGGTGTCGGGCGGGTCGGACCATATTACGAGCAGGGCAACTGGTACCGCGGCGGCGCGGTCCAGATGCTGTTCATCGCCTGGCTGTACGGCGAACAGAATCAGGTACGGCCGATGTTCCCGCCGAACACGTCGCGCGAAGATTTGATCCGCGCGTCGAAATCGTTTGATCTCGCGCAGCAGCTCCCGCCGGTGGACTGGTCGAAGGCCCTCTGGACGCTGCCCGTCCGAGACATCCTCAAGGACGTTGACGGACCGCACGGCATTTACGCCGACGCAATGCCGGTTGAGACCGGCGGCAAGATGATTCAGCGTGCACCGAACGATGCGGCGTGGTACCGCGGCGGTCTGTATCACGATGATCAGAAGCTGAACGTGCCCGGCCTGTGGTTCATGTCCTGGTACGACGTATCGGTGGGCCCGAATCTCGCGCTCTACAACCACGTGCGCAAGACGGCGTCGCCGGAAGTCGCGAACGAGCAGTGGGCGGTCATCGCGCCGGTCGCGCACTGCTCCTACACGCGGGCAACGGCCGACACCGTCGTCGGCGAGCGCAGCATGGGCGACGCGCGTCTCGACTACAACGAGATCGTCTATGGATTCTTCGATCGCTTCCTGAAGGGCGAGTCCAGTGCGCGCCTGAGCTCGCTGCCTAAAGTCACTTACTTCACGATGGGCATGAACAAGTGGCAGACGTCCGACACCTGGCCACCTGCAGGAGCGCAGCCGATGACGTTCTATCTTTCGAGTGGCGGCCGCGCGAATTCGCTCGGCGGTGACGGCACGCTGGCAGCCGCCGCGCCCGACGCCGACAAGCCGGACTCGTTCACCTACGATCCGTTGAACCCGGTGTTGTCGTACGGCGGCAACGTGTGCTGCACCGGGACCGCAGTTCAGGCCGGCGCGTTCGACCAGCGCCGCATGGAAGCGCGCGAAGACATTCTCGTCTTCACATCCGATCCGTTCAAGGAAGGTACCGAGGTCAGCGGTCCGATCACACCGACGCTCTATGTGTCGTCCGACGCGAAGGACACCGATTTCACAGTGAAGGTGCTCGACGTCTATCCGGACGGACGCGCTTACAATCTCGACGAATCCATTCAGCGGATGCGCTATCGGGATGGCTACGACAAACCTCTGGCGTGGATGGAAAACGGCAAGGTCTACAAGGTCGCGCTCCAGCCGCTCAACACCAGCAACTACTTCGACGCCGGCCATCGTCTGCGGATCGAGGTCTCGAGCAGCAATTTCCCGCGCTTCGATCGCAACCTGAATACCGGCGGCAGCAACTACGATGAGAGCAAGGGGGTGGTCGCACACAATGCCGTGCACCACTCGAAGCAGTATCCATCGCAGCTGACAATCACGACCGTCAAGCGATCGTCGCCATCGACGGCGCAGCCCGCGCGCTAGCGGGCTGCCGCCGGCGAGATCATTCGGCGGCTATGTCATCCAGCGCCACCAGCCGATGACGGCGAGTACAACGCCGACAATCGCGAGCAACAGCCGGAGCAGCAGGGCCTGCCGGTCTACGAAGTCTGGCGTGGCCATTGTCAACCTCCCTGTGTGGATGCGGTCTTGACGAACGCGCGCAGTTCGCGCCGCACCTCTGGTTCGTTGTTGAAGAACACCTGTCGACAAATACCTGCTTCGCTGCGTCGTACGCGTCGACCGCCGCCCGCCCGGCACGATCGGTCACCGGGCGCACCGGCGGCTCGCCGGCGAAGAACCCGCGTCCCCTTACTCGACCTTCTTGGCGCTGTTGCCGCCGGTCAGCTGCTGCTGCTGCAGCGCCGCGGCTCCCAGCAGTCCGCCCATGCCCATCGACTCGACCGCGCTGCTCGGTACGAGCATGAGCGCACCTTTTTCCTTCAGGCCCTCGTAGAGCATGTTCATGGCCCGAAGGTGGAGCGCCGTCGGGTTGTCCTGATACGCCTTCGCCGCCTCCTGGAAGGAGCGTGCGATTTCCATCTCCGCCTGTCCGAGAATGATCCGTGCCTGCTTTTCCCGCGCGGCCTGCGCCTCGCGGGACATCGCGTCTTGAAGTGCGTTGGGGATCACGACGTCGCGCATCTCGACGGACTGCACGGTGATGCCCCACGGGTTCGACCGCGCGTCGATCAGTTGCTGCAGTTCGGTTTCGATCCGCTCGCGTCCGCGCAGAAGATCCGTGAGCGCCGTCCGGCCGATGATGTCGCGCAGCGCGGTTTGCGCAGCCCAGCTGACCGCCTGTGAATACTCCTGCACCTCGAGCGCGGGGCTCAAGCAAAGTCCTTCGATGGCTAAGCCCTTCCCTCTCAACCCTTTCCTAAGCCCTCGTCCCTGAGCCCTTAGCCCTACAGAGGCCCTGGCTTGCCGCTATACTCCGCCGCATGCGCACTGCCCTCTTCCCCATTGCTGTCGTCCTCGGTGCCACGCTCGCGGCTGCGCAAGCTCCGTCGCGCACCGTGCCGACCGTTGATCAGGTGCTTTCGCTCAAGCGGGCCGGGTCACCGGAGATCTCACCCGACGGGCGAATGGTCGCGTACACCATTCGCGAAACCAATTGGGACGACAACTCGTACGAGATGCAGATCTGGATCGCCGACGCCGCGACGGGCGCGTTAAAGCAGCTGACCAGCTCGAAGAAATCCAGCCAGTCGCCCCACTGGTCACCCGACAGCGCGAGACTGGCTTTCATCTCCGATCGCACTGACAAGCGCCAGATTTACGTCATCAACCCGTCGGCAGGTGACGCCATGGCGCTGACCGCAGCGGAGGACGGCGTCGGCGGCTTCGCGTGGTCGCCTGACGGCAAGACGATCGCGTACACGGCGACGGAACCCAAAAGCGCCGCCGTGAAAGATCGCGACAAGAAATACGGCGAATTCGAAGTCGTCGACCAGGACCACCGGATGTCACACCTCTGGACCATCGACGTCCAATCGAAATCCACGAAATCGCTGACCTCGGGCGCGTTCACGGTCGGCAACTTCGCGTGGTCGCCTGATGGAAAGAGCATCGCGTTCGACCACAAGCAGAATCCCACGCCGGCTGCCTCGGGCTCCACCGACATTTCCATCGTCACGGTCGCTGATGGAACGATCCGAAAGCTCGTCACGCAGGACGGACCCGATACAAACCCGGAGTGGTCACCCGATGGTTCCCGGATCGCTTTCGAATCGGCCATGGCGAACCCGGCGTTCTATTACACGAACAGCGTGATCGCCGTCGTGCCGGCGGCTGGCGGCACGCCGACGGCGTTGACTGCCGCGTTCGACGAGGAACCATCCATCGTCAAGTGGACGGCCGACGGGCTGTTCTTCGCCGCGATGGAGCGAACCTACGCTTATCTCTTCCGTCTCGATCCTGCAACGAAGGCGGTGGCGAAAATGCCCACCGCCGATCGGACGGCCAATTCATCATTCTCGTTCTCCTCCGATGGTCGAACCGTCGCGTTCATGAGATCCGACGCGGCGTCGGTGCCGGAGGTCTACGTGTCGTCATCGACAGGGGCCGCCGGTCGCAGCGGCGAGAAGAAGCTGACCGACACGAACGCTCAGACATCCGCGTGGACGACCGGCACGCTCGAGATCGTGTCGTGGAGGAGCCAGGACGGCGCGGCGATCGAAGGCGTCCTGCACAAGCCCGTGGATTTCGACCCGGCGCGGAAATATCCGCTCCTGGTCGTGATCCACGGCGGTCCGACCGGCGTCTCACGCGCAGTGCCATTCACCAGCGCCATCTATCCGATCGACATCTGGGTTCCGCGGGGCATCCTCGTTCTCGAGCCGAACTACCGCGGCAGCGCCGGCTACGGTGAGAAGTTCCGATCGCTGAACGTTCGCAACCTCGGGGTCGGCGACGCGTGGGACGTGCTCTCCGGTATCGACTCGCTCGTTGCGAAGGGTCTCGTCGACCCCGCGCGCGTCGGCACGATGGGGTGGAGCCAGGGCGGCTACATCTCGGCCTTTCTCGCGACGCACGATACCGCACGCTTCAAAGCGATCTCGGTCGGCGCAGGCATCTCCGACTGGATGACGTACTACGTCAACACCGACATTCACCCTTTCACGCGCCAGTATTTGAAGGCCACGCCCTGGGACGATCCCGCCATCTACGCGAAGACGTCACCGATCACGTACATCAAGCAGGCGAAGACGCCGACGCTCATCCAGCACGGCGCCACCGATCAGCGCGTGCCGCTTCCGAACGCTTACGAGCTCTATCAGGGTCTGCAGGACAACCGCGTGCCGACGAAGCTCGTCGTGTATCAGGGCTTTGGCGGCATCGGTCACGGACCGACGAAACCCAAGAGTCATCGCGCGACGATGGAACACAACCTCGAGTGGTTCGATCAGTACATGTTCGCTGGGGCCGCCAAACCGAGCCAGGATCGATAAAGACCCTCAGGGGACTTCGAACCGGCGCTTCAGCGCCTTCAGCGTCTCCTCGAGTCCGCCGCGGGCGCGGCGCTCGGCGATGGATTTTCGCAGCCCGCTCATCCGTCCCTTGAGCGAGCTGGAACGCGACCGGTTCATGTAGGCGAGGTAGAACGCTCGACTGTCCGCCGCGTCGAGACTCGTCATGGTCAGCGCCAGCGACGCGTCGATGTACCGGCTCGAGTAGACGTCCTTCGACGCCACGAGGCACAGGCGCTCCGACGGACACGCAATCACGACATGCGTGACGGTAATGAACGGCGCAATGCCGAATTTTTCCTTGGACCAGTACAGAAAATCCTCCGCGCCCGCCATGCGCTTCGCCGGAAACGAGGCGATGTGATCTCGCAAGGACGATGACAGCGCACCAATCGCCGGCGTGTTCTTCATCAGGCCGTCGAATTCCTCTACGGGTCTGACCTGTTTGGGGTCGTCGTCGTAACTGAGGAACCGTCCGGAAGTTCCCGTCCAGTACGCGTTGACGTGCGTGAACAACGTCTCCTTGAACCAGCGGGCGGCGCGTTGCTGCAGGTCCGGGGCTTTGACATCGATTTCGGTCGGCAGCCGTCGGATGGCGTCAGCGGGAAGGCGGACGCCGCAGTCGTTCACGCGGCACGACGCGGCGTCGAAATCATCTTTGCCGACCGTGAGCGCCCGCAGGTCCTCGAGTTGTGGAGGATCGCTGAAGCGGCCTATCTGGAGCACGTCGGGGTTTTTCTTGAATTCGACGATGTTGCGGACGGCGTTCACAAACGCAGACGGGGCGGCGGTCACGCGGATCGCGCCGACTACTGCGATCTCCCCCAACGACGGCGTTTCGATGCCGTGTTTGACGACGCGGCCTCTCCTGAGGTCGGCTAGTTCAGACGCCGAAAACTTCCAGTCGCGCGAGAAGACCGCACCGATCTCCGGATCGAGTGCCGCTGTCTGCACGCCGGCGAGCAGCGCGACGAGCGCTGCAGCGAACCGAGTCACTTGAAGGTGACCGCCCCCGTTCGCGCGAGCAGGTCGATGTACTCGGCGACGATCTTCACGTCGATCGGGTCGAATTCAGCGCTGACCGCGTCTCGGATGTCGCTGACGCTGCGCTCACCGTCCATGAAGTTGACGATCTCGTACGTGACATCGTCGGCGTTGTCCACGCGAGTGATCGCGATGCGCGCGGCGTCCATGCCGGCTTTTTCCGCGAGCCATTCACCGCCGGGCGCGAGCGGGCCTTTGATGGAACGGTTGCGAACCGGAACCCGCGCGTCGGTCGCCGGCATCCGGAACCCAGCCGACGCGAAGCGCTCCGCCTCCGCTTTGGGCATGACGGTCGTCAGGAGCCGCGTGCCCGTCTCGCCGAGATTTCGCGCGAGATCGAGGGCCTGTCCCGGATCCGCACGCACGAACGTCCCGAGCGACGCCATGCGCCGCTGTTCGCGCAGGACCGCCTGTCCGATGACGATCGCCGCTTCTCGCGGACTGACCGAGACGCGCGCAAGGGCACGCCGGCCATCCTCGCTCAGTCTCGCCAAGGCGTTGGCGTAGCTCAGTGGAAGCAGCGCAGTCGAGGCGTTCCGAAAACCAGACAGGTAGTACCCACTCGCGGCCGCGATGAACGACGATCGCTTGATCTTCGTCGGCTCGATGTTGTCGGGCAGGTCGCCGGTGGTGTGGATGTAGATGTCGGGATGATCTCGCAGATAGATCGACGGGATTCGAAACGCGCCTTCCTGATAGATCCAATGGTCGCTGCCACTTTCGTACGGCGTGACATCGGCAAAGAACGCGTCCTTGGCGCCGCCTGCGGAACGGATCGCCCGCGACATGTCGCCATCGCCCGCCGCGCGCATGGCGCCGTCGATCACGTACCGACCGAAGATCTCCTGCACGTCGTCGGTCACGGTGGCAATCGACCACGGAGACCGCGTCACGTGCAGCACGGACTTGGTGATGAACGGGTCGCCGCCGACCATATCGAGATGCACCGCCGCCTTGATGCGGGCCGCGACGTCCGGGTACTTGGTCAGGTACGCAATCGTCCCGGTCATCTCCGATGGCCAGATGAACCTGATGGTCAGCGTCGGCGGCGGGATGCGCTTCGCGTCGATGAGGGTCTTCAGCGTTCGCGCAATTTCGAGGTTCGCGGAACAGCCGCTCGCGTTGTCGTTCGCACCCGGCTTCTCGTGATCCAGATGGCAGCTGAAGACGATGTCGCCGGCGGCGGGGTCGGTTCCCGGAATCGTCGCGACCGCCGTTTTGTACGGCATCGCATCGTCATTGCGCGCGCGGACGACGGCGTGCAGCGTGATGCGCTCGCCGCGGGCGAGGCGCTGCTGCAGCGACCGCGCCTCGCGAAGTGAGATCATGATCGCGAATGCGTTCCGGCGTCCGCGGGCATCGAGGTGGCCCCAGCGGATCAGATCGGGGTTGTCGCGCCACCACGCGCTGACCTGATTCGAGTTGTAGCTGACGAGCCCGACGGCGCCGAGTTCTTCCACGGCGAGTCGATGGCAGGCCGACGGGACAGCGTCACAGAGCACCAGCTTGCCGCGGACGTCTTTGCCCTCGTAATCCCGCTTGTCGGCGCCTCGCCCGACATCGACAAGCTCTGTCGTGACGTCGGCGCTCTCGCTGTTGTCCGCCACCGCGAGCCGCACATCGTCGTACGAAGCGACCCGCCGCGGCTGCGGCCGGATTTCGTCGAGCGCGCCGCCTTCGACGCGCCATCCGCGATTCCCATGGAGGGTCCCGAACCAGGTGGTACCGTCGCCCGGAAACGTTTCGACGTGAACGTCGCTCAATCCGAACGCGCGGGCGCGGCTCGTGACGTACTCGATGGCCTCGTGAAAGCCCGTGGACGCCGGAACGCGATGCAGCTGCGTCAACCGATACACGTGATCCTTCGCCGCGGCGCCTGACAGCTCGTTGTCGAGGGCCTGGAGCGTCGCGCGATCGAGCAGCGTTTCGGCCGCCACGGTTGGCGCGGGCTGAGCCGTAAGACGAATCGCGACCGCGAGAGTCACGAGCGAGAGTGCGAAAGTCACGAGTCGATGGTGCATGTTCAATAGTGTCCGCCTTCCCACCGACCTTTGTATACTCCGTCGCACATGACGCTCACCCCAGCCGCAGCGTGGACGCCGTTGACATCGAACCAGGTTCGAGGATTCTGGGCGGCCTGGGGCGGCTGGGCGCTCGATGGGATGGACTCGTTCATCTACTCGCTGGTCCTCGTCCCAGCGCTCAGGGAACTGCTGCCGGCAACGGGCATTCCGGTCACCGTCGGCAACATCGGCTTTTACGGCAGCGTGCTGTTCGCGCTGTTCCTGATCGGCTGGGGCCTCTCCATGGTGTGGGGGCCGGTCGCGGATCGTTTCGGCCGCGTGCGCACGCTGATGTTCACGATCTTGTGTTACTCGGTCTTCACGTTCCTCTGCGCGCTCGCCGGGAACATCTGGCAGTTGGCGGCGTTTCGGCTGCTCGCGGGCATCGGCATCGGCGGCGAATGGTCGATGGGCGGCACGTTCGTCGCCGAAGAGTGGCCCGAAGAGCGTCGCAAGACCGGCGCAGGCTATATGCACACGGGGTACTACTTCGGTTTCTTTCTGGCGGCGATCGCGAATTACTTCATCGGCGCGCGCTACGGCTGGCGCGCGATGTTCGTGCTCGGCGGGACGCCTGCGCTTCTCGTGACGTTCATTCGCTACGGCGTCCGCGAATCGACCACCTGGGAGCATCGTGAACGCACGGCGATGAGCACGTCATTCAGGAAGCTCTTCTCGCCGTTCTACGCGCGTCGGACATGGCTCAATTCTCTCTATCTCCTCGTGTCCATCGTCGGACTGTGGGCCGGATCCGTGTACGTGCCGCCGTCGATCACCGAGATTGCCACACGCGGAGGTTACGCCGCGGCTGATGCGGCACGCCTCGCTTCGTACGGGACGATGCTCCTCTCGGTGGGGACGATTCTGGGGTGCGTGGTGCTGCCGCCGCTTGCCGAATCCTTCGGGAGACGGGCCACGCTCGCGATGTATTTCGCAGTCATGTTCCTGGCGATCTCGATCGGCTTCGGTTACGTCTTCTATCGGCCACACGCGCTCGCGCCATTCATGGCCGTCGTCTTCTTCCTCGGGATTGGCGGCGCGAACTTCGCGATGTATACGCTGTGGCTGCCCGAACAATACGCAACCGACTGCCGGGCCAGCGCGTTCGCGTTCACGACATCTGTTGGCCGGTTCGCCGGCGCGGGTATCACGTTCCTCGTCGGCGCAGGCGTCCAGTACTTCCAGACGCTTGGCACTCCTATCGCCCTGACATCCGTCGCGTTTCTCATTGGACTCCTGGCGCTGCCCTTCGGCGAGGAGACGACAGGAAAGCCGCTTCCGCGATAATCGAAATTAGGAATTCATGCTGAATTCACAATTTCAGCAGCGAACGGCTACCTCGCTGAAGCCGCCGCTGAAGTGGGCCGGCGGCAAGCGATGGCAGGTTCCAGACGTCAGGCGGATCTGGGAACCGCACGCGCATCGACGGCTGATCGAGCCCTTTTGCGGCGGCCTGGCGATCGCGCTGGCGCTCGAACCCACGCATGCGCTGTTGAACGACGCCAATCCGCATCTGATCAACTTCTACCGCTGGCTGCAGCGCGGCCTTCGCATCGAGCTCACGATGGAAAACCGTGAAGAGCTCTTCTACGCGAGCCGCGATCGTTTCAACACACTGCTGTCACATGGTCAGGACGATGGCGTCGAAGCGGCCGGGCTCTTCTACTACCTGAATCGCACCGGCTTCAACGGGCTGTGTCGCTTCAACCAGTCGGGGCTTTTCAACGTGCCCTTCGGTCGCTACGCGCGCATCCGCTACACGAAGGATTTTTCCGATACCGCGATGCGCTGGCGCGCTGGACGTTCACGAGCACGGACATCGAGTCGGTGCCGATCGACGACGAAGACTTCATCTATGCGGATCCGCCGTATGACGTGGAGTTCACGCAGTACGCGCGCGCGCGATTCACGTGGGCCGATCAGGAGCGCACGGCCGTCTGGCTCGCGCACCATCGTGGACCAGTCGTGCTCGTCAACCAGGCGACGCGGCGCGTCGAAGCGCTCTATCGAAAGCTCGGCTATCGTCTGCGATTCCTCACGGCGCCTCGCCGGATCAACAACACGGGCGATCGGACGCCGGCGCGCGAAATCCTGGCCACGCGCAACATTTGAGATTGAAGCCTGACAGTAGCAAGGGATGGGCAACGACACCGCACGACGCAGGATTCAACGTCGAGCTTCTTTTCGATGCGACCGAGCAGGATCTGTCTGGATCGACGCTTAGTGGAATGGCGCGCAGCGTCGCGAATTCTCTACCTCCGTACGCCAATCTCCCGTCTCTGAACCTTCAGTTGTCCATGGACTAGGTGGCCACACTCAGCGGCGCGTGGCACGCGCCTGGATTCTTCACTGAGGGCGCGAACAACGGCGCCACGATCCGCATTGCCCATCAAGCGGGATCGTCGTGCACGACTGGTATCCTCTGGACGCTGCAGGCGATTGTGCGGTAGCCCGACTGCCGGTCGACGAAACTTGAGCCAGAAGCGAGGGTAACAGGGATGTCGATCGCCCGTCGCTCGGCTGAAGCCTCGCGCTCCGATTCTCAACTCCCTCGGCTGAAGCCTCGCGCTCCGTCCAAATCTCCAATCCGCAATCCCCAATCCGCAATGGAAAGCTTCCGCCGGTGGTTGACAGCCCGTTCGCCCCTGAACTACTCTGACGGCTCGATGTACCGCATCCACCATCACGCGCAGCATTTCGGCCGCCCGACGGCGGGGCGCGCGTGATTTAGGACCGCGGACGAACCAGCACCCACGGACCGAGGATTGAGCCACCCCGCCACACGGCGGGGTTTTTGTTTTTATGGACTTCACAAAACTCGACGGGTTGATTCCCGCCGTCATCCAGGACGCCGAAAGCGCGGAGGTCCTGATGGTCGGCTTCATGAACGAACAGGCGCTGGCCCAAACCCGGCGAACCGGGTTCGCCACCTTCTTCAGCCGCACGCGCCAGACGTTGTGGACGAAGGGCGAGACCTCCGGCAACAAGTTGGCGGTCGTCGACCTGCTGTACGACTGCGACGAGGACACGGTGCTCGTCAAAGTCAAACGGCTCGGCGACGGCAACGTCTGCCACACGGGCGAACGCTCGTGCTTCTACCGGCAACTGCGATGACGCTCAAGCTCGGCATCCCCAAGGGATCGCTTCAGGACGCGACGATTCAGCTCTTCGCGCGCGCCGGATTCAACATCTACGTCAGCTCACGATCCTATTTCCCCGCCATCGACGATCCCGAGATCGACTGCATGCTCATCCGCGCGCAGGAAATGGCGCGCTACGTCTCGGACGGCGTGCTCGACGCGGGCCTGACGGGCCAGGACTGGATCGCCGAGCACGAAGCCGGCGACGGCACGACCGGCGTGCTCACGACCGTCGCCGATCTGTTCTACGCGAAACAGAGCTTCGGCAATGTGCGCTGGGTGCTCGCGGCGCCTGAAGATTCTCCAATCCGCTCGCCGAAAGACCTGGAAGGCAAGACCATCGCGACCGAGCTCGTGCGCGTCACACGGGCGTATTTCAAGAAGCACGGCGTGAACGTGGACGTCGAGTTTTCCTGGGGTGCGACGGAGGTCAAGCCGCCGACGCTTGCGGACGCCATCGTCGAGGTGACCGAGACCGGTTCGTCACTGCGCGCCAATCGGCTTCGGATCGTCGACACCGTCATGGAGTCGAACACCCAGCTCATCGCGAACAGGACGGCGATGGCGGACGAGTGGAAGCGCACGAAGATCGAGAACGTCGCGCTCCTGCTCAAGGCCGCGATCGAGGCGCAGGGACGAGTCGGGCTGATGCTGAACGTGCGCCGCGCCGACCTGGACGGGGTGCTCACGCTTCTGCCGGCGCTTCAGCGACCGACAATCTCGGCCCTGAGCGACGCGGACTGGGTGGCCGTCAACACGATTATCGAAGAGCGCACCGTTCGCGACCTGATCCCGAAACTCAAAGCGGCGCGTGCGCAGGGCATCGTCGAGTACCCGCTGAACAAGATCGTGCTGTGACGATGCGCATCCTGTCCTCGACGAACGAACGCGCCATCGAACGACTCGTGCGGCCGACGTCGGCGGCCAATGCTGCGTTCGAGCGCCGCGTACGACGGATCGTCGGGCGCGTGCGTGACGGCGGGGACGCCGAGCTCATTCGCCTCAGCCGGCGATATGACGGGCTGGCCGGTCCCGTTGAAGTCTCGCGCGCGGAGATCGAGGCGGGCGCAAGGCAGGTTTCGAGCGATGTTCGACGCGCAATCCGACAGGCTGCGAGAAACGTCGCCCGGGTCGCGTTCCGTCAGCTGCCGAAGCACTTCGACGTCGAGGTCGAGCCGGGCGTGATCGTCGAACAGCGCGCCGAGCCGCTGGCCCGCGTCGGCTGCTACGTGCCGGGCGGGCGATTCCCCCTCCCCTCGTCGCTGCTGATGACGGTCGTGCCGGCCCGCGTCGCGGGTGTTCGCGAAATCGTCGTCGCCTGTCCCCGACCCGAGCCGGCGGTCCTCGCGGCCGCGCTCGACGCCGGCGTGACGCGGCTGCTGCGCATCGGCGGCGCCCACGCGATCGCGGCACTCGCCTACGGCACGCGTACGATTCCGCGGGTGGACAAGATCGTCGGGCCGGGCAACCGCTACGTCGCAACGGCGAAAGCCATCGTCGCGGCCGATCGACGCGACTGCGCCATTGACTTCTACGCCGGGCCGACCGAGATCGTGGTGGTCGCCGGCGACGCCGATCCCGAGTGGGTCGCCGCCGATCTCGTCGCGCAAGCCGAGCATGACGCCGATGCGCGGTCAATCCTTATTACCTGGCGGCGATCGTTTGCGAATCGGGTGTCTCGATCCGTCGATCGCCTGACCGGGCCGGGATCGGTCGCGCGGCGATCGCTGCAGAAGCACGGGGCGATCGTCATTGCACCGGACGCAACCGACGCCCTGGCCATCGCCAACCGCATCGCGCCGGAGCACCTCGTCGTCGAAAGCGAAGCGCTCACGCGGGGGACGCTCATTGCGGGCGCGGTCTTCGTCGGCCGCTGGTCGGCGCAGGCGGCTGGTGACTATGCGACGGGATCGAATCACGTCCTGCCCACGGCGGGCGCCGCGCGCGTGCGCGGTGGCCTGAGCGCCGCCGACTTCGTACGCGTCATGTCGGTGCAGCGGATTTCGCGCGCTGGACTCGCGCGGCTGGCGCCGACGATTCTGCCGCTCGCGCGCGCTGAGGGTTTGACGTACCACGCGGCGTCGGTCGAAATCAGACTTCGCCGGAATCAGCGAACCTCACAGCCATGAGCCACTATCAAAAACCTCCAGAGCTCTACGACGGCCTGCGCCTTCACCAGAACGAGAACACCGGCGGATGCTCGCCGAAGGTGCTGGAAGCGCTGGCAGCGCTCCGTCCTGATCAAGTGGGCTTCTACCCGCCCTACGCGCAGGCGACCGACGCCGTCGCCCGTTATCTGGGAACGTCCACCGATCGCATCGCGCTGACCAACGGCCTCGACGAAGGCATCATGGCGCTGGCGGTCGCGTACCTGCAGCCGGAAGTCGGCGGCTTCGTCAAGGAGGCGATCGTTCCTGAACCAGCGTTCGAGATCTTCAGATTCGACACCGCCGTCGCCGGAGGTCGCCTCGTCCAGGTGATGCCTCGCAAGGATTTCAGCTTTCCGCTGACCGAGGTTCTCGCGGCCATCACACCGCGGACGCGCGTGGTCTTCCTGACCAATCCGAACAATCCAACCGGCGTCGCCATGCCGCTCGACGCGATTCGGGCGGTCGCGCGCACGGTTCCGACGGAAGCCGTGGTGTTCGTGGACGAGGCGTACGCGGAGTTCGCCGGGACGACCTTCATCCCCGAGCTCGCGGCGTTCCCGAACGTGATTGTGGGGCGGACATTCTCGAAGGCGTTCGGCCTCGCCGGGCTCCGGATTGGCTGTCTCGTCGGCGCACCGGCCGTCCTCGATCCGATCCGTCTGGCGATCCCGGTCTACAGCGTCAGCATCGCCGCCGTGACGGCGATCCAGGCGGCTCTCGCCGACCTCGATCATCTGCGCAACTACCTGAACCAGGTTGAAACCTCGAAGAGCCTGCTCTACGCCGCTTGCGACCGCCTTGGTTTGAGTTACGTGCGCAGCAGCTCGAACTTCGTGCTCGTCTGCGCGGGCGACAGAACCGACGGACTCGTCAAAGGCGCCTTCGACCGGGGTATCTACATCCGCAATCGATCGACTGAACCCGGTTGTGCCGGCTGCATCCGCATCGCCGCCGGCATCGTGGATCACACGACACGTTGCATCGAGGTGCTGGAAGAGGTGCTGTGCGCCGCGCCCTGATCGACCGGCGGACGACGGAAACGCGGATCCGGATGCGGATCGAACTGGATGGCCGTGGCCGGTACGACGTCGCTACAGGCATCCGATTCCTCGATCACATGCTCGAGCTGTTTGCACGCCACGGCGCCTTCGACTTGCGTGTCGATGCGAACGGCGACCTCGACGTCGATCAGCACCACACCGTCGAGGACGTCGGCATCACGCTCGGCGAGGCCGTCTCGCAGGCGCTCGGCAACCGCCGCGGCATCAACCGCGCCGGCTACTTCGTCATGCCGATGGACGAAACGCTCGCGGTCGTCGCGGTCGATTTCGGTGGACGACCGCACGCCGCGGTGGACTTGAAATGCCCGGCCTCACGCGTGGGCGATCTGCAGACGGAGCTCGTCCACGATTTCTTCGAGGGCTTCGCCGCCGCCGCGCGCGCCAACGTGCACGTCAAGGTCCTCTACGGACGGTCGAGCCATCACAAGATCGAAGCGGTGTTCAAGGCGTTCGCACGCGCCGTGCGAGGCGCCTGTTCGAAGGACAGGCGGCTGGCGCGTATGCTCCCGAGCACCAAGGGACTGCTGTGATTGCGCTCATCGACTATCGCGCCGGCAACCTCACCTCGGTGAAGAAGGCGCTCGCGGCCGTCGGCGCCGACGTGTTCGTGCCGACTGACGCACGCCAGCTCGCGTCGACCGCCGGCGTCATCGTGCCTGGCGTGGGCCACTTCGCCACGACTCGTGCGCTCGATTCTTCCTGGGTGGATGCGATCCGTTCGTCCGTGGCGATCGGCAAACCGCTCCTCGGCATCTGCCTGGGAATGCAGTGGCTCTACGAAGCGAGCGACGAATCTCCGGACCTCCGGGGACTGGGACTGTTTCCGGGCGCCTGCACGCGACTGACCGGACACGACTCGTCGCGCTCCAGGTCATCGCAACCCGACGTGAAGGTTCCGCACGTCGGATGGAACACCCTGGCCCTGTCTCCCCTGGCCGGCGACGCCTGGATCAGCAGCGGCATCGCCAACGACTCGCAGGTCTACTTCACCCACAGCTACGTCGCGCCGGTGACCCGCGACTCGGTCGCCGTCAGCACGCACGGCGACACTTTCGCCGCAATCGTCGAGCGCGGCGCGGTTGCCGGCGTGCAGTTCCACCCGGAGAAATCCGGCGAGGTCGGGCTGCGCATTCTTCGCAACTTCGTCGCGCGGGCCAACTGAGTGCTGTCGAAGCGGATCATCGCGTGCCTCGACGTCCGCGACGGACTCGTGGTCAAAGGCGTGAATTTCGAGGGCCTGCGATCCGCCGGCGATCCCGCGGAGCTGTCGCGCCGGTACAACGCCGAAGGCATCGACGAGCTCGTCATCCTCGACATCACGGCAACGCTCGAAGCGCGCCGCGCGCGCGCCGCCACGATCGCCGCGGTCGCCCGCGAGCTCTTCATCCCGCTCGCCGTCGGCGGCGGCATCCGCACGGAAGACGATGCCGCGGCGGCGATTGATGCGGGGGCCGACAAGGTCAGCCTCAATAGCGCCGCGCTTGCCGATCCGATCTTGATCACCACGCTCGCCGGACGCTATGGCAGCCAGGCGGTGATGGTCGCGATCGACGCCAGACGCGAGGGCGATCGCTTCGCCGTCTACACACGCAGCGGGCAGTCGCCGACGACGAGAGACGCGGTCGAATGGGCGCAGGAAGCGGAGGCGCGGGGCGCCGGAGAGGTTCTCCTGACCTCGATCGATCGCGACGGCACCAAACGCGGATTCGATTGTCCGCTCACCGCCGCGGTGTCGGCGGCTGTTTCGATTCCAGTCATCGCCTCTGGCGGCGCTGGAGGGCTCGACGACTTCGTCGAGGTCTTCACCGCCGGGCGTGCGGATGCCGCGCTCGCCGCATCGGTCTTCCACTATGCGGAGACCAGCGTCCGCGCCTTGAAGCGCCACCTGCACGACCGCGGTATTCCGGTGCGGCTCTCATGCTGATTCCCTCAATCGATCTCAGGGACGGCGCCGTCGTGCAGCTCGTGCAGGGCGAGCGCCTCGCGATCCGCGACGAAGACGTGTTCGGCTGGGTGCGGCGATTCGAGCGCTTTCAGAAAGTCCAGGTGATCGATCTCGACGCGGCGACGGGCTCGGGCGACAACCTCCCGCTCGTGCGGCGGATCGCGGGCATGCTCAAGTGCCGCATCGGCGGGGGCGTCCGAACGGTCGCTCGCGCGCGGGAAATTCTCGACGCCGGGGCACAGGCCGTCATCGCCGGCTCGGCGCTCTTCAATCCCGCGGGAGTCAACCTGGATTATGCGCGCACGCTTCTGGAAGGCGTTGGCCGCGAGCGCGTCATCGCTGCCGTTGACAGCCGCGAGGGCCGCGTCGTCGTCCATGGATGGAAAACGTCGTTGCCGCTGACCGCGGTCGACGCCGTTCGTGCGCTCGAGCCCTTCTGCGACGAGTTTCTCTACACGCACGTGGACACCGAGGGCCTGATGGGCGGGACCAGCTTCGAGGCAATCGAGGCCGTGCGCCGCGCGACCTCTCGCCGCCTGGCAGCGGCCGGGGGCATCACGACCAGACAGGAAATCGACCGTCTGGACGCCATGGGGGTCGATGCCGTCGTCGGCATGGCGATTTACACCGGGACGCTCGATCTGAACCTCAACGGCTGAACCCTGGGCCCGCTCCCACCGTCCAAACCAGCATGAAGAGGCTGCTTTTCGCTTTCGCCCCATTTGCGCTCGTCACCCTGGCGGTCGTTGGTGTTCGGGCGACTTCGGCAGACTACCTGGAGACCGAGCACATCAGCCGAACGGTGAAGATCGAGCCCGGAGGAACCGTGCGCCTGAGGAGTTTTTCGGGGCGGGTGGCCATTTCAGCCACGGAGGGCAACGAGGTCGTCGTGAACGCCGTCCGGCGGGCGCCGCGCGAGCGGCTCGATCACATCAAGCTCGATGTTCACGCCGACGGCTCGAGCGTCTACATCGACGCCAATCATCGCGAATCCACCTGGTGGTCGTGGCGCAACAACGTCGTCGAGACCGATTTCGACATCAAGGTACCCCGCCGGGTGGACCTCGACATCAGCGTGTTCAGCGCCTCGGTCACCGTCCAGGGCGTGGCGGGGGCTTACCGCGTCAACGGGTTCTCGTCCCCGATCACGCTCGAGGATGTCGGCGGCGCCGTCAAGGCGCACACGTTCAGCGGATCGGTCGAAATCCAGGCGAAAGACTGGCACGACCAGGACGTGGACGTCGACACGTTCAGCGGCAACATCACGATGCGGGTGCCCGAAGCGGCGCGCGGGCGGGTGACCTTCAACTCGTTCAGCGGACATCTCAACTCGGACCTGCCCCTCACACTTCGGAACGGCAGCCGCCGATCGCTCAAGGCCGATCTTGGCGCGGACGCCGAGGGTGGCGGGAGCCTCCGGTTCAAGACGTTCAGCGGAAGCGTACGAATCAACCGCTAACGTACTGATACAATGAGGGTTTGACCACAGCCGTCTCCGCTGTCCGGGCCGACCCCGTCGTACCGCGCACCAGTGCGGAGGTGTCCGCAAAAGTCACCGCGGACGGGAAATTTCTTCGCGTCGGCGACGAGCGGTTCCTGATCAAAGGTGTCACGTACGGCACGTTCGCTCCAGACGCGGAGGGCTACCAGTTCCCATCATCGGCGCAGGTTGCAGACGATTTTCGCCGCATGGCGGAGCTCGGCTTCAATGCCGTGCGGACGTACACGCCGCCGCGCCTCAGCCTCCTCGATGAAGCCGCGCGAAACGGTCTGCGCGTCATGGTGGGGTTGCCGTGGTCCCAGCACGTGGCGTTTCTCGACGATCGGCAGCTCCGGCGATCGATCCGGCGCGACATCGAGGGCCAGGTCAAGGCGCTGGCAGAACACCCGGCGATTCTGACCCTTGCGCTCGGCAACGAAATTCCACCGAACGTCGTGCGGTGGCACGGCCGCGTCGGTGTCGAACGTTTTCTCCACGATCTCTACAGCGACGCCAAGGACCTGTCGCCGGAAACACTCTTCACATACGTCAATTTTCCGCCGACTGAATTCCTCGATCTGTCGTTCTTCGACATCTGCGCGTTCAACGTCTACCTGCATCG
This sequence comes from uncultured Acidobacteriota bacterium, assembly GCA_963724725.1. Taxonomy (GTDB): domain Bacteria; phylum Acidobacteriota; class Vicinamibacteria; order Vicinamibacterales; family CAVVIG01; genus DATKHR01. The sequence continues at coordinate 1,150,558 of CAVRVT010000001.1, read as the reverse complement.
CGAGCACGAGCTGCGTGCGTATCTCGGCCGGCTGCAGCACATCGCCGGTCACAAGCCGCTGCTTCTCGCCGAAGCGGGCGCCGACAGCATCCGCGAAGGTGAATCGGGCCAGTCCGAGATCACCTCGATGCACGTCCGCGTGGCGTTCGAAGAAGGCGCGTGTGGCGCCTTCGCGTTCGCGTGGACCGACGAGTGGTGGCGCGGCGGTCACCCGATCACCGACTGGACGTTCGGGCTCGTCGACGCGGAACGACGCCCGAAGCCTGCCGCACGCGCGGTCGCCGACGCATTTGCGGACGCGCCGTTTTCCCTCGAGAAGCGCCACGCGTGGCCGCGCGTCTCGGTCGTCGTCTGCGCGTACAACGCCGCGGACACGCTCGAGGACAACCTCCGGTCGCTCGAGCGTCTGACGTATCCCGACTACGAGATCATCCTGGTTAACGACGGCTCGAAGGACGCGACGGGCGAGATCGGCCGGCGGCATCCGCGCGTGCGAGTCATCGACACGCCCAATCAGGGACTGAGCGCCGCACGCAATGTGGGGCTCGCCGAAGCGACGGGCGAGATCGTCGCCTACACCGACGCCGACACTCGCGTCGATCGCGACTGGCTGACGTTTCTCATTCAGCCGTTCCTCACCTCCGACGTCGTCGGATCCGGCGGGCCCAACGTGGTTCCCGCCGACGATCCACCGATTGCGCAGTGCATCGCGCGCGCGCCGGGCGGGCCGACGCACGTGCTGCTCGACGATCGAATCGCCGAACACGTCCCCGGCTGCAACATGGCGTTCAAGCGCGACGCGCTGCTCGCGATCGGCGGCTTCAATCCCATCTATCTCCGGGCGGGAGACGATGTGGATGTGTGCTGGCGGCTGCAGGCACGGGGATGGAAGATCGGATTCGCTTCGTCGGCGCTCGTGTGGCACCACCACCGCGCGTCGGTGAAGGCGTACTGGCGGCAGCAGGTCGGCTACGGCGAGGGCGAGACCTGGCTGATGGCGCACCATCCGGAAAAGTTTCTGGACGGCCGCATGCTGTGGCGCGGGCGGATCTACAGCCCGCTGCCGTTCGTTCGTTCCCTCTGGGGTACCCGCATCAATGCGGGCGTCTGGGGCACGGCCGCATTTCCAGCGGTCTACCGCACGGACGTGCACCCGTTCGCGTTCATGCCGCATTCGATCCGCTGGCAGGTCGTGGCCTCCGTGCTCACGATCTGCGGCATCGGCGTCGCCGCGGGGGGCGGTCACACGTGGGCTGCGGGGCTGCTTCTGGCGAGCGGCCTGGGCGGTCTGGCATTCACGATCGGGCGCAACATCGCGTATGCGATGCGGTCGGAGGTGGATTCGCTCAAGGGCAGCAAGCTCTGGAACCGGCTGACCGTCGCGTACCTGCATTTCCTTCAGCCGCTGGCGCGCGCGCGCGGACGCATCCGCGGGATGCTCGCGCCGCCCGAGGTCGCCGCGCCGCCGACGCAGCCGCAGACGAGCCGCGGACCGCGTCCGTCGATGTCCGAGGCCTGGCGCGCGCTGCTCCTCGTCTCGGGAAGCGTCACCGAAGATCGATTCTGGAGCGAGACCTGGACGTCCACGGCGCGCGTGCTGACACAGCTCAGCGACTGGCTGAGGCGCTCCCACTCCGTTCGTTCCGTCGAGATCGACGAAGGCTGGTCCGACGACCGCGACGTCAGCGTGCTCGTCGGCCGCTGGGCGTGGCTCGACGTGCGGGCGCTCGTCGAAGAACACGCGGAAGGCAAGGCGCTGTTGCGTGTCGGCATGCATCTTCGTCCCACGCTCTTCGGCGTCGTGACGGCGCTCGGCCTGGGCATCGGCCTTCTCGCGGGCGCCGCGCTCGGCGTGGCGTACCGGTTTCCGCTCGCCGGCTCGATTGTCGCCGGCCTGATGGTGGCGCTGGTGGCTTTCGTCCTGTGGCGGACGGCGCAGGCGACGGCGATTGCGCGCCGCGGCATCGATCACGTCACCGCCAGTGCCGGCATGACAGCGATGGCCCCCGGGCCCGCCCGCGCGCCGCTCATCGCGCCGTCGATCGTCCGCATGTACGGCCTCAGGAGCGCCATCATCTTCGCGATCATGATCCTCTCGGTCGGCGCGAGCACGTTCATGCTGCGCGAAGCCGCGACCGGGCCCGTCATCGGCGGGCGCAAGGGATACGCGGGCGATTACGGACCCGCGATCGACGCGTGGCTGGACTCGCCGAACGGCATCGTGCTCGCGCAGAACGGCGATCTGTACTTCGCCGATTCGAACAACCACACGATTCGGCGCATCGACGCGCGTAACAATTCGGATCGAGCCGGTTGCGGGCAATCACGAGCTGGGAAGCGGTTTCTCCGGCGATAACGGCCCGGCGACGCAGGCGCAGCTCGACACGCCCGGCGGCGTCAGCATCGCCCCCGACGGCGACCTCATCGTCGCCGATTCGCACAACGATCGGATTCGTCGCGTCGACCGACCGACGGGCGTCGATCATCACGGTCGCGGGCTCCGGCGACAACGGATACGACGGCGACGAGAAGCCGGCGGTCGAAGCCGCGCTGAATACGCCCAGCGCAGTGGCCGCGGCGCCAAACGGTGACATTTACATCGCCGACACGCTGAATTACCGCGATCCGCATGATCGAAGCGAAGACGGGGCTCATCCACACGATCGCCGGCGACGGTACGCCAGGTGATGCGGAGAACGTCGGCGACGGCGGTCCCGCGACGAGCGCCCACCTGAACATGCCGAGCGACGTCGCGGTCGAACGCACTACCGGAGACGTCTACATCGCCGACATGCACCACAATCGGATCCGGAAGGTCGACGCGAAGACGCACATCATCACGACCGTCGCGGGCACGGGCAAGTGGGGGTACTCGGGCGACGACGGCCCGGCGACGGACGCGACGCTGGCGGGCCCGGCGGGCGTGGCGATTGTGGCGGAAGGCAAGGGGAAGGTCACGATTTTCGTCGCCGACTACTACAACCAGCACGTTCGCGCGGTCGGGCCTGACGGCGTCATCCGCGACCTGAGCGATCAAGGCAAGACGGCGTTCGGCGCGCCGACGCGTGTGGCGTATTCGACGAGCGGTCCGCGTAGCGGGTGGCTCTACGTCGCCGATTCAAGTCAGGACAAGATCGTGTCGTTCTTCATCCCGAAGATCGCGCCGAACCTCGTGCCGCCGCCGCGGCCGCCGGCGGCGCTTCCGAAGCGGGTGGCTGGATGAGCGATCCTGTGGTGACCGCCGGCAGCCAGCAGTCGCTTCTGCCGTGGACGTTGTCGTTTCTGCGGCCCTATCGCAGCCGTGTGGCGCTCCTCGCGGTCCTGCTGGCGTCTGAAATCGGACTCGGGGCGCTCCAGCCGTGGCCGCTCGCGGTCGTCATCGACTACGTGCTCGGCGGGAAGGCGTTCCCGCCGGGTCGTGCAGGCCTGGATTCCATCCGCGGTCCTCAGCGGCATCCCTTCGTGCTCCTCATCAGCGTCGTCATTGCAGGCGTGGTGCTGCAGGTCGTCAATCAACTCGTGTCCGCGTACGGCACGCAGGTGCAGGTCGATACCGGCCAGCGCATGGTGTACGACCTGCGGGGACGCCTGTTCCAGCACCTGACGAGCCTGGGGCTTCACCATCACATCACGACGAGCACGGCCGACGCGGTCTACCGCGTGGACGTGGACGCCTACGCCATTGAGAACCTCGTGATGAGCGGGATTTTTCCGCTCGCCACGTCGGTGACGGCGCTGACGGTCATGTTCGGCATCCTGCTGCGGCTCAATCCGACGATTGCGCTGCTGTCGCTGACGGTGGTGCCGTTCCTGTACCTGTGCCTGCGCTACTACACGTCCACGCTCGTCAACCGCGAGGAGCGCGTGAAGGAGCTCGAGTCGAAGCTGCTCGAGCGCCTGTACGAAACCTTCGGCGCCATCAAGCTGGTCAAAAGCTTCTCGCGCGAGCCTCACGAGCTGAAGCGATACACGCAGGCCGGCGAGAAGACGATGAACGCGCGGATTGCGATCACCTGGCAGAGCTCGCTTTTCTCCGTCGTCGTCAGCACGATCACGATCGTCGGCACGGCGCTCGTCGTGATCGTCGGCGGCAGATACGTGCAGAACGGTACGCTCACCATCGGCCAGCTCTACGTCGTCATCAATTACCTGGCCGCCGTGTACGGACCGCTGTCCGCGATCGCACATACGACCGGACAACTGCAGGGCGCGATGGCCGGTGCGAAGCGCGTCCGCGCGATGTTGGCGATGACGCCCGAGACCGCGGACGAACCCGACGCGATTGACGCCGTGGACGTCGAAGGCGACATCAAGTTCGAAGGCGTCGGTTTCACGTATCCGAACGGGCCGCAGATTCTCCACGACATCGAGTTCGAAGCCAAGCCGGGCCAAATGGTAGCGCTCGTGGGGCTCACCGGTGCGGGCAAAACGACGCTGGTCAGCCTGATTCCGAGGTTCTACAACGCGACCGAAGGCCACGTGCTGATCGACGGCACCGACGTGCGCCACTTCCGCGTCCGCTCACTGCGCGAACAGATCGCGATCGTTCTTCAGGATCCGGTGCTGTTCTCCGGAACCATCGCGGACAACCTCCGCTACGGGCAATCTCGACGCGACTCCGCAGGCAATCGAGGAGGCGGCGCGCGCCGCCCACGCTCACGAATTCATCGCGCGGCTGCCGAAAGGCTACGACACGGAAATCGCCGAGGCCGGGGGCGGGTTGTCCGGCGGCGAGCGTCAGCGGCTCAGCGTAGCCCGGGCGATCCTGAAGAACGCGCCCATCCTGATTCTCGACGAGCCCACCTCGTCGCTCGACGCCATCTCGGAAGAAATCGTCTTCGCCGCGCTTCGTCGTCTGCGTGCAGGTCGCACGACGATCGTCATCGCCCACCGGCTGTCGACGGTCCGCGACGCCGATCGGATTCTCGTCCTCGACGGCGGCAAGATCGCCGCGCAGGGCCGGCACGAAGAGCTGCTCAAGTCGAGCCAGCTCTATCGCCGCATGTGCGCACGGCTGTCGGTCGGCAAGTCGCTCGACGATCCCGAAAGCGTCGACGAACTGATCGAGGCCGCCAAGCGATAGCCCATGCGATTGGGGATTGCGGATTGCGGATTGCGGATTGGAAATACAGCGCCCGTTGAACAGCTGGCGCTTCAATCGAATCGCGCATCGCAGCTCCAGTCCCACAATTCCCCCAATCAATCCGCAATCCACAATCCGCAATCCGCAATTTCATGACGGGTCCTCTTCGCCGGCATCATTGCGAGATATCCCTTCGGCGGCGTGACTTGGTGCTCGCTGATGTACCTGCTCGGTCTGCGCGCGCTCGGCCACGAGGTCTTCTACATCGAAGATACCGGCGAATGCGTCTACGACCCCGTTCAGAACACGCGCGCGGTCGATCCGAGCTACGGCACCAACTACATCCACAGCGCGCTCGCGCCGCACGGGCTCGGTGACCGCTGGAGCTTCGTCAACTACGACGGCAGCTATCACGGGCGCACGGCTGACGAGGTCCGACGCTACGCGCGGAGTGCGGATCTCTTCATCAACCTCTCCGGCGGTTCGTGGTTCTGGCGCGACGAGTACGCGGCGATCCCGCGCAAGATCTTCGTCGACTCCGATCCGGCGTTCACGCAGCTCGCCATCGCCAAAGCGGAGCCCTGGTACGTGGAGTTCTTCAGGCGGTTCGATCGCCTGTTCACGTTCGGTGCGAACATCGGCACGCCCTCGTCGTCGATTCCGGTCGGCGATTTCACCTGGCACAAGACCTGGCAGCCGATCACGATCGACGACTGGCACACGGCGTCGCACTCCGCGCGATCGCTTTACGACCGTCATGACGTGGCAGATCGAAAGCTTTGCCGACGTCGGCGGCAACAAGGACCAGGAATTCCTCCGCGTGCATCGACATGCCGTCGCGGACGACGCAGCGGTTCGAGCTCGCCATCAACGGACCGCAGACACTGCTGCGCGAGCACGGCTGGGATACCGTTGACGCGATGCAGGTCTCGCGAACGCCGCAGGCGTATCGGGAATTCATCCACGGATCGAAGGCCGAATTCGGCGTCGCCAAGCACACATACGTCGCGAGTCGATCCGGCTGGTTCAGCGATCGCACCGAATGTTACCTGGCCGCCGGCCGCCCGGCGCTCGTGCAGGACACGGGCTGGACGGCCCACCTGCCGTCCGGTGAGGGCCTGCTGGCGTTCTCGACGCTCGACGAGGCGATCGCCGGCGTCGATCGCATCAACTCCGACTATGCACGGCACGCGCGGCGCGGCGCATGAGATTGCGTGCGACCATTTCGACGCCCGCCAAGTCCTGCCGCGTCTGCTCGACACGGCCTTCACATGACGACTTCTTTACGAATCGCCCACATCGCCCCCGTTGCGACTACTATTCCCCCGCCGAAGTCCGGCTCGGTGGAGACGATGACGTCTCTTCTCACGGAGGGACTCGTCGAGCGCGGACACGACGTCACGCTCTTCGCGACCGCTGATTCGCAGACGACAGCCACACTCGCCGCCATCTACCCGCACGGATACTGGCACGACGAGAACATGTGGCCGTGGGAACTCTACGAGATGCTGAATCTGGCGGCTGCGGTGGAGCGCGGCCGCGAATTCGACATCATTCACTACGAGGCGGCGTACTACCCGATGTCGCTGGCCTACGCGCGTCTCAGCCCGACGCCGATCGTTCAAACGCTGCATCATTCGCCGAGCGCCGCCGAGATCAACCTCTGGTCACGCTACCCAGAGGCGCCGTTCGTGGCGATTTCACAAGAACAGGCCCGCCTGCTCGCAGGACTGAACGTCGTCGATGTCGTGCTCCACGGGATCGACACCAACGCCTTCACGTTTCGCGAGAAAGCCCGACGACTATCTGCTCTTTCTCGGCCGGTTCACCGACGGCAAGGGCGTGCTGCAGGCGATCGAGCTCGCCAAGCGCGTGGGCATGCGGCTCATCCTGGCCGCCGCCGAAGACGACTACTACCGCGAGAAGGTCGCGCCCCACGTCGATGGACGCCACGTCGTCTATTACGGCGAGGCGGACTTCGACGCGAAGGTCAAGTTGTACGGAGGGGCGCGTGCGCTGCTCTATCCGATCCAGGCCCGCGAGCCGTTCGGCCTCGTGCTCGCCGAAGCCATGGCCTGCGGTACGCCGGTCGCGGCGCTCGACAAAGGCGCGGTGCGTGAAGTCGTCGACGACGGCGTGACCGGACTGGTCTTCGAGAATCTCGAGACGATGGCGAACGAACTGTCGCGCGTGTTCGACCTGGATCGGCGGCGCGTTCGCGAGCGCGCGGTCGCCCGCTTCGGCGCAGCGCGAATGGTCGACGAATACATCAGGGTCTACAACCGCATCATCGAAGATCCATCGCGCATGGACGCGCCCACTAGGACGGTCCTCGCTGTCTTCGCCCATCCCGACGATGAATCGCTCATGTGCGGGGGCACGATCGCGCGCCTCGCTGACGCCGGCGTACGTGTGGTCCTGATGTGCGCGTCGCGCGGCGAACATGGTTCGGTCAGCGATCCGGCGCTCGTGCCTGAGGGCGACATCTCGGACGCGTTCGCAGCGCCGAACTTGCGGAAGCGGCCGCGATTCTTGGCATCGCCGAAGTCATCGCGCTCGATCACTCTGACGGCGACCTCCGCTGGCGCGACGTGCCCGAATTCCACGCCGAGATCGTGGACGCGATCGTCCGCTACCGGCCCGAGGCGGTGCTCACGTTCGCCGAAAACGGGCTGTACTGGCACCTGGATCACATCGGCGTCCATGAGCGGACGTTCACCGCGGTCATGAGCTTCGGCGCCGACGCGCCGCCGCTCTATTACGTGACGATGCCGAAAGGGATCATCCGGGACGTAGTCGACGCCGTCCACGGCGAAGAGCGGCGAGGCGGTGGACTCGAGCTTCTGGGGCATCGAGCCCGACGCGTTCGGCGAAGCCGAGATGCCGCCGTCGCTCGCGATCGACGTGCGGCCGTGGGTGCCGCGCAAGCTCACAGCGCTCCGGTGCCACCGCACCCAGATGGGACCGCACAACCCCATCGCGTGGATCGACGAAGACGAAGCGCGCCGTTGGCTGGGCGTCGAGTACTTCCGCAGATCGCCTCTCGCCGTGCGCCGTCAGGGACCCGGTCCTCGAACAGCTCGGCGCGCCGGTCGCTACGTACGCCAGGACGTCTGAATTGAGAAGTTAGGAATTAGGAATTGCGCGTCGGAACGCTTCGACATCCTGCGCTGTCCCGTACTGCGGCGGCCGACTCGAACTCGTCGAATCGCTCTATCACCGTCGCGAAGCCGAACGAGATTCTCGACGGCGTGCTCGGCTGCCACTGCTGCATCTTCCCGGTAGTGGACGGCATTCCGGTCATGCACCTGCTCCCGTCGGCGACCACCGCACGCGAGCACATCGAAGCGAAGCGGCCCGACCTGGCGCAGACGCACCATGTTCGGGCTGGATGATCCGACGCAGTCGGACATCTTCGAACGCGTCGCCTCATCGCCTGACGCGACGTACCGGGAGACAGTCGACGCGTTCGGCCCGAACTTCGAGGGGGGCTATTTCCTGTATCGCTTCTCCGATCCGACGTTCGTGGTCGCCAACGCGGTCGTAAACGCAGTCGCGGGAACGGTCCTGGCCGACGGCGGACGCGCGATCGACGTCTGCGGAGGATCCGGACACCTGACGCGATCGCTGCTGGAATTGTCCGCATCGCCACCGGTGCTCGCGGATCTGTACTTCGCCAAGGTCTGGCTCGCCCGCCGCTTCACGGCACCGGGCTGCGAGCCCGTCTGCTGCGACGGCAACGCGCCGCTCCCGTTCGCGCGCGGCGCCTTCCGCTTCGCCATGTGCACCGACGCGTTCATGTACATCTGGACCAAGCGGCAGTTCGTCGGCGAATTGGAGCGGCTGATCGATTCGGGCACTGCCGGTCCGTCCGGCGCCGCCCTCATCGGCCATACGCACAACGCGCGGACGTGGAGTCCCTCCCACGGGCAGCCGCTCGCGCCAGAGGCCTACGCCCAACTGTTCGAAACGATCGCGCCGCGCATCTCTTCGCGGAGGCGGGGCTCTTCGCCGATCTCGTCGACGACGCGGACTCGATTTGTCGCGCCGCGACAACCGGGAGACGCTGGATCGCGACCCGGCACTCACGATCGTGGCCAGCCGGAATCCGGGGGTCTTCACGCGCCACGCCGTGGCGCGTCCACGCGGGGCGCGACCGGCCAGTTCCGCCTCAACCCGCTCTACCGGCCCGAGCCGGGCGGGCCGGGGCGTGACGACGTCCGTCTCCGCCTGCACTTCCCCGACGCGGACTATGAACAGGAGTACGGCGCGTGTCGCCGCTATCTGCCGGACGAGGTGACCGTCGCGCGGGCGCTTCTGGACGCGTTGCCGGCGACGACGCTCCCCGAGGCCCTGGCCGAGCTGGCGGATCGACGCGTCGTGCTGGATCTGCCGGCCCGCTACTACTGAATTACGTTATGATACGTAACCATTACGTTGTTCGACGTAACTCAGAACCCTTTCGTCTACGGTGAGGTCGTCCCGGCCGCGGCGTTCGTGAACCGCGTCGCCGAGCTCGACCGGCTCGTCGCCGACCTGGCAGCCTCGCAGAAAGTGTTCCTCATCTCCCCGCGGCGCTACGGCAAGTCGTCGCTCATCCGCCACGCGCTGTCGGCGATGTCCAGACGCGGCGCGCTCACGGTCGAGGTCACCGTCAGCAGCTTCAGCTCGTACGTCGCGTTCCTGGAGGGCTACGCCAGAGCGCTGGTCGCGGCGGAAACGCGGTGGGACCGCGCGCGCAGCTGGCTGCGCGAGGCGGTGCGATCGGCGCAGGCCGAGGTCCGCTATACGCCGGACCCCACGCTGCAGACGCCGGGCGCGGGAACGATGTCCGTGTCCTTCCCGGGCGTCAGGAGCGAACGCGAGATCTCCCGCCTCGCCGAGGAAGTCTTCGCGCTGCCGGCGCGCCTCGCCGCCACGCGCAGGCGCAAGGTCACCGTGGCGCTCGACGAGTTTCAGGCGATCGGCCAGTTCAACGGCGGATCGGTGGAGCACGCGATGCGCGCGGCCGTCCAGCATCAGCGTGACGTCGGCTACGTCTTCGCCGGATCCGAACCGACGCTCATGGAACGCATGCTCGGACCCAAGCGACCGTTTTACAAAGCCGGACCGGTCATGCGACTCGACAAGATCCCCGCCGACGAGTTCGCCGCGTTCATCGACGCACGCTTCGCGAGGTCCGGCATGAAGCCGGAGGACGGTCTCGGCGCGGCCGTGGTCGAGCTGGCGGGCAACCTGCCGTATGACGTTCAGCGGCTCGCCCACGAAACCTGGGACGAGGTACGGGGCCATCGCCGCAAACGCGCAACCCTCGACGACCTTCACGACGCGCTTCGCCGCCTCCTCTCCGAGCAGCAGACAATGTTCGAAGCGTTGTGGCAGCGCATGACCCTGGCGCAGCGCGCGGTCCTGCGCGCCGCGGTCATCGAGGACGGCCGCGATTTGCTGTCCGCCGACGTCCGCGTCCGCCATCGCCTCGGCGGGCCGTCAACCGTCCAGGCCGCCCTCGGCGCGCTCGTTCGCGACGATGTCCTGGCTCGCGAGGGCAAGCACTACGTCGTCATCGACTCGCTGCTGCGCGAGTGGGTCGCGCGGCAGACGTTCTGACCAACCCGCAGCCGGGAATAATCAGACCCGTCGAAGTGTTGGAGATCTAACGGAGACGGAGATGCGGATCGTCATCGCCGGCGGCAGTGGTTTCCTCGGTCGTCCGCTCGCGCGTCAGCTCTCGGCGGAGGGCCACGAAGTGGTCGTCCTGACGAGAGCGGCCGATTCGACGCGACGCGATGCCATTGGAAGCGGCGGCCGAATCCGCAGCGTTCAGTGGTCGCCTGACGGCAACGCGGGATCCTGGGCGGCGGAACTGGAGGGCGCAGGCGCCGTGGTGAATCTGGCGGGCGCGTCGATCGCCGGCAGGCGATGGTCGGACGCGCACAAGCGTCTCGTCCTCGAGAGCCGATTGCAGGCGACGAGCAGCCTCGTCGCCGCCATCCAGCGCGCAACGACGCCCCCGCCCGTCTTTGTCAGCGGTTCAGGCGTCGGGTACTACGGTCCGCACGGAGACGAGATCGTGACGGAACAGACCGAGGCCGGCCAAGACTTCCTGGCCGGCGTGTGCGTGAAGTGGGAGGCCGAAGCCCAGCGCGCGTCGAACGATCGCACACGTGTCGTTCGGGTGCGCACCGGGCTCGTGCTCGAAAAAGACGGCGGCGCCCTGCCGCCGATGCTGCCGCCGTTCAAGTTCGGAGTGGGCGGGCCGATTGGATCCGGACGTCAGTACTGGCCGTGGATTCATCGAGACGACTGGATGGCTCTCGTCCGCGTCGCGATTCAATCGTCGAATCTGGTCGGGCCCGTGAACGCGACCGCGCCGGAACCCGTCACGAATGCCGCGTTCGCGCACGCGCTCGGCGCCGCGCTGCACCGTCCCGCCTTCCTGCCGACGCCCGCGTTTGCCATGCGGCTGCTGCTCGGCGAGATGGCGGACGGCCTGATCCTCTCGGGCCAGCGCGCGATCCCGGAGCGTGCCCAGCGCGCCGGGTTTACGTTCAAGTACGCGCATCTCGACGAAGCGCTGCGCGCAATTTTCAACGCGAGGGCGTGACTGCGGTACTGACCGCAGATCCGCTGATCGTGGCCGTGCCATCTTCATCGCCCGTCCGGATGAAACGGTCGCCAAACATCGGCGCCCACCGCTCACCGACGGCGAACCGTGTTCCTGCTTTGTCGATCTGAAGCAACGCGCCGGCGGCGATGGGCCACACGGGTGGATCGATCTCGAAGAGCGGCCTGCTGACGCGCCCCAATCCGATATAGCTCTCGATCTGTCCGGTCAACACGTCGACTGCGTGGTCGTCGAGCGTGCGGCGGCGATCGAGAACACGTCGCATGTCTGCAGCGCCCACCATCGCCACCACCACCCATGCGAGGACGCCAGCCGTCCCGACGATGCGACTCGAGAGCTCGTGCGACGTGGGTCGTGCGAACGCCGCCACGCACCCCACCATGGCAGCAACGCTCAACGCCCCGATCCCCGACATCCAGAAGATTTCGTGGTCGATGATCCGATCCTGAATTCGAGTCGTCGCCAGAAGAGCCGCTGCCAAAGCGAGCGCGCACATCGCGAGCAGCCATGCATCGAACCGTGAGGCCCGCCAGGACTTCATCGCCAGCGTCACAAGTGTCGCGATCAACCCGGCGGAAAGCCCGGACAGGAGCCAGCCGGCGACGGGAACGTAGTCAGCGCCGAGTGCGAGGAAGAACCGCGGCCGGAACGCGGCGGTCACCGCCGACGCCCACGATGCAACGGCGATCGACAGGTCCTGGCCTCGTCCACCGTGCACGAAGAAGCGAGCGATGCTCACGAGGTTGCCGGGGCGATGGGTCAGCTGCTCGACGAGCGGCGGGATCCACAGCACGAGTTTTACGGCCACGGCGATCGCCCAGGTGGTACCCGACAGACGGCGACTCTTCCACGCGGCCGCAACGCCAAGAACAGCCACGATGGGGACCATGGCCAGGTGTGTCTGAGCGAGGAACGCACCGACGACTACGAGTCCCAGAAGATACGAGCGACGCGGACGGCCCGCCGCCGCGGCAGCAAGAACAGTGTAAGCGACGAGCGGCAGCACGACGATGTGAGGATTCCACACGCTGACGAGCATGTCGCCCGTTCGAAACGCATACCAGGCGGTGAAGGACGAAACGGCAATTGCCGTCGGCGTGGACGCCTCCGCGATCATCGTCCGGACGATCACCCACGTCGCGATCAGGTTGATGGCGAGCGCGCCGGCCTGCATGCCGGCCGTATGGAGTCCGCTCAACCAGTACCACGGCGCGAGCGTGTAGAAGTACAGCGGGCCGGGATGGTGCCAGCCGAAACGTGAGTACGGTCCGACGAGCAGCGCTCCGCGCAGCGCCTCGAGCGTGTAGATCTCGAGGATCGCGCCGTCCGACACTTCGCGAATGGGGGGCGCGCTGCGCGTCACGGCGGCGAGCGCAATCGCGCCAAGCGTGGCTCCGGCGATCAGAAGCTGTCGACGAGAAATCGTGATCGGAGTCTACTAATTCGCGAGGCCGACGAGATACTTGTCGCCAGTCGGCGCCGGCACGCCGCCTTCCGGCTCGAGGGTGACCGCCATCGCCACGGGCTGCGGCATGTCGACAGGCGTCTTGACCGTGGTGGATACGCGACCATTCGTGTCAGGTTTCATCAGCCCGGCGCTCATCGGCGCAGGCTGCGACGACAGGACCCAGAGCTGGTACACACGTCCGCTCGGGGCAGCCGGAAGATTGGAGGCCGTGAACACGAGACCCTGCGTTCGACTCCAGAACGCGCGCGCGGATGCCGATGGCGCGACCGCCTGGCCCGCAAGATCGATGCGCACGAGATCCGGCGCGGCAAGCACCGCGGCCACAAGCCGATCGCCGCTCGTCGCGCGCCGAAGCTGCAACGCGTAGCCGCCGAGTCCGACGGCGACCGCAATCGATGCGGCGGCCGCGAGCCACGCGACGATCGTTGATCGGCGCGCCGCCGGGCGATCGTGAATCATCCGCTCGGCTGAAGCCTCGCGCTCCAACGCCTCGCGCTCGCCTCGTCCGCCTCTGAGCGACGCCATGACGCGGCGCCGAACGTCCGGGGAAGGCGTTTCGGCCGTGACGAGGTGCGCCAGCGCAGCGGGTACAGGCGTCAGTGCACGAATTTCGGCCGTGCAGGTGACACACGAAGAGGCATGGGCCTCGAACGCCTGGCGTTCGGCCTCGGTGAGTGCCCCCAGGACGTACAGTCCTGTGAGCTCCGCGAATTCTTCGTGTGTCTGCGCCACTGCTCTTGATCTCTACGGCCCCCGGCCGCCCGGAGATGCCTACCGAAGCATGTGCTCCGGGACGTGCCCTTCGGGCGGTACAACCAGAATCACACGACACCCTTCCTCGGTCCACAGTTCGCCGTGGTCGGAGTTCTTGTCGGCGTGAACGAAGTCGCCGGCCAGGAGCTTTCTCCCACACGTGAACAACGAGCCGGATACGACGTAGCACTCTTCCGCGCCGTCGTGATGATGTGGCGGAAAACGCGTGCCCGGCGCCACATCCAGCAACAGCGTCGCGTACCCGCGCTCGTGGTTCAACGCGAGCACTTTCATCCGGATTCCCGGCACCGCGTGCGGCTGCCACGAATCGTCCCAGCCGTAGGTGAACGCGAAGCCGGTCAACGCGGGCTGACTCGCGCCCACTCGCGACATCAAGCGGCCGCGCACGGATGGCGACGGCGCCGGACCGAGCGCACTCGCCGCCAGCGCGACGACGACATCGTCGTCTTCCATACCATCGAACGGTTCGCGATCGTCCGGATCCCGGTAGCCGCTCATGGTTCAGCGATCGTCTGCGAGAGGTGCTCGCGCAGCGCGAGCATGCCCGAGCGAATTCTCGTCTTCACGGTCCCGAGCGGAATCCGGAGACGCTCGGACAGCTCGGATTGGGTCAGGCCCAGAAAATACGCCTGCTCGATGAGCGTCCGCTGGTCCGTCGGAAGCCGCGCGAGCGCGCGCGCCACCAACCGCTGCTGCTCGCTGAGCGCCGCACTCGCTTCAGGGGTGGCGGTCTCCTCGGGCGCGGGCGCCGCGTCGAGCGCGCGCAGGCGCACCGCATTTGCGCGCAGGCGGTCGATCGCACGGTTTCGCGCGATTCGTACCAGCCAGCCGGCCGGCGATCCGAGCCCGGCGTTATAGGTTTCGGCGCGGTTCCAGACCTGAAAAAACACTTCCTGCAGCACTTCCTCGGCTTCGCTGCGGTCTCGAAGGATACGGAGGATCAGTCCGAACAGCAGGCGGTTGTGCCGATCGTACAGCTCGCCCACCGCCCCTTCGTCGCGCGCGACGATGCGCGCGATGAGGGCGACGTCGGCCGCAATGTCCGGAGCGATGGTATCGCCCAAATGGTCCCGCGAAGCCACGTCAGTACCCAGCCAACCTTCGGAGCGCGTCCGCGATCTTGTTCGCGTCCGGCAGATTGGCCTGCTCGAGCACCTGCGAGAACGGCGGGTGCGTGTCCGGATACGTGACGCGCATCACGGGCGCATCGAGCGAGTCGAAGCGCTCTTCCATGATGACAGCCGAGAGCTCCGCGCCCAGGCCGAGCGTCTTGACGTCCTCGTGCACAATCAGGACGCGACTCGTTTTCTCCATCGACGCGAAGATCGCGCCCTTGTCGTACGGCATCAGGGATCGAAGATCGATGACTTCGACTTCCACGCCTTCCTTCGCCAGTCGGTCCGCGGCTTCGAGCGACGGCGCCACCATGGCACCGTAGGTCAGCAGCGTCACATCGCTGCCCTCCCGGCGCGTTGCGGCAACGCCGATCGGAACGATCTCCTCCCCTTCAGGGACCGGACCCTTGGCGCGCCGGTAGAGATACTTGTGCTCCAGGTAGACGACCGGGTTGTCGTCCCGGATCGCCGCCTTGAGCAGCCCCTTGGCGTCCCACGCCGTCGAGGGCGCGACAACCTTGAGGCCCGGGCGATGAATGAACCATGCCTCCGGATTCTGGGAGTGATACAGCCCGCCGCCGACGTTGCCGCCGCTCGGCGCGCGCACGACGATCGGCACGGACGCGCGGCCCCCGTAGCGGTACCGAAGCGTTGCCGCCTGGTTGACGATCTGGTCGAAGCCGCACGAGATGAAGTCGGCGAATTGCATCTCGGCGACAGGGCCGGTACCCGCGCAGCGACGCACCGATGCTCGCGCCCACGATGAGGGACTCGGAAATCGGCGTGTCGATGACGCGCATCTCGCCGAACTCGTCGTACAGGCCCTGCGTGACGCCGAACGCGCCGCCGTACGGACCGACGTCTTCGCCGAGCACGAACACCTTGGCGTCGCGCCGCATCTCTTCGATGAGTGCCTCGCGAATCGCCTCGAGATAACTGAGCTCACGCATACAAGTCCGTGACGCGCCTCCGCGTGGATCGGGATCTGCCGCGCTCATCGGCGTACTCAACGGCTTCGTCGATCGTCGCCGCTACCCGTGTCTCGACGTCCTTCTGCCTGGCATCGTCCAGGACGTGCCGCGTGCGGAGGTACGTCGTGAACGTGGGAATCGGATCGCGGCTCTTCCACATCGCGAGCTCTTCGTCCGTGCGGTAGAACGCCTTGTCGTGCTCCGAGTGGCCGTGCCAGCGGTACGTCTTGCACTCGATGAGCGTCGGGCCGTCGCCGCCGCGCGCGCGCGCCAGCGCACCCTGCGTCGCCTGATAGACGGCGAGCACGTCGTTGCCGTTGATTGCGACGCCGTCGAAGCCGTAACCGTCGCGCGCGATCGGCCACGTCGTCGATCGCCATGCTCTTCTCGATCGGCACCGAGTACGCGTACTGGTTGTTCTCGCAGATGAAGATGATCGGCAGCTGCTGGACGCCGGCGAAGTTCAGGGCCTCGTGGAAATCGCCGACGTTGCTCGCGCCCTCGCCGAAATACGCGATCGACGACGTTGTCGACCTTTTCCATGCGGATAGGTCAGCGCGAGTCCGGCCGCGACCGGCAGGTTCGCGCCGAGCATGCTCGTGTTGCCGAAGATGCCGAGGTCCGACGACGCCGCTGTGGAGCGCCGAATCGCGTCCCTTGGACAGGCCCGTCGCCTTCGCGAACATCTGCGACATCATCACGCGCGGCTCGACGCCTTTCATCAGGAACGCGCCAAGGTCGCGATGCAGCGGGCAGATGTAGTCGTCCTTCCGCAGCCCGAAGCAGGTGCCGACGATGATGGCTTCCTGGCCGATGCCGGTGTAGACGCCGCTGCGGACCTTGCCCTGCTTGACGAGGATGCTCAGCCGCTCGTCGAACGCGCGGATCAGCTTCAGCCAATAGAACATCTCGAGCAGCTGTTCGGGCGCGAGCTTGAACTTCGTTCGCTTGATGGGGGGCATCAGGGAATTCGGCGAATCGGGTAATTTGGTAATTTGGTAATTTGGTAGTTGGATTGTGATATTGGGCGAATCGCGAATCGCCCAAATGCAATCCCCAATCAATTACCAGATTACCCGATCACCAAATCACCAAATGGCTCAGATGAAGGAGAGCCCGGCCTTCTTGAAGTTGCCCCCCAGGACATTTGCGGCGCTCGCGCCCAGCCAGTTGTCGACGACCTGGGCGTAGACGGAGCGGAAGTCGGTCTCGTAGTGGACGTCGCCGGCGCTGTTCTCGAGGGTGGGGTTGTTCGGATCGGTGCTGAGGTTGGGCGCCGTGCCGTAGAGCCCGCCGTTGACCCGGCCGCCCATGACCAGCATGGCCGAAGCGGCGCCGTGATCGGTGCCCTGGCTGCCGTTCTCGCTGATGCGGCGGCCGAACTCCGAGAAGGAGAGGACGAGCGTGTCCTCGAGCAGACCCCTGGTTCTTCAGGTCCGTGTAGAAGGCGAGCAGGCCGTCGTTCAGCGTCGCCATCAGGTTGTAGTAGGCGCCGTTGGTCGCGTTGGGATTCTGCGCCGAGTGCGTGTCGAAGCCGCCGGTCGTCACGTAGAACACCTTCGTGCCGATGCTCTTCGTCATCGCGCCCGCGACGGCGCGCATCGCCTGACCGAATCCGGTGTTCGGATACGTCGCCGACGGCGAGTACTGGGCGACCGTTGCCACGCGATCGAGCGTCGAGAGCGCTTCGCGCGTCGTGCCGTAGACGAACGCCAGCTCGCGGTCGATCGACCGGCACGTGCGACGAGATCCGGATCGCGGTGTTGCGTTCGGCGGTGGCTTCGGCGCCGCTGTTCGGGCTGTTGAACGAGTAGGTCGCCGGGTTCGAAATCGCCGGCACGCCGGTGTGGTTGGCCTGCAGCACGTGCGGCTGCGTGCCCGGTCGTGTTCCAGCCGACGAGCGCATCGACCGGCGACGGCAGCGAGTCGAGGTAGCGACCCACCCAGCCGAGGCCCTGCGAGTTGTTCGGATCGGCGGTGGACCAGATGTCGGTGCCGAGGAAAGTGCGAGCGGGTCTGGTTCTCGTAGCCGGTGCGCTGAACGAGCGCGAGGCGGCCCTGATCGAAAATCTGCTTCAGGCCGGTGAGCCGCGGATGCAGCCCCAGCGCGACGCGCGACGAGTCGCTGCCGATCTGCAGCACCTGGCCCGCCGGAATCGCAATCGTCGGGCGGCGGCTGTAGTAGAGACGGAGTCGTTGTACGGCACGAGCATGCTGAGCGAGTCGTTGCCGCCGCTCAGGTAGAGCACGACCAGGTTGCGCGTGTGCGTGCCCTGCGCGCGCGCGAGATCGGACAGGAATTCCGGCGCGGCGAACGTGACCGTGAACGCGGCCACGCCGCCCTTGACGAATTGCCGTCTGGTGATCTTCATACGTCAGCAGAACTGATATTCCGGCGCGCCGGCCGACGCAGGTGCACCAGACCGGAAGATTTTGCCTGCAGCTGCGCGTCGCTGCCGGTCCACGCGCCGGTCGCGCGCAGATAGTTCGAGAGCTCGGTGGACACGCCCGTAGTCGAGCGGCGCCGTCGCGATCTGATCGAGGAAATACGAGAGCAGCGCGTCCGAGCTCTTGCTGACGCCTGGCGATCTTGACGCTGGCGGCGAGATTGAACTTCTGGTTGCCCGCGAGCGTCGAGGCGAAGTTCATCCGCGCCAGCATCGCACCCGTCGAGAACCACGTCGTGCCCGGCGTCCCAGCCGGCGACGTCCGGCGGATCGAACAGCACCTGTCCCATGTTCGCGAGCGGCGTCAGCGCGGTGTCCACCGAGAACCCGTCCAGCCGACGTCCTTCAGCGCGCGGACGACGAACTCGACCGGCCACGAGTAGCGCGCCCAGTACGCCGCGCTGTCGCATGAACTGCGGCGAGAGCAGCACCTCGCGCATGACGGCTTCATCTCGTACTGCTTCTGCTGATACACCGCGCGATGCGATCGACGAACGCGGGGTCGGGATCGCGCAGCTCGCTGACGAAGAAGCGCCACAGCTTGGCGGCCAGATAGCGGCCGGTGTTCGGATGCGCGGCCAGCGCGTTGATGAGATCGAGACCGTCCTGCATGCCGTTGGCGGCTGATCGCGCGCGGAATCGTCTTGTTGCCGTCGGCGTAAATCGGAAACTGAACGTCTTCGCCGTCGTCTCGTGCTGGCCGGCGTTGTAGATGAACTCGTAGTGCTGCGATCCGTCGGCGGCATTGCCCGGACGCTGCAGGTTCCAGCCGGTGAACACGCGGGCGCCCGCGTACACGTCGGGCTCGGTGTAGTGGCCGACGCCGACCGTGAAGAGCTCCATGATCTCGCGCGCGAAATTCTCCTGCGGCTTGGCCTTCGTGTTCGTGCGGCCGTCGAGCCAGACGAGCATCGCCGTGTCCTTCGCGATGTTGACGAGGATGTCGCGGAAGTTGCCGAGCGCGTTGGCGCGGAGCATCTCGATCTGGCCGCGCACCTGGCCCGGATCCTCGGACGGCTTTCGCCGCCATGTAGCGCGTGGCTTCGGTGGCGCCGAGCGTGCCGGCGATCTTCGTGTAGCCCGTCGCGAAGTGGTTGTGCCAGAACAGCGTCATCTTCTCCTGCAGCGGACGATCGCTGTGCACCATCCGGAAGAGCCAGCGCTGACGGGCGTCGGTGATGTTGCGAGTTCGGCGAGAACACGCCGCGCGTGGTCGTGCCGACGTAGCCCGGGCTGCCGATGAAGCTGTCCACGTCGTCGGCGACCGGTGCTGTAGTTGACGAGGGCGTCCACGGCCTGCACGTACGACATCTCGCCGTAGTAGTCGAGCTCGTCCGGCCGCGCGCCGAATCCGGCGCGCCGGAGCAAATGCTCGATCTGTCGAGTGCCCGATCCGCGCGCCATCTGCTCTCTGCCTCAGTTGACATCGTAGCGCCGTTTGCCGAAGACGTTCACAGACAAATCGCATGGCCAGACGCCGGCGCCCGCAGCGACCATTGCCGATCGGACGTCGCGGTACCTCCGTCGTCCCGTCGCGAGATCGAGGATCAGATTCGTCATCCGCCGTTCACGCGAGCGCGCCGGCAATCACCTGTGCAATCCTGCGACGATCCGCAAACAGAAATCGCTGGATCAGCACCGAGTCGCGAAGCTCGGCTGCCAATTTCGTGATCGCACGCGCGCCGATACGCTTCCGCCATCAGCGGAAGGGTTGTCCGCGCCCTGCGAGAATCGCGCGACGCCGCCAGCTCGCCGGTCACCATCGCGTAATAAATGCCCTTCGGCGGTAAAGCCGTTCACGAATCCGCCTGCGTCGCCGGCCAGCAGCACGCGGCCGCGTCCCGGCCTGGCGCAGCGGGCCGCCGACGGGAATGATGAACGGCGTGAAGTTGCCGCGGACGGATCGCCTTCGAGAACGCCGCGCTCGCGGAGACATCGAAACGAATTCTCGCTGGAGCTCGTAGGGCGCGCAGTCGATCGCGCTCCCGGTAATGGGACGAGCACGTAACCGACGCCGACGTTGACGTGGTCCCGTTTCGGAAAGATGTAGGCATAGCCTTCGTGCGCCCGCCTGTCGTCCGACCGGTCTCCTTTGACCGGCGTGCCGCCCCGCCCGGGTTACATCCGTAGGCAACCCAGAGCGTCGACGGATCCACGTCCCGCAGCTGAGTCGCGGGGCGTTTCCTCCATCATGTCGAGCGCCACGGCGTGCTGCCGGCCATCCCGGGTTCAGCCCGAGCCGACGCGCAATCGACGCTGTGCACGCCGTCGGCGGCGATGACGAAGGATGCGGTGAACTGCCGGCCGTCCCGCGCGTATCGAGCGCCACGCGGTCGGCACATTCCTCGACGCCGGACCATGTCCGCGTCCGCAGACGAGTTCAGCGCCCGCGTCCACGGCGAGCGACGAGCAGAAGGGCATCGAATTCGACGCGCCGGATCATGAGCGCCGCGGGGCCGTCCGACTCGATGACGACGGACTCGCCGTTCGGGACCCTCGAGGTACAGCCGCGACAGAAAGTGCGTAGCGATGCGAGCGAGGCTGTGGTTGAGGTAAGGAAATCGTAGGAGTGCGCGCGGCTGATGCCGCCGCCGCACGGTTTGTTGCGGGGAAATGCCGACCGATCCAGGACCGTCGAACGTGCCACCCCGCGAGCGCCAGAGCAACCGCGCAGCCGTGGCGCCGGCGGGTCCGCCGCCGACCACGATGACATGATTTTTTAGACGAATGAAAAAGCGATCATTCCAATTTTTTCACACAAATCAGCCCGCCGACCAGGTTCATAAGGAGTCTTCGATATTGCGTCCTCGGGACCCCTGTGGAATAGTGGTCACAACTTCGGGGCCGGCTCAGCCCTAAATCAATGCGAGTAGGACCAATACACCTTCGTGGACCGATCAGTGTGGTCGGATCGGTGCTGATCCTCCTCGCGTTTGCGTCCGTGGCATCCGCGGCGCACCCCGTCCGACAGGCCAACAAGCGCGCGCTACGTCATGCGACGTTCCATCCGCCGGTCGTGGTTTGCGATCCTCGCGTTCCGGAACCGCCAACAATTCAACACATCGTCAACCAGACCAAGGCGGTTGGCGGACCGGTCGCGAAACGTCTCCGAAAGTCACGGCTCGACCTGCACCACTCATCGCTTTCCCGCAACGTCCACAAGACCCACGACGATGAACAGGCCATCCAGAATGACACGCTGGCGGCCGATGCTCCCGTGGATCTGGCGATGGCGCTGCGGCCGCTCGGATTCTTCGTCGACGCCTTCGAACAACAGCCCCTCACGGTCGCGTTCTCTCCCCGCTCACCTCGCGGTCCCCCCAACCGAGCCAGACATCCTTTCATGGCTCCTGGCGGTTTCGTCAAATTCGAGGTGACTGATGCGGGTTCTCTTAGCAGACCTGAAGTCTGACCGCGGTTTCGTCAGCAAGGACACCGTTGTCGGCGGCTACGGGTCGAGGCTGACTCCGTTTACGCGTGTGACGAGCGTCATCGCGTATCTCAAGAAGCAGTTTCACGATGTTCCGAGCGTCCACATGGCCTACATCGCCGCGATTCTGTCGCGGGCGGGGCACGACGTGGTCTGGACGCGGGGCACGCTGAACGAGACGGACTCGCAGCCGGACGTCGCGCTCGTGCTCTCGTCGATCGTCGACCACAAGAACGAGACGGCGTGGGCCGACGCCATGCGGGCGCGCGGCGTGAAAGTCGGGTTCATCGGCATCGCCGCCTCGAAGATGCCGCAGCTCTTCGCCGATCACTGCGACTTCATCCTCAACGGCGAGCCCGAAGCCGCCGCCATGCGCATCGCGCAGGGCACGATTCCGCAAGGCATCACGACGAGCGAACAGATCGACGACCTCGATTCGCTGCCGTTCCCACGATGGGATCTCGTGACCGAAACGCGCCGGCAATTCAGGGATCAGAACGTCGTGGCGTCCGGTCGGTGGCGCGTTTCCGCTGCTGGCCAGCCGGGGCTGCCCGGAATTCTGCACCTACTGCCCGCATCGGATTCTCGCCGGCTACCGCAGCCGATCGATCGCGAACATCGTCGACGAGATCGAGCGCTTGTGCGATCGCGTGCGGCGCCCGTACGTGATCTTCCGCGATCCGCTCTTCACCGAACAGCGGGATCGTGTGGTCGAGCTTTGCGACGAGATCAAGGCGCGCGGCTTGACGTTGACCTTCGAGGCCGAAACGCGGCTCGATCGCCTGGACGTCGAGCTGATCGACAGGCTCTACGAAGCGGGCTTCCGCGCGATGAGCTTCGGTGTCGAGTCGCTCGATCCCGACGACGCTCAAGAAGTCGGGCCGCCGCCCGATTCCACAGACGCATCAGCGCGAGATCATCGAGCACTGCCGGAAGAAGGGAATCCTGACCGCCGCGTTCTACGTGCTGGGGTTCGTGCAGGACGACTGGAACTCCATCTCCGCCACGATCGACTATTCGACCGACCTCGGCTCGACCTTCGCACAGTTCAAGATGTTGACGCCGTATCCCGGCACGCCGATGTTCAAGCAGATGGAGCCGCTGCTCGTCGAGCAGGACTGGGAGAAATTCGACGGCTACACTCTGACCTTCCGGCATCCGAACCTCACCGAACGCGAGCTGATGTTCCTGCTCGGCGCGGCGTACAAGCGCTTCTACATGCGTCCGTCGTATCTCGCGAACTTCCTGAAGATCCAGAATGGCGCGGTGCGCGAGTGGGTCAGTCGAATGGACCGCCGGGTGAACGAGCGGCACTGCCGCGAGGAGATTGCCGACATCTCGCGAGCGGTGGCATGCTGAGTCGGTGCTGACGGCCATCTCGCGCTACGGCGCGCGCGTCCTTTCCAATACCGAACAGATCATCGCGGGCTGCAAGGCCCGCGACGAATTCATCCAGGGCCCCCACATCGCGCAGTTCGAGGCGGCGTTCGCGCGCCGCACCGGCGTGGCTGCGGCGCACGCGATCACGGCGTCGTACGGCCGCATGGCCTTCTACTACATTCTCAAGGCGCTCGACCTGCCGCCCGGATCCGAAATCATCCTGCCCGCGCTGACGTTCTGGGTCGTGCCCGAGCTCGCGCGCGCCGCCGGCTTCAAGGTGTCGTTCGTCGATGTTGATCCGGCGACGTTCACGATGGACCCTGCCGCTTTCGAGCGGGCGATTACACCCGAAACCCGCGCCGTCGTGCCGACGCACCTGTACGGGTTGCCGTGCGACATGGACGCGATCATGGCGATCGCCGGCCGCCACAACCTGCGCGTCGTCGAGGACTGCGCGCATGCGCTCGGCGCGACGTTCGACGGCCGGCCGGTCGGCACGTTCGGCGACGCCGGCTTCTTCAGCTTTCAAACGTTGAAGCCGCTCAACTGCTATGGCGGGGGGCTTGCGCTCGTTCGGGACTCGGCGGTCGCCGCGCGTGTGCGTGCGCTGGCCGAGCGCGAGCCGTGGCCGGACAGCAAGCGCATCGAAAACCGTTTGCTCGTCGGCAAAGCGCAGCGGATTTTCATCCGGCCGGGCGTCTTTACCATCAGCGCGTTTCCGATTCTGTGGGTGTCGTCGCTCATCGGCGCAAACCCGGACGTGTATCTCTGGGAGGACATCCGGCCGCTCAATCCTCTGCCGGAGTCGTACCCTGAGCGTTTTCCCAACGTGCAGGCGGCGATCGGTCTCGCAGGCCTCGAGCATCTCGACGACTGGACGGCGAGCACGCGGCGGCACGCGCACGTGATGGATCAGGCGTTGTCGGGCCTGCCAGGCGTCACCGTGCCCCTCGTCCCGCCGAAACGGACGCACGTGTACTATCAGGTACTGCGTGTACGGGCCGAAGCGCGACGAGCTCGTCGTGCGGTGCGTGCGCCGCGGCGTGGACATCGAGACGCTGCACGTGGATGTGTGCAGCAACATGGAGCTGTTTGCCGGAAGTCGCGTCGAACCCGCGGGCGCGCCCGGCGCCCAGCGCGCCGCCGGCGCCATGCAGGTTCCCGTCTACTCGACACTGACCGACGCGCAGGCCTCGCGCGTCGCGCGTGTCGTCAAAGACGTTCTCGCGAGCGGCGCGTAATTCCTCGGAAAGCCTGAGCTCTCAGCCCTAAACTGAGCCCTGAGCTCTCAGCCCTAAGCCCTAAGCTAAGCGCTGTCCATGTGGTCGTATCTCCTGATTCTCGTCGCGGCCTTCATCGAAGGCGAGATCTACTACAGCAAGGTTGCGGCCGATGCGGTCAACGGGAAGCTGTTCTGGCCGCTCGTCCTCGCGGCAGGCGCGCTCGGTGGCGCAGCCGGCGATCAGTTCTGGTTCTATCTTCTCCGCGGCCGCATTCACTGGCTCGATCGGTTTCCGAAGCTCGCGCGATACCGCGACAGCGTCATGTCGCGCGTGCACCGCAACGAGACCGGGCTCATCCTCGTCAGCCGCTTCTTGCCTGGATTGCGAACGGCGATACCCATCGCTTGCGCCTACGCGGGAACGAGGCCGTTGAAATTCAGCGCGCTGAATCTCGTCAGCGCGTTCGCGTGGGCCGGCGCCATCATGGCGTTCGTGAAAGGCGGCTCGAGCA
Source organism: uncultured Acidobacteriota bacterium (assembly GCA_963724725.1). GTDB lineage: Bacteria > Acidobacteriota > Vicinamibacteria > Vicinamibacterales > CAVVIG01 > DATKHR01. The sequence goes on along the minus strand of CAVRVT010000001.1, from coordinate 1,125,531 downwards.
CCCTCGGTGCGTTCGGGCTCAACGCCTGGTGGGGACCGTTCATTCCAGCCGCGCTGGTCATCCTGTTCTTTCGATGGCTGGGACGGCGACCGAAACGATCAAGCGGCGCCTGACGCTCGGCTGAAGCCTCGCGCTCCTGTTCACTGCCGCGCGATCGCGGCGCGATGGCCGCGCAGAACGAATTTCTGAATCTTCCCGGTCGCCGTCTTTGGAAGATCGGCGACGAACGTCACGCTGTGCGGACACTTGAAGTGCGCCAGCGCAGCGCGCGTGAACGCGCGCAGTTCTTCAGGCGTGGTTTCCGCGCCCGGCTTGAGCACGACGAACGCATGCGGCGCCTCGCCCCATTTCGCATCCGGCAGACCGACGACCGCGGCTTCGTGCACCGCCGGGTGTCGAAGCAGCACGCCTTCGACTTCGACCGACGAAATGTTCTCGCCGCCGCTGATGATGACGTCCTTCAGCCGATCGCGGATCTCGACGTATCCGTCCGGGTGCACGACGGCCGCATCACCGCTGTGAAAATATCCGCCCCTGAGCGCCTTGGCCGTCGCCTCGGGGTCGTTGTAGTAGCCCTTCATGACGACGTTGCCGCGCACGGTGATTTCGCCGACCGTCTCGCCGTCGTGCGGCACGACGCGATCTTCCCCATCGACGACGCGCAGCTCGCCCGACGTCAGCAGCTCGACTCCCTGCCGCGCCTTGATCACCGCCAGAGACGCCAGATCCAGCGCCTCGTGCTCCGGCCTGATCTCGCCGACGGTGATGAACGGCGCCGTCTCCGTCAGACCGTACACGTGCGTGATCGTCCAGCCGAGTTCGCCTTCGACGCGCTCGATCGTCGCCGCCGCCGGCGGTGCGCCGGCCGTGACGACGCGCAGGCCCGTTCGCGCCCCGGCCCGCGCCGAGGCAGGCGCGTTCGCGATGCCAATCAGCACTGTTGGCGCCGCGCACATCATCGTGACCGACTCGCGATCGATCAGCTCGAAGATGGTCCCGGGGTCCACTTTGCGCAGGCAGATATGGGCGCCGCCGACGGCCGTCACGGTCCACGTGAACGTCCAACCGTTCGCGTGGAACATCGGCAGCGTCCACAGGTACCGTTCCTTCATCGTCATCGGGAGGTGCAAAAGCGTTCCGACGATGTTCATGTAGGCGTTGCGGTGCGTGATCATCACGCCTTTGGGGCGAGAGGTCGTGCCGCTCGTGTAGTTGATGGTCAGCAGATCCGATTCTGCGACGTCCACGCGCGGGACTCGCGCCGGTGCGTTCGCCAAGAGCGCCTCGTAGTCTTCCCAGCCCTCGCGCGCACCCTCGAGCGCGACGAAGTGGCGGACGTGCGGAATGTCGGCCCGGACACGGTCAACGGCCTCGAGATAGTCGGAATGCACGCACACGACGGTCGCGCCGGAGTGCGTGATGATGTAGGCGAAATCGTCAGGCGTCAGCCGATAGTTGATCGGCACCAGCACGGCGCCGATTTGCGGGACGCCGTAAAACGATTCGAGTTGCGCGTGCGTGTTCGGCGCGATGTAGGCCACCCGGTCGCCGGCGTTGACCCCCAGCGCGATCAACACCGCAGACCATCGGTCCACGCGATCGAAGAACTGCGTATAGGTCAGCCGCAGACCGCCGTCCACGACGGCTTCCCGGTCGCCGTACAGCGCGCGTGTCCGGCGCGCGAGCTCGAGTGGCGTCAGCGCAACTTCCATAGGTCACTTCGATGAGGCTGCCGGTCTTGGCGCGCGGCCGAGCGAGATCAGATTCGCCAGGAGCTGATAGGCGCCGTCGGTCCCGGCCGGCAGCTGTCGCCAGAGTCCGAGGCCCACGTACACCCAGCGCCCCTTCCCGTAGCTCGCCTCGACGAGCGCCCCGTTTTTCGGACCTCTGTTATACGTGAAGTTGTCCTCGAGCTGTATCAGATCGTGATAGCGCGGGTCCTTCTCGCCAAGGAAGTACAGGCCGCGTTCCTGCACCCAGTTCTTCCACGCCGTCTCGCTGATTTCGTTCGGCGTCGTGAAGACGGGATTGTGCGCGTCGAGAATCTGCGGCGGCGCGAATTCGTCCGTCACGCGGTCGGAGCTGACCTTGGCCGGGTACGGCCCATACTGCGCCTCATTGAACTCGAACTTGTTGTACTGCACGATCGCCGTGCCGCCGTTGAAGACGTACTCGAGGAGTCGGCGGTTGTTCGATCGCAGGTCCGCACGGCGCTCGTACGCGCGGACGCCGGTGACGATCGCGTCGAAGCGCGACAGGTTGCCCCACGCGAGCTCGTCCGGGTCGATCAGCTCCACTTTTGCGCCGAGCTGCTCGATGGCCGGCGGGACCTGATCCCCCACGCCCATGATGTAGCCGATCGTCAGGTTCGCCGGCGTCCGCACGTCGATCACCTTCAGCGTGGTCAGCGCGTCGTCGTAAATGTGATAGCGCGTGATGTGCGGATACTCGATGACTTCATAGCCGCGGCCGAACGTCCGGCCGTCCGCCGTCGTCACGACGGCGCGCACGTCATAGGCGCCCGTTGACGCCGTGGAGCCCGGTTTGACGTCGAAACGAACGGTCTGCGCTTCATCCTGCCGCTCGAACTTCACCGTCTGGGTCGGCGGCGCGACGCTCCAGCCGTGCGGCACTTCGAGTCGCACGGACGCGTCGGCCCCGCCGGGCGTGTCGTTGACGACCGTCACACGGACCTCGCGTTGGGCCGTCGTCCGCCGGCTTGCCGGAGCGCTGCGGATGGACGCGGCGGGCACGACCGCAATCTGGGGCGTGACGCGCACCGAAAATGCGGGAACGACGAGGAGCTCGGATCGCTTTTCGCCGCTGAAGACGTCGCCTTCGTATCGGTGCTGGATGGACAGTCTTTCGGTCACCTGGACTCCGTCGGGCCCTGGCATCGACAGCGTGACCTGCGCGTTGAAGGGCGTGGGACGCATGGGCAGCCCGAACGGCGCGTCGGCGTCGATCGTGTAGCGACCTTCCTCGCCTTTCCGATGCCAGTACGGCTCGCTGACACGCGCGGTCGTCGGAACGGCCAGCGTCGGCTCGCAGTGCGCGACCTGATCCTTGCGAATCGTCGACATCGGCTGCTCCGGCGGCCGGCTGCCGCCGCGGCCGCGACCTCCGCCAAACCCGAAGCCGCCGCCGTTGAAGGCCGTCATCGCGCAGTCAGCGGCGCCCTCGAATCCGTCGAGCTTCACCTGCTTGACCGTCACGTCCGCGGCGCCGCGATTCGCGACCAGAACGTTGACCTTCACGCTCTGGCCCGGCACGACGAGTCCATCGTCGGCGAACGCCTCGATCTTCACACCCTGCGCGATGATGGCGGCCTGCTGGAACTCGTCCTCCTTCTGGCGCAGGCGAAAGTCGATCTCGAACTTGCCGGCGTCGTCGACGGCCATCCGGCTGAGTGCCTGCCGCAGCGAACGGACGGCCGACAGGCCGTCGAACAGCGGTTTCAGCGTTGCAGCGTCAGTCGACGTGTCGAACGTCTTCTGCGCCGCCTGGACAGCCGTCGCGATCGCAGACAGTCCGTCGGTCAGGTCCTTCGGCGCGGCGGGGCCGGCGAACGCCGCGAGACTGCCGAGGCTGTTGTCGATCCCGTCGAACAGCGACGTCTCGTCCTTCTGCATCTGCGCGGGCAGCGTCGTTTCGACCAGCTGATACGTGGCGGCGGCGAAGGTGTTCGACGGAAGCAGCAGGAACTGACCCATGCCCTGACATTTGTGCATGCTCCTCGCCTCGCTCCCGATCTCGGCGTAGGTCTTCCCGAGAAGGGGATCGTAGGCGGCGGAGCTGATGCGAGCGACCCGGCCTGTCGTGGGCGGCTCGCCTGGGAAACCAAAGCCCGCGCTGTGATAAAGCTTCCTCGGCTGCCACGGCCGCAGACCATCCTTGAACTGTTCGGGGAACTTCGTGGGGTCGCCGGCCAGCTTGTAGGCGTCTCGCGTAATGACCGCCGACGCCATGTGGTGCTGACCGCCCGCGTTGCCGGTAGGTGGCAGCGTGATGATCACGTCGGGACGGATCATGCGGATCAGACGGACGTAGTCGGCAGTGATGTCTTCCCGGCCCCACTTCTCGAAGGTCTCTTCGATGCTGAAGGAGTAACCGAAATCCACTGCGCGCGTGAAGTACTGCTCGGCGCCGTCGAAGCGATGGAGCGCCGCGAGCTCGCCCGTTCTGAGAACGCCGAGCGCTTCGAAAATCTCCGGGCCGATCTCGTTCTGGCCGCCGTTGCCGCGAGTCGCCGTGGCGAGCGCGGTCCGGTAGCCCTGACCGCGATTCAGCATCACGAGCAGGCCGTTGTTCTCGTCGTCCGGGTGCGCTGTGGTGTGGAGAAAGATACCCGTGTTCGAGAGATGCCGGAGCGCGAGGCCGAGCGCGACGTGTCCCTGTTCTTCGTCGATCGGAACGACGCGGAGCTGAGCGGAAGGGACAGAGATGACTGCAAGGATGAATGCGAGCGTGCTGGGGACGAAACGCTTCATGCCCCCGATCTTACTGTGAGGTGAAGTAGGTCGGGTGGGTCAGGTGGGGTCGGGTAGGTTTGGCGCGAGCGCCTGCGGCCATGCTTCGCGCCGCCAATCGACCCACCTGACCCACGAGACCTACCCGACCCACCTGCCCATCAGAACCGAATCTTGAATCCGAGCTGAAACTTGCGCTGCTCGTAACCGGTCGCGCTCGGGAACTGATACGGGTCGGTCGGGATCGGCGTCGTCGGCGCACCGGCGGCGTTGGTCGTCACGACGGTGTTGATGGCGGCCATCTGCTCCGTGTTGAACACGTTCTTCAGCTCGGCCAGGACTTCAGCGCGGACCGATCCATGAATCGGGATGAAGCGCGTGTAGCGCAGGTCCACGTTGTAGCGGTTCGGCAGATACAGCGAGTTGCGATCGACGCCGAGCGGCCTGTCGCCTGTGCCGCTGTCGCCGTTCAGGTCGAGATTCGACCGGATGTTGACCGGCAGGCTGCTATTGAGCTGCAGCAGGACGCCAATCTGATTGCCATCCGCCAGCGCGCGAACCAAGGAGTTCGCCGACGAACTGCTCGTCGTGTAGACGATGTTGCCCGACAGGTTCTGGCGCATGTCGAGAGGATTGGGACCCTTGTCACGATCGAGGCTGCTCGGATCCGACCGCCCTCCCGTTTCCGCCTGCACGGTGAGCTGCGTCAGGAGCGGCGTGTTGTCGACGCCCTTTCCCGCGACGTACTGAATGTTGTAGGTCAGGCCCTTCGACAGTCGCTTGGACATCTGCAGCGTGAGACCCTTGAACGTTGAATCGCCGATGGACTGCACCTCGTTGATGTGATTGAAACGCGGATCGAGCCGCGTCGCCGCGCTGACTGTTCCGCTGTAGATCGGACGCCCGTCCGCGAGGGTGCCAATCGGGTTGATCAGGTTCACATCACTGACCACGGGCAGGTTGGTGCCGTTGGTGTAGATGAAACCGATCGACGCCGTGTAGTCCCGGCCGAGCCCGCGCTCCAGCTGCACGTTCGACTGGAAATTTCTGGCAACGATGAAATTCGGATCCACCGCCCACGGGGACTGGACCGGCAGCGTGCCGCTCGAAACCGTGCTCGGAAACGCCGGCGCGCCTGCTGCCGTGGGACCGAAGGTGTAGGCGGGCGCCTTCGGCGATCCGCTGAGCTGCAGCGCCTGTTCGTACCCGCCGAGAATCGGCTGGTCGTACATGATGCCGGTGCTCGCGCGAACGACCGTGTTCGGCGACACTGACCACGCGACGCCGACCCGCGGGCCGAAGTTGTTCTTGTCGATGTTGAACGACTGCGTCTGCGTCAGCGGCGCGTTCGAGAGGCCCTGCGGATAGGCATACAGGTCGTAGCGCAGGCCGTAGAGCAGCTTGACGGACGAGCTCAGCTGCCAGTCGTCCTGCACGAAGGTGCTGAAGAGGTGCGTGTCCATCGCGAAGTTCAGGTCTCCGGTGACCTGCGTCATCGACGAGTAGCCGAACGGATTGGTCCCGGCCTTCGCGGCGTTGTAGGCAGCGATCGAGCCGAACGTGTACAGGAACTGCGGCGCGGCCGTCCGCTCGTCGTGAATGCTCTGGAAATCGACGCCGACCTTGTACGCATGCGCGCCGCGCAGGTACGTGAAGTTGTCGATGACCTGCGTGATGTTCTGCTTGAAGTCGAAGCCGTCGCTGCCCTGCCCCGTGGCGCTCAGCGGGCTGCCGAAGCTGGCGATGCCTGTGACGGTCACGGCGGGCCCGGTCCCGGAGTCGGCGTTGCGAGTCGAGCTCTGATGTCGATGCGCGTACTGAACCCGGAATTCGTTGAGCTTACTCGAGCCGAGAGTCGAGACCACTTGCCCGGCGACGGAATCCATGGCGTCGAGGAAGTCGGTCGCCCACTCGAGCGACTGGAGCGCGCCGCCGCTGTTGTATGGTGCGTCGTTGTGGAATCGCAGCCAGCGCACCGTCGCGCGGTTCGCCTGGTTCAAATTCAGATCGCCCTTCGCGATGAAGAACTTCGCCGTCTGGACGTTCGGGACTGCGGCTGGCTGCGCCTTGAGGCCGAGCGCCGAGGCGTTGGCGGGAGTGATCGTGATCAGACTGTTCGACGACAGATCGCGCCGCGTCTGCTCCCACCCCACGTAGTAGAACGCCTTGTTCTTGAGAATCGGTCCCCCGATGTCGGCCGTGCCGGTGTCGACCTTCGTGGCCGGCAGAACCGATCCGGCCGGCGGATCGCCGCACGTATTGGCGATGCCGGTGCATCCGAAGAAGAACGGAAACGCGCTGAACGGATTGCGCCTGAAGAGATAGCTGCCTTCGCCCCTGATGGTGTTCGTGCCCGACGGCGTCACGGCGTTGTAGACCATTCCCATCGTCTGACCGAATTCAGGAGCGAAGCCGGTCGTGACGACTTTGACTTCCTGAATCATCACTTCCGACATCGGCAGCAAGCGGAGGCCGGCGCGATCTTTCTCCGTGTTCGTGTTGCCATCGATCTGATAGTTGATCCGCATCGCGGCGCCGTTGGCGGCAAGCCGCGGCACGCCGAACTCGACGTTCTCGATGCCCGTCACGCCGGGCTGGACCAACGCGAAGTTGTACGGATTTCGCGCCACGAGCGGAAGGTTGTGGACCTCGAGATCGGTCATCGTGTGGCCGATGTCGATGCGCGCGCTGTCGAGCGCGGGAAGATCCTGTGAGCTCACGGTGATCGTCTCGCTGACGATGCCGACAGACAGCGTCACGTTCACGACGGCGGTTTCGCCGACAGAGAGCTTGATGCCGGTCTGCTCGAATTTCTTGAAGCCCTGGAGTTCCGCGCTCACTCGATACGTGCCAAGCGGCAGCAGTGGAGCGCGATAGAGACCCCTTTCGTTGGTAACGGTCGAGCGCTCGGTCCCGGTCTCGACGTTCAACACCGTGACCGTGACGCCTGGCAGCACGCCGCCGGACGAGTCCAGGATGAGGCCTTCGATGGTGCCGTTGGCCGCCGTCGACTGCGCGAACGCGGCCGACGACACGAACAACGACAGAAAGACGGACAAGAACGCGCGGAACATGGTCGGATGACTCCTTGAAAGAGGCTCCGGCGAGTATACAAAGAATTAACAAGCGCCGGTCTGGCGGAAGGGTCCTCTACCGGTGGAAGCCGAAGACTTCGTCCGCCGGATCCATTTCTCCGGAGCACTGCCGTAGCAGAATGCGACTGGCCAGAAACGCACCGGTCACACCCGCGCTGGCATCACCGAACGCGAAAAGATGATGAGGAAAATTCCTGTGTGCTCCGATGTACGGCAATCCGTCGACGGTCCGCGCGTAATCGGTCGCCCACCCGTAGGCGGGCTGGATGCCGGAGACGTCCGGATACAACGTGGACAGCTCGTACATCAGCTGCCCGGTGCGCTGGACGATGACGCGCTCGCGCAACCGTGGCGGCGTCGTGTCGCCGTCGGCGCCCGCGACGAGCAGGCGGCCCTCCCCGATCCGCCGGACGACGTGCGGCGGCACTGCCGAATCCCGCAGGACCGTCGACGCGCGTCCGAGCTGTTGACGAATCTTCACCGGCACGGGTTCGGTCTGGACGACGTAGCGGCTGTGAAACCAGAAATGGCGCGCGAGCGACTTGAATAGCGTCGTCGGGAATCCCGTCGCGACCACGACCCTTCGCGTGCGGATCTTTCCGGCGGCAGTGTGCACATCGGCGTGCTTGCGCGTGAACGTGATCCGCCGCACCTCCGATTTCTCGAACAGCCGAGCGCCGCGATCCGCGGCCGCCGCCGCGAGGCCGATGCACCCACGATACGGATCGAGCGTGGCGCCGGCGCGACCACGAAGAGCGCCGAGCGACTCGAGGGCCGTCTCCGCTTTCGATTGTCGCGCGGTCAGAAACGGTGCTTCGATTCCGGCCGCGATTCGCGCCTTCTGATCGTTCTTCAACCGGGCCAGCTGCTCCGCAGTTGCCGCGACCGTCGCGGACTCGGCCGCTTCGTGGTGACATTTCAGATCGAGCCGTCGCACGAGCGCGGAAAAATCCAGCGCGGCCCGCCGCCAGCTTTGCCAGGCGCGGCGGGCGTTTCGCATTCCCAGTGCCTTTTCGAGATCCGCGAACGAAGTACCTGGATCATCCGCAACCCAACCCGTCGAGAACGCCGTGCTCCCTCGCCCCACGCGCTGGCCCTCGAGCAGCATCGTTGGGACTCCGGCGGCGGCGAGCGCGTACGCGGTCGCGCATCCGGTCAGACCACCACCGACGACGACGACATCGGCGGTCGAAGCGCCTCGATAGGATGGATACGCCGGGACCCGCGACCGCGGAAATTCGTCGAGCCAGGGGGAAGCACCATACTTGGTCATTGGTTGTTGGTTGTTGGTTGTTGGTTGTTGGTTGAGACCTCAGACCTGAGACTTGAGACTTGTCCGTTGTTCTAGGGTGCGGCGAAACTCGTGAGCACCTGGAGGAGCTTTGTGATCTCCGGCATGTCGCGGAACGTGCCCTTCACCGTGTGAGCGTCGGAGCGCGACAGCCCCGGGACGAATGCGGCGCGCTCGGCGTCGATGGTCAGCTTGAAGCCAACTTCGAGCGCGATTGGCGTCGTCACGCGATGGGGCTGCAACGATCCGAGTTTGCCCATGGCGCGCGTCACACCTTCGCGAATCATCGCCTGGCCGCGCGCCGGAGTGACGGTCTGCGCCGAGTGATAGCCGTACGGCTCCTTGACGATCACGCCCTCGACACCCGGAACCGTTCGCTGAATCTGCGTGACCGCCAGGCGATCGCCAGACACGAACGCGATCGGCACGTTGAAGTGGCCGGCGAGCGCGGCGTTGTATGTCCCTTCAGAGACTTCGGTCCCGTTCAGCTTCACGCCCAGTAGCCGGGCGCTAGAAATCGTGTGGCCGCGCACCGCATCTGGCGTCCATTCGCTCGCGTGGTAGCCGATGAACATCGCTGCGGTAAACGTCTCGTCGAGTCCCTGCATCATCTCGAGCGGCCGTGGAAATCCACGCACGATCCGCACATCGTCGGGCAGCTTGTCGATGAGAACGCTTTGACCGTTTCCGTGCGAATCACAGATGACGATGTCGGCCGGGCCGGACGCGCGAATGCCGGCGATTGCGGCGTTGACCTCGCCCGTCATCCACTCGCGCGCACGCTGGTACTCGAAGCCGTCCGGGCCCAGCTGGGCCGGATCGACCACCCCCGAGATGCCCTCCATGTCTACTGAAATGAATACTTTACGAGGACGCTGACCCTGGGCGTCGACGACCGCCACGGCGAGCGCGGCAAGGAGGGCAAGTCTGGGCAGCATGGCAGGCGCATTCTAACCGACCGTCGACTGGGGGCACTTGCGACGTCGGGTTCTGGGTGCAGGGTGCAGGGTGCTGGGCTCGTGCTTAGTTCGGGGTTCGGGGTTCGGGGTTCAGCGTTCCGCGTGCCGAGCGCAGAGTGTGCGTGTGGGGTGCCGGGTTCAGGACCAGAACGCCGAAACCAGCACTCAGGACCTAGTACTCAGCACTCAGCACTCGATACCCCGCACCCAGTACCCCGCACCCAGTACCCCGCACCCAGCACCCCGCACCCCGCACCCCGCACCCAGCACCCAGCACTAAGCACGAACCCAGCACCCTGCACCCTGAACCCAGAACCCGAACGCGCCTTCCCTAACGCCCATCGTGAAAAATGATGCCGAGCGCCGTCCGCGATCCGGAGGTGATCGTGCTGACGCCATGACGCAGCGCGACTCGGTAGTCGCCGCGCGAGCCCGCGACTGGCCGTTCGCGGGTTGCGAAGACGACGCCCGCGCCTTGCGCGACGCGAACCGCAAATCCACGAGACTGCGCGCGCGGACGCTGCTCGACGAACAGCAGTTCGCCGCCCTCGTAGTCCTTTCCTGGTCTGCTGAGACCGAACACGACCTGAAGCGGAAAGGCCACGTCTCCGTAGATGTCCTGGTGCAGGCAATTGTGGCCGCCGGTCTGATAGGAAAGCAGAAGCGGTGTCGGTCGGCTTTGACCGGCGGCGTGGCACGTTTTGAGAAACGCATCGAGCGTCTTCGGAAACGCCGGGCGGGACGATCGCAACCTCGACTGCCACGAGTTTGCGATCGGCGACAGCCACTCGTAAAGACTGTGGCGGAGATCGTCGATCAGTGTCGGAAGCGGATTCGCGAAGTACTTGTACTCACCGGCGCCAAAGCGGAACCTGGCCATATCGATCCGCGCTCGAAAGCGGGCGTCGTCGACGTACATCGCGGCGAGGGATCCGCATTGCTCCGCCGTCAGCAGTGGCGGGAGCATTGCGAATCCCTGGGTTTCGAGCGTTCGTTCGACGCACGTCCAGTCGATTGCGTTGACGGCCTTCACGACCGGCCGCCCGCGCCCTCCATCTTGAGGAGCGCCCTCTTGCGCGTCGCGCCCCATCGGTACCCGCCGGTTCCTCCCGCGGCGGGGACGACACGGTGACACGGAATCGCGAGCGCGACCGGATTCGACGCGCACGCACGCGCGACGGCGCGAACCGCCCGCGGCTTGCCGATCGTGCGGGCGATTTCGCCGTACGTGCGCGTCTCGCCGTAGGGAATCGCGCCGAGCGCCTGCCAGACCTGCCATTGGAACGCCGTCGCCTGAACGTCCAGCGGCAGATCGAGCCTCGGACGCCGGCCTTCGAGGTGCGCCACAATCTCGGACGTCCACGCCGACAGACCACCGCCATCGGCCACAAGCGTGGCGCGCGGATACTCGTTGTTCAGCACGCGCATCAGCTCCGCGTCCGTGCCCGCCATCGAGACGCTGCAGACGCCCCGCGCGGTCGCCGCGACGAGCAGACGGCCGAGCGGCGAATCCACAATCGCGTAACCGATCTGCTGTCCGAGACCGCCGCGTCGGTACGCTGACGGCAGCATGCCGAGCTTCGGCACCGCGCGCTCGTAGAACCGGCTGCTCGAGCCGTACCCGGCGTCCAGCATCGCGCCCGTAACCTCGGCACCCTGACGCAGATGCCGCTTGACGGTCTTCAGGCGGCACGCCTCGGCATACTCCCGCGGCGTGATGCCGACGATCCGCTTGAAGTTCCGCTGAACGTGATACGGGCTGCCGCCGAGGCGCGCCGCCAGGCGCGCGAGCGACGGATGCCCTTCGACGTTGGCGAGGTAAACCGTCGCGCGGCGGACTTTCTCGATCCAGGGATCGACGGCCGCCACGCTGTCGGGCGTGCAGCGCTTGCACGCGCGGAATCCGCCTCGCTTCGCGTCAGCGATCGTGTCGAAGAACTTGACGCGGTCGCGGCGCGGACGCCGGCTCGGACAGGACGGCCGGCAGTAGACCCCCGTCGAGTGAACGGCGTAGACGAAGATGCCGTCGGCCCCGCGATCGCGGTCCATCACCGCCTTCCACCGGGCGGTCTCGTTGAGATGTTCGGTTGTCTGAAGCGTGGCCATGTTCTGCATAGCCGCAGTGTGGCACTCTGCGAAATCGGCGGCTATCCGGAGCTTGCGGTCAAACTATTGTCGCTCGGCTGAAGCCTCGCGCTCCAACCCCACCCGACTCACTCGACCTACTCGAAGTACTCGACCCACCAGACCCACTTGACCCACCAGACCTACCCCGACCTGACCGACCCATAATGTGCCATGCGCATAGCGGTCGTCGGCACGGGCGGGGTTGGTGGTTATTTCGGGGGACGTCTCGCAGCGGCAGGCACTGACGTCTCGTTTCTTGCCAGGGGCGCCCACCTTGCCGCGCTGCGATCGCACGGCCTGCGAATCGTCAGCCCGAAAGGCGACGTCCACGTGCCGCGCGTCGCCGCGACCGACACCCCGTCCGACATCGGCGCCGTCGACGTCGTGCTGTTCACGGTGAAGCTGTACGACGTCGACCTGGCGTTGACGCTCCTCCCACCGCTCGTCGGGCCGAATACCGTGGTGTTACCTCTCCAGAACGGCGTCGACGGCGTCGACATCGTGACGCGAGCCGTCGGACGCGATCACGCCGGCGGCGGCACCTGCTATGTGTCGGCGATGATCTCGGAACCTGGTGTCATCAAACACACCGCCATGGACCATCTGTTTTTCGGCGAGGTGGACGGATCGCGCAGCGCGCGACTGGAGCGGCTGCTCGAAGCCTGCTCGAAGACGAACTTTCAGACGACGCTCAGCGACAACATCACCGTCGACATCTGGACGAAATTCACGCGTCTGTCAGTCTTGAGCGGCATGACGACCGTCACGCGCTCGCCGCTCGGCGTCATCGTCAACGATCCGGATCTCTTCGCGATGTTGAAGGAAGCGGTGGCGGAAGCGGTGGCCGTCGCGCACGCCAAGGGCGTGGCCGTCAGACAGGACATGGTCGAGGACGTGGCGCGCGCGTATCAGGCGCTGCCGTACGAAACGAAGGCGTCGATGCTCGTGGATCTCGAAAACGGCCGCCGGCTGGAGTTGCCGTGGCTGAGCGGCGCGGTGGCCAGAATCGGGCGTGAGGTCGGCGTCCTCACACCGATTCACAGCTTCATCGCGGCTGTGCTGAAGCCTTTCGTGAACGGACGCGGGGACTGATGAAATTTCGAATTAGGAATCAATTTCGCGCTCGCTACTGCTGCGTCGACTGAGGCTGCACCGACGCGACGAGTTTCGCGATGACGTCGTTCAGTGCGCGATCGCTGCGGATCCATCGGACGACCGCCACGATGTCGTTGTCCCAGTCGATGTAGATGATGTTCGAACCATTGCCGACAAAGCGCACGGCAGATTCGGGCGCGGCGGGGAGCGGCTTCTTTCCGGTGTTCAGATACCAGTTCGCATAGCCGTACGTGTTGTTGTCGCTGCCAGGCGTCCGCGCCATCTGAATCCACTTCTCCGACATGATCTGCTTGTCCTTCCACTTGCCGTTGCGAAGGAACAGATAGCCGAACCGCGCCATGTCGTACGAATCGATGAACATGCCACCGCCCCAGTGGCCGCCCCCGCTCACCGACTGCACTTTCTGCCCGTCGATGTCCACCCACGAGTTCTCATAGCCGTACCAGCGCCACGTGGACGAGGCGCCGATGGGCTCCATCACCTCCTCACGCAGCACCTGCGGCAGCGGCCGGCGCCAGACCTGGAGCGCCGCGAGCGCCATGACATTCACGCGCACGTCGTTGTATTTGAAGTGGGTGCCCGGTTCCCACAGCTTTCGATTCGGCCAGTCTTCGGCTTTTTCGCCGACCGGACGGTCCGCCCAGTCGGGCTTTCCCCACAGCGTGCCCTGCCAGTCGCTGGTCTGCCGCAGCAGGTGATCCCATTTGATCTTGCGGTTGTGCTCCGATTCGAACAGATCGACGTGCGGCGGCATGTAGTCGCGAACGTAATCGTTCACGTCACGAATCAATCCGCGCTGCCACGCCAGACCGACCACAGTCGTGAGGAACGTCTTCGTCACGCTGTTCGTGATGTCCGCGCGCCTGGGATCGCCCCACTCGGCGACGACGTAGCCGTGTCGCGTGACGATACCGCCCGCGGGACCGCGATCCGTGATCGGACCGACGAGATTGCTGAACGGCTCCTTGCCGAAACTGTTGTGCAGGAAGAGCGCCATGTCGTGCGGACCCGGCGTGTCCGCGGCGATCGCAAGCTGCACGGCCTCGTTGACGAGCGCCGAATTCATCCCGACGTCTTCCGGCTTCTTGTGCTGCCAGTCGAACCGCTCCGGAAAGTACGGGGACGCGACCGCAGGTTTTGCAGACGGCTGGGCCGCCCGCTGAGCGACGACCGGCATCGCGACGACAAAGACGGCGAAGGCGACGGCAGCGCGGTTCATGAGAGCTCCTTGTGCGTGGGGTAGTATAGCTTTCGAATCGCTCATGCGGCCCCGTCTCGCCGTCCTGATTTTCATCTTGTGCGCGGCCGCCACTGTACCGGCATCCGGCGCCTCCACCGCATCCGACGAGCGACCGAGCCTCGAAACGCTTCTCGACCGCGCTGCGTGGTATCTGGATTTCTTCATCGATCAATTCGAGAACGTCGTCGCCGAAGAGTCCTACGTACAGGACGCGAACACGCTCCTGCCCAGTTACTTTCCTGTCGGCGGTCGCGGCGGCATCGCCCTGCCGGCGCCGTCGGCCGGCGAGCTGTCGCGGGCGCGGCATCGCGATCTCCGCTCGGATTTTCTGCTGGTGAAGTCGCCTGACACGCTGGCGCTCGTTCCGTTCCGCGACGTCATCGAGGTCGACGGGATTCCCGTCGGCGACCGGCAGCAGCGGCTCGCGAAGCTGTTTCTGAATTCCACGAGCGGCGATGCGATGACGCTGGCCACCCGGATTGGCAACGAGGGCGCGCGCTACAACCTCGGCAACATGCGCAGCACGATCGGCAATCCCGTGCTGGCGCTCGGCGTGCTGCAGGCGTCGTATCAATCCCGGTTCAAGTTCTCAATCGGCAAGGAGGACCGGACCGTCGCGCCCGGTGTCTGGTGGATCGATTACCAGGAGAAGTCGTCACCGGCCATGGTGCGTGGCGAAGCCGGCATCGATCTGTTCGCGCATGGCCGCATCTGGATCGAAGGCACGAGCGGCCGCGTGTTGAAGACGCAGCTCTCGGTCGAACAGCCGGCCATCCGCGCGCAAATCACGACGACCTTCCGATTGGACGACCGTTTCACCATCGCGGTGCCGAGCGAGATGCGCGAGATCTATCAGTTCAACAGCGGCAGCAAGATCACGACGGTCGCGAGCTATGGTCGCTTCCGCCGCTTCGACGTCCGCGCCGACGAAAACATCCGCCTGCCGATTCGGACCGTGACGGATTTCCTCGGCGAGATGTTCATCGAGCTGCCCGCCGGACGCTTCACGATGGGCAGCGCCGGATCCGAGCTCGGACGCAACGCCGACGAAACGCTCCACGACGTGACGATCACGAAGCCCTTTCTGCTCGCGCGCCACGAGGTCTCGCAACAGGAGTGGCGGACGGTCATGGGTACGACACCGAGCACCTTTGGAAACTGCGGCCCACGATGTCCGGTTGAAAGCGTCACTTACGAGGAGGTGCTGCGGTTCCTGCAGAAACTGAACGAGAAGAGCCGCCTGGCCGCAACGCCCGACGCTCCCGCGCTTCGATATCGGCTGCCGACGGAAGCCGAGTGGGAGTACGCCTGTCGCGCCGGCACGACGGGACCGTTCTCGACCGGCGAACACCTGACGACGGCGGACGCGAACTACAACGGCAAGTTTCCGTACGCCAGCGCATCCATCGGCGAGAACCGGCAGCGTCCGGTCCCGGTCGGCAGCTTTTCCTTGAATCCCTGGGGACTCGCCGACATGCACGGCAACGTGTGGGAGTGGACGTCGGACTGGTACGCGCCCTATCAGGAATCGGAATCCGACAACATCGATCCGCACGGCCCGCTCGCTGGCGAGACACGCGTGATCCGCGGCGGCAGCTGGTACTTCGATGCAAACAGCGCGCGATGCGCGCTCCGTTACACGCACGCTCCGACCGACAAAGGCTTCAGTCTGGGCTTTCGTCTCGCTGCCGACGCGCGTTGAATCGCTGGGCTGAAGCCTCGCGCAACTATTCGGAACGCAGCGCCACGATCGGATCGACGCACAACGCACGCCGCGCGGGGACGAGCGACGCGAGAACCGCGACGACGATGAATCCTGCCACGACGAGCGCGTACGTGCCGGGGTCAACCGCTGAGACTTCGAACAGCTGACTGCGGATGAGGCCACCGCTTGCCGCGGCTCCCACCGTTCCGACGACGACTCCCACGATGGTCAGCGGCAGCACCTCTCGAACGACCATGCTGACGATGACACGCGGGGCCGCACCGAGGGCGACGCGGACCCCGATCTCGCGCCGACGTCTCTCGATCGCATAGGCGATGACGCCGTACAGGCCGGCGGCCGCCATGGCAATCGCGATAGCGGCAAAGACAGTGAGCAACGTCGCGATGAGACGCGTGGTCGCGATTGATCCCGAGAAGGCCGCGTCAACGGTCTGGACCTGGGTGACCGGCAGGTCTGGATCGATTTCCGCCAGCGCGGCGCGGACCTGACTGACGATCTGCAGACCGCCTCCAGACCGCACCACCAGACCAAACGACGGCCACGGGCGCTGCGCGTACGGTGTATACATCTCGGGCAGCGGGGCCGCCATCAGCCCGGCGTTCTTCACGTCGCCCACGACACCCACGACGTCGGCAAAACCCGGGAAGCGTCCGACCAGCAGTTTCTTGCCGATCGCGGACTGACCGGGCCACGTGCGATCCGCGAGCCCCTTGCTGATGACGACCGCCAGGGGCGCGCGCTCATCGTCACGAGCCGAGAGCACGCGGCCGGAGAGCAGGGGAATGCCCATCGTGGCGAAATAGGAGGGCGTGATCGCCGTCCACTGACCGACGGGTCGCTCGCCGATGCCGACGAGCGGCGCATCTCCCTGAATGTAGGGCGCCATCGTCGTCACGTCCGGCGGCACCGATGCCGCGAGCGCAGCGCCGCCGACACCCGCGGTCGCGTTGAGACGGTTGACCAGGCGGTCGGCAAATGCGCGCATCGTGGCCGGCTCCGAGTACTTCGGCGTGGGCAGCGACAGCCGCATCGTCACGAGGCCGTCCGCATGGAACCCGACGTGCACGCGCGTCAGCCGAACGAAGCTTTGCAGCAGGAGCGCCGCCGCGACGAGCAGAATCAGCGACAGGGCAATCTCGACGACGACCAGCGCGCGACCGACGCCTCGCCGCGGCGGCGACGACATTTTGCCCGCGCCCCGCAACTGGTCGACAGTCGAGCGACGAACAAGGATGGACGACGGCACGAGGCCGAAGAGCAGCATCGTGACGAGCGTGGCGGCACTCGAGAACATCAGCACGCGAGAGTCGACCGCAATCTCCGCGCTCCGCGGGAGCGTGGCCAGAGCCGTTCCAACGGCTGCGACGCCCCAGACGGCGAGCAGAACGCCGAGCGCGCCACCCGCCACGGCCAGGAGAACGGTCTCGCTCATCGTCCAGCGGAAGAGATCCGCACGTGAGGCGCCGAGCGCGACGCGAATCGCGGCCTCGCTCGCCCGGGCGGTGCCGCGCACCAGCACGAGATTCGCGAGATTCGCACAGGCAATCAGCAGGACGACAGCGACGGCAGCCATCAGGACGACGAGCGGCGCGCGAAAGCCCGCCGCGGCACGCTCGCGCATTGGGACGAGCGCGAGACTAGCGTCCGGGTCGGCGTCCGTATTGGTCGGATGGGCACGCGCGTATCCGCGCGCAATCGTGTCGACCTCCGCCTGTGCCTGGCTCCGCGAGACATCCGGCCGAAGTCGTCCAATCGCGGTCAGGTAACCCAGGCCGCCGCGAATCAGCGGCGGAGTGAATCCCGTGATCTCGTCGACGCGGGTCGACCAGACGTCAACGCCGTCGAACGGCGGCGGCAGATCGATCCCGATGGCGCCAACGACTCTGTGCGGGCCGCCGTTGAGCATCAACGTCGTCTCGACGACGCGGGGGGTTCCGTGGAACTCGCGCATCCAGAAGCTTCGGCCAAGGACCACGACTACAGGCCCGCCGTGTACGTCGTCTGCGGCGACGAATCGGCGGCCGGCCGCAACATCGAGCGCCAGGACGTCGAAGAACGACGCAGAAACGCGGGCACCAGGCAGCTGCTCGGGCCGATCGGGTCGGCTCCAGTTGAAGGATTCGCGCGTCAGCGCGGCCAGGCCGTCGAACATCCGATCGCGCGCCTGGAGCTCGACGAACGATGGATACGAAAAGGGGCCTTCACGGATGCTGCGCTTCGGATTCGACTTGCCCAGGACGAACAGACGGCTTTCGTTCCTGAACGGCAGCGGGCGCAGCAGGACCGCATCGACCGCGCTGAAGACGATCGTGTTGACCGCGATGCCCACCGCGACAATGGCGATCGCAATGCCGGTGAACCCGCGTGCGCGGGCGAGAGAGCGACACGCCTGTCTCATCATGAGGTCCCGCGTCAGATCACATACCGCTCGCCGCCCGCACGGGCGTGGGCGAACCGTTCGAACGCGAAGGGCGACAGGTCGAAGTGCGGATCGCGTCCGGCAATCACGTCCGCGAGAATCCTGCCGGCCGCCGGCGAGTGCTGGAAGCCGTGCCCGCTGAAGCCGGCAATCGTGTAGAAGCCTTCGACGCCCGTCGGGCCGATGATTGGGTTGCCGTCTGGCGTCATCTCGTAGAGTCCGGCCCACGCGTGTGAAATCGAGGCGGACGCCAGCGCGGGGAGACGCGTAACGGCCACGTCAATCACTTGCGGGAGGAAGTCCCATTGCACGGTCGTATCGAATGTGGACGTCTCAGACGGATCGCCCATGCCGAACAGGATGCCGCCGCCCTCGCGGTGGAAATAGAACGTGGTGTCGAAGTCGATCACCATGATGTGAGACGTGGGGACCCCCTGCAGCAGCTCGTCCCCGCCCGCCGCCGCGGCGATGAAGATGTGGCGCCGGACCGGTTCGACTGGAATCGACACGCCGCCACCGCCGACCAGCCGCCCGACGCGGCCGGCCCAGGGTCCCGCGGCGTTCACCACCGTCCGCGTCTCGATCGTGCCACGAGAGGTTTCGACGCCGCTGACTCTGCCGCCTGACAGGCGCACGCCTGTGACGTCGACATCCCGTTCAACGGCTACGCCTGCGCGCTGCGCCGCCTTTGCAAACCCCATGGTCACGCCGTTCGGATCGGCGATGCCATCGCGACCGCAGAACGTCGCTGCGATCACGCCGGTTGCGTCGAGGCCGGGCGCGAGTTGCGGCGCGTCGGCTCCGGAGAGCCATTGCACGTCGACGCCGAGGCGACGCTGAAGTTCGACATTCTGACGAAACGTCGCGACGCTCTTCTCCGAGGACAGCAGGAACAGGTAGCCGTCCTGATGAAAATCGGCAACGTGTCCGACCTCGTCGGCAAAGCGTTCGAGCAGGCTGATTGACTCGATCGAGAGGCGGATGTTCGCTTCGTTCGAGAACTGATGGCGAACGCCGCCGGCATTGCGTCCCGTCGAACCGGTCGCGAGCATCTTCTCGCGCTCGACGAGGACCACATCGGTCACGCCGCGGCGCGAGAGATGGTAGGCGACGCTCGCGCCCATGCATCCGCCACCGATGATGACGACGTCGGCCGTGGAGGTCATGGGGGGCAATTATCTGTCGGGTTCTGGGTTCAGGGTGCAGGGTGCTGGGTTCGTGCCGGGTTCCGGGTTCGGGGTTCGGGGTTCGGGGTTCAGAGTGCTGCGTTCGGGGTTCAGGGTTCAGGGTTCAGGGTTCAGGGTTCAGGGTTCTGCGTTCGTCAATTTAGTCCTTCCGCGCTGGCGCCTGCACTTGTGTCCTCAGGTAGCGATGCAGGTTCGTCACCGCGCCGATCGCGCGGCCCGCGAGCTTGAACAGTTCATCGTGCTCCTTCTGGGTCAGATACCGACTGTCGAGCGCGTCGTCCAGGTGATTCTGCGTTTCGATGAGTGACGCTCTCGCGTATTCGAGATAGCGGGCGAAATCGGCAGGACGGAAACGCCCGAAGCCCTCCGCAATCGCTCGGGGTCCGCCGCGCGCCGCATCGCGCACCTGATTGCAGAATTTGACGTCGCCTTTCGTGGGCTCCGTCGCAGTCAGTGCATAGACACGTCGCTTCAGGTCATTGGCGAGCTGCCAACACGCGAGTTCCCGATACGTCCGAGCGCCCACGGCGAACGACTCGCATGCGCCGTGCCATATTACTCAGCACCCTGAACTCAGCACCCTGAACCCCGAACCCTGAACGCAGCACTCTGAACCCCGAACCCCGAACCCCGAACCCAGCACGAACCCAGCACCCTGCACCCTGAACCCAGCACCCGGACGCTACTTCCCCCCCGCCCCTTTCTCGACCGCTTCCATCACTCGGAGCAGATTGGCGCCGAGAATCTTCTCCACGTCCTGTTCGCTGTAACCCTTCTTCAGGAGGGCATCGGTGATTTTCGGCAGCTTCGTCACGTCCTCCATGCCGAGCGGCATGGTCGCGCCGTCGAAGTCCGACCCGAGGCCGACGTGATCCGCGCCCGCGACTTTGACCGCGTGGTCGATGTGCTCGATGATCTTCTCCCAGCTCACCTTCGGCAGCTGCCCGTTCATCATGGCTTCGTTGTCCAATCGATTGTCTTCCATCGTCGTGCACGCCTCGTTGCCGCCGCACTTCTTCGACATCTCGGCCAACTGAGTGACGATGTTGCCGCTGCGCTTCTCGCTGGCGACGCGAAATTCCTCGCTGAGAAACCCTGCGTGGTAGTTGATCATGATCACGCCGCCGTTCTTGGCGAGGGCGCGCATCATGTCGTCGGTCATGTTGCGGGGATGGTTCGCGATGACGCGGCTGGAGGAGTGCGAGGCGATGACCGGCACTTTCGTGAGCGCGATCACGTCATAGAACGTTTTGTCGGCGACGTGCGAAATGTCGATCATCACGCCGAGGCGGTTCATCTCGCGGACGACGTCCTTGCCGAACGCCGTCAACCCGTTGTGCGCGGGCTTGTCGGTGGACGAGTCGGCCCAGTTGTTGTTCTTGAAATGGGTGAGCGTCATGTAGCGCACGCCGAGCGCGGCGTAGTCCCGAAGCAGCCGCATGTCGTCGTCGATCATGTGGCCGCCCTCCATGCCCATGAGCGCGGCGATCTTGTGATCCGCCGCCGCCTTCCGCACGTCGGCGGCCGTTGTCGCGAGCGCGAGATCGTTGGGGTGAGTGCGAACGGCTTCGCGCACCGCGTCAATCTGATCGAACGCACGCTTCACCGCGGTCGGGCCCGTGACGTCACTCGGAACCCAGATCGAAAAGAACAGCGCGTCCATGCCGCCGTCGCGCATGCGCGGGATGTCGATCTGACCGTCGGAATGCCGTTCGCCGATGTTGAACTTGGGATCGAAGATCATGCGCTGGGTCGTGTCGGCGTGCGTGTCGAGCACGATCGCGCGGCTGTGCACCTGCGCGGCCTGAGGCGAAACACCGGAGGACGCCGTTTGCGTCGCCGCAACGACCGACAGTGCAGCAATCCCGACGAACACGACAACGACGCGCGTGATCTGTTTCATGCGCGCCATCTTACCGCTTTCGTCTTCGCTCGTAACTCTCAAGTCTCAAAGTTGTTAGGTTTCTTCCCACTTGAAACGCAGGGCGGCGACCAGCGAAAAGACCGCCGCGAAGCCGAGCAGGACCAGAATCGGCGCAACGGCGCCTGCCGATCCGATTCCGCGCCAGGTCATCGCATCGAGGCCATCGACCGCCCACCGGACCGGGACGATGAGCGTGACCTGCTGGAGCCACGCGGGAAAGATGAACGTCGGTACCCAGGCGCCACCGAGCATCACCATCATCAGCACGGCCAGCGTCGTCACGCCCCGGGCGGTCGCCGGCGTGTTGCCGAGCGCTGCGACGAGGATGCCGAAGGCCGACGCCATCAGCGAGCACGCAACGGCGACGCCGATAAACCCGGCCCAGCCGCCGTCAACGCGGACGCCGAACACGATCATCGCGAACGCGAAGGACACTCCCAGGATCAACAGCGAGATAATGGCGCCGCTGATCCCTTTGCCGAGCAGGAGCGTCCGGCGAGAAACGGGTGCACTGCGCATGCGTTTCCAGAGCCCGCGCTGCCGCTCGAGCAGCATCTCGACGCCGAGGTTCGCCATCGCGAACAGCAGAAACTGGATGCCCATGCCGGCGAACGAGTGCGCGTATCCGTTGTAGGCAATGTTTGATCCGGCGGTGACCGCCTCTTCCTTCACGGTGTAGGGCATCGTGATCCCCCCCGCTGGACCCACCTGGCCTGCCGGGCTCACCTGGCCGGCCTGCGACTGATCGTAGTAACTCCTCACCGAGCGCAGCATCTGCAGCAGCAGCATCTTCTGCTGCTGCTCCATCGCAGATCCCTCAATCTGCCGGGTGGTCTTCTCGAGATAGGCACGGCCCTGGGCTCCGCTGAACATCTCGCGGCTGACCGCCTGCATCACGTGCTCCGTCATGATGCCGCGCACCATTGCGAGCTCCGTCGTGCGCGAAGGGTCGTACAGCGTCTGCAGCTCGGGCTTCTCACCGGTCCCGAAGAACGCCGCCCCCGACGCCTCGCCAAAGCCCTTCGGAATGATCAACGCCACACTCGTCTTGCCGCGGCGCACGGAATCCCGCGCCGCATCCTCATCGGTCATCGTCAGTTTGAAATTCTTGTCGCCCTGCGCGCCCGCGGCGATCGACTTCGAGATCGCGCTGTCGTCGTGATCCACGATCATGACGGCAATGCGCGCAGGCTCGCCGTTTTTCGACGGGCCGGCGAAGATCGACCCGAAGAACGATGCGATCGCGATTGGCACGACGAAGCTGACGATGACCGACCGTCGATCGCTGAAGAACAGCTGGAGGTCCTTGCGAACCATGGCTCTGAGTGGCGTCAGCATCAGTCGCGCAGGCTCCTTCCCGTTAGCGTCAGGAACACCGACTCGAGCGTGACCGGACCACCAGCCGGCGCAACGCTCGCCTGAAGGCCCGCAAGCGTATCGTCGGCAATGACCCGGCCGTGATCGATGACGACGATGCGGTCGGCGAGGCGTTCGGCCTCTTCCATGTAGTGCGTGGTGTACAGGAGGGCCTTGCCGCGCGCCTTCAACACTTCGAGATTGTCAAAGATCGCGTTTCGGCTCTGCGGATCCACGCCCACGGTCGGTTCATCGAGCAGCAGGATATCCGGATCGTGAAGGATGCCGGCCG
The DNA here is from genome assembly GCA_963724725.1 of uncultured Acidobacteriota bacterium. Lineage (GTDB taxonomy): Bacteria > Acidobacteriota > Vicinamibacteria > Vicinamibacterales > CAVVIG01 > DATKHR01. The sequence goes on along the minus strand of CAVRVT010000001.1, from coordinate 1,102,330 downwards.
CGAGGTTCAGCCGGCGTTTCATGCCGCCGCTGAACGCTTTGACCGGATCGCGTGCGCGATCGGCCAGCCCGACGAGATCCAGGGCTTGTGCGATCGCCGTGTCGAGCGTCCGGCCGGCAAGGCTGTAGAGCGCGCCGAAGAAGTGGAGGTTGTCGCGCGCGCTCAGCTCCTCGTAGAGCGCGAGATCCTGCGGGACGAGGCCGATGCGGCGTTTCGCAGGATCGGTGTCTCCGCCGAGACGCCGGTCGCCCACAAGGACCTCGCCGCGCTCGGGCGTCACGAGGCCGGCAATCATGGAGACCGTCGTCGTCTTGCCGGCGCCGTTGGGCCCGAGTAGGCCGACGAGCTGTCCGGCTTCCAGCGCAAATGACACATCGTCCACGGCAACGATCGAGCCGAACGATTTCCGCAGATGGGTTATACCGAGAATCGCCATGTCACCGACAAATCCTCCCACGAACGCGCGAAAGCCCGGTCAACTTCGGATGAAAGGCGTGTTTTGGTCGACGAGCCGGCCCTCCTGCGTGCCGCGGCGGTATGCCTCGCGCAGGGAGCGATCTATGCGCCATCGCGTGCCCTCAGGACCAGCCCGCCGCCGAGGACGAGCATCGTGGCGATAGCCGCAAACCCGAGCGCGAAGCTGTGCGTCGCGTCGTTGATGGCGCCGAGCAGGTACGGTCCGACGAACCCGCCAATGTTGCCGACCGAATTCACGAGCGCGATGCCTGCGGCGGCACTCGCGCCGCGCATGGTCGAAGTCGCCAGCGCCCAGAAGGGTCCGAACATCGAAGCCAGGCCCGCCATGGCGAACGACAGCGTGCCAATCGTCCAGACAATCCCCGATCCGGCAGGCGTGAGGGCTAGCGCCAGCGCGCACACGAGCGCCGGTGCGAGCACGTGCCACCGCCGCTCGCGCGTGCGATCCGAATGCCGCCCGACAATGACCATGGCCATGGCGCCACACGCGTACGGAATCGCAGCCATGAGCCCGACCGCGACGTCGCTTGCGCCGGTCGAGGCCGTCTTCAGCATCTGCGGCAGCCAGAAGCCGATGCCGTAGAGGGTGACGGGAATCGTGAAGTACACCGCCGCGAGGAGCCACGTCCGCGGGTCACGGAGCGCATCGCCCGCGGTCGCCTGGTCGCGGTGGCGATCCCCTCGATCGGCCTCGAGCGAGGCGAGGAGCGCGGCGCGCTCCTCAACGGTGAGCCAGGCCGCATCTGACGGGTGCTCGGTCAGGACGCGCAGCACGACGAAGCCGAGCACGATCGCGGGCACGCCCTCGACGAGAAACAGCCACTGCCAGCCGGCGATCCCGGCACGGCCGTCGAGCGACAGCAGCGCACCCGAAATGGGACCGCCGACGACACCGGCCACCAGCGTCGCGGTCATGAACGCCGCGATCGTCCTGGCGCGCTCGCGCGCGGGGAACCAGCGCGTGAGATAGAAGATGATCCCGGGAAAGAAGCCGGCCTCGGCGGCCCCGAGCAGGAAGCGCAGGACGTAAAAGCTCTCGGTGCTGTGAACGAACATCATCGCGGAGGACACGAGGCCCCACGAAATCATGATGCGCGCGATCCACAACCGCGCGCCCACTCTGGCGAGGATGACGTTGCTTGGCACCTCGAAGAGCACGTAACTGATGAAGAAGATCCCGGCGCCGAATCCGTACGTGGTGGGCGAAAACCCCAGCGCGCGGTTCATCTGCAGCGACGCAAACCCGACGTTGATGCGATCGAGATACGCGACGATGTAGAGCAGGAACAGGAACGGGATCTGGCGGCGGCGCGTCTTCGCCAGCGCCGACGCGAGGGACGACATCGGCGGATTCTATGCTGAAGGCGCGTCGGGGTTCAGGGTGCTGGGTGCTGGGTGCGTGCTTGGTTCGGGGTGCGGGGTTCAGGGTTCGGGGTTCAGGGTGCGGGGTGCGGGGTGCGGAGTGCCGGGTTCAGAGTTCTTGCGATGGTTCCGGGGACCTCACCGATTATTCTGGTTGCCGGTGCACCCGGCCTGAATCCACCACGATGAACCTCAAACTCAGCACGCTGAACTCGGCACGCCGAACTCGGCACGCCGAACTCGGCACGCTGAACTCCGCACCCTGAACTCAGCACCCTGAACTCAGCACCCCGAACCAAGCACGCACCCAGCACCCTGCACCCTGAACCCTGAACCCAAGCGACCTCACCCAGCTACTCCACAAGCGCCACGATCGGGTCGATTTGAGTCGCACGCCGGGCCGGTAACGCGCACGCGATAATCGCCACCATCGCCAGCAGCGCCGTCACGGACACGATGACGAGCGGATCTGTCGCGCTGACGCCGAACAGCTGACTCTCGAGCGTGCGTCGAAGCGCGAACGCGCCCACGGCGCCGACGGCGAACCCGAATCCGATGAGCATCAGACCCTCGCGCAGGACCAGCTCGACGATCGCTCGCGTGCTGCTGCCGAGCGCGATGCGAATCCCGATCTCCTTGGTCCGCTGCGTCACCAGATAGGCAAGTACGCCGTAGATTCCCAGCGCCGACAGGAACAGCGCCAAGGCACCGAAGCTGAGGGACAACAGAACCGGTGAGCGTCGCGTCATGAGCGACCGTCCCATCCGCTGATTCATCGTCTGCACGTCGAACACGGGCAGCTCGGGATCCATCTTCGACAGGATTCCGCGCACGGCGCTCGTCAGCCCCGAGGGATCGGTCGCCGTCTTCAGCGCAAACGTGATGCCGCGCGATGCATCCTGATCCATCGGATAGAAGTAAGTGCCCACGTTCTTGGCACCTTCCGCCAGGTCGTGCAGCTTGACCTCCTTGACGACGCCGACGACGGTCATGAAGACGGTTTTCTCCGTGATGCCCACGATGTTATTGAGATCGGTCGGGCGGTACATCCGACGGCCGATCGGATCCTGATTCGGCCAGAAACGTTTCGCCAGCCTCTCGTCGACCATAATGGTCTTCGGTCCGGTCGCCGAGTCCCTGTCGTCGAAGAAGCGTCCGCGCGCCAGCCTGACGCCCATCGCCTCGAAGTAGCCCGGTGTCACATCAGCGTTTGAAGGCGAGATGACCGACTCGCCCGGTTTCATCTGGTAGCCCTCGGCCAGAATGACGCTGTCGTTGTGGTCGCCGCTCAACGGAATCCAGTCCGTGGCGCCGGCCATCGTCACTCCGGGCAGCGCGCGCAGCTGTCGCAGCGCTTCATTGTGAAATGCGATGAGCGAATTCGTTTCCGTGTATCGCGTCCGCGGCAACGTGACCGACGCGGTGAGCACGTTGACGGGGTTGAACCCAGGATCGACCGCGAGCACCTGCCGGAAACTCGCGAACAGGAGTCCGGCGCCAATCAGCAGCACGAATGCGAACGCAACCTGCGCGACGACCAGCGCGCGCCGCAGAGTACGCGCGCCTCGTCCCGCAGTTCCGCCACGGCCTTCCTCTCGCAGAACAGCCGTGAGGTTGGCCGGCAGGACGTTCAGGACCGGAATCAAACCGATCGCGAGCCCGATGAGGGCCGCGACGGCCAGCGTGTACGCGACGACGATGCCGTCCATGCGGATCTCGTTCCCGCGCGGGAGATCCTGGATGTTGATCGTTCCGAGCAGCCGCAGGGTGACGTAGCCAACCGCCAGCCCCGCCAACGCCGACATCATCGTCAGCAGCACACTCTCGACGATCAGCTGGCGAGCGACGCGCGCGCGTCCGGCGCCCAGCGCAAGCCGCGTCGCGAGCTCCTTGATTCGCGCGCGGGATCGCACCAGCACGAGATTCGCCACGTTGACGACACCAATCAGCAGCACGAACAGGGCACCGCCCCACATCAGATAGAGAATCGGTTTCACGTCACGGACGAGAAAATCCTGCAGAGGCGAGACAATCGAGTGAAAGCCCGCGTTCGTCAGGAGCTCAGCGTATTGAGGAAAGCGCTTGAGGTTCGCGGCATTGATCGCGTCAATCTGCTGCTGCGCCTGCTCCATTGTGACGCCGGGCTTGAGGCGACCGACGTTTCGCCAGTTGTTGCTGTGACGCTCATCGTCGCTCTTCTGCTGCGCCGTAAAGGCTGCCGGCAGCCAGAGCAGCACCTTGGGCTCCATGAACGAGAAATCGCCCGGCATGACGCCGACAACCGCATACGGCTGGCCGTCGATCCGAAGATCCCTGCCCACGACCTGCGGATCGCCCCCGAACACCGATTGCCAGAGGGCATAGCTGAGCACGACCTTCTTCTCGTTGCCGAGTTCGCCTTCTTCGTTCGTGAAGGTGCGACCGAGCTTCGGCGCGATGCCGACCAGCCGGAAAAATGAAGGCGTGGCGAACATCGCTTCCACTCGGGTCGGTGTGCCGTTCTGATCGATCGAGACGCTTCGAGAATGGAAAAGCGTTTGCTCCTCGTACACGTTCATGTCGCGAAGGCGATCGTAGTAGTCGGGGACGCCCGAGGACCCGAGGCTGTCAGCTCCGGCTTTCGGGTACGAATTGCTCATCAGCATCAGCCGGTCGGACCCGGGGCCCGGCAGCGGCCGGAGGAGCACGTTGTGCACCACGGAAAAGAGCGCTGTGTTGGCCCCGATACAGAGCGCCAGCGTGAGCGCGGCGGTCAGGGTGAACGCCTTGTTCTTCCACAACAGGCGGAGGCTGACACGGAGATCAGAGCTCATACGGAGCTAGACGACTCGAGTCGTCGAAAGGTTCGAGGAAAGTCGATCGCTCGAAGGGGCGCGAGGCTTCAGGCAAGGAGCGCGAGGCTTCAGCCGAGCGATTATTCCGTTCGGAGCGCTTCCGACGGGTGGACCTTGGCCGCACGCCAGGCCGGGATGAGGTTGGCCACGAACGAAACGGCGAGAAGGATCGCTGCCGCGCTGAACCACGACGCAGGGTCCGACACTCGGATCCCATACGACCCGTCGAGAAACGCCAGTGACGACCCGAAGTACAGCGCGATCACGGCGGCGGCAACTCCGGCCACCAGGCCGAACGCAGCAATCAGTAGTCCTCGACGCATCACGGATCCCACGACAGTCGTGGTGCTGGCGCCGAGCGCCATCCGGATGCCAATCTCGCGGGTCCGCCTCGCGACCGAGTACGCAATGACGCCGTACAGCCCGACCGCCGCGAGCAGCATGGCGACCAGGCCGATCGAGCTCACCAGCCATGCGCTCGCGCGCACCGGGAACAACGTCATCCCGACTTCGTCCTCCATCGTCTGGTTCTCGAGGAAGGCGAGGGTCGGCTCGACCGCGTGGATCTCGCGCCGCATGTCCCTCAAAAGCGCCCCGGCATCGCCGCGTGTGCGCGCGATGATCGCGCTGTACGAGTTGGGCTGCTGGCGTCGCGAGACATGCAGGAACGGCGTCGGAGGCTCGCCCACGTTCGTCACTTTGTGATCAGCGGTGACGCCGACGATTTGAAACACCGGCCCCTCGGAATTGCGGGATCGAAACGTCCGGCCGACGGCGTTCTGGTTCGGCCAGAACTTGCGCGCCATCGTTTCGTTGACGACCGCGACGCGTGGCGTCTCCGTTCTGTCGTCGTCTGTGAACGTCCGTCCGGATACGACCGGGACATCCATCGCCTTGAAGTAGTCGGATGACACGTTCGTCACATCCACGACCGTGCCCTTCTGGCCTGGTTGATGGATCCCGGGAATCCAGATTTCCCAGCGGTTGTAGTTGACGGAGAACGGCGGCCGCGTCGCCAGGCCCACGGCTTCGACGCCGGAGAGACCGCGAATGCGGGTCGTCACCTGATCGAAGAACTGCTCGACGCGTTCCCGCGGATACCGCAGCTGGCTTGCGTCCACAGATACCAGCGCGATGTGCTCGACCGGGAATCCGAGGTTCGCGCGTTCAGCCGCGAGCACGCTTCGCGTCAGGAGCGCCGCGACGACGAGGAGCACCGCCGTAATAGACATCTGGCCAGCGACGAGAAAGTCACCGAGCGTCCACCGTCGGCCACCAGCGCTTCGGCCCGTCTGTTCGCCTCGAAGTTCCGCGACGAGATTCGGCCGGGACGCCATGAGTGCCGGTACGAGGCCCGCAATCAAGGCCGCGGCGACGGTGGTCGCCAGCGTGAACACGAGCACGCGTACGTCGATGCGCACATTGAACGCAAAGGGAATCGGCGACGGCAGGTTCACGGCGCTCACGAGTCTCATCAGCCACCACGCCAGCAGCGTGGCGGCGACGGCGCCGAGCAGCGAGAGGACCAGCGTTTCCGTCACGAGCTGTCGAATCAGCCGTCCGCGCCCGGCGCCGATCGCGAGGCGCACGCCGATCTCGCGCTGCCGGCCCGACGCGCGGGCAAGCAGCATGCTCGCGACGTTCAGGCACGCGATCAGCAGCACGAGCGCGACGACCACCATCAGGCCGCCGGCGATCGGCATGATCTGCGGATCCGCCGCGGGATGGAAATGCACGTCGCGCGTCGGGCGGACCGACACTTGTCGATCCTTGTTCGTCGCCGGAAACTCGGATGCCAGTCGAGCCGCAATCAGCGCGAGGTTCGCTCGCGCCTCGTCGGCCGTGCGCCCAAGCTTGAGCCGGCCGCGCATGAACATCCAGCGATCGCCACGCCGCTCGAGGCGGTTGCTGCCGGTCGGCGAGGGAACGACATCGTGCATGCCCACGGGCTCGACGTCGAGCGACGCCGATACGGGAATCCAGATCTCCGGCGAGAGAATCGGGACCATCCCCGTGAAGGACGGCGGCGCCACGCCGACGATGTCGAAAGGCACGCCCCGGATCCTGAGCGTGCGCCCGATCAGCGCCGGCTGCGACCCGAGCTCGCGCACCCAGTAACGGTAGGACACGACGGCGACTCGCGCCGCATTCGGCGAGTCATCGTCGGAAACGAGCGTCCGGCCCACGAACGCCGGCACGCCGAGAACCCGGAAGTAGTTACCCGTCACCACCTCGCCCATCGCCAGTCGCGACCCCGAATCGATGCTGAGCGCCCCGAACATCGGCGTGTATCCAACGACGTCCTCGAAGACGTCGTTGCCGGATCGAAGATCGAGGTAGTCGGGATACGACGAGGTGCTGAACTCTGCGCCGCGAGACGCCCTGGCGCTTGTGTAGACGTCGACGAGGCGATCGGGCTCCGCCACCGGCAACGGCTTGAAGAGCAGCGAGTCGACGACCGTGAAGAGCGCAGTGTTGAAGCCGATGCCGATGGCCAGGGAAACAACGGCCACGAAGGTAAACCCCGGGCTCTTGCGCAGCCACCGGAGAGCAAAGCGGATATCGGCGAGGAAAGACTCGAACAACCACGTAATTATAATTCGTGCGCGAGGGGCTCCCTCCGTCTCGGCGGCCCTGTCAACACATGGATCGACCGCGTCGGACGTCGCGTCTGAACGCTCGTTTGCGCTGTTGTCACATTCCGCTGCCCTCCTGTGCGCTGTCGGCACAGTCTTTCACGATGAGAGTGCAGTTTTGCACGCTGGACCGCTCGGCTAAAGCCTCGCGCTCCTTCGGAACCTCGGGTACCTCGCGAACCCCGCGAACCTCCGCGAACCTCCCGAACCTCCCGAACCCTTGAATTGACATATATATGACCCCCACATATGCTCGTCACATATGTCAGACGGCAAAGAGTTCCGCAAGGGCAGCGCCGAGATCATGATTCTGTCGCTGCTCGAGGAGCGCGACCGCCATGGCTACGAACTGGCCAGGCTGATCGATCGGCGATCCGCCGGCGAACTGACACTGCACGTGGCGTCGCTCTACCCCATCCTGTATCGCCTCGAACGTCGCGGGCTGATTCAGGGACGATGGGTCGAAAAAATCGGCGAGCGCCGGAGGCGTTTCTACCGTCTAACCACTGACGGCGCGAAAACGCTCGCGGCACAGCGCCGAAGCTGGAGCGCGTTTCTCTCCGCGCTCAACCGCGTGGCACGGCTGAGACAGGCCTGACGCCAGGGAAGGCTGACGATGAACGGCAAGTGGATTCGGCGGGTTCGCGAACGCATCAGGCCGATCGATGTCGATCCGGCTCGCGAAGCCGATATCGTCGCCGAGCTCGCTCAGCATGTATCCCAGCACTACGCGGATCTGATCGCGGCCGGCGTCGACGAACGTGATGCGCTGGCGCGAGCGCTGGCGCCGCTGAGCGATCCCGTAGGCATGTCGAAAGAACTCGCGCGAGCGGATCGCGTGCGACGCGCCGCGCCGGTCCCACCGGCGCAAGACACCGGCTGGGCGTCGGGTCTCGCTCACGATATCCGCTACGCGGCCCGGACGCTCATGCACGCCCCTGGGTTCACGGTGGTCGCCATCATCACACTCGCTCTCGGGATCGGCGCCAATACGACCATCTTCAGCGTCATGCACGCGGTGCTGCTGCGGCCCCTTCCTTACGCTGATCCGTCGCGACTCGTGAACGTAGGCGAAGCCGGCGACGACGGCCATACGGGAACGGTTGGATTCACGACCGTGGTCGACTGGCGAGCCGAGACGCAGTCGTTCGAGGATCTCGCGCTCGTGCGAACGTGGACGCCCACGCTCGTCACGAGCGGCGAGCCCGAGCGGATTCCGGGCGTCCGCGTCACTGCCAACTACTTCGGGCTGCTCGGGATCCGACCCGCGCTCGGCCGCGACTTCACACCCGACGAAGATCGGCCCACTCGCTGGCACGTGGTCATCATCAGCGACGGGCTGTGGCGCCGGCGATTCAACGCGGATCCAGCAGTCGTGGGACGCACGATTCGGATGAACGACAGTGACTACCAGGTCGCCGGCGTACTCCCGTCGACCTTCGAGCCGCTGATTTCGGAACACTATTATCAGCGAGCCGACATCTGGGCACCGCTCGGCTACGAAATCGGCGGCGATTCTGCCTGCCGCAGCTGCCAGCACCTGCGCGCGATCGGTCGGCTCAAGCCCGGGGCGACCGTGGCGTCGGCCGACCGTGACGTCAACAGAGTCCACGACGGCGTGCGCGCACGTTTTCCGCGGGACTACCGGACGTCGACTCGCATCACAGTGACGTCGCTCGCCGACGAGCTGCAGGGCGAAATCCGTCCCGCGCTGGCGGCCCTTATGGTGGCCGTGCTGTTCGTCCTCTTGATTGCATGCGCGAACGTCGCCAACCTGCTGCTGGCGCGCATTTCGCGACGCGAGCACGACTTGTCGCTTCGGGCCGCGCTCGGCGCGAGCCGCATGCGGCTCGTGCGCCAGCTGCTGGCCGAAAGCGCCATCGTCGCCTTGACTGGCGGCGCGACTGGCGTGGCGCTCGCCGCCATCGCGGTCCCCCTCATCGTGCGGCTGACACCGTTTGTCGTGCCGCGCCTCGGCGACGCCCGAGTCGATCTGCGCCTGGTGGCGTTTGGCGTCGCGCTCTCCGCCGTCACCACGCTGTTTTTCGGATTGCTGCCGGCGTTGCGCGCGACGCGCGCCAATCTCACGCCGGCGCTCGCCGGCGACGGTCGACGGACCGCGTCGGCACCGACATCGCTGGCGCGCCGCCTGCTCGTCGCGATCGACGTCGCACTCGCGGTCGTCCTCCTCGCAGGCGCCGGGCTCATGGTTCGGAGCGTCTGGCGGTTGATGTCCGTCAATCCCGGCTTCGATCCCGAGCACGTCCTGACGTTGCAGATGTCGATGGACGGGACGCGGTACGCGGACGATTCGCAGGTCGTCCGGACGGGCGATGCGATTCTCGATCGCATCCGCGCGCTTCCCGGCGTCGAAGGCGCCGCGCTCGCCGGACAGGTTCCCCTCGGCGGCGACTTCGACACCCGCGCCTTCAACGTCGACGGGCGTCCGGTCACCGCGGACGCTCTTCAGGTCCAGCGCTACTCCGTCACGCCGGAATACTTCTCGGTGATGCGGATCCCGCTCGTGCGAGGTCGCCTGATCGCCGAGGCCGACCGCGTCGGAGCGGAACGCGTCGTGGTCGTCGGCGAGCGCACGGCGCGGCTCGTCTGGCCGGATCAGGATGCCATCGGTCAGCGCGTGCGTATCGGATCGGCGACCTCGCGACCCTTCACCGTCGTCGGCATCGTCGGCGACGTGCGCCACTACGAAATGGCCAAACCGCCGACGCCGCAGATGTATCTCGCGCAGCGTCAGTTTACGGATTCGTTTCTCAGCGTTGTCGTCAGGACGAGTGCGGATCCCGACATGCTCGCGGGCGACGTGCGGCGTGCCGTGTGGTCCGTCGCCGGCGATGTGCCGGTGTACGGGGTCGCGACGCTGTCGGCGCTCGTCGCGAAGTCCGTCGGCTCCCGGCGGTTCGTCATGGTCCTGCTCGAGCTCTTTGGCGTCGTGGCACTGCTGATGACCGCCGTGGGCATTTACGGCGTCATCTCGTACAGCGTATCCGAGCGCACGCGCGAAATCGGCGTACGCAGCGCGCTCGGCGCCACGGGCGGCGACATCGCGCGGCTCGTGCTCGGCAGCGGGCTGGCCACCGTCGCGGCCGGTCTGGCGGCCGGGTGCGCGCTGGCGGTCGGCCTGACGCGCTACCTGCAGTCCTCGCTCTACGGCGTCAGCCCCGCCGACCCGCTCACGTTCGCGGGCGTCGTCGTGGCGTTGCTCGGCGTCACGCTCGTCGCGCAGGCTCTGCCGGCCGCGCGCGCCATGCGCGTGGACCCGGTCGTCGCGCTCCGCCAGGACTGATCGCCGCCCCCGGCTACAATCTGCAGCCATGGCTTCGGCTGCGCGCGGACGCGTGCTGACGTTCGCGTTCCTTCTTGCCGTTGTGACGTACCTCGATCGCGTGTGTATTTCCACGGCGGCGCCATCGATCATGAACGAGCTCGGCCTCTCGTTCTTCGAGATGAGCCTCGTCTTCAGCGCGTTCACGCTCGCCTACTCGCTGTTCGAAATTCCGTCCGGCTGGCTCGGCGACATCCGCGGGCCGCGCAGCGTGCTGACGCGGATCGTTCTCTGGTGGTCGGCGTTCACGATGCTGACCGGCGCCGCGCAGGGCCTGCGGTCGCTCGTCGCGATCCGGTTTCTGTTCGGCGCGGGCGAAGCCGGCGCCTTTCCGAACGTCGCGCGAACGTTCTCGAACTGGTTTCCGATCCGCGAGCGCGGCCGGGCGAACGGTGTGCTGTTTCTGGGCTCACGGCTGGGCGGCATGCTGTCAGGACCCATGGCGCTGGTGCTCATCGCACGCTGGGGATGGCGCGAAAGCTTCGTGATTTTCGGAGTTCTCGGCCTCATCTGGGCGGCCGCGTGGTACGCGTGGTTCCGCGACCGGCCCGAAGATCATCCGGCGGTCGATCGCGACGAGCTGACGTGGATTCGCCAGGACGCAGTCGATGTGCATCCGGGTCCGACACCGTGGCGGCTGCTGCTCGCGAGCAGGAATCTCTACGCGATCTGCGCGATGTACTTCGCGTTCGGTTACGGACTCTACTTCTACTTCACGTGGCTCCCGACGTATCTCATCACCGTGCTCGGCTTCTCGCGCTTCAGCGGTGGACTCTTCGCCGCGCTGCCCTTTCTTCTCGCGGGGATTGCCGATCTGACCGGCGGTCTCTTGACTGACCGCCTCTCACGCACGCGAGGTCTCCGAGTGGGCCGCTGCTACCTTGGATGCGCAGCATTCGGGACGGGCGCTCTTCTTCTGTTCCTGTCGACGCTCGGCTGGCCTCCCGTGGTCAAGGCGGTGTGCATCGCGCTGGCGCTTGCATCGGCGGATCTGGCGCTCGGTGCGTGCTGGGCGGTTCCGCTGGACGTCGCGCCGGATCACGCCGGTGTCGTCACCGGCTGTATGAACACGCTCGGCAATCTCGGCGGCCTCGTCGGACCACTGGTCGTCGGCATCGCTGTGGACCGCTGGCACTCGTGGACGTTTCCGTTCTACGTCACGGCGGCGCTGTATGCGGCCGGCGCGATCGCGTGGCTCGTCATCGACCCGACGCAGCGGATCGTGAATTTGAGAATTGAGAATTCGGAATTGAGAATAAATTCAGAATTAATTCCGAATTCATAATTCCTAATTCCGAATTTTGCGATCGCTACGGCACCGAAGGCGGAGGGACCCTGCGCTTCGTCGCCTGCTCGAACGAGTAGGCGAGCTCGAGAAGTCGCGGCTCGCTGCACGCCATCCCCGTAAAGCTGACGCCCATCGGGCCGGGCTTCGCGTCGAAGCCGGCTGGAAACGGCGGCGTCGGCGAATTCGGGACGAGCGCGAACGGAACGATCACCGTCGGATATCCTGGCTTGGCCGCCACGCCGGCACCGTTCGAACCCGGGAACAGAATCGCATCCAGCCGCTCGGCTTTCATGATCTCGTCGATGCCGTGCGTCCCGCCCAGCCTGATGTCCTTCGCGCGATCCGATTCGTAGCGCGTGCGGTCCCGTTCGAGGTCCATTTCATCCGAGATATCCAGATTCGACTGCCCGTACTTGATCGAACCGGCCTTCTCGTGCGCCTTGTTCCACGCGATCAGCTCACCGAGCGTCTTGACCGGCGCAGTTGGACCGAGCGACGCCAGCCACTTGTTGAAATCGCGCTTCATGCCGTACTTCAGGACGACCGAGCAGTCCTCGTCGTGGCCCTTACCGTTGTTCGCCCCGCCGCACTGTCCCCATTTGTTGAAGTTGTTCGCCGCATCCGGATCGACGATGCTGGGGATATTCGCAGGATCGACGATGACGGCCCCTTGCGCGCGCAGGATGGCGATCGCGTCGTCGATGGCCTTCCGCTGGTCGGCGTTGAGGCCGCCGCGCTGTCCGGCGCCGCCGCGCCCACCACCGGCGCCGCGCTCGCCCGTATCCCCCGGGAGAACGAACTCGTCGTAATAGAACGCGCGCGGAATGCCGATGCGCGCGCCCTTCAATCCGTCTGCTTTCAGGAACTTCGTGTAGTCGCGTCCCGCTGCCGGCGTACACTTCGTCGTCGCCGGATCGTTCGGATCGGGCGACGCATTCTCCATGACGCCGAACATGATGGCCACGTCGGTGACGCTCTTCGCCATCGGGCCGGCGGTGTCCTGGTCGGCGGTAATCGGGATGACGCCGTACCGGCTGATGCGGCCCACCGTCGGCTTGATCGCGGCGAGCATGTTCGAGTTCGCCGGGCTCAGGATCGATCCGGAGGTCTCCGTGCCCACGTTCCCGGCCCAGAAGTTCGCGGACGTGCCGATGCCGGAGCTGGAGCCGCCGGTACCGAGTGCGGGACGGCCGTCGAAGGTCGCCTCGCGCGGATCTTTCCGCGGATCGAACGGGTTGTAACCCTGGCCGCCGACCGCGTTGTAGTTGCCGGGCATCGGCGTCGGCGCGCCGGCCACCCAGTTGGCCAGCTCCGTGAGCCCCGCCTTGGCGATGATGATTGCGCCCGCATCGACCAGGTTCCTGGTCAGCGTCGCGTCGTAGGGCGGCACCAGCTGTTCGAACGCGAGCGCCCCGCCCGTCGTCCGCATGAACGTCGTGTGCACGTTGTCCTTGAGCGCGATGGGGATCCCATGGAGCGGTCCGCGGATCCGGCCCTGCGCGCGCTCGCGGTCCCGCTCGTCGGCGAGTTCGAGCGCCTTCGGATTGACGGTAATCGCGGCGTGCAGCTTGTCCTCGTACGTGCCGATGCGGATCAGGTACTCGCGCACGATTGCCTTCGACGTCGTGCGTCCCTGCGCCAGCGCCGTACGCATGTCGGAAATCGTCGTCTCGACGACCGTGAACGGCCTGGAAGAGGCCGGCTTGCGGGTCTGGGCGGTCATGCTGATTGCGGTCGCCACGGCGGCAACGGCGAGGACAAGCGCTGCGTTTTTCATGGAACGCGATTATAACGCCCGCTTGATGGCGATGACCGCGACGTCGCCCGCGAGCAGACGATGGCGGCCGAACGATCGACTCATCCTGACCGTGAAACCACACTGTTCGAGCATGCGTCGCACCACGCGTCGGTCGTAGATGCGGACGCGGTGCCTCTCACGCGATCGGCGCAGCCCGCGCGCCGTGCGTCGAGTCATCGTCATGCGACGGGTCAGAACCCCCCGCGTTTCGTCGAACGTCGCCTTCACTGCCATCGCCCAGTTCCTGCCCGAGATCGTCTTGGTGTCGTAGGTTCGCCGACGGGCGGACTCGATGAAGTCGAAGACGAGCACGCCGCCCGGACAGAGCGCCGCGTGCGCTCTCGAGAAGAATCGACGAAGTGTCGCGGCGCCGCCAGGCACGTACGTCACCACCTCGCCGACACCGACCATGGCGTCACAGCGCGGAAGACGGGCGGTTCCGACCGAGGCCACGATGAATCGGACGCCCGGCGCGTTCTTTCGCGCGAGGCGAATCATCGCGGGCGAGATGTCGAACGCCCGCACGTCGTAACCCATGGCGTGAAGATGGCCGGCCACGGCCCCGCTGCCACAGCCGAACTCGACGATGCGCCCGCGTGCGATTCCGGCGTTGCGGATGAGCCGCGCAATCTCGGGCGCGACCTGACGTGCGAAGTCACTGAAACCGGCTTCGTGGATATAGGCGAGATCGACTGAGTACATCGCGGCGGAAGGATAACCGGAGCGGAGGCGGTCAGCCGAGCGATCTATTCAGATCGTAGCGCCGCGGATGGATCCACAATCGCCGCCCTTCGAGCCGGCACCGCGTTCGCGAGCATCGCTACGCCGAACAGCGTAACGATGGCGCCGATCCACGTAACGGGGTCGAGGTAGCCGATTCCGTAGAGCGCGCCCGACACGGCCTTGGCCGCAAGCGCCGACAACAGGGCGCCGATCGCGACGCCAATGGCCGTCAGGACCAGGCCCTGGCGCATGATCAGGCCGACGACGGAGGCGCGTCCGGCGCCGAGCGCCATGCGGATGCCGATCTCGCGCGTCCGACGGGACACCGAGTAGGCAATCACACCGTACAGGCCAATCGCCGCCAGCGCCATCGCGACGACGCCGACGCCGCTCACGCCCATCGCACCGAGCTTCGCGGGCATCAGCGTCATGTCCACCTGCGCCGTCATCGTCTGGTTGTCGAGGAGGACGATATTCGGATCCAGCGCGAGCAATTCGCGCCGCATCGCCCCGAGAAGCACCTCCGCGTTGCCTCGCGTCCGGGCGATGATCGCCTCGCCGGCGGATGGACGCTGTGTGTAGGCGAAATGCACGTACGGCGTGGACTGCTCGCCGAGCGTACTGACCTTGTAGTCCGAACTGATACCAACGATCTCGAACGATGGACCATCGAGCGAGCGCGAATGAAAGACTTTCCCGATGACATTTTCATTGGGCCAGAACTTCCGCGCGAACGTCTCGTTGACGATCGCGACGCCCGGCGACTTGGGTGTGTCGACCGCCGTGAAGTTGCGCCCCTGGACGATCGGCACGTCGAGCGTGGCGAAGTACTCGGGCGCGACTCTCGTCGAGTCCACGACGTAGCCTTTCAGATCTCCAGGCTGGTGGCGCCCCGGAATGAACACGTTGCTGCGGTTGTAGTTGATCGAGAAGGGCGTGCGCTCTGCGATGCCGGCGGCCTCGACGCCTGAAATCGCGCGGATGCGTTCGACGGCCTGCGCGTACAGCTTCTCGCCACGCGCATCGTCGTACCCGATCAGGCCGAGCTCGGTCGACAGAATCGCAATGCCCTGCGGTTCGAATCCCAGGCCGATCTTCTGCGCTGCGAGCAGACTGCGCGTCAAGAGGCCGGATGAGATGAGCAGCACCATCGTCACGGCGATTTGGACGATGACCAGGCCGTCGCGCATCGTCCAGCGGCGGCTGCCGACGCTGGCGGCACTCGAATCGCCTTTCAGTTCGGTGACGAGATTCGGGCGCGTCGCTTTGAGCGCGGGTGCGAGGCCGGCGATGACCGACGCCAGCATGGTGACGCCGATGGTGAACAGCAGGACCCGGCCGTCGATCTGCAGTGAGAACGCGAGCGGAATCGGAACCGGCAGCTTGATCGCGACGGCCACCTGCATCAACGCCCACGCGAGGCCGATGCCGACCAGCGCGCCGAGCAGCGCCATGACAACGCTCTCGGTCAGCAGCTGTGCCGTCAGTCTTCCGCGACTCGCGCCGATCGCGAGGCGGATGCCGATTTCCTTCTGCCGTCCGGACGCCCGCGCGAGCAGCATGCTCGCAACGTTGGCGCACGCGACGAGAAGCACCAGGCCCACGACGAGCATCAGGCCAAGCGCGATCGGCAGCAGCATGCGGTCCGCATCGGGATGAATGTGCACGCGAGGGAGGACGGCGACCTTGCGATCCTTGTTCGTCGCCGGATAGGCCGTCGTCAACTGACTGGCGACGACCTGCAGATCCGCCTGGGCCTGAGCGAGGGTCGCGCCATCCGTCAGCCGCCCCTTGAGGAACATCCACCGTGTGCCGCGTCGCTCGAGCCTCGTGTTCCCCGTCGGTGACGGCACGACGCTGATGATGCCGCCCGGCTCGCCGTCGTCCACGTACGCCATTGGAATCCAGAGCGCCGCGGACAGCATCGGCACCATTCCGGTGTACGACCGCTCCGCCACGCCGACGATGGTGTACGGCTGATTGTGAATCCGCATCGTCTGGCCGACGATGCCGGGATTCGAGCCGTAATCACGAACCCAGAGCGCGTGGGACAGGAGCACGGCGCGCTCCGCACCGGGACGATCGTCGCCGGGCACGAGCGTGCGCCCGACCTGTGCACGAAGACCGAGGACCTGGAAATAATTGCCGGTGACGACTTCGCCGAGCGCCATCCGCGATCGATTGCCGGCCGAAACGGCCGCGATGATCGGGCTGTAGCCGATGATGTCCGAGAAGACGTGTGACTGCGCCTTGAAGTCCAGATAGTCGGGATACGAACTGGTCGCGTAGGTGTCGCCGTCAGGGCTCGTCGTATAGATTTCGGAAAGCCGATCGGGCTCGGCGACGGGCAGCGGCCTGAAGACGACGGCATCGACGAGCGTGAAGAGCGCGGTGTTGAATCCGATGCCGATTGCCAGAGACAGGATGGCGACCGCGGTGAACCCGGGGCTGCGGCGCAGCCACCGGAGGGCGAATCGGACGTCAGCGATCAGGTTTTCGAGCACGGCTACCTCTCGTTACATGACGAAAAGCCGGCCGAAAACGTTCGGCCATTCTTGCGGACCCGGTCGATCCGCCTCGGACGGCTACGATCCGGCGAGCGCCATCCACGCCGCCGTCGCCGCGGCCTTCTCCTCCGCTCGCCAGGGCCGCCCGAGCGCCGTGCCAAACGCCGTCAGCGTGCGCTGAATCTGGGCGTCGCTCCGCCGCAGCTGCTTGCGCGCCGCGTCCGCGAGGCCCTTCTCGACGAGGACCGAGCATCCGACCTGGCGATCGCACAGCGCGCGCTCGAGCACCGTCCTGAACAGCCGGCCCTCGTTCGCATGAGCGCGAATGTGTAGGTTGCCCACAGTATCTGGATTGATCACGCTACCGACCACGAGACCAGCGCGGCTGCGCGGCGCCGGCGTATGGGCCGTGAGGAGCGACCGAACGGACTTGTTGGCCACGCCTTCGATGATCGTGACCCATCGAGCGATTGTGGCGAGATCGCCTTCGGCTTCGCCCAAGCCGGAATGGTACGGCTGCCGTGTTTCAGGGACGCGGGGATCGCAAAGCTCGACGATGCACCGGGCGACGGCGCCAGGGGCTTCAACCGAGCCGTTCAGGATGACGGCAATCGTGTACCCGGATTTCACGCGAAAGCCGAACGCGTTCATCGCATCAGATCGTTGGTTTCGTCGTGCGTGATCGCATGCGACGTAAACAGGTTGTACGTCCCTTTGGTTCGAAGCTCGTGGGCAATGTCGCGCGTCAGCGCAAGCGTGGCCCGATGCGGCCCGGACCCGACGCTGACCCTCGCGACGCCCAGGGTCTCGAGCTCGTGAACGCGTGGCGTGCCCTTGACCGCAAGCACGTTCAACGGTCCCCCGATGCCGGACACCAGCGCAGAGATCGTGTCCGGGTCTCGCACGCCCGGAACGAACACGCAGTCGGCGCCCGCCGCGAGAAATGCTTTACCGCGCTCGACCGCCACGCCGAGGCGCGTTTCGGGTGCGCCGATGCCGCGGAGAAATACGTCGGTGCGCGCGTTGATCACGATGGGCACGCCGGCCGTCTTCGCGGCCTTTACGATGGTGGAGATCTTGTCGGCCTGCAACGTGATCGCTTCGAGCTCCGGCGCGCCGGGCACGCAGTCCTCGATGTTGATGCCGACGGCGCCGGCGGCGATGACTCGGAGGACGTTGTCCGCGACGGCGTCGGGCGTCGCGCCGTACGCGTGCTCGATATCTGCGGTGACGGGCACCGCAACGGCTCGCGTGATCCGCGCAACGGCCTCGAACATTTCGCGCGGCGGGACGGCACCGCCGTCGGGATATCCGAGCGTGGCCGCCACCCCGGCGCTCGTCGTTGCGATCGCCGGAAATCCTTCAGCCTGAAACAGGCGAGCGCTGACCGCGTCCCACGCATTCGGCAGGACGAGAATTGGCGGCGTGTGATGGAGGGCGCGAAGCTGCTCAGCTTTGTCTGCCATCGATTGTGTCCATGGGCTGCGAAGGCGGCGTCAGGTGAGTATACCGGCCCGGCGCTCGCCGATCGGCGGGTCGTTCGAAACCGGGATGAGGGCGTCCCGGGACCGCACAGACGCGGCCGACCGCGCGAGGGTCGAGGCACGTAACTCGCGCTGGTCGGGGCCATTGCGGCAAGCCGCCGTGCGGCACGGTCTTGGCTCCTGCGGGGCCCATGGATCAACTCCGCCAGGATCTCCGTCAGTCGATTCGCCTTCTCCGCGCGACGCCTGGAGTGACCGCGATTGCGATCGCGACCCTGGCAATTGGCATCGGCGCCAACGCCACCATCTTCAGCGCGGTGTCGGCGTTGCTCC
The DNA here is from genome assembly GCA_963724725.1 of uncultured Acidobacteriota bacterium. Classification (GTDB taxonomy): domain Bacteria; phylum Acidobacteriota; class Vicinamibacteria; order Vicinamibacterales; family CAVVIG01; genus DATKHR01. The sequence goes on along the minus strand of CAVRVT010000001.1, from coordinate 1,083,545 downwards.
TGCGACCGCTCCCGATTCCCGACGCGGATCGTGTCGTCTTCGGCGTTTCGCTCCGCGAAGGCTTCGATCCGTTCGGCACGTCGCTGCTCGACTACGCGGTCTTCAAGGACGCCGTCCCCGAGTTCTCGTCCACGGGGGTCGCCGCGCAGCGTCCCGTCAACCTTCTCGATCACGATACGGATCGGCACGGCGCCGAGCGGGTCATCGGCGCCGACGTGTCCGGCACGTACTTCCCCACACTCGGGATCCAGCCGATGCTCGGCCGCGGAATCAGCGTCCGCGACGATCGGCCGGGCGCCCCATCCGTCGCGCTCATCGGGTTCGACCTGTGGCGCCGCCGTCTGAACGGGCGTGAAGACATCGTCGGGCAGACCCTGATGACCGACGAGGGACCGCTCACGATCATCGGCGTGATGCCACGAGGCTTCGATCAACCCGCACACGCGGAGTTGTGGATGCCCGCGAGGATCGACATCAGCGCGCCGCCGATCCAGCAGCAGGCGACGCACTCGTGGGCGATGATCGCACGTCTCCGACCCGGAATGCAGATGACGGCCGCCAACGCGACACTGCGTGCGCTGGCGCAACGGATCGAGCGTGAGTATCCGCAACTCAGGCGCGGATGGACCTACGAAGTCATCTCTGTCAGGCGCGAACTGGCGGGTGACGTCGAGGGCCGCAGCGACCGCGCGCTCGTCGTCCTCGTCGCCGCCGTCGGATTTCTGCTCCTGATCTGCTGCGCGAACGTCGCGGGCCTGCTGCTCGTGCGGGGCATGACGCGCCAGCGCGAGATTGCCGTCCGCCTCGCGCTCGGCGCAGGGCGGCGACGCATCGTGCGTCAGTTGGTGACCGAGAGCGCTGTTCTGGCGGCACTGGCCGCGGCCGCAGGTCTCATCCTGGCCGCGTGGATGCTTCCGGTCGTGGCGGCGTTGAACCCGATCCGGGCGTCGGCGCTCGGCGATTTCCTGCTGGACTTCCGCATCGACGCGCGCGTGCTCGCCTTCACGACCGTGGTCTCGATTGCGTCGGCCGCCATCTTCGGCATTCTGCCCGCGGTGAAGACCATCGGATCGAGCGATCTGGCCGCCGCCATGAAACGGCGCGAGCAGCGTATCGTAGACGCGGCCGGGCAGCGGTGGCTCGACGGACTGGTGGTCGTGGAGATCGCGATCGCATCGGTGCTCCTCGTCGGCGGCAGCCTTGTGGTGCAAAGCTTCCAGCGCCTGCGTGACGTCGATTTGGGCTACCGACCCGGACACGTCCTGACGCTTCAGACGGCCCTGGCGTCGTCGAAATATCCCGGACAAGCGGATCGGATCGCGTTCATCGATCGGCTGCTCGCGCGTCTGCGCGCGCTGCCGGGTGTCGGAGGCGCCGGCATGTCCACGAACCTGCCGCTCGACGATCTATCGTTCGATTCCACGTTTACCGTCGAGGGACATCCGCCGGCACGACCCGGCGAGGTTCCGATCACCGCGCACCGGATGGTCTCGGCCGGCTATCTCGAGACACTCGGCGTTCGGCTCCTTCACGGGCGGTTGATCGAGGAACGCGACCGCGCCGACTCGTTATCGGTCGTGGTCGTCACTCAGGACTTCGCGCGCCAGGCCTGGCCCGGCGATGCCAACCCGATCGGACGCCGTGTGCGCCGCGGATCGTGGGAGCAGGCGGGCCTTCCGTGGCTGACCGTCGTGGGCGTCATCGCGGATACGAAGGAGGATCAGTTCAATTTCAGAATCGATCGTCCGGCGTGGTACCTGCCGTATTCGCAGGTCGACACGACGACGCCGATCAAGATCGCCTTGCGGGCGAACGGCGATCCCACGGCGATTGCCGGCGCCGTCCGGGAAGCGGCGCGCGAGGTCGATTCGAATCAGCCTCTCACCACGGTGCGCCCGCTGTCGGAACAGGTGGAGGCAGTCACCGCGCGCGATCGATTCAGTGCCGTGCTCGTCGGATGGCTGGCGTTCATCGGGATCGTGTTCGCCACGTGCGGTCTCTACAGCGTCGTCGCCTACTCGGTGAGCCGCAGGCGCGGCGAATTCGGACTGCGAATCGCCCTCGGCGCCTCGCCCGCGGACGTCCGCGCTCTGGTGCTCACACGCGGCGCCTGGCTCGTGGCGGCCGGCGTGATCGCCGGGTTGCTCGCCGCACGTGGAGTGGCGCGAATGGTGTCGTCGACACTCTACGAAGTCCGGCCAGGCGATCCGTGGACGTTCGTCGGTGTGGCGGTGCTCCTCGCCGTCGTCAGCCTCCTCGCGTGCTACCTGCCGGCGCGAAAGGCCAGCGGCATCGATCCGGCGATCGCCCTACGGGACTAGATATTGCGGACTGCGGAGTGCGGACTGCGGATTGGAAATCGGCAACGTTGAATCCACAATCCACACTCCGCACTCCGCAATGTGAAGGGAACATCGACTCCCTGTTGCCTCCACGTCGATTTCACTACGCCTGGGTCATCGCGGCCGTTCGCAATTCTGCTGATCACCGCCGGTGTTCGCGCCACCCGGGGATTCTGATGGTGCCGCTCGAAGACGAGTTCGGCTGGAGCCGAACCGTCATTTCGGCTGCCGTCGCCATCAACATCGCGCTGTTCGGACTCATCGGACCGTTTGCAGCGTCCGTGATGGACCGCTTGGGGCTCAGGCGGATGGTGCTCGCTGCGCTCGCGCTCCTGACTGTGTCGGTAGCGCTGACGACGGCGATGCGCACCGAGTGGCAGCTGACACCGCTCTGGGGCATTCTGGTCGGATCGGGAACCGGGGTCACGTCGATGGTGCTCGCCGCAATCATCGCGACGCGATGGTTCGACGAACGTCCCCGGAGAGCGATCCGTTTTTCAGATCTTCGTGTCTTCGTGGCTGTGATGATTCTTCGTGGCCCGAACTAGTTGTTCAACTCGACACTCGAACGCCCGCCGTACGGCGCGAATCGCCGTCCGCCAATCGCCACGACCTCGATCGACAGCCGATCGCCATCCACTCTGACGATCAGGAAATGATGCGGGTTGTCATCACGCGACCGCCCCGGCTTCGCCAGATGCGTGACGCGGAGATTCGCCGAGCCTCCCGTCGCCAGGTACGCCGAGAGTTCCGGCTCGCCCGTATATATGTAGATTGGCGCGCCCCCGCCGCCCGTGACGATGTCGTCGCGTCGATACGCGGTTCCACCGTCGGTATACCGCTCGACCCAGTGGTCCAGCAAATGATCGTGACCCGCGATCGTCATCCGCACGTGATGACGACGAAACAACGGCAGATACAGATCGCGAATCGCCGCCGACTGAGGCTCGAGCGTCGGTCCGCCGTGCTGTCCCGACGTGAACGGCGGATGGTGAAAGAACGCGACCACGTGACGGTAGCGGCGGCGATCGAGGTGCTCCAGCTGGTCGGCGACCCACGCGAGCTGCAATCGATCGGACGCGATGTTCGAGTCGAATGCGATGACGAACAGATTGCCGAAACCGAATGCATAGGTCGGATAGCCGCCGAGACGCCTGGCGGACCCCTCCGGCGGGATCAACGCCGACATCGCCGTCAGCGTGTTGTGGAGGCCCAACGCGCGGCCCGGATCGCCCGCCGGCATGGCGGTCACGTCGTGATTGCCGACGGCAAAGAAGTAAGGCACGTTGCCGGTGCGCGTCAGGCGTTCGATGATCGGCGAGAAGCTGACGTTCCACATGGCGCCGTTCTGACCGCGGAGCACCGCGTCGCCGGACTGCAGGACGAACTTGACGGGAAAAGGCGTCGCGGTCGCCTCACGGATTCTCGACAGCATGGCGTCCACGAGCTCGCTGTGACCGGGTTGGAGGATCTGCCCATCGCCAGGAACGCCAGCCTCCGACGAGCTTCTCGTGTCGCCGTACGCGATGAACGAGAAGCGCGTGGTCGATGCCGTCGCGTCCTCGGGTGGAAGCGGCGTCGCCGGCGGCGCGATGGGCTTGACGCCGACGATTGACTGCGGCGGCGCAACCTGCTGCGCCGACACGGCGAGACACGATCCGAACAACGCGGCACGCGCCAGTGTTCGCACGGCGCCGATCGTAACACCCCACTCCGCGCCTGGCGTCGAATGGGTAGAATCACCCCATGTCGGATCTGCGCTACACCCTCCGAGGTCTGCTGGCTCGCCCCGGTTTTTCCCTCGTCGCCATCCTGACGCTCGCGCTGGGCATCGGTGCGAACACGGCCATTTTCACCGTCGTCAACGCGGTGCTTCTGCGTCCCCTGCCCTTCCGCGATCCGCATCAGCTGATGCTCATCGTCGAGCGGAACGGACCGTTTCCGGCGACGCCGACGACGAGCTGGCAGAACTACGTGGACTGGCGCGATCAAAGCCGGTCGTTCGCGACCTTCGGCGCGTTCCGAAATCTGACGGTGACGCTCGGCGGCGGGACCGAGCCCGAACGTGTGCCGGCCAAGATGCTGTCCTCGGCTGTGCTGCCGGCGCTTGGCGTCTCCCCGTCAATCGGTCGAACATTCACGGGCAAGGACGACGTGGCAGGCGCGGAAGGCGTCGTCCTCCTCAGCGAGTCGCTCTGGCGGCGGCGCTTCGGCGGCACGCCGGATGCCGTGGGCCGCGCCGTGACGCTGGACAACCAGCCGTACACGATCATCGGCGTCATGCCGTCGCACTTTCAGTTGCTGCAGCAGTCGGACATCTTCATCCCGATGGGACCCTGGGCCGCAACGCTTCCTGACGATCGAGGATGGCGCCCCGGAATCTGGCCGCTGGCGCGGCTCGCTGGCGGCACGACCGTCAATCAGGCGCGCGCCGAGATGAGAGTGATCTCGGACCGCCTGGAAAAGGACTACCCGACGTTCAATCGCAATCTCTCCGCGGACGTCCGCCCGCTCCAGGAGTTCGCAGTCCAGAACGTTCGCCAGTCGCTCTTGGTGCTCGTCGCGGCGGTCGGTTTCGTGCTCCTCGTGGCCTGCGCCAACGTCGCCAACCTCCTGCTCGCGCGCGCGGTCGGACGGCAGAAGGAGATCGCGATTCGTACCGCAATCGGCGCGAGTCGCGCGCGGATCATCGGTCAATTGCTGACCGAGAGCGTCGTCCTGTCGGTGGCGGGCGGGGCGACCGGGCTGATCCTGGCTACCTGGAGCGTGCCGCTGCTTGCGCGCCTCGCCGGCTCGAACGCTCCGGCCGCCGCGACGATCGTCATTGATCGAACGGCGCTCACCTTCACCGTGGCCGTCTCGTTCGTCACAGGATTTCTGTTCGGATTGATTCCTGCGCTTCAGACGACGCGCGTTGACGTCTCCGCTGCCATCAACGAATCGGGCCGGGGCACGGCCGCCGGCGTGGGTCATCACCGCCTGCGCGGCCTTCTGGTCGTCGTGGAAATGACGCTTGCGACCGTCCTGCTCGTCGGCGCGTCGCTACTGACGAAGTCGCTCGTGCGGCTGCAGGACGTCTCGCCGGGTTTCAATCCGGCGGGGTTGCTCGTGGCCGACGCGCCGCTCTCACCGGTCTCGTACGCAACGCAGGCCCAGCGAACCAACTTCGTCGATCGGCTGGTTCCCCGGTTGAAGGAGATCCCGGGCCTGAAGGTCGCGGCCGTGGCCACCGCGCCGCCGTTCTCCGGCACTGGCTCCACGATCCACTTCAACATCGTCGGCCGCCCGCCGAAGGGACCGGAGGACTACATCGCGACCGGGTATCGAGCGATCGGAGCCGACTACTTCTTGGCGCTGGGCATTCCGGTCAGTGCCGGCCGGACGTTCACGGAGCGCGACCGCGACCGCTCCCGCCCGGTAGCCATCGTCAACGAGACGTTCGTGCGCCGCTTCCTCGGGGGGGACACGGCACTCGCGCTCAAAAGCCGCGCACAGCTCGGCACGACGCCTGACGACGAGGCTGAAACGCCGATCATGGATATCGTCGGCGTCGTCGGCGACACCCGCCAGGCGTTCGATACCGCAGCGGAGCCGACCATGTTCGTGCCGTACCTTCAACATCCAATCGAGGTCCTCGGCGGGTTGTACCGGGCGCTGACCGTCGTCTTGAAGACCGACGGCGACCCGGCCGCGCTCGCGCCGTCGCTGCGGGCGGCCGTGCGCGAGATTCGATCGCGAGCAGCCGCTCGCGCGTCTCCGGACCATGCAGGAAGCGATGAACGAATCGGTCGCGCAGCCACGACTGCGCACCACGCTCTTGACGCTCTTTTCGGCCGTCGCGCTCGCGCTGTCGCTCATCGGCGTCTACGGCGTCATGGTGTACGCGGTCAGCGAGCGCACGCACGAGATCGGCGTGCGGCTCGCGCTCGGCGCGTCATCCCGGGACATCCGCGCGCTTGTCGTCGGCGAGGGCCTCAGGCTGGCGGTGATCGGCATCACCATCGGCATCGTCGGCGCGCTCGCGACTTCGCGGGCGCTGACGACGCTGCTGTTCGGAGTCAGCCCGAACGACCCGGCGACGTTCGTCGCCTCCGCCGTCGCGTTGACCCTGGCCGCGGTGGCCGCCGTCTACGGACCGGCGAGGCGCGCGAGCCGGATTGATCCCGTCGTGATGTTGCGTTAGGACGTGACAACTGTGAACGCCCAACGAGTAATTGCGGATCTCCGCGAGCTGGCCGCGCGGACGGGAACGGCGGACGGCGCCCAGCGCCTGGCGTGGGGGCCGGTCTGGCGTGACGCGCGCGAGTGGTTTCACGGCAAGGTCGCTGCGCTCGGTCTATCGATCCGTACCGATGCGGCCGGCAACAACTGGGTGACGATTCCCGGTCGGTCGGCACGGACGGTCATCGTCGGCAGTCATCTCGATTCCGTGCCGAACGGCGGATGGCTTGACGGCTGTCTTGGCGTACTCGCGGCGCTCGAGGCGCTGCGCATGCACGCGACCACGCGTCCGCCCGTGACGCTGGCGCTCGTCGACTGGGCCGACGAAGAGGGCGCCCGTTTCGGGCGCAGCCTTCTGGGGTCCGCGGCGGCAGCGGGTGAACTGACTCCGGCGGACGTCCGCGACCTGACGGATCGGCAGGGCGTGCGTCTCGCCGATGCGCTCGCGGAGAACGGCGTCGACGTCGAGCGGATGATTGACGCCAAGCGCGAGCTGAAGGCGATCGACGCCCGCGCGTATCTCGAACTCCACATCGAGCAGGGACCGGTCCTCGAGTCGATGAACAAGCCGACCGGCGTCGTGCTGGGGACGTTTGGTGTCGAGCGCCACATGGTCCGGTTCGTCGGCCAGGCGGCGCACTCCGGGTCGACGCCGATTCCGATGCGGCGCGACGCGTTCCTCGCGGCAGCGCAGACCGCGCTCGCGTGCCGGGAGATCGCGACCCGGCACTCGAAGCCCGGGCCCGGCGGCAACGTCGTCTGCACCGTTGGCGTGATCAACGTCGAACCGAAGATCGTCACCGCCGTACCGGGTGTCTGCGAGATGTCACTCGACCAGCGCGCGCTCGACGGCGCCGTGCTCGCCGCGATGCTTCGCGATGCGAAGGAAGTCGCGAATCAGGCGGCGCGGGCCAACAACGTCGAGGTCGAATGGCGGCGGCTGTGGCGAATCGAGCCGCGACCGTTCGATGCGACGCTGATCCGTCTGTGCGAGGAAGCGGTTCGCGAGGAAACCGGGGATGCGCCGCGCTTACCGTCCGGCCCGCTCCATGACGCCGCCGAGATGGTGCCTCACATGCCGGTGGTGATGATGTTCACGTACTCCTCGCGGGGTCTGTCCCACTGCAAGGAAGAAGACACGCCCGAGGAACACCTGGAAAAGAGCATCCGCGCGTACCTGCGGCTCGTCGAGAAGACGATCGCGCACGTCGCCGGTTGAAAAACTGCGGATTCGCGATTATTTCTGGTCGCAGTCGCCGAGGCGCTTGCCGGTGTACTTCATCGTCACGCCGCGCCCGCCGCGATCCATTTTCATGGTCCCGACGTACGAATCAGTTGCGTAAGTGATTTCGCCGTTGCCGCTGACCGGCGGCGGGCCGTCGCACTTGATGGACCACGACACGGTGTTGCCCACGGTCTTCTGATCGCTGACCTTGCAGGATTCGGCCATGCCACGCCCGCGCCCGCGTCCACTGTTCTGCGGAATGGCCTTCTGTGGATCCTTCGCTTCTTCCGGCGTCACGCAGTGCGTGGTCGTCATCGGCGGCATGGCTTGCGGCATGCCCTCCATCTGCATTTCCATCGTCACCTCCCATTTGCCGTCGCGCCGGGGACCCTGCGCGACGATTGACGCGGCGAAGAGCGTGAGCATCGTCAGAGCGATGGCCGTTGGTGTCCGCATGCACGAATTATAATCCGCGCATGCGAAATCTCTGCTGGGCGCTCATCGGGCTCGCGGTCGCGGCCTTCGCGGTCGGTACGGCGACGGCGTTCGCGCATACGGTGTTTCTGCTCGAACCGGTCGGTTATTGGCGCGGAGCGGTGGGATTTCTGCTCTTCGCGATCGCATTCCGATTGATGGACGACAAGCGCTGATAAAACCGGGCTGGTGGGTCAGATGGGTCGAGATAGGTTGGAGCGCGAGGCTTCAGCCGAGCGACTTCGTCAGCGCGTCACGCGCTTCAACCACCCGCCGGCGCGCCTGCTCCGTCGTCGGCGCCAGCACGGTCAGATGTCCCATCTTCCTGCCTGGCCGCGCCTCCGCCTTTCCGTACAGATGAAGCTTCACGTCGGGAAACGCGAGTGCGGCGCTCCAGTCGGGCTCGCCGTCGGCCCAGAGATGTCCCAGAAGGTTCGCCATCGCGGCGGGCTGTATCAGGTCCGGTGACCCGAGCGGCAGTCCGCAGATGGCGCGGACCTGCTGCTCAAACTGACTGGTGCGGCAGGCATCGAACGTCAAGTGGCCCGAGTTGTGAGGACGCGGCGCCATCTCGTTGAAGAGCAGTCGGCCGTCCTTCGTGACGAAATATTCGATACACAGGATCCCGACATAGTCGAGCGCTTCCATGACGGCGCGCGTCGCATCGGCGGCCTGGCTGGCGATGGATTCGGCGACGTCGGCCGGCGACACCGCGACATCCAGAATGTGATGACGGTGGAGGTTCTCGAACGGCGCGAAGGTCTTCGACGATCCGTCCGTGCCGCGCGCGCCGATGATTGAGATCTCGCGATCGAGATCGACGAACGCTTCGAGGATCGACTCTTGGCGACCGAGCGCCGACCAGGCCGGTTGCGCCTGTCCCGCATTTTCGATTCTCGCCTGGCCTTTCCCGTCGTAGCCGAACGACGCCGTCTTCAGCACAGCCGGACAGCCGACGGATGCCAGCGCCTGAGGGAGTTCATCTTCTGTCCGGACCGGCGCGAACGGCGTCACCGGCACGCCGAGATCGGCGACGAATGACTTCTCGCGAATCCTGTTTTGCGCGACGTGCAGCGCACGCCCATTCGGCCTGACGATCGCATGGCGCTCGGCGATCGCCGCCGCCGCCGCGGGCACGTTTTCGAACTCGAACGTCACGACGTCGACGGCCTGCGCGAATGCAGCAATGGCCTCCAGATCGTCATACGGGGCGTTGATCTCGACGTCCGCGATCTGTCCGGTCGGCGTGTCGCCTTCGGGCGCGAGCGTGTGGACGCGATATCCAAGACGACGGGCCGCCATGGCGAACATGCGGCCGAGCTGTCCGCCGCCGAGTACGCCGATCTTCGCCCCTGGAGTGATGACGCGAGACACGGTCAGGGGAGTTCCTGGCCCTTGACCTCGGCGGTCTGCGCGGCGCGGTACTGCTCGAGCTTCGCGCGCAGGTCGGGACGCGACGTCGCAAGAATCGCAACCGCGAGCAGCGCGGCGTTCGCCGCGCCCGCCGCGCCGATCGCGACGGTTGCGACCGGCACGCCTTTCGGCATCTGCACGATCGACAGCAGCGAATCGATGCCGTTCAGCGCCGCGCTCTGAATCGGCACGCCGATGACGGGCACGACGGTCTGCGCCGCGACCATTCCCGGTAGGTGCGCCGCGCCGCCGGCGCCCGCGATGATCACGGCGAGCCCTCGACTGGCGGCGGTTGTCGCGTACTCGGACATCATGGACGGTGTCCGGTGCGCGGAGACGATGCGGCGCTCGTGCGGGATGCCGAATTCGTTCAGCACGTCGGCAGCCTTCTGCATCGTGTCCCAGTCGGACTTGCTGCCCATGATCACGGCTACGAGAGGAGATGACATTGGTTGTTGCTGGTTGGTTGTTGGTTATTAGTTGATCGTTATTGATTGATCGCTATCGGTTGATCGTTATTGGGGCATGCTCGGCGGTGCGTAGTGTTCGTCGTTCGTGGCCAACAACCAACAACCAACAACCACTAAGGATATCAGGAGTAGAATCGCCGGATGAAACGCGCGGGCCTTTTCATGGCAGTCGGCGTGGCGCTGGCGCTGCCTGCGTCCGCCCAAACACCTCAGACCGTTGCGCCGAAGCTCGAGGTCACATACACACAGTTCACGCTGCCGAACGGCCTGAACGTGATCCTGCACGAGGACCACTCGGTCCCCGTCGCGACCGTCAACGTCTGGTATCGCGTCGGCTCGGCACGGGAAAAACCCGGCCGCACGGGGTTCGCCCACCTCTTCGAACATCTGATGTTCATGGGCTCGGGCCACGTGAAGCCGGGCGAATTCGATCAGTGGCTCGAGGCTGCCGGGGGCGACAACAACGCGTCGACCGGGAACGACCGCACGAACTACTGGATCAACGTGCCGTCCAATGCGCTGGAGCTCGCCTTGTTTCTCGAGTCGGATTGGCTCGGCTATCTCCTCGACACGATGACGCCGAAGACCGTGGATGCGCAGCGCGACGTCGTCAAGAACGAGCGGCGCCAGAGCGTGGAGAACCAGCCGTACGGCATCGCCGACGTCGTCCTCGGCGAGATGCTGTTCCCGGACAGCCACCCATATCATTGGCCCGTCATCGGCTATATGCCGGATTTGACCGCCGCGAGCTACGAAGACGTCGTGGACTTCTTCAAGAAGTACTACACGCCTCCGAACGCGAGCCTGGTCGTCGCGGGCGACATCGACCCGGTCAAGACGCGCGGGCTCGTCGAGAAGTGGTTCAGCGACGTCAAACCCGGACCACCAGCCGAACCGGCGCCGATACCCGCGGCGATGCTCACCGACGTGAAGAAGAAGACGATCGCGGACCGCGTGCAGCTCCCGCGCCTCTACCTCGCCTGGATCACCCCGCGGCATCTCGAACCGGGTGACGCGGCGCTCGACGTCGTCGCGGCGGTCCTGACGGGCGGCAAGAACGCCCGGCTGTACAAACGCCTCGTCTACGACATGCAGATCGCGCAGGACGTCAACGCGTTCCAGGCGTCGGCGGAGCTGGCGTCCACCTTCGAGATCGTTGTCACGCCGCGGCCGGGCCACACGATCGCGGAAGTGCAGAAGGTGGTCGACGAGGAACTGCGCAAGTTGCAACTGGAGGATCCGGCGCCTCGCGAGGTCGAACGGGCGCTGAACCAGTTCGAGGCGTCGTTCTACAACCGCATGGAGCGCGTCGGCGGGTTCGGCGGCAAGGCCGATCAAATCAACTCGTACTACGTCGAAGCCGGCGACCCGAACTGGTTCAACGAGGATCTGGCGCGTTATCGAGCGCTCGGACCGTCGAACATTCGTGCGGCTGCGGCACGATTCCTGCCGCTCAATCGTCGAGTCGAGCTGATCGTCGAACCGGAGAAGCAGCAGTGATCCGCCGCAAGACTGTGCCGCGCCGCAGTGGCGCGCGAGGCTTCAGCCGAGCGATGATTCTCGCGACCGCGTTCGCCGCGAGCCTCGTCGGCGTTGCCGTGCTCGCGCAGGCGCCCGATCGCACGAAGCCGCCGCCATCCGGACCGCCGCCCGAGCTGCGACTGCCGCCGATCCAGAAGCGGCAGCTCTCCAACGGACTTCCGATCTGGATCGTCGAACTCCACGAAGTTCCGGTCGCGCAGGTCAATTTGTTGGTGATGAGCGGCGGCGCGGACGATCCACCGCGGCGCTTCGGCACCGCCAACATGACCGCAGGCATGCTCGAACAGGGCGCGGGATCGCGGACCGCGCTTCAGATCGCCGACGCGATCGACTATCTCGGCGCCGACCTTTCGGCCGGCAGCGGGATGGACTCGTCGGCCGTTCGCCTGCACGTGCCGGTCGCGCGGCTCGCCGAAGCGCTGCCCGTCATGGCTGACGTCGCGCTTCGCCCGACGTTCCCCTCGGAGGAACTGGACCGCGTTCGCCAGGAACGGCTGACGAACATCCTTCAAGCCCGCGACGATCCGCCCGCGATCTCGTCGGCGGCGTTCGCCCGCGTCCTCTTCGGTGCGAACCACCGCTACGGCACGCCGGCCGCGGGAACCGCCGAAGTCATCAAGACCTTCACGTCCGAGGATCTGAAATCGTTCTACGCCTCGGCCTATCGTCCCGACAATGCCACGCTGATTGTCGTCGGCGACGTGACGCCGGATCGCGTGCTTCCGCAGCTCGAATCCGCCTTCGGAACGTGGAAGGCGCCAGCCGGCGCGAAGCCGCGTCAGTCCCTGGCCTCCGGACAGCAGCCGCCGGCGCGAACGATCTATCTCGTCGACAAGCCCGGCGCCCCGCAGTCGCAGATCCGGATCGGCGGCATCGGCGTGCCGCGCTCGACGACGGATTTCTTTCCGCTCCAGGTTCTGAACACGATTCTCGGCGGCTCGTTCACGTCGCGCCTGAACAACAACCTCCGTGAAGTGCACGGCTACGCGTACGGCGCGGGCTCGTCGTTCGACATGCGCGTCGGGGGCGGTCTGTTCTTCGCGACGGCCGGCGTGCAGACCGACAAGACAGCCGAAGCCCTCACCGAGTTTTTCAACGAGTTGAACGCGATCTTGAAGCCCGTGCCTGCCGACGAGCTGACCAGGGCCAAGAACTACGTGGCGCTGAGGTTTCCGGGCGCATTCGAAACGACGACCGACATGTCGCGGCGGCTCGAAGACATGATCCTCTTCCGGCTGCCCGACGATTATTTTTCACGGTACGTGCAGAACATCCAGACGGTCTCCGCAAACGACGCGCTGCGCGTCGCGCAGAAGTACATCCTTCCTACGCAGTTCGCCGTTGTCGTCGTCGGCGACCGGAAGGTCATCGAGCCGGGGATTCGCGCACTCAACCTCGGGCCGATCAAGGGGATGACCGTTGACGAAGTGTTCGGACCGAAACCTTAGATGGTTGTTGGTTCTTGGTTATTGGTTATTGGTTGTCGTTGAAGGAGCGCAAGGCTTTAGCCCGAGCGTGGAAGCAAAGCCTGCGAGGGGTTAGCCTAGAGCTAAGGAGCTTCTGATGTCTGCACGATCAACACGACGACTGGCGTTCGCCGCCCTGCTGCTTGTTGTGCCGGTCATCGCGTTGCACCGCGGCGCAACTGCGCAATCGGCCACGACCGCCGCACCAGACGTCTCGAAGTACCTGGCGCCGTCGCCGCAGATTGTCGCGACCTTCGACGCTCCGCCGCTGCCGCAGGTGATCGTCAGCCCGTCGCGCCAGGTGCTCGCCGTGACGACGCGCAAGGGCAATCCGTCGCTTGCGGAACTTGCCCGGCCGACGCTCCGTCTGGCTGGCGTTCGCGTCGACCCGAAGAATAACGGACCGCACCGTACTGCGGCCAACGGCGGCGGCTCCGCGATCACTCTCAAGCGCATCGCCGACGGACATGAAATCCTCGTCAGCGTGCCGCCGCAGGCCAACGTGTCGAACGTCCACTTCTCGCCAGACGGCTCCCGATTGTCGTTCACCAATACGAAAGATGCGGCGATCGAACTCTGGGTTGCCGACGCATCGACTGGCCAGGCGAAGGTGGTGAGCGGCGCCGACCGTCTGAACGCGGCCACAGGCGATCCCTGTGACTGGCTGCACGACAGCGTGACGATGATCTGCCAGATCGTCCCACCGGACCGGGGACCCGCTCCGGTGGAGCCCCTCGTTCCTGCAGGTCCGACGGTGCTCGAAAATCACGACAAGGCCGCCCCGGCTCCCACGTACGAGGACATGATCCGGACGTCGCACGACGAAGCGCTCTTCGACTACTACTTCATCAGCCAGCTCGCCGCGATCGACACGGCGGCCGGACGAAGGACCACCCTCGGGCGGCCGGCGGTTTTCGAAACGGTGACCCCATCACCCGACGATCGCTTCGTGCTCGTGTCGCGCGTCAAGCGGCCGTACTCGCATCTGATTCCGATCGACGGCTTCGCACAACAGGTCGAAATCTGGAGCCGGCGGGGCGATGTCGCCCGAACCGTGGCCGAGATTCCATCTCGCGAGGGCGTGTCGCTCACCGGCGTCCGCACCGGACCGCGCGAATACCGCTGGCGGCCCGACCAACCGGCGACGCTCGTCTGGGTCGAGGCGCTCGACGAGGGGAACCTCAGGAACAAGGTCCCGTTCCGCGACAAGATCGTGGCGGTGGAAGCGCCGTTCACGGCGGCTCCGGTCGAAGTCGCCAGAACCGAATATCGCTTCCGGAGCCTGTCGTTCACCGAAAAGGGCATCGCGCTCCTCGGCGAATTCGATCGCACGACGCGACGCGTCCGCACCTGGATTCTCGAGGCCGGCGCACAGCCGCGAAAGCTCTGGGACCGTCGTGACGAGGATCGCTACGCGGATCCCGGCACGCCGGTGGTGCGGCGGGACGAGCGAACATCGGTCGGCGGCGGCCGCGGTGGGGCGGCCGGCCCAGTCATGCAGAGCGGCGACAGCATCTACCTCGCGGGCGAGGGCGCGTCGCCTGAAGGCGACCGGCCATTCTTCGATCGGCTGAATCTGAAGACACTCGCGACGGAACGGCTGTTCCGCAGCGACTCGAAGTCGTTCGAGACCGTCGTCGCGCCGCTGGCCGACGACGGCTCGCGCGTGTTGACGCGCGCCGAATCGCGGATGGACACGCCCAACTTCTATACACGTGCGCTCGGCGGAGACCCGTCCAGGCAGGCGATCACGGCATTCAAGGATCCGCAGGAGCTTTTCCGCGGTGTCGAGCGGCAGTTCATTACCTACGAACGCAAGGATGGCGTGAAGCTCTCCGCCACGCTGTACCTGCCGCCTGGCTACGCGAAGGGCGAGCGCTTGCCTGTCATCATGTGGGCGTATCCGCGTGAATTCTCCGACGCGGACACCGCCAGTCAAGTCGTGGGCTCGCCCAACCGCTTCACGCTGGTGTCACCGGGCAACTCGCACATGTACCTGCTCTTCGCCGGCTACGCGGTCCTCGACGGTCCGACCATGCCCATCGTCGGACCGGGCGAAACGGCGAACGATCGTTACGTCGAGCAGTTGGTCGCCAGCGCGGAAGCGGCGATCGACAAGGTCGTCGAGATGGGTGTGGCCGATCGCAATCGGATCGGCGTTGGCGGCCACAGCTACGGCGCGTTCATGACCGCGAACCTGCTCGCGCACTCCAGGCTGTTCCGCGCCGGCTTCGCGGAAAGCGGCGCGTACAACCGCACACTCACACCGTTCGGGTTCCAGAGCGAGCGACGGACGTTCTGGGAGGTACCGGACCTCTACGGAAAAATGTCGCCGTTCTTCTACGCGCATCAAATCAAAGACCCGATTTATCTGACGCACGGCGAGATGGACGACAACTCGGGCACGTTCCCGATCCAGTCCGAGCGCTTCTACATGGCGCTCAAGGGCCATGGCGCAACCGTGCGCTACGTCACGCTGCCGTACGAGGCGCACGGCTACGCGGCGCGGGAAACGCATCTGCACCTGATTGCGGAAAAGATCGCGTGGTTCGACAAGTACGTGAAGAATGCTGCCCCGAGGACGACGACGGAGAACGGAAAGCGTCAGTAATGGAGCGCTGTAGTTACTTGCCGGGTCGCAATTCCTGCGAGAACCCGACGGCGTTCATATCGCGGAACACCGGCGTGTTTGGCGGCAGCAGCGACGGATCGAGGAAGTCGCTGTCGAAGTTGTAGTTTCTCTGCGGCGCGCCGTAGACCGTGTTGCAGCATTTGTAGGTCCCGACCGCCTGCCGGTTGTAGTAGAACGTCGCGATCGAGCCCAGATAGTTGACGGGCTGATCACCGTTCTCCAGATACCGCAGGAAGTTGTGCACGCCACCATCCGTGCCGAAGTCCCCCGCCGTGCCGGTCGGCTGCGTGAACCATGGACCCTTGCCGCCGATGATCGCGACGCGATACCAGGCCTGCGTGTTGCGATTCCGGTTGCCCACCGCATACGGCTGCGCGAATGACGTGTCGTCGTTCCAGCTGTTCGACAAGAGCGTGACCGCGTCGGCGATGACCGATGTCGCCGCATGCGCGCCAGTGAATCCGTCGTTGGCGGCATTGGCGTTCCAGTCTCCCTGAATGTAGACCGGGTTCTCCGACACGACGGTCAGCCCGTTGACGTTGTTGCCGACGATATTCGTTCCCTTGATCAGTTTCAGCGCGCGGCGGAACACGATAGCCCGGTTCACTTGTGCTTCTCCGGCCAGGAGCCGGGTCGTGAACGCTCGCGCGGCGCCGTCGAGCGGCGCAACCGCGCCCGGAGGCACGTTGCCGGAAACGCCGAGATAGTTCGGCACGTTGCCGTAGGTGTCCAGCTGGTTGTTGGCGTTCACGTCCTCGCCCTGGTCCAGCGTGCCGTTCGGCGCACCGCCGGCCGCAGTCGGATTCACGTAGTCCTCGAACCCGAACTCACCGGTTTCCGTGCTGCCGGCGGTTGTGCGATTGTTGCGGCGGTCGGAAAAGTAGACGGTGTAGCCGGTGTTGTCCACCTTGGCGTTGGCGCCTCCGGGGTTGTTCAGCGGAGCCGTCCCCTTGAACCACTTCGTCAGGTTGTTGACGTCGATCGCCACGTAGTACATCACGCCGCCGAGACCGACCTTGAGATCGGCGGGCGCGGTGTCGCGCAGCAGCGCCTCGCGCGGATCGAACAGCACGTTGGGCCACCACTCGTACGAATTCTTGGTATCGGCGATCGGGCACTGCGTCAGAAGCGCGTTGCTGTTGTCGCGAAGCCGCTGCAGTCGGATGATGGCGTTCGGCGTCGGATCGCCGCAGTCGTTGCCGGCGAGATTGGGCCCGCCGATGCCATAGTTCAGGATTTCCTGCGTGACATCGCTCCAGGCGCCGTTGGTATCCTGCTTCTCGATCTTGATCCAGCCGCCGATCGTGCCGCCGGTCTGGTTCTGCAACGAGCCGGTCGTGATAGTGGCGCCGCTCACGGTCACCGGCACGCCGGAGCAATTGGTGAACGACGTCGCCGTCGCTCCGGCGCATGTCACCTGGGTGGACGCTCCCGTCCCGCCGGCGCCGACGTCGTTGATGAAGAACGTGTTCGCCGCGAACGCGAACGTGTTCAGCCCGGTATTCAGGCTGATAATCTTGCTCGGGTTGCTGCCGCTCACGCCCGAAATGCCCACACTCGGATTCGGATTGCCTGGCATGTTCCCGGCCGACAGCGGGGCGCCCCATGTGGCATTCACATAGGCGGTCCAGCCAGAGCCCGGGCTTCCCGAGCCGGCTTTGAGCGTCGTCGTGCACGACTTGAACTGAGTTGCCGTCCAGTCGGTGCAGAGGGCCTGATATCGATTGTTCCCCGTCGAGTCCTTCAGCGTCAGGCTCGCGACCGGCTTCAGAAACATGGCCGGTACCGCGATCACGTTGATGGTTGTGTCAGTTGCTGCCGTCGCGGCGGTCGTCGACGTCGCGACGGGAAGCGGACCCAAGGCCCGCGCGATGGGCGGATGCGTCGCGTCCACTCCAGGTGCGCCGTATGTCGCATACGGCAAGGTCGTCTTCCAGTCGCCGTCGAGCTGGATAGGCGCCTTCGTCGTGTCGATCCCGGGCAGCCCCGTGATATCGGTGTTCTTGTCCGACAGCAGGATGCGCAGGCTCGCTTTCGTGTAAAGCCGCTCGTTGTACAGCACCGCGTTCGTGGTGTTCTCGTTGACCACCGGACGGCGAACGAGATCGGGATTGCTGCCGCCAGCCGTCAGAAGCGGCAGGTTCAGCGCCTTCGCGCCCGTGCGTCCGTTGCGGATGTACCCGTTGTAGGTGCCGAGCGACGCCGTGTGCCATGCGTTCTCGTTCTGCGCGCTCCCAAGGCCGTCGACCAGGCTGCCCTGATTCGCGGCGAGCGCCACGTACGAACCCGGCGCTTTCGCCATGTTGACGATCCCGTCGTGCGCGGGGTTGTCGGTGATGAGTGCGTTGTTCTCGAGCCGCTGCCGGATCACTTCCTTGACCGCGGTCACCTTGTCACTCAACGTCAGCGTCGCGCCGGTGCCCTGCGCCAGGAACAGGTTGCCGTTGGTGTGCACGCGACCGCCGAAGCCGAAATTCGGACCGGCGAAGAACGCCAGGTCCACGTCCGAGAACATCCCGAACTGGAAGACCGGGATCGACACGGCTTCAATCGTCCGGACCAGGTGCACTTCGCCGCCGGTCGAGGTTCTCGCCGTCACGTCCAGCTGGTACGGCGTTTTCTGCGCCATCAGTCCTTCAAAGGCGCCCGTCTTGATCGTCGCCGCGACGTCGCCGTACGTCGGGTTGAGCGACGCGTCGGCGCAGAACATGATCGTGTAACCGGCGGACCCGACGGTCTGGGTCGACTTCGGTGACGCGCAGTGGAAGGCGGACAGCTCGCTCGCCGCCAGCGGCGTCGGTGCACTGGCCGCCGTGAACGTGACGCCGGTGATCGTCGGCCTCGACGCCGTCAAGTACGTCACCTGCGAGTTGCTCGGCGACAGGAACCCGAAGAAGAGGTTGCCGAGGTCGGCGGTCAGCTTTTCCATCGCGCCGCTGGCGGCGTAGAACGCCTGGCCGCGATCGCGATCGATGAACCGGTACCGCTGGTCGCTCATGACGACCGTCGTGAAGCCGACGAGCAACGCCGAGATCAGCATGAGCACGAGCAGCGTCGTGATCATGGCGATACCGCGTTCGTTGGACTGACGCATGATGATCCTCTTCACAGTTCGCGTCCCGCTATTGCGTATTGTTGTAGCGGTCGATGCTCGCCAGGCTTCGCACGTCGACCGCCGTCGAAATATGGTTGCGCACGTAGTCCTGCGCCGGCTTCGAGATCGATTCCGAGCGCACGCCCACGTGAATGTTCACTTTCTTGATCATGTTGTTGTAGTACTTCACGCCCGTCACCGCGTCCGTGTACGGCAGCGACGGGATGTCGGTGACGCTGTTGAACAGCGGATCGACCAGGTCGTAAGTCAGATCCAGGTCCTCGACGACGCCGGCCAGCGCCTGCGGCGTGAAATGATTCACCACGCGCGTCAGCCGGGGTGTCCCCGCCGTCGTCGTGTTGTCCACGTAGTAGGTGATCATCAGCGCTCTGAACACGCCGGTCGAAGGAAAGTTCGCCGTCAGCACCGCGTTCGACACTGGCAGCACGTCGCACGCGGACGAGCTCTTGATGCAGTGCAGGGTGCCCGCAAACGACGAGCTCCGCTGGTTGAACTGGAACCAGTCCTGGGTGTTGTTGGTCCCGAAGTAGACGTGCGTCGAGTCCTTCGACGTCACCGTCTGAATCGCCGACCCGTTGGCGTTCTTGAACAGCACCAGGTCGCCGACGTTGATCGGGGGCGTGTCGTTCACGGTGTCACCAACGAGCCATGGCGACGCGGCCGGGAACGTCATCGACCCGCCGTCGGCGGCAATCACGCCCTGCAGTCCGGTCGGCGTGCCCGAGCCGATTCCCTGGATGCTCGGCATGAACTCATCGACCGTCAGCATCGTGACCATGTCGGTCTTTGATCCGTTGATCGTCGGACCGAGCTGGTAGCCGTGCGTGATGCTCGGGATGTTCAGCACGCCGTCATCGTCGGCGACCAGCTGAAACGTGAGCGTCTGCCCGGGAGGCGCGGGGCGGTTGATCGCCAGCACGCCCGCTCCGCTCGGCGCGGGAACGCCGCCGCCCGCGATGATGCGGCCGGCCATCATCAGGTCGCGCACCAGCTGGTTCGTGCCGGCGCGGAGGTTCTGGTTCGCGTCGGCGAGCTGGCCCGCGGTCTCGTTGATGTTGAGCGCGTTCTTGAACGTGGTCAGCGCGGTGCCGGTCACGATGAGCGTCAGCCCCACCGCGACGAGCAGCTCGGTAATCGTGAATCCGTGTTCGTTGTTGATCTTGGGCACGGTATGTCTCTATGCGTATGACGAGATGAACGTGGTCAGAACATACGTGCGCTTCGTCGGTCCGTTCTGGTACGTGATCGTGACGGTAATCGAGCGAAGCTGGCCGTTCTCCCCGGGCACGTCGGCGATGGCAATCTCCCGCTGGAACTGATTCAGCGTCAGCGTCTGGTCGTCGCTCGTTCCGATCATTTGATCCTTGCCGGGCAACACGACGGTCTCGACCGTCGTATCGTCAGCAGTGTTGACGAGGCCGTCGGCACCAGCTTTTTTCAGCGGCTGCGGTCCATCGAGGAACACGCCTCCGTCGTTGCCGGACGGGCCGCGCACGTTACGAATCTGACTCCACGTCAGCTTGTGCGAGTCGCGCGCGGCGAAGACGGCTTCAACCGCCTGCGACGCCTTCTGCGTCACCACGACGTCCGCCGGCGAGCTGTTGAGGTTCGTCATGCCGGCGACAAGCACCGCCGCGGCGCCGATGATCCCGGTCGTCAGCACGCCGATCGAAACGATCGTCTCGACAACCGAGAATCCACTTTCGCTTGACATCTGCATGGCTACACCACTTTCCAGCCGCTGCCGTCCCACCGGTACGCCCGCACACGGCCCGTCGAACCCAGGACCGTGATGGCGCGCGATGACAGGACGAGGTTGGGAATCGAGAGAAACACGCTGCCATTTGCCGTCCGGCCGTTCGAATCCACGAGCGTGCCGTCCGGCGCGAACTTGACGGTCGTCACCGTTCCGGCGCTCGACGTGAAGTACGTCGCGGCGCTCTTGCCGAACGCATCGGGCGTGTCAGGCAGCCCGGAATAGATTGCGAACGTCGCGCCACCCTCGAACGGAATGGACGAAAGCGGTGTGGTCGTCGTCGTCGTGTCTTCGCGGACGACGTTGATCGTGCGCGGCGCCGCAAAATTCACCTGCATGTAGCGCCGCTGCGTGATGGCCATTTCCCGCGCCTGGTTCATCGTGGTCATCACGACGCGCATGGCCGCGTCGCCTTTGAGCGCGGCGCGCGACGCGTTGATCTGCACGATCGCCATGGCCGCGAGGACGGACATGATGCCCATCACGAACATCATCTCGATGAGGTTGTAGCCGTCCGCCCGCCTGCGCCAGCTTCGGCGCGGCAAGTCACGGAAGGGACGGCGGGCGATGTCAGTCATCGACCCCTGACGGGGCAAAAGACGCTCCGGTCAGCGGGTGTGCAGAGATCTGGCTGGATCTATCTGGACAGGATGGACTTAGGCCGAAAAAAACAGTTCCGTCTCAGAACGCGGCGTGTTCCGTTCTGGCACTGCTTCCCACAAAACTGATCGCCATACCCACGACGACGACCACAACCGCGCCTATCAGGTTGTGCCACAGGAAAGCTATCGGCAGCGTCCACGAAACCGTTAGTACCACCGCGATACCGGCGAGCAGACCCCAGAACGCGCCGGCGGACGTCGCGCGCTTCGTCAGAATCGCGAGGATGAACACGCCGAGCAGCGAGCCGTAGTAGATCGAGCCGTAGCGATTGACGACTTCGATGAGCGATCCCTGGTTCGCCGCATACACGGCGACCACGCAGGCAAACAGCCCCCAGCCCACCGTCGCCAATTTCGACACCCTGAGGTAGTGCGCGTCGGTCGCGTCCTTCACCCAGTGCCTGCGGTAGAAGTCGATGATCGTGGCCGTGGCGAGCGCGTTCAGCTCCCCGCCGCTCGCCGACATGGCCGCGACGAAGATCGCGGCGATCATCAACCCGACGAGCCCGATCGGCATCGCCGTCGTAATGAACGTCGGGAACACGTAGTTGACGTCGTTGTAGCGCGGATCGCCCGTCGCCTGACGGACGAGGTCGGCTGCGCGGGTCCGAATGGCCCGGACACGCGCGTCGCTTGCCAGAAATGCATCGCGGTCATTGCGCGACGCGGCGTCGCGGCGCACCGCGATCGTGCGGTCGAAATCCTCCTGCAGCGTGGCGTACTGGGCAGCTTGAGGGCTCGCGGCCACTTGGGCGTCGAAGGCCCGGTTGAACAGCATCGGCGGCGGTTGAAAGAGGTAGTACACGAACACGAGCACGCCGGCGATCAGGATGAGCAGCTGGAGCGGAATCTTGACGTAGGCGCTCATCATCAGCGACTGGCGGGCTTCATCGATCGACTTCGCCGTCAGGTATCGTTGCACCTGACTCTGATCGCAGCCGAAATACGCGAGAAACAGAAACAGCGCGCCGATCATCCCGGACCAGAAGGTGTAGGTCTCGCGCACGTCGAACGAGAAGTCGACAGCCTGCAGCCGGCCCGTCGCTCCCGCGAGATGGAGAGCCTGGCCGAGGCTGACGTGCTGGAGGATTCCGTACAGCAGGACGCCGACCGCCGCCAGCATCCCGCCCACGACGATGAACATCTGCTTGACGTCGGTCCACGCGACGGCCTGAACGCCGCCGATCGTCGTGTAAACGATCATCGGCACGCAGATGACGAGAATCGTGACCGGCAGCTGCCATCCGAGGATGGCAGACATGACGACGGCCGGCGCCGCAAGCGTCACGCCCAGCGACGACGCGCGGCCCACGAGAAACAGGAAGCTCGCCAGCGAGCGGGTGCGCACGTCGAAGCGCCGTTCCAGGTACTCGTACGCGGTATACACCCGCGCCCGTGTGAAGAAGGGCACGACGGTGACCGACAGGATGATCATCGCCAGCGGCAGCCCAAAATAGAACTGGACGAAGCGCAGACCGGACAGATAGCCCTGCCCCGTCGTCGAGACCATCGTCACCGCGCTCATCTGTGTCGCCATCACCGACAGGCCGACGGCCCACCACGGCAGCGATCGGTTGGCGAGGAAGTAGCCGTCGACCTTGTCGGTCCCCTTCGAACGACGGAGACCGTCGACGACGACCCAGCCGACGTAGGCGACGACGACAATCCAATCGAGTAAGCGCATTCGGTGGTGGCGTCGATGCGATCAGGAGAAGGCGCGGCCGAACGCGACGAGCGCGAGGACGATGGCCGCCTGAATGAGCAGGACCTTTATATATGTAGACGTCACAGGGCCGCGCTTCTCTGCTTCAACCGCTCCTCGGCGGCGGACAGCTCACTGGTTGCACCCGCCCACCAATGTTCATCGCCGTCCAGCTGGACTCTCGACGCGGCGGACGCGCGGGCCGTCTCTTCGGGCGCCGGGCCACCCGGTGTCTTTCGGACTTCGACGAAATGCCGCGGGCTGAGAATGTTCGCGAGCGCCTGCTCCGAATAGGTAATCGGCGTGCCGAGAACGTCGCGCGAGGCATCGGCCAGGAGCGCCGACAGCGGCTGATTGGGACTCTCGAGCCGGCCTTTGACCATGTGCGCCGCGATCCCGTGCGCGGCCCTGAAGGGCACCTGGTGGTCCCTGACGAGCGTGTCGGCGAGCTCCGTCAGCGTCGTCCATCCGTCGCCGGCGCGCGCTTCGAGGCGGTTCGCGTCGAATTCGGCGCTGGTCATTGCGGCCGCCACGAGTTTGACCGCACGGGTCGCGTCGCGGAACGTCGAGAACACGAGCGGCTGCAGGTCGTCCTCGGTGTCGACGATGTCGCCGAAAGGCGTGTTGTGGACGCACGTGACGATCGCCTGCGCCTGTCCGAGCGCCTTGCTGCTGATGGCGCGCGCATGCTCGAGCGCGACGGGGTTCCGCTTCTGCGGCATGATGCTGCTGCACTGCACGAAGCCGTCGCCGAGCCGCAGGTAACTGAACTCGGCGGTTGACCACAAGAGCAGGTCCTGCAGGAAACGCCCGAGACCGGTCAGGAGCACCGACGTTGCCGATGCCGACTCGAGCAGGTAGTCGACCGTCGCGATGCTGCCGTAGGTGTTGCCGGTTGGCCCGCAAAAACCCAGCAGCTCCGACGTGAGATGACGATCGATCGGAAAGCCGGTGCCGGTGATGGCACAGGAACCGAGCGGATTCTGATTCGTGCGCTCGTACGCCGCCTTCAGCCGCGCCGCGTCGCGCTCCAGTTGCTCGACGACCGCGAGCAGGTAGTGCGCGATCGTCGTCGGCTGCGCACGCTGCGTGTGTGTGTGGACGGCGATCACTGTCTCGCGGTGACGATCCGCGAGGTCCAGAAGCGACCGACGAAGCTCGTAGGTAGCCGCGATGAGCCCGAGGATGAACTCGCGCTGGCGCATGCGATACATCGTCATGTCGATGTCGTTGCGGGAGCGCGCGGTGTGCAGCCGTCCCGCGACATCCTGACCATCGGCACGTCCGGGGCCCGACGGCCCGCAGGCTCCGCCAATCAGTCGCTCGACGTAGAAGAACGAATCCTCGTAGGTTCCGTCGTACTTCGTCACCTGAATGTCGTGATGGGAAATCGAATCCAGCGCCTCGCGAATGCAGTGCCCGTCCGGTCCGGAGACGATGCCCCGCTCGACGAGCATCACCAGGTGGGCGTAGTTGATGGCCATCAGCGGGGCGAGAAACAGTTCCTTGGCGTCTTCGAAATTCTCGTTGAGAACGTGGTCCACGTAGGCCGGTGCGAACTTCATTGAATCAAAGTATGGGTCGGGTGGGTCGAGTGGGTCCAGTAGGTCGGATGGGTCGAGTGGGGAGCGCCTGCGGCCATGCCGAGTGACGGCCTGTGAAGCCAGAACGAGGCATCAGCGTCAGAACGCGCCGGGGGTGGGGCCCCGGCGCAAGTGGAGGGAAGGCGCTTCAGCCGAGCGACCTATAATCTGGCGATGCGCTCCTTGACCGCTCTCGCCATCATTACTCTCCTCGCTGCAGCGATCAACGCGCAGTCGCGCACGCAGGAGACACGAGCACGCGAGATCTTCAAGCAGCTGATTGAAATCAACACGACCGATACGCCGGCCGGCAGCGTCACCAAGGCCGCAGAGGCCGTCGCGGCGCGGCTCAGAGCAGCGGGCTTCCCCGCCGCGGACGTCATCGTCGCCGGACCCGATCCCCGCAAGTTCAACCTCGTCGCACGTTACCGCGGCACCGGCGCGCGCAAACCCCTTCTCCTTCTCGCCCACCTCGACGTCGTCGAGGCCCGGCGCGAGGACTGGTCGTTCGACCCCTTCGTGTTCCTGGAGAAGGACGGATACTTCTATGGACGCGGCACGAGCGACGACAAATCGATGGCCGCAACCCTGACGGCGAACCTGCTGCGCTTCAAGGAAGAGGGATTCAAGCCGGATCGCGATCTCATTCTGGCGCTGACCGCCGACGAAGAAGGCGGCAGTTTCAACGGCGTCGACTGGCTCGTGAAGAACAAGCGGGATCTCATCGACGCCGAGCTGGCGATCAACGAGGGCGGCTCCGGCCAGATGAAGAAGGGGAAATACCAGATCAATCAGGTCCAAGCCGCCGAGAAGGTCTACCAGGACTTCCGGCTGGAGTCGCGCAATCCCGGCGGCCACAGTTCACGGCCGATTCGCGACAACGCGATCTATCACCTGGCGGGCGCGCTCGCCCGCCTCGAGAAGTTCGAATTCCCGGCGAACCTCGGTGAAATCACTCGGACGTTCTTCGAACGGATGGCGGGCTTCGAAGCAGACGCGCGTCTGGCTGCCGCCATGCGCGCCGTTGCGCAGCCGACACCCGATCGTCAGGCGGTGCGCCAGCTGTCAGCGAGCTCGGCCTACTACAACGCGCTGATGCGCACGACCTGCGTGGCCACGCGACTCGACGGTGGCCATGCGAACAACGCACTCCCGCAGCTCGCGGCAGCCAACGTGAACTGCCGCATCCTTCCGGGCGAATCGCCGTCGAGCATCAAGGCCAGGCTCGAGGAAGTGATTGCCGATCCGAAGGTATCCGTGGCGTTCGTGGACGAAGCCAGGCCGAGCCAGCCGTCGCCGTTGACGCCGACGATCATGGAACCGCTCGAAGCCATCAGCACCGCGATGTTTCCGGGTGTCACGGTCGTGCCGGTGATGGGCACCGGCGCGACCGACGGGTTGTACCTCCGCAATGCGGGGATTCCCACATACGGAGTCGAGGGCATCTTCTACGAGATGGACGACAACCGATCGCACGGCCGCGACGAACGTGTCGGCGTGAAGCAGTTCTATGAAGGCCTGGAGTTTCAGGTCCCGGTTGATCAAAGCCGTCGCCTCGAAGGCCGCGCCGACGTCGCGCTGAGGAGTGCGAGGCTTCAGCCGAGCGCCTGGGCTCAGAACAGCCGTTCGAAATAGATCAACGGCACATTGCGATAGACGACGCGACCCACTTCCGTGAAGCCGCAGGAAAGATAGAAGCCGCCCGCGCCTGCGTCGGCATCATAGGCATCGAGACGGATGGTATCGGCCGGCCAGGCTTCCGCGATGGCGAGCATCTGCTCGATGCACGTGCGCCCGACACCCTGTCGCTGGACGTCGGGATCGACCGCCATCGACAACATGTAGAGAACCCTCGGCCGCGGCGTGAAATGGGACACGTCGATGGCCCATGGCTTCTTGGTCGCGAGCGTCATCGTCGCGATGGGCACGGCGCCGCGCTTGGCCACGAACACCTTCGACGTGCGCATGGTGTTCAGCACGCCCCTTTCGGTGGACTCGCGCGACCAGTGGCCCTCGCCGTGCAGAGCGCTCAGCCGGTTGGCGGCAGCCGTCAGCAGCGCGGCGACCCCGGCCGCATCGGCGGGCGCCGCGAGCGTGAGCAGGTCGCTCGTGGTCAGGCTCAACTCTCAGTACTCCAGGTCGAAGTCGACACGGTACTTCAGAGGTTCACCTCTGACAAGACGTCGGTAGTTGTCGACGAACACGGGGGCGATGTCGGCCGGAATGCTGAGCGCGGCCGTGTGCGCCGTGACGAAAACGTTCGGCGTGCGCCACAAGGGATGGTCTTCGGGGAGCGGTTCGGTGTCGAACACGTCCAGGACCGCGGCGGCCAGGCGTCCGTGCGACAGGGCGTCCGCCAGCGCGTCATGGTCGATGACCGAGCCGCGCCCGGGGTTGAGGACCACTGCGCGTGCCGGCAACGCGGCGAGAAAATCCCGGTCGATCAGCCGGTGGGTCGCCGCCGTATTTGGCACGATGCACACGGCGTAATCGAGGCCGGTCGCAAACGCGAGCCGGTCGTCACCGTGGAAATAAACGTCGACGTCGGGACAATCGCGGCTCGCACGCGTGTACCCCCTGACGATCATCCCGAAGTGCTTCGCGGTGCTCGCGAGCGAGGCGCCGATCGTCCCCACGCCAAGGAGGCCAATCGTCTTGCCCCGAAGCGAGCCGGGCGGTCTCGTGTCCCACAGACAGCGCTTCTGGGACTCAAACTTCTCGAACATCCGCCGCTCGTGCGCGAGCATGTAGCCAAACACGTACTCAGTCATGAGAACGCCGAACACGCCGCGCGCGTTGGTCAACGTGTAATCACGCCGGAGCGCGCGATCGAGCAGCGGTTCCACGCCCGCCCACGTCGCCTGAATCCATCGGACGCCGGGCATCCGTGGCAGGACCTTCGCAATCAGCGATGGCTCGCCGAAGACAAGGTCGCACAGCGTTGCCGATTCGGGGAGTGACGCCAGGTCCGAAATCGAAACGATCTCCAGATCCGGCAGGTTGGCATCCTCGACATGGCGACGATAGCTGTCGGCATGACGGGACAGAATCAGGAGTCGATGTGTCACGGACTCCTCAGTGCAGCGCGCCGCGCTTGACGATGCCGCCCTCGACATCGGCAACCGGATGCGACACGATGAACGCCTTGGGGTCGATCCCCTGAGCGATCGCTTTGACCCGAATGATCTCCAAGCGTGTGACGACGCAGTACAGGATGCGCTGCTCGACACCGCTCATGCCGCCGTAGCCCTTGTAGATCGTCACACCACGCCCGAGTTCAGCCACAATCCGATCGCGGATAACGTCGCTCTCGGCAGAGACGATGGTAATCGCGGTGTACTCCTCGAGGCCGTAGACGACGAAGTCCAGGGTCCGCGCCGCCGCGAGGTACGTCAGGATCGAGTAAAGGGCCGGCTCCACACCGAGGACCGACATCGCCAACACGAAGAGGACGATGTTGAAGATCAGGATGATTTCGCCGACCTTCAGAATGTGACTGCGCCTGCTGATGAGCAGCGCGGCGATCTCGGTGCCGTCAAGGACGGCGCCGCCCCGAACGGCAAGGCCGATGCCCGCGCCCAGGAAGAATCCACCGAAGACCGCCGTGAGCAGCAGGTCGTGCGTGACGTCCGGAAACCGCACTACCGCGATGGTGATCGCGAGGCCCGCGATTCCGAGTGTGCTGCGAATCGCAAACGACCGGCCGATCTGGCGGTACCCCACCGCGACGAACGGCAGGTTGACGATGGGGAGAAAGACGGCAAGGGAGCCGCCAGTCACCTTGACGAGCAGCATCGAGACGCCGGTCACGCCGCCGTCGATGAAATCGCTCGACAGCAGAAAACCTTTCAGCCCGAAGCCGGCCGACGCGATGCCGGCCGCGATCAGCAGCCCGTTCAGCGCCTCCCGCTTGACCGGCGTCACAGCGACACCCTCGGCACCGTGCCGCTGAGCGTGTCGGATCCAATCGACACGTAGAGCTCGCGGTCCGTCACCGACAGCGCAAATGCCATCCGGCGATCCAGTCGCGCCGTCAGCGAACCGATGAGAGAGCGATCGAGCGCGTAGATCTCGAGCGCGTCCGCGCGAAAGATCCGTGCGGCGCTCACGTTCTCGGCCCAGCGATCGGGATCCTTGTGCGTGTAGACCACTACCCGTGGCGCAGTCTTCGACGCCTTGTGCAGCTTTGCGGGGTCCGGATTGCCGATCTCAATCCACGATGTGATCGCACCGGTCAGATCTCTGATGGCGATCGCGGGTTGCTCCGAATCCGACAGACCGCCAGGCGCGAAGGCGATGCCGTCGGTGAATTCCATCGCGTACGCGAGGACGCGAGCGACGAGATATTCCTCGGACTCGGACGGATGGCGCGCCACCCGCAAGGCGAGCGTTTGTACACGTGCCGGTCGGCGTCCGCGAGATCGATGTCGATGGTATAGAGCGTCGCTCCGAGCGCCACGGCGACACGATTATGTCACCGTCGGTGCGACGGGTCGCGGTCGGCGCAGCCGCAGTTACCGTCAGCGCAGAACGTGCGCTTCCTGAAGCGCCCTCTCGGCCTGTTCGGCCGCGGCCAGCGCCGGCGTCTCGTCGCTGCCCACGACGTTGCTGACGAAGATCCACGACCGTGGCCCGCGCTGGACGTGGCCGACGAGCCACCGAACCGAGACGCCGAGGCCCGAAGAGCCGCTTCCGGTCTTCGCGCTGAGCACCGTGCCTTCGGCCCACTGTCCGCCAAATGGATGGACTCCTGTCGCATTGACGATGGAGCCCGCGGGCTGCCGAAGAATCTCGCGAACCGCACTGATGGCCGCTCGGCTGGCCGGCAGGTGTCCGTCGAACAGCTTCAGCAGAAAGCGCATCTGCTCTTCGGGCGACACCGCGAGCGAGCCTCCGAGCCAGAAGCTCGTCAGGCCGCTCGAGGGGTCTCTGTTCCCGTACTCGAACCGCGTCAAGTATTCGCGTTCACGTTCAGGACCGAGCCGCTTCGCGATCTCCTGGAAGTACCAGACGACCGAATACCGCATCGCCGTGGCGAGCGTGTGATCCTGCCGCCACAGCGGTTGATCAACCGGCCGGTCGTCGTACGCGATCTTCTCGTCGATGCCCGCCACAACGCCGGCATCGATCGCAGCGAGCGCGTGAGGAATCTTGAAGGTGGACTGCGGCGAGGCTCGGACGCCACACGTCGTCGACGGCGCACGGCGAACTTCGCCCACGCCGATCTCATGAAGGATGAAACACGAGCCCGCACCAGGCGCGCCGGCCGGCAACGATGTCGAGGGAATCATCAGGGCGATGACTGAGCACGCCAGCGCCGGAAGGCCGCGAATCGGCATGCCGGTAGAATGACATGCGATGGCCAGTCACGTCATTCGCGCCCGCGCGGCTCGTGGATCGGCCGAGGGTCTCGTGCTCCGGTGCGATCCGGATGTGCTCGAGGCGTTCAGCGAGGACGCGGCTCACTTTCCCGACGGCCGACCGCTGGCCGTCGCGGCGCCGACCAACGAGGCAGAGATCGTCCGCGTGCTGCAGACATCGAGTTCCGTACTCGCGATTGGCGCGCAGTCGTCTCTGACCGGCGGCGCCACGCCGATGGGCGACGTCGTGCTCTCGACGTCGCGCATGAATCGAATCCTCGACGTCACGGGTCATCGCGTGCGGACCCAGACAGGCGTCACGCTGACCGATCTCGACGCAGCCCTCCGTCACGCGGGGCACTACTATCCGCCCGCCCCCACGTTCACCGGCGCGTTCGTCGGCGGGATCGTCGCCACCAACGCCGCGGGGGCGGCCACGTTCAAGTACGGCGCGACGCGATCGTGGGTCGAAGCGCTGACGGTCGTTCTGGCCAGTGGCGACGTGCTCGACATCGAGCGCGGTGTCACCCGAGCGCACCCGGACGGATATTTCGAGATCGAGCTCGCGGATCGACGAGTGTGTGTGCCGGTCCCCCACTACCGGATGCCGGAAGTCGCGAAGCTGGCCGCCGGCTACTTCGCCGCACCGGCAATGGACTTGATCGACCTCTTCATCGGATCGGAGGGCACCCTCGGAATCATCAGCGAGGTCACGCTGCGCGTTGTGCCGGAGCGGCCGTCGCTGTGTCTCGCTTTCGTCCCGCTCGGCACTCGCCGCGACGGAATTGCGTTCGTCGCGCAGTTGCGCACCGCGGCGATGGCGACGTGGCGATCGCGAGACTCTAAAGGGCTGGACGTGTCGGCCATCGAGCACATGGATGCCCGATGCCTGGCGCTCCTGCGCGAAGACGGCGCCGATCGCCAGTTCGGCCTCGTCGTTCCGGACGCGGAGATCGCGCTCCTCGTCACGCTCGAGCTGGCGCCCGGCACGACCGCCGCCGACGCCTTCGATCAGATTGGCCGCTTTCGCGATCTCGATACGGGGTTGACACGCTTTTGCCGGGCCCTGGATGACATCGCCGCGCTCGATCGAGTGGACATCGCCGTCCCCGGCGATGACGGGCGCGCGGCCCAGTTGCTGGGCCTGCGGGAAGCCGTCCCGGCCGCCGTCAACGCGCGTGTCGGACGCGCAAGGGCCAACATCGATTCGCGCATCACGAAGACCGCGGCGGACATGATCGTTCCGTTCGATCGGCTCGAGGCGATCCTGTCCATCTACGATGAAGGCTTCCGCCGCCACGGACTGGACGCCGCGGTCTGGGGACACATCTCGGACGGCAACCTGCATCCCAACGTGATTCCAACCTCATATCGCGACGTCGAAGCCGGCAAGGACGCCATCCGGGAATTCGGGCGCGAAGTCATCCGGCTCGGCGGTTCGCCGCTCGCGGAGCACGGCGTGGGACGCCATCCTGTCAAGCAGGAATTACTCCGGCAACTCTACGGACTCGAGGGCATTGACGAGATGCGAGCCGTCAAACGAACCTTGGACCCCGACTTCAAGCTTGCGCCTGGTGTAATCTTTTCGAAGTGATGCTCGGTGCCCGCGCTCGTCTCATCGTGGCCGTGGCCGCCGGATGGTTCATCACGCTGGCGCCGTTCGTGAACGACATCTGCACACACAGCTGCGAGCGGCCGGTTGAAGCGAGTTGTCCACAGCACGCGCCCAGGCCCGAATCGCGGTGTGCGCACGATCACAGCGTGATGAGCGCCGATCTGCCGCGGGCGCACCACGCGTCAGGCCCACAGAGCGCGCAGCCGGCGACCCTCGTCACCACGTTCCTGCCTGCAAGCGCGGCCGACACCTGCTGCGCCGCATCGACGCCGCTTCAGCAGTCTCCGCCACGCACCGCCAAAGCCCTTCTCGTTCTTCGCATCTGATTGCTCGATCGTCCCCCATCCAGCCGCAACACGACCAGTGTGCGCGCGCGGCCGACCGTTTACGTGGGTCCGGAGATCGAGATGCGAACGCTTGCCGTTTGGTTTTGTGTGGCTCTGATTGGCGCGCCGGCCATGGCGCAGGACGAGGACTCTCCGCAACAGCACCAGCACGATCAGCATCAGATGTCGGCCATGACGTCGTCGTCTCCCTGGACGGTGATGTCGGATGGCGTGTTGTTCGCCACCTTCAACCACCAGGGGAGCGACCGCGGCGGAACTGAGTTCAAGTCCACGAACTGGTGGATGACGATGGCGTCGCGCGACGTCGGCCCGGGGCGCCTGACCCTGACGGGAATGCTGAGCCTCGACGCGCTGACCGCGACTCCGCAAGGCTATCGACTCATCTTTCAGGCGGGCGAGGCGTATCACGGTCAGGCGATCGTCGATCGCCAGCATCCGCACGATTTCCTGATGCAGGCTGCGGCGATCTGGCGTGTGCCCGTGAACGATTCGACCGCCGTGACGGTCGCCGGGGCGCCGGTCGGAGAACCAGCGCTGGGACCGGTCGCGTTCATGCATCGGCCGTCGGCCGCGGAAAATCCGGCGGCGCCGCTCGCGCATCACACCCTCGACTCCACGCACATCGCGATGGGTGTGATCACGGCCAGCGTCGATCACGGCCCGTGGGCGATCGAGTCGTCGATCTTCAACGGCCGGGAGCCGGACGACAACCGGTGGGACATCATGGATCCTGGTCCGCTCGACTCGTGGTCGGCGCGGGTCTGGTTCAATCCGTCAGCCGAATGGCAGTTCCAGGTGTCCTACGGATTCCTGACGCAGCCTGAAGCGCTCGAGCCAGGCGACGTGCGACGAACGACCGCGTCGGGCGCGTGGTTTCGAAAGCGGTCTGACGGCTACACCGCAATCTTCGGCGCGTTCGGGCGCAACGACAAGGATGACGGCACGTTCAACGCATTTCTCGCCGAAGCCACCGAGCGGCGCGGCACCTGGGCGATGTACGGGCGCCTCGAAAGCGTGCAGGTCGAGACTGGACTGCTGCAGACGGGTGTGCCTGGACTCGACGAGCCGCCCAGCACGGTAACCGCACTGACGGGTGGCCTCGCGTACGATTTCGCCCGGTGGGGCGGATTCGAATGGGCGGCCGGCGCGGACATGACGGGTTACCGTGTGCCGCAGTCATTGCGAGGCGCCTACGGCAGCCACCCGGTCTCGTTTCACGTTTTTCTGCGGGTACGCCCGCCCGCAAGTCACATGGGCCGAATGTGGAACATGGTGATGTCGCAGCCGATGCGTTGACGACAAGGAGCGCGAGGCTTTAGCCGGCGGGGAGTCGAAGCCCGCGAGGTTCAGTCGAGCGTCTACGAAAGCAAAACCGCCAGCGCGACGAGCGCCAGGCCGCCAATCATGCACCACGGGGCGAGGGCGTTCCTGGCGGGCGGCTCGACTTCATCGATCAGGTCCGGCTCGACGATCACAACGTCGAGCCGTCGCGCGAGCCTGGACTGATCCGACAACGACGATCCGATTGCCGTGAGGAGGAGCAGCCACGCCAGGCCGAGAACCACTCGAGGGATCCACGCGCCGGCCGAAGCACCGACCACTCGGGTCACGAAGAACAGTGTTGCAACGAAGATTCCCGCCGACGTTCCGCTGATGAAACGCGCGCGCGCGATCTCGCGGTCGGCAGCCTGCCGTGCAAGTTCGAGCCGCAGCGCGCGTTCGGCGCGTACGCGCTCCATCTCGAGCTGCTGACGTTCGAGCTCGAGGCGCTTCGAGTCGCGATCGAAGGTTTCCTTGAGCGCGGCGACGACGACATGTGCGAGCCTCGACTCGAGGCCGCGCAGCGCCGAACCGCGCTGCATGAGCTGGCGTGACTCGGCTTCCGAGCCGTCGATGGCGCGCGATCGGCGCACCCGGACGAAATCGTGGAGGCCGAGAGCCGCATCGAGGAGCCTCAGCCAGGGAACGGCCATGGGGAATTATGACCGCGATTTGAGCCAGCGGTCCCGAAACGCCTGCTGAGCCGATGTCGGCGACTCTACCGGTGCGACCTCGAGATGCGGATTCTCTTTCAACGTAATGGACACGGTCTTGGCGACGCCGCTCCGATCCACGAACACGATCGGCACTGAATCGCCCGGCTTATGCCGCGCGAGCACGGCCGAAACATCACCCTCCGACTTGATCGGCTGTCCATCCAGCTGCTGAATTTCATCGTCTTGATCGATGCCCGCGGGGTACAGCGGCCAGCCCGGAGCGACGAGCGACGATACGTGGGCGCCGGTACGGAAATCGAGGCGCACGTCGCCGAGCCAGGCGTGGCCGCCGTTCGCACGCCGAACCGTGAAGCCCGCGCGCGCGAGCAGCCTGGCGTAGTCGGCGACGTCATGGCCCTGGATGTACCGTGAGAAGAAATCGTGCGCGAAGGCCTTGTCGCCGCTGACTTCCGCCAGCGTCGTCTCGGCGTCTGCGATGGTGTACGGCCGGTCGACGTATCCCTCGCGACCACCGCCGGGCTGTCCGTACTTACGCCACATCGCCCGCATGAAGTCGTCGAGCGCCACGCGCCCGTCGGTCCGATCGCGCAGGGAGAGATCCATCGCCAGCGCCAGGGCGCCGCCGAACGGGTAGTACGAGATGACCGTGTTCGACCAGTTGGTGCGATCGATGGCCCGGCCGCCGTCGATGAACGGCGCCATCTGACTCATTTGTTCCGCCGAACGCACGAGGCGTCCGTTGTCGAGGGTCACGGTCTCGACCAGTCCCGTCAGCGTCCGCGCGGTGAAAGCCATGTCCACCAGACCGGCGCGCTGGAGCGCCAGCGGGCCGTAGTACTGGGTGAATCCCTCGGCCAGCCACAGCTCGCCCGACAGGTTCGCGCGATCGAAATCGAACGGCTCCAGCCCTCGCGGCCGGATGCGTTCGACATTCCAGCAGTGAAAGAATTCATGCGCGAACGTGCCGAGCAGCCGGCGGCCCTCGCGCCCGAGCGACGCGCGCTGGCTGATGACGGTGCTGTTCCGATGCTCCATGCCGTCACCGTCCGCCCACGGCAGATAGTCGGCAAGGAATGTGTAGTGCCCGGGCTCGTACTGCGGGAACTCCCCGTAGATGGCGCCTTCTTCGCGGACGATCTGCTCGACGTCCTTCGCGAACGTATCGAATTCGGCGTCCGTACCGAGGTGGTGGAGCGCAATGCGAAAGCGTCGGCCTGCAACGGTGAACTCCCGCATCGCGATCTGACCGAATTCGACGGGACTGTCCATGAAGTACTGAAGGTTGGGCGCCGTGAACTCGAACGGTGACGAGCCCGGGTGGAGCTGCGTGGCGATTTTCCAGTTCGATCCAGCGGGCTGCTCGAAGGTGATGGCGATCGACCGCTCGTCCTGACCGTGTGCCCACATCATCGCCGCAGGCATGTTGATGTGCGCGTGGGTCTGGTCGATGCCGAGGTACGTGCCGTCCACACGATCGCCGTAGACCTTGTACTTCACGGTGACGCTGCCGCCATGACCACTGACGTTCCAGCCGTACGGATCCGGCCGTGTCGTCTCGATCTCACGCGTGTCCGCACCGAACGCGTGCACGTCGTAGACATTCTTCGCAAAATCGTGCAGCGAGTACCGCCCTGGCGACGATCGGCTCATCCGCAGTTCGAGCGTGCCCGCGCCGATGTCGGGAAACGTCGCCTCGACCTGCATCCACCGATGCTGGGGCTCCGGCACACTCACGCGGTACCGAATCGGCTCGGCGCCGTGGGTCCCGATCGCCGTGGCGAACAGAACCACACCGATCCCGCCAAGCCTCATGATTGTCATTTCACTCACTCGCACACGTCCGGTCATGGCTTCGCGCTCCGCGCGATGGCGCACAGGAATTCGAACATGAGGTTGGCCGCCAGAAGCGACGTGATCTGCCCCGGGCCGTCGTACGGAGGCGCGACCTCGACGACATCGCCGCCAACGAGCGTCAGGCCTGCCAGCCCGCGAACCAGACGCTGCGCTTCGTGGCTCGTCAACCCGCCCACTTCAGGCGTTCCGGTTCCCGGCGCGAACGCCGGATCGACGGCGTCGATGTCGAACGTCATATAGGTCGCGCCAGACACGACCATTCGTAGGCGATCGATCACCCACGCCACGCCTCGCTCCTTCACCTGATCGATGTCGATCACGGTGATGCCGTGCTCGCGGTGAAAATCGAAGTCGTCCTCGCCGTACATCGGTCCGCGGATCCCAATCTGGATGAACCGCTTCGGATCGACGACCCCTTCTTCGATCGCGCGTCTGAACGGCGTGCCGTGAAAGTATTTGCCGCCGAAATACTCGTCCCACGTATCGATATGCGCATCGAACTGGACGAGCCCGAGCGGACCATGACACCTGGCCAGCGCCCGCAGCACGGGCAGCGAAATCGAGTGATCCCCGCCGACGACCAGCGGTCGCGTCCCTCCGTCGGCGATGGCGCCGACACGCGACTCGACGACGTCGAAGCATTTCTCGATGCTGATCGGGGGCGCGTCGATGTCGCCGGCGTCGGCGACGTTCATCCGATCGAACGGCGCGACGCGCTGAAAGTGACTGTAGGGACGGATGAGCGACGACTGCGAGCGGATTTCGCGAGGCCCCAGACGCGCACCAGGACGGTACGAGGTGCCGCCGTCGAACGGCACGCCGACGATGGCGACGTCCAGGCCGCGGGTGTTCTCGATGTGCGGCAGACGCATGAATGTCGCGGGCTGCGCGAACCGTGGCGACTTGAACGATTCGCGGGGCTGATGCGGCATGCCGAATTGTAGCGTGGCCCGCCTCGTATATAGTTCTGGCTCGGTGAAGCCGCTCGCTCTGGCGCTTGCGCTCGTGTTGTGTGCCGCGTGCACGGCATCCGCTCAGGAAGCGATCTACCTGGTGCGTCACGCCGAGCGGGCGGATTCGTCGGCCGACTCGAAGCTGTCCGACGCCGGAGAAGCCCGGGCGAAGCGGCTGGCCGAGTGGCTCAGCACCGCTCACATCACGCACATCTACACGACGGATCTCCGGCGGACGATTCAGACCGCCATGCCGTTTGCCGCAACGAGCCACGTGTCGCCGCAGCAGTCGCCAGCCTCGGACACGCAGACCATACGCGTCCGCGTCGCCGGGCTGGGTCCGGCCGACCGCGCGCTGATCGTCGGCCACTCGAACACGATCCCCGAGCTCATCCGCGCCTTTGGTGTCACGGCGCCGATCACGATTCCCGACTCCGAGTACGACAACATCTTCATCATCATCCCGCGCAGGGAAGCGGAGCCCGTCCTGCTCCGCTTCAAATATTGATGGTCGCGCGACCGCGTCACGGCCTCCGCGGCGGCCTGAGCACCGTCGAATATTTCACCTTCGGCTTCGGCACGATGATCGGCGTCGGGTGGCTCGTCCTGATGGACGACTGGCTCACGCGCGGCGGGCCGGGCGGCGGGATGCTGGGCTACCTGATTGGCGGGCTGCTGCTCTTCCCGATCGCCCACACGTACGGCCGGCTCGTGCAGCGCATCCAGGATGCCGGCGCCGAAATCGCGTACACGGAAGGCGTCATGCCTCCCCTCGTCAGCTTCGGCGCGGGCTGGACGATGGTGCTGTCCTACGCGATCGTGTGCCCGTGGGAGGCCGTCGCAACGGGCAACCTGCTGGCGCGCGTGTTCCCGCAGCTCAACACGCTGCAGCTGTACGTCATCGACGGCACGCCGATCTACGGCCCCCGACTCGCGGTCGGCATCGCGCTCACCGCGCTGATTACCATCGTCAATTACCGCGGCATCAAGCCAAGCGGGGTGTTCCAGGACGTGATGACGTTCGGGCTGCTGGGAACGTTCGCGGTCTTCACGCTTCTCGGCTTCGCCCGCGGCACGCCGGCCAACATGCAACCGTTTTTCTCGCATCCGGGATCGGCGGGCGCGCTGCTCTCGATCTTTCTGGTCCTGCAGATCGTCCCGTACTTCATGACCGGCTTCGAATCGGTGGCCAAGGGATCGGAAGAAGCGCGAGATGGATTCGATCCCCGGAGTTTCACGACGGCCATCTACGCCGCGCTCATCGCCGGTTTCCTTTTCTACGTGATCATCATCGCGGTCGTCACGTACGTATATCCGTGGCAGGAAATCGTGTCGGGCCACGTGCGGACCGAGGTCGCATTCGAACGGACGTTCGGGTCGCACGCCATCGCGCAGCTGATCCTCTTCGGCGCGTTTCTGTCACTGCTGAAGATCTTCAACGGCAACTTCGTCGCGGGCACCCGGATGCTGTACGCGCTCGGCCGCCGCAACGTCGTGCACCCGTCGCTCGGCCGTGTGCACGCACAGTTCGGAACGCCGTCGGTGGCGATCGGACTGATGGCACTCATCAGCATCGGCGGCGCGATGATGGGAGACGCGATTCTGGTGCCGATTACGGAAGTCGGGTCGTTGACCGTTGGCTTCGGGTGGTTGTCGGCGTGCGCCGCCTACATTCTTCGCGCGCGGCCGCCGGCGGATGGCGGAGCGATCACGCCACCTGAGCCGCCGCGATCGCTCGCGATGGCGTGGCTCGGCGCCGCGGTCAGCGTGGCGATCATCCTGATGAAGGTGATTCCCGTCGTTCCGGGAAGCTTCACGCGAGCGGAGTGGCTCGCCTTTGCCGCGTGGACGACGCTTGGTCTCGTCTTCTGGCTCCTGAAGCCCGCGAGAACGTGACGGCTGTTCAGTTCCGCGGCGGTTGGCCCTCAGGGTTCGCGACGACCCCGCTCAACGCCTGCTCGATGAACGCCTCCTCCGGCAACGCGCCCAGAATCTCGACGTCGTCGTTCACGACCGTTTTCGGCACGCCGCTGACGTGGTACCTGCGCGCGAGATCCGGAAACTCCGTCGCCTCGACCGCGACGGATGTGATGTACGGGCTTGCGAACGCCATCTCGTGAGCGAGGCCAACGGCCCGCGGACAGTGCGGTCAAGTCGGCGTCGTGAACACCTGCATCATCAACGGCTTGTCGACTGACGCCAAGCGGCTCAAACTCCCGGCGCTCAGCGCCGAGCCGCGGCCGCCAACGAGGAGGACGGCGTGCACGAGCGAACTGAATTCGTAGCCTGACGGCGCGCCGATGAATCGGATGCGCGAGTCCCTGGTGGCCCCCGCCGATTCGGGATCGTCGTAGACGAGCGCGATCGCGGGTGCTCGGTCGACGCCAAACTGCGCCGCCTTGTCCTTCTCGAGGACCAGATTGATCTCTTCGACGACGATGTTGTCGGAGAGGGGTGGAAGCTCGTCGAGAATCTCACGCGCCTGAGCGCAGGTCTCACACCCGATCGTCTGGGTGAAAAAGACCAGCCGGACGCGGCGCGTAAGCTGCAGGAACGCCTCGCGAAGCATCTGCTGCTCGGCCTCGGAAAGCAACGCCATTCGACTACTCTCGAAATCGGATTACTTGAACAGATCGTCGAAGGCCTTGCGGGCGCTGTTCGACGCTTCGCTGCTCGGGCCGCCGCTCGCCGGCGCTGCCGGTGACGGCGCGGTGCTCGTCTGACGCTCGACGGTCGTGCGCGGCGCCATGAAGCTGCACGTGGTGCGCGCGTCCTTGGGCGAGACGCGCGCGGTCAGGCTCGCGCTCTGCGTGCACTCCCACCGCGAGCTCGTGTCGAACGCCACGCACTGAATGCAGCTGTGAAGATCCACGCCGCACTTCGGACAGGAATCGAGAGGACCCACTGGCAACGACAGCAGGTTGCCGCAGCGCGCGCACCGAAACACTTCGTGCGCCGCCATCAGGTTGGGCGTCTTCGGTCCGCGCTCGTCCTGCAGGACTCGCCCGGGTGCCCGGTCCTTGGGCGGCGCCGGCCTCTCGCCGCGTGGCTGGGACGGACGCGGCTCGTCCTGATACCCGCGCTGCCGGTATTTGCGATCGCTCATGACGTGGACAGCATCTCTCAGGAACTCCTCGAGATATTTTCCCCAGACCGCCGGCAGCGAATGTGTGCCGTGGCCCCGGGTCTGATCGCTCGTCGGAATCAGGACGTAACGGCCGTGTTTCACCCGCGGCATCAGCTTCTCCATCAATCCCAGCTCCGGCGGGTTGACCACATCGTCGGCCGAGTTGATGGCAAGTACGGCGAGCCGTGATCTTCTCCAAGCTTCCGGAGGGATCGTACTCGCGGGACGCATTGAACTGATAAAGCATGTCGTTCGCGTCGGTCGCCGGGAAGCGCGTCTTGATCTGGTCGTCGTACCAGCGGTCCGCGGCGTCGCGGGTCGGCCCGGACTTGTGCCACTGGAGGGGGCTGCTCGTCATCATCATGAGGATATTCAGCGCGCCGACGAGGCCCTGCCGCGGCTGCTCCTTGTATTCGCCGCCATTCCACGCCGGATCGTTGGTGATGCTTTCCATGATCATGGTCCGCATCACACGGTTGCGGCCGGCAATCGCCGTGGGCGCGCTCGCCAGCGGTACCAGGCCGTCAGCGAAATCGGGATACATCTCGCCCCACACCCAGCAGTGCATCGCGCCCATCGACGTGCCCATCACCAGTCGAAGGTGATTCGCCTTGAGCCCTTCGGTGAGCAGTTGATACTGCGAACGGACCATGTCGTCGTACGTGTATTTCGGGAAGCGCGCGTGCAGGCCGTCGCTTGGCTTACTCGACTTGCCGTGTCCGATTCCGTCCGGGAGAACGATGAAATATCGGGTCGCGTCCAGCAACTGTCCGGGACCGAACAGCTGGCCGCCGAAGGTCTGACTGAGAAACGCGGCGCCTGTCCCGCCTGTGCCGTGCAGAATCATCACCGCGTTCTGAACGACACCGGCAGCGTCGCGGCGCGGCGTCCCGAGTGTCCGGTAATGCAACGACAGCGACGGCAGCGTCTCGCCGGTCCCGAACCTGAAGTTGCGCGCGACGAAATCGCCTTCAACCGGCGCCGGAAACTGAGAAGGTTGCTGCGCGCTGGCTGAGGTAAACGTCAACCCGTGAGACGCCGAAAGACAGAAGATGGCCACGGCGGCTCCAACGACCTGGCGCGAAAGCCTCATACCTGACTCCTTGGTCCTCTCAACAAGGGTAATATCGCACGCATACGGGAAATCGCATGAAGGGATTTCGCGCGCGGAAGCGCCAGACAGCTCTCGTCGTCGCCGCCGTGTGGATCGGGCTGGCGGGGGCGGGCGCACGCGCGCAGTCGCCTCGCCCGATGTCTTTGATGGATCTGGCGAACCTCCAGCGTCCGCTCGATCCCGAGCTATCCCCGGACGGTCGCCTGGTTCTGTCACCGATGAGCCGGCCCGACTGGAAGCTTGGCCGACCCGTCTGGCAGCTGTGGCGTCAGGAAGTCGGCGGCGGCGCACCGGCCCAACTGACGTTCACTGACAACGGAATCAATCCGACGGTCACCCGCTGGTCGCCTGACGGCAAGACGATTCTCTTCGGCGCGGGATGGTCAATTCGTCACCATGCCAGCATCCGGCGGCGAAGCCAAACCGCTGACCAGACACATGACTCCGCCGTCGGCGCCGACCTGGGCGCCGGATGGCAGCGCCGTGTACTTCATCGCGACCGACGCGGTCACGAGCGAAGAGCGCGAACGCGAACGCCTGCGAGACGACCTCTATTCGTACGGCGACGATTTCAGGCAGCGGCATCTCTGGAAGGTCACGGTTGCGACCGGCGGCGAGCAGACGATCACGTCAGGCGA
Organism: uncultured Acidobacteriota bacterium; assembly: GCA_963724725.1. Taxonomy (GTDB): domain Bacteria; phylum Acidobacteriota; class Vicinamibacteria; order Vicinamibacterales; family CAVVIG01; genus DATKHR01. The sequence continues at coordinate 1,041,937 of CAVRVT010000001.1, read as the reverse complement.
TTTTTCGGTCGCTGTCTTACCGTTTGTCAGTTGACGGCCGGCACGTGGCGATGACGCGCGGGCCGAGCCCCAACCAGAGCGACGGCGATCGAACCGAAGTCTGGACGATGGACGCGGACGGCCAGAATGCTCGCGCGCTGACGTCGAACACGGTTGAGGAACTGGATCCGGAGTTGTCGCCCGACAACAGCCAGGTCATCTTCATCTCTGGTGCGGGCCCGCATTTCGAGCCGTACTACAACCAGAATCTCTTCATCGTTCCCGCGACCGGTGGAACGGCGACGCCGCTCGTCGCCGATTTTCCGTACGAGTTCGATCGCGCGACGTGGGCGCCGGACGGCCGTTCGATCATCGCCGTCGTCAACATGGGCCTGCACAGCGAGATCTTCCGCATCGACGTCGCGACGCGGACCTACAAGCAGCTCACGGATGGTCGGCACTCGATTCCGCCGGCACCGGCAGCCGCGTGGAGTCTCGAACCGCACACACAGACACTCATCTACCTGCTCGACGAACCGAGTCGTTACGGCGAGGCGTGGACGATGCCGATTGCAGGCGGAACGCCGACGCGGGTAACGCACGTTTACGACGAGCTCGAGACGACGTTCGAGCTGCCGCGGCAGGAACGATTCGAGTGGAAAGGCGTCGATGGTGTCAACGTCGAAGGTCTTTTGATCTATCCGACCGGTTACCAGGCCGGGCAGCGTTATCCGCTGATCGTGCAGATGCACGGCGGACCGATGGAGTCCGACAAGTTCGGAGGCGGCGTCGGGCTGCTGATGAACTATTTTCCGGTCCTCGCCGGCAAAGGCTACGTGGTCTTTCGACCCAACTACAGGGGCAGCGCCGGCTATGGCACGACGTTCTATCGGGACGTCATCGGTCGCTACTTCAACCACATGCAGACCGACATCCTGACGGGCGTCGATGCGCTCGTCGCGAAAGGGATTGCGGATCCGGATCGGCTCATCCTGATGGGATGGAGCGCCGGCGGTCATCTGACGAACAAGCTGATCACGATGACCGACCGGTTCAAGGCCGCGTCGGCCGGCGCGAGCGCGGCGAATTTCATCTCGCTGTACGCGCAGACCGACGTCCGTTACACGCGCACGCCCCTGTTCGGCGGCACGCCGTGGCAGAAGAACGCGCCGACCGATCTCTACTGGAACCAGTCGCCGATGAAGGACGTGGCGCAGCGTGAAGACGCCGACGCTCTTTTTCGTCGGCGAGAACGATCCCGCGCGTGCCGCTGCCACAGTCGATCGAAATGTGGCGTGCGTTGAAGTCGAACGGCGTGCCGACGAAGCTCTATGTCGCGCCGCGCGAAGGGCATGGCTGGGGCGAGCTGCGGCATCTCATCGCCAAGGCCAACGCCGAGCTGGAGTGGTTCGAGAAGTATGCCCGCGGCCGGGCCTACACCCCTGAGAAAACCCCATAAGCCCATAAGCCCCACACTTCGGGTTTACAGCTCGGCTTTTTGACAATACGTGAAAGTTTTCACAAAATAGACCCCTCGGCTCGTCCGCGAAACGGAGTAAGCTCCCTTCGCTTTCGGCAGGCCGTATCCCGCAACACGCGATGGCGCAGATCTTCCACCGCTCCACCAACACGATTGCCCGGGTCAGTATCTTCGGCGGCGATCTTCTTCGTCGGGGGCCTGCTCTACCTCTTCGATCAGGTAAACCGCTCGCCGTGGGTGACAGAGGCCCGCGTGGCGCGTGAACAGCCGATCCAGTTCAGCCACGAGCGCCATGTCGCCGGCAACGGCATCGACTGCCGCTACTGCCACACGTCGGTCGAGGACAGCGCGTTTGCCGGCATTCCGCCGACCAAGACGTGCATGAACTGCCACTCGCAGATCTTCTCGAACAGCCCGTACCTCGAGCCCGTTCGCGAGAGCTTCCGCAGCGGCAAGTCGATTGCGTGGACGCGTGTCCACGACCTGCCGGACTTCGTCTACTTCAACCACAGCATTCACGTGGCCAAAGGCGTCGGCTGCACGACCTGTCACGGTCAGGTCGATCGCATGCCGCTCATGTGGCGCGAGAAATCCCTGCAGATGGACTGGTGTCTCGATTGCCACCGGCAGCCGGAACAATACGTCCGGCCGCGAGAGATGGTGTTCCGCGTGGATTACGAGCCACCGGCAAATCAGCTCGAAGTGGGCCGGCGCCTGGTTGAGGAATACCAGATTCAGAAGCTCACCAGCTGTTCGACGTGTCATCGGTAGCGGTTTCGGACTGCGGATTGCGGATTGCGGACTGCGGATTGAGAAAACGCAAGCATTGGACGACAACCGCGCATGACTAGCGAATCCCGGAAATTCGAATCCCGAATCCCGAATCCCGAATCCCGACGCGATCGCCCCTTCTGGCGCGTGCTCGAGGAGTACGCGGACGACGCCGACATTCCGCGAGCGCTTGTACAACGAGTTCCCGTCCGAGATCGAAGCCATCACGGATCCCGTGCAGCGTCGGACGTTCCTCAAGCTGATGGGCGCATCGATGGCGCTCGCGGGCGTCACCGCCTGCACGCGACAGCCGGTCGAGAAGATCGTTCCGTACGTTCGTCAGCCGGAGGAGCTGATTCCGGGCAAGCCGATGTTCTTCGCGACGGCCATGACGGTGGGCGGCGTTGCCACAGGCCTGCTGGTCGAAAGCCACGAAGGGCGCCCGACCAAGATCGAAGGCAATGCGCTGCATCCGGGAAGCCTTGGCGCGGCGGATGTTTTCGGGCAGGCCGCGATTCTCGGACTCTACGATCCCGACCGCGCGACCACGCTGACGGATCGCGGTGAGATCCGACCGTGGTCGTCGTTCCTCGGCGCGATTCGCGCGGCGTTGACGGCTCAACAGCCGCTCAAGGGCGCGGGCCTGCGAATCCTGACCGAATCGGTGAGCTCGCCAACGCTCGCCGCGCAGATCCGCGATGTGCTCGCGCACTACCCGCAAGCGAAATGGCACCAGTGGGATCCGGCGAGCGGCAACAACGCGCGCGTGGGCTCCATGCTGGCCTTCGGCGAGCACGTCGATCAGCGGTTCGCCATCGAACGTGCCGACGTGATTCTTGCGCTCGATTCCGACTTCCTCGCGCTCGGCCCCGGCTGCGTGCGTTACGCGCGCGACTTCGCGTCCCGCCGCCGCCCCGAAGACGCCGCGCGCATGAATCGGCTGTACGCGATCGAGTCGATGCCGACATCGACGGGCTCCCGCGCCGACCATCGCCTCGCGCTGCCGCCGAGCGAGATTGGCGCGTTCGTTCTGGCCGTCGCCTCGGAGGTCGGCGTTGATTCGGCGCGCGACGTCATCGCGCGGGCCTCAGCCAACGCCCGACCCACCGGTGTCGTCGTGCCGGCCGGGCAACCGGTCCGACACCGGAGCGCTGAGACTTTGAGGACATGGACCGGCGCGGTGGCACGGGATCTTCTGGCGCATCGTGGGCGCTGCCTCGTCGTCGCCGGCGACTCGCAGCCGCCGGAAGTCCATGCGATCGCGCACGCGATGAACCGCGCTCTCGGCAATGCCGGGTCGACGGTCGTCTATACCCGAGCGGTGGAGGCCGAGCCCGTCGATCAGATGGCGTCCCTGCGCGATCTCTCCGCGGACATGACCGCCGGCAAGGTCGACCTACTGGTCGTCGTCGCGGCGAATCCCGTCTACAGCGCGCCCGCCGATGTCGGGTTCGCTGCCGCGCTCGACAAGGTTCAACTGCGAGTCCGTCTCGGACTGTACGAGGACGAAACGTCGGCACTCTGCCACTGGCAGATCCCAGAGGCGCACTTCCTCGAAAGTTGGGGTGACGCGCGTGCGTACGACGGCACGGTGTCGATCGTTCAGCCGCTCATCGCGCCGCTCTATGGCGGCAAGTCCGCGCACGAACTTCTCGCCGCGATGACGGATCGGCCGGAGCGATCCGCGTACGAGATCATCCGCGAACACTGGAAAGTAGCGCCCGGCGCCGACGGGGACTGGCGCCGATGGCTGCACGACGGCGTCGTCCCGAACAGCGCCTTCGAGGCACGGACCGTCAGCATCGCGGCCAATCTCGGCACCCGCCTCGCGTCTAGACTCGTGCCGCCGGCGACTGGCGGGTTCGAGGTCGGCTTCCGGAATGATCCGTCCATCCTCGACGGTCGATTCGCCAACAATGGCTGGCTGCAGGAGCTGCCCAAGCCCATCACCAAGCTGGTGTGGGACAACGCGATCTTCGTGAGTCCGGCCACGGCCGCGCGCTTGAAGGGACACAACTCGCCCGCGTACCGCGGCGGCGAACACGGCACGATCGACAGCGACGTTTTCGAGATCAAGGCCGCGGGCCGATCGGTGCGCGGTCCGATTTTCGCGGTGCCCGGCCACGCTGACGACTGCGCCACCGTCCATCTGGGATACGGCCGTCGCCGCGGCGGGAGTTCCGCGGTCGGCGCGGGCTTCGACGCCAACGCCGTTCGCAGCCTCGAGTCGCCGTGGTTCACGCCCGCGGAGGTCGTTCGGACGGGCGACACATACCCGCTGGCCTGCACGCAATATCACCACCTCATGGAAGAGCGCGACATCATCCGTGCGGTCACGCGCGACGAGTACGTGCGCGATCCGAAATCCATGAGCGAGGGACCAGGGAAAGAGAAGCCGCCGGCTCGCATCATCACGCTGTATCCGGAGCACGAGTACACGGGACACAAGTGGGGCATGGCGATTGACGTCAACGCCTGTATCGGCTGCAACGCCTGCGTCGTCGGCTGCCAGTCCGAGAACAACATCGCGATCGTCGGTAAGGATCAGGTCCTGCGCGGCCGCGAGATGCACTGGATCCGCGTGGACAGCTACTTCCGTGGCGAGCCCGAGCACCCGGAGACGTTCTTCCAGCCCGTGCCGTGCATGCAGTGCGAGAACGCGCCCTGCGAGCCCGTGTGCCCGGTCGGCGCCACGGTTCACAGCCACGAAGGCCTGAACGACATGGTCTACAACCGCTGTGTGGGCACGCGGTACTGTTCGAACAACTGTCCGTACAAGGTGCGCCGCTTCAATTATTTCCTGTATCAGGACTGGAACACGCCGACGCTGAAGCTCGCGCGAAATCCTGACGTCAGCGTCCGCAGCCGCGGCGTGATGGAGAAGTGCACGTACTGCGTCCAGCGGATCAACGAGGTGAAGATTCAGTCGGAGAAGGAAGGCCGCACGATCCATGACGGTGAGATCCGCACGGCCTGCCAGCAGACATGTCCATCGGATGCGATCATCTTCGGCGATCAGAACGACCCGAACAGCCGCGTCGCGAAGCTGCAGGCTGAGGAGCGGAACTACGCGCTCCTGGCCGAGCTGAACACGCGGCCGCGCACGACCTATCTCGGCGCGCTCCGCAACGTCAACCCGGAGTTGGGCGAATCATGACGACCGATCGGGTCATCGCGCCGGGCCACACGTTCTCGACCGTCACGGACAAGATCAGTGCGATCGTCCTGAACCGCCGCACGCCACTCGGCTGGTGGCTCGGCTTCGGGATCGCTTCTTCCCTCGCCGGACTCCTGTTCATTTCGCTGTCGTATCTGGTCGTCCAGGGCATTGGCATCTGGGGGAACAACATCCCGGTCGGCTGGGCCTTCGACATCACCAATCTCGTGTGGTGGATCGGCATCGGCCACGCGGGGACGCTCATTTCCGCCATTCTTCTGCTGCTGCGCCAGACCTGGCGGACCTCCATCAACCGGTTCGCTGAAGCCATGACGCTGTTCGCCGTCGCGTGCGCCGGCATCTTCCCGCTGTTCCACACCGGCCGCCCGTGGCTCGCGTACTGGATGCTGCCGTATCCCAATTCGATGGGCGTGTGGCCGCAGTTCCGCAGTCCATTGATGTGGGACGTGTTCGCCATCTCGACCTACGCGACGGTCTCGCTGCTCTTCTGGTTCATCGGACTGATTCCCGACCTGGCAACGCTGCGCGATCGCTCTCAGTCCCGCGCGGGGCGAATCATCTACGGCATGCTCGCGATGGGCTGGCGCGGCTCGGCGCACCACTGGCATCGATACGAAACCGCCTACCTGCTGCTCGCGGGTCTGGCAACCCCGCTCGTGGTGTCGGTCCACACCGTCATCAGCTTCGACTTCTCGATCGGAATCGTGCCTGGCTGGCACACGACCATCTTCCCGCCGTACTTCGTCGCCGGCGCCATTTACTCGGGTTTCGCGATGGTGCTCACGCTCGCGATTCCGATCCGCGCGGTCTACGGCCTCGGCGATTTCATCACGATGCGTCACCTACAGAACATGGCGAAGGTGATGCTCGTCACGGGTCTCATCGTCGCGTACGGGTACGGAACCGAAGCGTTCATTGCGTGGTACAGCGCCGACAAGTACGAGATGTTCGTTCCGATCAACCGCGCGACCGGTCCGTACTGGTGGACGTACTGGCTGCTCATCATCTGCAACGTGCTCGTGCCGCAGGTGCTGTGGCTCAAGCGCGTGCGCACCAACGTCGCGGCGCTCTTCGCCCTTTCGCTCGTCATCAACGTCGGCATGTGGCTCGAGCGCTTCGTCATCATCGTGACGAGCCTGCACCGCGACTTTCTGCCTTCGTCGTGGGGCATGTATAAACCGACGTTCTGGGACTGGTCCACCTTCATCGGCACAATCGGTCTGTTTCTCTCGCTGCTGTTCCTGTTCCTTCGCTTCCTGCCCATGATCTCGATCTCCGAGATGCGGACGATGCTGCCGGCCGCGAAGGTGGACGAAGATCTGGGGGCGACCTAGATGGCCCATCGCATCCCGTCGTCACCGATTTACGGTCTGATCGCCGAGTTCGACGATCCGAGTTCGCTCGTGCTGGCGGCGCATCGCGCGCACGCCGACGGCTACCGGCGCATGGACGCGTACTCGCCGTTTCCGATCGAGGAACTGCACGAGGCGCTCGGCACGCACCACACGCGGCTGCCGCTCATCGTGCTCATCGGCGGGCTGGTGGGATGCATCGGTGGCTACCTCCTGCAGTACTGGGCGTCCACGATCGCGTACCCGGTGAACGTCGGGGGCAAGCCACTTCACAGCTGGCCGGCCTTCATCCCGATCACGTTTGAATGCACGATTCTCGGGGCGGCCCTTTCGGCGGTGCTCGGCATGCTGGCGCTGAACGGGCTGCCGCAGCCGTATCACCCGGTCTTCAACGTGCCGCGGTTCGCCCTGGCCAGTCGCAATCAGTTCTTTCTGTGCATCGAGTCCCGCGATCCGAAGTTCGATCTCGAGAAGACCCGGCGATTCCTCGACTCGCTCGGCCCGCGTGAGGTGACGACCGTTGGCGACTGATCGAACGCCAGGACGTCTCTCTCGTCCGAGCAGCGGCCTTGCGCTGCTCACATTGGTCCTGTTCGGCATCAGCTGCCGTCAGGACATGCACGATCAGCCGAGGTACGTCCCATTCCGGCAGTCGGCGTTCTTCGGCGACGGCCGCTCGGCGCGACCGCTCATCGCGGGCACGGTCGCGCGCGGTCACCTCAACGACGACACGCTGCTGTACACCGGCAAGGTCGGGAACGCCGACGCGACGATGTTTCCCTTCGCCGTGGACCAGCGGACGATGGCGAGAGGGCGCGAGCGGTTCGACATCCACTGCTCGCCCTGCCACGGCCGGACCGGTCAGGGTGACGGGATGGTGGTCCGCCGTGGTTTCCGTCGGCCGCCGACGTTTCATCAGGATCGACTGCGCAACGCGCCGGTTGGCCAGATCTTCGACGTCATCACCAACGGCTTCGGTGCGATGCCGGACTACGCGGCGCAGATCCGTGTGGAGGATCGCTGGGCCATCATCGCGTACCTCCGCGCGCTGCAGTTGAGCGAACACGCAACGATGGCAGATGTGCCGGCCGACAAGCGCGGCGGCCTGGACCGTTAGATATGGTTTCTCAGAAGACTGCCGGCGCGGCGATTCCCGAACTGTCGGATCTTCAGCGCAAGTGTTTCGTGGTGGCCGCCGCCGCCGGCGCGATCTCGCTCGTCGGGCTCTGGCTGAATTCCGCGCAGTTTTTTCAGTCGTACCTGATGGCCTACATGCTGTGCCTCGGTGCGACGCTTGGATGTCTCGCGCTCGGGATGGTTCATCAGCTTTCAGGCGGCGCGTGGGGTGTTCTCATCCGCAGGCCCATTGGCGCCGCGTCGCGCGTGATGCCGATCATGACGGCCCTGTTCCTGCCGATCGCTCTCAGTGTCCGTTCACTCTACAGCTGGGCCAATCCGCAGAACGTCGCCCGTGATGAAATCCTCCAGCACAAGCATCTCTATCTGAACGTGCCGTTCTTCCTCGGAAGGGCGGCGTTCTACTTCCTGGTCTGGAACGCGCTCGTGTACTTCCTCAACCGCTGGTCGCTCGAGCAGGACGAGACGGCGGACCCGGATCTCGCCAGGCGCATGCAGCGACTGAGCGCGGGCGGGCTTCTGGCGTACGGCCTGACGATCACGTTTGCATCGTTCGACTGGCTGATGTCACTCGACCCCCATTGGTACTCGACGATCTTCGGCGTTCTGGTCATGGGCGGCCAGGGCCTGACGGCGCTCGCGGTCCTGACGATCGTGCTCGTCTGGCTCAGTCGTCGGCCGCCGCTCCAGAGCGTCGTGCAGCCTGCGCATTTTCACGATCTCGGCAACCTGATGCTCGCGTTCACGATGCTCTGGGCGTATTTTTCGTTCTCGCAGTACCTGATCATCTGGTCGGGGAACCTGCCTCACGAGATCGAGTGGTACCAGCATCGATCGTTCACCAGCTGGCGCTTCGTCGCACTCGCGCTGGTGGTCGGCCACTTCGCGTTGCCATTCGTGCTGCTCCTCTCACGATCGGTGAAGAGACGCGCGGACACGATTCTCAAGGTCGCCGTCTGGATGCTGTTCGCGCGCGTCGTCGAATTGCTCTGGCTCATCTCGCCGGAATTCCATCACGATGGGCTGTCGATCAGCTGGATGGACCTCACGCTGCCGCTGGCGCTGGGCGGCGTCTGGGTTGGCGCCTTCATCTGGCAGCTCCGCGGCCGCGCCATCCTGCCGATTCACGATCCGCAGTTCGGCGAGACCCTCCAGCCAATCATCGAGCGCAGCGGTCAGCAACCGAAACCGGGGACGGCGCACTGATCATGGCGAACGAGACGCCGCACGCCACACTCGCTCCGTCGCATCACGAGGAAAGCGACGTCGATATCCGCGGCATCCTCATCTTCGCGGCTGGTCTGGTCGCCGTCATGATCGTGATCGGGTTCATCGTGTGGGGTCTGTTCGCCTCCTTCAGCGCTCGCGAGGACGCTGCGGGCGGCGCGCCGGAATTCCCGCTCGCCGTCTCTCGGGAGCATCGCGTGCCGCCGGAACCGCGCCTGCAGACGAATCCGCGCGAGGATTTGCGCGAGCTTCGCGATGCGGAGCAGGAAACCCTGACAACCTACAGCTGGGTCGACCGGAATGCCGGCATCGTCCGCATTCCGATCGACGAGGCGATCACCTTGACGATTCAGCGAGGGCTCCCGAGCCGACCGGTGCGTCGATGACTCGTACGACGCTGCGGGCCATGCTGATCCTCGTCTTGACGATCGCGTGTGCGGACGCTGCGAACGCACAGAAAATGACGGGTTCGCCGGCCGCGGCTGGATATCGCCGCGATCCGGGACAGACATCGTCCACCATTCCCGCGCCGCTGCGGGAGATCGGGTTCGACCAGAATCTCGATCAACCTATTCCGCTGGATCTTGATTTCAGAGACGAGTCGGGTCGGGCCGTGCGCCTTTCTGAATATTTTGGCAGGCGCCCGGTCGTCATGCTGTTCGCGTACTACGACTGCCCGATGTTGTGCACGATGGTCATCAACGGGCTCGCGAGCGCGCTGAACGTTCTCTCGTTGCGGCCCGGCCTGGATTTCGAGATCGTGACCGTCAGCTTCGATCCGCGCGACACGCCAGAGGTCGCGGCGGCGAAGAAGGCGCACTATATCGAGCGCTACCAGCGGCCTGGCGCGGCGGACGCCTGGCATTTTCTGACGGGTGATGAGGCGTCGATTCGTGCGCTGACCAGGGCGGCCGGGTTCAGATACGTCTGGGACGCGCCGACCAAACAGTTCGCACACCCGAGCGGGGTCATTGTGCTCACGCCCGATGGCCGCCTCGCACGCTATCTGTTCGGCATCGAGTACGGCCCGCGCGACCTTCGCTACGCGCTCGTCGAAGCCTCGGATGGAAAGGTCGGTAATCCGGCCGATGCGCTGCTGCTCTATTGCTATCACTACGATCCGATGACCGGGCGGTATGGCTTCGTCATCATGCGCGCGCTGCGCCTCGCCGGCGTGGCGACCGTCCTCGCACTCGGCGCCTTCATCTTCGTCATGGTCCGTCGCGAGAGACGACCCCAGCACCCTGCACCCAGAACCCACCCGGCAGGGAGTCGTCCCTGATGTGGACGGGCACGCCGCTCTTCCCCGAAACCGCGTCGACGATGGCGAGCCGCGTCGACGCGCTCTACTTTTTTCTGATCGCCGTCGCGGTGTTCTTCTCGCTGCTCATCGCCGGACTCATCGTCTTTTACGCAATTCGCTTCAAGCGACGAACGCCGACGAGCGTCGGCACCGCGATTCACGGCGGGCTGGTGCTCGAGCTGACCTGGTCGATCGTGCCGTTTTTTATCACGATGGTGATCTTCGTCTGGGGCGCCAGCGTGTTCTTCGCGATGGCGCGGCCGCCCAACGCGACCGTGGACATCTACGTCGTGGGCAAGCAGTGGATGTGGAAGTTTCAACACCTGGACGGGCAGCGTGAAATCAACGAGCTGCACGTCCCGGTCGGGCGTCCCGTCCGGCTGATCATGACGTCCGAGGACGTCATCCACGATGTGTTCGTGCCGGCGTTCCGGATCAAGGCCGACGTCCTGCCCGGACGGTACACCAGCATCTGGTTCCAGCCGACCAAGCCGGGACGCTATCATCTGTTCTGCGCCGAGTACTGCGGCACCAGGCACTCGGGAATGACTGGCGAGGTCGTGGTCATGGACCCGACCGAGTATCAGACATGGCTGAGCGGCGGGGGGCCAGAAGGATCTCTCGCCGAAGGCGGCGCCAAGCTGTTCGCGAGCCTCGCGTGCAACACATGTCACCGGCCCGACGCGCACGGTCGCGGTCCCGTGCTCGAGGGACTTTTCGGCAAGACCGTCACGCTGCAGAGCGGAGAGACGGCGACGGTCGACGAGGCCTACGTGCGCGAGTCCATCCTCAATCCGGCGGCAAAGGTGGCGGCCGGCTTTCAGCCGATCATGCCGACGTTTCAGGGTCTCGTGACCGAAGAGCAATTGCTGGAGCTGATCGAGTACGTCAAATCCCTGCAGGCCATGCCGCAGGTGCAGACAAGGCAGTGATGGCAAGCACGCTTCTCATTCCTCCGCGGCACTATCTGAACGACGGCTACGGCATCCGATCGTGGCTGCTGACGCGCGATCACAAGCGCATCGCGCTGCTCTACCTGGCCGCCGTCACGCTCTTCTTTTTCGTCGGCGGCGCGATGGCCGTGCTGATCCGCCTCGAGCTCGCGACACCGGTCGGCGATCTGGTGTCCGATGAAACCTACAACAAGCTCTTCACGATGCACGGCGTGATGATGGTGTTCTTCTTCCTCATCCCCGCGATTCCGGCTGTGCTGGGCAATTTCCTCGTCCCGATCATGATCGGCGCGAAGGATCTTGCGTTCCCGAAGCTGAACCTTCTGAGCTGGTACATCTACATCGTCGGTGGGTTGTTCACGCTGTATGCACTCATCGCGGGCGGCGTGGATACCGGCTGGACGTTCTACGCGCCGTTCAGCACGGTGTCGTCCACCACGAACGTCATTCCAACGGCGCTCGGGATTTTCATCACGGGTTTCTCGTCGATCCTGACGGGTCTGAACTTCATCGTCACGATCCACCGCATGCGTGCGCCGGGCATGACGTGGTTCCGCATGCCGCTGTTCCTCTGGTCGACGTACGCAACCAGCCTGATCAACGTGCTGGGCACGCCCGTGATCGCGATCACGATTCTCCTGGTCGCGGCCGAACGTGTCTTCCAATTCGGATTCTTCAATCCCGCGCTTGGCGGCGACCCGGTGCTGTTCCAGCACCTGTTCTGGTTCTACTCGCACCCGGCCGTTTACATCATGGTGCTGCCGGCGATGGGCGTCGTCAGCGAGCTCGTGGCGGCCGGCTGCAGGAAACCCGTGTTCGGCTACACGTTCGTGGCATTCGCGAGCCTCGCGATCGCCGTCATCGGTTTTCTCGTCTGGGGCCACCACATGTTCGTGGCTGGCGAGTCGGTGTATGCCGCGCTGATCTTCTCGATCCTCAGCTTCATCGTCGCGATTCCGTCGGCGGTCAAGGTATTCAACTGGACCGCCACGATGTACAAGGGCGCGGTTTCGTGGGAGACGCCGATGCTGTACGCGTACGGCTTCATCGGGCTCTTCACGATCGGCGGGCTCACCGGGCTCTTCCTCGCGGCGATCGGCGTCGACGTGCACGTGACGGACACCTACTTCATCGTCGCGCACTTCCACTACATCATGGTCGGCGGCACCATCATGGGCTATCTCGGCGGCCTGCACTTCTGGTGGCCGAAGATCAGCGGCCGGCTGTATCCGGAGGGGCTCGCCAAGGTCAGCGCGGCGATCATCTTCGTCGGTTTCAACCTGACGTTCTTCCCGCAGTTCCTCCTCGGCTACATGGGGATGCCGCGGCGCTATCACGCGTACCCGCCGGAGTTCCAGCTCCTGAACGTCCTGTCGTCGGCCGGCGCCTCGATCCTGGGCTTCGGCTATCTGATTCCGATGATCTATTTCACCTGGTCGTTGCGATACGGACGCCTGGCCGGATCGAATCCGTGGGGCGCCGTCGGGCTCGAGTGGACGACCACGTCGCCGCCGCCAACGGAGAATTTCGAGGAGACGCCAGTCGTGACGTGGGACGCCTACGACTACGGTTCGCCGGTGGAGGGTCACGTTGCCTAACGCCGACCACCTGGCCGGCCCGCCGGCCCTGGCCCACCACTTCGACAACCTCGATCAGCAGCGCGAGGCGACCACGCTCGGGATGTGGGTGTTCCTCGTCACCGAGGTGTTGTTCTTCGGCGGGCTGTTCATGGTCTACACCGTCTATCGCGCCTGGTATCCGGACGCGTTCGCCGCCGCGAGCCACGAGCTCGACGTGGTGCTGGGCACGGTGAACACGGCCGTGCTCATCACGAGCAGCCTGACGATGGCGCTCGCAGTACACGCAGCGCAGCTCAATCAGCGGAAGCTGCTGATGACGTTCCTCATCCTCACGATCCTGCTGGGCGCCACTTTCCTCGGGATCAAGAGCGTGGAGTACTACCACAAGTTCGTCGAGCACCACGTGCCGGGGCCCGGGTTCCAATTCGAAAAGGAATACGCGCGGCACGCACAACTGTTCTTCTCGCTGTACTTCCTGATGACCGGTCTGCACGCGCTGCACATGATCATCGGCATCGGCATCATGCTGTGGATGCTGGGGTGGGCGAGGCGCGGCATCATTACCGCGGAGTACTACAGCCCGATCGAAATCAGCGGCCTCTACTGGCACTTCGTCGACATCGTCTGGATTTTCCTGTTCCCCTTGCTTTACCTGCTGGGGCGCCATGGGCACTGACACCCCTGGGGCCGTCGACGTCATGGAACATCACATCGTTCCCAAGCGGATCTACTACGTGATTTTCGGTCTGCTGATGCTCTGCACCTATCTCACGGTGCAGATTGCCTTTCTGGATCTTGGTCCGCTGAACACGATTGCGGCGCTGGGCATCGCCGTCTTCAAGGCCACATTGGTCGTATTGTTCTTCATGCACGTCAGATACAGCAGCAGATTGACGTGGGCGGTCGTCATCGGCAGCGTCTTCTGGCTGGGCATTCTGCTCGCCCTGACCATGGCCGATTACCTCACGCGGGTCTGGCGGACGTACGGCTAGTGTCATACACTCCGCCGAGACCCAGTGGCGGACCGGCCGGCGTCAGACCAGACCCTCACGCTCATCAACGCCACCTTCGACGCGGCGCGCGGCGGCATCGTCGCCGTGGACTTCCAGGGAAGAATCGTCACGCACAACCGCCAGTATCTGCGCCTTTTTTGCCTGACCGAGGAGCAGCTGGCGCAAAGCGCGCCCGCCGACTCCATCGGCCTCGTCGAAGCCCTGCTGCCCGAGATCGAGAACCTGGACGAGCTCAAAGCGAGATCCCGCGAAATCTGGACGTATCCGGATCGCGAAGCGCTCGACATCCTGCGGTTCAGGGACGGACGCGTCTACGAGCGGTTCGTGTCGCCGTTTCGCATCGCCGAGGCGGTCGCGGGTGTCGTCGCGAGCTTCTACGACGTGACCCGGTCGGCCCACACCGAGGAAGCACTCCAGCAGCACCGAGCGTTTCTCGAGAAGGCCCAGGAGGTGGGACACATCGGGAGCTGGGTCGCGGAATTCGACGGATTGGACGTCCTCGGTTGGTCCAAGGAAGCGAACCGGATTTTCGGCTTCGGCGAAGGCGAGTTTCCGGGCACGTCGACGGCGTTCTACGACAGAGTCCACCCCGCGGATCGCGACGCCGTTCGCGCGGCCAGCGACGCTGCGCTCGGCGAGGGCCGACCGTACGACATCGAGCATCGGATCGTCAGGCGCGACGGCAGTGTGCGCTGGGTCCACGAAAAGGCGGACGTCGTGCGCGACAGCCACGGGCGCACGGTTCGGATGATCGGCACGGTGCAGGACATCACCGACCGGCGGCTGCTCGAAGATCAGTTGCGCCAGTCGCAGAAGATGGAAGCCATCGGCCGGCTGGCCGGCGGCATCGCGCACGACCTCAACAACGCCCTCACCGCCATCGCCGGTTACTCCGAGCTGGCGATCGGACAACTGCCGCCAGGGCATCAGGCGCGTGCGGACGTCGAGGAAGTGCGGCGCGGCGCGGAGCGCGCGGGCTCGGTGACGCGACAACTGCTGGCGTTCAGCCGGAAAGAAGTACTCGAACCGCGACTGTTCGATCTCAATCAGACGATCAGCACGCTCGGCCGGCTGCTCTCGCGATTGCTGGGGACCGACGTCGAAGTCCGGACGGAACTAGCGCCGTCCGTACCGCCGATCATGGGAGACCCCGGCCAGTTCGAGCAGGCGGTCATCAACCTCGCGGTCAACGCGCGTGACGCGATGCCGAAGGGCGGCCGGCTCGTGCTCTCGACAAAGATCGAGGACTACGACGAGGCCGCCGCGCGCGCCAACCCGCCAATGACGGCCGGCCGCTACATCGTGCTTCGGGTCAGCGACACGGGCCAGGGCATGTCGCGGGAAACGCTGGCGCACATCTTCGAGCCGTTTTTCACGACGAAAGATCCAGGCAAGGGAACAGGGCTGGGGCTGTCGATGGTGTACGGGACGCTGAAGCAGATCGGGGGTTTCATCTTCGCCGACAGTGAGGTCGGGCGCGGCACCACGTTTCGGCTCTACTTCAGACCTGCCGCCACCGAGCCGCAGCCGGCGCGGGCTGCAACCATCGATGCGCCGGACGCCAAGGATCGACGGACGGTGCTCGTTGTCGAGGACGAGCCCGCCGTGCGCAATCTGGTCGCCTCCACGCTGCGCGCCGACGGTTATCGCCTGCTCATCGCCGGTTCGGCGGAGGAGGCGCTCCAGCTCGCCGACGATCATCACGAAGCGATCGATCTGCTCGTGACCGATGCCATCATGCCCGGCAAAACGGGCATCGAGCTTGCGCGGCTGCTTTCGGCGAAGCGGCCGAATCTTCACGTCATCGTGATGACCGGCTACCGGCAGGACACGGTGGCCGGCTTCGACGACGGCATCAACCTGCTGCAGAAACCGTTCGCGCCGAAAGAACTGCGGGATCGCATCCGCGACGCCCTCGTTCACGTGCGCGAGAATTCACGGTAGATCTCCATCGCACGACGGCCGATCGCGCTCCAGGTGAAATGACGCTCGAAATGCGCACGCGCCGACTGGCGCTGTGGCTGCAGGTCCGATGACGCCACCCTGACGAGCGCGTCGGACAGCGACCCTGAGTCGCCGAGGCGCCAGAGCGCGCCGATGCGCCCATCATCGGTCATCCATCGAAACGACGGGATGTCGGTCAGCACGGGAATGACGTCGCAGGCAAGGGCTTCCAGCGCCGCGTATCCGCTGCCTTCGCGATGGCTGCCGAGCACGAAAAGATCGGCCCGCGCGTAGACGGCCGCGAGATCCTCGTACCGTACCGCGCCGACGAGCGACACTTTCGACGCGAGCGTCCGGTCGGCCGCCAGCCTCGCCCGAATCGCGCCCTCCAGTTCGTCATTGTCGTAGACGAACGCGAGCGTCGCGTCGGGGCGCTGTTTCAGGAAGAGCGCGAAGCCCTCGAGCACGGTCAGCGGATCCTTGTTCGCATTCAGACGGCCGACGAACAGGACCGCGAGGCCGTCGCGCCGTGCGCGTTCGCCCTGAACACGCAGCGACGTGCTGGCCTCCATGACGTCCAGAACCTTCAGTGTCGCCGGCACCATACCGCTTGCCGCGAACACATCACGGTGTGGCGGCGTCGCCACGAGCAACGCGTCGGCACTCTGCAGCCCGCGGCGCATCCACGCTCTGCGGGACGCGGAGATCGCGAGTGGATCGAAGCCTCCATGATCCTGCACGACGATGGCGCTGGCGGGCAGCCGTCGTCGCAGACGCCGCGTCAGCCGCGGGTGGTCGAGACCGTTGATGTGAACCAGATCCGGAGCAGACGCGGCGATCGCCTCGCAAAGCGCCGCGCCGTCATACCAGGGCGACGGTTTCGGCCGGCGGCCATCAGGGATGAACCGGTATCTCACGTGCTGCCGATCGAGCTCGGCGGCGTGGTGAAAGCGCTGGTACACCTGAACGTCGGCAGCCCCGGCTGCGTGGACCGCATTCGCCCAGCCCGTGAGCGTACGAAACCGATCGAGGATCTCGGCGGGCGTCCGCACGCGCGCGTCCCAGACCGGGTTGACGATGGCTACGTTCATGACCATGAGATTGCAGGAATGCACGAATGCACGAATGCAGAAGAGCCGAGCGACGAGTGGCGGGAGACGCCGGGACTCGGCGTCATTGGTGCATTCCTGCATTTTTGCATTCTTGCATTGTGCGTCACGCTTCTGCACTGCGCAGTGTTCGCGGCACTGCCGTTGCAGATCGACGTGGCCACCGTGCTGTCCACCAGGCATACCGGGACGCTGCTGCGTCTGGCGCTCGGCGCCATCGTGCTCGCCGTGCTGACCCACACGCGTGCCGATCCGGATCTCTTCGGCCACGTGCGCTTCGGCCAGGACGTCTTCACGGCCGGCTCCGTCCAGGCCGCCGATCCGTATTCATTTGCCAGCGATCGCGCCTGGATCAACCACGAGTGGTTGTCCGAGGCGGTGATGTACGTCGCGTATGCCTGGGGCGGAAACAGCGGTCTGGTGGCCCTGAAGCTCGCGCTTCTGTCGGCGATGATCGCCGCGGCGTTCCTCATCCTGCGCCAGCAGGACGTCCCTTCGTCCAGCATCGACCTCCTGCTCGGGCTGCTCATCGTCACCACATTTCCGCAGACCAATCACGTGCGGCCCCAGCTGTTTTCGCTCGCGCTCTTCGCGTGGCTGCTTGCCGCTCTCATCGCGGCGCGATCGAAACCGTACCTGTCGTTGTGGACAATTCCCCTGCTCGCCGTCTGGGTGGACGTCCATGGCGGATGGATCGTCGGCGCAGGGACGCTCGGCCTCTGGACGCTGATAGGCCTGACGCGGCACCAGGGGCTCCAGCACAAGATCTTTTCGCTGGCGATCACCGCGTCGGCGCTGATGATCACGCTCTTCAATCCGTACGGCTGGAAGATGTGGACGTTCCTGCAGGCGACCGTTGGTTTCGGCCGCGCGGACATCATCGACTGGCAGCCGGTGTTCGTCCTCGGCCCGGCCTACGCGCTTCTGTGGACGCTGACCGCGCTGGCGGCAACGGTCGGTATCTGGTCGGCGCTGCGCCATCAGGAGCGCGACAAGTTCAGCCGAGCGCCCGCCAAAGACTGGCAGTCCGTCGCCATCGTCGTCTTCTTCGCGGTCGCCTCGCTTCGCGTCAGCCGCCTGCAATCGTTCTTCACCATCGCGACGGTGATGCTCGTCGGCCCGAGCATCGCCGCGGCGTGGCAGCGCGCCGCCTCGCGTCGCGTCGCTCGCGTGCCGTCGCGGCTGGCCGCTGGATTTGTCGCCGCGATCGCGCTCGCCGCCATCGTGGGCGGCGTCACGGTATCCGCCGGCAACCTCGGATGCATCCGGATGGAGGACCAGCTCTTTCCCGAACCCGATGTCGCCCGGCTCGCAGCGGAACAAAATCTTCGGGGCCGGATGCTCACGTGGTTCGATTGGGGCGAATACGCGATCTGGTATTTCTCGCCAGGCGTGACGGTGTCGATGGACGGCCGCCGCGAGACCGTCTACTCGCAGGAGGCCATCAATCGCCACCTCACGTTCTACACGAGTCCTGACGATCGGCAGGCCGTCCTCGATGCCTTGCGGCCCGACTACATCTGGGTGCCATCTCGTCTCGAGGTCACGTCGCGGCTGGTTGCCGATGGATGGCAGCCGCTCTTTGCCGGACCGATTTCGACGGTGCTGGCGCGCGCGGGCACCGCCGCGCCGCCCACCAAGCGGGCGTCACGCCCTGGCGCGGCGCGCTGCTTCCCCGGCCCCTGACGTCGCGCTGACCGGCGACCGCCGGACGATCAGATCGATGAAGTCCTTCGCGAACGGTGTGCCGGCCATGTCGCGAAGCATCGCCGCACTCCACCGACGCCGGAATCCCTTGCGCGTGAGTCGCGCCGTCCGAAGCAGGCCGGCGCGCACGCTCGGTTCGACCGCCCACCGGGCCATCGCAGCGACGCCAAGACCGGCTTTGACGAGTTCGATGATGGCTTCTGACAGCTGCACCTGCTGGATCGCCTTGGGCACCACGCCGGCGGGCGCCAGCACCTGCTGAAGGACGGTGCTTTCCTCGCGGGGCGGGTAGATGATCAGCGTTTCCTCCGCGAGATCCGCGGGCTCGACGACGGCACGCCCGGCGAGCCGGTGATTCGGCGACATGATGACCAGGAGCTCGTCCTCGAACAGCGGCCGCAGCACGAGCCGCCGGTCACGGACCGGATCGCTCATGATCGCCAGATCGATGCGTCCTTCGACGAGCGACTTGATGGGCCGGGGCGTCGCTTCGGCATCCACGTGAACCTCGACGTTCGGATGGCGCAGACGGTATTCCTTCAGCAGCCCCGGCAGCCAGTGGTAGCACGTGTAGCACTGCGTGGTGATGCGCAGCAGACCGGCGCTGCTCTTCCCGGCCTTGCGAATGTCGTCTTCGGTGCGTCCGACGATGTCAAGGACCTGAGTCGCGGCACGGAGCACGGCGTCACCGGCGGTCGTCAGGACCATCCGTTTGCCGACGCGATGGAAGAGCGGCGTGGTCAGACGGTCTTCGATATCACGCAGCTGATGGCTCAGCGCCGACTGCGAAAGGTTGAGGAGGTCACCGGCGCGCGTCACGCTGCCGGTGCGCGCGATGGCCGCGACCAGCTGGAAGTGCTTGATCTCCAGATCCATTCAACGATGATACCTGCTCATTATCAGTCTTCAGACGATGAAGTTTGCGCATGGTCATCATGAGAGGGCCGCTGCCCATTCGCCGCTGCGGACGAGCGGCTCGACCGCGCCGTCGGCGCCGACGGCATCGATGTCGAGCGCCGAGGATCCGATCATGAAGTCCACGTGCGTGGCGCTCCGGTTACCGCCCGCGCGCTCGAAGTCCGCGTCGCTCATGTCCTCGCCGCCGCTCATCGTGAACTTGTACGCCGAGCCGAGGGCGACGTGGCTCGCCGCGTTCTCGTCGAACAGCGTGTTGTAGAAAAGGAGACCTGACTGCGAAATCGGCGAGCTGTGCGGCACCAGCGCAAGCTCCCCGAGCCGTGCGGCCCCGGCGTCGGTCTCGAGCAGCTGGCGCATGGCAGCCTCTCCGCACGCGGCCTTCACGTCTACGACACGCCCCTCTTCGAAGCGCAGCGTGAAGTCTTCGATGAGCTGACCGCCGTAGCTGAGCGGCTTGGTCGAGCGCACGACACCGTCCACGCGCTCGCGATGCGGCATCGTGAACACTTCCTCGGTCGGAATGTTCGCGGTGAACGCGATGCCGTTCCGGCTCTCGCTGCGTGCGCTGATCCAGATGTGCCCCTTGGGCAGGCCGACGAGCAGCGACGTGCCCGGACCCGAGTAGCGCAGGGCGGTGAACTGCTTCCGGTTGAGGAAGTCGGCCCGGGCGGCGAGCGCGGCGATGTGCGACTGCCACGCCGCGATCGGATCGGCGGCGTCGAGACGGCACAACCTGATGATGGTGTCCCACAGGCGATCCATTTGCGCCGCCGGCGTGATTCCGGGAAAGACCTTGGCGGCCCATCGCTGACTGGCGGCCGCCACCACGGCCCAGTTCGTCTGGTTGCGCGAAACCTGCTCGCGAAACGGGTTGAGCGCGCGCGACGAGCTGCGCTGCATCCCGCCCACTCGGTCCATCGGCTGCCCCGCCAGAAGATCCGGGTCGTTGGCGTAAATCGACAACGTCGCGTCGCCGGCCTCGACGTGCTCGACCAGAGCCTTCGGCAGCCACCTCGAGAAGTGATCGAACGATTCGGCGGGCGCCAGCGCAAATCGCGCCAGCGTCAGCGCCTCGTCGCCCCAGATGGACTCGACGTACGTGGCGCCAGCGCGGTAGGCCGCTTCCGTGACGTGCCGTACGAGCGGCGCCGCTTCGAACGACAGCCCACCGTACGCGAGCGGGCCGATGATGATCAGCCGCTGGCCGCGCCGGAGGTTCAGCGCGACGTTCACGACGAGCTCCGAGTACACCTGCAGCGCGGTCTCGAGTGTCGCGGTCATGTCAACCGCCTATTATCCGTGGAATCCGCCTTGACCGGGTGTTGGGGCCCCGGGATAATCGCTGACCTGGAGCGGCATCCCGTATTGAAGAGACTGGCCTCGACTCTCGCCGTCGTCTGCTCGGTCGGAACGACCATCGTCGTGGCCCAACGCATCATCACCAACCCGAAGCCGGACGCGGAACTGAAACAGGTGTTCCCTGCGGCCGTGGCGTTCTCGGCGCTCGGCGGCGATCCACTGCATTTCAACGTGTACGGCGTGGACCCGAAGACGAATCCGGCCGCGCCGCCGATTGGCATCGTGTTCTGGACGACCGACATGGTGCCGCAGGAGCACGGTTACCATGGGCCGATTCACATCCTCGTGGGCCTCGATCTGAAGGGCACCATCACGGGCGCCGTCGTCGACTACCACTCGGAGCCGTACGGATACTTTTCCGTCGAGCCCCCGAAATTTGCCGCGCAGTTCAAGGGCAAGACCATCCGCGATCCGTTCATCGTCGGTCGTGACGTCGACGCCGTGTCGCGCGCCTCGATTACCATCGCGAGCGCCGCGCGCGCGGTTCGTGACGGATCCCGACTTGCCGCGAACAAGCTGCTGGCGCCGGAGGCCGGCAAATAGTGCAGCTCCCGGTCGAGAACATCGAGAGCTGGCGGGACATCCTCGCGCCGCAATGGCTGGACCTCGTCATGATGGCCGTCTTCGTGACGATCGCCATGGTCAGTTTCTTCCGCAAGAGCGTGCGCCTGAAGTACGCGACGTTCGTGCTCGCCGTCGGCTACATGGGATTCTCGAAGAGTCAGCTGATTTCGATCGTGGATATCTTCGGCGTCCTCGATCGCAACCTTCCCATCGCCAAGTACAACATCGGCTATTACCTCTTCGGTGTGTTCGTGATCGCCTCGACGGTCCTCTGGGGTCGCGTGTATTGCGGCCGCATCTGCGCCTTCGGCGCGATGACGCAGCTGATGGACGCGGTGCTGCCGGCCCGGCTGCGCATCGAGCCGCCGGCCCGCATCGAGCGCCATGCTTCGCGGATCAAGTACGGGCTGCTCGCGCTCGTCATCGTCTACTTTCTGGCGACGCACGACATGCAGGTTTACCGCTACGTGGAGCCGTTCTGGATGTTCGGTCTCTTCGGCACGACAACGATGTGGGTTGGACTCGGCGTTCTTCTCATCGCGACCGTGTTCGTCCGGAACCTCTACTGTCGGTTCCTCTGTCCCGTCGGAGCGCTCCTCGGCCTCATCTCGACCCTGACCGTGTTCAAGATCAAGCGCTGGTCGGAGTGCAAGACGTGCAAGATTTGCGAGAAGACGTGTGAGTGGGGCGCGATTCAGGGGCCGAAGATCGTCAAGAGCGAGTGCGTGCGGTGCGATGACTGCGAGCGCCTCTACCTGGACCAGAAGAAGTGCCCGCACTGGATCATCCTGCTCAGGGCGCGTCCGTCGGCGCCGCCACCAGCTGCAGCCGGTTCTTCAACCGCGGTGTAACGAGCACCTCGTTCGTCGACGTCACGATGACTGCGTCGACGCCAGGCAATCGATTGACCAGGGCCATCCCCTCGACCGGACCGAGCAGAAAGACCCCTGTCGAGAGTCCATCAGCGAGCGTGGCGTTCGGCGCGAGAATCGTCACACTGCGGCATCCTTGCGCTGGCAGGCCGGACTTCGGGTCGATGATGTGGTGATACCGGCGGCCGTCCTTGATGAAGAAGCGTTCGTAGTCCCCTGACGTGCTGAACGTGCCGTCCGACAGATCGACCGCCGCGACAATCCGGTCCGCCGGCCCGCGTGGATCCTGAACGCCGACGCGCCACGGCTTTCCATCCTTCAGGCCGGCCGCGTAGAGATCGCCGCCCGACTGGATCATGAAATTGCGAAATCCCGCACGTCGCAGGATCGCGACGCCCTGGTCGATGGCGTAACCTTTGCCGATGCCGCCCAGATGCGCGCGCATTCCCGGGCGCGCGAGGCGCGCCGTCCCAGCGCGCTCATCGATCTCGAGCGCGCGGTAATCGATGAGCGGCAGGCGGCGGCGGACCTCGTTCATGTCCGGCACGCGATTGTCCTGATCGTGGTCGAAGCGCCACAGATCCGACAGCGCGCCGAACGTGACATCGAACTTGCCGTTCGTCCATTCGCTGACTTGCCGCGCGGCCTGAAGGACGGCGAGCACGTCGGGGGACACGGGCACCGCACGGTCGCCGGCCGCGGCGTTCAGGCGCTGGATGTCGCTCCCATCGCGCCAGACGCTCATCAACGATTCGAGGCGATCGAACTCCGCGAAAACCGCGTCGGCCGCCGTCGAGGCCGTCGCCTCGTCCGCCGTCCAGAGCGACACCTGCAGCTCGGAGCCCATCGACACCCGCGCGCGCTGCACCAGCCGTGCGCCCGGTTCTCCTGATGTTCCTGAACACGCGACCGCTATCGCGGCCAGCAGGCCGGCCGCGCCAGGCAACGGGGTGTTGCGACTAACCAATGCAGGCAGCCCGACTCAGAGTGTCTGCATGACAGGGTCCGACGCACTCGCCTTTTCGGTCATCAGCGCAACGAGGCCCGCGAGTCCGGCCGCGCTGTCGTAGTCGCCGGCGATGGCGTCAACCGTGTGGATGCCGAGCACGCGATAGCTTTCGAACTGCGACTCACCGAACCACTGGTTGGCGGTCGACTCGTGAGGAAAATCGGGATGGGCCGCCGCGTAGTTCGCGACGTCAACCGGCTCGTCGCCCGAAAGCGTGGCCTTGAGATAAATGAGCGTGCCATTTTCGGCGGCGCCGTCGATGTCCGCGTAACGGATGATCCCCACCGCGCCGTGGGCGTTGCCGCCTCGCGCGTGCTGGGCATCGATACCGAGACCGTGGGGGAACTCGATGCGAATGCCGAGGTCGATCCGAATCTTTCGAATCGCATTGCCGAGGTCTTCGAAGACGTAATCGGCGTCGCAGCTGGCGTCGCTGACGACGATGAAGCGGCAGCGGCGAGACACCATCTCGTACAGTCCGAGATTCTCGAAGTGGCCGCCGTCCGACAGATACACATACGGGTTCGTGGCCGTCGTTCTTCCGAACATCTCCCGCAGCAGCGGTCCCGCGCCGACGACCGGATCGCTTTTCCGCCAGGTGAAGCGCCCAGCCTCGCCGGGATTGCCCAGCCATGCGCCGAGACGGGCATTGAAGAGCGTCAGCAGGAACGTGACGAAGGGCGACGAGTGGTAGCCCATGTTCGGACTCGCCGCGGCACCGGAGATCGTAATGGCCGTTCCCAGCGACATGCCGTCCGGACCTCCGTACTCGGCGATCGATCGGTAGCCGAGCGTCCGCGTGCCGGCGGCCAGCGGGCTGACGGTGAAGGACTCGGCTTTGCGCTCCTGCCACGCCAGCCGGTTGTCTGCCACCAGATTCAGCGCCATGTTGACGATGTGAATCGGCCGTCGAATCGCCGCCAGCTCCTTCAAGTAGACGTTGTCCTTCGAGTCGAAGCCGGTGAAGCGGTTGGGATTGCGCGCAGCCGCAGAACGCGACGCGCCGAGGAACGCGCGAATCAGGCGGTTGCGATACATGCCGTGCAGCGAGAACTTGTTCACGGCCACGACCAGCCCCATCACCGTTCCGCCAGCGAGCAGTGCAACCAGCAGAAGAATCATCTCGGGAAGACCCGCGCCTTCGGGATGCTGGTACTCCGGCACGATGTTGAGCGATTCGATCAACTGGAGCAGCCAGACGTTGGTGGACGCGACGCCGATGAGCAGCATCAGCACGAACGCCGGCGCCGCCAGCGCGAACGCGATCCGCCGCCAGAGGGCGGTGTTCGACAGGCCGCTCTTGCTTTCGCGGCCCGTTCGAGCGGCAACGGCTCCGGTGAGAGCGGTCATCGCGGCGGCCGCGAGTTTGCCGAGCATCGGGCTCGAGAGCTTGGTGCCAATCCAGCTGACCGCGAACCTCACGAACACTGGTCCGACGAACACGACAAGGCTCGCCGCCAGCCAGCCGAAGATCGTGATCAGCAGCCATGCGCCGAACCGGCTCCACCATTCGCGATCGTCTTCGGTGGTTTCACTGCTCGCGATGCCGACAAACAGTGACCCGGTCCCGCCGATGATCGCGAGAATCACCGGGACGCTCAGGCCGGCGAAGACTTCACCGCGCGACAGGGGTTCCGCAAACACGTGCACGGCGAACCACCAGACGCCCGCGCCGGTCAACGCCCCGACGACTGCGGCGGCCACCCACGTCAGCGGCCGGAACCGCCGCGGGCTGATGAGGCCGACGACGAACCAGATGGCAGCGTGTGCGCCCGCACCGACCGTCAACAGAGTGGACAGCGACACGGGCTCGGCGTTCAGCGCCCGGGACCAGGCCCAGTACAGCGTGAAGGCCGCCGTCGCGACGACGAGCGGAACGAAACACAGCTGGATGAATGCGGATTGCCCGCGCTGCCGGTTGCCGACGCTCGGCAGATCCAGCGCGATGTACGCGAGCGCCACGGTGAGCAGGCCCGACCCCACCAGCACCAGCCACGTCGACCACCAGAACAGATCATCTCGATCGATCCAGTCCTGCGTTCCCAGCATCGTCATCGAGTAGTAAAGGCGGGGAACGAGCAACGCCGCGGCGAGAAGCGGAACGAGGACGAGCCAGTTGAGCAGCAGGTTGCGCCCGACCGTCGAGATGAGTGACCAGACGTCGACGGAGAGCAAGCCCGTTTTGGGATCGAGATAGTTGCTGTACTCCCGGATGCGGCGGATCGGTTCGGCCTCAGGCTCGAGCGTCGACCCGGCCGTGCCGGCCAGGATTCCGTAGACCTGATCCGGCTCCTGGCCGCTGACGTGCGCATGAAGCAGCCACGCCGACAGCCAGCCGCCGGTGTAGCCGCCGCCGGAGACCGTAGAGACGTAATCGAACGCGCCGAGCAATTTCCGGCGCGCGAGTCCCTGCAGCAACCCGAGCGCGAAGCTCGCGCTGCGGATCCCGCCACCAGACAGACACAGCGCGGCGTGACGTCGCAGGTGGCACGCTCGATTGATGGCTTCGAGGCGCCGCGTCGGATCGGGATCGTCGACCGGATGGTTGTCGGGGAGCGCGCCGTGAAGTTGCTCGTATTCGCACTCGAGGATGCGGTGGTGCGGAATGGAGTGGTCGCCGACGAACAGACCGCGAACGGTGGCCGCCAGGCGGGCCAATGGATCGGGCGCTTTCATCACAAGTCTTCCAGATTCTACGGCCGCGGCCTGGCTCTTGCCTCCTGGGTCTTTTTCAGCAGGAAAGCGACAGAATGGCACCTCCGACCACCTCGGCCGATTACAAAGCTGGTGCGCCTACCGACAAAAGTGGTGTGTCTGGGTGGCCGGCGGCCGTCGAGGAGTTCCTGACGCTGCTCGCCAGGGCGATCCGGCAGTTTCACACGTACCCGGAAACGAGCTCGATGTGCACGGATGCGATCGCCGCGTGCCATCGGGCGTTCACGAACCTCGATCGATCCGATCGCCTGGCGCTCCGGGTGACCCCGCATGAGTTTCTCGCCGACGACATTCATATCGGCGGCGGCGGGATCATCGAACGCGAACTGGTCCATCGCCTGCACAAGGCGCGCGTCGCGTCACTCGAATTCGACAACGCCGCCTCGCCGCGCGACTTCACGCGTTTCTGTACGGACCTCCTGCGCAGCGAAGATCTCGCGGAGACGAAAACCACATTCGCCGAGCTCCTGACCGAGCACGGCGTCGATCTGATCGCGCCGCGAATGGCGCATCGTCCTGAGGTCCTCGACGTCGGTCCCCGGCCGGAGCACGTCTGGGATCTGGTCGAGCGCGATCGAAAGCGCCGCGAGGCCGCCGCGCCGTCAGGACCCGCGCAATACCTCTATCCGCCGGAAAAGGGCTGGGTCCGGCTCGAATCCGGAGCGGCATCCGAGAGCCTGTCGCTCGTCGATCTCGCCGTGCTCGTCGACGACCCGTCCGACGTCGCCACCATGCTCCTGCGTCTGACCGACGACGACCCGGTCGGTGAGGAGGCGAGGAAGCGGGCGCTCGAGCAGAAATTCGCGGACGTTGCGATGCTTTTTGCCGCGCTCGACGGCCATCTCGCACGGCTCATGTTCGGCAAGCTGGCGCGCGCCGTCCTCACGATCCCGCCGGACCGACGGAAGTCGCTACTTCAGCGAACGATTCTGCCAGGTCTCCTCGACGGGCGGGCCGCCGGCGCCGTCCTGCGCGATTTCCCGGACAGCGATCTCGCCGAATCGCTGTGCCTGCTCCTCGAGCTCGAAACGGCCGCCCCCGAGGTCGTCACGGCGGCGCTGCAGCGGCTCGACCTGCCGGCCGAACGCAGTCAGACGATTGCGTCGCTCGTCGACGAGCGCCTGCAACAGCCGGTGTCGGCCGCCGGCGACGGCGAAACCCGCGATCAAAAGGTCGACCGGTTCGCGCGACGGCTGATTCGTATCGATGCAACGGCGAAGAAAGACTTCAGCGAGTTTTCCTCGTTCGATCTGTCGATCGACGACCAGGCCAGAACGGCCATCACCGCAGTGGGCCCGACCATCGATCGGACCGATATGCTGGCCGAGCAGATCGACTGCCTGTGGCGGCTGGTGCGGCTCGAGCCGAATCCCACTCTCGTCGAATCATTCCTCAACCGGACCACGGCGCTCCTCGCCGAGCTCGATCGCGCCGATCGTCTCGACGATCTGCGCGGCGCGGTCAAGCGGTTCCGCGAACTGGCCGAGACGCTGGCCGAGAACCGGCCCGACGTCGCCGAGGTCATCGGCCGCGGCCTTCGCACGTTCTGCACGGCGGCCCGGACCGCCAGATGGATCGGGCTCGCCAAAGCGGGCGCCGAAGATTCGCTGATACCCGCGATGATCGATGCGTTCGGCGATCTCATGGCGCCTGCGTTCGTGGAGCTGCTCGACGATCCAGCGCTGCAACCCAAGTCCCGCGCGCTCACGTCGCTGCTCTGCGAGCACGCGGATGTTCTGGCGCCAGGCCTCGTCGCACGACTCGGGCGGTCCGGCTCCACGGCGACGCGGGCCATCGTCAGGGTCTGCGGCTACGCGGGTGGAGGATACGAGACCGCGGTCGCCGAACAATTCAACAGCCGCGACGAACAGACGGTGCGCGAGGCGTTCCGGTCGCTCGCGCGAATCAGCACGCCACGCGCGGCGGCCATCGTCGGCGCGCAGATTCAGACCGGCACGGCGGTGGCCCGGGCGGCGGCGGAAGAAGCGCTCTGGCATCTGCCGCCTGCGCTGACGGCGGCACAGCTCAAGGACATCCTGAGCAAACGCGACTTCGTCGTCCACAACCCGCTCGTGGTGTCGCGGCTGATTGAACGCGCGGCGCAGACGAAAGCGGGTGGACTCGACGACGTGCTCGAGGAAATCGAAGGTCTGCGGTTCCGATTCTGGAAGCCCGGCATCGTGAAGATGGCGTTGAAGGCACGGGAGCTCCGCGTCCGATGAAGAGCGCCGACAACAACGCGGGAACAACGCTCGATCCGGTCTTCGTCCTCAAGGGCCTTGCAAGCCTGCGCCGTCTCACGGGCACGTATCCACCGGGCCATCCATCCATCACGCAGAAGACGACGGAGATTCTCGAGGGGCTCGGCAGGCACTTCCGCACGTCGCCCGAGGTGCGAATCGACGTCATCCACGGGGAGGTGTACCTGGACGGTGTGTCGTTCAACCGCGACGTCCAGGGCCAGGCGCCGATCGTCAACGAACTGGTCGCACTCGGTGTCGACAGCGTTCACATCCGCGAGGGCGTCCAGGCGGAAGAATTGCTCGCGGTGGCCGAATGCCTCTGGCAGCAGGAGCGCTCGGACAACGAATCGCTCGAAGCGCAGCTCGCCGCGCGGGGCGTCGCGTCGGTCAGCCTCGGGCGGCTGGTGCCGCTCGATACGAAATGGCGGGCGCAGCAATGGCCCGACGCACCGACCGGGCCGCTGGATCCGTCATACGCCGAGTCGCTCGTGCGCGCGCAAGAGACGTTCGAACAGGTGGCCAACGGCAAGCGGCTCGACCCGGTCACGATCGGCGATCTCGTGCAGTTGCTGCTGACCCGTGTCGCGCGCAGCAACGCCGCGCTCGGACAGATTCTCGCGGTCAAACAGTACGAGAACCTGACGTACTGCCATTCGGTCAACGTCTCGTTGCTCAGCCTCATCATCGCGCGACAAGTCGGGCTGGACGATGCGACGCTCGCGGCAGTGGTCGAAGCGGCGCTGCTGCACGACATCGGCAAGACGCGGATTCCGCTGGAGATCGTGAAGAAGCCGGGCGCGCTCGACAAGCGCGAGCGCAAGATGATCGAGGCGCACACGACGTTCGGCGCGGAGATCCTCGTGCAGACCGAAGGCCTTCGGCCGCTGACCCCGACCGTGGCGCTCGAACACCATCGCGCGGTTGCCGGCGCCGGCTACCCCGATCTGGGGACTGCCGTGCCGCACATCATGAGTCAGCTCGTGTCGGTCGCGGATATCTACGAGGCCATCACCGGAGCGCGTTCCTATCAGAACCCCACACCGCCCGAGCATGCCTGCCTCATCCTCGCCCGTCTCGCCGGCGAGAAGCTGAACACGTCGCTGGTCAAGGCATTCGTCAAAGCTATCACCTTCTTTCCGATCGGATCGCTGGTGCGAACCAGCCAGGACGAGTTCGGAGTCGTCGTCGAGACCAACCCCGCGGATCCACTGCACCCGATCATTCAGATCACCGAGAACAGCTTCGAATCACTTCGCGAGCGAATCGATATGAGCGCGCGCGACAGCGGCGGCGCCTACGCACGACACATCGTCGAGACGCTTCCCGCGCCAGACGGCTTCGACCTGCGCCGGTTCCTTCCGTCGGCGGCCTGATCGCGCGCTCGGTGCGACCCGGGCTACCCCATCCGTTCCCGTCCTGACCAACAACCAACAACCAACAACCACACCAGCTTGTACGCCCCTTCTTTCCTTGCTATGCTGCACGTGCCACGCACGTGACTTTGAGCCGATCAGTGTCGTTGAATCACGTCACACCGAGCGAGCAGTACTACGGCTTCGTGTCGTCGCCGTTCAGCCTCACGCCGGACCTTCGCTTCGCGTACGACAGCCGTTCGTACATCGCCGCGTGGGAACAGGTGAAGGATGCCCTGCGCCACCGCGAGGGTCTCATCGTCATCACGGGGGAAATCGGCACCGGCAAGACGATGTTGTGCCGAGGACTCCTCGAAGGGCTCGGCCAGGCACGGACGTTTCTGTCGGTGATTCTCGACCCGTGCCTGACGGTCGACGACCTGATGTATCAGGTGCTGACCGACTTCGGCATCAGCTCGAGCAGCGCCAGGCCGACCTCGGGTCCGGCCGCCGAAGCGACGCGCCATCAGCTCGTCGCGACGCTCCAGCAGTTCCTCGCGTCGTTGATTCCGATCCGCGCGCACGCCGTTGTCATGATCGACGAAGCGCAGCATCTGGATCCGACGGTCCTCGAGCAGCTCCGCCTGCTGTCCAACTTCGAAACCGACGATGTGAAGCTGTTGCAGATTGTGCTGGTCGGCCAGCCCGATCTCGATGCGCTGCTGGCGCGCCCGGACATGCGTCAGCTCAATCAGCGCGTCGCACGCCGGATTCAGCTCGAGGCGCTGTCGGGACACGAGGTGAGCGACTACGTCGCGCGGCGACTGAGCGTCGCCTCCGGTGATTCGGACACGCGGCTCGAAGTCACCGCACCGTTCACGACTGACGCGATCGCCGCCGTTCAACAGATTTCCCGCGGCGTGCCGCGCGTCATCAACATTCTCTGCGATCGCGCGCTCGAAATCGGTCATGCGGAGCAGGCGACCAGCATCGGTCGGGCGGGCATCGTCACCGTGGCCAGGAAACTCAAGCTGTCCTTGCCGCTGACGATGCGACGGCCCCCGAAGGTGCCGGCAGCGGCGGCTGCCGCGGCGCTGCTCGCGATTGCCGGTACTCGGGAGCTGGTGGTGGTCCGCTCGGGCCATTCGCCCGACGCCCGCACCGCCGGCCCGGACACAAACCTTTCGTCCGCCACCGCCGGTGCCGACGACGGTGCCGAGCGTGTCGACGGCGGCCGAGTCGACATTGAAACCGACCGGGACCGATGGCACGGCGGGAGTCGCGGTTCCGGCTCGCGAGAACGCGCGTGGAGACAGTTCCAGAAAAGACACCTACAACATCGCGGTCGCCGCCTTCCGCACCTCGAAGCGCGCGAGCGATGTCGCCAGTGACATCGCCGCGAAGGGACTGCCTGTCACGACCCGGACGGACTCGAGCGGCAGCTGGTATCAGGTCGTCGTCGGTCCGTACGCGTCCGCGAGCGAAGCCGAAGCCGCACAACGGACGCTGGCCCGCGAGGGCTTCGCCGACACTCGCGTTTCCCCCAGCATCGCCGACCGCTAATCGCCGGATCCTGATCTCGCCATGCAGGGTCCTCAGACGCACCGCCATTCTCGCGCCTACCTCGTCGCGACGTTGATCGCCGTTGCAGCCGCTGGTGTGCTCGTGTATTGGACGTCGACCGCGCGACCCATGTGGGTTGACGAAGAGATGCTCGCGCTGAACGTCCGCGATCGCGGCGTCGACGAGCTCGCCGGGTCGCTCTGGCTCGATCAGAGTGCGCCGCTCGGATGGCTCGCGCTCGAGCGTCTGATCATGGTGACGCTCGGCACCAGTGAACTCGCCGTTCGCGCGTTGACCGTTTTCTTCGGACTCGCCACGCTGACGCTGGCCTGGTGGATCGGACGTCGTTGGATGACGGCGTTCGGCGCGGCGGTTCTCGTCGCGCTGTGCGGCACGGGCGAATGGCTGGTGTTCTTCACTCTCGAGCTGAAGCATTACTCGGCCGACGCCGCCGGTGCGCTGCTCGTTCCAGCGCTCGCCGCGTGGGCGCTCGACGCTCGTGATGCGTCGGCCTTCAACGTCCGCGTCGTGCGGTGGTGGATAGTCGCCGCCGGGGCCATGTGGCTCAGCAACGGCGCGTTGTTCGTGACGCCGGGATGCGCGCTGGTTCTGTTCGTGGCGGCGTTGGCGCGCAGCAACTCGCAGGGTCTCCTGCGAATGCTTCTGGGCGGCGCCGGATGGCTGGCGTCGTTCGGTCTCAGCTATGCACTGGTGTTGAGGCACGCGCTCGCCAATTCCTATCTGAAGAACTACTGGGCATTCGCGTTTCCCCCAACGGCTGATGGTGCGGGCGCGACGGTCTCGTGGATCGCGTCACAACTCGGACCGTTTGTGGTCAAGCCGGTCGGAAGCGGGATGCCTGCGGTCTTCTGGGCGGTTTATCTCCTGGGCATCGTGGGCGGGCTCATGCGGCGACCGCATCTCGCAATCGCGTTCGCCACCGTTCCTCTGTCTGCACTCGGACTTGCACTCGCGCATGTCGTTCCAACCTTCGAACGGCTGGCGATCTGGTCGGTGCCTGCCTTTTATGTGGGTCTCGCGCTGTGCGCGGACACGGCCGCCCGCTTCGCGCGGCCGCGCGTCCAGTACGCCGCCGTCGCCGTTCCCGTCGGTATTCTCGTGCTCCTCGCCTCGTATGACGTCGTCCGGCGCGGCGTGTTCGCGATCGAGCACAGGCCTCGCAGCAATTACGGCCTGGACGATCGCAGCAGCGTCGCCTGGCTCCTCGACGCGCACAAGCCCGGCGACGCGGTGATGAGCACGCACTACGGCCTGGCCGCGATCTGGTGGTACGGCAAGGTCACTGTCGCCGACGCGGATGGCAGCGGGCGACTCGCGGACGGCACGCCGCTCTTTGAGATTCACCACGTGGCCGATGAGAGCGAATGCGCGCGCTGGCGTGTTGCCCTCGATTCGGTCGCGCGTACGCGGTCGCGCCTCGTGGTGTATCTTGGCTTCCGTATGAACGTCGAGCCGGAGGGTTTCGACCGGCTCGTGCTCGAGGAATTCGGCCGACGGTGGCCGCTCGTCGGCTACAAAGAGTACGCAGAGCTCAGTCGCGTGGCGATTTTCGATCTCCGAGACACGCCGGGCGGACCGCTCGTCATTCCGTCGCAGCCGGGCCGGGGATCCTCGGAGCCGGTCGTGCGAACGCCTCCGGGCTGCATCAGCATGACGCCCGCGCGACGGTGGTAGAAGCTTTCGTCAAGGAGTCTCCGTTGGCAGCCAAGATCGAAGCGATCGAGATCAAGCGAAAGATGTTCTTCGAGTTCGAAGGTGCGCCGTATCACTGTCTTGACGTCGAGATCTCCAGGCCGACCGCCCGCGGTGGCCAGACGCTCGTGCGGGTCAAGATGCGGAATCTGCTCACGCGAGCGGTCTTCGACAAGACGTTCAAGGCCGGCGATAAATTCGACGAGCCCGATCTCGCACAAGTCGCCGCGTCCTTCCTGTACGCGGACGGCGACGGGTTCCACTTCATGGATCAGGACAGCTTCGAAACGCTGACGCTGCGCGCGGAAACAGTGGGCGACGATCGACAGCTGCTCGTGGACAACGTGCTCGTTCAGGTGCACAAGTACAACGGCAATCCGATCGGTCTGCAGTTCCCGCCGCACGTCGAGCTCAAGGTCACCTATACGGAACCCGGGGTCCGTGGCGACACGGCGAGCGGCGGCGTGACCAAGCTGGCGACGCTCGAGACCGGCCTCGAGATCCGCGTGCCGCTGTTCATCAAGGAAGGCGAGAAGGTCAAGGTCCACACCGAGACGCGGGAGTTCGCGGGTCGCGCCTGAAGAACGAGCCACGAAGGCACGAAAAGTTCGTCCGCTCGGTGTCTTCGTGGCGATCTTTCACCCGCAAACTTGTAATCCACGCCATTCCCGCCGATTCGGGGTCCAAGCACGTCATAACGTTCAGCCAGCCGCCGCCTCGTTGAACGCCGGAGAGTGTTATGGGTCCAGTACGCCTGGTCATGACCGTCGTGGCCGTGTCGCTCATCGTCTGCGCGCGCGCCGCGGCGTCGCAGACACCGCCTCCGCCACCCGAGGGCTGGGTCGTTCTTCCTGTTGACGAATACCGAACGCTGCGCGAGCGCGCGAACCCGGCGCCGCCTGCGCCACTGCCGCCGCCGGTCGACGCCACGCTGACAAGAGTCGACTACGACCTTCGCGTCGAATCGGATACCGTTGTCGGGCGCGCGACGCTGACGATCGACGTCATGCGCGACGGCTGGGTGCGCGTCCAGATCCCGGCGGGCCTGATGGTGCGCGAGGCGAGCCTGGACGGGCAACCGGTCTCGCTCGTCGAAGGTCCACCACGCCACGTCCTCCTGTCGCGCGCGGGCCGGTCGGTGCTGTCGCTCGACATCGTCATCCCCCTGACGGCCTCGGCGGGCGCAGAATCCATCACGATCCCGGCGTCGCCCGCACCGATTTCGCGCGCGCGGCTCGCGCTGCCGAGAGGCGGAGTCGATCTCGCGCTCACCGGCGGCTTCCTCGCGGATCGTTCCGAGGCGACGACCGAGAGTCGCTGGACCGTGTACGGCCGACCGCAGCAGGCGCTGGGCCTGACCTGGAAGCGCAAGGTCGACGACCGTCGCGCGGATCTCCCGCTCCGGGCCCGCGCGCGGATCACGCAGCTCGTCGGACTCGGCGAAGAGACCTGTCAGATCTCGGCGGCAGTGCGCGTGGAAGTCCTGCAGGGTCTCGCGCGCGAGGTCGTGCTTGCGATTCCCGGCGGCCTCGTCGTCAACCAGGTGGACGGTGCGACGGTCGCGGACTGGGAGGTGACGGGTTCAGTGCTGCGCGTCAAGCTCCTCGAGCCGGCCTCGGCTGAAACGTCGTTCATCGTCCAGGCCGACGTCCGCTCGGTTCGCGAGGGAACGGTGACGATTCCGATCGTCCGAATGCCCTCCGCCGAACGCGAAACCGGCGGCGTCGCCGTCGACGTCGTCGGCGCGGGCGAGATTGCCGGGCGGCAGGCGCTGGGACTCGAGCCTGCAGATCCCTCTGAGCTCGGAGAAACGATCGCCAGCCGCGAGTCGCCGTCGATGATCGGCTTTCGTCACCGGCCGCTCGCGGGCACGGAGGCCCGATCGCTGAGCGTGTCCGTCGTTCGTTATACGCCGCAGGCGGTTTCGATTGCCAACATCGAAGAGGCCCGCTACCGGGCGCTCGTGTCCGAGGACGGTGGGCTGCTCGTCGAGGCGCGCTACGCCGTGCGGAACAACCAGCGCAGTTTTCTGAAAGCCACGCTTCCGCCGGGCGCGACGCTATGGAGCGCTGAAATCGCCGGGCGGCCGGTCCGCCCTGGAGCCGCTGACCTGACCGCCGTCCTGCTGCCGCTCGAAAAAGGGCGCGCCGGACAGGAAGCGCCGACGTTCGTCGTCGAGCTCGTGTACCTGCAGCGCATCGACCCGTGGAAAGACAAGAGCCGCCCCCGACTCGAGCTGCCGGCGCTGGACCTGCCGGTTTCCCGGACTGGTTTCGAGCTGCGTTACTCGCCGCGCTATCGCGTCGAACCGCAGGCCGGCGCGTTCAGAGTGGACGTCGATCCAGGACCCTTCGCGCCGGAGCTCCGCGCGAAAGACACGTCGGAGCGCGAAGGCTTCAGCCGAGGGCCGGGCTCCAGGGCGAACGATGAGCGCGCGGCCTCAAGCCTCCTCGCACTCGCCGACAAGTTCAGACGCGAGTCCGGTGGACGAACCGTCATCGGATCGCTGCCGGTGCACGTCATGTTCCCCGCGCTCGGGCCTGCGGTCTTCCTGGCGTCCGAGCTCACCGCCGAGTCGCAGGTGCCAGCCGTGGACCTCATCGTCAAACGCGTGAGCAATTGAGCACGGTGAAAACATGTTAAAGCCTTCGCGCTCCATCTGCATCGTGACGTTCGTGATACTGACCGCATCACTCTCGGCGCAAACGCCTGCCCGACCCGGAGACACGCCCCGCAGCGATCCGTCGCGAAGCGTGACGCTGTCGTTGACCGAATACAACCGTCTCGTCGATCTCGCCAATCGACCGCCTCAGGGGCCGGCACTGGCGCCGGTGGGTGCCGTGCTGTCGAGCGCCGAGCTGCGTGTGCGCGTGGAGCGCGACAGTGCACGCGGCGTGTTCAACCTTGCCGGCGACGTGCTCCGTCCGGGTATCAATCGTGTCAACCTGCTGTCGAGCGCGACGCTCATCGAGGGCACCGTGTCCGGCCGGCCGCTTCCCCTCGATGCGGACGGCAACATGCACACGGCTCTCCTTTCCGGACCCGGACCCTTCGCTGTCACCCTCGAGTGGGGCACGCCACTGGTGTTCGGACCCGGACGCGCGTCATTCGTCCTGCCGGCCCCGCCCGCCGGGACTGTGCGTGCCACGATCGACGTGCCTGGCGATCAGGCAGACGTTCATGTCTCCGCCGGCCTGATTACCAGACGGTCGACGGTCGACGGTCGCACTCTCGTCGAGGTGACGATGCGGCCGGGCGTACAGACCGACGTCTGGTGGTCGATGCGCGACAGCGCACCCATCGCGGCCGCGCGAGAGGTGCGACTGCTCGCCGACGTCCTGACGCTCGTGACGCTCGGCGATTCGGACGTCCGTATGGTGGCGCTCGTCGATGTCACGGTCGTACAGGGAGAGCCACGAACGATCGTCGTTCAGCTGCCGGCGGGTTACGAGCTCACGAGCCTCTCAGGCAGTTCGCTCGAGTCGAGCGACCAGCGCGACGGCAATGTGATCCTCACGCTCGGCGACCCCGCGGTTCGTCGTCATCAGTTCCTCGTGACGCTCGAACGGACGCACACTGGTGGCTCGTTCACTTTCGACACGAAGTTTCCGAGCCTGCCGGAGGCACAGCGCGAGCGTGGTGAGGTCGGCATCGAGGGCGTCGGCACGCTCGACCTGACGGCAACTGCGCAGGGGATGCACCGGGTGGACGTCAGAGAACTGAACCAGGCGCTGCAGTCCCTCGCGCGGCTGCCGATTCTGTCGGCGTTTCGGTATCAGCGCAGCGGGCCGACGCCGACCGCGCTGAGCGTGGATGTGAAACGATTCGCAGATGCCGGCGTCCTCGCTGCCGTCTCAGACCGGGCCACGGTGACGACGCTCGTGACGAGCGAAGGACGGGCACTCACGGAAATCAGGATGCACGTCCAGAATCGCGCGCAGCCGTTCCTCCGGGTCACGCTTCCTTCGGGAGCCACGATCGTCTCGGCGGAAGTGGCGGACGAGCCCGTCAAGCCGGCGCTGGGCGCCGACGGGACTCGCATTCCGCTGCTGCGCCCCGGGCTCAAGCCGAACGGAGGGTACGAGGTCTCGTTCGTGTACATGCACGCCGGATCGCCGTTCGCCCGCAAGGGCGAGTTCCAGATGGCGCTTCCCAGGATGGATGTCCCGATCGGTATCGTTGAGTGGGAACTGTTCGTGCCCGATAGTTATTCAGTCAAAGCCATCGACGGCAACGTGATCGATCGCGCGCTGTTCCCGGTCTCGACCGAAAGCGACGACGCCGAGCGGGACCGTATGATGAGTGGACAAGGATCCGGCCGTGCCTTTGGTGTCGGTGCCGGCGTGACTGGCGGCGTGACGGGCGGCCTTTCGCCTGCGCCCCCGCCGCCCGTCAACGCGCCCAGGGGCGACGCAAAGGTGAATGAAGCTCAGAAGCAGGAACCCTCGCAGAACGTCATCAACTTGCAGAAGCGCGCCGCCGGCGTGCTTCCGGTGCGTGTCGATGTTCCGCGGGCTGGAACCTCGCACCAGTTCGTCAAACCGCTGGTCGTCGATCAGGAAACGTTCGTCAACCTGCGCTACAAGCGACGCTGACCGGTAACGGCCCTGGACCGCACCGCGTAACGACCGAGGAGGCCGACCGCCAGGAGCGCCAGCGCGCCGACGCCGTTGGCGGTATCGCCGGCCAGCGTACCGGCGAGAAGCGCGACGGCGCCGACGAGGACGATCGCCGCCGACCACGGATAGCCCCACGCGCGAAATGGACGATCGCGTTCGGGTTCGCGCCGGCGCAGGACGACGAGCGCAAGGCAGCAGATCGCGTAGTTCAGCGCGAGAAAGAACGCGGTAATTGCCACGAGACGCTGGAAGGTTCCGGTCGCGATCAGCCCGACCGCCACGACAGTCGTGACCAGCGTCGCGACCGCCGGTGTTCCGCGATCGGTGACGGTCGCGGTCCGCTTCCACAGCAATCCATCGCGGCCCATGGCAAACAGTATCCGCGGCGCGAGCATGATGATCGCGTTGAGCATCGGCGGCAGCGAGATAATCGACAGGATCGTGATCGCCTGCTGTCCCGCGGGGCCGATCAGGATTCGCGCTGCGTCCGCCGCCGGCAACGTCGAACGCGCGAGGTCAGGCACAGGCAGAATCCACAGGAGCGCGACGTTGATCGCAAGGTAGATGACGATCACCGCGGCGACGCCGCCCATCATCGATCTCGGTATGTTCCGGCGCGGATCGCGATCCTCCTCTGAAAAATAGAGCGCGCTCTGCCAGCCGCCGTACGTAATGACGACGGCCTGCAGCGCAATCACGAGCCCGGTCAACGACGCGTGAGAAGTGACCGCGGCGGAGACCGGCGCCCGCTCGCCGATCGTGAACGCCGCCACGACGACCAGCAGGAACGCGACGAACTTGATCGCCGTCGTCGTCTGCTGAAATCCACTGCTGACCCGAACGCCGGCCCACTGAAGAGCCACGAGAGCGACGAGGATGGTGACCGCCACGGCGCTCACCGATCCGGCGAGGGCCGGCGCGAGCACGCCGACGAATTCCGCCATTCCGATCGACACGTAGCCGAGGACGGAGCAGTACGTCAGCCAGTCGGTCCAGCCGACCGCGAAGCCCACCGTGTCGCCGAACGCGTGGTGCGCGTACACGTCAGTACCCGCCCTCGTCGGGCAGCATCGTGCCGAGCTCCGAGAAGCACGAGGCGCCGATGAGCGTGTAGAGGCCGCCGACGATCCAGACGGCGAGGATGCCAGCGGGACTGCTGATCTGACCGGCGACGAGGCCGGGCGTTCTCAGAATCCCGATGCCGAGCGTCGCGCCGACGATGACGGCAAGGCCGAACCCGAATCCGAGAACGCGACGCAGGCTCCTCTGGGCGGGAAGATCAGGGCTTGAGCGCGACAAGGATCACGTCAACAGGGCGTCCGACATTTCTGGCGGAATGGCTGGATCCGAGGGATTCGAATTCGACGTCGCCAGGCCTCCAACGATTGACGACGGTCTTGCCGTCGGCGGTGTCTTCGATCTCGCCGCCGGAAAGGTGCACGACGAGCGTGTCGGATCCGTGCGTGTGAAAGCCCTCGCGCGCGTCGACGTCCATGCGCGCGCGCAACACGGAGACCTGGGCGTTCTCGAAGAGCGGGACGAAGCTCATGCCGACAAACGGCGCCGATCCGGGACTCGATCCGGCCTTGGGCGGCGCTGACTTGGGCGCCGCGTTCCGGGGCTGAACGATCACGAGCGGGCCACCAGCGAGTCCCTTCGTCGCATCCGTCACATCGTCTCGCCAGACGGCGCGTGCGCGCTCGTCAGCGGCTTGCTCCTGGATCCAGATCACGACTCCGGGGCCCCGCTCGATCCCGGCCATCGAGCTCGCCCCAGCCCGGTAGACCCGCACGCGCGCGTTATCCATGATCACGGTGGCTTGACCTGCACGCGGTCCGGGCGCTGCCGACTGCAGCGGAAGCGCCGCGAAAACTGCGACCGTGGCAAATATCCTCATGGTTTCTCCGCTCGGCTCAAGCCTTCGCGCTCGCCCGCGACTCACCACAGCCCCGGGCTCCGGCGCCATGTTACATCGGGATCTGGCGGAAGCTCGTCGTCCGCGTGTACGCTCTCGGACGCGCATGGAGTATCGGCGACTCGGTACGACCGGGCTCAAGCTATCGCGACTCGGTCTGGGCTGCGGCAACTTCGGCGGGATCGGCTCGGCACCGGCGTTCTTCGGCATGGGTGAGAACGAAGAGCAGGCATTCGCCCTGCTCGATCACGCGGCTGACGCCGGCGTGAACTTTCTCGATACCGCCAACGCGTACGGCGGCGGGCGCAGCGAAACGTATATCGGCCGCTGGCTGCGGACGAAGGGGTCCGCGGTTCGCGAGCAGATGCTCCTCAGCTCGAAAGTCTTCAACCCGGTCGGCGCCGGTCCCAATGATCGCGGGCTGTCGCGCCGGCACATCGTTCAGCAGGTCGACGCAAGCCTGGCGCGGCTCCAGACGGACCGACTGGACATGTACCTGATCCACGAGCCGGATCCTGAAACGCCGCTCGAGGAAACGCTGAGCGCGCTGGACGATCTCCGCCGCGCGGGCAAGATTCTGTACGTGGGCGCCAGCAACATCGAAACGTGGCGGCTCGCGAGCGCGCTCAACGTCAGCGAACTGCGCCGGTACGTGCGCTTCGAATGGGTGCAGAACGCGTACAGCCTGCTCGAGCGAACGGCGGAGCGCGAGCTGTTTCCCTTGTGCCGCGATCGAGGCGTCGGCTTCACGGCGTTCAGTCCGCTGGCCGGCGGCTGGCTGACGGGAAAATATCGCACCGCCGCCGTGTATCCCGAAGGATCGAGGATGACGCTGCGCCCGGAACCGTACCGAACACCTGGTGTCGCCCGCGGTCTTCGATGGGCTTGCAAAGCTCGAATCAGACGCCCGGGAGCGCGGTGTGGACATGACGGCCCTCGCGCTCGCGTGGGTGCTGCACCATCCGTGCGTGGACGCCGCCGTCATCGGACCGCGGACGACGAAGCATGTCGACGCAGCGCTGGCGTCCGTCGGTATCGACCTCTCCGACGCCGATGCCCGAAGGCTTGCGACGTTCTTCCCCGGCCGGAACTAGGGCAGCCGCAGGTGTCGGATGATGAACTGCGCCGACGGGCGCGCGTCAACCACCAGATAGGACAGCTCGTCGCCGGTGACCGTGGCGAACGTCGGACCCGCGGCTGCGGGAATCGTCGTATCGAGATCGGTCGCCGCGACCACCCTGCGACCCGAGCGATTGAGATCGAACCGCACCACGCGCCGCGAGCCATCGTCGGCGATCTGCACGGCAATCAGGGCGTTCCGATGCCACCGAAGCCGTTCGATCCGACCAAACTGAACGCCGGAGGCGGCCGACACGGTGGCGACCGCTTTCGTCCGACGATCCACGCGCACGATGCCTGTCTGGTGAGCCACGTAGACGATGTCCTCGTCGTTCGTCGAAGTGACGCTGGTGGCGGTCTGTACTTTCAGCTGAACCGCGAGCTCGAGGCTTGTCGCAGCCGGTTTGAGCATCAGCAGTCGTCCGGCTGCGCTGTCGATCGCGAGAACGGTTCCCGAAGGCGTGATGGCCAGATCGGCAAGATTCAGCGGGTCACCGCCGACCGACGCGTTGATGGCCTTCAACGGGCGACCCGAGATGAGCTGCATGCGATGGATCGTCCACTCGTCGCCGGTGGCGCTCGCGACCCACAGATCGCCGCGCCGGCCGTCGATTTCCACCGCCTTGATGTCCTGAAATCCCGCGGACTCCGCGCGTACGAGATCGACGGCATGATCGGCGCCGTCGCTCACGACCATCAGCTTGCGCCCGTGCAGATCCCCGACGACGAAGCGATGCGAGACGACGTCGTAAGCAAGCCCGCCCGCAGCGAAGATCCCGGCCGTCAGGCGGACCGCTTGATCCACTGCACCCGGCTTGCTCCCGGCAACCACCGGCTTGGACGCCGACTCTTCCCGCACGGGCGGCGGCGGTGTCGCCGGGGCGGCTGGCGCCGGCACGCTGGCCGTGGGCGCGGATGTTGCGGCAGACGCAGGTGCGGTCCCTTCGATGAGCGCCTGCACCTCGGGCCAGCCCGGAAGATCTCGAGTCCGCTGGAAATCGTCGCTCGTCAGGGCCTCGCGCGCGACGCCCGCGCCGGCAATCCGCCGAAGCATGACGAGCGCGTCGTGCGAGCGGCCGCTCAGGCACTGCGCCCGCGCGAGCAGGAACATCAGGCTCGGATCCTGACGAGGACCGAGCTGCACGGTGCGCCACGCCAGATCGTGGAAGGTCTCGTAGTCGCGACGGGCGGCGGCGGCGAGCGCCTGCTGCTGGCACTCGCGCCAGTCACGGCAGCTCACCGCCTGCGATTGCTGAAGGGGCAGTCCGGAAACCGATCCGTGGACGAAGACGACCCAGAGAAGCGCGAGCCCGATCATGACGCCGCACGCATGCGTTGGTCATCGTACCTGAAAGCCGAACGCGTTGACGTCGCCGGCGCGAACGGCCTTACGATTGCCAGCCTGTCGACCTGTCGATTTCGGGCCGGGCCGTTCGACAAGGGTCTGGAGAGGACATCCAACCGTGCGATTCATGATGCTGCTGAAGGCTGACAAACGGACCGAGGCGGGCGTGCTGCCGGGCCGCGAAGACCTCGAGATCATGGGCAAGTACAACGAGGAGCTGGTGAGGGCCGGAGTGCTTCTGGACGCCGCCGGTCTGCAGCCGAGCTCGAAAGGCGCGAAAGTGACGTTCCAGAACGGCAGAGCCGAGGTGACCGACGGCCCGTTCATCGAAACCAAGGAGCTCATCGCGGGCTACTGGATGATCAAGGTGAAGTCACGCGAAGAGGCCATCGAGTGGGCCAGGCGCGTGCCGTCCGATTGCATCCCGACCAACGCCGGCGTCGCGGAAATCGAGCTGCGTCAGGTGTTCGAGATCGAAGACTTCGAGGACGTGCCGCCGTCCGTCGCGAAGCTGGAGGAATCGTTCAAGGCCGGCCGGGGCGACAAGCGCTGACCGCTTGCGCCGCCGCCGCAGGAGGTGATGTGATCGGTCGCTGTGACGGCGACCGATCCCGTACGCGAAGCGGTAAGCGCCGTCTACCTGTCGGACTCACGTCGCGTCCTCGCGACGCTGATCCGTCTGCTCGGCGACTTCGACCTCGCGGAAGAAGCGCTCCACGACGCATTCAGAGCGGCGCTCGAGCAGTGGCCCCGTGACGGCGTGCCTGCCAATCCGCGCGCATGGCTCGTCTCGACGGGACGATTCAAGGCCATCGACGCCGCCAGACGCCGCAA
Source organism: uncultured Acidobacteriota bacterium (assembly GCA_963724725.1). GTDB lineage: Bacteria > Acidobacteriota > Vicinamibacteria > Vicinamibacterales > CAVVIG01 > DATKHR01. Next base: position 999,064 of record CAVRVT010000001.1, on the reverse strand, counting down.
GCGGTTCGACTCGCTCGACGAGATGGGCGACGAGGCAGATGTCGGCGCCGTCGACCCGCACGCGTGGGCCGACGAAGAGAGCGTGGAAGACGATCGCCTGCGGCTCATTTTCACATGCTGCCACCCGGCGCTGGCACCCGACGCGCAGGTGGCGCTCACGCTCCGTGAAGTGTGCGGGTTGACGACCGAAGAGATCGCGCGGGCGTTCCTGACGCCGGCACCGACGCTCGCGCAGCGGATCGTGCGGGCGAAGGCGAAGATTCGCGACGCGCAGATTCCCTATCAGGTGCCGGCGCCGGCCGAGCTGCCGGATCGCCTGGACGCGGTGTTGCGAGTGATCTATCTGGTGTTCAACGAGGGCTACGCGGCCTCGGCGGGTGCGGCCCTGACGCGCGAGGATCTCTCCTCGGAGGCCATTCGGCTGGGACGTCTGCTCGTCGAGCTGCAGCCGGAACCCGAGGCGCTCGGTCTGCTCGCGCTGATGCTGCTCCACGAATCGCGGCGGCTCACCCGCACGTCCGCGTCCGGCGACATCGTCCTGCTCGAGGACCAGGACCGATCGCGCTGGAATCGCGAGCAGATCGCCGAAGGATCGAGGCTCGTCGAACGCGCGCTTGGGTCGGGGCGATGCGGTCCGTACTCGATTCAGGCGGCGATCTCGGCGGTTCACGCGGACGCCGCGGTTGCGGCCGAGACGGACTGGGACGAGATCGTCGGCCTCTATGACCTGCTGCTGCAGGCCGACGCCTCGCCGGTGGTCGCACTGAACCGCGCCGTCGCGGTCGCGATGCGCGACGGTCCCGCGACAGGCCTGCGCATCATCGACGCCATCCTCGATCGCGGGCAGCTGCGCGACTACCGTCCCGCACACGCGGCGAGGGCGGAGCTCCTCAGACGTCTCGGCAGAACCGCGGAGGCCCGAGCCGCCTACGAGCGGGCGATCGTCCTGACCAGGCAGGAGCCCGAACGCCGCTATCTCGAGCGGCGCCTGGCCGAACTCGGCGGAACCGGGCGTCCGAACGACCGCAAAGGAACCATATGAAGTATCTGTGTCTGGTCTATCTCGAGGGAGACAAGCTGCACGCCGTCCACGATCGCGAATGCAAAAGCTGCGGCGACGATCTCCGGCAGCGCGGCATCATGGTGGCGGCGGAGGCACTTCAACCGATCGAGACCGCCACGACGGTGCGAATCCGCGGCGGCAAGCTGTCGGTCACGGACGGCCCTTTTGCCGAGACCAAGGAGCAACTCGCGGGCTTCTACCTGATCGAGGCCCGCGACTTGAACGACGCCATCCAGGTCGCGGCGAAGATCCCGCCGGCGCGTGAGGGCAGCGTCGAGGTGCGGCCCGTTCGCGAGCTGAACCCGGAATAAGGAGCGCGAGACTTCAGCCGAGCGACTGACTTCAGCCGGGCGTCTCGCTTCAGCCGAGCGCTATTTCATGCTGAACAAGCCAGTTTGATTGTCGTTTCTAGTCGATTCTCGGCCGGGTTAGAATCCGGGCATGAGCCGCGCCTTGATATCGTCCGTCGTCGTATCGGCTGTCATCTCGACTTTTCCGCATCCGGCTGCGGCCCAGACCACGCGCGCCACCGGAACCCTGACGATCGGCGGTGACGTCGCACAGACCCTGACCTTGACGCCGGCCGACATCAAGGTTCTGCCTCGCACGACCGTGACCGTGACCGAAGAGGGACGCGAGGTCACATACGAAGGCGTTCTCGTCGCGGAGATCCTGAGGAAAGCAGGGTGCTCGCCGGCGCCAAGGACGGCTACCAGGTTCTCTTCTCGCTTGCGGAGCTCGATCCCGGGTTCACCTCGAACGAGATCATCATCGCCGACACCATCGACGGCAAACCCCTCTTCGACTACCAGGGCCCCTTGCGCATCGTCGCCCCGCACGACAAGCGCGGGGCACGATCCATCCGCATGCTCCAGACGCTCAGCGTCGTCCGACTGCGCAAGTGATGCGGGCGATGACCAAACGACTCGTATGCGCGGTGGCCGCCGGGCTCGCTTTTGGCGGCGTTGCGAGCATCGCGCAACAACCTGTCGCGCAGTACGAGTGGCAGCTGCCGAAGTCGTTTCCGAAACCGCGGATGCCGTCCGACAATCCGATGGCGACGGCGAAGGCGGAACTGGGTCGATACCTTTTCTACGACACGCGGCTGTCAGCGAACGGCACTCAGTCCTGCGCGACCTGTCACACGCAGGCGCTCGCATTCACCGATGCGCGCGCGGTGGCAATCGGTTCTACACAGGAACGCCATCCGCGCGGCAGCATGAGCCTGGTCAACGTGGCATATGCCGCGGCGTTGACGTGGGCCAATCCGACAATCGGGCGGCTCGAGGACCAGGCTCTCGTGCCGATGTTCGGCGACCATCCGGTCGAGCTGGGACTGAAGCGGCCCGCGGATGACATGCTTGCACGCCTGAAGAGCGTTCCCGAGTACACGCGTCTGTTTCCCGCGGCGTTCGATTCGTCGCCGGAGGCTTTTACCGTCGAGAACGTCGCCAGGGCCATCGCGTCGTTCGAACGGACGATCATCACGTTTTCAGGGGCGGCAGATTACGATGGACGGCGGAACGACGGCGGCAGTCCTGAGTTTCACAACACCGGCCTCTACAATCTCGCGGGCGCGCTTTCGTATCCTGCCACCAATACCGGCCTCTACGAAACGACGAAACAACCGGGCGACGTCGGAAAATTCAAGGCGCCGACGCTTCGCAACATCGCCGTCACGGCACCGTACATGCACGACGGGAGCATCGCCACGCTCGACGGCGTCCTCGATCACTATGCGGCGGGGGGACGGACGATCGCCGACGGACCCTTCAAGGGCGTCGGTCACGACAACCCGAACCGCAGTCCCACGGTGAGAGGGTTCACGATGACGCCCGAGCAGCGAGCGGATCTCATCGCCTTCCTTGAAAGTCTGACCGACGAAGCCGTCCTGCACGATCTGCGATTCGCCAACCCGTGGAGGACGGAGTAACCCAGGAGGCTCGATGGCACTCAGCGCGCGAAATCATTTGAAGGGGACGATCGAGGAGATCCTGACGGGCGACGTGCTCGTCCACGTTACGATCAAAGTGGGTGATCACATGATCGAATCCGTCATCACCCGCCGAAGCGCGGAGGAGATGCGGCTCAAGAAGGGCGACGCCGTCACGGCCGTGGTGAAAGCGACCGAAGTGATGCTGTCGAAGCCCTGACCGCAGCGAGCCGGTCGTCAGCTAGCCGCCCGGTGTGATTCGGACATTCGTCGGTGCCAGTGGCTGGGTACCGGTCGTTGGGAGGCTCATGGCGCCGTCCTGGTAGTACTGCCACGCGCGCCATCGGAAGAACCCGCCGTCATCGTCCGCAGCGTAGGGCGTGACGAGCGTCGGCGCGGTACCGCGCACCACCTGAGCGGGCGCGGTGCCTGGCGCCGCCAGCTCCGACGCCAGCGCGTTGCCATTAATCGCCGCGGGATTCGTCACGCCGTCGTGCTGACCGTCGCAGGCGCACGTCGTCCCACCCGCTCCGCCCCCGAACAGAAACGCAACCACGCCGGCATCACGGTACGCAGACAGGTGCGTGCGTCCCGCATCGTCGAGCAGCCACTCGGGACGATTGTCCTGATAGTGTCCTGTCGTGTTGTTCACGCTCCGCATCCTCGTGTTGCCCAGCGGGATCTGCCACATCACGATCCGCTTTCCCGCGATCGTCGAGAACTTCGACAGGAAGCGGACGCTGCGCCGGAAGTCCTCGGCGTCCCACCACGATCGTCCACTGTCGCCGACGACGAACTGGTAGTAGCCGGAGTCGCGGTCACTGAACTCGCCGAGAGTGATGTCGAAGCCGGCGCCGAGCGAGGTGTAGAACGCCGCCGCTCGGGTTCCGAGCGCATCCACTTGCGCATCGGACGGGTTCGAAAGGGCGATGTCGATGTTCGTGCCCCACACACTGATGTGATAGCCGAGGATCACGTTCGGCGCGTACGCGTCTCGGAGCGCGACGATCGCGCGCGCGAAGCCCGAGACGTTGCCGGGCAGTCCCGCGAGCTGGGGAATGCCGGTCTCCGCGATCTTCGCCGTCACGGTCCGTGCGTCGTCGTTCGCCGCGCGCTGCTCCATGTAGCCCCAGAAATCGGGCTCGACGTGCAGGACGACTTTCTGCGTCGGGAATGCGCCGGCCTTCTGGAAGAAGAGCGTCAGATCGTTGAAGTACGCGGTCATCGTGGCGGTGTTGTTCAGGTTCGTGAAGTCCGCGTTGCTCTCGCTGCCGCCGCCGGGAAGCGACTGGAGCAGCATGTAGTACGTGAAGACGGGGATGATCCCGTTGGCCATCGAATCCTGAATGTAGAACTTCGCGAAGTCGCCGTTCGTGTTCCACGTGGCCCAGCCGCTTCCGGTGTTCGCGCCGCCCGCGAGGTACTGATAGCGAAAGCCGAACGGCGCCGTGTTCTTCATTGCAGCGGCTCCGCCGGGGCCATCCGCCATGCCGAGTTCGAGTCGGGCCGGCCAGCCCGTCGGCAGCGGGTTCTGAGCGTGGGCGTCAATCGTCACGAAGCCAAGGAGCACGAGGAATGCGGCAACGCGGCGCATGCGCGTTCAACTTTCTGCTGGGGAATCGCACGAGAGACGCTCGTGCGCGGGGATCTTCATGATAAACCGAAGGGCCGTCCGCCGTGCGCGGCTGCACACGTCTGCACCACCCGCGTTCACGACACGTCACGTCGCTTTCGCGGATTTCGGTGCGACGTTAGCACGGAACAGTTGTGTCGTCGTCCCGGGTTGCGGGAAACATTGTTCTGCGGCTGCGCTGACCGTGCCCGGCTGCGCCGACCGTGCGACAGGAGCGCGAGCCTTCAGGCGAGCGGAAGACGCTGACGGTGCTACGATTCGCGTCGCGTTCCGATGACTACGAACCGCTGGCTCGTCGCCGCCGCCGCCGTCGTCACCCAGGTGTGTCTCGGCGCCGTGTACGGATGGAGCGTGTTCGTCGCGCCCCTGGTGGCGATGACCGGCTGGACGCTGACGCAGGTCTCGCTGGCCTTCACGCTGGCGATCGCGTTTCTCGGAGTCGGCACGGTTCTCGGCGGGCTCTGGCAGGACCGCGCGGGTCCGCGGCCGGTTGCGACGCTCGCGGGACTTCTCTACGGCGCCGGTTATCTCCTCGGCGGATGGTTCATCGCCGACCGATCGCTGGCTGGTCTCTATTTCAGCTACGGCGTGCTCGGCGGGATCGGCATGGGTATGGGTTACATCACGCCGGTTGCGACCCTGACGAAGTGGTTTCCCGATCGCCGCGGATTGATGACGGGCGTCGCGGTCGCCGGCTACGGCGCGGGCGCCCTCGTGATGAGCCCGTTTGCGGCGCGCTCGATCACGGCGCGAGGTGTGCCGGCGACATTCGAGATCCTCGGCATCGTGTATCTCGTTCTGATTGTGGTCGCCGCGCGGTTTTACTCCCATCCGCCCGCAGGCTGGCGGCCGGCCGGCTGGCAGCCGAAGGGCGCAGTCGTTCAAGCGGCGTCGAGCTACGACTTCTCCGTCCGTGAAGCGATGGGCACGACCACCTTCTGGATGTTGTGGGCGATGCTGTTTCTCAACGTTTCAGCCGGCATCATGATCATCAGCCAGGCCTCGCCGATCGCGCAGCAGCTGGCGCACATGAGCCCGGTCGCCGCGGCGGGGATGGTCGGCGTGATCTCGATGTTCAACGGCGTCGGCCGCGTGCTCTGGGCATGGGCGTCGGACTTCATCGGCCGCGCGCGCGTCTACCTGCTGCTGTACATCATCCAGGCGGCGATCTTTTTCGCGCTTCCCCGCCTGACCAGCGTCACGCTGCTCAGCGCGGCCCTTGCGATCATCGGTCTGTGCTACGGCGGCGGATTCGGCACGATGCCGTCGTTCACCGCGGACTGCTTCGGCGCGAAGTTCATGGGCGGGATCTACGGCTGGATTCTTCTGGCGTGGGCGGCCGCCGCGATTCCTTCGCCGTTGCTCGTCGCGCGACTGCGCCAGACGACCGGTCGGTACGATCAGGCCATCGTCAGCATAGCCATCGTCCTGCTGATCGCGGCGATCCTGCCGCTGATGGTCCGACGGCCCAGAAACGTAGGGCTGAGGGCTGAGGGCTGAGGGCCTATTCAGAAAACTGCGCGTTTCCGACGGGTCGCTTTCGTAGCCAGAGAGAAAGGTGCATCAGGAGCCGCGCCGCTCACGACGTGTTCGGCCACGTATTGGCCGACGGCGGGGCCGTGTTTGAATCCGTGGCCTGATCCGCCGCCGACGAGCCACACATTCGGCCGCGCCGGGTGCCGATCGATGAGGAAGTCGCCGTTCGACGTGTTCTCGGTACTGACACACTTCGCTGGCGACAATCGGTTGGCGGGCCAGCGCCGGAACACGCCTGGTCAAGTACGACCGAATGGTGCGGAGGCCGGCTGCTGACACGATCCGTTCGCCGCTGTCGGGATCGAACGGCCGCCCGTGCCGATCGAGCGCAATCTTGAAGCCCTTCTGCTCGATGTCGGGCACGCCGTACATCTCGCTTCCGAAATCGATCCACGCCGGCATCGCCGGCGCAGCAAACCGGCTGTCGCCTGGCGGCGGCCCGACGTAGAACACTTCCTGACGGGTCGGAACAATCCGCGCACCCAGCAGCGTCGGGAACAGCTTTGGCAGCCAGGGGCCGCAGGCGAACACGAACTGTGCGGCGCGGAGCGCGCCGCCGTTGCCGATGTCGACGGCAGCCAGCGGGCCTGCTGACCTGGCTTCGTTGATCCGGTGCACGCGTCCGTCAATGTAGTCGACGCCTTTCGCCCGGGCGCCGGCGACGACGAGTGGCACCGAGCGCCGCGCGAGCAGCACGCCGCTCTCCGGCTCGAAGATCGCCCAGTGGACCGGACCGAAGTTGAACTGCGGAAATCGACGACCGAGATCGACGTGGTCGAGCCGCTCGTGGGGAACGCCGACGCGGACGAGGGTTGCGAGTGAGGCGCTGGCTTCGCTCGACTTCGCGCTCGCCAGAAAGAGCACGCCCGTCCGATGAAAGCAGGGCGGCGATGCCGCGCCGTACAGCGCTTTCCATTGCTCGAGCGATTGCGACGACCAGCGTGTGTAGATTTCGTTCGCGCCGTACGCGCAGCGGATCACCCGCGTTTCGCCGCCGGAACTGGACCGCGAGTTGCCCGGGCCGTACGCGTCGACGAGCGCGACGCGCTTCCCTGCATCGGCGAGGTGAAAGGCCGTCCAGGCGCCGAATACGCCGGCGCCGACGACCACGACGTCGTACGAGTCTGAAAGCGTCATCGCGATCGCCGCACAGCGGCCTATTTCAGGAAATCGAGGAGCAGCCGATTCAGTTCGGTCGGCTTGTCGAGCATCATCCAATGACCGGCGCCTTCGATCTTCTCGTAGCGCCAGGGGCCGGACACCCGTTCGTGCGACTTGCTGACGTGCGGTTCGGTCAGGAAGGGATCGCGATCGCTCCAGACGCCCATGACCGGGCACGCGATCTTCGGCGTCGGTGGCGGCGGGTTCTCAGGCGGCATCTGCGGTCGTACGTTCGCGCGGTACCAGTTGAGCGCGGCGGTCAGGGCGCCTGGGCGCGACAGATCCTTCAGATGGCGCTCGGTGTCACCCTGCCCGCGCGTCCATTCCTTGAAGAGGCGCCAGTCGTCTCTCGTCAGCGAAGCTTCCGCGATGCCTTCGAATTGAAAGAACAGGAAGTACCAGGATTTCTCGCGCTGCGCGAGTGTGGTCGTGCCAGATGTTCCTCCCGCGCCAACCGACAGCGCGACCAGACGCTCGACGCGGTCGGCGTTGGCGGTGGCGAGGTACCACGCGAGGGCGGCGCCCCAGTCATGCCCGACGACGCGAGCCTGGCGCACGCTCAGGGCATCGAGAATGCCAATCACATCGCGCGCGACAACTGGGAGCCGGTAGTCTTGAACGGCTGGCGGCTTCGGAGCATCGCCGAATCCGCGGAGGTCCGGCGCGATGACCCGAAACCCGGCCTTGACGAGCGGCTCGATCTGATTCCGCCAGAGAAATCTTGAATCCGGAAAACCGTGCAGCAACAGCACGGCCGGTCCCGTTCCCGTGTCGACGACCGGGAACGACAGACCGTTCGCGTCAACCGTTTTCGTGACGGCGTTGATGTCCATGGGCGTGGAACTCTGATGAGCGGTGTCAGCAGCGCCGTGCAGGCGGGAACCGTCTGGCAGCGCCAGAAAAAGAACCATGCAAAGGCCGGCGCGAACCACGCGAAATTATACCGGGGAACCCCACTGGCAGAAATCGAGCTTGTAAGATGTCGTGATGCGAGGCCGCACGTGCTATCACTGCAAGCAGTGGGTGGAAGAGGGTGAAACGCACGACTGCTGGACGACGACGGAATCGGCGCTGACGCAGGATCTCGCCGACGATCTACGGGACGCATGGGAACGCCTCCGCGAGACCGCCGCGTCGTTCGGCGACCAGCGGATCTACGCGTCGCACAAGTCGATCATGTTTTCGCGGAAGTCATGCTACTTCTTCGTGCGGCCGAAACGGCAGTTTCTCGAAGTCTGTGTGTTCCTCGGGCGGACGGTGAAGGCGCCGCAGGTCCGTCACGTCGACCGCGCATCGAAGTCGAAGGTCGTCCACGTCCTTCACGTCAGGCATCGCGACGAGGTTGAAGCGCCGATCGCCGACTGGCTTCGCGAGGCGTACGATCTCTCGGACACCCTGGCCGGGCCAGGGGCGTCGGCGCGCAGTCCGCACAAGAAATCTCTGTCAGGAAACGCCGCGTCCGGACGAAGGCGAAACGCCGACGGCACTAAACGCCGTCGTATGCGCGCTGCAGCTCCCTCACATCCAGTTTGTCCATCTTCATCATCGTGGCGACGACGCGCTGCGATTTCGCAGCGTCCGGGTCGCCGATCATCCGACCCAGGCTGTTGGGGACGATCTGCCAGGACAGCCCGTACCTGTCCTTGAGCCACCCGCAGCGGCTCGGCGCACCGCCACCGTCGATCAATTTCGTCCACAACTCGTCGATCTCCTGCTGGGTCTCGCAGCCGACGAAGAACGACACCGATTCGTTGAACCTGTAGAGCGGACCCCCGTTGAGCCCCATGAAGCGCTGGCCTTCGAGATCGAAGGCGACGGACACGACGCGCCCCTGGGCACGATTGACCGAGACGACCTTCGAGCGCGTGAAGATCGACGTATAGAGGTTCATCGCCTCTTCAGCCTGGGAGTCGAACCACAGAAACGGCGTAATCGTCGGCATGACGGCTCCTTGTCGGGGCATTGTGCCCGCTTTTACAGGTCAGTCGGAGCCGCCGTGCCGTTCTCGACATGCCGGATCCTCAGATCCGGACGCCCAACGTCACCCAGGTGCTACCAGCGCGCGGCTTCACCGAGCAGGCCGAGCGCCGTCTTGCCAACGACCTCGTGGGCGACCGCGCTGTTCGCGGGATGGAAGCCGCCGCACCGCACGTCGCGATACAGCCGCTCGAGCTCGTTTCGCCTGAACATGCCGCTCCCGCCCGACACGTCCATCGCGATGTCGACGACGCGCTTGGCGCCTTCGACGGCGCGGTATTTCGCGGCCACGAGCTTGGCCGGCCAGAGGCCGCCGTGATCCACCCCAGCTGACCAGTCCTCGGCCACGCGCGACACGATCGCGTTGATCGCGTCGAGTTCGATGTCCATCTCGGCGACTGCGTGCTGCACCATCGGATTCCACGCCATGGACCGGCCGCCGAGCGCGACGGATTTCTTCTGGCGGACGTCCGCCACGGCGAGATCGCGCGCGCGCTGCGCGACAGACAGGTAGATGTGTCCGAACGTCGGTTCCGCCCATGCGAAAATGCCGAGGACGAATGCATCCGCGCCGGCGAAGCCTGACGGCACGACGCGCGCGATGTAGTGATCGGGCACGACCGCGCCCTCGAGAACGGTGTCGTCGCTGCGCGTGGCGCGCATGCCCATCGTGTCCCACGTCTCGACAATCTTGTAGCCGGCGGTGTCTCTCGGCAGGAAGGCGTGAACGACCAGCGGCCTGGTCGGGTCGCTCAGGTCCATCGCATGAATGCCGAGCCGCGTCCAGACCGGCGTCAACGATCCGAAGATCTTGTGACCGGTGAACCGATATCCACCTTTCACGCGCTCTGCGGTTGCGGACGATGCCAGCACCGGCAGATCGTTGCCGCGCTCGCCGTGGCCGGCCGCAAAGACCTCGCCCGCCGCGGCCTCCTTCAGAATCCAGTCCAGCCGGTGGTCACCCGACCGGTAGAGATCGGCGGCGATTCCGGTCCAGTACAGATGCATGTTGACGGCGAGCGCAGTCGCCGGCGCTCTGTATGCGAGACGCGCCTGCGACCGGGAGACCTCGGCGAGGTTGAGGCCGGCGCCGCCAAACGCTTTCGGCACGGCGAGGAGCAGATATCCGGCGGCCTTCAGGTCGTCGAAATCTTCCTGAAAGAACGTGTTCTCGCGGTCGTACCGCGGCGCCCGCTCGCCGAACCGATTGAGGAGCTCCGTGGTGAGGATGGATGCGGTCTGATCGATGACTGGCATAGGCTTCTCCGTCTGACGCCGACGGCCACTGACGCTCGCATGCCGAGCGGCACGGTCGTCGGGCCTCAGCGGTGTAGGACAGAGGGCCGGAAGTCTTTCGGCGTCGAGCGGGCGGTAGAATACGGACACGTCGACCGTGCCCGAATCGGCCCCGCCGGAACAGTTAAGCCAGGATCTCGGCCTCGGCGGAAAGATGTCCGAGCGCACCCGCGCTCGGCTCGTCAACCACGACGGCAGCTTCAACGTCCGCCGCAACGACCTGAGCCCGTTTCATCCGTACAACGCGTATCACACGCTGCTCTCGCTGCCGATTCCGCGGCTTCTCGGCCTGATGGCGGGCGGCTACGTCGTCGCGAACGTGCTGTTCGCAGTCTTGTATTGGCTCGCCGGTCCCGCCGCGCTCCAGGGAACCGCGACGTCGGCGCTCGGGCGCTTTGAAGACTGTCTCTTCTTCAGCGTGCAGACGCTTGCCACGATCGGCTACGGGCGGCTGGTGCCGAACACGCGGACCGCGAACCTTCTCGTCGCGCTCGAAGCGCTGGTCGGACTCCTTGGTTTCGCAATCCTGAGCGCGCTCCTCTTCGCACGGTTCACGCGGCCGACGGCGAAGATCGAGTTCAGCCGGAACGCCATCATCGCGCCGTACGGAAACGGGTGGGCGCTGATGTTCCGGCTCGTCAACCTCCGCAATCACCATCTCACGGATGTTCATGCGGTCGTCTCGTTCGCGCGATGGGTCGAAGACGCGAACGGCGTACGCCATCGTCGCTTCGACCTGCTGACGCTCGAACGCCAGTCGATCATCTTCATGCCCCTGCACTGGGTCATCGTCCATCCGATTGGCGAACGCAGCCCGTTCCACGGACAGTCGATGGCGACATTGGCCGCGACCGACCCTGAGGTCGTGTGCCTCATCAGCGCGGACGATGAAACGTTCGCGCAGACAGTGCATGCGAAAACGAGCTACGACAAGAACGACATCGTCTGGGGCGCGCGCTTCCGCGACATGTATCTCGGCGACACCGATCACATCGCGATCGATCTCGGAAGGCTGCACGATTACGAGCGCGTCGACGCGCCGGACACCGTCTGATTGCGGATTGCGGATTGGGGATTGGGAATGGTGAATTGGGTGAGAGCGAGAGTGTAAGAGCGACACAGAATCGTCGCGTGCTCTCGCCTGGAAAGCTCAACTTCGACGAATTTCTCGACCGTTCGCAAGCTCATCTCGCAAGCTCACCTCCGGTACGAGCTTTGCTACGCACACCAGTCAGGAGGTGTGTGCCATGCGTTTCACATGGACGGCATTTGCCTGCGCAACGTGTGCAATCCTGACTCTGACACCAGCCTACGCCGATCAGCACGGCAATTCTTCGAGCGCGCCGGGACATGCGCAAGCGGGACATGCGCAGGCGGGACCGAAAGCGGCCACGACGAGACCCACGCCAACGCACACGCTGCCGCCCAATCCGATCGCGACGAAGATTGCCGCGAAGCCGCAACTGAACGGCAAAGTCACGGCGCTCTTGCCGAGAGGGATGACGCTCGAGCAGGCGTCGTTCGGCTTCAAGAATCAGGGGCAGTTCATCGCGGCCCTGCACGTGTCGCGGAATCTGGGGATTCCATTCGCCTCCTTGAAAAGCGACATGGTCGACAAGCACCTCAGTCTCGGACAGTCCATTCAGGATCTGAAACCCACCGCGCATTCGACCGACGAAGCACGCAGAGCACAGGTCGCCGCTGACCACGACCTCGACGGCTCGAAAAAGTGAGTGCATGCGGTCGTGCGGCGTTCGCGCTGGCGGCAGCGCTGCTCGTCACAACGGCGAGCAGCGTCCACGCGCAGGGAAACAGCCAGGGAAAGGGACATAAGAGCGCCGCGCCCAGCGAAAGTCCACTGCCCACGGCGGCGGCGGCGCCAATCACCGGGGCCTCGCCGATCGCGTGGCTGGATGATGCGACGTTGCTGCCGGCGGGATCGATGTCCCTGACGATTTCGGCGATGCGGTGGTCGGGGAGCGATCTGAGCGAAGTGGACGTTCCGGTCGCCGACGTGGCCATCGCAGTTACGCCTCGCCTTCAGCTGGGCGTCAGCGTCCCACGAGTCGTGGGCAGTAGCGAGGCCGGCGGCCCGGTCGGCGGCGTCGGCACGTCCTACATCAGCGGCAAGATCGCCCTTCTCGGCGACGCCTCCGCGGTGAAGCTCGCGGTGGCGCCGATGGTGAGAATCCTTGGAGCGGGCGCCACGGCGGCCCTCCTGCCCGGTGAGGGACGACTGCAGTTTGGTCTGCCCGTGAGCGCAGAGGTGAGTCGCGGTTCGGCGCGGCTCTATGCGTCAACGGGTTTCTTCACGGGGAGTGCGTGGTTCATCGGCGCGGGGACAGGTGTACAGGCCACGCCTCGGGTGGGCGTGTCCGCTGCAATCACGCGATCGTGGGCTTCGACCGGCGCTGACGGGCTCGCGCGCGACCGCCTGGAACTATCCGGCGGCGCGTCGTATCTGCTCTCGCCACAGATCGGCGTCTACGGTTCGCTCGGTCAGACGATCGGAACGACGCCGGAAAATGGCGCGGGGACCACCATCAGCGGCGGCATCACTTTTCTCGTCGACACTCGTTCGATCAAGTGACCTGCGCTTCGAGCGCGGTGCGCAGTTCGCGGACACCGCGGCGGATTTCCTCGACACCGACCGCGGCAAAGCCGAGCACCAGCCCCTCGCGTTCGAGCGGACGCCGGGCATAACGACTGAGCGGAATCACTTCGACGTTCCCTCGATCGGCCGCCGCTGCCGCGGCCATGGCATTCATCCCTTTTTGCAGCCACGCTGTCGTCTGCAAACCGGCTTCGACATGGGAAATCTCGAGCAATCCGCCGAGTGACTGTCGCGCGCTCTCGACGAGCACCGACAGCCGTTCCGCGTATACGGCTCGCATCCGTCGGACGTGGCGGCTGAAGTGGCCTTCGGTGATGAAATCGGTGAGGACCGCCTGATCGAGCAGAGGCGCGAATCGACTCGCGACGGATTTCAGCGCCGAGACTCTGTCCACCAGATCCTGTGGGACGACGACGTAACCGAGGCGAATCGACGGAAAGAGCACCTTGCTGAAGCTGCCGGCATACAGAACCAGCCCATGGCGATCCAGGCCCTGCAGTGCAGGCACCGGCGCGCCTGAATAGCGGTATTCGCTGTCGTAGTCATCTTCAATAACCAGCGCACCGGCACTCCGCGCCCACTCAATGAGGGCAAGTCGCCTGGGGAGACTCATGCTCACGCCAACGGGAAACTGGTGGGCCGGCGTCACGTAGACGAGCCGCACGTTCTGCCTGCTCCGAGCCGGCAGCACCATGCCTTCGCTATCGATCGGCAAACCCGACACGCTGGCGCCGTGCGCCTCGAACGTGAGCGCCGCGCCGATGTATCCGGGGTTCTCCATGCACACGCCATCGCCGGGATTGAGAAACAGACGCGCGACGAGGTCGAGCGCCTCCTGCACGCCGGAAACGATGGCCACCTGTTCGGGAACGCAGACGACGCCGCGAGAGCGTTGAAGGTAGTCGGCGACCGCTTTCCGAAGCGGCAGGTAGCCCGAGGGATCGCAGCCTCGCAGTAAATCGATGGACGCGCGCCGCAGGCGCCGGCCGGCCAGCTGCGCCCACAGCGTCATCGGAAACAGGTCGAGCGCTGGCTGATTGGCCCGGAACGCGCGGGTTCGGTGCGCGGACGGCAACGGAAACGGGCGCAAGCGGCGGGCGAGCTGCGAGAGATGACGCGGCGGGTGCGGCCGCACGTCGCGTGTCGCTCGTGTTTCGGTGGCGATTTCGAGCAGAGAATCGGGGAGCACGGTGTTGACGTAGGTGCCCGATCCCGAGCGCGCGATGATGTATCCCTCGGCCTTCATCTGCTCGAACGCCGTGACGACCGTGCCGCGCGACAAGCGATACTGCTTCGCCAGCTCACGTGTCGCGAGCAGCCTGGCGCCGGGACGAAGCCGGCCCTCCAGAATAGCGCTCCGCAACGTGGTGCAAAGCCACCGGTGTGCGGTCGCGCCCTCCTTAGGGGGCAGTGCGGCCAGCGTGACGCTCGCGTCGCGCTCCTTCATGAAGTGGTCCAGTGAAAATATCATGAATGGTCCTTCTCGATAGTCCAGATTCGCCGTAACCTGCCGTGAGAACGGAGGACACGATGACGTTCGCACGCCTCGCATACGTTGCTGCCGCCGCCACGGTGACGATCGGCATGCACGCGCTCTTTAATACGGCAACCTCGGCTCAGGAGAAGGCGGACCGATCGCGCGTTGCGGCCACGCACGCGCTGCCGGCGCTCGACGGCAAGCATCTCGAAGCGACGGTCGTGGAAGTGACGTATGACCCCGGAGGCGCCAACACCGCGCACCGCCACCCGTGTCCCGTCATCGGCTACGTTCTCGAAGGCCGCCTCCGCATGCAGGTGAAGGGACAGCCTGAAAAGATCTATGCGCCCGGCGACACGTTCTTCGAAACGCCGAGTGACGTCCACGTCGTCTCCGCAAATGCGAGTCAGGACAAGCCGGCGCGGTTCCTCGCGTACTTCGTCTGCGATCGTCGGACACCGCTTACGGTCCCCGCGGGCGCCGCGGATGAAGGGCGGTAGTGCGGTGGCCCCTCGCATGCTCGATTGGGAACGGTGGGCGGCGCGTTACGCGCGGGTCGCCATCGGCGCGGCGTTTCTTTCAGCGGTTGCGGGACGCTTCGGGCTCTGGAACGGTCACCTCGACTGGAGCAAATTTACGCACTTCATCGAGCGCACCGCCGAGCTCAACCCGTTCATGCCGGCGTCAGCGATGCCGCTTGTCGCCTGGGCGGCGACGATTGTCGAGACGTCGCTCGGCGTCCTGCTGATTGCCGGCGTGCAAGTGAAATGGGCCGCCATCGGCAGCGCACTACTGCTCGCATGGTTCGCTACGGCGATGGCGTTCGCCGACGGACCCAAGTCACCGCTGGACTACTCAGTCTTCTCGGCGTCGGCGGGAGCCCTGCTCTTGGCGCTTCAGGAAGTTCGGTCGCGCGATCGCGCCGACTGAACGGATCGAGTTGCTTGGTGGGCAGCTGGGGAGGCTGCAGGATCACGAGGACCCGTGCGCACTGCCGGAGAACGTCGCGGTCGCGGTGCTGGGGAGGTTCCGAGTCTTACGGTGACGTGCGAGCGTCAGGTTACTATCTGCTGCGGGCTGGAGCGCGCCTTGCCATCGACGCCTCGATCTCGCGCGCCGTGTAGGGCAGGCCCGGTGTCAGCATCTCGTATCCGTCGTTCTTGATGGCGATCATGTCCTCGAGATAGAAGCCGTCGCCGTCGACCGTGAACATCAGCTCGTACGCCACGGTCATTCCGGCGCGCAGCGTTTCAGGCAGCCCTTCGGCATCGTCGAGTCCGACGCCGTGCAGTTCCCAGGCGTCCGTGCCCTTGGGGCCCAGCAGGATCTCGGCCGCGCGTCTGCCCTGCGGCGTCGACAGCGACGACGCGCGCCGACGGATTTCTGCGAGCGCTTCGTCGTACACGGCGCGTGCGCGGAGGCCGTCGCGAAGGCCACCGAGACCGGCGCGGTAACCGGCGATGAAGAGATCCCAGGCTTCGCGCTGGCCAGGCGTAAACGTTCCCGACACGGGCGCGGTTCGGCCGACGTCGCCCATGTAGTGGTCCACTTGACAACCCACGTCGACGCGCACGACTTCGCCGGCCCTCATCTGACGATCGACGTGGTCGTAGGCGACGAACGAATTCCAGAGCGTGGCGAAATCCGCATTCGGTCCGCTCATCGTCCACGGCCAGAACGAAACGCCGCGTGCGCCAGCGGCGTGGCAGGCGTTCAGCACCGCGAGCTCCGTTTCGTGCTGCCACTTGCCGGGCGCCAGCGCCTGCAGACCCGCCATCATCGCCTTGCCGCTCGTGTTCCCCACCCGGCGCAGGATCGCCAACTCGGCGCCGTCCTTGACGTCGCGCAGCGGGCGCAACACGTCGATCGCCGACGTCACTTTCGCGGCGCCCAGCGAGGTGAGCCATGCCTGCCATCGCAGCACCGATCCCGCCATCGGCAGTGGGGACCGCACCGGCTGGCGCGCATCGGTTGCCGCCACATGCACGGTGGTTGCTCCCTGCGTCAGTCGATCGCGCAACCACGGCTCGAGGGCATCAACCGGTCGCACGTCTGACAGCTGCAGCCGGCCTGCGAATTCAGCGCCCGGTACGATCGGGGCGCGCGTGAGCAAGGGATTTCGCGGCTGAATGAAGAGCGTGGACGAGTTGCCCGCGCCGTCGAGAACGAGCACCGCGCCAATCAGCTCGTCGAGCCCGGTCAGGTACTGAAAATCCGGCGCCTGCAGGTAGCCAAGCTGATCGTCAGCCAGGAAAGATGCGCGAGACGGGACGACCAGAACATCGGTGCCGATGCGCGACAGCGCCGCCGCACGTCGCGCCGGGTACGTTGACGGCGGAATCTGCGCGTGCAGCGCGGTCGCTGCCAGCACCACGATCAGGCCGAATGCGGTTCGCCGGCTCATGCGCGCGATTATTGCCGCCACCACCGCGGGTGTTCAAGGTCGGTTTCACGGACACGTCACAATCCGGGGGACGTGCCGACGTGCTACCGTGAAGGTGACGCACATGAAAAAGCTTTCTGCATTGGTTGCGGTCGCGCTCGGCGTCGCGGCACTGCGCCCGGCGGCGGCGTGCGCACAGGACTCGTCGCCCCTTGCGGGCGTGTGGACGCTCAACCGGTCGCTCAGCGACCTCCCGCGCGAAATTGGATTCAACGTCGACTGGCTGCCCCCGTCCGGTGACGCCGGCCAGCCATCGGGATCGAACGCCAGTAGTGGACGTGGACGTCGGGGATCCAGTGGCAGTGGCGGCAGCCGCAGCTCCGCAGGACCCAACTCGGTGCCTCGCGAGAGTTCCGAGGATGCGCGGCGTCTTCAGTTCGTGACCGGAGAGGCGCGAAATCCTCCGACGCGCCTGATGGTGGTCGACACGCCGGGTGCGGTGACCATCACGAACGAGCTCGGTCAATCGAGAACGCTTCACCCGACTGGCAGACCCGAGTCGATCGAAATCCAGGGCGTGCCCTTCGTCGCCACGACGAAGCGGGACGGCGATCAACTCGTCACGGTGTACGACATCGAGCAGGGACGCACCGTTCGCTACACGTATTCGCACTCGTCCAATCCGTCGCAACTCGTCGTCGAGGTGCAGTTTCTGGAAAAGGGGGCCGCGGACAAAGCCAGACGCGTCTACGCACCGGGTGTGGCAACCGACACGACGTCGAGCGCTCCCGCGCAGTCCAGCGCGCCCGCGGCACCACCGCAGGGAGGCTCCGGCCAGCCGCCCGGCGCGCCGACGCCGGAGAAATTCGACGCGCGGCCCGGCGCCGAGCTCCGTGGGCTCAACGCGCTCGGCATCCTCGTCGAGGATCTCGGCTCCCAGGCCATTTCGTGCGGACTGAATCACGATGCGCTCGAGAACGCGCTCGCGAAGCGTCTGGCCGACGGCGGGCTCACCGTCAAGAAGAATTCCGACGAGGACACCTACGTGTACGTCAACGTGATGACGAGCAGTCTGCCGACCGGAACGTGCGTCTCACGCTACGACGCGTTCCTTTACACGCACGGCACCGCCAGGCTGTCGTACCACGATCAGCCGGTCCTCGTGCAGATCTCACTCATGCATCGCGGCAGCATCGGCAGCAGCAGCGCTCCGGGCACGCACGCGGGAGCGGTCACACGCGGACTCGAAAGTTATATCGACCTCTTCATCGCGCAGATCCGGGACGCCAATAAGTAAGCAGCCGGCTCAAGGCGCCGCGCATGCCAATCTGTAACGGAGACGAGGGCGCGGATTCGACGATTTTCCGTCGCGGGGCGCGCATACTAAACTCCGTAACCCATGGACGGGAGCGCCCCTCCGCCACCCGCGGACATCACGCGCATGCTTCGCGACTGGCAGGACGGCAGTCGTGACGCACTCGACCGTCTGATTCCGATCGTTTACAACGAACTGCACACGCTGGCATCCCGCCAGCTCGCGCGCGAATGGCGGCCGGATCGCCTGCAGACCACCGTCGTCGTCAACGAGGCCTATCTCAAGCTGTTCGCGCAGCGCGACGTGGACTGGCAGAACCGCGGGCACTTCTTCGCCATCGCCGCGCAGTTGATGCGGCGCATCCTTGTCGATCACGCGCGGCACGTGGCGCGCGATCGACGCGGCGGCCGCGCCGTCCATGTCACCTTGAACGACGCGATGGCCGTCGCCAACGTCCCGGCAGTGGACGCCGTCGATGCCCTCGCCCTGGATCGCGCCCTACGGAAGCTGGAGCAACTCGATCCAGCCCAGGGCCGCATCGTCGAGCTGCGATTCTTTGGAGGGCTGACCGTGGAAGAAACAGCGCTCGTGGCGAGCGTGTCGCCGGCGACGGTCAAACGCGAATGGGCACTCGCGAAGGGGTTTCTCTACCGCGAGCTGGCAGCAGACCCGGGAGACGACGCCGGCTGAGCCCGCCTGGCTCCAATCCGGATAGACTGCCACCACCCGCTAACGGTCGTACTCGTCCTTCCGCCGCACCCAGTACGGTCCGCGCCCGCCCTCATCACGCCCGTTCGGCACCAGATCGAGATAGTGGTAGTGCAGATTCAGCTTGTCGTTGCCGCGGTCGTAGCACGAATAGGTGTGAAAGACGGCGCCGGCCTGATCCTTATAGAAGATGCTGTGGCCCTCTCGCTCCGGAGCAAGTGGATCGCGCATCGTGAAGTTGTAAAACGCGCGCTTCTCCGCCATCTCTTCCGGCGTGAACGAGGCCTGATAGTCGAAGTTGAAATCGGATCCGCCGGATGAAACCCACTTGAAGTTCCAGCCCATCCGCTTCTGGTACGCCTCCAGCTTGCTGTACGCCGCTCGCGACACCACGACCATCGTCGTGTCGCGATGATTCAGGTGCACGCCTATGCCGCCGAAGCCATCCGCACGCAGGGAACAGTGCGGGCAGCCGGCGTGGTCGTCGGGATGGAACATGAAGTGGTACACGATGAGCTGACTGCGGCCGGCGAACAGATCCGCCAGCGACTCCCTGCCGGCCGACCCTTCGAAGACGTACTCCTTCGTCACACGTTCCCACGGCAGCTCGCGCTGCAGTCGACTCATCTCCTCGCCTTGTCGCGTGAACGCTTTCTCTTGTTCGAGAAGCCTGCGGCGAGCGGCGAGCCATTCGTCATGCGACACAACCTGGTGTTCCATGGTCGAAGAATCTGCCACAGGTGTCGATGGCCTGGCGAAAGAATTTCGAGATTCCTGCTTATGTCGATGGGCGCAGGTTCGCGCCCGGAAACCGAGCGTTCGGTTCCACGTGAGGGAGGCAATCACGATGACAGTTGGACGATTCGCAGTGAAGTTCGGGTACTCCTTGATGGGCGCAGCGCTTCTGCTCGGCTCGTCGCCGGCACTCTCGCTGGCGCAGGACGGCCATTCGCACGGCGCTGCCGTTCAACAGCAGGAGCTCACGCCCCAACAGAAGGCTCGCGTGAACGAGCTCGTACAAACGGTGCGCGCAGCCACCGGACCCTTCCGGGACGACCCTCGCCTGGCGGAAGGCGCCAATTACTTCCTGAACTTCGGCTGTGTGAGCGGTGGCGATTTCGGCGCGATGGGCCTGCACTACATCAACATGGATCTCGTTGGTGACGGCGAGATCAACCCGTACAAACCGGAAATCATCCTGTTCGAGCCATTGCCGAACGGTAAGTTCCGCGTGACCGGCGCGGACTATCTGGTCGACGCCGCAACGTGGGATTCCAACCATCCCGAGGGTCCGCCGGAGCTGTTCGGGCAGCTGTTCCAGTTCTTCGACGAACCGAACCGCTTCCACCTCCATTCGTTCTACACACTGCATGTCTGGGCGTGGAAGGACAACCCGGCCGGCACGTTCTCGAACTGGAATCCGAACGTGTCGTGCGATGCGTACAATCCGCCGCCCAAGTAGGAGCTGAACCGAAGTTTCACGACATTCTCACCGCGCGTTCACGACAACCCGCCGCTCGCCTTCGTACGATGTGAAGGTCAGCGGCGGGACTCTTTTCGCCCGTCATCTCCCGCTCGAAAGCGTGAAGCTTCGCACGCATGGGCGCGCCGTGGATTTCAGGCATCCGAAAATACGGAAGGGGCGGCCGATGACGTCGCCCATCTTCGGGTTCTACTCGGTCTGCACGCTCGGCATCTAGCATCGTTCCCGAGCCGGTTCGACCGGGCCTCAGACCACTTTAGTCTCACCGCCCGCCGGGTCGAATCCGCACCGGTCCCGGACGCGCTGCCGGAAGCGTTCGCGCTCTTCAGGAGCCATGTGCTCCCAGCGCTCTGCGACGCGATCGGCCATGCGATCCGCCATTCGACGACGGATGCCGGGACCGGAGCGATAACCGCGATGGCCGCCGAATCCTCCGAAGAGAATCCGGCAAAGCACCAGCAGTCCAAGCGCCTCCCAGAAGGTCACCTGACGCCAGCCGAAGAGCGACGGCAGCAGCCCGTTCCACAGCAGCTTGACCACTTCGCCGCCGATGAACGTGAACAGTACGATCCCCACAATCGCCGCCGGGACGATGAACACCCATCTCCATCTCATGATCGCTTCCTCATTCCTTGGTGAGTTCGTCGTAGATGCTTTGCAGCCGGTGACGGAGACGCTGCACCGCGTAGCGTTTGCGCGACAGCAGCGTGTTCACGCCGACGCCGGTCTCCGCAGAAATCTCCTTGAAGCTTCGCCCTTCCAGCTCGTGGGCGATGAACACGGCGCGCTGCTCCGCCGGCAACTCGTGGACAGCCAGTTCCAGCTCGTCGATGAGCACGTTGTGCGCGTACGTCGCCTCTGGTCCCGCGTCTGGTGACGGCAGCAGATCCTCCAGCGGGAGCAGTTCGTCCTCGTCTCCACTTGCGGCGATGTCGCCGAAATTGGCTGGCGCTTTCCTGCGAAACAGGTCCGTGATGCGATTGCGCGCCACGCGAAACAGCCAGCCAGTGACGTGGTCGATCGGCATCAGCAGACGGTTCGCTTCCACCAGTCGGTAGAAGACGTCCTGCAGGATGTCCTCGGCATCGCGCGGGTCGGCCACGCGCCGGCGAATGAAGTGGCGCAGCCGCGCCTGCTCGCGCCTGACGACTTCCGAGATTCGCAGGTCCTGTTCGCGCGTCATCCTCTCCAGGCTCTCCAGGCTCTCCAGCCTCTCCAGGCGCTCCAGGCTCGCCGCGTCTTTCATCTACTTCTGTAGACGAATGCGGGGTGCGGATATTGTAGGGCTGCTAACTTCAGGCTCTGGAAGGCTTAGGCGTTCAGACGGACGACTTCAGAGTTGCTTGTACATGACGAGCGCGTCGACGAACCCGTGTTGCGGGTGTCTGAACGCGGACGGCAGCCTGCCGACGATTTCGAAGCCGTAGGCTTGCCAGGTTCGGACCGCGCGCTCGTTGGTGGTGACGACGAAGTTGAACTGCATGGCGCGAAAGCCCCGGCGCCGCGCGTGATCGAGTGAGTGTTCGAGCATCGCTCGCCCGACGCCCTGCCCTTCCGCGGCCGCCGACGTCATGTACCCGCAGTTCGCGACGTGACTCCCGCCGCCGGCCTGGTTCGCGCACAGGAAATAGGTGCCGAGAATTGTTTCCGCGCGTTCCGCGACGAACACCTCGTGATCGGCGCGGCTCCAATAGGCGAGTGCTTCACCACGGCTGATGTCGCGAGGCTGCGTGTAGGTTTCTCCTGCGCGCAGCACGGGCTCGAGAATGCCCCAGATGGCATCGTGGTCGCTCACGCCGGCGAGGCGGATCTGCAGCACCGCTATGGCCGCTGTACGGTGGCCGGCGGCAGCGGATCGACGACGTCCTTGAGATCGAGCTTGTTGATGTCGTCGATGAGCTTCGCGTACGCGCGCGTGATCGATTCGAGTCCCGCCGCGGGAATGATGTCGGGCGTGTCGTGGTCGGAATGGTAGAACGCGTTCGATTCGATGACCTCGATTCCTGGCGCGTCCTCGGTCAGCTTGCTCAGGTCCCCGGCCACCGCGAACCGCGTCGACGGCAGTTCGTACAGTCCCACGCCGAACAGTCGAAAATCGTCGACGAGCAGCTCCCCGAGACGCCGGCTGCGACCGACAAAGAAACGATGCGCGGTGACTGTGTTCGATTTCCTCAGCACATTCCCGTACAGATACGTCTGCGTTGTCGTCACGTGTTCGGCGTTGATGACGAGCGCGGTTTTCTCGAACAACGCTTTGCCGGTGTCGTGGAGCTTCTGCAGGCTGACGTCGGGCGTGACGTGATGGCCGACCGGCACCATGAACGTCATCGTCCGACGCCGCCGCTCCCTCGGCATCTTCGAGTAGTACTCGATCAACCCGAGCATCGACGACACACCCGATGCGTTGTCGAGCGCCGCTTCCCAGAAGCCGTCGGAGTGCGCGATGACGAGAATGTTCTCGTCCGTCGCGCCCGGCAGGACTCCCCATACTGCCGCCGGTTTCAGGTTCTGTCGAACCTCGACGGAGAGTTGCAGATGAACCTTCACGGGCGCGCCGCTCTCAATCATCTGGCGGGCGACGAGGCCGTCTTCCTGCCCGAGCGAAAGCCACGGCACTTTCGTCTGGTTCGGTCCTTCTCCGCCGCTTCCCCACAGCTGCGTGGCGAAGTTGCCCGGAATTCCCAGGACGATCAGGATGGCGGCGGCGCCGCGGTCCTCCGCGATCTTCATCGCGCCGTCGGTCCGCGCCGAATGATTCAGCGCGCTCGGCGTCGGGACGCTGGCGATAATCACCGCCTTGCCGCGCACGTCGCGGCCGGCGAAATCGGCGGGTGTGCCCAGACCCACGTAAACGGCGTCGAGGTCGAGACCGCCAGGCGGCGTGGCGGATGCGCGCAGCACCGGCTGCGCCGTCTTCAGCGTCACGGTTTTGCCGGCCTGGGATACGCGGACTTCCCATGACGTCGGAAACCACGCCGGCGGCAGCGGATGTTCCTCGAGTCTGACATCGGTCAAGCCCAGACTCCTGAACTTGGCAGCCAGCATGTTCTGCGTTTCGACATGGGCCGGCGTGCCGGTGATGCGGCCCCACCATTGATTGCCCGCGTCACGGCTCTTGCGAGATATGGCCGCGAGTTCCTCGACATACGTGTGAAGGTGTTTGCCGTCGATGCGGCCGTACTCGCGTGCCGAGTCAGGCAGCGGCCACTGAAGATAACTCTCCGCCAGCGGCTTGATGGCTGGCGCCAGAAGCACCGGCGTGGCAGGCGGTGCCGGCGTTTTCTCTTGCCCGATGATCCGGGCACCGACTGCTGCAGCTACAAGGATGATCGCGGTGGGAACGACAATGCGAGCGAGGGTGGTCCCCTTCAACATGGCTGCTCCTTGCGGACTACGGTCGCGCTGGCCGGGGCGAGAGGATCAGGTCTCGCAGGACGATCCGCTCCAGTTTCCCGTTCGACCTGGTGAGTGCTTCGTCGAGCTCGAGCAGCACACCGCGATTCAACTCGAGGACGTGTTCGTCGGGTTGATAGGCTGTGCCGACGGGATAGTCCAGAAACGGCGTGCGCATCTGCTCGATGTGCGTGCCGAGCACGTGGGCTACCGGTTTGTCCCTCGTGAATTCCACGAGACGACGATGGCTCGCCACAAACGCCGGGTACTCGGCGGCGCCGACGTAGAGACGTCCTGGGTAAACGCTGTCCCCCGTCAGCAGCACGCCGGTCCGCCTGTCATACAATGCGATGCCCGCGACATCGTGACCGGGAATCGGAATCAGATCGACGATGCGCCCGCCGAGATCGATCGGGACGACATGGGTCGGCCACGTTTCGATCGCGAACGCCTTCTTCAACTCGACGACCGTGGCGGCGACGAACTGCACGTTGGGCAGGTTCTTGAATTCCTGATCGCCCGCCGTGTGATCGCCGTGCGAATGGGAATGTACGACCACAAGTTTGACGGGCTCGTTCCGGTTGTTCCGCTTCGCCCACCTGGCAATCAGATTCATGACGACCGGCGCTGTGTCGACATTCCCGGCGCCGGTGTCCTCGAGCAGGGCCTTGTCGCGTCCGAAGATCAGATACAGAAAAGGCTTTTCGTAGTGAACGCACCCCGATTCGCGGAGGATGTAGAAATCCGGGTTGTACTCATGAATCTGCCAGGCCGGCAGCTCCATGCAGTTTGGACCGCCGCTCGACCAATGCGTGGGCAGCGCGCCAGGTTCGATGGGCGCCTGCGCCGACAAGGCGGCTGCGAGCCCGGCCGCCAACGTGAGTGCCCTCAGCATCAGCGTGCCTTGAGGGCGTTTCGCAGGTTGTCGGCCAGCGATCCCAGCGAGGCCCTGGGCAGAGCATCCGGCCTTGCGGCGTAGTCGCGCAGTTCCGCGCGTTCCCGCTGCTCGGCAACGGCCTTCTTGCTGAGCCGAATACGGCGGCCCGCCGTATCGACCTCGAGCACGGCGACCTCCACCTCGCTGCCGATCGGGAAGGCCTTCCTGATGTCCATGTCGCGCTCGACGCCCGTTTCGGCGAATGGCATCAAGCCGGTACGCCCCGGCGACAGGAACACGAACACGCCGAACTTTTCATGACGCTCCACTTTGCCGATCACGATCGCACCGGGTACGATCGCATCGGGTGCGACGGCGCCCTGGGGTGACGTCGCGCCCTCGGCCCGCGACGATCCTTCCTCGACGAGCGCGATGCTGATGCGTTTCTGCGCCGTGTCGATGCTCAGGATCTCGAACGCGGCGGTCGAGCCCACCCTAACTGATTCCGTCCATCCTGCGGTGCGACCGGTCGGGGCAAATGTGGAGGCGTGCGCCAAGCCTTCGATGCCGGGCTCGAGCTCCACGAATGCGCCGAAGTCCGCCACGCGCGTGACACGTCCCGAGCGCACCTGGCCCACCTCGTAGGTGGTGGCCACCGCGGCCCACGGATCGTCAAGGAGTTGCTTCAGCCCGAGTGAGATCTTCTGCGTAACGTCGTCCACACGCAGCACCTTCACGGTGATTTGATCGCCGGGCGCGACTACCTCGCCGGGGCTGTTGACGCGCGACCAACCCATGTCGGACACGTGGAGCAGACCCTGGATGCCGCCACCAAGGTCCACGAAGGCGCCGAACTGTGGGACCGATACGACCCGTCCGGTGAGGATGGCACCTGCCACGATCGACTTACGCACTTCCGCGGCGCTGGCGCGCTGCTGTTCCTCGAGGTACTTGCGCCGGGAGACGACGATGTTCTTCCCGCCGTCCTTGTACTCGATGATGCGGAACGAGTAGATCTGCCTTTCGTGCACCGCGGGATCCGCGGTGCGAACGATGTCCATCTGCGAGAGGGGACAGAACGCGCGCTCGCGCGCAAGGCGCACCTCGTAGCCGCCCTTCACGACCTTCTCCACCTTGCCTTCCACGGCCAGCCCGGCCTGGAACGCGTCCTCGAGCTCCCGCTGGGTGGCGGCGTTGCGCACGCCCCTGCGCGAGAGCACGATGCCCCCGCTGGTTGAAACGACCATCGCGTTGATGCGATCGCCGACCGACACCTCGACGTTGCCATCGGCGTCTTTCAATTCCATGAGGTCGATTTCGGCCTCGCCTTTACCGCCCACATTGACGAAGGCCACCTTCGGACCGATCGCGACGATGGTGCCCTCGACGGTCTGGCCACGATCGAACCGGCGCGCCTTGACGGACGCCTCGAACATTTCGGCAAAATCTTCTTCTGGCTCGCTCACGACGTGCTCCTCGAGCGGTCCCGCAGTCCCATGCTGCCGAGTATAGATGCGTTGTATGGAGAAGCGCGTTTCTCGGGCTGGGGAGGCCTCATTGTCCCCGTCAAGCTCCGTCAAGCTCCGAACTGCCGCAAGTGGTGGTCGAGATGCTTGGTACTGCGTCACACCCCACTCGGCGCCGGACATGCGTCCGAAGAAGGCGTGCACGTTGCCGTCGCAGCCCAATGCCCCCTTGGACTGGAGCTCGCGCATGACGCCGAGCAGCCGGTTCTTCGCCGCGGTGAAGTCGGGCTCGCTCTTGACGATGAAGTCGGGGCTGGTGGGACCGTTCTTCGAGAACGGCTTCTCGCCGACGAAGTCCTTGCGCACCGTCCAGCCAATCAGCTTGCCCAGCCAGAACTGCTTCTGCGGACCCTTCCCGCAGGCCATCTCCACCGCGCGCGCCGAGTGCTCGAGCATCTGCGCGGGCGTCATCTTGCCCCACTCCCTCGACGCAATCGGCTGAAACGCTTCGACGCGGTTGACGGTGTGTTGGAATACGTCCGGGTCGAACAGTGATTTCACGACGCACCTTCCTCGCTTCTGACGATGAGGATACTTCCTGGAGCAGTCGGCGAGGCTGCACATTCAGGACGATACCTGCGATTGGTGTTCGGCGCCTGATCTGCACTACGCTGCCGGGATATGTTGGATCCAAGAATCAACTTTCGTGCTCGAAACTGGCATTTTTTCGCGGTGCTGGGCGCGCTGACGGCAAGCAGCACGGCGTGTCGTCCAGCGCCAGCCACTCCGGCCGCAACGGTCACGGCCGAGACATGGGCGATCGTCGACGGTCGGCAGATTACACGCAACGATGTCGACAAGACATACCAACGAAGACGAGACGCGTCGCAGACGCCGTCGGAAGAAGAAACGCTGACGGCCAAGCTGAGTCTCCTCGACGATCTCATTCTCCAGGACATACTGCTGGCAAAGGCGCGCAGCTTGAACCTCGACGTTGCCCAAGGCGACCTCGAAGCCGCTTACGCCGAGGCGAAGAAGAACGTGCCTGACGACGCCTTTCAGCAGGAATTGTCGCGGCGCGGTCTGACACCAGCCGATTTGCGTGATGGACTGCGGCGCGAACTGCTAACCCAGAAAGTCATCACGCAGGAAGTGGGATCCAAGATCACGGTCACCGAACAGGATGTCACCGCCGCGTTCAACACCAATCGCGCGCAGTTCAATATGGCGGAAGAGTCGTACCACCTCGCTCAGATCGTGGTGACGCCCGTGCGCAACCCGCAGGTGGCGAACGCAGCCGGAAACGACGCCTCGACGCCACAGGAGGCGACCGCCAAGGTCCAGATGCTGATGGAGCGGCTCAAAGGTGGCGCGTTGTTCAGTGAGCTGGCCACCGCTTACTCGGAGGATCCTGAGTCGGCAGGGCGAGGCGGGGATCTTGGCTTCGTGCCGCTGTCCAGGCTCAAGCAGGCTCCACCGGCACTGCGCGACGCCGTGCTCAACAAGGCGCCCGGGTCGTTGAACGTGGTGAGCGTAGGCGGCGCTTACACCCTTGTACTCGTCGTCGCCCACGAGATGGCCGGACAACGCGACCTGTCAACGCCAGGAGTGCGCGAACGCATCACCGCCACACTGCGTGGTCGCAAGGAGCAGCTCCTGCGCGCGGCGTACTTGACGGCGGCACGCAACGACGCGGTGGTCGTCAACTACCTGGCGCGCCGCCTGCTCGAATCCAAAGGCGCGATGCCGAGCTTGCAACTTGCGGCACCAGGTGCGCGGAACTGAGTGCGGGGAACCATCTCGACCGGGCAACGCCAACTCGAGCTACTTTTTTGCCGGGCCCGGCGCTTTCCGAGCCTTCGGTCCGGTCCATGTCCAGCCGTGGATCAGCCAGCCGGAAGCGCCTTTTTTCAGCGTGAACGTCATCTGCGCAGTCTCGCGCATCGCGACGCCGCCCTGCTTGAACGTATAGACGGACGGCACGACGACATAGGCGCCGACGCCATCGGTTTCGACTCGCGTCACCGCGCCCAACGACACTTTCTGATTCGTGATGCCTTCCTTCTTATCGTTGCGGTCTAAATCCGCAGCCCACGTCTTGAACGCCTGCGCGCCTCGCCAGAGGAACGGGGGCACTTCGTCGATGATCGCGAGGTCCGCCTCCGCGGCATGCGTTGCCGCAGCACCCGCCGTATCCCCTTTGTTGAATGCGTCAAGGAATTTGTTGATCGGTGCCATCAACTGAGGGTCCGTCGTCTGTGCCCGCGCCGCCGGGCCAAGCCCGGCGCATATGCACACGATCGCGCCAATAGTCAGATATCGCATTCGTTTTTCCTCGAGACGGAGTATAGATGGGTTACCTGGCTTTGAGTCTTGTGCGCCGATCTCAGGTATGTGCTGCCCTGGGAATTCTGATCTGCGTCGCCGACGCGTGCGCGGGGCGCGTTCGTCCTAACACGTCGCCCACCAAAGCATCGGCCACCGCGTCATCATTCACGGCAACCGCCTATTGCACCGGGAAGGTGACGGCTACCGGCACCACACCGACCCAGGGAACCGTCGCAGCCGATCCGGCCGTCCTGCCCATGGGTTCCAAAATCAGGCTGACCGGACTCGGCCAACCGTATGACGGGGTCTACATCGTGTCAGACACCGGCTCGAGCGTTCGGGGGCATCGAATCGATCTTTACATCCATGATTGCCATCAAGCGGTCAAGTTCGGCCGCCGATCGGCTGTTGTCTCCGTCCTTCGCTGATTGCGACCTGCCTCGACTCCCTCGCCCGAGCATCTCGAGCAAGCAATTCGCAGTGTTGCGGTGGCCGCCGCAGCTCGGTGCGGTCGGTCCGAGAGCGATTGTCCCATTGTGAACAGTCCTCGTCATCTGATTCGCTTAGCGTGATGACTGCCGGAAATCGTAGGCGTGAAAGCGATGTGTAGCCATGTTCTTTGAGACCGACTCATCTGTGCGGCGTGGCTCGGGAGAGGCTGACATCCATCGCCCTGAACACGTGTCTCCGCAAGGGGACCTCGACCCGCTGTCGATCTTCGCGTCGGAGAGTGAGATCGTCAGCTCGCAACCCTCGGCCGACCTTGACGATGCGATCGATGACAGGCTCGCCACGCTGAGTGGCGTAGCAGAAGAAATCAGCACCAGCGCGAATGCTCTCGACGCTCAGAACCAGGCGATCGATCACGGGTTGGGGGAAGTGACCCAAGCCGCCGAGATGCTGACAACGTTGGAGTCGCAACGTCTTGCCCCGTCCCCGTCGTTCCTCGGGTCGAATCCCGCGGCGCGCGTATGGTTGGCGATGCGCGCGAAGGCGTTCACGCGTCGAGCTGCGTACACGAACACCCCGAACGCGTCAGCGAGCCTGACAGAGAAGGATCAATCACGCCGGAAAACCGAGCAGGTCGTCGCCGAACTCGAGCAGCGGGCGGCTGACGCGACCGCTCAGCTTGAACGCCGGGTCGGCGATTTCGAAGCGCGAAAGCAGATCATTGAACAGAAGCTTGCCGAGTTCGACGCACAGAAGCAGACCATCGACCAGAAACTTGTCGAAGCCACGCAAGTCGCCGGCCTCTTGTCGACTCTTGAAACGCGAATCAGCCAACTCAACGAGTACGAACTCGCGCGGACGGAGCAGGTCGTCGCGAGGCTCGAGCATCGCGCTGGCGAAGTCGGCGCGCAGCTCGAACGGGCAGCAGAAGCGACGACGGCGCTCGAACACGAGTTCGCGCGCCTGCAGACACAACTCGCGTGGGTAACCGAAACGGCTCGGAATGCGCGTTCGAGCGTGAGACCGGCGATGATCCCGGCGACGTCCGCGGTGGCCGCGTGGAACGGAGCCCGGAAAGTGTGGCAGTCGTTTCCGCGCCGCGGAGCGCTTGTCGGAGGTCTCGGCGGGGCACTTCTACTTGGTGTCGTCGCGATGGGTTCCGTCGATCGCTCAGGTCAGCACATGTTAGCCAGCCGATCTTTGCTTTTGCCGATTGTCGCCGCACCCACATCGCCGCCGCCAAAGGCTATCGCTCGTGACGCACGCTCTGCGGAAGGTCCGGTCCAGTTTCCTTCGGCGGTCGTCGCTACCGCGGCAGATAACCCGCGTGAGGGGCAACAGTTCATAGGAGCCCTTACCATCGAGTCGGCACCGGCCGGCGCCACGGTGTTCGTGAACCAACGGCCGGTCGGCGAAACCCCGGTTCTTGTGAGGGCCTTGCGGGCGGGGTCATACGCGGTTCGGATCGAGCGAGAGCGCTATCAGCGCTGGACGGCTGCCGTTAACGTCTCGGCCGACCATCAAACACGCGTCTCCGCGACGCTTCAGCCTGACCGCACTCATTGAGGTTCCTGCCGCAGACACAATAAGGCCCGCCCGAAAAGACTGCGCGGAACAGGCACGGACGTGTGAAGATAGACGTCCCTTGAGGCCCCCCATGTCATCGATCACCGGCGGAGCCTTGCGCTCCAGACCGTTTCGAAGCTCGATTCTTCTCGCAGCGCTCGTGATGCTTCTGAACCAGTCGGGAGTCAACGCCACCGGCGGCGCGCCGCTGTCGTTTTTCAAGAACTATTTCGTGACCGGCGACTACGTCGTCGGCGGCGCGAGCCTGTGGCGGAAGGGCGTCAATGGCATAGCCAGCGCAGCCATTCCGATCAGCGGCGTGCCTGCGACGGCGGACGTTCTGGCGGCTTTCCTCTACGTGCAGACGGCTGAAAAAGCGCAGTGGTCGGGCATCGATCACGCCAGGTTCAATGGCGCCGATCTCGGTGCGGGGTCCGCGTCGCTGGCCAAGGCGCTCAACTGGGAAAGCGCGACGCCGCCGTGCTGGAGCGTGGCGTGGCCCGGTGGCCGGCGTCTCGTGACCTATCGCGCCGACGTTCTTCGTTTCCTCCCCGTCGACGCAAGCGGCAAATTCGCGGTCAATCGATCGCACACCATCCAGGTACCCGACTGGGGCGCAACCTACGGCGACGACGACGAAAGCAGCACGGAGAAGTCCACCTGGGACGGCGCGCGTGCCATCGGCGCCAGCCTCGTCATCGTCTATCGAGACCCATCGAGGCCGTTCAACGCGATCGTGATTTACGACGGCGGGTTCACCAAGAGCGCGCTCGGGACGATGAACCAGACGATCGCAGGGTTCTATCAGGCGTCTAGTGTTGCTCCCGTCGCCAAGATGACACACATCGTCGGCGACGGCCGCCCGTTTCTTTCGGAAACACTCCTGCTGGACGGCCAGATCATCGCGGTGAATCCTTTCGCGAGCACCAGTGGACCCAAATGGGATACGCCGACGTTTTCGTTGAACGGCAAGCTGGCGGGAGACGCCGCGTCGACGACCGTGCGCGTGGAGCCACAGGGCTTGTTGCCCGATTGCCTGTCGTGGAGCGCGATTGTCTTGAGCACGACGGTCCAGGACAGTGACAACGACGGACTGCTCGACGTGTGGGAGACGCACAGCGGCCTGACGGATCCCAATGGGCAGCCGCTGCCGAACCTCGCCGCGATGGGCGCCAACCCCTACGCCAAAGATCTCTTCGTCGAGGTCGGCTACATGGCGTCGCCGGCCACCACGTACGGTGGTGTCGCGAAGCCGGACCACACTCACCTGCCGTCGCAGGACGCGCTGAAAATGGTCGCCGATGCGTTCAGGAACGCGCCGGTCGTCAATCCGGACGCGTCGACCGGCATCAACGTGCATTTCGACGTTGGGATCAATTATCAGAGCCCGCTCGAGTCGCACATCATCCCGGCGAGCCTGGCGCGCGGCGGCGAGTCGATTGATGAACACCTCACCGTCTGCAATCGCAGTGCGACGGATCCGCCATGGGTGTGTCAGTTTTCCGCGTACCCCGGGACGGTGGGCTGGAAGACCGGCTTCAGGTTCATCAGGGACGAGCTCGTCGATCCGCTGCAGACTGAAGAGAACTGCGAAGTCGCGGGGAGCCCGAACTGCGACCGCCGATTCGATCGCAACCGCAAGGACATGTTCCGCTATGCGCTGTTCGCGCACTCGCTCGGGCTGCCAAAGGAGCCGTGTCTCGAGGCCGACGGCAGCGCCGATGCGGCGTGCCAGCAGAGCAACCCGGATTTCCACGTGCCCCGGACCAACTCGGGCGTCGCCGACTTTCCGGGTGGCGACCTCCTGGTCACGCTCGGCGCGTTCGACGATGGCGCGGGAAAGCCGATCGGCAGCGCGTTCATGCAGGCGTCGACACTGATGCACGAGCTCGGACACACCTTCGAGCTGACGCACGCCGGACCTCCACAGCTGCCACGCGAGCCGAACTGCAAACCGAACTATCAGAGCGTCATGAACTACCTGTTCCAGCTGCGCGGACTGCTGACGGACGACAGCGTGACGCACGCGGATTTCTCGCGCGAAGCGCTCGGACCGATTGACGAGAACTTCCTCGTTGACGGCGCCCTCGGAGCCGCGCTGCAGTATCGAACGGGATGGTACGCGCCGAAGGCGGGCAGTTATCTGCAGAGCGTCGGGACGCCAGCCGCGAAGCATTGCGACGGTTCGTCGCTCCTCGCCACCGACGTCGCCATGATTCGCGTGGACAGCGGAACGGTGGTGAGCGCGATCGACTGGAACGCCGATGGCGTCGTGAATAGCGCGCCGTCCCAGGACATCAACTTCGATGGCGCAAAGACGTCGCTCAACGCCGGGTCGAACGACTGGGCGAACCTCCACCTGCGCGAACTGGGCGGCCGACGCAACGTCGGCGGCCTCTTCGTCAATCCCGCAACGGGGGCGCTCACGCTCGGCCCGCTATCCCTGGACGTGGGCCGCGGCGACATCGGGCGTGGTGACATCGGACGGGGCGACATCGGGCGCGGGGACATCGGGCGCGGCGACATCGGGCGCGGCGACATCGGACGCGGAGATATCGGCCGCGGGGACATCGGCCGCGGCGACATCGGGCGCGGCGACATCGGCGCCGGCGATCTCTTCGAGCCGGCCGGCGAGCTGGACGCCGAGACCGCCAGCGCGCTCGGCAACACGCCGCCGAACGAATTACGCGCCTGCGTGATCGGGACAGGCGCGTGCAGCGGCGGTCCGTTGCATCGCATCAGTCTCGACTGGAAGTCGCCGACGGTTGGCAGCGTCTCGAGCTATAGAATGTTTCGCGTCACGGGGTCAACGGTCGTCGCTGGACAGACCCAGACGCTCGTCGCGCAGGTGCCTGCCGCAGCAGGTGTCGTGGAGTACGCGGCGATCGATACGCAGGAGCTGCCCAACGTCACCATTACTTACTTCGTGGTGGCGCAATTCATCGATGGAACGACCAGCGCCGCGTCGAACTTCGCGACGATTCTAGCCGTGAACGAAGCTCCGGCGGCCAACGACGACAGCTACAACACGAATCAGAACACGACGCTCAGCATCAGCACCGCCGGCACGCTCGGCAAGGGCGTGCTGGCGAACGACGCGGATTCCGACAGCGTGGCGCTGACTGCGACGCTCGTCAAAGGCCCATCGCACGGTACGCTGACGCTGAGTGCCGATGGATCGTTCGTCTATCAACCGGCTGCGGGCTACAGCGGACCCGACGGCTTCACTTACACGGCGAACGATGCCGATACCGGCCGTACGTCGAACGTCGCGACCGTATCGATCACCGTCGTCCAGGTCGGCTATGGGTTCCTGAACGTCAAGAACCTGCCGCCGGCGGCCGGCGTGACGTTCAAGCCAAGCCCCAAGGGCACGCTCGTGGATTTTGAATGGAAGTTCACGATGGGAGGCGCCATCGCCAACAGCGCCGACGCGCAGCCCTCGGTCACGATCGTCAGTCCGTCGGGTTCGTCGCGGACGTTCACGCCGACGGCCTGCGACACCTTCTCATTCGTCTATCGATCGTCGGACAAGAAGTGGGACTTCGACTGGGAGCCGAAGAATGCCGCAGTGGGAACCTATTACGTGATCGTGAGGAGCGGCAAGACCGGGCAGCGCTTCCCGGAGACGGGCCCGGGCTTCCCAGTCGTATTCACGAAGTACTGACCCGATGGGAGCGTGTCATCGAGCAGCGCGCCTGCGCGC
This sequence comes from uncultured Acidobacteriota bacterium, assembly GCA_963724725.1. Taxonomy (GTDB): domain Bacteria; phylum Acidobacteriota; class Vicinamibacteria; order Vicinamibacterales; family CAVVIG01; genus DATKHR01. The sequence goes on along the minus strand of CAVRVT010000001.1, from coordinate 964,699 downwards.
GTCCGCCAGGAGCGGATCGTCCTTCGACTGGCCGCGGATCGCGAGATATGTCCGGTACGACTCCATGTAGCCGGCGGTATTGAGGCCCTCGCGCACGCGACCTTGATAGTAGTAGACGGGCGGGAACTGGCCGAACGTCGGCTCTTCGTCCAGGAACAGCGCGAGCGCCTCGCCGCGCCGGCTGATGCACCGGTCGAACTCCGAGTCGGCCTGTGTGAACGCGCCTGCCTCCAGAAACGCACGCCCGAGAACGAAGTGTCCCAGCCACGTGTCGAGCGTGGCGTTCGCCTCGGTCAGCGACCTGATGGCCTGGCGCGGGTCGCCACCCTTCAGAGCGATCTCGCCCGCGAGAATCTTTCCATAGGCCTGCGGCTCCGCCTGCAGCTCCGATACGAGCGCATCGGCCAGGGCCTGCGCTTTCGCGAGCGCACCGGTGTCGATGAAAACGCGCGCCGCCAGCAGCCGGATCTTCGCAGTAGGGCTCTCCGTGAGCGCACGATCGGCCGCCGAGATTGCGGCCGCGTTTTGCCGACGCAACGCCTGCGTGTAGGCGAGCGCGACAAACTTGCTGGCGGCCCTGTCGTTTTCCTTGGCGGCGATGTCGGCGGCAGCGCCGTCGGTCAGAATCCTGGCGGCGTCCGCCAGACGCCCTTCGTACAGCGCGAGATCGCCAAAACCCGACGCCGCGTAGGAGGCGCCTTGTGCGTCGATGGCCCTCAAGCGCTGGTACGTGTCGGCGGCCTGTGGCAGCTGCGACTGAAGCATCTGTGAGAACGCGAGCGCCAGCTGGCCGAACACGCTTGTCTGGGGCAGCGCGCGCGCTTCGGTCGCCGCGGTTTGCGCGTCGCCGCTGTAGGCTGCGTAGAGCGCAAGATTCACGCGATACAGCTCGCGCCTGGGCAGAATCTTGATCACTTCCCGCATCTCACCGAGCGCCCTCGGGAGGCTTCGCAGATGCGTGAGACAGAGCGCGAGGTTATTGCGCGCCGGCGCGTCGGCCGCGTATCGAGTGATGAGCTCGCCGTACTCCTTGACGCACTGCTGATAGTCGCTGGTGAGGTAGTAAAAGAGCCCGCGCGTCCGGTAACGCTCGCGCTCGGTCATGCTGTCGAGGTGGCGTACCGCTTCCTTGATGTACTTCTCCGCGTCCTGTTGCTTGTCGAGGTTTCGCGACGCGATGGCCATTCCGGCGTAGCCGAGGCCGAAGTTGGGATCCAGCGCCACGGAGTTGGCGAAATTCCGGAGCGCCTCGTCCCAGCGGTTCCTCGATAACGCTTCGGCCGCGGCCGCATACGCGCGAACGACCTCGAGCGACGTCGCGGAGAATGTCTGCGTGGCGAACCGCTGGGCCGATTCAGACGTCTCGTCGCCGAGCGCCTTGCGCACGGCCATCGCCAGCGACGTCGCGACGCCGAGCACCTGATCTTTGCTGGCGGCCCGGTCCTTCGCCTTCGCAATCACGTTCCCGGTGACCGATTCGGTCGCGTTGACGGACATCTCGTACCCGCTACCCTGGCGCCCAAGCGAGCCGGACAGGACAACGCCGACGCCCTGCTTGACCGCGAGCTCCTGCGCAGCGCGCTCGTCCAGCTTGTCCGGCGGCCGGACGCCGAGCGTGCGCGTGATGCCGTTTCGATCGAACGCACTGATGAATCCGGCGCCTTCAAGCGCGAGCTTCAACATGGGCTCGAGCGTGCGCTCGAACGAAGGATCGTTCGTCGCGTTCTGAAGATCCGCAATGAGCACCGACACCGGCTCGTGCGCAGCGGCCGGCAGCGGCGCTCCCCTGCGCCCGACGACGTACACAGCGACGAGCGAGACCGTGACGAGGAGTGAAACGAGTACGGCGACGCGCCGGCTGACGCCCGCCGGTGTTCGAATCAGGCCGCCCTCGGCATCCAGGCGACCGAGCGCCGCGACGAGCTCGCCGGCGTTCTGAAACCGCGCGGACGGATCCCGTTCCAGGCACTTCGTGACGACGGCCTCCACCGCAGGCGGCACGGATACATCGAGCGACCCGAGCGGCGGCACGCCCTTGGTGGTCCGGTGCTTCATCGCGTCCACGCGCTCCTGCGGCGTGGTCGCGGTATTGAGCCGCGGTCCCGTCAACGTCTCGTACAGGATCAGCCCGAACGCGTAGATGTCGGCGCGCGCGTCCACCGCCGCGCCGCTTCCCTGCTCGGGCGCCATGTACTCGAGCGTCCCGAACACGCCTCCGCTTGCGGCTTCGTCGGTCGAGGCCGAGATGCCGAAGTCCATGATCAGCGCGTTATCGTCGGCGCCGATCATGATGTTCGCGGGTTTCAGATCGCGATGGATGACCCCCGCGTCATGCGCCGCCTGGAGTCCGCCCGCAATCTGTCGCGCGAGGACGAGCGCCCGGGCCACCGGCATCTTGCCGCCACGGCGCAGAACCGTCGCGAGGTCGTAACCCTGGACGTAAGGCATCGTGATGTATTTGATGCCCCCGATCTCGCCGAGATCGTGAATACGGACGACGTTCTTGTGCGTGACCTGCCGCGCGAGCAGAAGCTCCTGCTTGAAGCGCCTCTCGGCCTGCGGCGATGCGCTTCGTTTACGAGAGTCCGTGCGAATGACTTTCAGCGCGACCGCGACGTTCAGTTCGGCATCGAACGCCTGGTAGACCGCGCCCATGCCGCCGATGCCCAGCGTCTTGATGATGTGGTACCGCGGTCCGAACGCCTGGCCCACCCGCAGCGGTCCTACCGCGCCGTCCGCGTCGAGTGACGCCGTGTCCATCGCCACACGCGTGGTGCCGGAGTGCCCTCCCCCCGACGGATTCGCGCCGAATGTCGAGCCCGGCGGGAGCCCCGTTGTGTCGAAAGGGACGACGGCCGTGCCGACCGCGCCATCCGGCGTGGAAAAACCGCAGGACGGACATCGGCCGGTCGCAAGCGAACTCGTTTGACCGCAACGGGGGCAGAGCATGGGCACCAGTGGTGACGAAGCGATCAAGTATGGCGCAGAATCAACCTCGACGGCGCCGCAGGCCCGAAACGATTTCCCTTGGACGGTCACTACGCAGGGAGGACCCTCCGTCATGAAACCAGACGAACTCAAGCGAGCCGCGGATCCGAAGCGGCTGTCGAAATACCTGGCGGAACTCCCGATGACCATGCGTCACGGTGGCGGCGATGGACCCGTCGAAGCCGTCCGTGAGACCGATCACAAAGGCCACCACATCGTCGTACGGACCACGTACGTCGTGGAGGTCGATGGACGCGTGCTCGACCTTCCGCTCGGCGTCGACAACGACGGACACGTGCACTGTCACTCGCTGCCCAACTATCAGTTCACGTCGGCACTGGGGCTCGTCAAGCAACTGATCGACAGCTTCCCAGCGGACTTCTCCGCCCGTCCTGGACCGTCACCCGATCCGCACGCGGGCCATGGAGGAATGCACATGAAGATGGGCCGAACGAAGCCCAAGAGGAAATGAGATGGCCGCCACACGACGCAACATCCTGAAAAACGCCACGGTGCGGTCGCAATACGGACAAGGCGTCCGTCTGCTGAAACAGGAAGCCTCCGGGCGAACAACTGCGGATTTCGCGATGGCTGGCCCGGCGGCGCCCGTGAGCACGTACGACCTCTTCGTCATCTGGCACTATCGGACGATGATGACGATGACGCCGCCCGGGAACTCCGCCGGCCGCAATGCGGCGCATCGCGGGCCGATCTTTCTGCCCTGGCATCGCGTCATGCTGATGCTGCTCGAAGCGAACCTGCAGCGGGTGCTGAACGACCCGACGTTTGGTCTGCCATACTGGGATTGGGCGGCGGATGGCGACCTGACCCCAGCCAAACAGAAAAAGTCCAAGTTGTGGGCCGCGACGTGCGTGGGCGGACAGGGCACGCCGATCACGACCGGCCCGTTCAAGTTCACCGCGGCTGACCCGGCTTCGTTTCGAGTGCGCATCGAATCGGACGCGTTCGGTCAGCTTCGCACGACAAACCGTGGTCTCGAACGATCGTTCGCGAGCTCGGGCATCTCGACGTTGCCGACCTCCACAGATGTGCACGACGCGTTGCAACTGACGCCGAACGATGCGGCCCAGTGGGACGCCGATTCGGACGGCTTTCGCAATCGAGTGGAAGGATGGACGGGCGACCCCTCCGGCAGTCCGATGCTGCACAACCGTGTGCATGTCTGGGTCGGAGGAGACATGGCGCCGGGCACATCACCGAACGATCCGGTGTTCTACCTCAACCACTGCAATGTCGATCGCATCTGGGAATCGTGGATACAGAGCCACGGCCGGACGTATGTTCCGACGATGTCGGCCGGAGCGCAGCTCAAGGGTCATCGAATCGACGACCCGATCGCCTCTCCGCTCGGCACGACCACGACGCCGCGCGACGTGCTCGACGTCAGCAGCATTTACGCGTACGACGCACTCCCCTAGCTCGACGTGATCGGCGGACGCCGCGCGGGCCGTTTCCGAAACGCTCGGGCCCATCAACTCACTATTCGTTGAACGACAGAATAGGGAGGACCAGATGGACAGATGGAGAATCGCCGTCGGCACGACGATCGTTGCCCTCATCGGACTCGTGGCCGCGCCAATGGTCTTTGCGGCGGAGGTCAACCTCGGCAAGCATTCGAAGGACGAGATCAAGAATGCGTGCAATGCGGCAGGAGGGGACCTCCTTGGCGTCAGCGACCAGGGCTCGTACGGTTGTGAGGTTGGCAGCAAGGGCACGATGATCCTGTGTAATAAGGATGGGAATTGCACCGGCTACACACCCGCGAGAACCAAAACTGACGGCCAGCGGATCTTGACCAGTCTCAATCTCAAGGGGAAGGTCACCGTGAAATCAAGCGCTGGAGCGCCCAAGTAAGCGTGTTGGGCTTCTCCCCGCCCGGGTCAGCCCGTTACACTGTCTGCCAACCGATTGAGCTCGAAGTTCCCGATACAGGCGGCGACCCTGAGCGCCACGATCATGTTCATCCTTTCAGCGAGGATGGCGTGGGCGCAATTGGAGCCCGCCTTCGTCGAACACTCGCCGGAACGTCGAGGGGAGATCGGTTGCAGCCTGATCGAAAACAAGCCGCTCCCGCCTGATCTCGGGGCGCCCCTGGTCTGGCACATCGATCGATTCGAAACCGAGGACGCCGCAAAAGCTGCGGTTGGTCCGGCCAGCATCGCGTTCGCGGCGCATGGTGTCGCGTGGCTCATGACAATCGAGCGCGCAGCGACGGCCCACCACGGCGGTCAGCATGTAAGTGCGGCGGCCCTGCCGCCGCTGCCGCCGGCGGAGAAGTATTCGATGCTCGCAATGTCCGCGTACATCCCGTCCGGTCTGACGTCGCGGTTTCATCATCATTCAGGCATCGAAGGCTTCTTCGTTGCGGACGGGCAGCAATGTCTCGAGACTGCTGACCGCACGTATGTCATGAACAGAGGGGACACACTCGTGATTCCGGCCGGCGTCGCGATGCGACTCGTCGCGACGGGCCCCGCACCGCGCCGCGCTTTGGCAGTGATCGTCTACGATGCCTCGCAGCCGCCGACGACGAGGATGGAAGGCGAGGCTGCGCCGACGTTGATGTCGTGCAAGTAGCGCTGCCGACCAGCGAACGAAGGAGCTCAGTAGCCACGATGTCATCAACTGCTCTCGCGTATCGTTCTCGGGCTGTTCGAGCCTTGGTCCTTCTACACGACGAACACCTCCGACGTTTCCTCGTCGTCTGGAAACAGGCACGTGCCGCATCGGTCGTGCTACCGAAGACTGACGACCCCGCGTACGCGTCGCTCGAGACACTGCTCCACCATGTCCTTCGTGCCGCTCGCGGCTACATGACGTGGATGTGCGAGATGCTCGAGTTACCGGATCCGAAGATCCGCGTACCACCAGAGCCGGCAGCCCTTGCCGCAGAAGCCGACAGCTACATGGAGCACGTGCTGGAGCAGTGGCGCGCGCCACTGCGCGACGTCGGCGATGATCGGCTCGAGACGCCGGAGTATCAGTCCCGATGGCAGTCGCGGTACTGTATCGACTCGATGCTCGAGCATGCGGTCATGCATCCGATTCGGCATGCCTTCCAACTCGAAGGGCTGATGCGCTAACGCTGACCGGTGGAGCTCGGCTCGGGTGTGGCAGAGATGGTGAGACAAAAACGCAAGGCGGCGATCTGGGTGGCGATCATATGCGCGGCGATGCTCCCGCCGGTTCCCGCAGCGCACGCGCAACGGCAGGTGGCGGCGCCGGTCACCGATCCCAGCGATCCCAAATATCTCACCGCCCAGACCCGCAAGATGGGCGGCCCGATGCCCGCCGAGCAACTGGCGCTGATCTTCGATCATCTTGATCTCGCGCTGAAGGTCTTCCCGGAGGAACGCCGCATCGAGGGCGTGACGACGCTGAGCCTCAGAACCAAGACGCCGATCACAACGCTGATCCTCGATCTATTTCCCAGGTTCGCGGTTTCCGAGATCGATATCGACGGCAGGAAGATCGCGCCGTCGGCTTACTCCAATCCCGAGGGACAGCTCCGCATCGCGCTCGCGACGCCGTTCGATGCCGGCGCGAAGTTCGAAGCGCGTGTCGTCTATGCGGGGACCCCGCCGCTCGCGAAGCGTCCGCCCTGGGAAGGCGGCACGACCTGGATGAAGACGCCCGACGGCAAATATCCCTGGATCGACACCTCGCTCTGGGGGGGCGGATGCGATCTGCTCTACCCGTGCCTCGATCATCCGACGCTCAAGCCCTCGACGTCCGACCTTCACTACACGGTGCCCACGGGGCTGATGGCGCCAGGCAACGGCGCGTTGGTCAGCAGGGTCGAGAAGGACGGGTGGACCACCTGGAACTGGCACGCGCGCAGCATCCACACCTATGGTTCGGTACTCGACGTCGGGCCGTACCAGGTTATGGAAGCCGACTACAAGAGCCGCTTCGGCAACACGATCCCCATGCGTTTCTACTATCTTCCGGGCGAGGAAAAGCCGGCGGCCGAGCTCTTCGCCGAATTCCCTCGGACGCTCGATTTCTGGGAGACCGTGATCGGACCATATCCGTGGGCGGACCAGAAGATGGGCGTGATCCGAGTGCCGTATTCCGGTCTCGAGAACCAGACGCTGATCGGCTACAGCGACAACTATCCCAAAACGATGTTCGGGTGGGACTGGTTGTTGAATCACGAGTTCTCGCACGAGTGGTTTGCCAACCAGCTGTCGGTCGCGAACTACGACGATCTCTGGCTGCACGAGGGCCTCGGCTCCTACGCACAGCCTCTGATCGCGGAGTACCTCGGCGGCGAAATCGACTACATGGCGCAGCTCAAGTCCCAGCGTGCCGGTATCCGCAATGAGCAGCCGCTCGTCACCGGAAGGGAACGTGCAGAGAAGGAAGTCTACGCCGACCCGACCGGCCCGCGCGGCGACATCTATCCCAAAGGCAGCTGGGTCGCCCACACGCTGCGCAAACTGATCGGTGACGAGGCTTTCTTTAAGTCGATCCGCACGCTGGTCTACGGCCGTCCCGATCCCAGGCCCGGCAACTTCACGCCGCAGTTCGGCACCACCCAGGGTTATCTGAAGATCGTGAACGACGTCACCGGCAAGGATTACAAGTGGTTTTTCGACGTCTATTTGTATCGCGCCGCCCTGCCCAAGGTGATCGCAGCGCGTGAGAACGGGACGCTCAAGGTGCGCTGGCAGGTGCCGGACAATCTGCCGTTCCCGATGCCGCTCGACGTGCGCGTTGACGGCAAGGTGTTGACGCTGCCGATGACCGACGGCACGGGCAAGACGCCTGCGGGCGAGCGCTCGGCCGTGACGATCGATCCCTGGTCGAAAATCCTGATGCAGTCCGACGCGATCGATCAATTCCAGATCTGGCGCGCCGCGAATCCCGAGGGCAGGCGTCCCTAAGAGGCCGGTACGGTAAACAGACGGGCTCCTGAGTACCAGCCGAGGACGCGCAGCGCCCTGAGCGTGTTCCACCGGCTGGGCCGACTGTCGCCGTCTTCGAGCGCAAAGTGGACCTTGCCGGGGTGCGTGTTCTCCAGCAACCAGGTGCCATCGGGCTGCTGCTTGGATCGGAGCAAATCGATCGCTTCGTCCATCCGCGAGTCCGGCACATCTCCGACCGAGCGGAAGTATTCGAGGGCACGCAGCACGTCGTAGTGCCAGCGGATTGGAAACGAGAATTGCAGCCAGGCTGGGTTGACGACGTCGCCGGTGCTCTTGCGTCGAACCAGCTTTCGTTCGAGGAGGTACTCCTCACCCCGCAGGCGAGCCGCAATGGATTCCGCAGAGCCACCGGTTGCGCGCTCGTGCGCCAACAGGCCTTCGAGGACGTTGATCGTGGTCGCGAACGACGAGCGGACGGAACCGTTCTCCGCCTCGCAGTTCCACCCGCCGTCCTCGAGCTGCTCACCAAGCAGGCGGGCGACCACGCCATCAACATCTTGATCAAAGTAGGTGCCCAACGCGACGGTCCTGCCATTGATGCACGGCTCGACCTCGCCGCTGAAGAACGGCTGCCCGGCGTGCTCCCAACGGCAGCGGTCTCTGACCAGCGCCACCGCCCGGCGCACACGGTCAGCGCCTGGGTCGACCCCGAAATCACGCAGCAGCTGGAGTGTGGGGAGCGTGGCGGTCCAGGGCTGGCCCTGGTTCTCGGCGCGCCAGTTGAAGCTCCGCGCCGGGAAGCACGCGCCTCCCGCCCACTGGCCGTCTTCATCTTGCAACGCCAGCAGTCTGGCACCCCAGCCCTCGGTCGCCACCCGCGCGCGTTCCGCCGAGACGACTTCAGCAGGCGCATGGACGAGATCGCGCAACACCTGCCAGCGGATGGTGGGATCCGAATCGAGCAACCAGTCAATTACGGCCATGCGATTTTCGTCCTAACCCGACTGTTCGATTTGTCAGCGTTCGCGTCACTGAAATAGTTTCGCGCCGTGGCACATATATAGATCGTGATGATCTCTCTACGCCAATTGCTCCCCGCAGTAACGGCGTTGACCACGTTATGGATGGCCGGCTGCGGAAACGACTCGTCGCGGCTGCCGCCGACCGGTCCAACTCCCCCAACCCCGCCCGTGACCGCCAGCGCCTACATCCTGCCCAACGCCGTCTCGCTGGGCGACTGGGCGTTCGGCGACGAGCCGATCGTCATCTACAGAGGCGAGCGCCTGCGCTGGGTCAACGCAGACGCGCTCACGCACGACATCGTCGCCGATTCGCCGGAGGCGACCGATTTTCGCAAGACCGATGAGCTGCCCCCCAACGGCGGCGAGCAGTCGTTCACCATGACCAAGCTGGGGACGACCAGAATCCACTGTGACATTCACCCCAGCATGACCGGTACCCTGATTGTCCGCGAACACTAGCGCGCCGGCTTCTCAATGGCTCGGTTACGGCAGGATGCGATCCGCTCCCGCGAGCAGCGCCGGTGGAAGAATCAACCCGAGATTCCTGGCGGCGCTCGCGTTGATGGTCAGAAAGTATCGGGCTGGATGGCGGATCGGCAGATCACCCGGCTTGGCGCCCTTGAGAATCTGGTCGACATAACCCGCTGCGATCCGGAACTGATCCTCCAGGTTCGGAGCCCACGCCATCAGGCCACCCGCCTCGGCAAACAGCGTTGCCTGATAGACGGCAGGCAAATGCTGTTGGGCGGCGAAGTCCACGATCAACTTTCGATTGGCGAGAGACAGTCCGCCCTGAAAGTTGGCGAGCCCGTTCATGCCGTCGCCCACAATCGCTGCGAGCGCCGGCGACAGTTCGTCAAATGACGCGACGCGATACGCTTTCACGCTGAGTCCAAGCGATGTTGCCGCCTGCTCCGCCTCGGCAAGTTGCGCTTCATGGCCGCCGCGCCCCGGCGTTGTCGACAGCAGCCCGATTCGCGAAATGTTCGGTACCGCGGTGTTCAGCAAGGTCAAGCGCTTCGCGGTGACGCCGGGTGGCAGTTCGTCCATGCCGGTGATGTTGCCGCCGGGATGATCGAGGCTCTTCGCGAAGCCATTGCTGATCATGCCCGGACACGTCGCGATGACCATGGGCATGGCCGGGTTGGCCTTGCGAATCTCGAGCGCCTGCGGCAATGCGGCCGCGACAACCAACTCGAGATCGCTCGTCGCCAATTCCAGCGCGTACTTCGCAGTCTCGGGACCGGCCGCGATCCGCAGCTCGAGGCGGAGATTCTCCCCCTCAATGTAACCATGCGCGCGCAACGCGTCTTTGAACGCGTCGATGAGCGCGCGCTCGCCGCCGATCAGAAAGCCGATGCGTCTGACGCGGCGGGGCTCCGCCTGACGAGCCAATCCCGCGAGCGGTACGGCGCCGGCGAGGGCGCCGATTCGGGTCAGGAACGCCCGACGATCAGCCTGCACGGTCAGCGCTCGTTTCATTGACGTTTGTGTCAGTTCGACAACAAGGATCGAATCGCCTCGCGCACAATCGGCCACGCAGCGGTGAACGGGCTGGCGGTCTCGAAGTGTCCGGCCTGCGGCACCAGGACGAGACGTGCCCGGTCGCCGGCGTGTGTCGCGGCGCTGACGTACTGCTCCGCGAGCGGCTGCGGCACGTAGTCCTCATGGTCGCCCCAGATCAGGATCTGGGAAACGCGAAGTGGCAGCATCGTATCCGCAGAAACCTCTTTGTAGCGGTCAGGAACGGCCGTCGGTGTTCCGCCCAGCATGTCGGTGACCACCGGGCCGCGGCACATCTCCTCCATGTGAGAGATGTTCGCAGTCATGTCGATCGTGCCAGCCAGGTTGATCACGCCACGAATCGGCAACGGTCGCGGGATGAACAATGGACTCTTCGCGTCGATGTGCTGTCGCGTTCCGGCCCACATCGCCAGGTGTCCCCCGGCGGAGTGGCCGAGCACCACCACTCGATTGAGATCCAGTGTGTACGGCGCGGCGAGCCCGCGGAGGTGATCGATGGCATGACCGACGTCGAGATACGTGCCCGGCCAGCCGCCTCCAGGCTGGCCCAGCCGCCGGTACTCGATACTCCAGCTGGCGATGCCGTCGCTCTTCAACGTGTCGCCCATCGCCGCGAGATAGCGCGCGGCTCCGGGCTGCCAACATCCGCCGTGCACGAGCACGACAACAGGATGCGGAGCTGGACGAGGCGGGAGTCGCAATTCGCCGATTTGGTTGGGATCGTCGCCGTAGGCAAGCTGATGATCTGCTGGCGGCATCGGCAGTTTCCTGAGATCCGCCGGCTTCATGAACGTCGGCGGCGCCACAGTCTGCTGGGGCAACGCCGTCAGCGACACACACAGCGCGCCAGAGAGCGCGATGCCGGATCCCAGCACGCGTGCCCGCCTACGCAGATCGATTGACGGCATGCGGAGAAACCATATACCAATCGCGGCCGTCGGCACTCAATGAACCCGGCCCGCCGGGCCACTCCGTTCGTCAGAAGCGCACAACCGGCCCGACGCTGAGTTCGAACTGTTGCGTCAGTGGTCCAGTCAGGACCACGAGACAGCCACCGACTCCGACCGTGCCACACGCCCATGCGCCCACTTCTGGATCAATCAAGATGGGCAGCCACTTCGCCTCGGCGCGTATCGCGAACCGAGAGCCCAGGAATTCTTTCAATCCGGCGCCGAAACCGAACGAGAAGCGCGTGAAACCATCGTGCGCCGCGGCAACGTGCGTGGCACCGACGCTTCCCGTCAGAAACGATCGGAGGCCTTTTACTTCGGGGATGGCGAACTCACGCGTGAAGTCCGCGTGAAACTGGTTCAACGTGACGTCTCCGAGCGACGCGCCCAGGAGTCCTAATGGCGCGTCGAACCGCAGCGTCGAAGTCGATCGCGTCCATCGGAACTCAATCATCGAGAAGTCATCGAAACGGACACCGGCAGACAGACCATAGCTCGAGGCGTCTTTCCAGATGGCCTGAGTCTGCGATGGCGCCTCCGCCCGCACGTCGAAAGTCCCTCCAAACCTGAGGCCGACGAACGGCGTCACCTCGAACGAGTCGATCTGGACATACTGCGCACGCGCGGGTGTCGCGAGCGCCAGTAACGCTTGAAGCGTCAGCCAGGCAGTCGGTCCTTTCGACCGCAGGCCATGGAGGAACCCGAGCGGCATGTTGGTAGGTTACACCGGCCGACAGCCGGTTCGTGCCGGGCTCGCCCAGGTTCGACGGCGTTGACGCGTAGGTTAGCGTATGCTAACTTGATCACACGATGGCTGCGATGCTTCCCTTCTACGTTCGCGAGGACGATCCCCCGGCCAAGCGGCAAATTCTCCGCGCGGCGATGAAGCTGTTCAGCGAGCAAGGCCTCGCCGCCACGAGCATTCGTGACATCGCCCGGGAAAGCGGCTACACGAATCCCGCGCTGTACAAGCACTTCGCAGGCAAGGAGGAGTTGGCCCTGCATCTGTTCGAGACCTGTCATCGACGTCTGTGGACCAAGTGCAATGCCGCCATCGTCGCTGCGACAAGCTTCGACGACAAGCTGGAGGGGTACATCGGCCAAGTCCTCGAGCTCGTGGACGAGCACCCGGAAGCGATGGCGTTTCTGTCCGACAGCGCGCGCGTCCTCTGGCCACAGGCCGGGCCGACCGTCCGGCGACAGACCATGATTGGCCTGGCCCGGTCACTGATGAGCCTGGCGCCCCGACCGCGCCGCGGCAGGTCAGCAGTAAACCCCGACATCGCGGCGGCGAGCCTGCAGGGCACTCTCGCCGAGCTGACCCGCATGCTCCACGTCGGAGCGGTACCAGGGCCGGCCATGCGGTGGAAAACCGATCTCGTCGCGCTGTTTCAGAGGGTCGCCGCGTAATTTTTTTGGCTCATAGGTTAGCACATGCTAACTCTACGTACGAATCGATGGAGGCTGGACGTCGCACTGCTCGTGCCAGTCACACCGCATCCAGGAGTTGTAGCGACCATGACGACCAGAGCACCGCTGGCCATCGACAAGACCATCACGCTGGATATCAACGGCTCTCGCCAAAGTATCCGTCTCTGCGCCGCACGTTCTGGGCTCCCTCCGCTTTTGATCGTCCAGGGCGGCCCGGGCCTGCCGCTGCTGCATGAAGTCGCGAAGTTTCAGCGACTCCTGAATCTGGAGAACGACTTTCTCGTCGGGTACTGGGAGCAACGGGGATGCGGCAACACGTCACAGAACGACGCACAACGCGTGTGCCTGCCACAGCAGGTCGAGGATCTGCGGACTATCCTGCGGTGGTTGCACGCCGAGACACAGCAACGCGTCCTGATTTTCGGCATCTCGTGGGGCGCAACGATCGTCCTGCAAGCCGTCGAGCATGAGTCCGATCGCCTGACGTCGGTCCTCGCCATATCCCCTGATTTGCAGACTGCCAGCAGCGATGCCGGCGCCTACGCATTTCTCCAGGAGCAGGCGCTTCGTGCCGACCGCCGCCGGGTGCGCCGAAGGGTCATGGAACTTGGACGGCCGCCGTACCTGAATCTGGCCGAATTCCAACGGCGCGCCCGCCTATTGGCAGATCTCGGAACAATCGAGCGCGACAAGAGCTTCAGCGGCCTGCTCCGGGAACTGCTGTTCGGCCTGATTCGCACCTACGGCGTTGTCGGTGGTGTGAGGGCTCTGCGCAACATGAATGCCGTCCAATGCAAGCTCCTGCCCGAGATAGCCGCGCTGGATCTTTTTGCTCATCCGCCACGCGTGACGGTTCCTGTTCACTACGTCTTCGGTGAACAAGACGCGCTGACCTCGGTCTCTGTGGTGACAGAATTGCCGGCAGCAATTGCGGCTCCGAACAGTACGGTACTCCGTGTGCCAGATGCCGGCCACATGGTGCATTTCGATCAGCCGGACATCGTGCGATCGATCGCGGTGAACGCATGAAGCTCCACTCGATCCAAACCGGCTCCGTCCGGATCAAGACCGCGCAGGTCGAAGGACGAGGGCGCGGCCTGCGACGACGGCTCGGCGTATTCTCCGACCGGCACTGGACCGGATGGCTTCCTACGTATGCCTGGGTCATCGACCATCCGGAGGGTGTGATCGTGGTCGATACCGGCCAGGGGACACACCTGCTCGAGACCGGCAAGTCCCTGCATCCCTACATGCGATGGGAAGTGACATTTCGAATCGAGCGTGATGAGGAAATCGGTCCGCAGTTACGCGCCCTTGGCATCGGGCAGCGAGATGTGAAACGTGTCGTCCTCACCCACTTGCACGCAGACCACGATGGTGGCCTGGCACATTTCCCACAGACCGAGATTCTTGTGTCCCGCGGCGAACTCCGAACGGCAAGCGGATGGATGGGCCGCATGCGTGGATACCTGCCAAATCGATGGCCATCGTGGTTTGATCCGGTCCCGCTCGATCTCGCTCCCGAAACCTTCGGTCCCTTCGCGGCGAGCAAGCGATTGACCGCGGCGGGTGACGTGGTCGCGGTGGCGACTCCCGGGCACACGGCTGATCACATCTCCGTTGTGATTGAGAATCAGGGGACGACGTACTTTCTGGCCGGCGACACTTCGTATGATCAGCAACGGATGCTCACCGGCCGGGTCGACGGTGTCAGCGCCGACGACGATGTGGCCGCTGCAACGCTCTGCGCAATCAGGCATCTCGCCCGGGATCGTCCGATGGTGTACCTGCCGACACACGATGCCGAATCCGCGGCGCGTCTGGCGAGCCACCGCCTGATCAATGACGTCGGGCTGGCGGCGGCGCGGAGGGCGACGACCTCGTAAGAAGCAAGGCAAGTCCTATGTTGCCTCGACACTGAGTGGGAGTAGAGTTCGGAACGAGGAACGGCACATGGTCACTATCGATCCCTATGAAGACGGCATCCAGGAAACCCGCCAGGTGGGACACGACGTGTGAACGGCACCATCATGCAACTCCAGCGGGACCGAGGAGTGGGAACGCTTCTCGGCGAGGACCGCAAGAGCTATACGTTTCGACGCACGGACGTGCGCGGTGTGTGGTTCCACGACCTGACGGAAGGAACGACTGTCGCCTTCGAGCCTGGCAAGAACCTTTCGGCGACCCAGGTTCGCCCGGTCAGCGCTTCAGATTGATCCCGAGCCCGGTTCCCGAGGCGACGAGATTCGCAGAGCGCCATCGCTCGTTCCTCAGCGGGCGGGTAGGTCGCGCAGCAGATACTGGGCGGCGGACAGGTAATAGTTCCGCGCGATCGCGCTGAGCTGCCGCTCGCCGAGTTCGCTGAGCGCCGCCGCTTTCAGCCGCTTCGCCTCGACATTTCTGTCGTCGATCGCCAGCACGTAGTCGGACAGCTCGGCGGCCCACTGGAAGTCTTTGTCGGCCAGGGCGCGACGCGCCCGCGACAGCACCTGTTCGCGACCGCCGGCCAGCTCGATGACCCGGGCCGCCCGGTCCCTTTCGGGCAGCGGGAAGAGCTTCGTCGGGTTGCCATCGAACCACCCTGCATAATCGGCGTAGACGGCGCGCACCGACCAGGCCACGGTTCCGTAGAATTCCTGCAGGTAGGGGCTGTCGGCCAGCAAGCGCGGGAGTGTGACGTGCTGCACCAGTTCATCCGGTCGCTCGCCTCTCTTCATCCCCTCCAGGGTCTGGTCGAGTACCGACTTGATGCCGTCGCGGTACATGGTCAGCGCCGCGCGCACGTTGGCGCTCCCGATCACAGGCCGCGTGTGTCCCGGGACCAGGTAATCGGCACCGAGATCGACCATCAGGCCGAGGCTCGCGATCCACTGGTCGATCGGACGCAGGCGTGCACCGCGTATTGCATAGAGGGCCGGGAAGGACTTGTAGAAGTCGTCGCCCGGAAGCAGAACGCGCCTGTCGGGTAGCCAGACGGCCACGTTTTCGCGCGTCTCTCCCGGCGTGTGGAGCAGCTGCAGGCGAACGCCCGCGATGGTCAGCTCCAGCCGGTCTCCGCTGAACGTTCGCGTCGGAGCGACGTAGGCGGTTGGAGCAGGATGTCGTCCGAACTCCAGCCCTGTGCCCGCATTGATGAACAGCGCCTCCGGCAAGGTGGAGCCGAACTGATCGCCCCCGTCGCGCCCGTTGCGGCCCACGTCCGGGACGCGGTCCACAAAGAGCCGGTGAGCGAGGATCTCGGGATGATCGTTTCCGGCGAACACGCCGCCGCCGCCGGTGTGGTCAGGATGCGCATGTGTGTAGATGATGGCGCGGACCGGTGCGGTGGAGAGCTTCGCGAACTCGGCCTTCACCGCTTTGGCATCTTCCACGTCGCTGGTCGTGTCGACCACGATCGACCCGCCCTCGCCTTCGATCAACACCGAGTTGGCGTCGGAGAAGCCGACGGCGACCCACACGCCGTTGGTGACCTTGATTACCTCCCGCCGGAACTCGGCTGAATGGGCGCGCAACTTCTCCCGCCCGGCAAACTCCTGGGCCGCCGCCGTGCCGCAGGCGGCCCAGGTGGCTATGACCATCAACAGCCCGGCGAGCGCCCGCTGGGATGTCACTTCAGCTCGACCGCAATTCGGTCGGCCGGCACTCCGGACGCGTTCTCCTCGGCGTGCGTCGCGGCACCCGCCATGCGAACGTCGTCTGCCTTCGCTCCGGGCTGGTCATTCAGGTAGACGACAACCCGGTTCAGGATATGCTCGTGCGTCCCGCCCTTCTCATGAGCGCCGAAATGGATGCGGAGCACGCGCACCGACTCGTTCTCGAACGCGACCTTGTAATGCTGGGGATCGACCGTCGCCGGATCGAGTGGAGTCGCCGGTGCTTTGCCAGCAGGCGGGCCTTTCAGGTCAATCTCGAGAATGCGAATCGGGTGGTCGCTGATGTTTTCGGCGACGTACGCGCCGCTCGCCGGCCGCCAGCGAACATCCCCCCGGCGGAATTCGATCGTGGTCGACTGGTCGCCTTCCTTGCGGGTCATCACACCATCGTCGAGGTAGATCAGCACACGATTCGTGGCATGTCCGTTCTTCGCGATGGCAGGCGTCCGCGGCTGGAGAGTTGCAACAATCACGCTCGCCTGCGGTGAGTCGAGCCGCGGCGTCATGGCGGCCGGAGCGGCAGGATTCTGAGCCTGCAGGCTGGACGCACCGATCAGCGCGAATGCGCCAAAGAGCTGTGGGAATCGCATCAGACCGTTCATTCGAGCCCTCCGTTTGAACTCCAAACCTGTGGCGCCATCCTACACCCGGCATCGCCTTTGTCACCTTGACGTCGTCGGCAGCTTGCGAGAGGCTTGCGCGTACTTCGCATCCAACCATCAGGGAGGCTCCATGTACCGCCTGCTTCCATCCTCGCGTACGCCTCTGGCGCTGGGCATCGCCGTCGTCGCCTTCACGTGCGCCGCGGCCATGCCGGGCGCATCCACACCGGCGGGACAGCCTGCCACCGCTCGCGCAGCGGTTGCTGGTGACCCCGACGTTCTCGGCACCGAGCGGTTGTTTTCGGCGTGGATGGAAGGACAAATTGCGTATCGAGGACTCCCCGGCATCGTCGTCGGCGTCGTGAGCGATCAGGAACTCGTCTGGGCCAAGGGCTTCGGGTTCGCCGACATCAACGCGAAGCTGCCGATGACGCCGACGACGAAGTTCCGCATGGCGTCGCACAGCAAGCTGTTCACCGCCATCGCGATCATGCAGCTGCGTGAGGAGGGCAAGCTGCGCCTCGACGACCCGGTCGCGAAGTACCTCACATGGTTCAAGGCCAAACCTGCCGGAGACGACGACGGGCCGATCACGATCGAGCAGCTTCTCTCACACAGCTCGGGCCTGCAGCGCGAAGCCGGGGACCATTGGACCTCGTTCGAGTTCCCGACGGCCGGCGAGCTCCGTCACCTCTACGCCGATCGGCAGGCGGCGTTCGCGCCGTCGGTACGGTGGAAGTACTCCAACCTGGCCTACACCGTCGCGGGGATGATCATCGAGCAGGTCAGCGGCGAGCCGTGGGCCGACTACGTGGATCACAACGTCTTCAAGCCCTTGGGGATGCTCGCCTCCAGCGTGGACAAGAATGTGCCGGGGCTCGCCGTGCCGTACGGGCGACGCATGCCGGACGGAACCCGCGAGGTGCTTCCCTTCGTCGACGCGCGCGGAATGGCGGCAGCGACGGGCGTGACGTCGAACCTCGAAGACATGGCGAAGTTCGTCTCGGCCCAGTTCCGCAGAGGCCCGCGCGGCGGGGTGCAGGTCGTGAGCACCGGATCGCTGCGCGAGATGCATCGCGTGCGCTCCGTTGAAGAGAACTGGACCTCGGGGACGGGCCTCGGCTTCGACATCAACCGCATCAAAGACAGGACGTACGTCGGGCATGGCGGCGGCTATCCCGGCAACACGACCGAGACGCTCATTCAACTCGACGACAAAGTGGGCGTCGTCGTTCTCACGAACACCAACGACTCCAACCCGTTCGACATCGCGCGGCAGTTGATGGCCACCGTCGGACAGGCTGTGGCCAAAGCGTCGGCGTCGAAGCCGCCGACCGTGGCGTGGGACCCGGCGTGGGCGCGCTTCGCGGGACTCTACCGCGGGCGCGGAGGAGATTCGAATGTCGTGCTACTCAATCAGAAACTCGTGATCATCACGCCCAACGCGCCGAACGTGGACAACCCGGTCACACTGGAACCGCTCGGCGGCGGGCGCTTCCGATTCGTCGCGCCCACGGGCGGCGGCGCGGTTGGGGAGGTGGTGCGTTTCGTGGAGGAGACAGGCAGGCCGACGCGAATCTACATCGGCGACGGCTGGATCGATCGCGTGCAGTAGCGGCGAGCGAGGGAGACGAGCATGGATGCTTCACGCAGGCGACACACGTGCGCTGTCCCGGTCCTACTGCTCGGATTGCTGTTTGGATTGCTGCCCGGTTGCAGTTCGCCAAGCGCCCAGCCCGCGCAGTCGTCACACGAGCAGCCATCGGGCGCCGTGAATCCGATCACCGTCGATTCCACCGAGGAACAGATTCGGCAGGCAGTCGGGACGGCGAGGGTCGGCAGAAAGCTCACGCCCAGGTCCTGGCCCAACGGCGCGCGGGTCGCCGTCTGTCTCTCCTTCGATGTCGACAATGAATTGCTGCAACGAGCAAATCCTCTGCCCGTGCCCTTGTCAGTCGGCGAATACGGGGCGACGACGTCCGTGCCGCGGATTCTCGATCTCCTCGATCGACACCAGGTGCCGGCGACTTTTTTCATTCCCGCGATGGGCGTCATGCTCCACCCGGAGATGGTGCCGGCGATCGTGTCGCGGCATCGTCATGAAATCGGCGTCCATGGATGGGTCCACGAATTCTGGCCCGGTATCGGAGACGCGGCGAAGGAGCAGCGGTTGCTCGGCCAGTCCATCGACTATCTGACGAAGGCGACCGGGAAGCGTCCGGTGGGCGTCCGCGCGCCGGGTTCCGGGTTTAGTCCGCAGACGTTCGATCTGATCCGCAGGGCCGGCTTCCTCTACGACAGCAGTCTGCTCGCCGCAGACGAACCCTACGAGATCGTCTCGAACGGGCAGCCGAGCGGTGTGATCGAACTCCCGATCAGCGAGGTCGGGAACGACTACGTGTATTACGGCGAAACGGCGAACGGCTCGCTCCCCTCGCCGGATGCGGTGTTCGCGATCTACAAGGCCGAATTCGATCTCGCCTATCAGGAGCGGACGATGTTCATCCTCACGCAGCATCCGCATGTCGGCGGACGGCGGTCGCGCATCGTGCAACTCGATCGGCTGATCACCTACATCAAATCGAAGGGCGAGGTGTGGTTTGCAACCATGGAGCAGGTGGCAAACTACGTGAAACAGCCCGGCTCCTGAATCAACGCCGTCTACTTCGGCGTCACGCGGAACAGCCCTCCGGGATTGGCGTCCTCGAGCATCCAGAGCGCACCGTCGGGACCGACTTCCACGTCGCGAATGCGGTGCCCGACGTCCCAGCGTTCGGCGGGCTTGGCTCCGCCCTTGCCGTCGAACGTGATGCGGTTGAGGGTCCGCGTCGCAATCCCGCTCATCAGGGCGGAGCCCCGCCACTGCGGGAACATCGCGCCGTTGTAGAACGCGAGATTGCCCGGCGCGATGATGGGCGTCCAGTAGATGACCGGTTTGGTCAGATCTGATCGGGTATCCGGACTGGGGATCGGCACGCCGTTGTAGTTGACCGCGTAGGACACGAGCGGCCAGCCGTAATTTTTTCGAGGCTCGATCAGGTTCAGCTCGTCGCCGCCCCGCGGGCCGTGCTCCACTTCCCACAGCCGCCCGTCCGGCGCGAACGCCAGACCGTAGGGCGTCCGATGACCGCTGCTCCAGGTCTCCGACGGCGCCAGGTTCGGTTCGGCGAACGTGTAGGTACTGACGACGGGCGCCGTCTTGGCCACTTCCGTATCGCGCGGCGGATTAATCAATGGAACACTCGCCTCGCCCATCTTGCCGGCCATCGGATTGCCCGGTGCGGGCTTGCCGTCGAGTGTCAGACGCAGGATCTTGCCCAATGCCTGGTTCGGATCCTGCGCGGGGGTCATGCGCTGTCGATCGCCGACCGTCAAAAACAGGTACTTGCCGTCAGGCGAAAAGGCGATCTGGGCGCCGAACTGTCCGCCCCGGCCCTTGGGCATCTGGCGCCACAGCACCCCGCCTTGTCCCTGGTACAGGACCTCCGGAACGTTGTCGACTGGCGTCTTCTCCCCTTGTTGACCTACGAGCCAGACGGGGCCGACTTTCTCGGTGATGAGCATGCGTCCATCGGGCAAAAAGGCAATTCGCCAGGGCAGCTTGAACGTCGCCACCTCGGTCATCGTGAAGGGCAGGCCCGGTTCCGGTTTCAACTCGCCCGCGTTGATCTGGGCCCGTGCCGTGGCTGATGCCAGCGTGAGCAGCAGGGCCGCATTCAGAAGCGTCTTCATGAATTTCCTTATTATGACTAACAAGAACACCACACCGCAGCTCGTGGTCGCGCCACGGTTCCTCCGATCGAACGGGGAACCTTCCTCGTGGAAGCCGGCGAACACAAATCCGAACTGGGCCAATGGCAGACAGTGCAACGACGGGCCGATCCCCGCCTTCGCGCCCATGTCCACGGATACTTCGCGAGTTCGAGCAACCTTCGCATGCCGCTTCAGGAGCGGCACATCCCCTCGACCGAAGTCCCCCTTGTTCTGAATTTCGGCGCGCCGCATCGACGCGTGGATGCCGTGGGCACAGGGGAATGGACCTTGCGCGATGGTGTCTGGGTCGTCGGCCTGCATAACAGACATCAACTCACCAAAGCGGTGGGAGAGCGGCTTTCATGGTTGTCCGATTCACGCCCATGGGCGCTTGTCTTTTCCTCGGATTGCCGATGCACTTGATCGCCGTGAACTACTACAATCGGCGTCCGTTCCTCATCCGCATCGGCTTCTCGTGCGAAGTATGGTGAAAGGTGCCTGAGCGCTTGACGACGCGAACGCGGTCGATGATCTGCATGATGCTGTTCGGGGTATTTTGGGCAGCCTATCTCGTGATCTCCAGGTTCATGCCGGCTGGTTACTCCATTTTCGAGGTTCTGTGGGGACGCTACGCCCTTCACGTTCTGCTGACCCTCGTTGTCCTTGGACCCGCGAGAGGCATCGCGATCCTCCGAACAACACGGCCCCACGTTCAGTTCTGGCGCGGAATCCTGATGGTCGTCACATCCGTGTCCGCAGTGCTGGCCGCGTCGGGCATGGGGCTTGACACCGTGCGAGCGGCCTTGTGGTTCGCCCCCTTGTTTGTGATCGCGCTCGATCAGAAGTTCAGGGGGGTTCGGTATCCGCCGCTGATGTGGGCGGCTTGCGCCATCTGTTTGATGGGCACAGTCTTCATTCTGAAGCCGAGCGTTTCGCACAATGTTGCCAGCCTCTTTTGGGCCGTCTTGACGCTCGTCAGTTTTACGGGCTATCAGACGCTGACGGCAAGTCTTCGTGTCGATCCGCCCACGACATCGGTGTTCTATTCGGGCCTCATTACTCTCATTCCAATGTCCGCCATCCTGCCTTGGGTCTGGAAATTACCCACTCCATTCACCTGGGCGGTCTTCTTCGGGATGGGGTTGGCCGGATGGCTCAGCCTGCTGTTTCTCGACGTGGCCATACATGATGCGGAGCCCGGAGGAGTTGTCGTATTCGGGTATATTCACTTCGTTGCAGAAGTGCTGCTCGCATCGATCATCGTCCGTGCGCGGCCCAACTTGATGAGTGTGCTCGGGTGCGCGTTCATTGTCGCTGGACTCGAAGTGGCCCGACGCACATCTTCGTCTTCGGCGCCCGCGCTGAAATGCGCGGCGAGCCACTCGCGGCGCACTTGACGTATCCACGGCATAGCACACTAGGCGTGCTATAGTGTCAGCCTGGTGATTCGGACGCTGGCCGATGACACGACCCGCGACATCTGGAACGGCGTCAATAGCAAGGCGGCTCGGCGCATCCCTCGCGCGCTGTGGCCGGTCGTGCGTCGGAAACTGGATCAGATCGACGCTGTGACTCGGCTCGAGGACCTGAAGGTGCCGCCCGGGAACCGGCTGCACCCGCTCGTGGGTGACCGCCGAGGTTGGCACGCGGTGCGGGTGAACGATCAATACCGAGTCGTGTTCCGGTTCGAAGGCGCCGACGCGTTCGATGTGCGGTGCACCGACCATCACTGAGGAACCCAATGCTGCCCACTCATCGCCCGCCGACGCACCCTGGCGAGATGCTCCTCAAGGAGTTCCTCGAACCCCTTGAGGTGTCTCAGGTGGAGGCGGCTGGCCGGATGAACATCCCTTTCCAGCGGCTCAACGCCATCGTCAAGGGGCGCCGGGCGGTCAGCGCCGGTACCGCGCTTCTGCTCGAGGCGCTGACAGGCTGGGATGCGCAGATCTGGCTGACGCTGCAGGGGAAGTGGGACCTTTGGCACGCTATGAAAGCTCGAGGAAACAGACCGAAGGTTCGGCCCTTGCGCAAGACCGCGTAAGCGCGCCGAAGGTTGATTGGAACCGATCGGCACCACGGCTGGGTTGATTGTTAGCGCGGCGAAATTCCCACATGCGGATTTTGCGCTCAGCGATCAACACGGCTTTCTGCCGGCCATTCCGCCGTGTGATCTTTGGTCGTCGCGGGCGATGTCTGCCCGGACCCACCTGAAGGACCATCAAGCGAACCAACACTCTTTTATCACGCATAGTGCAAACACTAACGGTGCGGCCAACCATGTTCGTCCATCAGATCGGCGAGATGACAATGGTGCTGGCTTGTCGAAACCAGCTGCTTCCGTTCGACCATGTGGCAGAGGAGACAAAACACGTGAAATACATGATGTTCATCAAACATTCGGAAGCCGATCGATCGAAGCCCGTCCCGCCGGGGCTGCTTGAGGCGATGGGGACGTTCGTTCAGGAAGGGCTCGCCAGTGGACGGCTGAAGGACACAGCCGGGCTGAAGCCGACTGCGGACGGCGCCCGCGTACGCCTCAGCCGAGGCAAGATCAGCGTCACCGACGGCCCATTCATCGAGACCAAGGAAGTCATCGGCGGCTTCGCCATCGTCGAGGTCAAGTCGCACGAGGAGGCGATGGAGGTGGCGCGGCAGTTCATGGAGCTGCACCGCGTGCACTGGCCGACGTTCGAAGGGGAGTGTGAGGTGCGGCCGTTCGAGGACATGTAGAGCGCCGCCCGCGCCTTGTTCGCGCCCCTACAGTCCGCTCACGCGTGGCCGAAAAGCCTTCTGGGGCGCAGATGTGGAACCGAGAGCAATCGCGAGGCAGTAGCGCTGATGGATTGACCGTGCAACCGGCCGCCGCGGCGGCGACATCCGACCCTCGGTCTTCGGCCCGCGCCAAGACGTTGGTGGCGAATCTTGGTCGCTCTGTCGCCGTAGACGGCGAATTGACCGGGTCAGAAGACTTGACCGTCGACGGTCGCGTCAAGGGTTCCATTGACCTGCCTGATCACGCGCTGACGATCGGCCCGAATGGCACCATCCACGCCCGGATTGTCGCGAAGGTGGTCACTGTGTTCGGTTCAGTCATCGGAAACATCACAGCTCGCGACACGACCATCCGCAAAGGGGCATCCGTGCAGGGGAATCTCGTGTGCACTCGTCTCGCCATCCAGGATGGCGCACATTTCTGCGGGAAAGTGGAAAGCGATTAGTGAACGGACAGCCTCTTCAGTAGCCCCTGGTCACCTAGCATCTTCCCGGCGCCAAGCACCACGGCCGCAAGCGGATTCTCGACAATCTGCACGGGAAGATGTGTTTCCTGGCGCAGGCATTCATCGAGATTGCGAAGGAGAGAACCACCCCCGCACAGCGCGATCCCTCGGTCGTAAATGTCGGCGGACATCTCCGGAGGAACCTGATCGAGGGTTTCTCGCACGGTCTTCAGGATCGTCTTGAGCGGTTCCGAGATCGCATCGCGAACCTCTGAGTCGGAGACGACGATCTTCTTTGGAACGCCCTTCCCGATATGGCGCCCTCTCACTTCCATGGTGAGGGCGGAATCGAGCTTGGTGGCCGAGCCGATCCGGATCTTTATCTCTTCAGCTGTTCGTTCGCCGATGAGCAAGTCGTGTCGCTTTCTCAGGTATTGAATGATCGCCTCGTCCATGGCATCGCCCGCCACGCGGACAGACCGGCCAATGACGACGCCAAGCAACGAAATGACCGCGATGTCCGTCGTTCCGCCGCCGATGTCGATGATCATGTTGCCGGCGGCATCCGAGATGGGGAGCCCGGCGCCGACCGCCGCGGCTATCGGTTCGTCGATGAGATACACCTCGCTCGCTTTCGCACGGTGCGCGCTGTCTTTGACGGCGCGGCGCTCGACAGGCGTGATCTCCGTCGGTACACCGATCACGACGCGAGGGCGGACCCACGCGCCCGTTTGCCGATGGGCTTTTCGAATGAAGTGCGTGAGCATTCGCTCAGCGGCGTCGAAGTCCGCAATGACGCCGGCGCGGATCGGTCGCACCGGGCGCAGATTCGTCGGGCTCCGCCCGAGCATCTCACGGGCATCGGTTCCGACCGCTTCGACGGCTCCGGTCGCGGCATTGAACGCGATGACCGAAGGTTCGCTGACGACGATTCCTTTTCCAGGTGCAAAGACGCAGGTGTTTGCCGTACCCAGATCGATGGCGAGGCCGGAACCGAAATGCCCAAGAGACATTGGCGTTCGCGAGGCCTTCGGCAAGGAGCATTCCACGGCGCCGTCGATCGCGACAGTTCGAAAGCCTTCGGGAAATCGCCAAGTGGACGTCTGCGGGATTTCCGAGAGCCTCGACTGACGTTACGTTACGGTCCCGCGGGCGACGATTCTGTGGAGCTGGCGCGCATCGTTGAGTTTATCGATGAGCTGGGGCCGCCGTTCCTTGAGCCCGGCAAGTAGCGCAGGGTGGCGTGCTAGCGTCGCCCGCCGCGGTCGGCCCGTTTTGCGTTCTTCTGGCCCATCTGCTTGCCCCTCGGTTCGCCCATACGCTTGTCTAATGGCTCTTGAGGAAGAGGTTTCCGATGACGCTTTCCTGGAGCATCGACTGGCCCCCGACTGACCCGCGGGGCGGAGGCTGCCGTCTGTTTCGCCGCTGTGCTGTGCGTGACCGGGCTCTTGCGATCCAGCCGGTCCAGATCGTTCTCGAGGTATTCGCGAGGCACGTCGTCCTCGAGGACCTGCCTGGTGCGAACTTCCCTCTGACTGGCATCGGCGTCTTCGATGCCGGTCAACGCACCCGCCTCGAAGTTCTGGCCTTCCTCCACAAGCTCTTCCACGCTTTCTGAATCTGTCTCCTCCACATTCGACAATCCTTGGGTATCGCCGGACTGCCCCGCTGAATGCGCGCCGAGACCTCTTCGCGTCTGCGTGGCCTTCTTCATTCGTGCGGCGGCGTGGCGGAGCGTACCCGATTTCTTACCCGCTGATTTCTTCTTGCGAGTTGTTGTTTTCTTCTTTTTGGCCATGCGGCGGAGTCTATCACCGGGCTCGCCGTGAGGTCGGGGTTCAGAATGTGCAGTTGGTGATCGCCTCCGGCTACTAAGCAGGCCGATGCGCCTTGAGGAACGAATGGATTTGGCGCACCGCCAGCGGAATCCGCTCTTTGGGTTCCTTCCAGGGGAACAGGCTCACTTCGGCGTTCGGCGCGAGCATCGCGCTCTCCATGGCGACGGCGTAGGGGTGAGCCGGGGAATCGTCCGGCAGGACCAGAATCGGGGTTTGGCAACCACGCACGAAATCCCGTGTCACGGTGAAGACGAAGTCGGGGTCGGTCTCGAACATCCGGGTCACGAACTTGTCGACCGTCGGCATCGTGATCTCGGGCCGCTGAGCAATAAGCGCTGGACCCCAAGTCTTCCAGAATACGCCTGGGTACGTCGGGTCGCGCATCTCCGGCCGCCACCCCACGGGCTGCGCCAGCACAGCCGCAACAACACGATTCGGCGCGCGCTTCAGAAGACTCCAGATGAACGGGCCGCCGATACAGAACCCCATCACCATGAACTTGTCGATGCCCAGGTGATCCATCAGGCCGAGTTGGTCGTCGGCGTAGGACTCCCACGGCCGATCGACCTCGACAGGACCGGTGGACTGGCCGGTGGTGGCGTTGCGCAGGTCCGCCGTGATGCAGCGATACCGTCCCCTGAACTCCTCGATCGCGTTGAAGGGCGAGTTGCCCGTGAAGAACGAGATTGTCGCGTTCAATCCCCCGCCGGGAAGCAGCATCAGAGGGAAACCGGACCCGGCCTCCTCATAGCGGATCCGAACAGGGCCTTTTTCGTAGAACTTGGCACTGCCTCCTTTGCCCGCCTGCTGAGCCAATACGCGTGGCATTGCGGCCATCGCCGCGGCCGCGGCCCCGGCTTTCAGTAAGTTGCGTCTTGTCGGGTCTTCCATATTCGCGTCCTCCAGGAAATGACTGGACGGGTCACTCTACACTGGACGACAAGGCACGATCTATCTACGTAACCATATACGGCGATCCAGGTGGCGTTGACCATAGAAGTTGCAGACATTCTTCGACGGGGCCGGTTGGCGTTATGCTGCGGGTCTCGCAGGGTCGGCCATGATATGCGGGTCGGCTTACTAGTAGTTAGTCAGCGGAAAAGAGCAGGCACGCGTCGTCAATTCGTCCTGCAGAGAACTGCACACATGGTACGTCCGACGATTGTTCGTCTGGCCGAGCAGGATGTTTCTGCCGCCGCGGCGGCCTTGGCTCTCGCTTTCCAAGACGATCCGCTACAGACATATGTGTTCCCGGACCCCGTGGAACGGGCAGCGCGCTCGCCTGCACATTTCGCCCCCTTGCTCCGGTACGGATTGCTGTTTGGAGAGGTGTTGACGACGGCGGGTACTCCGGTGGGCGCTGGCGTCTGGCTCGGACCGAACGCGTGGGAGGTCACACCAGAACGGGCGACTGCCGCCGGACTCGACGAGCTCCCGAATGCCTTGGGCACAGATGCGGCAAAGCGGTTCTTTTCCGTGCTTGAAACGGTCGACCCGTACCATCATCGCGATGTTCCGGCGTCGCATTGGTACGTGATGGTCGTGGGTGTCGCGCCCGAGATGCAGGGAAGCGGCGTGGGTCGGGCACTGCTTCAGCCAATCATCGATCGGGCGGACGCGGATGGACTCCCTTGCTATCTCGAGACCGCCCAGCCGAACAATGTTGCTTTTTACGAGCACCTTGGCTTCCGGCGGTTGGTGGAAACGGTGGAGCCAGAGAGCGGGTTGCGTTTGTGGACGTTTCGCAGAGATGGCGCGCCACAGGGGTCCATCGCCGTCTAACAGCAGCGACACCCGACGGCGGTCGCGCGACATTCGAGCACGTTCGCGGCAACGACTCTGGTCCAATGGGAAGCAAGGTGGCGACCCCGCCAAGCTCGCCGACGCCCTCGTGAAGCTCGTTGCACTCAAAGAGCCGCCGACCCGCTTTGCTGCCGGCGCCGACGCCGTGCAGACGTTCGAGGCCAAGGCCAACACGCTGCTCGGCCAGGCCCCAAGCCCACCGCAATCTATCTACCTCTCTCGCGTACGATGAGGCCTGACACAAGAGGACATCGAGCGCTATCTGAAAAGCGAGGGAAATGCGAAAAGAACGAACACGGACAGACGGTCTATCGATTGCAGCAGTATGCCTCCGAACTTGGACATGAGTCCGATGTCAAAGAGTATGAGGCGATGATTATGATTGTCAGAGTCGAGAAGCGGATGAGGGCATGAAGCGGCTTCGTGTCCGGGCTCAGCGTTGCCAGAGTCCATGTTGCACGCCGCCCTGAATCACGATTGCAAAGGTCCCCCGCTGTCCCTGTCGGGTCGGCGGATAGGCCACGGTCGCGCCGTGCTCCTCCGCCTTCTTCACTGCTTGTTGGATGTCTTCAACCGCGAGGTAACTGCGCATGATCGGCTGTTCATGCGCGGCCAGGGGCTTCCGGATGCCCACCAGAGTTCCGTCCGCTCGAGTCGCAACCCGGGCCTGCCCCAGGTCCGGGTCCGGGGGACCAAAGGAGAGACCGTGCATGTGTTGGTAGAGTTCAGTTAGGGTGTCTACGTCGTTGCTGACGATCTCCAGGTAGTGAACGGCCATGTTGGAGTTCTACTTCGAGCCCTCCTCCACGCGCAAGTCGGTCTGGAGCTTAATGCGCGGTGACAGCGGCGGTGCCAATTCCTCGCCTGATCGCGACAAGGCGGCAGTAGACTGGCCGGTGCCATCGGTTCCGACCGTAGAGATGGAGAAGCGCATGAACAAGTCGTCGGACGTCACACGTCGAACTGCAATTCGTGTCGCGATTGCCGGCGCGGCGGCAGCCGCGGCAGGCGCGGTAAGTGCGCCACGCCAGGGAGCCAGCGACATGGAACGCGTGCAGGGCATTGGTGGATTCTTCTTCCGCGCCAAGGATCCCAAAAAACTGGCGGGGTGGTACGAGGCCAATCTCGGCGTCACCACCATCCCTGACAGTTACGACAAGTTGCCGTGGCGGACCAGTGCAGGGACAACGGCCTTCGCACCGTTCAAGGAGGACACGAAGTACTTTGGCGACCAGCGCTTCCAATGGATGATCAACTTCCGCGTCCGCGATCTTGACAAGATGGCCGCCCAGCTTCGAGAACGAGGCATCGCGGTCGAAATGGACTCTGAGATCTATCCGAACGGACGCTTCGCCAGGCTGTCCGATCCCGAAGGTAACCCGATCCAACTCTGGCAACCCGGCGGCAAGGATCAGGGCTGAGCGCTAACCGCCCCGGGGGCGGCGCAGCCGCCGCACCTACTCACACCGAAAGTTCTTCGCGTCGTCCGTGCTGCCGGTGCCCTTGTAGTGCGCCGTCGTCGGATAGGCACACAACGGACGCCTGCGATCGATGACGCCGGCGGTGAGATGCGCGGCTTCGATCGACTGTGGCTTCTTCCCTGTTTCGACCCACTGATCGACCGCGGCGACTTTGTCGAAGACGTCGGTGCCGGGACCGCCCTGGCAGTGCCCCATGCCCGGCACCATGAACAGTGCGACTGAGTTCGCCGCCGACGGTCCGACCGTGTCGGTAATCCGCTTGAACATGATCACGCTCGTGTCCGGCGAGACCAGCGGATCGGCCCAGCCGTGGTACATCAGCAGCTTGCCGCCGCGCTTGAAGAAGCGCGACACATCGGGATCGCCGCCGTACAGCAACCCCTTGTCCGCCTTGACCGCTCGCTCCACATCGTCCGGCACCTTGATCGTGTGGTAGTCCCAGGCGGGCGTGAAGACGATCTTCCGCATGCCTTCGTGCGATTCGCCGGACGGGGCTGGGCCCGCCACGCCGCCCCATCCGAGCTCGGATCCTGGATAGTAGCGGCCCGGATGCAGCACTGCTCCACTCGTGGGATCGCGGATCGGACGCATCATCGCGTTCGCGGTCTCGATCTGATCTTTCGTCAGGCAGTCGGCACGATCCGCTCCGATGCACGACAGTGTCGACAGGGTTGAGAAGTCGAAGGCACACTTCGTCGGGTCCTCGATGACGCCATCTCTCACGCCGTCCACGGCATCGCATTTATCCAGGACCGCCTTGTGGATCATCGGGTACTTGCTCGGCGGAATCACCGCCGCCGGCGTGCGATTGACGTAGGTGTTCAGCCACACGCGCGCGGCGTAGAGCCGCATCTGGTCCCACGAGGGATCGCCCGCGACGATGCCGTCGAAGTCGTCGGGATAGCGCTGGGCTTCGATCAGCGCCTGGCGCCCGCCGGTCGAGCACGAGCTGAAATAGGCGCGCATGAGACGCGCATCGTAGTGCGCGGTGACGACCGTCTTTGCGGTGACGGTCATCTCGTGGATCGCGCGATGTCCGAAGTCCACGAGCTTCTCGGGATGGCCGGCGACGAAATCGGCGTTCTCGCCCACGTGACCGGCGTCGGTACCGACGGCGGCATATCCCGCTTGCACCGATGCCGCCAGCGCCGGATAGGGAATCGCCCCGCTTAACCCGCCGTTGCCGGACGCCTGCAGCTTGTGATTCCACCCGACCGTCGGCAGCCAGACTTCGACGCGGATGTCGGAGTCACTGGAGGGAGTCAGCTGCAGCGTCACGCGACAGAATGCCGGGACCGTTGTGAACGCCGCGGCGGCATTGGCGTTGGGCGTGTTCGGAGGCGTGAAGGCGCCGGCTCGTACCGATTCAGCCGACAGCACGCGACCGTTCGTTACCTTCGCCTGCGCGAGCGACTCGCACGCAACCGGCGACGGCGCTGCTGTGATCAATGTTCCGAGCGTCACCGCACCGAGCAGGGCGATCCCAGCTGCTGTTTTCATGCGTCGAAGTCTAGCAGCCCGTAGACCGCATGAACGCCAGAAGGTTGCCAAGACCGCGATGAGCCGTCCCTGTCCCCTCGCGGCGTGCCGACACCGATCAGTTGTCGCAGGAGAATTCCGAGATTGAAGCCGCCGGCCTTCGTCCGCGTAGAATCGCTGGCATCGGCGACGGTGTAGTACTGGGAATCGGTGGAGTCGATCCCTAATTCACCGTTTCACTACAGGCTGCTCGCCTCTAGAGAATGTGATCTACGATGGAAATCCCCCGAAATATCACTCCGTTCTCAATCAACATCGACGCAGAGACTCTGTCTGACCTTCGAACGCGCATCCGCAACACGCGCTGGCCTGATTCGGCACCAGGCGCGGCCTGGGAACAGGGAACCGATCTTGATTACTTGCGAGGCTTGCTTGCGTATTGGGCCGATGAATTTGACTGGCGCGCGCAAGAGCGCGCACTGAACGCCACCAATCAGTTCCAGGCCGAGCTCGACGGTGTCCGCATTCACTTCGTTCATGTACGGGCGAAACACGGAGACGGCATCCCGCTGATCCTGACCCATGGCTGGCCCAGCACCTTCGTCGAGCTGCTTCCGCTCGTCCCGTTCCTGACCGATCCTGACGCCCACGGCATTGAGGGTCCCGCCTTTGACGTGGTCATCCCTTCGCTGCCGGGCTATGGCTTCTCCGAGCGGCCCGCTCGGGTGGGCGTGAACTATCAGTACGTCGCCGGGTTGTGGCACCGGCTTATGCGTGGGCTCGGTTACGAGCGCTACGGAGCTCAGGGCGGAGACTTCGGGGCCGGGATCGCCACGTTCATGGCAATGAAAGATCCCACGGCAATGATTGGCATCCACCTGAGTAATCTGGAGATTCGTCCTTACACCGGACCAGAGGCGCGGCCATTATCCGCAGCGGAGAAAACGTATCGCGAGCGCAATGAGGCATTCTGGCAGGCGGAATATGGCTACAAGGCAATCCAATCCACGAAACCACAGACGCTCGGATACGGGCTGAGCGACTCGCCGGCCGGGCTCGCCGCCTGGATTCTGGAAAAGTGGCGCTCGTGGGCCGATTCTGCCGGAAACCTCGATCAGCGCTTCTCTCGCGATTTCCTCTTGACCACGGTGACGATCTATTGGGTCACACAGACGATCACATCCTCGATGCGGGACTACTTCGATAACGACAACAGGCGATTCCGAGTCACGCTTGGACCACAGGACTTCGTCAACGTGCCAACTGGCATCGCAGTCTTCGCAAACACCTTTGTCGATGAGGGGACACCTCCCCGTGAATGGGCCGAACGCCTATACAACGTGCGCCGGTGGACCCCGATGCCTCGCGGCGGTCACTTCGCCCCAGTCGAGGAGCCGGAGTTGCTCGCCCGCGATATTGCGGCGTTCTTCGTTGAGTTATGAGCCTGAATTCGGGGTGTGTTGCGCCCTGGGCTCCTAAACCAACACGCAGCACGAGTCGCCTCGCCGTGGGCGTAGAATGCCACGCGCGAGGTGATCATGGAACGTATCGTCCCGATTGTGCTCGTCACACTGGCTGCCTCGATTGGCATGTTCGCGCAGGGTCGTCGCGGCGCGCCGCCACTTCCACCCGCGCCGCTCGAAGCCGGCGCATCACAAGCCGACGTCGACAAGGCGCTGCTCGCATTACCCGAAGGGGTGCGGAACCAGACGACCGTCATCAAATGGAAGCCTGACTTCACGTACGACACGCTGCGGAAGGGTACGAACGGTCTGGTCTGCTACGACCGATCTGGCATGCCGCAGCAGCAGCCGTTCGCAGTGCAGTGCACCAGCGTGGGCAATCTGCCGCGGGAGGCGCAGAACCTGAAAGCGGAATCGACTGGCGACCGCGCGAAATCCGAGGCGATGCTCAAAGAGATGGAACAGAACGGCACGCGCGCGAAACCCGAGTTCGGCTCCGTCTGGTATCACTTGTCTGGCGCCGATCGCGATCACGTCTCCGCGCACGAAGTGACGATCGCCGTACCCGGCGCGACGCAAGCGTCGCTCGGCCTGCCCGAACAGCGGCGGGAGAACGGTGCCTGGATCATGAACGCTGGCACGTCGACCGCCCACATCATGATCCCAGGGCGCTGATTCCGCTGAGGCCGCTTGCGACCGCGCCAGTGGCCTTACAATCGTCTGCGAGGTGGCGCGATGAACGACGTTCCGCGGTCGAGCCGACGGCAGCTTCTTCGGATGAGCGCGGCGCTCGGCGGAGGGTGGCTTGCCCAGCGCCAGAAGTTGCTCGCGTGGGACACGCCAGGGACACTTGGCGCCCCGCTGGGACCGTACGGTGAGCGGTCGCCGTTCGAGAAGGCGGTTCGCTGGCACCGGGACTCGAAGACGCCTGAGACCGGTTCCTGCTTCACACCGCTGCAGGCGTCCGTGGGAACGATCACGCCCTCGTCTCTGCACTACGAGCGGCACCATGCGGGGATCCCGACGATCGATCCGTCTCAGCATCGACTGGTCATTCACGGCATGGTCGATCGACCGCTCTCGTTGACGATGGCGGAGATCCAACGGCTGCCGTCGATCACTCGTACGCTCGTGCTGGAGTGTGGCGGCAACAGCGCGGGCGAATGGGCCGCCCGGACGGGTCCCGACGTCCAGCGCAGCTACGGTCTGGTCAGCTGCAGCGAGTGGACCGGCGTTCCGCTCACCACGCTGCTTGCGGAAGTCGGCGTCAAACCAGGAGCGTCGTGGGTGATTGCGGAAGGTGCGGATGCCTGCCGGATGGAGCGAAGCGTTCCGCTATCAAAGGCCATGGAGAACACGCTCCTCGCGTATGGACAGAACGGCGAAATGATTCGTCCGTCGCAGGGTTATCCGCTGCGACTCATCAACCCCGGTTGGGAAGGCAATACGAACGTGAAGTGGCTTCATAGCTTGAAGCTCACCAATCAGCCCTACATGGCCAGGGATGAAACCTCGAAGTACTCGGACCTCTTGCCCGACGGGAAGGCGCGCATCTTCACGTATCAGATGGAAGCGAAGTCGGTCATCACCTTCCCGTCAGGTGGACAGACGCTGCCAGGGATCGGTCTCTACGAATTGACCGGCCTCGCGTGGTCCGGGAACGGAAAGATCGAGCGCGTTGAAGTCACCACAGATGGCGGACGGAGTTGGACCGCCGCGCAGCTGCAGGAACCGCGGTTGCCGATCGCGCTGACGCGTTTCCGAATGCCGTGGCGTTTCGAGGGCCGGGAAGCCGTCATCGCCTCGCGCGCCGTTGACGAGACCGGCTACGTGCAGCCCTCGCGCGAAGAGCTCGTCGCGGTGCGCGGCGGGAACTCGATCTATCACTTCAACGGGACGAAGTTCTGGCGAGTTCAGGCGGATGGGACGGTGACCAATGTGGACGCGTAGCGCGCCGGCGCTGGCGATCGTCTTCGCGGGTGCCGCAACGTTGGCGGCGCAGTCGCCGCGATTCGGCGTAGGACGGCCGCCGACGCCAGACGAAGTTCGCGGCCTGGGTGCGGCCATCGCGCCGGACGGCGGCGGCCTGCCCGAGGGCTCGGGAACGGTCGCGGAAGGACGCACGGTTTACACCGCTCGCTGCGCCAGCTGCCACGGTCCGAACGGTGAAGGTGGCGGCGTCGGCGCCGCGCTCGTCGGTGGGAAAGGCACGCTCGCCACCGCGCGGCCTCTCAAGACGGTCGGGAGCTTCTGGCCGCAGGCCACGACGGTGTGGGATTACGTCAATCGAGCGATGCCGTTCGATCAGCCAGGACTGTTGACGCCGCCGGAAGTCTACGCGGTCGTGGCGTACATCCTGAACCTCAACGGCATCATTGGAGAAGACGTGATGATGGATGCCAAGAGCCTGCCCAAAGTGACCATGCCGAACCACGATGGCTTCGTCGCCGATCCCCGACCGGATGTCGGACCAACGAAGACGAAGAAGCCGATGCCGTAAGGGTCGCGGATCGTGCTCCCAATGCGACCACGGGCATATTTTGCCATTGTATATCGATCTTATTTTATGTAAGATACACCCATGGCGCCCGACCATATCGTCTCCTTGCCTAAGAAGGAACGGCTCATCCTGGACCTCCTCGCCTCGGTCGGTCCAATGTACGGTCTGCAGCTCGTCGAACAATCGGAGGGCGCGCTCAAGCGGGGCACCGTTTATGTGACCCTGGGCCGAATGGAAGCGAAGGGCCTCGTCCAATCCGAGCAGGAGTCCCTGCCGGCAGGCGGCATCGGCCTGCCACGCCGGATCTATCGCCAAACCGCCCTCGGTGAGCGAGCGCGGCGTGCGTGGACGGCGTTCGCGCGCGAACTTGCGTGGGACCTTAGGTCATGACTGGGCGCACAGACTCCCGTCGTCGCCCTGGCACGATGCTCTTGAAGATCTCCCGGCTGCTTTTCAATGCTCACCTGCTGTCGACGGTCGTTCAACCGACGATCGCGGATTTAGAGCGCGAGGTGGCCGATGCAGGGCACAGCCGCGTCAAACGTTTGCGCGCGCGGTGGCGTGGCTACCGCGCATTCTGGACATTGACGCTCGTCGCTCCGTTTGCGGCATGGGCCCGACCGCAAGGCGGTGCCGACGCCGTTAGGTTTCCTGACGCGATCAGGCGTGTGGCGGTCACCTCGATCGTCCTTACCCTGCTCGGCCTCGTCGGTCCCGTACTGGGCGGCATGGTGACGATCATCGCGGCGGCCAGCGCCCTGGTCGCTGTCCTGATTCACAGATGGTACGCTCGGCATCCGTCTCACATTCCGACTCCCACGGCACCGAAGACGTGGTCGCCGCAAATCAACTTCTCCTCCACGGAAGTCGCCGGCAATGTCGGCGGGCTCATCTTCGTGGTGGGCAGCGTGTTCGTCGTGGTCATCGGCCTGCCGTCCGTGATCTGGTTCCTGATCGCCGGGACGGCCGCCGGGTGCATTCTTGCCTGGGGCTTGATTGCGTGGCACACCAGGCATCCGCAGCACGGCCTTCCTGCGAATCGAATCGTCTGGCGCTGACCCGGATGTGCGTGCTCTCGGTCTCGCAATACTGGTGACTCAGGCGATCGTAGCCCAGCCAGCGCCGCAGTCTGCGCCGAACATGGCACGATCCCTCGCCGCATCAGGTTCGGTGGATCGCGGTCGATTCGTCAGTTCGACTCGAAGAGCTGGACTGGGGCGGATCGGGCCAACCCCTCGTGTTGCTCGGATGCTACCCGGTAGAGAGCCAGGTACATCCTGAGCACGTTCGTTAACGGTCACCGCTTGCGCGCGAAGCAGCCGACCATGGCGGGACCGGGCACGCCGCCCCGGTGCGAAATCGTCTCTTCCTTGAGACGCCCGGCCAGCGAATCGATACCTGCGACCTCGTCGCTCCGGACAAGGCCGAGCGCCGCCGCGCGCGGCAGAATGCTTCGGAACGATTCGGCAATCCACTCATAGAACGGACTGTCGGCGCCGCCGTCCAATGGATACTCCACGCGGCATTCGGGCGAGGGAAATCCCGCGTCTATCAGTAGCTGAAACAGTCGCGTGCCGATATTCCCGTGCGCCGCCTTCGCAAAGAACGCGCGGAAGATCTCGAAGATCCGTTCGCACAGCGGCGCCTCCGGGAAGGGGCGGTGAACCACGCTGAAATCGTATTCCTGAAAGACCGCGACGCCGCCGGGATTCAACAGTGAATGGGCCAAACCCACGACGACGTGCGGATCCGGTGTGTGAATGAGGATGTGACGGCCGATCACCGCGTCGTACGATGCGTCCGTCCGGTACGTGCCGATATCGCTGTGCGCGAAGTCGATGTGATCGAGTCCCTGTTCGCGCACGCGCTGCGCAGCAAGCGCCAGCGCTCCTTCGTCGATGTCGATGCCGGTCACGCGGCCGCGGCGACCGACCAGGCGTGCCGCAACCATCGAAAGCTCTCCGACGCCGCAGCCGATATCGAGCACGCGCAGACCGGCCGAAAGACCGGCGCGCCTCAAGAGCTGATCCGACAACGGATTGAGAATTGACGCCTGGAGAGAGAGACGACGGCGCTCGCGGTCGTCATGCCCCATCACGTAGCTCGCAGGGATCTGAGACATGGCGCGAGTGTACATCCGGCATGCCAGCGGCTCGAAACGGCTGCACCCGAAGCTCGGGCGTTGTACCACCAGCAGCAAACGGTTCTCAGATTCTCGACAAAGGTGCGATGAGTGTGCGATCTAGAACAAGCGGCCAATCAGCGGATAGCCCCAGTGCAGACCGAGCATGATCGAGATGCATCCCACGACCAGCGAGACGCTGCGCGCGACGGCACCGTGCGTCCCCACGCGCGCGATCGGCCACCCTAGTAGCCCAGACAGCGCAGCCATGCCCAGGGTCGAACCGAGGCCAAACAACGCCAAGTAGGTGAGGCGTGCCCCCATCGACGGAATCGTTGCCATCACCAGCGCGGTGAGCGCGCCGCTGCCCGCCAGACCGTGCACCGCGCCCACAAGAAGTGGTCGCCGGGCGAGCGTCCACGGGCCGATGGAAGCGGATCCTGATGTGACTCCGTGCACATGGGAATGGGTCGGCCTCGCCGCCACCGCAGTGGCCGACAAGTAAATCGCGCGGAAGCCGAACCCAATCAGCATCAGCGCCACGGCGAACGCCAGAAAGTCTGAGGCCATCGCCGGCATCTCAGCGCGCAACACCACCAGCAGCGTGCCGGCGGCCAGCAGCGTCAGCGTGTGACCGATCCCCCAGTACACGCCGAGCCACGCGGCTCTTCGACTGCTGCGCTCGCCGGTTAAGAGGACCGACATCGCGGCGAGATGATCGGGCTCGAGCGCATGTCGCATACCCAGCAACGTGCCCAGACCGGCACTCGCCGCGAACCCCGCCTGCGGTCCGCCAGAAGACAGCCCCATCGCCTGAACCAGCCCATACGCGGCCACGGCGGAAGCGAGCCCAATGAGAAGCCACCGACCATCAGGTCTCGCCGCCTGCGGAAGTTCTACGGGTCTCCCGTGCGGAGTGCTTCGGTAGGCGTCCGTCCACGCTTCTTTGCGGGTGATGAGCGCGGTTGGGTCAGCCAGACCCCTCGCGGTCACCAGCCGCTCGAGCGCCGCCAACCAGTGTTCGTAGTAGCGAGAACCGTCGTCGGGTTCGCCGCGATTGGCGGCGGCCTGGAGTTCGTGGGCCAGCGCGGCTGCCCACTCTTTCCACGTGAAATGCCCCTGCTCGGAAAGTTTGACGGCGAGCGCGAACGCCTGCGCTTGCCACGGCTCGGCAAACACCGGGCCTCCCTCGTCGACGAGCAGATGTGGCAGGGACAAGGGGGCCTGGGCTTCCCCAGCCATGGGGGTCAGATCGACTCGAGGTAGTCGTCCCACATGTCCAGGTGAATGAAATCGCGCCGTGACGCTTGTTCGCCCCAGATCTCGCGCGCAGCGAATCGCACCGAGTAGAGATGCTGGGGTTTTTCTCCGCGCAAATGCGCGTTTGTGTCGGGAAAGAGAAACACGCCGCGATCGAGAACGACGACACCGCTCTTGCCTCGCACGTAACGCGGTAGTCGCGTGTGCCCTGATGGATGTATGTTGCGCGCGCGCACGCGCTGTCCCGACTTGAATCGTGAAGCGACGGCAACGTTGCGTCGCGCCGAGGCGCGCCGATCGACCATCGAGGAGACCGCCTCCGGAGCGACCAACACGGCCTTTCGAGACGAGCCGGTCGCGGGGCTGCCACTCTCGACCTCCGTCTGCGTGACGTCGCCGGCGGCGACCACGGTCATCAGCATCCATGCGAACCATCGCTCGTAATACGACATCCGCAGGTACTCGACGGGCGGCAGAACCTCGATGCCATGGCGAAACGCATCGAGGTTCCACAGACCGCTGCGGGTTCTCAGCACGCGCGAGAGCGCATACACGCGTCCCTCCCAGAGCTCGTGGAACGTGGGCTCGTGGGACTCGTGCCGAATCGGCCCCATGTCTTGCATGCCGCCCATGTCATGAACGCCGTTCATGCCGGCGCCTTTGCGACATCGAGTGTGACTCTTGCCGTCCCGATCATCGAGTCGCGCGTCACCAGGGCAGCCAGCTCCTGTTCATTGAAACGTTCGCTGCCCCCGGGCCGCGCCGGCAGCACGATGTACCGGATTTCTGCTGTACTGTCCCAGACACGCACCTCGACGTCGGAGTCGATGTCCACGCCGAACTCTTTCAGCACGCCGCGGGGATCAATGACCGCACGCGAACGATACGGTGCCGACTTGTACCAAACCGGTGGAAGCCCGAGGATCGGCCACGGGTAGCACGAGCACAGCGTGCAAACGACCAGGTTATGGATCTCCGCCGTGTTCTCGAGCGCGACGATGTCTTCGCCCTGATGACGATGGAAGCCGAGCTCCTCCATCGCGGTCGACGCGTCGGCCAAGAGCCTCTTCTTGTATGCCGGGTCGACCCACGCGCGGGCGACGACGCGCGCGCCGTTTCGCGGACCGATCTTCGTCTCGAAGGCATCGACGATGCGATCGAGCGCGACACGATCGACGAGGCCCTTGTCGACCAACAGGGATTCTAGGGCTTTGACCCGCAGTGTGAGATCGGAGGGAACGGCTTGATGGTCCTGGTGCGCGTGCCCATACCCGGGCTTCGCGCCGGTCACGATCCCGGCAGCGCCGGTCGCCGCCGTTTTTAGAAAGCCGCGCCGTCCAACGGAGTTTTGCGACTTGGGCATCGAACGCCTGCGAAGAGGGAGAATCCGCGAGACTCTACCACAATCGGCGCTGGCGTTGATCCGGCGATGGCGCTTCACGCCACAGCCGTTTCCTTGTTCATCGCGTTCGCCAACAGCAGGATGGCTCCGCAGAAAAGCAGCGTGTCGAAGAAGAAGTTCAACGCAACCAGGTCTTTGGGCGCTGCGAGGAGCATCGGCAGGTAAATCCAGAACATCGTCAGCAGAATCGTGAGCCCTAAAGACGTGGCTGCCATGCGCGTGTTCTTGTTTGTGAGCAAGCAGACGCCTGCGAGAATCAGAATCACACCGACAAAATAGCTCAGGACAATTCGCCCGGGAATCCACTCGGGAGTCAGCCGTTGCAGCGGAATTCCGGGCACGTATTCCGGGTGCAGCAGATGCTCAACCCCGTAGAACACCGAAGGAATGCCCACGAAGAATCGCGGAATCGCGGCCCATGCCGTCGTCGGCTGCGCCGGCGACGACGCTCTCGGCCGAGTGCTCCACGGCGACATCGCGAAAGCGACCGCGCCGCCGCTGAAGGCAAGCTGTCTCAGCGCCAGGGCCCAAAAGAATCTGTTGCGTGGGTTCGCAGCGACGGCTGGCATGTCCATGACGAGAACAAAAACAAACATCGTCATGCCGACCAGGATGGCAGCCAACCGTGCCTGGATCAGAACGGCAATACCAAGCGCGGCGCAAAGAAAAGCGACGCCCACTAGATAGACCCAGAACACATGGGCGGGAATCCAGCGTGGAACGAGGGCCGCAAGACTCGCCGTGAGCGTGAAATGCTCGGAGGCAAAAACGGCCAGAGGAATCGCAAAAAACAGTCGGCCAAACGGCATGATCTTGTCGACGCCGTGTTCCTGCCGCGGTTCAACGAATACTTTGATGAGGCCGACGAGGAAGAGCATCGACGCACACACATAAATCCAGAATACCGTCGTCGGCATGTGGGCGCTCTCCTCGCGTCAAGTTCGAGTGGCAACATTCTAGACCGCCAACTGAGACAACAAGGCGGCAAAAGCAGTGGTGGCGTTGATCCGCGAGGCCGCCTCGATCGCTGAGTCGCGCGCCGGGATTATTCGATCGCCTTCCTCGACATCGGTGAACCGTTGGCCGATGACTAGATCAACCTATCACCGTACCTCGCCACGGCTCCGAAAGACCGGCAGAGGCGGCGCCCCGGATAGCCCGTGTTCCCTCGTCGCCGAGTAGGAGTAGAGTTCGGAGCGAGGAACGACACATGGTCACCATCGATCCCTACGAAGACGGCACGCGAGAAACCCGCCAGGATTTCACGGCGAATGACTTTCGGATTAAGCGGGCACTCGACAGCCTCCTGATCAGTGCCAAATCGATCAAAGGCGACGAGGTAAGCGCTGAAGACATTGCCGCCCGCCTGCATACCCTGCGACATCTCTTGAAGCAGGTGGGACACGACGTGTGAGCGGCATCATCACGACAACTGCAGCAGCTCACTTCAGACTGGCGAGGAACTCGGTCATTTCGCGGAGCACGTCGGCTTCGTTCGATCGGAAGACGTAGTGGTTCGCATGCGACAGACGAACGACGCGCGCCGACGGGACGCCCTTTTCGAACGCCGCCGCCTGCGCGCCGGTCATCTCCATGTCCCGCGCTTCACGCGCCGCCCGATCGCTCTCGAGAATCGGACCGAGATCGTGCGGCAGGGCGTAGATTGCAAGAATCGGCACCGAGCCGAGGTTTGTATATTTCTGGGCGCCAGCCATGATTGCGCGTGGCACCATTGCCGGCGGGCCCGGGGGCTGCGCGAGCAGCGCCGGTGGCGTCGCGTCCAGATCCTTTTCGCGCGCCTCCAGGTTCCGTTCGAACCGCGGGAGATCCGCCAACAGCTCTTTGATGGTCGGACGGCTGTCGACAGGCCCGTTGACGAGCAGGTCCAGCTTACGCCGCAAGTCGATCGAATCGAGAACGACGTCGCCGCGCTCCGCGTTGAAAAAAGCGTACGGGTACCCTGCGTCGAGATACACCAGCCCGCTGACGCGCTCAGGATGTCGGGTCGCGATCGAACTCAGCTCTTGTCCCGCAATCGAATGGCCGGCCAGCACGGGTCTCGCCAGCTTCAGCGTGTCGAGTACCGCGAGAACGTCATCCGCGAGACGATCCGCACCATAGCCATCCGTCGGCGTGCTTGAATCACCAAAGCCGCGGCGTGTGATGGCGTAGGCGTGATGTGTCGCGGTGAACTTCGGCGCAAACCGATCGAACACATGCGCGGTGTTGCCCATTCCAGCGAGGAAGACGAGTGGTGCTCCCGATCCGCCAAAATCGAGCACTTCGAGGCG
Organism: uncultured Acidobacteriota bacterium; assembly: GCA_963724725.1. Classification (GTDB taxonomy): domain Bacteria; phylum Acidobacteriota; class Vicinamibacteria; order Vicinamibacterales; family CAVVIG01; genus DATKHR01. The sequence goes on along the minus strand of CAVRVT010000001.1, from coordinate 923,027 downwards.
GACGTTCTTGTCGACGCTCACGAATTGAATGGCGTGCGTGGTGGGGTCTTTCCACGCGGTGTCTGGCGTCGTCCGGCGAAGGACGAGCGGCAGCGGTTGCCGTTGTGTCCACGTGCCGTCAATCGAGGATCCGTCGCTCGTCAACGTGCCTTCGTACGTGCCACGCGTCGAGGCGACGACGAACCGCACCTCGGCGCCCTGGCGCATGATCGAGGTGATAGCTGCGCCGGCGCCCCAATCGCTGCCCTGATCGATGCTGTACATCGTTCCCGTCCATCCGCCGTCGTCGCGCGTGAACTTCACGATCAGCCGCAGCGACTGGTTGCCGGTTTGCAACGTTCCCTGCCAGTGTCCTGTAAGGTCCTGCGCATACAGAGATGTGCCGAGGACCACCCCGAGGATGGCGAACCAGAGTGGCTTCCATTTCATCGCGCTCCTCCTCATGTATTCCGGCAGCGGCGAGCCAGAAGGCCAACATCGGGCAACGAACAGATAGCAGATTACTTCCTGCAGCGCGCGAGTGGAGGCGCAACGATGCAAGGGTTTGACACGGGAGGAACCGGCACTCATAATCGCCGGCGTTCCCCCAGTTTTGTCACGCACAACAGGACATGGTTCGATCGGCTCTCATCACGATTGCGCTTCTCGCGGCAGTCGTACCGGCTGCTCGAGCGCAAAATACCGAAAACTCTGCGGCGTTCGACTTCACACTGCCGGGCGCGCGTAGCCGCGGGATGGGCGGCGCTTTCGTCGCCATCGCGGACGATGCGACCGCCGTCTACAGCAATCCAGCCGGTTTGCTTGCGCTGCTTCGTCCCCAAGTGTCAATCGAGGGGCAGCATCTCAACTTCAAGAGCCAGCTCGCCGATGCCGGCCACGCATTCGGTCCTGCGACCAACATCGGCGTCGACACCATCACCGGCCTGGTAAATCGCACATTCGAATCGAACCTGAATGGCATTTCCTTTTTGTCGTTCGCGTACCCGACGACGAAGTGGGCGGTCGGCGTGTTCGAACACCAGCTCGTCCGGTATCACATGGACCGGCAGACGCACGGTCCCTTTTACGATTGCCGCGGCGGCTTGCGCGGCACGAATCCCATGCCGCCGTATTGCGAGCTGTCGGCCGCGGACGGGGTCGATCGAATCTTTCCGGCGATTCAATCGTTCGACCTGAGCATCCGCGGCGGCGGCGCCGCCTTCAGTTACGCGGTGACCCGGGGGCTTTCGCTCGGCGTGGCGTTCGAATACTACGCGTTCAGCCTCGCGGGCGAGAATCGCGTTTACGGCCTCAAGCCAGACACGAAGTATCAACCGGCGAACTTCGCGGACGCCAACCTCGCGCTGACAGGCGTGCAGAACGGCAGCGATCATGGATTGGGCGCGAACATCGGCGTGAAGTGGGCGTTGTCGGAGCAGTGGACCGTCGGCGCCTCGTTTCGGAAAGCGCCCACGTTTCATTACTCCGTGCAGACGACGACCGGGCCAGGCAATTCAGGCGTGAGCGGCGTGACGTTCGTCAACAGCGCCGCCGATCCCTTCCACGTTCCCGATACGGCGGCGCTCGGTGTGGCATTTCGGCCGACGCCCGTGTTTCGCGTGGCGTTCGAATACGACCGCATCCAATACAGCCAGCTGGCGAATGGGCTGCAGAACACGTCGACGCCGGCGGGCGATCCGGAGGGCGCGCTCCTCCTGCAGCGACTGCGTCTCGACGACGCCAATGTGGCAAGAGCCGGCGGCGAATATGTGTTCGTCGTAGGCTCGACCGTCGTCGCGCTGCGCGGCGGCGCGTGGTACGACCCGCCGCACCGGCTCGTGTTTCAAACCGACAACGAGTCTACGGGGCTGCCCATCCCCCGTTGGGCGATCTATTTTCCGCAGGCGTCCGGGAGTGCTCACGGATCGGCCGGAGGTGGTGTCGTGTTGCGACGTCGACTGCAGATCGACGGCGCCGTCGATCTGTCGAGTGAGATCAGGACCTACTCGCTTTCGATGGTCTGGCGGTTCTGAATGACTCGGTTCCCGCTCCTTATCCCGATAACGTGCGCAGGATGTTGTCGACGATCTCGACGCACGTTCTCTTTCGCACCGTCACGGGTGTTCGTTCCCACAGTGACTTGTTCGGATTTGGGAGCGGGGACTGAAGCGCCGTGATTTGAGGGTGGGTCTTGAATACTGTGCTCGGGTCGATGTGGATCCAGAAAATCGTCGTCCGGAACTCTTTCGCCCGCTCGAGCAACTCCGGCACCTCGACGTCCTGGATGAAGTCCGAGCGCAGGAAATCCTGAGTGACCATCAGGACCGCCGCACCCGCCGACTGCAGCGCGTCGTCGATCTTCTCCCTCCACCGATCTCCTGCGAGGATTTCGCAGTCGGTCCACAGCTTGATGATCCCCACCTTTTCGAGCGTCTCCAGGTACCCTCTGACGAACTCCACGTGCTTCTTGTCCGAATGGCTGTAGCTCAGGAAAAACAGACGGCGACGCCGCAACGGCACCGCGACGTCCACGACGTTGAGCACCTTGCGGCTTTCGTCGAGCGTGTAGGTGATCTCGACCGCCGGGTTGGGCGGAAAGAAGACGGTCGCACCGTCGACCTTCAACTTCCACATCGGGTGAACGCGGGGGTCTTCGGCCAAGTCGAGGATCAGTTTTCTGATCCCCAGCTGAAGCTCGGGCGACTGCGCGTCGATAGCCTTCATCGCCGCCGGCGTCGTGCTGATGGCGTATGGTGCGAAATCGACGGCCGCACCAGCGCGGTCGTTCATTGCGTCACCTTGTCGCCGTCCGACGCCGCAGGACCGCGACGCAGCGCGATCAACTGCACCTCACGGCTTCCGTCATCCACCCTGAAGCCGATCTCCCATGCCGTCGGCGGCACCGGGAGAAACGAGATGCCAGACGGCGAGGCGCCGGCATCCAGCGGCATGTCGGGCGTGAATTGCAACTCCCGTATGCGGAGCATGATCGCGCCCCAGTCATCCGGCATCAACTCCGGAACGCGCGCGTAGATGTCCCGGCTGACTCGCAGGGCATAGGCCGCCGACGGCTGTGCGCTGCGGGCGGCGGCAATGTGCCGCCGGCGATCCTCATTGATCTGCTGGCGGTCGATTCCCGTGATTTCTTCGTAGACCGGGGTCGGTACCGTGGTCCCGCCTGCATCGGCGTCTTCGCCTCTCATGAGTGATGCGCGCAGATCGGCAATCGCCGCGACGCGGTCGCGCCACCGCACGACTAACCACATCAGAATGCAGGCCAGGCCAAACGTCGTCGAGCCAGCCACGATATACCCGCCGACCTCGTTGCCGCGTCGCCAGACCGGCCAGTCGACGACCACACCGATCGCGCCAACAAGACAAAGCAGCACACCGAGGGCGGCGACGGCGTAGGACGCCAGATAGGCGACGAGGTGCTGTCGGTGGCGCGCGCGCACGAACGCTTTCAAGTTCGGCAGCAGCCGCGAACGTCGTCGCGCCAGGGCTTCGCGCCACATTTTCGCGACCAGATTCAGGTTGGCGAAGAACAGCGCCATCGCGACGACGGACGCAGAGACGGCGGCCCTGAACAGGTAGTAGGCGAGGTCGTGAAGCGGAATGAACGCCACCGCCCACGCCGCGGTCAGACCAATCGCCAACCACACCGCCATGGCCAACGCTTCGAATCGGGTTTCGTCGGATGGGGAAGGTCGCTCGCGGTCGAGAACGAGCAACGCCTGCTCGAGCTGACGCCTGTCGAGGACCGTGGTGCCGTCAGGCATGACTCGGCGTCAATTATTTGTGCCGCGCCGCGCAGTCGAGGATGGCAGGTTCAATCTTGTTCTTGAGCTCGTCCCAGTCCTGCGGCCACGCGTCACGTGCGACTTCGGCCGACGCGAGTCGCAACAACGCCTCGGGCGCCGCCGGTAACGCCCGAACCGCCTGCGTCTTCGAGCGATTCGGCACCTGCCATGTGCCCGCGTCGCACTTGCCTTTTTTTACGACCAGGCGCAGGGTCGCGAATGCCCAGGCGTCGCGTGGATACGCGTACATGCCGTCGAACGCCAGCGCGACGGGCAGCGCCTTAGGTGCGTCGGGAGGCGGCGGCATCGCGAGCGTCTGGTCGAGTGCGATCACTTCCTGGAGCTTGTCGAAGCACGTGAAATCGTTGCGCCAGCAGAGAACGGCCGCTGCCTTGAGCGATTGCCACCGTTCCTGCAGGTCGGCGGCCTCGAGCTCGTCTCGCGCGACATCCAGCGGTGGCGGTGGTTCCGACGCGCGGACGCAGGGGGCCATCGAAAGCGAGAACGCGCAGAACAATAGCGCGCGGCGCAGCGGCGCACTCGACAGGCAGGTGGCGGCGTGTGCTGAAAGTTTGCTCACGGCTTCCAGCGCTGGTTGGAGGCCACGATGCTACCACACGGCCACGACGAGGAGGTCCATGTGCACGGCGAGGGGAGGTAGCCCGGCTTTTTACCGAGACCGCATCGCGCTAGGGCTCGGTATCGGGCACGTAGAGGGCATCGAACTTTGCGGCGCTAATCGCGTACCGGTCGGATTCGTCGCCCAGATTCGAGACCAGGTAGTCGCCTGCCTCGTAGTGCGTCACGCCTTCTTTCGTCTCGACGGTCCCAGGTGATTGCGCTCGTTCAGCCCAGATGGGCGCCGTTTTGACGAACGTGCCCGGTCCGGTTTGTCGGTAGGTGCGGGCGAAGACCTCGGCATCCACGGTGTAGACATCGCCGTCGTTGTCGACAATCCAGTCGCCGGGCTTCGCCCGCTGCTCGTCGCCCCATTTGCGATAGACGAGGCCGTCGGTGTCCAGCATCAGACGAACTGCGGTTGCGGGCCGATCCGGGCGACGAATATATCGTCTGCGCGCGGCGGTCGACATGGCTCAGTGTAAATTGAATCCGCTGGGAAAGTGTTCGGGCTTGACGCTGTCGACTCCGGCCGCGATCCCCAGCGCATGAAGCACGGGCATGTTCTCCGGTGCGTCCATCTTGCTCAAGTTGTGGATGGCGATCGCGTCTGCGTCGTTCCCGAGCAGCTGACGCACGGAGGCTTTTCGCAGATCGACGTTGTATCGGACATAGCTGAGCAATGGCGTCCCGCCCAGGAGGTTTCCTTTGAGCGTCCCGAGCTCACTATCAATTGATCGCGCCGTCAGACTCTCGGACATCCACTGCAAGAGCGTTTCCTGCAACGCTGCACAATCGTCCATGAGCGCAAGCAGCGACTGGAACGCGTGTTTCGCGGCGACTTCAGATCGCCGAACCGCCGGGTCGCCGACGCCGGTGCCAACCGACACGAGCAACACGTTGTCCTTTCCGAGCGGCCAATTGACCCGGTAGCCCCCCAACGTGGCATACATCACGGCCTGCAGCGCCGGATTGTTGTACGGACTGACACCGCCGTCGACAAAGTCGCCCGTGATACTCGGATGGTCCGGTAAACGCGCGATCGTGATGGTCTCCGGCTTGAAGTAGTCCGGGGCGGCGGTTGAGGCACGCACGGCCTGCCACAGCTTGTAGTCGCCGTTCCCAATGACGCCACCCGCCCGTGACGCGAAGTACTTGCCTCGAGGGTTGTTGCTCACCGGCCACGCGCTGCCGGAATCGAGGCGCTTGATCACGACGAGCAGACCGGTCAGTACCCGGTCGCTGCCAAGTGTCGTGTCCGCCCCATACACGTCCTTCAGCTCCTTGACAAGCCGGCGCTCGTCATACTTCGCACGCATCAACCCGTTACGAAGCAGGCTGCGCTTGAACACGCGGTCGCCGAGGCGAAAATAGTTGGACGTGATGTCGTCGACGGACCACCCAATCGCCAGCGTCGCTGCGATGATCGCGCCCGTGGAGGTGCCAGCAATGAGATCAAAATAATCACAGAGGCGAAATGTCTCATCTCCGCCGTGCCGTGCGCGAAGCTCGTTTTCTATCTGCTTCAGAATGCCGAGGGTCAGGATTCCACGGAGACCGCCACCATCGAGGGCTAGGATTCGCTTCGGTCCCGCGCTGCTGAAGTGTTCATCACGAGTGCGCTTCTGGTAATCCAAGACTCCTCCAGCGCTGGACCCAAGAGGGCCTTGAGTCCCAAAGGCTTATAACACGCGATTGACACTTGCGCCGTCCCGACGCCGATCTCACGAGTACGCCTCGCGCCTGGTCGAGCGAGGCGTGCCGCTCGCGCAAGTGCGCGATCTGCTTGGACACGCCTCCATCACGACAACGGAGCGGTACGATAACCAGCAGCTTGAGAATTTGCAGGCGGCTGCGCTCAAGCTCGAGAGCGGCACGTCGTTCGATCCAACTGACAGCCGTGTCACACAACAACAAGACGCGATGTCGTATTTCCTAGGAAACTCGCGCGGACCGTTCGGAGATCTCGGGCTGACTAGGGCATTTTCCCGTACAAAGTTTCAAGATTTTTTCAAGATCTGCGCGAACGCGTGCGGTGCGAGATCGTGCGAGAAATCCCTCGGTCGCGCCCGACAATCAATCCGGGATGCGCCGACAAAGTTTCCATTTTTTGCAGGAACGTCTCGCCTGAAGATGACGACCACGAGCACGACGACGGCGAGCATCGCGACGACGGGCCGATCCACGCAAGCCATTCTCGGCCGGCCTCAGCGTGCCGGCGCCGGCAGCGGAGGGGCGCTGACGAGCGGCTTCGATCCCGGCCGGGCGACCGCGTACATCTCCCAGGCGATGGCCTTGTACAGGCCCCAGCGGTCGTCGCCCGCTGTGTAGAGGTCGAAATGGCCGCGCCCTTCGACGTAGCGGAAGTCGGTCCTGGCCCCGAGCCCCTTCATCGTCGCTTCCAGCCGGTGCGCCGCACCGTCGAGATAGAAGGTGTCGGCCGTGCCCACCGTCAGGTGGATCTTGCCGTCGAGATCACGCCTGAGCTCCGGCCAGTGGCGGCGGAGGCGCTCGGCCACGTCGTAGTGCTCCTTCCAATAGGCGATCACGGCCGGGTCCACCGCGCCTGTCGTGCGGTCGAACATATGGACCGGGAGCCCGTCGACGCCGCGTGGGGAGAAGACCCACTCGAACGAGGCCATCTGGCCGCCATATTCCCCGAGCACGACTTCCCGGCGCGTGAAGTCCTCGACGGAGACCAGCATTTCGCCCCTGTCGCGCGCCAGCGGCCAAGGCGTCTCATCGGGCTTGCGATAGGCGTTGGCGCCGGGGGCGTAGAGGTTGATGCCCATGAAGTCGTGGAAATCGCTGGGGTCGGGCGAGGTAGGCCAGGCGCCGCCGAACAATTTGGGATAGTTCACCTGCAGCCACAGCACCGCCCAGCCGCCGGAGGAGTGTCCGGTCAGCAGGCGGCCCGAGGGCTTGGCGTCCATGCGGTATTGGCGTTCCAGGTCGGGGATCAGCTCGGCCGTCAGCGCCTGGCCCCACGGCCCGTTGTTGACGCTGTCGACGAACTCGCTCGTGCCGGTGGGGCTCGACTGGTCGAGCCCCACCCAGATCATCGGCGGCGCCTTGCCCGTCTTCATCTCATCCCACCGGGCGACGGCGACGTCGTGGAGGGAGCGCAACGAGCCGCCGAAGCCCTGAGTGTAGTAGACGGTCGGATAGCGCTGGCCGGGATGGGCCGCATAGTCCGGCGGGGTCACCACCCAGCCGCGCAGGGCGGCCGGCCGACCCCAGAAGCGGTTGAGCACTGAGCTGGCGAAGTTGATCGAGTGGATGTCGGCCCTGGCCGCCGCATAGGCGTCCTTCAGCGCCGCCGGCACGTTGGACAGGGGCTGGAGGGGATCGGTTTCAGGGATGGCGGTCGCAAGCGTCAGGAGCTGGGCTGCGCCGCCGGGCAGGTCCATCTCCACCACCCCGCTCACGAGATCGCCAGGGCCGCGTCCAGTGTAGTTGTAGCTGTGGTCGCGATCGAGCACCGCCTGCACGGCGTAGCGGCCGGGCTTGAGCTGCGAGAAGGGTGTGGGGAAGGCCGTGACGTCGGCGTCGAGCTCGACCGTGGCGCCGGGTTCGAGGCGCGCCACCTCCTGGGCGGCGATGGCGGTCGTGTGGGTATCGATCTGGTCCATGTTGACCGCCGCGACGGGCCTCTTGTCGGCGGGTCCGAGCGGCTTGGCGAAGACCAGCAACCGGCCGGAGACCGACGTCGCCGAGGCTTGGCCCAAGCTCACCTGAAACACCACCGGTGCGGGCAAGGCCGGCGTGGCGAAGACGGTCGCCGCGACGGCCAGCAGGTAACGGACGGCGAGCTTCATGATCTTCCTCCAGAGTCTCCGGGGCGGGTCTATCGCCTTGGCGCGCGCGCCCTAAAAGCGAAACGTCGGTAATGGATAGCTTGGTTCGCCGCATCCCTCAGCACAGGGGCACATGTCCCCCGTCGTCACTGATAAGTCATTTTATTGATCTGTGATCGCTTCGCGATCACTCCTATTGGACTCGCTTGCAGCTTCGCTTTCGCGTTCCTCGGCGAAAGGTTGAAGTAACCGCGAACGATCGGCGCTCGGCGATAGAGACGCTCCTTGAGCGCGGGTGGGGGCCTAGTCTCAGACTCGCTCCTGGCATTTCCTCAGCGATTCGAACCGATTCTCGACGGCTTGCTTGACCAACAATTCGATGTCGGCTGTTGCCCGGCGGGCTGACGCTTGTGCAGCGACTCCCTTTCCGCCAGCGACGAATACGGCAGGCTGCCCGACGAGCACGGCCGTCGCCATGAGCACAAGAAGCAGTTCCCGCTCCGACGAGTAGAAGAGATCGATCGCGCGATCGCGGAGTGATCCCGCCGACGCCAGCCACGATCACCGGATGCTGGAGCTGCTTATCGTGGTCGTCGGTGCACTCGCGTTGGGCTCCATCGAGGCGCCTATGTTCCGCATGTTCAGTACCGAGTGCGCCATTGGGCTCGATGGCTGCCACCGGCCGCCTAAATCTTCAGACGCCGATCTCGACGCGTCCATCGTTAAGGCCGCGAAGGCGCGCGCACAGCTGCACTGGGGTTGGCCGCCGAAGAAGTGCGTGGACGAGCCCCAACATCGATCAGGCACCGTGATGCCGAGGCGACGTCGATCAGCGGCGCGGGGCTTGGGCCCGTCCTTCGTCGGCACGCGCGCCGCGGAGAAAGTTCTCGATCGCGTAGTTGCCTTCGTGGCACTCGACGCTGAACAGCGCGACGTCGATCGCCCTGAACGGCCATTCGGCGGTCCACGGAGTCGCCCAGGTGTCCGGATCCTCGACGGTCACGCGATACCGGAGCGTCTTCGCATCGATGCGCGTGAAGCGCTCGACGACGTGGAGACGTTCGCCGGAGTTGAGGTTATGCGTGTCGCGGCGGAAGTTCGTCGTGTCCACGACGAGCGTCTGGCCCTCGTAGTGTCCGATCGAATCCCCGAGCCAACTTCCGGAGGGCAGGCGGAAGGTGTGTGCCGTTCAACCGGATGATGCGGGCATCGTGCACCCACTCGGTGAAGATCAGCACGTGCGTGTCGGTCTGGACGATTCGGTAGAACGACGGAATCGCGGCGGACGGCCACCATTGGCGGCGACGCCAGGGACCCTCCGCTGGAGCCGAAATTGCCCAGGAGGCACCGTTCGGCGAGGCCGAAGGTTTCCGGATCCTCGAACGATCGTTTGGGCTTGTCGGCTATTCGCGCCTGCGCGGCCGGCAGGAGCGGCGGCAGCATCCCGTTCGCTGGATCGACGATGAGCGACGTGCGCAGGCCGTCGAGCGGCATCTTCTCGACTTCGACGAAGGTGTCATCGAGATCGATCTGCATCTCGCGATCGACCGACGTCGGAAGCCGGCTGCGGATGCGATCCGCGGATGTCCGCGCGTACTCGGCGGCCTCTTCGGGCGTGAAAGCCGACCGGTCACTGAACTGCTCCGGCCGCTGGAGCGGCGTCAGAGTGGAGCCGTTCCACGTGCCCTGCAAGTCGGGAAGCGGCGCCGAACGCTGCGCGAAGACCGCGCGGCCTCCGCAAGCAACGCGGCAATCGAGAACGCCAACACCACACGTGCGCGCATGAGCGATGACCCTCCGAGCTTTGGTCCGCGGCCTCCTACTGCCGGGCCCTATGAGATTGATCGGGAAACAGAGGGTCGGTCCGAGATCCGCCGCCACCGTTTCGAGCCCCCTCGCTGAGAGCGCTATTTACGCCAAGTTCCTGCGTTGCCGACCGAAGTGGATCCGGCCAGGGTGCCGCGGCACATGACGCCGGAGGAGCGCGAGCGCTTCCGGTCGCGCGTCCGCGAACGCTGCGGCTTCGATCCCGCCGGCGGGGAAGCCACCAGTCTGTGAGGAAAGGCCGCCGCGACGATCATCGCGACGGCCCTCGCCTTTCTTACTGACGGTTGTATCTGATGCCCGCTTCCTGCGCCTTCTCGATGGCGATCACCATCGCCGGAACGATGGTGACGCCCGGAAGGACGTTCGCGCGCAGCTCTTTCTCGAGGTCCGCCGCTTTGCCTTTGCCCCTGGCCTCGAGCTCGAGGCACCAGATGCCCAGCGCGTTCGCGCAGAGGATGAACTTCGTGCCCATCTTCTGGAGGCTCTCGATGCCGAGGGCCGGCATGGCCCCGGCCAGCGCCGGAATCATCGGCGAGTCGACGGCCTGCATCAGCAGATGCAGATCCTTCGGCGTCGGCTGGTTGAAGACGTTGCGGGTGTACACCTTGCCGGACGCGTCCTTGAGGCCGGTGTACGCCCCGAGCTCGTACTTCGCCCAGATGCTGTCGTTGAATGCCAGCGGGATGCTGGACTGGCTCCCCACGGCGTAGAACGTGCCGACGGCGCCGACCTGACCGGCTCCCGTCTTGTACGCCTGAGAGTAGGTGTTGATGTAGTTGAGGATGTGCAGCAGCGGAAACCCGTTCTTGTGCTGCGGGAAGTCGAACAGGCAGCGGTGCGTGCCCTTGACTTCCTTGATCCAGTCGTCGGCACCCGACTCCTGCGCCGCCGCCACGCGTGTGCCGGCGACCGACAGCCCCGCCGCGGCGGCTGCGCCGATCAGCCGGCCCATGAAATTGCGCCGATGTAAGAGTGAAGTCGCGTTCATGAGCATCTCTCCTGAAACTTTGAACCTTGAAGTCCCAACCTGTTTTACTGTCCGCTGAACGCGTTACACGACACGTTGGTGTTCCAGTTCACGAATGTGCCCGTGGGGCTGTCCTTCCACGCCCACACGTGTAGCGTATAGAAGTCCGGAAGCCCGAAACGGTTCGGTGCCTCGAACAGGTGAAACTGTTGTCCCATCAGCTCCGGCGCCGATGAGTGCGTCACATTCCACTGATCCGCGAGCACCAGGTAATCCGCGCCGATGAGTTTCAGGCTGCCGTCTGCCTGCGGCTCGTAAATGACGATCTCCGGCTTCGAGGCATCGATGACGCCGTCACCAACCAACGGCCCGTTGATGAAGTGCATGCCCATCGCGCCGGCGTCCGGTCCGCTGACGCAGCCAAACTGCAGGTGGTAGCCTTCGGCCTCGGCCACGTTGACGTCCTTGAAGCGCTCGGTCGCTTCGCGGACGGTTCTGACGAGCGCTCCGCCCTTGCTCCTCAGGTCCTGCAGCAGTTCCTGGCCGGGACCTGCATGCGAGTGCTGATCTTGCGCCAGCGCGCGCGACGGCGCGGCGGCCATCAGAGCCGCGATTGCGAGCGTCGAGTACCAATTCTTCGCGAGTCGTTCCATGTTCATTAACAACCCTCCAAAAAAACACACCACACACACGCGCAAGAAAAACGCTGCGCACAATCGACGCGGAGATTCCGCAGACGAAAGCACAACGAGAGTAGCGGGGATGCGGATCGAAGTCCCGGGAGCGACCCGGGATTTCACCAGGATTTCCGTGGCAGAGAGGCCATCGGTGAGCCCCTCTGTATGAGAAATCGAAAATCAACGGCGAAGGACGACATGACGGTCCGACGGCTGCTCGTCGATCAGGACATCATCTCAAGAGCGCTGGACCTTCAACGAACCTCATACGTGAGATGTCGGGCGGGACCTGAGTGTGACAGCCCGTGATTCGTAGGCTGACGCATCTCGTTGTCACAGAAGTCGACGGCCGGCCGCCGAGGAAGAGCTGTTGAAGAAGGTCGTGGCGCACACGTGATCAGAAAGCACGTCCACGCGAAGTAGAATGCCCCGCTTGGCTGTTTCAGAGGACGCGACAGATGAGGCGCTCGCTTCACGCGCCGCCCTCGGGGACAACCATGCCTTCGGCGTTCGGCACGTGGCTCTTCCGCATCGTGACCAACGCGGCGCTGATGCACCGCCGGGCGCGCGCACGCCGGCCGGTCGAATCGCTGGAAGCGTTTCTGCCCGAATTCGACGCGACAGGCCGCCACTGCCACACGCCAACGGAGCTGCGGGTTGCCGGGCATGCCGACGAACTGCTCGATCAGCTTGTCCTGGCGGAGGAAGGACGGCTGCCCTCGATCGCCTGCCCGACCTCTATCGCAGTGCGTTTGTGCTGCGTGATCTGGAAGAGCTCACCACGTCTGAGTCGCAGATGCGCTCGGCGTGGAGCCGGCGACGGTGCGAGAGCAGCGTGTGATGGCGTCGTACGGGTGAAACGGACTGAGGTCGTTGCGGCGGACGTTGAACGTGCCGGCGTGATTGACCAGCCGCACGCGGCTGCGCTCCGACAGCTTGCCGCCGAGGCCGATGTCCTGACTGAACTGCTCCTGTGGAGCCGTTTCGGGCACGTGGCGTCACCTCAGGTGAGTTTCTCGAGCAGCTTCTTGAACCGCGGATCGTCGCGGAGGAAGTCGTAATCGGGATCGTGCTCGATCCAGTCGCGCTTGCCCCAGCCGCGCGTGAAGACGCGGTCCAGCAGCTCCAGGCACTCTTCCTTCTGCCCCAGCTTGGAGTGCAGGCACGCGGCGTTGACCAGCGCGCCGGGATCGTCGGGGTAAAGCTCGATGCCGCGCCGGGCCCAGGCGAGGGCGCGCTCGATCTGGCCGTCATAGAACAGCGCGCCGGCTCCGAGGGAGAGCGCGCGGGCGTCCACCGGGTTCAGCGCGAGCGTCTGCTCGGCGCGTCGAATGCCTTCGCGGGTGACGCGCGGCCATTCGTCGTCGCGTTTGAGCATACGCAGGCATTGCGCGTACAACAGCGAACTCTGGAAATCCTCCTGGCGAACCTCGCTGGCCCTCCGGAACAGATCCGCCGAATGCGCGATGTCGCCGGACGCGAAGGCGGTCCGCGCGTAGTAGTAGTACGCGTCGAAGAGATTGGCGTTCAGCCGGATCGCTTCCTCGAACGCCGTCGCGGCCTCCTCGTACTTCCGCGACTGCGACAAGACCTGACCGTGTGCCACGTGGGCCTCGGCCATGTCGGCCGAGAGCTCCAGAGCGCGCCGGCTTGCGCGCTCGGCTTTGGCGAGGTCGTCCGCGTGTGCGCCGAACCATTCGTGCAGCGTGGCGTGCACGACAGCGAGGCCGGCAAACGCCGGACCGTAGCCGGCGTCGAGTTCAATCGCCCGCTCGAACATCTCGCTGCTCTTCTCGAGGTCGGGCCGCGTCAGGCGCGGGAGATACTGCCGGCCGCGCAGGTAGCATTCGTACGCTTCCGGACCGGTCGGCCGCCGCCGCAGCGCCTCCCGTTCGCGTCCGCTCAGGAAGCCGCCGCGCAGCGACGTGACGACGCTCTCCGCGATCTCGTCTTCGATCGCAAAGACGTCATTCAAGGCCCGGTCGAAGCGCTGCGACCAGCGGTGATAACCGGTCGCGGTTTCGACGAGCTGGACGGTGACGCGGAGGCGGTTGTCCGCCTTTCGAACGCTGCCTTCGAGCAGCGTCCCGACGCCGAGCTGCCGGCCGATCTGGCGGACGTCCGCACCGGCGCCACGATACTGAAACGAGGCCGTTCGTGCGACGACGCGCAGGCCGTCGATATGCGTGAGCGCGTTGATGATTTCCTCGGCGAGGCCGTCGCAGAGGTAGTCCTGGTCGCGATCGGGGCTCATGTCCGCGAACGGGAGGACTGCGATCGCTGAAAGACCCGGTGGCAGCGCCGGTGGCTCTGGCGTCACGGGCGACGACTCCGTGAGGCGGGCGATGAACTGGTAGCCGCGCCGGTGACGCGTTTCGATGAAGCGCGGCTGCTTCGAATCGTCCGCCAGCGACCTGCGCAGCTCCTGTATGCACGACGTCAACGCATCGTCGCTGACGGCGGTGCCGCTCCAGACCGTTGCGAAAAGCTCGTCCTTCGAGACCGGCGCACCCGCGCGGGTGACCAGCAGCTTCAGGACGTCGGACGCCTTCGGCGTCAGCCGCACTTCGCGATCGCCGGACCAGAGCCGTCCGCTTTGGAGCTCGAATCGAAAACCCTCGAAACTGACGCCGTGTTCCATCAGAAATACCCCTGGTTTCTCCGCGCCAGAGAATTCCGGAGAAATCCCGGACATCGCCCGATCGCATCGGCCCGACGCGGCCCCTGCATGGCGGCCTCGATCAGCGCCCACCGGAGCCACGGCGATCCCCACGGCGGCGGCCTCCGACATCTATTCAGAGGATGGCGTCCTTCGTTTCGCGCGTGGCGAGCAGTCCGGCAAGCGACAGGATCGCCGCGCTCGAAAGGTAGTAGCCGACGTACTGCAGCCCGTACGTCTTCGCGAGATACGTGGCGGCGTACGGCGCGAGCGACGCGCCGAAGATGCCGGCCAGGTTGTACGTCAGCGAGCTGCCGGAGTAGCGCACCGTCGTCGGAAAGAGCTCGGAGAGCACGGTGCCGAGCGGTCCGTACAGCAGGCCCACCAAGCTCATGCCGAGCACCATCATCAGCACCGCGCCGGTCGTGCCGGCGGCGAACATCGGGGCCAGGACCAGGCCAAAAAGGAAGAGCGCGACGTTCACCCATATCAGCATGCGGCGCCGGCCCCGCTCGGCGAGAACCGCGGAGATCGGCGTGAACAGCGCGAAGAACAGGATGGCGAACAGCTGCATGACGAGACACTTCTCGCGCGAGTAGCCGAGTGCGCTGGTGCCCCACGAGAGGGTGAACACGGTCATCAGATAAAAGGTGACGAATGCCGTGAGCGAGACCAGCACGCCCAGGAGGACGGTGCCCGTATGGTCGCGGAGGACCGTCAGCATCGGCATGTCCACGCGCTCGCGGCGACTGAGCGCCTCTTGAAAGACCGGCGTTTCGGTAATCGTCAGCCGCACGTACAGGCCGAGGAGGACCAGCACGGAGCTCGCGAGAAAAGGCAGCCGCCAGCCGAATGCGAAGAACTGCTCGTTGGTGAGCCACGCGGAGAGCAACAGGAAGATGCCGCCGGAGAAGAGGAACCCGATCGGCGCCCCGAGCTGCGGGAACATGCCGTACCACGCGCGCTTGCCGGGTGGCGCGTTCTCGACCGCCAGCAGCACCGCGCCACCCCACTCGCCGCCGATACCGAGGCCCTGGCCGAAGCGAAACAGCGCGAGGAGAATCGGCGCCGCGATACCGATCGTGCCGTAGGTCGGCAGCGCGCCGATGGAGACGGTGGACAGTCCCATCGTCAGCAGCGCGGCGACCAGCGTGGTCTTGCGGCCGACGCGGTCGCCGAAGTGGCCGAAGAGCGCCGAGCTGATCGGCCTGGCGACGAAGGCGATCGCAAACGTTGCCAGCGAGGCGAGCGTGGCGGACGCCGGATCCGACGCCGGAAAAAACAGGCGCGGAAAAACGAGTACCGCCGCCGTGGCGTAGATATAGAAATCGAAAAACTCGATCGTGGTGCCGATCAGGCTGGCGAACAGCACCTGAGCGGGACTGTTGATCGGCTTCACCGTTGAGGTCTGGCTATCGATTGTCACAGGCCGATGCTGGTCCCTAAGACTGCGACGCCGTATACCAGAGAGACGAATCCACCCATGAAAGACTCCGTGTTTGGGGCGACTGTAGAGCGAAGGGGGTTACCGACGGGGTACTAGGACTGCACCCACCATCGGTTTTCCAGGACCTGAGCGATGCGTTTCGCAGCGCGCGCCGCACCATCCGTCTCCACCGGCTGGTAGCGCACTGGCGCGTGCATCGCCTCGAGCGCGCGCGTGGCGAGCGCCTCGGGCGTGACGTCCGCGTATGAAACGGAGCGGTCGGCACCGTAGTTCGCGAGCCGCCGGCGCACGTGCACGTTCTGCTCGAAGTGGCGCTGCAAAGGAAAGCTGAGGAACGGCCGGCGCGTCGCGACCAGCTCCATGCAGGTGGACAGGCCGCCCTGCACCAGCGCGAGGTCGCAGCACGCGAGGTGCTCGAACAGGTTGTGCACGTAGGGCCGCACTTCGAGGCCTGCCACTTGCGGAAAAGACTCCATGGAAAGTCGTGGACCCGCGACAAGAATCATGCGCAGCTCCGGCATCTGCTTCTTCATGCGGGGGAACGCCTGCGCGATCTTTTCCAGTAGCGGCCGGCCGACGGCGGTGCCGCCGATGGACGCAATGACGATCTTCTCGTCTTTCGAGTAGTTGTGTTTTTGTCTCAGCCTTTCCGTGTCCAGGAAATCTCTCGCGTCGAAGGGCAGGGTATAGCCGGCGTACGAGAAGTTGCGCTCGGCCCATTCTCGGATGCTGGGCAGCCCGGGGCCGAACGGCTTCTCTGTCACGTCGTCCGGGTTGCCGACGAAGATCGCCGCGTCGCGCACGTACGGGAAGCGCGCCACGTGCTCGATGTCGTCGGCGTTTCGGTCCGCGCACAGGTGAGCTTCGCGTTCGTTCTCTTCCATGGGCAAGCAACCGACGAAATCCGTGAGGAACACGAACGGCTGGCGCTTGAGCTCCGGGTTCTCGTGGTAGTAGTAGTCCACGTCCCAGGCCTCGTCGCCGATCACGAGGTCGTAGTGTTGTTCTTCCACGAGATCGGAGAAGGTCATGAAGTTGCGCACCATGATCTCGTCCATGGTGCGCAGCGCGAAGAAGGCGTGCAGGTCGTGCTCGCCGGCGACGTGCTCGAAATGCCGGCTCTCGTTCGCCAGGCGCTTCGTAATCGGGTGCAGCCGCTCGCCTTCCTGCTCGAGGTAGCGCGCCGCCGGGTCGACGGTGAACCAGTCGATGTCGAGCTCGGGCTGGAGCTTCCTCAGCTCGCGCGCGATCGCGAGGTCGCGCTGCACGTGGCCGAGGCCGATCGGGCTCGAGATGAACAGCGCGCGGCGTTTGCGGCTCATCGCGCGCACCCAGGTTCCCGTTCCCGGGCGGCCGGCGACGAAGTCGCGCACCGCGCGGTTGAACATCACCGGGTCACGCGCCGACGGCAGGTGGCCGCCGCCGCCGACCGTGAGGAGTTGCGCGCCGGGCACCAGGTCGCGGATCGCCCGGCCCTTCTCGATCGGCACGCGCTTGTCGCCGTCGCCGTGGATGACGAGCGTCGGACACTGGATGCGGCGCGCGAGCGCGGTGACGTCGCTTTCCAGCCAGCCGTTGCGTCCCCAGTCCACCAGCTCGCCGCTCGCCGCCCAGCCGTAACGCACCCCGTCCTCGAACGGCTTGGTCGAATGCGGCTCAGTGAACACGATGGAGAAGAACCATTCGAGGTACTTCGGCCAGTCGCTACGCATGCGGTCGCTCTCGGCGCGCACGCGCTCGGCGATCTTCGGCTCGTCGATGCGCGCGTCGGCGTAGCCGCCGACGATGATCACATGGGTCGCGCGCTCAGGATGCTCGGCGGCGAACCGCAGCGTGGTCATGGCGGCCGCCGAAATCCCGATCACCGCGGCCTTGTCCACCCCGGCGGCGTCCAGCGCCGCGACGAAATCCGCGTAGTACTCGTCGAACGCGTAAGCCGCCTGCCCGCGCGGCCGGTCGGAGCGGCCGTTGCCGCGCAGGTCCATGGTGAAGACGCGGAAGTGCTCCGCGAGGTAAGGTACCACCCCCTTCAGCATCTGGCTGTGTGCGATTTGGAAGATCGGTGCGAACGCAATCCAGGGGCCCTGCTCGCCGTACACCGCGTACGAGCTCTTCACGTCGTTCCGCTCGACGAACCCGTCGCGCACCGGGCGCAGCGTGCCGAAGGGGAATTCCTGACCGTCCGGCAGGCGCCCGCTTGCCGGGAGCTCGCCCACCACCTTGCCAAAGCTCTCCGGAAGTTTCATTTCTTCCTCCTGCGCGCCGCGCCCTGGCCGACCCTGGCGTCGAGCTGCTCGAGCAGCTTCTGGATCGCGTCCAGCGCGGCGCGGTGCTCGGCCTGCGCTTCCTTCGAGCCGAGCAGGTCGGCGAACTCCATGCCGATCCAGAACGTCGTAATCCAGCAGGCGATGACCGGCGCGTTGAACGGCGCCGGCAGCTTTACGCCTTCGGCCTCGAGCGTGGCGAGCGCGTCGCGCACTGCGTCGGCCACCACCTTCCGCCACGCCTGGATGCGCAGCACGAACTTCTCGCGCAGGCTCGGGTCGGCGAAGCTCGCGGCCCACAGCTCGGCCTGCAGCCGCACGAAGCCGGAGGCGAGGTCGCTCTGGTAGAAGCGGCGCGCCTGCGCCCACTTCCCGGCGAAGCCCCCGGGCGCCGCATACATGCGCTGCTGGCGCTCCAGCAGCCGCCGGTTCGCCTCGTCGAGCACCGCGATGACGAGCTGGTCCTTGCTGCGGAAGTGGTAGTTGATGAGCGCGTGGTTGACCCCCGCGTCCCGGGCGATCTCGCGCATGCTCAGCGCCGCGTAGCCCTCCTGCACCAGGCGGCGGAACGCGGCGTCGAGGATCCTGGTCTTGGTCTCGCCGAACTCCGCCTCGGGGCGCGTAGCTGGAGGCGTGCTCAGACGACTTTGAACGACTGGTTTAACCACTCGTTCAATTGTGAAGAGACTTACCGCCGATGTCAAGGCGTCGCGAGCGCGCGGAGTCCTCGCAACGGGAAGACACCTTCGTCAGCGAGACTTAGCGGCGCATGTTGAAGTCTGAGGGTCAGGTCTCACGCTGGATGGCGAGCATCGAATTCAAGCGCACACTGGCAGCGAGACTGATGGAGGAAGAACCCCTATTGATCGCCACCATGCACGGCTCGGCGAGGGAGAGCCTTCAGGTGTGCACGTGCATATCCACGGAATTCCTGAGAGACGGCCGATGTCCGAGTTGCCGCCTCCGCATGGGCACGATGCCGCAGCAGCGCCGTCGACGCTCGACCTAGATCGAGCCACCGCTATTGGGCGCCCCAGTATCGTCGCAGAAGCGTCGTAGGCGCCGGCGGCACAGGAGGGAGCTGCTCGAGAAATCGAGCGTAGAGTCGATCGGTAATCTCGCCGCGCAGCGTCGCCGAGTTCGCCTGTGCACCGACAATGGCTTGGAGTGCCGAAGCGCGGCCGACTACGCTCGCCAGACCGATCAACCGTGTGCTCAGTCGATATCCCTCCTCGAAGTCGTTCGTGCGGAGCTGCACGCTAGTGCCACTCAGTTCCGAGCCAGGCAAGAGGGCCGCATTTCGCGCCTGTGCCTCATCCTGAAACGTCAGCCCGAACCGATACGGACCCGGATAGTCGGGCAGCTTCGCGGCCGTGAGGCGCGCGAGGCCTTCGCGGGCGGCTATCTCAATGCGCCTCAAGGCCTCGTCGCGCGGTAGCGCCTCAGCTTTCGCTCGATCAACCGCGTGTTTGACGACCGCATACTGTACCCAGGGCATGCTTCGGCGGATCTCTTTTTCCAGTTGATCGTCGCCGCTGATCGCGATGACCGGAATCCTCAGCCGCGCCGCCCCCATTGCGAGGAGCATCGACTCGTTGAACGGGATACCGTTGACTTTGTACTCCACATCCTCGAACGTGAAGGTGTGCGAAAGAAAGCCCTGGCGGTTGCCAGCGCCTGCATGCATCCCGACGGCGACGATAGCGTCGAACGATTGGTCGTAGCTGTCCATGTAGATGTCGAACGGTGCGTCGCGATACATCACCTTCGCAGGCGGGAGCAGCTGATCCTCCAACACGTCGGGCCCTGCGCTGTTTCCCGATCCGTGACCGTCGACGATCACAATCTCGGTTGCGCCGGCCGCCTTCACGCCGGCGACCGCGGCATTGACATCGGCGGTGAGCGACTGGCGGCCGGCGGTGTACTCCTTCGCGTGTGCGTATGACGTGTGCTCGAACTGCGTCGCGCCCGAGACGCCTTCCATATCGAAGAGCACCATCACCTTGATCGGTTTCTGTGCGGACGCCACCGCAAACGCCACGAACATCGCGAGAATGACCAGGGCTCTTCGTCTCATGGGAATCACGCGAGCGCGTGTCGATTCAGAGCGTGCAAGCGCCTCCACCCAATGTTCGGCTTGCGGCTCATTGTAAACGTTCGAAGCGGGTGAACACCATGGTGCGCCGCGTTCGCGCATACGTCGATTTCGGCCGGTAGATTCGCCGCTGAACACCGCGCCACCTCGATCGCATAGAGGAGTGCTGACGCCTCCGAAGTGGTGCCACTTCTGATGTGGCTGGGTTTACGGGACGACTTCCGCAACTGGCTTATCTCCAACCACATCGCTCGCGGAAATGCCCTAGCATAATCGGCGTGCACGCAATCCTGCATCGCCGCTACGGCGGACCGGAGATCCTGTCCTACGACGAGACTCCAGAGCCAACGCCCGGTGACAACGAAGTGTTGATCCGGATACGCGCGGCGTCGGTCAATCCTTACGATTGCCACCTCATGCGCGGTTCTCCCTATCCGCTGCGACTCGCCACCGGCCTGCGCCGACCCAAAGATCCGCGGCTTGGCGTCGATGTCGCCGGCGACGTCGAGGCCGTCGGCAGAAGCGTGACTGAGCTGGTCGTCGGCGATGCCGTGTTCGGCGGCTGCCGGGGCGCATTCGCCGAATACGGATGCGCGAAGCCCTCGTCGCTCACGAGGAAACCCGAGAACGTGCCGTACGAGCGGGCGGCGTGCGCGACAATCGCGGGCCTTACCGCTCTTCAGGCGGTTCGTAAGTACGCGCGGCTTCAGGCCGGGCAGACGATTCTCGTCAACGGCGCTTCAGGCGGTGTCGGCACGTTCGCCGTACAGATCGCGAAGATCTCCGGCGCAACCGTGATCGGCGTCTGCAGCACGCGTAACGCCGATATGGTGAGTTCCATCGGTGCCGATCGCGTAATCGATTACACGAAGGAGGACTTCACGCAGGCGATCCGGCGCTACGACGTGATCCTGGACACCATCAGCAACCATTCGCTGGCGGCCTGCCGGCGGGTGCTTGCGCCGAATGGCACTTATGTCGTGGTAGGCGCGTCCAGACCCTGGGCCCTCACGCGACTGTTGACCATGCCGCTTCTGTCGCCCTTCGTGAGTCAGCGAATGGCTGTCGCGATGGCGCGGAGCAACGCCGCCGATCTGGCGACGCTGAGTGATCTCATGGACACCGGCAAAGTGACCCCGGTCATCGATCGTCGGTTCGGGCTCCGTGAAACCTCCGGCGCGATCGGTTATGTCGAGCAGGGCCACGCGAGAGGGAAAGTCGTCGTCCACGTCGCCTGAGTGTCCCTTGCAGGTCTTCGTTCGCACAAATCCCGCACAGAACGAACTCGGAACGCCATTCACGGGCGTCGTTAGTCAGTCGGATATCGTCCGCAAACTATTCGGTTGATGGAGTTTGTAGAGTGGCTGGGAGGCAGGGATTCGAACCCCGATACCGTGGTCCAGAGCCACGTGTCCTACCGTTGGACGACCTCCCAGTGCCAGTCGCGACGACTGTCAGAGCAAGAACTTTCGATTATAGCCGTCGCGCTGACACTGGGCAAACCTAGAGCACATCGTCGGTCTCGACGAACGGTTCGAGGCCACTCATCTCCTGCGGTGCGATGTCGCCCGAATCATTCGCCTGCTGCCGCTCCTGCTTGCGCCGATGACTGGCCATCCCGCCCTTGCGGCCCGCCTCGCGCGCCTCGTCACTCGTCCACTCGTGCGCTGAACCTTTCTGATGCGCCGCCTTGCCACCCTTACTCGCGATCTCGCGCTGCTTGCTGCGATCCATCGACGCAAATCCGCGATCTTCTTTGGCCACCAGGTCCTCCCAAGGGACTGGGCGCACCGCTTGGAGATCCACTCCGGAGCCGCGCGCCGCATTGCGATCGATCGAAATTGCAACCGATGTGCCACACGCGTACTCAGCTCAGCTGCAAAAACTGAGTTCGCACGCTGACGCTGCGTCTGGCTCGACAAGAGGAAGGAAGTGCGCGAGCGATTTTGAAGGAAAACGACGCGAAGCTACGACGATCGCGCCGATGTGGTAACCGTGGCCGCATGCTTCAGACGCGCGACGACGCGGTCGCGACCGACGAGCGCGAGCACTTCAAACAGTCCAGGACTCACGGCTCGTCCTGTCACGGCGACACGCACTGCATGTATGAGCGATGCAGCTTTTACACCCCTCACCTCAGCCGTATGTCGCAGCGCTGCTTCGGTCGAGACGGCTTCGAAATCCGGCAGCGTTCGGAACGTGTCGGCGAGCGTGTCGAGGCAGGCGGCGATCTCCGCCGAGTGCAGATATTTCGCGACCGCACTCTCGTCGAACTCGACTGTATCGACGAAAAAGAATCGCGCCTGCACGACGAAATCGTCGAGACGCTTCACGCGCGGTTTGAACAGCTCGAGGATCGTGAAGAACCATGCGTGCCGATCCGTCAGGTACTCGTCGCGCCAGAGTCCCGCGGCGTCAAATGAGTGCCGGACCCGGCGCGCGAGATCATCCGGCGAGAGCCGCATGATGTGCTGCTGGTTGAACCAGTCCAGCTTCTCGGGATTGAACACGGCATTGCCGCCGCCGATCCCCTCGAGCGCGAACGCGTCAACGAGCTCTGCCCGCGTGAACAGTTCGCGGTCGCCGCCCGGCGACCACCCGAGCAGCGCAAGAAAGTTGACCATCGCTTCAGGCAGAAATCCCTGCTTCGCATACTCCATCACCGATGTCGCGCCGTGCCGCTTGCTCAGACGCTTCTTGTCAGGACCGAGAATCAGTGGAACATGGGCGAACGTCGGAACGTGACCCCCGGCGGCACCGGCCGCACGATACAGAAGAATCTGCTTCGGCGTGTTCGAGATGTGGTCGTCGCCGCGCACGACATGCGTGATCCCCATGTCGATGTCGTCGCTGACGACGGACAGCTGGTACGTGGGCTGTCCGTCAGACCGGAGGATCACGAAGTCCTCGATGTTCGCGCCATCGAACTCGATCGGTCCGTGCACGAGATCGTCGAAGCGCGTGATGCCTTCGGGCACTTTGAATCGAATCGCGCGCGGCGCGCCCGCCTTCTCACGCGCGGCGATGTCGGCCGCGGACAAGCGGCAGCACGTGCGGTCGTATTTCCAGCCCGCGGCAGCCTCTTCGGCGGCCTCGCGTTTCGCGTTCAGCTCCTCCGGCGTGCAATAGCAATAGTAGGCGTGGCCGTCGCGCACGAGCCGAGCGGCGAACGCGCGATACCGCTCGACGCGCTCCGACTGAAAATACGGCGCGTGCGGGCCGCCGATTTTCGGGCCCTCATCCCAGTCGAGACCCAGCCATCGCATCCCGTCGAGGATGCCGTCGACCATCTCGGCCGACGATCGCTCCGTGTCCGTGTCCTCGATGCGCAGGACGAAGACGCCGCCGTGCCGACGCGCGAACAGCCAGTTGAAGAGCGCGGTGCGGGCGCCGCCGACGTGGAGGTAGCCGGTCGGGGACGGGGCGAAACGGACGCGGGGTTTCACAGCGGGATGCGCCCCATCATTCCTCAGGCCGCGGCGGTCTGCAAGCGCGGTTGCCTGGACGGCCTGCGCGTGAGCCGAAACGTTCGCCGCCGTCGAATCACTACTCAGACGAAACGCACAGGAGCATCCGATGAAAGTCCTGACAGACTTTGCAGGCCAGAACTGGCTGATCACGCCGGCCGCTCTTGCGGTCGGGGAACATCCGCCCGCGAACATCCACGATCAGAAATTCCTGCTGGTTCTCTCCGGCGTGGTCATCGCGAATCTCGAAGGCAACAGCGGGTCGCAGTGGCTTCACGAAACGCTGTCCTTCCTGCCCGACATGGCCGGTCCGCAGAACTCGGGACCGCTGAACTGGGCCATCGGCCACTGGGGCATCCCGAAGCCGGCCGGTCAGAACTTCACGGTCGGATTCTCCCTGGAAGAATGGGCGCCGTTCGCATCCCTGAGCTCGATCTTCAACGAGCATGAATCGATCAACTCGGGCTTTGCCGTGGACGTCTGGCGGCCGACGCATTTCGCGACCGGGACGGACGCACTGACGCACGCGCCGGTCGGGAACATCTTCACCGGCATCAACGTGGACGTCGCCGTCCGCGACACCGACGCCTGGCTGTACCGGGTGGGCTACAACATCACGCTGCTGGGAAAGATCGTCTTTCTGACGATTCCCAAGACGCTGTTCCGCTCGAACTTCGATCCCACACCGAACGGCGATCCGCCTTCACACATCCAGGATGTTGGCACCGCGCGGGTCGAGGGACCGCCGAGGAGCGTGATCGTCGTCGATCCTCCGTTCGTGCACAGCAACAAGTGGGTGCAGATCAGCCGACCGAACGGTCCGGAGGTGGCGAGCCTCGTCTGCGTTCTGACAGAAGTCGGCGGGGACACCGTCTTCAACATCTCGGCAGCCTTGTTCATGCCTTCCGGCAGCCAAGTCACGTCGATCAGCTTCGAGACGCCGACTCAGGAGTTTCTGCATCTGGATTTCATGCCGAGCAACCAAGTACGTATCGACGACACCAGTGGCACGGAGTTCGGCGCATTCCCGCGGGATCAGACCTTTCTGGTGCAGGTGACGCTGAATATTTCGGCGTCGCAGTCCACGGCGCACATCGTGCTGTCGGGTGGCGGGGCGTCGGGCACACGTGATTACACGCTGCCGACGCCGACGCATGTGTTATCGCGCCAGTTCGGGGCCGTGCGAGTCTGGCAGGGATTTCCGCACACGGGCCGGTTCTTCGCGACGAACATTCTCGTGACGCGCGAAGCGTAGAGGCCCTGGGGATTTTGCCGAGCGAAGGTTTGGCGGTGAGGCAGGGATTCGAACCCTGGATACAGGTTTTAGCCCGTATAACGGTTTAGCAAACCGCCGCCTTCGGCCGCTCGGCCACCTCACCGCTCGTCGGCAAGTATACGAGACAAAGATAGTTACACGGAAACGCGCGAGAGCGAAGTGCTGAAGGCGACCGCCGTCTAAACCGTCGCCTGTGACGCTAAATGCAATCGCAAGAGGACTTTGTATCGATCGCCTCACTACCCGTGTTGGGCACACATGTTCTGGGCACACTCTTGGGCACAGTCGGCGCGTTTTTCGCTCGGGGCAGTTCAGAAAGACGGAAGGAAAACGCGCCAAGGCGACGGTTTTTTTGACCGTCGCCTCCTTCAATGAGAACCGCGGATTCGATTCTTCCATTGAGGTTCGCCACTATCGTGAAATCGGCGCCCTCGCGCGCAGCTCCTCAAACCAGTTGACCACGATCTGAATCTGCTGAGCGATGGCACCGTACGCCGTATTGCTTGCTGAGACGCGAGCCACGAACTTGCCACCCAGCGTGATGTCGTACGCTCGCCGCTGTTCTGGCGGCGAAAGTTGAAACGGCCGGGGAACCGGCGCGGAGTTGCCGAACGCAAACGTCGGCTCCGTGGACACGCTGACAACCTCGAGCCCGAGCGGCCTCGGGTTGTAGAAGAGTTCTTTTCCATTCGGTGACCACACCGGGTGGCTTGGCAGGTCGAGCCCTTTCGCGACCAGTTGGTATTTTGCTCCGGTCGCTGGGAACGGCTGAACGTAGACGGTCTGCTTTCCTCGGTCCGTGCTCGCATACGCCACCCACCGACCGTCGGGCGAGAATGTGGACGCGATGGGCGTCCTCGAGCGAATTTCGCCGAACGGCGCCGCTTGCCGGTCACTTATCGAGAGCATCCACAACGCGACGTCGTCCGGCTTCTCGACACTATAGAGAAGCCGGTCGGCTTGCGGCGACCACGACTCGGGAACGTGTGACGTAGTGTTGAGCGGCCTGGTCAGGCGCTCGGCACTATGGCTACCGTCGGCGGGTTGCCAGAATAGGGCCGCATCACCATCTCGGTCGGATTGAAACACGATGTGTCTGCCGTCGGCGGACCAGAGCGGAAACCTATTGTTGCCGCCAAACGTGAGCCGGCGCCTCGGTGCGTTGCCGGACAAGTCATAGATCCAGACGATCGCCTCTTTGCCATCGTCAGTGCCGAAGGTGATCCGCGTTCCGTCCGGAGACGCGCGTGGCCCCTGATACGTATCCGACGGCAATGGTAGTCGTTCCACGAGGCCGTTTCGATCGATCAATCCCAGCTGCGTCGTTTCGCCGAGCCCAGCAGAAGCATCGAGTCGAGCCGGGATATAGATCAGGGTTCCCGTGTCCGACACGCTGTAATGGGCGGCTCCCGTCTGGCTGCCGGTCGCGCGACTCACGCCTTCGACAATCGGCACTGCAGCACCTGTCAGCGTGGGGCGCGTCGGATCGAAGGGGACGGCGTAGAGCACGCCGCCCAACGCGTAGACCAGGTGGCCAGTCGGGATATACCGCGCATCGGTGCCGCCGTCCACGAGGGCGGTTCGAGCTCCCGACCTGAGCGACTGCACGACGATGCGCGCGCGATCCCACCTGTCGCTCGCGGTGCCGCTCGCCAGGGTGAAAAGCACCTGGCGGCCGCCCGGCAAGATCTGAGGACCATGTGCTTCCTCGCTCCCGCTGACGGGCACCAGGGTCTCCGGCGCTCCGCCGGCGGGCGACACGCGCAGGATCCCCTTGCCACGTTGGCCAAAGACGATGCCATCGTCTCCCCAACTGATGCCGTAGGGAGCGTCGGCTGATGCGATCGTCACCGCCGCGCCGCCCGTCACGGCAACTCGCTTGAGCGCTCCGTCGGTGTAGAACGCGATCGAGCGACCATCTGGAGAGAACACCGGCTCGGTCACGCGCGCGAAATCCTCGGTCCCCTGGATCCGAGTCGCGTCCCACTGCGACATGGCGCGGAGGTACAGGCCGGCGGGCACACCGGAATACACTAACTGCTCGCCGTCACGCGAGATCGCAACGGAGTGGCGGCCGATACCACGCGAGAACACCTGTCCGTCGGGAAGCGTGAATGCGAATCGAGTCACGCTGCGCCGCGGGGCAGGTTTGAGCTGCCACGCGGCGAAGGCGGCCAGAGCGGCGGCCGCGATCGCGAGAACCGCGACTCCGATCGGACGCCGCCACCATGCCCGAGAGAAGCTATCAGCCGAGCCGCGTGTGTCGACTCCAGCCGGCGGTGATGGATTCTCCAGGACGATCCGGGCCTCGCCGATGTCTCGCAGTCGCTGTCTGGCGTCGCGGTCGAGACAGCGGACAACGATGGCGCGAACGGCGGCGGGCGTTGACAGCGGCAGCGCATTCCAATCGAGCTCCTGGGCGATGACCGCATCCAGGATCTCCGAAGTGCTGTCGCCCTGGAACGCAGGCCGGCCCGACAGCATTTCGTAGAGCACCGCGCCAAACGCCCAGATGTCGCTGCGCCTGTCTGCCGGCCTCCCCTTCGCCTGTTCCGGACTCGTGTAGGCAGGTGTCCCCAGAATCACGGCAGCGGGATCACCCATGCTTTGCGTGATGGCTGAGCGCGTTGGGTCCGCGGGCATGACCACGTCCGGCTGCAGGACCTTGGCGAGGCCGAAGTCCAGGATCTTCACCGTCCCGTCGGGACGGACCGCGACATTTGAGGGCTTGAGATCGCGGTGCACGATGCCCTGCTCGTGCGCCGCTTCGAGTCCTTCTGCAATCTGACGGGCAATCGGCAGCGCCTCGTCGATCGGCATGGGCCCGTGTGCGATCCGATCCGCAAGCGTGCGTCCCTCGACCAGCTCCAACGCCAGCGCCTGCAAGCCCTCGGATTGTTCAAAGCCGTGAATTGCGGCGATATTCGGATGATTGAGCGACGCAAGGACTTGCGCCTCGCGTTTGAAGCGCTCGAGTCGATCGGGATCGAGCGCGAATATCTCGGGCAGGACTTTGAGCGCAACCTGGCGATGGAGATGCCGATCGCGCGCTCGGTAAACGTCTCCCATTCCGCCAGACCCGAGCCATGCCTCGATCACGTACGAACCGATTCCGCGACCGACGAGTTCGGTATGTGACGCGTCGGTCAACAGCGCGGCCGCGACGTCGAGCGCCGGCCCTTCGATGAACCGAGCCGCGGGGACCTCGCAGGCCAGCAGCGACTCGACGTCCTGTCGCAGCGTCGCATCATTGCCGCAGGCGTGGGTCAACCAGTCGGCCCGAGCGTCACCCTTGCGCTGCACCGCCTCGATGTAGATCTGTTCGACGCTTCGCCAGCGTTCGCGACTCGTACGGGAGGTCTGGCTCATTCACACTCCAGTGCGTCCCGCTGTCAGATCAGCTCCCGCAAGAGCCAGACTTTCGCGAGCTGCCACTCTCGCATGACCGTCTTCGCCGACACTCCGAGGATGTCAGCCGCTTCTTCGTTCGTCAAGCCGCCGAAGAACCGCATCTCCACAACCTGGCTCTTGCGCTCGTCGATCGCCGCCAGCGCGGTGAGGGCGTCATCGAGCGCGACCAGATCGCGACCGGGTTCGAGAGCCAGCCGCTGGTCGTCGAGTGTGACGTGCTCGGCACCGCCGCCGCGTTTGCGATACTGACGCGAGCGAGCGAAGTCCACGAGGATTCGCCGCATCAGGCGCGCCGACAAGGCAAAGAAGTGGGCGCGATTCTGCCAATCGACGGCGCGCGTCTGCAACAGACGCAGATAGCACTCGTTCACGAGGCCGGTCGGCTGCAGCGAATGATCCGGACGCTCGCGGCGCAGGTAGGCGCGGGCCAGGATGCGAAGCTCCGCGAGGACAAGCGGCGTCAATTCCGCCAGCGCCTCGTCGGCGCCCCGGCTCCATGACTGCAGCAATGCGGTGATTCGATGGGACGACGTCATGGGAGCGACTCGGCGCGACGTCATTGTATGCGTCGCAGTGACGGTCCTGTCGACCAAAACGGGCCTCGAAGGGTTGATGTCCGTTTCGGCTGCACATTCTCGCTAGTACAAAGATCGGCCGCGCCGCCGTCGTGCCGTAATGCTGCATGGAGGCGCTCGCGATGAACGTACCTGGCTCATGTCCGTTTCCGATCGGCATGCTCGCTAGTATCGGTGTGCCTCATGTGTAAAGCCGTCGGCGCACGCTCACGTCATGGGACAGAAGGAGGGCGGATGATGAGAGTGGCTGGGACGGTCACGGGCCTACTGCTGTGCGGCGTCTTCGTGACCGCGGCGCGAGCGCCCAGTCAGGGTGCATACACCGTTGCCTACGCCAGCTTCGGCCCGCTTCGCACAGCCGTCTTCATCGCCAACGCCGACGGCACCGGCGAACGGATACTTTTGGAAAATCCGGGCCTCGACTCGAATCCGTCATTCTCGCCGGATGGACGGTGGGTGTTCTTTACTTCACGGCGCAACGGTTCCGACGACATCTACCGGATTCGCACGGATGGGTCGAACCTGGAACGCCTGACCGCGGACCCGGCCTTCGACGATCAAGCCGCGATATCGCCTGACGGCCGTCACGTGGCGTTCGTGTCGTCACGCAGCGGCCAGGCAGACATCTGGCTGCTGGACCTGGATACGCGGCAACTCCGCAATCTCACGAACCATCCAGGCGGGGACTACCGGCCGGCGTGGTCGCCAGACGGCCAGTGGATCGCATTTACGACCGATCGGGACTCGGCGGGTGCTCGCGACATCCACCGGTGCACAGTTCGCGCCTCGGCAAGCAACACAGATCTACATCATGCGTGCAGATGGTTCCGCCCTTCGGCGGCTGACGCACGGCGAGGATCCGGTCGGCGGTGCGTCCTGGTCTCCGGACGGAACCGCGATTGCGTTCTATGAGGCGGCGCCGGAGGACTGGCAAGTGCTCAGCCGCACGTTTCCGGGCTTCGTCGCCCGATCGCAGATCGCGACGATCGATGTGGCGACCGGCGCGACAACCACGCTCACGGCGGGCCCCGGGCGCAAGCTGACGCCTCAATGGATCGCACGCGGACGAATCGCATATGTCCGCGCCGACATCGAGGAGCAGCCTGGGCGGAACAGAAGAGAATTCGCGCCTACTGGTCCGAAGGCATTCGATTCACCGATGGCACGACGGGACCGGCCGGCGTGTTCGCGAGCGTGCATTGGTCGGCCGACGGCACGCAGGATGGTCTACCATCGCGATGTCGACGAGACCTTCCCGCCCTTCGTCAAAACGTTCAGCTCGCGATCCCCGAGTTTCAACTCGTCAGGACCGGGTTCTTCCCTTCGTACTCGCCGGACGGCCGTCAGTTGGCGTCGACGACGCCGGCGTCCGGGTTGCGTCACGTACCTGGTTGTACGTCGCGGCGGCGGACGGCTCGAACCCGCGCGTCTTGTTCAACGATCCCGACACAGAGTGCTCTAGCGCCCGCATGGGCACCGACGGGTGATCGAATCGCTTTCGGACTCGGCGCGTTCTTTCCGACGCCACGACGGTATTCGCCGGCGCAGATCGCAATCTGATCAACGGCGACGGCTCCGGACTGCGTCGGTTGACCCCGGACGACGGCGGCAACTACGAGTTTCCCAGCTGGTCGCCGGACGGCAAACGGCTCGTGCTCCGCTGCCGCCCGTCCGACTCCAAGGGACTGTCGATCCTCGACGTCGACTCTGGAACGCTGACGCCACTCACTCCCGAGTCGGGCACCGACAACCTCCCGGCCTGGTCCCCGGCCGGCGACGTGATCACCTTCACCAGCCGGCGCGACGGAGACTGGGAGATCTACAGCATTCGTCCGGACGGCACGGGACTGAAGAGACTGACGCGCAGCCCGGGGAATGACGCGCACGCGTCATGGTCGCCTGACGGACGCTGGATCGCTTTCTCGAGCGCTCGTGGCGGCTTCAAGGACGAAATGGCCCGAGGCGGAGGCGGTGGGCAGGGGGCGACGGACATATTCGTCATGCGACCGGACGGTACCGACGTTCGTCGTCTCACCGACGATGCCACGGAAGAAGGCACGACCGCCTTCGCCTGGGCGAAGTAACGAGCGACGGCCGAGCCGATGTGAAGATGACGGCTGTCTGTCCGTCGCGGATTCAGTTTCTCGCTTGACAGAGTAGCGGGTCACGCTCGACGCGTCGTCTCGCTCTGCAAGGAGGAACACATGCCAAAAACCGCCGCTCTCGGAGTCATGCTGTGCGTCGCCGTGAACATGGTCTGGCTGGAACCTCTCGCCGCAGGTCGCGAATACCGGAGCACCGGCTCGATCGCTGAACGCGATCCGTGCCGATCGCATGTACGAGTCGACCGCGCGAGCTCACTGCCTGGGACGGTGGCAGCCGACACGCACAAGAACACGCCCGAATGTCGCGGTGAAGCGATCTTCTTCGACGAAAGACTGAAGGGTCTTGGCGGGAACGGCCGTGCCTGCGCCACCTGCCACGTCGCCGACGATGGCTTTCAACTGACGCCCGATCACGCGTCCGAACGGCTGCGAGCGCTCCAGAAGGCGCGCCGCAGAGATCCAAACGCCGACGATCCGTTGTTTCGCCCCATCGATGCAGACGACTTTCAAGTCAATGGCGACAGCGCGAGCGACTACACCACATTGACGCAGGACGGTCTCGTTCGCATCACGTTGCCGTTACCGAGCAACATTCGGCTCGTGAGTCCGATCGGCGATCCCACGACGGCACCGCTCACAGACGAGACGTCGGCCGACATCTGGCGATCGGTGCCGAGCATTCTCGATGTGGCGATCACTGGACCAGACGAGATGCTCCCCGAGTGGCCGGTGCCGTCACCGAACCGGCGCGGCGGCTATCAGCTCGATGCCCGAAAGGACACGCTCCAGGAGCAGGCGCTTGGCGCCTTCGTTGATCACGCGCAGGTCGCGGTGTTGCCGTCCCAGCGCTCTCTCGATGATCTCGCGGCGTTCCAGCGCAGCATGTTCTCATCACATCGCGTCGCCCGCCTCGCGAAGGCGATGGCTGCCGGAACGTCGCCACTGCCTGACGAGGATCGCCCCCTCAGTCGTCTCGAGCGACAGGGCAAAGCCGTCTTCGAGCGTTCGTGCGCGCATTGCCACGGCAATCCGGAACATCCGTCGACGACGACGCCGGTAGCCGAATCGATACCGGGGGTCGCGTGGGTGCGCTACCACGACGTGCGTACCGCCTGTCCGCGTCCGCTTCCGCCTCCGGCGGGCTTTCCCGACGAGCCCTGGCTGCCATGCTCGCCCAACGTCGTCAACAAGATTCGCACCTATGCGATCACATTGCCCAACGGCACCACGATTCGTCGCACGACCTCCGACCCCGGACGCTTGTTGCTCATCGGCGACAACGCTGATTTTGAGAAGTTGGACGTGCCGAATCTCCACGGCATCAGCCGGACGGCTCCATATTTCAGAAACAACAGTGCGAAGACACTGGAGGACGTGCTCCAACAGGACCCGTGCGTTCTTCGCGTTTCAGAATCGGATTCAGACAAATCCCAAGGCCGTTGGATTCGGTATCCTCAGCACCGACGGCATCAACCGCGATCGTCCTTTCAGACCTGAAGAGGAGCCGGCGCTTCTGGCGTTTCTTCGGAAGCTGTAGGCGTCATTCGAGCTCCTGCAGTCACGCGCTCTGACCTCGTGGCATGAGGCTTGGCTTAGCGTGACGAACCAGCACAGCGCCCATGTGTCAGCCGCGTTCGGACTGCCCGTGGACGAGGATCCGGAAGGCAGCGCGGCGGCCTTAGAGAGCCGCTACGCGAGCTGGGTTACGTTGCTCGTTAGAGGATATTCACGGACGTATGCCTACTGGGCACACATTGGCATCGGCTGGAGTGTGCCCAATAGTGTGCCCAAACGAGGTCCGAAACCGGTCATCCGGCCAGCCAACGCCAACCAACGATCCAATAAAAAACGGGCCTGAAATCTTCAGTTTCAGGCCCGTTCTGGGATCTCCGCTAGCCTTAGCAAACCGCCGCCTTCGGCCGCTCGGCCACCTCACCGCTCGTCTGCAAGTATACGAGACAAAGATAGTTACACGGAAACGCGCGAGAGCGAAGTGCTGAAGGCGACCGCCGTCTAAACCGTCGCCCGTGACGCTAAATGCAATCGCAAGAGGACTTTGTATCGTCGCCTGCTACCCGTGTTGGGCACACATGTTTGGGCACACTCTTGGGCACAGTCGGCGCGTTTTTCGCTGGGGCAGTTCAAAAGACGGAAGGAAAACGCGCCAAGGCGACGGTTTTTTTGACCGTCGCCTCAAGCGAGAGGCCGGCGCGACGCGCGACTTGTACGATGCCTGCGAACGCAAGTGAAGTTCATACGGATGGCGCTGCTCGCGCAGAACGAATGGCTGGAGAACATTGCGGCGGACCGATCGCTCGACCCGTATCCCGAACAAACCGACGCCGCTCAAGGACGCTTGCTGGGACTCGGATGGCGCGATGCGCGACCATTCAGCGAGCCTCGCTGCGCCAGGCGTGTGTTTGCACGCTCTTTCCCGTGAACGCTGATCCACGGATCGCTGCGGGAGGGCCGATCACCCGTGACATCCTGAAGTGTCAGCTCAAGCCCGTACCGGCGGGCGACTACACCGTCAGGTTCACCACTGCCGAGATCACACGCGTCTTTCCCGAGGGAGTCTGCGATTGGAGCAAGCCGGGAGTGTCTCACCAACCGATCGTCGCCACGTGGCTTCGATTCTCGCCCGTCGCGGCACCTGGAACCGGCTGGCTCATTCGAGCGTCGGCAATGACTGATCTCAAATGATGTCATCGAGCCTTCGTCGATGCCTTTCCGCACGTCGACTGAACGCGCGGATGACGGCCAGTTTTCAGCCGGGACGGCCCGTTGTCAAGGCTTGCTGCGAACCAAGTTAGCCGGCGGCCTCAACGCCTGCACAGCGCCCGCGCCACAAGCTGCGAACCCCGTTGACAGAAAGCTGGTATAGCTGGACGACATCAAAACAGTAAACACCTGTGGGGGCCTCAGATGTGGACAGAGCAAGACTCATATACTCGTCGGCCTCTGGCTCGAAGAACGCCACACTAAAGTGGTGAACCTGTCCGAACGGATTGTCATCCATTGAAAATCCGGCGGCGGCTAGTCGCGCCGCGAATGCGTCGAGTTCTCTTGTTGCAGTAGGCGGTAGATACACAAGCTGGTGTCCAGGAAACTGTCTCATTTCGCGGAAACGGGTGGAGACGGGCGGCTGCACAGCACACAGACGCTCAAGCTTGGAAACACAGATGGCAGGATCGAGCGGAGCCGACAGAGGGCCCATTCCACCGAGCGCCGGCGGAATTTCTGGCCGCCAGACGCGTTTCCATGCGCGTCGGCAATCGTAGGTCCACTGCGCGAGATCCGCAGGAGGCTCCAGGACCACGTACAGAATAGAATCCGAGTCTTCCATGTCCGCGATTCTTGCCACCGCTGTCTAATCGCAATTACCTCCCTGGCGGCCGAACTATCCCAGCCGCAGGATCAACCATGTGCGTCCGATCCTTCTCGTTTTCATTGCAGACATATTCCAAAACGTCCGAGTCCGCCTGGAGCAGGTGGGTAATCTTTACCGTGAACGGTTTGTTGTACATCTTGGGGTCGTCGAATGTGATGTCGACGTCGAGGTGGCCGACATCGCGGCGCCGGTAGCGTTCCGTCATGCGCATGGCCTCACTCCGCGGGTGCCCGACGCCATCGAGCCAGACCCTGTCGTTCACCCCAATCGTTTCGACAATGAGGCCTCGATGCGTTCGATGGTCTCGATTTACCCCTTAGAGGTGTGGACCGCCGTCGCACGATTCACTCCTCCCGGTGCTTGAACGCCGGTCACGACGGCGGCGGACTGATACACCCGCACCGTGAGCGAATCTTCCAGCACGACCTCGGCTCGGCGGCGGTCTGATATGTACTCCCGTCCTAGCGTCCGCGGCTGTCCTGCATGGTTCACCCCCTCATACGTGCGGAGTGAAAGCGCCTCACAACCCTTACCGGGGTGCTCTGCCTGCAGTTTGGTGCTCTGCGTGCAGTTTCGCCCGTTGTCGTTGAATGATTATCTCCGAGGACGGATTGACCGAAGAGCGAGACGGAGAAGAGCAGCCCACAAACCGTCATAGCACAACAAATCAAGAGCCTCGTGTGCCGGTAGCGTGAACTTCTAAAAGACATCCAAGTCTCGTGCAATGGCGAACAGGCCTGAATAGCGCGAACGTAGATCATCAAACAGGCCGTCCGACGCCGCGCTGGTGCCCAGATGATAAATGAGTAGCAGCCTCGGCTTAGCTGCTCGTGCGAGATCGGCCATCTGCGCTGGGGTCGTGTGATACTTCTCGGCGAATTCCTTCGAGACAGCCGAACGCGTTGCCAGGAACGGCTGCGTCTCGTGAATGAGCACGTCGCAGCCGTTGCACGCGTCGATCGTGGCTTGCGTGGGGTTCGTGTCACCGGAGATCACAATGCTGCGATCCGCGGTATCGAATCGATAGCCATAACTTTCCATTGCGTGCTTGGTCGGAAATGCCGTGACTGTTACATTGGAGTCGCGATAGATGACGCCTGTCGTGATCTCGTGGGCGTTAACTTTGTAACCGTCCGGGTAGTCGCGCTCCTGTCCATTCGGATTTCCTCGCGTCTCGATATCGACTCGGTACGCCTCGATGAGGTGTTCGGTCAT
This sequence comes from uncultured Acidobacteriota bacterium, assembly GCA_963724725.1. GTDB lineage: Bacteria > Acidobacteriota > Vicinamibacteria > Vicinamibacterales > CAVVIG01 > DATKHR01. Next base: position 887,457 of record CAVRVT010000001.1, on the reverse strand, counting down.
CGACTTGATGCCTCGGGGCCCATACACGTCAATTGGCTCACGGCGGCCGAGCGACCAGGGAGTAAAGATCAAATCTGGATAGCCGACCGTGTGGTCGGAGTGCAAGTGCGTGATGAATGCCACCCGCAATCTGGTAGGTTCGAGCGCCTCGATGCGCTTTGCGACGGCCGCGGCGTTAGCACGCCGAACGACCCCGGGCCCAAGGTCGACGAGATAAGCGACGCCGTTGACGACGATTGCAGTCGCTGGTCCTGACCGATCGGGATTGGCCGGCGGGGCGCCGGTTCCCAGGAAGACGACTTGAGTTTTCGAGGGAACCGCGATTTGTGCCGGCGCGGCGCTCAGCGCCGCCGCAAGCATCACAAACAGGGACGTAAGCCCCGCCGACTGAATTTTGACGATGGACATAGAGCACCTCTGGAAGACATCCAAGTCTCGCGCAATGGCAAAGTGCCCAGAGTAGCGGGCTCGCATGTCGTTGAACAGCCCGTCGGTGCCCACACCGCCGCCCTGGTGATAGATGACCAGCAACCCCGGCGCTGCCTGCCGCGCCAGTTCCGCTAGTTGCGCTGGCTCGGCTGCGGATTCTCGACGCTGGTGATGCCGAACACGCGCGTCTCGACGCGCCCGGCCTTGACAATGCCGAGGGCCACGCCGGGCACGCCGAGCAGACAATCGCCGGACTGCGCCTACGCAACGCGGCTGAGCGTCGTGCCCTCGAGTTCCAGCACGTACTCCGCGCCGAACGCCAGAGACGGCGTGTACGCACCCGGCGCGAGGCGGCCGTCTAGAACTTTCAGTATCGCTTTGACGCCCGATTCTGCGGTCAGGGTGTACGCTTCGCGCGTGCGCAGACGCATGGCGACCTGGTGTCCGGCGTCATCCCAGGCTTTGCCGTACACATAGACCTCGTCGCGGGCGCGCTGCTCGTCGGACGGGCCTTTTACCCGCCTCGCGATCAGTGCTTTCACGATCGCCTGCACCGGCGCCAGCCCCAGCAGCGAACGGATGAAGCCGGACATCTTCATTCTCCCGACCTGCGTTTCAGGCACGCCGAGGAAGACTTCGATGTTGGGAATCCCCGTGGAGTAGTACGCGGTCGCGACGTCGCCCCAGGGAATGGTGACCGCGGTGGCCGAGAGGCTCTCGGTAAACGGGATGGTTTCGACCTTGTGCGCCGGGGGCACCTTGATGATTCTGCCGTTCTCGCGAATCCTCCCGCCCTCCGGCAGGCCCTCGACCATGGTCTTGGCGGTTCCGGGACTGAGTTTACCGCCATGCGACATGAAGGCCAGCTTGAGGTGAGTTGCCGAGGCCAGCTCGCGTTTCAGCATGGCCGCGAGACAATCGGTCGGCACGACGTCAAAGCCGACTCCGGGAATGACGACGATGCCCGCGTCAATGAATTCTTGGTTGCGGGAGTGGATGTCTTCGAACACTGCGATTTCTCCCGTGATGTCGAGATAGTGCGTCCCAGTACGCAGGCACGCAATCAGCATCGGCCTACTGGTCGCGGAGAACGGACCCGCGCAATGCAACACCGCCGCGATGCCCTCAAGGTTCGTTGCGGCCACCGCTGGGTCGGCGAGATCGAACACCCGCGAATCACATCCCAGGTCATGCGCGAGGGGCCGGATTTGGTCGGCGTGGCGGCCGGCCAGAATTGGACTGAGATGGCGATCTTTCGCCATGCGCGCGGCGAGCCTACCGGTGTAGCCGTTGGCCCCGTAGATCATCCACGTTCGGCTCATCATTCCTCAGACAATAGCCGCCGGCAAGGTTGTGCCGCGCAACTCAATATCCTGAAATTCCCTGCGGACCGAGAAGGGCACGCGCGTCGACTACTTACCGGCTGCAGAGAAACGACGGATGTTGATCGCATTTCCAATATCAATCGTCATCATGTCTTCACCGAACTCAACCCGACCTGCATAGCTCTGTGTGACGACACGAAGTACTTCGGCCGGAACGATGTTCGGATAGTGTGAAAACACCGCCAGCTTAGGCTGCACCCGCTGGAAGACTTGGCCGGCTTCTGCCGCATCCGTGTGGTGATCGACGATGGTTCTGGCTTGCCGGCGAGTCACGCGCAAGCTCGGGATCAATTCGTCTGGTGGGCCAGTCAGGCGAGGATCCTGCTTCGACTGTCCGAGTTCATGGATCAACACGTCAACATTCTGCGAGAACTTGACCAGCGACTCGGAAGGCTTGGTGTCTCCCGATATCACGACTGAATGACCCTGGTAGTCGACACGGTAGCCGAATGCCGGTTTGACGGGTCCGTGATCAACGAAGAAGGCGCTGACCTTGACGCCGTTCGCCTCGTGCACCACACCTTCACGAATATCGTTCGCAATGACTCTGATGCCGTCGGGTGAGTATTTCTCGTCCACGTCCCGTCGGATATGGATGTCGAACGAGAACGCTTCGAGCAAGTGCTTGACCATTAACCGCGTGCCATCTGGTCCCCAGACCTGCAGTGGCGTGGCTCGGCCTTGAGAAGCCCAGGGAAACAAGACGAGCTCCGGCAATGAGACGATGTGGTCTGAGTGGAGGTGGGTGAGGAACACCTTCGTCACATCAGCAGGATTGATCGCCACTCTCGCCATACCAGTGGTCGAGGCGCGCCCGCAATCGAACAATAGCTTCTCCGGACCGGCGAGGACGAGCGTGCTGATACCTAAACGTTGCGCATCCACGGCCGGACCACTCCTCGTCCCAAGCAGAACGACTGTCATGCTGGAATCACTAGTCGTTGCGGTCGCCTTCTGCGCATGGAGCACCGCCTGCGGTGCCGTCAACAGCAACAGAAGGCCGGCCAGGCCGGAAATGGACTTCATCTTGTCTCCAAGTCGATAGGCGGCACATCGGACCAGGTCACGCTGCGAACCAGATTCGTCACTATTTGTGCCTCATTCGGCGACTATACAACCTTGCATCAAGTCCTTTCGCAGTTCTCGCTTACCCCTTGGAACGTCCCGCGTGAACGATTCGTCCGTTGGGATGCGACGCGCGAATTGATTCACCGAGGACCTGGGGCGCAGGCGGCGCTGGCATCCTCCCATTTGTTGTCGGTCAGTTGGCGCAGATCCGAACCGTCCGAGCGCATCGCGAAAATCTCGCCATAGGGCTGGGGCACGGCGTCGTACAAAGCCATTTCATCCTTGAAGCCCCTGCGTGCGCTGGTGAACACAATCCAGTCGCCTCCTTCACACCAGTTGGAATGCGCATCGAGACCTGGAGAATTCGTCAGCCGCCGCAACTGAGTGCCGTCGGGCCTAATGGTATACAGCTCGAAGTCACCATCGCGATCACTGGTGAACATGATGAGATCGCCTTGGGGAGACCACTGCGGAAAGTTGTAATAGTGAGCGTCGTCGGTCAGTGGCACGATGTGGCGATCATCCAGAGACACGATCGCGAGCTGCCGGCCGTGTTTGAACACGAGACGTTTGCCATCGGGCGACCAGCTCGGAAACCCGTTGTTCATTGCGTCGTCCACAATCAATCGGACATTGGAACCATCCGGTTTGATCAAGGCGATCTGGGCTGGTGGCAGACCGGCAGCGCGGAAATATCGGCCTACTGAAAGAGCAATGTCATCGCCCATCGGTGACCATGCGGCGGAAAATGCGCTGAAGCCGTCCCGCCGGAAGAGCGTACGTTTCTCCGTTCCTCGGCTGGTCATGATCTCGATGCTCGTGTCCCCAGTGCTCGAGGTGTCCAGCCCTGTTACAGCAGACCTTCCAGCTCCGGTACTGGCTGTAGAGTAACTTCGTGCCGTCTGGAGAGAAGGAAGGGAACGGTTCACTCAGGACGAGGTCGAAGTCGGGATCGCGACTGAACGTCGGAATGAGGTGCTCAGTTGACCCAAGCCGGCTGGCTCGCTCGTAGACGACACGTGTGAAGTCGGGAGACCAACTGGGATTCCGAACTGCACCGTGAATCACTGTATCGATTTGCCGGCTGGGCTGCCAGATTCTCAAACCGCCTGTGTCCCCTCCCGTTCGGCTGATGTAGCCAATCCTTCCGCCCGAGAGAAACCGCGGCGAGAGCTTCGTTTCATTCGAAGCCGTGTACTGATGCCGCGCGCCCGTCGAGACGTTGATGGAGACAATCTCCGTTCGGGAATTGCCTTGTTTCGCCAATTGCGCGCCAACCTCATCTGTCTCGTAGAACAACACGTGTTGCCCGTCAGCAGACCATGAGGGACTGCCCGCGACGCCGTCTTTCTTCGTCAGCCGGCGAAGGCCGTTGCCGTCTGGTTTGATGATGTAGATTCCCAGGGACTGAAGGTGTTCCCACTGCCCTGGGTGCACTCCCGGCTCTGCATCCCGATCCGACGTGAACGCGATCCACTCGCCGTTCGGTGACCAGGTTGGTCTGAAATTTCCGGACTCTTGTCGGGTGAGATTGGTGAACTTTTTTGCGCCGATGTCCAACGTCCAAACATTCGCCGTGCCCCCACCACGGGTTGAGACAAACACCAGTGTCTTTCCGTCTGGCGAAAGTACTCCCTGATCGTCGAACGCCGGATCGTTGGTCAGCTGCTGGATCCCGGTGCCGTCGGGATGAACCCGATAAATGTCGGCCTGTCCGTCTCGATCGGTCGTGAAGACGATCCAGGCACCGTCGGCCGAATAGGACGGCGAATACGTCAGGCCGGCCTTTGGAACAAGCGGGTGTTCGTTGGCTCCGTCGGCGCCGGCGATGAACACGGCCGTGACTGGTACCTGGAACCGGTTGAAGAGCACCCGATGTTTCGGTGCGGGTGCGGCCGCGCGTGGTTCGACGTGACGAACCGGCTCAGCCGCCACACGGGCAAATGTGTCCACGATCAGAATATTGATAGCGGCCAACGTGACGGATACCGCCCCGGTAATAAGGGTTCGCACGAATAACCTCCTAAGGAATACTGCTCGCTTTTACACGTCTAGCTAACTCAGGCGTGGCTCGCAGCTAACCGGCACCGGTTACTCCGGCCGACTTCACGCCGATGTTACGGTCGTATCGGCCTCGCCTACGCTTACGCGCGAGCCTCTGCGTGCGATCCGTCAGGCTGCCAAGTCCCGCAGCGCTTCTTCGACCAAGCGCTCGTCGTGAACGGCGCCGCACTCGCGATGAAGCGTGAGCGCCTGCTGTAGATGCGCACGCGCATTGGTTGGGTCGGCACGTGCGAGGTCCACGTGCACGTTCGCCAACAGATGCCTGGCGCCCTGTTGTGTCGCGATCGCACGCGCGCGATCGTAGTGCGCGAGCGCTTGACTGCGTCGCCCGCGCAGCAGCGCGTGGTTGGCTTCGTTCAGCGCCACCCAGGCGGCGTAGCCTGGCCGAGCGCGGGCAATCCGCCGATTCTGCGCCAGTGCCTTTGCGAGCTGCGTCGGCGATGGCGCTGGCAGCCGCAGTCGAATATCGAGCTCCAAAATGTCGAGCATGTCCGCATAGTGAAACTTGACCCCATGCTTCGTTCGCACTTTTCGTGCTTCCTCAAGAGCCGACAAGGCGCTGTCGTATTCGCCGAGCGCAGCATGCACGGCGCCGAGCTTGACCATGCCGATGCACTGGCACGTATAGTCTTTGCACAGGTGCGAGCGCGCGATCCCTTCTCGAACCTTTGCCAGTTCGCCTTTGATACCGATCAGAGCCCCCATCACGGCGACCATACTGAGAAACTGCCTCGCGACCATGTCGGAGCCGATGCGCTCGAACAACTCATACCCTTCCAGCGCAAGCGCGTAGCCTTCTTTGAAGCGCCCTTGGAAGTAGTACGCTTGCGACATGTTGACCCAGGCGAAGCCCAGCTCCACGTAGTCTCCATATTCCTGCAAGCTGCGTTTTGCCTGCCCGAGCTGGCTGATCGCTTCCGAGTAATCGCCCCGAAAGATGGCGAGCGCGCCGATCCGCGCTCGCACGAAGCCTTCTTGCCACGTCGATTCCACCTGTTGCGCGGTTTGCAAGGCCGTCGCTGCCAGCCGGCCGGCGAGGGCATGCTTGCCGAGCACCCCGCCGAAGATGAACGCCAGCATCGCGTATGCCTGCGCCAATTGGTCGGATGATCCCCAAGGGCGAGCAACCAGCCACGCTCGCAGGTTGACCAGCATCACCCCGGGAGGAAACACGAAATAGTACAGCGTGCTCATGCGCTGATAGGTCGAGGCGAGCTCGAGGCTTTTGGCGCGCTCGTCGGGATCGTTCGGACGGGCGAAACCGCGGACCTTGCCGATCCCGACGGCGCACAGCGCGCCACACATTCCGATGATGACGCCGATCTTGCCGTGGCCTGGAACCGAGCCCCCGAGCAGCTTGACGCTGTGCCATATGGCATCGAGCGACGGCGTCATGTCTCCGCGATAAAAGTGAATCGTCGAGATACCGCGCCATAGCCGCGCGCTCTCCGTTGGGTTGTGGCTGCCCGCGAGGAGCCCCTCGTACAAACCCAGCGCGCGATCGTACCCACCAACCAGGGTGTGCTCGTCCGCCAGCTCGGTCTCGATCTGTCGCCTTTGATCGGCATCATTTGCCAATGACAAGGCGCGTTCGAGCATTTCAATCGCTGCGCCGTGAGCCAGCGCCGCCTTTGCGCGTTTGGCGCCCAGCAACGAATAGCGCAACGCTGCTTCAGCGCGACCTGACCGTGCGTAATGAAACGACAAGTCGTAGTAGTGGGGCTCGAGTGCCTTTTCGAACGTGCGTTCGATGCTTTCGGCGATGCGCGCATGCCATTGCTGTCTCACCTGTTCGGGCACGCCCGCGTAGTAGCTCTCGCGCAGGCGGTCGTGTACCAGGCAGCACGTCAGGCTGTTTTCGTCAACGACTTGCAGGATTTGTTTGCGCTCGAGCTCGAGCAACAACTCAGCGAGCTCGTCTTCACTGAAGTTGCCGAGCCTGAGGGCGAGGTCGAACGGCAGCGCCCGGCCGAAGACCGCGAATAGGGTGAGCAGCTCTCGCTCCCGGGACGACAGCAATGCCGCCCGCCGCTCGAGGAGGGAGGCGAGGCTGGTCGGGATGTTGATCGTGCCGATCTCTTCGCGCGTGGCCCACTCGCCGCCTTGTACGTAAACGGCGCCGGTGTTGACCAAGGCACGCATGATTTCTTGTATGAAAAATGCATTGCCCGCCGCCTCTTGGCTGATGCGCTCGACGAAAGCAGTCGGGGGCGCATCACTGCCGAGCATTGACGCGACCAACTCGCCCACCTGGTCGCGTGAAAGCCGCCTCAGCTCGATGATGTCCGCGAGCTGCCTGTCAATGACACGGGCGAACGGCCGCGACACGATTTCGTCGTTGCGATAACTGCCGAGAACACAGATCCGGACGCGGCGGCCCAGACGCTGCTCGCGTAGCTCGATTGATCCGATCAGTGCGCCAAGCAGATCGGCCGTGCCGGCTCGCGCCCACTGCAAATCGTCAACGTAAACAACGAACGGCATCAGTTCGCTCACCGCGAGAAAAAACTCAGCAACCTCCGCGTGCAGGCGTGTTCGCTCGTGCGTCGCTTCCAACGTCGGCGACGACGCGATGAACGCATGGGTGGCGGCAAGCTCCGGCGCGATTTTCACCAGCTCGGGACCGTATCGTTCGACGACAGCGGCGCCGCCCGCGGCCGTCGCCATCCGCGCCGTGTGACTCAGCAGATCGGCGACCGGACCGTACTCGTCGAACGCGTTCTCCACGCACCTCGACTCGATGAACGCGGTTCCCTGCAGCTGAGCGTGCTGACGAACCTGAGTCATCAGGCGCGACTTGCCGATCCCGCTCGGCCCGGCGACGCACATGGCTGGCGCCGCCGGAACATCCTGCTCACCGATCCGGTGAGCGATGAATTCCGACAACCGCGCGAACTCATGATCACGTCCGACGAAACGGCTCGACAGCAGGTAGCTTTCTCGTGTGCGTTCAGTCTCGACTTCGTACGAGAGGCCACCCTGGCGATTGACAGCCTCGATGAATGTCGCGGCGCTGCGGTAGCGATCGGCCGCTTGTTTGGCGCATAGCTTCTGAATGGCAAATCGAAGCCAAGCGGGCAGCTTTTCTCGGTCACCATCGCTGAAGGCGATCGGCTCAGACCGATGTTTGCCGCCCAGCTCGCTGATGGTCGGCGCCGAAAACGGCACCCGGCCACACAGTAGCTGATACGCCATGATGCCAAACGCGTACAAATCGGCGCGATGATCGACGGCGGTGCCTTCGAACATCTCCGGCGCCATGTACGCCGGAGTACCCGAACATCAGGCCTCGATCGAGCCGCGCCCACGCGGCGGCCACTCCAAAGTCGAGCACCTTGACGACGCGCGAGCTGGTGAGGAGCACATTGCCGGGTTTGAGATCGAGGTGCACGATCTTTCGACTGTGAATGTAGGCTAGCGCCTGTGCCACGCGAACCAGCAGGTCCAGGATCGGCTTCCACCCGTCTTCGCGAGTGGCGTCGAAGATATTGCTCCCGTCGACATAGTCGAGGGTGAAGAAGTGCTCCTCGGTGCCTTGAATGGGTTCGAAGTCATAGACGGCAGCGATGTGGGGATGCTTGAGCTGCGTCATGGTTCGAAACTCGGCCTTGAAAAGAACCAGCTGCGGACCCGAAATGTCTTGATGGCGTATGGTCTTCAACGCCAGCGCTCGCTCTTGATGCAAGGCATCGGAGACACGATAGACGACGCCCATGCCGCCTTCGCCGATGACATCCTCCACTCGGTAGCGCCCGTTCACGCTGCTGCCAACCGGCAGATGGGCCGCGCTTCGATTGTCGGCGCCCGCCGACGTGCCAGCGATCGTCATGCGATCGAACGACGGGTTGAGCCGAAAGTTGTGAGTCTCCCGCCGGTCGGCTGGCAACAAGACGCTTCCATCCAGCAACCGGTGGTGCTCGGCGTCCGCACGGAGCATTCGCTCAACCGCACCGATCAAGGTGGCATCACCCGCGCAGGCGCCTTCGACATAACGGGAGCGCTCGGCCGGCGGCCGATCGAGGGCCGCCTCGAAGATGGCCCGCAGGCGGCGGAACTCGTCTGGGCTGACGGCGCCGAGCATTCGCGGTTCGTTCATGGCGGCCCCCTCGAGCGTTCAACCCTAATAGCGAGGTGACAAAGGGTTTAGTATCATGCCGGCCGGGCAATGTGACAGACATTCCCCCTCCGGCGGAAATCACCGCCTGGCTCACCAAATGGCGGAAGGGTGATGAGCAGGCGCGCGACCGATTGTTCACCGTGGTGTACCCGCAGTTACGCCAGATCGCCGCGCGTCTCCTGAGCCGGGAGCGTCGTGATCACACGCTCGAACCCAACGCCGTGGTGAACGAGCTGTACCTCCGCCTTTTCGGCGGGCAACCGATCGCGTACGAGGACCGCGCCCACTTCTTTGCAGTCGCGGCCGAGACGACGCGCCGTATTCTCATCGACCATGCACGCGCTCGAGTTGCCGAAAAGCGAGGCGGTGAACAGCGACGAGTGCCCCTCTCGGATGCCGTCAGCTGGAGCGACGGGCTTCCGAGCGAGCAGCTGCTCGACTTGGACACCTGCCTATCGGAGCTCGAACAGGCTGACCCTCGCGCCGCTCGAGTGGTGGAGCTGCGGTTCTTCGGCGGACTGCGCGAAGAGGACGTTGCCGACGTGTTGCAAGTCTCTGTCATCACGGTCAAGCGAGACTGGAAGGCGGCGCGCGCCTGGCTCGCGGCGCGGCTTCGGTAAAACCTCCGCGATCCGCGCGTCCGCTCTCCAACACCTTCGCCCGCGTGATACGCGATGTGCGCCCTTCCCGCTAAAGCGGATAAGGAGGGCGTATCCATGAGAATCGCGTTCACGTCACGAGGACCAGCCGGCGCCAGCGATGATTCGAACGTGACCGTCCAGGCCAGTCAACGTCGCTCGTTTCTCCGGTTGCTGGGCAGTGGTCTTCTCGGAGCGACGGGCGTAGCCGGTCTCGGCGGTCTCGCACGAGCCGAGGCAAGCGAGTTCGAACCGCTGTGGAACTCGGCGCAGGTCTTGATTGGAAATTCTCCAACAGACCAGGACCCAAGCCCAGTCATCCAATGTCCACTGTTCTTCGACAATGGGCTCTTCGCCCACGCATCTCACACCTTGGATTTGTCCAATTTGCCGCGAGTAAGTGGGACGATCACCATCGGTAAGGACACGATCGAGCCTGACTTCAGCTCTTCGGTAGCCGCCGCCGCTACTCTAGGCACCGACGGCATCTCGTACCTCGTGGTGGCAGGAGAAGGCAAGGTCACCAGCGGGAGGGGCTATTTCCGCGGTGTCACCAATTCCATCGTCCGGTGCAAATACAAAGTGGCCGATCCAACCAGTCTTCTCTTGATAGCGTGCGTTGACTGTGTCGTGATCCTGGTTCGGAACTAAATCCGTCATCACCAACGCGCTCGTCATCGGTACGACTGGCAACGCCGGAAGGCACGTCGCGAGACTGCGCCTCGATGGTTGCAGCGTGGTGGTTCGAGATTCCTCGACTGGTCTGCCGTCCCCGCCGGCGGAGGTGCCTATGCGCTGGGTCTCAAAGTTGGCGTCTGTCATGTTCACACTGGCCGTCGTGTACGGCCAGCCAGCCGATTCGTTACAAACGACGGTTCAAACGCAGTCCGGTCCAGTGCGAGGCAGTGGAACTGATGTGTTTGTATTCAAGGGCATTCCTTACGCGGCCCCTCCCACGGGCGACCGTCGATGGCGTCCACCCTCGCCGCCCGGGCCGTGGACTGACGTTCGCGACGCCACGCACTTCGGGTCGCGGTGTCCGCAGTCCGCGGACTCTGCCCCGCGCGGGCTGTCGATCCCGCCGGCGCCATCGAGTGAAGACTGTCTTACGCTCAACGTCTGGGCGCCTGCAGGGTCCGTCGGCAGGCGGCTGCCTGTCATGGTGTGGATCCACGGTGGAGGATTCACGTCAGGAACCGCCGCGTTGCCCCGCACCGATGGGACGAACCTGGCTCGACGTGGCGTCGTTGTGGTGTCGTTCGAGTACCGATTGGGAGTGCTGGGGTTTCTGGCCCACCCAGCACTCTCGCGCGAGTCGGACCATCGAGTGTCAGGCAATTACGGCCTGCTCGATCAGATCGCCGTGCTCCAATGGATTCGCGCCAACATCGCGGCGTTTGGGGGCAACCCGGCGAACGTGACCTTGTTCGGATCCTCAGCCGGTGCGTCGAGCCAGGGATTCCTCATGGTCTCGCCGCTGGCGCGAGGACTGTTCCATCGCGCCATTGCCCAGAGCCTCGGGTCATCGGTTGCTGGGCCGAAGCGGAGACTCCGCGAACGTTACTATGGGTTCCCGGCGGCCGAAGCCGAAGGCGAGTCGATAGCGAAGGACATCGCGACACTCCGGGCGTTGAGCGCAGATGAGGTGCTCACGAGGGCGGGTACGGAGTACTGGAGTCTTCGCTACCTCCCTCTCATTGACGGTTACGTCGTCCCCGACGACCCCACCCTTCTCGTGGGTACGAACAGCCAGTTGAAAGTACCCTCTGCTCATTGGTCACAACGCCGACGAGGGGCTCTTCTGGGCGAGCAACCTGCCCAAGACTGTGCCGGCATATCGAGATTTCGTCCGCGCGAGGTTTGCCGCCCACCTCGCCGACGCCGTGCTGGCGAGGTATCCGGCGGCGACGGACGCCGACGTCGCGGCGGCGGGACCGCGCATGAACGGCGACGTCGGAATCATCGCGCCCACGGTACTCACGGCTCGTGCGGCGTCGAAAGTCACCGACGTCTACATGTATCAGTTTTCGCGTGTCGCACCGTCCAACCGGTCAGCCTGGGGGGGAGCCGCGCACACCACCGAAGTACCGTACGTCTTCGACAACACCGCTGGCGACACGTCACAGTTCGGCGACGACGATCGCACGGTGTCTCGTGCGATGGCCGACGCGTGGGTGCAGTTCGCGAAGGCCGGAAACCCAAACGGCGTCGGGCTGCCTCAATGGCCTGCTTACCGCTCGCCTGACTATCGATTGCTCGACTTCGGCGACCGCGTGACAGTCCGCTCTAATGCCCGCAGTCCGCAGGTGGACTTCTTTCAGCATGCCTTTGAAACGATGCGCGGGAAATGGTCGAGGCCCACGGCGCCGCTGAAATAGCGTGGGTATGGAGCCTGATATGACGGTAGCGAATGGATGGCCAACACGCCGTGATTTCATGGCGGCACTGGGCGCCGCCGGAATTGCGGTTCTTGGCAAGGTTGGTGTCACCTCAGCATCTGTTCAAGGTGGTGCTGCGAATGCGACGACCGATGCCCGGCGGCGAATCGACGTGCATCACCACATTCTGCCGCCGGAATACGTTCGACTTGTCGGCGCCATCTTCCCCCTTGGAAGGGGAACCCCAAGCGGAACCTTGCCGACATGGGACGTGGCTGCATCGTTGAGACTTATGGACGAGCGCGCCATATCGGCCGCTGTCGTGTCCGTCAGCGCCCCGGGCCTGTGGTTCAATGACATCCCTTTCGCGCAGCGACTGGCGCGATCTTGCAATGAGTACGCCGCAAAAATGAGCGCCGACCATCCAACGCGCTTCGGCTTCTTTGCCTCCCTGCCGCTTCCTGACGTCAAGGCCAGCATCACTGAGCTCACTCACGCCGCGGAACGGCTCCAGTGCGACGGTGTCGTGCTCATGACCAACTACGGAAACCGGTATCTTGGCGATCAGGAGTTCAGACCTTTGTTTGACGAGCTGAACCGGCGCCGGGTCGTCGTCTTTGTTCATCCGACGGTCTGCGACTGCGATCTCGATGTTCTACCCGGCTTTGCGCCCCCGGTCATTGAGTTCCCTCACAGCACGACCCGAGCTGTCGTCAGTTTGTTGAACAGCGGCACGTTCGTCAGGTGTCCGAGTATCCGTTTCATCTTCGCGCACGCCGGAGGAACGATCCCGTTCCTTGCCAAGCGCATCACACGTGCCAGACCTGAGTGGCGAAGCCTGCTCCAGCGTCTCTACTACGATACCGCCAGCTCCGCCGATGCGGCCGTGTTCTCGTCCCTACTGAAGCTCGTGACGTCCAAGGAGATCCTGCTCGGAACGGACTTCCCATTCGCCCCGCCGGATAGTGTTCGAGCGAACCTGAGCGATCTCCAAACGCTCGGTCTCTCCGACGCCGAGCTTCGAGAGATCGACAGAGGGAATGCCGTCAGCCTGTTTCCGCGATTCGGCGGGTGACTCAGTCGGTTCGGCGTACCGGTCGGGGTTCGGGTGTTCCAGAATGTCGAGCAGGTCGACACGCTCGATGTGGAGGACGACGTCCTCGAACCCGATGCCGCGGTTCGCCCTGAGCTTCGCGTTCTTCGCGTCGTCCCGGCGAAGTACTTCACCACCAACGGCGTGGCACAACGTCTGCTCGATAAGCACACGTTGGCATCGACTCGAGTGTGCCCGGCAGTGTGCCCAAACGCGGTCCAAGAACGGTCATTCGGGAGCCAACGACAACCAACGTTCCAATAAAAAACGGGCCTGAAATCATCAATTTCAGGCCCGTTCTAGGATCTCCGCTAGTCTTAGCAAACCGCCGCCTTCGGCCGCTCGGCCACCTCACCGCGGGCGTCTTCCTGAGAAAATGCTGCCTCAGATCCCCGACGGACACGACATTGTATCGCTCGAACACCGATCGTGTCTTCTGTTCGGTGATCTCTGTCGCGACTCGCTCGGGGAACGGCTAGCTCTGCCCCTGTCTGACTTCCTCGACCAGGTCGTAGGTGAGGCCGCTTCCACCGACACCCCGCCCGCTACGGCCGCGCCGCCCGAGCCACACGACTGTCCGCCCGCTCAGCCACCGCGTCCGCTGAAAGCTCGATTCGACGACCGCACCTTCGCGGGGGACTTCTTCCTCTTCGAGGAACCAGGGCTGCAGCTGCCGATCGTCCGAAGCGAGGCCGGCCCGGAGAATTCCGGTCATCGGTCGCACCGGGCGCACGTCGCCGCGGAAGAAACGCGGCATCGACGCACGCTGAAGGCGAATCGCGCGATTCTGGAGCGGTTTGTGAACCGGCACGAGCGGGATCCAGTTCTCAGGCACTGTCGTGCCCAGCACGTAACGAAGTGATGCCGCGCCGCTCTGCGGTTCCGGCGCCTGAACTCCGGCGGCGCGATCCAGATCCTCGGCGATGCGAACGAGCGCGTTCCTCAGCTGACGGGCGCTGTCGTTGCCATCCCGGCCGCGGCCAAGCCCGTCGGCCACGCGCGCCTCGACGGCCCACACCATGTTGCTCATCTCGTCCCGAAGGAAGGCCACCGATTCCACGGGCTCGCCCTCGTCCACGGTCGATGCGGCCGCCGGCATGAACAGGTGTGCGCCGACGGTCGATCCGGGCACGCCCGGCGTTTCGCGTCGCGAGAGGCTGAAGAAATCCCACGCTGTCCAAGAGACACCGGAACCCTGATTCACCGGACGGACCAGCGTCCGTAGGCCGAACACGTCGGTGACGACGAGTGCCTCGATCTCGGCGAGCGTTCCAATCTCCTGGCGACACGGAATCACGAACCAGTTGTTCCCGTACAGCAGCGCGAACTCGGCGACCAGGACCTTGGCCACATCGGTGGCCGCGGCGCGGATGTTCCCGAGATCGACGCTGCCGTCCTCGAGCTGCCACCAGCGCGGTCGCGGCATGCCCGGGAACTCGGCGGGTGTCGGAATGACGCTGAACACCGACTCGCCGGCGTCGGCCACCGCGTCGAGCGCCGGCCCGAGCGGCTTCGGCCCGAGGTCGAACGCGTACCAGTCGAGACGGCCCGAGTCGTACTCGTCGGCGACCAGAATCACGTCGACGCCATCCGGCCGCGGCACGCGCGCCGTGAACTGATACTCGAGCTGCGAGGGGTTCCACGCCGGATCGGCGCCGACCGGCGGCTCGGGATACGTCGCGGCGAACCAGTCGCGGAATTCTTCGATCGCCGCGCGAACGAGCTCGGCGTGCTCGGGCACGATGTCGAGCGCCAGCGTCGCCGGCAGCGACGACCAGCTGACTGGCCCGGCCGGCAGCGACCGGTAGAGCGCGACGCCGTCAACCGCACGCCCGGCGAGCGCTGCGATCGCGGCATAGCCGCGCGCGTTCGATCTGACGCGCGTCGCGGCGAGCGCCCGGTCGGGATCGGCGTCGGGAGTCGGGGGCAGTTCGATCGGATACTGACGCCGGAACGCGTCGCGATAGCGGCCGCGCTCCGCGGCGTACGGCTTGGCCGGTCCCAGACCGTCGAACTCCGCGCCGCGCGCGTCGAGCAGGACGAGCAACACACGGCCGGCGTCGGCGCGCGAGATCGGATCGAACGCGATCGGCAGACGTTCGACGTGCGTCTCCAGCGGAATCGGATCGCCCGCGGCGCTCCAGACCTGGCCGGCCGCCGTGATGTCGCCGACTCGCGCCGTCCGCATTGCCACCTTCGCCAGGACCGCCGACCCGGCGTCCTCGCCCTTGAATTCACCGAACTGCCACTGGCGCGCGAGCAGCCACAACGGGTCGTGGAGCTCCGCGCGCAGAGCGCGGTCGAAATCGGGCTGCCGCGGCCGCGGCTCCAGGCGGCTGAACACACGCAGCGGCTCGCACGTCGCCGGATCGATGAAAGGCATCCTCGCGTCTCCTAACCGGCACCGTGGCCGGCTGCGCCGAAGTCGAGCGGCACCCGATCGCCGATCGGTGCGCCGCGGTCGCGGATCGCGTCGGGGATCAGCTCGCCGGCGATCGCGGGCAGGACCTGCGCGTAGACCTCGTCGGCGAGATGTTCCGGCTCGACCAGCCGATTGCGAGCCATGTCGAGCGTCTCGTCGAGCGCGCGCACGAGATCCTCGAGGCTCCAACGTCCGCTGCCGTTCGCCGGCGGCGGAGCTGGCGGAACCACGAGCAACATCGACTGCGGCGGACTGGCGTCGGGTTGATCCGCCTGCAGCGCGATACCCGTGGTCTCGCGGTCCCCTGGAATCACCTCGTTCCACTCGTCGACCAGCAGCGCGACGCTCGGGTTCCCGTCCGTGTCGAGCGCGTCGCGCCCGAGCAGCACGAGCGACAACTTTGGACTGGGCGGCGGGGCGCCCGCAGGCAGCTCCACGCCCAGCCAGCGATCACCCGCCTCGAGCGGGAACTGCGCGACTCCCGGCACCGGCAGCGCCATCCCGAACACATCCGCGACGACCAGCGCCTGTCGGAGGAATCCGGTTCTATCTCTGACCGCGGACACGCCGTGCAGCCATCGCTCGACCGGCCGGCGCCCCGCATCACGCAGCAGATCGGCCGCCAGCGCCGTTTTCATCGCGTCGCCGTTGCGCAGCACGAATGGTGGCAGCAGCGGGGCGTCCTGCCCGAGGACGATGCGAAGCGCTTCGAGGAGCCCGTCGGCGGTGTTTGCCGCATCGAGAACCGGCTTCGCGCGCGCGCGCCGGGCCGCCGCCTCGCCGAATGCGCCCTCCGCACGCTCCAGAAGATCGCGCGCGAACGACGGATCGTCGCGATAGTACGAAGGCGGCAGCGCTCCGGGGATCCCCAGACTCGACGCGCGAAGGAGACGGACGGAGAAGTCCGCGCGGCGTGCGAGCACCGCCGCGGGCGCGACGTCGCCATCTGCGCCTCGGTACACGCCCGCCTGATCCGTCAAAAATCTCCGCCCGTCGTCGAGTGCCGCTGCATCCGACACCTGGCCGTTGGACAAGAGATCCGCGAGGCTCGCGCCGATCGCCTCGAGCTCCGCGAGCGCGCCACGAGCGCGAGTCTCCAGCTCGGTCCGGTCCGCGACCGGCGCCGGGCCGCTGCCCTTCGAGGATTCGTCGAGAAAGTCGGCCGACGTGGCCGAACGTGCCTTGCCCAGCAGGTCGTGAACCGCCTGGCAAAGCGCCGCCGACTGGAGGAACGTCGTCCGGCCGGCGCTCCAGGCGCCCGGTTCGAAGATCACCTTTCGGAGCGCTGGCGGCGACTTCGGATCGAGCCGGGCTGGCAGCGCGAACGACAGGATGCGTGCGCCGAGCTCGCCGCCCGCTGTGTCCGCGCCGGGGCCGACGAGCGCGAGCACGTCGAGCGGCTGCAGTCCAAGATCCTGCGCCGATACCACTTCCACATCGGCGCCGCTCTCGCGCTCGACCACGCGGGCCACGATCTGCGCGGGGTCGCCGAGCGCCGCGCCGAGCCAGCGGTTCAACGACGGTTCGGCGCAAGCGCGCGGCGTCATCGGAATCGCCGACCACGCCGCCGGTGCCGCGGCACGCCGATTCGCGTTGCGCGTGGCCTCGTCGGCGACCGCCGACCGTGAGAGCGGAGCGCCGTCGACCCGCGGCAGCACGAGGAACAGCCGATGCGTGACCATCGTGCCGGTGCGAGGTGTGTCGACGATCTCCGGCCGCGGCAGCGGTTTGCCTTCCGCGAGCGCCGCGAGCACCGCGGACGCGCGCGCGTGGTTGCCTCGCGCCAGCTGATAGACAGCCTCGGCCAGCGCGAGATCGCCGACTGCGTCGAGGGCGTCTGCAATGTGATCGATCGCGCGCAGGAACCCGTCGAGCCGGGCGGTGTCGCTCGTTGCCGGCAGAATCGCGCTCCGGTCGTGCTGCACGACGCCCCAGGGGTGGCCGGTGTAGCTGCCGTTGTCGCGCAGCGTGTCGAACAGCGTGGCGCCCGTCTCGACCGTGCGGCCCGCCGCCTCGAGCGACGCGCGGACGGTTCCGAGCAGCGAGAGACCGTCGACGACAGCGCGCTCCGCCTGCGACGACGCCAGCGCGTCGGGATCCACCGGCGCCAACGCCGGGAACGCCCGCCGCAGCTTGTAGATCAGATCGTCGAGCGTGACGTTCTGCGACTCATAGGCTTCGTGCAGGAAGCGCTCGAGCCGATAGCCGAGCAGGCTGCTCAACGCGCTCCCGGCGCCCAGGCCGTCGATGAGATCCAGCGCCGCGCGGACCCGCCGCGACGACAGGTTCACCGCCATCCGGTTGTCGAGATCGCGCCGCGCCGTCTCCGACAGATAGCCGCTCCGCAGAATCGCCGCCGCGACGGCATGCGAGAGCGACGGCGTCTGCACGAAGCCTTCGTTGCCGGTGGCCTCGAAGATGGTCTCTCCACGCCGCTGCAGTGCCGCCGGCACCGAGGCCGCGGGCTGCCGCTGCGGGTCGGGCCGCAGATCCTCGACCCAGCCGAACGCGCCGACATGGAGGCCGAGCGGATTCCTGCTCCGCAGCTCGCCGAGCCGCTGGTTGGCCAGGCCGAGCCGCCACGCGTCGGGCCGGTGGCTGCAGAGATCGAGGTGCTCCTGCACCGCCTGAGCAAGCCGATCCGGCGGGATCGTCGCCAGCGCCGCCACGGCGTCGCCGTGGCGTGCCAGTTGGGTCACGGCCGCCGTGTGCGCCGCTCGGCGCGGTGACGACTGGAACATCGGGTTCGCGCCGCGCGAGGAGAGATAGCGCTCGAGCGCCGCGCTGCCGGCGTGGTCCAGGTACTGCCGCAACGAGTCCACGACGGTCGGCAGCTCGCCGCCCGCCCGCGCATCGATCACGCTCAGCGGCTGGAACAACCAGCTCCACTTGGTGTTCGCGCTCGGCCCGAAGAGATCGACGACGAGGAAATGATCTCCGGAGCCCGATGCCGCCCACGTCGCCTCGTGCAGGCCATCGCCGAGCAGGATGTCGCGGACGGCGTCGCGCTGCGCCGCGAGGAGCGCGTAGCGCAGGAACACGTACAAAAGGCAACGCGAACGCACCTGGCCCTGCCGCGCTTCGTCGGCGAGCGACGACATGGACGCCGCCAGCAGCTGTGGGATCCAGGTCGCCGCCCGATCGTCGATCACGATGCCGGTGAACCGCCGCGGCGCCGCGAGATAGCGCACACGGTACGCGCCGGCGCCGACCAGCGCGTCGAACGACGGCGCAAGCGCAGCCGACACGAGCCCCGTCTTCGGATCGCGCAGCGGCGCGTCGGGCGCGATCGCGCCCGCGGCGCGGAACACTGCTGCGAACCGGGCCAGCAGCGCCATCGGTCCCTGGTCCGCGGCCGTGGCCATCGCACCGGCCGCAGTCCGGGGATAGGTGAAGTCGAAGCTGGGCACACCCTGCCGCGGCGGCGGCTGCCGCTGGGCGATGTTGACCGCGTAGCGGTAGCCCCAGGACGACGACGTCGGATCCTGGCCGAGCATGTCGAGGAAGTGCTGCTGCGGATCGGTGATCGCGGGCGAGTGCGCGTGCTTGACCCGCGCCTCGCGGATCCGCGACCAGTCGTCGTGCGCGATCGCCAGGACGTCCCGCAGGAACAGATTGAACCGCGCGGCGTGCTTCTGGTCCGCGTCCGGCGCGCCATCGGCTGGCGCCGCCGGCAGGACCGCTCCTGTGGTCGGCTCGTAGCGGCTGAACGCCGTCGTCGCCAGAAGCCCATACGGCTCGTCGCCGATCCGCAGCACCGGCGCAATGCCCCGTCCGACGACGTTGGCGACGAAGAACGCGCGCAGGCGGCGGATGGCGTCGGCGCCGATTACGCTGCCAAGGAAGTCTTCGAGGTACGCACCGACCGTGGCCGGCCAGAGCGCCTCGTTGGCAAGGAGCGCCTCGCTCACCTCCTTCGTGCCGGCGTTCGCGACGTGGTCCACCGCGGCGGGCTGAATCCCGATCGCCCGCGCGAATCGCAGCGCGTCGGAGGCGTCTTGCGGACGACCCGGGTTGTACGGGAACAGCGGATCCTTTCGCTCGAGGTCGTAGCTGGTCTCGGCATCGTCGGCGCCCGCGAAGCCGGACGCGGTCTGCTCGGTGTTGTTGGTCGGCGTACCGGCCGGCAGGAAGCCGAGCCCGTCCTGGCCGAAGTGGTGACCCTCGAGCAACGCTTCGATCTGTTTCTGCGCGTCGGCTGCGGTCGCGTCTTTGATGCCCAGCACGTAAAGACGATCGAACCCCTCGCGCGCCTCGTCGGACGCGAGCTCGACGCTCACCGCCATCCCCTTCCTGACGGCCTCGTCGTAGTCCACCATCCAGCGAATCGAGTCGCCGACTTGCAGCTCGCCGTCCGCATCGATCGAGAAGCGCTCGGTCGCCTCGTTCGCCGGATCCGGATCGAGGCCCAGCTTCAGCTCCGGATCGATCGCCCCCCCGGCGACCGCACGCAGCACGCGCCCGCCGGTCACGGCGACGACCAGGAATCGCTCGGGCAGGATGGTGGAGCGCGGGCTGCGCGTCCACGTGGCGGCTTTGGGCTGGAGCGCGGGATAGACCGGCGTCAGCGACGGCTCGCCGTCGCGACGAGCCGCCGCCTCGGCGCGTTCGAGCCACACGCTCGCCCGCTTCAACGTCGTCGCCAGCGTCTCGAGCGGCTTTTTATCGACGTGCGCGCCGGCCGATCCCACGAGTTTCGCAAGCGCGTCCTGCTTCGCGCGAAGCGTGGCAAGCCGTTCACCGAGCCGATCGCGCGCCGCGCGATTGACGTCGAGACGGTCGAGGATGTTGGTCGCGACGGCCTTGATCGGCGCGTTGAGGCTGGCAAGGCGCTGCGGGCCGAACCCGATGACCTCATCGAGGCGCCGCTCCAGCAGATCCAGCGCCTTCATGAGCGGGCCCGGGTCGAGCGGTGGGTGCGGCAGCGTCGGCTCGAGTCGGCGCGCGATCCACGCGGCACGCCGCGATCCGTGCTTGAGGACCAGCGCCCGCCAGGCGGACCGCTTGAGCGCATCGTCGGTACCGGCCGCCAGCGTCTCGCGCCAGAAGACCTGGCCGCTCTCGGTTTCTGCCGCGGTCAGTTCCGCTTCGTGCGTCTGGATGAAGACGTCGTCGGGGAACACGCGCACCCGAAGCTGATTCACGACGCGCGTCGGTCGGGTGGCGGTCGCGCCAGCGAGCGCGTTCTCGGCCACGGGGATTCTCACGAGCGCCGTCTCGAGCGTAGCGGCGGCGCGGCGGAGATCATCCGCGAGCGTCGCGGTGGCCTGCGCGTCCGCGCTGCCCAGGCGCGCCCGCGCATACACGGCGGCGGCGAGGTCGCGCGCCCGGTCGGCGATGCGTTGGCCGTCGGCGGCGAGCGACTGCCGGCGCACGGCGGGCAGCGCGATGATTTCACCGGCCAGCGCGGCCACGCGCAGCGCGCCGTCCGCCACGGCGCGGGCGTCGGTGCGCGGATCGGCGTCGCGCCCGCGCGCATCCAGGCGACGTCCGAGGCCGGCGAGCAGATCCGAGGCGCTGTCGCTCAGCGCCGCGCCGCGGGCAAAGGTCGCGCGCGTCGCACCCGGGCTGGCGGCGACGACGGAGCCCGGACGCGCGCTCAGCAGACGCCGTATCGCCGGTCCGCCGTCCGTGAAGAGCCGCAGCGCGGGCAGCGTTTGCCGCTCGAGCGCCTGCACGGCCGCCGCGAGCCGGCCGCGGCGAAAGTCGGCCAGACGAGCCGTCAGACGCTCGCGATGCCACGGCGATCGCAGGCGCGCCAGGCTCGCCGCTGCGCCATCGGCCGCCGGCGTGAGCGCCGCGATCGCCACCTGAAGTGCCGTGACATCCGCGGCGGTACCCTCGTAGCAGCTGGGCGCATCGGCGGCGACGCGTGCCGCCGCCGCGTCCGCGCCAGTCAGACGGCTGTCGACGAACGTATACAGCGCCGCCTCGTCGACGTCCTTCAAGCGGCGGCGGACCGCGGCACCCTTGCGCGCCACGTCCGTCACGAGGTTGCGGCCGGCGATGTCGGCGAGCGCCGCACGAATATCGCCGAGTCGGGCGAGCAGATCGGCCGGAAGGACCGGCCGATCGATCGGTACCTCGGTCTGCACGAAGCGCGTCTCGATACGAACCGGCAGCAGCAGAAATGGATAGCCGCTCTCGAAGCGCGCCTGCAGCATCGCTTCGATCGCCGCCACGTCCTGCGCGCCGGGCTGGCCTGCGGCGGGAATCACCGACCCCGTGATCACGGCGTCACCTCGGGCGGCGGCAGCAGTTCCGCCGCGTGCCGCGCGTAAAGGATCGGATCCTGGAACAGCACGTAGGCCATGTCGGCGGCGCTCTGCCCCCACTGCGCCGCCGCCGGCGCGTCGGCGCCGGCGTGTCCGGTCAGCGTCAGCTGGTTCTCGGCGAGGACGATGTTAACGGCGCCGTTCGGGAAAGCGAGATGGCCCCAGCCCAGGTCGTCCCAGGAGTCGAGCGGCGGCAGGATGCCGCCGGGCGGCGGTGGATCGTCCATGCCGAACCGCACCTGGCCGGGCCGCTCCTTCAGCACGAAGAACCATCCGGGATCGATCGGCCCATCGCCGGGATCGCCGGTGCGGCGCCCGCGCGCTTCGGCCGCGGTGAGGACGAACCCGTAGAGCGCGATGTCCGGCTCGAGCTCCGCCTGCAACACGGGATACCGGACGTTGGCATCGGTCTCATCAGCGAGCTCCCGCGCGTGCGAGTCGTCGACACCGAAGCGCGCGCGGTTCGCGTAAACGACGGTGTTCGGGTATTTGCGGAGCAGCTCGCCGCGGATCACGAGCACCAGGTATCCGCCCGGCCTCGCCGACTGATCGCCGAGCGCGCCCTGCCACTGGTCGAGCGTTTTCACGTCCTCGGGCTGCTGCTCAGTGGCATCGCGCGCGTCCCAGAACCGGCGGAAGTAGCTGCCTCGCTGATCGGTCGGGAACTCGCGCCACAGCAGCTCGCGCGCGAACTCGTGGTTGAGGCCGGCCAGAAACGCCTGGATGAACCGGTTGTTCGGCTCGAGGAGCATCAGCGTGTCCTGCGGAATCTGGCCGAAATTCGGGATCACGAAGTCCTGGCCGAGGCGCCGCAGATCTTCGAACATCGGATCGGGGAACTTGGGATACGCCATCACGGGCGCGAGCGGCCGGCTCGACGTCGCGGGGCGCGGCGGCACGCCCGACAGCGACCGCAGGACGCGCGACCGGAGGGCCGTCCGCGGCTGCACCGCGGATCTCACGTCGCCCGAGAGCGCGGCCGGGTCGTTCAGCGCCGGCAGCGGCGGGGGCAGCGGTCGACCGGTGAGGAGCTCGGCGTTCGCGCTCGCGAGATCACTCGCGAACTGGCGCGCGCTCTCGAGTCCGGTGGCGCGAGCGACCGCCGCGGCTGTGCCGTCGGCCGCGGGCGGCGGCGGGACCTCGGGGACGACGGTCACGCCGCCTTCGGTCTTGCCTGCGATATCGCTGCCCATCTCCTGGACGAAGACCGCCTGCCGCAGCGTCACGCGTGCGGCGCGCGCGCCGTCGGGCGCCACGGCGAGGATGGCGTCGGCCAGCGCGACCACGCGGTTGCGCGGTCCTGCCGCCAGAGCGGCGGGGATCGCCGCCTTCACTTCCGCCGCGAGAGCGGGTGGCGCGGGCAGCACGAGCGGCTGTCCTTCGTGCGCGTGTTCGCGAAGCGTTTCGGCGAGCAGCCGCAGGAAGATCTGCTTCGGCTCGCCGGACTCCTTGGTTTCGAGCGCGCCGACCGCGTCGGACACCGCGGATGTGACGGTCGCCACCGACAGCGAGGCCAGCGGATCGGGCAGCGGCGTCGCCGCCGACAGGGCGGTGTCGGCAGGCTTGTTCAGGCGAACGAACAGATCCTTGTGCAGTCGCGCGGTCGTGGCGTCGCCAACGACCTGGCGCACCGTCCGCTTCTGCGGACGCGTGATACGGCGGAACGCCGGCGCCTGCGCCGCGAGCGGCACCCGGCTCTCCTTGATCTCGCGGTACACGCTGCGCGTCTCGCCCGGGCGGCGGACGCCGCGCTGGAGAGCCTCGCTCAACGTCAGCGCGCGATTGGCGTCGGCTGACGCCAGGTGCTTCTCGAACACCGCCTGCCCGGCCGCGAGCGAGAGTTCCGCGGCGCGGCATCGGCCGTTGACCTCCGCGAGGTCGCCGACCTGCTGCCACGCCCGCTCCATCAGCTCGTCCTGCCGCGCCTGGATCGCCTGCGCGCCCAGCCCCGCGGCGGCGCGGCTCCGCGGATCGAGGTTCAGCTCGCGCAGCCACGCGACATCCGCGTCGTTCTCGGCGTCGGCGATCCGATCGACGCCCGCGTGCCATCGGCCGTAGACCGGCGGCACCAGGATCGGGTCGTCGGGCACCTTCGCGCCGAAGCCGGCCGGGCTCGAGCTCGCGCCGTGGAACGGATGGGCGCGCGGCGGCGCGTTGGGATCCTGGAGATCGCCGGTCAGATCCAGGACGCCGGCGAGCGCGTCGACCAGATCCTCGCCCGGCGCATCCGGGAACGTCGTGCGCGTCTGATCGGGAGCCTGGAGCGCGCCTTCGAGATCCACGGTAGCCGCGTGCGGCCCATCGTCGAGGCCGAAGCCGAGCTGACTGACGTCCATGGCGCGGCGCCCGAACGTCTCGGTCGCCGGCCGCGCTACGAGCGCGCGCACCAGCGATTCGAAATCGCCTGACGTGCCGGTACGGAAGCTCCAGCGGTAAGTAGATCGGGAACTCGGTGGGCCGCGGCACGCCGGCGCTGCCCCACGACGGCTTCTGCGCGGGGACGCCGTCGATTGGTTCGCCGAGGCCGGCGAGCCGGCCGGTCTCGAACGCCGGCACGATCACCGCGTGATACGCGGCGTCGGGCCGCAGCCTGCGCGGACACATCAGCCGCGCCAGCGCATGGTCGGGCGCTGCGGCGATCTCGCCCGGCACGTCTCCCGCCTGCGCGAGCTCGCGGCCGACCTGCACGTGCGCCCACGCCCACGTTTCGGTGATCGGCGGCAGCGCCTTGTCCGCCACGCCGTCGGCGAGCGTCAGCCGC
Source organism: uncultured Acidobacteriota bacterium (assembly GCA_963724725.1). Taxonomy (GTDB): domain Bacteria; phylum Acidobacteriota; class Vicinamibacteria; order Vicinamibacterales; family CAVVIG01; genus DATKHR01. Next base: position 862,827 of record CAVRVT010000001.1, on the reverse strand, counting down.
TCGGGCAGCGGTGGGCTTCCCTGAGCGAACGAGGCGATCTCCGCCTCTTCGAGCACCCACAAGGCGATCCACGGTCGCAGTTTGAAGCGCCGGGTGCCCGCGCCGCCCACGCCCGCAGGTGTGTAGCGCCACGGCAGATCTTCCTCGTAGAACTCGACACAGACGAGCTCGCTGGCGACGAACTGCAGCGTCCCGTCCACCGGCTCGGTGCGCAGGATCGCTTCGCGCTTGAGGCCGGCGACGTCGCCCGGCCCGACGATCTGCACCGTCTTCCCGACCGTGCCGCCGGCAACCTCCGCGCCGCCTGCCTTCGGCGTGTAGACGATCGAGAGATCGACCGGCAGCGACGCGCGCGCCGCCGGGCCAGCATCCGGGTGCTCGCCGAGGTCGTCGGCGACGGCGATATCCGCCGCGACGCCGCGCCGGAGCCACGGGGAAAAACTGTAGTGCGCAACCGCGCTGGCCACGATGATCGCTCCTTCAGGCCGCCAGCTGCGCTTCGGGCGCAACTTCGAAGTCGGCCGGATCCTTGCCCGCGCCGAGCAGTGCGGCACGACGCGCTTCGGCGGCCGAACGGGTGACGAGGATGCCGTCCGCGTACACCGGACGGCCGCCCTCCTGACGAACCGGGTCGACCGGCGCGCCCTGTTCGTCGACGGGGCGGAGATCGACGGTGGACAGCACGGCGAAGCGCTCGTCGATCGCCGTGCCGCCGATGACCGAGCCCTTCTGACGGTCTCGCGCGTTGGCGACCGCCTGCGCGGAACGTCGGACCGCACCGCCCGGCACGAGCCGCTCGAATTCGTCCTTGCCGGCGCGTGCCCGCGGAAGCCGCGTGATTGTCGGGGGCGTGTCGGCCGCGGCGCCGGGCGCGGCCACGTCCGAGACGATCCGCTCGTAGCGCACCGGCCGCGGCACCACCTGCTCGGTCCGCGCAGCACCGGCGCTGCGGGTGATGAAGCCGCTCGGCATCGACTCGTAGGCCGACGCCTTCAGCTTGTCGCGATCGGACAGCTCGCGGAACGCGGCGGGTGCGAACGAGTCGAACTCGTCGCCCTTGTCGATGGCCACGCCGCCGATACGGACCTCCGAGATCCGCACTTGCCGGGCATCGGATGGCCGCGCGTTGGCGAACAGCGTGAATTCGCTGGCGAGCGGCAGGATGCCCTGCGTCGCCGCGACGATGCCGGCCGCGTCGATCACGATCTCGCCGGCCTTGCGCTCGCGATCGATCAGCCGCACCAGCGTCGAGGCGCCGGCGCCGAGCTCGCCGCGCCACGCGGTGTCCTTGCCGAGCTCCTCGAGCAACTTCGGCAGCACCGCGACCTCCGGCAGCGCGTCGGTCGCGTCTTCGCCGAAGCGCTTCTCGAAGTCGACCTTGACCTTGACGAACAGGATCTTGAACGACGCGTGGCCGCGCGCGATCCAAGGCCCCGGGCCGGCGAGCGTGAAGTCGATCGAGATGCTGAGGATCTCCGAGCTGCCCGACTTGACCGCGAGGTGCCCCTGCACTTCCGCCAGGAATCGGAACGGCGAGAACTGGAACAGGACGTCGAACCCGAGGTCGCCGACGATTGAGAACCCGGAGACCTTGAACAGCACGTCGATGCGCGCACCGAACTGGATCGTGTTGGTCGTGACCGCGAAGTAGCAGCTGAGAGAGAGGTGCGGGTTGTCCTTCAGCAGCGAGATCGAGATCCGCCGCAGCTGGGGGATCGACAGATCGGCCGGCGGCGTGTAGCAGCGGGTGGAACCCGCCCACCGAGTTGACGAAGTCCTTGCGCGCCCCGAACGACAGGCGCATCGCGATGTCGCCCTCGAGGCTGAACTTCCAGTCGCCGTAGCCGAGAAACGAGTCGTAGATCGAGGCGTCGAACGACAGCAGGCCCTTCTCGATGTCGAGCAAGCCGAGGAAGGCAACCTTCAACGACAGCACCGCGTCTTCCGCGTCCGGCAACTGGGCCTCGAGGATGCCGAGGATCGCGATGCGCACCGGGTGCGCGAACTCGATCACCAGCCCCAGCTTGACGCGGATGATCGCCGGCTGGCTCCACTCGATGAGCGCCATCGGCCCGACCAGGAACTGATCGCGCTCGGGCGGGAAGATCTCCTCCAGGTCGGTGACCACCTGGTCCAGCCGCTTCACGATGTCGGTCGGGAACAGGATCGACTCGAGCGAGCCGGCCTGCAGGCCGCGCCGCATCCGATCGACGTCGATCGTCCGATTCAACCCGAGGATGCCGCCCACGCCCGCCAGGTAGAAGTTGTAGGCGATGAAGATCGGGACCGGGAACCGGAACGCGATGATCAGCAGGATCGCCCAGCCGTCGGTGCCGTCCGGAAAGCGCGTCGTCACCAGCCCGATGATGGTGAGGTCGAACTTCTTCAGCACCGACAGCTCGATGCCGCCCATGTAACGGAAGTGATCCGGATCGAAGATGACGATGCCGGCCGCCTTCACGACCGGGGTCTCGAGCGACAGGCCGACACCGGTCGGCGGCTTGAACCCGAGCGTCAGGTCGGCGTTGCCGAGCAGGCCCGGCTTCTTCGGATCGACGCGCAGCGCGATGCCGATGTCCTGCACCACCGCCACGAACGGCCCGATGTCGAGGCCGCCGGTCACCGTCGCCAGCAGTCGCGTGTCATCCGGCGTGGCCTTGATCCGGATGGCGATCTTGTCGACGAAGATCGGTCCGGCCTCGAAGCTGAGACGGATGATCCACTCGAGCTCGACCGCGCCGGTGAAGTAGACGCCGCGCTGGGTCGAAAAGCCCGCGCCGAAATCGAAGGTGATGGTGAAGCCGTCGCCGAGCGCCGCCTGCATGAACGAGTCGGCGTCGCCGCCCTGGACGATCAGCGCGGCCTTGGCCAGCGCCATCTCGAGGAAGATGTCGACCGGGCTGGCGAGCGGCTTGGACAGGCCGGCGGTCAGCTTGAATCCGTCGATCTGAAGCCGAGTCGCGCCGGGCGATCCGAACAGCACGAGCGGTCCGCCGTCGGGCGATTGATAGCTGAAGACGACGCTCGTATCGATCGCGATCTGGTCGAGCACCGCCGCGGGATCGTCCGTGAAGATCGCGGACACGACCTTCGGATCCTGGCCCGTGCGCAGCGCGACGCCGAAGCCGGTGGCGAATGCCGCCAGCTTCAGCTCCGCCGACAGCCAGTCGGTGATCGGGATCTGCGCGACCAGCTGGCCTTCGACGTAGACGGCGATCCCGAGGCCGTCGACGCGCCCGGCGGGATCAGCGAGCGGGTAGAGCTCGGCGCCGACGTTCACGTCGTCGGTCGGCAGGAACGGGACGCGCAGCAGGGTCAGGTTCTCGTCAGCCGGCACCTGGGCGGCGCCGTTCAGCGCCTCGTCGAACGCCACCTTGGCGCGCGAATCGACCGAGCGGATGTCGCTCTTCAGGCCGAGCGCGAGCGCGACGGCGCGCAGCCGCTCGAACAGCGTGACGGTGTCGATCCCCTGCGGGCTGTCGAACGCGTACAGCTCCTTGATGAGCGCGATCGGATCGGAGAAGAAGCGCGGCAGCCGCTCCCATTCGACCGTCCGCTGCGTGAACGTCTGGCGGTGCGGATCGCCGTCGTGGATGACCTCTTTCAGCTCGATGATGCCGATCGTCTGCAGGATCGCGGCGGTCAGCGGCAGCTCGCGCGACAGGAAGTCGACCAGCAGGTAGTCGACCAGGCGCCGCGGCAGGACCTGCAGGATGTCGGTGTTGGCGACCAGCGCGCTGCCGGACGTGGCCGCGTCGATGTTCTGCGCGAGGTTGACCACGCCCTCGACCGTGTCGCGCAGCGCCGGCGCCAGCTTGATCAGGAGATCGGTGGCCGAGCCGCCGCCGGCTTCGTCGAACTCCGCCACTTCGACCGCCACCTCGGCGAGCCCTTCGAGCGCCTCGCGCGCACTGGCGACGAAGGTCGCGCCGGGCGGCAGCACAAAGCCGAGGTCGCCGATGAGGATCGCCTCGACTTCCGGGTCCTCCACCGCTTCCGCGAGCGGCATCAGGAAGGAAGCGGCGAGCCGTGCGAGATCGTCGAGGTCCATGCGTCGAGCGCCGCGCGGTTAGGCGATCGCTCCGATGGTTTTGAGGAAGGCCAGATAGGGCGCGGTCACACTTACGTTGGGCCGAACGATGAAGGCCCGGTAGTCGGGCTTCGGCGAACGCACGCCGATGCCGTCCTGCATGTCGTCGAAACCGAGGCGGACCGGCTTTCCCCGCTTCGTTCCGAGCGGATAGTACAGGGGCATGAAGAAGGGCATGCCGGCGAGGTCGTCGATATAGCTCACGGCGTAGTGGGTCTTGTCCGCGCCGCCCAGGTTCACGAGCGACTCCGCGCGAACCGCCAGCATCTTGTTCTTGACCGACGGCGGCGGCCAGGTCCCGGCGGTCTTCCGGCCCGGGTCGTAGTCGAAGATCAGGAAGCGTCGGCGGTCCATCGGAGTCGCGTCGGGCGTGCCGGCATCCAGCGTCCCTTCCAGTTCCATGATCCAGTAGGCGGCGTAATCGAGTTTCTTGTCCCCTTTCGAGTATTTGAAGGTCGGCTGATTGAACAGTCGCAACTTGCCGGCGAACGGAGCCGGCTGGCCGCGCAGCATCACGTCGCCGAGCGTCTTGCTGAATGGCGGGTCCGCGGTCGGATTGGCTACTGGGACGCGCGACGCCGGGATCGCCAGCCACGCATCCACGATCTTGCGGGTGATTTCGAGGAAGGTGTTGATCTCCTCGAGCATGGTCGAGGCGACCTGCGCGACGGTCTTGGTCGTCACGCCGTGGCCGGTGACGGCTATCTTCCTGAGGCTGCCGGCCCAGGGATCGAGCACGAACGAATGCTCGCCGTTCCAGATGGTGTTGCCCAGCCGTGATCGATGGAACGGATGGTTGGCCACGTAGATGTGATCGCTCGTCTGCAGGTCGGTGTCGGGAATGAAGACCTGCTCGAACAGACTCGCGTCGGGCCGCGGATCGCTGACCGCGTGATAGTCCGGCAGGCCCGCTTCCGAGAAGTGCGCGCCGACGCCGACCGTTCGCGGCAGCGTCTTGATCGTCATCGTCGACTCGACGAGCGTGCTCGCCGGGATCTGGATCTGCCAGGGGACGAACGTGGTATTCCGCGTCACGGCCGTGGACTCGACGGCGGGCAGGCGGCCATCCTTGTCGACCACGTCGAATTTGTTGCTCGCCGGCAGCACGTAGGTCTTCATCTCGGAGTTCGCGCCGGGAAGGGCTGGCGCAGACACCCAGCCGCTGAACCCGCCCGAGAATCGGGTGCCTATCAGTCGAAACGGCCCGTAGGCGTGGTCCAGGGCGACATGATCGTTCGACACTGCCGCCAGCGCCTTCATGAGCTTGTCCGGATCTTTTGCCACCAGCAGCGAGTCCAGATGGGCCAGCATCGCCGCGGCCGGACAGTCGATGCGAGTCCGGTCGGCGTCGTTTTTGTGTTTCGTGAAGAGCTTCTGGATCGCGTCTTTCGGCGCGGCTTTGCCGGCCGCGGTCAACACGAACGGATAGGCCTTGGGGTCTGCCGGACTGGTCGACACCGCGCTCGTCCCGACCCAGAGGGTGCGCGTTTCCGCGCTGACCTGCGCGGTCACCGGCCCGGCTGGCGGGTAGGTGACGTACTGGCGGGTGTTGTTCGGGTTGATGAAGCTCAGCATCCGCTGGATGATTCGGTAGCGACGCTCGACCAGAAAGTCGAGGACATCGTCGTGCGGCGTCGCGTCGAAGAAGATGCCGGGATTGGAGCCCAGCACCCCGTAGACGATCCGCGTGCGAATCGCCTTCGTCTCGGGCGCCTTGAGATCGTCGATGAGCGACGTTCGCGGCGCCCCGGCGCGGCTCTCGGCCATCGTCTTGGCCTTTGTGAGCAGCGGCGTCGCGGCGGCTTTCGGGTTGGCGGGATTGACAGTCTTCGCGAAGATAAGGATCTCGTTCGTGAACCAACGCCGTCCGATCTTGCTCAGCGGCTTCGCGTAGAGCTTGTCGTCCTTGATCAGCGTCTCGAGGTCCGAGGCCATCGATGTGGTCTCCGCGTCGCAATCAGAGGGCGAGCGCCAACGTTTCGGCGACGCACGCGAGGATCGTTCCTGCCGCGCGATCGGCGTCGGTCCCATCCACACGGATCAGACACGGCGCTGATCCGTTTCGTGCGATCCGGTGCGCGTACGCGCGATCGTAGAACGGCAGCAGCGCGCTGACAGCCTCTTCACGGTCTCCGCGCGCGAGCGCGTGGAGCGCAGTGCGGGCGCGCGGGCCGAGCCGCGGCGCGGAGTGGCGCACGGCAGCCGCCAGGTCGCGTACCTCAAAATGACCGTAGTCCCTCAGCAGGCGCGACACCCGGGCGGACCGCGGCGTCTCGAGCAGCACGCGATCGGCAACGCGCATCCGCGCGAGGACCGCCCGCGGCACGCTGACGCTTCCGAGATAATCGCCTTCGTCCTCGATGAACAGCGGAAGCTCGGGACGAGCCGTGCACCAGGTGGTCGCGACCCGTGCGTGGAATTCAGAGTGGGCTGGCTGCGCCGGTTGGCCGAGCCCTCCGAACGCCGAGCCGCGATGGCAGGCGAGCGCCTCGAGATTCGATCATCTGCGCTCCACGGCGCGCGAGTGCTCTGAGAACGTCGGTCTTGCCTGCGCCGGCGGATCCGCTCAATACGACGAGCCGGCGCGATGGATAACGCTCGTCGTCCGCGGCACAAGATGCGCGACTCGCCGAGAGAGACCGTGCGTCAGCGGAATCCACCACCGTCGTCACGAAGTGCCCCCGGCGAGACACGGCTTCCCCGGAATCCAGACTTTCGTCTTTCCCTGGTTAAAGAGCAGGTGTGCTGAGCACATACCGGAGCGTTCAAGACTTTACGTCTTTGACCTTCGAGATCAAGCGCAAACTAATAAACTTTTCACGATGCGAGGATCTCGTAGCTCGTCATTAGAAAGCTCAGCAACGGTTCGCGGGGTTCGGCTGAAGCTCGATACGCTGTGCTGGGACGCGAGACGTCCACGTCGCCTCCCGAAGGGAGGCGCGTGGAGTCCCGCTGCGACGAAGGCCCGACTAGGGCTTGAGAATGGGCGTGTCGGTACTGATTCCCCACGCCGTTGTGAGGAACGAGCTGTAGTTGGTGCTCGACCTCAGGATGAACCAGACACCCGTTGACGGTCTAAACACGGCAGGATCCGTTTTGAGATCGCCATCGAAGTCACCCAGGACGACCACGTCGGTGCTGGTGCCCCAGAAAGGTGACGTGGAGGTGGTGTAGCCAGTGCTCGAGTTGAGCAGGAACCACTGCCCGGTCGACGGGCGGAAGACTGCCGGATCGGCCTTCCGGTCGCCGTCGTAATCGCCCGGCACCGGGATGTCGGTGGAGACGCCCCATGCAAAGACCATGGACGTCGTGTAGTTACTCGTCGATGTGAGGACGAACCATTGGCCCGTCGAGGGTCGATAGATCGCGATGTCCGTCTTACCGTCACCGTCGAAGTCGGCGGGCACTGGCGTGTCGGTGGAGACGCCCCAGTTCACTGCGAAGCTCGTTGCGTAGTTCGTGCTCGACTTCAAAATGAACCATTGGCCGGTCGAGGGGCGATAGATGGCGATGTCGGTCTGCCCATCGCCATCGTAGTCAGCTGGCACCGGTTTGTCGGTGGAGAGGCCCCATGTGACTGCGAAGCTCGTCGTGTAGTTCGTGCTCGACTTCAGAACGAACCACTGCCCGGTGGAGGGGCGAAAGATCGCGTTGTCGATCTTGCCGTCGCCGTCGTAGTCGCCCGCCACAATCTTGTCGGTACTGACGCCCCAGATACGCTGGGAGAAGGTCGTGAAGTTGGTACTCGAGTTGAGCGTGAACCAGGTACCGCTCGACGGTCGGAACACACTGATGTCCGCCGGGCCGTCACCGTCGAAATCCCCAGGGGAAGCCTCAAAGGAGGCGAACGCCACGCCGGTGAGGAGCCCGGCCGCTCCGACCGAGTTAATGGGTTGGACGACGGGGGCGGCGAGGGCGCCCGTGGCCGCAGTCACCCCGAATACGGACAGGTTTCGGCTGACGCCGTTTGCCGCCACCAGAAACCTTCCATCCCGTGAGACGGTCAGCGCATCGGTGAACGAGCCTCCTGCGGTGAACGGCGATCCACTCACCGCGGTCAGCGTTGTCCCGGCTCCACTACCCGCGATCTGGAACACGCCGACCTTATTGGCCGATCGATCCGCCACCATGAAGAAGCCGGAGGGGTGGAGCACGCCGTCGACGCCACCCGAGAGACCGGAGGTAAAGGGATTGCCCGAAACGCCGGTTGGGATGCCGCCCGTCGTGGTGAACGCGCGAACTCCGGTGCCGAAGTTTGAAACGAAGAGCCGGCCGTCGGGGTCTGCCGCATACGCGACCGGGTTCCCCGCGGCCGTGTCGAACGGCGACCCTGCCAGCGCGGTGAGGACGCCCGTGTCCGGTGCCACATCAAATCCCGCGATGACCGATCCCACGTTGCCGCCCGTGTAAAAGTACTTCCCGCTGGCGCTGACCGCGCAGGAGAAAGGGGACGCGCCCGTCGTCGCGTAAGGACTGCCTGCTGCCACCGTGGCGGTGGTCGCCGAGATCGTCAAACTCGTGACGCCGTTGTTTCCCCCGACGATCACCGGTGAGCCCGCCGGGTGGACCGCCACACACGCCAGGTCCCCTGCGAGTGCGATGGGGCTGTATGGCAGCGCGGTCAACGCGCCGGTGACACCGTTCACCGTGAAGACGCTGAGCGAGGCGCTCCCCTCGTTCACGACAAACAACCTCCCGTTCGCAAACGCGACGTGCCTGGAGAAACTCCCTGCACCGCCGTTTGCACCGGAGGACACCGGGAAACCGGTGAGCAGCGTCAAGGCTCCGGTGGTCGTATCGAGCTGGAAGCCATAGATCTGATTCGGACTGCCATTGACCTGATCCAGCGCGTAGACGAATGTCGGAGCAGCGCTCGCTCCGCGAACAGACACGACCACCACAACCACCGCCAACAGGAGACGGGCGATGCGATGCCGAATCGCGACGAAGCGCATGTGCACCTCTCTCAAATGGGGACGACTGCGCAGAACGCCGCTACTCTAACACGCGAGCCTCGTGTAGTACAGGACTGCACCGACGGCGGCGTCCGCACGGATCGACGAGATGGCGCGCCGGATTCTTCAGCACGACGAGCTCTGAGCCAGACTGACGCTCGTCATTCGACGCGCACGGCTTTGACTGTTACCGGATTGACGAACGGACCGTTCTGGTTCTTCTGGAGAGTCACCCACATCGTGTCGCCGTCCAGCTTGTAGGAATAGGTGATGAACGCTCCGGGCGCCATCGCCGCAGGGTTCTTCGCGACGAGCGGCCGCATCGTGATCGACATTCCCGTCGGTCACCTCATACGTGCCGGCTTCGCCGACGAATGGCCCCCACGCGGCCCGCAACTCGTCGGCGCTCGCCTTCGTCACGTCCGCGGGAATTGGACGCGGTCCTTCGGCGTGGTCTTCGACCCGGCTGTAGTGCCTGGCCGTGAGGATGATCAAGTTCGGTCTGGGCTCGGGGATCGCGATGGTGCGGGCACCCGGTCCCGTGATCGTCACTTCCACGGTCTGCCATACGCCTTGAAGGGATCCGCGCTTCGACTGCCCCGCGACATCGGTGCTGGTGAGCAGCGCGACGCTGAATGAGAACCACGAACAATTTCTTCACGATGCACCTCCTTGAAGAACGCCCTGTATTGAACGCGGGCCCAGTGTGCGGCGCGACTTTCCGGCTGCTCAAGCGCAACGACATGCCACAGACCGCGTGGCGCGTTTTGGCGTGTGTCTGCGCTATGCTGACGTCCTCATGCACGACGACCCGACAGGCGCAACCGACGCCGGGGTCTGGCCAGTCCCTCGAGGGTCGGCTCGACTCCTGGAAGGAGATTGCCGCGTATCTCGGCCGGGGCATCCGCACCGTGCAGCGATGGGAGCGTGAGGAGGGGCTGCCCGTGCATCGCCTCGCCCACGAAAAGCGCGGCAGCATCTACGCGCGACGAGAGGAGCTGGCGGCGTGGTGGGAAAGCCGGCGACTCACGCTCGCCGCCCCCTCGACCTCTGACGCCGTCGACGCGCCTGTTGCAGCCGCGCCTCGAACGAGTGACCTGGACGGCGGCCCTGACCAGCTGGCCGGCGCTCTCGTCCGACGCACGCCTGATCGCCTATGTCTCGGATGGCGGGCAGGACGGGACGACGCCGCAGATCTGGATTCAGCAGATTGGCGGCGCGGCATTGCGGTTGACGAACGGTGAGCGCGAGTATTCGCATCTCTCGTTCTCACCGGAAGACACCCGAATCATCTTTACCGCCAGCGACGATTCGGGTCCGAATGTGTACGAGGTTCCGACGCTTGGAGGTGAACCGCGGCTCCTGCAACGAGGCGCGAGCCGCGGCCGGATTTCACCCGATGGCCTCTGGCTCGCGTGTGTCCCGCACGACGCCGCCGGCATCCGGATCGCTGCCCGCGGCGGCGCCGGTTTTCGAACGGTCGCGTCTGAACTGGTCGATGTGGCGTGCGCGACGTGGTTGCCGGACAGCCGGTCCGTGGTCGTCCATGCCCGTCCGGATCCGGCGCTCGAGCCGGATTGGTGGATCGTGCCGATTGACGGCGGTTCCCCGACGAACACCGGGTTGGTCCAGCGGTTCCGCGAGGCAGGAATGTTCACCGTGCCCACCGGGGCGGCGTGGGTGGATGACTCGCTGGTGTTCTCGGCGGCCGGGGTCTCAGGGGCGTCAGTCTCTACCGGCAGCGAATCGTGGCGTCGACGTTCCAAGCCGCGGGTGCGCCGGAGCGGCTGACGGCAGGCAGCGAGTCGGCGTGGCTTCCCACTGCCGCCGCCGGGCGCCTGGCGTTCCTCAGCAGCCGCGCGGACGCGAATCTCTGGTCGGTGGCATTGGATGCGGCGAGCGGCATCGCGCACGGTCCGCTGCGCCGGATGACGCGAGGCCCGGCTCCTCTGGGCTACTTGTCGGTCACGAACGACTTCCGAACGCTCGCCTATTTCTCGTTTCGGCTCGGACACGGCGACGTATTCCTGAGAGATCTCCGAACGGGCTCGGAGAGAGTTCTCGCCGACGGACCTGCGGGCGAGAAGGGGTATCCAGCGATCTCGCCAAGCGGAAGCCTGCTGGCGTACGGCATGAGGATGCCGGGAGGCGAGCGCGCGTTGCGGCCCATCTTCGTCGTCTGCCTGCCCGACGGGACCTGGCGAACGCTGGGTGACGATTGCGGCGGCCGGCCGCGCGAATGGGTGGATGAACGCCGGCTCATCATCGAACGGTTTGCGCGTCTGAACTCGATTGCGCTCATCGATACGGAAACTGGAGACCAGCGCGAGCTGCTGGAGAGCGCCGAACGGTCGGTCAGCAATCCGCGGCTGTCGCCGGATCGACGATGGATCGCGTTCGATGCATCGCGTCCGGGCGAACCGGCCAGTGTGTTTGTCTGCTCCGTTCCGGGAGCAGCCGATTCCAGAGTCAGAGTGGGTGGTGGTGGATCGCTCCGCGAGCCATCCCTTCTGGTCTGCGGACGGGCGGCTGCTGTATTACACGCCCACGGGCACGAACCCGCTGGTTCGCAGCGCCGTTCGTGCGCGGCATTTCGCCTCCGCATCAGGACTGGTGGAAGGCGAACCGATTGCGGTGTACGCGTCAACCGAAATGCTGATGCCCGCGTACCTTCCAGGCACGGCGCCAATCGCCACGCCCGATCAGATCATCCTCGTGCTCGGCGACTTCAGGGGCGACGTCTGGCTGATGGACCTCAAGACACGTTCGTGATTTGGTAATTTGGTAATCTGGGAATTTGGTAATTGATTGGGTCATTGATCGAGCGGCGACGATCAATCCGCCAATCGCTCGAGCAAATCGCCAATCAATTACCCGACTACCAAATTACCCAATTACCAGATTCACTGGAGGACTCTCACTTATCCCCATCGGACACGACGTGCGCCTTCTCCTTGCAAAACACGTAGTCCGCCTCGTAGTAGACGAGCGCTCGCTTCGTGACGTCCACTGCCTGGGTGCAGCCAGTCGACGGCGCCTGACCGTCCACGGTGTTCACGCGCTGAATGAACCGCGTGGGGACGAGCTTGGTACCACCGGTCGGGCCATCGCCAACGACCGCGGCTTCGAGCAACAGCCACGGAATCGCACCGGGTGCCACAAAGTTGTGATCCGACGACGATGCGATCGGCCGGCGGCACCTGAATCGCGTCGGGAACAGGCGGCGGTGTCACCCGCTGGGCGTGAACGAGTTGCGGTAATCCGACGAAGAATGCGAGGAGCGCAGCGATAAAGTAGGCCTTCATGACAGTGGTCCCTTCATGTATGAGTCGTGAAACACTCACGGCTTCCATCTAGGGAGTGCTGGTTTCGCGCGAATTGTGTCGGCATCTTCTCGAGGAGTGCGGTATGTCCGGCAGCGAGCGTTCAGACAACCCGGCGAACGTTCAGATCGTTCAAGGTCTCTATGCCGCGTTCGGGCGCCGCGACATCCCGGCGATCCTGGCGGTCCTGAGTCCTGACGTGGAGTGGTCCGAACCCGAGAATCCGTTCAATCCCTGCGGCGGCACGCGCCATGGCCACGCCGGATTTTTGGAGTGGGCGCGCATCGGCAACGAAACCGAAGACGTTCTGATGCTCGAGCCCCGGCAGTTTCTGGCCGGCGGTGACACGGTCGCAGTCATCGGCCGCACGCGGTGCCGTGTGAAATCAACGGGCCGAACCTACGACACGGACTTCGTGCATCTGATCACGTTCAGACAGGGACAGGTGGTCCGGTTTCAGGAATTCTTCGATACGTACGCGGCCGGCGAGGCGTTTCGAGCCGGACCTCGGTGAATCGCGCCTACTTGCGCTTTTCGACCACCACCCGCCCCGCAGCATTCAAGTAGACGCGATACGTGTTCCCGTCCTTGCACGACGCAGCGTAGTCGTTCTCGGCCTGCACTCTTGCGGCGACGACCTGGCCGCACGGCAATCCATGGAGCGCGATGACCGCCGTCAGGTCCTTCTTGAGCGCCTCATCGTCATCTGCAAACGATGGCCCGGCGAAGAACGCCGCCACGACGAGCGATTGGGCCAATGCCAGCGCGAGTTTGTTCATGGATTCTCCCGGGTCAGCCTTGAATGGTTGCGAACTTCTTAGGGTCCGCAAGCAGACCCCAAATCGCCTCGCGCGACGATACGATGGAGGACGCGAGCTTCTGGTCCTCGTCCTGCAGCAGCGATAGCACCTTCATCATCAACAGATCGAAAGACCGGCGGAGATCCGTCATGGTGAGCTTCGCCTTGCCCTGGTAGGTACTCGCGAAATTGGTCCAGGAGATCGTCGACCTGGTTCTTGAGCGCGATCTTGGTGAAAAAGCCGATGGCCTTGGTTTCCTTGAGCTGCGCTTCGAGGGTGTTCAAATCCAGCGCCGGGGTTTTTGCGCTCGCGGGACCTTTGGCGGGTGCGGGTGGTGTTGCCGCCGGCGCTGCTGGCCTGGCCGCGGGCGGCGGCTTGCCGGGTTGCGACGCGACGTTCGGGGGCTCCGGGACCGGCCCGTCGGACTTGAAGTGGGCGCACCCCGCCGTGAGCAACAGCAACAGAACAGTAGTCCCAGCGACGTGCATAGGTGCGTCCTCCTAGAGCGACTTCAGATACTCGACGAGGTCCCGTTGCTGCTCGGCTGTGAGACCGAGGTACGGACCCGGTTGTCGTGAGCCACGACATCCGCCAGTGTCGCGATGAAGGCCAACGCCGTTAGGTCTCTTCCTTCGATCGCCATGTCGTCCGGCTCCTTCCATTCGAAAGAAGAGGTTTACCAATTTGGACGGTGGGCAGCTGTTCACTATCGCACTGGCCTGTGGATTCTTCGTTTTCTCCTTCACCGACAGCGATGGGTCCCAGGCGCGATAATACCGGCGAGGTGAGCCACGCATGGAAGAACCACGGAGTTCTCTCGTCGGCTGGGCGCAGTTCATCTACGGCCTTCACGCGTTCAGCCTGCTGACCGGCATCCTCGGCGCGGCCACCGTCGTCGGTGCCTTCCTGACCGGGTGGCCGTCGATCATCGCGGTCATTCTGAACTACGTGAAGCGCGGCGACGTGCGCGGGACGTGGCTGGAATCCCACTTCCGCTGGCAGATACGCACGTTCTGGTTCGGGCTGCTCTGGGTCTCGCTCTGCGTCCTCTTCATCGTCGGGACGCTCGGCATCGGCATCCTCATCGCGTGGCTGCCGCTTGCGATCGTCGGTCTGTGGTTCATCTACCGGATTGTGCGAGGCTGGATGGCAGTGAACAACGGCAAGCCGATGTACACGTAGTCGGACTAGACCCTCACAGTCGCGGAAGTTGAGACTTTCAGTCTTACTGAATCCTCCACGGCGACACGCCAGACCATTTCTTCAGCGCTTCGGTCGCCCATTCGGTCTTGCGATCCGTGTGGCATCCCGTGCAGGGGTTCGGAACCTTCAGCTGATCGGTCATCGCAGGCGTGATGAACTTGAACGTGTGAGTGCGGACATTCACGTCCGCAATCGTCTGCTCGATCTTCGGCATATGGCACGCGACGCATTCGCTGCCGGCGCTCCCGCGCGCGTGATGCGTGTGGTCCTCGATCGTCGCGGCATGCGGACCGTTCGGCGAATTGGGCCCGTGGCAGGTCGTGCACAGCTGCCTGACCGGTTTGAGGAGGTCAGCGTTGTTGCCCGTCCCGTGAACATCGTGGCAACTGAAGCACGTCACGCCCTTGGCGTACATCACGCTCTGGACGAAATCGTTGCCCTGCATCCGGTTCTTGTGCGCGGTCCCGTCGGCGAAATGCGTGAACGACGTGTCGCCCAGCTTGTGCTCTTCGAGCTTCCAGAAATCCTTCAGCTGTCCGCCCTGATGAAAACCCACCGGCCAGTCGTAGTACTGCCCGGCAATTGGATTCGTGAGTGGCTGGCCCTGTGAATGACACTGGATACACGTGTCGGTGGCACGGACGTAGTCCAGCCTGGCCGGGTTGACGACCGTCGCGGCGCTCGGCCGCTGGATGTGCTCGCTGCCCGCGCCGTGGCAGCGCTCGCATCCGACGTTCCATTCGAGGACCGCTTTCGTCTGCACGTTGTAGTTGACCGAGTGGCAGCCGTCACAGAGCGGTCCCGTCGGCCGCTGCATGTTGTCCGCGGGATAGTGCGGCACCCACCAGTCGGTATTCGGCTGCACCATGTACGGCCGCCAGACGCGATGCGTGACGTCCCACTGCGCAGAGAGCGGATAGTAGTCGTCGCCGCGCTTCGTAAAGTAACGCTGCTTCCATTTCGATCCGTAGACGAACGCCACGTCGTTCAATTTGAAGGTGACCAACGGATCCGGCTTGCTGAAATCAGGAAGTACCGCGTCCGGATGCTGCTTCGGATCGAGGACGACGTTCGCCATCCTCGTTTTTGACCAGCGTTCATAGATCGGCGCATGACATCGCCGGCATGCAGCGGACCCGACGTAAGTCGCTGCCGATGCCTGAGTCGCAGAACCCGGCAGGCGCGCCGGAGCCTGGCTATCCGATGGTGGTGGCGCCTGAGAAAAGAGCGTCGCGATCACGAGAGCTGAGACGAGCACGGCCGTCAGCGCAGATCCGATACGCATCAGATGAGTGTAGAGCTAATGCCGTCAGCGCGCACAAACGGCCGGGGTCGATCGCAACGGTCCGAGCGTTGCAGGCCACGAACACCCGGAGGTCGCATGAGGAAGAGCATCTGGACAGGAACGTGTATCGCGATCGTCGGCTTCGCAACCGCGGTAGCCATGGCTCAGGTATCGCAAGCACCGCAAACACCACAGCCGACGGCTGCGCCGAACTCTGACGGCAAAGTCACGGTCACCGGTTGTCTGACGACGGCTCCAACGGACTCGACTGCACCCAGCGCTTCGGGTACGACGGGAACAAGCGGAACAACTACAGCGGGCACGCCGGCACCGGCCGGAACAGCTGGCGCGGCGCCCGGCGATGCGAAATTCTTACTCACGGACGCAACGGCATCGACAGCAGCAGCCTCAGCTGGCGATCAACCAGCGGTTCCGGCGCCGCCGTCGACACCGACCGCGGCCGCTCCGACCGCGATGACCTATCGTCTCATCGCCAACCCGTCCGCGCTCACGCCACACCTCGGCAAGAAGCTGGCGCTGACCGGCACGATCGAAAAGGACAGCAGCGCGTCATCGACTCCCGGCGCATCTTCGCCTGCGACGGCGCTGCTTGCGCTTCGCGTCGAATCAGGAAAGATCATCGCTGAATCGTGCGCCGGGCAATAGTCGCAACTGGGCGGACGGTCGGATCGACCGCCACATCGCGTGTCGATCCGACCACCTGGCTTCGCCGAAGGAGATCGCTGACCGTCACGATCACGGCTTGCAGATGTACAGCTCGCCGACGAGGCGACCGCCGGCGCAGGGATAGTCCGAAATGATGACGGCTCGGTCTCGATGGTCGGCGAACTCGTCCTGATACATCTGGATCCGCGGCAGCTCCTGCGATGCGACGTGCACGCGCTCGCGGCTGAAGAACGTCACGACGTACGCGCGCCAGTATCCCGCGCTCGCGATCTCGACGCCTTCTTTGACGAGCTCGTCGGCAATCGTTCGCATCGGGTTCGACCCGGGATCCCGGATGTACGTTGCAGCCACGGCCAGATGGTCGCGCGCGCTCAGCAGCGCCCACGCCACTATCAGCACGGCCGCGCCTCTGCGAATGGCTGCGACAGGCTCGAGCACGAAGAGCGCGGCGGTCAGTCCCACCGGCAGGACGATCCCGAGCAGCGCGTATCGTGAGTAGCCGGCGAGCACCGGCTTGCCGGCGACAAAGAATGCGATCGCCAGAGCGCCGACAAAGGTCAGGTAGAGCGGAAAGTTCGCGGATCTCACGCGAGCGGTCACCATCTGCCACCACAACGGTCGGCCGTCGTTCCCAGGGTCCCTGTGTCGAAGCAGCAAGAAAGCCAGCCGCCCGCCGACGAAACCGAGAAACACGACGGCAACGGCAGCCAGCCATGAACGCTCTGGCAGTGGCAGCGTCGAATCGACCTGACTCGCGCCGGCGAACCACCTCAGGATCGCCGGACCCATCCTCGCCGCGCGTTCGGGCACGGCCGCGTATCCAAAATCGAATCGCTCGACGAGATTCTCGATTTGCGATCCGGGAAACGCGGTCAGCTGGCCTCGTGTCCCCGGGCCCATCAGATCGGCCAACGGCTTGAGCGCCTCGATTCCCTGCCACAACGCGGCGAAAACCACACCCGCCACCAGCCAGTCACGCAAGCGGGTTCTCGACACCTCACCCGAACACCACTCGACGACAAACAGGGCCGGCACAGCGTACGCGACGAACTCGCGGTTCCTGAATCCGATCGCGAGCAGCGCGCCGAACCAGACTGGTCGTTTGCGCAGCAGCCACAACCCCGCGACATAGACATACGGTTCGACGATGCCGCCCTGCGCCGCCATGAGCTGCGACGCGATTGACGCAGGCGCGAGCAGGAAAATCGACGCGGGCAAGAGAGCCAGCCAGGGCGACAGCCGGTTGTCACGGTGCAGCGTGAGCACCAGCATGCCCCCGAACGCGACGTTCCAGGCGAGCAGCGACAGCCGCAGTGCCGTCACCGTCGGACCAAAGAGCAGGAACCACGGCGCCGCGGTCCACGCTTCGACCGCGAGCATGTAAGTCTGCCCGTAAAAGAACAGCGGAAAGGCACGCGCGTCGACCAGATGCTTCGCCATCAGGCCCGTGATGGCCTGATCGGAATCGAACGCCAGTTGTTCGTAGCGGAGGTACACGAACGAACGCAGCAGGATCGCCATGGCCGCGATGGCGAGGACAATCGCAAAGGTCCCGTGTGATGATCGCCCGTCGGCCATCGGAACAGGCGCGCATGCTAGCATAGCGAACCGCGACCAGATGCCGTCGCCGCCAGCGAACGATCAGGCCTTCCGACTCGCGCGTCGCGCAGCGCTCTGGATGGTCGGGCCGATCGTGCTCCTGCTTCGCGGTCCGCTGGCCGAGCTCGCACCTCCGGCACCTTGCGCCGGCGCCCTCGATCTCATCTCCATCGTCGCGCTTCGTGTCTGGCCGGAGCTTCGTGTTGGACCGCTGTTCTCGACGCTCCAGGCGATCGCGATCACCCTTGCGTTCGGCTGCTTCGCTGAGCTGGCGGAACGCGCGAGCGGCTCTTCGACGATCGCGCTCGCGCTGGCAATCACGCTCGGCGTCAGTCGATACTTCGGCGTCGGCCTGGCGCCTCCGTGGACCGCGACTGCATTCGCCGCCTGCGCTGTTGTGGCACTCACCCTACGCGAGTGTCTGAGCGAGGAATCGGTGATGCCTTCCTCAGCCGTTCGCGCGTCGGCCGCCCTGATCCTGGCGGCCTCCATCCTCCCGGCCTGGACGGCAGCGTGTGCGGTGCTCGTGTTCCTTGTAATGGCTGAAGGCTTCGCGTCGAATCCGAAACGCAGAGGCATCCTCGCGTCTGCAATCGCATCGATCGCCACCGTGGCCATTCCCCTATTGATAGCCACGGCCGTCAGTCGTGTTGAATCCCTCTCGCAGTGGAGAACGTGCGTCCTGCCGAGCCCGGCGGCCAGTCGCGCGGCCTTCGGGGACGCGATTCGTGTCACCGGGCCGGTGGTCCTGACGCTGAGTCTGCTCGGCGCCTATGTCACGACGCTCAGCGCAGGCCTGAAGCGCGCGGCCAGCCTGGCGGCGTTCGTGGCCCTCGCGACCTTTCCCGCGCTCGGTGCCGGATGGCCGCGTGGCGTCGCGCTCGCGCCCGTCGTCGTGGCGATTCTGGTGTCTGGCGGCAACCGCGATGCGCGAGGTCCTCACGTTCACGCCGCGGCGACGCCTTGCCTTTCCTGCTGCGGCACTGTTCGTCGCGGCAGTGCCTGCGCTTCAACTATCCCGCGTGCACGAGCCACGCGATGACGTACGTGGGCTGCTCGGTCACGATCGCGCCTCACTGGCGCAGATGCGACGGCTCCTCAATCTCGTGCCGTCGGGCTCGACGCTCGTCGAAGAAGATGCCAGCACGGACCTGCTCTTGCGCGCCGCCCTTTCTGGCGGGCGCCGACCCGCGAAGGCGCTCGCGATCGCACCGCTCGCACGAAAAGATGTCGTCGACGCATTGACCGCCGGCCGTGTGTTTGCGTTTCCGACGGGTCAGCGCGAGCTCGGCCTGCGCGGCTTCGTCATCGAAGCGATGACAGACGTGCCCGGCGCCGAGGCGCGCGGCATGGCAGTCATATCCGCGACGCGGGCGTGCGTCCAGCTTGGCAAGACGTGGACGGATCTCAGCCGAATCGGGGCGAACGGTCGAGTGGCGCTCGTCGCCGATACCGACATCGCCAGGGGTCCGGCTGTGATCTACTTCAGCGGTACGAACGACTACACGCCCGGACCCGACGGCTGGCCGCCGCGCACGATGCCGGGCTTCGACCTGCGGATGTTCGATCGCGGCAGCCCGGCCAACGCGGCGCTCATGGGCGCCGAAGCGGCCGACGCGGGGCTTCGCGACCATCCGCTGTTCGCGTCGTCCCACATCGCACGGCTCACGCTGTTCCGGACGCCACACGCACCGCTCGCACTCCCGATCGTGCTCGGTCCGCCTCGATCCCTGGGCGTTGGAAGGCTTCTTGACGATGACGAGGGGAAGCCGCCGCTGATGATGTGCGACGCCCCCCTCGTCAACGTCTCGGAGTTCTGATCAATCGCTCAGAATGGGCAGGCCGACGGGCCGGTGGCCACGTCAATCCGTCTCGTCGCGCCGGCTGGAATCAACTGCACCGTGATGGTTCGGGCTTCGATCGCGCCCTCATTTCGAATGATGTGCACATGGTCGTGGCCCGGATCGACGAGGCCCATTCCTTGCGTGTAGATGTGGGGCGTGCACGACGGATCGTCACCTTCATAGGCCGTTATCGTGCCCGCCGTGACCGTAATCAGGCTGTGCCCGGGATGGGTGTGCCAGCCCGTGCTGCCGCCAGGCGCCCACACGTTGCTCTGGACGTACAGATCCGAGTCGCCTTTCGTCTTCTGCCACGAGATCCAGAAGTTGTGGTCGCGGATCGATTTGAAGAAGCCCTCTGGAAACAAGGAATTGCTGACGTCGATGTCTCCGAACCGTCCCAGCGCGATCGTCGTGCTCGTGAAACCGGCCGCGGGCGTCGCGGACACTGTGCTGACACAGGTCATGGCGACCGCGAATACCGCGCTGCTCATCAAGCCCAAGCTTAGCGTTCGCTTCATTGCTTCCTCCTGTTGAAAGAACCCCGGCGTGGAGCTCTCGCGCGCAAACCAAGATCGGCGCACTGGCAGGTTCGTTCAAGCAGCAGGGCACGGCACGGCAGGCATGGCGCACGATGCCGTCGAATGCGGTCGATTGCCGCGGCCATAGTGCAGGGCTACAATCCGACCTCCAAGCCGCCAGCCCGCCGGAGCGGCCTCGCGCCACATGAGCGAACGACCAGCCCCAGGCGAACCGCCGTCGCACGACGGTCCGCGCAAAGACCGCCTCGACTCGTGGAAGGAAATCGCCGCGTACCTGAATCGCGACGTGACGACCGTGCAACGCTGGGAGAAGCGCGAAGGCATGCCGGTTCACCGGCACATCCACGACAAGATCGGGTCCGTTTACGCTTTCCAGACGGAGATCGATGCCTGGGCCCGTAGCCGGAACCTCGGCGCGGTCGACGCAGGCCTCGACCCGCAGCCAACCACCGCCAGGCCCCCGGCGCCGGACTTGGCCGAGGCGCGACATCGCCGGACGGCCATCTGGGCTGGCGCGATCGCAATCGCGCTCATGGCGGCAGCGGTCGCCATCTGGCAGTTGCAGCGTCGCGACGCATTCTGGAAGAGTCCGATCGCAGATGCGCGATTCGTGAAGGTCACCGACTTTCCGGGCGCCGAGGAGGCGGCCGCGGTGTCACGAGACGGCCGCTTCGTTGCGTTTCTTTCGGATCGCGACGGGCGGGTCGATGTGTGGGTAACGCAGGTCGGCACCGGGCAGTTCTATAACGTCACGCGCAACGATGCCCGCGAGTTCATCAACCCGTCGGTTCGAACGCTGGGATTTTCACCGGATGGCTCGCTCGTCACCTTCTGGGTGCGCAAGCCGGACGGTCAGAGTGCATCGGACATCGGCATCTGGGCGATGCCGATTCTCGGCGGACCCTTGCGGCCGTATCTCGAAGGCGTCGCCGAGTTCGACTGGTCCGCCGACGGCGCCAGGCTCGCGTATCACACGACGGGACCTGGCGACCCGATGTTTGTGAAGGCGGCGGGCGAAACGGGGGCCGGTCGGCAAGTCTTTTCGGCACCCTCGGGCCTTCACAGCCACTTCATCGTCTGGTCCAGGGACGGGCAGTTCATCTACTTCGTGCAGGGCTCGCTTCCGGATCGTCTGGACATCTGGCGCATCAAACCGGATGGCGGCAGCCCCGAACGCATCACGCACCACGAGGCGAACGTCAGCTATCCCGTCTTCGTCGATTCGAGCACGCTGATGTATCTCGCCGGCGACGGAAACGGCGATGGCCCCTGGCTCCACAGCATCGACGTCGAGCGGCGTGTGGCGCATCGCCTCACCTCCGGGATCGATCGGTACACATCACTTGCCGCCAGCGCCGACGGCCTGCATCTCGTCGTCACGCAGGCCAGTCCGCAAGGAACGCTCTGGCGCGTGCCGCTCACGGACTCGATCACGGACATGTCGGCCGTGAATCGCATCCCGCTCACCACGACGACCGGGTTTTGTCCGCGGATGGGGCCTGGCTATCTCGTTTACGTCTCATCGAAGGGGACCGGAGAGAGCGTCTGGAGGGCGCAGGGCGACGCGGCCACTGAAATCTGGAGCGCACCTGGCGCGCGGATCATCGGCTGCCCCGCCATCGCGCCGGGTGGCCAGCGCGTGACGTTCGCGATGAGACAGAACGGTCAGCCGCAGCAGTACGTGGTGAACCTGGATGGCACGGGCGGGCGCGTCATCGAGCGGTCACTGGAACTGACAGGCAGCCCGGCGTGGTCACCCGATGGACGGTCGATCACAGTCGCCGCCGACGATGGCGTGGTGCCGCACTTGTTTCGCGTGAGCGTGGACGGCGGCTCGCGGGTTCTGCTCGTACCGACAGCCGGCCGTCGATCCGGTCTGGTCGCCGGATGGCAGGTTCGTGGCGTTTTCGGGTGCCGACGTCGGAACGACATTCTCCATTGGCGCCGTGACCGCCGATGGACAACCGTATCCGCTGCCACACCTGACGTTGACGAGAGGAAGCCGTCGCCTGGTTTTTCTGCCGGGACGGCAGGCGCTCGTAGTGCTGCGCGGTGGCATCCAGCACAAGAACCTCTGGCTGATCGATCTCACGACGGGCCACGAACGGCAGTTGACGAACTTTGCGGCGGACTTCGACGTCCGTGACTTCGATATCTCTCCAGACGGCCGCGAAGCAGTCGTGCACCAGCAACACGATCAGTCCGACATCGTCATGATCGAGACGACTGGGCGCTGATGACACTCGGGCCGGCGTTGCTGGTTCTCCGTGCCGTCGACGGCCGCACACCCCGCCCGCTCCAGCCGGCACTCGTATTCGGCAAGGTGCCCCTGTTCTATTTCCTCCTTCACCTGCCGCTGATTCATCTGCTGGCCGTCGCGGTGTGCTCCGTGCGCTATGGTGACGTGCACTGGATGTTTCAGTCGCCGAGCCTGAATCAGTTTCCGGTGACACGTCCGCCGGGATGGGGATACTCGCTTCCAGTCGTCTATCTCGTCTGGATCGTCGTCGTCGCTTCCCTGTACCCGCTCTGCCGAAGGTTTGCGGCAGTCAAGGACCGGAGCGCCAACCGCTGGCTGAGTTACGTATGAGCGGCCACGGTGGCGACCTCTTCTATCCGGATCCGGATCAGAGCGACAGCGAAAAGCGCCGGCGCGAGCTGCACTTTCATACCGTCACGGTCCCGAGGCTTCGGTTGATCGGATTCGGGATGGTCATTGCCCTGGCGGCCGTTCGCCAGGCGCTCGTGCACGCGCCCGATGGCTGGGCACTGACGTTCCGCCTCGCGATTTTCCTGTTGGCCTATGGCGTCGCCTCATGGGCGGCGCTCCGCGCGTGGTACGAGCGCATCAACACGATCAACCTCGGCGACTTCTTTCTCGCGCTCGACGTGCTGCCCTTCCTGGTGGCCATCTACGTGACGGGCGCGAACGAAAGCTGGCTCTTTTTCCTGCTGTTCATCCGCGTCGCGGACCAGGCGAGCACGAATTTCCGCCGCGCGCTCGCCTTCGGCCATCTTTCCGTCGCCGGCTATGCCGCTCTGATTTTCTACCTCGCCTTCATCGAACACCGTCCGATCTCCTGGCCCACCGAGGCGTTCAAACTGGTGCTGCTCTATGCCGTGAACGCGTACGTCGCGATGACGGCGCGGACCGCCGAGCGGCTGCGCGCGCGTCTGGTCGAGACCATCCGCCTGGCCAGGGAGTTCGTCACGCGGCTGCGCGCGCAGTCGGCGGAGCTCGATGAGGCGCGGCGCCAGGCCGAAAGCGCGAGTCTGGTGAAGAGCGAGTTCCTCGCGAACATGAGCCACGAGATCCGCACGCCGATGAACGGGATTCTCGGTCTGACGGCACTCACGCTCGAGACCGACCTGACGCCGGAACAGCACGAGCATTTGATGCTCGTGCACCAGTCCGGGCTCACGCTGCTCGGCATCATCAACGACATCCTCGACCTGTCGAAGATTGAGGCCGGGCGGATGGATCTGGACCCCGAGCCGTTCGGCCTCCGCGGTTCACTCGATCGAGGACTGAAGACGCTGGCCCTGCAGGCACGCGACCAGCGCCTCGAGTTCGCCATTCGCGTCGCGGATGACGTGCCCGATGGCCTCGTCGCCGACTGGTCGCGGCTCCTGCAGATCCTCGTCAATCTCGTGGGGAACGCGCTGAAGTTTACGGACGAAGGGCACATAAGCGTGGACGTCAGGCTCGAGCAGAGCAACGCGGATCGCATCGTCCTCCGGTTCACGATTGACGACACGGGCATCGGCATCCCTGCCGATCGGCAGGACGCCGTCTTCGAAGCCTTTCGTCAGGCGGACGGAACGACGACGCGTCGCTATGGCGGCACGGGACTCGGCCTGACCATCTCCCGCCGGATGGTCGAACTGTCGGGCGGCAGGATGTGGCTCGAGAGCGCGCCCGGACGCGGCACGACGTTCCACTTCACCATGCCCGCGACCCTGGCCGGCAGGAACGTCGTCGCCTTCGCCGACGGCCCGACCAGGATGGCCGCCACCTCCGACAGAACGTCGGCGCTCCGCATCCTGCTGGCCGAGGACAACAGCGTCAACAGGCGCCTGGCCATGCGACTGCTCGAGAAGATGGGACACAGCGTCAGCCTCGCGACGACCGGCCGCGAAGCGCTGGCGGCGCTCGAACGCGACGAATTCGATCTGGCGATCCTGGACGTGCAAATGCCGGAAGTCGATGGCATCGAAGCGACGACGCTCGTGCGGGCGAAGGAACAACAGACGCGCCGGCACCTGCCGATCATCGCGATGACGGCTCACGCGATGGTGGGCGATCGCGAGCGCTGTCTGCGTGCGGGGATGGACGGGTACGTGCCGAAGCCTATCGACCCGGCCGCATTGGCGGAGGAGATTCAGCGAGTCGCCGGGTTGGCGACTCGCTGAGGGGTGCGATCTACTTCTTCGAGCCAGCCTTGCGTCTGGCGGGCTTCTTCGATTTCTTGGGCTTCGATGCCTTCGATTTCTTCGCCTTCCGGGCGGCCTTCTTCTTCGGCGCCTTTTTCGCGGCTTTCTTCGGGGCGGCCTTCGTCGCCGCCGCCTTCTTCGCGGGCTTGCGCGCACCGCTCGACTTCCGCGCGCTCGACGATTTCGCACGCGCGCCGCCCGACGGCCGACCGCCAGGCGCACCAGCCGCTGCGGGTGTGTGGCCCTCGTCAGCTCCCGGGACCAGGTCGTCGCCGAGGTCCGACGCCGCCGGCTCGCCAGCCAGTTCGTCGTCCGGCATTTCTATTCCGTTGTCGAAATCGTCCTGCATGATGCCCTCGTTCCGGGTCTGACCCCGGGTCAGAGTGTTCGCACGCTGGGTGCCAGCCACCTCAATGGGGCGCTAGTCTGATCGATGCGCGAAGGCGGCGTCAAGTTCACCTGGCCCTTGTGTAAAGGTCGAGGATCTGCTCGATCGCGCGGCGGCAGACAAGGCAGAACGGCACGTTGTCGCGCGTGAACATGATGCAGTCGGCCTGCGGACGGTAGTATCCGCGGGCCTCGTAGTTGGCGCCCTCGAATGCCCCGACGCGATGCGCGTGCGCGCCCTCGTTCAGAAGCGATGTGTCGTGCCGTTCTTCCTCCCTGAAGAGCGCGTCCATCTCCGCCTCGGGCCTGTTCGCCGCGCGAATCGCGCGCCGCCGCGTCTGGATGTCCTTGGTGTACCGCTCGAACTCCTCTTTCGGCCACGGCGTCGGCAGCGGTGTGCCGGGCGTGACCAGGTCCTTCCACTTCAGAGCCTCTGGATCGAGGAGCGCGGTCACGTTCGGTTCCCACGGCTCGACCCGATCTGTCGCGGCAAGATACGCGACGTCCGACGTGTAGTACTCGTCTGCGAGCGCGGCGATGTGGTGACCGAATTCGTGGACGAACACGTACGGCGCATACGCGTTGTCCGCGGCCACGGTGCTGTACAACCCGTAAATGCCTCCGCCTCCGTACGTGGCGCTGTTCACGAGAATCTCGGCGACTTCGTAGGGCGCGTTCGCCGCGATGTCGCGAAACGCCTTGTTCTCGAACGTCAGCACGTAGCGCTCGGAGTCGAAGGCATCGTAGGTGGACCCGATCGGCGATCGGCGATAGATGCCTTGCGACGGGCGGGAGACGCCGGACTGCGCGGCAGGCGGCACGAGTCCCCAGACGTTGATGTCGCCTTGCCGTTCCTTGAACGGCGACGTGGCGAACAGGGTTGCAACGAGCTGGCGCGCATCGCGCTCGAACTTGCTCCGCTCCGCGGCCGTGTAGCCGTCACCGAGGATGAGAATATCCAGTTTCGTCGCCGGATCGCCGGCTTCGTGAAGCTTGATGAGCGGCCCGGCGTCGGGAGCCGAGGTATTGTGCAGCACGAACTTGTCGGCCGGATCGATCGCGACCGTCCAGGCGTCACGAAACACATTCTTCGCATCGCGCTTCTTGACGACGACCTTGAACGGCGCCGGCGGCGCGGGAAAGCGAATCGATTCCTCGAACGTGCGGTCGATCTTCTGCGCCTCACCCGTCGTCTCCCATTCGCCGTAGATCGAGCTGAAGCCGCGCGAGTAGAGCACGCGCGTGCTCGCGGCGTCGACGACCTCGAAGAAATACTTGCCGCGATTGGAGTCGTCGATGGGACGCGAAGGATTGCCCGGCCACGGCAGCGGCTCGCGGACGATGCGGTCGAGGCTGAAGCGTTCTTCTTTGGCGTTGCCGGTGTGGTAGAAATCGACGCGCATCGTGTCGGCCGCGCGGGCGGCCGTGCCGCCGGTGGTCATCACCACGACGCCGATCACGGCGACGTTCCTCTTCGTCATGCCCTTCGCCTTCCCATGTAGTACACCGCTGCGCCGACCGCCACCATCGCGATCGACGAACCGACCACTTTCACGACGGCCAGCATCTTGTTCGGCTCTTCGTCCGCGGGCACGCATGCGAGGACGATTGAAATGGTGGTCACGACGAAGCCGAGCGACGCCAGGGCGATCGCGACACGGCGCCCGCCCGGGACGCAGATCACTTCCGGACCGGCGGGTTCGCGCTGGAGCACGATCATCGCGGCGAACATGAACAGGAACGGGATGAAATACGCGATGATGCCCATGCTGACGAGTGCGTCGTAGGCGCCGCGGACCGACGTGCCGGCCTGACTCAGAAACACGAACAGGCCGGCAATGATCGCCTGCACGAGCAGCGCGACGTACGGCGTCCGCCAGGTCGGATGAAGACGACCGAACGCCTCAGGAAGGAATCGATCGATGCCCGCCACGAACGGCAGGCGGGCGGTCGCGGCGAACCAGCCGCCGACACCACCAAGCGCGTTCAGCGTGACGAACGCCGCGAGCACCGGAGCGAGCCAGGCGACGCCCATCCGCGCCGTCATCACCTGGAGTGATTGCGAAATGCCCTGGAGGCTGTTGATCTGTTCCCTGGGGATCGCGAGCAGCACGCACAGCGTGCCGAGGATGTAGAGCACCGTCATGACTGCGCCGCCCGCGAGAATCGCGCGCGGGATCGTGCGCCGCGCATCGCGAATTTCCTCGCCCATCGTGGACGCGCTCTCCACACCGCCGAACGCGAAGGCGATCGTGGACCAGAAAATGACGTCCTTCAGTCCGGTACTTGGCACGAAGGCGCCCGCGGGCATCGGCGTCGCCGATCCGAAACGCGACCACGACGCGAACCCGAGCGCGATGAGCGCCGCCGCCGGAATCCAGCTGGCCAGCGCGCCTACGTTGCTCAGCCACTTGCCGACGTTCAAGCCCACGACGTTCAGCGCGACGGCCAACCCGAGGCCGGCCATCGAGACGACCGTGAAATACGTGCTGTTCGTCGAAAGTGACTGCCATGACGATCCGCCGACAAACAGCGCGTTCGCCGCCGCGAAATAGAGCAGCCCCGGCAGGTACGGCAGGTTCGATCCCCAGTACGTCCAGCCCGTGATGAACGCCGCGAACGGCCCGAACGCGCGCTTGCTCCAGACATAGACGCCGCCCTCTTCCGGATAGCGCGACGACAGCTCGAGGACGGTGAACACGAGCGGCACGAACAGTCCGAGCGCCGCCACGATCCAGATGACGAGCGCGCTCGGCCCGGCCGCGCCGGCCGTCGCTATCCACCGGAGACTGAAGCCCGTGACGATATAGAAGAGAAACAGATCCCTGAACGTCAGAACCCGTCGCAATCCCTGGGTCGAGAGCGTTGTCACGCGTCAGGACCGCGGTCTGGGCAGCGGCTTCCGCGGCAGCATCGCGTCGCGCATCGCGGCGTTGTACACGAAGCTCGCCAGAATGACCGAGGCCTGCTTCAAATCGTCGGGCAGCGCCTCTTCGTAGACGTCCAGGTTGGTGTGATGCGTCGTGCTGTCGTAGTTGAGCGGATCCTGGATGAACTGAAATCCCGGAAGTCCGATCGCATCGAACGCCATGTGATCCGTTCCGCCCGTATTCAGCGTCGTCAGCGTCGTGGCGCCAAGGTAGTGGAACGGCTTTAGCCACGCCTCGAAAATCGGGCGGACCAGCTCGTTGCCCTGCAGGTTGACGCCACGGATGCGGCCGCTGCCGTTGTCGAGATTGAAATACGCGGCCAGCTTCGCGTGTTCCGGCTTGAGCGCCAGCGTCTTCAAGTCGCCGAAGTGCTTTTCGACGTAGCCCACGGAGCCGAAGTAGTCCTGCTCCTCCCCGGTCCAGAGGGCGACGCGAACGGTCCTTCGCGGCTGCACACCGATCGCCTTGATGATGCGCGCGGCCTCCATCGCCACCGCGACGCCGGCGCCGTTGTCGGTGGCGCCCGTGCCCGTATGCCAGGAATCCAGGTGGCCGCCAAGCATCACGACCTCGGACTTGAGCGCGGCATCGGTCCCGGGAATGTCGGCGACGACGTTGAAGCCGTCGACGTTGTCGATGAAGCGCGCGGCGAGACTCAACGAGACCTTCACCGGCTGCTTCTTGTCGAGCATACGCATGACCCGGCCGTAGTGCTCGCGCGAAATCACGAATCCGGGAAATACCGGATGCCAGAGGCGATCGAGGAAACCACCGACGCGGACCTCGCCGCCGATGCCGCTCGGCTCGACGAGCGCGGCGATGCCTTCGGCGGCGAAGAACTTGTAGATGTCGATCTGCTTGTCCAGAATCTTGCCGTAATCCTCTTCTTCTGCGGCGAGCGACTTCGGCGCGCCCGGTTCTGAGGCTGGCGCCGGCTCGATGTGCCCTTCGAGCTTTTTCAGCTCGTCGTCGGTCAACCGGTGTGCGGCGGGCTGAAACCCGATGTCAACCGGCTCGGGCCGGCCGTTCATCACGATCGCGCCGCGCAGTTTGCCGCGGTACGTGTCGAAGTCGTCCTTCGATTTCACCTCGACAACGATCGGAGTACCCGTCAGTGGTGATGGTGTCGCCGGCGACCACGCTCGCGGATAACCGGTGATGCGAAGGAACTGCGGCTCGGTCATCTCGATCGAAAACCGATCGAGGGCCCATCCGCGTCCGATGGATCCGTAGGATTCGAGCGCCGCGTTTGCAAGCCCCCAGCGGGTCATCTCGCTGCGGGCCCACTCACCCGCTGCGTGCAGCGCGGGCGATCCGGTCAGCCGCGGGCCGTGGACGTCCGCAATCCAGCTGAGGGTCTCCATCACGGCTGAGTGTTGGAATCCCTCGGCCTTGATCTGCGCGATGACATGCTCGTCGACCTGTTCAACAGATCGGTTGAAGCCTTCGCGCCCCGACTGCGCCACGACGATCGCGGACAACGCGACAGTCATACCGAGCGCAGAGACGAGCGTTTTTCGATTCCTGGCGATCATGAGCGGATCTTACGTGCGCGGCGGTTCCGCGCGCCAGCGCTTGTCGACGAGCACGAAGCAGGTTTCGGCGGGCTGTTCGGCGTCGATGGCTTCCGGATACCTCGGGTCGCCCGGCAGGACGAGCATCCGCCGGCCGTCTTCCTCGAGCATCTTGGGCTGGCGGCGGCTGATGCGGCGGGTACGGGCCCACTCGACCGCGGCGGCCACGCTGCTGAAGCGTTCCAGCTCCCGGAGGGTCGTCCACGTCGGCGGCGGGAGCACGATCTCTCCGCTCTTCGACTGGGCAATGGCCGCGGCCGGCGTGAGCCAGCAGCTGTGCGTCGTTTCGGTCTCGTCGTGGGCGGGAATCTGGCCCGACGGCACGCGCGTGATGAAGAACCGCGTGTCGAACTGGCGCGTGTCAACCGGAGGCGTGACCCAATGCGCGAGGAGCACCAGCGCGTCGAGGGCAAGCCGAAGGCCTTCGCGTTCGGTCACCCCGCGGAGCGAGTCTTTGCCGTCGTGGACCTCGTGCCGATCCCGCGCGATCCGCGATCGGGCCTCCGCGTCGGCCAGCGATGCAATCTGGCCACTGCGGTCGCGAGCCAGCAGCACGCCTGCTTCTTCGAAGAGCTCGCGCACCGCCGCTACGTGATACGCGATGGCCAGCGGCGGATCGATCCCGGCCAGCTGACCCACGGCGTGGTCGATGCCGTCGCACCACCGCGGGTCCGCGTCATGATCGGCGGCGTCCACACGCCCGCCGGGAAACACATGCGCGCCGCCCATGAACGCCGTCCCCTCGTGGCGGCGCACCATGAACACCTCGGGACCATCTGCCGAGTCGCGAAGGACAACCACGGTGGCCGCGGGACGCGGGTTCACGGGAAACTGACCGCTCGTCACGGCTTCATCTTAGTCCGCGAGGCCCGCTCGGAGCGGTCGCGCCAGCGAGACTCGACTTACAGCCAGAACGTCCGCGCGGTCAGTTCTTTGTGATTGAGACCGGCGGCGCGATCGAGCTTGCTGACGATCGGTGGCAGGTCGACGCGGAAGCGCCACTCGTCCGCGCGTCCGCCCGCGCCCTGTATCCTGTCGCGCCACGGATTCCACCAGCGCGCGACGAACCCCGCGATCGGCTCGACAATGAGGACGCGATCGCCACGAGTTGCGCGATCAAGGAGGCGCGTCAGAAGATCGTCCCTCTGGACGTCCGACAACTCGTTCATCACGAACGCCGCAAGGAAGATCGCACGATCGGGAGGCAGTCGACGCGTCGTGACGTCGCCTCGGTGCAGGATCGGCGTCAGCCCGAAGTCGCGGCATGTCGACCGTGCCTCGTCGAGCGCCCATTGACTGCGATCGATCCCGATCACGCGCCGCACGCCCGACACGTTGGCCAGCGCCGCGCCGGCTGCGCCGGTGCCGCAGCCAAGATCGATAATCAGTCGGGCGTGATCCCCGTCGACCGGCAGCGCGCGGGCGATCGCGTCGAGCAGAAGGAAGTGCAGCGGTCCATAAAAGAGTGCGAAGGCGGCACGCTTCCCGGCGCCGGACAGGGCCGCTCCGCTCGCGATCGTCGAACGCCGCTCGACGTAGGTCGACGACAAGGCCCGGAGCGCCCTCGACACTTCTGAAAACGTGAGGTCGGCGAGATGGCGTTTTTCGAGGCTGGCGAGCCAGTTTTGCAGTGCAGTCACGGGCACAGCTGAGTTTAGCGAACCGGTATCCCGATTGCTTGTACCCAGCTCTACGACATGACTGGAGGTTTTCCGATGACGACCGCACGCACGTCGCTCGCCCTCGTTCTCGCGTTTCTCACGGCATGTGGCTCGGCGTTCGCCGACCAGCAGCACATCGTCACGCCGCAGCAACTTACGGCGGCGATGACCGAGAAGGTTGCCGCCGAGAACGCGGACCGCGCCGCCATCCGCGACGCGCTGGCCCGGCCCCAGGTGCGTGACGTCGCCGCCAGTATGGGCGTCGACATCACACGTCTTTCCGGCGCCGTCGACACATTGAGCGGGGTCGATCTCGCGCAGGCGGCCTCGACCGCGCGGCAGGTGAACGACGAACTCGTGGGTGGCGTGACAACGGTCGCCCTGACCGCGACGACGATCATCATCATCCTGCTGGTGGTCATCATCATCGTCCTGCTCGCTAAGTAAGCGGCAAGGCCCCGGGGTCACGTCGAGATCGAGCCTTGCTGCTAGCGATCATTACGGCCCTGTCGCTCGGCCAGTCGGCGGCGATTGAGGTCCCGTTTGTCCCGCAGACCGAGGCGCTCTGTGGAGGAGCGTCGGTCGCCATGGTCTTCAGGTATTGGGGCGACGCGCACGCCGATGCGGAGCAGTTTGCGACGCTCATCGAGCATCGGCCAGATGGGGCGACGGGTATCGGCGACGGCGCGCTCGTGGGTGCCGTGCGCGCGAAAGGCTGGCGCACGGAGTCCACGGACGGATCGATCGCGGCGCTGCGCTCGCGTCTGGCGGCCAGGCAGCCGGTCGTCGTTCTGCTGTCGGACCGCGGTAACCTTTATCACTACCTCGTTGTCGTCGGGATCTCAGTGGGAGGGATCGTCGTTCACGATCCGTCGTGGGGACCGCTGCGTGTGATTCCCGACGCGGATTTCGAGCGCCGCTGGAGCGCGGCCCATCACTGGTCCCTCGTCATCCTGCCGGAGAAGGCGGAAGCAAGAGCGCGAGGCTTCAGCCGAGCGGACGAGGGAGCGCGAGGCCTTAGCCGAGCGGACGAGGGAGCGCGAGGCTTTAGCCGAGCGCCAACCGCATGCGACATCCAGCTCACCGCAGCGATCGGCGACGTCGGCACGGTCGGCATCGTCCACGCCGACGAAATTCTAGGCCCCGTGCAGACCCGATGTCCCGACGCCGCGGGTCCGTTGCGCGAGCTCGCGGCCGCGCGATTCGCCGAGCGCCGCTGGGCCGACGCGGCGGGTCTTGCGCGCGAAGCCATCGCCCGCGACTCCGGGGACGAGTACGCCCACCTCGTCCTGGGCGCCAGCCTGTTCATGCTCGAAGATCAGCTTGGCGCGCTCCGCGCGTGGAACGCGATCGGCCAGCCGCGATTGAACGAGGTCCGCGTCGAAGGCCTGCATCACACGCGCTATCAGACCGTCACCGACGCCCTGGGACTTCGCCCGAATACGGTCCTGAACGCCGATGCCTTCGTCCGCGCCCGTCACCGGCTCGACGAGCTGCCCGACCGCGCCAGCGCGCGGCTGGCGCTGCGTCCCGAAGACGACGGTTTTGCCTCAGTGGACGTCGTGATTTCAGAATCGTCCGGTCTGCCGCGCGGACGAGCTGAATGGATTGGCGTCGGCGCACGAGTTGCGATCAATCGCGAGATCGATGTCGCGGTGCCTGGCGCGAGCGGCCAGGGAGAGATGTGGTCGGCGAGCTGGCGCTTCTGGAACAATCGCCCGAAAGTCGCCATCGGGTTCGCTGCTCCGCGAGTGGCAGGATTGTTCGGCGTCTGGCGCGTCGATGGGAGCTGGGAAACAGAGTCGTATACGACTGGCGGCGCGGAACTGCTGCGCGAGGCGCGCGGGCATGGCGCGCTGACGGTCAGTGACTGGCTGACCGGTTCGGTTCGCTATTCGTTCAGCGCGGGCATGGATGCGTGGGGAGCCCTGCGCGCGGCATCCGTCGGCGGATCACTCGAGCGCCGCTGGTTCGACGATCGCCTGGCGATGGCCGTGACAGCGAGCGACTGGCTGCCGCTTCCGAATAGCGTGCAAGCCTCGAGTTTCAATGCTGTCGGTGCACGTGCCCGGGTCGCGTCGCGCCCGGACTTCAACGGCTGGCGATATCAGGCGACGGCGGGCATCGATCGCGTCAGCGACAACGCGCCGCTGACGCTCTGGCCTGGCGCCGGCGAGGGCTGGGCGCGAACGCCGCTCCTGCGTGCGCATCCGCTGCTCGACGATGGCGCGATTGATGTCAGCGGACGCACGGTGTTCGGGCGGTCGGTGCGATATGCGAACGCTGAAGCGCAGCGATGGCTCGAGCGACCCGCGATGGTGAGGCTCGGTCTCGCTGGCTTCGTGGATATCGCGCAAGCGAGCCGCCCGATGAATATCGACACCTCGGGGCGCGCGCAGGCGGATATCGGCGCCGGACTGCGTCTGCGATTCCCCGGCGACTCGCGCGTCCTTCGAATCGACTTCGCGCACGGGCTTCGGGACGGCGCCAACGCACTCAGCGTCGGGTGGACTTACTGACGCACTCCGGGTCATCGACAATGCAAGAATGCAATCCGTGTCTTGCATTTCTGCATTCTTGCATTCGTGCATTTTCTTGAAGTCCGACGAAGGAGGTTCCGTGACGTCACGCCGGAGATGCGCCACTCGTGGCGTGCGTATCTGGCGATGTATTACCCCGCGCTGGCGCCAGTCGATCGCTACTGGTTCGCGAGCGCGCCGTTCATGCTGGCGAATCTTCAAGCGACGTGGCCGCAGCTCGCGGAGCCACAAGCGCATGATGTACCGGCAAGCCTGGAGCGCGAGCCTGCCGGCCATGCTTCAGTTCATCGATCCCGTCTTGCGGGCATCACATCAGCAAGCGCCACCGCAGTCGGTCGCCCACCTCGTGCAGTCGGTCCGAGATCAGCAACAACAAGCCTCCGCTTCGCCGGCGATGGATCCGGACCTGCAGGCGCAGAAGGCCCTGTACGACTACCACGTGAACTCGATGACGCTGCAGCGGTTCTCGACCATGGCCGCGACGAACACCATCGACCTGATGCACGCGATGAGTGGGCGCTAGGAACACGACGCAAATCCGCAGGCACGCGGGCAGGCGAACTCAGTGCAAGCGATGCGGCCGCGGCCCTCGAGGATCTGCACGCCCTGGATCTGCAGCGCCATCCGCACGAGCCGCTACTCGATCGTGTGTGGGAGCTGCGCGGCAACCTGACCGCGTACGATGCCACTTACGTCGCGCTGGCCGAGGTCCTCGACACCATCGTCCTGACCTGCGATGCGCCGTTGTCTCGCGCGCCCGGAGTGAAACAACGCGTCGAGCTCGTCGTGCCGGCGACACGAGTCGGGGCGCCTAACGCCTATCTCCTCCGGCTCTTCAGCGGGGGAATACGAAATGAGCCGTCCCGGCTCGATCTTGCGCGTGCTCGATCGAATGCTGCGGTCTTCCTGTAGATTTCAGTATTCGAGGTGAAACATGCGCGTGCGCAAAACTGCCGGCGGCCTTACGGTCAACGCGGTGGCGGGATCTTATGTCGTCTTTCTGGGGCTCAACGTTGACGGCAGCCTCCGCCCCAGCCTGCGTGGGTTCGCCATCAAACGCGAGGACAAGACCGAAGGCGAGACCTCCTGGTTGAAGGGCATGAAGACCTTCGCAAGCGTCGAGCCGCATCCAGCCGCCGGCGAGCAGTTCTCCAGCCTGGTGCATCCGTTTCAGACGTTCCAGTGGGCCGACTACAGCGCCAAGCCCGGCTACGACTACGTCTACACCGTCGTCGCGATGGGCGGCGCGCCCGGCGTGCTCGTTCAGGGCCCCTCGGTGGATGTCGCCGTGACCACGGAGCCCACCGACAGCGCCGAGCACTCGATCCACTTCAATCGGGGCTCCATCGCCACGCAGGAGTACGCGCGACACTTTCTGAACCGGCCGCCGAGCGAGGTCGGGCAAGGCGCCTACGACTGGCTCTCGCGAGGCCTGATCGAATCAATCATCGCCTTCATCCGCCGCGCCACGGGACCGGGGTTCGGACTGAAGGGGGCCTTCTACGAGTTCCAGTGGCCGACAGTTTTGAACGAACTGCACGACGCCAACGCCCGCGGCGCCGATGTCGAGATCGTCTTCGACGACATCGACAACGAGACTGGTCCGCACGGCGACAACGAAGATGCCATCAAGCTCGCCAAGATCAAGTCCCTGTGCAAGCCGCGGGTGCACGGCACCCTCATGCACAACAAGTTCCTGGTGCTGACACACAATGGCCAGCCGACGGCCGTGCTCTTTGGCTCGACCAATCTCACCGAGAACGGTCTCTTCGGCCATGCGAATTGCACGCACATCGTCGAGAATGCGGCCATCGCCGGCAAGTATCTCGACTTCTTCGCGAAGCTCCTGACCGATCCCGAGACCAGCACCCACGCCAGCAACTACAAGCATTGGACGATCGAACAGACGCCTGCGCCCGCCGAGGACTTCGTGGACGGCATGGCTCCCGTGTTTTCGCCGCGTGCCAATCTGGACGCGCTCAAGTGGTACGGAACATTCGCCGGGCTCGCCACCAAAGCGCTGTTCATGACCTTTGCCTTCGGGATGAACACCCTGTTCCGCGACGTCTACGGAAAACACGACAACGTGCTGCGTGTCGGGCTGATGGAAAAGGAATGGACCGGGCGGAACAAGGACGCTCAGATTGAGGCCATCCGCACACTTCAGGCCCTGCCGAATGTCGTCATCGCCATCGGCAACCGCATCCCGCTCAACGGGTTCGATCGATGGCTCGGTGAAATCGACCGGGTCACCGAGCACGAGAATGTCCACTGGGTCCACTTGAAATTCATGCTCGTCGATCCGCTCTCGGACGATCCGACGGTCGTGACGGGCTCGGCAAATTTCAGCGACTCGAGCACGACGACCAACGACGAAAACATGCTGGTGATCAGAGGCAACACGCGCGTCACGGATGTCTACTTCGGCGAGTACATGCGCCTCTACTCGCACTACGCGTTCCGCGAAGCCGTTCAGATATTTCTGGAAAAGAACCCGAATGCCACACCGGACGACATGAAGCAGGGCTTCCTCGTCGAACAGGGTGACTGGACCGCGACGTACTTCGATCCGCAGGACAGAAGCGCCAGGATGGCGAGACGCCTCTATTTCGCGGGTTGAGGAGGTTCAGCTCCTCGCTGGCGCCGAGTCCGCCTCGACGCGATCGAACACGACGTTCTGCGCCGCCAGACTGACGACAGCCGTCCGTCCTGCGAGCGTCCACGCGTTCGACTGTGCGGATCGACGCGCGACCGGAAGAGCCCCAACCCACCAGCTGTCCTCGAGTCGCGCGTGAGGCGGAAGCGAAAAGCCCAGAAGATCTTCGATTTCCGAGAACGTCAGGACAACCCGATTCGCGTATCGATCCCGCAGGTACTTGTACAACGACTGATACTCGCCGGCGTTCGCGTCCTGCACTCCGAGCGCCGCCGCCAGGGGGCCGGCCTTCATACGCAGACCGCGGCGCTTCAGCCAATCGAACATTCGAATCCGTCCTTGATCAGCCTCAAAGCCGACCCGACAACATCAACACCACCAGAATCAAGACGACCAGGCCAAGTCCGCCGCTCGGGTAATAACCCCAGCCCTGGCTGTGAGGCCACGTGGGGAGCGCGCCGAGCAACATCAAGACGGCAATAACGAGCACGATGGTTAACATCACGTTCTCCTTCGGAAAGAATCGAACCCAAGTCTGCAAACAGAACGGTATCAGGCCGATATGGGTCGCCGCTGTTCACAAACGCACCCTTTCCGTCTTTCCCCTCGAGTGTGCAATTTGGAACAGCTCAGCAGGCCGCTTCAACGTTTACTGACGGGCATGGAATTTTGTGCCTACTGCGGGCGGCCAGCGACATCGAGGATTCCGTCCATTCCCGAGCACGTTTGCGCTCATCACGCCGTGGAGTTCTGGACGGGGCTCGTCGGCTATGCCGCCGACCGAACTGGTCCCTGCATGCGGCCCCAGGGGTCGTGCGCGTGCCCGCTCTGCTCGGACTCGACCGCGCCGCCACAGGACGACGAAGGCTTCCCGGACCGCCTGACTTCCAGCGGCAGCGAGGGAATGAGAGGTACAGGGTGACTGACGCCATCCGAAATGTCGGCCTGAGACAGATGCTCAGCGCGCGGCGGCATGAGATTCAGGATGACATCGAGTGCGCCTTGCTCAACGGGACGGCGGCCAACCTGCGCCGGATCGACCGTGCGATCTTTCTGCTCGACGAGGGCGAGTACGGATCCTGTGTCGAATGCCAGCGCGAGATCTCGGAGCGACGACTGCGGGCGCTCCCCTTCGCGGTGCGCTGCCAGGCGTGCGAATGGCAACGCGAGGAGCAGCAAGAGCGGGCGCGGCAGAGCGCTCAACGCCTCGGCAGCCCCTCGCTGTTCGAGGTGTGCACAACCGGACAGACGCCCTGACGGCCGAGCAATACGATTGCTCGGTGAGGTCATCAATGTCCCGTTATCTCAGTCTCGCGCTCTGCGTCGTGTGGGCTTCAGTCGGTCTCGGCGCCGCTAACAAGGAACAAGGCCGCCTCGAAACCTGTGGCGTCGTCATGCAGGAAATCCTCGACGTCCCCGACAACATTCCGCAGGAACTGCTCGAGAAGGCCGAATGCGTCATCGTCATCCCCTCGATGACGAAGGTGGCTGTAGTCGTTGGCGGAAGCTACGGTCGCGGCGCAATGGTCTGCCGCGCGGGCAAGTCCTTCAATGGACCTTGGGGCGCGCCGGCGATGTATTCGCTCGAAGGTGGCAGTTTCGGTCTCCAGCTCGGTGCGGAATCGACCGATGTCGTCCTCCTCGTCATGAACAATCGGGGCGTGGATGCCTTGCTCAGCAGCAAGGTCAAACTGGGGGGCAATGCCTCTGCTGCGGCGGGTCCCAAGGGCCGCAACCTCGAAGCGTCGACGGACGCGACGATGCGCTCGGAGATCCTCAGCTACTCGCGTTCGCGCGGTCTGTTCGCAGGCGTTTCGCTCGAAGGCACGTCGCTGCGTCCCGACGATGATGCGACTGAAGAAGTGTATGGTCGCAAGCTGACCGCACGCACCATCGTCACAGGGAAGCCCATCGCTGTGCCGGAATCAGCCCGTCACCTCGTCGCTGTGCTGCAGAAGAACGCGCCGCACAACGAATCGGCGAAACCGACGACTCGGTAACTTCAATCAGAAAGATCCTGTTATGACTTTGACACTGCCGGGACTCATCCTGTTGATCGTGATCGCGGCGATCTGCGGTGCCGTCGGCAAGGCACTCGCGGGCGGAGGCCCGGGCGGCCTGGTCGCGTCCATCGCTCTTGGTTTTATCGGCGCGCTCCTCGGACCGTGGATGGCGCGTGCACTCAATCTGGCCGAACCGCTCGTGGTTCACGTCAGCGGTCAGCCCTTTCCAATCGTATGGTCGATGATTGGAGCCGCGGTGTTCGTGGCGCTCCTTCACCTCATGGGCGGGCGACGATGGGCGACAAGCTGACCGCGAACGCGCGGGACGTCAACGAGGACGTCCCGTAAGAACGGGTACGAGCAGGTATTCGGAGAGTGCATCGGCATTCGTGAACAGCTGGCCAGTCCCCGCGTGCTTGATCAGCAGGGTATCGTCACCAACAGGGCCAACCGCGCCGCCTGCGCCGCCTGCGCCGTTGAAGGTGAAGTCGACGCGATCTTCGCGGTCCGGCATCCCGTTGGTCGGCGTGAACCGATAGTGACAACGCATCGTCGCGGCCATCAGCCGCGGCTCGACACTGAGGGCAACGGTCGGAGGTGCCGGTTTGCGCACCACGAACCCGCCATCGGACCCCGCCGACTCGAAGACGATTTCCCGAGAGGTGTCCCCGGGAAACTCACGCCCGAAGGCTTCGATGTCGCGAACGACGACGGTGCGCAGTTCGTCGAGCAATCGTTGCCCGTGGAGCGCCACGAGGTTCGCTTTCCGGGATGCGGCCTCCGTCAGCTTTAGACGCGCGTCGTCGCGCCTTCGCTCGTCCTCGGCCAGCCGTACGATCCATTCGCCAGTCATCGGAAACCCTCGCAGACTACTGTACGCAGCCTCCCACAGGCGGTACGTGTTCAATGCGGCACACCCCCAAAGCCATGGCCCGGGTAGCCTTTGGAGACTGCCGTGACCAATAGAAGAGGCGGCTCGTTGGCGCCCATTGTGTGCCCGTACTGCGCAGGTCCGCTCAAACGGCTCTCAGATCAGTGGTTGGCGGCATTCCAATGCGATCGGTGCGGCCGGTTCCCGGACTACATGACAGAATCCATGGAACGCCGGATTGGCGTCGTCGACGATGACGCCCCCGGGGGCGCGTTGACGAAGCCGATGAAGATGCAATGACTGGCCCGCGCCGGAGATGAATGCATGCGTGCTTCTTTCGTTGTCAACACCGGCGCTGTCCTGATTGGCGCCGCGTCGCTGTCGTCGATGCTCGCGTGCCGGGCTGGTAGCCCTCGCACGCGGTACGACGTCGTGATTACAGGGGGCACTGTCTATGACGGCTCCGGCGGGCCCGGCGTCCGAGCTGACGTCGGCATCAGCGGAGACGAAATCAAAGACGTCGGCGATTTGCGCGATGCCGAAGCGGTGATGACCGTTCGGGCCGACGGCCTCGCGGTAGCGCCCGGCTTCGTCAACATGATGTCCGGTGATGATTCGCTCCGTATCGACGGCCGTTCGATGAGCGACATCAAGCAGGGAGTCACGACGGAGATCTTCGGGGAAGGCGACTCGATGGGGCCGCTCACCGAGCCGATGCGCGCGCGCCGGCTTGCCGCGCAGGGCGACCTGAAGTACCCGATCACATGGACGACCCTCCACGAAGGGATGCTCGATCTCGAGAAGCATGGTGTGTCGGCCAACTTCGCATCGTCGATCGGTACGGCGACGCTGCGCGAATACGCTGTCGGCCTCGATGACAAGCGCGCGACACCCGAACAACTGCAGACGATGCGGGACCTCGTCGACCGCGAGATGAAGGAAGGGGCGCTGGGCGTCGCCTCTGCGTTGATCTACGCGCCAGGCTTCTACGCGAATACCGAGGAGCTGATCGAGATCTCCAAAGTCGCTGCGAAACACAAGGGCATTTATATCTCTCACATGCGAAGCGAGGGCAACCGCCTCATTGAAGCGGTTGAAGAACTCATTCGCATCAGCCGCGAAGCGGGCCTTCCCGGGGAGATCTATCACCTGAAGGCTGCGGGCGTTTCGAACTACGCGAAGTTGGATCGCGTCATCGAGCTCGTGGAAGCCGCGCGTGCGAGCGGCCTTCGGATCACGGCGGACATGTACACGTACACGGCCGGCGGGACCGGACTGGACGCGGCGATGCCGCCGTGGGCCGAGGACGGCGGCATGGACGCGCTCTACAAACGTCTGAGCAATCCCGCCGAGCGCGCGAAGATTGCGAAGGAGATTCGTACGCCCACAGAAGCGTGGGAGAACCTCTATCTCGCGAGCGGTTCGGCGGATCGCGTCCTGCTGGTGGAATTCAAGTCTGAGGCGCTCAAGCCGTTGACCGGGAAGACGCTCGCCGAAGTGGCGAAGATGCGCGGCAAGTCGCCGGAAGACACGATCATGGATCTCGTGCTCGAGGATCGCTCACGCATCGGCACGATCTACTTCATGATGTCGGATGAGAACGTCAAACGGGAGATTGCGCTGCCGTGGGTATCGTTCGCGTCTGACGCGAACTCCCTCGCGGCGGAAGGAATCTTCCTGAAATCATCGGCGCATCCGCGCGCGTACGGCAGCTTCGCGCGCGTGCTCGGCAAGTACGTGCGCGAAGAGCATGTCATTTCGCTGCCCGAGGCCATCAGGAAGCTCGCGGCGCTGCCCTCGTCGAATCTCGGGCTTGCTCGTCGCGGCGTCCTCAAGCCAGGCAACTTCGCCGACGTCGTCGTCTTCGACCCTGCCACGATTGCCGACAAGGCCACATTCGAACATCCGCACACCTATGCGGTCGGCGTACGTGACGTGTTCGTCAACGGCGTGCAGGTGTTGAAAGACGGCGAGCACACGGGGAAGACGCCCGGGCGCGCGCTCTGGGGACAGGGGCGCGTGAATTAGGA
This sequence comes from uncultured Acidobacteriota bacterium, assembly GCA_963724725.1. Taxonomy (GTDB): domain Bacteria; phylum Acidobacteriota; class Vicinamibacteria; order Vicinamibacterales; family CAVVIG01; genus DATKHR01. The sequence continues at coordinate 821,416 of CAVRVT010000001.1, read as the reverse complement.
ATTCAGAATTACGCAGCTTCCGCCTGCAACGCCGGGTCTCAAAACAGGAAGAGGGTTGCTGATGCGATGGTACGTCTTGGTGGCGTGTGCGCTTGTCGTCCAGGTCGGCTGCTCGAAAGCTTCCTCGCAGAATGAGACTCCGCCGGCGGTGGCCGCGCCCGCGAAATCCGTGCTCGGGATTCGCGCAGTCGCGGACGAGACGATCCACCCAGACTTGAGTCGAGTGTCCGACGAGCTGAAGAAGGTGTACGGCTACATCGACGGCCACATCGACGAACACGTGGCGAATCTGCAAAAGTGGGTGCGCCAGCCGAGCATCTCGAACAGCGGCGAAGGCATCCCGGAGTCAGCCGAGATGGTCAAGGGGTTCTTCGAGCAGCTCGGATGTCAGGAGTCGACGGTGTACGACGTCGGCATCACCGAGTGGGGCGCCCCGGGTAACCCGGTGGTCTACGCGAAATGCAATGAAGGCGCGGCTCGAACGATTGCCATCTACTGGCAGTACGACACGATGCCGGTCACTCAGCCCGACGCCTGGGCCGTGCCGCCGTTCGAAGGCCGAATCGTCGAGAAACCGCCCTTCAAGAAAGTGCTCGTCGCCCGTGGCGCGTACAACTCGAAGGGACCGGAGCTCGCCTACTGGAACGCGCTCATGTCCATCAAGGCTGTCACCGGCAAGCTTCCGGTGAATATCGTCTTCGTCGCGGAGGGCGACGAGGAGCGCATGGACATCGGCCTTCGCAAGTTCGTCAAAGACCATCCAACGTTCTTCGAACACGTGGACGCGCTCATCGGCGAGGGCGGCGACCAGGCGCCGAGCGGCAGCGCGGGAATCGGCGGCGGCTCGGAAGGGTGCGTGTATTTCGAATTGACCACCAGCGGCAAGTCGTGGGGACGCGGACCGGTGCAATCCGACATTCACGGGTCCAACAAGCGGGCCGTGGACAGCCCGGCGTGGCGTCACATGAAGATGCTCGCGTCGCTCGTGTCGGACGACGGCAACACGCCGCTCGTGAAGGGATTTACCGACGGCATCCAGCCGCTGTCGCCGCAGGAACGCGAGCGGCTCAAGAAAGAAGCCGAGACGACCGACATGAAGATCGCGGCGGCCAACGTCGGCGTCGCGCGATTCATCTCCGACGATGCGTTCACGATGTTGAGCATGAATCAGTACGGCATCTCATTCAACCTCGATGGCATCTGGGGCGGCAACATGTACGCGGGCGGTGCGGGCGCGATCCTGCCGAACAAGATCACGTCCAAGCACAACATCCGCTACGTGCCCAAAATGAACGGCCTCGAGATCGTGAAGCGCATCCGCGAGCAGCTCGACCGCAACGGGTACAAGGATGTCGAGCTGAAGGTCATCGGCGACGTGCCCTGGTCCAAGATGTCGTACGACACCGAGATCGCGCACGCGGTGAATACGACCTACGAGATTTTCGATATCAAGCACGGCAAGCCGGCGGACTACTCGTCGATTCTCGGGGGCTATTGGCCGGCGTATCTGTTTTCGAACGAAGAGGTCGGCATGCGGGTCGCGCCCGTTTCGATGCCGATCGTCATCGGGGGAGCGGGCCACGGTGGCAACGCGCACGCAGCCAATGAGTACTTCGTCATCGAAGGCGCCGGCAAAGTCTATGGCATGGCCGGTGCGGAAAAAGCTGCGGCGACGATCATCTACAACTTCGCCGGCAAGAACCCACAGGGCAAGGCCGCTGTTTCAGAAACGCCGCGACCTTCGCGTCCGTAACCACTTTGCCTGGCGCTGAGGATCGAGGTCAGTGTGGATCGGCGTTTGCCGTGTCGCGAACCGCGCGGCGCGAAGATCCTGGTTCTTGATCGGCAGATCCCGCACGCGGATTCCCGTCGCCGCGAAGATGGCATTGGCGACGGCGGCCGCGATCGGCGGCACGCACGGCTCGCCCAGCCCGCCCGCTTTCGCATCCGAGCGGATGAACTCCACCTTGATCTGCGGCGCATCCGACAGGCGGATCATCTGATAGTCGGTGAAGTTGCGTTGAACGACCCGGCCCCCGGCGATCGTGATCTCGCCCACGAGCGCAGCTGAAAGTCCGAAGATGATCCCGCCCTCCGCCTGCGCCGCCGCGCTGTCCGGATTGACGACGTCGCCGCAGTCCACCGCCGCGAAGACCGCGCGCACGCGGAGCTTGCCCTCGGGAGACACGGCGACGTGGGCCACCTCGGCGACGATCGTGCCGAAGCACTCGGTGAGCGCAATCCCGCGCCCCTCGCGCTCGGGCAGTGGGCTGCTCCAGTCGGCCATTGCGGCAGCCTTGTCGAGTGCGGCGAGGAAACGCGGCTGCTCATTCAGAAGATCGCGCCGGAAGCGGTACGGATCCTTCTTCGCCGCATGCGCCATCTCGTCGATGAACGACTCTTTGAAGAATCCATGCTGTGAGTTGAGCACCGACCGCCACGGGCCCGTCCGAACAGGAAAGGTTGCGCCACCGCTCTTCGCGCTCTTCTCGCCGATTGCGTATGGCATGAACGTCGATTCACCGTCGCCGCCACCCTCATAGCGCGATCGAACGGAGATCGGCGCGCTGCTTGAGTCGAGCGCACCGGCAAAGCGCGCCATCGCGGCCGGACGATAGTAGTCGTGCTGGATATCATTCTCCCGGCTCCACACCATCTTGACCGGCGCCGGCGACATCGCCTTCGCGATGCGCGCGCCCATGTCGATGTAATCGAGGTTGCCCGGCAGGCGCCGTCCGAACCCGCCGCCAAGCAGAAGATTGGTGAAGTGCACGTTGTCCGGAGACAGCCCGAGGGCTTTCGCCGCGATCGCGCGACCCCTGAGCGGATCCTGCACGCCGGTCCAGACCTCCGCGCGGTTGCCCTCCACCCTCGCCGTGCAGCACATCGGCTCCATCGTCGCGTGCGCGAGAAACGGAACGCGATAGTCGGCCTTGATCACAGTCGCCGCCGCAGCGGGCATCTCGGGCGCGGCGCCAAGGGACTTGTCGAACGCCGCAAAGATGGATGCACTGGACACGTCGCCATGACCCGCGGCGTCGAACTCGGGCTCGAGTGCGGCGAGCGCCGTCCGCGCGTGCCAGTAGCTGTCGGCGACAACGGCAACGGCCTCGGTCAGCCGGACGACGCGCTTGACGCCGGGCATTGCCTCGGCGGGTGCGCTGTTCACCGACAAGAGTTTGCCTCCGTAGACGGGCGCGATCTCGACTGCGGCGTAGAGCATGCCCGGGACCTTGAAGTCCATGGCATAAATCGCGCTGCCGTTGACCTTCCCGGGGATGTCGAGGCGTGGACGAGCGGTCCGCCGGATAGTGTAGCTGTCCGGCATCTTCAACGCCGGATGCGACGGCACGGGTAGCTTCGCGGCCGCCGTGGCGAGCTCGCCGAAGCTTGCGCTCCGTCCCGACGCCTCGTGGATGACGCGCGAGCTCTTCGCGCGGCATTCGGACGGGCTGACGCCGAAACGCTGCGCGGCTGCGGCGACGAGCATGTCCTTCGCGGCCGCGCCGGCGAGCGTCATGCCGTACACACCGGTTCCCCGCACGGCCGTTGAACCGCCGGTCACCTGCAGTCCAAACCATCGCGCGACTCGATAGGTGCCGTAATCGAAGCCTCGGAAAACCGGTCCCGGAATCGAGCCTGGGACAACCGTGCGGATCAGGTACTCGTTCACGTAGGCGTCAAGGGCAGGAGCTTCCTTCACCCGCACCAGTGTCCAGTCGGCGTCCATTTCCTCCGCCGCCATCATCGCGAGCGCGGTCTGCGTACCCTGGCCCATCTCGCAGTGCGGTACGAGGACGGTGACGAGATTGTCCGGCGTCACGGTGATCCAGGTGTTTAGCTCGCCCGCCGCGGCGGCGCCGTCGGAGACGACTCCCAGCCGGTTCGGTGCGAGTGCAACACCGGCCACGCCCAGCACCAAACCGCCGCCGACCACACTGCCGGCGCCGATGAAGGCGCGTCGGGTCCATTTGCCCATACTCGTCTCGCTATTCGTGAGCGATCGCGTGTATGGCTCGCCGCACCCGCGCGAACGTGCCACAACGACAGATGTTGGTGATCCCGGCGTCGATCTCGTCGTCAGTCGGACGGGAATGCTGCTCCAGCAGTCCGCAGACGGCCATGATGATGCCCGACTGGCAGTAGCCGCACTGCGGCACCTGGTGATCGATCCATGCCTGCTGCACTCGGTGGAGCGTGCCGCCCCTGGCGAGACCTTCGATCGTGGTGATCGCCGCGCCTTTTGCTGACGACACGGGGAACATGCACGAGCGGACGGCGCGGCCGTCCACGAGCACGGTGCACGCACCGCACTCGGAGATGCCGCAGCCGAATTTGGTGCCGGTCAAGCCGATCGTGTCGCGGAGGGCCCACAGCAGCGGCGAATCGGGATCCACCTCGATCGAATGGTCCTGGCCGTTGACCGAGATTGTGATTGCCATTTGTCAGCGTAAGAAGGTTGCCGGCGTTTCCGCAGTGAGAGCGTAACCGTAGCACACAACGAGGCTCCCTTCAGTCACGCGTTCGCGGCGGCGGAGCCGCGCTCTTGACCACCGTCGCCCATGGTATTGCGTCGTAGTGCATGCCGAAGGCAGTTGCGACTTCCAGGTGTTCGCGCTGAACGGCCTCGCCGGCTTCAGCCACCTGCTGCGGCAGAAACACGAACGCGTCGCGGATTGTGAAGAGGTCGCTCGTGTAGAGAAGTCGGTGCGCCGGCCAGTACACCATCATCTGGCGCTCGCCGGACACCGTCCTCAGCGGATAAATCACGAGCTGGTTCGGTCCAGATCCGACAATGGTCCTGCCCGCCACGACGTGCAGCTTCGGCTGCTTCGGATGCTTCATCAGCGCATCGGGTGACGACTCGTATCTCGCCCCAAAGAGGCGATTGAGAATCGGGACGTTCAGGTCGAGGGCATAGATGGGAATCCCGCGAGCAGCGTACTCGCGCAGACCGCCGATGTGCGGCCACGAATCCGACGTCGAGATCACCGCTTTGATCGGCGCGCCCCCGAAACGCTGCCGGGCATCGTCGATCGCCTTGGACGAATAGTTTGACGAAAGCGGGCCCTCGAGCATGACCACGCCGTCGTCCTGCTTGATTTCCACGACGTTCCAGCTTCCTGGCACCTGGACGATCCCCGGGGCGAGCTCGTGGGCGGGTCTTTGAGGCGCTCCGAATGGAATGTCGGCAACAGCTCGACGACCGGCAATCAATCGCTGACGGGCATCGGCGGGAATGTCGAAGTCGGAAGGCACGAGCGTCGGATTCATCCGCACGCGCGTGATCTCGACGGTGCCATCGGGTTGACCGCCGGTAGAAAACTCCCAGAGCCGTGGGTACAGCACACCCTCTGGCTCGAGCGTCCACAGCCCGAACGTTACTCGCTGGGTGACATCGCCCCACGGCGCCCAGAACATTTCGTACGGGCGCGCGCGAGTAATCTCGACCACCTTGGGCAGAAGCGACGGGACATTGAGGAAAAGCCGCACGCGGGCGCCGGCAAACGTGAACGCGACCACGTGATGCGCATAGCCGTCGAGCACAACGTCTGGGTCGGTGCGGAGATCGGTGGCGTCACGGGCTGCGAGGACGACGTGTTCGGGGCCGAGCCCGAGCGGCACTGTCGCGAGATCCCATGGAGTCTCCGTGGCCGTCACGATGGCATTCGTCGAACGCAGGCCTACGCCGTTCGATACCATCGTCGTCAACGGCTCGGTCCAGTCCTTGTTGTCGACCCAATCCGGCGTCGAGAATCCGCGTTCCCGTGACGTACGCCTCACGACATCCGCGCGAATGTTTCGCACATCAGTGAAATCCGTGAAGGTTGCGAACCACGGACCTTCCGGGCGCTCCGATTGTTCGCGCTGATATCGGATCGCCACGCCGTTCACCTCTACAGCAACGAGCGATCGCAGCTTCTCTTCGCCACCGAGCGCTTGCGCCGCACGAACCACCCAGGCTGCTGCGGTCGACGCGGGATCGGCGTCATCGACAGGTGTAAAGAATCCGGCGCCGGCGGAGACATCAACGACGCTGGACTTCAACAAGAACTGTCCGAATAGAACGACGGCTGTGACGGCAAGAAGAGGTGGCAGGCGCGGCTGACGGCTCATCGTCGCGGTTAGACGCGTGCCGCCTGCACGGAGTTTCTGCCTCATCTGAAAGGTCCCCTTCCCCGGGCGAACCGCCTCGTTTCCTTGGGGAACGCTCCGCAATGATCCGCGGCATCTGCAGCTATTTCCGGACGGTTGAACTTGCCCGGAGGGCTGCTAACATGCGGGCCGTCAGTGGGATGAAGACCGACAGACCCGTTCGTGGCGTGCGTATCATTGCGAGTGGGCGTCAGCCGTCTACTACTCCAATACGGTTAGACAGACTCCACAGACCAAATGATTGCAGTCGGTGAGTGAGATCGATGAGGAGAAGGCGTGACTAGCGGAAAGCGACTGAACCATGAGCCGCCTGACGTGACAGCGAAGCTCGCATGGCGGTACCACCACATCGGGATTCCATACGCGCAGCCCCGTGCTCAGGAGCATCATGTCGCGCACCTCGGGGTTTACGTCTCCGGTTTTGAGACCAGTCCCTACGGGATTGAGTGGATCCGGTTCGAGCCGCATTGTCGCGTGCCCGAGATCGTCAGAACCGTTCCGCACATCGCCTTTGCCGTCGACGATTTGGACGAAGCCCTAAAAGGTCGGGAGATTCTGATCGCCCCGACCGAGCCATCGGTTGGAGTTCGTGTTGCGTTCATACTTGACGATGGAGCACCGGTTGAGCTGCTGCAGTTCGACACGGCCAAGGCGGTTCGCCCAAAGACAAGGCACGCTGCCGAACAACGCGCTGCAGTTGACGACGGCGCGCGCGCAAAAGGAACGCGCCGTCGCAGGTGAGCGCGAACGTTACAGCTGTGGATTCTGCCGGGATCCGATTCTTGCTGACACCAGGGAGACAAGATGCCTCGCCAGATCGTCTACACACCAAAGGCTGCCAAACCTCCTGCGACGTACAGTCAGGCGGTCAAGGCGGCTGGACTCGTCTTCGTTTCCGGCACAGCCCCACACGATCCCGCCAACGGGCAGATCAAAGGCGCAACGATTCAGGAGCAGACTCGTCAGTGTCTGACAAACATCGTGGCAATCCTCGAAGCGGCTGGCAGCTCCCTCGACAAGATCGTGAGCGTCACTGTCGTCTTGGCAGACGAGGAAGACTTCGCCGGCATGAACGAAGAGTGGCTTCGATGGTTTCCTGCCAATCCCCCTGCTCGGCAGGGTGCGAAGTTGCCCGCAAAGGTTCCGGGACTCAAGGTGTCCATCGCAGTCATTGCTGAGGCTTAACCAGTGCTTGCAGCCGACGGCGCGCGTATCATCTTGAAAACTTCTCATGTCGCCCATCGTTAACCACGCTCTCGAATTCGGCCTAGTGCTCAGTCTCATTCTCTTTGGGCTCTTGCTCGTGGTTCTGCGAGCGAACCCAGAAATCATGCTCAACGATTACCCGCCCGATGTCAGAGCCAAATGGGGACCGATGACCGACCGAACAAAGCGCCAACGTCTGCTCGTTGCCGGCGTATTTCTCTTCGTTGTCCTCGGGACGGTGGCATGGTCTCTCAAGACGTTCCCAGCTTTCGCGCCGGGCCATCTCAGCTTCGCGATTGCATTTGCTCATTTCGCCATTATGTTTGGCACGTTCAATCTTCTCGACTGGTTGCTCCTCGACTGGGCGTTGGTGTATTGGCAACCGCGTTTCTTGGTCCTTCCGGGTACCGAAGGTTTGGCAGGCTACACGGATTACTGGTTTCACTTTCGAGGCTTCTTGATCGGTATCCCGATTGTTCTGGCTGGAAGCGCATTGTTGGCCGCGATCGTCTCGATCATTCTATGAATTCGCGCCGCTCATCGGCGGCTCTCATATGCAAGGCGGACGCAGCAGCACCGCGTCCGGGACGCGCTTGTTGTCAGAGAGCGCGGGCAGGCAATTGAGCAGAAGGACGACGGTCTGCCACTTCTTCGGCCGTGGTTCGACCGACAGGGGAAGGATAGGGAAAGTTCTGGGACTTGAGCGTTTCCTTGCTCATCGGCAGCGAACAGGCTGATTGCCAGGTCGGACAGTGGCAACACATCCAGGTCGACGGAATCGCTGACGACCGCAGATCGCGCGGCGATCGTCGTTGACGACTGGCCTTGGAACGTCAAGGCTCGATCGGAAGCGGAGTCGATGTCGGCCGCCGACGTCCGGCGGGCCACGTGCGCGCGGCCGATCGTCACCGGCTGCTCGCCATTACGCATTCGACAGCCTGACTCTCAGCTTCTTTCCGCCGGCGCTCGTGTGCACGATCAACCGGACGGACTGATTGCGAAACGCCACAGCACTCGCCGGCCTGGCCGGCTGTGCCGCAGTCGCCCATGTTCCAATCCAATGATCAGCGTCCGCTGCTGGAACGGGCGGCACGTGCAGAACAAGCCAGACCCCGACGAGAAGTGCGACCCGCTTGTGCCGCGCGCGCGTCATGTGGATGGTCTCCGCGTCACCCGGGTCGGTATATCCCGCACCCTTGAAGCTGCGGGGTTCTTACCGATGTGTGTATTTTCAGAATAGTCTCGTCGTCGGTTTCACACCAGAGGATTGCCCGCTCGAGAAGATCGTGAAGTCCGCCGCCCGGCCCGATGGAGCTTCCGGGCTTTGAGAACAAGCGACAGGGCGACCCAGCTGGCCGCGGCCGCCATCGGCACCGCAGAGAGCCAGGGCCACCAGAAGCGGACCTCGACCCTGTCATCGTCAGCTCGCGCCAGAATCGGCTTCCTGCGCGTAAATGCCTGGTCCAGCAGGTGATCCCTGGAGCCAGGTTCCTGCATGCCTGCCGTCACGGCGCACCTCGGCACACGATGCCGGAATGGCCGCGGCGATTCGGTCGATGCCTCATTTCGAAGAATCCGAGGCCACACATATTCGCGTGCTTCAGTCCGCGTGATGCGCCGGGGGGCCTGGCTTGCGCGAGAATGGGTGAATGATCTTGGAGCGGCAAGGGTGAACATCCATCGCGCAGGCGTGGCCGCGCATGGAGGCCACATCGATCTGCGCATCGCCACCTACAACGTTCATCGCTGCCGGGGCCTCGATCGACGGGTCAACCCGTCTCGAATCGCGGCCGTGCTCGCCGACATCGACGCCGACGTGATCGCGCTCCAGGAGGTCATCGGATCGAACGCGAGCAACCCGGGCCATGCCGAGGAACTCGGCGCGGCACTCGGCATGGGCTGGGTCATGGCGCCGGCGCGACGGCTGCGGGGACACCTCTTCGGCAACGTCGTGCTCAGCCGCCTGCCAATTCGCGAGCATTCGCAATTCGACCTGTCGTGGAACGGGCGCGAGCCTCGTTGCTGTCAGCGGGTCGATCTGGCCGTGAGCGATCACACCGTGCACTTGTATAACGTGCACCTCGGCACGTCGCTGCGCGAGCGTCGTCATCAGGCGGTTCGGCTGGCCGCGTTCGTCCACGATCGCCGGGTCACGGGGCCGAAGATGGTGCTCGGCGATTTCAACGAGTGGACGCGCGGCCTGGCGACGACGATGCTGAGCGAGAAGCTGCACAGCATCGATCTCTTCGCGCACCTGAAGAGGCGCCGAACGTATCCCGGTGTTCTTCCATTTCTGCATCTTGACCACATTTACTACGAGGGGGCCAGGGTGGAGGTGCGGCACGTCGAACTTCCCCGAACGAGGCGCACGTTGATCGCGTCGGATCATCTGCCGCTCGTAGCCGATCTGCGCATCAGATTCTGACGATGCGCCCTTCCCGCTTCACGTTCAGCCTTCCGGCGGCCATCATAGCGACGAGCGCTGCCGCGCAAGTCGTCAGCTGGCCGCTCCACAATCTCGATCTGGCCGGCAGCCGATTCTCGCCGATGGACCAGATCAGCGCTGCGAATGTCGCGTCGCTGACGCCGCGCTGGTTGTTCCAGACCGGCGTCATCGACGGCGTCAGCAATCAGACGACTCCGGTCGTCGTCGACGGGACGATGTATGTCACCGATCCGCGGGGAAGCGTGTACGCGCTCGACGCAGCCGACGGCCGGCTGCTCTGGACCTTCGACGTCACCGCGCTCATCGGCGGCGGCGCGAAGGCCGGTTACGTCTTCCGCAACCGCGGCGTCTGCTACGCCCACGGCGTGGTCTACACCGCCGCGGGATCGTTTCTGTTCGCACTGGACGCGAGGACCGGGAAACCCGTCAAAACGTTCGGCACGAACGGGCAGGCCGCGGTCATCCTCGACGTCATCAAGGAGCGATATCCGGATGTGACGGCGGCCATCCAGCTCGGCTACTGGTTCACAACGGCGCCCCAGATCTACAACGGCGTCATCTACATTGGCAGCACGCGCAGCGAGAGTCATATTCCCGGCGGGCACGTGCTGGCTGTGGACGCAAGGACGGGAAAAGTCCGCTGGCATTTCAACACGATTCCGCAGGACGGACGCGACGATGGCTGGGATATTGCGGGACCGACGTGGGTGGGCGGCGAGCGGAACGGCGGCGGCATCTGGGAGACACCGTCGATCGATCCGGATCTCGGGATGATCTATGCCGCGGTCGGTAACCCGTTCGGCGACGCGACCAGACGGATCGGGACCAATCTCTTCACTGACTCGATCATCGCGCTCGATCTGCAGAGCGGCAAATTGAAATGGTATTTCCAGCAGACACACCACGACGTCTGGGACTACGACTCGGGGAATCAGCCCGTCCTGTTCGACATGACGGTCGGCGGCCGCCGCCTGAGGGCACTCGCCGAGGCCAGCAAGAACGGCTACCTCTATATTCTCGACCGCGAGACTGGTAAGCCGGTGCATCCGATCAAGGAGATGCCGGTACCGACTGCGAACCCGCGCGCTGGTGACCAACCGTGGCCGACGCAGCCGATTCCGTTCACCGCGTCTGGGCAGCCGATGAAGCCGGTGTCGCCCGTGTATCCGATCGACGTCCCCGCCGAGCGCCTGACGACGATGACGATCGTGCCGCAGTTCACGCCGCCACAGTCCAACCACATCTATTCACCTGGTACCGAAGGCGGCGCCAACTACGCGCCCATTGCGTTCAGCCCGCGCACTGGCCTGTTGTACGTGAACGCAGTGGACGGCCCGATGCGCGCCGGCCGGCCTGCTCGCGGGTACTTCTCGGCATTCGATCCGACAACCGGTGAACTCCGGTGGCAGCAGACGTTCGACGGCTGGGGGCAGGCGGGATCTGTCGTGACCGCCGGCGATGTCGTCTTCGTCGGCACGGGCAGCAACGTCGCCGGCTATCTCTTGGCGTATCACGCGCGGACCGGCGAGCTGCTCTGGAAGTTCAACACAGGCGCCGGCGTGTTCTCGTCGCCGTCCGTTTACATGGTGAACGGCGAAGAATTCGTGACCGTCGCCTCTGGCGGCGGCGAGCGCGGCCGCCGCGGCGGGGATCTCATCGTGAGCTTCGCGCTGCCCAGGCGCTGAGGACGCGCCGTGCTGTGGTAGCGCCGGCCCACGTGGTAGTGAGAATCGCGCTTCAGGTGCTGGACGGCGGATTCGACACGTGCCTGCCGCGCGTAGGCGACCGCGGTGAGCGATCCGATGTTCAAGCCGTTTCTCGAACCGTCGCTCGCGCACGAGGACGAGATGGAGCGCGAGCAGAACGAGTGGCTGGCGAAGCAGAAGCGGGAGACCGCGTGCTATCGTGCGCCTGGCCCGACCGACGCGTAGCGTGCGGTCGGCGCAAAGGAGGCGACCGTGGCACGAGCACTGGGCATGTTGAGAAGCGTCCTACTGGCAGCATCGCTGCTGACCGTGTCGGTCGCGGCTTGGGCCCAGACCGGCGCCGTACCACCGGTGGCCCGGCCGGCCGACGTGGCGACGCCTGACGCCATCATCGACGCCGTCTACGCGTCGATTTCCGGACCGGCGGCCCAGCCGCGCGACTGGGCCCGATTCCGCTCGCTGCTGATCCCCGGCGCGCGCCTGATCCCCTCGACGCGCCGGACGCCGGGCGCGACGACGCCCGTGGTGTGGAACGCGGAGGAGTACATCACCGCCGCCGGCCCTGGTCTGCAGAGCCAGGGCTTTTTCGAACGCGAACGGCATCGCACCACCGAGGCATTCGGGGCAATGCTGCACGCCTTCAGCACCTACGATTCCAGGCGCACTGTGGACGGACAGCCCTTCGCGCGCGGCATCAACAGCTTTCAGCTCTACAGCGACGGGATGCGCTGGTGGATCGTGACGATCTTCTGGGACGCAGAGACGGCAGACAAGCCGATCCCTACGAAGTACCTAGCGCAGTAGGAGGGCGTTTGTGGGGACTGAGACGAGGGACGGTTTAGTCGATACGGCACGGTGAGCGAAACCGACGCCGCCGTGGTGTCGATCGCCTCGCGTCGTCAGGGCAAAGGGTTGGCGGAGGGAGAGGGATTCGAACCCCCGGTACCCTTCCGGGTACAGTGGTTTTCAAGACCACCGCCATCGACCACTCGGCCATCCCTCCGCGTCGAAAATCAGGCCAGAATTCGCGCGATTTTGGCGCGCGGTTTCGCCCCAGATTGCCCGTCGCACAGCCCTCGTTTTGGGCCAAATCGCGCGAACTCCGTGCAGGCCAAAACCTTCGGTCCAGGCCGGTGTCACTCCAAGTGTCAATCGACTACGACCGCGATGCCAGCCTGACCGTTTGCCATTGTATCGCCCCGCATGACCGCCCACAGTTGCCGAGTATCCTAAAACTGCTGGAAACGCAGCTGATTTAGGAAGCGTCTTGAGCGTGTCGGTGTTGTAGCCGACGTTCAACCACTGCTGGGCAGTGGATTTAAGCAACTGGTTGTGGTGCGGAGTGAGCAACAGTTCCGGGCATCCGACAATGTCGGCAATCGAAGTCCCGCTGACAGAACCCACCGTTATTCTTCTACCGAGCGTTCTTCCCGTCCGTGAAGGACCCTGGCTCCTTTTCGGCAGGTCAGAAACAGGCGCGCGCGGAAGAACCGGCCGACGAGCGGCAGGGCGCCAAGGCCATGGAACGCAGAGGCTGGATACAAGTAATGGGCGAAGTACCGGGTGTGAACTGTCGAGAAGCCGCACTGCGCCAAGAGCGTTTGATAGCGCGCGGTATCCCGGACGGCGACATGACCTTCGATCTGCTGGAGGATCCCCCAGTCCCGCAAGTGCTCCATGAAGTACTCTCGATTCGGAGTGTGCAGATATAACGGGGCGCCAGGTTTCAACGCAGCGCGGATAGCGCTGAAGATCCGCAGGAACTGGTCGTCGTAGACATGCTCAGAAAAGTCGAGCGCGAATCCGGCGTCGAAATGGTTCGCGTGCTGCGTGCAAAAGGCGACAATCTCGACGCAGTGGAAGGTGCCGTTTCGGATGCCGCGAGCTTCTCGACGGCGCTCCGCTGCCTGCACGAAGGCGTCGGAAAAATCGATCCCGGCGTACGTGCGGACGCGCGGGCTGATGAGCTCGAGGAGGACGCCGTTGCCGCATGCGAAGTCGGCCACCACCTCGTGGCCGGACAACTCAAAGAACGGCAGCAAGCGCCGAATTCGCTCAACCGCGTGGGGATCGTACTGGTCCGCGTAGGGCTGGCCGTAGATCGCCCGCAACTCGTCTTCGGAACGCTGGACCGCCGGGCGCCTGGCCGACATGTGTGCTGGTGAAGACCCGCCCAACCATGCCATTGTAGAACCGAAAGGGACGGCCCTCCGCCATGCGCGCTGTCCGCGCCATCGTCGTCGAAAGGCCCCAAGGCCAGGCTCAATGAGCCGCTTCGACCGGTCGCTTGGTCTCGCTCGGTCACTGGCGATCTACCACGCGATTCCGTTACGCCAACGGCGCATGCGACGCTTCTATGCCGCCTTTGTCGGAGCCGGTGCGCTCGTGTTCGACATTGGCGCTCACGCGGGCAATCGCGCGCGCGCGTTTGCCGCGCTCGGTTGTCGGGTCATCGCACTCGAGCCGCAGCCGGATTTCGCACGGCTTCTGCGGACGCTTTTCGCGGGTTCGCCGCGCGTGGTGGTCGAAGAGGCGGCGGTCAGCGCCGCCATTGGGCGGGCCACGCTCGCGCTGAGCGAACGCACGCCGACGGTCACAACCCTGGCGACCGCGTGGCGCGAAGCGCGTGCGGGAGATCCGGATTTCGCACGCGTACGCTGGGATCACCGGATTGAAGTCGACACGACGACCCTGGACAAGCTGATCGAGCGCTTCGGCATGCCGGATTTCGTGAAGCTCGATGTCGAAGGGAGCGAGCCAGCCGTCTTGGCCGGGGTCAGCCATCCGCTGCGGCATTTGTCATTCGAGTTCTTGCCGCGGGCGCTCGATCAGGTCGAGGCGTGCCTCACGCGCTTACATGCACTCGGCATTTATCGCTTCAACTGGTCGGCGGGCGAATCGTACCGGTTGGCCTCGAGTCGCTCGCTGAATGAACGAGAATTGCTCGCAGCTTTGCGAGACCCGAGCGCACAGCGCGGCCCAGGCGATGTGTACGCGCGGCTCGCCGATCGGCTTCAATCGGAATGAACGAGGTGTGCCTACCAAAAACCCCAACCATGCGGATTTCGGGGTTGACTGCACGAGGATTTCGCATGTTCGAAACGAAGCCTAATGTTCCACTCTGGGCCGACAAATTTGACGTGGTCAGTAACAATATCAGTGGCGGTACAACTTCCAATGATCGGCGAACCGTTTGGTGAATGAGTCGACGGTCAGCGAAGAGGCGCGAATTCGCGTGAGCCTGGCACGTGAGTTGCTGTTGCTGATGCGGGCAGCACATGCTGACCGGAAGACGGTCACGCGGAGGTGTCATGGGTCCGCTGCGGGAACTGCTCGCGACCGATCATCGGCAGGCGCTGGCGTTTTTCTTCCTGGGCCTTCAGGACGTCTCCGAGCCCAGCGTCGATCCACAGGAACTGCTCTACAACGCCAGCGTGCTGGCACACTACTCTCAGATATCCACACAGGCCGACGTCGACTGGCCGGCGCCCGCGAATCTCAGCATGGTCTTCGACCATTTTGTTGCCGACACGACCCTGCTGCGCGACAGCCTAATGATGGAAACCGCGGGCGCGCAGTGCCTGCTGCTGGCGGGGTTCTTCGAGGATCAAATGCGCCAGCGGCACAACATCCGCTGGTATGCCGAGCTGGGCGCGAGTTTTTTCAGCCGGGCGGCCGCTCAGGAACAGTCCCCGCCCAAAGCGCGGCTACTCGACACCATCGCTAGGCGCTTCGAGCCCTGGCGCCAGCGCCACGCGCGGTTGAGCCGCGAGCTGCGCGATCAACCCTACGTGCTGATCCCGCCGAGGCCGCCCACCCTCGTGTCTTAGCGTGCCGGCATAGTCACGCGGGCGCACGATCTCCGAACTGAGGCACGCGCGTCTCGTGTTCGCAGCAGCGCCCGGTCACAATTTTGGCGGTTGGTCCGTCACACGACTCTTCATCGTCACCAAGCGCTACGGCTCCGGAGCACTACGACGTGGCATGCCCCCCGGTAATCTCATGAGCAGGAATTAGAGGATGAGACAACAACATGCGCAGTGGGGCTCCCCAGCCGGGCCTGTGTTGTGTCGTGCAGAGCATCCTGCAATTTCTGATTGCGACGTCCGTTAGTACATGCCGCCCATGCCGCCGCCGCCGCCCGGCATCGGGGCTTCCTTCTTCTCCTCCGGGATCTCGCAGATGAGCGCTTCGGTCGTCAGCAGCAGCGAGGCGATCGATGACGAGTTCTCGAGCGCCGAGCGCACGACCTTCGCAGGGTCGATGACGCCAGCCTTGACCAGATTCTCGTACGTGTCGGTCAGGGCATTGAAGCCCTCATCGTCCTTCATCTCGCGCACTTTCTGCACGACGATCGAACCTTCTTGGCCCGCATTGGACGCGATCCACCGCATGGGCTCCTCGATTGCACGTGCGACGATGTTGACGCCGATCTGCTGATCGCCGCCAAGCTTCAGGTGCGTGAGGACCTTCGACGCGCGAAGGAGGGCCACGCCGCCGCCGGGCACGATGCCTTCTTCGACCGCCGCCTTAGTGGCGTGCATGGCGTCCTCGACGCGGGCTTTCTTCTCCTTCATCTCGGTCTCGGTCGCCGCGCCGACCTTGACGACCGCGACGCCGCCGACCAGCTTCGCGAGCCGTTCCTGCAGCTTCTCGCGGTCGTAGTCAGAAGTGGTGTCTTCCACCTGGGCCCGGAGCTGTTTGACGCGGCCTTCAATGGCGGCCGACGTGCCTGCTCCCTCGACGATCGTCGTGTTGTCCTTGTCGATGGTGATCTTCTTCGCCGTACCGAGGTCCTCGATCTTGAGGTTCTCGAGTTTCAAGCCGAGGTCCTCGGTGACGGCCTTGCCACCGGTGAGCGTGGCGATGTCCTCGAGCATGGCCTTGCGGCGATCGCCAAAGCCGGGCGCCTTAACGGCCGCGGCCTGCAGCGTGCCGCGCAGCTTGTTGACGACGAGCGTGGCGAGCGCCTCGCCCTCGATGTCCTCAGCGATTATCAGCAGCGGGCGGCCCAGGCGAGCCACCTGCTCGAGCACCGGCAGCAGGTCCTTCATCGAGCTGATCTTCTTCTCGTGGATCAGGATGACCGGGTTCTCCAGCACCACCTCCATGCGCTCAGGGTCCGTGACGAAGTAGGGGGAAAGGTAGCCGCGGTCGAACTGCATGCCCTCGACGACCTCGAGGGAGGTCTCGAGTGTCTTGGCCTCTTCGACCGTGATCACGCCGTCCTTGCCAACCTTGTCCATCGCATCCGCGATAATCTTCCCGATCGTTTCGTCGTTGTTCGCTGAGATGGTGCCGACCTGGGCGACCATGTTGCCGCTCACCGGCTTCGACATCTTCTTCAGCTCCGCGGTCAGCGCTTCGACGGCCTTCTCGATGCCCCGCTTGATGTCCATCGGGTTCGCACCGGCCGCGACGTTCTTCGCCCCCTCACGGTAGATCGCTTGCGCCAGCACCGTGGCGGTGGTCGTCCCGTCGCCCGCGGTGTCCGAGGTCTTGCTCGCGACTTCACGCACCATTTGCGCGCCCATGTTCTCAAGGGGATCCTTGAGGTCGATTTCCTTGGCGACCGTAACGCCGTCCTTGGTGATCGTCGGGGATCCGAACTTCTTGTCGAGGACCACGTTCCGCCCCTTGGGGCCGAGCGTCACTTTCACCGCGTCAGCGAGCTGGTTGACGCCGCGCAGGATGGCCTGGCGCGAGTGCTCGCCGTACACAATCTGTTTTGCCATTGCTTTTCTGTCTCCCGTGAGCAGGTCTCAACGACCTGCCTACTTCTTTTTCTTGGTCTCGCGCTTGGTTCCGCCTTCGACGATCGCCAACACTTCGTCTTCCTTCATGATGAGGTATTCCTCGCCCTCGAGCTTGATCTCCTGGCCGGAATACTTTCCGAAGAGGATCGTATCGCCGGCTGAGACATCCAGCGGGATGCGCTTGCCGTCGGCCTTGGCCTTGCCGTTCCCGGCCGCGATGACTGTGCCCTGCTGGGGCTTTTCCTTGGCCGTGTCGGGAATGATGATCCCCCCGACTTTTTGTTCGCCTTCTTCAAGACGCTGAACAATGATTCGGTCGTGTAGTGGTCTGACGTTCATGGCGTGTACTCCGTCGGTCTGGCGCAAATTTGCAGGTGCCTCCGGTGGACTTGATCGAGACGGCTCCGAGCGATTAGCAGTCGCCTGCGGGGACTGCTAATCATACGTCAAAGGTTGGAAGCGAGTGTCACTGCCAGTGTAACGATCGGTTCAGCACGGGATGGAACAGGACGCGCGGGACCGACTGTCCAGGCTTCAGGGGCGATCGGTTATCGGGGTGCGGTCCGGAAGCGATCAGATCGCGCGAATTGTCTCCAGATTCTGCGGGGTTTGAACTCGATCAGTGGGCAAAACATAACCGTCTTTGGATACGCGATCCGGTCACGACGAAGAACTCGCCGAGCACGTGGATCAGTCGCTGCTCGGCAGCGCAGCGTCCCGCTCGCACAGCCGATTCGAGCCTCATCCACCAGGAGCCGAACATCGGGCGGAAACCGCATGCGGATCCGGCAGTTTTCCGTGTCCAGACTGGAACGGCTCGTGGAAACACACCTCCGCCACCAGGTACCAAGACTTGCTTCGCCCGTCATCACGCCGCGGAGCGCGTAGGGAGGTGGCGGCGCATCGGAGTAACATCCTCCATGTAGGAGAATGCCGTGACCGACACGCGCGACGACCGACCGCTCGTGCTCCGCTCGTTCGACGACGGCGTGCTGACGCTGACCCTGAACCGCGGAGAGCGCTTCAACCCACTGTCATCGGCGACGATCGCCGCGCTCGATGCGGAGTTCGAGGCTGCCGCGCGCGACGAATCGACGCGCGTCGTGGTACTCGCCGCGGCAGGTAAAGGGTTCTCGGCAGGCCATGACTTGAAGGAGATGCACGCGCACGCGCACGACAAGCGCTGGCAGCGCGACCTGTTCGACGCGTGCAGTCGCATGATGGCCCGGATCACGTCTCTGCCGCAGCCGGTGATCGCGCGCGTGCACGGCATCGCCACCGCCGCGGGCTGTCAGCTCGTCTCGATGTGCGATCTCGCGGTGGCGGTCGATACCGCTACGTTCGCGCTGCCCGGCATCAACATCGGCGTGTTCTGCTCGACGCCCGCGGTGGGCGTCGCGCGGAACGTCGGCCGGAAGCGCGCGATGGAAATGCTCCTCACGGGGGCGCTGATCGATGCGCAGACCGCGCTCGCGTGGGGGCTCGTCAACCGCGTCGTCGCGGCGGATGCGCTCGACGCGACAGTCGCGCATTTCACCGACCTCATCAAAGCGCGCAGCGCCGCCACGATTCGCCTCGGCAAGCAGGCCTTCTACACGCAAATCGAGCTGCCGATTGCACGTGCGTACGATGTGACCAGCGAGGCGATGGCGTGCAACATGCTGTTCGACGATGCGTCTGAAGGAATCGACGCATTTCTCGGGAAGCGTGCGCCGGCGTGGCAGGGGCACTGACGGCCCAGATCCCTCTGAGCATTGTGATTGACGGGTTCACGCTCACGTGTCCGGGAGTCAAGAACGTCGAGCACGAGTACCTCTACGCCGTCCACGGCGCCGACGACGCTACGACGCGGGGCTGCCTGGAAAGGACGTCTGCCCTGCGTCGCCAGTTCTGCGCGGAGTGCCTGGAGCACCGGCCATTCATTTGATAGTCGTTCCCGAGATCCTCGGCGACCTCTTCGAACGTCACGTGACCGACGCTTTCGACGAGCGCTACGCCCTTGACCACGTCGCCTTCACACTCCTTGGGCAGCGCTTCGAGCCTTCCTTCTTCGTGCTGTACAAACTCACGCACTGCGGACGGCCCTCCAGTTGGTAGTTGATCCAACAGATCGGCCGATCGCAGATCACGAACGTATGTTCGGTCTCCTCGCACGGGTTCGGACGAGCCGTTGACGACAAGTCGTGCAGTACCTGACCTTGCGTCGATGGAGGGTGCCCATCGCCGACATGGCTCCAGGCGGCCGTGATTGCAAGCGATGCGAATGCACGTGAATGGCGAATGAACGGCGATGACTCAGACGCGTTTGCGCGTGTCACGATCGGTGCAACCGTAGCCCGCGACCAGATAGAGGTACGGCCCTCGAGACCGATCAGAATCTGGCGGAGAACGCGCGATCCGGCACCAGCCTCACAGGAAACACTGCTCTGCGAGAGCTGTGGCGGTCCCGCTGACGAACCATCTTTCTTGAAACGTCAAGACGGGAAGGAAACGCACGTTGACTCGCAAGTTTACCGAGACGACCCTACCCGTTCGCTTGAAGCACAATTGTGTCGTACTCGTCGCATTCGGGATTCCGCTCGAGGATGTTCCAGTAGTCCATGCCGGTCGCGCCAATGATCTGATCGAGCTAAGCCACTAGGAGATTCCGCGCACGCGCCAGGTTCCGTTCAGCCATACGGCGATCGGCGGGCTCAGGCCCGTCGACGCTGGGTCAGCGACCTCGACCAGGGTCGATGTGGGTGCCGGGCGTGCGCCTCAGGATTCCAGGTTCCGGACGCAAGCTGCGCGTCGATGTCGCGCACAGACTGCGCGACGGCGCGGACGCCGAGACCGTCGGCTGGACGCGGTAGTCGCCGCTACGACGTCTTCGTGTACGTCAACGTCCGCGTCGTCGACTGACCGCCTGACTCGAGGTCGCGGACGATCGTCAGCGTTCCGCCGCTGATCGTCACGACGTCGCGTCCCCAGTTCATGCCCTGCTTGTAATGAAGATGCAGCGCGGCGCCATCCCAGTGCGCGCGCGTCTTCAGCGCAAGCACGTCACCTTCGGGAACCGTCGTCGTGGCGCCGTCGAATGTGTACGACGCCATCGCATTCGCGATCTGAATGGTGAGGCCGTTCGCGGTCTGCGTCACCGTCACGTTCGCCGGCGCCTGCGCGAACAGATTGTCGGCGTACGGTCCACTGATACCGCCGCCGGCCGCACCGCGTCCCGGTCCGGGTGGCGGCGGCGGCAGGGCGTTCGACAACTTCCAGCCTCCCGATAAATCGGCGCCCGGCTTCGCCCTTGCGGGCGGCGGCGTCGACGCGGGCTTCTCTTCCGGCCCGTGCCCGCCGGACAGCGCCGGAGCCGTCTTCGCGACGAGCGGCTGGGGCTTGAAGAAATGCGACGGGTCCGCGCCCTGCCGCGGACTGAACTTCTGCGACCGTCCACCGAACACTTCCGCCGTGTAGAAGTTTCCGTCCGAATCGACTGAGAACTCGTGGACCGCCCAGAACAGCCCGGGCGTCGTCCCGTGCGTGCCCCACGCATATAGAAGATGTCCGTTCAGGTCGTACTTCATCAGCTTGTCCAGCGGTCCCGAGAACGCCCAGAGGAACTGATCGTCGCTGATGCGGATGTGGTACGGCTGGGTGATCCGCGGGAACTGATCCAGGTACTTGCCGTTTTCGTCGAACACCTGGATGCGGTTATTTGCGCGATCAGAGACGTAGACGCGCCCGTTCTTGTCGATCGTGATCGAGTGCGGCGTGTTGAACTCGCTGTTCCCGGTGCCGCGCGTACCCCATGACATCAGGAACGTTCCATTCCGGTCGAACTTGGCCACGCGCGTGTTGCCGTAGCCGTCGCTGACGAAGAACGTGCCGTCCGGCAGCCACGCGATGTCGGTCGGCCGCTTAAAATGCGTCGCGTCGCTCCCGGCTTCGTCCCGTACGCCGAGCGACATCAGCATCCGCTTTCCGTCATTCGTGAATTCGAAGATCTGATGGTGGATGTCGTCGACCACCCACACGGTGTGCGCGGGGTCGTACGGGCTGATCAGCACTGAATGCGGTCCGCGGCCGTCGGCGAACAGGTAATCCCACTGCGTCCACGACTCGATCGCCTTGCCGTCGCGATTGACGACGACGATGCAGTTGCGGAATTCGGGAGTAGGCGTGGTCGCCTGCTCGTTGAACGAGCCCCAGAAGCCGGTGAAGCCGGGAGGCAGCGTCGCCGGCAGCTTCAGCTCTCCGCGGTTGGCGATCAAGACGCGATCCGGACTCTCCGCAAAGATGCCGCCCGTCGATCCCCAGATGTAGCCGGGCTTCGCGAACGCGAGCGGCTGCGGCCAGTTCGCAACCACGTCGTACGGACCCGTGCGGTCGTCGCCGCCCTTCTCCTGCAGCATCGCCGACGCCGAGGTGAGCGCGACTCCGAAGGCGATCATCAATGCCTTTTTCATGAAGAACCCCTGACCTTTTGCCGGGATTCTACACGCAAAAGCTGTCCCGATTGGCGATTCCACCGCGCGAGCGCCTGATCTTCGCTGTCGACGTCCCGTCGATCGATGAAGCGAAGAAGATCGTCGTCGAGCTCGGCGACAGCGTCGTGAGTGCGCCAACTACGTCAGGCACAGCGGCTATCGCTTGACTACATGAAAATCAAAAGAGGCTAGACATCTTGCTGACGTTCTTTCAACTACAAGAAAGCGCCATCCTGAACCAAGGTGCGGACAAGACTGAACGCATCAAGCAGCTTACGAACGGATCATCGTGCTTCGGGGGGCGGTCTTCACTGGACTCTCCCTACTCCTACTGTGCACCTTTGCCTACTGTGCCAAGGTGCGCGGCCAGCCGGCTCCTCGGCTCAAGACAGCGATTGGCATCGTGCTGACAAGTAGTCTCACGATATTCGTGCTGTGGAATGGTTATCAGGACCTGAAGGGGAGAGATATCTTCGACGTGCCAGTTCTGGAGACCCTGATCGGTGCCATCACTCTTCTGGGGTTGGTTCTCGCGGTCAGGGGAGTCACGACTCGGCCATTCGTGAGGGTGCTGATTCTTGTTGGCATCGCGTTTCGGTCTGCTCTTGCATACGGCGCATGGATGAATTCTGAGATTAGATACGACCAGCAAATCATTGGCGCGTTCGCAATTGGAGAAAAACAAGCAGCACAGCGGTGAAAACGTGCGGGTCAGCAGTGTCTGAACGCGGGCGTGCTCTTGGGGTCGACGCTCAGGCTTTTCTATATCTGAATCTTTTGATTGGGTAGCGAGTACCCGTGTGCCATGGATGGTTCGCTCGAGTTCCTCACACGACGATTTGTTTAGGAGGTGCAGGCATGCCGACCAACGCGAGGTGCGTCGTCACGACAGTCCAAAACGGTCAGAAGTAGCGGGCCAGCTTGAAGAGGATGCTGCCGTGCTGGGGCAGGCTCCCGAAGTCTGACGTCGCTCCGCCTACGTTCACGCTGACCTGAGCGCCCAGAGTCCACTTGCTCGACGCGAAGTAGTCGGCTGCAAGCTGTGCCAGACTTGATCGATCGTACACATCCACATTGACGAAACCCGTCAGCTCAAGGTGCCGGATGAAGGCGTCGACCCAATCAGCGCGCGCAAAGAACGAGTGGCGCGTGAGTGGATCTTGGCGATCGAGCGCATAACTCCGAATGAACCACAGCGCCCTCGGTGCAAGCGGACTCGTTGTCCGTTCACCGGCCGTGAACCAGCGCTCCCAATCTCGTTTGTCGAAACCGGCCTGGTGAAAATGGTACTCGACGTTGAGCGTGAGTTTCGGCTTGGTCGAGAACGAGCCGCCAACCGCGAGATCCTGCCGGAACGTCAAGGCGGAATCGTCTGGCAGCACGCTCGGGGCCCCGACGGGCAAGACCCGCGTGTCGCGGCCATAGGCCAGCGCCTCGTCGATCACACCCGCTTGCGCTCCTCCCGCCCATTCCGCATACGCCACAACGCTCTGGCCGATGCCTCGCGTGATGTTCAGGCCGAACCGAGTGCGATCGCCTTCGTGATAGACGAGCAGTTCGGGGCTGAAGTCCGTCGCTACGTTGATGCTGCCTTTCACGAGCAGTCGGGCACGAGCGTTCGTTCGATCGAATGACGGATCAACCGGCGGTAAGTTCGTGTCGGAGTAGATGGGACCGGCATGAGAGACCGCTGGCGCGAACGCGACGGTCATCGATCCGCCCGTCCAGATGCGTTGCATGCGGAGCATGAGTGTCCCGAGTCGGTCCTCGCGGAGCACCGACGGATCCGACGAGAGGGGCTCGACGACCGCCCGGGTCTTGAAGAAGTCGGTAGGGTTAAATCCGATGCTACACCACTCTTGAGATTGATGCGGCCGGCATCGACATACGCGCTGTCGACGACCTCCCAACTGAAAAACCCCTCCCGCCATTCGTTGATCACGTTCTCCTGGGTGGGAAACGCGAGATCGTTTTCCGCTCGCACGTTGACGCGGTTTCAACGTCAGCCGCCGGCCGGTGTGCCATTCCCGGCGCACGTCGACGAACATACGCCCCTGCCAGGTTGAAGACGCAGACTGCGGGAGGGGTACCACAAGGTTCCGTCGATCGGACGAACCTGTGAAGGCGCTTTCGATATACGCCCGCTGATTGCCGCTTCGGCTCGCGGGTTGTGAATCCGCCTCCGACGACGACTGCGGGTTCGGAATCTTATCGAGATCGTCGTTCTCAGTTTTCTTCGAATCGGGCCGAGTCGCCGGCTTCTGATCGCCATCTGAAGAAGACTGCGTGGTTGTCTGTTGAGGCGTCTCGGTAACGGCAGAAGCAGGACGCGCGCCCAACAAAGCAACGATCAACGCCGCGCCTGCCGCTCGGCCGGTCACTCGGCCCTCACACGCGGCAGATAGTCGCGTTGGAACCACGCATCGGGAATCTCCTGAAAACGATAGTCGGAGTAACCGATCGTCGTGGCGAGATTGCTATTGACGGCATCGCTTCCGCTTTGAGGGGTTGGCCTTCCTGGTCCCTGGCGTCGTGTCGCCCGACCTGCCGTCTGCCTTCGCGCATTCCGCCGCGTACGGGGACATGATCGCCGCGACCCTCGCGTTGCTCTCGCTCGTGTCGCTCCCCAGTGGGCCTGGTGTGCTCATCACCTGGATCTTCAATCTGTGGGGCTCAGCCGACCTCCTGAATGCGTTCTACCAGGCCAATGCCACCGGGCTCTCACCGGGGCAGCTGGGAGGGGGGGCGCTACTGAAGCGCGAACGCGTTGATTTTGACAAACGATCCACGTCGTTTGGCGAAGAGTCGATCGGCAGAGCGCGCGCATCTCTCGACGAGTAGCCACGTTACGACGGCGCGCCCGCGATCTGATCTCGTCAATGAGTGCAGCATCGCGAGCGCGCGACCCCGGTCCAGTGTCGTCGCCGTGTGAAGCACCTCTCGGAAAACAGGCAAGAATCTCGCTGGAATACCATGGCGTTCGGGCGATCGGTTATCAGCTTGAGCTCTAACGGGCGTCAGAACGCGAGGATTATGGCCAGATATTGAAGATCTGAGCGCAGAAGAACGCCGCAAAAATATAACCGCTATGTCATAACCGATCCGACCCGTTTTCAAGACCACCGCCATCGACCACTCGGCCATCCCTCCGCAAGTTCATTTTATTCGGAAAACTCTGCGATTCCGCGCGAGGATGATCGAAGCATCGTTACTCTCTGCGACGTTCCGCTGATGCGCCCATTCCGTGAGACCTCGAGGATCGTAGGGAGAAGCGCGGAGCCGCTCGAGAGACTTCATCGTGTCATTGATTCGATTTGTTTCACGAAAACCGTTCGGAGGAATCGGTCGACGGCGCGACGACACGTTGGCCGTCGTGGTTGTCGTCGACGCGCAAGGCGGTCACGGGTACCACCAAGTGTCACCATCGAGCCACGCTGTAGACGCGAATTTTGGCTATTTTAGCCTCGTGAAAAGCAAAAGGCCCGGTCAAGCCCGGGCCTTTGCGGAAACCGCTAACGTCGACTCAGTAGACGACGCAGCCACCGGCAGTGTTCGAGTACTCCGGCTGCACCCAGAACGTGCCCGAAAGCCGATAGAGATTATGCCACGCGCATTTGTCGTCGGCCTCGTATCCGGCGGCATCGTACCAGGCGTTCAGATCGGGGTCGGTCACCGCTTCGCGGATCTCGTGGCTGCTGACAATCGTCAGCATGTCGGCCACCGCCTTGCCGTTCAGCGAGCAGCCCCTGCAATTCGTGTACGGATACACGGCATACTTAATGTCCTGGCCGTTGTAGCCGAAATGTCCGTGATAGCCGCAGAACGCCGAGCAGGACGATCCGCCCTGCATCGTGATCTTCATGCCGCTCGGGAAGTAGACCGCAAATATCGTCCCGCTGTCGGCCGTCACGAGCCCCTTGCCGAACAGACCGGCGATGTAGCTTCGAATCTGGGAGTCCGAAATGCTCGAGCGCGTGGCGTTCACGTCGACCAGGTCGCCTGCCCAGGCCAGCACCGGACTAATCGCATCGCGCGAACTGTACTGAGTGATCACGCTGTAGTCAGGTGACTGGCTGAAGCTGGTGACGAAGGCACTGATCTGTGCGCGCAGCGAGCTGTAACCCTGCGAACCGGGGCTCCCCGCGACTGTCTGGTTCCAATAGATAGGGAAATAGCCGACCAGCGCGATCTCGTGCCCACCGTGGTCGATCAAGTTGCCCGACCCGTAGCTCGCCGGATACACCGTGACACCCCGGTGAGCGAGCGCGTCGGTCGGTTGGGTCGCGTGCAGCGAATGGATCGCCGCCGGCGGCGGCAAGACGTGGACGATCTCCCCGTTGTCCGAGCGGCCAACGAACGGGTTTTGCTGATCTTGTCCTACGAC
This sequence comes from uncultured Acidobacteriota bacterium, assembly GCA_963724725.1. Classification (GTDB taxonomy): domain Bacteria; phylum Acidobacteriota; class Vicinamibacteria; order Vicinamibacterales; family CAVVIG01; genus DATKHR01. Next base: position 795,293 of record CAVRVT010000001.1, on the reverse strand, counting down.
CAGTCGGCCGCTCGCGGCGAGCAATGCGATCGCGAATCCAGTAGCAACGCGCTTCATCCGACCCTCCATGAAGGAATCACAGTGCAGGCATTGAGTGTAAAGGGGGAAGGGCGCGAAACAGCGGATTACGATTTCTGTGTGTGGCAAAAACGTGCAAGTGATCGCCATTGAAGCGAGCGTCTGCACCTTGAACAAGAGGTCGCTCACGTGTGCCGCGACGCGACGGACCGGCGCGCTCCTGGACGCATTTCAAGACACCGCCCGGAAAGGTCTTGCCGTTCCAACTCCATATCGACAGGGGCTTGAAAAGGTCTTCTGAAGGAGCTTTCGAGATTCGTCTCGAGGCTGCGTGAAGTCATTGCCCCGGTTCGGTCGGTTTTCAGCTCGCCCGGAATATTTCAGGGCGTCCGACGGTATAGGGAAGTGCGGACACTCGCCACGAGCTGCCGCGTGCGCGCTTACTCGAACTCCACACACCGGACGACGGCGTGGTCGCCCGGCGCCACGACACACTGCTGAAACGAAGGGCGGCGGAGATCGAGGTCGCGCGTCAACATGTTCTGCACAACCGGGCGTGGCTCACGTGCTGTGCCCCAGCGCGACAAAAAGGAGTTTGTATGATGAAGTTCGCTCTCGTTGTTGTCCTTGGTGGTCTCGCCTCAGTCGGGTGTTCAAAGACAAATCCGCTGCGACCCGATTCGACCAGTGCTCCCTCCTCTGCTGGTATCACTTCTCCGGTCTCTACAGCTGGCCGTTCCGGCGCCCCCTCCCCAGACGCGGGCTTCGGCTTCAATGGCGTCGTCAGCGGCTTCCCGACGGGTAGCGTGTTTGTGAGCGGAGGTGGCACCTTCGATCTCGCCTCTGGTTTTGTCAAATCGTCGGGAGGCTTCAGCTGCCTGCAGGACGTGCGGCAGGGACCACTGAGCGTGAGCATCAATCCAGACGACGCTGGGCCGTGCCTTGCCGGACAGGGCGTCCGCTGGGACACTGCTCGGCTGCTGACAAGCACGAACTTCAAATGCACAGGCGCCACTACCGAACCGTTGAAGCCGGCAAGCACAGGTGACACCACAATCGTGTTGCAGGCTGACTTCTACAGGGCTGGCGACGCCAATGATGAATCGTTCACCGCGCAGATGATCGTGTCGGCCACGGACATCGCCCCGGGAGTCAATCTCTGGGTGCAGGGCGTGGGTTGCGGTAAAGCGACCGTGCACTTCAGCCACTAGCGCACCGAGAGGGCTTGGGCGGTACCGGCCGGTCCCGCCTGGTCAGCTCCTCGTCGATCATTTTTGTGAACGTGTCGAATGCCGCCCGTCAGCGTCGACCGGTAAAGAAATCCATCGAGACGATCGCCGAGACGTGGTTGGCATGAACGCTCGACCAGCGCAGCCAGATATGAGGGTCAACGTGAAACGCGTCGTCTCGTCCTGCCGCCGATGCTTGCCGGAAATCCCTCAGGACGCCGCCGGCATGTCGTCGCTCGGCAGCTTACAGGAATCCGCTTATCGTCGTTGAAGCCGCGACCAGACCGATCAGAGAACAACCGGCAGAGGATCGCACGTCACGCCCGCGACGGCGCCGCAAACGACTTCTCTTACGAAGAACCTTCGCGAGGAGGCCGGCAAACCGAACGCCACGTCGCACGAACGGGAGCTCTATCTGCACGCCTCAAACGAGCATCGCGAGTTCATCCGGAGATGTGGCAACGCTTTGGAAGCGTCGCCGCGAAGTGGAAGTATGCCATCCCCCTGCGGCTGATAGAATGCGCGGAACCGGGAGGTTCGTATGGGCGCATCACGACTGCTGGCCGTCGGCGCGATCACTTTCGTCACGGTCTCGCTCACCGCCGCACAAGCGCCACCGCAACCGCAGCAAGCACGGCCGGCAATTGCTGCACCCGCGAATCCGAAGCTCGAGCAGGTACAAGAAGGATGTCGCCCTCGAAGTCGACGGCATGGGCGAATACATCCAGAAGATGAACGATCAGGTGTTCAGCTTCGGCGAGCTCGGCTTCCAGGAATTCGAAACGACGAAATACCTGACGGGCATCCTCCGGCAGAACGGCTTCACGATCAAGGAGGCCGTCGCGGGCATTCCCACTGCCTGGACCGCGACGTGGGGTTCAGGCAAGCCTGTCATCGCCATGGGTTCGGACATCGACGACATTCCGGTGGCGTCGCAGAAGCCCGGCGTCGCTTACCACGATCCGATTATCGAAGGCGCGCCCGGACACGGCGAGGGCCACAACTCAGGCATGCCGCTGCAGATCGCCGCCGCGCTGTCGGTCAAGAAGATCATGGAGCAGCAGCATCTGCCGGGAACGCTCATGCTCTGGCCTGGCGTCGCCGAAGAGCTCGTCGGCACCAAGGCGTACTACGTCCGCGCGGGTATGTTCAAGGATGTGGACATCTGCCTGTTTGCGCACGTGGGCGACAACATGAACGTCAGCTGGGGCGACAACACCAACAACGGCCTCGTGTCGGTCGAGTACAGCTTCAAGGGCGAGAGCGCCCATGCGGCCGCCGCGCCGTGGCGCGGCCGCTCGGCACTCGACGCGGTGGAGCTGATGGACATCGGCTGGAACTTCCGGCGCGAACACCTGCGCCTGCAGCAGCGCTCGCACTACGTCATCCCTAACGGGGGCGATCAACCGAACGTCGTCCCGCCCAATGCGTCGGTTTGGTACTACTTCCGTGAGACGAGCTACGAGGAGATCAAGAAACTCTGGGACATCGGCAACAACATGGCTAAGGCCGCCACGATGATGACCGACACCGAGGTCTCGATGCGCGTCCTCGGCTCGGCGTGGCCCGGTCACTTCAACAAGACGGTCGCTGAGACGATGTACACGAACATCCAGACCGTCGGCTTGCCGCAGTGGACCGAGGCGGACCAGACGCTGGCCAGGGCGCTGCAGCACGAGCTGAAGGTCCCCGAGGTTGGCTTGGCGACGAAAATCGAGCCTCTCCGCGGCCGCGAATCGATACCCGACGAGGAGAAACGCGGGGGAGGCTCCGATGACATCGGCGACATTTCGTGGAACGTCCCCACGGTGACGCTCAGGTATCCAGCCAACATGGCGGCGGGGCCGGGCCACAACTGGGCCAACGCCATCTCAATGGCCACACCGATCGCCCACAAAGGCATCCAGTACGGCTCGAAGGTCATGGCCCTGACGGTCATCGACCTGTTGACACGTCCCGAGTTGGTCACCCAGGCCTGGGACTACTTCAAGAACGTGCAGACGAAGGACAAGAAATACGTGCCGTTGATTCGTCCCGAGGACAAGCCGGCCATTTGGCTCAACGAGCAGACCATGGCCAAATACCGCCAGGAGATGAAGAAGTACCTACTACGATCCGACCAAGTACAAGTCGTATCTCGATCAGCTGGGCATCAAGTACCCGACGGTCCGCACGACGACGCCACCATCAGGCAAGTAGCGCGGGCTCGGTCTGAACGCCGGCGTCACGGATTTACGGGCGAGTACTGGACGACAGGCCAGCGCCACGGCGCCTCGAGACGTTTTTCGACGACGCAATTGACAGTGAACTGGATCGCGCGGCCCGTCGGAGATCCCGGGCGTTCCCAGAGGACAACGGCGTTCCCGGTGAGCTGAAGGGTCGCACCGCTGTCGAAGTCCACGAACAACATCGCGGCAGTGCCGTCTGCCGCGATGTTGCCCAACGTTTGGAACATGTCGTTGCCCGGGTAATCCGAAAATTCGAGCGTGCGCTCTCGGACACGGTGACGAACCGGGACGGCCGCCGCGATGCGACGCCGTAATGTTCCACGACTCGGCCGTCGCCTTTCAAGCCTGCCCGTGATATAGGCTCGAGCCCCGTGATCGACGCCGCGGCGCTTCAGATGGTGTTGTGCGTGCTGACCGGGTGGCTCGAACGCCGGGAGCGAGAAGCAATTGCCTATCTGATCGAGGAAAACCGCCTCCTCCGACGCCAGCTTGGCACGCGGCGACTGCGCCTGACCGACGATGATCGCCGTCGGGTGGCCGCCCGTGCGTACCGGGTGGGACGGGCGGCTCTCCGGGAGATTGCTACGATCGCGACGCCAGACACGCTGCTGCGGTGGCATCGCCGGCTGAGCACGCACGACTAGTAAGCCGAATGCCGCGGCAACCAAGGCCGCACGAACCCGGCGGCGACGTATGGCAGGAGTGAAAGCGGCGGCGACGAAACGACGGAAGGCCGCAGCGAGAAAGGCTGCGACCACGCGGCAGCGGCGCGCTGCGGGAAACAAAGCTGCTGCGACAAAGAAGCGGAAGGCGGCGGCGCGCAAGGCGATCGAAACCCGCACGCGCGCGGTTTCGGCGCAAACGTCTAGTGATGCGATGGCGGAGCCAATCGAAATCGAGACGTTGTCGGCTGAAGTGGTGACCACAAGGATCGGCGATGAAGTGTAGCCGCTGGTCGTGACGCTCTGCCCTCAGCTCGGTGGGACGCTCCATCGTCGGGCGATGCCTCCTCGGTGAACTTCGAGCACAGTGTCACCAGCCGTCTCGACCGGCAGGAGCGCTCGACACCCGGAATGTGTTCACTCTGATAAGCGAACAGTGATGTCCGGCAGCGGCACATGCCGGGCGCGGCCGTTATGTGTCGACGCGGGGCCGCTTTGCGGCCACATGTTTGGGGTTGAACTCTTCGGCGAGTGCTGCAGTGCTGGCCCGGGGATTGCGTCAAGTGTCGCAGCAGTGTGAAGCGCGCGCGAAAAACAGGCGCGATTTTGCCGGTGGGGCAAGCGCGATCGCGCGATCGGTTAGCGTGAACTCAAGAACGCATGAAATGCGGAGATTATGGCCAGATATTGAAGATCTGGGCGTGGAACAACCCGGCAAAATATAACCGCTATGTCATAACCGATCCGACTCGTTTTCAAGACCACCGCCATCGACCGCTCGGCCATCCCTCCGCAGTGCCATTTACGGGCATGTTGCGTTTCATCCCGTAAGCGGCGTCTTTGCGACCTTTATAGCACGCTCTCGCGCGCCTTTCAGGGCCGCTGACCGGTGGGTATGATCAATGACCATGGGGAGGCACACACTTCTGACGATCGTGGCTCTCGCGCTCATCGGGCTCTGTACCGGGGTGCGAACGCAGGAGACCGCCTATCCGATCACCGTGGTTCCGCCGGGCAAGGGCCCGTTCAGTTTCCCGCCCGGCTACCAGACGCCGTGGGACAAGATCCATCATGGTGACAGCGAAGATGTCGCCGAACCTGTTCGTGCTGCACGGATCTGAAGCTCTCGATCCCGCGCATCCCGACGCGTCGGGCGGCCGCGCAATGGCGCTTTTCGGCCCTGATGGCGTCCTGCTCGTGGACACCCAGAACCGGCAGGTGCAGGAGAAGGAAAACGCTCGCGGCGCTGCGTTCCTTCACCAACGGCCCGATCAAGATCATCGTCAACACGCACATCCATCCGGACCATACGGGCGGCAACGCGTTCTTCGCGAAGCAGGGCGGGATGATCTTCGCGCAAAAGAACCTTCGCGAAGAGATGCTGCATCCACCAGGACGCGCCGGCGACCAGCCGCCTAGCCTGGACATGGCCGGAGTGCCAGTCTCGACGTACCAGTACAACGCGGCGACGCCCGGTCAGCCCGCAGTCACGTTCCACATGAACGGCGAAGTCGTCGATTTCATTCCGATGATGCCATCGCACACGGCAGGCGACACGATCGTGCGGTTCCGGAACGCGAACGTGATCTACATCGAGGATTTCTATCGCAACTTCGGCTATCCGTTCGCCGACCAGGCCAACGGCGGCTCGATTCAGGGCATGCTCGACGCGGTCGGCCTCTTCGCGAAGATCTCTGGTCCCGACACGTGGCTGGTGCCGGGGCACGGAACACTGATCAGGGCGAAGGACCTCGCGCCCTACCGCGCGATGATCTTGGATATTTGGGGAAAGGTGAAGGCGCTGCGCGATCAGAACAAGACGCTGCGCGACGTCCTCGCCGCGAACCTGACCGCGCCATACGACAAGACCACGCTCGGCGACACGCAGCAGAGCAAGGATCGCTTCATCACCGAGATCTATGACGAGGTGAGGGACTTTCCGCCAGTGGTCAACGGGAAGCGCACCATGCCGGTGCGGACGCAGCCGTAACTATTGACGCAGTGTCTCGACGAGTGTCGGCCGCAATTTGTCTACGCCATCTGCAACGTACGAAAAATCATCTGCCTGAAGCGTTCGTGGTCGGCGTGGAGACATATTTCCACGTTACCCGGTGGCACGGGATGCCCGGCATAAATGTCCTCGCCGTAGACCAGCAGCCCGCGCGTATATTCGCCTTCGAGCTCCACCTTCATCGCGACTGACATGTAGCGCTGGCCCAGCGTGGCGTCGGCAGCCAGCGCCACGGCCATGGGGTCCGCGTTGATGGACCCGTCCCCGCCGCGGTACGTCATCTCGTACGTGCGGCGCAGCGCATTGGACTGGATGAAGAATCGGCTCCGCTTTGTGTGGAAGGCCTCAGCATGGTCGTAGTCTTCAGCGACGAGTACGGAGTCGTTGCGGGCGTCGCCGACCATGAGAACCGTCACACCCGACCGCAGTACTACCTCGACAGCTTCGGGATCGACAAGGACGTTGTACCCGGGCGCAAATCCCGGCCCGTCGTACTTTCCACCCACGAAGATCACACCCCTGAGGTTCCGCACGAAATCAGCATCACGCAGGATGGCCATGGCCACATTGGTCAGGCCGCCCAGCGCAAGGATGGTCACTGCTCCGGGCGCGCCGTTCACGATGCGCCGCATGGCATCGACTGCGTGCTCGGGTTCGACTTTCTGCGGCACCGCTGCGACTTCGACCTCACCGAGGCCATACTTGCCGTGGATGAACGAGGCCACCGGGTACGGACGCCCGAGGATTGGCCTGGCCATCCCGCGGTAGACCGGCACTCTTCCGCTCGCGCCCGCGAGATCGACCACGTACAACGCGTTTCGCACCTGCTGGTCGTAACCCTCGATCCCCATGTTGCCGGGACAGACGGTGACCGCCTCGACTTGCAGCGAGGGCGCGGACAGCGCCATCAGGATCGCAATGGCGTCGTCGTTTCCGGGATCGGCGTCGACGATCACGCGGCGAATACCTGTGAGCCTTGGCGTTGAAACCGCCACGCCGTTCGGAGGGATGATGGTCGATCCCGGAGCGCCCGCACGGGTGACGTCGGGCACGGCCTGCTGCCCCCGCGCCAACCCGTGCACGCCCATCGCCGCAGCGCCGAGCAGCGCGTTGCGGATCATCTGGCGCCGCGAGACTCGATTCATCGTGTTCACCCTCTCTTTCAGGCGTGACCGGGGGCAGAGCTTATGCGCCTTCGGATCGCTGCGCAAGAACCTGGGAGACGGCGTGCTATCGTGCGCGTGACCGACTCGCGCAGAGCGCCCTCGACGGGATGGAGACGACCATGGGACCAACGAAGGATCTGCTAAGAAGGCTCGTCCTGGCGGCTGCGCTGCTTCCCGCGTCGGTCGCGGCGTCCGCCCAGACGGCCGCTGTCGCGCCAGGCGCGCGGCCGGCCGACGTGGCAACGCCTGATGCCATCATTGACGCCGTTTACGCGTCGATTTCCGGGCCGGCAGGTCAGCCGCGCGATTGGGCCCGATTCCGCTCGCTGCTGATCCCTGGCGCACGCCTGATCCCGTCGGCGCGACGCACGCCGGGCGCGACGACGCCGGTGGTGTGGAGCGCGGAGGAGTACATCGCCGCAGCTGGCCCAGGCCTGGAGAGGCAGGGTTTCTTTGAACGCGAGATTCACCGCACCACCGACGCATTCGGTGCCGTGCTGCACGCCTTCAGCACGTACGACTCGAAGCGCACGCCGGACGGACAGCCATTCGCGCGCGGAATTAACAGCTTTCAGCTGTACAGCGATGGCACGCGGTGGTGGATCGTGACGATCTTCTGGGACGCAGAGACGGCTGACAAGCCGATCCCTCCGAAGTATCTGTCGCGATAGAGGCGGATGTGCCCCGCCGGCGTATCGCTCGCGGGCCGCATCGACGAGCTAGCAGCGAGTGAAGCGAGGGATTGACCGGAAGCACTGCATCGAGGGGCTGGTGCCGGCAACCTTCTGTACGGTTTCCCACTTAGTGGTTTTCAAGACCATCACGACGTTGGTGGAGAAGACCCTCCGCCTTTTGACCGCCACAGTGGTGAGGCGCCATGCGCGGCTCCAGGCTGGTAAACCCTTCGCGACTATTCGTTCGCATTCCCCGTAGGAACCATCAATTCGCCGGACTGGTCATCGCAACGTCAGCGACTCCGCCGCAGATCACGAGTTCTGTAGACTGTGGTTGTGCACGTCCAATGCGCGATCGCAGGCGGCGGTCCCGCTGGCATGATGCTGGGCTGGCTCCTGGCGCGTGCTGGTGTGACGGTCGTTGTCCTCGAGAAGCACAGTGACTTCCTTCGGGATTTCCGCGGCGATACGATCCATCCGTCCACGCTCGAAATCCTCTATGAACTGGGTGTCCTCGAAGAGTTTCTCAAGCGGCCGCACCGCGAGATTCGCAACATCACAGGTCGCGTCGGACGCGAGACGCTGACGCTCGGCGATTTCTCGCATCTGCCGACTCGCTGCAAGTTCATCGCGCTGATGCCGCAGTGGGACTTCCTCGACTTCGTCGCAACGCAGGCGCGTACGCACTCGACGTACCGTCTGCTAATGCAGGCCGAAGTCACAGGTCTCCGCGAGTCGAACGGCCGCGTACGCGGCCTCGTTGCCGAGACGCGCGACGGACCGATCGCGATCGATGCCGACCTCACGATCGGTGCAGATGGCAGGAATTCAGACGTGCGCGCGAAGGCAGGTCTCGCGGTCGAGGACTTTGGCGCGCCGATTGACGTCCTGTGGATGCGGATTTCGAGGCAGCCAACGGATCCTGAAGGATTGGTCGGCAACTTCGACGCGGGTATCGTCTTCGTGATGATCGACCGCGACGATTACTGGCAATGCGCGTTTGTGATCGCAAAAGGCGGAATCGATGAGATCCACGCGCGCGGGTTGACGGCGTTCCGCACTCGCATCCGCGCGCTCGTGCCGTTTCTCGGTGATCGCGTGGATCAGCTGAGCGATTGGAAGGAGATCAAGCTGTTGACCGTGGTCGTCGATCGGCTGCGGATGTGGCACAAGCCGGGTCTGCTGTGCATCGGCGATGCGGCGCATGCGATGTCGCCGCTCGGCGGTGTCGGGATCAACCTGGCGATTCAGGACGCGGTCGCCGCGGCCAACATCCTTGCGGCTCCGCTCGCCTCCGGCCGCTTGTCGGACGACGATCTGATGCGTGTGCAGCGTCGGCGGGAGTGGCCGACGCGCGTGATTCAGCGCGGTCAGGTCGCAGTGCAGGATTTGTTCCTAAGAAGAGCCCTCGAAAACCGCGGCGAAGTGAAGGTGCCGCTCGCGATGCGCCTGTTGCAGCGTTTTCCGGTGCTGCGGCGGATTCCGGCACACCTCGTCGGCGTCGGGATCCGTCCCGAGCATGTCCGATTGCGGACGTTCCCGTAAAGATCCTGAGCGCAGCGTCTACCTCGCTGTCAACACACTCGAGCTTGCCCCGGCACTATTTGTGCTCTTGCTAGGGTTGGTTCTGACGGCGAGCTTAGCTATTTGTGACCAGGCGTATCTGAGGGAGGAATCGATGCTGTATTACGCGCTCGTCTCCCTCATTTTGGGGTTGCTGGCTAATTTACTGGGCGCCTATGGCGTTGCTGTTGTTGCGTCGCAGATAGCGTGGGTACTCTTCGTGATTGGAATCGTGTTGATCATCCTGCATTTGGTCGCGGGGCGTCGACGTCGAACGGTTGTGCCCTAATCCCGCGCGACCGTTTCGAGTGTCACCACACACACCGCATGAGCTGATTCAAGTGTGGCAATCCGTTTGGATCGACATCCACGGCGGAGGTTCAACATGACACGCGCAGCCCTGATCCTCGTGATCGTAGTCGTCCTTGGCATGATGTGGCGGTCGGGCGCGTTGGCTCCCCTCACAACCACGGCACCGGCGGCCAATGCTCCAGTCGGAACGTCCGGCGCGGTTGATGTCGAAAAGGCGCGAGAGCGCGGCGCGGCAATAGCCGGGAAAGCGGCCGAGATGGTCTCCGGCGTCGAAGAAACCGTGGCTGAGGCCGCGATCTCGTCGAAGATCAAGGCCAAGATGGCGCTCGACGATTCGGTTCGCGCGGTGAGAATTAGCGTGACAACGCAAGGCTCGACGGTCACGCTCTCTGGGCGGGCGACGTCGAGTGCAGAGCGTAACCGCGCGGTGCAGCTGGCTCGCGAAACCGACGGCGTGACTCGCGTCGTGGATCACATCGAAGTGAAATGAGCAGCGGCAGCCAAGGCTAGCCTCTCTTCGGTTTTCTCAGATGTTCGTGTCTGTGTCACTCGAAGTGTCGCGGTCGGGTCACAACGGGACGAGCAGGACGCCTCGGGACGCAATCTGCTGATTGCGGGCTATCTGGCGTGAAGTGCGGACTTTACGAGGGAATTCGAGAAATCGACAAAACGGCCGATCAGTTTTTCAAGACCACCGCCATCGACCACTCGGCCATCCCTCCGAAAGTTCATTTTATTCGGAAACTCTGCGATTCCGCGCGAGGATGATCGAAGCATCGTTACTCGCTTCGACGTTCCGCTGATGCGCCCATTCCGTGAGACCTCGAGGATCGTAGGGGGAAGCGCGGAGCCGCTCGAGAGACTTCATCGTGTCATTGATTCGATTTGTTTCACAAAACCGTTCGGAGGAATCGGTCGACGGCGCCGTTGAACGTCGCGGGGTCGTCGAAGGGAATCATGTGCGTCGCATTCGGGAAAATTACCAGTTAGGCCGTTTGGGACGTGGTTGTAGATTGACCCGGTACCGCTTCCGGAAATAATCGATCTGGGCGCCGAGATCTGCGATGCTTCCGCCGTTACCGTGGACCAGCAGCATCGGCTCGCCGGCGCCGTAGATCTCGTATTACAACTTCACGCCGTCGTGCGTGAACGTGCGGCCCGCCGTCGGGTTCTGGCCGTACGGCCCGACGCGGAGAATACTCCATGATGGTGGGCAGATTGTTCCTTCGCTTCCTGGTCGCCGCTTCGCTCGTCGTCAGCGGGTGCGATCGCGGGCCGATTCCTGCCGCGAAGGCGGCAGCTCCATCAGTGCCGGCGGCGTGGCCGTATCCGTTGACCGCGCCCGACGTGGTCGCGAGGCATGGCGTGGTCGTCAGCGACTCGCCGCTTGCAAGCCGCGTGGGCGCCGACGTACTGCGCGGCGGAGGTACAGCGGTCGATGCCGCGGTCGCGACCGCATTTGCGCTCGCGGTCACGCTGCCGTCCGCCGGCAACGTTGGCGGCGGAGGGTTTGCCGTCATTTCCGTCAACGGGCAAGCGGCTGCGCTGGATTTTCGGGAGACTGCGCCTGCGGCTGCGACGCGGAACATGTATCTCGACCAACAGGGCAGCGTGACGGATCGATCGATTACCGGACACCTCGCGGCCGGTGTTCCGGGCAGCGTCGCCGGTTTGTGGGCGCTGCACCAGAAATTCGGGACGAAACCCTGGGCCGAGCTCGTCAATCCGGCGATGACGCTCGCCGAACGGGGCTTCCCCGTCGACGCCGACTTTTCGTCGGCCGTTGCCGACGACGCGAAAAGGCTGTCGAAGTTTCCGGCCTCCGCGGCGCTCTTTCTCCCAGGCGGTGCGCAGCCGGCGGAAGGATCGACCTGGAGCGATCCGGATCTCGCGCGAGTGCTGAGGCGCATCGCGACGGGTGGAAGGGACGGCTTCTACAAGGGCGACACCGCAGCGCTCATCGCCGGCGAAATGAAGAATGGTGGCGGGATCATCGCCCGCGAGGACCTCGAACGATACGAACCGAAGTGGCGCGATCCGGTCACCTTCACTTATCGGGGGCGTCGCGTGGTCAGCATGCCGCCGCCGTCATCGGGCGGGGTGACCCTCGCCATGATCGCGCAGCAGCTCGAGCGGTACGACCTTGCGAAACTCGGCTGGCATTCCGCGGCAGCCATCCACGTGCAGGCGGAAGCCATGCGGCGCGCGTTTGCCGTGCGCAACGACGTGCTCGGCGATCCGGACTTCATCACATTGGACGTTCCCCGGCTCGCGTCGAAGGCATTCGCCGGCGAGTTGCAGTCTTCGATCTCACTCGACCGCGCGACACCCTCGTCACAGGTGTCCGGCCGAACCGGCGTCTCTCACGAGGGTCCGCATACCACACACTTTTCCGTAGTCGACGCGGCCGGCAACGCCGTCGCGTTGACGACGACGATCAACTCGGGATTTGGATCGGCGGTGACGGTGACCGGCGCCGGATTCCTGCTGAACAACGAGATGGACGACTTCGCCGCGAAGCCCGGATCGCCGAATCAGTTCGGGCTGGTCCAGGGCGAAGCGAACGCGATTGCGCCAGGCAAGCGCATGTTGTCGGCGATGACGCCGACCATCGTCTTTGGCGTCGACGGCAAGCCGGCGATTGTCACCGGTGCCAGCGGCGGTCCCTTCATCATCACGACGTCGTGGGAAATTGTCTCGAACATCGTCGACTACGGCATGCCCGCAGGGAGCGCCATGAGCGCACCGCGGATGCATCATCAGCACCTGCCTGATGAAGTCGCGCTCGAGCAGAACGGCTTCGATGCGCCTGTGCAGGAGGCTCTCCGGGCGCTCGGCCATAGATTGACGTTCTTCGCCGTGCCGAAGAGCGGTTGGACGGTAGCCGCGACGATCGAACGCCGCGGCGAGTGGCACGGCATGGCTGATCCGCGACTGCACGGGGCCAGCGCAGGCTATTAAGGAAACACTAATCGAAAACGCCGAAGTGATTACGGACGCCTCAGGACACCATCCGGCGACTGAGCACCATCTGGCTTCGATCGGGCGCCCGCGTTAGGTGCTAGACAGTGTGATGAGCAGTAGAACGAATCGATAACCGAGCGCGAGGGTTGCCACGGCCACGGTGAGCGCAACGACCTTCAGCACACGTCGGATGCCGTTCGCACCGTAGACCTCCCCCGTAGCGAAGTAGAGATAGAGCCCGCAGACGGCCAGGAGCGCGATGGAGATCGCATGGTCGAGTCCCTCCGAGGCGAACCCGGCGCCGCCGAGCCACCGATCGACCGGTGGAACCGCAGTCGCAGCGCAGAGGAGCAGCAGAAGGAACGCATAGAAATGTAGCGAGAAGAGCGCGTGGGCGACAAGCGGACGCCTCCGATAGAACACGACCGAGGGCGCGACCACGAAAGACAACGCCATGAGCATGATCAGCGCGCGAGCATTCACGGCGATCGCCCGGTCGAACACGGGTGCATACACCTCGAGGGTCGTGTGCTTTGCTGCCAGGCGATGCGACACCAGCATCTCCGCGACCGGGCTCCACGGTTGTGTGTGCAAGTGTGAGTCGAGCGGCGTTGTGAAGACCGTCCCGCCAGTTATGGACTCGATGCCGAAGAACAAGGCGTTCGCGATCAAAAACAACTGAACTGGTCCGACATATGCCTTGCGCCGCCCCTCCAGATAGGCGACGGTCAGCTCACCTGGGCGGCCAATCAGGCCCCGAACACTTGTGAGGAGGCGGCCGTCGATGCTGGTGAGAGCTTGGACGGCCTGATCGAACAGGCCGCCGAGGGTCAGGTCGCTCGGAAGATAGGGACGCTCGCCGCAGCCGGGACAATAGGACGTTGCGACCGCATGTTTGCAGGTCGGACAAATCCACGTCTCGCGATCGGCCACCTCGCACCCCCGTGAAGCGGCAATGTGTCACCCGCCGCCGGTCACTACGCCTTCGGCTTGGGCGGCGGCAGGTCGTGGGCCTGGCACTCTGATTGGAAGCCGATCTTGTTGTGCGTGCCGTCGCAGAAGGGTTTATCAGCCGAGTGCCCGCAACGGCACAGGGAAACGACCGTGCGCCCGGCGAGACCGTACAGGCGCCCTTCCTGGTCGCAGATCGTGATGCCCTCACCTTCGAGGCGATAGGGGCCGTTGTTCCTGACGCTGACCTTGAAATCTGACATACAGCCTCCTCAGCGAGGGCTCAGATTTGGGTCACCGGAACCGCCGCCGCGGCGGGGGCGGTTGACTTGGACGGCTGCGGCCCGGAGCCGAGCGCATATGTTTTCTGCAGCTTCGCTTCGATCGCGGCGCGCCCGAGCGCCGGCGCGGCCGCAAGCTGCGCGCGCAGCTTGTTGCGCTTCTCTTTGCGGTGCCGACGCAGATGGATTTCCGTGGGGTGCAGACTGCCACTCATGATGATGCTGCTCCTTCTCAACGATATGTGTGACCGTGGTCGGCGGGATTGGGCGTCGAACTGCGCGATCCGCGTCGCCCATCGCCCCCGGCGCTGTGCCGGGGCTTTGATGAAGGCTGATGCGTGACGGGCCCAGCGCAGGCGAGAATCAGGCAGCAGGTTCAGGAAAGCAGTGCCACGACTGTACTCCATCCGTCACGCGATAGCCACGATTCGCTCTTACGCGAGCGGCCCCGATCATCCGCCGATCCGGACGTAGCCGCGCAGCTGCAGGTTGACCATCGTCGTCATCGCCCAGAGATCCACCTGGACGCCAGGCAGCACTTGCGATGGTTCGAGCTTCTTGCCCAGCAGTCCCTGTCCGCAGACGCGCAGCTCGACGCCCGCCTGTTTCAGCTCGCGCAGCATCGCGATGTTCGGGTTGTCCAGGTCGTTGTGGCGCGTCTTGTAGACGTCGTTGGCCAGCACGGCGTCGCCGCCACCCTGATGAAACACCGCGGCGAGGTGGCGGTGGTTCGCCGGCACGCCGTTGTGAGCGAGCGTGTTCAGGTAGAGCGCGATGGTCTTCAACGTCGGGTGGATTTCGTCCGGCTTCGCGTTGGCCGCCACCGAGAACACGACTTTGTAGTCGACGTTCGGATCTGGCAGCTCTTTGGCGCCGGGAATGTCTTTCGCGGCGTCGTAGCCGGCGACCGGCAGCCTCTGGTCAGTCTGCGTCCACGCGCGGCCCGAGTACCCGAGCATGACACCCACCGCGAGCGTCGCCGCAATCAGGAGCTTGTTCATCGCGCCTCCTCGAGCGACTACCCTACACCGGATCGAGCTGTCGCTCCAGTTCGGATAGCCGAGTTCACCGCGGAGGTCATCGTCAGTTTTTGGCCTTGTTGGGTTGATCCGCTCGCTGAGTCGTGGGACAGGTACAGAGTTCCGCCATGGCCACGGCGCAACCGAGAGGAGCTTCATGACAGATGGGGTGATGGCGCACGCACCGGCCGACGATACCGACTGGACTGTCGAGACGAACCTGCGATGCTCGCATGATTTGACGGGCCGGCTGCTATCGGTCAGCACCGCCGCGGCCTACGCGCTCGGCTACACAGTGGACGACCTTCTGAATATCCCCCTGGGCGATCTCGTGGTCCCTGAATTTCGCGGCCAGTTTCACCGCTACCTCGACGCGATTCGACGAAGTGGATACGAGACCGGGCTGCTGAGGCTGCGAACGAGTGCGGGCGCACTGACCGTGTGGGAGTATCGGAATTCTCTCCGGGAGCAGGCGGGTGGTCCGATCGTCATCGGAGCCGCACGCGATGTCACGGACCGGGTTCGCAGCGAGCAGGCGCTGAAGGCGTCCGAAGATCGCTTCGCTGTGGCGTTCTACTCGAGCCCGATCGCCATGGCGATTACGACTGTGGCCGAAGGGCGGTACGTCGATGTCAACGAGGCTTTCGAGCGGCAGATGGGCTACGCGCGCGACGAGGTCTGCGGGCGCACGTCGCTCGAACTCGCCGTATGGCCAACGCCGGGCGACCGCGACGCGATGATCGCCGCGCTGCTCAGGCAGAAGACCGTCCGGGATCAGAACGCGCAATTCCGTACGAAGTCGGGCAGTCTGATCACGACGCTGTACTCGGCTGGGCTGATTACACTCGAAGGCAACTGGTGTGTTCTGGCGGCGATCGCGGACATCACGGCCCAGAAACGGGCGGAGGACGCACTCCGAGAAAGCGAATCGAAATTCCGGATGCTGGCGGAGACGACGCCGTCCGGCATCTTCATCTACAGGGAAACCGGCGCGTTCTGCTATTTCAACCCGCCGATGGAACGCTTCACGGAGTACTCCTCCGAAGAGCTCCATCGCCTGACCGTGTGGGATCTCGTGCACCCGGACTCCGTCGATCAGGTCCGCTCGCGAGCGCGGGCGCGTTGGCGCGGAGAACAGGTTCCGCCGCGATACGAGCTCAAGATCGTCACCAAGAGCGGTCAGGTGCGCTGGCTGGACCTCTCGGCCACGCTCATCCAGTTTCAGGGGCAGCCGGCGATCGTGGGCACGGCCTTCGACATCACGGACGGCAAACGCATCGAGCAGCAGTCGAAGGAGCACACGGCGCTCCTGCAGACGCTCATCAACAACAGTCCCTACGGGATTCTGATGGGCGGGAAGGATCACCGCATTCGGTTCTCCAACTCGGCGTTTCAGCGCATCTTTCAGTACGCCGAGGACGAGGTCGTGGGCCATGACCCCGACGATTTGATCGGCCTGACGGACAACACGGAAGCGACGGACATCAGCGCACGAGTCTTGCGCGGCGAGGTCGTGCATGCCACGGCGGTGCGAAGGCGAAAAGACGGGAGCAAGGTCGACGTCGAGTTCCACGCCGTCCCACTGATCTCGAACAATGAATTCGTCGGCTGCTTTGGCATCTACCAGGACATTACGGAGCGGATCCAGTCCGAGGCCAAGCTGCGAGCCCTTCGCGACCGGCTGACCCGGGTACAGGACGACGAGCGAGCCCATATCGCGCGCGAGCTGCACGACGACATCGGGCAACGACTCGCGCTGCTGGCCATTCAGCTGGGGCAGCTGCAGAAAGAGGCGCGCGAAGCCGCGCCCTCGCTGGGGGCACAACTGGAAGCCTCCATGCGGCTCGCCGAAGAGACGTGCGCCGACGCGCAGCGCATCTCCCACCGCCTGCACCCGACGCAGCTGACCCTGCTCGGTTTGACGAAGGCACTCTCGAGTTTGTGCGGGGCGTTCGCCAGGCAGACCGACGTCGAGATTGAATTCGTCCACGACGACATCCCCCAACTCCTACCCGAGGTGAGTACGTGCCTGTATCGCATCGCGCAGGAGGCGATTCAGAACGCCACGAAACACAGCGGGTGTCACATGATTGGGGTGAAGCTGTCCGCCGGTCCGGATGCGATCCGGTTGTGCGTGTCGGATGTCGGCCGGGGTTTCGACCCGACAGCCCCTGAATACAGCGCCGGCCTGGGTCTCGTCAGCATGGCGGAGCGCGCGCGCAGCGTAGGCGGACAACTGTCCGTTCAGTCCGCCGTGAATCAGGGAACGCGAATCGAGGTTTCGATTCCGTTGCGTTAGACTGCCCCATGCGGCGTGGCCGCGGAGGCATATGACAATACAGCGTTCGGTGTCGATGGCGCTCGTCGCCCTGAGTCTGGCGTGCCTGGTCATGACGGTCCGTGCGCACAGCCAGCAGCAACCGGTCGTCCAGATACCCCAGCCCGGTGTGCCGCAGATCATGACGCTCGAGGGCAAGTTCGTCCGCGTGGCGTACAACAACGAAGGCTATGTGATCCTCGGCTACCAGATCGCCAATCGGACGGTCGGCCAGGACTGGATCATGCTCGACGTCGGCATGACCCTGATGGAGCGCGTGCCGGATTACACGCTCAAGCGCGAGGCGGTGTCGCTCGACACGCCCGACGGCACGCTCCCTCTGCCGTCAATCGCAGAGTACCGAGAGAATTCATCGAAAGTGCAGCCCCTGCAGAACCGGCTGAAGGTTCAGCGCGACTCGATCAATTACTTCCCGAACTGGGCGCACGGCGTGAACCGTCTCGGGTTCTTCTCGGATCTCGGCTCCCCCGCGATGCCATGGGATCAGGCCGACGTCACCAACAACCGCGCGTGCATGGGGCAGCTCTATTTCCACATTCCAGGCGGCACGAAGTACGGCCAGTACTGGCTGAACGTGAAGTTCGCACAGAGCGTGGTTCGCGTGCCGTTCCGGCTCCTCACCGAAGACGAAGAGAAGCTGCTCGGCAAGAACTTCGGTGACATCAAGAAGCAGGTTGACGCCGCGTTCCGCAAGAAGAAATGACCAGCGAGGGCCGCGTGAAGCGATTCTTCCTCGTCGGGGTCACGACGCTCGTCGCCACGCACGCTGCTGCCCAGCCGTCTGAAGTCGAACGTTACGTTCGCGAGCACCAGCCGGCCATCGTCCGTGAATTCATGGACCTGGTCGCGATCCCGAACGTGCGCAGCGACCTGCCCAACATCAGACGGAATGCCGAGCAGCTGCAGCAGATGCTCGAGCGGCGCGGGCTGAAACCCGAGATATGGGAAACGCCGTCGACGCCGCTCGTATACGGCGAGCGGCTCTCGCCGGGAGCGACGCGAACCATCCTCTTCTACATCCACTTCGACGGACAGCCCGTCGACAAGGCCGGGTGGAAGCAGGCCGATCCATGGACACCGATTATCCGCGCCGGCACGCTCGAAGAAGGCGCACAGGAGGTTCGTGACTGGTCGACGCGCGAATCGTTTCCCGACACCTGGCGCGTCTACGCCCGCTCGGCCGGCGACGACAAGGGGCCGATTCAGGCATTCGTGTCGGCGATGGATGCGATCGGCGGCACGCCCGCGAACAACGTCAAAGTCATTCTCCACGGCGAAGAGGAAGGCGGCGGCCCGGCGCTCGATTTCGTCGTGAAGAACCACGCTGACAAGCTGCGCTCCGATGTTCTGCTGATCGTAGACGGCCCGCAGCACCCGAGCGGTAACCCGACGCTCTACTACGGCGCGCGGGGCGGTGCGGGCCTCACGGTCACCGTCTACACCGCGAAGAGCGCGATGCACAGCGGTAACTACGGCAACTGGCTGCCCGACGCGAACGTGCGGCTCACGCAGCTCGTCGCGTCGATGTTCGACTCGAAAGGCAAAGTCGTCATCGACGGCTTCTACGACGATGTCCTGCCGTTTCCACCGGCGGCGGTCAAAATGATGCAGGAGGTCCCCGACGACAGCGAGTCGATGCGCCGCCTGTACGGACTGGGATCGACCGACGGCGCCGCGTCCTCGTTACAGGAGGGTTTGAACCTCCCGGCCTTCAGCGTGCACATGATGCGCGGAGGCGAAGTCGGCGGCGTCATCGCCGCGAGCGCGACCGCGGAAATCGCCATGCGCCTCGTCAAGGAAAACTCTCCGCGCCAGATGGTCGAGCGCGTCGTCGCACACATCCGCAAGCAGGGCTACTTCATCGTCGACTCGGAGCCTGACACTGCCACGCTGGCCGCACACCCGCGAATCGCCAGAGTGGCGACGCGCGATGGCGGCGCCGGCGGAGCGTGGCGGACCGACCCCGACGTGCCCGAGGCTCGATTCATCACCGACGCGTTGCGATCGCACTCGGGCGGTCGCCTGGTGCGGATCCGCACGCTCGGCGGTGGCGTGCCCGCCGGGCCGTTCATCGATACCTTCCACGTCCCGACACTCGGCTTGTCGCTGGCGAATTACGACGACAACCAGCACACCGACAACGAAAATGTGCGGCTCGGCAATCTGTGGAACGGGATCGCGACGCTCGCCGCCATCAT
This sequence comes from uncultured Acidobacteriota bacterium, assembly GCA_963724725.1. Taxonomy (GTDB): domain Bacteria; phylum Acidobacteriota; class Vicinamibacteria; order Vicinamibacterales; family CAVVIG01; genus DATKHR01. The sequence goes on along the minus strand of CAVRVT010000001.1, from coordinate 775,679 downwards.
GACCGCGAAATGAATACGAGGCTGGCCCTGGAGGTTTTCATGCGTCGCCTTGCCCTGCTGCCCTTGCTGGTTCTTCTCGTTTGCTCACCGCTTGCGGCGCAGACCGTCACCATCGACGCGCTCATGGCGTCGCCATTCCCGACCGAGCTCACGGCTGCGCCCACGGGTGCACGGTTCGCATGGGTCCAGTCGGTCGAGGGCGTTCGCAATGTCTGGATCGCGCAGGCACCTGACTTCAAGGGCCGGCGAATCACGAGCTACACGGTGGACGATGGCCAGGATCTGACGGAGCTGGCATTCACAGGCGACGGCAGGTTCGTCGTGTACACGCGGGGCGAGGCCGCGAACCGGCAGGGCGAATCGCCGAACCCGACGCTTATGCCCGATGGCGCCGAGCAGGCCGTGTGGGCAATGTCGGTGGAGACAGCGTCGGGGCCGAAGCGACTCGGACCGGGCCACCTTCCGGCGCCCGCGCCTGGAGGGGCGCGCGTCGCGTGGGTGAACCGCGGACAGATGTGGACGATCGATCTCGCTGCAGCCGACGCAAAAGGCGCGCAGCTCGTCACCGCCCGCGGCGGCGCGCAACAAATCGCGTGGGCGCCCGACGGCGCGGCGCTCGCGTTCGTCAGTAACCGTGGGACGCACAGCTTCGTCGGCCTTCTCACCCTCGCGAATCGCGAGCTGCGCTATCTCGATCCGTCGCTCGACAGAGACGGTCAGATCACGTGGTCACCGGACGGCACGCGCCTCGCGTTCATCCGGCAGTTCGCCGCCGCACGTCCGGCGATGTTCGCGCCGCATCGCGAAGCCGACGAGCCGTGGGCCATCCGCGTCGTCGACGCGAAGACAGGCGCGGCCCGGCAGATCTGGAAAGCGGACAAGGGACCTGGCAGCGCCTTCCAGGGCATGGTCGCGGAGAATCAGCTCTTCTGGGGCGCCGGCGACCGCATCGTCTTTCCCTGGGAGAAAGACGGCTGGCTCCACTTGTATTCGGTCTCCGCCGCGGGCGGCGCCGCGCAACCGCTGACGCCGGGCGCCTTCGAGGTCGAGTACGCGACGCTCTCGTCGGATCGAGCGCGCGTCATCTACAACTCGAACCAGGACGACATCGACCGACGGCATCTCTGGAAGGTTTCCGTCAACGGAACCGCGGCACCAATCCCGCTCACGAACGGCAACGGCATCGAGTGGCAGCCGGCGTCCGCGGCGAGTGGGCCGGCCACGGCCTTCCTCCGATCCGATGCGCGCGTGCCGCCGCACGTCGTCGTTCTCACGAACAGTCAGCCAGGACGCGACGTCGCCGAGTCGCTCCCGCCGTCGACATTCCCGGCGTCCCAGCTCGTCGAGCCACAACAGGTGATCTTCACGTCGGCCGACGGCCTGGCGATCCACGGCCAGCTGTTCGTGCCGAAGGATCTGAAGGCCGGCGACAAGCGGCCGGCCATGATCTTCTTTCACGGCGGGTCGCGGCGTCAGATGCTCCTCGGCTGGCATTACATGTATTACTACCGGAATTCCTACGCGATGAACCAATGGCTGGCCAGCCAGGGCTACGTCGTGCTCTCCGTCAACTACCGCAGCGGGATCGGCTACGGGATGGAATTCCGCGAAGCGCTCAACTACGGGGCGACCGGCGGCAGCGAATTTCGCGACGTGATGGGCGCAGGCCTCTTCATGAAGAATCGGCCTGACGTCGACCCGTCGCGCATCGGTTTGTGGGGCGGCTCGTACGGAGGCTATCTCACCGCGATGGGACTTTCGCGTGCGTCCGACATGTTCGCGGCCGGCGTGGACATGCACGGCGTCCACGACTGGAACGAAGGCATTCACACGTTCCTGCCCGACTACAACCGGTTGGACGATCCGGAGTTCGCGCGAATCGCATTCGACGCCTCGCCGCTTTCGAGCGTCGACACCTGGAAGTCACCGGTCCTGCTCGTTCATGGGGACGACGACCGGAACGTATCGTTCATTCAGTCGATCAACCTCGTGGCGGCGCTGCGCAAGCGGCACGTGGAGATCGAACAGCTGGTCTTTCCGGACGAAGTTCACGATTTCCTGCGCCACGACAACTGGATTCGCGCCTACAAGGCGTCTGCCGACTTCCTGCAGCGCAAGCTGCGAGACCGCAAGGGAAGCGGCACTCAATAAATGAGGATGCACATGCGACCCAAGCTCCGGCCTTTCGCGCTTGCCGCCTTCACGATCGTCTGCGTTCTCGCGGCCGGAACGGTCGCCCCGTTCGGATCATCGCAGGAGCGCGATGGCTTCAGCCGCGCGGCCTCGATGCCGCGCGCGAAGCCCGCGGACCGCGCCGGTCGCGACCTCTCTGCCGCGTCGCCGGAATCGGTCGGCATTTCCTCCGAGCGCCTGCGTCGTCTCGACGCGGCCATGAAGCGCCTCGTGGACGACAAGCAGGTCGCGAGCCTCGTCACCCTCCTCGAACGGCATGGCAAGGTCGTCGACTTCAGCGCTGTCGGGCAACTGGACGCGCGGAAACCGGATCCGGTCAGGAAGGACTCGATTTTCCGGATCTACTCGATGACCAAGCCCGTCACCGGCGTGGCGATGATGATGCTGTACGAGGAAGGCAAGTGGCGCCTCGACGATCTGGTCGCTCGCTACATTCCGGAACTCGGCCGCCTGAAGGTCTACGTCGGGAAGAACGACGACGGGACACCCAAGCTCGAGGACGCGCGCCGATCGATGACGATGCGGGAGCTGATGACGCACACGGGCGGCCTCGGTTACATCCTCAACGCCAACAACCCGGTGGACAAGATGATCATCGATGCCAACGTGCTGAACGCGGCAGCGCCGCTGCAGGCGATGATCGACGGGCTCGCGAAAGTGCCGCTCCTCGCGCAGCCCGGCACGCGGTGGTCGTACAGCATCGCCGTGGACGTTCAGGGCTACCTGGTCGAGAAGTTTTCGGGCCAGCCCTTCGCCGACTTCCTGCGCACGCGGATTTTCGAACCGCTGGGCATGAAGGACACCGCGTTCTACGTTCCGCAGGACAAGCTCGCACGCTTCGCGCAGGTCCACCAGGGAGCGGGGGCGAACCTCGCCGTGGACACGAACCGGCCCGATCCAACGATTGTCCCGCTCGGACCGTCGGGTGGCGGCGGATTGTTCTCGACCGCATCGGACTATGCGCACTTCTGCGAGATGCTGCTGCAGGGCGGTCAGTTCGGAGGCGTCCGATTGCTCGCGCCGCGAACCGTCGAAATGATGCGGACAAATCATGTGAACGCGGACGCGCTGAAGACGATGCCGCCGGGGACCGGCTGGGGCATGGACTTTCAGGTCGTGATGGACGCGGCCGCAGCCGGCGATTCTGTTTCGAACGGAACGTTCAGCTGGTTCGGCATCGCCGGCACGTGGTTCTGGATCGATCCGGTCGAAGATCTCGCGTTCGTCGGAATGGTCCAGCACCAGAGTCTGGCGACGACGCGACCGATTCACGGCCTTTCGCGCAGTCTCGTCTACCAGGCGATCGTCGACTGATCGCCTGACGCGTCAGTGGACGACGAGTCCGGCACGAAAGACGGTCTGTCCCACCGTCGCAACGCCGGTTGCGCCAAGGGCTGACCGACGACGGTCCGCGCCAAGTCGCAGCTTGACGTGTCGGTGAACCGCCAAATCGACGCCTGCGCCGGGCTGGATGAACAGGGCCGGATCCCCTTGCTGATCGTCACCGGTTCGGCCGACGCCGGCCAGAACCTGGCCGAAGGCGACGACACCGTGAACTCGGCGGAACGTCAGCTTCGGTCCGGCCAGAAAAGCGCTGTTGCTGCTGAACTCTCCCACGACGCCAAACCAATCTCGATAGTCCCCTTCCACTGATACGAACACTCGGGAGGCCCTCGGGTCGGCCTGTGGACCGCGCATGCGCGCGTATCCCGCAGCCACCTCCACGCTTGGCGGATTCGATTGCGCGGCCGTCGGGGATGGGACGAGGCAGGAGCAGAAGAGAACCGTGGCAGTTTTCAAATGCACACCGATTAATGCGCAGACGATCGACGAGGCGGCTCAGCGCGTAGAATGTCGCATTCTTGCAGGGGTCACGATGACTAACGGGGCTCCAACCCACAACACCGTCGCGCTCGGCATCCTGCTCGTGCACGGCATCGGCGAACAGCGACGCGGCGACACGCTGGTCAACTGGCTGGATGCGATCGTCGCAACGATCAACCGCAGCGCGTCGAGCAAGGTCTCGGCGAGCGTGGAGTCCGCCGAGCTCGCGCGCCTGGACATCCACGACGATTCGGCGGCGCATGCGGTCGTCCGAATTCGCGGCGGCGGCATCGACGAACGCTGGATCGTCGTCGAAGGCTGGTGGGCCGAGGCGTTCATCGCTCCATCGTTTTCCCAGCTCGTGGGCTGGAGCTTTCGTGCAATTCCCGGCGCGCTCGCCATGCACGCCGCACAGCATTTCCATCGATGTGGCGACGAGCCCATCGCCTACCGTCGTCAGATCAAACGAGCCGGCGCGGTCGCCCAGGCACTGCTCCTGCTTTTCCTCGCGCCCTTCATCGTGCTGCTTCTGGCTTCCCTGGCGTTGGTTGGCGCCATCCCGAATGGCACGCTGCGCACCGCCATCGGGCGATTCCAGCGAGCGCTCGCCGCGACGGTGGGCGACAGTCTGGTGTTTCTCGAAAGCCCCGTGCGCTCCGCCGCGATGTGTTCAGCGGTGACAACCGCCTTTGCCACACTTCAGCGGCTGTGCGACGCCGCCGGCTGCCACGCGCAGGTCATTCTGGCTCACTCGCAGGGCGCAACCGTGTCACTCGAAGCGTTGACGCGGCTCGAAGACAACACGGTTGAGGAAACCGGCAGCGCCGTCATTGAAGACCCCACGAACGAGCGGCGCCTCGTGTTCGTCACGTTTGGCGCGGGCATCAACAAACTCGGCGCACTTCGGTGGTTGAGCACACATTCCAGCCTCACGGGCGACAGAAAGACGGATGAGACCTTCATCGACCGCGATCCGGTGCGCGCGGCGTGCGTCGGCCTGGTCGCCATGGCCATTCTTGGATTCTGGTTCTGGCATCTGTGGGGAACCGGACAGCTGACGCCGACAGAACTGTGGGCCATCCCGGCGATATTCTTCAGCCTCACGCTCGCCGTGGGCGCGGCCGTCACGCTCATGCTGCACGTGAACAAGCGCTTCGGCAAGGGGAACCCCCGAGTAGAGAAAGCCGCCATCGCCGCGTTGGTCATCATCTTTCTGGGCGTCGTGTTCGGCGGCGTCGCCGTCGCGGAGCACTTCGACGCGCCGGTCATGCCGTTCTTCTTCACCGTCATGATCGGCATGGTGCTCATCGGCACGCTTCGCCTCACGTTGTCGAAAGAGGTCCAGGAACAAATCAAGGGCACGATTCGATCGCCGTCAGGCATCACCGACTGGCGCGACTTCTGGGCATCCGCCGATCCAGTGCCCAACGGCGCGACGCATACACGGTCTCAGGATCGACCTGTGGGCAAGCGTATCTGGAATGAGGCATCGCTCCTGAGAGATCACACGACGTACTGGCAGAATCGGGATGGTTTCGTGCTCCCCGTTGTCCACGTCCTGGCGCGGACTGCGAACAGCGCGTGGCGCAGTGCGCTTCCCTTCAAGCACGCCGGCATCGACGAGCGCAGCCGCTGGAGGGTGGCATGGCTCAGAGGGACGAGATGGCTCGTGCCCGTCGCCGTCTTGGTGGCCGTCGTGCAGCGGGGCGCAGAACTGGATGCCATGCAAGCGAGCATGGGCAACGCGCTGAACGTCATCGGCGTCGGTCAATTTCTTTCACGCCTGCCGCGCTCACTCGCCACTCTGACCGTTCACGGAGGTGCAGCGATTCTCTGCGCGTGGATCGCCTATCTGACGCTGCTCGCTTTCTGGCACGCGTGGGTCCGCGCGGAGCAGGACGCGGTACTCGAACACAACCCACCCCAAGGCGTCACCGTCGGCCTTCAGGTGTTCGCAGCCGCCGCAATGCTGATCGTCGCAGCGGCGCTCTATGTGGCGAAATCAAGCTGGCCGGACTTGAAATCGGACTGGCAGCGCGCCGAACTGGGCGACGCCTCGATGCTGGTCTTCGTGGTCATCATTGGGAGTCAGGTCCTCGTCTGGCTGACGACGAAAATCCACCCGCCGCCGGACGTGGTCTCAAACCCGAACTCTCCGGCGACGTGAACCGGCGACCATCCACCTGCCGCACCGCGACTCGCGCACGGTCCGGGTAAGATTGTGCCTATGAAGCGACGGTGGTCATCGCGCGTGGCCGGCGCCACGGCGTTGACGGTGGGAGTCGTCGTTGCGTCAGTCTCGAGTCAGGGCCAGGACCCGCGCGTCGGAACGCTCGATACCCATCCCGCCATCCAATACGCGACCCGACCGACGACCGATCGCGTCGCCAGGCTGAATGAAGCTCTCTCCGGCGCCGCTTCGGCTCTCCGGCGAGACCCGCAGACCGGCTATTTGAAGTCCCTGCTGGCCACATTGGGTGTGCCGCTCGAATCCCAGCTCCTCGTGTTCTCGAAAACGGGGGCACAGCAGGCGATCACGAACCCGCACAATCCCCGCGCGCTGTTCTTCGACGAGTCCCTCGCGGTCGGCTACGTCCCGGGCGCTCCCGTCATCGAGATTGCGGCACACGATCCACAGCAGGGCGTCATCTTCTACACGCTCGATCAGACGACGGACGCTCCCGTCCCGGTTCGACGGACCAGCTGCCTCACGTGCCACGCGACGCACGGCACGCTCGACGTCCCGGGCTTGATCGCGCGCAGCCATGTGGTAACCGACGATGGAAGTCCGCTGACGAAGGAGAGCGTGGACGTCGATCACCAGACGCCGCATCCGGATCGCTGGGGCGGATGGTTCGTCACGCTGGAGGGCGCACCGGCACCGTACTCGCAACGCGGACACGAGGGCAACATCACGTTCTCGCCGACAGGCACCACCTCGAACCAGGTGTTCGTGGACTGGATGAACAGCGCGCCGGAAACGCGCGGCTACCCGTCGGCGTCCAGCGACATCGTTTCGCTCCTGGTGTTCGACCACCAGGTGCACGCCGTCAATCTCCTGACCAGACTGAACTGGGAGTCGCGGATCGCATCGAGCGAGAAGGCGGCGCACTCCGTACCGCAGCGCTTGGTCAACGAACTGGCCGACTACCTGCTGTTCGTCGGCGAGGTCCCGCCGTCGGTGCCCCTGACGGCCCGGCCGGGGTTTGCCGCACACCTCGCGTCGAAGATCCCGAAAGATCGACGCGGCCGTTCGCTCGCGCAGCTCGACCTCGACACGCGGCTGTTCCGATATCCGTGCAGTTATCTCGTATACTCGGCGGCGTTCGACGGGCTGGGATCTGACGTCAAGGCCGCGCTCTACGATCGGATGCAGACGATTCTGTCCGGCCGGGACGCGCACCGGAAATACGAGGGCCTGTCCGCCCCGGACCGTGTCGCCGTCCTTGAAATCCTGCGCGACACGAAGCCTGACTTTCCGCGCGACTGAAAAGGAGACGCCTGTGTCTGCTGAGCACGATCGACGTAGTTTCTTGGCCACGATCGGCTTTTCGGCGTTGTCCGCGGCTGCCGGTGCACAGGCGCCCGGCGGGATGCCTGCCGCCGGCGCCATTGACATCTCGTGGTTCGATGCGTTCAAGGGCAAGCACAAGCAGGTGTTCGATCTCGGGTCGTTTGACTTGTCCGTTGACTCGCCGCTCAGGCAACCAGTCACCTACTTCGCAGCGCACCGGGAGATCTCGAAGCTCGAGCCGCCCGACGACATCAACGTCATCGTCGCGATCTCGCACAAGGCGTTTGGGATGAACGCCAGCGATCCGATCTGGGAGAAATACAAGCTGGGTGAGGTATTCGGAATCAAGGATCCGTCGACGGGGAAACCCTCGGTCCGTAACATCTTCCTCGGAGCTCCCAACGGGGCCGGCGGCGCGACCGTTCGCGCGCTTCAGGGCCGCGGCGTTGTGTTCTGGCAATGTAACTTCGCGCTCGGCGCGGTCGCCTCTGAGCTGGCAGAGAAAGCCGGCGCGAAGTCGCAGGAGGTGCGCGCGGACCTCATCGCCGGGCTGAACCCCGGCGTGCGGATGGTTCCGGCACACACCTGGGCGATCGGATACGTGCAGGAGCGCGGCTTCGCGTATGAAAAACTGTAGGGCCCAAAGCGAAGGGCTCAGGGCTGAGGGCTCAGTCGGAGGATAGAGAGATGAAAGCCGAGAGTCGGCGTGAGTTTCTGAAGTTTCTCGCCGCCAGCCCTTATGTTGCCTCACTCGGCGGCGTTTCGGCGTTTCTCGGACGGAACGTCGCGGCCGTTCAGGATCATGCTACGGACGTCATCGCCACCCCCGCAGACGCGCTCAGCGTCATGGATTTCGAGGAAGCCGCGCACAGAAAAGTCCTCCCGGGCCACTGGGCATACATGGCCAGCGGCGTCGACGATGATGTGACGCTGAGGGCGAACCGGCAGGGCTACTCGCACGTACAGCTTCGACCCAGGCGCCTGCGCGATGCCACCAAAGTGGACACCCGCGTCGAACTTTTCGGCACGACCTACAGCAGCCCGATTTTTCTCTGCCCGACGGGTGGTGAAAAATCCTTCAACATGGACGGCGAAGTCGCCGTCGCGCGCGCGGCGCGCGCGCGTGGCGCCCTGCAGATTCTCTCGACGGCGACATCGACCGGCGTGGAGGACGTGAACGCCGCGCTCGGCCGCCCCGTGTGGTATCAGCTCTACGCCCCGAACAAGTGGGAAGCCTGCGAGCAGTTACTGCGCCGCGTCGAGGCAGCCGGCTGTTCGGTCATCGCCTTGACGGTGGACAACACGACTGGGCGCAACAGCGAGACGTACCTTCGCACGCGACCGAAGGACCTCGGGCAATGCGGCGCGTGTCACAAGGGGCAGCCCGGACCGGCAACGTCGGATCGAAAGATGTACCGAGGGCATCAACATGACGGGCGTCAGCACGCAGAACCCGGCCATGGACTGGGCATTCGTGGATCGGCTGCGCGCCTTCTGGAAAGGCAAGTTCGTCATCAAGGGAATCGACACGCGCGAGGACGCGCGGCTCGCGGTTGATCACGGCCTCGACGGCATCCTCGTCTCCAACCACGGCGGGCGCGCGACGGAAACAGGCAGGGCGACGATCGAAGCGCTGCCCGAAGTCATTGCCGAAGTCGGCGGCCGCGTGCCGGTCTTCGTCGACGGCGGCGTCAGGCGAGGCACCGATGTGTTCAAGGCCCTGGCGCTCGGGGCGAAAGCCGTGGGCATCGGTCGGCCGTTTCTCTGGGGCCTCGGCGCATTCGGTCAGGCCGGCGTGGACCGCGTGCTCGAAATCCTGCAGGGAGAGCTCAAGCTGGTCATGGGCAACTGCGGCACACGCACGGTCGCCGACATCACGCGCGCGTACGTCGCAACACCCGACTGGAAGCTCTAGGCGGGCGTTCCGGCTTTCGTGATCCGCTCGCGGCCGTCCATGAACGGCCGTAGGGCCGGCGGGATGACAACCGAGCCGTCTTTTTCCTGGAAGTTTTCGAGAATCGCGACCAGCGTGCGGCCCACGGCGAGGCCCGATCCGTTCAGCGTGTGGACGAATTCGGCTTTGCCGGACCCCGCGCCGCCCGACGCGAAACTTGATGTTCGCCCGCCGCGCCTGGAACGCCTCGGTGTTGGTGCAGGACGAAATCTCCCGGTACGCCTTCTGGCTCGGCAGCCACACTTCGATGTCATAGGTCTTGGCCGCAGCGAATCCCAGATCGCCCGTGCACAACTCCATCGTTCGATACGGCAGCTCGAGGCGCCTCAAGACTTCTTCGGCATGTCGCGTGAGCGATTCGAGCTCGGCGTACGGACTGATCCGGCGTCGTGAACTTGACGAGCTCCACCTTATCGAACTGGTGCTGACGAATCAGGCCGCGGACATCCTGGCCGTAAGAACCCGCCTCGCTGCGAAAACAGGGGGTGTACGCCGTGTAGTAGAGCGGCAGCTCGCGGCCGTCGAGGATCTCGGTGCGATGAAGATTCGTCAACGGGACTTCAGCCGTTGGAATCAAGTACAAGTCCCATTCGCCGCCGATCTTGAACAGGTCCTGCTCGAATTTCGGCAACTGGCCCGTCCCGGCCAGTGCGCTCTGGTTGGCGAGAAACGGCGGCAGAATTTCCCGATATCCGTGCTCGCGCGTGTGCAGGTCCAGCATGAAGTTGATGAGCGCGCGTGAGAGCCGGGCGCCCGCACCCATCAGCACTGAAAACCTCGCGCCGGCGATCCGTGTAGCGCGTTCGAAGTCGAGAATGCCGAGCGCCGGCCCCAGATCCCAGTGCGCCTGCGGCTCGAAGTCGAACCGGCGGGGTTCGCCCGACCGGCGGACTTCGACGTTGTCCGCGGCGCTCTTGCCGACGGGGACGCTCTCGTGCGGCAGGTTCGGCAGATTCATCAACGCCGAGTTGCGCTGGTACTCCACCGAGTCGAGCTGGACGCCGAGCTGCTTGATCTGGGCCGCGCGCTGCTTGCTGGCTTCGTGCAGATGCGTGGTGTCCTGGCCCTGCCGTTTACCGCGCGCCACTTCGTCGCCCGCGGTGTTCTGCTGCCGCTTCAATCCCTCGAGCTCCGGGATCAGTCGGCGGCGCGCGGTCTCGAGCGTGGCGATTTCTTCAAGGGTCCTCGTGGGATCGAGACCACGGTTGCGTAAACCTTCCCGCACCTGCTCTATGTGATCGCGAACGAAAGCGCCGTCCAGCATGTTCGTCTCGGTCATTGTACGTTACGATCGATTCGTGACGACCGTCCGCAAGGCCGTGTTCCCCGCCGCCGGTCTCGGCACCCGCTTTCTGCCGGCGACCAAGGCGCAACCGAAAGAAATGCTGCCGCTCGTCGACAAGCCGATCATCCAGTACGGCGTCGAGGAAGCCGTCGCGTCGGGCGCGCACAACATCATCGTCGTCACCGGTCGGGGAAAGAACGCGATCGAGGATCATTTCGACGTCTCGATCGAGCTCGAGTCGTTCCTGGAGTCACGCGGCAAGAAGGATCAACTCGCCGAGATCCGGAAGATCTCGAGCATGATGAACCTCGCGTACGTCCGTCAGGGCGAACCGCTCGGGCTCGGACACGCCGTGCTGGTGACGCGTGATCTCGTCGGCGACGAGCCGTTCGCCGTCATCCTGGCAGACGATGTCATCGACGCGGAACCGCCGGCGACGGCGCAGCTGATTAAGGTCTTCGAGCGGCTCGGCGGTCCGGTGCTGGCAGTCGAGCGGGTGCCACGCGACCAGATCTCGAGCTACGGCGTCATCGCGATCGAGCCGGACAGTTCGCTCGGTGACGGCGTGTACCGTGTGCGCGATCTTGTCGAGAAACCGCCCCGCGAGGAAGCACCGTCGGACCTGGCCATCATCGGGCGCTACGTGCTGACGCCCGATCTGTTTCCGTGCCTCGCGGCCACGAAGAGCGACCGGACCGGCGAGATTCAGCTGACCAACGGACTGCGCGAGCTCCTGAAAACGCGGCCGATTTACGCCTGCGAGGTGAAGGGCGTCCGTCACGACACGGGCAACAAGCTTGGCTTCCTGAAAGCGGTGGTGTACTTCGCGCTGCCGCCGGCCTGATCTTGCGGAAAAATTTTCGGAGTACCTGACGTCACTCGATCTGCACGCCAGGGTCGGCCGCTGATGAATGGTCGCTCGGTCTGAAGTCTCGCGCTCCGGTGCCAACTAGCCTCGCCCTTGCGCCGCTGACGTCTCGGCTCGAACTACGACTTCGTTGACGCGTTGTGCGCGTCAGACTTGCCCGACTTCGTTTCCGTCTTCGAGTCCGATTTCGATTCCGGCTTCGTTCGACTTCTCGGCCTTGCTGTCGGTCTTGTCGCCCTTGGGCTCGGTCGACGTGTCGGCTCTTCTCCGATCTTGTCGGTCTTGCCGGCCGCGGCCGAATCCTTCTTCGCGTAGTCGGTGATGTACCAGCCGGTGCCCTTGAACTGAATCGCCGGCGACGACATCAGCTTGTGCACGGGGCCGCCACACTTCGGACACGATCTCGATCGGCGGGTCGGAGAACTTGACAATCTTCTCGAACCGGTGCGCGCATTTCTCGCATTCGTACTCGTAAAGCGGCATCGATAGCGTCGCCTCTACACCATCTTTACTCGAGAGCGTCACCCGTGTCTGCGTCGCCGAGCATCAGCTGCCGGTGCAGCCAGAAGGGCGCGGTGCCGTTGGCGAGCAGCGTGTCGTGGAAATGTACGCAGGGAAAACGACTTGCCCTGCGCCTGCTTCACGTCCTGCCGGAGCTTGAGCAACATCAGTTTGCCGATGCTGTACACCAGATACGTCGGGTCGAAGGTGCCGCGCTCCGCTTCCCTCCGCGCGCTGGCTTCCTCCATGAACGCTTCCTCGCGGAAAAACCTGACGCCCTGTTCCACCGACAGATCTTCCGCATGCAGACGAATGCAGACGACGAAGCGGGCGAGCCGAACGAGGGCCTCGGCGAGCTGGCCGAGCTGGATGCCGTGCTCGCGCCGTCCAAATCCGGCTTCGACCATCATCTGCTCGCAATAGTGCGCCCAGCCTTCGACGAAGGACGCCGGCGAGAACATGATCGACTTGCGCGCCTTGGATTCGACGCGGCGCAGGTGCTGATAGTGCAGGAAGTGGCCCGGATAGACCTCGTGAATCGAGATCGACCACAACGTCGGGAAGTTGTAGTCGCGCAGATGTTCTTCCTGGCGATCGACCGTCCAGGCGGGATCGACGTCCGTGAGGTAGTAGTAGGCGCGTGACGGTTTGGCTTCGAACGGACCCGGCGTCCACATGCTCGCAAACGACCACCGATAGAAATCGGGCGTCGGCGCGACCGTGATTTCTTCGCCGCGCGGAATCGTGATGATCGACTGCCGCTCGAGAAACGTCGCGAGCTCGTCGAGCTGCTGGCGCCCCACCGTCACGAGCTCACCGGGCCCGGGGTGCTGGGCTTTCGTCTTGGCCCAGGCTTCGAGTGGATCGCCCCCGTTCAGTCGACCGGCGAGCGTCTTGAAGGCCTCCTGCGTCGCGTGCAGTTCTCTGAGCGCGATGGCCAACAGGCGATCGACGGGAAGTGCGACGCCTTCTTCGAGGCGAAGCTTCTGTTCGAATTTGTCGCGGCCCAGCCGGAATGAGGCGCGTGCCTTCTGGCCCAGAGCTTCGAGCTCCTGCAGGTAGACGCCCACCGCGTGCGACGCTTCGGTCTGCGCGTCGGCAAGATCGCCAAGCAGGTGCATGTCGTCGAGATCAGCGAACGCCCTCGGCAGTTCATCGTCGATGAACTTGAGCGCACCGCGCATCGTTTCGATGCCGACCTTGACGAAAATGCCGGGCGGTTCCTTGACGTTGTCGCGGGCGGCCTGAATGAGCCTGGGCGTCTGGCGCAGTTTCGAGAGCACGCGTCGTGCTCGCTCGGGCGCCGGCGCGTGAGAGAAGAGCGTCTGCCCCGCGAGGCTCGACGCGATCAGATCGGAATAGAACTGCGGATTGCGTTCCCAGGGCCGCACGACCTCGAGATCGAACATGCGCGCCTGCAGATTGGCGGTCAGCATGCGATGCTCGAGCCGCTCGATCGGCGTCAGCGTGTCCTGCTGGATTTCGTCGAGACGCCGCAGATACCCCGCGAGCGCATGGGCCTCGCTGTCGATCGCATGACGACTCAGATCTTCAAGAAGGTCGTCGTGCGCATGCACTCCATCCAGCGTCGCGTATGTGGGGTGCGTCTCATGAAGAAATCCGAGCAAGTCGTCGACGAAATGGGGAAGGGGTTCAGAAACAATCATCGTTCGATGACTAGCCGCGAAGAACCAACGCCGGACACGGCCGAGCTGCGCTCAGCACAGATCCGTCAATGGTACAATAATTAGCGCTCGTTCATGCCCGGGACGCTGTTCGTGGTCGCCACGCCGATCGGCAACCTCGAAGACATTACGTTACGGGCCCTGCGAGTGCTACGCGAGGTCAAGCTGATTGCCGCCGAGGATACTCGGCGAACGGCACGCCTCCTCGCGCGCCACGCCATCGCCACACCGACGACGAGCTTCCACGGCCACAACGAACATCGAAAAGCGGCGGTCCTGCTCTCGCGGCTGCGGGACAGCCAAGACATCGCGCTGGTCTCCGATGCAGGAACGCCAACGATTTCCGACCCCGGTGGACCGCTCATCAGGGCTGCGCTCGACGCCGGAATCAAGGTAGTTCCGATTCCGGGGCCCAGCGCCGTTCTGGCTGCGCTGACGGCTTCGGGCACGTCGAGCGCGGAATTCACGTTCCTCGGCTTTCCCCCAACTCGGTCAAAAGCCAGAATTGACTGGTTTGAACGCCTCTCCAGAACCGAAGGCGCCGCCGTCTTCTTCGAAGCCCCCCATCGCATCCGCCAAACGCTAGGCGAACTCCAGGGCTTGCTTGGCGATCTGAGAGATATTCGTCGGTCGTGAGTTAACCAAGACCCATGAGACATTGGTCAAACGACAGATATCATCAGTTTTGAAGGGACCTCGAGAAGCCCTTGGGTGAATTCACAGTCGTGCTTGAAATTGGTCATAAGACCGATTCTTCTGCTGTTCTGGATACCGTCACCTCGCGATCCCGGCGTCAGGCGGTCGCCGCAGTCGCAAAGGACCACGGCCTAACCGCCAATCAACTGTACCGGGCGATCGAGGACGCCAAGAAATCGGTCAAACAGCCAACTTGACCACGCATGCCCGTTCTGCTACTTTACCCGCCGCTTTCGGGCGCGTGAACTGACGTTCAAACGCCTCCCCGCACACGTCCATGGCGAAGCAGCGGCGGCCTCCGTCTCGACCAGTGAAGCCCTCTCCACAGTCAACGCCTGCTCGTTTTCTGGATCCAACTCGACCTTCCGGCTCGACGGCGCCACAGCGTCGATCGACCTATTTCGAAGCCGTAGCTCTGTACGAGAGGGGCCTTGAGGCGCTGCAGCGGCACGACTATCGCTCGGCGATCGACTCGCTCGAGGCCGTGCTCAGGCAGTATCCCGACGAAAAAGAACTGCACGAAAGAGTTCGGCTGTATCTGAACATCTGCCAGCGGCAGGCCGCACAGCGCCAGGATTCGCCGCAAACGGTCGACGAGCGCTTGTACGCGGCCACTCTCGCCATCAATGGCGGTCAGTACGATCAGGCCATTGCTCATCTTCGGCTTGTCCGGGATGAGGATCCGGACAACGATCACGCGCTCTACATGCTCGCCGTCGCCCACGCCCAGCGGGATGAGCCCACCGAAGCCGTCGCCCATCTGGAACGCGCCATCGCATTAAACCCTGAAAATAGGGCCCTCGCCCGCAACGATCCGGATCTCGAGCCGCTGCATGACGATGAAACGTTCCGGGCGGCGCTGGAGGCCCCTCCGAACGCGCCAAGACCCCTCGATCCGAAGCGGCGACCGTTTCGCAGCCGAACCGGTCGATAATTGCTGTCAGGGGACATCGGCCGAACGCACGAGCCCTCGCTCTCGGGGGGTTCGAGCCCAGGAATCGTCGATCTAAATCATGGACGTTCACATCGCCGTCCTTGCCGCCGGCAAGGGAACACGAATGCACTCGGCGATGCCGAAGGTGCTGCATCGGGTCTGCGGCCTGCCGCTCATCGAACATGTCCTTCGGACCGCCGATGCCCTTCGCCCGCTCTCGACCACAGTTGTCGTCGGCCATCAGTCGGACTGGCTGCGTGACGGGCTGGCGCGACACCAGAACCTGGCGTTCGTGGTTCAGGAGCCACAGCTCGGGACGGGGCATGCGGTCCTCCAGACAGAAGTCTCGCTCGCACGAGCCCGGGGAACGCTGATCCTGCTGTCGGGTGACGTTCCTCTGCTGACGACGAGAACACTCGAAAATCTTCTACAGCATCACGTTACAGCTAAAGCTGCAGTCACTGTCCTGACCGTGGTGGCCGACGATCCGACCGGCTACGGACGAATCGTTCGCGCGGGCGAATCGGGCGGCCAACTTGCCTGTATTGTGGAGGAACGGGACGCCACGCCCGAGCAGCGGTTGATTCGCGAGGTGAATACCGGGATCTACGCGTTCGCGCTCGAGGGGCTGTTCGACGGGATTCGCCGGATCGGCACGCATAACGCGCAGCGCGAGTACTACCTGCCCGACATCGTCACGATCTTCAGAGGGGACGGGCGGGGCGTCGAGGCCCTCATGGCGGCCGACGCGGATGAGGTCAGGGGAATCAACAATCGCGCCGAGCTGGCGGCGGTCAATCGCATCATGAGAGATGAAAAGAACGCGGCGTTGATGGCGGCGGGCGTGACGCTCGAAGATCCGGCGACAGCGTACATCGATCGTGATGTGACCGTCGGACCGGACACGATCATCCATCCCGGCGTCTCGCTCGAAGGTTCGACGACGATCGGGACCGGCTGCGAGATTCACAGTGGCGTGCGAATCGTGAATTCCCGGATCGGCGACCGTGCCACGATTCTCAATCACTGCGTGCTCGTCGAGGCGCGCGTGGCGGCGGACGCGCGGATCGGTCCCTTCGCGCACCTTCGCAAGGATTCAGACGTCCGCGAAAAGGCGCGCGTCGGCAATTTCGTCGAGCTCAAGAACACCGTGCTGGGTCCCGGATTCGAAGTCGATGCACCTCTCGTATCTCGGCGACACCAGGATTGGCGAGAGAGTCAACGTGGGTGCGGGGACCATCACCTGCAACTACGACGGCGAGAAGAAACACCAGACGGTCATCGAGGACGGCGCGTTCATCGGCAGCGACAGTCAGCTCGTGGCGCCCGTGACGGTCGGCAGGAACGCCTACATCGGAACCGGCACGACGATCCGCGAGGATGTTCCGGCCGACGCGCTGGCGGTCAGCGCCGGCAAGCAACGAAACATCGAGAACTGGGTCGCGAACCGAAAAAAGAAGCAAAAGGGCTGAGGACATCACGATGTGCGGAATCATCGGCTACATCGGTCAGAAAGACGTCGTTCCGGTGCTCATCGACGGACTGCGACGGCTCGAGTATCGCGGGTACGATTCGGCCGGCGTGGCGGTCGTGAAGAACGGTCAGGTCGATCTGCGCCGCAGCGCGGGCAAGCTTTCGAACCTCGAGGCGGTCATCGTCGGTTCACCGCTGACGGGCGACTACGGCGTCGGGCACACGCGCTGGGCGACCCATGGGCGGCCGACGGAGGAAAACGCCCACCCTCACCGTGACTGCACCGGAAAGATCGTCGTTGTCCACAACGGCATCATCGAGAACTATCTCGATTTGAAGCTCGAGCTCCAGCGGCAGGGTCACAAGTTCGTCACCGAGACCGACACGGAGATTGTCGCGCATCTCGTCGAGCGCGAAATGAAAGACGACGGTCTGGAAAACGCGGTGCGGCGTGCGCTGATGCTGATGCGGGGCCTGTTCGCGCTGGTGCTGATCTCGGCCGACGATCCCGAGAAGATCGTCACGGTTCGAAACGGGCCTCCGATCGTGATCGGGCTCGGCGAGGACGAGTTCTTCGTCGCCTCCGATATCCCCGCCATCCTCAGCCACACCCGGGACGTCGTCTTCCTCGGCGATGAGGAGATGGCTGTCATCACGAAAAGCGGGGTCGAGTTCACCGATTTCTTCGGCCGGCCGGTTTCCAAAGCGACGCAGCGCGTGCTCTGGGATCCGATCATGGCGGAGAAGGCGGGATACAAGCACTTCATGCTCAAGGAGATTTTCGAGCAGCCGACCGCAGCGCGCGAAACCATCCTCGGGCGCGTCTCACAGGACACCGGAAAGGTGTTCCTCGAGGAAATGAAGATCAGCGACGCGACGCTCGCGGCGGTGGACCGCGTCACCATCCTGGCGTGCGGGACCTCGTGGCACGCCGGGCTCGTGGGCAAGTTCATGATCGAGCAGCTCGCGCGCGTCCACGTGGACGTCGATTACGGATCGGAATACCGGTACCGCAAGCCGATTGTGACGAAGAACACTCTGGCAGTCGTCATCACGCAATCCGGCGAGACGGCCGACACGCTCGCGGCGCTTCGGGAGGCCAAGAAGGAAGGCGCCAACAGCATCGCCATCTGCAACGTCGTCGGCAGTATGGCCACCCGCGAAACCGACGGGACGATTCACACGCACGCGGGGCCCGAGATCGGGGTCGCGTCGACCAAGGCGTTCACGTCGCAGCTTGTGGCTCTCTATCTCCTGGCGCTGCGGCTGGGTCAGGTGCGGGGAGCCATTTCGCCCGCCGATTCACGGCCGCACATCGACGCGCTGTTGCAGCTGCCGCTGCTCCTCGAGCAGACGCTGAAGATCACGTCGGAGGTCGAAAGCAGTGGCCGCGAAATTCCACACGCGAACCGACTTCTTGTATCTCGGCCGCGGCATCAATTACCCGATTGCCCTCGAAGGCGCGCTGAAGCTGAAAGAAATCTCCTACATTCATGCCGAAGGCTACCCTGCGGGCGAAATGAAGCACGGGCCGATCGCGCTCATCGACGAGCAGATGCCGGTGGTGACCATTGCGCCGCACGATCACGTCTTCGAGAAGATGATCGGCAACATGCAGGAGGTCAAGGCGCGCGGCGGCTCTGTCATCGCCATCACGCAGCGTGGCGACGACAAGCTGCGGTCGATCCTGAACACCGAGAACGATTTCGTGCTGGAGTTGCCGAAGGCGCCGGCGCTTCTGACACCGATCATCATGGTCGTGCCGCTGCAGCTCCTCGCGTACGACATCGCCGTCCGCCGTGGCTGCGACGTCGACCAGCCGAGGAACCTCGCGAAGAGCGTCACGGTAGAATAGAGATCGCGTAGGGCTGAGAGCTGAGGGCTAAGGGCTGAGAGTCAGGTCTCATCGTCAGCCCTCAGCCCTACGCCCTTAGCCCTATGCAGTTCCTCGACTCCCTCAACCCTGAACAGCGCGAAGCCGTCCTGCACATTCGCGGACCGCTGCTCATCCTGGCCGGTGCCGGCTCAGGCAAGACACGCGTCATCACCAGCCGGATCGCGTACCTGATCGGTGACGGCCACGCCGAGCCGCACGAAATCCTCGCCGTCACGTTCACCAACAAGGCCGCGGAAGAGATGCGCACTCGCGTCGAGGATCTTCTCGGATCCGAGTGCGGTCGCATGTGGGTCTCGACGTTTCACGCGCTGTGCGCTCGACTGCTGCGCCGCGAAGCGCCGGCAATCGGCCTGTCGCGGGACTTCGTGATCTACGACTCGTCCGACCAGTTGACCGTCATCAAGCAGGCGCTGAAGGACCTCCACATCGATGACACATTCGTCCAGCCGCGGGCCGCGCTGTCGCGCATCAGCCATGCGAAAAACCGGATGGAATCGCCAGACGTGATGGCCGGTTCGGCGGGCTGGAATCGACGTGATGAGGAGATCGCCAAGGTCTACCAGCACTACCTCAAGGCGCTGAAGGACTCGAGCGCGCTCGACTTCGACGACCTGCTGCTCAAGACCGTCGACCTCTTCGAGCAGTCGGAGCGCGTCCGTTCGAAGTACGCCGAGCAGTTCCGGTTCGTGATGGTTGACGAATATCAGGACACCAACCGGCCGCAGTACCTGCTCATCCGCCGGCTCGCCGCCGTGCATCGCAATCTGTGCGTCGTCGGTGACCCCGACCAATCGATTTACAAATGGCGCGGCGCCGACCTCCGGAACATCCTCGACTTCGAGCAGGATTTCGGGGAGGCGACGATCGTCAAGCTCGAACGCAATTACCGGTCGACCCAGATCATTCTCGACGCGGCGTCAGCGGTCATCAGGCAGAACCGCAACCGCAAGGACAAGCACCTCTGGACCGATCGCAAGGGCGGAGACCGCATCACGCTACTTCCGCGGCGGAGACGAGCTCGAAGAAGCCGACTTCATCACGAAAGTCGCGCGCGGAGCTCTGGCCGACGACGTGGACGCGACGGTCGCCGTGCTGTACCGCACGAACGCGCAATCGCGAACGATCGAGGACGCGCTGATGCGCGAGGGCGTGGCCTACAAGATCGTCGGCGGCGTCCGATTCTACGAGCGGAAGGAAATCAAGGACGCGCTCGCCTACATGCGGCTCGTCATCAACCCGCACGACGATGTCAGTCTTCGCCGGGTGATCAACACGCCGGCAAGAGGAATCGGCAAGGCCGTGATGGAGGCGGTGGAAGGCGTCGACGTCACCGCCGACGCCCCCATCGCCAGCGATCTGCCGCTGCTGGCCGCGGGCCTGGCACCAGCCATCACGGTCAGCTCGCTGTGGGCGCGATTCGTGCACGGGATCGAGGGCCGAAGGTTCCCGAACCGTGCTGCGGCTTCTCTCGCGGCATTTCGCGATCTGATCGTCGCGCTCACCGACGTCGCCCGGGCCGAGCCGGTGTCCATCACCATCGGCAAGATGCTGGACCGAAGCGGATATCTCCAGGATCTCCGTGAAGATCGGACGGAAGACGCGGAGAGCCGAATCGAAAACCTCGCGGAACTCGTCTCGGCCGCACGTGAGTACGAGAGCCGCGAAGCCGAGCCGTCGCTGACCGGATTTCGTCGACCGTCTCTCGCTCCTCTCCGACGTCGATGAGGAAGCCGGAACGAAGGACGCGCGCGTCTGGATGATGACGCTTCACAGCGCGAAGGGACTCGAGTTCCCCGTCGTGGTGCTCGCCGGACTCGAAGAGGGGCTCTTCCCGCACTCCCGGTCGAGCGACGACGCGGACGAGCTCGAGGAAGAACGCCGGCTCTGTTACGTCGGCATGACGCGCGCGCAAGTCGAAGCTCGTCCTCACCGGGGCAGCAAGGCGCCGCATCTTCGGAGAGTACCAGTCAAGCGAGCCGTCTCGATTCATCGACGAGGTGCCGGCGGACCTCGTCGAACGGATCGCGCCGAACGATGTCGGCGGGCGACCGCTCCTACCAGAGCAATTTCTACGAATTCCGGACCAATCCGTACGGCCGCCGGCGGCTCAAGGAAGCCGAGCCTGCATACGCGTACGAAGACGAAGACCAGTCAACGGGTATGAGTCTTCGGCTGGGCATGCGGGTGCGGCATCCGCAGTTCGGGGTCGGTAGCGTGCTCAGCATCGAGCGGCTGGACAACGACACGAAGCTCGTCGTGCGCTTCGCTGCGGTCGGACAGAAGACGCTGCGCGCCAAGTACGCGAGGCTCGAGCCGGCGTAGTTGCCGCTCGGCTAAAGCCTCTCGCGCCTGGCCTACGCGCCTTCGCGCTCCGGGTTCCTGCTCAAGACTTGACGGTAGCGGCGGCGGCCTCGTCGCGACATTTCGTCACGATCCAGCGGCCTGTCGATGTCCTTTTCGCCTTTGAGCACCGCGCGCTGCAGCGTCAGGACCAGCGTCTTCTGGACGGTCTCGCCGCTCGGCAATCTGACCGGCGCCGAAACCGTCACGTCCTTCCACGCCACCTCCCCGTCGGACCGGGTGACGTCGATTGCCGAACGTCCGCCGGCATTGACGCTCTGATCGACGAACTGGGTCTCCGTCTTCAGACTCCGGCGCGAGTCAGCGACTTTCTTCGACATCGCGGCGCTCTCTTCGCGGAACTTCGTCCACGTCGCCTGAACTTCGACGTCCTGGCCGGCGACCTTGCCGTTCTCGCGCTCCGCTTTCAGCACGCGTTGAATCGCTTCGAGGTTCGCGTTCTGGTACTCCTCCTTCTCGGCTGCTGAACGCGCGCCTCCTCCGCCTTCGCATCGTCCTGTGCTTTCGCGAGCGCCTTGAGCGGCAGGGGCTGTGTTGTTCCGGCGAGACGTTCTGGATCTGAACGTCGTGACGGAGCCCTGCGTCCGGGGATCGAAGATGACCGTGGCGACCCTGTCGAGGGATGTGCTGTCCCGAAGGCGGGACGCGCTGAAGAACTGGCTGACGATGGACTGCTCGGATCCGGAGCAGGCGATGCGAGCTGAACACCACGGAGAGCAATGCCGAGCGCCGGAACACGCGAACGTGGCTGGTGCATGATGGCCACCTCCAATATCGGCTCACGGGATGTCGCCGTCCTGAACGGGCGGGGTTACGTGTTGTTGTTCGTCTCTTCGTCCTCTTTTTCGACGAGGCGTGCGATCGAAACGACCTTGTCTTCGCCTTCGATGTTGATGAGCGTGACCCCTTGCGTCGCACGGCCGATGGCGCGAACGTCGTTCGTCGCCATCCGGAGAATCATCCCCTGCTGCGTGATGAGCAGCAGCTCGTCGCCCTGCTGCACGTACGACACGCCGACCACGAGACCGTTCTTCGTTGTCGTCGCGATGTTGATGATACCGACGCCGCCGCGCGACTGCACGCGGTATTCCTCGATTTCCGTGCGCTTGCCGAAACCGCGCTCGGTCACGGTCAGAAGCGTGCCGCCGGCCTTGACGACTTCCATCGACACGACGAAGTCGTCACCGCGCAACGAGATCCCGCGAACCCCGTACGCGGCGCGGCCCATCGGGCGCACGTCCGTTTCCGGAAAGCGGATCGCCATGCCGTACCGGGTGCGCGATGAACACCTCGCCGCTCCCGTCGGTCACCTGGGCCGCAATCACCGAATCGCCGGCCTCGACGCCCACAGCGATGATGCCGCCGGCCCGCGGATTGCTGAACGCCGACAGAGCCGTCTTCTTGACGATACCCAGTCGCGTGCCCATCACGATGAACTTGTCGTCCTCGAATTCCTTGACTGCCAGCATGCCGCGATGCGCTCGCCTTCCTCCATCGAGACGAGGTTGGCGATCGACTTCCCTTTGCCGCCCGGCCCGACGTCGGGAATCTCGTGGACCTTCAACCAGTACGCGCGGCCGCGGTCGGAGAAGATCATGATGTAGGCGTGCGTCGACGCCACGAAGAGATGACTGACGAAGTCCTCCTCGCGCGTGCGCATGCCGATTCGGCCCTTGCCGCCGCGCCGCTGGCTCCGATACGTCGTAATCGCAGTGCGCTTGATATAGCCTGTGTTGCTGACCGAAATCGCCATGTCCTCTTCGGCGATCAGGTCCTCGACCGTCAGATCACCGGACTCGTCGATGATCTCGGTTCGTCGATCGTCTCCGTATCGTCTCGCGGACCTCCTTCAGCTCGTCGACGATGATCTGCATCAGCAGGCGTTCGCTTGCCAGGATGGCGCGAAGACGCTCGATCGTCTTGAGCAACTCGGCCAGCTCGTCGAGAATCTTCTGGCGCTCCAGACCCGTGAGGCGCTGGAGCTGCATGTCCAGAATCGCCTGCGCCTGGATCTGTGACAGACCGAACGTCGTGATCAGGCCGTCTCGCGCCTCAGGTGGCGTTTTCGACGCCCGAATCAGCTTGATCACTTCATCGAGGTGATCGAGCGCAGTCTTGAGGCCTTCGAGGATGTGATAGCGCGCTTCCGCCTTTTTGAGCTCGAACTCGGTGCGCCGGCGCACGACTTCGCGACGGAAATCGACGAAGCTCTCGACCAGTTCGAGCAGGTTGAGCACGCGCGGGCGTCCGCCGACGATCGCCAGCATGATGATGCCGAACGAGGATTGCAGCGGCGTGTGTTTGTAGAGGTTGTTGAGCACGACCTCCGCCACTTCGCCACGCTTCAACTCGATGACGATCCGCATGCCGTCGCGATCGGATTCATCGCGAAGGTCAGAGATGCCTTCGACCACCTTGTCGCGCACCAGATCCGCGATGCGCTCGATCAGCTTGGCTTTATTGACCTGATACGGAATTTCGGTGACGATGATCGAGACGCGATCGCCCTTCTTGCTCGTTTCGGTCGTCGACTTTGCGCGCAGGACAATCGAGCCACGGCCGGTGCTGTACGCCTGCAGGACGCCGCCGCGACCGACGATGTAGCCGGCCGTCGGAAAGTCGGGACCGGGCACCAGCCGGATCATCTGCTTGAGTTTTTCGGCACGGCTCGGCGGCGGTTCTTCAGACGCATCGGTGCGCAGGTACGTGTTGTCGGCCAGCCAGATGCAGGCGTCCACGATCTCACGCAGATTGTGCGGCGGGACATTCGTGGCCATGCCGACGGCAATGCCGGCCGAACCGTTGACCAACAGATTCGGAAACGGCGCGGGAAGAACGGTCGGCTCTTCGGTCGTCTCGTCGTAGTTCGGAGTGTAGTCGACGGTCTCCTTGTCGAGATCCGTCATCATGTCGTCGCCGAGCGCCTGAAGGCGAGCCTCGGTGTACCGCATCGCCGCGGGCATGTCGCCGTCAATCGACCCGAAATTTCCCTGGCCTTCCACGAGCGGGTAGCGCATGTTGAAATCCTGCGCCAGCCGCACGAGGGTGTCGTAGATGGACGCGTCGCCGTGGGGATGAAAGTTGCCCATCACCTCGCCGACGATCTTGGCGCACTTGCGATAGCCGCGCGTCGCCGAGAGCCCCATCGTCTTCATGCCGTACAGCACGCGGCGATGGGCGGGCTTCAGGCCGTCCCGGACGTCAGGCAGCGCTCGTCCAATGATTACGCTCATGGCGTAATCCATGTACGACCGCTTCATTTCGTCTTCGATGTTTACCGGGATCTGCTCTGGTACTAGGTCTGCCATCGTCGGGGTTTGTGATTAGGGACTCGGGATTCGGCTCAGACGTCCAGGTTCTTGACGTCGAGCGCGTTATCCTCGATGAACTTGCGCCGCGGCTCGACTTGATCGCCCATGAGCGTCGTGAACATCAGATCCGCTTCCGTGTGATCTTCAGCGCGCACCTGCAGCAGCGTCCGAACCTTCGGATCCATCGTCGTCGCCCACAACTGATCGGGATTCATCTCGCCGAGACCCTTGTAGCGATTGACGGCGACGCCTTTCTTGCCTGCCGCGAGGAAGAACTCCAGCAGTTCGTCGCGCGAGCGCAGCCGGACGTCGGCCGGGTGAACGGTCTTCGTCGATTCACCCTCGCCATCGGTCTCGCTCGCGGTCGAGACGATGACCTCCCCGTCAACGGCCGGCATATCCCTGTGATTTGCCAGGAGCGTTCGGTACTCGGCCGCCGTCACGACGTCGTGTCCGATTCGATCCTGGCGCGGATACCCGCTCGATCGATCGTCCACCTGAAGCAGATGACGGTTGTGCTCTTCGTCCGGCTGCACGGTCAGGGTGCGGAGTGGTGTCGTCAGCGAGGCGGCCAGGCTATCGAGTCGCGTCTTGTCAGCGAAGTACTCGCGGTCGGCACCGGCGGCGAGCAGGGCTTCGATGATCTCGCGCGAATGTCCGCGCCGCTCGACGGTCTGCATGAGCTTCTGGTGCGTGATCATCTTCTGCAGGAGCCGCTCGAGTTCGGCGCCGCTGATCTTGACGCCCGTCGCCGGAATCCGGACGGTGCGCGCCTCGACGGCGCGGCGAATGAGGTACGCGTCAAGGTCGCGCTCGTCCTTGATGTAGGTCTCCGCCTTGCCGCGCTTCGCGCGGAAGAGCGGCGGCTGGGCAATGTAGATGTAGCCGCGCTCGATGATCTTCGGCAGCTGCCGGTAGAAAAACGTCAGGAGTAATGTGCGGATGTGCGAGCCGTCGACGTCCGCGTCGGTCATGATGATGATGCGGTGGTAGCGGAGCTTGTCGATGTCAAAGTCCTCCGCACCGATGCCACATCCGAGCGCCGCGATCATCGTTTTGATCTCGTCGCTGCTCAGCATCTTGTCGAAGCGCGCCTTCTCGACGTTCAGGATCTTGCCTTTCAGGGGCAGGATGGCCTGGAATCGCCGGTCGCGACCCTGTTTGGCGGACCCGCCCGCCGACTCTCCTTCGACGATGTAGAGCTCGCACAGCGCCGGATCTCGCTCCTGGCAGTCGGCCAGCTTGCCTGGAAGTGAACTGCCGTCGAGCGCGCCCTTCCGGCGGACGAGATCGCGCGCCTTGCGCGCCGCTTCACGCGCGCGGGCGGCATCCGCCGCCTTACCGATGATTCGCCGCGCGACCGACGGGTTCTCCTCGAGATACGCGCCGAGCTTGTCGTTGAGGATGGCCTCGACAATCCCCTTGACCTCGGTGTTTCCAAGCTTGGTCTTGGTCTGGCCTTCGAACTGGGGATGCGGAATCTTGACGCTGATGACCGCGGTCAGGCCCTCGCGGATGTCGTCGCCCGTGATGCTCTCTTTCAGATCCTTCGTCAGGTTGTTCTTGCTGCCGTAAAAGTTGATCGTCCGCGTCAGCGCCGACCGGAATCCCGACAGATGCGTTCCGCCTTCATGCGTGTTGATGTTATTGGCGAACGAATACTCGGCCTCCGCGTAGCCGTCGTTCCATTGCAGGGCGATTTCGACGTCGATGCCGTCCTTCTCGCCGCGCATGTAAATCGGCTTTTCGTTGACCGGCGTCTTGTTCCGATTCAAGTGGTGAACGAACGAGACGATGCCGCCTTCGTAATGGAATTTGTGCGATTTGCCATCACGCTCGTCGTCGAGGGTGATGAGGACACCGCCGTTCAGAAACGCGAGCTCGCGAAGCCTCTGCGCGAGCGTGTCGAAGCTGAACGACGTCGTCTCGAAAACTTCAGTGTCCGGCTTGAACGTGACCTTGGTGCCGCGGCGTTTGGTCGTGCCGGTGACTTCGAGCTCGCCCTGCGGCGTCCCGCGCTCGTAGCACTGGTGATAGACCTGACCGTTACGCCAGATCTCGAGGTCCAGCGTTTCGGAGAGCGCGTTGACGACGGAGACGCCAACGCCGTGCAGGCCGCCGGAAACCTTGTACGCGCTGTTTTCGAATTTGCCGCCTGCGTGAAGCACGGTCAGCACGACTTCCGCGGCGGACTTGCCGCTTTCGTGGCGATCGACCGGAATGCCGCGGCCGTTGTCCACGACCGTGACGGATTCGTCGATATGGATCGTGACGTTCACCTGATCGCAGAAGCCGGCCAGCGCTTCGTCAATGGAGTTGTCGACGACTTCGTAGACGAGGTGATGCAGACCGGACGGCCCCGTGGACCCGATGTACATCGCCGGCCGTTTGCGAACGGCTTCGAGGCCTTCGAGGACCTTGATCTTGTCGGCGCCGTACGCAGCCACATCGGCTGCAGAACCGTGGCCGTTGTTACCTGCGGGGACGTCCGCCGAAATCGGCGTCTGCTGGTCTGACTTGTTCGGGTAGGTATGTTCCATGTTTAGGTGGGCCGGCGCAGGGGCTGTTCCCGGTTACACCGGGACGGACCTGCGCGCGGTCCGGTCAGACACGCATCGGCATGATCACGTAGGTGTAGTCGTACCCTTCGGCACCCACGGGCCTCATGACGGCCTGGCTGACTTCATCCTTCAAATCGAGCGAGACGACGTCTGTCGTCACCACCGAGAGAAAATCGAGCACATACTGCGCGTTGAAGCAGATCTGCATCGATCCGCCGTTGTAGTCGACCGGTAAGGTTTCCTTGGCTTCGCCGAGGTCCGGACTGCTCGATGTGATGTCGACCTTGCCCTTGTCAATCTGAACCTTGACGGCACGCGACCGTTCGTTCGACAGCAAAGCGACGCGCTTGACCGCGTTGGTCAGCCGATCGCGTTCGAACTCGATGTGTTTGTCGTTGCCTTTCGGAATCACGCGTTCGTACGCCGGAAACTGCCCGTCGATCATGCGTGAGATGAGCAGCCGGCCGCCGACATCGAAGAACAAGTGGTTTTCACCGCGCTCGTAGCGGATATCTTCGTCGCCCTCAGTGAGAAGGCGCGCGAGCTCACCGAGGGTCTTCTTCGGGAGAATCGCTTTGACGTCGGCTTCGTCTTTCGCGCCGTTGTTGTCTCGAGGCGTCGTCACGAGCGCGAGGCGATGCCCATCGGTTGCGACCAGGCTCATGCTGTCCGGTCGAAGGATGAACAACGCGCCGTTCAGGAAAAATCGTGTGTCCTCACCCGTGATGGCAAACTGCGTCTTCCCGACCATTTCCTTCAGCGAGGCGCGCGAGAGCGTCGCGGTGGGCGTCCGGCTGGCCTCGGGAAGCGTCGGAAAATCCTCGCGGGGCAGCGTCTGCATGCGGGAATCGAAACGTTCTGCGGCGACCTTCACGCCGCCCTTGTCTTCGGCGATCCGAATATCCGTTTCCGGCAGAGATTTCACGATCTCGTAGAACTTCTTCGCCGGAAGCGTCAGCGAACCGCCTTTGGCAACGGCGGCCGCGCATCGACTGCGAAGCCCGACCTCCAAATCAGTCGCAAGAAAGCTGACCTGATCGCCTTTCGCCTCCATCAGCACGTTCGCCAGGATGGGAATCGTGTTCTTGCGCTCGACGATTCCCTGAAAAAGCTGCAATTCTCGCAGAAGGTCGTTCTTGCGGACGACAAGTTCCATGGCTGTGCTGACCTCGAAGAGCGGGGGTTCGGGCCCGCGATCCCCTGAAGGAAAGGAGAGATTCGAGAATGAAGAATTATATAGGAAGAGAGTGTGTGTTGGAAAGTTCAACCATGCTTATTAAGTCAATAAAATCAACAACTTAGTTTGTGGAAAAAAGATGGTCTGACCAACCCACTTTCGATACCGTTTCGAGCCCTCGAATTTGGTCCACAGACGGTCCACAAGGCCCCGTCGGACGAGGTGTGGAAAACGGCGATTTCAGCGGAAACCGTCAAGAAAACCGCCAATTTGCGTGTTGAAATCCGGATCCCTCTTGCGCAGTTCTTCAACCTTGCGAATCGAGTGTATGACCGTCGAATGATGCTTCCCACCGAAGCTCCGCCCGATTTCTGGAAGCGAGGCGTGCGTCAGCGATTTGCAGAGATACATCGCGATCTGCCTCGGCATCGCGACCGATTTGGAATTGTTCCGCGATTTCAGATCGACGAGCTTCAGGTTGTAATACTCGGCCACGAATTTCTGAATGACCTCGATCGTGACGGCCTTCTCCTCGTGATCGAGGATGTTCTTCAAGACTTCCTGTGCCAGCGACAGCGACATCTCCTGGCCCGTCAGCGACGCGTATGCGATGAGTCGGATCAACGAGCCCTCGAGCTCGCGAATGTTCGACTTGATTTTCCCGGCAATGTACATCGCGACGTTGTCGGGAAGCGGTACCGCTTCGGTCTCCGATTTTTTTTTGAGAATCGCGACCTTTGTCTCGAGGTCCGGCGACTGGATGTCGGCGATGAGCCCCCACTCGAACCGCGATCGCAGTCGCTCCTCGAGAGCGGGGATTTCGTGTGGCGGACAATCGCTGCTGAGGACGATCTGCTTCTGGGAATCGTAGAGTGCGTTGAACGTATGAAAAAATTCCGTCTGGGTGCCTTCTTTCCCTGCGAGAAACTGGATATCGTCCACGAGAAGCACATCGACGGATCGGTACCGTTCCCGGAAATCGAGCACGCGATCGTAGCGGACGGCGTTGATCATCTCGTTCATGAACCGCTCTGACGAAATGTAGGTCAGCTTGAGCGAGCGATCGTGCTGCAGCACGTACTGTCCGACGGCGTGCATCAGATGCGTCTTGCCGAGGCCCACTCCGCCGTAAATGAAGAGAGGGTTGTAGGATCGCGATGGCGCTTCGGCAACCGCGCGGCACGCGGCATGGGCAAACTGATTCGACGATCCGACAATGAAGCTGTCGAACGTGTAGCGCGGGTTGAGTCCCGCGGATCCAGGCGCGGCGGCGGGCGGCGCCGCGCTTGCGTCGAACACCACCGCTTCATCAGCGCCAAGCTGAATCGCTGACGCCGTTTCGCCCGCCGTGTCCGGAACGAAGTTCACGACGAGGTTCGGACGTTTGACTTCGCCCAGGGCTTCGGTAATGACACCCGCGTAGTGCTTCGTCAGCCAGTCCTTGAAGAGCGCGTTCGGGACTCGGACGGTCACCGATGTCCGATCCTCGACGACGAATGTGGTGGGCCGGAACCAGGTGTAGTAGCTGTGACGATTGACCTTGGTCTCGACGCGAGCCAGGATTTGATCCCACAGGTTCATCGGGGGGCCCGGAACGCCTTTCGTGAACTTTCGCCCCAATTTCCACAGCTTTTTCCACAGGTGTGGAAAACTCTGGGGAGAGACCAAACGCGCATGGAATGACTCGGGCCGGATCCTGCTCTGAGAAGGGTTTGGGGGAGGGACTTTAGCACACCCGTCGCCCTCATTGACACCCTTTGGAAGCCTTCGCTAACATTGTCGGTTCGTTTCATCACTGAAGGGGTTTCATGAAGGGCAAGCGCACATTCCAGCCAAACCAGCGCCGGCGCCGGAAGACGCACGGTTTTCTGGTCCGAATGAGCACGAAGAACGGCCGACTGGTGCTCAAGCGCCGGCGCGCCAAAGGACGTAAGCGCCTGACGGTCAGCAGCGAATAGACGCTCTTTTTTCGTGACGAACTTTCGCCCGGCTGAACGCATCCGCCAACGGGCGGAGTTCCAGCGAATTTACGAGCACGGCAGCCGCGTGCAGGGCCGGTACTTCACGATCTTCCTTCTGCGGAACGAGATCGACACCGGCCGCCTGGGGATCGCGGCGACGCGGAAGCTAGGCGGCGCGGTTGACAGAAACCGTGCTAAACGTTTGATTCGAGAGGTTTTTCGTCGAAACAAGATCGCGCGTGGCTTCGATGTCGTGGTCGTGCCAAAACGTGGCTTGATCGACGCCAGCCTGATCGCCCTTGAAGGTGAATACAACGCCATCATCGAACGCCAACTGGGCCGTGCGAACCGCCCTGGCAGCGCTGCGAGCTTATAAGCTCATCCTGTGGCCCTTCACGCGAGGGTCCTGCCGGTTTGTGCCCGGCTGCGCCGACTACGCGGCCGAAGCTATTGAGCGCCATGGGCTGCTTCGCGGCACCTGGCTGGCCGCGCGTCGCCTCGCGCGCTGTCATCCCTTTTGCGCCGCAGGTCACGACCCGGTTCCGCTCTAATGGAAAGACGCGTTCTCTTCGCAATTCTGCTCTCGTTCGTGGTGCTGTACGGCTACCAGGCGCTGGTCGTCAAGCCGAAGCCACAGAGCAGCCCAGCCGGTCAGGCATCGCTGCCGCCCGCGGTTGCCACAGCCGCCGCGCCGCCACCGTCGGCCGGGTCGACCAGCGGGTCTGGTGCGACGCCAACGCCTTCGCCCGCGGCCGCGCCCCTGGTGGCGGAAACTGCCGAACGGGACATCCGGGTCGAGACACGGGACGTCATCGCGACATTCACCAACCGCGGCGGTCGACTCAAGAGCTGGCGGTTGAAGCACTACTTCGACCAGAACGGCCAGCCCCAAGAGCTTGTCGATCCGGTGCCCGGCCAGCCGTTGCCATTTTCATTGCGAACGCCGAACGAGGCCGTGAATGCCGTCGTCAACAGCGCGCTGTATTCAGTGCACGGCGAACCAGGGAACGCGACTGGCTCGAGCGCCGATCTGAAATTCGAGTACCGCGACAGCGGTGGCCTCTCAGTCGTCAAGGAATTTCACGTCGAGCCCGAGATGTACGTCGTCGGGTTTCATGCTGCGGTCACGCAGGACGGCAAACCATTGCGGTCGACGATGCTGTGGGGCCCGGCGGTCGGCGACGCGGCCACGTCGAACAGCTACGCGCAGAAACCCCAGGGCCTCATCGCAGATTCGTCCCGCGTTCAACGGCTGGGAACCAAGGACATCGCGAAACAGTCCACGTACGATGGCGATTTCAAGTACGCGGGCGTCGACGACAACTACTTCATGACCGTCGCCCTGGCGCCGGGGCCGATCAAGATCGACTACCAGACCGTGACGATCCCCGGTCCTGGTCCCAAGGATCCGCCGCGCGAGCTCGTCGCTTACTCCCTGGAGCCGCCGCGCGCGGACGCCACAATCAAGTTCTTCGTCGGTCCGAAGGACTTCGACGTGCTCGCGAAGACCGGACCCGACGTGACCCTGGCGATCAATTTCGGCATCTTCAAAGTCATCGTCGTGCCGCTGTTGCAGTCGCTCAAATGGGTCAACAGCTACATCGGCAATTACGGCTGGTCGATCGTCGTGCTGACGATCATCATTCAGATCCTCCTGTTTCCCCTGCAGCACAAGAGCATCGTCTCGATGCGGAAGATGCAGGAGATTCAGCCGCAGATGAAGGCGATTCAGGATCGGTATGCCAAGTACAAGGCGACCGATCCCGAAAAGCAGAACATGAACAAGGAGGTCATGGCGCTTTACAAGGAGAAGGGCGTCAACCCCGCGAGCGGCTGCGTGCCCATCATCCTGACGATGCCGCTCTTGCTCGCGATGTGGGCGATGCTGCAGACGTCGATCGAGCTGCGGGGAGCGCCGTTTCTCTGGATTCGGGACTTGACGGTGCGGGACCCCTTCTACGTCGCGCCGGTGCTGATGGGACTGACGCAATTCTGGCAGCAGAAGATCACGCCCGCCACAGGGGCGGATCCCGCGCAGCAGAAGATGATGATGGTGATGCCGGCGGTGATGACGATCATGTTCATCACGCTGCCGGCTGGAGCGCTGGTCTACTACACGGTCAGCAACCTGCTCCGCATCGGGCAACAGTACTTGACGAATTCGATCATCGGGCCGCCCAATGTGCGCGCGGCGCGGCCGCCGGCCGAACGGCGCGTCAAGCGCGCCGGCGGCGGCAAGACCGACGCAGCGGCCAACAAGAGTTAGCGCTTATGAGCACCGACACGACGCGCCCCATCGTCGAATTTCTGGACCGCTTCGTCGCCGCGATCGGCATCAAGGCGACGGTCGCCGTGGAAGAGACGTCCGACGGACCGCGACTGAATCTCACGGGGGATGAGGCGGAGTTGCTCGTGCGTCATCGGGGCGAACCGCTCAAGGCGCTTCAGCACGTGGTCGACATGTCCTTCGGTCGAGCGCTGCCAGATGAAAAGCGCGTGTTCATCGACGCGCTCGAGTACCGCAAAGGCAAAGACGTGGAGCTTCGCCGGATGGCGCAGTTCCTGGCGCAGAAAGCGAAGGACACGGGGATGGATCAACAACTCGGTCCGTTGAACCCGTACGAACGGCGGATCGTGCATATGGCCGTCGCTGAGGTGCCTGGCGCCACGACCGAAAGCGTCGGGGACGCGTTCTCGAAAACCGTTCTCATCTCGTTACGCAAATAGCGACGCGTGGATGACCGGTGGCGGGCCGACAGGCGTCCACCGGCGGCCGTCCGCCGCTCTTCGCAGTCGCCATGCCTTTTTCGTCATCCGACACGATAGTCGCGATCGCAACGCCGCCAGGACGTGGCGGCATCGGCGTGGTGCGCGTGAGCGGACCGCAGGCCACCGAGATCGTCGGCCGGCTGGTCGAATGTGCGGGTCATCTCGAACCCCGCCGCGCGGTGTTCACGCGGCTCAGCGCCGCCAGCCCGATTCGCGATCAGATCATCGTGACCAGTTTTCCCGCCCCTCACTCGTACACGGGCGACGATGTTGTGGAGTTGAGCGCGCACGGCAGCCCGGTGATTCTGCGGGCGATCGTCGACGCCGCCATGACGTCGGGCGCACGCCTCGCGGAACCCGGAGAGTTCACGCTGCGCGCGTTTCTCAACGGCCGTGTGGATCTGTCGCAGGCCGAAGCCGTTGCCGATCTCATCGACGCGGTGACGCCCGAACAGGCGCGGCTCGCGTTCGACCAGCTCGAAGGCACGCTGACGCGGACGATCGCCGAGCTGGACGCGTCGCTCTTCGATCTGATTGCGCGGCTCGAAGCGTCCGTCGACTTTCCGGACGAGGGCTATCACTTCGTGGAGGCCGCGGAGGTGACGGCGGTTCTCGACGGTTTGATCGCGCGCATGACGGCTCTTCTCGCAGACGCCCGTCGCGGTCGGCTCGTTCGGGAGGGACTTCAGGTGGCCATCGTCGGTCGGCCGAACGTGGGAAAGTCGAGTCTTTTCAACGCCCTGGTCGGATCGTCGCGGGCGATCGTGACGGATCGGCCAGGGACCACAAGAGACCTAGTGACCGAGGTCGTCGACATCGAGGGCGTGAAAGTGACGCTCGTCGACACAGCGGGCCTGCGTGAAACGGACGACCTCGTGGAAGCCGAAGGCGTGGCGCGGTCGGAGCGGGCGCAGCAGGTCGCGGATCTCGTGCTCGTCGTCGTCGACGAAGACGAGCCGTTTCGGGATGACGCAAAGTACTTTGTTGTGCAAAGTAAAGCCGATCTGGGCCGGCCCGACCGCGGCGTTCGCGTGTCGGCGACGACGGGAGACGGGCTGGAGGCGCTGAGGCACGCCATGGTCGCGGCCCTCGACGTCGAACCGCGTCGGGACCGACCGCAAATCGCGAACGTCAGACACGCGGCGCTCGTGGAGAAGGCGATTGAGGCGCTCGCGCGCGCACGATCGGCGGCGGGCGCAGACACGGCGGTCGCCGAAGAATTCGTTCTCGCAGATCTGCAGGACGCGCGCAGCGCGCTCGAGGAAATCACGGGGCGTCGAGCGCCGGAGGATCTGCTCGCCCATATTTTTTCCCGCTTCTGCGTGGGAAAATGAACGCTTTCGACGTCGTCGTAATCGGCGCCGGGCACGCGGGCTGCGAGGCCGCGCATGCCGCCGCACGGCTCGGCGCCCGAGTCGGACTGTGCTCGCTGAATGCCGAGACGGTTGGACACATGCCGTGCAATCCGGCGATTGGTGGCACGGCGAAGGGTCATCTGGTCCGGGAAATCGACGCGCTCGGCGGACTGATGGGACGCGCCATCGACGCGACCGGTCTTCAGTTCAAGCTGCTCAATTCCAGCCGTGGCCCGGCCGTCTGGTCGCCGCGCGCGCAAGCGGACAAGCGCGTGTACGGTCTGTGGGTGAAAGAGGCGCTGGACCTCGCGCCCAATATCGAATGGATTTTCGCCCGGGCCGGTAACGTCCTTGTGGAGCGCGGACGAGTCGTCGGCCTCGAGTTCGAGGAGGGCGGCTACTGCAGATGTCGCAGCCTGGTCGTCACGACCGGGACATTCCTCAACGGCCTCATCCATATCGGCGAGGAGCAGCTTCCGTCTGGTCGTGCCGGCGAGCCGCCGTCGCGAACGCTGGCGGCGTCTCTGAAGTCACTGGGCTTCGCCTGGGGACGGCTGAAGACCGGCACGCCACCCCGGCTCGATCGCGCGAGCATCGACTTCGATCGTCACATTCGGCAAGGCCGTTTCATCGTCGCCAAGGGCGATGCGTCTCCGACGCCCTTTTCGTTCATGACGTCGACGATCGAACGCGCGCAGATCGACTGCCACCTGATTCATACCAACGAGACGGTCCACGAGCTGGTTCGCGCCAACGTTCATCGATCGCCCCTCTTCAACGGTCAGATACAGGGTATCGGACCCAGGGTACTGTCCGTCGCTCGAAGACAAGGTCATCAAGTTTCCCGACAAGGAGCGTCACCAGATATTCCTCGAGCCGGAGGGTCTCGAGTCACGAGAAATCTACGTCAACGGTTTCTCGATGTCCCTTCCGCGAGAAGTTCAGACCGATCTCGTCCACGCGCTGCCGGGACTCGAAGACGCCGTTCTACTGAGGCCAGGTTACGCTGTCGAATACGACTTCATCCAACCGACTGAATTGACGCGTTCGCTCGAAGCAAAACGAGTGACCGGATTGTTTCTTGCCGGTCAGATCAATGGGACGTCCGGTTACGAAGAAGCGGCGGCGCAAGGGCTCGTGGCCGGGGCGAACGCGGCCCTGCGAGTTCTGGATCGCCCGCGGCTCGAGCTGGGTCGAGACGAGGCGTACATCGGAATCCTCGTCGACGACCTCATCACCAAGGGTTGCCTCGAGCCGTACCGAATGTTCACGTCGCGCGCTGAGCACCGGCTGCTCCTTCGAATCGACAACGCGGATCTCCGGCTGACGCCTCGCGGACGCGAGGCCGGACTCGTCGACGATGAACGGTGGAATCGGTTTAGCGCGAGACTGTCACGATACGACCGAAATCTGAAGGTCATCGAGGAGACGATGGTGCGGGCGCCTGATGGCAGCCGCGTCCTTGCGAGTCAGCTGCTTCGCCAGCCAACCGTCAGGCTCGTCGATCTGGCGGACGCGATTCAGATCAACGGGAAGGATGGTCTTTGGATCGAGCCGTCCGACCAGGCGCTTGATTTCGTCAGCGCGGAAACCGCGATCAAGTACCGTGGTTATTTGAGGCGTCAGGAGAGCGAGGTCGAACGCGCCCGGAAGGATGAACGCCGTTGCATCCCGAGCGGGTTTGCGTTCGAGCGCGTGCCCGGCCTGTCTCGCGAGGTCGTCCATCGACTCAACCAAGTGAGGCCGGACACTCTCGGCCATGCCCTGCGGATACCGGGAGTGACGCCCGCAGCCGTTGCTGTCCTTGCCGCATATGTCGGGCGGTCGCTTGCGGCCACTGAAGCCACGGGATCCACGTGACCCGACCCGACCCACCCGACCTGTCTCCACCACTCAACAATTGGACCTTCTCGACCTGTTTCGTGGCGTGAGGTAGGCTCCGCTGGTGGCGAAGGAGGCTTTCCTCGAGAAGCTGAGGCAGAGGTGCGCGAAGTCTGACGTCGAATGGCCGACAGCGACGGCTGGACTTCTCAACCGGTATTTTGATCTTCTAGTGAAATGGAACGCTCGGATCAATCTGACGTCGCTAACACTGAGTCCTCCCTCAGATGAGACGGTAGACCGTCTCTTCGTCGAGCCCCTGGCGGCGGCTCCATACGTGCCGGCCAAATCGTTGAGCTGGTTCGATCTGGGTTCCGGGGGAGGGTCTCCGGCGTTGCCGTTGAGGATCACCTGGGACGATGGAGTACTGACGATGATTGAGGCCAAAACGCGTAAGGCTGCGTTCCTGCGCGAAGTCGTGCGAACCCTCGAGTTGCCGCATGTCTTTGTCGAGAACGCGCGTTTCGAGGATATCGCCGAGGCTCGACACGGCGAGGGCCAGCTCGTCACGGTCCGGGCTGTGCGTGCGGATGCCGCGCTGGCAGCAGCGGCCGCAAGTCTGCTGGGCTTTGAAGGTCGGCTCCTCTTGTTCGGGTCGGCTGCGATCGCCCCGCGATTCCGGGAGTTCGACCGTCTCGAGACGGTTCCTCTGGTAAAGGGCCGCGCGAGTTTCTTGTCTGTCTACCGGCGCGTTGTTCCACGTGGAACAGCCCGCGCGCGATAACGGCGTTGACCTCCCGAACGCCCTCCCGTATCCTCTTTGTGCGGCTCTGAACCACGAAGAACGACGTGGTTTATGGCAAATAACAGAAAATGGCCCGCGTTCTGGCCGTCGCCAACCAAAAGGGCGGCGTGGGTAAGACCACGACGACCATCAACCTCGCAGCCTCATTGGCCCTCGCCGGGCGTCGTCTGCTGCTGGTCGACGTCGATCCGCAAGGTAACCTGACGAGCGGGCTCGGTCAGCGCAATCGCGCCGCCGCCGCGGGAACCATCTACGACGCCCTGACCACGCCCGAACCCACCCGTGATGCGAAGCCATTCGTGATTCCAACAGACGTCGAGGGCCTGTCCCTGATTCCCGCCGACCGCAACCTCACCGGCGCCGAAATCGAGATGGTCGGACTCTCCTCGCGCGAAGAACGGCTGCGCCTGCTGCTGCAGACGATTCGCGACGAATTCGACTACGTCTTCGTGGACTGCCCGCCGTCGCTCGGCTTGCTCACCCTGAACGCCCTAGTCGCGGCGGACGCCGTGCTGATTCCCCTTCATTGCGAGTACTTCGCGCTCGAGGGACTCGCCGAGCTGGTCAGCACGCTGCGCCGCGTACGCAGCGCGCTTAATCCTCGCCTGGATATCGAGGGCGTGCTGCTGACGATGTTCGATGAGCGGACGAACCTGGGTCAGCAAGTGGCCACAGACGTCCGCGGATTCTTCAAGGAAAAAGTCTTCCGCACCGTCATCCCTCGCAACGTCCGTCTGGGAGAAGCCCCGAGCCACGGCATGCCCGCGATCGTGTACGACAGCAAATCGCGAGGTGCAGAGGCCTACCTCGCGCTCGCCAAGGAAATGCTGGAAAGGTGAACTGATGCAGAAGCGCCCCGCTCTCGGCAAAGGCTTGAGCGCACTAATCCCTGAAGCTCCGACGCTCCAAG
Organism: uncultured Acidobacteriota bacterium; assembly: GCA_963724725.1. Lineage (GTDB taxonomy): Bacteria > Acidobacteriota > Vicinamibacteria > Vicinamibacterales > CAVVIG01 > DATKHR01. Next base: position 737,824 of record CAVRVT010000001.1, on the reverse strand, counting down.
CCGAGTCGACGACCGAGGTCGACATCGACAAACTGACCCCGAACGATTTTCAGCCGCGAGTCATGGTCGACGATGCACGACTTCAGGAGCTCGCAAAGTCGATACGCTCGAACGGCGTGATCCAGCCAATCATCGTCCGCAGGAGAGGTGATCACTTTCAGATCATCGCGGGCGAGCGCCGATGGCGCGCGGCGAAACTCGCCGGCCTCCGAGCCGTGCCGGTTGTCGTGAAGGAAGTTGCGGCCGGTCAGGAACACTCGTTGCTCGAAATGGCTCTAATCGAGAATCTGCAGCGCGAAGATCTCAATCCGATCGATGAAGCCCTCGCCTACCGCCGCCTGTCCGACGAATTCCACCTCACGCAGGACGCGATTGCGACCGCGGTCGGGAAGGACCGCGCGACGGTCGCGAACACGGTGCGGCTGCTGAAGCTGCCGCAGGAAGTCAAGAGCGAGGTCGGCGCCGGACGGCTCTCCATGGGGCATGCCCGGGCTCTTCTGTCTCTCACGGACGAGGCCGAGCAACGACGGATCGCGCGCGACATCCTGTCGCGCAATCTGTCGGTTCGCGAGATCGAATCGGTCGTCAGAAAGATCATCGAAGGCAGCCCAGCCACCAAAGTCGCTCCGGCAAAGCCGATCGATGTCCATACTCGCGCGGCCGAGGATCGGCTCAAGCTGCTCTTCGGTACACGCGTCCGAATCGTGCGACGTGGCACGCGCGGACGCATCGAGATCGACTTTGCGTCCGAGGACGAACTCATCAGAGTCTACGAGCTGATCACTGAACGCTGAACGGCGAACGTTCCAGCTTGCATCCGAAGAAAGGAGGAACGTGGCGATTCGTCTGACACAGATGGTCTCCTGCGCCGGTTGAGCGAGCAAACTCGCCGCAGGCGAGCTCGCTCAGGTGCTGAGTGACATCCCGACGCAGACAGATGACCGGGTTCTGATCGACTTCAGGACCGGTGACGATGCGGGTGTGTTCAGATGGGAACAAGGTCCGGCGCTCGTGCAGACCGTCGATTTCTTCACACCGATCGTCGACGACCCGTACACGTACGGACAGATTGCGGCCGCGAACGCCGTCAGCGACATCTACGCCATGGGCGGCCGCCCGCTGACTGCGCTTGCGATCGCCGCGTTTCCGGGCGAGGGACTCGGGCCGGACATCATCCGGTCGATCAGTCGCGGTGGCTTCGAGAAGCTGAGTGAAGCGGGCGTCGCCCTGCTCGGTGGCCACACTGTTCAGGACAAGGAGATCAAGTTCGGTTATGCAGTCACGGGCGCGATCGATCCGGCGCGGGTCCTTACGAACGCCGGCGCGAAACCAGGCGATGTGTTGTTCCTCACCAAGCGCCTCGGCACCGGAATTGTCGGGACGGCGATCAAGTTCGAACGGGCACCACTCGCGTTGACCGAGCAGGCGGTGACGTCGATGCGCACGTTGAATCGCGCCGCCGCCGAAGCCCTTCAGACCTTGCCGGCAGGGGCCGTTCACGCCTGCACGGATGTGACCGGATTCGGCTTTGCTGGCCACGGCATCGGCATGGCTCGCGCGAGCCGCGTGACGCTCGAGCTCGAGTTCGCGAAATTGCCGTTGTTCGACGGGATTCTGGACATCGCCGAAGGGAATCAGGCGGGTGGTCTCAAGACAAATCAGGAGCACTTTTCGAGATTCGTTGACGGCCGGAAGTCGGCCTCCGACTACCTCATATACGATCCACAGACATCAGGCGGTCTACTAGTTGTGGTAGCACCACGCTTCGCAGATGCTGCTGAAGCCGCGTTGCGGGCGGGCGGGACGACAGCGTGGCGGGTCGGGTCGGTTATCGCGGCCATTCCGGACATCCATATTCATATGGTATAAATTAGGTCGCTTGTGAAATGATTCTCAAGCTCGGAGGTTCTGTCACACTCCGCGCTCGCGGGTACTCCGGAGATCCGCAGACACATGACGAGCAGAACCGCGGCGATTCGGTACGCGCGCGCCCTCTTCGACGTGGCACTCCACGAAGACGTGGATCTCGAGGAGATCGAACGCGTGCTGACGGAATTCAACGAGCTGTTCGAGCAGCACCCGGAACTAAAGAAAGTCCTGCTCAATCCGGCCGTTCCCGTTCCGCGAAAACGCGCGGCCATGGTGGAGTTGACGACACGCGCGCAGACGTCGCCGATCCTCACGAAGCTGCTCGTGCTGCTTGCTGAACGCGATCGATTGGTGGTGCTGCCGGACCTGCTGGCGTCGTATCGCGAACGGCTGATGAATCACCGGAACGTCGTCCGCGCTGAAGTGACGACGGCGACGTCGCTCACCGATGGCCGGACTCGCACCATCGCCGAGCGCCTGACGGAGGTGACCGGCCGCAAGGTGGTGCTCGAGGCGCGCGTCGATCCGACGATCATCGGCGGTCTCGTCGCCAGGGTGGGCAGTGTCGTGTACGACGCGAGCCTGACGGGGCAGCTGCAGCGAATGAAAAACCGCCTGAGCTCATAGACTTCAACAGGTCCGCGGAATAGGAGCGGAGTGGGGCAGACGGGGTCCCCACGAGGCGTGACCGGGGGGCAGGGGCCTCCGGAGTGAAAAATGGACATCAAAGCTGAAGAGATTTCCAAAATCATCCGCGAACAAATCGGGAGCTACGCCGTCGACGTCGATGTCGCTGAAGTAGGCAGCATCATCTCGGTCGGCGACGGCATCGCGCGTGTGCACGGCGTCGACAACGCCATGGCTGGCGAGATGCTCGAGTTCCCGCACGGCGTGTTCGGCATCGCGCTGAACCTGGAAGAGGAAAGCGTTGGTGCCGTGCTCCTCGGCGAGTTCAAGGAGATCAAGGAAGGCGACATCGTCAAGCGAACGGGCCGCATCATCTCGGTACCCGTCGGTGACGAGCTACTGGGCCGAGTGGTGAACGCGCTCGGACAGCCCATCGACGGCAAGGGTCCGATCACGACGAAGCAGTTCTCGCCGATCGAGCGCCTGGCGCCTGGCGTCGTGGACCGGCAGTCGGTGAAGGAACCTCTTCAGACGGGCCTGAAGGCCATCGACGCGATGGTGCCGATCGGCCGAGGTCAGCGTGAGCTGATCATCGGTGACCGCCAGACTGGCAAGACTGCCGTCGCCATCGACGCGATCATCAACCAGCGGGACACGGGCGTCATCTGCATCTACAACGCGATCGGGCAGAAGCAGTCGACCGTCGCCCAGGTGATGCGCACGCTCGAGGAAGCCGACGCGATGCGCTACACCATCGTCGTCGCGGCGACGGCATCCGACCCGGCTCCGCTGCTTTACATTTCGCCCTACTCCGCCTGTACGTTCGGCGAGTACTTTCGCGACAGCGGGCGTCATGCGCTCGTCGTTTACGACGATCTCTCGAAGCACGCGCAGGCGTACCGCGAAATCTCCCTGCTCCTGCGACGGCCGCCCGGCCGCGAAGCGTACCCGGGTGACGTGTTCTATCTGCACTCGCGTCTGCTCGAGCGCGCGGCCAAATTGAACAAGGAGCTTGGCGCGGGATCGTTGACCGCACTGCCGATCATCGAAACCCAGGCGGGCGACCTGTCGGCGTATATTCCGACCAACGTCATCTCGATTACCGACGGTCAGATCTTCCTAGAGTCCGACCTGTTCCATCAGGGCGTCCGGCCGGCCATCAACGTCGGCAACTCCGTCTCGCGCGTCGGCGGGTCGGCGCAGATCAAGGCGATGCGGCAGGTGGCCGGAACCCTTCGGCTCGACCTCGCGCAGTATCGCGAGCTGGCGGCGTTCGCGCAGTTCGGCAGCGACCTGGACAAGTCCACCCAGGCGCAGCTGAATCGCGGGGCCCGGCTCGTCGAGCTTTTGAAGCAGCCGCAATACGAGCCGCTGGCGGTCGAGCGGCAAGTCGCGATCATCTTTGCCGGGACGAACGGCCATCTCGACAAGGTGCCGGTCGCCGACGTACGTGCGTTCGAGACCGAGCTGTTCAAATACATCGAAACGCGCCACCCAGGGCTCTTCCCTGGAATTGCCGAGAAGAAGCAACTCGACGATCAGTTGAAAGCCGCACTCAATTCCGCGGTCGAGGAATTCGCCCGAGATTTCTCGGCCCGCAAGGCGGCGGTCGCGTAACGCGTTCGAGGCGGCAGACCAGACACGATGCCTTCCCTGATTGATCTCCGGCGCCGGATCCGCGCGGTGAAGAACACGCAGCAGATCACGAAGGCCATGAAGATGGTCGCTGCGTCGAAGCTGCGTCGCGCGCAGGAGCGGATCATGAACGCGCGGCCGTACGCCGTGCAACTCAAGCGCGTGCTGACGAGCGCCGCATCGCGTGTGGATCCGTCGATTCATCCGCTGCTCACCGTGCGTTCACCGAATGCGGAGTCGAAAACGCTCGTGGTCATCGTCACCGGCGACAAGGGCCTCTGCGGAAGCTTCAACACGAACGTCATCAAGGCTGCAGTCGCATTTGTCGTGGACAGCACCGGCCCCTGCGATCTCGGCCTGGTCGGCCGCAAGGGGCGCGATTTCTTCGGTCGTCGCGGTTTCAACGTGACCTTCGAGCAGATCGGCATCTTTCAGAAGCTGCGGTTCGAAGACGCCCGGGCGATCGGTCAGCTCGCAGTCGAGCAGTTCCTGTCGGGCGCGGTCGATCGAGTGGTGCTGGTCTACAACGAGTTCAAGTCGGTCATGTCCCAGCGCGTTGTCGTCGATCAGCTGCTACCGATTTCACGCGAAGACATGTCGGGGACCGAGACCGCCGCCGTCACGGGTGCCGTACCGGCGGAAGGGTACCTGCCAGTCGACTACCTCTACGAGCCAACGGCGCAGGAAATTTTCAATCAGCTGCTGCCGCGCTACATCGACGTCCAGGTCTACCGGTCGTTGCTCGAATCGAACGCCGCGTTCTTCGCGGCACAGATGACGGCAATGGACACCGCGACGAAGAACTCGGCCGACATGATCGCCAGCCTGACGCTGTACATGAACAAGGTTCGCCAGGCGGCAATCACGCGCGAAATCATCGAAGTCGTTTCAGGCGCAGAGGCGTTATAAACACCATGGCTACAGCGACAGCAACCGCACAACGGGTCGGCAAGATCGTCCAGATCATCGGGCCCGTGCTCGACGTCGAATTCGAGGCCGGTCACCTCCCGGAAATCTACAACGCGCTCGAGATCACGACCGACGCCAAGGACCTGATCGTCGCGGAGGTCGAGCAGCATCTCGGCGAGAACCGCGTGCGGGCGGTAGCGATGAAGCCCACCGATGGGCTCCGGCGCGGCATGGCGGCGGTCGACCTCGGTGGTCCAATTTCCGTTCCCGTCGGCCCGGAGACCCTGGGCCGCGTCCTGAACGTCCTCGGCGAACCGGTGGACTTCCCCGATCGACCGGTGGCGTCGAAGGAACGCTGGCCCATTCACCGTGCCGCGCCGACTCTCGAGGACCAGTCGACCGACCTGAAGATGTTCGAAACGGGCATCAAGGTCATCGATCTGCTCGAGCCGTACCTGCAGGGCGGCAAGATCGGATTGTTCGGCGGCGCGGGTGTCGGCAAGACCGTCATCATCATGGAGCTGATTCACAACATCGCGCTGAAGCACGGTGGTGTGTCGGTATTTGGCGGCGTCGGCGAGCGCACGCGCGAAGGGAACGACCTCTGGCACGAGTTCCAGGAGAGCGGTGTCATCGATCCGCACGACCACACGAAGTCGCGCGCGGCGCTGGTCTATGGACAGATGACCGAGCCGCCAGGTGCCCGCTTGCGTGTCGGCCTCTCGGCACTGACCGTCGCCGAGTACTTCCGCGACGCCGAGGGCAAGGACGTGCTGCTGTTCATCGACAACATCTTCCGCTTCACACAGGCTGGTTCGGAAGTCTCGGCGCTGCTCGGCCGCATGCCGTCGGCCGTCGGCTACCAGCCGACGCTGCTGAGCGAGATGGGCCAACTTCAGGAGCGAATCACGTCGACCAAAAGAGGGTCGATCACGTCCGTGCAAGCGATCTACGTCCCTGCGGACGATTACACCGACCCGGCGCCGGCGACGACCTTCGCGCACCTTGACGCCACGACGAACCTGTCGCGCGCGATTTCCGAGCTCGGCATCTACCCAGCCGTGGATCCGCTGGCGTCGACGTCCCGCATCCTCGATCCGCGCATCCTTGGCAACGAGCACTACAACGTCGCGCGAAACGTGAAGCAGATTCTGCAGCGCTACAAGGACCTGCAGGACATCATCGCGATTCTGGGGATCGACGAACTGTCGGAGGACGATCGACTCACGGTGTCGCGCGCGCGCAAGATCCAGCGGTTCCTGTCGCAGCCGTTCTTCGTCGCCCAGACGTTCACCGGCATCGACGGGAAATACGTCACCATCGCCGACACGATCCGCGGCTTCAAGGAAATCGCCGAGGGCAAGCACGACGAGATTCCGGAGCAGGACTTCTTCCTGGCGGGCACGATCGAAGATGTGGTCGCAAAGTTCAAGCCAGGAAATAGACGTGGAGTTGCCCACAAGGCTGCGACTGCATATCGTTTCGGCCGACCGCTCCCTCGTCAATGAGCTGGTCGACGAGGTGGAGGTCCCGGGAGTGGGCGGGTACTTCGGCGTGCTTCCCGGACACACGCCATTGCTCGCGGCCCTTGGCGTCGGCGAGCTCTGGTATCGCCAGGGGAACGCCACACATTATCTGGCGATCGCGCTCGGCTTTGCCGAAGTCCAGCCCGATCAGGTGACCATCCTTGCGGAGATCGCCGAAAAGGCCGTGGACATCGACATCATGCGCGCCGAAGCCGCGAAAAAGCGGGCCGAGGAGCGTATCGCCCGGCCGATGCTCGACATGGACGCCGAGCGCGCGCGCATCGCGCTCATGAAGTCGCTCATCCGCATCCAGGTCGCGAGTCGCGCTAGAATCACCTCGTAGTTGTTCTCCAACCTCGCCAATCTGGTGCGTTACCGCGGGTTGATCTCCAGCCTCGTGGCACGTGAGCTGAAAGCTCGCTACCGCGGCTCGGTGTTCGGCTTCATGTGGTCATTCATCAATCCGCTTCTGCTCCTGCTGATTTACTCGTTTGTGTTCACGAAAGTCATCCCCAACACGACACCGGGTGCGCAGCCGTTTGCCCTCTTCATGTTCTGCGGCATCCTTCCCTGGAACTGGTTTGCGACGTCGCTGTCCGACGCCGCCGGGTCGCTCATCGCGGGTGGGAACCTCATACGAAAGGTCCTGTTTCCCGCGGAAGTCCTGCCGCTCGTCAGCGTGCTGGCGAACATGGTGCACTTCTTCCTCGGACTGCCCATTCTCGTCGCCTTCCTGGTGTACGCGCAGCACTATCCCGGGCCGTCGGACCTGCTCTGGTTCCCGGTCGCCGTCATCGTCCAGCTGGTGTTTTCGTCGGCACTCGCGCTCCTGCTGGCGGCGCTCACGGTGCACTTTCGGGACATTCGCGACATTCTCGCCAACGTGCTGACGCTGTGGTTCTTCGCCACGCCAATCATCTATCCCTGGTTTCAGGAGAGCGTTCGGGACTTCAAGCCGTACTTCAACCTGAACCCGTTCACGCATCTGGCGATTGTCGTACCAGGAGATTCTGTTCTTCGGCCAGATCGGCCACTGGCGGTGGCTGCTGGCGCTCGGCGCCGCGTCGGTGGTGTTGTTTCTGGCCTGTTATTGGGTGTTCGATCGGCTGCGCGATTCGTTCGCGGAAGCGGTATGACGAAGGCGATCGAGCTTCTCAACGTCTCGAAGGTGTACCGCAAGGTACGGCGGCAAGCAGTTCGCGACACTCAAGAGCGCCTTTCTCCAGCGCAGCATCCTGCGGGAGCTTCAGCCGAGCGAGACGTTTCCTGCGCTGACCGACGTATCGTTCACCGTGCCACGCGGATCGACCTACGGTGTGATTGGTCGCAACGGATCGGGGAAGAGCACCGCGCTGAAGCTGGTCGCCGGCATCACCAAGCCGACGAGTGGTACCGTTCACGTCGACGGGCGCATCAGCGCGCTCATCGAACTCGGAGCCGGCTTTCATCCGGAGATCTCCGGGCGCGAAAACGTCTACATCAACGGCATCATGCTGGGTTTGTCCAAGCGCCAGATCCAGGACCGCTTCGATGACATCGTGGACTTCGCCGAGCTGCGCGACTTCATCGACGCCCCCGTCAAGACGTACTCGTCCGGCATGTACATGAGGCTCGGCTTCGCGGTTGCGATCCACGTCGACCCGGACGTCCTGCTCGTGGACGAGGTGCTCGCCGTCGGCGACGAGGGTTTCACACACAAGTGTCTGGACAAGTTTGCAGAATTTCGCCGCCGCGGCAAAACGATCCTGCTGGTGACGCATTCGCTGAACCTGGTCGAGCGTTTCTGTGACGAAGCCTTGTGGCTCGACGGCGGCCGGGCGATGTCGCATGGCGATCCCAAGCGGGTCGTCGGTGCATATCTCACCGCTGTCGAGGCGACCGAGGAACAGTTGCTGGCGGCAACCACAGCAAGGCTCGTGGAGGAAGCCAGCGCCGCGACCAGCGCGGCTTCGCATCACGACGGCGCGGACCAGACGACGCCGGCGTCCGAACCAGTTGATCCGACGTCCACGAACATGTTTCACGCGACCGAGGGCCGCTGGGGCACGCGGGAAATCGAGATCACCGACGTCGAGCTTCTCGGGCCTGACCTGGCTGCCGCGCACGTCTTCCACACCGGGCAGCCCATGTCGGTGCGCGTCAAGGTCCGTGCGAAGCAGCCGACAGACGATGTGGTGTTCGGGATTGGACTGTTCAACGCCGACGGCGTCTGTTGCTACGGGACCAATACGTATATTGAGGACGTCCGCCCCGAGGGAATCGAAGGCGACGCTGAAGCCACATTCGCCATCAGCAGCCTCGACCTCGTCGAAGGCACGTACAAAGTGGACGTGGCGGTCCACAAGCGTGACGGCTATCCGTACGACTACCATCGCCTCCTCTACACGTTCAGAGTGAAATCGCGCACGCACGATGTCGGCATCTACCGGCCCAGGCATACCTGGACGTTTTCGCCCAACGTGCGCTTCAAGACCGACGTGTGACTCTCGACGAGGCCGTTCGCTTCGTGGCCGGGCGCCGCGCTGCCGGCCGGATCATCGTCTTCACGAACGGCGTGTTCGACCTCCTGCACCCGGGGCACATTCGCTATCTCCATCAGGCACGCGATCTGGGCGACGCGTTGCTCGTCGGCGTCAACTCTGATCGGTCGGTTCGAGCCAATAAAGGTCCTGGCCGCCCGGTGACTCCCGAAGCCGAACGCGTCGAGATTCTGGAGGCGCTTGCAGGTGTGGACGGGGTCGTCGTTTTCGACGAAGAGACCCCGCACGAACTGATTGCGGCTCTTCAGCCCGACGTCCTGGTCAAAGGCGCAGACTGGGCCGAGGATGCCATCGTCGGCCGCGATACCGTCGAGTCGCGCGGCGGACGCGTGGTCCGCCTTCCGATCGAGCCGGGCCATTCGACCACGAGGATCATCCAGAAGATTAGAACGCCCCTCGGCTAGACTGGGATGTTGTGGCGACGTCTACCTCGCTGAACCTTCGCGCGTTGCTCAAGTCGGCGCTGGTGCGCAGCGGGATGGATGGTCCGGCCCGTGAAGTATCCGGGCTGACCGAATCCGTCAAGGCGCTGTATGTCGCCGGCGCCGCCCAAAGCCAGGCGCACGGCGTCGTACTGTTCGTCACGCCGGCTGACGCCGACATCGAGCCCGCCGTCGTCGACATCTCGTTCTTCCTGTCGGCGCTCGAAGGCCTGTCGCCGTCGGACGCGGCCGTCCTGCCGTTTCCATCGCACGAGGTCGATCCGTACCGCGGTCTCGCCCCGCACGTGGGCGTGACGTCGGCCAGGGCGCAGGCGCTGTATGCGATTGCCCGTGGGACCGGGCGCGTCATCGTCGCGTCCGCTGCCGCATTGCTGCCGAAGGTCACGAGCCCGGCACGGCTTCTGGCGACCGCGCTCGAATTGAAGCCGGGCATGGAAGTGGCGCCGGCGGATCTGTCGGATCTGCTGGTTGATGCTGGCTTTACGAGGGAAGATCCCGTCGATCAGCACGGCGAGTTCACGGTCCGCGGAGGGATTGTCGACGTGTTTCCCGCGGGCGCCGCTCGCCCCGTCCGGCTCGAGTTCATCGGTGACACGATCGAGACGCTCCGCACGTTCGATCCCGCAACCCAAAGGTCGGTCGCACCCATCGATCAGGTCGCGATCGTCCCGCTGCGCGACGTCCTCGACGACCGACGGGACGCGACGATCTTCGATTATCTGGCCCAGACGGCTTCGCGCGTCATCGTCGACGAGCGGGATGAGGTTGACACCAACGCAGCGAAGCTGCTCGACCAAATCCATCGCAGCTACAGCGTCATCGTCGGTGCCGAGAGCAAGCCGGCTGCCGAAAGCGATGACGGACCCGTCGTCAGCTCGGACGAATGGGACGAACTGAGCGAGGATGAAGACGATCCGGAGCTTCTGAGCGAACGGGCCGCGCTGAAGATTCAACGCAAGCGGCCATCGCGACCATCGTTGCGCGTCGCGGTTCAAGCACCGGCGCCCTCCGAATTATTTGCGGATTGGACCGGCGTCGCCGCCAGGCTCGATCAGGCGACAACACTGTTTCACCTGGGAGTTGGCGAAGAAAGCCAGCAGCGGCAAGTGCGCTCGCAGCCTGCCGTCGAAATGCGCGGCCGTTTCGCGGACTGGGTGGCCGAGGTCAAAGCGGCACGGGAAAGCGGAGAGACGACGCTCTTCGTGGCAGCGACCGCCGGTCGCGCCGAACGGACGATCGAGCTGCTGAAGGAATACGATGTCTTTGCTGCGCCGGTCGATCAGGCCGAAGACGCGCAGTACGCCACTGTCCTCGTGGCGATTGGCGGTCTCTCGCGGGGCTTCCGCTTGCCGGACGCCGGCCTTCGAATCTACGCCGAGCCGGACGTATTCGAGGAAGAGCGGCGTGCCCCCGACCGCCGACGCTCTGCGACCAAGACGTTCCTTTCCGACCTGCGCGATCTGAAGACCAGCGATCTCATCGTGCACGTCGATCACGGCATCGGGATGTTCGTCGGGCTGAAGCAGATCGGCATCGGCGACAGCCAGCAGGAGTTTCTCGAGCTTCGTTACGCCGGAGACGACAAACTGTTCGTTCCCGTCGAACGGCTCGATCTCGTCCAGAAATACACCGGCGCGTCGCGTCCGCCCGTCGACAGGCTGGGGGGCACGTCCTGGGAGCGCGCGAAGACGCGCGTCAAGAAAGCCATGCGCGACATGGCGGAGGAGCTGTTGAAGCTCTACGCCGCGCGCAAGGCGGTTGCCGGACACGCGTTCTCGTCAGATTCGCACTGGCAGCAGGAGTTCGAGGACGCGTTCGAATACGAGCTCACGGCCGACCAGAAATCGGCGGTGGCCGAAATCAAGCGCGACATGGAATCCCCGACGCCGATGGATCGCCTGCTGTGCGGCGACGTTGGCTACGGCAAGACCGAGGTCGCCATGCGCGCGGCGTTCAAGGCGGTCATGGACGGCAAGCAGGTCGCCTTTCTGGCGCCGACGACGGTGCTCGCCTTCCAGCATCAGAAGACGCTACGCGAGCGCTTCGCCGGCTTCCCCGTTCGCATCGACATGGTCAGCCGCTTTCGATCGAAAGCTGAGCAGAAGCAGACGCTCGAGGAGCTCGAAGCGGGGCGCGTGGACGTCATCGTCGGCACCCATCGACTGCTGTCGAAGGATGTCCGATTCCGCGATCTCGGGCTGCTGATCGTGGACGAGGAACAGCGTTTCGGCGTCGCGCACAAGGAAAAGATCAAACAGCTTCGCCGCAAGGTGGACGTGCTGACGATGAGCGCGACGCCGATTCCGCGGACGCTCAACATGTCGCTCGTCGGCATCCGCGACATGTCGATCATCGAAACACCTCCCAAGGATCGCCTGTCGATTCAGACCAACGTCGTCAAGTTCGACCAGGCGGTGATCGGGCGCGCGATTCGCAACGAGCTGGAGCGGGGCGGTCAGGTGTATTTCGTCCACAACCGCGTCGAGTCCATTTTCTCGATTGGCAATCTCATCCAGCGTCTCGTGCCGGAAGCGCGCATCGTCGTCGGGCATGGGCAGATGGAAGAAAGCCAGCTCGAGAAGGCGATGCTGGATTTCGTCGGCCGCAGGCACGACGTGCTGCTGGCGACCACGATCGTGGAAAACGGCCTCGACATCCCGAACGCCAATACGATCATCATCAACCGCGCGGATCGCTACGGGCTCTCGCAGCTGTATCAGCTTCGGGGCAGGGTCGGCCGGTCCGATCGGCCGGCGTACGCCTACTTGCTCATCCCGCCGGAGGACAACCTGTCGCCGGTGGCCAAGAAGCGGTTGGCCGCGATCAAGGAATTCAGTGATCTCGGCAGTGGATTCCGCGTTGCGGCCCTCGACCTCGAAATCCGTGGAGCGGGCAATCTCCTCGGCGCCGAACAGAGCGGGCAGATGGAAGCCATCGGCTTCGAAATGTACATGAAGCTGCTCGAACAGACCGTCCGCGAGCTGAAAGGCGAAGAGATCGAGGACGATGTGCGGGCCACCGTGAATCTGAAAGTCGACCTTCGCATCGACGACTCGTACGTCCCGGACATGAATCAGCGATTGATGCTCTACCGCAAGATCGCGGCGTCGCGCACGGACGAAGAAATCGACCGGGTGCTCGAGGAAGCCGTCGATCGCTACGGGCCTCTGCCTGATTCGGTGCTGAATCTGGCCGACTACGGACGCATCCGTGTGATGGCCGACCGGCTGGGCGTCGACGCCATCGACCGCGACGGCCGGCTCGTCGTCTTAAAGTTCAGACCGCAGGCGAAGCTCGATCCGGTCAGGCTGGTTTCTCTGGTGCGGCAGAGGCCCGAATTGACACTCGTGCCTCCCGGCGGCATCAAGTTGAGTCTTGACGGGACTCGGGATTCGGGATCGGGGGTTCGTGGACTCGGGGCTCCGTTGCGAACCACGAATCCGGCGAATCCCCAACCACGAATCCCACATCCCATCCGTGGCCGCCGCGGAGCGGCGGCTCCATCCTGGTGGGTCGCGCGGGCGCAAGAAGCCGAAGTGAAGCCCGGCTTTACGAAGGCCGAAATGACGAAGCCTGCGGCCGAGAATCCCCGGGCGCCCGGCGGGGTCTTCGAACGAGTCGGCGGATTGTTGAGCGATCTGATCGATCAGGGGTAAAATACTGGTTTTGAAGAAGTTATGAATTCAAAAACGATCGTCGTCGCCCTCCTTTCCGTGTTCGTCCTGACTGGCTCCGTCGCAGTCCGGGGCGAGATCATCGAGCAGATCCTCGTCAAGGTGAACGGTGAGATCTTCACCAAGACGGATCTCGAACAGCGCCAGATCCAGGTCCTGCGCCAGCGCGGGCAGCAGATGGACCTCAAGGCCGATCCCCAGAACGAACAGCTTCGCAAGATGCTCGACGAAATCACCCCAGGCATCATGGTCGACGTGGTCAACGAGATGGTCATCGTCCAGCGCGGCAAAGAGCTCGGGTACACCCTCAGCAACGAGCAGTTCAAGAGTGTCGTCGACAACATCAAGAAGGAAAACAAGCTCGAGACCGAGGAGCAGTTTCAGGCGGCGCTGAAGTCCGAGAACATGACGATGGCGGACCTGCGCAAGAATCTGGAGAAGTCGATGATTCGCCAGCGTGTCGAACAGAACGAAGTGCTCGGCAAGATCGGCGTGAACGACTCCGATGCGCGCGCGTACTACGAGACACACCTGAACGAATTCACCACACCTCCCACCGTCACGCTTCGCGAGATTCTCGTGAACGTCCAGTCGGACAGCCGCGGGGTGAACGCGGCCGCAGACGAAGCGGCGAGGGCCCGCATTCAGGAACTGCGGACTCGCGTGACCGTCGGCAAGGAGAGTTTTCAGAAACTCGCCTCAGAAGTGTCCGACTCGCCGTCGAAGGCCAATGCTGGCCTCATCGGCCCTCTGAGCGTGAATGACATTTCACCCGAGCTCCGGAGAGTTGTTGAAAGCCTCAAGCCGGGTGACGTCACCGAACCGATTCGCACCGCCCGCGGATATCAGATTCTGAAGCTCGAAACGAAGAGCGAAGCGCAGACGATGTCGTTCGATCAGGCGCGCGATCAAATCAGCGAGCGCGTGTTCACGGACAAGCGGAAGGCGGAGTACTCGAAATACCTCGAGAAGCTTCGCACCCAGGCCATCATCGAATGGAAGAACCAGGAAGTGAAGAAGGCTTTCGAGGAAGGACTGAAGAGTCAGGCGACCGCAGCATCGCTATGAACGCCGGCGGAGGCCATCCCGACCGCCCCATCACGACCGACACGAACTGGTTCGCCATCTGGACGCGTTCCAGGCACGAGCAGGTCGTCCGCGAACAGCTCGAGCAGAAGAAGATCGACGCGTTTCTGCCAACCATCACGCGCTGGAGCCGCTGGAAGGACCGCAAGAAGAAGATCGACTGGCCGCTGTTCCCGGGCTACTGTTTTGCGCGGTTCAATCCCCAGGATGTGCTGCCCGTCCTGAAGTGCACGGGCGTCGTGAACATCGTGTCGTTCGAAGGCAAGCCCGCGCCGATTCCTGAGATCGAGCTCGAGAGCATCCGCACGCTCGTGGGCAGCGCGCTCCAGTACGATCCGTGTCCGATGATTTCCGAGGGGGCGATGGTCGAGGTCGTGCATGGCCCGCTTCGCGGGGTCGTTGGACGACTGATGCGGAAAGACATTGCGAAAGCGCGTCTCGTATTGTCCGTGGATCTCATCGGACAGGCGGTCAGCGTCGAGGTGGACGTCGCCGACGTGAAGCCGTACTGACCACGCCGAGCCCTGCGGCGCCGACTGTGCCGCCGATGGAATCGGCCAGCCAGTCCCTGACATCTGATTCACGACCCGGCGTGTAACTCTGGTGCCACTCGTCGCTGGCGGCGTAGAGGCTTGTCAGGAGTACGGCCAGAACGACGCTTCGTAAGGGCGCCAGGCCCTCGCCATGCAGCGCAATGGCGAAAAGAATCCCCAGCACGGCGTATCCGCCAGCGTGCAGCAGCTTGTCCCAGACGACGCTCGTCAAGGCCGGCGCCGGGTCGGACTGGGACGAAGAGTAGAAGATCAGTGCCATATAGAGCACTGCCGGGAGCCATAGGAACACGCGGCGCATCAGCGGTAGGATAGCAAGTCGATGAAGATCGGTTCCGTTCCTCTGGCGTCGCCTTTTGCCGTCGCGCCCATGGCGGGCATGACCGATTCCGCCTTTCGACGCCTCGTGAAGCGTCACGGCGGCTGTGGCCTGGTGGTCACGGAGATGGTCAGCTCCGAGGGGCTCGTTCGGGGGATCGACCGGACGCTCGAATACGCTCAGTACACCGACGAAGAACGTCCGATATCCATCCAGATCTTCGGCGGTGATCCCGAGAAGATGGCGGCTGCGGCGCAGATTGTCGAGGGTATGGGGGCGGACATCGTTGATGTCAACATGGGCTGCCCGGTGCCGAAGATCGCGAAGCACAACGCCGGTTGCAGCCTGATGCGTGAGCCCGCCCACGCCGCCAGCGTCATCAACGCGATGGCCAGGGCCGTGAAGATTCCCGTGACCGTCAAGATGCGGGCGGGGTGGAACGATCACGATCGCAATGCCCCTTTGCTGGCGAAGATGGTCGAGGATGCCGGCGCTGCGGCCGTTGCGGTGCATGGACGCACGGCGGAACAAAGCTACAGTGGTCGTGCCGACTGGGACCTCGTGGCGAGCGTGGCAGACCAGCTGACGATCCCGGTTTTTGGCAGCGGCGATTGCGTCGAGCCGGAGCAGATTGTCGATCGCCTGGAATCCGGGATTGACGGTGTGCTCGTCGGACGCGGCGTCCTCAGAAATCCCTGGATCCTCGCGCAGGCTCAGGACCTCGCGGCAGGCCGTCCGATGCGTCCGATCACGATGGAAGATCGCGGCCGGTTCCTCCTCGACTACATTGATCTGTTGATGAGCGAGCGTGTGGACGAAGCGCGCACACTGACGCACGACCGATGGGTCGTCAACAAGCTGCGGGCCCTTGGCGGCTACTACACAAAGGGCCTCGATAACGGCTCACACGTGCGAACAGCCATCAACACCGCGGGATCACTCACGGAACTTCGCGAGGTCATCACGCGGTTCTTCGGCGTGGGCTCGGCTCTGGCGATGTCGATCTGACCCTATGAAGTTGGGGCATAGCCCAATTTATTTACAGGCATATGCCCTAAGTATAGCGGTTGCTTGTAATTCAAGGCCTAGTCCAGCGACCAATCAGATCAAACCCACTTACGACGATAAGACTGGCAAGCTGACGCTCCTCCAGTACGACTCCAATGGCAACGGGAAGGTCGATACGTGGAGCTACATGGACGGCGCGCGTGTCGTACGAATCGAGATCGACCAGAACGAGGACGGCCGGATCGATCGCTGGGAGTACTACGACGCCGACCAGAAGCTGGCGAAGGTCGGGTTCTCGCGGCTGAATGACGGCAAAGAGGACGCGTGGTCATTTGCCGGCGCGGACGGCACGATTACCCGCATCGAAGTCAGCACGAAGCGCGACGGCAAAGTGTCGCGGATCGAGCGCTACAGCGGCGGTCGCATGACGAGCGCGGAAGAAGATACGGATGGCGACGGCAAGATGGACAAGTGGGAGACCTACGACGGCGGTCGATTGTCGATGGTGGCATTCGACACACAGCGTCGGGGCACGCCAGATCGGCGACTCGTCTACGGATCCGGCGGGTCGGTTCGGGTCGAAGTCGACGCCCGGGGCGACGGCTCGTTCGTAGCGGAGCCAGTGGCGAAGTGACGCGAATCGATTCGATTTTCGCGGAAACGATCGACGTTCACCGCGCAACCCTCCAGCAAACCGCGGGTGCGATCCAGGCCGCGGCCGATCTCATGCGCCGTGCGCTCGACGAAGGCGGAAAGATTCTCTCGTTCGGCAACGGCGGCAGCGCCGCCGACGCACAACACCTCGCCGCGGAACTCGTGAACCGATTTCAGGTTGAGCGCCGAGCGTTCGCCGCGGTCGCGCTGACGACCGACACGAGCGTGCTGACGAGCATCGCCAACGATACGAACTACGAACGCGTGTTCGCGAGACAGGTCGAAGCTCTTGGACGCCCCGGCGACGTGGCGCTGGGCATTTCGACGAGCGGTCAATCTCCGAGCGTGCTGGCGGCGCTCCGGCAGGCCCGCGAGCAGGGACTGAAGACAATCGCCCTGCTCGGGTGGGATCCTTCCCGGTGTCGCGACCTCGCGGATGTCGCTCTTCTCGTTCCTTCCTCCTCGACTGCCCGCGTTCAGGAAGTCCATCGCACGATCCTTCACGCGCTCTGCGAACTGGTGGAGACGTAGCGTCCTCGCATGGTTCTGCGAACGCGCGCATCGGGAAGAGGAAGGGCCGCCCTTGGCGCGTGGCTCCTGACCTGCTTCGCCACCTCCGCGGCCGGGCAGCAGATCAACATCCCCGACACGACGCGCGCGCGGCTGCACATCGGACCGGCGCTGGTGGCCCCCGTGATCGACCTGACGAATCTTGGCGTCGACACCAACGTCTTCAACCAGCCGGCTGATCAGGCGCAGGAAGACTTCACCTTCACCCTGTCGCCGCGCGCGGACGTCTGGATGAAAGTTGGTCCAACCTGGATCAGCGGGAATATTCGCGAGGATCTCATCTGGTATGAAACCTTCGCGAGCGAGCGGGCCGCGAACACTTCGGCGGCGCTGAACTGGATCGTTCCACTGAACCGCCTCCGGTTCAGCGTCGGCACAGCGTATCTCTGGGCGCGCGATCGCCCGAGCTATGAAATCGACGCACGTGTGCCGCGCGTCGAAACGCAAATCAACGGGGCGGCGGAGGTGCGAGCGCTCTCACGCACGTTCTTCGGCGTCCAGGCGGGTCGTCGTCATGTGGATTTCCAGGAAGGTGCCCGCTTTGTCGACACCGCCCTTCGTGTCGAGCTGAATCGGGTGACAACCAACGTCACGGTCAATGCGCGCAACGAGTTGACTCCGCTCACGTCGATCTCGATCGACGTCGGTCGAATGAACGACAGATTTGACTACGCCCCCAATCGTGATGCGGACTCCACGATGGCGGGTGTGCAGGTGATGTTCGATCCGTCCGCACTCATCAAGGGCTCCGCCCGCGTCGGCTATCGCGACTTCGAGCCGCTGGACCACAGCGTTCCCTCCTACCAGGGCGCGACGGTCGCCGTCGACCTTTCGTATGTGCTGCTCGGCTCGACGAAGTTCGGGATTCAATTGAGTCGCGATGTGCAGTACTCGTACGACCTCAACCAGCCCTACTATCTGCAAAACGGCATTTCCGGTACGATCCAGCAGCAGATCTTCGGACCGGTCGACGCGATCGCCGGCCTGGGCTTTTACAGTCTCGCGTATCGCGACCGCGCGGGCACCGTCACGCTCTACCCGGATCGCGTCGACAAGAACCGTTCCTTCAATCTCGGCGTCGGCTATCACATGACGTCCGACCTTCGAATCGGCGTCCGGCTGGAGAAGCAATGGCGGGACACGGAGGTCGGTCCTCGACAGTTCGAAGGCTTTCGGATCGGCCTCGCTGTCACGTACGGGACCTGAGAGTGGCCGATGGCACTTCGCATCGCGTTTGATCTCGATGGCGTTCTCGCCGACATGGGGTCGGAACTGAAACGCTGTGCCGACCGGCTCTTCGGCGAGGGATCCGACACCTCGTCTGAACTGAACGCGAGTGAGGAGCGCCGGTTGTGGCAGCACGTCGAAACCGTCGAGAACTTCTGGGAAGGCCTTCAGGAGCTGGAAGAGGGCGCGGTTCGACGCCTTTCGGCGACCGCGAACGACAGACGCTGGGAAGTTATCTTCCTGACGACCCGTCCCCCGTCGGCTGGCGCCACGGTCCAGGTCCAGTCGCAGCGCTGGCTCCAGGCGAAAGGATTTGCGCTGCCGAGCGTCTACGTGGTCTACGGCTCCCGCGGCAGAGTGGCCTCAGCTCTGGACCTCGATGTCTTCATTGATGATCGCCTGGACAACTGTCTCGATATCATTGCGGACTCGAAGGCCCGTCCCATCCTGTTTTTTGGAGGTCAGTCGAAAGACGGCGCGATGCCCGCCGGAGCGCAGCGCCTCGGCATCGACGTTGTGCAGACGATGGCGGAGTGCCTGGAATCGCTGGCGCAACTGGAATCTTCAGCAACCGACAAGGCGGGCATCGTCACGCGGGTGATGCGCACCCTTGGCTTGAGCACCACCCCGAAGTAGGGAGCGCGAGGCTTCAGCCGAGCGCGAACCATTTTGTGATCGTTTCTATCCCGCCCGTTTCGAAGTCGTAGACGAGTGCGCCGGCGAGCGACGTCGAAAAGCGGGCACCGAGCTCCAAGTGCGCCGGATGTTCCAGATACGCCCGCAAGCCACCCAGATCGCCGAAATCTATCAGCGCCAGGTAGTCGACGGGCGGCTGGTTGTTCTCGTATCCGACATCATGGAGCACTCGTCGTCCGACACGGACGCCTCGCACCGACGGAATCGTCCGCACGGCTCGTTCGAACGAAGCGACAAAGGACATTCGGTCGGCATCAGAGAGATCCGGGCGCGGCCTTATTAGTACAA
Organism: uncultured Acidobacteriota bacterium; assembly: GCA_963724725.1. Lineage (GTDB taxonomy): Bacteria > Acidobacteriota > Vicinamibacteria > Vicinamibacterales > CAVVIG01 > DATKHR01. The sequence continues at coordinate 718,202 of CAVRVT010000001.1, read as the reverse complement.
CGTGAGTGATCATCGCCGCCACCATCCCCGAAGCCAGTAGTAGGCGATCCCGATGACCTCGTGCGCGTTCTCCGCGGCGAGGCCCAGACCTTCTTTGCTTGGCAGCAGAACAGACGCAAGCGATGGCTCGGGGTCGAACTCCCGAGCGATCGCAGGAACCGCCGGAATTCCGGCCGCTCGAAACGTTCCCAACGCGCGGGTCATGTGAAGCCCGGACGTGACGAGAATCACCTGCGATACGCCGCGCGATTCCAGGATCGGTCTGACGACGGTCGCTTCGTCTCGCGTCGTCCGCGACAGTGTTTCGACGACGATGCGGTCCGGTGGCACGCCGGCTCCGAGGAGCGCATCCTTCATCGTTTCGCCGGTTGGCGCGCCTCGCCGTCTCACGTGCGCGTCGCCACCGGACGAGATGACGAGCGCCGGATCGAGCAGCCTGAAGATGCGCGCGGCCTCGGTGATTCGGATGGCCGCCGCACGATCGACGAATGACCGCGTCCGCCCGTCCCAGCCCTCGGCGTTGATGCTGCCGCTGCCGAGAACGACCAGGGCCGTTCGCCGCCCGGCGTCAACCTGGGACGCCTCGAACGGCTTGAACGATCCGATCAGAACGCGGGCGAAGAGGTACTGAATGCCGTAAACGCTGAGAACCGCGAAGGCGAGCGACGTCACGATCACAATTCGTCGCGGCCGCGGGGATGCTGGTGCGACGAGCATCCAGATCGCGACGATCAGGAAGACACAGATGATTCCGCCGCCGGAAATGATGTACCCGACGAGATCGGAGCCGGCGGTCACCGGCCAATCTTATTCGTCTTCAGGTTTGTCACGTTTCCTGGGCGGCTCGTTGTCCTTCTTCCATTTCGTTTTGAAGGACTGTCCGTGCGGCGTCCTCGGTGTGAACTTGTTGTCCTGCCGCCATGGCTTGTTGCCGGTCTTGGGCTTGCCGTGCCACGGTCGATCGCCCGGCTTGGCGGCGTCGCCGCGCCATGGCTTCCCCCGGTGCTCGGCCTTCTTCTGCCAGGGCTTGTGGCCGCTCTGTGGTTTTTGCGGCCACGGTTTGGCGCCGACGGCAGGCTTCCCCTGCCGCCGTTCGTTGCCGGCGCGTTTCTCCTGTCGCCGCTTTTCCTTGCTGAAGCGCGCCCGCGGATCCTTGTGATCGCCACCGGGCCGCCAGTCCCTGGACCGGCGTTCCGGACGGTCGCCTTGAGCCGGAGCGCCTCGATCGGAGGGCCGCCATTTCCGGCGCTGGAAGTCGTCGCGCTCCTGTTGCTGTGAATCCCACAGCCTGCCCCGAGCGAACCACTTCATGATCACGTTCGCGTTCGTGCGTTTCAACTGCGCCACGGTCGGCAGCAGTTCTTCCGCCTCGCGAGCGCGAAACGCCGTCGGGGCGTTGTCGATCAGGATCGTCCAGTAGGCGAAACGCGGAGGCACGTGAGTATTGTAGGCGCGCTCTCAGGACACGCGAGCCGGTGACTTGTCCAGGCGTTTGAGTTTCTCGACGAGTGTCGTCCGTTTGAGATTCAGCAGCCGAGCCGCCGCGCCCTTGTTGCCGCGCGTGCGCTCGAGAGATCGCTCGATGAGCTCCCGCTCGATGTTCGCGATGAAGACGTCGAGGTCCAGGCCCTCGTCGGGAAGTTCGACCGACGAAGCAATCACCGGCATCTGGGCCTGTTGCACCTCGGTGGACAAGTCGTCCACGTCGATTTGCCCGCGTCCGGCTGTGAATGCCAGCGCGCGCTCGATGGTGTTTTCCAATTGACGGACGTTGCCGGGCCATTGATACGCCATCAGTCGGCGCATCGCGTCCTGTGAAACAGTCGGCGGCTTCGCGCTGCGGGCGGTTCCAGCGACCAGACCTTCTCTCGAGAACTTGTCGAGAAAATGCTGGACCAGGAGCGGGATGTCTTCTTTTCGCTCCCTGAGCGGCGGGACATGAATGGGGATGACGTTCAGCCGGTAGTAGAGATCTTCCCGAAACTCCCCTTGGCCGACCATCTTCAGAAGATCGCTGTTCGTCGCGGCGATTACGCGGACGTCCACTTTGATCGTATGCGAATCGCCGACCTTCTCGAATTCGCGTTCCTGCAGCACACGGAGCAGCTTCATCTGCAGCGCCGCGCTCATCGTCCCGACTTCGTCCAGGAACAGCGTGCCTTTGTGCGCCTGTTCGAGCCGGCCCTGCCTGTTGCCGACGGCTCCCGTGAACGCGCCTCGCACATGGCCGAAGATTTCGGCTTCGAGCAACGTCTCGGGGATTGCGCTGCAGTTCAGCGCGACGAAGCGGTGCATCTTCCGCGTGCTGTTGTGGTGAATCGCGCGCGCGATCACTTCCTTGCCGCTGCCCGTTTCCCCCATCACGAGAATCGTGCTGTTGGTCGCGGCCACGGTTTCGAGGAGCTGAAACAGCTTCTGCATCGCCCTGCTCTTCCCGATGATGCCTTCGAAACGATAGCGTTCCTCGAGCTGGGCACGAAGGTACGCGTTCTCGGACTTCAATCGGCGCTGCTCGAGCGCCGAATCGAGCACGTGCAGGAGCTCGTCAATCTGAAATGGCTTGCTGACGAAGTCGAAGGCGCCGCTTTTGATCGCGCCGACGGCGTCCTTCGTCGTGCCGTAGCCGGTGACGACAATGGCGACTATCTCGGGATAGCGGCCGACCGCCGCTTGTACAAGAGATGAACCGTCCATCCCGGGGAGCCGAAGGTCGGTGATGATGACGTCGAAGGCGAAATCGGCGAGGCGCGCAGCCGCGGCCTCCCCGGAGCCGCATTGCTCAACGTGATATCCGCGGTCGGCGAGCTGCTCGGCGATGGCTTGTCGGAGTGGCGCCTCGTCTTCGACAAGTAGCAGATGTTTTGGGCTGTCAGGCATTTACCGGAGGCGCCAAGATATTGACACGATGAGCGCCGGCGATCAACCCGCGATACGATCGAGCGCAATGCGGTCAGCCGTCGCGGTAGCCTCGCATTCATTTCCGAAGAATCAGACGTTGCGGGATGAGTTGCTCAGCCGTTATCCGGACTCGGTTTTCAACGAGACCCGGTCGCCGCTCGTTGGTCAGGCGCTCGTGGCGTTCTTGAGAGGCCACGACAAGGCGATCACCGGCCTCGAGGCGCTCGATGACACGGTGTTCGCGGCACTCCCCGACCTGAGGATCGTGAGCAAGTACGGCGTTGGCCTCGATACGATCGACCTCGATGCGGCAGCACGTCACGGTGTCTCGGTGAGGTGGACCCCCGGCGTGAATCGACAGTCGGTCGCCGAGCTGACGATCGCGTTCATGATCATGCTGGCCCGCAATGTGAGCGCCGTCACGAGCGATCTTCGCAGCGGGATCTGGACACCAGGCATCGGGCGACAGCTTTCGTCGGCGACCGTCGGCATCCTTGGGTGCGGGAACGTCGGCCAGACGGTAGCGCGCCTGTCGCGCGCCTTCGGCGCACGAGTCATCGCGCACGACATCAGGAACTACGACGACTTCTACCGTGAGAACAGCGTCGTCCCCGCCGGCTTCGACACGATTCTCCGCGACTCGGACTTCCTGACGGTTCATCTGCCACTCGACTCGACGACGCGCGGCCTGATCGGCGCCCGCGAACTGGCTGCGATGAAGCGCACCGCGTTTCTCGTCAACACGGCCCGCGGAGGAATCGTGGACGAGGGTGCGCTGAAACGGGCCCTCGTCGATGGCGGGCTGGCCGGGGCCGCGTGCGACGTCTTCGAAATCGAGCCAGCTGCCGATACAGAATTGTTGTCGCTCACGAATTTTGTCGGTACGCCGCACATAGGCGGCAGCAGCACCGAAGCCGTGCTGGCGATGGGCCGGGCTGCCATCGCCGGACTCGACGACGAAACCCTGGCAATTTCCTCGAAGAACGGCCTTCTTCGAGGTCTTTGAGCGATGTAGGCGATCCCGCTACAGGAACCCAGACAACGGGCCGATACGACCTTGTGGAGGAAAGCAGCCCGTGGAACGAAAAACGATTTCGATCATGAAGGCCTGTGAGCTGGTGGGAGTGAGCCGCCGGACGATCTACAACTGGCTGTCGAGCGGGAAGATCGAATACGTGCGCACAGCCGGTGGGTCTGTCCGCATTTTCGTCGACACGCTCTGGCGCGATCCGAACAACACGGAGCGCCCGGCGGTCCAGACCATGTGGCAGGCGGAAGGCCGGAACCAGGCCTGATGCGGCGTTCGCTCACCGTCGAGGAGCTATTGGCCAGGAGGCCGATGGACGAATCTCCCGAACTCCGTCTCCTGTTCCACCGCCTGAACAATCAGCTCGGTATCATCCTGGCCCACGCCGAGCTGCTCGAAACGAAAGCGCCCGACGACGTGAGCCGCGCGCGCGCGGCGCAGGTCGTTTCGGGCGTTCTCGAAGCCATGGGCACGATCAAAGAGCTCCGCACCCTCACCGCCACTTCAGCCGAACCCCAATAGCCATCAGACCAAGATTGTAAGTTCGTAGTCAAAACACTGACGCAGATTTGCTCAATATCGTCAATTATTTGACGAAATTGGCGTCTTCGACGTGGTTTGCAATTGTTAAGTTACAAGACGGCTCACACAATTAAATACTATAAACGCCAACAGTTTATAGCAATTGCATTGCGACTAGTGGCATAGGGCGGAACACAGACTCGGCCGTTGGTACTCCAGTTGCGATATCGAGCAACTGCCGGAAAGCCCCGGCCAAGGAGATCAAATGCGCGCCCAGCCCGTTGCTGCTCATCAGAATCGCCGGATCGTGTCAGGTCTGCCGTTCGTTGAAGCGCTCGCCCGCCGGATGGCGTCATCGATGCCGAATTCAATCGACATCGGCGACCTCGTTCAGGATGGCGTCCTCGGGCTGATCGACGCGGCGCACCGGTTCGACGAGGAGCGCGGGATCAAGTTCGAGACGTTCGCTGAACGGAGGGTCCGCGGCGCGATGATCGACGCGCTGCGCCGCGACGCGTGGCCGCGCGGCGTCCGTCGTCAGCGGCGCGAACTTGACGCCGCCCGGGAGGCGCTGCGTCGCGAGCTGGGGCACGAGCCATCAATGGCGGATCTGGCTGCCCGCGTCGGATCCGACGAGAAACGCCTCAGCCGCACGATCGTCCGGATCAATACGATTGAAGCCACGTCACCACTCGCCACGGGCGAACACCTGGATGAAAATTCGTTACCGACGGCCCTCGTTCCTTCCGAGCCTGACTCTCCCGACACCGCATACGAAAAAACTGAAACCCGCGATCGCGTCCGGGCGGCCATTCAGTCGCTGCCGTGGCGTGAGCGCAAGGTGATCGGTCTCTATTACTACGGCGAAGTGACGATGAAGCAGATCGGCGCCGAGATTGGCGTCAACGAATCGCGAGTCTCGCAGCTGCACGCGCGCGCCATTCGTCGGCTCCGCGACGCGCTGGGCGACATGAACCCGCAGAAGGTTGCCGAAATGCGGCGTCAGCTGATTGCGTTTGCGGTGAAGAAGCCCGCCGTCAACACTGAAGTGGCCGCCGTCGCGCAGCCCGCTGGGTTCACGCCGGAGACCGTTGCGAAACCGCACGCTGTGGTGATCCCGTACAAAAAGACTGCCGCTCGAGCCCAGGCGAAAGCGCATTTGCGCACTCCTGTCCGGGCGGTCCGTTCGCGCCAAACGGTCGCCGCAGCCAGATAGCCGACGACTACGCGAGGACTTCGCGCACCGTTCTCAACAGGTCGGCGAGCCTGAACGGCTTCGCCAGCCACGGACAACCGCTTTCTTCGAGGAAGGTTTCGGCGTCCGTCCCGGCGACGTCACCGGTGACGAAGATGACTCGTCTCGAGAGCCTTGGCGCGGCCGCGGCAAGCGACGCGTAGAACGCCTTTCCGTCCATCTTCGGCATCTTCAGATCGCAAATCACCAGGTCGTACGCCTGTTCCTTGACCTTTGCCAGGCCTGCTTCGCCGTCCTGGGCGTGGTCCACGAGATACCCTGCATCCGTCAGGGCATCGACCACGGCATGTGCCAGCTGCGTCTCGTCCTCGACGACGAGGATCGATCCGCCGGCGACAGCGTCTGAGGACGAGTCAAGGCTTGTCCGCGGCGCGCCCGTCGCCAGTCTTCCGCTGACGGGCAACTCGACATAGAAGGAGGCGCCGGCATCCGGTTGCGTTTCAAGCCGGATCCGTCCGCCGTGCTCCTGGACGATGGCGTACGCCACCGTCAAACCGAGGCCCGTTCCCTTCCCAACCTCCTTCGTCGTAAAGAACGGGTCGAAGATTTTCGGCTGCACTTCGTCGGGAATCCCGGGGCCATCGTCGTTGATTTCCAGAATCACCGATTCCTGTTTCGCGTCGTGCCAGGTGCGGACGACGAGCGTGCCTCGGCCATTGGCGGCGAGCATCGCCTGCTCGGCGTTGATGACGAGGTTCAGCAGGACTTGCTGAATTTGATGGCCGTCCGCGAATACTTGCGGCAGCCCGGCTGCGAGTGCATCGAGCACGGCGATGTTCGATACGCGCTGCTCGTACGCGCGGAGCGCCATGGTCTCTCTCACGACCTGGTTGACGTCCACCATCGCACGCGTCGTCTGTCGCTTCCTGGCGAACGTCAGGAGGTTGCGAACGATCCGCGCCGCACGTTCTGATTCCGACAGGATCGTTTCGAGACCGCGCCGCACCTGATCGTCGAGTTTCGATCGCTGCGAGAGCCGCTCGGCCCAGCTGAGGATCGTGGCGAGGGGGTTGTTGAGCTCGTGGGCGACGCCTGAAATCGTCTGCCCGAGCGCCGCCATTTTTTCGGCCTGGAGCAGCTGGTGGTACAGGTCCCGTGTTTCGTCGTCCAGCTTTTTGCGCTCGGTGACGTCGCGCATGAGCGCTTCGACACGGCACACACGGTCGTCGACTTCGGGCTGGCTTGGATCCGCGCGGGCCGTCAGCTCGATCCACACCGGATTTCCGTCGGCGCGGCGAAGGCGCAGCAGGTAGTTGTTGACCGAGCCGTCGGTCGTCAGTCGCTCAATCAACGCACCGCGCGCCTGCGGGTCGACGAAGCGATCCTGATCGAACGGACGGACGTCCGCCTCGTCTGCTTCGCTCGGGAAACCGAAGATGAGCTTCAGGTGTGGATTTGCTGCGATCGTCGCGGAGGATTCCGGGCCGATCGTTCCGATGTAGACGCCTGTGTGGACACTCTCGAAGAGACGGGCGAAGGCTGTCCTACGATCCACGGGGCGATTATACGGCGGTGGGATTCGTGGTTTGGGACTTGGGATCCGTGGTGATGGTGATTTGTAAGAGCCGTGATTTTCTGGCGAAGCATCCGTAACTCCGGCTAAGGCTTAGTGGCCACTGGCAAATTGCGCGACGCGCGCCTCAAGCGCGCGCTCGAGGGCGTGAGCGAGTTGTCCAACTGATTCCGACAAGGCGTCGAATGTCGCCATGTTGGCCTGTGAGATGTACGCTCGACGGTGAGCCAGAATGGCCTGAGTTTCGAGTTCCGCGTGTTCACCTAAGGCAATGATTACTCGTGAGAGATACCCAGGCGTTCGATGACGCGTGCCCTCCGCGATGTTGGAGGCGATTGAGACGGCTGCTTTGCGCATTTGAAACGCGAGGCCGAACCGTTCGCGTGACGGGAACGTTTCGGTGAGCGTGTACACGAGTTCGGCGAGCTCCATCGCCCGCTGCCATACAACGAGGTCGCGATAACTGACGATTTCGTTGGACATTAAGACGCGCCAAGCACGCGTCGTGCCTGCCGCACCAGAACGAAGTGTGAGGACGTTAGAGCTCTTGCGGTGTGTAGGAGCGACCCAATCGGGAATTCACCGGACCGAACAAATCACGAGGGTTCTATAAGGGTACGAACCACTACAAAACAAGTCCCAAACCCCGAATCACAAATCCCGACAAGCTACTCTGTCCGCGAGGGAGGCTGCGGAGTCGGAGTATGTCCTCCGTTGAACCCCGCCCATTTCTTCTCGACGGCCGCGCGAATATCGCGCACGCTCGCGCCCGAGGTGTACATCTGCCGCGCTTCCGTCGCGACATCGATGCAGACGGTGCACTCGAGACCGTGCGGTTCCCAGGCGGTGACGTCGCCCTTGTCGTTGCGCGCGGCGACGAAGCAATCTTCGTTTCCGCTGTGCCCGCCGCGTTCGCATCCGCAGAAGCACGGAACGTAGCTGAGGATCTCAGGGTGCTCCGCTGCGAACAGATATGCGGCGCGGACGACGTCGATGGGTCGCGGCGGCGGAAATTCCTGCGACGGAATCGGCGGGAGATTGGTCTGCTTGTGCGGGCCCAGCTTCGCCCACCGCGGTTCTGGTGTCTGAGTCGCTGAACTTTGTGAATGCTGCCCGTGGTCATTCGTGGCCACGGTCTGCTCTGCTGCGCCGCGTCCGCTGCTCATGTACGCATATCCACCAACGACCGCGACGACCGCGACGATGATGAGCGCAGTAATCGGAGTCGAGGATCGCGATCCGCCAGGCGGCTGGCGGCCCTGAGCCGAGGCGTCCTTGGTCTGAGTCTTCGCAGAAGATTTGCGTCCCATTTGGGATTTATTTTACTCCGGAACGGAGCGCGAGGCTTCAGCCGAGCGACCGGCCGCATAGAATCGCTGCATGTCTTCGTCGGGACGAGCGTATTTGGCCTGGGTTGTGGTGTGTGTCGTGTGGGGGACGACATACCTCGCGATCAGGATTGCACTCGAAACCATCCCGCCGATGTTCATGGCCGCGATGCGGTGGATCATCGCGGGCGGAATACTCGCCGCCGCGCTGAAGGTCAGCGGCCAGCGCCTGCCGGGGCCGCGTTCGTGGCCGGCGCTGACCATCCTCGGCATCCTCTTGTTAGGTTTCGGAAACGGGGCGGTCGTCTGGGCAGAGCAGACCGTACCGAGCGGGCTGACGTCCGTGCTGGTTGCGACCGTCCCGTTCTGGATGGTGGGCATCGAAGCGATTTCCGGCGGCTCCGACCGCCTCGGCGCGCGTCGAATCGTCGGCCTCATCCTCGGCTTCCTGGGCATCGTCATGCTGGTATGGCCCGAGCTTCGTATCGAAGGCGCGGGCAGCCGTGGATTTCTGGTCGGCGTGATTTCTTCGCAGATCGCGGGAATCGGGTGGGCAATCGGATCCACGTACGCGCGACGGCGTGGTCACACGGATGCAGAAGACGAGAACGTTCTCGCGACGGCGGCGTTCGAAATGCTGTTCGGCGGCGTTGCCCTGCTGATCGTCGGTCTCGCGCTTGGCGAGCAGTCGCGTCTCGCCTTCAATGCGCGAACGTCGCTGGCGCTCGCTCATCTGATCGTGTTCGGCGCGATCGCAGGATTCACGGCATACGCATACGCGCTCAAACATCTTCCAGTCGCGACCGTCTCACTGTATGCGTATGTCAATCCCGTGATCGCCGTCGTCCTGGGCGCGCTCGTTCTGGACGAACCGTTTGATTTACGCATGGCGCTGTCGGCTGCGGTTGTGCTCGTTGGAATAGCGCTGGTTCGGGACTGAGTCTGACTGTCAGCGGCCTTTTGTCAAAAAGCCGGGCGAGCGCGCGAAGCGTCTCCACGTGCGAGCGCGCTTTCTACGCGAAGTCCGTTCGGAAATTCAGTCGTTGTTGAACTGGAATGCCTGTTGCAGTTGACGGAGCAGAGGCCACGCCCGGGCGATCGAAGACCTGGCCGACCTTGCTGCTCATGCCCCGGGGCATTCCCGGCCATGACACAGTAAAAGGCAACCGCCAGGAAACCCGGATCGCGTCGTCGGAAACGCGCCTTGACGTGATGGCGGCGTGTTGAGCGAAGCGAAATTCTGCTGAGAGCTCGCACGTCGCCAGCGCGCCTTCACAACCTCAAGTCGCAACTCTCATCTCTCACCTTATAAGTTCTTTCTACTTCGCAATTCAGACTTCTGTTCGAGCTCATCTTCACAAAACATTTCACCATGGCATAACGAAAACGTCACTGATGGCGCGTCCTGTGCGTATGGCGCTCATCGAACGAGACGTCGCGATTTCCGATCTCGCAATCGACCGGCTGAGCTACGAGCGAGTAACTCGCTGATCGATCAAGAGGTTCTGCGGACGCGGCGACTCCATGAACGGCGAAGAGAACGAGCGACCGAGCCGTGTTGAGACGGGATCATTGGATCAGCGAAGCGTAGAAAAGTCTTCCGGCGCCGGAACTAGGCTGCACTCAACGGTTGAGCGAAGCTGGACGATGACAGGATCGACGGCGAGATTTGGAAAGCGCACGATTCTGTTGGTCGATACGCGTGTGGCCGCGCTGCGACGGACGAGCGACCTGCTGCGTCGTGCGGGCCACGATGTCGTCGAGGCCGGATCGTTCGACGAGGCCAAGCGAGTTCTCGCTGCGCAGGCACCATCGCTCTTGATCAGCGGCCTTCGGCTCGCCGCTTTCAACGGTCTGCATCTCGTGCATCTCGCCCGACTGACTCGGCCGGAAATCAACGCGATCATCCTTTCGAGTGGTGCGGACGCCGTGCTGCAATCCGAAGCGGAACGAGTCGGCGCGTCGCTGTTGGTCGAACCCGTTCCCCCTTCCTCCTTTCTGTCGCTGATCGCGCAGATGTTCGACGCGTGCTCTCCGGGTATCGACGAACTGGTCGACGTCGAGCGTCGGCACGCGGACCGTCGACTTGCCGTTCACGCGGTTGTCGCTCCTGAGCGACGCGTTGCCGAGCGGCGGGTGGGCGTCGCGGTCCCCGTACTTCGCTCCGACCGCGGCCTGATATAAGGTCGTAAAGGGTCAAACCCCGCGCAGACAAGGGTCGGGAATCGGGCAGTCTTTCGGCTGCTTCAACGAGTCAAAAGTCAGCCCATAGAGAGACTTTCTTCGGTACCTTTCAGACTTAAGCTAAACTTTCAGTCCGACTGCAAACGAGCGCCGCCAGTCAACTGTAGAGCAGCAACCATTTATTATTCAATAACTTACAGATACGAAAGTGACGTAAACGTCATTGGAGATCTGATTGCACAGCCCCGCGTGATCAATCCGTTCTGGACCGCCTCCGGACCCCGGCAGATTGCGCCTGCTGAATCGGCGGGCAATTGGAAGGCTCGAAGATGTTGACGACAACCACGACCAAGCACGCCGATCTCCAGACCATGAAATTCAATGGCGGGGTCCAGCTGATTGGCACCAGCAAGCTCCTGGCGGAGCTCCGATCCGAGATCGAGCACGTCGGGCGCTCGGGCGCCAAAGTGCTGATCACAGGCGAGAGCGGCGTCGGCAAGGAAGTCGTGGCGCGGGCGATCGCGGCCGCGAGTCCCCGACCCGCCGCTACGTTCATCCCTGTGAACTGCGCGGGCATTCCGGAGACGCTGCTCGAGTCGGAACTCTTCGGTCATGTGAAGGGAAGCTTCACCGGCGCGTACCGTGACAAACCGGGCAAGCTCGAGATGGCGTCCAACGGCACCATCTTCCTCGACGAAATCGGCGAGATGACGCTGCGCATGCAGGGTCTCCTCCTCCGATTCCTCGAGACGGGTGAAATACAGAAGGTGGGCGCCGAGCGCGTCGCGATGGCGCCGAATGTCCGGGTGATTGCGGCGACGAATCGAGATCTCCGCGAGCTCGTCAGCCAGGGTCAGTTCCGGGAAGATCTCTTCTACCGCATCAACGTCATTCATCTCGTCGTTCCGCCGCTTCGCGAACGGCGCGAAGACATTCCGCCGCTGATTGAGCACTTTCTCGACAACTTCATCAGCGGGAACTCTCGTCATTCGAGCGGCAATGGCAACGGAAACGGCAACAGCAACGGTGACGGCGGTCAACATCACGTTGTCCGAGGCATCGCACCGGATGCCGTCACGATGCTCTGCAACTACGGGTGGCCGGGCAACGTCCGCCAGCTCGAGAACGTGCTCGAGCGTCTCGTCGTCACCGGTCGTCGCGAGACGATCGAGGTGGACGACCTGCCGTTCGAAATCAGAACGCCGCTCCAGACCAGCATCCGGCCGCGGCGCGAACGTCGCCGGACGGTGGCCGACGATCTCTTCAAGAAGCTCGTCGAGGAGCGCGAGTCGTTCTGGACGGCGGTGTATCCGCTGTACATGAACCGCGAGATCACGCGCGGCAACGTCCGAGACCTGATCCACAAGGGCCTCGAAGAAGCCCGCGGCAACTACAAGATCGTGCTGAAGCTGTTCAACATGGAAGCGCGCGAGTACAAGCGTTTCCTGAACTTCCTGCGCAAGCACGATTGCCAACTTCCTTTCAAGGAATACCGCTAGCCGAGTCCGGCCCGGACCAGGCGACAGTGACGGTTCGATGTACGAAGACTTCTTCGGTCTGCGCGAACGGCCATTCGACTTGCTGCCGAACCCTCGGTTCCTGTTTCTCGCGGGCCGGCATCGAGAGGCGTTCAGCACTTTGCGTTACGGTTTGACCGCGCCGCGCGGCCTCACTGTTCTTGTGGGCGAAGCAGGAACGGGCAAGACGACACTCGTCAACTCGATCCTGGCCGAAACTGATCGAGATAGCATCGAATGCGTGTTGCTGAGCAACCCGACGCTAACGCGCGCCGAGTTCTACGAGTTTCTCACCGAAGGCTTTGGCTTGGGTTCCGACGCCGGGCTCTCGAAGACGCGGTTCCTGATGGAATTCCGACGTCATTTGATCGAGCGCCAGGACGTCGGTCGCCTCAGTGCCTTGATTCTCGACGAGGCCCAGAGCTTGCCTTACGAACTCCTGGAGGAGGTGAGGCTTCTGAGCAACATCGAAACCGCCACGGTGAAATTGCTCAATGTCATTTTGACGGGGCAGCCCGAATTGGCCGCGAGGCTCAACGAGCCAAGCCTGCGACAGCTGAAACAGCGAATTTCATTGCGCTGCGAGCTCAGGCCGTTCGATTCTTCGGAAACCGCCGCCTATATTTCGGGCCGACTCAGAATCGCAGGCGGCGATCCGCGACAGATATTTACCCGTGAGGCCGTCGGCGTCATTCATGGCGTGTCCGGTGGATTGCCGAGAACCGTGAATGTCCTTTGCGACAACGCGCTGATCGGCGGTTTTGCGGCACAGGCCAAACCAGTAACCCGCGCTCTCGTCGAAGAAGTGTGCCGGGACTTCGATCTTAACTCTCCTACTTCAATCCCGACTCCCAGGTTGGGCGGCTGACGTTCAGGAGCGTGAGACATCGGCGCTGGCGGAGCCGGCCAGTCCACCTGTCGCCGATGAGCCAACGATTGAGGCCTTTTCTCGAAAGAAGCGCTTCTCCTTTTTTTGAAAGTGTTCGCTTATGAGTAACCGTCGGTTCTGCATCACTGCCATCACGATTGCGTTGCTGGGTGCCGCCCACAGTCGAACGGTATTCGGTCAGGACGTAGCCGCCACAACCAAGAACGAGGACAAAGCGGCTGTAGTCCCGCACGACTATGTGATCGGGCCCGAGGATGTCGTGGGCGTGCTGTTCTGGCGCGAACCGGAAATGAGTGGTGATGTCACTGTAAGGCCCGACGGAAAGATCACGTTGCCTTTGATCGGCGAAATTGCCGCTGCCGGTCTGAAACCAGACGTACTGAGGGAGCAGATCCAAAAAGCCTCCGCGAAGTACCTCGCAGATGCGAATGTCACGGTGATCGTCCGCCAGATTAACAGTCGTAAGGTATTCATCACTGGTCAAGTTACGACGCCCGGAGCGTTCCCGTTATCCGCTCCCCGCACGGTCCTGCAGTTGATCGCGCTTGCTGGAGGTTTGAACGAGTACGCTGACGGCGACCATATCACCATCATGCGCGGCACGCAGATTTTCAAGTTCAACTACAAGGCTGTGTCCAAGGGCCGTTCACTCGAACAGAACATTCGCTTGGAACCGGGCGACACCGTCATTGTTCCTTAAGAACGCCATGCGCATTGCTTGGGTTGGCGGCGGTGTCGCCGCAGTCTCGCTGGCGCTCGATTTGGCGACCGTATCCGCGCAATCGTTACAGCCGCCGACGCGTTCGACGCCTGTGCGGCGCCAGCGGGGGCCAATCAGCTCGAGCAGCAACTGATTGTCGAAGGCGACTTGTTTGGCGGGTACGACGACAACCTGAATCTCACGTCGACGAGCGACCCATTCGTGCAGCACCCGGGAGGAGCGCTCGGATACGCCGAAGCAGACCTCCGATATTCCATTCAGAAGCGCGATAACGGCCTGAATCTCAACGGACGCGCGTATTGGAACACGTACAGCAACGTTGGTGCGTCTCCGAGTTATGGCGTGGAGCAGAGCGTCCATGCGCGAACGACGCTGGGTCGCAAGACGCGTATCGAGGTCAACGAGGGTGTTCGCTACGTGCCGTTCTTTACGCTGGGGGCATTCGGCTCATTGACGACGGCCACTGCCGGAAATACACCTGATGCCAATCCCGTGAACGGTCTCTTTCAGACTCGCTCGACGTTCGCGGACGCCTCAGGCTCCGTCAGGCAAGAATTGACGAGGCGACTGACGCTGACGGCCATGTATGCGTTTGCCGATTCCAACTATGCCGACAGCACATTTTCAGACAGCCGTGGCCATCGAGGTTCGGTTGTCTTGGATAAAGTGCTAGGCCGCACGGACTCGATCAATGCAACTTACTCGCGGTCGTTCGACACGTTCCTCGATCCGACCGGCAATCGCGACGTGCTGGCTGACACCCTGCAGGGTGGCTACCAGTACCGTCGCCAAGTCTCGCGGACGCGTCAGCTTTCGGTAGGCGTTGGCGGCGGCGCGATTCATGTCGATACGACGACGCCGGTAGTCCGGGCTCCATTGGATTACTGGCTACCGTCGGGATACCTGACCGCACGGTTGGATTTGTCGCGGTCCTGGAATCTGTCAGGCGACTACCGCCACACGGTCCAGATGATTGAAGGCGTCGATCCGCAGCCATTCACGAGTCACATCGGCCTGCTGATGCTGGGCGGGCGAATCACGTCACGCATCGAGACTGTCATTTCTACCGGTTATTCGACGGGGCTGAGTGCCGGATTAGTGGAGGGCACAGTACGACACCTTTAGCGCAGGCGTGCAGGGCCGAATTCGCTTGTCGCACGCGTGGTACTCGGTTCTCAACTTCAATCACATTCAGAATAACCTTAACGCTGCATCCTCGATCTTGCTGGGCGTGCCAACGAATGTTGACCATAACACGGTTCGTGTGGGCATCACGTGGGTCCGAACCGTTGATCGATGCTCCAGAACGCAGGCAGCCGCGTGAACCGCTAAGGTACTAAACCATGCTTCCCGGGAAATCTTACACTCCCGCTGATATTGCATTCATCGTGCGGCGCCGAGCGCTATGGCTCGTCGTGCCGCCCGTCGTGACGCTTTTTGCCGCCCTCGTCGTGTCGTCCAGGCTGCCGAATACGTATCAATCGGACATGCTGATCGCAGTTGTCCCCCAGCGTGTTCCCGATGCTTTTGTCCGCTCGACCGTGACGATGCGCACCGAGGAGCGCCTCAATGCGATTACTTCCCAGATCCTGAGCCGAACTGTGCTCGAGCCCATCATCACAGAGCTGGGACTGTACCCCAAAGAGCGAAAGCAGCTGCCAATGGAGGACGTGGTTCAGAAGATGAGGGAGGCAATCGAGAGGGAATTCGACAAGTTGCCAACCGACAGGCGAGAAGAACCGCGAGCATTTCACGTTCGATTCAAGTACACGGATCCGATGATCGCGACGCATGTGACCGAACGACTTGGTCTCGATCTTTGTCGACCAGAATGCGCGTGATCGGGGCGCTATGGCGGAGGCGACGGATCAGTTCCTTGAATCTCAACTGATTGAGGCTCGACAGAAACTCGAGGAGCAGGAGAAGCGAGTCGAGGCGTTCCGCAAGCTGCATGGGAACGAACTGCCGACGCAGCTGCAATCGAACCTGCAAGCGATTCAGAATCTGCAACTGCAAATCCAAGCGCTCGTGGAGGGGCAAGCTCGGGACCGTGACCGAAAGCTCATGCTCGAGCGTCTCTTTCAGGAGGCGGCAAAGGAAGCAGCCAGCGGCTCCACCGCGCGCTTCGCGCAGGCACCCATTACTCCCTCTGCGCCCGGAACGGCTGCAACACCGCCAGCCAGTGCTCAGCAGCAATTGGCCTCTGCTAGGAATCTCCTTGCCACTCTCGAGTTGCGATTGACGCCCGAACACCCCGACATCGTCCGCGCGAAACGGCAAATCGCAGAACTGGAGCCGAAGGCGGCGGCAGAAGCTGCGGCACAGGCTGCCGACCCGACCGGCGCCGCCGCGACGTCACCCGATGATGTTCAGCGGCGTGAGCGGATTCGCCAAATGAAGGCCGAGATTGAAAGCATCGATCGACAGGCGCTTTTCAAGGAGTCGGAAGAGCGGCGGATGCGGGCACAAGTCGCCGAGTACCAGCGTCGAATTGAAGCCGTGCCTGGAATCGAATCGGAATGGACTTCTCTGACGCGCGACTACGAAACTCATCAGACAGCGTACAAAGACCTGTTGACCAAGAGCGAGGCTGCGAAAGTAGCCGTAGATCTCGAGAACATGCGCATCGGCGAGAATTTTCGCGTGCTCGATCCGCCCAGAGTGCCCGTGAAGCCGATCAGTCCAAAGCGAATTCAAATTAGCGGGGGAGGCCTCGCCGCCGGCCTGGTCATAGGTGTATTGCTCGCCGCACTCCTGGAACTGTGGGATGCGAGTTTTCGCACTGAGGCCGACATCACTGCGTTGCTCGCCTTACCGGTCCTTGCAACCGTGCCGTTTGTGGAAACCTTTGACGAACGCAGGACCCGTGTTCGGTATTGGATGGTCGGATCGACAGGTGCCTTGGTCGCTGTGGCTGCAGCTGCATATGTCTTTTGGGCCATGCGACTTTGGACGTTCGTTGTTTGATTGGGGGAGTGATTGAGTCGAATCGATGAGGCTCTCCGCCGGCAAGCGGCGAAGACGCCATCGGGCCCCGTGTCGCTGGGGCATCAGCGCCACTTCGCGTCAGCGTGGCCCGACGTAGAACGCGCGGAAGTCGCTGCTGCCGACGCCAGGCCGCGCGTGAGTTCGCGCCCGGACGTTGAACCCGTGGAACGTTTGGCGGACCGCCCGGATTTTCCGTCGCTGCGTGCATCGTGCGGAGAACGACTGGTATCCGACGTAGGCTGCAACCCGTGGCTCGCCGAGCAATACCGTCGTCTCGGCGCGGTTTTGCACAAGGTGCAGGCAGCGGATGGCACCCGTATTCTCATGGTGACCAGCGCGTCGCCCGCAGACGGAAAGACACTGACGGCAATCAATTTGGCCCTGATCCTGAGCGGCTCGTATCGGCGTCGGGTCTTGCTGATTGATGCCGACTTGCATCGTCCGTCGATCGGCACCCTCACAGGGCTGGAACGCGAACGAGGCCTGAGCGAAGCACTCCGAGCGCCGACCGACGAGAAACTGAAGCTGATTCCCTTAACTTCGACGCTAACGGTATTGCCGGGAGGGGCACCCGATTCAGATCCAACGAGTGGACTGTCATCGGCGAGGATGCGTCATATTCTGACGGACGCAGCCGCTCACTTTGACTGGGTGATCATCGATGCTCCCCCCGTTGGGGTCGTTTCGGACGCGAACATTCTTGCCGAAATGGTCGACAAGATGATTCTCGTTGTGCGGGCCGCACATACCCAATACCCGGACCTTCAGAAGACAATCGAGTCACTCGGCCGCGAGCGGCTTCTCGGCGTCGTTCTGAACGGGGTCGAACAGGGAACAGTGCAGGAGTACGGCCGCTACTACGGCCCTCGACCGTGATTCGCCGCGTCTTCGGCGCGACGATTTTCCTTGGTTGCTGCAACCCGGGAAATGCGTCCTGAAGACTCCCAAAGGTCACCGAGACACAGAAACTAAGTCAGCCCTAACCCGGATAAAATCAGCGACTCGCTTTCAACCGACCGTTTAAAGTAACAGTAAAGCACCTATTTTCAATTAGATACAAGCACGAGACCGCCAGGATGTCGCCCGGACGCTTCTTTGCTGTTTCCCAAGCCGCAAGCTTCCAGCTCGCTCAATTTCAGTCCTGAGACAGCGCCTGCTATGTGACTGACGGGGCGAAGCTGTATCCGTTTCGCTTCGAGGCAATTTGCAAGACAACAGATGCCACAGTCGACGTTTTCATCTAGGCCGCCGACTTTTCATCGCAAGCAACCCGACTGTTGGAGCGATCGACGCGTCACATCGAATCTACAAGCTTGACGATCCGCCGCAAGCGCAACCAAAACCAAGAGTTATTGTGCGGACTGAAACAATCACAGCGAACGAGCCGATGGCGATCCGTTTGCACCGGTGCACGAAGGAAATCGAAACCACCGAGATGAGACTCGTCGAACGTTTTCGTCCCAAGGTTCGTCCTGCGGCATCCACAACTCCGAGAGTCGCGCCAACTCAGGATGGGCTGGCGTGGGAGGGCGCATCCGGAAACGCGTATGACGAACAGTCATTCCGGTTCTTTCTCGAAGCGGAGTGTCGGCGCTCGGAGGCGAATGGTTGTTCAGGGCTTCTCTTGCTCGTCGAGTTCAAGTCATCAAAGTCGAACATCGACGAGAAACTCGCCGCGCGAATCTTCGCATCGCTGTCGCGCGGCCTTCGTGAAACCGATTTCTTCGGTTGGTATCGGGATGGGCGAGTGATTGGAGCCGTGTTGACACAACCTGGAACACTCCAGGAACAGGCCGGTTCGCAGCAGGTCGGCGAACGCATCTCCAAGACAATCAGGGAGTCCCTCGAGCGCGGAGTTGCCAGCGAAATGCACCTGAGACTGATGCCTATCTCTTCGGAATCGAATGGTTGGAGTACGCGATGCAATCCGTGATGCCGTTTCCCGCCTCGAAAAGGACTTTCCGAACTGTCTATGCCGATGCGGCTCCGTCGCGTGCGACGAATCGACAGGTCAACAGGGCGAACATGATTAACGCGTCCCTCTTCAACGGCGCGCTCATCAGGGAGCGCCGGCGCGCTGATCGTTCGGCACGACCGCTCGCATTGTTGTTGGTGGAACCAGTTGGCGGCGCGGCGATCAGCGAAGGCATCTGGCAGATCGCGATCGAGACCCTTTCAACGGTGAAGCGCGACATCGATATGTTGGGCTGGTTCTCGGATCGGAAGGTCCTTGGCGTTCTCATGCCGGAAATTGGCGGTGTCGAGGGGATTGCGGAGCGCTCAATCCAGAGCAACGTCAAGCGCGAGCTCGCCCGGCGCCTTAGCCAGAGTCTGATTGATCAGTTTTCAATTCGACTTCATGTCCACACACCCGTCCCGATCCCCGAAACGGGCGAGCGTTCAAACCTCCTCGATCCGCTGATTGCATCGCTCCGCTCGGTCGACCACGGCGTGAAGTCATACGAAACCAGGAAACGCGCGATGGACATCGCAGGCAGCTTCGTACTGCTCGCGGTTCTCGCGCCTGTCCTGTTGGTTGTCGCTGCCCTCGTCAAGATCACCTCCCGGGGGCCGGTGTTCTTCCGCCAACCGCGAATTGGGCGGGGAGGACAGCGCTTTACGATGTTGAAGTTCCGGACTATGTACACGGGCGTCGACAACGCGATCCATCAAGAGTTCATTACGCAGTTCATCAAAGCCGGCGCGCAGCCACTCACCGAGAGCAAGGATTCGCCATTCAAACTTACGCAAGACCCTCGGATCACACCGCTCGGCGGCTTCCTCCGTCGTACGAGTCTGGACGAGCTGCCGCAATTATTGAACGTGCTGCGCGGCGACATGTCGCTGGTCGGGCCGCGGCCGCCGCTTCGCATACGAGGTCGCACAGTACGAGCCGTGGCACTGCCGCCGCGTGCTCGAAGCGAAGCCCGGGCATTACCGGCCTGTGGCAGGTGACAGGTCGCAGCCGCACGACGTTTGACGACATGGTCCGCTGGACCTTCGCTATGCGAAATCCTGCTCGTTCTGGACCGACGTGAAGATTCTCGCTCGCCACGCCGGCGGCGGTCGTGTCCGGCAAGGGTGCCTGTTGACGACGTCGCCTCGATGGATACTTGTCTGCATCGCGCCCGACGTGAAGCTCGGGACAGGACGTCAAGCTTGCGCGCGTTCATCAATCTCTATGGATGCGAGATTGGCGACGAGACGAAGATCGGCGCGTTCGTCGAAATCCAGAAGAACGCGCACGTCGGCCGGCGGTGCAAGATCTCGAGCCACACGTTCGTCTGCGAAGGCGTCACGATCGAGGATTACGTGTTTGTCGGCCATGGCGTGACGTTCGTCAACGACTCGTATCCGCGGGCGACGACGGCCAGCGGCGATCTTCAGACCGAGAAGTGACTGGAAAGTGGAGCCGACGCTCGTGAAGAAGGGCGCGTCGATTGGCTCCGGCGC
This sequence comes from uncultured Acidobacteriota bacterium, assembly GCA_963724725.1. Taxonomy (GTDB): domain Bacteria; phylum Acidobacteriota; class Vicinamibacteria; order Vicinamibacterales; family CAVVIG01; genus DATKHR01. Next base: position 697,907 of record CAVRVT010000001.1, on the reverse strand, counting down.
GACCATCCTTTCGAACGTCGACGATCGGGGAACACGCCATCGTCGGCGCCGGCAGCGTCGTGACGCGCGACGTTCCCGCCGACGCATCGTCGCCGGCAATCCCGCGCGCGTGTTGCGTCAGTCACCGACCGAGCCATGAGTTGAATGAGCAGCGATAAGAGCACGCTTCTTGACGATGCCCGCGATTCGCAGGATCGTCGTCCGAGGCCGATGGCTCGGACTCGCGTCAGACACGTCCGGCAGACGCCGTTCGCGTGGGCGTCATCGGATACGGCTACTGGGGACCGAACATCGTCCGGAACCTCCACGGTCTCGACGATTGCGAGGTGGTGGCCGTCTGCGACAAGAATCCGGCGGCACTCAAGCGCGCGCAGCGCGCTGTACCCGGCGTTCAATTGACCACGGACTTCACGGACATTCTGCAGTCGCCCGACATCGACGCGGTCGCGGTCATCACGCCGGTCTGGACGCACTTCGAGCTCGCCAAGGCGGCGCTCGAGAACGGCAAGCACGTGTTCGTCGAGAAGCCGTTCACCTCGACGTCGCAGCAGGCCGAAGAGCTGATCGAGCTGGCGGACGCGCAAGAATCTGAAGATCATGGTCGATCACACGTTTCTGTTCAGCGGCGCGGTCAGGAAGATCCGCGAGCTCATCGACGACGGAACGCTCGGGCCGCTCTATTACTTCGATTCGACCCGCGTGAACCTCGGGCTGTTTCAGCACGACGTCAGCGTGGTCTGGGACCTGGCGCCCCATGACCTGTCGATCATGGACCACATCATCGCCGAGAAGCCGGAAGCGGTCGTGGCGACGGGCGGCAAGCACCTGAACGGCCACGCCGACATGGCGTTCATCACCGTCTACTTCCCGGGCAACATCATCGCGCACATCAACGTCAACTGGCTCTCGCCGGTCAAGGTGCGCACGACGCTCATCGGCGGCGAGGACAAGATGCTGGTGTGGAACGATCTCGAGCCGACGAGAAGATCAAGATCTACGACAAGGGCGTCCAGATTACCAACGGCGAGGGTGTGCTACGACCTGCTGGTGAGCTACCGCTCCGGCGATGTCTGGGCGCCGAGAGTCGAGCAGACCGAGGCCTGAAAGTGGAGCTCGACTACTTCGTCGATTGCATCCGCAACGACCGACGCCGATTAACGACGGGCATGCCGGCCTGCGGGTCGTGCGCCTGCTCGAAGCGGCCGACCAGTCGCTTGAAGCCAGCGAGGCAAGCTCGTTTCACGCTCTGAGCGACCGCCGCTCGAGCGACCCGGCGTCGATCACGTTCCGCATATCACGCCTGCAGTCTGTGCGCCATCAGAGATTCCTGGATTACTTCGCTGTCTCGACCGAGATGGGATCGGTTCGACGTTTCCGGCGACCGCTCGGTCCGTCGCGCGAGGCCATTTGCGACGACGCCGGCGTCCGGCTGCTACCGGCCGTCGGTCGCAGAGCGCTGGTCGCATGCGGTCGAATGCCGACAAGCGAGCGTCGCCTGCCGTTCGATCTCTCGGAAGTCGGTCGCCAATCTGCGGCAGGAGCGCTACCGCGCAGAACGCGCTAGCACTCGAGAACGGCATCGACTCGGAGCGACGGCTGGTCGCGCGCGCCTACTACTTCCTGCGGCCCGTTCTTCCGGTGTCACGTCCGAAAGCATCTGCAGAAGATGCGTCTGCAGCGGCTGGGACAGGATTCCGTTCCCGCGCTGGCCGGTCGATTTCAGCGTCGACACGCTGATGCGATACGCGCATGGCGGCTGGCGATGCAAGACCAGGCGCGTCGACGCATTCCGTTCGTCTGGTTCTGGCCAGACGGCGCGCGCGGGTGCGGCATCGTCACCCACGACGTCGAAGGCGCAGGCCGGCCGCGATTTCTGCGGCGAGCTGATGGACCTCGACGATTCGTACGGCATCAAGTCGCCTTCCAGGTCGTTCCCGAGAGTCGCGTACGACAACTCGCGAAGCACTGTGCGGCGCGGTTCGCGACAGCGGGCTTCGAAGTCAACGTGCACGATCTGAATCACGACGGCCACCTCTTTCGACGATCAAGCAGACGTTCCTCGAACGTGCGAACGCGGATCAACGAGTACGGCGCGCGACTTCGAGTAGCCGCGGCTTCCGGGCGGCGCGCGATGTACCGCGATCAGGAGTGGTTCGACGCGCTCGAGTTCTCGTACGACATGTCGGTGCCGAACGTCGCCCACCTCGAGCCGCAGCGCGGCGGCTGCTGCACGGTCATGCCGTACTTCGTCGGCGACATCCTCGAGCTGCCGCTGACGACGATTCAGGACTACTCGCTGTTCCACATCCTCGGCGACTATTCGATCGACCTGTGGAAGGAGCAGATCGACCTGATTCTGCGGAGAACGGGCTCATCAGCGTGATCACGCATCCTGACTACCTCATCGAGCAGCGCGCGCGCGCGCCGTCTATACGAGCTGCTGCGACCACCTTCAGCCAGCTCCGCGACTGCGAGCACGTCTGGATGGCGCTGCCGGGCGATGTGGACGCTGGTGGCGCAGCCGGCAGCCGGATGACGCTGGTCCGAGCACGGCGACTCGTGGCGCATCGAGGGCCCCGACAGCGACCGCGCGCGGGTCGCGTACGCCACGCTTGACGACGATCGGCTAGTCTACGAGATCGATACACTGTCAGCGCACGACTCGTCAGCGATCGATGACCTTCCGACGCATCGCAGGCTCTGCTGGTCGTACGGCATCTGCGCTCATCACGCGCCAATGCTGCTGTGCTGCGGCGCTGTGTCGACTCTGTCGCGGCGGAGCCACGACACGGCGTCGCATCATCCTTCTGATTCCGTTCGTCACGCTGGCGCTTGATCTTCGAGCGAGCGCCGATGCGATCTTCGAGTCGGCGCGATGGGACTGGCTGGCGCGGCGCTCCGGCGATGCTCGGCGGAGGCTAGCGCTGTTCGCGGTGGCCGCGAGATCAGTCCGGCGTTCGCGCGCTGAACGCACTGACGCTTTGCCATCGGCGGGGATCGTGCTGCTGTGGATCGGTGGATTCGTGCTGTCGTTCGGGCCGCGCGGCGTCGCGGGTGGCGCTGTTTCCGCTGCTGTTCCTCGTGTTCATGTTCCCATGTCGCCGACGCCGTATTGAGGCGCGGTGACGCTGTTCTCAAGACAGGGTTCGGCGGAGATGGTCGCGGCGCTGTTCACCCTGACAGGCACGCCGTACCACCGGGAAGGCTTCGTCTTCTCCCTGCCGACGATTCGTCGATCGAGATCGCCGACGAATGCAGTGGGATCCGCTCGAGCATCGCGCTGCTGCTGACGACGCTCCTGGCCGGCCACAGTTCCTCACGAGCGCCTGGAAGAAAGCGCTGCTCGCTGCTGGCGGTGCTTCCGCTCGCGATCGTCAAGAACGGGATTCGGATCGTCAGCCTGTCGCTGCTGGCGCGTCACGTCAATCCGAGCTTTCTCACGGGCCAGCTTCACCACGAGGGCGGCTTCGTGTTCTTCCTGCTGCGCTGCGTCATCATGTCGCCGCTGTTTGTCTGTCGCTCGAAGAATTCGAGAGCGCCGACGCTTTCCAGAGGCACAGCCGAATGAGTCTCTGAACCGATTCCGTTTCTCGATCTGGTCACCCCCCATCGCGAGCTCGAAGAGGAGCTCGTGCAGGCGTTCCGCGAGGCCGTTCGCTCCGCAGCGTTCATCGGCGGGCCGCAGGTGGAGGGCTTCGAGCGCGAGTTCGCCGAGTACTGCGGGAGCCAAGCATTGCGTGGCTGTGGCGAGCGGCACCGATGCACTGCGGTTCGCGCTGATGGGCGCTGGCGTCGGGACCGGGAGACGCGGTCGTGACCGTGGCGCACACGTTCATTGCGACGGTCGAGGCCATCAGTCAGGCCGGCGCCGAGACCGAGTTCGTCGACATCGACGAGCGCACCTACACCATGAGCCCGAGGCGCTCGCGGCGTACCTCGCGCCGCTGTCCGAACGGATCCCGCAACGGGCCGGCCGCTCGGCCATCGCACGGGCAAGCCGATCAAGGCCATCGTGCCGGTCCATCTGTACGGGCAGGTGGCCGACATGGACGCCATCATCGAAGTCGCGAAGCGCTACGGCCTGCTGGTCATCGAGGATGCCTGCCAGGCGCACGGCGCCGAGTACCTGTCCGCGGGTCGACTGGCGCCGCGCCGGGCTCGATGGGGAAGGCCGCCGCGTTCAGCTTCTATCCCGGCAAGAACCTCGGCGCCTGCGGCGAAGCCGGCGCGGTGACGACCGACGACCCGAAGTGGCGCGCAGATGAAGATGCTCCGCGATCACGGGCAGGTTCAGAAGGTACTACCACGACCTCGAAGGCTACAACGGTCGGCTCGACGCGATTCAGGCCGCGTTCCTCCGGATCAAGCTGCGGCACCTCGACGCGTGGAACGCGCAACGGCGCGCGGCGGCCGCCGCATTACAACAGACTGCTGTCGGCGTCGCCCGTCTCAGCCACGAGCGTCGTTACCCCGTTCGAACCGGAGTCGAGCAGAGCGGTCTATCACCTCTATGTCATCGGACCGCCGATCGCGACGCGCTGGCCGAGCATCTGAAGCGAAGGGCATTTCGACGGGCTTGCACTATCCGTGCCGGTCCATCTTCAGAATTGCTACCGGCGTGGGGCTACAAGAACGGCAGTCTGCCGGTGACGGAGCGTGTCGCCGCGGACCATTCTCTCGCTGCCGATGTTTCCTGGGCCTGACGCAGAGCAGCAGCGGCGTGTGACGAGCAACGATGTGTTCGCCTTTCGCCGCGTGGCCGTCGATGACTCTGAGCCGGTGAAGTATTCCGAATGGCATGCCGACGCAGGTTTCTGAACACGGGCCAACATGAGAGCACGTCGAACGAAGGGGCACGTCCGACCACAGAGATTTCAGCGCCGGCCGCTGCGGGTCTGCCATCTGGCGTATACCTTCTACGAGTGCGACAACCGCGTGATTCGATACGCCGAGGCGCTCGCGGGCCGCGGCGACGCGGTCGATGTCATCGCCCTTCGTACCGCCGAGTCAGCCGTGGCGGCGACGCATTGCAGCGGCGTCCGCTTGTACTGGATCCAGCGCCGCGCGTCGACCGAGAACGCCGTGTGTCGGCTACCTGCTCAAGATTCTCTGGTTCTTCGCTCAAGTCCGACCCTGCTGCTGGCGCGTCTCCAGTTGCGCAGCCGCTACGACGTCGTGCACGTGCACAACATTCCGGACTTCCTCGTGTTCGCGGCGGTGGTTCCGAAGCTGATTGGGCGCGCGAATCATTCTCGACATTCACGACGTGTGTCCCGGAACTCTACGTCGGGCAAGTTCGGACCTCGTCGACAATCCACGGCATTTCGGGCGCTCCTGCTCGTCGAGCGTCTTGTCGTGTCGGTTTGCCGACCACGTCATCATCGCGAACCATCTCTGGCACGACAAGCTTGGTTCGAGCGGTGCCGTCCCGAAGCAAGTGCACGCCAATGCTCAACTATCCCGATGTTCGACCTGTTCAAGCCGGTGCCGGAAGAGCAGAAGCGGCGCGACGGCAAATTCATCATGCTCTACCCGGGTTCGCTGAACTATCACCAGGGACTGGATATTGCCATCAAGGCTTTTGCGCTGGCGAAAGAGCACATGCCGGACGCGGAATTCCATATCTATGGTGAGGGCCCGACGCTTCCCGATCTGGTCGCGCTCGCGCGGGAGCGTGGTCGTCGATGGCGTCGTCAAGTTCTGGAAGGTCTGCCGCTCGAGGAGATTGCAACCGTTATTGCGTCGGCCGATGTCGGAGTCGTGCCGAAGCGAGCGGACGGCTTCGGCAACGAAGCGTTCAGCACGAAAATCCTCGAATTCATGGCGGCGGCGTGCCGGTGATCGTTTCCCGGACGCGGATCAGATACGTACTATTTCGACGATACGCTTGTGCGGTTCTTCACGTCAGGCGACGAAGCAGGATCTGGCGACGGTTCTGCTGAAGGTGTACGAGCAGCGCACCGAATCACAGCGGCTGGATTCAGGCAGCGCGCGAGTTCGCCGTTCGGAACAGCTGGCAGGAACGCGGCGCCGGCTACCGAGGAGCTCGTCGATTCTCTCGTCGGTGCGAACTAGGCCGAGCTTGCGGACGCCGCAGTCACGAACCATGCGATTCGATCGGGCCGTGACGCTGCTCTGTTCGAACCGCTGCACCGCGCCGGCCTCGTTCGGGCTTCGCCCGGCATTCCGATCCTGATGTACCACAGCATCTCGGACGATCCGGAAGCGGGGTATCGCCCGTACTACCGTCTCGCGACATCGCCGCGCCGGTTTCGCGAGCAGATGCAGTGGCTCGGGACGGCGGCTATCGCGTCATCGATCTTGCGGAGGCGGTCCGTCGCCTGAACGTCGGCACGCGGATGCGAGCGCTGCGTCGTCCTGACGTTCGACGATGGGTTCCGCGAGTTCTGACCGACGCCTGGCCGGTGATGGCGGACTTCGGCTTCACCGCCACCGTGTTCCTGCCGACCGCGTTCATCGGTGACCGCGCGGCTCGTTCAAGGGTCGCGAGTGCCTGACCTGGTCGGAAGTGCGGGAACTGCAGTCGCTGCGGGCGTCAGCTTCGGCTCGCACACGGTGAACCATCCGACGCTATCCGAGCTTGACTGGCCAGAAATTCGCCGAGAGCTTGCGGATTCGAAGGCGACGCTCGAGGACGAGCTGCAGGCGCCGGTCCGCACTTTCGCGTATCCCTATGCTTTCCCGCAGGAAGGACCTCGATTCGTCAGCTGCTTCAAGAGCGAACTCGCGGAGCGGGCTTCGAGGTCGGCGTGACGACGATGATCGGCCGCGCCGACAGCGCGGGGGCGATCCGTGTCATGCTGCCGGCTGCCGGTGAATGACTGCGACGACGGCCGGCTGTTCATGGCGAAACTGAAGGGCGCCTATGACTGGTAGCAGCGTCCGGAGTATCTCGCCGTTTCTCTCGGCCACGCTTAAGCGGCGCAATGCATTGGGCAGCTTGCACAACGAAGTCTACCGTGACCTCCGCCGTTATCATTGCGGTCCGCGACGTAAGGCGCCGCACCTACGTCGTCATCACGCCGGTGCGCGATGAGGAAGAGTATCTTCGTCTGACGATTGAAAGCATGATCGCCCAGTCGCTTCTCCCGACCGAGATGGATCATCGTCAATGACGGCTCGAAAGATCGGCACCCGGCGCCATCTCGACGAGTACGCGTCAAGGTATCCATGGATTCGTACGGGCGGTGCATCGCGCCGATCGCGGCTTTCGCAAATGGGGCGCGGGCATCATGGAGGCATTCTACGCAGGCTTCGATGCGTTGCGCTTTCGCGACTGGGACTTCGTCAGCAAGCTCGACGGCGACCTGTCCTTCCGGCCAGACTACTTTGAATCAGCTCTCCAGCGATTTGTCGAAATTCCTCGACTGGGTATCGGCGGCGGCGTTCTTTATCATGATGAGAATGGACAGAGGACGCTCGAGGAGCACCCGTTGTTCCACGTCCGCGGCGGCGTCAAGATTTACAGCCGTGAGTGTTGGGATGCGCTGGAGGCCTCTGGATCGGTCCGGGATCTGACACGCTCGACGAGGTGAAGGCCAACATGCTCGGCTTTACGTCGAGCAGTTTTGCCGGACCTTCAGTTCACACATCATCGGTGGACGGGCGCCGCGTACAGGCCGATACGGCGGCATCGTCAAGAACGGGAAAACCGATTACGTCGCGGGCTATCACCCGCTATTCGTCGCTGCGAAGTGTTTCGTCAGATTGTGGACGCGCCCATACGTGGTCGGCGCTCTCGCGCTGCTGTACGGCTACCTGGCCGCGTTCGTCCAACGTATGCCTCGCGTGGACGATCCCCAGCTGATTCGATACCTCCAACGGCAGCAGCTGCGGAGACTGGCAGGCCTGCCGTCGATCTGGAAATAGAGGGCCGATTCCTCACCACGACGCAACTCAACTCACAATGGATGTATCGATCATCTGCGTAAACTGGAACTCAGCGGACTACCTGCGCGAGTGCATCGCGAGTGTTCGGGAACACACTCGCGGGATTTCGTATGAAATCATAGTGGTCGACAACGCCTCGACGAGACCGGGGCTCGACGCTCTCGAGGCGGAGTTCCCCGACGTCAAGATCATTCGCGGTAAAACGAACCTCGGATTCGCGGGCGCCAACAACCTCGGCTTCCTGCAGTCGACTGGTGATCACGTCCTTCTGCTGAATCCCGACACGAAGCTGATCGAGCCATCGATCAACAAGATGCTCGGGCATCTCGAGAGTCTTCCGGACGCGGGCATTGTCGGATGCAAGCTGCTGAACACGGACCTGTCCGTTCAGTCGAGTTCGATCCAGAAGTTCCCGACAATCTTGAATCAGGTGCTCGACACCGAGTACCCTACGACTGCGGTGGCCTCATTGCCCGTTATGGGAAATTGCTCCGCTTTTCGCGAACGACATCACCCGCATCAAGGTCGACGTGATTCCAGGCGCCTGCATGTTGCTGAGGCGCAAGGTGTTCGCGCAGGTCGGGATGTTCAGCGACGACTACTTCATGTACGCCGAAGATCTGGACTTGAACTACAAACTGAAGGATGCCGGTTTCACGAACTATTACGTCGGGGAGACGGCGATCGTCCACCATGGGGGACGGAGCAGCTCGCGTCAGAAGGTCAGCCAGTGGGCGCTGGTGATGAAGTTCAACGCGATGACGCGGTTGTTCATCAAGACACGCGGCCGCGTCTACGCGTTCGGCTATCGAGTCGCGATGGGCACCATGGCCGTCGGTCGTCTGGCAATTCTGGGCGCGCTGTTTCCTGTCAGCGGGATCGTCGGCATCAGAAACACTCTGAGCATCGCTTTTGCCAAGTGGATCACCGTGCTGCGGTGGTCGCTCGGGCGATTGGACATGGCTCAGTACGAGTGAATTGCGCGCTCTGACGAAAGCAGGCTCATTGTGTGTGGCATCTGTGGAAAATTGAACCTGGATCGAGATGAACCGGTTTCGCCATTGCTCGTCAAGGCGATGGCCGACTCGATCCAGCACCGCGGTCCCGACGACGACGGGTACTACGTTTCGGGGCCTGTCGGATTCGGTTTCAGGCGGCTCGCGATCATCGACTTGAACACGGGCCACCAGCCGATCTCGAACGAAGACGGCTCGGTGCACATCGTCTTCAACGGCGAGATCTACAACTATCTCGAGCTGCGGGAGGAGCTGCGGGCGAAAGGCCATGTGTTTTCCACGCAGACCGACACCGAGGTGATCGTCCATGCTCTACGAGGAGTACGGCACTGAATGCTTGAAGAAGCTGCGCGGGATGTTCGGCTTCGCGCTATGGGACTCAAAGGCAGCAAGCCCTTCTGCTCGCCCGTGATCGCGTCGGAATCAAACCGCTCTACTACTGCCTGACGAGCCGGGCGCTGACGTTCGGTTCGGAAATCAAGGCGATCCTCGCCGATCCAGAGACGGACGTCCAGGTCGCAGCCGGAAATGATCGACCGGTTCCTGACGTTCTACTACATGCCGGGCGAAGAGACGCTCTTCAGGAACATCCGCAAGCTCGAGCCAGGGCACTTTCTGCTCGTCAAGAACGGCCGCGCAACGGTTCGCCGGTCCTGGGATCTCGACTTCACAACCGTCGAAGAGGGGTTTGACGAAGCGGCTGCCCAGGTCGAGGCGATGTTCGAGGAGTCGGTCCGACTCCACATGATCAGTGACGTGCCGGTCGGCTTCCTCCTGAGCGGCGGCGTCGATTCGGCCGCGGTACTCAGCTATGCGGTCGGCAAGACCGATCGGAAACTGAGCAGCTTCACCCTTGGATTCGACGCGCCGGGCGTGCCCGACGAGCGGCCCTACGCTGCTCTGGCGGCTCGCACGTTCGGGACGGAACACCATGATCTGACGATCAGCGCGCGTGATTTCCGCGACTTCCTGCCCAAGTACGTCTGGCACATGGAAGAGCCCGTTTGTGAACCGCCGGGCATCGCGCTCTACTACGTGTCCCGGCTTGCCAAGGACTACGTAAAAGTGCTGATTGCCGGGGAGGGGGGCGACGAGGCGTTCGGTGGCTATCAGACGTACCGCAGCGTCCTGTGGCTCGAACGGCTCAAGAAACTGATCGGACCGGCACGTAGCCTGGTGGCTGCCGGTCTCGGTCAGGCCAATCGTGCGTTGCACCTGGGCCGCGTCGCGAAGTACGGACCGTTGGTGGGTGTCCCGTTCGACCGGTACTATTACAGCCGAACGTCCAGCCCGCACGCGTTCTTCAACGAGCAGAGCCATGCGCTGTACACGCGCGGCTTTTCGCAGGCAGTCAATCACGCGGACTCGATTCAGGTCGTACAGATCACATCGACGCATCGACCAGATTCGACTTGATCAACCGGATGCTCTACGTCGACACGAAAACCTGGCTGCCCGACGATCTGTTGGTCAAAGCCGACAAAATGACGATGGCGAACTCGATCGAGCTACGCGTGCCGCTGCTCGATCACAAGTTGCTCGAGCTGGCAGCGTCCCTGCCGGGCCGTTACAAGGTGCGCGGCTTCCAGACGAAATACATCGCAAAGAAAATACTCAATCGCCGCGTTCCGAAGGAAATTCTGTCGCGCCGCAAAACGGGCTTCACGGTGCCGTACGTCTCGTGGTTGAAAAAGGACCTGAAGGGCTGGGTGTCGGATCTGCTGCTCGATCGGAAGGCGCTCTCCCGCGGATACTTTGAAAAGAAGGCGATCGAGCGCCTCGTCGCAGACAACGGCCAATCAGGTGCGTTTTCGCGTGAACTCTTCTCGCTCGCGGTCCTCGAGCTCTGGCATCGGGAGTTCCTCGACAAGTCGACGCAGGCGGCATCCGCAGTTCGCGAGAACCTGCAGACCCTCTCGGTCTCCAACGGAGCGCGCTGAGTGGAGCCCAGGCTGCGCCTGCACAAGATCCTGGCGGACAGATTGCGCCGACGCCAGGTGTCGCGGCGCGAACGGAAGCCGGTGGTGTCCTTCACGTTTGACGACTTTCCACGTTCCGCCGCCACCGTTGGGGCGCAGATCCTCAATGAATTCGGAGTCCTGGGTACCTACTACACCTCGCTCGGGCTGATGGGCAAGACGACGGCAGTCGGCGACATGTTCGTGCGGGAGGATCTCGACGCATTGATCGAGGCCGGTCACGAGCTTGCCTGTCACACCTACGACCACTCGCGCTGCGTGGACCTGACCCGCAGCGACCTCGATCGCCAGTTGCTCCACCAACAGGAACGCCATCGCGCAGCTCGTCTCCGGCTACAACTTCCGAAACTTTTCGTTTCCGGAGGGCGTGGTGACGCTGTCCGCGAAGACAGCGCTCGGCGCGGTCTATCAGACCTGTCGCACGATCGAGCCGGGTCTCAACGACGATCCGATGGATGTCTGGTTTCTGCGCGCGAACCGCCTCTATTCGAGCTCGGGCGCGGCAGCGGTGAAGCAGCTCATCGACAGCGCACGCCAGACCGGCGGATGGGCGATTCTCTACACGCACGACGTGAGCGATCGACCGTCGGCGTGGGGATGCACGCCGGAGGAACTTCGTGAGGTCGTCGCCTATGCGGTCCGGTCGGGGGTCGAGATCCTGCCGATCGCCGAGACCATGAAACGCTACGCGATGTTCTCCTAGGGCAGCGATCGAATATGTACGAATCTGAAGCCAATCGAGCCGTTTCGATCGATACCGAGATACCTGCGGACGTCCTGTCTCGTTTCGGCGAGCTCCGTTCCACCGTCGCCGGCCGCACGCTGATTCCTTGGGGCGAGCATTGCACTGAGTGCGTCTGGCCAACCTGCTACACGACTTGCGACCTGTACACGCGCGCGGGAAGATGGAAGGTGCCGGCGCTTCGTCGAAGGCATGGTTCGCATTCCAGCGCCGAACGCCCTCAATACCTACGTGCTCAAGATCAGCTTCAAGCGCTGGGCCAAGCTGTGGTCGATGGCGAACCTGCACATGCACTCCGTGCCGCAGGCGGACAGGGCCGAACGCGGCGACCTGCGCACGGCGGCGCTGATCGGGAGCATTCCCTTCATTCCTGCCAGAAACCTGCTCTCACAGAAACGCTATTCGTTGAAAAAACACCGCGTCGTCCATCGCCATGGTGGCGATGCCGAGCGTGCCTGGTTCGTGCTCGAGTGCTTTAACCCCAACGCTGCACCAGTGTCGATGACGCTGACAGTGCGGCGGGACGGCAATGCTCTGCAGTATCAGGCGTTGCTCCCGATGGCGCCTGGATTCAATCGACACGTCCTCCCGGCGGCGAAAATCGCACGGAGCGTGGACCTTTCGACGCCGTTTTCAATCGATCTCACACCGAACGACATCCCCGATGGGCTGACGCTCTACCTCGGAGCGATGGATCTTTCTGGTGGATCCGACGCTGCGTGCGTCGGACCAGGCGCCGGCTCCGACGCGTGCGGAGGCGTCGAAGTCTTCGCTCTGCAAGTGCGTCGTCTGGGATCTGGACAATACGCTGTGGTCGGGCACACTCGTCGAAGACGGTCCCGACGCCGTGACGCTTCGCCCTGGCATCGAGGACATCCTTCGAAGCCTGGACGAGCGCGGCATTCTGATTTCGGCGCTCAGCAAGAACAATCACGACGATGCGATGACGGTGCTGCGACGCTTCGGAATCGACGAGTTCTTCCTGCATCCACAGATCTCCTGGAATCCGAAAAGCCAGGGCATGCGGGCGATTGCGGACGCTCTCAACATCGGCATCGACTCGCTGCTCTTTGTGGACGATTCCGCGTTCGAGCGCGCTGAGGTTGGAGCGGCGTGTCCCGAGGTGATGTTGCTCGATGCGGCCGACTACGCGACCGTCCTCGATCGAAAGGACTGCCAGGCCCCGGTCACTGAAGAAGGACGCAAGCGTCGGCTGTTCTATCGAGAGCAGACGGTGCGCTCCGAGGCGCAGGCCGGCTACAAGAGCGACTACTTCGCATTTTTGCACGATTGCAATCTGCGCCTGACGATCCGCGAGCTCAACGATTCGAATCTGGATCGGGTCCACGAGTTGACCCAGCGCACGAACCAGATGAACTTCTCAGGCAATCGTTATTCACGGGACCAGTTGATCGCCATCATGCGCGACCCGCGCCTGAGCACAGACGTCCTCGACTGCGCAGGATCGGTTCGGCAGTTACGGCACGATTGGCTTCTCCGTTGTGGATCGCCAGGACGTGCGGATGCTCGACCTGATGTTCAGCTGCCGCGTTCAGTCGAAGCGGGTCGAGCACGCGTTCGTGTCGCACATCGTGAGGAAGTTCCGCACGCCGACGGCAGTCGACTTTTTCGTCAGCTATCGCCGGACGCCCAAGAATGCCCCCTCCGGGAAGGTGTTCGACGATCTCGGCGCTATTCAGATCGGCGAAATCGACGGCGTGTCCGATCTGCTGTTCCCGCGCGGCAACACAGTCCCCGATGATGGCATCGTGACGATCGACGATCAGAAGGCGCCGAGCCCAGAGTACGTCTCCTGATCCGGTTCTCGCGACGTATCAACGGTGGGGACCTGCCAGGTTGGTGGAAGGAGCGAGTACGCAGTGAAGGCCTCTAGACGAAAGATCGAGGAGCTGCTCTGGATCACCGGGCTGCATCGAGCCGCGAGAAGCGTCTATCGAATTTCGGCCGGACGCGGCCGGACCGAACAGCGGGAGCTCATCACGCGGTTCTACCGGCAGTTCGTTATGCCGGGAAACCTGGTGTTCGACATCGGCGCCAACGTGGGCATGATGTCCGAAGTGTTTTGCTCCCTCGGCGCACGGATAGTCGCGGTGAGCCCAACACGGACTGCGTCCGGCACATCCAGCTGTCGTACGGCAGTCTTGGCGTGGAGACGATTCAGGCCGTCGCAGGACCGCAGAACGGCCTCGCGGTCATCCACATCTCGGATCGACGAGACGACATCAGTTCGCTGTCGCGCGGGTGGATGGAGGCGATCCAGCGAGAGCACAAGGAATACAGCGGACTGTGGACGCGCGAGACGACGCTCCCGATGATCACTCTCGACGCTCTGATCGCGCATTACGGGCAGCCGGAGTTCATCAAGGTCGACGTCGAAGGGTTCGATCAGAAGTTTTGAACGGCTTGTCCAGCCAACCCCCGATGCTTTCCTTCGAGTTCAACACGGCGTTTCTGGATGCAACGATGATCTGTCTCGACAAGAAGCTCTTCGAAGGCGATTCGATTTTCAATTTTGCCTTCGGCGATCCGGCCAAGTTCGAGCTCGACAAGTGGGCATCGAAAACGCATCTGCGGGAGTACTCGGCGGACTGAAGAAGGGCGACCGCCACGGCGATATTTTCGTCAAGCGGCTCTCGACAGGAGCCGTGCAGTGACCACCAAACGGAGGCAGCGCACCAGCGTGCGATGATGAAAATGCCGGCTGGTCGACAACCCGTTCGAGTCCTATATAGCTTCCGCACGAACTCGGAGCGGCTCGGATCTGCTACACGGCGTGGCAGCAGGTCAACGGTCTCGCAGCCGCAGGTGCGAAGCTGGACGTGCATCCTGGAGCGTTGCACAGGCCCGTACCTGAGTCGGTCGCCGTGCGTCCGACGCTTGCATTCGGCCGTCTCCGCATTCCTTACAAGGCACTCGGCGCGATGCGCGCGCTTGCGCTGCACGATTACATCGTTTCTCGTCGACTCCCGGGGCTTCAACGCCGAATCGACGTCATTCATACGTGGCCGGACGCTGCGCTGCAAACGCTGAGGGTTGCGAAGCAGCTCGGCATACCCGACCGTGCTCGAGCGGCCCAACGCTCACACGCGGTACGCGTACGAGTCGGTGCAGAAGGAATCAGCGCGCCTTGGAATCGTGTTGCCGCCGGACAACGAGTACACGTTCAAGGTCGACGTCCTCGAACGGGAAGAGCAGGAGTACACGTTAGCGCGACTACATTCTGTGCCCGTCCGACTTCACGATTCGGACCTTTGTCGAGCACGGTGTGCCGAGGCAAACTCAAGAAGCATGGCTATGGGTTCGACGAAACGGCGTACTATCCGGCGGACCGGCTCGCGCCGCGAAGGGGAAGGGTTGACGATGCTCTTCTGCGGCGATGCGGCCGTGCGAAAGGGGCTGCACTTTGCGCTCGAAGCGTGGCTCGCTTCGCCAGCGCACAAGGACGGCAAGTTCCTGATCGCCGGCGGAATCCTGCCAGGCTACGCTCTCAAGCTGGCTGCGGAGCTCGCGCATCCAAGCGTGCAAGTGCTCGGACACCGCAGCGACGTGCCCGAACTCATGCGCCAGAGCGACATTCGTAGTGCTTGCCGAGTATAGAGGAGGGCTACGGTCTCGTCTGCGCCGAGGCGCTGGGCAGCGGCGCCGTGCCGCTGGTTTCGGAGGCGTGCACCGATATCTGCCGCCACATGGAGAATGCGCTGGTTCATGCGATCGGCGACGTAGGCGCTTTGACGGAGCACATCACCAAGCTCCATCACGATCGCGCGCTGCTCACGTGCCTTCGGGACGGCGCGCTGCGAAGCGCTTCACAACACACCTGGACGACAGCGGGGGTCAAGCTTCTCGATGTTTACGCGGAGGTCATCGCGGAGCACCGCTGCGCATCAAGCAACTGACCTCACTCGATTGGATCTCGAATTTTCGTTGACGCGACTTTGGCCCGGTGTAAGAATTGCCCTCCGATTACGATTTTCAACGGCTCCCATGCACGGCCGCAAGCTCAAGCGTTCGCACAAGTTACTGTCCATTAAAGACATGACCATGCTTTCGGCACAGGAATGTCTCTTGCACTGCGCTCGCGCCGGAGCGCACCAAATCCCCATGAAGATCCGACTTGGTCTACTCTCCGCCTGCGCGATTTCCGTCCAGCTGTTTGCGGCATTCGCCTCCGCGAAAGACATTTACATCGCGCAGAACGCAACCGGCGGCGCCACAGGCGCTGATTGTTCGAACGCCCGACCGGCGTCGTTCTTCAACACCGCGTCGAATTGGGGCACAGGGGCGAGCAGATTGGCGCAGGCACAGTGGTGCATCTGTGCGGCACGCTAACCGTCGGTGCGAACTCGACAGCTCTTTCTTTTCAAGGCAACGGCACGAGCGGCAACCCCATCACGCTCCTCTTGGAGCCCAATGCAGTGGTTCAGGCCCCGTACTTCGCCCCCTCCGTCGGCGGCGCGAACGCCTGTGGCGGTGGCATCTGCGGCCAGGGCCGGAGCTTCATCGTGATTGACGGCGGCGCGAATGGCATTCTCCGTAACACAGCCAACGGCACGACGCTCGCGAACCACCAGAGCACGCTCGGCGTCGACATTACAACTGCAACAACTGCGTTGTGCAGAACTTGTCGATCTCGAACATCTACGTTCGCTCATCGGCGACGGACAACGCGATTGACGAAACGCAGATGAAATGCATCGAATTCAACGGATCGAACATCCAAATCAAGGGCAACAATATCGACAGTGCTGGCTGGTGTCTGTTCGACGCGTACAAGAACGGCGATACGAACGTCGAAATCAGCAACAACAAGCTCATTCGTTTCGCGCACGCAATCATGTTCGCGACCGGAGCAGCGAACTCCGCGACGAATATTTCCGTTCACGACAACGAATTCCTGGTCCAGGGACGATGTGGGATGGTCCCCATTATCCATTGCCCATCAGGACGGCATCCATGTCTTTGGCGTCCCCGGGAGTTCGATCGACAACTTCTACTTTTACAACAATTACTTCCACGGTGACTGGGGCCAATGTCCCACAGGTTGGGTGTTCATTGAAGCGGCCGGCGCTGGAACGCCTGCCAACATGAACAATTCGTACTGGTGGAACAATGTCGGCGTTGTGAACTCGACTGGTCAGGTTGAGAATACCAATGGGTGGTTCAACGTCTCGAGCGGAAACTCAGGCGTCCAGGAATTCTTCAACAATACGTTCGTTGGGCCGAACGCGACGGACGCGACATGGTGTCTTCAACTGCAGAACCTGTCGAACGTCGTTGTAAAGAACAACCTTTTCAATAGTTGTGGAAACCCTATCTCTGTAGACGCCGCAGGAGCCAAGACTATCGACTACAATTTCTATGGAACGTCCTGCCAGAACGGAAACAACTGCTTCGTGCTGAATGGTAGTTTCACCGGCCCGTTTTCTGCTTGGAAGTCGGCGTGTGGCTGCGACTCACATTCGATACAGACGAACAGTCCGCAGGTCGGAGCCGACGGCACGCCACTAACTGGTTCTCCGGCCGTGAACGCGGCAACGAATTTGATGAGCTTAGCCACAGGTGGACTTGCCATGCTGGCGTTCGACACAACCAGAGGAAATACCCGCACCGCAGTCGCTCGATCTGGCTCAGGAAGTTGGACGATGGGTGGGTACAGCACAACGGGCGGCGGGACGGCCATTCCATCGGCGCCCACCTCCTTGAGGATTGTGCCACTGTTCTGATCAACCAACCGACGAGCGCCGAGGTCATATGCAATCGTCTACGTCTGATTTCGGCCGCGTCGATAGGCAACTTGAGCGACCGCGATTCACCGATTCTGATTCCGCGCGGTTCGTGGCGTCAATCGTCGCGATTCTTATTGGCCTCACTGCACGTCCGGCCCTGGCGGCAACCACCGGATGCCATAATCTCGCACTCGGATCCGGCTGGACTTGTATTGACACGAACGCGATTTCCGGTACTGAGTTCAGGATCCAGCCCGATTAGATCTTGTCCACAATGAGCCGGTGCATCGCGGCGACGTGCTCGTTTCGTGGGCCAACCTCGTGATGCGCGGGGGGACGTTCTCGAGCGAAACGATCACTCTTGCCGACAACGCCGGCAACACATTGACCCTCTGGTCCAACGGTCTGAATCCCTTCAGTAATCCCGCGGGACAGTGGGCGGGTGGTTTGTTCTATGCGGTGGCAGTGGCTGACATATCCGGTGGGTATCAGTTGACATGTACTGTCAGTGGAAACGCCAACTGCGACGATGTCAGCATTACGATTCTTCGTCCGTCGGGGGGAGCCACCTCGTTAATGGAGGACGGTAGCAACTGGGTGCACCAAACGACTGCTCCAGGTCCGTGCCCTTGCCTTGTGGCGTCGCCGGGGGGCCAGACAATCACGACCACACACGCGGACCTCATTTTGGTCGGCGGTAATACCGACGCGGCTTACCGCCCCAATCAATCCGCCGTTCGTCGGCATTGATGGCGACGGTGTGTTGAACGTTCCTTTCTATTATCTGAACGCGCACGTGCAGTCGTCTCCGGGTACCGTGACCGGAAAGTGGTACATCACCGGATCCACATCGTCCGCAGCTCAGCAATCTTGGCGCTGCGGGTCAACCAAGGTACCGTAACCGTGCCCACGCCCTCAGCGCCGTCCAGTCTCCGAATCACCAAGTAGAACTGCTCGCTTCGCTTCGCCATCCGTAACCACCACATCGCGAAGGGCTATTACGCGTTGTGGATTTGCTCCGTAATGCAATCCTGAATGTTGAGAAGCGCGATGGCGCGGGTGCTCCTGGCCGGCAGCGTCGGCCTCATCGTGGCCGAAACGTTGTGGCCCTTCAACGTTCGCGGATTCCACATCCTGAGCCTGGGTCAGTACGTTCACAGCTTCGAACAGGCGCCAAGCTCGCTCGTCAATCTTCCGCAAAACGTGCTGCTGTTTCTGCCCTTCGGTTTCAGTGTGGCGTCGCTGCTTGTGGGACCGCGCTCGAAGATATCGTCGCTGGCTCTAACGATTCTGGCTGGATTTCTGTTGTCCTGGTCGATCGAATCTTGTCAAATCTTCCTTCCGAACCGGGTAGCCAACCTTGCCGATGTCGCCGGCAACACTCTGGGCAGCGGGGCCGGATGGCTTGCGTGTCGCGCGTGGCAGCTTCGCGACCGGACACTGCAATCCAGGATTCGGATCGCGGCAACGTTCCTGACGTATTGCGTGCTGGCATCGCTAGCGGCATGGGCCCTCATGGTCGGTATGCGGCCGGCTCTTTGGGATCCCACGTATCCCACTTCGATCGGCCACGACCCGGGCGGCTCCTCGTGGAAGGGCGCTGTCAGCGACGTCGTCGTGCTGGATCGTGCACTCGACGAGCCTGACGCTGTCGAACTGCTGTCTGGAAAACTGCCTCGGTTCGCCAGCGACGCTGTCGTCTGTGCCTTCACCATGAAGATCTGCTCGCGAGGGAGCCGGAGAGGCGGACGATGACGCCCGATGTGGGCTGGCTGCAAGGATAGGTTTGAATGCAGCTTTCACGGTTGCGATGACCGCTGCGACCCATGACGTTACGCAGGGTGATCCCGCCCGGATCCTGACCATCTCGCGAGACCGGAACCACCAGCAACCTAATGCTGGGACAGGACGGTGGACAACTCGCCGTGCGATGGCGATCGCCACTTACCGGGCGACAATGGTTCCAGGCCGGAGCTCCTCTTTGCAGACGTGTTCACGTCCACGGCGCCGAGGCGCGTTGTCATCACGTCGAATGGGATGACGACTCACTTCTACGCGACCGGCGCCAGTCGCACGCGCGGTTTGCGAGTTGGGGCCCGAAGCGGGGTTGTGGTCGTTCCTGCGGCAGAATCAGTACTGGCCAGCACGACCTCGCGGTGCCGTCGTATCAGCGCGGCACGTGCTGTTTTCAGTGTTACTGTTTGGTCCGCTCGGCGTCCTGCTGGGTGTCGAACCCGTGGTTCCCTCGGATGGATATTGTCGAGGGCCGTGACCGCCGCTGCGTTCGTGCTGCCAACGATGTTATTTGAAGGGGGCGTCGCATTCTATGCCGACGGCCCCATCCGGCGTGACATGATCGCGCTCCATTTGAGTGTGATGGTGCTGGCGTTTCTCATGATGCGCGTCTGGCTTCGACTCGCTCCGCTGTGGAATGGCGGCTAAGGATCCCATGTCGTGGCATTGGATTGATCCGCTTAGCGACCACGCTGGGACGACCTGGTCGAGCGCCACCCGCTTGCCTGCGTTTCATACACGCGGCTGGTTGGAGGCGTTGAAGCGGACGTACGGCTACGAGCCGATAGTCTTGACCCCGAGCGCGACGGGCAGCCCACTCGCCGACGGGATCGTCTTCTGTCAGATCAGGAGCTGGCTGACCGGACGCGTCTGGTCTCGCTGCCATTTCAGACCATTGTGATCCGCTGGTGAGCTCTGTCGCCGCCCAGGATGACGCGATGCAGGCGCGTGCGTAGAGGAACAGGAGTGGACGATGGAAGTACATTCGAGCTGCGGCCGAGCGCAGCGGTGCGGCGAGACTGGCCACTTCGCTTCGGTCGATCGCTACTACCTGCACCGACTCAATCTCGCCCTCGACGAAGAGACCTTGTGGGGTGATTTCACGAATCACGTGGCCCGGAAGATCCGACGTGGCGAACGCGAAGCCTGTGTACAAGAGGGCCGCTCGAACACCCTTTTGAAGATGTTCTATGAGCTGCTGCTGCAGACGCGCCGGCGGCACGGACTGCCGCCAACCCATGACTGGTTCCGCGCGGTCCTAGACCGCATGGACGAACAGGCCAAAATTCGGGTGGCCTTCAAAGATCGCGCGCCGGTTGCGGCCATCATGACGCTCCGCCACGGCAACACGATGATGTACAAGTACGGCGCGTCCGACGCGGCGTCCCACCCCCTCGGAGGGATGCACTTTCTGTTTTGGCAGACCATCAAGGAGGCGCGGTCCCTGGGGTGTGTGTCTCTCGGATTTGGGGCGGTCTGAAACCACAACGAAGGCTTGGTCTCTTTCAAGGACCACTGGGGCGCCGCGCGAAGCTCTCTGGTGTATTTGCGGCACCCCGCGACGAACGAAATGGTCGAGCAGATGAGCGGCGGGCTCGCGCGCAGTCTCATCTCGCTTGTTCCCGACCGGCTGCTGATCGCCGCCGGTCGGACGCTCTACCGGCATATCGGGTATTGTCTTCTTCTCAATCTCGTCATCAATCGTCATCGATGCCATCCAGCAGTCGAAGGGTCCAGTCCCGACCTTCAGCGACGACCGCGCCCGCGAACCCCTCAGCTGGCCAGAACGACCGTCAACATCCATCGATCGATATGTCTGCGCTGATCAGGACGTCGGCATGCCGGGCGTGAGCGACACATGAAAAGCCGTCAGCTCGAAACCGAGACCGGCCCCGCGTGCCTTGACGTACGCCTCCTTGCGAGTCCAGCCGAGAAAGAAGCCCTCGTCGCGCTGGCCGAGCGGGAGCGCGCGGAGCTCCTGATTGTTCACGTGTCGAGAAAAAGCGAGTCGCGATGTCCTCCGGCCCGACGTCGCTGCGGATCGCCTCAACGTCGATTGCCGAGCTCGCGTTGGAGGGAGAAAGCAAACACCGCGAGGCCCTGAGAGTGCGAGAGATTGAATCGAATGGGCAAGTCGCCGACAAGAGCGTGAAGCCGCGGTTTCCCTTCGGGCGCGTAATCGAACGCCACGTCTTCCGAGGGTCGCTGCAGATAGCGACCCAACAGCATGCGCAGCGTCGCTCGGGCATTCACGAAACGGTTGCGGTCACGTGCAAACACGAATCGGGACGCGCGTTCGCGCTCGTCGTCCGAGAGAATCTTCTGAAGCGCGGCAGCACTCGGGCGCTCGATGTTCGCGCGCCACACGTGAATCTCGCCCGGGCCGAGTCGATAGTCGCCGGAGTGTGGCGACCAATTCGCAGCAGCTTGCATATGAGCGACCATGTGGCGGTCGCGCGCAGGCATTGTACCGGCGTCTTCGGCACGGAGTGAATGATGACGCGGACGATGCGTCGACCGGAGCTGCCCGCCCTGACGGGCGTTCGTTTCTATGCGGCGATTCTGGTCTACCTCTCGCATGTGACGCTGCTGCCCGGCATGGAAGTGTTGAGTGGAGGCCGTCTCATCTTCAACGCCGGTGTCGTCGGCGTCTCTTTCTTCTTCGTCTTAAGCGGGTTCATCCTCACATACAACTACGCGGAGGTCTTCGGCCACGGTGTCGAGCGCGCGGACTATGTTCGATTTGTATGGGATCGGTTCACGAAAGATCTATCCGGTGCATGTACTCGCGCTCGCTTTCGTATTGCCAGTCGCGGTCTTCAGTCCCGACCTGCCTCTCGACTGGCGTGCGTTGCCCGTGCACGCCCTGCTCCTGCAGTGCTTCTGGCCATCGTCGACTCCGCCCTTCTACGACTATCTGAACGTACCGTCGTGGAGTATCAGCTGCGAATGGTTCTTCTATCTCCTGGCGCCGGCGTTGATCTTCACCGCGCTTGTGCACCGACGTGGCTGGCTCCTGCTCACCGGCATCGTGGGTTACGCGGCCTCGGGTGGCTACTGTGGTCCGGCGCCTCGGACTACAGCCGGCTGTATCATGTCTCCTGGTTCGCGCCATCGAGAACGCCGGAGTTCTTGGTCGGCGTTTTCCTCGGACGGGCATTCCTCTCGCGGGAACGGATGCGGTTCGGCCCGATATCGATCCTCGCGCAGCTCACCGGAATCCTATTGATCGCCGCCGCCGCCATCTATCGGCAGCAGGCTCCCTGGCCGTTCTGGGGAGGGTTACTCTACGTGCCCGGATCCGCGCTGCTGGTGTGGAGTCTTCGCTTGCGGAAGCGGCGTGATCGTCCGCCACCTGAGTCGCCCGTGGCTCAAAGCGCTCGGCACGGCGAGCTTCTCCTTCTATCTGATTCATGCGCCCATTCTGCGGTGGATGAAGGGCGTGTTTCTTAAACTCGGCTGGGAGGTGCACTCTCCAGTCGCGTTCGCGGTCGTAATCGTCGGGATGTTCGTGTTCGTGCAAGCGAGCGCGTTCGCCGTTTGCTACCTTTATGAGATCCCGGTTCAGCGACGCCTGCGGAGTCTTCTTCCAACCCGCGCCAGGCGCCCAGAGGACACGTTCCAGGCCCTGGCCGGTGAGGTGATACATGGTTGAAGCCAGGAATGACGTCGGTCTTCGAACAGGTGATTGGGTCGTTGTCCGAGACCCGGCGGAGATTCTCTCGACGCTCGATGCTGACGGCGCGCTCGACGGCCTTCCCGTTCATGCCGGAAATGGTCGAGTACTGCGGCCGACGCGTTCAGGTCTTGCGCAAGGCGGAGAAAACCTGCGTGGAGCTGCCAGGTGGCTATTACCAAATGCGCGAGTTCTTCCAGAATGACGTCTTTCTTCTAGATGAACTTCGATGCTCCGGCGCAGACCACGACGGCTGCCAGAGACTCTGCATGTTCCATTGGAAGGCCGCGTGGTTGATCCCATCGCCGAATGCCGCTGACAGAGAGCGGCCGAGCCAGACCGGCCTCACCGCGCTCCGGTCGGCGCTCAAAACGAAGAGCGCGCCGAACCGGTACTTCTGTCAGTCGACGCAGATCGCGCTGGCCACGCGACCCGAGCCGCTCAAACGTGTGCAGATACTCCAGAAGTGCTTCCGTGACGTGCGATCGGGGGCAGTCAGTGTTCCCAAAATGATTGGGTTGATCATAGTCCCTCTCTATCGGAAAATCCGCGATCGGATCGTCGGGCGACCTCGATTGGTTGGCACCCTCAAGAGGACACCCGTGGGGACCCTGGCCTTGCAGCCGGGCGAAGTCGTTGAGATCAAATCGCTCGAAGAAATGCGGCAAACCCTCGACGACGCGGGCGCAACCGGGGGCTCGTTTGCGACATTGAGCTGAAACAATTCTGCGGAACCCGCGACGTCGTTCGGGGTCGTCTCGAGAAGATGATTTCGGAACCAACCGGCGAAATGAAAACTGTTGAAGGCACCGTGATTCTTCATGGCAATACGTGCATGTGTGCGCGAGTCGTGGGTGGATGTCCTCGTCTCGAATACTGTTATTGGCGAGAGCTCTGGCTGAAGCGCGTCAATTCGGTCGACGAGCCCGCGCCGCAAGTCGAACAAGTTTGCCGCTGACGCAGATACTGGCGTCACCTGTTTCACGACGGAGGACTCGAAATGAGCAGTCAAGCCAACGTGCTCGATATCTGGGCGTCCACTGCCGCCACGGCGCAGCGAGACTCGCTCAGCGTTGCTGTCGACAAACGTGAAAAACTTACGAAGAAGGAATTTCTGCATGATACGTCTTGAAAAACCGGCCCGTCGTACTTAAGGACGCGGCCAGGGATTGGCCAGCGCTCTCGAAATGGACGCCTCAGTTTTTCAAGGAGCAGTACGGCGCCCGTCAAGTGCCGGTGTTCGAACGAAAGAGGGCGGTTACCGTCAAAGGCACAATCGCCCTGAAGGACTACGTCGATGAGATCACGTCGTCGGACTACAACAATCGCGCGAAATACCTATTCAGCCTTCGCATTCCCAAGGAATTTCCCGAGCTACTGAAGGATCTCGAACCGCGGCCGATGTATTGGGATCCAAATTGGCTGGACAGCAAATACCTGCTGCCAGGTCTCCCGAACTTCAAGCTGCGTCACATCACTGGGCTCGAAATGAACATGGGAGGAACTGGTAGCCCGTTTCCGTTCCTGCACTATGACGACCTCTGGACGCAGACCTTCATCACTCAAGCTTACGGTCGAAAGGCGTGGGTCCTGTACCCGCCAGACCAAACGCCGTACATGTATCCGAGCGCCGAATCAGAGAACATCTCAGAGATTCCGATGGACATCGACGTCGACCTCACGAGATTCCCGCTTTTTGCTAACGCCAAGCCGGTGCATTTTGTTCTGGAGCCTGGCGAAATGCTCTATGGAGCCGCCGGTTGGTGGCATACGACCAGGGCGCTCACTCCGTCGATTGCCGTGGTGCTCAGCACGGCCAACGGTCCCATTTGGTCGTCCGTGACGAAGGCCGCGTTTCTTCGAGCCTGGCAGCATCCGAAGTGGTATTACAAGCCGGCCGCTTTCCCGATTGGTGCCTACATGACCGCGTTCAGGGCGGTCAAATCACTTACGGATCCGTTCTAGTCTCAAAAGGGGTCGGCCTTTCTAGGTCTTGTTACCTCAAATGGGTACAGATCTACATGCGATTGCACCTAAGCCATATTCATAAAGAGAATCGAAAGACTGTCTAAAGTCCTCCAAGGGTCTGACTGAAGACAGCCTTTCTCGACTGCCCGATCACCCCCCTCCCTTATTACCAGTGTTTCGGCCTGAAATTGAGCTGGGGCATGGCATCTCACTTGCGCATGCACCAGCTTGCGGTCGATAACGAATCAAGTTCAGAGAAATCGGCGTCCCTCAAGATCTGCGTGTCGAGGCGGTTTCGTTGAGGTTTTGAAGGTATTTCGCATCGACGATCGGAGCAAGGTGAGAGCTCATGTCACATCACGCAGGCGCCTCAGCCGAAGTCGAGCGGCGTCAGCAGCTTGTTGTACCGGGAATTCGAAACACGCTACATGTTCGGCAACAAACCGGTCATCGTCACGGACGCCATCGGCAAGTGGCGAGCGGCGTCGCGCTGGACGCCGGAATTCTTCAAAACGGAATTCGGCAGCGTGACATTCAGCTTCGACGACGATCCCGCAAAGAGGAAGGCTAAGGAGTCCGGTCAAAACGGACGGCTCGACTACACGATGGGCGATTCATCGATCGCGTCATCGCGTCGACCGACGAAGCATCCTGCGCCGTATTTCCGCAACCGCGTGTTGGCGGAGATGTTTCCGTCGCTCATGCCGGACATCCAGCCTCTCCCGGCGTATTTTCAGCCGAACTGGCTGCCGGACCGCTTCCTCGTCCGACGCGTCGGCGAATCTGCTGAACCGCGGCTCGGCGATCGAGCTGTACATCGGCAGGCAGAGGCGGCGCGTTTCCGGTGCTGCACTACGACGGCGCCGCGACGCACGCGTTCCTGATGCAGATTTACGGGCGGAAGAAGTTCATCGTCTATCCGCCGGATCAGGAGCCGTTACCTATATCCGTCGCCGGACAAGCCGAACCTGTCGCATGGTCAACAGCATCGACGCGCCGGACCTCGACCGAAGTTTCCGTTGTTCGCGAAGGCGATGCCGACGACGTTCGTCCTCGAGCCGGGCGAGCTGCTGTTCGTTCCGAGCCGCTGGTGGCATACGACGAAGATGCTGACGCCGTCGATCACGCTCTCGATCAACACCGTGAACCAATCGAACTGGCGACGCGCTGGTCGATTACGTCGCCATGCGGCGCCGATCCCGTCGGTGTCGCTCGCCAGCCGGCGTACCTGGCCGGCGCTGGCGCCTGGCGCGCGTGGCGCGATCGCGGTTGGCGTCAAGCCGTATTCCGTCGGCTGACGCAGAACCAGGCTCACGCAGTCACCTGTGATTCGAATACCGGGGTCGCTCGTTTCCGCTTTCCCCGATGCAGCAGGGAATGCTGTTCCATCATCTCAAGGAACCGCATTCCGGCGTCGACATCGAGCAGTTCGTCGTCCATCTGCCCGAAGCCGATCGATCCGACGCGCATGGAGGACGGCCTGGCACTGGCTGGTCCAGCGCCACGATGTTCTGCGCGCGCGGTTCGTCGTGGGAAGGTGTCGATCAGCCCGAGCAGGTCATCGAGCCGAGTGTCGTCGTCCCGTTCGTCGTCGAAGACCTGCACGCCATTGGTCGGAGCGATCAGCACGGAACGGCTCGACGCGTTCCTGAGACGGATCGACTTCGCGGCTTCGATCTTGGACTCGGCGCCGCTGCTTCGGCTGACGCTGTTCCAGTGGGGCGAAGCGTCGTTCTCGCTCGTGTGGACGTTCCACCACGCCCTCGCTCGACGGTCGCTCGTTCCCGATCCTGCTGCGCGAGGTGTTCGAGGCTGTACGACGAGTTGGCGACGGGTCGCATGTCGCCGACGGCCGGAGCCGCCCGACTATCGACGCGTACATCGGTGGCTCCGGACGCGCGACTTTTCGATCGGCCGAACGTTCTGGAAGGAACTGCTGGCTGGCTTCTCCGCGCCGACGCCGCTCGTGGTCGACCGGCATGGCCGACGGTGACGACGCGACGTATCAGCACGGCGAGCGCTGGGAGGCACTGAGCGCAAGCGTGTCGTCTCGCCTGCGAGCCATCGCCGCGACGAACACGGTCTCACGCTGAATACCCTCGTGATGGGCGCGTGGGCGATCCTGCTCCATCGGTACTCCGGCGAGAAGGACGTCGTGTTCGGCGCGACTCGGGCCTGCCGCAAGTCGTCGGTGCCGGACGCCGACGAGACGATCGGCCTGTTCATCAATACCGTTCCGGTTCGAGTCGCGTCTGTAGAGCGGCACAGCCAGCGCTCGAGGTCTTCAAGGCCGTCCGCGAGCAATGGATGGAGATGCGGCCGTACGAGCACACTCCGCTGGCGCGCGTGAAAGCCGTGAGCCGCGTGCCGCGCGTCGCAGCCGCTGTTCGAGACGCTGCTGGTCTTCGAGAACTACCGGCTCGATCAGCATGATGCGATCGCTCGGTGGAGCGTGGGCGACCCGCACAGTCGAGCTCCACGAGCTGACGAACTTCCCGATCACGCTTGCGGCCTATGACGGCGATGAGCTGACTTCAAGATCGAGTTCGATCGGCGCCGGCTCGACGAGGACACGGTCGACGCGGATGCTCGGTCACCTGCGCACGTCTGCTCGAAGGCATCGCGGCAGATCCGCAGACGTCCGTGCGACGCCTTCCGTTGATGACCGAGGCCGAGCGTCGGCAGCTGATCGAGGAGTTCAACCGGCCGCAGACGCTGCCCGAGAGCCAGTCGTTGCCGCTCGATGGCAACGCCACCCTGCACGCGCTCTTCGAAGCCCAGGGCGCCACGCTCACCCGACGCGCTGGCGCTGACCTGCGACGGCCAGTCGCTGACCTACGCGCAGCTCAACGCGCAGGCGAACCGGGTGGCGCGGCGCTCTAGTCGCCTGCGGCGTCGGGCCCGACACGCTGGTCGGGCTGTGCCTGGAGCGCTCGAACGAGCTGGTGCGTCGCGCTCCTGGCGATTCTCAAGGCCGGCGGCGCCTACCTGCCGATCGACCTGGCGTATCCGGCGGATCGCGTCGCCTTCATGCTGGAGGACGCGCAGGCGCCGGTGCTGCTGACGCAGCGCGCGCTTCGGCCGGCAGTCTGCCGGCGACGCAGCGCGCAGGTCGTGTGCGTCGACGACGTCCTCGAGCGGCCGGCTCACGCCGCGGACGACAGCGAATCCGCCGCCGACGGCGACGGCCCGACAACCTCGCCTACGTCATCTACACCTCGGGCTCGACCGGCAAGCCCAAGGGCTCGATGGTCACGCATCGCAACGTCGTGCGGCTGTTCGCGTCGACCGAGCACTGGTACGGGTTCAACGAGCGCGACGTCTGGACGCTGTTCCATTCGTGCGCGTTCGACTTCTCGGTCTGGGAGATCTGGGGCGCGCTGCTCTACGGCGGCCGCGCTGGTCGTCGTGCCGTTCCTGGTCAGCCGCTCGCCGGAGGCGTTCTACGAGCTGCTCGCCGACGAGCAGGTGACGGTCCTGAATCAGACGCCGTCGGCCTTCCGGCAGCTGATTCAGGCGGAGGAGGCGGTCGGGCAGCAGACCGCTTGCGCTGCGCTACGTGATCTTCGGCGGCGAAGCGCTGGAGATGCAGAGCCTCCGGCCGTGGTTCGAGCGCCACGGCGACCAGAAGCCGCGGCTCGTCAACATGTACGGCATCACCGAGACGACCGTGCACGTCACCTATCGGCCGCTGTCGACGGACGATCGTGCGCTCGGGCAGCGTCATCGGCGTGCCGATTCCGGACCTGCAGATCTACATCCTCGATCGCGCACGGGCAGCCGGTGCCGATCGGCGTGCCCGGAGAGATGTACGTCGGCGGCGCCGGGCTGGCGCGCGGCTATCTGCGCCGGCCGGAGCTGACGGCGCGAGCGCTTCGTGCCCGATCACCTGACGGGCGACGCCGGAGCGGCGCCTGTACCGGACCGGCGATCTGGCGCGTTTCCTGCCGGGTCGCGACATCGAGTACCTCGGGCGCATCGACCACCAGGTGAAGATCCGCGGCTTCCGCATCGAGCTCGGCGAGATCGAAGCGGTGCTGTGCCAGCATCCGGCGGTGCGCGAAGCGGTCGTGATGGCGCGCGAAGACGTGCCCGGCGCGAAGCGCCTGGTGGCGTACGTCGTGGCACGTCACAGCCGGCGCCGGACGTGAGCGCGCTGCGCGAGCACCTCAAGGCGAAGCTGCCGGAGTACATGGTGCCGGCGGCGTTCGTGTTCCTCGACGCGCTGCCGCTCACCAACAACGGCAAGGTCGATCGCAAGGCGCTGCCGGCGCCGGAGCAGCAGCGGCCGGAGCTGGCGCGCCGGTACGTCGGCGCCGCGAACAGCCGGTCGAAGCGAACGCTCGCGCGCATCTGGTCGAAGGTGCTGCGCGTGGAGCAGGTCGGCGTCCACGACAACTTCTTCGAGCTCGGCGGCGACTCGATCCTCAGCATCCAGATCATCTCGCTCGCGCGGCGCGAGGGGCTCGACGCTGACGCCGAAGCTGCTGTTCGCGCACCAGACGATCGCCGAGCTCGCGGCCGTGGTCGACGGTCGATGGACGAGTCGCGAGCCGTCGCGGCAGAGGCGCTGTCGCGGGCGACGTGCCGCTGACGCCGATCCAGCACTGGTTCTTCGAGCAGAACCTCGAGGACGCCGCACCACTACAACCAGGCGTTCCGTTCGAAGTCGCCGAGCGGCTCGACGCAGGCGCGCTCGAGCGGCGCTCGCAGCGCGTGTCGGTCGGCATCACGACGCGCTGCGGCTGCGTTTCGTCCGCAGAGGACGAGCGGCTGGCGCCAGTTCTACGCCGCCAGCTGACGATGCGCGCATCGACTGCGCTGGATCGATCTCGGCCGGCACGCAGACGGCCGAGCAGCGCGACGTCGATCGACGACCGCGACCGGCAGCGCGCAGGCGAGCCTCAATCTCGAGCGCGGCCCGCTCTGGCGGCCGTGTACTTCGACCTCGGGCCCGGAGCGTCGCGGCCGCCTGCTGCTCGTCGTTCACCACCTCGCCGATCGACGGCGTCTCGTGGCGCCCGTTCATCGAGGATCTCGAGACTGCATACCGGCAGCTCGAGCGGCGGGGCGTCCGTCAGCTGCCGCCGAAGACGACGTCGTTCAAGACGCTGGGCGGAGCGTCTTCGGCGGTACGCGCAGATCGGACAGCGCTGCGCAGCGAAGCTGCCATACTGGAAGACCGGTCGCGTCAGGACGCAGCGCGCTGCGACGGCTCGCGGCGCCAGCAGCGACGCGCCGAAAACACCGAAGGCGTCGCGCCGGACGGTCACGGTTGCGCTGACGGCAGCCGAGACGCAGGCGTCTGCTGCAGCACGTGCCGGCGGCCTACAACACGCAGATCAACGACGTCCTGCTGACCGCGCTCGCGCGAGCGTGGCATCAATGCGACCGGCAGCGCGCAGCTCTTCACGAACCTCGAAGGCCACGGCCGAGAGCACGCTGTTCGATGACGTGGATCTGTCTCGCGGACCGTGGGCTGGTTCACGTCCGATCTTCCCGGTGCGGCTGGAGCTGCCGCGCCGGACGGCGCCTGGGATCCGGGCGACGCGTTGAAGGCGATCAAGGAACAGCTCCGCCAGGTTCCGCGGCGCGGCATCGGCTACGGCGTCCTGCGGTATCTCGGCGCCGAGACGCGACCTCGTCGCAGCGTGCCGGAGCCGTCGATGGTGTTCAACTACCTGGGTCAGTTCGACCAGGTCGTCGCCGGTTCGACGACTGTTCCGGCTTCGCCGCCGAATCGCCGCGGGCCGTGGCACAGCCCGCGCCAGCGTCGCCGCCATGCGCTCGAAGTGAACGGCCTGGTCATCGGCGGCCGCCTGGAGCTCTGGCTGGACGTACAGCGAACACCTGCACGGCACGGCACAGCGATCCGGCAGCTGGCGGACGAATTCATCGCGGCCCTGCAGGGAGCTGATCGCGCACTGCGCTGTCACCCGAGCGCGGCGGGCGCACCCCGTCGGATTTCCCGCTCGCCCGACTGGATCAGACCGCGCTCGACCGGCTGGTCGCGGCGGCGCAGTGACATCGAGGACATCTACCCGCTGTCGCCGATCCAGACGCTGTTTCTACTCGGCGCATCCGGGCGCCGCAGTCTCGTCGGTTCGATCAGTGGCAGTGCACGCTGCACGGGCGATCTGAATGTCGCGGCGTTTCAGCGGGCGTGGCAGGAGACGGTTCGGCGGCACGCGATCCTGCGCTCGACGATCCACGGCGACGGGCTGCGCGGAGCCGCTGCAGGTCGTGCATCGAGCCGCGCAGCTCCCCTGGACGCATCGAGGACTGGCGCGGCACGCCGGCGACGGAGCACGCAGAACGCATGGAGCGACTTCCTGCGATGCCGATCGCGCGACGCCGCTGGACCTGACGGACGCTGCCCGTCATGCGCTTCGCGCTGGCTGCGTCTGGCAGACGACCGGTGGAAATTCTTGTGGAGCGTGCCGGCGCTGCTGCTCGACGGCTGGTCGTGGCCGCTCGTTTTCCGCGACGTCAGCCGCTTCTACGACGCTTTCGTCAGACGGACGCGACGCGCCGATCGATGCCGGTTCGACCGTACCGCGATTATCTGGACATGGCTTGGCAGGCAGCTCCAGCCGAGGCACAGCGCGAGTTCTGGCGCACGGACCTCGCCGGATTTCTCGCAACCCGACGCCGTTGCCGGTCGAGCGCGACCCGGGCCGACGCCGGACGACGCGGTACGCGTGAAGCACTCCGTCGAGCTCCCGGACGAGCACCGACGCAGTCCCTGCAGGCGGCGGCGCGCCGCCTGCAGATGACGCTGAACACACTCGTGCAGGGGGCGTGGGCGATGCGTGCTGAGCCGCGAAAGCGGCGACGACCGATGTGGTCTTCGGGGCGGCGTTCGCGGGCCGGCCGACAGATCTGCCGGGTGCGGAATCGATTGTCGGCCCGTTCGTGAACAACGTGCCCGTTCGCGTGCACGGTGACGCCGAGCGAGGTCGCCGGCGATTTCTTCGCGGCGGCTTCATGCGCAGCTGCTGGAGTTGAACGCGCATCAATTCATGCCGCTGATGGAGATTCAACGCGAGAGTGAGATGCCGTGGCGATATCGACTGTTCGAGAGCGTGGTCGTGTTCCAGAACTACCTGGTGGACGAGTCGGCGCGGCGCGTCGGCGACGCGATTGAGATCGCGGATTTCGATGGGCCCGATTCACACGAACTACCCGGTGATGCTGCTGGCCGAGCCAGGTTCGCGCGCTTCGCCTGACGTTCATCTACGACCAGCAGACCGGTCGCGCGGCACACGCGCGGAGCGGTGGGCGAACGACCTCGCGCAGTCATGCTGCAGCTTGCTCGAGCCTACTCGATGAACCGGTCGGCGCGCTTCACGACGTTCGTCTCGCCGTCGCTGCGAGTTCCGGCGCTCCAGGCGAGGCGGCGATTCGCGCCGAGCTGCAGAACTATCGTGCCGCCGCAGACCGAGATGGAGAAGGCGATCGCGGCGGTCTGGCAGGGGATGTTCGGGCTGGAACGGAGTCGAGCATCGAGGAGAACTTCTTCGATCTGGGCGGCCATTCGCTGCTGCTCGTCCAGATGCACAGCCAGCTGCGCGAAGCGCTGAAGCGCGGACTTTCCCATCGTGACGCTGTTCGAGCATCCCACCGTGCGCTCGCTGGCGCGGCATCTGGGCGAGCGCCGGCGGCTTCGGCGAGCGGCAAGCGCGACAGTGGCGCGCTCGCGCCGAGCGCCAGAAACAGGCGTTGGCCCAGATGCGGACGAAACTGAAGAAGGAAGGACAGTGAGCGACGAGCTCGTACGAAGGCATCGCGATTATCGGCATGGCCGGCCGGTTCCCGGGCGCTGACAGCGTCGAGGAGCTGTGGGCCAATCTGATTGGCGGCAAGGAGAGCGTTTCGTTCTTCAGCGACGCCGAGCTCGCGGAGTCGGGGCTCGATGCCGCGGCGTTGAGGAGCCGCGGCCACTACGTTCCGGCCCGCGGAATTCTGAAAGACGCGGACTGTTTCGACGCGGCCTTCTTCGGCATCCATCCGAAGGAAGCCGAAGTCATGGATCCGCAGCACCGCCTCTTCCTCGAGACCTGCTGGGCCGGCCTGGAACGGGCCGGTTATGCGCCAAGCCGGATGCGCGGCGCCGTGGGTGTGTTTGGCGGCGCGACCTTCAATACCTACTACCTGCACGTGCTCCATCCACGGCAGGACCTGATCGAGTTGGTCGGCCCGGAACTGGTGATGTTCGGCAACGAGAAGGACTACCTCACCACGCGCGTCGCGTACAAGCTGGGCCTCAAGGGCCCGGCGGTCAACGTCAGCACGGCGTGTTCGACGTCGCTCGTGGCCGTCGCGCAGGCGTGCCAGTCGCTGCTGACGTATCAGTGCGACATGGCGCTCGCGGGCGGTTCGTCGGTGACCGTCCCGCAGAAGCGCGGCTACTTCCACGACGAAGGCAACATCGGCTCCGCCGACGGGCACACGCGCACGTTCGACGTGCAATCGTCCGGCACCGCTTTCGGCAACGGCGTGGCCGTGGTCGTGCTCAAGCGCCTGGCCGATGCGGTTGAAGACGGCGACCAGATCTATGCCGTCATCAAGGCTGCCGCGCTGAACAACGACGGGTCGCAACGGGTCAGCTTTGGCGCGCCGGGCGTCGAGGGGCAGTCGGAAGTGATCGCGATGGCCCACGCGCTCGCCGGCGTCGACCCCGAAACCATCACCTACGTTGAGGCGCACGGCACGGCGACGCCGCTCGGCGATCCGATCGAAGTGGCCGCCCTGACGAAGGCGTTCCGGCTTGGCACCGACGCCAAGCAGTTCTGCGCGCATCGGTTCGGTGAAGACCAACGTCGGCCATCTCGACGTGGCCGCCGGCGTCACCGGGCTGATCAAGGTGGCGCTGTCGCTCCATCACCGAGTCATTCCGGCGAGCCTCCATTTCACCAAGGCCGAACCCGAAGCTCGATCTCGAGAACAGCCCCTTCTTCGTCAACGCCACGCTTCGGGAGTGGAACGCGAAGCCGGGAGTGCCGCGCCGGGCCGGCGTCAGCTCGTTCGGCACGGGCGGCACCAATGCGCACGTGGTCCTCGAGGAAGCGCCGGAATTGCCACCCTCCGGGCCATCGCGCGCCGTGGCAATTGCTGGCGCTGGTCCGCGAAGACGCCTGAGGCCCTGGACCGTGCGACGACGAACCTTATCCGAGCACCTGAGACAGATTGACAGCCGGTGACGCCGAGGCCGCAGCGCCGGGCGCTGGCCGACGCGGCGTTCACGCTGCAGACAGGCCGGAGCGAGTTCGTTCACCGACGCCTGGTCGTCTGCCGTGACGGCGCGGACGGTGCAGCCGCGCTCGAATCGCGCGACGCGAAGCGCGTGTTCACGCACCAGCAACAGCTGCAAGAGCCGCCCGTCGTCTTCATGTTCCCCGGGCAAGGCGCGCAATACGCGGGGATGGGCGCCGAACTATATCGCTCCGAGCCGGTATTCCGCGCGGAGGTCGATCGCTGCGCGGAGTTGCTTAGCCGCTCCTCGAGACCGACCTGCGGACGCTTGTCTTTCCGGTCGAGGGGGCGGAACAAGAAGCGGGCGAGCTGCTCATGCAGACCCGCTTCACTCAGCCGGCGCTCTTCACCATCGAGTACGCGCTGGCGAAGCTGTGGATGTCGTGGGGCATCCAGCCCGCGTCGATGATCGGTCACAGCGTGGGCGAGTACGTGGCCGGCTGCCTCGCCGGCGTGTTCTCGCTCGAAGACGCGCTCATGCTCGTGGCGCGGCGCGGCGCGCTCGTGCAGGCGCAGCCCGGCGGCGCGATGCTCGTCGGTCAGGCTGCCCGAGAAAGACGTCGCGCCGCTGCTGAACGGGCAGATGGCGATCGCGGCGATCAATTCGCCAAGCCTGTGCGTGGTGGCGGGCCCGCACGAGGCCATCGACGCCGCTCGAACAACAACTGACGCACGCAGGGCGTCGTGACGCGGCACCTGCACACGTCGCACGCGTTCCACTCGCCGATGATGGATCCGGTGCTCGCGCCGTTCACGGAGTTGCTGCGGACGGTGAAGCGTGGAGAGCCGAAGATTCCCTTCGTCTCCAACGTCACCGCGCGGTGGATCACGGCGGCGGAGGCGCAGTCGCCCGAATACTGGGCGAGTCACGTGCGCGAGACGGTCCGATTCGCGGACGGCGTCGCGGAGCTGATGAAGGATCCGAGAAACGTCCTGCTGGAGGTCGGCCCCGGTCAGACGCTCAGCACGCTGGCGCGCCAGCATCCGCCAAAACAGCCAGTCAGATCGTGCTCGCGTCGCTGCCACTGGCCGGAGACGAGGAACCGCGCGGCATTCTCGAGTCGCTGGGACGGCTCTGGATGGCCGGCGCGAAGGTGGACTGGCAGGCTTCTATGCCAACGAGCAGCGCCGCCGCGTCGTGCTGCCCACTTATCCGTTTGAGCGGCAAGCGCTATTGGCCAGAGTCAGCTCCCGTCGCCGTCGCAGCTGCCAGCTGCGGTCACGACGATGGCCGCAATGCGCCGCAGACAGCTCCCGTCGTGCAAGCCGCGGCGGCAGCGCCGTCTCACAGGTTCCGGCGGAACCTGAGGTTCCACGCAAGGATCGCCTGCTGGGCAGCGACGCGTTCCCTGTTACAGGAGCTCTCCGGCTACGACCTTGTCGGATGTGGACCCGTCCACCGATCTCCTGGAACTGGGTCTGGATTCGCTGCTGCTGACGCAGGCCGCCACGCTCTTCCAGCGCAAGTTCGGCGTGCAGATCACCTTCCGCCAGTTGATGGAGGAGCTGAACTCGTTTGATGCGATTGCGTCGTATCTCGACGCCAAGTTGCCACCGGAGGTTGTCAAGCGCTGGCTCCGGCGATCGCTCCGGCGAGCGCCTGCCGCGCCTGCGCGTCTGGACGCGCACCGAAGGCGGAGGGCAAGTCGCACGGTCCGTTCAAGCCGATGGACCGAGGCGCGGGGAAGTGCCGCTTTCTCCCGCGCAGAGCCGTGCGCTCTGGATGCGTTGATTGATCGCTACACGCGGCGCACCGCGCAATCCAAGAAGATCGCGGCGGCGAACCGTCCAGATCCTTGCCGATCCGCGCTCCGCGGCTGGATTCAAGCAGGCCTGGAAGGAGATGGTGTATCCGATCGTCACCGCGCGATCGGATGGTTCGAAGGTGTGGGACGTTGACGGCAACGAGTACGTGGACTTCGTGATGGGCTTTGGCGCGAGCCTGTTCGGGCACCGGCCACCCTTCGTGCTCGAAGCCGTTCGGGAACAACTGGAGCAGGGCTTCGAGATCGGTCCGATCCAGCCGCTTGCCGGCGAAGTGGCGGCGCTGATCAGGGAATTCACCGGGATGGAGCGCGTTGGCTTTACCAACACCGGTTCGGAAGCGGTTCTGGCGGCCACTCGCGTCGTCGCGAACGGTCACCGGCCGCGACAAGATTGCCGTCTTCGCGGGCGCGTATCACGGCATTTTCGACGAGGTGCTCTTCCGTCCCGTCGACCAGAGACGGCGAGCCGCGCGCCGCCGCCATTGCTCCGGGCATCCCTGAAAGCGCGCTCGGTCAGGTGATCGTGCTGGACTACGGCAACCCGCAGTCGCTCGACTATCTGCGGGCGCGCGGGTCCGAAATCGCCGCCGTGCTCGTCGAGCCGGTGCAGAGCCGCCGGCTCGAGCTCCAGCCCAAGGAATTCCTGCACGAGCTCCGGCGCGTGACCGAGCAGACGGGATCGGCGCTGATCTTCGACGAGGTCGTGACCGGCTTCCGCGTGCACCCTGGAGGCGCGCAGGCGTATTTCGGCGTGCGCGCGGACCTTGCTACCTACGGCAAGGTCATCGGCGGCGGGCTGCCGATTGGTGTGGTCACCGGCGCGGCGAAGTTCATGGACGCGCTGGACGGCGGGAAATGGCAATACGGAGACACTTCGTTCCCGGAGGTCGGCGTCACCTTCTTTGCGGGCACGTTTGTGCGTCATCCGCTGGCGCTGGCCGCGGCGAAGGCCGTGCTCACGCATTTGAAGGAGCAGGGGCCGGCACTGCAGGAGCGGCTCAATGAGCGCACGGCGCAACTTGCTGGCGAGCTCCAGGCGACGCTGGACGAATTCGGGGCGCCGTACCACCTGACGCAGTTCAGCTTCGCTGATGCACCTGGAGGCGCCGAGCAGACCAGAAGCTCTCCGGCCTGCTCTTCTACTTGCTGCGGGAACGCGGCATCCATATCTGGGACAACCGCGCGTTTGTCATGACGACGGCCCACACGCGAGGAGGACTTCGCAGGCTACGCAGCGCTCTTCGCGAAAGCCTCGCCGAAATGCGTAGCGGCGAGTTCCTGCCGCCGGCTTCAGGTGGCGACCACGCGCAGCGCCCCGCGGCCGGCCGCCGAAAGCCGAGTGCCAGACGGACGTCGCTCGATCCAGCCGGTCGGCGTTTCCGCTGACCGAAGCACAGAGGGAGATCTGGCTGGCCGCGCAGATGGGCGGGGACGCCGCGGTCGCCTATAACGAGTCGCTGAAACTCGATTTTCGCGGCCCGTTTGACATCGAGGCTTTTCGATTTGCAGCCGAGACCGTGTTCAGACGGCATCCAATCCTCCTCGCTTCGATCAGCCCTGACGGCGACGTGCAGTCCGTAGATATCGGGCGTCGGCTCGACGTGCCGGTCGACGATCTGAGCGCGCTTGAGTCCGAGGTACGCGAGGGTCGTTTGTCGGCCATGATCGAGCGCGAAGTCACTGAACCGTTCGACCTCGCAGTCGGGCCGCTCGCCCGCCTCCGAGTCGTCCGCCTGACCACCGACCATCATGTCGCACTCTGGACGGCGCATCACATCGTGTGCGACGGGTGGTCGGGCGGGTTGATTGTGACAGAGCTTGCCAAACTCTACTCGGCGGCACGGAAGGGCACGGCTCCCGAACTGGATGTCCCCGTCGCCTTTCACGATTACGCGCGCACACTCGAGGCAGTTGATGAGACGTCCGCGCTGAGCTATTGGCAAAAGCAATTCACAGAGCTTCCTCCGCCCCCTGAACCTTCCGACCGACAGGATGCGGCCACCCGTGCGCACCGCAGGCGCATCGACGCGAAAGCGGCGTCTACCTGACGCGCTGCATCAGGCCCTGAAGAGGACGGCCAGCCAGAATCGTGTGACGACAGTCGTTTTGTTGATGGCAGCGCTGCAGACCTTGCTGCACCGGCTGTCCGGACAAGCCGATGTGGTCATCGGATTGCCCGTCGCCGGTCAAGGGATGTCAGGCCAGAACTGCCTGGTCGGCCATTGTGTGAATCTTGTGCCCATCCGGACCCAACTCAGTCCCGATGCAAGTTTCAAGGAGCACCTTGGCAGCGTTCGCGGTTGCGTGCTCGATGCCTACGACCACTGTCAGACGACGATCGGAACAATTCTGCAGCACCTTCGGGTTCCTCGAAGTTCAGACCGGCCACCGCTTGTCGAAGTAATTTTCAATGTCGACCGCGATCCCGGCGGCGCCGAATTCGACGGAATCAAGTTCGAGGTGCGATCGCAACCCCAAGCGCGCGCTGCACTTCGATCTGTTCTTCAACTTCGTCGAGAGGGCACACAGTCTGTGGGTCGAGTGCGATTACAACATTGATCTCTTCGACTGGCGACGATCGATTGATGGCTCGGTCATTACGAGACGTTGATGGCGAGCATCGCTACCGACGCGTCGCAGACGGTGGCGCACCTTCAATTGCTTTCGGAGGCGGAACGCCAGCAGATCGCGATCGAGTGGAACAGCACCGAAGCTTCGATTCCATCGCATATGACCCTGCATGGGCTCTTCGAACGCCAGGTCGAAAAGTCGCCGACTGCCGTCGCATTAACGTTCGACTCGGAGCATCTGCACCTACACAGACGCGCTAAATCGCCGCGCCAACGGCCTCGCGAGACACTTGAGAACGTTAGGCGTTGGCCCGGACGTGCTGGTTGCGTTGTGTGCCGACCGATCGGTCGAGATGGTCGTCGGCGTGCTCGCCATCCTCAAGGCCGGAGGCGCGTACGTCCCACTGGACATTTCGTATCCGCAAGAGCGTCTCGCGTTCATGCTGGAGGACGGAAGGGCGGCTGTTCTTCTGACGCATCGTCATCTCGCCGATCGGTTGCCACCCCACAACGGCAACGTCGTTTTTCTGGACGACGCGCGCGAGGAAGACGATTCGAATGTGGCCGCCACGGCGACCCCTGATAACCTGGCGTACGTCATTTACACGTCGGGGTCGACAGGGAAACCCAAGGGTGTTCTCCTTGAGCATCGGAGCGTCGTCAATCTGATTTCGTCGATCCTCAAACGCCGGGATTTGGCGACGGCGACGTGATGCTGGCGGTGGACAACGCTGTCGTTCGACATTGCCACTGCTGAGCTGTTTTTGCCGCTCGCTGCCGGCGGCAAGCTTGTCGTTGCGCCCAGCGATGTCGTTGCCGACGGCCCCCGTTTGCGCGAACTGGTCGAGCGCGTCAGACCGACCTTCATGCAGCCGACGCCCAGCACCTGGCGTTTGCTTCCG
Source organism: uncultured Acidobacteriota bacterium (assembly GCA_963724725.1). Taxonomy (GTDB): domain Bacteria; phylum Acidobacteriota; class Vicinamibacteria; order Vicinamibacterales; family CAVVIG01; genus DATKHR01. The sequence goes on along the minus strand of CAVRVT010000001.1, from coordinate 658,581 downwards.
AGGCGGGCTGGCAAGGCTTGCCCGGCCTGAAGATCATTTCAACCGGAGAGCCCTTACCTCCTCAACTTGCGTCGCAGCTCAGATTCAGGGGCGCCAGCCTCTGGAACTTGTATGGGCCGACAGAGACCACCATCTGGTCGACGGGGTGTCAGGTGACCGAGGCCGAAGGGCCGATACCCATTGGGCGGCCGATCGCGAATACAGAGACATTTCTGCTCGACGGCCAATTTGAAATCGTCCCGATCGGCGTTCCGGGTGAGCTGTTCATCGGTGGCGCTGGTGTCGCTCGAGGCTATCTGAATCGTCCGGAATTGACAGCGGAGAAATTCCTGCCGATGAGCTCAGTGGCGAGCCGACGGCTTCGCGGTATTACCGAACTGGTGACCTCGCCCGGTACCGAACCGACGGCATGATCGAACTGCTCGGCCGTATCGACCATCAGGTCAAGCTGCGCGGATTCCGGATCGAACTGGGCGAAATCGAATCCGTGCTCAGTCGGCACGAATCAGTGAAGCAATGCGTCGTCGTGGCCCGGCCAGGTCCCGCGGGCGAGACGATCCTCGCGGTGTACATCGAGTCTGCGAGCGATCAGCCTCCCGCCTCCGGCGATCTGCGACGGCATCTCAGTAGGCTCGCCTGAATTCATGATTCCGACCGCATTCGTGACGATGGAACGTCTCCCCCTCACTCCGAATGGGAAGATCAATCGACAGGCATTACCCGGAATCGATCGGCCGGTACAGCCGGCAAGCTACACTTCGGACGCGCCCCGCGATCCGCTGGAGCAGATGCTCGTCAGGCTATGGTCGAAGGTGCTCAAGGTCCCCAAGGTCGGACTGAACGACAACTTCTTCGAGCTCGGCGGCCATTCGATCCTCGCCGTCCGGATCCTGATCGAAATCGAGAAACGCTTACGGAACGAATCCCTGTTGCCACCCTGATCCACGCCCCGACCATTGCTGAACTTGCCGACGTTCTCCGACGCGACGACTGGAAACCAAGCTGGTCGTCGCTCGTGCCCATCCAGCCGGGCGGATTCGAGAACGCCGCTGTTCTTGATGCACAGCCATGGCGGGAACGTCCTGGAGTACTACCCTCTTGCTGTGCATTTCGAGAAGGACCAGCCGGTTTATGCGCTTCAGGCGCGGGGACTGGACGGTCACATCGTTCGAGGGCAGTCGCTGGAGCAGATGGCCGCGACTACCTCGCGCGAATCGAAGGCTCTGCAGCCGGAAGGCCCGTATGTCCTCGGGGGATTCTGTTTCGGTGGGCTGCTCGCCCTCGAAGCCGCCCAACAGCTTACGGCCGCGGGTGAGGACGTCGAGTCTGGTCGTCATGATCCAAACGACTCATCCTGCCGTGAATAAGCTTCACCGACGACACGACGTCGCTGCAGCGCGTCTGGTATCGGACGACGAAACGACTTGATCTGGAGCGCGAAAACTTCAGAAATGGCAATAAGAGGTTACTTCAGCGAGCGAGGTCGGCGGGCGCTGGACGTGGCGTTGGCGCGAACGGCCATCGCGTTTGACAATCTTGACTCGGAATGGCAACGGCGCATTCTTCACATCGATCGATGCCTTACATCCTCGAGTCGCTGAGCATCGAACACGATCTGCGTGTTCGAAAACTACGTGCCGCGTCCGTACGACGGCGACGTCCTTGCTCTTCAGGGCCGCCAAGCAACTGCAGGGTCTGAGCGCCGACGAGTTCCTCGGATGGAAAGGCGTGCTCCGCGGCCGCTTCGAGGTCAAAGAGGCGCCGGGCCATCAGCAGAACATGCTGGACGAGCCGAACGTGAAAGTGCTCGCGGACGAGATCAGCGGGCAGCTGAATCAGAGTGCAGCGAGCTCGACCGTGCAGACGCCTGACGCAGAGAGACAATTGCAGGCTGTTTAGCACTCGTAGATGCACAGTGCTGCACTCTGCCGTCTTGATTCCTTAGTTCGACTGAGACGAACCTTGATCTACGGCGTCGTGCGCCCGTCACCCGGCGGGTGTACGCTCCGAGATCGATGTCCAAGAGCGAAAACGCCAGCAGCGAACGACGAGTCGACGTGCTGGTCACGGATGCCTGGGGAAGAAGCGCCTATAACGTAGTTCGGAGCCTCGCGCGTCGTGGCCTCGACGTGATCGTGGGCACGGACCGATTTCTCGGCATGGCCGCGCTCTCTCGCTACGCCGGCGCTCGAGTCAGTCACCCGTCGTCAACCCACCAGACCCAAGCCTTCGTCCATCGCGTCAGAGATCTACTTCAAAGCCGAAAGCCGAGGGTCTATCTGCCGACGAGCGAAGAGACCTTCATCGTGTCGAGGTATGCCGACGTCCTGAAGACGGCTGGCGTAACGATGCCGGTGGCGCCGTTCGAGACGCTCAAGCGTCTGCATAAGAAAGACGAGATCATGCGGCTCGCCCGGGCGCTCAACATTCCCACTCCACAGACCATCGTTCCACGCGACGCCGAGGACGTGCGCAGGTTCTGCAGCGCGGTCGGTTCCCCAATGTGTACTCAAGCGCATCAGCTCCTCGGGCGCGCGGGGGGTGTTCTACCTGAGTGCGGAGGACCTGGCAGGACCGTGGAACGGCGACCCGCCGACGGATGCCGCCACGTTGAACGACTTCGTCGTGCAGGAGTACGTTCGAGGGACCGGTTACGGCGTGTCGATGCTGTTCAACCAGGGCAAGCTGCGAGCGAAGTTCACCCACAGACGCTTGAAGGAAAAGACTACGACTGGTGGTATCAGTACCCGTCAGGATCGGCGTGGTCAATCCGGTTCTCGAGGCCTACGCCGAAACGCTCCTCGCCAGTGTCAACTTCCACGGCGTCGCGATGGTCGAGTTCAAACACGACGAGGAAACGGGTCGGAGCTGGCTCCTGGAGGTGAATCCTCGTTTCTGGGGTTCTCTCGCATTGGCGATCCAGTCGGGCGTGGACTTCCCCTACCTCTTGTATCGTATGGCTACCGAAGGAGACATCCCGCCGGTCCTTGAATATGAACCGGGTCGCGTCGTGAAATGGATTCTCGGAGACTTGGCGGCTATCGTGGATCGAGTTAAGCACCCCGCCTCATGGCGTTGGCCAGTGGGCTCCCGTCCCGATGGCTACGACGACTTCTACTGGGATGATCCGCTGCCGTTCGTCGGCGGGGCGGTATTGTCGTTGTGGAAGGTGCTTGGAAATCGCTCCCGCCCCTCACACGATGCCGACCTCAGCATAGAACTGCTGGCCCCGTATAAGCCTCCGCGGTGAGCCTAGTTTTCTTCGATTTCGACGGCACGCTCACCACGCGGGACACAATAGTCCCGCTCGGGTTGTTCCTGGCGAGCACGAGAGCGGGCAGAGTCGGTGTCATCATCCGCTTGATGTGGTTGGTCACCCTGATGAAGGTTCGTTTGCTCACGAACCATGCGTTCAAAGCGCGATTCTGTGACCTCTTTCTGAAAGGCGAAACGACCGACCGGATTAAGGAGCTTTCCCACGTGTTCGCCCGCGATTGCATCTCGCCCATTTTGAATGCAGAGACCCTCGAAGAGCTTCGCCGTCATAGTCAACGCGGCGACGAGGTGTACGTCGTGTCGTCGAACTTCGATTTCGTGCTTCATGCTCTCAACGAGTTGATGAGGGTTCGCGGCATCATCGCGACAGAACCCGAGGTGGCGGCCGGACGCTACACAGGGCGTCTTCTTGGGCCCGCGTGCGTCGGCCCGGAGAAGCTCGCGCGAGTCCTCGCGCAATTCGAGCGCGATCGCGTCGAAGAAGCGGTCGCCTACGGCGACAGCCGCGACGATCGACAGTTGCTCGGCTTCGTCAAGACCGCCATCTGGGTCTGATGTCGGCCCGCTTCAGCATCATCATCACTTCGTACAATCAGCGCCAGTTCATACGCGACGCGGTCAGCTCCGCGGTTGCGCTGCCACCTGATAATCACGAAATCATCGTCGTGGACGACGGGTCGACCGATGGAAGTCAGGACGTGCTGAGCGAGTACGGCGATGCGATTCGATTCGTACCGCTCCGGAAGAACCACGGAAAGGGGGGGGCGCGCAACAGCGGCGCAGCTCTGGCTAACGGCCAGTATCTGGTGTTTCTCGACGGCGACGACACGCTGCTACCTTGGGCCCTTGACGTGTACGAACGTGTCGCCGACACAAGAAAGCCTGTGCTCATCCTCGCAACGATGTCGTGGTTCGAGGGAGAGCTGCCCAACGCTCCGATAAGTCGGCCCCACTCGGCTCGTATAGTCGAGTACGACGACTATTTCAGTAAGGATCGCCCCTTTGCCGTGAGTGCTAGTTCTGTCGTGATAGAACGCAGCGCGTTCGAGGCCGTCGGCGGCTGGTCGGATCTTCCTGTGATGCAGGATCAGGAACTTGTAATTCGGCTGGGGACGGCGGGGCGTGCGGTTCACGTCCTGGCACCGCCGACGACCAATCATCGCGCACATAGCGGTCAGTCGATCAGGAACGTGAAGCCGTTCCTCGCTGCGCTCAACGAGCTGCTACGCAAGGAGCGCTGCGGCGAGTTTCCTGGGGGTCGGCCCGCCGGATCGATCGCGCCGCGGTTCTAGGCGGGTTGGGTTTCTTCTGGTCCAGGCGGGCCCTTACCGCCGGATTGCCCTGGAGCGCGGCGAAGCTTTTCTTCCGAACATCCGTGCTCGTCGCGGTAGCGGTGTTGCGTCGTCTGCGGCTCGTGGCTACTGGTCGTAGGGCGGCTGTCGTCATGGCGCTTCGTTCCTGAACGAAACGTCAGGTCCTTGTAACAGACAGATAAATAACAAGTTGCCCTATTAAGCCCCCTCGGTTCAGGAACTAAAAGTCCGCTAATAAGAAGATTTTCTTCCTCCTTCTTGCCGATCAAATGCCGGTATTTATTGTCTCTTTACGAAATCGGCCGTTATCTCCAGGTTCGGTTTCTTGCATCCATGGCTTAACCATTGCACTGACCGAAGTATTACTCGAGCGGAAACGCTATCGAACTGCGGGCAGACTCAAACGAACATGTGCCTGGCGTCAATGCGCCAGACATTTTGCCGTGCAGTTTGCCCGCTTCCGTGAGCACATCCTCAGCGGACCTAATCATCATGTCAGGCAAAAAGCAGCACTCATCCGATTACGACGTCGCCGTCATCGGGGCGGGACCGTACGGACTGTCTGCCGCCACCTATCTCAAGGTCCTTGGCCTGAGCGTCAAAGTGTTCGGTGAGCCCATGGCCTTCTGGGCGAACACTATGCCGGAAGGCATGCTGTTGCGCTCGCCTCGTGTGGCGACCACCATCGCAGATCCGGAATCTGCTTTGAGTCTTGAAGCCTTCGAGGCCGCGACGGGAACGCAGCCCACCGCGCCCGTGCCGCTCTCGACCTTCGTGCAGTACGGTTGCTGGTTCAGGCATCACCTGGGCTCGATCGTGGAGCGCACGAACGTCGCGAGCGTGAATCGGCAGAATTCGTTCTTCAAGCTCAGGCTGAAGGATGGCGCCGAATTGACGAGTCATCGCGTCATCGTCGCCGCTGGCGTCGGCGCCTTTCAGGCCAAACCGACCGTTTTCGATCGCCTCTCGCCGGCGCTCGTCTCGCACTGCTACGAAGGGCGCAAAGTGCGTGAATTCGTGGGCAAGCGTGTGGCCGTGATCGGCGCGGGACAAAGCGCGCTCGAAAGCGCCGCATTGCTGCACGAGGCCGGGTCTGAGGTCGAGGTCATCGCGAGGATCCCGGCGCTTCGATGGATTGGCCAGCACGCCTGGCTACATCACCTCGGCCCGCTTTCGTCGATGCTCTACTCTCAGCACGACATCGGACCGATGGGGATCAGCCGGTTGGTGGCGTATCCGAATCTCGTCGCGCGGTTACCGTTGGGGATTCGAGAGAAGATCCGGACGCGCGCCGTAAGGCCGGCTGGCTCCGCCTGGCTGCCTCCCCGGCTGACGAACGTGAAGATCTCGACTGGGTGTGGGGTGGCGTCGGCTGACGTTATGGGCGACGCGGTTCGCCTCAAGCTCGATGATGGGAGCGAGAGGCGAATCGATCATGTGCTTCTCGGTACCGGATATCGTGTCGACCTCTCCCGGTACGAGCTTCCTGCCTCCGTCGCTGCTCGCGGACGTACGCCAGCTGAACGGCGCGCCAGTGCTGAGAAGCGGATTCCGCAGCTCGGTGCCCGGACTCCACTTCATCGGCGCCACTGCGGCTCGCTCGTACGGACCGCTCATGGCTTTCGTCGCAGGCACGGAATTCACCTCACGCCATCTAAGCGCGTACTTGAAACGACTCCAATGCATGGCTGACGATCGTCGAACGCCGACTAGCCCTCGCGTGGGGGCTTTAGTCGTCGGAGGTGAGCACCCGGGCCTCGGCGTCGCCCGCAGCTTGGGCCGGCACGGCATCCCTGTGATGATCGTGGACGACCAGCGTTGTATCACGTCATTCTCTCGTTACGCCACGCGGGTTGTTCGTGTTCCGAACCTCCTGGACGAGCGGAAGACCGTTGACTCGGTGCTCGAGATCGGCCATCGCTATAATCTGCGTAACTGGGTTCTTTTTCCCACACGCGACGAAACAGTGGCCGCGTTCGCGCGCTATCGCGACGAGCTCGCTGACTTCTTCAGGGTCACCACCCCCGACTGGGCCACGACACAGTGGGCGTGGGACAAGAAGAAGACCTACGAGCTGGCCGATCAGCTGGGCATTCCCTGTCCGCGCACCTTCAACCCTCGGACTCACGAGGAATTGGTTGCGCTCGAACATCGGCTGCCGCTCGCACTCAAGCCAGCAGTCAAAGAGAATTTCTTTTATGCGACTGGTGCGAAAGCATGGAGAGCGAACACGGTCGATGAACTCCATTCCCTCTACGCGAAAGCTCTGAAGCTGATTCGCCCGGAGGAGATACTGATTCAGGAAATCATTCCAGGTAGCGGCGCGCAGCAGTTCTCGTACTGCGCGTTCTTCCGGGACGGTGAGGCGCACAGCACGCTGCTCGCGAGGCGCGAACGCCAGCACCCTCACGAATTCGGCCGGGCCGCCACCTACGTCGAGACGATCGAGCTTCCAGCGATCGAAGAATTGTCCGAGAGGTTTCTGAAGCACGTCAACTATTACGGCTTGGTCGAGATTGAGTTCAAGCAGGATCCTCGCGACCAGCAATACAAGCTGCTGGATGTGAACGCCCGGACCTGGGGATTCCACACCTTGGGGGTTCCGGCTGGCGTTGACTTTCCGTATCTGTTGTATTGCGACCAGGTTGGCGAACCTGTCGGCCGCTCGAAAGGCTCACCAGGCATGGGATGGCTCCGGCTGGTGACGGACGTGCCCGTCGCGCTGACCGACATCCTGCGGGGCAGGCTCAGCCTCCAGTCGTATTTTGGCTCCCTGCACCGAACGCGGGTCGAATCGGTGTTTGCCTTGGAAGATCCACTGCCGTCGCTGGCAGAGATTGTTTCTTCTGCCGTATCTCGTCGTGAAAAAGTACTTCTAGGTCGATCCAATTCCCGCTAACCAATGCATCTGGAGCGAGGGCCGCATGAATGAGGCAGTGTCCTATCCGCGTTTCTCGAGCGTGTCGGATCCCGCAATCGATCCTCACGTCAATGGCGAGTACTTCCGGAACAACCCGACCTGGCACGTCGAGTACTCTCCGTGGAAGGCAGGCAACATGCTGCGCATGCTCGAGAGAAATCGGATATCTCCCAAATCGATCGGCGAGGTCGGTTGCGGTGCCGGCGAGGTTCTTCGCCAGATGCAGCTCAAGATGGATCAGGAATGTCGGTTCTGGGGCTACGACGTCGCACCTAAGGCGATCGAGATTGCGAAGGAGCGCGAGAACGATCGCCTGCAATTCGCGGTCGCCGATCTAGGCGAGATTCGACGCGCCCCACTTTGACGTCATGCTGGCGCTCGAGGTGGTCGATCACGTCGAGGACTATTTCGGCTTCCTGAGAATGCTGAAGTCCAGGAGCGATTGGAAGATCTTCAGCTTCTCACTCGATATCTCCGTTCAGTCCGCGCTGCGCGAAGGCGCGCTCCTCCAGCGCCGGCTGGTCCACAGCCATCGCCACCACTTCAGCAAGGAAACCGCGCTGCGAGCACTCGAAGAGACCGGCTACGAGATCGTCGACCACTTTTACCCGCCGAATCTCGCCTTCAGCCGGCTGGCCAGGCTCGCCAAGCCGTTGCGCGTAATGTCCTTCAATCTCAACCCCGAGCTCGCCGTGCGACTCTTCGGCGGCTACAGCCTCGTGATCCTCGCGCGGTGAGCATCGAAACCCAATCGACCTAACGCGCGGCACCATGCCAGGACGAGTCTCGGTCGTGGTCGGCGGGACCCTTGGTATCGGTCGCGCGACGGCGCTCGCGCTCGGAGAAGCGGGTGCGCATCTGGTTGTGCTCGGCCGCCACGAGGACGCCGGCGCGGCAGTCGTGTCACGCCTGCGCCGGCGTGGGGCGCGGGCCGAGTTCCTTCGCACTGATCTGTCAGACCCCGAGTCGATCCGACAGACGGCGACGAAGCTGCGACGGAGGCACCGCCGAATCGACACCCTTGTCAACAATGCCGGCGCGCGATTCAGTCGATATGAGACAAGCGGCTTCGGTGTGGAACGGACGTTCGCAGTCAACCACCTCGGGCACTTCCTGCTGACTGCGTTGCTTCTCGACCGCCTGCTCGAGTCGAAGGATGGCCGAATCGTGACCATCGGCTCCGGCGCCCACGCCGCGTCACTCGATTCGGGCTGGTTGCCGACCGAAAACGGCTACGACCGCAAAGTGGCGTACGCGGTCTCGAAGCTGGCAAACGTGACGTTCACCTACGAACTGGCGCGCCGGCTCCGGGGCACGAGCGTCACCGCAAATTCGATCGATCCCGGCGGCGTCGCAACGAATCTCGGCCGCAACAACGGCCTTGTGCCCTGGCTGCGTCACCTCGTGTATTACGGTGCCCGCGGTGAATTGAAGACTGCCAGGCGCGCGGCGTCGCTCGTGACACGCGTCGCGACCGATGAATCGCTGCGTGGCGTCTCCGGCAAATACTTCGATGAGCGGGGAGAGATTCAATCGACGGCGATCTCGACGATGTCGATCGCGCCGCCGAGTTGTGGACACTCAGCGTCAGCCTGTCAGGCCTCGATTCGAGCCTCGGCTCCGCGTGGTCGTACGTCAATCCACGCGGATCGCGCAGCTGAATGCTGAATTGAACCCGCATTTCAACGCTGCACCTACGAACTCTCGAGCTTGAGCGTCGTCGAGAGTATCCGTTTCGCATCTGCGGCGCCGTCAAAATCCGGCTTCAGTTTGATCGCCCGTTCGAGCGCCAACCGGGCCGACGTGGTATTGCCGACGCCTGCGAGCGCGAGGCCCAGGTGATACTGATACAGCGCGTTGCCCCCGTCCTTCTTGACGCTCTTTTCAAAGTAAGGTAGCGCGGCGCGCGGCAGATTGTTCTTCATGTGGACCCAGCCGATCGTGTCGTTGACTTCGGCTACGTCCGGCATTCGGGCGGCAGCGCGCTGCGCGAGCTCCATCGCCAGATCCAGGTTTTGCCCGGATTCGGCATAAAGCCACGCGAGGTTGTTTGCAGCGACCGCTGCGCTCGGGTCGACTTGCAGCGCCCGTTCGAACTTCGCTCGTGCGTCGGGAATCCTGCCCTGCGCCTGAAGGATCATGCCGGCGAAAGTGAGGGCGGCTACTCGGCTTCGAATCGCGCTGCGCCAGTTGCTCGAATTCGGCGAGCGCAGCATCGAGACGTCCCTGACGCACGTAGAGCTGGCCGAGAGCCGAGTAGGCGTCGAAGTAGCTCGAGTCGATCTGGATGACCTGCCGCAGCAACTCTTCCCCTCGCTTTGCGTCGCCAGTCGTCACATATGTACGAGCGGCAATCATCAGAATTGTGGGATCGTCGGCATTTGCCGCGACTGCCTGGTCGACACGCGCCCGTGCGTCAGCCGTACGCTTGGCCTGCAGGTCCAGCGAAACCAGCCCGTTCAACGCTTCCCTCGACGCCGGGTCGAGCTCAAGGGCGCGTTCGAACGATCGACGCGCACCCACCGGATCCTGTTTCATCGTCTGGAGCACACCCATCTGCGCATGCACAGGGGCGGAGTCAGGATTCTTGGCGACCAGCGCCTGCAACTCGGCTTGTGCGCCCGTCAGCTGTTTCTGAGCGAGCAACCCGCGCACGACCGCGAGTCGGGCGCGGAGATTCTGCGGCTCCGAGGCCACAACCTGTTTAGCCAGCCCGACGGAGGTTTCCGCCCGACCGGCCGATAAGTGAAGTTGCGCCAATGCGACGCGGGCATCGGTCGCTCGCGGATTCAGCTGGAGCACGCTGTCATAGGCGGCGATCGCTGCGTCGGTCTGATGGCGAGCCGCCTGCACTCGTCCAAGCGAATAGAGGGCTGCCGCCGAGTCCTTGTGCTTCTCAACCGCGAGCGAAATAGTTTCCAGCGCCGTTTCGAGGTGGTGATCCGACATGAGGAAAAAGGTCTTGGCGATGAGCGCTTGCAGTTGATCGCGATCCTTATTCAGCACGTCACCGATCCGCCCGTACGCTTCATCGTGACGGCCGGCCTGGTAATCGGCAATGGCCAAACGGACTGCGGCCGCAGCCGACGTGGCCGCGTTCTTTGAGAGAGGCAGTAGCACTTCTAGCGCCGCCCCCTGGTCGTTGCGCGCAGTGTAGTAATCGGCGAGCGCGAACGCGGCGTCTGGAGTCTTCGTCAGCTCCACCACTTTCTTCAGGTGTGACTCTGCGGCGTGCGGTTGTTGCGTCGCCAGATAAAAGCTGGCCATGGCGCGGTGTGCCATGGAATTCTCAGGCTCGACTTCGGCAGCCTTCCGGAATTCCTGCTCAGCATCGTTCGAGCGGTTTTGCGTCCAATAGAAATACGCGAGCGCGAGCCGTGCACGTGCCGAATGCGAATCGAGTTCGACCGCCTTCTTGAACGCCGCCTCCGCGGCATCCTTCGTCCACGCTCCAGCTCGAAGGCCCCCAGGTTGCCGTAGGTCGTTCCCCGCTGGGGATCCAGATGGATCGCCTCTTCGATCTGCGCAATCGCCGCGTCGAGATCTTTCAGTCCGGCAAGCGACGTCGCCAGGAGGATCTGGGCCGGCACATTCTTGGGTTCACGCGCCAGCACCTTTTCCGCCGAGAGCTTCGCGTCGTCGAATCGACCGACCAGGAGGAAGAGGTCGCCGGCCTTCAAACGAGCGTTCGAGTCCTCCGGTAATAGATCCGCCGCGCGCACGCATTCTTCGAGCGCCTTGCGCGGATCACCAAGGCGTAAGTACGCCTCGCCCAGTTTCAGGCGGATGGTGCCGTCTTGCGGGTCGTTTTGAATGGCGTTCCGGTATTCGACGACCGCTTCTGGGAGCTTTCCTGCGGACAGATACGCGTCGCCGCTCCTGGCGAATTCCTTTGCAGCGCTGCGAGGGTCTCCGGCGCATCCGCCGATGAGCATGCAAGCGATGACGACGGCCTGCAGGTGTCGGTCGTTCCTCTGAGGCATGTCGTGACTAAAGCAAGGACCTCTCCGGTGCCTCATGAGATGGCGACGGAGGATAACAACTGTAAATATCTAATTCTGAATGACTTACTTGATAAAAACTGAAGATCATGCAGGCGAAAGACGGACAGATATCCGTCTCTTCGCAACCTTTTGGTCGCTCCTGCTTGAACTTAAGTGGACTAGGCGGAGGCAGCTTAGACAGCCCGGCGTTGCCGATGACGGCTCGCGAACACCGCTGCCAGCCCCAGACCCACTAGCGCCAGAGTCGCTGGTTCAGGCACGGACCTCGGAGGCTGGGGTGTGATGACGATAGGCGGCCACGAAATGCAGATGCCAAGAATGCAGACGCTGCCGGGATCGATCGTCAAGTTCGGAAAGTCAGCGCCGATCGCTTGGTTTGCAGCGCTTAAATAGGTCCCCGCCTGGGCGTTGAGCGAGGCTGCGGCGGTCGCGGCACCGTCAGAGCCCAGATCGCCTGCCGGATTGGCGATAGACGAAAATTCCGCTGGGAAATCGTTGGAAGCCGCCGACAAGAGAACATCGCCGAACGCACTGCTCGACAACGTGAGACTCGAGGCCCGCGCCACGCCGGCTTGAGCGAAGAGACTGGCGACCGTAAACGCAACGAGAATCGGAACTCGCCTCACGTAACCCTCCGGAGAATGCCCGCGACCGGCGTGGGCCGACCGCAATCGCGCTGAAACGGGAGCAACGTTGATGCCTCAGGTGAGGGCCTGGACGAACTGATATAAGTATCACGGAATCAATTAAATAGCGGCAATGACAGTTTGCGTTCATTGCCCAAAGACACCCTTACGGAAGGCTTTAGGCGCTCAAACACCTTTCGACTTCTTAATGTCAACGTTTGGCTAGACCATTTTGTATGGGCTTCGACGAAGTCAAGCCTTCCGAAAGGTCGACTGTAACGACGGCGAAATCGAGACCTAAAGTCATCCAACACGGAGCCTCAAAAGCGGTCGTCCCTAGGTTTGCAGCCGGAAAATGATTCCGGTGCTCAACGAACCTTGGCATGGGTCTGGCGTTGTCGCTACAACAATATGTCTCTGTCTGCCCGCTTGCTCTCAGACCGGATCCGCTCTCGAAATGCGCGAATTGGTGTCGTCGGACTGGGTTATGTCGGTTTGCCCCTGGCCGTTGAGTTCGCTCGAAACGGCTTCACCGTCACCGGCATTGATCTCGATCCCGCCAAGGTCGCTGCGATCAATTCAGGGAAATCGTACATTCCAGACGTCGCCACAAATGACGTCGCTTCGCTCGTCGCAAGCGGCCGCCTTAACGCCACCCGTGACTTCTCATGTGTCGCGGAACTCGATACGGTCAACATCTGCGTCCCGACGCCGCTCAGAAAGACCAAAGATCCGGACATGGCCTTTGTCGTCGGCGCCGTCGAATCTATCGCGGAGCATCTCCATCAAGGGATGCTCGTCATTCTCGAATCGACGACTTATCCAGGCACGACCGATGAGCTCCTGCAGCCAATCCTCGAGCGCGGTGGCCTGAAGGCGGGTCGGGATTTCTTTCTCGCGTTCTCTCCCGAGCGGGTAGATCCGGGTAACGATCGGTTCAACACTCGGAACGTCCCGAAGGTCGTGGGTGGCATGACGCCGCAGTGCAGCGAACTCGCGCGTGAGCTGTACGCCACTTCAATCGACACGGTCATCCCGGTCAGCTCGCCCCGGGTCGCAGAAATGGTGAAACTGCTGGAAAACACATTTCGAGCGGTCAACATCGGGCTGGTGAATGAAATCGCACTCATGTGCGACAAGCTCGGCATCGACGTGTGGGAAGTCATCAACGCCGCGAAGACCAAGCCGTTCGGGTTCATGCCTTTCTACCCGGGTCCCGGCCTCGGCGGCCACTGCATCCCAATCGATCCGTTTTATCTGTCCTGGAAGGCGAGACAATCGGGATTCGAGGCGCGCTTCATCGAGTTGGCCGGAGCCATCAACGGCGCGATGCCGCACTATGTTTTGTCGCTGGTCGGCGACGCGCTGAATCGAATTCAGCGCCCCGTGAATGGTTCGCGTGTTCTTATCGCTGGAGTGTCATACAAGCGGGACGTCGATGATATTCGTGAGTCCCCGGCCCTCGATCTGCTCGCGTTGCTGCAGGCGCGTGGCGCCGAGCTCGCCTATTCCGATCCTCACGTCCCCAAGCTCGCGGGAAAATTGTGGGCCGGTGGACAGGACCTCCAGCACACTGACCTTGAGGCCGTTGGGCCTGATGCGTACGACTGCATCGTCATCGTCACCGAGCATGCGGCATTCGACTACGATCGTCTGCAGCGCATCGGCAGAACGGTCGTCGACACGCGCAACGCGATCAAGAACCCGCAGCCTCACGTTCTCCGGCTGGGAGCGCCGACCGCCGCGACAGTCGATAGCGATCTCGTCGGGGTCGCCTGACGAAACGGCGTTCTGCCGGCCTGCCCGGAATCGAAACGACGCGAGGCTCTCTCGCGTCGTGAGATTCATCGAGTCCGCCGCCCCTCTTTCCTCCGAACGGAGCCCGAGCGATTGGCCTCCGACCAAGGCTTGAACACGCCCAAGTAATCAGCCTCAACTGCGAGTTTTCGCGCCTGAGCAGTCGACAGAAATACCTGCTCTAGGCAGAATATCGCCCTTGAGCTTCTCTGTTAGAATGGACAGAGGTGCACATAAATGCTCTACAAAGAGACACAAAAGAGTACTATTTGGTCGTTTATGGTCAAATAGTCATTGACTCATGGACAAATCGGCCTTATAAACATCAGCACGGTCTTGATGCCCACTATGGAAATACCCCAGAGCTTGGTTGGTTCCAGCCCTGCAATGCGCGAAATCGAGACAGAAATCGTCTGCGCGTCGCGCTCCACCGCAAAGATTCTCATTACCGGCGAAAGCGGCGTCGGCAAGGAAGTGGTCGCCCGGCTGATTCATCAGCAGAGCGAACGCAGCCACAGCCCGCTCGTCACGATTAACTGCGCGGGCGTTCCCGACACCCTGCTCGAGTCCGAGCTCTTCGGCCACATGCGCGGCGCGTTCACCGACGCGTACCGCGACAAGCGCGGCTGGCTGGACCAGGCGCACGGCGGCACGATATTCATGGACGAAGTCGGCGAGATGAGCCTGCGCATGCAGGCGCTTCTCCTGCGCTTCCTCGAAAGCGGCGAGATTCAGCGCGTCGGTTCCGATCGCGTCAACTCGCGCGTCGACGTGCGCGTGATTGCCGCCACGAATCGCGACCTGATGTCGCGGATCGCCGACAAGAACTTTCGCGAAGATCTCTACTACCGGCTGAACGTCATCCACCTGGCGATTCCGCCGCTGCGCGAACGCCGCGAGGACATCGAGCCGTTGTTCACGCATTTCTGCCGTGTCTACAGCCAGCGTCATCGCGTCGACAATCCCGTCGTCACGACCGAGACGATCGATCGTCTGCTGTCATACAAGTGGCCAGGCAACGTACGCGAGCTGAAAAACGTCGCGGAGCGCGTGGTCGTACGGTCGCGCTCGGGCATGGTGACGCCAGCGGATCTTCCGCGAGAGGTCGGCAATCACGTCGCTGACGCGCCCGCAACTGAAGTCGTGCGCGGCAAGCGGACGGCAGAGGTCCTACTCGAACGGATGCTCGTCGGCGGCGAATCGTTCTGGTCGGTGGTCTACGAGCCGTTCATGTCGCGCGACCTGACGCGCGACGACCTGCGCACGATCATCTCGAGCGGCCTCGAGCAAACGCGCGGCAACTACAAGGCGCTCGTCCAGAGCTTCAACCTCGAACAGTCCGACTACAAGCGCTTCCTGAACTTCCTGCGCAAGTATCAGTGCCACATGCCGTTTCAGCGGTTCCGGTCAGCACGCGTGCGGCCGGCAGAAGAACAGACGCCGCAAGAGTACGGTCGATCAATCGTCGGGGCGTAACGGCCGCTTCGCTGACCGTGCTGGCAGCTTCGCTGACGGTGCTGCGACTTCGCTGATCGTGCTGCGGTTTCACTGACCGTGCTGGCGGCTTCGCTGACCGTGCTGTGGCTTCGCCGACAGTGCTGCGGGTGGCCGAAGCCGGGCGCCCACGGGCGCGCAGGGCCGTCAGCCGTGAGCATGTTTGTCGGCCTGAGCACACGTGGGCTGGCTGAGGACAGGACCCGCAGCTGATCGTCGTGGCCGCTCGGCCTACTCTGAAGAATCCTGTGCCGGTCCCAGCGCGAAGGTCATCGAACCGTCGGCGATCGCTTTGCCATCCACCCGCACGACGCCCTTCAAGAGTCCCACCCGGCTCCGGAGACGCACGACGTTCGCTTCGATGACCAGCACGTCACCGGGATAGACAGGCCGTCGATAGCGTACCCGCTTGATGCCCATGAAGTAGGGCAAGCGTTGGCGATTCTCGGGTTTTGCGAGAATCAGGATGGCACCGACCTGGGCGACAGCCTCCGTGAGAATCGTCGGCGGCATCACGGGACGACCACTGGTGTACGACAGGTAGCGCTCGTTCAGCGTGACGTTCTTGATCCCGACGATCCGTTTGTCCTCCTCGAGCTCGATGATGCGATCCACGAGCAGAAACGGATACCGGTGCGGCAGGATTCGTTCGATTGCCGCGTAGTCGAGCGGAAGCGTCAGGTCCATGAAGGACCAATTATACTAACCGGCGGGCCTCGAAAGGCTCGCCACAGACACCGTGTCTTCATCCTCGAATACCAACGATCAACTGAAGGCGCTCTTCGACCTCGGACGCGAGGTGGCGTCCGTCCTCGATCTCGACGAACTGCTCCACAAGATTCCGCAACTGATTGCGCGGCTCACGAAGTTTCAGGCGTTCGCGGTCTATCTGCTCGATCCCAAGCGAAACGAGCTGAGCATCGCGTACTCGGTCGGCTACCCGGACGAAGTCACGCGCAATCTCCGGCTGAAGGTCGGCCATGGCCTGGTCGGCGCGGCGGTCGCGGAAGGGAAACCGATCCTCGTCAACGACGTGCATACCGATCCGCGCTACGTCGAGGCCGTGCCCGGTTCGAATTCCGAGCTCGTCGTGCCACTCAGGCGCAAGGGGAAGGTCATCGGCGCGCTCAACTTGCTGAGCGACACCACAGGCCAGTTCTCCGAACAGGACGAGGCCATGTTGCGGCAGTTCGGCTCGCACGTCGCGGTCGCCATCGAGAACGCGCTGCTCGTCGAACACGATCGCGACTACACGAGCACACTCGAGACGCTTGCCGAGATGGCCCGCGAGTTTGCCGCGATCCTCAACCTGGACGAATTGCTCACGCGGATCGCCAACCTGACCCGGCGCGTGATCGACTACCGGACGTTCGGCATCCTCCTGCTGAACGAGGACACCGGCGAGCTGGAAATGAAAGTGGCCGTCCGGTACGGCGACAAAGTCACGATGCCGCGTGTGAAGCTGGGCAACGGCCTGACCGGATACGCGGCGTTACACAAGCAGACCGTCCTCGTGCCTGACGTGTCCGTCGACGATCGATACATCAAGCTCGTGGACGATGCGCGGTCGGAGCTGGTGATCCCGCTGCTGCTGAAGGACCGCTGCATCGGCGTGTTCGATCTCGAAAGCCCGGAGCTCGATGCCTTCAATAAAGGCCACGTCGAAATTCTTCAGCTGCTCGCGAGTCAGGCCGCGGTGGCCATCGAGAACGCCCGCCTGTATCAGACGATCGTCGCCAACGAGGAGCGGCTGGAAAAGGAAATTCGCTTCGCACAACGCGTGCAGGCTGCGCTACTTCCCACCGAACTGCCGAAGCGGCTGAAGGGAGTTGATGTCGCGGCGAGGTTCGCGCCGGCGCGAGAGTTGGGCGGCGACTTGTACGACTTCCTCACGCCCGAAACCAACAGCTTGGTCGTTGCCGTCGGCGACGTCTCCGGGAAGGGCGTGCCGGCCGCGCTCTACAGTGCGTTCGCGGGAGAGCTGATTCGTTCCCGGACGTTCAGGCGCCGCTATGCGCCCGAGCGCTTCAGCCCGGCCGGCGTGCTCGCATCCGCGAACACGATCCTCTATGAACGTCAACTCGAGGAGTACTACTGCACGCTGTGCTACGCGGTGTTCGATCTCAAGCGCCGCACGCTGACGCTCGCGAACTCGGGACTGCCGTATCCGATTCGCTCCAGCGGTGGAACGGTGAGCCAGATCGAACTCCCCGGCGTTCCACTCGGAGCGTTTGCAGGATCGACGTACGATGAGCTGTCCTACGAGCTCTCGCAGGGCGACGTATACGTGTTCTGCTCCGATGGAGTGTCCGAGGCCAACGATGGTCTTGGCCGCGAATTCGGCGCCGAGCGCCTGCTGAAGGTCGTTGGCGACAACAAACACAAGTCCGCTCGCGACATGGTGGACGCGATCTTTGCGGCCGTCTGGTCGTTCCGGGGCGACACGCCGCCGAACGACGACATGACCGCGGTCGCGCTAAGGATCACAACATGAAGACGGCTTCGCTGACGGTGCTCGCGGCGTCGCTGACCGTGCTCGCGGCTTCGCTGACCGTGCTGACGGCTTCGCTGACCGTGCTGGCGGCTTCGCCGACCGTGCTCGCGGCTTCGCTGACGGTGCTGGCGGCTCCGCTGACCGTGCTCACGGCTTCGCTGACCGTGCTGGAACAGCCGGCCGCGGAGCTCAAGGAAAAGTTTGCCGGTCGACTGAGCGAGATCGCTCACCAGCTGGATGGTGTCGTTGGCTACGAGATCGTCGACCTTACATCGGGTGAACGTTTCTCGCACCTCGAACGTGAGGCGTTTCCGACCGCGTCCAGCATCAAGCTCGCGATCGTTTACGAGCTCTTCAAGCAGGTGGAGGAAGGGCGCGTTCGCCTCGACGAAGCGCTCGTGCTCGATCGCTCGAAGGCGGTCGGCGGCAGCGGAGTCCTCGTGCACCTCGGCACGCCAACACTGTCGATTCACGACTATGCGGCGTTGATGGTCACCCTGAGCGACAACACCGCGACGAATGTGTTGATCGACCGTCTGGGAATGGACGCGATCAACGCGCGCGTGCAGTCGCTTGGACTGAAATCGACGAAGCTCCGTCGCCACATGATGGACACGGCCGCCGCGCGTCGGGGTGACGAAAATGTGTCGTCGCCGGACGACCTGGTCAAGCTGCTGCAGGCGATGGCTGGCACACACGCAGCCGAGAGCGATCACCTGCGGATGCCGTCGGCCGTCGAGCTCCTGAAGCTGCCGAAAGAGAGCCGGCTGCGGCGCGGCATTCCCGAAACCGTCCAGGTCGCCGACAAGCCTGGCGAACTCGACGGGGTGCGCGCGGATGCCGGCATCGTGTTCGTCAAGGGCCGGCCGTATGCCTTCGTCGTAATGACGACGTTCCTGCGGGGAGAAGCGGAAGGGGAGCGCGCGATTGAAGAAATGTCGCGCGCGGCATATCAGTATTTCAGCAGGCTCGGCGCTTCAGGCCCTGAGGGTCGACGGCTTCCGCGCTGACGCCGGGCGCGCACTGACGGCGCGGCTACTGCGCTGACTGGGCTCGCGGCTTCGCCGACGGTGCTCACGCTTCGCTGAAGGTGCTGCGGCTGCGCTGACGCGGTTCGATGCGGGCCACGCCGAATCGGTGAAATGAAGCCGGAGTGCGGCGATGCCAGCGCCTGCCTGATGTTACGCACCCCGTTGATCCGACGCGACCCGCTTCTCACATCATCAAATCGCGTACCCGCGCCAACCCCTCGAATCAGGCCGAAAATTCGCACTCTCTGGAGGAGGACGTCCTGAGTGGGTGACGGACGGATGACCTCTGGCGGCTTCGGTGACGGTGCTACGGCTGCGCTGACGGTGCTACGGCTGCGCTGACCGTGCTGGCGACTCCGCTGACGGTGCTGCGGCTGCGCTGACGGTGCTATGGCTTCGCCGACCGTGCTGGCGACTCCGCTGACGGTGCTACGGCTGCGCTGACGGTGCTGCGGCTGCGCTGACCGTGCTGGCGACTCCGCTGACGGTGCTGCGGCTGCGCTGACCGTGCTGGCGACACCGCTGACGGTGCTACGGCTGCGCTGACGGTGCTATGGCTTTGCCGACCGTGCTGCCTGGCGTTGTTTCGAGCGCATCAGGTTAGTGGTGGCGTTCCGAGCGGCGTTCGCCAGGTTGAAGAGGCGATGATACGTCCGGTCGTCCAGGTAGCCTCGATCGCGCGCGTCGATCAGATGATTCTGTGTTTCGAAGAGGGATGCGCGAGCATAGCCGAGGAAACGGGCGAATTCGCGCGGCGTGTATCTGCCAAAGCCTTCCGCAATATTTCGTGTCGCTGAAGCACTTGAATCGCGTACCTGATCGCGGAATTTGAAGTCCCGAGAGACCGCACCGGTGTCAGTAAATGCAAAGACGTCGGCTTTCAGAGCGTAAGAAAGCTGCCAACACACGAGATCTCTGAAGTCGCGAACGGCCACGCCATCAGAGTGGCATACACCATGCCGGGACGCCTCCTGCGCGTCAGCACCGTCGGCGAAGCCGTAGCACCGTCGGCGAAGCCGTAGCACCGTCAGCGAAGCCGTAGCACGGTCAGCGAAGCCGGCCCAGCACGGTCAGCGAAGCCGCCAGCACGGTCAGCGAAGCCGCCAGCACGGTCAGCGCAGCCGCCGAACCTAGTACATCCCCAGGTATCTATCGACCTCCCACGGCGACACGTGCTTGATGTAATCCAGCCACTCTTCCCGCTTGGCGGCGAGGAAGTGCTCGAACAGGTGCTCGCCGAGGGTCTCGCGCACGAGGTCGTCCTTTTCGAGCTCGTCGAGCGCTTCGTTCAGGTTTCCTGGTAACTCGTCGATCCGGAGGTGACGGCGCTCGCGGTGGCTCATGCGGTAGATGTTCTTGTTGATAGGCGGGCCGGGATCGGTCTTCTTGTCGATGCCGTCGAGCCCCGCACGAAGCATGACTGCCAGCGCCAGATACGGATTACAGGACGGGTCGGGCATCCGCAGCTCGATTCTCGTTCCAGTTCCGCGCGTCGCGGGCACGCGCACGAGGGGACTGCGGTTCTTCTCGGACCACGAAATCGCCGTCGGCGCCTCGTAGCCAGGCACGAGTCGCTTGTATGAATTCACGAGCGGGTTCGTAATCGCGCAGAAACCTTTGGCGTGACGCAGAATTCCGCCGATGTAGTTGAGGCACGTCTCGCTCAATTGCCACTGCGACTTGGCGTCGAAGAAGATGTTCGTGCCGCCGGAAAACAGCGACATGTGTGTGTGCATGCCGGAACCGTTGATGCCGTAGATCGGCTTGGGCATGAACGTCGCGTGCAGGCCGTTCCGAATCGCCACGTTCTTGACGATGAAGCGGAACGTGCAGATGTTGTCCGCCGTCGTCAGGACGTCGTCGTAGCGGAAATCGATTTCGTGCTGGCCCGGCGCGACTTCGTGGTGCGCGGCTTCGACGTGAAAGCCCATCGCTTCGAGCGCGAGGACGATTTCGCGACGGACGTCCTCGCCCTGATCGACGGGACTGAGATCGAAGTAACTCGCGGCGTCGTGAGTCTCAGTCGTCGCGATCCCGTCTTTCGTCTGGAACAGAAAAAACTCCGCCTCCGGTCCCGCGTTCATCGAGAAGCCTCGTGATGCGGCGAGGGCGATCACGTTCTTCAGGCAGGCGCGAGGGTCACCGACGAAGGGATGACCGTCGGGTGTGTAGATGTCGCAGATCATTCGAGCGACTTTTTCACCCGTTGTGCCGGCCCACGGAAAAATGCGGAACGTCGTGAAATCTGGACGGAGGTACATGTCCGATTCCTCGATGCGGACGAAGCCCTCGATCGACGAGCCGTCGAACATGATCTTGCCGTCGAGGGCCTCTTCGAACTGACGGTCCGGGATCTCGACGTTCTTGATCGTCCCGAGGATGTCGGTGAACTGGAGGCGCATGAACTTGACCTTCTCGCGCTCGGTGCGTTCGAGGATCTGCGCCTTTGTTTCGCGGCTGGGTTGATTCTTGGCCATCGGTCAATCGAGGATTCTAGCCAACTTTTCACATCGGGGCCTCGTCTGATCAGGTGGCGCCTGCCGCTGGGGGGCCACGGAAACGAGGGGGCACGATGAAAAAGTCGACAAAACTCGCAGCGATAAGTGTCATCGCCCTGGGCCTGACCGGCGCACCGTCCGTTCACGGACAGACCCGCGCTCGCGAACTGACCGTCCTGGAGGGCCGAGGCGGCGAAATTGGCGTCCGGATCTCGGACGCGACGTCGGGCGGCGTCGAAATCACCGACGTCCAGCCAGACAGCGCGGCCGCGCGAGCCGGACTCAAGGCAGGCGACATCATCGTCCAATTCGACGGTGAGCGGGTCCGCAGCACCCGGCAGTTCGTCCGCCTCGTTCAGGAAACCCCATCCGGGCGTACGGTTTCCGCCACCGTTACGCGTGATGGCAAGAAGCAGGACGTCCAGATCACCACGTCCGAGAGCCGTGGCTCCGCGATGGTCATCGACGGTGACTTCCTTCGGGGGCGACTGAACGGCCTCGATGAGCTCGACAAGCTTGACCAGCTCGACAAACTCGACAGACTCCGCGACCTCCCGTTCAACTTCGACTTCAGCCTCCCGATGTTGGCGGGTGGCTCGAGGCTGGGGGTGACCGCCGCTGAACTGACGACGCAGCTCGGGGAGCACCTGGGCGCCAAAGGCGGAGTCCTGGTGACGTCAGTCACCGACGGCTCTCCGGCGTCCCACGCGGGTATCCAGGCGGGCGACGTGATCACCTCGGTGAATGGCACGACGGTTGACTCGCGCGACGACCTCGCGCGCAGTCTTCGTCAGTCAGAAGGGGAGGAGGTCACGATCGGCATCGTCCGCGACAAGCGGGCGCAATCAGTAAAGGCGAAGATCGAGGCCCAGCGGCGAACCTCGCGCGGTCGACCGGCATAACGTCGGTCGGCGAGAAATACAGCGGTCCCTGGCACCGGGCGCGGATTGCGTGCCAAGCGCAAGCACGATGGCAGAAACTGGTGGGGTCGTCAGCCGGCGGCGGCGGTCCGCATTTCGGGCGATTCGGCTTCAGCCGACGCGACCGTCAGGATACCGGCCAGCTGCGCGGCGACGATGACGGCGACAGCCTGGACGGCCTCGGAGCCTTCACCGCCATTCCTGATTTCGGCGGAGAGCGCGCCGATGCAGCCATCCGTCCCTAGAATCGGCGCGACAATCGCCCCAGGCGCGGTGGCGGCGTGGCCGGCGCGGGACTGAACAATCTGCAGAGTACCCGTCCGATAGGCGGCCGCAGCGGCATTATCTGCTGTACACGGTACCGCCGACATCCGAGCCAGGATCTGCGGCGCGTACCCATGCGCGAGGACCGGACGCAGACTCTCGCCGCCCGAATCAGCCGCGCTGACCCACACGACGAGGCCCGCGGCATCCAGCAGGTCCGCGGTACGTCCGAGCAGACGCTCGAGCTCGTCTGAATCGCGCACACGCCCGAAATCGGTTGCGAGTTCAGCGGTGGTTTTCAAAACCACGGCCGTTCGCGGAGCGGCGACCGGCACATCAACCACGGCCGGTGCCGGTTTCGCCGCGACATTCGGCATGGACGTCGTCGCTCGTGCATGCGAGACGATGCCCTCTTCACCGTCAGATGACCGCAGCGACAATTCCGCGGGTCGACTACCTTCCGACGCGCGCGGCGACAATCCGAGTTGGGCCATGGCCGGCTGCTCAGTCGCCGCTCCCGATCTGGTGACGGCCAGTATCAGAGCGATCAGGCCGGCGAACAGGCTCGCGCCGGCGATGGCGTACGCCTGCTGTTTCCTGCGGCCGGCTTCTTCGGCATCGAAGGCCTGATGCTCGGCGATGCGTGCGAGTTCGACCTTTCGCGCCGCAACGGTCGCAAGCTGCCCGCCTTCAGTAAAGATGACATCGCCGGCCATCAACATCTGACGGGAGCGGATATAGTCGCGGGCTCGCTTGTCAACCTCGGCGAATTCACCCATCGCCGCGACGGCTTCCTCGAGCTCCGTCCTCGCCGGCTCACTTCTGATCGAGTCTCGAAGCCTAGTCAGCGCCGCGGCCACCTGGTCCTTCGTCGCCACGACCTTCGGCATCCAGAAGTCGACGCCCTGACCAGCCGCTACATACGCCTGCTGTGCGACCCGCAGATCCACGAGCGCATCTGCGGCCTCGCGTGCGTGCAGGTCCGCCGCGCGGAGGGTGTGTGCGTCACTCAGAATCTGTTGATGGGATTGGGAGACGTAAAAACCGACGGCAGCAAGCGCGATCCAGACCACTAGGACAGATACCACTCGAGCTGACCGTGATCGCATCGAATCTCCGCGTACGAGGGTATCACAAGCGCTTTGTCTCGTACACTCGTCGTGCAGAGTCGCAGAGATATTTTTTTCGAGACAGCGCGAAACATCGTGACGCTCTTTGATCTCATCCAGTCAGCTCCGCCGGACAAGGCCGCGATCGCGCGCACAAACTCGCGGGGTGATGCCCATCCTGCCGCCGGACGACTCCGGAAAGGCCGGCCGGGAAGTCCGACAGCCCGTCGGCCTTCGCGGAGGTGTTGATCCCGGCTGGATTCCGGTGTCCAATAAACGCGCGTCTGTTGCGGCCAGGCTCGGCTAAAGCCTCGCCCTCCATCAGGCGAAGCGAAGAGACCAGCAGGAGCGCGAGGCTTCAGCCGAGCGCTCAGGAGGGCGACGCGTTGAAGATCAACAATCGATGGTTCCAGCTCGTGGCGTCGCTCATCGCGATGATCATGATCGCGAACCTCCAGTACGCCTGGACGCTCTTCGTCAGCCCGATGAACAAGGCGACTGGATGGAAACCTTCCGACATTTCGTTCGCATTCACCCTGTTCATCCTGTTTCAGACGTGGGTGCAGCCCGCGCAGGGGTTTCTCATCGACCGCCTCGGCCCACGCTTGTTCACGACACTGGCGGGAGTCCTCTGCGGTGTCGGCTGGGGCGGCCTGGCGTTCGCGAACAGTCTGCCGGCGCTCTATCTTCTCTATGTGATTGCGGGGATTGGCGCGGCGCTGGTCTACGGTGGGTGCATCGGATCGGCGTTGAAATGGTTCACGAAGGAGCGCGGTTTGGCCGCCGGCCTGACCGCGGCGGGTTTCGGCGGCGGCGCCGCACTGTTCGTGCCGATCATCGCGTCGATCATCAAGAGCAGCGGCTATCGTTCGGCGTTTCTGTACACCGGTATCTTTCAGGGTGCGGTCATCTTGATCGTGGCGCAGTTCCTTCGTCACCCGCCGTTCGAGCCCGCACCCGCGGCGCCAGGCGGCCAGAGTGCCACCGTCGGACGGCATCAGTTCACGACCGGCGAAATGGTTCGCACGCCGACCTTCTACGTCCTCTATATCGCCTTCGTGATGATGGCGACCGGTGGTCTCCTCGTCACGGCCAACGCCGGATTCATGGCGGCGTCGTGGGGCATTCCCGTTGCCGCGCTGACGCTGGCCACATCGCTCAACGCCGTGGCAAACGGGGCCAGCCGTATTTTCTGGGGATGGATTTCCGATCGGACCGGTCGCGAGCTGGCGATGGTTGTCGCCTTCGGGCTCCAGGCCGTGTGTCTGGTCATGGTTCTGACGTTCGGTCGTCTCTCGGGCACACTCTTCACCGTGACGCTTGTGCTGACGTTCTTCACATGGGGTGAAGTGTTCTCGCTGTTCCCCTCAGTCGTCGGCGACTACTACGGCCAGAAGCACGCGACGTCGAACTACGGCATGATGTATTCGGCGAAAGGCGTCGCGTCGATTATCGGGCCGGGTTTGGGGACTCTGCTCTTCGAACGCTTCGGCAGCTGGTCGGCGTGCCTGTATGGCAGCGCGGCACTCGCGCTCCTGGCGGCGGCGTTCATCGTCGGGTTGCGCGTGGTCAGTGCGGCCGCCGCGACGCCGATCGCGGTTCCGCAGCCAGCCAAGTAGACTCGCTCGGCTGAAGCCTCGCGCTCCGAATTTCACGACCGGAGAGGCGCACCCTCCGGTATCGCAGCGCCGTCGTGCCGCGGCTCCGACGCACCAAAATGAACGCCCGCGCCATTGCTCATGACCGCCTGACCTGATCCAAACGTTCCCGTTCGTTCCGGCACCACGGTGATCTCGTGACCGAGCGCCGCCAGTGCCCGTCGGGACGACTCGGGCACGCTGGCCTCGATCGCCACGTCCGCGCCGTCGAACGTCGCTTTCGTGAAGCGTCCCGCTTCGAGCGCCTCCTGAATGTCCAGATCGTGATCGACGATGTTCGAGACGAACTGCGCGTGGGCCTGCGCCTGATTCCAGCCGCCCATGATGCCGAACCCGATGCGCACGTCGTCACGCTGCATGAACGCCGGGATGATCGTATGGAGCGGCCGCTTTCGCGGCGCCAGCGCATTCGGATGGCCGTCCTCGAGCGTGAAAAGCGCGCCGCGATTGTGTAGCGCGAAACCGGTCCCTGGCGGCACGATGCCGCTGCCGAACGCGTGATAGATACTCTGAATCAGCGAGACGATGTTGCCGTCGCGATCGATGGCGGACAGATAGATCGTGTCGCCACCGGAGCGGTTCGTCACGCCATCGAAGAACGAGGCCTCTGCACGTGACGCCGCGGCGTCGGCGCGAATCTGGTGTGCGCGCGATGTGGCGTACGCCTTGTCGAGCATCGCCGTGATCGGCAGGTCGCCAAAATGCGGATCCCCGACGTGCCGGAGCATATCCGCATAGGCGAGTTTCTTCGCTTCGATCATCACGTGAAGCGCGCGGGCGTCGTGCAGCCCGTAGTCACGGAGCGGAAACTGCTCCATCACATCCAGCATCATCAGCGCGGCAATTCCCTGCGTGTTCGGCGGAAGCTCGTACACGTTCCATCCGCGATAGGTCGTCGAAATGGGCTGGACCCACTCGGGAGTGTACTCGCGCAGGTCGGCTGCTGTGAGGCAGCCGCCACGTCCGCGGCTGGCGGCGAGGATTGCGTCTGTGGTCGGGCCTTCGTAGAACCCCAAAGCGCCGCGGACGGCGATCGCCCTGAGCGAGTTCGCGAGATCAGGATTTCGAAACACTTCTCCGGCCCGCGGTGCGCGGCCCCCGGGGAGAAACGTGCGTGCGGCGTCCGGATCGGCGGCGAGTCTGTCGGTCGACATGACCCAACGCCCGGCGATGATGTCGGAAACGGGAAATCCCTGTTCCGCGTAGATACGATTGCCGGAGCCAGGACGTCAGCGAGCGCCAGGCGCCCGAACTTCGAGTGGAGCGCCTGCCAGCCGGCGACGGCGCCGGGGACCGTGACGGAGTGGATGCCCTCGGACGGCATCGCCGTGAAGCCCTTCGATTTCAGAACGGCCGGCGTCAGGCCGGAGGGCGCCCAACCGCCCGCATTCAGCCCATGCAGCGCACCATTCACCTCCGAGATCATCACGAACAGATCGCCGCCGATCCCGTTCATCTCCGGCTCAACGACGCCCATGACTGCGTTGGCGGCAATGGCGGCATCGACCGCGTGACCGCCGCGGGCCAGAATCTGGGCGCCCGCCTGCGCGGCGAGTGGTTGACTGGCGGCGACAATCCCGAGTCTGGTCGCGACTCTCGAGACCGACCTGTGAGAATCTTCATGCCTGCGAGAAATATTACACTCTAGGCTCGATGCCGGGCCGACACTTCCTCCAGATTCCAGGGCCGACGAACGTGCCGGATCGCGTGCTGCGCGCCATCGCGCAGCCGACGATCGATCACCGGGGCGCGGCGTTTGCCGCGATCGTTCGCGAAGTGCTGGACTCGCTGAGGCAAGTGTTTCAAACCGCAGGTGCGGTGATCGTCTATCCATCGTCTGGCACGGGCGCGTGGGAGGCGGCGCTCGTCAACACGCTCTCGCCCGGCGACACAGTGCTCATGTTCGACACCGGGCATTTCGCGACGCTCTGGAAGCAGATGGCGGAGCGGCTCGGTCTGGTTGTGGATTTCGTCGCAGGCGACTGGCGTCATGGTGTCGATGCCGCGCTGGTGGAAAGCACGCTGACCGGCGACCGGCAGCATCTGATCAAGGCGGTCGCGATCGTTCACAACGAGACGTCCACCGGCGTCACGTCCAACGTGGCCCGGATTCGCGGAGCGATGGACGCGGCGTCACATCCGGCGATGTTGCTGGTGGACACGATTTCGTCGCTCGGATCGATCGACTACCGGCACGACGAGTGGCGCGTGGACGTGACCGTCAGCTGCTCGCAGAAGGGGTTGATGCTGCCGCCGGGGCTCGGCTTCAACGCGATCAGCGCGAAAGCGCTCGCGGCATCGAAGTCGGCGCGGCTTCCACGCGTGTACTGGGACTGGGCTCCGATGATCGCGGACAATGCCGGCGGGTACTTTCCGTACACGCCGTCCACGAATCTTCTCTATGGCCTGCGCGAAGCCATCGGCATGCTGCTCGACGAGGGACTGACGCGGGTGTTTGCCCGACACGGGCGACATGCCGAGGCGACCCGGCGCGCCGTGAGGGCCTGGGGCCTCGAAATCCTCGCGGCGAATCCGGACGAATACAGCGCGACAGTGACCGCTGTCGTCGTGCCGCAGGGATCGGATGCCGACCGTCTGCGCCAGGTGATTCTCGATCGATTCGACATGTCACTGGGAACTGGCCTCGGCCGATTGAAGGGAAAGGTCTTCCGCATCGGTCATCTTGGCGACTTCAACGACCTCATGCTGGCCGGCACACTGAGCGGCGTCGAGATGGGCCTTGCGGCCGCCGGCGTGCCGTTCACGGCTGGTGGCGTCACCGCAGCCCTTGAATATCTGGCAGCAATCCGCGACTGATCTCGCGCGTCAGCTGCGCGACCGAACGCTCTCGGCGCGTGAAGTCGTCGCCGCGTTTCTCGCGCGCATCGACGCGATCAACCCGCGCGTCAATGCGATCGTCACGCTCGTCGCCGAGCGGGCGATGGAGCACGCACGGCATGCGGACGAGCGGATCGCGCGCGGAGATATCGTCGGCCCGTTGCACGGGCTGCCGATCGCGCACAAGGATCTGCAGATGACCGCCGGTATCCGCACGACGTTCGGGTCGCCGATCTTCGGGGACTACGTCCCCGAGGCGGATTCTCCGCTCGTGGCGCGGTTGAAGCGCGCCGGCGCGATTACAGTCGGCAAGACCAACACACCCGAGTTCGGCGCTGGATCGCAGACGTTCAATCCAGTCTTTGGCGCGACGCTCAATCCGTACGATCTGACGAAAACGTGCGGGGGAAGCAGCGGCGGCGCCGCGGTCGCGCTCGCGTGCGGAATGCTGCCGATCGCCGACGGCACGGACATGGGCGGATCGCTTCGCAATCCGGCGGCATTCTGCGGCGTCGTCGGCATGCGTCCGTCGACTGCGATCGGTCTAGTGCCAGGCACCGCTGCGGCCGGCTCCTGGCAACTGCTGAGCCTGGACGGCCCACTAGCGCGAAACGCGGCCGACGTCGCTCTTCTGCTCTCTGCGATTGCCGGGACGGAGTCCCCGGCGCTCGAACGTGACTTTCACGGTTGCCGGATCGCCTGGTCGATGTCGTTTGGCGACCTGCCCTTCGATCCGCGTGTCGTCGCCGTGGTCGACTCCCAACGGCGCGTTTTCCAGTCTCTCGGCTGCATCGTCGACAACGCTGACGCCGACTTTTCCGGTGCGGACGAGGCGTTCAAGACACTGCGCGCTCAGGCGTTCATCAACAAGCACGGCGACTTCTTCAGCCAACACCGAACGCAGGTGAAGGACACAATTCTTCAAGAAATCGAACGCGGCGAGCGGCAGTCGGCCGACGAAATCGCCAGAGCGGAGCAGCTGCGTGACGACCTTCGTGACCGCATCGCGCGGTTCCTCACCAGGTACGAATTCCTGATCCTGCCGACGACCCAGGTGCCGCCGTTCGACGTCAATCAACCCTTCGTCACAGAGATTGCCGGCGTCCCGATGACGTCGTACATCGACTGGATGAAGTCGTGTTACTACATCTCAATCATTGGTCATCCCGCGGTGTCCGTGCCGGCAGGATTGACGCCAGAGGGCTTGCCTATCGGCCTGCAAATCGTGGGTCGCGACGGGGACGACTGGAACGTGCTGCGCCTCGCGCATGCGTTCGAGCGCGCCAGGGGATCGTTCCCGATGCCAGCCCTCGCGCTCCTCAGCTGACGACGCCAGCCGCGCGCAGGGCCGCAATCTCCGCCGCGCCCAAACCGAGTTCGCCAAGGACGGCATCAGTGTGCTCGCCGAGCAGCGGCGCTCGACGCCTGACGTCTGGCGGCGTCTCGCTCATCTTGATTGGCGACCCGAGGGATCGGATCCGACCGAGCGTCGGGTGATCGACCTCGACGGCCATCTCGCGTGCGCGGACCTGCGCGTCCGCAAACACCTGCGAGTAGTCGTTGATGGGTCCGCAGGGGATCTCGTTGGCGTCGAAGAGCGCCAGCCAGTGGTCGCGCGACTGCTGCATCGTCAAGGCTTCGATCCGGCGGGCGAGCGCGTCGCGATTCCGCACGCGGCTCGCGTTATCTGAAAACTCCGGATCCGTCGTCCACTCCGGATGCCCGAGCACTTCACAAATCCTGCGGAAGATGCGCTCGTTGGCGCCGCCCAGCGTGATAAAACCATCGGCGCAGCGGATGGCCTGGTACGGTGCGTTCATCCGGTGCGCAGATCCCAGTGCAGCCGGCACTCCAATGCCGGAGAAGTACTCGGTCGCTTCCCACACCGACAGCGCAACGCCCGCATCCACCAGCGATGTGTCGATCCGCTGTCCTGTGCCGGTCCGATGTCTGCTCTCGAGCGCGGCCAGGATGCCGACGACGGCAAACAGCCCGGCGCCGAGATCGGTCAATGGAACGCCCGCCTTCACGGGTGGACCGCCGGCGTTACCTGTCACCGACATGATTCCAGAGACGCCCTGGGCGATGAGATCGAATCCGCCCTTCTGGCGGGATGGTCCCGTCTGGCCGTACCCCGACACCGACGCATAGATCAGTCGTGGATTGTGGTCGGATAGCTTTTCGTATCCCAGGCCCAGCGACGCGATCACGCCTGGCCGATAGTTCTCGATTAGGATGTCACTCGCAAGCGCCACGCGCGTCACGATGTCGCGGCCTTGTGGTGTTTTCAGGTTGACGACGATGCTGCGCTTGCCGCGGTTGACGGCGTTGAACGCCGGGGTGTCGTTGCCGACGGCGCCGGGCATCTGACGCGTCGAGTCGCCGCCGGGTGGTTCGACCTTCACCACGTCGGCGCCGAGGTCGGCGAGAATCATCGCGGCGAACGGACCGGCCATCACCTGCGTGAGATCCAGGACGCGAAGACCTGACAGAGACCCGCTCATCTGATTGAATGGGACCTATGACGACAGCGTTCGACGTGGACGGTCCGCTCGCGATTCTAACGTTTAACCGGCCCGAGGCGCGCAACGCCATGACCTGGGCGATGTACGACGCACTCGTCCAGGCCTGCGACCGCGTGGACAACGATCCTGGAATCCACGTGCTCGTCCTGCGAGGCGCCGGCGGCAAAGCGTTCGTGTCAGGGACGGATATCGCGCAGTTTCAGAACTTCAGAACGAAAGAGGACGGTCTGTCCTACGAGAAGCGCCTGGACGTCGCTCTGGATCGCCTCGAGCGACTGACGAAGCCCGCCATCGCGCAAATTGACGGCGTGGCGGCCGGTGGCGGCTGCGCCATCGCGGTGTGCTGTGACCTGCGCATCGCGACGCCGGCATCCACATTCGGCGTGCCCATAGCACGCACGCTCGGCAACTGTCTTTCGGGCGCCACCTACAGCCGCCTTGTCGATCTGATGGGTCCCGGCCGGGTCAAGGACCTTCTTTTCACGGGCCGCATGCTGACTGCCGCCGATGCGCAGGCCGTCGGACTCGTCACTCAAATCGTTGCTCCTTCAGAAATCTCGATCGTCGTCCGCGATCTGGGAACGGCGATTGCGAGCCATGCACCGCTGACGATTCGGGCGACCAAGGAAATGCTGCGCCGTCTCGCGCTTCAGCGGCGGCTCGCCGAGGGGCAGGATGCAGATCTGATCGCGCTCTGCTACACGAGCGAGGATTTCAGGGAAGGCGTCTCGGCGTTCCTGGAGAAGCGAAAGCCCGTCTGGCGAGGCCGCTGACTCACTTCTTCAGTTGATCGAGCAGCGGGATGTCCTTCACCGGCTTCGCGGGCGGCAGCGATTGCAGGTACGTGAAGATATCCGCGAGTTCCTGATCAGAGAGGATCTTGTCCGTGAAGGCTGGCATCCGACCGGTCGGCTGACGAACGTAGCGTGTGAAGCTCTGAAGATTTCTGGCGACGAGCGCCAGGCGCGCACCATCGACGCTACCCTGGCCGGCGGTGCCGTGGCAGAAGAAGCACGTGTTCTTCTCGTACATACGTTTGCCGGTGTCGCGATTTCCGACTGGCGCGGCCTGGGCCTGACCGGCGGTGCTGAGCCGTGCGCCGGTAGCGATGAGTACGCCCGAGAGAACGAATTGGTGAAACGCTCGGCTGAAGCCTCGCGCTCCTCGAAGCGATGTGATCATTTGGCGACTCGATTCACCGCGGTTGCGTCAGCGTATCGATCAGGACGGGCTCGCCGCGCTTGACGATTTCGATCGCGCGCTTGAGGGCCGGACCGA
Organism: uncultured Acidobacteriota bacterium; assembly: GCA_963724725.1. Classification (GTDB taxonomy): domain Bacteria; phylum Acidobacteriota; class Vicinamibacteria; order Vicinamibacterales; family CAVVIG01; genus DATKHR01. The sequence continues at coordinate 626,536 of CAVRVT010000001.1, read as the reverse complement.
GATCGTTTGGATTGTCAATCGGCCCGATGCCGTGAACGCCGTACGCCTTGGCCAGCGATGCGTAGTCGATGAACGGATCGGCGAGCTCGTTGCCGATGTTCGATCGGCTGACGTCACGGTTCGCGCGCGCCGCCATGTCCGTGATGTACATCCGCTCCTGATGGTACGCGCGGTTGTTGTGCATGATCGTCAGGAGCGGGATCCGGTGATGCGCTGCCGTCCACAACACGGCGGGCGCGTAGTTCAAGTCGCCATCGCACTGGATGTTGACGCTCAAGCGTCCGTGCCGTCGATTTGCCAGCGCCGCGCCGACCGCCGCGGGCGCGCCGTAACCGATCCCGTACGCGCCGGACCAGCCGATGAACTGGTAGTGTTTCGTGAAATCCCACAGATACAGCGGCCAGTGGCTCACGAACGTCGTGTCGGACACGAGCGACCAGTCTTCGCCCTTGATCTGGTTCCACAGCTCGGCCGACAACCTCGCTGTCGAGATCGGGCTCGCGTCCCAGCCCCACGCGGCCTCTTCCAGCTTCACGTCGCGCCTCCGCTTCGAGACCTCGGCGAGCTTCGCGCCGCGCGCATCGAGAGCGCGCCGGCGGTCGGTGGTGACGAGCCGACGGCAACTCTCGATGAGCAGCGGCAGCGTCGCTTCGACGTCGCCCGATATCGCGATGTCGACCTCGTTGTAGCGGCCCGCGTCCTGGTAGTTGTTCCTCGTCGACAGTTCCTGCGCGGAGATCGTCGCCAGCTTCGCACCTGGCTTCGTCACGGGCCTGGCGTCCATTCCGAAGCGATTGACCGGCGTCAGCCTGTGCGTCAGCTGGAAGAAGTCCGGCACCTCCAGCGCCAGGATCAGATCGGCGTCAGCCACGCTTCCACTGTTCTTCAGTGGGTGCCGTGTCGGAAAGTTCATGCGGAGCACGAACTGCTGGCCGTCATGAACGGGCGCCTGCAGAAGCTCCGCGAGCTCGACGAGACGTGCCAGGCCAGCCGGTGTCCGCGCCACACGTCCTGCGACAATGACCGGAGTGTCCGCGGCGACGAGCATCTTCGCGAGTTGCGCGACCGCATCAGGATCGCCAGCCGGCGGGCTCGACGTCGACAGACGCGGAACGCGAAGCCTGCGACGATCCTCCGGCGAGATTCCTTCTTCCTGCAGGACAGCATCCGCGACGATGACCACGGGACCCTGCGGTGGCGTCATCGCGATCTTGTAGGCGCGCACGCCTGATTCCGCAAAATGTCCCAGCGACACGGGCGCATCGTCCCACTTGGTGTAGTCGCGGACCATCGCCGCGGCGTCCTGCACGCTGTGCGTCCATTCGACGTCACTTCGGCGCCATGCGACGTCGGCGATGTTGCCGAGCAGCAGGTACACGGGAACGCGATCCGCGTACGCGTTGTAGACCGCCATCGACGCGTGCTGGAGGCCGACCGTCCCGTGGGCCATCACGAGCATCGGCCTGCCTTCGATCTTCGCGTAGCCGTGCGCCATCGCCACGGAGGATTCCTCGTGGCAGCATGTGAGCAACTCGGGCTTTGTGTTACTGCCGTAGTTGATCAGCGACTCGTGAAGGCCGCGAAAGGACGATCCGGGGTTGGCGGCGACGTACTCGAAGTCCAGCGACTTCAGGACGTCGGCCATGAAGTCCGAACCCGGCCTGTCGGTCGTGTAGATGTCGACTCTGGGAGGACTCGGAGGCGCGCTCGTCTCAGAGGCCGCCAGACTTCCCGAGGGCGCCGGCGCGGACTGCCGCGCGGACGCTGTCTGCGCGTCCGAAAACGACGGCCGCGTGACCAGGGCAGCGGCGCCCACCGCCGCGCCTTTCAGGAACCGACGACGACCGACGGCGCGACGGCTGGAGCGAGCCATGGTGCGGATTCTCCTCTGGTTGGCGGCGACGGCCCGATTCTAGCACCGGGGCTCAGGCGCCAAACGGCCGTTCAGGTTTCATCGTCGGCGTGAGCAGCGCACCCGTGAGAAGCAGCGCGAGCGAGCCGGCGAATGGCAGGTGCCAGTTGCCCGTGACGTCGGCGATGTACCCGAACGCGAGCGGCGAGAGAATCGCGGCGGCAGCCGACCCGGTGTTCATCAAACCACTGGCCGTCCCGGAATACTTCGGCGCGATGTCCATCGGGATGGCCCACATCGGCCCGATGACGATCTCCGCGAAGAAGAATCCCGCGGCGAGGCTCACCGTGATGAGCGTGATGTCGCGAGTGAGGAAAATCGGTAGCAGGCAGACAAACGCCCCAAGAAAACCCGTCATGACGACGTTCCGGCGCGCCTTGCGGAGGTCGCGAGTGCGCTCGAGAATCCGATCGCTGATCATCCCGCCAAGAAGGTCGCCGCCGACACCGGCGAAGAAGACGGCCGACGAGAACAGCGCGGACTTCTGGATCTCCAGCTTGTACTCGACGCGAAAGAACGACGGCAGCCAGTTCAGGTACAACCAGAGCGTCCAGCCGTAGCAGAAGTAGACGATCGTGACGGGCAGCATCCGCCGCGTCAGCGGGCCCCAAGGGACATCAGGAAGAGCGGTCGTCGCGCGCACGCCGCGATTGGGCAGTTCGTCGAGCTCCTCGACCGAGATCCCGCGGTGCTCCGCCGGGTTGTCACGAAAATACAGGACCCAGGTCACGACCCAGATCAGGCTGCAACAGCCGAGGACGACGAACGCGCCTCGCCACGTGATGACGACAATCAGCGCGGCGACGAGCGGCGGCGTGACGGCGTTTCCGAATCGCGAGAACGCGTGAGTAATGCCCTGCGCGAAACCCCGCCGGCCCGCCGGTGTCCAGCTTTGCATCGCGCGCGTCGCCACCGGGAACGTCGCGCCTTCGCCGACGCCCAGCAGCACGCGAATCATGAAGAGCATCGTCAGGCTCGTGGCGAGTCCGGTCAGAATCGTCGCGATGGCCCAGATCACACCGCACGTGAAGAGCGTGAACCGCGGGCCGAAGCGGTCACCGACCCAGCCGCCGAACACCTGGAAGAGCAGGTACGGGTACGCGAACGCCGAAAACACGAGCCCCAGTTGCGTGTTCGACAGGTGCAGCTCACGCTGGATGTCCGCGGCCGCCGTTGCGATGTTGACGCGATCGACGTAGGTGATCAGGTACATCAGACACAGCAGGCCGAGGACGATCGTCGTGGCGCGTCGGATTCTCATCGGAGTGCGCTATAGCCTAGACGATAACCGTCCCGCCACGAGACACGAAGAAGCGTGCCTCTCTTCGTGCCCTCGACGAGCGTTGGTTGTTCACAAGAGAGACCGGAGCAGCGTCGCCGGATGGACCGCGTTCACGCCGGTGAAGTGGTGGACCTGTTGGCGGCACGAAATGCCCGGCGCGACGAGGACGTCGCCGTCCTTCATCTCGCGCACGGCCGGCAGCAGCCGCCGTTCGGCAATCTGGCGGGAAATCTCGTAGTGTTCCTTCGCGTAGCCGAACGACCCCGCCATGCCGCAGCAGCCGGCGTCGAGATCCACGACCGTGCAGGAGGGGATTCTCGAGAGCAGCGCGCGGGTCGGCGCCAGCAGTCCCATGGCCTTCTGGTGGCAGTGGCCGTGCAACACGACGCGTGACGGTCCGCCTCGTAGCTCGAGGGGCAGCGACCGTGCCTGGCACGTGCGCTCGACGAAATCCTCGAAGAGCACGGACGCGTCCGCGACGACACGTGCTCGACGCTGAGCATCGCCACGCAAGAGCGCTGGCGCGTCCTCGCGGACGGCTGACAGGCAACTCGGCTCCAGAAAGATGATGGGAAGACCTGCCGCCGCCGAGTCGTACAGCGCCGTCACGTTCATTGCTGCGAGCTCGCGCGCATCGTCCAGCAGGCCTTGTGAAATCAGTGGTCGTCCGCAGCAGACGTGGCTCGTCAGCTGTGGTCCGATGCTCATGGCTTCGAGCACACACACGGCGTCGACACCGATTGCTGGATGGTTGTAATTCGTGAAGGTGTCGCAGAAGAGAACCGCCCGCGCAGGTTGCTCCTTTCGGCGCTCACGCGCGAATCGACGTCGGAATGTCTCGCGGTTCCAGGAAGGCAGCCGCCGGCGGCGATCGATCGAGAAGAGCCGCTCGCCAAGCCAGCGCGCGGGCATGCTCTGGGCAACGGCATTCGACAGCGGTGCGAACCGGCTCCCCCATTTCGAGAGCGAGTGGATACGACCGATCGCGCGCGCCTTCAGCGGGACGCCGTTCTGACGCCAGTACTCCGCGAGAAACTCGCTCTTGAAGCGAGCGACGTCCACGCCGACGGGGCATTCGGCCTTACAGGCCCGACACTCGAGGCACAGATCGAGCACCTCGTAGACATCGTCGCTGGCCAGACCAGCGTCTCCCAATCGTCCCGCCATGGCCAGCCGCAGCGTGTTCGCGCGCCCACGGGTGGAGTGTTTCTCCTCCAGCGTCGCCATGTACGACGGACACATCGTTCCGTCGAGCTTCTTGCGGCAGGCGCCGAGGCCGCTGCACATCTCGACGGCCCGCCCCATGCCGTCGAATTCCGCGTAGTCGAAAAACGTGACGGGGTTCGGCGTCGTGTAACCGGCGCCGAACCTGAGATTCGCGGTGAGGGGCGGAGAGTCGACGATCTTGCCGGGATTGAAGATTCCTTTCGGGTCGAACGAGCGCTTCACGGCGCGGAAGGCGTCGTACAGCACCGGCCCGAACATCTTCTCGACGAACGGGCCGCGGACCAGGCCATCACCGTGCTCGCCCGAGAGCGCGCCGCCGAATTCGAGTACGAGATCGGAGATGGCGTTGGCGATCGACTCGAAGCGCCGAACGCCGTCGGCGGTTTTGAGATTCACCACCGGCCTGACGTGCAGGACGCCGACGGACGCGTGCGCGTACACACCCGCATGCGTGCCGTGGGCGCGGACGATTTTCAGAAACCGATCGATGTAGTCCCGCAATCGCTCGGGCGCGACGGCCGTGTCTTCGACGAACGACAACGACTTGTCGTCGGTCTTCATCGCCATCGACAGACCCAGCGCCGCTTCCCTGAAGCTCCAGATGCGCGCCTGATCGGCGGCCGTTTCGGCTCGACGCCAGCGGCAGCGCCACCCGCCCGTGTGAAGATCGCGCTCGATGCCCTCGAGCCTTGGCACGAGCTCGTCCTGACGGTCGCCGTACAGCTCCACGCAAAGCAGTGCACCGGGCTCGCCCTGCAGAATGATGCGCCGCATGGCGTCGAGTGCCGGGCTTTCGCGCGCGTGGTCGAGGATGAACCGATCCATCACCTCGACAGCAGATGGTCTATGCCGCAGGATCGTCGGCGTGGCGCCCAGCGCGTCGAGCAATTCGTCGAACTCGATGGTCAGGACTGCCTTTGCCTTCGGCAGCGGCACGAGCGCAACCGTCGCGGACGCGACGACCGCCAGTGTGCCCTCGGATCCAACGATGATCTTCGCGAGGTTGAACGGCCTGGAGGGATCCGTGAACTCGTCAAGGTTATAACCGCCGACTCGACGCATCACCCTGGGAAAGCGGCTGTCGATCTCGTCGTGGCACGAGCGCGCGACGTCACGAACGCGTCGATAGCACGATCCCGCAAGCGTGTTCTCCGAGCAGGCGTTCTCGAGGGCGTCACCGTCGAGCGCGCGAAGGAGCGCAGAGCTTCCATCCGAGAAGATGACGTCGAGCTCGATGACGTGATCGATGGTCTTGCCGTACAGCACGGATCGTGCGCCGGATGAATTATTCGCGATCATCCCACCGACGGTCGCGCGGCTGGCCGTGGAGATATCTGGCGCGAAGCGGAGGCCGTGCCGACGGAGCTGCGCGTTCAGCTCGTCGAGCACGACGCCGGGCTCGATGCGCGCCCAGCGGTCAGCGACATTGATCTCGAGGATGCGATTGAAGTACTTCGACGTGTCGACGACGAGGCCGGCGCCAATGGCCTGTCCGGCTTGCGATGTGCCGCCGCCGCGCGCGGTTATGGAGACACCGTGCCGGCCGGCGATCTCGACCGTCCGGATCAGGTCCTCGCGCGAACGAGGAACGACAATGCCGAGCGGCTGGATCTGATAAACGCTGGCGTCGGTGGAATAAAGAGCTCGCGATACGGAATCGAATCGGACTTCGCCTTCAATCGCGCGTTGAAGGTCGAGCCGGAGACCGTCGGTCATCCGGCCCGTAACATAGCACGCGAAGTGCAACTCAGTCCGCCGGAGCGCGAGGCTTCAGCCGAGCGGACGCCTACTGCTTGTCGTACACCTGCACGTTGTCCACGTTGCCGCCCGCGGCGTTCGTGCCCTTGGCAGCTGTCGTGAGCGTCTTTCCGCTCGCCGGACGTGCCGTCGGCCGTTCGCTTGATGGCGACAGTTTCGTAGTCCGGCGTTCCGGTGACGGCAGCGTCCATGTGACCTTGAAGCCCTTGCCAGCCGTCGCGATCACGACCGTGGAGCTCCTCGGCGCTGTGCCGGCGTTGTATTTACCCTTGGCCAGATTGAGCTTCCAGGTGCCGACGCCTCCCTTACGGAAAGGATGGACGATGATCCGAACGGGATCCGGGGACGCGACGACGACGGATTTCGAGGGGAACGGACGGACGGACGACCTGGGGCGCGGAAATCCTGCCACGTCAATGACCGGGGCGGCCGCCGTACGATGCTCCTCTAGAATGTCAGTTCCATGCGGTGCATCCGCATCAGCGTCCTCATGCTGGTACTGGTCGGCCCGGCGAGCGCCCAGACGGCCGTCTCGTTCGCGGACTATCGCGCCGCAGTCACGGCGTATCGTGAGGGCGACATCGATCTTGCAGCCGAATTGCTGGCAAATCGTTCGCCGGAATCGCTGAGGCGCGCCCTAGATGACCTGCTGATTTACAACGACGACTGGCGCGTGGCCGGCGGTGCGGCGATGCTCCACACAGAACTCGTTCTGCAAAGCCGCGCAGTGACCAAATCGGACATCTCGTTGCACATGAGTGTCGCTCTCAAGATTGTCGAGAATGCTCGACTGTCTCGGACACCGCCCGATCGGGCGCTGGCGCAAACGATCGCCGAATTCCGCGAGCGTTGGTATTCGCTGGCGGCGACCGTGTTTCTGAGCGCGACGGACCCCGAAAACGCCAGCCAATTCGTGTCACGCGGCTTGAGCGTGTTCAAGAAGAGCGCCCGGCTCCACATGCTGGCTGGCGTCGTTGACGAAATGCGGGCGCACCTTCGCTACGCCGACCTGCACGACCGGTCGATCATCTCGGCCATGCGGCCCTCGCCGGCGCGCCAGGATCTGTTGACCGCCATCGGTGAGTATCGAACCGCGCTCGAAACCGAGCCGTCGCTGGCCGAAGCGAGACTTCGACTCGGTCGAACGCTCGCGCTGACGAACCGAGTCGAACCCGCCCGTGAAGCGCTTCAGACGGCTGCGTCCACGCCCGACAACACGCGCGTCGCGTATCTCGCGCAGCTGTTCCTCGGCGCGCTGTCTTCGTTCGAACGGGACTACACCAGCGCCCGTCAAGCGTTTCAGGCCGCGCTCGCGATTGCCCCGATGTGTCAGACCCCGTACATTGCGCTTGCGTTCGTCGAGCGCATGACCGGGCACGACGAGGCGGCACACGCGCTGTTCGAGCGCTTCGCCGACTGGCAGAGTGCGCCGCTCGAAAGCGATCCATGGTGGGCGTACCAGAACGGCGGCCTCGACGATGACAGTCTGGTCTGGTTGCGAGCGAAGGTGGCGGAATGAGGTCCGCGGCTGGGATCCTGGCGGCGCTCGCGGGTGGGATAACGGTGGTCGCCGCGAATCAACAATCGACGTTCAAGGCCGGAGTGGACCTCGTCAAGCTGGACGTCTCAGTCCTCCGCGGAGGCCAGCCGGTGCGCGGCCTCACGAAGGCAGATTTCACCGTAGATGACAGCGGCGTTCGCCAGACGGTGGACGGCGTCTTCGAAGGGGCGGATCTTCCCGTCAATGTCGTCATGGCGCTCGATGTCAGTGGCAGCGTCTCGGGGGAGAAGCTGGCCAACCTCGTGGAGGCGGGCGGTCAGCTGAACACGTCACTCAAGCACGACGATCGCGCGGCCTTGGTGACGTTTTCGAGCGCGGTGCAAGTGCGCGTTCCGCTGACGCTCGATCGATCCGAAATTGCGGGAGCGCTCGGCGTGCTTCACGGCGAGGGACCGACGGCGGTCCGTGACGCCGTCTGGGTCGCGTTGCAGCTGAAGCCCGACGACGACTCGCGGACGATGGTGCTCGTTTTCACCGACGGCGTGGACAACGCGAGCTTTCTTGGTCCGAGCGAGCTTCTGCCGGCCGCCCGGCGGATGGGCACAGTCGTTCACGCCGTTGAGTTGGGCCAGGCCCTCAACCCGCGGTCGCAGGCGCGGTCGTTTCTCGGCGTCCTCGCCGACGTCACCGGCGGACGACAATGGAACGCGACTTCATCGCGGGATCTGCACGCACTGTTCACGACGGCCATCGACGAAATGCGCGCCCGCTATCTCGTGACGTTCTATCCGACCGGCGTCAAACGCGACGGCTGGCACGACTTGAAGGTGGGCGTGCGCGGCCGCGGCGAGGTGAAGACGCGGCCAGGCTACTTCGTTGGCCCGCCCGAGTGAACTCGTGATGAACGCTCGGCAAGCCTCGCGCGCGGCGAAGCCAAAGCACGGTCGGCGAAGCCACGGCACAGTCGGCGAAGCCGTTGGCACAATCAGCGAAGCCGCAGCACTATCGGCGAACCCCGTCTAGCTTTTGGGTCGAAGAATCACGTAAGCGGGCAGGCCGACGGCGTCGAAGCGTTGCATGATCCCGCGCGCGGGCTGCGCATCCGGATCCTCGGCCTGATATTTGACCTTCACGTAGCCGCTCAGCGCCTGCTGCACGTCGCTCGACGCCAACGTCGTCTTGTCCATCGTCAGGCAGTTCTTGCACCAGGTGGCCCACATGTCGATGAGCACCGGCTTGTTCTCACGCTTCGCGACTTCGAGGCCTTCGCTGAGCGAGGCGTGCCAGCCGGCTTTCACCTGTTCCTCGACGCTCGACGCGACCAGGGCGGGATCCACCCAGCGATTCGCGAAGATCGAGTACGCCTCGTAGCCGTAGTAGGCGGCGGTCGCGAGGATGAAGACGCCGAACGCCTGTTTGACCCGCACCATCCACATGCCCGGTTTCGGCAGCGAGGCGAGACCCGCGCCGGCAATCGGCCATGGGATGGCCATGCCGACGCCGAGAAAGAACGGCAGCGCGAGCGCCATCGGCGTTCCGGTCGCGTAAAGGTTGCTGGAGAAAAGGACGACCTGAATCACGACCGGCGCCACGCATGCGCCGGCGAGGAGCGCCGCGACTGCGCCCATGCTGAACGCGAGCGCCACGCTGCCACGTCCGCCTGGACCGGTGAAATTCGCCGAGTACTTCGAGAAGTCGATCAGGAGCACGTCGAACATGGCGAGGCCGAGCACCACGAACAGCGCAGCGATCGCGAGGTTGAACCAGGCCGACGAGTTGATGGTTCCGAACGAGCCGGCCGTCAGGATCACGACGAGCCCGAGCACGCCGTAGACGACGGCCATCGCGCCGCCGTAGGCGCTGCCGAGGAGAAATCCGCGCGCGCGCGACTGTGCCTGCGCGCCGGCGCCGATGATGGCAAGGTTGATCGGAATCATCGGCAGCACACACGGCGTCAGGTTGAGCGCCAGCCCGCCGATCAGGACGAGCAGCAGAATCGCCAGCGGTCCGCGGCCCTCGAACATGCCGCGCTCCTTCACGCCGCTTTCCGCGTTGCGGATGAATTTCAGAAACTCCGACGGGCCCTGATATCCGCCCGTCGTGGCCAGCACAGTAAAGTCATCGAGCTTCGCGGCGCCCTCTGACACCGATCGCGAACCTTCCGAACCCGGCGAACCACGCGAACCTGCCGAACCGCGCGAACTTCCTGAACCCTGCGAACCGACCGAACCAACTCGCTCGCCAGTTCCGAACCTGATCGTGTCAAGCAGTTTCGTCTCGTCGGTCTTGACGCTCGCGCCACCTGGCGCGGGCGCGATGGTCCACTCGAAGCGCGCCGTGGCGGGCGCGTAGCACAGGTTGGCGTCACAGGCCTGGTAGCGCAGGCGCCCGGGGACTCTCAGCTCGCCCGCGTTCGGCGACGACGCCAGTCGAAGCTGCACGCCGACGAGGAATTCGCGCTCGAACACGGCCAGCGGCTGATCCTGGCCGACCTGCTTCAGGTCGGTCGCAGGAGGCCAGACGATTTCGTCGACCGTCACCCCTTCGGGGACTTCGACGTCGAGCTCGGTCGGAATCAGATTCGGATCGCGGGGTTTGTTCGACTGCGTGTGCAGGCCTTCGGGGACCGAGACTTTCAGGCCGACCCTGACGGTGGTCGCGTTCGTGGTGCGTGCCTCAGCGAACGGCGTGACGTCGGCGCGAGGACGTTGGGTCTGTGCGGCGAGCGAGCCGGCGCCAGACAGGACGAGCGCCAGGGCGAAAATCGCCAGACTAACGCCTCGCGGACTCTGCTGCCACGCTCGGCTAAAGCCTCGCGCTCCTGGTGAGTCGAGCGAACCCTTCGAACCTTGCGAACCTACCGAACCCATTAGATCTGCTTGAGCGCGATCGCTCCGGGCGGCAGGGGCAGCGCCGTCGGATCCAGTTCGCCTTTGACCGGAGGCAGATCCTGATACATGAAATCCCACTTCCAGCGTTCGGACGGATTCGACGCCTGGAGCCAGTGCTTCGCGGAGACTGGCTTCGCGAACGCGAGCGTCGCAATCCCCTCGAGTGCTCCGACGCCGAACCGCGCCGCGATATCGGCCCTGACGGCTTGCGCTGATTCGTACTCGATCTCGACGCCGAGCGCGGCTGAAAGCGCGACCAGCACTTCCCAGTCCTCCATCGCTTCCCCGGGGGGCGCGATTGCGCGCGACGTCCCCTGGAGCCGACCCTGCTCGTTGGTATAAGACGCTTCCTTTTCGACGTACGATGCGCCGGGGAGCACGAAATCGGCGGCCTTCGCCAGCTCAGTCATCAGCACGCCCTGGACGATGAGCAGCGGGATCGTGCCGCGCTGCCTCGCGTCGATGATCCAGGAGGCATCGCCGAGCGATCCCTCAGGTCCGGGATCGAAAACGAAAAGGGCCGACACCTGACCGGCGGTCACCGCCTGACGCAGCCCGGCGACGTCCGCCGCGCCGACTGGAGACGCAACCTCGCCGGGGACGAACCCGAAGATCCGCGCGCCGTTGACGTTCGGCGCGTCGACGGCGGGGACGGTGAACGTCGTATTCGGCGGCTGGTGCTTCTCGCGCATGGTCCACGTCACCGCGATCGACTTCTTTGCGTCGCCGATCAGCTCCTCGTTCAGGCGACGGAAGAGAAAGAGCTCTTCGTGCGACGCGTGCGCCGACAGGAGAAAACGGACGCCGTGGATGTTCGCGCGTCCAGCGGCGGTGAGCGCGTCGGCAACCCTCGAAAGCGCGTCTCGCCAGCTGACGGGGACAAGCTCGCCCTGACGCTCGGCTGAAGCAGCGTGGCCTCCCCGCTCGGCTAAAGCCTCGCGCTCCTTCACGCCACGCTCCGCTGCCGCTTCGCGCGTTGCGCGCACGAGCGGCTTGCGAATGCGCGCGTCGCCTTCGATCCAGTGGTACTCGAAGCGGCCGATGTCGCACATCCAGTAGCCGTTCACCTCCGGATTGAACCGTGGTGTGAAGCGAATGAGGTGCGATCCCTTCGCCCATTCAGGCTTGGCTTTGATCCAGGCGGTGATGTTGCAGCCCTTGGCGCATTGCGTGCAGATCGTGTCGGCGGCGTTCGGGTTGTCCCACGGCCGCGACTTGAAGCGGTAGTCGCGCGTCGTGATGGCGCCGACCGGACAGACGTCCATCAGGTTGCCCGAAAGCAGCGAGTGCACACCTTCTTCCTGGAACGTCGCGATCTCGCTGCCGTAACCGCGGTCGATGATGTTGATTTGCGCGTCGCCGTCCACCTCGCGCATGAAGCGCACGCAGCGCGTGCAGAGGATGCAGCGATTGCGGTTCAGCATCAGCGTCGGGCCGAAGTCGACGTCGGCCTTGACGCCATCGCCGTCGAATTCGCGCCGCGGAAACTCCATCCGGCTGGAATCGGGCCCGAACTGATAGGAGAAATCCTGCAGTGGACACTCGCCGCCCTTGTCGCACACCGGACAATCGAGCGGGTGGTTGACGAGCAGGAACTCGAACACGCCGGCCCGCGCGTCAATCACTTCCTGGGTGCGCGTGCTCACTACCATCCCGTCCGTGCACGTCGTCGAACAGGACGTCTGGAGCTTCGGCATTTTTTCGATCTTGACGATGCAGACGCGACAGGAGCCGTCGACGCCGATGCCGGGGTGGTAGCAGTAGTAGGGGACGGAGATGCCGCTCTCGATGGCGGCCTGAAGAACAGTCTTCCCCTTGTCGACGGTGACCTGCCGACCGTCGATCGTCAGCGTGACGGTGTCCATAAACCCTAAGAATACCTAACTTTTCGCGATCTCTGCGAGGGTGCCGGCGTCCTTGTTGAGTTCGACGCCCCTCAGGGTGCCCGTGAGGGGGACGCGCTTCTCGACACTCCGCGTGGTCACGGGAATGACGATGTCCACGGGCTTGCGGTCGGCGTACTGGAGCGAGACAACGAGCGGGAAATCGAAGATGTCGTCGCCGAGTTGTTCGACGTGCAGGATGGCGTCGTTACCGTCGAGCGTGTACGTGAACTTCAGCCGCGGCAGGGAGGACCCATAGATCCACCGCTCGAAAAAGCGTTCGAGTGACATGCCACTCGCCGTTTCCATGGCGGCGCGAAAGTCCTCCGTACCGGCTTTCTTGAACCGATTCGTCCGGTAGAAGCGCCGCATGCCGGCGAAGAATGCCTCGTCGCCGACGAGCCCGCGAAGCATGTGCAGCACCGCCGCGCTCTTGTTGTAGACGAGCGCGCGGAAAACGCGGCCCTCACTGCGGATGTGACCGAGCCGATAGCCGAGATACACGGGCCCCTGCTCGGACTGGTCCATGCCCCAGCGTCTAAACTGGCGCATGACGCCGTTGAACACATCGTCGCCGCGCGCGTGCTGAGCGTATAGCGCGGTGAAGTACTGCGCGAATCCTTCGCTGATCCACTGTTCGTGATAGTTCCGCCACCCGACCGCCTGTCCCCACCACTGATGCGCCATCTCGTGCGCGATGAAGAACTCCGGAAAGTTTGCGAATGCCGCCGGATCGTTACGCCACACCAGCTGCGAAAAAGGCAGCGGCTGGTTGAGCGACGCGAAATACGCGGGGCTGTGGCCGCCCGGTAATTCGCTCTCGACGAGCGCGACCGTGAAGCTCGAATACGGGTTATCCCCGAGGACCGATTGATAGAACGTGGCGATGTCGGCCACGCGCTCCGCAAGATCGCGTCCGCGCGAGACCTGCCGCGGGTTGGCCTCGACCGAGAAGCTGAGGCTCCGATACGAGATCCCCTGCAGGGGCACTCCTTCGGTCATCTTCAACGACACTTCGGGGAAGCCAATCGTCGCGGTTTCCGCGCGCGTGAACCGGCTGACGATGAACGCGAGGTAGCGAAGGGGTTGTGACGCCACAAACGCGTACTGCTTGCGCTGCTGCGTCGGATCCTTCGTGTCCTTGCCGGCGAGAATCACGGGAAAACCGGGCTCGAGCTGCCCGCTCGCGACTGCGTCGAGGTGTGCCGGGACGGTGAGCCGGATGCGCGCCGTCGCGTAGTCGCTGACGATGCCCTGCGGATACCAGAGACTGCGGCTGCTGTAGAGAAAGCTGGACTCCGGCGCCAGCAACGGCGAGTCTTCGCCCACGGACGGTGACCGCTGACTCTGTTCCGCAAGGGCGACAGTCTCACGATCCGGCGTCTGCGGTTCGAGCCGGCCGGCATAATTCACGTTCAGCGTCAGCGTCGAGTCCTTCGTCAACGCCGCCGGCAGGTTCACGATGACGGTGTTCTGGTTCCTGATCCGCACGCCGAACAAACGTCCCAGTTCGTTGCTGACGATGGATTGGACGGCCAGCGAGTCTGCGAGCTTCAGGGTAATCGTATTGACGACAAACGAGCGCACCTTGACGAACAACCGTGCCCGCCCTTCGATCCACTGCCGCTCGGGGAACGACGCCACGTCGATGTCGTAGTCGAGGACGTCGTAGTCCACGAGGTCGTCCTCGTTGTAGAAGCGCCCGTGCGACGCGAGCTTGCTCTTCGACGCGTAGATCGAGATGTTGCGGTGGTGCTTCCGATCGAACACCGTGATGTCTTCCGCTTCCGTGCCCGATCGCGCGTAGGTCAGCGTATCGAACTTGCGCGTGTGCATCTCCGCGAGAAAATCCGTCGAGCCGGGCAGGAGCGTCCAGGGGTCCCGGCTCAGATCGCCGAGGTCGACGATGAACGACTTGACGGAGTCCTCTCGGAACACGTCCTGCGCGCGTTTGAGCTCACGCGGATCGACCGGGCGCGCCTCGAGGCTCGAGGAGTTGACGAGAGCGTCGTAGTCGCCGGGATTCAGCCGGATGAACACCGTATCGAACGTCGACTCGAGCACATCGTTGCCGCAGAAGATCCTGACCTGTCCCTTCTCGGTCACCGAATCGGGATGGAACCGCAGCGTGCCCTTGCCCGAGAGAAGCAGTCCGGTGACGCCGAGGTCCACTTCCGCGACGAACGCCGATCCGGCCGCGAGCGTCAGGTCCAGATCCTCGACGGCGATTTTCAGGTCGTGCGCGGCGAACTGCTTGTTCGGGTTGAGTGAGAGGCGGTAGAGATTCTCGAGCGTCGACAGGCGCTCCTCGTCGGTGATCGCCCACTCGTGGTCCTCGCCGGCCTGGCCGACGCGCTTGAGGTCGAGGCGCCACGTCCCGACGCGCGACCGGTTGCCGTACTCGGTGAACACGTCGACGATCAGGCGGAAGCCGTCGCCGGGCAGCGCGCCGCGAAGCGGCTCGCGGTCGCGCTCCTGAATCACGGCCCGCGACGCCTTCGCCACGAATTCCAGCGTCGTGAAATCGAGCGCGCGCGAACGATCCGCGGACTCGGTCAGCAGCGCGCCGAACGCCTGGGTGTCCGCCGCCTGCACGATCGGTTCGAGGCGACGAAGGAAGACGGCGATTCCGTCGATTTGCGCGTGGACGACGACCGGGCTCGCACTCGACGAGAGCGCAAGGCCGACGAACGCTGCGATGACCCGGATTGTCCGCATGCCCACAGATATTGTGCCGAGGCCTTTATTTTAGACACTGACGGGAGTCGGAGGGGCAACGGTCACGCGTCGGCGCAGCAACAGAAGCGTGAGGTCGTCGGCGAATTTCGTATCGTCTGTGAAGGTTTCCACCGCGCGAACAATATCGGAACCAATCGTTTGGATGTGATGTTCACGGTTGGCGCGGAGCGTGGCTTCGAGACCGGCCTCGTCGAAGGGACGACCCCCTGGATTTTCGGCTTCCGTGATGCCGTCACTGTAAATCGCGAGGAGATCGTCGGGCTCGATCGTCACATGTCCGGCGGTGTAGCTCGACTGCTCGAACATGCCGAGCGCGATGCCGCCATCGCTGAGCCGGTCGCAGCGGTTGTCGGAGCGCAGCAGTAGCGGCGCCGTATGTCCGGCGTTCACGAACGTGAAGAAGCCGGTGTCGGGTTCGTACACACCGTAGAAGAGCGTGATGAAGCGTGTACCCGGTGCGTGGCGGCTCACCTGCACGTTGAGTCGCGTGACGAGCGCCGCAGGCTCGAGCTCTTCATCGACGAGCGTGCGGAGCATGGCGAGCAGCAGCGCCATCAGCAGCGCGGCCGGACTGCCCTTGCCGGCCACGTCGCCGAGCGCGATCACCACGCGGCCGTTTGCGAGCGGAATGATGTCGTAGAAGTCGCCCCCCACCGTGTTGGCGGGCCGGCTGAGGCCGAAGGTTTCGACGCCGGGCGCCGTGAAGAGTCCGGCCGGCAGCATGGCCTGCTGAATCTGCCGCGCGATTTCGAGATCGTTCTTGAGCGACAGGCGGTCGGCGACCTCGAGCAGGACCAGCAGGTTCATCAGGAGAAACGCGAAGAAGAGCGAGTACGTGCCCTGCCGGAAAAGCGGCCCCGGGACCCCCATGTCCACGCCGAACGGCAACGTCGCGAAGCGGATGATGCCGATGCCTCGGAACAGATTGATCAGGCCGATGAACGCCAGCACGAGCGAGATCGCGTAGAGCATGCGGCGCGCCGGCGACAGCTTCATGGTGAACGCCATGAAGAGCATCCGCACCTGCGCGATCGTGCGTTTGTGCCAGGGCAGGCTGTGGAGGGCTTCGGCGTTCACGCCGCGCGTGATGAACTTGTAAGCGTCACGCGTGTCGCGCGTGAACAGACGCTGGAAGTCGTCGGCGGTCAGGTCCCGCGTGTAGGTGTCGACGAAGTCCTGCAGGCGCCTGGTGCGGGCTTTCACGGCGTGATGATCCCGAGCTCGCGGCCTACCTTCGCGAAGACGTCGAGCGCGAACTGCAGCTCGTCGCGCGTGTGCGTGGCGGTGACGATCGTCCGCACGCGCGCCTTGTCGCGCGCGACCGTCGGGAACGCGATGCCCTGCGCGAAAACGCCCGCCTCGAAGAGTCGATCGGACAGCTTCATCGCCAGCGCGCCGTCGCCCACGATGACCGGCGTGATCGGACTCTGGCTGAGGCCGGTGTTGAATCCCAGCGCGTTGAGGCCCGCCTTGAAGAATCGCGTGTTGTCCCAGAGACGGTCGATGATGTCCGGCTCCTGTTCGAGGACGTCGACGGCGGCCAGACACGCCGCGGCGACGCCAGGCGGATGGGACGTCGAGAAGAGGAACGGACGCGCGCGATGGTAGAGGAACTCGATCAGGGTTCTGGTGCCGGCCACGTAGCCGCCGAGCACGCCGATCGCCTTCGACAGCGTGCCGACCTGGATGTCCACCCGGCCGTGCACGTCGAAGTGATCGATCGTCCCGCGGCCGTTCTTGCCGAACACGCCGCTCGCATGCGCGTCGTCGACCATCATGATGGCGCCGAATTCCTCGGCCACCGCGCACAGGTCGGGCACCGCGCCGAGATCGCCGTCCATGCTGAAGACGCCATCGGTGATGAGCAGCTTTCGCGGAGCTTCCTTTGAACCGGCCTTTTCGGCCGGCAGCCCCTTCAGGACCCTGCGCGCGGCGTCCACGTCCTTGTGTGGAAAGACCTTAATCGTGGCCCGACTCAGCCGGCTCCCGTCGATGATGCTGGCGTGATTCAGCTCGTCGGAGATCACAAAGTCGTCTTTGGATAAGACGGCGGCGACGGTGCCGGCGTTCGCGGCAAACCCGCTCTGGAACACGACGACCGCCTCGGTCCGCTTAAACGCCGCCAGTCGGCGTTCGAGCTCCATATGGATGTCCATCGTGCCCGCAATCGTCCGGACCGAGCCCGATCCGACGCCGAGGGTCCGCGTCGCCTCCAGCGCCGCCTCCCGCAGCCTCGGATGCGTCGTCAGCCCGAGGTAATTGTTCGACGACAGGTTGACGACCTGCCGATGGTCGAAGCTGGTCCTGGGCTTCTGTTCGCCTTGGAGGATACGGAGGTGACGGTAAAGGCCCTGCTGCTTCAGGGATTCCAGGTCGGACGCAAGGAAAGACAAGGGATCGGAGCGCATCGTTGTTGGTTGTTGGTTGTTGGTTGTTGGTCTTGGTTGTTGGTTATGTCGGATTCAGCTCAGTATATGACCTGGAATCGAGCTTGCCTTCGTGTCTTCGTGGCTTCCCCCGAGTACTGACGGTTCGGCAGCCGGAAGACATGATCCGCCCCGGCCACTTCAATCTCGGCTGCCCCGTTCGACTGCAGCCATGACCTCACCCGGCTGCCACGGTCGCCCTCGTAGTACGCGTCGTGCACGATCGCATGGGTGGGTGCGTGCTGCATCAGGACGTCCCACGCGCGGTCGGGGCGCGAGAAAAGATCCTGAAGCGCCAGGTCGAGCTGCTCGTACGGCGGCGGTGCCCCACCCGAGTAGCCGTTGACGAGCGGCCGCCAGTGGCGCGTCGAGTAGTACATGTAACGGACGTCGAAAGCCGGCTCGCCGAGCGGGAACTCGACGATGGCGCTGTCTGATGGCAACGAAGCAATGAACGTGTAAACCGGCGGCACGTCGAGTTGAAGCGGAGGCAGCGCCGCGAGACCAGGTCGCATGTATCCCGTCGAGTTGCCGTCAACCGGAATCGGCGCGGCGAACGACTCGAGGGCAATCAGCGCGCCGCAGATCGCCCTCGGCCACAACGCACCAACTGGTCGATCGAGCACGTTGATGGCCCGGGCGCGATCCGAAAGCCACTCCAGGCCGATCGCTACCAGAATCGCGAGCCCCAGCATCACGATCATGCCGAAGCGGGCGGGCACGCGCAGGCCATCGAAGCCCGGGACGTAGGAATAGAAGAACGCGTAGAGGTTCGTGTCGAGCACGACTCGATCCATCGCGCGGATTTGCGGGCCGAACGACATGACGACAGCGAACAGGGTGATCAATCCGAAGACGCCGGAGAGCGATTGCGCCCATGCGAGCGAACGATCGCGCGCGTCGCGCGAGATCGCCATCAGAATCGCCGCGCCGGCCATCGCGACGACGAGCGTGCGCGACAGGCTCGTGATCCTGATGAACGGCAGCCGGATCGACAGGCCGAGGAGAAGCGCGATGACAACGGCCTTCGTGATCAACACCACGGTCGTCACCGTGCGGCGAGCCAGCGGCGATGCACGATGTCCCGCTCCGCGCAGGCCGGCCAGGGAGCCGAGCGCCGCCAGTAACGTGACCGTGACGCCAGGAAAGAGCGCGCCCTCGGCCCTGGGCCATGCGCGCACGACCGATCCCCACAGACGAAGATTGGGATCGATCGTCAGATAGGCGTAGACGTCGGCGGAAAACTTTCTGGTCTCACCGAGCGATCGCGGCAGGAATCCCAGTTGACGAAGCTCGAGGTACGGCAAGAGAAACGGCAGGGTGAAAACGCCCACCGACACTGCCACAGCCGCAAGCGAGCCGACTGTACGGCGATTCGACCACAGGCCGCGCACGGTGAGTTCCCAGCCGACGTACATCGCAACGACGGGAGCGAAGAAGAGCAGGTAGTAACCGCACGACAGATTTTGAAACATCCACGACACGCCGGCGAGGGCCAGCGCGCGAGCCCGTCCCTCGTCGAAGTACCTGCGAAAGCCAAGCAGCACGAACGGCATCCACGCCGACGACAACACCTGAATGTGAGGCAGCGACGAGATGCGGTACGGCGTAAAGGCGTAGGCCATGCCGGCCACGAACGCGACCGGCGCGCTGACACCGAACGCCCGCGCCAGCAGGAACAGGCCGAGCCCCGAGAAAACGAACGTCGCGAGGAAGACCAGGTTGTAACAGAGGATGGGGTTGTAGGTGAGCCAGTAGATTGGGGCGATCGAGAGCGCCTGTGCGGCGAGATGTTCCGAGTAGCCGAGTGCGAGCGGGTTTGGATGGAAGATGTTGGCGCTCCACCAGCCGCGGCCGAAGTGCGTGGCATCCCATGCGAGGATCCAGCTGTTCAGCAGTGGATCGCCGAAATCGCTCGGCATGATGCGGCCGACGCCCGACGCCACAGGCCACGTGAACATCACCGTCAGCAGCGAGAACAGAGCGGCCGCCGTGGCGGTCTCGATGCCGCGTTTCGATCTCACGTTGGACGCCATTATGACGCGATGGAGCGCGAGGCTTCAGCCGAGCGGATCCGAGCTAGGACGCCTCCGACGCGGCGGCCGGTCGATCGCGGCCGTGATACGCGACGTCCTCGATGATGACCGACACGATGGCTGCGGTCGGAATCGCGAGAATCGCTCCGATGACTCCCCAGAGCGCGCCGCCGACGAGCAACGCAATCATCACGGCCACGGGGCTCACGCCGACGCGCTGCTCCATGATTTTCGGAACGAGGATGTTCGCTTCGAGTTGGTGGAGCACGAGAAAATACACGCCGACCATGACGGCAAGCTGCGGCGACACCGTCAGCGAGATCGCCACCGCCGTGACGCCCCCGATAATCGGTCCGAGAATCGGGATGGTCTCACCCACTGCCGCGACGAGCGCGACGACGTAGAAGTACGGGACGTCGAGCAGCCCCAGCCCTACGGCGGCGAAGGTTCCCATCACCCCGGCGAGAATGACCTGTGCGCGCAGCCAGGCGCTGACTTTGTCCACGGCCTCGCGCGCCGCTATGCCGACTTCGCGACGGCGACTCGCGGGCACGAACCGTATGAAATAGTCGAACATCGCCCTGGCTTCGACGAGGAAGTAAAAACTCAAAATCAGCACCGTGATGATGCCGAAGACGCCGCCGGCGAAGCTCGAAAGCGCGCCCAGCACCGTGCCAACCGCCCCGCCCGATCCACTCGGGGCGTTCGACACGGCCTCGGCGAGCGTCACGCGGCGCCGAAGAAGCCGGTAGCGGATCAGGAGCCCCTGCAGCTTGTCGAATTCATCGGGCAGCTTCGCCCAGAGCGCGTTCGCCTGCGCGACCATCGGCGGAATGACGACCAGGGCGACGATGACGAAGACCAGGAGAACGGCGACGTAGACGATGAGAATCGCCAGCCAGCGGGGGAGCCGGCGCGTGTGGGCCTCGCTGCGCCCGCGCTCGAGCAGTTTGACGAGCGGCGCAAACCCCATCGCGATGAGCGTGCTGAGGTAGACGAGCATCAGCGCTTCGCGAGCCAGCCACAGCGACAGCACCAGGATCGTGACGCCCGCGACCGCAAAGACGGTCTGCAGCATGCGGCGGGTGTAGATGCGGTCGCTGATCAATGGCTGATCGTTCGCCTGAAAGCTTCGCCCTCTGTGGACCGGAGGCGAGGCTTCAGCCGAGCGCCATTACGTTCGCAAGAAGCCTGCCGTGAAGTCCGCCATCAGGTCGTAGATCTCGGTGAGCTCGTCCAGCGAGGCGAGGAACACAATCCGCAGGAATCCCTGATCAGCTGGCAGCCCGAAGCCGGAGCCGTAAACACTCAGCACACCTGTCTCATGGAGGAGCGCCATCACGTAATCCTCGTCGGTCTTGCCTTTGGGCAGCGTGACGCGCGGCATCGCGTAGAACGCGGCCGTGGGCGCAACGCAGCTGACTCCGGGCATCGCGCAGAGCCGCGAGATTGTCAGGTCCGCTCGCGCTTTCAGCGCACGGCGGAATTCGACCTGATGCGACTTATCGCCTTCGAGCGCAGCCGGGATCGCATGCTCCATGGGCACCGTGCTGCACAGCCGGCCGTCGGCGAGCTTCCTGATGGCCACGGCGAGATCATCGAGACGCGGGGAGCGCCCGATGGCCATCCAGCCTGTGCGCCAGCCCGGCGCGAGATACGCTTTGGAGAGACTCGAATAAGAGATGATCGCGGCGTCCGGATCCAGGATGCCGAGCGGCTCGACCGGGCCGTCGAATCCAAGGTCGCCGTAGACTTCGTCGGCCAGAATGAGGAGTCCGTGACGGTCGGCAAAGTCGAGCAGTGCCCGTCGCATGTCGCGCGGATAGACTGCGCCGGTCGGGTTGTTGGGGTCGATGACGACCATCGCCCGCGTGCCGCTCGTCACGAGGCTCTCGAGATGATCGAGATCGGGCATCCACCCCTTCGAGGGATCGAGGCGGTAGAATTTCGCGTGCGCGTCGAGTTTCGCAAGCACGGCGGTGTACAACGGATACGTTGGCATCGGGACCAGGACTTCGTCGCCGGCGTTGATGGCCGCGCCGAGCGTCAGTTCGATGCCTTCCGACGTGCCCGCGGTGATGAACACGCGGCCCGGTGTCACGGGGAATCCGTTCCGCGTGTACTCGGCCGCGACGGCTTCGCGGGCGGCCGGGATACCGGCTGAGGGTCCATACGTGTTATGACCGTCGCGCATGGCTTTTTCGACAGCCGCCAGCAGGTGGGGAGGGGTGTTGAAACCGAAGGCGACCGGGTCCCCGATGTTCAAGTACCGGACACGTTTACCGGTCGCCTCAACCTTTTGGGCTTCGACGACGATATTCCTGATGGCGTAGGTAAATCGGTGAACCCGATCCGCGGTAGGGATGGGAGTGTGGGTTCGAACAGTGGTCACGGCCCGAATTTTACCCTTTTCGAGACGGTGTAATTTCTACGCTACCGCGAACCGGGCGGTACTGACGCTCAGAGTAATTTCTACTCGCTTGAGCTCGCCTTTTCACCGTTTCCCACAATGACGAAACTGCTAAAGAGGTCTCTGTGTTGAACTTATCAGTTTGGCAAAGCGATTGGAAGCATCTCCCGTGGATGAAGCGTCGTGCAGGAATCGGCGGCATGGTGGCCGTTGCTCTCGTGGTCGGAACCCTCCAGCCGGGGGTCGCAGGGGCGCAAGACGCCCAGGCGCCAGTCGCGACGTTCAAGTCGAGCGTCGATCTGGTCCGCGTCACAGCGATCGTTCGTGATCACAAGGGCCGATTCGTGCAGGACCTGACCGTGCGCGACTTCGAAATCATCGACAGCGGGAAGAGCCGCCCGATCACGGAGTTCCGGCGCGACATGTCGGGCGTGAGCGTGGCGCTGCTGTTCGACGTGAGCGGCAGCATGGAGGGCCAGCTCGCGATGGCGCGCGAAGCGGCCAAGCATGTCCTTAGCTGGCTCGATGCCCGCGACGAGGCGGCGATCTTCACCTTTGACACGCGCCTCGAAGAGATGGTGCCGTTCACCGAGGGGATGAAGACGCTCCCCGAAGCGATGGCGCGCGTGACGCCGTTCGGCGCGACGTCGCTGCACGACGCGATTGCCGAAACCGCCAAGCGCGTCGAATCGCGCGACGGACGCCGGCGGGCGGTCGTCGTCCTGACCGACGGCTTCGACACGGCGAGCCGGCTGACGCCCGCGCAGGTGTCGGCGATCGCCAGCGAAATCGACGTGCCGGTCTATCTGTTCGGCATCGTCGCGTCGATTGACAACCCGACATCGGAGTTGGCGACCAATTCGGTGTCGCAAGCCGCGCTCGGCGGCCCGCTTGCCGATCTCGCGACGTGGACCGGTGGCCACTCGTTCGTGGCGAGCACGCCGGCGCAGCGCAGCGCCGCAGCGAGACAGATCATCGACGAGCTGCGGCATCAGTACCTCATCGCGTTCGAATCGAGCGGCAATCCCGGCTGGCATCCGCTCGTCGTCCGCGCGAGGCAGAAAGACCTGACCGTCAGAGCACGAAGTGGGTACATTGCGGGGCAATCACGCCCGTCGTTTTAGGAGGATCGTCATGTTGCGGAAATTCTTCGTGGCAGTTCCCGTTGTGGTTCTTGCGATTGGCAGCTCGACTGCCTGTGCGACGAAGAAGTTCGTCCGCACCAGCGTCGGCGAAGTGAACGACAAGGTCGACTCGATGGGCCGATCGCTCGAGGAGACGCAGGAGCGCACCCGGAAGAACGAGGGCCGGATTGCCGAGGTCGATCAGAAGGCGCAGGCCGCCCAGCAGTCGGCCACGCAGGCCAACGACGCGGCGGGCGCCGCGAACCGCGCCGCCGCGGACGCGCGGAACGAAGCGAACTCAGCGAACTCGAAGTTGGACACCATCGACAAGACGAACAAGCGGCTCGTCTACGAGGTCGTGCTGAGCGAGGACTCGGGCGGCTTCAAGTTCGGCAAGACCGCGCTTCCCGACGAGGCGAAAGCCAAGATCGATCAGATGGTCTCGCACCTGAAGCAGGATCCGAAGAACGTGTTCATCGAGATCGAAGGCCACACGGACAACGTTGGCGACAAGCTGATCAACCAGAAGCTCGGTCTGGAGCGCGCCGAAGCCGTGGAGCACTATCTGTATGAGCAGTACCAGATTCCGCTCCACAAGATGAACGTCATCAGCTACGGCGAAGAGAAGCCGATCGCGCCGAACAACACCAAGGACGGTCGCGCGCAGAACCGCCGGGTCGTGATCAAGGTTCTCTCGTAAGGGTAAGCGCCGGCTCGCCTTCCCACAAGGAGCGCGAGGCTTTAGCCGAGCGGCTAAGGCTTCGCGCTCTTCTTTTGCTCGGGATTCTGAGTTCGACAGCACGCTCTCGTCGTGCCATCGAGGAATCCCGAACGCAGAACGCAGAACCCCGAACCCCGAACCCTGAACCCCGAACCCGAACGGCACCCAGCACCCAGCACCCAGCACCCCGAACCCATCACGAAGTCCTCCTCCCGCCTTCTTGAGTTACCCTTTCTCCTATGGCGATTCGAACCGAGCTCTCCCTGCGCCTTCCCAACAGCCCAGGCGCGTTGGCTGGCGTCTGCCGTCTGCTCTCCAACGAGCGCGTCAATGTCGTCGCGATGAGCCTCGACAGCGGTGGCCAGCTGCGCATGGTGGTGGACAACCACGTGCACGGCGCCGCGGTCTTGCGGGAACATCATCACCAGGTCACTGAACGGGATGTCCTCATGACCGCGATCCCGAACGCTCCCGGGTCGCTCGCGCCGATCCTGCGGCTGATCAGCGAGGCCGGGATCAACGTGGACTACCTCTATGGTGGAGGAGCGGAGACGGCGAGCAGCGCGACAATTGTGCTTGGCGTCGAGCATACGCTGAAGGCGTCGGCGGCGGCCGGCATCTGACGAAGCCGGGCATGAAGCTCTACGTCGAGCCGATGGACTCCACGGTCGTCGAGGTCGAGACTGACGGCCGTGTGCGCCTCGAGAACGAAGACTGGCGGACGCCGTCGCTGCAGGAGCGACGCGCGATCATCTACGCCGCGCGAGACGAGATCGCGGCGCTGACCGAGCTCGTCGAGATCCTGGAACGCGGCGCCACTGCGCGTCCGGCTTAAGTGGATCGTCCGAGCGCGCGCTGGCGTGCCGTCCTTGTTGCCGCGACGCTCGTCGCGATGACCGCGCTGGCCGCGGCCCTGCGGTTCTGGGGGCTGCGATTCGGCCTGCCCGACACGATGGCCAGGCCGGACGAAGAGGCAATCACGACCATCGCGTCGCGCTTCGTGCTCATCGGTCCCAATCCGAACTTTTTCGATTACCCGACGCTCTTCATGCATGTCGTGGCCTTCGTCGAGCGCCTCTGGCCTGGCGGACAGGCCGTGCTCGACGACACGCTGCCGAGGCTCATCAGCCGATCGCTGTCCGCAGGGCTCGGCACGGCCAGCGTCCCGGTGGTGTTCCTGATCGGCCGTCGGCTATTTTCGACGCGTGCGGGCCTTCTGGCCGCGGGCTTCCTGGCCATCGCCTTCCTTCACGTCCGCGATTCGCATTTCGGCGTCACCGATGTGCCGATGACGTTCATGGTGCTCCTGGCCTTTCTGGTCATCGTCTCGATGCCGATGGATCGCGCGCCGTGGTGGATGACTGTGCTGGCGGCGGTGCTGTGCGGCCTGGCGACTTCGACGAAATACAATGCTGCGCTCATCGTCGCGCCGCTTCTCATCGTGGTCTGGCAGCGCGACGGCAACCGGTGGCTGTACCTCGTGATCGCAGCTGGTTTCGTCGCCGGCTTTCTCGCCGGGACGCCGTACGCGCTGATTGCGCGCCAGAAATTCTTCGCGGATCTCGCGGGACTGCAGTCGCATCTGTCAGGCGGCCATGCGACGGACGAAGGATTGGGCTGGATCCGTCATCTGACGTTCTCGCTTCGCTACGGACTGGGCTTGACGCTGCTCCTGACCGCGCTTGGCGGATTCGTCTGGTTGATCGTCGCTGACCGCCGCGCCGCGTGCGTGTTGCTCGCGTTCCCAGTCCTGTACTACATCGGGATGGGATCGGGGCGCACGGTGTTCATGCGGCACATGACGCCGATCGTCCCGTTTGCGGTGCTGCTCGCCGGTTTCGCTCTGGATCGCGCGGCGTCGGCTGGGTCCGCGTTCGTGGACGCTCGGCTGAAGCCTCGCGCTCCTCTGTCCGCAATGGCCGTCGTTCTTGCGGTTGCGATCGCATACGACAGCGCACATCGGTCGGCGGCGCTCGATCGTCTTTTGTCCGAGCCGGACAGCCGGGCGCTCGCGGCGGCTTTCCTGAAGGCGAGCTATTTTCCGCGAGGCGTGTCCGTCTTCCAGAACGGCTCCGTGTACGGACAGGTGCCGCTCGTGCCGGAGGGGATTTATCCCGCAACGCCGCTCGAGCGGCGGCCGGAGATTGTGATCCTTCAGACCTCGCGTCTTGTCGCGTACAGCAGTCAGCCGACCGGCATTCGCGAAACGCTGGACGACCAGTACCGCCCGCTGTTTCACGTTCCAGTCGAACGAACCCAGGCGCGCGGACCGGAACCGATCTTCGATCAGCAGGACGCCTTTTTCGTTCCGGTCGTCGGGTTCGAGCACTACCTGCGGCCGGGACCCGAGATCGAGATCTACGTGCGGAGCGTCGATCGGTGAGCCCGTTCAGGTACGTGCTCGGCGCGCTCGCACTGTACGCGCTGCTCGCGGTGCCGATGACCTATCCCCAGGCGCTCCACCTCACCGACACGGTCCACGACGATGGGGATCCGTTGCTGAATGCGTGGGCGCTGGCGTGGGTGGCACACCAGCTGCCCATCGCGCCCGCGCACCTCTTCGACGCCAACGCGTTCTATCCCGAGCGTCGTGCGCTTGCGTTTTCGGAAACGATGCTTCTGCCCGCTCTTGCCGTCGCGCCGCTGCGCTGGCTCGGTGCCGGCGTGCTGTTCACCTATAATCTCGTGTTCCTGTCGGGTTTCGTGATTTCCGGTGCGGGGGTCGCGTTGCTCGTGCGTTCGCTGACGGGAAGCGGCGGCGCGGGCATTGTCGCGGGAATCGTTTTCGCGTTTCTCCCGTACCGTATCGATCATTTCCCGCACGTCCAGCTGCAGCAGACGCAGTGTCTGCCGTTCGCATTCTGGGCGTTTCATCGCCTGCTGCGCACGAACCGCCTCAGGGACGGCGTGCTGTTTGGCGCGTTCACCGCAGGCCAGGTGCTCTCCTGCATGTACTACGGATTATTCCTCGCGCCGTACATGGCACTCGTCTGCGGAGCCTTGCTGCTGGCCGGGCGGATGCCGAAAGAGCGCGCGATCGCGCTTCTCGTGGCCGCCGTGATCACGATCGTGGCTGTCGCTCCGGTGGGGGTTGTCTATCTCGGCGCGCGCAAGGTCGTCGGTGAGCGGACGGCAGAGGAGGTCGCCAACGGCAGCGCGGTGCCTCGCAACTATCTGGGGCCACCGGAGGCCAATCTACTGTACGGAAATCTGCTCAAGCCTTTTGCCGACGGGGAGCGCCGATTGTTCCTGGGCTTCGCCGCGATCGCGCTTGGCATCTGCGCCCTGGTGCCGTTCGGGCGCTCGCGCGAGGGGACGACGCCCGCACGGGGCGGCGCGTTCCGCGATCCGCGATGGGCGTACGCGCTCGGCCTGCTGTTCGCGTTCGACCTCTCGCTTGGATTCAACGGCATCTCGTACAGGTTTCTGTACGACTACGCCCTGCCGTATCGAGGTCTTCGAATTCCGGCGCGCATGGGCATCATCACGGGCTTTTCACTCGCCGTGCTGGTCGGCTATGGAGCGGCGCGTGTTGCGGCCGGACGCCGGTGGGTCTTCGTGGTGATTGCGGGCGTGCTGCTCGCGGAGTACGCGTCGAAGCCGCTGGATCTGCGGCGGATTCCGACTGACCCGCCCGAGAGCTACGCCGACATGATCAAGGATCGCGGCGAAGGCCCCACCACAGCGGTCTTCGAGTTTCCCGCGTCAGCCGTGGACGATCCGACGTACATGTACTACTCGACGTTTCACTGGCAGCATCTGATCAACGGCTACAGCGGATTCTTCCCGCCGTCCTATCTGCGCATTCTGAACGCGATGCAGCGCTTTCCCGATCAGTCGGCCTTCAACGTGATCAAGGCGCATGGCGCGCGCTACCTGCTCGTGCACGGGGAGCGTCTCTTCGGTGCGCGCTACGAGGAGTTGATTCCGGAGTTGGGTAAACGTCCAGACTTGAAGGTGATCTCACGCCGTCCCGCTGTGGGCCCTAACGGTCACCAGGAGATCACACTGTATCGGATCATGTACTAGCCACGAAGACCCGGAGTAGACGTCTTTTCTTCGTGCCCTCGTGGCTTCCTCACTTCGTCTCTTTGTGGCGGCCGCTTCCTACGCTGTTCCAATCCCGTTCTTCAACATCTCTTCAATCGCCTCGCTGAAGGTGTCGAGCTCCTGAAGCGTCGTGTAGATGTTCGGCGTGATGCGGAGTCCCTGGTACTCGGCGTGCTTGATTGACGCCGTGATGATCCGGTATTTCGCCCACAACATCTCGTACGCCTTCTGCGAATCCACGCCCTGGAGGCTGATGTTGGCGAGTCCCCACGACTGGTTCGGCAGCCGGCTGGTGAGGATCTTCACGCGCGGCTGTTTTTCGAGTCGAGTGGCCCAGCGATCGGTCAGATAGCGCATGCGCGCGGCGCGACGTTCGACGCCGATACCCTGGTGGAACGCCAGCGCCTCCGCGATCGCGTTGTGGTTCGCGGCCGGGTGGGTGCCGACCTCTTCGAACTTGCGGATGTCCTTCGACTTGGCGACGCCGGCCGGCGTCAGCGGCCAGATCTTCTCGATGTTCTCCCGGCGCATGTAGAGAAATCCGGTGCCGACGGGTGCGAGCAGCCACTTGTGGAGCGAGGTGCCGTAGCAGTCGCATTCGAGGTCGCGAAGCGTGAACGGGAAGTGCGCGAAGGCGTGCGCCCCGTCGACGATCGTCAGAATTCCCTTGCTGCGCGCCATGCGCGCAATGTCGCGGACCGGGAACAGCTGGCCGGTCAGGTTCGTGACGTGGCAGATGTGAATCACTTTCGTTCGCGGCGTGACCGCCTGTTCGATGCGCGTCGTCAAGTCGCTCAGCGTCGTGGTCGGGACAGGGAAGGAGATTTTCGTGACCTTGATGTTGTCGCGGCGCGCGCGCTGATCCCAGGTGTCGAGCATGCGCCCGTAGTCCTGGTTGGTCGTGACGACTTCATCGCCGGCCTTGAGATCGATGCCCAGCTGGCAGATCTGCAGCGCCTCGCTGGCGTTGCGCGTGATGGCGATCTCTTCAGGGTCGCAGCCCGCTTCGGCGGCGAGTTTCCGCCGGACCTGCTCGATGTTCGGCTCGAGCGTGTTCCACATGAACTGAATAGGCGCCTGGTTCGAGAAGTCCAGGTACCGCTTCAGTGCCTCGTGCACCACACGCGGACTGGGGCACGTGTAGCCGTTGTTGAGATTGATGATCGTGCGGTCGAGCGTGAACGCCTGCTGAATCTCGCGCCAGTAGTTCTCGTCGGACGCCACCTCGGCAGGCGAACGGTCGGCGACAGCCGCCGTCGCAGCCATCACGCGGTTGAGCCAGTCGCTCTTCAGCGCAGTCAGTCCCACGGCGCCCGCGGGAACGATCTGCCGGAGAAAGTCACGTCGATCCTGCATAAGCCCTCCGCCCTTCTTTATCGGCACATTATCCCTGCTTACCGCGCGGCCGCCGAGATTTTCTGCGTCTCGCCGGTCTGACGTCGCCGTTACTGATTGGTGCGCGCCAGATTGAACAGAACCGTTGCGATCGCAGCGTAGTCGAGATCGCCGCCACCGTCGGCGACGAGCGCGTTCACATGCTGCGTGACAATCGCCGTTCCGGGCATCGCGACGCTGTTGGCGGCGGCCGCCTCGCCGGCCAGCCGTAGATCCTTCTGATACAGCTTCGTGCGGAATCCGGGCTTGTAGTTACCAGTCAGCATGCGTTCGCCATGCACCTCGAGCACGCGGCTCGCTGCGAAGCCGCCGAGCAGCGCCGCGCGGACGCGTGAGGCATCGACGCCTGCCTTCTTCGCGAGCGCAAACGCCTCGCTGACGCCAGCGAGCGCACCACCGATCGCGATCTGATTACAGATCTTGCAGACTTGCCCGGCGCCCGATCGGCCGATGTGCACGATCCGTTCTTTGTTTCCCATGGCTTCGAAGACCGGTTTCGCCCGATCGAACGCGACTTCGTCGCCGCCGACCATGATCGACAGCGTTCCGTTGATGGCGCCGATTTCGCCGCCGCTCACCGGCGCATCGAGCATGGACGCACCTTGTGCTGTGACGAGCGTTGCGAGGCGTTCGGTCGCTGTGGGCGAGATGCTGCTCATGTCGATCACGATCGTTCCGGATCGCAGGCCCGCCAGGATGCCGTCGGCGCCGGTCAAGGCGCGCTCGACGTCCGGCGTATCCGGCAGCATCGTGATGACGAACGTCGTCTGCTTGGCGACCTCGACGGGGGACGACGCGGGCCGGGCGCCTTCGGCAGCGAGTTCGTCGACGGCGCCGCGGCTCCGGTTGTGCACGACGAGCGGGAAGCCGGCCTTGATGAGATTTCGCGCCATGGGCTTTCCCATGACGCCGAGCCCGATGAATCCGACCGGTTCGGCCATAAGCGAGCGATCCTTTGTCAGCAGTGACGGCCAGTGAGACGGGAAGCCACCGTATAATCTCTCACATGACGCGAGCGTTGTTGTCGCGTCGACCGGACCTTCCTCACCTGACCCGATGGCCTGCCCGACTCTCAGAACCTGCTCGACCCACTCGACCCAGTGGGCCTATCGTTCTCGTATGGCGCCATGCTCGTAACGGACAAGGTCGCGCTCATCACCGGGGGCAAGCGCATTGGCCTGGTGGTCGCACGTGAGCTGGCGGCCCGTGGCGTCCACGTGGCCCTGAGCTATGCGCGATCGCAGGCGGAAGCGAACCAAGCCGCAGCGCTCGTGCGTGCCGCGGGACGAAAGGCGGCGGTCATCCAGGCGAATCTGGCGGACCCGCCGCAGTGCGACGCGCTGGTGCAGCGAGTCGTCGCCGAGCTCGGTCGCCTCGACATTCTGATCAACATGGCGTCGGTGTACAAGTCGACGCCGTTCGCCGATCTCACCGTCGCGGACTGGAACGCGTCGATCGACGTGGACCTCCGCGCCGCCTTCCTCTGCGCGCACGCCGCCGCGCCGCACATGCGCGCACAGGGCGGTGGCCACATCATCAACTTCGGTGACTGGCTCGCGCGCAGCGGGCGGCCGAGGTATCCGGGCTACCTGTCGTACTACGTCGCCAAGGCCGGCGCCATTGCGCTGACCGAGGCGCTCGCGCTCGAGCTTGCGGGCGACGGCATCCTGGTCAACTGCATCGCCCCGGGACCCATCCTCGCTCCGCCGGGCACGTCAGACGACGAATCAGCAAAGGTCGAGCAGGCGACGCCCCTCGGACGATGGGGCGGGGAGATCGAAATTGCGAGGGCCATCCTCGGCCTGCTCGACAGCGACTTCATCACGGGCGAGACGATTCGCGTGGACGGCGGACGTCACCTTCGATAGGGTCGTTCGGCTGAAGCCTCGCGCTCCGTTATCTCGCTCGGCTGGAGCGCGAGGATTTAGCCGAGCGTTTCGAATCTACGCCAGCGCGCGGCTGAACAGCTGCTCCATCGAGTAAAGCGCGCCCGAGAGTTCCTTTCTATCTCGCGCGAAGCAGAAGCGGACGTACCCTTCGCCGTGTGCGCCGAAATCCACGCCGGGAACGGACCCGATTCGTCCGCTCTTGATCAGATACTCCGTCATTCGCCATGAGAGAGACGACGTGGATGCGACGCCGTCTTTCCACGCAGGATCGATCTTCAGGAACGCGTAGAAGGCGCCCGCTGGCGGCTTGCCTGAAAAGGGCCCATGTTCCATGCGGCTGATGCCGGCATAAAAGAGCTCGCGTCGCGCGCGAAGCTCGGTGCGAAATTCTTCGATGCAATCCTGCGGTCCCTCCAGCGCGCCAATGCCGCCGAACTGGACGACGGACGCGACGTTGCTCGCGGTGTAGAACAAGACCTTCTTGGCCCGGTCGCGGATCGCCGGGTCGTGGACCGCGATGTATCCCAGGCGCAGGCCGGTCATCGCATACGTCTTGCTGAACGTGTACATGGGGATCGTGCGTTCGTACATCCCGGGCAGCGACGCGATGCTCAGCTGCCGACCGTCGAAGAGCACGTCTTCGTAGGCTTCGTCTGAAAACACCCACAGGTTGCGTTCGCGCGCGATCGCGGCGATGCGGACGAGATCGTCACGCGTGAGCACGCCACCGGTCGGGTTGTGCGGGGAGTTCACGTAGAGCGCGCGCGTCTTCGGGCCGATCTTCGACTCGAGCTCGTCGAGGTCGTACCGCCACCCACGCGATTCGTGCAGCGGACAGGGAACGGGAACGGCCCTCGCCGTCAGGATGTTGCCCGTGGCCGGTGGCCACAGCGGATCCGGAACGATGACCTCGTCGCCAGCTTCGAGGACCGAATGACAGGCCAGATAGACGCCGTGAATGCCGCCATTCGTGACGAGCACCTGTTCGTCATCGTCCACCGGAATGGCGTTCTTGTGCCGCAGCTTCGCCGCGAGCAGTTCTCGCAGGCGCGGCACGCCCGTCGTCTGAAGATAGTGCGTTTTGTTCTCGTCGATGGCGCGGCGCATCGCCGACTTCACCGTGTCGGGAGAATCGAAGCTGACGTCGCCCTGGTCGAGTCGATAGGGATCCGCGATCGAGTACATCAGATCGCGAATGCGGATGATTCCCGAGAATGGTACCGAGTCGAGATACGCAGCCATACGGCTAGCGTAGCATCAGTGTCTGTACGCGAAGTAGTCCGCGACCGATTTCGAAACCAGTCCAATCGCGTTCTCGAGCATCTCACTCGATCCGTAGTGATCGTTGGTGAAGATACTCAGAACGATCGTCCGTCCCTCGGCTTCGAGCATGCCCACATCGTCCGCCACGTGGGGAAGGAAGTCGCCCGTCTTGTGGGGGATGCGATAACCCGTGACGTAGCGCGGGATGCGCGTGCGGTACAGCTGGCCCCGCATGATCTGCAGCATGAGCTCTGAGGATGATTTGTCGACGAGTGTGCCGCGTTCCATCATTTCGAGCAGCCGCCCCATCTCACGCGGAGTCGTAAAACCGAACGGGTACTTGCCGTCGCGATAGAACTGTTCCGGAGACGCCGCGGCGCGCAACTGAGGGAACCATTTGGACGGGACGTTCATCGCGCGCGTGGTCTTGAGGCCCAGGGCATTCATCCGCGCGTTGACCGCGTCAGGCCCGCCAACCATGCGGTACAACACTTCCGTGGCCGTGTTGTCCGACACGATGATCATCATCGTGACCAGGTCCTTCACCGTCATGAGAGCGCCGGGATCGAGCCGTTGAATCGTGCCGGTGCCCGGCTGCGAATCGGCCTGCACGAACGTGTACTTGTCGGTCAGCTTGAACTTGCCTGCCTTCACCTGTTCCAGCGTTTCGATCATCAGTGGAATCTTGATCGTGCTCATCGTCTCCATCTGCCGGTCGGGATTGATGCCGACTTCCTCGCCCGTCTCGATGGACTTCACGTAGATGCCCCAGGTGGCGTTCACGCTGCGGGTCGTCGTTTCGATCGACGCCTGCAGGTGCTGGAGTGGGGTCGAGGTCGGCTGCAGCACGACCATGACGGCAGACAAAACGGCGGAAACGACGAGCTTCACGCGGGTACCTCAACACGCTGCATGATGTCGCCGAGGACCTGCTGTGCGCGCGCGATCGGCAGATTGCTGATGTAGAAGTGTCTGGCGCCAGCCTGAATCAGCGAGCGGATCGTCCGGGCGCAGACATCCTCCGGCTGAGCGCCCTCGGCGAACTCGCGCGTCAGGCCTTCGACCGGGATGGGGAGGAAACCGCTGAGGGCCGCGAGCGTCTTCGCGTTGGCGCTGCGGTAATAGAAGACGCCGAAGACGCCGGGCAGGGACAGGCCTCGCCGCGCGGCCGTCTCGAGAAATTGCGCGACGGGCGCGATGCGATGATGACTGACGACCTGCGTGAGATAGAACTCCGCGTTGAAGTCGTGGTCGGCCAGGTAATCCACCTGACTGTCGGCATCGGCGTGCGGATTCGCCCAGCCGCCGAGCTCCAGCGTTCGATCGCGCTCGCGCAAAATCTTCCGCAGTTGCCAGGCGTGCTCGACGACACGGGCGGTTCCGACGCTCTTGTCGCCGCCAAGCACCACGAGCGCGGGAAATCCATGCTGATGCGCGCGGTCGGCGTACGAATAGCAGTAGTCGAGGGTGTGCTTGGACGTGAGAAACGGCACGATGCGGTTGCGGGGGACGTCCTTGCCAAGATTCGTGACGAGATGCCGAAGGTTGTCCTCTTCTTCCGCACCCACGGCGCTGTCAGTGAGAAAGACGTACGTTCCCTGGCGCGTGAGCCGCTGGACCGCGTGGTACGTGTCGATCCACGCGTCCATGCCTTCGTGAAGGGCGAGCTCGGCTCGTGGCGGGCGCAGTTCGGCTGCGATGACTGATCCGCCCGATCGCAGTGCCGTCAACAGGTCCATGAAATTCTGAATTCTGAAGCTACTATACCTCCCGTGACTCCTCGGGAACTGCGCTCGTCGCTCGCGTCCTTTCCGGTGCTCCCCTTGATTGCGGCGGCGACACCGGTCGAGCCGATGCCGAAGCTGTCGGCGATTCTGGGCGGCGGCCCGACGCTGTTCGTCAAGCGGGACGATGCGATTCCGTTCGGCTTCGGCGGCAACAAAGTGCGGAAGCTCGCGCTGGTCGCGGCGCGGGCCAGAGCGGACGGCGCCGACACGCTCATCACCGCGGGCGGCGTGCAGTCGAACCACGCGCGCGCGACTGCGGCGACGGCCGCGCGGTTCGGCATGCGCGCAATTCTCGTCGTCAACGGTTCGCCGCAGCCGAAGCCAAGCGCAAATGCGCTGCTCGATCGGCTGCTTGGTGCGGAGGTGGTTCACGTGGCGCGACGTGAAGATCGACAGCCGAAGATGACCGAGATCGCGGACCGTCTGCGGGCTGAAGGTCAGCGGCCGTTCGTGATTCCGATTGGTGCGTCGACGCCGCTCGGCGCCCTCGGCTTCACGCTGGCCGTGGCCGAACTGCTCGATCAGATGCCGCCGCCGGACGTGATCGTCCATTCGACGTCATCGGGCGGAACCCAGGCCGGACTTGTCGCCGGTTGCCGTCTCCTCGGTCTCGAGACGCGTGTCATCGGGGTCAGCGCCGACGCTTCGTCGGCGTCACTTCAGAGCGACGTCACGTCGATTGTGGACGGCATGGCGGAGCTCGTACGTGTCGATCGCGAACGGCTGGGCACGGGAACTGCGATCGAAGTCGATGATTCCTTCGTCGGCGACGGCTATGGCATCCCGACCGTGGCGTCAACCGAGGCGATCGAGCTGTGCGCGCGAACTGAAGCGCTGTTTCTCGATCCGACGTACACCGCGAAGGCGATGGCGGGTCTCATGGCGTACGTTCGTAAGGGTCGCTTCACGAAAGATCAGACACTTCTTTTCTGGCATACCGGCGGGCAAGTCGGGCTTTTTGCGTAGGGAGGGCGTCAACTTTCTTTCACTGGCGGCGGGGCCCCACCCCCGCCGCGTACTAACGCCGATACCTCGTTCGGGCTCGGCAGGCCCTCACTCAGTATGGCCGCAGGCGCTCCTCACCACAAGCCCACCTGACTCACTCGACCCATCCAACCGACTAGACCCACCTGACCCACCTGCCCACCCGACCCACTTGCCCCATCGACCTACTTAGGCCACAGCCATCCGAACGTTCCCGCCGTCAGGCACGCGTAGATCAATCCGTCAACGGTCGCCTTGATCGTCGTCATCAACGAACGCCGATACCAGATGGACATCTGCCAGAGCGCGAGCGCATAGCCGATGAATGCCGTCGCGCCGATCAGTTGAAAGACCCGCAGATACGCCGTGCCTGGAGGAAGCGTTCGCCCGGCCACGTACGCGGCGAAGTAGCCGACGACCGCGCAGTAGATGAACCACTGTGTGAGATTTCGCCCCA
Source organism: uncultured Acidobacteriota bacterium (assembly GCA_963724725.1). Lineage (GTDB taxonomy): Bacteria > Acidobacteriota > Vicinamibacteria > Vicinamibacterales > CAVVIG01 > DATKHR01. The sequence goes on along the minus strand of CAVRVT010000001.1, from coordinate 590,801 downwards.
TCGACATTGGACCGCTGGGAAGAACCGTCACGACCATGACTGGTCCCTTCTCGACTTTGGCTTTGAATTCCGGCGATCCCATTTCCTGTCGTGTCGCGGGGCGCGGGACCATGTAGTCGCCGGGCGGGATGGCCAGTGGCCGCAGCGCGTCGAGGACCTGCTGCTCGCGCGGCATCGGCGGATAGTCGCTCTTGTGCCACGGCGAGAGCATGTGAATCACGGAACTGGCAATGAAAACCAGCACGGCGGACACCAGGATCGGCAGCCAGAGCCCAGACAATCCAGTCATGTCGACCTCCAGGGCGTTCGATTGACGGAGACGGCCGTCATTCTAGCCGGGTCGCTTCAATAGTCCCAGCTTTTGACATCCGATCCGGCCGGCGCACTCTTCTTCAGCCACCTGGCCATCGCTGGCAGGTATCGCTGGTGTACGGTACGACTGCCGACGGTGTTCGGGTTCTGGGTGTCGCCCGTAAAGCAGTGCTCGCGCCGCTCGCCGTACACGATCTCCACATCCGCCGGCGGGTTCGCCGCTTTCTTGAAGAAGTCCTCGGTCTGATAGACGGCATTGTTCAAGTAGCCGTTGTCCATCGTGCCGCTGGTCAGGTGAATCTTTCCCCGCAGCCTGGGGCCGAGCGTCGCCCAGTCACGTTCCATGATGAACCGCAGGTCGTAGTTATCCCGCCAGTACTTCGCGACGGCCGGATCGATCGCGCCGCTCAGCTTGTCGTAGAGCGGCTTGTAGTAACCGTCATCGCCGACCGGTCCGAAGACCGATGCCCATGCGTCGTGTTGTCCGGCGGAACGCCCGTTCGTGCCGAGCACCAGCTCCACGAGATTGCGATCCTCGAACGTCGAGTACAGATGATCGCGGTAATCGCGGTATCCTGGTTTCGGCGTCTTCTTCCAGGGATTGTCCTCGTAGTAGTACGCGTTCTTCTCGTCGTAGACGTTGACGGATCGATACGAACGAAAATCGATCGGATCGGGGCACAGCGCCCACGCGCCGTTGTACTGATCGGGATAGAGGACCTGGACGCCCAGCGCCTCCCATCCGCCCGTGGATCCGCCCACGAGCACTCGCGCCCACGGCTGGCCGATGCCGCGAAACTGCCGCTCGATGTAAGGAAGCAGGTCGTAGGTGATGGCGTCGCCGTACGGACCGTTGTTCGCCGAATTGACGGCGTACGAATCGTCGAAGTACGGCGTCGGATGCTGGACGAGCACGTGCAGCATTCGTGGAAAGCCCGGTGCGTTCCAGTCCTTGAAGAATTGATACGCCGCGAGCTGCGTTTCGCGCTGACTGTCCTTGGCGTCGGCGTCCGGCGGCGTTTCGCGCCAGGTGTCGCTCGCCATGGAGGCCGGGAAATGTCCGTGATGGATGACGAGTGGATACCGCGCGTCGGGATGCGCGTCGAATCCCGATGGCAGCAGCACGATGGCGCCGAGCGACATCGGACGTCCCCAGAATTTCGTCAGCCGCTCGTTCGGCAGCCGGATGTATTTCACCTGCGCTGTGTCCTTCGGTGGATCGATGGCAGGAATCTTCTGGTCCATCGAGATCCTGATCTCGCCGCTCGTTTCGGGATTGATCGTCAGACGAACGGGCTTGCTGTAGAAGTTTCCCGGCTTGCTCTCCCAGTGCTGGCCCTCGCCTTGGTCCATTGGCATCTTCACCGTATGGCCGTCGGCGCGACGAAACGTCTCGTAACGGTTGAACAGCGCCTGGACCCAGTAGTCGCCGGCCGGAATGTCTTTCAGGCTCCGCGCGGGCCATCCGAACGTGCGGTCATCGACAACCGCGGCCTGTCCGGGCTTGAGGCCGTCCACGTTGACGCCGAAGATCGGCCGCGTGCTGTTCGCACGGTATTGATCGCTCTGCATCCTCGGCTCGCTCTTGCCATCGTCTGAAATGAAGAGAAGCACGCGCCCGTCGAGCGCCTGCTCGCTGAGCTCTGCCGGAAATGAGATGACGAATCGCAGCGGTCCTGGCGACTGTGCGCCCGGCCTGAAGGTGAGTGACGCCGCGAGGATGAACGCGAGTGAGGATCCCAGCAGGATTCGTCCGGACGCCGACCGCATGTGCACTCCTTGGGGATGTGCGGCGGATGTTAACACGCGGCCTCGGATTGTCGCCGACGCTCGGCTGAAGCCGCGCGCTCCGTGTCGGCGCGTCGAACTTTAGGAGCGCGAGGCTTTAGCCGAGCGGATCGCGTCTGCGAAACACCATGAATGTTCCGACGTCAGGACGTGGATACGTCGGCTCGATTCGTCGCGGTTGCGTCGCCTCGAGCACGAAATCGTTGAACATTGCCTGATAGGCCTCGACCGGCCGGCCGATCGTGCAGGTGCCATTCGGATCGTCGAACGACCCCGCGCGATGACTCGCGTCCGTCTCTTCGCAGATGATCGCGAACCCGCCTGGCTTGACGATGCGCGAGATCTCGCGGACGGCAGCGACGGTGACGCGATCGATCAGGTGCTGCAACACGGTGAAGGTGATGACGCAGTCGAACGATCGGTCGTCGGCGGGGAGCCCCGTCAGGGAATCGACGTGCTCGAAACGGATGTCAGGCAGCAGCGCGCGGGCCTCGTCCACGAAATGACGCTCGCGCTCGAAGCCGGCGACCTCGTCGAAGAACTCCGTCAGCAGGACCGTCATGCGGCCAAAGCCGGACCCGAGCTCGCACGCGCACGAGAAGCGACGGCCGTCGGTCGCCTTCGAGAGCAGCGCGCGCAAGTCCCGCTGTTCGAGATAGGTGCGTGCCGCAAATGCGGCCTGTCCCACGTCAACGACGTCTGCCGGCTGCCACACGACGCGCGGGATCGTCGTCATCTGGATTTCGAGCGCCGCGCCAGCTTCGCGACTCTTGGCGGCTTGGCCGCCTTGGCCCGCTTCACGGATCTCATACGTCGCGTCCGGGGTGTCTTCGCAACGCTCGCTCGGACCGCCCCTTGCCACGCGAGCGTCATTGCCTCCCCAAGGACGTTCTCGTCCACCTCCGCGATCGTGACGAGCGTGCATCCCTGTCGGCCCCACGCACCGGCCGCGGGGACGAAGGTACCGGGCTCGCTGCGCATGAACTGGGCCTGCTCCTCCGGCGACAGCTTCACCATGCACCTGGTCTCGTCGTGGTCGAGCGTCGCGAAGATTCGGCCGTTCACTCGGAAATCGGGATGGTCCATGTGCGCGCTTTCGACGGCGCCGTCCATCCCCAGTGCAAACCTTCGGAAATCGTTGCCGTCCATAGAACGCCCTCGTCGACTACGGAGTGGCGAGCGAGTAGTCGAACTCGTACAGGTGCTTACCCTCGGTGATGATGATGTTGAGGGTGCCCGAGATGCCGGTCAGCTGATCGGTCCCGGAGTCCGGCACGACCGTGACGGTGAGCTTCTGCGCGCCCCGCTCCATGATGCCGGTGTGGTGCAGTACGAAACTGCCTCGACGTCCTGAAAGCGTGCCGGTGAAGCGTTCGACCGCAACGTAAACACCGGAGTCTTTCACGCTCGTCATGCCGGTCAGCATCTCGCCCCTGGCCGCGCCCTCGAGATCGCCGTGATACTGCTTGTCGATGGACATGCGGCCGAGCAGCGAGCCCTCGGTCGTGTCGTAGGCCGGCAACGGCGCCACCTTCACGTCGAACGTTCCCTTCGCGCGAGTCATCGTCGCCTTTCGATTGGGATCGGCAGGGGGTTGTGGAGCGTGCGCGCGAAGGGAGAGCTGGGCCAGGGCACCGCTCGCCCCACCCGACCCACCGGACTTGCCCATCATCTCCCGGACACTATATCGCGGACCCCGGCATGCACGATGTAACCACACGGCGTCACCCCGGCTTTTCCAGAGTCGCGCGCGAGGCGATGTTGTCGATGCGGCAGCGTGCGGCAGGAACCGTTCTCATTTCTCGGCACACACGCTTGTCTGTGAATCGATAGAGGTCGCGATCCTTCTAACGAGCTTTCAGGATTTCGTCGATCAGGAACAGATCGGTCAGAAGCGCGCGCACGTGGATGTTGGCGTTCAGGTTGTCGATGATCTGTGATCCGACAGCCGGCTGCGCCAGCACCATCTGCGCGGCCGCGTGCGCGTCGCGCGCATCGCGATCGAGAACGTGGATGAATGCCTCGAAGGGCGTCGCGTCCAGGCCGAGCGTCGCGACGTAGTCGGTCAGGAACGGACCGAGACCGTCGACCGCGCGCTTGAACTTGCCGAGATACTCGCGGATCTGCGAGTTGGAATCGGTCTGGAGGCCTTGCGCGGCGTAGGCGAGGAAGAACTCGTACGCTTCTTCGATGTTGTCGCTGCGCGCCGAGAGCTCGCGCGCAGCGATCGTCTTGCTGTCGTTTTCGCTCACGCCTGACGGCCGACGCGCCACCGCGACGGCTCGTGATGTTCGAGGTACTGCCGCCGCGTAATCCAGCCGAGGATCATGGCCTTCGTGATCCACCACTTCTCGGGCCGGACAGCGAAGTACACGTGCGCGATGACGAGGCCCACGAGGCCGACGCCGGCGAGGCCGTGCAGCACATAGGTGAAGCCCCACGCCGCGTCGCCCATGATGTACGGATCGCGAAGGAAGAACGGCGTCCGCACGCGCTTCAGCATGAAGAGGCCCGTCGCCGTCACGCCGATGCCGGTGACGACGATGGCCAGGTGATACAGACGGTTGCCGAGCGGATATTTGCCCGGCTTGGGCCCGGGCACGTCGTGTCCGAACTCGCGCAGGAGTTCGGCCTTGAACTCGGGAATGTCCTTCGGTCCGACCCAGATGGACCAGAAATCGAGGAAGAACGTCGCGTGCACGATGTGGAAGAGGATCGAGGCGGTCAGAACGATGCCCGCCATCCAGTGCCAGTCCACCCAGGCGAACTTCACGCCGACGACCGGCAGGAACGCCGTGAAGAGGAGCACGAACATGGCGGCTGCCATCACCCAGTGGAACAGGCGCGCGGCGAGGCCATGACGCTCGATCTTCTGCGGCAGCTCCTTGTGCGCGGCTTCGAGCCGGTCAGTTTCGGCCTCGGACCGCTTCCGGTGCGCCGAGAACAGCATGTACGCCCCGTGCGCCAGGAAGAACAGGATTCCCGCGAACAGCGACGCCCAGAACAGATTCCATGAGACGTGCGTGAGAATCGTCTCGCCCCACGGACTCCGTCCGTACCTTAAGAGGTCCATGCCGCGCCCTCCGAGCCGCGGACTGCCCGCTTCACGAGGTTGCGCATCAGTGGGACCTTGTAGCCGTTGTGCTTGAGCGTCTGCGCGCCCTGCACGGCCATCAGGCCGGCGGCGTTCGCCGTCTCTTCATTGCGCGGCTTGCCGACGACGAAGGCCTCGACGTTCTTGAGGCGGCGAGGCGTCGCCGCGACGGCGTTCACCACCAGCCGCGCTTCGCCGATGTTCGAGCCGCTCGGCTTGAACGCGGCGGCCACGTTGACGAGCGGGAAGTCCCACACCTGACGGTCACGGACCTTTTCGAAATAGAACTGCGCGCCGGCCATCGTCGCCGGGATGCGGATGGCGACCAGCAGTTCGTTCGGCTGCAGGATGTTCATGCGCGTGATGTCGATGCCGGGGCCGATCCAGTACTGCTCGGCGCTCACGACGCGTTCGCCCCGCGGCCCGCGGATGACCATCTGCGCGTCGAGCGCGACGAGCGCCGGCGCGGTGTCCGACGGGTTGACCGCGACGCAGCGATCCGCGTCGAAGATCGCGTGCTCGCGGTTGATGGCGGTCGGCGTGTCGGCGTAGCAGATGTTGCCGCCGGCGCGGTAGCACGTCCAGCCGCCGCGGTAGTACCAGCAGCGCGTGTCCTGTGACACGTTGCCGCCGATCGTCCCCTGATTGCGAATCTGGGGGGACGCGACGAGCTCTGCGGCCTGCATCAGCAGGCTGAACTTGTCGCGGACGACCGGGTGCTTGACGACCTCGGTGAGCGGCGTCATCGCGCCGATTTCGAGACCGCCGTTCGCCTCGCGGACGCCCTTGAGCTCTTTGATCTGCCCGAGGTCCACGACTGCTCTCGGCTTCTTGAGGCGATCCTTCAGCCAGTCCATGCTGTCGAGACCGCCGGCGAGGACGAGCGCGTCCGCGCCGTGCTGGGCGAGGAGCCGAACCGCATCATCGATGGTGGTCGGCTGGAAGAGCTCGAACACCGGCAATACATCGCGTATCACAGCCATAGGGATGCCTCTTTGAATTGCGGATTGGGGATTGCGGATTGCGGATTGAGAGGTGATTCAATCCGCTTCGAAGCCGCCATCCACATCATCCGCACCTTCCACTCAATCCACATTCCGTATTGAATCGCGCAATCCGCAATATGTTCAGGCATGAGCCGTCAACGGGTCATGCGTCCGTTTCCCGCCATTTTCGAGCGCATTCAGCAGGATGTCCGGCGATACCGGTGACTTGCGGAACGCTTCGTCGCCGAGCGCGTCGGCGATGGCGTTCATCACCGCACCGTACGCCGCACCCACAGGCGGCTCGCCGACGCCGCGAGCGCCGACCGGTGTCTCCGGATCGGCGATGTCCACCGCGTCGCCGATGAACTTGTGAGGCATGTCGAGAATCGTCGGCGGCTTGTTCTGGTAGAAACGCCGCGCGAGCGCCACGCCGTAGTGCTGGTCGTACGCCCAGCGCTGCGTCTTCGCATGACCGATGCCGAGCATCGATCCGCCGAACAGCTGACCGTTGAGCCCCCGCGGATTCATGACGATGCCGACGTCACCGATCGCCGCGTACTCGAGGACTTCGAAGTGACCCGTTTCCGTGTCCACTTCGACTTCCGCGAATCCGACGACGAAGGACTGCGACTGTCCGTCGCGCGGGTAGTTGTCCTTCGCCGCCGCGACGAGGCCCTGCCCGGCGAGCGCTTTCACCGAAGTCTTGGTGAAGGCGTTCATGTCTTCGTTCATTTCGTGGCCGTCGTACTTGCCGCCAAGCTCAATTGCCTTCTGCGCCGCCTGGGCGAACGTCATGCTGCCGCCGGGACCGGACACCTTGCCACCCGCAACCTTGTAGGCATCAGGACTGCCGCCGTGTGCCTTGGCGGCGATCTCCTGCAGCTTCTTGATTCCGTCGGTGGCGGCTGCGTGCGCCGCGCGCGTCATCGCATGCGTCGTCTGGCTGCCGGCGGATACGCAGGTCCACGGCAGGTTCTTCGCCGTGTTTCCGAAGACGACGTCGCACTGTTCCCAGGGAATGCCGAGCATGTCGGCCACGACGCGATGCACGTCGAACACCGAGTGCGTGCCGAGGTTGCCGATGCCGGACTGGATCTGTACGCGGCCGTCGGGCTTGATGATGAACAGGCCGTCGAAGCCGAGGGATCCGCCCGAGAACGGGCTGACGGCGACGCCGATGCCCCGCGCCTTGTTGCCCCTCTTGTGCCCGCCCTCGAGCGACGCCTTCTTGGCGTCCCACTGGAAGGACTCGCGTCCCTTGTCCAACGCTTCCTTGACGAACGCGCTCGTCACGTAGGCCTGTTTGCCGTTCGGCAACGCGGGACCGAACGGCGCGTGGCCGGCGGGCGCGTTGATCTTGCGGACCTCGACCTGATCGAGCTTGAGCTGTCTAGCCGCCTTCGTGATGATCGGCTCCATGATGCCGATGCCCTGCATGCCGCCCGGCGCGCGCTGCGACGTCTTCGGTGGCGTGTTGGTCAGGACGGTCAATCCGCGCCACCGCATCGCCTCGGGCTGATAGGCCAGAGACACGGTCGTGCCGGCTGCGCGTGCATCACCCTGCGCGTCGTACGGTCCGTTGTCGCAGATCGTGTACATGTCGAGCGCGACGATGCGGCCGTCCTTTCTGAAGCCGGCTTTGACGCGGGCGAGGAGGCCGGGGCGCGCGCGACCGATGAAGTGCTCGTCCTCGCGCGTGATGCGCATCATGACCGGTGCATTGGCTTTCTTGGACAACAGCGCCGGGATGCACATCGAGATGGCGCCCGGAATCTTACTGCCGAAGCCACCGCCCGTGTACTCGCTGATCATCACGACCTGGCTCGCCGGCACGCCGACCCAGCGGGCGACGGAGCGACCGTCTGCACGGTGCTCTGCGTCGAGCCGTGGAGGTACAGCTTGCCGTTCTGCCAGTAGGCCATCGCGGTGCGCGTCTCGAGCGGCTGATGGCCGGTCGACTGCGTCATGAACGTTTCGTCGAGCACGAGGTCGGCTTTCTTCATCGCTTCGTCGACGTTGCCGAACGTCCACTCGTCGGTGGCCTTGCCGAGCGGCATCTGACCGTCAGGGGCGTTCTTGAAATCCTCGTCCGTCCATTTCCAGATCGCGATCTGCGGCGGAGGGGGACCGGCGGGAGCGCCGCCGCGTCCACGGCCGGCTGCGCCAGCTGCCGCGCCAGCCGCAGGCGCTGCGCCCGGTGCCGGAGGCGCGCCCGCTGCGGGAGCCGCCGCACCCTCTCGCGCACCAGCCGCCGGTGCCGCGCCCGCTGCAGGAGCGACACCTGCGGCAGGAGCAGTACCTGCTGCCGCGCCAGCGGCCGGAGCTGCACCGCCTGCACGCCCCGCGGCCGCCGGAGGGGCCGTGGGACGCATCCACACGTTGCCTTGCGCTCTCGCGTTCGAGCTGCCCGGGCGGAGGCTTTCGATGGGATCGACGACGAAGGGCAGGGGCTCGTACTCGATGTCGATCGCTTCAATCGCTTCGGCGGCGGTCTTTTCGTCGACCGCCGCGACGGCGAGAATCGGCTCGCCCTGGTAGAGCGGCTCCATCGTCAAACCGCGTTCGCCCTGTGCGGTGGCCAGGATATTTTCGCCGAGGAGTCCGCCCGCTGCGGGCTTCGGCAAATCATCGTCGGTGATGATGGCCTTGACGCCGGGCATTGCGAGCGCCTTGCTCAGATCGAGCTTGGTCACCTTCGCGTGCGGCATCGGGCTGACGAGAAGCTTCGCGAAGAGCATCCCTTCGACCCGGTAGTCTTCCGCGTACTTCGCCTTACCGGTCACCTTGGCGACAATGTCGGGGGTCGTGTAGTTCTGGCCGAAAATCTTCTTCTCGAATTTCTTGGTTTCAGCCATGGGCTACGCGCTCCTCATGTGCTCTGCGCCGCGCATGAGCGCTGTCAGGATCTTGTCGTAATCCTGGCAGCGGCACAGATTGCCGGAGACGCCGTGTGCGAGTTCCTGGCGCGTCGGATTCGGATTCGTTTTCAAATAGCCGGTGGCGGCCATCACGAATCCAGGCATGCAGAACGCGCACTGGAACCCCTGCTCGTCGACGACGCCTTGCTGCACCGCCGAGAGCTTGCCGGTCGTCGGATCGGCGAGGCCTTCGATGGTGACGATCTTTCTGCCGCGAACGGTGTGCGCGAGCACCGAACACGAATAGTGCGGCACATCATCGATGAGCACGGTGCAGGCCCCGCATTCTGCGCGGTCGCAACCGAGCTTGGTGCCCGTGAGCCCCAGCTTGTAGCGCAGGGTCATCGCGAGCGTGTCCTGCGGCATCACATCGAGCCGGCGATCCTGCCCGTTCACGTTGAGTGTGATCAGGCGCTCGACCGCACCCGCAGCGGCGCTCTGGCCGCTGATGGTCGTAGGTACGGAAGAGATATGCGGATCCTGATGCGACGGCGCCGGCGGCGATCACGCCTTTGATGAACGTGCGACGCGAGGCTGACTGAACGTCTTCCGACATCTTGTTATCGTCCATTGCTGGATCACCTCGTCGGGCCGGAGGTCCGACCGTAGGGAGAGGGCTTCTGTTCGCGTAAAAGATAGCCTCGGAAGCCCCTGATATTCAACGATCTTTCGCGCGATAAGAAGACGAGAAAACCGTGAATTGTCACCATTTGTCCCGATGACTTACGACGCTTCTTCGCTCACGTTCCTCGGCGCGGCTGAGACGGTCACCGGCTCCAAGCACCTCCTGGAGGTTGGCCGTCGCAGAGTACTGGTGGACTGCGGGCTGTTTCAGGGGCTCAAAGAGCTTCGGCTCCGCAATTGGACGCCGCCGTCATTCGATCCCACGACGCTCGACGCGGTGGTCCTGACCCATGCCCACCTTGATCACTGCGGCTACCTGCCGAAGCTCGTCGCGAGGGGCTACCGCGGCCGCATCTGGTGCACGGCTGGCACTAAAGACCTTTGTTCGTTGGTGTTACCGGATTCCGCCCATCTGCAGGAAGAGGATGCGCGCGACGCCAACCGCTATCGATACTCGAAGCACAACCCGGCGCTGCCGTTCTACACGCAGGCCGATGCAGCGCGGGCGCTCCATCAACTCCAGCCGGTCGGCTTCGATCGGCCTGTGCCGATTGCCCCGGGCGTCGAGGCCGAATTCATCAATGCCGGTCACCTCCTCGGTTCCGCGTACGCGCGAATCACGGCGGGCGGGCGGACAATCCTGTTCGGTGGCGACCTCGGGCGCTACGGGCGTCCGATCCTGCCGGACCCGTCGCCGGTGGCCGCCGCGGATGTGCTGCTCCTGGAATCGACATACGGCGACCGCCTGCACGAAAAAGACGACGACGGCGCGAGGCTGGCGGGAATTGTCAACGACACCGTCACGCGCGGCGGCAAAGTGATCATTCCTGCCTTCGCGATCGGACGCGTCGAAGAAGTCCTGTACTGGTTGAAGCGTCTCGAGGAGGCGGGGAGGATTCCGGTCCTGCCCGTGTATGTCGACAGTCCGATGGCGGCGGCCGCGCTGCAGTTCTACGCGTCGCGCGCGGAGGAACTCGACACGCCGGTGGCAGCCACTACCGCGGCGCCTGGCACTAGCCCTGATCGTGGACAACGCGCGATCAGCAACAGGACGAAGCTGTCAGGATTTGCGACCGCGCGACTGGTGACGGTGGCATCGGCGCAACAGTCAGCGGACCTGATCGCGTCGCGCAAGCCGGCCATTGTCATCTCGTCGAGCGGCATGGCAACTGGTGGGCGCGTGCTGCGGCATCTTCTCGAGGTGCTGCCCGACGCACGCAACACGGTTCTCTTCGTCGGATTCCAGGCGACAGGTACGCGCGGCCGCCTGCTCGTGGACGGCGCGAAGGACGTCAAGTTGCTCGGCCGCGTCGTTCCGGTCGCCGCCCGCGTCGAGCGCATCGACTCGATGTCCGCGCACGCCGACGCAGACGAGATCATGCGCTGGCTGTCCGGATTCGAACGCGCGCCGCGCATTACGTATCTCGTGCACGGCGAACCGGTCGCTCTCCAGGCGCTCGCTGCGCGCCTGGCGAAGGATCGAAACTGGCCGGTCGCCATCGCGCGATACCGTCAGCGCGTCGATTTGCCCTGAGATACGATGTCTGCGATGGGCAAGCAGACGCCCGCGGCCGCATCGATCGACACCGATCGCGTGTACCTGCTCGAGCGCGTCGACGATGCGGCGGTCGTGCAGGTGTATGCGGACGGATTCCGGGATCTGGCGATTCGCGACAAGATGCTCGCCTGGCACCTTTATCAGGCGGCGATCGCGGGCCGCGACATCTTCTACGATCAGCGTTACGCGTACAACCTCGAGATGCGCGACGTCCTCGAAGCCGTCGTCTCCCTGCCCGAGTCGCAGCGCACGGCCGTTGATCCCGACATCCTTCGGGAAATTCTCCGCTACACGAAGCTGTTCTGGATCAACACCGGTCCCTACAACAACCTCACGGCGCGCAAGTTCGTTCTCGCATGCACGCCCGACGCGTTCGCCGCTGCCGTCAAGGCTGCCGAGCGAGCGGGCTCGCGTGTGCCGCGTCCGTACGGTGAATCTCTCGACGGTCTGCTCGAGCGACTGCGTCCGATGTTCTTCGACGCGGACGTCGACCCGACCGTCACGTGCAAGACGCCGCCGAAGGGGCAGGACATCCTCACCGCCAGCGCCAACAACCTGTATTCGGGCATCGCGATGAAGGACCTCGACGGCTTCACGGAACGTTACCCGCTCAATTCGCGGCTCGTGAAGGCGAACGGCCGAGTCGTCGAGGAGCCCTATCGGATTGGGGGGAAGGTACGGCCGGCAGATCGCGGCGATCGTCGCACACCTCACCGCCGCGACGCCGTACGCCTCGCCGGCGACCGCGCGTGCGCTGCGCGCGCTGATCGCGTTCTACACCACGGGCGAGGTGGCCGACCGCGAGGCGTACGACGTCGCGTGGGTGCAGGACCAGGGTTCGACGGTCGACACGATCAACGGCTTCGTCGAAGTGTACCTGGACGCGCGCAGCATCAAGGGCGCGTGGGAAGCGCTCGTCTTCTACGTGAACCGCGACAAGACGATCCAGATCCAGACCATTGCGGCTCACGCGCAGTGGTTCGAGGATCACATGCCCTGGGCCGCACAGTACCGCAAGCCGATCGCACGCGGCGTCACGGCCAACGCCATCGACGTCGTCGTCGAGACGGGCGACTCGGGGCCGGTGACGCCGGTCGGCATCAACCTGCCGAACGATCAGCGCGTGCGCGAGGAACACGGCAGCAAGTCTGTGTCGCTCAGCAACGTCCACGAGGCGTACGACCGCTCGACGCTGCCGGAACTCCGCAGCGAGTTCGCCTGGAGTCATGACGAATTCGAGCGCGCCATGCGCTGGAGCTCGTTCGCCGGCGAACTGACGACCAACATGCACGAAGTCATCGGTCACGGCTCAGGTAAAGTCGACGACCGTCTGAAGGGCAGTCCGCAGGCGGCGCTCAAAGAGCAGTTTTCCGCGATCGAAGAATCGCGCGCCGATCTGGTCGCGCTGTACTTCCTTCCGGACGCGAAGCTCGTCGAGCTGGGCCTGATTGCGGCTGACGATCACGACGAGGTCGTCCGTGCCGAGTACGAGGCGTATGCGAGGAATGCACTCGTGCAGCTGCGACGCATCCGTCAAGGCACGACGATCGAAGAGGATCACATGCGCAATCGCCAGATGATCGTCCACTGGCTGATGGCACATACGTCGGCGATCGAAAAGAGCCGGCGGGATGAGAAGACGTTCTACGTGATGGTCGATCCGAAGGCGTTTCAAGATGGCGTGGGGCGGCTGCTGGCCGAAGTGCAGCGGATCAAAGGTGAAGGTGACTACGCGGCGGCGCGTGCGCTCTTCGAGCGGTACGGCGTGCATTTCGATTCTGAGCTGCGCGATGAAGTCGTCGGGCGCGTCGATAAACTGCAGCTGCCTTCCTATACCGGCTTCGTGATGCCGACGCTGACGCCCGTCACGGGTGCGGATGGCACGATCGACGATGTCGAGATCTCCTATCCGCTCGATCTCACGAGGCAGATGCTCGATTACTCAGCGGCGACTCGCGCGCTCAGGGACTGAGGCGAGGCAGAGAGACGAAATGCACACATGCACACATGCAAGAATGCAGAAGAGCGAGGGACGCCGGGAACGCGTCGTTTCTTCGTTCGGCATTCCTGCATTCCTGCATGTCTGCATGGGTGCATTTCTGCTGTCATCGCCAGCGTTGGCGCAGACACGCCTTGCCGTCCTGCAAGCCGAGGATCGCCGCGCTCCGACGCCAGCCGACGTCGCGATTCTCCGATCGGGATCGCGGAGCGGCGATCCCCAGACGGCGCGCGCCGGCGTGCGAGCGCTGGGTCGTCTCGAACGACCGGCGCTCATTCCCGACATCCTCGTACTCTTCCGTCATCCGATGTCGGAAGTGCGCGCCGAAGCCGCCAATGCCGTCGGCCAGGCCGCCCAGGGATGGAAACGCGAGAAGCCGGCCAACGCCGCGGTTGATTCAACGCTGACGGCGCTCATCGCGAGGCTCAAAGTCGACATCGATCCAGACGTTCGCGAGGCGCTGGCCGAGACGATTGGGCGTCTGCCGTACACGGACGCTGCCCAGGCGGAGAAGGCCGAGCAGGCGCTCGTGGATCTCGATGGCCGGAGTGAGTCGGTTACTGACAGACTCGCAGTCGCGAAAGGCCTCGAGGCGTTCACGCGAATTTCGCGAAAGCTGTACGAGCCCGGTCAGGCGGCGATCGCGTTGCTCAAGGGCCTGGCGGTCCTCAGGCCGTCGGAGCCCGTCAGCGGCGCGCGCATTCGGCGGCTCGCGCTCGAAGCGCTCCTGTCGGCGAACGCGGTCGATGAAGATCTGGCCCGGAAGGTGGTCGCGGATCCCGATCCGCAGGTGCGGCGCATCGCGTTGCGCGCCGTCGCGCTTCCGGCCCTGACCACGGCCGCACGCGATCCCTCGCCGATCGTCAGGCTCGAAGCCCTGCGTCTGCTGACGACCAGAAAATCGCCTGACGCGTGCGTCATCTCGCTCGAGGCGGTCGGCGACAAGGCGACACCTGTTGCGCTCGTGGCCATCGATCAGCTGTCGGGATGCGCGTCCAGCGACGATGCGGTCGGCCTGCTGGATCGCCTGGCTCATGATGTGACCGATGCCGGGTCGGCGCGCGGCTGGCACCGCTCGGCGCACGCGCTGGTCGCGCTCGCGTCGGCGTCCCCCGACAAGGCCGGAGGCGTCCTCGGTCAGTTCGCGGCGTCGCGGACATGGCAGCTGCGCATGTACGCGGCCCGGGCTGCGACGACGCTTCGCGATCGCGGGGCGCTCGAGCGCTCGGCCGGAGACGACCACGACAACGTTCGCGAAGTCGCCGTTGAGGGTCTCCAGAACCTGTTCGGGCATGACGCCGATGCGATCTACGTCGCGCAGCTGACACGTACCGGCAACCAGGTGCTTCGCGCCGCGGCGGCGGCTCTGGCGGACACGCCGAATCACGAGGCGGCCGTGCCGGCGCTGAAGGCGGCGCTCGATCGACTCGTGGCCGAGGGTGGCGACAATGCCCACGACGCGCGCGACGCGATCCAGAAGACCCTTGCGAGTCTGGCTCGATCCGCAAACGGCGCGCGCAAGGACGCCCCCCGTTCGAGTGGCGCGAGACCGGTGCACGAGGCAAGCCGCGATCTGAACGCCGATGACCTTCGGCGCCTCGCCTCGCCGCGCGCGCGGCTGACGATCCGTGGTGTCGGATCGTTCGAGCTGGCGCTGTTCCCGGCGCAGGCGCCGGCGACCGTTCTGCGGTTTGCGCGCCTGGCGGAGGCCGGCTACTACAACGGTCTGACGTTCCATCGGGTCGTCCCCAACTTCGTCATCCAGGGCGGCAGTCCCGGCGCGAACGAGTACGTCGGCGACTCGCCGTTCATGCGCGACGAGCTCGGGCTGTGGCCGCACGTCCGGGGCGCCGTGGGGATTTCCACGCGCGGCCGCGACACGGGCGACGCACAGATCTTCATCGATCTCGTCGACAACCCGCGTCTGGATCACGAATACACCGTCTTCGCGCAGGTGTTGAACGGCATCGACGTCGTCGACCAGATTCTCGAAGGCGACATCATCGAGAGGGTGGAGATACTTCCGGGTTCATAGTGCAGAGTGCTGGGTGCTGGGTGCTGGGTGCTGGGTTCTGGGGTTCTGGGTTCGGGTTCCGGCGCGGCGAAACGGGTCGTGCGGATGCCGCAAGTGCGGTGCAAACCGTCATGCTGAACAACGGCTACGGCGTACCAGCAACCCTCCACGGCGGAACCCTGCGGCCGGGAACCCTGCGGCCGGGAACCCTGCGCTCCGGAACCCAGCACTCCGGAACCCAGAACCCCGAACCCAGCACGCAGAACCCGGCACCCTGAACCCAGCACCCTGAACCCCGAACGAACCCAGCACCCAGCACCATGAACCCAGCACCCGATCGAGGTCCCCACCCCCGCATGTTTTCCGACCGCCTGCCGCGCGATCTCGCCGCGAACCGCCTCGCAAGCGCCGTCGAATCCCTGCGAAGCGCCGGCCGACCGTTCATCGATCTGACCGAGTCGAACCCGACCAGAGCGGGCATCACGTATCCCGCCGCGCTTCTGGCATCGCTCGCGGATGGCCGTTCGCTGCGCTACGAACCGACGCCGTTTGGACTGCTGGACGCGAGAGTGGCGGTCGCCGCGGACTACCACCGCCACGGCTTCGACCTGTCTCCCGCGCACGTGGTGTTGACAGCCAGCACCAGCGACTCCTACTCGCTGCTGTTCAAACTGCTGTGCGGAGCCGGCGACGAGGTGCTCGTCCCTCGACCGAGCTATCCGCTCTTCGATTACCTGACCCGCCTGGATCTCGTCGTATCGAAGCCTTACGCGCTCGAGTATCACGGGCGCTGGTCGGTCGATTTCGAGAGCCTCGAGCGCGCGATCACGCCGCGCACACGCGCGGTCCTCGTCGTCAGCCCGAACAACCCGACCGGTTCGCTGATCGCACGTGAAGAGATCGCGCGGCTCGCATCGATGTGCGCGGAACGCGACATCGCCATCGTCGCCGACGAAGTCTTCGCCGACTATGAACTCGACGATGGGGCGGTCGCACGCGCGGGCCGTCCGCTCGCAGCACGCGACGCCCTGTCGTTCAGCCTCGGCGGACTCTCGAAATCCGTCGGCCTGCCCCAGTTGAAGCTCGGCTGGATCGCCGTGTCCGGCCCGCCCGCGCTCGTCGGCGAAGCGCTGCAGCGGCTCGAAGTCATCTGCGACACCTATCTTTCGGTCTCGACCCCCGTTCAGGTGGCTGCCGCCGACCTCCTGCGCCGCGGCGCTGTGGTTCGCGACGAGATCTCGCGGCGCCTGCAGGCCAATTACGCGCAGCTCGGCCGGGACGTGAAGGCCGCGCCCGCGTGCAACCGCCTGATCGCGGAGGCGGGCTGGTACGCGGTTCTCCAGGTCCCGTCGTTGGAACCTGAGGAAGAATTGGTGCTGGGGCTGCTGAGTCGTGAGGGCGTTCTCATCCATCCGGGGTATTTCTTCGATTTTCCGCGCGAGTCCTACCTCGTGGTCAGCCTGCTCACGCCCGAGGACGCGTTCCGTGAGGGCATCACTCGAGTTTTCGAATACTTCAGACGCCGGGATCCTCCAGGTCGCCTATGAGTGATCGCGCGGCCGGTCTGATCCTCCCGTTGTTTTCGTGCGCGTCGACGAAGAGCTGGGGCATCGGGGAAATTCCGGATCTCGTGCCGACGGCGGCCTGGATGCGTGGTGCCGGTCTGCGGACGTGGCAGCTGCTGCCGATCAACGAGATGGCGCCGAACGAGCAGTCGCCCTACTCGGCGATCAGCGCGATGGCGATCGATCCCATCTTCATTCATGTGCCGGACGTTCCTGATTTCCAGGCAATCGGCGGCGAGTCCGCGCTGTCCGCTGGAGACAGGAGTGCGCTCGCATCGATCCGGCACGCCAGCATCGTGGACCACCGAACGACGAGGCGCTTGAAGCAGGCGTGGCTGCAGCGTTCCTGCGAGAGGTTCCTGGGTGTGGAATGGAAGCGCCAGACCGCGCGGGCGTCCGAACTTCACGCCTACGTTCAGGCACAGGCCTGGTGGCTCGACGACTACAGCCTGTTCCGCGCCCTCCACGCGGCCGAGGGCGCCGTCGAATGGACCCGGTGGCCGGCGGAGTGGCGGGACCGGACGGCACTCGACGCGATCAGGAAGGAGCTGGCGAACGAGATCCTGTTCTTTCAGTACCTGCAGTGGATCGCCGACGCACAGTGGCGCGCCGCCCGTTCGCAGGTGCACGAGATCCGGCTCTTCGGCGATTTGCCTTTCATGGTTGACGGTGACAGCGCAGACGTCTGGGCCCGGCCGCACCAGTTCAAGATGGATGAAACGATTGGTGCGCCGCCCGATGCGTTCAGCGACGAGGGTCAGGACTGGGGGACGCCTGTCTACAACTGGCCGGTCGTCGCCAGCGAGGATTTCGAATGGCTGCGCAAGCGCGCGCGGCGCTGCGCGGACCTCTTCGACGGTTTCCGCGTCGATCACCTCGTCGGTTTCTACCGGACATACGCGCGACCGAAGAACGGTGGCGCGCCGTACTTCACGCCACCTGACGAACCGTCACAGCGCGCGCTCGGCGAGACGCTGCTCGGCATCTTCAAACAGTCAGGAGCGCAGATCATCGCCGAGGATCTCGGCACCGTGCCGGACTTCGTGCGCGAGTCGCTCGCGCGACAAGGCGTGCCCGGTTTCAAGGTCTTCCGCTGGGAACGCCACTGGCACACGGAAGGCCATCCGTTCAGGGATCCCGCGACGTATCCGCCGCTCTCGGTTGCGCTGTCCGGGACGCACGACACCGAGCCGATGATCGTCTGGTGGGAAGAGTTGTCGGACGACGATCGGCGGAAGGTCAGTGCGGTGGCGCGCGCTGACATCGCGCTCGCGCCCTACCCGGAAGTCCGAGACGTGCTCGTGGAACGACTCTACGCGTCCGGATCCGAGCTCGTGATGCTGCCCATTCAGGACGCGTTCGGGTGGCGCGATCGGATCAACGATCCGTCGGTCGTCGCCGAGAGCAACTGGGTCTTCCGTCTTCCATGGCACGTCGATGTGCTCGACGACGTGCACGACGCGCGCGAGCGGCAGGCCGTGCTGCGCGAGTGGGCGGCCTGCCACGGGCGCGTAGGACCGCAATCGATCGAAACCCAGCGCGGCTAATCTCGATCTAGGGCTGCGAACTTCGGCCGGCCGGCGGTGTCCTCGGTTTGGGCAGCGGCTTGCGCGGCAGCTTCTCGTCGCGGTTGGCGGTGTTGCAGACGAACGCGGCGACGATGACCGCGTTGCGCATCATGTCCTGGGCTTGAATGCGCTCGTACATGTCCATGTTCGAGTGGTGCGTACGCGAGTCGTACTCGATCTCGTCCTGGATGAACTGGAAACCCGGCAGACCCACATCGTCGTACGAAAGATGATCGGTGCCGCCGGTGTTGCGGATCGTGAGCGTCTCCATCCCGAGATTCTTGAACGGCGTCATCCACGACTGGAAAATCGGTGCGACGGCTTCGTTGCCCTGCAGATACACGCCGCGGATGACTCCGGTCCCGTTATCGACGTTGAAGTACCCGGCGATCTTCGCGTGCTCGGGCTTCAGCTGCATCGTCTCCGGATCGCCGAAATGCTCCTTCACGTACGCTTTCGATCCGAGCAGCCCCTGTTCTTCGCCGCCCCAGAGACCGATGCGGACGGTGCGCCGCAGCCTGACGCCGCTCGCCTTCAGGATCCGGATCGCTTCGAGCATCACCGCTGAACCCGCGGCGTTGTCGGTCGCGCCTGTCCCGCCGTGCCATGAATCGAAATGCGCGCCGAGCATGACGATCTCGTCCGCCTTGTCCGTCCCCGGCAGCTCGCCGACGATGTTGAAGGCGTTCTGATCCTGATCGTAAAAGCGGTTGTCGATGTCCATCGTCAACGTGACGGGGACCTTCTTCTCGAGCAGTCGCCAGATGCGCCCGTAGTGCTCGACGGCCAGCGTCACCTGCGTCGGCTGGGGTGGTCCTTTCGGGTCGCGTGACACGCCCTGCGGCGCCTGGACGAACACCGTTCCGCCGTCGCCGCGGCTGGCGTCGAGCACGGCCGTGACGCCCTCGTCGATCCAGAACTGCGTCCGCTTGCGGTTGAAATCCTGATTGAAATTGCCGCGTCCGCGTCCCCGACCGGCCGGCGGCTGCTGTGACAGGTCGGTCAGTTCGGCGTCGGTGTATCGATGGCCGGGCGCGTCGAAATGGGCGGGGACGTCGCGCATCGCCGTTGAGAGGACGAACTTGCCGCGCAGCTTGCCTCGGAACGTGTCGAGGTCGCGCTCGTTGTCGATCACGGCGACGATGGCCTCACCAGTCACCGGTCCGTTGGTCCCTGGCGTCCACGCCTTCGGATACGCAATCAGCGGAAACGCGCGCGGCGTCGTCGCTATTGCGATCATCTTCTGGTTCTGCCAGCCGCGCCCGAAAGGCCAGGTCTCGAGGTGGACGTTCGCGAGGCCCCAGTCCTTCATCGTCTTTTGCGTCCAGTCGGACGCTTCGCGGATGTTCGGTGACCCGGTCAGTCGCGGGCCGTAGACGTCGGTGAGGTAGCTTTCGATCTCCATGACCTTCGACCGCTGGAGTCCTTCGTCCTTGATGCGATAGATGGCGTCGAGGTCGACCCGCTCGCTCGCCGGCCACTGCGCGCGCAGCGGCAGCGCGGCCACGGCCGCCAGCACCAGGGTCAGCGCAAGTTTCCGAGAGACTCTCATCGCTCCGTCCTCCGGCCGGTGACTGTATCAGATAGGATGGGGCCGCCAAAAGCGACCCCATGGCCGTCCAAACGACTCGAGCCGATAGAATGATTTCGACCGTGCGTCACCCGATCGCGCCGCCGCTCCTCGCTGTCTCCGTTTGTGTCCTGTGCGCCGGCTGCGGCGCTCAGCAGTTGCCGCGTGACGGCGATCCCCGCGCCGCACTCAGCCAGGCCGCACACGATATCGCGCTCAAGTCCGAGCACGTCGTGGTGTCGGCGCGCGTCAGCGCAGGCACGACGCTAGCCTCGTTGCTGCGAGCGCGATCGCTGGCGGCCGCCGACGTGGCGACCATCATCAGTCGCGCGGCGTCGGTGTTCGATCTGCGCAGGGTCCGCGTCAACCAGCCGTACCGCCTCGAGACGAACCTAGCCGGCGCCGTCACGAAGTTCGAGTACGAGATCGACGGCGACAGATTTCTTCGGCTGACTCGCGGGGACAACAACGATCTTGCCGCCGAGGTGCTGCCGATTCCCAAGACACGAACGATCGAGCACGTGAGCGGCCATATCGATCGTTCGGCGTCATCGCTCGTCTCGGCCGTCGAAGCCGCCGGCGAGACGATCGACCTGACGCTGGCGCTCGCCGACATTCTGGGCGGCGAGATCGACTTCAGCACCGAAGTCCAGCCTGGCGATCGATTCGAGGTCAGCGTGGAGAAGCAGTTCCGCGACGATCACGTGTTCGCCGGGTACGGACCGGTGATGGCCGTCGAATTCAGCAACGCGGGGCGTCGCGTTCGCGCCGTGCGGTTCACGGCGGAAGGCGGCGCGCCTGGATATTTCGATGAGCGTGGCACGTCGATGAAGCGGTTTTTCCTGGCATCGCCCTTGAAGTTTCAACCGGTGATCACGTCGGGTTTTTCAAAGAGCCGACTGCATCCGGTGCTGCGCGAATACCGCGCGCATCTCGGCGTGGACTATCGCGCGCCGGCCGGGTCGCCGGTCGTCGCCGTCTCGGATGGCGTCGTCCTCTCGAGTGGCATGTCCGGGGCATCGGGCCGCCTCGTGCACATTCGTCACGCCAACGGCTTCGAGTCGGAGTACCTGCATCTGTCGTCGATTTCCGTCCGCGCCGGCGAGCGCGTGCAGCAGGGCGAGGTCATCGGACGCGTGGGCTCGAGCGGTCTCGCCACCGGTCCGCACCTCGACTATCGTCTGAAAAAGAACGGCGCGTTCATCAATCCGGTCACCGCCCATCGCGCGATGCCGCCGGCCGATCCCGTCCCCGCAGATCAGATGGCGGCGTTCGCCGCCGCGCGGGACGGCGCGTTCACAAAATTAGGAATTCAGAATTAAGGAAGGTAACTCCCAATTCCTAATTCCGTCGGCCCGCTCGGGTCGAGGCCGGCGGGCCGTCGGGCTGCCACGCCGGCGTGCCGTCCTCCCACTGATTGTCCGTCAGCTGCTGCACGTCCGCCCCGTCGTAACGCATGACGAAGAGCTCGCCGTACGGCTGCGGCATGTCCGTGTACGTGGCTTCATCCTTGAATCCCATGCGGGACGACGCAAAGACGATGTGCTCGCCGTCGGGTGACCAGCCCTGGTGCGCGTCGTTGCCGCGAGCGTACGTCAAGCGTTTGACCGACGTGCCGTCCGGCTTGACCGTGTAGATCTCGTAGTCGTTGTCGGCCTGACGCGAGAACATGATCAAATCGCCGCGCGGCGACCACAGCGGAAAATTGTCGTAGCCCGTCGTAAGCGTGGTGACCGCCTTGGTTTCGACGTTCATGACTTTCAGGCCATCGCCTTCGGGGCCGAACGAGCGATACACGAACCGTGTGCCGTCAGGCGACATCGACGGAAACGCGTTGTTGTTCCGGCCGCTCGTCACCTCGCGAAAGCCACTGCCGTCGGGTTGCATCACCGCGATTTGCGCGCCGCCTTCGACCCGATCTTCCGGCTTGAGGAACAGTCCGTTGAAGCCGTTGTAGAACGCGTTGAAGACGCCGACGCCGAAGATGATCCGGTCGGCCCCCGGCGCCCACTGCGGCGCCAGCACGTTGCGCTTCGGATCCCTGAACAGGACGTCGACTTTCTCCGATCCCGGCGTGCCGAGATTGATGCTCGAGCCGAGGACGCCTGCGGTTGGACGGCCGGTGAACACGAAGCGATCGCCGGTCGCGTTGAACGATGGCAGTATTCCCGTCATGGTCAATTCGTACGACGGGTTCCGGCTGAACACTCTTTTCCAATACGTCTGCGGCACCGTTTCGCGACGGTGGAATACCACGCGCCGGCCGTCAGGGGACCACGCCGCGGTCCGCACGTTGCCTTTCGGTCCGACGCGCCCGTCCGCGTAGTACACGCCCGAGGCCGCGGTGTCCTTGCGAATGTAGCCAATCGTCGCGCCGACCACCGATGGATTGAACTTGACGCCGGGCCCTGCCGGCAGATCCGTGGACCGCTGGGTCTCGACGTCGATGGATACGAGGCGCGTGTCGTTGCCCGGCTCCGGGCTCGCGCGCCGGTTCGCGAGCGTCTGCTCGGCCGTCATGCAGTACGCAATCACATGATGGCTGTCGCTCGTCCACTTCGGACTGCCGCAGAAGTTTCCATGGTCGGTCACGCGCTTCAGCCCGCTGCCGTCCGGATGAATCACATAGAGATCGACGAGCTGCAGGTGTTCCCAGCGGCCATAGCCATTCGGCAGGTTCGTGCCGCGGTCGGATGCAAACGCGATCCATTTGCCGTCAGGCGACCACGACGGGCGGAAGTCGCCTTGCGTGCCCGACGTCAGCGTCTTCGCCCGTCGAGTCTGCAGCTCCATCGTCCAGATGTGGGCGAAGCCGCCTTTCCGGGTGCTGACGAACACCAGCTGTTTGCCGTCAGGAGAAAACGCGGCCTGATCGTCGTACGCCGGATCATCGGTGAGCCGTTCGAGACCCGAGCCGTCCGGCCTGACGCGATAGAGATCCGCCGATCCATCGCGCTCGGACGTAAACACGATGGAGGCGCCGTCCGGCGACCAGGCGGCGTCGTAATCCACGTCCCTGACCTGGAGCAGCGGGCGTTCGTCGCTGCCATCGGCCGCGGCGGTGTACAGGACGATTTGCCCGACGTTTGGAAATGGCCGCGCAAAGACGATCTTCTGAACGTCGGTCCGACCAGCCCCGACGACGACGTTCCGGGCGGCGCCGAAGATGACCGGGAGGACGACCGCTGCCGTGACGAGGCTCGCTGTACGCATGCGCGCATTCTAGGGCCGTTTGGGCCGCGGCGCCCGTGTCATAATTTGAGCCCCATGGCGAGGCTCTATCCGTTCCGTGCGCTGCGCCCCAAACCCGAAGTCGCGGCGCAGGTTGCGGCGGTTCCCTACGATGTCGTCACCGTCGACGAAGCGAAGGGGCTGGCCGACGGCAACCCGCTCAGTTTTCTGAGGGTGTCACGGCCGGAGCTGGAGCTGCCAGCCGGCACGGATCCGTATTCCGACGCGGTTTACGAGCGCGCGGCGACGAATTTCGCGACGCTCAAGGCAAGATCGTTGGTGGTCGAAAACGAGCCGAGCGTCTATTTCTACCGGCTCCGGATGGGCGGTCACACCCAGACCGGTCTCGCCGCCTGCTTCTCGATCGACGAGTACGACCGCGACGTGATCAAGAAACACGAGAAAACGCGTCCCGACAAGGAAGATGATCGGACGCGGCACATGAAGACCCTTGGTGCACAGACGGGTCCGGTGTTCCTGACGTACCGCGAGTCAGCGGATGTCGACGCGATCAGCCGTCGCGCAGCCTCCGGCGCGCCGCTTTTCGATTTCGAAGCCGTGGACGGCGTGCGGCACACGATCTGGAGAGTGACGGGCGGCGATCGCGATGCGCTCGTCGACGCCTTTGCGCGCGTGCCCGCGCTGTATATCGCGGACGGTCATCACCGGGCGGCGAGCGCCGCGCGTGCGAGGACCGCTGGCCGAGACGGCGGATTTCTCGCGGTCGCGTTTCCGCGCGATCAGGTCCAGATCCTTCCGTACAACCGGACGGTCAAAGACCTCGGCGGTCTGACACCTGACGCGTTCCTGCAGGCGGTCGGCCGCGCGTTCTCAATCGAGCCCGGTCCCGCGACACCCGCTCGTCGCGGCGACATCGCGATGTACTTCAACGGCGGCTGGCACACGCTCAGGCCGCGCGTGGCTCCGGCCCGTTCCGACGCGATTGGATCGCTCGACGTCAGCGTGCTGCAGGATCAGTTGCTCGCGCCGATTCTCAGAATCGCCGACGTGCGGACCGACAAGCGCATCGACTTCGTCGGCGGTGCTCGCGGGACGGCCGAGCTCGAACGTCACGTGAACTCAGGGAAGGCGGCCGTCGCCTTTTCGTTGTACCCCGTCGCCGTCGCCGATCTGATGGCGGTATCGGACGCGGGCGCCATCATGCCGCCCAAGTCCACATGGTTCGAGCCGAAGCTCCGCGATGGCTTGCTCATCAATGTCATCTGAACACGGTCAGTCACGATGAAGCGCCCGGCAGAAGCCTCGCGCTTCTAACAACCAACAACCAACAACCAACAACCATGAAAGTGCTCATCGCTGACAAGTTCGAACAAAGCGGCCTCGACGGCTTGAAGGCCCGCGGTTGCGAAGTCGTCTATCAGCCGGACCTGAAAGACGACGCGCTTGCCGCTGCCATCAAAGAGACGGCGGCTGACGTGCTGGTCGTGCGAGGCACGACGGTCAGCGGCGCCATGCTCGAAGCCGGTGCGCTGTCGCTGGTCGTGCGCGCGGGCGCTGGCTACAACACGATCGACGTGGCCACGGCGTCCCGCCGCGGCATCTACGTGTCGAATTGTCCTGGCAAGAACGCAATCGCCGTCGCGGAGCTCGCCATGGCGCTCATTCTCGCGCTCGATCGCCGCGTCCCCGACAACGTGGCCGAGCTCCGCGCGGGGACGTGGAACAAGAAGGAGTACTCGAAGGCCCGTGGACTCTTCGGCAGAACGATCGGCCTCCTCGGATACGGCAACATCGGCCAGGAAACAGCGCGTCGTGCTCACGCCTTCGGCCTTCGCGTCCTCGTCTGGAGCCGGCGGTTTGCGGGCGCCGGCGCCGCGACCGTTGCCGCGCTGGCCAAAGACGCCGGTGTGCCCATTGAGCTCGCGGCCACGCCGCAGGAGCTCGCCGAGCGCAGCGACATCCTCAGCATCCATCTCGCCTTGAACGCGGACACGAAAGGCCTGGTCAACGCGTCCGTGCTCGACAGGCTGAAGCCGGGATCGTTCGTTATCAACACGGCCCGAGCCGAGGTGATGGACTACGCGGCGCTCGAAAAGGCGACGCGCGAGAAGCGGTTGCTCGTCGGCCTCGATGTGTTCGCGGGCGAACCGACGACTGCGACCGGCGAGTTCAAGGACGCGCTGCTGTCGGCGCCGGGCGTCTACGGCACGCACCACATCGGCGCGTCCACGGACCAAGCGCAGGAAGCCATCGCCGCCGAAACCGTCCGCATCGTCGCCACGTACAAGGACACCGGCAAGGTTCCGAACGTCGTCAACCTGGCGAAGAAAACGCCGGCGACGCACATGCTGGTCGTCAGGCATCGCGATCGTCCCGGTGTCCTCGCGCACGTGTTCGAGCATCTTCGCGCGGGTGAGATCAACGTTCAGGAAACCGAGAACATCATCTTCGAGGGTGCGCAGGCGGCGGTCGCGCGGATCAACCTCGATGGTGCGCCATCCGGGCCGCTGCTGAAACGCATGCAGGATGGGAACGCCGACATCCTCGACCTTCACCTCGTCAACATCTAGGCATCACCATGACTACTGTTCAGCGCGTCTACAATTTCTCGGCCGGCCCCGCCGTTCTGCCGCTCTCGGTGCTCGAGGAGGTCCAGCGCGATCTCATCGCGCTGCCGGGCGTCGGCATGTCGATTCTCGAGATCAGCCATCGGTCGGCGGCCTTCGAGGCCATCCTGGCCCAGGCGGAGGCCGACATTCGGAAGCTGGCCTCGATCCCGAACACCTACAAGGTGCTGTTCCTTCAGGGCGGCGCCAGCCTGCAGTTCTCGATGGTGCCGATGAACCTGCTGGGCGCCGGCGCGACGGCCGACTACATCGACAGCGGATCGTGGGCGGAGAAGGCCATCAAGGAAGCGAAGCGGGTCGGCACCGTCAACGTGGCCGCGTCCACAAAAGATCAGAACTACTCGCGGATTCCGCGGCAGAGCGAACTGAAGCTGACGCCGGGCGCGGCGTACGTCCATATGACCTCGAACAACACGATCGAGGGCACGGAGTCCAAGGAACTTCCGGCTGTGGGCGACGTACCGCTCGTCAGCGATACGTCGTCCGACATGTTCAGCCGGCCGATCGACGTCGGACGCCACGCGCTCATCTACGCGGGCGCGCAGAAGAACATGGGTCCCGCTGGCGTCACGGTCGTGATCATCCGAGAAGATCTGTTGAGCCGTTCCGCGAAAACGCTGCCGACGATGTTGAGCTACGCGGTGCATGCGGAGAATGGATCGATGTACAACACACCGCCGGCGTTCGCGGTGTATACGCTCGGCCTCGTGATGAAGTGGCTGGTTGCACACGGTGGCCTGACGGCGGTCGAGCAGGCGAACGTGCGCAAGGCCGCGAAGCTGTATGCAGAGATCGACCGCACGGGTTTCTATCGCGGAACGGCGGACAAGGATTGCCGATCGCTGATGAACGTCACGTTCCGTCTGTCCTCGGAGGATCTCGAGAAGCAGTTCGTGAAGGAGTCCACCGCTGCCGGCCTGGACGGCTTGAAAGGGCACCGATCGGTCGGCGGGATGCGCGCGTCGATCTACAACGCGTTCCCCGAGGACGGGGTGGACGCGCTCGTCGCGTTCATGCGCGAATTCGAACGAAAGCGCGGGTAATGTGTTAAGATTGAATGTTTTCCCGAGATCTTCGGAGGTGAGTTAGTGCTGGTGTCCCTTGTCGTCGCGCTTGTCGTGTCGTCGATCGTGACTCAGGTGGCGGTGTTCTCCACGACGATCTATCTGCACCGCACGGCGACGCACAAGGCGCTGTCGCTCAACCCGGCGGTCGAGTGGGCGTTCAAGTTCGCGCTCTGGATCACGACCGGGATCCTGACCAAGGAATGGGTGGCGGTCCATCGCAAGCACCACGCGTTCACCGACGAAGAAGGCGATCCGCACAGTCCCGCCCTCGAAGGCTTCTGGAAGGTTCAGCTCGGCAACGTCTTCTACTACCTGCGCGAGCTGCGCAACGCCGACGTGATCGATCGCTACGCGCGCGACATCAAGGACGGCTGGTGGGATCGTCACGTGTTCAAGCGCGGGCTCCTCGGATTGACGCTCGGGACGATCGCCCTCTGCGTCGTGCTCGGTGTGTGGTGGGGCCTTCTCGCCGCCGCGGTCCACGCGGTGATGTACGTCTTCGTGCTCTCGTCATCCATCAACGGGTTGTGCCACCACGTCGGCTACAGAAATTTCGAGAACACCGCGACCAACATCCGGTTCGTGGCGCTTTTGACGGGTGGCGAAGGCCTGCACAACAACCATCACGGCTATCCGCGCAGCCCGAAGTTCAGCTTCCGTCCGAGCGAGATCGATCCAGCCTGGCCGGTCATCAAACTGCTGATCGCCCTTGGGCTCGCGCGTCCGTACAAGACCATCGAAGAAGTCGCCGCGTAACTCTCGCGACGAACACACGAAGAATTCATTTGGACAGCCCCATGAGTGGCTTCGTGCCTTCGCGGCTGATGCTTGGACTGCTCTGGCTAGCGTAGGACTTATTGCGTTGATGTAAATCGTCGACGCCGTCGTCGTCGCCGTCGTCGTCTGGGCTGTGGCCCCTCGCCGGCGGCGATTGCCTGATCAGACGGCATCGTGGAATCCGGCGCAGGCGCGATGGCTTTCCACTGCTCGACCAGCTGTGGAGCGTTACCGTGGATCTCGAGCCAGGTGAGCGCGTCCGCGAACACGGGACGATGCGCGAGACCACGCTGCGCGCGGGGATTGGCCGAGAGATCGTGCAGCCGCCGCTGCAGGCTGAAGATCTGACGCAGCCGCTCGACGTCTTTCCGTGCGAGCGGGAGGTCGCCCAGTCGCGGGCCTGGCGGCGGCGCCGCGTCCGCTGATCCGTCGCGCGGCCGCGGCCGATGGGCATTCCACACCGAACTCTGCGGGCCGGCTCCGAGCGGGGCCAGGAGCGTGCCCATCAGAATCGCGTTCGTCAGCGTTTGGGGCGCGGATTCAAATCGCCTGCGATAGGCGTCGAGTGCGGCAAGCGATTTCCATAGAGGATCGGCGGCGCCGGCGTGCAGCTCGGGCGACGTCGGCTCGAGAAGTCCGACCGCAGCGAGCGATCGGAAGGCTTTCTCGGCCGATCCGGACCGCAGGATCTTGTAGTACTCCTCGATCATTCGCGGCGCCGAGCTCTTGGCAATCTCATGGCGATGCGTCCGGATCGAGGCGAGGAGTGTCGGTTCGATCGTGAAGTCAAGGCGCGCCGCGAGCGCGATCGCCCGGATCATCCTCACCGGGTCTTCCTTCAGGCGCACGTCGGGATCGCCAATCGACCTGACGATGCCTGCCTGGAGATCCTCGAGGCCATCGACGTAGTCGATGACGGAGAACGTCGCGATGTCGTAGAAGAGCGCGTTGATCGTGAAGTCGCGTCGAAACGCATCTTCTTCCGGCGTGCCGAACGTGTTGTCGTGGTGGACAAGATGCTGCCCTTCGGTCGTGGACGGATCGGGTGCGGGCACGCCATCCTGCACGACCTCTTCGCCCGGCGCGACCTGCCGTCTGAACGTCGCGACCTCGATGACTTTCGGACCGAACTTGACGTGCGCGAGGCGGAATCGCCGGCCGATGATCCAGCAGTTGCGGAAGAGTTTCTTGACCTGATAGGGATGCGCCGACGTGCCGATGTCGAAGTCCTTCGGCCGCCGTCCGAGCAGCAGGTCGCGCACGCTGCCGCCGACGAGATACGCGGCGTGATCGCCCTGGCGAAGGCGATAGAGCACCTTGAGCGCATCGGGATCGATGTCGCGGCGCGAAATCACGTGCTGGTCGCGCGGGATGATCCGCGGGTCGGCCATCGCCCGGCATTGTACCCCCCGTGCTACGATCGCCGGAATGCCCAGTGGGCTCGCTCGCGCCTCAACTCTCGCGCTCGTCGCAGCCCTGGCCATGGGCGCGGCCGACGATCCGCTCGCAAAAGCGCGGCAACTCTACAATCAGCGGCAGTACGACGCGGCGATTGAAGCCGCCGAGCAGGCGCACCAGATTCCGGCGTCGGCAGACGGCGCGGATTTGATCGCCGCACGGGCTTATCTCGAGCGATTCCGGGGCAGCGCGGTCGCCGATGACTTGACGAACGCCCGCGAGCGCCTCCGACGGCTGAATCCCGAACGCTTTCCCCCGCGCGAACGCACCGAGTACATCGTCGGCCTCGGCGAAGCGCTCTATCTCGACAACGCCTTTGGGGCAGCCGCGACGATCTTCGACACGATTCTGCGCAGCGGCGATCTGCTGGCCGGCCCCGCTCGCGAGCACGTGCTCGACTGGTGGGCGACGGCGCTCGACCGCGACACGCGGCCGCGGCCCGAGATCGATCGCCAGGGCGTGTATCAGAAGATGCGCGCACGGCTCGAAGAGGAGCTGGCGCTCCATCCGGGCAGCGGCGCGGCGGCGTACTGGCTTGCCGCGGCGGCTCGCGCCCAGGGTGATCTCCAGGCCGCCTGGGATGCCGCGCTCGCGGGCTGGGTGCGGGCACCGCTCGCACCGGACCGTGGCGCGCAGCTGCGCGGCGATCTGGATCGTCTGGTGACCACCGCGATCGTGCCCGAGCGCGCCAAGGTGCTGGCGCAGCCGCCCGACAACATCCGCAACGACTGGGAGCGTTTCAAGCAGCGCTGGAGCAAGTAGCGCTCAGTGCTTCGCGTCCTTCCAGTTCTCCCCGATGCCGACGTCCACTGTCAGCGGCACGTTCAGCGCGGCCGCTGACTGCATCCGATCGCGCACGATGGCCGCGCACTCGTCGGCGCGATCTCTCGGGACCTCGAACAGCAGCTCGTCGTGAACCGTCAGGATCATCCGGGCATCCGGATGCGGGAGGAGCGCCTGGTGCACGTCGATCATTGCGCGCTTCATGATGTCCGCAGCGGTGCCCTGAATCGGCAGGTTGACCGCGACACGCTCGGCGGCCATCCGCACCTGACCGTTGCGGCTGTTCAATTCCGGCACGAGCCGTCGTCGTCCGTACAGCGTCCTGACGACGCCGCTGACGCGAGCTTCCTCGAGCGTGCGATCGATGAAGGCGCGAACCCTGGGAAAGCCGTCGAAATACGCGTCGATGAATTCCTGTGCCGCCTGCTGCGTGACGCCGATATCCTTCGACAGCGTGAACGCGCTCTTGCCGTATAGAAGCGCGTAGTTGACCATCTTGGCGACGGCCCGCAGCTCGTGGGCATCGCGCCCGCTGCTCGTGCCGAAGATTTTCGTGGCCGTCCGCTCGTGAAAATCCGCGCCTTCACGAAAGGCCTCGACGAGCACCGGCTCGTCTGCGAGGTGAGCCAGCACACGAAACTCGATCTGCGAATAATCCGCCGAGATGAGAACGTTGCCCGGATCGGCGATGAATGCCCGCCGGATTTCACGGCCGAGCGCAGTTCTGATCGGGATGTTCTGCAGGTTGGGATCGCTGCTGCTCAAACGTCCGGTCGCCGCGACGGCCTGGTTGAATGAGGTGTGCACACGACCGGTCGCTGGATTGACCAGCTGGGGCAGTGCGTCGATGTAGGTCCCCTTGAGCTTCATCAGGGCACGCCACTCGAGGATGTATCGCGGCAGTTCGTGCGCCAGCGCGAGTTCCTCGAGCACCTCAACAGCCGTTGACGGCGCCCGAGAGGCGCCCGTCTTCTTGAGCACGGGCAGCTGCATCCGATCGAAGAGCACCTCGGCCAGCTGCTTCGGTGAGTTGATGTTGAACTCGCCGCCCGCGAGTTCGTAGATCTGCGTCGTGCGCTGGGCGAGATCCTGTTCCACGCGTTTCGACTGGCTCGCCAGCGCCGGACCATCGATCCGTACGCCGGCACGCTCGACGTGCACCAGCACGGGAATCAGCGGACGCTCGAGTGTCTCGTAGACGCCGGCGAGGTCGTCCTTCTCGAGCTGCGTTCGAAAAATCGGCACGAGCTGGCCGACGAGGTCCGCGCGCTCACAGGCGAGGTCCACCGCGGCTTCGACCGGAAGGTCTGCGATCGACACCGCCTTCGCGCCCTTCCCGCAGACCTCTTCGTCCGAAATCGCCTTGTAGCTGACGAGCTCGAGCGCGAGATCTTCGAGGCGGTGCTCGGAACGCGTCGCGTCGATCAGATAGCTTGCCAGCATGGTGTCGAGCTCGAGGCCTCGAAGGTCCACGCCGAAGCGCTCGCAGACGATGGCGGCGAACTTGAGATCGTGTGCGTCCTTGCGGATCGAGGGATCCTCGAGGACGGCTTTGAGCGCTCCGAACGCGGTCGCGCCAGACACGCTGGCAATCGCCCCGAGCGCCCGATGCTCGATCGGCACGTACGCGCCGCCGTGCGGTGACGTCGAGAACGACAGCCCTGCAATTGTCGCCCGCATCGGTCCGGGCTGATCCGCGACGATGTGCAGCGCAAAACGGCCGGCCGTTCGCAGCTGCGCGGCCAGCGCGTTCAGATCCTCCGGCGTGTTCACGGTCCGGTAGGTTTTTGCCACTGACTGCACGGTCGGCGCGTATTCGTGGGCGAAGGCGCGGAATCCGAGCTCGGTGAAGATTTGGAACGACCGCTCCCGCGAACCGCCGCGGAACTTCAGGTTGTCCGCGACGAAATCGACCGGCACGTCGGTCCGGATCCGTGCGAGCTCGCGGCTCTGTCTGGCCGATTCGATGTTGGCGAGCAAGCCTTCGCGGTAACGCTTGTGTTTGATTTCCGACGCATGCTCTATCAGGTTTTCGAGCGAGCCGTACATCGCGATCAGCTCGCTCGCCCCCTTCTCGCCGATCCCCGGCACGCCTTTGATGTTGTCGATCGTGTCACCCATGAGCGCAAGCATGTCGACGACGTGATCGGGCGGCACGCCGAACTTCTCCTTCACGCCTTCCGAGTCGTACCAGGTGCCTTCGTCGCGCGGGTTGTAGACACTGATGCCGGGCCGCACGAGCTGGAAGAAGTCCTTGTCGCCCGTGACGATCGCCACGTCGAACCCGGCGGCCAGCGCCCTGGTCGCCAGCGTGCCGATCACGTCGTCGGCCTCGTACCGTTCGGACGTGAGGATCGGGACGCCCAAGGCCTCGCAGGCGGCGTGCACCATCGGGATCTGCTCAGCGAGTTCGTCCGGCATCGGCGCCCGGTTGGCCTTGTAGTCCGCTGCGAGCTCGTCACGAAACGTGCGGCCGGGGAGATCGAACGACGCCGCGATGTATTCGGGACGATGCTCGTTCAGGAGCTTGCGCAGCATGGTGACGAAGATATAGACGGCGTTGGTCGGTCGTCCCTGGGCGTTGCGAAGGAATCCACCTTCGGCGGTGCGGACCGGCGCGTGGAACGCGCGGTACATCTGTGAGCTGCCGTCGATCAGATAGAGCACACGTAAGTGTATCCGAGGCGCCAGAGAGCACATTCATCGTGGGGCCACGAAGATTCGCACTTCCTATAACATTGGGGGTTATGCCCTTTGGCGCGGGCGCGCCCGATCGGAGTGTCCGACCGTCGAATGCGGGGATGTCGCGTACGATCCTGTGCGGCGTCGCACTCGCCGGGGTGCTCTGCGCGTCCTGCGCTGGCGGCGGCTTGTTCCGTCAGGACGAATACGAAGAAGAGATGTTCCTGTCGCTCGATGGGTCGGCGACGCTGTACGTGAACGGGTCGATCGTGTCCCTCAACGCGCTTCGAGGCACGTCGTTCGACTCGCGATCCCCGCGGATCGATCGAGAGACCGTGCGCGACTACTTCACCGCGCCGGGTGTGCGCGTCACGTCAGTCACGCAATCGCGGCGGAGCGGCCGGCGATTCGTGCACGTGCGCCTGTCCGTGGACGACGTGCGGCGGCTGGGCTCGACGTCGGCGTTTGGCTGGTCGTCGTATCGGTTCGATCGGGTCGGCGATCAATATGTCTACCAGCAGACCGTCGGCGCGGCAGCCGGAAAGGACGTGGGCAACGTCGGATGGGGCGGCCAGGAAATGGTGGCGTTCCGCCTGCACCTGCCGAGCAAGATCGAGTTTCACAACACCAGGCGTGATATCGGGCGCGGGAACATCCTGGTGTGGGAGCAACCGCTGGCCGATCGGCTCCGCGGCGTGCCGCTCAGTCTCGAGGCGCGCATGCAGACGCAGTCGATTCTCTACCGGACACTCTGGCTCTTCGGCCTGACGTTCATCGCCGTGGCCGTCGTGTTCGTGGCGATCATCTGGTGGGTTCTCCGCCGGGGGCGGCCGGCGGAGGCGTAAGATGAGATCGATGAAGGCGCTCGCAATTGTCGTCGTCGTGGCGGCGGGTGTGACAGCCGCGACGATGTTCGCGTCGCCGCCAGAACCATCCTCGCCCGGGGGCGGCGGTGCCGGTCCTGCCGTGCCGATTGTCGTGGAGCTGTTCACCTCCGAAGGCTGTTCAAGTTGTCCGCCCGCGGATGTGTTCCTGCAGAAACTCGTCGAAACCCAGCCCGTCGCGGGGGCGCAGGTCATCGCGCTCGGCGAGCACGTCGACTACTGGGACCGGCAGGGCTGGAAGGATCGCTTCGCCTCGGCCTCGCTGACCAGTCGTCAGCAGGTGTACGGGGCCAGGTTCAACACCGACAGCGTCTATACGCCTCAGATGATCGTCGACGGGAGGACGGAGTTCGTCGGTAGCGACGCGAACGCCGCGCGTCGCGCGCTCGAGCGGGCCGCGGCAATTCCCCACGGTCGCGTTCGCATCACATTCGACGACAGGCGGAATGAGAGCGCGGCGGCGGGCAGCGGCCGCGCGGTGGCCGTCGCCATCACGACTGCCGATCTTCCCCGAGACGCCGCCCGCGCGGACGTGATGGTAGCCGTGACCGAAGATCGACTTCGATCCGACGTGACCAGCGGTGAAAATCACGGTCGCGTCCTGACGCACACCGCCGTCGTCCGGTACTTCGCATCAGCCGGGGAGGCTGCTCGCGACGCCGAATCCACGGTGCGCGCCGAGATTCCAATCGCGTCGGACTGGCAGCGCTCGCAGTTGAGAGTCGTCGCGTTCGTGCAGGAGCGTCGGAGCCGGACCATCCTGGCCGCTGCTGCGCTGCCGGTCGCCGCCCGTTGATCGAGCGACCGTACTGGTGGGACACCGTTCCGCCGGGTGCAGACGGTTCTTCACCGTTTGCGGTACCTGACTCGGGCGCCCGGCAGTTGCCCGGACTCCCTCCCGCGGTTGACGTCCTCGTCATTGGAGCGGGCTACACCGGGCTGTCTGCCGCGCGAAGGCTTGCGCTCTCAGGCGCGTCGGTGCTCGTGGTCGATGGCGAAGCCGCCGGCTGGGGCGCGAGCTCGCGGAATGGTGGTCAGGTCCTCACCGGCCTGAGAGTCGACCCGGCGAGTCTCGTCAGCACCTACGGCGAGGGTCGCGCCCGGGCGTTGTTCGACGCTGCCGAAGGCGCGATCGCAAACCTCGAGACGCTGGTCGCCGACGAGCACATCATCTGCGAGCTCGAACGCGTCGGACACATGCAGGCGGCGTGGAAGCCCGCTCACTTTCGCGCGTTCCACGACGAGCAGGCACTGCTCGCCCGCGTCTTCAATCACACCGTGAGCATCGTCGAACCGTCTCGACAGCGCACGGAAATCGGGAGCGACACGTACCACGGGCTGCTCGTCGACGAACGAAGCGCGTCGCTGAATCCGGCGCTGTACGTCACGGGCCTTGCGGCGGTCGCCACGAAATACGGCGCCCGCATTGTCGCCGGCACCAGGGTCGCGCGGCTCGATCGCGCAGCGTCAGGCTGGCGCGTCCGGACAACGGCCGGCGACGTCGCCGCCCATGACGTGCTGGTGGCGACCAACGGATACACCGGCGCCGCGACGCCAGAGA
Organism: uncultured Acidobacteriota bacterium; assembly: GCA_963724725.1. Lineage (GTDB taxonomy): Bacteria > Acidobacteriota > Vicinamibacteria > Vicinamibacterales > CAVVIG01 > DATKHR01. The sequence continues at coordinate 555,774 of CAVRVT010000001.1, read as the reverse complement.
TCCAGCGCCGGTTCGTGCCGGTCGGCAGCTACATCATCGCCACCGAGCCGTTGCCGGAATCGCAAGCCGCCGCGCTCCTGCCGAAGCGCCGGATGGCGTTTGACTCGAAACACTTCCTCTACTACTTTCGGGTGACGAGCGACCGCCGGGTGCTGTTTGGCGGCCGAGCGGAATTCACTCCGCCCGACGCGGAGTCGGTTCGCCGTGCCGCCGAGATTCTTCGTCGCGGCATGACGACCGTGTTTCCTGAACTGGTAGCCGTGCGCATCGACTACGCCTGGGGCGGCAACGTTGCCTTTACGCGCGACGAGCTGCCGCACGCAGGAACGATCGGCGGCGTGCATTTCGCAGGTGGATACGCCGGTCACGGCATCGCCCTGGCGACGGAGCTGGGCGATCTGATCGGACGACGGATCGGCGGCGCGACGGTAGACAACCCGCTCTTTGATATCGCGTGTCCGACGATCCCGTTCTACCGCGGCAATCCCTGGTTTCTGCCGCTGGCAGGGGCGTACTACAAGGTCAAGGATTGGATTTCGTAGATCTCGAACTGTCGGCGGACGAAATGAGGGCGATCGCGGCAGACGTGGTGGCGCGTGCGGTCGCGCACATCGAGTCGCTGCGCGATCAACCGGTATGCGGAGACGTGGACGCCGCGGACCTGTGCCGAAAGATGCGCGAGCCGGTGCCCGAGCGGGGAACCCCGCTCGGGCCGTCATCGATCAGCTGTTTCGCGAGTGGATCCCGCGCTCGTTCACCGCGCCATCGCCCGGCTACCTTGCCTACATTCCCGGCGGCGGGCTGTACACGGCTGCGCTCGCGGATTTCATCGCCGGTACGACCAACCGCTACACCGGCGTGTGGCAGGCGGCACCGGCGCTCGTCCAGCTGGAAGCCAACGCGCTCGACTGGCTGCGCGAGTGGATGGGATTTCCCGCCGAGGCGCGCGGCTTGTTCACGAGCGGCGGATCGATGGCGACGTTCAACGCCATTCTGTGCGCGCGCGAATGCCACCTCGGGGCGGATATTCGGCGGGGCGTGCTGTACACCTCCGACCAGGCTCACCATTCGGTCCTGAAGTCGGCGAAGCTCGCTGGCGTCATGCCCGACCGCGTTCGAGCGATTCCTTCCGACGCGCAGTTTCGTCTTCCGGTGGACGCCCTGCAGAGGGCCATCGATCGCGACCGGCGCGAGGGCCTCACGCCGTTCGCGGTCGTCTCGAGCGCGGGCACGACGAACACCGGCGCGGTTGATCCGCTCGACGCCATCGCCGACGTGTGTGCGCGGGCCAATGTGTGGCATCACATTGACGGCGCGTACGGCGCGTTCTTCTACCTGTGCGACGAGTTGAAGCCGCTGCTTGGTGGACTCACGCGTGCCGATTCGTTGACGCTCGATCCGCACAAGGGCATGTTCCTTCCATACGGGACCGGAGCGCTGCTGGTGCGGGACGGTGCCGCGCTGCGCGCGGCGCACGAAGCCACCGCGGACTACCTGCCCGCGATGCCGCATCCGGAGGACTTCTACGATCCCAGTCAGCACGGCCCGGAGCTGTCGCGCGGTTTCCCGGGCCTTCGGGTGTGGTTGTCCGTCAAGCGCTTCGGGGCCGCGGCGTTCCGATCGGCGCTGGCCGAAAAACGGGCGCTCGCGCTCGACGCCGCACGGCGCGTCGCCGCACTCCCTCACGTGGTCGTCGACGCCCCGCCGGAGTTGTCGCTCTTTGCGTTTCATCTCACGTGGCCGGGCGCGTCGCGACGCGACGAAGACGCCGCCACGCGAGAGCTGATGGATCGCACGACGCGACTCGGTCGAGTGATGATCACCGGCGCCGTGGCCGGCGGCCGGTACCTCGGGCGCGTCTGCGTCCTCAGCTTCCGCACTCACCAGGTGCAGATCGACGCGCTCGTGCAGGATCTCTCTGCGTCCATCCATGCCATCGTCCAGGATACGCTGCTCGATGACTGTGCCGACGTCACACCGCGCGCGCCTGCGCGCCATCGCCGTGCGCGCCATGCGCGAACACGGCCTCGATCCCGAGTTCCCCGCCGATGCGCGCGCGCAGGTGGCGCAACTGACGGGCCCGCCGGGGGTGACCGAAGAACCGGTCCGCGATCTGCGCGGGATGCTGTGGTGTTCGATCGACAATGACGACTCGCGGGATCTCGATCAGCTGAGCGTGGCGGCGAAGGGCGCGAGCGGTGACGTTCGCGTGCTCGTGGCCGTGGCTGACGTGGACGCCGCCGTCAGAAAAGGATCGCCGTGCGACCGGCACGCGGCGCAGAACACCACGTCGGTCTACACACCGGCGATCATTTTTCCGATGCTGCCCGAAGAGCTCTCGACGGACATGACGTCGTTGAACGACGGCGAAGACCGCCTCGCCATCGTGGTGGAGCTGGTGGTTGGCACGGACGGCAGTCTGCGATCGTCGGACGTGTACGGCGCGCGTGTCCGCAATAAGGCGAAGCTGGCCTACAACAGTGTCGCGGCATGGATCGAAGGCACCGGGCCGCTGCCCGAGCCGGCCGCGGACGTCGCCGGCATGGACGATCAGCTCCGCGTGCAGGATCAGGTTGCGCAGGCGCTGAACGAGGTGCGGAGACGCCGCGGCTCCCTCGAGTTCGAGACCGGCGAGGTTCGCGCCGTCTTCGACGGCGATACGCTGCACGACGTCACGCCGGAACGGCCCAATCGCGCCAAGTCGCTCATCGAAAACCTGATGATTGCCGCCAACGGTGTGGTCGCCGTTTTTCTGGACGCGCGGGGATTCCCGTCGCTTCGCCGCGTCGTCAGGTCGCCGGAGCGCTGGGGGAGGATTCGTGGCGTGGCGGCGGATCTGGGGGAGACCCTGCCGGACGCGCCTGATTCCGCCGCGCTGTCGGCGTTCCTGACGCGCCGCCGTCAGGCGGATCCGGCGACGTTCGTGGATCTGTCGATGACGATCATCCGTCTTCTGGGTTCGGGCGAATATGTCGTCGATCCGCCGGGCGCCGAGGCGCCCGGGCACTTTGGCCTCGCCGTTCGCAACTACTCGCACTCCACCGCGCCAAACCGCCGCTATCCCGATCTCATCACGCAGCGCCTGCTGAAGGCCTCGCTTGCCGGACACACGCCGCCGTACTCACTCGACGAGCTGGAGCAGCTGGCGGGGCAGTGCACGCGTCAGGAGGACGCGGCCAACAAAGTCGAGCGACAGGTGCGGAAGTCGGCGACGGCGCTCCTGGTCGCGTCGAGGATCGGCGAGGTCTTCAACGCGTTCGTCACCGGCGCGTCGAACAAGGGCACGTTCGTCCGCGTGCCGCTACCGCCGATTGAAGGCAAGCTCGTTCGAGGCGAGGCCGGTCTCGACGTCGGCGACCGGCTGCGCGTGCGCCTGGACGGCGTCGACGTCGAGCGCGGGTTCATCGATTTCGTTCGGGCCTAGATTGCTCGGCTGAAGCCTTCGCGCTCCTCTTACTGCCTGACCCGCTTGTACACGTCCTTGCCGTTGGCGTAATTCTGCGCGCCGCGCAGCGTGTAGCCGTGCTCGACGACGAGGAGCGTTTCGACGGTCATCTCGTCGCCGGTCGAATCCAGCGAGTGCACCTCGCGCGTCCGGACGGTCGCGTCGCTGACGTTTCGCACCGTCTCGGTGACGAGCCTGCGGCCGTCCCAGTACCACACCGAGGCGAGCAGCGACGAGCGGCCGGCGGTGGAACTCATCGCGCCCGGCCCACCGGGCTGATAGCGCACGGTGTCGCTCTTGTCTTCGCGGCGGGTTTCGATGGCGAGCTCAGTGGCGCCCTGGTCGATCACCAGCGTGCGTGAACGAACGGGCTCGTTCTGAACCGCCAGCGCGCTCTGCGACGGATCCATTGTCCAGGTGCCGGAGAAGTCGGGATGCGCTTGACCGAACGAGTCGAGTGGCATGCACAAAGCAGCGAGCAATACGGCCGGCGCGATCGATCTCATGACGCGGCCTCCAATCAGCGGATGCAGGAAATGCACAGATGCCGCATTTCGCTAGTGCTGACTCGTCGTCCCTTTCCGTTGCGGCGCGTCCGGCGCCACTGCGCTGGCGTTGCCGTTCAGGTATCGATCGAACCAGTACACCTGCCAGTTGATGCTTTCGACCAGATGCCTTGGCTCGCCCGTGCGCGTCAGGTTGTGGTTCTCGCGCGGGAAGAACACGATTTCGCTCGTCACGCCGTAGTGGCGCAGCGCGCGGAACCATTGCTCGCCCTGTTCGATCGGTACGCGGAAGTCGTTGTCGGAGTGCAGCACGAGCGTCGGGGTCTTCACGTTCTTCGCGTACTGAGCGGTGACCGATCCCAATAGAGCTCGAATTTCTCGAAGATGTCGCCCTGAAAATCGTCGGCGTGGCCGTACGCGCCGTCGCGGGTCCCGTCGTCGCTGACGAAGTTGGAGAGGCTGCGCAGCGTGACCGCGGCCTTGAACCGATTGGTGTGGCTGATGATCCAGTTCGTCATGAAGCCGCCGTAGCTGCCGCCGGTCACGCCGAGGCGGTCGCGATCGAGCCACGGATATTTCGCGAGCGCCGCGTCCACGCCGTTCATGATGTCCACATAATCCTTGCCGCCCCAGTTCAGCTCGATACCGCGCTCGAACTTTTCTCCGTAGCCGGTGGAACCGCGCGGATTGGCGAAGAACACGGCCCAGCCGCGTGCGGCGTAGACCTGAAACTCGTGGTACCAGTCGAAGCCGTACTGGCCGGCCGGCCCTCCGTGTATGGTGAGGATCATCGGTACTTCCGGCCCGCCTCCCAGCCGACCGGTTTCATGAAGAAGCCGTCCACGTCCCAGCCGTCGGCGCCCTTGTAGGGCAGACGCTCCACCGGCACGAGCACCAGCTGCTTCCACAGCGCTTCGTTGAGATGCGTCAGCTGCTTCGGGTTCTTTCCGTCGAGATCCGCGACGTACAGATCGTCCAGTCGGCTCGGGTCGTTCATCGCGTACAGAAGCTTTCCTGCCCCGGCGCGGTCGAGGGGGCCGAGATGTCCGCGTAGCGATACGTCCGGTCGCCGGCGGTCACCGCGGCGGCGCGCTTCGTGCCCAGGTCCACTCGATAAATCTGCGACGTGCCGTGGAAGCCGGTTTCGAAGTACAGCGCCTTGCCGTTTTCGGCCCAGCGAAGCGCGGAGGGCAACACGTCCAGCGCTTCGGCGGCGAGCCTCGACGCCGATCCGCCGGACGACGAGGCGAGCCAGATCTTGGCGTGAGATTTCTCAGGAACCGAACTGACGAACGCGATCGTCTGGCCATCGGGCGACCAGCGCGGCTGACCGTCGCCTGTCTCGTGATCCGAAATCTTCGTCAGCGGACCGCCGTTCGCATCGATGACCCACACATCCGTGTTGTGTCCTTCGTCGAAGGCTCGGCCCGTCCGATCCGACACGAACGCGATCCGTCGGCCGTCCGGCGACCATTGCGGATCGGTGTCGTTCCAGTCGTCGCCGGACGTGATCTGCGTCGCCCGGCCTGTCGCGACGTCAACGACCCAGATATGCGATCGCTTGTCGTCGAACCAGCCGGTGTCGTTGAACTTGTAATTCGAGTGGGCGTAGTGCCGCACATCGCTGGGCGATTTGGCCTCGTCGTTCAGTCCGCTGCGGCTGACGACGAGGAAGCGGCTGCCATCCGGGGACCACTGGAAGCTCGTGACGCCGTTCAACACGCTCGTCACGCGTCGCGCCTCGCCGCCGCCGAGCGGCATCAGCCAGATCTGCGTGCGTCCGGCGGCCGCATCGCTCGAATCGGCTGCCGGCCGCGCCGACAGGAACGCGAGTGTCTTGCCGTCAGGGCTCCATCGTGGACTGCTGGACGACTGCGCCGTCGAGGTCATGACGACCGGTGGCCGTGAGCCGTCGCTCTGAACCGCGCGGATTTCGCTGCGGCGGCGATTCTGCTTCTGATCGACGGTCGTGACGACGAAGGCGATCGTCGTGCCGTCGGGGGAGAAGTGCGGATCGCTCAGCGTTTCGAACGCGTAGTAGTCCTCGGCGGTGACGCCGCGGGACGTTAGTGCCTGGGCCGTGGCGGCGGCGGTCCACAGGAGCGCGACAGCAACCGCTGCACCGATCTTTGTCATGATGTGCTCCGTGACACTTCGCGTGCGGTCTTGATCGCTCATCGTTTGAGCGGCGCGAGCCGCTCCTTGCGAAGCTTGGCGCCGACACCAACGTTGCGGTCGGCGACCTCGCCAATCGTGTACCTCGGTCGCGCTCCCCAGAACGATCGCGATTTCCGACGGCGAAAGGCCGTAGTCCTGCTCGAGCCACTGGGTCATTCCGCTCGTCGCCCGCCGCATCGCATCTTCGAGGGTTCCACCAAGTCCAACCGTCATCAGGTGTGTTGCGGATTCGACCCGAGGGGACGCGAGCGGCTTCGATCGGACGACATTGACCGTGAACTCGACCTCCATCGAGGTCTCGAGCGCGTTTCCATTGAGTTCCCCATCGCCCTGTGCAGCGTGTCCGTCGCCGACAAAGAGCAGCGCGCCCGGCTGGCCGACGGGGAGATACACGGTCGTCCCCTCGACGATCTCGTTGAAGTCCATGTTGCCGCCGAACGGACCCGAGTCGCCGGTCGGCATCGGCGCTTGCGCAAAACCCGGCGCGACCGCGATGCACCCGAGCATCGGTCGAAGCGGAATCGTGAAGGAGCGGAGCTTCCCCTCCGAAACCTCCGGCGAGGCGACGCCGCGCTCGCGATCGATCTTCCAGCGGACGCCTTTTCCGACGTCTTTCATCTTGACCGCGAGGGCGCTGTCCATGGCTCTCGCCATCAGCGCATCGTCGCTCGTCGCCCAATCGCGATTGAGCCGGACGCGGTTCAGCGTCACCGCCAGTACGTCTCCTGGCATCGCGGTCTCGACGAAGAATGGTCCGGTCTGCGGATTGCCGCCGAGCACGCGCGTCACACCTTTTTCGTCGGTGCCGCCCGCGTCGACGGTCGTCGTGTGTACGGTATCGCCGGGCCAGATGTGCAGCGCCGGCTCGATCGAGGCGGAGAACACGCGATGAAAGGTCTTCGGCACGAACTCGTGCCGCACGGGCGGTCCCGGTTTCGGCGCCGGGATCCGGCGGGCCGTCCACGAATAGCGCGTCGTTTTCGGATCGTCGGGCTGCGTATGGACCAGTGAACCAGTCAGACTGTCGTCCGCCAGCGTTGCATCGAATTCGTCGGATGACTCACCGGAGCGCGACGTGAAATGGATCCTGCCGCTGCCGGCGGTTCCGGTGATCGTGTCGCGGCCGATCGTGCCCGAGACAGCCGTGCCGTCGATCGCAATCGTGAGTCGGCGATACAACGTGTTGCCGTAGATGTCCTGCGCGAACTGCCAGTCCCCGGCGACCGCAGGGATTTGCGCCCGGGCACCGGCCTGGCGCAGCATCGAAATCGTCATCAGCATCGCCAGAAGCGTCGTGAACCGGCGCCCGCGTGTCATCGTCGCACCTCGATTGACCGGCTATGCACGCTTCCGCCTCGCGTTTGCGGCTGGCATCCGCGAAACAGGCGCCGGCTTCTTCTTCGCGCTGATCGTGTCGAGGCTCTTGCGCAGCGCCTCCATGAGGTTGACCACCTTGGGCGGCGCCTCGACTTCGGGCGCGACGATCTCACGGCCCTCGATCTTCGCGTCGATGATTTCCCGCAAGCCGACCTGGTATTCGTCTTTGTACGACTCGAAGTCCACGTGCCCCTCGAACGTCGCCATCACCTGCTGGGCGAGCTTCACTTCTTCCGGCTTTACTTTTGCCGGCATGTCGCTCAGCTCGTCGATGGCTTCCATGCTGCGGATCTCGTTGGCGTGCCGGAGCGTGTACATGATGAGCCCCTTCTCGCGCGGCTGGACTTTGATCAGGTACTCCCGGCCGTAAAGGGCGACTTTCCCGATGCCGGCCTTGCCCTTCATGCCTTCGCGGATGACCGCAAACGCCTCGCGCGCCACCGGGCCGTCCGGCGCCAGGTAATACGGCCGCTCCAGATAGATCGGATCGATCTCCGTGTCGTCCGTGAACTTCTCGAGGTTGATGACGCGCGTCGATTCGACCCGGACCTTCTCGATGTCCTCATCCTCGACAACGACGTAGCGGCCCTTCTCGAATTCGAAGCCCTTGACGAGATCGGTGTTGGCGACTTCGCGCTGACAGTGCGGGCACCAGCGCTTCTGCTGGATGCGCGTCTGACACTCCGCGTGCAGCTGATTGAAGCTCAGGGTGGCTCCGGCGTCCGTCGCCGGGAACACCTTGATCGGGATGTTGACGAGGCTGATCTTGAGGTAACCCTTCCAGGTCGGTCGTGCAGGCATAGTGAGCCTATTGTTTGATGGGTCCGAGCTTCTCGTCTACCAGGACTTTGAACTGGCGGAACTTTCCGTAGGTCGCGAATCCCTCGATGACCGATCCGTCCCGCGTCTTGTCGTAGCGCTCCTTCATCTCGATCGGCACCAGAAGTCCCAGAAGCGGCTCGGATTGGAAGTTGACCAGCATCGTGCCGCGGACGCTGCCGTTCTCGAGAATCATCTCGCTCATCAGCACCTTGCCGTCGGCCGGGTCGATCCAGAATCGGCCCCGCGCAAAGATGTCGCGAAGGCGCGTCGTCCGGACGATCGTGCCGGGCTCGCGCTCCTGGTACTGAATCGTCCAGACCTCCGTGGCGATTCGAAAGCGCCCGGGGTCCGAAGGCGGGAGGACGGCGCCGTCGCCGGGTTTCGAGTCGGCCGCCCGCTTGAACTTGAGGCGCCACTGGTTCTTCGCTTCGAGGAAGCGGAGCGGCAGAATCGGGACGTTCATCGTGCGATCGACCGACCCAATGTTGAATCGCGCGCTTTCGTTGACGATGGCCCGCAGCCGCGCGTTGACCGATTCGGTCGGATCCACGAACAGCTTCATCAGGCGATCGGTGCGATCGTGAACCGCGATGCCGTTGACTTCATAGACGTCCCGGAACTGCATCCAGTCCTGCGAGCCGACTGGTTTGACGAGCAGCAGATCCGAACGGAGGCGACGGAGCTCTTCGGGGATGGACACCTTCCCGCCGCGCACCTGCTGCGTGTAGTCCTCGTCGGCGACGATACCCGAGAGCTGTCGCTCGAAATCGGCGACGTAGGCGGCGGTTCGCGCCAGCACCTGCTCGAGCTTCGGTGGGTCGCCGGCTCTACGGGCCCCGACCAGGTTCGCCGCCAGGACGACGAAGAATCCGGCCGCCGCAAGCCTGCGCTGACGCGTCCGATCCATGGCTTCCTGGCAAATCCTCCTCCCGGCCGAAGAGCAGGTCAAGCCGGGCGACATCGTCTAGAATTCACAGGTCCATGCGGACAGGAGGGCACATGCGCGTCGTGAAATCCGTCCGGTTCTGGCTGGCCATCTGCTTCGTCGTCGCCGGAGCTGCGGGGTCCCTGGTCAGCGCCGAGCGATCGTCGGCAACGATGCTGTCGGCCGCGACGAAGTTCGCGGCGAGCCTGACGCCCGAACAGCGGCAGAAAGCGTCATTTGCGTTCGACGCCGACGAGCGGATGCACTGGCATTTCATCCCGACCGGTCCGCCGCCGATGTTTCCGAGAAACGGCCTGACGATCAAGGAGATGACCGAGCCGCAGCGCAAGCTCGCGCACGACCTGCTGAAGGCGAGCCTGAGCCAGCGCGGCTATCTGACCGCGTCGTCGATCATGGATCTCGAGACCGTTCTCGGCGCGCTCGAAGCCGCCGAGCGCGCGGCCGCGCCGCCGCCGGCCGCAGGTGCACCGCCGCGCAACGCGCCGATCGTGCGCGATTCGGAGCGGTACTTCTTCTCGATCTTCGGCACGCCGTCCGCGAAGGACACGTGGGCCTGGCGAGTGGAGGGCCATCACGTCTCGCTGCACTTCACGATCGTCAACGGCGCGATGGTTGCGACATCGCCGACGTTCTTCGGATCGAATCCGGCGGAGGTACGCGAAGGGCCGAAGAAGGGCCTGCGCATTCTCGGCGCGGAGGAAGATACGGCGCGTGACCTCCTGATGTCGCTCGATGCGTCGCAGCGCGAGAAGGCTCTCATCGACAGGACCGCGCCCGGGGACATGCTGACGATGGCCAATGTGGACATCAAGCCGCTGTCGCCGTCGGGATTGATGGCGGAGGCGATGACAGCGAGCCAGCGCGAGCAACTGATGAAGCTGCTCGACGTCTACATCGGCTTCATGCCGGCCGACGTGGCCGCCGAACGCCTCGCGCGCGTGAAGAAGGCCGGTGTCGAAAAGATTGGATTCGTCTGGGCTGGGCCGAGCGAGCGCGGACAGAAACACTACTACCGCGTGCAGGGACCGACGTTCCTCATCGAGTACGACAACACGCAGAACGACGGCAACCACATCCACTCGGTGTGGAGAGATTTCAACGGCGACTTCGGCCGCGACCTTCTGCGTGAGCACCTGAAGACCGTCGCGCACTGAGGGTGCGAGATCGCGAAATGCAAGAATGCAGGAATGCAGGAATGCAGGACGCTTCACCCGCGCCGCGGTGACGAGCGGGCTTTTTCAATGATCGCTCGGAAGATTGCTGTGAGCTGGCGGGCTTCGGAGACGTCGTCCCTGATGACCGCCGGATCCAGAAGCTGCTTTTCGGCAATCAGCCGCAACCAGAACAGACTTTCGCGCGATTCCTTTCGAGCGAGTGCCAGCTTCGCGATGAAGTCCGCCTTCGTCTGGCCGGCCGCGGCTTCTTCGTAGTTCGCACCCACCGACGTTCCCGCGTCAAGCAGCTGATATCCAACCGCGCGTGCGGCGGCGCCCTTTTGGTAGAGCAAGTCAAACAGATCGACGATGCGGGAGGCAAAACGAAAGACTCGTGCATCGAGATCTCGAGCCACGTACACGCCGTATTCATGCGACGTACCGTCAGTTTTCTTTAGAGATCTCGAAGGTCATCAACCACTAAGTATCACTTTTTGCCCGGCCCTGAACCACTCGCTCGGGCGGATTCCTCCCCATTTTGCATTCCTGCATTCCTGCATTCCTGCATTCGCTGCATTCTTGCATTTCTGCATTACGTCCCCGCCGCCACCTCCCGGCAAACAGCGGCCGCGACATCATGCGTGCTCGCCGATCCGCCCAGATCAGGCGTCAGCGTGTCGCCGGTCGCGACGACGCGCTCGATGGCGCCGACGATGAGATCGTGGAGATCGTGACGACCCAGGTGACCGATCATCAGCGCGCCGGCCCAGATGGCGCCGATGGGATTGGCGATGCCCTTGCCCGCGATGTCCGGCGCGGAGCCGTGAATGGGCTCGAACATCGACGGGTACGTCCGCTCGGGATTGATGTTCGCGCCGGGCGCGATGCCCAGGCTGCCGGAAATCGCCGAGCCGATGTCGGTGAGGATGTCGCCGAAGAGATTCGACGCGACCATGACGTCCAGCGTCTGTGGATGCGTGACCATCCTCGCGGCGAGCGCGTCGACGTGATACTTCCGGTACTCGACTGATGGGTAGTCCTTCCGGACGGCTTCCGCGACCTCGTCCCACAGCACCATCGAGTAGGTGAGTGCGTTCGATTTCGTCGCACTCGCGAGGGACTTGCGTGGGCGTGTGGCCGCGAGCTCGAAGCCATAGCGAAGAATGCGCTCGATGCCGGCGCGCGTGAAGACGCCGGTCTGCTGGGCGACTTCGCGCGGCGTGCCGACGTGAATTCGCCCGCCGACCCCGGCGTACTCGCCTTCGGAATTCTCACGGACGCAGACCATGTCGATGTCCGCAGGCCCGCGGTTCGCCAGCGGCGACGCGAGGCCTTTCAGCAGCCGCATCGGTCGCAGGTTCACGTACTGATCGAACTTCTGCCGGATCGCGAGAATCATTCCGGCGGACACGCCGTCGGGCACGCCAGGCGATCCGATCGCGCCCAGATAGATGGCGTCGTACGTCACGAGCCGTTCGAACGCGTCCGCCGGCATCATCCGGCCATGCTGCCGGCAGTAATCGCTGCCCCACGGCAGCTCGTCGAACGCGAGCGACACGTCGGCGCCGCGCGCGGCGGCGTCGAGGGCCGCGCGGCCCGCGGGGATGACCTCGCGGCCGATGCCGTCGCCGGCAATGATTGCGATTCGATACGGATGCGTCTTCACGTGAGCTGTCCCTCCCGAGAACGACTGTTAATCGCAACGATCCAGGCGGCCACGGCGGCAAACAGGCCGGCCAGCGCGGGCGTAACGAAGGACCAGCCGCGACCGCCTGTCGTCGCCTGGAGCGCCAGCAGCGCGACGACTCCCGCCGCGATCGACGCGAGCGCGGCGCGGCTGTCAGTGCGCGCCACGAACAAGCCTCCCACGATCGGCACGAACAGGACCACCGTCAGCACCGTGTAGAAGATTGTAAGGGCCTCGACAACGCCACCGAGCACGATGGCCAGCGCGAAGCCGACGGTTGCTGCGATGACGCTCGTCCAGCGTGATACGCGCAAGACCTGACCGTCCGTCGCCGTCGGGTTGACGAACCGTTTGTACAAATCTTGGGACAGCGACGTCGTCAACATGAACAGGACGGCGTCGGACGCGCTGATTTCGGCCGAGAAGACCGCGGCGAGGCCGATGGCGCCAACGGCTGGAGGGACCGCGTGCATCAGCAGCAGCGGCAGCGCGGCAGTCGATGTTGCGCCGAGATCCGGGAACAGCCGGCGCGCGACGATGCCGAGAATCGCCGGAACGGCGGCATACAGCAGGAGACCCAGCGCGTTGAGCCCGACGCCGAGCCGAACGGCACGGTCGTCGCGCGCGCCGTACACCTTTTGAAGGAGTCCCGGCGAGAGGAAGAACGACGGCCCGAGAAGCGCCAGATACATCACGCCCGGTGGGCCGAGGCGCCAGAACGACCAGTACGTACTGTCGTCTGCGCGAACGGTCGCCAGCGCCGCCCATCCGCCAATCGCCCCGACGGCGATCGGCAACGCGATGGCGAAGCCCGCGAGCTTCACGAACAGCTGGACGACGTTGACGCGCGCGGATGCCAACAGCCCGCCGGCTGCGAAGTACACCAGGATGACGCCGCCGCCGATCGCGCAGCCGGCCGCGGCAGGAATGCGCGCCACGGTTTCGAGAATCGCTCCGAGCGCCACGAGCTGTCCCGCGAGGATGAAGATCGTTCCGATCCAGAGCAGCGCGGCGATGACGCCGCGAACCGTCGCGTTGTAGCGGAATTCCAGATAGTCGCCGACGGTTCGCAGATCGTGGACCGCCGCGACGCGCCGCATCGCCGGGCCGATCCACAGCGCGAGCACGAGAGATCCCAGCGCCGCCGAGCCGACCCACCACCACGCGGCGACGCCCGCCGAATATCCGATCGACGTCGCGCCGACCGTCGAACCGGCCCCAATGTTCGCCGCGAGCATCGTCGAGAAGATCAGCCCGGGCCCGAGCGCGCGCCCGGCCACGAAGAAATCAGACGTGCCCCGGACGCGACGCCCGTACCACAACCCGAGCGCCATCAGCCCCAGCGAGTACGCGCTGAGGACGATGAGGTGAACGTTCACTTGAGATCGCGGGCGGCGGGATATCCGGGGATGCTGGTCGCCTGGGTCGCGGCGCGGATGATCGCGTCGGCCATCACCTTCGCGGCGAGCGTCCCGATACGGGTGACGTCGGGGTTGCCGCTGCGCCCGCCGGTTGCGAGCGCGAAGATCGTGTCGCCATCCCCCATCGTGTGGCTCGGGAAGATAGCGCGCGCGTAGCCGTCGTGCGCCATCTCTGCCACTTTCGTCGCCTGCGTCTTCGTCAGCGTCGCGTTGGTCGCGACGACACCGATGGTGGTGTTTTCACCGGGACGCGCGACAACCATCGTGCCCTTCATGAGCAGGACGCGCGCGTCCGCGAGCGACTTGCCGTCAGGCGTCCTGACGCCAGCCACGACCTTGCCTGTGGCCGGGTCGATCACATCGCCCGCGGCATTGACCGCCACGATGGCGGCGACGATGAGGCCGTCAGGCATCTGAATGGCCGCGCTGCCGAGGCCGCCCTTCATCGCGAAATCACGGCCGGAACTCTTGCCAAGCGTCGCGCCGGCGCCGGCGCCGACGTTGCCCTCGGTGACCGGCGCGTTTGTCGCGGCCTGCGCCGCACGATAGCCGCAGTCAGCCGTCGGACGAATCTTCGAGCTGCCGCCGACGTTGAGATCGATCAGGCTCGCGGCCGGGACGATCGGCACGTTGATGTTGCCGAACGCCTTGAAGCCGACGTTCTTCTCGTCGAGGTACTGCATGACGCCGGTGCGGCTGTCGAGGCCGAACGCGCTGCCGCCGGACAGCACGATCGCGTGGACCTGTTGCACGAGGTTGACGGGCTTGAGGAGATCCGTTTCCGCAGTCGCCGGCGCCGCGCCCCGGACGTCGACGGCCGCCGTCGCGCCCGCCTCCGCGAGGATCACCGTGCAGCCGGTCGGCCGCTCCGCGAGCGTGAAGTGACCGACCTTGAGGCCGGGAATGGCCGTCAGGGTCGTGTTGGTGTCGGCGGCCTGCGTCCGACCCGTCGTCGCGACCACCACCAGAGCTGCGACCGTGACCGCGCCAGCGAGCGTCCTTCGCATTGGGGTATTTTAGAACGCCCAGCGCGCATGCCGTCCGCCACCCATCCGATCGACCGCATCGTCGCCGAAGTGGACCGAGCGACGGACGAAATCGTCCGGTTTACACAGGATCTCGTCCGTATACCGACGATCAACCCGCCCGGCGACCAGTACGACGCGTGCGCGTCGTTTCTCGGTGACGACTGGTCGCGCCGCGGCTACGACGTCGAGTACATCGTCGCCGAGGGACGGCCGGAGCACACGGTGCGTCATCCCCGCGTCAACGTCGTCGGGTCCAGACGCGGATCGAGCGGCGGACCGGTCGTCCATCTGAACGGCCACTTCGACGTCGTTCCGCCGGGCAGCGGCTGGACGGTCGATCCGTTCGGTGCTGTGGTTCGCGACGGACGAATTGTCGGCCGGGGCGTCTGCGACATGAAAGCCGGGATTGCGGCGGCGGTGTTCGCGGCCGAAGCGATCGCGCGCGCCGGGGTGACACTGCCGGGCGCCATCGAAATCAGCGGTACCGTCGACGAAGAGAGCGGCGGCTTCGCCGGCGTCGCGCACCTCGCGCGCGTCGGCCGGATCTCGAACGCGCGGACCGACTTCGTGATTATTCCCGAGCCGCTCGACGTCGACCGCGTCTGCATCGGTCACCGCGGCGTCTATTGGTCCGAGCTGACGACGCTTGGACGCATCGCCCACGGAAGCATGCCGTTTCTCGGCGTCAGCGCGATTGACGCGATGAGTGAGGTGCTCGGCGCGGTCCGTCGCGATCTGCAGCCGCAGCTGGCGAAGCGCCTGACCGGCATGCCCGTCGTGCCGAGCGGCGCACGGCACGCCACGATCAACGTCAACGGCATCGACGGTGGTCAGCCGGTGGACGGCATTCAGACGCCGTGCGTCGCCGACCGCTGCCGCGTTGTCTTCGATCGCCGCTTTCTGATCGAGGAGAGCTTCGAGGCCGTCCGCGAGGAGATCGCCGACCTGGTGGCGCGGACGATCGGATCGTCGAAGGGCGTGGAGTACGTGATCCGGGATCTGATGGTCGTCGATCCGGTACGCACGCCGGAGGATTCGCCGCTCATCGGTGCGCTGGAGGCGGCGATTCAGCGTGTGCTCGGCCGGGAGGCGCGCCGCGTCGCCAGTCCCGGCACGTACGACCACAAACACGTCGCGCGGATCGCCGGTGTGCCGCACTGTGTCGCGTACGGACCTGGCGAGCTGGAGCTCGCGCACCAGCCCGACGAATCCTGCCGGATCAGTGACATCGTCAGCGCGACGAAGGTGATGGCGCTGGCGGTCCTCGACCTCATGGGCGCCGGGAGATAGACTGGCGTCGATATGACAACAATCGCTCGGCTGAAGCCATCGCGCGCCGGGCTCGCTCGGCTGAAGCCATCGCGCGCTGCAACGTTCGCGCTTCTACTGTTCGCATCGGCATGTTCGTCCGATATCAAACCCCAGCCGGCGGCGACGGCCCCGTCGGTATCGGGCCATGTCGCGCTCGGCAGGCTGCCCGACATCGACACTGCCGCGGTGCTGGATCACACGAAGGTCCTGTCGTCCGACCTGTACGAGGGACGCGCGCCGGGAACGAAGGGCGAGGACCTCACCGTCAGCTACCTCCAGGATCAGTTTGCGAAGGTCGGGCTCAAGCCGGGCAACACTGACGGCACGTTCGTCCAGAAGGTGCCGCTCGTCGGGATTACGCCCACGCCCGCGCCGCTGGTGTTCACGAAGGGCACTGAGCACACGACGCTCAAGTGGAAAGAAGACGTCGTTGCCTGGACGAAGCACGTCGCGCCGAGCGCCGCCATCGAGAATTCCGAGCTCGTCTTCGTCGGCTACGGCGTCGTCGCGCCGGAATTCAACTGGGACGACTACAAGGGCGTGGACGTCACGGGCAAGACGCTCGTGATGCTCATCAACGATCCGGCCGTGCCCGATCCCGCGAACGCCGAAGAACTCGATCCCAAAACATTTGGCGGCAAGGCCATGACGTACTACGGCCGCTGGACGTACAAGTACGAAATCGGGCAGCAGAAAGGCGCGGCCGGCGTGCTGATCGTCCACGAGACGGGCCCGGCCGGCTACGGCTTCAACGTCATTCAAGGCAAGACGGGCGAGCAGTTCGACCTCATCACACCCGACAAGAACATGACACGGCCGGCGATCGAAGGCTGGATCACGCTCGACAAGGCGAAGGCGCTCTTTCAGTCCGCCGGGCAGGACTTCGATGCCGCGAAGAAACAAGCGGCGACGCGCGAGTTCAAACCGGTCCCGCTCGGTGTGACCGCGTCGATGACGATCAAGAACTCGCTGCGCACGATCAATTCGCGCAACGTCCTGGCGAAACTCGAAGGGTCCGATCCACAGCTCAAGTCCGAATACGTCGTCTACACCGCGCACTGGGATCATTTCGGCAAGAACGCCGACGGCATCTTTCATGGCGCCGAAGACGATGCGCTCGGGTGCGCGGCGTTGATCGAAGTCGCGCGGGCGTATACGAAACTGGCGCCGCCGGCGACGCCGCCGAGGCGATCGATTCTGTTCCTGGCGGTGACGGGCGAAGAGCAGGGGTTGCTCGGGTCCGAGTATTACTCGGTGACTCCGGTATATCCCATCGCGAAAACCGTCGCGAACATCAACATGGACAGCTGGAACGTTCACGGGCGCACCAAGGATCTGACGCTCGTCGGATTCGGCGCGTCAGAACTCGACGACTACGCTGCCGAGGCCGCCGCCGAACAGGGACGCGTCGTCCACGCAGACGCGGAGCCCGAGAAGGGCTTCTACTACCGCTCGGATCACTTCAATTTTGCGAAGCAAGGCGTCCCTGCGCTCGATCCGGAAGCCGGCGTCGATTACATCGGCCAGCCGGCCGACTACACCAAGAAGACGCGCGAGGAGTGGAATACGGAGCGGTATCACACGCCGAAGGACGTCGTGCTCCCCAGCTGGAATATGGACGGACTCCACGAGGATTTGAAGGTATTCTTCGCCGTCGGCTACCGGGTTGGGCAGGCCGACGCGTTTCCGGCCTGGAAGCCTGGCAGCGAGTTCAAGGCGAAGCGAGAGGCGATGCTGAAGAAGTAGGGCCACGAAGACACGAAGGACGATAGCCACGAAGACCACGAAGACACGAAGTGTTTGGAAGTCTCTAGTCTTTCTTCGTGCCTTCGTGGCTTGAAATGAGGTCGAAATGACGATCGAAGCAGCCCCGAAGACGATGAGCGGCGAAGAGATGGTGGCGCTGTCGAAGAAGCACACGCTCTACGAGTGGGCGGCGCAGTCGAAGGTGGATCCGATTCCCGTCGCGCGCGCGAAGGGCATCTACTTCTGGACGCCCGAGGGGAAGCGCTTCATCGACTTCAACAGTCAGTTGATGTGCGTGAACATCGGGCACGGCGACGAGCGTGTGCTGCAGGCCATTCGCGAGCAGGCGGAGACGCTTGCGTACGCGAACCCGTTCATGGCGACCGAACCGCGCGCCCGGCTCGGCGCGAAGCTGGCGGAAATCACGCCTGGCGACATCGACGTCTTCTTTTTCACCAACGGTGGCGCGGAAGCCAACGAGAACGCGATCAAACTTGCGCGCCTGGCCACGGGACGTCACAAGATTCTCGCGCGCTATCGCTCCTATCACGGCGCGACCGCGGGCAGTATCACGCTGACGGGCGATCCGCGCCGGTGGGCCGCCGAACCGGGAATTCCCGGCGTCGTGCACGTGCTCGATCCGTATCACGGGATCGAGCGTGGCTGGGACAGCGCCGAGGAATCGCTCTCGATGATCGAGGAAGTGATTCAGCTCGAAGGTCCCCAGACGATCGCGGCGTTCATCCTGGAATCAGTCACCGGCACCAACGGGGTGCTCGTGCCGCCTGACGGGTACATGCAGGGCGTTCGTCAGCTGTGCGACAAGCACGGCATCCTGATGATCTGCGACGAGGTCATGGCCGGCTTCGGGCGCACGGGCGAATGGTTTGCGATCAACCACTGGAACGTCGTCCCCGATATCATCACGATGGCGAAAGGTCTGACGGCGGCGTACGTGCAGCTGGGTGCCGTCGGCATGAGGCGGAAGATCGCCGATCAATTCAAGGACCGCGTGTTCTACGGCGGGCTGACCTACAACAGTCATCCGCTCGCGTGCGCCGCGGCGCTTGCAGCGATTCGTGTCTACGAAGAGGACGGCCTGCTCGAGAACGCGAGGAAGATGGGCGCGCTGATGGCGGATCTGATGACCGATCTCAGCCTGCGCCATCCATCAGTTGGCGCCGCGCGATCGATTGGCCTCTTTGGACTGTTGGAGCTCGTCCGCGATCGCGCCAAGAAAGTCCCGATGGCACCTTTCAACGGCACGTCGGAGGAAATGGCCGCGCTCGGAAAATACTTCCGTCAGGAAGGCTTGTACACCTTCGTGCGCTGGAACACGTTCTTCACGAACCCGCCGCTCTGCATCACCGAGCCCCAGATGCGAGAAGCGTTCGCGATCATCGACAAAGGACTGGAGATCACGGACAGGGCGGTGGCCTAGACTCTCTCTTGGGTTCAGGGTTCAGCGTGCAGGGTGCTGGGTTCGTGCCGGGTTCGGGGTTCAGGATTCGGGGTTCGGCGCGCAGCGTTTCGGCGTGCGGAGTTCCGGGTTCGCTTGCAGAGTGCAGTTCGGGGTGCGAAGCGGTGATGGCTGCGGCCGGAACCCCGCACGCACCCCGCACGCAGAACCCAGCACTCGGCACCCCGAGCCCAGCACCCCGAACCCAGCACCCCGCACGAACCCTGCACCCTGAACCCAGCGCCCCGAACCCCGAACCCCGCACCCCGCACGAACCCAGCACCCTGCACCCAGCACCCCGAACCCCTTCTCTATTTCGGCCCGTCCTCTGTCCAAAATGGCTTCGGCAACGTTTTCTGCGCGGGCCAGATCTGGTTCAGCGTGTCGCCTTCGTAGATCTCGCCGTTCTTCATCACGTAGCGGATTGAATTCGTGTTCTTGATGTTCTCGAGCGGATTGCGGTCGAGCACGAGCAGATCCGCGAGCTTGCCGGGTTCGAGCGATCCGACGTCCTGCTGCAGGCCGATCGCCTCCGCCCCGAACAGCGTGACGACCCGCAGCGTCTCGTGCGGTG
Organism: uncultured Acidobacteriota bacterium; assembly: GCA_963724725.1. Taxonomy (GTDB): domain Bacteria; phylum Acidobacteriota; class Vicinamibacteria; order Vicinamibacterales; family CAVVIG01; genus DATKHR01. Next base: position 536,120 of record CAVRVT010000001.1, on the reverse strand, counting down.
TGAGCCCACCCGCTCCGAGGTTCCAGGTTTCCCAGTGCGCGCCGAGTCCCTGCATCTGTCCGTGACTGCCGAGCGCCGCGCGTCCGCCGGCGTGCACGACGGCTGCGACCTGCTGACCGAGCTTCGTGTGCCCGTACTCTTCCGGCAGGAACCACTGCGCGCGGCGGCGCACCATCGTGTCGAGCAATTCCGAGGGAATGAAGCGGCGCAGCTTCGCGTCCTTGTCCGGGTTCTCGTTCTCGAACCAATAGTTCTCCGACCACGGCGCGCCGTAGGCTACGAGGATCGTCGGCGTGTAGAAGGTCTTCGTGCGCACGACGAACTGCACGACGTCGTTGTAGATCGGCATGATCGGGAAGCTGTGCTCCTGACCGGAGAAGCCGTCGGCCATCTGCGTCAGGTTCAGCTTCAGATCCAGTGAGCCTTCGATCGTCGCCGTGATGCCATACTCCTTGCACGCCTCGATGATCCACTCGCGGACGAGACGATCGCCAGCCACGTACTGCTTCAGCGTGTTCGTCTTGTACGCGTCCTTGTAGCGTTTGATGTACTTGAACGCCGCATCGCGATCCTCGATCCCTGAGGTCGAAAACACGCCCGGACCGGTCGCGTAGATTCGCGGACCGGGAATCATGCCCACGTCCACCATGTCCGCGTATGCGAACACATCCGGCGTCGACGTCTGCGGATCTCTCGTCGTCGTGACGCCGTAGGCGAGGTTCGACATGTACTGCCAGATTTCGGTCTGGTGCAGACCACGCGGCGGCCACATGTGCGAGTGCGCGTCCACGAAGCCGGGCATGATCGTCTTGCCGGCGACGTCGATCGTGCGCGTGCCGGCCGGCGCCTTCACCGATCCACGCGCGCCGACGGCGACGATGCGATTCCTGGTGACGAGGATGTCGCCACGCGCGATCACCTCGTCGCCTTTCATCGTGATGATGCGGGCGCCCGTCAAGAGCACTGAACCGGACGGGATGGACCGTGGTCGTTCGACGATGACCTCCACTCTCTGAGGGTCTGGCGCGTCGAGTGACTGCCGGAAAAACTGTGCGCCGAGCGCCCAGGTGACGGCGGACGCGTCGCTCGTCCACCCGATGTAGTCGCCGCCTTCGAGCGACATCTTCTTGACCGGCACCGCCGAACTGTCGGCGTTGCCCTGAATGCGGATGTCGATCGTTTCGCGCCCAGCGCGGGGGACGGCCGCCAGGTAGTGCTTGCCCTGGAGGTTGACGAAGACGCGCGTCCCGTCGGGCGACAGGCGAATCTCGTCGGCCGCCGGCGGACTGTTGCCCGGACCCGAGCCTTCGATGCGCAGGAGCGTTCGGCGATCGAAGCCGCTGATGTCGATCGACTGCAGGCCGCGCGCGGACCGAAGGTAGATGCGCGAGGAATCGTTGCGCGCGAAATGCGGTCCGCGCCCGCCCTGGGTCGATCCGACGAGCGTCGTCGTGCCGCCGGCCGACGGCATCCAGCGGAGCTCGAGGGTGTTGGGTGGATTGATGCCGCTGATTTCGCCGGGCGCATCTTCTTCTTCCGGATGCTCGCCCTCCGGTGCCATGTTCATCATGATCGCGTAGAGCTGATCGGCGGCGGCGCCGGAGACGAACACGATCCGGGATCCGTCCGGTGTGTAGACCGGATCGAGGTAGTAGCCTTCGAAACGCGTGAGCGTTTCCGTCGCGCCGCCGGTGGACGGCACACGCTTGACGTGCCCGCCGCGGGTGGTCCACGTCACGAACACGATCGCGCGTCCGTCCGGCGACCAGTTCGGCATGAATTCACCTTCACCGTCGGGAGCGGACGTGAGGAGGCGCGGCGTCCCGCCAACAAAGTCCGTCACGTACAGACGGTTCATCGCGCTGAACACGAGCTTCGATCCATCAGGCGACAGCGTCGGCCATCGAATCAACCGCGCGCGCACGTTCGGGCCGTCGTCCACGCGCACCGGTGTGTACACGCGCGGCGCGATCTCCGCTCTCACCGGAACAGTCATCGGGATGACATGCGTCTGTCCGGTCGCGAAATCCACACGGTGCAGCCTGCCGCCGATCGGCACGACGAGCGACTTGCCGTCGGGCAGGAATGCGTAGCCGGGCAGCGTATCGCGGCTCGCGCGTGATTCCTGGTCGTCTCGTGTGACCGCGGACACGAGCCATCGCTCGGCGCCGGTCTCCAGGTTTCGGACGCGCAGGCTCGTGTCGGTTTTGTGGCGCGTTCCGTACACGAGGAACTTCCCGTCGGGTGAGAGCACGGGACGCATCGCGCTGCCCTGCGCGTTGGTCATCTGCGCGTCGTCGCCGGTTTCGCGATCGTGACGATAGATTTGCCACAGCGGGAAGCGCGCGTTGTAGGTGAAGGTTCCCGAGCGCTGGGCGTAATAGATGAAGCGGCCGTCGGGCGATACCACCGCGCCCATGCGATTCGGTGCCGGCGGCGGCGGAGGACCGCTGGCGTCCGGCGATGGTTGCGGGGGTGGGGGCGCGCCGATGCGAACGCCGTTCCCGCCGTCGCGGTGATACATGAACAGCCACAGCGTGCCTGGATCGGGCGGACGCGACTTCGAGACGACGAGGAACTGACCATCCGGCGTCCACGCCGGGGAGACCATCAGCTGAGGCCGATCGTGCGTCAGCCCGTCTTTGCTGACCGCGTGCGCGTTCGAGCCGTCAGCGTTCGCAATCCAGAGATTCTCGACGCCGGATCGATCGCTCAGGAACGCGATCTGCTTTCCGTCCGGCGAGTACACCGGCTGACTCTCGAACGAGAGGCCGCCGATGATTCGAGTGGCCGTCCCGCCGTCGACCGGCAGCGTGTAGATGTCGCCGAGGACATCGAAGGCGATCGTGCGTCCGTCCGGTGAAGTGGTCACCGACGGCCACGTGATTTCGTCCGTCGTGAACGCGAGCGTCTCGGCCGTCTTCAAGGCCAGTTCCTGCGCTTTCGCGCCGCCGCCGGATTCCTGGCTGCGGAGCGGACCGGCCTCGAAGGCAACGAGCACCGCCAGTGCGACGGCGCTCCGGCCGACGACAGATGTGATGGTCATGGCTTTTCTTCCCAGCGGACTTCGAGATACGTGATCGGACCGTCGAGGTCCTTGTACCAATGCGGCTCGCCGGCTTGAATCAGGACGACGTCGCCCGGGCCGACCTTCCGGCTGACGCCGTTCTGAATCGACGCGACGCCTCTACCGCCTGTCGGCCGCACGATCGTTCCGCCGGTGACGAGTGTGCCCGATCCCGACACGATGTGATGCAGCTCCATCGCTCCTTCGTGTGCAACGGCACTCGCGCCCTTCGTGCGTCGAACGATGTTGACCCGGTGACGACCCTCAATCGAAAGCGGAGACGTGAGCATGTCCGGGTTGGCCGCGCTGGCGGTGAGCGCCGCCACCAACTCGGTCTGCGTCTTGTAGATGGCCGCTGGTGAATTTGCGGCGTCGGGGACTGCGATGAGGATCACGGCGAGCAAGGGGGCGAGGGACAACAGGCGCATGCGGGGTTCCTCCTCTGTCGGGTTCAGGGTGCAAGGTGCAGGGTGCTGGGTTCGTGCTTGGTTCTGGGTTCGGGGTTCGGGGGTGCTGGGTGCGGGGTGCCGGGTTCGGGCTGCGGAGTGCTGGATCCCATGTGCCGCGTGGTTCGTCCTGGGCGCGTGGTTCCGGCTCCAAGGCACTCCGCCTTTTGCACTCGCAAACCGCTCATAACGCATACCCGGCGCGCCGCACCGGAACGCTGCACTCCGAACCTGGCACGCCGCACCCGGCGCTCCGAACCCAGCGCGCCGAACCCGGCGCTCCGCACCCCGCAGTCCGCACTCCGCACCCAGAACCCCGCACTCCGCACCCCGAACCCAGAACCAAGCACGAACCCAGCACCCAGCGCCCTGAACCCTGAACCCGTTAGGATGCGCAGCATACTCCCGCCGAGATTCTTGCGAAAAGTCGGGCCGGACGGCATGATCGGCACGCCCAGCCATGCACACGGAGGATGCGCGTATGTCGGTCACAGTCCGAGCGGCAATCGCGGCGCTGGTGGCGGCGCTCACAGCCGCAGCGCTTACAGGCAGCCCGCGAATTTCAGCGCAGGGATCGGCCTCAACGGTCGAGGCGCTGCATTTTCATCACGTTCACCTGAATTCCATGGATCCGGCCGCGGCGGCCGCGTACTACCCGAAGCCGTTCGCGCAAACCGCGGTCAAGACGACGTTCAACGGCTTCGAAGCGGTGAAAACCGGCAACATCTACATCCTGTTCACGAAGGTCAACACGCCGCCGCAGAACGAGCTGACGGGTCCGCAGACGTCCGTCTGGCATTTTGGCTGGAACACGCCGAACTCGCGTCAGTACAACGACAAATTCCGCGCGATGGGGCTTCAGATCGCGCAGATGTGGGACGCGGCGGACGGCAAGCTCGTGGACTTGTCGAGCGACACGCTACCCGGGCTGCCGACGCAGGAACAGATCCTCGAGTTGCGCGCCAAGGGCGTGCAGCCGACGCGCGAAGGCGGCTTCGGCTACCTTCGCGGACCCGATGGCGCGATGATCGAAAACGCGCAATCGGGCACGGTGGAGCGCTTTAACCACGTGCACATGTATCACGAGCATCCGCGCTGCGCGATGGAGTGGTACACCGCGCATCTCGGCGCGAAGATGCCGCAGGGCCGCGGCGGCGGCGCGCCGCCGGCCGCGACCGGCGACTGTCACACGACGATGTATGCGCCGCCGACGTGGCCGTCGTTCGCGAAGACCGGCTTCGTCCGCGAGCCCTCGGGCGGCGTGCTCATCGACGACATTTCGATCTCGATCCGTCCATGGCCGGGCGGAGGACTCGTCAGTACGCGCGGCAAGCTCGTGGATCACTGGGCCGTCAGCACAGCGAACCTCGACGCGACCGTCGCGCGATTGAAGAGCGAGAACGTCAAGTTCCTCGAGGAAATCCATCCGTGGGGCACGATGCGAGCGGCGATCATCGAGGGACCGGACCGAATCGCGATCGAGATCGTTGAGGTTACGTAGGTCGTGTAGGCCAGATGGGTCAGGTGGGCCAGATGGGGCGAATGGGTCGGAGAGCGCCTGCGGCCATGCTGAGCGAGGGCCTGTGAAGCCCGAGCGAAGCATCAGCGATAGCTCGCGCTTTGGGGTGGGGCCCCAGCGCAAGTGGGAGAAGATAAGCCGGATCAACCAGTTTGGAGCGCCGTCATGAAATCAGTCGCGCTGTTCTCGGTCGTCGCCGTCGTCACGATCGTCGGAGCGGTCCGCGCGGACGGCCCCGCGGATCCACGATCGTGGGATCCGAAAGCCGCGGCCGCGTATCTCGACGGCCGGGCCGAATGGTGGAGCACGTGGCCGAACTCAGCCCGCGATCACGGGACGTTCTGCGTTTCCTGCCACACGGCGGCACCCTACGCGCTCGGGCGTCCTGCGCTCCGCCGCCCGCTCGGCGAGCAGGGTCGCAGCCCACAGGAGAATCGTCTGGTCGACAACGTGGTCAAGCGCGTGACGATGTGGAAAGACGTGGCGCCGTTTTATCCGGATCAGACGCGAGGCATTCCGAAATCGAGCGAGTCGCGCGGCACGGAGTCAGTCCTCAACGCGCTGGTCGTCAGCGGGCGCGACGCCGAGCGCGGGCGCATGAGCGACGAGGGCCGGACGGCGTTCGCCAACATGTGGGCGCTGCAGATGAAAACCGACGCGATTTCCGGCGCGTGGGCGTGGCTGAACTTCCACTACGAACCGTGGGAATCCGCCGACTCGCCGTACTTCGGCGCAACGCTCGCCGCTCTTGCAATCGGACAGGCGCCGGAGGTGTACGCCGACAGCGCCGACATTCAGGACAATCTGAAGCTGCTGCGAACCTTCTTCCAGCGCGAGTACGAACGCCAGCCACTGTTCAACAAGATCATGGCGTTGTGGGCCTCGTCTTCGCTCAAAGGTGTTCTGTCACCAGAGCAGCGCACGGCGATCATCGACGCGGCGTTTGGCACGCAGCACGCCGACGGCGGATGGACGACGGCGTCACTGGGCGCGTACACACGCGTGGATAACAGCGCCCTGGACATGCGCAGCGACGGATACGCGACCGGTCTCGTGACGCTCGCACTGCAGCGGGCCGGTGTGCCGAAGACGAATGCGCAACTCGTCAAGGGTCTCGACTGGCTGCGCGCGAACCAGGACAAGGGGACCGGACAGTGGCCGGCTTCGTCCCTCAACAAGCAGCGGGATCCGGCAAGCGACGTCGGCCGGTTCATGAGCGACGCCGCCACGGCCTACGCGGTGCTGGCGCTGACGCAGCCCTGACAATCCGGATTGCGGAGTGCGGATTGCGGAGTGGGGAGTCGGAGTGCGTACGGAGTGATTGTGGATTGTCGATTGCTGTGAGGTGGATTCCATGATGCGCAAACCAGCGGCGGCCCTATTTGTCTTCGTGTTTCTGTTCGCGCGGACCCAGGCGCAGAACAATCCGCAGGCGACCAGTGGAAGCTGGCGCCCGACGATCGTCGCGCAGCACGGCATGGTCGCGGCCGGCCATCCGCTCGCGGCGGAGGCAGGGATGCGCATCCTGAAAGCCGGCGGCAACGCGATCGACGCGGCGATTGCGACGTGGGCCGTTCAGGGCGAAGTCGAGCCGGGCATGACGGGCCTCGGCGCCGACATGTTCATCCTCTACTACAACGCGAAGACCCGGGAGGTGAAGTTCATCAACGGGACCGGTTTCGCCGCGCAGGCCGCGACGATTGACTTCTACAAATCGAAGGGCGGGATTCCCGATGAGGGCCCGCTGTCGATTTCCGTGCCGGGCGCTGTCGGCGGCGCGGCTTACGCGGTTGAGAAGTACGGCACCAAACCGCTTCGAGACGTGCTCGCTCCCGCCATCGAGATGGCGGACGGCGGTTTCCCGATCACCGAATCGCTTGCGCGCGGCCTCGCGGGCAGCAAAGCCAAGCTCGTGAAATTCCCGTCCAGCACGAAGATCTGGTTCCGTGACGGCAAGCCGCTCGCGATGGGTGATGTCGTCAAGAACCCCGATCTCGCCAGAACGCTGCGCTCGATCGGGGATGGCGGCGCCGATGCGTTCTACCGCGGCGACATTGCGAAGAACACGGCGTCGTTTCTCAAAGCGAACGGCGGCATCATCACGGAAGCCGACCTCGCCAGCTACAAGCCGTACGAGGACGCGCCGGTCCACGTGAACTATCGAGGCGTCGAGGTCTATGAGTGTCCGCCCAACTCGCAGGGCTTCGTCATGCTGGAAGCGCTCAACATCCTCGAGGGCTACAAACTGAAGGACATGGGACATAACAGCGCACCGTACCTTCACGCAATCACGGAATCGCTGAAGCTCTCGTTCGCGGATCGCAACACGTTCGTCGGCGATCCGAAATTTGTCCCCAACATCCCGATGGCGGCGCTGCTCTCGAAGGAATACGCGGCCACACGGCGCGCGCAGATCGATCCCAACCGCGCGATCGTCGGCGAGCCCGCTCCGGGCGATCCACGGAACGTGAAATCAACCGCGGCTCAGGCCTATGCGGCGCCCGAACCCGCGCCGGCGACGGCGAAATCGTTCGATCCAGACGAGATCCTCAACCTGACGACGTATCTGGCCGTGGTGGACAAGGACCACAACATGGTCTCGATCACGTCGAGCCTCCTGAGCGGTTTCGGCAGCGGCCTCGTCGTGGACAAAGGCGGATTCATCATGAACGACCGCATGCGCTATTTCTACCTGGACCCGAAGGACGTGAACTCGCTGCAGCCCGGGAAGCGCACGCGGCAGACGATCAACCCCGCGATGGCGCTCAAGGACGGCAAGCCGTGGATCGCGTTCGGTACGCCAGGATCTGACACGCAGCCGCAAACACAGCTGCAGTTCTTCCTCAACGTCGCGGAGTTCGGCATGAACGTCCAGGAGGCGCTCGAGCAGCCGTCCGTGATCAGCAACAGTTTCCGCGATTCGTACCAGCCGCACGACGTCAAGGGACAGCTGCTGACGCCGATGATGCTGCCTGTGAACGTGCGGGAGGCGTTGGCGGCAAAAGGTCATCGCCTCGACCTGCGCGACGTCAAGGGCGTGGGCTCAGTCAAAGCGATCCTCATCGATCCGCGTACGGGCGTCCTAATGGGCGGCGTCAGTCCGACGGGCGACAGCTATGTGATGGCGTGGTAACAATTGCGGATTGCGGATTTGCGAATTGGTCGTGAATTGCTGACATGTCAACGACGCGAATTCTCCTGACGGCGATCGCGATCGCCTCTTCTTCCGTCGGCGCGGCCGAGCACGCGGCGTGGTTTGGCCTGCCGCTGCCACCGCCTGTCAGCGATCCGCGCAGGCCGATCATGAAGTACGACGACGTGTTTCCGCCGACGCCGATACATTTCGTTCATCGGCCTGGCAAGTCGGACGAGGCGCTGGACGGCCTGGCGCTCAAGAACGATCAGAAGACGATCGTCGGCTTCTCGCTGGCGAGTCTGGCCGCCGGAGACAAGGTCTGGGGCCGTCGCGCGGCGACGCCGAGCTTCATGCAGACGATCGAATGGACCGTCGGGCAGTTCAAGGCGGCAGGATTGAGCGACGCGAAGATCGAGACGTACGGCGTTCCCGGCACGATGTGGGTGCCGAGTTCCTGGCGCGTGGAGCTCGTCGGGGATCCGTCGTTTGGCGCAGGCACCGAGCCGGTCACCTTGCAGTCCGCGTTTCCGCAGCCAGGCGGCGTCACGACGCCTGCGGACGGGTTGACCGCGCCGTTCGTGTTCGTCGGTCACGGCACGGACGCGGACCTCGCAGGGCGCGATGTGTCGGGGAAGATCGCCGTCGTCCGCGTCCGACCGGAGCCGTCGTTGTTTGGCGCCGCGGAGCAGGGTGTGGCCGCGAGGCTCGCCGATTCGGGCGCCGTGGCGGTCATCAACGCGATCGAAGGTCCCGGCAACGCGCAGTACATCGATCCCCGCTTCGCCTGCGGCAGGAAGCCCTGCTTCATCGTCGGCGGGCAGGACGCGTGGTTCCTCCAGCAGGCCATCGGCAAGGCCGCGAACGCCGGCGCGCTCGATCGACTGAAAGGAAGGATCAGTCTCGTCGCCGCGGAGAAGGGCGACCTCGTGTCGGCCAACGGCATCGCGACGATCCCGGGCCAGTCGCCAAAGCGAATCATCATCAACGCGCACGCTGACGGGTATTTCCAGGCCGGCGACGACAACGCAAGCGGGCTCGCCGGTACTCGTGGGCCTGGCGAAATACTTCGCGAAGCAGCCGAAGCCCGCGCACACGCTGATGTTCGTCGCGAGCGGCGGGCATCACGGTCCCGGCAACGGACCGACGGCGCTCGTGGCCGCGCACAGCGAACTGAAGGACGGGACGCTGTTCATCCTGAATCTGGAACACGTTGCGTACGCGGACGTGGTGCGGGGCAAGGTTCGCGCGACGAACAACATCGGCATGTCGTGGGAGCTGAGCGTCACGGAAGCGGCCAAGGCCGTCGGCGTCACCAACGAGTCGCCGTACCTCATCGAGCTCTGGAGCTACGCTCCGCGCTGCTTCGGTGTGGCGACGTATCAGTCGGCCGGGCCCACGGTTTCCGGAGATCTTGGGGGATACCGGCCGCTCGGCGTGCCGATGACGCAGATGATCCAGTCCGGAACGTTCTATCACTCATCCGGCGACGTGTACGAGGCCGTGCCGGCTGAAGGCATCGAGCGCGCGGCCCGGTTCCACGCATTTCTGCTCGAACAAGCCGACAAGGCGCCGGAGCAGCTGATTACGGCAGGCAAGGGCTCAGCGTACACTCCGTCGCGGCTGGGCTGTCCCTGAGCCTTGAGAATTGAGAGTTGAGACTTGAAACGTAAACGGTACCTCGGTTCTCCTGTCTGCGGTAGCCGTCGTTGCCGCGGCGGTCCTCGCGCGACACGGTGCCGCGCAGGGCCAGGCGTTCACCTACAAAAAGGTGATGGTGCCGGTGCGGGACGGGATCCGCCTCGAGACCGTCATCATGGCGCCGGCCGACCAGTCCGGGCCGCTGCCGATTCTGTTCAGGCGCACGCCGTACGGCGTACCGGCGAGCGCGCAGGGGATGCCGTCGGATTCCATCAAGGCGCTGTCGAAGGACGGCTACATCTTCGTCGTCCAGAATCTTCGCGGCCGGTTCCAGTCGGAAGGGACGTTCGAGCTGACGTCGAGAGCGGATCTCGAGAATCCGAAAGCGACGAGCGAAACCACCGACGCCTACGATTCGATCGAATGGCTGCTCAAGAACGTGCCGAACAACAGCGGCAAGGTCGGCATGTTCGGCGTCTCGTACGACGGCCTCACGTCGGCCATGACGCTCTTGCGGCCCCACCCGGCCCTCAAGGCGATCTCACAACAGGCGTCGCCGGCCGATCAGTGGATGAACGACGACGACCATCGATACGGCGCGCTTCGGGAGAGCTACGCGTTCGAGTACGCGGTGCTCGAGCAGGCGGACAAGAACGCCAATACCAACTTCAAGTTCGAGACCTACGATACGTATCAGTGGTATCTCGATCTCGGCCCGCTCTCCAACATCAACGCGAAGTATCTCCACGGAAAGATTCCGTACTGGAACTCGGTCGTCGAACATCCCGACTACGACAAGTTCTGGAAGGACGAGGCGTGGGTGACGCAGATCCAGGGTGCGTTCGTGCCGAACCTGAACGTCGCCGGCTTCTGGGATCAGGAAGATCCGTGGGGCCCCTGGGAAATCTACCGCCGCTCCGAGACGAGCGATCCCAACAAATACAACTTCATCGTCGGCGGACCGTGGTTCCACGGGCAGTGGCACACGCCGAAGGCCGAATCGATCGGGCTGATTCCTTTTGGAGGCCACGACACGGCCGTCGAATTCCGCGAGCGCATCGAGGCGCCGTGGTTCCGGTACTGGCTCCACGGAAAGGGCGACAAGTTTCCCTGGGAAGCGTCCACCTTTCAAACTGGATCGAACACGTGGAAGACCTACGCGAAATGGCCGCCGCAGCCCGCGACGACGAAGCTGTACCTGCAGGCGAACGGATCGCTGACGTTCGACGCGCCGAAGGGCGACGGGTTCGTTCAGTACATTTCCGATCCGGCGCATCCCGTGCCGTACCGTCAGCGACCGATCTCGCCAACGTATCCGGCTGGAGACTGGCGGCGATGGGAAGTGGCCGACCAGCGGTTCGTGGACGGGCGTCCTGATGTGGCGACCTGGGTCAGCGCACCGCTGACGACGGACGTGACCGTCACCGGCGAGCTTGCCGCAACATTGTTCGCTTCCACGTCCGGCACGGACAGCGACTTCGTCGTGAAACTGATCGATGTCTACCCGGAGAGCGCGCAGGCCAATAAATGGGATCCCGACGCGGGGCCGGCGCCAGGCGAGTACGCGCAGTCACTCAATGGCTATCAGCTGCCGATCGCGATGGAGGTCCGTCGCGGCCGCTACAACAGGAGCTACGAGCGCCCGCAACCGCTCGTCGCGAACGAGCCGACCGAGTTTGACATCCCGCTCCGCAGCCACGACCACGTGTTCCTGAAGGGGCACAAGGTCATGGTCCAGGTGCAATCCACCTGGTTCCCGTTGATCGATCGCAATCCGCAGAAATTCGTCCCAAGCATCTACGAGGCGAAGGCGGAAGACTTCGTGGCCGCGACGCAGCGGATCTACACGTCGGCCTCGAGGGCGTCGTTCGTTGCGTTACCGGTCGTTCGCTGATCCGCTGCGTCGCTTGACCGCGTTCAGCCCTGCTTTCGAGCCGCCACGCCGGGCGGCGTCTCTGCCTCGCGGCTTGTCGCTGGGCGTCCTCGCCGGCGCGACGCAATCGCGACGTTGTTCTGGACATCGTGCACCGCGGGGATTGCCCAGACAATCTCGCCGACGTCACGCTTGATGCGCCGGTGCGGCACGGTGCCGGTTAGCGTGACTCGTCCGCCCTCGCATCGCGCGTCGACGTCGCCGGCCCCGGCCACGAGATCGAGCGCATCGTGGACGAAGTCTTCGACATCCTGGTCGTTGGCTGGACCCTGCGGCTGACCGCGGCGCATCGCGACGGCCGCAACGAGAGATGTCGTCGCCACCATTCCTCCGATGGCCTCTCCGCGCACGCCAACGAGACCGGTGGACGGATCGGCCTGCCATGAAAACAGTGGGGCGGCCATGCCGGGCGCGTACGGCTGGACGCCGGCGGGTGTCGACAGCGCCGGTCCGGCAACGGTCGGCGATCCGCCGCCCGCTCCCGTCGTCATGCCGGTCGCCAGCGGCAGGGTTCTCGGGCTGAACAGTAGCGGAGCGAGTGGTCCGTTGCCCACCGCCATGGGCGTTTGGTAGCCGAAAGCCGGCGTGGGCATCGCTGTCCACATCGGCGCAGTCGATCCAAAGAGCGGCTCTGTCATCTGATTCTCCTGTTCCTTTCACGCGGCGTTCTGCGTTGGTTGCGCGAATCTCGGGGCGGCCTGCGGCTCTTGCCTGACCGCAGGCCGCGTAATCGTGTCGATCGTCTTGTACCCTCCTTCCCCTTACATCACGTGGGCTGCCGACTGCCCGCCGAACAGCTGCGGCGCGATCCCGATTCCGAGCGAGCCCGAGACTCCCTGACCGAACGGCTGCCACTGCTGCTGAAGCTGGTGAACCTGTTGGGGCACGACCTGGACGAGCTGCTGAAGTTGCTGCAGCTGCGCGGGAATGAGCTGAAGCAATTGCTGAAGCTGGAAGAGCTGCTGCTGCTCGAGCGCCTGAATGTGCTGAAGCTGTTGCATGACGATCTGCAGCAGCGGCAGAACCGGCTGCGTGGCAGTCCCGTACCCGGCCGACTGAATCGGAAGTGGCTGGAGGTACGGCTGCTGCCCGAACGCCGCGATGTACGGTGACGCGCCCCACGCTGGCGAAGTCGTTGGATAGTTGATTGAACTCATCAGGCCTCCTTGGTGACATGGACTGCTGACTGGTTTCCACCGCCCCGACGATTCGTTACGTGCGAGGACTGCACAACGGCCGCGTCAGCTTCGCGTGCACTGTGAGCGCGTTGCGCTCGTGACGTCGTGTCGTCCGTGGACGCATGGGACGTGCGAAGCAATCGTGCGCGAGCTCTTGCGGTCGCAGCGGGTCGCACTCCCGGATCGTTCAAGAGTGGTGGTCGCCTTCAAGCCTCCAGTCTCGAACGCCGATTCGGTTGAGGCTTGAAGCGTGGTCTTCGCTGGTTGCTTACACAGCCGTCGGTTCGCAACTGCCGTACCAAACGGCGACGCCCGTGAATTGCGACTGGCTGCTCGCGAACGGTCGCCAGCGTGTAATGTGTGCGTGCGCGTCTGTATTGCATCGCACCAGGGCAATACAACCGGCGACCGACACACGTCAGAGACAGGCTTCACAATCCAGTCGTCAATGTTTTCGAGGGAGCGCAGGACAGCTGGTGACACGCGTACGCAAGCGGCCGCCGATGACGCATGAACTCGAGCGTGAGCGCCGCGCGGCGATCGTGCTGGGCCGTTGTCGCGCAGACCTCAGCGTCGATAGACGACCTGTCCACGGAAGAGCGTCATCTCGCAACTGAGATTGCGGAGCTCGTCGGCCGGAACGGTGTACATGTTCCGGTCCCAGACGGCGATGTCGGCGTCCTTGCCGGCCTCGATCGAGCCGACACGGGGCTCTGAGAAGATCTGTCGCGCGGCCCACGCGGTGTACGAGCGCAGAGCCGTCTTGACGTCGACGGCCTCAGCTGTTCCGAACGGCGTGGCGCCATACGTGCCGTTCAGCGTCTTTCTCGTTACCGACGCCCAGATGCCGTAGCGTGCCGGATACGGCGTCACGGGGTAGTCCGAGCCGCCAGCCCACCGGATATTCTTCCGCACGTAGGTCTGAAACGGATTCAGGCGGAGACCGCGCTCGGGTCCGAGGTTCGCCGCGTAGTTGTCGCCGATCCACCAGGCGAACTCGGCCTGCGACTCGGGATAGCCCGCGTCGTAGTCGCGCTGCAGGCGCGCCATGACGTCGATCGCGTGATCCGTCGGCGTGTTGTCGTGGATGATGCCGTGCCGGAGCCCGCGCGTCGGCTTGCGGTGCAGCGCCGCGTCGTACGTGTCCACGACCCAATCGATGGCTCGGTCACCGATCGCATGCGTGCTCACATGGATGCCCGCGTCGTGAAACGCGTTCACGACCGTGCGATACGCATCGGGAGCAATTGCGGGGTAGCCCTTGTTGCCCGTGTCCTTGCCGGAGAAGTTGCGATTCCAGTCCTCGTGCATCCACGCCGTCCGCGCGCCGCCGCTGCCGTCCATGAACATCTTGACGCCGCCGGAGAACAGCACGCCGTCACCCAGTGACGCGGGCGGTCGCGGATACGCGGCCATTCGCGTGATGAGCTCCATGTGGCCCTCGGCCGCCCGCGGTCCGGACCAGAGCGCGAAGATGCGCACTGTCAGTTTTCCATCGCGAAGAAGCTGGTTGTAGAGATCCCACTCCTGCGGATCGATGCCCGGATCTTTGGCCCCGGTCATCCCTTCCTTGTTGAACTCTGCGACGAGACGCACGAGCCCCTCGCGCACCTGGTCGACGGTGTACGGCGGAACAAGTTTCGTGATGAGTCCCTGCGCCGACTCTTTCATCACGCCGGTCGGAGCCCCCTGTGCGTCGCGATCGATCGTGCCTGCGGGTGGGTCGCGCGTGTCCTTCCTCACCTCGGCCATCTTCATCGCGTAGCTGTTCGCGACACCGTAATGACCGGTGGTCTGGCCGAGCCAGACCGGGTTGTCGGGCGCGACTTTGTCGAGATCCGCTGCGGTGATGTAGCGGCGCTCAGCGAGCTTGCCCTCGTCCCACCCGCGTCCACGAACCCATTCACCAGGCTTGCTCTTGGCCACTTGCGCGGCCACCAACCGCAGGACGTCATCCATGTTCTTGACGGTCGTGGCGCCCAGGTCGATGGAGTAGAACGGCTCGACTTCCGAAAAGTGCACGTGCGTGTCGATGAGGCCGGGCGTTGCGGTCCGGCCGCGGAGATCGATGACGTCGGTCGATCCGCCAATCCACGTACGAATGTCCACAGTCGATCCCACCGCGACGATGCGCCCGCCACTGATCGCGACGGCCTGGGCAACCGAATCGTTCGCATCAACCGTCAGGACCTGACCGTTGATCAGCACTCGATCAGCCGGCGTTCTCTGCTGAACGCGAACGTCCACTGACCACGTGGCCATGAACGAGACGACGAGACAAACGATGGCTCGTTTCAATTTACCCTTTGCCCTTCTACTTTTGCCCTGTGCCGTCCTTAGTCCCCGTGGCCCATTGCCAGTGCTCCGTCGCGCGCACGAGCGCATCTGCGACGTCTTCCGACAGCAGGTAGCGCTGCCGGACGAGTTCGAGCGCAACGGCCGCAATTCTCCCGATGTACCTCGTCACGTCCCTTGTAGCGCTCCTCGATCGACGGTCTGGGATCGCCGGTTCGTTCCCGTTCCGCACGGTTGTGCGCGAACGGAATGTACGATCCGATCTCTCCCGCGAGACGATCCACGGCGCCGATGGACTGGTCGCGGTAGTTCCAGCCCGCCTGTGTCGCCAGCGGCACCTGAATGTCCGGAAGGCGGATGCCGGCGCGCACGTTGCCGTCGGCATCGACGGCCGGCACGCGGACCGTGAACGCCTTGCCGACTTCGGGCGGCTCGATGCTGACAATGCCCTTCGACCAGTCGGGACCGAAGTTCAGGTGGAACGCGCGGAGCGGCTGCTGCGGCAGCTGATAACCCGGAATGGCTGGCCACCCTGCCCGATCCGGAGTTGTCAGTGTTCCATCGCCTAGATGCGGGTACGCGCTTGGCGGCGGCGTCACGTCCTCAGTGACCCAGCGGTCGAGTGCGCGAAACAGCGCGCGCACGGCTGGCCGATAGTCGAGCGGGTTCAGCGCGGCGCGGCCGACGAGATCGCCGCTCTTGTTCGACGCCGGCGGAAACGGGCCTGGCCCGTGAGGCGCCGATGCGATCATATAGACGCGAGTACTCTCGGGCAGCTCGGCGTCCTTCGTCCCGGTCGGATCGGTATGGACCAGCGATCCCGCGCGGTTGAAGTACTCCGAGTTCGTCAGCAGGTGAAAGACTCTCGGTACGGTGTTCGTTCGTTCCGCGCGCGCGAGCAGGCTGTCCACCGCGCCGGTTTCCGGATCGGTCTCCGGACCGTCTGTGAAGGGGAACAGATCGACCGGAAACAGGATGTTGAAGAACTGAAGCGCATCACGCGACGCCTGGCCGAAGCGGTGATTGAACGACCCGCGGCCCGATCCGCCCACCTGATCGAACACGCCGTCGAGCACCTTGCGGCCCTGTTCGTCGGCGTTGAAGCCCTGATAGAGGAAGTGTCGCAGGAACCGGCCGCTTTGCGACACGCCCCAGCCGTACGCGATTTGGAGTCCGGGCACGGGATTGCCCGGTGTCGTGTCGTACTTGAAGAAACTGATGAGATCGCGCGTCCCCGCGAGGCCGCATCCCAGGACACGCGGGTCTTTGCTGGTGTAGACGACGTCGTAAATGCGTCCCGGCTCGAAACCGCCGTCGAGCGCGACTGTCTGGCCGTCGACGAATCGCCACCGCGATCGCGGGATCACCTGCCCTCTCGCGATTGGCTCGTCGCGAACCGTCATGACGTTGTCGGCGGCCGTGGTATCCAGTACGGAGTAGGCGAGGTGATTCCGATCGGCGAGCGAGGCCGTCTCCGACCTCACGTTCAGGATGAAGTTGCCGCGCACGAGTCCGGTGATCGGCTTGCCGTTCTCGGTCGCGATCGGCATCTCCATCCGCATGACACCCGGGCGGACCGGCACGTCCCACTGCCATCCCATCCAGAGCAGGACGAATCCCTGCCGCATCAGCGCGCCGTCGCCGAACTCTGCGTCGCTCGTTGGATCCGGCGATCCCGACGCTTTCTGGAAGGTGGCCAGAATGGATTTACCGCCGCGGTTGCCGACCTCGTAGAACAGACGTCCGTTGCCCTTGCGCGCATCGACCGGCTTGAGCATGTAGAAATCCGCCGACGCTTCGACCACACCCTGCGCGTTTCGTGGCGCCAGCTTCAGGTCCACGATGATGTCGTTGGCAGGAAGACTGGGATCGAACGTGAAGTCGACCTTGCCTATGAGTTTCTCGTACGGCCCCGCGGCGCCGAACGGCCGGCCTCCGAGAACCGGCTCCCGCCGCTCGATCCGCAGCCGGGCGACGCCGGCTTGCGCCGTTGCGGCGGTCACCGTGAGAAGCGCGAGGGCGACGATCGTCGATCGCATGCCCGAAGTGTAGCCGAGTCGCGGGACGTCCATCCGCACCGGCTGCAGGGTTCGAGGCCGGTACCGCACCCGGAACCCAGCACCCCGGAACCTAGCACCCAGCACCCCGAACCCAGCACCCCGAACCCAGCACGCACCCTGCACCCAGCACCCTGAACCCCGAACCCGTCATTGATAGGTCCCCCGCACACGAGCCGAGCGCGAGAGGTAGGCGATCCACAGGCCGTGATAGAGCAGCGTTGCGGCCACGTAGAACGGTGTGTCTCCGGGCGGGCGGTTGTTCGGATAGAACGACGTAGTCAGGATGAACACGTCGCACGCGGCCGACAGTGTCAACGCGACTCGCGCCAGCGTCACAGCCGTGGGCGCCCGGTTCGTCAGCGCGAGCCCCGCTGCCACGTTGACGCCGGTGACGATGACCCGAATGGCAATCGCCACGAGCACTCTCGGCCCGCGCGTCGGCAGCGAGTTCAGCGCGGCAGACGCCGAGAGGGCGAGGCTCAGCGGTTGATACACCAGCAGAAGCCGGCAGAGCAGCATCAGCCACCCGCCGACAGGTCGCTCGGTTTCTGCCATGGAGGATACTGAGCAGGCGATGGTACGCCAGGAGCACTCCACGATGGTCGTTCTGGTCCACCACGGGGAAGCGGTGGGCCCGGACGTCGATCCTCGTCGGCCGCTCTCGGAGGCAGGCCGTTCAGCCGTCGTGTGTCAGGCCATCGCGGCGGCCGCCCGCGGCGTCAAGCCCGCCGTCGTCTGGCACAGCGGCAAGCTTCGAGCGAAGCAGACCGCCGAGGAATTCTGGCGGCACTGCAACGCCCTCGCACAATTTTCAGCGACGAAAGATCTGCAGCCTGATGACCCGCCTCAATGGATGCTCGATCGTCTGCACGGAGAGACGCGGGACATTCTCATCGCCGGGCATTTTCACCATCTTCCACGCCTGCACGCCCTGATGCTGAAGACCGACGAAGTGTCCGCGCGGTTTCCGTTGCACGGCGTCGTGGCGCTGGAAACGCGAGATGAAGGGGAACGGTGGTCGGAACTATGGAGATTGGAATAGTGCTAACCTCAGCAGCCGAGTGATTTCCGGCTGGTACGCCCGTCTCTGGCGGGCCGTGTTCATCACCGCGATCGCAGCCGTCCTGCTCGGCGTTGCCACGCGACTCGATCCGCTGCGCCAGGGCCTGCGGGCCGAGTACTACACGAACTCCACGTGGACGCCACCGGTGGCCAGGACCGGATACGACCGCCGTCCCGCGGGCGTGAGATTCCTCGACCTCTGGAACGGCGCGCCTCCGGAGGCGTTCAGCGCGACCTGGAGCGGCTCGATCGTCGCGCCGCGAGCGGGCACCTACGAGCTGGCCACCGAATCAGACGACGGCTCGTTCGTGTACGTGGACGGACGGCTCGTGGTGGATAACGGCGGCGTTCACCCGCACCGGCGGGCCTCGGGACTGGTCGAGCTCGTTCGCGGGCCCCACGCGCTGCTCATCCTCTATTACCAGGATCACGGCGAGCTGTCTTTTGATTTCGAATGGGCACGAAACGGCGCTCCGCTCGGTCCCGTGCCGGCGTGGGCCTTGTGGGGTCGAAAGGTCGGCAGCCTCGCGCGAGTGATTCCCAGCCTTCTGCTGCGCACTGCCTTTGAATGGTTCGAGCTGGCGGCCGTGGTGCTCCTCATTGTCGCGTGCGTCGTCGCGGCGTACACGAAGCTGCGCGCGGCGTTGTACCGCGCCGGTGTCTGGCGCGAGATGCGATGGATTGTCGGCGGATCGTTCGTGCTCAACGTTGCCGGAATCTGGTGGGGGTTGCCGTCAACCTGGGTCGCCATCGAGACACTTCCGGTGTTCGTGCTGTCTGGGCTCGCGCAGCGGTTTTCTCATGGCTGGTTCGATGCGTATCCTCCCCTCCAGTACTACCTGCTCTCGCTTGCCGGGAGTCCGGTTCTGCTGCTCCACTCGTTCGACGTCCTCAGTTACTACACGCCCCTGGGTTCGACGCTGTTGATTCTCTCGTATCGATTGATGAGCGTGTTGTTCGGTCTTGGCACCGTCGTGACGACAGCGTTCATCGGGTTTCGGGCGTTCGGCCGGCGCGCGGCGCTTCTGGCAGCCGGCATCGTCGCGCTCGTGGCACCCTTCGTCTATTACTCGAAGACGGCCAACGTGGATGTGCCGTACGTGTTTTGGTACACGCTGTCGCTGCTGTTCTATCTCAGGCTGCTTCAGGAATCACGGCTGCGCGACTACGTGCTGTTCGGGACGACGGCCACGCTGGCATTCTGCACGAAGGATCAGGCCTACGCCCTCTACCTGACCGCGCCGCTCTTCATCGTTGTCGAATTGTGGCGTCAGAACCGCCGCGACGGTCGTTCGCGGCCCCTGGCGCGAGCGCTGGTCGATCGACGAATCGCCGCGGCCGCACTCGCGGCCGTGACGACGTTCGCGGTAGTGTGCAATCTCTTCTTCAACTACAGCGGGTACGCGACGCACATTCGGTCGATTACGGATGCCGCCGCGCAATATCGGGTGTTCGAGCCGACGTCCGCCGGGCGCTGGCAGTTGCTGGTCCTCACTGTGCAACTGGTTCAGGCTTCGATGGGTTGGCCGATGTTCCTCGCGAGTGTTGCGGGCGTCTTCATCGGTTTCCTGACGCCGCGTGACCGACGCACAACGGTCTGGCTCACGGCAGCGATTCCGGCGTACTATCTGGGTCTCATCAACGTCGTCCTGTACAACTACGATCGATTCATGCTCCCCGTGTGCGTCGTGCTGTCCGTCTTCGGCGGGCTCGCGCTCGATCGCCTCTTGTCGCACGGCGTGACGAACGTCCGCTGGCGACAGGTGCTGGTCGCCGGCGCGTTCGCGTACTCATTCCTGTACGCCGCGACGGTCGACGTCCTGATGATCGCCGACTCGCGTTACACGGTTGAACGGTGGATGACCGGGCACATCGACCGCGAGACGGTCGTCGGCGCGATGGGTCCGCACGAGTACCTGCCACCGCTCGAGGACTATCACGTCACCGACATCGCCACGGTCGACGAGCTCCAGATCGAACGGCCGCGCTACTTCGTGCTCAACGCGGATTACGTTCGGGCGGCCGACCGCGGAAGCGAATTCGCTCGCCTCGCCGACGGAGTCCAGAGCGGGAAGCTCGGGTATTTCCTCAGCTTCCGATATCGCAGGACGACGCCGCTCAGCCTGTTGCCCGGCGGCCATCCGGATCTCGTCGGCGACCGTCGCGAGACCGCCGTGTTCAGCATCCTCAGAAACATCAACCCGACGATTGAGGTCTTCGAGCGCCAGGAGCGCGGACCGCCGGGTGAAGAGCCGAGTGGCCCCTAGCTCGAACCCCGTCGCGCAGACGAGCCGGCAGGCGCTGCTGTCGATTATCGTGCCCGTCTACAACGAAGTCGCGACCGTCGCGATGGTCGTGGAACGGCTGCAGCAGCTCGATCTGCCGCTCGCCAGCGAGATCATCGTCGTCGACGATGGATCGACGGATGGTACGGGCGAGCTGCTCGCCTGCCTCGACGGAGCGTCGCCGTTCGTCCGAATTTTAAGGTCCGAACGCAATCAGGGGAAAGGGGCCGCCGTCCGGCTGGGCATGAGCCACGCGAAGGGGACCATTCTCGCCATCCAGGATGCCGATCTCGAGCTCGATCCGCAGCAACTGGCTGGACTCGTGGAGCCGATTCTCACGGGTGAAACCGACGTCGTGTACGGGTCCCGTTTCCTGAACGGACGACCGCCGATGCCCCGCGCGTCGTACTACGCGAACCGCACGCTCACCGCGATCACGAACGTGCTCTACCGATCACGCCTCACCGACATGGAGACCTGCTACAAGGTGATGCGCACCGAGGTGGCGCGAGCCCTCGGACTGACCGCGAATCGTTTCGACATCGAGCCCGAAGTGACCGCGAAGCTGCTGCGGAAAGGGTATCGAGTGGTGGAGCGACCCGTCCAGTTCATGCCACGTTCGCGGGCGCAGGGAAAGAAGATTGGCTGGCGCGACGCGGTTCAGGCGGTCGGCGTGCTGTGCCGTTGCCGAATCGCCCGCCACTGATTCGCGCCAGCCTGTTTCTTCCAGATTGAGTCGCGTTCATTCGGTCATCGAAGCACGACGCCTCCCGACAGACGCCAGAAATGCAGCTGGTTGTTGCCGTTGAGGTCGATGACGCTGTTGCCCGTCGCGAGATCTTCGAAGCCGCGCAGGTAACGCACGTCGCCGCGCAGACCGACGTGCTCGTTGAAGTACCCCATCACACCGCCGCCGGCATTCCAGCCCCACTGGTTGTTCGATGACGACACGTTCGCGATCGTCCCGCCGTCGATTTGCGTGCGCAGCAGTCCCACACCTGCCGTCACGAACGGTTTCACCGCCGCGACGCGCCGCCCACCGATCGGAATCCCGACGATGACGTTGCCCATCAGGTCGATGACCGTGTTGTGTCCGAAGTCGTTCTGCGTGCCGAAAAAGCTCGGGCTGTAGCCAAAGTTCACTTCCCCGCCGAAGATGCCGCTGCCCATGCCGCCGGCAGTGACACCGAAAGCCGCCCGGCCATTCGTGAGGTCGCTGCCCCAGTTCGCACCGACCCAGGGAGTGACGTAGCCTTCCGCGCGCGCCTGCGCCGGCGCGACGATCAGTCCGACTGCGGCCGTCAGGATGAACGCCTTTAGTGCCATTCGCATTGACCTTGTGCTCCTTGTTGTTGAGCCGCGCGCGTGCATGCGGCTGATGACCCACAAGGGCAAGAGTGCAAGTGATGTACCCCGAAAAAAGGCCGGCAAGCTGGTGCGTTTGAGGGCGGATGCGGCGATCGGACCCCAACATGTGGAGTCAGAGTCCGATCATCGGAAAGTCTTGCGGCTGCGCTGACCGTGCTGCGGCTGCGCTGACCGTGCTGCGGCTGCGCTGACCGTGCTACGGCTGCGCTGACCGTGCTACGGCTGCGCTGACCGTGCTACGGCTGCGCTGACCGTGCTAGCGCTGATGCGTCGTCGCGTACTCGACAGCGAACGTCTTGAGCGCGGCGTTGGTCAGACCAAGCGAAGCGGCTTCCGTGCCTGCTTTCTCCGCGTCCCACTTGTCCACGACCATCCGCTTGATCATCCACATGGCCGCGGCCCGGTTCGCGCTCGCGCAGTGGACGAACGCCGGATTGTTCTCGGGCTTCGTGACCGCCGCGACGAACGCGTCCGCGACGGCGGGATCCGGCTGCGTCGTGTTGAACGGGATGTGCACGTAGTTGATGCCCGCCGCTTTCGCTGCGGCGGCTTCGCCTTCGACGTTCGCGCCTGCTTCGGTCGCGAGCCTCAGGTTGATAATCGATTTGTAGCCCATCTCCTTCAGCGCCGGCACCGCCTCCGGTGTCGTGGCTCCCGCGCACGCGATGGTCGTCTCGAGCTTCGAGAAGTTGGTCACGCCCGGAACGGCAGGCTTCGTGACCGTCTGTGCGATGGCGGGATGCGGAGCGAATGCGGTTAGCGCCACGCCGAACACGAGAAGCTGGCGGATCGTCCCCATGAGTCCCTCCAGAAAGACTCAATCTTAAGGGACCGCGGGCAGGGCCGCCAGCCAAATTCGGATTGCGGATGGCACCAGCCCAACAAGCCAAGGAGCGCGAGGGCTTCAGCCGAGCGTCACACGCCGATTACCGCTCGACCGTAACCGTCACCGGCGACAGAATACGAGGCGTCAGCGGTGTGCCCGCAGGCAGCACGACCGTGCTGCGGTCCCCGGCGGTGACGGCCGCTGTACCGGCGCCCGCCCCGGCCGTGGCGCCGATCGCCGCGCCTTTGGCACCGCCGAGGATGGCGCCGAGAATGGCGCCGCCCACGGCGCCGCCGCCGATCTTGGCCGCCGATCCGTTGCCCGGCGCTTCGCCGAGCCTGACGATGGTCTCCGTGGAAATCGGCAGGTTCGTTCCGTCCGCGAGCACGATCGTGTGGAAGCGGATACCCAGGCGCGCCTGCTCCTTGAACTTCCCGCCTCGCTCGACCTGCGTGACGGTCCCGATGACGCGGGCGCCGGCGGGCACCGCGATTCGATCGCCGACCTTGACGTCGCGCGTGACACGCGCGTCCACGCGGTCCTCGACGTGGGCCGTGTCGCTCGACACACGTGTGTCGGTCTGGAGACCGATCACGGAGTCACGGGCGATCACGAGATCCTCGAGCGTTGGTTGCGGCGGCTCGGGCGCTCGTGGCGGCTCCTGCGCATGCTCTTCAGCGCGTGGCGCTGGTTCGATCGGCGGCGGAGCCTGCTGCGTCTGGACCTGTGGCGCCGCGCTCGACGGCCACGTGCCCTGAAGCGGAGGTGCCTGCTGGAACGCCGGGGCCTGGGGCTGACGAGCGTCCGCCGTGCGCGCAGGCTCGCTGCGACGTTTCGCGGTGGGCGCGTCATTGGCTGATTTGGCTGAGGGCGCCCCGGGCTTGCGAGCGCTGTCGCTGACGGTCGCTTCGGTTTCCTGAACGGCAGCCGGCGACGCTTTCGCGGACGGGGCGGGCTGCGCGACCGGAACCGGGCCCGTTTGCGCCGACGCCGGCGCGGGAATCGCGTTCTGTCGCGTGGCGATGTACCCGCCTGCTGCCGCCGCCGCCAGGCACGCCACCGCGAGGGCCGCAAACGGGAGTCGATTCAACATGAGCGCCTCTCCTTGACCTCGTCAATCCAGCAGGCAAGCTGCGTACCTTGACACGCCGCCGGCGCACCCGCTCTAAATCGCTGTAAGGCGACAGCTTACCAGTACCACCCGGACACGATGAAGTGTCCCTTTCCCGTGAACGTTGTCCTGACACGAGAGCAGTTCCGCGTTAGAATTTCCTTTGTTTCTGCGGGGTTCGACTGGCCGCCCCGTTGCAGGGAATTTCATCGACGTGCGTGCCTTTCTGTTCACGCTCGGGCTCGCTTCACTTTTCGCCCTCCTCGGGACGTCCGTGCGTTTGTCCGCCGTTACCGTCGATCAAATCGTCTCGCTGTCGAAGGCCGGTGTATCCGAGGCCGTGATCCTCGCGCTCCTCGATCGCGATCGGACGGTGCTCACGATCGACCCCGAGCAGCTCGTCACCCTGAAACGGGAGGGGCTGAGCGACACGCTCATCATGGCCATGCTGAAGAACGGGCGGCAGGAAGGTGACGAAGCCGCGCGCGCGGTCTCGGCGGAGCGCGCAGCCGACGTCGTGGCGTCGCTGGCCTCCACGCCCGACGTCACGATCGTGGGCCATGGCCCCGACCGCCCCAACACTGCGCACACGGAGGATCTCTACGCTGGCATCCGTGACGGCGTTCGTCTGCCGGCCGCGATTCCGTACGGGTCGCCGTACGCCATCCCTTACCCGGCGGTCTACGGTGCCGTTCCGTACACCCGCACGTTCAGGGCTGAACCGTTGACGCTGCGCCGCGCTCGTGCGCTGTGCCTCGCGCAGGTCAACACGGCGCGCGGCCCCGGTCCGTCGTATGTCACGGAATGTCCCGCAGCCATGCCGCGGGCTCTCCGCACACGCTGATCGCTCGGCTGAATTCGTCGCGCTCCTCTGAAGGCTTCGGGCCACTCGGCTAAAGCCTCTCGCGCTCGTTTGAAGCCTTCGCGCTCCTCGCGCTTTCAGCTACGATTGCAGACCGATTTCGAAGGAGATCTGCAATGAAGACTCGTATCGCGGCGTGCGGCGCGCTGCTCGCGTTGATCCTCGGATCCCACTCTTTATCTGTGCCGGTGTCGGCGCAGTCCAGGAAAGCGGTTCCTCAGAAGAACGACGAGGAATACACGAGGCTCATCAAAGAGTACCTCCAGGATCCGCGGATCACGACCGAGCTCGTCGATCACCTGCCGGCGTCCGACACCGTGCCGACGCCACTCAAGTTTCTCGGCCGCGCAGTGGGTACGCCGGGCGAGCTGACGTACGCCAAGGACATCTATCGCTACTACGAGGCGCTGGCCAAGGCCGCGCCTGGTCGCGCGAAATACTGGAAGGTCGGCACGACGGAAGAGGGCCGCGACATCGTGCTGCTTGCGATCGCGGACGAAGCGACGCTGAAGTCGCTCGACAAGTACCGCGACATGCTCGGCGCGCTCACCGATCCGCGGAAGACAACGGAAGCGCAGGCGCAGCAACTCCTGAAAACCGCCAAGCCGATCTACTACGCGATCAGCGGCATGCACTCGCCGGAGAACGGGGGACCGGAGATGCTCGTCGAGCTCGCGTACCGCCTCATCGTCGAGGAAACGCCGTTCATCCAGAACATCCGCAACAACGTCATCACGCTGATTACGCCGGTCATCGAAGTGGACGGACGCGAGAAGCAGGTGGATACGTACTACTTCAACAAGAAGCGCGCGCAGGGTGACGCGCGGCTTCCACTGATGTACTGGGGCAAGTATGTCCAGCACGACAACAACCGTGACGGCATGGGTCAGTTCCTGAAGCTGACACAGGCCGTGACCAAAGAGACGCTTGAATGGCATCCGACGGTCATCCACGATCTCCACGAAGCGCAGACCTACTTGTATTCCTCCACTGGGACTGGACCGTACAACAACGACATCGATCCGATCGTGGTCAGCGAATGGTGGCAGCTGGCGCAGAACGACGTACTCGAGATGACCAAGCGCGGCGTGCCGGGCGTGTGGACGTACGGGTTCTACGACGGCTGGGTGCCGAACTACATGTTCTTCATCGCGCACAGCCACAACTCGATCGGCCGCTTCTACGAAGTCCAGAGCTACGGGCCGGACCCGTATGAAGTCCGGCCGGGTCCGACGGTGACGAGCAAGGAATGGTTCCGTCCCAATCCGCCGCTGCCGTCGATCAAGTGGGGGCCGCGCAACAACACGAACATCCAGCAGTCGGCGCTGTTGTTCTCGCTCAGTCACGTCGCGAAGAACCGCGAGCTCTACCTGGAGAATTACTGGCTGAAGAACAAGCGCGCCGTCGAGAAGGGCAAGAGCGGCCCGACTTATGCCTGGGTCATTCCGGCGACCCAGCGACGGAAGGCGGATGCGGCCGATGCGGTGAACGAGCTCCGTATGCAGGGCCTGGAAGTGTCGAGGGCCGGCAGCGCGTTCAAGGCTGGCAGCGTCGACGTCAAGGCCGGCGACTACATCGTCCGGGGCGATCAGCCGTTCCGCACGCTTGCCGACATGTACTTCTCGGTGCAGAACTACGCGCCGCAGAATCCGTCGCCGTACGACGACACTGGCTGGACGTTCCAGTACATGCGCGACGTCAAGATTCTGCCGGTGACCGAGAAGACTGTTCTCGATCAACCGATGACGATGCTGACGGCGGATGCGAAGGCGCCGGGGGGAATTGAAGGGACGGGCAGCGTGCTCGTCGTCGATCACACGGCCGACAACAACATCGTCACGTTCCGATTCAGGAACAAGGACGTGGCGATGCAGGCCGCGGAAGACGACTTCGAGATCGCTGGGCACAAATTCCGCGCCGGGTCGATCGTCATCCCCAATGCGGATCGTGCGAAGCTCGAACCGACGCTGAAGGATCTCGGCCTGTCGGCGTGGGCCGTGGCGTCCGCGCCGTCAGTGAAGACGCACGACCTCGATGTGCCGCGCATCGGCTACGTGCACAGCTGGACGCGGACCCAGGACGAGGGCTGGTGGCGGGCGGCGCTCGACACGTTCGGCGTGCCGTACACCTACTTCGCGGATCAGAAGCTGAAGGAAGGTAACCTGCGATCGAAGTACGACGTCATCATCTTTCCGCACGTCGGCGGGAGCGCCGTCTCGCAGGTGAACGGGATGCCGATGGTCGGCACGACGCCGTTGCCCTACAAGAAGACGGACGCCACGCCGAATCTCGGCTACGTCGATCAGAGCGACGACATCCGCGGCGGCATGGGTGTAGAAGGCCTCGTCGAGCTGGCGAAATTCGTCCAGCAGGGTGGCACCCTCATCACCGAAGGATCGACGGCGATTATTTTCCCCGAATACGGACTGACGACAGGTGTCACCGTCGAGGAACCGGCGCAGCTCTTCGTGCGCGGCTCCATCCTGCGCGCGAAGATCAGCGACATGAAGAGTCCGATCGCTTACGGGTATGGAACCGCGGATCTTCCTGTCTACTTCAACCAGGCGCCCGTGCTGAGCGCAGGCAGTCCGGCAATTGCCGGCTTCGGCGGCGGCGGCGGGCGCGGCGGAGCGCCAGGCGTGAACCCCAACGCCGGAATCGGCCAGAACGTGACACCCAATGCGCTGCCGCTGCGCATCCAGCCCTTCGACGCGGACACGACGACGCCGGCTGGCAGAGGTGAGCGTCCGGCTGCCGAGGACATGGCGCAGATGCGTCAGATGGCCGCGCAGTTCGGCATCACCATCGACGAAACGCGGCCGCGCGTCGTCATGCAGTTCGCCGCCGACCCCGCCAGTCTGCTGCTGTCGGGCACGCTGGCCGGCGGCCAGGCGCTCGTCAACAAAGCCGCGGCGCTCGATCACCCACTCGGCAAGGGACACGTCGTCATGTTCGCGATTCGTCCGTTCTGGAGGTGGCAGACCCAGGGCACGTACACGCTCGGGTTCAACGCCATCATGAACTGGAACGATCTCGATGCTGGAAAGGCCGCGACCGGCGGACGGACCACCAATAATCAACAGCCCTGACAATTTCGGATCGCGGATTGCGGATTGCGGATTGGAAATTCCCGAGAGTTGAGAGTTGAGACCTGAGGGGGAGGTATGCGCATAGGCGTCATCGGATCAGCGGTTGTCGGACAGACGCTGGCGAGCGGATTCAAGAAGCACGGACACGACGTCCGAATCGCGAGCCGGACTCCCGCGAAACTCGCCGACTTTTCGAAGAGCTCCGGAATTCCTGCCGGGACCTTCCCTGAGGTGGCGAGCTGGGCGGAAGTGATTGGTCCTGGCCGTCGCCGGGGCGGCGGCGCTGGACGCCGTTCGCGAAATCGGCCCGGAGAACCTGGCGAACAGACCGGTCATCGACGCGACGAATCCGATTGCCGGGGAACCGCCAGAGGACGGTGTCGTCCGCTTTTTCACGTCGCCCAACGAGTCGCTGATGGAGCGCCTGCAGGCGGCCGCACCGCAGGCGAAGTTCGTCAAGGCGTTCAACAGCGTCGGCAGTGCGCTGATGGTCAACCCGTCGTTTCCGGCCAACGTCAAGCCGACGATGTTCTACTGTGGCAACGATCGTGACGCCAAAACCGTCGTCGCGAAGATCATCGAGCAGCTCGGATGGGAAGCCGCCGACATGGGAACGGCCAAGGCGGCGCGCGCCATCGAGCCGCTGTGCCAGCTGTGGTGCATTCCCGGCTTCCTCTCGAACCAGTGGACCAACCATGCGTTCCACTTACTGAAACGCTGAATCTGGTAATCGGGTATTCTGGTAATTTGGTAATTGATTGGGAATTTCCATCCAATTACCAAATCAATTACCAAATTACCAAATTACCAAATCACCAATTTCTGAGTGCCTGTAGACGTTCTTGTCATCGGCTCAGGGATCATCGGTTGCGCCGTCGCGCGCGAGCTCGCGCATCGCGGTGCCTCCGTGCGGATCGTCGACGGTCGTCCGGTCGCAATGGGTGCGACACAGGCGTCGGCCGGCGTGCTCGCCCCGTACATCGAGATGCGCGACAGCACGCCGCTGCTCGGCCCGGCCGTCCGTAGTCTCGATCTTTACGACGAGTTCGTCAGGAGCGTGTCGGCCGAAAGCGGCGCAACCATTCCGTACCGGCGGACCGGCACGATCGATCTCGCACTGAACGATCAGGAGCAACAGGACCTCGCGGTAACCGCGTCGGTGATTTCCGGGCTCGGCGTGACCGCGCACCTCGTGGACTCGCAGGTTGCCCGTGGCGAAGAGCCGCTCGCGAATCCAGCTGTCGTTGGCGGACTGCTGGTCGAAGCGCATGGATTCGTCGCGCCGACGGCTCTCACCCGCGCGCTTGCCGAATCGGCGACCCGCGCCGGTGCGCGGATGCTCGAGCCGGCGCGCGTCCAATCCATCGCGCGGCGTGGCGCCGATGCGATCGTCACGACCGACGACACTTCGATCTCCTGCGGCTCTGTCGTGCTGGCCGCGGGCAGCTGGTCCGGCCAGATCCGCGTGGATGGCGCCGCCGCGGCTGCACCGGTGCGGCCGGTCCGCGGTCAGTTGCTGGCGTTGACGTGGCCAGGCGCGCGCCTGCGCCGCGTGACGTGGGGCGCCCGCTGTTATCTGGTGCCCTGGGACGATGGAACCGTGTTGCTCGGGGCGACGGTCGAAGAGGTCGGCTTCGACGAGCGCGCGACGGTTGCCGGCGTCCACGGACTTCTGGAAGCTGCGTGCCAGCTCCTGCCGATCGCGGCGGCGACGGGATTCAATGGCGCGCGTGTTGGTCTGCGTCCGGCAACGGCCGACGGCCTGCCGATCATCGGACGATCTCGCGTGTTGCCGTCGCTCGTGTATGCGACTGGCCACTACCGCAACGGCATCCTTCTCGCGCCGCTGACGGCGACTCTCGTTGCGGATATCCTGCTCGACAATCGCGTAGATCCCATGCTGGGGCCGCTTGCGCCCGAAAGATTCGGTGCGCTGTGATCCCGCGCATCATCTGCCAGGAACGCGACGGGCAATGGATTGCGCGCGCGTTCCGCGACGACAACGGTGATCCGTTCGGCATCGAATGCGTGGCGGCCACGCGGGACGAGGCGCTCGGCCGTCTGAACCGGTGGCTCGACTGGCAGCGCGAGCATGCCGCCATGCTCGAGGCACTGCAGCAGGCCGAACGCGCGTATCATCGCTCGCTGGCAGGCGCGGCCTTTGGAACCGCGGACGAGGGCCCGGCCGCGGGCGAACTTCAGCGGGAAACGCTCGAAGCTGTCGAAGCCGCGCGCGTGCGCCTGGATCAGGTGCGCGCGCTCAAACCGGAGTGAACGTCAATGGCCAGACTTTCGAGAACGGAAGCGGAGCAGCGATTGAAGGGTCTGTCAGGCTGGTCGCTCGATGGCGAATCGATCCGCAAGCAGTACACGTTCAGCGACTTTACGGCGGCCGTCGCGTTCGTCAACCGGCTGGCGCCGGAAGCCGAAGCCGCGGATCATCATCCCGACATCCTCATCAATTACAAACGCGTGACGCTCACGTACTCCACGCACAGCGAGGGTGGCCTGACGACGAAGGATTTCGACGGCGCGGCAACGGCAGACAAAATCGCGTGAAATTTGAATTTGGTGATTTGGTAATTGGGTAATTTGGTAATTGATTTGGTAATTGGCTGAGAATTTGTCGATCCAATCACCAGATTACTAAATTACCAAATTACCAAATGCGAATGTCGTATTGATGCGACTGAAAAAGACCTATTCGTCGCGCGAGGTCGCGGCCCTGACCGGGATTACTGCGCGGCAGCTCCAGCTGTGGGACGCCGGAGGTCTGCTGACGCCGACCGTGCGGCCGCACCGGACTGCCGCCGGCGGGTTCACCGAACGGCGTTATACGCCGATCGAGTTGTTCGAACTGATTGTCCTCGCCGATCTGCGGCGCCGAGGGTTCTCAATCCACCAGCTCCACACGATCCTGCGCATTCTGAGGGAGCGATTCGGTCAGCGGCTCTTCGATGCCACCGGCGGCGGCGGATCCATACAACTCCTGACCGACGGCTGCGAGATCTACGCGCGCACCGACAGCGGTGCGTTCTTCAATCTGCTCCGGACGCCCGGGCAGCCGATGCTGGTGCTGGGGAACGAAGGGGCGCTCAAGGAGTTGAGTGGAAGGCTGAAAAGACGGAAACGGAAGGCCACGGCGGCCACGAAGGCACGAAGACTCTGAGCGCAGGCTGTAGCCGAGCGAGTCAGCGAATCGGAAACACGCGCTCGAGATCGTCCGCCGGTCGCGGAATGACGTGAACACCGACGAGCTCGCCGACGCGCCGCGCGGCGGCGGCGCCGGCGTCCGTCGCCGCCTTCACCGATCCCACATCGCCGCGGACAATCGCGGTCACGAGACCCGCATCCACCTTCTGCCAGCCGACGAAGACGACGTTCGCCGTCTTGCACATCGCATCGGCGGCTTCGATCATACCGACGAGCCCGCGGGTTTCGACCATCCCGAGCGCGTCCCCGACGTCGCGCTTCTCTTTGTTGTCGGCCATGCTGGATGGTCGACTATACCTCAACGGCGTCTCGAACGCGCCGCGAGCGCAAGACCCGCGGCGCGTCCGTTCATGTCATCGATCAGGGCTGAACGACCGGGATGTCGCCGGCGCCGCCGCCCCAGAGGATACCTTGTGTACGCCGTGAAGTTCGACGACGACGTCAGGACCCACCATTCACCCGTCGCCGGCCGATAGACCGCGACATCGGTCTTGCCGTCGCCGTCATAGTCCGCCGGAACGGGTACGTCGCCGCTGACACCACCCCAGAGATATCTCGTGTAGCTCGCGTAGTTCGACGTCGAGCTCTTGACCCACCACTCGCCGGTCGCCGGCCGGTAGACCGCAACGTCCAGGAGACCGTCGCCATCGTAGTCGGCCGGCACGGGCACGTCTCCGGCGACGCCACCCCACAGGAACCGGATGGGGTTGCCGGTGTCGTTGTCGAGCGTCCACCATTCGCCCGTCGACGGCCGGTAGACCGCCACCTGGGGACCGTGGGTGCCGGCGTATTCGCCCGGCACCGGGATGTCCCCCGGCGTGCCCCAGTCAACGTATCCGTATTGCGCGTATCCCACCGTCGAGGGGGTGTACCACCAGCGTCCCGTGGACGGCCGATAGATGATGAGGTCGACGATGCGATCGCCGTCGACGTCCCAGGCGAAGGGAACGTCCCCGTTCGTGCCGAAGTTGTGGGACAGATATGCCGTGTAATTGGACGAAGACGTTAAGGCCCACCAAGTCCCCGTCGACGGGCGGAAGATCGCCGCGTCCATGATGCCGTCGCCGTCGTAATCCCCTGGAACCGGGATGTCGGTGCTGAGCCCCCAGTTGATGACGAGCGACGACGTGTAGTTGCTGCCGGACTTATTGATGAACCAGGTGCCGCTGCCCGGTCGATAGATGGTCAGGTCGGCCTTGCCGTCGTTGTCGAAGTCGCCGATGTTGTATCGGAACGGTGCGCTCGTCCGAATCGTGTTGTTCCGAGCGTCGGCCACGTACACGGCGCCATGCGCGTCAACGGCGACGCCCTGGGGGAGATTGAATCGCGTGTAACCGCCATCGTCCGCGCCAGCCCAAAACGGATCGCCCGCGACCGTCGTGACCACGGCGCCGGCAGTGATTTTCCGGATCGTATTGCTGCCCGAATCGCTGACGTACAAGTTGCCGGTGCTGTCCACCGCGATCCCTTGCGGATTCGAGAAGCGGGCGGCAGTGCCCGTGGCGTCCAGCCAGCCTCCACTGGCCGGTCCGCCGCCCGCCAGGGTTGTCACGACGCCGGCGGCCGTCACTTGCCGAATGCTCTGATTGCTCGTATCAGCCAGGTACATGGTGCCCGTGCTGTCCACCGTGATTCCCTGCGGAAAGTTGAATCGCGCGGCGCTGCCCGTACCGTCGACGAATCCCGAGACGCCGACCTGACCCACGAGCGTCGTCACGACGCCGCCGGCGGTGATTTTCCGGATGGTCTGGTTGTTGCTGTCGACCACGTACAGCGTCCCGCCACTGTCCACGGCGATCCCTCGAGGGTTGAAAAATCGCGCGGCGCTTCCGGTCCCGTCGGCGCTGCCAGACGACCCCGCTAGTCCCGCGATCGTCGTCACGACGCCGCCGGAAGTGATCTGGCGGATCGTATTGTTGTCGGACACATAGACCGTGCCGGCGCTGTCGACTGCGATTCCGATCGGGCGGGAAAAACGCGCAGCGCTGCCCGTCCCGTCCACGGAGCCAAAATTGCCGGCCAGACCCGCATACGTGGTGACGACGCCCCAGGGCGTGATTTTGCGAATCGTGCCGTTGACGGTATCTGCGACGTAGGCGTCGCCGCTCGCTGCGACCGCGACACCGCCCGGAAGCGCAAAGCGCGCCCCTCTTCCGGTTCCATCGACTGCGCCAAGGCTCAAATTGAATCCGGCGAGCGTGGTCACGACCGCGCCGCTGGTGATTTTCCGGACGGTGTCGTTTTGGGTGTCGGCCACGAATAGAACCCCACCGCTGATCGTGACTCCGCTTGGTCCGAAGAACCGCGCTGCGGTGCCGGTCCCGTCAACGTTGCCGAGGAGCCCCGCTCCCGCGAAGGTCGTGACGACGGCACCGGCCGCGATCTGGCGAATCGTCGCGTTGTTCGCGTCGGCGACATACAGCGTGCCTGCGCCGTTCACCGTAATCCCGCTGGGTGCGTTGAACCGTGCGGCGCTGCCCGTGCCGTCAACGTTGCCACTCGTTTGCGCCGTGCCGGCCAGTGTCGTGACGACGCCGGCCGACGTCACCTGACGGATGGTCTGATTGTTCGTGTCGGCGACGTAAATCGTGCCCGCGCCGTCGACCGTCAGTCCACTCGGAAGTCTGAAGCGAGCGGCGCTGCCCGTCCCATCGGTGGGCCCAGGGTTGAACGCGAGACCGGCGAGCGTCGTCACGACCCCGGCCGCGGTCACTTTGCGAATCGTGTGATTGTTCGTGTCGGCGACGTAGAGCGTGCCGGCGCTGTCGGCCGCGATTCCCCTTGGGTTACTGAACCGCGCCGCGCTGCCCGTCCCGTCTGTGCTCCCAACGTTGCCTGCCAAGCCTGCCAACGTCGTGACGACGGCGGCCGGCGTGATCTTGCGGATGGTGTTGTTACCGGAATCGGCCACGTACAGCGTGTCCGTGCTGTCGATGGCAATACCAGATGGCCGGAAGAACTGCGCGGCCGTGCCTGTTCCGTCATTGGATCCGAAGTTCCCCCCGGCGAACGTCGTCACCACGCCGGCGGGCGTCACCTTACGGATGGCGTTGTTGAACGGATCGGCGACGAACGCGTTGCCCGCACTGTCGACGGCGATACTGGAAAGGCCGTTGAACCGCGCGTTGGCGCCGGTGCCGTCGGTGAACCCGGCCGGTGACACGCCCGCCAGCGTTCGAACCGTCAGCTCGGCCGCCTGGGCCGAAGTGACGAACGCTGCCAGGCCCAGAGCGGTGAGAAATGCAGACGCCTGTCGCATGGTGAAGTCTCCTGACCTGAGGGACGAGTCGTTTGAAGAGGTGCGGCCCAACATGATCAATCAGCGCTGAAGAACCGGGATATCGCCGGTCGTGCCCCATGTGTGAGCCGTGTACGTTGCGAAGTTCGACGCGGAGGTCAGCACCCACCATTCGCCCGTCGATGGCCGATACACGGCGATATCCGTTTTGCCATCGCCATCGTAATCAGCCGGAACGGGAACATCGGTGCTCAGACCAAAGTTACGAGCGAAGTACGTGGTGAAGTTCGACGAGGAGGTCAGCACCCACCACGTGCCCGTCGATGGTCGATAGACGGCGACATCAACTATTCCGTCGCCGTCGTAGTCGGCAGGGACGGGCACGTCCCCACTGGTTCCCCACAGAATTCTCTTGGGACTCGGATTCGGTCGCGAGCCACCACTCGCCCGTCGACGGCCTGAAGACGGCGGCCTGCGGCCCACCCTCGCCGACGTAATCGCCAGGCACCGGGATGTCGCCGGGGATGCCCCACTGAAAGCTCTCGTACTGCGTGAACCCGGTCGACGAGAACAAGACCCACCATGTTCCCGTGGAGGGCCGGTAGACAATGAGGTCGGTGATCCGATTGCCGTCGGCGTCCAACGGCAGCGGCACGTCGCCGCTGACACCAAAGTTGAAGGACATGTACGACGTGTAATTGGACGATGACGTCAACACCCACCAGGTGCCCGTCGACGGCCGGAACACGGCAATGTCCAGCAGTCCATCGCCGTCGTAGTCACCCGGCACGGGCACATCAGTGCTGAGGCCCCAGGAGTACGCCTTGTACGTCGAGTAGTTGGTGCTGGACAGGACTTACCACGTCCCGGTCCCGGGGCGAAACACGGTGAGTTCCGCCTTGCCGTCGTTATCGAAGTCGCCGAGGTTGCCCCTGAGCGGAGCGGTCGTGCGGATGCTGTTGTTCCGGTTGTCGGCCACGTACACGGAGCCGTGCGCGTCAACGGCGACGCCCTGCGGGCTGTTGAATCGCGTGTAACCGCCATCGTCCGCGCCAGTCCAGAACGGATCGCCCGCGACCGTCGTGACCACGGCGCCGGCGGTGATCTTCCGGATCGTATTGCTGCCCGAATCGCTCACGTACAAGGTGCCGGTGCTGTCCACCGCGATCCCTCGGGGACCGGAGAATCGGGCGGCGGTGCCCGTGGCGTCCAGCCAGCCTCCGCTGGCCGGCCCGCCGCCTGCGAGCGTCGTCACGACGCCGGCGGCCGTCACTTGCCTGATGCTCTGGTTGTTCGAATCGGCGACGAACAGGACGCCCGCGCTGTCCACGGCGATTCCCTGCGGATTGTTGAATCGCGCGGCGCTGCCAGTGCCGTCGACGAATCCCGGGGCGACGCCGGCCTGACCCGCGAGCGTCGTCACGACGCCGCCGGCGGTGATTTTCCGGATGGTACTGTTGCCGCTGTCGCCCACGTACAGCGTGCCGCCTGCGTCAACAGCGATAGCCCGCGGCGCGTTGAACCGCGCGGCGGTGCCCGTCCCATCGGCGCTGCCAGGCGACCCCGCTAATCCCGCGATCGTCGTCACGACGCCGCCGGCGGTGATCTGGCGGATGTTGGTGTTCCCGGGGTCGCTCACATAGATCGTGCCGGCGCTGTCGACTGCGATTCCGTTCGGGCGCGAAAAACGGGCCGCGCTGCCCGTCCCGTCCGCGGAGCCAAAATTGCCGGCCAGACCCGCATACGTGGTGACGGCGCCCCAGGACGTGATCTTGCGAATCGTGCCGTTGCCGGTGTCCGCGACGTAGGTGTCGCCGTTCGGTGCGACCGCGACGCCGCTCGGAACGAAAAAGCGCGCCCCTCTTCCGGTGGCATCGACTGCGCCAAGACTTCCATTGAATCCGGCCAGTGTGGTCACGACCGCGCCGCTCGTGATTTTCCGGACGATGTCGTTGGCGGAGTCGGCCACGAATAGAACGCCACCGCTCGTCGTGATGCCGTTTGGTGCGAAGAACCGCGCCGCACCGCCGGTTCCGTCGGCCGAGCCGAGGGTGCCTGCAGTTCCGGCGAAGGTCGTGACGACGGCGCCGGCCGCGATCTGTCGAATCAAGTTGTTGTTCGTGTCCGCGACGTACAGGGTGCCGGCGCCGTCCACGGTAATCCCGTTGGGTCCGGCGAACCGCGCGGCGCTGCCCGTGCCGTCGACGTTGCCGCTGATTGTCGCGGTGCCGGCCAGCGTTGTGACCACGCCGGCCGACGTCACTTGACGGATGGTGTGGTTGTTGGTGTCGGCGACGTAGACCGTGCCGGCGCCGTCCACCGTCAGTCCACCCGGAAATCTGAAGCGGGCGGCGCTGCCCGTCCCATCGGTGGGCCCAGGGTTGAGCGCGAGTCCGGCGAGCGTCGTCACGACCCCGGCCGCGGTCACTTTGCGAATGGTGTGATTCGAGGTGTCGGCGACGTAGAGAGTGCCGGCGCTGTCCGAGGCAATTCCCCGAGGGAAGTTGAACCGCGCGGCGCTGCCCGTCCCGTCGGCG
This sequence comes from uncultured Acidobacteriota bacterium, assembly GCA_963724725.1. GTDB lineage: Bacteria > Acidobacteriota > Vicinamibacteria > Vicinamibacterales > CAVVIG01 > DATKHR01. The sequence goes on along the minus strand of CAVRVT010000001.1, from coordinate 499,257 downwards.
CTCCCAACGTTGCCTGCCAGGCCTGCCAATGTCGTGACGACGGCGGCCGACGTGATTTTGCGAATGGTGTTGTTAGCGGAATCGGCCACGTACAGCGTGTCCGTGCTGTCGATGGCAATCCCATACGGCAGGCCGAATCGCGCGGCCGTGCCTGTTCCGTCGGTACTCCCGCAATGGTCGCTTCCGGCAAACGTCGTCACGACGCCTGCCGGTGTCACTTTTCGAATGGCGCAGTTGAAGGGGTCGGCGACGAACGCGTTCCCCGCGCTGTCGACGGCGATACTGGAAAGGCCATTGAACCGCGCGTTGACGCCGGTCCCGTCGCTGAAGCCGGCCGGGGACAGCCCCGCCAGCGTTCGAACCGTGAGTCCGGCCGCCTGGGCCGGGGCCACGAACGCTGCCAGTCCCAGGGCGGTGAGAAATGCAGACGCCTGCCGCATGGTGAAGTCTCCAGACTTGAGGGACGAGTCGTTGCCCGGTCGCACGAGTCCTGAGGGCTCTGATGCGAGACTGCGACAACCTCAGCCGGAGGGGGTCATGCGACCCGTGGGGGCGACTTTTGTCGCTGTGGCCGAGTGTTTATCGCGGACGTTCAGGCGGGGACAACGGTTCGATCAATTCGCGGCGAAGCCAGGCACGGGCGATGCTCCAATCGCGCTTGACCGTCTTGGGCGAGACGTTCAGGATGCCCGCGGCCTCTTCGACCGTGAGCCCCCCGAAATAGCGCAGCTCCACGATGTGCGCCTGACGGGGAGAGAGCCGCGCGAGACGATTCAGCGCCTCGTCCAGCGCCTCCCACTCGTCGCACGATGCCGGATTCGATGACCGCGATGCTCTCGTCGAGGGGCACGCGCTTCCGGTCCTTGCCCCCGCGTTTCGCGCGCCCGCGGCCCCGCGCGTACTCGACTAGAATCTGCCGCATCAAATGCGCCGCGACGCCGACGAAGTGGCCGCGGTCGTCCCAGCCTGCTGCCGCCGCGCGTTGTGGCGCGAGCCGCAGGTACACCTCGTGCACGAGCGCGGTCGGCTGCAGCGTGTGCCCGCTGCGCTCCTGGCGCAGATAGTGGTGCGCCAGGCGTCGCAACTCGGAATAGACCAGCGCCACGAGCGCATCTGCGTGAGCGGCGTCCGCGGGCAGAAGCTTGGATCCGGAGGCGCCAGCGTCGGAATCGCGGGCGGACATGGGACCGTATGCTAACGCCAGAATCCTGGGCTGAGATCACCGAACTGTTCGGCCAGGCGCTCGACCTCCCCGCCGAGCGGCGGGCGGCGTTTCTGGCACGCCTCCAGGGCGAAGATCCGGCGATCGCGCGCGAGCTTGCCTGCCTTCTGGAAGAACACGAGCAGCCCGGCGACTTCCTCCCGGCGCCCGCCATCTCGGCGCCGCTCATTACCGACCTGTCCGGCAGCCAGGTCGGCCCATATCGTCTGGTTCGTCTGCTCGGCGACGGCGGAATGGGCGCCGTGTATCTGGCCGAGCGAAGCGACGGCGCGTTCTCGAAGCAAGTGGCGCTCAAGGTGCTGTCGCCGGCCTTCTTCCATGCGCAGGAACGCTTTCAACAGGAGCGCGAGTTCCTCGCGCGGCTGGATCACCCGAACGTCACGCGCCTCCTCGATGGCGGCTCTACGCCGAACGGACTTCCGTACCTCGTGATGGAGTACGTCGACGGCCTGTCGATCACACGCTATGGTGCGGATCGTCAACTCAATCTCGACGCCCGACTCTTGCTGCTCTTGCAGGTGTGTGCGGGCATCGCGCACGCGCACCAGCGGCTCATCATCCACAGCGACATCAAGCCGGAAAACATTCTGGTCACGGCCGACGGCACGGTCAAAATTCTCGACTTTGGCATTGCGACGCTTCGCGACTCGACCCGGACGGCGACGTTGCAACCCGCGACGCCTGCCTACGCGAGCCCGGAGCAGCTGTCGGGCGAGCCGATGACCACCGCGTCCGATGTCTACTCCATTGGCGTCGTGGCCCACGTGGTGCTGACCGGCAGCCTGCCGTACCAGTTGCGATCGAATCGTCTGGACGAGATTCTCGACGCCGTGCGGACGGCCACGCCGCTCGTCGCCAGCCAGACTCCGGGGCTCGATCCGCGCCGGGTCCGGCAGCTGCGCGGCGACCTGGACACCATCCTCGCGCGCGCCATTGCCAAAGATCCGGAGCGCCGGTACGCGTCCGCGCAGCAACTCGCCGAGGACGTCGAGCGCTATCGCCACGGTTTTCCCGTCCGCGCGCGGCCGCACACGGTCGGCTACCGTCTGCGCCGGTTCGTCGGACGGTATCGCGTGGCGTGCGCGCTCGCGGCGCTGATCGCGCTGAGCCTCGTGGCCGGCGTGGCCGTCAGCCGATGGCAGGCGAACGTTGCGCAGCGACGCTTCGACGACCTCCGCAGCTTCGCGCACGCGGTGGTCTTCGACATCAACGACGCGCTGTCGACCATTCCGGGCACCACCCAGGCGCGCGAGCGGCTCGTGGACACGGCGCTGCAATACCTCGATCGGCTTGGCCGCGAGAACCTGTCGGATCCTGCGCTCCGCGAGGAGCTGGCCGCGGCGTACCTGCGAATCGGTCGCGTGCAAGGCGGCGCGTTTCGCGCCAACCTGGGGGATTCGGCCGGTGCGCTGGCGAGTTTTCAAAAAGCCATCGCCGCAGTCGGCGCATCGACGGCGACCGCCGGCCTCGAGCGCGTCGCGATCGCGGCGCACATCGAGATCGCGTCGCTGGCCAACGATCCGATTCAGAGCCTGCCCGAGCTCGACGCCGCGATTCGTGCGGCGGAGAGGCGTCTGGCCGCGGATCCGAACGACATCGGGACGTTGCGGCTGATCGCGGACGCGTACACCTGGCGCGCCACGGTCGACCACGAGATCGATCAAGTGCTCGACGAAGAACGGACCACCGACCTTGAAATCGGGTTCCGCACGCGCGTGCTCGCTCTTGTGCCGGACGATTGGCTGAGTGAGATCGCTCTCGCCGATGCAATGGCCCAACGCGCGTTGGCACTCGAACAGAGAACAAACTACGCCGGCTCGCTTGCCGAGCTGCGCGCGGCAGAGACCATGCTCGAGTCACTGCTGAAAAAGCAACCGGGCAACCAGCTCGTCGCGCGCGGGCTGGCCGAGAAGCGATCGCGGGCCGGTCCCGTGCTTCTGGCGATGGGGAACGCGAGCGACGCTGCGGCGACCATCCAGAGCGCTGTCGAAATCCTCGAGCCCATTGTCCAGGCCGATCCAGGGAACGCGCAGTACCGCGGCGACCTTGCGTTTGCGCGGTTCCGGCTCGCAGAGGTGTTGCGCGCTCAAGGTCAGACGGCGCGCGCGCTCGATCTCCATCAGCAGGTGCTCGCGATCCGGCGCGCGCGCGTCGCGCGGGATCCACACTTCACGTTCATCCGCTGGGATCTCAGCCGAAGCCTCAACGCCGTCGGCCAGTTGCTCCTCCTCGGATCGCCCCGCGAAATAGATTCGGCGAGGGCATTGTTCGAGGAGGCCCGCGCGCTTGCCCAAGAAACGCTGAGGACGGCGCCGAGCTTCAACGAACTCCTCAAACAAGTCGCCCGTGCGGACGAAGGGCTGGGTCAGGCCGCGCTGCTCGGTGGCGGCGGCCACGCCGAGGAAGCGCGGCTCTTTCTGGAGCGGAGCCTGCGGACCTGGCAAGACGTCCTGACTCGCGGGAAGGAAGATCGACGCGAAGCGTCGGCACCGGTTCGTGTGCAGGCGCTGCTGTCGCAAGCGTTATCGCGCGACGGCCGCGACGCTGCCCGTTGACGCCCGCGCAGCCCTCTATATTCGCATCTCGAACTCGGTGGTCGACGTCGTTGAATGACTGTTGTCGTCGGTGGCCTCGAGCACGATGACGGCTCTGGAATGGCTGGAAACCGCGGCGGTCGATCGCGATTCCGGAACTCATCTACGCGCTCCGGGACCCTGACTTCGATCTCTTACGCGGTCAACCGCGATACGAGGCCCTCGACCGCCGCGTACGAGGTGGGCGTGCCCGATCGCCTCTCACCGGCTCGTCGTCCCGGTAATCGTGCGAGGCAGAGGCCTGCTATGAAATGCGGCCGCGGGCTGCAACAGTCATCGTCTCGATGAAGCGGCCGCCCTCGACGATGTGCACCGCGTCCACCATGTTCGAGACCACGCAGGAATGGTTCGGGACGACCTGAACGCGATCGCCGGGCTCGAGGAGCGTCGAGCCGGTGACGCCGACGGTCGCGTGCTCTTCCGATAGACGCTCGATCGTCAACGACTCATCGACCTGCCGGTTCGGTGACGCCGCGTCCTTGAGCACAGCGCCAGAGCCCGGCGCCGTCGTGATGCCGCGCGCCTGATCGCTCGTGAGCGTCTTGCTGCCGCAGTCGAGAATGATGCGTCCCTCGTGCTTCGCGACGACCGTCGCCAGTACCGTCAGCGCGCAGTCGTCGAGCGTCGCGGCACCGAGCGCGACCTGCGTGCGGTCGAAGTAGACGTAGTTTCCCGGTCGAAGCTCCGTGATTCCCCTCTGCCGTGCGCTGTACCGCAGCGTCGGCGTGGCGCCAACCGACATTTCATCGATCGCGATGCCCTCTCGCGCCGCGTCCTCTTTGATGCGGACGAGCGTCGCGACTTCCTGCGCAGCGATGCGCGCGAGATCGTCCTCTGACTGCGCGTGATACCCGTGGCCCGCGTGGCTGAGCAGTCCACGGAGCTTCAGTCCCGGCAGACTCGCGATGGTTTTCACGAACCCGACGGCGTTGCCGGCCGGATCGATACCACAGCGGTGAAAACCGACGTCGACCTTGATCAGGACGTCGAGCGTGCGGCCCGTCTGACGCATCGCATCCGACCAGCCCTGCGCGACGGCCGGATGATCGACGATGATTGAGATGGCGGCCCGATCCATCAGCGCCAGCACCCGCGCGGCGTTCGAGGGATTGACCGGGTAGGGCAGACGGATATCGCGAATACCCGCGTCCACGAAGACTTCGGCCTCGCCGAGCTTCGCGCAACAGATGCCGACGGCACCGCGCTCGAGCTGCCATCGCGCGACGTCGGGTGATTTGTGCGTCTTGGCGTGCGGACGAAGCCTGACCCCCGCGGCCGTCGCGAGATCCTGCACGCGAGCGATGTTGCGGAGCGCGCGCTGACGATCGATCAGAACTGCGGGTGTGCGGAGGTTGGTGAACATCGCGAGCAGGCCGGTCGCGAAGCTTAGCACGGTCGGCGAAGCCGCAGCACGGTCAGCGAAGTCGCAGCACGGTCGGCGAGGCCGCCTTCGCTCGGCCGAAGCCTCGCGCTCCTTTCAATCGTCGTGTCGCTACGCGAAGATGCCGGGAAATTTCGACTCGTTGACGGCGTGGCCGGGAAACACCGGTCGCGCGTCGACCAGGCCGAGGTGACGCACGACAATCTCCGAGAAGACGTCGCGGAAGTCGGTCGTAATCGCGAGATCGCGCCGGTCGTAGCGCTGCTCGACGGCGAGGCCCGGCCACTTGCCGTAGACGCGGCCGCCGCGCACGCCGCCGCCGATGATCAGCATCGCGTTCCCGTGGCCGTGGTCGGTGCCGCGGTTGCCGTTTTCTTGCAGCGCGCGCCCGAACTCGGACATCGTTACGACCACCGTGTCGGCCATGCGATCGCCCAGATCGGTGACGAGCGCAGCGATGCTTCGCGAGAAATCATCGAGCCGATTGGCCAGCTGCCCCTGCATCGGTCCCTGGTTGACGTGCGTGTCCCAGCCGCCCACGTCCGCGAACGCAACCTCGAGGCCGAGATCGGTCTTGCTCAGCTGTGCGATCTGTTTCAGCGCCTGCCCGAATCCGGAGCGCGGATACTCCGCGCCGTGCTCGGGGGAGTAGCGCGTCGGATCGGCGTCACGCAGCTGCCGGATGGCTTCGAACGCCTCGCGGCCGGTTCCGTTCATTACACGATCCGCGGATCCCGTGTAGGCGGATTCGAACGCCTGTCCGCCGCCGCGTACGCCGAATTGCGCGATCTGGTTGATCGCAAGCGCCGGCGCCTGGCCCTGCAGCATGCGCGGCAGCTGCTGGGTCAGCGACACCGCGCGGAAGAGGCTCGCATCTTCCTCGCGGCGCGCCTGCAGGTAGCGGTTGAGCCAACCGTCGGACGTGCTCCGGACGCCGGGCGTGCCCGTCTCCATGTAGTCTTGCGCGTCGAAGTGCGACCGCGTCGCATCCGGTGAACCGCACGCGTGGACAATGGCGAGGTGGCCGGCGTCCCAGAGCGGCTTGAGCGCCTGCAGTCTCGGGTTGAGCCCGAAGAAACCATTCAGATCGAGGGCTCCGTCGGTGCCGCCGTTCGGACGGGGTATCGCGATGCTCGGACGCAGACGGTAGTACTCGGCTTCTGCGAAGGGCACCACGACGCTCAGCCCGTCCACGGCGCCGCGCTGGAAAATCGCGATGAGCCGGCGAGGGCGAGCGAGTCCCTTGGCCGCGTACGCCGTTCGCGTGAGAAACGACGGAGCGAAGCCCAGGCTGACCAGCGCGAATGCACCGTCTTTCAGAAAAGCGCGTCTGCCAATCGCTCGGCTAAAGCCTTCGCGCTCCAGTGACGTCGTGCCTTCGCGCTTCGGTGACATCATTTTCTTTGAAACTCCGGTGAGCCGATTGACTGTGCCAGCGTTTCGTCGCCTCCGGACAGCCGCACGGCCGCGTTCATGCGCGCGACGAGCGCGCCGGTGTTGATCCAGGCGTCCGCCGTGTCCTTGTATCCGGTTGGCGGCTGGCACTGGTACAGCGGCATCCCCAGCTCCTGCATCGTCCGCACGTACGGTCGCGAATCTCTCACTTCCACGCCTGTCGTTCGCAGCGCACTGACGAGAAACTCGAACGGCGTCTTGGCTTTCGTGTTGAATGCCTCGGGCGTGAGGAATTCCGGCGAGAGGAGAATCGTTCGCGTCACTTCGCGCAGGTCCCCGCCTGTGTCGAGGAATTTCTTCGCTGCGCGATCGACGAGCGCGGGCGGCGGAACGTCGCTCACGAAGCGGCGAACGAGCTTGGTGGCGATGAATCGTGCCGTGGAGGGGTGCTTCGCGACGATGTCGAGGACCTGCTCGGCGTCGGATTTCCCGCCAGGCTTGATCGTCATGGCCGAGGACAATCTTCTGCCCCGGATCGTGTAGCTGCGGCCTGAACACGAAGCCGCCGCCCTGTCGCGGGTTCTCAATCGTCCAGCCCGTGAACGCGCGCGCGACCTCGGTGACGTCCTTCTGCGTGTAGCCGCCGTCCACACCGAGCGTGTGCAGCTCCAGGAGCTCGCGGCCGTAGTTCTCGTTCAGCCCTTTTGGCGCGTTCTTACGTTCGGCTGGCTGTCGCATCGTTCCGGGCACGACCATGCGTCCGCCGAACGCGTCCGTAGCGTTGAGACGCGGGCGCCTGGTGGGGTCCGTTCGGATCGACACTCATCCAGTTGTCGAGATAGAAGAGCATCGCCGGGCTCTTGGCTGTCGCGCCCAGCAGATCGCGGAATGAGCCGAGCACGTGCGGTCGGATGACGTCGCGCTCGTACTCCGTGAGCATGAAACGGTCGCGGCCCTTGCGCGCGTCCACGTTGAAGTGGTTGAACCAGAAATCGGTCAGGACTTCCTGAAGCTGACGGTCGCTGTAGACGGCGCGCAGAATCTTCTGCTGGCCGAGCTCGACGAGCACGCTGTTCGCGCGCATCTGGACGGGCGTCGGCATCTTCGGGGCGTCCGGATCCGGCTCGGCCTTGCCGTCCTGCTTCTGGGCGCGGCGCGCTTCGACGAGCGGCGCCTCGAAGGTTGCCGCGATTTCACGCGTGGTCATGGTAAGGGTCGTCAGCCCCGCGAGACGCACGCCGATCGCCGCATCGGGAATCCGCTCCGGGTGTAACTGCTCCTCGACGTAGCGCTGAAGGCCGAGCGCCCGGACCCGCTCCACGTCGCTGTCGCGCGGGCCGAACGTGATACGGTTCAGCACGTGGCGGACCGTTTCTGCATCATTTGGAATCGCAGTCGCAGAAAGGGTAATCACTCCAAGCGCAAGGGCGGACAGTAAGCTCCTCATTGCCCTGTTTAGACCGGGCTCGTCGTCAGGACGTTTAAGCAAGATTGCCCGGAGCGATGGCAGAGTGGCAAAAAGTGTCAGGTTTGACCCTTGAGTGAGCTGGTTGCGGTTGCGGGACCTGATCTCGAGTCAATTCTCGACGCCACCCATACGATCTGGCACGACGGGCTGGCGCGTCCCGCGTATTCCCGACTGTACGCGGCGCACGTTGCGGCGCCCTGGGGACGGCGCGGGCTGACACGGTGGGCGCTCGTCGATCGGGGCGAGGTCCTCGCGTCCGCGAAGATCTACCTGTTCGACGCCACGTTCGATCGCCGACCCATTCGCGTCGCCGGATTCGGCGCAGTGTTCACGCAGCCCGTCCATCGGGGTCGAGGAGCGGCGCGCGAGCTGATGACCCGCCTTCTCGACAAGGTCTCGGCGGAAGGTGCCGACGCGGCGCTGCTGTTCTCGGAAATCGGCGCCGACTATTACGCGCGCCTCGGTTTCACGGCGGTTCCGCTCGACGACTTGTCGCTCCGGGTGATCGAGGATTCACGACGCGGCGCGCCGGCGACGATGGTGCGCGCTGGCGACAATCGCGATCTCGACGCTGTGGTCGCTCTGGACGCGATTCGATCGGAGCCGTTCAGGTTCCACATCAATCGCGATCGCGACCTCGTCCAATTCGCGATCGCGAAACGACGCGTGCTCGCGGGTCTGTCGGTGCCCGGTGCGCGCTCACTGCAGTTCTTTGTCGCCGAGGAAGGCGCGTCAGCGGTTGCGTATGTCGTCGTCTACGTCAACGGCGGTGCATGGACGATCGACAGCTGCGGCGACCGCGATCCCGCCGGCGCCAGGCTGGGCGCGATCCTGCAGGTCCTCGTGGCGCGCGAGCCCGCCGAGCATCGCCCGACGGTGACGGCGTGGCTGCCGTCAACACTGCGGCCCCCGCAGGTCGCGATTGTCGGCACGACGCCGTCAACGAGATCTGATGATGTTCAAGCCGCTCAGCGCCGCGGCGGCTGGCGTGACGACACTCTCGGCTTCGGACGTGCTGTTCTGGCGCGGCGACGCATTCTGAATCGTGAAATTCAGAATTCAGAAGGCAGAATTCAGAATCGAGTTTCACGAGCCGTTTTGCAGCTTCAGGTCGAGCGCCCTCGTTTCGCCGTCGTTCAGCGAGAACATTGTCGCCTTCGTCCTGATGCGATCGAGGAATTCCGGGTCGCCGGAGTCGTTCGGATCGACCGACTCGAGCGCGATGGCGTAATAGTGACCCGCAGGCAGCGCGCGAATCCTGAATCGCCCTTCCTGGTCCGGGCGTCCCTGGCTGCGATACCGGGTGTTGCCCGTCCACTGCTCCCGGTCCTGAGAGAAGACGAGCACGGTGTAGTCCTTGGCGGTTGCGCCGCGCGCGTTCGTTACGACGCCTGACAGCTCGGAGACGTGGTTCGTGAATTCGATCTCGATGCCGCTCGCGTCACCGCCCGGCGTGAATTCGATGCCGCTGTCGGTGACGTCTATGCCGTTGTGTCGGACCGCATGGATAGTCCAGCCGGACATCGGCCCGCCCGCAAGCACCCGAAGTTTTCCCGGCGGCACTTTCATCTCGAAAGTGAAGTCGTCCTTCACCGTCGTGTTGCCGCCGCCCATCATGATCATCTGATCGTCGGGATTGACGGGTATGGCGTTGATTCGGATCGGCATCTTGAGGGCTTGCGCAGCCGCCGGGTCCTGGACGACGATGCGACCGGTCGCCGTGATCATCGGCGTGGCGGTCAGGCGCACGCCGCTGATGTCCTCGCCGTTGACCGTGACGATCGCCGTTGCGAATTCCGGTCGTCCGTCGCTGCCACCCATGCCGTTGCCGATGTTTGCGCGAAGCGTGTACTCGCCCGGGGCCACGCCGGACAGCGTGAAGGTGCCGTCCGGCCGAATGGGCCCGTTGCCGGCCGGCCCGAAGAACATGCCTCCCGTGCCGCGGGGCATCGCCATGACGCCGCCTGTGGTGACGGCGCGCCCTTGAGAGTCGGTGATCGTGCCGGTGATCTTCGCGGTCCGCGTCGCGACAAGCGTGATGTTGATCTCGCTGACCGATTGTCCGACCTCGACCGACACGCGTTGCGCCTCCGATCCGTTGGCCGTTCCGGGGTAGTACGTCGCCGCGTAACCCGTGTGATCGTCGGAGTCGCCGCCATAGGAGAAGTTCCTCAAGGTGGCCGAGACGTAGTACTCGCCTGGCGAAAGACCGAAAATACGATACTCACCGATATCGTTGGTGTTCCCGTTGCGGCCATTCGGCATGAGACGCCGTCGGCCCTGCATGTATCGCGACTGCATCGGCACGACCTGGACGTCGGCGACCGGCTCGCCGAACTCGTCGACGACACGGCCCGTGATCACGCTGCCGCGGGGCAGTGCGAAGTCCACTCTTTCGACAGTCTGCCCCTCGAGGACCTGTAGTGGTGTCCCGCCCTGCATCGGTCGCGTCTGCCCGTACTGCAGGGAAACATAGCTGCCCTTGCTCGCCGACACATTGAAGCGACCCGCCGGCAGATCCCTGAACTCGTACGTCCCCCGCTCGTCCGTCGTGGTCACACGCTGATCGCGCAACTCCGGAGCGAACAGTCGCACCTGGGCCCGCCGGAGAGGCGTGCCATTGTCAGCGGCGAAGACATGACCGCGAATCCGCGCCGTGCCGGTCTTCTGTTGATTGTCCCGAGCGGGCGCCTGCTGGCTCGGCGCTCCGGGTGACGGGACTGTTGCAGGCAATTGCTGCGGCCAGACCGGCGCTGCCAGGAGAAAGGCCACCAGGGTCGCGACGATCAACCGCGCCATAGAAACCTCATTGCAAAGGACGAGACTTCAGACGGTCACAGGCCGTCTTCGGTTTGCGTCTCGACAATCCCCAATCCGCAATCCACAATCCGCAATCACTTTGGGTCCAGCTTCCTCCCCGCGTCCAGGCTGTCGAACTGCAGCAGCGCGTTCAGGACCAGGAAGTAGCTGCCCTGGGTCTCCCCACGCCAGACCGGGTTGTTCGAAAACGCGACGACATGCCCCTTGTCGAGCGGCACATCGACGACCGCGGCGTGCTGCGCGATCTCGCTGCCGTTCTCGACCAATCCGGACACCAGGAGCTCCTTGGTGTCGGCGTACCGCAGGATCACGCGCGGCCGGGCCGCGGGTGGAATCACGCTGACGCCGTTCCTCAACTGCTCGACGGTCAAGGGCACGGCGCGCCAGACGTCCACGCGATCCTCCTTCGGTGCCTCGCTGCCCGCGCGTCCCTGCGGCGTGTCCTGATCGTCGGCGGTCCCACGTCCCGTCGGCCGATTCCCGCCATCGTCGGGCCCGAGCCGGCGAGGTCCACGCGCGCCCGCGATGTTGGAGAGATTGAAGATCGGTCCGTTGTCGCACCAGATCGCGAGGTTATCCGCGTAGCCGTACGCGATCGGGCTCGCACCGTCCACCATCTTCGATCGGACCACGCTGCCGACGATGCGCAGGCGTTGGCGCTGGGCGATCGACAAGCCGGGGGTGATGCCCGTGCTGATGGCGAGTTCAGCGGTGTCCATGGACGTCACGAGCAGACCACCGCGCCGAACGAAGTTCTGCAGGTGCTGGACGCCCGTCCAGCCGAGGCCGGGGCGCATGTCGTCGGTCTGATCTTCAGACCCGAGATTCGGCGTCTCCGTTGTCTTCTTCCACGGGAGCGCGTTGCCGAACAACGGCAATCCGTTGACGATCCCTTCGACACCCCGGCCGACGGGCGGAAACACCAGCACGTCAAACCGTCCGTTCAGGATGTCGTCGTTCGCGATCTGCTGCGTGCTGATGTAGGTGTACGGAATGTGGGCGAGGTCGAACGCCTGCCGCCACCAGCCTTCGGTCTGCGTTGTCTGCCACGTGTGGACGATTGCGATTCGCGCCGCGCGAACCGGATGCGTCTTGACCGATGGCGCGGACGGCAATGCCGCAATCTGAAGACCGAGCTCCGTCGCCGCCGACTGCAGGTCGGCTTGCGCGATGTTTCGGATGATGAAGCTGCCGCGCGAGAACTTTTTGCCGACGGCATCGAACGCCTCTTCCGCGGCGTCGATCGAGGCATCCTTCAAGCGGTAGCGCAGCGTGGCGAGCGCGGTATCAGCGTTGTGATTGACGGCGAAGACCGTCGCCGGCGTCGATTGCGAGCCGTCGCTCGGCTGAAGCCTCGCGCTCCGATCGTTACCGCCGGTCGCGCCCCCGCCGGACAAGTCGATGCCGCCTTTCGCGCGGACGCTGCCCGCGACCTTTTCGATTGGCGCGTCGAGCAGCTTCACGTCCGCCACGCGAATCGCCTGGACGTTGAAGAGCTCGGGGAACGTCCATCCGGTGTCGTCGTACGGCGTGCGCTGCGGATCGTTGGGGCTCCAGGTACCTGATAGTCCAGGAGGGCATCGGCGATCCGGCTGTACGGCTGGTCCATGCGGACGATGTACGAACCGGCGGGGAATGTTCGCTCGGCCGTGGCCTTCGCATCTCGCTCGGCTGAAGCCTTCGCGCTCCCTTCCTGCTGATCGCTTGGACCGCCTGCCCGTTCCGACTGTCCGTTCGTGGTCGTCGGCGTCGGTCGATCGGCAGGTTTCTTCGCGGGCACGCTGACCGTGAACGACGAGGTTGCCCGCGAAATCTCGACGCCCTGTTTCTGCAGCGTGCGGAGGAGCTCTGCCTGTGCGCCGGCACGTGTGTCGTCAGCGGGGAACACGTAGCCCGCCGGCCCCTCGGTCTTCGCCTTCAGAATCGATCGCTTGCTCTTCAGATAGAAATTGCGGAGGAACAGCTTTCCATTGCCGGCGAAGTAGTGCAGCGACGTCAGCAGACCGGTCTGCTGGTAGTTGTTGTTGTTTCGCTGCGACCACATCGTCTTCGGCAGCGGTGGATTCTGCTTGTACCAGGTGCGCGCGTATTCGTCGGGACGCAGCTCGCGCTCGACGGTGTCGGCGCCGCCGTTGCCGAATGTTTCGTACAAGCGGCTGATGCCGTTGTGCAGCGCGGCGACGAACATCAGGTATCCCGGCGACCAGGTGTCGAAGTTGCCGTGCGTGAAGACCCCGGGCATGCCGAACTTCGTCATCTCCGACACGTTGTTCCAGCCGATCATCTGCCACTCGTCGGCAAGGATCGGATCGATCCACGCGTTGTAGGGGCCGTCGCCCACGGTGTTGTCGTACAGATACGGCACGGACTCGTGCAGGTCGTGCAGGACCTGCGGGTGCCACTGCCTGTAGGCGTTGATCGACGTTTTCGGTCAGCTTCAGCGTGACGCCCATCGCGTCGCGGTTGTTGTCGTGCGCGACGTACTTGCCCCAGTACACGAGATTCGGCCAGTTCTTGCCCGGGTTGGCCAGGTGCCACTTGTAGATGTCGACCATCTTGTCGCGCCCGTCCACCTCGATGACCGGTGTGATGAGCGTGACGATGTTGTTGCGGATCGCCTTGATGTACTCGTGGTCGTCAACTGCGAGCCGGTAGGCGAGCTCCATCAGCGCAGTTGGCGATCCGGTCTCCGGGGAATGAATCGTGCCGGTGATGTAGTAGATCGGCGTCGAGGCCGCGACGAGCTTGTCCGCCTGCGCGTCGTCCATGGCTGATCGTGCGCGGATCGGCGAGCTTTGGCGAGCCGTTCAGCGTTGTCCTGCAGCTTCGCGATGAGCGTCTCGGACGCGACCGCGACCGCGATCATCTCGCGACCTTCTTCGGTCTTTCCGATCGAGTACACCTTCACGCGCGGGCTGGCCTTCTCGAGCATCCGCATGTACTGGTAGACCTCTTCGGCGTACGGCAGGTTTCCCGGCGCGCCGGCGACGTCGCCGAGGAGGGCCTTCGGCGTCGGGACGGTCTTCGACGCCGGCAGATAATCCACGAGCGGCGACGTGAAGAACGTCTCGGTCGTGTACTCGCTTGATCTTCTTCGTGTATTCCTCGTCAATGGCGACCTTGGGATCGCGCACGAACGTCGTCTGCGCGTCTATCGTGACGATGGCCGTCACGGACACGATCCCCGCGAGAAGTGGTCGAAATCTGGAATTCATGCCCGGGATTTTACGCGATAATTCGAGGACGAGGGCTGCCATGCACCGGATGTTCACCGCGTTTCTGCTCGTGTTTCCGATGGTATTGGTCGCAGACGATCGAGATGCCGTCCTGCAGAGCATCGAGGCGCGGCGATCCGCCTACGCCGACGTCGCGAAAGCAGATCTGGGCATTCGCTGAGGTTGGCTATCAGGAGCAGAAGAGCAGCGCGCTTGCTTCAGCAGCAGCTTCGGGCAGCTGGGTTCACGGTACGCGCCGGAGTCGCCGACATTCCGACGGCGTTCGTCGCGTCGTTCGGATCCGGCAAGCCGGTCGTGGCCATCCTTGGCGAGTACGATGCGCTGCCCGGCCTCTCGCAGGAGCCAACCGCGCGGCGAAGCGCCGTCGTGGCGGACGGCGCAGGGCACGGGTGCGGACACAACCTTCTCGGGACCGGATCGCTCGCGGCCGCGATTGCGGTGAAAGAGTGGCTCCAGGCCGGCCATTCCGGGACGCTGCGCTACTACGGCACCCCGGCCGAAGAAGGCGGATCCGGCAAGGTCTATATGGTGCGCGCCGGCCTGTTCAGCGACGTCGATGCCGTCGTCTCCTGGCATCCGGCGGATCGCAACGACGCGAGTCCGTCAACCAACCTCGCCAACATCACGGGCAAGTTCCGATTCCGCGGGGTGGCGGCTCACGCGGCGGCCGCGCCGGAAAAGGGTCGCTCGGCGCTCGACGCCGTCGAGGCGATGGACTACATGGTGAACATGATGCGCGAGCACGTCCCGCAGGAGACGCGCATCCACTACATCATCACGCGCGGCGGTGCGGCGCCCAACGTCGTTCCCGACTTCGCTGAGGCGTATTACTACGCGCGGCAGCCCGACATGCGCATCCTCGACAACATCTGGGAGCGCATGGTGGATGCGGCGAAAGGCGCCGCGCTCGGCACGGGCACGACGATGGAACTCGAAGTGACCGGCGCGGTATGGAACGTGCTGCCGAACGAGTATCTGCGGAGGCGTCATGCAGCGCAACCTCGAACGTGTCGGCGGCTTCACGTACACCGCCGGAGGAGCTGAAGTTCGCCGAGGAGGTTCGGAAGACGCTGACCGAGGCGCCGACGATCGAGCTCGGTCCCAGGAAAAAGTTCAGCCGATGCGGCTCGGCGTCGTCGGCAGCGCGTCAACCGATCTCGCCGATGTGAGCTGGAACGTGCCGACGGCGCAGGTCGTGGCCGCCACGTTCGTCCCCGGCGTCCCGGCGCACAGCTGGCAGGCGACCGCGTGCGCGGGTGGCACGATCGGCGCTCAAAGGCATGATGGTCGCGGCGAAGACGATGGCGCTGACCACGGTCGATCTCTTCAGCGATCCAACGCATATCCAGAAGGCGAAGGCGGAATTCGACAGGAAGCGCGGACCCGGGTTCGTCTACAAGACGCGGCTCGCCGACCGGAAGCCGGCGCTCGACTATCGGAAGTAGGAGTCCTCGAAGTGACCGCCGGAGATGAATCTTAGGATGCCTGCTCGCGCTTGATGGTCACATCTTTCGGTGTGGCGAACTCGGCCTCTGGTCCTTTGGGGAGGGTCCAGACGTGTCCGCAGGGCTCGCAGCGGTAGTAGTTCACATCCGCTTGGTGGCTGACCCCGGTGAGCAGCCGGGCCGTTGGCCTCTGGCACTTCGGACAGGGTTGAATCGGCATCGGGACAACTCGTCGCGTTGGAGTTTGCCACAAGATAAAACGGGCAGACCACCCGTCGTCTGTCGGGTTTCGTACAGACGGGGTCAGGGCCGTTTCCGTTTCGACGGAGCGGCCTTCTTCTTTTTGCGTGTGGCATCGGGACTTCGCTGGCCGCGCACGGCGTGGTCAAGCACTCCAACGACGAATTCCTGCGGGGCGAGAACTACGCAAACACCGTCGAAGGCTTCTTTTCACCCTCTTGGGTTCATGATTCCCAATTTTGTCGTTCGTCAATGCATGGTGACGCGTTCGGATTCGAACGCCGCGAGCACCCATCCGGCGTCGAGCAGCAGATGCTCGATCATCGCGTGGCGCTGAAACGCGCTGAACGCATCGTCGAAGCGTTCGACGGACCGTCCGCTCGGGCTCCATTGCCGCGGCACACGCAGTTCGTAGTCGCGGTCTTCGCCCGTGAGACACAGTTCGCAGACGACCGGTTCCTCGCCAGGGTGCCTGAAGTTCCAGCGAAGCACTCTCATGCCGCTCTTCGTGAAGCAAACGAGATGCCACGTCACCGGCGTGAACGACGCAGACGTGTCTCTTTCGACGGAAGTCGGCGCGGGCGCAAAAGCGTGTCCAGATCCGCGCGCATCCTCGCTTTCACGTCTCCTTCGCGGTCGATTGCCCACTGCAGCAGTGAACCGTTCATCATGCCGGCGACGGCCAGCGCGAGCCCCTCGGTGTCGCAGGGGTGAAGTTCACCGGACTTTACCGCTTCGTCCAGGAATTTCCTGATTTCCACGCGCATCGCCCTGGCGTGCGCATCGGCCAGCTTCTGAAAGTCGGGATCCACGAGGTCGATCTGGAGGAAGGCGAGGTTGTTGGCGAGAATTTCCGGCGTCGGCGCCAGGCCGGCGACGCAGTCGGCGAACGCCTGAAGCGCTTCGAGTGGCGAGGAATGGGCGTCGCGGATGACGGTCATCTCGTTTCCGGTCGCGGCGCCGCCGCTCGCCGCGAAGGCGAGCAGCAGGCCGCGTTTCGACCCGAACCGCTGAACGAGCGTGGCGGGGGAGATGCCGGCCTCCGCGGCCACTCTTGCCAGCGTCAGCCTGATCGGGCCCAGACGGGAAACCGCGCGATGCGTCGCCGCAAAAATCTGCGCGTCGGTCGTGGCGCGCGGCCGCGGGCACATCAGCGTGCTCGCTGGCCCATGCCGCTCATGATCGCCTTGGCGGCGAGTGCGCCGGTACGACCGGTCAGACCGTTGCCCGGGTGGGCGCCCGAACCGCACAGGTACAAACGACGCACAGGCGTTTCGTATTGGGCCCAGCCGAGGAGCGGCCGGCTGACGAAGAGCTGATCGAGTGCGAGCTCGCCGTGGAAGATCTGTCCGCCCGTGAGACCGCCGAGTCGTTCGAGGTCGAGCGGCGTGATCGTCTGGCGCGCGACGACCGAAGCGACGAAGCCCGGCGCGTGGCGCTCGATTGTCGCCGTGGCGACGTCGGCAAGCCGGCTCCGCTCCTGGTCCCACGTCGTTCCTCGAAGGTGATACGGCGCGTACTGAACGTAGGCTGACACGACGTGTTTGCCGGCGGGAGCGAGCGACGGATCGGTGATCGACGGAATTGTCAGCTCCATCCAGGGATCGTCTGAAAGGCGGCCGTATTTCGCGGCGTCGAACGCGCGCTCGATGCTGTCGATGTCGGCCCCGAGACGCACGCGGCCCGAGATGGCCGCCGTTCGTTCATCCTCCGCGCGCGCCGCCAGGGACGTGAATTGCGGCAGGCGATCCACGGCAAAGTTCACCTTGGCGAGGGTCCCGCGCGTGCGAATGTTCTGGAGGCGGCGCAGGACGTCCGGCTCGAGGTGCATCGGATCGACGAGACCGAGCAGGGTGCGTTTGGGATCGAGGTTGGAGGCGACGGCTCGAGCGCTCAATTCGTCGCCGTTGGACAGAACGACGCCGGTGACCGCACCGTCGGCGACGCTGACGCGAACGACCTCGGCGCCGGTCCGCACGTCCACGCCGGCTGCTCGCGCGGCCGCCAGCAATGCATCCGGCACGGCGTTGATGCCACCGCGCGCAAACCATCCTGTGGCGATTGGGTGTCCCTCGGTCGCGCCCAGCCACAAGAGGACGGCGGCGCTTCCCGCCGACCACGGTCCCAGGAAGCAGCCGAGCAGCCCGCTCGCCGCGACCATGGCGCGAAGCGGCTCGCTCGCGAACCATTCGGCGACCAGGTCCGCGACCGCCATTGGCATCCAGCGCAGGAGTCGGTAGGCATCGGTCTTCGGCAGCGCGCGGAAGGCGCGGCCGGCCCTGATCAACTCGACAAAGTCGCCCGCGGACGGCCCGTCGATGGACGGCGGCGACGCCTGCGACACCGTGCGCAGCACCTGACTGATGCGCGAGAAGCTGGCCAGGAACTGCGGATACTTCTCCGCGTCGCCGGGCCCATGGCGCGCGATCTCGCGCGCCGCGCGCGTTTGATCCTGCCAGAGCACGACTGCGCGATCGTCGGCGGCTGGCGAACACGCCGCGGCCTCCGGGCGGATGATCTGGAGCCCGTGACCTTCGAGCCCCAATGCGCGGACGATAGCCGGTTCGATCGAGGCCGTGTGCGCCAGCGTGGGGCAACGAAAGCCCGGCGAGATTTCATCGCCGCGCGCGCAGCCGCCGGCGCGATCCGCGCGCTCGAGCACGATCACGTTCAGGCCTGCTTTTCCGAGGAACGTCGCGGCCACGAGACCGTTGTGGCCGCCGCCGATCACGATAACGTCAGTCATAGGCTGCGGGAATCCGCGGACGGCATGGTAAGCATGATTGCACTTTCTTCCAGCCGCACGAGTGGCCCGTAAAACGCGTACGCCCTTTCCCGGGGCGCGCAGCGCGCAGGGCCGTCGCGGCGTCGTTGCGGCAAAGTCGCTGACTGGCGTTCATTTAACGATCGTCTTGAGTGTCGGGGCCATATCGGCTCTCCGATCAGATCCGTGCGAACCGGGCGCAGTTTGTAAGTCCGCACACTCTGGCACAAGGGCTGCACCCGCCTCAGCAGATCTCTCGGAATCAACCGTGTTCAGACAGGAAGCATATATGAGGCGCCATATTTCACATCGTCTGGTCCGGGTGCTTCGGGACTGCGCCGGGACCAACATGCTCGAGGCCGCGATCATCACGCCGCTGCTTCTGCTGCTGACGTTCTCGGTCGTGGACTTCGCGTCGATGTTCTACGTCTATCTGGCGCTGGAAAACGGCGTCAGCCAGGCCACGCGATTTGGCGTGACCGGCCAGACCATGGCCAACCCCTTGAATCCCTCGACGCAGTTGAACCGGGCCGAGTCGATCAAGCTGGCGATGCGCCAGGCGACGCCGACGCTGACCATCGACGACTCGGCCTTCACGTTCACCTTCATGACGCCGCCCGGCGGTTCGTGGAGCAGCGGAACCGGCGGCCCGGGCGACATCGGCAAGGTGACCGTCGACTACACATGGAGCGTGATGACGCCGCTCATCCGGCCGTTCTTCCCCAGCGGTCAAATGCACTTCACGGTCTCATCGTCCATGAAGAACGAGAGTTTCTGAGATGACAATCCGACACCTTCGTCCTGTGAACCCGCGCCGCCTGCGCGATCAGTCCGGTCAGAGCGTGGCGGAAATGGCGATGATTCTGCCGCTCATCGTGACGCTTGCGCTTGGCATCATCGAACTGGGCTACGCGCTGCTCGATCAGCATGTCGTCACCAAGCTGTCGCGCGAAGGGTCCAACCTCATTTCCCGCGACTCGTCGCCCGACTTCGCCTATCAGGCCCTGCAGTCGATGCGAACCGGCAATATCGATTTCCTGTCGACCGCAAAGGTCATCTTCACCGTCGTCAAGCAGCCGACGAGCGGTTCGAACAGCGGGGTCAATGTCGTGGCCGTGCGGAGGACAGCAGGCGCGTCGGTCGGCGGCGGCAGCGTGGTCACGTGCGGCGGGTGTTCCGGGGACCTCGGTTCCCCTCCCGACTACGCGGCGCCCGACCCGGACAACACCTCGTCGTTGAGGGTCACCGGCGGTGTGCCCACCAACTCGATCGGCCCTGGCGGGTGGCTATACGTCACCGAGATCTACAGCAGTCATCCGCTGATTACGCCGTTCAATCGGCTGGGCATCGCCGTTCCGAACTCGCTGTATTCAATCGCCTACTTCTAACTGAGGGTTGAGACCATGACTGGACAGCGTTCAATCCTTCGCAACCAGAAAGGCGTCGCGCTCATCTACATGGCCGTGACGCTGACGGTGCTGCTCCTTTTCACGGGGCTCGCGCTCGACGGCGGCCGCGGGTACGTCGTCAAGGCACAGCTCGTCAAGGCCGTGGACGGCGCGGCGCTCGGCGCCGCGCGCGAGCTGAACAGCGGCACCCCGCGAACGAAGGCGGAGCAGGTCTTCCGGGCGAATTTCCCGGCCGGCTTCCTTGGAACGGCCTCGGTGACGGACCCCACGGCGGATCCGAACTTCTACAGCCTGACCACCGACGCGACGACAGGCGTCAACACGGTCACGATCAACGCAACGGCCAGCCTGCCGACAACGTTCATGGGCCTTGCGAACTACAACACCATGACCGTGAACGCATCTGGGCAGGCGACGCGCCGCATGGTGGACCTGTCGCTGGTCGTCGACGTCTCCGGCTCGATCGGTGCGCAGTGGCCGACCGTGCGTGACGCGACGCGACAGTTCATCGATTCGTTCGACGCCGCGCACGATCGGATGTCGCTGACGTTGTTCAGCACGGGCGCGGAGGTGGACTATACGATGCCCGCCACCCGCGGTTTCGACAAGACCGCAATGAAAGCGGCCGTTCCCAACTCGCTGCCGAGCGGCAGTACGGCGATGGCTGAAGGTCTGTATCGCGGCTGGGATCAGCTCAGAATCGTCCCCAACGGGTCACAGTCGAGTCTGCGAATCATCGTGCTGTTCACCGACGGCGCGGCGAATGGCGTGCCGGCGAAATGGGGAGGCACGGGGACGATTGCCACGTCGGCCAGAACCGCTGACTTCCCGTACCGAGGCGATCCGAGCACGTGGGATAATCCGCCAGTCTCGGGCACGATCCAGGACAACTCCGCCGTTGGAGGCTCAAACGCGTATAACTTCTCGGTGTCGTCAAGCGCGGCGAGTCCCCAGGCGATTCTGCCCGGGATTCCTGTCGCGGTTCAGCACATGCCGAATACCAGCTGGCACACGCAGCACAGCAGCTCCGGCATCCCGACGGGCTTCCCGATGGTGAGCAACTCGCTGACGGTGAACGGCGTGTCGCAAAGTACGAGGCGGAGCGTCATCACCGACGGCACGGGCCAGTATCCGACGACGTTGTGGAACGTGAACAATGCGGCCCGCAACCTGCTCGAGATCATCGCGGACGCCGCGCGGACCGACACGGGCGGCGACTACCCGGTCCGCATCTTCACCATCGGCATGGGCACGCTGATTAACCTGTCGCTCGGCACGATTCCTGAGACGCCGGCGACGATTCTGCAGCGAGTTGCCAACGACAGGGTGTCGCCGGACTTCAACGCTGCGCAGCTTCCGGGGAACTACTACTACGCACCGACGGCCTCAAGCGTCTCCGCGGTGTACGAAGGCATCCAGAACCAGATTCTGCGCTTGAGCAAGTAAACGAGAGGCGTCACACTGAAACGGGGGAATCAGGGACACTTGTTCCTGATTCCCCCGTTCTGTTTTTCAGAGCCACGAAGCCACGAAGCCACGAAGACACTTCAAATCAGCAATCCCGAATCCCAAGTCCCGACACCGCACTCGTTGAGCGGCCCCGCGTGGCAAGCACGTCCTTCTTCATGTTGTGAAAGCCGCGACCGTTCCAGTCCTCCCATTCCTGCTGTTGGCTGATCAGTCGGCCATTGTTGTCCTTACTGCGATCGATGTCGATCGTGAATTCGTCCGCAAGGCACAGGTCGCGCGGGGCGGTAGGAGCCGACGGACGAATTCTCGCGCCCAGCGCTACTATACGGGCGACGCACGTAGCCACGAAACACCGAGGACCTACGAACGGATATGACGCTGCGGACCCACGGTATGAAGTGACGATGAAGGTGCTGCCGGTGATCGCCGCTGTGCTCGCTCTCAGCTGTGGCGCTCCCGAGGCCCAGCAAGCGATCTTGTCGAATTCGCAGGAAGCGCATTTCGACGCGCATGAGCGCGCGACGCTCGCAGGACTCACCGGCGTCTTCGTTCTCCTGGATGGCGTGTCGTCGGACGTGGACGCCCTCGGGCTCCACCAGGCGGAGGTGCTTCAGTCCGTTCAGGATCAGCTGCGCACGGGTGGGGTCCACGTGCTAACGCGTGACGAGGCTCGCAGCAGCTCGCGGCTCGGTCCTTGGATCTCGTCAAGCAGGTGCCCGGCGCAGCAGATTCAGCCATCGAGCAGGAAGCGGATCAGGCTCAGCTCCGGATCTCGCTCGATCGGCAACAGCGGCCGGCTATGGTCTGAACGTCGACGACATTCAGCAACTGATTGAGCTGGCGCTGGGGGGGCGCAGCGTGAGCATTCAAGTAACCATTGCAGATTTACCCCGCGAAATACCCACCTCGCGCTTTCACAATTGTCGAGGGACGCGTTACCCGAACATCGAGCCGCCGCCACTCGTGACCGCTCGCGGCTTCGATGGCGAGCACGTATTGCTGCCGGAGATCGTTGACTAAACTTGAAGCCGCCACGGTAGTCTCGACGAAGGTGCTCGCGAACAGAAACTGTCCACCGGTCCACTCAGCCAGATCACGCAGGTCTGCCGCATCGGAGGGTGCCGAGCGTTCGGAGGCCTCCAATATCAGCCGCTGATCCAACGATGGCACCGTGGCGACGACGAACACCGGCACGTCAATGGAGCTGGCCAACCCTGACACCTCACGCGCCGTCATGGCGCTGCTCGTATCGATGCCATCGGTGAGCACAATGATGGCTTTGTGCGTGGCCGACCGAGCCGCCAGTCTGCGCGCGGCCGCGGCGGTTGCGTCGAATAGGGACGTCGTGCCAAACGCCTCGAAATCGGCCATGGCGCCTTTCAGCTTCTCGAGGTCGTGGGTGAAGTCCTGACGCTCGTGGAGCGAGGCGTCGAATGTGAACAACGCGACTTCGTCCTGACCTTGATGGAGTTGGGACACGATCGAGTTGTACGCTTGGCGCGCCATCGCGATCTTCGCGCCAATCTGCATGCTGCCGCTCATGTCGATCAGAATCGCAAGGCTCAGTGGCGATTGGCGATCAGACCGAAGCGAGAGAATCGGTCGCACCTCTCCGTTGTCGCGGACCTCGAAGTCGGTGGTCATGAGGCCGCTCACCACGCGTCCACGAGCGTCTCGGACTGATGCCTGGATAGTGACCACGTCGACCGCACTTCGAAACGTTTGTTGCGTCCGTGAGGGACCTTCTTGAGCGATTGGCGAAATGACGCTCAGCACGCCAATAATGGACGTGGCGATCGCAACTCGAATTGACACGATTCTCATCTGTACGCTCTATAAGCGTTTATCGGGACGAAGAACGCCCACAGTAGTTCGCTGAACGGCGCCGCAGATTGTAGGGAACACGTCATATTGTCACGATGATGGACGCGGATGAGCTCGATGCGAGTTCCTCAATTTCATGCTCTCGAGCGTTCGGCGCCGCGCTCGTCAAGGTGCCGAATGTGTGTGAACTGGGAACGCTGTACGATGCACTCATCACGCGGGACACGCTGACTCGCGCTCACTCTCTCTCTTGATTGAGGCTTTAGCTGTGGACGTTGCCTCAAAGGATCATTCATCGCAAACCTGTTCGCCCGTCGCCGAGACGTCGGCGGTCCACGAGGCGATGCATCCCGGGCTGACCTCAGCAGCTGCCGCGCAGCGACTGGCGCAGATCGGGCCGAATGAGCCGGTCGTCGTCCGCCGTCTGTCAACGGTGTGGCAGCTATTGCGCTTGTTCGTGAATCCGCTGGTCGTGATACTGCTCGTCGCCAGCACGATTTCGGCCCTGCTCGGTCAAGTCACGGACGCCGCGATCATCGTGACCATGGTGCTGCTGGGCGTGGGGATTAACTTCTGGCAAAGCTATCGATCCCAAAAGGCGGCCGAGGCGCTGCGCTCGATGGTGACGCCGACGGCGACGGTCCGTCGCGATGGCGCGTGGCAGGAGATTCCCATTCGGGCCGTCGTGCCGGGAGATCTCATCCGGCTCTCGGCTGGCGATCTGATTCCCGCGGACAGCTGGCTCATTGATGCGCGCCATCTGTCCGTCCAGCAATCGATGTTGACGGGGGAATCGCTGCCGGTCGAGAAGACTCCGACGACCTCCGGAACGGGCGCGATTGAAACCGGGCCCGAGGCGCCACACCTCGTGTTCCTGGGAACGTCGGTGATCAGCGGCACCGCCACCGCCGTCGTCCTCACGACAGGCCCGCGAACCGCCTTCGGTGAGATTGCGGCGCGGCTGAGCGTGCGTCCACCGGAAACAGAGTTCGAACACGGGTTGCGGCGGTTCAGCGTGCTGATTCTCACCACCACCGTCACGCTGGTGCTGTTCATTCTCCTCGTGAGCATCGCCTTGAAGCACGATGCGTTCGAGTCTCTGCTCTTTGCGGTGGCGCTGGGCGTGGGATTGACTCCCGAATTCCTTCCCATGATCACGTCCGTCACGCTCACGCAGGGGGCGCTGCGGATGGCGCGCGAGCAGGTCATCGTCAAACATCTGCCAGCCATTCAGGACCTCGGCAGCATCGACGTCTTGTGCAGCGACAAGACGGGAACGTTGACCGCGGGTGTGATGCAATTCGACCGGGCCCTCGATCCGTCGGGTGCGACCTCCCCGCAACCCCTCACGCTGGCCTACGTCAATAGCCACTTTGAGACCGGCATCCGGAGTCCGTTCGACGCAGCCATCCTGCAGCACGATGCCGTCGACGTGAAAGGGTATGTAAAAGTCGATGAAATCCCCTTCGATTTCGAGCGCCGGCGTCTGTCGATCGTAGTGACCACACCCGGTGATGTCGAAGGGACACGACTGCTCATCACCAAGGGCGCCCCTGAATCGGTGCTGGCGGTCTCGACGTCCTTCGAAGCGGATGGCCGCGTACAGCCGTTGACCGATGCGGCCCGACACGCCAGCGTGGAGGTGTGCGAGCGACTCGGTGCCGACGGATTCCGTGTGCTCGCGATCGCATATCGTCGACTGGACGCACGGGCGGCGTACTCGCGAGACGATGAAGCCGTGCTCGTCCTGGCCGGGTTTCTCAGCTTCGCGGACCCCGTCCTACCCGATGCTGCCGACACGCTCACGCAGCTCAAGACAGACGGCGTGCAGGTCAAAATCATCACTGGCGATGGCGATGTGGTCGCACGCCACGTCTGTCGACAGGTTGGTGTCATCGACGAGGCCATCGTGACGGGCGATGAGCTCGATCGTCTCGATGATGCGGCGCTCGGTCACGTTGCCGAGCAGGCCGCGGTCTTCACACGCGTGTCCCCGGGGCAGAAGAATCGCATTATCCTCGCACTGAAGCGCCGCGGGCACGTGGTGGGCTTCCTGGGCGATGGCATCAACGACGCCCCATCCCTGCACGCCGCCGACGTGGGGATTTCAGTCATGAGCGCGACCGACGTCGCGCGGCAGGCGGCAGACATCATTCTGCTCAAGCCCGGCCTCAAGGTGCTCCATCGGGGAATTCTCGAGGGCCGTCGGGCGTCCGGGAACATGATGAAGTACCTGTTGATGGGCACGAGTTCGAACTTCGGCAACATGTTCAGCATGGCGGCGGCATCGTTGTTTCTGCCGTTCCTGCCGATGCTGCCGACGCAGATCTTGTTGAACAACTTCTTGTACGACCTGGCGCAGATCACCATCCCCACCGACAACGTGGACGCCAGCTACATTCAGCGGCCACAGCGCTGGGACATGCGGGTCATTCGGGATTTCATGATCTTCATCGGACCGATCAGTTCGATTTTCGACTTTCTGACGTTTTACGCGATGCTGAGGATTTTCCACGCCAGTGAGACCTTGTTCCACACGGGCTGGTTCGTGGAGTCACTTGCCACGCAAACCCTGGTGCTGTTCGTGATTCGGACGATGGGCAGTCCCTTGCGGAGTCGCCCCAGCCGACCACTGGCGATCACGACCATCGTGATCGTCGCGATTGGCGCTGTGCTACCGGCGACACCGCTGGCGCCAATCTTGGGGTTTACGATTCCGCCAGCGCGCTATTTCGTGCTGCTCTTCGCCGCGGTGCTCGTGTATCTGTTTCTTGTCGAACTGGCGAAACGACAGCTCGTCCGGCGGCTGCGGCTGTGACCGTCAAAGGCCTGGGTCCCCGGGCCGCCGCAACCATGTCAACTCCATCAGTAGTCGGAGAGCGCAATCGGGGCCCAGGCTGCGCGTAGCGCGTTGGCGACGGCAGCGACGTCGATCAATTCCTGCGTGATCGCGCCGGCCACAGGCGGCAGGTATCCGGCGGCGGCGAACAGCATGCCGATCACGCTGAGTAACATGCCGCCCACCGCGCTCTGCAACGCGATCCGACCGCAGCCGTTGGCCGATGTGGAAGAGCGCATCCACGGTTGCCAGGGAGGTGTCCATGATCACGGCGCCAGCAGCTTCGGACGTGACGTCGCTGTGCTGGCCAAACGCCACACCGACGGTCGCGGCCGTGAGCGCGGGGGCGTCGTTGATCCCGTCGCCCAGAAACAACGTCGCCGCCCTGGCGGTTTCCGCGCGCACGAGGGCCAGTTTGTCCTCGGGAGACTGTCCGGCAAACACCTCCGTGATGCCCACCTGCTCGGCCAGGTGCCGTACTTCCGAGCCCCGATCGCCCGAGACCAGCAACACGCGATCGAAGCGATGCCGCCGACCGAGATGTGCGACAAAAGGCGCGCCGTCGAACCGCGCTTCGTCACGGAAGCGGCACGTGGCGGCGTAGCGATCGTCAATCATCACGACGCACTCCATGCCGCCTACGGCGTCCGGCAGCTGCGCGCTCAGACCTGGATGAGCGGCCAGGAGTGACGCGCGGCTTGCGATCGCGACGCGCGATCCGCCGACCACGCCCCGCAGTCCGCCTCCGGCGGGCTCGCTCACCTCGCTTGCCTCCCGCAGTGCCACACCCGCTTCCGTCGCGGCATCGACGACGGCTTTGGCCAGCGGATGTTTAGAGTAGCGTTCGAGACTCGCCATCAAAGCCAGCACGTGCGTCGACGTCAGACCAGCGACGGGCAACGTTTCCGTCAACTTCGCGTGACCGTACGTCAGTGTGCCTGTCTTGTCGAAGATCGCGATCCGACATGTCGAGATCTTCTCGAGGATGGCCGGATCTTTGATGATGATGCCTCGGCGGGCCGCGAGCGAAATGGAGCCGATGATCGCGACCGGGATGGCGATCAACAACGGGCACGGCGTGGCAACAACCAGCACCGCGAGAAACCGGAGCGGATCGCGGCTCACCCACCAGACCGATCCAGCGATCGCGATGGCGAGCGGCGTGTACCAGGCACCCAGTTGATCGCCCAGGCGCCGCAACTGGGGGCGCTGTTGTTCCGACGCGCGCATGACCTGCATGATCCGCGCGTACCGCGAATCGACGGCTCTCTTCCCAGCGCGTATCGTCATCGTCGAGTCGCCGTTCACGGCGCCCGATAACACGCTCGCTCCTGTTGTCTTCGATATGACGTACGGTTCGCCGGTCAGATACGACTCGTCCATCACGCCATGACCGTCGACGACCACGCCGTCGACCGGGCAGATCTCATGCGGAAAGACGATCAGCGCGTCGCCGACCATCACGTCATCGAGCGTGACGTCCGTCAGCACACCCTCGCGTGCCCGGTGCGCGACCGACGGCACACGCCGCGCGAGGGCGTTCAGCACGGACGACGCCCGACGTACGGCGTAGGATTCGAGCGCACGGCCGCCCAACAGCATCAGCACGACGAAGGCCCCGGCGAGGTACTGGCCGAGCAACATCGATACGACTATCGACAGGCCTGCCAGCAAATCCGAGCCGAACTCGCCCCTGAACATGTGCATCAGCAGTTCAAGCACGAGCGGCACGCCGCCAACGACCAACACCATGAGGAGCGGCGCATCAGCTGCCGTGATGCCGTGAAATGAACCCGCAGCGTGGAAACCGAAGCGGAGAACGAGGTGCAGTGCGATGAGCACGCATGTAAGTCCCGCGATCAGGGTTTGCCGGTGCAGCTTCATGCGATTGAGCTCATGCCCTTCGCTTCAGTGGCTGCGGCCGAGAATCCGCAGCGCGGCGTTCCTTCCAGGAGCGCCCATGATGCCGCCGCCGGGATGGGTCGCCGACCCGCACATCCACAGGTTCTTCACCGGCGTCTCGTACTTCGCCCAGCCCGGCACCGGACGCGCGAAGAACAGCTGCTCGAGCGTCAGCTCGCCCTGGAAGATGTTGCCTTCGGTCAGGCCGAACTCGCGTTCGAGGTCGAGCGGGGTCAGCACCTGGCGGTGCAGGATGATGTCGCGGATGTTCGGCGCGTACTCGGCGATCGTGTCGATGACGGTGTCGCCAAACGCCTCGCGCTTGACATCCCAAGCGCTGGGCTGGCGCCCATCGCCATGTCCGTCGCCTTTGAGGTGGTACGGCGCGTACTGCACGAAGCACGAGAGGATATGCTTTCCTGCCGGCGCGATCGACGGATCGGTCAGCGTCGGGATGACCATGTCGATGTAGGGCCGGCTCGAGAACTCGCCGTACTTCGCCTGATCGTACGCGCGCTCCATGTAGTCCACGCTGGGCGAAATCGACAGTGCGCCCCGAAGGTGGGCACCGACGCCCGGAAGACACGTGAAGTTCGGGAGCGCGTCGAGCGCCAGGTTCACCTTCCCCGACGATCCCCGATATTTGTAGCGGCGGATCTCCTCGACGAAATCGCCAGGCAGGTCGCGCTCCTCGATGAATTTCAGGAACGTCAGATTCGGATCGACGCTCGAGAGCACCAGGTCCGCGTCGAGCTCGTCCCCGTTCTTCAGGACGACGCCGGCCGCGCGCCCGTTCTTGAGCGCGATCCGTGCGACCGGGGCTTCAGTCCTGATCTCCACGCCAGCCTCGCGCGCCGCGGATGCAATGGCGTTGGAGATCGCTCCGGTCCCGCCCCGCGCGAACCCCCACGATCGGAACGCGCCGTCGATCTCGCCCATGTAGTGGTGCAGCAACACGTACACGCGTACCTGGCGATCGCACGCCCAGAAACGTCCCGATGATGCCCGACGCCGACATCGTCGCTTTCAGGACGTCGGTTTCGAACCACTGGTCCAGAAAATCAATCGCGCTCATCGTCATGAGCTGGATCTGGTTGTAGCGATCGGTATCGGCCAGACCCTGGAAGCGGCGGCCCATGAACAGGAACTTCAACAGATCGCGCGGGTTCAGCGAGGCGGGATCCGGCGGCGTCATATTCAGGATCGGCTTGACGAACCGCGCCATCTCGACCATCGCCTTGCCGTATTCGTCGTACGCTTCGGCATCGAGCTTCGAATGCCGTGCGATCTCGCGCCGTGTTTTCGCGTGGTCGTTCACGCGCCAGAGATAGTCGCCGTTGGGCATCGGCGTGAACGTGCCGTCGAGCGGGAGGATTTCGAGGCCGTGTCGCGGCAGGTCGAAATCGCGGATAATCTCGGGACGCAGCAGCGAGACGACGTACGAGCACACCGAGAAGCGGAAGCCCGGAAAGACCTCTTCGGTGACCGCCGCGCCGCCAAGGACGTGACGCCGCTCGAGGACGAGGACCTTGCGGCCCGCCCGTGCAAGATAGGCTGCGGCGGTCAGACCGTTGTGGCCGCCGCCGATGACAATCGCGTCATAACGCATGGGACATAGCGTATTGCAAAGGGCAAATTGGAAAGGGCAAATTGCGATTTCACTTTTGCCCTGCGCCTTGTACACGACCCCTGCCTTCATGACCCACGTGACGCGTTCGAGCTGGGTGATGTCGGCGAGCGGATCGCCGTCGACGGCGATGATATCGGCGAACTTGCCGGGCTCGATCGTTCCGACGCGATCGCTCCAGCCGATGATCTCGGCGGCCGTCTTCGTCGCGGAGACGATGGCATCGGACGGTGACTGACCGAGGCGCACACGGTAACCGAATTCGCGCGCGTTCTCGCCGTGCGGGACCACCGCCGCGTCCGTCGCGAAGCCAATCGGCAATCCAGACTTCAGCATGAGCTGAAACGAGCGGTCCTTCAGCTGGTTGATTTCCTTCGAGCGGATCTTTTCCGAATCGGGCACCGTTAGGTTCGCCGAGATCGACTCGCTCGTGTAGAGCGTCGGGACGTAGAACGCGTGGTGAGTCTTCAGCAGCTCCACCGCCTCGTCGTCCATCATGCTGGCGTGGTCGATGGTGTGGACGCCCGCGCGGATGGCGGCCTTGATGCCTGCGTTGCCGTGCACATGTGCCGCGACGTGGCGGCCCCAGCGCGCCGCCTCCTCGACAGCCACGTGCATCTCCTCCTCGGTGTACTGCTGGCCTCCCGGCGGCGCACCCTTCGACAGGACGGCGCCGGTGCCCAGAATCTTGATGAAGTCCGCGCCCTGCTTCAGATTCGTTCGCACGGCCTTCCGCACTTCATCGGGGCCGTCGGCGAGATTGCGGACGATCGGCACGTCCACGTAGATCGAGAACTGCCGTGCGTCGCCCGCGCCGCCCGTCGGCGACACGTAGTTGCCTGATGCGAGGATCCGCGGTCCGGGTACGACGTTCTGATCGATGGCCTTGCGGAGATCGATGTCGGTGTAGGGCCACGTCGGCCCCATGTCACGGCACGTCGTGAAGCCGGCCATCAGCGTCACGAGCGCGTTGTGCGCCCCGTGCAGCGCGGCCTCGCCGGGCGTCGTCTTGAGCAGCTCTTCTTCCCAGTGGACGCCCGTGCTGGTCAGGTGGGTGTGCAAATCGATGAGCCCGGGGAGAATCGTCGCGCGTCCCAGGTCCACGACGCGCGCCCCCGCCGGCACGCTCGCATTCGAGAGCGCCTCGATGCGATCGCCGCGCACCAGCACGACGGCCGGCGACTGCGGCGGACCGCCGCGCCCGTCGATGAGACGCGCGGCCCTGATGACGACGGGTGGTGGTGACGGCGGCTGGGCGCCGACAACGGCGAACACCGCGGCAGCGAGAAGCTGTTTCATGGCGCTACTATAATCCCCGCATGCCCATCGGGACGGCGGTCCATTCGCGCACGTTCGCGCTCGCCGAAAGCCTGAACTATCGCGAGTGGTCCGGCTATTACGCGGTCAGCGCGTACGAGGCCCACCACGAGCACGAATACAACGCGATCCGCAATTCGGCGGCGCTCATCGACGTCTCGCCGCTCTTCAAGTACCTGATCGGCGGCCCCGACGCCGTCCGCCTCATCGATCGCGTCATCACGCGCGACGCGGGCAAACTGTCGGTCGGTCAGGTCTACTACACGCCGTGGTGCGACGAGCACGGCAAGGTGATCGACGACGGCACCGTGACCCGTGTCAGCGAGACGAGATTCCGCTGGACCGCCGCCGACCCGAGCCTCCGGTGGTTCACGCAGAATGCCGTCGGGCTCGACGTCACCATCGAAGATGTGTCCGATCGCATTGCGGCGCTCGCGCTCCAGGGACCGACGTCGGGTCGTCTGCTGCACGCCGTGGCCGACGCGGATATTCCCGGGCTGAAGTACTTCCGCATGGTCAAGGGCTCGATTGCGGGCGTGCCCGTCGAGATCTCGCGCACGGGATACACGGGAGATCTGGGCTACGAGATCTGGATGCCCTGGGAATCCGCCGTCATCGTCTGGGACGCGCTGATGACTGGCGGGCGCCCGTTCGACATCCATCCGGTGGGCATGCTGGCACTCGACGTCGCGCGAGTCGAAGCGGGCCTGCTCCTCATCGACGTCGACTTCAACAGCAGCAAGAAAGCGCTCATCGAGTCGCAAAAGTACACGCCGTTTGAAATGGGACTCGGACGTCTGGTCCAGCTCGAGAAACGCCCGTTCGTCGGCCAGAAGGTGCTCGCTGCCGAGCATCGCGATGGGCCTGCCCGACAGATCGTCGGCCTCGAAATCAGCTGGCCGGCGATCGAGGGGCTCTACGACGATCTCCGGATGCCGCCACAGATCGGCGCGGCCGCCTCCCGCGTCGCGGTCCCGGTGTACCGACACGGACGGCAGGTCGGTCGCGCGACGACCACGACCTGGTCCCCGACGCTCAAGAAGTTGATCGCGCTGGCCACAGTGGCTGCGCCGTATTTCGCCGAAAACACCGCCCTGGAATGCGAAGTCACGGTCGAGGCGGTGCGACATCGCGTGGCCGCCACGGTCGTCAAAACGCCGTTTTTCAACCCCACTCGAAAAACGGCCCCGATCATCGTATAGTTGGCGTCCCTCCGCAGGGGACGTCTCCGGCTGTGGTTCTGGGGTGTGCCATGGGTTGGCTGATCACGACGATGTGGTTGTTGTCGGCGGTCGCGCCAGCACCAGCGGATGCCTTGCTGCCCAGCCGGGATCTGGATCTCCCGCCCGTGCTCGTCCAGAACATCGAAGCCGTCAATTTCGATCTCATCGATGCGCGAGAAGCGCTGCGGGAGAAAGCACTCGAGATCCACAACGAGAGCCCGCACACATTCTTCGTCGTCAAGCGGCACCTCGGCGCGTCGGTCGGCTACGACAATACCGTGATTCACGGCAGCGTCGGCTTCTACGTGACCGTCGCGGAATGGGGCCGCTGGAACTTCGGCGTACCGTCGATCGGCGTGGGCATCGGCCGCTATCCCATCTACGATCGCCGTCTGGGCATGCCCGTCACGAAGAGTCAGCCGACGGTCTTCGTCAGCGTCGCGTCGGTGCACTATCGCGTCAGCTACATTCGGTCGCTCGGCGTGAACTGGTACGTGAACCTCGAACAGGTGTACGACCTGCGATACAACATGACCGGTTCGCAGTTCGGCATTTCCTTCAGCAGCAAGTAACCCGCCTGTAACGTCCATCGACGATCGCGCACAGGAGATGCAGGAGGAGCGGAACGCGATCGAGCCCGGGGAACTCGAGCTGTGCCGGCTCATGACCGGCTACCTCGAAGGGCAGCTGGACGCCTTCGACGGCCTGTACGCGGCCCTGGCCCCGAGGCTGCGGAGCTATCTGCTCGCGCAATGTCGCGATGCATCGCTCGCAGACGATCTCGTGCAGGACACGTTCTTTCAACTTCACCGGTCGCGGCGCACCTACCAGCCGGGGCGGCCCGTCACGCCGTGGGCGTTCGCGATCGCCCGACACGCGTTCCTGATGTACTTGCGGCGCACCCGTCGCCGGTTGCGCTTCGAAGAGACCCTGGCCTCCGAACTGACCTCGCGTGACGTAGCGCTCGATGGCGTTCGAGTGCTCGCGGATCGCGATGAAGTCCAGCGGGCGCTCGTCAAGCTCCCGGCCGACCAGCGTGAGGCGCTGGTGATGCACCACGTTCAGGGCTGGAGCTTCGCAGAGATCGCCGCGCGCCTGGGCATCCGCGTGAACGCCGCGAAGACGCGCGCGTTTCGCGGCATGCGCAAGCTGAAAGAGCAGTTTCGCGCATGACCACGCCCGATCGCCTTCGGTCGCTCGTCGCGCGGGATCTGAAGCCGGCGCGTCCGCTCCGTTCGCCTGGAGTGCGCGCGCTTGCGATCGGGCCGCTGGCGATGGCCACGGTCGTGGCCGTGCCGCTCGTGACCTTCTTCCGGTCCGACATGACCCAGCTGGGCGTGATGCGCGCGTGGGGACTGTCGTTTGCCGAATCGCTGGCGGGCGTGCTGGTCGTTGCGCTGGCCCTGCGCGAATCCATTCCCGGTCGCGCCTTGAGCCGCCGCGCATTGACGTTCGCGTTCATCGTGGGACTCTCGCTGCCGTTCACGATCCTGGCGCTGACCACGACGTCCTATTCGATTGGCCCGCCGGGCTTTGAATGGCGCGACACCGTCGTGTGTTTCAGGACGTCGTTTGCGGCGGCGATTCTGCCGCTGCTCGTCGCGACGCTGCTCGTCGCGCGCGCGCTGCCGCTGCGGCCGGGCATCGCCGGGGCGCTCTACGGCCTGGGGTGCGGGCTCGTCGCCGACGCCGGGCTTCGTCTGTACTGTGAATTCACTGTGCCCGTGCACTTCCTGACCGCGCACGCCGGCGCCGTGGTGGCGGCCCTCGGTGCCGGCGCGCTCGTCGGCTCGGTCACTCAGCGGACATGAACGGGTACGGGTAGTTCTTCGGCGGGTTGAAGTTCTCCTTGATCGTCCGCGCGCTCACCCAGCGCACGAGATTCAGTTTCGAGCCGGCCTTGTCGTTCGTGCCCGACGCCCTCGCGCCGCCGAACGGTTGCTGTCCGACGACGGCGCCGGTCGGCTTGTCGTTGACGTAGAAGTTACCGGCCGAATGGCGCAGCGCCGACGTGGCCTCCACGATGGCGCGGCGATCCTGCGCGAAGACGGCGCCGGTCAGCGCGTACGGTGACGTCGAATCCACCAGCGACAGCGTCTCTCCCCACTTCCCATCGTCGTAGACATACGCCGTGACGACCGGTCCGAAGATTTCCTCGCAGAGCAGCCGGTATCCGGGATCGCCGGTCTCCACGAGCGTGGGGCCGATGAAATAGCCCGACGAGCCGTCGACCTGACCGCCGGCGACGATCGTCGCGCTGGTCTTCGCATGCCCGATGTAGTCCGCGATTTTCTTGAACGCACGCTCGTCGATGACCGCGCCCATGAAGTTCCGGAAGTCCTGGACGTCCCCCATCCGGATCTCGTCGATCATCGCGACGGCGCGATCGCGCACGCCTTTCCACAGCGACTTCGGAACGTAGACGCGGCTGGCGGCGGAGCATTTCTGGCCCTGGTATTCGAATCCGCCGCGGACGATCGCCACCGCGAGCGCGTCCACGTCGGCCGACGGGTGAGCGATGATGAAGTCCTTTCCGCCGGTTTCGCCGACGACTCGCGGGTAGGAGCGGTAGCTCGACATGGAGGCGCCGATCGTCTTCCACATGTCGTTGAAGACTTCGGTGCTGCCCGTGAAGTGGACGCCGGCCAGATCGCGGTGCGAGAGGAGTCCCTTCGAGATCATGGCCGCGTCGCCGGCGATCATGTTGATCACGCCGGGCGGCATCCCCGCCGCCTCGTAGAGCTTCATCAGGTAGTACGCCGAGTACATCGCGCTCGACGCGGGCTTCCAGATGACGGTGTTGCCCATCAGCGCCGGGGCGGTCGGGAGGTTCGCGGCAATCGACGTGAAATTGAACGGCGTGACCGCGTACACGAATCCTTCGAGCCCGCGGTATTCCAGCTGGTTCCACATCGTGTGGTCGCTCTGCGGCTGCTCGTGGAGGAGCTCCTGGCCGTAGTGGACGTTGAAGCGCCAGAAGTCGACGATCTCGCACGCCGCGTCGATTTCGGCCTGGAAGATCGTCTTCGACTGCCCGAGCATGGTCGAGGCGTTGATGGTGTCGCGCCACGAGGCCGTCAGGAGCTCTGCCGCCTTCAGGAGGACGGCGGCGCGGTCGTCGAACGACCAGCCGGCCCATTCCTTCTGCGCGGCGCGTGCCGCGGCAATCGCGTCCGCGACGTGGGACTCTGACGCCTTGTGAAAGCCGCCGAGCACGTGTTTGTGGTCGTGCGGCATCACGACCTGGCCGCAGTTGCCGGTCTTGACCTCCTTGCCGCCGATGAACAGCGGGATCTCGACGACCTCGCCCGCCATCTGCTTGAGACGCGCCTTGACCGAGGCGCGCTCGGGCGTACCAGGCGCATAGGACTTGATAGGGTCGTTGACAGGCGGCGGCACGCGGCGGTGGCCGTTGAAGGCGGCAAGGGAGGATGACATAGCCTTTCAGTCTAACTTACACGCGGCCTCGCGCCGCACGATGTCGTCGAACGACCAGAGCAGCGCTTCGCGTTCCGAGTATGGACCGGGCCGATACGCACGCGAACTGATGCCCGCCTGGGACTGCCCGGCGATCCACCAGTCCTCCCGGTTCGTCTCGTCCCAGAACTCGACTGCATCGTCCACCTGGACGCCAGCCCGGGCGAGTTCGGACGGATGGAAGTGCCACTCGCAGACGATCTCGGTGCGGTCATGCGCCCGAGGCCATAGGGTGTGCGTCATCATGTAGTCGGGGTGGAGACTGAGCAGGAGGTTCGGATAGATCGCGAAGTACGCGACGTGCTGCCGCTCAGTCGGATTCAGGCCGGGGAGATATTCACGGCGCCGTCGTCCATCCGTGCTCATCGTTTCGACACCCTCCTTGAAGCCCATCGATCCGCCGCAGTACGTCGCGGTCGGCGCGACGTTGTCGGCGCCAAGGTAGTGGTGCAGCCGGTTGAGCGCCGGATGAAGCGTCGGGCAATGCAGGCACTCGTTGAAATTCAGGACGATCAGTTTCCAGTTGGCTTTCACGTCATAGACGATGCGTCGCGCGCGACGGAGGTCGCCCATGCGCCAGTTGGCGAAGCGTGACGGCAGGTCGCCGAGCTGATCGGCGAGCGGCGTCGGGTTCTCGCCGAGGTGCACGAAGATATGCCCGTCCCACACCTCGCATCCGGCGCGTTGCAGCGGGTAATCCTCCCTGCAGAAGTCCGGCGCCATGTGCGGCGCGGCGAGGAGCCGGCCGGCGAGGTCGTACGTCCACGCGTGATACGGGCACTGGATGCGATCGACGAAATGGCCTTCGGTCTTTTCGCAGATGCGTGTTCCGCGATGGCGGCACACGTTGAACAGCGCGTGAACGTCGCCGCCCGCGTCGCGCGTGATGACCAGGCTCTCGTCGCCGATCGCGCGCACGAAGAAATCCCCGGCCGCTGACACCTGATCCACCCGTCCCGCGCAGATCCATCGATTGAAATAGAAGCGATCGAGTTCCGACAGGTAGAACTGCGGGTCCGTGTAGAAGTGGCGCGGGAGGGTCGTGTGCATGGCTCGCGCTTCCGGGTCCGTCATGATACAACCGGGCGTCACATGGCTGAGCTGAGGCGTGCGCTCGGACGCTGGGACCTGACCGCAATCGGCGTCAACCAGGTCATCGGCGCGGCGATTTTCCTGCTGCCGGCCCAGGTGGCGGCCGAGATCGGCGTGTGGAGTCCTGTGGGCTTCGTCGCCATCGGTTTTGCGTCGCTCGCCATCGCGCTCTGTTTCGCGGAGGTCGGGAGCCGGTTCGACAGCACCGGCGGACCGTACTTGTTCACGCGCACGGCCTTCGGTCCTTTCGTCGCGTTTGAGGTGGGCTGGATCCAATGGTTCGTCCGCGCCGCGAGCCAGGCGGTCGCCCTTGCTGGAACCGTCCTTGCCCTCGGGTACTACTGGCCGGCGCTGACGACCGGCTGGCCGCGGGGGGTGTTCATCACGGCCCTCGCCGCGGCCATGGCGTGGGTCAACGTTCGCGGCGTCCGTGAAAGCGCCCTGGTCGTCAACCTGCTGACCGTCGGCAAGCTCCTGCCTCTCGCCATCTTCATCGTCGTCGGCGCGTTCTACGTGCACCCGCCGGATCTGACGACGCTGCCCCACGTGACCATTTCCCAGGGCGCGACGGCAGCGCTCCTCCTCGTCTACGTGTACGGCGGCTACGAAGTGGTGCCGGTGATTGCGGGCGAGGCTCTGGACCCGCGCAAGCACATCCCCTTCGCGATGGTGTCGACCATTCTGATTGTGATGACCGTCACGACGCTGACGCAGGTCGTCGCACAGGGATCCTGACGAACGTCGCGGGCCACGGCACGCCTATCGCCGACGCGGCGGCCGTCTTCCTCGGGTCGGGAGGCGCGCTGCTCATCAGCGCCGGATCGGTCGTCGCGATCACCGGCAACAACACCGGGCAGGTGCTGAGCGGATCGCGCATGCTTTTCGCGCTCGGGGAGAACGGTGATCTGCCGGCCTTCTTTGCTCGCGTCCACTCGCGGTATCGCACGCCGGTGAACGCCATCCTGTTCACGTCAGCGGTCGCCCTCGCGCTTGCGCTCACGGGTTCGTTCGCGCAGATTGCGGTCGTGAGCGCGGTCGCACGAATCGTTACCTACACATCCGTCAGCGCCGCGACTCTTCGCCTGCGCTCACCGGAGTTTCAGGGCCGCGTGAACCCTGCGACGTTCACGACGCCGTTTGGACCGTTGATTCCGATCGTCGCGATTGCGATTGGACTGGCGGTCATTGGGGGGGCAACGCGCGCCCAGCTCGTTGGCGGCCTTTCGGCGCTCGCCGTTGGCGCGCTGCTCTTCGTCGTGAGAACGCGGCTCGTGCGCCGCGAAGGCATCGTCGAACGGAGCGCGAGGCGTTAGCCGAGCAGCTTCTCGAGCTCCTCGGCGTGGACTGCACGCGCGATCGCATCCTTCCGGTCGACGAGATCGCGCTTCACCAGATCGCTCAGGCATTCTTCGAGCGTGAACGAGCCGCTCTTGCGCGTGATCGTGATTTCCTGATGCAGGTGGTGCAGCGCGTTCTTGCGGACGTGCTGCCGCGCGCCGTAGCTGACCATCAGCAGCTCGGCGGCCGGAATCAGGCCGCCGCCCGTCCCGGGCATCAGCGTCTGCGTCAGAACCGCCGTCAGCGCCATCGCCAGCTCTTCGCGAATGGTGTGCTGGCGTTCGGGCGGAAACGAATCGGCGATGCGCGCGACGGCGCTCGCGACGTCCGTAGCGTGAATGCTGGACAGCACCAGATGGCCCGTCTCGCCAGCCGCCACGGCAATGCGCATCGTCTCCAGGTCGCGCATCTCGCCGACGACGATGACGTCTGGCGCCTGACGGAGGGCCGCGCGAAGGGCGGTGGGGAAGTCGGGTGCGTCGATGCCGATTTCGATCTGTTCGATCAGGCAGTTCTTGTGCGAGTGCTCGTACTCGATCGGATCCTCGATCGTGATGATGTGCCGCGCGTCGCGCTGATTGATCTCGTTCACCAGCGCGGCCATCGTCGTCGTTTTTCCGGCGCCGGTGTGGCCCCCCACGAGCACGAGCCCGCGCGTCAGCCGGCTGATGGCCTCCACGGCCGGAGGCAGACTGAGAGTGTGAAGGCGCGGAACGGATGCCGGCAATCGTCGAATGGCGGCGGCCGGCCGGCCCCGCTCGTGGTGCAGGTTGATCCGGAACCGCCCGAGTTCGGCGACGCGATACGAGGAGTCCGCCACGCCCAGCTCGCGATAGTTACGCCGCGCGTGCGGCGCCAGCGCGGGAAACACCGCGACGGCGATGTCCTCGCCGTTCATCGGGCCGTCGCGTTCGGAGTCGAGCGGCACGACGGCGCCGTCGATGCGGACGCAGGGCCGCGCATTCGCGACGAGCAGCAGGTCGCTTCCGCGCCGCAGGACCATTTCCCGCAGCCACTCGTTCAGGCGGAAGGCCTTCGGATCGTCGGCCGCGGACCGCGTCGGACCGTTGCCGGCTGGCCCGCCGAGTGTCGTCGGCTTTGCCGCCGGCAATCCCGGCGTTGAGCGCGTCGACGAGCGCGTCGAGCTCGTCGCTCACGCGGTCATCGCCCACGCGGCACCAGGGGCTCGTTGAGAAAGCGAATCAGAGGAACGATGACGCGGAAGGTCTCGAGGACGGTCGGGTAGAACCGTGCGGTCGTCACCAGAGAGGGCGCAACATCGCGGCCCGCCAGAAACTGCCGGTGCCGCAGCCAGTGCGCGGCCTTGTGATCGCTCGGAAAGCCGCGCGGCACGCGCTGCAGTTTCTCGCCTTCCACCGCGCCGACGATCCGCTTGAACGACGCCGACTCGACGATCGACGTCAGCCGTCGCGAGTTCGACGCGATGTGTTCGCGGACCGCCTGGAGCTGCGCCGTCTGCGGCGCGTACAGCCCGCCGCCGATCCAGACCTCGGTCGGCGATACATGGAAGTAGAGGCCCGCACCCTCGTGTCTTGCCACACCGCGCCACGGAAAGCTGGCGGCGATATGCGTTTTGTAGGGCGTCTTGTCGCTCGAGAACCGCGTGTCACGATAGATGCGGAACACCGCGCGCTTCGGATCGGCGACGACTTCCGGAGCGAGCGCCTGCATATCTCCGGACAGTCGTTCGACGATCGCCACCATCGGCGCGCGGACGAGCCGTTCGTAGTCGTTCTTGCGCGGCTGAAACCACTCACGCCGGTTGTTTCGCTTGAGCGCGCGCAGGAACTTCAGCGCCTCCGGTCCGAATCGCGGGACTGACTCCGGCATCGACGTCCTCAGGGTTGCGCCAGATACTCGCGGATCAACCGGTTCACTTCGGGTGCGTTCTCCCGGACCACCCAGTGCGTGCCTTCGGGAATGCGCCTGATGGTCAGTTTCGGCACGACCTGTTCGAGGCCGGACAGATTGCTCGTGAGGAGCGCGGTGTCCTTCTCGCCCCAGATGACCAGGGTCGGCACGCGCACGACGAGGGGCGGGGCGGCTGCCGGCGTCGCTTCCTGCGATGGCAGCGTGCCCGGCCGCGGCGGGCCGATTTCAGCGGCCCGGTAGTAGTTCAGCCCGCCGGTGATCGCGCCGGGCTGCGACCACGCGGCGATGTATTCCTTCCGGTCCTCCTCGGTGATCGTGCCGTCTCGCAGTCCGGCGCCAAGGACGGCGGTGGTCAGCGCCTCGTAGTTGTTCTGCGACAGCGTGGCTTCGGCCGCGGGACTCCTGAACATCAGCATGTACTGACTGGCTTTCTGCTGGTCGGGGTCGTCGCGCAGGAGCCGGCCGAAGATCGTCGGGTGCGGCGCGTTCACGATGACGAGTTTGTCGAGCAGTTCCGGATGCTGTGCCGCGAACACCCACGCGACCACTCCGCCCCAGTCGTGGGCGACGAGCGTGAACGTCGTCCGGCCGGTCGTCTTCAGGATGCCGCTCGTCAGCGCGCGCAAATCCTCGACGAGCTTCGGCATCTGGTAGTCGTCGACCGTGGTCGGTTTCGACGAAAGGTTGTAGCCGCGCATGTCGGGCGCGACGGCGAGGTGATCGCGGCCGAACTCGGCGAGCTGATGCTTCCACTCGTACCAGAATTCGGGAAAGCCGTGCACGAAGACGATCAGCGGGCCGGTGCCCGTCCGCGCGTAGTGCAGCCGGACCCCGTTGACCTCGGCGTAGTCGTGAACGATGGGTCGCGCCGCCTTGCGCGAACGCGCCGCCGCCGAGTGCCATCAGCACGACGATGATCGCCGCCGCGGCACGGATCGTCACCGCGCCGCCTGTGCTGCGGCAGCCTGTGCCGCTTGTGCGGCCATCCGCTCCTGGAACTGCCGCGTAATATGCGGAACCAGGCCGATCATGCGCTGCATCGCCATGAGCTGACCGCGATGATGCATCTCGTGCTCTTTCGGCGAGAGGAGCATCTCGAACCGCGACTTGCTCGCCGGGTCCGCGTTCGGCGGCATCGCACCCTCTCCGACAGGAACGGCTCGGTCAGCGACTCGAGATACGCCGCGAACTTGTCGCCCTCGCTCTTGAGGAACGCGATCGTCTCAGCCTTCGTGCGCGACAGCTTCTCCTCGGCCGAGAAGCGCTGCATCAGCTCCATGAAGTTGACCGTCTTGAGGTCGGTCACCTTGTTCCGCTGGTACGTGATCCTGAAACCCGGTGCCGACCGCGATGTGCGCCAGCGTCTGCTGCACGGACCGCGTGTCCGGCGTGAAGCGGAAGTCGTACTTGCCCTCGGGAATCTCTTCCGCGATCTTGATCGTGTTGTTGCGAACCGTGCGAAACGCCGCCGCCAACTCCTTGCCGCCGTAATAAACCATGTCTGTTCTCCTGTTCATTCCTGCCATTGTGCTCAGTACCAACCGATTGGCTGCTCCGACAGATTGATGTAGACCTGCTTGACCTGCAGATATTCCTCGACGCCCCATCGGCCGAGTTCGCGTCCGAACCCGCTCTGCTTGTAACCGCCCCACGGCGCCTCGACGTAGGTCGGCTGCATGTGATTCACCCAGACGATGCCGGCACGGAGGTTCTTCACGACGCGCATCGCGCGGAAGATATCGCGGGTCCACACCGCGGCGGCGAGCCCGTAGTACGTGTCGTTGGCGATTCGCAGAGCCTCCGCCTCATCGTCGAAGGGGATTACGGCCGCCACCGGTCCGAAGATCTCCTCGCGTGCGATGCGATCGGAATTCGTCGACGTCGTAAAAAATTGTCGGCTCGACGAAATAGCC
The DNA here is from genome assembly GCA_963724725.1 of uncultured Acidobacteriota bacterium. Lineage (GTDB taxonomy): Bacteria > Acidobacteriota > Vicinamibacteria > Vicinamibacterales > CAVVIG01 > DATKHR01. The sequence goes on along the minus strand of CAVRVT010000001.1, from coordinate 457,368 downwards.
ACGAGGCGAGGTGGCCACGGTCGCGGGACCGCCGCCGAGCCGCCAGGCGCGCCTCACGCTTGCCGATCTCCTGGTACTCCCTCACGCGGTCGAACTGGTCGCGGCTGACGAGCGGTCCCATCTTCGTCGTCCGATCGAGCGGCGCGCCGAGCGTAATCGTTTTCGTCTTCTCGACCATCGCATCGACGAAGCGCTTGTAAATCGGCCGCTGCACGAGGATGCGGCTGCCCGCCGAGCAAACCTCGCCCTGGTTGAAGAAGATGCCGAAGAGCGCGCCCTCTACGGCGACCTCGAAATCGGCGTCCGCGAAGAAGATGTTCGGCGACTTCCCACCGAGCTCGAGCGAGATCTTCTTCAGCGTCGCAGACGCGTCGCGCATGATGATCTTGCCGACCTCGACGCTGCCGGTGAACGCAATCTTGTCCACGCTGCGCGTGGGCGACGATTGCCGCGCCCGCGGTCTCGCCTGCGCCGGTCACGATGTTGACGACGCCCGGCGGCAGCCCCGCGTCGGCGAAGCTGCGCGCGAGCTCCAGAACGGTGAGCGGCGTCTGCTCCGCCGGCTTGAGAACGGTGGTGCAGCCGGCGCACAGTGCGGGCGCCAGCTTCCAGGTCGCCATCAGTAACGGATAGTTCCACGGCACGATTTGACCGGCGACCCCAATCGGCTCGCGGAGCGCCAGGCTCATCGCGTTGTCGGGCACGGGGACGACGTCGCCGTGGATCTTCGTGGCCAGCCCGCCGTAGTACTCGAAGCACGTCGCGACGTCGGCGATGTCGAACTCTGCCTCGACGATGGGCTTACCGGTGTTTCTCGCTTCCAGCTCGGCGAGTTCGTCGGCGCGCTGCGCGTACGATCTCCGCGAGCTTGAAGAGGATGCGTCCGCGGTCCTGTGCGGTCGCGTCCTTCCAGGCGCCCTCGTCGAACGCCTGGCGCGCGGCGGCGACCGCGCGGTCCACGTCCTCGCGGCTCGCGTCGGGCACCCGCGCAAACGTTTCGGTCGTCGACGGGTCGATGACCTCGAGCCATGACGTGCCCGTCGAGGGAACCCATTCGCCGTTGATGTAGAGGGAGTGAGAGGTCACAGGGGTAACCTGAGACTATATTCAGTTGCAGAAAGCGTTGTAAAGTTGACCCGCCATGACGTTCAAGAAGAGGTTCGGGGCGATGCAACGAGGTTCGCGAGGTTCGCGGGGTTCACGGGGTGTCACGGGGTGCACGGAGTGCGCGTCGTTCGCGGCGCCGCCACGGTGCTCGCGATGCTCTTGTCCGCGGTGGCCGCTCCGCGCCCAGGATCCCCATCCCACCTTTACCGTAGGAACCGCGACCGCGTCGCGAGGGGCGCGGGCCGCCGGCGTTATCCACGTGCCGGCGGGCGTTGACGCGGGCTACGACATTCCAGTCGCCGTGATCCATGGCGCGAAGCCGGGTCCGGTGCTCGCCGTCGTATCCGGCGCGCACGGGACTGAGTACGCATCGATCGTCGCCGTCGAGATGCTCATGGCCGGGCCGCCGACGCCGGCGGTCGATCCGGCCACGCTGTCCGGCACGCTGATTCTCGTGCCGCTCGTCAACGTCAACTCGTTCGAGAAGATCACGCCGCACGTCAACCCCGTCGACAACAAGAGCATGAACCGCTTCTATCCGGGATCGCCGTCCGGCTCGCAGACCGAGCGCGCGTCGTACGCGATCACGAAAGAAGTCGTCGAGAAATGCGACCACCTGATCGATCTGCACGGCGGCGATCTCGACGAGAACCTCCGCCCGTACAGCTACTGGACGGTCACCGGCAATCAGAAGCAGGACGACTTCTCGAAGGGCATGGTCCTCGCGTTCGGCCTCGACCACATCATCATCTCCGCCGACCGTCCGAAGGATCCCGAACGCGTCGCGGTTTCTCGAGAACACCGCCTCCACACGCGGCAAGCCGTCGTTCACGGCGGAAGCCGGCCGGTCGGGGCCCGTCGAAGCGGGCGACGCCGGCGTCCTGGTCAAAGGCGTGCGCGGTGTCATGGGCTACCTGAAGATGACGCCAGGGGCGCCGGCGCCGAATCCAAACCCGGTGTGGATCGACAAGATCGTGTACGTCGCGTCCGAACACGACGGCATGTTCTACCCGCCGTCGCACGCAATGCCCGCGTCGTCAAAGGCGCGCGCATCGGTGTGGTCCGCGACTACTGGTACAAGACCATCGCCGAGGTGACCGCCCCAGAGGGCGGCATCGTGATGTTCGTCCGCGCGCTCCCGTCGCTCAAGAAGGGCGACACGATCGTCAACATCGGGACCATCAAGCCATCAGGTAAGTAACCGAGACTCCATTGCCCCCGGTGACGCCCGCGCTGGCGCTGATCATCTTCGTCGCCGGGACGGTCGCCGGGGCGCTCGGCGCGCTGCTCGGTCTCGGCGGCGGCATCTTCCTGGTGCCGTTCCTCAACCTCGGGTTCAATTTTCCGATTACGATGGCGGCGGCGATCAGCCTCACGACCGTGATCGCCACGTCGAGCACCGTCTCGGCGGGACGCGCCGGCAAACAGCTGATCAACATGCGGTTCGGCATGCTGCTCGAAGTGGCCACCGCGGCGGGCAGTCTTGTTCGGCGGCGCGACCGCGCAGTTTCTGGCGCAGTCCACCCTGCAGCGGCTGTTCGGCGTCGTGGCCATCCTCGTGGCGCTGATCACCGTGACGCGCCTGAAGCGCCGTAACGTCATTCTCGATCCGTCAGTCGATCCCGGCGTGCTGGGCGGGCGGTTCTACGAAGAGGAAAGCGGCTGCATGGTGACGTACCGCATCAAGCGGCTGCCGCTCGCGATCGGCGCGTCCTTCGTCGCCGGCAACGTCTCGTCGCTGCTCGGCATCGGCGGTGGCATCATCAAGGTTCCGATCCTCAACGCCTGGTGCGGCATGCCGATGCGTGCCGCGGCAGCGACCAGCGCGTTCATGATCGGCGTCACGGCGACGGCCGGGGCGGTCATCTACTACGGCCGCGGCCAGATCGTTCCGATCCTTGCGGCGGCGGCGGTGCTTGGCGTGCAGCTCGGCTCGTGGGGCGGTATGCGATACGGCCAGAAAACGTCGGTCATGTGGCTGAAGGTGCTGATGGCGTGCGTCCTGGCCGTCGTGTCGGTGCTGATGTTCGTGAGGGCCTCGCATTGACCCGCCTCGAGCGCTCGGTTGCGCATCGTTCTTCGCGCGGGTGTGATGCTTCAGCTCGGCGTGCCTGGCGCTGGGGCTGGTGCTCTCGCTGACACAGGCGGCCCCGCGGATGGCGGAGCTGCTCCTTCAATCGGGGATCCTCGTTCTGCTCTGCACGCCAGTGCGCGCGTGCGTGATTTCGACCGCCGAATACGCCGCGGCGCGCGAGTGGCGCTTCGCGGTGTTGACCTCCATCGTCCTGCTGGAGCTGCTGGCGAGCGCGGTCGCGGCGCTCGTGTTCAATCGGCGGCTGTGACGCCGCTCGGCTCACGCCTCGCGGGCTGGGTCTCCATGCTCGGCTAAAGTCTCGCGCTTGACACGTACGGTTCAGAGTTCGCGGAAGCTCGCCAGCGCCGCATCACGATCGGCTCGATCGATCAACGGAAACGTCTCGAGGACGTGCACGAATTCGTCGATCGTCAGCTGATACAGGCCGGCGACGTGCGCGTTCAGCAGCGCCCAATCGCGGAGATCGTGGCGCCGCGACAGCCGCCGGGCGAGCGCGGCGATGGTCCGGCACGCCGCAGGAGCGTCGTCGCGCGTCGGAACCGGCAGCCATTCCACGATCGCAGTCGTGACGTGTGTCGTGACCCGCAGGCGCGCGAGATAGTTCACGGCCAGGCTGTTGAGAAATCCGCACAGAAGGTGCTGGTCTACCAGCGCGCGCGGCGTCCGCAGGCAGAACACCGTGTGCGTGCTGACGCAACCCGCGGGGAGAATCCCCGCGATGATCGTCAACCGATTGGTCGCGCTCGCCACGTCCCGATAGCCAAGCCGCGCGCGGCTGACACGCGTGGTATCGAGCCGCCGCGCCAGGTCCGCCACGCTGATCCGGCGCGTCGTCTCGCGAGAGACGGACCTGAAAGCGGCGTGATGTGCCTGCCGTCGACGACCGCCAGCCCTCGTGCGCTCGTCTGGAACGCGTCGCGATCGTCGGTGGCGTTCAGTTCGCGTCCGAAGCGGGCCCGCCAGCCACGTTCGCTGCCGAGCGGAGCGAAGAGCACCGCCGATCGCTCGGCGATGATGAGATCGTTCAGAGATCGAAGATGCGGAATCGCGAGGCTGTCGCCGGACAGACGCTCGAGCGTCATCCGCGAAAGCTGGACGGGAAACGCCGTGCGCTCGGGCTCGTCCGCGATCGTCTCGAGCGCTGATGCCGACGCCACACCGAAGCGGCAGGGGAGGCGGCGGGTCGGCGCGCCCGAAGTCGCCGTCAGAAGCAGGAACCTCAGACTTCTGTGGATCGGAAAGATCCGCCGCACGTTGTCGAGGCCGACGACGCCGTCCACGTCGCTTCTCGAAAGCAGCAGACGGCGGAGGGGGCGCTCCCCAGGTCGGCAGCCAGGCCCGACGGAAGCACGAGGCCGAAGCGGCCGCCCGACCGTGTGAGGTCCAGCGTGCGCTCCAGAAACAGCTGGTAGCGGTTCGCATGCCCGTCGGACTGCGACGAGTACACACCTGAATCGCGTGTAAAGCGGATCGTCGACGACACGATTCGACGATCGTCGACGCGCGACTCGCGCGAGCCGTGGTCGGCGCGCAACATGTCCCACGGCGGATTGCCGACGACAGCGTCGAACCCTGGGCGTGACAGCCGTCGCCCCGCGGGATCGAAGAAGACCTCGGGAAATTCGAGTTCCCAGTGAAAGAACCGGTGCGCTCGCGCGGCGTCGTCGGCGCGGCGCAGGTACTCGGCAACCGACGCAGTCGCCAGCGTGCGGGAGCCGGCGAGCACATCGTCGGCGAGCGCGCGAAAGAGGCGCGACAGCGTTGTCTGCTCTCCATTCGTGAACCACGTCGAACACCACAAATCGGCGACGCGTTTCCAGAGCCGCAGGTTTCGGTCTGCGGCGAGCGCCGAGAAGGCGCGTTCCTTGGCATGCACCTGTTCGAGCGTGTCGTTGGGCATCGTGTCGAGCGAAAAACGAAGCGGCAGTGCACCCTTGAGCGCGCCTTCGGCGATCTGGTCGTCGAAAAGCGGGAGCGAAGGCGGCGCGGTGTGTCGTCGGGTGGGCGGAGGCCGACGCAGGTGCGCCAGCCACGTTCCCAGCAGGCTGTTCCCCGTCACGAGCCGGTGGTCGAGGAACGAGAGTGGCCGGCCCGCCGACAGCGTGAAGAGCCACAGCGACAGCCGCGCGAGCTGCACGGCCATCGGGTTGACGTCGACACCGTAGAGGCATCGCTCCGCAACCTGCTGCCTGAATGTCGCCCGCTGACTGTCGTCGATGTCGTTCGGGTGACAGGCACCGGACATGACGATCGCGCGTTCGTACGCGGCCGCGAGGTATCGACACGCGGCCACCAGGAACGCGCCGCTGCCCATCGACATGTCGAGGACGCGCAGCTCGAGAATCTCCGCGGCCGACGCGTTCCGCACGAGCGGGCCCGAGTGCCCGCCTGACCAGGTACTCGGCGATCGGCTGCGGCGTGTAGAACGTTCCTGTCGCTTTGCGGACGCCCGATCCCGCTTCGAGGCTGACGATCGGCAGCGCCGGCGCACGGCCCTTGGAAGCCGTCCGTACGATCCGCGGCCGATAGTCGAGGAGAGTCTCGTAAACGCGCGCCGAGCTCTTCGACTCCGAGATCGCGATAGACGATCCGCTCGCGGCTGGCCCGATCTCGCGCCGTGCGAGTGGACACGGCCAGCACCGCGCGTTCGGCCGCCCGGTCATCGAGACCGCGCCGCTCGGCCAGCGGCGTGCGTGCCGGCGAGAACAGCCGGCCGTTGAACGGCCTGACGTGAAGGTCGCCCGCGCGGCAGCCGGCGTGCGCGAGCCGGGCGATCGCTCGCAGCGCATCCCAGAGACCCGGCGCGTGCCCGGACTGCTCTGCGAGTTCGCGGACCGACTCGACGCTGTAGCTCTCGCGATACACGGAATGCCAGATGGGCACAAGGGATCGTGCCTCCGCGAACAGCAAAAACAGCAGGCGATACACGATCGTCAGCGCCTGTTCGAACGCGGCGTCGACAAAAGACTGACGAAGTTCCCGATCACGAGCCAGGAGCGCCGAGAGCACGTCTGCCGACGCGGCAAGCACCCCGTGACGGAGCGATCGGCAGACGCCGGCTGAGAACCGGTCCGACGCCGCGACCAGCGCGTCGAGCTACCGGTCGTGAGACCCATCACCGCATAACGCCGCCGCAGACGTCAGCTGCCACAAAAGAGCGGCGATCTCCTGGTGCTGCGCGGCCGACGTCAGGTCGAACGCGGTGAACCGTCGCGAGTACAGACGACGGGCACTCACGATCCTCAGGTCCGGACCATTGAACAACAGGCACCAGCGTGCGCTTTGTCGACTGGCCGCTTCGATCCCGATGCGCCAGTGCCGTCAAGGCGGTCCGCCCAGGGCGCCACAACGACGGCGACGACCGCCCGACGGCGTGCGCGCCGTAGCGGCGAGCGCCGAACCCGAGAAATGCAGATCGTCGACACGCTCGAAGCCGAGAGCCGTCAGCAGCGGAGCGACGGCGGATTCGAAATCGCACGCGGTGTCGAGATGGGACCCAGTTGTCGCGCCGCGCGATCGTGCGATGTCATCCACGATCGCCGGACGGCAACGGTCGCGGCTGATACCTCGAATGGTCGATCGAGGACACGAACGACTGCGCGAGCAGCCGCCCGCTGAAGCCGGAGGGCGATCACGGATGGAGGACGAGCATGAGATCCGACGGCGTGACTCCTGGTCGTCGCCTGCCGCGGACTTCACAAGGCGTGCACACGCAAGATCGCGAAACGCGACGGACTCGAGCGCGCGACGCCGCGCAGCCGCTCGTGCGACGGTCGAACAAGCCAGGCTGGATGGGCGCCTGTGCGGCGCCTCCGCGGACCTGACGATCCATTCTTCGCGCGCGATTCGCGTGTCCCAGTACGTCGCTCGAGCTTGGCGACGGCGGCCAGCCAGACGGCGACTGTGTGCTGACAGCTAGGATGGCCCGATCCTGTTTCGACCGACGTCGGTGATTCCGCGAGCCCGATCAGACGTGATGCGGTCATGCCGCCGGCGACGTTCATCACCCGCGCCCGGTAAATCAGATGGAGCAGCCGCCGAGCCTGCGGCGTATCTTCGGCCGCGCTCTGACTGTCCACCAGCGGCGTGCCGTCGAGTGCAGCCAGGGCGGCATTGTCGCCGGGGACGAACATCTTTCTGCTGACGGTCAGGCGTGCCAGTTCTGCGTGCGCGTGTGCCTCCAGGCCGGGGTCGGGAATCAGGTCCGCACCTGCGATGGACGCGCTCGCCGTCGCACCTTCTGTTGAAGTCGAGACAGCACGGCTGACTCGCCCGTGTCCCGGCCGACGAGCTGGATGGCGTGGACGCGCCGCGTCTGGCCAATGCGATCCACGCGACCGATGCGCTGTTCGAGCCGTGTGGGGTTCCATGGCAGCTCCAGGTTGACGACGAGACGGCATCGAGATGAAGGTTCAGCCCCTGGCCGCCCGCGTCGGTGGCGACGAGAACGCGGATGAACGCCTCGATGTGAACGCGTCGACCACCGATTTCCGCGCTCTGCGCGCGAGGCCGCCGTGGAGGACCGGCACGCTCACCGAGGCGCCGACTGAGGTGCATCGCGGTATCGCGATACTCGGTGAAGACGAGCACCGGCTCCGGCCCGGTGGAGCAGCCGAGCCGAGGCTCCGTATCTTCGACTCGCAGGCCGACGCCAGGCGCGCTGCCTGCGCGACCTCACCGAGCAGCTTCTTTTCTGCCTCTACGTCGGACAATCCGACGTCCGCCGGCCATTCCGGCGGCTAGTCATCGGTGCTTAGCTCGCCATCTGCGTCGAACGGCAGCCCGAGCTGTCGGCCGACGTCCGCGCCGCATCCGGCGTGTCGAGGTCGCGAAGCCGCCGATCGACGGATTCCGCCAGCGACCACGGGCTCGAGAACGCGCGCTTGTCGAGCACCGACTGCGCGAGCCGCGCGAGGCATGCTCCACACGGACCGCGTCGTGATACCGCGCGAGCGCCGCGATGCATCCGACGCTCGTCGCTGCTGGCACGGACGTGGAAGACGTGCGTCCGGCGGCCGGGGCCGCCATGGACGTCCTGCCGCGTTCGCCGGAACACGAGGAGGCGATCGTCGGGTCCCGTCGCGCCGACATCGCGAAGCGCGTCGAACGTACGCGGGTCCCCGCTGTGCGGAGTCGCCGTCAGCAGCAGGACGTAGCTCGCGCGCGAGGCAAGAAGACGGACGGCCTGATGCCGCTCGGAATCGCCAACGGCGGCGTGCGCCTCGTCGATGACGAGGACGTCCCACCGGCAGGCGGCGACCGCTGGAAGCACCTCGGGTCGCTTGACGTAATCGATCGACGCAATCGCGATCGGCGTCGTATCCCATGGGTTGACGTCAAGCGGCACGGTTCGCGCCAGTTGTCGCAGTCCGCCCGCGTCGGCGACGACCGCCCGGATGGCAAATCGTTCCGCGAGCTCGGCGGCCCACTGATCGCGAAGCCCGGCCGGTGCCAGAATGAGTGCACGGTCGGCACGACCACGCGCGAGCAGTTCCGCCAGCGCGAGGCTCGCCTGAATCGTCTTGCCGAGCCCGACTTCGTCAGCCAGAAGGACACGCATCCCACGGCCGCGCAGCATCGCCATGACTGGTTGCAACTGGTAGGCGAACAGATCGAATCGGGCGCTGCCGGCCGTCAGAAGCGACCCCGGAGGCACGTCCGCAGCGATCAAGGCCCGACACGCGCGCCGCCATCGCCTGCGGCCGACGCGTTTTGGCTCATCGGGTGTCTCGACAGGTACAAGATCGTCGAACGGGACGAGCAACCGCCGGGTCGAGCCTTCGGTCGTTCGGGTCGCTGGAACCAACGTCGCAAGCTGACAAGCGTCGTAGGCGCGCACATCCACGACACGCCAACGCCGACCTCTCGCCGTCACCAATTGCAAAATCTCCATCGTCTTCAGGAACGTGGCGCTGCAGATTTCAGTTGGCAGGCTGCACCCGCACCGGCCGCTCAGTCAGTTACCGGGATCGTGCGACCGGCGACGAAGCTGAAGGGCAAGTGGCGTACCGAACGGCGAGACCTGCGTTTGAGGATTGCGGGCTCAGGGTCCCGGAAAGTAGGCCTGAACTTCGGAGGGAGCGGAGCTGTAGGTCGGTCCCGCTCTTCGTGACAGCACTACCGACACGTCGCTTTCGAACGCGACCTGCCATCCACGCGCGCGAAGCACCGAGACGACGGGCAGGCGTTTTGGCAGCCAGATCCGATCGGCGCCAATCGAATCCGGATACGCGCCGGCATCAGGTTCGTTCTTGTAGAAGGACCAGTGGCCGTCGAGGACACGGTCGCTGTACACGGTTTCGCGACGGCCGTCCATCGAGACTTGAATGCCGGCGGGCGACAGATGCCAGATCGCGTACTCGCCCCAGTCGAACCAGGTGAGGAGGTGCGAATGTGGCGCGTCGGTCCGGAGGAAGCGGACGGCTTCTGGATCGGGCGTCCATGGGCCCTCGATGTAGATCCGATTCAGCCGGGGCATCGCGACCGCCGTCGTCGCAATCGCAATCGCGACCACTGCGAATCCATGAACCGGTGATGGCGTGTCGAAGCGCGTGAACGCTCTGAGCCGCCGTTCAAGAAGTCCCAGGCATTCGACAATGGCAGGCGCCAGCATGAACCCGATGGCAATCTGCAGAAACGCATCGATTCGGCTCACACGGTAGGTCGCGAACGCGAGCATGCCGATCACCACAACGTCGCGAGGCCGCGGCCGCCGGCGCGACACCAGCGTGGACGCCAGCGCGATGACTGGCAGGATCAACTCGAACGCGATCATGGCTGGCTGGAGCTTGAAGAACGGCACCCAGTCCGAGACGTCTCTCGACAGCCCCACCGTCTGATGGAGGAATGTCCACTGCTGGACGCCGTATGGGTTGACGAGCGTGGCCGCCAACGAGGCGAGGATCAGCCCCGCGCCAGCGACGAACGAGCGAACCGTCCTTTGCGCGACCACCTCACACCCGAGCCAGGTTGCCAGCGTCGCGAAGCCGACAAGCCACCCGCCGTGCACGTTCGCCCAGATGCCGAACAGGACCGGGATCCCGAAGTTCGTCATTCGCACCATCCAAGCGCTGCGCACGCCGCGATCCCGGACCGTGAGCAGTGTCAGCAGGACACTGAAGAACAGGACCGAAAACAGCTGCGGCCTGAGGACCTGCGTTCGTGTATAGCTGGCGAACACGACGAGGCTCGACAGCGCGATCAGCGAAAACGTCGAACCGCCGGCGAGCCGGCCCGCGCGCCACGCCAGCAATGCGATGGTTGCCAGAACTGCGAGCTTCAGGACGTTGAGGGCGATTGCGCCGCCGGCGGCGTAGAGTGCGGCCAGCACCACTTCAGCCAGCCATTCGTGGTTGATCCAGGGACTGTCGGCCGTGAACGAGTAAGGATCGACGACCGCCAGGCTCCGGCCGGCAATCGAATCCGCACCGAACCTGAGGTGTCCCCAGAGGTCGGCGTCGGCGGCCGTATGTGTGATGACAAGAACCAGCCAGACCGGGAGAAGGCAGCTGGCCACGTCGATGAGCGATCGACGGGGCACGCGAAAGAGCGCGCGCACGACGCTTAGGCTCGTCGCGGAGGGGGCGTGTCGTCTTTGTCGGTGATTTCTTCGAGCTTCTCGATGAGAGCGGCGAAACCGCACTGATCGGGATCGAAGAATCCCCATTCGTCCTGTGCCGGGCTCGCTTTGGACCGTTTCTTCTTCTTCTTGTCGCCGTCCTCGGCACTGTCAGCCGCCGGCACCTCCTGAGACGTGAGGTTGATATCACTTAGCGATACCGCTTCGGGCTTGGCCACCGTCTCCGATGTAGCGAATGTCGACGACTCGAATGCCGCTGGCGCCGGAGACGTAACCGGAAGCTGCTCGGCGTCCCGCCGAAGCGCTTCGAGGATGTCGCTCAGAGGCTTCGCTTCTTCCCGTACCGGCGACGAAGGCGATGCGGATGGATCGTCAAATCCTGAAGGTCCTGGAGACCCTGAAGGAGCTGACACGTTCGCCGGAGCGGCCGATTGGAACGCCGCGGTTTCCGCGATGAGCGTGTCCAGAACAGGCCAGCTCCGCCCCTCCGCGCGCGGCGTGTTGTTGACTACGCTCGTCGTCGAGAACGGATCGCTGTTCGTCGTCAGCGGCCGGACGGCCTCATCGAACGACGTCGTGAGCAACGAGTTGTCGAGCTCGTACACTTCGACGAAAGGTTCCTCGTTGTACGTGCTGGCGCGACGCGCCGGCGCACTCGACGGCGTGTCGAGCAGCGACGACAAATCGAGCAGATCTTCCGAGTGCGCCTGTGCCGGCGGCGGCTCGACGACGGGCGGTCGAACGACCGACGTCTCGAGGCTCGGTATGTAGCTGACGAGCGGATCAAACGAGTGCGCTGTCACGATTGGTGCCGCGGCGACGGGCGTCACCACGCTCGGTTGATCGAAGGTCTGCGGTGCGTCGACAATCGGCGCGACGATCGGCTCGACATGCTCTTCGGCTTCGAGTGCTGCGACTGCCGCGAGCAGCGACGCCGGACCATCGCTGTCGCCTTGCGTGAGCCCCAGGACGCTTCTGATACCCTGCGGCTGGCGACGCTTGGACGACTTCTGCGTCTTTCGCTTGCCGGCCGGTTCCGGCGCCGGGTCCTCGACATGCGCAGCAACAACGGTTTCCTCTGCCGTGGCGACGTACGGGTCCGTTCGCTCGGGGACGGGCCCGCGGTAGGCCTCCACGGGCTCATGCGGCGGCAGCACGATCGATTGATGCTCGGCCGCCTTGGCTTTCTTCGATTCGCGACCCGACGCCGGCTTGACGACGCTCGCCACGGCATCGGCGTGTTTGACGGACGTTTCTGCCTGGGCGTCGAGCGCGGCCGTGGCCGCCTGCTCCGCCAGCGCGGCCCGTTCGGTTTCCGCGCGCTCGAGGTATTCCTTGCACTGCTCCGCAAATACTGCCGGGTCGCACCCTTCGTGCGCCGTCGCGGCCTTGCCTTTGTCGCGTCGCAGTGCGGAGAGCACGCCTCCCGCGCGGCTGGCGCCGCGGCCGGACGCCGACGCGAGCACGGGGATCGTCGAGCGTCTGTACGTGCGCCGCCGCGCCGTCCAGGGCGCGAAGCCGCTCGCCGAGCGCGTTCTCGTCTTTGGGCGACAGCAGCGCGGACGTGAGAATCAAATCCGGCACACGTTGTCCAAGCGCCGCGAGCGCCCGTTCGGCCGATTCCCCGAGCACCAGCTCGGCGTGCAGGCGTCCCCGCACCATGGCGGTCAACTGGCTGGCCTGACGACGGTCCGGTTCGATCGCAAGAATGAGGGGCATTCGGTTAGGTCCGGAACATGACCAGTGCGAGCCCGGTGCCGCAGAGCAGCATGACCATCAGCGGGCCGTGCTCGGAACTCTGATCTTTCACGACACCAATCACGGTGTTTGCGAACCGCCGCGCCTGCCCGGTGGTCGCCGCGACTTGCGTCGCGCGCTGGCCGTTCATCAGGGCCGTGGCTTCTTCGCGTACGCGCGAATCCATCGAGACGAGCAGCGCCAGGAGAATTCCCACGGCAGACGCCGAGATCAGGAAATCGCTGACGACACGCCGCAGGGCGAAGCTTCTCTGTGCCATAGACACACCGACGCCGTGCTCTGAGGCAATACGCGTTCCCGACTCGCATCCTTGATCAGTGAACGGCGTGGTCACATCGAGATCACGAAAACCCCAATGTTTTCAAGCCTGTACACCGATTTCGTGATCGCGTGTTCCATTCCATGACCTGGCCGACCGCCACGAATTTTGATGTGTCGGTTACGAATGTGCCGACTGGCGTGCATCTCAGGCACGTCCCATCGCGTTGAAACCACGAGCCTCGATACGCCCGTAACTGCCAATCAGCAGGGGAGTTTGCGAGGCCTTGCGCGTATGACCTGTCAACCTCTGGCATAGCCGTTGCCCCTTCGCCTCTCGTCGCGCGGTCATGCAGGGAAGGCGTGATCGTATTTCGCACACACGGCGTTTGCGCGTCGGAAAGACGCGCGGGAGGAATGTGATGACGATGTTGATCAATCAGCTCCGCATGCTCGCGAAGGACGAGTCAGGTCAGGACCTGCTCGAGTACGCGCTCCTCGTGGCGCTCATCGCGCTCGTGGCGTTCGGCGCGGTCGCGGCCGCGGGAACCCAGGTGAACGCGATCTTCAACAGCATCGCGAACCAGCTGAAGACCACGTAGGCATTCGCTTCAGGTAGCAGGAGAAGCCCAATGCGACTGATCGAATGTTTCCGTAACTTCGCCAAGGACGACTCGGGCCAGGACTTGCTCGAGTACGCCTTGCTGGTCGCTCTCATCGCGCTGGTGGCGTTCGGCGCGGTGGCGGCGGCAGGGACGCAGGTGAACGCAATCTTCACCAGCATCGCGAATCAGTTGACCACGACGTAAGTCTGCTCGGTGGCGGGCGCCCCCAGGCTCCCGCCACCGCGCGAGTTTGTGAGTGACTTTTTGACCGGAGCAGCCCCCATGCAGCAGGTGCTTGTCGCGGTTCGCCGGCTCGTTAAGCATGACGACGGACAGGATCTGCTCGAGTACGGCCTGCTCATGGTGCTGATCGCGATTCTGGCGATCGGCGCCGTGACCGCCCTGGGTCAAACGATTACCGGCGTCTTCTGGAACAACATTGCCCAAAATTTCTGACCCCATCGTCGTGAGCGCCGTCGCCGGCACGGGCGCGTCCAGCGCCGTAGTCGACTTCTACACACGGCGAATCCCGAACCCCCTCACGCTCGGCGTGTCGGCGTTCGGCGTGACGTTGGCGGCCGTCCATCTCACCCCCCTTTCGATGGCGGAAGCGCTCGTAGGTTTTGCCGTCGGCCTGGTGCTGATGCTGCCCGGTCATCTGATCGGTGCGACCGGCGCCGGTGACGTGAAGCTGTTTGCTGCCGTTGGCACGCTCCTCGGACCCAAAGCGATTGCCATGGCCTTCCTCTATACCGCGCTCGCCGGTGGCGTGCTCGCGATCATCGTCGCCGTGCAGCGGCAGCTGCTGCGCGAAACGGTCGAGCGGGCGGCGCAGCTGGTGCGCACGGGTGGCGCCAACGTGGCAGAGATCGAGCGCGCGACCGTCAACCGGTTCGCGTACGCGCCGGCGATTGCCGTCGGCACGCTGGTCGCCGCGCTGGGCTTCTGAGGATGCGCAGGTTGTAAAAGGGCGAAAGCGGTCAGCCCGCTTGGGCGGCGGGCGCCACCGTCAACAACGGTTAGAGAAACGAATAGGGGCATCGGTTATGGGTCGAGTCCGTATTTTCATCGTGCTTGCGCTGGCAGTGACCGCCGGCGGGGTGTTCGCAGTCGGCACCTACAACTACGTGCAGAAGGTCTCGCAGCCGACTGCCGGAGGACCGGCCATGCCGACGCAGCCGGTCGTGGTGGCCGTGAACGACCTCGACGTTGGCGCGGAGATCAGGGCCGAGGACGTGAAGGTCATCAAGTGGCCGAAGGACTCGGTGCCGGCGCAGGCGATGAGCGACCCGAAGGAAGCCATCGGGCGCGGCGTCATCACGCCGCTCATCCAGAACGAGCCGCTCCTGCCAAGCAAGCTGTCCTCCAAGGAAGCCGGCCCAGGGCTGCCACCGGCGATTCCGCCCGGCCTGCGCGCTCTATCCGTGCGCGTGAACGAAGTCATCGGCGTCGCCGGCTACGTGCTGCCCGGCACGCGCGTCGACGTGCTCGCCACCGTGAACCCGTCAGGGAACAACGGCGACGTCACGTCGAAGGTCGTTTTGACCAACGTTCAGGTGCTTGCGTCGGGTACCAAGATCGAGCGCGACGTCGAGAAGGGCAAGCCCGTGCCCGTCAGCGTGGTGACGCTACTCGTGGCGCCTGAAGAATCCGAGCGTCTGACGCTGGCCGCGACCGAAGGGAAGATCCAGCTCGCACTGCGCAACCCGCTCGACAAGTCCATCCCCAGCACCCCTGGCATCAAGCCCGCTGGTCTGCTTGGCTTTGCGTCGGCGTCCAAGCAGGCTGCCGTGCGAACCAAGGTCGCATCGGGTCAGAAGGTGGCGTTACCGGTGGTGGAAGCGCCGGCGGCAACGGTTGAAATCATCCGCGGTGACAAACGTGCGCACGAAATCGTGCGACAGGAGCAGTAGTCATGGGTCGTCGATTCGCGTCCGCGCTCATTTTCCTGATCGTCATCGCCGGCGGGTCGGTGCTCTATGCCGACGACAGCGTCCGTCTGATGGTGGGTCGCTCGACCGTCGTCAGCATCGGGACGCCGATCGCGCGCGTCTCGCTGACGAGCCCTGACGTCGCCGACGCGCTCGTCACCGCGCCGACCGAGCTGCTCATCAACGGCAAGACGCCGGGCACGATTTCCATGTTCGTGTGGGATCGCGCCGGCGCGATCCGCCGCTACGAGATCATCGTCCAGCGCGACCTCGCCCGGTTGCAGGAACAGATGAAGCAGCTGTTCCCGACCGAGAGTATCGAAGTCCAGAGCAACGGTCGCAGCATCGTGCTCTCCGGCATGGTGACCAACAAGGACTTCATCGAGCGCGCCATCAACCTGGCCTCCGGCTACGTCGACAAGCGCGAAGAGGTCGTGACGCTGCTGCAGGTGCAGGAAGGCATCCGCAGCAACCAGGTGCTCCTGCGTGTCCGCTTCGCCGAGGTCAATCGCAGCGCGATGACCGAGCTCGGCGCGTCGCTCTTCACGGGTGCCGGCGGCTACAAGGACTACATCGGCCGCACGACGACGCAGCAGTTCCCGGCGCCGACCTTCGACAGCAGCGATCCGAGCAACCCGAAGCTGATCTTCAGCGACTTCCTGAACTTCTTCCTGTTCAACACGAAGGAGCAGCTCGGAACCGTCGTCAAGGCGCTGCAGACGAAAGGACTCCTCCAGAGCCTGGCCGAGCCGAACCTGGTGGCCGAGAGCGGCAAGGAAGCCAGCTTTCTGGCGGGCGGCGAGTTCCCGGTGCCGATCGCGCAGGGCACGGGCAACAACATCGGCATCACCGTCCAGTACAAGGAATTCGGCATCCGCCTGACCTTCACGCCCGTCGTTAACGGCGACCGCGTGCACTTGAAGGTCCGGCCGGAAGTCAGCGCGCTCGACTTCACGAATGCTGTCGTCCTCAACGGCTTCCGGATCCCCGCGTTGACCACGCGCCGGACGGAAACCGAGCTCGAGCTCCAGAACGGCCAGACGTTCGCCGTCGCCGGCCTGCTGAACAACTCGATGAACAAGACGCTCCAGAAGATCCCGGGCATCGGCGACATCCCGATCCTCGGCCTCCTCTTCAAGAGCCAGGCGGCGCAGAAAGATCGCACCGAGCTGGTCGTCATGATCACGCCGGAGATTCTGCCGAACAACTCGCCTGGTGTGACGAACGCGCTCCCGCGGATGACCGAGAAGTTCATGGAGCCGCTCGATCCGAAGAAGGCCGTGCCGACACCAACGCCGGCGTTCCGCCCGCAGGCCAGCGCTGCGCCGGATGCGTCGCCGGTTGCCGTGCCGGCCGCCGCGCCGGCCAACGATCCGGCGGCCGCGGCCGCCAAGGTCCAGGCGCTGGCGCCGACCAGGACACTTCAGCAGGGCGCGCCGAAGCCCGTCGCCGCCGCGACCGCGGCGCCGGCGCAGCCGCAAGTTCAGGCCCAGCCGCAAGTCCAGGCGCAGCCACAGGCGCAGACGCCGCAGCAGGTCCAGACGCAGCAGATGATCGAGGCCGACAAGAAGGCGCTCGAGAAGGCGCAGCAGCAGGACCACAGTCGTGACGAAGCGGTGAAGGCCGCCGACGGCAAGGCCCGCGCGAAGCAGCTCGAGCAAGACAAGAAGCTTCAGGAGCAGGCCGCCAAGGAGCAGGCGAAGAAAGACGCGGACGCCGCGAAAGTCGCGGCGGCTGAGGCCAAGAGGCAGGCCGAGATCGACAGGGCCGCGAACGAGGCGGCCGCCAAGCGCGCCGCCGAGCAGGCGAAGAAGCAGGCCGAGATCGACAAGAAGAACAACAAGTCGGTCAACGACGCTGAAGCCAAGCTGAAAGCGGCCCAGGCTGCCTACGAAGCCGAAGTCGCCAAGAGCAAGAAACCGCAGCAGTAACGGATCCGGGGCCGCGTCATGGCACAACTTGTTGGTTTGGTCGTTACGCAAGACGAGGAATTCAGGAAGCACGTCGGCCGGATGCTGCGTTCGGGAGCGATTCCGGTCAGCGTCACCGATGAACGTGTGGCGCGCGACATCAGCGCCACCGACCTCGTCATCGTGGATATCCGCGGCGATGCCTCGTCGGCCATGACGAGCGTCGAGCGGCTTCGTGCAGCGGCCCAGGGGGCGGGCATCTTCGCCGTCGCCGAGGCCAACGATCCCAATCTGATCCTGCAGTCGATGCGGGCCGGCGCCAACGAGTTCTTCACGTGGCCGCCGGACGACGAAGCGTTTCACGGCGCGATCCGTCGCACTGCCGCCCGTCGCGAGACGACGCAGGGCGCGCGTCCCGCCGCGACGACGCTCGTATTCTTCGGCGCAAAGGGCGGCGCGGGAACCACGACGATCGCCGTGAACTGCGGCGTCGAGCTCGCGCGCCTGAGCAAGCGCGCCACCGTCATCGTCGATCTCAAGCCCGGGCTGGGCGAGGTGGGATTGTTCCTCGGCGTCCGTCCGCGATTCACGCTGATCGACGCCATCGACAACCTGCATCGACTCGATCGCGAGTTCCTGAAAGAGCTCGTCATCAAACACAAGTCAGGGCTCGAGATTCTCGCGGGTTCCGATCAGTTCGATCGGCCCGGAGGCTCCGACGGCGGTGCCGTCGAGGAGCTGTTCCGGCTGCTCGCGCGCCAGTACCGAGTACATCCTGGTTGACGCCGGAAGCCAGATCAACGCGTGCAGCACCGCGGCGCTGTACACGGCTGACCAGATGTTCCTCGTCGCGAACCCCGACGTGCCGTCGGTGCGCAACGCGCAGCGGCTCCTGGACCGCATGCGTCAGCTCGGCGCCGTCGGCGAACGCGTCCGGTTCCTGCTGAACCGGGCCGCCGAGCCGTTTCCAATCCCGCCCAAGCAGATCGAGGGCGCGCTCGGCCACCCGATTCACCACACGTTCCCGAGTGACTACAAGACCGTGTCGGCCGCGCTCAATTCGGGCGTGCCGCTCGCGCTCGCGGGCAACTCGGAAATGGCGACCCAGTTCGATCGATTCACACGCGGCATCCTCGAGCCGGGCGCAGATGATCCCAGTGTCGCCGGTCAGAAAAAGGGCCTGCTTGGCGGCTTCGATCGGCTCGCATCCATCTGGTAACCGGCCATGAATTCCATCGCTCCGACACAGTTTTCGTCACAGCCACGACCCGCGGCGCCCGGCGCGCCGGGTCCGGGGGCGCCGCCGCGTCCCGGGTACCTCGCGCTCAAGGCGAACGTCCATAAAAAGCTGCTCAACCGGCTGAACCTCGAGGCGCTGGCGCAGGCCGACCGTGCGCGCGCCGAAAGCGAAATCCGCACGCTGCTCGGTGAGCTGCTCGCGGAAGAGAACGTCCCGCTCAGCCTCGGCGAGCGCGAAGTGCTCTTCGTCGAGCTCCTGGATGACGTGTTCGGGCTCGGCCCGATCGAACCGCTGCTCCGCGACCCGTCCGTCAGTGACATCCTGGTGAACACCTACAAGGACGTCTTCGTCGAGCGCGGCGGTCAGCTGGAGCGCGTGACCGCGACGTTCCAGGACGACAAGCACCTGATGCGCGTCATCGACCGCATCGTGTCGGCGGTCGGCCGCCGCGTGGACGACAGCTCGCCGATGGTGGACGCGCGCCTGCCGGATGGATCGCGTGTCAACGCCATCATCCCGCCGCTCGCGGTGGACGGTCCGCTGCTCTCGATTCGCCGATTCCCGGCGGAACGGCTGAAGGCCGACGACCTGGTGCGCCTGAAGGCGATGACCCAGCCGATGCTCGATTTCCTCTCGCACTGCGTCAGGGCGAGGTTGAACGCGCTCATCAGCGGAGGCACCGGCGCCGGCAAGACGACGCTGCTCAACGTGCTCTCGAGCTTCATCTCCGAGCGCGAACGCATCGTCACCATCGAAGACGCGGCCGAACTTCAGCTGCACCAGGTCCACGTTGCGCGGCTGGAAACGCGGCCGCCGAACGTCGAAGGTAAGGGCGCCATCCGGCAGCGTCAGCTGCTCATCAACTCCCTGCGTATGCGTCCGGACCGCATCGTGGTCGGCGAGGTGCGCGGCGAGGAAGCCCTCGACATGTTGCAGGCGATGAACACGGGCCACGACGGGTCGCTCACGACCGTCCACGCCAACACGCCCCGCGACGCGCTGTCGAGAATCGAGACGATGATCGCGATGGGCGCGACCAATCTGCCGGAGCGCGCGATGCGCCAGCAGATCTCGTCCGCGATCCAGGTCGTCGTCCAGCAGACGCGCTTGAGCGACGGCACCCGCAAGGTGACGAGCGTTTCGGAGATCACCGGCATGGAAGGCGACATCATCACCATGCAGGAGATCTTCGTGTTCGAGAAGGTCGGCGTGACGCAGGAGGGCAAGGTCGTCGGCCGCTTCCGCGCGACCGGCGTCCGGCCGAAGTGCGCCGAGCGCCTCAAGGCGTCGGGCATCCACTTGCCGACGGACATGTTCGAAGGTGTCATGGAGGTGCGGTGATGCTGCTCGCTCTGGTCATCTTCGTGTTCGTCGTCGCTCTCATCATGGGCACGTACGTCGGGATCGTCTACTTACCCGGATTCCTGGCGAACCGCGAAATGGATCGCCGGCTCAAGGACGTGTCGGGAATCCGATCGTCTGCGGAGGACGCGCTCGAAGAGGGCACGGTCGTCCGCGTCGAGAAGAGCGGGCCTCTGCCGA
This sequence comes from uncultured Acidobacteriota bacterium, assembly GCA_963724725.1. Classification (GTDB taxonomy): domain Bacteria; phylum Acidobacteriota; class Vicinamibacteria; order Vicinamibacterales; family CAVVIG01; genus DATKHR01. The sequence continues at coordinate 437,343 of CAVRVT010000001.1, read as the reverse complement.
TCCTCGACCGCATCGTCGCCACGTCGAATCTGGGCGGGAAGCTGAAGCGCTTGATCGAGCAGTCGGGCGTCCAGACGACGCCGAGCGCGATCGTGATGTCATCGCTCATCGGCGCGGTCGTGGGCTTCCTGCTCGCCACGCTTTTCACCAGCCAGGTGTTCGCGAGGCCACTCGCCGCGCTCATTGGCCTCGCCGCACCAATTGCGTACCTGCGTCACAAGGCGTCGCGCCGGTTGAAGCGATTCGAGGAGCAGTTTCCCGAGGCGCTCGACCTCCTGTCACGCGCCATCCGCGCCGGCCACGCGTTCCAAACCGCGATGGGCATGGTGGCGGACGAGCTGCCAGATCCGGTCGGACCCGAGTTCAAGAAGACGTTCGATCAGCAAAACTTCGGTCTGCCGCTCAAGGACGCGCTCAACGAACTGGCGGACCGCATCGGACTGCTCGACGTGCGGTTCTTCGTGACGGCGGTCCTGATCCAGCGCGACACCGGCGGCAACCTGTCGGAAATCCTCGACAACCTCGCGCACGTGGTTCGCGAGCGCTTCAAGATTCTGCGTCAGGTCCGCGTCCACACGGCGCACGGCCGCTTCACCGGCTACGTGCTGCTGGCGCTGCCGGCGCTTCTCGCGTGCGCGTTGATGTTCATCAACCCCGAACACATGGGGCTGCTCTTCAAGGAACGCATGGGTCAGCTGATGGTGATGGGAGCGATCGTCATGCAGACGATCGGGTACTTCTGGATCCGTCAGGTGATCAAGATCGAGGTGTAACGTGACGCTGCTGCTTCCGCTGCTCGGCTTCGTGTTCGTCTCGCTTCTGGTGGCCGGCGCCGCCCTCGCGCTGGCGCCGCAGGGAGCGGGTGTCATCGAGCGCCGCCTCGGCGAGATGGGTGGCGCCACCTTACCCGTCAAGGAATCCGAGGCCGGCTTCAAGAACCTCATCCACGCCCTGAAGACGCTCGGCGCGCGCGCGCCCAGGTCGGTCTCCGAAATGGGCAAGCTGCAGCAGCGGCTGGTGACGGCCGGCTACCGAACCAACGAGGCCGTGCCTGTGTTTCTCGGCATCCGCATCGGCTTTGCGCTCCTGATGTTCCTGCTCTTCGGATCGCCGATCGCGATCAAGCCGAACTTCTTCCTGGCGATCGCGGCGTGCGGTCTGGGCTACATCCTGCCCGGCATCATCCTCGCCCGGAGGGCGAAGCGCCGGCAGCACGTGATCCGCCTCGGCCTGCCGGACGCCCTCGACCTGCTCGTCGTCAGCGTCGAAGCGGGCCTCGGCCTCGACCAGGCGATCCAGCGCGTCGCCGACGAGCTGGCGTTCGCGCATCCCCAACTGGCCGAAGAAATGCGCCTGATCAACCTCGAGCTCCGGGCCGGCAAGGCCCGCTCGGAGGCCCTCCGCAACTTCGGCGAGCGCACGCAGATCGACGACGTGACGTCGCTCGTGGCGATGCTGGTGCAGACCGACAAGTTCGGCACGAGCGTGGCGCAGTCGCTGCGCGTGCACTCGGAAACGTCGCGGACCAAACGCCGTCAGCGCGCCGAAGAGGCCGCGGCGAAGACCGGCGTGAAGATGGTGTTCCCGCTGGTCTTCTGCATCTTCCCCGCAATCTGGATCGTGACCATTGGCCCGGCGGCCATCAAGTTTGTGCAGGTCCTCATGCCGATGAACCAGCGATGAGCGCCTCAATCGCGACCATGCCGCTTCGGGACGACAACCGGATGACACCGGTTCCGCCGGTTCCGCGTACGATCGAGGAGACCGGACTCGCGCTCGATCAGATCGAGCAGCTGCTCATCAAGACGATGTACGGCGCGGAGGCCACGGGCATGGCCATCGCGGATCGCACGCGCCTGCCGTACGCGCTCATCGAGCCACTCATCGAACGGCTGCGCGCCGCCCTGCTCGTGGAGGTCCGGGGCGCCAGCGGGTCCGGCACCGCCGGGTACCGCTACTCGCTGACCGACCTCGGTCGCGATCGCGCCCGCCAGTTCCTCGCGATTAGTCAGTACGCTGGTCCAGCGCCGGTCCCGCTTACGGCGTACATCACGGAGATGCGCGCCTTGCAGGCCGCGCGAGGCTACGTCGATCGCGAACGGCTGCGCCGCGGCTTCTCGCATCTCGTCATCAACGACGACGTGCTCGAGCACCTCGGCCCGGCGGTCAACGCCGGCAAGGCCGTGTTCCTCTACGGACCGCCCGGAAACGGCAAGACGGTGATTGCCGAAGGCATGGGCCGCACGCTCGGTGGCGATATGTACGTGCCGCACGCGATCGACGTGGACGGCCACGTCGTGACCGTCTACGACCCGATCAGCCACGAGACGCTCGAACACGACGTGGAATCCACCAGCGTCGTCAGCGGTGTGCCGCGCGATCGGCGCTGGGTCCGGATCCGCCGGCCGGTCGTCATCGTCGGCGGCGAGCTGACGCTCGACATGCTGGACCTGACGTTCAACTCGATTTCGAAGTTCTACGAGGCGCCGCTCCAGCTCAAGGCGAACGGCGGCGTGTTCCTCGTGGACGACTTCGGACGTCAGCGCATCCGTCCGGAAGACCTGCTGAACCGCTGGATCGTGCCGCTCGAAAGCCGCGTGGACTACCTGACGCTGCATACGGGCAAGAAATTCCAGATCCCCTTCGACGTGCTGACAGTGTTTGCCACGAACCTGAACCCGCAGTCGCTGGCCGACGAAGCGTTCCTGCGCCGGATTCCGTACAAGATCCCGATTGAAGATCCGACGCTCGACGAGTTCACGCAGATCTTCGAGCTCAATTGCAAGCGGCGCGACCTCAAGTTCCACCAGGTCATGATCGCGTATCTGCAGCGCCGGCACTACGGGCCGGCGAAACGGCCGCTCCGCGCCTGTCATCCGCGCGACCTCATCGATCAGGTCACCGCGCTCTGCCGTTACCGCGGCGTGGCGCCGACGATCACCCGCGAGCTGCTCGACCGCGCATGTGAGTCGTATTTCGTGGACGACAACCCGGGCGCGAATCTCAAGCGATCCACGCACCGGCCGCTGGAGATTCGCTAGTTGCGCCGGATTCAGCGTGAGATCCTCGGCGACCTGCTGTCGCGGACGTTCGTCGGCGCGCTGTTCGTCCTGCTGTCAATCAACATCTGGGCCGACTACGTCAGGACCGGGCGTTTCACCGGGCTCCTCTTCCTTGCGGCTGAATCGCTCGTCGTCGTTCTGATGATCGTGCGGCGGCGGACGAATATCGTCGATCGCTCGTTGCCGACCGCCGTCCTTACGACCGTGTCGCTTCTCGGGCCGGCGCTGATGCGGACGAACGAAGGCATGGCGCTCGTGCCCGATTACCTGACCGCGATGGTCACGACGGTCGGTGTGCTCATCGTCATCATCAGCAAGGTCACCATCGGGCGCAGCTTCGGCATCGCGCCTGCCAACCGCGGCGTCGTCGCGCGGGGGCCTTACAACATCGTCCGTCATCCGATTTACGCCGGCTATCTGCTGACGCACGCGGCTGCGCTCGTCGCGTATCCGAGCGTGTGGAACGTCATGGTGGTCGTGGGTGGCGACATCGCGCTCGTGCTGCGGGCGCTTGCCGAGGAACGTGTGCTCATCGCCGACCGCGAGTACCAGGTGTACTGCGGCCGCGTGGCATGGCATCTGGTGCCAGGGGTGTTCTGAGAGGTGTAGTGCAAAGGGCAGATGGCAAATCGCCCTTTGCAATTTGCGATTGGCCTTACGAGATTGCACCTATGTTGATGAATGCGCGGACAAGCCAGGTGGTCGCACGCGATGTCGAACTCGCCGACACGCGGGAAACGCGTCGCAAAGGGCTGCTCGGTCGTGACTCCCTGGATGCGAACGCAGCGCTCATCCTCCGCCCGTGCTTCTCCGTTCACACGGCGTTCATGCGGTTTCCGATCGACGTGCTGTTCGTGGATCGCGAAGGAACCGTCGTGAAGGTCGTCAGGAATCTCACGGCGTGGCGCATGGCCGGAGCGTGGGGCGCGCATGCCGCCATCGAATTTGCGGCCGGGGCAATTCCCGAAGGCTCAGTCCAGGCCGGTGACCGGCTCTATCTCGCCGCGGAACCAGCGCCCGCTGGCACCGTGGTCAGCTGGCCGATCCCTGCCTGACGGCAACTCTCAAGTCTCAAGTCTCAACATCCAGGACCGCGAGCGTCGCTCCGAGGTGCGCGGCCGTGTCATCCGCGAAGCTGACGACGCGCGGGTGGCGCTCGAGCGCGGCCTGCACGATGCCACGCTGGACGCCGCGACCCCGTCCGTGGACCAGGCGGACCTCGCGGAGGCCCGCATCTGCGGCAGCCGTCACGTACTCCTCGACAACCGACGCGATATCCTCCGGGCGAAACGAGTGCAGGTCGATCTCGGCGCCGATCGGCACCCGGTGCATGGGCCGCTCGACGTCAGGCGGGCTTCCGGTATTCGGCCGTGACGACGGTTTTGATCCCGCCGCGGACGGAGAAGTCGCCGACCACGGTCATGCGCCGTGGCGCGAGCAGGGCGACGAGGTCGTCCAGGATCTGATTGGTGACGCTCTCGTAGAAGATGCCGCGATTGCGGAAGCCGATCAGGTAGTACTTCAGCGACTTCAGCTCGACACACCGCGCGTCGGGCACGTAGGTGATCCGGATTTCCCCGAAGTCGGGAAGACCCGTCATCGGACAGACGGACGTGAACTCCGGGCACGAGATGGTGATCTCGAAATCGCGCTCGGGCCGCGGGTTGGGGAACGTCGCCAGCGCAGTTTCGGACGTGCTTGACATCGACCGAAAATTCTAGCATTCAGGCCGAAAAACTGGGGTTGCCACGTTTGACAGCGGCTACCGGGCGGGCTAGGATACGGCGTTTTTCCAGCGAATCCGCGATCATCGCTGCGCGCACGACGACCGGCGGGGAAGATCACGCGCGTCAAGTGAGGGGGACACACCGATGGCTGACGCCCGCAGAATGGGCAAATCCGAACTCTTCTCGCATTTCGCCGAGCGCTTCGAAATGAAGCGGACGCAGGCTCGCGAGTTCTTCGACGAGCTGACGGCGCTCTCCGAGAAAGAGCTGAAGCGCTCGGGCGAGTTCGTGCTGCCCGGAATGGTGAAGCTGGTCGTTCAGAAGCGCAAAGCGCGCATGGGTCGTAATCCGGCGACGGGTGAGGCGATCAAGATTCCCGCCAAGACCGTGGTCAAGGCGAGGATTGCCAAGCAGCTGAAAGACGCCGTACTGCCGCGCAAGTAGAACGTTCCCCCGATCTCACTTGACTCCCCCAGGATCTCGCTCGCCAGGAGGCGCGGCGGCGCTCGATGCCGTCGCGTTTCTCGAGTCCCGCTGCTAGGCCGCGGGAGAGCGCGCCAGCATCCGGCTGAGCAGCGTCGCGGGGACGAGTCGGCTCGTTCGCGCTTCCAGATTCGGCACCGAGTCGTCATCCAGAATCACCCGGTCGTTTGGCCCGAGCAGGATTTCGGCGCTGTACCGCCGCCCGCCACGCAGCGTGCGCTGCTCGAAGTAGCGCACGTCGACAGTCTGTTGGTCAACGGCGAGCGCGGTGGTCTTGAGGAGCGTGCGAAACATGTCCTTACACCTTTCCGAGAACGAGCCTAACTGGCCGCGGCCTGCGCCGATTGCTGGCCGCGCGAGGGGAACGTCACAGTGAACGCTGTGCCGCGGCCGACTTCGCTGGCCACGGCGATCGTCCCGTCGAGCTGTTCGACGATTCGCTTGGAGATGGCGAGGCCGAGGCCGAGGCCGCGGCGCTTGGTGGTGACGAAGTCGTCGAAGATCGCCGACAACCGCTCGGGCTCGATGCCAGATCCAGTGTCGGTGACGGTGATTTCGACGAGATCGCCCGCGCGTCGGGTGGCGACGGTGACGCGCCCTCCCGGCCCCGTCGCCTGGATGGCGTTGGTAATCAGATTCCGGAAGACGCGGCCGATCGCGAACCGATCGCCCTCGATCGTCAGCGTGCCGCCGCCGTAACGTCCTTCGACGGCGATGCTGTGGCGTTCGCCTTCGGGGCGCATCGACTCGACGATTTCGGCGACAGTGGTGTTGATGTCCATCGGGAAGCGTTCGACGGGCTTGGGCTTCACGACGTTGCGAAGGTCGTCCAGGAAGCGGCGGATCGTCGTGAGCTCGCGATCGATGATGCGGCCGCAGTCCTGGCGCGTGTCCGAGTCGATGTCGTCGCGCAGCAGGAGCCGCGTGTTGTTGCCGACGTTCTGAATCGGGTGGAGCAGATCGTGGACGAGGCCCGCCGCCACGCGTCCGAACATCGCCTGCCGCTCCTGCTTCTTGACGTTCTCCTGGAGGTCCGCCAGCCGCGCCGCCATCGTGTTGAAGGCGTCGCCGAGCTCGCCGAATTCGTCCTTCGATCCGATGTGCACGCGCGTCTCCAGATCGCCGGACGCCACGGCCTGCGTGCCGCGCTTCAGTAGCAGGATCGGGTTGATGAAGGTGCGGCCGAACAGGTAGCCCACGCCAACCATCGCGAGGAGCGCGAGCGAGATCGCGATCACCAGTTGTCGCTGGAGCACCGACAGGTTGGCGAAAGCCTCGCGCGCCGGCTGTTCGACGATGACCGTCCAGCCGAGTTCGGGGATGCGGAACGCCGCGCCGAGCTTGTTGTCGTACTCGGCCGACACGGCCTCACGTGCGCCCCGCGCCGCCGCGACCAGCGGGTGAGTTCCCATGTTGTCGCCACGCGCGACAAGGGCCTTCTTATCGGGATCGCCGTGTGCGATGAGCTCGCCCCCCGGCGCCACAATCATGGCGAAACCGTGCTCGCCGATGCGGATGCGGTCCACCATCTGCCACATTTCTTCGAGGTTGATCCCGCCGGCGAGCCAGCCCGCCGGCTCGTTCAGGTGGGTCAGGCGGATGACGAACGTCGACGTGGGCAGCAGGTCATCGTCCACGCGAATGGGGGACATGACGATGGCGTCGAGCGTGACGCTGCGGCTGTTGTCGGTGGGCACGGCCAGCCTCGGTTTGCCGACACGGCTCGAAACGACGACGGCGCCGCTCTGATCGAAGAGGGTCACCTCGCGGTACTCGCGGAATTCGAGGACGTAGTTCTTGAGGATCTGGTCCTTCTGCCGCTGGTCGAGTCCCGTGTTCTGCAGGTCGGCCGAGAGCGCCTTCAGCAGGTTGGCGTTCGTGACGATGTAGCGGCGGACTTCTTCGGCCGCGCGGGTGACGACGTTCTTGTTGCCGGCGATGACCGACTCGCGGGTGCCGCGCTGGAGCGACAGAATTGAAATGAAGCCATACGCCACGAGGGGCACGACGGCCGCGAGCGCCATGAGGAGCGCGAAGCGGGTCGTGATGCGGCGAATGTTCAGGGCCATGCGCTCAGTCGTGAGTGGCGTTCACCTTATCGGTCGTTGGGCGCCAGAGTCTTAGCGTCGCCAGGACGTCGCGGCCCTGTTGAGGCTTGACGTCGAAGCGATTGCTGACGGCTCGGCTGCGCTCGCCCCAGGCCAGGAAGACCGCAGGAGGGTCCTCTGCGATCGCCCGTTCAAAGTCCCCCACTGCCGACTTGTACTCGTCATCGGTAATCGAGCGCCGGGCGCGATCCAGTGCGAGGTCCACTTTCGGGCTCGAAAAGTGGCTGGCGTTCTGTGGACTCTGAGAGTGCCACCATCGGTATGCCCTCATCAGGCTCCATCCACTAATCGAGTCCAGCAGCACTGCTTCGAACTCGTTCTTGGTCAGCGTGGAAAAGACTTGCTCGACCGGAGCCGCCTCTATCTCGAGGTCAACGCCCACCTCCCGGAGCTGCCGTTTGACGACCAGCGCAATTTGTTCGAATGGCGCTTCGGCGAGGGTGACGCATCTCAGCTTCATCGCGGCCGGAAGCTTGGACGCGGCGTCGCGCGGAGCATACGCGAACGTCGAATTGACCTCTTGAAATGCCCAATGGTGAGGGGAGACGGGACCTACGGAGGGAGTGCCGTGGCCGCGCAACGCCTCCTGGATTAAGGCCTTTCGATCGATCGCTTCGTTCAAGCCACGCCGAACGTCAGGCGCCTTGAGTTTCGGACTCCGCGTGTTCAGGAACATGACGTACTGATACGGCCGGTCAAACGTATACACCGAGACGGTCTTCGAGTCTTTGAAGAACTCCATCGCTTCGGCGTCCGCCTCGTACAGCATGTCCACCTTGTCGCGCATCAGTTCGGCCCACGCGGCACGGGCGTTGGCAAACGTCGTAATGCTGATCTTGGCGATGTTTGGCGCACCCTGATGGTAGCCGTCGAAAGCGACCATTTCTGAGGAACGCGTCGTCGGATCGGTACGAAGCGCGAATGCTCCAGTACCGACCGCCGAATTCTGTTTCGTTATCGGAACGTCCATGAGGGCGTCCGCAACGAATGATGAGGGCTGTCGGAAAGCAAACTCGATTTCTCTATCGCCTTTGGGAGTAATCGACTCGAGGTCGTCGGCGGTCGAGGCCAGGATCTTGGGCAGGCTCTGCTTGACGATATTCGACACGGTCGTTGCATCGACTGCCGAACCGTCATGAAATTTGACGCTGGGCGGAAGACGGACGATCAGTCGCCGACCGTTCGGCGCACGTTCGACGTGTTCGGCCAGCCACGGTTCGACTCGCCCCTCCTGGTTGACTCGAAGGAGGCCCTCGTTGGAGATGTTGCTGATGAACTGCTGGACGCCTCGGTCGGCGGACAACGAGGGAACGTTGCTGATACCGAGGACTAGCGTGGAACGCTCGGCGCGGAGCGTCGGCTCGGCGGACTTGTTGTCGCACCGAGCCGAAGCACAGATCACGAACAGGGATGCAGCTATGCGAAGCCCAAGGCTAGCATCCCATTCGTGTCTGCAAGGCATCCTTTACGTCACTTCTTATCCATCGGAGGCTCGTCGACGAGGACGTCGCAGGCCATCGACTGCTTCTTCGTGTTGACGGCGCCCTTCTTGATGATCTGAACTTTCATTGTAGTCTCTCCTGTGCTGCGCCACTGGCCGCTTTGTGCGCCAGGGCCGTGACTGCCGATTCGAAACTCCGCTTGTGACATGTCGGCAAGTTCATGTCACCGAGCTCGTTGTGCGAGGCCACCAGGCACCCTCCGGCACACACGGGTATGAACGCGCAATCGCCGCACGCGTCCCACGGATGCAGCCGTTCGAATCGGGCGCGCGCGCTCTCGCGCCACGATTCACGCCGGTCGTCGATGTGTCCCGTCGATAACGTCTTCTCGCCCGTGAACCCCGGGCACGCGTAAAGCGATCCGTCGGGGCCAATCGTGTGCGCGTGCTTCATGTGCACGTGACACGGCCCGCCCGGAACGCCGCTCGCTGTTGGAAACCCCCGACGTTCGGTTTCGACGCGCAGGAAACCGAGCGCGTCGTCGAGATCCCCGCACGAGTCGCAGCCGGTCGAGCCCCCCGGGGCGCCACCCTTTCCCGCCGACGTCATGCACGTGCCGCCGAGCGGACGGTTGTCGTGTCCGACGGGCGTCAACGCCAGCACGCCCTTGAGGCGGACCGGCTCCGCCGGCGCGTTGCGGATGACCGGCTTGAAACTGACCTTCGACAGCTTGCGCGCGAACGCCTGCTCGCTCAGGAAATCGAGGAGGGCGGGATAGCTTCCGACCGAGGACTCGTCGAAGTTGCCCCCGATCGCGATCGGCACGCGGTCCGCGACCTGCCGGATGTTGTCGATGATGCGATCGAACGTCCCCTGGCCCCCGCGGAGCGGGCGCATCCGGTTGTGCGTGTCGCGATCGCCGTCGAGCGTAATCTTCACGCCCTTGAGCCCGTACTCGAGCATCCGATCGACGACGTCTGGTGTGAGGAGCAGACCATTGGTGATGATGCTCGTGCCCATCCAGACGCCACGGGCGCGTGTCGCAGCCCAGGCGCGATCGGCGATCCGGTACATCACCGGCAGATTGAGCAACGGCTCGCCCCCGAAGAACATGATGACGAGGCGCTCCGGCTGAACGCGGTCGAGTTCCCGCTCGATCCAGTCGGCGAGCCGTTCGGCGGTTTCGAGCGACATCTTGTCCGCGAACTTGTTGTAGTCGCCGTGATCGCCCTGAAAGCAGTAATCGCACGCGAAGTTGCACTGGAGCGTCGTCAGAACCGTGATGTGCAGCTCGCTCTTGTCGGCGGTGGTTCGCGCGAAAAACCGATCGAGCGCCCGCTGGTCTTCCGCGCCATCGGCGACGAGCAATCCGTTGTCCTTGAGAACGTCGACGGCTTCACGCGCGTCGCCGTCGAGCTCGCCCGCGTCGACTGTCGACGCGAACCGATCGAGAAGGGCCGCCACGTCGCCCGACACGACCAGCTGCGCGTCAGTCAACGTGTTCATCAGGAACACATCGCCTGGCGCCCCGCCCTTCCCGGAGAGCGGGACCCGAACGTTGAACATCGATGGTTTCATTGATTGGAGTCGGGACCCGTTCTGTCCGGGCTGTTGTCGTCCGCACTGATAATTTGTGCAACGCGTGTTCCAGCGTGGGGCACCGATCTCGACGAGGCAGTTTTCGGAAGGAAATCTCGAATCGTGACTGAACGTGTCGAAAGAGTTCAATCAGTCCGGGGTTTCAGAGTGGGCAAAGATCTGTCCCGATCAACGGCGGCTGGACTCGTCCGCCGGATGCGCTCGAGAATTTCGCTGGGAATTTTGACCGGGTCGCGGGGACGGACAAGGAATTGGCCGATGGGTCAGCTTGTTGGCTGGTTTCAGGCGCCGCGCTGTCGTTTCGTAAACTGTCGCACGTCAAGCTTGTCTATCTTGTACTTGAGCGTACTCAGTGGTATTCCAAGATACTCGGCCGTGGCGGTCACATTCATCGCGTTTCGTTCGAGCGCGCGCAGGATGAAGTTGCGCTCGAAGGTGTTCGTGGCGTGTTCGAACAGGCTGTCACTGTCCAACCCCGGCGGCTCCAGCTGGGCAAAATGGAACTCGAGCGGGAGGTCTTCGTCGCCGATGTAGTCCTTTTCGCTGACCGCCACCAGGCGCTCGATCAGGTTCTCCAGCTCCCGGATGTTGCCGGGCCACCAGTATTTCTTGAGGATGGCCATCGTCGTGTCGCTGACGGTGTGGATCTGCTTGCGGAAGCGCGCGTTGTACCGCTTCAGGAAGAACTCGACCAGCTTGGGGATGTCTTCGGTCCGTTCCCGGAGCGGCGGCATCTTGATCGGGATGACGTTGATTCGATAGAAGAGGTCCTCGCGGAACCGCCCTTCCTTGACCGCCTTCTCGAGGTCGACGTTGGTCGCGGCGATCAGCCGGAACTCCGTCTTGATCGGTTTGCTGCCGCCCACGCGCTCGATCTCACCTTCCTGGATGGCTCGAAGCAGCTTGGACTGGAGATCGAGCCTCAGGTCGCCCACTTCGTCGAGGAACAGCGTGCCGTTGGACGCGAGTTCGAACTTGCCGAGCTGCTGGCGGTGCGCGCCGGTGAAAGCGCCGCGTTCGTGTCCGAACAGGGTGCTTTCCGCGAGTTCACGGGGAATGGCGGCAAGGTTGACGGCGATGAACGGCGATTCCGGATCGGCGGACTCGCGATGAATCAGTCGCGCGAGCAGTTCCTTGCCGGTTCCGCTCTCGCCCAGGATCAGGACAGTGGCTGACAGCTTCGCGATCTTGTGGACCAGATCGACGATGTCGCGCGCGTTCTTGCTCGGCCCGACGATGAATTCGCGCTCCGTCTGGTCGGCGACCTGCGCCGACAGCGTCAGCACCTGACGGTTCAGATCCTGGCGCTCGCTCGCGTTCCGCACGAGTGCCCGCAGCTGGTCGTAGTCGAAGTCCTTCGTCACGTAGTGATAGGCGCCGTGCTTCATCGCCTGGACGGCGGTTTCGATTTCGTTGATGGCCGAGATCATGAGGACTTCGATCAGGCTGTAGTTCTCCTTGACGATCCGCAGCACCTCGAAGCCGCTGATGCCCGGGAGCCGCACGTCGAGCAGGATCAGGTCGACATCCTCCCGGCTCAGTACGGGCAGGGCTGCCTCGCCGCTCGCCACACGAAGGACGCGGTACTCACGCTTGAGGATGGCAGTGAGCGTTTCCCGCATCCCCTCATCGTCATCGACGATGAGGACGGTCTTGGGCTTGTGGGTCATTGCCTGGGAGCGAGCGTCGCGTATTGTGTCAGGCGGTTGACACTGTTGCAAGCCGTTCGATAAGGTACGAGGTTTGGTAACCCTCCATTGGTTGCTCACGATTGCCGCAGTTTTCACGGCGATCGCCGCCTGGGCCAAGGCACGGCGTCTCGGGCGCCGACTCGAGCGGCTCACCGAGTCGTATTGGGAGCTCCGCTACGAGCACGGTCAGCTCCGCGCCCGCATCAGCCGGGCGGGTCTCGATGATGCCGTCCCATCCGAGCCCGCTGCCCCGACTGCCGGAACCACCGCCTTCGTTCCGCTCTCTTCGCTCAAACGGTAGTTCATGCCCAACGAATACGACGTCGTGGTGATTGGCGCCGGGACCGGCGGCTACGTCGCCGCCATCCGCGCGGCGCAGCTGGGCCTGAAGACAGCGGTCGTCGAGAAGCAGAAATCACTCGGCGGCACGTGTCTCATCTGGGGATGCATTCCGACGAAGGCGCTGCTCGAACACGCGCACGCCTTCAAAGTGATCAAGGGCGCGAAGGAGTGGGGCGTGCTCGGCGTGTCGTCGCCGTCGGTGGACGTTGCGCAGGTTCACGCCAGGAAAGATCGCATCGTCAACGGCCTGACCAAGGGCGTCGAGTTCCTGTTCAAGAAGAACAAGATCGACTGGATCAAGGGCACGGCGCGTCTGACTGGAGGCGCCGGCGCACTGACGGTAGACGTCTTCGAAGGCGACAAGCAGACGCTCGTCGCACGCAAGGACATCATCGTCGCCACGGGATCCTCGCCGCGGAGCGTGCCGGGGATCGCGATCGACGGCACGCGCATCATCACCAGCGACGAAGCGATCCATCTGAAGGAGATGCCCAGGTCAATGGTGGTCATGGGAAGCGGTGCGGTCGGCGTGGAGTTCGCGTCGATCTTCAACCGCTTCGGCGCAGACGTGACGATCGTCGAGCTGCTGCCGCGGCTCGTGCCCGTCGAGGACGAAGCCGTGTCGGCGGAGCTCGAGAAGAATTTCAGGAAGCAGGGCATCACCGCCCACACGGGCGCGAGGGTCACGTCAGCACGGCCGGGCGCCGACGGCGTCGACGTCGACATGACGCTCGCGGATGGCTCCACCAGGACTCTGCGCGCGGACTATCTGCTCGTCGCGACCGGACGCGGTCCGGTCACCACCGGTCTCAATGCCGAGGGCGTCGGCCTTCAGATGGAGAAGGGCTACATCAAGGTCGATGCGCAGTACCGCACCAGCGTTCGTGGTGTTTCCGCGATCGGCGACGTCATCACTCTGGGCGGTCCGCACCCACAGCTTGCGCATGTCTCGTCAGCCGAGGGCATCATCGCGGCCGAACGCATCGCGGGACAGGACGTCCGGCCGCTCAATTACGACCACGTACCGGGCTGCACCTACTGCGATCCGGAAATCGGCAGCGTCGGCCTGACCGAAGCCGAAGCGAAACAACGCGGCTACGACGTGAGGATTGGCACGTTTCCCTTTAGCGTCCTGGCCCGGGCCAAGATAGCTGGGGAAACGGACGGGTTCGTCAAGATTGTGGCCGATAAGAAATACGACGAACTGCTCGGCATCCACATGATAGGTCCGCGATCGACGGAGCTCGTGGCCGAGGCGACCGTCGCGCTCAGGATGGAGGCGACGGTCGAGGAGCTGATTCGAACCATTCACGCGCATCCGACGATGGCAGAGGCAATCGGCGAGGCCGCGCATGCCACGCACGGCGCCGCAATCCATTTGTGATTGCGGATTGCGGATTGCGGAGTGCGGATTGAATCCACAATCAATCCGCAATTCGCAATCCGCAATCCCCAATTCGAGGTTCGTATGTCGACTGACGTAGTGATGCCGCAGATGGGCGAGTCGATCGCCGAGGGCACGATCGTCCGCTGGATCAAGAAAGTCGGGGACAAAGTCGACCGCGACGAACCGCTCTTCGAGATCTCGACGGACAAGGTTGACGCCGAGATCCCGTCGCCGGCCGGCGGAGTCGTGTCCGAGATTCTCGTGAAAGAAGGCGAGACGGTTCCGGTCAACAGCGTCGTCGCCGTGATTGGCGCCGCCGGAGAAGCGGTCGCCGCGCCGGCTCCTGCCCTAGCGCCGGTGCCCGCTGCGGCGCCGCCGCCACCACCGCCCGCACCACCACGTCCCCAGGCGGCAGCCGTGGCTGCGCCGCCAGCGCAGTCGCCGAAACCGGCCGTCGATCAGAAGAGCGAAGACGCGGTTCGTGAGCGATCGTCGCCACTTGTCCGGAAGATCGCGAAGGAACACAACGTCGACATCTCGCAGATCCACGGAACGGGCATCGCCGGCCGGGTCACCAAGGAAGACATACTCGGATATATCGGTCAGACAGGTCAGGCAGGTCGGGTCGGTCAGGCCGGTGAAGCCCCGATGGCGCCCGTTCCACCGGCGCCGAAGTTCACGCCGGGCGCAGGCGATGTCGTCGAGAAGATGTCGCCCATGCGAAAGAAGATCGCCGAGCACATGGTCATGAGCCGACGGACGTCGGCGCACGTGCACTCGGTATTCGAAGTCAACTTCACCCGCCTCGCGCAGATTCGCGACGCTCGCAAAGCAGAATTCGAGCGCGCCGGCGCGAAGCTGACCTACATGTCGTTCATCACGAAGGCCGTCGTTGACGCGCTCCGTGAAGTTCCCATCGTCAACGCGTCAGTCGACGGCGAAAACGTCGTGTATCACAAGGAGATCAACGTCGGCATCGCCGTCGCACTCGACTGGGGTCTCATTGTGCCCGTCATCAAGCGGGCGGATGAGAAGAACCTGGTCGGCCTGAGTCGATCGATCATCGATCTCGCCGGCCGAGCCCGATCGAAGCAGCTCAAGCCCGACGAAGTGTCCGGGGGCACGTTCACCATCACCAACCCGGGCGTGTTTGGCGCGCTGTTCGGGACGCCCATCATCAATCAGCCACAAGTCGCCATCCTCGGCGTCGGCAACGTCGAGAAACGTCCGGTCGTGATCGACGACGCCATTGCCGTCCGGCCGATGGCGTACCTGGCCTTGGGCTACGATCACCGCGTGATCGACGGCGCCGTCGCCGACCATTTCATGTCTCACATCAAACGCGCGCTCGAGAACTGGGATCCGAACACGGTGTGACCACCGCACAACAGCCGTCCCGTCGATCGCTCGAAGTCAGACGGCTGGGCCGCGTCCCGTATCCTGATGCGCTGAGGACACAGCGGGAACTCGTCGAGGACCGGAAGGCAGGTCGCATCGGCGATCTGCTGCTCCTTGTCGAGCACCCGCACGTCCTGACGCTCGGTGTTCGCGGCGATGGCGGCCGCGCACACATCCTTGCCGATGCCGGCCTGTTGGCTGCACGTGGCATCGAGGTCTTCGAAGCCGGGCGTGGCGGCGACGTCACCTATCACGGTCCCGGTCAGGCCGTCGGCTATCCGATCATCGATCTCAAGCCGGACCGTTGTGACGTGCATCGCTACGTCCGCGACCTCGAAGAAGTGCTGATCCGCGTCGCGGCGGACTACGGTGTGACGGCGACGCGAGTCGACGGGCTGACGGGGGCCTGGGTGGGGCGCGAGAAGCTCGCGGCGATTGGCGTCCGCATCGCGCGGTGGGTGACCAGCCACGGATTCGCGCTGAACGTGACCACCGATCTCGAGTGCTTCGACCTGATCGTGCCGTGCGGCATCGCGGATCGCGGCGTCACGTCGCTCGAGCGACTGCTCGGCCGGCGGATTGACCTCGCCGAGGTGGAAACCCGCATCGTTGCGCATTTCGTGACGGTGTTCGATCGCGTCGTGTCGGGGTCAGCGGAGCAAGCCGGGGCCGCGCGGTGACGTCGGCGACGATGGTTCGACCCTCGACGCTGACGAGAATTGCGCTCTGGCTGTCGCTTCTCGTCGTGACGGGAAGCGCGGCCTTCCTGGTCCGGCACTACGCGGCACTGCCGGACATCCTGCCCGTGCATTTCAATCGGTACGGGTTTCCGGACGGCTGGCAGTACAAGACGCCTGCGCGCGTGCTGCTGCCGGTCTTCGTGCAGATCGCGCTCGTCATGACTTTCGGCGCGGTCAGTCTCCTGCTGCTCTCACGTTCGCACGGCGAGCTCGATCGGGACGCACCCGACGTGCGCGCGGCCACGGCCGCGGCCGAAGCCATCGCGCTCATTGCGCTGGTGTGGGTCGCTTTCCAGGCGTATGCGGCGTTCGCGCTGGCCGCGATGTGGCAGCGCGAGCGGGCAGGCCTCGGCGTGCTCTACACGATCCTCGAAGTCACCGGGCTCGTCGCGACGGTCCTGGTGTTCGTCCGCGCGCACCTCAGATTGGGCCGGCCGACGCCGCGCCCGTTCAACGCAGACCACTGGCGGTTCGGCCAGCTCTATCGCAATCCTGAGGATCCGGCGCTCTTCGTGCCCACGCGCGACGGCTCCCGATGGACGCTCAATTTCGGCCGGCCGGTGGCGGCCGCGCTGATGGGCATCTTCCTCGCCGGCGGGATCATCGGCCCGGTGGTCATCCTCCGCTTACTGTTGAGATAAAAGAATTTAGCAGGTCGAAGGAATATTTCGCCCCCGTCGGGGGTTTAATCCGCAACGAGGCGAAATTCTCATGCGGGACCCCCAGGAAAACACTCTTCTCGAACGACTCAAAGCCGGCGATGAATCGGCAATGGCCGAGCTGGCCTCAGCTTACAGCTCCAAAATCTACCAACTCGCGTTCCGCTACCTTCGCAACAAGGAAGACGCCGAGGAAGTGACGCAGGACGTGCTGTTCAAGGTGTACCGCAAGGTCGACGCGTTCCGTGGCGACGCCGCCCTGTCGTCGTGGATCTATCGCATCACGTTCAACGCGGCGATGTCGCGGCTGCGAACCGCACGATATCAGCGCACGCAGGAGGAAGAGCGTCAGATCGCCTCCACGCAGGACGGGGAAATCACCAGTCACGCGACGAGAGATGTGGCCGACTGGAGCGACCTGGCGGACGAGCGGGTGCTCCGTTCGCAGTTGCGGCGCCGTGTGCTCCGCGCGATTCTTGCGCTTCCGGCGATCTATCGTGCGCCCGTCATGCTCCGCGATATCCACGGGATGTCCACGGAGGAGGCGAGCGCGATGCTGAAGGTGAAGGACCAGACGCTCAAGTCGCGCCTGCATCGCGGACGTCTCATCCTTCGCAAGCAGCTGGCGGATTTCGCCGGCGGCCTCAGCATGCATCGGCCGATCTACGGAACGTAACCGAGGTATCCGTTCCCGGAATCACAGCCCGCAGTGGCGCGTCCACTGCGGGCTTTTTTTGTGGAGCGCCCGCCTGAAGGCTCGCGCGCCTACTGTCGGAGCGCGACCGCTTTAGCCGAGCGACTCAGAGCAGCACTCCATTGTCGAGCGCCGTCTGCTCGCTGGCGGACAGAATCGGGGTGATCACTTCGACGATCCCTGACGGACCGAGACGAACAGGGAGCGCCGACGTCCGCGTGCGACCGGTCGCCGCGGCATCCGGCGCCACGAAACAGCTGGCCGCCTGACGCGTTTTCCCCGCGATCGCCGACCCGACCTTTGTGACCGCGGCGGCCAGCGCGTGGGGTCCGGGGGGCCACAGCCCCTCGATCGTTTGCTCGAGGCGGCGTCTTGCCGGCTCGTCGAGCCGCCGGGCGATCGGGAACCCACCGGCGGTCGCCTCCTCCCACGGAATGACGATGTGCGAGGGCGGCACGCCGAGCACCGACATCGCGACGTCGCACGCGGAGCCGTTGAGCGCGAGCGCCGTCACCGCCCTTGCGGCGCCGGCGAGCGCTTCGGGGGCGGAACCGAACACGCGCCGGCGAGGCATCTTCAGGTCGAGCACGCCGCGCTCGACGAGCTCGCGGCCTGCCGCTCCCGCACACATCACGATCGCGCGGGGCGCCAGCTGATGCAGACGTCGCAACAACGCGAGGCCTTCGTCGCCAGTCCACTCGCCAAGGCGAACACGGTCGGCGACCACGATCAGGTCGGCGCCGGCGGCGCGATAAAGATCAGTTGATCCGGCCAGTTCGGTGGCGAAGCCCTCCACCGGCCCGGCCTGCGCGATGTCGAGCGCTTTGCCCGCCGCGACCGTTCCCCGTTCCGGTGAATCGTCGATCAGCGTGACCAGACGCGTCACGTCGGATTTCGCGAGCGCGTGCGCGACGGCTCCGCCGAGCTCGCCCGCGCCGATGATGGCGACTTCTCGCATCCGGTGGACTATTCTAGTGAATATGGAATCGCTTCGAGGGAAAGTCGCGCTCGTCACCGGCGGCTCGCGCGGGATCGGTCTCGCCATCGCGCGGGCGCTCGTCGCCGAAGGAACGCAGGTCGGCGTCACGGGGCTGAGCAGCGCGCACCTGTCGGCCGCACGCCCGAAGATCGAAGCCGCGGGCCCGGGCGCCGTCGAGACGCTCCAGGCCGACATGCGAAAAGCAAGCGACGTCGAGCGCGTGGTCGACGCGGTGGCCTCGCGGTTCGGCGGCCTGGACATCCTCGTCAACAACGCCGGCGTCGGCATCTTCAAGAACGTCGCCGACATGACCGCGGACGAATGGTCCCGGATCATCGACACGAACCTCACGGGCGTTTTTCACGCGTGCCACGCGGCCATTCCGCACATGCGGAAG
Source organism: uncultured Acidobacteriota bacterium (assembly GCA_963724725.1). Taxonomy (GTDB): domain Bacteria; phylum Acidobacteriota; class Vicinamibacteria; order Vicinamibacterales; family CAVVIG01; genus DATKHR01. The sequence goes on along the minus strand of CAVRVT010000001.1, from coordinate 418,635 downwards.
CGTGGCGGCGGATTCATCATCAACATCAGCAGCCTCGCCGGCAAGAACGCATTCGTCGGCGCCGCCGCCTATTGCGCGTCGAAGGCCGGACTGAACGCGTTCAGCGAGGCGCTGATGCAGGAAGTGCGGTACGACGGCATCCGCGTCAGCTACGTGATGCCGGGTTCGGTGGCCACGGGCTTCAACAACGGCGACGAATCGAAGGGCGCGGACTGGAAGATCTCATCCGACGAAGTCGCCGACGTCGTGCTGTCGCTTCTACATCACCACCCTCGCAGCCTTCCGAGCCGCGTCGAGCTGCGCCCATCCAGACCGCCACGCAAATGACGTCGCCGTTCGACAAGCACAAGGACTCGCTCGAGGTCCACGAAACGATGATGGGCCCCGCGCGGGGACGACTCGCGGTGGCGCTCGATCTGCTGACCGATTCGCTCGCGCTCGTGGGACAACACGGCGTCTACTGCCGCAGCGAGCGCTTCCCGGGCATACCCAAGATGGACATTGCGCTCGTCCTCGAACAGCTGGACGATGCCAAGCAGCTCGTGCAGAGCGCGATGGAGAGCCTCAGCTCTCGAGCCGCAGGTCCGGACGCTCGGCCTCGATGACCTGAAGCTCCTGCAGGTTCGGAACGTGCGCCGCGGCGACCGGCGCCTCCTGCCAGCGCGACAGAATCAGCAGCCAGATGACGGCCGGCACGCAGAACATCGCGCCCAGCGTGAACGACAGGAGCCGGGGCGACCAGCCCGCGTGGTCGAGTCCGTACGCCGTCAAGTAGCTCGAGAGGGACGTGACCAGCGTGACGAACGCGAGTTCCGCCGCAAACACCCGTCCGCGGAATTGATCGGGGACCTCCATCTGCAAGAGCACGGTGCTGAAGACCCAGAGCACCGACCCCCCGAAATGCGCCAGCAGCACCGCCAGCGCGGCAATCGGAAGCGTGGGGGCGGCCGACAGCGCGACATAGAACCCGCCGACCATGAAGAATGCCGGCCCGATCGTGCGGCGCAGCGACCGGGCGTCCTGGCCAAGAATCCAGCGGAGCGCGATTGGGCCGATGCCCGCGCCCACACCGCGTGCGCCGTAGAGGATGCCGATGCCCGCCGCCGATCCGGTGCCGACCGGAAAGACGCGCTGGCCGAACACGGTCAGCAGCAGCAGCACGCCGCCGGCGAGACCCCAGCCAGCTTTGACGCACATCAGCGCCGCGACATGCCGCTGCCCGCGAACGTACCGCAGCCCTTCGACGAGGTCAGTGATGCCGACGATGGCCTTGAAGCCGTGGCGGGGATCTCGGCGCGGCGGCGTCGCATCGTATCGCGTACGTCCAATGAAGAACGCCGAGCAGAAAAACGACAGCGCGTTCATGACGAACGCGACATCGCGACCGAAGACGGCGGTCGCCAGCCCGCCGACCGACGCGCCGATGGCCAGCATTGCGGACCATGTCGCGCTCGACACCGCGTTGGCCGGCAGCAGTTCCTCGGCGGATGTCACATTGGGAATCGTCGCCGTCCGCGCCGGCTCGAAGAATCCGGACGCCGCCATCGTGCACGCCATCACGACATACGCGATCCAGACCTGATCCGCACGACGGACGAGCAAGAGTCCGAAGATCAGGACGCCGCGGACGAGATCCGCGGCGATCATCAATCGCCGGCGGTTGACGCGATCGACGACGACCCCGGCCGCGGGCCCGACGAGCGCGACGGGCAGGTACTGCACGATCATCATCCACGCGACCGCCGTCGCAGATCCGGTCAGGTCCAGGAGCAGCGCGTACACCGCCACGGAATTGAACCAGTCGCCGAGCTGCGAGATCGCCTGGCCGATAAACAGCAGCCGGAAGTTTCTGTTGGTGCGAAGAATGGAGAAGTAGATACGTCAGTATAATCGTGCGCGTTCCATGCTCGACGAGCTGGCGCACTACAAAATCCTCGACCGAATCGGATCGGGAGGGATGGGCGAGGTCTATCGCGCGCGCGACACGCGCCTGGGCCGGACGGTCGCGATCAAAGTGCTCCCGGCCGCCGTCGCCGACGATCCCGATCGCCGCGAGCGCTTTCTCCGGGAGGCGCGCGCCGCCGCGGCGCTGTCGCATCCCAACATCGCCGCGCTGTACGAAGTCGGCGAAGAAGACGGGCATCTGTTCCTGGTCTTCGAGTTCGTCCCCGGTGAGCCACTATCGAAAATCATTGCAGGCCGCCCGCTCAATCCGCGCCGCGCGATTCAGTTCGCAGCGCAGGTCGCCGATGCACTCGCCGACGCCCACGCCGCCGGCATCGTCCACCGTGACATCAAACCCGACAACATCGTGGTCACGCCGAAGGGGAACGCCAAGGTGCTGGACTTCGGCCTCGCGGTCTGGACGGCCGGGGGCGCCGCGAGGGAGCAGGCGGCGACGACCCTTGACACGGGCGTCGGCTCGGCGCTCGGCACGCTGGCGTACATGTCGCCGGAGCAGGCGCGGGGTGAGGCGCTGGACGAGCGCACGGACATCTTTTCGTTAGGCGTGGCGCTGTACGAGATGCTGACGGGATCGCGCCCGTTCATGGGAGCGACGCCGGCAGCCCTGGTCCTGCAGGTCGTCCAAAAGCCGGTTCCCCCGCCTTCGAGCGTCAATCGGGACGTGCCGATAGAGCTGGACGCTGTGGTCGCCCGCGCCCTCCAAAAAGACGCGGCTGCCCGATTCGACAGCGCCGCCACGTTCGCCGCCGAACTGCGCACCGTGGATCGCGTGCTTCAGGACCGTCCGACGCGTTCGGACGTCGCGGTCGAGCCCGGCGCCGTTGCCAGGCGGCGACGGTCACGTGCTCCATGGCTGTTTGTGCTGATGGCGATTGGTGCTGCGGCGGCGCTGTGGTGGCAGCGCGACGCGCTCGTCACCGTCTGGCGCCGATCCATCGCGCCACCGCCACCGCCGTCCGTTGCCGTGATTCCGCTGGAGCTCATGGACGGGGCGGCGCGCCAGGACCAGTATTTCGCTGACGGCCTCACCGAGGATCTGATCACGCGCCTCGGTCAGACCGCGGGCATCAAGGTCCTCGGCCGCTCCGCGACACGGGACTATCGCGGACGGACGCCCGCCGATCTGGCGCGCGAGCTTCACGCAGGCGTCGTCCTCGCCGGCACTGTCCGTCAACAGGATGACCAGGTGAAGGTTTCGCTCGAGCTGATCGATCCGGCTAACGGCATTGCGCTCTGGACCGGACAGTACACACGCGAGCTCAAAGACATCTTCGCGGTCCAGGCGCAGGTCGCCGAAGATGTCGCCCGGGCACTTCGACTGAAGCTTCAGCCGACGGCCGCGAGCGAGCGGACCGCGCTCCGACTCGTCGATAGACGGGCGTACGAGACGTATCTTCGCGGGCGGCAGGCCGTGGCGCAGCGTCAGTTGGGCCGGGCGAGGGACCTATTCGAACAAGCCATCGGGATGGACGATGGTCTGGCCGAGGCGCACGCCGGCCTTGCGGAAGTGCTGCATTTCGAGTTCGTCTTTGCCGGCGCGGTCGACGATCCGGCGCGCCGCACGCGACTGAAGCAGGCGGCTGCGAGGGCGTACGAGCTGGCCCCGGATCTGCCGCAGGCGAACCTCGCGAATGCCCTGGCGTCCGAGTCCTTCGAAGAAGCGCTCGGCTATCTGAAGCGCGCAATTGGGTTCGATCCTTCGTATTCGGAGGCCTTCCACCAGATTGGCGATCAGATCGAGGGCTTCGATCCGGAACGCGCGATCAGGTTCTATCGTCAGGCGCTGACCTTCGATCCCGCCATGGACGTCAACCACGCCGACATCACGAGTTGCCTGTCGATGCTCGGCCGGTTCGACGAGGCGCGTCAGGAACTCGAGTCCGGGAGCGATGCATCCGGGTGGAAGGCGTCCCTGCGGATGGCCCTCGACCTGGATCAAGGCCGCTATGGTCAGGCTCTGGAGACGCTCGAACGCGGAAACCTCGTGAAGGAGGTGCCCGTTCTCGCGCTCAGTCACGCGATCCTTCTGCGCATGGTGAACCGTCGTGACGAGGCGCTTCGGGAAGCGACTCGGCTGGTGCAGACCGAACCCTCGTTCTGCGAAGCCAAAGCGGCGCTCGCGGGTCTGCGCGCCGAGCGCGGTCAGGGCGCTGCCGCCCGCCAGCTCGTCGCTCCCGCGCTGAAAGCCACCGCGGCGACAGACATCGGCCCGTCCGCGATGCGCTGCGGGGTGACGTCGGCAGCTGCGATCGCCGACGCGATCGCCGCGGCGGCCTTGCTCGATCGGATCGCGTCCGACGAACGCCTACTCCGCTATTGGGCGTTCGAGGTGAGATGGGAGAGTGGATCGAAGACGCTCCGGCGAAACGTCTTTCCGTGGCCGGCGGTGCACGATCAGCAGCCCTTCGTCGATGCACGCGCCAGGATGGAAGGTGCCCACGCAGCGGCCCGCCTGAAGATCGGCCAGCTCCTCAGTGATGTGACACCTTGAAATGCAATGCAGGAATGCAGGAATGCAAGAACGGCGATGCAGGAATGAAGAAGCGGCATCGTGCTCTTTTGCATTCGTGCATTTCTGCATTCGTGCATTAGTTGTGTTCAGCAAGTAGCGTTCTGAGTTTCGCGAGATCAATATTCCCTCCCGTCACGCAGGACGCCCACGTGTCGCCTTCCGGCGAGCGAAATCCGACCTGCCAGCAACGCCGCAACGCCGACCGCACCCGCGCCTTCGACGACGAGATGTTCCGCCTCCGCCAGCATCACGATCGCGCGTGCGAGTTCATCTTCAGTGACGGTGACGATGTCGTCCACGAACTGCTGAATCAATCCGAAGGTGACGGTATCCGGATCAGGATTGCCGCCGAGACCGTCGGCGATCGTCGGACCGGGAACGATCTCGACCAGCCGGCCGGCGCGAAGACTTGTCTGAAACGCGCACGACGCCGCCACTTCGATGCCGACGACGCGACAGTCGGGGCGAATCGCTCTCGCGACCGCTGCGACGCCGCTGATGAGGCCGCCGCCCCCGATGGGCACGACGAGCATGTCGATATCCGCCGCGTCCTCGAACATCTCGAGGGCAATCGTCGACGCACCGGCGATGACGTCAGGATCGTTGTACGGCGACACGAAGAGCGCGCCCGTCGTGTCGGCGAACGTCTTGGCCATGCGCTCAGCTTCGTCGTAGTCGCGCCCCTCCGCACGAAGGGTCGCGCCGAGCGCGCGAATCGCATCGAGTTTGGTCCGCGGTGCTTCGATGGGTGTGAACACCACGAGCGGCAGGTCGAACGTCCTCGCCGCGAGCGCCAGCGACCGCCCGTGATTGCCGGCAGACGCCGTGACGAGCTGGCGGCCGGCGAGCGATCCACGTTCGCGGAGCGCCATCACGGCGTTGAATGCGCCTCGCGACTTGAAGGAATGCTGGACCTGCAGCGATTCCAGCTTCAGCGAGACGGCGGCGCCGGCGGCCGCCGACAGGCCGGTTGACGATACGAGCAGCGTCCGCCTGACGTATCGTGCAATCCTTCGCCGCGCGCGCAGCGCATCGATCGCATGCATCGTCTGTTGCGCCTATTGACGCTGCAGGATGGCCGGCAGCTGCTGCGTGAAGGCCGAGCGTGCAAGAACATCCTGCACGCCCGCCGCTCGAGCCGCGTCGATGACGTCGGTCTGCACATGCGATGCGTAGCCCAGTGTCGGAATCGAGGCGAGGGCGGCGTCAGCCTTCATGGCGCCAACGATGGCGAGCGGCTGCGTGCGGGAGTTGTTGAGATCAAGGATGACGAGCGAAGGAGCATTCCTGCGGATTTCAGCAAGCGCGGATTCTGCGGAGCGCGCGAACGCCACCGTCACGCCGAGCTGCGATGCGGTCGTCCTGATTTTCGACGTGAACATGAGGTCATCGAGAACGGCTAGGATCATAGGAGACCATGATAATTGAGACGCGTGCGGTCGGACCCTTTCTCAAGAACGGCTTCATCGTCGGGTGCGAGACGACCCGAAACGCGGTGATCATCGATCCTGGCGATGAAGTGCAGGAACTCCTGACATTCGCCGAACGCGAGAAGCTCGCCATTCGCCACATCCTGCTGACGCACGCCCACGTAGACCATGTCACCGGCGTCGCCGCCGCGAAGCGCGCGACCGCGGCTCCCGTGTACCTGCACCACGATGACCTGTTTCTGTACGAGCGCGCGATCGAGATGGGCGCGATGTTCGGATTGCGTGTCGAGCCGCAGCCACCCATCGACGTGTTCTACGCGCACGGGTTGAAGATTACGTTCGGCGAGTACGAGGTCACCTGGCATCACACGCCGGGTCACTGTCCTGGCGGCGTGTGCCTGCAGATCGGCAGGCGGGGAACGGGCGGCGTGGACCTGTTCGTCGGCGACACGCTGTTTGCCGGATCGATCGGGCGCACCGATCTGCCGGGCGGAAGCTACGAGGTGCTGCTCGCGTCGATTCGGAATGTCCTCTTTCCGCTCGGAGACAATTCGATTGTTCATCCCGGCCACGGGACGACGACGACCATCGGACAGGAACGCCGGAATAATCCGTTTCTCGTCGAGGCCTGAGTTGCTAGGAGTCAGCAGACGGCTTGTGCACGAGGAGTTCCACACGTCCAACCCGCAAGCGGTCTCCCGATGCCAATGATGCCTTCCCCACGCGCTTACCGTTGACGAACGTGCCGTTCGTGCTTTTCAGGTCTACGACTTCGAGACCACCGTCGGTTGCCGTCAGGCGACAGTGAAGGCGCGAGACCAGCGCCGCATCCACGATGAAGTCCGCCCGTGGCGCACGCCCCACCGTCTTCACGGCACCGGCGGCGAGGCGAAACGTCCACGAATCATCGGTTGATTCCGCGCTCTGCAAGACCCACATGCGCAATATCTTAGCCGCATCCGGCGTTTTTTGAACTTCACCTTGCCCGTTCTCGTCACAGTTCGGTATGACGTCCGCCAGAAAATCCAGAAAAACGCTGTACATCAGCGCCGCCGCGGTGCTCTTCGTCGCCGGCGCGGTCGGTTTCGCCACGCTCAAAGGCGCGTCCGCCAACGTTGATTCCTCAAAGATCGCCACCGCAGAGCGCGGCACGATGGTGAAGTCGGTGGTCGCGACCGGCAAGATCGAACCGATCACCAAAGTCGAGATCAAATCCAAGGCAAACGGCATCATCCAGGCACTTCACGTGGACGTGGACAGCGTCGTCAAAGAGGGCGACGTGCTCGTGGAGCTCGATCGGGATCAGCTCGCGGCCACGCTTCGTGGTGCGGAAGCCAACCTGCTTGCCGCGCGCGCGTCGCTCGAAGCGGCGGAAGCGCAGTTGAGGAAGAATCAGGTCGAGGCCGAAGGCCCGGACGCGGAATTCGCCCGCCGCGCATTCGAGCGCGCACGCAACCTTTACGCGCAGCACTTGATCGCACAATCCGCGCTCGAGGACGCGCAAAGCCTGCAGGACGTTGCCGAGAACCGTCGGCGTGCCGCTCAGTCGCAGCTCGCGGTCAGCCAGGCGAAGGTTGCTGAGGCTCGCGCCCAGGTGGCACAAGCCAAGGCCGCCGCCGATCGCGCCACCGAGGACGTCGCCAACGCGACGATTCGCGCGCCCATCAAGGCAACGGTGCTCTCCCGTGACATCGAGCTGGGCAGCCCGGTGTCGTCCATCCTCAACCTGGGTGCGAACGCGACACTGCTCATGACGCTCGGCGACATCGATCACGTGTTCGTGCGCGGCAAGGTGGACGAAGCCGACATCGGTCGCGTGCGCCTGAATCAGTCGGCGCGCATCAGGGTCGAGACGTTCAAGGACAAGGTCTTCAACGGGCGCGTCACGCAGATCTCGCCGATGGGCGTCGAAAAGGACAACGTCACGAATTTCGAAGTGCGTGTGTCGATCGACAACCCGGGCAAAGAGCTCAAGGCCAACATGACGGCCAACGCCGAGATCGTGCTCGAAGAGCACGCCGACGCGCTCATCGTGCCGGAAGCGGCCGTCACCTACGACGCGCAGAAGAACGCGTTCGTCGATGTGCTGGCGCCCGATTCGAAGACCGGGCGCCGGAAGGTGGCGGTCAAAGTCGGCATCAGCAACGGCACGAAGATGGAAATCCTCGAAGGGCTGAAGCCGGGCGACAAGATCGTCCTGCCTTCGTAGCAGCTGGAGCGGGAAGCTTCAGCCGAGCGACGACGATGCGTGAAGCGGTACTTCAGACATTTCAGAATCTGCGCGCGAACAAGCTGCGCAGCTTCCTCACGATGTTCGGCATCCTCTGGGGAATGGTCTCGGTCGTGGTCCTCTCCGCGACCGGCGAGGGCTTTCGCCGGGGCAACGACAAGGTCCTGCTCGAACTCGGCAAGAACATCGGCATCGTCTGGGGTGGACGAACCAGCAGGCAGGCCGGTGGCGAACGCGCCGGCCGTCAGATCTTCTTGACGATCGGTGATGCGCGCACCATCGCGGATGAGTCGTCGATGGTGGCCGTCGTCAGCCCCGAGCTGATGCGGAACGCGGTCAAGGTGAAGAGCGCGTACAACTCCGCGTCGTCGCAGGTCAGCGGCGTCGAGCCGCAGTATCAGGACATCCGCACGATCGAGCTCGAGTACGGCCGGTTGTTCACCTGGCACGACGAGGAGCAGGTCTCGCGCGTCGCCATCGTCGGCTTCGACATGGCCGAACAACTCTTCGGAAAGCGTCGGATCCTCGGCGAGACGATTGCGCTGAACGGCACGCCTTACACGATCATCGGCAAGATCCGGAAGAAGAACCAGGACAGCAACTACAGCGGTCCGGACAACAACAAGATCTTCGTGCCGTACGCCGCCATGGCGCAGGATCTGCCGCGTCTCGACGCCGAACCGGGCACGCTGTCGAACATCATCGTTGCGCCGAAGCCGTGGGTCGTCGACCAGCTGCCCCAGGTGCTCGACAACCGAGCGGGCCGTATCGAGGACGTCGACTGGCCGCTCGAGCAGAACGTCCGCACGATTCTGGCACGCCGTCACAATTTCGATCCGAACGATCAGCAGGCGGTGTCGATGTGGGACACATCGCTGCAGACGCTGATGTTCGGTCGGATGATCGGCCACATGAAGCTGTTTTTCACCGTCGTCGGTATCGTGACGCTCACGCTCGGCGGCATCGGCGTCATGAACATCATGCTGATCGCCGTCCGGGAGCGCACGCGCGAGATTGGCGTCCGCAAGGCCCTCGGCGCGACGACGAACGTGATTCAGCGTCAGTTTTTTCTCGAGGGCCTGTTCCTCACCTTGTTCAGCGGCGGGTCCGGGATGATTCTGGCGCTCGGGTTGTGCCAGCTCGTGAACCTTGCGCCACTACCCGAGCGTTTCTCGGGCATGATCCTGTCCTGGCAGGCCGGCTCGTTCGCGCTGCTGACGCTCGCGATCATCGGTGTCGTCACGTCCACGTATCCTGCGCGGCGCGCGGCGGAGCTTCCGCCGGTCGAGGCGCTGCGCTTCGAGATGTAGATGCGCGAGATCATCACCGAAGCGTTTCTCGGGCTCTACCATCACCGCTTCCGCGCGGCGCTGTCGATGCTCGGCATCTCGTGGGGCATCATCTCGGTCGTGGTGCTGCTGGCGTACGGAAACGGATTCGGCGGCGCGCTCGACGCGGGTTTTCGCGGCGCGTTCTCCGACGGCACGGTCGTCGTCTTTCCAGGCCAGACGAGCATGCAGGCCGGCGGTGAACGGGCTGGAAAACGGCTGCGGATCACGTCAGACGACGTGATGGCCGTCGGCGAGCTGCCGCTCGTGAAGAACGTCAGTCCCGAATTCATGAAGGAGTTCCCGATCACGTACGGGAACAAGCAGTCCAGTCATCTGATTCGCGCCGTCGCCGCGAGCTACGGCCAGATGCGCGCCGAGAAGCCACAGGCGGGCGGACGGTTTCTGGAAGACGAAGACATCCGTCTGCGCCGCCGCGTGGCGTTCATCGGTCCCGAAGTGCAGCGAAAGCTGTTCGGCAACACGCCGCCGGTTGGCCAGACGATTCGTATCGCAGGCCAGCCGTTCGAAGTCGTCGGCCTCCTCGAAGAAAAGGTGCAGCTCTCGAACTACAACCGCCCCGACAAGTACTGCATCTTCATTCCCTGGACGACGTTCGGCGGACTGGCGGACAACCGCTACGTCGGCACATTCGTCTGGCAGGCGGTGACGCCGATGCTCGAGCCGAAGGCGACGCTGCAGCTCAGGGAGTTCCTCGCGAAACGATACCGCTACAACCCCGCGGACGAGCGGGCACTCAACATGTTCGGATCGGAGAAAACCAACGAAATCGCGAGCGGCATCGTCGGCGGACTGAAGATCGTGCTGACGTTCATCGGTGTGCTGACACTGGCCATCGGCGGCGTCGGCATCATGAACATCATGTTCGTCAACGTCCAGGAGCGCACGCGCGAAATCGGCGTCCGCAAGGCGCTGGGCGCGAGGCGGCGCACCATCCTCACACAGTTCCTGCTCGAAGGCCTGGCGACGACGTTTGCCGGGGGTGTGATGGGCATCGCGATATCTGCCGCGCTGGTCTGGCTGCTCAGCCCGCGTCCCTTCCTCGCCGAGCTGCTGGACGATGCCAGCCGGGTGACCGATATCCATCTGGCCCTGACCGTCCCACTGGTGGGAATTACGACCACGATCCTGATGGTCGTCGGCCTGATCAGCGGCCTGCTGCCCGCAATCAAGGCGTCGCGCCTCGACCCGATCGAAGCGCTCAGATACGAATAATCCCGGTTCAGACGGAATTCAGCCGCCGTCAATTGCGCCGGTCGGAACGATCGCGCATCTTCGGATGCGTTCATCTTTCAAGGAGTCGCGTCTGACATGTCCGATCATTCGTCATCGCTCACTCGCCGCACGCTTCTGCTCTCCTCCTGGCCAGTCCTGCTGGCCCCCTCGGCCGCGTTCGCCGGACCGACGCAGCAACAAGGCGGCTCAGCGCCCTCATCACCCGGCGCGATCGGCGCGTCGTTTCCAACCCAGGATCAGGAGCTCGTCAAGGAGATGGTGACGGTGGCCCACGGTCAGGTGGCCAGGGTCAAGGAACTCGTCGGGCGCCACCAGACGCTCGCGAAGGCGACCTATGACTGGGGCTTCGGAGACTGGGAATCCGCGCTCGGCGCGGCGTCGCATGTGGGGAACCGCGAAATCGCGGAATTCCTTCTCGCGAATGGGGCCCGGCCGTCAATCTTTTCAGCCGCGATGCTCGGTCAGCTCGACGTGGTCAAGGCGTTCGCGACCGCGTCGCCGGGCGCACAGCGGATCAAGGGCCCGCACAGCATCACGCTCCTTCGTCACGCGATGGCAGGCGGGGCGCAGGCCAGGCCAGTACTCGAGTACCTCCAGCAGCTCGGCGGAGCTGACGATCGGCTTCCGGAGAAGCCACTGACCGCCGAGGAGCGGGCCGCGCTCGTCGGCTCTTATCCGTTCGGATCGTCGCCGTCCGATCGGATGGAGATCTCCGTTTCGCGCGACGCGCTGCAGATCGGCCGTCCCGGCCATTCCGCGCGCAACCTGGTGCATCTTGGCGGTCTCGAGTTCTACCCCGTCGGCGCCGAGAACGTGCGGATCCGGTTCGAACTCACGACGGCAAACGCCACGCTCGCCATCTACGATCCTGACGTCGTGCTGAAGGCTGCGAAGACGGCGGGCGCTTAGCGCGCGAGCGCCTTCTGTTCGACAGCGGCGCGCACTCGACCGGCGACGTCGGCCTGAAGCCCGGCTTCGCCGGCGTCTGCGAGTCGGGCGACGGCCACCCAGACGTGCGACTCGTCCTTCGCACGAATCAGGTGTGCGCGCACGATGGTGCTGTCGTCGCGTGACTGGACCTGACCGATGACGATGTAGTCGGCGCGCACGGCGTCGCGAACTTTGGCGATGTCGCGGAATGGACGCTCGGTGCGGAGGACGGCGGCGTTGCCGATGACTGCGAGCGCCGGCTGGCCCGTCAGCTCCGTCACGACGGCGTCAGTGAGTCCCTGAGCGAGGCGGCCCATCTCCGGTCGCCCGGTTTCGTTGTCGAACAACATCACCGCGACTCGGACTCGTGCGCGATCCGCTCGAAGCTGATACGCCGCAAGCGCGACGAGCGCGAGAACGATCGGCGCCGCGACGAGCCAGGGCCAGCGGCGAGTCGGCGTTCGCCCGGCCACAGCCTTCGCGCTCGACACTCGCTCGGCTAAAGCCTTTGCGCTCCTCTCCTGTTCGGCTGCGGGCACGATGTGGCCGATGAACCGGTACCCTCGCTTGGGCACGGTCTCGACGTAGGTAGGCTGCTCGGCGTTGTCGTCAAGCGCTTCGCGCAATTTGGCAACTGCAGTATTCAGCCCGGCCACCGCGTCGACGAACGTATCCGAGCCCCAGAGTGTGGCCGTGAGTTCCCTGCGCGAGACGACTTCACCGGGACGCTCGAGGAGTGCCGTGAGCAGTCGGAACGGGAGATCCTGAATGGGAATCAGTTCGCCACCGTGACGGAGCTGTCCGGACGCGACATCCGCTTCGAAGTCGCCGAACCGGACGCGTCCGCTCAGCATACGGCTCGAACCGCCCGGATGATCGAATCAGCGGACGCGTCGATATCCTGATCGGTCGTGGACCAGTTCGACACGGAGATGCGCATGGCGTCCTGATCGTGCCACCGCGTTCCGCCGAGCCAGCAGGTGCGTTCTTCCTGGACGCGGCGCAGGGCCTCCCTTGTTGCGAGATCCGCGTCGCCCGACTCAGGCGTCACACGCACGAGTACCTGGTTCAGCGCGACGTCATTGAGAATCGTGATGGCCGGATCTGCGCGCAGACGATCGGCCATCCGTCGAGCGAGCCGGCAGCAGCGATCGATCAGTTCACTCACGCCCTGGCGACCCAGCTCGCGCACTGCCGCGTAGACCGCGAAGCCGCGGGCACGTCGGGACGACTCCGGCACCCAGTCCATGTTCTCGCGCGGCTCTTCCGGCGATCGGACGAGATACGCGGCGCTCATGCTCATCGCAGCGCGGTGCGCGGCTGGATGATTGGTGAACACAAGGCCCGAGTCGTAGGGGACGTTGAGCCACTTGTGCGCGTCCGTCGCCCACGAATCGGCGCGCTCGACGCCTCGCGTGTGCCGCCGCAGCGTCGGGCTCGCCGCCGCCCACAATCCGAAGGCACCATCCACATGGACCCAGGCGCCTGCCGCATGCGCGGCGTCGACGATGTCCTCGAACGGATCGAACGCGCCGGTGTTCACGTTGCCGGCCTGCGCGCAGACGATGGTGGGACCTTGACCGCTGGCCAGCGCGGCCGCCAGCGATTGTGCCTGCATCCGTCCCTGTCCGTCGGCCGGCACCCTGACCACCTGTCGCGTGCCGATGCCGAGCATGCGCAACGCACCGATCACCGACACGTGCACTTCATCGCCGACGATGACCCGCAGCGCCGGCGCGCCCTGAAGGCCGTTGGCCTCGACATCCCATCCGTCACGACGCAGCAGTTCATGACGTGCAGCCGCAAGGCCCGTGAAGTTGGCCATGTGGCAACCGGTCACGAACCCGAAACTTGCGTCGTTCGGCAGACCGAGCAGAGATCGCACCCAGCCGCCGGCGACCTCCTCAGCGACTGCACCGGCAGGCGACATCACATAAAGCGTCGCGGGCTGATCCCAGACGGCGGTGAGCCATTCCGCGGCGACTGTCGCCGGCAACGCACCGCCCGTCACGAACCCGAAGTACCGCGGACCGGTCGTCGACACCAGTCCGGGCTCTGCCGCTCGAGCGAGATCGTCGACGACGCCGGAGGGCTCGCCTCCGGTTTCGGGCAGATCGCCGCCGAGCGAGATTCGAAGTTCCTGGAGGGTTGCTCTCGGCCAGACCGGTCCGGACTCTCGTCTGGCGATGTAGGACCGCGCAGCCGAGACCGCGCGCGCTAGAGCGTCTTCTTGAGCCACTCGACGAGCGCCTGGGTGACGGCTGGTGCGACGTGCTTGTCGGGCAGGTCGCGGTATTCGTCGACTTCACCGGTTTTCGCGGGCACGAGCAGGTGGTTGACGCCCGGCACGCGCGTGACGGCGACTGGTGGCGAATTCTTGCGCTTGCGCGCCAGCGCTTCGAGCCGGTCGGCATTTGACGGCTCGACCTGCGTGTCCAGTTCGCCCTGGACGATGAGGATCGGCTGACGCACGTCGGGCATCACCTTCGCCGGATCGTTGCTGAGGATGCTTTGAAATTCCGGATTGTCGACGGTGCGACGCAATTCCGCGGGAACTTGATCCCATCCCTTGCCCGTGAGCACTGCCTGATGAATCTGCTTCTGGAGGTCGATCTTCGATTGCCGGTCGACGTCAGACAGTTGCATGCGATCCAGCGCATGACGCTGCTGCGCGAGGATGAGATCCGCGCCGGTCACGCCGTTGGCGGCCAAGAGCGCGACCGCCGCAATCCGCTTGTCCTTCGACGCGGCAAGGAGCGCCACCGATCCGCCCTCGCTGTGGCCGACGACGGCGATGCGCCTGGGATCGACGTCTTTCCGCTCCGAGAGCAGCTTGACGGCGGCGCGGACGTCCTCGGCGTAATCTGCGAGGTTCGCGGCTTCCGCCCGTCCTCCGCTCTGGCCGATGCCGCGCTTGTCGTAGCGCACGACGATGAAGCCCGCGTCGGCGAGCTCGCCGGCAATCTGACCGAGGAGCGGAATGCCGAACGCCAGCCCGTCGCGGTCCGTCGGTCCGCTCCCTCCGATGAGGATGACGGCCGGGAGCCTGCCGCCACCTGTCGACGGCGACTCCGGTCTCGACAGAGTGCCGGCGAGCACGAAACCGTTCGCCGGAATCTTCACGGGCTCGTCGTTCGGTCGTGCAATCGTCACGCTCCGGGACGACACCGACGCGACGTCGTCGCGCACGACCTCGAGCGACTGCGCGGGGACGCTCAACCGAATCATGCGGCTGGCCTCGTCCGTCCAGAGGTCAGCGTCGAGGAGGGCGCCTGGCAGGACCAGTTTCACCGCCGTACGTCTGGCAACGATCAAACGCTCGGTGGTCTGAATCCGCTGTTGTGAGGATTCCCCGACGCGGATCGTGAATGTGACCGACGGCGCACCGAACGCGGGAATGTCGGTTCCGGGACTCGCGGTTCGCAGCCGGGCGGCGACGGCCTCGAACGGACCGAAGAACGAATTGGGCAGCAGCAGCACCGAGGATGCCTCGAGCGCGTCGGTCTTCTGCGTCTTCTGTCCGCCGATGTCGAGGTCGGTGGTCGCGCTGCCGTTGTTCACGACCGTCCGGATGGACTGCGCCGTACCGCGGACGGTCGCGTCGAACCGGAACTCGCGCGGCGACCAGTCCGAGTTGTAGCGCACTTCAATGACACGGGCGACCGCGTCGAGGGGCGGCCCCAGTCGGCCGGTGCTCGAGATCGTCCAGCCGTCTGCCGTGCGCGTGACCGTCACCTGTTCGTTGCCGATCGGCACATTGCGCACGAAGATCGTGAGGTGCGACGTGGCGCGCTCCGGCGTCTGTGGCTGCGCCCCCGCCTGACTCGTCGCGAGCGCGACGAGCGCTGCCGCCGCGCAGCTAAGATAAGGGGAGGGCATACGCCAGCATAGCATCATGGTTCCGGCCGTTTCCTCTGCCACGTACGACGCCGCCCGCCGCCGCGCGGCCTTCCTCGATCGCTCGGATCGTGGACGGATTGTCGTGTCGGGGAAGGATCGTGCCTCGTATCTTCAGGGGCTCCTCACGAACGACATCGCGGCGCTCAACGCCGGGCAGGGTTGCTACGCCGCCTATCTCACCGCCCAGGGCCGGATGATCGCCGACCTGTGGGTCTACGAGCTCGGTGACGCGATTCTGCTGACGCTGTCGGCGGATGTGAAGGACGTCGGTACTGGCGAAGCTCGATCAGTTCATCTTCAGCGAGGACGTGCAGCTCGGCGACGTGACGGCGACGTTCGCGCAGATCGGGATCGTCGGTCCCGGGGCGTCATCTGCCGTGGCCGCGCTTGTTCCCCGTGTGTCCACCGGCACTCTCGATGCGCTCCCCGACCACGGCAATCTCCGTTCAGATCGTGACGGCGCCTCCGTCATCATCACTCGCATCGTCGACACCGGCGAACCGGGATTCGACGTCTTCGTCGAACGCGTCCGGGTTGACGAGCTGATGACGATGCTGCGCGCGCTGGATGTGGCCGAGCTCGATGAGGAGACCGCCGAAGCCATTCGCGTCGAAGCCGGCGTGCCGAAATTTCATCGCGACATGGACGAGGACACGATCCCGCTCGAGGCGGGAATCGAATCGCAGGCGATCAGCATGACGAAGGGCTGTTATGTCGGCCAGGAAGTGATCATCCGCGTGCTGCATCGTGGCCACGGGCGGGTCGTGCGGAAACTGGTCGGGCTGACGTTCGACCGCGGAGCCCGTGTTCCAGCGTCGGGCACAGCTGTTCGCGCCGGTGACCGCGAGGTCGGACACATCACGAGCGCGTGCGCCTCTCCGGCGCTCCAGCGTCCGATCGCGCTGGCCTACGTGCACCGCGATTTCGTCGAGCCGGGAACGGTGGTGTCCGCCGACGAGATGCGCGCCGATGTCACGCAGCTCCCGTTCGTCTGAGTTGCTCGATCAGTTCAGCGTCGGCCGGCGGGAACGCCAGGCGGCCCAGCTCCTCACGGGAAACCCATCGCATGTCCTGTCCGATTTGCGGGACGGGTTCGCCGGACAGCTCACAGCGAAAGAAGTGCAGTTCGATTCGCGTGTCGGGATAGTCGTGAACGGTCGTCAGGATTTCGTCTCCGACGTTCGAGCGAACCGCCAGCTCCTCACGGATTTCGCGGATCAGGCACGACGTCAAAGATTCGCCCTCGTCGCATTTGCCGCCCGGAAACTCCCACAGCCCCTCCAGGTGCACGCCACGCTGGCGGCGGGTGACGAGAAAGCGACCGTCGCGCTCCACGACCGCGGCGGCGACTACGACACTCATCGGTCTGGATCAAACGGATAGGCGCGGCAGTCGCGGGCCATCGGACACACGAGACACTTGGGCTTTCGCGCGACGCACACCATCGCGCCGAAGTCCATCAGCGCCTGGTTGAAGTCGAAGACGTGACGATTCGGCACCAGCGCCTCGGAGATGTCCCACAGATGACGCTTCATCGCGTGCGCCTTGGGATCGCCGGCACCGACGAAGACGCGGAAGAGGACGCGCGCAACGTTCGTGTCGAGAATCGCCGCCCGTTGCCCGAACGCGAAGCTGCGGATGGCGCCGGCGGTGTACGCGCCGATGCCCTTGAACGAGAGCAGCGTCTCGTGGTCGGACGGCAGCGCGCCGCCGTAGTTGGCGACGGCCTCACGCGCGATCGACTGCAGCCGCTTGGGCCGGATGTTGTAGCCGAGCGGATACCAGGTCTGACTGACCTCGTGTTCGGGCGCTTCGGCGAGCGACCGCAGCGAGGGATACTTCCCCAGCCACTCGGCGTATTTGGGCAGCACGCGATCCACTTGCGTCTGCTGCAGCATGATCTCCGACACGAGGATGTGGTACGGATCGTCGGTCTTCCTCCACGGCAGATCCCGCCCATGACGGCGGTACCACGCAAGGAGCCGCTGCCGGAACCGGCGTCGTGCGGGAGACACCGGTAACGCGCGGTGTTCGCCACGCGCACGGCCGCCCGGCCGGGAACGGCGTTTCGCGCCTGTCGTTCGCGTCGATGGCGTCATGTCCTTCAGAGGCATCTCGTATAATTTTCGGCGTGAAGCTCTACACGCGCAGCGGCGACGCCGGCGAGACATCGTACTTCGACGGCACGCGTGTGCGGAAGGACGACCCGCGGCTCGACGCATACGGCGACGTCGACGAGCTCAATGCCTGGATCGGTCTCGTGAGGGCGTCCAGACCGGATCCGGCCATCGACGGAGCGCTCGATCGTATTCAGCGCGAGCTGTTCGCGCTGGGCGCACAGCTCGCCGATCCCCGCGAGAAGCTCGCCGCCCGCGTGACGAAGGCGGTGATCGGCGACGAAGACGTCGCGCGAATCGAACAGTTGATCGATCGCTTCGACGAGGACGTGCCGCCGCTGCGGAAATTCATTCTCTCGGGCGGCACGCCGGCCGGCGCTGCGTTGCACGTGGCCCGGACGGTCTGCCGTCGCGCCGAGCGAAAAATCGTATCGCTCACGCCGGCGGTGGATCCCGTGCTGCTGCGCTACGTCAACCGCCTGTCGGATCTGCTGTTCGCGATGGCGCGCGCCGTCAACCACCGGGCCGGGTTGCCTGAGGCGGAGTGGTGACGGCGTGATCGCGGCGCTCGACGTCCCGCCGGACGGCGTCGAAGACCGCCCGCGCGAGTTCCTGCGAGACGCGTTCGCGAATCGCACCACATTCGACGAGCGTCGTGCCGCTCGTCGCTTCGATCGCCACATCCCACCGGTCGCGGGCGATGCCCTCGGGCTGGTCGTCGAAACTCGTCGGGTGCCGCGCTTCGGCGGCGGCCAACCGCGATGACACGACGGCGGCAATCGGTGCGCCGTTGATCAGCACACGCGCGGCGACGATGAGGTCCTTGTCGATCGACCGTTCGCCGTAGTAAAAGCGGGCATCATCTTCGCTGAACAGCACGAGATCGTCGTCACCGGGAATCTCGACGATGACGGTGCGGCCGAGGGCACGCTCGGAATCGCGCGCGCGCTGGCGCGCGCGCCGGTAATACCGCAGCGTCGTCGCCAGCCGCGCGGCGACGAAGAGCAGCGCCACGGCGATGACGAAGGCAAAGACGTCACGTATCATCTGTCAGTGGCTCTGGGAATCCGGCCCATCGATCGGGCGTACGCCGCGTGCGAAGCCCTGGCCCGATCGCACTACGAGAATTTTCCCGTGGCGTCGCGCCTCCTGCCGGCGGCGATGCGGCCGCACGTCGCGGCGGTGTACGCGTTCGCTCGAGTGGCGGACGACATGGCCGACGAAGGCGATGCGCCGCCCGAGGAGCGGCTGGCGCGTCTCTCCGCATGGGAGCGGCGGCTGCATGTGGCCCTCGAACGAGCGGACGCGCAGCCGATCGACGGCGATCGCGACGACCTGATTGATGATCTGGTCATCAGGGCCGCCGCGCACACGATCCGTCAGCTCGACCTGCCGCCGTCGCTGTTCGACGATCTCATCAGCGCGTTCGGTCAGGATACCATGACGACTCGATACGATTCGTGGCCCGCGCTCTTCGATTACTGTCGCCGATCCGCGAATCCGGTTGGACGCCTCGTGCTCAGAATCGCCGGACATCGTGACGATCGGCTCGATCGATCTTCGGACGCCTTCTGCACGGCGCTCCAGCTCACGAACTTCTGGCAGGACCTCGGACGCGACTGGACGGCGGGTCGCTTGTACGTCCCGCGCGAACGTCTACGCGCGGTTCGGCGCGAGCGAAGATCAACTGCGGAAGGGCAACGTCGATCAGGCCTGGACTCGGACGATGGACGAGTGCGTGCGGGTCACACGAGACCTTTTTCAGCAGGGCCGCGCAGTCTGCGACGGGGTCGTCGGCCGGCTGCGATACGAGCTGCGCCTGACGTGGCTGGGCGGGCGGCGCGTGCTCGATCGCGTCGAGGCCCGCGGCGCGCGGATGCTGACCGAGCGGCCCACGCTTGGCGTCGTCGACCTCCCGCCGTTGCTCGCGGGCGCGGTTCGATGGAGCGCGCAGTCCTGATGCCTCGCGCCACGAGCTTCTACTACGCATTCCTGGTGCTGCCCGCGGACGAGCGTCGGGCGATCATCGCGGTGTGGGATTTCTGCCGTGCCGTGGATGATGCCGTGGACGAGGACCACACCGCGCAGCCGAGCGGGAGGGCGGCCGTCGCGTTCTGGCGGTCGGAGCTGGCCGCGTGCTTTGAAGGCGGAACGCCCTCGACACCGCAGGGCCGGGCGCTGCGGCCGTTCGTCGCGCGCTTTGCTCTTCCACGGCAGGCGTTCGAGAACGTGATCGACGGCGTGGAAATGGATCTGGAGCTGAATCGCTACAGGACGTTCGACGAGCTGCGGACGTACTGTCGTCGCGTCGCATCGGCCGTGGGGATGATCTGCATCCGCATCTTCGGGTGCACGAATCCGCAGGCAGTCGAATACGCGGAGAACCTGGGCATTGCGCTTCAATTGACGAACATCCTGCGGGACGTGCGATCGGATCTGGAACGCGATCGGGTGTACCTGCCGCTCGAGGACCTCGACGCCTTCGGCTGTTCGATCGACGACTTGCGCCGCGAAACGATGACGGAGCCCATGAAGAAGCTCATCAGGTTCGAATGCGAGCGCGCCCGGTCGTTCTACCAGCGCGCCGTTGACGTCCGTCCCGTCGAAGACCGCAAGCGGCTGATGGCTGCCGAGATCATGCGCGCGGTGTATTTCGAAACGCTGCGGCGCATCGAGCGCCGGGGCTACGACGTGTTTGCCGCGACTCGGGTCCCGAGACCGCGGCAGGCCATGATTGCGATTGGACAGTGGCTATGGCCGGCTTGACGAACTACGACGTCGTGGTCATCGGCGCCGGCTTCGCGGGCTTGAGCGCGGCCGCGAAACTCGCCAACGAAGGCGCCCGGGTTCTCGTGGTCGAGGCTCGCTCGCGGCTTGGCGGTCGCGCGACCGCGTTCCAGGATCGTGAGACGGGCGAGCTGGTCGACAACGGCCAGCACGTCCTCCTGGGCTGTTACACCGACACATTCGGCTTCCTGCGGACGATTGGCGCGGAAGGGAACGTCCGCCTGCAACCACAGCTCGCCGTCACGATGATCGATCCGAACGGCCAGCAGACCCGCCTGTCGTGTCCGTCGCTGCCGCCGCCGCTTCACCTGGCGGCCGGCGTGTTCGACTGGGACGCGTTGTCGTGGCGCGATCGCCTATCGCTTCTGGGCATGGTCCGCCCGCTCCGAATCGCGCGGCAGGAACTCCACGGCGGCTCGGCGCGTGCGGCGTCACCGGACGAAACGGTCGAGAATTTCCTCATCCGGGCCGGACAGACCAGTCGCATTCGGGAAATGTTGTGGGAACCGCTCGCACTGGCCGCGCTCAACCAGCAGCCGTCGAAGGCCGCGGCCCCGCCCTTCGTGCGCGTCCTCGCGGAAATGTTTGGATCGGATCCCCGCGCGGCCGCCATCGCACTGCCGACGCGACCGCTGCACCTGACCTACGCCGAGCCCGCCCGCGCGTTCATCGAGGCGCACCGCGGCACGGTGATGACTGGTGAGTCGGTGCGCGTGACCGTGAATGGCGACGGGTCGGTGGGCGTGGTCGGAAGCGCGGAGACGTGGTCGCCGCAGGTCGTCGTCTCGGCCGTGCCGTGGTTTGCGCTGCGTGACCTGTTCGCCGCCGTACCGCCGGGGATCGCGTCCATCGTCTCGGCCGCGGAGCGCATGGCGTCCTCGCCCATCGTGACCGTGAATCTGTGGTTCGATCGCGTCGTCATGCCCGGCGGCGAGCCGTTCATCGGACTTCCCGGCCGCACGATGCAGTGGGTGTTCGACAAGCGCGCGGTCTTCGGCGAGCAGTCGTCGCATCTCGCGCTCGTATCGAGCGGCGCGGATGCCGTCGTCGCCGAGCGCAATGATGTGCTGATTGGCGTGGCGCACAACGAGCTCCTCGATGCACTGCCAATCGTGCGAAGCGCGCGTCTCGTTCGCGCGACCGTCATCCGTGAGCCGCGCGCCAGCTTTTCGCTCGCTCCCGGTCAGCCGACGCGCCCATCGACCGAGACGGGCGTGCGCCGCCTGCTGCTCGCCGGCGACTGGATCGATACCGGGCTGCCCGCGACGATTGAGAGCGCCGTGCGGAGCGGCCATCGTGCGGCGGAGCTGGCCGGCCATCGATGAACGCCGTCGTCGTTCATTACAAGGAGCTCGCACTCAAGGGACGAAACCGCGCGTGGTTCGTCCAGATGCTGATCAGGAACATCAACGAGTCGCTGAAGGGGCTTCCGGCCGGGCCGGGCAGGTCGACGGTCGGACGGATCGAGATCGAGCTGGGACGACCGGCTGGCGCGGCCATCGCGGATGAAGACCGCGACGAGATTCGAACGCGCCTGTCGCGCATTTTCGGCATCGCCAATTTCTCGTTCGCCAACCGCGGCCCACACGATTTCAAGGCGCTGGCCGAGGCGATTCTTCGGGATGCTGGCGGCAGCCAGCCCGAATCGTTTCGCGTCTCGGTGACGCGGGCGGACAAGCGGTTGCCGTTCCTGTCGCCAGAGGCCGAGCGCGAGATCGGGGGCCTCATCAAGCAAGCCACCGGCTGGCGCGTCAATCTCGGCCACCCGGCGCTGACCATTCACGTCGAGATGCTGACGGACGGATCCTTTTATTTCTTCGGCAAGGTGCCGGGCGCTGGGGGGCTGCCGACTGGAACCGGCGGACGCGTCGCGTGCCTGCTGTCGGGCGGCATCGATTCGCCAGTGGCCGCCTATCGACTGATGCGGCGCGGCTGTCGCGTGCTGCTCGTTCACTTTCACAGCTATCCGATTCTGTCGCGCGCGTCTCAGGAGAAGGTGCGGGAGATCGCGGCGCTGCTGACGATGCATCAGCTGCGTTCACGACTGATCCTCGTGCCATTCGGCGACCTGCAGCAGCAGGTCGTTCTCGCCATCCGACCCGAGCTCCGCGTGGTCGTCTACCGCCGGCTGATGCTGCGCATCGCCGAGCGTCTCGCGCAACGCTGGCACGCGAAGGCGCTGGTCACGGGTGAAGTCATCGGACAGGTCGCGTCACAGACGCTCGAGAACATGACGACGATCGCGCGCGCGACGAACATGGCGGTGCTGCGGCCGCTCGTCGGCATGGACAAGGACGAGATCAGCGCGGAGGCGGAGCGCATCGGCACGTTTCCGATTTCGATCATTCCCGATCAGGACTGCTGCACGCTCTTCACGCCGAGACACCCTGCGACGAGGACCCGCCCCGACGAAATCGAAGCAGCCGAGAGCGCGCTTTCTGTCGAGGAGATGGTGGACACGGCCGTGAAGGTCGCCGTCACGGAGGACTTCCGTTATCCGGTGATAAAATAATCGGCCGGTCGCAGGCGCGATGGACCGGGAGGGAAGCCGCATGTTTCAGTCTGTGAAGGAAATGAGCGCTGCCGGTCCCATCGGCGGCGCGACGATCGATCGACTCGTCTGGACGGCTGTGTTCGGCGCGGACGCCGAGCTGCGCGGCACCGCCCGCTTCAGTCTGCGGACCGCGGCCGCGGCCGCCGGCATCCGGCCCACGTCGATCCACGACCTGTACATCGCGATGGGTCGCGGCGACGCCGGCGGCTTCACGGTGCCCGCGATCAACGTGCGCGCGATGGCCTACGACACAGCCCGCGCGGTCGTGCGAGCGGCGAAGAAACTCAAAGCCGGCGCCTTCATCTTCGAGATTGCCCGATCGGAAATCGGCTACACCGAGCAGCGGCCGCACGAATATGCCGCCGTTGTGCTGGGCGCTGCGCTGCGAGAGGGTTTCACCGGGCCGATCTTCATCCAGGGCGATCACGTCCAGACGAACGCCAAGAAATACAACAGCCCCGACCGCGAGAAGGAGCTCGATGCGCTGCGGGCGCTGATTCGCGAAGAGATTGCCGCGGGCTTCTACAACATCGACATCGACACCTCGACGCTGGTCGATTTGTCGAAAGCGACCCTCGCCGAGCAGCAGGAGGTGAACGTCACACTGGCCGCCGATTTCGCGGCGTTCATCCGCGCCGAGGAACCGCGCGGCGTGACGGTGTCCGTTGGCGGTGAGATTGGCGAAGTGGGCGGCAAGAATTCCGACGTCCACGAGCTCCACGCGTACATGGACGGCTTCAACCGGAAGCTGAAAGAACGTGGCGCCTCGCTCGTCGGCCTCAGCAAGATCAGCGTGCAGACCGGGACGGCGCACGGCGGCTTCATCAATCCGGACGGCACGGTCCGCACCGACGTCAAAATCGATCTGAAGACGCTCGAGGAGCTGTCGAACGCCGCCCGCAAGGACTACGGGCTCGGTGGCGCGGTGCAGCACGGCGCATCGACGCTCCCGCCGGACGCGTTCGACGCGTTCCCGCGCGCGGGCGCCTGCGAGATTCACCTCGCGACCGACTTCCAGAACATGGTCTACGAGCACGCGCAGTTCCCCCCGGATCTGAAGGCCGAGATGTACGCGTGGATCCGCGAGAACGCCACGGAAGAACGCAAACCCAAGGACACCGAAGAGCAGTTCATCTACAAGGCCCGCAAGAAGGCCATCGGTCCGTTCAAGAAACGGATGTGGAGCATCCCGGATGCCGAGCGCCAGGCCATCGGACAGTCGCTCGAGGACCGCTTTAGCTTCCTGATGAAGCAGCTGAAAATCAACGACACGGCGGCTGCCGTTCAGCGATTCGTCAAGGGTTCCGACGTGAGGCTCGATCGCGAGGCCGAGATTGCGGCGGCTGGCGGAAAAATTACGACGGCGGAGAAGAAAGCTGAGGGGTTGGCGGACTAGACGACCGGGTGCCGGAGACCCTTCATGTAGTCGCGCAGCCCGTCGCGCGTCGAGCGGAACGCAAGCTCGTCCCACGGAATGCCATCGTCCGTGAATTCCGCGATTTCCAAACCTTCATCGTCGTGCTGAAGCGCCCCGCGCAGCGCGGTGGCCGCATAGACGACGATCACCGGGACGCGGCCCGTGTAGGAGTAGATGTTGACCAGGCCGTCGAGGCGAACCTCCAGGCCGCATTCTTCCCGCGCCTCGCGCAGCGCAGCGGCCGTGAGTTCCTCGCCGCGATCGACGTAGCCGCCTGGAAAGACCCATTTTCCGTAGCCGGGCTCGATCGCGCGTCTGACGAGAACGAGACGATCCGACGACGTCCGGATGATCGTGCCGACGGCCACCTTCGGATCGAGGTAGTAGATGAATCCGCATCGGGCGCAGACGGGGCGCTCCGGCTCTCCCGCCTTCAGTTGACGACGTTCGAGCGAGCCGGCGCAGCGCGGGCAGAACAGATAGGTGGGGGATTCGTCGTGCACGGCGCCAGTATAATTCTCTGGATAACATGGCCATTCTGAAAGTCGCGCGCATGGGGCATCCGGTCCTCCGCGCGAAGGCCCGCGCGATCGAGAAGAACGAACTCAAAGGAGCGGTCGTCCAGAAGCTGATCGACGACATGCTCGAGACGATGGCCGAGTACCACGGCGTCGGCCTGGCGGCGCCGCAGGTACACGAGAGCCTGAGGGTCTTCGTCGCCGCGCTCGACCACCGCGATGATGACGAAGAGGGCCCGGAAGCCGAACCGATCGCTTTGATCAATCCGGAAATCTCGGTCGTCGGAAGCGACGTGGTCGAAGACTGGGAAGGCTGCCTGAGCATTCCCGACATTCGCGGACGTGTGCCGAGAGCGCGGGAAATCCGCCTTCGCGCGTTCGATCGAAAGGGCGACCGGATCGAGATCCGGGCTCACGATTTTCCGGCGCGGGTGATCCAGCACGAGACCGATCATCTCGACGGCGTGCTGTTCTTCGATCGGATGCGCGCGTTCGACTCGCTGACGTTCCTCGACGAGTACTCGCGCTACTGGACCAAAGGCGACTGATTCCGGCGCTTCTCGAGGCTGCGCTCGGACTGCAGCCGCTCGAGTTCCACTTCCGAGTGATCGGCGAATTGCATGGCCGCGGCGATCGCGCGATGTCCGGCGATCGTGTCGATGGCGCGGTGCATAGCCTGGCAGACGCGCCGGTACGAGGGATGTCCCTGCGGCGCCGTCCGCAGCTCGATGACGTGCATGGCCTCGCGTGCGTTCATGTCCATGTAGAAGCGCACGCGGTACGCCATCACGACGGCGTACGGCGCGACACGTTCGAGACCGTCGCGGACGAGACGTTCGTGCAGGATCGCCGAACGATCCATGACCTCGTGCCAGTCCCGGAGCGCGCCGGCTTCGGCGATGGCTTCCGGCTCGACGTAGCCATGGTTCGGGCTGAGCGTCTGCCATTCGAGCGACAGCAGCCGGTGTCGCTGGAGATCGCGAAACGCGCCGTAGTCGGCGAGCACGTCGAACCGGTAGCCCGTGCGCTCGAACGCGCGGCCCGGCCGATGACGACGATTGGCGCGCGAGCCACAGTACGCACGCAAGAGCGCGACGCGCTCGTCGGTGGACATCCGGCGCGCGAGGGCCAGCAGCTGATCGTCAGGAAGTTGCGAGGCGGCGTACAGCGCCGCCGCGACCACCTTGATTTCACCATCCGGATCGAAATCTGTCAGCGTCACCTCGCCTCGAGGCTTCGGGTCGATCCCGTCCACGAACGGCCGCGCCGCCGCTTCGATCGCCCGACGCGTGTCGGCCAGGTATCCGATCCAGCGCCCGCCGCGTTCGGGCTGATCGACGCGCGTCAGGAAGGCAGGGATGACCAGACGCAGTTCCGACAGCATCTGCCCCGCGCAGTCCTGCACTTCGCGGAGCGGGTTGGCACACATGCGAAGGAGAAGAGCCTCGAACGCCTGACCCGTTCCGAACAGGCCGACATTCGACGTCGTCGCCGCGGGCAGGAGTCCGCGGAGCGTGTCGAGCGCCTTCGCGCGAATGACCGAGCGATAGACGCCGTCGGAATCCTCCGGCGATTGTGGATACTTCGCCCGGAAGTGCGCTTCCATCGCCGGAATCCAACGCGCGTAGGTGTCGAACGCGGCGTCCAGCGTCTCGATGTAGGACGCCGCTACCGGCGAGCCCGCGAGTTCCGCGGGCACGTGGTACTTCCAGCGCCCGGCGGGCCGATCCGTATAGGGCACGTACCTCGTGGACTGCTCGAGGTACGCCATCAGCCGTCCCCACTCGAGCACCTTGGTGACGATGTTGGAAACGCCTTCGCAGGCGATATGCGCGCCGCCAAGCTGCGCCACCGAATCGTCGCCGTATTCGTTCAGCACCCGGGCGTACAGCTTCTCGGCGCGGGCCGCGCCGACGGTTGAATCGGTCGTCGCGTGCGCGTCCGGCTTCTCAGCAGGATCGAGTTGACCTGCGAATTCATCGAGGAACAGCCGCCGAATCGACTTGGCCGAACGCGAATAGCGCGCGAACAGCGCGCCCTTGACGGTTTCCGGAAGATTGCGCAGCGCGAAGATCGATCGGTCCGTGTTCGTGAAGTACGGCGTGAGCGCGTGAACCTCCTCGGGCGTGAACGTCTCGGCGACGGCGACGGTTGGAGCCACGATGGTCGGGTATTCTACCTCGCATGAGCGGCTCCGTTTACACGCATCGGCTCGCGGTTCGCTTCCGCGACTGCGACTCCATGGGCCACGTCAACCACGCCGTGTACTTCACGTACCTCGAGCAGTGCCGGCTGACGTTCTGGCGTGACATCACCGGCTCGCCATCGCCGCACACGCGTGTCATCATCGCGCACGCCGAGTGCGACTACCGATCGCCGGCGCATTTCGGCGACGAGCTCGACATCACGCTCCGAGTCGGCGCGATTGGTGCGTCGAGCTTTACATTGATCTACGACGTCACGCACGCGACGACAAGAAAGGCCCTTGCGACCGGCAGCACCGTCATGGTGTCGTACGACTACGAGGCGTCGAAATCGATCCCGTTGCCGGCGGCTACGCGGGAGCTTCTGGAACGGCTTCGCGCGGACGGTCAGGCGCTCGCCTGAAGGCTTCGCGCTCCGAGCGGCAGATGGAGCGCGAAGCTTTCGGCGAGCGGTTAGAATCAACGACATGGTGACGATCTTCGGCAAGGACAGCTGTCCCTACACGCAGGCGGCGCGCGAGGACTACACGCGTCGCGGCGTTGCGTTCGAGTACATCGACGTGAAGAAGAACGCTGCCGAACTCGAGCGCATGCTCACCTTCAGCAAGGGGCGCCGCGCCGTCCCGGTCATCGTGGAGGGTTCCCAGATCACCATTGGATTCGGCGGGACTTGAGGGGTCTGAGACGACCGCCGGGAGCGGTCGATCGCCCGCCTTGACGCGTTCGCGCGCCATTTGGGGCCGAGCTCGCTGACAGGGCAAGAGTGTCGTGTTTTTGGCCGGATATTGACTATTTTGTGAAACGTTTCACATAATACGCGGAGCGCCACCGAACATCGCCGCACCGAGTCAATCTCATGATCGCACTCGACCGCGTCTCCAAAGAGTTCGCCGGCAAGCGCCACGTCACCGCGCTCGACGCGATCTCGCTGACGATTCCACGCGGCGAGATGGTCTCCATCATCGGCCCGTCTGGATCCGGAAAATCGACGCTCCTCAACCTGATCGGCGGCCTCGATCATCCGACGACCGGCGACGTCCACGTCGACGGCGAACGGCTCAGCGGGCTGACAGACGACGCGCTGACGCGCGTGAGGCGCGACAAGATCGGATTCATCTTCCAGTTCTTCAACCTGCTGCCGACGCTCTCGTGCCTCGAAAACGTCGGGCTGCCGCTCCATCTCCGCGGCTGGCCACGCCGCAAGGTGGACGAGCGCGCGCGCGAATTGCTGACGCTCGTCCAGCTCGGGCATCGCCTGACGCATCTGCCGGACGAGCTGTCGGGCGGCGAGCGCCAGCGCGTCGCCATTGCCCGGGCGCTGTCCATCTATCCGCCCATCCTTCTCGCGGACGAGCCCACCGGCAACCTCGACACGCGCACCGGCGAGGAAATTCTCGCGCTCATCCGCGACCTCCACTCGCGACTCAACTCGACCGTGGTCATCGTCACACACGACATGAAGGTGGCGCAGAGCTGCGAGCGGACGATCACGCTTCGCGACGGACGGGTCGTGGCCGACGTCCGCAACGCCCCCGCGCCGGAGGCGACGATCTCGCGATGATGCTGGTCAGGCTGATCAGCTGGCCGTACTTCCGGAAGCACGTGCTCCGCACGATGCTGACGATTGCGGGTATCGTCCTGGGCGTCGCCGTTTTTGTCGGCATGCACACCGCCAATCAAAGTGTGCTGTTCGCGTTCACGACAACCGTCGATCGAATTGCAGGAAAGACGGAGCTGCAGATCACCGCCGGCGAGACGGGTTTCGACGAAGGCGTGCTGGAGCGCGTGCAGGCGGCCTCGACCGTCCGCGTGGCCGTGCCCGTCATCGAAGCTGTCGTCGACACGAGAAAGGTCGAGCAGGGCGGGCCAGGCGGACAGGGCAACATCCTGGTGCTCGGCATCGACATGACCGGCGACCGAAGTCTCCGTGACTACGATCTCGACAGCGGAGACGAGGCGGTCATCGATGATCCGCTCGTATTCCTGGCCCGGCCGGACTCGTTGATCGTCTCAAAAGAGTTCGCCGAACGAACTCGCCTGGAAGTCGGCGGGCGGCTGACGCTCGGCACGGTGGAAGGCGACAAGGCGTTCGTGGTGCGCGGCGTGATGAAGTCGTCGGGGCTGACGAGCGCGTTCGGCGGCAATCTTGCCATCATGGACATCTACGCCGCCCAGAAGATGTTCGGGCGCGGCCGCACGTTCGATCGCATCGACCTGGGCGTCAAGGAAGGACGGACGATTGCCGAGGCGCAGGCGGAGCTCCGCAGCGTCCTTGGCCCCGGCTTCGACGTCGATCCGCCGTCAGGCCGTGGCCAGCAGTTCGAGGCGATGCTCGCCGCGTACTCGATGATGGTCGGCATCTCGAGCCTGTTCGCACTCTTCATCGGGATGTTCATCATCTACAACTCGTTCGCGATCGCGGTCACGCAGCGGCGCTCTGAAATCGGCGTCCTCCGCGCGCTCGGCGCAACCCGGCGTCAAATTCGAAATCTGTTCCTGATCGAGAGCGCGATCACCGGTCTCGTCGGCTCCGTCGGCGGACTCGCGCTCGGCGTGCTCATCGCACACGGGATCGCGGCCTCCATCGGCACGCTCATCAGCGACGTCTATGGCGTCGCGCAGCGCGCGGACGAACTCGCGACGAGCCCGGGGCTGCTCCTGCTGGCGCTCGCGATAGGCGTCGGCACGAGCGTTGTCGCGGCCGTGATTCCCGCCAGGAGCGCCGCGGGTGTTGATCCGGTCCAGGCGCTTCAGAAGGGCAAGTATCAGGTCCTGTCAGCAGGCGAAAGCCGCACTCGGGCCCTGCTGGCCGGCGTGCTCGGCGTCGTCTCGATCGTGTGCCTGACGACGACCGGTACGCGACTCGTGTTCTACATCGGCTACGTGCTGGCGATTGTGGTGTCGCTGCTCCTGAGTCCGCTGCTGTCGCTGCTGGTGGCGAGAGCCCTTCGCCCGTTGCTGAAGCTGATTCGTCCGGTCGAGGGCGCGCTGGCCGCAGACAGCCTGATTCAGGCGCCGCGTCGAACGTCCGCGAGCGTGGCGGCGCTGATGCTCTCGCTCGCGCTCGTCGTGGCGTTTGCAGGCATGGCGCGCGCGAGTTACGACTCCATCATCGACTGGATGGAAACGGCGCTCAATCCCGACTTGTTCGTCCTGCCATCCCAGAGCATCGTCGTCCGGACGATTCGGTTTCCCGCCGAAATGGGACCCGAGATCGCCGCGATTCCCGGCGTCTCGCGGGTTCAGCTCGTTCGGGACGGCCGCGTCACGTTTCGAAAGACGCCGGTGATGGTCGTGGCCGTCGACATCGAAAGCCTCTCGCAGACCGCGCACCGCGAACCCGTGGCCGGCAACGCGACGGAGATGTACCGCAAGACCGCGGCCGGCGAGGGACTGATGGTTTCCGACAATCTGGCCCAGCTTCAGCGGCTGAAGCTCGGTGAGATCCTCGAGCTGCCGGCGCCGGGCGGCCTCATCCGACTGCCGATCGTCGGCATCGTCGTCGATTACTCCGATCAGCAGGGCACGATCCTGATGGACAGGACGCTGTTCATCCGGTACTGGAACGACGACTCGGTCAACGTGTTTCGGGTGTATCTCAACGCGGGCGCGAACATGCCGATCGTGCGGCAGAAGATCGTCGAGCGCTTCGCCGCGGAGCGTCAGGTCTTCGTGCTCACGAACGACGAGCTCAAGCGCTACATCCTGAAGGTCACGGATCAGTGGTTCGGATTGACGTCCGTACAGATCGCCGTTGCGGTCCTCGTCGCGATTCTCGGCATCGTCAACACACTGACGGTCTCGATTACCGACCGCCGGCGCGAGCTTGGCGTGCTGCAGGCCGTCGGCGGCCTCCACGGGCAGATTCGTCGGACGATCTGGATCGAGGCGCTCAGCATTGGCGTCATCGGACTCGTGCTCGGCTACGGCCTTGGGGCAATCAATCTCTATTACATCCTCCAGATCGTCCACAACGACATCGCCGGCATGCGGCTCGACTACACGTATCCGGTGACAATCGTGCTCGCGCTCGTCCCGACGATTCTGGGCGCGGCGTTCGTGGCGGCGTTGTGGCCAGCCGAGTCCGCCGTGCGCGGCTCGCTGGTGGAGGCGCTCGAATATGAATAGCGCAATGTCGGACGGCGGATTTCGGATTGCGGATTCTCCAATCGCGCAATCAATCCGCAATCAATCCGCAATCCGCAGTCCGAAATCCGCATTTCGAGCGGCCGCTCTGTTTCTGACGCTGGCCGTCCCGCTCGGGGCCGCCGACAATGCGCGAGAGATCGTGGCGGAGTCGCAGAAGCGCACCGACGCGAAGTCGCAGCGCTACGAAGGTCTGCTCCAGGTCTTCGACAGCAAGGGCAAGATCAGCGACAAGCGCTGGACGTTCGAGCGCCTCGGCGCGCACGGACAGAGTAAATCGGTGCTCCGCTTCATTGCGCCGGCCGAGGTGAAAGGTGTCGCCCTGTTGGTCGTCAACCACCCGGATCGTGCGTCCGATCAATGGATGTGGACGCCTGCCATCGAACGCGACCGGCGGATCGCGCTCCAGGATCGCTCGACGCGCTTCTTTGGAACGGACTTCAGCTTCGAGGATCTCGAGGAGCGCGACGTGGATCAGTTCGACTACAGTCTCGTCGGAGACGATGCGGTCGATGGCTCAGCGTGCTGGCAAATCGAGTCGACGCCGAAACAGTCGAAGTCGTCGCAATATACGAAATCGCGGGTCTGGATTCGCAAGGACAACTACGCGCTCGCCAGAATCGAAAACTTCATCAGGAACGAGGTCGTTCGTCGTCTCGCCTACGCCGACATTCGCAACGTCCAGGGCATCTGGACCGCGCGTCAGCTCGAAATGGCCGATCTCCGGCGTGGCAGCCGGACGCGCCTGACCCTCGACAAGCTCGAGTACAACGTCGCGCTGAAGGACGAAGATTTCACCCTCCAGGCCATTCGTCGACAATGAACGGCGCTCGCGCGGTTGCCGCGATTGCGCTCATGGTGGCGATCGCAGCGCCTGCGCAGTCGCGGGCTCAGACGGTCAGCTCCAGAGGATTTGTCGAGGGAGTCGGCTACGCCTTCCCGCAGCTGACGTTCAACGACGATGCGCACGTTGTCGGCGATCTGCTGGCGCGCGAAGAACTGTTCATCAAAGCCGCCGACTGGTTGCGGTTCACTGCGGGACTCGACGTCCGGGCCAATTCGCACGACCAGGTCGAGACGGAGTGGCGCCTCGACCTTCAGGATCGAGGCGTCCTTCGGCCGAAGCTGTCGGTGCGGCGGCTGTCGGCGACGGTCAGCAAAGGCGGCTTCAACGTCGACATCGGCAAGCAGTTCATCAGGTGGGGGAAAACGGACATCATCCACCCGACCGATCGATTCGCGCCGAGCGATTTCATCAACGTCATTTCGTCGGAATTCCTGCCGGTTGCGGGCGTGCGCGCGTCGTTCCAGCACGAGGGCGACACCGTCGAGGGCGTCTGGACGCGGCTGACGCCGAGCCGCGTGCCGCTTCTCGATCAGCGCTGGACGGCCGTGCCGCAGGAGGCCATTGGCATCCCGCTCGTTGACGCGGGCGCCGTGTATCCGACCGGCACGCAAATCGGGTTCAGATGGAGCCATGTGGGTGCGGGCGTCGAGTATTCGGCGTCGTTCTTCAACGGCTTCAACCACCTCCCGAACATCCTGTCCACGCCGGATCCTGCGCCTGCGCTCCGGCTGACGCGGGCGTATCCGGCGATTCGGGCGTACGGCGCAGACGTCGCCATTCCGATGAAGTGGCTGACCCTGAAGGGCGAAGCCGAGTACGTCACACTTCGGTCCACGGACGCGGCGTCAGCAGTCCCCAGCGACGACTACATCCTCTACGTGATCGAATTCGAACGTCAAAGCGGCGAGTGGGTGCTCGTCGGCGGATATGCAGGTGAGGTCGTCACCGAGCAGCGCCTGGCGGTGGCGTTCGCGCCCGACCGCGGGATGACGAAATCGTTCGTCGGCCGTGCCGCCTACACGATCGATCCTCGCCGGAGCTTGGCATTCGAGAGCGCCGTGCATCAGAACGGCCGTGGGCTGTTCGCGAAGGCCGAATACTCTCAGACATATGGGGGCCACGTGAGGCTGACCATCGACGGAGTCGGCATCGCCGGCGACGACGACGATTTTCTCGGCCAGTATCATCGGAACTCTCACGTGTCCGTCACGCTTCGCTATAGTTTCTAGGTGTTCGATCCGCTGCTCCTCCCGGCCGGCAATCCCAGCCCCATGACCGGCTCCGGGAACAACACATATCTCATCGCGGACGACGACGGACCTGCGGTACTCGTGGATGCCGGCGTCGGAATGCCCGCGCACGTCGCCGATGTGTCTGCAGCGCTCGACGCCCGCCGCGCGCGACTGACCGATGTGCTCGTCACGCACGGGCACGCCGATCACGCGAGCGGTGCCATGCGGCTCGCCGAAGAACATCCTGGCGCGCGTTTCCTGAAGCAGCCCTGGCCGGGCCAGGACGAGCAGTTCGGCGTCACGTGGAACGAGATCGCGCACGGTCATACGATCATCGCAGGCCGCGACGATCTGATCGTCGTCGCGACGCCCGGCCATTCGCCGGATCACCTGTCCTTCTGGCATGCGCCGAGCGGGACGATGTTTACGGGTGATCTCGTTGCGCTCGGCACGAGCGTGATGATCCACGCGAGCCGCGGCGGCAACCTGGCCGATTACATGCGCTCGCTGGAGCGTGTGCTCGAACACGAGCCTCGCGTACTGCTGCCTGCGCATGGTGCGCGCGTCGACGATCCGCGCGCGCTCATCACCGGATATCTCAATCACCGGCGGGAGCGCGAGCGGCAGGTGATTGCGGCGCTTCGCGCGGGGTACACCACGGTAGAAGCGATTGCCGAAAGCATCTATCATGATCTCGCCCCCGCGTTGCTTCCCGCCGCGCGCGAGAACGTGCGCGCGCACCTCGAGAAGCTTCGTGCCGAGGGGCAGGCCGCGTTCGACGGCGCCCGGTGGAAAATGTAGGGGATTGTAAGGACATGGACAAGGTCATCGATTTCATCAACGTGAATCGCGAAAAGCATCTGGAAGAGCTGAAGGCGCTGCTTGCGATTCCAAGCATCAGCGCGTTGCCGCAGCACGCCGGCGACGTCAAGCGGTGCGCCGAATGGTGCGCCGACGAGATGGCGGCGCATCGGCCTGCAGAACGTCCGCCTGATCGAGACGCCGGGAAATCCCGTCGTCTACGGCGACTGGCTGCACGCGGCGGAAGGGTCTCCGGGGGGTGGGGGCCCCCGCAGTGAACAAGCCCCGACGATTCTCTTCTACGGCCACTACGACGTGCAGCCCGTCGACCCGCTCGAGCTGTGGGAGTCTCCGCCGTTTGAGGCGACGATTCGTGACGGTGAGATCTACGCGCGCGGATCGGCCGACGACAAGGGCCAGGTGTTCATGCACCTGAAGGCCGTCGAGGCCCACCTGAAACAGAACGGCCGGCTCCCCGTGAACATGAAGTTCATCCTCGAGGGGGAAGAGGAAGTCGGCAGCGTCAACCTCGACGACTTCATTCGCGCCCACAAAGCCGAGCTCGCCGCCGACGTCGTCGTCATCTCGGACTCCCCGATGTTCGCCCGCGGCGTCCCGTCGATCTGCTACGGCCTGCGTGGACTGGTGTACTTCCAGATCGATCTCCGTGGCAGCAGCACGGACCTTCATTCGGGATCGTTTGGCGGCGCGGTCGCGAACCCGGCGATCGTCCTGTCGCACATACTCGCGCAGATGAAGGATCGCGGCGGCCGCATCAGGATTCCCGGCTTCTACGACGATGTGGTGCCGCTCAAAGACAGTGAGCGGCAGGCGTGGGCGGAGCTGCCGTTCAACGAGAAGAAATACAAGAAGGACTTCGGCATCCCGAAGGTCTACGGCGAATCGGGCTACACGACGCTGGAGCGGACCTGGGCGCGTCCGACATTCGAAGTCAACGGGCTGCTGTCCGGCTTCACTGGCGAAGGCGCGAAGACCGTGCTGCCGGCCGTCGCGATGGCTAAAGTCAGCATGCGGCTGGTGGCGAATCAGGATCCGGACAAGATCGCGAAGCTGTTCGAGGCGTACGTGCAGGACATCGCGCCGAAAACGGTCGAAGTGAAAGTGACGCGCATGCACGGCGGCAAGCCGTGGATGACCTCGTACGACAATCCGTACGTGCAGGCGGCCGGCCGCGCGATCGAGAAGGGTTTCGGCCAGAAGCCCGTGTTCACTCGCGAAGGCGGCTCAATTCCCGTGGTGTCGACGTTTCAGGAAGAGCTGGGGCTGCCGTCAGTGCTCTTCGGCGTCGGTCTGCCCGACGAGAACGCGCACGCGCCGAACGAGAAGCTGGACGTCGAGAACTTTCACAATGGCATCATCGCGTCCGCCATTCTGTACGACGAGATCGCGAAAACGCGCTCATGAAATGCAACGACGCATCGATGCAAAAACGCAAGAATTTCTGCATTCTTGCGTTGACTAGAGAGCCACAGAAGGAATGCCGTCCGATTTCGGGATGAAACTGCGCCGAGCGTGCGGCGGGTGTCAGAGTGTGGCGTCGTGACCGCGCCCGTGGGCCCCGTCAGCCCGGTGAACATTGAAGCGCTCGTCGATCGACTGCGGGCGTTTTACGGCAGGCTTCCAACCCCGCCGAGCGATCCCTTCACACTGTTCGTGTGGGAAGTCCTGTCCGTGCATTCCACGCCACGCAAGCGCGACGTGGCGCTGGCGGCGTTGAAGCGAATCCGCGCGCTGACGCCTGACGCGATGTGGCGGGCGCCGCAGAAGAAGCTCGAGGACAGCGTCGCCCTCGCAGGCCCGTATCTCGAGCAGCGCGTCAAGGCGCTGCGGACCGGCGTCGATCGATTCAGGCGGGCGCCAGATCTGGCAAAAACCATTCGAGGACCGATCGGGCCGGCGCGCCGGGCACTGAAAGGCATCCCGCAGATGGGCGAGGCGGGTGCATATCGAATGCTCCTGTTTGCCGCCGATCAGCCGGTCATGCCCGTGGACGCCCGCATCAGTCGCGTCGCGCGGCGCCTCGGGTACGGCGAGGAGCACAAGGATTTCTCGAAGACCGCGCGATCGGTTCGCGAAGCTCTGTCCGCCCGGATTCCTCAAGAACCAGCAATCTTCCGCCGGACGTTCCTCTACCTCAATCACCATGGGGCAGCGACGTGCACGGAGGCGGATCCGCACTGCGCTGTATGTCCGCTGCTCGAGGAGTGTCCCGAGGGACGCGAAGCGCCTCTAGGCTGTGATCGCTGCCTGGGCCGCCACCGACATGTCGGCGACCGCCGCGCTGACGCGGGCGGACTTGTACGCGAGCGCCCGCTTCTCCACGAAGTGGAAGGACAGCCAGCCGACCAAAGCCGCCAGGCCGACGGCTGGCAGGATGCCGATCGCATTGCGCAGCGATGCCGGACCCCACGCGAAGACCCACTCGGCGACCGCGAAGTGATAGATGTACGTGCCGTAGGAGATGTCGCCGATGACGCGCGGAATATGCACGACGTAGCGCGACATCAGGCCCACGCCGAGAACGGCGAGCGGCAAAAGCGCCATCTCGACCATGTCGTACACCTGGCGATCGGGGTTCCATAGCGCTACCAGCCAGATCGCCAGAAGCGGCGCGGCCGCACCGGAGAGCTTCGCAGGGTCGGGGCCGAACAGCGCCAGGGCGGATCCTGCCAGCAGATAGAACACGCACAGCGAGCCGAGGCGCACCGGAAAAAAGAAGACCGTTGTCGATCCAATCGTAAGGTCGGTGACCTGGGTGAAGGGCATCGAGACGTAGTTCGTGCGGAGGAACACAATCCACATGACGACGAAGAGCGCGGCAACGATTTTCGGGAACTGCTTCCACCAGCCGAGACTGAGGACGAAGATGTAGAAGGCGACCTCCGCGGTCAGCGAGTACAGCTGCCCGACCAGTAAGGTGCCACCGAAGACGCCGGGCAGTGCGGGATTCAACGGAAACACCAGCGCGCTCGTCAGAAAGCGCCAGGTTTGCCCCGAACGCGCATACGCGCCAAGGGGCAGCGCCG
Source organism: uncultured Acidobacteriota bacterium (assembly GCA_963724725.1). GTDB lineage: Bacteria > Acidobacteriota > Vicinamibacteria > Vicinamibacterales > CAVVIG01 > DATKHR01. The sequence continues at coordinate 381,413 of CAVRVT010000001.1, read as the reverse complement.
TGACGAGCGGCCCCATCACGAGCGCCATGAGCGGCATCGCGACCAGCAGTGCCGGCAGGATCCGCAATGCGCGCGAGACGGCGAAGTCACGCGCGTCGTTACGGAGCCGGCTCTTGGTGATCAGGTACCCGCTGATCACGCAGAAGATATTGAGGCCGAGGCCACCGAGGCTCTGGTTGGACGTCGCGGCGCCCAGCCAGTCACGGCCGGTGAAGATTTCCATCGAGTGACCCACGGCGACGAGGAGCGCGCCCAGGAGTCGCAGCGCGTCGAAATTGTTGGCGCGGCTGGCCATCGTCAACGAGGTGCGAATCGGACCGTGACCATGAAGTGTGAACGTCCCATCAGTTGAGCGAGGCGACGCGCTTGCGGAGGGTCTTGACGTGCTCCCATATCTGCTCGTGCTCTTCACGCCCCTCCGTGTCGAGCTCGGGTCCCGACGAGAGCTGCAGGTACGCCTGCAGATCGCGCAGGGCGGCCGAAAAATCGTTCAGGTGATACGCGAGCAGCCCGCGGTCACGGAGCTCGTGGATGGCGGAGGGATCGACGGCCAGCATCAGCTCCGTGATGGCGCGCGCCTGGGGAAACGAGTGCATCTGCACGTAGATCCGTTTCAGGTTGAGGAGCATCCGCAGCAGGATCTGCGGCTTGGTCGCCCTCGCGAACACCCGCGGATCGATGGCCTCTCGACCGTCGTCCGGCCCATCGACCTCATGGCGCCGGAGCATCGTCCGGCACGCGTCTTCTGACAAGAGCGCCCCGCCGTGGTGCGCGTCGATGATGAGATCGCGGGCTCCCGGTACCTGGCTCAGGCCGGGCGCGCCGGGGTAGCGGACGAGAAAATGTCCGGGGAAGTTGACGCCTTCGACGTGAAGGTCCGCGCGCCGCGCCACCTCGATGTAGACGAGCGCGAGGGTGATGGGAATCCCCGTCCGCCGATCGATGACTTCGTTCAGGAAGCTGTTGCGCGGATCCTCGTAATGCCGGTCGTTGCCGACGAAGCGCAGTTCGCCAAACAGGTAATCGTTGAGCGCCACGACACGCGCGTAGCCCTCCGCGTCCACGTCCGGCGCGACCTCGTGGGCGGCGTGCGGCGACGGCCGTGCCTGGGCCACGCGGCGGCGCGCCTCGCGTCCGATGGCGTCGAGCTGGTCGAGATACGGGCCGGCGTCCAGGCTCGGGTACTCGATCCGCGCGATCATCAGCGCGGCGACGGCGAGATCGGGGTCCGGGCTCAGCGCCGCCCGGGCGAATGCGTTGACGACGCTGTCGCGCAGCACCGGGTCAAGGATAACGCGAATTCACATAAAAAAAGGGCGGGGCTTGTCGCCCCGCCCTGGTCTGTCCCGCTCGGCTGAAGCCTCGCGCTCCGACTGCTCGGCTGAAGCCTCGCGCTCCGACCACTACCAGGTCACACGAAGGCCCAGGCGAGCGACGCGCGGCGCGAGAATACCCTGGATCTGATTCGCGTTGGTCGCGTTCTGGGTCGTGCGCACGGCCAGAAGCGTGTTGCCGTTGAACACGTTGAAGATGTCGAGCGCCGGCACGAGCCGCACCGTGCCGACCTTGATCGGACGATCGACGTGGAAGTCCAGATTCTGGAAGTTCGGCAGCCGCGTCTCGCCGACAGGATTCTGGAGGACCAGAACCGTGCCCTCGCCGTTCACACGCGCGGCGTTGTTGAGCGCGAACTCTTCCGGATACCCCTGCCGGGAATTGTAGTTCGCCGCAACGTTGAAGTCGTACGGCAGATTGTAGAGGCCGCTGATTTTGAAGAGCCACTTGGCGTTGACGTATTGATTGCCGATGCCGCTGCCCGCCGACAGGTAGTCGTACTGGGCACCGTTGCGCGTCGAGCGGTTCGTGGGATCCTCGCCGATCCCTGCGACCGACAAACCGCTCGCCGAGTCGCCCGGCCAGCCGTTCATGTTCACGATAGTGCTGTTGAAGGCCAAGCTGCTGTTCATCAGCCAGTGGTTCGACATCCGCTTGCGGGCGCTGACCTCGAAGCCGTTGTACGCGCGGTTGTACTGGTCTGACGTGAAGTTGGTCAGCGTCGAAATCGCCCCGACCTGAACGTTCGAGACGTACAGCTGGACCGGCGAGCAGTTCCCGGCGCTGATCCTGAGACCGTCGTTGCCAGGGCAGTTCGTCGGCGCGAATGTCGTCGCCGTGAAGTTCGAGGGATCCAGACCGAGCGTGTCGGTGAACTGGAAGTTCGAGTAACGGCGCCAGATGTAATTCGCGCCCACCGCGAAGCCCGCGCCGATCTCGCGATCGAGCCCGAAGATGATCTCGTCCGTGCGATCGTTCTTCAGGTTGGGGTCGATCGTGTTCGCGGTCGTCGGCGAACCCGGCGCGGCCGGGTTCCAGTTGCCGGTCAACGCGAGGAAGTTGGCGTAGTTGCCCCCACTCGGCTGGATCTCGTTTGCCTGCACGAACGTGTCGTGGTTCAGGTCCACCCAGGGATAGCGGATGCTGACCCGCGTGACCGGATTGACCTGGAACGAGTAGCCGGCGACGCCGACCTGGCCCCAGTACATCGCATAGTTGCCGTGCAGGACGGTCTTACCGTCGCCCGTGAGGTTGTAGGTGAGCCCGAGGCGCGGCGAGAGGTTGTTGAATTTGATCCCGGGGTCCGCCCCGGCGAACGTCACCGCTGGAAGGACGTTCGGAAGAATCGGGTTGGCGACGACCGACGAAGTCAGCGCCCGATCATGGTTGTAATCGTACCGGACGCCGAGCTGCAGCGTTAGCTTGCCGTGCGTGATGGTGTCCTGGCCGTACAACGAGATGTTAGTCAGCTTGTACTGGGTCGAGGCGTCACGCGTGAGCTGCATCTGGCAGCCGACGGCAAGCGTGGCACAGTCGTTCGGATTGGCCAGCTCGGCGGAGGTCGGGAATCGCGCGACCGCGTTGCCGGGCGTGTGCGTGCCGCCCTGGCTCGCGTTGTCGCGCCAGTACCCGCCAATCTTGAACGCGTGATCACCGCCGGCGACGCCGGGCATGAAGTAGTTGGTGTTCACGGTTAGGCTGTTCACCGGCCGGATATTGACGGAATACGAGTTGTCTGGCGTGGACCGCCCGTTCAGTGTGGTCGAGATGATGAAGGTCGGCTGAAGACCGAACACACCCGGCGCCGGCGTCTGCGTGGCGTACGACGGGTCGTGGTAGTCGAGGATGAAGTTGTTGCCGACGTGCGCGTACTGAACGTCGAGCAGCAACCGATCGCTCACCACCCACTGATCGCCGAACTTGTAGGTTGGGTTCGGCCCCGTCACCCAGTAGCTGGTCCCGTAGCTGCTGGGGACGGCGTCCTGCCGCACCGTCGACTCGATCGGCGTGAGGTCGCTCGCGTTGCGGGCGTTGCGCTGCTTGGCCGAGAACAGGCTGTAGAGGCTGAGCTTGTTGCCCTTGGCGAGCTGTACTTCGCCCTTCAGGTTCGTCGTCTTGATGGTGGTCTGATCGGTGTTCAAGCAGCCGTTGACGTCCTCGATGGGGTGCGAGAGCGGATCTTTCGCGGTGTCCGACTTGATCTGCTGGCACGTGGGCGTTGGCTGATAGAAGCCCACGACGCCGACGTTGATGTTCTGCGTGCCGTACGCGCCCCAGATCCAGGCCCGGCCCTTCTTGATCGGGCCGCCGACTTCGATACCGTAGTCCTTGATGTCCTGGATCGGATTCCCCGCCCCGCCGCCCTGCATGCGAATCGTGTCGGTCGCGTTGGTCGCCTCGAGATTATCGCTCGTCCGGTAGTAGCCGGCCGGACCCGCGGAACTTGTCCGAACCGGCCTTGGTCACAAGGTTGATGCCCACGCCGCCGGTCTGCTGCGTCACGTCGACGCCGCCGGTGTTTACGGTCATTTCCTCGAACATGTCGAAGTCGTAGTAGCTCGGCGAGGATCCGGTGGCCGACATGTCGGTGATGTCGACGCCGTCAAGCGACCACTTGTTGTTGGTCGGGTTGCCGCCGCGCGACACGTAGTTGGACTGCTGGCCCGACATGTTGCCGCCGACGTTCTCGCGGTCCATGGCGATGCCGGCGGTCTGCTGCAGGATGACCCACGGGTCGCGGGCGGAGGGAATGCTCTGGAGCAGCTCGTTGGTGAACGTCTGCTTCGTGCCCGTTTCCTTCGTGTCCACGATCGGGGTTTGCCCCGTGACCGTGATCGTCTCCTGCACCGTCGAGACACCCATCATGGCGTTGATCTGGGCGCTGAAGCCGACCGTTACACGGACGGCCTCGTTGACGACCGTCTTGAATCCGGTCAGCTCGAACTTGACCGAGTAGACACCGATTTCAAGACGCGGAAACTGATAGCTGCCCGTCTCGCTGGTGACAGCCACGAGTGGCTGCAGCAAGGCGGGAGCGGTCAAGGTCACGGTGACGCCCGGCAGCACCGCGCCTGACTGGTCGATTGCCCTACCAAAGATTTCGCCCGTCTGCTGACCCTGGGCGCTCGCCAGCGACGTGCTGGCCAGCAGCGCCACAAGCGCAAGGGCCATTGCTCGAACTCTCATCCTTCCTCCTCCGAAAAAACAACCGCCGAATTGATTGCATGAGTCCCGCGGACGACGCACCGTCTGAATGCGTGCGCTGTCCGGTAATGATCGAGTGTCGGGCGCGGAGGAGGAGGTTGTAAAGGCGAAAGGGCTGTGAAAAAGAGCGAAATCAGGCCAGAATCCAACGATTTGGATGGTTGTTCAAATCGCAACGGGTTACGGGGCCATGAAACTTCGCAGGCTGGCAAGATCCAAGTCGCCGATTGTCTCGATGACGAGGTCGGCCGGGAGGGCGTCGGAGGGATAGGACTGTGCCACGCCGAGCGTCCTGAGGCCCGCGTCGCGGGCCGACTGGAGACCCCACACCGAATCTTCGACGGCGAGACACTGATGGGGTTCCAGATCCGCGACACGCTCCCGCCGCAGAAGTTCGACCGCCCTTGCGTACGGATCGGGCGCCGGCTTGCTCCGGAGCGTGTCTTCGGCTGCGACGATCGCCGAAAAGCACGCGGTCAGGTTTTCGCGATCGAGTACGCGCCGGATCTCGTGCCCCAGTGCGCCGGATGCAATCGCGATCGGCATCGTTGCGGCCGCCCGCCGAACCGTCTCCGCGGCGCCAGGGAACAGGACGGACACGTTTCGCTCGAGCTCCGTCATCCGCTCAGCTTTTCGAGCTACGAATTCCACGATGTCCTGACGCGTCCAGGTCCGCCGCTGATCGTTTCCAATCGCCGCGAACGCTCCCGCATCGTCGTAGCCCAGGTAACGGGCGTAGTAGTCCATCTCGGTGAGGACGACACCGCTTGCGGCGAGGACGTCACGAAACGATTGGAAATGGAGCGGCTCGCTGTTGGCGAGCACGCCGTCGAAATCGAAAACAATCGCGCGAAGCATCAGCTCAAAGATTTCTTCATCCGCTCGCCAGCTCTGACGGGCAGTTTCAGCCGATTCTCCGCCGGCGGATACGGACATTCCCATGTGGGGCTGTAGTAGCAGTACGGAAAATATGCGCGGTTGAAATCAATCTGGTAGATGCCCGTTGCCGTGCGATCAATGTCGAGGAAGCGGCCGGCCGCGTATGTTTCCGTGCCGCTGGTCAGATCGCTGAACGGGACGAAGAGGCGATCGGCGGTTCGTGAAGCCGCGGGCGTGAACGCCGTCAACTTGAGCGGCTGGCCCTTCAGCGAAAACTCCAGCGTGCCGACGCGCCGGAACTTGTCGGCGCCGCCCGCGGACGTCGTCATTTCGATGATCGTCGGATCGTCGATGACCTTCAGCGCGGCCGCGACGTTGTAGTCGGGATCGATGGGGAAGTAGCCGAGCGGCAGCAGCTCGGCCTTCCGATTCTGCGGGACAGGGTCGTTGTCGCGGGCGAACGCGGCGTCCTTGGCCGCGCGGTCCGCCGCGATCTTCGCCGCGTAGTCCTTGGGTTCCTCTGGCGGACGGTTCGCGCAGGACGCAAACAGCACACTGGCGATCAAGATCGCATAGCTACCTGGCTTGCCTGTTAGAAACATTGGATCTGCTTTTCTTCACTGGCGCTGGGGCCCCACCCCCAGCGCGTGCTTACGCTGATGCTTCGTCGCGGCTGCACAGGCCGCTCCTCAGCATAGCCGCAGGCGCTCCTCACCCACCTGACCTACGCGAACGGGTAACCTCCGCGCGAGACGGTTTCGTCGGCGAGGCGCCGGCGCAGCACCACCGTGTTCACCGGCATGACCTTGATGAGCCGCCGGAGCGCCGCCAGCATCGTCCGGAGGGTGTCGCCGTCCACGGTGGCTGCAAGCGCCTGCCGCGCCGACGCGTCGATCCGGAGCGCCGCGTCGTTGACGAACACCCGGGCCGCGTCGACGTGGATCGACGCCTTGGGCGACTTGCCCGCGGCCGCCGCCTCCGCACGCAGCACCGCGCTTTCGGCGGCAAAGACCTCCATCAGGATGTCCGCCGTGTGCATCAGGACTTCCTGTTCGTCGGTCAGTTTCGTGCCGAACGTCTGCATCGCCAGGCCCAGCACCATCAACGCCACCCTCTTGAACGCCGCGACGGCTCGACGTTCTTCCGCGAGCACACCGTCCTCCATCGAGGGCGCCGCCGGGGGCGACAACAGCTCGTCCTGCAGCGCCCTGGCCGCCGGAATCAAAAGCAGGTCGCCCTTGACGGCGCGGCGCGCCAGCATGCCAGGAATCAGCAAGCGGTTGATTTCGTTCGTGCCCTCGAAGATGCGGTTGACTCGCGCGTCCCGGTAGTGGCGCTCGGCGGGGTAGTCCTTGACGAAGCCGTTGCCGCCGTGGATCTGGATGTTCTCGTCGAGCACGTAGTTCAGCGCTTCGCTGCCGAACACCTTGGCAATCGACGCCTCGACCGCGTACTCCTCGAACGCATTCAAAGCGGCAGAACCATCGGTCGGTTCGTGCGGCGTCGCGTCAACCCGTGCGTCCACGAGGCCCGCAGTCCGGTAGAGCAGGCTCTCGGTCGCGTAGGTCTTGACGACCATTTCTCCGATCTTGTGTTTGATGGCGCCGAACGACGCGATCGGCGCGTTGAACTGCCGGCGCGTGGCCGCGTACTTCGCCGATTCCGAAATCGCCGCCTGCGCGCCGCCGCCGCACATCGCGCCCAGCTTGAAGCGTGCGAAGTTCAGCACGTTGAACGCCACTTTGTGGCCCTTGCCGACTTCGCCGAGGACGTTTTCGGCGGGGACCTTCACGTCCTGAAAGATGAGCGCGGTCGTCGACGAGCCGTGCAGGCCCATCTTGTGTTCTTCCTTGCCGCTCTTGACGCCGAAGCCGCGCTCGACGAGGAAGGCCGTGAAGGCCTGGCCATCGACCTTTGCGAAGATCACGAACAGATCGGCAAAGCCGCCGTTCGTGATCCACATCTTCTCGCCGTTGAGGACGAAGCTGCCGTCGGCTTGCTGGGTTGCGCGCGTCCGCGCGCCGAGCGCGTCAGAACCCGATCCCGTTTCGCTCAGACCGTAAGCGCCGATGAGCTCGCCCGACATCAGCTTCGGCAGGTACTTCTGCTTCTGCGCTTCGGTTCCGAAGAGCATCAGCGGGACGATCGTGAGGTTGGCCTGCGCGCCGAACGCGGCGCCGAAGGACGCCGACCTGGCCAGCTTCTCGCTGACCACGAGTGAGGTCACCTTGTCGAGGCCGACGCCGCCGTACGCTTCGGGGACGTCGACGCCGAGGAGCCCGAGGCTGCCGCCGCGCTGGACGAGTTTCCGCGCGAGGTCCCAGTCCTTCTGTTCGAGCTGGTCCAGGACCGGAAGCACTTCGTTGTCCACGAATTCCTGGGCTGTGCGACCGATGAGGCGATGTTCCTCGGTCTGGCGCTCCGGTGTGAAGACGCTGTCAGCGTCACTTTCCTGCAGAAGCCATTCGCCGCCGCGAAGAATCGTCGATGCTGTAGTCGTCATCATTGCTCTCCCAGTCAACTCAGTGTGGCCGCAGGCGCCCAGTCACAGCCGAATCCCGATTCCCAATCGCGACTCCCAAATCCCAAATCCCGAATCACGACAGATTTTCAAACACCCCGGCAGCACCCCTGCCGCCCCCGACGCACATTCTTCACTTGCGCCGGGGCCCCACCCCCGCCGCGTACTTACGCTGATACCTCGCTCAGGCTAAGAACCGTCGCCTTCGCTCGGTATGGCCGCAGGCGCGCTCTGTCACAGACAGCGTCCCGAATCCCAATCGCGAATCCCAAATCCCCCCAAATCCCGAATCACGACAGGTTTTCAAATATCCCGGCAGCACCCATGCCGCCCCCGACGCACATCGTGACCATGCCGTACCGGGCCTTCCGCCGTTTCATCTCGTGCAGAATCGTCGTCGTCAACTTTGCGCCGGTGCACCCGAGCGGGTGGCCCAGCGCGATTGCGCCGCCGTTGACGTTCAGCCGGTCCGGATCGATCGGCAACTCCTTGAGGCATGCGAGGACCTGAGCGGCGAACGCCTCGTTGAGTTCGATCAAATCGATCTGATCGAGCGTCAGCCCAGCGAGTTTCAGGGCCTTGCGGATCGCCGGGACGGGCCCGATGCCGAAGCGCTCGGGTTCCACGCCGGCCGTCGCGAACGTGACGAAGCGGCCAAGCGGCATCAGGCCGCGCTCGCGCGCGGCCGCAGCCGACATGACGACGACCGCGGCGGCGCCGTCGCTCGTCTGCGATGAGTTGCCCGCCGTCACGGTGCCTTTCGCGTGGAACGCCGGCCTGAGCTTCGCGAGCGCTTCCGCCGATGTGTCGCGCCTCGGTCCTTCGTCCACCTCGAACGTCAAGGTGCGAACCATCCGCTCGGCTGAAGCCTTCGCGCTCCATCCTGCTGCCATCGGACGTTCAGCCGAAGCTTTCGTACTCCCTCCCGCGGCCACCAGGACACGCTCGTCGACCTGAACGTCGACGAGTCTGGCCACGACCGGCACGATCTCCTCGGCGAATTTGCCGGCCTGAATCGCGGCCATCGCGCGCTGGTGGCTGCGGAGCGCAAAGGCGTCCTGTGCCTCGCGGGAGATTCCCGATTCCCGCGCGTGGTTTTCGGCAACCAGCCCCGTGCTGAGATACACGTCAGGGTAAGAATCCATCAGCGTCGGATTGGGAGCGATCTTGTTGCCGCCCATCGGCACGAGGCTCATCGACTCGGTACCGCCGGCGACGATGACCGAGGCGGATCCGCACATGATGCGCTCGGCGGCATACGCGATCGCCTGAAGGCCGGAGGAGCAGAAGCGATTGACGGTTACTGCCGACGCGCTCACGGGGATGCCGGCGCGCAGGCTTGCGATACGCGCGACGTTCATGCCCTGCTCGGCCTCAGGCATCGCACACCCGAGAATCACGTCCTCGACGTCCGCGGGATCCAGTCCCGGCGCGCGGTCGAGCGCGGCCGTGATCGCGGCGGCGCCCAGTTCGTCGGGCCGCGCACCTCGCAGTGTGCCGTTCGGTGCTTTGCCGACGGCGGTTCGTGCTGCCGCTACGATGACGGCTTCAGTCATGCCAATCTCCCAGCAGGTCCTCGATGGCCTCGGCGACCTCCGTCACCTTACCGTCGAACAGATGGTCCGCGCCGTCGATGACGACGAGTTCCTTGGGATCCGCGGCGCGCGAGTAGAACTCGCGCATGTCTTTCAACGGACAGATCTCGTCACGCTCGCCCTGGATGAAGAACTTCGGCTTGGTGCTGCGCTCGACGGCACTGAAGTCGTATCGCGACAGCGGCGGCGCGATCCCGACGAGCGTCGAGACGCGCGGATCTCCAGCGCCCGCGGTCAGCGCGATCCATGCGCCGAACGACATGCCGGCGACCCAGAGCGGCGCGTCGGGATACGCGTTTCGCATGTAGTCCAGCGCCGCGAGAAAGTCTTCCGTTTCGCCGGGGCCGTTCGAAAACGTCCCCGCGCTCGCCCCCGCGCCGCGGAAGTTGAGGCGCAGCACGGCACACCCGATCCGGCTCATTGCCTTCGCGGACTGATACACCACTTTCGTGTGCATCGTCCCGCCCATGGTGGTGAGCGGATGGGCGAAGACGACGGCGGCGCGCAGTCCGCTCTGATGGCCGATGTTCAACAATCCGTCGGCGCCGATCGTGCCGGCTGCCGCCGGCTCGTCGATCACCGCTTCGAGGCGCCCTGCCGGGCCCGCGAGTTCGAGAACTGGCATCACGAACTCAACGCTCGGCTGAAGCCTCGCGCTCCTTGTGCCTCGCTCGAGCGTCGCAGGCTCTCGCCTGGCATGGCCGCAGGCGCTCCCGTCGACTCGACAAATTCCCGGACCCGCTCCACGAACAGATCCGGCCGCGTCAGTGTGCCCTGATGGCCCGTTCCGCGCAGCACGAAGTGTTGGGATCCGGCGATCAGTTGCGCGTAGCGCGAGGAACCGTCGACGTCGACCACATGATCGAGATCGCGTTCGCCGGTGACGACGAGCGTCGGCGCCGAGATCCGCGCGCAGTCGATCGCGGCATCGTACGAGGCGATAAGCCTTGCGCGTCGTGCCATCCTCCTGAGCGAGACCGGCGCCGACATGAGCGTCCGAAGGATCGATCGAGAGAACGCTCGCCGTGCCGCCGCATCGGGCAGCGCGGCGCGAAGTTCCGGTCGCGCCCGAAACGGCACTTCGGCAATGAACAGCGGGCCGAAGACTCGTGGCCATCGTGCATACAGATCGTGTCGCGGCCGCAGGTGCCAGCCGGGCCCGGGCGTCGAGGCGAGAACGAGAGCGGAGACGCGGCCGGGATGTCGTGCGGCAAATCGGAGCGCCACCAGACCACCGAACGACACACCGCAGATCACCGCCTGCGCCGTTCGATTCGAATCGAGTGCGGCGAGCACCTGATCCGCATAGCCGTCGAAGCCGAGGTCGGGAGTGAACGCGAATTTCGCGGCGGGCTCGTCAGCGAGCGAGAACGTCACCACACGGAAGTGCCTTGCCAGCGCGTCCACCGTGGGCCGCGTGTACTCCCATCGCCCTTGAAGGCCGGGGATGAAAACGAGCGGTGTGCCGTGGCCTCGTTCGACGAATGCCATGACTAATTGCGCAGCGGCTTCCCGGTCTTGAGCGTGTGCTGAATGCGCTCGAGCGTCTTGCGCTCGCCGCACAGCTTGAGAAATGCCTCGCGCTCGAGATCCAGGAGGTACTGCTCGGAGACCATCGACTGATTCGGGAGCGATCCTCCTGCCAGTACGTTGGCGAGCGCGCGTCCGACGACCGCGTCGTGGTCGGAGATTCGGCCGGCTCTCCAGGCGAGGTGGATGCCGAGCTTGATGGCCGCCAAAACCGTGTCGCCTCCCACTGGAATAGCAGTCCGTGCCACGGGCTTCTGATAGCCCTCGTTCACCCGCTCGAGCCCAAAGGCCTTCGCGTCGGCCATCAGCCGCTCGCGATTCATCGTGACGCGATCGGTCGCGTCGATGTAATCGAGCTCCACCGCATGCGCCGCGCTGGTCGACACGTTGGCGAAGCCAATCGTTTCGAACGCGCGCTGCACAAACGGCAGCAGGTCTGTCGCTCCGGGCGGCAGGCCTTCGACGGCGCGCGCGAGCATCTCCTTCGTGCCGCCACCGCCCGGGATCAGTCCAACGCCGGTCTCCACCAGACCGATGTAACTTTCCGCCGCGGCCTGAACGCGGTCACCGTGCAATCCGATTTCGCAGCCGCCCCCAAGCGTCATCCCGGCGGTCGCGACGATGACCGGGACGTCGGCGAATCGCAGCGCCTGCGTCGCGTTCTGGAAGGCGCGGATCATCAGGTCGATTTCGTCCCAGTTGCCCTCCTGGGCTTCGAGCAGCAGAAGCATCAGGTTGGCGCCGACAGAAAAGTTCGGTGCGTCGTTGCCGACGACGAGCGCCGCGAAGTTCGCGGCGGCCTCCTTCACGCCGGCGTGCAGCATCTGAATCGTGTCGCCGCCGATGGCGTTCATCTTCGAGTGGAATTCGACGGCCAGCACACCGTCACCCAGGTCCACGAGGCTCGCGCCGGCATTCTTCCGGACAACCTGCTGCCGATCTTTGGCCGACTTGAGGATCTGCAGATCCGGGGCAGCCGGAGGCACCCCGTCGCTTCGGAAGCGGCCACCCGCCGGAATCAGGCTCACGTCTGCGCCGGTCAGGACCTGCGGCGGGCCGATCGCGTCCATGATTTCGAACGGCCCAAGCTCCCAGCCGAAGCCCCACTTCATCACCCGATCGACGTCGTCTATCGAACAGGCGATGTCCGGTGCCACGCGCGCCGTGTACGCGAGGTTCGGGCCCAGGGTCTCGCGAAGGAATTCGCCGACGCGATCTTTGCCGAAGAACAGCGCCTTGATGCGAACCCCGGTGTCATCGATGGTCCGCGCGGTCTCGAGGGCCGGCAGGTTCGCAGCCTGGCGCGGCCGATACTCCATCGTCCCGGGATCGAGTGTCAGGATTTCGGTGCCCGTCGCGGTCCTGGTCTTCTTGTAGAAGCCCTGCCCGGCCTTGTCGCCAATCCATCCGCGTTCGAGCATCGTCGTCACAAACGCCGGCAGCCCGATATTCAAGTTGGGCGCGACGTGTGCCAGGATGTCGATGCCCACGAGATCCATCGTGCGAAAGGTCGCGCTCTTCGGGCGACCTATCGCGGGCCCGGTGATCGCGTCGATCTCTTCGATCGTGTAGCGTCCCGATTCGAGCGCTTTCAGCACGAGCGCGCCGCCCTGAATCACCAGGTGATTGCCGATGAAGTTCGGCTTGTCCTTCGCCAGCACGACGCCCTTGCCGAGCCGGTGATCGGCGAACCACTTCGCGCGTTCTGTGACCGCGGCATCGGTGTCTGATGTCGGCACGACTTCGAGGAGCGGCAGGTACCGAGGCGGATTGAAGAAGTGCGTGCCGAGAAAGTGCTTCCGGAAATCGGCGCTGCGACCTTCGGCCAGCGCGCGCGATGGGAATACCGGATGTGTTCGACGTCAGAATCGATCCAGGTCGCCTCGCCGAATCAATTCGCTCGAAAAGCGCGCGCTTGACGTCGAGCCGCTCCACGACGGCTTCGAGGATCCAGTCCGCGTCGCGCAGAGCTGCGGCGTGTGTGTCGAAGCCGCCCGTCGTGACGAGCCGATGTGAGTGGCGGGAGAAGAAAGGATCCGGCTTCAGCGAGCGTGCCCGCTTGAGACCCTCGCGAGCCATGTCCTCGGTGAGGTCGAGCAGGAGAACCGGTACGCCGATGTTGGCGAAGAGCGCCGCGAGCTGTGCGCCCATCGTCCCCGCGCCCAGCACGGCCGCCGTCCGGATGGGAGCGTGCGGCCCGCTCATCGGGCGCGCGCTCCGTTCAGAAAGAGATCCACGATCGCGTCGGCATCGGCTTCGAGCTGATACCGCCGCCGGCTGAGAATCCAGTTCGTGGCCATCTCGTCGAGCGCGCCGAACAGCATTTTCGCGGCCACGGTCGGCTTGATGTCGTCCCGGAGGAGCCCCTCACGCTGTCCTTCGGCAATCGCGTTGCGCAGGAGGCCGAGGTACTCGCGCAGGAGCGTCGCGGAAAATCGCTCCATGAACTTCGTGGATTGCCGCAACTCGACCTGGAACACGACGGCGAGGTTGCGGTCGCGGCCCAGGCGTGCCAGGTGGAGCTGCGCAAAACGGCGGAGGCGTTCGCGCGGATCGTCCAGAGCCTCGACAGCGGCGCGGCCCTCGGCCAGCGCCTCGCGCATGCCGCGCTCGAAAATCGAAATCAGGAGGTCGTCCTTGCTGCGGAAATACAGGTAGACCGTGCCGGCCGCGACACCCGCGGCGCGGGCGACGTCGGCGACCTGAGCGTTGAAATAGCCGCGTTCGGCGAAGACGTCGATGGCCGCGCGCAGGATGGCGTCGCGCTTGGGTCCCGGTGACGGCTCGGAACGGAGTCTGCGGCGTGGCGGCGGTCGAGGCCATGACTGAATGAATATTCATTCAGCTCCGGACACCGAGTCAAGCGCGCCCGGCTACTTCCACCTCGTCAGGATGGCTTCGCGCTCGAACAGCCTCGCCGACACCATCGTCAGCAGCACCCAGATGCCCAGCAAACCCACCCCATGAAGGCCAGCGCCGTGCGCCGACAGCCACAAGCGACCCGGTGAACTGCGCCACGAGCAGCGCCGTAAGCGGAATCATGATGAGGACGCCGAACTGCTGCGCCGTCCGCGCATCGTTGACCCTCGACGAGATGACGATGGCGGACTGCAGGGAAACGAGCGCGGCGGCCGGCCCGATGACCGCGACGAGCAACACCGTGCGTGCCGTGAGCATGGCGGCCGCGACGCCCGGATCGGCGAACAGGATGATACCGACGAAATAGAATGCCAGGCCGATAAGTCGAGATCGCGAGCGTCGGCAACAGCGCGCCCAGGACTTTCGCGACCAGGAGCTCGACGGTCGTGATCGGCGACGCCAGCAGCGGTTCGAGCGTCCGCGCCTGCTTCTCGCCGACGATCGAATGCGCCGCGAGCGCCATCGCGCCCGTGATCGGCGTCAGCAGAAACAGCATCAGAAACTGCTGAAAGAGAAAGAACTGGATTTGACCGTCAGCCGACAGGCTCGCCTGCACGCCCGCCACGCTGGCTGACCCTGATCAGATCCGCATCGTGATCGAGCGGCTGGCCGCTGATTCGCGGGATGGCGACGACGATCATGAACGGCAGCACCAGCGACATCAGCGTGACGATCATCACGGGCACGAGCGCCGTCGCGTTCCGCCGGAGATCGAGAAATTCCTTGAGCACGAGGACCCGGATTCGCGTCATGGTCGACATGGCCTACAGGCCTACACCGGCCTCTCGAGGCGCTCGGGCTTCTCGCCAACGAGGTGCATGTAGACGTCTTCGAGCGGCGGCATCTTCGGGCCGGACCTCCAGCACTCGAGCGCCCGCGGACGCCAGCGAGGCCACGATTGCCGGCGTATCGCGTTCGAGGTCGGTGACCCGGATGACGACGGCGCCGTCCTCGACGGTGGCGTCGGGATCAAAACGCCGGAGAAGCGGCATCATGCCGTTGACATCGCCATCGAGACGGACGAACAGCCGTCCCGTCGTCAGCCGGCGCCGGAGCGTAGTCGTGCGATCAAGCGCCAGCAGCCGTCGATCCAGGACGGCCACCCGGTCGGCGATACGTTCAGCCTCGTCCAGGTTGTGAGTGGACACGAGAATCGAGCATCCGGCGGCGCGACGATCTTCCAGCAGTCGCCGCACGCTGCGCCTGATTTCGGGGTCGAGTCCGGACGTCGGTTCGTCCAGCAGCAGCACCTTCGGGTCGTGAAGGAGCGCACGCGCGAGTGCGACCTTCTGCCGCGTGCCTTTGGACAATTCCGCGGCCGGGGTCGACGCGTAGTCGGTCAGCCCGAACTGGGTGAGCGATCGATCGATGGTGGTATCGGGCGCCGGAAGGGCGTAGAGCCGCGCGTACACGCGAAGATTTTCACGGACGGTCAGGCGATCCCACAGCCCGGGGACTTCGGTCAGCACGCCGATTCGCGCTCTCAGAGCAGCCGCTGTTGACGTCGCCAGCGTCACGCCATCGATCGCGACCGAGCCGGCGGAAGGACTGATCAAGCCCGCGAGCATACGGAGCGTCGTCGTCTTGCCGGCACCGTTGGGGCCGAGCAGCGCGACGATCTCGGATCGTCCGACTTCGAAGGACACGTCCTCGACGGCCACGCGCGTTCCGAAGCGGCGCGTCAGATGAGCCGCGACGATCATGGCTTGAATTCCACGAGCCCTGGCGTGACCAGCAGTCGACCATCCTTGCCGAACGACAGACTGTTGGGCGCGACCAGTCCGGTGGACCGCAGCTGAAGGCTGCGGATCTTGTCGCCGTCGCGGTCGTAGACGTAGATGTGCGGCGTCACGAACGCGATCCAGAGTCGTCCGGCGGGATCGACGGCCGCCGATCGAACGGTCGGCGTGACGAGGGGCAGCTCACCCTCGCTCGTCTTGCGACGCAGCCAGGTCGTCGGGAGGTTCGCGATGAGCGGGTCGATCTCGCGTCCCTCGATGCGGCGTTCGAAGACCAGGCGGCCCTGCCGATCGTATTTCTGGAAGGCCGGCGTGCCCGTCTGGAAGACGAAGTAGAAGCCGCCGTCGGGATCAGCGAGGGGAATGCCGCTGTTCAGCGCGAGATGCAGATCGGCATCGCTCTCGTATCCGGACTTGCGCAGCGTGCCCATCAGGCGGTTGGCACCTCCCTGGAGCGTGTACTCAGTGATGAGCGCGCCGGTTTCCGGCTGTGACATCAGAATCGAGGTGCCGTTGTACTGAAGGGTGCCGATCCCGTTCAGCACGAGGTTGTCGAGCGTCACGCGCTGCTTCAATCGGCCGGGCAGGAGGAACCCGCCCGCGCGAAAGCCCGCCGATGAAAAGATCTGGATGCGCTCCCTGCCGCTCGGCGCGTCGGCGACCACGAACGTGCCGTGGGGTTCCACGGCAAACGCCGTTGGGTCGATGATGCGGCCTTCTTCGGAACCGATCTGCACGATCTCCCACGCGCTCGACAGATCATCGTCCAGGCCGTAGACCGTATGACCCCGACGATCGAACACGAAGTAGCGACCGTCTCGCGATTGCTGGAAGCCAATCGGTTCGCGAAACCGTCCCGCGACGTGCGCAGGCACGGCGTTCGTGGCTTGAAGGATCTCGGCGCGAATGGCGAGAACCGGTCTTGGCGCGACGAACCCTGCGGCCACGATCGCCGCGGTCCCGAGCAAGTGCGAGGATCTCAGTAGCTTGCCGTTTCGCGAATCGCTTTGAGGATGTCGGACGCCTGGGGAAGGATGGCTTCCTCGAGATCGGGACAATAGGCCACGGGCGCATCGAGGGCGCCGACCCGCCGGACCGGTGCGTCGAGGTGCTCGAAGAGCTCGCCGGCGATGCGCGCCGCGATTTCCGCGCCGAAGCCACACGTCAGTTGATCTTCGTGCGCGACGACGACGCGACTGGTGCGCCTGACCTGGGCGGCAATCGCCTCCCAGTCGTACGGCATGATCGTTCGCAGGTCGAGTACCGGCTGCGCTGACGCCGTCCTTTTCCGCCTGCTGCGCCGCGAGCAGCGATCGCTGAACGAGCGCGCCCCACGTCACGACGATGACGTGGTCGCCTTCGCGGCGGAGGCTCGCGCGGCCGAACGGGATCATGAACTCCTTGCCGGGGTATTCACCCTTGTTGTAGGTCTGGCGATACAGGTGTTTGTGCTCGAGGAAGAGCACCGGGTCGTCGCAGCGAATCGATGTCCTGAGCAGACCGGCCGCATCGACCGCGTTCGAGGGATACGCGATTCGGATGCCCGGACAGTGCGCGAAGATGCTCTCGCCCGACTGACTGTGGTACGGGCCGCCGCGAATGTAGCCGCCGATCGGCACGCGAATCACCATCGGGCACGACCAGGTGTTGCCCGATCGATACCGCATCATCGACATCTCGTCCCGGATCTGCATCATCGCCGGCCAGATGTAGTCGAAGAACTGGATCTCCACGACAGGTTTCAGCCGGCGGACCGCCATCCCCACCGCCCGCCCCACGATGCTGGCCTCCGCGAGCGGCGAATTGAAGACGCGATCGTCGCCGTATAGCCGCTGAAGGCCATGCGTCAGCTTGAACACGCCGCCCTTGCCGGGCACCTTGCCCAGCGCCTCGCGCCTGCTGACGTCCGCGACGTCCTCGCCGAAGACGACGATGCGCGGGTCGCGAGCCATTTCGTCCTTCAGCGTCCGGTTGATTGTGCCGACCATCGTGTCGGGCTTGCCTTCCGGATGCGCCGGCGTCTCGAACGCGGAGGACGTCGGGTCGACGTCGGGCGAGTACACCCAGTCGGTCGCCGTGGACCGGGCCGGCCTGGGCGCCGCGAGCGCCTTCAGCGCGGCATCGTTCACTTCCTGGTGGACCTCGGCCGCCATGGCGGCCAGGTCGTCGGCCGTCGCGACGCCGTTCGCAATCAGGAGCTCGGCGAATTTCGTGATCGGGTCCCGGCGCGCCTCCGCTTCACGCTCGGCCGGCGGCTTGTACAGCTTTTCGTCGTCGGACAGCGAATGCGAGTACGGACGAATACAGCGCGCGTGCACGAAGGCAGGCCCGCGGCGCGCGCGAACGTACGCGGTCGCCTCCCGCATGGCGTGCAGGCTGGCGAGAAAGTCGGTGCCATCGATCGAGTCGACGTGAAGACCGGGGAACGATCGAACGAGTCGCGAAATGTCGCCGCCGGGCGTCTGCACCTCGACCGGAACGGAAATCGCGTAGCCGTTGTCCTCGACGAGAAAGAGAATCGGGAGGCTCCTGGTGCACGCGGTGCTGAGCGACTCCCAGAATTCGCCTTCGCTCGTGGCGCCTTCGCCGAGCGAGACGTAGGTGAGCTCGTCACTCTTGAAGCGCGCGTCCCGATCGGGAATCGCCAGGACGCGGCTGTAGATGACGCTGGCGTCCGCGGCGCCGACGGCGTGCAGCACCTGCGTGCCCGTCGGGCTCGACGCCGACACGATGTTGATTCTCGTGCTGCCCCAGTGCGACGGCATCTGCCGACCGCCGGAATTCGGGTCGTCCTTGGCGCCGACGCCGGCGAGCAGCATCTCGAGCGGCGTCATCCCGAGCTGCAGGCACAGCGCGCGATCGCGGTAGTAGGGGAAGAACCAGTCGTATCCTGGTTTCAGGCACAGGCCCGCGGCGACGAGGACCGCCTCGTGGCCGGCGCCGCTGATCTGGAAAAAAATATGGCTCTGGCCCTTGAGTTGGATTTCCTTGTCATCGAGTTTGCGCGAGAGGAGCATGCAGCGATGGACGGCCAGCAGCTGCTGCGCGTCGAGCCCGGCGAAATCCGCTGTGTTGGCCGGCGTTGCGGCAGCGTTCTGCCCGTTCAAAACGGCCTTCATGTGCGGCCCGAATTATATCATTCGACATCCTTGGTATATGCTCCGGTCCATGAGCAGCCCGACGGTCCGCCGGCATCGCTGGGATGAAATTGCACTCGAAAAAGTGACGGAGATGCTGTCGCGGAAAGTCGTGACGGGCGAACGCGAGATGATCGCGCAGATTTATCTGAAGCGTGGCTGCGTGGTGCCGATGCACAAGCACGAGAGCGAGCAGATGACCTACATCCTGCAGGGCGCGCTCCGGTTTCACGTCGGTGGCGAGGAAATCACCGTACGCGAAGGCGAGGTGCTCCACATCCCCTCGTGGGTCGAGCATCAGGCCGAAGCCCTCGAGGACACCTTCGAGCTCGATGTGTTCAGTCCCATTCGCCAGGACTGGCTCGATCACACCGATGATTATTTTCACCGCTGACGTGACACGCGCGCGCCGGCGGCCGGGAACGTGATGGCCATCGATCGACAGGGAACGGCCCTGGCCGTTCTTCGAATCTGCATCGGCGTGTTCTTCATCTTCGAGGGGCTCGGCAAGATCCGCTGGTTCACCGACTCATCGATTCTGGCCGGCCAGCTCGCGGGCTGGCACGGGGCGCTCGCGGCGGGATCGATCGGTGCGCGTTACATCGAAAGGCTGGCGATGCCGGGCGTGGTGTACTTCGCGCGACTCGTTCCGCTCGGCGAACTTTCGTGCGGCCTCGCCCTGGTCACCGGCTTCTGGACGCCGATCGCGGCCTTCGTCGCGTTCTTCATGGCGCTCAATTTCCAGATCGCCAGCGGCGCCCTGTTCCGCTACAGCTTTCTCTCGAGCGGTTACGGGCTGCCGGTGCTGGGATCAACACTCGCGCTGGTGCTGGGCGGCATCAGGCTGCCGTGGAGCATTCGGTGAATTGCGAAATGCAGGAACGCAAGAATGCAGGAATGCACAAATGAAAAATGGCGAAACGCACGAATGTCGGGTCGTTTTGCATTCATGCATTTCGGCATTCTTGCATGAGCTCTCGTCGCCCTGAGCTTTAGCGTCTCGTCGACCCTGACTCTGACACCCAGCGGCGCACGTCCCCCCGCATCGACGAGGTGTCCACGTCGCGGTCGCGCGGCAGCGAGAGGAAATACTCAACGACTGGTTTGTCGTCGGTGAGGATCGGGCCGTCGCCGACGAACGCGCGCAGCTCGTCAGGGCCCGCGACGTACGCGGCGAGTAAGCGCTCCCAGCTCTCGACGTTCAAATCGTGTAATCCTTCCGCGCTTCCTGCCGTCCGGAGCTTGCGCTCGAAGTCCTCGCGCTTCAGCGTGAGCGGTTCGACCATCCCCACGAGGAGCGAACCGTCTGCCCACACGGTCGTCTGCGGAAAGACGCTCAGGAACGTCCGCGCGATGATCTTGTATTCGGCCTCCGTCCCGGCCGTCCACTGCAGCACCATCCCGCCGGGATGGAGAACGTGGCGAATCAGCCTGAAGTACTCGACTGAATAGAGGTTGCCGGACCCGGCGTAGATTGGATGGATCACGTCGGCCGTGACGACGTCGTACCGCTTGCCCGTCAGCATCAGATAATTCCGGCCATCGTCCACGCGAACGCGCACGTTCGGGCGATCGAGCACGCCGTAGTTGATGGCGGCGAACAATCGGGCGGCGCGCACGACGGGCGCCGCCAGCTCGACCACGTCAACCGAGGCTCCATGGACGCTGACGGCGCCGGCGGTTGCGCCACCGCCGAGGCCGATGACCAGTGCGGTGCGCGGATGCGGATGAATCGCCATCGGCAGATGACCGATTCGCCGATGGATATAGGCGGTCGCAGAATCGGTACCGGCCTGATGATTGCCGTTCACCGTCATGGAGAGGTCGTGGCTCGGCGACTCGTGCACGACGACGGTCGCCTCCACGCCTTCCTCCCGCCACACGATGTGATCGCCGCGAAACCGGTAGTCGATGAACTGCCGGAACGGATCCGGTGAGGCGACCACGATCGCGGCAAAGGCACTCGCGGCGATCGCGCCGAGCGCGACCCTGGCGGCGCCACTCAGTTCAGAGACCGCGAGCAGCGCACCGCCGGAGACGAGCGTCACCGCCGACAGCGCGGCGATGGCCGCGCGGCTGCCGATGAGAGGCAGCAGCACGAACCCCGCGACGAGCGATCCCGCGATGGCGCCGGCGACATTCAGCGAATAGAAGGTGCCGACGCGGGCGGCCGAATCGACGTCGCCGTGCGCGCCCGCCCAGACGCGGAGGCCGATGGGAAAGGCGGCGCCCATCAAGAGCGCGGTCGGAAAAATCGCGATGAGGCTGCCCGACAGCGGGAAGACGAGATACGCGGGCATCACGTGCGCAAGCGTCGGCGTCAGGCGGTCGCTGAGCGTCGGCAGTTCGGCGAGCGGCCAGAACGACAGCGCAGACGCGAGGGCCACCGCACACTCGAGGACCGCGATCGTCGCGATCCACCGGCGCGGCCGATCCAGGAACGGCGTGAGGAGATAACTGCCGAGCGCAATGCCGGCGAGGATCGTGGCCAGCATCACGGCAAAGCCGTAGACGGTCGGCCGCAGGAAGAGCGTCAGCACACGAAACCACACCACTTCGAGCGCGAGCGACACGAATCCCGAAACCGCGAATACGATCAGAACCAGGTTCAGTCGGCGGTCTGCGCGCGATGCAACCGTGTCGGCCGCGCGCTCGAACGCTCGTGCGGCTGCGGTCCCGGCGTGGAGCGCCGACAGCAGGATTGCCACGGCGCCGACGACGACGTTCACGGTTGCGGCTGCGATGAAGGTCGTGCGGATGCCGTAAACCGGGATCAGAAGAAGTCCGGCCGCCAACGTGCCCGCAATCGCGCCAGTCGTGTTGCTCCCGTACAGCAATCCGAGATGGTGTCCGAGCCGGTGATCCTCGAACAGCGACGACTTGACGACCAGGGGGAGCGTCGCCCCCATCAGTGACGCGGGGACGATGAGCAACCCGAACGCCATCGCGAGCCGGACGAGCGTGAGCCCTTCGGTCGAGTGTGGAAGCGAGGGATAGAGCGCCACGTACGCGCGCTGCATCCACGTCAGCAGCAGAGGCGTGCCCAGCGCCGTGAGGCCGACGAGAACTTCCGTGGCGCCGAACCATCTGAGCGGCCGGCCAACGCGATCGCCGAGGCGCCCTGCGGTCAGACTGCCGATCGCGAGGCCTGCCATGAAGCTGGCCCAGACCGCGCTCGCTGCGTAGATCGTGACGCCGAAGGTCCACCCGAGCACGCGGGTCCACAGAACCTGATAGACGAGCGCGCTGAAGCCGGATCCGAAGAAGAGCATGGCAAGCGCAGGAACGAACCAGGAGCGGGAAGCCGTATGCGGAAGCGCAGCAGGCAAAGGCGCGCGGGAGTATATCACTCAGTGTACGCGGTGATCCCAGTCGTCGGCGCGTCCGCCGGAGTAGACGTCGAACTTCTTCCGCACGCGGTTGATCTTCCACTTCAGGTAGCGGTACTTCACTTCGGCGATTGGATGAATCCGTCCGCCCTTCAGGTAGAAGTAGCCGACGATCAGGCCACCGAGGTGGGTCGCATTCGCGACGCCGCCCACTTCCGACAGCGATGTCACGAGCGCGATCGCCCCGAGGATCGCGACACAGATTCGCGCGGGAACCCAGAAGACGATGAGGAGGATCGGTCGATCCGGGAAGTACATCGCGAAGGCGAGCAGCAGTCCGTAGATGGCTCCAGACGCACCGATGATCCTCACGTGCTGCAGCGACTGCGCGAACTCGAACGGCAGAAACGAAAAGGCCACCGTCAGCAGTCCGGCGCCGATGCCGCACGCGAAGTAGAACTTCAGGAAGTAGCGGGTGCCCCACACGCGTTCGAGCTCGGCCCCGAACATCCACAGCGCGAGCATGTTGAACAGGATGTGGAAGATCCCCGCGTGGAGGAACATGTACGTGCCGACCTGCCACACGCGGAACTGAAAGACGACCTGCGACGGCACCAGTCCCAGCGCGACGATGAGCGCCGGCAGGATGAGCGTTGCCACGAAGATCGCCACGTTCGTGCCGATGAGCGCCTTGAGCGCCGTCGAAACGGGACCGGGCCCGAACGAGAACGATGACGCGTAGGGCGGAGCGGAGCGTGGCATGCAGAGTTCAGATCGTAGCAAAAAAAAGGCCCTTCGCGGTTCCGCAAAAGGCCAAAGGAGGATGAGAAGGTTGTGTGTGAACCGTCTCGTACGATTAGACGGGGGGCATCCGAAAAAGTTTAAGAACCCGCCAGCTTCTTCCGCACCAGCTCGTTGACGACCTTTCCGTCCACCGTCTGGCCTGCCAGTCGGGCCATGGCCGCCTTCATCACCCGGCCCATGTCCTTGGCCGACGACGCCCCAACCTCGGCTATCGCGGCGACGACAATCTCTTCGATCGCCGCAGGATCGACCGCCGGAGGAAGGTACCCCTCCAGGACCGCAATCTCCGCGGCTTCTTTGCTGGCCAGATCCTCGCGACCGCCCCTGGTGAACTGATCGATGGAATCTTTACGTTGCTTGACCAGCGACGTGACGACCTGATGCTCTTCTGCCTCGTCCAGCGCTCGTCCGCGCTCGACCTCGCGGTTCATCAGGGCCGCCTTCAACATCCGGAGCGTTCCCAGCCGGACGGCTTCATGCTTGCGCATCGCGTCCGCAATCGCGGTGCTGACGTCGTTGATCAACGGCATGACGGAGCGACGGTCATGAAGAACCCGTCGTCGAGCGGCGTTCGATTAGATGCCACCAGGGCGACGAATCGGTCCGGGCTGCGGCGGCGGGATCTGCCCGGGGATTCCGGGTGGCTGCGGTGTGGGCGCGACCATGCCCGGTACGGCGACACCGCCGAAGGGCGACGAGGGCGCCGACGGATAGACGGGCGGCTGCTGCTCGGTGGGCACGGTGGGAACGGGGTCGTTCGGACCCGCCACGGGCAATCCGGTCTGCGGGTTGATGACCTGGGGTGCGGGGAACCGGCCGAACACCGGGCCGCGCGGCGTGGCCACCGGCATGTTCGGATTCGGCCGCGCATCGTCGGTATCTTCTTCGATCGGCGGTGGAAATTGCGGCTGCTGGAAGGTCGGCGCCTGCGCGACCGGCTGCGATCGGGGTGCCGTGCTCGTCGGCATCACCACGACGCGATCGAATCGCGAAAGATTCGACGTCAGTTCAGCGCGCGGGGCCGCCAGGTAGCCGGCAACCGATCGCAGGAGCGTATCGAGCGCCTGCGCCTCCGGAACGTTGACGAGTTCGAGCGTCACCGGCCCGCCGGGAATGCGTTCAGCGTTGACGATTCTGGTCTGGCCCACCCTGGCCCACTCCGCCATGATCTGGCGCACCGTCGCGTCCTTGGCGACCACCGTGACGAGGCCATCGTGAATCGTCACGCGAACTTCGGCGGACGACACGGTCGCCGTCAATAGACACGCGACACAGGCGAAGGTCAGCAGTTTCATGAATTAAGACCCGGCCAAGCCAGTATACGCGACTACTTCCTGCGGAAGTAGTCGATCACCTGCAAAAGAATATCGTCCAGCCCGTGAATCGGGCTTATAGCCGATAAGCCCTTCGATTCGAGTGAGATCCGGAACACGACGGGGCATGTCTTCGAAGCCGGACTCGTAGGCTTCCTCGTACGGGATGTACTTAATGATGGATGTCGATCCGCTGAGTGCGCGGACACGATCGGCGAGGTTTTCGATGGTGATTTCGACGGTATTCCCGATGTTGACAACCTGGCCAATCGCTTTGGGCTCGTTGACCAGTTTGATCAGTGCCCCGACGACGTCAAAGACGTGCGTGAATGCGCGCGACTGCTTGCCGTCACCAAACACCGTGATGGGTTCGCCGGCAAGCGCCTGACGAACGAAATTCGGGATCACCATCCCGTACTGTCCGGTCTGCCTGGGTCCCACCGTGTTGAAGAAGCGGACGATGATCACAGGAAGCTTCCGCTCTTTCCAGTAGGCGAGCGCGAGAAACTCGTCGATGGCCTTGCTGCACGCGTACGCCCATCGATGTTTGGGCGTGGGTCCCATCACCAGATCGGCGTCTTCCCGAAACGGGACGTCGTCGCTCTTGCCGTAGACCTCCGACGTCGACGCAATCACGACGAGCTTCTTCTTCTTGTTCGCATGCTTGAGCACGACCTCGGTGCCGTGCACGTTGGTCTCGATCTGTACGCACCGGCTGCTCGACGATCAGCTTGACGCCGACTGCCGCAGCCAAATGGAAGATGACGTCAGCGCGATCGATGAGCTCGGCGAGCAGGGGCTCGTTCTTGACCGAGTCGATGAAGTACTCGAAGCGCGGGCGACCTTTGAGATGCGCGATGTTGTCGAATGATCCGGTCGACAGGTCGTCGAGAATCAGGACCTCGTGCCCTTGCGCCAGCAGCGCCTCCGACAGATGCGATCCGATGAAGCCAGCGCCGCCGGTAATCAGTGCACGCACGCGTCGTGTCCTTTCAGTGCCGCCGCCACCAGATCCGCGTCGTCGTCGCTCAGCGCCGGATGCAGCGGCAGCGACAGCACTTCGCTGCACGCGCGCGTCGCAAGGGGCACGTCAGCCGGCACTGCGTCGCCGCGACGGCGGGCTGCCGTGGAATGGGAAGGGGATAGTGAATGAGCGTGTCGACGCCGTGCGATGCCAGGTGGCGCCTGCAGTTCGTCCCGCGCCGAGCTTCGCACGACGAACAGGTGGTAGACGTGTCCGGCGTCGAGCTCGGCCGGCACCTGCACCGAGCTGCTGGCAAGCGCCGCACGATAACGGGCGGCGAGCGCCCGCCGGCGCGCGGTCCAGCGCGGCAGCCACTGGCAGACGCGCGCGGAGAACCGCGGCCTGCAGATCGTCCAGCCGCGAATTCACGCCGAATTCCTGATGATGGTATCGATCGATCTGGCCGCCGTTGCGCAGGCGCTTCAGGCGCGCGGCAAGGTCCGGGTCATTGGTGACGACCGCACCGCCGTCGCCGAGCGCGCCGAGATTCTTCGTCGGATAGAAGCTGAAAGCGCCGGCAACGCCGATCGTGCCGACGGGCCGTCCCGTTTCTGTCGCGAGATGCGCCTGGCAGCAATCCTCGACGATCGCCAGGCCATGCTCCCGCGCGATGGCCTCGAGCGGCATCATGTCGGCCGGCTGGCCGTACAGATGGACCGGAAGGATCGCGCGTGTGCGCGCGGTGATGGCGGCCTCGACGCGCGTGCGGGTCGAGGGTCAGCCGCTCGGGATCGATGTCGCAGAACACGGGGCGGGCGCCGGCCATCATGACGGCCAGCGCCGAATAAGCGGCCGACAGCGGCGTCGTGATGACTTCGTCGCCCGGTCCGATGCCGAGGGCGCGCAGGGTCAGGGCGATGGCATCGGTTCCAGTGCCGACGCCGACCGCGAAGTCGTGCGCCCATGCGCGTGCTGCGAACTCCGTTTCGAACGCGTCGACTTCCGGACCCGAGAATGAACCAGCCGCGGGCAACCACGCGATCGATGGCCGCGCGGACGTCGGCCGCGTCTTCGTGCGGCACGAGCGACAGGAACGGCACGCGAGGCACGTCACACCACCGGCCGCGCGTCCGCGGTGACGGCAGGCACGTATCGATCGTAGTGCTGCCGATAGAATGCGATGGTCTGGCGGAGCCCGTCGGCGAGCTGACACTTCCGGGGTCCAGCCCGTCACGCGCCGAATCTTCGACGGAGTCGGCGTAGAAGCTGCCGATGTCGATGGCCTTCTTGTCCGGCGGCCAGTCGATGTACGTGACGGAGCCGGTTCCGGCGATCTCGACGAGCAGCGCCGACAGATCGCGGTGGCTGATCGGGCCGATCGCCGCCGACGTTGAAGACTTCGCCATTGCAGGCGTCGGTCGCGCCGGCGCGAAGGAACGCGTCCGCGGCATCGTCCACGAACACGAAGTCGCGGAGCTGCTGGCCGTCACCGTAGATCTGAATCGGTCTTGTCTTCGATCGCCAGCCGGATGAACCAGCCGATGAAGCCCTGGCGATTGTGGCTGATCAGCTGACGGGGGCCGTAGACGTTCGTCAGCCGCAGCGAACAGCCCTGACGCCGAAGACGTTGTTGTACACGAGATGGTAGTACTCGCCGGCCGCCTTGTTGATGCCGTTCACGTCGGTCGGCCGCACCAGATGCGACTCGTCGACGGGAAGTGAGTCGGGCCGGCCGTATACCTGCCGCGTGCCGGCGAAGACGACCTTCACGCGCGGATTGTGGTGCCGGCAGGCCTCGAGCAGGGTCAGCTGACTGCGGCAGTTGATCTCGAGATCGGTGTACGGCTCCCGCATGCTGTCGATGTGGCTCACCTGCCCCGCGAGGTTGAAGATGACGTCGCGGTCGCGCACCAGGTAATTCATCGTCGACTGCTGGCGGATGTCGGCGACGTTGACGCGCACCCGATCGGCGAAGCCGTCGATGTTGAAGAGATTGCCGCCGTAATCGGGAATCAGCGAGTCGACGAGCAGCACGTCGGCGCCCAGATCGGCGAGCATGTCGCGCGAGGTTGCTGCCGATGAACCCGAGGCCGCCGGTGATCATCACCGCGCGGCCGCGATAGAACTCGCGATACCCCTGCGTCATTCGGAGTGGACGACGAGCGGTGTGACGCCGGCGCGGCGGTGCCGGCGCAGGACGACGAGCGCGAACCAGAGCCGCAGGACGTCCACGCCGGTCTTGAAGATCCGGCGGAAGTTGAAGAACTGCGACTTCCCGAACGCGCGGTGGTAATGGTGCACCGGCACTTCGACGATCTGAAAGCCGCCGTCGGTGATCTTCTTCATCATCTCGAGGCAGATCACGCCGCTCGTCTTCTCGAGGTTGATGCGTTCGAAGATGCGCCGCCGCATCAGGCGGAAGTCACAGTCCACATCGCGCACCGTCAGGCCGAACAGCAGCTTCACGATGTGGTGATAGACGCGGCCGATCACGATCCGATGCAGCGGATCCGATCGGCTGATCTTGTAGCCGTTGACGAGATCCGCGTCCGCACGTCATCCGCGCCCAGAGCAGCTTCGAGTTCCGCGGGGTCGTACTGCGCGTCGCCGTCCGTGTAGAAGATGAAATCCTTGGTGGCGCTGCGGAAACCGGTCTGCAGCGCGCCGCCGTACCCGCGGTTGCGCGGATGATGGACCGCGCGCACGTGCGGATACGTCCGGGCCAGCTCGTCGATGATCTCCGGCGTCGCATCCTGACTGCCGTCGTTGACGACGATGACCTCGTAGTCGGGCGTCAGCTCCGACGCAGTCTGAACGGCGCGGATGACCATGCTCGCGATGGTTCCGCTGTCGTTGTACGCAGGGAAGAAGACGCTCAGACCCGCAGGCTTGCCGGCGGGAGTGTCTGACATGGCGAAATGCCCCTAAACCATAGCACGAATGAGTGATCGATCGCGCGCTCAGCCGGCGCGCGTGTCCTTCGTGGCGACCAGCCGCCACGGCGTCATCGCGGATTCGAACAGCACCGCCGACGACAGCTTCGACTCGCCGAGCCGCCGTTCGACGAAAGTGATGGGCACTTCGGCGAAGTCCGGCAGCCGGCGCGCGACGCGGCGAACAGCATCTCGACGAGAAACGAGTAGCCGTCCGACGTGAAGCGACCGAGGGCAGCGCGGCGAGCGCCTCGCGCCGCCAGCAGCGATAGCCGCTCGTACAGTCGCGCGGGCGACAGACGCGTGACGCGTGCGGATGTACACGTTGGCGAATCGGCTGAGGAGACAGGCGGCGTTTCGGCCAGTTCACGATCGCCCCGCCGGCCACGTATCTGCGAGCCGATGACGATGTCAGCGCGGTCCGTGGCCGCGATCAGGTCCGGGCAGATGGCGGGGGTCGTGCGACAGGTCCGCGTCCATCTGGCAGATGACGTCGAACGGCTGCTTGACGGCGAGGGCGATCCCGTCGATGTACGAACGTCCGAGTCCGGGCTTCTCGGTGCGGTGAAGCACCTGGACACGCCCCCCGCTCGCCCGTGCGAGGTCGTCGGCGATCGCACCGGTGCCGTCAGGCGAATCGATCGTCGACAACCATGACGCTCACGTCTGGCAGCGCCAGCAGCCCCTTGACCAGCAGCGAGAGGTTCTCGCGTTCGTTGAAGGTCGGCACGATGACGAGCGCCGACTTGCTCACGATCGGCGGCCCTCGAACCGGAGCTGTGAGATCTGCTCGGACAGCAGGCCCACGAGAAGAATGACGACGCTCAACACGATCAGCAGAACCGACGAGTTCGTCACGTGCGATTGCGTGGCGATCGTCCAGAGCGCGTAACCCGCGCCGAGCAGAAATGCCGCGACGCTGACGGGCACGAACACGCGGAGCGGGCTGAAGATCGTGATCACCTTTAACAGGATCACGAAGAAGCGGACGCCGTCCGGTCCGAGACGAATTTTCGAATGACCCTGACGCGCCGCGGCCTCGATCGGTTCGAACCCGACGTTGTAGCCCGCCTTGATGAACGCCAGCGTCGTCGTCGTCGGCGTCGAGAACCCGTTGGGAAGGAGGTGGATGAACTCCCCCAGGCAGTCTCGTCGTGCGGCGCGGAGGCCCGACGTGAGATCCGGAATCGGGCGCACGGTCAGATAGCCGGCGATCGCGTTCAGCGCGCGGTTGCCGAGCGGCGAACCAGGCCGGCCTGTGTCTGTGGCGCGCGTGCGCCAACGACCAGGTCGAAGGGATCCAGCGCGGCCACCAGCCTCGCCGCGTCGTCGGGTCGATGCTGGCCGTCTGCGTCGACGATCAGCACGAATCGCGCGTCGGTCGATCGAATACCGGTCTTGACCGCCGCGCCGTTTCCCTTGTTGTACGGATGACGGACGACGCGCGCCCCGGCGGCCTGCGCGCGCGCGCCCGTGTCGTCGTGAGACCCGTCGTCGACCACGAGGATTTCGTGCCAGATCGTCGCCGCGCGCAGCCCGGAGACCACCGACGCTATCGCGGCCGCCTCATTGAATGCCGGAATGACGACGCAGGTTTCGCCTGCGTTCCGGACGTCACGCATTCGGCCATGAGTCGTTCGACGACGCCGTCCCAGCTGATCCGGCTCGCCCTGTTCGAATCCGGCATCGCCGAGCGTCTGTGCGAGGCGATGGTCGCCGGCAACCTGGGCAATGGCGGCGCCGATCGCATCCGGATTGGGCGTCGTCACGAAGCCCGTGACCCGATCCTCGACGAACTCGAGCGGACCGCCGGCATCCGTCGTGGTCACGACAGGCTTTCGAGCGAGGAAAGCCTCGAGCGTCACGTAGCCGTAGTCTTCATCGAAAGGCGGAAACACGATCGCGAGCGCACCGGCGTAGAGATCGACGAGCGCGTCCGCGCCGAGCGCGCCCGTGAACGTCACGCGATGGCGCACGCCTTCGGCCGAGGCGAGTGCTTCGAGCTGACTGCGAAGCGGACCTTCGCCTGCGATGACCAGGCGCGTGGCGCGATCGGACCGTGCGAGCGCGCGAATGATGAGATCGACTCTCTTCGTGCCCTCGAGCCGTCCGACCGACAGGACGTAATCGCCGAATGGTCCCGAACGAAGCCGGCCGGCGAGCGGTGGCGGATGGTACAGCGGCTCCGCCTGAAGGCCGTTATATTTGGCCAGCCGTGTCGCGGTATTGCGCGCGTTCGTGAACAGCCGCTTCGACTCGCTCAGAACTTCGTTGTCGAGCGCGATCAGCCGGTCGCGCAACCGGACGTCGGGTTCGATGTGCGCGAACTCGCTGAACGCGGTGCCGCACAGGTCGTAGATGGCGCGGTACTGGTGGAACAGCCACGTGACCTTGTTGGGTGCCGCACGAAGTACGTGGGGAATTTCGTGGCGATGACCGTATCGATGGGAGTGCCGTTGGCTTCGCTGAGGTCCACCAGACGCCAGGCAGCGGCCTGCTTGAGCAATTCTTCCTTCGGATACCACTTGAACGGTATCGACGCCCGCTCGGCCCGGTAGCCCTGCCGCTGCAGCTCGGCGACGAGACCGCTCGACGTGCATCTCGGCGCCGCCCTCGACAAACGGCACTCTCGCCTCGCAAACGATGACCGACCGGCGTCATGTCGCGAAGCGGAAGTTGATGATGTCGCCGTCCTGGACGACGTAGTCCTTGCCCTCCAGTCGCACCTCGCCGTGGTCGCGGCAGGCCGCCATCGAACCTCGCGTCGTCAACGCGTCATAGCTGACGACTTCCGCGCGGATGAACCCGCGTGCGATGTCGCTGTGGATTTCGCCGGCCGCCAGCTGTGCCGACACGCCTCGGGGAATGGACCACGCACGGCACTCGTCCTCGCCGACGGTGAAGAACGAAATGTAGCCCAGCAGGTCGTAGCTGGCGCGAATCACTCGATCGAGACCCGACGACGCGAGGCCGAGATCGGCGAGAAACGCCGCAGCGTCGGCTGCGTCGAGCTGCGCGATCTCGAGCTCGATCTTCGCGCACACCGCCACGGCCGCCGTCGACACTCGCGACAGGAACGACGTCAACCCCGCGGCCTCGGCGGCCTGTGTCGAGGCGCGTCACGACGTCGCCGGTCATCTGTGACTCGTCGAAGTTGATCACGAGGAGCAAGGGCTTGGCGGAAAGGAACTGAAAGCCTCGAAGTCTTTTCAGATCGTCGCCTTTGAGATCGAGGGCGCGCAGCGGTGTGCCCTCCTCGAGCGTCTGACGGCATGTCACCACGACCTCGCGCTCGCGTTCAAGATCCGCCGAGCGCGACTTCTTCAGGTCCCTGTCCAGGCGTTCGACGCGACGCTCGGCCACACCGAGGTCCGCCAGGATCAGTTCATCCTCCATCGCCTGCGCGTCCCGTCCCGGATTCACGGAACCCGAGGGCGACGGCACGGCCGGATCGTTGAACGCGCGGAGAACGTGGACCAGGGCGTCGGCATTCTTGTACGCCGCGACATCCACGAGCGCCTTGGCTCCGCCTGTGGATCCCGTCACCGCCAGATCGGTGAACTCAACGGTCGCGGGCACCCGCTTCTTCGGGTTGTACATCGACGTGAGCACGTCCAGGCGCGGATCGGGCACTTTCGAGATGCCGACCGACGTTTCGCCCTTGCCGTGCGCGGCCCGCCCGGTGTTCTGAGCGCTCGTCATCAATTGAAACAGGGTGGATTTTCCGCTGGATCCGAAGCCAATGAGCGCTGCCCTGAGCATCGTCGAAGCCCGTGATCGTAGCACGCGAGGTCGCGCGCACCTGCCGGCGGCGGTTGCGGCTGACCGCGGTTGCACGCTCTATCACAGCCGGGAATTAAGGCGCTTGCCCGCAAGGGCGAGGAAAGGGCGAAAATACGGCGTAACTCACTGAGACACAGTATATTGCGGTTGACATCCCCAGGAGCCTCTCCTACCATCTTGTGGACTTTTGTGGACCGAAGTGGAGTAGTGTCGCTTGTTTAGGGGCAACTCGCCCGCTCGCATCGACGACAAGGGCCGGCTCAAGGTGCCGAACGCCTTTCGCTCGGCGCTCGAGTCGAAATACGGCCGTGAGCTGTATCTCACGAGTTTGACCGGTGAGTACGTCCGCATCTATCCGATGCCGGTGTGGCTCGAGATGGAGGAGAAGCTCGGCCGCATGCCCTCGTCGCATCCGGCACGCCTGCGATTCCTCGATCGCGTCAGCTACTTCGGTCAGGCCGGCGAACTCGACGCGCAGGGCCGGATCATCATCCCGGTCCGCCTCCGCGAATCCGCCACGATGGCCGGTGACGTCGACGTCCTCGGTCTCTACAACTGTCTCGACGTCTGGAATCACGATCGCTTCCTCACCAAACTTCAGCGCGATCCGTACACGGATGACGATGCGCGCGCGCTGTCGGAGTTCGGCATCTGATGACGCACGTTCCGGTCATGACCGCCGAAGTGCTGCAGTTCCTCCGCCCGGAGCGCGGGGGGCTGTTCGTCGACTGCACGGTCGGTCTCGGTGGACACGCGCGCGCGCTGCTCGAAGCCGGTGCCACTCGCCTTCTCGGTCTTGATCGCGACCGTGACGCGCTGGCGCGTGCCCGCACGACGCTCGCACCGTGGGCGTCGCGCGTCGAGCTCGTTCACGCGGACTACCGCGAGATCGCCGGTGTGCTCGACGCACGCCAGATCGTGAACGTGGATGGCGCACTCGCCGATCTCGGCGTCTCATCGCTGCAGTTCGACGAGGCCGGCCGTGGTTTCAGTTTTCAGCGCGACGAACCCCTCGACATGCGGATGGATCAGTCGGCGGGCGAGACCGCGGCGCGGCTCGTGGCGCAAGCGTCCGAGCGGGAGCTCGCAGACGTGATTTTTCAGTACGGGGAAGAGCGATTTTCGCGGCGCATCGCGCGGGCGCTGGTTCGGGCGCGCGAGGAAGCGCCGGTGGATACGACGGGCCGCCTGGCCGCCATCGTCCGACGTGCCATTCCCCGAGGCGGGTTCAAACGGATCGACCCCGCCACGCGGACGTTCCAGGCGCTCCGCATCTGGGTCAATCGTGAACTCGAGGCGCTCGATCGGTTCATCGCGACGCTGGCCGGACGTCTCCGCGTCGGCGGCCGGCTCGCCATCATCACGTTCCACTCGCTCGAAGACCGCATCGTCAAGCACACGTTCCGGGCGCTCGAGCGCGAGACGGCGCTCGCGACGGTGCTGACCAAGAAACCGATTCTTCCGACCGACGACGAGATCGCGACCAACCCCCGGGCGCGAAGCGCAAAGCTTCGAGTGGCCGAGCGAACAGCAGGACACCCCCGGACCATCCACGCGAGCTTCGAGCGCGAGGTCAGATCATGACGGCCGAATCTTTCGAATACGCCATCAAGAAAGACGTCCGCAACAACCCCATCGTCCGTGAGGTGGACGAGGCGCGTCAGCGCGAGCTGTGGAAATCGGTCAGCGTCGCGGGGTTCCTGGTGCTGGTCCTGCTCTTCTCGGCTTGGCAGCACTTCGAGCTGCTGCGTCACGGGTATCAGCTCGAAGAGCTGCAGCGGCAGAAAGCCGCGGAGGAAGAACTCAGCCGGCAGCTCCGGCTGGAGATCGAGACGTTGAAGACCCCGAAGCGGATCGAGGCGCTCGCGTCGCAGCAGCATCTCGTGCCGCCGTCCCGGGACGAAGCGATCGTGATCCAGCGCGTGACGCACGTCGGAGCCGCCGGCGAAGTCGGTCGTGGCGCGCCGGTAGGCGGATCATGGCCCCCCCGACCTGGCGTTTCACGCTCAAGCGACGCGTGGCCGTCGTCGCCGGCTGCCTGGCCGCGTGGGTTGTGGGCATCGAGGCGCGGCTCGTGTACCTCCAGGTCGTCAGCCACGCCGACTTCGAGGCGCGCGCCGAGCGTCAGCAGAATCGCACGCAGGATGCGCCCGCCAAGCGCGGTGACATCCTCGACCGTCGCGGGCACGTGCTGGCCACGAGCGTCGACGCCGACACCATCTACGCCATTCCGTCGGAGCTGACCAATCCCGCCGCCGTTGTCGAGAAGCTGTGCGCGGCGTTCCGCGACTGTCAGAAGAAGGAGCGGCAGTCGCTGCTCGAACGCCTCAACACGCAGCGGCAGTTCGCGTACGTCCGCCGACAGATCGCGCCGGATGTCGCGCAGCGCGTCGCGGATCTGAATCTCGAGGGCATCGGATTTCTGAAAGAGAGCAAGCGCTTCTATCCCAACCGCGAGCTGGCGGCGCACATGCTCGGGTGGGTCGGGATCGACAACGTCGGGCTCGGCGGCCTCGAGTCAACGTATGACACGGACATTCGCGGCAAGAACGGCAAGGTGCTCATCCAGACCGATGCGCGGCGCCGGGTGTTCAATCGCGTGGAGCGGCTGCCCACGGCCGGATCGTCCGTCGAGCTGAC
This sequence comes from uncultured Acidobacteriota bacterium, assembly GCA_963724725.1. Taxonomy (GTDB): domain Bacteria; phylum Acidobacteriota; class Vicinamibacteria; order Vicinamibacterales; family CAVVIG01; genus DATKHR01. The sequence continues at coordinate 346,788 of CAVRVT010000001.1, read as the reverse complement.
GATCGACGAGTACCTGCAGTACATCGCCGAGCGCGAGCTGCACGCGGGCGTGCTGGAGAATCGCGCGCTCGGCGGCTCGGCGATCGTGCTCAATCCGTCGACGGGCGAGATTCTCGCGATGGCGAACGAGCCGACGTTCAACCCCAATGTGTACCGGGACGCCGAAGACAACGAGCGGCGCAACCGGGCGGTGCAGGATATCTACGAGCCGGGGTCCACGATGAAGATCGTGACGGCTTCGGCGGCGATCCAGGAGCACGTCTTCCGTCCCGATGCGGTCATCGACACCAACCCCGGATCGATAAAATTTGGCAAGCGGCCGGCGATCCGGGAAGACGGCAATCGCAACTACGGCGTTCTCTCGTTCACGGACGTCATCGTCAAGTCGAGCAACATCGGCGCGATAAAGATCGGGCTCCGCGTGGGGCCCGAGCGCATCAGCCAGTACGCCTCCCGGTACGGTCTCGGCCGCGCGACGTCGCCGGACTTCCCGTCGGAGAGCCCCGGCATCGTCTGGAGCGCCGACAAATTGACCGACAGCGCGCTCGCGTCGATGGCGATGGGATATCAGGTGGGCGTCACGGCGCTTCAAATGGCGGCGGTCGTCAGCGTGGTGGCCAACGGGGGCGAGTGGGTCGAACCGCGTGTCCTTCGCGCCGCGTACCGCAACGATCGGCGCGTGGCGGTCGGCCCGAAAGCGATCGGCCGCACGATCGATCCTGACACGGCGTCCACGCTCACGACGATCATGGAACAGGTGGTCGAGCGTGGCACCGCCAAGCGCGCGAAGATCGCCGGCTACACCGTCGCGGGCAAGACCGGCACGGCGCAGAAGATCATCAACGGCCGGTACTCACACAGCGACCACGTGGCCTCGTTCGTCGGCTTCGTGCCCTCCCGACGGCCCGCACTGGCAATGGTGGTCGTCATCGACGCGCCGAAGGGCCCGAACGGCGACCATGGTGGCGCCGTCGCTGCGCCGATCTTTCAGCGCATCGCCGAGGCCGCGCTGCGCTACTTGGGTGTCGCGCCTGACGTGAACGCCGCGCCGCCGGTTCTCGTCGCGCGGCACACCGACTCGGCACCGCCCGTCGTCCCGGCGCCCGTCACTTCTCCCGTGCCACGGTTGATCGTCGACCAGGGAACCGTTCCAGATGTTCGCGGGATGGGTGCCCGCGAAGCCTTGAAAGCGCTGCTCAAGGTTGGACTGAATGCCCGCATGTCCGGCGACGGTGTCGTGGTCTCTCAAGTTCCGGCGCCAGGCGATCGATTGGAGTCCGGCGGTACGTGCCGGCTCGTGCTCGAGCGTTCGGTCCCTCGTGCGACGGAAGCGGTGCATCCGTGACGCTTGGCGATCTGCACGCGGTGCTTCGCGGGCTCACGGTTTCTGCGTCACCGGCCGATCCCGATCGAGCCGTGACCGACATCGCATACGACTCTCGGATGGTCGCAGCCGGGATGGCGTTCGTCGCGCTCAAGGGTCAGCACGCGGACGGAACGGGATTCGCCCGGCAGGCGATCGAGCGCGGCGCGGTCGCAATCGTGTCCGAACAACACGTTCCGTCAGACGTGAATGTCCCGTGGGTGACGGTGACCGACGCGCGGCTGGCCCTCGCGCTCCTCGCGTCCGCGTTCCATGGCCACCCGAGTCGAGAGATGCGCGTCGTCGGCATCACGGGGACGAACGGCAAGACGACGACGGCCTATCTCATCGCATCGATTTTCGAAGCCGCGGGTGTTCGCTGCGGCATCCTCGGAACCGTCGCGTATCGAGTCGGGCCGGGCGACGCCGACACGCGCGAGGCCTCACGCACGACCCCGGAGGCGCCGGACGTGCAGGCGATGCTGCGCGAAATGGTGTCACGCGGATGCGGTGCATGCGCGATGGAAGTGTCGTCGCACGCGCTGTCGCTTCGCCGTGTGGACGGGATGACGTTCGCGGCTGGTGTCTTCACGAACCTGACGCGCGATCACCTCGACTTTCACGCCGACATGGAGGACTACTTCCGCGCGAAGCGCCGCCTGTTCGAGATGCTGTCGCCCGATGCTCCGAGCCTCCTGAACGTCGACGATCCCCGGGGGCCGGTGCTGGCCGACGCGGGCGGAAAGCCGGTGACGTACGCGGTCAATCGCGCCGCCGACATCACGCCCGGACCGTTGTCGTTTTCGCTCGAGGGCCTCCGCTTCGACGTGCGCACGCCGCGCGGCACCCTTCAGATCAATTCGCGCCTCGTCGGTCGTCCGAACGTCTACAACATCCTCGCGGCGGTCGCGACCGCGACGGCCATGGACGTCTCCTTCGACGCGATCGAGCGCGGCATCAAGCAGCTCGCCGGCGTGCCTGGACGATTCGAAGTCGCGTCCGGCGCGAAGGACGAGGTCACCGTGGTCGTGGACTACGCCCACACCGACGACGCGCTCAGAAACCTGCTCGAGACGGCGCGCCCGCTCGCCCACGGCCGGCTGATTACGGTGTTCGGCTGCGGCGGCGATCGCGATCGCACCAAGCGGCCGCTCATGGGCGCTGTCGCCAGCCGGCTGAGCGACGTCATCGTGATCACGTCGGACAACCCCCGGAGTGAAGACCCGATGCGGATCATCGAAGAGATCCAGCGCGGGATCCCGGCCGACGTCCGCGGGGCGAACGAGCGCGCGGATCGACGCGGTGTGCACCAGCTCGCCATCGTCGATCGCCGCGAGGCCATCGTGAAAGCGATCGAGCTGGCGAGGCCCGGCGACCTCGTGCTCGTTGCCGGAAAGGGACACGAGAAGTATCAGGTCATCGGCGGACGCGTGTTGCCGTTCGACGACGTGGCGGTGGCGCGCGAGGCGCTGGTGCGACGCCGGACGAACTCGGGCGTGGTGTGAATGCGGTTCGACTCACCGGGGGATGGGTTGCTGATGCGATGCGACCGGCCGGCGGCCGGATCGCGGCCGGCGAGTCGAGCCGCGAATTCAGCGGGGTGTCGATCGACACGAGAACGATCGCCGCACATGAGCTGTTCATCGCCATTCGCGGCGAACGATTCGACGGCATGATGTTCGTGACTGCCGCACTGGACAAGGGCGCGGCCGGCGTCGTCGTGCCGCACGGGTGGCTGTCGGGCCAGACGGACGCGGCCGTGCCGGGCGCGGGCGCGGTGGTCATCGAGGTCGATGACACGACGGCAGCGCTGCAGACGCTCGGTCATGCGGTCCGCCGAGAGTCGGGGACGAAGGTCGTGGCCATTACCGGCAGCGCCGGCAAGACCACGACGAAAGAAGTCACAGGGGAGTTGCTTGCGACCAGGCTTCGGGTCGTGCGGAATCGCGGGAACTTCAACAACCACATCGGGCTGCCGCTGTCGCTGATCGAGCTGCGAGAGAGGCCGGAGGTCGCCGTCGTCGAGCTGGGCATGAACCACGCGGGTGAAATCAGCACGCTGGTGCGGATTGCGGAGCCCGACGTCCGGGTATGGACGAACGTCGGCGACGCGCACCTCGGATTCTTTTCGTCCGTCGACGCCATCGCCGACGCGAAAGCCGAGATTTTCGAAGGCGCCGGAGCGTCGACGTTGCTCGTCGCGAACGCCGACGACGATCGCATCGCCGCGCGCCTGCCCAGGTTCTCCGGGCGTGTCTCGACCTTCGGGGTCGATCATGCCGCGACCATCAGAGCCACCGGCGTCGTCGATCGCGGCACCGATGGCACGGCCGCGCGCGTGACTACTCCCGCGGGCGACACGCATCTCGAGGTGCCGCTCATCGGTCGTGGGAATCTGCTGAACGTCCTCGCGGCAACCGCCGTGGCCGTCGAGTTCGAGATTCCGCTCGACGTCATCGCCGGGCAGGTCTCACGCCTGCGGCCGGCTTCTCATCGCGGCGACGTCGTCCGGTTGTCGATGGGCGCGACGCTCGTCGATGACAGCTACAACGCCAATCCGACCGCCACGACCGGCGCGCTGGATGTGCTCGCGCGCTCGACGGCTGCGGGACGACGGATCGCCGTGCTTGGCGAAATGCTCGAACTCGGCGATCTGTCGAAGCGGCTCCACGAAGACGTCGGGCGAACGGTGGCGGCGAAGCGCGTCGATGTCTTGTTCACCGTCGGCGGTCCTTCGGCCGAAGCGATGGGCGCCGCGGCCGTCGAGGCCGGCATGCCCACCGCAACGGTCAGGCACTTCGCGACGAGCGACGAGGCCGCCGGGGCGCTTGTCGCGACGATCGCGCGAGGCGATCTGGTGCTCGTGAAGGGATCTCGCGGCGTGAAGACGGATCGTGTCGTGGAACGGTTGAAGGCGGAACGTGGCTGATGCTGTTTCATCTGCTCTATCCGTTTCATACCCAGCTGTCCGTGCTGAACGTGACGCGGTACATCACGTTTCGCACGGCCGCGGCGAGTCTGTCCGCGCTGGCGATCAGCCTCGCGCTCGGGCCGTGGATGGTTCGGAAGCTGCGGGAATTCCAGATTGGCCAGGTGATCCGTCAGGACGGTCCGCAGACCCACCGGCCCAAGGCCGGAACACCGACGATGGGCGGGCTCCTGATTCTGACGGCGTCGCTGGTGCCGACGCTGCTGTGGGCGGATCTGACGAATGTCTACATCTGGATCGCCGTGCTGACGACCGCGGGTTACGGCGCGGTCGGCTTCTTCGACGATTACCTGAAGATCGTCCGTCGATCGCATCACGGGCTGCTGCCCCGCTACAAGATGGGCAACCAGCTCGTCATCGGCGTTCTGGTCGGCGTCGCGCTGCTCATGCTCGCGAATCACAACCTCTACAGCACGCGGCTGATCTTTCCGTTCTTCAAGCGCCTGATTCCCGATCTGGGCTGGGGCTACGTGCTCTTCGCCACCTTCGTGCTGGTCGCCTCGTCGAACGCCGTCAACCTGACCGATGGCCTGGACGGCCTCGCCATCAGCGTGTTCGCCATCGCGGCGGGCGCCTACACCGCGCTGGCGTACGTCACGGGACATCGCGTCTTCGCCGATTACCTGCTGCTCGTGCGCTTCACGCCCGCCGCGGAGGTGACGGTCTTCGGCGGCGCACTCGTCGGCGCCTCGCTGGGCTTTCTGTGGTTCAACTCGTACCCGGCGGAAATCTTCATGGGGGACGTCGGATCGCTGGCGCTCGGCGCCGCGCTCGGCGTCATGGCGATCCTCATCAAGCAGGAACTGCTGCTGCCCATCGTCGGCGGCATCTTCGTGCTCGAGGCGCTGTCGGTGATTCTTCAGGTCGGCTACTTCAAGGCGACCGGTGGCAAACGGCTCTTCCGGATGGCGCCGCTGCACCACCACTTCGAGTTGATCGGATGGAGCGAGCCGAAGGTCATCACGAGATTCGTCATCGTGGCGATCATCTTTGCGCTCTTTTCGCTGGCGACGCTGAAGCTGCGGTGAGAAACGATGGAGCGCGAGGCTTCAGCCGGGCGGAACACGCGGACGTGGACTGTGAACGTGGTTTTCGACGTGACTGACAAGCGCGTAACCGTCGCCGGCGCGGCGCGAAGTGGCATTTCCGCCGCCGAGCTGCTCGTCCGCCGCGGTGCGCGCGTGACGCTTTCGGAGAGCCGCGCGGAAGCGCCGGCCGTCGAGCCGCTGCGCGAGCTGGGCGTGCGCGTCGAGCTCGGCGGTCATCAGCCTGCGACGTTCGCGGACGCTGACCTGATCGTGCTGAGCCCTGGTGTACCGGCCGAGCAGCCCGTCGTGGAGAACGCGCGGGCCCAGGGGGTGCCGGTCATCGGCGAGATCGAACTGGCGTCGCGCTGGCTTCGGGGTCGCATCATTGCCATCACCGGCACCAAGGGCAAATCGACCACGACGGCGCTGACCGGTCGCATTCTCGAAACGGCCGGCTTCAAGGTGACTGTCGGAGGAAATATCGGATTGCCTCTCAGCGCTCAGGTGTCCGACTCCACACCCGACACACTGCACGTCGTCGAAACGAGCAGCTTCCAGCTGGAGCAGATCGACACGTTCCACCCGTGGATTGCGGTGCTGCTGAATTTCTCGCCCGACCATCTCGATCGCCACGCGACGGTGGAATCGTACGCGTCGGCCAAGGCGCGAATCTTCGAAAACCAGGAGGCCGGTGACTGGGTGGTCGTGAACGCTGACGACCCCGCTGCGCTGGAGATGGCGCGCCGGGGAGCGCGGGGAGCGCGGGGAGCAACGACCCGCCTGTTCGGCCGTCGTTCGTCGCCGGCCGACGGTACCGCGATCGAGGACGGCTGGATCGTGGATCGGCGCGCTCGCGCGACGCCGCCGGTGCGGCTCGTGCCGCTCGACGCGATTCACCTGCACGGCTCGCACCTGGTCGACGACGTGATGGCGGCAGTCACTGTGGGAGCCATCGCGAACGCAGCTCCGGCGGCGATGACCGCGGCGGTGGACGCGTTCCGCGGCCTCGAGCACGCGATGGAAGACGTCGGCGAACTCGACGGCGTCCGCTTCGTCAACGACTCGAAGGCGACCAATGTCGAGTCGGCCCTGCGATCGATCGAGAGCTTCGATCGAGATCTGGTCGCCATCGTCGGCGGCCGCTTCAAGGGCGGCGATCTGCGGCTGCTCCGGGAACCGCTTCGTGCGCGCGCGAAGGCGGTCGTCGCGATCGGCGAGGCGAAGGATCTCGTCCGCGACGCCGTGAGCGGAGCGGTTCGGGTCGAAGAGGCGGGGACGTTGGCCGAGGCGGTCGCCCGCGCGTACGCGCTGGCCAGGCCGTCGGGTGTCGTGCTGCTGGCGCCCGCGTGCGCGAGCTTCGACATGTTCACGGACTACGCGGAACGCGGACGCGCGTTCAAGGAGGAGGTGGCCAGACTGCGGAGCGAACGGCTTTAGCTGAGCGTGGAGGCAAGGTCCGCGAAGGCTAGCCGAGCGTTGTGAGCTGTGAGCAGTCGTCAGTCGGCTGCGCGGTGGAGGACTGGCTGCTGGGAACCCAAGCTGCCCCGGCTTGGGAAGCTGGTGCCTCGACCCCGGCCGACTGATGACTGCTGACCGCTCACGGCGATCCTAGTGCGAAGTCAGGCAGTGTTTCGGAACAAGTTGCGGGCGGCTTTATAGCCATGGCAAGAAAGCTCAAATCGGACAAAGCGTTGTTCGTCACGACGATCCTGCTCGTCGCGGTCAGCGTCGTCATGGTGTACAGCGCCTCGGCGCCACTGGCGCTCGAGCGGTACGGCCAGAGCTCGGCGTTTCTGGTCAAGCAGAGCCTCTGGGCCGTCCTCGGCCTGGCGATCCTTGCCGTGGTGATGCGCATCGACTATCGCGCCTACCGCGAGCCGGTCTTCATCTGGACGTGCCTCGGCGTGGTGGGCGTTGCGCTCGTCCTCGTCTTGTTCAGCCCGCCGGTCAACAACGCGCGCCGCTGGTTCGGGCTCGGGTTCATCGGCGTACAGCCCTCCGAGCTGTCGAAGCTGGCCGCGATCTTCTTCATCGCCGCGTTACTCGAGCGGCGGATTCATCGGATCGACGACCTCAAGTATTCGCTGCTGCCGATTGGCCTCGTCGTTGCCACGCTGGTGACGTTGATTCTCTTCGAGCCGGACTTCGGCACGTCGATGTCGCTCGTGACCATCGCCGCCGTGATGATTTTCGCGGCCGGCGTCAACTACAGGTACGTCGCAGCCGCAGCGCTCTGCGCGATTCCGGCGGTGTATCTACTGGTCATGGGCACCGCGTACCGCCGCCGGCGCATACTGGCCTTCCTGCATCCGTGGGACGACCCGCTCAACGCGGGATTCCAGTTGATTCAGTCGCTCATCGCGGTTGGCACCGGCGGCATCTGGGGCAAAGGCGTGATGAACGGCGTGCAGAAACTGTTCTACCTGCCCGAACCGCACACCGACTTCATCTTCTCGGTGATCTCAGAGGAGCTTGGACTCATCGGCGCGACGATCATCCTGCTGTGCTTCTGTCTGATCGCGTGGCGCGGTGTCAGCGTCGCGCTCCGTGCGCCCGACACGTTCGGCGCGTTTCTCGCGCTCGGGCTGACCACGATGATCGTCGTACAGGCGTTCATCAACATCAGCGTCGTACTCGGTCTGATGCCGACCAAGGGCATCCCCCTGCCGTTCGTGAGCTCGGGCGGTTCGTCGCTCCTCATCAACCTTGTCGGGATGGGCATTCTTCTCAACGTCTCGCAGCACGTGACGTCCACCGAGGCATGAATGGGCCAGCCGCTGCGTGTCGTGATTGCCGGTGGGGGCACTGGAGGGCACCTGTATCCGGGGATCGCCGTGGCGCGCGAGCTTCAGGCGCGACGCGCCGACAGCACAGTGTCGTTCGCGGGAACCGCGAAGGGCATCGAATCGCGGGTGATTCCCCGAGAGGGCTACGCGCTCGACCTGATTCGCAGCGGAGGGTTGAAGGGCAAATCGATTTCCGCGCTCGTTCGCGGACTGGCGATGGTTCCGCTCAGCCTGCTCGACGCGTGGCGAATCGTTTCGACGCGTCGTCCCGACCTGGTGATCGGCGTCGGCGGCTACAGCTCCGGACCGGTCGTGTTCGTCGCCGCTCTGCGTGGCGTGCCGACGATGCTGCTCGAACAGAACGCGGTGCCGGGGCTCACGAACCGGCTCGTGGGGCCTCTCGTGAAGGCGGCCGCAGTCACGTTCGAGTCGACACGATCGTTCTTCGGGGAGAAGGCATTCGTCAGCGGCAATCCGGTGCGCGCGGAGTTTTTCGCCGCGCCCGGAGCCGGGGAGGCATCGGGTTTTGATCACTCGGGAACCAGGGCTCTAGTTTTTGGCGGCTCTCAGGGCGCGCACGCGATCAACGTGGCCATGGTGGAGGCAGCGCCGCGGCTGGCGGCAGATCCGGATCTCCGTCTCACCCACCAGACGGGCGAACGAGATGTGGAGATGGTGCGTAGCGCCTACAGGCAGGCGGGGTTTTCGGCAGACGTCGAGCCGTTCCTGTTCGACATGGGACGACAACTCGGACAGGCGGACCTAGTCGTCTGTCGCGCCGGAGCGACCACGCTGGCGGAGATTGCAGCGGCGGGGAAGGCGGCGATTCTGATCCCGCTGCCGACGGCGACCGACGATCATCAGCGGAAGAACGCCGAAGCCATGGCGTCGAGGGGTGCCGCCGAGGTGTTGCTGCAGAACGATCTCTCAGGACCCGTGCTGGCGCAGCGGATCCTGACATTGGCTCGCGATGAAGACCGCAGGCGAGCGATTGCGGCCGCCGCGCGCACATTTGCGAGGCCGGACGCAGCCGCAGCGATCATCGAGCGGGCAGTGCAACTGGTGAAGCGGTGAAGGGTGCAGGGTGCAGGGTGCAGGGTGCAGGGTGCGTTCAGGGTGCAGGGTGCCGGGTTCGGGATTCGTTCTGGGTCCGGGGTTCCCAGAACCCAGGGCTGTACCCCGAACCCTGGACACCGAACCCCGAACAGCACCCTGCACCCGATCAGGGACACGCCCTTGCTCGGTAGGACCAGGCACGTCCACTTCGTGGGCATCGGCGGGATCGGCATGAGCGGCATCGCGGAGCTGCTCGCCAACCTTGGGTACGTGGTCAGCGGCTCAGACGAAAAGCGGTCGGTCGTGACCGATCGTCTCAGAACGATGGGCATAGCCATCAGCACCGGACATGACGCACGCCACGTCGGCGACGCCGACGTCGTCGTGGTGTCGTCTGCCGTGAAAGCGGCGAATCCCGAGGTCGTCGAGGCCACGCGGCGTCAGATTCCGGTGATTCCTCGCGCAGAGATGCTCGCGGAGCTGATGCGACTCCGCTTCGCAATTGCGGTCGCCGGCGCGCACGGCAAGACGACGACGACGTCGATGATTGCGCTCGTGCTCGAGCGCGCGGGTCTGGATCCGACCGCCGTCATCGGCGGCCGGCTGAGCGCGTTCGGCAGCAACGCGCGCCTCGGGCGCGGCGAGCTCATGGTGGCCGAGGCGGACGAAAGCGATCGGTCGTTCCTGAAACTGTTTCCGGCGATTGCGGTGATCACGAACATCGACCACGAACACCTGGAAAACTATGGCGGCTTCGACGACCTCTGCCAGGCGTTCGTCGACTTTGCCAACAAGGTGCCGTTCTACGGCGCCGTGGTGGCGTGCGCGGACGACCCCAACCTTGCGGCCGTGCTGCCGCGCGTGACGCGGCGCGTCACGACTTACGGGCTCGACTCGCCGAACGCGCAGGTGACGGCAAGCGACGTCCAGCTGGCGCCGTTCAGCGTGACGGCGACGATCCAGCGCCGCGACATCCAGACACTCGGACGGCTGACGCTGAACGTGCCTGGTCGGCACAACCTGCAGAACGCGCTGGCAGCCGTCGCGGTCGGTCTCGAACTTGGGCTGCCGTTCGAACGGATCGCTGACGGCCTCCGAGATTTCCGCGGCGCCGAGCGCCGTTTCGAGGTCCGCGGCGAACCAAACGGCATCCTGGTCGTCGACGATTACGGTCACCACCCGACCGAAATCCGAGCCGTGCTCGACGCCGCCCGCACGCTGAATCGTCGCGTGCTGGTCGCGTTCCAGCCGCATCGGTTCACGCGGACGGCGCAGCTCATGGAGTCGTTCGGCCCCGCGCTCGCGGGTGCGGATGCCGTGGTGCTGACCGACATCTACTCGGCGGGCGAGGATCCGATCCCTGGCGCTACCCTCGAGGCGCTGGCCGACGTGATCCGTCACGAGGGCCTTCAACTCGATGTCGTTCCGCAGCTCGCCGACGTCCCCGCGGCCATTGCGCGGCTGAGCCGGCCGGGCGACGTGGTGATCACGCTCGGTGCTGGTTCGATTGGCGCGCTGCCCGACCTGGTGATCGAAGCCATCGAGGCGAGAGCAGTTACGTCTTCGGCCAAGGCCGGCCCTGCGGCGACACCGGCGAAGTCACCCGCCGACGGAGGCGCGTCGTGAGCCCGGTCGCCGTCCCCGCGGACAAACGATTTCGTCGCTCGCACGTCAAACCCGGGCGCCGGCGCCGCAACTGGAAAACGATCGCCGTACCGATCGTCCGCTACGCCTTGATCGGAGCAGTGATCGTGTACGGGATGTACCGCGTCTCCGGTATTGCCGCCCAGGCCCACGCGCTTCGCATCGAGACAATCTCCATCCGGGGAAACGAGCGCCTGTCGAAGGCGGAGGTTACCAGAGCGCTCGACGGGATGGTCGGGCAAAGCCTGGTCTGGACCGATCTCAATCACTGGCGGGAGCAGCTGCTGAAATCGCCCTGGGTGCGCGACGTCGCGATGCGGCGCTCGTTGCCGTCGACGATCGAGGTTGTCGTGTCAGAACGCCGGCCGATGGGCATCGGCCGGCTCCGTGGCGAGCTGTTTCTCGTCGACGAGCGCGGCGTCATCCTTGATCAGTACGGGACCACAGTACGCGGACTTCGACCTGCCCATCATCGACGGTTTGGCGATTCGTGCCGCCGACGGAGGCCGGGTCGCCGACGAAGCCGGCGCTGAACTTGCCGCACGGGTGATCGCCGCGCTGAAAGTGCGCCCGATGATCGCCGATCGGATCTCGCAGGTCGACGTCAGCAACCTGCACAACGCGGCGATCATCCTCAGCGGGGACACCGCGGTCATTCACCTGGGCGAGGACCAGTTTCTCCAACGGGTCGAGTCGTACCTCGACCTGGCGTCGACGTTACGCGAGCGGGTGGCCGACATCGATTATGTCGATCTGCGATTCGACGATCGCATTTACGTGCGGCCGTCCGGCAAAAGAGCGAAGTAGCGGAGGCTGAGTGGCGCGAAAAGAGAGGTACCTCGTCGGGCTCGACGTCGGGACATCGAAGGTCACGGCCGTCGTGGGCGAAGTGCTGGAGGGCGGCGTGCTGGACGTCGTCGGCATCGGCGTCGCCGAGTCGCACGGCATCAAGCGCAGCGTCGTCGTGAACCTCGAGGCCGCGGTGGACTCCATCAAGAAGGCGATCGAGGAAGCGGAGCTGATGGCCGGCGTCGAGATCGATTCCGTCCACCTCGCTCTCTCCGGCCCGCACATCAAGGGATTCAACAGCCGTGGCGTGATTGCGGTGGCCGGCAAGAACCGCGAGATCACACGCGACGATGTCCGGCGCGCGATCGACGCGGCCAAGGCGGTATCGCTGCCGACGGGGCGTGAGATCCTCCACGTGCTGCCCCAGGATTTCGTGGTCGACGAGCAGGACGGCATCGGCGCGCCCGTCGGTATGACCGGCGCACGCCTCGAAGTGAACGTCCACATCATCACCGGCAGCCAGAGCTCCACGCAGAACATCGTCGCGTGCGTCAACCGCGCCGGCGTCGAAGTCGTCGAGACCGTGGTCGAACAGCTCGCGGCCAGCGAGGCGGTCCTGACGCAGGACGAGAAGGAACTCGGCGTCGCGCTCGTGGACATCGGCGGGGGGACGACGGACATCGCGATCTACGAGCGAGGCAGCCTCTGGCACACCGCCGTCGTTCCGCTGGGTGGCGACCATTTCACGAACGACATCGCCGTCGGTCTTCGGACACCGGCGCCCGATGCGGAAAAGATCAAGCGCAAGTGCGGCTGTGCGCTCTCGGGCATGGTGGACGAGGACGAAACGATGGAGGTGGCGAGCGTCGGCGGACGACGACCGCGCATCATGGCCCGCCGTATCCTGTCGGAAATCCTGCAGCCGCGCGCCGAGGAGATCTTCCATCTCGTGTGGGACGAAATCCGTCGCGCCGGATACGAGAAGAGCCTGAACTCGGGGATCGTGCTCACGGGCGGCGGCGCGATCCTCGACGGCATGCCCGAAATCGCCGAGCAGATTTTCGACCTGCCCATTCGCCGCGGGTGTCCGGGCAACGTTGGCGGCCTTGCCGATCACGTGAGCAGCCCGACGTTCGCGACCGGCGTCGGCCTGATGCTCTACGGATCCCGCAACACCATGGAATCGTCACGCACGCCGGTCGGCATGGGCGCGTTCGTGCGCGCCGCTGGACGGCTGCGAGGGTTGTTCAGAGAGTTCTTTTAGGAGAGAGAGGATCTTCACATGGCAGCTCGCATGGACGACGATACGAACCGAACCCGCACCGACTCCCGCGCCGAGCGGCTCCGCTTGTACCTCGACGATGAGAGTAAGACAGGCGCGCGCATCAAGGTCATTGGCGTCGGCGGGGGCGGCGGCAACGCCGTCAACCGCATGGTGCAGGTCGGCCTCGACGGCGTCGAGTTCATCGTCGCCAACACGGACCTCCAGGCGTTGAAGCACAACGTGGCGCCGATCAAGCTGCAGATCGGCAGCAAGCTGACGAAGGGGCTCGGCGCGGGTGCCGATCCCAACGTCGGACGACAGGCGGCGCTCGAGGACACCGAAAAGATCATCCAGTCGCTCGACGGCGCCGACATGATCTTCGTGACGACGGGCCTCGGCGGCGGCACGGGAACCGGCGCGGCGCCCGTCATCGCCAGCCTCGCGAGCGAACTCGGCGCGCTGACCGTCGCGGTCGTGACCAAGCCGTTCAAGTTCGAGGGCAAAAAGCGTCTGCTGCAGGCGGAGCGCGGCCTCGAGGCGCTGCGCGAGTGTGTGGACACCATCATCACGATTCCGAACGAACGCCTGCTCACGATCATCGACCGCACCACGACGCTCACCGACGCGTTCGTGACCGCCGACGATGTGCTGCGCCAGGCGATTCAGGGGATCTCGGATCTGATTCTCGTCCCCGGCCTGATCAACCTCGACTTCGCCGACGTCAAGACCATCATGCACGGCATGGGCCTGGCGATGATGGGGACGGGCGTGGCGGAGGGAAGCGATCGCGCGATGGACGCCGCACGCAAGGCGATTTCGAGCCCGCTGCTCGAGGGCGCCTCGGTCACCGGCGCGCGCGGCGTCATCATCAACATCACCGGCGGTCCCGATCTCTCGCTGGTCGAGGTCAGCGAAGCGTCCGCGATCGTTCAGGAAGCCGCCGACGACGACGCCAACATCATCTTCGGTGCGGTTGTCGATCCCGCGCTCAAGGGCAAGGTCAAGATCACGGTGATCGCGACGGGTTTCAACGGCAGCACGTGGATCCAGACGGCGAACTCGTCCGTTCAAACGCCAGTCGACATGTCGGCGTACACGGATCACGCGAAAATGCGAGCTGAGGCGGCAACGGCGCCGGCACTGACGACACGGTTGCCGATCGTGCGACGGGCACCGCTCGACCTGCCCCTTGCGGCCGCCGCCGCTCCGGGCTCGCTCGTCGGACAGGGCGCCATGGGTATGACCGGTATGGGCCTGTCGGCCGCAGCCGATTCCATGGGTGACGCGCCTGCCGAAGACGTGATGCGCCTCGGTATGGAGCCGGACGCGAACGCGAAGTTCGACGTGCCGGCGTTCCTGCGGCGCCAGGACAACTAGCTGCTACAGGTCCACAGTGCTCGGGCGCCGGTGATAGAGTAGGTAGATCCACGGCACGCGCGACCGCCGTCGTCTGAGCGTCAGTGCTCGGACGGGCGACCCGTCGCGAGCGTTGGGCCCGCCGGGTCCCTCAGCCGGCTCTGGACGAGCGGCGTCGAATGCATTCCTGGGAACAGCGCGAACGGGCATTACAGACTCTCGCCAAGGAAGTGGGCTACGTGCGCAAGCCGCACGGCGACCGCCTGCGGGTTGCGCTCGCGTTCCCCAACACGTACTGGGTCGGGATGTCGAATCTCGGCTTCCAGACCGTGTATCGGCTGTTCAACGACGCAGACGACGTCGTCTGCGAGCGATTCTTCCTGCCTCCCAAGCAGGAGCTCGCTGCGACGATCGCCGCCCGCGCACCGCTCCTGACGCTCGAGTCGCAAACGCCTGTCGGCGATTTCGACGTGGTGGCGTTCTCCGTGTCCTTCGAGTGGGACTACGTGAACGTGCTGACTCTGCTCCGCCTCGCAGGCGTGCCATGCTATGCCGCGGAACGCACGGACCGCCACCCGCTCGTCGTCATCGGCGGCGCCGTCACGTTCGTCAATCCCGAGCCGCTCGCGCCGTTTGCCGATGCGATCGCGGCCGGCGAAGGCGAGGTACTCGTGCCTGGACTGCGCCGCGCAGTTTCGGCTGCGTCCGGCCGCTCTGATCTGCTTCGACTCCTTTCGCTCGAGCGCGGTTTCTACGTGCCGTCACTCTACGAGCCGCAGTACGACTCCCGAGGCGCGCTGACAGGCTATCGAGCCACCGAGCCTACGGCGCCGATCCCGGTTCGAAAGGCCGCGTTGAAAACGACCGACGCGGTCGATCCTCCCGCCACGAGTATCTTCACGCCCGACACCGAGTTCGGCTCCCGCTTACTGATCGAGGTGGTCCGCGGCTGCGCGAACCTGTGCCGCTTCTGCTGGGCCGGCTACAACTATCTGCCCGTGCGCCCATTTCCGGCGGATCGAATCCTCGAGATCGCGGAAGGCGCTCGGACTCACGCGAGTCGCGTCGGTCTCGTGTCAATCGCGCTCTGCGATCACCCGGACATCGAGCGCATCCTCGCCAGGATGCACGAACTCGGTTACGCGATCAGTCCCGCGTCGCTGCGACTCGACGACCTGACCGAATCGATCGTGCGCGTCCTGAGACAAAGCGGCGAGCGCTCCATCACGATCGCGCCGGAAACCGGTTCGGATCGGCTTCGCCGTGTGATCAACAAGACGGTGACGAACGACGAAATTCTCGACCGCGCCGACCTGATCTTTGCAAGCGGGATCGAGAATCTGAAGCTCTACTACATGATTGGCCTCCCTACCGAAACAGACGATGACCTCGTGGCGATCCGCGACTTGACACTGCAGTTGCGCGATCGGATGTTGAAGTACGCGCGGCCCAAGGGCCAGATCGGCCGCATCGTGGGCAGCGTAAACCCGCTCGTTCCCAAACCCGGCACCGCATATCAATGGTTGCCCATGGAAGATCCCGCGAGCGTCGACCGGAAGATCAAGCGCCTCCGATCGCTGACGGCGGACATCGACAACGTGTACTTCAACATCAAGTCAGAGCGGCATTCCTACTTCCAAGCGCTGCTGTCGCTCGGTGACCGCCGGGTGTCCCCGGCCATCGAGATCGCGGAGCGCAATGGCCAGAACTGGCGCGCGGCGGTCGACGAGGCCGGCATCGACGGCGATTTCTACATATTCCGCGACCGCAGTCGGGACGCATTTCTGCCGTGGGACATCATCGATGGCGGCATGAAGCGCTCGTTCTTCGAGGCGGAACTCGCCAAATCGTTCCGCGAAGAATGGACGCTTCCGCCCAAGCGCGCGCAGGAGAACGCGAAGCTGCTGCCGGTGATTCAGTGACGCTCGGCTGAAGGCTCGCGCTCCTGGCCGCCCGGCTGACGGCTTCGCGTTCTTACTATCGCTACAATGTCATCGCGACGCGTTCCTCGTACTCCTGAAACGCCCCGAGTATCAGCTGTCGCAGTTTTTCCTGTGCCGTGGCGTCCACGATGGGGCGCAGCAGCGCGAAGCTCCGGCGCTCCCCGTTCACCGCATACGATCGCGCTGGAAACGTCACGTTTCTTCCGCCGCCCCCTCGACGTTCCCACACTGAAAAGCCAATCAGCTTCAGGCCGTCGAGCGGTCCTTCGCTGAAGTGGAGTTCCGCATCAGCCAGCTTGCCGGGCGGGTTGCCCTTGTCGTTCGGCGTGATCTTGATCGTCATGGCCCGTCTCCTTGCGTCCAGTCGTTGCCCGCTCCGGGCAACTGGTCATGGAGAGCGTGCGATCAAGAAGGATGCCCCGGACGGCCGAAACGGCGTCGTCATAAACGTCTGAGTGGCAGGACGTTTCGAGAGGCCGGATACGCCTGGAACCCGGACTGACTCAGTACGCCGGCCGCCGGGTAACGGTGGTTGCGTTCAGGCGCCCATGATGAGGACCTGCGCGATCGCAAGATCGTCGGAATGCGTGATCGTCAGCAACGAGGACTGCCCGCCAATCGCGGCGAACCGACGCCCGGCGCCGCCGTGCAACTGGAGTTGCGGCGGCCCGCCGCGGCGCACGACCTCCACATCGCGCCAGAGCACTCCCTGGGAGTGGCCGGTCCCGAGCGCCTTCATCGCCGCTTCCTTCGCGGCAAATCGACCGGCGAAGTGGATGGCGGGGACCCGCCGCACCGTGCAGTACGCGACTTCGCGTTCGGTGAAGATGCGGTTCAGAAAGCGCTCGCCGTAGCGTTCGATCGTGTCCGCAATGCGGTCGATGTCGGTCGCGTCCAGGCCCAAGCCGATGATGTTCGGCATGCCTGCAGACTCTATCGTCCCGCCGTTTCTGTCAACGCCCGCCGTCCTGTCCAACCCTCTAAGGCCTGCGCTGAATGCCGTTCACGTCGGCGGCCGTCACGGGAACCCACGGTGACGCAGGCGGAACCGCGATTCGCCGAGGGGCGGGCGCAGCCACGACGGCAGCTGAAGGCGCTGGCGCGCTGAGGACCGGACTCGGGAAGCCGGATCTTTCGGGGCGCCGGGTCGAGAATGGGGTGCCTGGCGACGAGTCACGGGTGCGATCGACAGTCGCGAGCATATCGTCAACGGACGGACCACTCAGGTCGCGCGTGTACCGCTCGATAACGACGGGATCGAACGCCGGCGCCTCCGTCGACTGATCGACGGCCGACGTCACGTCGGCCACGTTCTCGTCGCGGTGCCCGGCGTCAGGAGCCGTCGTATGAGATTCGAGAGCTGCGGCCCGGCCGCTCGCCACCGTGAGGACGCTCGGCGATCCATGGAGGCGATCGCCCTGGCTCATGACGTAACCGAGATGACCGTCCCGAAGCAGTTCGTCGATGACGCGCACGATCGGCTGGTCGACAAGATCGCAGTCGATCGGCTCGTCGACCATGTCACCTGACACCCGCAACTTGAAGGGCGTCCGATCCGCCAGCACGTGTAAAAGCGTCAGCCGGCCAACGCCCCGGGCGTGAACGGTGACGCGGGCGCCGTCGCTCGAAACGTCCAGCCGAAGGTCGGAACCGGCCGAGGGGCGTTCACCGGTCTGGGCAACGGATCGAGTCGATCCGAGGGTCACGGCGGCGGCGAACGTCAACGAAGCGATGACAATTTTGTGAGTCACTGTCCGCGCACGCTCGCCGAGCCTAACCGGTTGCCCACCCGGTGTCAACGCACGGCGGGGAGCGAGACTTCTTAGCAGAAAACAACTTGACTTCATCCGTTACGGGTGGTCTTCTCAGCGCTTCGTCTCATCGGAAAAACTCGGGGTCTCGAGGAGGTCAGATGGCGCTCAGAAAAATGTTGGCCATCGCGGTTATTCCGCTTGTGCTTGTCGTGATGCCGCAGGCCGAGCAGGCGCAGTCGCCTGGACTGGGGATGTCATCGACCGCGCTCGCGGAGGCCCTCGGCATCCCGGGCGCTCCGTCCGGCGTGAACCGAATCGAGTGGAGCAAGTCCGTCGGCGAGCTCTCGCACGGCGCGCTGCCGTCGATGACGTCACCCGGGCTTCCCATCAACATGAACCCGGCCTCGCCGTTTTCGACCGCGGTGATGACCACAGTCAACGGCCAGGGCGTCAACTTGCTTGGCGATTGGGACGGCACTGAAGACTTTGTCGCAGATCACGCGGGCCGTGTGGCCACGCTCACGGCACCCGGCGCGATCGTCACGCGGACGGCAATTTCCGAACACACGATGGCGAACGGTTTTGCCGAGAACGTTTTCTACTATGGCGACTCGGTCGGCAACGTCTACGTCGCATCGTCGACGCTGCTCAATCAGCCGGCGCCGACTCCAAATTCGCTGGTCATCAATCTCCCGACGGTCCTGAATGCGTTCGGCACCCTGAGCAGCGATTCCCAGATTGTCGTGACGGGACTTGCGGTGAGTCCGGTTGCGGACCTCACGTCATTTTTCAACGTCAACGGCAGCTATACCGCCTTCAACGGCAAGATCGGCGAGGTTCTGTACGTGACGTTCTGGGACACCGGAGGCGGCTTCCGAAACCTCGCAACCGGACAGCCGATTCGGAGCGGTCTGCTCGCGTTTCCGATCGCGGACGTCGTGAGTCCAGTTGCTGCGCCACCCGGCGTCATCTCTGCGACGGGATTTCCGATCACGGTCGGCGGATCGTTCGGCGTCGCCTTCTCGGTTTTTTCCAATCTCGGCGGCGTTGCCGTTGACGACGATGGGAGCGTCTATTTCCATCAGGTCGATTTGCAGCAGTTCACGGGCGGCAACATCGTCAAAGTAACGGTCACCGGAAGCAACCAGACGCGGTCGCTCGCGACGAACGGATTCCTGACCATCAGCACGC
Organism: uncultured Acidobacteriota bacterium; assembly: GCA_963724725.1. GTDB lineage: Bacteria > Acidobacteriota > Vicinamibacteria > Vicinamibacterales > CAVVIG01 > DATKHR01. The sequence continues at coordinate 327,625 of CAVRVT010000001.1, read as the reverse complement.
TGTTTCCGGCGGGCGGCCAGTACGGCACGGCCAGCGGTCCTGCTACGCAGGTCAACAAGTTCACGAACTACTCAGGAACATCGCCGACTTTCGGGAATGTCGTCGCAATGGCCAGCGGCCCCGGGAACGTGCTCTACGCGGCGCTGGCGCGATCGTTCGTCGCCAGCGACGACCTCGCGACGCAGTCGACGGAGGGACTGTTCGCGAGCCCGTTCGGCCCTGCGCCGTCGATGATCATCAGCTTCGCGGACTGCCTCGGCGGATTCGATCCGTGCACGGGAGGCGGGGGCACCGGATCGCTGCCGATCGCGGACGGCATTGCCGATGTGGCCGCTCCGAACCTGACGCTCGCCGCGGGCATCAACAACTTCCGCGTCTTCGCGCTCGGCGACGGTCCCGATTTGCGCCAGCCGACGGGCTTCGTCTCTCCCGTGTTCGGTACGGTCGACTCCACGCAGCGGATGCAGTTTCAGGTGGACTACACGATCTACTCGGGCCTCACCGTCGACGAAGAAGGTTCGGTGTATCTCGTGTCCGGGGGAACACCCGCTGGCGTTGGCCGCAATCCTTCGCAGAATCTCGGCGAGGTCCTGATGTTTCCCGATGCCTCGCCCCCCGACCGCCGCGCCGACTACATCGATCTGCGCGGGTCCCAGCTGCCCAACCCGCCGCTCGTGCAGAACGTTGGCGACGGCGTGTCCAATCGGTTCGACCACATTTACTGGCTCGCACCGATGGATCAGATCACCGTGTCCCCGGCGGGCATCGCCGGTTTGTCGCGAGGATTCCTCATGTATCTCAATCGCACCCGCACGGCGGACCATACGCCGACGCTTCCCAACGGGGCGACCCAGGGCGACGATGTCTCTAGCGGACCGGTCAACTTCGAAGATCTCGATCCTGGCCATCAGGTCGCGGGCGGCGACGATCAGAGCCCCCCGTTCAGGGGCGACGACTCCGACGGCGGGGGCAACCCGGTGCTTGCGGCCGCTCTCAACGGGGGATTCGAGTTCAACCTGGTGAACGGCGCCGGCGGGTCGTCTGTGTGGAACGCGTTCTACCTCAACTCGAACGGCAGCGTCACCTTCGGGGCCGGCGACGCCGACAACACGCCGACAGTCAACGAATTCTTCGCGGGCCCGCCGAAGATCGCCGGTGCATGGGCCGATCTCAATCCAAACGCGCGGGCGGCCAGTACCCTCAACTTCCCCGTGCAGGCGGTGGGCTTCGCCGGCATCAACCATTTCAAGGTTCGCTACATCAACGTTCCTGAGTTCGGGAAAGAAGGCTGCGGCTCGGTCAACACCTTCTCGATTTCGCTCTTCGACGATGGCACAGGCGTTGACGAGAACGCGAGTCAACCACTCAACCCGGCGAACCCGATCGGGAACAACGCCGTCCCGTTCGACCTGCAGGAAGGACCGACGGCCTTGCGATACTTGCCCGACCCCAATTCGGGCGTACTGACCGGCCAGCCTCCGAGGCCTGACGGCAGCGGCCAGTTCCTGTTCACGTACGGTCGCATGGATCTTCTTGGAACGGGGGTGCAGCCCGTCCTCGTTGGCTATTCGATCGGTTCGATGGCCCCAGGGGCGCCGAATCAAGACACCAAGAACCTGAGCCAGCAGACGGCCGACTTGCTGGGCAACAACGTCCAGAACGCCATCTACGAGATGTTCAATACCGGCCTGGCGACCGTCCCGGCGACGCCGAGTTTCGACTTGCGCTTCGAAGGCAACGCGGCCGCTATGTGCACGCCGGTCAACCAGCCGGATACGAACCGCGGCTCGCTGCGATTCTTCGGGCGGTCCGGCTTCACGGTACCGATACCCACACCAGCCGTCCCGCGTCGTCTCGGCGATTTCGATGGCGATCACCGTGCCGATCAGGCCGTCTTCCGCGCAACCGCGTCCACGTGGTTCGTGCTGCAGAGTTCCACGGGCACCGGTATCGGGGCGACCTTCGGCGTCGTGGGTGACCTCCCCGTGCAGGGCGACTACGACGGCGACGGGAAGACCGACATCGCGGTGTTCCGGCCGTCGGCGAACGCGTGGTTCATCGCGCCGAGCAGCGGCGCCCCGATGATCGGAGTTCTCTGGGGCGCCCCGGGCGACATCCCGGTGCAAGGCGACTACGACGGCGACGGCAAGACCGACATCGCCGTGTATCGTCCGTCCGTCGGCACGTGGTTCATCATCAAGAGCTCCGGCGGATCGACTGCGACGGCGTGGGGTTCAGCGACAGATGTGCCTGTCGTCGGCGACTTCGACGGCGATCACAAGACCGATCTCGCGGTGTTCCGACCATCGACGGGACAGTTCTGGATTCTGCCGAGCGGCGGCGGAGCTCCCTACGCCGTCAACTGGGGCACGATCGGCGATGTGCCGGTCATTGCCGACTTCGATGGCGACGGAAAATCCGACGTCGCGGTGTTCCGGCCCGACATCGGCACGTGGTTCATCCTCAAGAGCAGTGGAGGGTTCACGATCACGGTGTGGGGAACGACCGGCGACTTCCCTGTGCTGGGCGACTTCGACGGCGACGGAAAGACTGACCTCGCGATCTTCCGTCCGTCGACCGGCTCGTGGTTCGTGCTCAAGAGCGGTGGAGGCACGAGCGTCACCATGTGGGGCGTGGTCGGCGATCGTCCCGTCTGACAACTGCCTGGCGGCACGGGGCGCGTCTCGTCCCGTGCCGTCGCGTCAACGGGTTCCCCGGGTACCATTGACGGCAGCGTGCACACGCAGCCGACCGAGAGCTTCGTCAGCGTGGAGACACGCTGGGGGCCGGCGCTCATCTGTCGTCCCCTCGAGCGCCTGGCGAGGCACGTGTTCACGACTCGCGAGTGGACTCTCGGCGCATCTGGAATCGAGCAGTCGGCGGGCCAGGATCCATGGTCGGATGTGGCTGCCGCACTCGGCGTGGCGCCGGCCGATCTGCGGCGCGTTCGCCAGGTCCACGGCTCGTCCGTCGTTGTTGTTCGAGCGAGCGATCCTCGTTCTCCCGCCGCCTTGTCCGAGGCGGACATCATCATGACCGACGATCCGACCATCGGCATCGCTATCCAGACGGCGGACTGTGTGCCGCTGCTCCTGGCGGACGCGCGAACCGGCGTGGTCGCCGCCGCCCATGCCGGCTGGCGAGGACTCGCAGCGGGCGTGCCGGGCGTCGCGGTTGGTGGGCTCGGCCGGCACTTCGACGTTCGGCCCGCCGATCTCGTCGTGGCGATCGGCCCTTCGATCAGCGCCGCGTCTTACGAGGTCGGGGAAGATGTTCGCCGTCAGTACGAATCGACGCGTTTCGCGGATCGCCTGGACAGCTGGTTTCCGAAAGCGACGCGTCCCGGCCACTGGCTCTTCGACGGCTGGCAATCAGCACGCGATCAGCTCGTGATGGCGGGAGTGGCCGTCGCCAACATTCACTGCAGCGAGTTCTGCACGTTCACGAACGCTGAGATCTGCTGCTCGTATCGCCGGGATGGGCGGGCGGCCGGCCGGATGGCCGCGGCCATTCGAGCGCGCGGACGCGAGTGACCCGGTCGTGAAACACCTCTACCCCGAGCGGTCGAGTCCGCTCCCGGTACTCGCCGCGTCGTCCATCGCCGCATTGGCGAGACGATCGGCGTCAGCATTCCGTTCGCGGCGGACGTGCTCGAAGGTGACGCGTCCGATGTCGTGCGCGAGCAGTCTCGCCCGGGCGTGAAGCGGCTGCAGCCCGGCATTCTTTACCTTGTAATTGCCCAGCATCTGCTGGACGAGCAGCAGCGAGTCGGACCGGACGTGCACCGTCCGATGACCGTGCGCGCGCGCCCACTCGAGCGCCGAAATCAGACCGCGGTATTCGGCGACGTTGTTCGTCGCCACGCCGATTGATTCACCGAACTCCTCGACGAGCGTGCCGTCGGGGGTTTCGATTCGCACGCCGAATCCTGCCGGACCCGGATTGCCGCGGGCGCCCCCGTCGATGTACGCGACGATCATCGCGCGGCAGTGTTGGTGTTCGCGTGATTCGCGGAGGGCGCGTCGCCGGCTGATGCCGGGCGCGGCGCGTAGTACAGGATCCGCTGGCAGTGATCACACTGCATGATCTGTTCGTTGCGCAGGACGGTGTTGAACACCTGAGGGCGCAGCCGGACGTGGCAGATGGTGCAGATGCCGTCGCGAGCTTCGGCGACGGCGACGCCGTTTCGCCGCTTCGCGACCAGCTCGAAGATCGCGAGCACCTGGGGCGTGATGCCGGCGACGATGGCCTGACGCTCGCTGGCGATGCGGGTGATGGCGGATCTCAACTCGGTGAGCTCCGTCCCGAGCGCCGCGCGGTCTGCCTCGACGGCTTTCTGCTCCGCCACGAGCGCGGCCTCAGCCCGCTTGACATTCGCCGTGAGTTCGTCGGCGTGGACCATCAGCTCGAGGATCTGATCCTCGCGGGTCTTGATCTCGGTCTGTGCGAAGGCAATCTCGTGCTGGATGGCGTGGTATTCCTGGTTCGTCTTGACCGCCATGGCCTGCTCGCGGAATTTCGACAGACGGCTCTGGTGGACGGCCACGTCTTTCTCGATCTCGCGGCGAGCCGACTGGTTGGCGGCCAGAGCGTCCTTGGCGGCGGCAACCTGCTGGCGCGCGTGTTCGAGCCGCGTATCCAGGCCCCGTTCGCGTTCGGGCGCTTCCGCCAGGCGACGGTCGGCGTCATGGGCGGCCGTGTCGAGCCGCTGGAGCGCAATCACCCGTTCGAGGTCAGCGTTCATCCGAGGGGGCATCATTGTACATTGCGGCCCTGTCCGAGACGCAGATACGGGGTCGTGACGCCCGGCGTGAAGGCATGCCGCAGTGTCGGAGCGTCCACTCTGCGTTCGCGTTGGACGACCCGCCGGTCCCGCAGCACCTGGCGAAGTTCGCAGATGGCGTCGAATTTCGCCTTGATGACGACGAGTCCCTGCCGCCTGAACGGGTAGTAGGCGAGGGCAACCAGATTCAGGACGAGGTGCTGGGGCAGGTACCACCAGAACAGGGGCGTCGGCATGTCCTTGACGAACGTCCAGACCATGTTCCGCTCGCCGTGGTAGACCGCAAAGTTGCTGCGGTACCCCCCCACGGCTGAGCTCACGTGACGCACGATCGCCGAAGGGACGTACAGGCAACGATGCCCCATCAGCCGGAGCCTGAAGCCCAGATCAACATCCTCGAAGTAGCAGAAGTAGCGTTCGTCGAAGCCACCGGCCGATGCCACCGCTTCCCGGCGGTAGAGCGCGGCCGCCGCGCACGGCGCGAAGACTTCCGATTCCTGCGCGGGCCAGTCCGCGGCCGGCGATCCATGGCCGCGCCGCCATGCGCGTCCCGACCCGTGGTACTCGTCCCCGGCGCCATCCAGACACGACGGATCGGACGCCAGGAGAAGCTGGCTGGCAAATGAGGCGATCGCGGGTTCGCGTTGAGCGCGTTCGAGCAGCGCGTCGAGCCATCCGGGGTCCGGAAAGGCATCCGGATTGAGGAGCGCGAGAAAATCGACGGTGCCAGCTTCCCGAATCGCGATATTGTTGGCGCGCGCAAAACCCGTGTTCGTCGTCAGACGAATCAGCGTAGCGTGCTGAAGCCAGGTGTCCGCCTGCTTCAGCGAATCGTCGCTGCTGGCGTTGTCCACGACGACGATTCGGTCGGGCTGGCGGGACTGCCGTCCGAGCGATTCGAGGCACGTCTTGAGATTCGGGCCGCCGTTCCAGTTGACGATGAGAACGGCGACCGTCATGTCGGCTGCGGTGAGTGTCGAAACGGCCATGAGTCTCGAAGATCCCGAGCGTACCACGGGCCATTCTTGACGCCGTTTTTAGAGGAAATTGAGCGAACAGGACTGTGTAATCTACTTACGAAAGTGCAAAGTTTTCAGGCGCGCGCCCGAGCGAAACGGGCCGATTTCGGCGATTTTTGGCCGGGACTGTGAAATAACTCGACGGTACATCGCTTGCCTTTGCCCCCAATCATGGCAATCCACTCGTCTCCGTCACGGATGCCCGCCTGTACGGGTCCCCAGATTTCTTTTGGCGCGACGACGGTTCGTCGATGGGGGGCGGTTGGATGGTGGATGAAGCGGCTTGCCGCGACGGCGGCGCTTCTTTTCCTCGGGGCAAAGGGCGCCGAAGCCGGCGCGTTGACCATTGCGTGGGATCCTGCGTCGGACCCGAGCGTCACGGGCTACAACGTCTACTGGGGCACGCAATCCGGGGTCTACACCAGCGTGGTGAACGCCGGACCGCAGACCTCGTTCCAGGTCGGCGGCCTCGTCAACGGCGTCACGTATTACTTTGCGGCGCGGGCATATAACAGCGCCGGCGTCCTCAGTTCGTTCTCGCCTGAAGTATCCGGCCACACCAACGCGCTCGGCATCTGGGCGTCGACGTTTGGCGACTTCAACGCGGATGGCAAGGCGGAACTGGCCGTCTATCGGCCGTCCACAGGTCAGTGGTTCACGTCCAATTCGTCGACGCCGGTCACCTACGGCGCTCCCGGCGACATTCCCGTACCGGCTGACTACGACGGCGACGGCAAGATGGACGTCGCGGTCTTCCGTCCGTCCAACGGCACGTGGTACATCTGGCAGTCGAAGACCAATACCGGGATCAGCATCGCCTATGGCGCCGCGAGCGACATTCCAGTCCCGGCGGACTACGACGGCGACGGCAAGACCGACCTCGGGGTCTTCAGACCATCGAACGGCACCTGGTACCTGTGGATGTCGAGGACCAATACAGGCCTCGCCGTTCCGTACGGCGCTGCGTCCGACATTCCGGTGGTGGGCGACTATGACGGTGACGGCCGCGCCGACTTTGCGGTCTTCCGACCGACGAACGGCACGTGGTACCTCTGGCTGTCGAGGACCAACACGCCCTCGAGCCTCGTCTACGGCAATGCGTCGGACCTTCCGGTCCAGGCTGACTACGACGGCGACGGCAAGACGGACTTTGCCATCTACCGGCGGTCGACCGGCGCGTGGTTCATCTGGCAGTCGTCCACGTACACCGGCCGGACGTCCACCTTCGGCGCGGCGACCGACATTCCGGTCCCGGCGGATTACGATGGCGACGGCAAGACCGACGTTGCGGTGTTCCGGCGGTCGACCGGCACGTGGTACATCTGGCAGTCGCGCACCAACACGGGCGTTGCGATCGCCTACGGCAGCGCGACCGACATTCCCGTCCTCAAGAAGAAGTAGCACTCCGCGCTGGCGTGGCTCGAGCCACGCCAGCTTCTCGTTCTCTCCCGCTGCGCCGACGTCGCTCGGCTTGATGCTAGACTAGCGGGTGTTTCTCCGGCCAAACCCCCTTCTGAGCGCGCTCGCGGACACCGGCCTCGCCGCCATCATGTATCTGGCGGCCTATTGGCTTCGCTTTCAGGGTGATCGACTCGAATCGTTCCTGCCGCGAACTCTCTCGACGCTGCCCGTCGTCGTGGCCGCGCAGCTCATCGCGCTCGTAGTCCTTCGCGCGTATGTTCCCCGTCCCCGCGTCGATTGGCTGGTTCGCGTCGTGCTGGGCGCGTTCGTCGGTGCCGCCGCTGCAGCCGGCATCGTCAGCGTGACATCCGGTTTCGCCGGCACGTCGCGGATGGTCTTCGCCGCGGACGCACTGCTTTTGTCGATCGCCGCGGTCGGCTGGCGGGGTGCGTGGGTGCTCCGCGCCCGCGTCCGCCTGCGCGAGGCCGCAGGCATCCGTGGCGCACACGATCTGGTCGATCGCTCCGAAGAAATGACGACGCTCGGGGCGGTGGTGCGAAGCTTGTACCGATACCGCGAACTCCTCAAGAATCTGGTGCTGAAGGATCTCAAGCTGAAGTACCGAGGGTCCGTGTTCGGGTTCGTCTGGTCCCTGGCGAATCCGCTCCTGATGATCATCGTGTACGCGCTTGCGTTCACCTACGTGCTGCGCGTGCGCAGCGAGCGATTCGTCTTCTACCTGATGCTCGGTCAGCTGTCGTGGACCTTCTTTGCGAACTCCGCCTCGATGTCCACGACGTCGATCGTCGACAACTCGGGTCTCATCAAGAGCGTGTTCTTTCCGCGGGCCATTTTGCCCATCGGAACAGTGCTGTTCAACCTCGCGCAGTACCTGCTGACCGTTTCGGTGTTTCTGCCCGCTATGCTGCTGTGGTATCAGGTGCCCCTGTCGGCGTCCATGGTGCTGTTCCCCGTTTTTCTGGCACTCCAGACGGCGTTCACGATCGGCATTGCGCTCATCCTCGCGACGGCGACGGCATTCCTCCGGGACGTGCGCCACCTGCTCGAAGTGGCGCTGATGGCGCTCTTCTGGGCGACGCCAATTCTGTACGAGCTCCGTCAGGTGCCTGAGAAGCTGCGTCTGGCGATTCTCCTCAGTCCGATGTCGTCCTTCGTCGTGGCGTACCAGCAGCTGTTCTTCTATCGGGAATGGCCCGAGCCGACGGTCTGGGTCGTCGCGAGCATCTACGCGGCCGGCGCGTTCATCATCGGCACCATGCTGATTCTGGCCTTCGAGGACCGTTTCACGGAGCAGGTGTAGTGACGGTCATCGCCGCGCAGGCGTTGTCGAAACAGTTTCTTCTGCGCCACAACGCCTCGGTCGAGCTCAAGGTCAGGTTTCTGAGCCTGCTGCATCCGCGGCATCGCGAGACCATCGAGCCCTTCTGGGCCCTTCGGGACGTTTCGTTCGAAATCGCCGAGGGCGAGTCGGTGGGCCTCGTGGGCCGAAACGGCTCCGGCAAGAGCACGCTGCTCAAACTGATCGCGGCCATCCACCGTCCGACGAGCGGTCGGCTGCTCGTGCGGCGCGGCGTCCGGATCTCGTCGATGATCGAGCTCGGCGTCGGGTTCCATCCCGAGCTGACCGGCCGGGAGAACGTGTTTCTCAACGCCGCCATCCACGGCCTGAGCCGATCGGCTATCGACTCGATTTACGATGCGGTGGTCGAGTACTCAGGCCTCGAGCACTTCATCGACGTGCCGATCAAAAACTACTCGTCTGGCATGCACATGCGCCTGGGCTTTGCGATTGCCGCGAACCTGGATCCGGACATCCTGCTGCTCGACGAAATCTTCGCCGTCGGTGACGCGGACTTTCAGAAACGCTGCACCGCGACGGTCGAGCGATTCCTGCACAGCGGCAAGACGATCATCTTCGTCTCGCACTCACCTGATGCGGTGCGGTCGATCTGTCGCCGTGTGTGCGTCCTCGACAAGGGTGAGCTGCTCTTCGACGGCAGCGCCGATCGCGGGTTGCGGTACTACGCCGAGCATCTTGCGCGAGGGGCGGAGAGTGGCCCGGCAAACGAACCGCCCGTGGTTATCGAGGAGCTTCCGGCCGCCCCAGCCGCCGAAACCCCGCCTGAAAAGAATCCGCGGCAGAAGCTCGCGGACTGGGAGTTCGAGTTTCTGCACGCGCAGGGTATGCGTCCGGGTCATTACGTGCTCGATATCGGTTACGCCGACTCGGACGTCGCCGTCCATCTGCTGGCGTTTCTCGAGCCGGGACGCTACTGGGGGTACGATCGCACGCCCGGGATCGCCGAAACCGCGGTGCGCTATTTCGGCCATGCGTCGAACCGCGGACACTTCGTCGCGAACGACACGTTCGATCTGAATGGCGCCCCGCAGGCGTTCGATTTCGCGATGGCCGGTGCCTTGTTCGCGCAGGTGCCGCTCAACGGCGTCGCGCGCTGCATCGCATCGGTCACCCGGGCGCTCTCGCCTTCGGGCCGGTTTTTCGCGACGTGGTACGAGAACCTGCACCCGGACGATTTCGATCCCATCGCTCGGGAGAGCGGGATCCGGACCTACCCCGATCGCGAGCCCTACCACTATCCGTTCGGCCTCATCGAGACCGTCTGCGAGTCAGTGGGCGCGATGGTGGAACGGACCGGTCTCCCCGGACCTGCGGCGGGTCAGCAGGTGCTGTGCATCAGGCGCCGTGAGGGCGCGGCGGGGTCGACGCCATGAGCAGCCCGGATCACGTCGACGATCGGCGGCGAGTCAAGGCCGCGCAATCCCGGACCGACGTGACGGCGGCCGCATGGCTGCTCGCCGCCTTCACGTGCCTGTATCTCTCGACCGCGAAGGGCGTTCTCGAATACGGCGACGACTGGTCGATGCTGTATGTCACGAGCGCCCTGGCCGATCATCGAGGCACGGATATCCCCGCCGACGCGCCCGGCGCTGTTCGCGGGGCCGACGGGCGCTCGTACAGCAAGTACGGCATCGGTCAGTCGCTGACGGCGGTTCCGTTCTACGTCGCGGGAAGGGCGCTGGCGCGTGCCAACGGGCATCCGACCGCGGCCGCCGGACACATCCTTCAGGGTACCGAAGTCACGATGATGGTCACGATGGTCGGCGTGCTGGCGTCGGCGCTTTCGGTGGCGCTCCTGTTCGCGACATGCAGGACACTCGGGTTTTCAGCGGCGGCTTCGTTCCTGACGGCGCTCGCGCTTGGTATCGGCACGTTTGCCTGGCACTACTCGCGAACGTTCATGACCGAACCGACCAGCATGTTCGCCCTTCTATCTTGTGTGTACCTGCTCCTGCGCTGGCGACGGCGACCGACGGGCGTCACCCTCGCGCTTTCCGGCGCCGCGGCCGGTGTGACCATCCTCCTGCATCTCAGCACCGTCGTCGCCCTGCCGGCCATCGGCGTGTGGCTGCTCTGGATCGCGTGGGACGAAGGGATGGGCTTACGGCGTGCAGCCGGCGCGGCGCTGGCGTGGGGCCTTCCGGTCGTCGGCGCCGTGGCCATGGTCGCGGCGTACAACCTGAACAGGTTCGGGACGATCAGCGAGACGGGCTACGGCAATCCGTCCGACGCGCTGGTCAACCCGGTGGGCGTCGGCCTGTATGGATTTCTGCTCAGTTCCGGCAAGAGCATCTTCGTGTACGCGCCGATCCTGATCGCGTCGGCGGCCGGTTGGGGCCGTCTCTGGAAGCGGCATCGGCGCGTTGCGGCGTGCGTGGCGCTGTCGCTGGGGTGCTACCTGACGTTTCACGCGGGGCTGAGTTACTGGTGGGGAGGAGGCGCCTGGGGCCCGCGCTACGCAACCGTCCTCCTGCCGCTCATGCTCTTGGGCCTGCCGGCGCTCGTGGACGGCGGCCTCGGTCCGGCGGGCCGGGTCTGCCTGATCGCTCTCGGTGCGCTGAGTGTGCTCGTGCAGCTTGCCAGCGTGTTCGTGCCCTACATTCCCTATGAAGCGCAGATGGAAGCGACGCCGGTGCTGTTCAATGAGATGCTCTGGAACCCGGCCTACTCGCCGGTGGCCCACCATATCCGCGCGTTGCTGGCGGGAACGTTTGATGCAGATTTCGCGTACAGGTACTTTCAGCATCCGGCGTGGCGATGGATTCAGGGCGGGCTTTTTCTCGTGGCGGTCGCCTTCGGCGCGTACGCGTGGCGCACGTGCCGGCGATCAACCTCGTTTTCGCGCGACGATCGTCGCGAAATCGTGCTGCAGCACTCCCTCGCTGATTAGGCGGTCCTCGAGATCGAACAACCCGGTCAGGTATGCGTCCGCCCCTTCGTTGCGTCGATCGAAATTGCCCGCGATGTCCTCCAGCAGCAGATGGAGGAGCGATCCGCCCTGGCCCTTGACCTCGACGATGTCGAAGTAGCGGGGGAGGAGCGCGATGATGTCGGCGGATCGGATGGCCTCGGACGGATCGTTGGCGTCCATGAAGGCCTTGGTGGGCCGGTCGACAGGAACCTTCATCTCCCCTGGACGTGTGACGCTGCGCTTGAACGGCGCCGGCATCGACTCGAGCGCCTGGCTGACCGATCGCAACTGCGCGTCGGTCCACTGGAACTGGCTCGGGCCGACGAACTCGTCGAGGAAGAAGTAGCCACCAGGCCTGAGCGTCCGGTCGACCTGCTCGAACAGGTGTTCGAGCGCAGCGACGTGATGGACCGCCGAAATGCCGAGCACGACATCGTATCGATTGGCGTCGAGTTCGATGACGTTCAGATCCTCGACGCGGTAGGTGATGTGCGCGAGCCCTGCGGCGGCGGCTGCATCGGCCGCGATCGCAATCGCGCCACCGGAAATATCGACGGCGTCATGCGCGCGCGTGAAGTTGTACTTGGCGAGCCCGCGCTCGAGCTCGCCGGCGCCGCAGCCGAGCGTCAGAGCGCGGGCGACCGGCAGCTGTCCGCCGAGATATTTCCTGACGAAGTACTGATACCGATCGATGCCGGACTCAGCCGTGATCTTGAAGTTGATCCGCTCCTGCACACGCTCGTGTTCGGTCCAGTGCACGCCGCGCCCGACATGCCACGCCGCGGACTGGTCGGCCCAGAGCGCAGACACGCGCGCGAGCCCTTCCTCATAGGTACCCATCGACGCTCTCCGCGTCGGATTATCCTACGGTTCTGGCCGCTCTTCCGCGCGGGTATAATCCGGCAGGCTGACGATCATGAGTACCCGAGGTGGCGATCTCGATCGATGAAGCCAGACCGCCTGATGCCGGCGGCGCCGAAATCGAGGTGTCGATCGTCATGCCGTGTCTGAACGAAGCCGACACGCTCGACGCGTGCATCGCGCGGGCGCGCCAGGCGTTCGCCGACAGCGGCATCCACGGCGAAATCATCGTCGCCGACAATGGCTCGACGGATCGATCCGTCGACATCGCGAAGGCGGCGCGGGCGCGTGTGGTGCACGTCACCGAACGCGGGTACGGCAACGCGCTGATGGGCGGGATCGCGGCCTCGCGCGGCAAGTACGTGATCATGGGCGACGCCGACAGCAGTTACGACTTCCTCGAAGTGCCGAGAATCGTGGCGACGTTGCGTCAGGGTTACGACCTCGTGCAGGGCTGCCGCCTGCCGTCCGGCGGCGGCACCGTCATGCCGCACGCGATGCCGCTCCTGCACCGGTGGTGGGGCAATCCGATGTTCTCGGCCATGGCGCGGCGGTGGTTCAAGGCGCCCATCCACGACGTGTACTGCGGACTTCGCGGGTTCACCCGTACGCACTACGACTCGTTGAACCAGCGCTGCACGGGCATGGAATTCGCGACGGAGATGATCATCAAGTCGAGTCTCCGTCGCGCCCGCATCGGCGAAGTCCCGATCACGCTGCATCCGGACGGCCGCAAGAGCCACGCGCCCCATCTGCGAACCTTTCGTGACGGCTGGAGGACGTTACGCTTCTTTTTGATGTACAGCCCGCGCTGGCTGTTCCTGATTCCCGGCGCGTGCCTCATTCTGCTCGGTGTGCTCGGCTACGCGCTCGCGATGCCCGGGGTGAGGATCGGGCGCGTGACGTTCGACGCCCACACGCTCCTGTTCGCCAGCGTGGCGATTCTCTGCGGCTATCAGTCCATCCTGTTCGCCATTTTCTCGAAGACATTCGCCATCACCGAAGGACTCATGCCAGACGACCCGCGGCTCGATCGGTTCTTCGCGGCCGTGAATCTCGAACGGGGACTTCTCGCCGGGTCGGCGTCGCTCGTGGTCGGTGTCGTGCTGCTCCTCGGTGCCATCAATCAGTGGCGTCAGCACAATTTCGGCGAGCTGGTCTACGGCGAGACGATGCGATGGGTCGTACCGGGCGCGACGTTGACCGCGCTCGGGTTCCAGACAATTCTGTCCAGTTTCTTCGTGAGCATTCTCGGCATGCGGCGCCGATGAGTGGTCAGGCCCCCGGCACCAACTTCGACGACTACGCGGCCGATTACGACGCGGCGCTGGCCAGGGGCGTCTCGGTCTCGGGCGAGAACAAGGACTATTTCGCGCAGGGCCGCGTCGCCTGGCTCGCGGGATGCCTGGATCGCCTGGCGTTCACGCCGCGGGCGGTGCTCGACTTCGGGTGCGGCACGGGATCGGCTGCGCCGTTTCTCGGCGCGTTGCCTGGAATCACGTCGATTCTTGGCGTGGACGTGTCGGAACAGTCGATTGAGCAGGCGCGACGGCTGCAGGCCTCGACGATGCTGGCTCGATTCGCGCTGGCGACCGAGTATCGACCCGATGCGTCGTTCGACCTGGCCTTCTGTAACGGCGTGTTCCACCACATCCCCCCGGCGGATCGCGGCGGAGCCGTTGATTACGTGAAGCGGGCACTTCGGCCGGGCGGATTGTTTGCCTTCTGGGAGAACAATCCGTGGAATCCGGGCGCGCGGTACGTCATGAGCCGGATTCCGTTCGACCGCGACGCGATCATGATCTCGTCGCTCGAGGCGCAGCGACTGCTTCGGTCGGCGGGCTTCGAAGTCGTGCGCACGGATTTTCAGTTCCTGTTTCCGCGCGCCTTGAAAGCGCTGCGGGGACTCGAGCCAGCCGCCGCGCGTCTGCCGCTCGGCGCGCAGTACCAGGTTCTCGTTCGAAAGCCGGCGGCGCCGCCGTCCTGACAGTCCTCAGAGGCCGAGCAGCCACCTGAGCAGACGATGCATTCGAGGATATTTCCTGAGGCTTGCACTGACTCTCAGGGCCGTCTGGACGCCGGGGCCGGCCAGTGCCGCGCGGGCTTGTGAAAGCTGCGCGACCAGGGCCTGATAGTGCATCGAGGCGTCGCGGTGTTCGGCGTCGTGCGCGGCGTCGCGTTCGTCCGCGCGCGTTTGGTTTTGAACGATGGCCTCTTGAAGATCCTCGACAACCTTCTCGAGGTTTGCGCGCGACTGTCGGAGGTCCGACGCAAACGCTTCCTTGACCGCGAGGTCAGCCTGAAGTTGCCGGAGCTCGCGGTCTGCACGATGGATCTCTTCCATCCGCGTCGTGAGCGTGGCCCGCAGCTCTTCGACCTGCCGGTTCAATTCGGCCACGCGATCGGCCTGCACCGCTCGTGCCGCTTGATCGGTTTCGAGCGAGCGGGCGTACGCCTCGACCTCCGCGAAACGGCGTTCCCAGTCATGAACCTGCTGCTGGAGGCGTTCGGCGAGCGACGATGAACCGTCGGCTCGTGCGCCGTCGTTGACCGTCGCGACGATCACGAACTGGAACGTCCTCGATTCCGGATCGCGCTCGACGTCCTGGATCACGTCCGGCGAGAACGTCGCGAGGTCGATCGGGATCTCTGTTTCGGTCAGCCCTCGAGTGACGCGAAGGCGATCGAGAATGTCGAGGCCGGCCGCCTTGAACAGCGCATCGACGGCCGCGCGATCGAAGAAGCGCAGGTGCGTCCGATCGAGCAGCCCGGTGCTCGTGTAGGTGAAATGGCCGCGCAGCAGATTCAGCCGAACGGCACCGTGCGTGACGTTGGGAATCGACGCGATGATCCGGCCGCCGGGACCCAGCAAGTGAACGACGCGTCGCAGGACCTCGAGGGGATCGCGCAGGTGCTCGAGGACGTCGAGCAGCAGCACGACGTCGAACCGCGTGTCGCCGAGCGCCCTGGTGAGATCGATCTGTTCGACGTCGCCGGTCACCACGCGCTCGCAGTACGTGGCGAGATTGGCGGCCGCCTGTTCGTCGATTTCGACGCCCCAGACGCGGCAGCCGCGTTCGATGAGCAGCCTCGCGACCGATCCGTCGGCCGCGCCGATGTCCAGCACACGACTGCCCGGGCGGACCGCGAGCACCGCCAGCGAATGCGAGGTATTGAGGTCGTTCAGGTCAACGTCGTACGAGTATCGGCTGCTGGGCACTTCGTTTCCTCGACAGCGCCTTGTCGAGCGCGCCGGTCCATGTTTCGCTGTCCTGCGGTGCCGTCCACGGCGTCACCAGCTCCGCGATGGCTGTCCGCCGACGCTCCCAAACCTTCGGATCCGTCAGGAGCGCCGCAATCCGCTCTGCATATCGTCGAGGATCATCCTCCGTGTCGATGGCGTCAATCCCGTTGGTCTGAATGCCCTCCGCTCCGACCGTCGTCGCCACGACGGGGACGCCGTACTGCAACGCCTCGACCGTCTTGAGCTTCACGCCGGCGCCGTATCTCATAGGGGCGATCGCGACCCTGATTCCGTCGTAAAACCGCGGCAGGCTCTCGACGCGGCCCGTGAACTCGACATTCGGGCCGGCGAGTGCAAGCATCTCGGCTGGCGGATTCGCGCCTGTGACCCAGAGCCTGACCCACGGCACGAGCGTGCGCAAGTACGGCAGGACATCGGCCACGAACCAGCGGAGGCCGTCGGCGTTTGGAGAGTGCGCTCCCGCCAGCCAGCCGGCCACGTAGCCGATATCGCGTCGATCGGCGAAGGAGCGGCCCGTGAAGGGAACGTTCGGCTCGCTCGGCAGCAGCACGTCGATGGGGCACCCCTCGTCCAGTTGCCGAAGTATCTGCGCCTCATCGCGTGAGACGGCCACGGCGGAATCAGATTCCCTGAAAATGCGTTCTTCGAGCCTTCGGCTGGAGCGTGCCGCCGCGGTCAGACGCTGCGCTTCCGCTTCGTCGAATGCGAATGTCAGCGACGCCTGTCGTTCGAGTCGGCGCCAGTACAGCGCTTCGGCATCGTACACGAGGGCCGCCCGCGGCTGGTGACGGCGGACGAGCCCACTCACCCTGGCGAAGTTGTGCGGGCGCGAGACGATGACCGCCTCGTAGAAGACATCGGGACGCCTGAGGTGTTCGTCGAGGCTCCCGGTGAGCAGTGCGACACCCTTCGACACGAGCGCGTCATGGAGCGGATCGACCTTCGCGGTAGGGTACAGCGTCAACGCGAACCCGCGCGTCCGATAGCTCGACGAGCGCGTCGAACATCCGTCCGAATCCGGCGCCCATCGATCGATCCGGCGAGCGATCGTCCACCACCAGGATCCGCCTCGGGCAGCCGCGTGCGCGCCAGACCGCACGTGTGATGGCCGGCGTCGACCACGGCGCCGCCGGCTCCTGGAGATCGAGCGCGTGACGCCATTTGCGCGCCAGCCGCAGCTTGTTGCGCGCGAAAAGAAACCGCTTGAAGCTGACGTCGGAGCTCGCCGATTCGTGATGACGCACGCGCGATCGGGGCTCGTACAGGATCTCGAAGCCCAGTTGCCCGATGCCGAGGCACAGATCGACGTCCTCGTAGTACGCAGGGAAGTACTCCTCGTCGAAGCCACCGACTGCTTCCCAGACCGACCGCCGCACGAGAAGCGAGCACGCGGACGAGTAGTCCACCCGGCGAACGAAGTTCCAATCGAGCGAATCGCCCGCAAGTTCCCGTCCGATGGGCATTGTCGAGCCGTCGCTCCAGAGAATGGACCCGGCTTCCTGCAGACGTCCGTCCGAAAACAGAATCGTGCTCCCGACGGCACCAGCGCGAGGATTCGCATCGGCGGTCGCGACCAGCCAGTCGAGCCAGCCCGGTTCGACTGAGGTGTCGTCGTTGAGCAGGACGAGATATTCGCCGCGAGCCTCGCCGGCCGCGCGGTTGTTGCCGCCGGCGAACCCGAGATTCACGCGCGAGTGCACGAGTCGCGCACCGCGCACGTTCGACCGCAGGAAATCCTCGACCTGCGGGATCGCGTTGTTCAGGACGATGATGACTTCGTAGGGGACGCTCGTGGCGCAGGTCTCGACGATCGCGCGCAGGCACGCCTCGAGCAACACCGGCTGGCGCCAGGCGAGGATGAGGATCGAGACGCGCGGAGACGGACAGGCAGGAAATTCGATCGCTCTCATCCGACGGGCGCCAGCTTAGCCCAGGACCGGATCGGCCGCAACGAGGACCGACACCTCAGCGGAGACGTCTGCGGAGACTTCGATACCGCTCGAGCCACGCCTTTCGTCCCGGAGCCTGCAGCGTGTTCTGAACCATTCGATCGGCGGCGAGGAGGCGGGGGAACACGCGCGGATGCGCGACGAACCGTCGGAGCGCCCGCCGGACAAACTGAGTGCGAAGCGGCGTCGTCCCGCCAGCCGACATTGAGGTGAAACTCGAATCGCCGGGGAGTGGCACGGCAGCCACATCGGTGTCGAAGAACGCCATCTTGCGTCGAGCGGTTGCGACGAGCTGCGCGGCACGAACCTTCGAGGCGTCGTCCACTCCGGAATACCATTCGAGGACTTTCCCGCGCGTCCTCTCGACGTCGAAGATCGCGCGCAGAACGTTGTTCAGCGCGACGCGGCCCCGACGCTCCGCCGAAGCGGAGACCGGATGGTCGCCGTTCTGGCCGAGCGCGCGCTCAAGTGACCGCGCGAATCCCCGTAGGAGGCGATCGGTCGCGCGATCGAGCAGTTCGAATTGCGCCAAAAGACCCAATGCGATCGCACGTGCGTTCGCCGGCGCGCTCAACTCCGCCAGCCACTGCACCTGCAGCTGCTCGTCCTGCCCAGGATGCTTGCGGTAGAAGACCACCGCCATCTCGCCGGCGCGCCGTTCGCGCGCCGCGAAGCTCTCGAGGTCCATCGAGTGATCGTGAACCGCGCGTGCGCTCTCGACGTAATGAATCTCGAGTCCGCGCGGCATCAGGCGAAACGCGAACTCCGAATCCTCGAACGCGGCATGGCGGAACGCGGGGTCGAAGCGGATCCCGGCGTCGGCCGCGCTCACGAGGAAGTCGCGCTTCAGCGAGATGTTGCTCGTATAGAAGAAGCGATGATCGAGCGCAGGTAACCGCGGAATGAGCGTGTACGCGAACTGCAGCGCCGCGTCACCGCACACGTAGTTCATTACCGCATTGCGCGGCATATCCGCCGGCCAGTCGAGATGCCCGAGGATGGCCGTGCCGTTGGCCGTCCCGAGGGCATGCGCCAGCAGATGCTCCTCGAGCAGTCGCTCGTCCGCGTACACGTCGTCGCCGATGAAGAGGACGATTTCGCCAGCCGCCTCATCGATCCCGCGATTGCGTGCGAGGCCAGGACCCTGGTTGGGTTGTTCGACATACCGGATCGCGAAGGGCCTTGGCGTCGATGCCACCGCCTCCTTCGTCCCGTCGGTCGAGCCATCGTCCACGATCACGACCTCGAACTCGTTGGGAAGAATGGACTGACGCCCCAGCGCGTCGAGGCAGACCAGCAGCTTGTCCTTGCGGTTGTATGTCGGGATGACGACGCTGACTCTGACGCCCAGCCAGTACGGAGAACGTTCGGTCTTCGAAGTCGAAGCGATCGCGCGCATGCGGACGGGTCGCGACCGATGCTGCCTCATTTCGTTCACGATGCCGACGAGATTCCGGGCGATCTGATTCCAGGAAAAACGCTCGAGCACCGCCGCCCGACCTCTCGTCCCAACGATCGCGGCGTCGTCCTGCCGTTCGAACACACGCCGCAACTGCGCGGCAAGATGACTTCGGTCCGGTTCCGCCCAGCGCGGATCGTTGGTGAGATTCAGCGAGCGGGTATCGATGCAGTCGCGAACCGGCACGATCGAAAAATCGACGGGATAGCACGTGTCGTTCGCACAGAATTCCGTCGAGCCTCCAAACAGCGGAGCCACGACCGGCAGGCCGCACGCCATGGCGTCGAGAATCTTCATCCCGAAGCCTTCGCCGCGATGGGCCGACACGAATGCGTTGCACGACTTGTAGAGGCGAATCAGCTCCGCCTTGGTCGTGAAGTCGTCTACCAGCGTCACCGGCGCGCCTCGCCGGTTGTTCAGCCAGTCCCGCAACGACCTGTCGCCGGAGCTGGCGCCGTAGTCCTTCACGACGAGCTCGACGTCCGTTTCGTCGCCGAACGCCTCGTCCCAGGCGTCGAGCAGGATCCGTGTTCCGTACCGGTTCAGGTCGTGGGAATTCGTCACGGTCAGGAAGCGGAAGCGCGCACCGCGGTGTCGCGGCGGCTCGACGTCGTGAATCTCGCGCGAGTATCCAAACGGCAGCACGTGCAAGGACTCGGCTGGCGCGCCGATCTGTTCGAGAACGGACCGGCAGAAGTCGCTCGCCGGCAGCTTCTCGAGGCCGTTCCGCCTCACGCACTGCATCCAGTAATCCCACGGCTCAGAGCCGGGACGACCGAAGAAGTAGTTGATGACGAAGAGCTCGAGGTTGATGTCCCCGTTCAGCTCGAGGTTGAGATGCTGCGGCCAGTAATGCGTCCACTTGATCTGTGCGCCGCCGACGGCTCGCTGGCGTGAGACGCGAGCAAGTTGTTTCCGCTGCTCGACGGGAACACTGGTCGAGATGCGATCGCCGTTGACGAACACGGGAACGCCGATATCCGCCAGCGCCGTCGCGAGTTCGACGTTCACCCAGGTCAAGGCGCTCGCCTGGCTGAGATCGTCAGCGAGATAGACGCAGTCATCGGCCAGCGTCTTCACCGTCAGAGCGTGAGATACAGGATCGGCGCCGGCAAGGAACCGGTCCTTGATCAGATACTCGTCACGATCGATGCGCAGTCGGTCTTTCCACCGCTTCGCGAAGAGTCGCGCATTCCGGTCATCGTCGGCCGTCCGGCCTTCGGAGATCTGTCCGTAGTGATAGATGTATGCGCTCGTGCAACAGACGACGGTGCGCTTGCGCTCCCGCACCTTCAGGCAGAGATCGATGTCCTCGTACCCGTTGACGTACGCTTCGTCGAAGCCGCCGCACTCGTCGAACAACCTGCGCTCGATGAGGAGGCACGCGCCGGTGACGGCCTGGTACGCCCGCTCGATGTTGACCTGTGGCAGGGACGCGTCGAGGTGCGGATAGAGGTGCTGCGGAACGCCGTCGGGCCCGAACACAATCCCCGTGTGGTAGATGACGTTCGTGTAGGGGAAGAGCTGCTTGATGCCGACGATGCCGACTGTGGGGTTGGATGTGATCACGCGCAACATCTCGGCGAGCCAACCTGGCTGCACGAGCGTGTCGTTGTTCAGGAAGACGAGGTATCGGCCGCTGGCGAGGGTCGCGCCGATGTTGTTTCCCTTCGCGTACCCGAGATTCCGTTCGTTGCGGTGATACCGAATCGGGCCCCCGAAATGGCCGGTGTCTGCAAAGAACCGGGCGGTGCCGTCGCGGGATCCGTTGTCAACGACGATCACTTCGCAAGGGATTGTTCCGGTGTTCCTCCAGATGCGATCCAGGCACTGCCGGGTGAACTCGAATTTGTCGAGCACCGGAATGACGATGGACGCTTCGATCAACGTGCCACCGCCGCTTCGGCGAGGACCCGGTCGACGTAGTTGCGGACGACCTGGCGCAGGCGCGGGGGCAAACGGAGGCCGCAGCTGCGGCACCGCGGATTCAGGGTTCAGCTCGGGATGGAAATAGGGATCGTCGAAGAAGTCGTGTTGCCGCAGGTACGTCACGAGCCGCTGGAGATCCTCGAGTGAATCCTCGCGTCTGCGTGTCAACGACTCATGGTGCACGAGCCGCGCATACGGCGTATACATCACGCGATACCCACGCTTCCCGGCTTCCAGACAGAGCACGACGTCACTGAACGACAAACGGAAGCGCTCATCGAAGCCGCCCAGTTCGTCGAAGACGCCACGCCGCATCATCTGGCACGCGCCGGTGACGGCCGAATAGTTGCGATACGTCTCCGAAGAACCGAAAAGGCTCGTCGTTCCCTCCGCCGCTCGCGAAAAAACGTGCCCGACCAGGCCGATGCCGAATGCGACGCCGGCATGCTGAATCGTGCGATCTGGATAGAGCAGTTTCCCACCCACGATCCCGATGTCCGGCCGGAGCGCCCAGCGCGCGAGCTCCGCCAGCCAGTCGGGCTCGATGACTTCGACGTCGTTGTTGAGGAACAACAGCAGCTCGCCGTGTGCCGATGCCGCGCCGGCATTGCAGGCGGCTGAAAAGTTGAAGGGACGATTGAAAGGCACGATGATCGCGCGCCCGTCGGCCTCGAGCGACTGGTAGAGCGACAGCACGTCTGCGTTGGTGCTCGCGTTGTCGACGATGATCAGCTCCCGTCGAGGATGGCTCGTCGAATCGAGCAGGCCGCGCACGCATTGCGAGATGACTTCCGGCGCGTCTCTGTTGGGAACCACGATCGACACCAGCGGGTCGTCCGGCACCGGCCAGGTGATCCGACATCCATGCGCCGACCCAGACACGGCCGCTGTCAAACCCAGTTGCCGGCAGTGATCCGCAACCGCCTTGCTCCCTGCGTCTGCCTGGTCCACCCGCGCGCCCTGTGCACGATGGTATAAACAGAGCGGCAGGCGCGTAATCCGCTTTGCGCGACGCGACAACCGCAGGAACAGATCCCATTCTTCCGCGCCATCGAAGCCGTTTCGAAAGCCGTTGGAACCGCTCACCAGCTCGCGTCGCATCAGGCTCAACCGACCGATGTAGTTTTCTGCGAGCAGAAGTTCCGGCGACCAGCTTGGCTTGAATCGCGGTCGCTCGCGTCGGGAACCCGCACCGAGCGAGTCTTCGTCGGAGTAGACGAGGTCTGACGCCGGCGCACGATCGATCGCCGCGGCGCATTCGTAGAGGGCCGATGCTGACAGCTCGTCATGGCACTCGAGCACGGCGACGAATTCCGCCGATGCCGCCTGCACCGCAGCGTTCCACGCATCGGCACGAGTTGTGTGCGCTGGCTGCCGGATGATACGGATCCGCACATCGTCCTTGCACGCATCCAGCGCCGTCGCGGTCACCGCGCACGCCGTGTCGGTGGCGACGATGATCCATTCCCACTTCGAATAGGTCTGTCCGGTGACGCTGGCGACGGTTCGCGCTCCCGGCCAGTCATCTCCCCGAGCCACGAACGTGATGAGCCCCAGCAATCGGTCCGCGGCTCGCGCCTTTGATCTCTCGGCCTCCAGGGTCACATCGTCGGGCGTATGGTTCCGCACCCAGATCGAGTACAAACCCTCGACGTTGCCGGTTGCGCGATACCAGAGCCCGCGTGGGCCCCAGTTGGCGATCGTCGCGCGAATGGAGCGAACGATCCGCGCGAAGCTGGAGATGAAACGCTTCAACGTGGGGCGTTCCCGAGCACCTGGACGCATTCGTCGCCAATCGCATCGGCGAGCGCGCGCGCGGTCGCATAGCGCGCGCCGGTCGCGGGCACTGTGTAGCGGTAATCGAGCTCGGCGAGCGTGTGGAGCGTCGCCACCGCCGCGTCCCTGCCGTGCAGCTCGATCATCAGTCCGGGACGGCTCGCGCGAAGCGTTTCCATCATCCCGGCCACCGCGTCCGCCTCTGCGCCTTCGACATCCAGCTTGATGAAATCAGGACGGCGCAGATGAAACCGTGCGATCAGTGTGTCGAGCGCCTCGCGATTGACACCGATCCGATGGCCGGGCTTGTCAACGGGCGTTGATTGGTCGCCGGTCCCGATCAAGCTGCTGCCGTAATTGAGGTTGAACACGAGTTCTCCAGCGCTGTTCGACGCTGCGACCGGAAGAATCGTGAAATTCGACATGCCCGTAGTGGCCAGATTCGCGCGAAGAAAATAGACGCAGGTCGGATTGGGCTCCATCGCGTACAGCCAGCCGGTGGCACCCGCCCATCGCGCCAGATGCACGGCGAACACTCCGACGTTGGCACCGATGTCGTAAATCACCGCGCCCGATCGGATGGTGTCTTTCAGTGCGTTGAAGGCCGGCCGTTCATGCGCGCTCAACACCTGCGCGTCCCAGGCGGTCGGCACCCACAACTGTTCGCCGGCAACGCGTATGCGCTGCGGACCGTAACCGGCCGGGCCGCCGACGTCGAAGTCAGCGCGGGCCCACCCGGTTTCATTGCGCGCCGTTCGCCAGGACGCGTGCAAGGCATAGCGTCCCGGGGCCTCAGGATAGATGCGGACCGAGCCGTCCGGCTCCGTCCGGAGGCTCCGCGGGTACATGATGCCCTGGTGCTCGAGGAAATACTCCACGCTTTCGAAGACTCCGCCGCGGGCGGCAAAACGGGATTCGCGTCCGAGCTCGGGCCGCGGGGCGTTCGGATCGACGGGGCCGATCGTCACCATGCTCGACGCCAGCGCGGATCTACCGCGACCAGACCTGCAGCTGGCGGTCGCGCAGGTCAAGACGCTTCCTGTAATCCTCGCGCGACAAGTACTTCTCGAGGTAGCAGTAGAGCACGATGAAGATGTAGCGCGATCCCATCTCCTTGATCTTGAATTTCGAAACGCCTGCGGTCCGGTTGAACCACGCGGTCGGGAGGACCGCGTACGTGTGACCACGAACGATCGCCTTGAGCGGCAGTTCCACGGTCAGGTTGAAGTGATAGGCGAGCAGCGGCTGAACGCCGGCGATCACCGAACGCCTGTACATCTTGAACGCGTTCGTGACGTCATTGTAGCGAATCCAGAACAGCAGGCGAATCAGCTGGTTCGCGATCCGGTTCAGGACGAGCTTCGGCCACGGGTAGTTCACGACGGTCGCTCCGCGAACGAACCGGGATCCGAACACACACTCGTAGCCTTCCTGGATCTTTCTGTAGAAGGCGACGAGATCGGCCGGCGAATCTGACCCGTCGGCCATGACGATCGCCACGGCCTCGCCGCGAAATGCCGCGAGCCCGGCGCGGACGGCGTAGCCGAATCCGTTCGGCGGAGGATTGTTGAGGTACCGAAGCTCGGGGATCTCGACGGCGAGTGACTTGAGCACGTTCTCGGTGCCGTCGCTGCTGTTGTCGTTGACGACCAGGATCTCGTGCACGATGCCGCTCTCCGACAGGGCTCGACGGATGTCTCGCAGCGTGGTCTGGATCTGGCCGGCCTCGTTGTGCGCGGGCATGACGACCGAGAGCATGCCCGGCACGACATCGGCCTCCCACTCCGCCAGCGATCGAACTTCGAGCGGCATCACACGCCTCCCGCGCCGGCCAGGCGCTCGCACATCTCGCCGTGAATGTCCTCCATCAGCCGGTCGAGCGTGTACGTCAACGTCCAGCCGGGGTAGTGCGACGCGAACTTTCGGATGTCGCTGACCCACCAGATGTGATCGCCCGAGCGATTGTCGTCGGTGTACGTCCATCGCATCGGCCGACCGGTCAGGCGCTCCACGATGGCGATCGCTTCGATCATCGAGCAATTGGACGCCGGGCCCCCACCGATGTTGTAAACCTCGCCGGAACGCGGCGCCTGCGAAAAGTGCCAGAACGCGTTGACGAGATCGTGCGAGTGGATGTTGTCGCGGACCTGCTTTCCCTTGTAGCCGAAAACGGTGTACGGCTTGTCGGCGACTGCGCACTTGACCAGATACGACAGAAAACCATGGAGCTGCGCACCGGAATGTCCCGGGCCCGTGAGGCAGCCACCGCGAAAGCAGACCGTGTTCATCCCGAAATACCGGCCGTACTCCTGGACGAGGAGATCGGCGGCTGTCTTCGACACGCCGAACAGGCTGTGCATCGACGCGTCGATCGACATGCCTTCGTCGATCCCGAAAGCGCTGTAGGGATGTGACGGATCGACCGCCCAGCGGCGCTCGAGCTCGACGAGTGGCAGCCGGTTGGGCGTATCGCCGTACACCTTATTGGTACTGGTGAAGATGAACGGGGCCTCGGGGCAGTGCCGGCGCGCCGCCTCGAGCAGGACCAGGGTGCCGTTGGCGTTGGTGGTGAAGTCCGTCATCGGCTCGCGCGCCGCCCAGTCATGCGACGGCTGCGCGGCCGTGTGGATTACGACGCCTATCGCGCGCCCATAACGCGAAAACGTCCGTTCCATCGCGTCGGCATCACGGATGTCATCGTCCACGTGACGGTACCCACTGACGCGTTGCTGCAGGTCGGCCTTCCGCCAGGCGGTGCTGCCTTCATCGCCGAAGAAGTACCGGCGCATGTCGTTGTCGATGCCGACGACGTCGTACCCTCGCGCGGCGAAAAAGGCCACCGCTTCGGCACCGATGAGACCGGCGGCTCCCGTGATGATGGCAACGGGCATGGGTCAGACGGGGGCACGTCCCAGCACCGGTTCGAGCGCCGCCCGGTGCTCGCGCAGCCACGCGAACACATCGTCCAGCAGGACGTCCAGACTGCGCGTCGGCGTCCAGGCGCTGGCGGCGGTGGTCGCGGTGTTGTCGGTGACGTAGTAAGGGACGTCGGCCGCCGCGGTCTCCGCGACGCGACCGAACGAAAGGACGCGGCCGGAACGTTCGGCGCACATGCGCGTCAGCTCCAGCAGAGAAACGCTGCGCTCGTGCCCGCCCCCGACGTTGAACACCGCGCCATCATAGCGCGGGAGATCGGCGAGCTGAACGCGAATCACATCGCAGAGGTCTGCAACGTGCAGCACGTCGCGCACCTGCAGACCGTCGCCGCCGAATCCGACGTAGGACAGTTCACCACCGTACGCGTGGCGGGCAGCCCACAACGCCACGACACCTTGATCGACCTTGCCCATCTGCCACGGCCCCGCGATGACGCCGCAGCGGTTGATGACGGTTCGCAGGCCGTACATCGCGCGGTACTCCTCACAGATCAGTTCGGAGGCGAGTTTCGTGGCGCCGTACATCGAACGATGGCCTGAAAGGGGGAAGTCCGCCGTGATCCCCCGCCGCGACCATCCCGGACCGGACGCGCCATCGGGAAGATCCAGCCGGTCACCCCGCCGCTCGAGAGGCAGCGATCTCAATCGCTGAATCGGGTACACGCGGCTCGTCGAAAGGAAGATCACGTCAGCGCGATAGGTTCGTGCGGCTTCCAGGCAATGAACGGTACCGGTGAGATTGGTGTCGACGACATAGGCAGGACTGCCGCCGTAGCCCGCGTGCACCGACGGTTCTGCAGAGCACTCGAGCAGGACGTCGAACGGTCCTGCATTCGCAATGTCACCAGGATTCCGGACGTCGCCGTGGACGAAGTCCACGCCCGCCACGCGCAGCCGCGGCAGCGCGAGCTCGCTGCCACGCCGTCGAAGGTTGTCGAATGCGCAGATGTCCGCGTGCACGTCGCGCTTGAGACTGAGCGCAAGACTCGAGCCGACAAAGCCCGCCCCTCCGGTGATCAGGATCCTCATTGAATCGCGGCGGCCATCATCACGCGCACATGATATCCGACGCGATTCCAAGATGGGCTATTCTTGGCGCCGATGCGAACGTGTTTCCGTCGCGCATGAGCGTCAGCCGGCGCGCGCTGATCACGACGGCCGCCGCGATCGCCCTCGCCCTCGTCGCTGCTGTCGTGATGATGCCCGGCCGCGTCGATCGGACGGCTCGACCGGCTCTCCTCGAAGTGGAGATGCAGTCGTCAGCCGGGGCCGCGGCAGAATTGTTCTGGTCGGACGACCCTCCCGTCTTCGACGCTGCGCGTTCGATGCGCGTCGAGTTTCAGCCCGGGCTGAGCGTCGCACAGCGCTTGCGGTTCATCCTGCCCGCGAAAGACGTTCGATGGATCCGGTTCGACCCCTCCGATGCGCCGTCGGAAATCCTCATCGGCGAGATGACGCTGTTCAACGCGGGGGGCACCAGGCTTGGTACGCTCGAGCCAGGAACGCTTCAGCCGCTGCACGACATTACGTCGATTGGACGGAGCGGGCGGTTCACGCGCATCGTCTCGTCGGGCGCCGACCCGTACTTGATTGCGCAGTCCGGATGTCTCTTTCCAGTCTCTCCCCGAGAACGCTGGTTCCTCGTGTCGCCTGTGTCCGTGGTTCTCGTCAGCGGTCTCATTCTCATGCTCGTCGGCGCGTGCGCGGTTTCGATCGGCCGTTCTGCCTTCGACGAACACGCGAACCTCGCGTCCGGGCACGTCTCCGATCCCAGGCGGCGAGCGGCGATGTGGATCGTGACGCTCTTCGTCGGCGTGTTCGCGGCGAGGCTGCTGGTGATGAACCAGTTTCCGCTGACGGTGCCGTATCTGGACCAGTGGGACGCCGAAGCGCGCGTCGTATTTCTGCCGCTCCAAGCCTGCAGGCTTTCGTGGGGGCAGATGTTCAGCCTGCACAACGAGCATCGCGTGTTTTTCACACGGCTGCTGTCGCTCGACCTTCTCTGGCTGGACGGCCAGTGGGATCCACGCGTGCAGCAGGTCGCCAACGCCATGTTGCAGTCGCTGACGGCCGTGCTGCTGGCGTTGATGCTCTGGATGCGGGCGGTACGCCGGCGGATTGTCGTCTTTTCGGCACTGACGGCCGTGACGTTCGGTCTGCCATTCGCGTGGGACAACATTCTGCAGGGGTTTCAGTCCGCGTTCTCCTTCCTGGAGCTGTTCTCCCTCCTCGCCTTGTGGATGACGACGTCCTCTCGCGTCGGAAGCGGGCGGTGGTACCTCGGCTGGCTGTGCGCGGTGTGCGGTCTCGTCACGGCCGCCGGTGGGATCGTAATTCCGATGGCCATCGCCGTCACCGGCATCGTTCAGGTACTGGGTGGATCGAGCGGCACGGCGCCAGCTGCTCCCCACGTTTGCGCTCTCGGCGATCGTATTCGGGATCGGACTCGCCCTCCAGTCGCCGCCTCTCGCGCATCACGCGGCGCTCAAGGCCCAGTCGGTCCTGGATTTCGCTGGAACATTGTCACGATGCCTCGCCTGGCCGTGGGTCGACTACTGGCCTTTGTCCCTTCTGCTGTGGCTGCCAGTCATCGTCGTCGTACTTCGGGCCGGCGTCCATCGATCGGCTGACACCGCAGATCCTTTTTTCCTGGGGGTGGCCGCGTGGGTCGTGCTGCAGGCCGCGGCGATCGCGTACGGGCGTGGCGCCCGCGGGCTCGCTCCTGCCAGCCGGTATCAGGACGTTCTCAGCGTGGGGTTGATCGTCAACAGCTGCGTGATCGTTCTGTATCGCGATCGGGTGAAGAGCGCCACGGCCGGCCGTGTGTTGTCCGGCGTCCTGGCGGTCTGGGTCCTTCTTGCGGCCGTTGGAATCGATTCCCGCATCCGGGCGGCCCTCGCTGAACTCACCAGCATGCGCCCGCTGTGGAGTGCGCAGGAGGCCAACCTCCGTCGATTCGTGATCACCGGTGACGTGGCCGAACTTTCGACACATCCCGTTGACCAGCTCGCGTACCCCGATGCCATGAACCTGGCGAACGTCGCCAGCCATGCCGGCATTCAACGGATTCTGCCCGCGCGGGTCCGCGCGCCAGTTCGCGTCGAGGCTCGACTCATCACGGACGGCGCGTTCGTGGTCGACGGCGTCAATCCGGCGACGCCACGCGATCCGCTGTGGCCGTCGTGGGGTTCGCTTTCGCCCCGAGGTCCGCTCGGCGAGGGCCGATTCGAGAGCAGCCCGGTCGCCGCCTGCGACCTCGCCGGGCGGCTGGAGTTCCCGGTCACCGGCTTCCTCGGCCTGCCGGGGCAATATCTTGGTTTGCGGAGCGGGCACGCGCGCGAAATCGAGATAAAGCCGAGAGCGCCCGCGGGTTCGGCGTGGATGACCGTGACCGCACCGTGCCCCGTCGGACCGTATGAAATAATCGGCGTCGATGCCGGACCGGCGTGGTTTGGATTCCGGGCGCCGACGGAAATCGGTACGGCCTCGGCAGTCGCCGAATCCCTGATCGCCACGTCACCACGACTCCTCTTACTGGCCTTCGCCCTGGCCTTCGTGGCCGCCCGGTGGACATGAAACTCGACGAGCTGTACGTCACACGATTTCCTGAAGCCGATCGCGCGGCGAAAGATGCCATCTGGCAGGTGCTCTGCCGGCACTTTTTTCAGCGCTACGTTCGCGAGGTCGACGTGGTCCTCGATATCGGACCGGGCTTCGGCGAGTTTCTGCGACACATCCGTTGCGCCCGCCGAATCGCCGCCGACATCGAGCCCCTGTCTGGACGCGAATTTCCGCCGGGCACGGTCGAAGTCATTTCTCCGAGCGAGCGCCTCACCGACAAACTTCCGGCATCGTCGGTCGACGTGGTGTTCTGCAGCAATTTCTTTGAACACCTGCCCGACAAGCGGACGTTTCTGCAGACGCTCGCGGGGATTCTGGTTCTGCTGAAGCCCGGCGGCCGTCTGCTGATTCTCCAGCCGAACATCCGACTCGTCGGCGGCGCGTACTGGGACTTCGTCGATCATCATCTGCCGCTGACAGATCGCACGCTCGTCGAAGCGTGCGAGAGTCTCGGATTCGAGACGGTCGAGGTCATCCCGCGCTTTCTCCCGTACACGACGCGGAGCGCGCTCCCGCAGTCACCGATGCTCGTGCGTCTGTATCTGCTGGTGCGTCCCGCGTGGTGGCTGCTCGGGGGGCAGACGTGGATGGTCGCGCGGAAGCCGGCGGCGCGCCTTGACGGGGCCAGGTCCAGTCCCTAGAATTCGAGCGGCCCGTCCCTCTCGTCCGAAACGGCTCCCGATGTCAGAAAAAATCGTCCGGCACCTCCTCGAGGAACCTTCGGGCCACGGTCCCTTTCAATTCTCGGTCGGCAGCGAGATTCCGGTTGCCGGTTGGGCATTTGTCGATCCCGACACGGCGCCGTCCACGGCGTTCGAAATCATCAGCCGACAATCGGGCGCCGCGCTGCGAGTCACGGCGCAACGAAGTCGACGGCCGGACGTGGCGAGTCATTTCGGCACAACGTCGCTCGAAATGTCTGGCTTCGCCGGCACGCTTCGAATCGAGCCGCGGTTTCAGGGCGAGAACCAGGTCCGTTTGCTGCAGATCGAACAGCCGGGATGCGTGCACGCCGTGGATCTCTTTTCGTTCACCGTCGTGCCGACGGTGTACCAGACGCACGTGCGCGGCGACCTCGCGGACAAGTTCCTGCACGGATCCGGGCTCGAGATTGGAGCGCTCCAGCGGCGGCTCCCGGTGCCGTCCCGCTGCAAGGTCACTTACGTCGATCGGATGCCACTGGCAGATCTCCTTCTTCACTATCCCGAGCTCCGGGGGCTGCCGATTCAGAAGCCGGATCTGATCGACGACGGGGAGACGCTCGCCCAGGTCGCGGCCGAATCACAGGATTTCGTCGTCGCCAATCATTTTCTCGAGCACTGCGAGAACCCGATAGAAACGCTGTTGAATTTCGCACGCGTTCTGAAGCCGGGGGGCATGCTCTACATGGCGGTGCCGGACAAACGATTTACCTTCGACATCGATCGACCGGTTACCGAGTACGCGGTTCTAGCGGAAACGTTCGAGCGGGGATACCGCCGGGATCGGGAGGCGTTGTACGCGGAATGGGCCGCGCTCGTGAATCGAGTGCCGCAAGCCGAGGTCGCCTCCGCCGCCCGGACGCTGTTCAACGAGCGCTACAGCATTCACTTCAACGTGTGGGCGCTCGCGGATCTGGTGGACTTCCTCCAACGGGGCATCAGGGAGTTCGATCTGCCATTCAATCTCGAGTGGCTCGCCAGCTCCGAAAACGAAGTCATCGTCATCCTCAGGAAACAACGTCCTTCGGATGTTTGAAATCGAAGAGCGGTTCGCCTTCAGCTACCCGCGCCGCGAAGTTGCCGTCATCGGCTGGTGCTGCTTCGACGACCGCACGGCTGTCGACGATCTGTGGATCGTCTGTGAAGGGCGGCGAACGCCCGCACTGTCAGGACTGCTGCGGCCTGACATCAGCCGGCAGCTGAACGCGCCGTCGCTGACGAACTGCGGATTCCTCGGCCGGATTCCCGCATCCGGCCGCGCGACGGCGACGCTCGTCGGACGCCGGCAAGGGCGCGATCACGTCATCGGCGCGTTTCCCGCCGGTGCGCGCGCGCGGCGGCCGGAAGACGGTGACGGCCTGTACGCGTCGTGGCTTCGCGCCAACGCTCGGCTGAAGCCTCGCGCTCCGGAAGGTGCGAGCGACGCGCTCTTCTCAGTTGTGCTGCCGACGTACAACACGAGCCTCTACCATCTTCACCGCTGTCTCGAGTCGATTCGCGGCCAGGAATATCCGCACTGGGAACTCTGCATCGCTGACGACGCGTCGTCGGACATGCGGGTCGTGGCATTCCTCAAGGAGGCAGCCGCAGCAGACACGCGAATTCGCGTAGGGTTCGGCGACGCGCGCGGCGGCATTTCCGTCGCATCCAACCGGGCCATCGCCGCGGCGACCGGCGATTTCGTCCTGCTCCTCGATCACGACGACGAATGTCATCCGTCAGCGCTCCTCGAAGTCGCGCGGTGTCTGCACGCACAACCCGACACCGATCTGATCTACTCCGATGAAGACAAGATCGACCAGATAGGCGTCAGGAGCAGTCCGGCGTTCAAGCCGGAGTACGACCACGACCTGCTGTGCGGTTTCGATTACATGGGTCATCTGGTCGCCATGCGCACGGCGCTCGTTCGACGGGTCGGCGGCTTCAATCCCGACACCGACGGCGCGCAGGACTGGGATCTATTGCTTCGGATCGTCGCGGCGACCGATCGCCGGCGCATCCGCCACATTTCGAAGCCTCTGTACCACTGGCGCGCGCATGAAGACTCCACGGCGCGCAGCCTCGACGCCAAGCCGTATGCGGTTCGAGCGTGGAACGTCGTCCTCACCCGCCACACGGCGTCGGTACCGTGCGTCACCGTCGAGGAAGGGATGTTTCGCGGTTCGATGCGGCTGAGACGGGCGGTGCCGGACGGCACTCGAGTAGCCGTTCTGTACCGCGCCGCCGACGGATCCCACCAGCGGGGGTGTCTGAAGCGCACGCGCATTCCTCCCGGGGCGACCTTCGTTGGCGTGTCGCCCGATGGAGTCGAGATCGCCGACAGCGGCGTGACCGGCACGACACATCTTCAGTCGGACGTCACCGTCGTGATCAACGCCGCCATCGAGAGCGTGAACCATTTCTTCCTCGAGGAGCTGACGGCACAGGCCATCCGCGACGACTGTGCCATAGTGGGCGGAACGATCCTGCAGCCTGACGGCCGGGTTCTCACGGCGGGCCTCGCCTCCAGGCACGATGGAACGTGGGTCAACGCCTACGAAGGAATGGGCCACGAAGCGCTCGGCTACATGGGGCTGTCGAAAGTTGTGAGGGAAGTCGCGTCGATCGCGCCGTACGCGTTCGCGTTCCGGACCTCCCGGCTACGCATGTCGGGCGGAGCGCGCATTCGCCCCGACCGCCTCAACGATCTCTGTGCGGCCCTCGTGACCGCTGGTCATAGGGAGGGCCTCAAGGTGCTTCACACACCTTATGCGGTCGTCACGCTTCGTCAACCCGAGGCGTTCATTCCCGGTGCCGTCGGCGGGCCCCCGTCTTCGCTGATGCTCAACAGAAATCTCGAAGACTTTCCGGCTCTTGCCGGCGTACTCCAGACAGGAATCCCCTGATGGCGCCTCAGGCTGCTGGCGGCCCGCCTGTGACGATTGTGATTCCCGCCTTCGGCGCGGCTTCACAACTCGAGACGTGCCTCGAGAGCCTCGTTCAACACGCCCCTCGCAACTGTCCCGTCATCGTCGCGGACGATGCGACGCCGGACGAGAGCGTAGCCGGCGTGGTGAAGCGATTCGAGTCACGGCTCCACCTGTCCTACGTGAGGCGCGAGCAAAACCTTGGCTTCGTCGAAAACTGCAACGACGCGATCCGTTCGGTTCTTCCATCGGGCCACGACGTGCTGCTGCTCAATTCGGATACGCGCGTGACGGCAGGCTTCCTCGAGGAGATGTGGGCCGTTCTGCACCTCCACGAAAAGCACGGCGCGGCTTCGCCCCGCAGCAACAACGCCACGATCTTCTCGGTGCCGATGTCCGGAGGGCTTCCGCCCGTCGAGTCGTACAGGCTGTGGACGTCGATTCGCGACCTGCTGCCACGATACCAGGTCATGCCGACTGCCGTGGGCTTCTGCATGCTGATCAAGAACGAGGTCCTGCGGCAGCTCGGCGTCTTCGATCCGGTTTACAGCCCCGGGTACAACGAGGAGAACGACTTCGTCTGCCGGATCAATCGTCACGGCTATTCCGCGGTAGCGGCGCATCGCGCCTTTGTCTTTCATGACGAATCGTCCTCGTTCGGCGCCCGACGCAGAGATCTCGAGCGGAGGAATCGGGAACTGCTGATCGAGCGCTATCCCGAGTTCGTCAGGAAGGTCAGTCATCACCTGCGGTACGGCGTGGACCCCGTCGATCACTTTGCCCCGCTGTGGCGGGAGCATCGCCCGAGCATCCTGATCGATCTCTTCCATCTTCCGGCCAAGCATTCCGGAACGTCCGAGCTTGCGCTCAACCTGCTACTGCACCTCTGTCCGATCCTCGAGCGGGAGTCCACCGTTCGTCTGGCGTTGTCGGACGAAGCGAAGCGATTCTTCGGCCCTGAACTGACCGGTTACCGTTTCTACGACACGGGCCGGGACGCCGATGCGCGCTTCGATCTCGTGTTCAAGCCCGCACACATCTTCGGCTGGCACGAGCTGCGTCGGCTCGTGAGGCTCGGCGGCCGCATCGCCTACACGCACCTCGACATGATTGCCGTCCGCTGCGACTATCTGAGCGGCCCCAACACCCGCGCCATTTTCAGGACCGCCGCCGAACTCAGCGATCGCGTGTTGACGATCAGCGAATTCTCGAAGTCTGATTTCTCGGCGTTCTACGACGTCCCCGCGAATTTCGACGTGATCCATCTTGGCGCCCATCCTGTGGACGAACGGCGAGCGCGCCGCGGCGGTCATGTCCTGATCGTAGGCAACCACTTTCATCACAAGGCGGTCGTTCGAGCGGTGGAGCAGTTGCACGGCGTTGCGGAACTCGTGGCGATCGGCGGCGCTGATACGGCGTCGCCGGGTGTGCGCTGGCTGTCGAGCGGCGACATCAGCCGTGCGACCCTGGCGGAGCTCTACGCGTCGGCGGCCGTCGTGGTGTATCCGAGCTTTTACGAAGGGTTCGGGATTCCCATCGTCGACGCCATCGCCGGCGGTACGCCGGTCGTCGCGCTGGACACCGGCGTCAACCGCGAGGTCAGTTCCGTCGTCGGTGACGGCCGTTTGGTGCTGGTGAAGGACCACACCGAGCTGCGTGCGGCTGTGTCGTCCCTCATCGCGCAGCCAGCCGCAGCCGATTCCGTTGCGCCGGCCATTCGGGCGTGGGACGACGTCGCGCGCGACTACGCGCGATCTCTCCTGGAACTGCTGCGGCGCGACCTCGATCTGGATCTGATCCGGCGACGGTGGGAGCTGCTGACGACCATCGACTCCGTGCATCCGCTCTCGGAGGGGGACGCGCATCCGCACCACGACATCGACGTGCTGATTCACGAACGGAACGCGCTCAAGGCCGAGCTGCAGGCGGCGTACGGATCGCGATCCTGGTGGCTGACCGCGCCGCTCCGCAAGCTGCTGCGCTCGATTCGCTGAGACGGCCTATGCACACACAACACACCACGACGCTTGCCGATGCGACCATCCGTATCTGGTCGCAGACTCGCGCGAACCTGTCGCGCCTGGATGCCACGTTCGAACGAATCATTCAATCGTTCTACTCGAAGGTCGTGCGTCCCGGAGACGTGGTCATCGATGGCGGGGCGCACACCGGCCGCCACACCGTACCGCTCGCGCGGCTCGTGGGTGATGCGGGCCGCGTCGTGGCGTTCGAGCCACTGCCGGCGGCGGCGGCGCAGCTGGCCGAGGTGCTCGAGGCCGCCGGTCTCGCGTCGCGCGTGCGGATCCGCCCGGAGGCGCTCGGCCGCGAGCGAGGCCGCCACGAATTCTTCGTGGTCAACAACATGCCGGAGTTCAGCGGGCTGACGAAACGCTCGTACGTCGACTTCGTCGCCGATGAGACGCGCATCGAAGTCCAGGTCGAGACGCTCGACCACGCGATGGCCGATCCCGGCGGACCGGTGACGTTCATCAAGCTGGATCTCGAAGGCGGTGAATTTCGAGCGCTGCAGGGCGCCGATCGGCTGCTGACCGAGGCCGCACCGTGCTGCGTCTTCGAGAACGGGCTCGGCGTCTCCGCGGGTGGATACGACGCCGACGAGTTCTTCGGCTTCTTCCGGCGCGTCGGCTACGCGCTGCACGACATCTTCGGATGTCCTCTCCCGGAGCGCCTCTGGAAGTGTGAAGGTCCGTTCAATTTCGTTGCCGTCCCCGCGGCACGGGCTGGCGAACTCGTCCCGTTGCTGTGCGCGTCCGCGCTGGAGGAAATCCTGTCGTTGTCGGCTCCGTCGGTGGAGCAGCTGGG
Organism: uncultured Acidobacteriota bacterium; assembly: GCA_963724725.1. Taxonomy (GTDB): domain Bacteria; phylum Acidobacteriota; class Vicinamibacteria; order Vicinamibacterales; family CAVVIG01; genus DATKHR01. The sequence continues at coordinate 291,904 of CAVRVT010000001.1, read as the reverse complement.
TCCGCCGCCGGCGCGGTTCGTCTCGAAGAGCGCCGGGCCGATCAAGGGCTGCGTCGACCGCTTCGAGATCACGACGCGCGTTGGCGGCTGGGCGGCGGATGCCGAATGCGATTGCCCCCCTCGCTCGCTCGCCGTGACGGTCGATGGAAAGCCCGTTGGGACGATCCAGCCCTGCGAGCCCAGATGCGATGTCCTGGCGGCCACTGGTCGACCGGGTCTGGTGGAATCGGGATTTGTGTTCGTGCTTCCCGCGCGTTTGGGCGCGCGCATCGAGGTGCATGCCGAAGCGCCCGACGGGACCTTCGTCCGACTCGAGAAGGACCCGTCCTTGTAGCGCTACGGTCGCGAAAGAGGCGGGATATCGCCGGCGCCACCCCAGACATCGGTGACTCCTGCGCCAGTGCTCGACTGGATGATGTACCACGAGCTGGTCGCCGGCCGGAACAGCGCGATGTCAGTTCTTCCGTCGCCGTCGTAATCACCGGGCACGGGAACGTCGCCCGGGCCACCCCAGCGAACGGCCGAAGATACGCCGGTGCTCGTCAGGAAGACCGTCCATAGATTCGTCGCCGGCGAGAAGAGGGCCATGTCGGTCCTGCCGTCGCCATCGTAATCACCTGGCGCAGGAACGTCGCCCGAGCTTCCAATGAGCTTGCTCATCGACGTCGCATAGCTGCTCGTTGACAGCGCCACGTGCCATCCGCCTGTCGAAGCTCGGAAGATTCCCAGATCAGTCTTGCCGTCGCCGTCGTAATCACCGGGGACCGCGACGTCCCCCCATCCGCCGAACACCACGTTCAACGGTGTCGCCGGATCGCTTGACGGCACGATGAACCAGGTGCCCGTCGTCGGCCGAAAGACCGCGAGGTCCGTGGTGCCGTCTCCGTCGTAGTCGCCCGGCACTGGAACGTCTCCCCAGCGACCGAACGTGAACGCGACTCCTGTGCCCGAGCTCGAGTTGATGATGTACCACGTGCCGGTCGATTGGCGGAACAGTGCGATGTCGGCAATGCCGTCGCCGTCGAAGTCCCCGTGCACCGGGATGTCGCCCTCTCCGCCCCAGTGGGTCGTTGCGACGCCGCGCAGGTACCACATACCGGTCGACGGCCGGAAAACGGCGATGTCGGTGCGCTGATCGCCACTGAAATCGCCAGCGACTCCGCGGCCCGCATGGATTGAGACTTCATAGGACGGGAGACTCTCGCCGAGCGCGTTGACGGCCGACACGACGTAGTAATACGTCTGACCGTGCACGGCGGTCGTATCGACGAACTGCGTACCGGAAACCCCGGCCGCCAGAACGGTCTCAGCCCCGGCCGCCGTCGAGCGCCGCACGGTGTAGCTGACAGCGGTTGACACCGAACTCCATGTCAGACGAACGCTGGCGCCGGCGGGCGCGCGGACGAGCGTCGCCGGGTGGGACGGCGCCGATTGAAGCATGATGCGGAAGAGAACACCCTGGCCAGTGGAACCTCCGGCTTGCGTGGTGCCGTAAACAGCTCCGTCGGTGGCCTGGAGCAGCGCAGCCGCGGCATTCGCGCCGTCAGCGGCCGACAATCCCGCGACGACCGTTACCGCGCCGGCGAGCGTCATGCGGAACACCGCGCCGCCCGCGTACCTGATGCTCCCAGCGGTGGTCCCGTACAGGAGTCCGTCCACGCCTTGCATGAATCCGGCCTGCGAGGTCCCGCCATCGCTGTTCGCGAACGCGTGCAGCGTCGTGAACGCGCCGGCGGCGCTGACTCGAAAAGCCGTTCCCAGATTGGAGCCGCCGTTCGCCGACGTGGTCCCATAGAAGCTGCCGTCGTTCGCCCGCAAGAGTCCGCTCGGCGTCGCGCCGTCGGTTCCGCCCTTGAATGAGTAGAGCACCGTGACGACTCCTGCGGGCGTCATGCGGAAGATCGTCCCCCGATCCGCGCTGCCACCACGCGCGGTGGTGCCGTAGAAGTTGCCATCCGACCCGGGAACGAGCGCAGCCTTCGGTTGCGCGCCGTCGGCGGATCCGCCGGCGAAATCATGGACGATCGTCGTCGTGCCCGACGATGTGACACGGAAGACGGTACCCATGCCGTGGCTGCCGCCACCGATTGTCGTCCCGAGAAATCCGTTCTGGGTTTCCAGGAGCGATGCGGCCGGGCCCAGGCCGTCCGAGCCGCCCGTGAACGTATGCAGCAGCGTCACGGCGCCCGAGGTGGTCATCCGAAAGACCGTGCCGTACGTTCCGTAGAACTCGGTCTCGAAGGTCCCGTAGGTCGTGCCGTAGAAACTGCCGTCCGCGGACTGAATCAGTCCTGCGACGGGTCGGGTTCCGTCCAGACCATCGTCCACGAAGTCGTGGACGATGCTGAAGACGCCGCTCGGCGCGATCCTGAACACCGTACCGAAATCCAGAACGCCGCCGCGGCTCGTGGTGCCGTAGAGGCTGCCGTCGCTCGTGCGCAGGAGCGACGCACGGGGAAGCGCGCCGTCACCGGCGCTGCCGAACGACGCGAGCAGCGAGAACACACCGGAGGCGCTGAGCCGATAGACGGTGCCCGCGCCGGTTCCGCCGAATGCCGTCGTCCCGTAGAAGTTGCCGTCGGAGGCGAGTACAAGCCCTGCCATGGGCGCGGCGCCGTCCGAGTTGTTGCCCTCGAAGGCGTGCACAGTCGTCACGTTGCCGGCCGTGGTCATCCGGAAGATGACGCCGAGGTCGGCGCTGCCTCCAATCGGCGTCGTGCCGAAGAATGTGCCATCGTCGGCCAGCGTGAGACCAGAGATCGGGCAGCCGCCATCCAGGCCGCCGCTGAAGTTGTACAGGATGGTGACGTCGCCTTCAGGCATCATCCGGAAAATGGTGCCGCGGTCGAACGCGCCGCCGAACTGCGTGACGCCGTAAAAGAATCCGTCGATGCCTTGCACGATCGATCGAGGTCCTGCTCCGCTCGGTCCGCCGGAGAACTCGTAGAGGATTGTGAAGGTGCCGTCGAGCGCCATCTTGTAAACGGTGCCCGAGGCCAGCGCGCCGCCCTGCGACGTCGTGCCGTACAGGAACCGGTCGGATCCCTGAATCAGCGGGCCCATGACGCCGGGTTCGCTGACAGGCAGCAGGTTCGGTGACGCGATCGCCGAGTTGCTCGGATCGAATTTGAGGATGCCGCCGCCGAAGTGCGCCCACGAGAACGGCAGGTAGAGCGCGCCGTCTGACGCCGGCGTCCACGTCGTGCTGAGGGGAAAGCCGGTTGGCAGGACCCAGTAGCCCGACGTCACGTTGCCGAAGGTGCCGTCCTCTGCCAGCCGAAACGAGCTCGCGTCGCCCGGCGTTGTCGTCACCTGTGTGCTGGCGAGGCTGATGGTGCCGTAGAGCTTTCCGTCGATCGCCTGCGCGAGTGGCGCGAGCGGGAGGCCGCCGTCTACGTCCCGCTTGAAGGAGTGCATGACCTCGACGGTCCCGTCGAGGCCGACGCGGAAGACGGTGCCATCGCCGTTTTCCCCACCGAGATAGGTCGTGCCGTAGAGCTTGCCGTCGGTCGCCTCGATGAGTCCGGCGGCCGGCAGGGCTGCCGCCCGGCCGCTGGCAAACGAATGGAGCACCTCGAACGACTGTGCGACGGCTAGGCGGGGGACGAGGACAAATGCGGTAACGATCACCACCGCGGCAATGCGCCTGTGTGGTGTTGACTGCCTCTTGCTGTTACGCTCGCACCACATCCCCGTCTCCGGACGGAGCGTTTGTGCAAGTAAACAGCCAGTAACTCGTTACTGAACTTGAGATTTCAGTTTCGGCGCCCGACCGCGCTACTCACAGAATTCAAGGCACTTCGGAGTTGTGAGCCTTCAATACTTCCGACCAAAGGAAATCGGTTCGCAGACAGAAGTCATCTAGGAAGGAGATTACTTGAAAGAAAGTCCGCGGTTCTTCAGGGCCGCTGCAGAAGAGCCACGTCGGTCGAGATCCCCCAAAGGACGCCGGACCCGACGCCAGTCGAGGACTGGATGATGAACCAGGCCCCGGACGAAGGCCGGTAAATGGCCACGTCGGCCTTGCCGTCACCATCGTAGTCGCCTGGCGTTGGCACGTCGCCGGCAGCGCCCCATGTCGCGGTGGTGGCCACGCCGGAGTTCGAGTTGATGATGTACCACGCGCCGGTGGAGGGCCGGAAGATGGCGATATCGGTCCGGCCATCGCCGTCGTAGTCGGCGGCGACGGCCAGGTCGCTGCTGGCGCCCCAGTATCGCGTGGTGACCGTCATCGTGCTGGACTGGAAGATGTACCAACGCCCCTCGGAGGGTCGATACATCGCGATGTCGGTCTTGCCGTCGCCGTCGTAGTCGCCTGGCGTGGGAACATCCCCAGCGGCGCCAAACGGCGTGGAGGAATAACTTGAATTGCTCGAATAGAGGATCCACCACGTGCCGGTGGACGGCCGGAAGATCGCGATATCGGTTTTGCCGTCTCCATCGTAATCCCCAGGGACTGGAATGTCGGTGCTGATTCCCCAGAGCGTGGATGTCCAGGTCGATGTACTGGAATTGACGATGTACCAGACGCCCGCCGAGGGCCGGTAGATGGCAATGTCGGCTTTGCCGTCGCCGTCGAAATCGCCTCGGACGGGAATGTCGCCGCTCACGCCCCAGTTGGAGGACTCCACGTTGCGAACCCACCACGTGCCGGTGGACGGCCGGAAGACGGTGACTTCGGCCTTGCCGTCGCCGTCGAAGTCGCCGTCAACCGCATGGCTCAGCCCGCTCGGTGGTAGAACGACCGTGACGCTCGCCGTCAGCGGTCCGACGGGACCACTGGGCGTCGATGCCGTGAGGCTGTAATTCGTCGAAACCGACGGCGTGACGTCCACCGATCCGGTCGCCTGATTCGACGCCGGCAGGCCGGCGATGGTCACGCTGGTGGCTCTCGCGACGCTCCAGACGAGCGTCGATGACGTTCCTGCGCCGGGAACGGCAAGGAAGTGAGCAAACTGTGGAACGTTCGAGTTGTTGCCCGACGCGCGGCCACCAACCGTGCATCCAGAGAACTGGGCCGCCCCAGTCAACGTGTTTGTCTGATACGTAATGGCGCTGCAGGCCTCTTCGTGAATCTGCGAGTGGAACAGAGTGTCGGTGTTGTCCGCGACGATACTGCTCTGGACGCTGCCGGTCTGGCTGCCGCTCCCGCCGACGAAGATGCCGCTGCCTCGGGAGTTCGTGCCGACCACCGAGTTGTCGTAGACGTTCGACGCGCTCATCGTCAGCGCCGCGGTGTCGTTGAGAAAGATCCCGCCGCCGAGGAAGGCCGTGTTGTGGGCGATCGTAGTGCCGGTGAGCGCAGCGCTTGAAACCGTGCCGACCAGGACGCCGCCACCGAACTGATTGACCGCCGTGGAAACGGTGTTCCGGATGATCATCGAGTTATTGGCCGTCATGTTCGCGCGGCTCAACAGCACGCCGCCGCCCTGGCTCTGCCCCGTGTTCGAGTCGACGACCGATCCGGTCAGCGTCAAGGTCGCCGGTATCCCGACGTCTCCGGTCACGACGATGCCGCCGCCGACGAGCGACGTGTTGTTCCGCACGAGGCTGCGCGTCAGGTTGACAACGCTGGCCGGCCGTGCAGGCGGCGTGACGTTGGTCGAAATGGCGTCGATGCCGCCGCCCGTGCCGCTGTTGGGCCCTCCGTCGCCGCGTGCCGTCGCCTGGTTGGAATCGATCAACGAATCGACGATGTCGTACCGCGCGCGGTACGCGTTCAGCCCGCCGCCGGTGTTGGCCTTGTTGCGCAGGACCCTGACGCGCGTGAGCGTCGCGGTGGCGTTGTCCTCGATGTGGATGCCGCCGCCCTCCGACGGGTTGTACGCCGCGCTGAACGGTGCGCTCACGTTGTCGGCGATTTCGGAGTCCTCGATCACGAGCGCGGCCGTGCCATACGGGGAATCGAACGAGCCGGCGTGGTAGATACCGCCCGCGGCGAACTTCGACGAGTTGTTGCTGATGTGCGAGCCACGGAATGTCGGAGACGAGTCGAGCGACTGCACGCCGCCCCCGACGCCGTCAGAAGTGGTCGTGCCTGCGGTATTCCCCACGATAAAGCAGCCCGTGAAGACGGGGTGGGAACCGGCCTCGATGATGACGCCGCCGGCCGTACCCGAGACGGTGTTGTTGCGAATGGTGCAGGCGTTGAAGATCGCGTTCGACGTGATCAGGGCGCCACCGCCGCCGTAGCTCGCCGTGTTCAGTTCGAACACGCAGTTGGCGAGCGTCGGCGATGATTGCTGGATGACGAAGCCGCCGCCCACGAATCGATCGCCGTGCCTGAACGTCATCCCCTTGATGACAACCAGGCCGCTCGCATTGACAATGGTGAGCGCCGCGTTGGCCTTGCCGGCCGCATCGACGACGACGCTGCCGGGCGTACCGAGCGCTTTGAGCGTCAGCGACTTTGAGGTGTTGCTGATATTGAGTATCTCGGCGTAAGTCCCCGGCTGGATGTTGATTTGTGTCCCGTCGGGAACCGAGCCGGCGATGACCGCGTTGATCGCGCCTTGAATATTCGGATAGTCACCCGGTACCGTCACGGCGGCGCTGGCGATGGCGGCCATCGGCCAGACGAGGAGCAGGGCCAGGACCGCAAGAAAATCTGGTCGGAACGGGGACCATCGAGTCATCTCGTGTCTCACGAAGCAGGAACGAGGCCAAGCGTCAACTCAAAGTCCGCCTGCGAGTTACGGTCGATCTGGCGATCAGGGATGTTGCGTTCATAGGCATCACCCCACGAAAGGGTAATTACCTGGTTTCGATTCTGATCATCAACTTTCGGAGCTACGGCGAGGTCGAAGCCTGCCTCGCGTCGATTCGGCGTTTCATTCCTGCCGAGACTCCGGTCGTCCTCGTCGATCATGAAAGCGATCCGACGCAAGCGGCCGCACTCGCCCGAAGGTTTCCATCGATGCGACTGATCGCGCTCGCTCACAACCCGGGATTTGCCGCAGGCGTCAACCGCGCGGCGCGGGCGAGTGCCAGTCCCTATTTCCTCCTCCTCAACCCTGACTGCATCGTCAACGGTGACGTGGCGAGCACGCTTGCGACGTGGATGGAGGCCAACCCGCGGGTCGGCGTGTGCGGCGCGCAAGTGCGGGAAGCCGACGGGAGCGTCCAGCCGTCCGCACGCCGGTTTCCCGATGCGACGACGGGCATCGCAGGTCGCACGGCATGGCTGACGCGCGTTTGGCCCGGCAATCCGTTGAGCGAACGGAACTTGACGACACCATCGGAATCCACTTCACCCATGACGGTCGACTGGGTTTCGGGGGCGTGCATGATGGTTCGTCGCGCGGCCTTCGAGGACGTCGGCGGGATGGACGAGGGTTTCTTTCTCTACTGGGAAGACGCGGACTTCTGCCGGCGTCTTCGCGACCGGGGCTGGACGACGGCTTACAACCCGGCAATCAGCGTGACACATCTGACGAGCCGAAGCAGCGCACGCGCGCCCGTGCGATCACTCTTCGCGTTCCATCGGGGCGCGTTTCGTTATTACGTGAAGCACTCCGGTCCGATTGCTTGGATGGCGGCTCCGCTCGTTGGACTCGCGCTCGCCGCGCGACTCGTGTTCAAGCTTGGCACTACAGGCGTTCGGAGCCGCGGCCGAAAGGTCGAATAGGACGGACCGCTGATCTGGATTAGCCTTGAGAACGGGCCTTTGAACCCGTAAACTGTGGGTCCCCAGCGCTTCTCCGCTACTAGCAAGTCTCGCGTGACCCAGGCACGCGGCGTTTTTCAGTCCGTCGTGTCTGCAAGTTCGGTTTCCGGTTTCTGTCGAGGAAGAGGGCCCATGATTCGGAAAGTATTCGGAACGGCACTCGTCGTGTTCCTGAGCGCGGCGCCAGCCTGGGCGGCTCCGCCCGCCGACGCCATCAATCTGTCGCAGGTCAAGGTCTACAACTCCCCGCTGGATGTCGCGAGTTGGCCCGTGACGACGACGATCACCGAGGCGCATGAGAGGCCGAGGGCCGATTATCCAAACGGCATCCATCTCGTGTTCTCGGCGCTGCAGACCTGGCCGGACTACTGGCCGCCGGGATGGGACGGCCCGTTGCAGTACACGGTCTGGGCTGTCGTGCGCGTCAACGGCCAGTGGTTCACGTCCGGCTTTATCCAGATGTGGCGTAACCGCGACTGGACCGGCGCGCCGATCATGACGGATTTCGCGATCAACTGGGCTTACGACGGACGATGGGGTGAAATGGCGCACCATCAGCCCGTGCCAGGCGAGCAGATGGGATTTTTCGTCACGGCCGGCAACGCACGCGGCGTGGGCAGCGTGACGTCGGTGCGCGAGCGCTCCAACGTCATCGTTGTAAACCTTCCCGCGAATGACTGGGGCGATTGGGCGTTCAGTGGGCGGCGTTCCACCGCCACAATGGATTTCGATGGCGATGGCATCACCGACATCGGCGTGTTCCGTCCGACGGACGGAACCTGGCGCATAGGCCAGTCGAGCACCCTGACCGCTACGTCGTTCGCGTTCGGCAACGGCTCGGACCAGCCCGTTCCGGCTGACTATGACGGCGACGGACGCGTCGACGTCGCCGTGTTCCGGCCATCGACCGGTACGTGGTTCATCTGGTACTCGGCCTCTCAGACCGGCGTCGCTATTCCGTTCGGCGCCGGATCCGATGTGCCGGTGCCGGCTGATTACGATGGAGATGGCAAGGCCGACATTGCGGTGTTCCGGCCATCGACCGGTGTCTGGTGGATCTGGGAGTCGGCCACACAGACCCTCGCGACTCCACAATGGGCGAGTCTGGGGGACACTCCGGTGCCCGCTGACTACGACGGCGACGGCAAGGCGGACATCGCGATATTTCGGCCGTCGACCGGTGAATGGATCATTCGTCAGTCGAGCAATCTGGCCATGGCCAGTTACCAGTTCGGCCTCGGGTCGGACATCCCGGTGGCGCGCGACTACGACGGCGATGGCCGGGCCGACGTCGCGGTGTTCCGGCCGTCAAACGGCACCTGGTACATCGCGCTGACGACGACGCCGGCAGTGCCGGTGGCCATTGCCTTTGGCGCCGCCGGCGATATCCCGGTGCCGGGCGATTACGACGGTGACGGAAGGACCGATATCGCGATCTTCAGACCAGCGAGCGCCACGTGGTACGGCTGGCTCTCGAGGACGCAGTCGGGGATGAGCGGCGTGTTCGGCAGCAGCAACGATATTCCCATCCGCTGACGACATGGGAAGCCGGGCGTCGGCCCGGCTTCCTGGCGTTCCCGCGCTCGAAGAACCTTAGTGTGAGTTGAAGTTGGCGACCGGGTAGTCGCCGTTCTGACCCCAGGCTCGCGTCAGCGTGCCGCCAACGTTCCGCAGCACGAAGAACGCAGACGCTCCCGCCGTGGCGCTGGGCCGCCAGACGCCGTAATCGGTCTTGCCGTCGCCGTCGTAATCGCCCTGGCAGACGAAGTCGGTCGCGGACGCGCCCCAGTTCGCTGCCAGGTAGCTTCCGTCGGAGCTCTTCTTGATGTTCCAGAGGATGGACCCGCCGCTGCCGCGCACGGTGGCGATGTCGGTCTTGCCGTCGCCGTCGTAGTCGCCGGGGACGATGACGTCGGTCGGCGTGCCGAGGTACGTGTTGCTGATGGCGCCCGTCGCCATCTTGAACCAGAAGATGGCGAATCCGCCACCGCCATTGCGCTGGATCGCGAAGTCGTTCTTGCCGTCGCCATCGTAGTCGCCCGGCGCCGGGAAATCACCGTTCTGACCCCAGATCGTGCCGACGATCGATCCGTTGATGCTGCTCTTGTAGAACCAGGAGCTGGCGGCGCCAGCGCTGGCGCCCGCGCGATATACCGCCACGTCCGTTTTGCCATCGCCATCATAGTCGCCGACCACCGTCGGGTCGTCGCCGGTCTGGCCGAATTCCACGAAGTAGCTGACACCGGTGGAGCTCGGGACGATCCAGAAGCCCGCCATCCCGGCGGCGCCTGGACGCCAGATCGCGACGTCGGCCTTGCCGTCGCCGTCATAATCGCCGGGGACGAAGAAGTCGGTGGCGATTCCCCAACCCGCGTTGGTCACCGCTGAGGTGACGGTGTTCGACATCCACCAGGTGATGCCGCCGCTCGGTCCGCCACCCGTGTTACGCACGATCGCGTAGTCGCTGACGCCATCGCCGCTGAAGTCGACAGGTCGGTGCGTGACCACGGCGGTTCCAGTCATCGACGAAACCGCGATCAGCAGGGCAGCCAGGATGATGGTTCCGCGCGGCCCCCGAAATCCGTTGTTCATTCAGTCCTCCTTGAGCAGACCCTTGCTGAGCTTTCTAGAATTTCTCTATCGTTCATTGCGGTCGCAACTAGTGCACACCCCTGCCCACTGCTTCCTGGAATCATCGTACAGATCGTGGGGGACTGGAAGTCCACCCGGCGAGTGATTACGCGGACGGCGGTCGTCGCGCGATGCAGATGAGTGAGAGGCCGCCGACGATTGGGGTTGCCCAAGCATCCAGACGCCGGGCAATCGGCACCAACCGCTCGAACACATCGACTTGTCCGGCAGGAATCGTCTGGCGCTTGAGCACGCGTGCGTTCAGAAACCAGCCGAACATGCCGGTCGCGTTCATCCACAATGTGTTTTCGATCTCGAAACCCGCCTCCCTGACCCGTTCCTCCAACTCGGTCCTTTCATACCGCCTGCAGTGACCGAGCCGTTCGTCGATGGTCCCGAAAAGCCAGCGATGCGCCGGGACCAGGACGATCATGCGGCCGCCCGGCGCCAGGGACGCGAGGATGTTCCGGAGCGCCAGCCGATCGTCGGGAATGTGTTCGATCACGTTCAGGCAGACCGCCGCATCCGCAAATCCCCTGACGTGCTCGGACGGCGGATCGTTGAGGTCCCAGACTTCCGTGCGGATCGTCGCGGCGCCGTCGAGGCGATCCCGCAGCCGCTGCAGATAGCTCGATGACGTGTCTGTGACGATGATCGCCGCGGGCGCGGTCGAAATCAGAGCGGCCGTGAAATTGCCGATGCCGCTCCCGATTTCGAGAATACGCGGACCGAGGTACGGCTTGATCTTCTCGAACATCCAGGTGTTGTACGCGTTGGCGTTCGAGAGCACGTCGAGCGTGTCGTGCACATGATCGGGATCGGCCGGCGGGGACACGAGGTTGGCCACCTCTCGCCAAGGTTTCCTGGCTGACGTCGACGGCGATCGAAACGCGTTGAACTTGACGATGTGGACGAACGCCGCGATACCGTCCCGCCAGGTGATCTTCTTGCCTTGCTCGTAGGTCCGGCCGTGGTACGAGATCGGGACTTCGTACAGAACGCACGGGGTCTTCGCGAGCTTGGCGGTCACTTCCGGCTCGAAGCCGAACCGCGTGCTTTCGATAACCAGGTTCTGGATGACCTCGCGCCGGAAGACCTTGTAACAGGTCTCCATGTCGGTGAGGTTGAGGTTCGTGAACACGTTCGAAAGGAGCGTCAGCAAGCGGTTGCCGACGCTATGCCAGAAATACAGCACGCGGTGCTCGCTGGCGAGAAACCTCGAGCCGTACACGACGTCGGCCTCGCCGCGCTCGATTGGGCCGACGAGCCTCGGATACTCGGAGGGGTCGTACTCCAGGTCCGCATCCTGGATGATGACGATGTCGCCCTGCGCCAGCTCGATGCCCTTCTGCAGCGCCGCGCCCTTGCCGCGATTCATGGGCTGTGTGACGAGCCGAATGGCGTCGGGGTAATGCTCCTGGATTCGTTTCAAGAGCGTCGAAGTTCCGTCCGTCGACGCATCGTCGACGACGATGAGCTCTTTGTCGTAGCGGACGGCCATGACTCGCCTGATGCACTCCTCGGCGGTCCGGTACCTGGTTGTACACGGGCATGACGATCGACAGTTTCATGTCGGTTCGTGAATTCTAGCAGTGAAGCTGGGGAGAAGACCCGAAGGTTTGGTATCGTTCCGTTTCGTGCGCATCGCGCGGCTCGCTGGGATCGCGGCGGTGTACGTCGTGGCCTGCCGCGTGATGCTCGCGCCCATCTGCAATTTCGGTGCGCTGTCGAGCGCCACGTACGAGGGTGACGTCCGGCTCGTTGTCTGGGCGCTGGCGTGGGACAACCATGCGATGCTCTCGAGGCTGCCGCTGTTCTCCGCCAATATCTTCTACCCGACGCCCGCGTCGCTGGCGTACGGGGAACATTTTGTCGGGATCAGTCTGTTTTCGCTTCCGGTTTTCGTCCTGACGCACAACCCGGTTCTGGCCTACAACGTCGTGTGGATCCTGTCGTACGTGCTGTCGGCGGCGGCCGCTCATTATCTGACGTGGAGGCTGACGAGAGATCATCTGGCCGCGCTCGTGTCAGGTTTGACGTACGCCTTCTGCTTTTATCGCATGCACCACGGTCACGGTCATCTGCACCTGCTCTGGGGATTCTGGATACCCATTTCGCTGATCGTCATGGAGCGATGGATTGCCACACGCTCGTGGCGGCAGCTCGGGCTGCTGGTGACGATTCTGGCGTTGCAGGCGCTGTCGTCATGGTACCAGGCCGTGATGATTGTCGTCGCTGACGCGGTCCTGATGGTGTGGCTGACCATCATCGAACCGGCGCTCGATCGCCGCTGGAACCAGTGGACCTGGCCGCGGGTGACGAAGCTGCTGGCCCAGGCAGTCGCCGGAGGGGCCGTGGCGCTCGCGGCGGTGTGGCCGTTTGCGAGGCACTATCGTGTCCTCGCGAGCGGCGGACCCGCGGAGGCCGCCGCGGCGTCAGCGGATCTGACCGCGTTCCTCATGCCGCCCGAAAACACCGTGCTTGGACAATGGCTGCTCCGTGGCGGCGTGACCGGACCGCGCTGGATTTGGGGCGAGCTGACTGTGTATCTCGGCTGGACGACGCTGATGCTCGCCTGCGTCGGCGCCGCTGCAGCGATCATCGGTCGCGCCGAATGGCTGCGACGCTTCCGGTTTTTCATTCTGCTTGGCGTTGTCGCTGCGGCGCTCGCCTTTGGTCCCAGTGCGGCGGAGCTCGGGGACAACCAGTGGCACTGGAGCGCCTTCGGGATGCTCACGCGGATTCCCGGCGTTGAGTTGTTTCGCGCCCCGGCGCGGTTCGCCGCGCTGTTGACGCTGGCGCTCTCGGCGCTGGCGGGAGCCGCGTGCGCTCGACTTCACGAACGGTTCGGCCCGATCGCCCGATGGGCGACTGCCCTGGCCATCCCGGTGCTGCTGGCGGAGTCGTATGTGGTGAATTTTCCGACGGGCCCGCCCAAGCCTTTTCCCGTACCGATGATCTATCGTGCCGTGGCGACGCTGCCCTCGGGTCCGCTCGTCTCGCTGCCGGATTACGTGTCGGGTCCGACCTGGTTCCGGGAGCCCGACTATCAGTACCTCTCGATTGCGCACTGGTTCCCGATCGTCAACGGCTACTCGCGCGCGGTTCCTCCAGGGTTCGTCGAGCGGATGCAGCGGCTGATGATGTTTCCCGATCGTGAGGCCGTCGAGTCGATTCAGGAAGTCGGGATTCGCTACATCGTCGTCCACAGCCGCGAATATCCGGCCGGGCCTTCAGCCGTCGAGCGAGCCCGCGTGGACGAGCGGTTTCGACTCCTCTCGAGCTTCGGTTCTGACTACCTGTTCGAGTTCGTCCCGTGACTGGCGGAGCGCGAGGCTTCAGCCGAGCGGTGTCATCGCATTCGAAAACTACCGAAGCCGGTGGCGTCGTCGTGTTCTTCGGGCTACTCGCGATCGCCGCGACGTACCCGCTGCTCTTCTCCCTGCGAAGCACTCTGGCTTCTGACCTCGGCGACCCGCTCCTCGTGTCTTGGATGCTCGGCTGGGACGCCGATCGGCTCCGCCATGGGCTCGCCGGCGTTTGGGATGCGCCAAACTTTTTTCCGTACCGGCACACGCTTCTCTACTCGGAGCATTTCCTCGGCGTCGCGATCTTCACGGCGCCCGTGCAGTGGCTCACCGGCAACCCCGTCCTCGTCTACAACCTCGCGTTCCTGATGTCCTTCGTCGTCACGGGGTGCGGGATGTACGTCCTGGCTCGAGCGCTGACGGGCCGGTGGGACGCGGCGCTCGTCGCGGCGACCGTCTTCGCGTTCCATCCGTTCCGGGCGTCGCACACGTCCCACCTGCAGCTGCTCATCGTCGGCTGGCTGCCGCTCAGCGTCTGGTCGCTCCATCGTTACTTCCGCACGCACCGCTTGCGCGATCTGCTCGGCTCGACGGTGTTCTTCCTCATCCAGGCGTTGACGTCCGGCTACTTCGCGTACTTTGCCCTTGTCCCGTTAAGCATCGTCGCAACGTATGAGCTGTGGCGCGCGCGCTTTCAGCCATCGCGACATTTCGTCCGGGTCGGGGCCCACGTCTGCGTGGCGACCGCGCTCGCGATGGTCGTGATGTTCCCCGTCGTGAGCGCGTACTGGCAGGTTCGCCAGGAAAGTGGATTACGACGGCCGATGGATGAAATCAGCAGTCAGAGCGCGAACGTCGGTGACTACGCGAGCGCGTCGCCCTTACTCTATCTGTGGGGTGGAATCGGACGCGGACGCGGAGAGCACGAGCTGTTTCCGGGTCTCCTCGCCGTCGGATTAGCGCTGTTTGCCGTAAAGAATCGACCGCGATCGGGCGTCGTTGGTTTGTACACGGTGATTCTGACTGCCGCCTTCGTTCTCTCACTGGGGCCCGAGCCGCATGCGTTCGGACAGGGGATGCCAGTGCCCGGACCGTCCACGCTCTGGCTCCGTGTCATGCCCGGACTGGATGGTATCCGCGTCCCGGCGCGCCTCGCCGTCGTGTGTCAGATGGCGCTGGCGGTGCTCGCCGCGTATGGGGCAATCCGGGTCATCGACAGATTCGGAGCGCCGTCGCGCGCTGCACGCATCGCTGTCGTGGCGGTGCTCGTGGCGCTCGTCGTGGCGGAGGGTTGGGCGCGCTTCGGTGTCGCAGCGTTCGACTATCTCGGCGCCGCGCGGGACCGGGACGCGTACGCGTACCTGAAGAGTCTATCGAAAGGCGGCGCCATCGAATTGCCCACGCAGGCGGAGCACCTGCTGAGAGAGTTCGACTACCAGTACATGACGCTCGTGCACGGCCATCCCGTCGTCAACGGACACAGCGGATACGTGACACCCCTGGCGACGTGGCTTCGCGGCGGTCATTCACCGCTGAGGGAGACCGGCCGTCAGCGTGACGCGATGGCGATGCTGCGCTCATTCGGCGTCAAGTACGTCGTCGTCCATCGTCAGGCTTACGACGATCGGTCGCTGCTCGACGAGCTGTTGACCGCGCTGTCGGACGATACCCAGGTGATCGCCAGGCGCGACTTCGAAGACATCACCATCGCGGCCCTCTCGCCCTGGGATGGCCCTTCCGTGCCCGAACGCCTGACGCCCGTGCCGTCCTCGTCGTTCACGGCTCGTGTGTCGGCGTCCCCCGAGCGGATCCCGTTTCTTTTTGATGGAGATCCCGACAGCCGCTGGCTGACGGGAACACCGCAATCGGGCGATGAATGGGTCGCGCTGGACTTCGATCGCCCGCGGGATATTGCACTCGTCAGGCTTCAGCTGGGCACGCGCAGTTTCGGCGACTATCCCCGTGAGCTCGCGATTGACGGCGGCGCGGACGGTCGCGTCCGGTTGTTCCATCGATCGGTGCTTCCGGAGTTCGCGCGTGGCGTGATCGTGAGCGGTGACTATCCGTACATCGACATCGCGCTGTCGCCCAATCAAACGAGGACGCTGACGCTTCGTCAGCTCGGTACGGCCCACACCTTCTTCTGGTCGATCCATGAAATGGCGGTTTTCGAGCGCTGAGCGCGGCCGTTCGCATCAGCGAACAGGATCAATCGCAACCTGGAGCCACCTGATCGAGAACATCCGCTGCAGATCGTCTGCCCCGTCGCCACCGATCCGGAACTGTCGAATCGGGTCGGCCATATCGCAACAGTCGAACAACTGTGCCAGCTGCGCGGCGCCGGTCGGCCTCGCGTCGAGCAGGATGCCCGCACGCGCCGTGTCCATCACCAGTCGAGCGGCACCCTGTTGCCCTGACGCCGTCTTGTAATCGAGCCAGACTGCGCGCGACCGCAGCGCCAGGCTCCGCAGCCTCCCGAACATGCTCACGTTGAGATCGATGGCGGCACGAAGTGGGCGCTCCGACGCGGGCACAACGATCCAGTCGCCGACGGAGGCCACCTGCGTGCCGAGCGGAATGGTCCGCAGGTGCAGCGGCTGGGCACGACGACCCAGCAGGACCCGATCTCGCTCGCCCGTCGCCTGGCTGACATCGCGCCGGACCTCCCATCCCTCGATGAGCGCCTGCCACGTTTCCGGTGAGTCCCAGATCATGTTGCGGCCGTCGATCGAGTCCACGTTGACGATCGCCACGTCGGCCGGCGCCGAGCGGAGCCGGCTCGCCGACCACTGGTCGAGTTCCCGCGTCAGCGTCGCATACATCTGCAGCGTCGGATACGGGACGCAGACGAGATCGTTCGCCGGGCACACCGACAACTCCCACGGCAGCACCATGACCGTGCGCCGGCCGATCGCTCGCGTCCAGTCGATGGGCAGCAGATCCCGAAGTCCCAGGTACGCGCGCGATGCCTCGCGCAAGTTACGGGTGTCGCGGAAGTAGATGATGCGCTTGATGCGGTCGGTCGCGAAGCGGCCGCTGACGATGTCCTCGAGTCGTCCGATGTAAACCGTGGTCGCCGACGATGGGGCCGTCGCGACGAAGAGTCCCGCTGTCGTCAGCAGCAGGACGAGCGGTGGCGCGATCCTGCGTCGCCCACCGGACAGCAGCAGGGCCGTCGTTCCCACCCACCACAGCAAGCCGAAGAAGAACGGCATGTGCTCCGAGTCGGCTCGGAGGAAGGCGTGCTTCGCCGAGAACGGGATGAGCACGGCGAAGACGAGGAACACGTCTGCGCCTGCAGGGGCACGAGTGGAGAGAAAAGCCACAGTCACCGTCAGGACGAGGAGAACGCCGGCCGCGATCACGAGGCCGGGCGGCCCCACGATGGACATGGCGTCGTTGTAGCCGCGGGACAACTGCATCGATCGACGCACGAAGTCGAGCAGCACCGGCATCGACCCGAACAGCCACCAGGACGTGACGAGTACGACGACGACGTAGGATGCGAGCGCACATGCGGCGACGCCGAACCGACGCTGACGGCGGCACCACAGACCAGCGGCGATCAGGATTGTGAGCAGGGCAGCCAGACCTGTCGCGAATTTCACGAAGAGCAGTCCGCCGGCGAGGGCCGCGCTGACGAGCAGCAGAGGCGCGGCGCCCAGATCGACGGCCGCGCACGCCGCCAATGCCATCGCGCCGGCGACGTGGTAATCGAACTCCAGATTCCAGGTGACGGTGATGAGAAAGGCCGCCAGAAAGACGAGCACAGGTGCGGGCTGTCGACGCCGCCAGAACACGAGGACAACCGTGGCGAAGATCACGCAATGGATGACGAGGCGCGCCGCCGTCGCGTAGAGAACGTTGTTGCCGACGTCGAGCGGCCGGGCGAAATAGCCGAGCGGCCCGTACGAGAAAATCAGATCGCGTCCCCAGCGCAGGCCCGCCGCGGCGAACGCGTTGACGCCCCACATCCACGACGGGTCGAGCCCGCCCGCGATCGGATTGAAGTCGCCGGGAAACGTCAGCAGCGCGACAAGGACGATCAGGACGAGAAGTACCTTGTCTCGTCGTTCAAAGCGCGTCGTCGTCGATGTTGGGTGAGCCGTCACACGGTCCAGGCGAACGGCCACATAATCTCATGCGGGACTTCGTTTACAGCATCTTGACGATGTACCTTGCAACCCGTGAGGTCTGCATCACCCTGTACCGCATTTGCTGAACGTTCACGGATTCAAGCGTCGGTGCACGAAAGACCGCGGAGTTCTCTAAGGATTCGTTATGCAGCGTTCAGTCGGTGTGGCTGCGCCGCCACGCAAGGTGTGGAACTGCAGCCACGGTGTGCGCGGCTTCATGGGCCTGAGCCTTGCGCTCGTGCTGGGAGGAAGTTCGGTCAGCGCGCAGAGCTACTTTGACGTCCTCGGCTCGGTCGACCCAGGTTCGGGAGGACTGCCGGTGACGTTGACGCGGGCGCGCGACGGCACCTTCTACGGAACGACAGCATCTGGCGGTGCTTTCGGCTTGGGCACCGTGTTCCGAATGACCGCGGGAGTGCGCGGCATGACCGTCCTGCATGACTTCGCGGGCGGTGCAGACGGACGGTGGCCCGAAGGAGCGCTGATCCAGGCATCCGACGGGAATTTCTACGGAACGACGCTGTACGGGGGTGGCACGGGGACAGGAACGGTGTTCCGGATGACGCCCGACGGTATCGTCACCGTCCTGTACGCGTTCGCAGGCGGGAACGGCGGGTCAGGTCCGCACTCGCTGATTCAGGGGACGGACGGTGACTTCTACGGCACGACGCAAGGGAACGGCCCCTACGACTCCGGCATAATTTTCAAGATGACTCGCGGCGGCTCGGTGACCATCCTCCACGCGTTCCATAATTATCCCGATGCGCTCTATCCCGGAGCTTTGATCCAGGCGCGCGACGGGAATTTCTACGGGACCACGATTGACGGCGGCGGTACAGGTGCCTTCGGTACAGCGTTCAGGATGACCCCTGACGGCACGGTCACTGTCCTGCATTCATTCTTTCCCCAAACGGACGGAGGTTACTATCTGGCGGCACCGCTCCTCCAGGCGACCGATGGCAACTTCTACGGCGTGGCCACATACGGCGGTGTTCATGGTTCTGGGACGGTGTTCGAAATCAGCCCGGACGGTGCGTTCACCGTCGTGCACGCGTTCACGGGAGCCGATGGTGGGTTACCCAGTGGCGGTCTGACTCAGACGAGTAGCGGAAACATTTATGGGACGACGGGCAATGGCGGCACTTTCGGTGCGGGGACAGTCTTTCAGCTGAGTTCGGGAGGTGCAGTGACTGTTCTGCATTCCCTGACGCACGCCGACGGAATAGACCCTGGCCCGTTGGTCGAGGCGACCGACGGAAGCCTTTACGGTAC
This sequence comes from uncultured Acidobacteriota bacterium, assembly GCA_963724725.1. GTDB lineage: Bacteria > Acidobacteriota > Vicinamibacteria > Vicinamibacterales > CAVVIG01 > DATKHR01. Next base: position 272,891 of record CAVRVT010000001.1, on the reverse strand, counting down.
GACCGAGTCTTCAGGGCTCGGAAGCAGCGGCATCGTGTTTCGAGTCGGTGCAACACCGCTGGTCAACCGATCGTTCACGGCGGACTTTGACGGTGACGGACGGAGCGACCTGGTCGTCTATCGTCCGACGACCGGCGCCTGGTACGTGCGCACATCATCGACCGGCTACAGCTACGCAAACGCGACGTCGTATCAATGGGGCATCGCCGGCGACATCCCGATCGCCCCGGACTTCGACGGCGACCACAAAACCGATCTCGCGGTGTATCGGCCAACGACTGGCGAATGGTTCGTTCGCACGTCCTCCAGCGGCTACGCGGCGGCGACGTCTTATCAGTGGGGACTGCCCGGCGACGTGCCTCTCGTGGCCGATTTCGACGGCGACGGCAAGAGCGACCTCACAGTCTGGCGTCCCAGTACCGCCGAGTGGTACATCCGGTTTTCGTCCGCGGGATACGCGAGCTGGGCGGTCTATCAGTGGGGCATTGGCGGCGACATCCCGCTCGTCGCGGACTTCGACGGCGACGGGAAAACCGATCTCGTGGTGTGGCGTCCGAGCAGCGCCGTGTGGTACGTGCGGCTGTCGTCGAGCGGCTACGCCACCTGGACGTCGTATCAATGGGGCATTGCTGGTGACGTCCCGCTCGTCGCAGACTTCGACGGCGATGGCAAGACCGATCTGGCCGTCTGGCGTCCGATCATCGCGACCTGGTACGTCCGGTTCTCGTCCAGTCACTACGCGGCGTGGACGTCATTTCAGTGGGGCGTCAACGGCGACGTGCCGATTCAGGCGGATTTCGACGGCGATGGGCGCACCGAACTGACGGTGTGGCGTCCGAGGGACGGCACTTGGTACGTTCGGTTCTCGCCGGCGGGAAACAACCCCGCCGCGGCCATCTGGTACCAGTGGGGCGCGTTCGGCGACGATCCCATGTGAGTCTTGCTGAGGATTCGTCATGCAACGTTCAGTCGGTGTGGCTGCGCCGCCACGCAAGGTGTGGAGCTGCAGCCACGCGGTGCGCGGCTTCATGGGCCTGGGCCTCGCGTTCGTGATGGGAGGAAGTCCAGTCAGCGCGCAGACCTATTTTGACGTCCTCGGCTCGATCCACGGGCCAGGTGGATCTGCGCTCATGCGGGCGGCCGATGGGACGTTATATGGCACGACGGCCACCGGTGGCCAGTTCGGCCGCGGCACGATCTTCCGGATGCCCCCCGCAGGCGGCATGGTGGTCCTTCACGACTTCGCGGGCGGTACGGACGGATGGTGGCCGCAAGCCCCGCTGATCCAGGCCGCCGACGGGAATTTCTACGGAACGACGAACTCCGGGGGAAGTGCAGGCCGGGGGACCGTTTTCAGAATGACACCTGGCTGGGTGGTGACCGTCATGCACGCCTTCGTGGGGGGCCACGACGGCGCCTCTCCAGACGCGGCCCTCGTGCAAGCGACCGACGGCAACTTCTACGGCACGACCGACAGGGGCGGCGGAATGTGTGATTGCGGCACGATCTTCAAGATGACTCCCGGCGGCGTTCTCACCGTCCTGTACCAGTTCGGGTCCCGCAGTTTCGACGGATACTCGCCGCGGGCCGCGATGATTCAGGCAACCGATGGGAATTTCTACGGCACGACTTACAGCTCCGACATTGGCGCCACGTCCCTTGAAGGGACGATCTTCAGGATGACACCCGCGGGCGACGTGGCGATCCTGCACCAGTTCGCGTGGCAAACCGAAGGGGGAGGGCTGTCGGCGCCACTGATCCAGTCGCTCGACGGATACTTTTACGGCACGACCGAGTTTGGCGGCCCGTACAACTCGGGCACGGTATTCAAAATGGCCCCCGACGGCACGTTTACGCTCCTGCATGCGTTCATGTGGCAAACCGATGGTGGACTTCCAATCCGTGCCGCTCTGACTCAGACGACTGACGGCAACATCTATGGGACAACGAGGCTTGGCGGCACATTCGGCCAGGGGACCGTCTTTCAGCTGAACTCGTCGGGCGCCGTCATCGTCCTGCATTCCCTTACCGCCGCGGAAGGAAACGGGCCATACACCTTGGTCGAGGCAGACGACGGGAGCCTTTACGGCACGACGGAATCTTCGTCAACCGGCTCAGGCACCATCTTTCGAGTCGGCGCGACACCGCTGGTCAATCGATCGTTCACGGCAGACTTCGACGGTGACGGACGGAGCGACCTGGTCGTCTATCGTCCGACGACCGGCGTCTGGTACGTGCGGACGTCCTCGACCGGTTACAGCTACGCAAACGCGACGTCGTATCAGTGGGGCATCGCCGGCGACATCCCGATCGCCGCGGACTTCGACGGCGACCACAAAACCGATCTCGCGGTGTATCGGCCAACGACTGGCGAATGGTTCGTGCGCGCGTCCTCCACTGGCTACGCGGTGTGGACGTCCTACCAATGGGGCATTGCCGGCGACGTGCCGCTCGTCGCGGACTTCGACGGCGACGGCAAGAGCGATCTCACAATCTGGCGTCCAAGCACTGGGGAGTGGTACGTCCGGTTTTCGACGACTCGCTACGCGAGCTGGGCCGTGTATCAATGGGGCGTGGCCGGCGACATCCCGCTCGTCGCGGACTTCGACGGGCGACGGGAAAACCGATCTCGTTGTGTGGCGTCCGAACAGGCCGTGTGGTACGTGCGGCTCTTCGTCGAGCGGCTACGCCACCTGGACGTCGTATCAATGGGGCATTGCTGGTGATGTCCCGCTCGTCGTCGACTTCGACGGCGATGGCAAGACCGATTTGGCCGTCTGGCGACCGATCACCGGACCTGGTACGCCCGGTTCTCGTCCAGCCACTACGCGGCATGGACGTCGTTTCAGTGGGGCGCCAACGGCGACGTGCCGATTCAGGCGGATTTCGACGGCGACGGGCGCACCGACCTGACGGTGTGGCGTCCCAGCGACGGCGCCTGGTACCTCCGGTCTTCGTCGTCGGGATACAACGCTGCCGCGTCGTACCAGTGGGGCGCGTTCGCCGACGATCCCATGTGAGTCAGGTTGCCGGCATGTAGAATCGCCCGGTGTTCGACGGCTCGTGTCCTTCGGCCAGGCGATCCAACCTCCTGGCAATCGGGTTCCTGTTCGCGCTCGCCCTGATTTTCTTTTTCCCCCTCCTTCAAGGCGGTACATTCTCGACGATCGGCGGTCGTCAGCTGTCGATCTATCCGTGGCGAGCGTTCGATCCGGTTTTTCCGGACTACCCTCAGAACGACCAGGCCGATCTCAGTTATCCCTGGCAGATATTTCTGACCGAGTCCGTGCGGTCTGGGACCATCCCGTTGTGGAATCCGTACAGTTTCGCCGGTCAGCCGTTCTTTGCGAACGGATCGAGTGCGGTGCTGTATCCGCCGAAGCTGCTGGCCGCCGCGGTTCTGAATCCCGGCTGGGCGCACGATGTGCTCTCGATCCTTCATGTCCTGCTCGCCGGCGTCGGGATGTGGCTATTCCTGCGGGAACTGGGCTTTGGTCGGGCCTCTGCGCTTCTGGGTGGCGTGGCCTGGATGTTCTGTCCGTTCAGCATGGCCTGGCTGCAGCTCGAAGTCGTCGCGCCATCGGCGGCCTGGCTGTCCATCGGATGCTGGCTGACGCATCGGGCCATCGCGCGTGACTCCTGGCGCTCGACGATCGGCGCGTCCGCCGCGCTGGCCCTGGCGCTCATCAGCGGTCATCTGCTCTTCATGTCCCTGATCCAGGGCGTCGTCGTCGCGTATGGCATCGTGCTCACCTTGATGCGGTTCTACCGGCATCGAGAAGAAGCTCGTGGGTCAGGCTTCGCGCGGCTGATCGTCCTGATGGTTGGGCCGTGGCTGCTCGCCGCGGTTGTGCTGCTGCCGACCGTCATCTTCCTTCGAAGCCTCGAGCGCCAACCGCTCCCTTACGATCGCGCCCACGAGGCAATCCGAGTCCCCTATCGAGTCTTTGCTCATCTCCTGCTGCCGCCACCCGCTTCGCCAGTGACGGAACTCGAGATGCACCAGATGGCCTATGTCGGCCGGCTGGTCGCTCTCCTGGCTGTGATTGGCGTGTTTTCGCGGTTGCGCAGCGTCTGGTTCGGATGCGCACTCGCGGTCGGGACATTTCTGGTGGCCACAGACACCGTCGTCCTGAAGTGGATTTACGCGGTATTCCCTCAGTTCAGTTTCTTCTCGCCGCTGGGGCGTCTCCTGAACTTCTTCGATTTCGGGATCATCATTCTCGGCGCCGCGGGTCTGGAGACGCTTCTTCGATGGCTGCCCAGACGAGATGGCCGCCACGCGCGCTCGATCGCCGTCGTCGTGATCCTTGGCCTGACGTCGGCCGAGCTCATCGCCTATGCCCGCCGGGTCAATCCGGAATTTCCTCCGCGTGAGGAGCGATTTTCTTTTCCGCGGACTCCGCTCATCAGAAGGCTCGGACCGGAACTGCGGGCCGGCCACAACGGACCCGGCCGGTTGATTCCTGTCCGGAGATCCCCCAACGAGTTCTCGCCGCCGATCCTGTCGGCCAACGAAGCGACGGTGTATGGGTTCGAAAGCGTCGCAGGCTGGGACAGCACGCTGCCGAACAGAGCGGAAACGCTGTGGAAGATTGTCGCCGGGGAACCGGTGGACGCGGTGCTCGCGGAAACCTATCGGCGCGCATTCTGGGCGAGCTTCGACGTCGCCGGAACGCGTTTCGATCTTCTGCCGCGCCTTGGCGTCACCACGATCGTGACTGCCCCTGAAGTCGCGGACGATCCGTTGTGGGTGCAGAAGCGAGGGTCGTCCGAATTGAAGCTGCAATCAATCTACAGCGGCATCGACGGACACATCTATCGAATCGTCGGCGTGAACGGCGGGCCGGTCGTCGTGCATCACCCGACGTTTGTCGGCAACAGTCGTGCTGCGCTCGACTGGCTTCTGAATCCCCATGCCGAGTACCGGGATCAAGCCGTCCTTGAAACCGACGACGTACCGGCGAAGTGGCGCAACCACGGGACGAATGCCGGCGAGGGGTCTGCGCGGGTTGTGAGCAAGACGGCCAACCATGAGGTGATCGAGGTCAATTCGATCGCGGACGCCTGGGTCTTGATTCCCACGAATTGGGACGCCGGCTGGTCGGCCGAAGTCAACGGTGCGCAAGTGCCGGTGGTTCGCGCCAACTACACGTTCCAGGCTGTCCCGGTACCCGCGGGCCGGACACAACTTCGCCTGACGTATGAACCTTCAGGATTGCGGCTCGGCCTTGGAATTTCCGTCGTGTCGTGGATTGTTGCGCTGGTCGCGCTCGTCCGCCGCTCTCGGATCAAGAGAGCTATTCCTCCGTGCCTGATGCTGGCGCTCGTGGCGACGGCGTGCAGGAACCGGCATGCCCCGCCGGCAGATTCGAGTATTCATATCATTCTTGGATCGTACGGATACAACTGCGGGGTACCGGCTGGCAACGCGACCGGCAGCGTCGCCCGGCGTTGCGAGGGCAACCTGAACTGCGAATACCCGATCGACACCTCGCAGCTCGACGATCCGGCGCCGGGCTGCCCGAAGACCTTCATCATCAACTATCGGTGCTTCGACGGCGCGCGCGATCGCAGGGTCGTCGTTGACCCGGAGGCGTCCGGCAACGTCGCGTCGCTAACGTGCGAGTAGGCTTTCTTTCGCGCTTGCGGCTTTCGCCGCGCTCACGCCGATGGAGTCGTCGAGCAACGCGTCCACCGTGGCCGTCGGAACCGCCCGCAGGAAGATCTGGTAGGCAAAGAGTCCCCGTGACAGCGCAATCAATGCCGAGTTGATCGAGACGAGAAGGCGCGACAGGCGCCCCGCCCCGAGCGCCTCCGGAAACGGCGCGGGGATACCCCGGATTTCCTCGATGATGAATCCGCAATCTTCGAACAGACGCCTGATCGTCTTGAAGGTATAGAGGCGTGTGTGCGTCAGGTCGAGGATGCCGCGCTTCCCGTAGTTGAAATTGCCGAGGAGCGCCTGCAAACGGACGACAGAGAAGACCACATTCCCCGTGGTGACCACGAACTGCGGCCGCCGATCGGTGCTTCTGGCGTTTCGCCGCAGCTGGTCGAGAAATGCCTCTGGATTGTTCAGGTGCTCAACGATGTCGAGCATGAGGACGACGTCGTAATCGTGAAGGTCGGCCTCGAGCGATTCTCCCTCGCGCCACAGGAAGAACCGGCCGAACGCACTCGGATTGGACGGTGCGAACTGGTCGGCCCCGTCCACGGTTGCACCCTTGGCCTGCAGCAGCTCGGCGAACTGGCCGGGACCGCACCCGATGTCGAGCACTCGCGCCCCGGGTGGGACGGCGTTGAGCGCTAACGTATGTGACGATCGGTACCCCAGTTTGAGCGCGTAGTGTGTGTTGCCCTCACGCGCGACATCGAACTTTCGATCGTAAAAGAAATTCATCCGATGAAATCGGCTGGCGATGGTCGTGGCGAGGACGTCCTTCGCGTACCGGATGCCATCCACGCGGCAGATCTCGTTGCCATAGTAGGTGGGAATCGGGATCTCGACGATTCGATACCCGGCGGTCACCAGCTGGATGATGATCTCGGTGTCGAAATGAAACGCGTTGCTGTTGTATTGAAAGGGAAGCTCGCGAAGGGAGGCGACTCGATACGCGCGATAACCGGAGTGGAACTCCGACAGGCGCGTGCGGAGCAGACCGTTCTGAATCGTCGACAGAATGCGATTGCCGACGAACTTGTAGATCGGCATCCCGCCCTTCAGCGCCCCGAGCCGCGTCAACATCCGCGAGCCGAAAACGGCATCGGCCTCGCCGGCGATGAGCGGCGCGAGCATGTCGGGAATGCATTCCGGAGCGTACTGGCCGTCACCGTGCAGCAGCACGACGAAGTCGAAGCCGTTCCGGATGGCGTACTGGTAGCCGAGCTTCTGGTTGCCTCCGTAGCCCTGATTGACGGCGTTATGCAGAACGGTGATAGTGTGCTGGCTCGCCCACGCTGAGCGCAGGCCCACCTCGAACGTCCGATCTCTCGACGAATCGTCGATGATCAGAACTTCGGTCTCGCATCGATCGAAGACGGCGTCGGGAATGCGCGCCAGGACCGGACGGAGCGTGGCTTCGGCTTCGTAGGCGACGACGAATACGAGAACGCGCGGTTTGGCTCCCCCGGTGTTGGCCGTCCTGGTCATGCTTCCGTTCGCCATATTCTCACGGCGGATTCCGTTTACAACACCTTCACGACACTGGTACTTCAATTGCTCGAGCACGGTGAACTCGAGTGTTGGTCGAGAAAAAGCGGCGCTTTTCAGGAGAAGTCGTGATGGGATGCCCAGTTCATGTGGCCGGGCAACCACGCGAAGTGTGGCGCAAGAGCCACGGTCTACGTGACTTCGTGTTCCTGGGCCTCGCGCTTGCGATGGGAAGTCCAGTCAGCGCGCAGACGTACTTCGTTGTGATCGGCTCGATCAGCGGATCTGAAGGTTCGGCACTGATGCGAGCAGCCGATGGAACCTTGTATGGAACGACGACCGCCGGTGGCAGGTTCGGCCAGGGCACGATCTTCCGGATGACCCCGCCGGAGGCATGGTGGTCCTGCACGACTTCGCCGGAGGTTTAGACGGGTCGTGGCCGCATGCACCGCTGATCCAGGCCGCTGACGGGAACTTCTACGGCACGACCTATTTTGGCGGCAGTACCGCGGGCGGCGGCTTGGGCCTTGGGACCATTTTCAGAATGACCCCCGACGGCATCGTCACCGTCCTGCACGCGTTCGTTGGCGGTAGCGATGGGGACACTCCGCACGCCGCGCTGGTGCAGGCAACCGATGGCAACTCCTACGGCACGACGAACTTCGGAGGACCCTCCGACAGCGGAATAGTTTTCAAGATGACTCCCAGCGGTGCCGTCACCGTTCTTCACAACTTCGCTTATGCCGAAGGCGATTGTCCGCTTTCGACCATGATCCAGGCACGCGATGGAAACTTCTACGGAACAACTTACAACGGGGGTGGCGGCCAGGATTTCAACGGAACAGCCTTCATGGGGCGCGAGCGGGGACGTGCCGATCCAGGCGGATTTCGACGGCGATGGGCGAACGGACTTGACGGTGTGGCGGCCGAACAACGGCGCTTGGTACGTGCGGTTTTCGTCGGCGGGATACAACCCCGCCGCAGTCATCTGGTACCAGTGGGGCGTCTACGGTGACGATCCGTTATGAGGCCGTTGAACCTTAACCCTAATCCCTAATCCCTACTCCCTTCTGAGTGGTGGGCCCACCAGGACTCGAACCTGGAACCAGCCGATTATGAGCCGGCCGCTCTAACCATTGAGCTATGGGCCCTCACCGGAAGTATGAATTAGGAATGAAGAATTAGGAACGAAGAATTGGATAAGAAGTCAGTTCACTTGCAGCATCTTACCGGGCAGGCCGGTGACGGCCACCGCGCGCCGCAGAATCTCGTCACGCACCTCGGCGGGCTTCGCCATCGGGTGATTCTGGAGAAAGACCGCGGCCGCTCCAGCCACCCACGGAGCGGCGAACGAATCGCCGGCGGAGCAAGGCGGGGAGCACTGCTGCTCGGGAATCGTCAGGCGCGTATTCGATTCTGTGCCGGCGCCGTACAGCCCCGCGCCGGGCGCATAGAGGCCCAGCAGGTCTCCATACCCGCTGCCCAGCGGTGTGTCGCGCTCGGTCGTCCCTCCGACGACCAGCGCCTGTCGTGGCACGCAGGGAATGGACAGATCGGCGTCGCACGAGCCCCAATTGATTTCGATTGCGCCGCCGGTGTTGCCTGACAGCGTGACCAGATAGCCCGCGCGCGTTGCCTCGAGGATCGCCCGGCGAACGCTCGCATTGCCCCGTCCGCCGCTGTAGTTCACGACCGCGGGACCGGCGCCATGCTCCTTTCGTCCGTGCAACCGAATCCAGTCGATAGCTGCGGCAACGGCGACGTCGGTATCGCTGCCGCCGCGACAGAAGTCGCCGCCATCCACGGCATTCGAATCGTCGCGCTGCCACGTCGTGCGCAGCGAGTAGACCCTGGCGTTCGTCGCGATGCCGGACAGTCTCCCGGCCGCGTAGCTCGCCACATGCGTGTCGTGGCCGTCGAAGCCGTCATGGGCGTCCACCTCACGAGTGCCGCTGCGTTTCTCGCCCGTGCAGAAATCCCCGACGTAGCTGACGCGACTCTTGCCGTCAGAATCGAGGAAGTCGTCGTGCTGGCTGTTGACGCCCGTGCCGACGATGTAGAGGCCGACGCCGGTCCCGTCAGAGGTGCGGGCACGCGAGCCGTCGGCGGCGAGCATTCCAACGCGCGTGAGGCCCCAATTGGCGGGCGGAGGCGCCAGAAGGACCCCGACGAGCGCCGCGGCGGTGAACATCTTCATACCGAGACGGGGAAATGCAGGAACGCAGAATGCAAGAATGCAGAAATGCCAGCTTGCATTCTTGCATCCCTGCATTTGTGCAATTCGTCTAGCTCGTGCGCCCTTCCAGGAACGCGCGCAATTTGCGGCTGCGCGACGGATGCCGCAGCTTGCGGAGCGCTTTGGCTTCGATCTGCCGGATGCGCTCGCGGGTGACGGCGAAGCTCTGACCGACTTCTTCGAGCGTGTGCTCGCTGCCGTCGCCGACGCCGAACCGCATCTTGATGACCTTCTCTTCGCGCGGTGTGAGCGTCTTCAGCACCGACTCGGTCTGTTCCTTCAGATTGAGGTTGATGACCGCTTCGGCCGGTGACACGACCTGACGGTCCTCGATGAAGTCGCCCAGATGCGAATCTTCCTCCTCGCCGATCGGCGTCTCGAGCGAGATGGGCTCCTGCGCGATCTTGAGCACCTTCCGCACCTTGCTGACCGGGATGTCCATCCGTTTGGCGATCTCTTCCGACGTCGGCTCGCGGCCAAGCTCCTGCACGAGCGCGCGTGACGTGCGAATGAGCTTGTTGATGGTTTCGATCATGTGGACCGGGATGCGAATGGTCCGCGCCTGGTCGGCGATCGCGCGGGTGATGGCCTGCCGAATCCACCACGTCGCGTACGTCGAGAACTTGTACCCGCGGCGGTACTCGAACTTGTCGACGGCCTTCATGAGGCCGATGTTGCCTTCCTGAATCAGATCCAGGAACTGCAGTCCGCGGTTCGTGTATTTCTTCGCGATCGAGACGACGAGACGAAGGTTGGCCTCGACGAGCTCTTTCTTTGCCTGCTCGGCCTGATACTCCCCGCGGATGATCGTCTCGAGCGTGGTCTTGAGCTCGTCCGGCGACTGCTCGAGGCTGTCGGTCAGCGTCTTGATCTTGGTCTTGAAGTCCTTGATCTGCCGCAGCAGGTTCTTCTTATCTTCTTCACGGAGCCGCGTCTTCTTGTTCTTCGGGTTGAGCAGGCGCTCGCACGCTTCGATCTCGCGCTGTTCGCGGCGGACCGATTCGACGGCGTCCTTCATGTCTTCGATCAGTCGCCGCTTGACGGCTTCGGTGAACTCGATGTCGCGAATGCGCTGGGATACCTCGATCTGCGCGCGCATCGCCTGGATCTTGCACTTGCGGTACTTCCGCTTCTCGCGGGTGGTCGTGCCGCGCGGCGTCTCGGCGAGCTTTTCGTCGAGCTTCTCGTAGGCGGCGCGCGCCTTGCGGACAGCATCAATTTGTTTCTGCACCTGCTTGCGGCGCTGTTCGATGCGCTCGTCGGTGATTTCCTCGTCGTTGAAGATGACCAGCTCGCGAATCGTCCGCTCGCCGGTGTCGAGCTGATCGCCGAGCGAGATGATGCGCTTGGCGATGAGCGGGGTCCGGGAAATGGACTTGATGACGGCGAGCTTGCCGCGCTCGATGCGGCGCGCGATTTCGACTTCGCCTTCGCGCGTGAGCAAGGGCACGGTGCCCATCTCGCGCAGGTACATGCGCACCGGATCGTTGGTCTTGTCCAGCGCGCCCGGCGTCAGATCGAGCTCCATCTCCTCGGCGCCTTCCGCGGTCCGGTCGATGGGCTTGACGTCGTCGCGCAGGTACTTCTGGTCGGAGTCGATGACTTCGATGCCGGCGCTGCCGAACGTGTTGAAGAGGTCGTCGAGCTCGTCGGACGAGGTGATTTCCGACGGGAGCATCTCGTTCACTTCGTCGTAGAGAAGGTAGCCCTTCTCCTTGCCGATGCTGATGAGCTGCCGGACCTCGTCGTATCGTTCCTCGATCGAGAGGTGCTCTTTGTCCGGGTGCGCCTGGCCCGCTACGTCAGTTGTTCTATGCGATGAAGGAGGTCTTTTTTCCGCTGCCATAAATGATCAATCTCGTGTTCGTGTTGCGTTGCACCGAGGCCCTGAAGCCGGTCGATTTCCCGTTGAATGGCCGCCCGCTCCCGTTCCCACCTGAGCCGTTTGATTGCCTGCGCGCACGCCTCGGGTGGGGCGGGCGCAATGGATGACGCGGCGATCCTCGTGACGAGCTGGGCGTTCACTGTACTTAGACGCTGCAACAGTGTCGAGGGAATGAGCTCCGAAGCCTCCTCGTGCAGGCCCCGGGCCACCTCGAAGATGTCCCGTCCAGCCAGCCCCTCGAGATCCTCGGGATCCAGCCCGCCGAGCGCCGTCATCGCATTCGAGCTGTCGTGAATCAGGCCCCAAATCAGGGCCGTTTCAGCCTGCTTCATCTGTCCGAGCGACGGCATCTCCCGCGTCGTGACCGCGGTCTGACGATGGACCGCCGCCTTACGGATTTCCGCGCGCACGACTTCTTCTGTAATGCGCGCTTTGTGGGCGATCCGGTCCGCGAATTGATCCCGGGCCGTCGCCTCGGGAATCCGTGCGGCGACCGCCAGCATCTGCCCGAGAAACTTGCGCCGGCCTTCGTCCTGGCCGAAATCCACCCCCGCCGCCGCCTGGTCCAGCAAATACTCCAGATAAGGCTTCGACCCGCGCAGGCGCGCCCGGTATTCGTCCGGCCCACGCCTGCGAATGAATGTATCCGGATCTTCGCCCTTGTCCAGTACCGACGACGTTGACGTCGAAGCCTTCCGACACCAGCAGATCGCACGAGCGCGCCGCGGCGCCCTGGCCCGCGGCATCGGGGTCGTAACTGATCACGACTTTGGACGTGAATCGACGCAGCAGCTGCGCCTGCTGCGTCGTCAGGGCCGTCCCGCACGACGCGACCGCGGGAGCGGCGCCCGACTGGTGCACCTGAGCGAAATCGAAGTACCCCTCGACTAATACGGCGAAACCGACCTTGCGAATGTCCTGCTTCGACAGGCTCAGTCCGTAGAGCGTCCGGCTCTTCGAATAGATCGGCGTCTCCGGGGAATTCAGGTACTTCGGCCCGCCCTGGTCGGCGTCCATCTGGCGCCCGCCGAACGCGATCACCGACCCGCTGTCGCGGCAGATCGGGACCATCAGGCGGTTTCTGAACCGATCGAGGACCTCGCCGGTCTCCCGCTGGACGAGCAGACCGCTTTGAATCGAGCAGATCCCTGCGCAAAACCCTGAGAGAGCAGTCGATCTTTGAGGCCGTCACGCGAATGTGGGGCGAAACCGAGGCCAAGTTGCTCGATGGCGCGCGCGGAGACGCCCCGGTCCTTTAACTGTTGACGCGCGCGGGCGCCACCTGGATTCATCAATTGCTCGCGAAAATACTCCGCCGCGACCTCGTGCGCCTTCAGCAGCGATTCCCGCAAGGCGGCGTCCCGCCGGGCGTCGGTATTGTCGCCGTCCACCAGCTCGGGCAGCGTGACGCCGAACCTCTGCGCCAGCATCCGAACCGCTTCGGGAAACGCGACCTTTCTCGTGCAGCTCGAGAAACTTGAAGACGTCACCGCCGGCCTGACACCCGAAGCAGTAGAAGAAGCCCTTGTCCGGGTTGACCTGGAAGGAGGGAGTTTTCTCGGAGTGAAACGGGCAGAGTCCCTTGAAGACGCTTCCGGCTTTCTTCAGCGGGACGTACTCCTGCACGACGGCCACGATGTTGGCCTGCAGGCGAAGGTCGTCGATGAAGCGTTGGGGAAACAAAGACACTTATGAACTTGCAGGAATGCACAAATGCAGGAACTGCAAAATTGCACGGACGCGTCAACGCCGTGCATTCTTAGAGTTCTTGCATTCCTGCATTGTGCGCTTTCACTCCTTGAGCTCCACGACCGTCACGCCGCCGCCGCCCTGTTCTGGCGGCGCCGTCGCGAAGCGCGCGACGAGCGGATGCTGCTGCAGAAAATCCTGCGAGCGCGCGCTTCAGCTGGCCGGTGCCGTACCCATGAATCAGACGAATGACCCGCTGATCCGTCAGGAGCGATTCGTCCAAAAACCGTTCGGCGCGGGCGATGGCTTCGTCCACCGTGCATCCGATGACGTTCAGGTCGAGCGCCATCGCGCCTCGCGGCTGGAGCTCGACGTGCACGCTGACTCTGGCTGGAGCCGCCGCCGTCGCTCCGGCGGACGCAATCACGCGGAGGTCGCGCGTGCTGGCCCGCATGCGCTTGCCGCGGACGTCGAGCTCCGCCGTGCCATCGTGCAGCGCGGTCACGACGGCTTCGAGTCGCAGCGCGCCGAGGATGACGCGATCGCCGACGCTCACAGTGGGGATTCGGGATTCGGGATTGCGGATTCGGATTGTGGATTCGTCCCCCGGTCCCCCGGGGCTGCCCCGCGAGGACGCGGCGCGCGACCTCGTCCACCGCCGCCCGGGCATCGACCCGCACGGCGCCGGTGTCGCCTGTGGACGACGAGTCGCGGGGCGCTCGCGAGCGCCGCGGCCTTCGCTTTCAGCTGCGCGACGACATCGTCAATCTCGCGGCGTGCCTGGCGAACCTGCGACTCGATCTCGTCGCTGAGCCGCTTGCGCGACGCGTCCTCGCGCTGCCGCAGTGCTTCTTCGCGGTGGCGCATCCGCCCTTCGGCTTCGCTCAGCGACTCACGCTCCCGCGCGACGAGGCGCTGCTCGTGCTCGAGCGCGCGCATGTCCTGGTCGATCTTCGCCAGGTGTTCGGCGAGCTGCGCTTCGCGGGCGCTCAGGTTCTCCCGCGCGGCGCTGACGACCGCGCTGTTCAGCCCGAGCCGTGCGGCGATTTCGAGCGCGAGACTCCGGCCGGGCGAGCCGTAGACCAGCTGGTAGGTCGGCGCAAACGTGTCGGCGTCGAATCCGAACGCGGCGCTCGTCACGCCATCCGTCGTCGACGCGTAGCTCTTGAGCGAGTCGTAGTGGCTCGTCGCGATAACGGTGGCGCCTCGGCGCTTGAAATGATCGACGATCGCCACACCCAGCGCGCCGCCTTCGATCGGATCGGTGCCCGAGCCGACCTCGTCGAGCAGCACGAGTGCGGGCGTCGCGAGCGCCGCGATCCATCGACACGATGTTGGTGATGTGTGCCGAGAACGTGCTGAGGCTCGCTTCGATCGACTGCTCGTCGCCGATGTCGGCGAAGACCGACCGAAAGATCGGCACGCGCGAGCCATCGGCTGCCGGAATCCGCAGGCCGGATTGCGCCATCAGCGCCAGCAGACCAGCGATCTTCAGGGCGACGGTCTTGCCGCCGGTGTTCGGGCCCCGTGATCAGCAGCACGGTCGACGGTGGGATCACCTTGATCGTGACGGGCACGACATGTCCGAACCTCGACCCAACGACCTCCGCTGACCCACCTGACCGTCCCGACCCTGCTTGACCAGCAGCGGATGGCGCGCGGCCTGGAGCTCGAAGCGCGCCATCGATCGAAAGCGCGGGCTCGATGGCGTCGATCGATTCCGAATAGCGCGCCTTCGCCTGCATCACGTCGAGCTCGGTTGCGGCTTCGATCGTTCGATGCACATCGGCGGCCCGGGCGCGAAACGCGTTGGTGAGCACCAGCAGAATCCGGCGGACCTCCTCCGCTTCCTGCTCTTCGAGCGCGACGATGTCGTTGTTGATTTCGACCGTGCTGAGCGGTTCGAGGAACAGGCTGGCGCCGCTCGTCGAGGCGCCGTGGACGATTCCCGGGATGGCCGAGCGATGCTCGGATCGCACGACGAGCACGTACCGGCCGTTGCGCTCGGTGACGACCTGGTCCTGCAGGTACTTGGAAGTGTCCTTGCCGCGGAGGTACGACTCGAGGGTGCTGCGCAGCCGCGTTCGCTGCTTGCGCAACCGATCGCGGATCAGTCTTCAGGTCGGCGCTCGCACCGTCGAGCACGGTGCCGGACGGGTCGATCTTCTCGCGGATGCTCGACGTCTCGCCCTTGAACGACGCGGCGCCGCCGATCGCCGCCTCGAGGATCGGAAACGGACCGTTCGCGCGCCGGATCGCGCCGCGAGCGTCGTCTATCGAATCGAGAAACGTCGCGAGCGCCAGCAGGCGCAGCGCCTCGAGCGGCCGCCCTTCAACGGCCAGTGCCACCAGGATGTGCGGCAGTTCGGCCGGGGCGTGCAGGGGCAGTTCGCCGTTCGCGTTGAGGAATCGCGCGGTCTCGGTCGTTGCGGCCAGCAGTTGTGCCACGCGATGCGGATCGGTGGACGGCGTGAGTTTCGCCAGGTGGTCTGCGCCCATCGGCGTCAACGCAAAATGCGTGACGGCCTCGACAATCCGGTCGTACTCGAGGGCCCGCAGGGCGCTTGGGTGCATCACGTGGTCGTCTGTGACGGGGTGGAGAACCTCTTAGTGAACGCACGTGTCAGGATTCGGGGGTTCGGGCTCGAATTCTACGGTGGTTTGGAGTGTTGAAGGAGTGGCTTCAAATCCCGAATCCCAAATCCCGAGTCGCGACGCCGATCGCTAGAGGTGGTTGATCACCGAAGCGAACGCCCCGGCGCCAAAACCGTTATCGATGTTGACGACCGAGACGCCGGACGCGCAGGTGTTCAGCATGCCAAGCAGTGCTGCGATGCCGCCAAAACTCGCGCCGTATCCGATGCTCGTGGGCACGGCGACGACGGGAGCGGCCACGAGACCGGCGACGACGCTGGGCAGCGCGCCTTCCATCCCCGCCACCACCACGATGACCCGTGCCGACTCGAGCATCGGTCGCGCGTTCAGCAGACGATGGAGCCCGGCGACGCCGACGTCGTACAGTCGGCACACATCGTTGCCCATCAACTCGGCGGTGCGCGCCGCTTCTTCGGCGACAGGAAGATCCGACGTGCCAGCGGCGACGATCAGAACGGTTCCTTTACCTTTGAGACATCCTGCTGAGCGAGTGCGATGATGCCGGCGTCCTCGTAAAAGGTGGCCGCCGGCACGAGCGCGCGAACCGCCTCGTACGCGGCGGCGCGTCGCCCGTGTCACCAGCAGGGTAGAGCCCCGCGAGACGATTTCCGACGCGATGCCCGCGATCTGGGCAGGAGTTTTGCCCAGACCCAGCACGACTTCGGGGAAACCATGGCGGATGGAGCGATGGTGATCGACACGCGCGAACCCGAGATCCTCGAACGGCCGCGACCGCATCGCATTGACGAGTCGGTCGCACGCCGTGTCCACGTCCACGTGGCCGCTCGCCACCTGCGCGAGGAGATCACGAAGCTGTTTGTTTGACGTCATCCGGACCGTCTCTTAATATAAGTGATTGCGGCGCCGAGTTTTGCCCTATGTCGCGCCCCCGGTTTAGTGGCGCATTGAATCGTGGGGTATCAGCGCGACTTCAACCGCAACTTCAACAAATGACGCCTGCTGAAACTCTCACGCTCGCCGCCTATTTCTTCGTCCTCATCATCCTGGCCGTCTATGGGTGGCACCGGTATTACCTGGTCTACCTGTACATGAAGTATCGGGACCGGGAACCGAAGGCCCGGTCCGGCACTCGATCCGCTGCCGGTCGTCACGATCCAGCTGCCGCTCTACAACGAGATGTACGTCGCCGATCGGCTGATCGATGCGGTCTGCCGCATCGACTACCCGCGCGATCGCCTCGAGGTGCAGGTGCTCGACGACTCGACCGACGAGACGCAGAGCATCGCCGAGCTCGCGGTCCGGCGGCTTCGCCGCGCAGGGCGTGGACGTCAAGTACTACCACCGCGACGGACCGGACCGGGCTACAAAGCCGGCGCGCTCGAAGCGGGGCTGAAGGTGGCGCGCGGCGAATTCATCGCGATTTTCGACGCGGATTTCATCCCGACCCGCGATTTCCTCACGCCGCCTGCTGCCGCTACTTCCGCGACGCCGAACGTCGGCATGGTGCAGGCGCGCTGGGGCCACATCAACCAGGACTACTCGCTCCTCACGAAGATCCAGGCGATCCTGCTCGACGGCCACTTCGTGCTCGAGCACGGCGGCCGCAATCGCGGCGGCCGGTTCTTCAACTTCAACGGCACGGCCGGCATCTGGCGCCGCACGGCAATCGACGACGCGGGCGGGTGGCAGCACGACACGCTGACCGAGGACCTCGACCTCAGCTACCGCGCGCAGCTGCGCGGCTGGCGGTTCGTGTTCGTGTCGGATCTGATCGCGCCGGCCGAGGTCCCCGTCGAGATGAACGCGTTCAAGTCGCAGCAGCACCGCTGGGCGAAGGGCTCGATTCAGACCTGCCGCAAACTGCTGCCGACGATTCTCCGGTCGAAGCTGCCGCTCGGCATCAAGGCCGAGGCCTTCTTCCACCTGACGGCGAACTTCAACTACATCCTGATGTGCGTGCTGTCGATCCTCATGTTCCCGGCGATGGTCATCCGCTACAACATGGGCTGGTACGAGATGCTGCTCATCGACATCCCGCTGTTTTTCGCCGCCACGTTCTCGTTCTGCAATTTCTACGTCGTCTGTCAGCGGGAGATCCACAAGGACTGGCGCGCGCGCGTGAAATATGTGCCGTTCCTGATGTCGGTCGGCATCGGTCTGTCGATCAACAACACACGCGCCGTCATCGAGGCCCTGCTGCACAAAGACACGGAATTCGCGCGCACGCCGAAATACCGCATCGAAGCCGACGCGGACGAATGGGTCGGCAAACGCTATCGTCAGTCGGTGGCGATCCAGCCGCTGGTCGAGCTGCTGCTCGGGCCTCTACTTCACCTGGACGGTGTTCTACGCGCTTGCCAACGGCATCTACGGCACGCTGCCCTTCCTGGTGCTCTTCCAGGTGGGCTTCCTGTACACGGGGCTGCTCTCCATCGTTCAGCAGTACGCCGGCGAACCGGTGGTGCTCAACACGCAGGTGGCCAGCGGCAAATGAAGGCCCGGGTTTCGGTTCTCCGCGTCACGCCCGACTCGATCCTCACCGACATCGATCGTCTGCTGACGCTCGGCGGCGTGGACCAGGCGCTCGCGCCCGGCAAGACGACGATCCTCAAAGACAACATCTCGTGGCACTTTCCGTTCCCCGGCGCGAACACCACGCCGTGGCAGCTCGAGGGCACGATTCGCGCGCTCGCGAACCACGGCTTCGCCGATCAGGTCTGCGTCCAGAACAAGACGGTCGTCACCAACGCGTTCAAGGGCGAAGACCTCAACCACTACGTTCCGATCTTCAAGCGGTACCAGATCCCCGTCCTCTACAACTTCAAGGACGGGGACATGAAGTGGATCCCGTACGAGCCGAAGGCGCGGATGCGCGTGCTCGAAGCGCATCTTCCCCGAAGGGATCCACATTCCCGACTACTTCTTCGGCAAGAACATCGTTCACCTGCCGACGACCAAGTGCCACATCTACACGACGACGACCGGCGCGATGAAGAACGCGTTCGGCGGCCTGCTGAACACGCAGCGCCACTACACGCATTCGTGGATTCACGAGACGCTCGTCGACCTCCTTGCGATTCAGAAGGAAATCCACACGGGCCTCTTCGCGATCATGGACGGCACGACCGCGGGCAACGGTCCGGGACCGCGGACGATGTATCCGGTCGTCAAGAACGTGATGCTGGCGTCGGCCGATCAGGTCGCGATCGACGCGGTCTCGGCGAAGATGATGGGTTTCGATCCGATGTCGCTCGACTACATCCGCCTCGCGCACGAGGACGGGCTGGGCGTCGGCGATCCGCGGGATATCGAGATCGTCGGCGACGTGGATGCGGCGAAGGAGAACTGGCATTTCCACGTCGGCAAGAATCTCGTCCGCATCGGCGGCGGCGATCTGATCTGGTTCGGACCGCTCAAGCGCTTCCAGAAGCTGTTCTTCCACACGCCGCTCGTCAACGGATTCATCCTCGCCAGCGACGTCTACCACGACTTCTACCGCTGGCCGCTCGTCGACCGCCGCGTCTTCGAACGCTGGTGCGAGACGACCGAGTGGGGACAGATGTTCCTGCGGTACGCCGCAGGAGGAAACGTTGGGTCCGCAGGGCCAGATGGACCTCGTCGCGGCCGGTGATCGGGTCACCGCGCCTGTTTCGTCGCGCATCCACTGACGCGTCCAAAATCGCCACGAAGTCACGAGGAAGACGCAGTAACCGAATTTCTTTGGGGTCTTCGTGTCTTCGTGGCTGAATCCGCGTATAGTCTCCGCATCCACATTACAAGGAGGCTGCGATGAACCTCGGTCGCCTCGCGCTCGCGGCGGTTGCCGCTACCGTTGTCGATGCCGTCTACGGTTTCGTGGTGTACGGGGTACTGCTGGTGGGCGAGTTCGCCAGGTATCCGGGCGTCTTCCGGCCGAACGAGGTGGGCATGGCCTACCTTCCCCTGATGTTCTTCGGCATCTTCGTGGCCATCGCCGCGCTGACGTTGATCTACGCCAAGGGATACGAGGGCGGAAGCGGCGTCACCGAAGGGTTCCGCTTCGGGGTTCTGGTCGCCATCGTGATCGTCTTCCTGTTTGCCGGCGTCAACTATGCGACGTTGAACATCGGTCGAAGGATTTCCCTCCAACTGGCGACGGCGGGCTTCGTGGAATGGGTGCTCGTCTGCGTCGTGATCGGCGCGGTCTACAAGCCCCTGGAAGGCGCGCGCCGGCAACTGCCCGCGGTATGATGGAGGGTGATGATCACGGGAGAAAAGCAGAAGGCCGGTCTCGAAGACACCGTCGCGACCTCGTCGGCGATCTGTTATCTGGACGGCGACCGCGGGGTGCTCGCGTACTGCGGCTACGACATTCACGAACTCGCGAAGCACGCGACGTTCGAGGAAGTCTGCTACCTCCTGTGGCATCGCCGTCTTCCGACGAAGGCCGAACTCGGTGATCTTCAATCGCAACTCGCCGCAGGCCGGCCGCTGCCCGAGCCCATTGTCAGGCTGACGAGGACGCTCCCGGCCGGCAACGGGATGGATCTGCTGCGGACGCTGACGTCCGCACTGGGCCATTACGACGCCGACGCTTCGGACAACTCGCCGGCCGCCAACTATCGCAAGGCGGTTCGACTGACCGCGCAGGTGAGCTCGGTCGTCGCGGCGATCGGCCGGATCACCCTGGGCGGTGCGCCCATCGATCCCGATCCGGTCCTCGGGCACGCCGCGAATTTCCTCTACATGCTGACCGGCGAGCGTCCCGGCGGACTGGCGACGAGGGCGTTCGACATCGCGCTCATCCTGCACGCCGACCACGAACTGAATGCGTCCACGTTCGCGGCGCGCGTCGCCGCCGCCACGTTGACGGATATCCATTCAGCGATCGTGGGTGCCATCGGCGCGCTGAAAGGCCCGCTGCACGGCGGTGCGAACACGGACGTCATGCGCCTGCTCCTCGACATCGGTCTGGATTCGCCGTTCGAGAAGGCGGAGGAAGCGGTTCGCGCGAAGCTGGCGCGCAAGGAGAAGATTCCCGGGTTCGGCCATCGCGTCTACCACACCGAAGATCCACGTGCGACCCACCTGCGCCAGATGTCGAAAGAGTTGACCGCCAAGGCCGGCCAATCCGCGTTGTACGAGATGTCGCAGCGGATCGAGACGCTGGTGAAGGCCGAAAAGAAGCTCAACGCGAACGTGGACTTCTACTCGGCGTCCACCTACTACGCGCTGGGTATTCCCGTCGATCTCTTCACGCCGGTGTTCGCGGTCAGCCGGATGTCCGGATGGACGGCACACGTCCTCGAGCAGTACGCAAACAACCGGCTGATTCGTCCGCGCGCCGAGTACATCGGCCCCGATACCCGCAGCGCTACGTGCCGATTGAGAGTCGGTGAGTTTCAGCAGCGACATGCGAAAATGCAAGCATGCCAAAACGCAGGAATGAATTTGCGCATGTCCTGCATTCGTGCATGTTTGCGTTCTTGCATGATTGCGTTGCCGACTGTTCGTTGAATGGACGCTCGCTTCATCCGTAACTTCTCGGTCATCGCGCACATCGACCACGGCAAGTCGACGCTGGCCGATCGCTTCCTCGAGCTCACGGGCGCGCTGCAGGCGCGCGAGATGGAAGCACAAGTGCTCGACGCGATGGATCTCGAGCGTGAGCGGGGGATCACGATCAAGGCGCACCCGGTCCGGTTGAACTACACGGCGACCGATGGGCAGCAGTACGTGCTGAACCTGATCGATACCCCTGGCCACGTCGATTTTTCGTATGAAGTCACGCGGTCGCTGGCCGCGTGCGAAGGGGCGCTTCTGCTCGTCGACGCGTCACAGGGCGTCGAAGCGCAGACGCTGGCCAATGTGTACCTGGCCGTCGAGAACAACCTCGAAATCATTCCGGTCATCAACAAGATCGACCTGCCGGGCGCGCAGCCTGAAGAGACGCGCCGACAGATTTCCGACATCATCGGCCTCGACGGCGACCACGCGATCCTGGCCAGCGCCAAGGTCGGGACCGGCGTGCCGGAAATCCTCGAGGCGATCGTCGCGCGGCTGCCGACGCCCAAGGGCGACCCCGACGCACCGCTCAAGGCGCTCATCTTCGATTCCTGGTACGACCCGTACCGCGGCGTGGTGATCGTTGTCCGCGTGATCGACGGAACGCTGAAGCCCGGCATGAAGATTCGCCTGATGGCCGAAGGGCAGGACTACGAGTCGTTGCAGGTCGGCGTCTTCCGTCCCAAGCCGATTGAAGTCGGCGAGCTCGGTGTCGGCGAGGTCGGATTCCTGGTCGCGAACATCAAGAAGATCAGCGACGCGAAAATCGGCGACACGATCACCGAGACCTCGCGTCCGACAAGTGAACCGTTCCCCGGCTTCAAGGAGCTGAAGCCGATGGTGTTCGCCGGCTTCTATCCGGTCGAAGGCCACGAGTACCCGGAGCTGCGCGACGCGCTCGAGAAACTCCGGCTGAACGATGCGTCGTTTTTCTACGAGCCGGAGACGTCCGTGGCGCTCGGGTTCGGCTTCCGGTGCGGGTTCCTCGGCCTGCTGCACATGGAGATCGTCCAGGAGCGGCTCGAGCGCGAGTTCGACGTGGACCTGGTGACGACCGCGCCAGGCGTGCTGTACCGGGTGACTACGACCGACGGTGAAGTTCACGAGATCGACAGCCCGGCGAAGCTGCCGGACGCCGGCCGCATCAAGGCGATCGAAGAGCCGGTCATCACCGCGATGATCCTGACGCCGGCCGAGCACGTCGGCGCCATCCTGCAGCTGTGCCAGGACAAGCGCGGCATCCAGAAGAAACTCGAATACACGGCGTCGGATCGCGTCCTCATCACCTACGAGCTGCCCTTCAACGAGGTCGTGCTGGACTTCTACGACAAACTGAAGACTCTCTCCCGGGGCTACGCGTCGCTCGACTATCATGTAACCGGCTACTGGCCCTCGCCGCTTGTCAAGCTGGACATTCTGGTGAACGGCGATCCGGTCGACGCGCTGTCGATCATCGTTCACCGCGACACGGCCTACGAGCGCGGACGGGCACTCGCGTCGAAGATGCGCGAGCTGATTCCGCGGCAGATGTTCGAGGTCGCGATTCAGGCGGCCATCGGCGGCCGGATCATCGCCAGAGAATCAGTCAAGGCGATGCGCAAGAACGTGCTGGCGAAGTGCTACGGCGGGGACATCTCGCGCAAACGCAAGCTGCTCGAGAAGCAGAAGGAAGGCAAGAAGCGGATGAAGCGCGTCGGCAAGGTCGAGATCCCGCAGGAGGCCTTCCTGGCGGTGCTGAAGATGGGCACCGATACTGAATAAAGAAGGGCTGAGGGGTTAGGGCTGAGGGCTCCGGGTTGAAAGAGCGCCTGCGGCCATGCTGAGTGAGGGCCTGTAGAGCAAGTGGAAAAAACTTGACAGCTAATTTCGAAAAATCGACGCTTCGCGAGTATTTCGAGTCGATCGTCATCGCGGTGATCCTCGCGCTGTTCATCCGTACGTTCGTCGTGCAGGCTTTCAAGATCCCGACCGGATCGATGGAAAACAACCTGCTCATCGGCGATCACCTGCTCGTCAACAAGCTGGTCTTCGGGCCCACGGGCACGGGGCTCGAGCGTGGGTTGATGCCCGTGGGGTCCATCACGCGCGGGGACGTGATCGTGTTCAAGTACCCGGAAGAGCCGGATCGCGACTTCATCAAGCGAGTGATCGGCCTGCCGGGTGAGACGCTCGAGGTCAAAGAGAAGAAGGTCTACATCAACGGCCGCCCGCTCGACGAACCGTACGTCCACTTCCTGCAGCCGCCGAGCGCCTCGTCAGAACTCTCCGAGGTGACGTCGTTCGACGTGCGCGAGCGGTACGGGCCGGTGACGGTACCCGCCGATCAGTACTTCATGATGGGCGACAACCGCGACAACTCGCAGGACAGCCGCTATTGGGGATTCCTGCCGCGCGAGCTGGTGAAAGGAAAAGCGCTCTTCATCTACTGGTCGGTACGAGTCAGGCCGCGAGGACTACCAGGACAACAGCACCGGCGCCACGATCCGGGGACTCGGGTCCGTGTTCGTCCACTTCTTCACGCGGACGCGCTGGGACCGTATGCTGCACCAAATCCATTGATCAAGCTGCTCCTGAAGCTCATCGTCGTGGCCCTGGTGGCGAATGCCGCGTGGCACGTGATGACGGCGTACACCTCGTACTACAAGTTCAAGGATTCGGTGCAGCAGACGACGCAGTTCGGCAACGACAAGAGCGTGGAGCAGTTGAAAACGCGAATCCTCGCGCTGGCGAACGATTACGACCTGCCGATTGGTGAAGACGATTTGACCGTCAGGCGCGAGGGGCTGCATACGATTGTCGATGCGTCGTATTCCAAGACGATCGACGTGGCGCCGGGATTTTCCCAGCCGTGGACGTTCGAGATCCACACGGATACGTTCAGCGAGGCGCCGATGGCCCGCTGAAACGAAGCCACGAAAATACGAAGTCCTGGCGACGAAGACACGAAGGCCACGAAGACCGACAGATCACGACAGAGCCCGCTCGACCTCCGAACACGCCTGCCCTATAACAGCTGACAGCTTCCGCACCTCAGCGCGCACGGCGTCCACGTAGGTCGCGTCTTTCACACTGCCAAGGTTGACGTCGACGTTCAGCCGAGCGCCGGATGCGCCCGCCTGGAGGAGCGCGACTGCGACGCCGATGTCGCTCGCGGCTGCACGAAGACCGTGACGCGCAATCGTTTCGGCATGCGTCATGGCCTCCGCGGACCATCGCATGACGTCGAGCGGCACGTCGGTCGCCCCACGTAACGCCGCCTGGACGGCCAGCTGCCGCGCCGTCTGCTCGTCGTTCGACGACTTCGGCAGCCGATACGCCGCGACCACGCCATCGTAGGCAGCCGTGTCGGCGTCAATCGCGTCGCTCAACCGGCGGCGCAACGCGACGACGGCTTTCGACGCCTCCTGGAGCGCCGCGCGCTCCGCGGGCGCGTTCGTCCTCGTTTTCGGCAGACCCGCCACCATCATCAGCAGCGACGCGCCGATCGCCGACGCCAGCGCCGAGGCCGAGCCGCCGCCGGGAGTCGGTTCGCTCGAACTGAACGCGTCCAGCAGTTCGGTCACGGACTTGTCAACGAGCATGCGCGACCCGGCCTTTCTTGACGACGGCCGAGATCGTCTCGGCGCCGACGCGAATCAAATCGACTGCGGGACCGTCAACGATGACCGCGTCCATCTGCTTGCCGACCTCGAGGCTGCCGGCGCGAGTGTGCCGATCAATCGAGTAGGCTGCGTTGATGGTCGCGGCGACCAGCGCTTCCTCGAACGTCAGGCCCATGCCGAAGCACGCGAGCGCGATGGCGAACGGCATCGAGGGCGAGAAGCCGGCGCCGGGATTGACGTCGGTCGCGAGCGCCACGGCTACGCCGCGTTCGATCATGCGACGCGCGGGCGCGAAGCGGCCGAGTTTCAAGTAAAACGACGCCACGGGAAGCAGCGTTGCGACCACATGCGCGCTGGCCATGGCGTCGATTCCGTCGTCGCCGACGAAGATGAGGTGGTCGGCCGATCGCGCGCCGCATGCCGCAGCGACGAGCGCGCCTCCGCTCCGGCCCAGCTCGTCGGCGTGGACGCGCAGTTTCAGCCCGGCTGCCCGGGCGGCGCCGAGAATCGCATTCGATTCGCCCGGCGTGAACACGCCGTCTTCGCAAAACACGTCGCACCATTCAGCGAGGCGCTCCCGGGCGACCGCGGGAATCATCTCGTGGACGATGAGGTCGATATACGCCTGGCGGCGATCCCGGTATTCGAGTGGGATTTCGTGCGCACCCATGAACGTCGCTGTGATGTCAATCGCGTGCGTCGCATCGAGATCCCGCAACACCCGGAGGGTCTTCAGTTCGGATTCCGTCGTCAGGCCGTAGCCGCTCTTTGCCTCACACGTCGTCGTGCCGCAGCGGAGCATCTCGTCGAGGCGCGTTTTCGTGGCGCGCGAAAGGTCTTCAGCGGTCGCATCTCTTGTCGCGCGCACGGTGCTCACGATGCCGCCGCCGTCGGCGGCGATGTCGGCGTAGGTGGCGCCGGAGAGCCGGCGCCGAAGTTCCGCCCGCCGGTCGCCGGCAAAGATCACGTGCGTGTGGGGATCGACGAAGCCGGGAACGACCGCACCGCGGCGGGCGTCAAGGACGATGGCTTGCGGGGTCAGCGCGCCGGATGAAACCCACTCCTGCTCGGTGCCGACGAACACGATCGTGCCGTCTCGCGCGGCCACGACCGCGTCCGCCCGCGAGCCGGCGTCGCCCTGCGCCGCGCCGATCCGCGGCGCGGGACCGGCGCAGGTCAGAATTTCGGAGGCGTTGTGAATGAGGAAGTCGGCGACCACTCGGCTTGCACTGAAATTAGGGATTCTAGAATTCCGAATTCCTAAGTTCGCGATGGGGTCAGATGGCCTTGCGGGACTCCTGATCGTCCGCGGCGTTTTCCGCCGGCCCCTGGTCGACGTTGCGCGGCCGATGGAGCAGGATCTTGTCGTCGCGGTCGCGGCTGTCCTGTTCGCGCACGAAGTCGAGCGTGTTTCGAAGCGCCTGGATGGTCGCTTCGATGGTGGTCTCGACGTCCTTGCGCTTCAGCTTGAGGCCGTCGATCTCACGCTGGATGTCCTCGAGCCGTGCCTGTGTCTTTTCGAGCAGCAGCGTCGAGCGACCTTCGGCTTCACGGATGATGCGGCGGGCCTCTTCTTCAGCGTTCGCCTTGATGTCTTCCGCCAGCCGCTGCGCCGCGATGAGCGTCGTCGTCAGGTTCTTTTCCGACTCGCGATGCTCGGCAAGCTTCGCTTCCATATGCGACACGTCCTGCCGGAGACGATCGGCTTCGCGAAGGGCCTGTTCGTAATCGTCGGCCACCGCGGCGAGAAACGACGTGACTTCAACCTTGTCGAAACCGCGCATCGCGGAGTTGAATCGCTGCTGTCGGAGGTCCAGGGGGCTCACGTTCATGCGGGTCGGTTCTCCTGTTCGCTTATCGGCCGATGATGCGCCGCGCGACAGCGAAGGGTCAAACATGGCTGGCCTGATGGGCTAGGAAAATGGGGTCGTTCCTGTCTCTGGTTCCGTAATTGTAAGCGGTCTGGAGCCGAAAATCGCGGTCCCTACACGGACAATGGTAGCGCCTTCCTCGACCGCCACTTCGAAGTCGTGGCTCATGCCCATCGAAAGCTCGGCCAGCATGGCGGGATGGACGCCGCCGGCCAGCAGGCGGCTCTGGAGGTCCCTCAACTGGCGGAAATAGGGCCGGGCATCGTCCGGGTTTTCCACGGCGGGGGGCAGGAGCATCAGACCGACCAGCTTGACGTGGCGCGCGGAGCGACCGGCCTCGAAAATCGCCGAAAGCTCGCCTTCCCGCACACCGTGCTTCGTCGCCTCGCCGGCGAGATCCACCTGCACGAGCGCGTCGAGATGGTGTCCGGCGGATCCGGCGGCTTCATCGAGCTTCCGGAGCAGGTCAGCGGCATCGATCGAGTGCACGACGTCGAACCGCGATCCGGCCCTGCGAACCTTGTTCGTCTGGAGATGACCGACGAGGTGCCAGCGCAGCTGGAGATCGCGGGACGCCAGGGTTTGCACCGCGTCCATCTTCGGAAGCGCTTCCTGGACTTTGTTTTCACCGAAATCACGCTGACCGGCTTCTGCGGCGGCGCACACGAAGTCGGCTGAGAAGGTTTTCGAGACGGCGACGAGCCGAACCGCCGCGGGGTCACGACCCGCGCGGCGGGCGGCTCGCTCGATGCGCGCGCGGACGTCGTCAAGACGTCCGCGGAGCTCGGCGGGATTCACCTACTTCTTGATGGTCGACAGGATGCCCTTCGCGGTCGCGGCGTTCGGACCGCTCGGCGCGAGCTTCAGGTATGTGTCGAACTCGCCCGCGGCGCCATTCAGATTGCCTTCGTTCACGAGCGCCATGCCGAGCTGGTAGTGCGCTTCGGCATGGTTCGGATTCGCAGCGACCGCGGCTTCGAACTGCTTCTTGGCGTCGGCAATCTTGCCGGCGTTCCACAGAATCACGCCCTGGTTGTACATCGCGTCGGCGTTTCCGCCGCCCGCCGCGCCAGCTGCGCCGCCGCC
Source organism: uncultured Acidobacteriota bacterium (assembly GCA_963724725.1). Taxonomy (GTDB): domain Bacteria; phylum Acidobacteriota; class Vicinamibacteria; order Vicinamibacterales; family CAVVIG01; genus DATKHR01. The sequence continues at coordinate 245,209 of CAVRVT010000001.1, read as the reverse complement.
GCCGATTTCCATGCCTTTCTTGCTGGCCTCGGCCGCCAGATCGAACTTGCGCTGCGCGTTGTAGATGGTCGCCAGCCCGTTGTAGGCCTCAGCGTATTCAGGCCTCAACTCGATCGCCTTCTTGTACGCCGCTTCGGCCTTTTCGTAGTCCTTCTTCTGCGCGTACATGAAACCCATGTTGTACTGGCAGTCCGAGCAGTTCGGGTTGATCTCCGCGGCGCGGGTGAAGGCCGCGATCGCTCCGTCGTAGTTGTTGGCCTGGCTGGCCGCGATGCCTTCGTCGAACGCCTTCTTCAGCTCGGCGTTCTTGGCCGCGACCTCTTTGGCGCCGGGGCCGCCGCCGCCCGCACCGATCACGATCACGACATCAGCCGGCCTGCCGACGCTCACCGCCGCCATCGAAGGGGGCGACGACATTTTGTCCTTCTCGGCGGTGATGTTGTATCTGCCCGGCGGCAGGCCGATCTGGACGAATTCGCCCTTCTTGTTCGACTTGGTCTCGAAGTGGCGGTTCACGCCTTCGCTCATGTCGATGTTGATTTTGGCGCCGTCGACCGGCTGGCCGGACGCGTCCTTCACGACGCCCTTGACCAGTCCGGTGGACTGCGCGGCGGCGGGCAGCGCGACAACCAACGCGAACAGCGCCGCGCCGGCAAGACACACCAACCGGCCGTTCAATCCGCGGACCATGGGATCCCTCCTGAAAACAATGAAAGCGGCGGTTCACTCGGCTGAAGCCTCGCGCTCCCCATTTTCCAACTAGTTTACCGCAGTGGATGAAGCCCGGCGTGGACGGTCGCAGTCGAGGCTATTCCGAGAAAAATGCGGAGACTTGCGCCAGATCGTGGACGAGTGGCGCCGGCGGGAGCGACGCCACAAAACGGCGCCCGTAGCCTTTTGTGCGGATGCGAGGGTCGAGGACGGCCAGGACACCGCGATCGCGTCGATGGCGAATGAGCCGTCCGAGGCCCTGTTGCAGCGCCAGAATCGCCAGGGGCACCTGATAGTCGCCGAATGGATCGCCACCGCGCGCGCGAATCGCATCGATCCGCGCCGACGTGATCGGATCGCCCGGCGACGCGAACGGCAGCTTGTCCACGATGACGCAGCTCAGCGCGTCGCCGATGACGTCCACGCCCTGCCAGAAGCTGGACGTCGCGAACAGCACGGCGTGTGGCGTCCGGCGAAATTGTGCGAGGAGCTGCGACCGCGGTGCGGTGCCCTGCGCGAAGATCGGGTAGTCGAGCGTCAGTTCCACCATCGCTTGCACTGCGCGCATCGTGGCGTAGCTCGTGAACAGCACAAAGGCACGGCCGGATGTCCGACGCAGGATCTCGGTCACCTCCCGGCCGGCCGCGATCGAGAAGTCGTCCGATCGCGGATCGGGCATGCGCTTCGGCAGATACAGGATCGCCTGACGCGTGAAGTCGAACTCCGACGGTAACCTGATTTCGGCCGCCTGATGAACACCCAGCCGCTCTCGTGTGTAGCCAAACGTGCCGTCCACCGTCAGCGTCGCCGAGGTCAGCACGGTCGTCGTCATGCGATCGAAGAGGACGTCACGCAGGATGGCCGACACGTCGATGGGTGACGCGCGCAGGAAGACGCCGCGCCCTCGGAATTCGACGAAATGTACGAAATCGCCGACGCCGGGGTCGTTGTCGGCGCGCATCAGGAACCGCAACTCGTCCCGAACCTCTCCGGATCGACGGACCAGCGCCGCGATTTCTTCCGCGTCGTCAGCGGCGTCCTCGCCGTCGGTGTCCTTCGGTCTGGCCACAAGCGCCAGCGTGGACTGGAGAATATCGAGCGCGCCGCTCAGGTGGGCGGCAGCGTCACCGGCATTCGACAGCGATTCGAGAGTGGCGCGAACGCGTTCTCGTCCGTACTGCCGATGCGCGCCTGTCAGGTCGGCGAAGAACTGGCGCGCGTGGTCGCGCAAGCGCTCAATCCCGCGCTCGATCTCGGCCCTGGTGGGTTGATCGTCGATGCCGCCAGCCGAGAGCAGGCGTTCGATGTCCCGCGCGAGTTCCTCGAGACGGTAGGTACTGACGCTGAATCCGAAATACTGCGTCGCAACGTCTTCGAGCTGATGCGCTTCGTCGAGGATCGCGCGCGAACATGCAGGAATCACCTCGCCGTAGGCGCTCTTGCGGACCGCCGCGTCCGCGCACAGCAGATGGTGATTGACGATGACGACGTCCGATGCGGCGGCGCGCTGGCGCATCTTCGTCACGAAGCAATCGTCGTAGCGCGGACATTCCATGCCCAGACAGGTCTCGGACGTCGCGGCGACTTCGTTCCAGAATGGCAGGTCTTCCGGCAGATCCTCGAGCTCCGCGCGGTCGCCGCTCTCCGTCGTCTTCGCCCACGCCTGAACCATCGGCAGGAAGACGTCGTGGACGGGCGGGCCGCCGTTGCCGTCCAGCTGATCGAGCTTGTGCAGGCAGAGGTAGTTCGCGCGCCCCTTCATGAGGGTCGCCGTAAACGGGACGCCGAGGGCGTCACGCAGCGCCGGAATGTCCTTGAAGTAAATCTGCTCCTGCAGGTTCTTGGTGCCGGTGGAGACGAGCACGCGCTCGCGGCTGACGATCGCGGGCACGAGGTACGCGAGCGTCTTGCCGGTGCCCGTGCCGGCTTCTGCGAGGAGCACGCCGCCGTCTTCGAACGCGCGCGCGACGGCGCGCGACATCTCGACCTGGCCCGGACGCGGCTCGAAATCCGCAATCGCCCGTGCGAGAACACCACCCTCGGCGAAGATGGCGTCGACGATGTCGGTGAGGGATGCGCCGGCGCTCGGCCCTATTCCGGGTACAGTGGGAACTTCCGGCACAGGGCCTCGACTTCCGCGCGCACCACGCCGAGCGCGCCCTCATCGTCCGGTGTTTTCAGCGCGCGCGCGATCAGTTCGGCGATGACCGCCATTTCCCCTTCCCGCATGCCGCGCGTCGTGACGGCCGGCGTCCCGATTCGGACGCCGCTCGCCACCATCGGCGGATTCTGATCGAAGGGGATGGCGTTCTTGTTGACCGTGATGCCGGCCTTGCCGAGCGCGCCTTCGGCGACTTTGCCGGTGATGCCCTTCGAGAACACGTCGACCAGCATCAGATGATTGTCGGTCCCGCCGCTCACGAGACGAAACCCCTCGCTCGACAGCGCGCGCGCCAGCGCCGCAGCGTTGGCGACAATCTGTCGCTGGTAGTCCGCGAACGACGGCTCGGCCGCCTCTTTGAAGCAGACTGCCTTCGCTGCGATGATGTGCATCAGCGGTCCGCCCTGCACGCCCGGGAAGACGCTCCGATCGAGATCCTTCTGATATTGCTGCCGGCACAACACCAGGCCGCCGCGTGGCCCGCGCAGCGTTTTGTGCGTCGTTGTCGTGACGAGATCGGAGTGCGGCACCGGAGACGGATGCACGCCGGCCGCGACGAGCCCGGCGATGTGCGCCATGTCGGTGAACACTTTCGCGCTGACGCGGTCGGCGGTCGCGCGGATGCGCGCGAAATCGATGACGCGTGAGTACGCGCTCGCGCCGACCACGATCATCTTCGGCTTGTGCGCCTCGGCCAGCCGGTCCAGCTCGTCGTAGTCGAGGCGCTCGTCGTCCTTGCGCACGCCGTACGGCACGATGGAATAGAGCAGACCCGAGAAATTCAGCGGGTGGCCGTGCGTCAGGTGACCGCCGTGCGCCAGGTTCATGCCGAGCACGGTGTCGCCGGGCTTCAGCAGCGTCAGGTACACCGACATATTGGCCTGCGCCCCCGAGTGGGGCTGGACGTTCGCGTGTTCCGCACTGAAGAGGGCTTTCGCTCGCGCGATGGCCAGACGTTCCGCGACGTCGACGAATTCGCAGCCGCCGTAGTAGCGCCGGCCCGGGTAGCCTTCGGCGTACTTGTTCGTCATGACCGAGCCCGCGGCTTCGAGGACGGCGCGACTGACGAAATTTTCGGACGCGATGAGCTCGAGACCCGCGTTCTGTCGATGGCGTTCGTTCGTGATCGCGTCCGCGATGTCCGGATCGGTCTCCGCGAGCGAGCGCCAGGTGGACGGCGTGGTTTGTGTGGACATGGTCATCTCGCTCGGCTAAAGCCTCGCGCTCCTCGCGCTCCTTCTATCGTCGCTCAATGGCCGAAATCTGATCGATGCGGCGCTGGTGACGACCGCCTTCGAAGGCGGTCGTCAACCAGAGCTCGAGAATTTCGTCAGCGAGACCGGTGGCGACGATGCGGCCACCCATCGACAGCACGTTGGCGTCATTGTGCTGCCGGGAGAGCCGGGCGGTATAGAGGTCGTTGCACAGCGCGGCGCGCACGCCGGGAATCTTGTTCGCGGCGATCTGCTCGCCCTGCCCGCTGCCGCCGAGGACGATGCCCCGATCGGCGCGGCCTTCCGCCACCTCGCGTCCGACCGCGAAGCAGATCGGAGGATAGTCAATCGACGCGTCGCTGGTGGTGCCGTGATCGGCAACCGCATGCCCGAGTCGCGCGAGCGTCTGCTTCAGGTGCTCCTTGAGCGCGAAGCCCGCGTGATCTGCGCCAATCGCAATTCGCACGACACGAGATTTTACTATACGCTGTGACGCGCGCGGCCGTGCGCGTTGCACGCCGCGAATTCGATGACTCCAGTCGTCGTCATTTCCGCACGCGGCGAAGAACGCCTGCGCGGCGGCCATCCGTGGATCTATCGCAGCGATGTCGTCGATGCCCGCCTGAACGGCGGTGACATCGCGACCGTCAAGGGCCCTCGCGGTCGCGTCCTTGGCAGGGCGCTCTACAGCGATCGATCGCAAATCGCGGTTCGAGTAATCGACGTCGGCGATCGACTCGACGAGGGCTGGCTCCGGCGCCGACTCGAGACCGCCGTCGCGTTCCGCGAATCGCTTCGCATCGACGCGACCGCGTACCGGCTCGTGCACGGCGAAGCGGATCTTCTCCCCTCGCTGGTGATCGACAAATACGGCGACTACCTTGTCGTGCAGGCGTTGTCGCAGGCGATGGATCGCCTGCAGCCGGAAATCGTTGCCATCTTGGGCGACCTCCTTCAGCCACGGGGCGTGCTCGCGCGCAACGATCCGCGCGCACGGCTCCTCGAGGGCCTCGAGCAGCGCGTGGACGTGCTCGCAGGCGAAATCCCTGACATCGTCAACGTGACCGAACTGGGGATCGCGTACGGCGTCGACCTTCGCCGCGGTCAGAAGACCGGATTGTTTCTCGATCAGCGCGAGAACCGGGCAGCCGCGAGGCAGTACGCCCACGGCCGCCTGCTCGACTGCTTCAGCTACCATGGCGGGTTTGCGCTCGCGCTGGGGCGGCAGTGCCGCGAGACGATTGCCATCGACGTCTCCGAAGACGCGGTGTCGCAGATCAGGCGGAACGCGACCGAGAATGGTGTCACGATCGACGCGCGCGTCGGGAACGTGTTCGACGAGCTCCGTGGTCAGGAACGGCTGGGCGAACGCTTCGACACCATCGTGCTCGATCCCCCGGCGTTTGCGAAAAACAAGGCTGCCGTCCCCAACGCGCGCGGGGGCTACAAGGAAATCAACCTGCGGGCACTGAAGCTCCTGAACCCCGGGGGCATTCTCGTCACGTGCAGCTGCTCGTACAATGTCAACGAAGCGCTCTTCGCAGAAATCGTCTATGAAGCGTCCGTGGACGCGCAGTCGCATGTGACCGTGGTCGAGAAGCGGATGCAGGGGCGGGACCATCCCGTCCTCCTCGGCGTCCCGGAGACGTACCATCTCAAATGCTTCATTCTCCGAAAGCTGACGTAGCACGGGCCGCGAAGCGAGCCGTGCGCGAGTTGCGTCGGATGGGCCGGAAATCCGGTGATTTCGACGCGAGTCGCTATTTTCGAGGCGATCAGGACTTTGCCTTCTACAACGTCGGGACCGAAAAGATGCGCGCGCTCGCCCGTTCCGTTCACGACGCGCACAGGCACTGGTCGATCCACGATGCGATGGCCTTTGCCGACATTCTCGTGGTCGACCGTCATCTCGAAGCGAAAGCCGTCGGCATCGAGGTCGTCGCTCGCCACCATCGTGCGTTCACGCCAGCGCTGCTCGCGCGCTGGAAGCGATGGTTCGCACAAGGCAACTCGGCAAACTGGGCGACAACGGACCACATCTGCGGTGCGCTCGTCGGCCCGCTGCTCGTCCACTATCCGCAAGCGGCCACGCGCCTGCGGTCCTGTTCGACGCATCCGAACATGTGGGTTCGACGAGCGTCGATCGTCGGACTGATCCCGCTTGCGCGAAGAGGTCTCGCGCTTGATCAGCTGTACTCTTCCGCCCGACGATTGCACGCGGACGGCGAAGATCTGATTCAAAAGGCGGTCGGCTGGGCGCTTCGCGAAGCGGGCAAGGCTGACGCGGTCAGACTCGAACGGTACCTCCGGGCGAACGGTCCCCGGATTCCGAGAACGACGCTGCGATATGCGATCGAGCGCTTTCCAGCTCGAAAACGGGCGCAGCTGCTGCGTGACACTCGATAATTGCGGATTGCGGATTGCGGATTGCGGATTGCGGATCGAACTACCGTCCACAAGCATCAATAGCCAAATCAAATTACCAAACTACCAAATCACCAAATTACCAAATTCACGATCATGGGAACTGAGGCGAAATGCGCGGCGCGCATGAACAGGAAGTCTGCGAGCGGCACCGCGCGGCTCGAGACCGACGTCCTGCAGTTCCGAGGCGACGGTTTGAAGTTGTCGATTCCGTTCAGGTCCATGACCGCGATTGTCGCCAGAGACGGTGAACTTCGCGTGACGTGGCCTGACGGAACCGCGGCGCTCGATCTCGGCGCGGCCGCGGAGAAGTGGGCGGACAAGATTCGGAATCCGCCGTCGCGATTGCAGAAGATCGGCGTCAAACCCGACTGGACGGCGTCCGTCCTCGGCGTCGAGGACACCGACTTCCTGAAAGAGCTCGAAGGCACAGCGTCCACGGTCTCCGTCGGACGCGCGCGTCAAGAACAGCGACGCCATTTTCGTCGGCGCGACGACAACCGCTCAGCTGGCGCGACTCAAGACGCTGAAGTCCTCGCTCAAACCGAACGGCGCGCTGTGGGTGATCCGTCCGAAAGGTCGGCCGGAAATTCCGGAATCGGCCGTGATGGCCGCCGGAAAGGCGGCCGGGCTGGTCGACGTCAAGGTCGTCAGGTTCTCGCCGACGCACACGGCCGAGAAGTTCGTCATCCCGGTCGCGAAACGTCGCTGAACGTCTCGCGGACGTTGCACGCGTCCATAAGCGTGAACTTCGTGAGAACTCACGGAAAGACTGCGCGCGATCGATCGCCAGCCGTGATGCGATCGATCAGTGAACATCTCAGAAGTCTTCATCAGGCGCCCGATTGCCACGAGCCTCTTCATGCTCGGCATTGCAGTGATGGGCGTCGTCGCGTACCGCGTTCTGGCGGTCAGCGATCTTCCAAACGTGGATTTCCCGACGCTGAACGTCGGCGCCGGTCTGCCGGGCGGCGACCCGACGACGATGGCGTCGGCCGTGGCGAGCCCGCTCGAGCGCCAGTTCACGACGATCGCCGGTATCGACGAGATGACCTCGTCGAGTTCGACGGGCAGCTCGAACGTGACGCTGCAGTTCGATCTGAACCGCGACATCGACAGCGCCGCGGTGGACGTCCAGACGGCGATCGCGGCCGTGATGCCGCTCTTGCCGGCCGGGATGCCGGCGCCGCCGTCGTTCCGGAAGTTCAATCCGGCCGACCAGCCGATCATGTTCCTCGGACTGACCTCCGACGTCGTGCCGATGTACGTCCTCGACGACTACGCGGAAACGCTGATCGCCCCGCGCATCTCGATGATCTCCGGCGTGTCGCAGGTGCAGGTTCAGGGCGCGCAGAAATACGCGGTTCGCGTGCAGCTGGACCCGAACAAGCTTCACGCGCAGGGCATCGGCATCAACGAGATCAATCAGGCGCTGCAGAACTGGAACGTCAACGTCCCGACGGGACAGCTGTTCGGCACGGACGCGACCTACAACATCCAGGCCGCCGGTCAGCTGATGAACGCCAACGCATTCAAGCCGATCGTCATCGCGTATCGGAATGGCGCGCCCGTTCGCCTGGAACAGGTCGCGACGGTGCTCGACAACGTCGAAGACAACAAGAACGCGTCGTGGCTGTACACCAAGGCGGGTGCGCGACGCGCGATCAACCTCCAGGTGATGCGGCAGCCCGGATCGAACACGATCGAGGTAACGGACGCCGTGCGCGCGCTCCTGCCGACGTTTCAGTCGGAACTGCCGCCGTCCGTCCATCTGACGATTCGCGGCGACCGCTCGCGGAACATCCGCGAAGCCTTCGCCGACATTCAATGGACGATGCTGCTGACGCTCGCGCTGGTGGTCGCGGTCATCTTCGCGTTCCTGCACAGCGGCTCGGCGACGCTCATTCCCGCACTGGCCCTGCCGTTCTCGATCCTTGGCACGTTCGCGGTGATGTCCGTGCTCGGCTTCACGCTGGACAATCTGTCGATGATGGCGCTCATCCTCTCGATCGGCTTCGTCGTGGACGATGCGATCGTGATGCTGGAGAACATCGTGCGGCACATCGAGCACGGCGAGCAGCCGTTCGAAGCTGCGCTGAAGGGATCGCGCGAGATCGGCTTCACGATTCTGTCGATGACGGTGTCGCTCGCGGCGGTCTTCATCCCGATCCTGTTCATGAGCGGCATTCTCGGCAGGCTGTTCCGCGAGTTCGCCATCACCATTACCGCCGCGATCCTGATCTCCGGCGTGGTGTCGGTCACACTGACGCCGATGCTGTGCAGCCGGTTTCTCCGCGCCGCGTCACTGCATGCGAAAGGCAGGTTCGCGCGGCTGATGGAACGCCAGTTCGATCGCCTGTACCGCGTGTACGAATGGAGCCTCGGACACGTCCTTCGACACCGTGGCGCGATGCTCGCCGTGTTCGTCGTCGTGCTTTTGGCAACGGTTCAGATGTACGGCGTGGTGCCGAAGGGTTTCATCCCCGATCAGGACAACGATTCGCTGAACGTGAACGTTCAGGCGGCCCAGGGCACGTCATATTACGAGATGGTCGGCTACGTGAATCGAATCGCCGGGATCCTGAACACCAACAAATACGTCGATACGTTCTTTGCCAGCACGGGCGGCGGCTTCGGGTCGATGAATCAGGCGCGATTCAACCTGCAGCTCACGCCGCGGCGTCAGCGCCCGCTGTCGGCCGGCGAAATCGCCCAGCAGATTCGTCCGCAGCTGCTCCGGTTCCCCGGGTTTCGCGCGTTCGTGAGCCTGCCGCCGGCAATTCAGATCGGCGGCCGCATGGGCAACAGCGCGTACACGCTCACCGTGCAGAGCGCCGACACGGCGGCGCTCTACGATTGGGCGCCGAGGCTCGAGGCCGCCATCGCGCAGCTGCCGGAAGTGCAGGACGTCTCCGACGACATGCAGATGAAGAGCCCGCGCGTGAATCTCGTGATCAAGCGGGACACGGCGGCCCAACTCGGCCTCAGCGCGAGTGACATCGAGGCGGCGCTCTACGACGGATTCGGGCCGCAGTGGTCGTCAACCATCTACGGCCGTGCCGCACAGTACAAGGTGCTGCTCGAGCTCGATCCGCGCTACCAGGAGCAGGCCGATTCGCTCGACAAGATCGCGTTCAAGGCATCGAACGGCGCGCTCATCCCGCTGGAGTCGGTGATCGAGCGCGTCGAGACGGTCGGACCGCAAACGGTCAACCACGTCGGCCAGTTGCCGGCGGTGTCAATCTCCTTCGGACTGCGTCCGGGCGTGTCGCTCGGCGCCGCGGTGGAGCACATCAACCGGACGGCGAGCGTCCTGCTCCCCCAGACGGTGACAACCGACTTCCAGGGATCGGCCAAGACGTTTCAACGGTCGCTGCAGAATCTCGGCCTGCTGCTCTTCGTGGCCGTCGGCGTCGTCTACATCGTGCTCGGCATGCTGTACGAGAGTTACATCCATCCGCTGACGATCCTGTCCGGGTTGCCGTCCGCGGGTCTCGGCGCGCTCGTCACGCTGTATCTCTTCGGAAACGAACTGAACATCTACTCCTTCGTCGGGCTCGTGATGCTGGTCGGGATCGTGAAGAAGAACGCGATCATGCAGATCGACTTTGCGCTCGAAGCCGAGCGGCAGCACGGCAAATCGCCGACCGATGCGATCTACGAGGGCTGTCTCATCCGGTTCCGGCCGATCATGATGACGACGATGGCAGCGCTGCTCGGTGCGGTGCCGATCGCGTTGGGATTCGGGGCGGGGGGCGAGGCGCGCCGGCCGTTAGGTCTGGCCGTCGTCGGTGGCCTGCTCGTCTCGCAGCTGATCACGCTCTACCTGACGCCGGTCGTCTACGCGTACCTGGCCAGCTGGGTGAAGACGCGTCAGATTCCGGTCTCGACAGCGCCGAAGCCCGCGACGGCGTGAGGGATCAGGAGCGCGAGGCTTCAGCCGAGCGGTGAGCGACTTCGGACGCCGGCGATCGGGGTCAGCGTGTTGTGACCGCCACTTCGGTCACGAGCCACGGTGCTCTGGGCTGGTCCGCTTCGATGCGCAGGCGGACGAACCGCGCCGGCTGATCCCCGAGTGGCAGCTCCATCGTCGCCGTTCTCGGTTGATCCACGGCGGCGCCGATGGCCGCGCCCGCCATTCGTCCCTGGAAGGATGTGTGCCACGTCACGGTGTCCGGTGACGTCGAAACGCTGAGGCTCCTGGGGTACGAGCCCGCATGCGAGCCAACCGACAGACGAACCGAGCATGCGTCGCTGACGTGACCGAGATCGATCTCGAGAAAATCTCCTGTCTGTTGTGCGGCGCCACTGATCCAGTAGGTGTCGTCGTTCGCGTCCGTGATTGGGCCGAGCGGCGCGCGCCCCCACCAGTCGCGTACGGACGCGATCGGGATCGTCCCCGACCCGCAACGCATGGCGGGTCGCGCAGGAGCCGTATCCACGATGAACCAGGCGGTGTCCGACGTTTCGCCCACCATTCGTGCGCGTGATTTGTTTTTCAACCATGCGACGCGCTCGGTCGCGTACTGCCAGGTTCGATCGACGACCACCAGCAGGGGGCCGCGGCTCGAGAGGTAATCGAGGGCCGAGTCGTCGAATTCGTCCAGCGCGAGTGTCAACGCCTCGTAGTGTTCCGGGAAGTAGCCGCTGTAGCCGTTCGCGGTCGGCCGCGCGGTGAGCGTCGAGCGATACATCGCGGCGACGTCGTGCAGCGTCTCGCCGAGAGGCAGTTCGACGAACGACGTGATGTTGTCGATCGGGACGATCGGCGGCCACGCAGGTGGTGGCAGGAGCAGCGGCAGCGGCCGGATCCACGAGTCGGCGAGGACGGCTGCGCAGACCAGAACGAGCGCGAACGACATCGATCGTCCATTCGGAGCGAGCCTCGCGAACGCGAGCGCCGCGGCTGTCGAAAGCGCCAGAATCGCGGGCATCGCGAATCGAGCGGGCACCCTGACGCTGTCGCCGAACACGCTGAGGCGCATCAGCCACGCGTACGGCGGCTGGTAGAAAAACCGCTGGCCAAGGAACCTCGGACTCGGGCCGAGGCTGAACACGAACAGGACGATGGCGGCGAGGACGAAGAAAGCGAAGATCGACTGTCGACGATAGGCGCCGCGCGTCGACGGCGAGGCGCCAATCGCGGCAAGCCAGCAGAGAATCGCCAGCGAAAACGGTTTGTACGGTGTGCCGACGGAGACGCCCGGGATATGCCACGGTCCCAAAAACCAGGCGCTGGCCGCCACCAGGGCGAACACCGTTCCGATCCCGATGAGAATGCGCATCGTACGGCTTCGGCCCGCTGCCGCAGGCGCCACCCGTTCGGCACGCAACGCGATCACAACTCCGGCTGTCACCAGGATCATGATCGTCCAGCCGGGAAACAGCTGACGCTCGGGTCCGTTCAACGTCGACGTCCAGCCCCACAGCAGGCTGAGAGGGGAAGCCGTCGCGATTGACGTGACGTCCGCGCTCAACGTCACGATGTCGCCGAGCCCGCGCGCCAGCCCGTAGCGTGCGTGCACGGCGAAGTACGCCGACGCAATCGGCCACATCAGCGACAGGACGATCAAGACCGCGGCGGCCACGAAGTACGGCAGGAGCGACTTGCGGTAATCCTCCCATCGCAGGAACCACAACCCCCAGAGGCCGAGCAGCACCAGGAAGAACAGGAAGTAGTAGCTGCAGGAGAGCGCCTGCAGGAGGAGCGCGGCCGTGAACACCACGATCCATGTCGCCCGGCGTTCGCAACGATACAGAAACAGGGCCGCCAGGGCCGCCGGCATGCCGAACGCGGCGAGCAACTCGAGGTGTTCGATGTGTGCGAACCGATAGGGGCTGAACCCGTAGGCGAGTCCGGCGATAGTCGCGGCGTCATGACGGCCGGTCAGAACGTAGGCCAGCCAGTGCGCACCGAGCGCGCTCAGGGGGAACGTGGCCAGCAGCGTGACGTTGTACGCCGTAATCGGACTCAGACCGATCCACTGGAGCGGCACGGCCAGGAGACTCACGCCGAAGCGGTGGTCGGAGAACGTCAGCGATCCGGTCCCGGGCCAGAAAAACGATCCATCCCAGAACCCCGCGCTGAATGGCAGGTGATGCGCGTTCCACCAGAGAATCACCGTGCTGAGCAGCGGATCGCCGAGATCGTGAGGCACGCGGCTGCCCAGGTGCAGGACCAGCGGGAACGTGATGGCGATGGTCAACGCCGAATAGCCGGCGACGAGCGCCGACGCCACTCTCACATGTTTGGTCATGGAATCGGGTTTGGCAGCACGCGCTCGCCACGCAAGTACCGCTGGCGATCGTCCACCGCATACAGGCGGGCACGCCCGTGGCCCAGGTATTCCGCTGCCGGCGGCCAGTCCAGTTTGCCGAACGTGCCGAAACGTCCAAAGCGATCGCGAACGCGGGTTTCCTCCCAATCCTCGAGCAGGAAGTACGGCGTGTGTCCGTGCGTGCGCACGTCTGCGATGACATCGTCGAGCCGGTCGGGATCGATGAGATCCCATCGGATGGATGCGCGATCCCCGTAGAGTCTCAGGCTGCCGCTATGGTTCATGCTGATGATCACCGCGTCCGACGGGACTCGCCGTCCCACGGCGTCGCCCACCGTGGCATAGCGACGCGCTCCAGCGGACACCTCGAAGATGCCGAGGCTGTGGGTCTTCGTGACGAACCAGAACGGCACCAGCGTGCACAGCGCGAACGCGGCCGCGCCTCGAAGGGCGAGAGGCATCCGCTCGATCAGGCTGACGCCCACCGACGCATCGAATATGACGAGCAGCGGAAGGGCCGGCAGCAGAAAGCGGAGGAACGTCCAGTTGTCGAGCGGCAGATAGAACAGGTAGCACGCGAGCAGGGCCATCGAAAACGCGAGCATCCACCAGGCGCGCTTCACGCGACCCGTCGCGAACGCGAGGACGCCGACCAGCACCGCCGGCGTATGGAGGTCGATCAGCCACGTCCAGAACTGCTTCAGGTTCGTGGTGAGGTAGCGAACGTCGAAGAGGGTGTCCAACGGCCCGTGGCCCGAACTGACCGGCGACCCGTAGAGATACTGATTGAGCGCGGCGATGAAGAACGTCGACGGCAGTACGCCCGCGACATACATCATCGCGTGCCGAATGCCCGAGCGCGACACGATGAATGCCGCGAGCACGAGCGCGAGGGGCGCGATGTTGGGTCTGGTCAGAATGGCGGCGGACGACGCGATGCCGGACCAGAACGGCGCCCACTGACCCATCGCGAGCGCGAAGACCCACGCCAGCAGCCACCACGCGGTGGCGGGTACATCGCTCATCGGGATCAGTGCGTGGAAGACGAATAAGGGCGTGAACGCGAAGAGAACGGCGGCCGTGCAGCCGGTGCGGCGATCCGCCACGCTCGAGCCGAACACAAACATCAGCCAGATAACGAGGCCGCCCAGCAGCGGAGTGACGAGGTAGACCGCGTCATCGCCGGCGACGGTTTTTATCGCCGCCATGCTGAGCGGCAATCCGGGGGGGTAGATGGGCGCGAGATAGCCTGGCGTGCTCGCGAGGCGATAGCCGAGGGGTGCAACCGCGCCACCGAGCGATGGCGCGAGGTCCGCGAGACGATCGGGCATGAGGATTTTCCCCGATGCCCACAGCCACGCCTCCGAGACGTAGCCGTACTCATCCGAGCCGCCAACCGAGGAGACGCAGTTGGAGATCGAGACGACCACGAAGAGCAGGGCGATGGCGGCCGCGATCAACCCCGCGTGTCGTTCGAATCCGTTCCAGCTCGTGCCGCGCTCGTCGACGCCGCGGTCGTGAAGCCAGAAAGCGGCGAGCGCGCAGATCTCTGCGAACCGCAGCGGCTTGTACACCTCCCAGGAGCTGAGACGAACGCCCGCCACGCTGACGTGAAAGCCCCCGAAGGCGAGGTCCCAGATGGCGACGAGAAAGCCAATGAGGGCGCCAACGACGAGCGCGCGATACATCGTGCGGGATTTCAGCACGACGCCGTCGAACGCCTCAACCGCCTGATCATGAAAGCCACATGTTATAGTCGCGGATAGCCGCCAGGGGTATCCCCGCTCGTCGGGATTGAGAGTACACCCTCGGAACCTGATCCGGTTCAAACCGGCGGAGGGAGCGCGGACATGTCGGATTTCTCTTCAGCTTTCCCCAACTCACGAAAAGTCTACGTCGACGGAGCGTCGGGCGTCCGCGTCCCGATGCGCGAGATCTCGCTCGAAAACGGTCGCTCATCGTTGCGCCTGTACGATACGAGCGGTCCGGAGGGTCACGACGTGGCGGTCGGCCTGCCGAAGCTGCGTCAGCCGTGGATTGACGCTCGGCTGAAGCCTCGCGCTCCAGGCGACGCTCGGCTGAAGCCTTCGCGCTCCATCACTCAGTTGCACTACGCGCGCAAGTCCGAAGTCACACCGGAGATGGAATTCGTCGCGGTGCGTGAGGGACTGCCGGCCGAATTCGTTCGCGACGAGATCGCGCGCGGCCGGGCCATCATCCCCGCGAACATCCGCCACCTCGAACTGGAGCCGATGATCATCGGCCGAAGTTTCCTGGTCAAGATCAACGCCAACATCGGCAACTCGGCGGTCTCGTCGTCCATCCAAGAGGAAGTCGAGAAGTTGCGGTGGGCGACGCTGTGGGGCGCCGACACGGTGATGGATCTGTCGACCGGCAGGAACATTCACGAGACACGAGAGTGGATCATCCGGAACTCCGCTGTGCCGATCGGCACCGTGCCGATTTATCAGGCGCTCGAAAAAGTCGGCGGACGTCCTGAAGATCTGACGTGGGATGTGTATCGCGACACGCTCATCGAGCAGTGCGAGCAGGGTGTCGACTATTTCACCGTCCACGCCGGCGTGCTGCTCCGCTACATTCCGATGACCGCCCGCCGGATGACGGGCATCGTGTCGCGCGGGGGATCAATCATGGCCAAGTGGTGCCTCGCCCATCATCAGGAGAACTTCACGTACACGCACTTCCGCGAGATCTGCGAGATCATGCGGACCTACGACGTGTCGTTCTCGCTCGGCGACGGCCTGCGGCCGGGATCGATCGCGGACGCCAACGACGAAGCGCAGTTCGCCGAACTGAAGACGCAGGGCGAATTGAACCGGATGGCGTGGGAGTTCGACGTCCAGGTGATGAACGAGGGCCCAGGCCACATCCCGATGCATTTGATCAGGGAAAACATGGAGAAGCAACTGGAATGGTGCGCGGAGGCGCCGTTCTACACGCTGGGCCCGCTGACGACGGATATCGCGCCGGGGTACGACCACATCACCTCGGCGATCGGTGCGGCGATGATCGGCTGGTACGGCACCGCGATGCTGTGCTACGTGACGCCGAAGGAACACCTGGGCCTTCCGAATCGAGACGACGTGAAGGCGGGCGTGATCGCGTACAAAATCGCGGCGCACGCCGCCGACCTCGCCAAGGGACATCCACGGGCCCGCGAGTGGGACGATGCGCTGTCGAAAGCGCGCTTCGATTTCCGTTGGGAGGACCAGTTCAATCTGGCGCTCGATCCGATCACGGCACGGGCGTATCACGACGAGACACTGCCCGCCGACGGCGCCAAGGTCGCGCATTTCTGCTCGATGTGCGGACCCAAGTTCTGCTCGATGGAGCTGACGCAGCAGGTGCGGGACTACGCGGACGCGGGGATGAAGGAGATGTCGGTCGAGTTCAGGAAGAAAGGCGAGATCTACGTCGAGCAGACGTAACCGGACCGCTCGGCCGAAGCCTCGCGCTCCGGTCAGCGCGCGACTACGGGCACGATCTGAATCAGCGTAGGAAAGCGGGCGGGCTGGCCGCCGGGTTTCGGATTCGGATAGCCCTGCGACACATCCGACTGGTAGTCCTTGATCGTCACGCCGGGCGGAAACGCCATCGTGTCTTCGTTGTACTTGCCCACGTCGAATTCGTGCGTGGCGGGAACTTCGTAGACGAGTTCTCCCTTCTGCTTCAGCACGGTGCGATAGTAGTTGACCAGATCGACAAACGTCGCCGCTGATCCGAAAATATAGTACCGCTGACCGCGGCCGGCATCGTAGGACGTGATGAACTGCGCGCCCGGATAAACCGGAACGCCGAGCATGGCTTCAGACGGCGCTTGATCGCCCGCTGGCTTGGGGGCCGGCGCGGCGGGTGTCGGCGGCTTCGGGGCCGTCTGGGCGCCCGGCGACGTCGACTGCGTCGGTCGTGGAAACGGCTGTGGCACGGGTCCTTGATGATCGCCGGCGGAAGCGCCACGGGCCTGAGCCACCGTGGCCGAAAGACAGAGCGCAACGAGCGAATGGACGACGCGGACGTACCGCATGAGCCAATTATACGACCTGCAAAAATTCTGTCGCGCGGAACGCGACTGGCTGCTCGAGGTGGTCGAGGCGCTCGTGCGCCTCGAGTCGCCGACCACCGACAAGGGCGCCGTCGATCGATGCGGCGCCGAGCTGACGCGGCGGCTCGAAGGAATGGGCGGCCGTGTGACGCGGCTCCCCCGTGCGGACCGGGGCGATCACCTGCTCGCCGAGTACGGCTGCGGTGAATCGCAGATCCTGATGCTCGGTCACTTCGACACGGTCTGGCCGGTCGGTCAACTGACGCAGATGCCGCTCACGAGGTCGAACGGCCGGCTTCACGGACCGGGCGTGTTCGACATGAAGGCCGGGATCGGGATC
Organism: uncultured Acidobacteriota bacterium; assembly: GCA_963724725.1. Taxonomy (GTDB): domain Bacteria; phylum Acidobacteriota; class Vicinamibacteria; order Vicinamibacterales; family CAVVIG01; genus DATKHR01. The sequence goes on along the minus strand of CAVRVT010000001.1, from coordinate 228,018 downwards.
GCCATGCTGGCCACCCGCGCCCTCCTCGAGACCGCCACCCGCGTCGCGCATCGGCTCGTCATGCTCTGGACAACCGACGAGGAGATTGGGAGCGCGTCATCGCGCGCCGCCATCGAGGACGAAGCCCGTAGAAGCGCCGCGGTCTTGGTTCTCGAGCCGTCGCTGCCGGGCGGAGCGGTGAAGACATCGCGAAAGGGCTGCGGACAGTACCGAGCTCGTCGTTCGCGGCGTCGCCGCCCATGCCGGGATTGATCCGACCAAGGGTGTCAGCGCCATTCGCGAACTAGCCCACCAGATCGGCCAGTTGTACTCGCTGCCAACCCAGCCGGATGGGGTGTCGCTCAATGTCGGCACCATTGCCGGTGGCAGCCGGCCGAACGTCGTGGCCGACAAAGCCAGCGCCGTCATCGACGTGCGGGCGGCGACCGACGACCAGATGAAGACCGTCGACGCCATGGTTCGCCGGCGCGTGCCCCAAGACCCGCGAGCGAGCGTGGACGTCAGCGGCGGATTCGACCGTCCGCCGTTGGAACGCACGGCCGGGGTCGCGCGTCTGTACGATCGAGCGCGTGCGGTCGCTCGCGAACTGGGATGGGATCTGGCCGAGGGGAGCACCGGCGGCGGATCCGACGGCAACTTCACGGCTGCTGTCGGCGTCCCAACATTAGACGGACTTGGTGCCGTGGGTGACGGCGCACACGCGCTGCACGAACACGTGGAGGTTGACGCGCTCGCCGACCGGGCCGCGCTCCTGGCCGGCCTGATGGCGCGCATAGAATAAAGCTATGTCCAACGTTGTGAAGACCACGCTGCTGCTCGGCCTGATGAGCGGGCTCTTTCTTGTCGTCGGCGGGGCGCTCGGCGGCGGACAGGGAATGATGGTGGGCTTCCTGTTCGCGGTCGTGACGAACTTCGCGTCGTACTGGTTCTCGGACAAGATCGTACTCAGCATGTACGGCGCCCAGGAGGTCGGGCCCGGGCATCGCCTCTACGAGATTGTCGGCCGGCTCGCCGAGCGCGCGAACCTGCCGCAGCCGCGCTGCTACGTCATCCCGCAGGATTCGCCGAACGCATTTGCGACCGGCCGCGATCCTGATCACGCCGCGGTCGCGGCCACAGAAGGCATCCTTCGAACGCTCAACGACGACGAGCTGGCCGGCGTGCTCGGTCACGAGCTCGCGCACGTGAAGCACCGGGACATTCTCATCAGCTCGGTGGCGGCGACGCTCGCGGCCGCCATCATGATGCTCGCGCGGTTCGCGATGTTCTTCGGCGGGAAAGGCAGCGACCACGATCGCGAGGGCAGCAATCCAATCGCGATCATCGCGACGATGCTGCTGGCGCCGATCGCAGCGATGCTCATCCAGGCCGCGATTTCGCGTTCGCGCGAATACGACGCCGACGCCGGCGGCGCGGCGATCGCCGGCGGTCCCGACGGCCTTGTCAGTGCGTTGCGAAAGATCGAAGCGGCGTCGCGAGTGGTTCCGATGGATGCCAACCCCGCGACGGCGCACATGTTCATCATCAAGCCGTTCTCGGGGCAGGGCTTGATGGGACTCTTCAGCACTCATCCGCCAACTGAGCGGCGGATTCAGGCGCTCTTGCAGCAAGGCTAGAAGAAGGCGAAGCTGGCGTACGAATTGCTGCTCCACCGTTGACGGAGGCAGCCGGTGCTCGTAGACGACCTCGATATCTCACCCAGCAAGGTTGGCGAGACCGCCCAGCGGATCGTCGATCGCGCAGCCGAGGAAGCTCGCCGCCGCGAACACAGCCTGCTGACCAACGAACATCTGTTCCTGGCGTTCGCGCAGGTGGAATGGGACATGTTCGCGCAGGTGATGCGCGACATCGATCAGAACCCGCACGCCATCCTTCAGGCCATCGAAGAGCACCTGCACCTGGTGCCCGCACTGCCCGGGCGCGAACTCCGCGTGTCGCCCTCGACCAAGCTCGTCGTCAAACTTGGATTGCATCACGCGAGCCGCGCCGGCCGTCAGACGATTGAGGCGGGCGACCTCTTTTCCGCGGTTTTCGAGGAGACGCAAGGCATTCCGGTCTCCATCCTCCGGCGCCACGGGGTGGAGCCGGAGGTGCTCGTCAACAGACTGAACGCACGGATGCGCGATCTCGAGCTGCGCGAGGAGCGGCTGAAGAAGCGCTTCGAACTGCCGCCGTTCCTCAAGCACTTCGCCACCAACCTGAACCTGCTCGCGCGCCAGGATCGCGTGCCGCCGGTCTTCGGGCGCGACAAGGAAATCCAGCAAGTCCTGGAAGTCCTGTGCCACCGCGAACGGGCGAACTCGGTCATGCTCGTCGGCGAGCCGGGCGTCGGGAAGACCGCGATCGTTGAGGGCCTGGCCAGGCGCATCGAGTTCGAACCCGACACCGTGCCGGTCCGTCTGCGCGACTGCCAGATCGTCAACCTGCAGATGAACACGATGGTGGCCGGCACGATGCTGCGCGGGATGTTCGAAGACCGCATGCAGAACGTCATCCGCGAACTGAAGGAGCGGCCGGGTCTCATCCTGTTCGTCGACGAGGCACACACCATCGTCGGCGCCGGTTCGGCGCTGGGTGCGCCGTCTGATGCTGCGAACGTCCTCAAGTCGGTGCTCGCGCGCGGTGACATACGCATGATCGCCGCGACGACCTTGAGCGAGTACAAGGAATACATCCAGGAGGACGAAGCCCTGGCGCGGCGGTTCCGCTGCGTCAACATCGCGGAGCCGTCGATCGAAGAGACACGGCGGATTCTCTACAGCCTTCGTCCGCGCCTCGAGCGCAACTATTCGGTGCGGGTGCTCGACGACGCCATCGAGACGGCACTGGATTTGTCCCCTCGCTACATGCGGCACCTGCATCTGCCGGACAAAGTCATCGGCTGGCTCGACACGGCGGCCGTCCGCGCCGAAATCGACCGACGCTGGGAGGTGCGGACCGACGATGTCGTCAACGTCATCGCCCACGCGGCGCAGATTCCCGAGGATATGGTCTATCGCGACGTGACCGATCGCTTCAAGGACATCGAGGGTCGTCTGCAGGAGCGGATCATCGGGCAGCAGGACGCGGTCCGCGCCGTCGCCCGTCGTCTCGTGCTGAACAAGGGACCTCTCAAGGACGGCTTCGATCGCCCCGACGGCGTGTTGCTGTTCCTCGGCCCGACCGGCGTTGGAAAGACCGAGCTGGCGAAGGCCGTCGCAGAATTTCTCTTCGGTGACGAGAAGAAGATGGTGCGCGTCGACATGTCCGAGTATCAGGACGGCGCCGTCTCGGTGGACAAACTGATCGGCATGCCGCGCGGCATCGTGGGCAGCGAACGCGGCGGCATCCTGACGAATCAGCTGAAGGACAATCCCTACACCGTCGTCCTGCTCGACGAGGTGGAGAAGGCCAGTCCGAGCCTCCTGAATCTCTTCCTGCAGGCCTTCGATGAAGGGTGGCTCACCGACGGCCGCGGCAAACGCGTGTACCTGAGCGATGCCGTCATCATCATGACGTCGAATCTGGGTTCCGAGAGTTTTCGCAAGTTGACGAGCCCCCTCGGCTTCTTCAACCGCACGGTCAGCGTGGAACAGATCCGGGGCGAAGTGATGCGGGAGCTCGAACGACGGTTCCCGCCCGAATTCCGCAATCGCATCGACGAGGTCGTGCTGTTCTCACCGCTGACGCACGACGAGGTTCGGGAGATCGCGCGGAACTACCTGACCAGACTCGCCCAGGCGCTCGCCAAAGCCGGCAAGACGATGCATCTGGCGGACGCCGCACTCGAGGCGATCGTGGCGGGCGGCTACAACCTTGCCTTTGGCGCTCGCTTTCTCAAACGCTACATCGACGAGCACATCAAGGTGCCGATGAGCGCGCGCTGGAAGGACGGCAACCATTTCGACGTCACTGTTCGTGATGGTCACTTGATCGTCGAACCAGCGCCCGCGGGACTGCCATCGTCGGACGATGCGCTCGCGCTGGGCGCCTGAAGAGGCTCTCGAGTTACCAGGCGAAGCCGACCTGCTCGGGGTCCGCGGGCGGGTCCCATCCGTCGCGTGCGGTCTCCGCGTCCTCCCTTTTCCGCAGGCCGTAGCGACTCTGGAGCGCGCTGACCATCGCCTTCACTTCATTCCGGTACGATTCGGGCGGATATTTCTTCGCATACAGCCGCTCGAAGCGCGGGAGCATCGACGGAAAGTCGCGAGCGACGAACGTCATGAAGTGGTCGCGCGTTCCGTCCTGCAGGTACATCACGTTGCAGCCGACGAATCGAGCGCCCGCATCCGCAATGGCCCGAATCGTTCGTTCAAGCTTGCTGCGAGACGATGAGAACCCGGGAACGATTGGCGCCATCAATACGCCGGCGTTGATGCCCGCGTCGGCCAGCTCGCGCACGGCGCGCAGGCGCTGCAGCGGATGCGCGGTGCCTGGTTCGAGTGTGCGCCAGGCGTCCTCGTCAACCGTCGGAACGCTCATGTAGACGGTGCACCCGACCGCCTCCGTGTGCGCACGCAGGAGGTCGGCGTCTCGCACTACCATCGGTCCTTTCGTGATCAGACCGAACGGCGTGCGTCCCCGGGTGAGCGCCTGAATCGCGTGGCGCGAAAGCTTGTAGTGGCCTTCGATCGGCTGATAGGGATCGGTCGCCGTCCCGAACGCGACGAACTCACGCTTCCACGACGGGCGATCGAGCTCGCGGACGAGCACGTCCACGATGTTCTGTTTGACAAGGATGACGCTGGCGAACTCGTCGTCGCTGTTCATCTCGAATTGTGTGTGGTAGCGGCGCGCGAAGCAGTAGTGGCAGCCGTGCGTGCACCCGCGGTACGGGTTCAAGGTCCACTTGAACGGCATGCCCTTGACCGGATTGAGCGCCGACCGGCAGATCACTTCCTGGTAGCGCGCGAGATCGGCGCGTCGCTGTGCGTCGGTCAGGGCGTCGGTCCCTCCCTGCCTGACCGTTTCCGCGACCTCCCGGGTCGTCGGCTTGCGGTGACCGAGCTCGAATAGCAAGGGATGTGGCATTCGCCTTTTGTTCGCCACATCATCAGCGCCCTGCGCCGGCGCTGTCAAGCCCCAGAATTCGGGCTACTTCGGCTTGGTCGTCGGCGTGTGGCTCGAGGATGCCTTGGCGCCGCTCTTCTTCTGCGTGCTGCCGCTCTTCTTGTGCGTCGTCGTCTTCTTTGACGAAGACGAATGCGTCGTCTTGTGTTTGTGCGGCGTGGTGCTCTTCTTGGAAGTCGTGCCGGCCGCCATCGCCGGTGCGGCGAGCAACAGCGCGCACAGAACGGCGACGAAGGTCTGTGTGGCTCGATGAATCATGGCGGACATCGTACCATCTCTGTCACGCCCATGATGGACGACCGCACGCAGACCCTCTTTGCCGCACTCGACGATCAGCAGGAGGCCATGACGACGATGCTCGCCAGGCTCGTCGGCATTCCGACCGAGAATCCTCCTGGCGCCGCGTACGAACCTTGCCTGGCCGCGCTGGCGGAGGCGATGCGGACGGTCGGCCTGACGTCCGAACGTGTCGACATCCTCGCGACCTCGGCTGGAGCCGCGCCTCGCGCGGCGCTTCGCGCGTATGTCGGCGATTCGGGCCCGACACTCTGTTTCCACGGACACTACGACGTGGTCCCGGCGTCTTCGCGCGATCAGTTCGTGCCTCGGGTTGAAGGCGACACGCTGTTCGGACGCGGAAGCTCGGACATGAAGAGCGGACTCGTGGCGATGTTGTTCGCGGCGCGCGCGTTGAAGTCGATCGGCGTACCGACACGCGGGCGGCTGGCGGTGCTGTTCGTGCCCGACGAAGAAACCGGCGGCGCCGGCGGGTCCGGGGCGCTCGCCGCCTCCGGCGAACTCGCGCGCGACGCGATGGGGATGCTCCTGCCGGAGCCGACGAGCGGCCGCATCTGGCATTCGAGCCGCGGTGCGTTCACCGCAGAAGTGGTGGTTCGAGGCCGCGCGGCGCACGTCGGCCTGCAACACCACGGCGTGAACGCCGTCGAACGCGCCCTGCCGATTCTCGAACGGCTGTTCACGTTGAAACACGCCCTCGACGCGCGCGGTTCGATCCTGCTCGTTGGCGGGCGGGTGGACGCCGGGTCGAACTTCAACGTCGTGCCGGATGTCTGCCGGTTCACTGTCGATCGACGCACGAATCCTGACGAGGACTTTGCGGCCGAAAAACGCCGGCTCGTGGAGGCGATTGAAGGCGCGGCCTCCGACAGATCGCAGGTGACGCTGACAACGATCCAGGAAGGCCGCTCGTCCTCGTCGAGCATGGACCAGCCGCTCGCGAGGACGCTGACCGACGCGGTGACGCTCGTGACCGGTGAAGCTCCGGAGACCGAGATGTGTCCTGGTCTGCTCGAGACGCGATTCTATGCGGCAGCCGGAGTCCCGGCCTACGCGTACGGTCCCGGCCTGCTGTCCGTTTCGCACGGTCCAACCGAGTTCGTCAGAATCAGCCGAATGGTCGAATGCGCGAAGATCTACGCGCTCGTCGCCGCGCGTCAGCTGGGACTCGCCTGATGGATTTCAGTCAGCAGGTCAGGCTGGCCATCTACCAGATGACCGTCAGTGACGGGCGAGTGCCATCGTTCGAAGAACTCGCGGCAGCTCGAGGCCTTCAGGTTGACCAGGTCCGGTCCGCGTATCGGGCGCTCGCGGACGCGCACGTGATCGTGCTCGAGCCGGGTTCCATGGACGTCTGGTCCGCGCCTCCGTTTTCTGCGGTGCAGACGCCGTTCCGGGTTTACCTGGCGTCCACGGATCCCGCGAGCGCCGACGCGAAACGGTGGTGCGCGCCGTGTGCGTGGGACGCATTCGGCATTCCGGCGGTCCTGAAACAGGACGTGATCATCGAAGCGAGCTGTCCGGAATCGGGCCAGCCGTTGCCGGCGGCCGTTCGGGCGGGGAACGCCATGGGCTTGGGAATCATCCACCTCGAAGTTCCGGCGCGCCGCTTCTGGGACGACATCTTCTATACGTGAGCCAACATCCTGCTCTTCCGGTCGGAAGAGGACATCAACCGCTGGTGCGCCAGGCGACGTGTCTCACGTGGCGCCACAATGACGATCGGACAGGCGTGGGAGCTGTCGAAGAAATGGTATGGAACGCGGCTCGATAGCGACTTCCGGCGCCCGACGATCGATGAAGCGCGCGCGATCTTTGCGAGCGTCGATCTGACGGGCGATTTCTGGGCGCTGTAATCCTGCGACTCGCCGCTACAGCAGATACGCCAGCGCGAAACCAATCTGGGCGACGAACATCATGCGGTACATGTGCGCCCACGACACATGGTTTTCCTCGACCGCGAGGTCTTCCGGCCGGCGCAGCATCAGGTAGCAGACGTAGATGCCGTACGCCGTCATCACGACGCCGAGCAGCTGCAGCAGCCAGAAATTCCCGGTGAGGATGCCGACCCAGGCGCCCGCGGGGATCATCGCGAACGGGATGACGAACGATGGAGAAATCATCCACGCTGCGCGCCGGACGCCGAACTGAATCGGCAGCGTGCGACATCCACCGAGACGGTCGCCTTCCATGTCCGCAAAATCCTTGGTCGTGGTCGCGCCGAGGAGGAACAACCCGAAGATGGCGCCGATGTACCACGGCTCGACACCGGCGATGGTCTTGACCGACGACCAGCCGGCGACCTTCAACAGCGTGCCTCGTGGAATGGCGATGGTGACGTTCGCCCAGATCCCGAGCCGCTTGGTCCGGAGCGGCGGGACCGAATAGGCAAATGTACAAACGACGGCGATCGCGACGAGCCAGAAACATTCGTGGCGCCCGCCCGGAGCGACCAGCCATGCGAGCACCAGCGACGCGACGTAGGTGACGACCGTGAAGCGCCAGGCCTGCGCGATTGAAAGCCGTCCGCTGGGCAGGGGACGCTTCGGCTTGTTCACGCGATCGATGTCGAGGTCGTAGATCTGATTGAGCGCGTTGTTGCCGGCGTTGAGCGTCGCCGCCATCAACGATCCCAAAATCGGTGCGACGAGCAGTGCCGCCGTCCAGTGTTCGCGCGGCGCCGCGCCCACTGCCGTCAGCGCGCCGGACATGAAGCCGAGCGCGGGCGCGACCAATGTGAAGGGGCGTCCGAGGTCGAGATACGCCCGCGCGGTGGAGCTCATGATCGGAAGACGAGCGCAAGCGCGACCGCGGCGGCGACCGCGGTGTTGATGAAATTCAACATGTCGTTGTTGAGGATACCCGGTCCTTCTAACGTCGCGCCAAGCGCGCTTTCGACGAGAGCTCCCGCGGTTGCCGCGACGACAATCGGGACCACCGTCGACGCGGGCACCAGCCCCAGCGCGGCTCCGAGCGCCGCGAGTCCGAGCGCGGCGACGATGCCGGCCGCGGTGCCTTCCAGGGACATCGCTCCCGGTGTGCCCGGCTTGACGCGGCGGAGGCTGCTGACGAGGAACGTGGCGCGTCCCCAGGCTTTGCCGATCTCACTGGCGACGGTGTCGCTTCCGCCCGCCGTCAGCGCGGCCACAATCGCCAGCATGGCCGGCGCATGGTACGGCGTGAACGCCGCGGCGGCCGCTGCGACCGTCGCTACACCGCAGTTCGCGAACGCGTTGCCGGCGCCGCGACGTCCGCCACGGTCCTCGGCGATGCCCAGGAGGGATTTTCGTGTGATGCCCAGGCGCGATGCCACGGTCGCGACGAAAAACGCCGCGAACAGAAACAGCCAGGCCGCGCCGCCGGCGCACGCATAGATGACGAAGCCGACGAACGCGCCGCCGATCATGCCCGCGACCGTGACGGTGCGCGCGCGATAGCCGAGCCACGACACCACTGCGTTGACCGCGAGCGCACGTGGAACCAACGTCAGAAATTCCGCACGCGACGACGACAACGCCGCCAGCGACGTCAGACTCGCGAACCACAGCGTGAACGCTGCGGCGATGGGCACGGAGATGTTGTCGTCCAGGCGAACGGGAATCGTTTCGATGAATGCAGCGGCCACCGCCGCGGCAACCGGCGCCAGCCAGGCAAACGCCGCCGGCGGCATGGGCGTCACGGCGGCGCGCGTCCACTCTGCGAGCACGACGCCAGCGAGGCTGCCGGCGATCACGAAGGCGATCGTGCCTGCGACCGTCTTTTCGCGATTCCACGGCAGGGCCGGCGATCGGAGTCGACGACCGGCCAGAGTCGCCGCCCCGTCGCCGAACGCCAGGATGCCCCACGACGCGGCGGCGATGTCCGGCCTCGTCGGAAAGGCAAGGATCAGCACCAGCACCGCCGCCGGGTAGATCAGGATCCCGAGTGGAAACCCTCGAGCATGATCGGACGGCCGATAGAGCCGGCGGCCGCCCACCAGCGGAAGGACGGCGGCGTTGAATGCGATGGCGACGCAGGCCAGGGCCGCCGCCTGCCACCATGTCAGGTCGCGAAGGAGCAGGGCAAAGCAGCCCGATCCCATGTGGACGAGCTGACGGGCTGTTTCCGAGTGCGTCGTCGTCACGCGGTTAAAAAGATGCGAGCGTCCGCCGGATGCCCTCGTCGAGCGGGGTCATCGTGTAGTGCAGGTCGCGGACCGCATCGCTGCTATCGAGGGACCAGTCGTGGCGGAAGATCTCGACGGCGCCACGCGTCACAATTGGCGTGCCGCCGAATATCGTGACCCGCCATTCCTCTGCGAATCCAAGAACATCGGCCACGCCGTAGGGCATGCGTCGCGGCGGGCGGCGGCCGGTCCGGCTGGAGATGATCTCGAATGCGCGGGCCGGCGTCGCATTTTCACCGCCGAGCGCGTAGCGCGCGGCCGGACGCCCCTGGACCAATGCCTCGCAGTGTCCTGCGGCCACGTCGTCCACGTACGCGAACGACCACGGCATGTCCGGCCCGACGAGCGCCGGGAGCCGACCTTTCAGATGATCCGCGATCAGACGGCCCAGCATGTTGCCTTCGGTCTGCGTTCCTGGTCCATACACGACGCCCGGGTAGACTCTCACAATCGGACTTCCAGCGCGCACCGCCTCGTCTGCGACGGCGTCGGCCGCGACTTTGGTGCGCTGGTAGTCGTTGGCGGCAATGGGCGCGGTCTCTCCGCGGGGAGGTCGTGCGAGGAACGACGAAGTGTAGACGAAGCGCGAAATTCCCGCTGCCCGCGCCGCGACGATCGCGTTCCGCAACCCGCCGACGTTGACGTCGTCGAAATCCTCGCGCCGCCGCCGCCAGATGCTGACGAGCGCGGCGGTGTGCACGAGGCCCTCGCATCCGGCCGCTGCGCGCCGCAGGTCGTCGGCGTTGCGAACGTCGCCGTCGAATGGCGTTCCGGGAACTCCGCTGCCGCTTGCGTGGCGTGAGAACACGACGACCTCGTGACCGCGCCCTGCCAGTGCGCGCGCGATCGCACTCCCGAGGTAGCCGGTCCCGCCCGTCAGAAGGACGCGCATCCCTTACGCCCTCCAGTAGGCGAGCAGATCGTCCACTGTTTGATCCAGATCGATTCGCGGCGCCCACTGAAGCGTCCCGCGGATGTGGCCCGGGTCGCCGAGGAGCAGCGGCGTGTCGTTCGGGCGGTACCGGGCCGGATCGATCCGGATGCGCACCGCCACCCGCGCGCGTGCGATCAGCCGGTCGAGCAGCTCCCGGATCTCGATCGCGACGCCGGAACAGACGTTGAAGATCTCGCCCGGCGCCGCTCGCTCGAGGATCAGCCGGTACGCGCGCACCGTGTCGCGAACGTCGGTGAGATCGCGGCGCGCGTCGAGATTGCCGACCGAGATCTCCGGCTCCCACCTGCCCCGCTCGATGTCGGCGATGCGCCGGGCGAAGCCCGACGCGGCGAAAAATGGATCCTGCCGGGGACCGAAGTGATTGAACGCGCGCGCGACCATGACCGTCACGCCGCGGCCGGCGTGGGGCGCCAGCATCTCCTGCGCGAGCTTGCTGAGTCCATATGGACTCGACGGCAGGAGCGGATCGTCTTCGCGGAGTGCCCGGTCGGCGGACGCGTAGACGAGCGCCGAGCTCGGAATCAGCACGCGCGATTCCACGCCGGTCCTGGCGAGCGCGTCGAGCAGATGATGCGTGCCGCGAACGTTCGTGGCGAACGTCGACTCGGCCTGTTCCCAGGCGCGGCCGACATGCGCCGCGCCCGCGCAGTGGTAGACCGCCGTCGGCTTGATGCGCGCGATCGCTGCACGCACCGCTTCGCGGTCCAGGAGTTCGATGGTCTCCCATTGCACGCCGGCGGACGCATGGCGCCCCCCCGACCCGTTCGTATTCGGGCGCTGCCACGCGACGATGGCACCGGACGTCCCCGAAGCCGCATCGCCGACGAGCAGATCGAGGAGATGGCTGCCCGCGAAACCGGCCGCACCCGTCACGAGCGTCGTGGAGGCCATCGTGACGCTCAGCGAGGTACGCCGCTCATCGCGCCGTTGAACGGAGAAAAATTCCCGAGGCCCGCGAGCGTGAACGACAGGAAGAACCGGTGATCGGACGGGATGGCCGCGTAAGGATTGTTGTACGTCTGATATTCCATCGCCAGGCCGCAGCACTGCGCGTTGTAGTAGCCGGTGATCCGCTGCGTCATCATGGCCGAGCGCAGGATGTCGAAGTTGAACGAATACGTCCCGCCGTAGCGGTTGTCCCTTGTCCTGACCGTCGTCGAGGTGTTGATGTAGTGGTCGAGAAAGTCGGCATTGTCGAAGCCCGCGAGGCCTTCGATGAACGACTTCTTGCTCCACCCGATCGTTGTCTGCACGCGCTGCTGCCAGGAGTACGTCCCGTTCGCGGAAATCGTCCGTAGCGAATGGTAGTGGCTGTCGAAGTCCATGCTCAGCGACGCGGTCAGTTCGTTCGTGGGCACCGCGCGCACGGTGAGCTGGACTGGAGAGTAGTTGCTCGCGGTGCCGCCGCCGACGAGCGAGCTCGAATACTGTGTGTCGAACTGCGCGGCCGCCGGGTTGTTGTAGTAGGACTGACGCAAGTCGATGCTGACGATTTCCCGCGCTTGTCCGGGCTGACCTGGAGCCAGCTTGCGCTTCGCGTAGATCCGGTTGGTCAGCGCGTACGTGATCTGCGTGCCCGCGACGAAGCTGTCGGTTCCGTCGAACCGGACCAGCCTGTCTGGATCCGGGATGTCCGTCGTCTTCTGAAGATTCAGCGATGGCTCGATTGAGTGCTTGAACTTCTCCGCGTAGCCGTTTTCCGGCGTGTCCCAGATGCGCATGAAAACGGGTCCCACGATCTGCGTCTGGAAGTTGAAGAACTGCCGGTTGTACGACTGGTCGGTGATCCGCTGTGGAATCTGACCAGTCGGGTCCAGCGGTGTGAGAATGCGGCTGTAGAACGTGTCGCGCCACGAGACAGTGGAATTCGCTGTCAGCCAGCCCCATTTCTTGAATGGATACCGTATCTGTGGCCAGAAGTCGATGCGGTTCAGGCTCTGGTCCAGCGTCGTCGGCAGTCCGGTCTGGAAATCCGTACCAGGACGTTCGGACAGCAGGTGCGCGTACTCGCCCGAGACGGTGAAGTAGAACTGCGAGCCGAGCATCGGCCGTTCGTTTCGAGACAGCGACACGCGCGGCCAGCTGCCCGACAGCACGGACTGCGGCACGGTGTTCGGGGCGTTCGGGTCCGTCGGATAGAAGTACTCACTGTGGTCCAGCGTCGCGTTCAGCGAATAGGTGGGCCACGAGCCGACGACGTTCCCGCCGTACGAACGCTGATTGCGACTGAGGTCGTAGATGTTCGTGTTGAACGTCTGGGACGTGACGATGCTCGAGAAATAGTCGACGCGCGCGCGCGCACGCAGGCCGCCGGGCAGCAACTGGTTCGCGCCGCCGTGGATCTCATAGCTCTGGCTGGCGGGAATGTCGCTGGTGGACCCGTCCTCGAGCGCGTAGCTCGTCGCGTGCTGATCGAGGTAGTACGCGCGGATGTTGCCGTCGGTGCCGGCGCCGAAGTTGTAGCGGGTACTCGCTGCCCACGCCCTGACCGACCTTCGAGAACCAGTCGTAGGCGACGGTCGCGTCCTGGCTCCGATCGATCGCCCAGAAGAACGCGTTGTGCAGCGACTGGCCGCGGAGCGTCGACGACCCGTAGGTCGGGATGAGGAAGCCCGTGGCGCGATCGCCCTTCTTGGTCGGGTAGTACATGACCGGCAGGTAGAGCATCGGCACGCCCTTCACGGTCATGACCGCGTTCTTGAGGAGCGTGTAGTGATCCAGGTTCAGCAGCACCGTGCTGGCGCTCATGTCCCAGCGCGGCGTCGGCTGCACGCACGTCGAGAAGCCGCCCTTGGTGATCTTGTACTTCTTGGGCCCCACTTTCTCCACGGTCTCGCCGAAGAAGTAGACGACGTTCTCCTGTCCGATGAGCTGCGGCGGTGCGACCGATCCGGGTCGGATCGGCTGCGCCTGGGGCTGAATCGTCGCAATGCCGCTGGCGTTGTAGAACGTGCCGAGCCAGGTCTTGGTGTTGAATTCCGCCCGCTCGGCGGAAATCCGATTCGTTCCCTGGGCGAGCAGGACGTTTCCGGTGGCGACGGCTCGATCTTCATCCTCGAAGAATTCCACGAGCTGCGCATAAAGATCCGACTTCTGCACCGGGTCGTGGATTTCGACGTTGCCCTGCCGGATGTAATGGTTCTGGTTGATGACGATGGCCGAGTCGCTCTTTTGTTCCTGCGACTGGATGGAAGCCGGCGCCTGAGCGGCCGCGCTCACGGCGAACGCCGTAAGCATCACGCAAAGACCCGCGCACCGGAACACGATCAAGAGTGTAAACCGAGGTGGCGCATCACGTCGCCCAGCAGAAAGATCGAACCCGCCGCGACGATGCGGTTCGTCGCGGCGGCTCGCCACCCGAGCGCGAGCGCGTCAGGCAGCGCGGGCGCGACGGCGACCGAAAGCGCCGGCGCGACGTCTCGAGCGACGCGAGCCAGATCATCGGGGTCGGCCGATCGCGGATTCTCCGCGCGCGTGAGGATCGGCGATCCGGCCGCCGGCAGCAGTGCACGAAACATCGACGTGGTGTCCTTGTCGCGCATGGCCCCGAACACCAGCGGCAGGCGCCGGTCCGGCAGCGATTCGAGATACGCGGCAAGCGCCTGCGCACCGGCGGCGTTGTGCGCGGCGTCCATGAGGATTTCGCGTCCGTCGGGCAGACGCCGGAGGTCGAGCCGGCCCGCCCATCGTGTGTGGCCAAGCGCGGCGACGATGGCGTCGCGGCCGATTGGCGTGCCGCGATCCTCCAGGGTTTCGAGCAGCTTCATCGCGACGGCCGCGTTTGCGCGCTGATGATCTCCCGGTAAACCGACCTCGATGTCGCCGAGGTCGGATGCGGTCGCTCTGACGACCGGCGCCCCGTTCGCCCGGGCGGCCTCCTCGATGACGGCCAGAGCCTCCACGGGGACATCCCCGACGACAACCGGAATGCCGCGCTTGATGATGCCGGCTTTCTCCCTGGCGATCGACGCCAGGGACGTCCCGAGGTACAGCTGGTGGTCGTACGCGATTGACGTGATGGCCGTGACTTCGGGACTTATGACGTTGGTGGCGTCGAGGCGGCCGCCGAGCCCGACTTCCACGACGGCCAGCTCGACCGAGGCGCGGCGAAACAACTCGAACGCCACCGCGGTCGTGACCTCGAAAAATGTGGGCTGCGTGTCCAGCGTTCCGTCGCCAACGAGGGCCTCGACGACGGCGCGCACGAACGAGATCGCCTCAAGCAGTTCGGCGTCACCAATCGGCCGGCCGGCGATGGCGAAGCGTTCGTTCAGGCGGATGAGGTGCGGCGACGTGTAGCGACCCGTGCGATGGCCCGCGGCGCGCAGCCCGGCGTCGACCATGGCTGTCACCGAACCCTTGCCGTTGGTCCCGGCAACGTGAACGGATCGGAACGCCCGTTCGGGATGGCCAAGCCTCGCGCAGACGGCGTGAATGTTCTGGAGGCCGAATTTGATGCCGAACTGCTCGAGGCCGAAGAGGTAGGAGAGCGGATCCTGCAATTCAGGCGGCGATGGTTCGAGGGCGTCAGGTCTGAGAGCCGAGCGCCGACAGCTGCGACGCCTGGGTCGTTTCGTCGCTGGTCACACGGGCGCCCGCGCCCATGAACCTCAGCGCGCTGGCGATGATCGCCTTCATTTCGCGGCGGTCCACCACCAGATCGAGCATCCCCTTCTCGAGCAGGAACTCGCTGCGCTGGAAACCCTCGGGCAGTTTCTGCCGGATCGTCTGCTCGATGACTCGCGGTCCGGCAAATCCGATCTGCGCCTTGGGCTCCGCGATATTCAGGTCGCCGAGCATCGCGAAGCTGGCCGTGACGCCGCCCGTCGTCGGGTCGGTCAGGACCGCGATGTAGGGAAGCTTCTCGCGATCGAGGCGCGCCAGCGCGCCGCAGATCTTGGCCATCTGCATCAGCGAGCGCGCGCCTTCCATCATGCGCGCCCCGCCCGAGCAGCAGACGATGATGATTGGCGTGCGGCGTTCGATCGCGCGTTCGATCGCCCGCGTGATCTTCTCGCCGACGACGACGCCCATGCTGCCGCCGATGAAGCCGTACTCCATCGCGGCGACGACGACCGGGATGCCGTCGAGCCGCCCGGACGCGACGATGACGGCATCCTTCAGTCCGGTCGCCTCCATGCCGGCCTTGAGGCGCAATTGATACGGCTTGGTGTCCGTGAAATGCAGTGGATCGGTCGACACGAGGTCCTTGTCGTACTCCACCCATTCATCGTCGAAGAGCGTGCGCAGCCGCTCGGCTGCGCCGATGCGGAAATGGTGGGCGCATTTCGGGCAGACGTTCAGCGTGCCGACAAGATCCTTGTTGTAGATGATCTGCGAGCAATCGGGACACTTGACCCAGAGGCCCTCGGGCACGCGACTGGCCGTGTCCTTGTCTTTTGCCGCGATGGGCTTTTTGGCCTTCTTGAACCAAGCCATTAGGGGTCAGCTTAACATTTCGGATTGCGGATTGCGGATGCGATGGGGCCGTCAGCCTGAGCCCTCCCTGCTCAGCTCTCCCTGAGCCCTCAGCCTGAGCCCTGAGCCCTACTTAGTTCTTGGCACGTAATACCGAGTGCCCGGCCCCATGGCGCGGATCTGCTTGATCAGATCGTCGAGCGCCTCGTCGCTCGCGTCGGAATCGAACTGCGACGTTTCGACCACGAGGAGCGGAGTCGCGTTGTAGTGAAAGAAAAAATGATGGTAGGCCTCGTTGAGCTCGCGTAGATAGTCATCGTCTGGCTGGAACGCGACGGCTTCCGGTTCGAGGCGCCGGCTGCGTACGCGCCGGAGCAGCACGTCGGTCGGCGTCTGTAGATAAACGACGAGATCCGGCGGCGGGACGTCGCGCGCGAGGAGTTCGTACAGCCGCTGGTAGATGAAGAGCTCGTTGTCGTCGAGATTCAGATACGCGAAGATCTTGTCTTTGTCGAACAGGTAGTCGCAGATCATCGCCTGACTGAAAAGATCCGCCTGCCGAAGATTTGTCTGCTGCCGGTGCCGGTTGAGCAGGTAGAAGAGCTGGGCCTGCAGCGCGGCACCGGGACGGTCGGCGTAGAAATCGGCGAGAAACGGATTCTCGTTTTCTTCGAGGACGACGGTCGCGTCGAGCCGAGTGCCGAGACGTTCGGCCAGCGCGGTCTTCCCTGCGCCGATCGGTCCTTCAATCGCGATGGAACGGAACGCCAAGGCGGGCCGATGATATCATCGCGCTCCGGGGGCAGGGACTCCGGAGTGAACGCTCCGGGGCAGGGACCCCGGTGTGAACAATGTGAAGATCGAACGCCTGGAGCTACGACTGCTGAAGCTCCCGCTCGTCCACTTCTTCGAGACCAGCTTCGGCCGCATCCACGACAAACACTTCATCGTCGTCCGGATCGAGGACGATGGTGTCGTGGGATACGGCGAGTGCGTCGCCGAGCAGGATCCGTACTACAGCGCCGACACGAACGACACGGTGTGGCACATCGTGTCGGAGTTCGTCGTGCCGCGGGTGGTGGGCAAATCGTTCGCGCACCCGCGCGAGGTATTTCCCGCGCTGAAGGCGATCCGCGGCCACCAGATGGCGAAGGCCGCAGTGGAAATGGCGGCGTGGGATCTCTACGCGCGTCAACAGCGCGTGCCGCTTTCGAAGGTGCTCGGCGGGACCCGCGATCGCATCGCGTCCGGTGTCTCGATTGGCATCCAGGATTCGCTCGGCCAGCTCGCCGACAAGGTGCAGGTCGAGCTCGCCGCTGGTTATCGGCGCATCAAGATCAAGATCAAGCCGGGCTGGGACGTCGACGCGGTCGATATGATCCGGTCGCGCTTTGGCGCGATCCCGCTGATGGTGGACGCCAACGCGGCGTACGCGATCGCAGACGCCGCTCATCTGGCGCGGCTCGATGCGTTCGATCTCATGATGATCGAGCAGCCGCTCGACTACGACGACGTGACCGACCACGCACAGCTTCAGCGTCAGCTGAAAACGCCGATCTGCCTCGACGAATCGATCAAGACCGTGACGATCGCGCGCGACGCGATTGCCGCAGGTGCCTGCCGCATCATCAACATCAAGCCGGGGCGCGTCGGCGGTTTCGCGGAGTCGATTCGCCTCCATGATTTGTGCGCATCGCACGGCATTCCGGTCTGGCACGGCGGCATGCTCGAATCCGGAATCGGCCGCGCCGCCAACATTCATCTCGCGTCGCTCCCGAATTTCTCGCTCCCGGGCGACATCGCCGCCAGCAAGCGGTACTTCGACCCGGACCTCATCGATCCGCCTGTTACTGTCGCAGCGGATGGAACGATCCCGGTGCCGACCGGACCGGGCATCGGCGTGACGGTTCGTGATGATCGCGTCGAGGCGGCCACGATCAAGCGGGCGCAGTTCGGGGCGTGATGGCCCGAACGGCGCGGGCAGTACGGGCGGCGAGAGTCGTTGTGACACGGGCCGGGCTGCTGTCGCTCGCGGCGCCCGTGCTGATCCTGGCAGGCTGCGCGAGCGCGCCGCCTGCCGCGCCGATTGCGAAACCGGCGGGACCGCCGTTCGAGCAGAAGATGTCGTGGATCCTCCGCCTGGAGGATCAGCGCGTGCTTCACGATCCACCGCCCCCGCCGCCGCCTCCCGCACCGCCACCGCCGGTCGCACAGCGGGGCAAGAAAGCGCCGGCCGTCGCTCCGCTGCCGCCGCCGCCGCCCCCACCGCCGGACCTGGTGCTGATGCTGGCCGATTCAGAAGCACGGGTCCGCCGCCGCGCCGCGCTGGCCATCGGACGCGTCGGGCTCGCGGACGGCGTCGATCCGCTGCTGCCGCTGCTCTCGTCGGATGCGGAACCCGAAGTGCGGCAGATGGCGGCGTTCGCGCTGGGCCTCATCGGCGATCGACGCGCGACGGAGCCGCTCCTTGCCGCGCTCGCCGATGCGTCGCCGCTCGTGCAGGGGAGCGCGGCCGAAGCGCTGGGGCTTGTCGGCGATCCGGCGGCGGCCGACGCCATCGGACGCTTCGTCGGCCAGGCTATTCACTCGCCGTCATTCGCGCAGCCGCCCGGCGAGGACGATGATGCGCGCCGGGATACGCAGACGGCGGCGTGCCGGCTCGGCGTCTTCGCGCTCGTGCGGCTGAAAGCGTATCCGGCATTGGCGTCAGCCGTTCTCGACGATCGCGGACAGCCGGTCGTCCGCTGGTGGCCCATCGCGTACGCGCTGCAACGGCTCGAAGACACGCGTGCCGCGCCGGCCCTGGTGACGCTCGCCGGCGATCCGAATCCCTACACCCGCGCCTTCGCGGTCAAGGGGCTCGGGGCGTTCAAGGACACGGCGGCCCTGCCGACGCTGCTGCCGCTCGTCACGGGCAACGATCGCGCGGTTCAGATCGAAGCGATTCGTGCCGTGGGTCGAATCGGCGACGTGAAAGCCGCCGCCGCGCTGCAGACGATCGTCCGCGATCGCGCGTCCGATCCGGCGGTCAGGCTGGAAGCGGTGAACGCGATGGGCGGACTCCATGCGACGGCAGACGCCGCGGACCAGCTGCCGCCCACCGTGGTCTCTCAGGTCATCGATCTCTTGACCGACTCGAGTCCCGCCATCCGCGCCGCCGCACTGCGCGCGATTGCCGCGCTCGATCCGGAAAACCTACGCGTGCTCCTCTCGGGTCTCGATCCCGATCCGCACTGGAGCGTGCGCGCGGCGCTCGCGACGATGCTCGGCACGCTGACGGCCGACGAAGCCCTGCCAAGACTGACGGCAATGCTGAAGGACGACGACCAGCGCGTCATCCCGGCGGTGCTGACCGCGCTGACGAGGCTGCACGCGCCGAGCGCGTCCGCAATCCTGCTCGAGCGGTTGAAGTCCGAAGACCCGGTCGTGCGCACGTCGGCAGCGAGCAATCTCGGCGAACTGATGCCCGAAAACGGACCCGGGGCGCTCGCCGAGGCCTATCGTGTCGGCGAGCGGGACTCGACCTACATTGCGCGGGCGGCGGCACTCGCGGCCCTTGCGAAATACGGACCCGCCGCGGCGACCGCGAGCGTCAGGGCCGCCCTGGCCGACAAGGACTGGGCGGTTCGCGTCCGCGCGGCCACGCTCATGAAGGAGCTCGATCCGTCATCGGCCGCGGAGGTCGACAATGCGATTCGGCCCGCGCCGACAACGGTTCCCGCCGGAACGTATTCAGCGCTGCAGCTGACCAACCCGCCGGTGTCGACGACGGTTTTCATCGACACGGACCGCGGATCGATTGAGATCGAGCTCGCCGTGCTGGACGCTCCGCTGACGACGGACAATTTCATTACGCTCGCGCGCAAAGGATATTTCAATGGTCTCAGCATCCACCGCGTCGTCCCGAACTTCGTCGTGCAGGACGGCGACCCTCGCGGAGATGGAGAGGGCGGGCCCGGCTACACGATTCGCGACGAACTCAACCAGCGACCCTACCTCCGCGGCGCCGTCGGCATGGCGCTCGACTGGAAGGATACCGGCGGCAGTCAGTTCTTCGTCACGCACTCGCCGCAGCCGCATCTCGATGCGAAATACACCGTGTTTGGCCGCGTCGTGTCAGGCGCCGACGTCGTGGACAAGATTCAGCAGTGGGATGTGATTCGGGCGGTGCGCGTGTGGGACGGGGAGAAGATGACCAATCGCTAGTAGTTGTTGGTTGTTGGTTGTTGGTTATTGGTTCGGTGTGGTGGGGAAGACCTGATAAGAATTGAAAAGGGGGCGACAGCCGCCCCCTTTTATCCACGGGAGAGGTCGGCTTACCGTTTCTTGCCGGCCTTCTTCTTCCCGCCCTTGGCTTTCTTCGCCATTGTCTTTTATCCCCCCCTTCAGTGTGGGATTGATTCCGAGAGCGCTCGCGGCGTCGAGCGGCTGCCGCCTGGCACGCGCACAAGACGCCGACGCTCCCAGGCCGAGGTCAGTGTCGACGCACAACTCACAAGTTGTGGTTTGACATCGACTCCCTCATACCAGATGTAGATTATGGACGAGAAAACCACTCTGTCAAGCACAAACATGCCGCAGTTGTCAAAATTTGCGCCGCGTTTGCGTGCAGTGCGCGTCGACTTCGCGCGCGACCGATCGCGTGCACGATGGCCTACACGCTCGTGCGCAGCTGCTGTTTGTCCGCATGACGCTCGATCGCGAGCGCGATCAATCGATCGACGAGCTGCGGATAGGCGAGCCCACTTGCTTCCCACATCTTCGAATACATGCTGATTGTGGTGAAGCCGGGAATCGTGTTCACCTCGTTGAGGTAGAGGACGCCGCTGTCGCGCGCGAGCAGGAAATCGACCCGCGCCATCCCCGCGCAGTCAATCGCCTTGAACGCGGCGATCGCGAGCGTCCGCACCTGGTTCGCCTGCGCGTCGGTAATCTCGGCGGGAATCACCGTCCGCGACGCCTCGTCCAGATACTTGGCTTCGTAGTCGTAGAACTCCCGCGACGGGATGACCTCGCCTGGCACTGACGCTTCCGGATCGTCGTTGCCCAGAACGGCGCACTCGATTTCGCGTGCGTTCGGGACCGCGGCTTCGATGACGATCTTCCGATCGAACTCGGCCGCGAGTTCGATCGCGGCGCGGAGTTCGGCCGCGTGCTTCGCCTTCGAGATGCCAACGCTCGAGCCGAGGTTCGCGGGCTTCACGAACATCGGGAAGCCGAGCCTGGCCGTGACGGCTCTGAGCACCGCGTGCTCGTCGCGCTGCCAGTCGCGCTTCAGCACGACGTCGTAGTCGCAGATGGGAAGGCCCTTGGCCGCGAAGACGAGCTTCATGGCCGCCTTGTCCATGCCGACGGCCGACGCCAGGACGCCGGCGCCGACGTACGGCACATTGGCGAGCTCGAGCAGCCCCTGGACTGTTCCGTCTTCGCCGTACGGGCCGTGCAGCACGGGAAACACGACGTCGAGCCCCAGTCCGGACACCGTCGTCTCCGCTGCGTCACGTCGATCGATGGTCAAAAGCGTGTCGCCACCGGGATGCGCGACCAGATGCGCCTCCTTCGCCGATGTGTCGACGCGATCGGCGACGCGGGCGATCACGTCGGCGGCCTTCATCATGTTGGGCGCGCGGCTCGGCAGCGACCAGCGTCCGTCCTTCTCGATCCGGATCGGCACGGGCTCGTAGCGGGCCGGATCCAGGTTCTGAAAAACGGCGGCCGCCGACGCCAGCGACACTTCGTGTTCGCCCGATCGTCCGCCATAGACGATGCCGACGCGCAGTTTTTTCATTCGACTAAACTTAGCACGTGTCCTTCGGTTTCCGCGTGACGCACACCGACGGCGCCGCGCGGTGCGGCGTCCTGACGACCGCGCACGGCACCATCGAGACGCCGGCGTTCATGCCCGTCGGCACACAAGGCGCCGTCAAAGGCATCACGAACCGCGATCTCGAGTCGATCGGCGCCGCGATCATCCTGAGCAATACCTATCATCTGTACCTGCGCCCCGGCGACGATCTCATCGCACGTCGTGGCGGCCTGCATCGCTTCATCGGTTGGAATCGTCCGATCCTGACCGACAGTGGCGGTTATCAGGTGTTCAGTCTCGCGTCGCGCCGAACGATCGACGAGACGGGCGCGCGTTTCCAGTCGCACCTCGACGGATCCGCGCATCTGCTCACTCCTGAGAAGGCGACGGACATCCAGGCACAGCTCGGTTCGGACATCGCGATGGTGCTCGACGAATGTCTTGCGTACCCATCCGACGCACGGGCTGCCCGCGATTCGATGGAGCGCACGCTCCGATGGGCCCGGCGCGCGCGCACGCGCCTGGAAACGATTCGATCGGGCGCGGCTCCGGATGTGTCGGCAACCAACGCGGGCCAGGCCCAGTTCGGCATCGTGCAGGGAAGCATCTTTCCCGACCTTCGCGTCGAGAGCGCCGAACGGACCGTGGCCGTCGGATTCGAGGCGTACGCGATCGGCGGCCTCAGCGTCGGCGAGCCCGTCGACGTGATGTACGACATCGTCGGGCGGACAGTGCCGGCGCTGCCGTCGGATCGCCCCCGCTACTTGATGGGAACGGGCACACCGGAGGACCTGGTCGAATCGGTGGCGCGCGGCGTCGACATGTTCGACTGTGTCCTGCCGACCCGGAATGCCCGCAACGGTCAGCTGTTCACGAGCGAAGGCCGTATCAATATTAAGAACGCGCAATATGCGGAGGACGATCGCCCCCCCGATCCGGACTGTCGCTGTTACACCTGCCGCACGTGTTCACGCGCCTACTTACGGCATTTGTTCATGGCGAAAGAGATCAACGCTTCGACCCTTAACACGTTGCATAACCTGAGCTTTTACCTTGACACCCTCAGCCGGATCAGGGAGGCTATAGCGTTTGGGCGGTTCGAAAGTTTCAGGGCTGGTTATGCTGGACGGCGCGAGTAGTCCCCTCTTACAAATAGTTCCGTTCATCCTCATCCTGGGGATCTTCTATTTCATCATCCTGCTGCCCACCAAGCGGAAGCAGCAGAAGGTGCAGGAGTTCCTGGATAATCTGAAGGTGAACGACAAAGTGGTCACGACGAGCGGCATCTACGGGCAGATCACGCGCCTGGGCGATAAGATCGTGCAGGTGCAGATCGCCGATAAGATCCGGGTCGACGTGGCGCGCTCAGCCATCGGCGGCTATCAGGGTCAGCCGCCGGTCGTCGAGCCGACCGGACAGGGAGACGCGGAGTAGGCAATGGCATCGAACGTTCGCTGGAAGTTCATCACGATCCTGGCCGTGTTCGTCGTCTTTTCGGTCGTCGGCGTCTACCCGATTGTCGCCGATCGCTTCCGCCTGCCCGCTCCGGGCTGGCTGATGGACCGCCAGCTGCGACTCGGCCTCGACCTCAAGGGCGGCGTGCACCTCGTGCTGCGCGTCCAGACCGACGATGCGCTGCGCGGTGAGACGCAGACGGAAATGGAGCGGCTGCGCGAGGAACTGCAGAACCGTCGCATTCCGTTCTCGACGATGACGCTCGTCAGCCCGACGCAGTTCCGCGTCGAAGGCGTGCCGACCGAGCAGGATTCTGCGTTCCGGACGGCCGCGCAGGAGCTGCAGACGAATTTCGATCGCGGATCAGGCGTGAACGGCGCGTATCCGTTCACGATGCGGTTGAACATCCAGAACAACCTTCGGGAGGAAGCCGTCGTTCAGGCGCGTCAGACGATCGAGCGTCGCGTGAACGACCTGGGCGTGACCGAACCGAGCATCGCCCAGCAGGGCAACAACGGCGATCAGATCCTGGTGCAGCTGCCCGGCGTGAGCGACGTCGAGCGCGCCAAGAGCATCATTCAGTCCACGGGCCGGCTCGAGCTGAAAATCGTCGAACAGGGACCGTCGCCGACGAAGGAATCGCTGCTCGTCAATGGCCAGGTGCCGTCCGGAATGGAAATCGTCCCTGGCGCCAGTGGCGCGCCGGGCGACGCCGGCACGGTCTATTACGTGTTGCGCGCGGCCGCGGCCGTCACTGGACGGGACCTGCGGACCGCCCGGCCGACGCTGGACGAGAACAACCAGCCGGCGGTCAGCTTCACGTTGAGCAGCGATGGTTCGCGCCGCTTCGCGAAGATCACTGGCGAGAACATCGGACGCCAGCTCGCGATCGTGCTCGATGGCCGCGTGCAGTCCGCGCCGCGCATCGACGGACGCATCACGACCGACGGTCGCATCACCGGCGGCTTCACGCAGCAGGAAGCGGCGGATCTCGCGCTCATTCTTCGATCGGGATCGCTGTCTGCGGGTCTCACCTACCTCGAAGAGCGAACCATTGGCCCGACGCTCGGCGCCGACTCGATTCGATCCGGCATCATCGCGTCGATCATCGGTCTGCTGCTCATCGTTCTCTTCATGCTCGTCTACTACAAGCTGTCGGGGGTCAACGCGGTCGTCGCGCTGGTGTTCAACCTCGTCATCCTGCTCGGCCTGATGGCGTACATCGGCGCCGTCATGACGCTGCCGGGCATCGCCGGCTTCGTGCTGACGATGGGCATCGGCGTCGATTCGAACGTACTGATCTTCGAGCGCATCAAGGAAGAGCTCGAGCATCAGCGCGGCGTGCGCGCGTCGATCAACGCCGGATTCGCCCGCGTATTCTGGACGCTCTTCGATACGCACATCGCGGCGCTGATTTCGGTGGCGTTCCTGTTCCAGTTCGGGACCGGCCCGATCCGCGGCTTCGCGGTGACGCTGTTCTTCGGTCTGATGTCGAACCTTTTCACGTCGATCTTCGTGTCCAAGACCCTGTTCGAAATGGTCCTGTCGAACCGTCAGCAGCAAGTCGCGACGCTGAGCATCTGAGCGCAGGTTATGCACATTTTCAAGAACACCAACTTCGACTTCCTCAAATGGCGCTTCCACGCCATCGTCCTGTCGTGGGCGATCATCGTCGCGGGCGGCTTCGTGTTCTTCACGAAGGGCATTCAGCTCGGCATCGAGTTCGCCGGCGGCACGGCTGTCATCGTGCAGTTCGACCAGCAGGTATCGATTCAGCAGGTACGCGAGGCGATCGAAAAGGGATTCCCGGGCCACGGCGGCGAGGCGGTCATCAACACGTATGGCGATCCCGCGCAACGCCAGGTGATGATTCGCGTCCCGACGGTCGGCGCTGAAATGGGCACGAGCCTGAGCGCGACGGCCGAGCAGGTTGAAGCGACGCTCAAGCAGGCGAATCTGGGCAGCTTCAAGCGGCTGGGCACGGAAATCGTCGGACCGGCGGTGGGGCAGGAACTGCGCAGCAAGGCGCTCCTCGCGACGGTGCTGTCGCTCATCGGGCTACTCGCCTACCTTGCGTTCCGCTTTCAGTTCAGCTTCGGCGTCGGCGCGGTGGTCGCCACGATTCACGACCTGCTCATCACGCTGGCGTTTCTCGCGTTCTTCCGGTACGACATGACGCTGAACGTCATCGCCGCCATCCTGACGATCACCGGGTTCTCGACCAACGACACGATCGTGATCTTCGACCGGATTCGCGAAAACCTCCGGTCGATGCGGCGCGACTCGATGATGCACGTGATCAACGTGTCGATCAATCAGACGCTGGGACGGACGGTCATCACGTCGGGCACCGCGCTCCTGACGGCGCTCGCGCTGTTTTTCTTCGGCGGCGAGGTGCTGCACGGCTTCGCGTTCACGATGATCGTCGGCATCATCACCGGCACCTATTCGAGCGTCTTCATCGCGGCGGCCATCATCAGCTTCTGGCGCGGGTCGGCGCCGGCCCGCGCCGCGGCGCATGCGCCCGCGATGGCGACGACCGGTGCACCGGCGCAGCAGCCGCAGCGGAAAACGAAGCCCACGCGGAAGGCGCGGGCTTCATAGACGCTCAACTTTCAAGTCTGAAGTTTCAAGTCTCAAGCCTCAAGAGGGGGTTGCAAGTTCCTGAGACCTGAGACCCGAGACCTGAGACTTCTCTCTGATGTCAACGTTGGTGAAAGCGGCCCTGCTCGGCGTGGTGCAGGGCCTGACCGAGTTCCTGCCCGTGTCGTCCACGGCGCATTTGCTCATCGGCGAACGCCTCCTTGGGTTCGACGATCCCGGCGGCATTTTCACGATCATGATTCAGCTGGGGTCGATACTCGCCGTCGTGTGGCTGTATCGCGCGAAGCTCGTCACGATCCTGACCGGACTACCGTCGCAGCCGGAGGCGCGTCGCTTCGCGTTCAAGATCGTGCTGGCGACGGTCCCGATGCTGATCGCCGGCGCGCTCTTCTCGAAATTCGTCAAAACGGTTCTCTACGGAAGCTTCGTCGTGATGGCGACGGCGTTCGTCGTTGGCGGCATCGTGATGCTGGTCGTCGAACGGACGCGTCCGCAGCCTGACGTGTTCGACGTGGACAGCCTGCCCGTCGGGCGATCGCTGGCCGTCGGCACCTGGCAGACGCTGGCGTTGATTCCCGGCATCTCGCGGTCGGGCGGAACGATCGTCGGCGCGATGTTGATGCGGGTCGATCGCGGCGCCGCGGCGGAGTTCTCGTTCTTTCTCGCGATGCCGACGATGGCGGCGGCGTTCGCGCACGAACTCTTCGAGGCGCGTCACGAGCTCGCGTCGGCGCGTGGTGTCGAGGTGGCCGTCGGTT
Organism: uncultured Acidobacteriota bacterium; assembly: GCA_963724725.1. Classification (GTDB taxonomy): domain Bacteria; phylum Acidobacteriota; class Vicinamibacteria; order Vicinamibacterales; family CAVVIG01; genus DATKHR01. The sequence continues at coordinate 201,511 of CAVRVT010000001.1, read as the reverse complement.
TCGTGATGGCGTTCCTGGCGTCGGCGGCGGTGGTCAGACCGTTTCTCAATTACGTTCGTCGTTCCGGCTTCGGTCCGTTTGCGTGGTACCGGATCGCCTTCGGCGTGGCGATCATCGTCGCAGCCATGTCCGGCTGGATGTAGTGCATGTCCTGGCTCCGCCGCAGTTTCATCGCGGGCTTTTTCGTGATGGTGCCGCTGTTCATCAGCGTGGCGGCGATGATCTGGCTGTTCAATCTGGTCGACGGGGCATCGACGCCGCTGTACGACCGGTTGCTCGGGCGACGGATTCCTGGACTGGGGATTGCTACGACGGCCGGGGCGATCGTGCTCGTCGGTGCGTTTGCCAGAAACGTGATCGGTCGGCGCGTGCTGCAGCAGGCGGAAATGTGGCTGTTGCGCGTGCCGGTGTTCAACAAGATCTATTCGCCGGTGAAGCAACTGGTCGCGGCGTTCAATCCCGACAGCGAGTCGGGGTTCAAGCGCGTCGTGATGATCGAGGACGCGCGGCGCGGCTACATGCTCGGGTTTCTCACGCGGGAGTTCACGGCCGATCGCGGGAGCGGGCCGGAGGCGATGCTCGCGGTGTTCGTGCCGACTAATAACCTCTACCTGGGCGACATCGTGATCTGCGAGCGCGAGCGCGTCGTGTTCCCCGATATTTCGGTCGAAGACGGTATCCGCGTGTTCCTCACGGGCGGCATGGCGTTGCCGCCCAAGGTACGTCTATAATCCCAGCTTTTGCGCGAGGTGAAATGGGTGTGACCGTGCAGAGATATCTCGGGCGGCTTGGCGTCGCCCTGTTGATCGTGGCCGCGACATTCGTGGTTCTCAGGCCCAAGGCGGCCGCGGCCCAGCCGGGCGTCGCAGCGCAGAGCGCGGCACGCGAGGCCGGCAGCGGTGAGGCGAATCTCGTCCTGCCGGATCTGTCGACCGTCGACTTTCACGGCGTCAACGGGCGCACGCTGCTCATGAGCGGCCTCGTCGTCTGCGCGCTCGGCCTCGGGTTCGGTCTGTTCGTCTTCACGCAGTTGAAGAACCTGCCGGTGCACGCGTCGATGCGCGAAGTGTCGGAGCTGATCTACGAGACCTGCAAGACCTACCTCATCACCCAGGGCAAGTTCATCCTGATCCTCGAGATGTTCATCGGCGTGATCATGATCTTCTACTTCGGGGTGCTGAGCCACCTCGAGCCGATGCGCGTCGTCATCATCCTGCTCTTCAGCCTGATTGGCATCGCGGGCAGCTACGGCGTCGCCTGGTTCGGCATCCGCGTGAACACGTTCGCCAACTCGCGCGCCGCGTTCGCCAGCCTGCGCGGCAAGCCGTATCCTATTTACGCGATCCCGCTGCGCTCCGGGATGAGCATCGGGATGCTCCTCATCAGCGTCGAGCTCCTGCTGATGCTGTGCATTCTCCTCTTTATTCCACGTCAGCTCGCCGGCCCCTGCTTCATCGGCTTCGCCATCGGCGAATCGCTCGGCGCGGCGGCATTGCGCATCGCCGGCGGCATCTTCACCAAGATCGCCGACATCGGGTCGGACCTGATGAAGATCGTCTTCAACATCAAAGAGGATGACGCGCGCAACCCGGGCGTGATTGCCGACTGCACGGGCGACAACGCCGGCGACTCGGTTGGACCGAGCGCAGACGGGTTCGAGACCTACGGCGTCACGGGTGTGGCGCTCATCACGTTCATCCTCGAAGCCGTCCCGAACGAGCGCACGCAGGTCCAGCTGCTCGTCTGGATCTTCGTCATGCGCATCATGATGATCATCGCGAGCGGCCTGTCGTACTTCATCAACGAAGCGATTGCGAAGAACCGGTACAGCAGCGTCGACAAGATGAATTTCGAAGCGCCGCTGACCTCGCTCGTCTGGCTCACGTCGATCATTTCAGTGGGCATCACCTACGCCGTCTCCTACTACCTGATTCCCGATCTGGGCGACGGCACCATGTGGTGGAAGCTCTCCACGATCATCACGTGCGGCACGCTGGCGGGCGCCATCATTCCCGAGTTCGTCAAGGTCTTCACCTCCGTCGACTCGGGCCACGTCCGGGAAGTCGTCGCCTCCTCGAAGGAAGGTGGCGCGTCGCTCAACATCCTGTCCGGTTTCGTCGCCGGCAACTTCAGTGCCTACTGGCTGGGTCTGAGCATCGTCTCCCTGATGGGCGTGGCCTACTTGATCAGCGACCTCGGCCTGCAGGATCTGATGATTGCGCACGCCGTGTTTGCCTTCGGTCTGGTCGCGTTCGGCTTCCTGGGCATGGGCCCGGTGACGATCGCCGTCGATTCGTACGGTCCGGTCACGGACAACGCGCAGTCGGTCTTCGAGCTGTCGGTCATCGAACACATCCCGGGCATCAAGGAAAGTCTGAAGCGCGAGTACGGCTTCGACGTGCGTTTCGAGCGGGCGAAGGATCTGCTCGAGGAAAACGACGGCGCCGGCAACACGTTCAAGGCCACGGCGAAGCCGGTCCTCATCGGCACGGCGGTCGTCGGCGCGACCACGATGACTTTCTCGATCATCGTGGCCCTGACGAAGGGACTGCAGCCGGCCCTGGTGACCAATTTGTCCCTGCTCCATCCGCCGTTTCTGCTCGGTCTCATCACGGGCGGCGCGGTGATCTACTGGTTCACGGGCGCGTCGGCCCAGGCGGTGACCACGGGAGCCTACCGGGCCGTCGAGTTCATCAAGGCGAACATCAAGCTCGAAGGGGTGGAGAAGGCGTCGGTCGCCGACAGTAAGAAGGTCGTCGAGATCTGCACGCAATATGCGCAAAAGGGGATGTTCAACATCTTCCTGACGGTGTTCTTTTCCACGCTGGCGTTTGCGTTTCTCGAGCCCTATTTCTTCATCGGCTACCTGATATCGATTGCGCTCTTCGGGCTCTACCAGGCCATCTTCATGGCCAATGCGGGGGGCGCCTGGGACAACGCCAAGAAGATCGTGGAAGTCGAACTGAAGGCGAAGGGTACGCCCTTGCATGCGGCCACGGTCGTCGGGGACACGGTGGGCGACCCGTTCAAGGATACCTCGTCCGTGGCGCTCAACCCGGTCATTAAGTTCACGACTCTCTTCGGGTTGCTGGCCGTCCAGCTGGCCGTGCGGCTCACGGCCGACGCCGGCGTCGGCCTGAGCCACGCGATTGCCGCAGCATTCTTCGTCGCCTCGCTCTTCTTCGTCCATCGGTCGTTTTACGGTATGCGGATCGGGTCGGGCACATAAGCCCGGCTGAAGAAGACTTTTTACGAGTTTGTGGCGTGGGCGGGTCCGGACAGTGGGCCATTCGGCGAAATTCGGTGTCTAACCGTGCTGAGTTTCGTTGACTCGTCGTTTTTCGACTGACTATAATCGGCGCCCTTGCGCCGAACGCCGTCTTTGCAAGCCTGGTCGTTGTCGTAGAGGAGGAGCCATCCGTGCCACGTGACATGTTCGGCGACATCGTCAAGCCGTCCATCAAGGTTGGCAGTAAGAAGTGGTACACGGTCCCCGTGTCCATCATTCTGCACACGACGTTACTCGCGGCCATCGTCATCATCCCGCTCATGGCGGCCGACGTCCTCCCGACGCCGCCGTCGATGATGGCGTTCGTTGCGGCGCCTCCACCGCCGCCCCCGCCGCCACCGCCACCTCCACCGCCGCAGGCAGCCGTCGCGCCGCCGCCGAAGATGGACGTCAACCCGGCGGCCGCACCGGTCGAAGCGCCGCGTGAAATCAAACCTGAGACGGGCATCGAACAAGGTGTGAAGGGCGTTGTCGGCGGCGTCGAAGGCGGCGTTGTCGGTGGCGTGACCGGCGGCATTGTCGGCGGCCTTGCGGAAGCGCCCCCGCCGCCCCCGCCGCCTCCGCCTCCCGCGCCCGTTCGCGTCGGCGGCGCGATTCGTCCGCCGACCAAGGTGAAAGACGTTCGGCCCGTGTATCCTGCGATCGCGCAGTCCGCGCGCGTTCAGGGTGTCGTCATCATCGAAGCGACCATCGGCCCGACCGGCAGCGTGCAGGACGCGAAAGTGCTTCGGTCGATTCCGCTGCTCGACGCCGCGGCGCTCGACGCGGTCAAACAGTGGACGTTCACGCCGACGACGCTCAACGGCGTGCCGGTGCCGGTCATCATGACGGTCACCGTCAATTTCACGTTGCAATAGGAATTCGACGATCGGGCGATCAATTACCAAGTTACCCAATTACTCGATTACCAGATTCGCAGGCTAGCTAGGAGGATGGACCGTGGATTTAATGGCGATGTATCAGTCGATGGGCTACGTGGCCAAGGCAGTGGCCGTCGTGCTCCTCATCATGTCGATGTGGTCGCTCGGTGTGGGTATCGAGCGGTTCTTCACCTACCAGCAGGCGCGTAACCAGTCGAAGGTCTACGCCCCGCAGGTCGCCAAGCACCTCAAGGAAGGCCGGCTCAAGGACGCGATCGCGCTGTCGACGTCCAAGAACTACCGCTACAGCCATCTCGCCAAAGTCGTCTTAGCCGGCTTACAGGAATATCAATTCCAGCAGGAGAGCGGCGGCCAGATGAACCGCGAAGACCTGATGGACACCGTGCGCCGCTCGATTCAGCGCGCGTCGGCCCTCACCGCATCGGACCTGAAGAAGGGCGTGGCCGCGCTCGCGACGATCGGCTCCACGGCGCCGTTCGTCGGACTGCTCGGCACGGTCGTCGGCGTCATCAACGCGTTCCAGGGCATCGGCGCGAGCGGCTCGGCCGGTATCGGCGCCGTCTCGGTCGGTATTTCGGAAGCGCTCGTCGAGACCGCGCTCGGTCTGGTCGTCGCGATTCCCGCGGTCTGGATTTACAACTACCTGACGGCGCGCATTGAGTACTTCAACGTCGAGATGGACAACTCGTCGTCGGAGCTCGTGGACTACTTCATCAAGAAGACCGCCTAGCATTGCGGAATGGGGATTGCGGAATGCGGATTGAATCGATGATTCAATCTTCAATGAATCCGCAATCCGCAATCCGAAGTCCGCAATTTGGATCTGGAGATTAGCTATGGCAATGGATCTTGGCGGCGCCAAGGGCGGGATCAAATCCGACATCAACGTCACCCCGCTCGTCGACGTCATGCTGGTGCTCCTCATCATCATGATGCTCGTGGCTCCGATGCTGCAGCAGGGCGTCGCGGTCCGGCTGCCCACGGCTGCGAACACGACGGACAAGCCCGAGACGCAGGAGCAGACGGTGCTGGCCATCAGCAAGGACAAGTCGTTCTACCTGAACGCCAAGCCCGTCACCGAAGGCGAGATGGCGACGCGGTTGAACGAGCTTCTCGAGAACAAGAAAGAGAAGGTCGTCCTGATCAAAGCGGACGAGGAAGTCGAGTACGGCGCCGTGATGCAGGCCATGGACCAGCTGCGCAACGCCGGCATCGAGGACATCGGCCTCATCACCGAACGTAAGAAGGGCGCCGAAGGCGCGGCGGGAGGCAAGTAATGGCTCACGCTCACCATCACCTCGGCGCGGACAAGGTCGTCAAGGGCGAGGTTCTGCACGCCAGCGCGGACATGAACGTCACGCCGCTCATCGACGTGCTGCTCGTGCTCCTCGTCATCTTCATGGCGGCGCTGCCTCTGACTCAGAAGGGCGTCGACATCAACCTGCCGGCTGAAAGCAAGAAGCAAACAGACGTGACGCCGGACGTCAGCCAGATCGTTGTCGACTATTCAGCTGAAAAGAAGCTCTCGATCAACAAGCAGGACGTCACGATGGCCGAACTCGAGACGCGGCTGCGGAACGTCTTCGACCAGCGCAAGGACAAGACGATGTTCATCATCGGCGCGGCCACGCTGCGCTACAAGGACATCATCGAAGTCATCGATGCAGCCAAGGGCGCTGGAGTGGAGAAGGTCGGCATCGTCACCGAAGGCATGCGCAAGGCCGGAGGCGCGACGAACTGAGAAATCAGGAATGGGGGAATTAGGAATGAGGAATTGATTCCTAATTCGGAATTCTTGATTCCGTAATTTCGAGAGAGAAAGGGCCGGTGACTCGAACGAGCACCGGCCCTTTCTCTTTCGACTGGTGTCGTCATCTTCCTCGCGAGTCCGCCGCTGACCCAGTATGGCATCGACACCCAGTTGCCGGCGAAGACACGCGCACAGCGATCCGACGCCCCGTCGGATCAAATCGTGGTCGAGTACGCGGCTGACGGCGTCTTGCGATCAACCGCTAGGCCGTGGCGGTTGTCGCGTTGGAATCCCGGCTCCGCGACATCTACGCGAGACGACGCGACAAGACGATGTACGTTTCGGGCGCGCCGTCGCTCAAGTATCAGGCGATTGTGGATGTCATCGACGCCGCCAACGGGGCGGGCGTGAACGGGGTCGGCATCATCACGGAAGGGATGATTGCTGGAGTTGGTCGTCAGTTGTTGGTTGTCGGTTGACCGACCGAGGGATGAGATGCCTGCTGCGGCAGTTCACCGTACTGGACACGTTACCGGGATAGTCCCGCAGTTTCTCGTCGACGATCTCGAAAGGGCGATTGCGTACTACCGTGACAATCTTGGCTTCGAGCTCGATTTCAACTATCAGTCGTTCTATGCGGGCGTCAGGCGTGACGGATTCGCGATACATCTCAAGCATGCGCCGAAACTGGCCGGGGAGAGAGAACACCGGCAACGGAACGAACACCTGGACGCATACATTTCGGTGTCCGGCATCCAGGAATTGTTCAGCGAGTTGCAAACGCGCGGCGCTCGGGTGATCCGGCCGCTTGAAGGAAGACCCTGGGCCTGCCGAGACTTTTACGTCGAGGATCCGGACGGCTACATTCTCTGCTTCAGTGAACAGAACGAGTTGGTCGCTAGCGACTGACTGGTCTCACTTCGCTGCAGAGCCTCAGTCGCTCGGCATCCATCGTGCGATCTGGCAGCCGAACATCGCATTGCAGGTACTCGAAGAGAAAGGGCGTCTGCTGGATGATCGTGGGCACGGGATCCGCGATGGCTTTCGCGACACTCGGGAAGTCGATTCTGTGACACCCGGCGATTGCGGGACTTCCGGAACGGTCTGCAAAGTCGACGAGCACGACATTCGTATCAGCAAGCGAGATCCGTTTCCCGAGTATCACGGCGGTTCGCCCAGCGAAATCGAACTCGACGGTGAATGTGGTCCCGTTCGCGGACGACAGCCAGTATCCGTCGAACCCTCCGCTTCCAAATCCGTGCCCGCGCGGGCCTCTCGACAGCCACCCTGGACTCCCGCGCCACAATACGAGCAGCTTGGTCGTCGTGCCATCGTCGTTTCGATGAGCGGTCCACGTGCTGACCACGGCCGGCGACAGAAGGTGCATGCCGCCGGCCGGACCTCCCCGTGCCGTTGCGGGCCCCTGCGTCGACACGATCCGTCCGTTGGTCCCCAGTAGCGCGACTACGAGAGCGACGGTCACCGACCCAAGCGCTGTTGAGTGCATAACTAGGACACAAGTACGAAGGGCCGGGACGATTTCTCGCCCCGGCCCTGAACGGTCTCGCTGGGCTCTGCCCGACCCACCTGACTAACTTCTCTTCACTGGCGCCGGGGCCCCACCCCCGGCGCGTTCTGACGCTGACGCTTCACTCGGGCTTCACAGGCCCTCGCTCAGCGTGGCCGCAGGGCGCCACCCACTTAGGCCTATTGGAACGTATACCTGAAGCTGAGCATCAGGACGTAGACGTCGCTCGACAACTGAGTCCCGCTCAGGAGGTTTGCCGACAGCTGTCGAGCGTTGGTGATGAGCTGGCCGTTCAGTGTCTGCAGGTTGTACGTAAGGCGTCCCTGCGCGTCAGCGCCCGGGCTGGTCAGGATCAGGTTGTTCGTCAAACGGGTTCCGACGCCCCAGTCGTGGTTCAGCAGGTTGCCGAAGTTCGCGATGTCGAGTCGGATCTGTCCGGTGTTTTTCCTGCCGCCAATCGTGAAATGCACGTCCTGCATCACGCTGAAGTCGATGCGGTTGACGACCGGCAGGAAAACGGCGTTGCGCTGCGCGTACTGACCGCGGTGCGAGCTGAGATAGGGATCGCTCTCGATCAGTTGCTCGAAAGCTGCCGCCTGCTGCGCGGGCGTGAAGCCCGCGGACGACTGCTTAAAGTTCATCTCGGACGTGTCTTTGGGGATGTAAATCAGGTCGTTCGTGTTTAAGCCATCGCCGTTCGCGTCGCTGGCGAACGTGTAGCTGGTGTTTCCGTTCGTGTGGCCGTCATAGAAGACGGAGAACGTCGTTGCGCCCCAATTGAAGTACGACGCGGTGTAGTTGAGGGCGGCGAAGTATCGTTGGCCCGGGGAATTCTGCGAGTAGGCGAGCGCCGGGTTGTTCGGGTCGTTGACGATTCCGTTGCTTCCGAAGATCGTCGCCACCGTCGATGACGGCTCGATCAGGCTCCACGAGCGGCCGTAGTTGAAGCCGCCTCTGGCCGAGAAGCCGTGCGTCATGTTCTTGGTCAGCGCACCCGAAATGTTCCAGGCCCGGTTCTGACTCTGGTCCTTGAGCACGTAGTTCGCGGTGACCTGATTGCCCTTGGCGTTGTTGATCTTGTTGACGCACGGACCATTCTCCGAGCCTATGGTGGTGACGCAGGCGGGAGCACCGCCGGGAATCACAGCCCACCGCGGACGGTTGTCCACGCCGGTGTATGCGCTGTTGGAAGCCGGCAGGTTCGCGTTGATGTACATCGGCGCGTTGATGTCGCGGCTGTACAAATAGTCGAGCGTGCCGACGAGGCCCCACGGCAGCTTCCGATCGACCCCGATGTTCGTCCGCCACGTCTGCGGGAAGCGATAGCCGTTGTCGGTGAGGTCGAGCTCGTAGCTCGCGGCCGTGCCGCCGGTGGGCGCGGGCTTGTACTTGTCCGTGCTCGGGTTGAAGGGATACACCGTGGTCGACGTCTGCGGGCGTGTGTCGATGAAGCCCGCCAGCACGCCCGTATTGCCGATCTGGTTCGAGATCCAGACGTACGGCGGTTTGCCGCTGAACAGGCCCGTGCCGCCGCGCAGCTGCGTGGCCTGATCGCTGTTGAGATCGTAGTTGAATCCGACGCGCGGCGACCAGTACGGCGTCACGCTCGGCAACTGGCCGGTGTTGTACTTCACCGGCGAACCGTCCTGATCCCGGAACGTCAGTTGGTCCGCCACGGGGTTGTCGAAGCCCGTCGCGCCGAAACGCGGCACGTCGACGCGCAACCCGTAGGTGACCGTCAGGTTGCTGCGCGGACGCCACTCGTCCTGAACGTAACCGCCGGCGTAGATCACGTCGAGCGGCTGCAGCGGCGGCGTCGTCTGGCCCGGCTGGAGCAGATATTTCACCTGGAAGCCCACCAGGTTCACCGGCGACACCGTGCGGTTCGGGTTCGCGAGGTAGCCGTTCGCGTCTGTATAGAAGTCTGCCAGTGAGGCGTACGTGTAGGCGCTCTGGACACCGAAGTAGAACGAGTTGTCCGAGTGGAACTTCTCGAGGTTCCCGCCAAACGTGATCGAGTGGTTCTTCGCGAACTTCGTCACGCTGTCCTGCACCTGGAACGTGTTGTAGCGGAGGAGATTGAACGGCGTGAACGGCTCGTTGCCGAACGTCGCCAACGCGGTTCCCGCACCGTCGCCGATGACCACGAACGGGAAGGCCGGGTTCTGCCCCTTGTCGCCGCGGCTCTCGTCCTGGTGCGTGTACCCGACGAGCAGGTTGTTGGTCAGGCTGCTCTTGAAAACGGAGTTCCACTCGCCCACGCCGGACCTGAGGTTCTCGAGGATCTGGTAGTTCGAGTTGGCGAAGGAGAGGAACTGCGTCGAATTCGTCGCACGCGAATAGTTACCGAGCGACGTCCCGCCCGACTGGAGGGCGTCCGTGTTCGAGTTCAGCTGGTTGTAGCGGAACGTCACCTTGTTCTGGCTGTTGACGTTGTAATCGCTCTTGATCATCCACGGCTTGGCTGGCGTCAGCTTCGGGATGTTGTCGAACGGGCCGGTCGCGTAATTGAAGTTCTTCTGGAGGTAATCGCTCAGGCCCTGCATGTCCGACGTGAGCACACGGGTCGTGTTGCCGGTGACCGGCGCGCCGCCTGGGTTAGACATGAATGTCGTCAAGGGGCGGCTGTCCGACTGTTTCTCATACGCCCCGAACGCGAACCACTTGTTCTTGATGATCGGACCGCCGGCCCACGTCCCGTTGACCGTCGTGTCGAACGTGCCGGGGTTGACGACCTGTCCTGCCGCGTCCGTGCCGACGTAGGACTGGTTGCGCTGACGGTGGTAGTACGAGGCCGTGATGCTGTTGGTTCCGCTGCGGGTGACGGTGTTCACGCCGGCGCCGGTGAAGTTGCCCTGGCGCACGTCGTACGGCGCCACCTGCACCTGAATTTGTTCGACGGCTTCGAGCGAGATTGGCGCCACGCCCGTCCGGTCGCCGATGCCGCCGGTCGTGACGCCGAGGCCGAACGAGTTGTTGAAGTACGAGCCGTCGACCGTGACGTTGTTCGCGCGGTTGTCCGCGCCGGCGAACGTGCCAGACCCGCCGTACTGCGGCGTGAGGCGCGTGATGTCGGTCATGCGGCCCGAGACCGTCGGCAGAGACGCGAGATCATCGCGCATAACCGCTGTCGCCGCGCCCGTGTGGCTCGAGCTGAACACCGGATCGCTCTGGCCGACGACGGTGATCGTTTCCGACAGCGTCGCAACCTTCAGCGTGTAGTCGAGCTCCTGCGCCACGCCGAGCTGGAGGGTGATGTTGCTCTTGACTTCGGTCGTGAATCCCTGGAGCGCCGCGGTGACCTTGTACGGGCCGCCAACGCGCATGCCCGGAATCGTGAAGCGCCCGTCGGCTTGCGTCACCGTTTCGTAGGGTGTCCCGGACGGCTCGTGCACGGCAGAGATGCTGGCGCCCGGGATGACCGCACCCTGCGCGTCCCTGACCGTGCCGGTCATCGAGGCGGTGGTCATCGTCTGCGCATGTACGGAAGGCGCGGCAAGCACGAACACGCACATCGCGCCGATCACGCCGGCGAGGCGCGACCACTTCATCTTCGTCATTGCTGTCTCCATCGGGGAAATATACGAAAAGACGTGCGATTTTACCCCGGCTGATGTGACGACCTTGGAACAAAAAAAGGCCGGCGGACGATGCCCGCCGGCCCTGATCCAATGGCTCGTAGGCGCGAAGAACGCGCGCTAGTTGTTCGTCCCTGACGCCGACCTTTTGCGCAGTTCGTTGGCCTTGTCGCGAAGCTGGTCGGCTTCCTTGAGCAGCTCCTTCTGCTTCTCCGGGCTCTTCTCCATGTTCGCCTGCAGGCGCAGGAGCAGGCCCTTGTAGACGAGGGCCTCGGCGTAGTCCGGCTTGATCTGCAACGCATGATCGATCGCCTGCACGCCCTTCCCGACGAGTTCCTTTTTGTCGGACTCTTTCAGTCGGGCATCGCGGAACGCTTTGTCCCAGTAGAACGTCGCGATCGTGTAATAGGCTTCGGGATTGTTCGGCTCGCGCGACGCGCGCTGCTCGAGCGCCTCAATCGTCTTGTCGAACTGGCCCTGTCGGTTGTAGTAGCCGGCCAGCTGCATGTAGCCGGCCGAATCGCCAGGCTTGGCTTCCTTACCTTTGGTGTACATCTGTTCGGCGGCTTCGTAGACGCCGGCGTCCTCGGTACAGCTTCGCGAGCTGGAAGTAATTGGCCGGGTCGCCCGGATCCTGCTGGATCATCTTCTGCAGCACCGGCTCCGCCTTGCCCGGATCGTTGAGCTTCTCGGCGCCGTAGGTGTTGACCAGGAATTCCAGCGACCGCTTCCCGAGCGTCTTGTCGATCGGGTCGTTCGACGTCGACAACGTCTCGGCAGCCTTGTTGTAGTTGTCGACGGCCTTGGTCAACAACGCGTCGTTGGCGGCGTCACCCTTCTTGCTCGGCTTGTACAGGTTGTCGTAGCTGTTGCCGAGGAAGAAGTAGGACTGGTGGCCTGCCTGCGTATCGGGCGCGGCTTGGATGGCCTGCTCGTACAACTCCGCCGCTTTCTTGTAATCCTGCTGCGAATACGCCTGGTTGGCAGCCTTGAAGCTCTTCATGGCCTGCAGCTCCCCGACCTTGCTGCAGCCCGCCGAACCGAGCGCCAGCACCGCAGCGATGGCCAGCGATGCACCCGACAAAGAACGCATTGATGCCCCCTTCAGGCGAGAAAATTGCCGTGGCTAAAACCGGGCCAGTATAGTGAAGCGAAAAAACGTACGTCAAGGCACGGCTTAATATTGCGTTAGACACCGATTTCCATGATTCGCTTCGAGGATCTCCTCGAAAAAGTCCGGGCCTACAGCCCCGACGCCGACGTCGAACTGCTCAGGCGCGCCTACGTGTTTTCGGCCTTCGAGCACCGGGGACAGGTCCGCCATTCCGGGGAGCCCTACCTCATACACCCCCTGGCCGTGGCCGACTTCCTCGCCGACATGAAGCTCGACGTCGTCGCCATCGCCGCCGGGCTGCTGCACGACGTGGTCGAGGACACCCTGACCACGATCGAGCGCATTCAGGAGCTCTTCGGGCCCGAGGTCGCCCACGTCGTGGAAGGGGTGACCAAGATCAGTGCCATGCCGTTCTCCTCGAGCGAAGAGCGGCAGGCCGAGAACTTCCGGAAGATGCTCCTGGCGATGGTGGACGACATCCGCGTCATCCTCGTCAAGCTGGCGGATCGGCTCCACAACATGCGGACGCTCAACCACCTGTCCGACGAGAAGCGCATCCAGGTGGCCCAGGAGACGCGGGACATCTACGCGCCGATCGCGAATCGCCTGGGCATGAGCAAGGTCAAGAACGAGCTCGAAGAGCTGTCGTTCCGCTATCTGGAGCCGCAGGCCTACGAAGCCCTTCGCGCGCGCGTTGACGCGAAGCGCCGCCAGACCGAAGGGCTGATCGAAGAGCTCAAGAAGACCGTTGCGAAGAAACTTGCCGATGCGCAAGTGCCGGTCATCGAGATCGACGGCCGGATCAAGCGCCTGTGGAGCATCAGCCAGAAACTCCAGAAACAACGGATCGAGCTCGAACAGGTCTACGACTTCATGGCGCTCCGCATCGTGACCGACAGCGTCAAAAACTGTTACGCGGCGCTCGGCATCATCCACCAGACCTGGTCGCCGGTCCCCGGCCGGATCAAGGACTTCATTGCGATGCCGCGCCCCAACGGGTATCAGTCGCTGCACACGTCGGTCATCAGCGAGCACGGCACCCCGTTCGAAGTGCAGATTCGCACGATCGAAATGCACCGGATGGCTGAAGAGGGCATTGCCGCGCACTGGAAGTACAAGGAAGGGCGGATCGGGGATCACCGTGACGAGCGATATTTCCGCTGGATGCGCCAGCTGCTCGACATTCAGCGCGAGGTTCGCGATCCGAACGAGTTCATCCAGAACCTCAAGGTCGAGCTCTACCCCGATGACGTCTACGCGTTCACGCCCAAAGGTCTCGTGAAGTCGTTCCCGCGCGGCGCGACTCCGATCGACTTCGCCTACTCGGTCCACACCGACGTCGGGCAGCAGTGCGTCGGCGCGCGCATCAACGGCAAGATGGTGCCTTTGCGCAGCAAGCTGAAAAACGGAGACATCGTCGAGATCATCACGCAGGCGGGGCACAAACCGAGTCGCGACTGGCTGAACTTCGTCGTCACGTCCCACGCCCGCTACGAGATCAAGCACTGGATCCGGCGGGAGGAAAAAACGCGTGCCACGGAGCTCGGTCGGAAACTGTTCGAAAAGGAGGCTCGCCGCTTCGATCTCAACGCGAAGACCCTGATGGACGGCGCGGAATTCGCCACGGCGCTGTCGGAGTTCGGCGCGCAGAAGCCCGACGACCTGTTCGCTGCGATCGGATACGGGAAGCTGCAGCCGCGCCAGGTGTTCGTCAAGCTGGTGCCCGGCGACAAGCTGCGGGAGAAGGCGCCGGACGGTCCCGTGGCCGCGGTGGTCCGCCGCGTGCTCGGCACCGGCGAGGAGAAGATCAAGGTTCGCGGCTTCGACGATCTGATGGTCTTTCGCGCCCGCTGCTGCAATCCGATTCGCGGCGAGAAGATCGTCGGCTACATCACGCGCGGCAAGGGCGTGTCGGTCCATTCGGCGACGTGTCCCAACGTCGTCAACCTCCTTTACGATCCGGAGCGGCGAATCGAGGTCGAGTGGGACAAGGCGCCGGGCACGGATGCGGCCGCGCGCTACACCGTCAAACTGACGATGGAAGTCGAGGATCGCAAAGGGCTGCTCGCCGCGGTCAGCGCCAAGATTGCGGATCTCAATACGAACATCCGGAACATGGAAGCGCACACCGATGAAGGCCGGCACGCGCGCCTCGACATGACGGTCGAGATCAGCGACCTCGCGCACCTCGAGAAAGTGATCAAATCGCTGAAGAGCGTGGACGGTGTGCTGGGCGTGGAACGCGCCGGCCGAGCAGGTTAGCGCCGGAAGAGACTCTACGCGAAGCTCGCGACGGCGTCGATCTCGACGCGCGCGTCTTTCGGCAGCCGCGCGACCTGGACGGTCGCTCGCGCAGGATAGGGCTCCGAGAAATACGATCCGTAAACTTCGTTGACCCTGCCGAAATCGTTCATGTCGGCCAGGTAGATCGTCGTACGCGCGACGTCGGCGAAGGTCAGCCCCGCGGCCTTCAGAACCGCAGACAGGTTCATCATCACGCGGTGAGCCTGGGCCGCGACGTCCCCCTCCACGATCTGGCCGGTGGCCGGGTCGAGCGCCACCTGTCCCGACAGAAACAACAGCTGGCCCACGCGGATCGCCTGGGAGTACGGCCCGATCGCTTTGGGGGCGCCGTCGGTTGTCAGCGCCTGCTTCATCAGGCGGCTTTGACGACTTTGCCGGACCGGATGCAGCGCGTGCACGCGCGGATGCGCTTTACGCCGCCGTGAACCATCGCCCGCACCAGTTGGAGGTTGGGTTCAAACCGCCGGGCGCTGACATTGTTGGCGTGGCTGTGTTGACGGCCCACGACGGGAGTCTTTCCGCAAATCTCGCAATGTTTGGCCATATGCAAAACTCTAACTATACAGGTCCCGTTACGGGACAATCAACCGAGAAGCTGGCGCCGCCCGGCTGCCTGATTCCTCGTCGGAACCGGCTCGCGCTTCGTCAGTGTTGTCAGGGCGCCGAATGACCCGCGACACGAGCGCGAGAAACGCACGCCGATTCGCCGGATCGCCGGCCCGCGCGGCGACAACGGCCTCGCCGACGCGACGCAGCACGACGGCCGCGTCGCGGTCGAAGGAGGAGCCAAGACCCTTTCCAGCCTCAGCGAGCGCGGGTTTGAGCGCGGTCACCAGGCGTTCGGCCGCCAGAGACGAGGGACGGTGCTCGTAGATCACGCCACGCGAGGCCGTCTCGTAGGTGGCAGCCAGTGACGACACGGCATCCGCCACGTCGTCGTCAATCAGCGGCTGAAGCTCGGACGGCTTGTACTCGTTGAAGAAGGTCTGGATCAGGAAGAAGAGCCGGGACTGACGCTCGCTGAAGTCGCGCATGAACTGCACGAGCAATGACAGATCGTGCTGCTGCTGTCGCACGGCCGATGCGGGCGGGTGCTCGCGCGCGCTGGCGAGCCAGGCGCAGTCGCCCGGACAGGCAATCTCGGTCAGGCGCTTCGTGCCGCAGCAGATCGCGCATATCTGCCGCCCGAGGGCCGGGCAGCCGCGACGCGCCTTGCGAACGCCGCAGAGAGGGCAGAGCACAGCCAGCCATTGTACATTTTGCCCGGAAATTCACTGGATCTCATCGGAACGCGGCTTGCACCCTTTCGCTTCATGGAGTCACAGGCGGCGGCGCCGGATGGCATCGTCCAGTACTTCAAGGATCTCGTCTCCGCTGCGCTGGATCACCAGCGGGTGGCCACTCACGAGCTGACGGCGTTCTATCTCGTGCAGCTGCTCGCGGGCTTTCTGAGACAGTCGGCCGATCAGGCGAGCGACGATGAGCCGCTGGCGCTGCAGCTCGCGCAGGCGCTGGAGCACGGTGGCTCCCGGCAGCGCGCGGGCCTGAAGCAGATTGGCGATGTCTCCCTGTTCGTCTCGGGCTTCTTTTCCGATTCCCTCCGGAGAAAGCTCGTCGACGTCGACTACTACGCGGCGATTGGCGGATGTGCCTATCACGCGCTCAGCCGGTCCGATCGCGACCTGCTGTCACCGGTTTTTGCCGAGCTGGGTGACCGATTCGTCACCTTTACCGACGTCATCAACGAAGTGAGCGAACGGACGTCCTGCACGACCAACATGGACTTGCTCCGGCTTTATGAGAGGTGGCTCAGGACCGGGAGCCCCAGGAGCGGCCAGCTTCTCGTCGAGCGGGGTGTGGTCCCGAACGCTTCGCTCAAGGCCCTGCGGATCCAATAGGAAGCGGTGTCAGGGCTGCGCCTCGGCCTACCGAAAATGTGATCGTCGGGTGCACGAACTGACCACACTCCGAGAATTCCGGCACATCATTCGTCTCCAATTGCGGACATGAATCGGTGCAATGGCGAGAACCGTTCGCATGTCTCCGGCGTCTAAGCTTAACGAAGAATTTTGAACAAACGGTTGACTCAGGTCGGATGATCATCTTAATTGGTTGATGGATAAGATCTTGAATGCGCCGATTGTCAGGGGTTGTCTGGGAAATGTACCGGATTGCAAGCCCGCGTCCTATAGAAGTAGAACGGCCGGGCCTGGACTGAGACAGCCTTGCAATATGACTCTAGTTCATAATATCATTGGCAATTCATTTGCATAGTCCGGCAGCAATTTTCGCGTAGCGGCTTGGGGCACTAGGCCCCGACTTGGAAAGGTAGAAGGAGCGGCGTCATGGCGAACAAAGAGGCTCACAAGATTACGGAACCCCGGATGTCGAGGACTCGCTATGCCGAGTTGAAACTGATGCTCGACGAGCGGCGTAAGGAGATCCAGGCCGAGGTGCAGGGCAAGATGCGCGGCGTGCGCGAGGAAGGCACCTGGGGCGGGAAGCTCAACGAAGTGCTCGATGCTGTCGAGAGCTCCGAAGCCGATATTCAAGAAGAACTCGAGTTCGCGCTGATCCAGATGAAGTCGGAGACGCTCAACAAGGTCAACGACGCCCTCAAGCGTCTGGATCAGGGCGATTACGGCTACTGCTTCGAGTGCGGCGACGAAATCGGCGAGAAGCGGCTGCGTGCCCTTCCCTTCGCCGTGCGCTGCAAGGACTGCGAGGAGCGGAAGGAAAACGCGGAACAGCGGGAGCGTCAGGCCAACGCGCGGCGCGGCGCGTCCTCGCTCTTCCTCGACATGTAAGATCGGCGTCCCGTTTTTTTGGGCTCCGCCGGCGGCGGAGCCCAAACCCCTCCGCTTCCGGCAAGCCCGCAATTAACAATTCGGAAAAGTAAGAAAGCCAAGTGAGGTCGCCCAAATGAGCGATCAAATCGAGAACCTCAAAACCGAGGACGTCTCGATCGGCGATCGGCCGTTCGCGATTCCATCCGAGCTGCCGATCCTCCCGCTTCGCGACACGGTCCTCTTTCCCAATTCGTTCATGCCCCTGGCCGTTGCCCGCGAGAGCTCCGTGCGGCTCATCGACGACGCGATTGCCAACGGCAAGCTGATCGCGGTGTTCACGCAGCGCGACGCGTCGATCGACGAACCCGCCCAGGCGGATTTGCACACCATCGGCACCGCGACCCACATCCACAAGATGTTCAAGCTGCCCGATGGCAGCCTGCGACTGATCGTCCAAGGGCTCTCGCGGCTTCGACTGGACGAAGTCGTGTCGATGCATCCCTACCTCAGGGCCAGAGTCACGGCGGCCGCCGAGGACACCAACGACGCCGATCGGCTCGAGATCGACGCCCTGGCGCGCAACATCAAGACGAATTTCCAGCAGGTCGTGTCGCTGTCGCCGCTCCTGTCGGACGATCTTCAGACGCTCGCCGCCAACATCGTCGAACCCGGCCGGCTGGCCGATTTCATCGCTTCGTCGCTCTCCACGATCAGCACGGCGATCAAGCAGGAAGTCCTCGAGACGCTCGACATCCGCGCGCGGATGGACAACCTGAACCGGATTCTGATCAAGGAGCTCGAGGTCCTCGAGCTCGGGTCGAAGATTCAGTCGCAGGTCCAGTCGGAGGTCGGGAAGAACCAGCGCGAGTACTTCCTCCGCGAGCAGATGAAAGCCATCCAGAAGGAGCTCGGTGAGGGCGACGACCAGACCAAGGAAACCGAGGAGCTGCTGGAGAAGATCGAAGCGGCGGGCATGCCGGAGGCGGTGAAGAAGGAAGCGCTCCGCGAGCTCGATCGGCTCTCCAAGATGCCCGTGGCCGCCGCGGAATACACGGTCTCCCGGACGTATCTCGACTGGCTGGTCGCTCTGCCGTGGGCGAAGCGGACCGACGAAGTCATCGACCTCCCGAAGACCAAACAAACGCTCGACGCGGACCACTCCGGACTCGAGAAGGCGAAGGATCGCATCCTCGAGTACCTGGCGGTCCGAAAGCTGAATCCGGACGTCAAGGGTCCGATCCTGTGCTTTGTTGGACCTCCGGGCGTCGGCAAGACGTCGCTGGCGCGATCCATCGCCGACTCGATCGGCCGCAAGTTCGTCCGCGTGTCGCTCGGCGGCATGCGTGACGAGGCCGAGATTCGCGGACACCGCCGGACGTACATCGGCGCGTTGCCCGGTCAGATCATCCAGGGACTGCGCCGCGCCGAGTCGAAGAACCCGGTGTTCATCCTCGACGAGATCGACAAACTCGGCTCGGACTTCCGCGGTGACCCTTCGTCCGCGCTGCTCGAGGTCCTCGACCCGGAACAGAACAACACGTTCAGAGATCACTATCTCGATGTGCCGTTCGATTTGAGCGAGGTGCTGTTCATCACGACCGCGAACGTGCTCGATCCCGTTCCGCCCGCCCTGCGCGATCGGATGGAGGTGCTGGAGATCGCCGGGTACACCGAAGAAGAGAAGCTGAAAATCGCCGTGGACCACCTGGTCGATAAACAGGTGAAGAACCACGGACTCACGTCCGACGACGTCCGCTTCACCGACGACGCGTTGCGTCAGGTGATCCGTGGGTACACGCGCGAGGCGGGCGTCAGAAATCTCGAGCGCGAAATCGGCTCGCTCTGCCGCAAGGTGGCCCGTCGCCGCGCCGAGGGGGCGGAAGCGCTGATCGAAATCACGCCCGACGTCGTCGTCGCCATGCTTGGCGCACCACGCTTCCTCGACGAGGAAATGGAGGAGCGGACCAAGGATCCGGGCGTGGCGATTGGGATGGCCTGGACGCCGGCAGGCGGCGAGGTGCTCTTCATCGAAGCGTCACGGATGGCTGGAACAGGGTCGCTGACGCTGACAGGTCAGCTCGGCGATGTGATGAAAGAGTCCGCGCGCGCCGCGCTGTCCTGGCTGCGCATGCACGCGAAGGAATACAACATCGACCCGGACTTCTTCAAGAACGCCGAGATGCACGTGCACGTGCCGTCGGGAGCCATCCCGAAGGACGGTCCGTCGGCGGGCGTGACGATGGCGACGGCGATGGCGTCGCAGCTGACGGGTCGTCCTGTCCGCGGCGATATCGCGATGACCGGCGAGATCACGCTCTCCGGACGCGTACTGCCGATCGGCGGCGTGAAGGAGAAGGTGCTCGCCGCGCGTCGAGTCGGCATCAAGGAAGTCATTCTGCCGAAGCAGAACGGGAAGAACGTCAACGAGGATCTGACGCCGGAACTCCGCAAGGACCTGGTCGTCCATCTCGTGTCCACGATCGACGAGGTCCTCGCGCTGGCCCTGGTGCCGGTCGCGAGCGACGTCCGCCCGGCGAAGAAGCAACCACCCGCTCGCGGCACAGTCGCGGCTCGTCCGTAGAAACGCTCAACTCTCAAGTTTTGAAGTCTCAGGATGCCGATTCCTGAGACTTGAGACTTGAGAGTTCAGACTTGCACTTTGCGCGTTCCAATCATCCATTCAGCCCGGTATCGCATCGATATCGGGCTGCACGTTTTTCCGACCAACAAATACCAGCTGATCGTCGACCGTCTGCTCGAAGCCGGCCTCGTGCGTCCGTCGAGCCTCGTTGAGCCCGCGCCGGCGTCGTGGACCGCCCTCGCACTCGTTCATACGTCCGAATACCTGACGAAGCTCCAATCCGGCGCACTGACGGTCGAAGACCTGGCGCAGCTCGAGCTGCCCTGGTCCAGCGAGATGGTCGAGGCGTTCCGCCTGATGGTCGGCGGCACGATCGAGGCCGCTCGGGTTGTCTGCGGCCTCTCCCCTTCAGACTTGAGCCTTGAGACTTCCCACCTCTGTGCGGCTGTGCATATCGGCGGCGGGCTCCACCATGCGTTTCCGAACCACGGCGAGGGTTTTTGTCCCTTCAACGATGTCGCTGTCGCGGTTCGGGTACTTCAGAGCTTCGGCGTCGAACGGCATGCCATCGTCGACCTCGACGTCCACCATGGCAACGGCACGGCATTCATCTTCGAACGCGATCCGCGCGTGTACACCCTCTCGATGCATCAGCAGCTCAACTACCCGATGTGGAAGCCCCGTGGCTCGCGTGACATCGGGCTGGCGGACGGCGTCCACGACGCGACATACCTGCGTGAGCTCGCGCGCGCGCTGCCCGCCATCATCGCGCATCGACCGGACTGCGTCTTCTACCTCGCGGGCGCCGATCCCTTCGAGGACGACACGCTCGGCGGCCTGAGGCTGACGAAGGACGGCCTGCGCCTCCGGGATCGCATGGTGATCGATGCGGTGGCCGACGCGCACATTCCGCTGGTCGTGGTGCTCGCCGGCGGCTACGCGAGAAACGTCGAGGACACGGTCGCGATTCATTGTGCGACCGTCGAAGAAGTCCTCCGACGAGGGTCCAGAGACTTGAGAGTTGAAACGTGAAACTTGGAATGCTAGCGGAGCAGCGTCAGCGCGTACGCTGTCTTGAGATCGACGATCTCGCCGGAGTCGAGCATTGCGCGCGCCTCTGCGATCGTCACCGACTTGGTCACGATGTACTCATCCTCATCCGGTGTGCGCGCCGAGCCCGAGGGTGGCGGACGCAGTTCGGAGACGTGAAAAAAGATGAGCTGTTCGTCGCAGAATCCAGGAGCCGGGTAGAGCCCGCGCACTCGTACCAGGCGATGCGGCACGCGACCGATTTCCTCCTCACATTCCCGCCGCGCCGCGTCTTCGGCACTCTCTCCCGCGTCGACGCGTCCCGCTGGAAACTCCCAGATTTCGCGATCCAGCGGGGCGCGATACTGCCGGATCAGCACGACACGCCCGTCAACGTCGGTGGGAATCAGCACGACGGAAGGCGCATGGCGGACGATTTCGACTTGATGCACGCGGCCGTTCGGAAAAGTTCGGTCGCCGACTTCGACTGAAAACACCCGGCCCTCAAAGACGATCGCCATGAATCTGCTCCCGGAGCTCCTCGAGCACGCGTGCGAGATCGTCGGGCAGCTCGCTCGTAAACGTCATCCGGCGCCCGTCCTCCGGATGCGTGAACACGAGTCTTGACGCGTGCAGAAATGGACGATCGACGTGCGTGACCGCCCGCAGGTCACCAGGCACGCGCCTGTGCACTCCGCCGTACAGCGAGTCGCCAACGACGGGATGACCGATCGCGCTGAGGTGAACGCGGATCTGATGCGTGCGGCCCGTGTGGATGGCCACCCGCGCCAGCGTCAGGACGCGTCCGAAGTGTTCGGCGCCGACGATGCGCGTGACGGCCTCGCGGCTGCGCCTCACCCGCGCCGACGCCGACGACATCCTCTTTCGGTTCGACGGATCCCGCCCGATCGGCGCATCGATCCGCCGTCCGGCCATCACCTCGCCCCACACGAGGGCGGTGTATTCCTTTTCGACTTCCCGCTCACGAAACTGACGGGACAGCTCCTCGTGCGCGGCGTCGTGTTTCGCGACGACCATCAGGCCCGACGTGCCGCGATCCAGCCGGTGCACGATACCGGGACGCTTTTCGCCGCCGATGCCACTCAGATCGTCCACATGGTGGAGCAGCGCGTTCACGAGCGTCCCGCTCGCATGCCCCGCGGCCGGGTGGACGACCATGCCGGCCGGCTTGTCCACGACGGCGATGTGTTTGTCCTGATAGAGAATCGGGAGATCGAGCGCTTCACCCTGCGGCGCCGGATCGACGGGCTCGGGTACGTCGACCGTCACGGTCTGTCCGCGCTTCACCGGCTGATTGGCCCTGGCCTCACGGCCCGCCACCAAGACACGGCCGTCCTTGATCAGGCGCTGAATCTGCGACCGCGAATGCCGCGGCAGTACGGACACGAGAAACCGGTCGAGCCGAACACCGTCGCTGTCGTCGGGAACAATGATCACGCCGCTTTTCGCGCCCGCTTCGGCTCGGGGGCGATGACCCGCGACAAGTACACCAGCATCCCGACGGCCAGCGGCGCCAGCAGCACCGAAATGAACTGTGAGGTCGAGAACATGCCGACGGTTCCTCGTTCGTCGCCGCGATAGAACTCGATGATGAAGCGGGACACCGCGTAGAGCAGCATGTAGAGCCAGAACGTCCGTCCGGCGAACGGCCGCCCCTTGCGTTCCGTCGCCAGCAGCACGAGCAGGATGATCAGCTCGGCACCCGCCTCGTACAGCTGCGTCGGATGAAGCGCGACGCCGAGGGGTGTCCCGACGTTCGCAGCGGCGAACGGATCCGTAAACGTAATCCCCCACGGCAGCGTCGTCGGTCTGCCGTAGCAGCACCCCGCGAAGAAACAGCCGAAGCGCCCGACGACGTGGCCGAGCGCGATGCCGGGCGCGAAGACATCGCAGGTCGTCCAGAGCGGGAGCCCGATCTTGCGGATGTACCAGAGCGCGACGGCGACAGCCAGGATGAGCCCGCCGTAGAACACGCCGCCGGAGCGCGCCAGCGTCAGGAGCTCGCGTGGGTCGGCGCGGAACGTCCGGAAGTCCGTGACGAGGAGGAGCAGCTTGGCGCCGATGAGCGCGCTGATGATGATGTAGATGCCGAGGTCGAGCACCCGGTTGGCGTCGAGCCCGCGTGTTTTGGCACGGTTCATCGCCAGCTTCAGGCCGAGCAGGTACGCTGCCGCCAGCAGCACGCCGTAGGTGTAAACCGTGATTGGTCCGAGCTCGAAAAGTCTTGGATACATATAGTCGCTCGGCTAAAGCCTCGCGCTCCGTTTTTAAGGCCTCGCGCTCCTATGGAGCCACGTCCCGCACATGGCTGCCCGGTGTCAGCATATCCAGAATCATGACCGCGACGCCGATGCTGATGGCCGAGTCGGCGACGTTGAACGCCCAGAAATGCCAGCCGCGCCAGTACACGTCCACGAAGTCGACGACCGAGCCAACAATGACCCGATCGAGCAGATTGCCGGCCGCGCCGCCGATGATCAGCGCCAGGCCGACGCGGGCGATGATCTGGTGATGCGCCAGGCTGGCCGCGTACATCCCCACGCCGACGAGGGCCGCGGTTGCGACGAGCGCGATCACGGCGGTCTTGAAAGGAAAGTCGACGGCGTTCAGGATGCCGAAAGCTGCACCGGTATTGCGAACATGGGTGAAGTCCACGAGCCCCGGGATGATGGTCGCGCTCTCGTGCAGCGGCAGTGTGGCACGAACCATCGCCTTCGTCAGTTGATCGATCACGACGATCGCAATCGGCAGCCAGATTTCGAGCCGCCGGCGCGGCAGGGGCGCCGCGTCAGCGCCCTCGACGAGGGTTTGTTCGGCGGCGTCGGTCATGCGGCCCGACCGTCCTTGGGAAGCGCGTCCTGACACCGATCGCACAACCCCGCAAGCGACGGATCGCTCGACACCGAGGGGACGTAGCGCCAGCAACGCTCGCACTTGACGCCTCCCGCGCGCTCGATGGCCACCGCCAGCGTCCCCTCACCGCTGCCCTTCCGCAGTTCGACTTCGGACACGATGAACAACATCGGCAGGTGACGCGCGTGCCGCTGGAGAAGTTCCAGCTGCGGTCCGTCGGCGGTCAATACGACCTTGGCCTGGAGCGAACTGCCGATTTGCTTGTTCTTCCGCAGGGGCTCGATTTCGGCGAGCACCCGTTCTCGGACCGTGACGAGTGCATCCCATCGCGCGGTCAGATCCTCATCGACGAGCGACGCCAGTTCCCCCATCTTCGGGAAGACCGCGATGTGGACCGACTCCTCGCGCGTGCCCGGGATGAAACGCCAGAGCTCGTCGGCGGTGAACGACAGAATCGGCGCCATCAGTCTCGTCAATCCGTCTGCCATGATGTACATCGCGGTCTGTGCCGATCGCCGCTCGCGTGAACGGGCCCCGAACGTGTACAGCCGGTCCTTCGAGACATCGGCATAAAATGCACTCAGGTCCACGGTGATGAACGAGTTCAGGACCTGGAAGATCGTGCCGTAGTCGTAGTCCTCGTAGGCCTTCGTGATCTGCTGTCCGACCTCCGCGTATTTCGCCAGCACGTAGCGATCGACTTCCTCGAGCTGCGCGTGTGGCACACGATCGGTCGCAGGATCGAAGTCGTACAGATTCGCGAGCAGGTACCGCGACGTATTGCGGATCTTCCGATACGCCTCGACCGCCCGCGCCAGGATCTCCTTGCTGATCCGGATGTCCTGCGTATAGTCGCCCATCGACGTCCAGAGCCGGAGGATGTCCGCGCCGCTTTCCTTGATGACGTCCGAGGGTTCGACGGAGTTCCCGAGCGACTTCGACATCTTCTTGCCGTCTTCGGCGACGACGAAGCCGTTGGTCACGATCTGCTCGAATGGCGCCCGGCCGCGCGTGCCGAGGCCGACGAGCAGCGAGCTCTGGAACCATCCGCGATGCTGATCGCTGCCCTCGAGGTAAATGTCCGCCGGCCATGTCAGCTCCGGCCACACCGACAGCACGGCCTCGTGGCTCGATCCTGAATCGAACCAGACGTCCAGGATGTTCATCTCGCGCTCGAAGGTCGTCGCGCCACATGACGGGCACGTCAGATCCGCGGGCACGAAGTCCTCGGTCGGCCGCTCGTACCACGAGTCGGCGCCGTGCTGTTCGAAGACCGCCGCTGTTTTCGCGACGAGCGCGGGCGTCGTGATCGCCGTACCGCATTTCGAGCAGTCCACCGCCGGGATCGGCACGCCCCAGACTCGCTGGCGCGAGATGCACCAGTCCGGCCGGTTCGCGATCATGTTGTACATGCGATCGTGGCCCCACCGCGGCACCCACTTGACGTCGTGGTCGATGTTGTCGAGCGCCGCCTGGCGCAACGTGCGCCCGCGCAGGGCCGTTCCGCCCGTGTCCGCAGGTGTGTCGAGCGCGATGAACCACTGGGACGTCGCGAGGAAGATGACCGGGTTGTGACAACGCCAGCAGTGCGGGTACTGATGCGAGAACGACTCCCGGTGCCACAGCCGGCCGCGCGCCTTGAGCGCCTCGGCGACGTTCGGGTTTGCGTCGAACACGCGCTGTCCGCCGAAGAGCTCGACGGTGTCGAGAAAATGGCCGCCCGGGCCGACGGGTGCGTAGATCTCGAGCCCGTACTTCACGCCCGTGTTGAAATCGTCCGCGCCATGACCGGGCGCCGTGTGCACCGCGCCCGTTCCGGCGTCGAGCGTGACGTACTCGCCTAACACGCCGACCGACGGCCGCGCGTAAAGCGGATGCTGAAACCGGATGTGCTCGAGCTCGGCACCCTTCATGCGGACGACCGGCGCGCGAAACGTTCGGCCCCCGACGGTCGCGACCTTCCCCGCCAGCGCCTCGGCGACGATGACGACGCGGTTGCCGTCGACTTCATACGCCGCGTAGTCGAAGTCCGGATGAAACGCGACGGCCAGGTTGGACGGGATCGTCCACGGCGTCGTCGTCCAGATGAGCACCGAGACCTGACGTCCGGCGAGCTCCGGAAATCGTGTCGCGACTTCGTCCGCGCCTTCGGGCGACAGCGGAAACTCCACGTAGATCGAAGGCGACGTGTGGTCCTGGTACTCGACTTCGGCCTCCGCCAGCGCGGTGCGGCAATGGATGCACCAGTGCACGGGCTTCTTGCCTTTGTAGACGAAGCCTTGTTCGACGAAGCGCCCGAACGCTCGCGCGATCGCCGCCTGGTACTTGAAGTTCATCGTGAGGTACGGGCGATCCCACGTGCCGAGGATCCCGAGCCGCTGGAACTGCTCGCTCATCGCGCCGACGTAGCGCTCGGCGTACGATCGGCACGCGCGGCAGAAGTCGGCCACCGACATCTCGCGCTTCTTGGGGCCGAGCTCGCGGTCCACGCGCAGTTCGATTGGCAGCCCGTGGCAGTCGTAGCCGACGACGTACGGCGCGTCGAAGCCCGCCATGGATCGTGACTTGACGACGAGCTCCTTCAGGATCTTGTTCATCGCCGTGCCGATGTGGATGTTGCCGTTCGCGTACGGCGGACCGTCGTGCAGGACGAACTTCGGCGCGTCCTTCCGGCTCGCACGAATCTTCGCGTAGAGGTCAATCGCCTTCCAGCGCGCGAGCATCTGGGGCTCGCTCGTCGGCAGGTTCGCCTTCATCGGGAACTCGGTGCGCGGCAGATTGACCGTGTCTTTCCACTCAGGCATGGGTGTGCGAACGTCGCGGCAGGCGAGCTACAGCGAGGCGCATCAGCGATTTTATAATGATCCGATGCGCGAAGCGCCCGCAGCCCCCCGGGAGACTCGGCTGGCCAATGGACTCACGGTCATCGTCCAGGAAGTCCACACCGCCCCACTGGCGTCCGTCTGGTGCTGGTATAAGGTCGGGTCCAAGGACGAACGCCCGGGCCTGACGGGGGTGTCCCACTGGGTCGAACACATGAATTTCAAGGGGACGAAGAACATCCCCCGCGATCAGGTGAAGGGCATCATCGAACGATTCGGCGGCAGCTGGAACGGCTACACCTGGATCGACCAGACAACGTACTTCGAGACCGCGACGACCGCCGCGCTCGATCGAATGCTCTTCATCGAGGCCGAGCGGATGGCCAACTGCCTCTACCATCCAGACGACTGCGAGTTGGAGCGCACCGTGATCATTTCGGAACTGCAGGGTGGCGAGAACGATCCCGATCAACTGCTCGATCAGGAACTGACCGCTACCGCATTCAAGGCTCATACGTACGGGCACCCGACAATCGGCTGGCTCTCGGACCTGCAGACGATGAGCCGCGACGATCTGTTCGGCTACTATCGCCGCTATTACGTGCCCAATAACGCGACGCTCGTGGTCGTCGGCGACGTGAACGCCGACGACGTGTTCAGGCGGGCGGAGCAGCAGTTCGGCGCGATTCCATCGGGCGCGGACGTGACCCGGATTCGAACCGTCGAACCGGAGCAGACCGGCGAGCGCCGGCTCGCGCTTCGCCGGGAAGGAACGACCGCGTACTGGAAGGCCGCGTTCCACGCGCCGGCGGCGGCCGACGATCGCTTCATGCCGCTCCTCGTGCTCGACGCGGCGCTCACCGGCGCGAAAGGGTTGAACCTCTGGTCCAGTTTCCGTGTTCCGCCGCCGCAGCGCAGCGCCCGGCTGTACCGCGCACTCGTCGAGCGCGGGCTCGCGTCATCCGTGTCCGGTTCGCTCGTGCCGACCGAGCAGCCGTTTCTCTACACGCTGTCGGCGACGGCGACCGATGGGACACCGCTTGCGTCCGTCGAGGCCGCGATGCTCGAGGAACTGGATCGGGTCGCCGCGACCGGCATTTCGGAAGCCGAGCTCGCGAAAGCGAAGGCGCAGCTCCGTGCCCGCCTCGTCTTCGACAACGACAGCGTCACGAACATTGCCCATCAGCTCGGCTACTTCGAGACGATCTCCGCGCCGCACGTGTTCAGTGCGGCGACGTCGTCGATCGCCACCGTTTCTCTCGACGAAGTTGCGGCGGCGGCGCGCGGCGTGCTCACGCCGTCGAACAGGACCATCGGCTGGTTCGAGCCGCTTCCGATTGCGTCCGAGGCAGTCACCGGCGCAGAACGCGTCTCGGCATGACGGTCGAGCGTTCGAAAGAATCCGTCGGTCTCGCGCCGTCGCGCGTCCTTCTCGACAACGGTGCCGTGATCCTCGCGAAGGAGGCGAGGACAACGCCCGCGGTGTCGATCAGCCTCGCCGTTCGTGCCGGGTCCGTCCACGATCCGCCGGGCGCCGAGGGCACGACGTGGCTGCTCTCGCGCGTGATCGATCGAGGCACGGAGGCACGTCCGGCGTCGCAGATTGCCGAAGAGCTCGACGGCCGCGGAATCACGCTCTCGATTTCCGTCACGCGTCACCTGTTCTCGATCGCTTGCACCTGCCTCGCCGAGGATTTCGACCCGGTCCTGAACCTGCTCGGCGAGATCCTGGTGCGCCCCTCGCTCCCTGATGACGAACTGGCGATCCGCAAGGGGGAAGTGATCACGGCGATTCGGCAGGACGACGACAACCCGGCGGTCCGCGCCAACGAAACGCTGATGGCCCACCTCTATCCCGATGGGCATCCCTATGGCCGCCCGACGAAGGGCACAGCCGACATCGTCACGCGTCTCAGCAGAGCAGACCTGCTGCGACAACACGCGCGGCGATTTGGCCCCGGCGAGCTCGTCGGGGTCATCGTCGGCGACGTCCCGGCCGTGCGCGCGCAGGAGGTGGCCGGGCGGGTCTTCGGACCATGGCGCCGCACGGACTCCACGGCCCTCGCGCTGCCTCCGCTTCGACCGACGGTTCGCCGCGACGTAACGGTCATTCCGATGATGAACAAGTCGCAGGCGGACATCGCGTACGGGTTTACGGCCATCAGGCGCAACGATCCCGACTACTACGCGTTCTGGCTGATGAACAACGCGTTCGGGCAATACGCCATCGGCGGCCGGCTGGGCGACAGCATCCGGGAGAAGCAGGGCATGGCGTACTACGTCTCGAGCTCCCTCGACGCGAACGTGGCCGAGGGACCCCTCGCCATTCGTGCCGGCGTCAGTCCGGCCAACGTCGAACGCGCCGTCAAGTCAATCGACGAGGAAATTCGACGGCTCGTGAGCGATGGTCTGACCGCGCAGGAGCTCGACGAATCGAGGCAGTTTCTGATCGGATCGATGCCGAGGGCGCTCGAAACCAACATCGGCATCGCGAATTTTCTGCAGAATGAAGAGTTCTTCGGACTCGGTCTCGACTACGACCTGCGGCTTCCAGCGAAGCTGAGGGCCGTGACGCTCGACGCGGCCAACGCCGCGGCTCGCCGTGTGCTCAATGTCGACCGCGCGACGGTGGTCGTCGCAGGACCCTACGAGGAACACAGAATTGGGTAATTTGGTAATCGGGTAATCTGGTCATTGAATTTCTCAATCAATTACGCAATCAATAATTACGCAATCAATTACCCAATCAATTACCAAATTACCAAACTACCAAATTACCAAATGCGAGATTTCACGTATCGAGATCTAACGACGCTGGCCGAGTTCGCCGAGGTCGTCGAACTCGAACGCCGGATCTGGGGCACGGGGTACGACGACGTTGTTCCCGTGTCGATCCTGTCGGTCAGTACGCTCCGCGGCGGTCTGCTGATTGGCGCCTTCGACGGCGATCGAATGGTCGGCTTCGTCTACTCGCTGCCGGGCCTGAAGCACGGCAAGCCGCTGCAGTGGTCACACATGCTCGGGGTCCTCGACGAATTCCGGAACGACGGCCTTGGTCTCCAGCTCAAGATGCTTCAGCGGGATCGCACGCTCGCGATGGGTCTCGACCTCATCGAGTGGACGTTCGACCCGATGCAGACGCTGAACGCGTACCTCAACTTCACGAAGCTCGGCGTGATCGTCGACGAATACGAGATCAACGTCTACGGCAAGTCGCTGAGTCCGCTTCACGGCGGCAACCCGACGGACCGGTTCGTGGCGCAATGGCGCATCCGCGAGAGCGCGCTTCCTCATGCGAGAGATCTCGGTACCGGCGTGGCCGTCAACCGGATCGATCGCGCGTCGGAATGGCCGCGGTGCACGGACGTCGTGCTCGATGCTGACGCTCCGGCGGTGCTCGTCGATATTCCGGCCGGATTCACCGAGATGCTCGCCAACGCGCCGCAGCTGGCGCTCGAGTGGCGCCTGGACACGCGGCGAATATTCACGACCTATTTCGCGCGCGGCTACAAGGCGACCGGATTCGCGTTCGATCGCCAGGCGAACAAGGGCACGTACTTACTCGTTTCGTAGAGCGATGACAGGGTCCACGTGCATCGCCCGCCACGCCGGCACGAGGCACGCGACGGCGGTGACCGCGAACAGCGCGCCGATAACCGACGCGAACGTGCCGACATCGGTCGTGGGTGTCTCGAACAGAAAGCTTGCGAGCAGAGGTCGTGCGGTCGTCATGGCGATCGCGCCGATGCCGGCGCCGACGGCGGTGAGCGACAGGGCGTTGCGAAGGATTCCACCGCAGACCGACGCGGGTGTCGCGCCGAGCGCCAGCCGGATGCCGATTTCCGGAGTCCGCGTGCTGACCGAATACCAGACCGACCCGTAGATGGCGATCGCGGCCAGCGTCGCCGCGAGCGCTCCCGTGATCAGCAGCAGGAGCATCGTGGCGCGTGTCTGGGCCATCGATCGCGCGATGCGATCCTCCATCGTGCGGATGTCGTACATCGGAAGGGCAGGGTCGGCGGCGCGAAGCGCCTCACGGAAGGCCGGCGTCGCCACCGCCGGGTTGATCGCCGTCCGGGCGACGACGGTGAACGTTGCGACGGGCGCCTGCGCGTACGGATAGTACATCTCCGGCACCGCATCCCGGCTGAGAGAAACATGACGCACGTCCTCGACGACGCCGACGATGCGGCACCAGACGCCTTCGCCCAGGCCAGCCGTCACGCGAACCCGACGGTCGATCGGCGATGACGCAGGAAAGTAGCGTTGCGCCATCGTGCGATTGATCATCACAACGCGTTCCGCCCGCTCGTCGTCGGTTGCTGAGAGCATGCGGCCGCTGAGCAGCGGGACGCGCATCGTCTGAAGGTAGTCGGGCGTGATGTGGCGTTGATCGATGATGATCGATTCGCCGCGCGTCGCGGGCCGTCCCTCGATTTCGACGCCGTTGGCGCCGCGCGAGCCGCCGAACGGGATGTTCGACGTCAGGCCCACGCGCTGGATGCCCGGCGCGGCCGCGATTCGATCGATGAATTGTCGAACGAGGGCCAGGCGGGAAGTGCCGTCCGCGTAACTGCTGCCGGTCAGGGACAGACGGAACGAGAGTACGTTCGTTGCATCGAAGCCCGGGCTGACGCGTGACAGCCGGACGACGCTGCGGAGCATCAGGCCGGCGGCGCACATCAACGTCACCGCAAACGCAATCTGCACGACGAGCAGCAGGTTCCGCGTACGCGACTGGGACGGATCCGCCGTTGCCGTTCGAGCGGAGGCCTTCAACGCGTCCAGCGTTCCGTCGAACCGGGTGAAGACTCTGGCGAGTCCGAACGTCAGACCCAGAATTGCGGAGAGCACGGCTGTAAACGACGCAACGCGACCATCGATGTCGATAGTCGCGGTTGCCGGGAGGCTGGCCGAGAAGAGCGGCAGCAGGAATCGCAGCGCCCAGTTGCCGAGCGCCAGCCCGCCGAGACCGCCCAGTCCGGCGAGGACCAGCGATTCGGTCACCGCCAGAGAGAGGAGTCGCGAGCGGCTCGCGCCGAGAGCCGCTCGGACCGCGGTCTCGTGACGTCTGTTCGCCTCGCGCGCCAGGAGCAGCGTAGATACGTTCGCGCAGGTGACGAGCAGCAGCAGTGCGACGCCGCCTGCCGCCACGATCAGCGATGGTCTCACGTTTCGAACGGTTTGCTCGTCGAAGGTCACCACACGGGCGCCGATTCCGTGATGGGAATCCGGCTCGTCGGCCGCCAGCCGTTTCGCGAACGCATCGACCTCGCGCGCGGCGCGCTCGAGCGTGAAGCCGCTTGCGAGGCGGGCGACAACGCTGTAGTTGTGGCTGATCGCGTTTACCCGCTCGCTCGGTGTCAGTCGAGCCGGTAGCCACACGGCGTCGTCGCCTGCCAGCGGTCCCGGTAGCAGCGCGGACGCAGGCATGATGCCGACGACCATCGTCTGCACGCCGTTGATCTGGATGGTCCGGCCGAGGATGGACGCGTCGGAATCGCCGCCGCCATATCGGCGCTTCCAAAGGCCATCGCTGAGAATCGCCGTCGGCGCCGCGCCGTCGTCGTCCTCGTGCGCCTCGAACGCCCGTCCGACGCGCGGTGCGATGCCGAGCAGCGGCATCAGCGACGACGTGATGCGGGCACCGCGAACGCGTTCCGGGTTGTCGTCTCCCGCGAGCGTGTACGTGTCGGTCGCGATCAGCGCCAGGGACTCGAACGACTGAATCCGATGCCACGCCTGGAAGTCGAATGGGGTCGGCTCGAGCTCGGCGATGTTGTGTTCCGGCAATGTCTGCCAGACGAACACGAGCCGCGACGGATCACGGTAAGGCAGCGCTCGCCACAAGACGCCGTCGAGAAGTGCGAACACGGCGCTGTTCACGCCAATGCCGAGCGCCAGCGTGATGACGACGATCGACGTGAAGGCGGGTCTGGCGACAACGGCCCGGCAGGCGTGCTTCAGATCGGCCCAGAGCAATTCCACAGAACCCCCACACGTCGCTCGGCTGAAGCCTCGCGCTCCATCGCTGAAGCCTCGCGCTCCATCGGCCGGACGTCCGCTCCTGATTGGACGGCCCGCGCCCGCGGACGTTAGCCGGGCGGCCAGCTGAGGGAACGTCCGCCGATGAGATGGAGGTGGATGTGGAACACGGTCTGACCGCCGTCCTTGTTCGTGTTGAAGACCGTCCGGAAGCCGCCGACGGAGACGCCGCGATCCTTCGCGATCGCGACCGCGCGCCTGACTACCTCGCCGATGACGGCGTCATCGCCCGGCGTCAGCTCGTTGAGCGACGTGATGTGGCGCTTCGGGACGACGAGCACGTGCGTCGGTCCCTGCGGATTGATGTCGTTGAAGGCGATCACCCGATCGTCCTCATAGACGATGGACGCGGGGACCTTGCGGTCGATGATCTTGCAGAACAGGCAGTCTGACATGGGTGCTCCCCGCCGCTAACCGCGCCTCGCGACGGCCGTGCGGGCAATACCCTGGAGATCACGTCGCATGTCGATCAACGTCAACGTCGGACTCGCGGCGACGAGGGACTCGATCTCATCATCCTGCCCCAGTCCGAACTCGAAAATCAGATGAGCGCCGCCTCGAAGGAACGCGGGAGCGTCCGCGATGAGGCGTCGAGTGACGTCCAGTCCTTCCGGTCCGGAAAACAATGCGACGTCGGGCTCCTCCCGCACTTCCGGCTGCAGCGCGGGAAGGTCGCCGGATCGCACATACGGCGGATTGGCCAGGATCAGATCGAACACGCCGGTGACGTTCTGCAGCAGATCGGCGCACTCGAACGTCATGCGGTCGCCGACGCCGTGTCTGACCGCATTGCGCCGGGCGACGGTCAGCGCCGCGCCGGAGATATCCGTCGCGAGCACCGACGCGTGTGGCCGTTCGCGGGCGATCGCGATCGCCACGCATCCACTGCCGGTGCAGAGGTCGGCGACGCGAACTGAGGCCGCGGCATCGGGGTGCAGGGCCAGGGCGGCTTCGACGATGAGCTCGGTCTCCGGCCGCGGAATCAGCACGTCGGGCGTCACTTCGAACGACAGGCCCCAGAACTCACGATGGCCGGTGATGTAGGGCAGCGGCTCGCGCGCGGCCCGACGTGCGACGACGGCGTCATAGCGGGTGAAGAAGCCGTCCGGTTCCGGTTCGATCGCGTCAACCAGAAATCGCTCGGTCGACCAGCCGAGCAGGTGCTCGGCCAGGAGCCTCGCACTCAGATCGGCCTCGGTCGGGGAGAGCCCCGCATCACGCAACTGCTGTCGGGCTGAGGCGACGCGCGCTTGGATCGTGGACATTCGACGATGAACTTCAGAATTGGGAATTAGGCGCGCGAGGCTTCAGCCGAGCGCTCAGCTCACAGATGTGGCGTCCCGCAGCTTTTCCGACTGATAGTGGGTAATTACGTTGTCGAGCACTTCGGTCAGGTCGCCGTTCAGCACGTCGGTCAGGCGATGACTCGTGAAGTTGACCCGGTGATCGGTCACGCGGTTTTCCTTGAAGTTGTACGTCCGGATTTTTTCGGAGCGCTCGCCGGTGCCGACCTGGCTCCGGCGGTCCTTGGCGATCGCCTCCTGCTGCTTCCGCAGCTCCATTTCGTAGAGCCGCGCGCGCAGGACCTTCATCGCCTTTGCGCGATTCTTGATCTGCGACTTCTCGTCCTGCTGGGACACGACGACGCCGGTCGGGATGTGCGTGATGCGGACGGCGGAGTAGGTCGTGTTCACGCTCTGGCCACCGGGACCACTCGAGCAGAACGTGTCGATTCGCAGGTCTTTGTCATTGATCTGGACGTCGACTTCTTCGGCTTCGGGCAGCACGGCCACCGTCACGGTTGAGGTGTGGATGCGTCCGCTCGCTTCCGTGGCGGGCACTCGCTGGACGCGGTGCACGCCGCTTTCGTACTTCAGCTTGCTGTAAACGCCGCGGCCCTCGATGGTCGCAATGACTTCCTTCAAGCCGCCAACGCCCGTGTCGTTGGTGGACATCACCTCGAGCCGCCAGCCGTGGCGCTCGGCGAACTTCGTGTACATCCGGAACAGTTCGGCGGCGAACAGCGCGGCCTCGTCGCCGCCCGTGCCGGCGCGGATTTCGAGGACCACGTCCTTTTCGTCGTTCGGATCCTTGGGGATGAGGAGCACTTTCAGATCGGCCAACAGGCTCTCTCGCTTCGCCACGAGCGACTTCAGCTCCTCGCGGGCAAGCTCGCGCATGTCCGGGTCGGCGGCGGCCACGAGCTCCTCGGTCTGCGCGATTTCCTGCGCGACGGTCTTGTATTCACGGAAGCGCTCCACGAGCGGCTCGAGCTCGGCGAGCGCCTTGGCGTGCTTCCGGTACGTGTTCGCGTCGCTCTGCACTTCGCTCGTGCCGAGCAGCCGTGTCAGGTCCTCGTAGCGCGCTTCTTCTGATGCCAGTTTGTCGAACATATCTACAAGTCTTGTACTTTGCACCCACCTGATACCGGTGGCAGGAACGCCACTTCGTCACCGTCCTGCACGGCGGCGTCCATCCGCGCGTAGTCGGCGTTGAGCGCGCTCGAAATCGACCGTTCGTAGGGTCCGAGCTCCGGGAATTCCCGCGCCAGCTGCTTCCAGAGTGCGCCGATCGTCGCGCCTGGCGCGACGTCTCGTGTCAGTTCACCGGCGCCCGCGATGTCGCGTAGCCGTGCAAAAAGCTTGACGGTCACGCGCACGCGACGCGCTCCGCTTCCGCGCGCGCCCTCACGTCGTCAGGGTCCGCCGTCGCGCCCTCGATCCAGACGTCACCGCCGTCGAAGAATTCGCGCTTCCAGATCGGCGCGATCTGCTTCACTCGCTCGATCGCGTACCGGCAGGCGGCATACGCGTCCCCCCGGTGCGGCGATCGCGTCACGATCGCAACGCTCGCCTCCCCGACCTGCAAACGGCCAATCCGGTGGTGCAGTGCGAGCCGCGCGCCAGGCCACCGCTCGTGAACCTCGGCGGCAATCCGCTCGAAGGCTTTCAGCGCCAGCGGCTCGTACGCCTCGTACTCAAGATATCGGACGCTCCGGCCGACGTTGTGGTTGCGCACGAGGCCCAGAAAGCTGACGACCGCCCCGTCGGCGCCGCCATCGGAACCAGCGCTCGCAGAAAGACTTGCAGCCAGCTGGTCGACGTTCAGCGGATCCCGTCCGATGCGGAGGAGCGGCATCACGATCAGTATACGTCCTGGCCCGAGGCGATGAGGGCGGCGACATGCCGCTGCGCCCGAGCGGCGGCGTCCGGGAGCGCGTGACCCAGCGCGAGAAACGCTGCGACGGCCGACGCAAAACTGCACCCCGTGCCGCGGACGGCACCGGCGCGCGCGACGCGTGCGGTTCTGGCTTCGTGAAAGACCTTGCCGTCGAACAGCAGGTCGATGACCTCGGTGCCGGTTGAATGCCCGCCTTTCACGATCACGTTGTCGGCGCCGAGACCATGGAGACGCCGCGCCGCCTCGCGTACGTCGACCATCGATCCGATCCGCTTGCCGCTCAACGCTTCGGCCTCGGGGATGTTCGGCGTGACGACCAGGACGCGCGGAAGCAGCTCGGTCAAGAGCACCTGCACGCCGTCGGCGTCCAGCAGCCGCGTGCCGCTCGAAGACGCGAGCACTGGATCGAGCACGACGAGCGGCAGCTCGAGGTCTTCGATGGCGGCAACGACGGCTTCGGCGATGGCGGCGGTGGCGAGCATGCCGATCTTCGTCGCGTGGATCGCGGCGTCGCCCGCGGAGACATCCGCCACGATCGCTTCGATCTGTGCCGCGACGAGATCTGCCTCGAGCGGAACGAGTGCGGAGACGCCCTGGGCATTCTGTGCCGTGATCGCCGTAATGGCCGTCGTGCCGCGAACGCCGATGGCGCCGAATGTCCGCAGGTCGGCCTGGATGCCAGCACGGCCGCTCGAGTCGCTCCCCGCAATTGTCAGCACAGTACGCATGCGTTAAGATCCCACGTCATGCCGACCACGTTCCTCGATGTGATGCTCGCACAAGTTGGAGATACCCGGGAGTTTCGGACTCTTCAACGTGGGATGGCCGCCACGTTCGTCACCGGTACTGACGATTGCCGCGGCGCAGGTCAGCATTGCCCTTCCGTTCACGCCCGTGCCATTCACGTTCCAGCCGATGGTCGTTCTCGTCGGGGCCGCTCTGCTCGGGGCCCGGCTTGGCGCGGCGAGCCAGATCGCGTACCTCGCGCTCGGGATCGCCGGACTGCCGGTGTTCGCGGCATCACCGCTCCTGCCCCAGGGCGTCGCGCGACTGATGGGCCCGACTGGCGGCTATCTGATGGCTTATCCGATCGCGGCCTTCGCGGCGGGCCGGCTCGCGGAACGCGGATTCGATCGTCGCTACCTCACGGCCGTCGCCGCGATGCTGTGCGGTCTCGCCCTCGTGTTTACCGGCGGCGTCGCGTGGCTGGCGCTGGCGCCGGGGCTCGGCCGATCGGGCCAATGGGGATGGTCCGCCGCGCTCGCAGCCGGCTTCTATCCGTTCATCTTCGCGGACTGCGCGAAAATCCTCGTGGCCGCAGCCGTG
The DNA here is from genome assembly GCA_963724725.1 of uncultured Acidobacteriota bacterium. GTDB lineage: Bacteria > Acidobacteriota > Vicinamibacteria > Vicinamibacterales > CAVVIG01 > DATKHR01. The sequence goes on along the minus strand of CAVRVT010000001.1, from coordinate 164,421 downwards.
ATGCCCGCGCTCTGGCGCGTCATTTTTCCCCGGACCCCGCGCGGGTAGCGCGCTCGAACACGAGCAGAAAGACGAAGGGCGGGATGTCTTCCCGCTTGTTCAACCGCAGTCCCGCTGCTTCCCCCGCCTGAATCACAGCCTTCGGATCGGGACGTTCATCGGGTGGCGGGCCGGGACCACCGCCGCCCGGCAGGAAGTCCACGACCCCGAGCAGACCCTGTGGCTTGAGCGACTGCGCCGCGTTCTTCAGGAGCGCCACCGGATCCTCGACCTCGTGATAGACGTCCGCGATCAGAATCGCGTCGAGGCCGGGGGGAAGGCGGGGATCGGTCGCGGTGCCCAGGATGGGCGTCACCCACGGGAGCTTCTCACGCTGCGCGCGGCGCGCGATGCCGTCGATCATCTCGCGCTGGATGTCCTCGGCGTAGACCGCGCCGTTCGGCCCCACGCGGCGCGCGAGGTGCATGGTGAACCAGCCGCCGGCCGCGCCGATCTCGGCGACCGACGATCCCTCCGCGATGCGCAGCGTGTCCATGATCTGATCCGGCTTCTGCCACTCGTCGCGGTCAGGCGCCTCGAGCAGACCGAGATCGACCGTTTGAAACAGGCGCCCTTTCGGCTTCGATTGATCGGCCGCTGACGTCGCGAATGCGCAGACTACGCACGAGATCAGTGCGGCGATCAGCACACGCAATCTCTTCGAACGATGCGTCATCTTCTTTCACTTGCGCTGGGGCTCCACCCCCAGCGCGTCCTAGCGCTGATGCCTCGCTCAGGATTCGCAGGCCTTCGCACGCGACCCACCTGACTTACGTCTCTCTCCCGGTGATTCCCCCGCGAGTCATCGCGTCCACCGACAGAACGGCATCAAGCTTTTTGGCATCGAGCAATCCGCGCTCGAGCACGAGTTCGCGAATCGTCTTGCCTGTTCGGCCGGCTTCCTTGGCGATCTCGGCCGTCTGAGCGTAGCCCAGGTAAGGGCTGAGCGCCGTCGCTGCGGCCGTGCTGCGGTCGAGGAGTTCGCGCGCGCGTGCCTCGTTCGCGGTGATGCCCTCCACCGAGCGCGAGCTGAACGCGTCCATTCCAGACGTCAGGATCGTCGACGCGTGGAGCGCGTTCCAGGCAATCACCGGCATCATGACGTTCAGCTCGAGCTGCCCGGCCTCGCAGGCGATCGCGATGGTGGCGTCGCAGCCCATCACCTGATAACAGACCTGATTCATCATCTCCGCCATCGACGGATTGACCTTGCCGGGCATGATCGATGAACCGGGCTGAATGGGCGGCAGGGTGATCTCCGCGATGCCGGCGCGCGGCCCCATGGCGAGCAGTCGCAGATCGCTGGCGACCTTGCCGACTTCCACAGCGAGTCGTCGCATGGCGCCCGAGTACGCGAGCACGTCCCCCATACTCTGCGTCACGCGAAACAGGTTCGCGGCACGCCGCACCGCGATCCCCGTTTCCTTCGCGATGATGTCCACGACGAGCCGGCGATAGTCCTCGCCGGCGTTCAGTCCGGTCCCGACCGCGGTGGCGCCCACGTTCAGCTCGCGCAACTGGTCGGCGGCCGTCGTGACGTCATCCGCGCCGCGACTGACGCATTCCGCGTAGCCGCTGAACTCCTGGCCAAGCGTGATGGGCACCGCGTCCTGCAGATGCGTCCGCCCGGTCTTGAGCACCGACGCGAACGCGTCAGCCTTGGCACGAAGAGCGCCGGCCAGGAGCCGGGCGCTCGCGACGAGCGGATCCAGGCCGAGGAGCAGCGCCAGGCGCGTCGCCGTCGGAAAGACATCGTTCGTCGACTGCCCCATGTTGACGTGATCGTTCGGGTGGACTCGCGTGTAGGTCCCGCGCGGCTCGCCAAGGATCTCCGACGCGCGGTTGGCGATGACCTCGTTCGCGTTCATGTTGTGCGACGTCCCGGCCCCGGCCTGATAGACGTCGACGACGAACTGGTCCAGCAGCTTTCCCGCGATGATGTCGTTCGCGGCCGCCTCGATCGCGCGCGCGACGTCGAGGTCGAGACGCCCGAGCGTCGCATTGGCCGTTGCGGCAGCTTTCTTGACGAAGGCCGTTGCCAGGACGAGATCGGCGTGCGCGCGAAGACCGCTGATGGGAAAATTCACGACCGCGCGTGCCGTCTGGGCTCCGTAGTACGCGTCGGCGGGCACTTTCACATCGCCGAGAGAGTCGCGTTCGATGCGGAAGGACATAGTCGCGATCGGGTCCAGTATACTGCCCGTATGCTGCCCGCATTCTTCGACAGCGTCCTGCAGCTCATCGTGCGGACGTCAACCGATCTGCCGCCCGACGTCCGCGCCGCGATGAAGACGGCGCTCGTGAACGAACCCGAGGCGACGCGATCGTCGCAGGCGCTCACGATCATCGCGCAGAACATCGATCTCGCGGCCGACGTCGAAGGGGCGATCTGCCAGGACACCGGGATGCCGACGTTCGAGGTGCACACCCCGGTCGGCGCGAATCAGATCTGGATGCGCCAGCAGATCCGCGAAGCCGTCGCCGAGGCCACGCGGCGTGGCAAGCTTCGACCCAACTCCGTCGACTCGATCACCGGCACGAACTCGGGCGACAACCTGGGTCCCGGCACGCCGATCATTCATTTCGATCAGTGGGAACGCGACGAGGTCGAAATCAGATTGATTCTGAAGGGCGGCGGCTGCGAGAACACCAACGCGCAGTACGCGCTGCCCGTGGAACTGGCGCACCTGGGACGCGCGGATCGCACGCTGGACGGCGTGCGGAAATGCATCCTGCACGCGGTCTGGCAGGCACAAGGCAAAGGCTGTGCGCCAGGCGCGGTGGGCGTCTGCATCGGCGGCGATCGCACGTCGGGCTACACCCACGCGAAAGAGCAGCTCTTTCGCACGCTCGACGACGTGAACGCGGACCCGCGGCTCGCGGAGCTCGAGGCCTCGATCATGGCGACGGTCAACGATCTGGACATCGGCACGATGGGGTTTGGCGGCAAGGTGACACTCATCGGCTGCAAAATCGGCGCGCTGAATCGATTGCCGGCGAGTTTCTTCGTCTCGGTCGCGTACGACTGCTGGGCGTTTCGCCGCCTCGGTGTCGTGCTGAACGCCTCGACCGGCGCCATCGATCGGTGGATGTACCGCGATCCGTCGCATCCGGTCATTCCGATGCTGGACCAGGCGGGGTTCGTTCGAAGCGGCCGCGAAATCGCGCTGCATGCACCCCTCAGCGAAGCGGACGTCCGCGCGCTGAAAGTCGGCGACGTCGTGATGCTGACCGGGCGCATGTTGACGGGCCGCGACGCGGTCCATTCACATCTGATGAAGCACGACCCGCCGGTGGACATGCGCGGCTCGGTCCTCTATCACTGCGGTCCGGTCGTCGTGAAGGAAGGCGAGTCGTGGCGCGTCACCGCGGCGGGCCCGACGACGAGTATCCGCGAAGAACCCTACCAGGGCGACATCATCAAGCGCTACGGCGTGCGCGCCGTCATCGGAAAAGGCGGCATGGGCGCCAAGACGCTCGCGGCGCTGAAGGAGCATGGCGCCGTCTACCTCAACGCCATCGGCGGCGCCGCGCAGTTTTATGCGCGCTCGATCAAGAAGGTCGAGGGCGTATCGCTGCTCGAGTTCGGCACGCCCGAAGCGATGTGGCACCTGGCAGTCGAGGACTTTCCCGCCATCGTGACGATGGACGCGCACGGCAACTCGCTGCACAAAGACATCGAGCAGGCATCGGGTCGACATCTCGAAACGATCGGGACTTAGCGGGGTCGGGTCGGTCGGGTGGGTGGGTAGGAGCGCGAGGCTTCAGCCGAGCGAGAGGCGCCAGGGGGCTGCAATTCCAGCGTACTTTTCCCCTTCGCTTTCGCATTCCCCAACAAAATCGCTCGGCACTTGAATTGCGAATGGAGATTCCAGGCATGGAGGAGCCCCGCCTGGACCGCATCGAGTCGAGCCTGCGCACGCTCCTGATCCTTCATCAGCGAACGCGGCTGCAGGTCGATCAGATCGCAGAGGATCTGGCGCGGCTGCTGGCTATCGCAGCGCGAACTCCTTCAACGCCGGGCGCTGATATCGATGGTCCATCGCCGCCAGATCCAGATCCGTCGTCTCGATATCCGAGATCGACAGCAGCGGAAACGGCGAGAGCGCCGTAACGTCAATCGTCTTCAAATAGCTGCCGCAGGCCCGGCAGGCTTCGATCCGCCGATCCTTGCGCTGCTCATCGGGCGCCGCCGTGAGGAACCGGTCGCCGCCATCGTCGCAGTAGATGCAGGCGTAGGTGGGCAGCTCCCAGGCGCTCGAGCAGAACGAACAGCGGAGCGTCCGATGCCCGCCGACGACCTCGGCGAGGGCCGGCCAGGATCCGCACGCCGGACAGTGTCCACGGTCCCACGCGGCCAGCGCGCCGACCAGGGTCTCGTCCGCCGCGCGGGCCAGGAGCAGCGTTTGGAGCGCGTGAACGAACGGGCTGACGGCGAGCTCGGCGACGAGCCATACGAGATCGGGTGCGAGCCCGCGGTGCGTGGCGCCCGTCCGGATGGCGGCCTGCTGGCGCGCAAGGGACGCCGCCAGGAGCGAGCCCGGTTCGATGTTGCCGCTGACGATCGCGTCCCGGATGTGGGTCGCGGCGTCACCGGCGCCGCCCTCCGCCAGCGCGTCGCAGAAGCGCGCGAGCGCCGGTCCCAGGATTGGAATCGGCACGGGGATCGGCTCGCCGGCCAGGACCGGCACGCCGCGCGCGAGCTTGGCCGCCAGGTACTTGGGCGGCAACGACAGGCGCGGCAGCCGGCCGTGTTCGAGCTTGCGCCCGAGCTCGGACACGAGCGCGATCAGCCGCCGCTGGAGGGCGATGGCCGGCGTCAGGTCAGGACGGGCTGCGGTGACCGCATCCCACCGCTGCTCAGCGATTTCCGAGACTTGCTGCGGGGTTCCCTCGGTCACGGGCACGTACGGCATGTGTTGTTATAATGGTTGCATGATTAACGTATCCGAAATGGCGGCAACGAAGATCTCCGAGCTGCTGGCCGAGGAGCAGAAAGCCGGCAGTGGTTTGCGCGTATTCGTGCAGGGCGGCGGGTGCTCGGGTTTTCAGTACGGCCTGATGATCGAAGAGAACGGCCAGGGCGCGGGCGATCAGGTATTCGAGTCGAACGGCGTGAAGCTGTTCGTGGACCCGATCAGCATCCGGTATCTGAACGGCGCGGAAGTCGACTTCGTCGACACCGTCACCGGCGGCGGGTTCACCATCAAGAACCCCAACGCGACGTCGACCTGCGGCTGCGGACAATCCTTCTCCGTATAATTACGGGGTGGGATTGAACCGCTCCCTACCCGATCTCACGTCCATTCGTCCGGCCGGCGGCAAGCGCTCCAGCAAGCGCGACCGCATCCTCGCGATTTTCCTGCGGCAGGAAGGCCATCTGAGCGCCGACGACCTCGTGGAGGTCGCCCGGCGCGAAGCGCCCGGCATCGGCCGCGCAACCGTGTACCGCACATTGCAGTGGATGGTCGGCGCAGGTGTCGCGCGCAAGGTGGATTTCGGCGAAGGCCGTTCACGCTTCGAGCCGACCTACCGACACCCGCGCCACTTCCACCTCATCTGCAACACCTGCCATCGTTCCTCCGAGTTCCTCAGCTCCGACGTCGAGTCGCTGATCGAGGAAATCGCCTCGGCTCGCAATTTCGCACCGACGCAGCAGGTCGTCCAGATTTACGGGACCTGCGACGACTGCCGGACGGGGAAGAAGACGCCACCGATCGACGGGGCGACGACCGAGCTCGTGTTCGCGCGCGACGCGCTTCGCATGGCTATCGCGACGGAGCGCAGCGGTCTGGAGTTCTACACGCGCGCGGCCGGCATGACCAAGGACGCGCGCGGACGGGCGGTCTTCCACAAGCTGGCCGAGGAAGAAAAAGAACATCTCGGCACGTTGCAGAAACGCTACCGAGAGCTCGCCGCGCAGGATCCGCAGCTCGAAACACGTCCGACGTTCCTGTTTTTCAAGGGCGCGGCCAGTGGACTCTTCGCCGAAGGCGCCGAGCAGCTGCGCAAGGGCGTGAACGACGAGCAGGCCCTGCTCATCGGTATCCGCTGCGAGCGCGGGTCGCACAAGTTCTTCAAACGCTACGGCGAGCGCTTCGAGGATTCCGAGGGCAAGCAGGTCTTCCTCGAATTCGCCGACGAGGAGCGCCTGCACCTCGAGCTTCTCATTCGCGAGTACAAGTCCCTCCGGGAACGGCAGGGCCGTCGGCGTGCGCTCCGGCGCAACGCGCGACGCGCCAGGTCGGCTTCTTGATCGATCTTCACACCCACACCACAGCATCAGACGGACGATGCTCTCCCGTGGAGCTCGTCGAGCGGGCAGCCGCTGCGGGCATCACGACGCTGGCCGTCACCGATCACGATACGGTCGCCAGTTGTGCGGCGGCGGAAGACGCGTGTCGCCGCGCCGGCGTCGCTTTTGTCTCAGGCATCGAAATCACGGCGATTCGCGACGGACGCGACGTTCACGTCCTCGGCTACTTTTTCGACTACCGCTCGCCGCGGCTCCTCGAGCTCCTTGTCGAGCAGCGCCGTCAAAGAGTTTCGCGTGCGCGTCAGATGATGGTCAGGCTGGCGCAGCACGGTGTGTCGCTCGATCAGGACGAGATCCTGCGTCCGGCCATCGCCGACGAATCGCGGGCAGTGGGGCGGCCGTGGATTGCGCGCGCGCTCGTCGCGGCCGGACATGTCGCGACGACCAGCGACGCGTTCGATCGCTGGTTGTCGCCTGGACGGCCGGCGTTTGTCGCCCGGATCGGGCCGTCACCGGCGGTGGTCGCCTCGTGCATCCACGACGCCGGCGGCGTCGCGTCGATCGCGCATCCGGTCTTACTCGAACGTGACGAATGGCTGGAGGAATTCGCGCGAAGCGGCGTCGACGCGCTCGAGGCGTTCCACAGCAAACATGACGAGACGGCAACCGCCCGCTACCTCGCGCTCGCGGCGCGACTGAACCTCGCGGTGTCGGGCGGCTCCGACTACCACGCGGACGAATCGCACGGCCCCGAAGAGCTCGGCACCATCTGCCTGCCGAAGAAACATTACGATCAGCTCGAGGCGCGCCGGCCGACCAGCCGTGCGACCGCTTCGGGGTCGGACACTTCTTCGTAGAACAACACGTCGAGCAGGCTCAGTACGCGCCTGAGCTCGCCCGGCTCGAGCAGATGGTCCGCCGATGTCGGTCCGATCCCGTGCGCGCGCTGCTTCGTCGTGAACGTCTCATAGAGGAGAACGCCCGAAGGCGTCAGGGCGTTCACCAGCGACGTAAACAAGTCGCGCTGCAAGTACCGAGCGACGACGATGACGTCGAATCGGCTGCGGGGAAGCGGGTAGCTGGCGAGGTCGGCGCACCAGACGTTGATGGTCACGCCGTGCCCGCCTGCCGCTGTCACCGCGGCCCGAAGCGCGTCGAAATCTCGGTCGACACCGAAAGTTCGAAAGCCGGCGTCGGCGATCGCCGACGCATGACGTCCACGTCCGATCGCGACGTCGAGCGCGCGTCCACCGGATCGTTGCTCGCCGAGGCGGCGCAGCCATTCCAGGATAAACGGCGAAGGTGACATAATCGGCGAACCTTGGCTCAGGCGCTCCTCACTGCAGTGATTCTCGGTCTTGGCGGACTCGTGACGACGATCGTTGTCGGTTGGCGCGCAACCGACGTCGCCCGCCACATCTCATTCGGCATTTTCTCGACGCTCGTCACGTTGCTCGCGCACTCGATGATGATGTTCTATCTCATCGGCAAGGGCAAAGCCGTCAAGGATGCCATGGCGGAACACAGCCTCGTCGGCGATCACTATCGTCGAATCGCGGCGGCTCGCAAGCCGGTGTTTTCGATCGGCACGCTGGCCATGGCGATGACCATGATTACCGCCATCCTCGGCGCGAGCGTCGACACGGGAGTGCTGCCGCCAATCGTGCACGGTACGATTGCGTACGGCGCCGTGGCCTGCAATCTCGCCGCGCTCAAGATCGAAGTCGACGTCCTCTCCGTTTCCAGTCGCATCGTCGACGAAGTCAACCGGCTGATCGGCGCGTGACCGTCGGTCAGGAGGCGCCCGCGCTCGTGCGGGTGGCCGGGATCGCCAAGGATTACCGCGGACTTCGACCGCTGCGTGTCGAGCGCCTCGACGTCTTCGCCGGCGATCTCGTCGGCCTGCTCGGATTCGACCAGGTGTCTGCCGAAGTCTTCGTCAATCTGCTGACCGGCGCGTCGCTGCCCGACAGCGGAGCGGTGTGGATTTTTGGCCGCCGAACGGCCGACGTGAGCGATGCCGCCGAGTGGCTGACTGTCGTCGACCGTTTCGGGATCGTCAGCGCACGAGCCGTCCTTCTCGACGCCCTGACCCCGCTGCAGAACCTGGCCATGCCGTTCACGCTGGACGTGGAGCCGCTCCGCGAGGACGTTCGCGTGCGCGCGGAAGCGCTGGCCCGGGAATCCGGCCTGCCGGCATCCATGTGGAATCGCCCGGTGGGAATGCTGGATGCCAACGCGCAGATGCGGATCCGTCTTGGCCGCGCGCTCGCCCTCGACCCCACCGTCGTCCTGCTGGAGCATGCCAGCGCGGGCCTCGATGCGAGTGGCGCGGCGAGCCTCGCGCACTCCGTGCGCGCCGGCGCCGCGGCGCGCGGAACGGCCGTTCTCTCGCTTGGCGTCGACGAGCCCTTTGCCCGGGCTGTGGCGTCACGTGTCTTCAGGTGGGAACCCGCCACGGGGAAGCTTCGGGAACGTCGCAGATGGTTCGGCGGTCGTCTCGGCTAGAATTGGCAACAGAAAAGGAGTTCGACATGAAACATACGAAGGAGCTGGGACTGCTGGTACTCATGCTCGTCGCGTGTCTGGGAGCGATGGCCGGCGCACAGAAGGCCGCCGCGAAGAAAATCCGCGTGTTCTTCATCGAGCCGAAGAACAACGCGTCGGTCACGAGTCCCGTTCACATGAAGTTCGGATCCGAGGGCATCGAAATCGCCGCCGTGCCTCCTGGTGACATCACGACCACGCGCCCCGGCAAGGCGCACTATCACGTCGGCATCGATCAGAATTGCCTCCCACCCGGCAAGAACATCGTGAAGGGCACGCCGTCCTGGGTCCATTTCGGCGACGGCAAGGACGTGTTCGATTCGCAGCTGACACCCGGAAAGCACAAGCTGGCCTTACAGCTGGGTGACGATCTGCACAACACGATGCCCGGCGCCTGCCAGGTCATTACGGTGAACGTGAAGTAAGCGATGTAGTGGTTGGTTGTTGGTTGTTGGTTGTTAGTTGTCGGTTGTGGGTCGTCAACCAATAACCCGCAACCGACAACCAAGTTCAGTACAGCGCTGTATCAGTTTTCGACCTGCAAAGTGGATGAGCTGGATGACTCTGCAGTAATTCTCCAGGAAACCAGCCTTGTCTTACTGGAACGGAACTTGATACCGTCATTCTTGGGCAACGCGCCTCCAAGGAGACGTTCGACGATGGCGAGCGGGACTATCAAGCGACTCGTACGTGACCGAGGCTTCGGGTTCATTCGCGACGACGGCGGCCAGGAGTGGTTTTTTCATCGCAGCTCGGTCCAGGGCAGCTTCGATCAGCTGAACGAAGGCCAGCGCGTCAGCTTCGACGAAGAGCCGTCGGCCAAAGGTCCTCGCGCCGGCAACGTGCGCAGCGAGTAAGGCGTCACCGCCTGAACGCCGCGCGCACCCTTATCCTTTTCGACATCGATGGCACTCTTGTGCTCACCGGCGGTGCTGGTGGGCGCTCGATGTCGCGTGCCTTCGAAGAACTGTTCGGACACGCCGGCGCGTTCGATGCGATCCAGTTGTCCGGACGTACCGACACGTGGCTGCTCTTCGCCGCCCTCGATGCGCTCGGCATTCCACGCGACGACGGCCGCGTCCGCAATTTTCCGGAGGTCTACCTGCGTCATCTCGAACAGGAAATCCGGCGCGAGCCACTACGCGGAGCGCGCAAGGAAATCCTGCCCGGCGTCCGTGCGCTGCTCGACGCGCTCGCCGTCATCCCGGCGATGCATCTCGGTCTCCTGACCGGTAACTACGAACGCGCCGCACGTGTGAAGCTGGAACACTTCGATCTGTGGAAGGACTTTTCGGGCGGCGCGTTCGGTGACGAAGCGCCGGATCGAAACGAATTACTGGACCGCGCCATGTCGCGCATCGCGGCGAGCGGTGGTCCCGCCGTCGGTGTCGAAGACGTGATCGTCGTCGGCGACACGCCGTTCGACGTCGAAGTCGCGCGGCGCGGGGGCGCGCGGTCGATTGCGGTGGCGACGGGCCGGCACCCTGCCAGCGAGCTACGCGAAGCCGGCGCCGACGTCGTGTTCGAGGACTTGAGTGATACGAGAGCCGTGCTGCGGTACCTGGCACTGACCTAGTGCCAGGCACCGAGCCGTCGAAGTTGGCGGAAGCGCCTCGGAGTCGAACCGAGCCTCCCCGCAATTACGGGGAGCAACCGATTTTGAAGACCGGGAGGACCACCGGGCCCCGTTCGCTTCCGTTGGAACGGCGTCCAGCGTCCAGATTCTATTCGGAAGAGGGTCCGTCAGCCTTCGATTAACCGCACGTCCCCCGCTCGAGGTCCCTTCTGTGACTCTTCAGGCGTGAACTCGACGCGCTGACCTTCGCGCAGCAGCTCGAACACGGCTCCGCGGACCGAGCTCCGGTGGAAGAAGTGCTCAATCCCACCTTCGTCGCGGATGAAGCCGAACCCCTTATCAATCAGGAGCCTAGCGATTGTTCCCGTTGGCATGACCCGAAGCCTCCGTTCCGAAACCCCCAGGGGTATCCCAAGGGAACTCAGCCGGTAACGGGCGCCTGCGGACGATCGCTTGTTGAAGCCGCCGTCGAACGCGAGCCGGCCGAGTCTTTCCGGCCTTTAGCTGAGCCGGAAAATCGGGGCCAGTCTAGGCAGTTCGTACCCCGAAGTCAAGCAGGGCCAAGATTTAGCGGAACCATCACGAAATGTCACGAACCGGTTTCGGCAGGCTTGGGCTTTTCTCGATTCGGCGGTGGATACGTTGTCCAGAAATGGCGACCGCAGCGCGGGCAGACCCAGAACTGATCCGGAGCCCACGGCCGATCGGGCGCCGGATCGCGCATTTCCATCTGTGCGCCGCATCGCATGCAGCGGATATGCAGATCGCCCTCGCTCATGTGCGCGATTCTATAACATGGATGATGATGATCCCCGCCCTCGTGCTGGCTGCGGGACGCTCGAGCCGCATGGGTCGAGCAAAGGCCACGCTGCCCGTCGACGAGCGTGACACCTTTCTGTCACGAATTGTCCGTACATTCCTCGCGGCCGACATCGCTGATGTGGTGGTCGTTCTGGGCCACGATGCGGAATCGATTGCCGGTTCCTTGACGAATTCCTGTCTTCCCGCCCGGTTCGCGCTCAATCGCGACTACGACCGGGGTCAGCTGTCGTCGATTCGGACGGGTCTTGCGGTCATCGACCGGCCCGGTGTGACGGCACTGTTACTGACCCTTGTCGACGTGCCGCTCGTCTCGGAATGGACGGTGAGATCCATCGTCGCGCGGTTTCGCGAAACCGGAGCCCCGGTCGTTCGCCCGGTCAACGGCGGCCGACACGGGCATCCGGTTCTCATCGCTCGCTCGCTGTTCGATCTCGTCCGTTCAAGTGACGACGAGCATGGCTTGAAACCGATCGTGAGGGCGCATGCGTCCGCCGCTGGCGACGTCACCGTCGACGACGAAGGCGCGTTCGTCGATATCGACACCATCGACGAGTACCAGCAGCTGATTGGAGCGAGAAGGCCTTAGCCGGACCTGACAAAATCGTCAGGTCCGATACTCCGTTTGGGCTGGCGGGCGACTGGTCGAGCTGGCGTGAGATTCTCCGCCGCGCTCGAAAAGCGCAGTACAATTTCCGGTCTTCGATGCCGACGCTTGTCTTCTACGTTCTGGTGTCGTTCGGCGCGTCTGTAGCACTGACACCCGCGTTTCGACTGCTGTCCCAGCGCCTCGGTCAGGTGGCGCGTCCCAAGGAAGATCGCTGGCACAGGCAATCGACCGCCTTGTTCGGCGGGCTCGCGATCGCCATCGTCACGATCGCGACCGGGCTGACGATTCCGGACCTCGGCCAGGTCAGAACGCTCATCGCCTGCAGTGCGCTCGTCGCGGTGTTCGGCTTCGTGGACGACATGCTGTCACTCAAGCCGTCGACGAAGCTGGTTGCGCAGATCACGGTCGCGTCCATCCTCCTGTTCTTCGGCTTCCGCCTGCACTGGATGCAGTCTCTGCTGGGCGACGCGATGCTGACGGTCTTCTGGATCGTCGGCGTGACCAACGCGTTCAACCTGCTCGACAACATGGACGGGCTGTGCGCAGGCACGACGATCATCGCCGGTGGATTCATGCTGATGGGCGTCATCAACGGCGCCGGCGTGACGCCGGCCGCGTTGTACCTCGCGACGCTCGTCGGCGCGACCGCGGGATTTCTCGTCTACAACGCCCACCCCGCGTCCATCTTCATGGGCGACACGGGCAGTCTGTTCCTGGGGTTGAATCTCGCCGCGATGGCGCTCGTCGAAAAGCCGCAGATCGGATCGGCGTCCGGCCTTCTGCCGATCGTTGCCGGTCCGGTCCTGCCGCTGCTCCTGCCAATCTTCGACACGACGCTGGTGACGTCGCTCCGCATACTCTCCGGACGCAGCCCGTCACAGGGCGGCCGCGACCACACGTCGCATCGACTCGTGGCGGTGGGGTTGTCGGAATCGCGGGCGGTCTTCACGCTCTGGGTCTTTGCCGGCGCGGGCGGAGTGGCGTCGATCCTCCTGCAGCGCCGCGATCCGAGTCTGGGCCTGGTTGCCGCCGCCATCTTCCTCGTCGCGATGGCGATCTTCGCGGTGTATCTGGCTCGCGTTCGTGTGTACGACGACGCCGATCTGACGGTGTTGAAGGGCGAGAGCATCACGCCGATCGTCGCGAACTTCATGTACAAGCGGCGGGTCGCCGAGGTTCTTCTCGACCTGATCCTGATTCCCGTCGCGTACTACGTCGCGTACCGGCTGCGGTTCGAAGGACCGCAGTTCGGCGTCAACTACCCGCAGTTTCTCGAGTCGCTGCCGGTTGTGCTCGCGACCCAGCTTCTCGCGCTGTTCGTCGTCGGCGGCTACCGTGGCATCTGGCGGTACTTCGGCATGATGGACGCGGTCGTGTTCGCGAAAGCCGTGGTGCTGGGCACGGTGGCGGCCGAGCTCTTCATCCTCTACATCTACCGCTTCGAGAATTACTCACGATCGGTCTTCGTCATCGACGCCGTGCTCCTGATGCTGCTTTTGGCGGGCACGCGGGCGTCGTTCCGGCTCGTCGGCGAGTTCGTCTCGCGCCGGAGCGCCGTCGGTCAGCGCTGCGCCATCTATGGGACGGCCGGCGCGAGCCTGGGAACGATTCGTGAAGCCTTCGGTCCCGCCTCGCTCAAGATCGTCGGCTTCATCGACGATGACCCGATGCATCGCCACGTCCGCGTCGGTGGCTACTCCGTCGTCGGTTCGTTCTCGGATTTGCAGGCGCTTATTCGCGCCGGCGACCTCGACCTGGTCGTCCTGAACACGCCGCTCCTCGACGCCGATCGACTGCGGGAGCTGGAGCAGTGCTGCCAGGAGCATGACGTCCAGATGCTGCGGCTGCAGATGCAGCTGAAGCGCGTCTCGGCGGCGTCGTGAAGGAGTTCTCATGATGCACATGCTCGGTCAGGCGTTGGTGGGACTCGTCATTGGCGTCGTCGCCAAGCTGCTCATGCCCGGCGGCGATCCCGGCGGATGGATCATCACGGCCCTCCTCGGCATCGCGGGAGGCTGGGCCGGCGGAGCGATTGGCCGCGCGCTCGGCTGGTACAAGAGGGTCAGCCCGCAGGATTTGCCCTCTCGGTCGTGGGTGCGATGTTTCTGCTTCTCATCTATCGACTTGTCTTCACCTAGACGCGCGACGGCGTTCTGAACGAACGGGAGGATGCCATGGGACTGCTCGATTCGATGAAGGACATGCTTGCGCAGTACACCAGCGGCGCCGGCGCCGAGAACGCCGAAGCCGATTTTCACAAGCTCGCCCAGTCGGCGGACGCGGGGACGCTGGCGCACGGCATCGCCGAAGTCATGCGATCCGACGAGACGCCGCCGTTCGCGCAGATCGTGTCCCAGTTGTTCGCCAATGCGTCGAGCGATCAGAAGTCCGCGATGATCACGGCGCTCGTGTCGGCGGTGCCCGCGGACCAGCGGGGATCGCTCGCCGCGATGCTCGGCGGGTCGGCGCCGGGGACGGGCTCGACGAGCTCGTCGGCCGCGCCGGCGACCATGCCCTCCGAGGACACCGTCGCAACCATGGCGCAGCGCGCGCAGCAGAGCGGCGCCGGCGTCATCGAAGCGATGAGCAAGTTCTACGCCCAGCATCCGACCCTGGTCAAAACGCTCGGCACGACCGCGATGGTCATCGCCATGCGCAAGATCGCCGAGCATCACGCTCGAAACGCCTAGCACGAAGTTCGGATCGAGGAGGCATCACATGGCCCTGATGGACAAGTACTCCAATCTCTTTCAGCTCGCGAACCAGATTGGCTTGAAGAATCCGGACGTGAAGGAAGAGAACGGCAAGCTGAAGATCTCCGGCAAGACCGAATACCAGCTGGACGCCAACCGGCTCTGGGACAGCATCAAGACGCACCAGGGCTGGGAGACCGAAATCGTGGCCGACATTCGCGCCGAACGGTCGGACATCTTCGGCGTTCACACCGTCGTGTCCGGCGATACGCTCTCGAAGCTCGCGAAAGCGTACCTCGGCGACCCGAACCGCTACATGGAGATCTTCAAGGCCAACGGCGGGACGCTGACCAACCCCGATCAGATCAAAGTTGGACAGAAGCTGAACATTCCCGCCCACTGAACACTCGAAACTTTCAAGTCTCAAGTCTCAAGTCTCGGGACTTTCTTGAATCTTGAGACTTCAGGTTTGAGAGTTCCGCGTCATCGGTAAGAAGCGGCCTGGATGGCGTAGAGCTCCGCGTACTGGCCGCCTCGCGAGACGAGATCGTCGTGCGAGCCGACCTCCACGACGCGTGCCCCGTCGAGCACGACGATCTGGTCGGCCATCCGCACCGTGCTGAAACGGTGTGATACGAGAATCGTGACGCTGCTGCCCCTCGGGTCGTCGGATCGCCTGCTGGCGCCGCCGCTCGCAGCGGCGTATCGTTCGAACAGCGCGTGTTCCGTCTCGGCGTCGAGCGCCGCTGTGGGTTCGTCCAGAACGAGCAGGAGCGGGCGATCGCGCATGAAGCCGCGCGCGAGCGCGAGTTTCTGCCACTGACCGAAGCTCAGGTCGACGCCGCCCGGCCACGTGACGCCCAGCTGCGTCGCCAAGCCTGACGCCAGCCCGTCGACGACGTCTGCGGCGCCGGCGCGCTCGACGGCGGTCCGGACGGCCGGTTCGTCGTCCACTCGCAGAATGTCTCCGACGCCGATTGTCTGTCGCGCGCGAAGTTCGAAGCGGAAGAAATCCTGAAACGCGCCGGCCAGGCGACTACGCCACTGTTCGACCGGCACCCGATTCAATTCGACGCCGTCCACGAGAATGCGGCCTCGCGTCGGCTGATACAGGCGGCAGAGCAGCTTCACGAGCGTAGTCTTCCCGGCGCCGTTCTCGCCGACAATCGCGACGACCGATCCGGGCTTCATCTCGAGACTCACGTCATCGAGCACGAGGCGATCCGTTCCCGGGTACGCGAACGAGACGTGATCGAAGCGGATGCCCTCCCCGAGCGCCGCGGGCGCGTCGGTATCCTCGTGGACGGTCGACGCCGTCGCGTAATCCTCGAGCCACGCGAGGCGCCGGGACCCGTCGAGCCAGACACCGCGAAGGAATCCAATCTCGCCGACCGTGGCGCCGATGTACGCGGAGAGACGCGAGCCGGCCGCCAGCACGAGCAGCACGTCGCCCGGTGGCGCGTTGAGCCCGCGGCTGACGAACACGACGGCGCCGACGAAGCCGGCCGCAAAGATCGACCATGCCAGCGCGTGCCACCACGCACTGCGCATGCGCGCAGCCGCGACGGGCCGGTACCAGCGTTCCCAGGCCTGACGCCGCATTCCGACCAGCCGCTCGCCGATGCCGGTGACGCGGACTTCCTTCCCCGGAGGCGCGGTCGTCGCCGTGACGAAGAGGTGACGGGCGAGGCGATTGTCCGGCGCGCCGCGCTCGTCGGCGACGCGCTCGATACCCGGGCGCCATGCAGACGAGAAGATCGTCGGCACCGCGAACACCGTCAGAAGCGCCAGCGCCGGATGGATGGACACGAGCAGCGTCACCGTCACGCCCAGGCGAAGGATCCAGCTGCAGGTCGAGAACAACGACATGTACATGTGATCGAGCACGAAGATCTGGTTGCGCAGAACCGCGAGGCGGTTGAGAAACTCCGGTCGTTCCTGATGCTCGAGTGTCGGAATGGTGGCCTGCAGCCGGGCGACGAGCGATTCGAGCGCGACGGTGATGCGGTCGCGGAAACGCCGTTGCACGCGATCGCTGACGAGGCGAAGGAACCACGTGGCCGTCGCCGAGACCGCGAGGCCGAGAGCCGCCGCCAGGGCGAGCGTGCGGTTGTGCCGGATCAGCCCGTTCGCAAGAAGCTTGAACCAGAGCGCGAGGAGCGCGTCGGGCAGCGCCGCGAACAGCGCCAGCCCGAAGGCGGTTACCAGCCCGGACGGCTCCGCGGCGTACGCACGCTTGATCGCGCGCCACATCGACGGAAACGCGCCGGGAAGATCGTCACTCGAGGACATCGGTGCCCTCCGACTCGGACGGGTCCGCCCCGTCGGTGAATCGCGACGCCTGCAGATCGAACATCGTGCGGTAGCGGCCGCCCTGGGCCATCAGCGCCTCGTGCGTGCCGAGCTCGACCACGTGGCCGTTCTCGAGCACGCAGATCCTGTCGGCGTGACGGACGGTCGAGAACCGGTGGGAGATCAGAATCGTCGTCGTGTGTCGCGTGGCGCTAAGGATGCGGTCGAAGATCTCCGCCTCGCCACGCACGTCGAGCTGCGCCGTCGGCTCGTCGAGGAGCACGACGCCGGCGCCGAGCTGGACCGCGCACAGCGCCCGCGCGAGCGCGACGCGCTGCCACTGACCGCCGGACAAGTCGGTTCCGCCAGGGTAGCCGCGCGCGAGCACGGTGTCGAGGTCGGCCAGTCCAGCCGCACCGGCCTGCGCCAGCGCGTCGCGAACGACCTGTTCGGGCGCGCCGGCCGGCGCCACGTTGTCGCGGAGCGACAGTTCGAACTTGATGAAGTCCTGAAAGACGGCCGTCAGGCGCGTCCGCCACGACCGAACGTCGATCTGCTTGAGGTCGATCCCGTCGATCTCGATCGCGCCCGACTGCGGGTCGTACAGCCGACAGAGCAGCTTCGCGAGCGTCGTCTTCCCGGCGCCGTTCTTGCCGACGATCGCGAGCGAGGAGCCGGCCGGAATCGTCAGGTCGAAGTTCTTCAGGACCGGATCGCCGCCCGCTGGATACGCGAAGGTGACGTCGCGAAAGCGGATCTCCCGCGCGGGCCGGTCGCCGGCCGGCTCGGCGCCCGGCACGAGCGCGCCCGCCGGGTCCATCGCGCTCCTGAGCCGCATGACCGCGGCGGCGGGTGCGGCCGCGCCATCGAGCGCCCAGGTGAAGCCACCGAACGCTACCGCGCTCGTCGTGACCGCCGCGGTCGCGAACGTGATGAGTCGATCGAGACCAAGCGAACCATCGAACGCGCTCGACGCCATCGACCAGAAGACGATGACGTTGGCCGTGACGACGATCAGGAGACTCCACAGAACAGGTCGCTCGCGCAGGCGTGTGGCGTGCCACTGCAGGTCGAACAGCTGGCGACGGCGGGCGCGGAAGCGCTCGACGGTCCACGCCGCGAGGCCGAAGAGGCGAAGCTCCTTGGACGCGGGCGGATCGACGGCGAGCCGGTAAAAGTAATCCGCATGGCGTTGCGCCTCGCGAACCTCAGTCGTGTTGCGATCGAACCACACGGCGCTCTCGCGCAGCAGCCAATGCGTCGCGAGCCACGCGATCACGAGAATCGGCGGCGCCCACCACTCGTATGCGAACAGCACAAGCGCAGAGCTCAGTCCCGCGATCATCTCGACCAGGCCGCCGGCGATGAAGTCCATCGAGATGAACATCGGCGGCCCGGTGATGCCGAGGTCGAAATCGCGCGCGACGGTCAGGTCGCCTGTCAGCGTGGGATCTTCCAGGTGTCCGATCCCCGGAGGCCGCACGCATGCGGCGGTCAGCTGGTCGTACAACCACGCGGCGGTTCGACTGCCGAGGTTCGCGCCAAGCGCGCGATGGATCGGCGGCAGCACCTGAAGCGGAACGAAGATCGCGCCCACCAGAGCCAGCGGCAGCTCCAGGGGTTCGCCTCGCTGGACGGCGCCGACGAGGCTGCCCATGGCGATGGCGAAGGCGGCGGGCAGGACGCCGCGCAAGACCAGGATCCCCCACCACGCGATAGCGAGAAGCCGGTCTGCCTTCGGCAAAACGGCGCTGAGGATGAACTCATTCCGGGCACGGAGCCTGGCCAGGGTCGTCATGCTGGCGCCTAATCTCTCAGACCTCGGGTGCCGTGTCTTGCAAGTATTTGAAGCCGTCGTTCCGGGCTCCGGAGTGCCCGGCTTGCACGCCGACCACGTTTTCGGGCATACTTTCCGGCCGTTAACTGTCTGATTAAATCGGACAGTTAATGCGGGGCAAACATGACAAGCGGACTGAAGCGCGTACGACGCACGCCGGTGAAAGGCCAGCCGGCGGCCGGCAAGCCGGGCACGCCGCGGTCGCTCGCACCGAAACGCGACCGCGACACCGAGAGCCGGATTCTGGACGCCGCGCACGCCGTCCTGGTGCGGCACGGGACGGCCGGCGCGCGTATGCAGGACATCGCGCGGGAGGCCGGCGTCAACCAGGCGCTCCTGCACTATTACTTCCGGTCGAAGGACCGCCTGGCCGAAGCGGTGTTCCGGCGCACGGCGGGGCAGCTGTTCCCGCAGGTCGTCCAGGTGATGGCGTCCGACATGCCGCTCGAGGAGAAAGTCGGCCGAGTCGTCGAGGTCGAAATTGACCACCTGTCCCGAACGCCCGGCCTGCCCGGCTACATCATCAGCGAGCTGCACCATCATCCCGAGCGCGTGCGCCAGCTCGTCGCCGCGCTCACCGGCGCGACGCCCGAAGACGTCCGCCCCAGGGTGCTGCAGAAGGTCCGGCAGCAGATCGACGCGGCCGTCCGCGCCGGCAAGCTGCGTCCGATTGCGCCGGAGCAGTTCCTCGTCAACCTGCTGTCCCTGTGCGTATTTCCGTTTGCGGCGAGGCCGCTGCTCATGGTCCTGCTCGGCCTCGATCAGCAGGAGTTCAATCGGTTCATCGAGGACCGCCGCGACCAGGTCGCGGAGTTTTTTCTGAGGGCGCTAGGCGCATGACTCGACATCTGCTCGTTCTTGCGATCATCGGGATACTCACGATGCCCGGCGCGGCTCGCGCGCAGTCCCCCGTACCACCGGTGGCGAGCCCGGACGGCGCGCTCCAGCTGGGCGCGCTGCAGCAGGCGGCCGTCGAGGCGGATCCGCGCTTTCGGGAACTTCAGCTGTACCAGTCGCAGGCGGAACTCCGGCTCGCGAACATCAGCGCCGAAATGAAGCCCGCGATTTCCGTGGACGCGCTGATGCAGTACCAGTCCGACGTCCCCACGCCGCCGCCGTTCGTGCCGAACGGCCAGCCGCTGTTCCTCCCGCCGAAAGGCACGGTCGACGCGTCGGTTCGGCTGGATCAGCGTCTCTACGATCCAACCATCCAACCACGCCTCGCGGTCGAGAAGGCCCGCCTGTCCGAATCGCAGGCCCGCATCAGAACTGCACTGTTCGCGTTGCGCCAGGAAGTAAACGACGCGTTCTTCGCGGCCGCGCTGCTTCAGGAACGCTCGCGGGCGCTGGCGGCGACCCTCGCGGACCTCGAAGCCCGGCTCCGGGAAACGAACGTGCGGGTGCGCGAGGGCGCGGCGCTGGCCAGTGACGCCGCGTCGGTCGAAGCCGCGCTCCTGCAGCGCCGGCAGGACGACGACGCACTTCTCGCGAGCCGGATAGCAGCGCTGAAGCGACTCGCGAATCTGACGGGCAGGGAGCTTGGCGAGAACGACCCGCTGGCAGCGCCGGACCTGAACGTCGCGGTGGCCGATGCCCGGCGCCGGAACGCCGGGCGCAGCCGCCCCGAGTTCATCCAGTTCGCGCGCACGCAGGATCGTCTCGCGCGTGAGCGGGACGCCTCCGCCACCCAGGATCGGCCGCGGCTCTCGGCGTTCGCGAAGGGCGGCGTCGGCCGTCCCGGCCTCAACTTCATCAGCGACGAGTTCGAAGCCTACGGTATCGTCGGGTTGCAGCTGCACTGGAAAGCCTGGTCGTGGGGGACGGCGGGCCGCGAGAGCCAGGCGCTGGAACTGCAGCAGCAGATCACGACCGCCGACGAAGCCGCGTTCACGAAAGCTCTGGTCCGCGCGACCGATGCCGACACGACGAGCATCGATCGTCTTCAGCGCGCGATGTCGCTCGACGATCGCATCGTCGACCTGCGCGAGCAGATTGTCCGGACGTCGGAGGCTCGCTTCCGCGAAGGGGCGCTGACGGCATCGGAGTACGTCGATCGGAGCACGGATCTGCTCGAGGCGCGGTACGCGCGCGCGGGGCATCGCGTGGAGCTGGCCGACGCCAGTGCGCGGTTCCTTACGTCGCTTGGATTGGAGGTGCGTTGATGCGTGGCAGCACATTGAAAACCCGGGCGCTGTCCCTCGTCATCGCGGCAACGGTGGCCGGCTGCGCCCGCCCGGCAAGACCGGACGCCTATGGCAACGTCGAGGCGACCGAAGTCGTGGTGGGCGCCGAGGCCATGGGGCGGCTCGTGTCGTTCGATGTGACCGAGGGCCAGAAGCTCGCCGCCGATGCGGTCGTGGGATCGATCGATTCGACCGAGTTGTCGCTCGAGCGGGATCAGTTGACGGCGCAGCGCGGCGCCAACACGTCGCGGGTGAACGAGGTGGCCCGGCAGATTGACGTCCTGCAGGCCCAGCGCGATGCGGCGGCCGCCCAGCGCGAGGCCGCCAAGGCACAGAAGGCTGTGCTCGACGCGCAGCATGACATCGCCAGGCGTGCCTACGAGCGCACACGCAGGCTGTATGACCAGCAGGCCGCGACGGCGCAGCAGCTCGACCAGGCGGAACGCGACTTCCGCGTGCTCGAACAGCAGCTCAAGGCACAGGACCAGCAGATCACCGCGCAGGAGTACCAGGTGACCGCGCAGCGCGAGCAGATCGACGCCACCCGCGCGCAGCGCCAGACGGCCACCGAGCAGGTGAACTCGGTTGACGCGCAGGTGGCTCGCGTGAACGAGCGCATTCGCAAGAGCCAGGTCAAGAATCCGGTCGCGGGCACCGTCCTCGCGACGTATACGAGGACCGGCGAAGTCGTGCAGTCGGGCCAGCCGCTCTACAAGATCGCGAATCTTGCGACGGTCGACATCCGCGCGTACGTCGCGGAGACACAGCTGGCGCAGGTTCATCTCGGATCCGATGCGGAAGTCGCCGTCGATGCCGGGAACGGCGCGCTCCGAACGCTCAAAGGCAAGGTGACGTGGATCTCGTCGCAGGCGGAATTCACGCCGACACCGATTCAGACGCGCGAGGAACGCGCGGACCTCGTGTACGCCATCAAGATTC
Organism: uncultured Acidobacteriota bacterium; assembly: GCA_963724725.1. Taxonomy (GTDB): domain Bacteria; phylum Acidobacteriota; class Vicinamibacteria; order Vicinamibacterales; family CAVVIG01; genus DATKHR01. Next base: position 142,630 of record CAVRVT010000001.1, on the reverse strand, counting down.
GTATGACCAACGATGAAGGGGTTCTCAAGATCGGGATGCCGGCGGACGTTCGGTTTTTCGGCAGTGGTGCGCCATGACCGATGCCGTCATCGTCCAGAGTCTGGTGAAGCGATTCGGCCCGACGACAGCGCTTGCGGGCGTCTCGTGCACGATCGGTTCGGGCGAGCTCTTCGGGTTCATCGGTCCCGACGGCGCCGGCAAGACGACACTGTTCAGGATCCTGGCCACGTTGCTGGTGCCGGACAGCGGCAGCGCGCGAGTGCTCGGCGAAGACGTCGTCAGCGATCTGTGGTCGCTCCGCAACCGGATCGGGTACATGTCGGGCCGCTTCTCGCTGTATCCCGACCTGAGCGTCGAGGAGAACCTGCGCTTCTTTGCCTCGGTCTTCGGCACGACGATCGGCGCCGAGCGCGATCGCATCGCGCCGATCTACGGTCAGCTCGAGCCGTTCAGGACGCGCCGCGCGGGTGCGCTTTCCGGCGGCATGAAGCAGAAGCTCGCGCTCTGCTGCGCACTGGTGCATCGCCCCGAAATCCTCTTTCTCGACGAGCCCACCACCGGCGTCGACGCCGTCTCGCGGCGTGAATTCTGGGACCTGCTCGGCGTCCTGAAGGCCGGCGGTCTGACGGCCGTCGTTTCGACGCCGTACATGGACGAAGCCGATCGCTGCGATCGGGTCGCGCTGATCCAACGCGGCCGTTTGCTGGCGATCGACACGCCCGGCGCGGTCGCGCGCTCCTTCGATCGTCCGCTCGTCGCGGTGCGCTCGGACAAGCGGCACGAGACGTTGCACGCGCTGCGCGAATACCCGCATACCAACACCGCGTATCCGTTCGGTGAGACGATCCACTTCACGGACAAGCGCACGGACGTGTCCGCCGCAGTGCAGCAGGCGGAGCTTCGCGCGTTCCTGGAATCAAGGGGCTTCGGCAATCTCACCGTCGAACCGACGGCGCCCACCGTCGAAGACGCGTTCATGGCTCGTATGGGCGGGGAGCCGAGCGCGGAGAATGCGGCATGAGCAGTGACGCCGCGATCGTCGCAAGGGATCTGACACGAAAGTTCGGGAGCTTTGTCGCGTGCGATCGCATCACGTTCGACGTCCGGCAAGGGGAAGTCTTCGGCTTTCTCGGTGCGAACGGCGCCGGGAAGACCACGGCGATCCGCATGCTGACCGGACTGCTGTCACCGTCCGGCGGCCAGGCGACCGTTGCCGGCTACGACGTCTACACCGAGAGCGAATCCATCAAGCGACACATCGGCTACATGAGCCAGCGGTTCTCGCTCTACGAAGATCTGACGGTCTCGGAGAACATCCGGCTGTACGGCGGCATCTACGATCTCACGGATCGTCAGATCCGCGAACGGACCGACTCAATGCTGTCGCGTCTGGGATTTCGTCATGCGGCCCGCGATCTCGTGCGCTCGATTCCCCTCGGCTGGCGGCAGAAGCTCGCGTTCTCGGTCGCCCTCCTGCACGAGCCACGCATCGTGTTTCTCGACGAGCCGACGAGCGGCGTCGACCCGATCACACGGCGCCAGTTCTGGGAAATGATCTACGAGGCCGCGTCCTCGGGCACGACCGTGTTCGTGACGACGCACTACATGGACGAGGCCGAGGTACTGCGACCGCATCTCGATCATGGTGGCGGGGAAGATTGGCGCGATCGGCACACCATCCGAGCTGAAGAAGCAGTTCGGGACCGAGTCGGTGGATGAGGTGTTCGTGCAGCTGGCCCGCCCGACGGCGGAAATTGCAGCCGCGCCGGGAGCAGGCGCATGACAGCTGCGGGCGGGCGGTCGAGTGCGCTCCTTGGCCTTCTGAAGAAGGAGACGTACCACATCCTCCGCGACCGCCGCACGCTCGTCGTCATCACGCTGATGCCGATCCTGCAGGTGATCATCTTCGGCTACGCGATTCGCACCGACGTCAACCACGTCCGGCTGGCGATCGTGGATCCCGCGCCGGACTACGCCACGCTCGCGCTGCGCGCCCGCTTCGGCGCGACGGACGTCTTTCGCATCGTCGGCGTGCTGGCCAGGCCCGCCGATGTCGATCGGCTGTTTCAGCGGGGCGACGCGCAGGAAGCGATCGTGTTCGAGCCCGGATTTGCCGCGCGGCTCGGCCAGGGGCTTCCGGCGAGAGTGCAGATCATCACCGACGCGACGGAGCCGAACACCGGGAGCTCGGTCCAGGCGTATGCACTTCAGGTGATTCAAGGCTACGAGCGCGAGATTCGGGCCGCTGCGGGATCCGTGCGTGTCGTCCCGCAGGTGCGCACGCGGTTCAATCCAACCCGCGAGAGCTCCAACCTGTTCGTGCCGGGGTTGATGGCGTTCGTGCTGACGATCATCTCATCGCTGATGACCGCCATTTCGCTGACGCGGGAGAAGGAGACCGGCACGCTCGAGACGCTGCTCGTGTCGCCGCTCCGGCCGTGGCAGATCGTCGTCGGCAAGGTCGCGCCGTATCTCGTCATCGGTTTCGTGTCGGTCATCGGCGTCATCATCGAGGCGCGCCTCGTCTTCGACGTGCCGCTCGTCGGCAGCCTGACGCTCCTTCTTGCGGAAGGGCTGCTGTTCATCCTGGTGTCCCTCTCGCTCGGCATCCTGATCTCGGCGCGCACATCCTCGCAGCGCGTCGCGATGTTCGGCGCGCTGGTGGGTACGATGCTGCCGACCATGCTGCTGTCCGGATTCATTTTTCCATTGGAGAGCCTGCCGTGGCCGCTCCAGTCTCTGTCGCTCATCGTGCCGGCCCGATGGTTCGTCACCGTTGCCCGGAGCATCATGCTGAAGGGCGTCGGCATCTCGTATCTGTGGCGCGAGACGGTCGTCCTGCTCGTGATGGCGCTGGCCCTGCTCACGCTGAGCACGAAGTCGTTCAAGGAGCGGCTGGAGTAGACCATGCGACGCATCAGGTTTCTCGCCTGGGCCGAGGTGCTGCACGTCGTCCGTGATCGCGCGACGCTGGCGCAGGTACTGGTGCTGCCGATCGTCCAGCTGCTCGTGCTGTCGAACGCGGCGACGTTCGAAATCCGCGACATTCCGACCTACGTCGTGGACTTCGATCGATCCGACGACGTCGAGGGGCCTGATCGATCGATTTGTCGCGTCCGGTAACTTCTCGATCGTCGGACGCACGGCGTCGCTGGATCTGGCAAACGAGGAGCTGCTGCGCGGTCGTGTGACGCTGGTCGTGACGATCCCGCACGATTTCGAGTCATCGCTCGTGCGCGACCACGCCGCGCCGGTGCAACTGGCGGTCAATGCCGAGAAGGGTTCGGCTGCCGGCGTCGTGCAATCGTACGCCGCCAGGATTCTGGCGGCCTATTCCGTGGAGATGGACACGACCCTCCGGCCGACGATGGCCAGCGTACGATCAGCCGTCGGCGATCCGCCACCCGTGCGAGGCGGCGGCCGCATCGAGACCCCGCTGCGCAGCCGCTACAACCCGACGCTGAACTACAAGCACTACATGGTGCCGGGGCTGCTGGTGGCGCTCGTCACGCTGATTGCGACGCTCGTGAGCGCGCAGAACATCGCGCGCGAGAAGGAACTGGGGACGCTCGAGCAGCTGAACGTAACGCCGCTGACCCGCGGTCAGTTCATCACGGCGAAGCTCCTGCCGTTCTGGGTGCTGGGGATGGTGGACCTCGCGATCGGGCTGGCCGCGGGCTGGCTGATTTTCGACATCCCCGTCCGCGGCAGCCTGCTGCTCCTGTTCGGGTCGGCCGCGATCTACCTTGTCGTCGCGCTCGCCATCGGGCTGTGGATCTCGACGATGGTCGAGACGCAGCAGCAGGCGATGTTCGTGACGTTCTTCATCATGAACATCTACCTGCTGATGAGTGGGCTGTTCACGCCGATCGACAGCATGGCCGCGTGGGTGCAGACTGTGTCGCTCGTCAACCCCGTACGGCACTTCGTCACGATCTCGCGCGCGGTGCTCGTCAAGGGCGCCGGGCTCGCCGAGATCGCGCAGCCGCTCGCAGTCCTCGCCGTCTTTGCCGTCGTGACTCTCGCGCTCGCGATCCGTCAGTACTCCAAGCGGACGGCTTGACGGCCGCTACTTGACCTGATCGAGCCCCTCGGTGAGCTCGATATACGTGCCCCAGGGATCGGTGAAGAACGCGATGGCGATGCCGAGCGCCGGCACTTTCCGGTACGGGATCGAGAACTTGACGCCGTCAGCTTCGAGCTTCTTGCAAAACTCTTCGAGATTCTTTACTTCGAAGCCAATGTGATCGAGCGCGCGTCCCTGCGTGCCGACCACCGGATCCGGTGACGGCGAGAAGTTCAGCGCGACGCCCGGCAGGTCGGCGGCGGGAAACGCGCCGCCCGACCGTGGCTTCGCCCCGAACGTCTTGACGTACCACGCCTGCATCTCGGTGTTCTTCGGGTTGAAGAAGTGCACGTGGTTCAGGGTGATGGGAATCGTCTGCTGCGAGTACCTCGAGGAATTCCACCTTGACGTCTTCGGGTCCCAGCGCGAACGCGATCGAGCTGCCGCCGGGCTGCGCGGGAGCGGCGATGTCGTCGGTGACCTTCCGGTCCGGCGCGACTTCCGTCCTGGTGATCATCTGATAGCCGTTCGCCTTGACCTTGTCGATCATCTGGCGGATGTTCGGCACCGCGAAGCCGACGTGGTTCACCGTCGTGCCGCGCGTGCCGCCGGTCGGGGCCTGATTCGTGCGGAAGAAGATCAGCACGTTCGGGAACTTGATGATCTCCGTGTTGTTCGTGCCGATGGTGATCGCCGTCCCGCCGAGCGTGTCGACGAAGAATTTCTTCTGCGCCGCGAGGTTCGCGGTGTTCAGGTGGTGATGGCCGTAGACGATCGGTCCGTCTTTCGCGGAGTCGAGCTGCGCGAGGGCCGCTGACGCCGACAACAGGATGAGCGCCGCCGAAAGCAGGCACGTCAACGTTCGTTTCATGAGACCTCCGGAGGACGGGAGTCTATTCGATTTCGGTGTCGCGCGGGCGACACGAGGGGCCTGCGGCGGACTTTGATGCTAAAATAAAAGGTCACACCAGAGTGGGCCAGTAGCGCAGTTGGGAGCGCGCATGAATGGCATTCATGAGGTCACCGGTTCGATCCCGGTCTGGTCCACCATTCTTCGCTCACACGAGTCAACGGCCGTAGCGTGAGCTACGGCTCGGCGAGCCACGCGAAGGATGCCGCGCCGAAGCGGCTAGCGAAGGCGGGCCGTCGGCCGGTTAGACCTCGCCAGTATTTCCGAGACTCCACTGCAGGCATCCCGACTGCGTTGACGACCGTGAGTCTGGAGCCAAGCGGTTCGTCTACATTCTCAAGAGCGACGCGTCCGAACCACACGTCTATGTTGGTCTCACGTCCGATGTGGCGTCGCGAATGGCGGACCACAATGCCGGGCGCTGTCCTCATACCGTCTCGGGACGTCGAACGCCGCCAGGACGCTTCCATCGGCTTTCCGGTGGACGTGTCGTCAGTCGGTTCCGCGGACCGCACCGAGTTGCCCAGCGATTGCAGATGCGAGCACGACGCCAATTGGTCGTGCCTGCCCTCGCGAAACACGTCAGGTTGAACACGACCACGACCCGCACGCGGCCTTTGTTCGTCCAGTCCACCTGTCACTGCTGAGCGCAGAGTCCGCGCGGCTTCCAATGCGAATGGGGGGCCCCAGGACTTCGAGGATCGTCTATGGCCATCGAGTGAGGCTCGGAGCTGGGGTGCAGGACGAGCAGGACTGTGCGGCGCGTCTCCGAGCCGGCATCCGACACGGCCATGGGCCAGCCCTCCGGAACCATCGCGGCCCCACCAGCACTCGCTGTGATGACGCCGTTCGGCGTTTCCAGACATTGCGAGCCGCTCAGAACATACCAGGCTTCCGGGCCGGGGTGACGATGCCCTGGGCCGCCGACGGGCTGTGAGCCGGGCGGGAACACCGCCTCCATGTAGCGAGCCGTGTACGCCTTGTCACTCGCAACCACGAGCGGTCCGATGACCGCCACCTTCTCACCGCTCGCGGGATGCCAGCCTTCCGCCGCGATGGTAAAGATCCAGTGCTTGCCGAACGACTCTGCGACCGTGGCTTTCGGTCCGCGAGCTGCCTCCGCTGCGGCTCGGCTCGGATACGCGTAGAGGTGCCAGAACAGCGCACCGGATGGCAACACCCCGAGCGACGTCTCCGCGGTCGTGTAGCAGCCGGTCTCGGTCTTTCGCTCGCTGACGGGCGTACTGCATCCCGCCGGGTAGCCTGCCGCTGCTCTCGCGGCTTCCCGCGCTGATGCGGCGCTGCCCTGCCCGCCAGCCGGGCCGGCGGCATCGGGTTGAATCGTGACCGTCACACCGAACAGCAGCGTCAGCAGGAAGGACCCGCGCGATCTGGTTGGCACAGCAGCCTCCTACGTGGTGGGACTGGACGATAGCACGCCGGACGCCGGCTGTTGAACCATCTCGACGCGTTTGAGCCATTCGCGTAGCACGCGTAGACCGCTCGATATGAAGCCCGGCTGCAGAGTTGATGGCTTGGTGACGCCGAAGGAGAATCTGCGAGAATTCGAAGCGATGAAGGTGAACCACGGCGCGGTTGATGAATCGGCGGCGGCATTCGCGGTCTTGCGCGGCTACCTCGAAGCGCGCGCATCGTTCACGGACGAGGAGCTGCAGTTCATCCGGACAATGTTCACGCCCAGGACTCTTTCCGCCGGAGATTTCCTGCAGCGTGCCGGCGCCGTTGCCCAGGTCACTCGGCCTTCGTGGCCAAAGGCTGTCTGCGGACCTACACGATCGATTCGAAAGGCAAAGAGCACATCGTCAAGTTCGCGCCCGAGACGTGGTGGGTGACCGATATCATCAGTATCAGCACCGGCACGGCGTCCGAGTACTTTGTCCAAGCGCTCGAGGATTCGGACCTTCTTCTCATCGATCTGAAATCGCACGAGACGATTGTCGAGACTGTGCCAGGCTACGCAGCGGCGTACCGTAAAGGGCTGCAAAAGCACGCCGCTGCGAAGGACAAGCGCATCGTCAGCTCGATCAGTGCGTCAGCGCACGAGCGATATCTGCAATTCCTGGAGGCTTACCCATCGCTCGCCACGCGCGTTCCGCAATGGATGCTGGCGTCGTACCTCGGTGTCACTCCGGAAACGGTCAGCCGGATCCGCCGGAAACTCGCGCGACGATAAACCCGCCGACGCTCCGCAATCACTGAATGGTTCCGGACGATGTTTGTGGTGGCAGTGCCAGCGCGATCGCCATCGTCGCCCAACTGGTGCCCGCTGCAGAGATCCACTGATTCTTCCCGTGCGGGAAGCCACTGTCCTTCAGCGGCTGAACGGGAAACGTTCGGCTGCGCACGAGCCACGAGCCATCCGAAAACTGCGTGCGGAGCAGAAACGCGACGCCGCGACGGTAGACGGCGCTGGCGACGTCACAACCCGACGTTTGCAGAGCGACGAGCGCCTGCCCCGTCGCGTACGCATCGGTCTCGAGCGTCGCGAGCTGCGCCCAGCCACCATCGGGCCGTTGTTCGCGGAGAAGAGCCTCGGCTGAACTGCGAACATCATCCGCCGGCGCCTTCGCCCACGCGAGCCCCAGCAGCTGCATCGCACGTTCTTCGGTGGTGCGGGGCGTGGCGGCGCGCAACCAATGGCTCGCGCGCCCGATTCGTTCCGCTTCGTTCGATCCATACAGCTGCAGCGCGCGGAGACTGAGCGCAGTTGCCGTGAAGGTGCCGGCCTCGATGGGCGGCCGTATCGGCGGCAGCGCGTAGAACGCTCCATCATCGCTTTGCCAGGCGGCGATGACGCGAGCCATCGCCTCGGTCGTTCCATCCGCCGCGTGATGTCCCGCGAACAAGGAGAGCAGAGCGTAGCTCACGCTGACCGGCACATCTGGAATGCGATCGCGATTCTGGACCGCTTCTTGGCGAACACTGTTCAGCAGTGTGACCGTTGCGTCGCTTTGCCGTCGGGCGGCGGCCTCATCGAGAGCAATCCCGCGCTCCCGAGCGATGCCGAACGCCATCTGCGGCAGGTACCTGATGGTGGCAGGACGTACATCCCGAGGCTCGGCTGAACTGCGAGCCGCTCGACTGGAGCAGTGGGATCGACTTTTCGACCGCCATCTTCATGGCTCTGGCTTCCGAGGCGCCCGCCTTTCGCAACGCCGCTGCCGCAGGCGTGTCACCGCGGCGCAGCGCCCAATCGAGCGCGGTTTCCCCGGCATTATTGGCGACAGCTGGATCAGCGCCGAGTCCGAGCAGCTCCTCGACAATCTCGGCATCGCCCGTCTCGCTGAATGCCGCCCACATTAGTGCTGTCGAACCGGAACGATCGCGAACCGTGAAGTCCGCGCCTTTGGCCTTCAGCAGCCGTACGAGATCGAGGTCCTGACGCAGGATCGCGAGCAGCACCGGGGGCATTCCGAAGAACTGCCCTTCGTTCGGATCGGCGCCCGATGCGAGCAACTGCTTCGCGGCGGACCTGTCGTTGTGCAGCAGCGCACCGAGCAGAGGTGTCTGAGGGCTGAAGTCGGGGACCTGCGCGCTGGCGGTCGCGGACAGCGCGCAAGCCGTTAGCATCATCGTGAGGATCTTCATCATGTTCTCCTGTGGCCCATATTCGCCGCTGGCAGGAGAACTGCCATTGATCTGGATCAAGAAATCATGGGAGGCCAGACCGCACCGCGACTTCGTGCGAGCCGGTCGAGCGCGTCCGCGAGAGAAACCCATGTATCGGCGTAAACCCGCGACTGTGGTCACACGAAGCCGGCCATACGGCTTCTGCGCGAATCAATCCGTCGAAACTACTGCGCGACGGCCATCGAAATCGACCCGACGGTTGGCAAGCCACCCTTCGCATTGAATGAAGGTCCCCGATCCCGATTGAGTGTGCCGTATTGGACAGCGCCCAAAGTGCTGACCTGCTACGGTCGCGGCCGTGCTGGGGTTGCTGCATCTCGCAGGGCATGACATTCCACAACGGAAACCCCGCTCTCGCTCGGTCGCTAAGAAGATGATCAGTGCTCGAGAGCGACCGCTGCCGATCTGCACGTGTCTCGTGCTGATGAGCAACTTGATCTGCCCAACGAGTGCGGCCGCGCAGGGTCTGGTGCGGAATCGCGTCCAATCGCCAACGTCACCCCCAGGGATCATCGTCGCAGGAACGGTCGTCATCGGCGACTTCGATCCCCGAACATTGCGGGCTGTTCTCGAGGTACTGCCGCACCCGCCTGGGACGATTGTCTTCGTGGACACCGAGTCGTTGCTGTCGGCGCACGAGAAGCAGTCTCGTGGCCTGGACGGCTTCGTACCCGTCGGAAGCCGAGTCATATTCCTGCGCCGGCAAAGCCCGACTCTGCGCGCCGCCGAGCTTGAGGGAGGGCCGTACCCACTGATGCTGGCCGCCGTCATCTGGCATGAGATGGCGCATGCGGAAGGTCTCGACGAGCGGCAGGCACAGCTGCGGGAAGAGGACCTGTGGAAGCAATTCGTGCAACGCGGCCTCGTGGACAGCGATGTCGGGCTGACCTATCTGAACGAACTCAGGCAGCGCCGGTAGCGAGGTGAGTGCCGCGCTTATCCTCCTCCCCAGACGATGTTCCGGTAGCTTTGTAACGTCACGTCACTAGTAGTGATGGCTGACGCGCTTTCATTACAGTGGTGGCGTGCCGTTGTGCGCACACGCGCGATCTCGACCAGCCCGACAACGCTGACACCAAATCCGACGTGGTGAATGAAGCGCGAGGGTTACTGGGAGAACGGCATAGCCGGGTCTTTGCCACCGACACCGCGGCGATGAAGAAGGCCGACGACGGGATTCCGCGGACCGTCGCGCCGATCGAGGAGATCCAGCTCTATCCGCACGCGCGACGGCGAGCTCCGGCTGACGTCACGTCAGGACGGCTGGATCCGGATGCTGGTGCCATAGCGAGTGACCGCCGCGTCATTCCGGCTTCGAAGCGCTGGCGCGTCGCCTGGCATCGGCGACGACGGCTTTGAAGCCAGCGCTGTTGCGCAGCGACTTGAGAGTGGCATCGGTCTGCATCGCGGTGAGCTTCTCGCGCTGCAAACCGTGCTCGACCGCATCGCTGAGAGCGGCGACCGCGTCATCCGGCTTGCCCTCCAGCGCGAGGACCGTGCCGAGCTCGTACGATGCCTCAGCGGTGCTGGTGTCGGCGACGCCATGGAGACGTCGCATGATTTCGACCAGTTGCCGCGACAGCTCTTCCGCCTCGACGTACAGATGTTCGTCCTTCAAGTAGCCGCGTAGCGCCTGCATGAAGTCGATGGTGGTGGGGTGATCGGGGCCCAGGGTGCGGCGCGAGCCGTCCAAGGTCTGCCTCGCCAGCAGTTCCGCTTCGTGGAGCTTGCCTTCCATGGCGAGGTCCCGCGCGAGGTTGTTCATCGGCGCCAGGGTGTAGGCGTGCTCCGGTCCGAGAACGCGGCGGTTGATTTCGATCGCGGCACGATTGAGCTGCTCGGACTCTGAATACCCTCCCCGTTCGTGGATGTAGAGCGCAAGATTGATCATGAGGGAAGCCGTATCCGGGTGTTCAGGACCAAGCGCGCTCCGCGCGATGTCGAGCGCCTGTCGGTCGATCGCCTCGGCCTCGGCGTACCGGCCTTGACGGGCGATGTCGCGGGCGAGGCTCAGCATCGCCGACAGCGTGTGCTGATGGGCCAGTCCGAACATGTGGCGACGGATCTCGAGGGTCTCGCGGTCCATGCGTTCCGCCTCGACGAACCTGCCCTCTCCCCGAAAATCGCCGGCGAGCCCCTGCATCGTGATGATGGTCTGCGGATGCTCGGTGCCGAGCACCCGCCGCCGCCGCTCGAGCACCTCGGTGTGGTATTTCTCGGCGTCTGTGTAGTGAGCCTGCCGCTGAAGGACGTTCGCGAGGCTGTTGATCGGACGCAGTGTGTCCGGATGGTCCTCACCGAGTGCACGGCGCGCAAGCTCGACCGCCTCTCGATTGAGCTGTTCGGCTTCCTGCAGCCGGTTCTGATTCTCGAGCGTGATCGCCAGGCTCGCCATTGATTTGAGCGTGTCCGGGTGGTCCGGCCCCAGGATCCGTCGGAAGGCTTCCCACGTCCGCCGCTCGAGCTTTTCTGCCTCGACGTAACGGCCGCGGCGGCCGAGCGTCTCGGCGAGATTGTGTTGCGAGGTCAGTTCAGGGGGAGTGTCCGCGCCGGCGGTGCGCGTCCAGACCTGGACCGCCTGCTCGAGCAGCGACTGCGCGCTCGCGTACAGGCCCAGGCTTGCATACACGTTGCCGATGAGATCCATCATCTGCGCCTGAAGCAACGGATCCTTCGCGAGCCCGGTCTCGACGTCCTTCGCGGCCTTGTCCAGGATCTCGCGGGCCGTGACGCTGTTCCCGCGCGTTTCGCTCGGGTCCGCGACCCTGAACATGCCGCTCATGAAATCCGTGATTCGATTCGCGCGGTCGCGTTCGCGCGTAATCCGCCGGAGCTCGACCGCCTGCACGATCGCCGACCCGACGAGCAGAAGCAGGATGACCGCCGCCGCCGAGACGCCAAGGCGGTGCCGCTGGACGTACTTGCTGCAGCCGGTAGACGCGGCTTGCCGGCCGCGCGAGAATCGGCTGCTTCAGCAAATACCGCCTGACATCGTCTGCGAGCTCCGCGGGCGATCCGAATCGCCGCGCCCGGTCCCGCTCGAGCGCCTTCATGGTGATGGAATCGAGATCTCCTCGCAGCTGACGGGCGAGCTGCCTGGGTTCCGTACCACGCTCATCGGCCGTCGTCGAGGACGTCGCGTCGATCCTGGTGCTCGGCCGGGGCGGATCTTCTTCCCGCAATTTCCGCAAGACTTCATCGAGCGGCTGATTCCGTCTTTCGGCGATCGGCAGCGTCCCCGTCAACAGCTCGTAGAGCATCGCCCCGAGCGAGTACACATCGGTCCGGGTATCCACGTCATGGGCACCCGGGTCCGCCTGCTCGGGGCTCATGTAACCCGGCGTGCCAACGAAGGTGCCGGCGCGGGTCAACATCCTCGGGTCGTCGGCATCCGGAGTCACGGCCTTCGCCAGACCGAAATCGATGATGTGCGGTGTGGGCCTGCCGTTGTCCTCGACGACCAGAAGATTCGCTGGTTTCAAATCGCGGTGGATGACGGCCTTCTGATGCGCGTGCTGGACGCCTTCACACGCGGCGAGGAACAAGTCCAGCCGCTCGCGAATCTTCAGCTTCTTGCGGTTGCAGTAGTCGGTGATGGGCTCGCCTTGCACGTAGTCCATCACGAGGAACGGTTGGCCATCGGGCGTGGCGCCGGCGTCGAACACCTTGGCAATGGCCGGATGATCCATCATCGCCAGCGATTGCCATTCCGCACGGAAGCGCTGCAGAACCGCATCGTCGTAGATTCCGACGCGGACCAGCTTGAGCGCGACCTGGCGTCGCACCGGCGTGGTTTGCTCCGCGAGCCAGACCTGGCCCATTCCGCCTTCGCCCAGCTTCCGCATCAGCCGGTAGGGACCGATCATCCTGCCGGCGGCGGTCGCGCCGGCGCCGGACGGATCGAGCCACGCCGGGGTGGAGAGCCCGTCGGACGTGTGGTAGGCGGAGAGGAGCGACTGGACTTCGAGCCGCAGGAATTCGTCTTCGCCACAGGCGTTGCGCAAAAAGGCATCCCGATCGCCGGGATCGCGTTCGAGCGCTGCTGCGAAGATGTCCTTAGCGCTGCTCCATTGTGCCTCGTCCATGACGACCTTTTTTTATTTCACGCGACAACCACGCCCGCGCCATCGCCCAGTCGCGTTTGACGGTAGCCGGAGAGATATCGAGCGCCAGGGCGGCTTCCTCAATCGTCAGGCCGCCGAAGAACCGCAGCTCGACGATTCGGCCCTGTTGCGCGTCACGCCGCGACAGCGCGTTCAACGCATCGTCCAGAGCCACGATGTCCATACGCGGCGACTGCGCGGGCTCGATGCCGAGCGTCAATTCGACCTGCTGTCCGGTGCCGCGCTTGGCCGCCTGATGACGCCTCGCGTAGTCGACGAGAATCTGCCGCATCAACCGCGCCGCGACAGCGACGAAGTGCGCGCGATTTTCGGTAGCCAACGGTCGTCCGTCAAGAAGGCGTAGGTACGCTTCGTGAACGAGCGCTTCGGATTGCAGCGTATGCGACCGCCGCTCGCGCCGGAGGTAGCGGTGCGCCACCGCCCGGAGCTCGTTGTACACGAGGGGCACGAGTGCCTGCAGGGCGTCCTCGTCGCCCGCTCGCCATTGGACCAGCAGTTCGGTCACGCGTTGCGACGGCAGAGCCACGACTTGTCCGGGTCCCACCACGAGGATTTCGCTGGAAGATAGTCCCCCGCCCACGTCAAGTCAACGACACGGACCGTAACGGGAACGCCTCCGTGCTCACCAAAGATTGGTGAGCCAATCCGGCCTGGCGTTTCCGCAACAAGGAGTAAAGGAGAAGTCATGCTGCATCGACGCTTCTCGTACCTCGGCATCTCCCTCGCGACAATGGCGGCGGCGCTGTCTCTCTCCGGTCGGCCGGCCCGGGCCGACCGAGCCGATGATCTCATCGCGTCGCCAGACCCCTTCGGGCAGCTGCGCACCTTCACGACCAACGGATCCTTCGACTTGAATAACCCGTTTTTCCAGGACCTCGGAACCAACGGCCGTGTGTGCTTTTCCTGTCACCGGCCCGACCAGGGCTGGACGGTTACGCCAGACGATGTTCAACAACGGTTCACGGCCTCACGCGGACTCGATCCGATCTTCCGGGCCAACGACGGCTCCAATTGCGAGAACGCTGACATCAGCACGCTCGCCAAGCGACGAAAGGCGTTCAGTCTTCTCCTGTCGCGGGGACTCATCAGGATCGGCATCGACGTGCCGCCGAACGCCGAGTTCATCATCGACAGCGTGGACGACCCGTACGGATGCAACGCGCCCCTGACCGGCGCATCAATGTACCGTCGGCCGCTGCCCTCGACGAATCTCGGCTTCCTGAGCGCCGTGATGTGGGACGGCCGCGAATCCTCCGCGACCACCACCGTCCTTCAGGACCTCGCGCAGCAGGCCGACGACGCCACGATGGGCCACGCCCAGTCGGCGCGGCACCTGACCGATCTGGAAAAGCAGGCGATCGTCGCGTTCGAAACCGCTCTGTTCACGGCGCAGGCGGTGAGCGACGACGCGGGCTCGCTGCGGGCGTCTGGAGCGACAGGAGGGCCCGTCGCGCTGTCGAGCGAGCCGTTTTTCACCGGTATCAACGATCCGGTCGGATTGAATCCCACCGGCGCGGCGTTCGACCCGAGGGCGTTCACGCTGTTCGGTGCGTGGGCCCGCGCGACCGACCCTCGTCGTGACATCCAGCGGGCTCGCCGTGCCATCGCCCGCGGCCAGGAGATCTTCAACACGAAGCCGATCGTGCTCACCGGGGTTGCCGGATTGAACAACCAGACGTTCCCGAGCGGCGTCACGGTCCCCGATCCGTTCACCGGCACGTGCACGACGTGCCACGACACCCCGAACGCCGGCGATCACTCGGTCAAGGCGCCGCTCAATATCGGATTGACCGACGCCTCGCGCCGCACCGCAGACATGCCGCTCTACACGCTGCGGCGCATTTCCACCGGCGAGACGATGCAGACGACCGATCCAGGCCGGGCGATGGTCACCGGCAAGTGGGCAGACGTCGGCAAGTTCAAAGGGCCGATTCTGCGAGGCCTGGCCGCCAGGGCGCCGTATTTTCACAACGGCTTTGCGGCCACGTTCGATGATGTCCTTGACTTTTACGAGAGCCGGTTCAACATCGGGCTGACGGCGCAGGAGCGGTCGGATCTCATCGCGTTTCTGAAGGCACTCTAGCAAGCCTCGGACGCGAACCGCCCGAATGCGGGCAGCAGCCGCAGCAGGAGGAAAGCGTGATGAAGCATCACATGATTTCAGGTGGTGGCGGAACACAACTTCACGTCGTCGAAACGGGCAATCCTCGCGGCCGTCCGATTCTTTTCATCCACGGTTTATCGCAATGCTGGCTCGCCTGGGGCCGGCAGGTGACTTCCGACCTGGCCGACCGCTACCGTCTGGTTGCAATGGACATGAGGGGACACGGCCTGTCGGAGAAGCCTCTCGACGGTTACGCCGACTCCGGGTTGTGGGCCGATGACGTCAACGCCGTCCTTCGGGGGCTGAACCTCGATCACCCGGTCCTGTGTGGCTGGTCGTACGGACCGCTCGTGATTCTCGACTACATCCGCCGATACGGCGAGGACGCCGCAGGCGGGATGGTTTTCGTCGACGGCATCACGAAGCTTGGCAGTGAGGACGCCATGTCAGTCCTCACCCCGGAGTTTCTTGGCCTTGTTCCCGGATTCTTTTCGCCGGACGTTGAAGAAAGCACACGGAGTCTTCGGTCGTTAATCCGGATGTGCCTCACTCAGGAGGCTCGGGCTGAGGACCTGTATCTCATGCTCGGGTACAACGTGTCCGTCCCGCCAAACGTCCGCCGAGCGCTCCTTTCACGCTCGTTCGACAACGATGATCTCCTGCCGAGGCTACGGAAGCCCGTGCTGATTGTGCATGGCGAGCTGGATGCGATTCTCAAACCAGCCGTGGTCGACCAGCACGCCGCCGGTCTGCCCCACGCTGAAATCGCGATGATGCCCGGCGCGGGCCACGCGCCCTTCTGGGATGATGCGACCGCGTTCAACGGACGCCTGCGGGCGTTTTGCGAACGGCTGGAGCTGGCGGCCGTGTCCGAAGACCGAGCCGCCCATTTGCCCTAGGCTGGCATGGAGCCAGCCCGAGTGCATCGGATCTCATCGCGTTTCTGAAGGCTCTCCAGGAGGGTGATTGCGAGTCGGTCAGGAGGCTGAGGCCCTATTCGTGGCGCTTGCCGCGGCCTTCCTGAATGAGATTCGCCAGGAGCACGCTGACGAGCGAATTGGCGTCAGCGCCGCTCCCACCGCTGCCACTCACGACGACGTCGGGGACGAGCTTGAAGCCGCTCGAGGCAAGCGCCTTCGAAATCTCGATCCCAGCGTAGTTGCCTGAATCCATCGAGGCAATCTTCAGCTTGATCACGTCTGCCTCTGCGGTGCCGACCGCCTTCGTTTTTTCCGCATCCGCGTTTCCCGTAGCGCGGGTCGCATACGCTTCACCATCGGCGACGAGTTTCCGGGAGGCGGCCTGGCCTTCAGCAGTCTTGACCGCCGCGCTGGCCTGGAACTCCTGGATCTGCACCTGACGCTCGGCTGCGACAACACTCGCTTGCGTGTCAGCCATCGCCGTCGCCTGCTGGAGCTCCTTCCGCGTTTCCTCGGCGAGGCGCTGCGTGTCGTACGTGACCTTCTCCTGCTCGGCAAGCTTCCGGTCGGTCAGCGTCGTCATCAACGCCTCGGGCGGCGTGATGTCGCCGATCAGGGTGTCCACGGCCACGACGTTGTAGTCGGTCAGCGCCGAAGAGATCTGTTTCCTCGCATCGTCCTGTCGCTCGCGCCGCGTCCGCAGGAAGTCGATGACGTCGGATCCCTGCGCAGCGTTTCTGAAGTAGTTGCCGATAGTGGGCTCGAGCACTTGCGTCACCAGATTGACCATGCTGCCGAATCGCGCGATCACCTTCGGCGCTTCCGAGCGGGGGATGTGAATGATCTGGCTGACGTCCAGATTGAAGGTGAAACCATCCGACGAGCGGACAGTAATCGTCGAGAGGTTCTTGTCGAGATTGTGCGCCTCCGTCTTGCCCGTCGCCCAGTTCAGCACCACGTTGGCCGTCGGGACGATCTCCACGCGATGCGTGTACGGGTTGATCGGATACTTGCCCGGATCCATCGGCTCCACCCACACGCCCTTTTCGCCCTTGTTCACCAGATTGCCGTGCTTGAAGGCGTCGCCGGTCACGTCCCTGCCTTCACGGCCGATGTAGGCGATGACGACGCCAACGTTGGCGATCGGCACGATCGTCGTTTCCTTGATCTCGACCGTCGCAAACCGTGGATTGATGAAGTAGCGGCCCGCCAGGATGACCTGCTCCTGCAAACCTTTGCCGCCACCCGCGTCGACGAACGCCTGCGCATCCTGAAAGGAGTTGTGCCCTTCCACCGGCTGACTGGCAATCTCTCCGGCCGCCAGCGGACGACCCTCCTTCGTGGTCACGATGCCCACCATGTTGTCGGGGATGTCGAGCACCTTTACGGCCTGCACGGTGAACAGGGCGGTGTTGATGCGGTAGGTGCCCGGCGGGATCACGGTCATCTGCGGCCCGCGCTCGCCGCCGCCTTCGAGAAATGCCCGTGCGTCCTGAAACGAATTGCAGTTCACGCGGCGCGCGAGGACGTGGCCATCTTTCAACGGATGGCCGTCGCGCGCTTCTACGATGCCGATCGTGTCCTGACTGATCGTGATGAACTTCTGCAGCGTGACGATGTACTGCCACGGCCAGAGACCGAAGTGAAGGCCCGGCGCGAGCGCATCGGCCTGCAGCCCCGCCTCGCCGCTCAGCGCGATGATGGCGCCAGGCGGCAACGTGCGATGCTGCCCGACCAGCGCGTACTTCTTGTTGACGATGCCCACCGAGTCTTCCGGCACGATGACGACGCCGAAGAGGCGGGCCACGGCCCGATAGAACAAGACGGCGACGAGAAACACGAACACCACGATCAAGATCGGACCCATCGTCCAGAGTTGCGCGTCAGTCACGTGTGTTCTCCAATGGCGTCGCCAATGACCGTCGGCGGTGCCGCTATCTTAGCGCTTGAGACCATCATCCTTGGTCATCCAATCGACAACGCATGACAGAATGATCCGGCAGCTTCTGTATGACGTATGGGCCTGTGATTCACGTGGCCGAAATCCAGAAGACCTACGGGCGGACCGTCGCGGTCGACGGCGTCTCGTTCGACGTGCACGCTGGGGAAATCTTCGGGCTGATCGGTCCAAACGGCGCCGGCAAGACCACCACGATGGAATGCGTCGAGGGTCTGCGCACGCCCGATCGGGGCGTCATCTCGGTGCTGGGACTGAATCCCGCACGAGACGCTGTACACGCTACAGGAACGAATCGGCGTGCAGCTTCAGGAAGCGCAGCTTCAGAAGCGCATCAAGGTCCGGGAAGCCGTTGCCCTCTGGGCGTCTCTGTACCGGAAACCGGTTGACGGCGATCGCCTGATCGATCAGCTCGGCCTGAGCGACAAGCGCAACGCCTGGTTCATGACGCTCTCCGGCGGTCAGAAACAGCGCTTGTTCATCGCGCTCGCGCTCATCAACGATCCCGAACTGGTATGTCTCGACGAATTGACGACGGGACTCGACCCGCAGGCGCGCCGGGCGATCTGGGATCTGGTGCGGGGCATCCGTCAGCGCGGCAAGACGGTCCTTCTGACCACGCATCTGATGGAGGAGGCCGAGCGGCTCTGCGATCGGGTGGCGATCATCGACCACGGTCGCATCATCGACATCGGATCCCCTGCCGAACTGGTTCGAAGACATTGCCCCGAGCGAAGCGTGATCGTCGCGACCGAGGATGTCTCCGCGCTCGATCGTTTTCAGGCAATGCCGCAGGTCGAGTCGGTGAGCACGGAGGGTGTGCGGTTCACGATTCGCGGCCGGGAGGACTATCTGGTGACGCACGTGATTCAGTGCATCGCCGAGCATCGCATCCGAGTCCTCGATTTCCGCACGGAACTCCCGACGCTCGAAGACGTGTTTCTCAAACTCACTGGCCACAAGATTCGCGACTGAGGTCCCGAACTCATGCTGCGCGGCTTCTGGAGACTGACCTGGCTCGAAATCAAGATCTTCGTACGCGAGCCGCTGGGCCTGATTGGAACGGTTGGAATCCCGGTATTGATCTACGTCGGGTTGGGCCGATTGCTCGGCGCTCGTCCGGGAAGAGTCCCGCCTGACGTACCGTCTGTCGTCTCGGTGGATCTGCCGATCCTGACGTCCGTTTTGATTGCCCTGAGCGCCGTACTCTCGCTGGTCGCCATCATCGCGATTTACCGCGAAGGCGGGATCCTCAGACGGCTGAGGGCTACGCCTCTGCGACCGTACACGATTCTGACAGCGCACGTGACGGTCAAGCTGCTGTTTACGGCGGTCACGCTGCTCGTCATGATCCTGGCTGGGCGACGCTACTATCCGGTGCCTGCCAGCGTCCCGCTGCTGTCGTTCGCAGTGGCCCTGCTCTTCAGCACGGTGAGCATTCTGTCTTTCGGATTTCTCATCGCCAGCGTGGTTCCCACGGCGCGCTTCGCGCAGCCGATTGGCACGCTGGTTCTCTATCCAATGCTCGGGCTCTCCGGTCTGTTCGTGCCGATCGAGTCGCTGCCGCCGCTGCTGCAGGCGATTGCCCGCGTGCTGCCGCTCACCTACGCGGTCTCGCTGCTGAGAGGAATCTGGCGCGGTGAAGGCTGGCTCGATCACGTCGGCGACGTATCCGTGTTGACGCTGATGTTCTTTGTTCTCGTGGCGGCATCGGCTAAGGTATTTCGGTGGGAGTGACCAACTGCGACAGCTGCGGAGCACCCATGCGGATCGAGGGGGACGGCCTCCTTGTGTGTGACCATTGCGGCAGTCAGCAGGAGCTGCCGGCAGCGATCCCTTACGTGGAACTGCTGGGTGAGACGTCGAGTCTCTGCCCGATCTGTTCCATGCCTCTTTCAGCCGGTCGGGTGGAGGGTCATCCGCTTCTCTGTTGCGCACGCTGCTTCGGCATGCTGATCGACATGAACCGATTCGCCACCATCATCGACGCCGCGCGCGTCCACGAGGCACGCGCGTTTCGGATTGCTTTGCCGCGTCGTCAGAATCCAGCTGATCGCGCGATCAACTGCCCCGCGTGCGGACAGCCAATGCTCAGTCATCTCTACGGGGGGCCCGGGAACGTGGTGATCGATAGCTGCGAACGTTGCCAATTGAACTGGCTGGATCCGGGCGAGTTGCGTCGGATTGCAGTCGCACCGGACGGCTCGCCCCGACGTGATGACGCGATCGACCTCAATTTGGTCGATCGGACCGACCCGACCGTAAACAGCGAATGACCTGTCGTCACCGTTCGTGAGTTCGCCTGCAAGAAAACACGGCGCGATCGTTCTACGGCCAGGGGAGCTTCTGGCATGGCCGATCCACGCCTGTATCAAATTGGCACACTCGCGTCCCTGCTGGTCTACGGCATGGGATGGCTCGACTTCGACGTCACCGTTGGCCGGGTCGTCCTCCTGCTGGCCACGGTTCTCGCGACTCAATGGATTGGCGATCGGCTGATCGGCGCAGCGCCGCGATTCACGTTGAGCGCGCCGAGCGCCTTCATTTCCGGGCTCTCGCTGTGCCTGCTGCTACGCACCAACCGGACTGATTTCGCTGTTCTCGCGGCGTTCGTGACGATCGCCGGTAAGTTCCTGATTCGCGTGGACGGCAAGCACGTCTTCAACCCGACCAACGGCGGCATCGTGGTCGATGCTGCTGATGACCAATCAAGTCTGGGTGTCGCCCGGTCAATGGGGCGCGGCCGCGTTCTTCGCGTTCCTCATGGCATGCGCCGGCTCGCTGGTCGTCAACCGTGCGGCGAGATCCGACGTGACCTATGCGTTCATCGTCTTCTACTGCGCGCTCCTCTTCGGTCGCTCCTTCTATCTCGGTGAGCCGCTGACGATTCCGCTGCACCGAGTCGAGAGCGGCGCGCTGCTGCTCTTCACGTTCTTCATGATTTCCGATCCGAAGACGACGCCCGATTCGCGGATCGGGCGGGTGCTGTTCGCGGCGCTCGTGGCCTTCGGCGCGTGGTACGTGCAGTTCCGGCTGTTCAGAACGAACGGCCTCCTCTGGTCCCTGGCCGCATGCTCGACGGTCGTGCCGCTCATCAATCGAATCGCGCCGGGCTCGCGCTACGCGTGGACCTCGCCACGATCGACATCAATCCCAGCCCCCGCCCTGCGGGTCGCCTTGAGCCGAGTTGCGAGATGAGCGGCTGTCAGGGCAGAGGGCTGAGCGCTGAAGGCTCGGACCTCAGCCCTGCACGCGTCATTTGCAATGCCTCTAAGAAGGAGCAGGTTATGAGACGAACGTTGTTTGGTGTCGCGCTGGTGTCGATCGTCGCCTGGTCGGCGACGACGGTTTTCGGCTTCTGCGGTTTCTACGTGGCGAAGGCGGATACGAAGCTGTTCAACAAGGCGTCGCAGGTCGTGCTCGTCCGAGATGGCGATCGCACCGTGATGACCATGGCGAACGACTTCGAGGGCGAGCCGAAGGAATTCGCTGTGGTCATTCCAGTACCGACATTCCTCACGCGCGAGCAGATCCACGTCGGCGAGAAGGCGCTCGTCGATCACCTGGATGGGTACTCGGCGCCGCGGCTCGTCGAGTACTTCGATCAGAATCCGTGCGAGCGCCGCGAGTACGACCGCATGATGCCCATGGCAGCAGCACGAGCGTCTGTGGCGAAGGATTCGGCGAGCCGCGCGAAGGCGTTGGGTGTCACGATCGAGGCGCAGTACACCGTCGGCGAGTACGACATCCTCATCCTGTCGGCGCAGCAAAGTTCGGGGCTCGAAACGTGGCTGCGACAGAACGGCTACCGGATTCCGCCCGGCGCCTCGGACGTGATCGGGACGTATCTGAAGCAGAACATGCGGTTCTTCGTCGCGAAGGTGAACCTCGCCGAGCAGACCCGGCTCGGCTTCTCGTATCTCCGGCCGCTGCAGGTCGCCTACGAGTCGCCGAAGTTCATGCTGCCGATCCGTCTCGGCATGGTCAACGCCAAGGGACCCCAGGAGCTCTTCGTCTACGCGCTCACACGCAACGGCCGAGTCGAAACGACAAACTACCGGACCGCGAAGTTGCCGGCCGATATGGAACTTCCCGTCTACCTGAAACAGCCGACCGAGTTCGGCGGCTTCTACAAGGCGATGTTCACGCGGCAGGTCGAGAACCAGGACGGCCGCGTCGTGTTCCTCGAATATGCGTGGGACATGAAGTGGTGCGACCCGTGTGCCGCCGATCCGCTGTCGAACGACGAACTGCGTCGCCTCGGCGTCTTCTGGTCCGACGGAAGCGACCGCCGTCCTCCAAACGTGTTCCTTTCGCGCCTGCACATCCGCTACGACAACACGCACTTTCCCGAAGATCTGGTGTTTCAGGAAACTGCCGACCGTGCGAATTTCCAGGGCCGGTACGTGCTGCGCCATGCCTGGGAGGGCAACGACGCCTGCAGCGCGGCGACCGAGTATCGTCAGGCGCTTCCAGACCGACGTGCACGGGAGGCCGAGCAACTGGCCCGGCTCACCGGGTGGACCATGGCGGACATCCAGAAGAAGATGGGGCTGGAGCGTCCGGTTCGCCCCGAACCGGCGTGGTGGGAAAAACTCTGGAAGAAATGATAAAGAGGGGCTGACGGAGATGGCCGGCTGAAAGTGGGCGCCCATTCCGCGGATCTCGAGCTCGCCCGTCTGTGTGCCGAAGGAGACGAGCCGGCGTGGGAGAGGTTCGTCCGCGAATACCGGCCGCTCCTGTATCGCGCCGCCGACGCGCTCGATCGCACGCAGGGCGCGCGCGAGATCGCCGACTCACTGTACGCCGACCTGTACGGCATGAAGAACAGCGGCGGCGAGCGGCAGTCGCTCCTCCGGTATTACCAGGGTCGCAGCAGTCTCGCCACATGGCTGCGTGCCGTGCTCGCGCAGCGCTTCGTCGATCGCGTGCGCGTCCAGCGCAGGGCGGAGCCGCTGGCCGACGAAGAGGCATCCGCGCGGAGCGATGAACCGGATCCGGATCGCGCGCGTTACGTCGCGCTCGTGGGGCACGCGCTCCGGCGTGCCGTTGCCAGCCTGACGGCCCGCGACCGACTCCGTCTCGGCTGTTACTACGTGCAGGAACTGACGCTCGCAGAGACCGGACGCGTGATGAAGGAAAGCGAGGCGACCGCGTCGCGCCAGCTGGCGCGCTCGCGTCTCGCGATCCGGCGCGAAGTCGAACGGCAGCTGCGCGAGGAGTCCCGATTGAGCGACGATCAGATCGCCGCGTGTTTCGCGTCCGTGGCCGACGATCCCGGCTCGCTGGATCTGAAGCAGGTCATCTATGAGTGACGTGCCCACACGATGGCTTCGGGAGACGTTGCGCAACCAGCTGGCGATGGGGTCATCGTCTGGCTGCGTCGACGCAGACACGCTGGCGGCTTGGTCCGACGGCACACTGAGCGCGGGCGAACGCTCGGCCGTGGAATCGCACGCGTCGAGCTGCGTGCGGTGTCAAGCGCTGCTGGCCGCGATGGCCCGAACGACGACGCCCGCGCCGGCGCGCGGATGGTGGCGGATGTCGAGGGTCGGTTGGCTGGTGCCGCTCGCCGCCGCTGCCGCCGGCGTGGTGTTGTGGATCAACGTCCAGAGGACGACGCGGCTCGAGCAATCCGCTCCGCTGCCGGCGTCCGCGGCAGCCGCCTCGGAGACGTCTGTGCCGGCGCCTGCACCGCCGCCGCTCGAGTTTTCAGCACTGCGCGGGCAGCCGACTGCCTCTGCCGATCGCCCTGCCCAGTCCAAGGATGCCGGCACGCCGCAGCGCCAGGCCGGGGCCGACGAGGAACGCGCTGCCGCGAAGGGCGCGGCGCGGTCCGCTCCGCAGGAGGCGCTGGCGAACACCGCGCCGAACGGCGCACGCGATGCGGCAGCCGCGCCGCCGGCCGCGCCAGCGCCGGCTGTCGCCGAAACGTCTCCGCAGCCCGCCGCACGGGCATCAGCGGCGGCCGCGAAGTCTCAAACGCCCACACGCGCGATGGCCGACGTCGCCACGTCCGTCGCGCGCCCTGACGCGCTGGCCAAGATGGAACTGGCGCGCACGCAGATCGCGTCACCAAATCCGAACATCCGCTGGCGACTCCTGACGGGCGGCAGCGTCGAGCGCTCGATCGACGGCGGAACGACCTGGCAGACGCAATCGACGGGTGCTCCGGCGACGTTGACGTCCGGCGTTGCGCCGTCGCCGACGATCTGCTGGCTCGTCGGGCCTGGCGGCATGGTCGTGTTGTCGATCGACGGCCGCACGTGGCAGCGCGTCCCGATTTCCGAAGCGATCGATCTCAAGTTCATCAGCGCGTCCGACGCTCAGACCGCAACGGTGACGGCAGCCGACGGCCGCACATTCTCGACCCTCGATGGCGGCAAGACCTGGCGGACGCAATAACAGCGCGAACCCGAACTGGGCCACCCCATCGCGCGACACATTCTTCACCGGACGCCGTTCTAGAATGAGATCGGCGTCAGCGTTGATTGCGAGGCGACGCCGGAGAGGCGATGTCGGAACTGCAGGATGCCGGGCGCATGCTCGAGGCGGCGGAAGAAGCCGCTGCCACTGACGACCTGGCGCGTGCCGATGAGCTGCTGAGAGGCGCCGCGCGCATACAGGAAGCCGAGCTGGGTCCGCTCCATCCGGATCTGGCGAATACACTGAACAACCTCGCCGTGGTCGCCGAGAAGACCGGACGGCCGGGCGATGCCGAGACGTTCTACCGACGGGCGGTGGCAATTGCATCCGCATCGCTTCCGGTGGAACATCCGATGATCGCCACCAGCCGCGAGAACCTCGAAGAGTTCTGCCGCGCTCGTGGCTTGCCGGTCGATGTGCCGGCACTTGTGACGCCGACGGCGCGTGACACGTCGCTGCCCGATCTGCCTCCACGAACTCCGACGGCTCCTGAGCCGCATCCGCCAGCTCCTCCGATTGTCTCGCGCTCGCGAGCGACGGCGTCGATCGGTGTGGTCGTAGTCCTCCTTCTGGCGGTCACGTTCTTCGTGAGGCGACCGTGGTCGTCGCGCGAAACGCCGACACCGGCACCGGCCGTGCAACCCACGCCGCCGCCGGCCGTCGAGCGTACGCTGCCGAGCGCCGCCGAGCCCATCATGGCCGCGCCGACCGAACAGGCCCGACCGCCGGGGGTCGCCGACAGTCCCGCTCCGGCACGCTCTTCGGGCTCAATGACTCTGGCCACGGTGCAGCTGTGCCGGACGTTGTCGACGAGCGGCACCAGCTGGGGATGCGATCCGGCAGGCGACCCGGTGTCGCCCGGGTCGATCGTGCTGTATACACGTGTCAGATCCCTGCATGATGCCGTCGTGGAGCATCGCTGGTTTCGCGGAGACACGCTGGTGAAATCCTCGAGACTGACGATTCGGGCCAGCGCGACGGAGGGCTATCGCACGTACAGCCGGCAGGTTGTCGACGGCGGAGCGGACTGGCGCATCGAAGTCAGAAGCGCCGACGGTGCCGTCTTGCACGAGCAGCGCTTCGTCGTGCGATGAGTTCAGTCTGCGATACTCTGTCGATGCGGACCCATCCTTTCTTCGTCGTCGCAGGCCTCGCCATGCTGCAGGCGACGGCGACGGCTCAGCAGCCCCCGCCCGCGCCGCCGCCGGCGACGGACATCTACCTCCTTCAACTGACCGGTGGGTTGGCTTCTCTGAAGAACACGAAGCCGGCGCCGGTTTCAACCTTGCCCGGCTACGACAACCAGCCGATGTTCAGCGCAGACAGCAGCCGCATCCTGTTCGCCGCGAACCGCGACGGTAAACAAATCGACATCTTCGTGTACGAGCGCGCGGGCAACCGGGTCTCGCAACTGACTCAGACGGCCGAGAACGAGAACTCACCGACGTACCTTCCCGCCGGCGTCGGCGACCTGGACGGCTTCAGCGTCGTGCGCACCGAACCGGATCGGTCGCAACGGTTGTGGCGCTTCGATGCGCAGGGACGCAACCCGCAGCTGGTGTTCGCCGACATCAAGCAGGTTGGCTACCACACGTGGGTGGATGCGGACACTGTCGCGCTTTTCGTCCTTGGCTCGCCGGCCACTTTGCGGATCGCCAATGTGAAGACCGGCACAGCGGAGATCGTGGCGGAAGGAATCGGTCGGTCGCTGCAACGCATTCCCGGCACGGGCTCCATCAGCTTCGTACATCGCGAGACGTCGGGGGAGTTCTGGGTCAAACAGATCGAGATTCCCTCGAGGAAGATTGAGCGGATCGTCAAAGCTGTCGACGGGAGCACGGACCGCGACTTGGCCTGGACGCCAGACGGTCAGACGATCCTCATGTCAGCCGGCACGAAAGTCTTCTCCTGGACGCGAGGGGCGGCGGGGTGGACCGAAGTGTTCGACGCGGCGGCGCACGACCTTGGTGCCGTGTCAAGACTGGCGATATCGCCGAAGGGGGATGCGGTCGCGATCGTGGTGACGGAACCCAGGCCGTAGCGGTTTCGGCAGAATCCCGTCACTGCAGCTGAGGTGGCAGGTCACCCAGGTCGAGGTGCCGAAATCGCATAGTCTCCGGGGCACCAGGCATCTATTCTTCGATTGCTGTCCGACGGTGAGCGACGCAGGAGCGATCAGATGGCCACAGACATTTTCGCCAAGATCGGAGATATCAAGGGCGAATCGCTTGACGCGAAACACAAGGACGAGATCGAGGTTCTGTCGTTTTCTTGGGGCGTGTCGAGCACGAGCTCGAGCCCGACCGGCGGCGGCGGAGGCGCCGGGAAGGCGACGTTCAAGGATCTCGCGATAGTTCACACCATCGACAGAGCATCCCCGCTTCTCCTGCAGGCGTGCGCGACCGGGACGCACCTGAAGGACGCGACCATCACACACCGCAAAGCGGGCAAGAGCCCGCACGAGTTCCTTGTCGTCAAGATGAACGACATCATCATTACGTCGGTCACGCACGCCGGCGCCAACGATCAGCCGTACGCCGAGACCGTGAGCCTCGCGTTCGCGAAGGTCGACGTCGAGTACTTCCCGCAGAAGGCGGACGGCTCGCCGGATGCGGCCGTGTTCTTCAAGTACGACCTCCTTGCCAACAAGATCGGTTGACGTCTTGCAGGCGCCGCTGCCGTCTGACACGTCGACGCGCGAGCTGACGGTGGACGAGGCGGTCGCCGTCGCGATCCATCTGCAGCGGGGCGACCAGCTGGCCGAGGCGCATGAGGTGTTCCGTCGCGTGCTGGAAACGGTTCCCAACCATCCCGATGCGTTGCACTATGCCGGCGTACTCGCACATCAGCAGGGACGAAATGACGAAGCGGTCCAACTCATCGAGCAGAGCCTCGCGCTCGCTCCCGATCGAGCGGACTGCTACAGCAACCTCGGCATCGTCTTTCAGTCGGAGGGCAAGTGGGATGCCGCCATTGCCGCCTATCGTCGCGCGATCGACCTGGACCCGTGCCACGCCAACGCCTACAGCAATCTCGGCGTTCTGCTGAGGGCAACCGGCCGGCCGTCGGAGGCGGAGGAGGCGTATCGCAAGGCGATTCAGGCGAACCCCGGGCACATCGACGCGTACACCAACTTCGGCATCCTGCTGAATGGGACAAACCGAACGGAGGAAGCGGCGGCCTGCTTCTGCAAGGTGATCACGCTCAGGCCGAAGCACCGCGACGCACGAAAACTGCTAGCGCTGGCACACTGCGCGCTCGGCGAAGTCCGCGAGGCCGTCAAGATTTTTGAAAAATGGTGCGAAGAGGAGCCCGACGATCCGATCCCGCGTCACATGCTTGCGGCCTGCACTGGCCGCGACGTTCCAGCGCGCGCATCAGACGGATTCGTCGAAAAGACCTTCGACGGCTTTGCCGCGAGCTTTGAAGCGAAACTTCAAAGGCTGTCGTACCGCGCGCCGGCGTTGGTGTCAGCGACGGTGCAGGATCTGGGATTGGAGCCGTCGAAGCGCCTCGATGTGCTCGACGCCGGCTGCGGCACCGGGTTGTGCGGCCCCCTGCTTGCGCCGTACGCGCGTCGATTGACCGGGGTCGATCTGTCCGAAGGGATGCTGGTGCATGCGAAAGCGAAGACCGCCTACGACTCGCTGCTGAGGGTCGAGTTGACCGAGTACCTGCGCAACAATCCTGACGCCTTCGACCTGATCGTGTCGGCCGACGCGCTCGTCTATTTCGGCGATCTCGAACCTGTCGTCACAGCCGCCGCGGGCGCGCTGCGGGCGGGCGGCGCGTTCGTGTTCACGCTCGAGCACGCGGGTGGAAGCCAGGAAGGCGTCAACTACCGTTTAGAACTGCACGGCCGCTACAGCCACGCCCGCGCGTACGTCGAACGGCTGCTCGCCGAGGTCCAGCTGCAGTTCGAGATTGCGGCCGCCGACTTGCGCATGGAGGCTGGCGCACCGGTCGCTGGCCTCGTTGTCCGAGCGCTCCGATCTGCTTCTTGAAGATGACGGACCCGCCGCTACGAAAGGCGTGTCTTCATCGCGGCCGCCGACCGTTGACTTGCCGAGAACAGAATCCCGATCCCCACCAGGTTCATCGCCACGACCGTCATCGTGATCTTGAGGGCGAACGTGGACACGCTCTCGACCTTGATGATCGGGAACACCGAGAGCACGATGTACAACACCGTCATCAGCAGACCGGACAGCGATGCCAGCCGCAACCACATCGGCGGCCGAGATGAGACGGTGCGCAGCCCGAACAACGGGATCGCGAACATCACGACATACGTCAGCGCGTAGAAGATGCCGCTAGCGTTGAACACGAGTTGAAAGGCCTCGGCCTGCCCGACGCCGATGAGGCTCAACGACGCGATCCCGAATGAGGCCGCGGCCACGAGCATGATCGAGTTCACCGGGGTCTTGTAGGTGGCGTGCAGGCGGCTGAACCAGGCGGGCAGCAGGTGATCCCACCCGGCCACCATCGGCAGGCGCGTCACCGCGGTGAACGCCACACTCGCTTGCCCGATACGCATCGCCAGCGTCATCAGAATCGCCATCGTCACGAGTGGCGCGGCGATGCCGAAGGGCTCGAAGCCGACGCGCAGCACCTGCGCCACCGGCCCAATCAGGTCGATGGTATTGTTCGGCACGAAGGCAACGACGGTGCTCGTGCCGAGCACGAACATCAACGCGATGACCGGCGCCGCGATGAAAACCGACCGCGTGACGGACCGCGCGGGCGCCCTGGTCTCGCCGGCCAAAATGGCCATGTACTCGAAGCCGCCCAGTGCGCCGAAGCCCATCTTCCCGAGAATGTTCAGGTTGTAGAGCGAGAGCTCGGGAAGGTGAGTGCGGAAGGGATGGTATTCGGCCAGCGTGCCGGAGAGCAGGCCAATCACCGGCAGCAGCACCACCGCGCCGAAGATCGTGATCATGAAGATGCCCCCGGTGTTGTGCACCCACTTGCCCACCGACAGGCCGATGGTGGACGTGACCACCATCAACGAGAGGATCAGCGCCGACGACAACGCCACGAACCAGCTGCTGCTCGTCATCCACGCTGCGCTCGGTCCGATCGCATATGAAAGGTAGGTGGCGCACTGCAGGCCGATCTCTGACGTGAACACGATCACGTAGAGCCACAGGTTCCACGCCAGCATGAAACCCACGGTCTGGTTGAAGCCGAGCTTCGCCCACTGGTACAGACCGCCTTCGAGCGGCATCAGCCCATTGAGGTAAATCACCACTGCGGCCGAGGGTAGGTAGAAGAGCACGAGCGCGAGCAGCCAGAAGACGACGTGCGACGGTCCGAGCTTCCCAGCGACGCCGATCCACGTGAGCCCGACGATGAACAGGATCTGCGTGAGGGCGAGATCGCGGACGCCGAGCTCCTTCTTCAACGACGCGCTGTGCGCCTCGACGCGGGCCTCGGCCTGTGCGAGGCCGTCGGACCCCGCGGCCGTGGGATCCGGCAGTGAGTCGCGGCGGTCCGAGGTCATGCGTTTGCCTCGCCGAGGATGTCCCAGTACCGCGCCCAGGCCTCGAGTCCTTCGTGCAGACGGTGCACGCGGAAGAACTCGTTGGGCGCATGGAAGTCCTCGTCCGCCGTGGAGAACGAGAAGAAGACGGTGTCGAGTCCGAGGTGGCGCTGGAACAGCTCCGCGATCGGCACGGTGCCGCCCATGCGCACCACGAGAGGCCGCACGCCGTACGTGGCCTGCAGGGCGGCATCTGCCGCCTTCAACGCGAAGTGATCCGACCTGATGTGCGTCGCACGGGAGCCGTGGTCCGCGAGGGTCAGCGACAGGCGGGCGCCCTGAGGCACATGGGCCTCGAGATGTCGCGCCACTCGCGCCGCGATCGCCTCCGGATCCTGATCGGGCACGAGCCGGCAGGTGATCTTCGCGCGCGCCTCGCACGGGATCACCGTCTTCTGGCCAGGTCCCTGGTAGCCGCCCCACATGCCGTTGACCTCGAGCGTAGGCCGCGTCCACTGACGCTCGAGGGTCGTGTAGCCGGGCTCGCCGAACGCGGACGGCGCGCCGACCTGCGCGAGGTACGCCTGCTCGTCGTACGGCAATGCGGCAAGCGCCGCGCGCTCGTCGGACGACAACGCGCGGACCTCGTCGTAGAAACCCGCCACCGCCACCCGACCGTTGGACTCGTGCAGCGAGGCTATGAGCGCGGCCATCGCATGCAGCGGATTCGCCACGCCGCCGCCGTGTCGACCCGAGTGCAAATCTTTCGTGGCCGCCATGAGTGTGAGTTCGAGTCCGCACAGTCCGCGGCTCGCCACGGTGAGCGACGGCTCGTCGATGCGCCACATCGCGCCGTCCGCCGATACGACGACGTCCGCCGCGAGGAGCTCCTTCTGCTGCTGCACGAAGGCGTCGAGGTGGCGGCTGCCGATCTCTTCCTCGCCCTCGAACATGAACTTCACGTTGACGGGCAGGCAGCCGGCCGTCGCGAAGAACGCCTCGGCCACCGCGATCGGAATCAGCATCGGCCCCTTGTCGTCGGACACGCCGCGCGCGTAGAGGCGGCCGTCGCGCACGGTTGGCGTCCACGGAGCGGTGTGCCACTTGTCGAGCGGATCGGGCGGCTGCACGTCGTAGTGACCGTACACCAGCAGTGTGCGCTTACCCGGCGCGCCCAGCCACTCGCCATACACGACCGGATGGCCGGCGGTCGGAAGGTTGCGCAGCGTGAACGGTCCGGCGGCCGACACCGTGGCGGCTACCCAGCGTGCCGCCCGGTCTATGTCCGCCGCGTGCGCGGGATCGGTGCTCACGCTCGGAATCGAAGCGAACTCGACGAGCTTGCTGAAGATTCGATCGTGATTCGCCCGCAGATGCGCCAGCACGCCCTCGTTCGTCCTCATTTCCCACCGTCGATCGAGAGCACCTGGCCGCTGATCCAGCTGGCATAGTCGGACGCGAAGAACAGCACGCCGTAGGCGATGTCGTCGGGAGTGCCCAGACGCTTGAGGGCGATCCGATCGACGAGCGCGCGCTGACCCTCCTCGCCGTACGACTCCCACTGCCTCTCGGTGGTCGGGTTCGATCGCACAAAACCCGGCGCGATGTTGTTGACCGTGATGCCCCACGGCCCCAGTTCGTGGGCGAGCTGCCGTGTGAGTCCTATTTGCGCGGCCTTGGCTGACGCGTACGCCTGGATACCGGTGAGGCTGATGCCGAGTCCCGCGCCGCTCGAGATGTTGACGATTCGTCCACCGCGCGCGGCCTTCATGCCGGGCGCCACCGCCTGCGAGAAGTAGAACGCGCCGGTGACGTTGACGTCGAAGATCGCACGCCACTCCTCGGGCGTAATCTGCTCGAGCGGCCGTCCCACCTGTCCCAGCACGCCACCGGCGTTGTTCACCAGGATGTCCACACGACCCGAGGCCGCAGACGCCGCGGCGACGCATGCGTCGACGGCGGACCGGTCGCGCACGTCGGCGACCACCGCGCGGCACGATCCCCCGGCGCTGCGGCACAGGGTTTCCGTCTCGCGGAGTTCGTTGTCGAGCACGTCACACACCCAGACGTGTGCGCCGCGCTCGGCGAACGCCACGCTGATCGCGCGCCCGAATCCATGCGCGGCCCCGGTGACGATGGCTGTCTTTCCGCTGAAGTCCAGGTTCATGGGTGAGTGGCGGCAAGGGCGTCCAGCGTGCCGAGCGACTGCGACCGCTCGCCGCGCTCGATCTCGTGAATCAGCGTCACGAGGCGCGCAGTGAGCGGCGTCGGCACGCGGGCCTCGGCCCCCAGCGCGACCACGATGCCGAGCTGCGCGTCGACTTCGGTGGGCCGCTTCCGCACCGCGAGGTCCCGCCAGATGCCGCTGTGCGACTTGGCCGAGCGCCGGTTGTGCGCTACCAGAGCGTCGAGCGAACGCTCCGCCGCGCCGGCGGGTGCAGTGGCGAAGTATGCCGCGGGGTCGAACCCGTCGAACGCCTCGGGCCGAACGGCGCGGGCCGAGGCGACCCCCAGGATCTCGCGCGCGAGCGCGATGTACAAAGGCCGGTAGGCGCGCATGGCGAGCGCGTCGGCGATGGATTCGTTGGTGAGCGCCGTCGCGAACAGCATGGCGCCGTAGGCTTCCTTGCCCCACAGATAGCCCCAGATATTGGACGTGACCATCGCGCGCGGATCGAACCGGTGCCACGCGTCGCGAAGCGCGGTGACGCGAGGCGTGATTCGGCCGTCGATCTCACCCAGGACGACGGCGCCGTGACCGCCGTAGTGAATCACCCCGGGTTCCAGGTAATCAGCGCCGAAGTTGACGAACGCGCCGACCGTGCGCTCGGCGCCAACGACCTCCGCGATCGCGAGCTCGTTGAGTCCGTTTTGTGCCGATACCACGTATCCACCTGCAGTGAGGTGGGGAAGCAAGGCGCGGACAGCGACGTCGGTGTGATGCGCCTTCGTCGCCAGGATGATCTGGTCCCACGTGCCCCAGGTGACGTTGTCCGTCTGCGGCGTGACCGCGGGCACGCGCACCGTGAACTCGTCAATCGGCCCGGTCAGGCGGAGCCCGTCACGCATGATGGCGTCCACGTGCTCGCCGGCCGTGTCGACCAGGGTGACGTCATGGCCGGCGCGCGCGAGATACGCGCCCAGCGTCCCGCCGATCGCTCCCGCACCCCAGATGAGCGATCGCATGGCCTCAGTCGCCCCACGAGCCCGTCAGCAGCGCGCGTGTCTCGTCCACGGCGATCTGCCACAGCGCGAGCATCTCATCATCCGAGCGCTGATACATCCCACCGAAGTTGCCGTCGCCGAGATACTGACGCAGCGCGACCGGATCGAGGGCGCGCACCCGCGCCATGTCAACCATCGGGCGCCCGGTGCCCGGCATGCTCACCCCGGGGAGGCGCGTCCACGGGAAGTTTTCGATCCACGAGCCGTGTGATGCCACCGGATCGATCTCCTGCACCTTGGCCCACGTGCGCGGCGCGTTCCACCAATTGTGGAAGAGCACCCGGCAACCAGGATGATCGGCGGCCCATTCGAGCGCGAACTGCTGCACGGCGCTGTTGCCGCCGTGTCCGTTGACGATCAGGATGCGGCGAAATCCGCTGTGGGCCATCCCGCCCAGGATGTCGCCCACGACGCGCAGATGCGTCTCGACCCGCAGCGAGATCGAGCCGGGAAACTCGCGGAAGTACGGCGTGACGCCGTACGGCATCACTGGAAACACCGGCACGCCGAGGGGCTCGGCGGCGTCGGCCGCCACACGTTCGGGGAGGATGCAATCGACCGTGAGCCGCAGATGGCTGTGCTGCTCCGTGCTGCCGAGCGGCAACACCGCCCGGTCGTCGTGCCGCAGATATTCCTCGACCTGCATCCAGTTCATGTCGGCAATACGCACGTCGATCCCCAGTCCGTGATGTGTTCGCGCGCTCATTCTAGTGCGCGCCGGGGACACCTCGACACCTGCGATGCGGGAGACCAGAACGGTGGACCCGTAAACGGACGCTCCGGCACGCCCGATAACGATCTCGGATGCGAACCGTCCCTTCGGATCGTCATGCCATCGCTGGATGGCTGCTGTTCGGTCTCTTTGCCTTTCGCGTTGTCGCGCAGCCGCTCTCGCTGGTCGTCAACACCGGCCTGCCGGCGTTCGAGTCCTGGCACAGCGCGACCCTTCCCTACGGTGTGTTGCTCGCCTTGCAGCTGATGATTCTCGTCGCCATGGGCTGGACGAACTATCGCTTCAGTATTGGAGCGGTCAGGCCACGACACGCGGTTGGCGTGGCCGCGCTGGCTTTCGGGGGCGTGTATTTCGTGAGCATGCTGGCGCGGCTCGTCCTCGGCCTGACTATCCTCAGTCAATCGCGCTGGTTTGCCAGCCCGGTCCCGACGATGTTCCATCTCGTTCTTGCCGGCTGGGTGCTGGTGTACGGGCATTTCCACTGGAGCCTTGGGGCCGCGCGATCCTCCGTCCGATAAAGGTCGGTATGCCAGCGGAACGCGCGGCGTGGTTACCGTTCCTGCACTATCCCGCCGTGATGATCACGACATTCGTCGTTTTCGCGCTGATGCGCGGTCTCGGCGTGCCGCTCGTTGTCAGCACGTACGTGCCGGTCGTCCTCGCAGCGATGCTGGTGATGGCGCTCGAGTGGAGGTTCCCATATCGAGGCGACTGGCGTCCGCCGGTCAGCGAGGTCAAAACCGATCTCGAGTTCATGACTGCCGTGCAGCTCGCATTCCCGCCGCTCGTGGGTTTCGTGTTCGCGTACGCACTAATTAAGCCGGCGCGGGCGCTCAACCTGCCCATCGCGGCGCTGTGGCCCCATGCCTGGCCCATCTGGCTCCAGGCGGTGCTGATGGTTCTGGTCGTTGACTTCCTCCGGTACTGGCTGCATCGCGCGTCGCACGAGAGCGACACGCTGTGGCGCCTGCATTCCGTCCACCATTCGGTGGAGCAGTTGTACTGGCTGAATACGGCGCGATTTCACCTGCTCGAAAAAGTCCTGCAGATGATGCTCGATAGCGTGCCGTTCGTGTTGATGGCGGTCGATCCGACGGTGCTCTCGCTCTACTACATCGCGTACGCGTCGAACGGATTCTTCCAGCATTGCAACATCGACATCCGCTACGGCGTTCTCAACTACATCGTCGGAAGCGCTGAAACCCATCGATGGCACCACTCGAGGGTCCCTCGCGAGTCCAACGCGAACTACGGCAACACCGTGATCATCTGGGACCTCGTGTTCGGAACCTGGTTCCTGCCGACGGAGCGCGCCGTGCAGGCGCTCGGACTGCAGGACCCCGCCTATCCGAAGTCCTTCTGGGCGCTGATGCGCGCTCCCTTCAGCCGGTAATGCGGGCGTGGGCGCTGCGCGGCGGGATGCTCGCGTGCGCCGTCCGGTACTGGGCGCCCGTCGCCCGGCACGCCGAGCGGCCTGACGTCGCCCAGGCCCAGGCCCTTCGCCACATCCTCGGTGCCAATCGGCACACGGAGTTCGGAACCGAGCACAACTTCGCCGGCATCAAATCGGCCGACGACTACCGCGCGCGCGTGCCGGTTCAGGACTACGACGCACTGCGCGCTCACATCGAGCGGCAGCGATGCACCGGCGCGGCGTCGCTGACGACGGAAGCCCCGGTGTTCTACGCCCAGACGAGCGGCTCGACCGGCAAGCCCAAATACATTCCCATTTCGCCAAGTGCCTTGCGCATTCATCGCGCCGAGCAGGCCTTGTTCACCTACCTGCAGTACCGCGCGTGTCCCGAGGCGTTTTCGGGCAAGGCGCTCGGCATCATGGGGTCTGCGGTCGAAGGCCGCCTCGACTCCGGGCACACCGTCGGGTCCGTGTCCGGGCATCTGTACGAGTCGCTTCCGTCGGCGCTGCGATCGCGATTCGTGCTGCCGCCGAAGGTGTCGGCGATCGCCGACTACGACACCAAGTACCTGGTGATACTCCGGCTCGCGCTGGCCTTCCGGAACATCACGTATCTGGGATCTCCGAATCCCTCGACGTTCGTGCGGCTGCTCGACGTCTTGAACGAGCGGAGAGACGTCCTGGCGCGCTCCCTCGAGACGGGATCGTTCCCGGAGATCGAGGCGCTCGACGTCGAGACGCGGACGATCGTGATGGATCACGTCAGGGCCGACCGCTCGCGCGCGTCGGAGTTGCGCAGCACCGCAAGGCTCACTTTCGCGGACCTCTGGCCCCAGATCAGGCTCGTCACGACGTGGACCGGCGGAAGCTGCGGGATCGCGCTTCAGAAGCTTCGTCAGACGCTGCCGGCGGGCACGAAAGTGATGGAGCTCGGATATCAGTCCACCGAATGCCGCGGCACGATCGCGCTCGACGTGGAGACGCCATCCGGCCTGCCGCCGCTTCATCATTCCTTCTTCGAGTTCGTCGAGCAGGATGACTGGGACAACGGCCGGCGCGACTGCGCAGGGCTCGAAGCCCTCGTGGACGGAAGGCGGTACTACGTCATCGTGACGACTGCCGCGGGCCTCTACCGTTATTTCATGAACGACATCGTCGAGGTGACGGGCCGTTTCCGGGAGACGCCGCTCCTTCGGTTCGTTCAGAAGGGCAGGGGCGTCACCAACCTCACAGGAGAAAAACTGTACGAGGCACAGGTCATCGAGGCCGTTCAGGGCGCCGCTCGACGCTACCGTCTCGCGGCTCCGTTCTTCATGCTCGTCGCGGACGAGGAGCGTTCGCTGTACAGCCTCTTCCTCGAAGACGACGCGCCGACACACGCATCCGCGGAGCTCGCGGCGGCTGTTGACGAGCGCCTCGGGGAATTGAACATCGAATACCACAGCAAGCGCGCGAGCGGCCGGCTCGCGCCTTTGACGATCACGTGGCTCAAGTCGGGAGCAGGAGAGGCTTACAAGATCGCCTGCGTGCGGGCCGGGCAGCGCGAGGGGCAGTTCAAGCCGGTCGTCCTCCAGTACAAACGGCAACTGGCGTTGCCCCTCGAGCGGTATGCCGTCGGCTAGCGTTCGCGTCGAGCGGCTCCAGTTCACCGAGCTCCGGATTCCCTTCAAAGCGGCATTCCGCCACGCGTCCGCCGAGCGGGCCGAAACCGAGACGGTGCTGGTCGAAGCCCTGGCGGCCGATGGGACGGCGGGCCGCGGCGAATCGTGCCCGCGCGCGTACGTCACCGGAGAAACCGTCGATTCGGCGCGAACGTTCCTCGAGCAGCACCGGGCCACGATCTGTCGAGAGATCGACGACGTCGAATCGCTTCGCGCGTGGGTGATTTCGCACCGAGGCGAAATCGATCGCCATCCGGCGGCGTGGTGCGCGCTCGAGCTGGCGCTGCTCGATCTCTTCGGCCGATCCAGCGGTGCAACCGTTGAATCGCTCTTGTCGCTGCCGGCGCTCGCCGGCAATTTTCACTACACGGCTGTTCTGGGGGACGCCTCACCGGGCGCGTTCCACGGGATGGCCGAACGGTACTGGTCGTTCGGCTTCAGAGATTTCAAGGTCAAGCTGTCCGGAGACCACGAACGCGATCGAGAGAAGTTGACCGTCTGCGAGCAATGGCCGGCGGCCTCGGCCCGTGTTCGGGCGGATGCCAACAACGTCTGGGGAAGCGGAGCAGAAGCCCGGACCGCCCTGCAGCAGCTTGGCCATGAGTTCTTCGCGGTCGAAGAGCCGATCGGCAGGGACCGGTACGCAGAACTGTCCGACCTCTCGCGCGCGCTGAACTGCCCGGTGATCCTGGACGAGAGCTGCGTGCGGCGCGAGCAGGTGTCACGACTTCCAGGCCCACGGTCCCAATGGCTGATCAACCTGCGCGTGTCGAAGATGGGCGGCATCATACGTTCGCTGGAGGTCGTCGATGCCGCACGAGCCGCCGGCATTGGCGTGATTGTCGGCGCCCAGGTGGGCGAGACGAGCATCCTCACACGCGCGGCGCTACCCGTCGCCCGGGCTGCCGGCGGCGCGCTGGTCGCGCAGGAAGGGGCGTTTGGAACGTTTCTGCTCGCGCGCGATGTCTGTGAGCCTCCGTTGATGTTCGGCGCTGGCGGCGTGCTCGATGTGGCCGCGTACCCGATGCTGACCGGGCCGGGCCTTGGCCTTTCAGGCCCCGGCTGTCAAGGACAGCGCCTTCACCCAAGCGCGCGTTGAAAGCGAGCGCGCGGACGAATCCGGCGCCGCCTTGAGCGCTCGCTCGACTCGCTCGGGAGTCATGGAGCACACCGGTATCTTCGCAATCGATGCGACGGTCGTCCTTGGCAGCACCCGTTCGACGGCTTGCACCAGCGGAATACGGCAGGTACTCGCTCGTGGATGACACGCGCACTGCCCGCACGCGGACATCAGCGCCGGACGGCCCGACTGGTTCGACGAAGACGAAATCGTCGCCGGAATCGACGGTGATCCGCATGTGGAGCGAACGAAGCGCGGATGCGTTCTTTGCCTGGAAGCTCTCGGATCGACTGCCGAGGGCGACGCCGTACGAGCATCACTGAGTGCGCGCCGGGCATACCTCAAGTACCTCTATGATTCAGGAGACCAGAATGGTGGACCAGCAAACGGGCCCTCCGGCACTCGAGCACTCTCAAGTAGTGGTCTTCCCGCCCCTGATCCCCCTGACCGGATTTCTCCTCGGTGTCTTACTGGAGGCGATGTGGCCGACGTCTCCCTGGATCTCCGGCCCGCTCCACGTTGGCGCGCGGGCTCTTGGCGGCATTCTTTTCTGTCTTGGCGCGGCAGGGTTCGCCTGGATGGTGGCCACGATGAAGAAGGTCGGAACGCCTATTCATAACGCGGCGACCCCGGTTGTCCTGGTCGACAGCGGTCCGTTCCGCGTCACCAGGAATCCCATGTATCTCTTCGGCTCGATCGCGTACGCGGGCCTCGCCCTGGTGCTGGGCAAGCTGTGGTCGCTCGCGTTGCTGCCGGCGGTCGTGGCGCTGACGCACTACGGCGTGGTGTTGAGGGAGGAAGCGTTTCTCGCGCGTCGGTTTGGGAGGGCTTACGACCAATACCGGGCGCGGGTCCGACGATGGTTGTAACGGTGTCTGAGTACTTCCGAGGGCGAAGTCAGCGAAAGGTCCGAGTAGCGTTCGGCGGCAAAGCCGGGCTGGTGCGCGCCATTCGCGAACGCGGATTGGCCGGTGACGCTCGTGAGGGCCACCTGCGCAGGGGATGCGACCAAGCGATGCCGCCGACGGGTTGTGGGCCTGCAGCTCACCGGAGCTGTGACGAGCTGCTCGTCGGCCGCCGGAGCTGGGCGCTCGCGAGCTACGCGCGCTTCATCGTGAACGTCATGGTTGCCAGTCAGCTTCCCAGTTAGCGGCGCTGTTCCAAAATACTGAACTCGCGCAGCGGCTGCGCCATCACGATGCGCCGGAAATCCGGCGCCTCGATCCAACATCTCGCGATTCGTTGCCGACTCCTCGGGTACGAAGCTTGCCTCGCACGCACGCGCTGGAGAACCCGGAGCGTGTCTGTGAACCGATTTGTTCTGAATTACGCCGCCACGGACCTGGCGCGGCTTCATATCGACGTCCAGGTATTTCGAATATCGTCGGCGACAATTACGTTCTGTCGGATTGCCGCCGCGCCGGCCCGACGCTCGAGCGTCGTCTCACGAGTCGTCTCGGAGCGACCGTGATCGAACCAGCGTCCATCGGCAGTCCGGCTCGTTCGAACCGTCTTCCGTCTCAACTGTTCGGTGTGCGCCCGACCGCAGAACATCTCCACGTTCTCGCGTTTCACGGTCACGCCGAGCACGTCCGGGCCCTCTTCGAAACGCTGACACCGGCCGAGCGTGCGCGCCACACCGATCCGGAGGTCTTGCGTCAAGTAGTGCTGGGCGGCCTCGCTCGAGCGCACGCGCTCACAGGCAGCGCCGCGGGTGAGTTGCGCCGGGAACACGAGTTCCTCGAATCAGTCGTCCAGACATTCGTGTCCGATTGCCGCAGCCGGAGCGCTTTTCCGCGGGAGCTGTTTCGAACCCTACTCGACTGGTCGGATGAACTGCTGCGTGCCTCGCGTTTCACGGATGCGAACGACACCTGCAATCTGGCTCTGACGCTGGGCGTGAACGCGTTTCCCGAGATCGCGCCCTGGGTTCGACTCCGCATGTCTCGTGCGCACGCGCTCCTCGGAGACCTGGAGGCGGCGTACGCGACGCTGCTCGCTGCGTCACGCCGCCTCGATCGGATCGCGGATCGAAACGCCATCCCGGCGCTTTTCGATGCGCTCGGCACAGTGTCGCTCCAGACGCGGCGCGCGTCGCTCTTCAAACGCCTCCTCGTCGAGCGCCTGCGCGTATTCCACACCGACGCCGACGAACGCCGGGCGGTGGTGGATCTCATGCGGCGGGCGCACCGGGGGATGCCGCGCCTGCTCGCGAGCCGCGAACTGTCAGTGGCGGACAGGATGCTCTGGCTGAGCTACTGGACGTGCCTGGGCGCCGCGCGGCACGCCGGCTGGGACATCGCGCGATTCCTCGAGAAATGCGCTGCCGGCAGCGCATACGTTCGGCAGTACGGGCTTCGCTCGCACGCCGCCCGCGGACGAGCGACGGTGCCGCGACCGATCGAGGCGACGCTGGTCACACGGGCCATGGGCGGCGTCGGCGACTTCCTGATGATGACGCCCGGTCTTCGCGCATTGAAAGCCATGCGAGCCGAGCGACCGGTTGTCCTCGCCATCCCACATCGTTTCTTCCCGCTATTCGAAGGAAACGACGACGTCAGGTTGTTGGACATCGACGGCGACTTCGATCCGGGGGCATATAGAGAGTGGCTCAACCTGACGGACTGTCCGGCGGCGCGCGTCGAAAGCCGGACGGCGCCCGCCGTAAGGTCGAACCGCATCGAGCTGTTCGCCCGCGCGCTGGGCATCACGGGCGCACGGCTGAGGGCGATGGATCGGCGTCCGCGTTACACGGTCTCGGACGCGGAACGGGTGTGGCGGGATCAGTTCTTCGGCAATCGCGGGCTCCACGGGGCGTTCGTGGTCGGCGTCCAGACGCGCACTGACGAAGCCTACCGCGACGTGCCACACATGAAGGAGATCATCGACGCGATCGCCCGTGACGCGTCGGTGCTGGTGTTTGGCAGCGTGCGGCCGGCTGACATCGAGAATCCCCGTGTGATTCCCGTCCAGGGGCTGGACCTGCGGCGGTCTTTCGCACTCGCCAGCGGCTGCGACGTGCTCGTGACGCCGGATTCGGCGTTCTTTCATCTTGCAGGCGCTCTGGATCTGCCGTGCGTCGGTCTGTTCGGCCCGACTGACGGTCGCGTCCGCGGCCAGGACTATCCGCGCGCCAGGATGCTCGATGCACGCAAGACGCTGGCATGCATTCCGTGCTGGCGGAACGAGGCGACGGCGTGCGGCCTCACGGGCCTGCGGCCGAGCGCCTGTCTCGGCGAGATTGCTCCTGAAGACGTCGTCCGCAGCGTACACGCATCGGCGGCGAGCGCGTGGCGCGGGCTGCGCGTCGCAGGCTGACGGCGGATCCAGTGGTGCGGGTGGACCGGGCATCGATGCGTTTCACATGGGTCTACGCCAAGAGTCAGCTGCGGCTGAAGTACCGCTATACCGCACTTGGCGTGATCTGGAACCTGCTCGAGCCGCTCTTGTATCTCGGCGTGTTGAGCGTGGTGTTCTCGTACGTCAATCGGATGCGCATGAGCGACTACGCGGTGTTCCTGTTCAGTGCTCTGGTGCCCTGGCGGTATTTCGAGAAGGTCGTATCCGGCTGCACCGATGCGATCGTGCAAGGCGACTGGCTGCTGAAGAAGCTGCCGGCTTCACCTTTCTCGCTCCCGCTCGCCCGATGGATCGTCGCGTCGGTCGAGTTCGCGTTCTCGTTCGCGGCGGTCGCGCTGATTCTGGCATTCGTGAAGGACCACTGGACGATGCACGTCGCCGTCCTGCCGCTTGCGGTGCTGCCCTGGGCGGTCGCCGCCCTGGGAGTGGGCCTGTGCTGCGCCACTCTCTTCACCTTCTTCCGTGACGTCCGCCCGGTCGTCCAGATCGCGCTCATGCTCGCGTTCTTCACCGCGCCGATCCTGTTCAATCCGGATCTGTTCCCGTCGGGTTCGGCACACGCACGGTTGCTGGCATGGCATCCGCTCACGTATCTCGCGGCGCTCTTTCAGAAGCCGGTCTATGCGGGCCGGTGGCCCGCGCTGATGGACTGGGCGGTGTCGTCGGCAACCGCCGCGGTTGCCTTGGCGCTCGGCGTGGCGTCGGTGCGCTGGACGCGCTCACGTCTGTATTTCTATTTATGAGGCAGACGATTCCGGGCGCCACCGTGTTCGACCTGAAAGACGTGAGCGTCAGCTTCCGCAGGAACGCGGTCGAAGCGCGCAGCCTGAAGTACACCGTCGCTTCGTGGTTGCACGGGTATCCAGGTGCGGCGCACGCAGCGCTTTCCGGCGTGTCACTGTCGATCGCGAAGGGAGAGCGACTCGGCGTCATCGGACGGAACGGCGCCGGCAAGTCGACGCTGCTGCGCGTCCTCGCACGGGTCATCGTGCCGCAGCATGGCCAGGTCACGATCGATCGTGCGCGGCGCATCGTTCCCTTGCTCGAACTCGGAGTTGGTTTCCAGCCGGATCTGTCAGGCGCCGAGAACTGCATCCTCGCCGGTACGCTGCTCGGCGTGACTCCCGCACGCATCGAGGCGCGACTCGACGACATCGTCCGGTTCGCCGAAATCGACGGGTTCATCGACGAACCGGTGAAGCATTACTCATCGGGCATGTATGCGCGTCTCGCCTTCGCGCTCGCCTTCGATGTGAAACCCGATGTTTTGCTGGTCGACGAGATTTTCGGCGTCGGCGACGAGTTCTTCACGGAGAAATGTCTCGCGCGTATCCATGCGCTCGTGGCTGATGGGGTCACGTCGGTGTTCGTTTCGCACGACCTCGAGTTCCTCCAGACACAATGCGACCGCCTGGTCTGGCTCGATTCCGGCCGCCTCGTCATGGACGGTGACCCTGCGGAGGTCGCGGGCGCCTATCGCGAGGGGCGCGGGGTTTTCCGTGGCTGACATGCTGGATCGCCCGCTCATCGTGAATGCCACGGCTATCGGCCAGCGCGTGGACGGTATCGCCGTGTACGGCGTCAACCTGGTGAAGGCGCTATGGGGCGCCCGGGTCGATCGGCCGCTGACGGTCGTCCTCAACGAAGAGGCGCGCCAGTTCTTTCCGGAATCGGAGATTCCGACCGGGGCTGCGATCCGGTGGGTCAGCGCACGGATGTCTCCCACGCGTGGAACGACCGGAAACCTGCGCCGATGGCTTTTTGCCAATCACCTCGCCCGGCAACACCGGGACGCGCTCGTCTTCGGTCTCAGTCAACTGGAGGCACCGATCACCGGAGGGCGCGGCATTGTCACAGTGCACGACATGATCCCGTGGCTCTTTCGAAGTGCGCACCCGCGGCAGTACCACTTCTACCGGCACTACCTCGGACGGGCGCTGAGGCGTGCGCACGCCGTGGTCACGCCGTCTCGGGCGACCAAGGATGACGTGTGCCGGTACTACGGCATTGAGAGTGCCCGCGTGCACGTCATCCGTCACGGCAGCCCGGTGCCGCTGTCGAAGCGCGCAAAGCCCGACAAGCATCGCGACCGGTACATCCTCTGGATCGGCCGGGCAGACCCCACGAAGAATCTGCCGGCACTGCTCGCGGCGTTCCGGACGATCGAACGGGTGATCGACGTGCGCCTGGTCATTGCCGGCGAGGGGTCACAAGTCGATCTGGGCACGATCGGCGCGGATTACGGATCGCTCGGCCGAGTCACTGTCCTCGGACCGGTCAGCGAAGCCGAGAAGATCGCGCTGCTCGATCGAGCTTCGGTGCTCGTGTCTCCATCGCTGTACGAAGGCTTCGGGTTCGCTCCGCTGGAGGCAATGGCGCGTGGTTGCCCCGTCGTCAGCGCGCACACCGGAGCGCTGCCGGAGGTCTGCGGCGACGCTGCCGTTTATGTGGACCCGCGGCAACCGCGATTGATTG
Organism: uncultured Acidobacteriota bacterium; assembly: GCA_963724725.1. Lineage (GTDB taxonomy): Bacteria > Acidobacteriota > Vicinamibacteria > Vicinamibacterales > CAVVIG01 > DATKHR01. The sequence goes on along the minus strand of CAVRVT010000001.1, from coordinate 99,002 downwards.
CCGATGCGCTGCTCCGCGTGCTCAGGCATCCCGATCTGGCCCGTGACCTCGTCGAGCGCGGGACGCGCTCGCATCAGTGCCCTGACTGGGAGGCCTCCGCTCGCGCGCACCTGGCGCGTCTTCGATTGCGTCGCGCGCCTCGATCTGAAGGGCCGAGCGGCTCCCGCGAGCGGACGCGACGGCCGAATGGAAGCCGATGTGCTCTCGTGAGGTCCCTCAGCAAGCTGTGCGACGTGACGGACTGGTTCGATCCCGAGTTCGATCGGATCATCCGGTACGAGCTCGAGGAAGAGCCCCGCTTCCATCGGAAGCAGTGGGAGTTCGCTCAGATCTTCAGGGCATTGCAAGCACTCGGATTCCTGAATGCGAAGACTCGCGGGCTCTCCATGGGAGGAGGAGAAGAGCGGCTGTTGTATGCCGTCGCTCGTCGCGTCGGGCATTTGACGGTGACCGACCTGTACGAATCCGGCAGCGCCTGGGACGGCGCGCGAACCGACAATCCAGATTGCACACTCAGAGCCGTGGCACCCTTCGCGATCGATCCGTCTCGCCTGACCGTCAAGAGGATGGACATGCGCGCGCTCGAGTTCGAGGACGCATCGTTCGATTTCTGTTACTCGTCGTGCGCGATGGAGCACATCGGGAAGTACGACGACTTTCTCGAGCACCTTCGCGAAGTCCGGCGGGTCTTGAAGGATGACGGGGTCTACGTGCTGACGACGGAGTTCCACTTCGGCGAAGAAGTCATTCCGACACCGGGGAACTACTATTTCTCGTCAACCTTTCTGCACGAGCTGGTAGGCGCCGCCTCGTTCGTGACGCTCAGTGCAGTGGACGGAGCGGTGTCGCCCCACGTCCTCAACCGGCCTTTGCCGGAACGCCTGGGCGATCTGTGCGCCGATCCCGCGGATGCGGTAACGGACACGCTTCTGAGGTCAGCACCGCACGTGCAGCTACTCACGAGCGGTCTGCCTTTCTGTTCCCTGAGCCTTGTTCTGAAGAAACCTGCGTCGGCTGCCTCGATCGGCGTGCTGCCAATGACGGATCTCGAACATGCACGGCGGTTCATCGAGCAAGGAGTGCGGCTCTGGAGGGCCTTCGTCGAAAACGCGCAACTGAATCTCGATCCGTTCGGTCTGTTCGGCGAGCGCCGTCCTGCCCGCGGAATTCCCCGCCTGCTCGCGCGAGGCGGGGAACGCACGCTGTTTCATAGCGGCTACGTGTGGCTGGGCGGCGCGGCGCGCACAGTCACGGTGAATCTGGAAACCTGGTCCGACTCCGGCGACGCGGCGATCGAATTCCGCGTCCATCGAAAGCCTGCGCGGGAACCCGACGCGGTGATCTGTTCAAGCAGTACGACGGTCGCGGTCCGCAGCCGCGAGCGCGTGAGAGTCTGCCTGCCGCTCACGGCTGAAGATGGCTGCTCGTACGCCGTGCTCGGCAAGATGACCGCTGGCGCGTGCTGGATCGGTGATGTCGCCGTCCAGATCAGCTCAGGCGGGCGCCTGGAGATCCGTTCGACGTGTTCCAAGGTCTAGAGCCGCGACGCAGCCGACTTCAGCAGTCCAATGACTTGATCCTTCCTCTCGCGCGCGACGAATCCGTCGAGGTGGACCTCCAGGATCCGGCCCTTTAGGAATGAGGCCGCATTGGCGTAAAGCGGCGAGTCGGACTTGAACACAGCGGCTTCGCCAACATCTGAGATGATCGCATCAGCCGTCCCCACTCTGACTGCCCCCTGGAGTCGCTGCTTGATCTGCTCCGGACTCATGCCGGGGAACATCCGGGACGCCTCATTGACGATCACGTCGAGTTTGAAGCGGTCGGCGCCGACACCCCACGTATATCGACAGGTAGCGGAACCGAAGGCGGGGAGCGAGCTCGCGACACCGTCGGCGACGCTCGCCTTCGCCGCGAGCGGCTGAACGTCGTCGTTCGTCAGCAGCGCGCACGGGTTCACCGTCTGGGCCGAGACGGTACCGTTGGCCCCTCTGGGGCCGGATACTCCGGCGGCGACCATTGAAAGCCCCAGGACGAATGCAGAGGCGAAACGGTATGCGGCCTGTGAACGACGAGGAAGCCGTGGAGTGTTCATCATGTTCGTATTGTGAGGCAAGACGGCCGACAGGGGTACGATACTTCGCCATGAAACGACTTCTGATTGTCCTCCTCGCCACGTTTGTCACTGAGCCCACCGCACAGACAATTCGCGTTCGCGCACGCGATCTCGGAATCACCGTCGGCACGCTGCCGCCAGGTCCTCTGAATGGGATCACCGACGTTGAAGGTGTCCTGGTCGGGCACGCGACGATTGTGCAAGGCAACGGCGCGCTGAAGATTGGCGAAGGCCCCGTTCGAACCGGCGTGACGGCAGTCCTGCCCCGGAAGGATATCTGGTTCAGCGGAGTGTACGCCGCGACACATACTTTGAACGGCGACGGCGAGATGACCGGCACGCACTGGATACGGGATCGCGAAACGCTCATGCACCCCGTGCTGATCACGAACACGGGAAGCGTGGGCACCGTCCACGAAGCCGAGATCGCGTACATGAATGAGCGGCATCCATCTCGCGACTGGGCGTTTCTGCCGGTCGTTGCCGAGACCTGGGACGGCACACTGAACGATGTGCGCGGCCAGCACGTGAAGAAAACGCACGTCTTCGCGGCGATCGACGATGCGAAGAGTGGACCAGTCGCTGAAGGCAACGTCGGCGGCGGCACCGGCATGGTCTGCTACGGCTTCAAAGGCGGCATTGGCACATCGTCTCGGAAGGTGGCGGCCAGCATCGGCGGTTACACGGTCGGCGTGCTCGTGCAGGCCAACTTCGGGCGACGGCCCGAGCTGACGGTTTCGGGTGTTCCGGTTGGTCGCGAAATCCCCGACCTGGTGCCGGAGATCCGCCGTGACGCCGGCCCAGCCGCGGACATCAACGTCGCCCACGAAGGTTCAGTGATTGTGGTCATTGCAACCGACGCACCGCTGTCGTCGCGTCAGCTCGAACGCCTCGCGTCGCGGGCGGCGCTGGGCCTCGCGCGAACGGGATCGACATCAGGCAATACCAGCGGCGATATCTTCATTGCCTTCTCGACCGCGAACACCGTCCCGCAATCAAACACGTCGCCGACGGTCTCCGCGACATTCATTTCACCGGAGTCCACCGCCACTCTGAATCCGCTGTTCCAGGCCGTCGTCGAGGCGACGGAAGAGTCGGTCCTCAATGCCCTCACAAAGGCTGAGACGATGACGGGGATCAACGGCAATCGAGTGCACGGACTCCCCTATGATCGGCTGGCAGCGGCCATGGCGAAGTACGGACGGAAGTGAACGGTTAGCGGCTTGCGCCGCTACTCCGTCCGGCGCCGCAGCAGCCGGAACTCCGCGTGCTCGGCTTCGCGGCGAATGAGCTCGCCATCCACTGGCACGTCCTCCCATTCATCGCCGAGCCCCATGATCGCGTTGACCGCCGCTGCGATCTGCTGGTGGCTCGATCCCGGAAATCTTCGCGCGAGCAGCGTTTCGAGTTTTTCACGGTCGCGCATAGCCACTCCCTATTGATTCAGATTCCTGACAACCAGCCCGCCGATGAACATCGCCACTCCGATGAGGCCGATGACGAGTCCTACGGGCAACAGGACCATCGTGACGCCCAGCCCGAGGCCGATCACCATCAACACGAGGCCGACGACCACGAAGGCGGCGTGCTCGGCGAAACTGAGGAGCGTCCGCATTGAAAGAACGTGTGTCATAAGCGACCCTCCAGCCGTTTGACAAGGCAATCGATGTGCCAGGATTTCCGACGGCTTTCTGGCAGTCGGGGTCGAGCGATCTCATGACGGACGCATCCGCCGGTTGAAAAGCGGCCGCGCCGCCAGCCGCGCCATCCGTCGATAGAACTCGTACGCGTAGAATCCCACGTTGCGTTCCGCGAGCAGCGCCGCATCATCCGGATTCACCACCAGGCTGACTTCGATGTTCGGCGCGGCGCCAATCGGCAGCCAGTGCGCCCGACACGCGTCGTACACATGTGCCATCACCCGCCGCATGTCCTCGTACGCCGGAGGCGGCCAGAATTCCATGTCGCTGCCAACGGTCGGCCGGAAGATGCACACCGTCGGAAACGCTCCGAGCTCGGTAATCCGGTCGATGGCCGCAATCGTGTTCTCGACAGGCTCGATGCCGGCGATGACCTCGCCGGACACAGCCCCTCGTGGCATCAGATTCACGCAATGTTCCATCGCCGAAAAGTACTGTTGCTGCCCGTGCACTTTCGCCTTGCCCGGACAGATGCGCGCAAACCAAGCCTCATCCATCAGCTCGACGCAGAACGAGAAGTGGTCAACGCCCAGATCTACGAGCTCGTCGTAGCGGGACAGATCTCGCTCGGGTGTCAGCTGCACGCCCACGAGAAGTCCGACCTCCTCCTTGATCGCCTTCACGAACGGCTTGATCTGTTCCAGACCGTGCGAACCCTGAAACCCGCCGTTGAGATGCACGAACGTGATGCCCGATTCCTCCTTCGCCGCCCAGCAGGTCTCGACGACATCGCTCAACTGTTTGATGGAGGCCTCGTTGACGCCGACGTTCTGGCCCGTCGTGCAGAACCGGCAGTTCAACCGAGGCGAAGCGCTCCAGAACGCGCAGACGGGGTTCACGTAGATCGCGAGATACGTCCCTTGAAGGATGCCGACGCTCCGCATCTGGATGTCGTTCGACGTCAGACTCGAGTACCACGCGGGCGGGGGCGGCAAGCGCACGGGATAGCTGCCGCCCGTCCGCTCGTCGACGATGGTGTAAGCCGCGGGACCACTTGACACGAGAACGTACGGTGATCGCGACGCGAACGCCTCGACAACCGGAACATTGACCCAGATCTCGTCTTTCAAGGACGAGGCAGCCGGGATCGCGACCTCGAGGCCCGAGCCCAGGCCTGCACGCATCCGCGATGGTCCACGAACGCCGGACGTGGACAGGTCCTCGAGGAGTCGCACACCGTTGCAGAACAGATCGATTTCAAGCTCACACGCGTTGAGAGGCACGAAACGGGAAAGGCAAACCCGTTGCCATCGTGGAACCTGTTTGATTTGGGCGTCAGGCTGGAAATCCCAGCGACGTCTCGACCATTTGCCGGAAATCCGGCAGCTGGCTCCCGCGACCAATTGGGTGGAGCGCTGACATTGATCGGGCAGGCGTGTTAACGGTTGCCGATCGACAGGGAGGAGTCGCGCCTGGCCCGCACGTAGGTGAGGAGTTCGGAGTACTCGCGGCCTCCCCGCAGAGGTTCGAGTAACGGGTCGCGCTCGAACCATGGGAGACACGGGAACCCGGTATCCGCCGCGATGCGCAGCCAGTGCATTGCTCGCTCGGTATCGCCGAGTTGCCCGTACGCGGCGCCGAGACCGTATGCGACGTGGTGATCACGATACGCGCGCGCGAGCACACGCTCGAGCTCCACGCGGGAGGCAGCGCCGTCCCCTTGAGCCGCGAGCACGCTTGCGAGCGTGACACCCGCTCGCGCCGACGTCGACGCCGACTTGTGCGTCGAGAGCAACTCGAGCATCATCCGCCCCCGCTCGCTGCTGCCCGAGTAGTGGTATGCCAGCGCCAGGTATGTGTCGCCGATCGCCTGACTGCTTAGACGGCTCACTTCTTCGAGCCGTGCCCGGGCCGGCGCGAATTTTCCGGTGAACAGGGCGACCAGCGCTTCGATGCGCAGAGGTTCAACGACGTCCGCGCCGTGAAGGCTGCGGCCTTTCTCCATCTCGATGAGCGCTTCATCCATGTATCCGAGGTGGTAATAGGCTGCCGCCATGAAGAGATGGGCCTGATCGAGGTTCGGGTTGAGCACAAGCGCGCGACGGCTCGCTTCCAGCGTGGCGTTCCAGTCGAATTCGCGTTTGCGCGCGACCGCCGCGCGCGCGAGATGCGCCTCAGCCAGGTCCGAATCGGCGTCGAGGGCGGCATGCGCTTCGGCTTCGGCGCGTTCTCCCCAGTTGTCCACTTCTCCCGGTTGAGCGAAGCGCAGGTACATGTCTGCGCACGCCATCGCAAGCCCCGCTCGAGCCAGAGCGTACCCACCGTCGCGAGTGAGCGCACGCTCGAATGACTGAATCGCGGTCCGAGTGCCATCAGGGGTGTACTTGACGAGCGCGGAGCGGCCACGCAGATATTCTTCGTACGCGGCGCTGTTGTTTGTGTACCGTCGCTGAAGACGCTCACGGTCCGCTGCGGCGAGTCGAAGACGCAGCGCCTCCACGACACGCTCGGCAACCACGCTCTCCACGCTGAACAGCTCGTCCGTACGGATGCGGATACGTTCGGACCAGAGCGTCACGCCGGCGCCAATGTCTTCGAGCCTGGCGACCACCGCAAGATCGTTTCCGGTTTGTGCAATTTCACCGCTGAGCATGTGCGTGACGCCCGGCGGTCGCGATGGTCCCGATGCGCCTTCGCTGAGCGGCTGGACCGGTAGGATCTGCTGCCCTCCCAGCCTTGCCGAGATGGCGTTAGCGAGACCGATCCCGGCTGAGGGATCCGTGCCGGACGTCGCGAACGGGCGTACGGCAAGCACGGACGCCCGGATCGAGGCCGCATTCCCTTTGGAGCGCAGCGTGGGCAGTGCGATGGCGAGCGCAGCGACGACGAAGATCGCGCCGGCCGACGCCGCCCATCTCATGGCGCGAGGTGCCTCTGCGCGAACTGGCGGGACCATCGGTCGTGTATCCGCCGCGTGAGCGGCCGTAGCGGCCGTCGCCTTCGCCGGCACCCACGCGACCGGGCCAAGGAACCGATAGCCGCGTCGCGGGAACGTTTGAATGAAGCGAGGCGACTCGGCGACGTCACCAAGCACGGCGCGGAGTTCCCGGATGGCGTGATTAACGCCCTGCTCGAAATCGACGAACGTGTCGTCGGTCCAGAGCACTCGTTCGATGTCCGCTCGAGAGACCACGTCGCCAGGGCGGGCGACGAACAGCGCCAGCAGTTTCAGCGCCTGCGGCCGGAGGGCGACCGCGTGTCCGTCCTTCCACAGTTCTAACGTCCTCGCGTCGAACTCGAAGACGCCGAAGCGAGACCGACCCTCTCGGGAATCTGTTGCGGGAGCGTCCATACAGCAGTCTCTCGTGCCGCTGTTCGGTTGACGGTCGAGGCGCCAGATTATAGCGCGGCCGGACCTGCATTCGTCGCCGCAACTCCTCAGCAGGCCACGGTTTGCGATTTCACCTCAGTTTCATTCCGCATCCATGGTCAACCGACGTCAGGTCGACAACGATGCGTTCCAAAAGGAGCGACCATGAGAATTGCACGATCGACTGGATCCGCCTCACGAGTTGCGAGCGTACTGCTGGGCACGTTAATCGTTGCGGTGACGGCAAGGGTATCCGCTCACGTCATACGCGGTCTGCAGTTCCCGGGGCTCGCGACCGCTTTCGTCTCCAGCCCCACAAGCGGCACGGATGCGCCGATTGCCGTACGCTGGGGCGCAGTCGACACTGGCCTTCGGGTCGTCTGCTTCAACGTCGCGAACACATCGCCCGCCCGCGCGGATCGCCCGGAGTGGCCGCGGGTCATCGGGGCGGGGTTCGAGTTGCCGGGCGCGCCGTCCGGATTCACTCTCCTCGAGCCGCTCGACGGCTGGAAGATCGTCGAAGGCGTGCACGCTTCACTGGAAGGACACGGCGAAGTTACCCTCGACTTCGCGGTAGTGGCGACATGGGACGAAGGACGGCACGGCCATCACCACGATTCGAATGGGATTCCACCAGGCCAGACGGCGGTCCGTGGCAGCGGAACGAGATTCTGTGTCAGCGGACCGTTTCCCGACGAGCTGAGCCCAGGACAGCCGACTACGATTGAACAGATCCTAAATGGCGTGGTTGTCGCGTTCAAACGCGTTGAGGAAGGTGAACGCGACCTGGGCGTGTGGGACAACCCGGCTCGCGAGATTCCGCTCTATCCGCACTGACCATCAGCGATCTGTTGATCGCGTACGCCTCGACGTCTTCGAGCGGCTGCGTGTCAAGCCCAGCCGCTCGGCACGATCTCTAAGGTGTCGGCCTCCGAACTGCCGTGGTGCTAGAGTAGCCGCGACCGCCGTTCCAATCGTTGCCGCGGCTTTCAGGAGGCCACATGAAGACGCTCGTTGTTGGCGCCACCGGACTGCTGGGCCCCGATATCTGCCGCAATCTCAAGGAGGCAGGGCACTCCGTCCGGGCGTTGATCCGGCCCACAGCAGACGCGAGCAAGCGCGGCGACCTCGTCGGGCTCGGCGTCGAGCTCGTCGAAGGGGACCTCAAGGACCCGGCTTCGCTCACGCGAGCGTGTACAGGAGTTCAAGCGGTTATCTCGACCGCGTCCTCGACGCTTTCGCGACAGGCGGGCGACTCCATCGAGAGCGTGGATCGGCAGGGACAGCTGGCCCTCGTGGAGGCCGCGCGCCGGGCCGGCGTCGATCAATTCGTCTTCGTATCGTTCCGCGAGAATCCCAGGATTCAGTTTCCCCTGACGCTGGCCAAGCGCGCTGTCGAGCAGGCGCTGAAAGCATCCGGCATGGCGTACACGATTCTTCAGGCGTCATATTTTATGGAGGTATGGCTGACGCCCGCGCTGGGCTTCGATGTCGCCGGCCGCACGGTTCGGTTCTACGGCGACGGCAGCCGTCCTATCAGCTGGATCTCTTATCGGGATGTCGCACGCGCCGCGGCCGCAGCGGTCACCCAGCCAGTCGCACGAAACATGGTCGTGGAACTGGGTGGTCCACAGGCGATCAGCCCACGCGACGTCGTACGGATGTTCGAAGCCGAGGGTGCTGGCACGATTGCGACCGAGAGCGTTCCCGAAACAGCGCTCGAATCGCAGATGAACACGGCACCGGACTCGCTGCAGAAATCGTTCGCGGGCCTGATGCTGACGTACGCGGCCGGCGATGCGATTGACACGGCAGCGAGCGGTCGACTGTTTCCGTTCCGGATGACGTCGGTGCACGATTTCATCACCGCGCAACTCGCGCGACGCTGATGTGAGCGCCGTGAGGCCTACTGTTTCGCTCGCCACTTCGCGTGCAGGTCGCGGACCATGGTGTCTGACCGACGATCTCCTTGACCGCCTCCTCGTCCGACAGGCGAACGAGACGGTCCGGACTCCGTCCTCTCGGGTCGCTCGACATGACGGCGAGTCGTCTAGGTCAGAAAGCGGACGCGACCCGTTTCGAGCTCGTAAATCGCGCCGACGAGTTTCATGACGCCTTCGGCCATTCGCGCCCGCCCTTCCGATGTTTCGAGCAGCTGGCGCATCGACCACCGCACATTGGCCTCGACCGCGGCCGCGAGCTGCGCCTGCGGTGCGGCGTCCGGGCTGACCTCATCGAGGCCCGGCAGAATGGTCTCGAGCAATACCGCAAGCCGCGCACCGGCGGTACCTTTCCCCGCTTCGCTGACAATGCGGCCTTGACCGCTCCGCAGTCGTCGTGACCGAGCACGACGAAGAGCGGCGTCTGCAACTGCATGCCGGCGTATTGCAGCGTCCCCAGGATCTCCGGGGAGATGACGTTACCGGCCACGCGAACGACGAAGAGTTCCCCGAAACCGGCGTCGAACACCAGTTCAGGTGGGACGCGCGAATCGCTGCAGCCGAGAATCGTCGCGTACGGACGCTGACCCTTCGCGAGTTCGGCGAGGACCTCCTTCTGCACGGTGGGGAACCGTGCTTCGCCCTGGACGAACCGCTCATTTCCAGCGATGAGCCGCGCTAACACCGCGTCGGCGCTGTAGTTGTGCTGGTTTTCGCCTGACGCCATCTCGCTCCCCAACACATTGTTTATCACGGCTGAGGTAGGCGCCACAGATCATCTGCGACTATCTGTCAAAAATACAGTCCCGAGCTACCGCATGGTTCGCTGTTACCATCGGGCACACTCAGCGGAATCGACACAACCGCTTGATGGTCGGCAACGCAGCAACAGCGGCGGCGCCGCGGCTCGTGCCGTGCGTCGCGGTGGATATTTCGCGAATGGAATCTGGCCAGCTCGTTTCCCCGGCGGGGCAGGCCGTTCGGCGCTGGCGGCCGTGGCTGCTGGCAGAACGAACAGCTTGGATGTTCGGGCTGGCCTGCCTGGTCGCCTGGGGCGCGCTGAAGATCGCGGAGGTCGCGGGTGCCCGCCACGAACTGGCGCGCTTCACGGAACTTCAGGCGGCTTCGAGAAAACCGGCCGCCACACCCGACATGAGTCTCTGGTCCCCCGGGCGCGTCAGCGCATGGAGGACCGCGATGAACGATCCGGCCCCACCGCCGCTGGCGGTCCTGCGCATCCCGAAGATCGGCCTTGAAGTGGCGGTGTTGCCGGGTACTGACGACGCCACGCTCGATCGTGCGGTCGGTCACATCGACGGTACGGCACTGCCGTCGACCGACGGCAACTCCGCAATCGCCGGGCACCGCGACGGGTTTTTCCGGGGGCTGAAAGACATCGGCGAGGGTGATGCCATCGAGATCGAAACGGTTCAAACAAAGGAAGTGTACCGGGTCGAACGCCTTTGGATCGTTCCGCCGGAAGATGTCTCGGTACTCGACCCAACACCCACACGCGCGCTGACGCTGGTCACATGCTATCCGTTCTACTTCGTCGGCTCGGCACCGAAGCGGTACATCGTCCGTGCTGTCGCTTCACGCCCGTGAATCGGGGCGAGTGTTCGTCCGCGGTCACGCGGAGGTCGACAGTGTGCTCTAACCGCCCGACGTGTCGTCAGACACGCGGGATTCGAGGATGGAATTGAGAGGAGGCGTTATGACGCGTGGGGTGATTCGGGTGCTGCTCGGCAGTGCCCTCGTATGTCTGACGGCCGCTGTCACGTCGGCCCAGACGACGACGACGATGACTCAAAGCAAGAAGTTCGAGGTCATCTCGGTCGACGGCAACCGGCTCGTCGTCAAGTTGCCTGAAGGCACGAGGGAATTGACCGTGGCCGAGGACTTCCGGTTCAACGTGGATGGGAAGATGCTGTCGGTGCACGAATTGAAGCCCGGCATGGCGGGCACGGCGACCATCACGACCAGGACCACTCAGGTCCCTGTGACCGTGACCGAGGTGAAGAACGGAACGGTGATGCAGGTGTCGGGCGCGAGCATCATCGTTCGTACTGACGAGGGGATCCGTAGTTTCACGCAAGGCGACGTGGACAAACGTGGTGTCAAGATCATGAAGGACGGCATGCCCGCGCAGCTCTCGGACTTCCATACGAACGACAAGCTGACGGCGACCATCATCACCTCGAAGCCGCCACGGATCATGACCGAGCAGCAGGTGCAGGCCACGCTCGCCCGGAGCGGCGGCGGGACTTCCGCCGGCTCGGCTCCTGCGGCGTCGACCGCCACGCCACGCCAGTCGACCGCCACGTCGGGCCAGTCGACGACGTCGTCACGCCAGACGACGGCCGCATCAGGCCAGACGGCTGCGGGCGGCGCACCGAAGAGGCTTCCCAAGACCGCCAGCCAGCTGCCCCTTCTTGGCCTCATGGGCCTCGCATCCCTGGTTACGGGATTGGGCCTCACCGCCTGGCGGCGTCGGGCAGCGCACTAGCGGCGTTCGCGCTTCAACCGGGTCGCGCTCGCCGTTCGTCCTGCGCGACCCGGCTCGTTCGCCTTCGTTTTCCCGCACCGTTCGCATCCAATCTCGATCGCCTTTCGCGGCACCGCGCCATGTGCATCACCCCGGTCTGAAATCAGGCGTCCATGGTTTTCAGGGCCGTCGTCGCCTGGCTTCTCCTCACCGCCTGCGTCCTGGTTCATGCCGGCGGCGTGGCAGCCGCGATGCGCCACGTGCACCGTCACCTGCCGACCGACGAGCGATTCTGGCCGTGGACATGGCTGTTCGTCCGCCTCGCGGGCTGGATGGTCACGCTTCACCTGATTGAAATCGCCGTGTGGGCAATCGTGTATGTGTGGCAGGGCGCCTTGGCGGACCTGCAATCCGCCCTCTACTTCAGCGCGGTGACTTATACGACGACCGGTTACGGTGATGTCTTGCTGCCCGCCCAGTGGCAGCTCGTGGCAGGCGTCGAAGCACTGACCGGCATTCTGATGTGCGGCTGGTCGACGGGTTTTTTCTTTGCGATCGTCAGCCGCATGTTCGAGGCCAAGCCAGCATGACCAGAGACCTGCGATGGGTCAAGATGCCGTTCGGTCGTTATCCCGCATTGCGGCCACCAGATCTCTGGATCCCGATCCCCAACGGGAGATGGACTGGATTGCCTGGGTAAACGGGACGTCGACGACGTGCACACGGTCCCGGCTCAGGATGTACACAGCGCCGGCCAGCGGCGTGGGAACCGAAGGCACGAAGACCGTGAATCGGCCATCGTCGAGTTCTTCGATGATGAAGGCCGGTACCAGCGCCTCCTCGATCTCGGCGAGCGCGGGCTTCCATGCGGTCTCGCCACCGTTCCCTGCCAGGCGCTGTGTCAGGCTTCGAAGCAGCCCGTAACCGGGGAGTCGTTCGAAGAACATCGCCTCCAGACGCTGTCGAACGATATGCCCTCCTCGTGTACGCGCGGCAACGCCGACGACAAAGCAGCTGACGAGTATCAACAGCAGTGAGAAGAGACCTTCGGCTGGAATCCAGTCCGGCAGGAGCGCAGCAAGCGGCCGCACCAGGCCCGCGACCGTCTGCATTCCTTTGAGGAGTAGCAATACAGCCAGGTAGACCGGCAGCACGATGAAAACGCCTCCGACGACCGTGCTCGTAATGAATTGGCGCGCGTACCTCATTTAGTGATTGAGCTACTTCCCTGGCTGAACTGAAAATCGCGTTGCCACAGTCCACGTGACGTCCACGCGGTCGCCGACCTTCAGCCCGGCGATGATGCTTGGATCGGTCGAGTCCAGGAGGCCGCGCGTGTAACTCGCGCCATTGGGCCCCTTGAAAGAAACCACGCGATTTGCCGGATCCCAGCCCGTCAGCGTGACCGTCGCTATCCGTTGCGAGGCGAGCGTGCCGCCCGGAAGACTGCCGGCCGCCGGTGTTGTCGTCGGCCCGGTGGTGACGGTCAACCGCCGGCTCTCCGGCCGGTTTCAGGCGGATGATCACACGGTCGTAGTACGAAATCGTGACGGTATCGCCGACCTTGACTTGTTCGAAACGCGTGGCTGACGCCGGAACGTCAACCGTCACCACATGCCCCTGCTGTGAGCTCAGTGTGACTGTGCGCGCGGTGTGGTCGATGGCAGTCACGGTTCCCCGCACCGTGATGGCTGCGCGAACTCCCTCGCGTGACTGCGCAGCAGCGAAGGTCGCTGCAAGGGTCAACGGCCCAAGAAGGAGCAAAACGAAACGACCGGGCTTAAGCATGGCGCCTCCACGTCGGCGCTGGTTTTTCCGCAGGCGGCTCGTTGGCGCCGTGAACGGAGCCGTTGCTGTCAGAGTCGCTCGGTGTGAGCAAGAGGCATTGTAAGCCCTCGTGCGCACTTCCCAATACTTACTAGCGTCCGCGCGAGCCGCGACTGCGAACGCGGATCCACCGAAGGGGGAGCCGGCCCGCGAGCTCGCGCCAGGTCAGCGACGTCGTCCGCCTGTCAGGCGACGTCGTGTTGGAGGGTGTACACCATCCTCGGCCTGGGGCATCCCAGCGCGCCGTCCGGCCACACCACCGCGCGCGCCTCGACCACGGCGATTGACGCCCGATCAACGTTCAGCCGCTGCGCGAGGTCGGCAATCGCGAGATCGACGAGCGGCTTTAGCGCGACATCCACTGCCCCACAACCGCGACGCCGATCTTCCTCATGCTGCCCATCTTACGCTCAGTTCGGTACGGACACGAGCTGACGAGCAGAAAGATTCGTCAGCATGTTATTGACAGGCAACAAGGCTCTAGAATGCAGGGGCTGGCTGCGCAGCAGCCTTCGCATCGAGTGAGAGCCCTCAACCGACGCCTCGCCTTTGTCGCGCTGCTTCTAGCCATGGTGCCTGTATCCGCGGGGGCTCAGGCACCCGCCAAGCGCGTGCTGGTCGTGTACTCGCACGAGCGCGAGATGGCGATGTACGTCGGGTTCGATCGCGCTCTGCGGGCGAGCCTCGAATCGGGTGGCGCGCGGCCGATCGAGTTCTACACCGAATACCTGGATCTTATGCGGTTCGCGGAACCGCTCCAGCGGCAGAAGGCGGTCGACTATTTCCGGGTCAAGTACTCCGGTCCCCGAATTGATCTCATCGTCACGGTCGGCTCGCTTGCGTACGATTTCATCCTCGAGTACGGCGGGGCCACCTTTCCGGATATTCCCGTCGTATTTGCGTCGGTCAACGCGACCAGGCTGGCGCAGACGAAGCTGAAGGAGAACATCACGGGCGTCGGGGTCAAACGTGATGTGCGCCAGACGCTCGATCTGCTCATGGCCATTCAACCCGATACCAGGCAGATCATCGTGCCGGTTGGTTCGTCCGCGACGGAAAAGGCATGGGCATTGGAGACTCGCGAGCTGTTCCGGCCATACGAGACGCGGGTGCGGATCGAGTATCTCTCCGGCCTTTCGATGGACGCCATGCTGCGGACGCTCGGCGCGCTTCCCGCGCATTCGGCTGTCCTGTTCACCACGCTCTTCTACTACGACGCGGCCGGTCAGTATTTCCTGCCCGACGAGGCGCTGGCCAGCATTGCGGCTCGATCGACCGCACCTGTATACGGTACTGACGAAGCGTTTCTCGGATCGGGCATCGTCGGCGGCGTCCTCTACGACCTCACTCCAGTGGGCGACGCGGCGGGCCGGCTTGGCCAGCTGGTGTTGAGGGGCGACAAGCCCGCCAGCATCCCTGTCGAGACCATCGATCCGAACTATCCGATGTTCGACGCGCGTCAACTCGAGCGCTGGCAGATTTCGAAGCGTCGCCTCCCAGCAGGAAGCGTGATCAGGTTCGAGGAGATCGGCACCTGGGAACGCTACAAGGTCTACATCGTCGGCGCAGTGTCGCTGCTGATGTTCGAGGCCGCGCTCATTGCCGGGCTGATTGCCGCGAGCGCAAGACGCTGGCGCGCCGAAGCCTCACTTCGCACGAGCCACGAGCAGATCCGGGAGCTGGCGGGCCGACTCATCACGGCGCAGGAGCAGGAGCGCGCGCGGATCGCCCGCGAACTGCACGACGACGTCTGTCAGCGGCTGGCGCTGCTCGGGATCGCGCTGACGCAACTGCGCGAGATGATCCCCAGCGGTGCGGCGGATGCGTGGGAACAGGTCAGCGGACTGGACCACGCGGTCGCGGAACTGACGAGGGACGTTCAGGGCATCTCTCACCAGCTGCATTCCTCGAAGTTGGAGCACTTCGGTCTTGCCGCCGCAGCGGGCTACTTCTGCAAGGAAGTGTCAACTCATCACGGCACCAAGATCGATTACCTCCATGAAGACGTGTCCCCGAACCTGGACAAGGACGTGGCCATCAGCTTGTTCCGCGTACTCCAGGAGGCCCTGTCGAACGTGGTGAAGCACTCCGGCGCCGAGCATTGCTGGGTCACGCTCCGCGGAATCGGCGACGAGGTCAAGCTGCACGTCATCGACGACGGTCACGGGTTCGATGCGCAGGTGGCGCTGAACGGCCATGGCCTCGGCCTGATTAGCATGCAGGAGCGGCTCAGGCTCGTGAACGGCGAGGTGTTCATCGACTCGGAGCAGGGGGCGGGAACGACGGTTCGCGCGAGCGCGCCGATGCGAACTGCTCCCGCCGATGTCGCCGCACCAGCCGACACGTCAACTCTTCTTGCGGCTCGTCGCGGCGCCTAGCCGCGCTGCGAAGCTGCCCGTCAGCGCGGCTCCCTTCCGCCAGGTCGCCGGCGTCTGCCCCACGAGCTTCTTCAACGCACGGCTGAACGCGGTTTCCGATTCGTAGCTGGTTACGGGATTGGGCCTCACCGCCTGGCGGCGTCTGGCTGCGCACTAGCGGCGTTCGCGCTTCAACCGGGTCGCGCCCATGGTTCGCGGGCGCGACCTCTTGCCGGGAAATCGGAAGAACGCTGCCGGATCATCGTCAGCAACATTATTCCAGCTCCTGGAATCGCCGGCTTTCCGGCAGATTTCAGGCAAGTCTTTCACCCTTCTCGCATCTTTCGCGCCACCTGCAAGTGAATGTTGCGGCACCGCGTTTGCGTTGAGGCCGGCGATCCGATCTGACCTCCCAAGGAGGGAACGATGGCGCGGGCACGATACTTCATCATCCTCGGCTCCATCCTGTTGCCGTTCTCGGCCGCTTCGGCGCAGACGGCATCGAAGGCTCCAACCTTCACCAAAGACATCGCGCCGATCTTTCAGGTGAAATGTGAATCCTGCCATCGTGCCGGTCAGATGGCGCCGATGTCGCTCGTCACCTACGAGGAAGTCCGGCCGTGGGTCCGATCGATTGCGGCCCGCATCAGCGGACGTCAGATGCCGCCGTGGCACATCGACAAGACCGTCGGCATCCAGAGATTCAAGAACGATCGATCGCTATCGGACGATCAAATCGACGCGATCGTGAAATGGGTGGCCGCCGGGGCGCCCAAGGGAGATCCGAAGGATCTTCCGCCGCCGGCACGATGGTCCGACGACTCGAAATGGCAGCAAGCCGCCAGATTCGGGCCGCCGGACCTCGTGATCGCCTCGACGCCGTACACCATGCCCGCCGTCGCGCAGGACGCGTGGTGGAAGCCGATCGTTTCAACGGGCCTGACCGAACCGCGGTGGGTGCGCGCGATCGAGATCCGCCCGTCGACAACGCGGGGGCGCAAGATCACGCACCACGCGCTGGCACGTCTGCAGCAGGACGAGGATCTCCCGCGCGAGCTCTTCACCAATGATCCGGACGTTGCCGGCGACGGGCTGTTCATGGAATGGGCCGTCGGGAAGAACGCCGACGAGATGCGCCCCGACTCCGGCCGCCTGATGCTGCCCGGTTCGAAGATCGCGTGGGACATTCACTATCACGCCGTCGGCGAGGAAGTCCGCGACAGCGTCGAGCTGGGCATCTGGTTCTATCCGAAAGGCCAGGAACCGAAGCACCGAGAGGTCCTCGCGCTCTTCAACACGTTCACGGGCAGCAACCGCTCGCTCGACATCCCGCCGAACCAGGTGACGACGACGGAGAGCTTCGTGCCGCTGAAACAGAACGCACGGATCGAAAATTTCCAGGCGCATCTGCACCTTCGGGGCAAGGGGATGTCGATGGAAGCGATCTACGCGGACGGACGCCGCGAGATGCTGAGCCAAATCAGCGACTTCAACTTCAACTGGCACAACATGTACATCTACGCAGACGAAGCCGCGCCCCTTCTCCCGAAGGGGACGATCCTCCACTTCCTGACCTGGTACGACAACACGTCGAACAACAAGGCGAACCCCGATCCGAACCAGTGGGTGGGCTGGGGCGACCGCACGGTCGACGAGATGGGCCATGCGTGGCTGAACATCACTTACTACAGCGACGAAGAGTTCGGCGCCGAGGTCGACAGGCGCGCGGCGTTGAAAACGACCACGACGGATCGGCAGGAATAGCAATGCGAAGACTTCAATACGCACTCGTCGCGGCCATGCTGGCCAGTGGCGCGACGCTCATCGCAGGGCAACAGGGTCAGGGCATGACGCCCGCGCCATGGCCGCTTTCGAACGCAATCCGCGAACGCGGTTCGAGCGTAACGGGTGCATTCGAAGGCTGGTTCTACAACGAGGATGGTAGCCAGAGCCTTCTGCTCGGCTACTTCAACCGCAACACGAAGCAGGAGCTCGATGTTCCAGTCGGTCCGAACAACCGCATCGAGCCCGGCGGCCCGGATCTCGGGCAACCGACGCGCTTTCTCGCGGGTCGTCAGTGGGGAGTGTTCGCGATCAAGGTGCCGAAGGACTTCGGCGCCAAAGAGCTGAGCTGGACGATCGTCGCGAACGGCCAGACCAACACGATCACGATGCATACGCGCCCCGACTGGATCGTCCAGCCGTACGAGGATCCGGCGAACAAGAACACGCCACCGGTCCTCGCGTTCGCGCGCGGCGGGCAGTCGTTCTCGGGCCCGCCCGCAGGCATTGCAGCGAGCTACACCGTGACGGTCGGGGAGAAAATGCCGCTCGTGGCGTGGGCGACGGACGAGGGTCCCAAGATCAATGTGCCCGAGACCCCTTCACCCAGCCGTCGCGCTCGGGGATCTTCAGCGCCGGCATTTCCCACACCGCCGCGTCTCGCTGTCAGCTGGTCGCTGCATCGAGGACCGGCTGCCGTCACTTTCGATAGTCCGAAACCTGCGATCGAGGAGGAAGGAAAGACGACCGCGGCAGCGACGTTCAGCGCACCCGGCGAGTACATCCTCAGGCTGCAGGCCAACGATTCGACTGGCGATGGCGGCGGCGGCTTCCAGTGCTGCTGGACCAACGTCCACGTCGCCGTGACGGTCAAGCCGGAGCGCACGACGACGCGATAAGGCATCGACGTGTCGCCACAGTCGAAAAGCAAAGTGAGCCACGACCATTGACTTGATTTCTCGCGCGCGCAGTACCGCGTGTTGCCGGCGCTCGTCGACACGGCGTAGGGGACGATGGCCATTGCATGACGTCGCTGGTTTGCTGCGTCGTCACGACCGGAACAGCGTTCGCGCAGCGGGAGCCCGCGTGCATCGAGAGCTCACCTGAGCGTAGAGGCGAAATCGGTCGCAGTCTCGTCGAAAACAAGACGCTCCCGACCCTCACGGCGCGATTACTCAGCCCTGAGCGCGCTGATGACATCGACACGTGACGCCCGCGCCGCCGGGACGAACGACGCGATCACCGCGGCCGCGACCAGCACCGCCGCAGCGGCGGCGATCGGCACGGCTCCAGGGATCTCGACCTCCGTGATGTAGCTGCTGACGACGCGCGCGAGCGCGAAGCCGAGGACCACGCCCGCGACGATTCCGCTGACGCCGATCGCGGCACCCTCCTTGAGAACGCGCGCAAGGAGCGCCGACGGCGTCGATCCAATGGCCAGACGAACGCCGAATTCTCGCGTCCGGGCGCTGACCGAGAACGCCAGAACCCCTGCCACGCCGACGACCGCGATCGCCAGCGCGACACCGGCAAATCCGCTGAACACGAGCGCGTTGATCCGGTTGGGCGCGAGCACCTCGGCCCGCACATCGTCGAGCGTCGCCGGCCGTTCGACCGGCTGGTCCGACGCGAGGTCGCGAACGATCTTCGTGATCGACGGCACGAGCGAGTACGGATCCACTTTCGCGTGGATGAACAGGCGCCCGCCGCCGATCTCCTGCTCCATCGGGTGAAACACCGTCATCGTCGGCACCGGCACGAGGTTCTCATCGTCCAGATCGGGAACCACGCCGACGATCCGTCGCGGTTCGGTGCTGACGCCGATGAACTTCGTCACGGGATCGGTCCACATCAGGCGGCGGTTGACCGCGTCCATATTGGGAAACATCCGCTGCGCGAGGCTCTGGCTGACGATGACGACGCGCTCGGCGTCACGCCGGTCGGCCTCGTTGAAATCTCGACCCGCGATGACACGCGTCCCGAGGGCGGAAAAGAACCCGGGCGAGACGGTGCGGAATTGCGCCCGCGGGTCGTCCTCGCCATTGGCCTTGCGATAGCCTTCCGCCATGAACTGCGCCGCGAAGAATCCCTGGTCACGCCACGGCACGATCGTCCCGAGCGCCACCTGTTCGACGCCCGGCAGCGCCGCGATGCGGCGGATCGCTTCTCGATAGAAACTGGCGATCTGCTCCGGCTTTCGCGTGTACGACACGACGGGTACGTTGACGGCGAGCACGTTGCCCCTGAATCCGGTCTGCTGCCGCTGGAGCGCGACGAGCGTGGTCACCAGCATGCCGGCGCCGGCGAGGAGCACGAAGGACGCCGCGATTTGCGTCACCGCGAACACGCGGAGCCGGCGGTTCGTGCCCGTCGTGATTCGCACGTTGCCGCTCGACAGTCCGAGCCCGCTCGCCGATTCCGCGGACGGAAGGCGGGGCACGAAGGCCAGCAGGACGGCGGCGGCCAGCGCCAGCACGACGCCGACCCAGAGCAGGCTCGAATCGACGGCGAGGTCCTGCGCCCGCACCGAGAAGCGGGCGGCGTATCGCGCCAGCACGGCGACCATCGGCCGCGCGATGAGGATCGCGAGCACCGCACCCGCGCCGCAGAGCAGCAGACTCTCGGCCAGGAGCGTCCGTCGCAACGCGCCGATGCCGGCGCCCAGCGCCGCGCGGATTGCGAGCTCGCCTTCGCGACGGACGGACCTGGCGAGAATCAGGTTCGCGACGTTCGAGCACGCGACGATGAACACCAGCGCGGACGCGGCCAGCAGCACGAGCAGGATCGTCCGCGCAGGCGAGATGATCTGGTCGCGCAGGTTTACCGCGTCGATGCGGAAATCCGCCTGCGCCTGGTACGCCTCCGGATGCTCCTTCAGGACGGCGCCATGAACCGCGCGAAGTTCGGCGCGCGCCGCGTCGAGATTCGCTCCGGGCGCCAGCTTGCCGAAGAGCTCCGTCATCCGGTGCACGCGCCCTTCGATCATCGTCGCGTCGAGGTGATGCGGGCTGGTGACGACGTTCGCGATGATTTCCGTTTCCTGTGGATACGGCACCGATGGCTCGAGAACGCCGACCACGGTGGCGGGACGGTCGCTCAGCCGGATGCTCTTACCGATCACGGTCGGGTCGCTTTTGAATGCTGTCGTCCAGAAGCGGTAGGTGAGCACCGCCGCGCCCTCTGCCTTGGGTCCATCGTCGCCCGCGTTGAGCAGGCGGCCGCGCACGGGACGCAGACCCATGACGTCGAAGTACGATCCCCCGACGACGCCCGCCCGGACGGTCCGCGGTTCGCCGAGGCCCAGCATCGTGAACTCGATGGTGGAGAAGTCGCCGAACGCGCTGAGTGACTTGACGCGCGTCTGAAGATCTTTCAGTTCGGGGACCGAAAAGTGAACGTTGTCGACGCCGATGCCCTTGGCGCTCTGCCGGATGTAGATCAACCGGTCCTGATCCCTGTTGACGAGCGGCTTCAGCAGCACGCCGCGGACGACGCTGAAAATGGCGGCGTTGGCGCCGATGCCAAGCGCCAGCGTCAGGACGACCGTGAATGTCAGGCCCTTGACCCGCATCAGGGACCGCCACGCGAAACGCAAATCGGCCAGGAGATTCATCGCCACACTCGTCCCCCTCTGGCTAGTAGTCGATCAGAGTCCCCGAAAATCGACATGGTCCCCTGCGGAAACTGAAAGATTACCCGCCCGGGCCCCGAACGCTCCAGCTTATTTGTTGAGAACGGCCAGAAGCTCCTCGAGGCGGTCGTACGTCTCGGCCGCGCCAGCCTCCATCCCGGACTTCAGCATGGCGTCCCGCGCCTCGATGGAATCCATTCTGCTGGTCGTCGTCAGCGTGGTCTTGCCGTCGCGCTCAGTGAAAGCATGGGTCTCGACAGAAACGGAGCCGGGCAATCCCTCGAACTCAAACGTCTGGACGAGCCGCTCGGGAGGCACGATTTCGCGGTATTCGCCCCGGAATGCGTACTCCTGGCCCTTCTCCTTGCGAAGCACGAACCGGTATCGCCCGCCGGGGCGGAAGTCCATCTCGCAGCCGACCATGGTGGTGCCGCGCGGTCCCCACCAGCGCTTCATGTGCTCCGGCTTGCTGTGAACTTCGAAGACGAGCCGCCGCGGGGCGTCGAAGACCCGCGTGATTTCAACCTCGAGCTCGGACTTGACCGTGAGCATCAACTTGCCCACGCGCCTCGTCGTGTGGTTCGCGCTGTCACTTGTCGTCACGGTCCTTCTCCTCTTGCTGAAGTTCGATGAGGTAGTCGTCGAGTTGATTGAAGCGGTCGTCCCAAATACGGCGATAGTGATCCACCCAGTCCGCCACTTCTTTCAGTCGAGCGGTCTCGAGGCGGCAGGGCCGCCACTGCGCCTTGCGGGCCTGGGTGATGAGGCCCGCGCGCTGCAGGACCTTGAGGTGCTTCGAGACGGTAGGCAGCTTCAGATGAAAGGGCTCGGCCAGCTGATTGACGGTCGCCTCTCCCTGGGCCAGCCGGGCGAGAATGGCCCGTCGAGTGGGGTCGGCAAGCGCGGCAAAAGTCCAGCTAAGTCGGTCGCTATTCGAATCTTGACTGTATTCTTCCATATAGCTAATTAGCTGAAGGGGAGAATAATTCCCAACGAGACAGAATGTCAAGGCCTGACCTTTATTCAATGCAACGAGACCGATGCCAACCGAGCGGCGCGAATGGCCGGGACGGCAGCCGCGCCAATCGAAACGCCTCCAAGCAGCGCCGCGACCACGAGCAGCGTTCCAGGATCGACGACCCCGACCCCGAACAGCAGGCCGGCTGTCAGCCGTAACGCAATCGGCGACAGCGCAGCCCCGATGGCGACACCGATTCCCGTCAGCTTGAGCGCGTACCCGACGACGAGGCGAACGATGTCGAACGGTGCCGCACCGAGCGCGACGCGCACACCGATCTCGTGCGTCCGCATCGCTGTGAGAAACGCCATCAGGCCGTATACGCCGATGGCCGAGAGCACGAGCGCCAGTGCCGCGAACGCTCCGATGATCCACGCCATCTCCCTCGGACGCGCGAACGTTTCGTTCACGACGTCGTCCATGCGCATCTCGTAGCTGACCGGGGCCTGCGGGTCCACGCTCCGCACGACATCGCGTAGTGCCTGCGCGGCCGCGTCATGCGAGCCGGCGTGGTCACGCGCCATGAGCGTGACGACGACCGTGGGATTCTGCGCGTAGGTCAGATACAGCTGGGGGAAGCCAGCGGAGTCTGGCAGGCCGTCTTCACGTACGTCGGCGACGACGCCGACAATCGTCAGCCAGTCGTGGCTGCCGCGGGGAATCCAGAATGCGTTGCTTTCCGGAAATTCCGCACGCACCCGCCGGCCCACGACGTCAGCGGTGTTCCAGAATCGGCGCGCGAACGTCACGCTGACGATCGCCACGCCGCCTCGTGTCGCATCGTCATCCCTCGAAAAGTCCCGGCCGGCCAGAATGGGAATCCCGACGGTGTCGAAATATCCGGGCGCCGCGACCCAATAGCGCGCCACGGGTCGGTGGTCTGGCCCGGCGGGTTGGTCGCCTTCGATCGACACGGGCACGCCGACACGGATCAACGCAAGAGGCGGGTAGTTGACGAGCGCGGCGGATTCGACGCCGGCCGAGGTTCTGAGCCCTTCCAGCATCCGCGAGGCGGCGCGAACCAGTCGGTCGCTCTCCGCGTAGCGAGGTCCGTTCAGCGAGACCTGCGCGGTTGTGATCCGCTCCGTCCGTATGCCGCGCGGGAGCGCCTGGAGGGCGAGCGCGCTCCTCGTGAGCGCGAGCGCCGACGTGGCCAGCACAATCGAAAGCGCCAGCTCGCCGACGATGAGGGCATTTCGCAGCCGGCGGTTGGATACCCCGGCCGTGAGGTTTTGCGCGGATTCCTTGAGGGTCGTCGCCACGTCGACGTTCTGGGCGATTCCCGCCGGCAGCAGCGTGAAGGCAAGGGCAACGGCCAGTGTCAGCCCGCCGGTGAACACCAGCACCCAGCCGTCCACGCGAAACGGCTGGAGGCGATTCACATCCTGAAAGGTGACGACGCTGTTGAGGATGTCGACGACCCACGACGCGAGCAGCAGCGCGAGCAATCCCCCCGCGACCGCGAGCAACACTGATTCTCCGGCCAGGTCGCGCGCCACGCGCCATCGGCTCGCGCCCAGCGCATGGCGCACGGCAAATTCCTTTCGCCGCGTGGCGGCAATCGCGAGCAGCAGATTGGCGACGTTTGCGCACGCGATGAGCAGCACGAGCGCGGCGGCCCATTCCAGTACCAGGAGAATCGGCCGGGCGTTCGCGGCGAAAGCCGTCGAGAGCGACATGACGTCGGCCGACCAGAGATGGTTCGTTCCGGGCAGGTTTGCGTACAGAGTGGCCAGCTGGCTGTGCGCGCGCTCGATCGAAGTGCCGGCTGTCAATTTCGCATAGACGTTCAGCGATTGCTCGCGATCCGTCTGATCCAGCACGAGCGGCCGGAACAGATCCAGCTCACGATTGAGGACGCGATAGATGCGGAACGTCGACGGAAGGATTCCGACGATCGTGCACGGCGTCCCGTCCACCTCGAGAATTCGTCCCACGACTTGCGACTCGTCACCGAACAGTCGTCTGCGAAAACCGTCGGTCAGCAGGACCACCGAGTCTCCACCGGGCATCGCGTCCCCGGCGGTGAACTGACGGCCGAGGGCTGGTTCGACGCCGAGCATCGCAAAGAAGCCGGGTGCAACGAGGAACCCTTCGACCTGAAGGGCGATGCGATTCGTTGCGGCATTGAACTGCACGCGGCGGAACGCCGCGGTCTGCTCGAATGCGTCAGCTCCATCGCGCCAGGCGGCATAGTTGACCGGGGCGACGGCCGCACCCGTTCGACCGAGCGTGAAGCTCGATTCGGTGATCCGAACCAGCCGGTCCACGTCGCGGTACGGCAGCGGCTTGAGCAGCACTTCCCGTGTCAGGCTGAAGATGGCCGAGTTGACGCCGAGGCCCAGCGCCAGCGTGACGACGGCGACTGCGGGCAGCAGGGGCCGCGCCACGAGCGATCGCAGGGCAACGGGAAGCTTCATGGGTGGAGAACCTGCGCAGTATCGCTCCAGTCGGGCCTCCTACGCGATGTCCGCGACGTACGCGATGATCGGGCCCGCCGATGGCCGATCGAGTCGAACCCGAGCTGCTGACCGTCGCCGGGCGCGAAATCGCGATTTCGAATCCGCGCAAGGTTCTCTTTCCTGACGCCGGCCATACCAAGCTGGACCTCGCGAAGTACTTCATCGCGGTCGCGGACGGTGCGCTCCAGGGTGCGGGCGGACGTCCGAACGTCCTGGTGCGGTATCCCGACGGCATTCATGGCGAGTTCTTCTACCAGAAGCGTGCGCCGGCGTCCCGGCCCGACTGGGTGGAAGTCGTTGGACTGAAGTTCCCGTCCGGCCGGAGCGCCGAAGAAGTCGTGCCGCGCGACGCGGCGACGCTCGTCTGGATGGCCAACCTGGCGTGCCTCGAACTGCACCCTCACGCGATCCGCGCGAGCGATCTGGATCATCCCGACGAGCTGCGCGTCGATCTCGATCCGGTTCCGGGCGTCACGTGGGAGCAGCTGCGCCAGGTGGCGCGGCTGGTGCACGAGACGCTCGTCGATTTCGGACTGGTCGGCTGGCCCAAGACGTCAGGGTCGCGCGGCATTCACGTCTACGTGCGGATCGAACCACGATGGACGTTCGGCGAGGTCCGGCGCGCGGCGCTGGCGTTCGCGCGGGAGGTCGAGCGTCGTGCACCTGGCTTGGCGACGAGCAAATGGTGGAAAGAGGAACGCCAGGGCGTGTTCCTCGATTACAACCAGAACGCCAAGGACCGTACGATCGCCAGCGCGTATTCGGTCAGGCCCACGCCGGACGCACGCGTATCGGCGCCAGTGACGTGGGACGAGATCGACTTGTGCGACCCTCGTGACTTCACGCTCGTGACGATGCCGTTACGGTTTGCCGACGTCGGCGACCGCCACGCGGGAATGGATCGCCACGCCGGAACGCTCGACGCGCTGCTCGATCTCTCGGCGCGGCACGAACGCGAAGGATTGGGCGACGCGCCGTGGCCGCCGCACTACCGCAAGCAACCGGGTGAACCGGATCGCGTTCAGCCGTCGAAACGGCGCGTGCCGAAGCACCCGATGATCGAAATCGCTCGCGCACGGCACAAGGCAGACGCGCTCGCAGGACTGGAGCGCTGGCGGGCCCGCCACCCGGACGCGTCGGCGCACCTGGCACCTGAAGACGTGCTCGTCGATTCGATGCGCGGCCGGTTCCGCACATGGACGCGGATTCGGCTGAACCTGCAGCACGTGCCGGCCGACATCCGGCCGGCGCAGGAGCCGCTCGACCCGGACGACACTCCCGACGACTGGAGTACCGCTATCCAGCGGGGCGAATGGCCCCGAAGACCTTCGAGAGCTCGTAAGGCGCCGTGACCTCGAGCTGCTCGTAAGTACATTGATCGGGGCGCTTGTCGGGACGCCATCGCAGAAACGTCGCGGCGTGTCGAAAGCGGTCACCCTGCATGTGGTCGTACTTCACCTCGCAGACGCGCTCGACCCGGATCGGCTCCCACGACAAGTCCTTGCCGGCGCTCCAGCGACTCTGGCCGCCGGGCATGCGCGCCATCTGCTCCCCGCCGGCCGTGGCCCACTCGCGCCACGGATGCTCGTCAAGCGCGCGCTCGCGGAGCGGCTGGAGCTCGCGCGCCAGCTGCTTGCGCGCGATCATGGTGAACGAGGACGTGACACCGACGTGATGCAGTCGTCCTTCGTCGAACAAACCGAGCAGCAGCGATCCCACGAGCTCGTTGCGCCCGTTCTTGTGCCACCTGAAGCCCGCGACCGCGCAGTCGGCCGTCCGCGCGTGCTTGATCTTGATCATCGCGCGCTTGCCGGTCTCGTACGGTCCGCGCTCGGGCTTGGCGACGACGCCATCGAGGCCCGCACCTTCGAAGCGCGCGAGCCACTCCGAAGCGATCTCGACGTCCCGCGTCATCGGCGTGAGGTGAATCGGCGGCCTCGCCTTGTCGAGCAGCCGTTCCAGGGCCGAGCGTCGCACGGCTTGCGGCTCACGCCGCAGATCCCGGCCGTCGGCGGCAAGAAGGTCGAAGGCGACGAAGGATGCCGGTGTCGCCGCCGCGAGCTTCGCGACGCGGGACGCTGCGGGATGGAGGCGAAGCTGCAGCGCGTCGAAGTCGAGGCCGCGCGGTGTGGCAATGACGATTTCGCCGTCGATCACGCAGCCGGGCGGAAGCTGCGCCAGGAGCACGGCGTGAAGATCGGGAAAGTAGCGGTCGAGCGGACGCAGATCCCGGCTCTGCACGAAGACGTCATCGTCTCCGCGAAAGACGATGGCGCGAAAGCCGTCCCATTTCGGTTCGAAGAGAAACCCGCCGCTCGTGGGAAGCGACTCGGCGAGCTTGGCGAGCATCGGCTCGATCGGCGGCGGCAACGCGAAGCGTGCAGGCATGCTCAACGCTTCCGCTGGCCGCTGCCGATCCGATCCTCAGCGTTTGTTGACGAGCACAACCTTGACCCAGCCGCTCGCGGTCGAGCCCTGGACGTTGACGTAGCCGTCCTTCTCGCCGCCAACGACGACGAGCTCGTCGCCGCGTCCGAGTGTCGCCACGACTTTCGCAGTGTCGGATGGCTCAGCCATCAGCTTGACGTTCGCGATCTTCGGTCCGAGGACGTCGCCTTCCCTGAACGTCCCGGCCTTGACGCCGCCGGCCGCCGCTTCCTGTTTCAGCGTCCCGACGTTGCGCTGCAGCGCCGGATCGCCGCGAACGACGCCGACGACCTTGTTGTAGTTGTCCATGAACGCGGCCGCGATGATCTTGCCCTCGTTTGAGTTGCCGTAGCCGCCCGCCGACGCGCCGCCTCCCGCCCCGAAGAACGCGCCGCCGAGCCGCAGGTCCGCTTTCTTCGTGCTGCCTTCGGCCGCAGCCACCTGTACGCCCGACCGCGAATCGGCGACGAGCATGCTGGTCTGCGCCTCCTTGAACTTGAGTCCGCCGGCGACCGCTGCAGCCTTTCCGCCGAGCAGGCCGCCGACCGCGCCGCCGACACCGCCGGCGTTGTTTTCCGAGAAGACGACGCTCGGCGTCACGACGAAGTCTGCGGCGACCATCTGTCCGCCGCCCATATTCGAGCCCTCGCGGGCCTGGCCGGAGTTGGCGAGCGCGCGCTCCTGCATCAGGTTCTGCATGCCGGCGCCGCGCTCGACGACGATGAAGCAGTTCGACTGCTGGATCATCAAGCGAATCAGCCCGACGGGCGACTGCAACCTGTAGCGCATGAGCGCCGTCAGCACCTGGCTCTGCGGCTCGACGACCGCCATCGCGCCCATCGGCTTGTCGCAATGTTCGAGTCCGCTGTCGCCGGTGCTGCCTTCGGTCCCGGCCGCACCCTTGACGACGCTGCCGCCCTGGCCCTGTTTGGGCTGCGTGATTCCCTGGGCTGTCGCCGACGCCGCGAAGAGGACGGCGCAGGCGGTCACGGTCACAGTCCGCTGCAGATGAGCGCAAAACATCACACCCTCCGGGAAGAAGACACTGGCTGCTGACTTAGCACGACTTTCTAGCACAAAAGCCGCCTCATGGGTAAGCGACTTCAGTACTCCGAGAAGATTCTCTGGAGTTCGGACGGGTCGCTGGTGCGAGTGAGCGCGACCATCAGCAGGACCCGGGCCTTCACCGGGGCCAGGTCTTCGCCGGCAAGCGCACGGCGGCGGTCGTCCGGCGAAATCGGGTCGTTCTGGTCCTGACCGCCGACGCCGCTCGGACTTTGTCGGGGCGCAATGCGCCCGCTGCCCGTCCGCGTGGTCGTGACGACGAAGACGCCCTTCTTCAGGGCGTAGGCGACGCCGTCCATCTGCGTGCCGCTCGTCGCGCCTGCGCCTGCCGTCGCCAGCACGATTCCCTGCGCGCCGCGATCGGCGGCGGCCCTGATCAAGTCGCCGTCGGCGCCCTGATAGACCATCACGACGTCGACGCGTGGCAGCCGTCCGACGCTCGAGAGGTCGAATTCGCTGCGCGCCGTGTGGCGTTTGACGACGTTCCTGTAGAACACGACACGGTCCGAATCGACGACGCCAAGAACGCCGTACCCCCGCGTCTGAAAGGTGTTCAGCCGCAACGCGTCGGTCTTCGTGACCTCGCGCGCGGCGTTGATCTCGTCGTTCAGGACGACGAGCACGCCTTTGCCGCGGGCCTCCGGGGCGGCCGCGACGCGAAACCCCTCGAGGAGGTTCGCGGCGCCCTCGTAGCCGAGCGTGCTCGGGTTACGCATCGATCCCACGACGACGACCGGGCGATCGTCCCTGACCGTCAGATTCAGGAAATACGCGAGCTCTTCGAGCGTATCGGTTCCGCTCGTGACGACGATCCCTTCGAGACTGCGATCGGACGAGAACAGTTCGTTCAGCCGCCTGGTGAGTGCGAGCCACTGATCGAGCGTCAGCTCGCTGCTGGCAAGATTCGAGAATTGTTCGAACTCGGGCTGCGCGTAGCGTTCGATGCCCGGCATCGACTTCACGAGTTCTTCCGCCGACAGCCGCCCACCGGTGCGATTGGAGATCGTGCCGCCGGTCGCGACGAGGCGCACTCTGGGGACGGCCGCGGGCTGTTGCCGCGCCGCGGGCGCGGCGTGTGCGCCCGGCCATGCGAACGCGGTGCTGATCGTTAGCGTGCAGGCCACAACCAGCGTCCGGGCGATCGTCCGAGAGTCGGTCACGGAAGGTCTACCGCGTCGACGGCGGCAGCGGCCCGTGAAACGGATCCAGATTCCAGTCGAGGAACGTCCAGACCCGGTTCCAGGAATCCCGCTGCTCGCGAGTGTTTTCGGGTTGCCAGGTCTTGGGGTCGACCCGGCGATCGAACGTGTGTCCGCCTGGCGGGTTGTCGTAAATCATGGTTTCCGCCAGCTGGGGCTTTCGTGAACGGAGCGCGTCCACGAGCTGCAAGTCTTCCTCGATGTTGACGTCCTGGTCGTTGCGCGTGACGCCCACGTAGATCGGAATCTGCAGTTTGTCGACGTTATAGAGCGGCGACCGATCCTTGTAGATATCCTGTTTCTCGGACGGCAGACCGCCGTAACGATTGGCCGGATCGATCAGCTGACGCTGGCGTTCGACGCCTTTCCACGCCAGACGCTGAAAGAGATTCGTCACCGGAACCATCGCGACGGCGGCCTTGAACGTGGTCGTGTTCCGAGTGATCGAGAGCAGCGCGATCATCCCGCCGTGGCTCCATCCCATGATGCCTATCCGCGCGGGATCGACGTCTGGATATTTCGTCTTCAACACGTCGACGGCCGTGACGACATCGTCCACTTCGGCTCCGCCGTAGTCGATGGCGTCGTAGAAGGCTTTCCCGTATCCGATGCTGCCGCGGTACTCGGGGGCGATGACGACATACCCGCGGGCCGTGGCCTCGCGGATGTAAGGGATGTAGTGCTCGTAAAGATGTCCCCGGATGTTCTCGTGGACCCAGACGATGGCCGGGTGCCCTTTGGCGCCCCTGAGCCTGGTCGGCTGGAATACGAATGCCGGGATGTCCAGGTCACCCGCGCGGCTTCTATAGGTGATCTTGTCCATCTGCATGACGCCGGCGCTGGCGCTTCGCCAGGTCGCATCCGTTTCGGACTGCTCCCTGACCATGCGGTCGAAATCGGGTTCGCGCTGCTGGAATTGCCCGCTGGTCGGAGTCGTGGAGGCGATCGCGAGCACGATCGCAAACGGAATGGACAACGTTTTCGGGGTCTTCGGGGCGATCACCCCCCGATCCTACACCGACCGCGCTGAGGCGGCGGCCTGCCGGTGGGCGCGCGTCAACCAGTCACACAGCTGTTTTGCCGCGTCGGCGGGCGTGGGCCCGTAAAACGGCATCAAGGCGGTCGGGACGCCCGGGATGCGAACGATGTACGCGCGCCAGCGGTCCTGCGAAACCGGCGTCACTTCGATGAGGTACGAGTGTCCTTCGATGGATTCCTGATAGCGATGCACGTCTGCGGCCACGGTGTCGGCGAAGAAATTCAGTGATTGAGCGAGCTGGAATTGTACGTGAACGTCGCGCGCGATCAAGCGAAGCCACGTACGAAAGCGCGTGCACACGTCGCGTCACGCGTTGATGGGTGAGTGAGTCCAACCGCGAAAGAATTCTTGGCTGTCGGTCCATCCACAGGAAATTCACGATTCATCAACAGGATTTCCACAGTTGACGGAGCGGGTGACGCGCACTACCCTTGAAACCTCATGACCAGTCGCGCGCTGACGGCCGCCATGGTGTCGGCGGCCCTGCTGGTTTCGCTCGGATCCAGCGCGATGGCGGCCGACGACGAGAGCGCCACGCTCCTGCGAGTCTTTCTGCGGGACGGCACGTCGCTCGTCAGTTATGGCGAGCCGGCGCGCGTCGGCGGACGCGTCGTGTTCTCGATGCCCACGGCTGTGACGCCGAATCCGCCGCTGCATCTCGTCGATTTGCCAGACGATCGCGTCGACTGGGATCGCACGAATCGGTACTCGACGGCGGCGCGGGCCTCCCAGTACCTCAAGACTCAGGCCGAGCTCGATTACGCCGCGTTGTCCACTCAACTGGCCGAAGCGCTCAATGAAGTCGCGGCCACGACCAACCAGACCGAGCGTCTTCGCATCGTCGAGCGCGTCAGGGCGAGCCTGGTCGAGTGGCCGCAGAATCACTACTGGTATCGTCAGGCCGAAGTCCGCCAGATGGTCGGCACGCTCGACGAGGCGATCGCTGAGCTTCGTGCGGCGTCGGGCGCGCGGCGGTTCGACATCAGCCTTGCGGCGTTCGCGGAGCCACCCACGATTGTCGAGCCCCTGCTCCCGCCGCTGACGCTGCAACAGTCAATCGAGCAGGTACTGAACGCGGCGCGTTCGGTCGATCGGTCGGCGGAACGCGCGTCGCTCTTGACGGCCGCGCTCGGAGCGATCGACCGCGACAAGGACGACCTCCCCGCCGACTGGGTGCTGGCGAAGCGCGTCGAAGTGCAATCGGCGATCAACGTCGAGCTCCGGATCGACGACTCGTACCGGAACCTGACGGCCGGAGTGTTGAAGCTGGCGGATCGCAAGGCGAAGGTCGCCGATGTGCGAGGCGTCGAGCGTCTCCTGGCTCGGGTGCCTGTGCAGGACGCCCAGCTCGGAGGGCGCCGCCCCGAAGCCGTCACGGCGTTGATCGCGGCAGTCGAGGAGAAGCTGGACGCGACGCGGCGGCTGCGGCTCGCGCGCGACCGATGGGAGCTGCGCCTGCCCGCCTTCACGGCCTACGGAACGGCGATTCGCGCGCCGATGGCGCTCTTCGGCCGCCTGAAGCCGTCGCTCGAGGACATCAAAGCGCTGGCCGGGTCGTCACCCGCGTCGCTGACGACGCTCCAGGAAGGAACCCTCCAGTTGTTGACGCTGATATCGGCGATCAACCCGCCGGAGGAACTGACCGCGGCGCATGCGTTGATGGTGAGCGCTGCCCAGATGGCCGCAAATGCCGTCAGCGTCAGGCGCGAAGCGGTGCTCGCCAACGACATGGCCCGCGCGTGGAACGCCTCGTCGGCCGCGGCTGGTGCGTTGATGCTGGGCACCCGCGCGCGCGAAGACATTCTGGCGCAGCTGCGTCCGCCCCAGCTGCCGTAACCCCGTGTCACCCATCACCCCTCGCCGGACGCGACTCGTGCGCGTGCCGGATCTCGGTGCTTTTCGCGAGTCGATTGCGGCCATCGCCGCGGAGCGGCAGGCTCCGCTCGTCGTCGTTCCGACACAGAGCGCGGCGCGACAGCTTGAACCGGCCGGGGCACCGATGACGGCCGTCACTCGCGACGAGCTCTACGACCAGTTTCACGCCAGGCTCGCCGCCCCGCCACAACGTCTCACCGCGCTCGAACGAGCCGTCATGGCCTTCGCGGCCGCCAGAGCGGCGGCCGAGGCGACCCAGTCGACGCTTCGCCTCCGGCCCGGACTGGTCGCGGAGGTGCTGCGGTTCTACGACCACCTCCGGAGGCAATCGCAGTCGATTGACCGGTTCGAAGCGCTCATCGACCAGGCGCTTGGTTCCGACGACGTGGATCGGGGCGCACGCCGTCTGCGACAGCAGACGCGATTTCTCGCGGAAGCTTTCCGCGAGTACGACCGGCGCGTCCGTCGATCCGGCGCCTGCGACGAACACATTCTTCGTGAACGTCTGCTGGTCGAGGCCGCCCTCGAACCGGTTCGTCACGTGATCGTGACGGTGGCCGACTGGATTGCGGACGCCGACGGGCTGTTCGTGGCGGATTTCGATCTGCTGTCCCGCGTCCCGCACCTCGAGACGATCGACATCGTCGCGACGGAAGGCGTCCTGGGTTCCGGTTTCCACGAGCGAATTCATTCGTGGTGGCCTGGCATCGAGGAGCTGAATCGACGGTCGGCGGCGGAGAGTCGTCCGATCCTGATGAGCCCGCGGGGATCGACGACCGACGAACCGTGGTGGACGCGTACGAGATCGCGAGGAAGAGCTGGTGGCGGTCGCGCGTCGGCTCCGGGCCGATCGCCGTGGCGCAGAATCCGTGACGGCTCGATCGGCCGTCGTGTTCAAGCAGCCGTTGCCTTACCTGTACCTGGCCCGTGAAGTGTTTCCCGCGGCTGGAATGCCCTACCAGACGGTCCACGGATTTCCGCTCGCCGTGGAGCCGACGGCGGCGGCGCTCGATCTGATTCTCGAAGCCGTCGGCGCGTCGTTCACGCGCGACGCGCTCATCGCGCTTCTGCGATCGCCGCACCTGCGGTTCGCGTCCGACGACGGCGAGCCGTCGCGTGCATCGATCGCGGCCCTCGATCGTGCGCTGAGCGACGCGCGGTACCTGGGCGATCCGGCGCGGCTCGAGACCCTCGCTGGAGAATGGCAGCGATCATCGTCGGCCATCAAGCAGGAGGCGCTGCCGGCCTTGCGGACGGCGATCGACCTGACCCGCGAACTCTCCCCGTTCGCTCAGGCCGCGCCGGCATCGCGCCACATCCGCAGCCTCTCGGCGTTCTGGGACCGGCGCCTGCGGCCGGCCGGCGGCGGCGATGCCGCGCTGCAGGCCCGCGAGACCCGCGCTCGCGCGGCCGTGTCCGAGACGCTGACGCGGCTTGCCGACGCGTGCGTCACCTACGACGATCCGCCGTGGACCATCGAGGAACTGGCGACGGCGATCAGGCGGTGGATTGAAGAACAGACGTTCGACACCGTCGCCGAGGGCGGCGGACTGGTACTGCTCGACGACAAAGCCGCCCGCTATCGCGAATTCGACGACATCACGATCGTCGGAATTGTCGAGAACGAGTGGCCCGAGCGGCCGAAGCGAAACATCTTCTATCCGCCGCAGCTGCTCAAGGCTCTGGGCTGGCCGTCCGAGAAAGATCGCCGCGCGGCATCCGATGCGCACTTCCTGGATTTGATCGCGTCTCCGTCGAGACAGATTGTTCTCTCCACTTTCACGCTGGACGACGATGCGCTGGTCTCGAGATCCCTGCAGCTCGACGACGTTGTCCGCGCGAAGCTGTCGATCGTGCCGTCGGGCGTGGCGAGCGAGTCGCGCGTGTTCGTGGACGAGGCGCTCTCCCTCGATCCACCGATGTTCGATGTCCTCGAACCCGACGCGCGCAGCTGGGCTGCGGTCCGTGCGGCGCGCACGGCCGGCGACGCGGACCAATTCCATGGGCACGTGCCGGACGTGCCGGCTCGCGTCTGGTCTGTCAGCGCGCTCGAAACCTATCTGGGCTGTCCGTTTCGATTCTTCGCTCAGCACGTCCTGAAGCTCGAAGAAGAGCCCGACGACGAAGAAATCATGAACCCCCGCCGTCAGGGGCAGTTCGTCCACGAGGTCTTCGAGCGATTCTTCACGGCCTGGCAGAACGCCGGGCATGGAGCGGTGACGTCAGGAAATCTCGACGAGGCCCGGGCCATGTTCGCGATGGTGGTGGAGGACGTGCTGGTTCGGCTGCCGGATGCAGAAGCGGGTCTCGAACGAACGCGGCTGCTGGGCTCGCCGGCTGCCGCCGGGCTCGGCGAGGCCGTGCTCCGCATGGAGGCCGAGCGGCCGACGCCTGTCGTCCAACGCCTGCTCGAACACAAACTCGAAGGCGAGTTCAGTTTCGCGACGACCAGCGGTCCGCGCTCGATTGCGATCCGAGGCAAAGCCGATCGTATCGATCTGCTGGCTGATGGGACGTTCCGCCTGATCGACTACAAGCTCGGCTGGCCGCCGAAAGATCGCCGCAAGGCGTTGCAGCTGCCCATCTACAGTGTGTGTGCTTCCCAGGCGCTGAACCGCACGCGTGGCGGTGACTGGAAAGTGAGCGAAGCGGCCTATCTGGCGTTCAAGGGCCCGCGACGCGTCGTCCCGCTGTTCCAGAACGACAGCGATCGCGATCGAATGCTGGCCGAGGCCCAGGATCGTCTCGCCGCTACCATCGACGCCGTTTCAGCCGGCCAGTTTCCACCGACGCCGGACGACGTCTATCGCTGCGAGTCGTGCGGCTTTGCGAGCGTGTGCCGGAAGGACTACGTCGGTGACGTCTGAACTGCGGCTGCCGTTCGTCGAAGAGGCGCCGCTGCCTGACGGCGCCGCGCGCGCCGCCGCGACCGACCCGGCGAGGAACATCGTCCTCGAAGCGTCGGCCGGCACCGGCAAGACGCGCGTGCTCGTCGAGCGATACGTCAACCTGCTGCGCGCCGGTGTCGAGCCGGACCACATCCTGGCCGTCACCTTCACGCGCAAGGCCGCGGCGGAAATGCGCCAGCGCATCATCGACCGGCTGAAGGAGGCCAGCCGGCTCTCGGAATTCGACGCCGGACGCTGGCGCGATTTGAAGTCGCGCCTGGGCGACATCGCCATTTCGACGATCGACGCGTTCTGCCTGTCGCTTCTGCGCGAATTTCCGCTCGAAGCCGACGTCGACCCGGGCTTCGAGCTTGCGGCCGACACGGACGTCCCGCGGCTCATGGAAGAGTCGCTCGATGGCGCGTTTCGTATCTGCCGGGGCCTGGCCTCGGAAGACGATGACGTCGCGCTCGTGTTCGCGCAGCTCGGCGAACGCCGCCTGCGCAGCGGGATCGCCGCGCTCGTCGATCGGCGCCTGGTGGCGCCGGGCGTTCTGCGCCGATTTCTCGAGGCGGGCCCCAGGAGTCTGACCGTCGAAACCGCGTGCCGGAATGCGGCCGTGCGACTCCACGATGTCCTGTCCGCGATCCCCTACGGGTGTGACGCATTCCTCGCCGACGGCCCGCTCCGTCGTCCGCAGTTCGCGATGCTCGCGCAGGATATTCGCGAGCTGGCGATGCTTCCGCCCGTCGGGCGAGAGGTGGGTCCAGACGCCCTCCATCTGGACACACGCGAGGGGCAGGCCGTATTTCGAACCGTCATCGATCGGCTGCGTGCGTATTTCCTCACGCAGGAAGGCGACCCGCGGGGAAAGGCATTCGCGGGCACCGGGTTCCGTGCGGACGACTGCGATACGGAGGATGCGTGGAAGCGTCATCGTCAGATCGCGGCCTCCATTGCCCCTGCCATCGCTGAGGCGATTCGGAGCTTTCGGCGCGACCTGAACGTCGTCATGTCGCGCGGGGTCTGGCGGATCTTCGCGGTGGCGCTCAGCCAGTACGAGCGCACGCTCGAATCGCACGCGCTGCTCGATTTTCCGGGCGTCCTGGCACGCGCGGTCAAGTTGCTGCAGGACCTGGATGAGTTCGCGGAAAGCCGCCTCAGGCTCGAGGCGCGCTATCGGCACGTGCTGCTCGATGAGTTTCAGGACACGAGCCGTGCGCAGTGGGAGCTGGTTCGACAACTCGTTCGCACGTGGGGCGAAGGCCTCGGCGCCTCGGACGACGCCATTCAACCGTCCATTTTCATCGTCGGCGATCGCAAGCAATCGATCTACGGGTTCCGCGACGCGGACGTTGCGCTCGTGGACGACGCCGCGGCGTTCATCGAAGAGCTGCGCCCAGGAGCGACGCCGCGGCAGGCGATCACGGTCAGCTTTCGATCGGCGCCCGCGATTCTGGCGTTCGTCAACGACGTGTTTGCTGCGATCGCGAGCGGAACTGAGGCACGGCGCGACGCGTTCCGCTATGACGAGCGCGACAGGTTCCCGCCGGTCGATGTCGATTCAACCGGCGCGCCGGCAGCGGGCGCCGACTCGTACCCGACGCTCGGGATTGTCGTGGGCGAGACCGTGCAGAAGACGGCCGGACGAGTCGCAGACGAAATCGTTCGCCTGCTCTCTGGATCGATCGTGCGTGACCGTGCGACCGGCGTCAGGCGACCGGCGGCACCGGCGGACATCGCCATTCTGTTTCGTTCCCGCGACAGCCATCGCGAGTTCGAGTCCGCCCTCGCGGACCGGGGCGTGTCCAGCTATGTGTACAAGGGGCTTGGCTTCTTCGAGTCGGACGAGGTGCAGGACGCCGTGGCGCTGCTCCGGTATCTCGCCGATCCGCTGTCGAATCTGCGCGCTTCCGCGTTTCTGCGCTCGCGCGTGGTCCGACTATCCGATGGCGCCCTCGCGAGCCTCGGCCCCCGCGTCGCGGCCGCGATCCTCGACGACATCGACGGCGGGCAACCGACCGGCGCGGCGTCGTTCGGCGACGAGGATCGTCGCGTGTTCGATCTCCTGCGATCGGCGCTGCCGCGATGGCTTGGGCGCGTCGATCGCGATACGCCGTCAGAACTGCTGGACGTGATCCTGCGCGAAACCGCGTACGCCTACGAACTGCGCGGCTTCCGGCGGCGGCAGGCGCGCGAGAATCTCAAGAAGCTGCGGTCGATGATCCGTCGCGTCGAGAATCGCGGGTACACCACGCTGGCGCGCCTCGCGGATCATCTCGAGCGGCTCGCGGTCGGCGACGAATCCAACGCGGCGATCGACGCCATTGACGCCGTGAGCCTGATGACCGTGCACGCCGCCAAAGGCCTCGAGTTTCCCATCGTCTTCGTGGTCAACATGGGTCGAGGCGTCGGCGGCATGCGGCCGCCGATACGCGTCGTGGGCGAATCGGCAGGCGAGGAATCCGTCGCCATCGCCGATTACCAGTCGGAGGCAGATGAAGACGCGTCGGCCAGGGATCGCGAGGAAACGAAGCGTCTCCTGTATGTGGCGCTCACGCGCGGGCGCGACCGGCTGTACGTGTCGGCGAGCGTCCCTGACGGAAAGTTACGCGCTGGCCGCGGAAGCCTTGCGGACGTGTTGCCGGACGAGCTGAAAGGCTTGTTCGGCAGGGCGGCGGCGTGCGAAGACACGACGTGGGCGGGCCCGGGCGGGCAGCGGCACGAGGTTGTGCAGCCGGAGCGGCGTCAGGACTGCCGCTGACCCCAGCGTTCTGCGCGTTTTTCGGCCTCTTCCTTGCTATTCGCGACGATGACCACCGAACGGTCGGGCTTGCCGGAGCCGTCCCGACTTATCCAGGCAATCCAGTGCGAACCCCGGACTTCGCTGTGGACTTGGAATGATTCAGCGGCCATTTCGCGCAAATCTAACAGATTTCGGCCATATTTGCATTGCGCACGGCCCGACCATTACATAGAATCAAAATGTCGAAGGAGTCATACGTGACGTTGACCTGTCCTAACTGCGGCAATGACCGGAACTTCCAGGTCAAAACCCTGCAGATGCATGTTGTAAGCGTTGACGGCGGACGCGTGGAAGTGACGGAGGAAAGCCGGCCGGCGGTGTTCGAGGTTCTCTGCGACGAGTGCGAGACGGAATTGAAATTCGCCGAGTTCGAAGACACGCTGCGCAAGGAAGTTCTCCTGACGATCGGCGCGCGCTAGACGAGCGCCGGTCACCCCGCTTCGTCAGTCCTTCTCGTCCGCTTCCTCGAAGTACTCGCAATCAGGGCAGACCCACTCGCGGAATTTGCGCGTCGTGGCTTGCGGATTCCCGCGCACTTGCACGACGGTCTTCCGATCCTGGAGCTGCATCGTACCGCCGCATAATGGACAGTCCTTGGTGGGCATGATTCTTGTTAAGTCTATCTGTATCGCGACGTTACCAGCTTGTGCGCGCCTTGACAAGCATGGTGGCCGCTCCTATCGTTAGTTGACCGTCAATGCCGCACGAATGTTTCGCGGACGAGATCGCCATCGACTTTCCGTCAGTCGGACGGGTCGTCGAACGGATGCGGGACCGCTTCCTCGGTGAAAGCGCCCAGTCCGCGCTGCATCTGGCCGAAGTGTCCGTGTCGAAATTCGAGGCGTACAAGGGGCGGACGATGTCCGTGGACGTGCAGGTGCGGGCCACGTGCCGGGTGTGCGGCGGCCGCGGGGAATCCTGGGCCGAGCCGTGCGGGATCTGCCGCGGGACGGGCGATTCCCTTATGCGACACGTCGTTCGCGTCCCGATCCCGGCTGGCGTCGTCGACGGCGCCCGCCTGCGATTTCGCGTGTATCCGCCCGATGCGCCGTCCATGCGCGTCGAAGTCCGTGTCGTCGTTCGTCCAGCCGCCTTCTAATATGTGAAATCAGGACTTGAGGATTAGGAATTAGGAATTCTTGATTCTTCGAACTTGATTCCGAATTTCACGTTTCGCGAATGGCGCGGCAAATCGATTTCCTCGGCGTGCTCTTCATCGTCTGGGGACTGCTGACGACCCTGGTGGGTGTGTCGACCCTGGCCCTTGGTTTGGGCGCGTTCGCGCTGATCACGTCGGCGGGCCGCGGCGGCGCGAGCAGTCAAGTCGCCGCGAGTTTGATGGCCGCGCTGTTCACGACACTCGCTGTTGTCGCGATCATCTGGGGCGTCGCCCACATCGTCGTGGGGATTCCGCTGCGGCGTCACCGCTCCTGGGCGCGCATCATGGCGCTGATGCTCGGGTCCGTTGATCTGGTGCTGCTGCCCTACGGCACGGCTCTCGGCATCTACGCACTGTGGCTGCTGCTCAGCGAACAAGGCAAGTCACTATTCATCAGCCCTGAGCCCTGAGCCCTCAGCCCTGAGCCCTCAGCCCTGAGCGCTACGGCCGGTCCACCGTGCCGCGCGCTGTCCAGGGACCGCATCGTGCGACGCGCGTCAGCGCGCGCCATCCGCCGCGCACGATCCCGTCTCGTGTGATCACGACTTCCGCGTAGTGGCTGCACGTCGGCGTGAAGCGGCAACGGACACCCGCGCGCGCGGCGAGCGGCGAAAGCGCCCGCTGATAGAAGTGAATGCCCGCGAGCGCCACCGGCTGCGCATTCATCGCCAGCGCGACGATCGCGATCGCCACGAGAATTCTAGAAACGGTCCGCGTATTCGCTGATTCCCGGGATAAGGAGACGTCCGCCGTTCACACCTTTGAGGATAGCCGCGACGTGAAGGACGAGGATGCCGATCCACGCGAAGATCAGCAGCAGGACGAGGATGCAGCCGAGGCCGAAGGTCGCCAGGCTGATGATGCTCGTCATCAGGATGTAGGCGATGATGAGCACGAGCTCGGCGGCCATCAGCACGAGTCCGTGTTTTGCGTGCCATTGCACTTCGGTGTCCTGTTTTTCGACGAGCAGCGGAATGAACGCCAGCACCCAGAGGTACGCCAGCACGATCATCATGGTGCGGTTCGGAGAAACCGTCGATTCCGCCATGCGCGGCGAGTGTACGATATTCTTGAGTATATGCAAGTCGAGCAGGGCAGCGTTCTCGAGGCGTTGAAGGTCGTCCGCGATCCCGATCTCAACCGCGACATCGTCAGCCTCGGGTTCATCAAGGACCTGACGATCGATGGTCCCCGCGTCGCGTTCACGATCGAGCTGACGACGCCCGCGTGCCCCGTGAAGGATCAGATGCGCGACCAGGCGCGGGCGGCGGTGATGCAGCTGCCGGGCGTCGCGTCCGTCGACGTGACGATGAGCGCGCGCGTCCGCGAAGCCGTCGGCGCCGACGGACCACGTCAGTCGTTGCCCGGCGTGAAGAACGTCATCGCGGTGGGCGCCGGGAAGGGCGGCGTGGGCAAGACGACGGTGGCGGTCAACCTGGCGATCGCGCTCGCGAAGTGCGGCAGCAAGGTCGGCATCATTGACGGCGACATCTACGGGCCGAACGTCCCCATCATGCTCGGCATCAAGACACAGCTCGTCACCGACGGCCAGAAGATCGTCCCCGCCGAGAAGTACGGCCTGCAGGTCATCTCGATGGGGTTCCTGACGAGCGACGATGCGCCGATCATCTGGCGCGGGCCGATGCTGCACGGAGCGCTGCAGCAGTTCTTCCGCGAAGTGCGGTGGGCCGAGCTCGACTACCTCGTGATCGATCTGCCCCCTGGCACCGGCGACGTGGTATTGAGCCTGAGTCAGACGGTTCCGGTCGCAGGGGCGATCGTCGTGACGACGCCCCAGCAGGTGTCCCTCGCGGACAGCCGGCGAGCCATCGCGATGTACAAGAAGCTCAACATCCCGACGCTCGGCGTGATCGAGAACATGAGTTACTTCATCTGCCCCGGCTGCGAACGCGAGTCGGATATCTTCGGCCACGGCGGCGGCGAGCAGATGGCGACGGAGTTCGGCCTGCCGTTCATCGGGCGGATTCCGATTTACCAGCCGATCCGCGAGGGCAGCGATGTGGGTGTCCCGCTCATGATCAGCGAGCCCGAGTCGGTGGCGGCGCGCGCGTTCATGGCGGCGGCCGAGCGTACAGCGGCGCAGGTGTCGATTGCGAGCTACAACCGGCCCACGATTCCTTTGACCGTTGTGAGGTAGAGATGACTCGACTCATGTTGGTGACGGCGTTCGTCATGGCGGCCGCATGCGCGCCGACGGTTGGCACGACGCCCGCCGGCGGCAGCGCGATGCCGGCCTCGATCATGGAGCCCTATCTCGCGATACAGACGGCGCTGTCGGACGACAGCACCGAGAACGTCAAGGCGAATGCCGGCAATATCGCGACGGCCGCGACCGGCCTGGGCGCGCCCGCGATGAAGATCGACACCGCCGCCCTGCAGTTGTCCGCGGCCGCCGAGGCGGTGCCGCCGGACATCGAAAGAGTGCGCGAGAAGTTCGGGCTGCTCAGCGAAGCGCTCGACACCTACATGACCGGCCTCAAGCTGTCGGGCGGAGACGGCGTTCGCGTCGCGTATTGCCCGATGGTGAACAAGCCGTGGCTGCAGAAGGGCGACGCGCTCGCGAATCCGTACTACGGCAAGGAGATGTTGACCTGCGGTAACTTCCGGTGACACTGACGTTCAGCAAGCACACGCTCGCGAACGGGCTCGACGTCCTCCTGCACGAAGATCATTCCTGTCCGATCGTCGCGGTCAACATCTGGTATCACGTGGGGTCCAAGAACGAGCAGCCGGGCCGCACGGGCTTCGCGCATCTCTTCGAGCACCTGATGTTCGAGGGATCGCAGCATCACGATCACGGCTATTTCCAGCCGCTGCAGGGCGCAGGCGGGACGCTCAACGGTTCGACCAACGCCGATCGGACGAACTACTGGGAAGTGGTGCCAGCGAACGCGCTCGAGCTCGCGTTGTGGATGGAGTCCGACCGCATGGGCTATCTCCTGCCGGCGCTTGACCGAGGCCAAGTTCGCGAACCAGCGTGACGTCGTCCTGAACGAGCGACGGCAGAACTACGAGAACCGCCCGTATGGGCTGGCGCCGATGGCGACGCTGGCCGCGCTCTTTCCGCCGGACCATCCTTATCACTGGACGACCATCGGCGAGATGGCGGACTTGCGCGCGACGCGGCTCGACGAGTTCGTGGCGTTCTTCGAGCGCTACTATCATCCGGCCAACGCATCGATCGCGATTGCCGGCGACGTCGAGGCCGTCCGAGGCGCTCGAATCTGGTCGATCGGTACTTCGGCGAGATCAGCCCCGGCGCCGCCAGTTCACGCCGTGCGCGCGTCGGCCGCGCTGCTCGCGGGCGACGTCCGCGTCCATCTCGAGGATCGGGTCGAGTTGCCGCGGCTGTATCTCGCGTGGCTGACGCCGGCGATGTTCGCCGACGGTGATGCCGATCTCGATCTGGCGAACGACCTGCTCGCCAACGGCAAGAGCTCGCGGCTCTACCGCCGCCTGGTCTTCGACGAACGCCTCGCCACCGATGTGTTCGCGTCCCAGAATTCCCGAGAGATCGGCGGCTACACCCAGATCGTCGCGACCGCCGCCCCGGGTCACGCACTCGGCGACATCGAAGCGGTCGTGCTCGAAGAGATCGCGCGGCTCGTGGCCGGCGGTCCGACCGACGAGGAAATGGAGCGCGGTCGCGCGCAGGCCGAATCGCAGTTCATCTTCAGGCTCCAAACGGTCGGCGGGTTCGGTGGCAAATCCGATCAGCTGAACGCCTACAACGTCTTCGTCGGCGATCCGCTCGTACTTCGATCGCGACCTCGCGCGCTACCGGAGCGTGACGCCCGAATCGATGCGCCTGGCGGTGCAGCGCTACCTGGATCCCGGCGCACGCGTGACGCTCAGCATCGTGCCGCGCGGACGGCTCGACCTCGCCGCCGCCGGGTCCTCGCCGATCGCGGTCTCGTGATGGCGCGCGCCGCGGCCGTCAATCGCTCGAAGCTGCCCGAACCCGGGCCGGCGCGGCCTTTCGGCCTTCCGGCCATCGAGAAATCGATCCTCTCGAGCGGCCTGCGCGTCTGGACGGTTCGCCACGCGCAGATTCCCATCCTGTCGTTCATCCTGCTCATCGACAAGGGCGCGGCCACGGATCCCGCAGGTCAGGACGGCCTCGCCGCGCTGACGGCGGACATGCTCGACGAAGGGAGCGGCGATCGATCGGCGATTCAGATGCACGAAGCGCTGGCGCTCATCGGCGCGCAGTTCGACACCGACATCGGCTCGGACGCGACGGCGGTCAGCGTCACGTCGCTCAGCCAGGTCGCGGAGCGGGCGCTGTCGCTCGCCGCCGACATGGTCGCGCGCCCGGCGCTCCGGGAATCCGATTTCGAGCGCGTCCGTCAGTTGCGGCTCCACCGCCTCAAGCAGCTTCGTGATTCTCCGTCCGCGGTTGCCGATCGGACATTTCTCAAACTGCTGTACGGTGACGATCCCTACGCGCATTCGCCGATCGGCAGTGAATCGTCACTCGCCGCGCTCACCATTGACGACGTGAGGGCCTTCCATCGCCGGGAAGTCGTGCCGGGCGCGGCGACGCTGATCGCGGTCGGCGACTACGAGCACGAAGCGGTCATGCGGCTGGCCGAAGAGGTCTTTTCCGGTTGGACGCCGGGCGCGGCGCGGCCATCACCTCCCGTGCCGGCGATGCCCGGCGCTGCCGCGCGGCTCGCCGTCGTGCCGAGGCCCAACGCGCCACAGTCCGAGCTCCGCATCGGCCAGATCGCCGCGGCCAGGCTGACGCCGGACTATCATGCGCTCGCCCTCGCGAACGCCATTCTCGGCGGGCAGTTCGTCAGCCGCATCAACCTGAATCTGCGCGAGGACAAAGGGTTCACCTACGGCGCACGGACGGCGTTCGAATTCCGCCGGCGCCGCGGGCCGTTCGTGCTCCAGGCCAGCGTTCAGTCAGCAGCCACCGCACGCGCCATCGAGGAATCGCTCGGCGAGATTTCCGCCATCCGCGGACCACGCCCGGTCTCGCCGGACGAATTGTCGTTCGGCATTGCGGCCTTGACCCGCGGCTACGCGCGCAACTTCGAAACGGCGGACCAGATCGGCCGCGCCGTCATGCAGCTGGCGCTCTACGATCTGCCCGACGACTACTACGCGGAGTACGTCGCGCGTGTCGAATCTGTAACGTGCGATGACGTGTCGCGAGTGATGGCCAAATACCTCGATCCCGCCCGTCTCACGACGGTGATTGTCGGCGATCCCGCCGCGTTCGCCGGCGAGCTCGATCGTCTCGGCCTCGGCGCGCCGCAGATCCTGTCGGCCGACGCCTTTTGATAGACTCGGGACGTTCTCGCCCCGAGGTTCGTCGAGCACACGCATGAAGGCCGTTCGGTTTCATTCGCACGGTGGCGCCGATGTACTGCGCTACGAAGACGCGCCGGATCCCGACCTCGCGCCAGGCGAGGTGC
Source organism: uncultured Acidobacteriota bacterium (assembly GCA_963724725.1). Lineage (GTDB taxonomy): Bacteria > Acidobacteriota > Vicinamibacteria > Vicinamibacterales > CAVVIG01 > DATKHR01. Next base: position 54,466 of record CAVRVT010000001.1, on the reverse strand, counting down.
TCGTCCGCGTCCGTGCCTGCGCACTCAACCATCTCGATCTATGGGAACGCCGCGGGCTGCCGCACGTGCCGATCCCGCTCCCTCATATCTCCGGCAGCGACGTCGCCGGCGAGGTCGTCGCCGCCGCCGCGAGTCAGGTGCCGCTCGGCCGCCGCGTCATGCTGCAGGCGGGCGTCAGCTGCGGCCGTTGCGCGGCCTGCCTGTCAGGCCTCGACAATGAGTGCCCGCAATACGAAGTGCTGGGGTATCGGAACCATCAGGGCGGCTACGCGGAGTTCGTCAAGGTGCCGGTGCAGAATCTCGTCGCGATCCCCGACGACATCGATTTCGTCCGGGCCGCTGCGTTCCCCCTCGACCTTCGTGACGGCGTGGCACATGCTGGTGACCAGGGCGCGTGTCTCGAGCGGAGACGACGTGCTCGTCCTGGCGGCGGGCAGCGGCGTGGGGCAGGCTGCGATTCAGATCGCGCGGCTCCATGGCGCCCGCGTCATCGCCACGGCAGGCACCGAGGAAAAGCTGGAACGGGCACGAGCCATTGGGGCGTCGGAGGTCATCCACCACCACAAGCAGGATATCGCCGAGGAGATCAAGCGGCTGACGAACAAGCGGGGCGTCGATGTCGTCATAGAACATGTTGGCGAAGCCACCTGGTCGAAGAGCGTCCGGTCGCTGGCGCGCGGCGGCCGCCTCGTGACCTGCGGCGCCACGACGGGGGCGAAAGGCACCCTGGACCTGGCGGCGCTCTTCTCCAAACAGCTCTCGATTCTCGGTTCGTACATGGGCCGGAAGGGCGAGCTCCTGCAGGCGGCACGGTACTTCTTCAGCGGTCAGCTGAATCCGGTCATCGATCGTACGTTCGGGCTGGCCGAGGCAGCGCGGGCGCAGCAGCGGCTGGAGGAGTCGGGTCAGTTCGGGAAGATCGTGCTCGAGGTGTGATGCGACTTCAGGGCCTCAGCGTCAGCCTGTTCACCTGCGTCGCGCTCGTGAGCGTCGCGCTCGCGGCCGCGACGATCTGGCTCTTCCTCACCAACCCCATCACCGTAGCCAACGCCGTCAACGGCGGCGAGGTGTCACCGCTCGTGCGCAATCTCGCCGAGGTCATCTATCAGGCGCTCGCGGGAATCCTCAAGTACCTCTGAGCAGGGATTAGGGATTAGGGATTAGGGATTAGAGTTCACGGGCTGGCGCTCAGGGCTCGCTTCAGAAATCTCGTCAGAATCCATCCGTCCACGAATTTGAACGGCGCCCGTCCCGTGCTGTAGTGGCCGCAGCGGAGCACCGCCACCTCGTGCGGGATGCGCTCGCGTCGAAATGCCTCGACGAGGTCCCGCGACAGGTCGACCGGAAAGGTCAGGTCGTAGCGCGCGTAGACGAGCAGCGTCTGCCGATCGCGAAGCCGATCGAGATAGTACTTGGGACTGATCGGTTTCCACATCTCACGCAACTGGTCGAGGTCGATGTGACCCTCGAGACCGTCGCGCACGTGCTCGGTCGAGAGCCCACGCCAGACGACGTCGGCGAACACCGGTGAGATGTGATTGAGTGCTGCCGCACGAACCAACGGTTCGTGCGCGGTGGTCAGGAGCGCCAGACACGAACCGAGGCTGGTGCCGAGAATGCCGATCCGGTCGTACCCTTCGCCGGCGAGCCACGCCGCCGCCCGCCTCGCGTCGAGCACAGCCTGACGGCACACCTGCAGCGTGCGCGCGATGTTGGGGCTGACGATGTAATCGGCGCGACGCAGTTCGGGCGGCATGCGCTCATCGTGGTACGGCAAACTCAGACGAAGCGCGCTCAACCCGTTCCACGCCAGCAGCCGGCAGAGGCCGACGTGTCCGCCGGCGTCAGCGTTCCACTGCGGAAGAACGATGACGGCCGAGCGCGGACGTCCGTTCAGTGCCGATCGCGCCGGAAAATACCTGCAGCGAACGGTGTTGTTCTCGACGTGCGGTGTCTTCAGGGCGCTCGGAAACAGAACCACGTCGCCCGTGGGATCGGATCGTCTGATGTAATGGGTTGTCGGCTCCGGTGTGAAGAACGCGTCGGTGTCGGCCATGACGCCCTCCACCCATTGCTCGACGCGGGTGACAGGATCGTGAGTCGCCGGGTGCCCGTTACGCGGAATCCAGTCGAGTCCCCAGTCGAACGGCCGCACGACGCGATCGGTCGTCGCCGCGGCAAGCCGGCGCTCCCAGGCATGGAAGAAGGACTCGAGCATCTTCCCTCATGCTATACTCTCTCGTTCGAGATGCGCACGACCTCCGAGACACGAAAGCGGATGAAGAAGGCCAAGCGGACCCTGCTGTCCGCCCTGACCGCTGTCGGATCTCGTATGCTCGCGCGTTAAGTCAGACACAACCGAGCGTTCAACCAGCCGACACGGTTCACACCGCGTCGGCTTTTTTTTTGACGTATGGGAGTTGTCATGTCAGCGATCGAAGTCGGGATCCTCGGCGCCACGGGCGCCGTCGGTCAACAGTTCATCGCGCTGCTCGCGAACCATCCCTGGTTCAAGGTCACCTGGCTCGGCGCGAGCCAGCGATCTGAAGGCAAGGCCTACCGTGACGCGACGGCGTGGCGCCTGCCTTCGCGGCTCCCCGACGACGTCGCGGGACGCCAGGTCGATGCGGCCACGCCCGGCCGCGCGCCGAAGCTGGTGTTCTCCGGTCTTGATTCGTCAGTCGCCGGTGAAATCGAGGCTGCCTTCGCCCAGGCCGGCCACTTCATCGTCAGCAACTCGCGCAACTACCGGATGGAAGCGGACGTGCCGCTGCTCATTCCCGAGGTCAACGCAGATCACCTGCAGCTCCTGAAGAAGCAGTCGGCGTCTCGCGGATGGAAGGGATCGATCGTCACGAACCCGAACTGTGCGACCGTCGTCCTGGCGATGGCGCTCGCGCCGCTCCGTCAGTTCGGATTGAAGAAGACGGCGATTACCACGCTGCAAGCGATCTCCGGCGCCGGCTATCCCGGCGTCGCGTCGTGGGACATTCTCGCGAACGTGATTCCTTACATCGGCGGCGGCGAGGAGGAGAAGATCCAGACGGAGACCAACAAGATTCTCGGCCGCCTTCGGGACGGATCGGTCGAGAACCATCCCGTGACGATCAGCGCGACGACGACCCGCGTGCCTGTCCACAACGGGCACACGGGATCGATTTCGGTTTCATTCGAGCGGACGCCCGACGCGGACTCGCTGATCAGCGCGTGGAACGGCTTCCGCGGCAAACCGCAGGACCTGGATCTTCCCTCCGCGCCAAAGCAGCCCATCGTCTACCTCCATGAAGCCAACCGTCCGCAGCCGGCGCTCGACGCTGATCGCGACGGAGGCATGACCGTCACCGTCGGCCGGCTTCGACAGTGTCCGGTGCTGGACTTCAAATTCGTCGCGCTCGGACACAACACGATCCGGGGGGCGGCGGGCGCGGCCGTCCTGAACGCCGAGCTGATGCACCGGGAGGGAATCCTGTGACCCCCCGGACCGCCGGCCACGTCGTCATGAAATTCGGCGGCACGTCGGTCGCCGATCCCGACGCCATCAATCGACTGATCAACATCGTGCGCCAGCAACACGCGACGGGCGGTGGTGCCCCCGTCGTCGTGGTGTCGGCGCTCTCCGGTGTGACCGACAAGCTCGTCGCCATCGCGCGCCTCGCTGAAGAGGGCGATGGTGACAAGGCCGCCACAGAGCTGCGCGCGCTCCGGGATCGACACGTCAGCGTTGCAACCGCCGTCACAGGGCCCAGCCGCGAGGCCGTCGTCACCAAGATCACGAAGGAGTTCACTGAGCTCTCGGGTCTGGTGCACGCGCTCGCCGTCCTTCGCGAGGTCTCGCCTCGATCGCTCGACGCCGTTCTCGCGGCGGGCGAAACCGTCAGCAGCCGCATCGTCGCCGCTGCGATGAACGATCGTGGGCTGGCGAGCGAATGGGTTGACGCGCGGCGCGTCCTGATCACGGACACCGAACACAACACGGCGGCGCCGGATCTGGTCCGCACGACCGAGGCGGTCGGCGAGATCGCCGCGCCCGCCGTCGCCGCCGGCCGGGTCGTCGTCCTCGGCGGGTTCATCGGCGCCACACCGGGCGGCGTGACGACCACGCTGGGCCGCGGGGGGTCGGACTACTCGGCGGCCGTGTTCGGTGCCTGCCTGGACGTGGACGAAATCCAGATCTGGACGGACGTAGATGGCATGTTGACGGCCGATCCCCGCATCGTGCCGCAGCCACGGGTCGTGCCGCAGCTGTCGTTCGCGGAAGCGTCCGAGCTCGCCTACTTCGGCGCGAAGGTCCTGCACCCGAGCACGATTCTCCCGGCGGTTGCCAGGAACATCCCCGTCCGCATTCTCAATTCGCGCCGCCCCGAGAATCCCGGCACCCGCATCAGCGCGGACGGCGCCGCCGCCAACGGTCAGCTGACCGCTCTCGCGTGCAAGCGCGACGTCACGGTCATCGACATCACGTCCACGCGCATGCTCATGGCGCACGGTTTTCTGCGCCGCCTCTTCGAGGTCTTCGAGCGCCTCAAGACCGCCGTGGACGTCGTGACGACGTCGGAGGTCAGCGTCTCGGTGACAGTCGATGACACGCGCCGGCTGGAGGCAATCGTCGATAATCTGCGGAATTTCGCGGAGGTCAGCTGCGAGCGTGAGATGGCAATCATCTGCGCGGTGGGAGAGAATCTACGGGCCGACCCGCGACTTTTCGGCCGGGCCGTGACCGCGCTCGAACGCATTCCGCTGCGGCTCGTGTCGCAGGCGGCGTCGCGACGCAACGTCACGTTCGTCCTGCGCGATTCGGACGTGCCGCATGCGATGATGCGGCTGCACGACACGTTCTTCTGAGGCATTCGTGAAGCTGCTTCTGGTGGGTTACGGCAAGATGGGCAAGCTCGTCGGCGATCTCGCGCCCGAGTACCGGGTGCGAGGTTGCGGGCGTGATCGATCCACAGTCGCCCAGGCACGGCGGCGCGGCGAACGATGACCGCTGGCACGGCGTGGACGTCGCGATCGATTTCTCGCAGCCTGACGGCGTGGCCGCGAATGCCACGGCGCTCGCCCGCCGCGGCATTGATCTCGTGATTGGCACCACCGGGTGGCAGGACGACGAAGCGGAAGTGCGGCAGGCGGTGCTGGACGGCGGTGGCGGCGCCGTGGTCGCCCCGAATTTTTCGACCGGTGTCGTGCTGTTCGAGGCGCTCGCGGCCCAGGCCGCGGGACTTCTCGCGGGCCAGCGCGAATTCGGCGCGTTCCTCCACGAAGCGCATCATGCTGCGAAGAAGGACGCGCCGTCGGGAACGGCGCTCCTCCTCAAGAGAGCGATGGAGCGCGCGGGATTTTCACGAGCGATCGACGTCTCGTCCACCCGCGCAGGGTTCATTCCCGGCACGCACACGATAGGATTCGACGGTCCGGCCGAGACGATTACGCTGACGCACACGGCGCGGGACCGCACGGCCTTCGCGCGCGGCGCGATCGCGGCGGCGAAATGGGTGCACGGACGGCGAGGCTGGTATTCGATGAGAGACGTCCTGGGGCTCAACGAAGGGCTGAGGGCTCAGGGCTAAGGGCTCAACGAGGGCTCAGGGCTAAAGGCTAAGGGCTGGGCCGCCTGCGGCCATGCCGAGGAGCGGCCTGCAGAGCCGCGACGAAGCATCAGCGCAAGAACGCGATGAGGGTGAGGGCCCCAGCGCCAGTGGAAAAGCGCCTGCGGCCATGCCGAGTGAGAGCCTGAGAAGCTCGAGCGAGGCATCAGCGTAAGTTACGCGATGGGGGTGGGGCCCCATCGCCATTGGAAAAAGTGGAGTCCAGTATGCGAACGTCATTCACCGGTGTCGGCACGGCGCTCGTCACGCCGTTCACAAAGAACGGCGCGCTCGACGAATCCGCGGTCCGTCGCCTCGCGCGGCGGCAGATCGACGCGGGCGTCCATTTTCTGTGTCCGTGCGGCACGACGGGCGAGAACCCCACGCTGACCGACAGCGAACGTGTTCGTATCGTCGAGATTCTCGCGGACGAAGCGAAAGGCTCCGGGGGTGTCATCGGCGGCATCCCGATTCTCGCGGGTGCCGGCGGGTACGACACCAAAGAGGTCATCCACACGGCGGAGCTGATGCGGGGTGCGGGCGCGGCCGGCCTTCTGTCGGTTGCGCCGTACTACAACAAGCCGTCACAGGAAGGCTTGTATCAGCACTATAAGGCGATCGCCGAGAGCACGCCGCTGCCGATCGTGGTCTACAACGTCCCTGGCCGCACCGGTGTGAACGTCGAAGTGGCGACGCTCGTGCGGCTGGCGCCCATCCCCAACATCATCGGCGTCAAGGAAGCGTCGGGCAACGTGACGCAGATGTGCGAGATCTGCCGCGCGGTTCCCGAAGGCTTCATCGTGCTCTCGGGCGACGACGCGCTGACGCTGCCGCTGATGGCGATTGGCGGCCGCGGGATCATTTCGGTGGCGTCGAACGAGATTCCCTCGGAGATGGTCGCGATGGTCGAGGCCGCGGAGCGCGGCGATTTCGCCGGCGCACGCGCGATCCACACGCGCATCCTGCCGCTGATGCTCGGCAATTTCATCGAGGCGAACCCGATTCCGGTGAAGGCGGCGATGGCCGCCATGGGTCTGCTCGACGAGCACTATCGCCTCCCGATGTGCCCGCCGAAAGCCGAGTCGCGCCAGAAGCTCGTTGAGATCCTGAAAGAGCTGAGTCTCTTGAAGGCCGCGTTCGCGTGATCGCGTCGGCAGCCTCGTGACCCTGCAATCTCGCATCGAAGCCCTCGCCGCGGCAGGGTCGTCGGCGGACGCCGACGAAGGACGGCGCGCGTTCGCCGCGCTGCGCGCGGCGCTCTCCGCTGGCGACGTGCGCGCGGCGGAGCCGGACGCGTCGAGCCCCACGGGCTGGCGCGTCAACACGTGGGTGAAGCAGGGTATCCTGCTCGGCTTCAGGTTCGGCGTGACGGTGGACATGTCGCTCAGCCACCGCGAGCGGTCCGAGCCCTTCTTCGACAAGGACACGCTGCCCGTTCGAACGTTCGATGCTGGCGCGCAGGCGGGCATTCGCATCGTCCCAGGTGGATCGGCGATTCGTGACGGTGCGTACATCGCCCGCGGCGTCATCTGCATGCCGCCGATGTACGTCAACATCGGTGCGTGGGTCGGCGAAGGCACGATGATTGACTCGCACGCCCTCGTCGGGTCGTGCGCACAGGTGGGCGCGCGCGTCCACGTGAGCGCGGGCGCGCAGATTGGCGGCGTCATCGAACCGGTCGGCGCGCTGCCCGTGATCGTGGAGGACGATGCGCTTGTTGGAGGCAACACGGGCATTTACGAAGGCGCGGTGATCAAATCGCGAGCCGTCGTCGGCGCGGGGACGGTGCTGACGGGATCCACGCCTGTCTATGATCTGGTCAAGGGCGAGATCATCAGGCCGACCGCCGATCGCCCGCTCATCGTGCCCGAGGGCGCCGTCGTCGTGCCCGGCGCGCGAGCCGTGACGGCGGGCAAGGGGCCCGAGTGGGGGCTCGCGCTGTCCACACCTGTCATCGTCAAGTACCGGGATTCCCGAACGGACACGCGGACGGAGCTCGAGGCGTGGATTCGGTAGAACGCGTCGACGTCGTCGCGCTGACGCGCGCGCTCGTGGACATCGACTCGACCACGGGCCGCGAAGGCGACGCCGGACGCTGGCTCGCCGACTACCTCCGGGGACGCGGCTTTGCCGTGACGGAACAACGTGTCGACACGACGCGATTCAACGTGATCGCGACGGTCGCGGATCCACTCGTCGTCTTCTCGACGCACTTCGACTGCGTGCCACCGTTCTTTCCCAGTCGTGTCTCCGGCGAGCGGATTCACGGTCGTGGTTCGTGCGATGCGAAGGGCATCCTTGCCGCGATGGTGGCGGCGGCCGACCGGCTGCGGCGCGAAGGCGAAAGCCGCGTGGGCCTCGTGTTCGTCGTCGGCGAAGAACGCGGGAGCGACGGCGCGTCCGAGGCCAACAAGTTCGCCAACAAATCGCGCTTTCTCATCGACGGTGAACCGACCGACAATCGCCTCGGCCTCGCGACGCGCGGCGTGCTCCGGCTGAAGCTTCGTGCGATCGGCCGCGCAGCGCATTCGTCGTTCCCGGAGCTCGGTGAGTCGGCGATTGACAAGTTGCTCGACGCGCTCGTCGAGCTCCGATCGATCCAGCTGCCCTCGGATCCGCTGCTCGGGCGTACGCATTACACGGTCGGGCTCATCGCCGGCGGCGTGGCGCCCAACGTCGTGTCGCCCGCCGCCGAGGCAGAGGTCATGTTCCGCACCGTGAGCGACGCCGACGCCATCCGGCGCGCGGTGAAGGTCCTCGGGTCGCGCGTGGCGATCGAGGACGTGCTGGAAGTTCCGCCCGTGCGACTCAGGGGCGTTCCCGGATTCGAGACCTCGGTGTTTCCGTTCACGACGGATATTCCGTTCCTCTCGGCCTGGGGGGAACCCCTGCTGTTTGGACCCGGTTCGATTCACCTCGCCCACACGGCGGACGAATACGTCACGATCACGGAGCTCACCGACGCGGTCGATCACTATGTGGCCCTGGCGCGCGCGCTCGTGAAGGCGCCGCCTGCGTGATGCCGTGAGCGATCCGCGCGCCGAGTACGACCGGCGTCTCGACGCCTGGCGCGCCCGAATCATCGCGCTCGACGCTGCGCACCTTCGCGTGTCGAACCTCCGGCTCGTGACGGCCGGCGCCGCCGCAATCGCGTGCTGGCTGGCGTTTGCCCGCAACGTCATCTCACCGGTGTGGATCCTCGGCATCGCGGCCGTCTTTCTCGCGCTGATGGTCATCCACGCGCGGATTCTCGAACGACGCGAGCGAGCGCACCGCGCCGAACGCTGGTATGTCCGCGGGCTCGATCGGCTCGGGGGGTCCTGGATGGGGAAGGGCCGGAACGGGACGCGGTTCCTCGATCACCATCCATACGCGAGAGATCTCGACCTCTTCGGCCGCGGCTCCGTCTTCGAGCTCTTGAACACTGCGAGCACCGAGGCGGGCGACGAAACGCTTGCCGACTGGCTGCGCGCCCCAGCGTCGATTCCGGAGATCGGCGCGCGGCAGACCGCCGCAGCGGAGCTACGGGAGAAGATCGATTTTCGCGAGGACCTCGCGGTGCTCGCGGCCGAGAGCGAGGTGAGCCGGACCGGCAGCCTCGCTTCGTGGGCGGCCGCGGCGCCGGCGGGCCTGACGCGGATCGCGCAGGCCGCGCTCGCAACTTCCGGTGTGACGATGGCCGCGGTGACGTGGCTGGTCCTGAACGAGCGACTCGCGGCCCGGTGGTGGATCATCTGGCTCCTGGCCGAATCGTTGATTGCGCTCGTCTGGCGCCGCCAGGTTCACCTCGTCCTGTCCCGAATCGCGACACCGGATCGCGACCTCGCGCTCGTTGGCGGACTGCTGTCCCGTATCGAATCCGAGCGTGTGTCCGCGCCGAGACTCACGGAGCTGAAGGCCGTGTTCGTCACCGACGGCGTGTCGCCGTCGCGCCGTATCGCGCAGCTCAGACGCCTCGTGTCCTGGCTCGATTCGACGCGCAACCAGATGTTCGCGCCCATCGCGCTGGCGCTCCTTCTGCCACAGCAGCTCGCCGTGGCGATCGACAGGTGGCATGCCGCGTACGGCCCCCGCGTCGTGCTCTGGCTGAAAGCCATCGGCGAGCTGGAAGCGTTGTCGGCCATCGGAACGTACGCGTTCGAACATCCACAGGATCCGTTTCCCACACTCGCGGAAAGCGGACCGCTGCTCGTCGCGCGAGCCCTCGGCCATCCGCTGATGATCGACGAGGTGTCGGTGCGCAACGACGTCGTGCTGGGTGGCGGTGCTCCGGGAATCCTCGTCATCAGCGGGTCGAACATGTCGGGAAAGAGCACGCTGCTGCGCTCCGTGGGCGTGAACGTCGTGCTCGCGCAAACCGGCGCGCCGGTTCGCGCGACCGAGCTGACACTGTCGCCGCTCGCGATTGGTGCGACGCTCAAAGTGGAGGACTCGCTGCAGGCGGGGCACTCGCGGTTCTACGCCGAGATTCTCCGCATTCGCGACATCGTCCAGGCCGCGCGGGATGCGGGATCGCGGCGCGCGACGCTGTTTCTCCTCGACGAAATCCTGCATGGGACGAATTCCTACGACCGCCGCATCGGCGCCGAAGCGATCGTCCGGGCGCTCGCCCGGCTCGGCGCGATCGGGCTCGTGACGACGCACGACCTCGCGTTGACGGCGTTGCCCGAGCGGCTCGGGGACGTTGCCGTCAACATGCACTTCGAGGATCGGTTGGAGGATGGGCGCATGACGTTCGACTACCGGATGCGACCGGGCGTCGTCGAGCACAGCAACGCGCTCGCGCTGATGCGGGCGGTCGGGCTTGACGTTTGAAGGCGCGCGAAGGCTTCGGCCGTGCGACGTCGGCTCGCCTGAAGGCTCGCCCTCCGTACGGGTCAAGGAGCGCGAGGCTTTAGCCGAGCGTCGTGATGAATCGCTCGCAGGCGAGCGCGACACTTAGCAGCGCGTCCGTTTGATGACGCCCTCCCACGAGTTGGACGCCGACAGGCAGTCCTGCTTTTGTGGGCTCGGACGGTATCGAGATCGCCGGGTGACCCGTGACGTCGAAGAGCTGCGTCAGCCGCAGCATCGCGTTGCGGACCGGTTCCTGCCGGCCGCCGAGGTCGACCGTCGCGGCACCAATCGTTGGCGCGGGTATCGGCAGCGTGGGCAACACGAGCGCGTCGTGCTGGGCGAGCGCCGCGTCCACTTCCCGCGTGAGCAGCGCCCGGCCGGCGAGCGCGCGCACGTAATCTTCGGCAAGGATGTACCGACCCATTTCGAGCCGGAGCCGCACGGCGGGCGTGTATCGCTCGGGCACCGCCTCGAGGGTTGCCGCATGGTAGGCCGCGGCGTCGCTCAGCACGAGATGCAGGTACACGGGACCGATGTCGGCCGCGTGATGGATTTCGATGTCGTCGACGTGTGCGCCTGCGCGGCGCAGCCGTTCCAGCGCGCGCTCGAACGATCCGCGCACCTCGTCGTCGAGCAGATCGCAGAAGTACGGACGCAGGACCGCGAGCCGCAGGTTGTGCATCGGCACCGGCGCCGGCGGACGCTTCGTCGGATCGCCGAGCAGCGCGTGGTAGACAAGGCATGCGTCGGCGACGCTGTGGGCCAGCGGCCCCACGTGGTCCATCGTTCGAGACAGCGGAACAACCCCCTCGACGGACACCTCGCCGAGCGTCGGCTTGAGGCCGACGAGGCCGCACACGCCGGCCGGAATGCGAATCGATCCGCCAGTGTCGGTCCCGATCGTTGCGAATCCGACGCCGGCGGCCAGGCTGGCGCCCGACCCGCCGCTCGATCCTCCGGGAGACCGGGTCTCGTCGTGGGGATTGCGTGCCGGTCCGAACGACGAATCCTCGTTCGTCGTGCCGAACGCGAACTCGTGGAGGTTGGTCTTGCCGACGACGATCGCGCCGGCTTGCCGCAGGTGCGTGACCGCCTGACAGTCGCGAGCCGCGACGTGACCCTGGCGCACGCGGGACGCCGCGGTCGTCGGGACACCGCGGATGTCGAGGATGTCCTTGATGGTGATCGGCACGCCGTGGAGCGGCCCACGATCGCGGCCGGCCGTGAGCTCGGTGTCGAGTTCCCGGGCCTGCCGAACCGCCTCGTCGGCCATCACGAGCGTGAAGGCGTTGAGCGACCGCGTTTCCTCGATGCGGCGCAGGCACGCCTCGACCGCGTGAACAGCGGTCGTCTCGTGCGCGCGCAAGCGCCGGCCGAAATCCTCGATGCCGATCATCTGGGTGAGAACGATGGGCGCGGTGCCGCCGCGTTGTCGTTGAAGTCGGCGGCGCGCAGCGCCTGGGTCGCCCGCGCGAGCGTTTCGAGCAGGGCCTTCAGCTCGGGCAGGCCGCGGCGGTCAGCGTCGGCCAGCGCCGACTCGAGCCAGGAAGCGACGGTCATACGCGCTTCACCGAGATCGAGACGCCGTCACGGAGCGGAACGACCGTTGTCAGCAACGCTGGATGTGCGGCCACGCGTTCGTTGTACTCGGCAATCGCACGCGTGCTCTCGTCATCAGCCCGCTCGGCTGAAGCCATCGCGCTCCCCGCCGTGAAGCCGGGAACCACCTTGCCGTCCCAGAGGACGTTGTCGGTCACGAGCAACCCTCCGGGACGCAACAGCGCGACCAGACGTTCGAGCATTGGCACGTACAGCTGCTTGTCGCCATCCTGAAAGATGAGATCGAAGGGGCCGGCGACCTTTGCGATCATTCGCTGGGCGTCGCCCATGATGACGCTCACGCGATTCGCCAGGCCTGCAGCCTTGAAATTCTCCTGCGCTTCGCGGCCGCGCTCGGGATCCTTTTCCATCGTCATCAGCATGCCGTCCGGCGGCAGCGCGCCCGCGAGCCAGATTCCCGAGTAACCGACGGCTGTGCCGATTTCGAGGATCGTGCGCGCCACGACTGCAGTCGCGAGCACGCGGAGCAGCGCGCCCACTTCCGCGTCCACCAGCGGCAGCTTCCGCTCGACGCCCTTGCGGGCGATGTCCCGCAGCAGCGCGTCGGCGCCCCGGTTCAGGTTCGCGAGGTACCCTTCGATCGCGTCGGGTACGATCAGACCCATCGCGGTATTCTAGTGGAGTAAATTGCGCCATACGAAGATCATCGCGACGGTCGGGCCCGCCAGCGACTCCGACGAAGTGCTCGACGCGCTCATCGCCGGCGGCGCCGACATTTTCCGCCTCAACTTTTCTCATGGGACGCATGAGTCGCACGCGACGACGTTCAACCGCATCAGGGCTGCCGCATCACGGGCACGGCGTGAAGTGGCCATCCTTCAGGACCTCGGCGGGCCGAAAATCCGCACGGGGGCCCTTGCGAACCACCGGCCCATCCACGTCCAGGCGGGTGATCGGCTGACGATCGCAACCGGGGACTTTGTCGGTGGTCCCGGCCGGCTGTCGACGACATTCGCGGGGCTGGCGAGGAGCGTCCGGCCCGGCGGCCGGTTGCTCATCGCCGACGGCCTCGTCGAGCTGCGCGTGGATTCGACCGACGGCGCCGAGATCGTCACCACCGTCATCGATGGCGGCGACATCGGCGAGCACAAGGGGATCAATGCGCCAGGGGTCGATCTCGCAGCGTCGGCGATCACGGCCAAGGACATCGACGATCTGTCGTTCGGGCTGTCGCTTGGCGTCGACATGGTCGCCCTCAGCTTCGTCCAGACGGGGGCGGACATCCGCCAGGCCCGCCAGCTCCTGGCCGACGCGCAAAAAGCGGAGACCCCGATCGTGGCCAAGCTGGAACGACCGAAGGCCGTCGAGCATCTCGGGCAAATCCTCGAGGTCGCTGACGGCGTGATGGTCGCGCGCGGCGACCTCGGTCTCGAGATGCCGCTCGAGCGCGTACCGCGTGCTCAGAAAGAGATCACGCGTCAGGCCCGCCGCGCCGGCGTTCCGGTGATTGTCGCGACCCAGGTTCTCGAGTCCATGACCGTCGAAGCACGCCCCACTCGCGCGGAGGTCAACGACGCCGCCAACGCGGTGGACGACGGAGTGGATGCGATCATGCTGGCGGGTGAGACCGCGGCGGGCGCTTATCCGGCCAAGGCGGTGCAGACGCTGGCTGCGATCATCGGCGAAGCGGAGGCGAGCCCCGAGTTCGGCACCCCGTCGGTGACCGTCGTTGGTCGCGACGATCACGCGCAGGCCCTCTGCGAGGCCGCCGTGACGCTGGCCGATCGCGGCGACGCCCAGGCCATCGTGGCCGTGACCCGCGGCGGTGACACCGCGCGACGTCTGTCGGCGTTGCGGCCCAGGGCCCCGATTGTCGCGACGACCGAGCGGGAGGACACGGCGCGACGCCTGACGCTCTGGTGGGGGGTCGTGCCGCTCAGGATGCCCATCGGTGACGACCTGGACGACGCCCGCGCCCGCATCGGGGCAGCGCTCGTCGACCGAGGCATCGTCGACCCGGGCGCCCCCGTTGTCATCATCAGCGTCAGCCCGGATCTCCGCCGCAGCGACGCAAACTACCTGAGAATTCAACGAGTCTGATGCAGGTCAACTACACAGTCGTCGGAACGGTTTTGCTTGCGTTCGTGCTGGCGACGGCACTCGTCAAGGCCGCGCAGGTCGTGATCGATCGATTTCTCCGCGGCCTGGACATCGTCGGCAATGACAACCGCGAAGCCATACAGGGACGGGCGCGTCAGCTGGTTCGTGCGTTGACGCTTCTCGTGTACGGGGTTGCCGTCCTCGCGACCGTCTCGCTCGCGCTCCAGCGGTTCGGCCTCGACGAGCCCGAGTGGACCCCTCGACAAGTCATCCACTGGTTCCTGACGCACGGCATCAACGTGCTCCTTATCCTCGTCGGGTCGTTCATCGTGATCCGGCTGGCGCATCTCGCGATCGAGCACCTCCAGTTCAAGCTGGGGCGCCGTCATGCGATGGACGACCTGGAATACCGGCGCCGCGCGATGACGCTCGGTGGACTGCTCATCCGGCTGGTGACGAGCGCCGTCGGTTTTGTCGCGCTGCTGATGATTCTGCACGAGCTGGCGATCGACATCGTGCCGATCCTCACCGGCGCTGGGATTTTGGGCTTGGCGGTCGGCTTCGGCGCACAAAACCTCGTCCGCGACATCATTTCCGGCTTCTTCATCATCCTCGAAGACCAGATCCGAGTCGGCGACATCGCGCGGATCAATGGCGTCGCCGGAAGCGTCGAGCAGATCAACCTCCGGACGGTCGTCCTGCGCGACGGCGAGGGCGGCGTGCAGGTGTTTCCGAACGGGACGATCACGTCGCTGGCGAATCTCAGCAAGCACTTTGCCTACGCGATCGTGGACGTTCGCGTGGCCTACGACGAGAACATCGACCGTGTGATCGGGACCGCGCGGGAAGTCGGGGCGTCGATGTCCGCGGATCCGGTCTGGTCGCTTGTCCTTCTCTCGCCACTGGACGTCCTCGGGGTCGAGTCTCTCGCGGATGGCGCCGCGACACTTCGCGTCCGTTTCAAGACCTTGCCGCTCAACCAGGGCCGCGTGGCCAACGAGCTTCGCCGGCGGCTCATGTCCGCCTTCGTCGGCCGCGGCATCAAGCCCTACGCGAGGTAGCGGCGAATCCATCCAGTAACGGCGAATCCATCGAGCCACCGATTTCGTCTATGTCCCTATGGTAGATTCACGGTTTATGCGAAACGCTGTTTTTGCGGCCTGTCTGGCGGTGTCCGCCACTGCAACACTTGGCGCGCAGCCGAGCAGTTCGTCGTCCAAATTCTCGGTTCCGGTGACATACCGGAAGCTGTCGAACGGCCTGCGGGTGGTCGTCAGCGAGAACCACTCCGCGCCGGTCGTCGTCGTCGAGGTCATGTACCGGATCGGCTTCCGCATCGAGCCGAAAGGGCGCACCGGCTTCGCTCACCTCTTCGAGCACATGATGTTCCAGGGGTCCGAGCACGTCGCGAAGTTCGAGCACGTGCGCATCGTGAACGAGAACGGCGGCGTGCTGAACGGGTCGACGCGATTCGACCACACGAATTACTTCGAGGTGATGCCGTCGAACGCGCTCGAAATCGCGATGTATCTCGAGGCGGATCGGATGCGCTCGCTCAAGATCACGCCCGAGACGCTGCAGAACCAGAAGGACGTTGTCAGCGAGGAGGTGCGCGTCAACGTCCTCAACCAGCCGTACGCCGCTTTCGAATGGCTCGGGCTGCCGCAGAAGGCGAACACGAACTGGTACAACGCGCACAACTTCTACGGCGATCTGTCCGAGCTCGAGGCGGCGACGCTCGACGACGTGAAGAAATTCTTCGACACGTACTACGCGCCCAACAACGCCGTGCTGGTGGTGACCGGCGATGCGACCGTCGACGAAGTGATGAAGCTGGCCGAGAAGCAGTTCGCCGGAATCCCGCAGCGCCCGCTGCCGCCGCGTCCCGATATCAGCGAGCCGCCACAGACGGCGGAGAAGACGTTCGTCGAGAAGGACAAGCTGGCGCGCACGCCGGCCGTGGCCTTCGCCTATCACCTGCCGGAGCGGATGACGAAGGATTTCTTCGCGCTCTCCCTCCTCGACCCGCTGCTCGTGAGCGACGAGAGCGCGAAGCTGTACCAGGCGCTCGTCAAGGAAAACCAGATCGCGTCGGCCGTCAGCGGCGGATTCAACTACGGGCTCGGCAACAACTTCGACTACAACGGGCCGATGCTCTACACGTTCCGCGTGGACTACCGGCCGGACATGAAGGGCGCCGATGTCCTCAAGATCGTGGACAAGGTGATCGGCGCCGTCCAGGAGCACGGCATCACGGACGAAGAGCTTCAACAGGCGAAGATCAACTTCCGATCGCAGTTCCTCGAAAACCTCGAGGGCGGAATCATTCCCGGCTTCGGTCGCGCCGATCTGCTGGCCGCGCTCTCGCTGTACGACGATGATCCGAATCGCATCAACACGATCCTGACGGACCTCGACAAGGTGACGGCTGCGGAGGTCCGCGCCGCGGCGCGCAAGTATCTGGTCCCGGCGAACCGGACCGTCATCGATCGCGTACCGGAAGGAGCGACGAAATGAGACGCAGACTCTTTTCCGCTCTGGCGGCGGTCGTGCTCGCGGCCGTGGCGCAGGCGTCGGCGCAGGAGCGGCCGACCGTCGGACCCGAGCGGCCTTTCCAGCTCGCACCGCGCATGGAGCGCACGCTGCCCAACGGACTCCGGGTCATCGTGACCAGGCAGACGGTCGTGCCGAAAGTGACCGTCACGGTGACCGTGTTGTCGGGCTACGCGGGCGACCCCGCCGACCAGACCGGGTTGGCGCAGATGACGGCGGATGCGATTCAGGAAGGCACGAAGACGCGGACCAGCAAGGAAGTCCGCCGCGACGTCTTCGGCATGGGCGGATCGATCACGGCCACCGTGTCGCAGGACTATTCATCGATTTCCGCGCGCGGACTGTCGGAGTTCACGCCGAAACTCATCGACCTCCTGGCGGACGTCGTGATGAACCCGGCCATCCCGGCCGAGGAAGTCGCGATTCTGAAGCAGCAGCACCTTCAGGCCGCGATGCAGAACAAGGCGTCGCCCCAGTTCCTGTCGAACCGCACGTTCCGCCAGCAGCTGTTCGGCAACCATC
Organism: uncultured Acidobacteriota bacterium; assembly: GCA_963724725.1. GTDB lineage: Bacteria > Acidobacteriota > Vicinamibacteria > Vicinamibacterales > CAVVIG01 > DATKHR01. The sequence continues at coordinate 37,313 of CAVRVT010000001.1, read as the reverse complement.
CGTACGCCCGGACCAGCGAAACCGAAACGACGCTTCAGGCGATCGATCGCCAGAAGATCGACGCATTTCACAAGTCGCACTATCGTCCGGGCAATGCCTTTGTCCTGATCGTCGGCGACGTGAACCCGGATGCGACCATGGCGGCGGTCGAAAAGTCCTTCGGCGCCTGGGCGCGCGGAGACGTCCCGAACGCGACGTTTGCGGCGGCCCCGGCGCTCGGCGGCCGTCACGTGTACTTCGTCCAGCGGCCGAACAGCATCCAGTCGTCGATCTCGGTCGGCAACATGGCGATCAAGCGCAGCGACCCCCGCTGGTATGAGCTGTCGCTGGCGAACACGATCTTTGGCGGCGCATTCAACTCGCGCATCATCAGGAACATCCGCGAGGAGAAGGGGTACACGTATTCGCCGGGTTCCGCGCTGACCGGGTTCGCCGACGCGGGGTTCTACCGATTCAGCGCGGATGTGCGGAACGAGGTCACGGGCGCGACGCTCGCCGAAGTCTTCAAGGAAATCGATACGATGCGTGCCGGCGGCAGCGACGGCGCGGAGCTGCAGGGCGCGAAGCAGTACATGCGCGGCCTGTTCCCGATTCAGACGGCCACGCAGAGCGGGCTCGCGACCACACTGAACAACGTCTACGTGTTCGGTTTGCCGAAGGACTATCCTGAAACGTACCGCGCGAAAATCGCGGCCGTGACGTCGGAGCAGGTGAAGAGTGCGGCGGCGACGCTGCTCGGATCGCAGGATTCGGTCATCGCGATCGTCGGCGACTACTCGAAGGTGAAGAATCAGCTCAGCGAGTTCAAGAACATCACGTTCCTGGACGCTGACGGAACGCCCATTCCGCCACCGGGTGAATAACACCTATCACTTCGTCAGCAACTGGCGGGTCGAGGGGACGTGCGGGGAGGTGGCCGACGTCCTCGGGGACCCGGTCGCCCTTCCACGCTGGTGGCCCTCCGTCTATCTGTCGGTCACCGAGATCACGCCGGCGGACGCGCGAGGCCTCGGCCGCCGCGTCGCCCTCGTGACGAAGGGATGGCTGCCGTACGCGATCGCGTGGGCATTCGAGGTCGTCGAGTCGCGGTATCCGTCAGGGTTCGTGATTGTGGCGAGCGGCGACTTCAACGGTCGCGGCGAGTGGACGTTCACGCAGGACGGCGCGCACGTGGATATCGAGTACGACTGGCGGCTGCGCGCGGAGAAGCCGCTGCTCCGCCATCTCTCGTTTCTGCTTCGGCCGCTCTTCGAGGCGAATCACCGGTGGGCGATGGCGCAGGGCGAGGCCAGCCTGAAGCTGGAGTTGCAGCGTCGCCGGGCGACGAGCGAGCAGGCGCTCGGCAGTATTCCGCCGCCGCCGGGCCCCGTCACTTACGCGGGCGTGGCGCTCGTCGCGGGGGCGGCCGCTGTCGGCGCCGGTCTCGCGTATCTCCTCTTCCGCGCACGACGCCGCGACTGAGTCATCGGACACGAACACACGAACCTTTCGAGCCGTCGTGCCTTCGTGGCTGGATTACTTCTCCAGCAGCGACTTCAACGACGCCAGCGCGCGTTCCCACCCATGCGCGACAACCTCGTAGTATCGCCGCCAGCGCGCGCCCTCCTCGAAACCGTTCTGTGTGATCCGAACCTTTGTGCCGAGGCCCGCGGGGCTGATGGCGACATGCAGCGCCATCGGTCCGATCGGTTCACCGTCAGGCGGCAGCCAGTAGGCGTCGGCGACGAAGAATCCTTCTGTCGGGTGCGCCTGCATCACGGTGCCGCGGAACACGCCGCCGAGGCGTCCCAGGAGCTCGTCGCTGAAATCCGTTGCGGGCCACTGAATTGCGTAGGGTCCGAGCACGCGCGGCGAGACCACGGCGTGTTGCACCTGCCACCAGGCCCGCAGTGCCTGGACGTCGAAGAACGCCTTCATCACCAGCCCCGGTGGCGCGTCGATGAACGCGCTGATGTCGAGCTCGGGGGACTTGGTGATGGTCGTCACGCGCCGGGGTTCGCGCGGCTGCGCGGCCTGGCAGGTGGTTGCGGGGTGGAAGGTCGTGGCATGAGCCGCGAATGATAGCACCTGGTGGTAAATTGATCTTCATGTCGCAGCAGCCGTTGGCGTACCTCCACCCGGAGTTTCTCGAAAGCGAGGAAGCCCGGCCGATCCGCATCCTGGCCGAGTACCTCGAGCCGCTGCGGCGCTTCAAGGACGAAAAGATTCAGGACACCGTCGTGTTCTTCGGATCCGCCCGCGTCGACAGTCGCGAGCGCGCCGAACGGGCCATGCGCACCTTGAAGGCGCGGGGCGTACAGAACGCGGACGAGCACTACCAGCAAGAGCTGACCAAAACGCACAGGGCGCTCGAATGGGCGCGCTACTACGAAGAGGCCCGCGAACTGGCCCGGATGCTCACGACCTGGAGTTCGTCGCTGCAGTCAGACAATCACCGGTTCGTCGTCACGTCGGGCGGCGGCCCGGGCATCATGGAAGCCGCCAACCGCGGCGCGCGAGAGGCCGGCGGCAAAACGATCGGTCTGAACATCCGCCTGCCGTTCGAGCAGGGCGCCAATCCGTACATCAGCGACCGGTTGCACTTCGAGTTCCACTACTTCTTCATGCGCAAGTTCTGGTTCGCCTACCTGTCGAAGGCGCTGGTGATCTTCCCCGGCGGGTTCGGCACGTGTGACGAGCTGTTCGAAATCCTGACGCTCGTGCAGACCGACAAATTATCGAAGAAGATCGGCGTGATTCTGTACGGCCGTGAGTACTGGGACCAGGTCCTGCGCCTCGACCCGATGGCTGAATGGGGCGCCATCGCGGAAAACGATCTCGAGCTCATTCGCTACGCCGACACGCCGAGCGACGCGTTCGACCAGCTGCGCGACCACCTCATCACCAATCATCTCGAGCCCGAGTCGGCGCAGGAAGCCGCGGCGCCCGCCATCGCCAAAACGCGGGGCTGAGTCATCGGCGCCAGCGAGTTCAGAGTGCTGGGTGCGGAGCTCCCAGGAGCGCGAGGCTTCGGCCGAGCGTGACTACGGCACCGTCGTCGCCGCCTGCGCGAGCGCCATCGTCGCCCAGCCAGTTGCCCACGCACTGATCCACTGATCGCCTGCGTACGGGAATCCGCTGTTGAAGTACGCCTGGAACTTCGGGGAACGGCTGGTGACGCGCCATGCGCCTGTGTCGCTTTGCGTCGACAGGAGGAACCTGACGCCTCGCTGATACGCCGGATCAGTCGCGGCCAGGCCGCCGGCCTTCGCGAGGGCGTACAACGACTGACCTGTCGCATAGGCGTCGCTCGGCAGAGCCTCGATCTGGCGCCAGCCGCCATCGGGCCGCTGCGCCGAAAGAATTTGCGCGGCGAGCGGCTTTCGCGCGTCCGCGTCCGCGCCTGCCCACATCAAACCGAGCAGCTTCATGTTGCGTTCCTCGGCCGTCAACGGCGCCGCCGACTCGAGCCAGCGACGCGCCCGCGCGACGCGGTCGGTCATTTCAGGGGCGCGTCCCGGCGGGCCGTACACCTTCAGCGCGCGGATGCAGAGCGCCGTCCTCGTGATGAAGCCTTCCTCGGCCGGCGGGCGATCGCCGATGCCGCCGGCGACGTGCCATGAGCCGTCGGCCGCCTGCGTCGCGGCGATGTTCGCCGCCAGCAGGTCGGTGACGCGATTGGGCGTCTGGCCCAGCGCGGCGAGGCCGGTCAGCGCTGACGCGAAAATCTCGGGCACGCTGATGTCCATCCGCTCGAGCAGCAGTGGAGCTGGCGGCGCCGACTGCAGCATCTTCATCCGCGCGACGATCGCGTCTGCGTTCACCTTCAGGCCGTGGGCGCGCGATTCGGCCGCCGCCATGTCCGTGATGCTCTGGTGGTGACACGAGACGCAGCCGCTGCCGTCGAAGAACTTCTGGCTCGACGTCTCGAGGAGCGCGAGGGCGCGTTCGGCAGCGGCTTTGACCGTCGTCGCGGGCGCGGGAACGGGTTCCGAAGCGGCGGGCGCGCGGCGGTCGATCTTGAGCGCGTCGAGCGCCGCGGCGCCTCCCAGTTTGCGCGCCCAGTCCGCAGCCGTTTCGCCGACATTGCTCTTTACCGCGACGTCCGCGCCGCGTTCGAGCAGCAGTCCGATGAGCGCCCGGTCCTGATGGTTGGTGGCGACGGCGACCATCAGCGCCGTCATGTTGCGGCCGTCCTTCGCGTTGACGTCGGCGCCCGCGTCGAGGAGCGCCTTCACCACGCCGTACGAACCGGCGGCGGTCGCGGCCAGCAGCGGGGTCACGGAGCCGAGCGCGAGCGGACCGCTCTTGGGTGACTCACCAGGAAACATCAGCGGCGTCTGCGCCACCACGTTCGGCTTGGCGCCTTTGGCGAGCAGCAGCGAGACGACCGCGAGGTTGCCGTTGTACGACGCGGAGATGAGCGGCGCCAGGCCCGTCACGCCGGCGGCATTCGGGTCCACGCCAGCCTCGAGCGCGATCCGCACCGTCTCGACGTCATCGCCAATGGCGGCTGCCGACAGCATCGTGTTCTGGAAGGCGTCCCGGGCCTTCATGTTCGCGCCACGAGATGCCAGGAACCGGACGATGTCAGCGGAGGGAGTACTCATGGCGGCAACAAACAAGGCCGAGCGTCCGGTCTGCGGTGCGAGGTTCACGTCTGCACCCCGTTCGACGAGCAGGCGGGCCTTGGCGAGGTCCGTTGCCGACCCGATGAGCGCCGTCGTTCCGAAGGTGTTCCGGGCGTTGACGTCCGCGCCGGTGTCGAGGAGGTATTTCATCGCCTCGAGCGAACCGGCCGATGCCGCGTACGTCAGAGGCGTCTCACCGCCCTCGTCCTTGACGTTGGCGTCGGCTCGGGTCGAGACGAGCGCCTTCAAACGTGCGAGGTCATTCGTTCGGATGGCGGTGTAGACGTCGCCGGTCGCAGGCGCCCCGGACCGCGCCGATCCGTTGAGCCCAGCCGCCGTGATCACGAGCGTCAGCGCTGCGGCCGCCGCCAAGAGCTTCGACATCTGCCCTCCTTGGATGCTCCAGTTATAGCTCAGCCTGGGTTGTATTAGGAATCTATAAATCAGGGCTTAGTAAATGAGGAATCGCTGGCGGACCTTCATGAACGCCTCGACATCCCGGCGCCATGATCGCGCCATCTCGACCGCCGGCATCCCGCTCTCGATCTGCTCGCGGAGCTCCGAGCATCCAGCCAGGATGTCGATCGGCAGTTTTTCGTGCTCGTACTGGTACGGCGGCTCACGCCACGCGAAACGTCCCGGTCCGCACGCGCGGAAGGCGGTCAGCAGCGCGACCCCGGTTTCGACTGGACGGAACGCACGCCGATCGAGGACGTGAATCTGGCAACCGCCGCAGGGCGCGTGTGCATGCTTGTGAAAGGTCGGCTCGATGACTGTGGGCCGGAACTTGACGCCCGGCAGCCCGAGCCGGTTGAGCGACTCGGCGAACGTCTCGGCGTGGATCCACGGCGCGCCCAGGAGCTCGAAGGGACGCGTCGTGCCTCGGCCTTCCGACACATTGGTACCCTCGAAGAGCACGGTTCCGGGGTAGACGATCGCGCTGTCCAGGGTCGGCAGGTTGGGCGACGGAAGCACCCAGGGAACGTTGGTGTCGTCGAAGTACATTTCGCGGCGCCAGCCGTCCATGGCGACGACCTCGAGATCCGCGCCGATATCGAATTCCTCGTTGAAGAGTCGCGCGAGCTCGCCGATCGTCATCCCGTGCCGCATCGGAATTGGAAACAGTCCGACGAACGATTCGTATCCGCGCACCAGCATCGGGCCTTCGACCGCCGCGCCTCCAATTGGATTCGGTCGATCGCAGACGACAACCTTGACGCCGTGCCGGCGCGCCGCGCGCAGGCAGTTCGCCATCGTGTAGATGTAGGTGTAGATGCGGGTGCCGACGTCCTGCAGGTCAACGACCAGCAGGTCGAGGCCTGCGAGCATCTCGGCAGTCGGCTCGCGCGTCTCGCTGTACAGCGAGTAGATCGGCACGCGGCGATCGTCGTCCCGCGTGTGGCCGGTTTCGATCATGTTCTCCTGGACGTCGGACCGGAAGCCGTGCTGCGGCCCGAAGATCGCCGCGAGGGTCGTTTCCTTCAGCCCCAGCACACGATCGACGATATTCCGCAGCTCCGCGTCGACCGAAGCCGGGTTGCAGACGACGCCGACACGGCGACCCTGAAGGGCGGATGACGCCAGCAGGCGGTCGGATCCCAGTGACACGCGCATGGCCGGATTATAGCGGCGCGCTCTTCAGGCCTGCGGCCTCGCGAGAAAGACCTTGAAGTCGCTCGGGAGAGTCCCCGCGGCGATGACCCCGTTCTCGTGCTGAATCAGCCGTTCGACAATGCCCCGGTGCTCCACGTTGTCGGGGTCGAAGTTTCCCGCGATGTTCTGGAAGACCAGGTGATTGAGCGTGCCGCCCCAGTTCCATTCGCCGATGACCGCGAAGTGGTCCTTCAGGAGCCGTTCGATGTCGGCGGACCGCACGGATTCCGACGGATCGGTCCGGATCATGTGCTCCACGGTCGGCCGCTCGACGGTCGTCTTCCGCCCGCCGTTGGCGAGGTCGCGTCGAAGTTCTGCCGGAATCGACCGAAGCGCCGCGTTCGCCATGTCCAACTGCCGCTCGGTCCATTGAAACCTGGAGGGCCCCACGAATTCGTTGACGAGGAGCAGTCCCCCGGGACGAAGCGCGCGTTGACATTGCTGAAGCACGTGCTCCAGCGCCTCGATGTGGTGCAGCGACATGAAGAAATAGATGAAGTCGAATTGTCGAATCGGAAGTTCGTACGAATTCAGATCCGCGGCGAGGTACTGGATGCCCGGTGCGAGGCCGACCGCGTCCGCCTGCTCGCGGGCGCGCTTGACCGCGCGTGGACTGACGTCGATCCCCGTAAACGAACGGAAGCTGAAGCCGCGGCTCTTGAGGATCCGATCGAGATGCCCCGCGCCGCAGCCCAGTGAAAGCGCATCGCCGGCGAGTCCGTCCGAAAAATACCGGTCCCGCAGCCAGTCCACCCAGTAGGTGTCGCGGTCGCCGGTGAGCAGGAAATTGTGATTCAGGTGGACCTGGGAGATGCCCGTCCAGGAGATTCGGCCCAGGTCCCCGATGAAGTCGTCGGAGGCCAGCTGGTCCCAGTGCCGCGTGACGCTGGCGAGCGTGCCCGACCTGCGGACACCCTTCAGGACCTTGCGAAGGATCGTTCGCGCGCCAGGCCAGGCCACTGGAGGCATCCTACCTCCTATTCCGGCCGGGACTTGCCGGGGCCGTCACGGTTGGATAGACTACCCGCCGTTTGGTGGTCAGCCCCGCCTGCTTCGTCCGCGCCGAGAGCCGATCGAGCCTCAAGTCCGACTCGCTCCCTCCCCGTGATTGCAAGCTGACGCGCAGCCACCCCGAATGAGGTGAGGGTATGGGTCGCAGGCTATACGTCGGGAACCTTCCGTACACGACGGGTGAGGCAGAACTTCAGGAACTCTTCAGCCGTGCCGGCACCGTCGAGTCCGTCCGTGTGATGCGCGACGCCGCGACTGGCCGGGCGCGCGGTTTCGCCTTCGTGGAAATGGCGACGGACGAGGAAGCGCAGAAGGCCGCGTCGGAATTCAACCAGTATCAGATGGGCGGCCGTGCCCTGACGGTCAATGAGGCGCGTCCCAAGCCGGAAGGCGGATTCGGCGGCGGCGGTGGCGGCTACGGCGGCAACCGCGGCGGCGGCGGTGGTGGCGGCAGGCGCGAGCCGCGCTGGTAGGAAACTCCGGGCCGCCAGCCACTCGGCTGGCGGCACCTTTTCCGAGCACTCCACAGCGGGACGTCGGCGAGAGTCCGGGTACGCAGTGACAGGAGTCCGATGAAGAACTGGTCCAAAGGCGATCGTGTGAGCCAGCCGACGTACGGCGCCGGCACGCTCGTCGAAGTGAACGAACACCACACCGTGATCGATTTCGACGAGCACGGCCGTCGCACGTTTGCGACACGCCTCGTCGTGCTTCAAGCGACGAACGAGCCCGCCCCACATAAAGCCGCAGCCAAGAAGCGCGCCCCGAAGAAGAAGAAGGAAGCGTAGCGTCCCTCGATTGCATCCTCAGGAAGCGCATTCCAATTCTGAGTACCATTGACGGCCGGAGGCGTCTGGAGTGAAAGGCTCTGGTCGAGTTCAGCGTGCAGGGGGCAGGGTGCAGGGTGCGTTCCGGGTGCCGGGTGCTGGGTTCAGGGTGTTCGGAGCTCTGTTCTCGGTCTGTGTCGTCGTGGCGGCGCAGCCGCTACCGAGCGACCAGCGGACGCCGAAGCTCCTCGTCGTGCTGGTCGTCGATCAGTTCCGCGCCGATTACATCGACAAGCTGCACCACCAGTGGACGCGCGGGCTCAGGCGCCTCGTCGAGCACGGCGCCTGGTTTCGCACAGCCGAATATCCGTACTACAACACCGTGACCTGCCCGGGGCATACCAGTGTGAGCACCGGGACAATCCCCTCTGTCCACGGAGTGATTCTGAACGGCTGGTGGGATCGCGATGCGAAGAAGATGGTCACGTGCACCGAGGACTCGTCGGCACACCCCATCAGCTACGGGCGTCCCGTGAAAGACGACGGAGAGAGCCTCGCGCGCCTTCGAGTCCCGACACTTGCCGACGAGCTCCGAGCGCAGCTGAGTCCCGCCGCGCGCGTCATTGCGTTCTCGCTCAAGGCACGGTCGGCCGCGACGCTTGGCGGCCACCATCCCGATGCGGTGGCCTGGTTCGATGACAGCGGATCGTGGGTGACCTCCACGGCATTTTCAGCCGGTCCTGTTCCGCAGGTCGCGGATTTCATCAAGCGGAATCCGGTCGAAGCGGACCTCGAGAAGACCTGGGATCGCGCGCTGCCGAAAGATCGGTATCTCTACGAGGATCCCGCAATCGGGATTTCAGACGTGAAGGGCGGCATGACGCCGAGCTTCCCGCACGCCCTGAAAGGCGCCTCTGGCGTCGCGGACGCTGTGTTCTACGATCGCTGGCAGAGCAGTCCGTTCGCCGACGAATACCTGACGAAGATGACGCTCGACGTCGCGGAACACCTGAAGCTCGGCATCAGCGGCGGATCCACGAACCTCATCGCGATCAGTTACTCGACGCTCGACAAGGTCGGCCACGATTACGGTCCCAACAGCCACGAAATTCAGGACGTCCTGATTCGCCTGGATCGAACGATTGGGGATCTGTTCGCCGGCCTCGATCGAATCGCCGGACCGGGGCAGTACACGGTCGCGTTGACGGCCGATCACGGCGTCGCGCCGCTGCCCGAACGCGTCCGTCAGTTTGGCCTGGACGCCGGCCGAGTGGACACGAAGACGATTGCCGATGTGGTGCACCAGGCGATCGCCAGACACCTCGGTCCAGCGGCGCCGGGTGCGTACGTCAACCGCGTGATTTACACCGACGTCTACTTCCAGCCTGGCGTGTATGCGAGGCTTCGCGCGCAGCCGGCGATCCTTGACGAGGTGCGCGATGCGTTGAGGGCAACCAGTGGCATCCTGGACGTTTACACCTCGGATCAACTCGAAGCCAACAACTTCGACGACGATCTGATGGGACGACGGCTGGCGCGCAGCCACTTCAGAGGGCGAAGCGGCGACCTGTGCTTTACACTTCGTCCCTACTGGATCATCCAGGCCAACGGGACGACACACGGGACCGGCAATGAGTACGACACGCACGTTCCCGTCCTGCTCATGGGTCGCGGCATTGCCAGCGGCGAGTATTTCACCAGCGCCGCGCCGACCGATGTCGCGCCCACGCTCGCCTTCCTGGCGAACGTCGTTCTTCCGCGCGCAACCGGGCGAGTGCTGGCCGAAGCGCTCACGCACGTCACCGCTCCCGCAGCCAGGCCGCTCCCGCAACGCGGGCGCTGATCCTCAGCCTTACCGCCGCGACACCACCGCACTACTCGTACCGCAGCGCCTGCAGCGGGTCGACGCGCGTCGCGCGCAGCGCGGGCAGGTAGCAGGCGAGGAGCGCGACGGCGGCCAGGATCGCGACCGCTGCGACTGACGCCGCGTCGGCCGCGGTGACGCCGAAGAGCAGCGACGATACGAGACGCTGGAGCGCGAACGCGCCCACGAGGCCAAGGCCGATTCCCGCGGCGATCAATCGTGCACCGTTGCCGACGACGAGCCGGAGGATGTCATGGCCAGCGGCGCCAAGCGCGAGCCGGATGCCAATCTCACGTGTGCGTTGCGTGACGAGATACGACATCACGCCGTAAATGCCGATCACTGCAAGCGCCAGCGCGATGACGGCGAACACGCCCATCAGCCACATCGTGAATCGCGATTGCGCCGTCTGGTCTCCGATGAGCGATTCCATCGTCGCAACTGAGTACAAGGGAATCGACGGATCCAGACCACGAAGCGCCACGCGGAGTGGCGCCACGACCGACGAAGCCGTCACGGACGTCCGGACGACCACGCCAAGCTGCGCGTTCCGATCCGAAAAGGGCAGATAGATGTCCGGATCGGCTGTCGGGTTGTCGGGCAGGCCGCGATATTTCACTTCGCCGACCACGCCGGCGATCGACAGCCAGGGATCATCGGACTGGGGCGAACCGAACTTGATGCGCTTGCCGATCGGATCCTGTCCCGGCCAGAACCGCTTTGTCACACGTTCGCTGACGATGATCGCGGTCGAGCCGGGCGTCATCTCCGCCTCGGTGAACGTGCGGCCGTGGGTGACCGGGATCCGGAGCGTCGTGAAGAAGTCCGGAGAGATGCGATGGACGTACGCGCGTGGCGCATTCTGTGCGGTGACGGCCGGCATCCCTTCGGCTGCGAAGAGGCCGGCCGACGCGTTGCCATCGAGCGGCAGATCGGTTGCGAGGCTGACGGCGACGACGCCCGGAACCGTCCGCAGCCGATCGAGCAGCACGCGCCCCTCGACCACTGGCGGCGGCGGGCCGCCCGGCGCCGGCGTAACCGGCGATCCCGATGGTGGCGCCATCCGCGGAATGCTGACCCTCATCGTCAGCACGGAATCCGGATCGAAGCCGGGATCCAGTGCGATGAGATTTCGGACCGATCGAATCATCAGGCCGGCGCCGACGAGCAGCACCACCGCGAGCGAAACCTCGACGACGACGAGGCCGCTGCGCATGCGCTGCGACCGCCGGCCGTCGCTGCCGCGCGAGCTTTCCTTCAACGCGGAGTTCAGGTCGAGGTCGCGGGCCTGCAGGCCAGGCGCGAGGCCGACAAGGATTCCGCAGGCGAGCGAGACGATGGTGGTGAACGCAGCGACCCGAACATCGAGACCGGGCGTGACGAAACTCGGGAACGTGACGGGGCTCTGCGCGATGAGCGCGGTCACGGCGCCGCGCGCCAGAATCAGACCGATGCCGGCGCCGATCAGCGTCAGCACGCAGCTCTCGGTGATCAGCTGGCGCATCAGCCGTCCCCGACCGGCGCCAAGCGCGGTGCGTACCGCGATTTCACGCCTGCGCGCCTCGGATCGCGCGATGAGCAGGTTGGCGACGTTCGCGCACGCGATCGCGAGCACGAACCCGACTGCGGCCATCAGCGTCAGGAGCGAACCGCGAAAGGCGCCGAACAGTTCAACGTCAAGCGGGCTGACTTCGACGGCGCGCCTCTCGTTAGTGTCCGGATACGCGCGTTCGAGCTGGCGCGAGATCCCGTCCATTTCGGCCTGGGCGGCCGGCAACGTGACGCCTGGTTTCAGACGCGCCAGCGCGGCGAATCCGCGCGTGCCACGGTTGGCCAGCGCGCCCGGCGGCGCGTACAGCGCGAACGGCACCCATAGCTCCGCGGTATCGGTGAGCCCTTTGAACCCTGGCGGCATCAGGCCGACGACTGTGAAAGCCATCGCGCGCGCTGCAGGCGAGACGCGCGACGTGAGCATCACCGTGCGCCCGACAATACGGGGGTCGGCACCAAATCGCCGCTTCCACAGTCCATCGCTCAGGACGACGACGAAAGCGGGCTTGGATACGTCGTCTTCGTCTGCGCGGAACGTGCGGCCCTGCGCGGGCGGGATCCCGAGCAGCGAGAAGTACGAAGCGGCCACGAGCTCGACCTGGATACGCTCCGGCTCGTCGTCGCCGGAAAGCGTGAGCGTCGCGCCGTCGAAGGCCGCCATGTCATCGAAGCTCCGCGACTGCGTGCGCCAGTCGAGATAATCGGGAAACGAGGCACCGCGGCGTTCGACTCGGGCGCGGGCAACATTTCCCCACAGCTGAACGAGGCGATCCGGCTGCCCGAAGGGCATCGCGCTCGCCCGCATAGCGTCCAGCATGCTGAAGATCGCGGTGTTGCCGCCGATGCCGACGGCGAACGCCATCACCGTCACTGTCGCGAAACCGGGAGACTTCCGGATCGTGCGGAAGGCGAAGCGCACGTCCTGGCGCAGACTCTCGAATGATCCGAACGTCCACATGTCGTGCGTCCGCTCCTTGAAATGCGTGGCGTTGCCGAATTGCCGGCGCGCGGCGTCCCGCGCGTGCGACCGCGTCAGGCCGCCGCGCATGAGTTCCGCCTCGCGCATGGCGAGATGGAACTCCAGCTCGTCGTCGAGATCCCGATCGAGCCGACGCCTGAGGACGATCGCCTTGAGCCGGTGCCATGCCGACGCGATGGCGGTTCTCATGTCGTTTGCATCACGCGCGTCACAGCCGCCGCGACGCGATCCCAGAACGCGGATTCCTGCTCGAGCTCGCGACGGCCGACCGCGGTCAGGCGGTAGAACTTCGCGCGACGGTTGTTGTCCGATGCGCCCCATTCCGCTTTGAGCAGTCCCCGGACTTCGAGGCGGTGCAGTGCGGGATAGAGTGCCCCCTCCTCGACCTTCAGCACATCGTTCGACGACTGCTGGATGAACTGGGCGATCGCGTATCCGTGCAGTGGTCCCCGGGCCAGCGTCTTCAGAATCAGCATGTCGAGCGTGCCCGGCAGAAAGATCGGCTTCTTACTGTCTCCCATAAGTTGATTAGGGGAGATCGTGCCTTTAGACGGCGCCGGTGTCAAAAGGTTCGGGGACGGTCAGTCGAGCCTGGCGAGCGCGCGTCCCGCGACGAAGCCGGTGGACCAGGCCCACTGGAAGTTGAAGCCGCCGATGCGCCCGTCCACGTCCAGGACCTCGCCGACGAGGAACAATCCCTGGCAGACACGCGATTCCATCGTCGCGGGATCGATTTCGTCGAGCGCGATCCCGCCGGCGGTGGCTTCCGCGAAGTTGTAGCCTCGGGTGGCCACGACCGGGAGCGGCCATTCGACGAGCGCGTGCGTCAGACGCCGGCGCTCGTCTCGGCCGAGGTGGGCGAGCACCGTCGCGGCCGCGATCGCGAGCCGCCCGAGCATGGCCGCGGCAACGGAGGCCGGGACGAACCGGCAGAGCGCCGACAGCGCCGTCATCCGTGGCGATTCCTGTGCGAGCCGCTGCAGACGCGCGTCGATGTCGTCGAACGTCGCGCCGGCGCAGAAATTGAGGCTGATGCGGACCGTTCGTCCCTCCAGCGCCGCACGATGCCAGTGCCGCGAGGCGTTCATCGCCACCGGTCCGCTCGCGCCGACGTGTGTCCACAGCAGCGAGCCTGCCAGTCGTGTCTGAACGGCGCCGTCGATCCAGACGGCGAGGCTGACGTCCTGCGACACGCCCGCGACCTCACGGTGAATCGACTGCTCGTCGTCCAGCACCAGCGGCACCAGCGCCGGCGTCGTCGGCACCATGGTGTGACCCAGCCGCTGGAGGATGTCGTACGCACCGCCGTCGCTTCCCGTCTTGGGCAGCGATCGGCCGCCCGTGGCGATCACGACGGCTGGAGCCGTGAGCGCGCCGCGAATGCTTTCGACGACGAAATCGTTTTCACGCCGCCGGATGTCGACGACACGATGGTCGGCGACGAGCGTCACGCCGCGCGCCGCGGCTTCGCGGAGCAGCGCGTCGAGCACGTCGCGCGACTGATTGGAGTCGGGGAACATCTTGCCGCCGGGCTCCTCGTGAAGGGCGACGCCGAGATCGCGGAACCAGTCGATCGCGTCAGCCGCCGTGAACGCACGCAGGACCCGGCGGATGATCGGCTGGCGTCCGCCCCAGAAGTCGTGCTCGTCAACGGAGCGGTTCGTGACGTTGCAGCGCGACCCACCGCTGACCAGAATTTTCGCGCCAGGCTTGCGGGCGCCGTCGAGCAGCAGCACACGAAGGTCGGGATCGAAGCGACGCGCGAAGATGGCCGTGGCGAGGCCGGCGGCGCCGGCGCCCACCACGATGACGTCGGAGGCGCCGGAGTCGGCCGACTGATTGGACACGTGGAGAGTGAGCATCTCCCGTCTTCGTTATACGGTGGCGGACGTCTCCGAGTCGCCGGATGACTGAAACGGGGCGGCATCGCTCGCCGGAATCGTCACGCGCGACCGTTCGCCGCAGGCGTTGCAACGCAGCACGATGGTTTGTCCGTCATTCGACCGACCGACGACTTCCGTACGGTGACTGCCACACTTCGGGCAGAGTGGAGGCGGTGTCTGAGCCAGGACAAAAGGCACGTCATAGTGGACCATAATGTCCTATATAGTTCAAATAGCGATCCAGCTGCTCCACTCGAAGGAAGTTTGTTGTATTTCAACTACTTAGACACGGTTTTACAACGAAAATGCGCTGAAATCGTGTGCCGTTCGAAGACACGGCCCACCAGAGATGGAACGTGGGTAATGCTTCAGTTTGGAATAGGGCATAGGCCGAAGGGGTCATGCTCGTCCGGCGGACTCGCCTGTCCAAGAGGCCGACCACGTGCTCCAGCGACCACACATGATCAGCCAATCCGGCCTGCATGGCGGGAGTTACCCGCAGGGTCTTATGGACCCTGGCGAAGTTGTAGTACAGGAAGTGCAGAGAAATCGCGTGCGCGTGATGCTCGGTCTCCGCGCGCCACATCGATCCCTCCCAATCGGCCCGCCAATTCTTTCAGAGTCCGACGTGATTGACACGTGCTTCGAAATCTCGGCACAGAGGTCGCGTCGAGGCTCCGCCTGAAATTCGCTCAGCCATTCATCGCGCGAAACATTTTCGTCGCTCGCGCCCTACGAGCGCATAAGGGCATCGGCACACCACAAACCATTCCTCGGAACGCGATCGCCAGGGAGCACCTCATGGCACTTGAGCAAGCAGTCGCACTGAAGGCAAGCAGGTCCTCGACCCGGCCACGGCACGGCCGGCCGCCAACCGACTCGGGAGTCTCTCGACGCGCAATCCGGACACGACGATCCAGGAATGTTCGGAAGAATGTTTCCCGACCTCGAGCCGCTCGAGGTGGATGACGGTCCGCTTCAGGAGCTCGCGGCCGCTATGACGGACGCCGACCCGGGCAGCACCGCCGGAAACAACACGCAGGTCCCCGCGGGCTTCACGTATCTGGGCCAGTTCGTCGATCACGACATCACGCTGGATCTCACCGCCATCGGCGAGAAAGAGGCCGACCCGACTGCGGTCGAGAACTTCCGCACGCCGGCGCTGGACCTCGATTCGGTCTACGGGCTCGGGCCCGACGGCAGCCGCCACCTGTACGCGCGCAACCCAGGCGATCCTGACGGTAAGAATCCCGGTCCGAAACTCCTCGTCGGCAAGACCACGCCTGCCGGAGGAGTGACCGGCGACCACCGCAACGATTTGCCGCGCAGTCCCGAAGGCTTCGCCCTGGTCGGCGACCATCGCAACGACGAGAATCTTGTGGTCGCGCAGACCCACGTGGCGTTCCTGAAATTCCACAACAAGGTCTGCGACCAGCTGGCCGCTTCAGGCACATCCGCGGATGCGATCTTCGCGGAGGCGCGGAAGATCGTGACGTGGCACTACCAGTGGATGGTTCTGCACGACTTTGTCGAGCGGATCACCGAAAAAGGGATCGTCGCCAGAATCCTCGAACAAGGACGCCGGTTCTACCGCTTCAAGAGGACGCCCTTCATGCCGGTCGAATTCTCGGCCGCGGCGTATCGCCTCGGACACAGCATGGTGCGCGAGGTGTACAGCCATAATCGCATCTTCACCGTCGGCGGCGTGGCGCCAGCGACGCTGCAGCTGTTGTTCCGGTTCACGGGGCTGTCGGGCGGCATCGTCGGCGATCTGGCGCCCAATCCGCCGACCGGGCCGACGCCGATCTCAGTTCTGCCGGCTAACTGGATCATCGACTGGCGCCGCTTCCACGAAGTCGCGTCGGCGAATCCACCCGATGTGCCGCTCAATCCCTCTCGCAGGATCGATCCGTTCGTCGTCCCGACGCTGCACACGCTGCCGGGCGGCGCCGGGAGCCTGCCGTTCCGAAATCTGAAGCGGGGCGTGATGCTGGGGCTGCCGTCAGGGCAGGCCGTCGCACAGGCCATGAAGATTCACAATCCGCTGACGCCGGACGAAATCTCCACGGGAGCTGATGGCGCGGTTGCCACGAAGCATGGCCTGCACCTGCGCACGCCGCTTTGGTACTACATCCTCAAGGAGGCGGAGCAGCGCGGCCACGGCGAGCGGCTCGGTCCGGTCGGCGCGACAATCGTGTCGGAGGTGTTCGTTGGCCTCGTGCACGGTGACCATCTGTCGTACCTGTGGCGCAGGGGCAAGCACTGGAGGCCGGAGCTGCCGTCCAAGACCCCGGGCGATTTCACCATGGCTGATTTGCTGCGCTTCGTCGGAGATATCAGTCCGATCGACGGAATTACGACGATCTAGCACGCCATCTGCTGTTCCATCGACACGGGCTGCCACGCTCGGCCGAAGCCTCGCGCTCCGGGAGGACGAGTGAGACGCTCGGCTGGAGCGTGGCGCTCCTGTCAGTCACCGTCACCATCGGCCGGTGGTCTGCGCGCGCGTGACGCTGCCGGCGTCGGCGCGCGCCAGAGCCATCGCGCAGCGGCAATCGCCGCCAGCCCGCCCGCGGCGCCCGTCAGCCACTTCGAACGATTCGACGACGACGGCGACTGTGACGGCGCGGGCGGCGGACGTCTTGTGCGGACGCGCCGCTCGTTCGCGGGAATCCAGCGCGTGACGAACGCGAAAACGTCGGACGCACAGCGCGGGCAACGATCGGCCGTGTGCAGCTCTTCGCAATCGAGGCACAGCCGAGCTTCCTGCAGGTGCATATCCCTAGTCTAGCCAACACCGGCGGCGATCGCGGACTTACCTCACCCGTGCGAATTTCTGCACGCGTTTTCCCTCGTAGGTCTCCGTGATGAACAGATCGCCCTTCGAATTGACGGCGAGGTTGTGCGCGCCGTAGAACTGACCGGCCCAGTGCCCGGCGCCACCGAAGGTGCTGACAACCCGCAGCGATGTTCGTTCGAGCACATAGACCTGCTGGTTGGTTCCGTCGGGCACGACCAGCCACCTCTGATCGGGATCCGTTGAGAAGCCGACGTCCCAGACCGATCCACTGCCGAACGTCTCGCGCGCGAGGAACGCCTCCTGCACGAACGTGCCGTCCTTGCGGAACACCTGGAGACGATTGTTGGTCCGGTCGCAGACGTAGACGAGACCATCCCTTGAAATCTGCACGGCGTGCACGATTCGGAACTGGGGCGGCGGCGGCGCGTTCGGATCGTACTGACTCGGTTTGTTCTCGTTCTGCACGGCGCCGCTGAAGGGTCCAGGCAGACGCTCGCCCGACCTGGTGAAGTACTCATCATCCGGCCGGCGGCCGTACGCGCCCCAATGCCGCTTGTAGGCGCCGGTGTCCGCATCGAAGACGATCACGCGATGGTTGACGTAGCCATCGGCAACATACAACTCGTTCGTGTCGTGATCCACGACCATGTTCGCGGCGCCGCCGAGATTCGCGGTGTCGTTGCTGCCCTGGCCCTTTCCCTGCCGCCCGATCTGCATCAGGAATTGTCCGGCTCGTGTGAACTTCAGAATCTGTGCGTCCTTGTCGCCGCCGCCGCCGAGCCAGACATTGTCTCGATCGTCTACATGAATGCCGTGCTCGAGCTGCGGCCACTCGTACCCGGATGCTGGACCGCCCCAAAACGAGACGAGGGTTCCCTCTGCGTCGAATTCAAGGACGGGCGGCGCGGCCTTCCAGATCGATCGTGTCTCGTTCGGTTGCAGCGTCGATGGACGATGCGTGATCCAGACGTGATCGCGCCGATCGACTGCGACGCCGACGACCGCGCCGACGAGCCAGTGGTTCGGCAGCGGCCGAGGCCAGAACGGATCGACGCGAAATTCTGGAGCGACGGATTGGCTAGCCTGCCTCGTTTCAGTTTCATTCCGCATCAGCGTCATGACGATTGCCAGAACGGAAAGACACGCGAGGCTACGCGCGGCACGCTTGAGCAAGGTTGCAGTGCGGCGAGCAGCGCCCATCAACACAATATGTCACCAATCGCGACTACCGGCGAGACGACGGCTGCCTTGGGAACGGTTCTGCCGTCGCCGTCTTAATCGGGTTGCGGCGGCGAGCGCTGGTGCGCCGGCGAGGATCCATCGGGACGTGCGTTGAAGTCTCATGGGAGAGGCTCGAAAAAAAACGGGATGCCGGTGGAGTCCGGCATCCCGCGGTGATCGGCGTGCTCGACGAAGTCTACGGCCGCTTGTTGGCGGGAATGTCGGTGCTCGTGCCCCAGTTGTAGGAGCTGAAGGTCGCGTAGTTCGTGCTCGACTTCAGCACGAACCATGTGCCGGTCGATGGCCGAAAGACCGCGATGTCCGTCTTCGCGTCACCGTCGTAGTCGCCCGGCACCGGCACGTCGGTGCTCACGCCCCACGTGTAGGCCACGTACGACGCGAAGCCGGTTGACGATTTCAGGATGAACCACTGACCGGTGGACGGCCGGTAGATGGCGACGTCGGTCTTCGCGTCGCCGTCGTAATCGCCGGGCACCGGGATGTCTGAACTGACGCCGAACGTGTATGCCGAGTACGTCGTATACGTGGTGCTGGACTTCAGGATGAACCATTGTCCTGAGGACGGGCGGTAAACGGTGAGGTCGGCCTTGCCGTCGCCGTCGAAGTCGCCAGCGAGCGGGACGTCCGTGCTGACGCCCCAGGTGTACGCGACGTACGACGCGAAGCCGGTGGACGATTTCAGAATGAACCACTGACCAGTCGACGGCCGGTAGATCGCGACGTCGGTCTTGCCGTCACCGTCGAAATCTCGCGCCACCGGAATGTCCGTGCTCACACCAAACGTATACGCCGAGTACGACGCGTAGCCGGTGCTGGACTTCAAAATGAACCACTGGCCCGTGGACGGCCGATAGATCGCGGGGTCGAGCTTACCGTCACCGTCGTAGTCGCCGGGAGCCGGTATGTCGGTGCTCACGCCAAAGTTGAACACTGAGGAAGTCGTGAAGTTGGCCCCGGACTTGAGCGAGAACCATTGTCCGGTCGACGGTCTGAAGATCGTTAGGTCGTTCTTGGTGTCGCCGTCAAGGTCGCCGTCAGGATGCGTCGTCGGTCCACTGACGGCGCCGACGGCGGCATCCGCCATGATGATGCCGACGCCGGAATCCCGATCGACGCCCGCGCCTTCGATGTCAATCGCGCTCGCGAAGAGCGCGGCTCTAATCTGTGCCTGCGTCAGCGTGAGGTTCCTCGACTTGACCAGCGCGGCGATCGCGGCCGCATGCGGTGCGGCCGCCGACGTGCCGAAGAACGGGTTGGGGAACCCGCCTGATCCCGTGACGGACACGCCGTCGGCTGCCGTCAGGTCGGGCTTCTGAAGATTGGCACCGCCTGTGGATGAAAAATTTCCGGGCGTAATGGCCGTGCCGTCGCCCAGGAAGAAGACGTGGCGCGGGCCGTCCGAACTGAAGGTTTCGATGGAATGCGTGGCGTTGAACGGGTTCAACCCGTTGATCTGCGCGGACGTGGCCGCGACGCCGAACGAATAGATATTGCTGGTCGCGGCGTGACCGTGCGTCGAGCCGGTCGTCGAGATCGAGAGACGCGCTCGATTGGTGTCGAGGTGCAGGAATCTGGCCGAGCCCGAAAACAGCGCGATGACGATTCGCTGATTCGTGGCCCCGCCGGACATGATCTCGAAGGGGTCGTCATTTCCGTCCTGGACATTTGCCGAACCGGTCAGCACCGTGGCGCCGGTGCTGTCCAGGCGGTAGATGTCGTAGTCGTTCGCCGATCCGCCCAGCGGGTCGGACCAAAACAAGCTGATCGGGTTGCTGCTGCCGACCGTGATCGTATTGAACACCTGGCCGCTGCCAAAGTTGTGGAGTTGACCGGCGCCGGCCAACGGACCGATTCCGGCGCCGCCGTCGACGAAGTCTCCCTCCCACGTGCCGGACTGGGCGTCGCTCTTGTTGCCCGAATTCGCCGCCGACGAGAAGTACAGCGCGCCAGCCGCGGCCACATCCTTCACGGCCTGGATGACGATGCCGCCGTTGGTTGGCGACGTGACGGTCTGGCCGTCCTGGAACGGTGTCTCCGCGAAGTAGCCGACGTCGTCGACGATGATGTCGCAGCCGGCGGTGCGGAGGTCGCGGATGTTCTGCGCGAAGCTGGCGATGCTGGTGAAGGCCGTGGCGAAGTAGAGCTGCGCGTTGGGCGCGAGGTCGTGGATGATCTCGAGCATCGCCGTGCCTTCGTCGCCGCTGCCCGCCTGGCTCGGGAGCACGGTGACCGTCCCGAGATCGCCGAGCCCCTGGCTCGTGGCGAGGCTGGTGACGCCGTCCGAGAGGACGCCAACCTTCACGCCGACGCCGCTGACGCCATAAGCCGATCGCGCCGCCACGGCGTTGTGCTTCCAGTCACCCTGGGATTCCTGGCTGCCGACGTTGGTGATTGGTCCGTCCTGACTGAGGGCCGTGCGCACGGACCTGATGAGCTCGGCGCGATCCCTGAGCTTGCGGGTCTTGATGCGCTGAATGCGTTCGATGCCTGAGACTGGTGCCGTTGCCGCCCCCGGCGGCGGCGCGATCCGCTGCAGCATCGCTTCCTGCTTCGGCATGACGTGGCGGACCTGCGGCAGCGCGGCGATTGCCTCCACTTGTGTGATGTCGATACGCAGCCGGATGTTTTCGTAGCGCGCGCTGACGTCCATGATCCGCGCGCCGAGCCGCACCATCTGATCGAGCAGCGCTTGGCTCACTTCGGCGCGGACATCCACCGCGACGCCGTCCCGAGTCTGATCCGGGAGATAGACCTCGAGCGTCTGCACACCCTGCGCGATGGCCTCGCCGCGCGCCATCTTGGCGCCCCACAAGAGATTCGTGTCGATCTTCCGCTGCGCCGGTGTTCGCCCGCGCTTTTCAGCGCTCAACGCACTGATCTGCGCCATCGCCTGGGCCGAGATGCCCTGCGGCGCCTGCTGCGCCTGCAGCCTGGACATGGACGGGATGGTCGCACCGGCGAGCACCAGCGCGCCGGCCAGGAACCATCGGGACTTCGATTGATGTCTCATTGCCTCACCGTTCTCTCGCACTACTTGTTGGTCGTGGCCTGCGCGGCCGGTTGAATGGCGCGGACGGCGCCGTGTTCAGCAAGTCGCTCCATCTTCAGGAGCGGCACCCACGCGATGATCGAGTCGGCGGCCACTGATTCGGACACGATCGTGCCGCCAAGGCTCGTCACCCGCCGTTTCATGTCGGGCGTGACCGCCGCGCGAATATCCACGAGCGCCCGCTGCTTCGAATCGATCTTGACCAGGGAATTGCCGGTCGTTGCCGGCTTGCCGCCCTGATGCTGCTGCACGCGGCGTACCTCGTCGAGCAGCGCGGAGCTCATTTTGCGCTGCGCTGGTGTACGCGTGCTTTTCTCAGCGGCCGTTCCAGTCTGAGCGTTGCCTGAAACAAGCATCAGTACAAGGAGATAGATCGTCACGTGCCGGGACCCCGTGCGCCGCGTCGTTGGGGCTGGGTTGGGCAGCGAGACGGTACACCCGGCGGCAGCGCCGGGCAAGAACATAATGATCGTCGTCGGGGATTCCTGAAGTCTGTGGACTGTTGTCTGCCCGGCGGCTTACTTCCAAGCCGTTCGACGCGTTCGGGTTGTGTCGCGAACTCAGCGCGCGGAGGCGACCAGGACAAACTCGTTGTAGGTGAAGTAACGGCCCACAGGGCGAGGGAACGGAAAAGAGTAGTCCCGGTCGATGCGGAGATCGAGAGATCGACACAGGCGGCGAAGCTTGCCGGCATCCATGAACTCGACGTGGGTCGCGTCCGATCGGTAGCCGGCTTCCTGTGGCGTGATGAGGACGACCCGGCCACCCGGTTTCAGGTAGCGCAGGTAGCCGCGAACGAGCGACACACTGTCGTCGTAGCCGACGTGTTCGAGCACATGCGCGATGAGCAGCGCGTCGAACCGCCAGCCCTCTTCGTCCGACGTGCGCTCGAGTTCGTCGGGCGTGTACGCGCGAAATCCTCGCTGCCGCGCCGCCTCCACGCAATCAGGGTTGGGGTCCACGCCGACGCCATTGCCGTCCAGGTGGGCAAGGTTTCGGCCGACGCCGCAGCCGACGTCCAGGACGAACCCGAGACCGAGACGCCGAAGGTTCCAGCGATACGGCAGTTGAACCCCGAGGTATTTCCGCCAGCGGGAGGCGGCCCGGGACTCGAGGCGATCGGCGTAGGCGGGCGTCAGCGAGCTTCCGGGGCGGGTCGGCATCCGACCGCCTGATTTTCGGCGTTTTCCGCTCATCTCACCAGTGCTTTCAGTTTTCGCTTGACAGGGCCGGACGAGTACGGCAAGAGTAGTAGTGTACTAGTTCAGTAGCACAGTTACGATACCGCGATGCTTTTTCGAACCAATCCCTCGTCGGGCGTGCCGATTTACCTCCAGCTGATGGAGCAGGTGAAGCACGCGATCGAAACCGGCGCCCTGCGGCCGGGCGATCAGCTGCCCGGCATCCGCCCGCTGGCGGAGGAACTGGTGATCAATCCGAATACCGTCGCCAAGGCCTACCGCGATCTCGAGCACGAAGGGGTCATCGAGCTCCGCCACGGCGCCGGCGCGTTCGTGTCGGGCCAGGTCCGCGCCAAGAAAGCGACGGACGCCATTCGCGCCGGCCAGACCATCGTCTCGGCGGCGGTCGAGAAGCTGCGGGCGCGCGGGGTCAGCGACGAAGAGATCCGGCGGCTGTTCGAGGCCGAGCTCACCGGGCTGGCGAAGGCCGTCAGGACTGGAGGACAGGGTGACTGAATCGCTCGTCATCGAGGCCGTCGATCTGCGGAAGCGGTACGACGGCGTGGAGGCCTTGCGGGGGTTGAGCTTCGGGGTGCCCGCTGGATCGATCTGCGGATTCCTCGGACGAAACGGCGCCGGCAAGACCACGACGATCAAGATCCTGCTGGGGATGACGCGGCCCGCGAGCGGACGGGCGAGAGTGTTCGGTCTGCCAACCGACGACGCGCGTGCAGGTTCGGACATCCGCCGCCGCACCGGATTCGTCAGCGACGAGAAGGATCTCTACGACTCGCTGACTGTCGTCGAGATGATTCGTTTCACCGCGAAGTTCTTTCCGCGATGGCGCGCGGACCTCGAACAGCGATACATCCGCCGCTTCGATCTGCCGCTCGACCGCGGGATCAAGTCGCTGTCGCGCGGCACCCGGACGCGCCTCGCGCTGTTGCTCGCATTGTGCCGCGGCGCCGATCTGCTGGTTCTCGACGAGCCGACGTCCGGCTTGGATCCGGCGGCAACGGAAGACGTGCTGCAGACCATCGTCACGCACGTGGCCGCCGAGGAGACCACGGTGTTCTTCTCCTCGCATCAGATCGCCGAAGTCGATCAAATCGCCGACCGCGTGGTCATCATCGACGGGGGCCGCGCCGTCCTCTCCGGAGCGCTCGACGATGTGCGTGAGCGGTTCCGCCGCGTGCAGCTGGTGTTCGAGGGCGACGCACCGGATGCGGCGTTTTGTTCGCCGGGTGTCGAGCGCATTGTCCGGCGCGGACGCGTGCTGACGGTGCTCTCGAGCGCCGGCGTCGAGACGATCGTGGCGGAAGCGCGCGCGCTCAACCCGTTGTCGGTCGACGTCGCGCCCGTCACGCTGAAGGAGATCTTTCTCGAAACGGTCAGAGTGGAGGACTGAGATGCTCTGGTACAAGTCGTGGCTCGACACGCGCTGGCGTTTTCTCATCGGCTTCGGTGTGCTGCTCGTTATGGCCTGCGGCACGGTCTTCGACTACCTGGCGGTCCAGAAGCTGATGCCGATGGCGCGATCGATCGACGCCAGCAGCGAGCTCGGCCGGCGCGTCAAGGAAGCCGTGGAGATCCAGCGCGAGTTCCGTGGGTTCGTCTGGCTCCAGTGGTTTCGACAGAACCTGACGCAGGCCGGCACGCTCCTCGCCGTTCTGCTCGGAAGCGGCGGTCTCCTGTCACGGGCTTCTGGCGGCGCGCTCTTCACGCTGTCGCTTCCGGTGACCCGTCGCGAGCTGCTGACGGCCAGAGCGGCCACGGGACTGGCGGAACTTCTCGCGCTGGCGCTCGTGCCGTCGCTGCTCATTCCGCTTCTCGCCCCGACGATCGGTCAGAGCTACAGCGTCGTCGATGCCCTCGTGCACGGCCTCTGCCTCTTCGTCGTCGCCGCCGTCTTCTTCAGTCTGGCGTTTCTGCTCTCAACGGCGTTCGACGATCTCTGGCGACCGCTGCTGATCGCGTGCGCCGTCGCCGTGGTGCTCGGAGTCATCGAGCTGGCGGCCGGCGATCGTGCGTGGTTCGGGCCGTTCCACGTCATGAGCGCGGAGTCGTACTTCCGGTCGGGCTCGATACCGTGGATGGGGTTGATCGCGACCACGACGGTTACGGCCGGGATGCTCTACACCGCAACCGTCAGCATCGCGCAGCGGGATTTCTGATGTCGCTCGGCTGAAACCTCGCGCTCCTTTGAGTGGCTTCGCGCTCCCAATTCGGATTCTTGAAAGGACATTGATATGAAGCTCGCATTCCTCACGCTGCTCACTTCGACGTCGCTGATCGCCGCCGCGCCGCCTCTTCGCGCCCAGACGGCCGTGGACCCGTCAGGCCACTGGACTGGCGTCCTCGCGGCTCAGGGCCAGCAGTTTGGCTTCGAGATCGACTTCGCGAAAGACGCGAAGGGCGACGTGGCTGGTGCCGTGACCATCCCGACGCAACACATCAGGAACCTTCCCCTTCACGTGTCTGTCGACGGCAAGTCGATCCAGTTCTATGCGCGGCGCGATCAGATCTTCCGGGGTGAGTTTGCGCCGGACGGCAAATCGATCGCCGGTGAGTTCGCCGCGGAGATGATGACGCTGACCTACACGCTGACGAGAGTCGGAGCATCGAAATTCGAGGGGCCCGCGAAGAGCCCGGCCGTCAGCAAAGCGCTCGAGGGACTGTGGAACGGCGTGGCCGATCCGGGCGGGCGCGCCTCCGTCGTCACGCTGACGATCGCGAATCATCCGGATGGCACGTCGACCGGAATGCTCGTGAACGTCGATCAGGGCGGCCTCGAGCTGCCGGTGACGATCGCGCAGAACGCGTCGAACGTCACCTTGACCGTCACGGTCCTCGACGGTTCGTTTGCCGGTGAACTGAACGCGGCCGGCGAACTGGCGGGCACGTGGAAGGAAGGGGAGCGCGCAATCCCCGTGACGTTCAGGCGGGCCAGGTAGGCCACAATACCGGCATGAATCGGATGATGTGCCTGCTTGCATCGCCCAGGTCCGCGGCGCTCGTCGTCCTCATCGGGGCCTACGGCGTCGGCCAGGGATTTCAGAACGTGCGGGCGTCGGATCGGAGTCAGTCCTCGAATGCTGCGTTGCGTTGGTACAAGGGCAACACGCACACGCATACGCTCAACAGCGACGGCGACTCGACGCCGGACGATGTGGCGCGGTGGTATCGGGAGCATGGCTATCGATTCCTGGTGCTGAGCGATCACAATTTCCTGACGAGCGTCGACGGGTTGAACGCGCTGCACGGCGCCGACGAGCAGTTTCTCCTGATTCGCGGCGAAGAGATCACGGATCGATTCGGGGACAAGCCGATTCACATCAACGGCCTCGGCTTGTCCGAAAAAGTCGAGCCGCAGCACGGCAGCTCCGTCGTGGACGTCGTCCAGCGCGACGTGGACGCGATCAAGAAGGCGGGCGGCCTTCCGCACGTCAACCATCCGAACTATGTCTGGGCGATCTCCGGCGGCGACCTGCAGCAGATCGAACGGCTGCGTCTGTTCGAAATCTTCAACGGTCATCACCTCGTGAACAATCTCGGCGGCGGCGGCGTGCCGGGCATGGAAGAAGTCTGGGATCGGCTGCTCTCGAACGGAAGGATGCTGTACGGCATCGCCGACGATGACGCGCATACGTTCAAGGATCCGGGAAACCCGGACGTGCCCGGGCCGGGGCGGGGTTGGGTCTACGTTCGGGCGGAACGGCTCGCGGCGCGGCCGATTCTCGACGCGCTCGAGCGCGGAGATTTCTACGCGTCCACCGGCGTCGAGCTCAGCGACTATCAGGTGACGGACAAGTCGATCACGATCGCGATCAAGGAAAAGGAATCGAGCAAGTACCGCGTGCAGTTCATCGGGAAGAATGGTCGCGTGCTGAAGGAAGCTGCTTCCAGCCCTGCGAGCTATGCATTCGCGGGTGGCGAAGGCTACGTGCGCGCGAAGGTCCTCGAATCAAACGGCCGCCTCGCGTGGACGCAGCCGATCGTCCGCTGATCACTCACGGCACGTTCTGATGGGGTACCGGGGCGAGCGGGATGTCGCCGGGACCGCCCCACCGCACCGTGTCCCACGCGGTGTAGCTGGAACTCGATTTCAGGATGAACCAGTAGCCGGATTGCTGGAAGACGGCGATGTCGGCTTTGCCGTCGCCGTCGTAGTCGGCGGGCACCGGCGTGTCGCCGACGTTGCCCCATTGGTACGCGACGCTGGCGATGAAGTTGGAGCTGGACGTCAAAATGAACCACTGACCGGTGGATGGCCGGTACATCGCGATGTCGGCCTTGCCGTCGCCGTCGTAGTCCGCGGGCACGGGGACGTCACCGGAGATTCCCCAGTTGTACGCGGCTGCGGCGTGACTCTGCGATGACACGATGTACCACGTGCCTGTCGAGGGCCGATACACGGCGATGTCGGCCTTGCCGTCGCCGTCGTAGTCAGCCGGCACCGGAATGTCGCCGGGAATGCCCCACTCGAGGTTGTACGAAGGGTTTGCGTTGTACCAACGTCCATTCGACGGCCTGTAGACGGCGATATCGGCAAGGCCGTCGCCGTCGAAGTCTGCGGGCACCGGAATGTCTCCTGGTCCGCCGAAGTTCACACTGCGGTAGATTGAGAGCCCGCTCATCCGAATCAGCCACCCAGAATACGGGTAGAAGAGAGCCACGTCCGTACGGCCGTCGCCATCGTAGTCGCTTGGAACCGATGTGCTGCCGCTGAAGAACCCCCCGATCGGATCAATTGATGATCCAGATCCTGCAACGTACCAGACGGACGTGGAGGGACGGAAGACCGCCACATCGGCCCGGCGATCGCCGTCGAAGTCGTTCGGCACGCCTGTGGCGCCTCTGGTCATGCCCGCACGAAAGATGGTCCCCTGGCCGTAAACACCTCCGCCCCCGCTCGTACCCGTACAGATACCCATCCTGACCATCAACGAGCGTGACTCCGCTCGATGGCGCCACCCCGATGACCAAGAACGTGAAATCCGAAGCGACGCGCAGAATCTTGTTTTCAGCTGTCGCTACCAGCGAGCCGTCGGAAGACTGCGTCCAGAATGTGAAGTCGATGTGGGAGAAATAATCTTTGCCGACCGTGATGGTCCCTGTCGGCGAGATGCGAGCCATGTAGTCGCCGTAGGCTGGAATGCCTTCATGGTGCGCAGAACCAAACAGGCTGCCGTCCGAAACTGGAAGAAGTCCATGCATCGATCCCCCGAGCAGTATCCGCGTGTAGCCTCCTGCGCGCGTCACCTTGAAGACGATTCCGGCGAAAGCCGAACTGGTCGTGCCCCAGAGCGCGCCGTCAGCGGCCTCAACGATCGGATCCCGCGCGTAATCGTTTGGCTCGTCAGCCGTGAACGCGTGAACGATCGTCAGCGATCCATTTGTGTCTGCCTGATAGATGGTCCCGTGTCCGCTCGCACCGCCAGCGCTCGTCTCGCCGAACATCGCGCCGTCGTGCGTGACCATCAGCGGGCCCGGCCTGTAGCCCACGCCTAATTCGCTGAACACGAACAGCGTCGTCAGCGCGCCTGACGGAGCGATTCGGAAGAGTGTGCCGTGGACGACTGTCGGCCCCGATCCCACTTCGGCTGTCGTGCCATACACCGCGCCGTCAGGACCGAGGACGAGGCCCAACGGCGCTGCCCCGTCGCCAAGGCCGAGAAACGAATGAACCGGCGTAAACGCTCCCGCCCGAGTCATGCGGAAGATCGAACCGTGGCCCCAGAGGCCCCCCGACTGGGTCACGCCCCACAGTTCCGCCGGACCCACTCTGATCAGGCGTCCAGGTCCTGAGCCGTCCGTGCCGTTGAAGGAATGCAGGATGGTGACCGTCGGCTGCTGCGCGCTCGAATCGGCTCCAACACAAAAGGTCAACGCGGCAATGATCCATAGCGGTGAATGGCGCATGACATTCCGTTGTGAACGTTGGTCTTCGATCATCGAGGCGTTATGGGTTCGTTACGCTCGATGTTCCGCGCACCGAATTGTGCAAAACGAACTCCACGAAATTCGCCCGAAAACACGCCGGTCCGCGCTCGCCCGGCCTCGTTCACGTGGCTGCACAGCCACACGCTCGTGTCGAATTCACCACACACGCCTAGCACTTCGCCGAGCTCCAACCCATCGACTCTGCGCATTCCGGGGTGGAGGTCACGATGTTCAAGATGGCTATCGTTGGCGCGTTGTCGGCCGCCCTGGTCGCACCCGGTCGCGTTCATGCACAGTCGCTCGACGATTCAATTCAGCACGCCTCTCTTCCCACCGCCTCTGCCACTCAGACCGCCTCGCAACCCGCCGCATCGCATATGAGTTCGCGGGCGAAAGGCGCTCTCATTGGCCTGGCTGTTGGCGCCACCTTCGGCTTCATGGCGGGGCAGGCGGGCTGCGATTTTCGAGGCTGCGCGGGATCGGCCGCCAGCGTCACGATGGTCATGGCCGTGTTAGGTCTTGGCGTCGGTGCGTTTGTCAGCGGCGATCGCACGGCGCCGGCACCGCCAGGCCGTCCTGCGCCGCATGCCGTGGGCGCCGGCGTCACGATCAAGTTCTGAGTCCGGGGAGCGCGAAGGCTTCAGCCGAGCGCTGCGGCTCATGACGGGGCTGACGGCCGAGTCGAGTTCGGGTATGGTCTGGGCATGCGCACAGCCACTCTCGTCCTTGCCGCGACCATCACGCTGGCGCTCGCCCAGCTTCGACCGGCAGGTGCCGCAGGTCCAGTGTGTACGACCGCGACCTCGGCGTGCACCGAATGGGTGACGATCGGAAAAGGGCCGGCGCGGTCGCTGATTTACCGCACGCGATCGCTCGACGCGCGCAACGACGGCGTCCGGCGTGCGCTGATCATGGTGCACGGCACGAACCGCAACGCCGATCACTATTTCACGACGGCCGCCACGGCGGCGTTCCTCGCCGGCGCGCTCGACGACTCCGTCGTCATCTCTCCGCGGATCGCGTCGAGCGCCGGCAGCTGCAAGGACACGCTCGCGGAAGACGAAGTCAGCTGGAGCTGCACGGGCGACAGCTGGCGATCCGGCGGAGCGGCGGTCAGTCATCCTGATCTCACGTCGTTCGATTTCGTCGATCAGATTCTGCGGAAGCTCGCCAGCAAGAACACGTTTCCGAATCTGCGTCAGATTGTCGTCGCTGGACATTCGGCCGGCGGTCAGTTCGTCGCCCGTTATCAGATGTCCAACAAGATCCACGACACGCTCGGTGTTCCCGTCACCTACGTCGTCGCCAATCCTTCGAGTTACGCGTGGCCCGACGCGACCCGGCCGCAGGCGATCGGCGACGCGGCGCCCGAGAACGCGAAGGGCGCGTGGGAGACCGAGAAAGTGCACACGAACTTCACGTACGGTCCGTTCGATTCTGCCGCGTGCCCCGCGTACGACCGCTGGCCTGCTGGTCTCGAGAATCGCACGAGCGGCTATACTGCCGCCACGAGTGACGATCAGCTGAAACGCCAGCTCGTGTCACGGCCGACGACGTTCCTGTTTGGACAGGTGGATACGTTGCCGCTCGGCGGGTTCGATTCCTCGTGCCCGGCGATGGCGCAGGGCGCGACGCGACGAGCGCGAGGTGAAGCGTACGTGAAATACATCAACGAGAAGCTGGGTGCAAAGCACGCCGTCCAGATCGTGCCGGAATGCGGGCACAACGACCGGTGCGTCTACACGACCGATGCGGTGCTGCCGGTAATCTTTCCGAAGTGAGGCCTATGACGCGCTTCCCCCTCCTCCTGCGCGTGACCCACTGGGTGACCCTGGTCAGTTTCGTCTCGCTCGTCGTGAGTGGCGTCGGTATTCTGCTCGCGCATCCCCGGTTCTACTGGGGTGAGACCGGCGGAGTCGGAACCCCGTCGCTGTTCGATTTACCGCTGCCGTTCATGCTCGGCGGGCCGTCCGGCTGGGGACGGTACATGCACTTTCAGGCGGCGTGGTTGTGTGTCCTCACAGGCGTGCTCTACGGAACCTGGGGATTCGTCACCCGGCACTTCAATCGCAACCTGTGGCCTGCCAACGGTCAGCTCGCTTGGGACGCGCTGAAAACTGAATTCGTGAAGCATCTGCGCCTGACGAGGCCTCCAGCCGACGAACGGTACAGCTATAACGTGCTGCAACGGCTGTCGTATCTTGCCGTCGTCTTCCTGCTGTTTCCCGTGATGATCTGGACGGGCCTGGCGATGTCTCCTGCGATCACGTCGGTGTTTCCATTCCTCGTGACGTGGAGTGCCGGATTCGAGTCGGCCCGCACCATCCACTTCTTCGCGGCGAATCTGTTGTTGTTGTTCCTGATCGTTCACGTCGTGATGATCTATGTCGCGGGTTTCGCGTCGCGGACCCGAGCGATGATCACCGGGCGCGTCGGCGCCAGGGGGCTGTCATGAGCGAAGCGTGGTCGCGTCGGAGAGTACTCACCACCAGTCTGGCCGCTGCGGCATCCGTCAGTGGGCTCGCGGCGGCCGCGAAGATCGCCGATCGCTACGGTCTCATTCCGCCGGATTCCGGCGGAATCTGGGGACCGGGTGAGACGCTGACCTACGCGACCCAGCGCCTGTTGATGGCGCGGAACTCGATGGCGCGCGAGTTCACGCGTAGCGAGATATCCAAAGTGATACCCGTCAGCGGACCTCAGCCGAAGACGGACCCGTATCAGCGGCTGCTGAAGGACGACTTCGCGGACTGGCGGTTGTCGGTTGACGGGCTGGTGGCGCGGCCGTCGTCGTTTTCGCTCGACGAGATCAAGCGAATGCCGGCCGAGCGTCAGATCACGCATCAGGCGTGCGAGGAAGGCTGGTCCTTCATCGCAGAGTGGACCGGCGTGCCGCTCTCGTACGTGTTGAATCTCGTTGGCACGTCGGCGGCGGCGAAATTCGTGGTGTTCACCCCGTTCGACGGGATGTGGGACAGCCTCGATCTGCCTGATGCGCTCCATCCGCAAACGCTGCTCGCGTACAACGTCAACGACAAGGACCTGCCGCCTGATCATGGTGCGCCGCTGCGCGCGCGCGTGGCGCGTCAGCTTGGCTACAAAAGCGTGAAGTATCTGGACAGAATCACGCTCGTCGATTCACTGAAGCATGTCGGCGACGGACGAGGGTCGGCGCAGCCCGCGTACGGATACTCGTGGTTCGCGGGGATCTAAGGCTTACTTCAGCTCGAAGACGTAGGCCCGAGGCGGACCCTCGATCGCTTCCTCGCTGTGGACGTCTCCACGCTTCGAGTACGTCACCGTCCATCTCTTGGCTTCGGTGACGGTCGGCGCGCCGGCCTTTGGCGTCGATCGCAGCTTGCCATCCGCCATCCAGACGACTACGTTGTCGCGGACGTGACGATGCACCGGGCCAGCGTGGCCGACCGGCCACACATTGTCCCAGACGCGGACGCGCTCGTTTTCGAGCAGTGGTTTCGCGGTCTCGCGCGGAAATGCGGGAGGCAGATCCTCCGACGCGTCGGTGCCCACGGGTGCGTCTTCCTTCAACTCGATCATGAACGCGTGAAGCGGCGGATCGCTCGTGCCCTCCTCGATGTGCGTCAGTCCCTTGAATTGCCAGATGATGCCGCCAGCGGCCGTCGTGACCGGGCGCTTTGCCCCGTCGACGGCGGTGATGACGCGATCGCCCGGGGCGACGTACACCCCGGTCATGTCGTACGGATGGCGGTGCATCCCGGTCGTCACGCCCTTCGGCCACGTCACGTCCCACACGACGACGCGTTCGTTCTCGAGCAGCTTCGTGGCGCCGGTGCGTGGAAACGGCGGAGGATACGTCTGGGCGAGCATCACGGCCGACGCCAGGCCCGTCGTGATGAGTCCAATCGTCAGTGCGCGCATGGCGCGAGTGTAAATCAGATGAGCCTGGCAGAGTATGGCTGAAGTCTCAAATCTCAAGTCTCGAGTTTGATGAATTCCTGAGACTTCAGACTTGAGAGTTGAGACTTGAGAGGCCGCAGAGCGGCCGATCGGCTGCGGCCCTTCAGCAGCGCACCCGTGCTGACGAGCACGAGCGCCGAGCCCGCGATGGCACGCGCACTGATGACTTCGCCGCCGAAAAAGTGCCCGATCATCAGCGCAATCACCGGATTGACGTACGCGTAGCTCGTCACAACCGTCGTCGGCACCTGCGTGAGGAGCCACTGGAACGCGGTGAACGCGACGAGCGAGCCCGCGACGATCAGATACGCGATCGCGATCCATGCCGTCGTGGAAATGTGTGGCAGGGGCGGGATCTCACGCATGAGTGCCGACAGCGCGATCAACATGACGCCGCCCGTCAGCATCTGCGCACCGGCACTCGTCGCCTTCGACTCCGGCAGCTTCACCATCGTCGTCACGATGGTGCCGAGCGACCAGGCGATTTCGCTGGCGAGGATGGCGAGACAGGGCAGGAGGTTGACGCTGCCCACGGACGTCGAGTCGAGCGCGAGCATCACGACGCCGCCGAGCCCGAGCGCGATGGCGACGCCCAGGGTCCAGTGAAGGCGCTGTCGCTTGAAGACGACGATCTCGAGCAGCGCCGTCCAGACGGGAATGGTCGCGACGAGCACCGAGGCGATGCCTGACGGCAGCGTGCGCTCGGCCCAGAACAGCCCGCTGTACGACGCGAGGAACATCAGCGCGCCGAGGATTGTCAGGTTGCGCCATTCGAGCGTTGACGGCGCGGGCGCGCCGCGCAGCTGCGACCAGCCGAACAGGACGACGCCCGCGATCGCGAACCGGATGCCCGCGGCGAAGAGCGGCGGCACGGTGCCCACGGCGATGCGGATCGCGAGGTACGTCGATCCCCAGACGACGTAGACGGCGAAGAACGCCAGGCACAGCTGCAGGGTGTGTCGCTTCATACCATCAAAAACAGTTTAGACGGTATCATGCCGCCTATCACCTGTCAAACTAAGTTAGATGGTGATACACTCTCATCGTATCCATGACGGCGACGTATGGCTTCACACTCTCCGGCGGCCATCCGGTGCTCGATTTCGTCAACACGGTGGAGGACTGGACCGCGTTGGAACAGCTGGACCACCTGACGTCCTTCGCCGACGCCGCGCGGTTCGGCGAAGCCGCCGGCGTGATCAGCCATGGCGAAGCGCGTCAGCTCGATCCTGGAACGCGAACACCCGGAGCGCGAACACCTGGAGCGCGAGGCTTCAGCCGAGCGAGGTCGGCCGCCGAGTTGCCCCGGCTTCGACGGCTGCGCGGATCGCTGGAGCGGATCCTCAGAGCATCGCTCGACGGGCGTCGTGCGGCAGCGGCGGACGTCGCCCTCCTTCGAAGCGGCCTCATCGAGGCCGCGCGAGTGACAGAGCTCACGGCGGCTGCCGATGCGCCACTCTCACGCCGGATTGCCGTTGAATCGACCGGACCCGCGGCGCTTCGGCTCAGGATCGTCGAAGAGGCGATCGCGTTGCTCTCGTCGAACGCGATGCGTCAGGTGAAGGCGTGCCCGACGTGCGGCTGGTTCTTCGTCGACGTCAGCAAGAACCAGTCGCGCGTCTGGTGCAGCATGGATACGTGTGGCGCGCGGGCCAAGTCGCGCCGGTACCTGCCAGCGGACCCGGCGGCGTCACCGGCGCCCCGGGAGCTAGGGCTGTGGCTTGGGGGCGGCCGCAGGTGCCGTATCGCCCTTGGTCGCGCGTTTCTTGAAACGCCATCCCTGAGCGGTCTTCACGAGTTCGTCGGCGTACGCCGCAGACGTGAAGATGGACGGCGGTTTGGTCGCGTAGTCCACGAGCACGAGGTATACCTGGCCGTTGGCGCCCGCCGCGGACGGAGTGATCATCAGGTTCGTGTTCCAGTGCTTCACGTGCGATCCGAGACCGGCGTGGAAGGTATCGGCGAACTTCACGATCGCGTCGCGCCCCACGTTGTTGTTGAACACCCCGTCAGGCGTGAACGTGGCCGCGTAGCCCTGTGAATCCCCGCTGTCGAGCGTCCAGTTGTATCTGGCGTACAGCTGCTGGATCTCGACCAGGTCGTCCGTCGTCAGCTTGCCGCCGCTCTGCGCGGCCAGTCCCGTGGCCCCGATGGCGAATGCGACCGCCAGTAAGATCCATCCCCTGAGTCTCAACATGATTTGCAATCCTTTCGCACGACCAGCGCATTATCCTACTGCGTTCCCGGCCGCGGGCTGCACCCGTCACGTCACCGCCTGGCGAATCCGGTCGATCTGCGCAAGGTGCAGGAGGTCGTGACCCGCGTACATTCGCCGGAGATGTTCCAGGCTTTCCGGACCGCGCTCCGCATGGATGCCCACTCGCGTCAGCTGCTCCGGCGTCGCCCGCTCCAGCATGCGAATGTTCGAGCGGCGCAGCACCGTGAACAGTTCGATCGCGTCCGACGGATTCGAGTCGCCATAATGTAGACGCTCGGCCCACGCGTCCTGGTCGTAGCCGGTAATCGTCGGACGATCCTGCGCCAGGATGAGGCGCATGCGCCATGCCCACACCACGTCCGAATCAGCCAGGTGCTGCAGCACTTGCGCTATCGACCACTTGCCAGGCTTCTCAGGGTGACGAAGCTGCTCGGGTGAGAGGCCGTCGATTGCGCGTGGGAGCCGCGAGGGCGTTTCACGGAGGACGCCGATCGGATCGCGATCGCCGATCAGGTCGAGCACAGCTTTGGTGTAGGCCGCGGCGT
Source organism: uncultured Acidobacteriota bacterium (assembly GCA_963724725.1). Classification (GTDB taxonomy): domain Bacteria; phylum Acidobacteriota; class Vicinamibacteria; order Vicinamibacterales; family CAVVIG01; genus DATKHR01. Next base: position 2,078 of record CAVRVT010000001.1, on the reverse strand, counting down.
GCTCAGCCGCGCCGTTTGCAGGATTGGTGAAGACGGACATGGGTCGTGTGAACCTTAAGCGGTCAAGGATGTGCGACTCCAACCATCGAAAGCACGAAGTCCCGTCGGCCTGTCTTCTGCAAGTAGGCCACCTGGGTACCGTCCGGCGACCACGCTGGCAGAAGCACGGCCTTGGTGCCTTGGACGTCGACCGGAACCTTGTCGAAATCGAAGATGGCAAGGTGACCGTCGGCCCTGGCGTAGGCCACCGCGTGCAGCGCGGCCGACGACCATCCGAACGTCAGGCCGGGCACGAGTGGCTCGTTGACGTAGCGGCCGATGGCTTCTCCCTTGAGCGTCAGCGTCCGTGTCACCGATCCGCCGGCTTCGTTCTGCGCGCCGGCTGCGAAGGTGTACCTTTGAGCTGCGATCCGTGCCACTCCAAGATCGGGACCGCCGCTGTCAGCGTGAGCGGTTGGTCCAGCGGGACGAGCACGCCTGCGAGCAGAGTGCTCAGGAGAACGACGATATTCATGCGTCACCCAGGCCGCATTGTATCCCCGGCGCCTCAGTACCTCATACCTCGAGGAGACCTCCATGAATGCCCCTGCGCTCAAAGAATTCGCGACGCGCTATACCGCCGCCTGGTGCAGTCGCGACGCGGCGGGTGTCGCGTCGTTCTATTCGCCGAACGGCTCACTCACCATCAACAAGGGGACTGCATCGGTCGGGCGCGTCGCGGTTGCGGCCGCGGCTCAGGAATTCATGACCACCTTTCCTGATCTGGTCGTGCGGATGGACGACGTCGAAGTCAACGGCGAGACGGTCGTGTTTCGATGGACGGCGACGGGTACGAACAGCGGCCCCGGAGGGAACGGCAACGCCGTCCGGTTCAGTGGACGAGAAGAGTGGACACTCGAGGCCGACGGACTCATCGATTCGTCGCGTGGCTATTTCGACGAAGCCGACTACCAGCGGCAGCTGAACGCTGGTGCGAAGAGCGAGTAGCGGCGATCCAGCCGTATCTGGTCGTGTGTAAGCGTCGAGCTCGCGCGTTGGCATCAGTCTCGCAAGTTTGCAACCTGGAGGCTGAGATGCCGAAACCCTTCGCTCGGCTGTCAGTTGCGTTTCTCCTGTTCGCGACGCTGGGTGCCGCGCCAGCGTTAGCGAGTACGCGTGTGTATGTGCAGGTGGCACCGCCACTCGTGGTCCATGAATCGAGACCGCCCACTCCGCATCGCGGGTGGGCATGGCGACCCGGGTACCATCGCTGGGCCCATCATCGGTACGAATGGGTACGCGGAACATGGGTCAACCCACCGCACGCGCACGGCGTGTGGACTCCGGGCCACTGGGCGCACGATCGTCATGGCTACTTCTGGGTGGAAGGGCACTGGAGGTAGGACGGCGACACATTGCGACGTGCAAGATCAGTCGCTGGGTCGAACCCGTCGCCCCAGCGCGGCAGCCGCAGCCATCAGCTCAGCGGGATCGATGGGCTTCGAGAGGTGCAACTGGAAGCCATTGCGCAGCGCGCGCGCCCGATCTTCGGACCGCGCGAATGCGGTGAGCGCCACGGCGGGCACCCGTTGAATGTCAAGATCCTCACAACGCCGTGCCTGGTCGATCAACTCGAAGCCGTCCATATTCGGCATGGCGAGATCCGCGATCAACAAGTCGGGTTTTGAGCGTCGAAGTCTGTCGAGTGCGTCCATTCCAGAATCGGCGGTGACGACGGTAGCACCTGTCGCCTCAAGAATCTCACGCACGAGCGCCAGCGCATCACGGTCATCATCGACCACCAGAATCTTCATGCCCTTCAGCTGCGGCACCTCGAGATGGACATCTACGGCTGGCGTGTACCGCTGATCGCTGGGCTCGGCTGCTATCGGCGGCACACTTCTCAACGGAAGCTCGACTCGGAACGTCGATCCCCTTCCGACCCCCTCGCTGTGGACAGAAATATGCCCGCCCTGAAGCTCGACGAGGTGGCGCGCGATTGCCAGGCCCAGACCGAGGCCGCCGTAAACGCGACTGACGCCCGCGTCCGCCTGCCGGAAGCGCTCGAACACGTGCGGCACGAATTCCGGCGGAATGCC